>NZ_JBGMUV010000001.1:7500-657500 GCF_041806315.1 Methylobacterium sp. OAE515
CAAGGACGACGCGACGGCCTTCAACGCGAAGAAGCACGAGGTCATCGACGGCAAGGGCGTGCTGAACAACCGGATCTCCGAGTTCGTCTTCCAGCACCTCAACGATATCGGCGTGCCGACGCACTTCATCCGCCGGCTGAACATGCGCGAGCAGCTGATCCGCGAGGTCGAGATCATCCCGCTCGAGGTCGTCGTGCGCAACGTCGCGGCCGGGTCGCTGGCCACGCGGCTGGGCCTGGAGGAAGGCACCCAGCTGCCGCGCTCGATCATCGAGTTCTACTACAAGAACGATGCGCTGAACGACCCGATGGTGTCGGAGGAGCACATCACCGCCTTCGGCTGGGCGACGCCGCAGGAGATCGACGACATCATGGCGCTGGCGATCCGCGTCAACGACTTCCTGTCGGGCCTCTTCCTCGGCGTCGGCATCCGCCTCGTCGACTTCAAGATGGAGACCGGCCGCCTCTGGGAAGGCGACATGATGCGCATCGTGGTCGCCGACGAGATCTCTCCCGATTCCTGCCGCCTGTGGGACATCAAGTCCTCCGACAAGCTCGACAAGGACCGGTTCCGCAAGGATCTCGGCGGCCTGATCGAGGCCTATACCGAGGTCGCCAAGCGGCTCGGCATCATGTCGGAGAACGAGAAGGTCCAGGGCGGCGGCCCGCGCCTGGTCCAGTAGGCACGCTCAGGCGGGCGGGCGGCGCAGGGGCGCCCGCCCGGCCTCCGGAAAGCCCGGCTGCAGGCGGCCATGGGTCGAGAGGTCCGGGTCGAAGCCCGGATGATAATGGGGGTCCTGCACCAGCAGCGGCCCCCATCGCGTTTTCAGCGCCGCGATCTCGCGGGCGTGCCGGGCACGGGCCTCCGGGGTCCAGTGGCGGCTCGCCGCCTCGCGGTGATGCAGGACCGCCTCGGGGACCAACAGCGTGCGAAAGCCGGCCGCGTTGAGGCGCAGGCATAGATCGACGTCGTTGAAATCGACGGCGAAGACTGCCTCGTCGAAGCCGCCGACCGCCCGGAACTTGTCCGCCGCGACGACCAGGCAGGCGGCCGTCACTGCCGAGACCGCGTGCGTGACGCGCAACGCCGCGAGATAGCCGGGGGCGTCGCCCGGGAAGTGGCGGTGGCCATGGGTGACGAGGCCGCCGGTGCCGAGCACGATGCCGCCATGCTGGATCCGGCCTTCGCCGTCGAGGAGCTTGGCGCCCACCGCCCCCACATCCGGGCGCAGCGCTTCCCGGGCCATGAGCGTGAGCCAGTCGGACCGGAACGCCTCGACGTCGTTGTTGACGAACACCAGCAGGTCGCCGCGGGCGCGGGCCGCGGCGGCGTTGTTCATGGCTGCGAAGTTGAACGGCCCGGGACAGGGCACGACGTGCCCCAATCCCTCGTCCTCAAGGGAGCATAGATAGGCCAGGGTTTCCGGCTCACGGCTGTCGTTGTCACAGACCAGGATCTCGAGACGGGGCCAGTCGGTGCAGCGCCGCAGGCTGTCGAGACAGGGGCGGAGCAGGTCAAGGCGGTCGCGGGTCGGGACGATGACGCTGGCGAGCGGTCGCGGATCGGGGAGCGGGCTCAGCACCTGCACCAGCCCGTCCGCCCCGAATGCGAGGCGGGTTTCGGCGCGGCCGGTCCGGTCGAGATGACCGCGCGCCACCGCGTCATGGGGATTCTGTGCCCCCTCCCCTACCGTGCGCCGGACCGAGAGGACCTCCGGAAGGTGACCGACCGCGCTGGAGCCGAACCGCTCCGCGATGCGGAACGCCGCCTCGGCGGGACTGACAGGTTCGGCCCCCGGATCGAGGGCAGTGCTCCGATAGGCAAGGACGGGTCCGAGATAGTCGAAGGCCACCAGCCGGTCGGCGTCGAAGACCGGCGGCAGCAGCGGCAGGACAGGCCCGCCGGGCCGATCCTGGATAAGCGCGTCGCCGTAGATGGCTTGAACGTCCGGATGGGCGGCGAACGCAGCTTCGATACGGTCGGAGGCACCGGCGACGAGCTGGCCGTCGCCGATCAGGCGGAAGGCGGGGCTCAGGTCCTCGGATGCGGGCAGAAAGCGGTTCAGGAGGCGCGGCGAGAGCGCGAGCCGGTGATCGATCCCGACGAGCGATGCGAAACTCTGACGGGCGCGCAAACGCTTGCCCGTCAACCGGGCTGCGGCGATCGCGGCGGCGGCCCGCGGCCGGCTCAGAAGGATGCGCAGCGCGGCGGCGAGCCGGCGCCAGGATCGGCGGGGAGATCCAAGACGCAGATTGCCACCGGAGGTCGGGCGCTCCGGCCTCATTCCAGATCCTCGCCGAAGGTCGTGAGCGACAGGGCGGGATGGTAGAACGGATCGTGGCGGATCACGGCGCGCCAGCGCTCGGAGAACCGGGCCGCCTCCTCCTCGAAGCGCGCGCGCTTCGCGCCGACGGAGGGTCCGCGGCTGACCGATTCGAGATGGGCGAGGGTCGCGTCCGGCGTCCAGACCGTCTTCCAGCCGGCGGCGCCGAGGCGCAGGCAGAAATCGACGTCGTTGAAGTCGACCGGGAAGGCCTCGGCGTCGAAGCCGTTCACCGCCAGGTACTTTTCCCGCGCGACGGCGAGGCAGGCGGCCGTCACAGCGGACACCTCGTGGGCGACGCGCAGGCGCCCGAGATGGCCCGGCGTGTCGCCTGGACGGCGGCGCAGGATGTGACCGGCGCGGCCGCCGAGGCCGACGACGACGCCGGCATGCTGCAGGGTGCCGTCGCCGTAGAGGAGCTTCGCGCCCACGGCGCCAACCTCGGGCCGGCAGGCCAGCCGGACCATCGCCTCCAGCCAGCCGGGCTCGAGCACCGCCACGTCGTTGTTGAGCAGCACGATCACCGCGCCCGAGGCCTCGGCGACGCCGGCATTGACCATGGCGGCGAAGTTGAAGGGCTGCGGATCGATGCGGATGCGCACGCGCGGATCGGGGCGCAGGGTCTCGTAATGGGCCAGAACGGCGGGATCGGTCGAGCCGTTGTCGACGATGATCAGCTCCAGGGACGGATAGGCCGTCTCGTGCAGGACGCCGCGGCAGACCCGCGTGATAAGGTCGAGACCGTCGCGCGAGGGGATCACGACGCTGACCTTCGGTGCCGGATCCGGCAGGGGCCAGGCCAGGCGGACGGCGCCGTCGCGGAAAGCGGCACGAATGGGTGAGCCCTGGCTTTTCAGGCGAGCCCCAAGCGCCTCCGCCCGGGCGGCCGGCTCGAGGAGGTCATTCACGGTGTGGGCGAGGACACGTGGGACATGCGCCGCGCGCGCCGACGTCGCGGCAAGATCGATGGCCAGGGCGAACTGCGCCATCGAACCGACCGGCCCCAGCCCCGATGCGACGAGAAACGCGCGTGACAGGAGAAGAGGCCGCCCTGAATAGCCCGTCGCCAGGGCGAGATCCGGGCTCCAATCCGGCTTCAGCTGCGGTGTCCCGTCGAGGCCGATGGCGTCGCCGTAGGCGAGATCCGCTTGAGGCAGAGCCTGCGCCAGCAGCGCCAGGGCATCGGGGGCCGGAATGTCGCCCGGCCGCAGTAGGCACAGGGCCTCGGCGCCAGCGATCAGGTTGTCCGCGGATGCGTCCGCGTCCCAGCTTCGATGGAGGGCTCGCGGATCCGGCGTTTCGGGACCGTCCCCATCCCAGGCGACGCAGAGAGCCTGTGTGGGGTGCGTCTGCGCGAGAAGCGCGTCGAGCGTTGCGGATAAGGCCGCCGTCTCGCCGGGCCGCGCCAGGACGAGGCAGCGGATCCGCAAGCCGCTGACGGGGAGTCGCGCCGGCCGCGCCCGTGCCGAGAGCCAGGACGGAAACTGTGCCATCGACGTCACCGCGCAAGCACCGCGCAGCGTGTCGCGGTAGCGGCGCTTAGATCCCCGCGCGCGCTCGTAGAGGGCACCGACGAAGCGCCAAGGCCGGCGCAAGAGACATTGGGCGAGGACCCCGATCTCGCGCCGCGATCCGACCCGTTCCAGAACGAAGTCGGGTGCCGCGCAGAGGCGGATCTCCGTCGCATCCGACGGGATCAGGCCGAGCCAATGGGCGATGCCGGACGACGCCCCCGGGAGGACGAAGTCTTGCGGGACGTTCTCAGGGCCGCGCAGAACTCGGAGGATCGGGCGAGGCTGTGCCGGCGCGGGATCGCCGCCGTAGCTCAGCACGATCCAGCCGGTGGTGCCGTCCGGCAGGACAATGCGGCGATCGAAGACCGGATCGTCGGTCGGCTCCAGGCGGAACTGCGTCTCGCGGCCGAGCCAGAGCCGGCCGCGGACGGCCGGCGCTCTCAGGATCGCGGGTGGGAGAAGGGGATCGCCGAGGCGCGCCGCGGCGTCACTGGGCAGCGTCGCCTCCGCCATCGGGGGCTGCAGCGACCGCGGGCTTGCGCCGCCGCGGCTTCGCGGCGGCCTTTCCGCCACCGCCCTTTGCGGTGCCGACGCCCACCGCGATGTCGTAATCCGCCGTCAGGGCGACCGGGACCAGGAGCTCGTCGGCGACGATGGTGGCGAAGCCCTGGGCCTCGCCGGGTCCGACGGTCACGCTGGCGCGCTCGACGCGGCTCGTCACGACCTTGCCTTCGTGGCGGATCTGGAACGTCACCGGCACGTCGAAGCGGCCGGGTGCGCCCGCCGGGCCGAGCAGCACGTTCACCTCCACCCCGGCTTTCACGGTGATCGAGCCATCCTGGCGCCGCGTGCATTCGCGGGCGAGGCGGCCGAGAGAGAACTGTGTGCGCACCGCCTCGCCCGCCAGGGTTCGGGAGGCCGCGCCGCCCTCGGCGACCTCGACGGGCGGGCAATAGGCCGGATCGAGGCTCTCCGCCTGTGACGGCGGCACCGTGGTGCCGCCGAACTTGAACAGGTTGGAGAAGACGCTCCCCTCCTCGGCCCTAGCCGGGACAGCGACCAGCACAGAGGCCAGCAGAAGGCTGCTGAAGCCGAGTGGGGCGGCCGAGCGGGAGATCAACGCGTTCCGCGGCGTCTTCGCTGAAAGCTTCAGAGAGATGTGCCGATATCCCAACATCGCGCGCCTCCCGGCCGGCATCGTCATTTCAGGCTGTCAAACCCGGCCGCGAAGCCTTTCATCGAGAGCGGGATGCCGACGCCTTCTTCGGGCGTCTGGAACACGATGAAGGTGGCCTGCGAACCGTTCTTGAACTGGCGGATCAGCCCGTCGTCCATCACGACCTCGGCGACGCAGCCGGTGGTCAGGCAGCGGACGAACCCAGCCCGGCCAATATCGGTCTGGTCGATCTTCAGGCCGAGGCCCGAGGGCAGCAGGACGCCGAGCGGCGCGACCACGCGCAGGAGATAGCCGCGGTTGTCCGCCGTCTTCAGCACAATCACCACGAGGGTCAGGTTCGGGCGATCCTCGGCAGCCAGATACTGCACCAGGGCGCATTGCTCGGCCTTGGCGCCGGCCGGAGTCTCGCAGCGCAGCTGCCAGTCCTCGAAAGTCTTGCGCACCATGCCCTGGGCGGCCGCGGGCCCCGCCGGCGCAAGCGCTGCCGCGACGAGGGCGAGGAAGACTGGCAGCGCGACGCGCCGGGCAGCGCGCCGGAAACGAACGAGCCTCGCGTGAAGCGGCACCGACGATCCCTTCGGAACGCTCCGGCCGAGGACCGGCGGGAGCCGTACAATCGGGCGTGTTCCGACCATGGCCGGACCCGCGCTGTCAAGCGATGCGGGCGCGGTGTTGCGCCTCGACGCTATCCGGGCGGGCAGTCCCGGCCTAGATAAATCTCCGTCAGTCCTCCAGCGCCGGATCCTAAACCCGTGATGCGCCTGCTCGCCCTCTCGGCCGCCTGCCTGATGGCCACCCTCGCGCAGGCCGGGGCCCAGTCCCTGCCGGTCGACGAGACCACCTATGTCGAGCGCTCGCTCAACCGCAGCGACACGCTGGTGGTCGAGCATCCGCCGGTCGCGGCGAACCCGTACGGCCGCCGCAACGGCCAGGCGGCGATCGCCGGCTTCTGCCGGGACGGCGGCGTGATCCGCCGGCGCGACACGTTCGGCAACCCGGTGATCATCCGCCAGCGCGAGGTCTGCGACAGCGTCGCCCCGCGCACGCTCATGCCGGGCGAGGTCGATCCGCGGCCAGCATGGCCGGCCGACGTCGTGGTCCGCCAGCGCGTGCTGCGCGCCAAAGGCTGACGACGGGCTGACGCTATCCTGATGCCGGCCCGTCCGGCCGCTCAGCCGTAACGGTGCAGGCTGCTGCCGTTGCGCTTGAGCCAGGCTTCGGCGGCCTCCACGTTCGGGCAGAGGTCGCCCAGGAGCGCCCAGAACCGCGGCGAATGGTTCATCTCGCGCAGGTGCGCCATCTCGTGGGCGACGAGGTAGTCGAGCACCATCGGCGGTGCCAGGATCAGGCGCCAGGAGAAGTTCAGCTCGCCGCGCGCCGTGCAAGACCCCCAGCGGCTGCGAGTATCGCGCAGGGTCATGCGAGTCGGCCGCTGGCCGAGACGCGGTGCGTAGCGCTCGATCGCCTCCGCGAGGTCGCGCCGCGCTTCCCGGGTGAGGAAATCCCGGACCCGGCGCGCCACATGGGCCGGGTCGCAGGAGACCGAGATCACCGACGCGTCGTTCTCGCGCACGACGCGCACCGCGCCGCTGCGGGTGTCGCGCAGGCAGATGCGGTGCGCCTCGCCGCGCAGGGGCACCTCGGCCCCCGGCTCGAAGAGCACGCGCGCGGGCACGCGCGCGAGCCGCGCGGCGATCCAGCCCGCATGGCTCGCGGCGAAACGCTGCGCGGTGTTCACGGCGGTCCGGCTGGGCAGGGTGATCACCACCTCGCCGGTGGCGGCCGAGACCCGGAGGGTGATGCGGCGCGCGGTCGGGCGCCGACGGAGCGCGATGTGAAGGCTCGCCCCCTCGTGCTCAACCTCGAGGTGTTCCGGATCGGGGCGACGCAGCAGCGCGAGGGGCATGCTCGACTTTTATCCGGGCGGGGACCGCGGCTCCAGATCCCGAACCGAGGAATTCACGCGGCGGAGCGGTGCAGGCGGGGAACAAGCGCTCGTCCGGCGACGTCCCGTCGCGTCAGCCCGCCAGCGCCCGGGTCCACACCTCGGTCTCGGGCAGCACGAGCAGGGCCGCGGCCGCGAGGGCGATGCCGTAGGGAATGCCGGTCTTGGCATCGTGCAGATGCAGGGCGAACGGCATGCGGGCGATCCGGCCGGGCAGCGGATGCGACCGCGCGAACAGGATGCCCAGGGTCAGGGCTCCCCCAAAGACCGAGGCGACGAGGAGATAGTCGCCGAGACCGTCGAAGCCGAGCCACAGGGCGGTGGCGGCCGCCAGCTTGGCATCGCCGCCGCCGATGATTCCGAAGGCGAAGAGCGTGAAGGTCGCCACGAGCACGGCCGCGCCGGCGCCGAGATGGAAGCCGATCTCGGTCCAGCTCATCGGCCCCGTCAGGGCCAGGACCGCGAAACCGGCGACGAGGGCGAGCGAGATGCGGTTCGGGATCAGCATCGTGAGCAGGTCGCTCGCCGCAGCATAGGCCATCAGGAACGGGAACAGCACCAGCAATCCGAAGCCGGCGAGGCCGAGACCCGGGATCCCTGAAACCGCCACGGAACTTGCCATGCCTGCGCCGACCATCGCGGGACCAACCTTGACGTTGCTTGCTGCGGAGGATCGATCCAACGGGGCCGGGCCCAGCCTGCCCCCGCGCACTCAGACCTGGACCAACGGCCGCGCCGGCCGGTCGAGACATCCCCGTCTGTCCATTGACAGCCAGGGAGTCTCAGACCTGCCGCAGATCGTGGCCGTCGAGGTCGCGATCAGTTCATGTTCGTGGAGATCTGGTTGAACTTGTTGCCGAGGTTATTACCCAGCGTCTTCAGCGCGGCGATGATGACGACCGCGATCAGGGCGGCGATCATGCCGTACTCGATGGCGGTGGCGCCGGACTCGTCCGAAGCGAAGCGCGAGAACAGGGTCTTCATGAGGAGAGATCCTTCGATCAACACAGTGCGACTAAATGCTTGCGCGATGACCGATGAAGAGTTTTCAGGTCTCGATCGGCGGCCTGCGCAGACTGCCAATTACGCCTTGAAAATCGGTTAAATCGATTGCGCATGGGTCGATTAGGCCGACCGAGTGCGAGCTTGGTGAAGGTTGGGTTTCCCTGACGCCCGACGCGCCGGACTTCCGGTCTTGCTTAGCGCTTCCTTCACCGGTGCCCCGTAGTGTCGCGCGATGAGGCGGCGTCTCGGACTCCGCCGGCCCTTTCCCGAGGACTTTCGATGCGCCGCACTCTGTCGCATGCGGGCCGAACCGGCCTCATTCTCTGCCTGATGGCGGGAGCCGCCGCGGCCGCCGGCCAGCCCGATCCCCTGCCGGTGGTGACCATTCTGGTGGACAATGCCAAGGTCATCCGCCTGCCCGAGAAGACGTCGACGGTCATCGTCGGCAACCCGATCATCGCGGAAGTCACGCCGCAGAAGAACGGCGTCCTCGTGCTGACCGGCAAGAGCTTCGGGTCGACGAACCTGATCGCCCTCGACAATGCCGGGGCGATGATCGCCGAGACCACGATCCGGGTCGAGGCGTCGCGGGATTCGACGATCACGGTCCAGCGCGGGCTCGAGCGGGAATCCCTGTCCTGCACGCCGAATTGCCAGCCCTCGGTTCAGCTCGGCGATTCCGCCAACTTCTTCGGGGCGACCAGCGGCCAGGCCGATGCCCGCCGCAAGCTCGCGACGAGCGGCGGCGGGGCGGTACCGGCCGCCGATCACTGACAGGCCCGGATTTCGACCGCGACACCGAGCTCGTCCTGAGGCAGGATCACCGGGTCTTCTTGTGACCCGTCCTGGTCCCGACGGCCGTGGCGGCAGAGATATGTCGGGGCCGATGACTGCCATCTCACGCAATCCGCCGCCGCCCCCCGTCGATCCCGCGCTGCTCGCGGCCTTCGACGGCGTTCCGACCGCGACCATCAGCGATTGCCTCGACCGGATGCCGGTCCTCGCGGGCCTGCGCGCCTTCCACGGACGCGCGCGGCTCGCCGGCACAGCCTTTACGGTGCGCGTCCGGGCGGGCGACAACCTCGCGATCCATCAGGCGCTTGAGGAGGTCCGTCGCGGCGACGTGATCGTGGTCGACGGCGGCGGCGACACGAGCCGGGCGCTCGTGGGCGACATCATGAAGGCGATCGCCGAGAGCCGCGGTGTGGCGGGATTCGTGGTCGACGGCGCCGTGCGCGACACCGAATCCTTCGCCGACGGCGCTTTCCCCTGCTACGCCCGGGCCGCCACCCCGCGCGGCCCGTTCAAGACTGGACCCGGCGCGCTCAACGTACCCGTCTGCGTCGGCGGCTGGACCGTCAATCCGGGCGACGTGGTGATCGGCGACGCGGACGGCGTCGTGACCTTCCCGCCCGCCCTCGTGCCGACGCTGCGCGAAGCCGTGCGCGCCCAAGCCGCCCGCGAGGCGGAGGTCCTCGCGCAGATCCGGGCCGGACGGTACGACGGGCGCTACGCCCGGGTCGCGAAGGACTGAGATCCGGTGGGCTCGCGCCCGGTGAGCCGCTGCCACAGCGCGTCGGCGGCGACGGTCCGGCTCTCGGGCGCGCGGAACAGTCGGATCTCGACCGGCACGTCCAGGCTGTCGGGCCCGGCCCTGACGAGATGGCCCTGCTCCAGGGCGGCCTCGGCGAGCGTCAGCGGCAGCCACGCGACGCCGTAGCCCTCGCGGGCCATGGTCATGAGCGTCGCCGCGAGGTGCGAGGTGAAGACCGCCTCCCGGTCGCCCGCGATGCCGGTCGCCGCCAGGATACGGCCGAGACCCGAGGCGCTTCCGTAGGCGAGATGGCGTGCCGGACGGCCCGGCGCAGCAAGCGGCCAGAGCGGTGCACCGCCGTCGGTCGGCGCGCAGAGCGGGACGAGGCTGTCCGCGCCGACGCGGACGGATTCGAACCGTCCGTCGTCGAGGCGGGTCTGGGCGTCGGCGCGATAGTGGCAGAGAAGAAACTGCACCTCGCCGGCCAGCATGATCGCCTCGCAGGCCTCCATGCTGTCCGAGATCAGGTTCAGCGCGCCGAGCGCGTCGAACTGCACGCATCTCCGGATCCAGCCGGGGAAGAAGGTGAAGGACAGGGCGTGCGTGGCGGCGATGGCAAGGCTCGCCCCGGCGCGGTCGCCGGCCGCCCGGGTCTCCCGGCGGGCCCGCTCCAGGCCGCGGACCAGATCCTCCGCCTCCGGGCGGAACCGGTCACCGGCGCGCGTCAGGTCGGCGCCCTGCGCGCCCCGCAGGAACAGGGACGTCCCGATCCAATCCTCCAGGGCGCGGATCCGCCGGCTGAAGGCCGGCTGCGTCACGTGCCGGGCCTCCGCGGCCCGCGAGAAGGTCCGATGCTCGGCGAGCGCCAGAAAATCCCTCAGCCAGTCCAGGTCCATGCGGGACTCCCTGGTGGTGGCGCACGGCCGATGCCGGCCGCGCATCGCGCGACCCGGAATCGGCATTGGCCTCCCGGCCGCCACCGGGGTTAGAGCGCGATCACCGCCCCTGCCAGGAGAGAGCCATGCGCATCGTCGACGTCCGCGAGGTCACCAAGCCGATCGCCTCGCCGATCCGCAACGCCTACATCGACTTCTCGAAGATGACCACGAGCCTCGTGGCGGTGGTGACCGACGAGGTCCGGGACGGGCGGCGGGTCGTCGGCTACGGCTTCAACTCCAACGGCCGCTACGGCCAGGGCGGCCTGATCCGCGAGCGTTTCCGCGATCGGATCCTAGAGGCCGATCCGGCGAGCCTCCTCACCGATGCGGGCGACAACCTCGATCCGCACCGGATCTGGGCCGCGATGATGCGCAACGAGAAGCCCGGCGGCCATGGCGAGCGCTCGGTGGCGGTGGGCACCCTCGACATGGCGATCTGGGACGCGGCGGCCAAGATCGCCGGGAAGCCGCTGTTCCGGATGCTCGCGGAGCGGAACGGCGTCGCGGCCAACCCTCGCGTCTTCGTCTACGCGGCGGGCGGCTACTACTATCCCGGCAAGGACGATTCCGCCCTGCGGGCCGAGATGCGCGGCTACCTGGACCGCGGCTACAATGTCGTGAAGATGAAGATCGGCGGCGCGCCGATCGACGAGGACCGGCGCCGGATCGAGGCGGTGCTCGCCGAGATCGAAGGCCGAGGCCGCCTCGCGGTGGACGCCAACGGCCGTTTCGACCTCGAGACCGCCATCGCGTATGCCCGGATGCTCCGGGACTATCCGCTGTTCTGGTACGAGGAGGCGGGCGACCCCCTCGACTACGCGCTCCAGGCGGCGCTCGCGCCCTACTATCCCGGGCCGATGGCCACCGGCGAGAACCTGTTCTCGCACCAGGATGCGCGCAATCTCCTGCGCTACGGAAACATGCGGCCCGACCGCGACTGGCTGCAATTCGACTGCGCCCTGTCGTACGGGCTGGTGGAGTATCTGCGCACCCTCGACGTGCTGGTCGAGTTCGGCTGGTCACCGTCCCGCTGCATCCCGCATGGCGGGCACCAGATGTCGCTCAACATCGCGGCCGGCCTCGGACTCGGCGGCAACGAGAGCTATCCGGACCTGTTCCAGCCCTATGGCGGCTTCCCGGACGGAGTCCGCGTCGAGGACGGCCACATCACCATGCCGGAGTTGCCGGGCATCGGCTTCGAGGGCAAGGCGGACCTGATTGCGGTGATGCGCGCCCTGGCTGAGTAGCCCGCCGGCCCCGCGCGGTCTTGCGGAGCGCGGCGCCGCGATGGACGATGGCGCCATGGATTCCGGCCCCCTCACCTACGCAATCGGCGACGTCCACGGCTGCGCCGCCCTCCTCGACGCCTTGCTGAAGCGGATCGAGGACCACGCCGGCGGCCGCGCGCACCGGCTGGTCTTTCTCGGGGACTACATCGACCGCGGCCCTGACAGCGCCGCGGTGCTCCGCACCGTCAGCCGCCTGAACTGGGCCGAGCCCGAGCGCGTCGTCTGCCTGATGGGCAACCACGAGCGAATGCTGCTCGACGCCCTGCAGACGCTTCAGGCGGCGGAGCACTGGCTCTACAACGGCGGGGAAGCGACGCTCGCCGCCTTCGGTGCGCGGGAGGTCGGCGATCTGCCGCGCGACACCCTCGACTGGCTCGAGGGCCTGCCGACCCTGCACGAGGACGAAGCGCGCTGGTATGTCCATGCCGGCTTCCGGCCCGGCGCCGAGATCCCGGATCCGGACGATCACAACCGCCTCTGGATCCGCGAGCCGTTCCTGGACGGCGACCACGATTTCGGCCGCCACGTGGTCCACGGTCACTCGCCGCAGCGAAACGGGCGTCCCGAGATCCGCCGGTTTCGAACGAACCTCGACACCGCCGCGGTCTATGGCGGGGCGCTTACCGCGGGGGTTTTTTCCGACACGCAGGGGCCGCCGGTAAAATTCCTGCAGGTTCGGGCCGGCTGAGGCGCAACGTCCTTGCGGGCGGAGCGAAGCAATCCAGCCGGCGCTGCGCTGATCGATGTCATGCTGCCCTGGATTGTTTCGCTGCGCTCGCAACGACAGCGGCGCTCAGGTCGCGAGCCGGACTGTCAGGCCCCGCGCCGCGCCGGCACGAGCGCGCCCAGGATCCCGACGAGCCAGCCGCCCATCAGCGCGAAGCCGCCGATGGGCGCCGCCATCGGGAAGAGCGGGTGCTGGAGCCACGTGCGCACCGCGAGGTCACCGCAGAACAGGATCAGCCCCAGGATCAGCAGCCCCGCCGCGACGCGGGCGAGACCGGCCCGGGCGAGACTCGCCGCCCCGAAGCCGACGAGCGCCAGGATGGCGGGGGCGTGGAACAGCAGGAACTGCGCCGCCGTCTTCAGCGAATCCGCCCCGGGGATATGCGCGGCGGCCGCGCTCAGCGCGACGCCGAGCAGGCCGGCGAGGCAGGCGAGCGCCGCCAGAGCGCGGTCCAGGGCTGAGAGCCTCACGCGCCGCGCTCCACCAGAAGCTTGGCGATGGCCGCCCGCAGCTCCGGCACGCCGGAATCGTCGCGGCTCGAGGTCAGGATCACCTGCGGATATGCCGCCGGACGCTTGGCGAGCCCCGCCTCGATCCCGGCGATACGGCTCGCGACCTCGCCCTTCTTGAGGGAATCGCCCTTGGTCAGCACGACCTGATAGCTCACCGCGGCCTTGTCGAGGCCGTCGAGCACGTCGGTGTCGATCGACTTGAAGCCGTGCCGGGCGTCGATGAGCATGAACACCCGGGCGAGGCTCGCGCGGCCCTTGAGGTAGGAATGGATCAGCCGGGTCCAGGCCTCAACCTTGGCCTTCTCGACGGCCGCGTAGCCGTAGCCGGGCATGTCGACCAGCGACAGGCGCTCGCCGATCCGGAAGAAGTTGAGCTGCTGCGTCCGACCCGGCGTGTGCGAGGTCCGCGCCAGGGTGTTCCGCCCGGTCAACGCGTTGATCAGGCTCGACTTGCCGACATTCGAGCGACCCGCGAAGGCGATCTCGACGCCCTCCATGGGCGGCAGGCGGTCGAGGGTCTGGGCGGCCGCGTAGAAATCGGCGGCGCCTGCGAACAGGAGGCGGCCGGCCTCGAGGAGGTCGGCCGCGTCGTCGGTGGTCTCAGTCACGGTGTCTCGCCCGTCAGCTCTTGGTGGCGGCCGCCTTCGTGCCGTTGCCGCGCCGGAACGTGGTCCGCAGGTTGTCCCACAGCTCCACCTTCACGCCGTTGCGGCGCATGATGACGTATTGCTGGATCACCGACAGGGTGTTGTTCCAGGCCCAGTAGATCACGAGGCCGGCCGGGAACGAGCCGAGCATGAAGGTGAACACGATCGGCATGAAGGTGAAGATCTGCGCCTGGACGGGGTCCGGCGGCGCGGGGTTCATCTTCATCTGCACGAACATGGTCACGCCCATGATCAGCGGCCAGACGCCCAGGTGGACGAAGTCGGGCGCCGGGAAGGGCAGCAGGCCGAACAGGTTGACGATGCTCGTCGGATCCGGCGCCGCGAGGTCGTGGATCCAGCCGAAGAACGGCGCGTGGCGCATCTCGATGGTGATGAACAGCACCTTGTAGAGCGCGAAGAAGACCGGGATCTGGATCAGCACCGGCCAGCAGCCGGCGACCGGATTGATCTTCTCCTTCTTGTAGAGCTCCATCGTGGCCTGCTGCGCCTTCAGGCGGTCATCCTTGTAGCGCTCGCGGATGGCGGCCATCTCGGGCTGCACGGCCTTCATCTTGGCCATGGAGACGTAAGACCGGTTCGCGATCGGCAGGAACAGGAGCTTCAGGCAGAAGGTCACCACCAGGATCGAGACGCCGAAATTGCCGAACAGGTGGTAGAAGAAGTCCAGCGCCCGGAACATCGGCTTGGTGATGAAGAAGAACCAGCCCCAGTCGATCATCAGATCGAAGTGCTTGATGCCGAGGTCCTTCTCGTAGTTGTTGATCAGGTTGACTTCCTTGGCGCCCGCGAACAGCCGCTGCGTCGCGGTCGCCGAGGCGCCCGCCGCCAGGTTCACGGCGTCGCCGCGCACGCTCGCCTGGTAGACGTTGGTGGTGCCGTCGGTCCGGTCGGTGAAGGCGCCGGTATAGGGCGTATCCTGATCGGGGATCGCGGCCGCCGCCCAGTACTTGTCGGTGATGCCCACGAAGCCGCCGTTCACGCCGGTCCAGGCCCGGCCCTTGGTGTTGGCGCCGCCATAGGCGCCCTCCTTGGCGAGCTTGTCGTAGGTGAATTCCTGGAGGCCGTCGTTGCCGAGGTAGCCGATCATGCCCTCGTGTAGGACGTAGTAGCCCTGGGTGTGCGGCTTACCCCAGCGGGAGACGAGGCTGTACGGGTAGAGCGTGATCGCTCCCGAACCCTTGTTCTCGACCTCGTCGCGGACCGTGAACATGAACTTGTCGTCGACGGCGAAGATCCGCTTGAACACGAGGCCGGCGCCGTTGTCCCAGGTCAGGGTCACGGGCATGCCGGGCGAGAGCGTCTTGCCGTCGCTGGTCCAGAGCGTGTCGTTGTTGGGCAGCGGCCCGGCATTGGCGCCGACCCAGCCGAACTCGGCATAGTAGGGCGTCTCGCTGCCGGCCGGCGAGAACAGCACGATCTCGGGGCTCTTGGGATCGACGGTCTCGTGGTAGTTCTTGAGCGACACGTCGTCGACGCGGCCGCCCTTCAGGGCGATCGAGCCGGAGAGCGCCGGGGTCTCGATCCGGATGCGCGGCGAGCGGGCGAGCGCCGCCTCGCGGGAGACCGGGCCTCCCTGCGCGGTCGGCAGGGTGCCGGGCGCGGGTGCGGCCGGGCCGCCCTCCTTCGGCGACGGCGAGGGCACGCCGTCCGGGGTCACGCCCGGGGGCTGCTGCTGTTGCTGCGCGGCCTTGTTCTGCGCCTCGATCAGCCGCTGCTGCTCCATGCGCGGGCCGGCCACGAAGTACTGCCACCCGAGCAGCACCAGCAGCGACAGGCCGATGGCCACGAACATGTTCGTCTTGTCATTGCCCATCAGGGACACCGCCGCACGCGTTCGGAGTGGCATCAGGACCGGCGCCGGCCCCGGGGGACCTGTGCGCGCCGGTGATTCGGGGATCTCTGTCGCACCGCTGCGACGGGCCGATGTCGGCTTCTCCGCGCGGCACGGCCTGCGCGGAGGCGCGGTCCGCATCGCGCGGGAGAGATGCTGTCTGAGGTGTGGTCTTGGACCGCCGGCCGCCAGAGCGATGGGGGGACCGATCGCCGCGGGGCGCCGCCGGGCGGGTCACGGCCGGGATCGCGCGCCGCAGGTCCTCGGCCAGGGCCTCGAAGGAGGCGTCCAGCGCGGGGCGCCGGGCGATCAGCACGATGTCGGCCGGCAGGCCAGCGAGCTCGCCCGGCAGTTCGGCCGCGACCAGCCCGACGGCCGCGCGCAGGCGGCGCCGGATGCGGTTGCGCTCCGTCGCGTGGCCGACACGCTTCGTGATGGTGAAGCCGAGACGGAGGCCGGGGCAGGCCTCTGGGTTCCGGAGGTGCCCCTGCGCGGTCATGCGCTCGGTGTGGAAGCGACGCCCCTCGGCTGCCGCCAGGAAGTCGGGTCGTTTCTTGAGCCGCTCGATCGTCGCCATCGATGGTTCGATCCCGGCCGATACCACTTGCCTCGTGGCGCGAGGCCTGACGGCGGCCGCGCCCGCGAGGATCCGGCTTCAGGCCGACAGCTTCTTGCGGCCGTGGGCGCGGCGACGCGCGATCACCTTGCGGCCGCCGGCGGTGGCCATGCGCGCACGGAAGCCGTGACGGCGCTTACGGACGAGCTTGCTCGGCTGGTAGGTTCTCTTCATGGCTCAGAGCCTTCAAAGGTCGAGGCGCGCTCGCGGGCGGCTGACGCCGCACCCGACCTTCACGCGTCCTTGGTTGTCTGCAAACACGAAGGGCGCCCATGCGGGGCGCCACGTCGCGAGTGGCGGGCTTATGGCGGATGGACCCCGCGAAGTCAACGTTTCGCCGGTCTCAATGGCCCTCGAACTGCATCAGGGCGCGCACCTCGACACCCATGTCGCGCAGGCGCTGCGCCCCGCCGATCTCGGGCAGGTCGATGACGAAGCAGGCGGCCACGATCTCGGCCCCGATCTTCTGGAGCAGGTTCACGGCCGCGGTCGCGGTGCCCCCGGTGGCGATCAGGTCGTCGACCAGCAGCACCTTGTCGCCGGGCCTGACCGCGTCGACGTGGATCTCGACCTCGTCGGTGCCGTATTCGAGGGCGTAGGCCATCGACACGGTCTTGTGCGGGAGCTTGCCCTTCTTGCGGATCGGCACGAAGCCGCAGGAGAGTTGGTGGGCGATGGCCCCGCCCAGGATGAAGCCCCGCGCCTCGATGCCAGCCACCTGATGGATCTGGCCGCCGGCATAGGGATGCACCAGCGCGTCCACCGCCCGCCGGAAGGCGCGCGGGTCGCTGAGCAGCGTGGTGATGTCGCGGAAGATGATCCCGGGCTTCGGGTAGTCGGGAATCGAGCGGACCGATTCCTTCAGCGCGACGTGGCGGCGGGCTTCCATGCGTTCGGCCTTCCGTGGAGACGAGCGGGCTTAAAGCAGAAGGTTGCGGTGCTGACCAGTTGGTGGCGGCGTGGCGGCCGACTCAGGCTGCGGGCGGCATAGGCGGCGCCGTCATTCCGGGCCGCCGCAGGCGAGCCCGGAATCCAGAAACACCGACGGCGCAGGATGTGTCGCTGTCGCGGCTCTGGATCCTGGGCTCCGCTGCGCGGCCCCGAGATGACAGGGCGGCTCAGGCCGCCTGGACCTTCTTGAGGATGGCGACGAGCTCCCGGTGCAGCCCCTCGTTGCCAGCGGCGACCGACCGAGGCGCCAGCGGCTCGGCCGCGCCGTCCGCCGAGCTCACGAAGCCGCCCGCCTCGCGCACCAGGATCACGCCGGCGGCGAAATCGTAGGTCTGGAGGTCGCGCTCCCAGTAGGCGTCGAGGCGCCCGCAGGCGACGTAGGCCATGTCGAGGGCCGCCGAACCCATCCGGCGCGTGCCGCCGGCCACCGCCATCACGGCGCCGAGTTCGCGCAGGAGGCGCGGATGGCTGCCGCGGCCGAGATAGGGCGTGCCGTACCCGACCAGCGCGTCGGCCATGTCCTGGCGTCCGGAGACGCGCAGGCGCCGGTTGTTGAGGTAGGCGCCCTTGCCGCGCTCGGCGACGAACAGCTCGTCCTTGATCGGGTCGAAGATCACGCCGGCCACGATCTGGCCCTCGCGCTCCAGGCCGACCGAGACCGCGAAATGCGGCACGCCGTGCAGGAAGTTCGAGGTTCCATCGAGGGGATCGACGTGCCAGGTGTGGCTCTTGTCGGTGCCCTCGATGATCCCGTTCTCCTCGAGCACGAGGCTGTAGCCCGGACGCGCCTTCATCAGGGCGTCGCGCAGCACCTCCTCGGCCTTGCGGTCGGCCGCGGAGACGAAGTCGCCCGGACCTTTGCGCGAGACCTGCAGGTTCTCGACCTCGCCGTAGTCGCGGCGCAGGCCGCGCGCAGCCTTGCGCACGGCATCGACCATGACGGTCATGAGGGGTGAGGAGATCATCTTTTCGAGACTTTTCGCGAGGACGGGTTGGCGCAGTCGTTACAGGCCGGCGCCGAAAAAGACGAGATGGGGACGGGGGATGGGCTGGGTGCCAGCCTGAACGAGCCCTACCGGCTGACCGGCGAGGCCCGGGTCCCCTCTTCCGGGCGGGGGGGGGACAGGATGAGGTATCAGGCCTCGCCGGAAGAAACGCGCCCTTCAGCGCGCGTCGAGAGCCTGCCCCATTCTGAAGCTGATCATCCCTCACCCCAACCCTCTCCCGCACGGGAAAGGGAGTAGGTCGCGCTCTGTCAGCTGCGTCGAAAACGTCTACTCCGCCGCCTCGACGAACACCGTCCCGGCCCGCGGCAGGTCCAGCGCCTCCCAGGTTTCCGTCAACGCCGCGGCCAGGTGCGCGATGTGCTCCGCGTCGTGGAACGGCGACGGCGTGATCCGCAGACGCTCGGTGCCGCGCGGCACCGTCGGGTAGTTGATCGGCTGGATGTAGATGGCGTGGTGCTCCAGCAGGTGGTCGGCCGCCGCCTTGCACAGCTCGGCGTCGCCGACCATCACCGGCACGATGTGGGTCTCGGTCTCCAGGACCGGCAGGCCCGCCGCGCTCAGGGCCAGCTTGGTGGCCGCCGCCTGGCGCTGATGCGCCTCCCGCTCGGCGCTCGAGCGCTTGAGATACCGCACCGACGCCCGGGCCGCAGCCGCCACGGCAGGCGGAAGGGCCGTCGTGAAGATGAAGCCGGGCGCGAAGCTGCGCACCGCGTCGCAGATCGCCGCCGAGGCGGTGATGTAGCCGCCGACGCAGCCGAATCCCTTGGCCAGCGTCCCCTCGATCACGTCGACCCGGTGCATCACGCCGTCGCGCTCGGCGATGCCACCGCCGCGCGGGCCGTAGAGGCCGACGGCGTGAACCTCGTCGAGGTAGGTCATCGCTCCGTAGCGGTCGGCCAGGTCGCAGATCTTGCCGATCGGCGCCACGTCGCCGTCCATCGAGTAGACCGACTCGAACACGATCAGCTTCGGCCGGTCGCCGGCCTCCTGAAGCAGCTCCTCGAGGTGCTGGAGATCGTTGTGGCGGAAGATCTTCTTCGCGCAGCCGGAATGGCGCACGCCCTCGATCATCGAGTTGTGGTTGAAGGCGTCCGAGAGGATCAGGCAGTCGGGGATCAGCTTGGCGATCGTCGAGATGCCGGCCTGATTCGACACGTAGCCCGAGGTGAAGACGAGGCCTGCCTCCTTGCCGTGCAGGTCGGCGAGTTCGCGCTCGAGATCGACGAGGGGCGAGTTGTTGCCGGCGATGTTGCGGGTGCCGCCGGCCCCGACGCCGCAGCGCGCGGCGGTGTCGGTCATGGCAGCCACGACCTCCTTGTGCTGCCCCATGCCGAGATAGTCGTTGGAGCACCACACGGTGATCTCGGTGGTCTTGCCTTCGGGCTGGCGCCACTTCGCGGTCGGAAACCGCCCGGAGATCCGCTCGATGTCGGCGAAGACGCGGTAGCGGCGCTCGCCGTGCAGCTGATCCAGGGCACCGCGGAAGTAGCGCTCGTAGCCAGAACCCGCGCGCGTCGATCCCGCTGAGGCGAGCATCGTGCTGGGCATCCGGGTCACGGTCATCGAGCGTCCTTCGCGTGTTCGGCCGCGCGGGCGGCGCCGTCGAGCGCCCGGGTCCCGCGATCAAGGTCCGGCCTCGGTCAGTCCTTCGCGTGAGGGGCGCAAGATACGCGCGGATCTGGAACTGGTTCAAGGTAAGGTTCGGGCATCGCTGCGTTGCATCCGTTGAGAGGCCGGCGCGAACCCGCTAGCGTCCCCAAGGATCGTCCGGTCCGAACTTGGCTCCAGCGCCCTGTAACAGCCCATGGCACCACCCGCAGATCGCTCGTCCGGCCGGGATGTGCCCGCCCCAACCTTGCGGCGACCAAGGGTCGCGCCATGACCGACCCGAACGTCGAGCGCGCGGAACGGCTCAAGGCAGCGCTTCGCCAGAACCTGCGCCGCCGCAAGGCCCAGGGCCGCGGCCGGGCGGAGGCGAGTCCGGCTCCGGATGCGGACCAGTCCTGCGCGCGCAAGCCTGACGGAAGCGGTCCTGATTCCGACAAATCCGGTCTATAGGGCACGGCTAAGCCTGGGCGCTTCCGCGCCCGCGAGCAGTACGGCCGGCCGCGCGCCAGTAAGGGTGCGTCGCCCGAGGACACACGATGGACCGCATCCACATCACCGGCGGCGTGCCGCTCAACGGCATCATCCCGATCTCGGGCGCCAAGAATGCGGCGCTGCCGCTGATGATCGCCAGCCTGCTCACCGGCGAGACGCTGGAGCTGATCAACGTGCCGCGGCTCGCCGATATCGCCGCGTTGACGCGGATCCTCGGCAACCACGGTGTGGACCACATGGTCGTCGGCAAGCGGCCCGGCCAGACCACCGAGACCGGCCAGACCGTCCGGCTCACCGCCTCGAACGTCATCGACACCACCGCGCCGTACGAGCTGGTCTCGACCATGCGGGCGAGCTTCTGGGTGATTGCGCCGCTGCTCGCCCGCTTCGGCGAGGCCAAGGTGTCGCTGCCCGGCGGCTGCGCCATCGGCACGCGGCCCGTGGACCTGCTGATCATGGCCCTGGAGAGACTCGGCGCCGAGATCGAGATCGATGCCGGATACGTGGTCGCCCGGACCAAGAACGGCCTGCGCGGGGCTGGGATCGACTTCCCGAAAGTCACGGTCGGCGGCACCCACGTGGCGCTGATGGCGGCGTCGCTGGCCTACGGCACCACGGTGATCGAGAACGCCGCCCGCGAGCCGGAAGTGGTCGACCTCGCCGAGTGCCTGAACAAGATGGGCGCCAAGATCCGCGGCGCTGGAACCCCGCGCATCGAGATCGAGGGCGTGGCCCGGCTGGGCGGCGCCCGCCACGAGGTCCTGCCCGACCGGATCGAGACCGGCACCTACGCGATGGCCGTGGCCATGGCCGGCGGCGACGTGGTCCTGAAGGACACGCGGGCCGACCTGCTGCACTCCGCGCTCGACGTCCTGTCGACCACCGGGGCCGAGATCAGTCAGGTCGAGGGTGGGATCCGGGTGCGCCGCAACGGCGCCGGCATCGCGGCGGTCGACATCACCACCGACCCGTTCCCAGGCTTCCCCACCGACCTGCAGGCGCAGTTCATGGCGCTGATGACGCTGGCCAAGGGTCAGTCGCACATCCGCGAGACGATCTTCGAGAACCGGTTCATGCACGTGCAGGAGCTGGCCCGCCTCGGTGCGAAGATCCGGCTCGAGGGCGACCTCGCCATCGTCGAGGGCGTGGAGCGGCTGAAGGGCGCGCCCGTGATGGCCACCGACCTGCGCGCCTCGGTCTCCCTGGTCATCGCGGGCCTCGCCGCCGAGGGCGAGACCCAGATCAACCGGGTCTACCATCTCGACCGCGGCTTCGAGGCCCTGGAGGCCAAGCTGGGCCGCTGCGGGGCGCTGATCGAGCGCGTACGGGCCTGAGCCCAGGGACACGGCCGACCGGCCGTCTTCGCGATCCGGGCTGCGCGACGCCTCTCGACGTCGCGCACCCCCAGGGTCCCACGTCGTTACCCGCGTGATGACGGAGCGAAGCCCGTCCACCGCAGGCGTCTTTCGGCAAGCGCGCCCGTCAGTCGCCGATCTGCCCGCACTTGTAGCCGAAGCCCGGGATCTCGCAGCCGCACGGCGCATTGGGTGGCGCTGGCGCCGTCACGCAGGTTCCGCGGGCGGTCACGCAGACGCTGTCGCGCCACAGCGGCCGCTCGTCGCGATAGCGCCCGCGATAGCGCGGCCCGTCGTCATCCGGCGGAGGTGGAGGCGGGCGCCGCGGCCAGTCATACGCGTCGTCCGGAGGCGGCGGCCGGCGACCCCACCGCGGCGGAGGCTCGTCGAACCGGTCCGGGTCGGGACGGCCGAACACGTAGGGCCGCGCGTCCGGGCCGACCTGCGCCGCGGCAGGACCTCCGGCCGCCATCCCCAGCGTCAGCACGATCAGCCCCGCCTGCGTGATGGCGCTTGCCCATCCCCGATCCTGCCTCGACGCGTTGGAGAGGCAATGTTACGCGGCCGCGCTGGGCCGAACCTGGGCCGGATCCGGATCGCCAAGCGGCTCAGGCCGTTGCCCGAACGGGAGCGTGCCGCTACCTACGCCCTGCCGCGGGCCGCTCCCGTCTGATCCGATCCGCGCTGACGTTTCCCGAGGACACCTTCATGGAGCTGCTCAGGCTCGCCGCCCTCGACGCCGAGGACCTGACCGTGATCTCCGCGCACCTCCAGGACGCGATCCTGCGCCCGGAGGATCTGACCTATCTGGCCGGCGAGCACCGGTTCCTGATGGTCGCGCGGCGCTTCGACTGGACGCCGGACGTCCCGCCGAGGCGGCGCCTCGCCGGCGTCCATTTCGAGCGCGTCCTCACCGTGAAGACGCGCGGCCTGACACCTGGCGACGCGACGCCGATGAGCCTGCTGGCCCTGACCTTCACGCCCACGAACGCCCCCTCGGGCCACGTCGATCTGGTCTTCTCCGGCGGTGCGGCGGTGCGGCTGGAGGTCGAATGCATCGAGGTCCGGATGAAGGATCTGGGCCCGGTCTGGGAAGCGGCGACCCGTCCCGGCCACGACATCGACACGCGGGATACGGCCGCCGGCACGGCGGCCTGACGAGAGACAGAAGGCATCCGATGGTCCGGCTCGACAGCAGCGATCCGCAATTCACCGCCGATTTCGCGCGCCTGCTCACGGTCAAGCGGGAGATCGCCGAGGACGTGGACGAGGCCGTGCGCGGCATCATCGGGGATGTCGTCGCCCGGGGCGACACGGCCCTGGTCGAATTCACGCGGCGGTTCGACCGCCTCGGCGCGGGGTTTTCCGCGGAGAACCTCCGGGTGACCGACGCGGAGATCACCGCGGCGGTCGCGGCCTGTCCGGCCGAATCCCTGGACGCCCTGCGCCTCGCCGCCGATCGGATCGAGAGCTTCCACCGGGCGCAGCGCCCGACGGACCACCGCGCCACGGACGCCCTTGGGGTCACAGCCGGCTGGCGCTGGACGGCCCTGGAATCGGTCGGCCTCTACGTACCGGGCGGCACCGCGAGCTATCCGTCCTCCGTGCTGATGAACGCGCTCCCGGCCCGGGTCGCCGGCGTGCCGCGCCTCGTCATGGTGGTGCCGACCCCGGACGGCCAGATGAACCCGCTGGTCCTGGCCGCCGCGCAGCTCGCGGGCGTGCACGAGGTCTACCGGGTCGGCGGCGCCCAGGCGGTGGCGGCGCTGGCCTACGGCACCGCGACCATCGCGCCGGTCGCCAAGATCGTCGGGCCCGGCAACGCCTGGGTGGCGGCGGCCAAGCGCCGTGTCTTCGGCCAGGTCGGCATCGACATGATTGCCGGCCCGTCCGAGGTGCTGATCCTGGCCGACGGCCACGCCAACCCGGACTGGATCGCCGCCGACCTGCTTGCGCAGGCCGAGCACGACGTGGCCGCGCAGGCGATCCTGATCACCGACAGCGCCGAACTCGCCGGCGCCGTCGAGGCCGCCGTCGAGCGCGCGCTGACCACCCTGCCCCGCCAGGAGATCGCCCGGGCGAGCTGGCGCGATTACGGCGCGATCATCCGGGTCCGGACCTTCGACGAGGCCGTGCCGCTGGTGGACCGCCTCGCCCCGGAGCACTTGGAGATCGAGACGCAGGATGCCGAGGCGCTGGCCGCCAAGGTGCGCAATGCCGGGGCGATCTTCCTCGGCTCGCACACGCCGGAGGCGATCGGCGACTATGTCGGCGGCCCCAACCACGTCCTGCCGACGGCCCGCTCGGCCCGGTTCTCCTCCGGGCTCGGGGTCCTCGACTTCATGAAGCGGACCACGATTCTCGCCTGCACGCCGGAGAGCTTGCGGGCGCTCGGCCCGGCAGCGATAAACCTCGGCCGGTCGGAGGGCCTTGAGGGGCATGCCCGCTCCGTCGCGATCCGGCTGAACCTGTGAGGTTTTGGGGATGGCGGAGAAGCAGCGCGGGCCGGAACCGCCTCGCGAAGGTGAGCCTGGACGAGGCGTCGATCGCCCGCGGCAACCCGGATCAGGAGCATGAGCGGGCGATCGCGCTGTTCGACATCCTGGAGGACAATTCCTTCACCATCCCCGGCCGGGAGGGCCCCTATGCGCTGACGCTCGGCCTCGTCGAGAACAAGCTGTCCTTCGCGATCAGCACGGTGGATGGCGAGCCGGTGATGACGCACCTCCTGTCGCTGACGCCGTTCCGGCGGGTGATCCGCGACTACGAGATGATCTGCGAGAGCTACTACAACGCGATCCGCACCGCCTCGCCGTCGCAGATCGAGGCGATCGACATGGGTCGGCGGGGCCTGCACAACGAGGCGTCCGACACGCTCAAGCAGCGCCTCGACGGCAAGGTCGACCTCGACCACGATACGGCGCGCCGCCTGTTCACCCTGATCTTCGCCCTGCACTGGAAGGGCTAGGGTGCCGTTCGGCCCTGCGCGCGATGGCTGAGCCCCTCCCCGAGACCACACCGAAGAAGCAACGGGTCCAGTCCGTCCTGTTCATGTGCAACTACAACGCCGTGCGCTCGGTGGCGGCGGAGGCGATCGCGCGCGCCTATTTCGGCAAGTCGACCTACGTGCAATCGGCGGGCGTGCGCTCCGGCGAGCCCACGGACCCGTTCATGATCGCCGCTCTCGACGAGATTGGGATCGATGCGAGCCGGCATCGCCCGCGCACCATCGAGGAGTTGGAGGATTGGGAGGGTCTGAACTTCGACCTGATCATCACCCTCGCTCCGGAGGCGCATCACCGCGCCCTCGCCCTGACGCACACGCTCGCCGCTGATGTCGAGTATTGGCCGACCCCGGATCCGACGCTGGTGCAGGACGCCTCCCGCGAGCAGCGCCTCGACGCCTATCGGGACGTCCGCGACGGGCTCACCCGGCGGATCAAGGCCCGGTTGAAGCCGTAGCGGGACGGGATCGCGGCGCGCGGCCGGGGCAGGCCGAGCGCACGGTCTCGCAAAGCGCGGCTCATTTTGTCATGTACCCAGATTTCGGCCTTGCCTGGCAAGTGATCGACGGCAGCCTTCATGATGTAAAGTTCCTCCGCGGCTCGATCCGGAGGAGAACGTCATGAATAAAACGATCCTGTTCGTCGCGGTTGCCACGAACTACGCTGGACTGACACACCAAAGTCTGGCGCAATGGCGTCCCACAGGTGGACTACTTGACGTCATGCTGACGAATCAATGCGCGATGACGGGCGGAGAAGTCGCGTCCGCGAGACCGGACGGCATCTTCTACTGTCCCTCGCGGGCCGCCGCCGTCGATGCCCAGGTCGCCGATGCCAGTCATTTCTATTTCGTCCAGGCATACGGATCGCTCGCCATCCATACCACATCCAAGAAGCTGGCCGATTGCTGGGCCGCCCACGCGCTCGCGACGACGCCAAATGGCCCGCATTACGTCAAGCAGTGGATCAAGCACTGGCGGATCTACGGGACCCCGGACCCGATCTACGGCGCACGCGAACAGCGGATCTCGAACGTACGCAGCTGTTGTGCTTGCGGGGCGTAGGCCGGAACGCGGCCGGCCGCCCTGGCGAGGCCTGCATCGGCGCCGAATGACGCAGGCGGGACCGCTCAAGCCGCCCAGACGGTGGCGAAGAACCTGTCCATCTCGGTCTTGAGCGCGTCGGCGTGCTGCGACAGGTCCGACGCGGCAGCGAGCACGTGCGCCGCCGCAATGCCGGTCTGCGCGGCAGCCTGCGCCACGGTCGTGATCGTGACGGTGACCGCGCGGGTGCCTGCCGTCGCGTCCGCAACATGGCAGACGATGTCCCGCGTTGCGGTGCCCTGCCCCGCTACCGAAGCCGCCACGGATTCCGCTATCCCGGCGATCTCACGGATCCGGCTCAGGATCGCGCTAATCGCACCGACCGCATCGCCGGTGACACGCTGGATCCGGCCGATCTGCCCGGCGATATCCTCCGTGCCGCCGTCGTCTGCCCGGCGAGCGCCTTCACCTCGGCGGCCACCACCGCGAAGCCGCGCCCGGCGGCGCCGGGACGAGCGGCCTCGATCGCGGCGTTCAGCGCCAGCGGGTTCGTCTGCTCGGCGAGCGCGGCGATCAGCCGGACCACGGTGCCGATCGCTTCCGCCGCCTCGTGCAGCTCCGTCACCAGGGCCGGGGTCTGATCGGCCTCGGCGACGGCCAGCTGGGCCATGTCGGATGAGGCGCTGACCTGGCGGCGGATCTCCTGGTCGAGCCTTCGAGTTCCCCGGTCGCGGCCGCGAATGTGGTGATGTTGGCCTCGGCCTGCCCGGCGGCGACCCAGTTGGAGTCCCGAGCTGTCCCCTGGGCCGTATCGGCCATCTGCCGCGCGGTCGCCTGAAGCGTAGCGGCCGCGGATGCGACCCGGGCGATGATCCCGGCGACGGCGCGCTCGAAGCGTTCGGCCATCTCCTGGGTGCCCGCCCGGCGCCGCGCCTCCGCCGACCGGCGCGCCTCGGCGGACTCGTCTTCCAGCAACCGGGCACAGAACACATCTATCTGAAATCTATAGATTTTTTCGCCGGGCGATTTTTCAAATCCGCCCCTGGACAATCCGAGCCGACGCGGAGGGCTCGGCAGATCTGACGCGCGATCGTCGGGCGCATCCGCACATCCGAGGTCGGGATTCCGCGGGTTGACGGTTGCGGGCCGGTCGTCCTCGCAACGACGCATGCGCCTGGCAGCGTGGCGGGAAAGGCAGGGTTTCGGCTCGCCCGGCCGGGGGTCATCGCGCGACGGACACGGTCCCGGGCCCATCACCGGGTCGGGGACCTATCCGCGGCCGCCGATCAACCAGGCGCGGAAGCGGCTGGCAAGCATTGGCCGGGCGCGAACCACGTCGTCGTCGGCGAGGAGCGGCGAGCCCGCCAGGGCCGACAGATACGCGTCCTCGGTGTCCCGACAGGCCCGAAAGGCCGCGTCGGCGGCCAGTTCCCGCTCGGTGAGCACGGCCTGGATCTCGAAGTTGCGGTTGAGGCAGTCGCGCCAGAGGTCGTGCCGCATCGCGGCGTCGCCGCTCGCCCGTGCCGTACCGCAGCCGACGACCAGCAGCGCCGCGAGAGACAGGACCGGCGACAGGTGGCGGGCTGGCAGCATCGATCAGGCACTCCGTCCCCGGACAGAATGCCACCGACAGGGTTAGCAACCGGTTAAGATATCGGCTCGGAGGCGAGAGGCACCCGCGGGCGGCGCCCGACGCGGCAGCCTCAGCGATTGGCGGTTGTGACGGGCGAGGTGACGCCGCCGAGCGACACCCAGGCGACGGCGTCCTGGCTCTCGCGCTTGATGAACACGTAGCCGGTCCGGTGCCAGGGCAGGATCGCGTTGGTCTTGTTGTCCAAGACGAGGTCGCCCCGGTCGGTGACCAGCGTCAGCACCGCGTGGCCCTCACCCTTCTCGTCGATCACCACGGTCATGCGCATTGCCCGCCGCGGCAGGCCCGCCTCGGCCAGGAGGTGGCGCTTGAGCAGCTGGAAGTCTTCGCAATCGCCGATGCCGTCCTCGGCCAGGTCCCAGCGGTCGGCCACGTGCAGGTGGTCCTGGTCGGTCATCGGCTCGACCGCCTTGTTCACCCGACGGTTCACCGACACGATCGTCGCCCAGGTCGCCGGCGTCAGGCTGATCCGCGACGGCTCGGTCCGGTCCACCGCGCATTCCGCCGCGTAGCTCTGGCAGAACGTCACCCACGCGGCGATCGGACGAGCATCACCCTGCACCTTGGCACCGGCCTCGGACGGCAGGCTCGCCAGCGTCTGCGCCGCCGCAGGGAGCGCGAGCCCGGCCAGGCCGAGGACCGAGAGGGCCAGGCCGAAGACCGCGCGGCGAGGGCCGGAGAGCCGACGCGATGCGGAGCCGGAGACCAGTCCCTGCACCTTGGAAACCGCGAACCGCATCGCCGTGACCCAACCGTTAAGCTCTCGTTAACGAAAGCTCTCACGCCGGCGGGCCGGCGGCAATCCGCCGATTAACAAAAGGTTAATGCTGTGCGCAACGCGGATAATGCAAGACGGCCACATCGTTGTGATCGCGGGTTCGCCGCCTGCGCGAAAACGTGAATGAACACCGAGACCTTCCTGATCGGCGAAGGTCGTTATCCCCGCGCCGCATCCCCGAGAAACAGCCTGTGTGCGGCAGGAGGAAATCTCATGCGGTGCGCAGCAAGCAGGGTTACCGGGATCGTCCTGGCCGGACTCGCAGCAGGTGCTCTCGGTCCGGTCGCGGCCTTCGCGGCCCCGACCACGCCGCCCGCGGCGTCCGGCGGGACGAGCGCCGCCGACCTGAAGAGCGACGGTCCGACACAGCCGGCCAAGGTCCAGGACGGCCAGTACACCGACAAGAACGGCGACCCGACCTACCACGTCACCGACAACGGCAAGAAAGTCGACTGGTACACGATGTCCGGCTACCTCCGGTACAACGCCAATTGCATCGTCTGCCACGGGCCGGACGGGATGGGCTCGACCTACGCGCCGTCGCTGGTCGATGCCCTCAAGGGCATGGACTACGCGCACTTCGCCGGGATCATCGTCGGCGGCAAGAAGGACGTGAACGCCTCGCAGGAGCTGGTCATGCCGGCCTTCGGGGATAACCGGAACGTCATGTGCTACATGCCCGACATCTACACGTATCTGCGTGCCCGCTCCGACGGCGCGCTGGGCCGCAACCGTCCCCCCGAGCACGAGCCCAAGCCGGCGGCCTTCGAGAAGGCCGAGGATGCCTGCATGAAGTGACGGTCCAAATGAACCTGACGGGGCGGTCCTGACCGACTGAACCTGAGCGCGCATCGAGCCGCAAAGTTGCGCGGTTCGGTTGCGCACGACATACTCCGCGCAAGACGCTGAAGAGCGGGCGCCAAGCTCGCCGAGGGGGTCGCAGGGGGTGGAAAGTGGCTCAGGGATCGGGGGTTCGCCGCCATCTGTGCGGCATCTGCACGGCCTGGACGGAGGCGGCCTCGGCCACCGACGCGGTCGGGGACGTGGCCCGGGCCGTCGGCGATTCCGCCCTGTCGCAGATCGTGGTGTTCTTCTCCGCCGATTACGATGCCGAGATGCTGGCCCGCGAGCTGGAGACCCGGTTTCCCGGCGTTCCAGTGGCCGGCTGCTCGATGTCGGGCGGCATCGCGCCGGCCGGCGGTCTAGACCGCGGCCTCGTCGCCATCGCGTTTCCAGCCGAACGCTTCCGCATCGTCTCGACGGTGCTGGATGCCATCGACCATCTCGACGTCGAGCGGACCGCGTCCGCGGTCCGCTCGCTGCGCCGGACGCTCGATCCGTCGGAGCGCTGCCGCGAGGGTGACCCGGCCGCGGCCGGGCGGCGCTTCGCGCTCTCGCTGATCGACGGCCTCACCAATGCCGAGGAGACCGTGGTCTCGGCCATCGCCTGGGCGCTCGACGGGATCCCGATCGTCGGCGGCTCGGCCGGCGACGACCTGCGCTTCCGGGACGCGGTCCTGCTCCACGGCGGCAAGATCCACCGCAAGGCGGCGGTCCTGGTGCTGGTCGAGACGGATTTCTCGGTGGAGATCTTCAAGAGCGACAATTTCGAGCCGACGCGGACCAAGTTCGTGGTCACGGCGTCGGACGGCGAGCGGCGCACCGTGCACGAGCTGAATGCCGAGCCGGCGGCGCGCGAATACGCGATGGCGATCGGCCTCGATCCCGAAGGCCTGTCACCGATGAGCTTCGCCGCCTACCCGCTCGCCGTGAAGGTCGGGGGCGAGTATTTCTGCCGGTCGATCCGCCGGATGAACGAGGACGGCTCGCTGAGCTTCTTCTGCGCCGTCGACGAGGGCGTCGTGCTGACGCTGGCCGAGCCGCGCGACATCGTCGCCTCGACGCGGGCGGAGCTGACCCGGCTCGACGCGGCGCTCGGCGGGGTCGACCTGATCATCGGCTTCGAATGCGTGCTGCGCCGCCTCGACGCCGAGAGCCGCCAGGTGCGCCACGGCATCACCGACCTCTACCGCCGCTACAACGTCGTCGGCTTCGAGACCTTCGGCGAGCAGTACCGGGCGATGCACCTGAACCAGACCTTCACGGGCATCGCCATCGGCAAGAGCCTGGCCGTGGCGGAACCCGGCGACGCCCTGCCCCCGGTGGCCTCGTGACCGTCCATGCCGGCGGGCTCGAGACCGACGCGTCCCTGCACCGGCGGATCGAGAAGCTCGAGCGCATCAACGCCGCGCTGATGTCCCATGTCGAGCGAACCATGGACCAGCGGGGCAGCGCCTACTCGCTGTTCCAGACCGCCATCATGCTGGAAGGCCGGGTCCGCACCCGGACCGAGGAGCTCACCGGGCTGATGCACCGGCTGGAGCGCTCCAACGCGGCGCTGGGCGCCGCCAAGGAGGAGGCCGAGACCGCGAACCGGTCCAAGACCCGCTTCCTCGCAGCGGCGAGCCACGACCTGCTGCAGCCCGTGAACGCCGCCCGCCTGTCGATCTCGGCGCTGGCCGACCTCGACGTGCCGCCGGAGGCGCGCACCATCGCCGGCCAGGTGGAGCGCGGGCTCCAGACGATCGAGGACCTGATCAAGACACTCCTGGACATCTCCAAGCTCGATGCAGGCATCGTCCGGCCGCAGCTGCAGCCGGTGTTCCTGCCCGACCTGCTGGCCGAGCTGGCGGAGAGCTTCAAGCCGTTCGCGGAGCGCAAGGGCCTGCGGCTCTCGGTGCGCTGCCCGGACCTGACCGTCACGAGCGACGTGGTCCTGCTGCAGCGCATCCTTCAGAATCTGGTCTCGAACGCGGTCCGGTACACGAGCGCGGGCGGCATCGTCCTGGCCGCGCGGCGGCGCGCCGGCGGCGTCCGGGTGGAGGTGACCGATACCGGCTGCGGGATCAGCGCCGAGGAACGCGACCTCGTCTTCGACGAGTTCTTCCGCGGCGGCGCGCGCACCGCCACCGGGGAGGAGCCGGGGCTGGGCCTCGGCCTGTCGATCGTCCGGCGCATGGCCCAGGCGCTGGACCATCCGCTGAGCCTCGCCTCCCGGCCCGGCCACGGCACCCGCGTCGCGCTGTCCCTGCCCCTGAGCGCAGTCCCGGCCGCCGCCGCGCCGCCCGCTCCCGTGGCGACCCGGCTGTCGGGGGCGCATGTCCTGGTGGTCGAGAACGACGCCTCCACGGCCGACGCCCTCGCGCGCCTGCTCCAGAACTGGGACGCGCGGGTCTCGACCTTCCGCGATCTCGCCGGCGTTCAAGCGGCCGTCGAGGCCGGGGCAGCGGCGCCGGACATCCTCGTGCTCGATTACCACCTCGACGACGGCGCGTGCGGGCTCGAAGTCGCCGCCTTCCTGCGGGTCGGGCGTGCCGATCCGCTCCCGGTCATCGTGACGACCGCGGATCATACCGAGGACGTCGAGGCGCGGGTCGTGGCGGCGGGGGCCGAGCTCGTGCGCAAGCCGATCAAGCCGGCGCAGCTCCGTTCGCTGCTGACCTACATGCTCGCCTGAGCGGCGCCCCGGGCCGCACATGGACGCGCCGATCGGCCGCCCGAGGCGAACAAACCCGCCCGCGCCGTGACATACAACACACCGCGCCCCTCGACGGGCCGCCGGCGCTGCGCGACAGGAAGCCAGTCTTCGTGGCGCGACCGCGCCCGGATTTTTCCCAACGATCGACGTCACGGCCGTCCGGGACGCCGCAGGAGCGCGCGCGATCATGGCGCAGGTCCCGCCCGGTTCAGGCGCCGCCGCACAGGGCAGCAGCACCGACGGCCTGCCGCCGCGGGAGCGCGTCCTCGCCATGGCGGCGGTCGGGCTCGCCATGACCATGGCGGTGCTCGACGGCGCCATCGTCAACGTCGCCCTGCCGGTCATGGCCAAGGACCTCGCGGTAAAGCCGGCCGACGCGATCTTCGTCGTCAACGCCTACCAGATCGCCGTCACCGCGAGTCTGCTGCCGCTCGCCTCCCTCGGCGACATCTTCGGCTTCCGGAAGGTCTACCTGCCGGGCCTCGCGATCTTCGTGTGGCCGCATCGCTTGCCTGCGCGGTCGCGCCGAGCCTGCCGCTGCTGATCGCGGCCCGGATCGTCCAGGGTCTCGGCGCCGCGGCGATCATGAGCGTCAATATCGGCTTCGTGCGCTTCATCTACCCGCACCGGATGATCGGCCAGGGCGTCGCCAACGTCGCGCTGGTGGTCGCCGTGGCCTCGGCCGCGGGCCCGACCGTGGCGGCCGCGATCCTGTCGGTGGCGACTTGGCCCTGGCTGTTCCTGGTCAACATCCCGGTCGGCCTGCTGGCGCTGGCGGTGGCCTCGCGCACCCTGCCGGTGACGCCGGCGAGCGGACGGCCCTTCGATCTCGTGAGCGCGATCCTCAACGCGCTGACCTTCGGCCTCCTGATCATCGGCATCGACGGCCTCGGGGACCCGGAGGGCCAGCGGATCGCTGTCGCGGAACTGGCGGGCGCCCTCGTGATCGGTGCGGTGTTCGTGCGGCGCCAGATCCGGCTGCCCGCACCGCTCCTGCCGGTCGACCTCCTGCGGATCCCCGCCTTCGCCCTGTCGATGGCGACCTCGGTGGCCTCGTTCTGCGCCCAGATGGTCTCCTACGTGGCGCTGCCCTTCTACTTCCAGGACGTGCTGCACCTCTCCAGCACCCAGACCGGCTTCCTGCTGACGCCCTGGCCGATCGCGGTCGCCGCCATGGCGCCGGTCTCCGGGCGGCTCGCCGACCGCTATCCGCCCGGGATCCTCGGCGGGATCGGGCTGGCCATGATGGCCGCCGGCCTCGTCTGCATGACGCTGCTGCCCGCCGCGCCCGCCACCCTCGACATCGTCTGGCGCCTCACCCTGTGCGGCCTCGGATTCGGCCTCTTCCAGTCGCCGAACAACAAGGTGATCGTGACCTCGGCCCCCCGAGAGCGGGCGGGCGGGGCGAGCGGGATGCAATCGACCGCGCGCCTCACCGGCCAGTCGCTCGGCGCCGCCCTCGTGGCGGTGATCTTCGGCCTGACCCACGGGCTCGGGGCCGATCGGGCGGTGAGCCTCTCCCTGTCCTGCGCGGTGGCGCTCGCCGTGATCGGCGGCTGCGCCAGCGTCCTGCGGCGGAGCCGGAGCGGCTAGACGGCTCCGGCATGCCACCGACCGGGCGGGCCTGCGTTGACGCCCAAGTTCAGTCGCTCGATCGTCACGTGCTGGAGTATCCCATGGATCTCGATCTTACAGGCCGGAAGGCCCTCGTCACCGGCTCGACCGCCGGCATCGGCTACGCCATCGCCAAGGAGCTGTGCGACCTCGGCGCCGAAGTCGGCCTCAACGGCCGCACGCCCGAGCGGGTCGAGGCGGCCCTCGCCAAGTTGCGGGGCGAGGCGAGGGCCGGCCGCGCCTTCGCGGCGGCGGGCGACGTGTCGACAGACGCGGGCGTCGCCGCGCTGGTGCGGGATCTGCCGACCGTCGACATCCTGGTCAACAACACCGGGATCTTCGAGCCGAAGCCGTTCTTCGAAATCCCCGACGCGGACTGGCAGCGCTTCTTCGACGTCAACGTGATGAGCGGCGTGCGCCTCTCACGGGCCTACACGCCGGGCATGGCGGAGCGGGGCTGGGGCCGGGTGATCTTCATCTCCAGCGAGTCCGGCATCAACACGCCGACCGAGATGGTCCATTACGGGATGACCAAGACGGCACAGCTCGCGGTCTCGCGCGGCCTCGCCCAGACGGTCGCGGGCAGCGGCGTCACCGTGAACAGCGTCCTGCCCGGACCGACGCTGTCGGAGGGCGTCGCGGAATTCATGACTCAGATGGCCGGCGGACAAGCCGATGCCGACCTGGAGGCCATGGGCCGCAAGTTCGTCGCCGAGCATCGCCCCACCTCCCTGATCCAGCGCCTCGCGCGGGTGGAGGAGGTGGCCAACCTCGTCGCCTATCTCTGCAGCCCGGCGGCGAGCGCCACGACCGGCGCCGCCCTGCGGGTGGATGGCGGTGTCCTCCAGGGCCTCGCCTAGAGCGGCTTCGGATCACGGGACAGGCGTGAAGGGCCGCAGTTCCCGTGCGGGCGACAGAAGGCGCATCGCGCGATCGTCCTCGGCCGCCCGCGCAATCCGCTTCGCTGTATGAAGGCGTCGCAGCCGCTTTCACCCCGTCATTCCGGGGCGCCGCAGGCGAGCCCGGAATGACGGCGGCTCACCGTGCGCTGGGCATCCTCGTGACGGGCGGCTGCCGCACGCAAACGAAGCGACGAAACTCCTAGAGCCGTCGGCCCGGTGAAGGGCCGGGCTTGGCTCTAGGGTAAGATCAGGCCTTCAGGTGCGCCGCGAGATGCTTGTTCATCTCGAACATCGAACACTTGTCCTTGCCGAAGACCTTCTTGAGCTTATCGTCGGCGACGATCTCGCGCTTGTTCTCGGGGTTCTGAAGGTTGTTCTTCTTGATGTAATCCCAAACCTTGCTGACCACCTCGCCGCGCGGCAGCGGGCTGGTGCCGACGATGGCGCCGAGCTCGGCCGAAGGCTTCAGCGGCTGCTGCAGGGCATTCGGCTTGGTGCTGGCGGACTTAGTCGCAGCGGGCTTCGCAGCCTTGGCCGGAGCGGCCTTCTCTGCAGTCTTGGTGGTCTTGGCTGCCTTCGGCGCAGCCTTCTCGGTCTTTGTGGCCATAAAATTCCTCCGGTTCTCGGGCCGCAGGCCGGGGCATGATCGCCCCACGGCCGAGCCAGCATAGCAGCAACTAAGCGGTGCCGCTGCCGTTCCAAGGGGAAATCGCCTTCGCGCCCCCCTCATCCACAAGGCAGGCGCCAGAATCCACGCCGGAGCGGCCGGATTGGCGCGAGCGGGAAGATTATTCACCGAATTCACGCCGATGAAACCTGCTCTTAATGATCCTGCCGCTGAAGTACAGTCATGATCGCCCCCGCCCTCACACTCGCGCTGCTGCTCGCCACCGGGCTGATCACTGGTCTCGGGCTCAGCATCCGGGCCGAACCGGCCGCTTCCGGCATGGAGCCGGGTCGCGGCCTCATCTGAACTGAGCGCGGCGCATCGCTGTTGCGGCCCGGGCCTGCCCGGTGCATCTGCCGGCCGGCATGACTGATCCGACCGCACTCACGGCCCTGGAAAGCACCGCGCACATCGTTCAGGTGGCGCTGAGCCCCGTCTTTCTCCTGTCCGGCATCGCGACGCTGCTGAACGTCTTCGGTGCCCGGCTCGCCCGGGTGGCGGATCAGGCCGACCGCGTCTCCGGCCTGCTGGCCGGTGCGGGCGAGGCGGAGCGCATCCTCCTGGGCCGGCGCCTCGACCGCCTGCACCAGCGTTCGCTCGCCCTCGACGCCGCGGTGTTCCTGGCCGCCCTCGGCGGCGTGGCCACCTGCGGCTCGGTGCTGACGCTGTTCGTCGGAGCGCTGCGCGACAACACGGTGGCGACCCTGCTGTTCGGCCTTTTCGGTGCGGCGATCCTGTGCACGCTGTGCGCCCTCGTCGCCTTCGGCTTCGAGATGCTCCTGGCGAGCCGCTCGGTTCGGGACCGGATCAACCAGCGGCGGGCGAGCGCCGGCCTGCCGGCCGATCTCTGAGCGCTCCGCGGGCCGAGCCGAAACGCACGTCTAACCGCGCCGCAACCATGCACGGCGCGGGGCGCACGGAACCCGTCCGCATCGACCCGCTTGGTCCGCAGGGATGACCGGATGCGGCCCCTGCCGCGTCGACGAACCGGGAGTGACCATGCCGACGGACCTACCCAAAGAACGCGCCGTGCGGAAGCCGGGCACGCTGGAACTCGATCCCATGGGCGAGGGCATCGCCATCGACGAGACCAGCCGGCTGATCGGCTCCAACAAGGTCGAGGGCACGGCCGTCTATGACCGGACCGGCCGCCATCTCGGCGCCGTCCACAATTTCATGGTGGATAAGATAACCGGGCAGGTCGCCTACGCGGTCCTGGCCTTCGGCGGCTTCCTGGGGCTCGGGGAGAACCATCATCCCCTGCCGTGGAAGGCGCTGACCTACAGCACCGAACTCGGGGGCTACGTGGTCGATATCGATCCGGGCGTCCTCGCCGGGGCGCCGAGCCACGGGCCGGGTGAGGACGGCTTCGCGGATCCGGCCTATGGCGGCCGGATCGAGGATTACTACGGACGGCGTGCGCCGACCGCCTGAGCGGTCGGGCGGCCCGCGTCGCGCCGCGCGCTCAGAACTTCCCGCCGAGGCCGACGCTGCCGCCGGGCGACAGCATCGGACCCATCGAGCCGCTACCGCCGCTGCCGCCGACCGCGGCGTTGCCGCCATCGAGATCCTCGCGCCGGATCCGGCGCTCGCCGTTATCGGCGCTGCGGGTCGAGGCTCCGGCGCTCTTCGGGATCGCGAGCTGCTTCGTCGGCGCGGTCTGCAGCGGCTGGCCGTCGGCATCGACCGCGGCGTTCCGCGGCTCGCGGTTCGGCAGCGATCCCCGCAGGGACGGCGGGAGCCCAACCTCCGTGGCCGGCATCACGCCGCCGCCGCCACCGAGCGCCTGGCAACCTGCCACGAGGCCGGCCAGGGCAACGCCGAGCGCAAGGCCGCGCGCAGCGGCGCGTCGCGACGAGGGGAGGGTCGACATCGTGCAGTCCTCGCAAGGGGCCGCGGTGCTGTCCACGGCTCGCATGAGCTCTCGCATGAGCTTGTGCGCGGGTTTCTACGCCGGGGATGCGGCGAAAACCAGACAGTACCGTCTCCGACCGGCGCCCGCCTTCCGCAACGGTCCGATCCTTGCGGCCCGCCCGGCGTGATCCATAACTTCGCCCAGGTCCTGCGGCACGAGAGCCCATCGCAGGCGGGGTCCGGCCGGCGGCGGACCTCGAACCAGCCGATACGGTCGCGGTTGCGCCGGCGTGCCGGCTGGGCCCGACCCTTCCTCAGAGGACGAAGCGTGTTCAGAACCAACCGGATGATCGCGGTCGTGACGCTTGCCCTCTGGGCATCGGGGGCCGCGGCGCAGGCCCAGTCCAGCGGCAGCGAGGGCGCATCCGGTCAAGCTCCGCCCTCGGCCCCCGCGGCGAACCCGACCCCGGGCCTAACCGCCGCGCCGGCCCCCGCGGCTCCGCCCGCCCCAACCCCGCCGGGACCTCCCCCGGCTCCCCCGCCGCAAGCCCAGCAGCAGGGCACGCCGGCCACGGTCCTCGACACCCAGGATTACGAGAGCCTGCTCGGTCGCAGCGTGCGCAGCGCCGGCGGCGACGAGCTGGGCCGGGTCATCGACATCATCATCGACAAGGACGGGCATCCGCGCGCCGCGATCATCGATTTCGGCGGCTTCCTGGGCGTCGGCACCCGCAAGATCGCGGTGGACTGGCGCGCCCTGCGCTTCGCCCCGGACGGCGGCAAGGAACGCAAGCTGTCCGTCGCGCTGACCCGCAACCAGGTCCGCGTGTCGCCCGAATACAAGGCCGGCGAGCCGATCGTGGTGCTCGGCCCCGCCAGCCCGGCGGCGCCCGGGAGCGAGAGCGAGCAGGCGGCCACCGCGGCCGTGCCCGCCGCGCAGCCTGCGCCGGCCGCGGTCGCTCCGCCCGCCACACCGGCGACCACTCCGGCCAGCCCTGCGGCAGCGCCCCCGCCCGCGCCGACGGGCGCCGCCCCGACCACGGCCGCCAGCCCGCCGGAGAAGGCGCCGGATAAGTGACGGTGGCCCGATTGAAGGTTCGAACCGCCACCTCAACCCGCGAGCGCGAGGTGTCCCGGCAAGATATCCGCTCCCGCCCCCTGCGCCTGAAGGATCAGGCGGCCGAGAGCGCGCGCGAGCCGATGCCGATGACCGAGGCGCATCCTGCCGGGCGCGCGATCGCGCCGGCGAGCCGCTACGGCCTCGATGGCTTCGCGTTCTTTGTCGCCAATCTACAGACCGGCTTCGGGCCGTTCCTGGCGGTCTACTTCTCGCAGGCCAAGTGGACGCAGTCCGACATCGGCTTCGCTCTGACCGTCGGCAGCCTCGTCGCCCTGCTCGGGCAGGTGCCGGGCGGCGCCTTCGTCGACGTGGTGCGCTCGAAGCGCTTCGCCGCCGCCGTGGCGGTGATCGGCATCGCGGGCAGCGCCTTCGCGCTCGCGGTCTGGCCGAGCTTCCTGGTGGTGCTGCTGGCGATGGCGGTCCATTCGGGGGCGAGCTGCGTCCTCACGCCGGCCATCGCAGCGATCAGCATCGGCCTGGTCGGGCGCGCCCATGCGGGCGAGCGCCTCGGCCGGAACGCGAGCTTCGCAGCTTTGGGCAACGCCCTCGGCGCGGCCGGTATGGGCGCGATCGGCTACTACCTGTCGAACGGCGCCGTGTTCTACCTGACGGCCGCGCTCGGGCTCCCGGCGGTCATCGCCCTGTCGCGCATCCGCGCCCAGGACATCGATCCGAGCGTGTTCAAGGAGCCGGCCGCGCCGCAGCAGGCGCCGCGCCCGTCCGGGCAGGACGGCATCCGCTCCCTGCTGACCAACCGCGGACTGCTGTGCTTCTCGGCCTGCATGGTGCTGTTCTTCCTCGCCAACGCCGCGATGCTGCCGCTCGTGGGCAGCGTCCTGACGCTGCGCACGAGCGAGACGGCGACCGCGCTGATCGCCGCCTGCATCATGATCCCGCAGGCGGTCCTGGCGGTCAGCGCCCCGGCGGTCGGCCGGGCGGCCGAGCGATTCGGGCGCTATCCGGTGCTGCTCCTCGGCTTCGGCGCCCTGCCCGTCCGCGGCCTGCTGCTCGCCTACACGACCAATCCGTACGGCCTCGTCGCCATCCAGGTGCTCGACGGGGTCTCGGCCTCCGTCCTCGGCGTGATGGTGCCGCTCATCGTCTCGGATCTCACCCGCGGCACCGGGCGTTTCAACCTCGCCCTCGGCGCCGTCGGAACCGCCATGGGCATCGGCGCCGCCCTCTCGACCTCGCTCGCCGGGATCATGGCCGACCATCTCGGCAGCCACAGCGCCTTCCTGGGGCTGGCCTGCATGGGATTTGCGGCCTTCATGCTGGTGGCGCTCATTATGCCCGAGACGCGCCAGACCGATCCCGCGGCCTGAGCGGCCGCGGCATCGGTTTCGCTTGTGTATGTCTGAACCGCTCAAGCGGCGTTCAGGTTGGAGCGATAAAAGGCGCGCGATACGAGGCGGGACGGTGCAACAATGGCAACGCTCTCGCGTTGCCGCTGCGGGTCAGTTTGCGCCCGCGCTGCACGCCGCCTTAACCCGCAAGCCCACGCCGCGCGAATACGGAATGGTCACCGCGATGGAAGAGCTGCACCGATACGCCGACAGGCCCTTCGCCTTCGTCGGGCGGTATCTCCGCCGGCGCTGGTTGCCGCACCTGGTCATCCTGATCTCCGTGCTCGGCGCTGTCGGCTTCTCGGTCTCGACCGACTACGCCCTCAAGGGCGTGGTCGACGCGCTCACGAAGGGACCCGGCCCGGGCAACACCGTGGTCTGGAGCGCGCTCGCGGTCCTGATCGGCTTCATCGCCGCCGACAACATGCTCTGGCGCGTGGCGGCCCTGACCGGTGCCTTCACCTTCGTGGGCATCACCGGCGACATCCGGCGTGACCTGTTCCGGCACCTGACCGGCCATTCCCCGACCTTCTTCTCGGACCGCCAGCCGGGCACCCTGGCGTCGCGCATCACGGCGACCTCGAACGCGATCTTCACGGTCGAGAACATGTTCGTGTTCAACGTGATGCCGCCGACGGTCGCGGCCTTCGGGTCGATCGCCTACATCGCCACCGTCAACACCACGATGGCGGCGATCCTGGCCAGCGTGTTCGCTGCGGTCGTCGTGCTGATGTTCAAGATGGCGTCCGCCGGCAAGCCGCTGCACCACGACTTCGCCGCCAAGGCGGCCTCCGTCGACGGCGAGATGGTCGATCTCGTCGGCAACATGTCGCTGGTGCGCGCCTTCTCGGCGTTCAAGCGCGAGGGCCAGCGTTTCGAGGGCACGATCGCCACCGAAATGCGGGCTCGCCGGTCGTCACTGCTCTACCTCGAGAAGCTGCGCATCGTGCACGCGGTGCTCACCGTGCTCGCCGTGTTCGGCCTGCTCTACTGGGCGATCCAGATGTGGGAAGCCGGCCAGGCGACCAACGGTCAGGTCGTGCTGGTCTGCACCCTCGGCATCCGGATCCTCGCCGCCACCCGCGACCTTGCGGTCGCGCTGGTCGACGCGACGCAGCACACCGCCCGCCTGTCCGAGGCGCTGCACACCCTGCTCCAGCCCCACGACCTTGTGGACCATCCGGAAGCGAAGCCCCTCACCGGCCAGGGCGCGCAGATCGCCTTCGAGCACGTCGCCTTCAGCTACCCGGACGGGCGCCCGGTCTTCACGGATTTCGACCTCGTGATCGAGCCGGGCCAGCGCGTCGGCCTCGTCGGCAAGTCGGGCGGCGGCAAGTCGACCCTGTTCTCGCTGATCCAGCGCTTCTACGACGTGCAGAGCGGGTCGATCCGCATCAACGGCCAGGACATCGACCGGGTGACGCAGGAATCCCTGCGCGAGGCGATCACGGTGGTCCCGCAGGACGTGTCGATGTTCCACCGCTCCTTGCGCGAGAACATCCGCTACGGCCGGCCCGACGCCACCGACGAGGAGGTCTGGCAGGCCGCCGAAGCCGCCCACTGCACCGACTTCATCCAGGCCCTGCCGGAAGGGTTCGACACGATGGTCGGCGACCGCGGCGTCAAGCTCTCGGGCGGCCAGCGCCAGCGCATCGCCATCGCGCGGGCCATCCTCAAGAACTCGCCGATCCTGCTCCTCGACGAGGCGACCTCGGCGCTGGACGCCGAGTCGGAACAGGCGATCCGGCACGCTTTGGCCAATCTCATGAAGGGCCGGACCGTCATCGCCATCGCCCACCGGCTGTCGACGCTGCAGGATTTCGACCGCATCGTCGTGCTGGAGGGCGGCCGCATCGCCCAGGACGGGTCGCCCGACAAGCTGACCCATCTCGACGGCTTCTTCCGGGAGCTGATGAAGAAGGAATCCATGGGCACGGCGCTTGCCGCCGCCTGATAATCCTTTTCGTCGGGCGGACGCACCGCAGCCGTCTTGGCGAGCGTCGCGAAGCAATCCCGTTCCGCCACGCTTGCCGAGGTCGCGCCGCTCTGGGTCGCTTCGCTGCGCGCGCGATGACGGTGCGGATCAGGTGACGGCCCGGCGGCCGACGCTCGCCGGCTGATCGTCGCATAAACTCGGCCGCTCCGGTTCTCAGTTCTGGTCCGCGCTGCTAGATCACGCGGCGGCCGGACCGGACCTTGCATCGCCCGAGACGTCGCCAACCGGCCCGGTTCCGACGCATCGCGACGCGTGAGCTTCACCGTGCCCGATCTTGCCCTCGTCATCCGGGACATCTCCGAGGAGATGGCTCTGCGCCCTGACCGGGGCGCCGTCGCCGACTACATCCCCGAACTCGCCCGGATCGACCCGAACCAGTTCGGCATGGCGGTGATCGACGCCGAGGGTCGCGTCTTCGCGGGCGGCGACAGCGAGACGCCGTTCTCGATCCAGAGCGTCTCGAAGGTGTTCACCCTCACCCTGGCGCTCGGCATGGTCGGCGACCGGCTGTGGAAGCGCGTCGGCCGCGAACCCTCGGGCAACCCGTTCAACTCCATCGTCCAGCTGGAGCGCGAGCGCGGGGTGCCGCGCAACCCGTTCATCAACGCCGGCGCGATCGCGGTCACCGACGTGATCCTCTCGGGCCACGCGCCGCGCGAGGCGCTCGGCGAGATCCTGCGTTTCCTGCAGTTCCTGGCCCAGGATTCGAGCATCGCCATCGACGAGACCGTGGCGGCCTCGGAAAAGCGCACGGGCTTCCGCAACACCGCGCTCGCCAACTACATGAAATCGTTCGGCGTCATCGACAATCCGGTGGACTTCACCCTCGGCGTCTACTTCCACCACTGCGCCATCGCGATGAACTGCCGCCAGCTCGCCATGGCGGGCCGGTTCCTCGCTCATAACGGCATCAACCCGTCGACCGGCCACTCGGTGGTCTCGGCGGAGCGGGCGCGCCGCATCAACGCGATCATGCTGACCTGCGGTCATTACGACGGGTCGGGCGAGTTCGCCTATCGCGTGGGCCTGCCGGGCAAGAGCGGGGTCGGCGGCAGCATCCTGGCGATCGCGCCCGGCAAGGCCTCCATCGCGGTCTGGTCGCCAGGACTCGACGCGGCGGGCAATTCCCATCTCGGTCGGATCGCACTGGAGCGGCTGACGCAGCGCATGGGCTGGTCGGTCTTCGGGGCGTGAGCGGATCCCTTGCGCGGCGCTCGCTTCCGCGGCACTGCGCCGGCCGGGCGCCGCAGCGGCGGAACAGGATTTAGAAGCATGGCGACGCGTATGGCGGTCCGGGCTACCGCTGAGGTTCCGGATGCCAGCGCCATCCTGGCGCGTCTCGACCGCCTGCCGGCCACCCGCACGGTCTGGCAGCTCGTGGCCCTGCTCGGCCTCGGCTTCTTCTTCGAGCTCTACGACCTGCTGTTCACCGGCTACGTGGCCCCGGGCCTCGTCAAGGCCGGGATCCTGACCCCGACGACCCCCGGCCTATTCGGCGCCAGCGGCGTCGCGAGCTTCGTGGCCGCCCTGTTCACCGGCCTGTTCATCGGCACGCTCGCGTGCGGCTGGCTCGCCGACCGCTTCGGACGCCGGGCGATCTTCACGTGGTCGCTCCTCGCCTACACGGCGGCCAACGTGGTGATGGCCTGCCAGACCGACGCCTTCGGCCTCAACCTCTGGCGACTCATCGCGGGGATCGGGCTCGGGCTGGAGATGGTGACGATCGGCAGCTACCTCTCGGAACTGGTGCCGAAGGCGATCCGCGGCCGCGCTTTCGCTCTGTGCCAAGGCATCGGCTTCACCGCCGTGCCGGTGGTGGCGTTCCTGTCCTACCTGCTGATCCCTCTCGCGCCGCTGGGGATCGACGGCTGGCGCTGGGTGGTGCTGATCGGCGCCTCTGCCGCCATCGTGGTCTGGTGGATGCGCGCGGGCCTGCCGGAGAGCCCGCGCTGGCTGGTCGAGCACGGGCGGCTCGCGGAGGCCGACGCGGTCCTGAAGCAGCTGGAAGCGCGCATCGCGGCCGAACACGGTCGGCCGCTGCCGGCCCCCGCCGCGCCGGAGCCGGTCTCGCCGCGCGGCGCGTTCCGCGACCTGTGGGTCCAACCCTATCGGCGCCGGGCGCTGATGATGGCCGGGTTCAACGTGTTCCAGACCGTGGGCTTCTACGGCTTCGCCAACTGGGTGCCGACCTTGCTGGTCGCGCAGGGCATCACCGTGACGTCGAGCCTCGCCTACACGGCGCTGATCGCGCTCGCCGCCCCGATCGGGCCGCTGATCGGCCTGGCCATCGCCGACCGGTTCGAGCGCAAGCACGTCATCGTGGCCGCCGCCCTCGTCTACATCGCCTGCGGGCTGACCTTCGCGCAGACGCGCGACGTCACCGCTATCGTCGTGCTGGGGATCGGGCTGACGCTCGCCTCCAACGTGATGTCCTACAGCTTCCATGCCTATCAGGCCGAGCTGTTCCCGACCGGCATCCGCGCCCGGGCGGTCGGCTTCGTCTATTCCTGGAGCCGCTTCTCGGCGATCTTCACGGGCTTCGTCATCGCGTTCGTGCTGCGCGAGACCGGCACGCCGGGGGTGTTCCTGTTCATCTCGGCGGCGATGCTGGCGGCAGGCCTGCTCGTCGGCCTCCTCGGCCCGCGGACGCGGGATGTGGCCCTGGAGAAGATTGCCGGGTGAGGCTCCTCTCGGGCTCGGCGGCGGAACGAGGCGGTCGCGGCGCGCCCGGGGCAGCGCGCCGTGCAGGACTTGGCCGGGCTCCCGAAGTCGGAGGTGCTCGATTGCCGAGAGCGCTTCATCGCGATCAGGACATCGGCGGAAGCGGGATCAGTTCGGCCGGCCAGCCGGGCCACCCAGAGCCGAGCATAGGCCGGGCTATGGCAGGCTCCGCAGGTGAAGAAGACGCGGCCGGGCAGGTTCCATCGCTGCACCAGATCGCGCTTTGCTTGAGGGATCCTGCGCAAATACCGGCACCGTCTAGACCTCGGGCCGGCTCTCAGCACCTAGGACCTGTGCTACGCTGGGAGTCATGGTCGCACAGCCTAAGCTGCGGATGAACGTCGACGAATTCCTGGCCTGGGCCGAGGATCGGCCCGGACGCTTCGAGTTGGTCGACGGCGAGGTGTTCGCGATGTCGCCGGAGCGGGTCCGGCATGCCGAGGTCAAAGCTGCAGCTTATCTGGCTCTCCGATCAGCGCTGAATCAGGCGCAACGTGCCTGCTTCGCACTGCCGGACGGTATCAGTGTCCGCATCGATGCGGATACCGTTTTCGAGCCCGACGCTCTCGGCTATTGCGGCGCGCGTGCCCATCCCGATGCGACCGAGATCACCAATCCTATCATCGTCGTCGAGGTACAGTCGCCGAGCGCGCGTGCCGTCGATTCGGGCCTCAAGCTCGCCCGCTACTTCAGCCTCGCGAGCGTGATGCACTATCTGATCGTGGATCCGGTGAAGCGCCTCGTCATCCATCACCAACGCGCCGAGGGCGGCCTGATCGAGACGCGTATTGCGATAGCCGGCACGCTTGACCTAACCCCGCCCGGCCTGAGCCTACCCGTGCCGGACCTGTTCGCCGATCTCCCGCCAGCCTCCGACGACGCTTGATCCGAACCGGCACGGATGCCACAGCCGCGCGAACGCGAATCAGGACGCCCGTATGACCGCCCCCCTCGATCTCCTCGTGCTCGGCAACGCCATCGTCGATGTGATCGCCCGCACGGACGACGCCTTCCTGTCCACGCAGGGCGTCACCAAAGGCGCCATGCAGCTCATCGACGAGGGGCGGGCCGAGGCGCTGTTCCAGGCGATGGGGCCGGCCACGATCGTCTCGGGCGGCTCGGGCGCGAACACCGCGGTCGGCGCAGCGCTTCTGGGGACCAAGACCGGCTTCGTCGGCAAGGTCCGGGACGACGAGCTCGGCGGCCTTTTCAGCCACGACCTCAAGGCGACCGGCGTCGGCTTCACCGTCCCGGCGGCGAGCGCGGGGCCGGCGACCGCCCGCTGCTTCGTCCTCGTCACTCCGGACGGCGAGCGCACGATGAACACCTACCTGGGCGCCTGCCAGGGCCTGACGCCCGACGATGTTGATAAGGCGCTCGTGAGCTCCGCCCGCGTCGTCTACCTCGAAGGCTATCTCTGGGACCCGCCGGCCGCCAAGGACGCGTTCCGCAAGGCCGCGCAGATCGCCCACGCATCCGGAAATGCCGTCGCGCTGACCCTGTCGGACGCGTTCTGCGTTGGCCGCTACCGTGACGAGTTCCTGGAGCTCGTGCGGGATGGCAGCGTCGACATCCTGTTTGCCAATATCGGCGAGTTGCAGAGCCTCTATCAGACCGACGATCCCGAGGCCGCCGTGGCGGCGCTCAGGGACGAGCGCAATGCCCGCGGCCGCCACCTCCTCGGCCTCGTCACGCGCTCTTCGGATGGTGCGCTTGTCGTGCAGGGCGGCGAGGTCCGTTCGGTCGAGGCGAGCCCGGTGCACGAAGTGGTCGACACGACCGGCGCGGGCGATCTGTTCGCGGCCGGCTTCCTGGCCGGCCACGCCCGCGGCCTCGACTACGTCACCAGCGCTCGGCTCGGCACGCTCGCGGCCGCCGAGGTGATCCAGCATATCGGCGCCCGTCCGCAGGCGGACCTGGTCGGCTTGGCGAAGGCGCGCGGGCTTCTCTGACACGCTCGGCACAGCCCTGAGACCGGTCGGGCGGCGTTCCAGCCGCCCGACCGGTCTCAGGCGGCCCGGACCGTCGCGAGGAACCGGGTCACCTCGCCGCTGAGATGCTCGGCGTGGAGCGCCAGCTCGGCGACCGAGGCGAGAACCTGCTCGGCTGCGGCCCCGGTCTCGTTCGCCGCCCCCGCCACCTCGGTGATCGTGGTGGTCACCTCGCCGGCGCCCAGTGCGGCCTGCGAGACGTTGCGGACGATCTCCTGGGTGGCGGCGCCCTGCTCCTCGACCGCGGCAGCGATCCGTGTGGCAACCGCGCTGATCTCCCAGATCCGGCCGCCGATCCGGCCGATCGCCGAGACCGCGTCGCCGGTGGAGGCCTGGATCCGGCCGATCTGGCCGGAGATCTCTTCGGTCGCCCGGGCGGTCTGGCCGGCCAGCTCCTTCACCTCGGCAGCGACCACCGCGAAGCCGCGGCCGGCGTCGCCCGCCCGAGCTGCCTCGATCGTCGCGTTCAACGCCAGGAGGTTGGTCTGCTCGGCGATGGTGGTGATCATCGTCACGACGTCGCCGATCCGCGCCGCCGCGCCGCTCAGGTCCTGGACGAGCTGGGCGGTCGATTCGGCCTCCTCGACGGCAGCCTGAGTCAGCGCGGCAGACCCCGACACCTGCCGGCCGATCTCCTGGACGGAGCTGCCAAGCTCCTCCGCGGCGGAAGCCGCCGTGTTGACGTTGACGGCGGCGAGTTCGGCCGCGCGCGCCACATCGGTGGAGCGCCCGGCGGTGCCCGACGCCGCCTTAGTCATGCGGGAGGCCGTGTCCTGCAGCGCCGCGACGGCCGTCGCGACGGTGCCGATGATGCCGCCCACCGCACCTTCGAAGCCATCGGCCATCTGGCGCAGGCCGGATTTGCGCTGTGCCTCGGCCTCGGCGCGGGCGCGGGCCGCCTCGTCCTCCAATGCCCGAGCCCGGATCAGACCCTCCTTGAACACCTGGACCGAGGCCGCCATGGCGCCGATCTCGTCGCGCCGCTCGGCGCCGGGGATCACGACGGTGAGATCCTGCGCGGCCAGTCGGCTCATGGCGGCGGTCATGCTCCGGATCGGCCGTGCGATGTGGCGTAGGACGTCCCAGAGCGTCGCGCCCGTCACGGCCAGCCCGGCGAGGAGCAGGCCGAGCGTGACCGTCCAGGCGGTGCAGTAGGCGTCTTCGGCATGGATCGTTGAGGCTTCGGTGCCCTCGGCATTGAACTTGGCGAGATCCGACAGCGCGCCGAACACGTCGACCAGCGGCTGGCGCGCCGGTGCGATGGCGTCGCGCGCGCCGGCCCGATCACCGCGCTTGAGGGCCGCGATGATCGGCTCTCGCGCCACCAGGTAGGCCTGCCACCGCGTCTCGCACGCCTCCCACAACGTCCGCTCGCGCGAAGACCCGACGAGGGCCCGATATCGCCCGAATGCCTCCGGGACCGACGCATTCATCTCGGTGAATTCGGAATCGAGATCGCGGTTCTCGGTCTCGTCGACCGCGACGACCTTGCGGATCGTCGTCGTGTGATACCGGAGCGCCAGGAACTGCAGCTCGGCGCGCTGGTCGTCCTTGCGCATCCAAACGTCGCGCATTTCCCGGGCGGAATTGTTGACTGAGTTGATCTGCGCTATGTTGACCGCAGAGTTCACGACAAGAATAATTAGACCAACAGTCGAAATAAGAATCAGCCGAAATGTGATGCTCCTGCTCCAGATCATCATACCGTCACCTCAGCCGCATGCCGCGAATCAGAAGGCGACACCATCACGACTGAGCATGAACGTCCCGTTGCTTTGACCTGATCAAACCGGCGATCCGGGAATCGGTCGATCAGGGCCGCAGCAGCACCTTGCCCATGGCGGCCCGGCGGGTCAGCAGGCCGAACGCCTCCGGGAACGCCGCCAGCGGGTAGACGCCGTGCACCTGCGCGGTGAGCTTGCCCTCGGCGACCCAGCCGAGGAGCCGGCGCTGGTCGGCCCGGTGCGCCTCCGGGTCGCGATCCAGGAAGGCGCCCCAGTGGACGCCCTGCACGTCGAGTTCCTTGAGGAGCATCAGGTTCAGCGGCAGCCGCGGGATGGCGCCGGCGGCGAAGCCGATGACGAGGTAGCGCCCGCGCCAGCCGAGCGCCCGCAGGGCCGGCTCCGCGTAGGCATCGCCGACCGCGTCGTAGATCACGTCGACGCCGCCGCCGCTGATCCGGCGCAACTCATCCTTGAGGGTCGCAGGATCGTAGACCAGCGTCGCCTCGGCTCCATGGCTGCGGGCGACCGCGAGCTTCTCCTCCGAGGAGGCGCAGGCGATGACCCGGGCGCCCATCAGCCGGCCGAGCTCCACCGCCGCGAGACCCACACCCCCGGAGGCGCCGAGCACCGCGAGCCACTCGCCCGGCTGTAGGCGCGCCCGGTTCGCCAGGGCGTGGAGCGAGGTGCCGTAGGTGATGGTGAGGCCGGCCGCCTGCTCGTCCGGCACCGCGTCCGGCACCGGCGTGAGCCGAGCGGCATCGACGGCGATCCGTTCGGCGCAGCAGCCGTGCCCGGCATGGACGATCACCCGGTCCCCCACCGCAACGCCGGAGGCGCCCTCGCCCAGAGCCTCGACCACACCGACCCCCTCGCCGCCCGGGGAGAACGGCAGCGGCGGCTTCACCTGGTAGCGCCCGGCCGTAATCAGCGTGTCGAAGAAGTTCAGCGCCGCCAGCCGGATCCGGACCAGGGCCTGCCCGGGACCGGGCACCGGATCGGGACGCTCGACGATCTCCAGATGCTCCGGCCCGTCGAGCCTCGTGCACAGCAGCGCCCGCATGACGTGTCCCCTCCCCGGCAGTTTCGCCGATCAGGCCCGAACCGGCGGCGCGGTCAAGCCGTTCCGATCATCTCGCGGATGCGCGCGCCGAGCACCTCCACCACGAACGGCTTGGTGAGCACCTGCATGCCGGGATCGAGCGGGCCATTGCCGAACACCGCCGCTTCCGCGTAGCCGGTGATGAACAGCACCTTCAGCCCCGGGCGCTTAATCCGGCCGGCCTCCGCCATCTGGCGCCCGTTCATGCCGCCCGGCAGCCCGACATCGGTGACCAGCAGGTCGATGCGCACGTCCGATTGCAGGACCCTGAGGCCGGCGCCGCTGTCGGCGGCCTCGATGGCCGTGTAGCCGAGATCCTCCAGCACCTCGGTGACCAGCATGCGGACGGTCGGCTCGTCGTCGACCACCATCACGGTCTCGCCCGGGGCGGCCCGCGGAGGCGCCCCGATCCCGGCCTGCGGATCCTCCTCCGCCACCGCGCCGCGATGGCGCGGCAGGTAGAGGCAGGCCGTGGTCCCCTGCCCGACCTGCGAGTAGATCCGCACCTGCCCGCCGGATTGCTGGGCGAAGCCGTAGATCATCGAGAGGCCGAGGCCTGTGCCCTGGCCGAGCGGCTTGGTGGTGAAGAACGGCTCAAACACCTTGCCGACGATCTCCGGCGGCATGCCAGTGCCGGTATCGGTCACGCAGAGCGAGAGATACTGGCCCGGCGCCATGTCGTGCCGGCGCGCGGCGCGCTCGTCGAGCCAGGCGTTGCTGGTCTCGATGGCGAGGCGGCCACCGTCCGGCATCGCGTCGCGGGCGTTGATGCAGAGGTTGAGCAGCGCGTTCTCGAGCTGCGGCGGATCGACCAGGGCCGGCCAGAGACCCGCCGCACCCAGAACCTCGACGACGACCGAAGGGCCGACGGTCCGCCGGATCAGGTCTTCCATGCCGACAACCAGCCGGTTCACGTCGGTGGGCTTCGGATCGAGGGTCTGGCGCCGCGAGAAGGCCAGAAGACGGTGGGTCAGGGCGGCGGCCCGCTTCGAAGCCCCCTGGGCGGCCGTGATGTAGCGGTCCACGTCCATGACGCGGCCCTGGCCCAGCCGGGTCTGGATGAGCTCCAGCGAGCCGGAGATGCCGGCGAGCAGGTTGTTGAAGTCGTGCGCGAGGCCGCCGGTGAGCTGGCCGACCGCCTCCATTTTCTGGGATTGCCGCAGGGCCTCCTCGGCGGCCGCCAGGGCGTCGGCCTGCTCGCGCTCCGCGGTGAAGTCGCGGCCGACCGCGGCGATCACCCCATCGCCCGGCCGCGCCGCCCAGCTGATCCAGCGGTAGCTGCCGTCCCGGTGGCGGTAACGATTGTCGAAGCGTGCGAGGCGTTCGCCCGCCGACAGCCGCCGCGCGCCCTCGACCGTGCGGGGAAGATCGTCCGGATGCACGAGATCGATCAGCCTCGTCCCGACCAGTTCGTCCGGGCGCCAGCCGAGCACCTCGGTCCAGGCCGGGTTCACCGCGGTGATCGTTCCGTCGAACCGGCAGCGCAGCATCATGTCGGACGAGAGCGTCCACAGGGCGTTGCGGTCGGCGGTGCGCTCCTCGACCTGCTGGGCCAGGGTGCCGTTGAGCTTGTGCAGCTCCCCGAGGGCCGCCTCCAGCGCGGCCTGGCTCTCCTGGAGGGCGGCGTCGGCGAGCACCCGCCCGGTGGTCTCGTTGGTGAGGATGAACAGCCCGGCGACCCGGCCCTCGGCATCGAGGACCCGCGAGTATGAGAACGTCCACCACGTCTCCTGGGCGCCCCGGTCGGTATCGAGCTGCCACGGCAGATCGACGAACCGCTCCGAACGGCCCGCCATGGCGGCATCGATGATCGGCTTCGCCTGCGCCCAGGCATCGGCCCAGACTTCGTCGAACCGCGCGCCCATGGCCCAGGGCAGGCGCGGTCCGAGCAGCGGGAAATACGTATCGTTGAAGAAAAAGTGGAGATCCGGCCCCCAGGCGAGGATCATCGATTCCGGCGAGTTGAGCACGAGCGACAGGGCCGCGCGGAACTCCGCAGGCCAGGTTTCCGGGGCGCCGAGGGGATGGCCGGACCAGTCGCGCGCGCAGATCATGCCCGCGGCTTCGCCGCCGCCGGCGAGGAAGGCGAGAGGATCGGTCAAGGGCTGCGAGCGGTGCAGATCATGGGCGCCCCGCGTATGACGGTCTTTGGCGGCATCTCCAAGCCTGCCGGGCCGATCGGCCGGGCCGGACTTCCGAGTGGCGATCGTGCAGCGGCCATCATCGCCGATGTCCCGATCACCCCTTCGCCGGCCCGCTCGCAGATTTCGCTTCACGGGCCATCGAAACAACCCGGATCAAGGCACTGCCGTCCTTGCGAGCCCAGCGAAGCAATCCGGTCAGCGCCACAGTCTCAGACGTCGCGCCGCCCTGGGTCGCTTCGCTGCGCTCGCGAAGACGGAGATGGACCGAGCTCCGATCCGCGCTGCTCATGCCGCCGGCACGACCTGCGCGGCAGCCCGGCTCAATGCGCTTCCTGCCAGTTCCCCGCCGCCTTGGCCTCTACGACAAGCGGCACCTTCAGCGTCAGGGCCGGCGCCGGCGCCTCCTCCATAACCGAGGCGATGATCGGGATCGTGCGGTCGACCTCATCCTCGGCGACCTCGAAGACCAGTTCGTCGTGCACCTGCAGCAGCATGCGGGCGTTCAGCTTCTTGGCGGCGAGCGCCGCCTCCATCCGTGTCATCGCCCGCCGGATGATGTCGGCGGCCGAGCCCTGGATCGGCGCGTTGATCGCCTGCCGCTCGACGCTGGCACGCTCGGACGGGTTGTTGGAGCGGATCTGCGGGTAGTGGCAGACCCGGCCGAACAGGGTGGTGACGTAGCCCTTGTCGCGGCAGCTCCGCTTGGTCGTGTCGATGTAGTCGCGGATGCCCGGGAACTGCTCGAAATACTGCTTGATGAACGCCGAGGCCTCCTCGCGGCCGATGCCGAGCCGGTCGGCGAGGCCGAAGGCCGAGATGCCGTAGATGATGCCGAAGTTGATGGTCTTGGCGCGACGCCGCAGGTCGGGGGTCATCTCCTTGAGCGGCACGCCGAACATCGCCGAGGCCGTGGCCGCGTGGATGTCGATCCCGTCCTCGAACGCCTTCCGGAGCTCCGGGATGTCGGCCATGTGGGCCAGCAGCCGCAGCTCGATCTGCGAATAATCGGCCGAGATCAGCCGGTTCCCGGGCGCGGCCACGAAGGCGCGCCGGATCCGCCGACCCTCCTCGGTGCGGATCGGGATGTTCTGCAGGTTCGGCTCGGACGAGGACAACCGTCCCGTGGTGGTCGCCGCCAGCGAGAACGAGGTGTGGACCCGCGCGGTCTCGCGGTCGGCATGGGTCTGGAGCGAATCCGTGTAGGTGGATTTCAGCTTCGAGAGCTGGCGGTATTCCAGGATCTTCTTGGGCAAGGCGTGCCCGGCCTGAGCCAGTTCTTCGAGGAGCGTGGCCGGTGTGGCCCACTGGCCCGATGGCGTCTTCTTGGCGCCCGGCAGGCCCATCTTGCCGAAGAGGATGTCGCCGATCTGCTTCGGTGAGCCCACCGAGAATTTTTCCCCAGCATCCTCCTGGATCTCCTCCTCCAGGCGGACGAGGATCTGCGAGAAATCGCCCGAGAGGCGGCTCAGCATCTCGCGGTCGACCCGGATGCCGCGCTGCTCCATCCGGGCGATCACCGGCAGCAGCGGCCGCTCCAGGGTCTCGTAGACCGCGACCCGGTGCTCGGCCACGAGGCGCGGCTTCATCATCCGCCACAGGCGTAAGGTGACATCCGCGTCCTCGGCCGCGTAGGCGGTGGCCTTGTCGATCGCGACCCGGTCGAAGGTCACTTTGTTGCGGCCGGTGCCGGCGACATCGGAGAACGTGATCGGCTGGTGGCCGAGATGGCGGCGGGCCAGTTCGTCCATGCCGTGCCCGCCCTTGCCGGCGTCGAGCACGTAGGAGATCAGCATCGTGTCGTCGAAGGGCGCAATCTCGATGCCGTAGCGGGCCAGCACGACCCAGTCGTATTTCAGGTTCTGGCCGACCTTGAGGACACCCGGATTCTCAAGGAGCGGCTTCAGCCGACTGAGCGCCTCCTTGAGCGGGATCTGGCCCGGCACCGGCTCGGCGACGTCGGAGGCGGCAGCGCCCTCGCCGAACAGGTCGGTGGCGTCGGCCTGCACCTTGGCGGCCTGCACGTGGGCCAGGGGGATGTAGCAGGCCCTGCCGGTCGCCACCGCCAGCGAGACGCCGACGAGGCCGGCCTTGTGGGCGTCCAGGGCGTCGGTTTCGGTATCGACTGCGATCACCCCCGCCTCCTGGCCTTCCGCGATCCAGGCGTCGAGCTGCTCCAGGGACGACACCGTCTCGTAGGCGGCGGTGTCGAACGGCGCGACCGCCTCGGCGGCGCGCGCCGCCACCACATTGCCCGGCGTCGCCTCGACAGGCGCCCGGGGCTTGGCCGGCGCGTCCGGCAGGTCGAGATCCGCGAAGGGGTCGATCTCGCCGCCCTCGGGCGGTGCGGCGCCCGGCGGGCGCTCGGCCCCGGCCGCGGCGGTCTCGGGGTCCGGCGGCACGGAATCGCCGAAGAACGGCACCGCGTCGCTGCCGCCGGCCGCGTTGCCGTAGCCGTGCGGACGGGCCCCGGGCAGGAGCCGCGGATCGGGCTTCACCGCCTCCGGGTCGACGTGCAGCATCTGGGCGATGCGGCGGGTGAGCGTGTTGAACTCCATCGCCTTCAGGAAGCCGACGAGCTTCTCCGGATCGGGCTTGGGCACGCCGAGATCGTCAAGCGCCACCGGGACGGGCACGTCCTCCATCAGCGCAACGAGCTTGCGCGAGAGCTTGGCCTGATCGACGTTGGCCAGCAGGGTCTCGCGGCGCTTGGGCTGCTTGATCTCGCCGGCCCGCTCCAGCAGGGCTTCGAGGCTGCCGAACTCCTTGATCAGCGCCGCCGCGGTCTTGAGGCCGATGCCGGGAACGCCCGGCACGTTGTCGGAGGTGTCGCCGATCAGCGCCAGAGCATCGCCGATCTGGTTCGGCTGCAGGCCCTCCCACTTGGCAACGATCGCCTCGACATCGAGGTTGCGCTCGGGCCGGTAGCCGGCCTTGCCCTTAGCGCCGGATTCGAAATCGTAGAACCGCACCTGCGGCCCGACGAGCTGCATCAGGTCCTTGTCAGACGAGACGATGATGACGCCCGCGCCCCGCGCCTCGGCCTGGCGGGTGTAGGTGGCGATGAGGTCGTCGGCCTCGTAGCGCTCCAGCTCCACCGCGTGCAGGCCGAAGGCGCGCACCGCGTCGCGCATCAGCGGCATCTGGCGCTTGAGGTCGTCGGGCGCGTCGGGGCGGTGGCCCTTATAGTCGGGGAACATCTCCTTGCGGAACGAGCCCTCCGACTTGTCGAAGACGATACCGAGATGGGTCGGCATCGTGCCGGCCGCGCCCTCCTGCAGGAACTGGGCGATCTTCGTGCAGAACAGCCGCACGGCGCCGGTGGGCAGCCCGTCGGAGGGTCGCGAATTGTACTTCTGGTCCTGGTTGATCGACTGGAAATAGGCCCGGAAGATGAACGACGAGCCATCGACCAGGATCACCTGATCACCGGGGCCGACAGGCTTGGTCTCGGGGCTCGCGTCGGGCTTCGCGTCGGTCATGGGCTCAGGCGGCTCGGGGCGATCAGGGGTCGGGCGCGCGGTCCGGCTCGGCGCGGCAGGCCGCGACGAGAACGGGCAACTCGTGGTGGACGGTGAGCCAGACGATGTCCAGCCTCACCCGTCCCGTGTCGTGCCGGCAGCCGATCGACACCCCATAGAAAGCGGCCGCGTCCGCATCGTATCAGCACCGCCGAACAGGCGGCCGGCTCAAGCTCACGCGGCGAGTTCGCGCCCCAGCGCCTCCACCCGGCGCAGGTCATCCACGAAGGCCGCGTAGGCCTCCTCCTTCGCCTCGTCCGGCAGGCGCAGCAGGTAGGACGGGTGTACCGTGATGAAGCCCTGAAAGCGGTTGTCGTGCCGGTCGAACCGGAACGGCCCGCGCGCCCGGGTGATCGGGATTGCCTTGCCGGTCAGCGCCAGCACGGCGGTCGCGCCGAGCGCCACCACGAGCTTCGGAGCGACGAACTCGAGCTCCCGATCCAGCCACCAGCGATAGTGGCTGACTTCGCCGGCCGTCGGCTTCTGATGGATGCGGCGCTTGCCGCGCTCCTCGAATTTGAAGTGCTTGACCGCATTCGTGAGGTAGCTCGCCCCACGGTCGATCCCGGCCTCCGCCATGGCGCGGGAGAGCAGTTGCCCCGCGGGCCCGACGAAGGGGCGGCCCTGCCGATCCTCCTGATCGCCCGGCTGCTCGCCGACGAAGGCGACGGTCGCGCCGACCCGCCCCTCGCCCAGAACCGCTTGGGTGGCGCCCGGCACCAGCGGCTCGGTGCGGCGGATGATGGCGTTCAGCTCGTCGAGGCTCTTGGGATCCTGGTCGGCCATGGCGGCGACGGCGCGGACGGGATCGCGGCGTGTGGGCATGGTCGGCTCCCTCTCGATCATGGCTTCGGTGCGCCCGGCCGCCGCCCGGACCAGAGCGGGGATTGCGGCGGTCTCGGGCATGTTGTGCCAGTACTTCTTGGGCATCTCGGCCCGCATGGCCTTCAGGTTGGTGCGGGCCGGGTTGAAGGTGCTCTCGTAATAGGTCTGCCAGCCGGCCTCGAACCCGTCGCCCTCGGGGAGCTGCGCCCGGTCCCCCGGCGGCCCGAAAGTCAGGGTCTCGGTGTCCCAATGGGCCGAGCCTTCGGGGGTCAGGATCGACCAACGCATGCCGCGGAAGCGGTTGACGAAGAAGGGAGCCGCCGCCTCGAGGATGTGGTGATCCGGCTCGAACCACGCGACGTAATGCTCGCCGCCGCTGTCCTCGGCCCGGCGGAAGCGCAGGAAGGCGTGCATTTTGTGGAGGTCGCGCCCGATCGCCTTGGCCATCCGGTGCAGGCGGTAGACCAGTGGATCGCTGCCCACCTCCATCAGGTGCCGCTCGCCGAGGCAGACGCGCCAGATCAGCGCGTAGAGCAGCCCGTAGCGTTCCGGATCGCGGTGGGGGATCACCTGCGGGATCAGGGCGGCGACGGGTTTGGGCAGGGCAAGCGGCGCGGCGGGGGCATCATCCGCATCGGCACCGAACAGGCCGGGCGCGTCCGACACCGACCACGTCACGGCCTCGGGCGGGACGCCCTGCGCGACGAGTCTGCGGGCGGCTTTGCGGAAGCCGTCGAGATCGGCGCCGGGGCGTAAGGTGATGGCGCGTGGCCGGTGCGCATTCCCTCCCCCCGCAGAGGGGGAAGGGAGGGTCGCGTTTCCGGCCCCCATCAAAACAAACTCAGTTGCTGCGCCGGCTCGACCAATCGCGCGCGCAGGTCGAGCCGGTCGGTCAGCCCGACCGGACGGTGGTCCGCGGCGACGAGAAACGGCCGCGCCCGCTTCAGCCCCGAGGTCAGCCGCGCGACGTCATCCAGGCGCAGGGTCGCGTGGCGGCGCGCCTTGACGATCTTGTCGACCGCCCGCGCGCCGAGCCCCGGAACCCGCAGCAGCCACTCCCGGTCGGCCCGGTTCACGTCCACCGGGAACTTGTCCCGGTGCTTCAGCGCCCAGGCGAGCTTCGGGTCGATGTCGAGGGCGAGCATCCCGCCCTCCGACGCGTCGGCAACTTCGTCAGGGGTGAATTCATAGTACCGCAGCAGCCAATCGGCCTGGTACAACCGGTGCTCGCGCTGGAGCGGCGGCGGCTTCGGCGGCAGGATCGCCGAGCCGTCCGGGATCGGGCTGAAGGCGGAGTAGTAGACCCGCTTCAGGCCGACGCTGCCGTAGAGCAGCGCGCTCTTGCGGATCAGCGCCTCGTCGGTCGTGGCATCCGCCCCGACGATCACTTGCGTCGAGTGTCCGGCCGGCGAGAATCGCCGCTTCTCGGCCTTGGCCTGCACGATGCGCTCGCCGATCTGCGCCATGGCCCCCTGGATCGCGGCACCGTCCTTCTCGGGGGCGAGGCGCTCCAGGCTCGCCTCGGTGGGCAGCTCGACGTTGATCGAGAGCCGATCGGCGTAGAGGCCCGCCTCCTCGATCAGCCAGGGACTCGCCTCCGGGATCGATTTGAGGTGGATGTAGCCGGCGAAACCGTGATCGCGCCGGAGCGACTTCGCCACCCGGGTCAGCAGCTCCATCGTGTGGTCCGGCGACTTGATGATGCCGGAGGAGAGGAACAGACCCTCGATGTAGTTGCGTCGGTAGAAGTTCAGGGTGAGGTTCACGACCTCTTCCACGGTGAACTTCGCCCGCCGGACGTTCGAGGAGCGCCGGTTGACGCAATAGGCGCAGTCGAACAGGCACCAGTTGGTCAGCAGGATCTTGAGCAGCGAGACGCAGCGCCCGTCCGGCGTGTAGGCGTGGCAGATCCCGGCCCCGGTCGTCGAGCCGAGACCGTCCTTGCCGGCGGCCCGTTTCGGCGCGGCCGACGAGGCGCAGGAGGCGTCGTACTTCGCGGCATCGGCCAGGATGCGCAGCTTCTTGGCGAGGGTCTCGTCCATCGAACAGACAATGAACGACGCGGTCGAAGGTGCAAGGCCGTCCGGCGTTTCGCCCCGAGCCGCGATGCCGCACCCGTCACTCCGCCGCGTCCGGCTCGGTGTCGATCTCCATGTCGATCACTTGGCGGGCAAGACCGAAGGCGAACCCGGCCCGCGCCAGCGCGGCGAGATCCCGGTCGCGATACGCCGCCCGCAAGTCCGGCCGGCGATACGGTCCGAGCCGCCGCCGCTTGGCGTAAGCCTGCGCGGCCTGCGTCTCGATCTCCTCCGCCGCTCCGTCCGGCATCGCCTCGCGCTCCGCCTGCATGGCGGCCTCGACCACGTCCCGCGGGACGCCCTTGGCGGCAAGCTTGGCCGAAACGCCCCGGCTCGACGTGCCGCGGCGCCGGAGCGTGGCGAGGCGGGTATCGGTGAAGCGCACATCGTCCACGAGGCCGGCCGAGACCGCCCGCGCCACGGTCGCGGCGATCATCTCGGCGAAAGCGGCCGGATCTTCCCCGCGCAGGCGCGCCCGCTTCTCCACCCGCCGCGCCAGGGTCCGGCGCAGCATCTCGGTGGAGGCGCTATACCGCTCGAGGTAGTGCAGCGCCGCCCGCTCGAGCCATGTCGGACTGATCGGCTTCGGCGGCGGCGCATCGGCCTTGCGGCGTTCTGGCGCGGATCCTGCAACGTTTGAAGGTTTCACCGGTTCTTCACGATCTCGACAGGTTTGCGTTTCATGACTTGGGTATGGAACGCGCGCAACGCGACAGGCTCGGCCATGGTCCGACCCCCCGTCCTTCGCCCGGCCGCTCTCGGGGACCGTGGCGGCGGCGACTTCACGCCGCGGCGACATCTCTGATGCGCCGCGAATGGCTCCTGGTCCTGGTGGCCCTGGGGCTGGCCGCGGTCGCGGCCGCGATCGTCTACCTGTCGCGGCCGAACACGCTGGTGGTCGCGGTCGGCCCTCAGGACGGGCCGGAAGCCGCGCTGATCGAGGCCTATGCCGGGGCCCTCGACCGGGCCCGCGAGGATGTCCGCCTCAAGGTCGTGCGCTATGGCGACGTCCGCGACAGCGCCATGGCCCTTCAGCGGAACAAGGCCGACCTCGCGGTGGTGCGGCCGGACGTCTTCCTGCCCGAGAATGGCCTGACGCTGGCGATCCTCCACGACGAGGCCCTCGTCATCACCGCGCCCGAGGCGGCGGATATCGACGACATCCCGGCGCTCGCCCGCAAGCGCCTCGGCATCGTCGTGCGCCACAGCGCCGACCTGCCCTTCCTCACGAATCTGCTCTCCTTCTACGACCTCGTGCCCGACAACCTGGGCGAGGACGCGCCGGAGGACGGTCACGCCGCCGAGGCGGAAGTCGGCCACGTCGTCGTGGTGCCTCTGAAGGTCGGCGAGGTCACCGCCGCGCTCAACGAGAAGCGCGTCGACGCGGTGGCGGTGATTGCCAGCCCGGCCTCCAAGGTCGCGGGCGCCGTGGTGCGGGCCGTCGAACTCGGCGCGCCGGAGCACAAGGTCGGATTCGTCTCGATCCCCGACGGGGACGCGATCCTGCAGCGCTTCCCGGAACTGCAATCGGTCACCATCCCGGCCGGGACCTTCGGCGGCCGGCCCAAGCGCCCCGACGAGGAGGTCAAGACCGTCGGCGCCTCGTACCGCCTGATGGCGCGCGGCACGGTGAGCCGCGTCGCGGTCGCCTCGGCCACCCAGCACCTGTTCGAGTGGCGCTCGCGCCTCGCCTCCGCGGCCCCGGTGGCCAAGCTGATGAAGGCGCCGGACTTCGACACGACGGTGGCGGCGACCTCCGCGCGCCTGCCAAACCATCCCGGCGCCGTCGACTATTTCGAGCGCGAGCAGCAGACCTTCCTGGACCGCTACGAGGATTACATCTACCTCTTCGCGTTCTTCGGCGGCACGATCGGCTCCGGCTTCGCCTGGATCGGGCAGCGGCTCGCCCGCAAGCGCCGGGAGCGCGTCGATTTCGTCCTCGACCGCCTGCTCGACATCATGCGCGAGGTCCGCGCGGCGACCAGCAGCGCCGAACTCGACGCCATCGCGATCGAGACCGATGGGCTGGTGGCGGACGTGGTCTGCTACGCCCGGGAGCGCAGCATCGACGCCCGCACGGTCAGCGCCCTGATCCTGGCGGTCGACGGAGTCCACGCCGCCATCGCCGACGCGCGGCGGCAGACCGGCGAGGCGGAACCGCCGGCGACCACCCGCAGGCGGACGGCCCGGTTGCTGGCCCTTGATCTGCCGGCTGCGGAATAGTGACCCGCCCCGCGCGGACCGCGGAGGCGCCGCGCCGCATGGCTGGCGGCGTAGGCATATCATGCTAACGGGAGCCATGTTCGATCCCGTCGCCGCCCTCGATACGGTCCTGGAGAACCTCGACCGCGAGGCTCGCGAGCCCACCAAGCTCCGGGCCGCGCTGGTGCCGCAGCTGCGCCGGGTGATCGAGGAGGGCCATCGCGCCGCCGAGGCGCAGCTCCTCGAGGACCGCAATGGGCTGCGTTGCGCCCAGAGCCTCTCGGCGCTCACCGACGCGGTGGTCCGGGCGATCCACGACGCCGTGGTCTGGCGGCTCTATCCGAACGACAACCCCTCCACCGGCGAGCAGCTCGCGGTGGTCGCCACCGGCGGCTACGGCCGGGGCACGATGGCACCGGGCTCGGACATCGATCTGCTGTTCCTGCTGCCCTACAAGCAGACCGCGTGGTCCGAGAGCGTCGTCGAGGGGATGCTCTACGTCCTGTGGGACCTGAAGCTGAAGGTCGGGCACGCCACGCGCTCCGTGGAGGAGTGCCTGCGCGAGGCGCGGGCCGACATGACGATCCGTACCGCCCTCTTGGAGGCGCGGTACCTGTTCGGCACGCGGGTCCTGTACGAGGAGCTGGTGACGCGCTTCGACGCCGAGCTGGTGGTCGGCTCGGCCGCCGAGTTCGTGGACGCGAAGCTGCGCGAGCGTGACCTGCGCGTCTCGAAGGCCGGCTCCTCGCGCTACCTCGTCGAGCCCAACGTCAAGGACGGCAAGGGCGGTCTGCGCGACCTGAACACGCTGTTCTGGATCGCCAAATACACCTACCGGGTGCGCGATCAGATCGAGCTCGTCAGCGCCGGCCTGTTCACGCCGGAGGAATACGCGCTGTTCGAGCGCTGCGACGAGTTCCTGTGGCGGGTCCGCTGCCACATGCATTTCGCGACCAAGCGCGCCGAGGAGCGCCTGTCCTTCGGCCTGCAGCCGCGGATCGCTGAGCGCTTCGGCTATGAGGCGCGCGGCGGCCTGTCGGGCGTCGAGCGCTTCATGAAGGCGTATTTCCGCATCGCCAAGGATGTCGGCGATCTCACCGCGATCGTCTGCGCCGAGCTCGAAGCGCGCCACGCCAAGCGCACGCCGGTGCTCGACCGCTGGATCGGCCGGTTCCGCGACCGGTTCCGCGCCACCGCCATCGAGGCTGAGGATTTCTGGATCGACCACGGCCGGGTGAACCTGCGGGCCGAGGACGCCTTCGAGCGCGATCCCGTCAACCTGATCCGCCTGTTCTGGCTCGCCGACCGGCACAACCTCGCGATCCACCCGGACGCCAAGCGCTTGGCCAACCGGTCGCTCCGGCTGATCAATCCGTCGCTGCGTGGGGACACGGAGGCGAACCGCCTGTTCCTCGACATCCTGACCTCCCGGAACGCCCCGGAGGAGGCCCTGCGCGAGATGAACGAGGCGGGCGTGCTCGGCCGGTTCATCCCGGATTTCGGCCGCATCGTCGCGATGATGCAGTTCAACATGTACCACCACTTCACGGTGGACGAGCACCTGCTGCGCACCGTCGGCGTGCTGGCCGACATCGAGTCGGGCCGGGTCCAGGAGACCTACCCGCTGGTCTCGCGCCTCGTGCACTCGATCCACAACCGCACGGCGCTCTACGTGGCGATCCTGCTGCACGACATCGCCAAGGGCCGGCCGGAGGATCACTCGATCGCCGGCGCCGCCATCGCCGAGAAGCTCTGCCCCCGCTTCGGCCTGAACCAGGCCGAGACCGAAACGGTGTGCTGGCTGGTCGAGCATCACCTGCTGATGTCCATGACAGCGCAGAGCCGCGACCTCTCGGACGCCAAGACGATCGAGCGCTTCGCCGCGAGCGTGCAGAGCCTGGAGCGGCTGAAGCTCCTGACGATCCTGACGGTGGCCGACATCACGGCGGTCGGCCCCGGCGTCTGGACGGCCTGGAAGGGCACGCTGCTCCGCACGCTCTACGACGAGACCGAGGTCTACCTGTCGGGCGGCCATTCCGAGATCGCCCGTACCGACCGGGTGCGCCTCGTCCAGATGAGCCTGCGCGAGCAGCTGCCGGGCTGGGCGTCGGAGGAGTTCGACGCCTACGCGGCCCGCCATGGCCAGGCCTACTGGCTCAAGGTCGACAGCACCCGCCAGCTCAAGAACGCGGTGTTCCTGCGCGACGCACTGGCCGATGGCCGCACCAGCGCGACCGACGTCGCCCTCGACCCCGTACGGGGAGTGACCGAGATCACCGTCTACTCGCCCGACCATCCGCGGCTGCTCGCGATCGTCACCGGAGCCTGCGCGGCTGCCGGCAGCAACATTGTCGACGCGCAGATCTTCACCACCACGGACGGCTTCGCCCTCGACACGATCTTCATCTCCCGCGCCTTTGAGCGCGACGAGGACGAGCTGCGCCGGACCAAGCGCATCACGGCGGCGATCGAGCGGGCGCTGAAGGGCGAGATCAAGATCGCCGACCTGGTCGCCGACAAGCACCCGTCGACCAGCACGCGCGCCAAGACCTTCCCGGTGCCGCCGGACGTGATCATCGACAACGCCCTGTCGAGCCGGGAGACCGTCGTCGAGGTCACGGGCCTCGACCGGCCCGGTCTGCTCTACGAGCTGACCACCGCCTTCGGCCGGCTGTCGCTCAACATCACCTCGGCGCATGTGGCGACCTTCGGCGAGCGGGCGGTCGACGTCTTCTACGTCACCGACCTCACCGGCACCCGGGTGACTCAGCCCGATCGCCAGGCCGCGATCCGCGGCGCCGTGATGGATGTGTTCGCCGGCGACGTCGCCGCCCTCAAGGCGGAGGGGCTGGAGGCCCTGGTTGCCGCCCCGCCCCCCCGCGAGGCGTGAGCGCCGGGTTGATTTCGCCGCCTCCGGGCCAGATATCAGCGCCGGCTCCGATTGCCCCGAACCACCCTGCCCTGACGACTGAAACACGATGACGAGCAACGACATGCCCCAGGATGACCAGCGCCAGACCACGGTCGAAGCCGGTGCCGGCGCGGCCCAGGATACGGCGCCCACAGGTCAGGGCGCCGAGGCGGCCTCCGTCGATCCTGTCGCGGAGGCCCTGGCCCTGCTCACCGCCGAGCGCGACGAGCTGAAGGACCGGATGCTGCGCACGCTTGCCGAGATGGAGAACCTGCGCCGCCGGACCGAGCGCGAGGTCGCGGATGCGCGCGCCTACGCGGTCACGAACTTCGCCCGCGACGTGCTCAACGTCGCCGACAACATCCGCCGCGCCCTCGACAGCGTCCCAGCCGACGCGAAGGCCACGGCCGACGGCGCGCTGAAAGGCCTGATCGACGGGATCGAGCTCACCGAGCGTGATCTCGGCAAGACCCTGGAGCGCCACGGGGTGAAGATTGTCGAGCCGCAGGGCCAGAAGTTCGACCCGAACCGGCATCAGGCCATGTTCGAGGTGCCGAACCCGGAGGTGCCGGCCGGCACCGTCGTCCAGGTTGTGCAGGCCGGCTACGTCATCGGCGAGCGCGTGCTGCGTCCCGCCCTGGTCGGCGTCGCCAAGGGCGGCCCGAAGGCGGCCGCCAACCCGGCCGACGCCGCCTGATCGCGGTCACCTGATCGAAACCGCGGCGCTCCCTACCGGCAGGGCAGCGCCGTGGCGAAGCTCGCGATGAATTGCGCCGTCTGGCGGGTCTGGGCCGGCGCACGCGGATCGCGCGCGACCAGGCCCGCTTCGACCTCAAGGCGCCGGTTGCAGGCACAGCTCGTCAGGACGCCCGAAGCCGGGTCGGTCGAGCAGGCGTCATGATGCGCGCAGGCGAGATCCAGCGCGTCGATCGGCGCATAGCCGGGGCCGCGGTTCCCCGGCCCGCAATAGTTCCCGTAGATCAGGATCGCGCCTCGGCTGGATGCGCTCGGCGGAACGATATCCTGTGCCTGCGCGCCCGCCGCACAGGCTGCGAGTCCAAGGACGAGAACGGCCAACTTGGTGAAGGTCGGGCTGGGAGCGATCACGGCCGATCCTGTCGGAAATGTCTCCTGACACCGCGCGGCGACACCCGTGCGGCATCCGGCCCCGACGACCCGAACCAGCCGTGGACGCGATCGACCGGCCGAAGGATTCGCGGAGCCGAATGCCGGGCATAGCGCCTCACCACAGCCAAGCCGTCAAGGTCCGCCGCAGCTAATATTGACTAGAATCGGTAATTCACCCCAGCCCTGACCAGAGCAAACCCTGAATCCTGTTTGCCGGCACCGTAATACGCTGGAACGCTGGCATTGTAATATGTCGATCCAGTGAAGCCACGACCGAGATGGATGTACAGCGCCTCCACTTTGGCGGAGAGCTTCTCGGTGAAGGCATACTCGATGCCGCCGCCCGCCGCGTAGCCGGTCCGATCGGTTCCGGGCAGGGTGTAAGGATAGGACGCCGCGGAGGACGTGCGGGATCCGCCGCCATACGCGAAACCGCCGGTTCCGTAGACGAGGACGCGGTCGAAGGCGTAGCCGAGGCGGCCACGGACGGTGCCGAAGTAGTCGAGGCTCGGTCGGAGGCTGTAATACGGCGTCGTGCCGAGATAGGCGGCGTCCGCCTTGGCAAAGGACGCCCCCTGGATGTCGGTCTCGAAGCCGAGCACGAAGCCGGAGCCCGGCGTGAACTGGTAGTTGTACCCGATCTGCCCACCACCCGCGAAGCCGCCGGAGCTCTTGCCGCCGGCCACGATGCCGTAGGTCGGGTCGGTGAAGCCGCTGCTGTCCGTGCGGAAGGCGTAGCCGGCATTCAGACCGGCGTAGAACCCTGTCCAGGTGAAGATCGGCAGCGGCGGCGGAGATGGCGGCGGCGCGCGGCGCGGCAGATCCGCGGCCTGCGCACTGAGCGCGAGGCAGCCAGCCGCTGCGCCGAGGAGCGCGGCGCGGAACGATGTCGTCATAGTGGTCTCGTGCGTGGAGCGGCCGAGCCGCGGGGTTACAGGGCCAGCAGGAGCAGGCCGACGACGGTCACGGAGAGGATCAGGCAGAGCGCCAGATCGAGGATCGGGCCCCCGCCACAGCTGGGCACCGGACGCACCCGGTCCCGGCCCGTCCCGGACAGGGCGATCACGACCGGACCCCCCCGTGCCGAACGGAGGTTGCGGCGGTCCGCATGGCCCGCAGGGTCCACGCGGGCGTGACGGTACCCGAGGGTACCGCCGCCCCGTCTGAGGGGGTGACGGGAGCGGCGGCCTGCGGCGCCTTCGGTCCGTTGCCGCGGTGGACCGTATCCGCGACAGCGATCCCGATGGCGGGCAGCGCGAGGGCGGCGAGGACGCAGGCGATGCGTCCGAGCCGCGGCATAGGGTTGGCCTGGCGACTCCGGCGGGTCGACGCAGAGGTGAGCGTGAGAGGCGGCAGCGCGTCGGCGACGGGCCTGCAGGGATCCACCTTCATCGGCACGCTCCTGTTCCGTGGGAAATTTGACCACACACTTCATCTACGTGTGCAAATTTCCCACGTCAATTCGGAAAGCGCATATCGGTGTGCGGATCCGCACGTTGTGGGATTGTCTCCCACGGCGCATGCGCTAACGATGAGCCCATGTCCGAGTCTGCCGATCCCCCGCGCGAGGGCGCCAGTCTGCACGCGCCCTTGGCGCGGCTCCTGCGCCCGCTCGTGCGCCTGCTGGTGGCGCGCGGCATCACCTTCCCGGCGCTCACGGATCTGCTGCGCGAGCTCTACGTGAACGTTGCCGAGTACGATTTTGCCCTCGCCGGCAAGGAGCAGACGGACAGCCGCGTCTCCCTCCTCACCGGCATCCACCGGAAGGAAGTGCGGCGGCTGCGCGGTGCCGGCGCCCCGGTCAGCGCCGTGCCGGCCGTCGTCTCGCGCACGAGCCGCATCATCGCCCGCTGGATCGCCGACCCGGCCTTCACCGATCCGCAGGGTCACCCCCTGCCGCTGCCGCGAACCGCCGAGGGCAGCGCGTCTTCCTTCGAGACCCTGGTCTCGGGCATCACCCGGGACGTGCGGCCGCGTGCCGTCCTCGACGAATGGCTCGACCGCGGCCTCGCCTTCACGGACGCGCAGGACCGGATCGTGCTGGCGGAAGCGGCCTACGTGCCGCGCGGCGACGGCGCGGAGGGACCGCAGCTCTACTATTTCGGCCGCAACCTGCACGACCACATCGCGGCAGCCGTGGCCAATATCGTCGGCGACAGGCCGCGCTTCCTGGAGCGGGCCGTCCACTACGACGGGCTCTCCAAGGACCTCGCGACCAAACTTGAGGCGCGGGCGCGCGAGATCGCCATGGAGGCCCTGCAGCAGGCCAACCGGGAAGCGCACGCCGCCTGCCAGACCGATCCGGGCGGCGATCACCGCTGGAACTTCGGGCTCTACATCTACACGGAGGCCGCAGCGTCGGCGCCCCCCACGGACGGGCGCTGAGGAGCCGGCCGGTGCGATCCTTGCCGAACCGCCGGTTCGTCCTCCGCCTGCTCGCGGGCGCCGCAGCCCTGCACCCGGGTGCCGTCCGCCCGCAGGAGGCCCCACGCGACCAGGGCATCGGCGGCACCGGCATGATGAGGACCGACGAGCCGCGCGACGGCTCGCTGGGGGAAGGCGACCGGGGCATCGGCGGCACCGGCGTGATCGGGACGATCCGCCGCTTCGGCTCGATCATCGTCAACGACCTGCGCATTGCCTACCCGCCCGGGGTCGAGGTCCGGATCGACGGCGAAGCCGGGACGGCGGCCGATCTGAAAATCGGTCATGTCGTCCATGTGGTCGCGCGGCCCGAGGGCGGCAGCCTCGCCACCCGCCGGATCGACGTGACGAGCGAGGTGGTGGGACGGGTCGAGTCGGTCTCGCCGGGACGAATGATCGTGCTCGGGCAGCGGGTCTCCACCGCGGGTCTGACCGGCACCTGGCAGACTGGCGCTCGGGTCGCGGTGAGCGGCCTGCGGCGGCCTGACGGCGTGATCGTCGCCAGCCTGATCGAGCCGCGCACGTCCGGACCGGATCGCGTCGCCGGGCCGGTGCAGCGCGACGCTGGAGGTGCACTCACCATCGGAGCCCTGCGCCTGACGGGCGCGGAGGCGCTGCCGCCGGGCAAACGCGCCCTGGTGACCGGCACCGAAGCGGACGGCGCGCTGCGCGTGACGAACGCCGCGCAGGTCGGGCTGCCGTTTCCGCCAGGCCTGAAGCAGGTCTCCATCGAAGCCTATATCGGCCGGACCGGCACGCGCCTGGATGTCGGCTCGGGCTACGCCGTCGCGGGCCGTCCGAATGTCCAGGTGCCGCGCACGGGGAGCGCGCGGGCCGTGCTGACCGCGACCATCGCGCGGGACGGCGATCTGACTGTCGAGCGGCTGCGGATCGAGAACCGCATCGCGCCCGAACCTCCGCAACCGGATACGCCCCGGTTCGAGCGGGAGCGCGACCGGCTCGACCTGCGCAACCTGCCCGACGAGATGCCCGGCCGGTTCGGCGCCGAGCCCGGCGGTCGGCAGGGCGGTCCGGGCGGCATCGGCGAGCCGCACGCCCCCGCGATCGACACTCGGCCGGGGGGCGCGGTCGTCCCAGGCGCGGGCGGCGCTGATGGATTCAGGGCGCCCCGCGGCGGCTTCGGCGGCGCGCCGCCGTCAGGTCCCGGAGCGTTCCCGGTCGGCCCAGGCGGCTTCGGCGGTCCGCCCGGGGGGCCTGGCCCTGGCCCCGGCGGAGGGGGATTCGGCGGAGCCGGCGGCTTCGGCGGCCCGGGCGGAGGCCGGCGCTAGAAGCACGATCGTCCTTGCGCGCACAGCGAAGCCATCCAGTGTCGCGTCGCGCTTACCGCGGTCGCGTCGCCCAGGCTCGCTGCGCTGCGCGCGATGACGGGCCTCAGCAACTGTCGGTCTCGCGGGCAAGCAGGGCGCGCTTGCGCGCGACGCCCCAGCGATAACCCGACAGGGCTCCGTCCGAGCGGACCACCCGGTGGCAGGGAATCGCGACCGCGATGGGGTTTGCGCCGCAGGCCTGGGCGACGGCCCGCATCGCGGCCGGCGCGCCGATAGCGCGGGCGACCTCGGCGTAGCTCGCCGTCGCGCCGACGGGGATCTTCCTCAGCGCCTCCCAGACTCGCTGCTGGAAGGCGGTGCCGCGGATGTCGAGCGGCAGATCGAGCCCGCCGCCCGGCGCCTCGACGAGGCCGATGACCCGCGCCATCCAGGTCTCGAAGGCCGGATCACCGCCCTCGATCTCCGCCCCCGGGAAGCGATCCTGGAGATCCCGCGCCAGGGCGTCGGGTTCGTCCCCGAGCAGGATCGCGCAGACGCCCGCCTCGGTGGCGGCGACGAGGATCGCCCCGAGGGAGCAGGCGCCGATGCCGAACCGCATGCGGATGCCGGCAGCGCCCTTCCGATAGAGGTCGGGCGCCATGCCGAGGCGCGGGGCGCCCCCGGCATAGAACCGGCTCGCGGTGCTGTAGCCGGCATCGTAGAGTGCCTCCGTCACCGTTTCGGCGCCCGGCAGCCGGGCCGTGAGCGCCGCGGCGCGGCAGGAGGCGGCATAGGCTTTCGGGGTGACGCCCGTGGCGGCCTTGAAGATGCGGTGGAAGTGGAAGGCGCTCAGGCCGGCGACACGGGCGAGTTCCGCGAGCGGCGGCATCGTCTCGGCCGCCTCGATGGCACGGCAGGCCCGGGCCACCGCCTCGGCGCGGCGCTCGGCCAGCCCGACCTCGTTCGGCCGGCAACGCCGGCAGGGCCGGAAGCCGGCGGCCTCCGCTTGCTCACAGGTCGCGTGGAAGCTCACATTCTCCGGCCGCGCCGCCCGGGACGCGCAGCTCGGGCGGCAATACACGCCCGTGGTGCGGACCGCGTACACGAAGGTGCCGTCCGCCCGCCCGTCGCGATCGGTCACGGCGGCCCAGCGGACGGCCTCGGCGGTGTCGATCGGCGGGCGGTTGCTCATGGCGACGGCACTATGCGTCTTGGCGTCGGCGATGGGGAGGGGCATGACGGAACCTGACGGGCCGGAGAGGACGTTCGCGCCACTCTGCCCGCCTGCCACAAGTCCGGCATCCCGCTCCTTGCTGTCGAATCCGCCGTCCGCGGCGGAAGCAGCCTGAGCGGCCGATCAGTCTCACGAGTGCGCCATGGCTTCGAGCACGCCCGACCACATCCATGTCGGCAAGGACGGGTGGCTGTTCCTCAAGACCGGGACCAACGACGTCCTCGGCCAGTACGAGAGGCCGGAGGAGACCACCGAGCTTGTCTGGCAATGGCGGAGTCTCTTGGCGACCCGCGAGCGGCGGCTGCGAGCCATGGGCCTCCTGTACCGGCACGTGGTCGCGCCGGAGAAGCTGATGATCTACGATCACCGGCTCGACGGCATCACGATCCGACCGACCGCATCGCCGGCCTACCGGCTGCTCAACAGCGAGCCGCCGCTGGCCAGTCGTCGTGGGCCTCTCGGCCTCTATACCGCGTGGCGTCGGCGGAAGCGCTGGCGCGAGACCTGCATCGATCTGGTGACACCGATGCGCGCTCAGCGCGATCTGTGCGACCTCTATTGCCGGACCGATACCCACTGGTCTCCCGACGGCTGCTACCTCGCCTACGCGGAGATCTGCAGGGCGCTGGGGGCCGAGCCCCGGGTCGATCTCCGGGACCGGCCCTCCTTCGAGTCCGATCACGATGGCGACCTCGGGAGCGCGTTCGATCCGCCCCGCCGGGCGCGCTCACGCACCGTCCTGATGCAGCAGGACGCAGTGCGGACCTATGGCAGCCCGATCGTCGAGGCCCGGGAGAAGGCCGGCCTCCTGCACACCCTGCATGTCGGCGCGCATGTGGTCTACGGCAACGCCAAGGCGACCGACCCGCGCCGCTTGGCGCTGTTCGGCGATTCCTTTTCGCACGTCATGCCGTACATGCTGACGATCATGCTGGCCGAGACGTTCCGCGAGGTGCACTTCATCTGGAGCACCTCGCTCGATTGGCCGTATATCGAGCGCGTCAGGCCCGACATCGTGCTGACTGAAGTGGCCGAGCGCTTCATGGTCCAGCTGCCCGACGACACCTTCTCGGTGGAACGCTACGCGCAGGACCGCTTCGGCACCGAACTCGCGGCCGCGGGTGCCTGAGCGCCGGACGTAAGCTTCACGAACGTCTCGCGTCCCGGCGCGGGAGCCCGGTCATTCCGGGACTGAACAGCAGGTGCGGAATCCAGATCCACGCCGTGGTCCAGCCTGGCTCCGTCGGCGGCTCTGGATTGCCCGCTTCCGGCATACCCCATCGGGTCCGGGCTCGCCTGCGGCGCTCCGGAATGACCGTGCGTTCGCTTTACGGGCGGCGAGACCCGGGAGAGCGAACGCCTCTTACGCCTGAAGCTTCGCCACCAGCGCGTCCGACAGGGCGAAGTTGACGTAGACGTTCTGGACGTCGTCCTGGTCCTCGATCACCTCGACGAGGCGGATCAGCTTCTCGCCGGTCTCGTCGTCCACATCGATCGTGTTCTGTGCCTTCCAGATCAGGCCGGTGCGGCTCGGCTCGCCGAAACGGGCCTCCAGCGCCTTGGCGACCTCGCCGTAGGAATCCTGGGCGCAAATCACCTCGTGCCCGTCCTCACCGGAGCTGACATCGTCGGCGCCGGCGTCGATCGCGGCCTCCAGCATCGTGTCGGCATCGGCCACAGCGGCCGGGTAGGCGATCACGCCGACGCGGTCGAACATGAAGGCGACGGCCCCGGTCTCGGCCAGGCTCCCGCCAGACTTGGTGAAGGCCGAGCGCACGTCCGAGGCGGTGCGATTGCGGTTGTCGGTCTGCGCCTCGACGATCAGCGCGGCCCCGCCCGGCCCGTAGCCCTCGTAGCGGATGTCCTCGTAATTCTCGCCGTCGGCGCCGGCGGCCTTCTTGATGGCGCGCTCGATATTGTCCTTGGGCATATTCTCGGCGCGGGCCGCCAGGATCGCCGCCCGCAGCCGCGGGTTCATCGCCGGGTCGGGCGTGCCGAGCTTGGCCGCCACGGTGATCTCGCGGGCGAGCTTGCCGAACACCTTCGAGCGGACCGCGTCCACCCGGCCCTTCCGGTGCATGATGTTCTTGAACTGCGAATGGCCTGCCATGACGGTTCAGACTTTTGTTCGTTGGCGAGGGCGGGCGTCCGGGACCCCGCCGTCGCGGCTGTGAGGTCGCCGCGTTATAGGCCGCTGCCTTCCGGCGAAGCAACGCGGCCGCTCACGGAGGCGGCATCGGATTGCAGCGGAAAGATTGCCGCGTCCGGGCGTTGCCGCAGGGATTCTCGCGCAGCTGGATGTTGGATGTCGGGTCGTAACGGACGCAACACGGTCATGGTGGCGGGCGCGAGCGCCGGTGTCGGCCGGGCCGTCGCGCACGAATTTGCCCGGCATGGCTGGAATGTCGGGCTGATCGCCCGGGGCAAGGCTGGGCTTCGGGGTACGATCCGGGACGTCGAGCAGGCCGGTGGCCGGGCCCTGGCCTTCGCGGCCGACGTCGCCGACGCGGATGCCGTCGCGCAGGCCGCCGACGCGCTGGCGGAGCGGTTCGGCGGCATCGATGTCTGGGTCAACAACGCGATGGTGACGGTCTACGCGCCCGTGCAGGAGACGAGCCCAGAGGAGTTCCGCCGCGCCACCGAGGTCACCTATCTCGGCCAGGTCCACGGCACGCTGGCGGCGCTCCGCCACATGGTGCCGCGCGACCGGGGCACGATCGTCCATATCGGCTCGGCGCTGGCCTACCGGTCGATCCCGCTCCAGGCGAGCTACTGCGCCGCCAAGGCCGCCGTGCGCGGCTTCGTCGACTCCCTGCGCAGCGAGCTGCTCCACGACGGCAGCCGCGTGCGCCTGACGATGGTGCAGCTGCCGGCGGTGAACACGCCGCAGTTCGACTGGGCGCGCTCGCGGCTGCCGCGCAAGCTCGAGCCGGTGCCGCCGATCTACCAGCCCGAGGCGATCGCCCGGCACGTCTTCCGGGCGGCCCACGACGCGCCGCGGGAATTGTGGATCGGCGCCTCGGCCTGGAAGGCGATCATCGGAAACATGCTGATCCCGGGTTGGATCGACGGCTACCTTGCCCGGCACGGCTATCGCGGGGAGATGACCAGCGTGAAGGCCCAGACGAACCGCCCCGACAACCTCTACGGCCCGGTTGACACCGATCCCGGTGCGCATGGCCGCTTCGACGCCCGTGCGACCAACCACGTCACCGCGGCCGACCCGCGCTGGCTCAAGTTCGGGATCGCGGCGGCGCTCGGCGTGGTGGCGGGCACGATGCTGTTCGCCACCGAGGCGCACGGGCGGACCGAAGGTCGCTCGGATCGGCGGCTGAGCCGACGCTAGCGCACCGGTTCTGCAGCACCTTCGCGTAACAACGTGAACGCAAAGGCCTTACAGAGCGCGCATCGTTGCACCTCACTCGGCGGTGCGTGTTTCGGGAGGTTCTGATGTCGCTATCGACCCGTCGCGACCTCATGCGGGGTGCTCTCGCCGGCGGTGCCGCCCTCGGGCTCGGCGGGCCCGTGCGCGCCGGCGCACCCCTCGGCGGGCCACAGGCGCCGGGCTTCTACCGGACCCGTCTCGGCGCCTACGAGATCACGATCCTCAATGACGGGGCGCGCAGCTTCCCGATGCCGGACCGCTTCGTCCGCAACGTTCCCCGGGACGAGGCGCTCGGCGCCGCCCAGGCCGCCTACATGCCGCCCGGCCAGGTCGTGGTGCCGTTCAACCCGACGCTGATCAACACCGGCACGAAGCTGATTCTGATCGATACCGGCAACGGTCCGGTGCAGGGCGCGCCCGTCGGCCGCCTCACGGCGAACCTCGCGGCCGCCGGGATCAAGCCCGAGGACATCGACCTCGTGCTGCTCTCGCATCTCCATCCCGATCATACGAACGGCCTCAAGACGGCGGATGGCAGCCTCGCCTTCCCCAAGGCCGAGATCCGGGCCGCCGCGCCCGACTGGTCGTTCTGGATGAACGACGACAACATGGCTCGCGCCGCCGACCCGGTGACGCAGGGCTACTTTGCCAACACCCGCCGGGTGCTCGGTGATCTGAGGGACCGGATCGGCACCTTTGCGTGGGACGAGGAGGTCGCCCCCGGGATCACGGCGCTCGCCGCGCCCGGCCACACGCCGGGCCACACCGCCTTCGCAGTCGCCTCAGGGCCGGACCGGCTGCTGATCCAGTCCGACGTGACCAACATCCCGGCCTTCTTCCTGCAGCACCCGGACTGGCACGTGATGTACGATTACGATGCCGACCAGGCGCAGGCGACGCGCCATCGCTTCTACGACATGGCCGCGGCCGAGAAGGCTCTCGTGGTGGGCTACCATTTCCCCTTTCCGTCGCTCGGCCATGTCGAGCGGGACGGGCCGGGCTACCGGCTGGTGCCTGTCGCCTGGACCGGCGCGCTCTGACCGTCCTGGGTCTCGTGCCATCGGACCAAGCCCGCGAGATCCACGACCCCACCCGGCCATGCGACCCCCGCGATATGCCGGTGCGGCCGATCCGGCTCGCCGAGATCCGAGACCGCCGAGAAGGCGCCGTCGAGGCGGTGACTGTCGGTGTAGCGGCTCCGTGTCGCCAGGACTGGGAGCCCGGCAGCCCGGGCCGAGCTGATGCCGGCGGCGGAATCCTCGAAGGCCACGGCCTCCGAGGCCGCGACGTTCAAGCCGGCGAGCGCCAGGAGGAACACGTCCGGGGCGGGCTTCTTGCGCTTCGCCTCGTCGCCGGCCGCGATCACGTCGAAGGGCGCAGCGTCCGGCGGGAAGTTGGCGGCGAGAAGCCGGTCGACGTTCGGCCGGCTGGTCGTCGTGGCCACCGCGAGCCGGATGCCCGCCGCCCGGGCCTCGGCGATGAGCCGGGCGATCCCGGGGCGCAGCGGCAGGCCGATCTCCGCGACGAGAGCGCCGTAGGCAACGGTCTTGCGGGCGTGGATCTCGGGGGACAGCCCGCGGAGCGCCTTGGCTTCGGGCGCGTGCTGCATGTCGATGTAGTGGGCGAGCCGCTCCTTGCCGCCCATCACGGTGAGAAGGTCGGCGTAGAGCGCCTCGTCCCAATGCCAGGGCAAGCCGAGTTCCGCGAAGGCGCGGTTGAAGGCCTGCCGATGCAGGTCCTCGGTCTCGGCGAGGGTGCCGTCGACGTCGAAGATGAGGGCCTTCAGCACGACAGGTCGCGGCCGGAGGCGCCCTCCGCGCCCTCGCGGATCGCCGCGATGCGCTCGGCGTAGGCGTCCGGGCCGCCCGAGAAGACGGCGTTGCCGGCCACGAAGGTGTCGGCTCCCGCGCGGCTCGCCGCCTTCACGGTCTCCGCATCGATGCCGCCGTCGACCTGGATGCGGATGTCCCGGCCCGCCACCATCGCCCGCACCCGCGCCACCGATTCCATCGCGCTCTTGATGAAGCTCTGGCCGCCGAAGCCGGGATTGACGGTCATCACCAGCACGAGATCCACGAGGTCAAGCACCGGCTCGACCAGGGCGGCCGGCGTACCGGGATTGATCGCCACCCCGGCGCGCTTGCCGAGGTCGCGGATGGTCTGGAGCGAGCGGTGGATGTGCGGCCCGGCCTCGGCATGGACCGTGATGCCGTCGGCGCCGGCCTGCGCGAAGGCCGCGAGGTACGGGTCCGCCGGGGCGATCATCAGGTGCACGTCGAAGTACTTCTGCGTGTGCGGCCGGAGCGCCTTCACCACCGGCGGCCCGAAGGTGATGTTGGGCACGAAGTGGCCATCCATCACGTCGAGGTGGACCCAGTCGGCCCCGGCCGCATCGATGGCGCGGGTTTCGTCGGCGAGCTTCGAGAAGTCGGCCGAGAGGATGGACGGGGCTATGACGGGAGGAAGCATCACGAGTCTTTCAGCAACGGTCGGTCTCAGATGACGGTCGGCGAAGAGGCCGATCAACTCTGGCCCTCATCCTGAGGTGCCGCGGAGCGGCGTTCCGGCACCTCAGGATGAGGGTCTGGGTTGGATCAACGTTCCAGGTGGTTCCACGGTGTGCCTCCTCCATCACGCCAGCCGTCGGCGGCGCTCGACGAGCTGCATGATCATCGGCGTCAGGATCAGCTGCATCGCAAGATCGAGCTTGCCGCCAGGGATCACGATGGAGTTGGCCCGGCTCATGAAGCTGTCGTGGATCATGGAGACGAGATATGAGAAATCGATTCCCTTCGGGTCCTTGAAGCGGATGACCACCATCGACTCGTCGGCGGTGGGGATCCAGCGGGCGATGAACGGGTTCGAGGTGTCGACCGTCGGCACCCGCTGGAAGTTGATGTCGGTGAACGAGAATTGCGGGCAGATGGTCTGCACGTAATCGGGCATGCGCCGCAGGATCACGTCGGTGACCGCCTCGGTGGAGTAGCCGCGGAATGAGCGGTCGCGGTGCAGCTTCTGGATCCACTCCAGGTTGATCACCGGCACCACGCCAATCTTCAAGTCGGCGTAGCGGGCGATGTCGACGTCCTGATCGGCGACGCAGCCGTGCAGCCCCTCGTAGAACAGCAGGTCGGAATCCGGCGGGAACGCCTCCCATTCCGAGAAGCTGCCCTCGGGGATGCCGTAGGCCAGCGCGTCATGGGCGTCGTGGGCGTAGTGGCGGGTGCGGCCTGTGCCGGATTCGGCGTAGCTGCGGAACACGGCCTCCAGCTCCGGCAGCAGGTTCGCCCGCGGCGCGAAGTGCGACAACGTCGGCTCCCGTGCCATCATCGCCCGCATCGTATCCCGGTCGAAGGCGTGGAAGCCGTCGCCCTCGATGAACACCGCCCGCACGTCCTCCCGGCGGAAGATCTGCTCGAAGGTGTTGCGCACCGAGGTGGTGCCGGCCCCGGAGGAGCCGGTCACCGAGATGATGGGGTGCCGCGCCGACATGCTTTTACGACTTCACGGTGCGGCTATGACCGCATCAGGCCGCGCTGGCCGAACAGCGGCGAGCGGCCGGCATCGGGCTTGCCGCCGGCATAGTAGGTGGCGACGCACGCCACCTCCTCGGTCGAGCCGCAGACCAGCGGCGCGCGCTCGTGGATGCCGGTGGCCACGATGTCGAGGATGCGGGTCTGGCCATCGGTGGCGGCGCCCCCGGCCTGCTCGACCAGCATCGCCACGGGCGCGACCTCGTAGAGCAGCCGTAGGCGGCCGCGGGCGTAGTTCTTCCGGGCATCGCCCGGATAGAGGAACACGCCGCCGCGGGTCAGCACGCGCTGGATGTCGGCCACCAGCGAGGCAAGCCAGCGCATGTTGTAGTCCTTGTCGCGCGGACCCTCGGTGCCACGCTGGCAATCCTCGATATAGGCCTTCACCGGGGCGTCCCAGTGCCGGGCGTTCGAGGCGTTGATCGCGAATTCCTTGGTCGAGGCCGGCACCGACATGGCCGGGCTCGTCAGCTTGAACCGGCCCTCCGCGCGGTCGAGCACGTAGGACTGGGTGCCCTCGCCCAGCGTCAGGATCAGCGCCGTGGCCGGGCCGTAGGTGACGAAGCCGGCGGCGATCTGCGTCGAGCCGGGCGTCGTGAACGAGGCCAGAGGATTCGCCGGATCCTTGATCGACGGCCGAATGCCGAAGATCATGCCGACGGCCATGTTCACGCCGATGTTGGAGGAGCCGTCGAGGGGATCGATGGCGACGGCCAGCGGCGCGTCCGGATCGAGCCGCATCACCTCCTCGGCCTCCTCGGAGGCGACCTCGGCGACCGGAGCGCCCCGCAGCGCCGCGGTCACGCTCTCGTGCGCGATGACGTCGAGGGCCTTCTGGACGTCGCCGTCGCTGTTGTGATCGCCCGCGGCCGCGAGATCGCCGCCGAGGGCGCCGCGCCCGATCCGCTCGCTGATCTCCACAGCGGACCGCGCCACGGCCGCGATCACCGCGGCGGCGTCCTTCAGCGCCGGATTGGCGTCCACGGCCTGCGCCAGGCAGGTCTCGAGGGGCGTCCCGATCGCCGCTGAAATTGCCATCGGCCTACTCCTCCTGCTCGGATCCCATCCGTCGGGATCGCGCGTTCCGCGCCGGCTCTGTAGCGGCCGCTTGGCTGCCAAGATAGCGGTCTCTGTCTCCGGATCGACAGGAACCCGCGGCGGGGCCTTCAAGATTTCTGTGCGATCTTGTGCCATACGACGAAAAAAACGAGATGTCCGCCATGCGCAATCTGTCCCTCAAGCAGCTCCAGGCGGTCGCTGCGGTGGCCCGCCTCGGCACCATGACGCGGGCTGCGCAGGAGCTGAACGTCACATCGGCCGCGCTCTACGCGCGCATCCGGCAGCTGGAGGAGGAGGCCGGGCTGCTGCTGTTCGACCGGACGCCCGGCGGCCTCAAGCCGACCGATGCCGGCCGCGAGATGCTCTGGGCGATCGACAGCATCAACACCGTGCTGGAGACCTGCACCGACCGGCTGCGCACGCTCCGGGGTGCCGAGGGCGGGCGCGTGGCTCTGGGCGTCGTCTCGACCGCCAAGTACTTCGCCCCGCAGGTGATTGCCGGCTTCGTCAAGAAGCACCCCGGCGTCGAGATCAGCCTGTCGGTGCGCAATCGCGGCCAGACCGTCGAGGCCCTGCGCGGTTACGAGATCGACTTTGCCCTGATGGGCCGCCCGCCCCGGGATTTCCCGATCGAGGCCGCCACCTTCGGGCCGCACCCGATCGTGCTCATCGCGCCGCCCGGCCATCCGCTGGCGGGCAAGATTGGCCTGAACCGCGAGGATCTGGCCGACCAGCCGTTCTTCCTGCGCGAGGAGGGGTCGGGCACCCGCATGGTGTTCGAGGAATTCATGGCCGGCGTGCTGGTGAAGCGGGCGCCCCTCGACATCGACACCGGCTCGAACGAGACCATCAAGCAGGCGGTGATGGCCGGTCTCGGCATCGCACTGCTCTCGGTGCACTCGGTGGCGGCCGAGCTGGAGAGCGGCCGCCTCGTCCTCCTCGACGTGAAGGGCCTGCCGATCCGGCGCGACTGGTACGCGGTCCGCCGCGCCGACAAGGTGCTGGGCCCGGCGGCCTCGGCGGTCTGGTCCTTCCTGATGGCGGAGGGCGCGCGCAGCCTGCCCGGCGTCGCGCAGAGCGGCCTAGCCCAGGCGGGGGCCAGGGCATGAACGCGGGAATCGTCGTTGCCGGCGCGGGCCAGGCCGGCTTCCAGCTCGCCGCCTCCCTGCGCGAAAGCGGGTTCAAGGACCCGATCACCCTGGTGGGCGACGAGCCTGCCCTCCCCTACCAGCGGCCGCCCTTGTCGAAGGCCTATCTCGCCGGCAAGACCGACCAGGAGGGTCTGTTCCTGCGCCCGCCCGGCTTCTTCGCCGAGCATGCGATCACGCACCGGCCGGGGCTGCGCGCCGTCGCGATCGATCGGGCGGAACGCCGCCTGCAGCTCTCGGACGGCGACAGCCTGCCCTACGACCACCTCGTGCTCGCCACCGGTGCCCGCAATCGGCCGCTGCCCGTCCCGGGCGCCGATCTGGAGGGCGTGCGCCAGCTGCGCGGCCTCGCGGATGCCGACTCGCTGAAGGCGGGTATCGCGGCGGCCCGGGCTGTCGTGGTGGTGGGCGCCGGCTTCATCGGGCTCGAATTTGCCGCCGTCGCGGCCGCGCGCGGCCTCTCCGTCACGGTGATCGAGGCGGCCGAACGTCCGATGGCGCGGGCCGTCTCGGCGGAGATGGGAGACTTCTTCCGCGGCGCCCAGGAGGCTCTTGGCGTCCGCTTCGCGTTCGGGGCGGGCGTGACGGCGATCCTCGGGCGAGACGGCCGCGCCACCGGCGTGGCCCTGGCGGACGGCCGGGAATTGCCCGCCGACCTGATCCTCGTCGGGATCGGCGTGCTGCCGAACGGGGATCTCGCGGCGGAAGCGGGCCTGCCGGCCGAAAACGGCGTGCAGGTCGACGCGTTCCTGGGCACGCCCGATCCGGCGATCTCGGCGATCGGCGATTGCGCCCGGTTCCCGACGCCCTTCGCCCGCAGGCTCACCGCGGACGACACGGTGCGGATCGAATCCGTGCAGAACGCCATCGACCAGGGTCGTTGCCTGGCGGCCCGGCTCGTCGGCAAGCCTGCGGCCTACGGCGCGCTACCCTGGTTCTGGAGCGATCAGGGTCCGCACAAGCTTCAGATCGCCGGCCTGTCGGGACCCGGAGACGACAGCGTGGTTCGCGGCTCCGGCAACGCCTTCTCGATCTTCCGCTTCCGCGACGGGCGCTTGAGCGCCGTGGAATCCGTCGACCGGGCGGGCGACCACATGATCGCCCGGCGCCTGCTCGCCGCGGGGACGCCGCTCACCCCCGATCAGGCGGCCGATCCGGGTTTCGACCTCAAGGCCCTGGCGCTGCAGCGGCCCTGACCTCAGCCCGGGAACGCGACCGGCGCCGGCTTCTGCCGCAGGGCCAGAGCGGTGCCGATCCCGAGTGCCAGGATGGTGACGGCGCAGCCGGCGAGCGCCCCGAGCTGGCCGAACCGGAGCAGCGCCTGCCCGATCACCGCGACGCCGAGCGCCTGCCCGCAGAAGAACGAGAAGGCGTGGAGCGCCACCGCGGAGGCGCGGGCCGTCGGCGCGACCTCGGTGACCTGGGTCTGGTAGGTGTTGTGCAGCATGTAGAAGCCGAGCCCCATGGCGGTGAGCGCTGCGCAATCGACCTGCCACGTTCCGGCGAGCCCGACCACCGTGAGCGACGCGCCGCAGATCAGGCCGCCGCCGATGAGCATGCGGGGCAGGCCGAGCAGCCGCACCAGCAGCCCGACCAGCGCCGAATAGGCCAGGCCGCCGATCGCGAACCCCGCCAGCACGAGCCCGGCCTCGCGCGGTCCGCCCTCCCCGCGGGCCTCGATCAGGGGGGCGAGGTGCGGGAACACGCCGAAGATCGCGATGGCCTCGATGAACACCGCCGAGAACAGCACCCGCGCCCGGGGATTGCGCAGGATCGTCCGGTAGCGCGTCACCGCCTCGCCGAAGGCCGGGCGGCGGGCGGCGGGTCGGCCGGCCCGGTCGAAGCCGAACACGGTGGCCGCGCAGGCAAACGCCGCCACCGCCGCCGTGACCGCGAACACGCCGCGCCAGCCGATCGCCGCCTCGATCAGGCCTGCGAAGGTCGAGCCCGAGAGCTGGCCGAGGATCACTGCCACGAGGAAGCGCCCGATCGCCACCTGCCGGCTCTCCATCGGCACGCGGTCGCCCAGCAGCGCCAGCGAGAGGGGAATGCAACCGCCGGCCGCCGCGCCGGCCAGCATGCGCAGGCCGAACAGGCTGCCGATGTCGGGGGCGACGCAGCACAGCGTGAGCGCGACGGCGAGCACCGCCAGGCAGGTGCTCATCACCCGCTCCTTGCCGAGCGCGTCGCCGATCGGGCCGAGCACGGGCTGGATGAACGCGTAGGGCAGCGCGAAGGCGGTGGAGAGCAGCGCCACCGTGTGCGCGTCGCTGGCGAGGTCCCGGGCGAGCACGCCGACCAGGGGCTCGACCGAGCGGAGCGCGAAGGTGCTGCCGAACCCCGCGCAGGCCAGCACCACGATCAGGCGCGGGATCGACGTGGCCGGCGGCGCCGCACGCGTCGCAGCGGGTGTGAGAGCCGGCTCTGTGCTGTCGGTCATGGGGACGCTTCGCGACGCGGGCTGATCCAGACCCGCGCCATCGCATCTCCCTCGCCCGAGCGGAACCCCGCCGGGCGACAGATCAGTGCGCGTAGAACGCCGGATCCGAATCGTCGCTCGGATGTGCGAAGGCCCAGCGCAGGGCCGAGGAGAGCGGCACGTTGTAGTTGAGGCCGCGCGGCGGGACCGGTTTCAGGAACCAGCGATCGTAGATCGTCATGATCTCGGGGCTCCGGTAGAGATCGGCGGTCGCGCGGTCGACCACCGCCTTGAAGGCCGGATCGTCCCGGCGCAGCATGATCCCATAGGGCTCCGGGTTCGACAGGGTTTCCTGGCTGACCACATAGGCCGCCGGATCCTTGGACTGGGCCGCGACCACGCTGAGCTGCACGTCGTCCATCACGAAAGCCGCCGCCCGTCCGGTCTCGACCAGGAGGAAGGCCTCGGGCACGTCCTTGGCGGCGATCACCGTGATGCCGAGCTTGCGGTCATTGTTGGCCTTGATCAGCATCAGGATGTTGGTCGAGCCGGCCACCGACGCGACCGTCTTGCCGCGCAGGTCGTCGAGGCTGGCGATATTCTGATCCTTCTTCGACACGAAGCGGGTCGCCGTCAGGAAGTGCGTGTTGGTGAAGCCGACCTGCTTCTTGCGGTCGGCGTTGTTGGTGGTCGTCCCGCATTCGAGATCGACGGTTCCGTTGGTGACCAGCGGGATCCGCGACGACGAATTGACGAACTCCATCCCGACTTCGAGACCGGGCATGTTCAGCTCGCGTTTCACCGCCTCGGCGACCTTCAGGCAGATGTCGACCGCGAAGCCGACGACCTTCTGGTTCTGGTCGAGGTAGCTGAACGGGGGCGCGGTATCGCGGACGCCGAGCACCAGCCGGTTGCTGTCCTGGATCTTCTTGAGGGTGCCGGTGCGTTCGGCGGCCTGCGCCGATGCCAGCTGGGACACGATGAGGACGAGGGCACCGAGGAGCGGGGTGAGAAGACGCATGGGCTGACGGGTCCCGATCGTCGCGCGGAGGGCGCCCGGCCCGTCCGGACCGGCGAGGGCCCGACCGCGCGCCGGATCGTGCCCCGGCAAGCCCATCAGCAAGAGTCCGGCCGCGGCGCGTTCACCGGACCGGAGACCGCCTCGGATGGCGATGTGCGCAGTAAGACCGGTTCCGTTGCGTGCTTCGGGCCCACCGTCTTTGCGAGCGGAGCGAAGCAATCCAGTCAGCGCGACGACGCCTGATGTCGCGCTGCCCTGGGTTACCTCGCTTCGCTCGTGATGACGGAGCGCGGAACCGCTATGAGACCGTCCCACCCTCGACAGCGGCGGGGCGCAGGACGGCCAGCGCCCGCAGGGCCGCGGTGGCATAATCGAGGAAGGCGTTCACCCGCGCCGGCCGGAAGTCCTGGCTCGGCGTCACCAGCTGGACCGGGACCGGCGGCGGCTCGTGGGCGGCGAGCAGCCGTATGAGGCGGCCGGCGGCGATGTCCTCCGCCGCCTGATAGGAGAGAACCCGCGCGATGCCGCGCCCGCTGCGGGCGGCGATCAGGGCGGCCTCCACCTCGTTGACGATGAGCCGCGGCGCGAGGCGCACGCGGTTCGTCCCGAAGCGCCATTCCCGGAGCCCCGAATTCACAGCGCCCAGGATGGCATCGTGTGCGGCGAGATCCGCGGGCCTGCGCGGTGTCCCCCGGACGGCGAGGTAATCCGGGCTCGCCACCACGATCCGGCGCACCTGCCCGACCCGGCGTGCGACGAGCCGCGACTCCGCGAGCTGCCCGATCCGCAGGGCGACGTCGATGCCCTCCTCCACGAGATCGAGGTTGCGGTCGGCGAGCACCAGCTCGACCTGCGTCTCCGGATAGCCATCGAGGAAGCCTGACACGACCGGTGCGATATGCTTGCGCCCGAACAGGACCGGGGCCGTGACCCGCACGAGGCCGCGGACGGCGTCGCGCGCTGCGCCCGAGACGGCCGTGTCGTAGCCCGACAGCAGGCCGCGAGCGCGCTCGGCGAGTTCCAGCCCGGCGGGAGTGGGCGCCAGTTGCCGGGTCGTGCGCTCGACGAGCCGGCTGCCGGCGCGGGTCTCGAGGCTGGCGAGCGCCCGGGTCACGGCAGCGGAGGAGCGGCGCAGCCGGCGCGCCGCGCCCGCGAGGCTCCCGGCCTCGATGATCGCGACGAAGGTGGCGAGCTCGTCCAGACGATCCATCGATTGTTGCAGAGACTGAAATTCTGACTGTCAATGTCTCCGGATTTTCCCCGAGCCGCGCAAGGGCGATATCGGACGCACCACAGGAGACATGCAGATGACCGATGCCGACCTGACCCTCTACGGCCTGCGCCTCTCGGGCCATTCGCACCGGGCGGAGCTGTTCCTGTCCCTGCTGGGACTGCCATACCGCTTCGTCGAAGTTGGGAGCGCCGCCCAGCGGGGCGCGGACGCGTTCCGGCGGCTCAACCCGCTCGGCCAGATCCCGGTGCTGACCGACGGCGCGGCCGTGATCCCCGACAGCAACGCCATCCTGGTCTACCTCGCGGCGCGCTACGCGCCCGACGGAGGCTGGATGCCGACGGATCCGCCCGGGGCCGCGCAAGTGCAGCGCTGGCTGTCGATCGCGGCCGGCGAGGTGCGGCACGGGCCGGGCCAGGCCCGGCTGATGGTGGTGTTCGGGGCGCCGGGCGATCGGACGATTGTTCATGCCGCGGCGGCCCGGATCCTCACTTTCATGGACACGCATCTGGCCGACCGCACCTATCTCGCGGCAGACCGGCCGACGCTCGCCGACATCGCCTGCTATTCCTACGTGGCGCACGCGCCCGAGGGCGGCGTGTCGCTGACGCCCTACGCGGCCGTCCGGGCCTGGATCGCGCGGGTCGAGGCGCTGCCGGGCTTCATCCCGATGCCAGCTTCTCCCATCCCCGAAACGGTGTGAGGTGCATCATGGCCAGCTTCCATGCCGACGAACGCGTGGCCCAGGCGCGGGCCGGCCACGTCCTCGGTGAGACCCCGGCGATCCGCCCGTTGATGCCCGAGCAGCACCGCACCTTCTTCGCGGGTCTGTCCTACCTGTTCGTCGGCACCGTCGACGCGGCCGGCGCGCCGGTCGCCACTCTGCTGACAGGACAGCCCGGCTTCGTGCAGGCCCCCGACGCGATTCATCTCGACATTGCCGCGGCCCTCGATCCCGCCGATCCGGCGGCCCAGGCTTTGATACCCGGTGCAGAGGTGGGGATCCTGGGCCTCGACCTCGCGACGCGGCGGCGCAACAGGGCCAACGGCCGTGTCGTCCGCCGTGGCGGGAACGGCCTGACGATCGCCGTCGCGCAGAGCTTCGGCAACTGCCCGCAATATATCCAGCGCCGCGTCGCCGAGCCGTTCCAGCGCACGGTCGGGCCGATCGAACCCCTCGCGGCCCTCGATCCCGAGGCCGCGGCGCTGATCCGAGGCGCCGACACGCTGTTCGTGGCGAGCCGCGCCCGGGAGGGTCTGGCCGATGGCGGCGCCGACATCTCGCACCGGGGCGGCCGACCGGGCTTCGTCCGGCTCGAGGGCGACGTGCTGACGGTGCCGGACTTCTCCGGCAACCGCTACTTCAACACGTTGGGCAACCTGATCGGCGAACCACGGGCGGCGTTGCTGTTCCTCGACTTCGACCGCGGCGATCTCCTGGTTCTGCAGGGACGAACCGCGATCGATTGGGCCGGTACGGCAGCGACCGGCCTCATGGGAGCGCAGCGCGCCTGGACCTTCACGGTCGAGGGCGGCTGGCGCCGCCGGGCCGTGATCCCCCTGCGCTGGAGCGCTCCGGAACCGGCGCCGCAACTCGTGCGCACCGGCACCTGGGAGCCGACGGTCTGAGGCGCGCTCAGGCCGCTCCGGCTGCGGCGGCGTGCTCCGCGGCGAGCTGCGCGTCCGCGGCCGCGACCTTTTGGGAGGCCGGCCGGGCTCGGATCCGCTCGACATAGGCATTCAGCACCGGATCCGGCGCGACGATCCCGAAGCCCATCGTCCATCCGAGCGCACCGCCCCACAGGACATCGGCGGCGCTGAAGCGGTCACCAAGCAAGTAGGGGCCCGGCGTCAGCGCCTCGACGACCCGCGCGATCACGCTGTCATAATCGGCGTAGGCCGACAGGGCGCGCGGCCCCGGCTCCCGCTTCAGGTGGCGGTCGATGATGGCGGGCTCGAAGCAGGATCCGTAAAACACCATCCAGCGCAGGTAGGCGGCCCGGGCCGGGTCGCTTGCCGCCGGGGCGAGGCCGGCCTCGGGGAAGAGATCGGCGAGGTAGAGGTAGACGGCCGCCTGCTCGGTCACCAGGGCCTCGCCGTGGCGGATCGCCGGCACCTTCGCCATCGGGTTGATGGCGCGGTAGGCGTCCTGGAGATGCTCGCCGGCGCGCATGTTGAGCGCGTGGAGCCGGTAGGGAACGCCCAGCTCCTCGAGGAGCACGCGCACCCCAGACGACCGGGTATTGGGCGAATGATAGAACTCGATGTCAGCGTTATCCGCCACTGTGTTCCGCTCCGGGATTGTCGATTCGCGCGGCGGCACGCTCATACCGCGGGGCGCCCGGGTCAACCGTGCGCCCGGCCGCCATTTCTCCACGGACCGGAATCGCGGCAGGAACGTTGGGCGATTGTGCGTTGCCGCGCGTTGGGATGCCGTCCGGCACCACGCGGGCCGGGGGTGCGAGTTCTGATGGCGAAGATTTTGCTGGTCGAGGACCACGAAGAGATCTGGGATTTTCTGTCCCGGCGCCTCAAGCGCCGCGGCTACGAGGTCGTTCTGGCCCATGACGGCGAGGCCGGTGTCCGCCAGGCCCGTTCGGCACAGCCCGACGTGATCCTCCTCGACATGAACCTCCCCATTCTCGACGGCTGGTCGGTCGCCCGCACCCTGAAATCCGGAACCGACACCCGGGCGATCCCGATCATCGCGCTCACCGCCCACGCCATGTCGGGGGACCGGGACAAGGCGATCCAGGCCGGTTGCGACGACTACCACCCGAAGCCGGTCGATTTCTCGAAGCTGCTCAGCCAGATCAGCGCCGCCCTGGGCGAGACCGCACAGGCGGGCTGACGCGGCTCCGGACACGCGAGCCGCCCCTTCCGACGCCGCAGCCGCGGCCGTCTCCTGACCTGAGTAGAGTGGAGCCTGTCCGTGAGCGAGGATCCCGTCACCGCCCAGCGCCTGCGTCAGGGGCTGCCGGTCTTCGTGGCGCTGGCCTCGATCCTCCTCGTCGTGGCGACGCTGGCGGCGCTGTATCTCGGGCGGGAGATCCTCGTGCCGGTGACGCTGGCGATCCTCCTGAGCTTCGTCCTGGTGCCGGCGGTCCGGGTGCTCAGGCGGATCCACGTCCCGCGGGCCCCGGCGGTGCTCCTGGTCGTGGTGATCGTGTTCGGGGCCCTGTTCGGGATCGGCAGCCTGATCGCCAGCGAGGCTTCCCAGCTCGCCTCCGACCTGCCGCGCTACACGCAGGTGATGCGCACCAAGATCAAGGATCTACGCGGGGCGACTGCCGGGACTGGGACCCTGTCGCGGATCGTCGACATGGTCCAGGATCTGAGCGCGACCCTGCAGCCGCCGCCGGCGGCGGAACTCCGCGGCGAGCCCGGCACGCGCACGCATCCCCTCACGGTGGAGATCACGCCCGCCCGCGCCAGCGTCGTCGAGACGCTCCAGACGTTCGCGGGCCCTCTCGTCCATCCGTTGGCCACGACCGGCCTGATCCTGATCTTCACGATCTTCATCCTGCTCCAGCGCGAGGATCTCCGGAATCGCGCGATCAAGCTCGCCGGCGGCTCGGGCGACCTGCGCCGCACGACGGCCGCGATCGACGATGCCACGAGCCGCCTCAGCCGGTTCTTCCTGGCCCAGCTCGCCCTCAACATCGCCTTCGGCGTGGTGATCGGCTTCGGTCTCTGGATCATCGGTGTGCCGAGCCCGACGCTATTCGGCGTGCTGGCGGCGATCCTGCGCTTTGTGCCCTATATCGGCGCCGCGATCAGCGCGCTGCTGCCGCTGATCCTGGCCGCCGCGGTCGATCCGGGCTGGACCATGGTGATCGCCACGGCCGCCCTGTTCCTCGTAGTTGAGCCCATCTGCGGCCACGTGGTCGAGCCGCTGCTCTACGGCCACTCGACGGGCCTCTCGCCGGTCGCCGTCATCCTGGCGGCGACGATCTGGACGTTCCTGTGGGGTCCGATCGGCCTCGTGCTCGCTACGCCGCTCACGGTCTGCCTCGTGGTGCTCGGGCGGCACGTGGAGCGGCTCTGGTATCTCGACGTGCTGCTGGGCGACCAGCCGGCCCTGTCGCCGCCCGAGATCTTCTACCAGCGCATGCTGGCGGGGGATCCGATCGAGGCGATCGATCAGGGCTGGCAGTTCCTCAAGGAACGCGCCCTCGTCACCTATTACGACGAGGTCGCCCTGGCGGGTCTGCTGCTCGCCCAGGAGGATCTCTCGCGCGGAACGCTCGATCGCGAGCGGCAGGAGGAGGTCGGCGCGGCGATCCGCACGGTGGTCGACCGCCTCGGGACCGCCCCGGTCGCGCGGCGGAGCCGGCGGGGATCGGCGCGGGCGCCGGACATCGAGACCGCGGCAGCGCTGGCCGCCATCGGGCCCGACCGGCAGGTCGCGGGCATCGTCCTCGCCCGCGAGGATCTTGCACCCAACTGGCGGAGCGAGACACCGGTCCTATGCGTGTCGAGCCGCGGCCCGTTCGACGAGGCGGCGACGCTGATGCTGAGCCAGATCCTCGCCCGCCACGGTCTGGCCTCGCAGATCCTGTCGATGGCCGCGATCCGCGCCGGCGAGCGGCCCGAGAACCCGGAGGGCTTGGCGCTAATCTGCTTCTCGTACCTGGAGCCGGTGAGCCTGTCGCAGATCCGCTTCACGGTTCGGCAGGCCCGTGCCGCGGTGCCGGGGGTCCGGATCCTCGTGGGCTTCTGGCGCGAGCGCGATCCGGCCACCCTGGATCGTCTGCGCCGCGCGACCTCCGCGGACTTCCTGGTGACGTCGCTCAACGAGGCACTCTCAGCGGTCCTGAATGCCTGCCGCGAGCCAAGTCCCGCGCGGGTCGCTCCGGCGCCCGCCACAGCACTGCCCGCGCCGGCCCGGACGGCGGCCGCGTGAGAGGCCGGACCTCTCCCCGCCTCAACAGGCGCGATGCGGCCGACGAGGCCGTGCGGTCGACATCGCGTTCCAGACCACTACAGTCGCGCGCGCCAAGCGGCAGCGGCCCGACGTGGCCGGCTTCTACGGCCCGGGGAATGAAGACCGCCTCGCATGTCTGAGACGCCAGAAACGCCACCCTCCGGACCGAGTCCCCCGATCCGGGACAGCGCCCCGAGCGACCTCACCGACCGCAAGAGCGACATCTTCTTCGCCGCGGTCGAGACCACGCGGATGCCGATGATCGTCACCGATCCGCGCCAGCCGGACAACCCGATCATCTTCGCCAACCGCGCCTTCCTGGCGATGACGGGCTACACGCCCGAGGAGCTGATCGGGCGCAATTGCCGGTTCCTGCAGGGGCCTGAGACCGACCGCGAGAGCATCGCGCAGGTCCGCGCGGCGATCGCCGACAAGCGCGAATTCGCCACCGAAATCCTGAACTACCGCAAGAACGGCTCGACGTTCTGGAACGCCCTGTTCGTCTCCCCGGTCTACAACGCCGACGGCGAGCTGGTTTACTATTTCGGCTCGCAGCTCGACGTCTCGCGCCGGCGGGATGCCGAGGATGCGCTGGGCCAGGCCCAGAAGATGGAGGCGCTCGGCCAGCTCACCGGCGGCATCGCGCACGATTTCAACAACCTGCTGCAGGTGATCGTCGGCTACGTCGACATCCTGGCGGCCGGCCTGGAGAAACCGGATGCCGACCGCGCCCGGCTGGGACGCGCCACCGAGAACATCCGGCAAGCCGCGGATCGCGCGACGACGCTGACGCAGCAATTGCTGGCCTTCGCCCGCAAGCAGCGGCTGGATGGACGCGCGGTCAACCTGAACACCCTGGTCGAGGGCATGGGCGAGATGGTCACCCGCTCCGTCGGCGAGGCGGTAAAGATCGAGCTCGATCTCGCGGAGGACCTCTGGAACTGCCGCGTCGACCCGACCCAGGCCGAGGTCGCGATCCTCAACGTGCTGATCAACGCCCGCGATGCCATGCCGGACGGCGGTACCGTGCGGATCACCACCGAGAACAGCGAGGTCGCCTCGGGCGGCGAGGTCGGGCCGCTGCGCGACGGCCGCTACGTCAGCATCGCCATCCGGGATTCCGGCACCGGTATCCCGCCCGCCGTGCTGGCGCGGGTGATGGACCCGTTCTTCACCACGAAGGAAGAGGGCAAGGGGACCGGCCTCGGGCTGTCGATGGTCTACGGCTTCGCCAAGCAGTCGGGCGGGGCGGCGCAGATCGAGTCGACCCTCGGCGAGGGGACGACCGTGCGCCTGTCCTTCCCGGCGACGGACGGCGACGTGAAGGCACCCGCCAAGGTCTCGCTTCGGGCCGTGGACCGGCAAGGCACCGAGACGATCCTGATCGTCGACGACCGCGAGGACGTGGCCGAACTCGCCAGGACCATCCTGCGGGACTTCGGCTACACGACCCTGACGGCCAGCAATGCCCGCGAGGCGCTGGAGATCCTGGATTCCAGCGGGCGGGTCGACCTCCTGTTCACCGACCTGATCATGCCGGGGGGTATGAACGGGGTGCTGCTCGCCCGGGAGGCCCGTCGTCGCCAGCCGCGGCTCAAGGTCCTGCTCGCCACCGGCTACGCCGAGGCGAGCCTGGAGCGAACCGATATCGGCGGCTCGGAGTTTGATCTCCTCAACAAGCCGTACCGGCGCACGGAGCTGGTCCGCCGGGTGCGGGCCATCCTCGACGGTCCGACCGGCGTGGGCTGATCTCACGGGAGACGGGCGATGTCTCAGGGCGACAAGTCGAAATACACCGATAAGCAGAAGCGCAAGGCCGAGCACATCGCGGATTCCTACGAGGCCCGCGGCGTGCCGGAGCAGGAAGCCGAAGCCCGCGCCTGGGCCACCGTCAACAAGGATGATGGCGGAGGCAAGAAGCCGGGCGGATCGGGCCGGGGAAAGTCCACCGGCCATCCGGCGGCCCACAAGGGTGGCGCAACCGGCGGCAAGGCCTCCGCCGGACGGACGGCCGCCGAGCGCTCCGCCTCCGCCAAGAAGGCTGCGGCGACCCGGAAGGCCAACGCCGCGGCGCGGGCGTGACGGCCTACACCCGAGACAAGCTCAGCGCGCCTGCTCGGCGAGCTTGACGAGCGTGTGCAGCATCCGGTTGGCCGGCGTCGGGACGCCGAGCGCCGCACCCTTGCGCACCACGTAGCCGTTGAGGTGGTCGATCTCGCTGGGGCGGCCCCGGGCGAGATCCTGGGCGGTGGACGAAAGCTGGCCGGCCATCGTCCTGCTCAGCGCGATGACGCTGTCGAAGATGTCGGGCGGCACCGATACGCCGGCCGCCTTGGCGACGGCCACGCATTCCTGCACCACGTCGGTCATCGACCCCACGACGCCCGCGTCCTGGATCAAGCGGCCGTAGGGCAGCTGCGTCAGGGCCGAGAGAGCATTGTAGGCGCAGTTCACGATGAGCTTGCCCCACAGCGCGTCCAGGGCACGCGCCGAGACGGTCGTGGGGGGCGCCGGCCGCCGTGAGGGCGGTGGCAATCCGCTCGCTCGTCTCGGATGCGCCGAGGATCAGGTCGCCCCGGCCGTTGTGCCGCACACGACCCGGCCCGGCCATCGCGGTGGCGACGTAGACCGCCACCGGCACGACCGGCCGCCCGAGGAAAGCGGCGAGACGCTCGGCATTGTCGACACCGTTCTGGAGGCTGAGGATCGTGGCGGACCGGCCGAGATGCGGCGCAATCACCGCGCCGGCTGCTTCGGTGTCGCCGGACTTGACGCAGACCAGCACGAGGTCGGCTCCCGCGACGCCGTTGCCGTCGGTCGTCGCCTGCACGGGCGCGGAGCCGACGCCCGCCGCGCTCTCCAGAACCAGACCGTCCGCCCGCACCGCCTCGACCAGCGCGGGACGGCCGATCAACGTGACCGCGTGTCCGGCCTTCGCCAGGAGGAACCCGTAATAGCACCCGACCGCGCCGGCCCCCACGACGGCCACGTTCATGACGGCATCGCTCATCGCGCTGCGGCCGCCGCTTGCTCGGGATGGAACGGCGCCGCACCCACGGCGCTCCGGCGGACATGGTCGAGCAGCGCCTGGGCCGGGTGGCGCAGCCGCACGCCGTCGACGAGCTTAGCCTGCGACCGGCAGGAATAGCCGTCGGCCAGGAGGGTGCAGCCGGGGGCCTCGGACACGTGGCGGGCCCAGCTCGCGTTGTAGATCGTCTCCGAGGTGGCGCGGTGACGGGCCTCATGACCGTAGGTCCCGGCCATGCCGCAGCATCCGGAGGCCGGCACGTCGAGACGCAGCCCGAGATGGGCGAACAGGGCCTGCCAGTCGCGGACCGCGCCAGGCGCATTGGTGCGCTCGGTGCAATGGGGCAGCAGCCGCATCGTCCCGCCGCCCTGGCGCGGCGCGATCCGGTCGAGCCGGGTCGCCAGCCATTCCTGGAGGAGATGGACCTTCGGCAGGTCGCCGCCGCCGAGCGCCTGCGCGTATTCGGAGCGGTAGGTCAGCGTCATCGACGGGTCGATCCCGACGAGGGGCACGCCCTGCCGCGCCAAGTCCCGGAGCATCGCGGCGTTCGACCCGGCGACGGCCGCGAACCGGGCCAGGAAGCCGTGCACGTGCAGCGGCTTGCCGTTCGGCCGGTACGGCACGAGCCAGGGCTTGAAGCCGAGGGCGACGAGCAGCGCGCAAGCATCGGCGACGACATCCGCGTCGAAGTGGCTGGTGAAGGCGTCCTGCACGATGAGCACCGCCGACGCCCGATCCTGAGGGTCCAGCCGGGTCAGAGCCTCCGGCGTCGCCACGGGCACGCCGAGATGTGCCAACCGCGCCTTGAGACTGACGGGCGACAGGCCCGGGATCCCCACCAATCCGGCCTTCGCCAGGAGAAGGCGGACGACCGGATTGGTCAGGAGCGCGTTGCTCAAGCGCGGCGCCCGGGCCGCCAGCGGCAGCAGCGGCTCAAGGGCCGCCACGAGGTGGTCCTTGAAGGGCCGGGCGTAGCGCGTGTGGTAGAGCGCCAGGAACTTGGCCCGGAAGGTCGGCACGTCGACCTTGATCGGGCAGGAGCCCGTGCACGACTTGCAGGCGAGGCAGCCGTCCATCGCCTCCTTCACGGCGTGCGAGAAGTCCTCCGAATCGTCCCGTGGCCGAAGGGCGCTCCGCAGGGTGGCGGCCACGTCGCGCAGCCAGCCGGCGCGCTGACGCGCCAGCGCGGCCGCCGGATCGACGCCCTCCGCCGCAGCGCGCCGCAGCCACTCGCGCATCAGCGAGGCGCGGCCCTTGGGCGAGTGGCGCCGCTCCCGGGTCGCCTTCCAGGACGGGCACATGGCCTCGTCCGCATCGAAGCTGAAACACGCACCGTTGCCGTTGCAGTGGAGCGCCTCGTCGAATTCCCGGCGGACCGGCGCCGGAATGGTGCGATCCTGCTCGCCCCGGCGCGGCACGCCGTCGATCCGGGTCAGGCCCTGCCCCTTCGCCGAGGCGATCTTGCCGGGGTTCATCCGGTCGCCCGGGTCGAAGGCGCGCTTGATCGCCTCCAGAGCCGGCATCAGCGGCCCGAAGGTCTCGGGCACGAACTCGGAGCGAAAGCCCTTGCCGTGCTCGCCCCAGAGCAAACCGCCATACTTGGCGGTCAGCGCGACCACGCCCTCCGTCACCTCTCGGATCAGCCGGTTCTGGTCCGGGTCCTTCAGGTCAATGGCCGGCCGCACGTGCAGCACGCCGGCATCGACATGGCCGAACATGCCGTAGCGCAGGCCCTTGGCGTCGAGGAGCGCCCGGAACTCCGCGATGAAATCGGCGAGGCGGTCGGGCGGGACCGCCGTATCTTCCACGAAGGGGATCGGGCGGGCATCGCCCTTGGCCGCGCCGAGGAGGCCCACCGCCTTCTTGCGCATGGTCCAGAGCCGCTCAATCGCGGCGCCCCGGGCGATCGTGAAGCCGAGGCGCCTCGTGTCGGTGCCGCGCTCGGCCTCAAGCATCCCGGTGAGCCGATCGAGGGCAGCCTCGACGCCGGCTTCGTCGCCGCCGACGAACTCCACGAGGTTGATCCCGTCCACCGGTCGCCCCGCCGGATCGTCGGGGAAGAAGGCCCGCACCTCGGCCCAGATCGGGTCCTTGCGGGCGAGTGCCAGCACGGTCGAGTCGATGGTCTCCACCGAGGCGGCCCCGAACGGCAGCAGCGCCTGTGCGTCGCGGAGCGCCGCGTCGAAATCGACGTAGGACAGTGCCACCAGGACGGCGGCCTTCGGGATCGGCAGCACGTTGAGCCGCGCCTCGGCGATCAGCGCCAGCGTCCCCTCGGAACCGCAGATCACACTCTTGAGGTCGAAGCGGCCCTCCGGGTCGCGCAGATGCGCGAGATCGTAGCCGGTGAGGCAACGGTTGAGCTTCGGAAAGCGCTCGGCGATGAGCGCCGCATTCTCGGTGACGACGGCATCGACGGTCCGGTGGATCTCGCCGATCCGGTCGTTGCGCCCCTTGGCGGCTTCGAGGCCTTCCGCGTCCAGCGGTTCGGCGGTCCAGACCGTGCCGTCGACGAGCACGCAGGTCAGCGCCAGGACATGGTCCCGGGTCTTGCCGTAGAGGCACGAGCCCTGCCCGCAAGCATCGGTCGAGATCATGCCCCCGAGGGTCGCGCGGTTCGAGGTCGAGAGCTCGGGCGCGAAGAACAGACCGTGCTTGGCGAGTTCCCGATTGAGCTGGTCCTTCACCACCCCCGGCTCGACCCGAACCGTGCGGTTGGCGACATCGATCTCCAGGATGCGGGTCATGTGCCGCGAGGTATCGACCACGAGGCCGTGGCCGAGCGACTGGCCGTTGGTGCCCGTCGCTCCGCCCCGGGGTTGGATCACGATCTCGGCGAAGCGCGGGTCATCCAGGAGCTTGGCGATGCGCACGAGATCGTCGCGCGTGCGCGGAAAGGCCACGGCCCCCGGTTCCACTTGGTAGATCGAGTTGTCGGTGGCAAAGACCGTGCGGTCGGCATCCGAGAGCGTCAGGTCGCCCTCGAAACCGCGCAGGCGCAGTTCCGCGCAGGCCGCCTCGTAGAGCGGCACGGCCTCGGTATGGCGGGTCAGGACCGGGATCATCTCAGCCTTCTACACCCGGTGGATCGGGAGGAAAGGTCGGCGGTTCTGTCACACGGATGCCGTCACGGCTGGCATCCGGCTTGCCACGCGGCGGGGACATTCGGAACGGAAGCCTCATGAACGCGAGCGTGGAGCGGGTCAGGGACGCCCTGGCCGAGATGATCAAGGCGGCGCTGATCTCGGACGACGAGACAAGCCTCGCCTGCCGCACAGCCGGCCGCGCGAAGCTCGCGGCGCTCGCCGGCGACCCGCCCGATCCGGCGACCCTGCGCATGGACGGCGCCTGGACCCTGGCGGTCCACGATGCCGAGGCTCCGGATCTGGCGCCGCTGGAGGGGCAGGTAAACCTGACGCTGCCGCGGGCCTGCCCCTTCACCCTGAAGGAGATTACCGCACCCGGCTTCGACGTCGATCGAGCGGTCGATCACATCCGGAAGATCGCCTCCACCGGCTGATCGCGACTGTTGAGGACGGCTGCCGCGGCGTTGCCGCGGGCGGGCCCGGCACCCATCTTAGGATCACAGGACCGAACCCTCGGTCCGAGGCCCGCGTGCGGGCTCCGTCTTCCGAGAACTGTCCGGCACCATCGTTTGGCACGACGCACCACCGCCCCGGCGGCCGAGCCCGCCGCTCCGCCGCCCTTCCCCACCCGTGAGCAGATCCTCGCCTTCGTCGCCGAGTCGAAGGAGCGCGTCGGCAAGCGCGAGATCGCCCAGGCCTTCGGCATCAAGGGCGCCGCCAAAATCGAGCTGAAGCGCATCCTGAAGGAGATCGAGGAGGACGGCGGCCTCGACCGCGGGCGCGGCGGACTCGCTCCCGCCGGGCATCTATCGCCGGTCGTGCTGGCCGATATCCGCTCCCGGGACCGGCACGGCGACTTCCTGGCCGTTCCAGTGGAGTGGACCGGCGCGGGCAAGCCGCCGTCCGTCGTGCTGACGCAGCCGCGCGGCCCCCGCAAGGGCAATCGTCCCGCGGCAGGCATTGGCGACCGCGCTCTGGTGCGCGTCGAGCGTGACGCCGAGGGCGGCTATACCGGCCGGGTCATCAAGGTCATCGGAAAGAACAAGGCCGAGATCATCGGCGTCTATCGCGTCGGCGCGCAGGGTGGCCGGATCGTGCCCGTCGAGAAGCGCTCGCAGGGCCGCGAGATCCTGATCCCGCCCGGCGAGGAGGGTCAGGCCCGGGACGGCGACCTCGTCAGCGTCTCCCTGGAGCGCGAGACCCGGTTCGGCCTGCCGCGTGGCCGGGTGCGGGAGCGGCTCGGCTCGCTGGGCTCCGAGAAGGCGGTGAGCCTGATCGCGCTGCACCTGCACAACATCCCGCATGTCTTCGCGGACGCGACCCTGGCGGAGGCTGATTCTGCGAAGCCCGCGACCCTGAAGGGCCGTGAGGATTGGCGCGACCGGCCGCTCCTGACCATCGACCCGCCGGACGCCAAGGACCACGACGACGCCGTCATGGCCGAGGCCGATCCCGACCCGGCCAATCCCGGCGGATTCATCCTCACCGTCGCGATCGCCGACGTCGCGGCCTACGTGCGGACAGGATCGAGCCTCGACCGGGAGGCGCTGGAGCGCGGCAACTCGGTCTACTTCCCGGACCGCGTCGTGCCGATGCTGCCGGAGCGGATCTCCAACGACCTCTGCTCGCTCCGCGAGGGCGAGGACCGGCCGGCACTCGCCGTGCGGATGGTCATCTCCGCCGACGGCGAGAAGCGCCGCCACAGCTTCCACCGGGTGATGATGCGCTCGCGGGCCAAGCTCGCCTATGCGCAGGCGCAAGGCGCGATCGACGGACAGCCGGATGCCGCGACCCTGCCGCTGCTGGATAGCGCCCTCCGCCCGCTCTGGGCGGCCTACGCGGCCCTGCGCGCGGCCCGGGACCGGCGCGGGCCGCTCGCCCTGGACCTGCCCGAACGGAAGGTCCTGCTCAGCCCGGAGGGCTCCGTCGACCGGGTCATCGTGCCGGAGCGCCTCGACGCGCACCGGCTGATCGAGGAGTTCATGATCCAGGCGAACGTCGCCGCCGCCGAGACCCTGGAGCAGGCGCGCCAGCCGCTGATCTACCGCGTCCATGACGAGCCCGCGCTGGAGAAGATGCGGGCGCTGGGCGAGGTGCTGGCCTCGGTCGGGATCAAGCTGCCGAAGGAAGGGGCGTTGCGCCCCGCCCTGTTCAACCGGATCCTCGACACCGCGGCCGAGACCGAGCACGGCGTCTTCCTCAACGAGGTGATCCTGCGCAGCCAGGCCCAGGCTGTCTATGCCGCCGAGAATCTCGGGCATTTCGGCTTGAACCTGCGTCGCTACGCGCACTTCACCTCGCCGATCCGGCGCTACGCCGACCTGATCGTCCATCGGGCGCTGATCACCGCGTGCAGGCTGGGCACCGACGGGCTCGCGCCCGAGATCTCGATGGGTGAGCTGGCGCAGATCGGCGAGCAGATCTCGGCGGCCGAGCGCCGCGCCATGGCGGCCGAGCGCGAGACCATCGACCGGCTGATCGCCCACCACCTCGCCGATCAGGTCGGGGCCACCTTCGAGGGCCAGATCGCGGGCGTCACCCGGGCCGGCCTGTTCATCAAGCTCGACGAGACCGGGGCGGACGGCTTCGTGCCGGTCTCGCAGCTCGGCGCCGACTATTTCCGCCACGAGGAGGGGCGCCACGCCCTGGTGGGCGAGCGGACCGGAGAGACCTTCCGCCTGGGCGACCGGGTCGAGGTGCGGCTCGTGGAGGCCGCGCCGGTGGCCGGGGCGCTGCGCTTCGAACTCCTCAGCGAGGGTCGGACCCGCTCCGGCGCCCGCAAGACCGGTGCGGGCAAGAAGCCCGGCGGACGCCCCTTCAAGGCCGCGCCGCCCGGCCGCCCCGCCGGCATCCGCAACACCGGGTCGCGCCACCGCGGCTCGCGCCGATGACCGGGCCGATGTACACCCCTGGCATGAATGCCGACGCGATCCCGGCCCGCACCCGCCTGATCCCCGCGATGGCCAGGGGCTTTATCGGCCGCTGCCCGCATTGCGGCCAGGGCCGGATCTTCGGCCGCTTCCTCAAGGTCCGGCCGGAATGCGACGCGTGCGGCCTCGAGCTGCACCACCATCGGGCCGACGACCTGCCCCCCTACGTGGTAATCTTCATCGTCGCCCACATCGTGGGCTACCTGATCCTAGAGACCGAGAGCGCCTACGAGGTGCCTCTCTGGATCGAGATGGGGGTCTGGCCGGTCTTCACGCTCCTGTTCGCGCTGGTCCTCCTCCAGCCGGTCAAGGGGGCCGTCGTCGGGCTGCAATACGCCCTTGGCATGCACGGCTTCGCCACGCTACCGCGGAGCCGCCCTGCCTCGGGGTCAGAGGAGACACGCCTTGCCGCTGCCGCAGCAGGAGCCACAGATCGCCACAGCTCCTGAGCGGACGCCCGCTGCGGCGCGTCTGCGGCCGCGGGACGCGGCAACCCTGATCGTGATCGACCGGCGCGGGAAGGCCGGCCCGAAGGTCCTGATGGGGCGGCGCAACCCGAAGCTCGCCTTCATGCCGGGCAAGTTCGTCTTCCCGGGCGGCCGGATCGAGCTCGGCGATCGCCACATGCCGGTGGCCGGGGCGCTCCCCGACTATGCCGAGGCGGCGCTGACCCGGCAGGTCTCCCGGCCGCCGCACCATCTCGGCCGCGCGCTGGCGCTGGCCGCGATCCGCGAGACCTACGAGGAGACCGGCCTGCTCCTCGGCACCACCGAGCACGGCGCCCCGGAGGACGTCCCGGCGGGCTGGGAGGGTTTCGCCCGGCACGGCGTGCTGCCGGATCTCGAGGCGCTGCACCTCGTCGCCCGCGCGATCACACCGCCCAAGCGCGTGCGCCGCTTCGATACGCGCTTCTTCGCGATCGACCGCCGGATGGTGGCAGCCGAGGAGCCGGGGCGGATCTCTGCCGACGCCGAGTTCACGGAACTCGCCTGGGTCCGGCTCGACGCCGCGCGCAAGCTCGACCTGCCGTACATAACCCGCGCCATCCTAGACGACCTGGAGGCGCAGATCACCGTTGATTTCGCGCCGTACCGGATGATTCCCTACCACTACGAACGCTACGGCCGCCGCGAGCGGGTGGCCTTGTGAGCCGCCCGGAGGAACGGGCACGGGACGCGCGGCGGGGGATCAGGTCGGAGGATGTGGCGGCGATCGCGGCGGCCGTGACCTGCGTCACCGTTGTCGGCATCGGGTTGAGTCTGTCGATCCCGCTCCTGTCGATCGAGATGGAGCGGCGCGGCGCGTCGAGCACGCTGATCGGCCTCAACACTGCGGTGGCGGGCATCGCCAGCATCTGCACGGTGCCGTTCGTGCCGCGGCTCGCCGCGCGGATCGGTGTCGCCCCGCTGCTCGGCCTAGCGCTCGTCATCGGGGCGATCAGCCTCGCGCTGTTTCCGATCCTGCCGGGCATCGCCCTGTGGTTTCCCCTGCGCTTCGTCTTCTCGGCGACGCTGGGCGCGCTCTTCGTCCTCTCCGAGTACTGGATCAATGCCGCCGCCCCGCCGGAGCGCCGCGGCCTGGTGATGGGCATCTACGCCACCGTCCTGGCGGCGGGCTTCGCGGTCGGACCGCTCCTGCTGGCGCTCGTCGGCACCGAGGGGCTGGCGCCCTACGCGACCGGCGCCGTGCTGATGCTGGCCGGCGGCCTGCCGATCGTGCTGGCGCGCGGGCTGTCGCCGACGATCGAGCCGGGCTCCGGCCGCGGCATCCTCGGTTATGTCCGGCTCGCCCCCGGCGCGCTGGCGGCCGCCCTCGCCTACGGGGCGGTGGAGACCGGGATCTTCGCGATCCTGCCTCTCTACGGCTTGCGGCTGGGCTACGACGCGCAGGGCGCGGCGGGGCTCGTGAGCCTGATCGCGCTGGGCAACGTGCTGTTCCAGATTCCGTTCGGCTGGCTCGCCGACCGCCTCGACCGCAGCGCGGTTCTGCTCGGCGCAAGCCTCGCGGGCGCCGCGGGCTCGGCCCTGATCCCGCTCGCGGCCGGCAGCCCGATGGCGCTCGGTCTGCTGCTCCTGGTCTGGGGCGGCATCGCCGGCACCCTCTACACGGTCGGCCTCGCGATGCTCGGCGACCGCACGCCGGCAAACGACCTCGCAGGCGCCAACGCGGCCTTCGTGGTGCTCTACAATGTCGGGCTGATGCTCGGGCCGCCGGTAATCGGCGGCGGTCTCGACCTCGTGCCGCCGCACGGCTTCGCGCTGGCGCTGCTTGCCCTGTTCCTGGCATTCGCCGGATGGCTCGCCGCGGCGGAGAGGCCGCGGCGGACTTCAGGCGCTGGGTGAAAAGGTAGTCTGGTCCCAGGATCTGCCAAACCCGGCATTCCGGGACTGCGCAGCAGGGCCCGGAATCCAGATCCGCACCGGGTGTCCGGCTTATCGCCGTCGGCGGCTCTGGGTTCCGGGCTCGCCTTCGGCGCCCCGGAACGACGGAGGGATGTCCTAAACCGCGTCGACGCTGCCAAGACACGACCCAAGCCTGACCCGCTGGCGGACCGCTCACACTTGACCTGCCGGGCCCGATCGGGCATTCACCCGCCCGTATTCGGCCGGGTCCTCCCGGCCATTTGCGTTTCGCTCACGCGGAATGCCGCACCCTGCAGGAGCGCCGCGCCATGGCCAAGGCCGTCACCGTCAAGATCAAGCTCGTCTCCACCGCCGACACGGGCTACTTCTACGTTACCAAGAAGAACTCCCGGACGCAGACCGAGAAGCTGTCGATGCGCAAGTACGACCCGGTCGCGCGCAAGCACGTCGAGTTCAAGGAATCCAAGATCAAGTAAGCGCGCAGGCCGCGTTCCGGCCTCGCCCGTGCGAAGCCGCTCCGGAGACGGGGCGGCTTTTTTGTTGAGCTCTCGTCTTAGCGAGCGGAGCGAAGCAAAGGCGGAGGCTTCGAGCGGGACGCCCCGGTCCCGGCCCGTCAGGCGGGGGTCGACGCGGCCAGATCGGGATCGAGCGTCCGCGCCAGCGACCGCGCGATGGCGACCAGAGCCGTCACCATCGGCGTCGAGGGCTCGCGCCGCGGGGCGACGAGGCCGATCGTGTGCTCCAGATCCGGGGCGGTGATCGGGATGGTGCGCACGCCCTCGATCGGCCCCAGGGCATCGACTAGGATCTCCGGCATGATCGAGGCCCAGCGCAGGGTGCGCACATGGGTCAGCAACACGATCATCGAATTCGATTCGAGGGTGGCGGCTGGGTCCGCACCCGATTCCCGGATCTGCTGGTCGATGATCCGCCGGTTCTGCATGTTCGGCGTCAGCAGGCAGAGCGGCAGGCTGCCGGTCTCGGCCCAGGTGACGCTGGCCCGGCCGTCGAACGGGCCGTCGATCGCCGTCACCAGACGGTAGCGTTCCCGGTAGAGCGGCACGGAGACAACTCGCCCGAGGGGCTCGTTGTCGAGATAGGTCAGGCCCGCATCCGCCTCCAGGTTCTCGATCAGCGAGAAGATGTCGGCCGAGGTGGCGGATTCGACCGTGAGCCGCACGTCCGGGTGCCGCTCGCGGTAGGGCGTGGTGAGGTTCACGATCATCGGCAGCGCCGTGGGGATCGCGGCGATGCGCAGATGCCCGGTCAGGCCCCGGCGCAGGCCCGTGACCTCCTCGTGCATGGCCCGGGCATCGGCCACGATCCGCCGCGCCCATTCCAGCACCCGCTCGCCCTCCGGGGTGAAGCCCTGGAAGCGCGAGCCGCGCAGCACGAGCTGGACGCCGAACCGGTTCTCCAGCTGCTTCACGCCGGCCGAGAGCGTCTGCTGCGTCACCCCGCAGGCTTCGGCCGCGTGGCCGAAATGCTGCTCGCGCGCGAGCGCGAGCAGGAAGTCCAGCTTGTCGATCACGACGGAGGCATCCCGGCACGGCGAGGCGCTCGAAACCTAGCGACCCGCCGTGCCCGCCACAACCGGCGGCTCCGGGCCATCACCGGAACAGGATGAAGGCCTTCGACAGGGTGATGCCGATACCCCAGACGATCGGGATGCCGACCACCGCCCACGCCACGGCCGCGCCCGGGCTGAACCCGCCGCGACCGATGCCGAAGGAGCCGGACGGCCCGGAGGCGGTCGCACCCGTGCGGACGTCGAGGGAGGCACGCTCGGAATCCGACATGAACCAGCGCTGGGCCAGCGGACGTACCAGCAGATTGCAGACGAACCCGGCCACCAGGAAGCCAGCGAGCACGTACATGGTCCGGCCGTAGAGTTCCGCACCCTGCACGCCCGCGGCGATCTGCGCCTCGCGGATCTTGGTGATCACGAAGGGCCCGACGATGCCGGCCATCGACCAGGCGGTGAGCAGCCGCCCGTGGATGGCGCCCACGAACTGCGTGCCGAACACGTCGGCGAGGTAGGCCGGCACCGTCGCGAAACCGCCGCCATACATCGACAGGATCACACAGAAGAAGGCGACGAACAGCGCCTGCGAGCCGATGCCGGCCGCCCAGGGCGCGGCCGCGTAGAGCACGCCACCCAGCGCGAAGAAGATCGCGTAGGTGACCTTCCGCCCGATCCGATCCGACATCGAAGCCCAGAAGAACCGGCCGAGGATGTTGAACAGGGAGAGCAGGCCGACGAAGCCGGCGGCGATCGCCGCGACCTGCGCCTTCTGGCCGGCATCGAGGGCCGAGAAGCCGGTGCCCGGCAGGCCGATCAGCTCACCGCCGAAGATCTCCTGAAGCATCGGCGAGGCCAGCGCCAGCACGCCGATGCCGGCGGACACGTTGAGGAACAGCACGAGCCAGATCATCCAGAACTGGAAGGTCTTGTGCGCGTCCCGCAGATGGACGTGGCCGGAGGCGATCATGGCGTTCTTGGCAGCCGGAGCCGTCCAGCCGTCCGGACGCCAGCCGGCCGGCGGAACCCGGTAGCCGAAGGCGCCGCCGAGCATGAACAGGATGTAGCCGACGCCCATCACGGCGAGCGTCTGCCAGACGCCGGCCGAGTCGACGGTCCGGAAGCTCTTGATCAGGCTGTCGGCCAGGGGCGAGCCGATCATCGCGCCGCCGCCGAAGCCCATGATCGCCATGCCGGTGGCCATGCCGCGCCGGTCCGGGAACCACTTGATCAGCGTCGAGACCGGGGAGATGTAGCCGAGGCCGAGCCCGATGCCGCCGATCAGGCCCATGCCGAGCCAGATCAGCCAGAGCTGGTGGACGTAGACTCCGAAGGCGCCGATCAGGAAGCCGCCGCCCCAGCACAGGGCGGCCACGATGCCGGCCTTGCGCGGGCCCGCGCGCTCCAGCCAGCCGCCGAACAGGGCGGCCGAGAGGCCGAGCACGACGATGCCGATCGAGAAGACCGTGACGAGGTCGCTGACGCGCCAATCGCAGGTGGTGGTGAACAGGGCCGTCATCACGCCCATATCCGCACAGGCGGCGGGTGCCGGCTTTCCGACTGAGAGCGCCCGGGTGAGCGGTAGCCAGAACACCGACAAGCCGTAGGCCATGCCGATGCAGAGATGGATCGCCAGAGCGGCTGGCGGGACCAACCATCGGTTGAACCCCGGTTGGGCCACGATACGCTCGCGCGAGAGCAGACCCGGTGCGACATCGGGCGCGACCGCGCCCGTAACCCCAAGACTCATGACGTCATCCTCTCCGGCAGCCACGTGGATGGGCCGCGCGTGAATGGATGATGCGCGATCTGTGTGCAGGGCACCAGCGCCGCACTACGCTGAGCCGACAGTTTTAATCCTGATTGCAACCTTTTGTATGCACGGCGGCGAACGAAAAGGGCCCCGCGGAGGGGCCCAAGTCTCGAACTCTACGTACTTCGGCTCCGGTCTCAGCCCGCGTCGCTGGCGCCGGCTCCGGCGAGTTGCGGATCCCGGGTGGCCGGGCGCACCGGGCTGTCGGCCGCCGGCTCCGCGCCGTGCAACGCCCGCCGCACGTAGCTGTCGACCCGGTCGCCCTGTTCCGGCAGGGCGGCCTCAAGATGCGCGATCATCTTGGGCGTCCAGAACGCCTTGATGTGCTTCTGGATTCCGGCCACCGCCTCCTCCTCCGGGTAGGACCGGAAGAAGGTGGCGATCTGGTTGGCCATGCGGACGAGCTTGTCCGCCTGTGTCACGGCACTCATCGGGTACTCTTACTCTGCCGCATCCAGGGTCTGGGCGATCCGGGTCAGGGAGAAGTCCTCCTCGTAGAACTTCGCCTGCCAGTCGGAGGGCCGGTTGGTCCGCCGGACCTGCACCGCCGTCACCTTGTACTCGGGGCAGTTGGTCGCCCAGTCCGAGTAGTCGGTGGTGATGACGTTGGCGCCGGTCTTGGCATGGTGGAAGGTCGTGTAGACCACGCCCGGCTGCATCCGCTCGGAGATCTTGGCCTTCAGGGCGATGTCGCCCGAGCGGCTCTCCAGGGCGACGAGATCGCCGTCGACGATGCCGCGCAGCTCCGCGTCGAACGGGTGGATCTCCAGCACGTCCTCCTCGTGCCAGCGCGAATTCTCGGTGCGCCGGGTCTGCGCGCCGACATTGTACTGGGACAGGATCCGGCCCGTGGTGAGGATCAGCGGGAACTTCGCCCCCGTCCGCTCCTCGGTGGCCACGAACTCGGTGATCATGAACCGGCCCTTGCCGCGGACGAACCGGTCCACGTGCATCATCGGTGTGCCGAGCGGCGCCTTCTCGTTGCAGGGCCACTGCACCGAGCCGAGCTCGTCGAGCTTGGCGTAGGAGACGTTGGTGAAGCTCGGGGTGAGCCGGGCGATCTCGTCCATGATCTCGGACGGGTGGCTGTAGTTCATCGGGTAGCCGAGCGCGTTGGAGAGCAGCACCGTGCCCTCCCAGTCGCCGTAGCCACCCATCGGGGCCATGACCTTGCGGACCCGCGAGATGCGGCGCTCGGCGTTGGTGAAGGTTCCGTCTTTCTCGAGGAACGAGGCGCCCGGCAGGAAGACGTGGGCGTACTTGGCGGTCTCGTTCAGGAACAGGTCCTGGACGACGATGCATTCCATCGCCATCAGGCCCGAGGTCACGTGGTGCGTGTCGGGGTCGGACTGCGCGATGTCCTCGCCCTGGATGTACATGCCCTTGAAGCTGCCCTCGACGGCCTCGTCGAGCATGTTGGTGATGCGCAGGCCCGGGGCGTTGTCGAGCTTGGCACCCCAGATCGCCTCGAAGCTCTCGCGGGTGGCGTCGTCCGAGACGTGGCGGTAGCCCGTGAGCTCGTGCGGGAACGAGCCCATGTCGCAGGAGCCCTGCACGTTGTTCTGGCCGCGCAACGGGTTCACGCCGGCGCCGAGCTTGCCGATGTTGCCGGTGGCCATGGCGATGTTGGCCATGCCCATCACCATGGTCGAGCCCTGGCTGTGCTCGGTGACGCCGAGGCCATAGTAGATGCCGGCCGCACCGCCCTTGGCGTAGAGCCGGGCCGCGCCGCGGACATCCGCCGGGTTGAGGCCGGTGAACTGCTGCTGCGCCTCCGGGGAGTGCCGCTCGTCGGCGATGAACCGGGCCCAGGACTCGAACTCGGCGAGGTCGCAGCGCTCGCGGACATAGGCCTCGTCGATCAGCCCCTCGGTGACGATCACGTGCGCCAGCGAGTTGATGAAGGCGACGTTGGAGCCGGGCTTCAGCGGCAGATGGTAATCGGCCTTGATGTGGGCCGACTTCACCAGGTCGATCTTGCGCGGATCGGCGACGATCAGCTTGGCGCCCTCACGCAGGCGCTTCTTCATGCGCGACCCGAAGACCGGATGGCCGTCGGTCGGGTTGGCGCCGATCACCAGGATCACGTCGGAATGCTCGACCGACTTGAAGTCCTGGGTACCGGCCGAGGTGCCGAGCGTCGACATCAGGCCATAGCCGGTCGGCGAGTGGCAGACGCGGGCGCAGGTATCGACGTTGTTGTTGCCGAGGGCGGCGCGCACGAGCTTCTGGACGAGGTAGGCCTCCTCGTTGGTGCAGCGCGACGAGGTGATGCCGCCAACCGAATCCTTGCCGTACTTGGCCTGGATCCGCTTGAACTCGGAGGCCGCGCGGTCGATCGCCTCTTCCCACGACACCTCGCGCCACGGATCCGTGATCTTCTCGCGGATCATCGGCTTGGTGATGCGGTCCTTGTGGGTGGCGTAGCCGTAGGCGAAGCGGCCCTTCACGCAGCTATGGCCCTCGTTGGCCTTGCCGCCCTTGTACGGAACCATGCGGACGACGCGCTCCCCCTGCATCTCGGCCTTGAACGAGCAGCCGACGCCGCAATACGCGCAGGTCGTCACCTCCGCGTGCTCGGGCTGGCCGAACTCGTGGATCGACTTCTCCTGGAGGGTCGCGGTCGGGCAGGCCTGCACGCAGGCGCCGCAGGACACGCACTCGGACTCGAAGAAGTTGGTCGGGCCGGCCGCCACGCGGCTGTCGAAGCCGCGGCCCGCGATGGTCAGCGCGAAGGTGCCCTGCACCTCCTCGCAGGCGCGGACGCAGCGGTTGCAGACGATGCACTTCGACGGGTCGTAGGTGAAGTACGGGTTCGACTCGTCCTTCGGCAGGTACTTTTCCGCCGTCGGCGCGACGTGATTATCGCCCTCGTAGCCGTAGCGCACGTCGCGCAGGCCCACGATTCCGGCCATGTCCTGCAGTTCGCAATCGCCGTTGGCCGCGCAGGTGAGGCAGGTCAGCGGGTGATCGGAGATGTAGAGCTCCATCACGCCCTTGCGGAGCTTGGCGAGCTTCTCGTTCTGCGTGTGCACCACCATGCCGTTCTCGGCCGGGGTCGTGCAGGAGGCCGGCGTGCCGCGTCGTCCCTCGATCTCCACGAGGCAGAGCCGGCAGGAGCCGAACGGCTCCAGCGAGTCGGTGGCGCAGAGCTTCGGGATCTGCGTCCCGGCATGCATCGCTGCCGCCATCACCGAGGTGCCGGCCGGCACCGTCACCGACATGCCGTCGATCGTCAGCGTCACCGTCTGCTCGCTGACGCGGATCGGCGTGCCGTAGTCGATCTCCTTGATCAGGCCCATCGACGTCTCCTCACTCGGCCGCGGCCGGCAGATCGCCGGCGCGCCTGAAATCCTCGGGAAAGTGCGTGATCGCGCTCATGACGGGCATCGGCGTGAGCCCGCCCATGGCGCAGAGCGACCCGTCGGTCATGACCTCGCAGAGGTCCTCGACCAGCTTCAGGTTCGCGTCCGGCCGGATGCCGGCGATCACCTTGTCCATGGTCTCGACGCCGCGGGTCGCGCCGATGCGGCAGGGGGTGCACTTGCCGCACGATTCGGTGGCGCAGAACTCGAAGGCGAAGCGGGCCTGGGCGGCCATGTCGACGGTGTCGTCGAACACCACGATGCCGCCGTGGCCGACGAGGCCCTTCTTGGCCGCCATCGCCTCGTAATCGAGGGGCGTGTCGAGGAGATGGTCGGGGAAGTAGGCCCCGAGCGGCCCGCCGACCTGCACGGCCCGGACCGGCCGGCCCGAGCGGGTGCCGCCGCCGAAATCCTCGATGACCTGCCGGAGGGTGATGCCGAAGGCCATCTCGATCAGGCCGCCGTGCTTGATGTTGCCGGCGAGCTGGATCGGCAGGGTGCCGAGCGACCGGCCCATGCCGTAATCGGCGTAGGCCCTGGCGCCGTTCTCCAGGATCCACGGCACGGCCGTGAAGGTCATGACGTTGTTGACCAGCGTCGGCTTGCCGAGGAAGCCCTTGAGCGCCGGGATCGGCGGCTTGGCCCGCACGATGCCGCGCTTGCCCTCGAGGCTCTCCAGCAGCGAGGTCTCCTCACCGCAGATGTAGGCGCCGGCGCCGAGGCGCACTTCCAGGTGGAAGCTCTTGTCCGAGCCCAGGATGTTGTCGCCGAGCACGCCCGCCGTGACGCCGTTGGCGATCGCCTCCTTGAGGGTGGCGAAGGCCTGCGGGTACTCGGAGCGGAGATAGATGTAGCCGCGGGTGGCGCCGGTCGCGACGCCCGCGATGGTCATGCCCTCGATGAGGTTGAAGGGGTCGCCCTCCATCATCATCCGATCGGCGAAGGTGCCGGAATCGCCCTCGTCGGCGTTGCAGACCACGTATTTCTGGTCCGCCTTGGCGAGCATCACGGTGTTCCACTTGATGCCGGCCGGGAAGCCGGCACCACCCCGGCCGCGCAGGCCGGAATCGCGCACCGCCGCCACGATGCCCTCGGCATCGAGCTTCAGGGCGGCCTCCAGGCCGCGATAGCCGCCGTGGGCCCGGTAATCCTCGACGGAAACCGGGTCGATCACGCCGCAGCGGTGGAAGGTCAGGCGCTGCTGCCGGGCGAGGTAGGGGATCTTCTCCGGATCGCCGAGGCGCAGGGCGTGGTCGCCGCCCGTGGTCAGGCCGGCATCCAGCAGGGCGTCGACATCCTTGACCGTCACCGGCCCGTAGGCGACGCGCCCCTCAGGCGTGCCGACCTCGACCATCGGCTCCAGCCAGAACAGGCCGCGGGAGCCGGTCCGGACGATGGTGACGTCCAGACCGCGGCGCTCGGCGCCGGCGAAGAGGGCGCGGGCGACCTTGTTGGCGCCGAGGCCGAGGGCGACGGCGTCGCGCGGAACGTAGAGCGTGACGCTCACTGGCGCACCTCCGTCAGGGCAGCTTCGAGGGCGTCGGCGGTCAGGTGCGCGACCGGCTCACCGTCGACCAGCGCGGCGGGACCGTTGGCGCAGAGGCCCAGGCAGTAGACCGGCTCGACCGTGGTGCTGCCGTCGGCGGTGGTCTCGTGCCAGCCGCAGCCGAGGCGGCTGAGGATCTCGCGGTGCAGCCTGTCGGAGCCCATGGCCTGGCAGGCTTCGGCCCGGCACAGCTTCACCTCGTGGCGGCCGGCGGGGTGGGCGCGGAAGTCGTGGTAGAAGGTGATGCAGCCGTGCACCTCGGCGCGCGACAGGTTCAGAGCGTCCGCGATCAGCGGAACGGCGCCGGAATCCACGTAGCCGAAGGTTTCCTGCAGTGCGTGCAAGATCGGCAGCGTGGCCCCTTCGAGATGCGTATGTTCGGCGATGATCCCGGTGGCGCGTTCCGCGCTCCAGGGCTCGTGACGCGCCATGGTTCCCAGCCCAGTCTGTTCCTGTTCTAATGCGAAGAGGAACAGAAATGCCGAATGGCTTCAATCGAGCTGTCCGGTTGGGCGACAAAGGACGTTTGTCGAGCTGTAACCCGCCGGCGTCGGCGACGGGCACGTTCCGTTAACGTGTTGCCGTAACGCGGTTTTTCAAATCTCCTCAGCCCTCAGAATTTCTTGCGTGCATTGCAGCATAAATTTTTGCCCTGCAAGAAACTGCATTCCTCTGCATCGGGTTCTCACCGTCCGGGCTGAGCCTGCCGTCCTTGCGAGCGGAGGCGCGCTCCGAGACCGAAGCCTCGGCCGCGTCAGAATTCCATCTCCAGTTCCTCGATCTCATCCGGCTCGTCGGCGGCGGCCTCGGCCCACTCGACCATGAGCGGCCAGTGCAGGATCGTGTCGCGGTAGGCGGCGGCCCGGGGCGGCAGCGTGATGTCGTAGGTGCGAAAGCGCGTGCAGACCGGCGCGTACATGGCGTCGGCCAGGCACGGCTTGGCGCCGAACAGGAACGGTCCCTCGTACCGGTCGAGGCAATCGTCGAAGATCGTGATGATGCGCTCGATATCGGCCTTCGCGCCGTTGAACACCCGGAAATCGGGATGGAAGGCGCGCAGGTTCATCGGCAGGGCCGAGCGCAGGTTGACGAAGCCGGCATGCATCTCGCCGGAGATCGACCGGCAATGGGCGCGCTCCGCGACGTTGCCGGGCAGGAAGCCGGCTTCCGGGAACGTCTCGGCGAGATACTCGGCGATGGCCAGCGTATCCCAGACGACCACGTCGCCGTGGCGCAGGCGCGGCACCAGGAAGGACGGCGACAGGTGCAGCAGCTCGGCCCGGCTGGTGGCGTCGGTGCCGGACAGGACCTCGGTCTCGAAATCGAGACCCGCCATCCGGCAGATCAGCCAGCCTCGCAGGGACCAGGAGGAATAGTTGCGGCTCGAAATGGTGAGCGTAGCGGCCGTCATCGTCCAACCCCGGGCGCGTCGCCGATCATGCGGTCTGCGGAGCCCGATCCAAGACTCGTGCCGAGTAGAGCAGGCGCATCACGATTTCGCCCGTTTCTACTCCCGTCGCAGCAGCGCCGCGACCTCCGCCTCCTCGGAGGGCGACAGGGTCCGGACCGGCGCCGCCGGCCGACGGCGCGCAAGGCGCCAGATCCCCAACCCGCCGAGCAGCACCGCCAGAACAGGCGTCAGCCACAGCAGCAAAGTGTGCAGGGCGAAGACCGGACGCAGCAGCACGAACTCGCCGTAGCGAGCCACGACGTAGTCGCGCACCGCCGTGTCGCTGTCGCCCTTCTCCAGCCGCTCGCGGACGATCAGGCGCAGATCCTTGGCGAGGGGCGCGTCGGAATCATCGATCGACTGGTTCTGGCAGACCAGGCAGCGCAGCTCGGCCGAGATCTCCCGGGCGCGGTGCTCCAGGGCCGGATCCTTCAGCACTTCGTCAGGCTGGACGGCGTGGGCGGGAAGCGATGCCAGCAGGGCGAGCGCCAGCACCGTGAGTCGGATCGAGCGGCTCGCCATCACTCAGCCGGCACCGCGGCCGGGAGCGGCCGGGCCTTCGCCTTGGCGGGGACGCCCACGCGCATCCGACGATCGGTGAGCGAGAGCCCGCCGCCCAGCGCCATCACCACGGCCCCGAGCCAGATCAGCAGCACCAGCGGCTTGTAATACAGCCGCAGGCCGACGCCGCCGTCCTGGCTCATCTCGCCGAGGCTGGCGTAGACCTGGCTTGCACCGATCGTCAGCAGCCCGGATTCCGTCACCGCCATCTTGCGGCTCGGGTAGAAGCGCTTGCCGGTGTCCACGTGCCCGACCTCGTCACCGGAGCGGGTCCGGATCGTCAGGCTGGCGGCGGCCTCCTCGTAGTTGGGACCCTGGCGTGGACCGACGCTGTCCAGGGTCGCCACGTAGGGTCCGGTCGCAAGGCTCTGGCCGGGCTTGAGGGTCGCCAGCCCTTCGGTAGCCCAGCCCTGGGCGGCGATGCCCAGCACCACGACGCCGACACCGGCATGGGCGAGCGCGGTGCCCCAGGCCGAGCGCGGCAGGCCGACGGCGCGGCGTCCGATCTGTCCGAGCGAGCGCGCCCGGCTGGCGCCGTAGCCGCGGGCCCGCGACACGATCTCCAGCGCGGAGCCGATCAGCAGGTAGGCACCGAGCCCGATTCCCACCGGCGCCATGACCGGGCCGCCCCAGGTCAGGGCCAGCACCGCGAAGCCGACGACCAGGGCCACCGCGAGCGCGGCGAACAGGCGCTGGGCGGCGGCGAGCACATCGCCGCGCTTCCAGGCGAGCGCCTGCCCGAAGGGCACGATCAGGAGGAGCGGGATCGCGAGCGGCACGAAGGTGGAGTTGAAGAAGGGCGGCCCAACCGTGATCTTCTCGCCGGTCAGCATCTCCAGCACCAGCGGGTAGAGGGTGCCGACCAGCACGGTGGCGCAAGCGGCCACCAGGAACAGGTTGTTGAGGACGAGCGAGCCCTCGCGGGAGATCGGCGCGAACAGGCCGCCCTGCCGGAGCAGCGGCGCCCGCCACGCGAACAGCGTCAGCGAGCCGCCGATGAACAGCACCAGGATCGCCAGGATGAACACGCCGCGCGTCGGGTCGGTGGCGAAGGAATGCACCGAGGTGATCACGCCCGATCGGACCAGGAAGGTGCCGATCAGCGAGAGCGAGAATGTCAGGATGGCGAGCAGAACCGTCCAGACCTTCAGGGCGTCGCGCTTCTCCATCACCACGGTGGAGTGCAGCAGCGCGGTTCCGGCGATCCACGGCATCAGGGAAGCGTTCTCCACCGGATCCCAGAACCACCAGCCGCCCCAGCCCAGTTCGTAATAGGCCCAGTAGGAGCCCATCGCGATGCCGAGGGTCAGGAAGCACCACGCCGTCAGCGTCCAGGGCCGCACCGCCCGCGCCCAGACGGCGTCGATGCGCCCGTCGATTAGCGCGGCCACCGCGAAGGCGAAGCTGATCGAGAAGCCGACATAGCCGACGTAGAGGAGCGGCGGGTGGATCGCGAGGCCCGGATCCTGCAGCAGCGGATTGAGGTCGTTGCCCTCGACCGGCGCCGGGATCACGCGGCTGAACGGGTTCGAGGTCGTGATGATGAACAGCAGGAAGACGAAGGTGATGAGCCCCTGCACGCCCAGCGTGCTGGCCCGCAGCCGCGGCGGCACGGAATTCCTGGCCGCCGCCACGCAGGCGCCGAACAGCGTGAGGATCAGGACCCAGAGGAGCATCGAGCCCTCGTGGTTCCCCCAGACGCCGGAGATCTTGTAGATCAGCGGCTTCTGGGTGTGCGAGTTCTCGACGACGTTCTGGACCGAGAAGTCGGACGTCACATGCGCCCAGGTCAGCGCCGCGAAGGCGAAGAGCACGCAGCCGAAGGCGCCCAGAGCCGCCTGCGAGGCGGTCTGGCGCAGGGCTGGGTCGCCGGTGCGCGCCGCCCAGATGGGCATCACCATCTGGACGAGAGAGATCGCGAGCGCGAGCGCGAGCGCGAAATGGCCGGTCTCAACGATCATGCCGGCTTCCTCACCGCTCGCTGCGGGGACCGAGCGTCCCGTCGGCCGAGGCGGTCGCCGGCTTCGGGGCGGGCCCGCCCTTGTTCGGGCCGCCCTCCTGCCAGCGCCCCTGCGCCTTCAGGGCGTCGGCGACCTCGCGGGGCATGTAGGATTCGTCGTGCTTGGCGAGCACCGTGTCGGCGCGGAACCGACCGCCCGGCTCTAAGACACCTTCGGTGACCACGCCCTGTCCCTCGCGGAACAGGTCCGGCAGCAGGCCCTTGTACTGGACCTCGACGGTGGCGTTGGTGTCGGTCACGGCGAAGTCCACGACCTGGTCTGGCCCGCGCTTCACCGATCCGTCCTTCACGAGGCCGCCGAGACGCAGGCGGGTGCCGGGCGTGATGCCCTGCAGGGCGATGTCGGACGGCGAGCGGAAGAACACGATCGACCCGCTCATGGCGTACAGGATCAGCCCCACGGCGAGCGCCAGCACGCTGCCGCAGGCGGCGATCAGGATCAGGCGGCGTTTCTTACGCGTCACGATGCGTCCACCCCGCGATTCGGCGGGCGAGGATCCGCCCAGGTCCGAACCGTTCTCATTCTACACTCCAGGGTGTCGGCCCCGCACGGGCGCGGGTCAAGGGCAGGCGTCGAGACCGATTGTCGTACAGCCGACGCCGCTGCGGACACCGCGCGACCTTGTGGCACCGGGGGTTGCAGGGTCAGGGACTGGCCTTGGCGGGCAAGTCGAGCTCCCGGGCGAGCCCGTCGAGCCGCGCCACCGCCTCGCTGTTGGCGGCGAGCGCCATCCGCGCGCGGTTGAGGGCCTTCGTCGCCTGATCGCGCTCGCCAAGGACGGTGTAGGAGCGCACGAGGCGCAGCCAATCGTCCGGCGTGCCGCCCCGGGCCGCGAGGCGCCGGTCGAGGCTCTCGACCATGCCGCGGATGGCGGCGTCGCGCTCGGCGGGCGGCATGTCGCGCACAGCCGCCATCGCGGCCCCCGTCTCGGCCTGGGCAACCGGTCCGGACGCGGCCGGCGCCCCCGCGGATGCACCGGCCTCAAGGCCGAGATCGCGGGCGCCCTGCTCCACCTGAGCAAGTCCCTGTGGATCGTTCGCCAGTGCGGTGCGGGCGCGGGCCAGGGCCGCGACGGCCTGATCGCGGTCGCCCAGCACAGTCCGGGACCGGATCAGCCGCAGCCACTCGTCGGGCGTGCCGCCGCTGGCCTTCAGCCGGGCATCGAGGCCGTCGACCATGCCGCGGATCGCCGCCTGCTGCTCCGCCGGAATCTGGGGGGCCGCCTTGGGTTCTGCGGCGGGCGGAGGCGGCTCTCCCTTCAGGCGGGCGAGCGTCTGGCGGACCACCCCGAGCCAGGGGGCCTCCGACGGGCTCGCGGCTTCGAGGGTCGTGAGCTGGCGGATCGCCTCGCCGGTATCGCCGGCCTGCTCGGCCGCCCGCGCGAGGTAGAAGCGCGGCTTCGGCGCGTTCGGATCCTTGGCCTGCGCCTTCTCGAACAGGGCCTTGGCCTCGGGCGTGACGGTGCCGTCGCCGGCCGCCGTGAGGGCCTCGGCCTGATCGGCGAGGATGTCGGCGGTCTCGCCTTTCAGCCGCGCGATGTTTGCGTAGGCGCGGGCGGCATCGTCGAAGCGACCGGTGCGCATGTAGACCGGCGCCAGCACCGCCCAGCCCCGGGCGTCGTTCGGGTCGCGGGCGAGGCGTGCCTCGATCTGGCCCACCGCCTTCATCAGCTCGTCGGTGCCGCCGCGGGCCGCCGCGCGGTCGGCGGCGGTCTGGGCGGGCAATTCCGGGGAGCCGTAGAGGCCGTAAGCGATCAGCGCCACGAGCGGGATGGTCGAGAGCGCGAAGGCCGAGGCCGCCCGGCGACGGCGCAGCCGCGGCTCGGCCGGGCGTGCCGCCTCGACCACGCCGGCATCCTCGGCCTCGAGCTGCGACTCGCGGCTCGCCCGCAGCAGGCGGCGCGCCGCCTCGGCCTTGGCCGACTCGGCCTCCTCCGGGGCGATCAGCCCGCGCTCCAGGTCGCGCCCGATCTCGGCGATCTGGTCCTCGTAGAAGGCGGTCTCGGTGGCGATGGCGCTTCCGCCGGCCTCTCCGGTCGGCACGGAGGCGCGCCGCGACATCGGCCAGAGCAGGCCGAGCACGGCCGCCGCGGTCATGGCCGCCAGGATGAACCAGATCGCCGTCATCGAACCTTCGCCAGCAGGCCGGACCGGCCCGCACCTCTCCACACCATGTGGAGCCGACAGCGTGACGCCACGACGCCCCCCGGCGGCGGCACGGTGTCACGCAACTTCACCGCGATGACAAGGGCCGAGGGGGAACCACCCCTCGGCGTGCGCGCCGACGGCCCCGGTCAAAGCTTGTTGAACACGGCGGACCCCGGCCACCGGAGCGGCCGAGCATCCGCTCTCAATGGGCCGTCGCGCCCACCGGCGCGTCGCCCGGAACCTCCAGCACGGCCCGCAGGCCGCCCAGAGCCGCCTGCTCCAGCGTGAAGTGACCCCGGTACAGCGCGGCGAGGTCGGCCACGATCGACAGGCCGAGGCCCGAGCCGGGCTTGGATTCGTCGAGCCGCCGGCCGCGGCCGAGCACGGCCTGGCGTGCCTCCGGCGGCAGGCCGGGGCCGTCATCCTCGATGGCGACGACCAGATGGGGATAATCGTCCTTGGATACCGCCTCGGCCCGGATCGCGACCCGGCCGTGCGCCCATTTCGAGGCGTTGTCGACGAGGTTGCCGACCATCTCCTCGAAATCCTGGCGTTCGCCGCGGAAGCGGAGGCCCGGAGGCACGTGGACGTCGTAGGCGATGTCCTTGTCGCGGTAGATCTTGCCGAAGGTGCGCACGAGGCCGGCCAAGGCCGGCTCGACTTCGGTCGAGGTGCCGAGCGTGCCGGCGAGCGCGGCGGCGCGGGCCCGGTCGAGATGGTAGTTGACCTGATCGCGCATCACCGCGGCCTGCTCGCGGATCTTCTGGGCGAGTTCCTCCGGGGCATCGGAGGCGCCGACCTCGTTGACGATGATCGAGAGCGGCGTCTTCAGGGCATGGGCGAGATTGCCGACCTGGGTGCGGGCGCGCTCCAGGATCTCGCGGTTGGTCTCGATCAGCAGATTCACCTCGCCGGTGAGCGGGGCGATGTCGCGCGGATAGGTGCCGGTGATGCGGTCGGCCTCGCCGCGGCGCACGGCGCCGAGCGCGGCGCGCATCTTCTTGAGCGGCGCCAGGCCGAACCGGATCTGCAGCAGGGTGGTGATCGCCAGCGACAGGCCGAGCAGGCCGAAGGTGATGGTCAGCGAATTGCGGAACCGGTCGACGTCGTTGACGATCTCGTCGGCCGGGCCGGCGACCCGGACCGTGTAGCGGCCCTCCTCGCCGAGATCGACGTCGCGCTCCATGATGCGCAGGAGGCGCCCGTCCTGCCCCTTGCCGTAGCCCTGGCGGATCTGACCGACCCCGACCTTGCCGTCCGAATCCGTTGCGGGCGGGAGCGGCACGCCGACGAGGGAGCGGGAGGTGCGCACGTCCCGCGGCTTCGCATCGGGCTTGCCGACCTGCCAGTACCAGCCGGACAGGGGCAGGTCGAAGCGCGGGTCGCCGAGCGAGAAGGTCCGGCTCTCGGGATCGTTGGGCGAGACGAGATCGGTGGCGAGATTGTTGGCGAAGACGAGCAGCCGGCTGTCGAACGACCGCTCGGTGTTCTCGCGATAGAGGGTCGTGAGGATCCAGGCCGCGATCAGCAGGATCGCCGAACTCGCCAGGAACGCCGACACGGCGAGCCGCACCGCGATGGAGCGGCGGCGCAGGGAGAAGAGGCCGATAAGGTCGATCATGGATGCGTCGGTCGCTCAGACGGGCGGCGGTGCATCGTAGAACACCTCGCCCCGCATCAGCGGGCGCGCCGTGCGGAAGAACGACCCGCGCTCCGCCCGCCAGCTTTCGCCATCCCGCGTCACGGTGGCATCGGCGGTGAGGATGCCCGACGGCATGCCGACCCGCAGGGCGGCGTCGGTGGGCCGCGCGGCCTCGTGGACGAGGCTGCCCTCGATCCGGGCGGCCACCGCAAGGCACAGGGTGGCGGTGAGCGGCAGGGCCTGATGAGGCACGCCGTTGGAGATTACCCGGGCGGTCAGGTCGATTTCGGCGGCGCGGATCGTCTCGCCGGAGAGGCTGCCGGAATCCCGCGGCGGCGCGACGAGGCCGACGAAGGGCACGTGGACGATGCGCGCCGCCGCCTCGAGGTCGGGCGCGATGCCCATCGCCACGGAGCCGGCGCGGCGGATCCGCGCCAGCCGGTCGAGCAGGCCCGGCACAGCCTCCAGGGCGGCGGGCAGCTCGGTGCCGGAGAGCCCGAGATCGGCGGCGCGGACGAACACGCAGGCATTGGCGGCATCCACCAGCGAGGCCTCGATCGCGCCGAGATCCGGCACGTCGAGACGCTCACGGACGGTGCCGGTGGGCAGGAGCCGGCCGGTCGTGGCGCCGCCGGGATCGACGAAGTCCAGACGGATCGGCGCGCCGGTGCCGGTCACGCCGGGGATCGGAAGGTCTCCGCCATAGACCGCGCGGCCGCCCCGGACGGCGAAGCGCGCCTCGATCAGCTTGCGGGTGTTGGTGTTGTAGATCCGCAGCCGCACCGGGCCGTCCGGGACGTCGACGAGCCCCTCGTCGACCGCGAACGGTCCCACGGCCGAGAGCATGTTGCCGCAATTGCCCGAGAGGTCGATGCGGCCGTCGCGGACCACCACCTGCACGAAGGTGTAGTCGATGTCGGCGTCCGGCCGCGCGGAGCGCTCGACCACGCAGATCTTCGAGACCGACGAGACGCCCCCGCCCATGCCGTTGAGCTGCCGCCCGAACGGGTCGGGGCTGTCCATGGCGGAGAGGAAGACCGGTTCCCAGGCGGCGAGGTCACCCGGCACGTCCCGGCGGTGCAGCATCAGCGCCTTGCTGGTGCCGCCGCGCATGAACACGGCCGGCAGGGTGCCGGGCCCCGGCACGGCCGTCACACCCGCGCCGGCGGCTGGTTGGGATCCACGAGGTAGCCGAGGCCTCGCACGGTCTGGATCAGGTCGACCGCGAGCTTCTTGCGCAGGCGCCCGACGAACACCTCGATCGTGTTCGAGTCGCGATCGAAATCCTGGTCGTAGAGGTGCTCGGTCAGCTCGGCCCGGGAGACGACCCGGCCGGTATGGTGCATCAGGTAGGAGAGCAGCCGGTATTCGTGGCTCGTCAGCTTCACCTGGGCGCCGTCGACGAACACCTTGCCGGAGCGCGTGTCGAGGGTCACCGGCCCGCAGGCGATCTGGCTGGAGGCGTGCCCGGCGGCCCGGCGCAGGAGCGCGCGGACGCGCGCCATCAGCTCCTCCATGTGGAAGGGCTTGGTGACGTAGTCGTCAGCCCCGGCATCGAACCCGTCGACCTTGTCGGACCAGCGGTCCCGGGCGGTGAGGATGATCACCGGAGTCTTCACCCCGGCCCGGCGCCACTTCTGGAGCACGCTGACGCCGTCGGCCTTGGGCAGCCCCATGTCGAGGATGATGGCGTCGTAGGGCTCGCTCTCGCCAAGATAGCCGCCCTCCTCGCCGTCATAGGCCTTGTCGGCGACGTAGCCGGCCTCCTCCAGCGCGGCGACCACCTGCCGGTTGATGTCCTTGTCATCCTCCACGACGAGCAGACGCACGGCTCACTCCATTCCAGGACGGGTTAGGCGCCCGCTCAATATTGTCCCGCGACAGTGCCGGTGCGCGCATCGACAATCACGTGCACGAAATGCCCGTCCCGGCGCAAGGCGGTGAGCATGTAGACGAGCGTGTCTTCGTAACGGCACAGGCTCGCCCGCTGGATCTCGGCCCGGGGGATCACCGTGCGGGCCGCGCGGATCGCCGCCACGGGCGGGATTACCCGCCGCTCGCCGACCTCCTCGCGCATGTCGGCGGGCGACAGGCAGGCCTCGACCCGCAGCGGCGCCTGGCTGGAGACGGCGCCCGTCTGCGGGGCCGGCCCGTCATCGGCCATGGAGCCGAGGCCGCCCGCGGCGAGGGCCGCGGCGGTCAGGCTGATGGCAACCAGGGCGATGGTGTAGCGCATTGGCACGAGATGTGGGCCGCGGGCACTGAATGCGCCCTGAATACGTGGCTGTTGTTCCCTCGCGGTGGAGGCGGCGGGCTGACCGAAAGATCCTGTTCTGCGCGATAGGGCGGTGGGCGGCATCGTGCCGGCACTACGGCCCGGAACCCGGCTCGGTTCCCCCGCCGGCGCCGGTTCGCACAAGCAATGCAGGACGGGTCACGGAAACGGTCTCCCGGCGGGCTGCCGGCATCCCGGGTCGTGTCGGTTCGAGGCCGGCCGCGTCAGGGGCGCGGCCGGCCAGCGCGGTCAGGACGGCGCCGTCCGATGACCAGCCGCGCGACCCGACCTGCGCACCCAGATCGAGCGCGAGGGCCAGAGCCGCCGCCCCGGAGGCGGCCAGCCAGAGGCGGTCGAGGATTTGATCCCACCGCAACAGGTGCATCTCACCCTCCCACCACGAGCATCCAGAGTGACCGCAGGGCGGGGATCCGCGCCGCGATCCAGGCAATCTGGTCCGAGAACCAGTGCACGGCCGCGGCGGCGCCGAGGAAGGCCAGAACCGTCGCGTGCTTCAGCCGCGTCAGATAGCGGCGCAAAGCCCGCCGCTCGACATGCGCGTCGACCATCTCGTCGAGCGCGGCGAGGCGCGGCTCGGTCTGGCGGCCGAACCAGACGTGCCAGAAGGGCGGAAAGCGGATCGCCCGCGCCCGGCCCCCGAGGGCGATGCCGGGGTCGGCCTCGTCCTCGCGGGATTCGGCGGCGGCCCTGGAAGGGGCCCCGGAAGCGGGCTTGGCGGCGCGGTGCGCAGGGGGGCGGGGATCGGTCATGGCAGGCGTATCCTTTCCCGGCCGGTGCCGGGCGGGACCGCCCGGCGTCATCGTTCCGCCCCCGCGACGCGGCCTCAGCCCTGCCGTGCGGCACCCGGCCGGCCGTCGCGCTCGCGCAGCTCGGCCAGCGCCGGGGCGAGCACGGTCGCGGCACTCGCCTGCGGATCGAGCGGCAGGGCCCGGAAGATCCGGGCCGCGACGCCCTCCGCCCCGCCGGCCGACCGGACGACGTGGCCGGGCGCGGTGGCGAGCACGTGCCGGGCTCCGGCTGCGACCACCGCGGAGCCGAGATCGACGCTGACGGTCCGGCCCTTGGCGGCGCCGGCCACGGCGTTCTGGCCGAACTCCGCCCCAGCGCGGATCGCCGCCTCGACCCGGTCGCGGGTCAGCACCGAGGCCGCCCAGGGCGCGACCCGGGCGATGCCGGCGGTCACGGCCGCGGCCGCGAGTGGCACGAGGACGGCCGAGACCGGCTGGAGCAGGCCGGTCAGCCAGTCGCCCCAGGGCAGGCTCACCCCGGTGGCGGGCAGCGCGGCGGCGGCATACGCCGGCGACAGCAGGGCGGCGAACGGCAGGGCCGCGCAGGCGAGAGCCAGCCCCAGACGGAAGCGGTGCGTCATGGTCGATCTCCGAGGGTTGTTCGCGCGGCGGACCCGGCCGGCTCGGGAACGGGTGGAGGGTCAGCGCCGGCTCGGCGGCTTCCCCGGGGCTACCGGCCCGGCGGCGGCGCGCAGGGCGGCGAGCGCCCGGCGCGCCCAGGCGAGCCGGCTCGGCAGCGCGACGATGCCGGGGCGCTCGAAGCGGCGGCAGACCACCGCGGTGGCGGCTTCGAGGCTCGCGGCGGCCCGCAGGGCTTCGAGCGCGGCGGCCTCGGTGCCGCGCAGCTCCGCGCAGAGATAGCCGTAGCCGGCCTCCGGGTCGGCCGGATCGAGACCGCGCACCCGGCACCACGCCTCCATGGCCACGCGTCGCGGACCGGTCCACTGGGCGAGCCCCCAGCCGCCGCGGGAGCCCGCCACCGCGGGCGCCACCTCCTGCAGCTGTCGGAAACCGCCGCTCTCGTGGCCGAGATTGCCCAGGAGCCCCGCCGCCTGCAGGTCGGTCAGGCCGAGATCGCGCATCAGGCGCGGGCCCAGGCGGCCGCATTCGGCCGCGAAGACGTCGCCCGCTGCCCGGGCCGTTCCGGTGGTCGGCATGGCTGTGCTCCGGTCGATGGCGCCCGGCACGACGCCGGGCTATGGCGGCCGCGCGGGCGCGGTGCCGAGGGAGGACGCGTGGGGAGTCGACAGGACCGGCCGCTGGTGTTCATCGGCGACTCGATCACCGCCGCCTGGGGCGTCGAGCGGGCCGAGACCTTCGCGCGTCACGGCTTCGTGGCCCGCGGCGTCCCGGGCCAGACGAGCGGGCAGATCCGGGCGCGGTTCCTCCGGGACGCCGAAGGCGCGCGCGGGATCCACCTGCTCTGCGGGATCAACGACATCGCGGAGATCGGCGGTCCGGTCCCGGACCGGGAGATCGCCGCGAACATCCTGGCCATGGGCCGGCTGGCCTTCGAGGCCGGGCTGCCGCTCTGGATCGGCACCGTGATGCCGAGCGATTTCTGGGGCTGGCGTCCCGAGCTCCGGCCGGTGGCGCGCATCCGCGTCCTGAACGCGTGGCTGCGCACCCTGTGCGACGCGGGCGCGGCCCGCCTCATCGACTATCAGACGCCTCTCGCCGACCCCTCGGGGGCGCTGGCCCGCGCCTTCACCGAGGACGGCATCCACCTTAACAGGGCGGGCTACGCGGCGGTCGAGCCCGCGATGCTCCGGGCGCTCGTCCCCGGGTGAGCACCCCTCCGTCGTTACGGGGCGCCGCAGGCGAGCCCGGAACCCAGACCCGCTCGGGGTGCAGGTCCTGGCGCGTCGGCGCGTCTGGATCCCGGGCTCCGCTGCGCGGCCCCGGGATGACGGCGCGCGCGAAACCGCTCACGCGGCGGGCCGCGCGCCGGCCGCCAGCGGCGTCCCGTCGGCCCGCTGGTAGTGCCACACACGCCAGCGGCCGGCGGAATCCGAGAGCGCGATGCACGTATCGTCGGCGGCCGTCACGATGTCGGCCCGGGTCGGCAGAACCAGGGCTTCGGGATGGTGCACCAGGGTCGCGCCGCCCGCAAAGCGCACGAACCGCTCGCGGTCGGCCGCGGTGCCGAAGCGCGTGATCCGCCCCGCGCCGGTCACGAGCACCCGCCGCGTGCCGGTGCCGCCGATATCGGTGCTGGCGGCGGCCGCCAGGGCGGTCTCGGTGGAGGCGAAATCGATCCCGCCGGTCCTGGCCGAGGCGGTGAGCGCGGTGGCGAAGGCCGCTCCGTCGGGCGAGACCTTCAGGGAAACGTCGTCGCTCCCCAGAAGCCCGAGCAGCGCGCGCGCCGCGTAGCCGGTTTCGAGCACCAGGGCGGCGTCGCGCGCGGCGTCGCGCTTGTTCACGAAGATCCGCATGTCGCCGCTGCCCGGCGTCGCGTCGTCCCAGGTCAGCAGCGCCGCGTCCGCCTTGACGGCGAAGCGGTTGGTGGCGTCAGCACCCGTGTTGATCCCGAGGCGGCCCAGGCTCTGGACCGCCGCGAGCGTCCGGCGGAAGCTCGTCCAGGCGGCGCCGTCGAACACGTAGAGGTCGGCCTCGTCGATCAGGTAGGCGATCCAGCCGGCGCGGGGCACAGCCCCGATCCACACGCCGTCGGCGAAGCGCACCACCTGGCCCCCGAGGCCCGCCCAGGCGCCGCCGGGATCGGCCGCGGCCACGAGGTAGCGGTCGCCCTCCGCGGGGCTCGGCGGCGGCGCGGTTAGGTCCTTGTCGAGGCAGGCGAGCTGCACGAGCGCGTCGATCAGGCCGAGCGCCTCGTTGTGGGTGACGTGCTTCTGGGCCTGGCTCGCGGCGATCAACGGCAGGCCGAGATGGGGCGTGGTGTCGGACATGGCAGACTCCCGGGCATTCAGGCCGAGCGGACGGGGATGCGGGCGCGACGGGCGGGCCCGGGGCCGGCGACGGCACCGATCTGCGCCACGGCCAGGTCGAGGCTGGTCTGCGGCCCGCCGAAATCCGCCGCCTCGTCGGCGTAGAGGAGGGTCTGGGCCTCGGCCCGGAGCGTCCGGACGGCCGCGTCCCCGGAGAAGAGCGTCACCGCGTAGGCTTCCGGCTCGTCCAGCGGGATCTCGGCCGGCTCCCAGGAATCGCCGTCGCGGCGCGCCCGGCGGATCCAGGACAGCCGCACGCCCTGCGCCTCCCGGCGCGCCCGCAGGTGGACGGGCCGCAGCGGCCGCAGTGCCGCGAGGCCGGCGGTCGCGGCGAGGTCCGTGAAGGCCGGATCGCCCGGATCGCTCCCCGCCGGCCCAATCCGGTAGCGGAAGCCCCGTCCGGCTTCGTCGAGCCGCTCCACCAGGGGGACCACCGCGCCGTCGTCCAGGCGCACGATCAGGCTGCCCGGCGGGGTGATCCGGGAGGCGACGTCCTCGCTGCCCGCGAGCCCGCGCAGGAGGCCGGACAGCCGGTAGGTGTCGGGACCGGTGAGGACGGCCTGCGCGGCGGCGAGCAGCTCGACGGCACCGTCCGGGCCGATCAGCGCGAACAGGTTGCCGCCGGCGAGCATTCCGGCCGTGCCCACCGAGGCGAGCGCGCCGCCTCGGCGCAGGGTGACGTCGAGCGTCACGCCGCGTTGCAGGCGCCAGAGCGGTCCGGCCGGGAGCGCCGCGCGGGTGCGCCCCAGGCTGGCCGGATAGTCGACGCGGCCGTGAAGCGCGAGCGGCCCCGCGCCGTCCGCGCGCCAGAGAGCGGCCGCCCCCGGCCAGGGCTCGGCCGCCACCGCGAGATACTGCAGCACCGTGGGGGTGCCCCGATCCACCGGCAGGTCGAGGGCGAGCGCCAGCGGCGGCCCCGGGAAGGCCGGCGGCGCGACGGCCGGCACAGCCGGGCTGCGGGCGAGCCCCCGCCCGGGTCCGCCGCGCGGCGGCACGCCGCTCGCCTCGATCCGGCGGCCGGTGGGTGCGTCGTCGATCCGGTCGATCTTGCGCAGCACCGTGCCGCCCGGGACGTCCGCCGGGACCGCCACTAGGTCGCCGGGCTCCAGCTCGACCCGGCGCGGACTCAGCGTGAACACCGCGCTGTCGCGGGCCGCGATGATCCGGTCGAGCAGCGCCTCGGCAAGCGCGTCGCCGGTCTCGCGGCGGGTGACGATCGCGGCCTCGATCCGGGTCTCGCGCCGCCGGTCGCCCGCCGGCCGCACGGCCGCCGCCGCGGCGCGGCGGTAATCCGGGCTCTCGGATTCGGTGATGCCGAGCTCCACCGAGCGCGGCAGGGCGCTCTCCTCGGCCCGGACCTGCCGGAGTACGGGTTTCTCCTCGGAGAGCCGGACCAGATCGGCCTCGGCGAGCACCACCGGCCGGTCGCGGCGCGGCCCGCGGAGGCGCAGGGTGCCGGCCACCGCCGAGACGTCGAGGCCGTAGACCTGCGCCAGGGTCTCCAGGGCGCCGCGGGCGGTGAGCGGCCGGTCGATGACGTAGCCGTCGAGATAGGCGGCGGCCTCTACGGAGACCGGCGCGTCGAAGCCGAACTCGGCGAGGATCTGCCGGACCAGCAGGTCGAGGTCGCAGCCCTCGATCCGCCCCGTGATCCAGTGGCCGATGCGCCAGTTGCCGGCATCCGCCCAGGGTCCGCGCACGGTCGGGAAGGCCGGGAACGGCCGCGCGTCCCAGGCCCAGACATGGAGCGCCGCCGGGTCGACCATCCGGCCGCCATAGACCGGCGAGACCGGGTTGTCGGCCTCCCGGAAGCCCGGCACCGCCGAGTCGAAGCGCGCGATCACCGCGGCGACGCCGCGGAGCTGGATCAGCTCGTCGCGCAGACCCCGCGATTCCGGCGGGACGGCGCTCTCGATGGATTTCGGGTCGGGGAAGACGTTGGGCCCGTTCGTGCCCTTGTCGACCGCCGGCACCCCGATCTCGGTGAGCCAGATCGGCTTCCCCATCGGGACCCAGGCGGTGGCGCGGGTCTCGACGCCGCCGTCGCGCTCGACGTGGCGGTTCGACCACCACGCCACGAGATCCTTGGGCCGGTAGATCCAGGCCTTGCCGTAGGCGCCGTCCTCGATCGGCCGGCGGTCCTGCGCGGCGCGTCCGTCCGCGTCGGCGTAGTACCAGTCGAATCCCTCGCCCGAGGCGCCCCGATCCTTGAGGTAGGCGCGGTCGGTGATGTCGCCCGCGACCGAAAGGTCGGCATGGTCCGGCGCGTCGCGCCAGTCCGAGACCGGCGGGTACCAGTCGATTCCCACCGCCGCGATGGCGGGATCTGCGAACAGGTCGTCGAGGGGGAACCGGATCGTGGCGCCGCCGTCGCGGACATCGGCGCCGTACTCGGTCCAGTCGGCGCCGTAGACCAGGGCGACCGCCGGCCCGAGGCGGTCGCGCACGGCGGCGGCGAGGTCGCGGAACGCCTGCACGGCCGGGTAGCCGGCGGCGCCGCGCACCCGGGTCAGGCCGACATACTCGCTGCCGATGATGAAGGCCGCGATCCGCACGCCGGACGCGGCCCAGCCCGCGGCGAGGTCGGCGTAATGCAGCACCGCGTCGCGGTAGCCGCCCGCGAAGAAGGCCGCGACCTGCGCGTCGGCTCGAGCGGTGCCGTCCGGGCTTCCGGGCAGGCCGGGCGCCGGATCGCAGGTGATGCGCCCGCGCCAGGGATAGGCCGGCTGGATCGCGCCGGGCACGCGGGGATCGGGCAGCGCGTTGCCGGCCGGCACGTCCATCATCACGAACGGGTAGAGCACCACCTCCAGCCCGCGGCGGACCAGCTCGGCCACCAGCCGGGTCAGCCCATCGTCCGAGGGCGTCCCGCCGTAGGACGGGCTGCCGTCCGGCAGGAGCGAGACGATCTCGGCCTCGGCGCGGCTGATCCCGGCGACGCGCCAGTCCGCCGGCAGCGCGTGCTTCCGCCGGCCCTCCACCTTCGGGACCACCCGGCAGGCCCCGGCCCGAAGGTCCGAGCCGAACCACGTCGCCACCACGGCGACCCGCTGGAGGTTCGGGCAGAGCGCCTGGAGCGCGTCGAGGGACGCGATCACGTCGGTGGCGCGCTGAAGCTGGTGGCGGTTGGCGGCCTCGGTCCGGCCGAGGCCGAGATCGACGGTGACGCGGTCCGGATCGAGGCCGAACTCGCTCGCCCCGGGGATCAGGTCGACGGCGCGGATCCGGCCGCACAGGCCGTTGACCGGGCGGATCACCTCGAAGGCGAATTGCGGGACGCGGTTGCCGAAATCGGCCAGCGGCAGGGACTCGAACACCACGTAGGCGAGGCCGCGATAGGCCGGGGCGTCCTCAGATCCCTCCTTGGCGACGATCAGCGGGTCGGGCGCCTGGTCCAGGCCGCCGGTATGGACCCGCAGGGTCAGGCCGGCCTGGTCGATCTCCTTGCCGTCCGCCCAGATCCGGCGGACGCAGGCGATCTCGCCCTCGCACAGGCCGACCGCGAGGTTGGCGAAATAGGCGTAGCGGGTGGTCACGGTCTTCTGGCCGCCCAGGCTCTTCGCCGGAGCGGCGGCGCGCGCCACCGTGGTGTTGGCGACCTCCAGCGGGCGGGTCGCCCAGATCAGGGTACCCCCGATCCGGGCCCGGCCGTAGACGCGGGGGATCGGGTCGCCCTCGGTGGAGGTGAGCCCGGCCACGTCGGCGAGCCGCGGCCCTTCGACGAAGCGGGTGTGCCGCCCGGAGCCGAACAGCGCGCCGCCAAGCGCCGCGCCCGCCATGGAGCCGAGCGCCCGCCCGAGCATGCCCCCGATCGGGCCGCCCAGCGCGGTGCCGAGTGCCGTGCCGGCCGAGGACAGGATCAGCGTCGCCATGGCAGGGCTCCGGATCTGATGGTTGTGCGGTATGAACGCGTTGCGGCGTCGTATCCGATTGGATACAAAGCGGACGTGACGACGATCCTGCTGTCCGACACCTTCCGGACCTGGCTCACGGGCCTGAGGGACGCCCGCACCAGAGCACGCATCGCGGCGCGAATCCGCGCTGCGGGGCTCGGCAACTTCGGGGATGTCAAACCCGTCGGCTCAGGCGTGTTCGAGATGCGGATCCCGTATGGCCCCGGTTTTCGCGTCTACTATGTTCGACGTGGCGAGGTTACGTACCTGCTCCTCTGCGGCGGAGATAAGTCCAGCCAGACCCGAGATATTCAGAAGGCTAAGTCTATGGCCGCGACTCTTGATGGGATCGCCTGATGCGTTTCACACCCTTCGATGCCTCGGAATTCCTCGACAGCGAACAGGCGATCGCCGAATACCTCGCGGCGGCTCTCGACGATCCGGATCCCGAGCTTTTCATTGCGGCCCTGGGCGATGTCGCCAAGGCCCGCGGCATGTCGCAGATCGCCCGCGAAGCGGGGGTCGGACGGGAAAGCCTGTACAAGGCTCTGATGCCAGGCTCGAAGCTCCGCTACGAGACGGTCCGCAAGGTCATGGACGTGCTCGGCGTCAAGCTGACCGTATCCACATCCTCCTCGTAAGCGGTTCCGGCCTCCGGGAACCGGAACACCCCTGTCAGGTGCCGCCGCCACCACGCGGTCAGCGCCACCTCGGCGACCACCGCACCGTCATGGGCGTGGATCATCGCGCCGTCGCCGGTGGCGATGGCGCAGTGGCGGGCCGGCAGGTGGCGGCGGAAGGCGAAGAGCAGCACGTCGCCCGCCCGCGGCACCACCTCCGCGAGGGGGCCGGCCACCGGCACGAGGTGGCGCGCGGCCGCCGCGGTGAGCGGGTCGGCGCCGGGCGCAGCCGATTCCGCCCAGGTGGCGCCGTAGGGCGGCACCGCCTCGGGCTCCGCGCCGTAGAGCCCGCGCCAGACCCCGCGCAGCAGCCCGAGGCAGTCGCAGCCAACACCGCGGAGCGAAGCCTGATGCCGGTAGGGCGTGCCCAGCCACAGGCGCGCCTCGCCGAGCGCCGCCGCGCCGACATCCCGCCGCATCGCGCTCATCGGAACAGGCTCCCGCCGTCGAGGGCGTGATCCGAGCCCGGCACCGCCCGCATCACCACGTCGTTGCCGGGCATGTGCGGGAAGCCCTGGAAGTTGACCGCGTTGGCGAACCGGTCGCGGCAGGTGGCGAGACGCTTGTCGCACCCGGCCGTCACGGTGAAGGCGTCGCCGGCCGCGACCGGCCGCGGCGGCGCGCTCCAGAGTTCGAGCAGGGCGCCGAGCTGGAGACGCAGATCAGCCGAGAACCCGGCATTGGCCCCCGCGGTCCAGGTCAGCCGGCCGCCGGTGAACAGGCCGTCCCCGAAGCCGCCGGCCAGCGCGACCGAGAGCGTTGCAGGTTCCGGAACACCGGTCACCCGGCCGGTGGTGCGCCACGGGGCGAGGTCGACCCGGCAGCGGGCGTCGCCGAGCGCGGCGCCGCAGGTGGCCCGGTAGGTCCGGCCGCGCTCGGCATCGAGCCGGTGCGTGAGGCCGCGCAGCTCCGCCACGAAGGCGTCGCCCTCCCGGCGAATCTCACCGATCGTGGCGAGGTCGAGGAGCAGCTGCGTCCCGGGATGGGTCCAGTCGACCAGCCAGGTCTCCACGGTAGCCCCGTCGTAGAGGCCGCCGGCGATGTCGGCCTCGGTGAGGCCGAGGCTGCTGAGCGCCCCGGCCACGTCGCCGCCCGAGACGGCGAAGCCGAGCTCGGCGCTGGCCTCGGCGGCCTCCAGCCCGGTCCGGGCCTCGTGAACGAGGCCCGCGACGGTGAGGTCGCGGTCGTGGTCGGTGAAGCCGAGGGTCGTCCCGTCCCGCCGCCGCAGGGACCAGCAACGGCACAGGGTGGTCACGCCCCCCGCGAGATGGGCCGCGAAAGCCTCCGGGATGTCGCGCATGGTGCCCCCTCAGGGCCTGGAGTTGGATGAAGGAGATGTCTCAGTCCCACTTGTCGCGCTCGCGCAGGACGGCCTTGACGACCTCGGCCACCGCGCGCCGTCATCCCGGGGCCGCGCAGCGGAGCCCGGGATCCAGAGCCGCCGCGGCGGCAGATCCTGCGACGACGCGTGTCTGGATTGCCCGCCTCCGGTGTGCCCCTCCGGGTCCGGGCTCGCCTGCGGCGCCCCGGAAAGACGGTGCCGAACATCTGGCGCGGCGACGCGGTTCTCAGCGCGCCCCCTATCTCACGGCACGATTTCGACGAGCGGCACCTTCGGGATCTCGCCCGCCGTGAAAGCCGCGAGGTCGATGGTCAGCTCGTCGGTGTCGAAGCGGACCGGCACGTCGAAGGCGAAGCCCGCCGTCACGGCGGCGCCCGGCTCGGGGGCGTGGCCGGCCGCGAAGGTCACGAGGCCGGTGGCGGGATCGCACGCGAAGGCCTCGGGCCCGACCTCCCGGCCGCCGACCGCCACCCGGACGCTGCCGGCCACCGGCTTGGCGATCCGGCGGCGATAGGGCGCGAAGCCGGCGCCGTAGGTCTTCACCAGCGGAAAGGTGGCGGTGACCCCGTCGCCCGTGCCGAGCGGCTGGTCGAAGGGGCCGACCGGCCGGCCCGGCGGCCCGGAGCGGCCGTCGATCCGGTCGCGGAAGCGGAACCCGTAGAGACGGCCGCGGCGCTCCTCGAAGAAGGCCAGCACGGCGTGCAGCGCGTCGAGGCCGCGCATCCCGAAGCCGGCATCGTAGCGGCGGCGGGAATCGGCCCAGCGGCCGTTCCGGTGCTCGCGGCCCGAAGCCAGGGTCACGATCTCGGTCAGCCGCTGCGGGCCGCCGCCGGCGCGCAGGGACACGTCGAGGGGGAACAGCACCTCGTGGAAGTCGTCGGCCATGGCGGGCCTCTCCGGTTCGGGTGGCGACAGGGCCGCGCCGGTCATCCACGCCACCGCCGTCATCGCGAGCGCAGCGACGCGACCCAGGGCAGCGCGACATCGGCGACCGTGGCGCCCGCTGGATTGCTTCGCTCCGCTCGCAAGGACGATCGCGGTGCCCTGCCCCGGCTCGGTCTGGCGACGTCGGGGAACGTCATCGCTGCCGGATCGCAGCAGCTGAAAAAAGTCTTTCGAGAGGAGCCGGAAAATCAAAAAGGGCCGTTCATCGACACAAGACGGCGGTTGATCGAAGATCGGCACACCGAAGCGGATGTTCTCTGAAGTCCTTTCGGCCTGCACATCTCGGTTCATCGCGCGATCCGCACGACGCGACGCCGTTCTGCCAGGAAATCCTTTGATGAGCGCCAATCCTCAGCCCCTGCACGCATCCGCCCTCGACATTCGCCGCGTCGCCGGCCGCATCGGGGCGGAGATCCGCGGCGTCGCCCTCTCGGGCGATCTCGAGACCGGGACCGTGGCGGCGATCCGGCAGGCGCTGACCACCCACAAGGTCGTCTTCTTCCGCGACCAGACTCTCGACGAGGCCGGGCAGGAGGCGTTCGGCCGGCGCCTCGGCGACCTCGTCCCGCACCCGACCGTGCCGTCGCTCGCGGGGACGGCGGGCATCCTCGACATCGACGGCAGCCGCGGCGAGCGGGCGAGTTCCTGGCACACCGACGTGACCTTCGTGCCGGCCTACCCGGCGATCTCGATCCTGCGCGCGGTGACGCTCCCGGCCTATGGCGGCGACACGCTCTGGGCCAACACGGCGGCGGCCTATGCCGACCTGCCCGAACCCCTGCGCGACCTCGCCGACAAGCTCTGGGCGCTGCACTCCAACGTCTACGACTATGTCGGCGGGCGGGTGAACGTCTCGGAGGCCGGGCGGCGGCGCTACGACGAAGTCTTCACCAAGACCGTGTTCGAGACCGAGCACCCGCTGGTCCACGTGCATCCGGAGACCGGCGAGCGCTCCCTGATCGTCGGGCATTTCATCCAGCGCATCCTCGGGCTGACCACGGCGGATTCGCAGCACCTGCTGGCGATCTTCCACGACCACGCGACCCGGCCCGAGAACACGGTGCGCTGGTCCTGGCGGACGGGCGACGTGGCGATCTGGGACAACCGGGCGACCGTCCACCGCGCGGTGGACGATTACGGCGACGAGCCCCGGGTGGTCCGGCGCGTGACGATCCAGGGCGTGGCCCCGGTCAGCGTCGACGGCCGCCGCAGCCGCGCGCGGGACTCGGAGACCCGGAAGGCGGCGTGATCCTCACGTCGCCCGCTGGCCCCGCGCCACGGCTCGGGCGAGGCTCGCGGTCACCTGCGCCTCCGAGCGGCGGAAGGCCGCCGGATCGGGGGTCGCGATGTGGACGGTTACCGAGACCGGGCGGGCCGGGGCGCCTCCGGTCGCGACGCCGAGGCGGCCGTCCGGGCCGCGCCCCAGCGGCAGGATCGCCTCGGGTCCGGCCTCGCCCATGAGGCCGGTGCCACCCGCCATGGGGAAGTAGGTCGGCGCGGCCACGACCCCGCCCGCCGCGAAGGGCTGGACCCGCCCGCCCCGGAACACGCCACCCCGCGCGAAGCCGGTCTCGGATCCCGCACCCAGCACGGTGTTGATCAAGCCCGTGAGGCCCGACTGGATCGAGCCGCCCGCCGCCCCGGGCCGCCGCGCCGGCGAGCCGGGTGCCGATGGTGGTCAGCACGCCGTCGAGGCTGCGCCCCGAGGCGGCCCCCCGGGTCAGCGCCGCGTCCAGGCTGCGGCCGAAATTCTGCGCGAGCCGGTCGAGGGTTTCGAGCTGCGCGATCCGTGCGGCAGCCGGCGTGTCGGATTCGGTTTCGGTCATCGACGTGCCCTGTCGTGAAGGAGGCTCAAATCCGGGTTGTCCCACCCATTCCCCTCATCCTGAGGTGCGGCGCAGCCGCCTCGAAGGCGGGCTCCAGCCAGCCGCGCGATCCCTGGAGCCCTCCTTCGAGGCCCGCGTCGCGGGCACCTCAGGATGAGGTCGAGGTCGGGAGGCTCGTGCATGTCCGATGGCCCCGATCGTCAGGTCGGACCGGACACCGCATCGGGGTAGGCGGCGAGCAGGCGCTCGAAGGCGGCGCGGCTCAGCGGCTCCGGACCGGCGCGACGGCCGAGGGCCGCGGCGAACTCCCGCGGCGTCGCCGCCCAGAATTCCTGCGGCCGCCAGCGCAGCACCCCGAGGCCGAGCGCCAGGGCGTCGTCCCACGGAAAGCCGGCAGGATCGCGAGCCGCCCCCGACCGCGACGCGGTCACGGACGGCTCCGGGGAGGGTTTGCCGGGCCCGGCGCCTCCCCGAAGGCCGCCGCCAGCACAGCACCGAGGGCTTCCGAGACGGCGTCGAGCCCGCCCGCCAGCGGCAGCCGGGCCACCGCCGCGTCGTCGAGATCGTGGCCGCCGCCCCGCAGGGCGACCCCCAGCAGGGCGATCAGGTCCCGCGCCGAGACCCGCCCGCCCGCGAAGCGCGCGGCGAGCCCCGCGAGGTCGCCGGCCTGGAGCGCGGATTCCAGCTCGGCCAGCGCCCCGAGGGTGAGGCAGAGGGTGTAGCGCTCGCCCGCGAGATCGAGCGGCACCGCGCCGCGGATCCGGTTCACCATGGGACTCCCCTCGGCTCAGGCCGCCGCGAAGGCGAGCGCACCCGCCGAATCGAGGCTCATGTCGAAGGTGACCTCGCCGGCATGGTCACCGCGGTATTCGAGGCTCGCGATCTGGAACGGGCCCTCCAGGAGCCCGAAGGCCGGCACCACGATCTGGAAGGTCTCGATCACCCCCTAGAAGAAGATCAGCCGCAGACGCGCGTCCGAGGCCTGGTCGCGAAACACCCCGGAGCCCGCGATCGCGGCCCGGCGCACGCCGGCGCCGGCGAGCAGCTCCCGCCAGCGCCCGGCGGAATCGGCGTTGGTGACGTCCACGGTCTCGGCGTTCAGCGTGATCTGGCGGGTGCGCAGGCCCGCCACGGCCACGAAGCCGCCCGCGCCGTCCCCGGCCCGGATCAGCAGGTCCTTGCCCTTCTGCGCGCCCATCGGCCCCTCCCCTCACAGGATCTCGGTGACGGCCTCGACCGCCAGGCTTGCCCGGGCCTCGCCGGTCCGGGCGTCGCGGCGGGCCCTGATGGCGCGGACCCGCAGGGTCACGAGCCGGCAGCCGGCGAGCGGCATCGCCGCATCGGCCAGGAGCGCGGCCATGCGGGCGGCAGCGTCCAGGGCGGTGCGGACCGAGCCGGGCTGCGCGATCACCGCGATCGCGTGGCTGTGGCGGTGGCGCTCGGCCCCGTCCACGGCATCGTCCTCGATCGCGGAATCCTCCCACAGGGCGTAGACCGGCGGCGTGCCCCACGGCGGCTCGTCGTAGAGCCGGACGTGGCCGCCGAGCAGGGCCGCAAGGCCGGGATCGGCGGAGAAGCGGGCGATCAGGCCGGCGCGCAGGGCCAGCAGCGGGCTCGGGTCGCTCACGGCAGGCTCTCCCGCGGCAGTTCCTCGACGTGGCAGACGCAATCGCGGCCCCGCGCATCCGGCTCGGTGACGGCGCGGATCGCGAAGCGGCGGGGGCCGGCCGCGAGCCGCATCGTCGGGTCGAGGCGGGGCCGGCCCCGCAGGGTGACGCGGTAGACGGGCCGCGTGTCGGTCCGGCCGCCGGCGGTGCGATCGACCATGCCCGCCGGCGCCAGGGCGCCCCACAGGACCGGGCCGGCCACGTAGCGGCGCAGGACACCTCCGAACCCGTCGGGCTCCTCCAGGGGACGCTCGAGCACGAAGCGCCGACGGCGGGCGCCGAGGGATGGGCGCGAGGCGGCCATCGGTGCGGCTCCGGTCCGGGCCATCACAGCCGCATCCGGCGGAAGGGCGCCGCGAGGTCGGCGGCGTCGGTGCGGGCGGCGTCCGGCTCGTCGCCGCGATGCTCGTAGCGGGCGGCGGCGAGGCGCAGGATCGCGAGGCGCAGGGACGCCGGCAGGGGCGGTCCGTCGCCCCCGTACCCGGCCGCGACCTCGATCAGGATCGTGCGCCCGGCGGGATCGGGCGCGGCCGGATCGACCAGCAGGCCCGGCGCCTCGACCGGGTCGGGGCCGAGGCGCACCAGCCCGGCGGCGAGGTCGGTGACGCCCCCCGCCTCCGCGAAGCCGGCGCGCAGGAGCGCCACCAGCGGGCTCAGCGGCAGCGGCACCTGCCCGTCGGACGGCCAGGCGGACAGCGCGATCCGGTAGCGGCCCCGGACGAGGATCCGGCGCGTCTCGATCTCCAGGCTGGCCCGCACCGCCGTGATCAGGGCCTGGAGCAGCGCGTCCTCGGCGCCGTCATCGTCGGACTCGAACCGCAGGTAGGCGCGCAGGTCGGCCACGCTCACCGGCTCGACGGCGGCGGCGTCGATGCGTAACGGGATCATCGCGCGTCTCTCTCGATGGTGGGTCGATGCTGATTTCGAAGCGCCGCCCGGCGGTCCTTGCCGTCGCGACGGCTCCCCTGGCCGCTTGCCTGGCCACTTGCTTGGCGGCTTGCCTGCTGCTCGCGGCCGCGCCGGCGCGCGCCATCGTCGGCGGCACGGAGGCGCCGGCCGGCGGGGCCGTGATGGTCCTGTCGTCGAAGGGCGGCGTCTGCACCGGAATCGTGCTCGCCCCCGACACGGTGCTGACCGCCGGCCATTGCGCCGCCGACGGCGAGCACCGGGTCCATTTCCGCGACGCGGCCGGCGCGCCCGTCCTCGTCGAGATCGCCGCGCGGGCGGTGCATCCCGGCTACGATGCCGGCGCCGCGAAGGCCCGGCGCCGCTCCATCGACCTCGCGCTCCTGCGCACGGCGACTACGCTGCCGGACCGCTTCGCGCCCGTGACCCTGAGCGCGGCCATGCCGCGGGCCGGCGACAGCCTGACCCTGTCGGGCTACGGCGCCGCCAAACCCGGCGACCCGCGCTCGACCGGCACCTATCGCAGCGTCGCCCTGCCGGTGATCGAGCCCTACGGGCCGAGCCGGATCCTGGTCTGGTTGCGGGGCGGCGCCGGCGGCGCCTGCCAGGGCGATTCCGGCGGCCCGATCGCGGCGTCGGACGGCGGGGTACTGGCGCTCTCCGCCTGGATCGGCGGCAGCTGCGGCGGCCTCACGCAGGGCATCCTGCTGGGACCGCAGCGCGGCTGGATCGACGAAAGGCTCGGCGCCTGGAGCCGGAGCGCCCGCTGGACGGACTAGATCCCGGCCTCACCGGCAGGGAACCTCAGCTTGGCCGGGACATTGCCTTGCTCTAGGCTCACCGGGCGCCGCGCCCGTTCGACGGCGTCCCTCACCCGCGCCCCCCTGGAGTGCCCGATGTTCCCTCGCCCGATCCGCAAGGCCGGCCTCCGCGAGCGCGTCCTGTGCGGCGGCCTCGCGGGCCGTTTGGGAGGCGGCCTGCTCGGCGCGGCGCTGCTCGGCACCGTCGCGGGCCTGATGCCGGCCCCCGCCGCGGCGGTGATCAACGGCACGACCACGCGGGATCCGAACGGGGCGCGCAGCTTCGTGGTGCGCATCGAGAGCACGGAGGGCGAGATCTGCTCGGGCACGCTGATCGCGCCCGACCTCGTGCTCAGCGCCGCCCACTGCGTGATGCGCCCGGCCGGCTACACGGTGATCAGCGTGGACCGCGGCTTCCGCCAGCACCGGACCGCGGTGATCGCCGCGACCATGCACCCCGATTTCGTCCCCGGCACGACCCCGGAGGACCAGCCCGGCGTCGACCTGGCGCTGCTCAAGCTCGAGCAACCGCTGGGCGCCGACTACATGCCCCTCGATCCGCGCGGGGCCGCCTCGATCGATAACGGCGCGCCCGTCGATATCGCGGGCTTCGGCGTCGTGGCGGAGAACCGGCGGAACTCGGCACGGGTGCTGCGGCTGGCGCATCTCGTGTCGATCGGCTCGCTGCAGGTCGCCAATCGCGTGACCGTGGTGACGGACCGGCGGCGGATGGCCGAGACCTCGGGTGCCGGGGCGTGCCTCGGCGATTCCGGCGGCCCGATCCTGGCCGGCGGCCCCGGCGGCTACCGGATCGTCGGCGTGGTGAGCTGGTCGAGCGGCGCCCTCCAGCAGGGCGCGCGCCGGACCGCCTGCGGCGGCTTCACCGCGGTGACCCCGGTGGCCGAACATGCCGGCTGGATCGCGTCCCGGTCGGCAGAGCTGTCGCGGATCCAGGTGGGCGAGGCATTGCCGCGCGGCAACCGCTCCGACTGGATGGCCCGCCCGGGCCGCCGCCGTTAGAACCGTCGCAGATCCGGCCTGACCTACCTGCATCCCTCACCCGAGATGCGCGCGCATCTCGAGCGGGCGATACGGGTCGGATTCGCGTGCGCCGCAGCGGTACGCCGCCCTGGAGAGGCGTCCGAGAGGCACCCCCGCGCCGCGGCGGCAATCCGCGGCTTCCGCATGTGCGGCAGCGCTCACCATCCCGTGGATCCGTCGCGCCTGCGGGAACCTGGGGCCGCATCGGCACTTTCGCATCCGAACAATCACCGGCTCACGGAGCGAGAACATGGCCGACACCGGCACCAGCAACACCCCGCGGACGCACAAGACCCGCAACAACACCGATTCCAACGCCAAGAAGGTCTCGATCGAAGCGCTCAACGCCCGGCTGGCGGACGGCATCGATCTGGCGCTGGCGATCAAGCAGGCCCATTGGAACCTCAAGGGTCCGCAGTTCATCGGCGTCCACGAGATGCTCGACGGGTTCCGGACCCAGCTCGACGAACTCAACGACAGCGTCGCCGAGCGCGCGGTGCAGCTCGGCGCCACGGCCTTCGGCTCGACCCAGGCGGTCGCGGAGCGCACGAAGCTCCCGGCCTACCCGACGGGCATCTACGCCATCGCCGACCACATCGCCGCGCTGATCGACAGCTACGCCGCCTACGCCAACGCGGTGCGGCAGAACATCGACGAGACCGACGAGGCGGGCGATCCGGACACGGCCGACCTGTTCACCGAGATCTCCCGAGCCGTGGACAAGCACCTGTGGTTCCTCGAGGCCCACGTGCAGGAGCCGACCGGCACCCTGCGCGACGGCAATTCGGGGCGCTGAGGCCGATCCGCCCTGCCCGTCCGCGGGCGGGGCCTCGACCGGACAAGAAAAAGCCCGGCCGATTGGCCGGGCAGTGGAGTCCCTTGCACGGGGACATCAGGACCGGGAAGCTTTGGAGAACAAACCGGTCCGGATTCGAGATCAGAAGTCGCGCTGGACGCGGAAGCGGAACTGCTCGACGCCGTCCGACGTGATGGTCCGCACGGGTCCGCCGGCATTGATCGCCGCGATGCGGCTGTAGGCGGTCGGATCCTTGTCGTTGTCGATGACGCGGCCGTTCTTCACGCCGAACTGGGTGTAGAGAGCCTCCACGCCGATATCGAGGTCCTTGACCGGCGACCAGATCAGGTTTCCACCCACCGAGAACTGGTACGTGTCGCGCAGAGCCTGGCTGATCTGGAAGAACCGGGTGCCCGGCGTGCCGATCGCGTTGGAGCCGCTGATACCCGCGAAGTTCTGAAAGATCAGACCCTGGCCGTAGCGGATGGCCGACGAGAAGTTCTGCTCGCCGTAGCTGCCGATGAAGGCCGAACGCCATTCCGGCGACCAGTAGTGCAGGTAGGCCGCCGTGGCGGTGAAGCTCGTGGACGTCTGGAGTTGGCCGGTGATCGGGTTGACCACGGCGTCATTGAAGTACTGGTCGAACTTCTGACCCTGCAGCGTCGCCGAGGTCTGGGCCTCGCAGCCGCTATACATGCAGTAGCCGGTATACATCTGCGCGCCGTTCGCGTAGGCGCCCTGGAGATAGAGGGCGTCGCCCGGCGCGATGAACGGCGCGTTGATCTTCAGGCCGCCCTGGACGCCCCAGCCGTACACGCTGTTGGCGTGGGGCGTGACCACCGCGCCGGGCACGCCGCCGGCGATGACGGTGGGATCCTGGATGTTCACCTCGTGCACGGCGGCCGAGAGCTGGGCCGAGCCCCAGGCTTGGTCGAGGCGCAGCACGCCGACGAAGTCGGGCATGCGGTTGGCCTGGATGATGTTGACCGTGTTGGTGGCGAGCGCGCCGGCCGCCGTCCGGTAGAAGATCGGGGTCGGCACGTTGGTCAGGCCGAAATTCGTGACTGAGCCGTTCGCCGCCGTGACCGTATTGCTGAGCGGCGAGAAGACCGGGGTCCGGCGGAAGGTCGGGTCTTCGACGGAGAGCGTCGCCGACAGGCCGTTCCCCATCGTGGCCGTGTAGGCGAGCAGGTTGGTCGAGGACGTGTCCGAGCCGAGCGAGTAACCGTTGAACTCGAAATCGTGGGCGTAGAAGTCGAAGAACGAAGAGGCGCGACCGGCGGTCAGGCCGGCGAACTGGATGAACGCCTTGTCGAGGTTCACGTATTGCTGCGCCCGGCCGAAGGTGTCGATGCCGAGTGCCGCGTAGGCGTTGCCGTAGCGCTGCTGGGTGCCGGAGGTGCCGCCGCCGTAGGAGCCGCCGGTGCGCGAGGCGACATCGAGGCGCACGAAGGCGCGGAGTGTGCCGTAGGCGGTCTGCGTGCGCGCATCCAGGTTGAAGCGCCCGAGGGTCCGGTAACCGGCGGTATCGCCGAAGTTCCGTGTTCCCGTGCGCGAGTAGGTCGGCTGATAGCCGCCCTCGAAGCGGGCGCGGCCCGAGAGGCGCAGGCAGGTGTCGGTGCCGGGAATATAGAAAAATCCTGCACCGTACGCGTTGCAGACGCGGACGTACTCGATCGGGACGGCCTTCTTGACCGGCAGATCAGCGGCCTGCGCTGCACTTGCCCCCGCAAATGCTGCGGCCGAACACAGAAGTGATGCCTTCAACAGCCTCATCGAAATCCCCAAGCCAGCGAGACCCACGCGCAGCGCCGTCATCACGAAAGCTGCATGATTATTATGTGTTCGGCCGGCGCTGATGCGCTCAACCCACGGGTTCTGTTTTGGCCGAACCCTTCTGTGATCAAGGTTGCTGAAGATGCCGTGGCTGATCAATCCGAAAATGGGTCACGTCAGGCTAACTGACCGATCGGTGGTACGAAGACCACAAAATCGCGAGTTTCTTTTCTGCTTGAAACAGCATTGAGGCTAATTTTTCTGTCGGAAATAATACAGATCTGAGTTCGTTTCTGACAGAAATAATGTGAACTGCGTTGACAGTGGCGTGTTATAGTGCAAGTAAACCGGTATATTGATGGAGATGGCTGAGCGAGCTTGTGTCTGAACGCGTATCCGAAGGCGTCGCGGCGGAGCATCGCCGCGGGCGGACGGATCGGACGGAGGGATCGGTGACACGATCCATCCGACAGCACCTCAAGCTCGCTCCAGGTATTGACCCCGACGAGATCTTTGCCGTGAGGCAGAGAAATCGAATTTCACTGCTTGTCTGAAGAACAACCGGGCCGACAGGCGACATGCCCCAGGCGCGGTCGGCGGCGGCGCGCGGCCTCGCGCATCGACGCCTCTCGATCACCGCGTGTCCGCTGCCGCGGATCCGCGTCATGCCGTTCATGAGATCGCGAGCGTCCAGTGGAAACGGATTTCGAGACCTACTACCAGACCGCGTCTCCCGGCAGCCTGGCCTGTGTGTGCTCACGGGATCCGATCTACGGTGAGCGCTACTTCTTCGTGCGTCTTCGCGAGATCAAGGCCGGCCGGATCTACACGGCCCGCGGCGTCTTCTGGGCTGTCAACGGGGAAAAGTGCGATCAGGGTTGGGCCGGCGACGTCCACGAACTCGTCGTTCCGACGATCCCGCTTCTGGAGATGATCGAGCCGCATCTGGAGCGGATGGCCCGGTTCGGCGTGGACCGGCGATTCGAGATCACGGTCGCGCGCGCCGTGCTGGAGGGGCGGCTCAGCGAGATGCCGGAGCTGCCGGCGCCGCCGGTGCCGACCCTGAAGGAGGCGCAGGCCGAGCTGCTCGCCGCGACCGCCTATTGGGAAGCCGTGGATGTGCGGTCGGCCCAGCCGGGCACGTCCGTCCGGATCCGGCGGGAGGCCAGCGAGCGTCTGGTTGCCGCCCGCACCAACCTGGAGCGTGCCCAGGAGCAGGCCCGGAAACTGTCCGGAGCCAGCCGGTCGGGGCAGGCCGGTCCGACGCAGAGCGAGGTCGCAGGACCGCCGCATGCCGTCGGCGGCCCCCTCAAGCTCAGCCAGCCGCTCTCGATGTCGGCGCCGGTCAGGCGCTCGGTGAGCGCCTCCTGGCCCCTGGACGCAAGGGGCGCCTATTTCGCCGCCCCGTTCGCGTACGAGACCGTGAAGGATCGCGCCGGCTAGCGCCGTCCCCGAGCGTGTGGCGACGAGCCGGCCGCTCCGGCAGCCTCCGCGAAGACGACGGACCGGCTCAGCCGAACTTCAACAGCTTGATGGCGTCGAAATCCTGCACCCCGCCGCCGACGCGCTTGGTGGTGTAGAACAGCACGTAGGGCTTGGCCGAGTACGGGTCCCGCAGCACGCGCATGCCGGTGCGGTCCACCACGAGGTAGCCGCGTCGGAAGTCCCCGAAGGCCACCGACAGGCTGTCCTTGCCGAGATCCGGCATCGCCTCGGCCTCCGTGACCGGGAAGCCGATCAGCGTCGCGGCCCGGCCGGCGGCGAGCGGCGGCTGCCAGAGGTAGTTGCCCTCCGCATCCTTGAACTTCCGGATCGCGCTCTGGGTGCGCCGGTTCATGACGAAGCCGGCATTCTGGCGGTAGCCCGCGCGCAGGCCGTAGACGAGGTCGAACAGCACGTCCGCCGGGCTGGTCGACGGGAAGGCGCCCGCCGCACCGGTGGCCACGAACCCGAGCTTGCCCGGCGCCCAGGCGGCGTTGGCGACCGTGTCGTAGCTCAGGACGCCGCGCGGGCGGCTGGCGCCGTTGCCGGTGACGAAGGCGACGCCCTCCTGCTCGGCGAAGGCGGTCTCCACCTCGGCCGAGAGCCACGCGTCGAGATCGACCACCGCATCGTCCAGGAGCGTCTGCGTGGCGGCCGGCATCGCGTAGAGCTCCATGGCGGGGAACGCGATCTCCGAGAGCGCCGGCGCGGCGGTCTCGGGCCGCGGCGCCGTCTCCGCCGCCCAGCCGGTGACCGGCGCCCCCACCGAGACCGCGCGCTTGTACTGGGCGCCCGAGATCTGCTGCACGCTGGCGATCGACCGGATCGGCGACACCTGGGCGAGGCGCGTCAGCACGGTGCGCTCGATCGTGTCCGGCACGAGGTAGCCGCCGTCCGGCCCAGAGCCGGCCGACAGGGCCTTGGATTCCAGGCGCTTGAGCCCGGCGCTCTCGCCGGCCCGCACGTAGAGGTCGAAGGCCGCCTTGTGCTCGTGGGCGGAGGCGTCCCGGCGCGGTCGCGGCGCGCCGAGCGGCGGCCGGGCCTGCTCCAGGCTGATCCGGTCGAGGCGGGTGCGGGCCGCGTCCAGCGCCGCGTCGATACGGGCGAGCTTCTCCTCGGTGAGCACGTCGGCGCCGAGCCGGCCCTCGATCGCGCCGAGGCGCACCTCGTTCGTCTCCTTGAACGCCGCGAAGGCGGTGGCGAGCTCGTCCAGCGCCGAGCGCATCGGCCCGGCCTCGGGCCGGGCGGCCTTGTTCTCCAGGTCGGGCAGGCCGCCTTTTGTCTCGAGGCCGGCGCGGGCCGTCAGGGTGGTGGCATCCATGGGTCAACCTCGTCGTCAGGAGGGGCGTCGGGGCCGGAGTGCCGGACCCGGCAGGCGGGACGGGGCGATCCGACGGGCGAGGCCGCGGATCTCCGCCACGAGGGGATCCGCGCCGGGATCCGGGCTCGCCCGGGCCCCCGGCTGGAGCGGAAAGGTCACCAGGGAGATCTCCCAGAGATCGACCTGATGGAGCCGGCGCGCCCCGCCCGCACCGGGCCGGGCGAGCAGCGTGCGGAAGCCGATCGACAGCCCGTCGAGGCCGCCCTGGCGCATCAGCGCGTCGATCTCCCGGGCGCGCTGCACGGCGAGGTTGAGCTGGCCCTCGGCCCGGAGGCCGCGGGCATCCTCGCGCAGGGTGAGCCAGCGGCCGATCGGCTCGGCCGGGTCGTGCTGGAACAGCAGCCGCACGCCCGCCGGCCCGCGCCGGGCGAGGCTCGCCGCGAAGGCGCCCGGCACCACCACGTCGTGGCCCAGATCGGGCACGCCGAAGAGGCTGGCATAGCCGGTGAAATGGCCGTCCATGGCGGGATCCTCGGCGGGTGGCGATCGTGCGAGCGGTGCGGTTTGCCGGAGGCCCGCGCGGATGCCGCAGGCGCGTGGGGCGCGACGGCGTTGGGCCGGAACGACGAGCCGTGCGTGACGCCGTACGATGCGGCGTCTCATCCTGAGTCGCGGGCTCGGATCGCGATGGCCTACCACGTGTACCTGCTCGCCAGCCGGCGGCACGGCACGCTCTATCTCGGCGTGACCAACAACCTCGCGCGGCGGGTTCACGAGCATCGCAGCCGGCTGAGCCCCGGCTTCACCGCGACCTACGGGGTGACCCGTCTCGTCTGGTACGAGACGTATGACCGCATCGTCGAGGCGATCGAGCGGGAGAAGGCGCTCAAGAAGTGGCGCCGCGACTGGAAGATCCGGCTCATCGAGGCGATGAACCCGGATTGGTCGGATCTCTATGGGACATTAACCGGCTGGACCGGCTTGTAGCCGCCCCGTCATTCCGGGGCCGCGCAGCGGAGCCCGGAATCCAGACGCGCGACGGAACCGGATTGGACCGGTCGTCCCGTGTCCTCCGGCCGCTGTCGAGGCTCTGGATTCCGGGCTCGCCTGCGGCGCCCCGGAATGACGGGGTGAAAGCATCGGACTGCGAACCAATAGTCTAGCGGTTCCCCTCAGCCCCCAACGCCTTCCGCCCGCTCCGGCGGGTAGCCCACCGCCTCGCGCTTCTCGGAGACCGTGAGGAAGTCCGCGGCCTGGACCCGGCGCCAGAGGGATTCCCGCTCGCCCGCGAGCGCCTCGATCCGGTCGAGGTCGGGCTCCAGGTCCACCGGGCCGAAATCCGGTTCCAGCCAGCCGGCCAGCGCCCGCGCGGTGCGGGCGGCCAGCGGGATCAGGGTCTGACGATAGAGGGCGCGGTTGGCCTCGGCGTAGTTGGCGTGGGTGCTGTCGCCGGGGAGCCCCAGCAGGAGCGGCGGCACCCCGAAGGCCAGGGCGATCTCCCGCGCCGCCGCGTTCTTGGCCGCGACGAAATCCATGTCCTGCGGCGACAGCGCGAGGGGCTTCCAGTCGAGGCCGCCCTCCAGCAGCAGCGGCCGGCCGGCATTGGCCGCGCCCTGGTAGTTCGCCTCCAGCTCCGCCTTGAGGCGCTCGAATTGCGGCTCCGACAGGCTCGCCCCCGCGAAGACCAGCGCCCCGGACGGCCGGGCGGCATTGTCGAGGAGCGCCTTGTTCCAGGCGCTCGCGGCGTTGTGGATGTCGAGGGCGGTGGCCGCGGCCTCGATCGGCGCGAGGCCGCCGGTCTCGTCGTCCGGATGGAACAGGGCGAGCGCCAGGATCGACGCCACGGCCGGCGTGCCGGGCGCCGGCAGGTCGAACCGGCGGCTGCGCCCGCCCGCGGTGTAGACGTAGGCGACCGGCCAGCCGTCCGGCCCCGGCAGCATCCGCATCCGACCCGGCCGCAGGGCCTGGAGCGCCGCCACCCGCCCGTCGAGGGCGACCGCCTCCAGATAGGCCGTGCCGGTCAGCAGCAGGTCGGCATAGACGGTCTCGAGTAGGTGCGTGCCGCTCTCCCGCGGGTTCGGACGGGCGAGGAGCGCCAGCAGGTCGGCCGCGCGCGCCGCGCCGGGCCCGGTGGCGATCAGCGGCAGGCTCGCGGCGCTCTCGGCGATCAGCCGGACGGCCCGGTGGACCACCGGGTTGCCCTGGTAGCCGACCCGGGCGAGCGCCGCCGGGTCGCGGGGCGTCCAGCTGGCCCGGCCCTCGGCGTAGAGCGCGAAGGCCGGGGAAGCGGCGGCCTTGGTGGCCAGGACGGGGCCGCCGGGTGCGGCGCGGCGCGCGAGGCGCGCCAGCTTCTCGAGGACAGTCGACATGCCGGTCCGTTCCTGCGCTATGGTCTCGCGATGCAGTCCTGGTCCCCCTCGCGCGCCCGCGCGGCCCGGTGCGGGCGTCTCGCGGCGGCGCTCGCGGCCTTGGTCACCACGGCGGCGGAGGCCGGGGACGCGCCCGTCTGGCCGGAGCCCAACGGGACCCTGGTCCTGGCGCGGCCCTTCGGCCGGTCGGACCTCAGCCTACGCCTCGCACGCCGCGTCGCCGGGGCGGTCGACAGCCTGACCTGGGACGGCGTCACCTTCATCGCCGACACGGAGGCGGAGGACGCCCTGCAGGCGCGCCTCACCGTCGGCCCGGACGCGGACGGCCGCGCGGCGAGCGAGGCCGGCAGCCCGGAGGACGGCGCGCCGGCCGCGCAACGGCTGACCGGCCTCCGGTTCGGCCGGAGCTGGGCCGAGACCGAGACCCGCCTCGCCTGGATGCCGGCCGGGGCCAAGGCCGTGATCCTGCACAAGCGGGTCGGCCTCGGCCTGCCGGGTCTCGGCAACGCCGTCGAGGTGCAGGCGCGCTTCGACCTGCCCGAACCCGCCGACGCCGCACGCTTCGAGGCACTTGCCGCTGCCGTGCCGGCGGAGTTCTCCGAGGCGTGGAGCTTCGACCGCGGCACGGGAACGGTCAGCCGGCTCGATCCCGCCGACGGCGATCAGCGGCGTCCCGTGATCCTGGCGATGCCCGAGGGCTCGCACGCCCTGGCGTTCTGGAGCCCGAACCCGCCCGAACAGGAGGTGGACGCCCCGCGTCCCGCCTTCGCGGTCCGGCGCGGTCCGGACACGACCCGGCTGAGCTGCGCCTTCGCGGTCGCGCACGCCGCGGCGGGCGCCCACGATTTCGCCTGCTACGCCCTGGTCGGAACCCTGGCGGATATCCGCGCCGCCCTCCGGAGCCTGACCGCGCCGGAGTGACGGGCCGTCCCGGACCGCCGAACCGATGGCGATTCCGTCCTTGCGCGCGGCGCGAAGCAATCCCGTCGGCGCCCCGATCTCAGACGTCGCGCGGCCCTGGGTGGCTTCGCCCCGCTCGCGATGACGAGAGAGGCACCTCGGCCGAAGCGTTCGAACGGAAACCGGATGACACCGCGCCGGGCCGACAGCATCGATTGCTCAAAGCCGCGCCGTCATCACGGGCGAAGCGCCCCGGGACAGCGCGACCGGCCCATCCGCCAATGACAGCACGCGGCCATTGTTGCGCGTCGATACCGCCGAACTGGGGAAATGATACCAGTATTGTGATCCCGTGACCCGTCCGCCACAGCGTGGCGTGAAAAACCGTGTATACAGGATGCAGTTCGTTCCAGAGACCACGAACCGACTTCCGGCGCGCCTCCGCGAGGCGCGCCGTATTGTTTTAGGGCCGCGCCGGCGCTGATCCCAGGCGTGAGTGCCCCCGTCGGGCTCAAGCTTCCACGGTCGTTCCGGGGCCGCGCAGCGGAGCCCGGACCCGGAGGGGCACGCCGGAGGCGGGCAACCCAGAACCGCTGGCGGTGCCCGAACGTGACGCCTCGGCAGGTCTGAATCCCGGGCTCCGCTGCGCGGCGCCGGGATGGCGGCTTAAGCCGCGCGACCGTCCCGGATCAAAGCCGCCGGATCCGCGGCTCCGCCCGCGTCTCCAGCATCAGGTGGGTGAGCGCCCAGACCAGGGCGTCGAGCCGGTCGGGCGAGGCCCCGCTCGACAGCCCGTCGGGGCCGAAATCGCACAGCTCGTCCTCCAGCGCCGGGAACGCCCCGACATGGTGGACCAGCCCGCGGGCGTAGAGCAGCGACACCGGCTCGGCCCGCAGGTACTTGCCGCGCGTGGCGTGCACCCGCGTCACCGGCACGGCGGGATCGCACTGGGCCAGCACGGCGGCGGCCATCTCGCCGCCCTGGTTGACCTCGACCACCAGGGCGTCGGCCCGGAGCCGATGATACAGCGCCAGCGCCGCCCCCGCCCAGGCCTGCGGGCCGGCGCGGGCGAAGCTCGCATCGGCCAGCACGTAGGCGTGGGTCCCCGCGCGCCCGGCCGCCACGATCCCGCAGGCATCCGAGCGCGCACCCGAGGCGGCCGGCGGATCGACCGCCACGACGATCCGGCCGAGATCCGGTGCGGCCCCGACCCGGGCCGCCTCCAGGGCGGCGCGGTTCCACAGGGCGTCGTCCCGGTCGGCGATGAGTTCGCCGTCGAGTTCCTGGCGGCCGAGGCGGGTGCCGGCGTAGCGGCCGACCACCCGTTCCAGGAAGTCCGGCGCGAGATTGCGCGCGTTGTCCTGCGTGCGCGCCCGGCTCACGACGGTGCGCGGATCGGCGAGCAGGCGGCGGATCAGCGGGACCGGCCGCGGCGTCGTGGTCACGAGGTTGCGCGGGCGGGCGCCGAGGCGCAGCCCGAATTGCAGCATGTCGAAGCTCGCCTCCGGCTGGCGCCACTTGGCGGCCTCGTCGCACCAGGCGGCGCCGAATTGCGGACCGCGGAGCGCGTCGGGCTCCTCTGCCGAGAAGGCGAGCGCAACCGCGCCGTTCTCCCATTCGAGCCGCCGCCGGCTCGGCGACCAGACCGGCCGCGTCCGGCCGCGGCGCGGCAGGGCGAGGAGCCCCGACGGCCCCTCCACCATCACGTCGCGCACGTCGAGATGCGTCTCACCCACCAGCGCGATGCGCCCGACCGGCTCGGGCGTGAAGGCCGGGTCGCCGCGGGTGAGCGCGTCGACCCATTCGGCCCCGGTGCGGGTCTTGCCGCTGCCGCGGCCGCCGATCACCGCCCAGGTGGTCCAGGGTTCCGACTCGGCCGGCGGGAGCTGGTCCGCCCGGGCCTGGTGCAGCCAGTCGTCGGCGAGCGCCCGGAGCAGCGCCGGCGGCAGGGTCTCGAGGAAGTCAGGCAGACGCCCGGCCGCCGACAAAGCCAGCATAGCGTCGCGCGATCTCCGCGCGCAGGGCGGGCAGGTCGGGTTCGGTGCCGTCATCGCTCCCCTCCCCCGCGTCGTTCCGCCCGCCATCCGCCCCGACCGTGTCGAGCAGCCGCTTGAGCCCGCCGAGATCGCGCAGCACCCGGGCCGAGTCGCGCAAAGCCGGCGCCTCCCGGCTCAAAGCCGCATCGAACGTGGCGATCTGCCGGGCGATGTGGCCGCATAGCTGCGCCCGCAGGATTGCCGGATCGGCCGGCGGCCGGTCCAGGCGCGCGCGCACGGCCGGTGCCAGCGCCGGTCCGAAGGCCCAGACCAGAGCCTCCGGGCCGGGGCGGTCGAGGCCCAGCACCTCGGCGATGTCGGCGGGATCGGCGCCCGACGCGCCGATCAGGCGCAGCAATGCGGCCCGGCGCGCCGCCGGCCAGCGCGCCGTCAGCATCCAGCGCCGCCGCGGCGGCCTGGGCCAGCCGGCCCGCACGTTCCAGTGCCAGACGGTCCGGGCGCTCGCGCCGACCCGGGCCGCGATCGCCGCGATGGACAGATCGGTCTCGCGCAGGAGGCGCAGGGCCGCCGCGCGGGTCTCGGCGGGGTGGGCACCGGTGAGCGGCATCGCCCGTCTCCGCACACGTCTCGACCGTGCCTGCTTGATAGCCGAGCAGCGCGACGGTGTCAAGATCAAATTCCTATTTCAGGTCATATTTAGGAATTTCGGCAGTGCGCTGACCGGCACCGGCCGGCCAGCGCGCTGTCGTTCACCGACCGCTCTTGGCCGCCGCCGCCGTCCCGGTGGCCTGCGGCGCCGTCTTGTCGGCGGTGGCGGCCGTGGCCTTCTGCGGCAGGGCGACCGCGTCGATCACGTCGAAGCGGATTCCGTCCTGGGCCGTCTTCAGGATTGCGTTGGCCTCGTAATACTTGCCCTGCCCGATCAGCGTCGCCGCCTGGTCGATATCGGCCACGGTCTTGTCGAGCGGCAGCACCGCCATGGTGAAGTTCACGTCGACATGGGCGAGCTTGAGCTTCTCCAGCGCTCCCGTCTGGTCGCCCTTGGCGAGGTTCTTGTTGGCCTCGGTCACGGCCGAGGCCTTCTCGGGCGTGGCCACGAAGTCGTCGCCCAGGACCAGCTGCGCGTCGACCGGCACCCAGGCGACCGCCGTCTTGGAGGCCGGCGCGGCCTCGCTCTTGGTCGCCGTCGCCTTCTGGCCGGCCATGGCGGCTGGCGTCTTGAGGTCGGCCTCCGCCTTGGTGAACACCGCGTCGTCGGTCTTCGCCTTGGCGAAGGCCGCCTGCGCCTTGCCGATCATGTCCTTGGCCTGGGCGGGATCGGCCTCGAAGATCGCCAGACGGGTGAGCTGGAGATCCCGGAAGCCCTGCGCCCCGTCCTTCGAGAGCTTGCCGACATCCTTGTCGATCGCCGTCTGGTTCGCCGCCCTCGGCTGGGCGGCCTGCTCGGCCGCGAAGGCGGATCCGCCCAGGATGGTGGTGAGCACGAGCGCCGCGGCCATAGACTTCCGATAAGTCATCGTCCAATCTCCATCTGAACGTCGGATGCGATGATTTGCGCTACATTCGCTCTCTTCATCCGATGTTCAGATAATAGATCCGGTCCGTCTTGGTCGCATGTCCGGACGATGAAACATCGTCCATGTGCGCCGCGGCCGACCGGATCGCCGGCGGCGCCCGTCCTTGCGAGCGGAGCGAGGCGATCCAGGAGCGCCACGACTTGCGACGTCGCGCGACCCTGGGTCGCTTCGCTCCGCTCGCGTTGACGGAGGAGACGCCGTGCGCGAAGCGCTCAGGCGGAACCCGCCTCAGAAGGTCAGGCGGGCCGTGAGCACGAAGGTGCGGCCCGGACCCGGCGTGGCCGAACCGAAGCCCGACACCGTCTCGAAATTCTTCGTATTGGCGATGTTGTAGACGTTGAGCTGCAGGGCCGCGCTCTCGGTCAACTTGTAGACGGCCAGCGCGTCGAGCCGCCAGTAACCGGGCACCAATGCTGTATTCGCCGCGCTGGTGAACCGTTCGCCGACGTAATACGCGCTGCCGCCGACCGTCAGGCCCGGCAGGACGACGTAGGTGCTGGTCAGCGAGAAGGTATTGTGCGGCGTGTTGGCGAGAACATTGCCCGGCGTCGTCACGAAGGCGCCGGCCGTGTTCCGGGCGCTCTTCAGGACCCGGCCGTCGAGATAGGTGTAGCCGCCGAAGACGCTCCAGGCGTCGGTGATCTTGCCGGCGATGCCGAGCTCGAATCCCTGGACCCGGGTGGTGCCGACCGTCGCGTAGATGCCGTTGGTCTGGTCGACCGCCTCGATGGCGTTCTGCTGGGTTACCTGGAACACGGCGCCGGTCAGGCTGAGCTGACTGTCGAACAGATCGTATTTCGCGCCGACCTCGTAGGTTTCGTTGGTCGTCGGATTGAGGTTCTGCTGTCCGCCGGTAATCGTCAGGTACTCGCTCGACGGGTCGAACGAAGTTCCGTACATGAAGTAGACGCTGGCGTTGTCGACCGGATGAACGACGGCCCCGGTTCGCCAGCTGACGAACTGCACCTTGTTGACGACATCGTACGGCGTGGTCGCGTTCAGCGGCCCGGTCTCGTTGTAGGTTCCCGACCGGACGGTCGCGGCGTGCTGGCGGACCGTGAGATCGTCGTAGCGCAGGCCGCCCAGGATCTCGAGGTAGCGGTTGATCTTGACCTGATCGCTCGCATAGACGCCGACCGTGTCGCCGACGGCGTACGTGTCCGTGCTGGTCGCTGGGATCGTGCCCGGACTGGCCGGATACGGGTTGGGAAACCCGACATTGACGCGCGAGCCGCCCGCGATGTTGGTCCGATACTGATCGCGGGTCTCCTGGCTCAGCTCGATCCCGCTCAGCAGCGTGTGCTGGAGGCCGAACGTCTCGGCGTGGCCGACGAGATCGGTCTGGTTCGTGAACAGCGTGTTGGTGGTGTGGTTCTGGAAGTCATTCGTGTTGTTCACGTACAGATTGCCGAGCGGGCGCATGAACAGCGCCGCGCCGGACAGCGGCACGCCGCCGGTCGCCTGCCCGTACAGGTTCGTCGCGTTGACTTGGACACCGCGGACGCGCACGAACCGGTCGATCAGCGAATAACGCGTTGTATTGGTGATGCTCCAATCCTGATCGAAGGTGTGCTTGTACTGCAGAGTGCCGATATGGGCGTCCACCCGCTCGGTGTCGGAGAAGCCCGGGCTGAGACGGCCGAAATAGGTGTTCTTCGCGACCGGCGCCGGCTGCCCGTAATACGTCCCGAAATAGGCGCCCGGCAGCACCGGGATGCCGTAATCGGGGATGTTGTTATCCTTCTGGTAGATGTAGCTGACCGTCACCTGATCGTCCGGCGTCAGGTTGGCCCGGATCGAGGGCGCGACGCCGAAGCGCGTGGTGTTGATATGGTCGCGGCCGGCGACATCGGTGTCGTTGGCGACAAATGCGAGGCGGACCGCCGAGTCGCCCAGAACCGAGTTGATATCACCGGTGACGCGCGCGCCCGGGGCGCTGTAGCCCGAGGCGTCGATCTGGACCTTGTCGGCGGCGAAGAACGGCAGCTTGCTGGTGACGTTGACGACGCCGCCGGTCGAGCCGCGCCCGAACAGGAACGAGGACGGCCCCTTCAGCACCTCGACGCTCTCGATGCTGAACGTGTCGCGCGTGTACCAGCCCGGATCGCGGACGCCGTCGCGATAGAAGTCGTTGCGGGCGGAGTAGCCGCGGATGTTGATGTTGTCGCCCTGCGTGCCGCCCTCGCCGCCGAACATCGTGATGCCGGGCACGTTGCGCAGCGTCTCCACGAGCGTCGAGTCGCGCTGATCCTGGATGAGCTGCTGCGGGACAACCGTGATGCTCTGGGGCGTATCGAGGATCGGGGTCGGCAACCGCTGAAGCTGGAGTTGCCGGGGATTGTAGGGTGAGCCCGTGGCGGGCCCCGACGTCGTGACGTCGAGCTGATCCATCACGACCGACAGGGTCTCCTGCCCCGCGGCGGGCGCTGACACGAAGGCCAGGGACGCCGCGCCGAGCGCAGCCTGCGACAGGCGCGCCAATCCCGGCGCACGCGGTCCGGGTGCATTGTCGAATGCGGAGCCGGCCCCATCTTGCCCAACCGAGAACAGCTCGGCGATCAGTTCCTGCTTCTTCATAGTAATTCTAGACGTCCGCTCCGGCTACGTTTCCGGCGCGTATCTTAATCCAGACGCATACAGCAACATAAAACGGTACATCTTGGTGGTATATCTGTTATTTTTAGATTTTAATAATTCAAAGGAAAGAATGTACTCGAATAATTCTAAAATAGTGCGATTGCATTCGTTCCGTTCTTGACCCAAGAGCGGCCGGCAACGGCCGAGCGGACGCGAGACGGATGGCATTTGGACGATTCCCTTCCTGGCGTACGGTGTTCCGGAAGGTGCACCTGTGGCTCGGGATCGGCCTGACGCTCCTGATCGTCCCAATCTCGCTCACCGGGCTCGTCCTGGTGTTCGACGACGAGATCGACGCGGTTCTCAATCCCGGCCTTTACGCGACGACCGGTGCGGCGGTCGCGCGTCCCGCGGACGCCTATCTGCGCAGCGCGAGCGAGGCCGTGGGCGGCCAGGCGGCCGTGCTGCGCTGGCCGCACGAAGAGGGCGGCCCGGTCACGGTGGTGGTCCGACTCCAACCCGCGCCGGCATTGGACGGGCGTGGACCCGGGGGTGGCGGCGCGGCGAACCGGAGCGGCCGGCCCGGGGAGCCGGGCGGCAACCGGCGCCCGCTCAGCCGCCTCGTCTATCTCGACCCGGCGACGGCCGCGGTGCTGGGGGTCAAGGACCTGCGCAATTCGCTAATCGGGCAGATCCACGTCTTCCACGAGAACCTGATGGTGCCTGAATATTCCGGCCGCGACATCGTCGGCTGGACCGGCGTGGCGCTGCTCCTGCTGTCGGTGACCGGGCTGATCCTCTGGTTCCCGCGCAATGGAGGCTTCGCGCGCGCCCTGGCTTGGCGGCGCGGCCCGGCGACGAGCATCAACCTGCACCACTTCGCGGGCTTCTGGATCTCCATCCCTCTGGGATTGATGGCGCTCACCGGGATCGTGCTCGCCTTCCCGCCGCAGGCCAGCGCCGTCCTGAACGCGTTCGACGCGCCGCGACCGCCCCTCCGGCGTCCCGGCGGCGATCCCCTCATGCCGCAGCCGATGCTCACGGCGGAAGGGGCCGTCGCGCTCGGGACGGACGCGGCTGCACCGGAGACGCCCCGCCTGCTTGCTGTGCCCAGCGCCGTCACGAAGGCGTGGCGCCTGGAGGTTCAGGCCGCCGATGGAACCCGGCACGCGGTCAGCATCGATGATGCGACGGGACAGACGACGCTGGAGCCGGCGCAACGCCGCGGCGACGCGATCGGCGCCTGGATGCGGCGCGTGCACCAGGGCCGCGCGCATGGCCCGGTCTGGGCGGCGCTGGCCGGTCTCTGCGGGGCGCTGCCCACGCTGCTGGCGATCACCGGCGTGCTGATGTGGCTGCGGAAGCGCCGCAACCGGGCGGCGCTGCGGAACGACGCGACAGCGTTTCCCGACCGGCGCCTGATCTCAGCCGAGAACGCCTAGGCGAAGGGAGCACGTTCTATGCTCGTACACATCCCGCAGGTCCTGAATGCGGATCAGGTTGCCCGGTGCCGAACCATCATGGACCAGGCGGCCTGGACCGACGGGCGGGTGACCGCCGGGTTCCAATCGGCGCAGGTCAAGATGAACCTACAATTGCCGGAGGACGCGCCCGAGGCCCAGGAACTTGGCGGCATGGTGATGCTCGCGCTCAAGCGCAGTCCGCTGTTCCTCTCGGCCGCCCTGCCGCACACGGTCTTCCCGCCGCTGTTCAACCGGTACGATTCCGGCATGACGTTCGGCGCCCACATCGACAACGCCATCCGCCAGTCCCTGGACGGCCAGCGCATCCGCACGGATATCTCGGCGACGCTGTTTCTCAGCGGACCGGACGAGTACGACGGCGGCGAGCTGACGGTGGAGGACACTTACGGCAGCCATGCCGTCAAGCTGCCGGCCGGCGACCTGGTGATCTACCCTGCGGACAGTCTGCACAACGTCACGCCGATCACCCGCGGCTCGCGTGTGGCGTCGTTCTTCTGGATCCAGAGCCTGATCCGCGACAGGACCCGCCGGGCCCTGCTGTTCGACCTCGACACCTCGATCCGGCATCTGACCCGCGACGTTCCGGGACATGACGCGCTCGTCACCCTGACGGGAACCTACCACAACCTGCTTCGGCAATGGGCTGAGACCTGATCGGCGCGGCCGGCACGATCCGGTCGTTCCACCACAAAAGCAGTAACAGCGATCCAATCAGTCGTACGCTGCTTCTCGGCAAAACCTGGTGATGGTCTGATGATCGTTGTTTGTCAGGCGGAGTTTCGATTGAGCCGAACGACGAGCTGATCGGCGAACTTGGCCGCGGCCACCGACAGCGACCGTCCGCGCAGCTGCGCCAAGACGAGCGTCATCGGCGTGAGGTCGCGCGTATCGATCGGGCGGCTGTGCAGGCGCGGATCCTCCGGGATGCCGCTGGGAACCTGGAGGCTGACTACGTCCTCCCGCAGGGTCAGGTTGCGCAGGAATTCCAGCGAGCCCGACTCGACGGCCGGCCGGAGTTCGACGCCCCGCCGGGCGAGCGCCTGCTCGATGTGGTGACGGATGGCGAGCGAGCGGTCCGGCAGCGCCAGGGCATGGGCGAGGCAGTCGCGCAGCCGCACCGGCCCCGCTTCCGCCGCCAGCGGGTGGCCGCTGCGCATCAGGGCGCACAGGGTCTGGTGGCCGGAATAGAGGAGGTGCAGCTCCGCCGAGGGGGGCGGCTGCAGGATCAGGGCGAGATCCGCCTCGAAGGCCGCCAGCGCGGTCACCGCCTGCGCGTGGTCGCGAACCTGCACGGTGAAGCCGACCTGGGAAAAACGGGCGCGGTAGGCCTCGACCTCCTCCGGTACGACCTGTGTGACGAAGGCCTGGCTGCACGCCAGGGCCACGTGGCCCCGCCGCACCCCGGACAGGTCGGCGATCTGCGAGCGCACCCGATCGAGATCCGCCACTTGGTCGCGGATGTGCCGGGCGAAGAGTTCGCCGGCCGCGTTGAGCCGCATCCCCTGCGGCAGGCGCTCGAAGATCGGCGTGCCGAGCTCGTATTCGAGATCCTGGATCTGCCGCGTCAGGGCCGACGGCGTCAGGTTGAGCCGCTCCGCGGCGCGCCGGATCGAGCCGGCGCGGGCGATTTCGGCGACGTAAGTAACGGTGCGCAGATGCTTCACCGACGCATCCTCCGCTGCCGTTGCTGGGAAAGCAACGGCTCGCTCAGAAAATAGCACTTCCTTGCAACAGGGGGCGTGCCTAGCGTCAAGGCTGTCGCGACCCTGCAGAAGCCGTTCGATGATCCGCCGCCGCACCCTCCTGGCCGGTCTCGGGGCCGGCCTCGTCGTCGGACCCCTGTCCCGCGCCCGCGCCCAGGGCGCGCCCGTGACGATCCGGATGGGCTCGCTCAAGCTGATCCACTCGATCGCGCCGAGCTTCTACGAGCGCTTTACCCCCGCGGGCGTGACCGTGGAGGTGGTGCCGTTCGAGAGCCCGACCGAGTGCAAGAACGCCGTCGTCACCAAGTCGGTGGATTTCGGCACCTTCGGAATCGCCGCCGCGACGCTGGGTGCCGCGGCCGGCGAACCGGTCGTGGTGATCGCGTCGACCTGCAATCGCGGGATGGCGGTGATCGCCAAGAAGGATTCCGAGATCCGGACCATCAAGGACCTGCGCGGCAAGCGGGTCGCGATCTGGCCCGGCAGCACCCAGGAAGTCTTCGTCCTGGAGCGGATGCGCATGGACGGCCTGTCCGTGAAGGATATCACCCCCGTCCGGGTCTCCTTCTCGGAGATGCACATCGCGCTCGCCCGCGGCGACGTCGACGCCTATGTCGGCGCCGAGCCGGGGCCGGGCGTCAGCCTCGCCTCGGGCGTCGGCCAGCTCGTCGAGTATCCCTACGGCACCGAGATGGGCGCCCTGAACATGGTGTTCGGCGCCCATCGCGACACGCTGGCCGAGCGGCCGGACCTGGTCCGGACCATGTTGGAGATCCACCGCAAGGCCACGGATTTCGCGGCCCGCGACCGCGACGCGATGATCGCCATGGCGGTGGCTAAGCTCGGACAGAAGCGCGAGGCGCTCGAGCTCTCGGCGCCGAATGTCGAGCTGACCTGGCGTCTCGGACCGGACGAGGTCCGGCAGGCGCAGGCCTACGCGCAGCACATGCTGACGCTCAAGCAGATCAAGCGCCTGCCCGAGCCCGGCTTCATCGACACCCGCTTTGTCGACGCGATGGGGCGGGCGTGAGCACCAGGATCGAGGTCGGCCCCCTGCGGGCGACGGTGGCACCCGCCCGCGCGGCCGACCGGGCCGGTGCCGGGTTCGCCAGCCTGCGCCGGCTGGTGCTCGCCTGCGTGGTGCCGGCGGCGCTCGTCGCGGTCTGGCAGGTCACCACCGCGGGCCGGCCCTACAGCCTGATCCCGCCGCCCGCGGAGGTCTGGGCCGAGCTGCAGGACCTCGCGGTCGGCGGTATCAACGACGACGCCTTCAGCGGCACCCTCTGGACCCATCTCGTGGCCTCGCTGAGCCGCGTCTACGGCGGCTTCGCGCTGGCGGCTGCGGCCGCCCTGCCGCTCGGCCTGCTGATCGGCCGCGTGCCGCTGATCCGGGCGCTCCTCGATCCGGTCCTGCAGGTCTTGCGGCCGGTTCCAGTCACTGCCTGGCTGCCGCTGGCGATGATCCTGTTCGGCCTCGGGCCGCGCTCGGCCTTCTTCCTCGTGTTCCTCGGGGCGTTCTACCCGATCCTGGTCAACACCGTGTTCGGCGTTCGCTCGGTGGAGCCCCGCCTGTTCGAGGCGGCGGCCATGCTGGGCTGCACCGGTCCGGCGCAGTTCCTCCGGGTGGTGCTGCCGGCGGCGCTGCCGTCGATCTTCACCGGCCTGCGGCTCGGTCTCGGCTTCGCCTGGGTGGTGATCGTGGTCGGCGAGATGACCGGCGTCCAGACCGGCCTCGGCGCGATCATCATGGAGGCGCGCCAGCTGTCGCGCACCGAAATCGTGATCTGCGGCATGGCGGTGATCGGGGTCGCGGGCTTCGTCTCCGATTGGCTGGTCATGCAGCTCGGCCGCCGGCTGCTCGCCTGGAGCCCGAATCATGGCTGAGCCGACGATCCCGATCCTCGACATGCGGGCGGTCTCCAAGACCTACGCGGCCGGCGGCCGCCGGACCGAGGCCCTGCGCGAGGCGAACCTCACGGTGACCCGCGGCGAGTTCGTCTGCCTGCTCGGCGCCTCGGGCTGCGGGAAGTCGACGCTGCTGCGGGTCGCCGCCGGCTTCGAGGCGCCGAGTTCCGGGCAGGCCCTGATGTGGGGCAAGCCGATCGCCGGGCCGGGGCCGAGCCGCGGCATGGTCTTCCAGGATTACGGCCTGTTCCCGTGGCTCACCGTGCGCAACAATATCGGCTTCGGCCCGAAGGCGCGCGGGCGGCCCGCCGCTGAAGTGCGCGACACCGCCGAGCGCTACATCGCCCTCGTCGGCCTCCAGGCCTTCGCCGACGCCTACCCACACCAGCTCTCGGGCGGGATGAAGCAGCGCGTCGCCATCGCCCGGGTGCTCGCCAACGAGGCCGAGGTGGTGCTGATGGACGAGCCCTTCGGGGCGCTCGACGCCATGACCCGCGAGCGGCTGCAGGATGAGCTGCTCGACCTGTGGTCGCGCACCGGGCTGACGATCCTGTTCGTCACCCACGCGATCGAGGAGGCGATCTTCCTGGCCGACCGCATCGTGATGATGTCGCCCGGCCCCGGGCGGATCGAGTCGGTGCACGCGGTCGACCTGCCGCGGCGGCGCGACGTGTCGAGCCCGGCCTTCAACGACCTGCGCCGGATGCTGGCCGCGCAGCTCCACAGCCATCACGCGCCGCGGGCCGCCGCATGATGGACATCGCCTTCGACGATCCCCGCCGGCCCGAGAACCGCCTCGCCTACCGCGCCGCCGTGGACCGGCCGCGCCTGGCGCTGCCCGGCGGCAAGCACGTCGCCGTCTGGCCGGTGGTCAATGTCGAGCACTGGCTGATCGACCACCCGATGCCACGCCAGATCCTGGTGCCGCCGACCGCCGCGAGCCTGCTGCCGGACATCCCGAACTGGGCGTGGCACGAGTACGGCATGCGGGTCGGCTTCTGGCGCTTCCTCGAGGCGTTCGAGCGCCGCGGCCTCCGCCCGACCCTGTCGATCAACGGCTCGGTCTGCACGGCCTATCCGCGCATAGCCGAAACCGCCCACGCGGCCGGCTGGGAGTTCATGGCCCACGGCTTCCACCAGGTCCCGACCCACAGGGTCGAGGATCAGCCCGGGATGATCGCCCGCACCGTCGCGGCCATCACCGCGGTGACCGGGCGCCCGCCGCGCGGCTGGCTCGGGCCGGGCCTCACCGAGACCCTCGACACCCCCGACCACCTTCACGCGGCCGGCCTCGAATACGTCGGCGACTTCGTGGTCGACGACCGCCCCTGCCGGGTCGCGACGCGCACCGGGCCGCTCGTGGCGCTGCCCTACTCGGTGGAGCTGAACGACATCCCGCTGCTCGCCATCCAGCACCATCGCGCCGACGAGTTCGTCGATCGGGCGCTCGCCAACCTCGACCGCATCGCCGCCGAGGCCGCGGGCCCCGGCCCGCTCGGGGGCGCCAAGGTGATGGGCTTCGCGATCCATCCGTACATCACCGGCGTGCCGCACCGGATCGGCCTGCTGGAGCGGCTGCTCGACGCCATCCTGGCGCGCCACGACGTGGCGGTCATGCAGGGGGGCGAGATCCTCGACTGGTATCGCGCCACCGGCGACGAATCCTGAGCAGCGTTGCGAGGAGTGACCGTGCCCCCCTTTCCGACGATCCCGCTCCTGCACGCGGCCTACGCCGACGGCCTCGACCCGCGCGCCGTCGTGGCCGAGGCCTATCGCCGGATCGCCGCGGTCGACGATCCCGGCATCTTCCTCGCGCTGGTGCCGGAGGCCGAGGCTCTGGACGCCGCGGCGGCGCTGCCGCCCTTCGACCCCGCGGCGCTGCCGCTCTGGGGCATCCCCTTCGCCGTCAAGGACAACATCGACGTGGCCGGCCTGCCGACCACCGCCGCCTGCCCGGACTTCGCCGACACCCCCGCCGAGACCGCGCCCGCGGTGGCGCGGCTCCGCGCGGCCGGGGCGATCCTGGTCGGCAAGACCAATCTCGACCAGTTCGCCACCGGGCTCGTCGGCCTGCGCACCCCCTACCCAGTCCCGCGCAACGCGATCGATCCGGCCTACGTGCCCGGCGGGTCCAGCAGCGGCTCGGCCGTGGCGGTGGCCCACGGAATCGTGTCGTTCGCCCTGGGGACCGACACCGCCGGCTCGGGCCGGGTCCCGGCCGCGCTCAACAACGTCGTCGGGCTGAAGCCGTCCCTCGGGGCGATCTCCAGCCGCGGCATGCTGCCGGCCTGCCGCACCCTCGACACGCTCTCAGTCTTCGCCGGAACCGTAGCCGACGCCGACGCGGCGTTCCGGGTCATGCTGGCCTTCGACGGCGCCGACCCCTGGTCGCGGGCTCTTCCCGTGGCCGCGACGCCCGCCGGCCTCCCGCCCGGCCTGCGCCTGGGGCTCCCGGATGCCGCAAGCCTGCGCTTCGGCGGCGACCGCCTCTCGGAGGAAGCCTTCGCGGCGACGCGCGCCGATCTCGAAGCGCTCGCCGACGCGGCGGCGCCGGTCGATTTCGGCCCGATGTTCGCCGTTGCGGCCCTGCTCTACGACGGACCGTGGGTCGCCGAACGCTACGCGGCGATCCGATCGGTGATGGAAACCCGCCCCGGCATCCTGCACCCGACGACGCGGGTCGTGATCGGAGCCGCCGCGCGCTACAGCGCCGCGGACGCCTTCGCGGGCCTCTACAGCCTCGCGGCGCTGCGGCAAGCCGCCGATGCGGTCTGGGACCGAGTCGACGTCCTCGCCGTGCCGACCTATCCGCGCCCGCAGACCTGCGCGGCCGTGGCGGCCGACCCGATCGGGCCGAACAGCGAGCTCGGGACCTACACCAACTTCGTCAACCTGCTCGACTGGTGCGCCCTCGCGGTCCCGGGTCGGCCCCGGGCCGACGGCTTCCCCGCGGGCATCACCCTGCTGGCGCCGCGGGGATCGGACGGGCTGCTCGCGGCCCTGGGCGCACGTCTGCACGCTCGTGCGGCGACCCGGATCGGTGCGGGCTCGACGCCCGTGCCCGCGGCGGAACCCGGCCCGGCGCGGGCCTTGCCCGGCGAGATCGAGCTGGCGGTGGTCGGCGCGCACCTGTCCGGCCTGCCCCTGAACCGCGAGCTGACGGAACGCGGCGCCCGGTACCTGCGGACGGTGCCGACCGGGCCGGACTATCGCCTTTACGCCCTGCCCGGCGGGCCGCCCCAGCGCCCGGGCCTGCTCCGGGTGGCCGCCGGTGAGGGCGGCGCGATCGAGACGGAGGTGTGGGCGCTGCCGCCCGCCGCCTTCGGGGCCTTCGTAGCCGGGATCCCGGCGCCGCTCGGCATCGGCACCCTGCGGCTCGCCGACGGGACGGCGCCCAAGGGATTCTTGGTCGAGGCCGCCGGCATCGTCGATGCGGCCGACATCACACGCTTCGGCGGCTGGCGCGGCTATACGGCCAGCCGTGCGGCGGCCTAGGGGTCAAATCTGACGCTTGGTCCCGCGGCGAGGGGCTGCCTGCGACCAAGGACGGGCAGAGGCACGGTCGCCAGGACTGCCCGAAGCGGCCGTAAGTCGGCCGTCGCTCAAGGTCCGCTCAGAGTGGTGAGCCGTCTTCGCGTTGACGCGGGAACGTGGTCCTCTGCAGCCAAACCTCTTGGTGCGTAGACGAGCTCGCGGATCCGATCCCGAGCGACGTGCGCAGCCATGAAAAGAGATGCACGTCAGATCTACTGTCGCATACGTATACGCTTGATGCGGAATCCGAGCATGCGCTGGAAATGGCGCAGCCCATTGGGCAGTTGAGAAGGACTACGGGTGTCAACCAGGTGCCGGACACCCTCGACGGCCAGTCGCTCGACGACCACTTTGGTGAGGAGATAGCGCGCATCGGAACGATGCTGGGTTTCACCGAGCGAGACGAAGGCCTGAAGAAGGGCCCATTCTCCGTCCCGCGGCGTGACGGCGATCACAAGCGGCTCGCCGTCCTGTGCAAAAGCGACGGTCCATAATCCGTTGCCGATCAAGTACGAATGATCGCTGTCATGCTCCCGATAGAGCGGATTGGATTTGACGGCAATCGCGCGATCGAGCGTCGCGATCAGGGCGATTTGCTCATCTTTATCATGCACCGGCCGACAATAAATGCCCAGCTTCTCTGCGGCCTTAACTTTGCGCCTGAGGGTCTGCTTGGATGACCCGAGACTGTAATCCTGCGGCCGAGCAGGAATTTCTAGAACGCAGGCTCCAAGATCCGATAATTTGAAAACCTTTGCCAAACAAACGGTATTCAATGCATTTTCAATGAGCTTACCTTCGGCTCCATCGCTCAACCGGGCACTCAAGCGCGGCAAACGCGCAGTACACCTTGCGGCCATCAAGGTTAATCGCGGATGCAGGGCTAAATAAGCCGGTATTTTCAGCCTGGACTCGTTTGCCTCTTCCCAGAACTGGGAGAGCCAAGCTTCGCAGTCCTCGGGCAGGGCCTCTAGCCGAAATGAAATAAATCGTATCGCCGAGTCTAAAATGAGAGATGACAAGCCCGATCTGTCTATTTCGGGCCGTCCGACGCTAATTGATCTCTCTGTCGGCTCAACCATTCTGCCTCACCCCAAAACATCACAATACGGCTCAAGCCGCTGAGACTTTTTTATTTGAGCTGACATTCAGCCATTTCAGGTCAATACCGAAAAACAACAAAGACACCACACAGATTCGCCTCCTTGTATTGAACAAAACCGCACGCTGTCAAGTAAGGACCCGAACCGACAATGCCAGCTCTGGGGCGATCCTGTCGTTCTCCGGATAGCCAAGAATCGCAAGATACGGCGGCCCTTGTCTTGTGCGCGAAATATCGGACGGCCTCGGCAGTCTCGTCTTGTGAGACCTTCGCGGCTCCGCGGACGCGGGTCTAGATTGCGTAAGCCCGCGCCGGGCCCTTCCATCACAGAACGGCATACCTATGCGGAGCGATCCGGCGAGACTTCAGACCCCTCCGGACCTGCTAGAAGCGGACGCAGCCAGGGCCCGGGTAGGGTTGCAAGCGGGTGAGCGACGACGTTCGCTCTCATGCCTTTGCCGCTCGGAAGCGGGCAGGGAGAAATCCACCCCGAGCCGACCTCGTGAGCGGGTAACAAGCGTCGGATTTACCCGGGGCACGCGACCGCATCTGATCAGGTGCGATGTTGAAGCCTTGCGGGGATCCAGCCCGCTCCGTCATCACGCGCAGAGATGAAGCGCCCGAGGGCAGCGCGACGCCCCGAAGCGCGACGCCGACTGGACTGCTTCGCTCCGCTCGCAAAGACGGCGGCACCCGTCCTCGGCTCCGATCGGGATCGGAAGCCGATCCCGACCGCTCCTCACGCGAGCAGATCGTGATCCGCGGGGTGCCGGCGCAGCCACGCCCGCGCGTAGCCGCAGAGGGGCACGATCCGTTCGCCGCCGGCCCGGGCGCGCGCCGCGACGCCCGCCATGAGCCGGTCGGCCGCCCCGGTGCCGCGCAGGGCGGGCGGTGCGTAAACGTAGCTGATGACGAGTTGCCCGGCCTCGCGGCGATACGTGGCGAAGACGACCTCGCCGCCGACCGCCAGCTCGAAGCGGCTCCGGTCGCCGTTGTCGTGCACCGCATCCGTCATCCGCATCTCCCGATCCGGCCCCGGTCCTGACGCCACCGGGACGATCCTTTCAACGCGCCTCGGCACGGGAACGTCGAGCCGCGGCCCGAAGTCCCTTGGCCGCGCCCTCTTGATGCCGCTCCCCACTCCGCGCCGCGGCCCGCATGTCGGGCGCCGCGCCGCCCCGTCGGAATGATGAACAGCCCGACCGGACCCGGTTCACGGTCGCGGCGGCATCTTCCTGTCATCCGGCCCGGCAAGTCCGGGGTCAGGGTTCTCAGGAGATCGTGTCATGAAGCGCTCCAGGTTGCTCGGGATGGCCGCGGTGCTGGCGGCGGGGTTCGCCACAGCCACGGCGGCACAGGCGGCGCCGTTCGGATACGGCCCACCGGACGGCGGCGGTCTCATCGAACGCGTGGCCGGCGGCTGCGGTCCCGGCTTCCACCAGAACCCGTGGGGCCATTGCCGGCCGAACGATCGCGGCTGGGGCTACGGCGGGCCGCGTGGCCCCTATGGTGGCCGGCCGGGCTACGGATACGGTGGCTACGAGCGTGGCCCCGGCGGCTACGACGGCCCGCGCCGCTTCTACGGGGGTTGGTGATCATGGCCGTCGGGCGGGGCGTCAGGCGGCCAGCCTGACAGCCCCGTCCAGGCCTCGCGGATGAACGCGAGGCGGCGTTCGGCGCGTTGGGGATCGGTGGCGGCGACCTGCTGCAGCACCGCTGCTATCGCCTCGGGACCGCCCAGAGCTGCGGCGGCCTCGCCCTGGCGGCGCATGGCGGAGCGATGGGCCTTCATCGCCGGGCCGGCCTTCGGGCCGGTCTCGATCGCCTCCAGGACAGCGACCAGAGCCGCCACGATCGGTGCAACCTCCCGCCAGGTCGGCACGGGCGGGTCTTCGGGCGCGGTTGGCCGCGACCCGCTTGGCGGCGGCGCGACGAAACCGGTGGTCAGCGGGCGCTTCATGGCAGGACTCCTCAGGCGGCCAAGATGAGCCGATAACCGGCCGGTGGACAGCCGCGGGGGCGCATGACCAGGAACCCAGGGAGACAGCGTTCCGGCGAGGAAGGCCTGTCGCGCCACATCCTGCCCAATGCCGGGACCATGGTCGGCGTCTGCACCACGTTGATCGGATTGGTGAAGATCGTCGAGGGCCGCATCGGTCCGAGCCACGTCGACGAGGCGGCCGCCCTGACGGCCATCCTGTTTCTGGCCAGCGCGATCTCCTCCTACCTGTCGATCCGCCTGGCTGCCGAGAGCGGCCTCGCGATCCGCCTGGAGCGCTGCGCCGACATCGGCTTCGTCCTTGGGCTGATCAGCCTGTCGGTCATCGCGATTCTGTTCGCCTACGAGACGATCTAGCGACCGGCCGGCCCGTCCGGATGTCCCGTCGTGTCGTGGGTGTCCCAGAACACGTCGGGCCTGAAAGCTTAGGCATACATCGGGTTCATCACGCGAACACAGTCGCGAACCCGATGGAGCCTACGATGACTTGGACGAACCGCATCACCCTTGCTGCCACGCTGATCGGCGGCGCGATCGCGCTGATGACCTATGCGCAGGCCCTGAGCCTGCCCGCGCATTTCGCCTGACGCCGCGCGTCCGGGAGACCGTGTTGCCACGGCCTTCCGGGCGTCACGGGTTCGAGCCCGCTGAGGACACCGCGCCATGAACGAGATCTGGGATACGACGGCGTGGATCGGCCACGCCTTGGCCGAGATGGCCTACGAGGTCTTCCTGAGCTTCGGCCCGCTTGCTGAGCCGATGGCCTCCGAAGTCTCCGTCACGCCAAGCCGATGCCGGGATGAGAGCCGTCGCGCGACCGGGGACGGCCTCTGACGGACCGGCCTGACCGTCCGTCGGCTGCCCTAGCCTGCCGCCTCCGTATCGCCAGGAGCCCGCCCTGGCCGACCAGCACGTCGGACTCAGCGCCACTGGATGCGTGGACAGCCCTGTTCACCACGCCGCCAGGCTTCGATAGAGGGTGGTGAGATTCTTGAGCCTCGCAGATTCTTGAGCCTCGCAGGAGTGGGACCCGTCATGTCGGCGCGCGCGCTGGTCCTGTTTCCGGATCCACGTCTCTCGAGTCCGGCCACCCCGGTCGATGAGTTCGGGCCGGGCCTGAAGGTTCTGGCCGACGATGTCCGGGACGCGCTCGTGAACGCGAGCGCCATCGGCTTGACGGCCCCGCATATCGGCGTGTCCGCGCGGGTCATGGTGATCCGGATGTCGCCGGAGCAAGCTCCGCATGTCTACGTCAACCCCGCCCTCGCCTGGGCATCCGCCGACATGGCGACCTACGAGGAGGGCAGCGTCAGCATGCCGGGCGTCCGCGAGCGGATCACCCGGCCCGCGCGCATCCGGTTCGGCTACAAAGACCTCGACGGAGCGGACCACGAGGAGGAAGCGGACGGCTTCCTGGCCGCGGTCATCCAGCACGAGATCGATCAGCTCGACGGCGTGTTCTGGATTGATCGCCTGTCGCGGCTGAAGCGGGAGCGTCTCCTCAAACGGTTCGGGAAGCTGAAATCCGCGGCGTCGCCCTGAAATCCAGGCCGATTGCTTCGGTAGGTTAATGATCGATGCTCAGTCTCGGCATACGCCCGGAACGATGATGACGTTGGATGGGATGGCCGCCATGGGCACAGATATCATCGACCTCGATGATCATACGGCTTGGCTCGTCCAGCACTTGGCCGTCAACGGGCCTGCCTCGGCCGAAGCGGCGACGGCCCTGACGATCGAGAAGCTCCGCCGGCTGGAAGATCTGGCGCGCAACGCGGGCGCCGACCGGCAGGCGTTTCAGAAGATCCTGTCGGCGCGCCGGGTCCTCGGCGACCATGTCGATTTGGGGCGGGCGCCGCCTTTCAGTGAGACCGACATCGCGATCAATCCCGTTCCGAAAGCACTGCAGTTTCCCGAAGCCGAGACCGGCCCGGCGGTCTGAGCGGGCCACGGGGCGCGGATGCGGGAGAAGCGGGCTGCGTTTGCGGGCCGACCTGCCGGTACGACAACCTGGCCCAGACTGTCGGGCGGGCGCTGGCGACTTCCCGGCGGACCAACATCCAGCTGGGGCACCGATCGTCCGCACGGCGCGGCCGGGACCCGGGCCCCGGCCGCGCTTGACGCTCTGCTGGGCTGCCCGCTCAGAAGGCGCGGTTGCGCGCCGGGTGCGGGTTGCCGTAGCGGCGGCGCAGGTAGGACACGACCTTCGGCAGAAGGAAGGCGATCAGGATCTTGCGCATCGGGGCTGGCTCGCGTCGCGGGTTCGTGAGCGGGCAATGCTCCGGATGCAGCGCGGTTCCGCGTGCGGCGCAGGATCAGAGATCCAGCGTCAGGGTCACCGGCGCGTGGTCGGACGGGCGCTCCCAGGCGCGGGCCTCGCGCAGCACCTCAACCTTGCGGACCGTCCCGGCCAAGTCCGGCGAAACCCAGAGATGGTCGAGGCGCCGCCCCTTGTTGGCGGCCGCCCAGTCGGGGGAGCGGTAGCTCCACCACGTGTAGATCTTCTCCGGCTCCGGCGTGAGGTGGCGCGCCGTGTCGATCCAGCCCGCCTCCCCGCGCAGGACCTCGAGCGCCTCGGTCTCTGCCGGCGTGTGGCTCACCACGTCGAGGAGCTGCTTGTGCGACCAGACATCGTGCTCCAGCGGCGCGACGTTGAGGTCGCCCATCAGGATCGCCGGTCCGGAGACGCGCTTGCCGCCCCAGGCGCGCAGTTCGGTCAGGAAGTCGAGCTTGTGGGCGAATTTCGGATTGAGGTCGCGGTCCGGCACGTCGCCGCCGGCCGGCACGTAGAAATCGTGCAGCACGATACCCGAGGCCGCCCCCGCCTCCGGCCCGAGCACCGCCGAGATGTGGCGGGCGTCCGCCCGCTCGCAGAAGCCCATCACGCTGCGGGTGTGCAGGGGGAAGCGCGAGAGGATCGCGACGCCGTTGTAGCCCTTCTGGCCGGCGAACATCACGTGCTCGTAGCCGGAGCCGCGCAGGGCCTTCAGCGGGAAGGCGTCGTCCGGGCACTTGGTCTCCTGCAGGCAGAGCACGTCCGGCTTGTGCTCGGCGAGGAAGCGCAGCACCAGGTCGATGCGCAGGCGCACCGAGTTGATGTTCCAGGTGGTGACGGTGAGTTGCACGGGCGGCGCTGGGGTTCGGACGGCGTTGCGCTCCGATAGCCGATTTCGCGGCCCGCGACAGTCCGTTCACCGTCTGTGAGGCAAAAGGCCGTGCGTGCCGGGCCGGCAGGCGCTATGCCCGGGCCCTGCCCTGACCCGGGCCCCTCGTCGAGGCCCTGCCATGGCACATGCCCGCTCGCTCCTGTTTGCCGTCTACTGGGCGGCGTGGACGACCCTGTTCCTCGCACCGCTGGCGATCTTCCTCCTGTCCGGCTCGCCGCAGCGGCCGATCCGGCGGGCGACGCGGCTCTGGGCGCGCGGGATCCTGGGCGGGCTGCGGCGGATCGTCGGGCTGCGCTACGTCGAGGAAGGCCGCCAGCACCTGCCGGCCGAGCCCTGCCTGATCGTCGCCAACCACCAGTCAACCTGGGAGACGCTGGCCTTCCTGGTCCTGGTGCCGGACGTGGCGATCGTCGCCAAGCAGGAGCTTCTGGCGATCCCGGTGGTCGGCTGGTTCCTGCGGCGCTCGCCGATGATCGTCATCGACCGCACCAACGGTACCCAGGCGCTGCGCACCATGATCGATGGCGGCCGGGCGGCGGTCGCGGCCGGGCGCTCGGTGCTGATCTTCCCAGAGGGCACCCGCGGCGGGATCGGCGCGCCCCTGCGCTTCAAGCGCGGCGTCGAGTTGCTCTACGGCCGGCTGGGGCTGCCGGTGGTGCCGGTAGCGCTCAATTCCGGCCTGTTCTGGCCCGGCGGGACGGCGACCCGGTCCGGCACGGTGGTGGTGAGCTACCTCGCCGCCGTCGCCCCGGGCCTGCCGGCCGCAGAGTTCCTGCGCGGCACCGAGGAAGCCATCGACCGGGAGCTGGACCGGTGGCGGGAGACCGGGCTCAGCGCGACCGGCGCTTGATGCCCGTCACGGCTGCGTCTGCTGGATCTGCTGCTGCATCGCCTTGTCCTCGGCGCGGCCGTAATTGATGAAGAACAGGCTTCCGTCGACGCTCTTGCCCTTCTGCAGGTTCGAGAGCGTCACCGTGGTGAGGTAGCCCTGCGGATCGGTGATCCGCCACTGCGACAGGGTCTTCACGTCGGCGTCGAAGAACAGCTGGATCTTCGAGGTGCCGCCGAGGGTCGCACGGTCCTCCAGGCTGATGCGCACGCCGCCCGGATCGTTGGCCACGTCGGTGACGGTGAGGTCGCGGGCGAGATCGATCTTTTCGCGCAGCAGGAATTTCAGCGGCGTCTGAGTGATGAAGTAGAGGTCCTGGGTGTTGAGCTTGCGGTCACGGACCGCCACCGAGGTGCCGTCGGCGACGACCTCCAGGGGCGAGGGCTGATCGTAGTCGAAGCGCAGGCGGCCGGGCTTGGCCAGCGTCAGCTTGCCGCCGATCCGCCGCCCGTCGGCGCCGATCTGCATGAAGTTGCCCGTGAGGGTGTTGATGCCGTTGAAATAGGCGTTGGCCTGGGCCAGCAGCGTGGCGGGATCCGCCGAGTCGCCGGTGACGATCGCGCTCGGCGCGCCGACCGCCGCGACCTTGGGCTCGGGCGCCTTATGGTCGGCTTTGTCGCCGCCCTTGCCCGACTTGACGGGCTTCGATTCCTTGCTCGCTTCCTTGGCCTTGGGCGCGGGCTTCTTGGCCGGCGCGGGCGCCGCCGGGGCGGCCTCCGGCTGCGGTGCGGGCTCCTCCTTGTGGCCGAACAGGCTGTCGATGAAGGCGCCGACCTGCGCGTCGGCCGGGCTGGCGGTCGCGAGCCACAGCGCGGCGGCGATCAGGGTGCCGGCTGTGCGGATGCGGCGGCCGATCATCGGCAGAGTCTCCTGGGGGCCCAAAGGCGGGCTCCGGCGGCGAACAAGGGGCGGGACACAGGGCTTAGAAACCCGCCCTGTGGCGAAGATGCGACGTCCGGGCCGCCCCCCGTGGGAGGCGGCCCGGACAGCGTCTCACTCGTCGTCGTACATCCCGCTCGACATGTGCGGCGCGCCGGCGACCAGGATTTCGCGCTTGCCGGCATGGTTGGCCGGGCCGACGATCCCCTCGATCTCCATCCGCTCCATGATCGAGGCGGCGCGGTTGTAGCCGATCTGCAGCCGGCGCTGGATGTAGCTGGTCGAGGCCTTCTGGTCGCGCAGAACTACCTCGATCGCCTGCTTGTAGAGATCGTCCGAGTCGCCGCCGGCCGCCGCCGCGAAGGCGCCGATGTCGAAGACGGGCGCCTCCTCCTCGGGCTCGTCGGAGCGTTCGGCCTTGTCGGCCGCGGCCGCCTTGCCCGCGGCCCCGGCCGCCCTCCTTGGCGGGCTCCTCGGGCGAATCGTCGGCGGTGACGGCGTCGAGGTAGCTGGGCCGGCCCTGGCGCTTGAGGTGGGCGACCACGCTCTCGACCTCGCTGTCCGAGCAGAACGGCCCGTGCACGCGCGTCGTGCGCCCGCCGCCGGCCATGAACAGCATGTCGCCCTGGCCCAGAAGCTGCTCGGCGCCCATCTCGCCCAGGATCGTGCGGCTATCGATCTTGCTGGTCACCTGGAAGCTGATCCGGGTCGGGAAGTTCGCCTTGATCGTGCCGGTGATCACGTCCACCGACGGGCGCTGGGTGGCCATGATCAGGTGGATGCCGGCCGCGCGCGCCATCTGCGCCAGCCGCTGGATCGCGCCCTCGATGTCCTTGCCGGCCACCATCATCAGGTCGGCCATCTCGTCGACCACGATCACGATGTACGGCAGCGGCGCCAGGTCCATCGCCTCGTCCTCGTAGACCGCCTCGCCGGTGTGGCGGTCGAAGCCGGTCTGGATCGTGCGCGTGATGGTCTCGCCCTTCTCGCGGGCCTCCTTCATGCGGGCGTTGTAGCCGTCGATGTTGCGGACCGCGATCTTCGACATCTTCTTGTAGCGCTCCTCCATCTCGCGCACGGCCCATTTGAGGGCGATCACAGCCTTCTTCGGGTCGATGACGACGGGGGAGAGCAGGTGCGGGATGCCGTCGTAGACCGACAGCTCCAGCATCTTGGGATCGACCATGATCAGGCGGCACTCTTCCGGCTTGAGCCGGTAGAGCAGGCTGAGGATCATGGTGTTGATCGCCACCGACTTGCCCGAGCCGGTGGTGCCGGCGACCAAGAGGTGCGGCATGCGCGCGAGGTCGGCGATGATCGGCTCGCCGCCGATGTTCTTGCCCAGACACAGAGCCAGCTTGTGCTTGCTCTCGGCGAAATCGGCCGACGAAAGCAGCTCGCGCAGGTACACCGTCTCGCGGGTCTCGTTCGGCAATTCGATGCCGATGACGTTGCGGCCGGGGACGACCGCGACGCGGGCCGAGACCGCCGACATGGAGCGGGCGATGTCATCCGACAGGCCGATCACGCGGCTGGACTTGGTGCCCGGCGCGGGCTCGAGCTCGTAGAGGGTGACGACCGGACCGGGCCGCACCGCCAGGATGTCGCCGCGCACGCCGAAATCCTGGACCGTCTGCTGCAGGTTGAGGGCGTTCTGCTCCAGCACGTCGGCATCGACCTCCTCGCTGCCGCCCGGCGCTGGCAGGGCGAGCAGGTCGAGGGACGGCAGCTCGTAGTCGGCGTTCTCGATCGGGGCGATCTCGAGATGGCGGCCGGCCGGGATCAGGTGTGCCCGGGGCGCCACCATCGGCACCGCGACCGGCGCTGGGACCGGCAGGGCAGCGACCGGCTCGACCGCGACGGGCTCGACCGCGACGGGCTCGGCCTCGACCTCAGCCTCGGCCGGAACCGGCTCGGGCTGCGGCGCCAGCTTGCCCCGGAGCAGGACCGGGCGCGGAGTCATCGGGATCACCACGCGCTCGGCTTCGGCACGCTCGGTGACCGAGGCGGCCGCCGTCGGCGCCGGGACGGCTTCGGGCTGGGCCGGGGGCGCCGGCGGGAGCGGGCTCGGCTGGCCGGCCGCGCGGATCGCCGCCCGAGCCGCCATGGCGCTCAGGACCGGGGCGCGGCGCGGGGCCTCCGGCTCGGCCGCGATGCCGGGGCCGAAGACCAGCGACAGACCGGACGCCGCCGGGGCGGCGGACGGCAGGAAGGCGCTCCGGATCGCCGCGGCCTCGTCGGTCCGCTGGCCGGATTCGACGCCGTTATCCTGCCCGTCGGCGGGCCGCGGCGGCTGGTCGAACCGCACGAGCCGGTCGAGCACGTAGACCGGCCGCGGCGGCAGGGAACGCAGGTGCGAGACGTCGAGGGGCATCGACACGAAGCGCTCGTCGGACGCCGCCGGCGCGACGACGCCCTCGGACGCCGGCACGGTTGCGGCGGGCGGCGCCTCCAGGGCCGACCAGGCGTCCACGGACGACCAGTCGCCGCCCTCGAACCAGGGCTGAACTTCGGACCAGTCCGGAAGGTCGGACCAGTCGCGGGCCGGGACGACCTCCTCGATCGCCGCCGCGACGACCGGCGCGGCCGTCACGGGGGCGATCACCGCCGTCGACGCGGCGAGCTCGACAGCGGGCCGGACCGGGCGGCGGTCCGGCGTGCGGAAGAAGCGGACGCCCGGCGGCGCGACGAAAGGCTGGCGCCACAGGGGCACCGCCTCCGCGTCCAGCGCGGCGGCTTCGGGCAGGGCCGGTGCGGCGGACAGGCGCTCGGCCTCCTCGGCGGCAAGTCGTGCGCGCTCGATGTGCTCGCGCTCCGCCTCGTCGCGCGCGGCCCGCTCGGTCTCCTGAGCGAGGGCTGCCGCCTGCGCGTCGGCGCGGGCGCGCTCCAGGGCGACGCGCTCGGCCTCGAGGGCACGCTGGCGGCGCTCCTGCAGCACCGAATCGGGCGTCCGGGTCCAGCGCACGGCCGAGGGCGCGGCCGGAGCCGGCACGGGTGCGGTGGCCGGCGCCTGCTCCGGCGCGATGGCGGAGGGACGGCGCGGCTGGCGCACCAGCACGCCCGGCGAGGAGGCGCTGCGGTCGATCCGGCTCTCGAGGACGGGCGCGTCCAGCGCGTCGAGGCTCGCCCGGTCGTCGAAGATCTGGGCCGGCCACTGGGGCTCCGACGGAGCGGCGCGCGGGGCGCGCTCTGCGGAGTCGCGGCCGACCATCGCGGCCGGCGCGGTGAGCCAGCTCGGCTCCGCCCGGCGTCCGGGGGCGCCGTAGGACGGGCGCGCGGGCAGGCCGGCCGGGGAGCCGGACAGGCGGCGGGTGAGGCTGGCGCGGAGAGCCATCAGCCGGTGCGCAAGGGCTCCCAGGGAGAGGCCCGAGCGGTCGCCGCCGCGCACAGGGCGGGCGGGGTCACGGTGGGAGTACGGAGGCCGTCCCGATGCGCGCATGGGTTCTCGAACGATACTCGAAACAGGGATCCGCCGACGCGCGGCGGCTGTCCCTGAGTTAGGCCATTCGTCGTTAATGGAGGCTTGCCACCGATTGCGGTGCGGAAACCATGCGGGGTCCTTCGCCCGACCGCCGCCTGGTCATTCCGGCGCGTCGCAGGTGGACCCCCGATGCCAAGGCGGCTGTGGAGGGCAGACGGAGGCCAAACTCCGTCCCGACGCGTTGACCGGCGTGACGCGGTGCTGCCACCACCCTGCCGCGTCCCATATAATATTCGCAGCCACCCCTCATCCGGACAGGTGCCCGTGTCGCAAGCCACCTCCGAATCGCCGGCGCGCTTCCGCTCCCTCTACCGCCACGGCTTCGCCCGTGTCGCCGCCTGCACCGGCCGCAGCCACCCGGCCGAACCCGAGCGCAACGCCGACGTAATCCTCGACCTCGCCCGGACCTGCCACGATTCGGGGGCGGCGCTGGCGGTGTTCACCGAACTCGGCCTCTCGGCCTACGCGATCGAGGACCTGCTGCTGCAGCAGACCCTGCTGGACGCGGTCGAGGCCGCCGCAGCCCGCGTGATCGCCGAAACGGCCAGCCTCCGGCCGCTGCTGCTCGTCGGCGCGCCGCTGCGCTGGCGCCACCGGATCTACAACTGCGCCTTGGCGATCCAGGGCGGCCGCCTGCTCGGCGTCGTGCCGAAAACCTTCCTGCCGAATTACCGGGAGTTCTACGAGAAGCGCCACTTCGCTTCCGGCGCCGGGATCCTGGGCGAGATCATCCGGGTCGCCGGTCACGAGGCGCCCTTCGGCGCCGACCTGCTGTTCCCGGCCGAGGATCTGCCGGGCCTCGTGGTCGGGGTCGAGATCTGCGAGGACCTGTGGGTGCCCGAGCCCCCCGGCATGCGCGCGGCGCTGGCGGGCGCCACGGTGCTGGCGAACCTCTCCGGAAGCCCGATCACCGTCGGCCGGGCCGAGTCGCGGGCGCTGCTGTCCCGGGCGGCCTCGATGCGCGGCGCCTGCGCGTATGTCTACGCCGCCGCCGGCCAGGGCGAATCGACCACCGACCTGTCCTGGGACGGCCAGACCAGCATCGACGAGTTGGGTGTGCGTCTCGCCGAGGGTGAGCGCTTCCCCGAAGGCCCGGTGACGACGACGGCCGATATCGACCTCGACCTGATCGCCCAGGAGCGGCTGCAGGCCGGCAGCTTCGACGACGATGCGCGGCGCCACGCCCTCCCCTATCGCCGCGTGCCGTTCCGGCTCAGCGCTCCGGAAGCCGATCTCGGCTTGATCCGGCGGATCGAGCGCTTCCCGTTCGTGCCGGCCGATCCGACGCGCCTCGCGCAGGATTGCTACGAGGCCTACAACATCCAGGTCGCCGGCCTCGCCAAGCGCCTGGAGGCCACCGGCACCCGCAAGGCCGTCATCGGCGTCTCGGGCGGCCTCGATTCGACCCACGCGCTGATCGTGATCGCCAAGGCCTTCGACCGCCTGGGCTACCCGCGCTCGGACATCCTGGCCTACACGCTGCCGGGCTTCGCGACCTCGAACGCCACCAAGACCAACGCCCACGCCCTGATGAAGGCGCTCGGCTGCACGGCGGCCGAGATCGACATCCGCCCGGCCGCCAAGCAGATGCTCGCCGACATGAATCACCCCTTCGCCAAGGGCGAGGCGGTCTACGACGTGACCTTCGAGAACGTGCAGGCGGGCCTGCGCACCGACTACCTGTTCCGGCTGGCCAACCACGCCGGCGGCATCGTGGTCGGCACCGGCGACCTCTCGGAGCTGGCGCTCGGCTGGTGCACCTACGGGGTCGGCGACCAGATGAGCCACTACGCGGTCAATGCCGGCGTGCCCAAGACGCTGATCCAGCACCTGATCCGCTGGGTGATCGGCAACGGCGAGGTCGGGCCGGACGAGGCACGCACCCTCCAGGCGGTGCTCGACACCGAGATCTCCCCCGAGCTGGTGCCGGTGGACCAAGACGACAGCCCGCAGAGCACGGAGGGCACGATCGGCCCCTACGCGCTGCAGGATTTCAACCTGTTCTACACGCTGCGCCACGGGTTCCGGCCCTCGAAAATCGCCTTCCTGGCGCTCCACGCCTGGGGCGACCGGGAGCGCGGATTCTGGGCGCCGGACTTTCCCGAGACCAAGCGTGTCGCCTACGACCTGCCCGAGATCCGCCGCTGGCTCGCCGTTTTCCTGACCCGCTACTTCGGCTTCAGCCAGTTCAAGCGCTCGGCGCTCCCGAACGGGCCGAAGGTCTCGGCCGGCGGCTCGCTGTCGCCGCGGGGCGACTGGCGGGCGCCCTCGGACGGGTCCGCGCGCATCTGGATCGAGGAGTTGAACCGAAACGTCCCTGAAACTTGACCGTCACAAACTCGACTGATTGTGCCATTATGAGCACGGTCAAGCCGATTTTTCGCAATGCAAGATCTTGTATTGGGAAAATTTGGCGCGAGGGCGGCCAGGCGGAGGACTTCGGATGCGAAGCTACAACCTGTTCCAGCTCAAGAGCGTGGAGGGCCTCTGCTGCGCGGTGCCGGAGGCGAGCAGCGTCCCGCCCTTCATCGGTGCGGGCCGCTGGACCTTCGGCGGCAAGCTCTGCGACGGCAGCCGGCAACCGCTCGACTTCGACGATCGGGCCGCCGACACGGCGGTGCGCTTCAACGGCTTCTACCTGTTCCAGACCGTCGACCGGCGCTTCCTCGCCTGAGGGGATGGGGAACCGGTCCGGGGTGCGCTCCGGCGCTGTCCTTGTCGGGTGCGCCCGCGGCATACCCGGACGTCGGATCAACTGTCCGTGCGAATCCTGGGCACGACGGCAGCCACTGGCCGGCCAGACAGGATGCTATGCGGGCTGCCTCTCCCGCACCGGTCTCTGAGTTCACACAGCAGCTGCGTGGGTGTCGTCGGCCCAGTGGGCGAATCCCCTGAGCGATTACGGATGCTGCGCCTCGGCGGGTGCGGCCCCCTGCCCTTCGCCCTGCGCTCGGCCCCGCTGGGTGGCCTCCTCGGCGGCGGCGCGCTCGGCGGCGGCCTTCTCGGCCGCGGCTTTGTCGGCAGCAGCCTTCAAAGCCGCGGCGCGGGCCCGGTCCATCTCGATCCGGGCGCGGCGCCGCTGCCGCTCCACCTGGTCGGCCTCGGACAGCTCGATCGTCTCCAGTTCGCGCTGCAGCACGAAGGCGGCGAGCCCATTCGACAGCGCGCCGACATCGAGGGTCCGTTCGGGCGCGCCGAGCGGCCCCGTCAGCCCGAGCTGGACGGCCGGCGGGCCGGCATTCCAGCCCCGGGGCACCGGGCCGCCGGCGAGCGTGCCGCGGGCGTCGAGTCGGCCGGCACGCAGGTCGTAGCCGACCGTGCCGGTCCAGCGCGTGGGTCCGAAATCGATGTCGAGGGGGCCGGCCCGCAGCACGCCGCCGACGATGGTGGCCGCGGCGCGGGCGGGGCCGCGTGCCTGCGCGCCGCCTTTCGCGAGTTCCTCGGAGACCAGGGCCTGGAGCCGGCCCTTGCGCAGGGGGTCGTCGATCTCGGCCGCCCGCGCCAGGGCCCGTCCGAGCCCGGCGGGATCGGCCTCGGGCACGCTCAGGTCCTGAAGGGTGAGCGTGCCGCTGCCCGAGAGACCCTCGCCGAGGCCCGTCAGCGTCTCCGCCGTGGTGGAGACGCGCAGGTCGGCGCTCAGGCGGCCGCCGAGCGGGCTGCCCCCGGCGAGCGCCGGGATCGCGGCCGCGTCAATCTTGCCCTCGCCGGTGATCGCGGCGGCCGCCCCGAGCCGGGCGATCGTGGCCGAGCCCGCGATCCGTCCCCCGGCGAGCTTGGCCGTGAGGTCCTGCAGGGTCAGGCTCGTGTCGGTCAGCCCGAGAGCGAAGGAGGCCTCGGTCGCCACGAGGCCGCGCCCGAGCTCCAGGCTGGCGATGCGCGCGTCGAGGGCGGCGGACGGGTGCGGCGGCGGCGGCGCGAACCGGCCGCTCGCCTCCGTCGGAAGCAGCAGCGCAGCGGCGAGCTGCGGCAGCGACAGGCGGTCCAGGCCGAGACGGCCGCGTAGGGCCCCGCCGGGCGCCCGCATCAGCGTACCGGTCACGCCCGAGCCCGCGACCTTGCCCGTGAGGGCGGCGACGCTGTCGCTCCCGTCCCGCGACAGGGTGACGGCCAGGTCCGCCGGCCAGGCGCCCGGCTGGAGGCGCGTGGCCCCGGCGAGCGTCAGGAACGGGGCGAGATCGGCCGTGTCGGCCCGGACCTCGCCGCCGACGGGTACGGCGTCGGCCCCGATCTGGAGCGGCCGGCCGGTCGCTATCCGGATGCCCGCCACGGTTCCGTCGATGGTGAGGGCGAGGGTGTCGGCGCCCGGTCGCTCGGCCTTGAGGTGCAGTTCGGCGGGACGCTGGAGGCCGGCGATGTCGGTCCGCCCGAACCACAGGCCGGCGCGCGGGGTCGTCAGAGTGGCGGTGCCGCCCTCGATCCGCGTCCCGCGGCTCGCCAGGATCAGGTCGAGGGTGCCGCCGCCGGCATTGCCCTTCGCCTGGGTGCGCAGGGCCTCGGAAGCGCCGCCCTCCCGGTCGAGGGCGACGGCGAGATCGAGGGGCGCGTCCCGCAGGAAGGCGGGCAGCAGGCGGATCTCGCCGACCCAGACCCGTTCGAGCAGGCCGAGCAGCGGCGCCGCCACCGGGGCCTTCAGGCGCCCCGAGACGCGGCCGGTCCCGTCCGCGCTGATCCGGCCGGAGAGCGCGGCGCTCGCGCCCGCGAGGTCGGTCACGTCGAGACTGTCGACCGCGAGGCCCGCGCCGTCCGACTGGATGCGCGCCGCGATGGTGCCGTTTCCAGAGCCCGCCGCCCCGAAGCGGACGTCCCGCGCCTCCAGGGTCAGAGCCAAGTCGAGATCGCGCAGACTCCCCAGCGCCGTCCCGACGGGCGGGAGGCCGGCGATGTCGATGCCGCTCGCGCGGATCTGCGCCTCGAACCGCCCGCGCGTTCCGGTCTCCGCGGCGGTGTAGCGGGCATTGCCGGTGATCCGTGCCGGCCCGAGGCCGAGCCGGAGGTTGCGCAGGGACAGGCTCGCCGCGTCGGCGGACACGTCGGCGGCAGCCTCGATCCGGCGTCCGTCGAGGAGCACGGTCAGGGGACCGTCCAGGCCGAGGCGGCGCAGGTAGCGGCCGAGCGCCTCGGAATCCGGCGCGCTCAGCACCACCGGGCCGGTCAGGCGGAACGGCGCGGTCTCGACCTGCCCGCTCACGCTGACGCTCGAGTCCGCCGGTCCGGTCACCGCGAGGCGGCGCAGCAGCAGGCCGCCCGCACGCTCCAGGGTGCCGGTGAGCGCGAGGTTCGACCATTCCTCGCCGCCCACCACGGCGCTGCCGACCGCGAGATCGAGGTCGAGCATGGCCGGCAGGCCCCCGGCCCAGCTCGGCAGGCCGCGGGCGATCAGGCTCTGGCCCTCGGGCGTGGCCAGGAACGCGTCGAGGTCGAGGCGGCGGCTCTCCAGGTTCAGGCCGGCGCGCCACTGGCGCAGGTCGAGACGGCCGGTCCCGTTGAGCCGCAGGGCGCGGCCGCCCGGATCGATCGCGAGATCGACGTTCTCGAACCGCACCTGGGTGCCGCGGGCCTTGAAGGCCCCACCGATGGAGAACGGCAGGTAGGCGCCGGCGGCCTGGGTCGGCGGTCCGACCACGAGGCGGGCGGAGCCCTCGGCCTCGACCGAGACGGCGCGGCCGGATTCCGCCGGGACGAGGCCGAAGCGTGCATCCGCCTCGAACCGTGGATGCGCGTCGCCGCCGCCCGAGATCTTCACGGCGAGCCGCCCGTCGGGCCCCGGCGTGCCGCTGACGGCGCGGAACGGGATGCCGCCGCTCGTTCCCTCCACGCGCCAGGGCCCGACCAGGGCCGGCGCCTGGAGGGTCAGGTCCTGGACGTAGAGCTGGTCGGTCCGGCCGGTGGCCGGCACCTGCGTGGTGACGAGGAACTGCTGGACGTGCAGGGCCTCGATCGCGAAGTCGCGCGCGCGCAGGGCCTCGCCGAAATCGGTCGGCAGCTTCAGGGCGTCGGGTCCGGCGAGCGGGAGCTTGATCTCCGCCCGGCCGATCCGGGTCTCGGTGAAGCGGAACTCGCCCTTCAGGAGGGGCGCCAGGGCGATCTCGGCCTTGACGAACCGGGCGTCGAGCGTGGGCCGGTCCGCGTCGGCTCCCAGATGCAGCCGGTCGACGCGCAGCCGGGGCGACGGCAGCAGGCGGACCTCGATCCGGCCGTCGGTCCGGGCCGGGACACCGATGGACCGGGTGATCGCCCGCTCGACCAGCGCACGATGGGCCTGCCAATCAACGAAGGGGGGGACGGCAAGCGCCGCCACGAGAACCAGGATGACGGCGCCCGCCAGCGCGGTCAGAAGATCACGCAATGGTCCCGTTCCGCACCATCTCTGCGCGGGGCCGCGGCCTCATCGTGCCGCCGCGCCCCGCCTGCCCCCGCGAGTCAGTCGCCACGGCCATAGCACGATAAGTCCCCGCGGGCGCCAGCGGCGATGCCGGCCCGGCTGCCGCGCCGTCAGACCCCCGTCGCTCCGGGGTGCCTGGACTCGCACGGGAACACAGCAGGCGGGCAATTTGCAGCCGCTGTCCGCGCAGCGTCGCGCGTGGTTCCCGTGGCGCGGCGGATCTGGATTCCGGGCTCCGCTTCGCGGCCCCGAAATGACGGCGTGCTGTCGTGGGGCGGTGGCGAGACGACGATCCAAGGTGCGTTTACCCGGGTGTTCGCCCCGCGCACGCCGGCCTTGGCTATCCCCATCGCGCGCGAACCACCTCGACGCCGTTCGCGATTTGGTCCAGGGATGCGGGATGCAGAACCGCCCGCACGCGCAGCCCGCCGGGGACGGCGCTCCCGCCTCCTCCATCGCCGCCCGCGCCATGGGCGCGCTCCGCCGCGACGCCGCCGCCTACCTCGAAGGCCTCAACCCCGAGCAGCGCCGCGCCGTCGAGACCACGGAGGGCCCGGTCCTGGTGCTGGCCGGCGCCGGCACCGGCAAGACCCGGGTGCTGACCACCCGCATCGCCCACCTGATCGCCACCAACCGTGCCCGACCCTTCGATATCCTGGCGGTGACCTTCACCAACAAGGCCGCCCGGGAGATGAAGCACCGGATCGGTGCGCTGATCGGCCCCGCCGGCGAGGGCATGCCCTGGCTCGGCACCTTCCACGCGATCGGCACCAAGATCCTGCGCCGCCATGCGGAGCTGGTCGGGCTGAAATCCGACTTCACCATCCTCGGCACCGACGACCAGCTCCGGCTGATGAAGCAGGTGATCGCCGATCAGAACGTCGACGAGAAGCGCTGGCCGGCCCGCGCCCTGTCCCACGCCATCGACGGCTGGAAGAACCGCGGCCTCGGGCCGGAGCAGGTGCCCCCGGGCGAAGCCGCCTCTTTCGCGTTCGGCAAGGGCGGCACGCTCTACACCGCCTATCAGGCCCGGCTCGCGACGCTGAACGCCGTCGATTTCGGCGATCTTCTGCTCCTGTGCCTCAAGCTCTGGCGGGAAAATCCCGACGTGCTCGCCAACTATCAGGACCGCTTCCGCTACATCCTGGTGGACGAGTACCAGGACACCAACGTCGCCCAGTACCTGTGGCTGCGCCTGCTCGCGCAGAGCCGCAAGAACATCGCCTGCGTGGGCGACGACGACCAGTCGATCTACGGCTGGCGCGGCGCCGAGGTCGACAACATCCTGCGCTTCGAGCACGACTTCCCCGGCGCCGTGGTGGTGCGGCTGGAGCGCAATTACCGCTCCACCGGCCACATCCTGGCGGCTGCCTCGGGTCTCATCGCCAAGAACGAGAGCCGCCTCGGCAAGACCCTGCGCACCGACGACGAGCCGGGCGAGCGCGTCACCGTGACCGGCGCCTGGGATTCCGAGGAGGAGGCGCGGATGCTCGCCGAGTCGATCGAATCCCTTCAGGCGAAGCAGCACCCCCTGTCGGAGATCGCCGTGCTGGTGCGGATCTCCGCGCAGATGCGCGAGATCGAGGACCGCTTCGTCCAGCTCGGCCTGCCCTACCGGGTGATCGGCGGCCCCCGCTTCTACGAGCGCGCCGAGATCCGCGACGCCCTGGCCTATCTGCGCGCCACCATGAATGTCAGCGACGACCTCGCCTTCGAGCGCATCGTCAACACGCCCAAGCGCGGCCTCGGCGACGCGACCCTGCAGCAGCTCCACACCTATGGCCGGGCCAACCGGCTGCCACTGCGGATCGCCGCGGAGCGCCTGTGCGAGACCGACGAGTTGAAGCCCCGGGTCCGCTCGACCCTGCGGGCGCTGACCGAGAGCTTCTCCCGCTGGGCGCGGCTGGTGGAGTCGCAGCCGCACAGCGAGGTGGCGCAGATGATTCTGGAGGAATCCGGCTACACCGAGATGTGGCAGAAGGACCGCTCGGCGGATGCCGCCGGGCGCCTGGAGAACCTGAAGGAATTCGTCCGCTCGATGGAGGAGTTCCCCGACATGGCGGCCTTCCTCGAGCACGTCTCCCTGGTGATGGAAGCCTCCGAGACCGAGGGCGCCGAGCGCGTCTCGCTGATGACGCTCCATGCCGCCAAGGGGCTCGAATTCGACACCGTGTTCCTGCCCGGTTGGGAGGACGGCCTGTTCCCCAGCCAGCGGGCGCTCGACGAGAGCGGCCGGGCCGGCCTCGAGGAGGAGCGGCGCCTCGCCCATGTCGGTCTCACCCGGGCGCGCAAGCGGGCGAAGCTGTCCTTCGCGGTGAACCGGCGCATCCACGGGCTGTGGTCCTCGACCATCCCGTCCCGGTTCATCGACGAATTGCCCGAGACGGCGGTCGACGTGGTCGAGGCGCCCGCCCATTTCTCGGCCGGAGCCTCGCGGTTCGACCGCAACCCGACGCCGTTCGGGTCGAGCTACGGCACACCCGGCTGGCAGCGGGCGCAGGCCAACACGGCGCCGCAGGGCGGCCGCGGCTTCGGCTCCGCGCCGGGCGGCCGGTCTGGCGGCTTTTCGGGCGGTCCGCGCCAGATCGAGGGCGAGCTCATCGCCAAATCGACGGGCGCGCCGTCGGCGTTCGAGATGGGCCAGCGCGTGTTCCACACCAAGTTCGGCCCCGGAACGATCGCCGGCGTGGATGGCAATAAGCTGACCGTTGACTTCGACAAGGCCGGCCGGAAGATGGTCCTCGACAGCTTTATCCAGGCTGGATCGAGCTAGTCCCGCCGACCAAGCCCGGACGTTTCAGGGCAGCAGGGTCGGCCGGCTTCGCCCCTGCGGGCGGGGAGGATCCGCGATCGTGCCGGATGCCACGCCACTCCGTCCCGTACGGCATCCGGTCGAGGCTTTCCGTTCCCGCAATCCATCCCGGCATCGCGCGCGCTGCGCGGCGACCCAGGGCGGCGGGAGATGCACCAGCGTGGCACCGCTGGCTTTCTCCGCTCTGCTCGTGCGGTCGACGCGCGGAGGCGGCATCGCTCCGGCCCACCCTGATGCATCCGCGCCAGCCGCGCGGCATCTTCGAAGCCCCGCCCCGCACCGTCACCCCTTGGTCACACCCGGCGCGCAATCGTCGGGCGCGAAGCGCGCTGGTGCGGCAGTTGCATCGCGTATTCGGCCGCGTACGGCATGTCGTGACGCTCTCCACAGGCTGACGAACGCGGGGCGGAACCTTCGGTCTAGGGCCGGTATTAAGTCCGCAAACGAGTAGAACCGGGAGCAAGCAGGTAAACGGCAGTTCAGAAACAGATCCAGGTTGGCAAGTCCCGTTGGAGTGTACATCCATGAAGAGACGCCGCGCACGACTTGAACTGGTTGAAGACCGCACGTCCCGCATTCATCGCACACGCTTCGACGAAGAACGCAACCTCGCTCCGATCCAACCGCTCACCGAGCGGCAAGCCGAGTATCTCGACGCCCTTGCCCGCTCCCCGCAGGTCATCGTCCTGGGGCCGGCCGGCACCGGCAAGACCTTCATCGCCGGCACCCGCGCCGCGGATCAGCTCCGCCAGCGCCGCATCGCCAAGGTGGTGATCACCCGCCCGAACGTGCCCTCCGGCCGCTCGCTCGGCTACTTCCCCGGCACCCTCGAGGAGAAGATCGCCCCCTGGGTCGCCCCGCTGACCGAGGCCATGAAGGAGCGCATGGGCGCCGCCGCCTTCGACATCGCCCTCAAGACCGGCGACATCGAGATCGTCCCCTTTGAGGTGATGCGCGGGCGGACCTTCAAGAACTGCCTCGTGATCCTCGACGAGGCGCAGAACACGACGGTCAACGAGATCAAGATGTTCCTGACCCGCATCGGCGACGATTGCCAGGTCATCATCAACGGCGACGTCTCGCAGACCGATCTGCGCGAGACCTCGGGCCTGCGCACCGTGATGCATCTGATCAAGAGCCGGATGATGCCGATCCCGGTGGTGGAGTTCACCCGCAACGACATCGTCCGCTCGGGCATCTGCGCCGAATGGGTGAAGGCGTTCGAGGAAACGAATCTGTAACCTGGAAGTTGATGGCGGCGGGTCCTCGCAGACCCGCCGTGCCGCCCCGCGGCACGAGACGACTCTCCGTACCTCCCATCCGGGAGGATGAACCGGGCACCATACCCGGCCATCAGAGAACTGGAGTCTCCTCGTGAGGAAATTCACCTTCGCCTTTGCCGTGCTGGCCTCGCTCGGCGGCGCTGCCCTCGTCCAGCCCGCCTCCGCGGCCCCCGCCATGCCCGGCGCCGTCGCCGCCCCCGATGCGGTGACCCATGTCCGCATGACTCCCATGGAGCGCCGGATGATGCACCGCCGGATGGAGCGGCGCATGATGCATCGTCGCATGCACCGCCGGATGATGCGCCACATGTGATCGCGCAGGCGGAGCGGCGGCCCACCGGCCCCGCTCTGCCCTCCCGGGGGCTCGCCCCGATCGGGCGTTGCCCCCCATCGCGAAGATTCCTATCTCGTCACCTCGAATCGCGCAGTCAGGCGGCCGTCGCGGCAGCCGGCCGATCCGGGAGACCAGGATGCCCCCCTCCAACCGACTGTTCGACGATCTCGCCCGCCTGATGACCGATGCGGCCGGAGCCGCACAGGGCGTGCGCCGCGAGGCCGAGACCGTGGTCAAGGCGCAGCTCGAACGCGTGATCCGCGACCTCGACGTCGCCTCGCGCGAGGAGCTCGACGTGCTGCGCGATCTCGTCACCAACCTGCAGGCGCAGAACGCGGCGCTCACGGCCCGCGTCGCGGCCCTGGAGGCGAAATCCGGGGCCGCCGGAGCGGGCGCGGCGGGCCTCAGCGAGGTGGTCTGAGTCTCCGCGGCAACGCCGGGGGCTTTTACACAGGAAGCGGCAGCGACGATCCGGTTTCCTGTTCACTGAACGAGGCCTGCACTTTGTGTCGCGAGTCACGGCCGGTCTATAGTCGGGCATAGGGTGATTCGGGGGCTGCGGGGCGATGTCCGCGGAGCTTCGACAGTCGATCGTTTCACCGCCGGCCTAGATCTGCCGGTCGTTTCAGTTCTCGGAGTGTTCTCGCGCTCCGGTTTCGCGTCACCGTCACGTCAGGCCTGGACTCGTCTGGGTCGTCCTTTTGGATCGTCATGCCGCTTCTCAACGTCGACTTCCACGACCCGGACCGGAACGAGCATCCGCTCGACGTCGTCGAGCGGCTGGCGTCCCTGCGCGACTGGATCTTCGACCGGGCCGAGACCGACGAGATGTCGGTCACGAGCCCCGGCCGATGGACCGACTACAACGTCGCCTTCACGTGGATCGAGGACGTGGAGGCGCTGCACGTCGCCTGCGCGTTCGACCTGAAGGTGCCGGAGCGGCAGCGGACCGAGGTGATGCGCCTCGTGGCGCTGATCAACGAGCAGCTCTGGGTCGGACATTTCGACCTGTGGTCGAGCGACAGCGTGGTCATGTTCCGGCACGCCCTGCTGCTGACGGGTGGGGCGGTCCCGACCCATCCGCAATGCGCCACCATGATGAAGACCGCGGTCGACGCCTGTGAGCGTTACTTCCAGGCGTTCCAGTTCGTGCTCTGGGCCGGCAAGAGCGCCCGCGAGGCGCTGGACGCCGTCCTGTTCGAGACCGAAGGCGAGGCGTGACGGCCGCGGGCGCCGCCGCGGCGCGGATGCCGGCCTCCCTGGTCCTGGCCGGGGCCGGCAAGATGGGCGGCGCGATGCTGACGGGCTGGCTCGACGCCGGCCTCGACCCGCGCCGCACGACGATCATCGATCCGGTGCCCGCCCGCGCGATCGTGGATCTCTGCGCCGCGCGGGGCATCGCCCTGAACCCGCCCGATCCCGAGCCCGGCGCGGTGCTGGTTCTCGGGATCAAGCCGCAGGGCTTGGAGACGGCCGCCCCTGGGCTGGACCGGCTGATCGGCCGCGACACGCTCCTCGTCTCGATCCTGGCGGGCAAGACCATCGCCGACCTGCGCGCCCGGCTGCCGCGGGCGCGCGCCGTCGTCCGGGCGATGCCCAACCTGCCGGCGAGCATCTGCCGGGGCGCCACCGGCGCCTGCGCAAATCACGAGGTCTCGCCCGAGCAGCGCGCGGCTGCCGAGGCGCTGCTCGCGGCGAGCGGCACGGTGGCGTGGCTCGCCGACGAGGCGCAGATCGACGCGGTGACGGCGGTCTCGGGCTCAGGCCCGGCCTACGTCTTCCTGCTCGCCGAGACCCTGGCCGAGGCCGGCGTCGCGGCCGGCCTGGACCCCGACGTGGCCCGCGATCTCGCCCGGGCGACGGTGGCGGGCGCCGGCGCGCTCCTCGATGCGAGCCCCGCCGACGCGGCGGAACTGCGCCGCAACGTCACCTCGCCCGGCGGTACCACCGCGGCGGCGCTCGACGTTCTGATGCGCCCGGACGGCCTCCACGCCTTGATGCGGGAGGCTGTGGCGGCGGCCCGTCGGCGGGCCGGGGAACTCTCCGGCTGACAGCGGGCCGGCCTCTGTGCGGCATGGCCGCGCGACGGCCCTGCCCTTCGCCGCCGGGCCACCTACATGAGGCGACACGACCGACAGATGCGGGCGACCGACCCATGACCGACAGCAAAGCCTCCCCGAAGCGCCCCCGCAAGACCGCGAGCCCCGCGAAGGCGAGCGGCACCGACGAGAACGTCACGCAGGTGGGCGGTGCGGCCGAGGCCTCTGGGCAGGCGGGCGCAGCGCCGAGCGACAGCCCGCCGAAGCTGCCACCCCGGGAGGCCGCCGTCGAGGCCCTGATGCGCCTCGCCGCCGAGCAGCCCTGGAACGACATCGAGGTCAGCGACATCGCTCGGGAGGCGGGCCTGACCTTGGCCGAGTTGCGCGACCTTTTCCCGTCGAAGGGCGCGGTGCTCGGCGGCCTCACCCGGATCATCGACCGCAAGGTCCTGGAGGGCGACCTCGCGGGCCTCGAGGAGGAGCCGACCCGCGAACGCCTGTTCGACGTGCTGATGCGCCGCCTCGACGCCATGGAGCCGTACAAGCCAGCGCTGCGCCGGATCGCCTACGCGCTCCGCGGCGAGCCGCTGTCGATGCTGGCGCTGAACGGCGTCATGCTGAACTCGCACCGCTACATGCTGGCGGCGGCCGGGATCGACACCGAGGGGCCGCTGGGCCAGCTCAAGCTGCAGGGCGTGGTGATCGCTTTCGCTCGCGTGACCCAGGTCTGGCTCGACGACGACGATCCGGCGCTCGCCCGGACCATGGCGCGGCTCGACAAGGAGATCCGCAACGGCGAGCGCTTCATGGAGCGGGCCGCGGATGTCCGCCGGCTGACGGCGCCGCTGCGTGCCCTTGGCCGCTCGTTCCTGGAGCGCCGCCCGCGCGAGCGCCGCGGACAGGACGGCGACGAGTCGGATCCCGCCGCCGCGATCTAGCGGCGCTTCCGATCCGGTCGCGCCAGGCAGCAGGCCGTTTCGGAGAACGGTTGTCCAAACCATGCCCCTCCTCCTGAAGTGCGGCGTGAGCCGCCTCAAAGGAGGGCTCCAGCCAGACGCGCGATCCCTGGAGCCCTTCTTCGAGGCTTTCGCTGCGCTCCGGCACCTCAGGAGGAGCGGGCGGGATGGGTCACGGCAGCCCAGGACGCGGTCGTCTCCTTTGACTCGACGCTATCGGGAGCCGCGCTGGGCGACGGATCCAGCGGACGTGGGGATCCCGGACCGACCGGCGCTTCTGCCTTAAGCGGCCTGGATGTCGCTGAGGAAACGGTCGACGTCGCGTTTGACGGTGAGCGACTGCGCCGCCAGCTCGGCGGCCGCGCTCTGCACCTGCGCGGCCGCGCTGCCGGTCTGGCGGGCGGCAGCCAGAACCCGCGCCACGTTGGCCGAGACGTCCTCCGTGCCCCGCGCCGCCTCGCCGGCATTGCGCGAGATCTCGCTCGTCGCCGCCGTCTGCTCCACAACAGTCGCGGCGATGGCGCCGCTGATCTCGTTCACGGCGGCAATCGTGCAACCGATCTGCTGCATCGCCTCCGCGGCCTGGCCTGAGGCCGCCTGAATCGCGGCGATCTGAGCGCCGACCTCCTCGGTGGCCCGCGCCGTCTGCGCTGCGAGCTCCTTCACCTCGGCGGCGACCACCGCGAAGCCCCGCCCCGCCTCTCCGGCGCGGGCCGCCTCGATCGTGGCATTCAGAGCCAGCAGATTGGTCTGGCTGGCAATGCCCGAGATCAGGGTCACGGCCGCACCGATCTGCTCGGCCGCCGCGCGCAGGCTCGCCATGGCGGCGTTGGTCGCCTCGGCCTCGTGGGCGGCATGACCGGCGACCTCGTTGGAGCGGACGACCTGCCGCTCGATCTCCTGGAGCGAGGAGACCATCTCCTCGGCCGCCGCCGCCACGGTCTGGACGTTGGACGAGGTCTGCTCGGCCGCCGTACTCGAGGTCACGGCCTGGCTGTTGGTATCGTCGGCCACCCGGGTCATCGCCCGTGCGGTGGCGTCGAGCTCAGTGGTCGCCGTCGTGACGATGTCGAGCGAGGCGGCGATCTTCCGCTCGAACGCCTGCACGAGGTCATCGACCCGCTCGGACCGGCGCAGGCGGGCGGCCTGCTCGGCCGCCTGCGCGGCCTCCAGCTCGGCGCGGGCGACGGCATTCTGGCGGAAAATGTCGACGGCGCGGGCCATCGCCCCCATCTCATCGGTCGCATCGCGATAGGGCACCAAGACCGCCAGATCGCCGCCAGCCAGCTTCGTCATCGCCTCCGTCATGCCGTCGATCGGCCGGATGATGCTGCGGGCGAGCACGAAGGCCAGGATACCCCCGAGAATCAGCACCGACCCGACCAGGCCGATCAGGATGGACCGAGCCCGTGCCGCAGTCTCCGCGGTGTCCCGGGCAATCTTCTCGCCGGCCGCCAGGATCCGGTCGCGCAGCGCTTGGCCGATTCGGTCGATTGCCTCGACGTGGGGCTTGATCCCGGTCTCGAACGTCGCCTGCGCGGCGTCTGTGGCCCGGTCGTAGGCGCGCAGGCCCATCGCGCTCGCCGTCAGCGCGTCGCGGACGGCCCTAACCTGCTGCGCGAAGGCGGTCCCCTGCGGCTCCTTGAACCCATCGATGACCGCCAGAGCTTGTTCCACCCGCTCCTCGAAGGCTTTGCGGTCCTGTGGATCCAGGCTGATCACGAAGCGCGCGGAGGCGAGGCGGGAGCGCAGCACGGCAGTCTCGATATGCTCGGCGCGCGCGAGCATCGACTCGCCGGCGCGTGCACGCGCCTCCACGAGCAGGATGTTCAGCAAAGCAGTGAGCGTATTGCCGACCTCGAACAACTTCGCTTTGGCATCACGCAAGCTTGCGCCTGTCGCCGCGAGCCGGTCCAGCTCCGGTTTCATCGTGCGGGCGCTGGCGCGCATGTCGTCGTACAGTTTCCGCCCCCCATCCGTCATGGCCAGCGAGACGTGCTTGTCGCAGGTCTGCTCGATCGCCTGCCGAGCCTGCTCCATCGCGCTGATCAGCGCGGTATCCGGATGCAGCCGGTACCGCTCGGCATGTCCGATCAGACGCGCGGCATAACCGTCGATTGTGAGGACCGATTGCCTTCCCCGTTCCACGCGCTCCTGCAGCGCGCGTTCTTGGTCCATCACACCCTGCTGATAAATCGCATACGCACCGATAAGGCCCGTCAACATGACGAGCATCGCAAATCCCGCGTAAAGGCGCGTACGGATCCCAAATCTCACGGATCATTCTTCCAAAAAACAGGCCCATCATTCGGCCGCATGATAGATGATACTAACATGACAACATCATGTCGCCAGATCAAGTTGAACTTGTACTACAGAATTTGCTCGGACAGACTTCGACCGAATATCTGATTTCGCGGCCCCGACACCATCCCCGAGTTTCTGACGCATCGGCAAACCAAATTTGCCGCATTCTCGCTACGATGTACCAGTGCTGGGCATTCGCTCGCGTCGCATGACAGCGTCACCTTGTACGTGTACGCTGCCGGATCGGCGCGAAACCCCGCGCGCCCGCGCTGTCCGCTCGATCATGTCGGTGACTGCATTTGAACAGTCCCGCCGTTTACATCGCGCGATTCGGGATCAAAGCGGAACCATCAATTCCCATGGCTCGACGCTCCGCAGACGCCGTTGACGCAGCGTCCCTGCCGCGGGGCGACCCTCGATTCACCGATGCGTCGGCTCGGGTTTGCGCGCCCGCTCGGCCGGGATGCGCTCCAAGTTCGGCGGGATGCTCTCAGCGTCGCGGCCGCCCGCCGGCCGAGCCGGGGAGAAGTTGAAGCGGCGCCTCAGGCGGCGCGGCTTGCCAGCGCCTCACGCATCGTCGTGGCGACCATCCCGTTCTGGAGCTGGTCGCGCGGGACGAGCAGCGCGTCGGGCACCCGGGCCGAGACCTCCGGGCCCATGGCGTCGACCGGATCGCGGGCGAGGATGATGCGCAGGCCCGGCCGCAGGGTCCGCGCCTCGACGGCGAGCTGCGCGCAGCACAATCCGCCATGGAGCGCGGTATCCACCACCATCACGTCGACCGGCAGGCCGAGAGCCAGCACCGTCATGGCATCGACGCCGCGGTCGCAGGCGGTGACTTGGTAACCCAGCATCCGGACTTGCGCCGAGACCTCGTCGCGCCAGCGCTTGTGGCGGCCGACAACCAGCACCTGAATACGGTAGCAGCTGCCCTGGGGAAGGCTGTCGGAGGCAGTCTCGACGTCGGCTGGGGGCATTCCGCACTCGACTTCGCGCTGGCTTTGCGATGCAGCATGCTAAGCTGGGAAGCAATCCACACGCAAGCCCGCCGCCGTGAAGGCGCCGCATTCGGCGCCGCCGCTGCACAAAGGCGATGCAGCCCGAAGCGTGACCAGACACTGGGCACGCAGTTGACGGCGCGGCGGTCCCGTGGGCAACACCGGCCGGCCGCGGCCCCTCACGCCGCGCGCTGCCGGAGCCCGAGCCGATGTCGTCCGCGAAATCACCGCCCGTCTCCCCGCTGGCGCCCGCCGCGAGCCCCGATCTGCCGCCCGTGCCCGGGGTGCGAATCGCCACCGCTCAGGCCGGGATCCGCTATAGCGGCCGCACCGACGTGCTCTACGTCGCCCTCGAGCCCGGGACCCGGGCAGCCGGCGTGTTCACCCGCTCGAAATGCCCCTCGGCCCCTGTGGATTGGTGCCGGGAGGCGCTCGCCGACGGCGCGGCGCGGGCGCTGGTGGTCAATTCCGGCAACGCCAACGCCTTCACCGGCCGGCTCGGCCGCGAGGCGGTGGCGCGCACCGTCGCGATCGCCGCGCAGGCGGCGGGCTGCGACGCGCGCGAAGTCTATGTCGCCTCCACCGGCGTGATCGGCGAGCCGCTCCCGGCGGAGCGCTTCGAGGGCGTGCTGGCGGAGTGCGCGGCCCGGGCCGAGGACGGGCCTGCCGCCTGGGACGCGGCCGCCCGCGCGATCATGACCACCGATACATTCCCGAAGCTCGCCACCCGCACGGCCGAGATCGACGGCGTCAGCGTGACGATCAACGGCATCGCCAAGGGCGCCGGCATGATCGCCCCCGACATGGCGACGATGCTGTCCTTTGTCTTCACCGACGCCGCCCTGCCGCAGGACGTGCTGCAGGCCCTCCTGTCCGCAGGGACGAAGACCAGCTTCAACTGCGTGACGGTGGACGGCGACACCTCCACCTCCGACACGCTGATGCTGTTCGCCACCGGCAGGGCCGGAAACGCGGCCGTGTCCGATCCCGCAGACCCGCGCCTCACAGCCTTCCGCGCGGCGCTGGAGAGCCTGCTGGTCGAACTGGCCCAGCTGGTCGCAAAGGATGGCGAGGGCGCGCGCAAGTTCGTCACCGTGCGGGTCACCGGCGCCGAGAGCGACGCCTCCGCGCACCGGATCGCGATGGCGATCGCCAACTCGCCGCTGGTGAAGACCGCAGTGGCGGGCGAGGACGCCAATTGGGGCCGGGTGGTGATGGCCGTGGGCAAGGCCGGCGAGCCCGCCGACCGGGACCGGCTGGCCATCTGGTTCGGCGACGTGCGCGTGGCTGTCGAGGGCGCCCGCGATCCCGCGTACAGCGAGGCAGCGGCGAGTGCCATCATGCGCGCGCCGGAGATCGGTATCCGGGTCGATCTCGGCCTCGGCGCAGGTGCGGCCCGCGTCTGGACCTGCGACCTGACCAAGGCCTATGTCGAGATCAACGGGGATTACCGCTCGTGAGGGCGGCCCTCGCCGGCACCGTCCTAGCGGCATTTCTGGTCGCGCCGGTCCACGCCGACGATTCGGCCTGCAAGCGCCACATCAGCGTGGTCGGACGCGCCGTCGAGACGCGGGCGCCCGACTTCGCCGAGATCTCGATCGGGGTCGAGGCGCGCGGCGCCACCGCGGCGGCAGCCCTCGACGCGGCCTCGAAGGCGGTGGCGGGGATCTCCGCGCAGGCCCGCACGCTCGGCGTGCCGCCGGCGGATATCGGGACGGCCGCGGTGACGCTCCAGGCCGCAACCCGCGCGGTGGTCCGGCCGGGCGGCGGCAGCACCGAGGAGCCCGACGGGTATCGCGCGAGCAATCTCGTGACCGTCCGGCTTGCCGACATGGACCACCTCGGGGATCTGCTGCGCCAAGCCCTCGATTCGGGTGCGAACCGGATCGATTCCGTGAGCTTCGGGCTGCGCGATCCCGACACGACCGAATCGGCCCTCCAGGTCGCGGCGGCGCGCGACGCCCGGACCCGGGCCGAGGCGCTCGCCGAGGCGCTCGGCACCAAGCTCGGCCCGCTCTGCACCCTCTCGACCCAGGGCGGAGCGCCGTTCCCAATGGCCAGTCGCGCCCTCCCGGCGCCCATGCCCGCCAAGGGCCGGCGCGTCCCGATCGAGGCCGGCACGATCCAGATGTCCTCCGAGGTCTCGGCCAGCTTCGCGGTGGCCCCGTGAGCGCGTCCGGACAGCCCGCGCTCCGCCTCCTGCTGGTCGTCGCGGTGGCGCTCGTCGATGTCGACGGGCGCGTGCTCGTCAGCGAGCGTCCGGCGGACAAGCAGCTCGCCGGCCTGTGGGAGTTCCCCGGCGGCAAGGTCGAGCCCGGCGAGCGCCCCGAGCAGACGCTGATCCGGGAGCTCGCCGAGGAACTCGGCATCCGGGTCGAGGAGCCGTGTCTCGCGCCGCTGACCTTCGCCAGCCACGCCTATCCAGACTTCCACCTTCTGATGCCGCTCTACGTCTGCCGGCGCTGGACCGGCACGCCGCGCCCGATGGAGGGACAGGCGCTCAAATGGATCCGGCCGAAGGCGCTGCGCGATCTCGCCATGCCGCCCGCCGACGCGCCGCTGATCCCGTTCTTGGTCGACCTCCTCGAGGTCTGAGACGGTATCCGGCTGAAGCCCTCGGGTGACGGAACCGCTCCGTCATCGCGAGCGCAGCGAAGCGACCCAGGGCAGCGCCACATCATCCGGCGTCGCGCCGACTGGATTGCTTCGCTCCGCTCGCAAGGACGGCGGGACGGAAGCGATCACCGAAGTCCTCGGCCGGCTCGGCGTCCTCCTGCTGACGCCTGGCAACGCCAGCGATGTCACCGCCGCTCCGGCCGTCCTGGCCGAGGCGCCCGGCCGGATCCGCCGCCCGAGCGCCAACTCGGGCTACGACGCCGACTGGCTGCGCACTGACCGATGCAAGCGCGGACGCAAGAGAAGGCTCCGCCACGACAAGCAGCGCTACCGGGAACGCTGGCGCATCGAGGCAACCTTCAACCAGCTCAAGGACTTCCGCCGCATAGCCACCGGATACGACACGCTCGCCCGCAACTGCGCCTCAGCCGTCGCCCCGGCTGCGATCGTCGCCTTCTGGTGCAGAACGAGTCCAAATCCTAATCCGTCGGATACAAATTCTTTCTTATCCAAGCTCCGGCCGCACCATCAAGCCGGAGAGCATAAGCACTTTTCCCGCATAGAACATTATTATAGTATCCATTTGGCTTCCCCCGAATTAGAACACCTATAAGATACTTTACATTATTCTTGCGTGCAAAGACCGGCGACCCTGACTGGCCCTGGCATATCAAATCCGAGGGATCGACGATCATGTTCTCGTGCATGTTGATCGAAAACGCCATCGATCCGGCGCTTTTCGGATCAGGAAGACTGATACGGCTTTGCTTATCCAGAGACAGAAGAACGATATCGTCGTATCCCTTTAAGTAATTCATAGGCAAAATTTCAACAGCTTGAGAACGCGCCTCATTTCCGTTGGCGTCGAATGACTTTAATTCGATTGAGAAATTCTGCTTTCCGTTGAACTTTTCGATCGGCTCAGCGTCCCCGATGGCGATAACGCCATCGACTTCGGCCGCGAGAGGAACGCTCGCCTGAAATATGGCTATGTCAATGACGGGCGAGTGCGAATACAAAGCTTTTATTCCTGAAATCTCGGCAAATCTGATCTGTCCGCCAATAAAATATCTGATTCCAAGCCCCTTTCTTCCTCGGAAACAATGGGCCGCCGTTATGATATCGTTGCCGATTTTCAGCCCTCGACAAACAAATCGATCGTTTTCATATATGCCTATGTGCGAGTATTCAAACACTTTGCTCGCATACGATGTCGCAACTGAACACAATAGGCCTATGCTGCAGGTAATTACGGGCACTATTGTACAACAATATTTCATATGATTGAGTTCAATTGGGGCAGGCGCCCCGAAGAGTACCTGCCAAGTTTTATAAGACTTGATTTCAATGTTCCTCGCCAGGATACCCCGGACCATACGGCGGGGGATCATAGGGAGGCGTTGGAGTTGGTTCCGGGTAGTCCGGAGGGTTCGGAATGATTTCCGGCGGGTTGTCGACTGGATTATTGGGAGGAAGGTCGTCACCCGGATTTTGCGGTATGTTTGCAGTTTGGAATATTGCTTCTCTGCTTGCTGGAGATAGCGTCAGAGTCGATCGCGGATCGGCCGACTGCTTCAGCTGTGTTGTTTTGACATCGTCCAGAGAAGGCGTTGCCAAACGATCAGTCGGCAGGGGCCCTGTCCGAAAGCGAGATATCCCGAAAGGGGAAATGGCAGCACTCATTCAACGGCTCCTACAAAGACGTAAAATGACTGATGTTTCTTTTGACAACAGCTATGTTCGCCGCAGCCGAGCCGCGTGTTACGATCTTACGATTGCATCCGCCCGCCGATGATCGATCCGGACCGATGCCAGCTTCCGGGCCTGCATGGATTCGCCGGGGCTGTCATGCTCGATAGACTGTCGCTGGTGCTTCAGCTGCAACCACAGCAACGTTGCCGGAGATGGCAATAGGACAATCGTCTCAGCTCGTCAAGCACCCTGCTGCACGACAGCGCAGATCATCACTGTTGGCGCGCAGAAGCTCTCAATCATTCCGCGCCGAAGCTTGTCGGGAGCGATCTTCGACTTTGTAAGGTCAGCTCTGTGAGATGCAGCGAACCGCAATCATCGGGCCATGCGATCGCAATTCTCGATCAGCCGTACCTGAGATCATTGCGCGGGGTTTGCGGGGTCAGCCTCACACTCCGAGCACCCGGGCGCATAAACACTGCCCCTGGCATCGTGATCGTTGTGCTCGTGCCCAGGCTGAGATTGCACGGATGGCGGACGGACCCTAGGACGGCGCGCCATCCACGAGTTGCGCCCCTGGATTGCTTCGCTGCTCTCGCAAGGACGGTGAGGCCGAAGCAATCACCCGGACAGGGTCCGAGGGCCTCCGCCCTTCAAAGCGCCAGGATGGCCTCGACCGCCTCCTGCACGGCCAGCGCCTCCGCGAAGGTGGCGAGGTGGTGGGGCTCACCGCGCGCCATCCGCACTACGCCCTCGATCTGGCGTCGGAGGGTGATCGGGCGCAGCCGCTCGTTGGGGATCGCGTCGGGTTCCGGCTCGAAGCGCCCGTCCGGACCGCGGCGCTCGGCGATGGCCCAGTCGCGCAGCCGCACGGCGCCCGTGTCACCCTCCAGGGTCCAGGTGTTGTGATCGTCCGCGGCGGTGGCGCCGACCCGACCGGTCAGGGTGACCGGAAGGCCGCCCGCCGTCAGCGTGACGTCGATCGCCCGCTCGGACCGGCCGGCCTCGGGGAAATCGACCCGCCCGCGGATGTCATGCAGGGGGCCGAGCAGGCGACGGGCCAGGAACAGGAAGTGCGAGACCACCTCGCGGGTGAAGCCGCCCTCGTCCCGCGCGTCGAGCCAGCGCGCCGCGTCCTCCTGCCAGGGCCGCGGCCAGCGGGCGAATTCGACCGCGATGGCGAGCCGCCGCGGCGTCCCGATCGCGCCCGCTTCGATCCAGCGCGCGATCGCCGCCACGCCCGGCGACGAGGCGAACGGGAAGTTCACCCCGCCGGCCGTCCCGGCCTCCGCCACGAAGGCCCGCGCCTCGGTGAGATCGATGGCGAGCGGCTTCTCACAGAACACGCTGCGCCCCGCAGTGATGGCCGCGCGGGCGTAGCCGAGATGCGAGGCCGGCGGCGAGGCGACGTAGACGCAGCCGCTCGCCGCGACGACCGCAGCGGCATCGGCGACGCGGGGCACCGCCGGAAAGGCCGCGGCGACGCGGTCGAGGGCGTCCGGGGCGGGATCCCAGATCGCCGAGACCCGGACGGGCGAGTCCGGCGCCCCGTGGATGGCGTTGAGCAGGCGCTCGCCCATGATCCCCGCGCCGATGATCCCGAGGGCGAGAGGAGCGTCGGTGGTCGGCATCCGCGGTTCCGTCAGCTGTCAGGCCCCGGTCCGAGGCTCCGACAGGCTTTAGGGGCACCGACCGGCGCGGGAAAGGCCGCTGCCCCGCTCAACTCTGGATGAAAACCGGCGGCCGGTTCCGAGAAGGCGACCGGTCAGGCCCGGCCCTGGCGCGCGTCGAGGCTGAGCGGGCCGGCCCCGAACGCCGCGACCTGCAGCAAGCCCCCCGCCACCGCGAGGTTCTTCAGGAAGTGGAACATCTGGTTCTGATCCGCGAGGACGCTGTGGAAGGTCAGCGCCGTGGCGACCGCGAAGGCCGCCAGGACGAGGGCGACGATCCGGGCGCGGTAGCCTGCGATCAGCAGCAGGCCGCCTCCGACCTCGACCAGGGCGGCGGCCGCGAAGGAGACCTCCGGCAGCGGCAGGCCGGCGGCGCGGATGGTGGCGAGGGTCGCGGCGGGCGCGGCGAGCTTGCCGACGCCGCTCACCAGGAAGAGCGCGCTCATCAGGACGCGGCCGGTGACCGGCAGGAGGGTCGCCGGCAAGGCGCCGGCGACGAGCGCGAGGGGAGAGATCGAGGAGTCCATAGCGGATGTCGTCCTGTGTGCGTGGGACGCGAAGATCAGGCGGCGCTCGGAAGTGCGCGGCCGCGGGTCCAGTCGATGGCGAGGTTGATGTCGGCCTGCGACAGTCCGTGGCCGCTGGGCAGGATCCGGTGCTCGACCGCCGCGCCCGCGGCGGCAAGCTGGTCGGCGAGGCGGCTTGCGTTCTCCACCGGCACGATCGGGTCCATCGCCCCGGAGAGGATCAGGACCGGCTTGCCGGCGAGGTCGGCGGCAGGCGACTCGGCGAAGGGCACCATCGGGCGGATGAGCACGGCGCCGGCCAGCGCCTCCGGCCGCAGCATCAGCAGCGACGCGGCGATGTTGGCGCCGTTGGAGAAGCCGAGCGCCAAGGGCGCTCCGATCCCGTAGCGCTCCCGCGCCGCAGCCACGAAGCCCGCGAGATCCGCGGTGCGGCGGCGTAGATCCGCCTCGTCGAACACGCCCTCCGCCAGGCGCCGGAAGAAGCGCGGCATGCCGTTCTCCGACACCGCGCCGCGCGGCGACAGCAGGGCGGCGCCCGGAGCGACGATCCGGCCCAGCGGCAGGAGGTCCAGCTCGTTGCCGCCGGTCCCGTGGAGGAGAAGGAGCGGCCGCGCGGCATCGGCGCCGGGCTCGAAATGGTGGATGAAGCCGAGGGTGTCCTGGGTCATGGCGACCTCGCTGGTGGTGAGTGCGGGCGCCCACCCCGCGGGTTGCGGGGCGGGCCTGTGGGGTCAGGCGACCTTGGGCAGCACGGCCTCGATCTGGGCCCGGTGCGGCTCGAGGCCGGCGGGCAGCTTCAGGGCTTGGCCGAGGGCCTCCACCGGCTCGTCGACTGCGAAGCCGGGCGCGTCGGTGGCAATCTCGAACAGCACACCGCCGGGCTCGCGGAAGTAGATCGAGCGGAAGTACTGGCGGTCGCGCTGCTCGGTGACGTGGAGCCCCCGTGCGGCGAGCTGCTCGCCCATCGCGGCCTGGGCGGCATCGTCCGCGGCCCGGAACGCGATGTGGTGGACCGACCCGGCGCCCGGCCGCCCCGGAAGGAAGCCGCCTACCGCCCGTAGGGTCACGAGGCTGCCGATCGCGGCGCTGCCCGCGAAGCGGACCAGGTTGCCCTCGCGGCCGACCTCGTGCAGGCCCAGCACCTCCGTGAGGATCGCCGCCGTGGGCTCCGCCTTGTCGAGGAGGAGCGTCACGCCGTGGAAGCCGCGGATCGCGTGCTCGGCCGGCACTTCGGCCGAGGCCCAGGCCGCCTCGTCCCCGGCATCGACGCCGACCAGGGCCAGCATCATGCCGTCGGGATCGCGGAAGCGCAGCGTCGGCTCGCCGAAGACCTGGACCAGCGGCTCGTGGGCGACGCCCTTCTCGATCAGCCGGTGGGTCCACCAGCCAATGGACGCGCGGGGCACCCGGAACGCGGTCTCCTGGGTCTCGCCGATCCCGACGCGGCCCGGCGCCGCGTGCTCGATCGGGAAGAAGGTCAGGATCGTGCCGGGCTGGCCGGCCGCGTCGCCGTAATACAGGTGGTAGGTGCCCGGATCGTCGAAGTTGACGGTCTTCTTCACCAGCCGCAGCCCGAGGATCCGGGTGTGGAAGTCGAGGTTGCGCAGGGCCGGGCCGGAGAAGGCCGTGACGTGGTGGAGGCCGGTCTGAACCATGGCGATGTCTCCCTGAGGATCGCCGCGAAGGACGCGGCGCCTGTTCCGATGACCGCAATGTGCCCCTTGCCAGGTCGCCCGAAAATAGAAACGATGGAAACCTATCGTTTCCGGATTTGAACCATGCGACTGCCCGATTTCGAGGCCTGGGCGGTGTTCGCCAAGGTGGTGGAGACCGGCTCCTTCGGCCGGGCCGCGGCCGATCTCGGGCTGTCGAAGGGCACCGTCTCGAAGGCCGTCGGCCGGCTGGAGACCCGGATTGGGGCGCGGCTGTTCAACCGCACCTCGCGCAAGCTCGCGCTTACCGAGGCGGGACAGGCCGCTAAGGCGAGCGCCGCGCGCATCCTCGCCGAGGGCGAGGCGGCCGAGGCCCTCGCCACCGCCGGGGCCGCGGAACCGCGGGGCTTGGTGCGCCTCGCCGCGCCTATGACCTTCGGGGTGATGCACGTGGCGCCGCTCCTGCCCGCCTTCCTCGGTGAGCATCCGGCCGTGTCGGTGGACCTGCACCTCTCCGACGCGGTGGTCGACCTCGTGGGCGGCGGCTTCGATATTGGCCTGCGCATCGCGGCCCTGCCGGACTCGTCCCTGCGGGCGCGTCGCCTCTGCGCGATCCGGCGGTCGCTCGTGGCCACACCCGCCTATCTCGACCGGGAGGGCCGCCCCGCGCATCCGGACGACCTCGCTCGGCACGCCTGTCTCGGCTACGCCTACCTGCCGACGCCCGATCGCTGGCGCTTCGTGGACGGGGCCGGGGCCGAGGCCGTCATCGTGCCTGGCGGCCAGCTGCGGGCGAACAACGCCGAGGCGCTTGCGCCGGCGCTCCGGGCCGGCCTCGGTCTCGCGCTGCAGCCGGATTTCATGATCTGGGACGACCTGCAGGCGGGCCGCCTGGAACGGGTCCTACCCGGCTGGTCGCCGCCGCCGATCGCCCTTCACCTCGTCACGCCACCGGGCGACCCGCGCCCGGCCCGGGTGACCGCCCTGATCGGCTACCTCGTGCGGAGGCTCGCCCAGGCCCCCTGGGCGGATCCGCACGGCCGTGCCGAACCGCGCCTGTTGAAAAACTAATGTACTTGAGGGCCATTTGGCGGGACTTGGAATATGTTCCCCTCCCCTTCCGCGCTCGCCCGGCACAGGGCGTGCGCTTCCTGTGGAATGCGCCTTCGGATGGGAGTGAGTGGTTTGCGACCGTTCGGTGCCGGCACAAGCCTCAAGTTCGCTCTGTGGGCGGTCCAGCTGCCCATCCGCGTGCACTCTAGCGAGTGCCGGCTGCGCCTGAGCCCGCTTTTTCGGCAACCTGACGTAATTATCAGCGACGCTTTTGTCACCGGCAGGGTTTGATCGCAGCGGACCATTCTGTATAAATGCGTACACATATTCCGAGGCGTTGATGTCCCCAGCGGTTCCGGCCCGACCCGCATCCGACCGATTGCGGCACAAGACCGTGTCGGCCGCCGTGGCCGATTCGATCCGGCAGCGGATCCTGAACGGGGAACTGCCGCCCGGCGTCCAGCTTCGTCAGGATGCGCTGGCCGAGGAGTTCGGGATCAGCCGCATCCCGGTGCGAGAAGCGCTCCTGCAACTCGAAGCCAGCAACCTGGTCAAGATCATGCCGCACCGTGGTGCCGTGGTCTCGGGGCTGTCCCTCGAAGAAGTGGAAGACATCTTCCAACTGCGCTGCCAGCTTGAGCCGCAACTCCTGGCACTTTCCGCGCCCCATCTCACGAAAGCTGATCTGCAGGACCTGCACGCGCTCTCGCGCGAGTACAGCCGCGCGCTCGAAGCCGGCGAGGTCCAAAGGTGGGGCGAGCTGAACAGCCGGTTCCACCTCGATCTCCTGCGGCACGCAGGCCGCCCGCGTGCGCTGACCATCGTGTCCGGCCTGCTGCAGGATTGCGATCGCCCGACCCGCATCCAGCTCTCGACGCCGTCCGATATCGACCGTGCCGAGCTGGAGCACACGCAGATCCTGGACCTGTGCGAGGCGCGCAAGGTCGACGCCGCGGCCGAACTCCTGCGCGCTCATATCGAGCATGTCGGGGTCTCGCTGATCGCGATCTACCGCGGCACCCTCGCGGTCGCCTGACCGGGCACGGGGCCTTGACGCTGAAGCGTCCGCCCCGTCATCCCGGGGCCGCGCAGCGGAGCCCAGGCTCCAGACACTCGGGTGGTTCTCGTTCTGCACCGACGGCGGTTCTAGATACCGGGCTCGCCTCCGGCGCCCCGGAATGACGAAGTGGTCGACCAGCCTGGTGGCCGGATATCTGCCAGCATCAGCCTATGATGCCGCCCTCGGTCTTGGAGACATAATCTCCCAAGCGATTGCCCCGGGTCCCGCCTTCGCGGGCCTGGACGGATGGGCCCGAACGCGTCAGGGTCCGGCCGATCACCCCTCTGCCGGGATCCTTGCAGGCCCGCTGGTCGCCATCGGCCTGCTGCGTCGCGCGGGAACCGCGCGTCCCGGCGCACGGAGAGCCGTCGCGAATCATGGCCGCATCCCTCGCTCCCGCCGCGCCCGCCGATCTCACGGATGCCCTCTCGGCGCGCATCCAGGGGATCGGTACGAGCCAGATCGGCCTTGTGGCGGATCGCGGGCGCGACGATCCGGAGGTCGTGAAGCTCTGGATCGGTGAGGGTGACCTGCCGACCCCGCCCTTCATCGTCGAGGCGGCGCACCGGGCCATGCTGGCGGGGCACACCCGCTACACGACGTCCCTCGGCCTGCCGGCCCTGCGGGCGGCGCTCGGCGCCTATCACGCGCGCCACTGGGGTGTGGAGATCCCGCCCGACCGGTTCGCCGTGACGGCCGGCGGCATGAACGCGATCATGCAGGCCGCCCAGGTGCTGCTGGAGCCCGGCGACGAGATCATTATCCCGTCTCCGGCGTGGCCGAACCTGCGCGAGGCGGTGCGCATCGCCGGGGGCGTGCCCGTGACGGTCCCGTATCGGAGGCTGCCCGACGGGCGCTTCGCCCTGCCGCTCGCCGATATCGAGGCGGCGCTGACGCCCCGCACCCGCGTGATCATGATCAACTCGCCCTCAAACCCGACCGGCTGGACCATGCCGCTCTCGGAGATGACGGCGTTGCGCGACCTCGCCCGCGACCGCGGCCTGTGGATCCTCTCGGACGAGGTCTACGCGCACTTCACCTATGGCAACCGCATCGCGCCGTCCTTCCTGCAGATCTGCACGGAGGACGACCGGCTGATCGTGACCAACACCTTCTCCAAGAACTGGGCGATGACCGGCTGGCGTGCCGGCTGGGTGATCTACCCCCGCGGTCTGGCGCCCACCTTCGCGAAGCTCGGGCAGTACAGCACGACCTCGATCTCGACCTTCGTGCAGCACGCCTGCATCGCGGCTCTCGAGGAGGGCGACGGCTTCATCCGCACCATGGTCGATCGCTGCGCCGAGGCGCGGGCGATCCTGGTGGACGGGCTGTCCCGGTTGCCGGGAGTCACCGTCGCGCCGCCGGACGGGGCGTTCTACCTGATGGCCCGGATGGGCGGCGACGAGCCGAGCCTCGACCTGGCGCTCCGCCTGCTGCGCGAAGCGAAGGTTGGGGTCGCGCCCGGCACCGCCTTCGGGCCGGAGGGCGAAGGCTTGGTGCGGATCTGCTTCGCCATCAGCCCGGCCCTGGCGCGGGAGGCGGTGGCGCGCCTGTCGTCGGTGCTCGGACAGGTGGGCTGAGGCGGCCCCTGTGCTCCGAGACGATTGCCGCCGCGGCGGCGCCCGCCTCAGCGCCCCCAGCGGAGCACGAGCGCGTCGTTCCGGCAGGCGAGCTCGATCAGGCCGGCGCGTGTGTCGGGGTGCAGCGGCTGGATCGGCAGCCGCGCGGTCTCGTGGGCGATCACGCCGCCCTCCTGCATCAGCGCCTTGCAGGCCAGAAGCCCGCATTGCCGGTTCTCGTAGTTGATCAGCGGCAGCCAGCGCGCGTAGGCGTCCATGGCCGCCTCCCGCCGGCCGGCCGCGTAGGCGTCGGTGATCTGCCGGATCCCGTCCGGATAGCCGCCGCCGGTCATCGCCCCCGTGGCGCCGGCATCGAGGTCGGCCATCAGGGTGATCGCCTCCTCGCCGTCCCAGGGGCCGACCACCGCGTCGCCGCCCAGCGCGATCAGCTCGCGGAGCTTGGCCGCGGCGCCCGCGGTCTCGATCTTGAAATACGCGACGTTTTCGATCTCCCGGGCCATACGCGCGAGGAACGCCGCCGAGAGCGGCGTGCCCGCCACCGGCGCGTCCTGGATCATGATCGGGATGGAGATCGCGTCCGACACCGCGCGGAAGAACTCGTAGACGCCGAGTTCCGGCACCCGGATCGTGGCGCCGTGATAGGGCGGCATGATCATCACCATTGCGGCTCCGGCGGCCTGCGCCCGGCGCGAGCGCTCGGCGCAGACCTGCGTGGCGAAGTGGGTGGTCGTCACGATCACCGGCACGCGCCCGGCGACGTGCTCCAGCACGGCGTGCATCACGGTCTCGCGCTCGTCGTCGGTGAGAACGAACTGCTCCGAGAAATTGGCGAGGATGCACAGACCTTCGCTGCCGGCCGCGATCATGAAGTCGATCGCCCGGCGCTGACCGTCGAGATCGAGGGCGCCGGAGGCGTCGAACACCGTGGGGGCGACCGGGAACACGCCGCGATAGGTCTGGATGGGCGAGGTCATGGGCGATCCTTCCGTCGGTCGGGCCGCGCCCCGGCGCCGGACTCGGTCGGGGATCGGGATCCGTCCCGTCTACCACGAACCCGCCGCGCCGCCGTCGTGACGCGGTGCGATCGGTGGGGACAGTGCAGTTCGCCCGTCGGCGGCTGGTCGTCTGGTGGGTTCCGGGCACCGGTTGATAAAGAATCCGCGGCGCGGAGTAGAGCGTCACGACGGGGCAGGAATCCACCTCCGTCGATCCGGTCTCTTGCCAGCGCCACCCGACTCGATTCATTGCTGCGATGTACGTGCGGAGCCGGGATCGACTTCAGCGACGGCGAGAGAACATTGTTATCGAGCAGGAGCAATTAGGAATGCGACTTTTCTCGACGGGCGTGGCCGCGATGCTGGCGGTCTCGGCGGTTCTCCTGGGCACACCCGCCCGGGCCGACGATCTCGACGCGATCCGCGCCGCCAAGACCCTGCGGATCGGTACCGAGGGGACCTACGCGCCCTTCACGTTCCACGACGCCTCCGGGGCCCTCGTCGGCTTCGACGTGGAGATCGGCCGCAAGGTCGCCGAGCAGCTCGGCGTCACGCCGCAATTCCTCGAGGGCAAGTGGGACGGCCTGATCGCCGGGCTCGACGGCAAGCGCTACGACGTGGTGATCAATCAGGTCGGCATCACCAAGGAGCGGCAGGCGAAGTTCGACTTCTCCGAGCCCTATATCCGGGCGCGCGCCGTGCTGATCACCCGCGCCGACCGGGCGGACATCAAGTCCTTCGCCGACCTGAAGGGCAAGAAGGCCGCGCAGAGCCTGACCAGCAACTTCGCGCGCCTCGCCGAGCAGTCCGGGGCCGAGCTCGTGGGCACGGACGGGTTCGACCAGTCGGTCCAGCTGGTCATCACCGGGCGCGCCGACGCGACCGTCAACGACAGCCTGTCGTTCCTCGACTTCCACAAGCAGAAGCCGAACGCGCCGGTGAAGATCGCCGCCGAGCAGCAGGACGCGGACGCGTCCGGGATCATCCTGCGCAAGAACAATCCCGCGCTGAAGGCCGCGATCGACAAGGCGCTGGAGGCGATCAAGGCCGACGGCAGCTACGCGGCGATCGCGCAGAAGTATTTCGGCGCGGACGTCTCGAAATAGGCCGGGGCCGCAGCGGGACCCGCTTGCCTGAGGGCTCCCAGATCCGAGCAAGTCGCCGATACCGGAGCGCGATGCGCCCCCGGCGGTCGGTCAGGTCGGGGTTCGCTGCGGAGAGACCCGTCCCGCCATACTTACCGTGATGGGCCGCCGCGTCCTCCCCGGCCTTGCGAGCGGAGCGAAGCAAAGCAGTCCAGTCGGCGCCACCTTCATCGCGGTCGCGCTGCCCTGGGTCACGTCGCTTCGCTCGTAATGACGGAGCGGGTCGATGACCCGAAAGCTGGCCCGCTCCCGCACGGGAGACGCGTTTCGCACCGCATCCTGCGCGAAGAAGCGCGCGTCTCGGTGCCAAACCTGTATAGCCCGTAACTTTCCGCCCGGAAGGAAACGCCACCCCGTGCCGCACTGGCTCGACCTCATGCTCCAGTCGCTCGGGCCGCTGCTCGCGGCCGGCCTGCGCTTCACCGTTCCGCTGACGCTCATCGCCTTCGTCCTGGGCCTGGGGCTCGGCCTCGGGACCGCCCTCGTGCGCCTGTTCGCGCCCCGACCGCTGGCGGCGCTGGCATGGCTTTACGTGTGGATCTTCCGGGGCACCCCGCTCCTCGTGCAGCTCTTCGTGATCTTCTACGGCCTGCCGAGCGCCGGGATCCTGATCGACGCCTTCCCGGCCGCGGTGATCGGCTTCACGCTCAATGTCGGCGCCTACACGTCGGAGATCATTCGGGCCGCGATCGCGTCCCTCCCGCGCGGCCAGTGGGAGGCGTCCTACGCGATCGGCATGACGCCGAGCCAGACCCTGCGCCGCACGATCCTGCCGCAAGCCGCGCGGGTGGCGGTGCCGCCGCTCGGCAATTCCTTCATCGCCCTCGTGAAAGACACCTCGCTTGCCGCCGCCATCACGGTGCCGGAGCTGTTCCAGGCGGCGCAGCGCATCGTCGCCGTCACCTACGAGCCGCTGATCCTCTATAGCGAGGCCGCCCTGATCTACCTGGTCCTGTCCTCGCTGCTGTCGTGGCTCCAGACGCTCCTGGAGCGGCGCCTCGGCCGCTACGGCGGCTACCTGGAGGCGCGCGCGTGATCGCCCTGTCGGCCATCGAGAAACGCTTCGGCGCCACCACGGTCCTGCACGACGTCGACCTCGCCATCCCCGAGGGGCGGGTCACGGCGCTGATCGGCCCGTCGGGCTCGGGCAAGTCGACGCTCCTGCGCTGCGTCAACCTGCTGGAAATCCCGCAGGCGGGGACGCTCACCCTCGGCGATCTCCGCCTCACCTTCCGGCCGGACAGCCCGCCGGCGCGGCGCGCGGTGCTCGCCGTGCGCCGGCAGACCGGCATGGTGTTCCAGAACTTCCAGCTCTTCCCCCACCGCACCGTGCTGGAGAACGTCACGGAGGGGCTCGTCACCGTCGCCCGGTGGCCGCAGGCCAGGGCGCGGGCGCGCGCTCTGGAACTGCTGGAGCGCGTCGGCCTCGCCCAAAAGGCCTCGGACTGGCCCGCCAGCCTGTCGGGCGGCCAGCAGCAGCGGGTGGCGATTGCCCGGGCGCTGGCCCCCTCCCCGCGCCTGCTGCTCTGCGACGAGCCGACCTCGGCGCTGGATCCGGAACTCGCCGCCGAGGTGGTCGACGTGCTGGCCGGCCTCGCGGGCGAAGGCATGACCATGCTGATGGCGACCCACGACCTGCGCCTCGCGCGACGCGTCGCCGACCGGGTGGTGTTCCTCGAAGGCGGCACGATCGTCGAGCAGGGACCGGCCGCCGACCTGTTCGGACGCCCGGGCGATCCGCGCACCCGCCGCTTCATCCGGACCTTGCTCGGCGAGGCGGCGGACCAGCCCTGATCCGCGGCTCCCCGTCGTTCAGCGGGGCAGGCAGCGCAGGCTGAGCAGGTCGTCGAGGGTCAGCACGGTCCCGAAGATCAGGGGCCGCCACGCCGGCAGGGTGGCGAGGATCAGGCCGGCCGTCAGGACGAGCCAGGGAAGGACCAGCCGGAGGCCCGAACCAGCGGCCCTCATGCGGCGGCCCGCGCCGCCGAGGCCTCCTCCGCCCGGCCGACCTGCACGAGGCCGAGGCCCGCGGCCAGCATGGCGCCGCCCCAGAGCAGGAATCCGAGATCCCAGTAGAGCCACTGCTCCCGCGGCGTCAGCTCGTTGACGTGATGCACGCCGAGGATCTCGTGGTCGATCACGCCCTCGACGAGATTGAACAGGCCCCAGCCGATCAGGAGCGACCCGGCGAGCAGCTTGCTGGACCAGTAGAGGTGCGTGCGGTGCGCGGCGCGCCAGAGGATGAACAGTCCGAGGACCACGAAGACGTAGGTTGCGCTGTGGAAGATGCCGTCCCAGCGGGTATTCATCTCGAGATTCGGGATCGTGTCGATCGGGTACCAGCTGCTCAGCATGTGGTGCCATTGCAGGACTTGGTGCAGCACGATCCCGTCGAAGAAGCCGCCGAGACCGAGCCCGAACAGGATCCCGGCGCTCAGCGGGAAGACGCGCTCCCGGGGTTCAGCCGCTGCCATCTCCAACTCCCGTTTCGGGGTCGAGGCCCCGCGACCAGTTCAAGCCTGGACGACGGCGGTCGGCATCAGGAGGCCCTCCGCTCACCGGTTGACGGCTCGGCGGCGGATACCATCCGTAGGTAGACGGCCAGACCCGCCAGGAAGACCGCGAGGCCGAGCCCGGTGGCGTAGGGCGCGAAGCCCTTGCCGGCGATCGCGATCGCCGAGCTGTGCCCCGCCAGGAGATCCGTGCCGGCGAGCAGCACGCCGACGCAGCTCTCCCCGACGAGGAACCCGGAGGCGAGGAGCACGCCGCGGCGGCGGGCGGCTCCTACCGCCTTATCGGCCTTCTTGTCGCCTTTGCCGCCGACCCGGGCGCGCAGCCGACGCTCGGCGACCCAGCCGAGGATGCCGCCGATGGCGATCGTCATCTCCACCGAGAGCGGCAGGTACATGCCGATCCCGACCGTCAGGGCCGGAAAGGTGAGGTTTCGCCGCTTCAGCCACGTCTCCGCGGCGACCAGGACCACGCCGAGCCCGGCGCCGATCAGCACCATGCGCCAGGGCAGCTCGCTGTGCGTGATGCCGTTCGCGATCTGAGTCATCAGGGCGGCCTGAGGCGCCGCCATGGCACTGCCCGCATCCTGTCCGTCATGCGCGGGGGCGCCAACAAAGCCGTAGGCCTCGTAGAGCAGCGACAGCAGCGGCGCGATCACCACGGCGCCGACGCCGACGCCGATGATCAGCGCGACCTGCTGGTGCCAGGGCGTGGCGCCCAGCACCTGCCCGGTCTTCAGGTCCTGCAGGTTGTCGTTGGCGATCGAGGAGGTGGTGATGATGACCGACGTCAGCAGCAGCGCCATTCCGGTGACGAAGCGGTCGCCCTCCGGCCCGCCGGAATGCCCGAGGATGAAGGGCAGGAGCAGCGCGGTGGCCATCGTGGTCAGGATGCCGATCCCCGAGATTGGGCTCGACGAGGAGCCGAGCAGCCCCGCGAGGTAGCCGCAGGCCGCCGCCATCAGGAAGCCGAACAGAACGGTGAACAGGGTCGCGGCGACCGCCAGCACGATCATCAGGCTGCCGAGATCGGCGGGCATGGCGAAGAAGTAGAACAGGATCGCGAGCGGCACGCACAGGCCTAGCGTCGCGGCGGCGACCCAGGTGATCGGCAGGTCGCGCTCCTCGCGCGGATGATCCTTGCCGAGGCCGCCGCTGCCCGACAGGGCCGAGCGGATGCTCGCCAGGATCGGGCGCGCCAGCGACCCCACGGTCCACAGCCCACCCACCGCAATGATGCCGGCGCCCATCAGGCGCACCTGGCCAGACCAGACCGCCTCGGCGGCCTCCCCGGCGGACTTGGCGGGATCGGCCGACAGGGCGGTCAGCACCGGCACCGCGATGCCCCAAGCGATCACGACGCCGGTCAGCAGCGCCAGGCAGGCGCCGATGCCCACGAGGTAGCCGACCCCGACCAGCGCCAGCGAAAAGCCGGTTCCGGTGCGGAACACCGCCCCCCCGAGGCTGATCGCGCCGTTCCACCCGTCGCCCAGGATCTTCAGCCCGGTGGTGGCGAGCCCGATCGTCCCGGCGGCCGCGGCGGCCCCGAGCAGGTCGCGCAGGCCGTGGCCGCCCTCCTCCTCCTGACCGGTGCGCAGCACCTCCGCGGCGGCGATGCCCTCGGGATAGGGAAGGTCGCTGCCCGAGACGAGGGCCCGGCGGAGCGGGATCGAGAAGGCGACGCCGAGGAGGCCGCCCAGCATGCACACGGCCGTGGTCTGCCAGAACGGGAAGCCGTGCCAGTGTCCGATCAGCACGAGCCCGGGCAGGGCGAGGATGACGTTGCACAAGGTGCCGGCGGCCGAGGCCTGCGTCTGCACGATGTTGTTCTCGAGGATGCCGGCGCCGCCCATCAGCCGGAACGCACCCATCGAGATCATCGCGGCCGGGATGGAGGACGAGAACGTCATCCCGGTCTTCAGGCCCATATAGAGGTTGGCGGCCATGAAGATGACCGTGATGCCCGCGCCGAGCGCGATGCCACGCAAGGTCAGTTCGGCCTGACGATCCTGCGATTTCGGCGTGGTCGTCGGGCTGCGGGCGTCCATCATCCACTCGGGCTATCGTACGCAAACCACCCGAGAGGCGGAAACTTTCCCCGGGTCCGCCGTCATGAGCGGCCCGCATTCCAGCAACCCGTCGCCTGAGGCGATCTGTCTCTGGGTCATGCCGGCGAGGGGATGGAGTCGCCCGGCGCGCTCCAGGGTTTCCCAGCAGGCCAACGCCCGCTTGCCCGCCCGGCGCGCCGGGCGCCCTCCCTCGGGACATTCCGGACAGCCCATGTGGTATCTCTACGGCTTCGCCCTTCTGGCGGGCGTCGCCAACGCCATCGAGCCCGGCCAGAACGCCACGCTGGCGAAGGTCACGGGGCAGCCGATGCTGGCGGGGGTCTTCTGCTTCGCCCTGGCAATCGTCTGCTTCCTCGGCGTCATCATCGTCGTCCGGCTCCGCGGCCAGAGCCCGACCGACGCGGCCACGCGCGTTCCGTGGTGGGCCTGGCCCGGCGGCATCCTCGGGGCCGCGGTCGTGCTCGCGCAACTCTACATCTCGGAGCAGGTCGGCGCCGCGCCGTTCCTGGGCTGCGTCATCACGGCGGGTGTGATCGGCTCGATCGCCTTGGACCATTACGGCCTCATCGGCTTCGAGCGCCATTGCGCCAGCCGCTGGCGCATTCTTGGAGGTGTCCTGATGGTCGCGGGCGTCGCCCTCGTGGCGGTGTTCTGACCCGCCGCCCGACCCTCCGACGCTCCGCTTCCTTCAGGATCCCAGCATGATCTTCCTCTACGGCTTCGCCCTGCTGGCGGGCATCGCCACCGCGATCGAACCGGGCCAGAACGCGGGCCTCGCCAAGTCCCTGGCGCGGCCGCTCCTGGCCGGCGTGGTCAGCCTCGTCGTCAGCATCCTCACCATCGGGGCAACCATGCTGGTGACGGGGCAGTACGGCGTGCCTGGGATGGACCGCCTCGCGCAGGTGCCCTGGTGGGCGTGGCTCGGCGGCCTGATGAGCGCGGGCCTGACGATGGCGCAGCTCTACATCTCCAAACGGATCGGCGCCGCCACCTTCCTCGGGCTGATCGTCACGGCGGGCGTGGTCACCTCGATCCTGCTCGACCATTTCGGACTGGTCGGCTTCAAGGTCCACGAAGCGGGCCTCTGGCGGATCCTGGGCGGCGCCCTGATGATCGGCGGCGTCGCGCTGGTCGCCCGGTTCTGAGACGCTTGTTCTGAGACGCTTGTTCTGAGACGCTTGCCGTCGGATCAGATCGTCCAGCCGCCGTCGACGACGACCGCCTGCCCGGTCGTGTAGGTCGCGCCCGCGAGATAGACGGCGAGATTGGCGATCTCCTCCGGCGTGCCGAGCCGCCCGATCGGCTGGCGGGCGACGAAGGCCGCGCGGGTCTGCTCGTAATCGCCCTGCTGGCGGATCCGCTCCTGCAGCGACGGGCTCTCCACCGTGCCGGGGCAGATCGCGTTGCAGCGGATGTTGTGGCCGACGTAATCGGCGGCGACGGACTTGGTCAGGCCGACCACCGCCGCCTTGGTCAGCCCGTAGGCGAAGCGGTTCGGGACGCCCTTCACCGAGGACGCGACCGAGGCCATGTTGACGATGGCGCCGTCGCGGCGCTCCAGCATGCCCGGCAGCACGGCGCGGATCGTGCGGATCATCGCCTTGACATTGAGGTCGATGGCGAAGTCGAGGTCGGCGTCGGGCATCTCTAGGATGCTGCCGGCATGGACGATTCCGGCGCAGTTGAACAGGACATCGACCGCGCCGATCCGCTCGACCAGGGCGGTGACGGCGCCCGCGTCGAGCACATCGAGGATCGCGGTCTGAAGGCCGTCGGCCTGCAGGGCGGCGAGCGCGTCCGCGTTGATGTCGGTGGCGTAGACCCGCGCGCCGGCCCGCGCGAAGGCGAGCGCGCTGGCGCGCCCGATCCCCTGCGCCGCGGCCGTGACCAGGACGGTCTTTCCGGAGAGATCTGCCATCACGTGCTCCCTGCAGGCTGCGTGCTGCGTGCCGGCATCGGGCCAAGCGGCGGCATTGTAGGTCCCGCCGGGGCCGGGCTCCAGGCGCGCGGCGCGGCAATCTCCAACATAGGCTGTCGCCCGCGCCGAGCCGGCCCCCTATGGCAGACCCGGTCGGGGGCGGGGACCCAAGCGTGAGCGGCATCGTGAGGCGTCTCTGGTCAAGCAAGGCCGGGATCAACTGGCGCGCCGCGGCCCTGCTCGGCCTGTTCAGCAGCACGTTCTCGACCCTGGTCAGCCAGTTCACCGCCACCCGCATCGGGCGCGACGCCGTGGTCGACTGGATGGTGGTCGCGGCGATCCCGATGCGCGACACGGCCTTCCAGGTCGAGCCGTCCTGGCCGGTGATCCTCACCGGCATCCTGTTCCACCAATGGGCGGACTTCTCCTGGGCCTTGGTGTTCTTCGGCCTGTTCGGGCGCTGGACCGCCGGCCTCCGGCCGTGGACGATCCTGCTGATCGCGCCGGTCTGGGCCCTCTTCACCTCCGCGTCGGAATGGCTCTTCCTGGTGCCGCTCCTGCCGTTCTGGCAGCCGATCTTCCCGCTGGAGCAGCCCTACTGGATCGGCTTCCTGGTCCACCTCACCTCGGCCTCGCTCTATCCGCTGTTCCCGTATCTGCGGGACGCGGTGGCGGGGCGGCGCCCCTCGGCGCACGGCCGGTTCGCGGCCGTCTGGAGCGGCGGGGCTATCCTCGGCGTGTTCGCCCTCGGTACGCTGGCGCTCCTCGGCTGGCAGGGCCGCGAGATCCCCTGGACCGGGCACGATCCGGCTTACGACCAGGGCTACATGCGGCGCATGATGGCCCACCACGCGCAGGGGATCGCGCTCGCGAAGCTCGGGGCCGAGCGCGCCCAGGACAGTCATCTCCGGTCGCTCGCCCGCCTGATCGCGGCCGCGCAGACCGGCGAGAACACGGTCTTCGACCAATGGTGGCGCAGTTGGTTCGGCGACGCGTCGCAGATCTGCGCGCCGGCCGAGCGGGATTCCATGCCGGGCATGCTGGATCCCGGCCAGATCGAGGCGCTCCGCGGCCTGGACGGCCCGGCCTTCGACGCGCGGTTCGTGGCGCTCATGACGTTCCACCATGCCGGCGCGATCGCCATGGCCGACGACGCGATGCGCCAGGCGAATGACCTCCGCCTGCGGATCATGGCGCAGGGCATCCGCCACGAGCAGCGCGGCGAGATCGCTCTGATGCACGGGCTTGAAGGCCTGGCTGCGGTGCAGATGGCTCTGGGCGACCTCGTCCTCCCGGCCGGCCGTGCAGCGCCCGAGCAGGCGGCCGGACAGCGCCCGTCTCCATAGCCGGAGGAGCCCGGGATCCCGATCGGCCGGTGCCGCGTTCTCACCGAACCGCATCACTGCCCGGAGGAATGCCGTGGGGCTCGCCGCCTTCGTCTTCTTCGTCGTTCCGTGGATGGCCTTCGCCGTCTGGCTGTATCTCAAGCCGGGCAGCATTCGCCTCGGCGCCCCGGCGGCGCCTTGGCGTCCGCTGACGGATTATCCGCCTCCGCGGCGCGACCAGCAGCAGGCCGGCGAGACCCAGAGCATGGCCTCGGGCGCCGCCCATGACGGCAAGCACCAGCCCATCGCCTCGATCTGATCCACGGATCGCGGTGCCGGCGTCTTTGCGAGCGACGCGATGCAGTCGCGTCGGCGCGACGAGGCTCCGTGTCGCGCTGCCCTGGTTCGCTTCGCTGCGCTCGCGATGACGAAGGGGTCCGTCACCCGGGGACCTTGATCGGAACCCGGATCAGGCCTCCGCCTGCAGCAGGTGCAGGTTGAAGCTGCCCCCGTCCGCCTGCCAGAGCGCGCGGGGCTGCCACCCGCTCGCTCGCGCCACGGCCTGGAACGCGTCCGCCGTGTATTTGTGCGACGTATCCGTCCGGATGCTCTCGGAGGCGGCGAACGCGATGCTCCGGTCACCCAGCCGGTAGATGGCCGGCCGGATCGCCACCAGATGCGCCTCCACGCGGAACGGCTCGGGCAGGAGCCGGACCTCGTGCCGGAAATTGTCGATGTCGAAATCGGCGCCGCACTCGCGGTTGAGACGGGTGAGGATGTTGCGGTGGAAGGCGGCCATCAGCCCGTCGGCGCCGCCATAGGCGCGCTCCAGGCGCGCCGGATCAGTCGTGCCGTCGGCACCGACCAGGAACAGGCTCGGACCCAGTGTCGCGCGCGCGCGTTCCAGGAACAGGCCGGCGTCGCGCGGGTCGAAGTTGCCGATGCTCGTCCCCGGGTAGAAGCCGAGGATCCCGCCCGGCCCCGCCGAGACCGGGAGCTGCACCGGCTTCGAGTAGTCGGCGCAGACCGGCACCATGGCGATGCCCGGGTAATCCGGCGCCAGCCGCCGGATCGCTGCTTCGAGATACGCGCCCGAGATGTCGATGGCCACGTAGCCGGACGGGCTGTCCAGGGCGTCGAGGAGCGTGCGGATCTTGCGGCTCGCGCCGCTGCCGAACTCGACCACCGTCACGCCCGGCGCCACCGCGCGCGCCACGTCGGCCGCGACCTGGGGCAGGAGCCCCGTCTCCTGCGCGGTCGGGTAGTAGTCGGCGTTGTGGCAGATCTGGTCGAACAGGTCGGAACCGGTCTCGTCCCAGAGGAACTTCCCCGGCAGCGTCTTCGGCCCGGCCGTCAGGCCCACGAGGGCATCCCGGAGAAATTCGTCGTTCATCGCGGCATCACCGGCGCGTGACCGTAAGGATGACCAGCGCGAGCCGCTCGACCTCGTCGTAGACGGCATTCGCCAGTTCCTCACCATACTCGTCGGGGTCGAACTCGCGATAGCTCCGGTCGAGGCCGGCGCGGTCGCACAGCGCCGCCACGGCGTCGCGGAACGGATCCTCGCCCTCGACGATCGCCGCACCGGTGAACAGGACGAGGCTGCCGCCGGGCGCCAGCCGCTCGACCGCCTGCTCGGCCACAGCGAGCGACAGCCCAGCGCCGAGCGGACCGCCGCCGTGCCGGTAGGCGCGCGCCGCGGTGTCGATCATGAAGGGCGGGTTCGACACGATCAGGTCGAACTGGCCCTCGACGTCGCGGAGCATGTCGCTGCGGCGGACGTCGACGCCGTCCGTGCCGGCAAGCCGGGCGTTGACGCGCGCCGCCCGCATGGCGGCCGGGTTGATGTCGACCAGCACGACCTCGGCGCCCGGCGCGCGCTTGGCGACGCAGATTCCGGCGGCGCCCGAGCCGCAGCCGAGATCGACCGCGCGGCGCACCGGCCCCGAACGACCTGCGAGATGGGCGATCACCGCGCCGGCGAAGCGCATCGTGTCGGGCCCGAAGAACACCGCGTCGGCGGCGCTGGGCGGGTACGAGGAATGGGCGAACAGCTCGCCGTCGAGGCTGGAGAACCGGATCGTGGGCCGCAGAAGCGGGCCGTCCTCGACCACGGCGCCCGCCTCCCGCATCAGCCGCAGGATCGGCTCGGGCAGCAGGTCGGCGCGGAACGGACGGCTCCAGCCGAACACGTCGCGCAGGCTCTTCGCCTCGGCATTGCGCGGCCGGGCGTTGACGTGGGCGTGGGTCGCGGGGGTCACCGTCGTGAAGGTGTAGCCGGTGTAGCGCACGGCGCGCCCCAGAGCCAGCACAGCTTCCTCGTTCTGGGGAAACGGTTCGGATTGCGTCATCGGGCGGCCCTTCAGCTGTCCATCTGGCGCGCCACGAAGGCGCCGTTCGAGAGATCCTCGGCCACCTGCTGCGCGTCCCAGGGCGCCGCGGCGGCCCCGCGCCGGAACGGGCAGGCCCAGTCGTCGGGGACCGCGCGCCCGCTGAACTGCCGGGCCGCCGAGCGCTCGCCATGCTGGGCGAGCATGGGGTTGACCGAACCGGTCCAGGCGGCGTCGCGGTCGACGATCGAGGCGCGCAGGCGCTCGTAGCGCCCCTCCGCGCGCAGGCGCTCGAACTGGTCGTGGAGATTGAACACGAGGGCCGGCGTCTCGAAGCGCCGGGCGCGGCGGCTCGCCCCCGGATGCAGCCCGACCAAGAAGAAGCCCTCGCCGCCCAGGCTCAGCGAGAAGTGCGGATCCTCCGGGTCCGAGGCGACCCGCGGGTCGTAGCCCTGGCCGAGGCACTGGTCCTTGTCGGAGAGCGACTGCACCCGCTCCCAGAGCGCCGCCTCGAACGCCTCCTCCGAGAGGGTCCGGGGACCCTCGAACAGCACCACGAAGCTCTGGAACAGATTCGGCTGCGCGCGGTAGCGGTAGATGAAGGACAGGAGCGCCGGATAGATGCGGGTGTCGTCCCAGCCGGAGGTGATGTCGCGGGCGACCACGATCTTCATCTGGCCCCGCGAGAGGGCGGATTTGGCGCCCACGCAGGGGAACGGCACATGCTGGATGAAGTCCCGGAAGCGCTCGGCAACCGGATGATGGTCGTCATTCGTCGGAAGCTGCATGTGAGAGCTGGGTCAGACCACCGGTATCGCGCACGGTCGCACCCATCGCGGCCCGAGTGGCCGAGATGTCGTCCCGAGTTCAATGCCCGGAAAACCGGACTTGGCAGGCATTGTTCCCCAGGCGACGAACCGCATTCCCAGATTGATATATGTTAAGTCTTCCCCTCTAGTCCGATTACACGGCTAATACTTGTCAGCTTGGCGTATGATTTGATCTGCGGGGCTCGCCTCCGGCGCCCCGGAAAGACCGGGCGTGAAGCCGGCTTCGCTCACGATTGCGGCGCGGCGGACACGCTCGCGTGACCATGCGGGCGGGGGCGGGCTGGCGTTAACCAGCTGATTACCATGCGAACCTAGCGCATCCGACAGAAACGGCGCCCCTGCGCCGCTTGGGCGCTGACAATGAACGCCGTCGATGTTTTGTATTCCTGGTACGCTTCGGCCGCGGCGCACCTCGATCTGTTCGGATCACTCGGTCTATCTCTCGGCTTCATCGCTGGCGTCATGCCGCGCCGGGATCGGATCCTCCTGGCGTCGGCGGCCTGTGCCGCCTGCTTCGGCGCCCATTACCTGACGCTCGGCGCGCTGACGGGCACGGCGATGTGCGCCATCTCGGTGATGCAGAGCCTCGTCTCCCTGCGGTGCTTGGGCATGCCGGGCCGGAGTGGCTGGGTCCCGCCGCTCTTCGCGGCGAGCACCCTCGTGGCGGCCTGCCTGACGGTGGCCACGTGGAACGGCTGGCCGTCGGCCTGCGCGGCCGTCGGGACGCTGCTCGCGACAGCCGCGCGGCTCAACGCGGCGCCGCAGCCCATGCGCCTCCTTTTCCTCGGTGCCTCGCTGTGCTGGGGCGGCCACAACCTGCTGGTCGGCTCGGTCTTCGGCCTGACCTGCGACGTGCTGACGATCTTCGGTCTCGTGATCGCGCTGCTGCGCGCCGTCCAGACCCGCGCGATCGAGCCGGACGGCCTGCGGGCGTAGCCGGGATGCACCCCCGGCCTCGGTCGATCCATCAACATCCGGCCGCTCAAACGGGCCGCGACTCCAGTATCCTGACCAAGATTCCTTAAGGGCTGGCAGGCAGGATCCGGAGCATCGTCAGCACTTCGGAGCCGGCCGCATGTCCGAGCATCGCAAAGAGACGCGGCAGAGGGTCTTCCTCAAGGGCCGCATCGTCTTCAACAACGGGTCGTCGAGCTTCGACTGCCTCGTGCGGGACATGTCCTCCTCCGGCGCGCGCCTCGTCATGAGCGACGCGACGACGCTCCCGGAGGCGTTCGACCTCTACATCCCGCAGAAGGACCGCACATACCGGGCGACCCTGCGCTGGCGCCGGGAGGACGGCATCGGCGTCACGTTCGAGGAGCCGGCCCGGACCGCCGGTTCGGCGCCCGCGCCCGATCCGGCGTCGACCGAGGCGGCTCTGGCGATGCTGCTGAAGCGCGTCAGCGAGTTGGAGACTGAGAACGCCGCCCTGCGTCGGCTGCTCGCCAGCATGGCCCAATCCGGCGACTCGGTGAGCGCCGCCTGAGCGTCAGCCCTGCCCTTCGAGCGCCGCGCGGATCCGCGCGGCGTGCTCGGCCAGGATTGCGTTGTCGGCCATCCCGCCCTCGTGCCGCTTCAACGTCACACCCTCGCGCCGCGGGATGATGTGGACGTGCAGGTGGAACACGGTCTGGCCGCCGGCCGGCTCGTTGAACTGGAACAGCGTCAGGCCCTCGGCCTGGAAGGCTGCCTTCACGGCGCGGGCGACCGTCTGGACGCTCGTCATCAGGGCGCTCAGCGACTCGGGCTCGGCGTCGAGCAGGCCCCGGGCCGGGGCCTTCGGGATCACCAGGGTGTGGCCCTCGCCCTGGGGCATCACGTCCATGAAGGCCAGCGTGTGCGCGTCCTCATAGACGCGATGGCACGGGATCTCGCCCCGCAGGATCTTGGCGAAGATGTTGTCGGGATCGTAGCGGGCGTCGGCCATGCTGCCTCCGAGCATTCTTGAACGGGCGCAGGTTGCACGGGGTGTCGGTCCGCGTCCACACGGGAACCGGTCGCGCGCGGGAACGCTTGCACCGCCGCGGCTGCCGCCGCGCGTGATGGAGTGCAGGAGGGTACCGGATGGCGCATGAGAGCACGGGGGCGATCTACGCGGCGGCCGGCGCCAACCTCGCCATCGCGGCGGCGAAGTTCGTCGGCGGGGCGCTGACCGGCTCGACCGCGATGATCGCCGAGGGTGTGCATTCGGTGGTCGACACGGCCAATCAGGTGCTGCTGCTCGTCGGCATGAAGCGGGCCGAGCGGCCCGCCGACGAACGCCACCCATTCGGCTACGGGCGTGAGATCTACTTCTACGCCTTCGTAGTCGCCCTGATGATCTTCCTCGGCGGCGGCCTGTTCGCGATCTACGAGGGCATCGCGCGGATCCGCCATCCGGAGCCCGACGTGGATGCCGAGATCCTCGGATACCGGCTGCCGGGGATCTGGGTGAACGTCGCGATCCTGGGCTTCTCCATCGCGGCCGAGGGGACGTCGTTCTTCGTGGCGATGCGCCAGTTCTGGGCCGAGAAGGGCAAGCACTCGGCGGTGCGGGCGATCCGGCGCAGCAAGGATCCGACCCTGTTCACGGTGCTGGCCGAAGACGCCGCCGCGCTGATCGGCCTCCTGATCGCGCTGGCCGGCGTCGGCCTGTCCCACATCCTGGAGATGCCGAGCCTCGACGGCTGGGCCTCGGTGGGGATCGGGCTCGTGCTCGTCGGCATGGCCGGGTTCCTGATGATCGAGACCCACGGCCTGCTGATCGGCGAGGCGGCCGATCCCGAGATCGTTGCGGCGATCGGCGATCTGGCGCGGGCCGAGCCGGGCGTGCTCCACGTCAACGAGGTGCTGACCCAGCACCTTGGTCCGTCCGACATCCTGGTCAATCTCAGCATCGACATGGCCGACGACCTGAGCGCCGGCGAGGTCGAGAGCCTCGTGACCCGCCTCGACCGGGCGCTGAAGCAGCGCAGCCCGGACGTCACCCGGGTGTTCATCGAGATCCAGCAGCAGGGCGAGCACGGGGTCCGGGCGGCGGCGTGACCAGCTCCTTGCGCCGGTCAGCCGCTCCGGCCGACCTGTCGGAGGCTGAGTGCCCAGACCCGCTCCTGCACGGCCTCGTCGCGGCTCTCGGCCGAGGATGGCTTCGGCCGCCGATGCGAGAAGTAGCGGCCGGTGACGCCGTCGAGTTCGGGGGCAGTCGCGACGTGGAGCGAGGTTTCGGCGCCCTTGTCGGGGCTCGACAGGAACGGGCGCATCAGCGACCACGCGGTGCCGAACAGGCCGCCGGTGTTCCGGGCGAAGCCGGTGTTGATCACGCCCGGATGCAGGGCGTTGACGGTGATGCCGCTGCCGCCGAGGCGCCGGGTCAGAGCGTAGGTGAACAGGACGTTGCCGAGCTTCGCCTGGGCGTAGGCCCGCATCGCCCCGTAGCGCCGGGCGCCCTCGATGTCGTCGAAGTTGATATGGCCCCGGTAATGGGCCGCCGAGGCGACGTTGACGATCCGCGGCTTCCCGCCGGCCGCCGCCGAGGCCTTGAGGGTGTCGAGCAGTTCGAGGGTGAGCAACACGTAGCCCAGGTGATCCAGGGCCCAGGTACGCTCGATGCCATCGACGGTGAGCGTGCGCCGGTCGAAGATCGCACCGGCATTGTTCACCAGAACGTCGAGGCGCGGATAGGCGCCCCGTAGCACGCCGGCGAGGCGCCGGATCTCGGCCTGGGCGGACAGGTCCGCGACATGCTCGTCGACCGCCGCGCCGGGCGCGACGGCGCGGATCCGCGCGGCGCAGGCCTGCGCCTTCTCCGCATCCCGGCCGACGATCGCGACCCGCGCGCCGTGGCGCGCGAGCCCGAGGGCGGTCTCGTAGCCGATGCCGTTGGTCGCCCCGGTGACGAGGCAGACCCGGTCCCGCATCGCGCCAGCCTCAGAACACCGCCTGGCCGACCGCGAAGGCGATCACGACGATCACGATGGCGATCAGCAGGAACAGCCCGAACAGGATCCGCGCCAGCGAGCCCGCGCCCGAGGCGATGCCGGTGAATCCGAGACCGCCCGCGATCAGCGAGATCACGAAGCAGATGAGGGCCCACTTCAGAAGGGTCATGGCGTCACTCCGGCTTGGCCCGCAGGGCGGGCTGACAATTCCTGCCTCAACCGGCGCCAAGCGAGACCGTTCCGCCGAATCTGGCCCGGTCCGCTTTTATTCTCAAGATCGGTCAGGCGGTCTTGGTCACCGGCTGCGCTGGGACGTCGGCGCGCTCCAGCATGATCTCCGCCAGGGTGTGATAGAGCCCGCCGCGGCAGACCGCCTTGGAGGCGGCGTCGGCGATCAGCGCCGCCACCATCAGGGGGATCATCATCGAGTGGTTCTGGGTCATCTCGGTGACGATGACGAAGCACGTGATCGGCGCCTGGAGCACCCCGGTGAGGTAAGCCACCATCCCGATCAGCACGAGCGCCCCCACCGGCATGTCCGGCAGCAGGCCGTGGGCCGTGCCGCCGATCCCGGCCCCGACCGCCAGGGACGGCGCGAACAGGCCGCCCGGGATGCCGCTGATCGAGCTGAGCACGGTGGCGGCGAATTTCAGCGGCGCGTAGCTCCAGCCGGCCGCGGCGTCGCCGTGGAGGATCGCCCGGGCCTCCTCGTAGCCGGTGCCGTAGGCGGCACCGCTCGAGGCGAGCCCGCACAGGGCGACGCACAGGCCGCAGGCCGCCGCGAACAGGACCGGCCGGCCCCGGACCAGCCGCCCGGCGGCGCCGGGCAGCCCGCGGGCGAACAGGATCACGAGGCGGCTGAACACGCCGCCCGCGAGGCCCCCCAAGGCGGCGATCAGAGGCACGATCCAGCCCGCGGCCAGCGGCAGCTCCGCCTGGGTCGTTCCGAAATAGGTGTAGTTCCCCAGGAGCCAGAGGGAGGTCAGGCCCGCGGCCACGATCCCGGCGACGATCAGCCCGGACGAGCGCGCCTCGTAGGCCCGGCCCAGTTCCTCGATCCCGAACACGATTCCGGCGAGCGGCGTGTTGAAGGCCGCCGCCACGCCCGCCGCGCCGCCGGCGAGCAGCAGCCCCGGCAGCCGCTCCGGCGTCAGGCGCCCGAAGGCGGCCATGATCGCGGCGCCGACCTGCACGGTCGGCCCCTCGCGGCCGGCCGAGGCGCCGCAGAGCAGTCCCAGGAATAGGACCATCACCTTGCCGAAGGCGACCCGCGGCGAGATCAGGGCGTAGCGGAAGCCCGCATCGCGAGCGTGGCGGGCGGCGATCACCTGCGGGATGCCTGAGCCCTGCGAGTTTGGGAAGACCGTACGGGCGAGCAGCGCCGCGAGCGCGAACCCCGCCGGCGTGAGCACCAGGGCGATCAGCGGCGAGATCGCAATCAGACGCCGGAATCCGTCCTGCGCGAGATCCGCGCCCTTGGCCATCAGCACGGCGGCGAGGCCGACGCCGATGCCGCCGGCCAGGAACAGCAGCCGGCCGCGCCAGAGCGGATAGGCCTCCATCGAGGCTGAGCGCAGCCGCATGATCGAGCGGCGGTAGCGCGAACGCTTCGGGAGCGGGGCGTCCATCGTCTCCTGCGCCTCGTCCCGCATCTCGATCCTGTCTGAGCTCTGCACCCGCACTGCCGGAGCGAACGCTATACCGCAATCGGCAAGGATTGGCCCCGTCCGGATCCGCGAGGTCCGGCACGGACGGGCGCGCGACGGCGCATAGGCCGCGCGACACCGCACCGATCCGGGCTGCGCGCATGTTCAGATCGGCTGTGGCGCCGACCGCTGCAGCCTGACCCGGCGCGCCGAAAGTCGGAGCCTCGGGCCCGATCGGCGCCAGGCCCGCCCTACCCGTCCGCCTCCGCCGCACAGAGCGCCTCGACGGCCTTCACATAGGCCTTGGCGTCGAACTTCTTGAGCGAGTTCTCGCTCTGATAGCGGACGGTGCCGAAGACCTTGCGCGTCTGCCACGGGCGATCGTGGAGGCCGAACACCCAGGCGACGTTGGTGAAGGAGTTCGGATCGCGTCCGTCGAGGAAGTAGCGGTTGTTGAGCCGGAGCGTGCGCGCGAAGGCCTCCTTGGGCGAAGGCGACCAGTCGAGGATCTTCTTGCCCCAGTACATCCGCAACTGGTTGTGCATGTAGCCGGTCTCGCGCATCTCGCGCATCGCCGCGTTCCAGTACAGATCATGGGTCTCGCCGGCCGCGAGCTGGTCCTCCGAATAGGTGTGCGGGCGGGCATCCTCGGCGTGTTCCGCCAGGGTCTTGCGCGCCCAATCCGGCACTGCCCTGTCGTAATCGTCGTACCCCTCCGTGTAGAAGACGTGGTTCATGGCGAGCTCGCGCCGGACGATCAGCTCCTCCAGATAGGCGCTGTGGTCGTCGTCATCGCCGATCTTGGCCCCCCGCACTGCCAGGGCGATCTCCACCGGCGAGATCTGGCCGAAATGCAGGTACGGGCTCATGTGCGAGGCGGCGGCGGCCCCCGGCATGTTGCGCCCGGCCCCGTAGCCCGCGAACCCATCCTTCAGGAACGCCTTGAGCCGCTTGCGGGCCTGCGTCTCGCCGCCGGTGAAGCGCTTCACCGGCCCGACCACCCGGTCGAGGCTCATGCCGGCGAGCACCGCCTCCGGATCGGAGACGTCGATCTCGGTCTCAAGCTTGAGGCCCTCCGCCTTGCGCTTCAGCTTGCGCGGCGTCAGCTCCGCGATGAACGGGTCCCAGAGCCGGTTGAGCTTCGGCCGCAGCGTCCGCGCGGCATATTCATGCTTCTTCGAGGCCGTCTCGACGGGCACGACCACGTCGCCCTCGACCTGAACGATCCGCGTCGTGACGGCCGCGGCGATCTCCCGGTACCAGCCCTTCTGGATGGCGAGATAGCCGCGGTCGAGAACGAGCAGCGCCGCGTCCGCGGACAGGTCAATCGCCACCTTCGCGGGTGAGGCCTTGCGCATCACGAAGCCGATCCCGCGCGTCTCGAGACCCGCCTTCGCGTCCGCGAGCCCCTGAAGCAGGAAGGCGTAGTGCCGGGCATTGGCTTCGGGGAAGCCGCTCGCGCCATCGAGCAGGCCGAAGCAGGCGACGACCGGCAGGTTCAGCCGGTTCGCCTCCTCGATGGCAAATTCCAGGGCCGGGTTGAACTGGGCCCGATTGGCCTGCTGCAGGAGGTACAGGACGTAATCCCCGTCTCCGCGCGGCTCGACATCGTTGAGGACCCGGATCCGTTCGCCCTGAATCGCCATGCGCACCCTGACCCTTGCTTCAGCCGTCCCACGGAAGACTTGGCCGGAGAGCTAGAGCGCAGGGCGAATTCGTCTCTCGGCGGGTCCGAGATGAGAAGACGCAATCGAACCGCGGCGCAGAGCGCCGCGTGATCCGACAAAACCGCGCCTGATCAGGACCTTATGGGATCTTCCGTCGCCCTGGTCCGCCAAAATTCAGACTTCGGCCGCGATGCACCGCATGCGACATTTTCAACACAGCCGTCCGCGCACGCGTGTGCAGACGCACAAAAGGACAGCCCTGCTGTCCTGATCCCCTTGTAATTTTCGCCCATCAGCGCAGATTGTGCAGCGCGGGAGAGCGATGGCGTCGCCCTTCCGCAGCCCTTCTTGGGCGTTTCCTCCCTAGACTTCGGGCCGCTCCTTCGGGAGTGGCCTTTTTTCTTTTTAGGCCCCTGATCCGGCGCCCTTTGTCATCGGAGTGCTCCCCGTGTGGCTGGATCCCGCTTGCGCCGGTCGCCATGCTGGCCGCGAGCGCCGGGACAGGCGCGGTTGAGGATACGCCATGAGGATTTTCGCCGCGCTGCCGGCATTCGCCTGCCTGCTCACCCTCGCCGGCCCGGCGCCTGCTGCGGACGCACCGCGCTTTCAGGTCGACCCGTCCTGGCCGAAGCCGCTGCCGAATGACTGGATCATGGGTCAGGCGGCCGGCGTCGCCGTGGACGCGCAGGACCATGTCTGGGTGGTCCAGCGGCCCCGGACGCTCACCGATGACGAGAAGGCCGCGAGCCTCGATCCGCCGCGCACCAAGTGCTGCAAGCCGGCTCCGTCGGTGCTGGAATTTGACCAGGCCGGCAACCTCCTGCGGAGCTGGGGCGGCCCGAGCGCGGGCTACGACTGGCCGACCAACGAGCACGGGATCCAGATCGACGGCCAGGGTTTCGTCTGGATCGCCGGCAACGGCGACCAGGACGGGCAGCTCCTGAAATTCACGCCCGACGGCAAGTTCGTCCTGCAGATCGGCAAGTCCGGCCCGCAGACCGACAGCCGCGACACCAGCCGCCTGGGCAAGCCCGCCAATGTCGACTTCGACATGGCGGCGAACGAGGTCTACGTCGCGGACGGCTATTACAACCACCGCATTATCGTCTTCGACCGCGATACGGGCGCGTTCAAACGGATGTGGGGCGCCTACGGGAAGCCGCCGACCGACGACAAGCTCGGCCCCTACGACCCGGCGGCGGCGCCGTCGCAGCAATTCGCCAACCCGGTCCACTGCGTGCGGATCGCCCAGGATGGGCTGGTCTATGTGTGCGACCGGACGAACGACCGCATCCAGGTGTTCAAGAAGGACGGGACGTTCGTGAAGGAGTTCTTCGTCGAGAAGAACACCCGGGCGAACGGCTCGGTCTGGGAGCTGGCCCTGTGGCCGGACGCCGACGAGACTTACCTGCTCAACGCCGACGGGGCCAACAACGAGGTCCGGACCCTGTCGCGGGCCACCGGCGAGGTGGTCGGGGCCTTCGGCCGGAACGGGCGCATGGCGGGCCAGTTCCACTGGGTCCACAACCTCGCGGTCGATTCGAAGGGCAACGTGTTCACCACCGAGGTCGACACCGGCAAGCGGGCCCAGAAGTTCCTGGCGCTCGGGGACTTCGTGCTGCGCAAGCGCACGCCGTGAGCGCGACTGGTCGCCGTGAGAGCGGGGCGCCGTGCCTGAGCCTCGCGGCGCTCCCGCCGGCCCGTATCGGTAGAATCTTCGCCTCGGGTGGGTGCTATCGTAGGTCGACAGGCATGACGCAGCGGCGGGATCATGGGTCTACTTGATGGATTGCTGGGCCACGGCAGCGCGGTCGATGCCGCCTCCCTCGAGCGCAGGCTCGAGGGAATCCTGATCGAAGGCGAGACGGCCCGCCTCGCCTTCAAGATCATCCGGGACGTGTTCGTGTTCACCGAGCGCCGCGTTATCCTGATCAACGTGCAGGGTGCCACGGGCAGCAAGGTCGAGTTCCTGTCCGTGCCCTATCGGGCCATCGTGCGCTTCTCGGTCGAGACGGCCGGCACGTTCGATCTCGATGCCGAACTCAAGATCTGGGTGTCAGGTACGCCGCAGCCGATCGAGCGTACCCTGAAGAAGGGTACCGACGTGCGCGGCATCCAGCGCGCCCTGGCGGAGGGGGTGTTGCGCTGACGGCGCGACGCAGTCGGCGTCCCCCTCAGCGCGTCGCGCTCGTCCCGCCGCGGCTCGCCGCCAGCGCCGCGGCCTTGCCGGCCGCCGTGTAGAGGTCGAGGCGGGAATAGACGCCGAACTCCGAGCCGTCATCGAGGAAGCCGCCGCCTGGTCCCTGCGTCTCGGTGAGGATCGCGTTGGCCTCGTCGAGCGTCAGCGACGGGAAGGCCGCGGTGAGCAGGTGGCCCGCCTCCGGGGCGACCTTGGCCACGTCTTCCCGGCGGCCGGCGATCTCCGGATGCACCACGGGCAGGCCGTAGGTCTGGGTCGCCGCGTAGAACGCCGCGTTGGCGGCCGGATCCTTGAAACGGCCGTCATCCTTCGCGGCACAGGCCGCCACCGTGTCGCCGCAGCCGGCCTTCAGCGCCTCGGTCATGGCCGCCCGGGCCTCCGTCAGGAGCGCCCGGTAATCGGTCACGCCCACCGTCTTGTCGGCCTCGGCACTGGCCTTGTCGAGCACGGCCGGGTTCTTCCGGATCTGGCCGACATAGGCCGGATCGTTGGCCAGCAGGTGAGCCAGGGCGTGGAGCGAGGTCGCCCGCCCGCCGAGCACGTCCATCGCGTAATGGGCGCCGACGATGATCCGGTCGTTGCCGTACTCGGCCGCGCGCGCGACCATCTGCTGGTAGCGCTCCGGCACGAGGAGCGCGAGCAGCATGGACTCGGTATAGCCGTAGGTGGTGTGGCCGCTCGGGTAGGACGGGCTGTCGACGAGATCCTGCGAGGGCCCGCGCAGCCAGTCGAGGCTGTGAGAGGGATCGCCGAAATAGTCCTTGCCGCGATAGGCCCGGAGGCGCGGCAGGGTCTGGAACGGCCGCGAATTGCCGTAGCGGTCGGCACCGGGGCTGCCGGCGGGCCGGTCGTAGGCTTTTCCGAACACGTCGGTCACGGCGCCGTCCGCCAGGATCGCGGCGGCCTCGGCCGAGACCGCATGCTTGCCGTTGGTGGTGGCGTTGGCGAAGAAGTACTTGCCGGAATTCGAATCCGACTTGCTCACGTTGTTGGTGTAGCCGATCAGGTTGGCGACCGCCGGGGCGATGCTCGTGAAGGTCTTGTAGTCGCTGTAGGTCGCCTTGGCGTGATAGGCCTGGGCGAGCGTCGTGCCGAGGCCGTCGGCGAGATTCGCGGCGTTGCCGTCGGTGATGAAGCAGTCCCGCAGGGCGAGCTGCTGCTGCTCGGAGAACGGCAGGAGGATCGGCTGCTTGAGATCGCCGGTCTGGATGTCGCCGGTGATGCGTAGATTCGCGTCGAGCGCCGCCCGGCCGTCCGGCGCGGTCTGCAGCCGCGCCACCGGGACGAGCCCGCGCAGGGCCGTCAGGTTGGCGGACGATTGCGCCTGCGCCTGGAGGGGCAGCGCGGCCCCGAGCAGCACCAACCCGACCTTCAGCGCTCCGGCCATCCTGCCCTCCCCGCTCGCCCTTGCCCGACCGGACGCTATCCCCGCGCCCGGGCCCGGATCATGAAATTGTCGTAGGTATACTCCGCCACCTGGAACCAGAGGTACTCCTCGTTGCGGAAGGTGCGCATCGCCTCGTAGACCCGACGGAAATCGGGGTTCTTGGCGGCGATCTCGCCGTAGACGTCGTTGGCGTTCTTGAGGGCGGCTTCCATCACCTCCTGGGGGAAGGGGCGCAGCTGCGCCCCCGCGGCGACGAGCCGGCGCAAAGCCTGGGGGTTGCGCGCGTCGTACTTGGCCTGGACATCGGCACCGACCTCGGCGGCGGCCATCCGGAGGATAGCCTGATAGGCCTTCGGCAGCGCCTTCCACTTCTCGGCGTTGAACCAGAAGTGCAGCATCGCGCCGCCCTCCCAGAAGCCGGGATAGTGATAGACCGGTGCGACCTTCTGCAGGCCGAGCCGCTCGTCGTCGTAGGGGCCGATCCACTCGGCGGCATCGAGCTTCTTGCTCTCCAGGGCGGCGTAGATCTCGGGACCCGGCACCGCCTGCGGTTGGACCCCGAACTTGGCCAGCACCTGCCCGCCCATGCCGCCGATCCGGAACTTGAGGCCCTGGAGGTCGGCGAGGCTCTTGATCTCGCGCCGGAACCAGCCGCCCATCTGGGCACCGGTATTGCCGCCGGGCAGACAGACCAAGCCGGCCTTCGCGAAGACCTCGCCGAAGAGTTCGGCGGCGCCTCCCGCCTGCCACCAGGCGGCGGCGCCCCGCGCGTTGAGGCCGAACGGGATCGCGGTGGCGAGCGCGAAGGTCGGGTCCTTGGCCATGCCCAGCGTCGCGGGGCCGTGGCCCATCTCGACGGTGCCCGCCGCCACGGCGTCCAGCAATCCGTCCGCGGGCACCGGCTCGCCCGGGCCCTGCACCTGGATCTGGAAGCGCCCATCCGTGGCCTCGGCCACGATCCGGCTGAGCGCCTCGGGCGCGCCGAACAGGATGTCGAGACTCTTCGCGTAAGCCGAGGACAGACGCCAGCGCAGTTCGGGTGCGCCCTCCGCGCGGGCGGGAGCCGCCAACGGCCCGGCGATCGCGGCGGCCGCGCCGAGGCCGGCGGTCAACACCGTCCGGCGCCGCGTCCCGGCCGTGGGGGGGTGCGCGATGTAAGTCTCGTCCAACGGCATCTCGTTCGAGCAACTCCGATCCGGCCGGCGCGGGATCGGCGGCCGCAGGTAGCACGTCCGCGCCGGTTCTCGAAAGTCGCGGGCGCCGGGGCCAGTTCCGTCCCGGCTCGAAACGGGCATCCGCCCGTGCTACGCGCCGCGAATGCAATCAGAGCCCGCCGTCACCCTGCACACCGTCTGCGGCCTGGAGGAGCTGGCGGGCCACAGCGCGCGCGGCGTCAGCCATGTCCTGTCCCTGCTCGATCCCGGCACGCCGGAACCCGAGGCGTTCGCGGGCTACGGCCTCCATGCCCGGACGACCTTGCGCTTCCACGATTGCCTCGGCCCCGGCGAGGGCCTCGTGCCGCCGCAGCCCGAGCACGTCGCGGCCATCCTCGACTTCGGACGGCAGCTCGACGGTGCCGCCCATCTCCTGGTGCATTGCCATTACGGCCTGTCGCGCTCGACGGCGGCGCTGCTGATGGTGTTCGCGCAGGCCGAGGCCGAGACATCCGCCGAGGCGCTGGTGGCGCGCCTGCACGCCCTGCGCGAGCCCGCCTGGCCCAATGCCCGGATGATCGGCTTCGCCGACGCGATGCTGAACCGGGACGGTCAGCTCAGCGAAGCGGTCCGGCAGCTTCACGCCCTGCAGCTGCGGGTGCGGCCGCACCTCGCCGACCTGCTGCGCGGCCTGGGCCGCGGCGCGGAGGTCGATGCCGCGGGCGGCTAGGGCGCGAAAAGAGCCTCCCGCGGGCCGTCACTTCCCGGCCGGCGTGAAGCTTCCGTCCTTCCAGACGTAGAGCACGTAGCCCTGCGCGGTGACGTCGCCCTTGGCGTCGAAGCCAACCGTCCCGAGCACGAGGTCGAAGCGCTCCGTGTGGAGGGCCTGGGCGACGGCCCGCGGCGTGGCGGAATGGGCGAAGTTGCCGGCCGCGACCAGCGCCTGCATGGCCGCGTAGCCGTAGATCGTCGAGCCGGTCGGATCGACGCCCTCGGCCTTGAACGCCTTCACCACGCTCGCCGCGGCAGGCTGCCGGCTCGGGTCGAGGTAGAAGGTCATCAGCACGCCGTTGCTGGCCGGCCCGGCGATCTTGGCGAAGTCCGGCGTGGCGATCGCTGAGGTGCCGAACCATTGCGGGCGAAAGCCCCGGTCGGCGGCAACCTTCACCAAGCGGCCCATCTCGGTGGCATCGCCGCCGTAATAGACCACCTCGATCCCCGCAGCCTTGAGGCGATCCGCCAAGGCGGCATCGTCGGCGTCGCTGGGGGAGAAGGACAGCGACAGCGCCTCGTTGACGCCGATGCGGTTGAGATTGTCCTTGGTGGCGGCCGCGAGGGTGCGGGATGCCGGGGTCGGGTCCTGGATCAGCGCGATCTTCCGGTCCCGAAAGCGCTCGGCCAGGACGGCCGCCGACAGCCGGGCTTGGTCGTCATCGCGCCCGCAGACGCGGAAGACGGTCGGCAATCCCCGGTCGGTGAGCCGCGCCGCCACCGAGGCGGCGGTGATCATCACGACGCCGTTCTGGGCGTAGATGTCGGAGGCCGCGATCGAGGCGTTGGAGCAGACATGGCCCACGACGAGGCGCACGTCGGAGCGCACGAAATGGTTGGCCACCGCCGTCGCGGTGTTCGAGTCGCAGGCGTCGTCCTGGACGTCGAGGGTCACGGGCTGGCCGTCGAGGCCGCCCATGGCGTTCGCGTCCCGGGCCGCGGCCTCGACCCCGCGCAGTACCTGCTCTCCGACCGCCACGTAGGGTCCCGAGCGCGGAACCGCCACGCCGATCACGATGTCGGCCGCCGCCGGGGCGGCGGACAGGAGCGCAACACACAGGCTCAGGGAGATCAGCGCGGGCCGGAACGGCCCACCTGCGGGGACGACGCGTCCGATCTTCATCGGCCTCTTCTAGGCATCCTTGCGTGCGGCAGCCACGGGCGAAGCGGAGTGCAATGGCCACACCTTTCCCGCACCGCACCCGAAGCCCATACGCGAGGATAGCGGGAAACGCGATTTTTTTCCGTCGCGCCCCGGGGGCGGGCCGTGCGTTACTTCGCGTAGTAGTAAGCGGTCGCGACCGAGGAGAGCGGCCCGGTGGCGCTGCTGAAGGCGGAGAGCACCTTGGAGACCTCGGTGAACGGCGCGTTCGAGACGTAGATGAGGTCGCGGTTGCGCATCCGGAACGCCTGGGAGACGAACAGGCTGTTGGGGTCGCGCATGTCGATCCGGTAGACCACCGGCACGAGCGGCGTGCCGAGCAGCCGCGAGCCCGGGCTGAGCCGGCGCACGACGCTGGCGGGTTCGAAGCGGAAGATGAACGTGCCGGCCGGGTCGGCGGCGAAGTCCGACAGGCCGCGCGCCTTGGCGAGCGCCTGCGCCAGGGTGATGCCGTCGGCCTGGAACGGCAGCTCGGTGCTGTTGCCGAGCGCGCCGACCGCGATGAAGGTCTGCGGATCGCGCACCAGCGTGAGCACGTCGTTGGGCCGCAGGTAGATGTTCTCCTTGGGGTTGGACACCACCGTGGTCAGCGGCACCGTGGCGGTGACCGGCCCGCGCGACAGCCGCACGAAGGTCTCGTTGACCGGCGCGCGGTTGCCGCCGGCGGCGGCGATGACGTCGAGGATGCGGTCGCCGTGGCCCGAGAGCGGCAGGCGGGCGCCGGACGCGCCCTCGCCGGTGACGGTCACGGCCTGGCTGATCGGCCGGGTGACCGAGACCAGCACCTGCGGCTGGATGGCTTTGCCGGCGAGTTCGGTCTCGATCAGCGCCTGCACGTCCTGGGTGCGGCGGCCGGCGACCTTGATGCGGCCGGCATAGGGCACCGAGATGGCGCCGTCGCGCCCGACCGGCTGCTCGGGGATCAGGGCGGACTTGGAGCCGGCCGAGAACCGGTCGGCGACCAGCGGCCCGGAGAACAGGCCGCCGGAGCCGGCTTCCCAGACTGAGACCGAGACCATGTCGCCAATGCCGATGACCGGCTCGGTCGAGGGGCGGTGATCGCCGAACGAGGCGAGCAGGCTGTCCAGCGGCCGGCCGCGCAGAGCCTCGACCACGCTCGGCGTGACGTCGATGATCTCGTAGCGCGCCAGCAGCCCGCCGTCGGCGGTCGCCACCTCCGCTCCCGCCTGGATCGCGCTCGCCGTCGGACCCGCCGCGGGCAGGTACGTGCAGCCCGACATCGCCGTCGCGGCGAGCAGGGCGAGGGGAAGTGTGCGCATCCAGATGTTGCCCATCGGTATTGCCGAGCCCGTGCCTAGCCCAAGGCGGCCTGGGTGTCCGTAGCGGGTGGGCCACACTGCACCCGCGACGGTCGAGCCCGCGGATTCATCCTCGCTAAGCACAGCTTTTTCAGGGCAAGCAGGGGAAAACACCGCTTGCGGCGGCGTGACAGCACTATCGGGTTCTGAAAATAGCCGCCTGCAAACCGGGCGGATCGGCGTCGCCCGGCTCGACCCCGCGCGCGGCAGCGCTCAGTTGCCCTGCGTGACGGCCGTGTTGATCCGGTCGTAGACCGTATTCAGTCGCGACACGTAAAATCGGATGCTTCCGACTGCGACGACGAACACCAAGAAGCCGATCAGCGCATATTCCAGCGCCGTCGATCCGCGAGCATCCCGCCTGAATCGTGTTCCTTCGGCGATCGTCCGACCTGCGAGGCCGGCTAGGATACGGACCAGCGGGGTGCCCGCCCCCGTCCTGCCGCAACTCGGCTCGTCCATGGTCGAAACGCCCTCTCGCTGAGCGGTGCCACGGAGGCGACCGCTCAGCCCGGTATCATGTCTAGCGTTCCTGCACTTGCCGCCGACTTAATGGAATGCGCGACACAGCGTTATCAAACAGGCTTAAACAGGACTTGGCTTCCGCCAGGGCGCGCCCGATCACGCGGACGCGCCCGCCGGCTGGTCAGGCGTGACCGGCCTTGTGGCGGAGATCATCGATCCGCTTGGAGGCCTCAGCCTTATCGAGCTCCGGGTCGAACGCCTCGGGCGCCTTGGCCTCCTCCGACAGCGTCTTGAGATAGGACGCCTGAGCGCCGGTCATCGGCTCGCCGCCAGTGGTCCACTGGTCCGGATCCTTGATCTGGTTCGAGCTGTCCTTGGGATCGGTTTTGGGATTGTCCGAAGCCGCTGCGGCCTTCTGATCGGACTTCGACGCTGACTTCCCGGCAGTGTTGGCCATGGATCTATGTTCCTGAAATGTTCCGTCTTCGCAGATGGGAACGCATGGTCTGTCGGGTGGTTCCAGGCCCACCGCACGATGCTCGGATCGATGCGGCGATCTTTCCTTCCCCGCTCCTCGTCCTATTGATGAACCTCACGGTGCCCAGAGCGCCTTGGAGCCGCGGTGGTCCTGATGAATCCGCAGACGAGGACGACGCATGATGCGGCGATGGCGACCTCCGCCGCGCAGGTCCTCGTGCTCATGGGCGTCTCGGGTTCGGGCAAGAGCACCGTCGCCGTCCTGATTGCCGAGAAGCTCGGCTGGATCTTTGTCGATGGCGACAGCTTCCACACCCCCGAGCACGTGGCGAAGATGCGCGCGGGGCACGCCCTGGACGACGAGGATCGCGCGCCCTGGCTCGCCCGGATCGCGGTCTGGATCCGGCATCGGCTGGAGGCAGGGGAATCGGGCGTTGTGGTCTGCTCCGCCCTGCGGCGGGCCTACCGGGACGTTCTCACCGGCGGGAACCCTCGGGTGCGTGTCGTCTTCCTCGACGGCGACAAGGCCCTGATCGCCGGCCGCCTCGTCGCGCGCCAGGGGCATTTCATGTCGCCCCGCCTTCTGGACAGCCAGTTCGCCACGCTCGAGCCTCCGGGTCCGGACGAGCACCCGATCACGGTCGGGATCACCGAGCCGCCCGAGCGGATCGCGGACCGCGTCGTGGCACAGCTCGCGGCCGAAGCGCGCGCCGAGACCGGAGCAGAGTGAATCGATGGGATCGGAGCCCGCCAAAGCCGCCGGGATCGCCCTGGTGATCTCGGACGTCGACGGCACGCTGGTGACCGGCGACAAGCGCCTGACCGCCGCCACGGTCGCGGCCGTGGGCCGGCTGCGCGCGGCCGGGATCGGCTTCAGCATCGCCTCGGCGCGGCCACCGATCGGGCTCCGGGATCTGGTCGCCCAGCTCGGTCTCGACCTTCCGATGGGGGCGTTCAACGGCGCAAGCGTGGTGCGGCCCGACCTGTCGTCCATCGAGGAGCGCCTCATTCCGGAACCCGCTGCCCGGGCCGCGCTCGATCAGCTCCTGGCCGCCGGGCTCGATGTCTGGGTCTTCGCCGAAGGCGCCTGGTGCCTGCGCGATCCGGACGGCCCCTATACGGATCTGGAACGCCGCACGATCGGCGCGGAGCCGCGCGTCGTGGCCGACCTCGGCATGCTCATGGGCGCCGCCTCCAAGATCGTCGGCGTGAGCCGCGACCACGCCCACCTCGCTGCCTGCGAGGCGCAGATCGGGGCGGCCCTGGCCGACCGGGCCACGGTGCATCGCTCGCAGGCCTATTATCTCGACGTCACGCCGCCCCACCTCGACAAGGGCCGGTTCGTGACCTGGATGAGCGCGCATCTCGGCATTCCGCCCGAACGGATCGCCACCTTCGGGGACGCCGGCAACGATCGGCCGATGTTCGCCCGCAGCGGCTTCTCGGTGGCGATGGGCAACGCCGAGGCGGCCGTGCAGGCGGCCGCGCAGGCCGTCACGGACAGCAACGACGCGGACGGCTTCGCCCACGGCGTGGCGCGTTTCATCCTGCCCTGACGCGCGCCGGCTTGGTCGGCGCCCGAACCCGTCCGCACCAATCTGTGGATAACGCCGCCGGCAGCCGGAAGGCCGTGCGGCTGTTGCCGGCGAAGCACAGATCCGGGCGCGACCGCGCCCGACGCAGCCGTCGCCCACAGGCTGCCGAACCGAGGCCGCTTTCCGGCCTCATTTGCCCGCGACCTAGCTTAGCCACAGAACAAGCAGATCCGGGTCTCGGCATGCATCGCCTTCTCTTGGCCGCCGCCATCGCGGTCGTGCCCGCCGTCGCCTTCGGGCAGGGCGCGCGCGACAACATCGACGCGCTGATCGAGCAGCAGGCCAAGGCGAACGGGGTTCCGGCGAGCTTCGTCCACGCGGTGGTGAAGCGCGAGAGCAACTACAACCCGAAAGCCAAGGGCGGCAGCGCGCTCGGGCTCATGCAGATCAAGCACGCGACCGCGCGCAGCCTCGGCTACACGGGCGACGCCGCCGGGCTCTTCGATCCGGCGACCAACCTGCGCTACGGCGTGGCCTATCTGGCGGGCGCCTACCGCACCGCCCAAGGGAACGTCAGCCAAGCCTACCAGTACTACAACCGCGGCTATTATTACGCCGCCAAGCGCCAGGGCATCTCCACCGAGGTCGCCTCGGTGGTCGCCCCCGTGGCGGCTTCGGCCAGCGCCCTGGCGAGCCTGTTCGGCGGCGGCGCGGCCGACCGCACCGCCGGCCCGGCCGCGTCCGCCCTGGCCTACGCGCCGAGCGCCGCCATGGTGGCGGAGGTGCCGAGCGAGCGGGTCGAGGTGCCCCTGCCGCCGCGCCGCCCGGCCGGTCTCGACGGGGCGACGGTCCAGCTCGCGAGCCTGTCCGTCGAGCCGTCCGCGGCCGCCGCGGCCCCGTCCCCGGCAACGGCGGACCAGAGCGGCGCAGTCCAGGCCGTGGAGGTCCCGCTCCCGCCGCGCCGGCCCGCGGGCCTCGCCAGCGCCGTCGCCGTGGCGGATGCGCGTTCCGCCGAGATCGCGGAGTTACGCCTGTCTCCGCAGCCGCAGGCGGAGGCCGCCCCGGCCACCGAGGCGGTCGAAGTGCCGCTGCCGCCGCGTCGTCCGTCGCTTCAGACGCTGGCCGCCGCCACGCCGCGGCGCGCGCCGGCCAGCGTGGCCGTGCGCGAGGCCGTGGCCCTGCCGGTCGAGTGACAGAGGTGCGGAGCCGCCTTCGACCGGCCGCAGTCAGCCTTGGCCGGACGTCTGCCCACACAAGGATCATGCCCAAGGCTTGACCATCGGGGCGTTCCGCAACACATAGGCGACACGCCAGCAGCGTGGTTGGACCGGCCCGGTATGCATCGGCGCCCGGTTGCAGCGGCCGGACACAGGCGGCGCAACACAGACCTCAGGGCAGGATACGTCAGTCTCCGCGCAGATGCTCGGGCAGCTTGCTGCCCTGCGGGATCGTGGAAAGCGGTGGATCGCGAAGCGGCAGGTATGCAGGGCACGGACTCTGCTTTCGAGCTGGCAGGAAAGCGGACTGCGCCATGAGCGGCGTGTTGGAACAGGAATCTCTCTTTCTCACGGACCTCGGGCGCCGCGTTCGGCACGCGCGCACCGTGCGCGGGCTGTCGCGCAAGGTCCTATCGCAGACCTCGGGCCTGTCCGAGCGCTACATCGCGCAGCTGGAAGGCGGCCAGGGCAACGTCTCGATCATCCTGCTGCGGCGGGTGGCGAACGCCATGGGCGTGCGCCTGGACGACCTGATCACCGGCAACGACGCCCTGCCCGACTGGCCTCTGGTACGCGACCTTCTCAGCCAGGCCAGCCCGGCCCAGATCGCCGCCGCCAAGGAGGCGCTGTCCGGCGGCAACCGGCCCGAGGCGAGCAACCGCCCGCGGGTGGCGCTGATCGGCCTGCGCGGCGCCGGCAAATCGACCCTCGGCAAGCTTGCGGCCGAGCGCCTCGGCTGGACCTTCGTGGAGCTGAACGCCGAGATCGAGCGCGAGAACGCCCTCTCGGTGCAGGAGATCTTCGCGATCTACGGCCAGGAGGGCTACCGGCGCCTGGAGCAGGCGGCCCTGCGCCGGCTGACCGAGCACCCCGGGCCGCTGATCCTGGCGACCAGCGGCGGGATCGTCGCCGAGCCGCTGACCTACGACCTGCTGCTCCAGGCCTTCTACACGATCTGGCTGCGCGCCCGGCCCGAGGAGCACATGAGCCGGGTCCGCGAGCAGGGCCATCTCGCCACGACGGGCGACCATGCCTCGGCGATGCAGGAACTGCGCGCCGTGCTGGCGAGCCGGGAGCCGCTCTACGCGCGGGCGCCGGCCACGGTCGACACCTCCAACATTCCGGTCCAGACGATGCTGGACCGGCTGACGGCGGCGATCGAGGCCCGGTTCAAGCACCCGGTGCCGACCGCGGACTGAGCCGCTCCCGCAGGGTCCGGTGACAGCCATGCCGCCGACGCAGCCCTTCCGGCGCGTCGGCCCTTGATCAGTACGGCGCAACACACCACGCTAGGCTCAGATCATCGACCCTGCGGAGCGGGGTCCATCACCCTGCCCTGACCCGGCGCTGCACGGCAGAGCGGCGGCGAGCAAGCCCGGAGTCTCGGACATGAGCATCCGACCATGAGCGCCAGCCCAGCCTTCAACCGCGAATCCCACGATCCCGCGGGCCATGATCTCGCGGTCTTGGACCCGGTCTGGTCGCGGCTTCGCGCCGAGGCCGAGGACGTGCTGCGCAGCGAGCCGCAGCTCGCATCCTTCATCGTCGCGACGATCCTGAACCACGCCACCCTGGAGGGGGCGGTGTCACACCGGGTCGCCGCCCGGCTCGGCCACCCGTCCCTGACGGCCGACCTCGTCGCGCACGCATTCCACGAGGCGATCACCGCCGATCCGAGCATCGGGCAGGCGTTCCGCGCCGATATCGGTGCGGTGATCGACCGCGATCCGGCGACGCTCAGAGCCCTCGAACCGGTGCTCTACTTCAAGGGCTTCCACGCCCTCCAGGCCTACCGGCTCGCCCATCACGTCTGGAATCGGGGCCGGCGCGATCTCGCCCTCTACCTCCAGAGCCGGGTCTCGGAGGTGTTCCAGTGCGACATCCATCCGGCCGCGCGGATCGGACGGGGCGTGTTTCTCGATCATGCCACGGGGCTCGTGGTCGGCTCGACCGCGGTGATCGAGGATGACGTGTCGATCCTCCACGCCGTGACTCTGGGTGGGACCGGCAAGCAGCGCGGCGACCGCCACCCGAAGATCCGCCGCGGCGTGATGATCGGGGCCGGCGCCAAGATCCTCGGCAACATCGAGGTCGGGGCCTGCGCCCGGGTGGCAGCCGGCTCCGTGGTGCTGCGCCCGGTGCCGCCCAACACCACGGTGGTCGGTGTGCCGGCCCGGGTGGTTGGCACCGCGGGTTGCGACGATCCGGCTCGGGCGATGGATCAGCTCGTCGCCCTCGATCAGTTCATCCATCTCGGCGACGGCATCTGAGGCGGTCGCGCGGTGCGAATGGCCGCGCTTGCCGCTCCGTCGCAGGCGTGGCAAGCCCACCGCCCATCAGCGGCGCCGGCGCCGCCAGGGAGATCAGACAGCGTGACCAAAGCCGAAACCGCGAAGCTCCAGGACTACCTGCGCCGCAAGTTCGCGAACAACAACATCCGCCTGACGGCGATGAAGACCGGCGATTCCGCCGAGGTGTTCATCGGCGAGGAGTCGATCGGCGTGATCGCCGACGACAAGGAGGACGGCGACGATTCCTTCGTGTTCCGGATGGCGATCCTCGACATCGACCTCGAGGAAGACGCCTGAGGCTCGACGGCCCGGTCCAGCTGATCCCCACGCGGATTCTATCCCGGGGGATCGCGTCGGAGGCTCTCAGTCTCCCCTAGGGGCGTGGGCGTCGCCATGACGCTGAAGCATCCGCGCCGTCATCCCGGGGTCGCGCAGCGGAACCTGGGATCCGGAACTGTCTCAGGGCAAGATCCTGGCGCACCAGCGTCTTGGAATTCCGGGCTCGCCTTCGGCGCCCCGGAATGACCGCGCGTTCGATCGGTCTGCCGGCACGATCTCCGGCGGCAGCACAATCCGCGATCGCGCGCTTCGTCCCGGAAAGGCCCGCTCCGATGCGAGTGCTCCGGGTTCCACCCATGGTGGCCTGTGCACGGGTTAACGCTAACGCGGGGTCGTGCTTAACAACCGGTAAATGGCAGGGCTACACTCCGCGCAACCTGTACAGGAGCGCGAATAATGGTCTTCACGCCCGCCGCCCTCGAATCGATCCGGACGCTCTGCATCGGTCTTGCGCTCTCGGGCCTGATCGCCAGCGCCTTCGAGCTGTTCGCGGCGCGGCGGGCGAGCTTCAGCCTGCTGGAGCGCGGCGGTCTGCCGGCTGTGGCGGCCCTGCCGATGCTGGCTTTCTCGGCCCCGTTCATCATCCTGCGCAACACCGTGCGCGGTCGGCGGATCGAGAGACGCCCGATGCCGTTCGTCATGCTGGCCACGGTGATCGCCTGCGGCTGGAGCCTGCTCTCGGGGCGCGTCGCCCTCGATCTCGCGGCGATGCTGGTCGGCGCCTGAGCGTCGCCGCGGTCAGGGCTCGGCGGTCGCGACCTGTGCGGTACCGTCCTTGCCTTCCAGGGAGACCCAGGCCGGTCCATCCTGGCCAGCCCGCTTGATGAAGCTGTATCCGGTGCGCCGCCAGGAGCGGATCGCGTCGGTCTTGTTGTCGAGGATGAAGTCGCCGCGATCGGTGCGGATGGTGAGCACCGCGTGCCCCTCGTTGGTTTCGTCGATCACCACGGTCATCAGCAGGGCGCGCCGCGGCAGGCCGCGCTCCACCAGCATGCGCCGCTTTAGAAGCTGGTAATCCTCGCAATCCCCGAACCCGTCATCCGGGAAGTCCCAGCGGTCGACGAGCCCCCAATGGGCCTGATCGGTGATCGGCCGGATGCGCGCATTCACCCGCCGGTTGACGCTCTGCAGCGTCCGCCACACCGCGACGGTGAGAGGAATCGCGGACGGCTCGGCGGTGTCGATCGTGCATTCCTGGGGGATGCGCGCGCAGAAATCGGCCCAACCCGCAATGGCACGCACCGGTCCGGTCGGCTCGGCGACCGCGACTTCATCGGGCAGGACGAGGCGCGCATGGGCATGCGTCGTGGCGCCGCCCATCGTGAGAATCGTGCCGACCAGAGCGAAGCTCAACATCTGGCGCGCCCGGCGCACCGGATCCGTCCAGCCGCGCCACCGCAGCCCGCCGAACGTCTGACACGAGAACCCGCCATCCGCGTGCCGCATGGTTCAAGCCCCCGCCGCCCGATGATGACGGAAAGGTGACACGCTCGCACGCAGCGCACAATGGCCGGAAGCGGCGTAGATAACGCGCAAAACGACGGACGGTTCCGATTTAGGCGGGTGTTGCATCCGCAGAACTCGAGCCGCACGCATGCAATGGGCGAATGGCCGGTCTGCGCGGTCGCCGAAGGCCTTGATTCACGTCAGCTTTGCCGGCTTTTCAGAGCCGCACGCGCAGGTTTCGGCCTACGCTCGAACGGATCGCAAGAAAGCGGCCAGCCCGGTGCTGGGCTGAGCCGAACCGCAAAGGAATTTCGAGATGCAGCCCGCCATCCAGCAGGTGATCAGAGCGCTCGCCGAGGATGGTCGGGCCGGCGCGATCAATATCGCGGAGCACGCGGTCGATTCGTATCTGGCCGGCGCGACGAGCGAGGGCGATCGCGCGCTGTCGCGGGACATCCTGATCCGCGACCTTGCGAGCCTCCGGGGCGTCGCTCCCCACCTCGCGGCCTTCATCGGGCGGGTCGAGTCCTACGTGGCGAGCCTCACGCAGCCGTCGCTGAGCCGGGCGGCCTGAGACCCCTCAACGATTGGCGGTTGTGACGGGCGAGGTGACGCCGCCGAGCGACACCCAGGCGACGGCGTCCTGGCTCTCGCGCTTGATGAACACGTAGCCGGTCCGGTGCCAGGGCAGGATCGCGTTGGTCTTGTTGTCCAAGACGAGGTCGCCCCGGTCGGTGACCAGCGTCAGCACCGCGTGGCCCTCACCCTTCTCGTCGATCACCACGGTCATGCGCATTGCCCGCCGCGGCAGGCCCGCCTCGGCCAGGAGGTGGCGCTTGAGCAGCTGGAAGTCTTCGCAATCGCCGATGCCGTCCTCGGCCAGGTCCCAGCGGTCGGCCACGTGCAGGTGGTCCTGGTCGGTCATCGGCTCGACCGCCTTGTTCACCCGACGGTTCACCGACACGATCGTCGCCCAGGTCGCCGGCGTCAGGCTGATCCGCGACGGCTCGGTCCGGTCCACCGCGCATTCCGCCGCGTAGCTCTGGCAGAACGTCACCCACGCGGCGATCGGACGGGCATCGCCGAGGATCTTGGCGCCCACCTCGGACGGCAAGCTCGCCAGCGTCTGCGCCTGCGCGGTGGCGGCAAGGCCGAGCAGCGTCGCCGCACCGACCAGCATCCCCCGAACCGTCCTGAGAAGCCTCGCGCCCATCGAACCCGTCCCCGTTGTTGAGGACAGAATTGCGCCGCAGAGCCTCCGCGGCGCTGAAGCCGATGCGCGCAATTTTATCGATTCGCCGGCCGGAGCCGGGTGACGCAGGACAGCGTCGACGGGTCGCTTGATCAGCCCGGCAAATCCGTGGCTTCGGCTTCGGGAAACGGAAACCTTGAGCGTTCGTCACCCGCATCCGTGACGCCTCGGGAACGCCAACATCGTTTCGCGAGCCGCGCGATCACCCCGCAACGGTCAGCCCGCGGTCTGGTCGAGCTTGCGCTCCGCCTCGCTCTTCAGCTCGGGAAAATCCGCCTGCGTGTAGGCCTTGCCCCGGTGCGGATCGTCGGTGACGCCGTCGTGCTCCAGGCGACGCAGCTGCACGCGACGGATCTTGCCCGAGATGGTCTTGGGCAGGTCGGTGACGAATTCCAACCCGCGCAGGCGCTTGAAGGTCGCGAGCCGGGCATTGGTGAAGCGGAAGATGTCGAGCGCCGTCTCCGGCCCGGCCGTCGCGCCCGCCACCAGGGACACGTAGGCCTTCGGGATCGTGTGGCGCATCGGGTCGGGGACAGGGACCACCGCGGCCTCGGCCACCGCCGGATGCTCGATCAGCACGCTCTCCAGCTCGAATGGGCTGATGCGGTAGCCCGAAGACTTGAACACGTCGTCGGCCCGGCCGACGAAGGTGTAGCAGCCCTGGTCGTCCACGAAGGCGACATCGCCGGTGTGATAGAGGTCGCCCTCGGCACCCGACAGGTTGCCCTGGCCGTCGTCGTAGCCCTGCATCAGACCGGCGGGCCGGTGCGCCCCGAGTTCGAGGCAGACCTCCCCCTCGGAGGCTGGCTGGCCGTCGATGTCGAGGACGCGGACCCTGTAGCCCGGCAGGGGCCGGCCGAGGGCACCGGGCACGACCGGCTGGCCCGGCGTGTTGGCCATCAGCGCCGTGGTCTCAGTCTGGCCGTAGCCGTCGCGGATCGTGAGGCCCCAGGCGTTCTTCACCCGCTCGATCACCTCCGGGTTGAGGGGCTCGCCCGCGGCGCAGACCTCGCGCAGGGCGAGGCGTTTCCCGGTCAGGTCCTCCTGGATGATCATCCGCCAGACGGTCGGCGGCGCGCAGAGCGTGGTGGCGCCGGTGCGCTCCAGCTGCGCCAGCAGGGCGGCGGCGTTGAACGGCGCCTGGTTGATCACCAGGATGGTAGCCCCGGCGTTCCAGGGCGCGAAGAACGAGGACCACGCGTGCTTGGCCCAGCCCGGCGAGGAGACGTTGCAATGCACGTCCCCGGGCTGGAGCCCGAGCCAGTACATGGTCGAGAGCGCCCCCACCGGGTACGAGCGGTGGCTGTGGCGCACGAGCTTCGGCTTCGCCGTGGTGCCCGAGGTGAAGTAGAGGAGCAGCGGGTCGTCGGCCCCGGTCGGAGCGTCCGGCGCGAAACGCTCCGGCGCCTCGACCGCGTCGTCGTAGGCGGCCCAGCCCTCCGTCGCGGGCCCGGTGACGAGGCGGATGGCGCCGCCGGTGTCGAGGCCCGCGAACCGCGCGATCTGCTCCGGCCCGGCCACGATCGCTCGCGGGCGCCCGCGGGCGAGGCGGTCGGCGAGCTCGTCGGCGGTCAGCAGCGTGGTCGCCGGGATCACCACGGCGCCGAGCTTCATCGCCGCCAGCATGGTCTCCCACAGGGCCGGGACGTTGCCGAGCAGCAGGAGCAGGTGGTCGCCGCGCTTCAGGCCGAGCTGCCGCAGATGATTGGCGACGCGGTTGGAACGTGCGGCGAGCTCGCCGAAGGTGAAGCTCTGCTCGGCGCCGCTGCCCACCTCGACGATGCGGAGCGCGGCGCGATCGCGGCTCTCGGGACCGGCGAGGACCGCGTCGAACCAGTCGAGCGCCCAGTTGAACGGCACCGGATCCGGCCACGCGAAGGCCGCGACCGCGGCGGCGTAATCGGTGCGATGGGCCAGCAGACAGTCGCGGGCCTCCCGGAAGCTCGGCATGGTCGTTCCCCCTCGTTCTTTGGCCGCGTCCCTCCCCCAGAGAGACGGGCTCCGCTCAGGTGTTCTCGAACCGCGGCGGCCGCTTCTCCACGAAGGCGGCCATGCCCTCCTTCTGGTCCTTGGTGGCGAACATGGCATGGAACACCCGCCGCTCGAAGCGGATGCCCTCGGTCAGCGTGGTCTCGTAGGACCGGTTGACCGCCTCCTTGGTCATCATGACGATCGGCAGCGACATCGACGCGATCGTCTCGGCCGCCTTCAACGCCTCGTCGAGAAGCCGGTCGGCGGCGATCACCCGCGAGACGAGGCCCGACCGCTCCGCCTCGGCGGCGTCCATCATCCGGCCGGTCAGGCACATCTCCATGGCCTTGGCCTTGCCGACGAAGCGGGTCAGCCGCTGGCTGCCGCCGATCCCCGGCATCACCCCGAGCTTGATCTCGGGCTGGCCGAACTGCGCCGTGTCGGCCGCCAGGATGATGTCGCACATCATGGCGAGCTCGCAGCCGCCGCCGAGCGCGTAGCCCGCCACGGCGGCGATGATCGGCTTGCGCACGGCGACGAACCGGTCCCAGTCGGCGAACCGGTCGCCCGCGTACATCTCCGCGTAGGTGGCGTGCTGCATCTCCTTGATGTCGGCGCCGGCCGCGAAGGCCTTGGCCGAGCCGGTGAGGACGATGCAGCCGATCCCCGGATCGGCATCGGCCTCGGTGGCCGCCCGGATCACCTCCCGGGTGAGCTGCGCGTTGATGGCGTTCAGCGCCTTCGGCCGGTTGAGGGTGATCAGCAGGACGCGCCCGCGCGTCTCCGTCAGGATCGTCTCGTACGCCTCGCTCACGACTCGCCTCCCTGCCCGCGGAGCATACGGATGATCGCGGAAAAGTCCTCTCCCCCGTGGCCCGCGCTCTCGAACAGACCGTAGATCTGCGCGGCCTCCGCGCCGAGCGGTGTCGCGGCGCCCGAGGCCAGGGCGGCAGCCTGGGCGAGCCGGAGATCCTTGAGCATCAGCGCGGCGGCGAAGCCCGGCTTGTAGCCATTGTTGGCCGGCGAGGTCGGCACCGGGCCGGGCACCGGGCAGTAGGTTGTCAGCGACCAGCACTGGCCTGAGGAGACCGAGGCCACGTCGTAGAGCGCCTGGTGCGACAGGCCGAGCTTCTCGCCCAGCGCGAAGGCCTCGCTGACGCCGATCATCGAGATGCCGAGGATCATGTTGTTGCAGATCTTGGCCGCCTGCCCGGCACCGACATCGCCGCAATGGAACACGTTCTTGCCCATTGCCTTGAGCAACGGCTCGGCCCGCGAGAACGCCGCCGCGGCGCCGCCTGCCATGAAGGTCAGCGTCCCGGCCTTGGCGCCGCCGGTCCCGCCGGAGACCGGCGCGTCGACAGACAGGCAGCCCCGCGCCTCCGCGAGGGCGTGGGCCCTGCGGGCGCTCTCGACGTCGACCGTCGAGGAATCGATCAGCAGCGTGCCGGCGGGCAGCGCCTCGGCGAGCTGTGTCCAGACCTCGACCACGTGCCGCCCGGCGGGCAGCATGGTGATCACGACATCCGCCCCTTCGGCCGCTTCGAGGGCCGAGCCCGCGACCGCGATCCCCTCGGCGCGCGCCGCCTCCAGCGAGGCCGGTACGAGATCGAAGCCACGTACCGTGTGGCCGGCCTTCACGAGGTTGGCCGCCATGGGCCCGCCCATGTTGCCGAGACCGATGAACCCGATGGTCTGCGCCATCCTGCTTCTCCCTTGATTGTTGTCGCTCGCGTCGCCCACCCGCGCCCTCATCCTGAGGTGACCGCGAAGCGGGCCTCGAAGGAGGGCTCCAGGGATCACGGCGGCTTCTGGAGCCCTCCTTCGAGGCCTACGCTACGCTTCGGCACCTCAGGATGAGGGTGTGGGTGGGAACGAGCGACGCGTCATCACACCGGCCCCGTGCGCGCGTCCGAAAAAACCGGCTCCGCCCGCTTCTCCAGCCAGCGCGCGATCCGGGCCGGATCGACCGCGTCGAGGGTCGGCGGGTTCCAGCGCGGATGCTTGTCCTTGTCGATCACCGCGGCGCGAATCCCCTCGCGGAAATCGCCCTCCGCCAGCAGAGCCAGCGACGCGTGGTACTCGCGCTCCAGGCAGGCCTCCAGATTCGGGGCACCGCGACCGAGCCGCAGCAGGCACAGCGTCAGGACGAGGCTCGACGGCGCCTTGGTCAGCAGGGTCTTCCGGGTCGCGGCCGCGAAGTCCGAGCCGTCCGCGTCGAGGGCGGCCAGGATCTCGTCCACCATGTCAAAGGCGAAGCAGCGGTCGATCAGGGCCCGGTGCGCTGCCAGCGGCGGCGGACCGGGGTCCTGCGTGAACCGGGCGATCACGTCCCGCACACCCTCGTGCCCGGCATCCGGATCGAGCGCCACGAGGGCGTCGATCAGGTCAGGCAGCCCCGCGGACGGCACCAGGGCGTCGGCCAGCCGGCAGAACATCGCGTCGGCGGCGCCGACCGGCTCGCCGGTCAGGCCGAGATAGGTGCCGATCTCGCCGGGAGCCCGGGGCAGCAGCCACGTGCCGCCGACATCCGGCAGGTAGCCGATGCCGGTCTCCGGCATGGCGACGCGGGAGCGCTCGGTGACGATGCGGTGGGCGGCATGGCCGGCGAGCCCGACGCCGCCACCCATGGTGATGCCGTCCATCACCGCCACGAACGGCTTCTCGTAATCGGCGATCCGGGCATCGAGCCGGTACTCGTCGCGCCAGAAGGCTTCGGCGAACGCGGTGCCCTGGCTGTCGTACAGGCCACGCAGATCGCCGCCCGCACACAGGCCGCGCTCCCCCTCGCCGGTGAGCAGCACCGCGGCGATGCCGGGATCGGCGGAGAACTGGTCAAGGGCCTGGTCGATCGCCAGGACCATGCCGTGGGTCAGGGCGTTCAGGGCCTTCGGCCGGTCGAGGCGCAGGCGCCCGAGGGCGCCGACCCGCTCGACGATCACGTCGGTCATCGGCGGCCCCCGGCCAGGCCGCGGGCGATGATCACCCGCATGATCTCGTTCGTGCCTTCGAGGATCTGGTGCACGCGCAGGTCCCGGACGATTTTTTCCACGCCGTACTCGGCGAGGTAGCCGTAGCCGCCGTGCAGCTGGAGCGCCTGGTTGGCCACGTCGAAGGCCGCATCGGTGACGTGGCGCTTGGCCATGGCGCAGAGCTGCGTCGCGGCCGGGTCCTTGGCATCGAGGGCAGCGGCCGCGTGGCGCAGGAAGGTGCGCGAGACCTCCAGGCTGGTCGCCATGTCGGCGAGCCGGAACTGCAGCGCCTGGAAGTCGGTGAGCTTTGCCCCGAAGGCACGCCGGTCGCCCATATAGGCCAGCGCCTTGTCGAGGGCCGCCTGCGCGCCGCCGAGGGAACAGGCGGCGATGTTGAGCCGGCCGCCGTCGAGGCCGCTCATGGCGATGCGGAAGCCCTGCCCCTCCGCGCCCAGGCGATTGGCCACCGGCACACGGCAGCCGTCAAAGCGCACCGCGCGGGTCGGCTGGGCGTTCCAGCCCATCTTGCGCTCGTCTGCGCCGAAGGAGAGGCCGGGGGTGCCCTTCTCGACCACGATCGCCGAGATGCCCGAAGGCCCGGCCTCGCCGGTGCGGACCATGCAGACGTAGAGGTCGCTGGCGCCGGCGCCCGAGATGAACTGCTTCTCGCCGGTGAGTACGTAATGGTCGCCGTCGCGCTCGGCGCGGGTGCGGAGCGCCGCGGCGTCGGAGCCGGAGCCCGGCTCGGTCAGGCAGTAGCTGGCGATCCGCTCCATGCCCATGAGCGACGGCAGCCAGCGCTGGCGCTGATCGGCGTCGCCGTAGGCGTCGATCATCCAGGCGCACATGTTGTGGATCGACAGGAACGCCGCCACAGTCGGGCAGCCAGTGCTGAGCGCCTCGAAGATCAGCGTCGCGTCGAGGCGTGAGAGCCCCGAACCGCCGACATCCTCGCGGACGTAGATGCCCGCCATGCCGAGGGCGGCCGCTTCGCGCAGGGTCTCGACCGGGAAGGTCTTGTCCCGGTCCCAGTCGAGGGCGTGCGGCGCGATGTGCTCGGCCGCGAAGCCGAGGGCCATCTCACGGATCGCGGTCCGGTCCTCGTCGAGCCCGAAACTCATTGGGCGGTACTCCGAAGGTCAGACGGGTCGCTCTGTTTCGCCCGCGGAACGGGGATCAACCGCGAGCGCGAGAACGCGGCACGGGCGTTCATGCATCAAGTCCGTCATCCCGGGGCCGCGAAGCGGAGCCCGGGATCCAGATCCGCCGAGACCTCAAGACAGGGCTCCGCTGGCGGTTCTGGATTCCGGGCTCGCCTGCGGCGCCCCGGAATGACGTGGTGCCTGCTCAGGAAGCGTCGGCCTACCGCATCGTCGGGATGGAGAACTCCGCCCCGCTCTTGATGCCGCTCGGCCAGCGCTGCGTCACGGTCTTGGTCTTGGTGTAGAAGCGGATCGAGTCCGGCCCGTGCTGGTTCAGATCGCCGAAACCCGAGCGCTTCCAGCCGCCGAAGGTGTGATAGGCGATCGGGACCGGGATCGGCACGTTCACGCCGACCATGCCGACGTTCACCCGGGCGGTGAAGTCGCGGGCCGCGTCGCCGTCCTGGGTGAAGATCGCGACCCCGTTGCCGTACTGGTGGGTCGAAGGCAGCGCCAGCGCCTCCTCGTAATCCTTGGCCCGCACCACCGAGAGCACGGGGCCGAAGATCTCCTCCTTGTAGATCGTCATGTCGGGCGTCACGCGGTCGAACAGCGAGCCGCCCATGTAGAAGCCGTTCTCGTAGCCCTGGAGCTTGAAGCCGCGGCCGTCGACGGCGAGCTGGGCGCCCTCGGCGACACCCTTGTCGATGTAGCTCGCGACCTTCTGCACCGCTTCCGCCGTGACCAGCGGGCCGTAATCGGCCGAGCCGTCATGGGACGGGCCGATCTTGAGGGATTCCACCCGCGGGATGAGACGCTCCATCAGCCGGTCGGCGGTCTTCTCGCCCACCGGCACCGCCACCGAGATCGCCATGCAGCGCTCGCCGGCCGAGCCGTAGCCGGCGCCGATCAGCGCGTCGACGGCCTGGCCCATATCGGCGTCCGGCATGATGATCATGTGGTTCTTGGCGCCGCCGAAGCACTGGGCGCGCTTCCCCGTCTGGGCGGAGCGCACATAGATATACTCGGCGATGTGCGAGGAGCCGACGAAGCCCACCGCCTTGATGTCCTCGTCGTCGAGGATCGCGTCGACGGCTTCCTTGTCGCCGTTGACCACGTTGAGGATGCCCGGCGGCAGGCCCGCCTCCAGGAAGATCTCGGCGATGCGGATCGGCACGCTCGGGTCGCGCTCGGACGGCTTCAGGATGAAGGCGTTGCCGCAGGCGATCGCCGGGGCGCATTTCCACAGCGGGATCATGGCGGGGAAGTTGAACGGCGTGATGCCGGCGACGACGCCGAGCGGCTGGCGCAGGGAGTAGACGTCGATGCCGGGGCCGGCGCCTTCCGTGTACTCGCCCTTGAGCAGGTGCGGGATGCCGCAGGCGAACTCGACCACCTCGACGCCGCGCTGGATGTCGCCCTTGGCGTCCGGCACGGTCTTGCCGTGCTCGGAGGCGAGCAGCTCGGCCAGCGCGTCGTGCTCGCCGCGGATCAGCTCCAGGAAGCGCATCATCACACGGGCGCGCTTCTGCGGGTTGGTCGCCGCCCAGGCCGGCTGGGCCTCCCTGGCGTTCTCCACAGCGGCGCGGAGTTCCGCCTTGCTGGCGAGCGCGACCTTGGCCTGGACCTCGCCGGTCGAGGGATGAAACACGTCGGCGAACCGACCGCTCTCGCCGCCGACGTTCCGGCCGCCGATGTAATGCCCGATCGTGCGCATGCGCGCCTCCCTGTGATGTGGCGTTCGATTTTGGCGCACCCTAACAGGATCCCTTGAACGATAAAGCCGGATGCGCTTACAGCCGTCGTGCATCGATGCACAGTGGGAGTGCGGTCATGGCCAGGGCGGGGCCCAACTGGGACGACCTGCGCTTCTTCCTTGCTGTGGCGCGGACCGGGACCTTGAGCGCCGCCGGCGCCCGCACCGGCACCGAGCACACCACAGTGGGCCGTCGGATCCGGGCCCTGGAAGAGGGCCTCGGCGCCCGCCTGTTCCACCGCAGCAACCTCGGCTACGCGCTCACCGAGGACGGCGCGAACCTGCTGGGTGTCGCCGAGACGATGGAGAGCGCGTTCCTGTCGGCGAGCGCCGCCACGGAGGCGGCCCAGGCGGTCTCCGGCACGGTGCGGATCGGCGCGCCGGACGGGTTCGGCAGCGTCTTCCTCGCGCCCCGCATGCACCGGCTGACCGCCCGCCACCCGGGCCTGGAGGTGGAGATCATGGCAACCGCCCGGATCTTCAGCCTGTCGAAGCGCGAGGCCGACATCGTGATCAGCCTCTCCGGCCCGCAGCAGGCCCGGGTGGTGGCGCGCCGGCTCACCGATTACCGGCTGTTCGTCTACGCGGCCGAATCCTACCTCGCGGGAGCCAGGCCAATCGCGGAGGTGGCGGACCTCTCGGGGCATCCCTTCGTCGGCTACATCGAGGACATGCTGTTCACGCGCGAGCTGAACTATCTCGGCGCCCTGGGCCCGCCGGTCTCCGCGCGGCTGCGCTCCACCAACCTCTTGGCGCAGGTCCACGCGACGCTCGGCGGCGCCGGCTTGTGCGTGCTGCCGGCCTTCATCGCGGCCGCCCATCCGGGGCTCGTGCCGGTGCTGCCCGGGGCGGTGTCCCTGACCCGCTCATTCCACATGCACATTCACGAGGATCACCGGAAGGCGGCCCATATCCGCGCGGTGGCGGGGTTCATTGCCGGCGAGGTCGAGGCGGCAGGCGCGCTGTTCGCCGGGCCGGGGACTTATGAAGGGTCACTGACCCGGAGGTGATGGCCTCCCTGACGAAGATGCCACCGGTCAAGCATCGCGTGCCGTCCTTCCGGGGCGCCGCAGGCGAGCCCGGAAACCAGAACCGCTGTCGGCGCCATGCCGGACGCGCTGAGGTTCTGGATTCCGGGCCCTGCTGCGCAGTCCCGGAACGACGGAGCGACATCTGCAGCCCGCTGATGGCCGGAAACGAACCACCACCTTACCCCGGGTTGTCAGCGGTAGCCGTTTCGCCCCGCGGCCACTGGGCCTAAGATCAGCCGTCCCGGCGGGCCAGCCCAGGCGCCGGGTGGGAGACGCAAGACAATGGTCGCCTCGATCGCCCTGCCCCGGCTGATGCGCGTCGGCCCCGGCGCCTCGCGGCTCCTGCCGGAGGTGCTCGGCCAGCTCGGCCTGTCGCGCCCCTTCGTGGTCACCGACCCCTATCTCGCCGGCAGCGGTCGCACCGACACGCTGCTTGAGCGCCTGACCGCTGCGGGTGCGCAGGCGACGATCTTCTCCGAGACCGTTCCGGACCCGACCGTCGCCTCCGTGGAGGCGGCGCTGGCCGCCCTTCAGGCCGGTGATTTCGACTGCGTGGTCGGCTTCGGCGGCGGCAGCCCGATGGACACCGCCAAGGCGGTGGCGGTGCTCGCCCGCCACGGTGGCCACATGCGCGACTACAAGGCGCCGCGCCAGCAGGACGAGCCGGGCCTGCCGATCGTGGCGATCCCCACCACCGCGGGCACCGGCTCCGAGGCGACCCGCTTCACCATCGTCACCGACGAGACCTCGGACGAGAAGATGCTGTGCATCGGTCTCGCCTACCTGCCGGTGGCGGCTCTGGTTGATTACGAGCTGACGCTCTCGAAACCCAAGCGGCTCACCGCCGATACCGGCATCGACGCGCTCACCCACGCGATCGAGGCCTACGTGTCGCGCAAGTCGAACCTGTTCTCGGATGGGCTGGCGCTGCAGGCGATGAAGCTGATCGCCCCGAACCTGCGCCGGGTCTGGACCGATCCCGGCGACCGGGCGGCCCGGGAGGCGATGATGCTCGGCGCCACCCAGGCCGGCATCGCCTTCTCGAACGCCTCCGTGGCGCTGGTGCACGGGATGAGCCGGCCGATCGGCGCGCATTTCCACGTGGCCCACGGGCTCTCGAACGCGATGCTGCTGCCGGCGGTCACGGCCTTCTCGGCGCAGGCCGCCATCGATCGCTACGCGGCCTGCGCCCGCGCCATGGGGATCGCCAAGCCCGACACCGACGACAGGAGCGCGGTCTCGGCGCTCGTGGCGGAACTTGAGGCGCTGAACGACGACCTCGACGTGCCGGGCCCCCGGGAATACGGAATCGACCCGGCTCGCTGGGAGGCGCTGCTCCCCACCATGGCGGCCCAGGCCCTCGCCTCCGGCTCCCCGGCCAACAACCCGCTGGAGCCCAGTGCCGACGAGATCGTCGCGCTGTACCGGCGCGTGTGGGCGGGGTGATCCGCGTCTTCGGTCCGAGGATCCGACGCACCCCCGTCCTTGCGAGCGTCAGCGAGGCAATCCAGCGGCGCCACGCTCACCGAGGTGGCGCTGCCCTGGGTCGCTTCGCTGCGCGCGCGATGACCGGGTGAGCCCTACTTCGCCGCCGCCGTCAGCGGGCAGCCGCTCTCAGCCGGAGAGGCGTAGGCCTCCTTGCCGGGGATGGTGGCGAGCTGCCGGTAGAGGTCCCACGGGCCCTTCGACTCGGCCGGCTTCTTCACCTCGAACAGGTACATGTCGTGGACCATGCGGCCGTTCGGCTGCACGACCCCGCCATGGGCGAAGACGTCGTCGACCGGCAGCGCCTTGAGCTTGGCGTTGACCGCGTCGGTCTCGTCGGTGCCGGCGGCCTTCACGGCCTTCAGGTAGGACAGGACCGCCGAGTAGGTGCCGGCCTGGATCATGTTGGGCATCCGGCCGGTGCGCTTCATGTAGCGCTGGCCGAAGGCGCGGGTCTCGTCGTTGGCGTCCCAGTACCAGCCCTCGGTCAGCGTGAGGCCCTGCGCGACCTTCAGGCCGAGCCCGTGCACCTCCGAGAGGGTGAACAGCAGGGCCGCGAGCTTCTGGCCGCCTTCGACGATGCCGTACTCGGCCGCCTGCTTGATCGAGTTCGAGGTGTCGAGCCCGGCATTGGCGAGCCCGATCACCTTGGCCTTCGATCCCTGCGCCTGGAGCAGGAACGACGAGAAGTCTTGGTTGGAGAGCGGGTGCCGCACGCTCCCCAGCATCTTGCCGCCGTTGGCGGTCACCACCCGGCTGGTATCGGCCTCCAGCGCCGAGCCGAACGCGTAGTCGGCGGTGAGGAAGAACCACGTGTCGCCGCCCGCCCGGGTCAGCGCGCCGCCGGTGCCGACCGCCAGCGCCCGCGTGTCGTAGGCCCAATGGTATCCGTAGGGCGTGCAGGCCTTGCCGGTGAGGTCGCTGCTCGCCGCCCCGGTGGTGATGGTGATCTTCTTCTTCTCCTTCGACAGGCCCTGGACCGCCAGGGCCACCGAGGAGGTGGTCAGCTCCATGATCGCGTCGACGCCGTCGCGGTCGTACCATTGCCGGGCGATCGCCGAGGCGATGTCGGGCTTGTTCTGGTGGTCGGCCGTCAGGATCTCGATCGGCACGCCGCCGACCGTGCCGCCGATATCCTCGACCGCCATCCGGGCGGCCTCGACCGAGCCCTGGCCGCCGAATTCGGCGTAGAGGCCCGACTGGTCGTTGAGGATGCCGATGCGCACGGCGTTGCCCGAGAAGCCGCCGCCTTGCGCGGCGGCCGGGACCGAGCCGAGCGCCGTCCCCGCGAGGGCGGCCGCCAGCACCGCGCCGCCAATTGTCCTGATCATGTCTCCCCCCGGGTTGGTCCGAGTGTCCGCTTCTGAGGCGGTTGCGGCGGCAGAATAGGTCACGAACGCGTGACGCGCCACGGCCACGCTCGGCCGGATGCTGAAGGATCGTGCGGATTGTGATGCGGGCCCGGGAGGCGCCCCTTTTCCGGACCAGCCGCAAGTCGCGAAGTTATAATAGCTTAACCATGTTTACACGATTCCCCGCGCAGGTTCCGGTCATGGGCGGCAATTCGGCCGTCTCCGGCGCGTGGTCATGCGATGAAACCAGCCCGTTTGGCCGTCCTCGGCATCGCCCTCGCGGCGGGCGGTGGTGCGGCCTTCCTGATGAGCGGCGGCGATCCGCCTCCGCCGCCTCCGCCGGCCCCGAAGGCCGAGGCGCCGCCGGCGCCGATGACCGACGTCCTCGTGGCCGCCGCCGACATGCCCATGGGTCAGGTGCTGCGGGCCGCCGACCTGCGCTGGCAGGCCTGGCCGGACGGCGCCGTGACCGTCGGCTATCTCACGCGCACGAACAATCCGAAGGCCCTGGATGAGACCGTAGGGGCTTCCGTCCGCTCGGGATTCCTCGCCGGCGAGCCGATCCGCGCGCAGAAGCTGGTGCGCCCGGAGAGCGGCTTCATGGCCGCGATCCTGCCGTCCGGGATGCGGGCGGTCGCCATCGTCACCGACAGCCGCGGGACCAACTCGGCCGGCGGCTTCATCCTGCCCAACGACCGGGTCGACGTGATCCGGACCTTCCGCGACGAGACAAACGCCCGGGGCAACAACAGCGACGCGCAGCTGTCCCAGACACTCCTGACCGACATCCGTGTCCTGGCGATCGGTCAGCTGATCCAGGAGAAGAACGGCACCAACGTCGTGACCGGCGAGACCGCGACGCTCGCGGTGACGCCCGCGCAGGCCGAAACCCTGGCGCTCGCCCAGAAGGTGGGCGCCCTGTCGCTGTCGCTGCGCAGCCTCGCCGATGCGGGCCGGGTGTCCGACGCCTCGCTGGCCGACGCGCCCCCGTCGCAGACGCCCGAACCCGCCCTGACCGTGGTGCGCTTCGGCGTCGCGCGGCAGCAAACGCCGTGACCGCCGTGAGCGCCATGCATCCCCCGCTGCCCCGTCCCCGCCCGACCCGCCCTGCGGCCTTCATCCTCGCCCTCATCGCCGCGCTGAACGGGCCGGCCGCCGCGCAGGAGCGCCCGGCCCTGGGTCCCGCACCGGTGCTCACGGTCGGCTCCGCGGAAGCTGCCTCGACCCGCCGGGTTGAGCTGACCGCCGGCCGTTCCGTAATCATCGACCTGCCGCGGGACGCCAAGGAGGTCTTCGTCGCCAACCCGGCGGTGGCCAACGCCGTCGTCCGCTCGACCCGCAAGGTGTTCGTGATCGGCATGGCCGACGGCGCCACCTCGATCTTCATGATGGATGCCGAGGGGCGCCAGATCGCCGCCCTCGACGTGACGGTGGCCCGGGACCTCAACCTCGGGACCCTGCGCGAACTGCTCAACCAGAGCATCCCGGGCGGGCGCTTCGACGTGCGCTCCTCGGGCGCCTCGGTGCTCCTGTCGGGCTCCGTCAATTCCTCCGCCGATGCCCAGCAGGCGATCGACATCGCCAATGCCTTCGTGGGGCTCGGCAGCGCGGGCGCCGGCTCGGGGGCGCCGAGCGGCGGCGTCTCGGCGGGCGCACGGGGTGCGGTGATCAACAACCTCACCATCCGCAACAAGGACCAGGTGATGCTGCGCGTCACCGTGGTCGAGGTGTCGCGCAATGTCCTGAAGCAGTTCGGGGTCAACATGACCGGCAACTGGGCGGCGTTGAACCCGCTCAGCGCGGTCGACCCGACCACCGGGCTCGCCACGTCGCCGGCCCTGGTCAACAGCCTTCCGTTCCCGATCACGGGGGGAAGCACGCCGGGGGGCAACCAGATCCAGGCCTCCGTCAAGGCCGGCGGCTTCTCGCTCCAGGCGACCCTGAAGGCCTTCGAGCAGGCCGGCGTCTCGCGCGTTCTCGCCGAGCCGACGCTGACCGCAATCTCCGGCGAGGCCGCGAAGTTCCTGGCCGGCGGAGAGTTCCCGGTGCCGAGTTCGGCCTCCTGCGCGATCGGCGGCCTCTGCACCCCTGGGATCACCTTCAAGCCCTACGGCGTCTCCCTGTCGTTCACCCCGGTGGTGCTCGCCGACAACCGCATCTCCATCCGCGTCGCCACGGATGTCACCGAGATCGATCCTCAACAAAGCTTCAACTTCGTGGTCGGCAACTCGACCGTGGCGGTGCCGGGCACCCGGGTGCGCCGCTCCGAGACAACGGTCGAGCTGCCCTCGGGCGGCGTGATGATGACCGCCGGCCTGATCCAGCAGGTGAGCAAGCAGGCGATCTCCGGCCTGCCCGGCCTGATCAACCTGCCGGTCCTCGGCGCGCTGTTTCGCTCCCGCGACTACCAGCGCCAGGAGACCGAGCTGATGATCATGTGCACCCCCTACATCGCCCGGGCGATGGAGCCGAAGCAGGTCAGCCGGCCCGACGACAACTTCGTCGATTCCACCGACGGCCAGGCCGTGCTGCTCGGCCAGATCAACCGCCTCTACGGCACGGTCGGCCCGTCCGCCGCGGCGCCGCTCGGGCGCACGTATCGCGGCCGCGTCGGCTTCATCGTCGAGTAAGGCTGGGGACCGCACGCCATGACCCGACCCACAACCGGACCCGCCACCCGACCCATGTCCGGACGCCCTTCGACCGCCCGGTCCCGCCGCGCCGCGAGCCTGCTCGCCGCCTGCGCGCTCGGGGCCCTCGCGGCCGCCTGCAAGAGCGATCCCGCGACCACCGGCGGAATCGACCTGTCGGATTACCGCGCACGCCACCCGATCGTCCTGGCCGACGGGACCCGCAGTCTCGACGTCTTCCCGACGGGGATCGGTCATCTCGACCCGCGCCAGGCCGCCGATGTCGATGCCTTCATGCTGGAATACCGCCGCTTCGGCCGCGGCGTCCTGCTGATGGAGGTGCCCCAGGGCGTTCCGCCGGCCCAGGCGGCCGCCGTCGAGCGGACGGCCGCGGCGCTGAGCCGGCTCGGCGGCCAGAACGGCGTCGGCGCCCGCGCGATCACGGTCAACGGCTACGCGGTGGCGGCCCCCAGCCTCGCCGCGCCGATCCGGCTGAGCTTCCAGCGCATGCAGGCCAAGGTGGCGGACCAGTGCGGGCTGTGGCCCCAGGATGTCGGGACCAGCAGCTTCGCGTTCGACTACAGCAACAGGCCGAGCTGGAATCTGGGCTGCGCCATGCAGGCGAACGTGGCCGCGCAGGTCGCGGATCCGGTCGACCTGGTGCGCGGGCGCCCCGAGGGCCGGATCGACTCGGTGAAGCGGGTGCGGGACATCGGCCAGTTGCGGGACGGCAAGGATCCGTCAACCGCATGGCGTCAGGATGGACAGAACGCCGTCAAGTCTCAGGTCGGCGGCAACTAACGCCGACCGCGACATCCACCGCGCCCCCTTCCAAAGCCGCGATCCGCACCCGAACCTGAAAGCGCCGTCATGGCAGACCTGTCCGAGACAACCGAGCGCACGATCGCCCCGGTGCCCCGGATCACCATCCAGGCGTTCTGCGAGACCAGCGAGACGGCCGCCATGATCGAGGGCGCCGCCCTCGACCGGCGGATGCAGAAGGCGCAGGTCAAGGTCCGGATGGGCGGCGGCGCCGCCGCGATCGAGGCGTATCGGCACGCGCCGACGCCCAACGTCATCGTCATCGAGACGCAGGGCGTGCGCTCCAAGCCGGTCGAATGCCTCGATGCCCTGGCCGAGGTCTGCGACGAGGGCACCCGCGTCCTCGTGATCGGCCACCTCAACGACGTCACGCTCTACCGGCAGCTGATCCAGCGCGGGGTGTCCGACTATCTGATGGCCCCCGTCGAGCCGTTGACCCTGATCGCGGCGATCTCCGACCTGTTCACGGCGCCGGGCGTCAAGCCGGTGGGGCGCACGGTGGCGGTCGTCGGCGTGAAGGGTGGCATCGGCGCCTCGACGGTGGCGCATAATTTCGCGTGGTCGGTGGCCCGCAGCCAGGGTATCCAGACGGTGATCGCCGATCTCGACATCGCCTTCGGGACGGCCTCGCTCAACTTCAACCAGGATCCGCCGCAGGGCATCGCCGAGGCGGTGTTCGCCCCGGAGCGCCTGGATTCGGCGCTGGTCGAGCGGCTGCTGTCCAAGTGCAGCGACAACCTGAGCCTGCTCTCGGCCCCCGCGAGTCTCGACCGGACCATCGACCTGTCCGAGCCGTCCTTCGATGCCCTGATCGAGTACATGCGGGCGAGCGTGCCCTGCGTGGTCCTCGACGTTCCGCACCAGTGGAGCGCGTGGTCGCGGCGCGTCCTCACGGCGGCCGACGAGATCCTGATCGTGGCCGGCCCCGACCTCGCCTGCCTGCGCAACACCAAGAACCTGCTCGGCGCGCTGAAGCACGGGCGCCCAAACGACCACGCGCCCCGCATCCTGCTCAACGGCGTCGGCGTGCCCAAGCGTCCGGAGATCGGGGCCGCCGAGTTCGCCAAGGCCCTGGAGGCCCCCGTCGCGCTGACGATCCCGTTCGAGCCGGCCCTGTTCGGGACCGCCGCCAACAACGGCCAGATGATCGCCGAGATTCAAGCCGGCTCGAAGGTGGCCGAGCTGTTCAACGACCTCGCGGCCATGACCCTCGGCCGCCCGGAGAACCGGCGCGGGCGTTCGAGCCTTCTCGAGCCGCTGCTCGCCAAGTTCGCCAGCGCCAAGTTCGCCAGCGCCGTGCTGCCCGGCCGCAAGGCTTCGTGATGCGGCCGCTCCCCCGACAGGTCCCTCAGGACAGCGCCGAGGCTCTGGCCCATGTTCGGTAGGCGACAGACGGGCGGCGCGCCGGCAGCGGCCCCGCCGATCCCGCAGGCGCGGACCGCGGCGCCGGCCATGGCCGTTCCGCGCGAGGCCCGCGGCACCGGTCAAGCCGGCGGCGCCGACGAGCCCGGTGGTCGTCGAGAACGCCCGGTCCGAGGATTACTACCGCACCAAGAGCCTGATCTTCGGCGCCCTGATCGAGGCGATCGACCTGACGCAGCTCTCGCGCCTCGACGCCGAGACCGCGCGGGAGGAGATCCGCGACATCGTCACGGAGATCATCGGACTCAAGAACATCGTCCTGTCGATCGCCGAGCAGGAGGAACTGCTCGACGACATCTGCAACGACGTGCTCGGCTACGGCCCGCTGGAGCCGCTGCTCGCCCGCGACGACATCGCCGACATCATGGTCAACGGCGCCAACCGGACCTTCATCGAAGTCAACGGCAAGATCCAACTGACCAGCGTCCGGTTCCGCGACAACCAGCAGCTGATGAACATCTGCCAGCGCATCGTCAGCCAGGTCGGCCGCCGGGTCGACGACGCGTCGCCGATCTGCGACGCCCGCCTGCCGGACGGCTCCCGCGTCAACGTCATCGCGCCGCCGCTCGCCATCGACGGCCCGGCGCTCACCATCCGTAAGTTCAAGAAGGACAAGCTCACCCTGGAGCAGCTCGTGCGCTTCGGGGCGATCTCGCCCGAGGGCGCCGAGGTCCTCAAGATCATCGGCCAGTCGCGCTGCAATGTCGTGATCTCGGGCGGCACGGGCTCGGGCAAGACCACGCTGCTCAACTGCCTGACCGCCTTCATCGAGCACGACGAGCGGGTGATCACCTGCGAGGACGCGGCCGAGCTCCAGCTCCAGCAGCCCCATGTCGTGCGCCTGGAGACGCGGCCGCCCAACATGGAGGGCCAGGGCCAGGTCACCATGCGCGACCTCGTCAAGAACTGCCTGCGCATGCGCCCCGAGCGGATCATCGTCGGCGAGGTGCGCGGACCGGAGGCCTTCGACCTGCTGCAGGCGATGAACACCGGCCACGACGGCTCGATGGGCACGCTCCACGCCAACAGCCCGCGCGAATGCCTGTCGCGTATCGAGTCGATGATCTCGATGGGCGGCTTCACCCTGCCCTCGAAGACGCTGCGCGAGATGATCTGCGGCTCGATCGACGTGGTGATCCAGGCCACGCGCCTGCGCGACGGCTCCCGGCGCATCACCCACATCACCGAGGTTCTCGGCATGGAGGGCGACGTCATCACCACGCAGGACGTGTTCCTCTACGACATCGTCGGTGAGGACGCGAACGGCAAGCTGGTCGGGCGTCACCGGTCCACCGGCATCGGCCGGCCGAAATTCTGGGAGCGGGCCCGCTACTACGGCCTGGAACGCCGGCTCGGCGAGGCGCTCGACGCCGCCGAGGTCGTCGATCGGAACTGAGCACATGCCCGATCTGTCCATCGCCGCTGCGGGCGGGTCCAACCTGCCGATCGCCGCCGGCCTGATCGGCATCGCCGTGGCGGCTGTGGCCTACGTGGCGATCCTGCCCCTGTTCGGCGACGAGCGCCGGGCGAGCAAGCGCCTGAAGTCGATCGGCGTCTCCGCCTCCGGAGCCGCGATCCGGGGGGTGACGGTCAACCGCCGCGAGCAGGTGGCCAAGACGCTGAGCGAGATCGAGGCGAAGGCCAAGGGTGCCTCGAAGGCCACCCTGGAGCTGAAGCTCGCCCGCGCCGGCCTCGCCTGGACCAAGCAGACCTTCTACATGATCTCGGCCGGCAGCGCCGGATTCCTCGGCTTCCTGCTCTACATCATCACCGACAGCCCGATCGCCGCGGTCGGCGCCGCCTTCGCGGGGGGCTTCGGCTTGCCGGCCTTCCTGCTGCGCCACATGCGGCTCAAGCGCATCGCGCGGTTCAACAAGGAATTGCCCAACGCCGTCGACGTGGTCGTGCGCGGCATCCGCACCGGCATCCCGGTCGGCGACTGCTTCCGAATGGTCTCGCGCGAGGCCGAGGAACCGGTCCGCAGCGAGTTCAGGACCGTCGTGGAGACCCAGGCGCTCGGCCTGTCGCTCGGCGACGCGGTCACCCGCCTGGTCGAGCGCGTGCCCACGGCCGAGGTGAACTTCTTCGCGATCGTGATCAACATCCAGCAGCAATCCGGCGGCAACCTGTCGGAGGCGCTGAACAACCTCTCCACGGTGCTGCGCGACCGCGCCAAGATGCGCGGCAAGATCCAGGCGATGAGCATGGAGGCCAAGGCCTCCGCCTCGATCATCGCCTGCCTGCCCTTCGGTGTCGCGGGCATCACGTCCCTGACGAGCCCGGACTACATCTCGCTGCTCTGGACGACCGATACCGGCAAGATCGCCCTGGTGGCCGCGGCCATCTGGATGTCGATCGGCATCTTCACGATCAAGAAGATGATCGCCTTCGAGTTCTGAGGCGCTCGTGCTCCCGTTCCCGGATTTCGCTCCATGATCGACGCCATCGCGGAGAAGCTGTTCGATCCCCGCTTCATGGGCACGGTGCTGACCTCGGTCGCGGCCGCCGCGACCGCCTTTGCCGTGGCGCAGCCCTTCTTCGAGACCGACAAGCTCGCCAAGCGGATGAAGCTCGTCAGCGACGAGCGCGAGCAGATCCGGCGGCGCGAGCGGCTGCTGGGCGACCGCGCGCAGAACCGGGCCACGCTGCGCGTGGAGCCGAAGGCCTACATGAAGTCCATCGTCGAGCGGTACCAGCTCCACCGCTGGCTCGGCACCGACACGGCCAAGCGGAAGCTGATGCAGGCCGGCTACCGCGGCCAGGGGGCGGAGACGGCGTTCCTGTTCTTCCGGCTGGTCGTCCCGTGCGCCAGCGTGGTCGGCGCCCTGTTCTACCTGTTCGTCCTGGAGGCGATCGACACCTCCTACCTCGTCCGGTTCGGGCTGGTGATCGGGGCGGCCTACGGCGGCATCAAGGCGCCGGAGCTGTTCCTGGTCAACGCCGCCAAGAAGCGCCAGACCGAGATCCGGAAGGCCTGGCCCGACGCCCTCGACCTGACGCTGATCTGCGTCGAGTCCGGCATGGCGATCGAGCACGCGTTCCGGAAAGTGAGCACCGAGATCGCCGGCTCCTCGGTGGTGCTGGCCGAGGAATTGGCCCTGATGACGGCCGAGATGTCGTTCCTACCTGACCGCCGGCAGGCCTACGAGAACCTGGTCCTGCGCACCGGGCTCGACGCCGTGAAGGCCGTGGCGACCGCCCTGATCCAGGCCGAGCGCTACGGCACGCCGGTCGGCCAGGCGCTGCGGGTGCTGAGCCAGGAGAGCCGCGACCAGCGCATGACCGAGGCGGAGAAGAAGGCGGCTGGGCTGCCGCCCAAGCTCACGGTGCCGATGATCCTGTTCTTCCTGCCGGTGCTGTTCGTGGTCATCATCACGCCGGCCGTCATTCAGATCATGCGGACCCAGTGACGGACGGCGCCGCGCTTCAGCGGATACGGCCGGGGCGGGTCGGCTCGAACACGATCCGGCGGTGATAGGCGCACCAGCTCTTGCCGTCGGCGACGGGCGCGCCGCAGCAGATCGCGCGGTCGTTCGGCTCGCCGATGATGTACTTGCACACGAAGGCGCCCGACTGCGCGAACGGCACGCGCAGGTCGGCGGACGGCTCCTTGACGGTCTCGGCATCGCCGATCTGGGACATGCGGACGAGTTGATTCATGGGATCGATCGGCTCAATAAGCATCCTGCGCGGTGGGTACGGGCGCCCCGGCAGTCAGGGAAGGTGGAACACCGTTCGCTCAGCCGTGCCCCGGCTCGCGTCCATCGGACCGGCCTGCGGGGCGATCGGCTCGATGCCGGCCGCGGGGACCGACGCGAACGGCGTCATCGTGCTGTCGTAACTGGGGTTTGGGCTTTTTAAAACAAGACCAGCCTGCATTGGCTGCATCGGACCACGGTGCAGGATGCGTAGCTCGTCGTATCGCGGGCCGCTGAACTGCCATTCGTGGGCCTGACGAAACCGCCTCACCGCCGCGGTTCGGCGAAGGCCCGGACGTGCAACCCGGTGCGCTCTGTGATTTGGTGCGCGCTCTCGCGAACAGAGCCGGACCCGCCCCATGGCCCATGCGCCCCTCGTGTCCCCCGACTGGCTGCACGACCGTCTCGCCGCCCCCGATATCGTGGTCCTCGACGCCTCCTGGTACCTGCCGGCGGCCGGCCGTGACCCCGAGGCCGAGTTCCGCGCGGCGCATATCCCCGGCGCCCGGCGCTTCGACCTCGACGCGATGAGCGACACCGAGTCGAGCCTGCCGCACATGCTGCCCCGCCCCGAGGTCTTCGCCGCGCGGATGCGCGCGCTCGGCGTCGGCGATGGCCAGCAGATCGTCATCTATGACGGCCAAGGCCTGTTCTCGGCCCCGCGGGTCTGGTGGATGCTGAAGACCTTCGGGGTGCGCGACGCCCTGGTGCTGGATGGTGGCCTCCCCGCCTGGATCGCCGCGGGCTACCCCACCGAGGACGGCGAGCCGCGCCAGGCCGAGCGCCGGCACTTCACCGCCCGCCTCGATCACGGCGCGGTGGCGGATGCGACTGACGTCGCCCGCGCCCTGGAGACCGGCTCGGCCCAGGTGGTGGATGCCCGCTCAGGCACACGCTTCCGTGGCGAGGAGCCGGAGCCGCGGCCCGGCGTCCGGCCCGGACACATGCCCGGCGCCTGCAACCTGCACTACGCGGCGCTCCAGCGCGACGGCCGCATGAAGAGCCCGGAGGAACTGGCGGCGGTCTTCGCCGAGAACGGCGTCGACCCGAGCCGGCCGATCGTGACCACCTGCGGCTCTGGCGTGACCGCGGCCATCATCGCTCTGGCCCTGGAAACCATGGGCCGCCCGGCCCGGAGCCTCTACGACGGCTCCTGGTCGGAATGGGGCGCCGATCTGACTCGCCCTGTGGCGACGGGCGCCTGAGCTTCGGCCCAGGCGCTGAAACCCGGACGTACGGATCCCGCCGCCACAGGGTTGCGGGTATGCCGACGTCGTCTTGAACGCTCCGTGTCAATTCCGATATATCGGAAGCGCCTGCGGTTGGGCGCTCTACGGAGAAAATCATGCCGCTTCACGACACCACCGCCCTCTCGGGCACCATCCGGCACGTCTTCGCCCATCGCTTCACCATCGAGGCGGATGGCCGGACGCATCTGGCCGATCTCGGCCCCAAAGGCGCGGACGCGTTCGCGCTCGCCAGCGGTCTGCACGTGACCCTCGAGGGCGAGCGTCGCCCCTCGGAGATCAAGGTCACGCGGATTTCGGCGGCGGGCCGGGATCCGGTGGAGATCCATCACAAGAAGCCCCATCACGCGCCCGGACCCAAGCGGGCGGACACGCGGCCCGACGGGCCAGCCGATCCCGCGCATGCCCTCGCGGCGGCCGCCGCGGCCGGTTGGACGGTGGCGGAGGCGCCGCGCCGCAAGCCGAGGCACTTCGAGCTCCTGGCGCGCCGGGGCGAGGCGGCGGCAACGGAGCTGCACGTCGACTTCTCCGGGACGATCTACAAGGAGAAGCCGGCCGAACCGGCGAAATGGGCCACGCTGGCCTGAGGGCCGCTGCCGGAGACCGCCTTGGCACCGCGCTCCACGGTATGGGTCAGCGGTGCGGCGGGACCGGGCCGGAAATTCCTTGAGACGTGGACCCGGGCCGCGTGTCGGCGGCCCGGAATCCCGGCGCCCTAGGCCGTCCGCACGGCGCGGCGCTTGTCGGCGGCGCTCCACTGCATCAGGCCGACCATGACCACGATCGTGGCGACGTAGACGAGCCCCTGCAGGGCGGTCGGCCGGTCGGTGTAGCCCACGAGGGCGTGCAGGACGCGGCCCGGCCAGGAATTCTCGGCAATCAGCCCGGAGCTGTTCCACAGGGTGTGGCCGAGGACGTCGACCACGCCCGCGTTGGACAGGAACTGGGCGGCCTGCGCGGCGAGCCCGGCAGCCAGGAAGATGATCAGCACGCTCGTCACCGAGAACACGTAGCGGCTCGGGATCGAGGCGAGGCCGAGATAGGTCACCGCCGAAAGGAGCACGCCCGCCCCGATGCCCGCAACGGCGCCGAACTGGATGTCTGCCCCGGAGGTGCCGGACGCCACGAGGCCGTACAGGAACAGGACCAGCTCGGCGCCCTCGCGCAGGATCGCGGCGCCGATCACGATGGAGAGGGCGGCAGCCTCGCGCTCGCCCGAGCGCACCGCCTCACCGGCCGCGCGCAGCTCGCCCGCCAGCTCCTTGCCGTGCTTGCTCATCCAGGTGTTGTGCCAGATCAGCAGCAGCACCGCGACGATCAGCACCGCGGCGTTGAGGATGTCCTGGCCGTTGCCCTCGAACGCGTCGGAGATCTTCTCGGCGAACAAGGCGACGAGGCCGGCGCCCGCGAGCCCGCCGGCGACCCCGAGCAGCACCCAGCGCATCCGTCCGGGGATGCCCCGGGTCGCCGCCAGCACGATGGAGATGATGAGGCCCGCCTCGATGACTTCGCGGAAGGCGATGACGAAGGCGCCGATCATGGCGGTCTCCAGGGGTTAGAGGATTCGGGGGTGCGCCGGCCGCGCTACCAGACCCAGAACAGCAGCACCCAGTTCGCCACCGACAGCGCGGCCGCACCGGCGATGCAGGCCGAGGCCGCGATCCGGCGGAACCCGCCGGCGCTGAGGCCGGCCACCCGCCAGGCGAGCCAGACGCTCCAGAGGCTCGCACCGGCGAGCAGGCCGGCACGGATCTCCGCCACGTACGGGATCACGATGCCGTCGCCGCGCAGGAACGTGACGGTGAGCGCGGAGAGCCCCAGGAAGACGCCGCAGCCCGCGACCGGGATCAGCGTCTGGGTCAGGTGGTGGAAGCGCCGGAGCGACCAGCCGCCGAGGAGGCGCGTGGCGAGCGCCACGATCGCCGACAGGACGAGCCCGAGAATCACCGTCGCTGCGCTGATATAGGCCAGGAGCAGCGCGCCATCGAGCAGGGTCATCACGTCGTTGCGGTCGGGATAGTTCGTGAGCACGAACCAGGGCGCGGAATGCTCCAGAGGCCACGTCGTCCCGTGCTCGATCAGCCACGTGGCCGCCCATTGCTTGGCATCGACGTACCAGGGGCTCGATGACCACTGGAACGCGCCCACCGCCAGCGCCAGCATGCCGAACAGGATCAGCATCGTCTGGTCGAGGCTGGGCTCCTCGCCGGCCACGTGGACGATCTCATGGTTCGGCGAGCGCAAAGCGAGGTGCACCGCGCCGCGATGATTGCTGCAGCGGCCGCACATGTGGCAGGCACCGGCCCCGCGCATCGCCTTGACCGGCACGAGCGGCGCACAGTTGAAGGCTTCCGTGCCCCGGGCGGGCTTCGGCGAGGCCGCCCAGGCGGCGCGGTCGACCTGGAAGCTCACCGGGGCGAGCTTCGACAGCACCGCGAACACGCCGTTCACCGGGCACAGATAGCGGCACCAGACCCGCTTGTTGCGCCCGTAGAGCAGGCCGACCGCGATTGCCGCGAGGGTCGAGCCGCCGAGCACCGCGAGGACCGGCTTCGGATAGCCGTACACGCTGGTCATCTGCCCGTAGACCGTGGTGCCGGCGAATGCCAGGAACGGCCAACCCTGCCAAGTGATCCAGCGCGGCACCGCGTAGCCGCGGCTCCAGCGGCTCGCGAACTCGCTCAGCGCCCCCTCGGGGCAGAGCACGCCGCACCACGCCCGGCCGACCAGCACCATGCTGACCAGCACGAAGGGCCACCAGATCCCCCAGAAGGCGAACTGCGCGGCGAGCGTCAGGTTGGTCCAGATGTGGGCGGCGTTGCCGGGCAGCGGCAGAAGCGCCGGGACGATCACCAGCACCGCGTAGACGCCGACGATCAGCCACTGGATGGCCCGGATGATCCAGCCGTGACGGCGCAGCCCGTCGCCGAACCGGGCGAGCCGCGCGTCGAGCACCGCCCGGCGCGACGAGACGCGGGGCAGCGTGAGGGAGCCTGGCGCTGTCGTCGACGCGCTCATTTGGCCACCAGGGTCGCCTTCGCCTCCGGGTGGAAGTCGTCGAACACCTGGTAGGTCCCGGCGTCGAGGGTGCGGAACACGATCGCCGAGGTCGATCCGGCGGCCAGCGCCTTCTCGCGCTTGAGCTCCGTGCTCTCGAACTCCACCGGCGACTGGCCGGTGTTCGAGATCTCCAGCTTGAACCGTGTGTTGGCCGGCACCTCGATGACCGTCGGCAGGATCACCCCGTCGCGCATCTCGACCTTGATCACCGGCATGTCGTCCGCGCGCGCGGACGTCGCCGCGGCAGCGGCGAGCAGCAGGCCGGCGAATCGGACGTGACGGAACAGACGGGACGGCACAGGCAGCTCCGGATTCTCAGTAGGCGCCCTTCTTGCCGACACCGGCGAACGTGAAGTCCTGAGTCACGTCGAAGGGCTCGAACCAGGGACCGACACCGGTCTCCTTATCGACGTGACGCCCGAAATGGCTGTCCTTGCCGGGCGGCGCCACCGTGACCTTGAGACGGTAGCGGCCGGGGCCGAACAGCTTGACGTTGTCGCCGTAATGCGGCCCGTCATTGGCCACCATCGGCATCAGCATGCCGGAGACCTTCTGGTCCGTGGGCTTGTCGCCGTCGAGCTTCACCGCCTCGAAGCGCACTTCGAGCGCCGGCACCCAATCGCCCTCCGCGAAGCCGTTGCGATTGTCCTTCGCGGCCCGGATATCCGTCTCGAGGTGGATGTCCGACTGCGCGGCCTCGCGCATCATGCCGGGCGGATCCATCTCGATCGGCTGCAGATAGACCGCGGCGACCTCCAGGCCGTTCCGGGTCACGTGCGGTCCGATCGGCACCTCCTTGGCCACAGCGGCGCCCGTGACCGCGAGAAGGGAGGCCGCGGCGAATCCGCGGAGGGCCAGGACGACGTTCGAAGCGCGCATGCTCCCGCACATAAGCCCTCGCGCGCGAAGTTCAAACAGGAATCGCGCCGCATCAAATAATAACAATTCTAATCTGAAGACACCGCCGCCGCATTATGATGTATTGCGTGGTCTTTCGCCGGGATCATAGGAATTATCGGCGATCCTCACGAAGAAATTCGACGTTCCACAGCCACTCGGATCTTGACCAAGAGACGGAACCGGGGATCGTCATCGCACTGCCATGCGGGGAACCGAGAATGCATCCCGGCGCAGGAAAATCGCGAGCGGCCAGGGTGCGACCGCGGATCACGGCTTGCACGGGGCCGCACGCCGATTTAGCAAGTGCTATATTCCTGCTGCGAATCCCATGACCATCTCTTTCGTGCCCCTGGCCAGCGCCGCAGCGCTCGTGCTGACCCTGTCCCTCCTCGCACGCGAGGCGGCGGCGGCGGACCTCGCCGCACCGCGCCCGCCCGCGGAGGCGGCCCGCTACGCCGATTGGTCGGGCGGCTATCTCGGTCTTGAGGGCAGCGCGGGCGGCTCCTACGGGGCCTACAGCTTCGGCCCGACCACCATCGGCGGCCGTTCCATCCCGCCCTTCAAGAGCGGCGACTCCACCGGCCGCAGCGATCAGGGGCGGGATGCCACCACCGCGGTCGGTGGCGCCTTCGGCGGCTGGAACTGGCAGACCGGACCGTGGGTCTACGGCGTCGAGGCCAGCCTCGATGTGGCGAACCTGAAGCGTCCCGTCCCGTCGACCATCGCGGGCTTCGGCTACGGGGACGTGGATCCGGCCTTCAACATCGTGCGCGCCAAGACCGATCTGTACGGGAGCCTGCGGGCGCGGATCGGCTACAGCTTCGACCGCTACCTGATCTACGGAAGCTTCGGGCTCACGGGCGCCAACGCCCGCATCCTGGCGAACTACCCGGATCTCGACACGGGTGGCCAGAACACGGCCCGGCGGAACCTCGGCTATGTCGGCTTCACCCTGGGCGCGGGCGTGCAATACGCCATCTCCGACACTCTCGCCCTGGGCATCGACTACCGCTACATCGACCTCGGCGGCAGCCGGCGCTTCCCGCTGGGCACGGTGCCCGGCGACGCGGGCGGACCGGTAACGACCCGGGCGAGCTTCACCTCGAACCAGATGTTCGCGCGGCTGATGTGGTTCCCGGACGGGCTGAAGGTGCCGCCGGACCCCGACGAGACCGCGCCGCACGATCCCGACAACGGCGATACCGGCCGCTTCTCTCTGCACGGACAGACCACTCTGATCGCGCAGGGCGTGCCGGGCTTCCGCTCACCCTACGCGGGCGCGCAGAGCCTGGTCCCGCATCAGGCCCGGCAGACGACCACGGCCACGATCTTCCTCGGGCTGAAGCTCACCGACAGCACCGAGGTCTACTACAACCCCGAATTCAGCCAGGGCTTCGGCCTGTCCCGGACCCTGGGCGTCGCCGGCTTCGTCAACGGCGAGGCGCAGAAGGCCGGCGCCCCGTTTCCGAAGCTGCGCTCGAACCGCTACTACGTGAAGCAGACCTTCGGTCTCGGCGGCGAGACCGTGGAGGTGCCGGACGGCCCGAACCAGGTCGCCACCCGCTACGATGCCGAGCGGATCACGCTCATCGCCGGCAAGTTCGCCCTCGGCGACTTCTTCGACGGCAACGTCTACGCACACGATCCCCGCGTCGACTTCTTCAACTGGTCGCTCTGGGGCTCCTCGGCCTGGGACTTCCCGGCCAACCTTCCGGGCTTCACGCAAGGCGTCTACGCCGAGTACAACCGGCCGGAATTCGCGATCCGCGCCGCCTACACGCAGGTGCCCAAGGAGCCGTCGAGCGACGTGCTCGACCCGCGCGTGTTCCGGCGCGCCGGCCTGAACGCCGAGTTCGAGCAGCGCTACGTGCTCCCCTGGCTGGAGCAGCCGGGCAAGCTGCGCTTCGGACTGTTCTCGAATGTCGGCGTCTCGGCCAACAACCGGGAGGTCGTCACCCTGACGCAGCTCGGCGCGTTCGACGACATCAACGACGCGGTCGCGGCGACACGGCGCCCGCGCCGCAAGACCGGCGGCTACATCAACCTGGAGCAGGCGCTGACGCCCGAACTCGGGCTGTTCGCCCGGGCGAGCCTGAACGACGGGCGCACCGAGAACATCTCCTTCACCGACATCGACCAGAGCTTTTCCGGTGGCCTGTCGCTGAAGGGCAAGGCCTGGGACCGGCCGGACGACACGGTCGGGATCGGCGCGGCGATGAACGGGCTCTCGCCCTCGCACCGGGCCGCCTTCGCGGCGGGCTATTACGGGCTGCTGATCGGCGACGGCCGGCTGAACTACGGCACCGAGCGGGCGCTGGAGACCTACTACGCTCTGAACCTGACCAAGTTCGTGACCCTGACCTTCGACTACCAGTTCATCGACAATCCCGGCTACAACCGCGACCGCGGGCCGGCGCATTTCTTCGCCTCGCGGCTCCACGCGGATTTCTGATCGCGGCCCGGTCAGTCCGCCGCCTCGATCACCGTCGATCCGAAGATATCCTCGAAGGCGGCCCGGAGTTGCATGTCGACCTCGGCCATGCTCACCGGCAGGCCGAGGTCCACCAAGCTTGTCACCCCGTGCTCCCGCACGCCGCAGGGCACGATCCCGTCGAAATGCGTGAGATCGGGCTCGACGTTCAGGCTGATGCCGTGGAAGCTGACCCAGCGGCGGACCCGGATGCCGATCGCCGCGATCTTGTCCTCGACGCCGGGGCCCTTCTCGGGGCGGCGCACCCAGACGCCGACCCGGTCCTCCCGACGCTCGGCGCGGACATTGAAGGCGGCGAGCGTCTCGATCAGCCACGCCTCCAGGCTCGCCACATAGGCGCGCAGGTCGCGGCTGCGCCGGTCGAGGTCGAGCATCACGTAGGCGACCCGCTGACCCGGGCCGTGATAGGTGTACTGCCCGCCGCGCCCGGTGGCGTGAACCGGAAATCGATCCGTCGCCACGAGATCCTCGGACCGGGCCGAGGTCCCGGCCGTGTAGAGCGGTGGGTGCTCCAGCAGCCAGACGCATTCCGACACCGCGCCGCGGGCGATCGCCTCCGCCCGCGCCTCCATCCAGGCGAGCGCGGGCGCGTAGTCCACCGGCGCGTCACTCACGCGCCAGCCCACCGGCCCGGCGACCGGATCGGAGCCGGGCCGCTTCGGGAAGGCGTGCGGACTGACCGTGAGGCGGGGCGCGTTTACCAAGGGTTCACCATCCTGCGTCGATGATCGAAGCCTTCAACATTCGCGGCCGGCGCTGGCAAGGACCGGCCGCGAGACGGGATGGCGCGCGGTGGCGGTCTTCGAGACCCTCAAGGTCGATCTGACGGTGGTGCTGGGCCGCGCGCGCATGCCGCTGCACATGCTGCTGCGCATGGGCCGCGGCGCCGTGATCGAGCTGGAGGCCAGCGACAGCGACATGGTCGAGATCCTGGCCAACGATCACCCGATCGCCCGCGGCCAGATCGTGGTGACCGGCGACCGCATCTCCGTCGAGGTGACGGAACTGATCCGCAAGGCAGCCTCGATCGTGGAGCCCGGCATCAGCATCGGCGACGGCGCGACCCCTTTCCTGGACGGCGGCTACGATTCCCCGTGAGCGGAGCGCTTGTCGGCGGCGGATCGATCTGTTATCCGCTGCGCCGCGCGACACGAAAGCGGCCCCGGGTTCTCCCGCGGGGCGCGACGGTCGGGCAAGCGGACCGGTCTTCGCGTCCGATGCGGCCATGGCGGAATTGGTAGACGCGCTAGCTTGAGGTGCTAGTCCCGCGAGGGGTGGAGGTTCGAGTCCTCTTGGCCGCACCAACCTTTTCTTGACTGACGAGAAGAGGTTAGAAGCTGAACGATAGGGTGAAGGCGACCGACTCTCACACAGCGGTCCCACACTATTGTCCCTCAGAATCGCCCGGCCATGGAAGGACCCTAAGACAGGGGTCTACCATCTACGCCAACGAACACCCGCCGATCTTGTCGCACGGTTAAAGGGTCAGACCGTCTCGCTTCCTATTGGCGAGGTTTGGGCGTCCGTTACCGTAGGCTCTATCGTCCAGGCGTCGCTCAGGACCAAGGAGCCACGTGAAGCACGGCTCAGGCATTCGATAGCCGATGGTGCTCTTAAACGGATCTGGAACATCGAACGCGGGTGTGACCAATCCAGCACACCGATTGAAGTGTGTGTGGTAGCTGTCCCCTCCCCTGATCCGTACCGCAATCCAACCGTAGCCCCCTCCCCCGCCACGATCACCGACCGCACCCTGACTGTGGGGGAGCTGTTCGAACGATGGGCCTCGGATCGCGCGGACAAGCGGGCACCTAACACGATCAAGCGTTATCGTGGGAGCATCCGTTCATTCGACGCCTTCATTGGAGGGCGCGACATTCGGGCTCTTACCGAGGATGATGTGTTCGCATGGGCTGTGCGCCGACGTGACGTGGAAGGCATCAGCCCACGGGCGATCAACAAGAACGATCTGGTAGCCGTCAGTTCGGTGCTCCGGTGGGGTGCCGGTCGCGCCTCCGGTCGGATCCTATCGTCCAACCCGGCGGCCGGCATATCCCTGGATGAGCCTAGGATTGCCCCACAGCGGGAGCGAACGTTCCGTGAGGATGAGATAGCGGCCATCCTGTCGGCTGCCCTCGCCGTTCAGCCTGATCCTCGGAATCCGACCTTATCCCATGCCAAACGTTGGTGCCCTTGGCTGGCAGCCTACTCCGGGGCGCGTATCGCCGAACTGACTCATTTGGAACAGCGGGATATTCGGACGGAGGCCGGGATCACGGTGATGGTTCTGAGGGTCACGAAGACGGGCGAACTCCGAACCGTACCCATCCATTCCCATCTCCTCGAACAGGGCTTCCTCGCGTTCGTGAAATCGTGCGGCCCCGGTCCGCTATTCTTCGATCCAACCAGACACGGGAAGCGGTCCCTGACTTCTCCGGGTGAACTGAGAGGGCACAAGGTCGGCAAGTGGGTCCGAGCCACCGTCAAGCTAGATCCGGGAGTCGATCCCAATCACGGTTGGCGGCATACTTGGAAGACGCGCGCACTTGGAGCCGGCATCGAAGAACGCCTACGGGACGCGATCACCGGCCATCGTGTTGCATCTGTAGGGCGACGATACGAGACGCCGACGACTGCGATGCTATCGGGCGCTATGGGCCGCTTCCCCCGCTACCGTGTCGAGACCATCTTGGCGGACAGACCATAGCGAAAGCCTGATCCGGCGCTCCCGAGAGAATACGGATAGCAACGGGCAGATTGTAGGCGGTAGCACCATCCAATGATCCGAAGCCGCGCCGTAGCCGTCGGGGATCGTGTTCGGATGCACTCGCTATTATCTCTCCATCCTCGAGAACGGCGCAATGAGACAGTCGGCGCACTGATGGCTACCTATGGCTACGCTCGCGTGAGTGCATCATCTCAGAGTTTGGTCATTCAGCAAGAGGCGTTGAAAGCCTCAGGTTGCGATGTCATCCGATCTGAAAAGGCAACGGGCACGAAGCTGGAAGGTCGGACCGAACTGGAAACAATCATACAGTTCGTGCGGGCCGGGGACTCAATAACTGTTACACGGATCGACCGCCTTGCCAGATCGGTGGGAGACCTTGCCTCTATCGTGTCTCGGCTAGAGGCGAAGGGCGTTTCCCTGAGGGTCCTTGAACAGCCCGTGGACACATCCAGTGCGGCAGGGCGGTGTTTTTTGCAGATGCTTGGTGTTTTCGCCGAGTTTGAGACAGCCATCCGACGCGAACGGCAGATGGAAGGCGTAGCTAAGGCCAAGGCCGAGGGTGTCTACAAGGGCCGCAAACCCACCATCGACGTTGAACGGATCAAGGCGTTGGCGGCACAGGGAATGGGAGCCACAGCCATAGCGCGCGAACTGAACGTCGCCCGGGCATCTGTCTATCGCCTACTGAACGGTTCCTCGCCTTCAACCCCGCAATAGGAAGCTCACTGACGGGCGCTGGACTACCGGGACGCATAGGGCTGTAGGATCACGCAAGGGGCCTACAGAGCGACGATTTCGAAATCTACGCCGCTATGCTCCCACGTGGCGTCCCATTCCCCGCCATCCTCAAAACGGAAGCCTAAGCACAGGGCCCAATCCAGCCAATCGGTCGCTTCCATCCAATCGTAAAACTGAGTCGTATCCGTGAACACCCGGTCGAACGTTAGCTGGAACTCCGCATAGGCCGATATGGTGGGAAGGGGGCCATTATCGAAACTGACTGACGACAACTCGATAGCCTGGGCGTGGATCGCCCGCTCAGGATGCAGCAACCCGTTCTCGCGATGCTCCGACTCAGGTTCGATCCTAGCGTAGAGCAACGGTTCGATAGCGCGCCTCACGAAGGCCCATTGATCCTTCGGCCAAGATCTACGCCTACCCCGATCCTTCCATAGCTGTACGCATTGGGTGAGAGCAGGAGGGACGATGGATGCAGGATCCTCCGTAAGGTCCGGAGATCCGTTTTTGAGCCGAACGATGACCGTATGGACGTGCATATCGGGATTGTAGCACAAAACAAGTTGGGAAAGATGTTGGCTGTAGAGCTGAGAACACCCAAAAAACGAACGTTCGAAGCGTCAGGCCACAGATAACCCACTGCGGAGAAGCACGAACAAGCGATCGGCCACATTGAGACAATGACCGATCACCTTGCCGCTTCTTAAGGCGATTTCAAAGTGCATTCAGGGCGCGGGACCGAACGACTTCCATTACCCGGTTGTAATCCCGCTTTGAAAGGAACGCCTGGACGATGCGCACTTTCTTGCCTTGACGGTCATGAACTGAAAACGCCTGCTGTTCTTGGTCAATGTGACGAATGTCTCTATAAGCTATAGTTCTGAACGAACGGGTAACAGGGCTTTGCACCGTAAGTTCCTCCTCGGTGAGGATTAGTTTTGCCGCAGGCAGAAACCCAATCAGCGCCGCGCTAGCGAATAGAACAAGTCCGGCCCACCACAGACCGATCATGATCGCTGTCGGGATGATGACTGGAAGATGAGTGGACCAGAGATGCCATTCAACCCGGCCGGAGGTCATATCGTTGTAAGCGAACAACATACCGACTACGAGAATCGGACCAGCGAGCATAAACATCGGGCCCGCACCATACTTAAACTTCTCGCCGGCAACCTGAGCTGTTGACGCCATAGATCTCGTTCCTTTCGAGTGATTGCTGCTAAGGGGTTAGAGCCTTCTAATCCTGCCGACGTAAAGCAATGTCAGAGAATGCTATTCTTCATCCTCAAAAACTCAGCCTCTGATAACATTCCTTCTTTGTGGAGAGCCATCAAACGTTCAAGCTTCGATATTTTGTTCAACAAGCTGTCGCTTGGAGCATCAGCCGAATAGGGAAGCGCCATACTACGGACCGCAACATCAACACGTCTTACGTCGTTCGCGAATAGATTTAGGCCCGATTCCCCGCCGTGCGAGCCGCCGACTTGCTTAGTTCTATGGAAGGATCGCAACGACCATAGCATTAGCAGGAACCATCCAAACAAAGTCACGCCGAATATAACATTCAAGACAAGTATCAGCCATCTATTTGGGTGATTTTTGACGAATGCGACGATCGACGGCGCGGCGTAGACAGCAAATATGAGAGCGCAAGCCACACATACGACGAATATAAATGCTGCGCTCTCATTTGACATGATTAAGCTCGGCCAAAAACTTGCGACTTCATCGCCGCGAACTCTGCATCGTTAAGGTGTCCGGCCGCCTTCAAGCTGGATAGCCGTTCTATCTCTTTGATGGCATCAAACCGTGGTGCGATGCCATCTACTGCCATCGAGCTGGCACCAAAGCCCTCATCTCGGAGAGAGGCGGTTTGACCCAGCGGATCGGACCCAAAGCGGTTAGATCCGATAGTGCCGCGCGAAACAGAGAACACGAAAAGCGGGATTAATCCGACGATCGTGAAAGCGGCGAAATACCACCATCCTGACCTATCAGTGTCGTGCAGCCTCCTAACAAACACGGACAAAGATGGCAGGATGTGCAATAGCTGGACTAACCCCAAGACTATTCCAGGGTTTCCACTATTTGACCCATTGAATCCGCGCATAAAGCCGGAGATAAAGCCGTCGATAAACCCCGCTGCAAAGCACAGACAAACATAAACTAAGATATACCACCAGTATTCAAGATCGGGACGCACGACCTTGGAAAGTCGCGTAGTTAGACATTGCTCTCAAATAATATTTCATTTTTTCCTCTCAGACCATATCTAGAGTATGATGTAAGCCCACGAGCTTAACATCAGGTTGACTTGAAGGTCGGCGTATTTGGTTTGATGGGCCTTACGTCCGGCACCCTTCCCAGAATCTGGTGCTATGCAGTCGCAGTTTAGGGATAGCACTATTAACGATCACGACGTCGCAATCGCCGAGGCGCAAACACCATCGCTGCCTACCCGCCCAATAAGCATGACATACCTGCTACTTGCAGCTGATTGTTTCGAGGCTTGCATTCGCACGGAGGGATCGTTGCAATGGCGTTGTCACTCGATGGGTTGAATCAACAATATAGGATCGCCAAGTGAGTTCTTGGAAAGATCGATCCTTATGCGAGTGTTTTCGCCGTCCGAGTCCAGAACGGTGAACCGGCATGATATTTTGAACGGCTCCTTTGACATTGCAATGGTCCGGGGGTCACTGAGATCAACCATCGAAAGTCCAGCGTTTTTATACGCCTCTATTTTATTCGCACTCGTCATAAGTCCTCTGCGGAAAGCGACGTCACTGCAAATGTCAGTAGCTGCACTTTGAGCTTGGGCGCTTATGCATATTCCAGCAAGGAAGAACATTCCTGCTAACGTATTCTTTGTCGACATTCCGACCCTCACCTATTTTGCGAAGGCTATCATGATGATCAAAGCTTTCCAAAAAGTTGGTCTGGCATGATGCTGCATCGCGCTATGCCTAACAAAAGCAGACAACCATAGAGCTTTTTTGCGAAAACAAATGAACGCGGTGAAAGCTATGAGCTGCCGTTTCGGGGGCGACTAGAAGCTCTGAGCTGAAAACGGACGCTACAAAGCTGCCGTGGCTAACCGCATACCAGGGGCTCCGAATGAGGCCACCCTGCAAAGCTGTCTTAGCGATCAGGTTGAGAGGCAATGGATCGAAGGAAGATCCTGAGGCGGGCAGAAGGCAACGAAAGGCGCAGGAGGCGTTAGGTGCCGTTACAAGCGCCGTGGTGAGCACCGAAAAGGAATGGTCGGTTCCGATGCTTCCACTGTCGGTTAGGCGGCCCTCAACGTCGCCCGGCTCTCATGGCAACGAGGGTTCCTGAGCCGTTCTTCCAGCATGGCTAGCTTTCCGACCTTCTGATCACGTTCGATGGCGATAAGGTAGCGTGAGAGAGTGACCGCCCTTGAGGCTGCGGATCAAAGCCGATCAAGAGGGAGGGGTTGGGGACGACCAAGACAATCTGCCAGGACCGCTCATATGATCCTCATTGTGGGTCATCCCCTTCCTATTTAGCCTGCCTGATACACCGTAGCAGGACCTTGACGCCCTAGGATCAGTCTACGCTACCTCAGGGATGACAAGGCGATCCAATGGTGGCCGGGGCCTATGGCGATAACTGTTGTGACCCCCGACCCATGACGGCCCCCGAACTCGCTTCGCTGCGGTCGGCGTATGATCCCGGAGGACAAACAGGGCCATAAGGCACTACGGGCGCTCCTGAGCGATCCTGAGGGCATCGTGGATGGTGGCACCCTCAGGAGCATTGTTAGATCATGCTGCCAGATCGTACGACCAGCCATCCTCCTGAGTTTGAAAGAGGTTTCCCATCAGGGCTTCATATTGGACGCGCGTTTCCCTTCGATCTAGCAGGATCAGATGGCGTGCAAGGATGAGAGCTTCGAAGATCATCGCCATGTGTTTCGGCTTGACCCGGCGATTATCATCGAGATAGTGTTCGATGTCGCGAGCTACCTCATCCAGCTCATACGAGATACGCCTGTATTCTTTTGCTTTCTCGCCGGCATAAAGGTAGTAACGACGATCTGATTCATTCGCCGCTCTGAACAGCATCATACGCAAAACATGTGTAATATCGCTACTCGCGTTCCATTGTATGTCGCGGAAATCTTCTGAGATGAGATTATAGTTGGGATTTATCATTAGGATCATGTCCGTAAGTATGGGGATTTTTGTGAAACGTGAGATGGTGCCGGCCAAAGTGTCAATACTTTTTCCATGCGCCCTCTCAACAGATGAGCAGATTGTGCAGAAAAACTAAGCGGCGCTGCTTGTAAGATGTCTACTCCTGTAATTTTTGAGGTCATTCATCAGTCGGTCGGCCTGTTTGAGTCTATCCGTCGGCGAACTGGCCGTCTTTGCAGCAAAGCTCAACTGTTCCCACATCAGGTCTAGAGGAAGGCGCAAGTCCCGTAGACGCTCATAGATGCGGAACATGGCATCATGACCATTCCCCGGGAGTGTGCCGGTAGAGAACCGTTCTCGCATCGCTTCTTCGATACCGCTTCTCTGATGGTCCGTGATGGTGTGGGCCTCATCCGCATAACTGTTATTGTATGTGACATTCTGCGGTTCCGGTTCCTCAATGGGCGGCAGGGATAGGAGCCACTGATTCACGTCCAGTGGTGTCCTTCCTGGGCCTGAGTGATGGTTGAAGAAGCTGTGCCCGGATGGTGAGCGACATGGAAGATGAAAGAGGGAGTAAGCGCCCCTCTTGCTCATATCGATGCCGTGCCTCTTACGGTTGCCTCCTATGCTGAAACGGTCGCTTTCGCCTTCGCTTCCGCTCCCGTTCGGCTTCGCCGGTCCCTTGTTCTCCCCTCGATATCCCGCATCCTCAATGGCCTGGATAAGAGCCTGGATGATCGCGGTATACTCAGGAATCAGCATGGGCCGGGTGGTTGGAAAGTAAGCCCGATAACGAATTTCAGAATGAGAGTTGCTATAGGTTGAGTATGTGACCATTTGTAAGTCTTTGAATATTTCTGCAAGATCCTCGGGTCTTAGTTCACTCTTGTCGAAGTCCAGCACGATACCGGAAGCGAAGACGACGTTGAGCTTGCCTCGCTTTCCCTTGCCGACCCATAGCGGATTATAGAACGCCGGGGACACCAGTGGAACGTCGTCTTTCTTCGGATATGACTTCTTGCTTTCCTTCTTCAACCAACCGATATAAGAGTTCTCCTTCTTGGCTATTACCTCTCCGCTGCTTCTTTTCAGTGCCTCGAACCAAGTGGATCGATAGTGGATGACGAAATGATCTATATATAAGGTACTATCGTCGCCATCTGAGTCATGAAAGAAAGCGACGCTCTCCATCATGTCCACGCCGATTCGATCTATAAACTCACTGATCTGTCGTGCTTTGTTTTTACTGTTATTCCGCGATTGGTTCTTCCGATCATTGTCACATTTGAACAGCCCGGGCCTTCCACTGTTGCCGGCCGGAGGCTGATTGAGCGCCAGCGAAATACATGATGACCCCTCAAATATGCGAGACAACCACTCCGCATGACTCCGAGACGGAACCACCCATATGCGTTCACGGCTCATATCACCGTCCCGCATCGAAGTTCGGCTGATTGCTTGATAGATATTGTGACAAGCGAATGAGATCACCTGCTTGTCGCGTGAGAACTTGTATCTGTCTGCGAGAAACTTACCAGCCGCAGGGGAGTAGTTCATTGCTGGAACGACAATTGCGTGGTCGATATGCCGGTACTTGTTCAACCCGTGTGATCGTCCCGAAATCATACAACTGTTATTCGACTTCGATAGTGCGCTTGCGTCTTTAATGTCATTGTTCTCCAAACTGATGTGTTGGCGATCATCCATAACCTTCTTTGCAGAGGCTATAAATCCATCGTACCAAGCCATGTTCTTGTTGCGAGATGCCTTGGAGAAATTACGCTCTAAACCCCAATAAATTTTGGTCTGTTCATATCCGGTATGTTTGCTGAACCTAAGTCGGGTCGTGAGAGCGGTATCTTCTTCCCAAGTCACTCCCTCAGACTTCCACAGATGATAGTGCAAGCTCTCTTGGAAGCGTGCCGAGAAAACAGTTGCGCCACCAAAGGCCGAGACCAGACGGGGATGTAGAACTGAAATGCAATATAGTTTCCTTTTCTTTCCTTTACCTCCTACAAGTCGGTCGTACTCCCTTTTAGGCGTGAAGCAATCGTAATAAGGATTAATGATCTTCTCCGCAGTGGACTTGATAAGCTCTCTGTAGGCATCCTTGTTTCGATTCTCAACGATTGCAGTCAGCGCCGTATCATTGATCGGCATTAGACGTGCGTATGCTGTACCATCAACCGTTGCCTTTAGATGATCGGTGAACAACTGATGGCTGTCGTGAAGGTTTAGTTCGGCCGGATGAAAAACATCTAACGTCTCGTCAATGTAACAATGCCATTCGTCAAGATCCAAATCAGCCGACAAGTTGCAAAGGGTGGCATGACAGATAGCGACGACCCGGCCAGAGCCTAGCGATGTATCCAGCAACGCTCTTTCAACGTCGACGCGGATAGATCCCTTGCTTCCAAGCCGCTCTCGTTTCGAATGGTAGACTTCTAGAGGTACCCCGGGAAACAGCGAGGCTAAGCGGCTCTGGTATTCGTCACAAGCGTCCGTGGATGGGCCGACTATTAGTGACTTTAGTCCTTCGAGAAATCGTCTTCCGGCTTCTTCTAGTATCACGCCGGTCTTATTGCTGGATGTTGGTCCAGACACAAATTTCAAAATCATATCGTTACTTACTAAGTATGCACGCAACATGACGGCCCCGCCTTTGTCGGAGCGTTGATAATGAGCGGCAATGCGGGAATAGGCTCAAGCAATCGCTCGAGCCGCGAATTTACCTGCTATCGTTTGTCAGGCATACCGTTGTTATACACTGATATTAGGTGGTTGTCAAGTATATATTTGAAGTTGTATATTGATCAACTTGAGATTTCTGTTTTGAATAACTGTTATATACTGAGTCAATCAGAAATCTTGCGCCGTCATTCTGGTCAAATATCGTCGCGGTTATTTGGTTGCCGTCGCGGGCGATGGCAGGATCGCCCCTCTGCGTCGTCTCTAAGGGTATAACAATTGTCGGTATTGGTCGATCGAAACGTTGATATCCTAAGTTTCCTGAGATAAGCGGCTTCTATTGCTATCATGCTACCGATTTTGGCCAACGGTGCTCCGGCAATGTGCCTCGAATGTCTCAGACAAGCTTACGACCGCAACTGTTCCGGTGGCATCCAAGAGAGGCGACATACCCTTGAAATAACTATTATCGGCCTCCGTGGCTTCCATTTGAATGATAGACGTAGGTTTCCCTTGACGATCACACAAGACTCTCACACAACACGGGTCCCTGGTTGTCCGTCTCTTCGTCGTTTTAGCTTCTGATTGATAGTAGGTGTAGGGTCGAGTCCTCTTGGCCGCACCAACCTTTTCTTGAACATTCAGAAGAGGTCGGGGCGAAACGGTGTGACGGATGCGCTCGGCTGCCAGGCAGCGGCCCCGTCCATGATCTCTCGGAATGATGCGCCTGAGCGGCCCAACCGCGATGATGAAGGCGCGGGCCGGTTCTTCTGAACCCGCGCGCGACGCGTCGGGATCGGGCGCTCGTTCAATCCGTCGAGCCCTCGGGCAGCCCGGCCATCCGCGCCCCTTCGACGATATGCGCATATTCCTTCATGAACGTCGGATTTCGTGAGTAGTCGGCATTGGCCAGCGTATGCACCGTGTACCCGGGCATGAGCTTGAGGACGTTGTCGATCGCGTCCTTCGCCTGCTCCTTGTGACCCAGCCACGCATGCGCCACGGCCAGATCGATATACGCAAAGAAGTACGGCGTGTGCCCGACGGATCGGTTGCACCACCTGATGGCCTCCTCCCAATGCTTCAAATGGGTGTGGGCATGACAGATATAATACTCCCACGCGTTCAGGAGCGGATCCTTCGGGCTCAGACGGATTGCCTTCTCGACATGCCCGAACGTCTTGTCGGCGTTTCCGTCCCAGAGATTGATGATTCCGGCAAGCGCGTGCGCGATCGCCATGTTCGGATCGTATTCGACAGCGACCGCGATCTCCCGCAGCCCCAGCGCGAAATCCTTCGTCGCACGAAGGACCTCTGCCTTCACGTAATGGGCCATCAAGCTTTGTGGATTCGCCGCGAGACCTTCATCCGCGAGCTGTAAGGCGAGCCGGGAATCGGCAGCAACATTCTTGCTGACCCGCGTGTTGACGGCTTGCGCTATGGCTCGCGCGAGGCCGATCTTGGCTTGAGGATTGTTTTTGTCGATCTTCAAGCTCTGCTCGAACTTGTCGCGCGCCTCCAGCGTATTGGCGGGCGTTCGCGGCCTGTTCATGGCCGCCCAGCCGAGCATATTCAGGTCGGCGGCTGTCGGATTGAGCGAGCCCTCCCTCAGGATCCTCAATCCTTCGGCTTGACTGAGCTGGATATCCAGCGATCGCGCGAGTCTCGCAACGAACTCGGCCTGAAGCTCTCCCAATCGGCTCCGCTCACCGTCGAACCGGTCGGCCCAGATGTGCGCGCCCGTCTCGGTTGATACGAGCTGCGCATTCAGATCCACATGATCTCCGGTGCGCCGAACGCTCCCTTCCAGGGCGTACCGGACACCCAGATCACGACCGAGCTGTTTCACGTCGACAGCCTTGCCCTTGTAGGTGAAGGCCGTGTTGCGCGCGATCACGAAGCTGCCGGCGAGGTGCGACAGGTCTGTGGTCAGGTCTTCGGTCAATCCATCGGCGAAAAAATCCTGCTCCGGATCGTTGCTCAGGTTGGCGAACGGCAGCACCACGATCGAGAGCGGCGGCAGCGGCTTCGGGGGCAGACCGTTCTGGACGGCGAGCGTCTGCTCCGGCCTCGGGGCGGCGTGAGGCCAGAGAGACCAGACCGTACCGCCCGCGACGACGAGGATCGCGGCGCCCGCGAGGCAAGCCCCTGCGGCAACACCGAGACCACGGCGCGACCGCGTCGCCGCGGCAGGAGTCGGAAGCGGAACTCCGCCGGTTGCGGCGGACGGCTCGTCCGCGTCGTCCTCCTCATCGTCGGGCGGCGCCAAGGTCTGGACGGCCTGCGCGGAGAGGGCGAAGACGCCGATCGGGCGCGCGATGTTCTTCAGATCCAGGCTGCGGATCCTCGCCTGGAACGGCCTGGTCTCGGCGGGCTTCGCGGCGCTCGCGCAGACCCGGCTCGTCCTCGACAGTGCCGGCACGTGGTTCCGGGTCGGAGCCGGCGCCACAGGGATCGCCGGCAACCTATCCTTCGCGCTGATCGGCGTCGGCCACCTCGTCGGGCCCTCGGTCGGGGCCGCGATGGCCCTGGGGCTGGCGATCGCCTGGGGCGGGCTGATCCCGCTCCTCACGGCCGAGCAGCCGCTGCCGGACGTGGGCCTGGAAGAGTGGGTCGGCACGGTCTTCCGCCAGGATGTGCGCTTCTTCGGTGCCGGCGTGATGGGCGTTGCGGCGATCTGGACGCTGGTCCGGATCGCCGGCCCGGTCCTGGGTGGCATCCGCTCGGCGCTCGCCGCCAGGCGCGCCCGAAGGGCGGGTGAGGTGCTCGCCCTCGAGGAGCGCGACCTGCCGGTCTCCGCGGTCATCGCGGTTGCCCTCGCCCTGCTCGCGCCGATCGGCTGGCTGCTGTGGAGCGTGCTGGCCGGAACGCCGCTGGAGGGGCAGGCCCTGCCGCTGATCGCCGGCGCGCTGCTGTTCATCCTCGTGGTCGGGCTCGGCGTGGCGTCGGTGACCGGCTACATGGCCGGCCTGATCGGCGCGTCGAACTCCCCCCTGTCGGGCGTCGGAATCCTGGCCGTCCTGGCGAGCGCGGCGCTGCTGCTGGGTCTGTTCGGCCGCACGGCGGATCCGCAGAGCACCCGGGCGCTGGTCGCCTACGCCCTGGCGGTCACCGGCATCGTGTTCGGCGTCGCCACCATCGCGAACGACAACCTCCAGGATCTCAAGACCGGCCAGCTCGTCGGCGCGACACCCTGGAAGCAGCAGGTTGCCCTGATCGTCGGCGTGGCCTTCGGCTCGGTGATCATCCCGCCGGTCCTGAACCTCCTCGGGGCGAGCTTCGGCTTCGCGGGGGCGCCCGGGGCGGGTCCGAACGCGCTCGCGGCGCCGCAGGCCGGGCTGATCTCCGCCCTGGCGCGGGGCGTGCTGACCGGCGACGCCAACTGGCGCATGCTGGGTTGGGGCGCGGCCGCGGGGCTGGGCCTCGTCGCGCTGGATGCGGGACTCGGCCGCCTGAAGGCCCTGCGCCTGCCGCCGCTCGCGGTCGCGCTCGGGATCTACCTGCCGATGAAGCTGGTGCTGCCGCTGGTGGCGGGCGCCGTGATCGGCACAGTCTACGACCGCTGGGCCCGGTGCCGGCCCGATCCCGGGCGGGCCCTGCGCATGGGCGCGCTCACGGCGAGGGGTCATCGTCGGCGAGAGCCTCTGGGGCGTCGCATTCGCGCTGATCGTCTACCTGTCGGGCGACGAGGCGCCCCTGGCGGTGACCGCCGGCGCGAATCCGGCCCCGGCGGTCGCGGCCGGCCTGCTGCTGTTCGCGGGGTCAGGCGCGGCCCTGTATCACTACGCGCGGCGTTCGGCCTGACGGCGCCGCAACCCGGCTCTGCATTGACTTCGCAGGCGCACACGGTCATATCGGCGGTGCAGCGTCAGCGGCCGTCATGGCCCGCTTGAGGGGGCTGCGTGACGGATCGGGCGCCTTCCGGCGTGATCCGGCCCCCCTCTTCATAACGTGCATGCACCCGGGCCGCCCCATCACGCGGGCTGCCCCCTGCCAACGGACCGGCTCCCCAAGCGGTATCGCTCGCAGTCTCGCGACGCGCCCGGCCGGCCCTGCTGCATCGGATACATCCTTGACCCAATTCACCGATTTCGGCCTCGCCCAGCCCGTGCTGCGGGCGCTCAGCGAAGCCGGCTACGTCGCACCGACGCCGATCCAGGCCCAGGCGATCCCGCCGGCCATGACGGGCCGCGACCTCTGCGGCATCGCCCAGACCGGCACCGGCAAGACTGCGGCCTTCGCGCTGCCGATCCTGCACCGCCTGTCGCTCTCGGACCGCCGCGCCCCGCGCCGCGGCTGCCGGGTGCTGGTGCTCTCGCCGACCCGCGAGCTCGCCAACCAGATCGCCGAATCCTTCTCGGATTACGGCCGTCACCTGTCTTACACCACCACGGTGGTGTTCGGCGGCGTCACCATCAGCCGCCAGGAGCGGGCGCTCGCACCGGGCGTCGACATCCTGGTCGCCACGCCGGGCCGCCTGATCGACCTGATCGAGCGTCGGTCCCTGACGCTCGACGGCGTCGAGATCTTGGTCCTCGACGAGGCCGACCAGATGCTCGATCTCGGCTTCATCCACGCGCTCAAGCGCATCGTGAAGATGCTGCCGGAGAAGCGCCAGAGCCTGTTCTTCTCGGCCACGATGCCGAAGAACATCGCGGGGCTCGCCGCGCAGTACCTCAAGGACCCCGTCCAGGTCGCCGTGACGCCCGTCGCCACGACGGCCGAGCGGGTCGAGCAGCAGGTGATCTTCGTCCATACCGGCGCCAAGCAGGCGCTGCTGGGCCATATCCTGCGCGATCCGGCGATCGAGCGCGTCCTCGTCTTCACCCGCACCAAGCACGGGGCGGACCGGGTCGTGCGCGGCCTCGACAAGGTCGGCATCGCGGCGGCGGCGATCCACGGCAACAAGAGCCAGCCGCAGCGCGAGCGGGCGCTCGCCGCCTTCAAGGACGGCACCTGCCGGGTTCTGGTCGCCACCGACATCGCCGCCCGCGGCATCGACGTCGAGGGCGTGAGCCACGTGGTCAATTTCGACCTGCCGAACATTCCCGAGAGCTACGTCCACCGGATCGGCCGCACCGCCCGCGCCGGCGCGGACGGCCTCGCCATCTCGTTCTGCAACGACGAGGAAAAGGCCTACCTGCGCGACATCGAGCGCGTGACCCGGCAGAAGGTGCCGGTCGCGGGCTTCCCCGAGGGCTTCAACCCGCCGTCGCGCCAGGAAGCCGCCGAGATCGCCCGCGAGGAGGAGCGCCGCCCCGAGCGGCAGCAGCGCCCCGGCGGCGGTCGCCAGGGCCAGCGGCCCCGTCAGCAGCAGGGCCGTCCCCAGCAGGGCCAGCCCGGTGGCGGCCGCGGATTCGGCGGCCAGGGCGCGCCCCGTCAGGGCCGCCCCCAGGAGGGTCGGGCCGATGGCCGCGGCCACGCTCCGCAGCACGCCCCGCAGGGACGTGAGACCCGCGCGGACCGGCCCGCCCGGCCGCAGGGTGAGCGCCCGAACCAGGGCCGTCCGAACCGGGACGGCCGGCCCCAGCGCGCGGATGCCCGTCCACGCAGCGGCGGCAGCGAGGGCCGCAGCATCGGCTGGCTGGAGCGGGCGCCCCGCTCCTGAGGGCTGACGACACCGCACGCGATCACGAAGCCGCCCGGGACGAGGCCGTCCCGGGCGGCTTTCTCTTTGTGGGTCGCTCGAGAGCTCCCATGAGGCAACCCGCCTCGAAGGGCATCCCGTGTTCCGGCCGGAAGCTGCCCGCTCTCTTTTCACGGCAGGCCGGTCGACCCATCTCCTCCCGGATTTCACAGGGAGCCTGCACCATGCGGTTCGAACTCTACCGGGACGCGAAGGGCGAATGGCGCTGGCGCCTGCGGGCCCGCAACGGCGAGGTGATCGCGGAATCGGGCGAGGGCTATGTCCGCCGCGAGGATTGCGAGCACGGCATCGCGCTCGTGCGCCAGAGCGCAGAGGCCCGCATTGAGGACATGACGACCAAGATCGCCTGATCTGCGGGGATCGGCCGAGTCTCAATACGAGCCAAGCCTCAACCCACGATCAACCCTGTCCGAAACGTCGCAGCAGTTAAGCTGCAACGCTTCAGCTCGCCCGTGCGTTGCAGCGGTTCGAACCGCGCGGAGGTCCTCGCGTCCCGTGCGGTTCGTCGTCCGAGACGCAGTCACACGAAGGGAGTCGAGACCGTGCTGAGGAAATTCCTGCTCGCGGCCCTGCTGGTGCTGGGCTTCGCGGCCGCGGCACCGCAGGGAGCGTCCGCCGCCCCCATCGGTCCTGGGCTTGCCCTGCCGGCCGGCGCCGCACCCGCTGTCACCGAGAAGGCCCAGTACTACTACCGCCGTCGCTTCTACGGCCCGCGCCCCTACTGGCGCCGTCCGTACTACGGCCGCCGGTTCTATGGCCCGCGTCCCTACTGGCGCCGCCCGTATTACGGCCGCCGGTTCTACTACTAAGCGCCTGCTGGCTTGACCGGCCCGGCGGCTCCCTTGAGCCGCCGGGCTTTTTCATATCGTGATTCGGGATGCGCGGACGGCGCGCCTGCTTTATTGTGCAGGGGATGGGACAGGCCACGGCAGATTGGCTCACCCGGGAGGACGCCAGATGAACGATATCGCGCAACGCGCCGAGCCGGCGGCGGCGACGCCGGACCTCTGGCAATCCATCCCGCTCGAATGCATTCTGAGCGCGGTCGCGGTTCTGCTGGCGGCGGGATTGAAGCTCGCCGGCCTGCTGTCCTGACGGCGCGACGCGGGCGGATGGACGGCATGGAGCACGTCGGACCCTCAGCGGCCGGAGGTATCCCGGTGCCGCAGGATATCGGTACGCCCCAAGGCGACCTGACAGTGCGCACCATCGCCATGCCGGCCGATACCAACGCCAACGGCGACATCTTCGGCGGCTGGGTTCTCTCGCAGATGGATCAGGCCGGCGGCATCGCCGGCGTCGACCGGGCCCAGGGCCGGGTCGTGACCGTGTCGCTCAACGCCATGACCTTCATCCGGCCGGTCCGCGTGGGCGACGTCCTGTGCGTCTACACCCGGGTGTCCCATGTGGGCCGCACCTCGATGAAGATCGAGGTCGAGGCCTGGGCGCGGCGCTTCTGCACCCAGGTCCGCGAGCGCGTGACCCAGGCCACCTTCACGTTCGTGGCGATCGACGAGTCCGGCCGCCCGCGGCCGATCCCGCCGGCGGTGCCCTCACCCCGCGCGGCTACTTGATCACCCCGCAGGCGACCCGGTCCCCGGCACCGCCGATCGGCTGGGTCGTGTGATCGTCCTCGTTGGCGTGGATGATCAGCGCCGATCCGTCGCCGTCCTTGAGGCCGCCCTCGCCGTTCAGGGGCGTCTCGCTCGACACCTCGGCCTGGGCCGAGCCGTCCTGGCCGACATAGAGGTTCGGCAGGTCGCCCTCGTCGGGGCCCTCCGCGTTCAGCAGGCCGTGCTTGCTCTGGTCGTGGTTCACATGCGCCTTGGAATTCATGAACTTCGGATCCGAGCAGTCGCCCACGGCGTGGAAGTGCATGCCGTGCCAGCCGGGGGGCAGGCCGCCGGGCTGGATCGCGACGCGCAGCACCAGCGCGTTCGCGCCGTCGCGGATCGCCAGCCGCCCGATCGTGTCGCCCTTGGCATTCTTGATCGGGGCCTCGTAGGTCTCGGCCGCCTTGGCGGCTTCCTTCGGGGGCTCCTGCGCGAGGGCGCCGCTCGCGGCGAAGGTCCCGAGCAATGCGAGCAGCGGCAGGGTGCGGGTCATGCGGTGGCTCTCCTGTACGGCTCGGTCTAGTTAGGGAGCGCGTCGCCCTTCGACAGGGCCGCGCCGCCGAACCTCTACCGCAGCCTGACCGGAACCGCACGAAGCTCTGATGAACCGCGACCGGACCATACCGGATCCCGCCACAGCCGCGGCGGCCGATCGGCCCAGGCAGCGCGCCGACCTGTTCCTCGTGGAACACGGCCATTTCGAGAGCCGGGCGCGGGCGCAGGCGGCGATCCGGGCCGGGCTCGTGCGGGTCGACGGGCGGCCGCTCACCCGCGCCTCGGACCCGATCACCCCGGGCGCCCGGATCGAGGCGACGCCGGCGCATCCCTACGCGTCCCGGGGCGGCCTCAAGCTCGCCGCGGCCCTGGCGGCGTTCCGGCTCGATCCGGACGGCCGCACCTGCCTGGACGTCGGAGCCTCCACGGGCGGCTTCACCGACGTGCTGCTCGCCGGCGGCGCGTCCCATGTCTACGCGGTGGATGTGGGACGCGGCCAGCTCCATGCGCGCTTGGCGGCGGATCCGCGGGTGACGAACCTGGAAGGCACCGACATCCGCACCCTCGCTCCGGCCGCGCTGGCGCCGCCCCCCGATCTCGCGACTGTCGACGTGAGCTTCATCGGCCTGCGTCTGGTGCTGCCGGCGCTGCCGGCGCTGCTCGCGCCGGGCTCGAGCCTCGTCGCGCTGATCAAGCCGCAATTCGAGGCCGGCCGCGCGCGGGTCGGGCGCGGCGGCCTCGTGCGCGATCCGGCGGTCCACGCGGAGGTCTGCGCGGCGGTGCGGGACGCGCTGCAGGCGCTCGGCGCCACGATCCTCGGCCTGATTGACTCGCCCGTCCCGGGCGGCGACGGCAATGCCGAATTCCTGATCGGCGCGCGATTCCCATGAGTGAGACGGTCACGATTCGGGACCTTGGCGCCCGGGGCGACGGGGTCGCAGAGGACGGGGTCCTTGTCCCCTACACACTGCCGGGCGAGCGCGCGACGATCTGCCGGGAGGGTCGGCGGGCCGAGCTTCTGGGCATCGCGCAGGCCTCCGCCGACCGGGTCGAGCCGTTCTGCCCCTACTTCATGCGCTGCGGCGGCTGCCGGACCCAGCACCTCGCCCGGCCGGCCGAACTGGCCTGGAAGCGCGGTCTCATCGCACAGGCCCTGTCCCAGGCCGGCCTCGACGTGGCGCCCGATCCGGCCATCGACGCGCACGGCGCCGGGCGGCGTCGGATCACGCTCCATGTCCGGGAGATCGACGGCCGGGCCGAGGCCGGGCTGATGGCGGCCCGCAGCCACGCGCTGGTGCCGATCGACCATTGCCCGATCACCGTGCCGGCGCTGCATCCCGCGCCCGAAGTGGCGCGCCGCCTCGCGGTGCCCCTCGGCCATGGCCGCAAGCCCCTCGACGTGGCCGTCAGCGCCACCGACCAGGGCCTCGACGTCGACCTGCGCGGGCACGGGCCGGTGAGCGCCGGCGTCGGCGCCGCCCTGGTGCGGATCGCCGGCGAGCTCGGCTTGGCCCGGGTCTCCCTTCACGGCGAGCGGCTGATGGAGGCCGAGCCGGTCTCGGTCACCGATGGCCAGACCCGTCTCTACCCGGCCCCCGGCGGCTTCCTGCAGGCGACCGCCGCCGGGCAGGCCGCGCTCACGGATCTCACGCTGGCGGCGCTGGGACCGCGCACGAAGCGCGCCGCGGACCTGTTCGCGGGGTGCGGACCATTGACCCTCGCGATGGCCCGGACCGCCGCGATCCACGCCGTGGAAGCCGATGCCGCCGCCCTCGCGGGCCTCGACCGGTCGGCCCGCGCGGCGACGGGCCTGCGCGCGATCACGCGCGAGCGGCGCGACCTCTTCCGCCGGCCGCTGCTCCCGACCGAGCTCGACGCCTTCGACGCGGTGGTGTTCGACCCGCCCCGGGCCGGCGCGGAGGCCCAAGCCCGCCAGCTCGCCGCGTCGCGCGTGCCCCTGGTCGTCGGCATCGCCTGCGATGCCGGGACCTTCGCCCGGGATGCGGCGACGCTCGTCGCGGGCGGCTACCGGCTGGAGCGGGTCACGCCGGTGGACCAGTTCCGCCATTCGGGCCACGTCGAGATGGTCGGCGTGTTTCGCCGCCCGGCCGCCCGGCGGCGCTGAAACCACGCAACCGGCGGCGAAGTTTCACGTTCTCCCGAAGATTGGAGGTCCCATGGCTCGCGGCTTACTTCGCCCGCTCGCGCTGGCTGCGCTGAGCCTCGCCTGCGCCGCGCCGCTGGCGGCACAGACCGTCGCGCCCGACCAAACCGGGACCGGCGGCGGACCGGCCTCGACCATCACGGCGCCGAACACCAACAGCCTCGGCGTGACCAAGCCGCCGGGCACGTCGCTCGGCCCTGGCGAGATTCCGTCGCGCAGGGAGCAGCGGCGCGAGCGGGCGCTGACCGACAAGATCGACGACAGCATTTGCGACGGCTGCAACTGAGGCCGCGCCGCCCCTGCGAGGCGGACGGCGATGTCACGGAAGCGTCAGAAAACACCGCCACATCCGCCGCACAGCTTGCGTCGGGACTCGGCGTGCCGGATGCGGGCTGAGCCAGCGTCGCTCCGTGACCGTTCCGCATCCGAGACCCGTTCGTGATCTTCATCCACCAGCCTGCCGTCGGCGCCGGAGCCACGCTGCTCGAGCGCCGGATCATCGACCTTCAGGACACGATCCCCGAAGACACCATCTGGCTCGACCTGATCCGACCGAGCCGCGAGGAGGAGCTGAAGGTGGAGGCCTTCGCGGGGATCGAGGTGCCCACCCGCGAGGAGATGAAGGACATCGAGCCCTCCGAGCTGCTCTACGTCGAGGACGGCGCCCGCTACATGACCGGGCGCGTGCTCTCGAAGGTGAGCGACGCCGAGGAGCCGGGGCTCGCCGGCATCACCTTCATCCTGCGCGGCAACCGGCTCGTGACCGTGCGCCACGAGGAGCCGCAGGCCTTCCGCATGTACACGCAGCGCGCCGGACGCTCGATGGGCAACGGCAGCGCCTCCGCGGCCTCCGGCGAGGCGATTCTCGCGGGCCTGATCGAGGCGGTGATCGACCGGGCCGCCGACGTGCTCCAGCTTCAGGGCGAGCGCATCGACCGCCTGTCCGGCAAGATCTTCGAGGTGCAGGAGGACCCCTCCGCCCGCAACACCGCCCTGCAGGACACGTTGCGGGCGCTGGGTCGGCATGGTGACCTGATCTCGAAGCAGCGCGAGAGCCTCGTCTCCATGGAGCGGATCCTGCTCTCGCTGTCGGCGACCTATCGGACCAACAAGGCCCCGCGTGATCTGCGGGAGGATGTCCGTTCGACCCTGCGGGATCTTCAATCCCTGGAGGAGCACGCGACCTTCCTGTCCACGAAAATTCAATTCTTGCTCGATGCGACCCTCGGCCTCGTCAACCTAGAGCAGAACAACATCATCAAGCTGTTCTCGGTCATGGCCGTGGTCTTCATGCCCCCGACGCTGATCGCGTCGATCTACGGCATGAACTTTAAATCCATACCGGAACTAGATCTCTCGTTCGGATACCCGATGGCGTTGATCATGATGGTGGTCGCTGCCGTATTTCCATACGTTTTCTTTCGCTGGAAGAAGTGGCTGTAGCCCCAAATGCTGGTCCAGAGCCGATAAAATATTAAGACCTCTGTGGAAGCATGTCGGAGCCTGTAGGCGCGGCTCGGCCGCGAGGACGGAACCTCCCATGCGACTCTCTCTCAAGACGGTCCTCGCCGGTGCGATCGGCCTCCTCGCCCTTGCCGCCGTCGGCCAGGGGATCGCCAGCGTCGTGACCCTGTCGGAGATCGAGCGGAACGCCAACGCGGTCTCCCAGCAGGCCCTGCCCGCGCAGAACCAGGCCGAGGCCATCGGGACGGCCGTGCGGGAGGCGCGGCTGCGCCTCTACCGGCTCGCGGTCGCCTCCCCCGACCCGGCGGCCCTGGACAAGAATCAGACCGCGCTCACCGACACCCTGGCCGAACTCTCCGGCCTGCGGCAGGCCTATCAGGACCGCCTGAGCAGCCCGCGGGATCGTGAGATCTACGAGCGCTTCACGACAGCCTGGAACGCCTACCAGAACATCCAGCTCCAAGTGGTCGAGCTGATGATCGCGGGCGATCAACCCGGGGCCCTCGGGCTGGTGCTGGACCCTGCGACGGCGACGCAGAACGATGCGGCGGTGGCGAGCCTGACGGAATCGATCGCCTCGGCCCGGGCGTTGACGGAAGCCAACGTCGCCGAGACCGTGGAGGCGGCGACGCGCGCCAAGCTCATCGCGATGGCCGCCACCGTGGTGGGCCTCGCGGTCGCGGCGGCCGCGATGCTGTTCGCCCTGTTTGGGATCGCGCGCCCGATCGAGCGCATGACCGGTGCGATGGGCCGGCTCGCCCAGGGCGACGAGACCGTACCGGTCCCCCACACGGGGCGCGGCGACGAGATCGGCGCGATGGCGGCGGCCGTGCAGGTGTTCAAGGACAACCTGATCCACACCCGCGCCCTGGAGCGCGAGACCGCCGTGGCGCGGGAAGGCGCCGAGGCGCAGCGCCGGCGCGCCGTCCACGCCATGGCCGAGTCCTTCGAGGCGGCGGTCGGCGGCGTGCTGGCGCGGGTTTCGGACGCTGCCCTCGGCCTGCGGGCGGAGGCTGAGGCCATGACCAGCACCGCCACCCACACCGCCGAGCGCTCGGCGACCGTGGCGGGTGCGGCGCAGGAGGCCGCCATGCATGTCGGCACGGTCGCGGCGGCCGCGGAGGAGCTCGGGGCCTCGGTCCTTGAGATCGGCCGGCAGGTGGACGGCTCGGCCGAGCTTGCCCGGGGCGCGGTGGTGCAGGCGGGCGAGACGGCCGGCCTCGTGCAGGAGCTGAGCTCCGCCGCGGGCCGGATCGGCGACGTCGTGCGCCTCATCACCGACATTGCCGGCCAGACCAACCTGCTGGCCCTCAACGCCACGATCGAGGCCGCCCGGGCGGGCGAGGCGGGCCGCGGCTTCGCGGTGGTCGCCAGCGAGGTGAAGCAGCTCGCGGCCCAGACCGCCCGCGCCACGGAGGAGATCGCCGGTCAGGTCGGCCGCATCCAGGGCGCGACGGGCCAGACCGTGGGCGCGATCGACGACATCGCGACGCGCATCCGCGAGATCGACAGCGTGGCGACTTCGATCGCGGCGGCCGTGGAGCAGCAGGGCGCAGCGACCCGGGAGATCGCCCGCAACGTCGCCGAAGCCGCATCCGGGACCGGTGCCGTCACCGGCACGATCGACGAGGTCGCGCGGGCGGCCGACGACACGGGCTCCGCCGCGACGCGGATGCTCGCCTCGGCGGCGAGCCTCTCGGAGCAATCCGCCGAGCTGCGCCGGGAGATCGACGCGTTCCTGCAGACGGTGCGCGCCGCCTGAGGCTCAGCCCGGGCTCGACAGCTTCATCAGGACGAGCCCGGAGCCGATCAGGCCGGCCGCGAGGATCCGGCTGGCGCTCGCCTGCTCGCCGAGGGCGGCGATGCCGACCAGGAACGCGCCGACCGCGCCGATGCCGGTCCAGATCATGTAGGCGGTTCCGAGGGGCAGCGTGCGCATGGCCAGCGCCAGGAAGCCGACGCTGCCGGCCATCGACACGGCCATGATCCCGGTCGGCCAGAAGCGCGTGAAGCCGTCGGACTGCTTCATCGCGAAGGCCCAGACGACCTCCAGCACGCCCGCGGTGACGAGATAGATCCAGGCCATGCGGCCCTCCTGAAAGGGCCGGGCCGTCCCGGACTTGTACCCCGCCTGCGGGGGGAGGACGTGGCCTCGCGGGGGCTCAGCTAAGGTCGATCGGCCAAGCCTGCAAGCGCGGTGGCATCAGATCCGACGCACCTCCCTCATCCTGAGGTGCCGCGTCAGCGGCCTCGAAGAAGGGCTCCAGGGATCGCGGCGGCCTCTAGAGGCCTCCTTCGAGGCCTCCGCTGCGCTCCGGCACCTCAGGGTGAGGGCGCGGAAGGGAGGATACGCAGCGACGACCCGTCAGGCCACCGCCGCGAGGTGCTTGACCTCGGCCTTGGCCACCACCTTGCCGACCGGCGGCGCCTTGCAGGTCTCCGCCTCGGGCGCCAGGACCGGCGGCTGCACCCAGCGGCCGGCATCGAGGTCGGCAATCCGACCGTTGATCTCGCGGATGACGTAGCGCGAGAACGGGTAGACGTGCAGGTAGATCACCATGTTGGTGACCACCGCCTCCAGGGCGGCCGGGTTGCGGCGGGCGGTCTCCAGGAACACGCTCCAGAAGTGCTTGGCGAGTTCCGGACGCCGCACGGTCATCCGCCAGCACACGCGCAGCAGCGAATAGAGATCGTGGGCGATGTGGCGCCAGTTGAGCTTCTGCGCGGCGAATTTAGGCCGCTTCACCTGCCGCGCGACCACGCGCACGCGGTCGAAGAAGTTCGGCGGGTCGTAGATCTCCTGGAGGACATCGCGGTAATCGGCCAGCACGTCGCGCTGCGGGCGCAGGGTCACGAAGTTGATGCCCTGCGTGCACTGGTCGCCCTGGTCGGCCGTGGTCGCCGCGTAGTTCTCGTAGAGGCGGCCCTCCTTGCGCAGGCGGCGCGAGAGCTGCGTGTTCGGCAGCGCGAACAGCAGGCCGACCATGGCGATCGGAATGCCGGTCTGGCTGATGCACAGCGACATCGCCGTGCTGATGCTGTCCTTCTCGGTGTCGAAGCCGACGATGAAGCCGGCCGTGACGAACATGCCGTGCTCGTAGAGCTTGTGCACGCTGTCGGCGATCGAGCGCTTGGTGTTCTGCTTCTTCTGCGTCTGGATCAGCGTCGCCTCGTCGGGCGTCTCGATCCCGGTGAACAGGGCGAAGAAGTTCGCGTCCCGCATCATCCCGAGCAGTTCGTCGTCGTCCGCGAGGTTGAGCGAGGCCTCGGTGGAGAACTTGAACGGGTAGCCGTGTTCCTCCTGCCACTTGATCAGGTGGGGCAGGAACAGCTTGATCGCCTTCTTGTTGCCGATCAGGTTGTCGTCGACGAAGTCGACATGGCCGCGATAGCCGAGGCCGTAGAGCCGGTCGAGCTCGGCCAGCATCTGCGGCGTGGTCTTGGTCCGCGGGGCGCGGCCGTAGAGCTCGATGATGTCGCAGAACTCGCAGGTGAACGGGCAGCCGCGGGAAAACTGGACGCCGATATAGAGGTAGTGGCTGAAGGTCAGCAGGTCGAAGCGCGGGATCGGGCTCTTGGTGACGTCGGCCTTGAACTTCTCGGCCGTGAGCCGGCCGCGGCGCTCGCCCGCCTCCCAGGCGGCCACGAACTTGTCGAGGATGCCCTCGGCCTCGCCCAGCACCAGGAAATCCGCCTTGTCGTAGACTTCCGGCGTCGAGGTCGGCGCGGGGCCGCCGACGCAGACCGGGGTTCCGAGCGCCACGCAGCGGTCGATGACCACGAGGCAATCCGGCTCCTGGGGCAGCATGCCGCCGGTCATCACGAGGTCGGCCGCCTGGATCTGCGCGTCCGTCAGCTCCTCGCAGTTGCGGTTGACGAGCGTCACCTGCCAGGCCGGCGGCAGCATCGCGGCGAGCGTGATCAGGCCCAGAGGCGGCGCGGGCGCGCGGGCGCCCTGCAGCTCCATGGCCTCTTTGAAGTTCCACATCGAGTTTTCGTAGAACTTCGGGAACACCATCAGCACGCGCGGCGCCGTGTTCGCTTCCGACATGCCAGTTTCCTCGTTCATACGCGCGGCCCAACTCCGATCAGAGATCGATGCGGACGCAGGATCGACCCCTGACCTGCGGGCGAATTAAGGCCGTTTTTCGCTCCCGCAGCAATCGGAGCGCCGATTGCGCCAAGACGCCCGCCCGGACGCCGCAAAGCAACCCTGCCGAGCCCCGCCGCCGGGTCGGCGATCCGATTACCCGGACGCTGCGCCCTTTGCGCGACACATCGCGGCTTCGGCAAGATCCGGGAGCCGTCAGGGCGCGATCCGGAACCGCTCCGGCTGCGCGCCGTCCGCATCGGTGAAGCCGTAGATTCGGGCAAGGTCGCCGGCATGCAGCACCGTGCCGGCCCGGGCCGCGATGTCCGGGTCGGCCGCCAGAGCGGCGAGCGCCCGGCCCGCATAGAGCGGTCCTTCTGTGGCAAGCCCATCCTGCCCGAGATCGCGCGCCCGCTCGGTGGCGACGAAGCCTGGCGAGAGGCCGAGCGCGGTCACGCCGTGCGGCGCGAGTTCCCGGGCGAAGGCCAGGGCGAGCCGGTTGGTGGCGGCCTTGGCGGAATCGTAGAAGACGTCGCCGAGGTAATCCTCGGTCCCGAAGGAGACCAGCGCGATCAGCCCGGAACGCGCCGCCACCATGGCGGGCGCGACCGCACGCGCGAGCAGCAGCGCCGGCAGCGGACCGGCTTCCAGGAAGCCGAGATAGGGCTCAGCCGAGCGGCGCCAGAACGGCGTGCCCCAGTCGGCGCCATCCGGGTAGCGCTCGCCGTCGTAGCCCTCGTTCCCGCCCCAGACGCTGCAGGCCGCGACGTCGATCCGGCCGAAGCGGCGCAGCACCCAGTGGACCAGGGTGTCGGTGGCGCGCTCGGAGCGGTGATCGCAGATGTAATGATGCCCGCGGCCGCCGGCGGCATCGACCATCCGGGCCGTGTCCTCGATCGATTCGGGCCGCATCTCGGTCCGTGCGCCGGTCTCGCTGGACCGGGCGGTGACGATCACGGTGGCCCCCGCCTCTCCGAGAGCCCGGGCGAGGCCCCGGCCGACGCCCCGCGAGGCACCCGCCACGAGACAGATCTTCTGGGAGAGGTCCGGCGCGCTCACGCCGAGGACGCGGGCTTCGACCGCGACAGGAAGGCGGCGAGCCGCTCCTGGGATTCGGGCGAGCGCAACTGCGCGTCGAAGGCCTTGGCTTCCGCCTCCAGGGCGGCCTCGACCTGCGCCTGGTCGCCCCGGATCAGGGCACGGGAGGCCGCCAGCGCCCCGCGCGGCAGGGCGGCGAGGCGCGTGGCCTGCGCGATCGCCTGCTCGACCAGCATGTCGGCCGGCAGCACCGCGTTGACGAGGCCGAGCGCCTGCGCCTCGTCCGCGTCGAGGGGACGGGACAGAAGCAGCAGCTCGGTGGCCCGGAGCCGTCCGACCCGCAGGGGCAGCAGGTAGCTCGAGGCCGCCTCCGGCACGAGGCCGAGTTCCACGAACGGCATGCGCAGCCGCGCCGCTGGGCTCGCGTAGACCAGGTCGCAGTGCAGGCAGAGCGTCGCGCCGATCCCCACCGCGATCCCATCGACCGCCGCCACCATCGGGGTGCGGGTGCGGGCGAGCTGGCGGATGAAGGCCAGGGCCGGCGAGGCAGTGAACCCGTCCCCGGCCTTGTCCCCGGAAGACTGCTCCATAAAGTCGGCGAGGTCGTTGCCGGCGCTGAACATGCCGGGCTGCCCGGCGAAGACCACGGCACCGACTTGGTCCGAGACGTCGGCCTCGGCCAGCGCCTCCCGCATGGCGTCGTACATCGCGCCGGTCAGCGCGTTCTTCTTCTCCGGACGGTTCAGGGTGATCAGGCGGACGCCGCCCTGGAGATCGTCGATCGCGACGGTATCGGCCATGATCCGCTCCCCTCAAACCGCCAGCGCCAGCGCGGCATCGTCCGTGAAGGCGCTGCCCGCCACGACACTCTGCTCCAGGCCCTCGGCCGCGGTCAGCAGGTTCTCGGCATAGAAGCGCGCGAGGGCGATGCGGCCGGCATGGGCCGGATCGGTCTCGCCGGCCTTCAGGGCGGCGCTGGCGGCGAGCGCGCTCCGGGCGAGGCAGGCGCCGCCGAGAACCAGGCCGAACAGGCGCAGATACGGCGTCGCGCCGGCGAGCGCCGTCTCCGGACGGTTGGAGCTCAGCGCCGCGAGCTGGTGGCTCGTCGCCCGGTCGAGGCTGCCGATCCCGTTCCGCAGCCGCGCCGCCATCTGGCCGAAGGCGGGATCGCCGACCTTGAGCAGCCCCTCCGCCGCCTTGCGCATCCAGGCGATCTGCGACCGGGCCGTGGCGCCGCCGTTGAGCGGCAGCTTGCGGGCGGTGAGGTCGATGGCCTGGATGCCGTTGGTGCCCTCGTAGATGCCGAGGATGCGGGCATCCCGCATGAGCTGCGCCGCCCCGGTCTCCTCCACGAAGCCCATGCCGCCGTGGACCTGTACGCCGAGCGAGGTGACCTCGTTGGCGAGATCCGTCGCGAACGCCTTCGCCACCGGCGTCAGCAGGGAGGCGCGGTCCAGAGCGGGCTGCCCCTCCGGCCCCTTGGACGCGTCGAGGGCAGCCGCGGTGAGGTAGCAGATCGCGCGGGCGGCGGCCGTGGAGGCCTTCATGGTGAGCAGCATCCGCTGCACGTCCGGATGCGCGGCGATCGGGCTCGTCGCCTCGGCGCCGCCGATCGCCCGTCCCTGCCGGCGCTCCTGCGCGTAGGCGAGCGCCCGCTGCGTCGCGGCCTCGGCCACGCCGACGCCCTGCAGGCCGACATTGAGCCGGGCCGCGTTCATCATCGTGAACATGCAGGCCAGCCCCTTGTTCTCCTGCCCGATCAGCCAGCCGGTGGCGCCGCCATCGTCGCCGAACGCCATGGAGCAGGTCGGCGAGGCGTGGATGCCGAGCTTGTGCTCGATGCCGGAGCAGCGCAGGTCGTTGCGGGTGCCATCCGGCAGCACCTTCGGCACGAGGAACAGCGAGATGCCCCGCGTGCCCGCCGGCGCGTCCGGCAGCCGGGCCAGCACGAGGTGGACGATGTTCTCGGCGAGGTCGTGCTCGCCGTACGTGATGTAGATCTTGTTGCCGGTGATCCGGTACGTGCCGTCGCCTACCGGGACGGCCCGGGTCCGCAGCAGCGCGAGGTCGGAGCCCGCCTGCGGCTCGGTGAGGTTCATGGTGGCGGGCCACTCGCCCGAGACGAGCTTCTCGAGATAGCGCGCCTTCAGGTCCTCCGAGCCGTGGGCCGCCAGCGCCTCGATGCCGCCCTGGGTCAGGAGCGGGCAGAGCCCGAAGGCGAGGTTGGCGCCGTTCCACATCTCCGTGCAGGCGGCCTCGATCAGCTTCGGCAGGCCCTGCCCGCCGTGGTCGGCCTCCGCCGAGAGCCCGTTCCAGCCGCCCTCCGTGAAGGTGCGGTACGCCTCCCGCCAGCCGGGCGGGGTGGTGACGCGCCCGTCCGCGAACGGGGTGCCGTGCCGGTCGCCGACCCGGTTCAGCGGCGCGATCACCCCAGCGGCGATCCGCCCGGCCTCGGTCAGGATCGCCTCGGCATCGTCGGGGTCGACCGCGTCGAGCCCGACCACGTGCCGGAGGGTGAACAGCATCTCGGGGACCGGGGCGCGGTAACTCATACGATCCTCCCTTGGCGCGGCCCGCCCGTTCGTTGCCCCCGGGGCGGGTTTGACCGCGCCCGCGAACCGGGGCTACGGCGGCCCGAGAATAGGCGCACGCGCCGCGCGCCGCCATCATCTTGGGAACGGCTTTTCGCATGAACGATCCCGGGTCAACGGTCCCGGCCGCGACCCGGCGGCTCGGCCCGGACGCGTCCGGCCTCGCCGAGGCCGCCGCGCTCCTGCGGGCTGGCGGCCTCGTGGCCTTCCCCACCGAGACCGTCTACGGGCTCGGGGCGGACGCCACCGACGCCGATGCAGTGACGCGGATCTTCGCCGCCAAGGACCGGCCGCGCTTCAACCCGCTGATCTCCCACCTGCCGGAGGCGGAAGCCGCCTTCGCGGAAGGTGACTTCGACGCGCACGCGCGCCGCCTCGCGGAGGCCTTCTGGCCGGGTCCGCTGACCCTGGTGGTACCGGCTCACCCGAAGACTCAGATCTCCGATCTCGCCCGCGCCGGCCTGCCGAGCGTCGCCCTGCGGGTTCCGGCCCATCCGCTTGCCCAGGCCCTGCTGGCCGGCGTCGGCCGCCCGGTCGCGGCGCCCTCGGCGAACCGGTCCGGACGGGTCAGCCCGACCCGGGCGGACCACGTCCTTTCGGATCTCGCGGGCCGGATCGGCGCCGTACTCGACGGCGGCGACACGCAGGTCGGTGTCGAATCGACCGTGGTGGCGTGTCTCGGCGGGACGCCGCGGCTACTGCGGCCCGGCGGGATTACCCGCGCGGCGCTGCGCGACGTCCTCGGTCTTGAACCGGCCGTGCCCGAATCGGCGGATGCCGACCGCCCTGCCGGCCCCGGCATGCTCGCCTCGCACTACGCGCCCCGCGCGCGGGTCCGCCTGAACGCAGCACAGATCGAGCCGGACGAGGCGGTGCTGCTGTTCGGATCGGCACGCCCGGCGGGTCACGAGCGGGCACGCGCCGCGCTCAACCTCAGTCCGTCGGGTGATCTCGCCCAGGCGGCGGCGCGGCTGTTCGGCGCCTTGCGCGATCTCGACGCAAGCGGCGCCGACACGATAGCGGTGGTGCCGATCCCCGCCGAAGGATTGGGCGAGGCTATCGGTGACCGCCTCGCCCGGGCCGCGGCGCCGCGCTGAGAGCAGAGATTTTTTCGGTGGCGACGGAACAGACATCGCCGCCATCCGTTTATTGATCACGAAGGCCTTCTCAGCCCCCAAATGGCCTTTTCCCTTCCAGGCTCGGAGCAATCCGAGCCTTTTTTCTTGGGCTTCTCTCAGGCCAGCTTGGCGGCGATCCCGGCGACGTGGCGGCCCTGGAAGCGGGCGCCCTCCAGTTCCACGGCGCTGGGCTGCCGGGAGCCGTCGCCGTCCGCGATCGTGCTGGCGCCGTAGGGCGTGTTGCCCTTGACGGCCTCGACGCCAGCCTGGCCCTGGAAGCTGTAGGGCAGGCCGACCACCACCATGCCGTGGTGGAACAGCACCGTGTGGAAGCTCGTCAGGGTGGTCTCCTGGCCGCCGTGCTGCGAGGCGGTCGAGGTGAAGACCGAGCCGACCTTGCCGACCAGCGCGCCCTTCATCCACAGCCCGCCGGTCTGGTCGATGAACTGCTTCATCTGCGAGGCCATGTTGCCGTAGCGGGTCGGCGTGCCGAAGATGATGGCGTCGTAATCGGCCAGCTCGGCCACGGTGGCGACCGGCGCGGCCTGATCGAGCTTGAAGTGGTTCTGCTGGGCGACCTCCTCGGGCACGAGCTCGGGCACCCGCTTCACCACGACCTCGGCCCCGGTCTCGCGCGCACCCTCGGCGACGGCGTAGGCCATCTGCTCCACGTGCCCGTAGGTCGAGTAGTACAGCACCAGAACCTTGGCCATGCGGTGGTCTCCCATCCTGTGTCTCGAACAGCCCGGCGAATCGTTCGCCGGTGCGGTGCCCCTCCATGGCGCGTTTCACGCTTTGCAAAAATGCCCTGCGGCGCAAGAGTGGTCTTGCACCGACGCAAGGGTCAGAACGTGTCGCTGGATTGGGATGAATTTCGGTTTGTGAAGTCCGTGGCGGATCACGGCGGCCTGACGGCGGCGGCCGCGCAGCTCGGGATCAACCACTCGACGGCGTTCAGGCGGCTCGCGGCGGTGGAGGCGAAGCTTGACGCGCGGCTGTTCGAGCGCCTGCGCACCGGCTACGTCCCGACTCCGGCGGGTCAAGCGATGATCGCGGCGGCCGCCCGGATTGAGACCGACGTCACGCAGTTCGCCCGCGCGATGGCGGGCCGCGGCGAGACGCCGTCGGGGGAGCTGCGCGTGACCGCGCCCGCCGGCTTCGCAGCCGATCTGCTCATGCCGGTCCTGGCCGATTTCAGCGCACGCTACCCGGAGATCCGGATCGACCTGCTCCTCACCGAGGAGGCGCTCAACCTGTCGCGCCGGGACGCCGATGTGGCGATCCGGGTAAGCCGGGAGCCGAGCGAGACCCTGGTCGGGCGTCGCCTGGCCGCCACGGCCTGGGGGCTCTACGGCCGGGCCGACCGGGAGTATGGCGACCTGTCGCGGGAGGCCTGGGTCTGCCCGGGTCCCGGGGTGGCAAACGGCTCGTTCATGCGGTTCGTCGCTGCCCGCGCTCCGGCCGATCGGATCCGGCTGCAGCTCAACACGGTGACGGGTCTCGACGCGGCGGTCTCGGCCGGCCTCGGGATCGGTCCGCTGCCCTGCTTCGTGGCCGACGCCAACCCGGCCCTGCGCCGCCTGTCCGGCCCCTATCCGGAACTGGGGGCCGATCTCTGGGTGCTGACGCATCCCGACCTGCGCCACGCGGCGCGGGTCCGGGTTTTCATGGAGCATTTCGCCGAAGCGATGCTTCCCCTGCGGGCGCGTTTCGAGGGCCGGTGATCCGGCTCAGCGGATCTCGACGACCTCGACCTCGTGGCCGTTCACCTCGACCACGTCGCCGACGGCCTTGCCGGTGATCGCCCGGGCGAGCGGCGCCACGTAGGAGATCGACCCCTTGTGCGGGTCGGCCTCGTCCTCGCCGACGATCCGGAAGGTCTGCCGGCTCTCCTTGCCGGAATCGTCCTCGCGTACGACCGTGACGGTGGCGCCAAAATGGACGGTGTCGCCGCCAATGGGCTCGACGAGCTGTGCGGTGTTTTTGCGCGCCGCCCAGTAGCGCAGGTCGCGCCCAATCCGGGAATCCTCAGCCTTGTCGGCGGGGTCCAGGGAGGCGACTTCCTTCTCTAGGCGCGCGACCTCGGCCTCGATCTGCGCGAGGCCTTCCGGGGTGACGAAGTTGGTATGGGGCGAGATCGGCCGATCCGGCAGATTCTCGAACGCTTCCCCGCCCTCGGGCTCTTTGACAAATGCGACGCTCATAAAAACGGTAACCTGTCAGGTACAGCAAAGGTTCCAACCAAGCCGCGAACCCTGCCGTCCCACGCCTGCCGTCAGCTCCGGCCATAGGTCCACGGAGCGAGCGAGAAACGATCTTCCCGGCCATCGGACAAGCCTCTGCGTCTCGCCTGGCAGGGTCCGGGGTCGGAGCCGTACGATAGGCCGGGAATCACCCGGAGCAGCCGATGTCCTCCCCCTCCCCGGCCGACGCCATCGCGGCCAACCGCCGAGCCTGGGACGCCTCCGCCCCGCTTCATCGCGACGCCCCGTCCTGGGAGCGCCTGAAGCAGCAATTCGCGCGCGATCCCGGCTTTTCCTGGTTCGACCCGCCTATGGAGGCGGCCCTGCGGGCGATCGGCCTCGGTGAGCGCGCAGTCGCCCATCTCTGCTGCAACAACGGTCGGGAGACGGTGTCGCTCATGAACCTGGGCGCCTGGGAGGCCGTCGGCTTCGACCAGTCGGACGCCTTCCTGGATCAGGCCCGGGAATTGGCGGCGGTCGCAGGGCGCGCCTGCACGTTCGTGGCGGGGGACGTGCACGCGATCGAGTCCCGGTACGACGGCGCCTTCGACCTTGTGGTGATCACGATCGGCGTGCTCGGCTGGATGCCGGATCTCGCCCGGTTCATGGGCGTGCCGGCGCGCCTGCTGCGCGCGGGCGGGCGGATCCTCATCCACGAGGAACACCCCGTGGTGAACATGTTCGAGCCGCGGGCGGAGCCGCCGCTCCTCGTGAGGCACTCGTATTTCCGCGCGACACCCTTCGTCGGCGAGGACGCGATCGTCTACGGGGACGGCCCGGCGCCGCGGGTCGGTCCCCATTACTGGTTCGCCCATCCCCTGGGCCGCGTGGTCGAGGCCCTGATCGGCTCGGGTCTCGCGATCGAGGGGCTCTGCGAGTTCCCGGACAACATCAGCGCGGCGGCCTGCGAGTCTCTCGCGGCCGGCCGGATGCTGCCGATGAGCTATCTGCTGCAGGCCCGGAAGGAGCCGTGAGGCCCGCCTCCTCTACGCCACCTCGACCACGATCCGCCCCCGGACCTTGCCGGCCAGGATCTCCGCGCCGAGCCGGCCGACCTCCTCCAGCCCGACCTTGCTGGTCATGGTGGCGAGCTTGCCGAGGTCGAGCTCCCGGGCGAGCCGCGCCCAGGCCTCGCGGCGCTTCGGCTGCGGGGTGGTGACGCTGTTGATGCCGAGCAGCGAGACGCCGCGCAGGATGAACGGCGCCACGGAGGTCGGCAGGTCCATGCCCTGCGCCAGCCCGCAGGCGGCGACCGCTCCGTCGGCCTTGGTCATGGCGAGCACGTTGGCGAGCGTCGTGGAGCCGACCGCGTCGACTCCCGCCGCCCAGCGCTCCTTGCCGAGCGGCTTGCCGGGCTTCGACAGCTCCGCCCGGTCGAGGATCTCGGCAGCCCCGAGCCCCTTCAGGTAATCGGATTCGCCGTCGCGGCCCGTGGAGGCGATCACGTGCCAGCCGGCCCGGGCGAGCAGCGCCACCGCCACCGAGCCGACGCCGCCCGAGGCGCCGGTGACGATGACCGGGCCGTGCTCCGGCTTCACGCCGTGGGCGTCGAGCGCCATGCAGCACAGCATTGCGGTGTAGCCGGCGGTGCCGACCGCCATGGCCTGCTCCGGCGTCAAGCCCTGCGGCAGCGGCACCAGCCAGTCGCCCTTGACCCGGGCGCGCTGCGCGTAGGCGCCAAGATGGGTCTCGCCGACGCCCCAGCCGGTGAGCACGACGGCGTCGCCCGGCTTGTACGCGGGATGATCCGAGGTCTCGACGATCCCCGAGAAGTCGATGCCGGGGATCATCGGGAAGCGGCGCACCACCGGCGACGTGCCGGTGAGCGCGAGGCCATCCTTGTAGTTCAGGGTGGAGTGCGTCACCCGCACGGTGACGTCGCCGTCCATCAGGTCGGCATCGTCGAAATCCCGGAAGGCGAGGCTCTGGCCGCCCTCGTTCTTCTCGACCACCCAGGCCTTGAACGTCCCCATCGTCACCTCCCGTGTTGCGCGGTGAGGTGTGGCCGGGCCGTCCGGAATCAAGGCGGCCCGGACACGTCGCCCGGGCCGCGCCTGCGATCAGTAGCCTTCGTAGCGGCTGCCGTAGGAGAATCCGAGGCCGACGCCGATATCCGACGAGCTGGCACCGGTGATGCCGACCGCATCGGGGATCGAGCCGACCAGCGGACCACCCGCATAGGCAGCAGGGGCGTAACCGCCGCCGTAGCCGCCGCCGGCCGGCACCCAGCCGGAGCGGGCCGGCGCCACGAGCACCCGGCGGCTCACGCTGGCGTATTCCGGCGGGATCGTCTCGGGGATCGACTGGGCCGGACGCACCAGCACGGTCCGGGTGCGCACCGCGAAGCGCGGCGGCGTGGTCACCCAGCAGCCGACCAGCTCACCGCCGGGACCGCGGCTGGTCTGCCAGAAGCGGCCGCCCGGCGAGACCATGACGCGCTCGGACACGGTGTCGTAGACCGGCGGCGTGGTCCGGTAGACCGTGCGCGGCGGACGCACCAGCACGTTCTCCTGCACGGTGTCGTAGACCGGCGGCGTGACCACGTGGCGGTAGCATTCGGAACTGTAGCAGCCGCCCGCCTGGGCGGGTGCGGCGAGGAGCAGGCCGCCGAGAGCGGCGGCAAGAAGAGTGGTGCGAGCGACCGACGCGGTCATGGACGTCCTCTGGTACGCGATACTGGCGAGAAGCGACGCGGAAGCGACGCCCGTCTCGACGTACTAGAGGCCCGACTCGTTGCCTTGCGCGCAAGCATTATCCGAATCGAAGGTAAAATTAACCCTCGGTTTCGACTGCTTAGACGTCGCCTACTTAGGTAGGATTCTCTCTATTAACGACAGTCTTTCTTATGAAGTCCGGAACAGGGCCGGCTCCTCAAGTCTGCCCGGCCCGAAGCTGGTAGAAGATGTGACGGCCGATCACGTCCATCTTGCGCAGGCGGCGCGCCCAGCCGGGCCGCACGTAGTCGGCGTGGTAGTGGGTCGCGGCGCCGACCTCGGCGAGGTAGGTCCGGCCCTCGATCACCGAGCGGGCGATGCGGGTGGCCGATTCCCAGGCGCCGGCATCGGTGATGCGCAGGGACTTGCCCTCGCAAGCGAAGGAGAACTGGCAGCCCATGTAGTGGTGCCGGTTCTGGTAGACGACGCCGCAGACGCTCGCCGGGTAAAGACCGCTCTTCACCCGGTTCAGCACCACCTGGGCGACGGCGGCCTGCCCCGCCTCCGGCTCGCTCCGGGCCTCGAAATAGACGGCTTCCGACAGGCAGCGCTGCTCCTTGTCGAGGGAATCCGGGTCGATCAGGTCGGCGTAGCGGCGCCGCGCGTCCTCCGGGACCGGCTGGACGCTGTCGGGACGCTCAGTGCGGATCGCGAAATCGGGCAGGGCCAGGCTCGCCGCGGCGACCTCGACGGGGATCGCGTCCGCAGGCGCCGGCGTGGTCGACGACAGGGCGACCGCGCGGGGCACCGGCGGGGTCGAGCCGTCGAAGCGCTCGGGATCGCCGTCCTCGGTCAGGTCGGCCGAGCCCTCGCCCGTGGAGGCGGCGCTGCCAGCGCCCGTGGTCAGGCCGAGATCCGGCACGGGGATGAAGGTGGCTTCCGGCTCGGATTCCGGGTCCCAGATTGCGGAGCCCTGGGTGAGCACGCCGCTGACGCTGCCGGTGACGTCGCCGAACACCAGGGCGGCGCCCGTCTCCCGCAGGCCTGCGGCCCGGCGGGCAAAGCTCTCGGCCGGCGGCCGGGCCGGATTGCCCTTGCCCCCCCGCTGCACCACCGGGAAGACATGCGCGCCGGTCTTGAACACGGCCTGGGGCGGCTCGTCGGAGAGGCGCCGCAGGGCGGAGCCGATCAGGACGGTGCCGGGCGGCAGCGGCGGGACGGTGCCGGCGTCGATCACGCCGAGCCGGCTCGACCCGATGGCGTTCTCCGTGCCGGCATCGGCCGTGAACGACACCAGGAGGCCGAGACCGACCATCCAGGGCGTCATCGCCGCCGAGAGCCAGCGCAGGCTCGATTCCCGTCGTCCTCGTCTCGTGCCCACGACGCCAGACCCGCACTCACGCACCCGAACCGGCCCGATCCTCCCCGTTTCCAGGGTGTTTCTGGGGCCGCCCAGAATTTATCGCGCGGCATGGTTGAGGGCCGGTTAAGCCGCTGACATGCGCATTGTCCCGCATTGTGGGGGAACTCTGCCGGGTCCCGCTGTCATCATTCCAGGGTCGCGCAGCGGAGCCCGGGATCCGGAGCCGCCGACGCATCGAGATCCTGCGCCAACAGCGGCTCTGGGTTCCGGGCTCGCCTCCGGCGCCCCGGAAAGACGGCGCGTTCCCAAAACAGAAAAGGGCGGCCCGAAGGCCGCCCTCTCTCGTCTCGGTCCGACCGGTCGCCTTACTCGGCGGCGGCGGGCGGAAGCTCCTCGACCGGCATCGCACCGCTCTCGGTCTGCTTCTGCTGCAGGATCATCGCGTCGCGGCGGCGGGCGATGGAGCGGATATCCGCCACCATCGAGCCGGTGCCCGCCGGGATCAGCGAGCCGACGATCACGTTTTCCTTCAGGCCTTCCAGGGTGTCGACCTTGCCGTTGACCGCCGCCTCGGTGAGGACGCGGGTGGTCTCCTGGAACGAGGCCGCCGAGATGAACGACTTGGTCTGCAGCGACGCCTTGGTGATGCCGAGCAGGACGGGGACGCCCTGGATCGGCTTCTTGCCCTCGGCGAGCAGCTTCTCGTTGAAGTCGGTCAGCTCCGTGCGATCGATCTGGTCGCCCGAGAGGATGTCCGAGTCGCCGCCGTCGGTCACTTCGACCTTCTGCAGCATCTGACGGACGATCACCTCGATGTGCTTGTCGTTGATCGACACGCCCTGCAGCCGGTAGACCTCCTGGATCTCGTTGACGAGGTAGGCCGCGAGTTCCTCCACGCCCTTGATCGCCAGGATGTCGTGCGGGGCCGGGTTTCCGTCGACGATGTAATCGCCGAGTTCGACCACGTCGCCGTCCTGCAGGTGGATGTGCTTGCCCTTCGGGATCAGGTACTCGACCGCCTCCGAGCCGTCATGCGGCGTCAGCGTGAGCCGACGCTTGTTCTTGTAGTCGCGGCCGAACGCGATGGTGCCCGACTTCTCGGCGATGATCGCCGCGTCCTTCGGGCGCCGGGCCTCGAACAGCTCCGCCACCCGCGGCAGACCGCCGGTGATGTCGCGGGTCTTGGCCGAGTCGGTCGAGACGCGGGCGAGGATGTCGCCGGCCTTGACCGTCGCGCCCGGGTCGAAGCCGATGATGGCGTCGACCGGCAGGAAATAGCGGGCGTCCGAGCCGCGGGGCAGCTTGAGCGCCTTGCCGTCCCGGTCGACCACGACCATCGCCGGCTTCAGGTCCGAGGTCCGGGCCGAGCCGCGCCAGTCGACGACAACGCGCTTGGCGATGCCGGTCGACTCGTCGGTGGTCTCGGTCATGGACTGGCCATCGACCAGATCCTCGTAGGCCACGAGGCCGTCCACCTCGGTGAGGATCGGACGGGTGTAGGGATCCCACTCGGCGATCCGCTGCCCGCGCTTGATCTTGTCACCCTCGTCGACCCGGAGCTTGGCGCCGTATTGCAGGCGGTGGACCGCCCGCTCGACCCCGTCCGACCCGACGATGACGACCGCCACGTTGCGGCCTGTGGCGATCAGATCCCCGTCCGTGTTCTTGGCCACGGCGCGGTTGCGGATCTTGATCGTGCCCTCGAAGCTCGACTCGATGAACGACGAGTCGGCGATCTGGGCCGCACCACCGATGTGGAAGGTGCGCATCGTGAGCTGCGTGCCCGGCTCACCGATCGACTGCGCCGCGATGACGCCGACGGCCTCGCCCATGTTGACGGGCGTGCCGCGGGCGAGGTCGCGCCCGTAGCAGGTGGCGCAGACGCCGCTCTTGGTGGCGCAGACCAGCACCGAGCGGATCTTCACCTCCTGGATGCCGGCGGCGTTGATCGCCGGCAGGTGCCGCTCCTCGATGGTCTCGCCGGTCTTGACGATCACCGTGCCGTCCGCGGCCACCAGATCCTCGGCCGTGGCGCGGCCCAGGATACGGGTGGCGAGCGTCGCCACAACCTGGCCGGCATCCACGATGGCGCGCATCTTGATGCCGTTGGTCGTGCCGCAATCCACCTCGCGGATCACGGCGTCCTGCGCCACGTCGACGAGGCGGCGGGTCAGGTAGCCGGAGTTGGCGGTCTTCAGGGCGGTGTCGGCCAGGCCCTTACGGGCACCGTGCGTGGAGTTGAAGTACTCCAGAACGTCCAGGCCTTCCTTGAAGTTCGAGATGATCGGGGTCTCGATGATCTCGCCCGACGGCTTGGCCATGAGGCCGCGCATCGCCGCGAGCTGCTTCATCTGGGCAGGCGAGCCACGGGCACCCGAATGGCTCATCATGTAGATCGAGTTGACCTGCTTGTCCGCACCGTGCTCGTCCTTCTGGACGGCCGAAATGCGGCCCATCATCTCGGCGGCCAGCTTGTCCGAGCACTTGGCCCAAGCATCGACCACCTTGTTGTACTTCTCGCCCTGGGTGATCAGGCCGTCGTTGTACTGCTGCTCGTAATCCTTCACGAGCGCGCGGGTCGTGTCGACGATCGACCACTTGTTCTCCGGCACGACCATGTCGTCCTTGCCGAAGGAGATGCCGGCCTTGAACGCGTGGGTGAAGCCCAGCGCCATGATCCGGTCGCAGAAGATCACCGACTCCTTCTGACCGCAGTGGCGGTAGACGGTGTCGATCATCGCCGAGATCTCCTTCTTGGTCATCAGCTTGTTGACGACGTCGAAGGGCACCTTGGCGTGCTTCGGCAGGGCGCCGGACAGGATGACCCGGCCGGGCGTGGTCTCGTAGGTCTTGGTCAGGCGGCTCGCCATCCGGGCCGATGCCGGTCCAGCGCCACTTGATCTTCGAGTGCAGCGACACGGCCTTTGCGGCCAGGGCGTGCTCCAGCTCGCCCATGTCGCCGTAGACACCCTGCATCGGATTCTTGGTGTTGCCCGGCTTGAACTCGCCCGGCGCGCCCTCGGCCACGATCGACAGGTAGTAGAGGCCGAGAACGATGTCCTGCGACGGCACGATGATCGGCTGACCATTGGCCGGGTGCAGGATGTTGTTGGTCGACATCATCAGGACGCGCGCTTCCAGCTGCGCCTCGAGCGACAGCGGGACGTGCACGGCCATCTGGTCGCCGTCGAAGTCGGCGTTGAACGCGGCGCAGACCAGCGGGTGCAGCTGGATCGCCTTGCCCTCGATCAGCTTCGGCTCGAAGGCCTGGATACCGAGGCGGTGGAGCGTCGGCGCGCGGTTCAGCATCACCGGGTGCTCGCGGATCACCTCATCGAGGATGTCCCAGACCTCCGGCTTCTCCTTTTCGACCAATTTCTTAGCCTGCTTCACCGTGGCCGAGAAGCCCTTGGCGTCGAGGCGCGCGTAGATGAACGGCTTGAACAGCTCCAGAGCCATCTTCTTGGGCAGGCCGCACTGGTGCAGCTTCAGCTCCGGACCGACCACGATGACCGAGCGGCCCGAGTAGTCGACGCGCTTGCCGAGCAGGTTCTGGCGGAACCGGCCCTGCTTGCCCTTCAGCATGTCGGCGAGCGACTTCAGCGGGCGCTTGTTGGCACCCGTGATGACGCGGCCGCGGCGGCCGTTGTCGAACAGGGCGTCGACCGCCTCCTGCAGCATCCGCTTCTCGTTGCGGATGATGATGTCGGGCGCGCGCAGCTCGATCAGCCGCTTCAGGCGGTTGTTGCGGTTGATGACACGGCGATACAGGTCGTTCAGGTCGGAGGTCGCGAAGCGGCCGCCATCCAGCGGGACCAGCGGGCGCAGGTCCGGCGGGATCACCGGCACGACCGTGAGGATCATCCATTCCGGCTTGTTGCCGGACATCTGGAAGGCCTCGATGATCTTGAGTCGCTTCAGGAGCTTTTTGGGCTTCAGCTCCGAGGTGGTGACCGCGATCTCCTCGCGCAGATCGTTGGCGATCTTGTCGAGGTCGAGCTCCTGCAGGATGCGCCGGATGGCCTCGGCGCCGATCATGGCGGTGAACGAGTCCTCGCCGTACTCCTCCTGCGCGCGCAGATACTCCTCCTCCGACAGGAGCTGACGCTCCTTCAGGGGGGTGAGACCCGGCTCGATGACGCAGTACGACTCGAAGTACAGGATCCGCTCAAGGTCCTTGAGCGCCATGTCGAGCAGCAGGCCGATGCGGCTCGGAAGCGACTTCAGGAACCAGATGTGGGCGACGGGGGCGGCCAGCTCGATATGGCCCATGCGGTCGCGCCGGACGCGCGCGAGGGTGACTTCGACGCCGCATTTCTCGCAGATGACGCCCTTGTACTTCATGCGCTTGTACTTGCCGCACAAGCACTCGTAGTCCTTGATCGGCCCGAAGATACGCGCGCAGAACAGGCCGTCGCGCTCGGGCTTGAAGGTCCGGTAGTTGATGGTCTCGGGCTTCTTGATCTCGCCGTACGACCAGGAGAGGATCTTCTCCGGGGACGAGATCGAGATCTTGATCTGGTCGAAGCTGACCGGCGTGGCCTGCTGGTTGAAAAGGTTCATGACCTCTTGGTTCATGATCCGCTCCTTGTTGACGCCGGCAGCCCCGCGCCGGGCCACCGCGTCCTGAAAAAGATCCGGCGCCGCACCCCGCACGGGCGCTGCTCACCGTCGTCGAACCCCGGAAGGCCCCTCCCCTTCCCGCTCGACCGTGGCGGCGGCACGCCGCCGCCACGGGAGGTGTGGTTCTCTTGGCTTACTCGGCCGCGTCCGCAGGCGGTTCCAGCTGGTCGTTGGCCGCCTTCTTGGAGGAGGTGAGCTCGACGTTGAGGCCGAGCGAGCGCATCTCCTTGACGAGCACGTTGAACGACTCGGGGATGCCGGCCTCGAACGTGTCGTCGCCGCGGACGATCGCCTCGTACACCTTGGTGCGGCCGGCCACGTCGTCCGACTTCACCGTGAGCATCTCCTGCAGCGTGTAGGCCGCGCCGTAGGCCTCCAGCGCCCAGACCTCCATCTCGCCGAAGCGCTGGCCGCCGAACTGCGCCTTGCCGCCCAGCGGCTGCTGGGTGACGAGCGAGTACGGGCCGATCGAGCGCGCGTGGATCTTGTCGTCCACGAGGTGGTGGAGCTTCAGCATGTAGATGTAGCCCATGGTGACCTTGCGGTCGAAGGGCTCGCCGGTGCGCCCGTCGTAGAGCGTCGACTGCGCCGAGCGGTCCAGCCCGGCCATCTCCAGCATCTGCTCGATGTCGGCCTCCTTGGCGCCGTTGAACACCGGGGTGGCCATCGGCACGCCGCGGCGGACGTTGTTGCCGGCCTCGGCCAGCTCCTCGTCCGTCAGCCCGTCGAGTTCGCCCGGGGAGTAGATCGCCGTCATCTCCTCCCGCAGCGGCGCGATGTCCTGCGTCTTCAGATAGGCATCCACCGCCTTCGACACCTTGCGACCCAGGCCCGCAGCCGCCCAGCCCAGGTGCGTCTCCAGGATCTGACCGACGTTCATGCGCGAGGGCACGCCCAGCGGGTTGAGCACGATGTCGGCATGCGTCCCGTCCTCCAGGAACGGCATGTCCTCGATCGGCACGATCCGCGACACGACACCCTTGTTGCCGTGACGGCCGGCCATCTTGTCGCCCGGCTGGATCTTGCGCTTCACCGCCACGAAGACCTTGACCATCTTCATGACGCCCGGAGGCAGCTCGTCACCGCGCTGCAGCTTCTCGACCTTGTCGAGGAAGCGCTGCTCAAGACGCTTCTTCGACTCATCGTACTGCTTCTGCATCGCCTCCATCTCGGTCATGAGACGGTCTTCGATGACGGCGAACTGCCACCATTGCGAGCGCGGGTAGTCGTTGATCAGCTCGCGGGTGAGCGTGGTGTCCTTCTTGAAGCCCTTTGGGCCGGCCACCGGCGCCTGACCGATCAGCACGTCCGCCAGACGGGCGTAGGTGTTGCGGTCGAGGATCGCCTGCTCGTCGTCACGGTCCTTGGCGAGCCGCTCGATCTCCTCGCGCTCGATCGCCTGGGCGCGCTCATCCTTGTCGACGCCGTGGCGGTTGAACACCCGGACCTCGACGATCGTGCCGGTGACGCCCGGCGGCACCCGCAGCGAGGTGTCGCGCACGTCCGAGGCCTTCTCGCCGAAGATGGCGCGGAGCAGCTTCTCCTCCGGCGTCATCGGGCTCTCGCCCTTCGGGGTGATCTTGCCGACGAGGATATCGCCCGCGTTCACCTCGGCACCGATGTAGACGATGCCGGCCTCGTCGAGGTTCTTGAGCGCCTCTTCGGAGACGTTCGGGATGTCGCGGGTGATCTCCTCCGGCCCGAGCTTGGTGTCGCGGGCCATCACCTCGAACTCCTCGATGTGGATCGAGGTGAACACGTCATCCTTCACGATCCGCTCGGAGAGCAGGATCGAGTCCTCGAAGTTGTAGCCGTTCCACGGCATGAACGCGACGAGCACGTTCCGGCCGAGCGCCAGCTCGCCGAACTCGGTCGAGGGACCGTCGGCGATGATCTCGCCCTTCTTCACGAACTCGCCGACGCGGACCAGCGGCTTCTGCGTGATGCAGGTCGACTGGTTCGAGCGCTGGAACTTCTGGAGGCGGTAGATGTCGACGCCCGGCTTGTTGGCGTCGGCCTCCTCGGTGGCGCGGATGACGATACGGGTGGCGTCCACCTGATCGATGATGCCGGCCCGGCGGGCCGCGATGGCGGCGCCGGAATCGCGGGCGACCACCGCCTCCATGCCGGTACCCACGAACGGGGCGTCGGCGCGGACCAGCGGCACCGCCTGGCGCTGCATGTTCGAGCCCATGAGCGCGCGGTTGGCGTCGTCATTCTCGAGGAACGGGATCAGCGCCGCGGCGACCGAGACCAGCTGCTTCGGCGACACGTCCATGAGGTCGACGCGCTCAGGCCCGACGACGATCACCTCGCCGGCGCGACGGCAGACCACGAGGTCCTCCGTGAGCTTGCGGGCCTCGTCCATCTGGGCGTTCGCCTGGGCGACGTAGTACTTCGCCTCCTCCATGGCCGAGAGGTAGGCGACCTCGTCGGTGACCACGCCGTCGCGGACGCGGCGGAACGGGGTCTCGATGAAGCCGTACTTGTTCACCCGCGCGAAGGTGGCGAGCGAGTTGATCAGGCCGATGTTCGGGCCTTCCGGCGTCTCGATCGGGCAGATGCGGCCGTAGTGCGTCGGATGCACGTCGCGCACCTCGAAGCCGGCGCGCTCGCGGGTCAGACCGCCCGGGCCAAGCGCCGAGAGGCGGCGCTTGTGCGTCACCTCGGAGAGCGGGTTGGTCTGGTCCATGAACTGCGACAGCTGCGACGAGCCGAAGAACTCGCGCACGGCCGCAGCCGCGGGCTTCGCGTTGATCAGGTCCTGCGGCATGACTGTGTCGATATCGACCTGGCTCATGCGCTCGCGGATGGCGCGCTCCATGCGCAGGAGGCCCAGGCGGTACTGGTTCTCCATGAGCTCGCCCACCGAGCGGACGCGGCGGTTGCCGAGGTGGTCGATGTCGTCGACCTCACCCTTGCCGTCACGCAGCTCGACCAGCGCCTTGACCACCGCCAGCATGTCCTCCTTGCGGAGCGTGCGCACGGTGTCGGCGGCGTCGAGATCGAGACGCATGTTCATCTTCACGCGGCCGACCGCCGAGAGGTCGTAACGCTCGGAGTCGAAGAACAGCGAGTGGAACATCGCCTCAGCGGTGTCGAGGGTCGGCGGCTCGCCCGGGCGCATGACCCGGTAGATGTCGAACAGCGCGCCCTCGCGGCCGGAATTCTTGTCCACCGCCAGCGTGTTGCGGATGTAGGGACCGACATTGACGTGGTCGATGTCGAGCACCGGCAGCTCGGCGGTGCCGACATCCTCCAGGCTCTTCAGAAGCTTCTCGGTGATCTCCTCGCCGGCCTCGGCCCAGATCTCGCCGGTCTGGGTGTTGACCAGATCCTCGGCGATGTACTGGCCGACGAGATCCTCGTCGGTCGCCTTGAGGAACTTGGTGCCCTTCTCGGTGATCTGGCGGGCGTTGCGGGCGTTGAGCTTCTTGCCGGCCTCGAGCACGACCTCGCCGGAATCGGCGTCGATCAGATCGACGGTCGCCTTCATGCCCTTCATACGCTCGGCATCGAACGGCACGCGCCACTCGGCGCCGTCCCGGTCGTAGACCACGCGGTTGTAGAAGGTCGACAGGATCTCCTCGCCATCCAGGCCCAGGGCATAGAGCAGCGACGTCGCCGGCAGCTTGCGCTTCCGGTCGATGCGGACATGCACGATGTCCTTGGCGTCGAACTCGACGTCGAGCCAGGAGCCCCGGTACGGGATGATGCGGGCGGCGAACAGGAGCTTGCCCGACGAGTGGGTCTTGCCCTTGTCGTGGTCGAAGAACACGCCCGGCGAGCGGTGCATCTGCGAGACGATGACGCGCTCGGTGCCGTTGACGATGAAGGTGCCGTTCTCCGTCATCAGGGGCATGTCGCCCATGTAGACGTCCTGCTCCTTGATGTCCTTGACCGACTTGGCCTGGGTATCGGGATCGACATCGAACACGATGAGGCGAAGCGTGACCTTCAGCGGGGCCGCGAAGGTGATGCCGCGCTGGCGGCACTCGTCCACGTCATACTTGGGCGCCTCGAAGGTGTAGCGCACGAACTCGAGCAGCGCCGTGGCGGCGAAGTCGGAGATCGGGAACACCGACTTGAACACGCTCTGCAGCCCCTCGTCGGCGCGCCCGCCCTCGGGCTCGTCGACCATCAGGAACTGGTCGTAGGACGCCTTCTGAACCTCGATGAGGTTCGGCATCTCGGCAACTTCCTTGATCTTGCCGAAGAACTTCCGAATGCGCTTGCGACCGACCAGCGTGTTGGCCATGTGACTTCGCTCCTACCCGCGTACCTCTCGCCCGGGGAAGCGTTCCCGAAAGGGACCTCCCGCACCGGGCCGTGACGCGCGCCCCGCCGGGCCGCGCCACCGAACCTGAATCTCTCGCCGGCCCCATTCAGGACCATCCGCCGAAGCGGCCTAAAGCCCGCGGGCGCAACACCCGCGGGCTCCGGTCACGACAGGCCCGAGACGGACCTCCGTGGGGTGATGGGCCGGAACCGGCCCATCGTCGACTTACTTGAGCTCGATCTTGGCGCCGGCCTTCTCGAGCTGGGCCTTGAGCTTCTCGGCCTCGTCCTTGGCGACGCCTTCCTTGACCGGCTTCGGCGCGCCCTCGACCAGGTCCTTGGCCTCCTTGAGGCCGAGGCCGGTGATCGCGCGGACCTCCTTGATGACCTCGATCTTCTTGTCGCCGGCGGACGCCAGGACGACCGTGAACTCGGTCTGCTCCTCGACGGCGGCAGCGCCACCACCGGCGGCCGGGCCGGCAGCCACGGCGACGGCGGCCGCGGCCGAGACGCCCCACTTCTCTTCGAGCATCTTGGCGAGGTCGGCAGCCTCGAGAACGGTCAGCGAGGACAGGTCGTCGACGAGCTTGGCAAGATCAGCCATTTTGAATTCCTCTCAGATATCGGTTCGAACAGGTGATTTTTGAAGGGCCTCAGGCGGCCTCGTCCTTCTTGGCATAAGCCCCGAACACGCGGGCGAGCTTGGCCGCCGGCGCATTGACGACCTGAGCGATCTTGGTCGCGGGCGCCTGCACGAGGCCCACGATCTTCGCGCGCAGTTCGTCGAGGGACGGGAGCGAGGCGAGGGCCTTCACGCCGTCCGGGTTCAGGGCCGTTGTCCCCATCGCGCCGCCGAGGATCACGAGCTTGTCGTTAGCCTTGGCGAAATCGACCGCGACCTTCGCGGCAGCGACCGGATCGCCCGAATAGGCGAGCAGGGTCGGGCCCTTCAGGAGCGGCTTGATGGAGGCGACGTCCGTGCCATCGAGTGCGATGCCGGCGAGGCTGTTCTTGGCGACCTTCACGGTGGCGCCGGCCTGCTTCATCTGCGAACGCAGCTTCTGCATGTCGGCGACCGTGAGGCCCTTGTAGTGGGCCACGACGACGACGGCGCTCTGATTGAACACGCCGTTGAGCGTCGAGACGAGATCAGCTTTAGCTGTCCGGTCCACTGGGCTCTCTCCGGTTGGCGGAACCCGGGTTCGGGTCCGCCGGTTGCACATGCCGCCCGGACGTGATCTCGGCCGAAAGACCGGGAACGTCCGAACGACGCTTCGCGGCCCTGTCCCCGCGCGTGCCCTTCCGGGCCGCCTCGGGCGAGTGGGTTCAAACCGATACCTCCCCGCGGCCGGGAGCCGAGGCGAGGCGTTTCGAATTCGGTCTTCCCCGTCTGTGCAGGCTGGCGGATTAAGCCGGCGAACCGGCACCTGCAGTCTCGGACAGGACATGGCCGGACAAGGCTCCGCGGGGCTCGTCGCCCCTTGGATCCTTCCGGCCAGTGCCACCCGGTTGCCCGGGCGACATTTCAAGCGGAAACCGGCCGATTGGCCGTTTTCCTTCCGTGAGGATGAAATGCGTGAGGCGCGGTGTATAGAGCCTAGCAAGCCACCTGCCAAGGGCCGAAGCGCGACTTTTCCGCCGCAGGCAAGGGGTTGCGTGGGAGCCTTGCCGCGATTGCATCGCTTGGCGGGTATCGGCTACGCCGCCTCGCGCTCCGGCACCAGCTTGCGCCGCGCCGCCTCCCACCAGCTCCGGTCTCGGGCCTCCTTCGCCTCCGCGGCCTTGGCGGCGTAGAACGAGGCGTTGTGCTCGCCGCGCAGGGCCTCGCGGGTGAAGCGGATCAGGTGGTGGGCGACGAAGCCCATGTTGAACACCGCCTCGATCTGTCCGCGCTTCAGCGCGTAGCCGGCCGCGCTCCAGAACGGCTTGCGGTAGTCGGAGAAGATCCCGACCCGGGTGATGATGTTGAAGCCGAGGATCAGGCCGCGGCGCAAGTTGGTGAAGGTCAGCTTGCCGGCGGTCGGCGTCGTGATCCGGTTCGGGTAGGTCACCGCGCACTGGTGCTTGAACCGCTCGAAGATCTTCTCCGGCTCGTAGGCATGGGCGATCGCCCGGCGCCAGCTGCTGACCACCGAATCGTGCGGCCGCTTGAACAGCACATTCGACTCGAGGCTGGCGTCGTGCAGGAGCCGGCCCTCGCGCTCCAGCCTGTCCCAGAGCGGGGTCTTGGGCAGCGCCTGGAGCAGGTTGATGGTCAGCACGGGGATCGCCGAGCGGTCGATGAAGTCGATCAGGTTCTGCTCGGATTTGTCGGTGTCCGAATCGAGCCCCAGGATGATGCCGGAGGTCACCTCCAGCCCGTAGGAATTGAGGGTCTCGATCGCCTCGTACATCGGCACGGCGGCGTTGTGGGTCTTGTCGATGCCCTTGAGGGCCTCCGCCTCCGGAGTCTCGATGCCGACGAACACCGTCATGAAGTTGGCCTGCCGCATCAGCTCGAGGATCTCGGGCTGCTTGGCCATGTTCAGCGTCGCCTCGCAGGCGAACTGGAGCGGGTAATTGTTCTTCTTCTGCCATTCCACGAGGTGCGGCAGCATCTCGCGGGTCGCCTTGCGATTGCCGATGAAGTTGTCGTCGACGAAGTAGACCACCGCCGGATGGCCGGGCTGGCTGATGATGGCGTCGAGTTCGGCGCACATCTGCTCCGGACTCTTCAGCCGCGGCTGGCGCCCGTAGAGCTGCGGGATGTCGCAGAACTCACAGCGATACGGGCAGCCCGAGGAGAATTGCAGCGAGCCGATCAGGTAGCGCTTGAGCGGCGCCGCCTCGTAGGCCGGGGCCGGAAAGTCCGAGAGCGCGAGCCGGTCCTTCGTCTCCAGCACCACCTGAGCAGGCGGCGGCGTCAGGTCGGCGTCGAGGCGCGTGACGAGCTGGTCGGTGGCGTCGCCGATCTCGCCGATATGGAGGTAGTCGAAGTCGCCGTACTTCTCCGGGGCACCCGAGACCGAGGGGCCGCCCAGCACCGTGACCTTGCCGGCCGCGTGGGCACGGTCGCGGATGTCGTGGATCTGCGGCTCTTGGATGTGCATCCCGGACACGAACACCGCGTCGGCCCAGGCGAAGTCGGCCGGGCCGGCGCGGCGGATATTCTCATCGATGAACCGGCATTCCCAGGCCTCGGGCATGTAGGCCGCGATCAGCAGCAGCCCCTGCGGCGGCATGAACGCCTTCACCCCGCCCATCAGCGGGTAGGCGTGGGAGAATGTCCCGAAGGACGGCGTGTAGGCGGGAAAGACGCACAGGATGCGTCGCTTGGAGGTGACCGTCAGGGTGCATCGCATGGCGGACTATCTAGCACAGCCGTGCGCGTTGGCGCCCCCCCTCGCGGTTAAGAATGGCGTGAGGCAAGCGCGCGGGATCCCGAGGATCCGGATCCCCGCCGAGCGCTCACCCAACGAACTCCGCGGCCGCGTAGCCCTGCAGGTACAGGAGCGCGCTGAGATCGCCGTGCTCGACCCGGACATGCGCGGCGGCGGCGACCGCGGGCTTCGCGCGGAACGCCACGCCGAGGCCGGCCTCGGTCAGCATGTCGAGATCGTTGGCCCCGTCGCCCACCGCGAGCGTCGCCGCAGGGGCGAGGCCCAGCGTTTCACGCAGTCCGATCAGGGTCGCGCGCTTCTCGGCCTGGCCGACGACCGGATCCTCCACCGTGCCGGTCAGCCGCCCTTCGGCGACGCCCAGCACGTTGGACCGGTGCTCGTGAAAGCCGATCATCGCCGAGATCGGGCCGGTGAACAGGGTGAAGCCGCCCGAGACGAGGCAGGTGTGCACGCCGTGCGCGCGCATCGTCTGCACCAGGGTACGACCGCCCGGCGTCAGCGTCAGCCGCTCGGCGATCAGGCCGTCCACCGCGCCGACCGGGATGTCCTTCAGGAGGGCCACGCGCTCGCGCAAAGCCGGCTCGAAGGCGATCTCGCCGCGCATCGCCCGCTCGGTGATCGCCGCGACATGGTCCTTGAGGCCGAGCGTTCCGGCGAGCTCGTCGATGCATTCCTGCTCGATCATGGTCGAGTCCATATCGGCCAGGAACAAGCGCTTGCGCCGATGCGCGTCGGCGGGGAGCACGGCGAGGTCGATCGGCTCGCCGGCGAGCGCATTCCGTAGCCGCTCCGTCAGGGACGCGGCGGCGCCGGGCTCGCCCGGCACCAGCAGCTCGGCCGCGGCCTCTCCGTGCAGGATCCGCGGCTGGTGCTCCGTCCGCAGCACGGCGCGGGTCTCGGCCAGCACCGCGTCGGTGATGGACGGCTGATCCGGGTTTGCTATCAGGACCGCGACCAGCATCGTGGAGTTTCGCCTTGCCGCCAGACCGGGGGGAAGCCGGGGGGCGCCCGGCGGCCATTCTCATCGCAGGGCCCACCGCCTCGGGCAAGTCGGCGCTCGCCGCCCGGCTGGCGCGACAGCGGGGCGGCACGGTGATCAACACCGATTCGATGCAGGTCTACGCAGATCTGCGCCGCCTCACCGCCCGACCCGGCCCGGACGAGGAGGCGCAGGTGCCCCATCGGCTCTACGGCCATGTCGACGGCGCCGTGAACTATTCCGTGGGGCATTTTTCACGGGATGCGACGGCGCTGCTGGCGACGCTCGACGGGCGGCTGCCGGTCTTCGTCGGCGGCACCGGCCTGTATTTCCGGGCGCTGGAGCAGGGATTCTCGGAGCTGCCGCCGGTGCCCGACACCGTACGCGCGCGGGTGCGGGAAGAGGCCGAGGGCCGCCCGACCGAAGCGCTGCATGCCGACCTCGCCCGGCACGACCCCGAAGGCGCCGCCCGCCTGCGGCCGAGCGACCGGATGCGGGTGATGCGCGCCCTGGAGATCTTCCTCGCCACCGGCCGCCCGATCGCGAGCTTCTACGGCGACCCGGTGCCGGGGCCGCTGGCCGGCTGGGATCTCGAGAAGATCTTCCTGGCTCCCGACCGGTCGGTCCTGCGCGCCCGGATCGATGCCCGGTTCCGGGCCATGATCGCGGAGGGCGCGCTGGACGAGGTCGCCCGCCTGCGCGCACGACGCCTCGATCCGATGCTGCCGGTGATGCGCGCCCACGGCGTGCCGGGCCTGATCGCCCATCTTGACGGGGCGCTCAGCCTCGACGAGGCCATCGCGCGGGGGCAGGCGGATACGCGGGCCTACGCCAAGCGCCAGTTCACGTGGTTTCGCCACCAGATGGGCGACGGCTGGCGCTGGATGGATCCGGAGGCCGTTGCGAGCGCCGATCTGTCGTGACGGGATTGCGCCCGTCCGGCGTGTTCATCTCCAAGCCGTCATTCCGGGGCGCCGCAGGCGAGCCCGGAATCCAGAACCTCTGACGGCGTCAGGCTTAGCACCGCCGGCGGATCTGGATCCCGGGTTCCGCTCCGCGGCCCCGGTAAGACGGCCGGTGATCTCTCCGTCTGCGGAGGCGCCCTCAGCCTCAGCGCTCCAGCCGCGCCACCAGGCTCGACGTGTCCCAGCGGTTGCCGCCCATGGCCTGCACCTCGGCGTAGAACTGGTCCACGAGGGCCGAGACCGGCAGCTTGGCGCCGTTGCGGCGGGCCTCGTCCAGCAGGATCCCGAGATCCTTGCGCATCCAGTCGACCGCGAAGCCAAAGTCGAACTTGCCCTGGTTCATGGTCTTGCCGCGGTTCTCCATCTGCCAGGAGCCGGCGGCACCCTTGGAGATCACGTCGAGCACCGCCTCGACGTCGAGGCCGGCGCGCTTGGCGAAGTGGACGCCCTCGGACAGGCCCTGGACCAGGCCCGCGATGCAGATCTGGTTGACCATCTTGGTGAGCTGGCCGGATCCCACCGGGCCCATCAGCCGGCAAGCCCGGGCGAAGGCCCCGATCGCGCCCTCGACCTTGGCGTAGGTCGCCGCGTCGCCGCCGCACATCACGGTGAGCACGCCGTTCTCGGCGCCGGCTTGGCCGCCGGAGACCGGGGCGTCGATGAAGCCGAGGCCCTTCGCCTCGGCCGCGGCGGCGAGCTCCCGGGCGACCTCGGCCGAGGCCGTGGTGTGATCGACGAAGATCGCGCCGGGCTTCATGCCGGCGAGCGCCCCGTCCTCACCCAGCACGACGCTGCGCAGGTCGTCGTCGTTGCCGACGCAGGCGAACACGATCTCGGCGCCCTCGACGGCCTGCCGGGGCGTGGGCGCGAAGGCGCCGTCATAGGTCCTCACCCAGGCTTCGGCCTTCTGGGTGGTGCGGTTGTAGACGGTGACGTCGTGGCCACCCTTCTTGGCGAGGTGGCCGGCCATCGGGCCGCCCATCACGCCGAGACCCAGGAATGCGACCTTCGCCATAGTGCTCTCCTCAATCAGAGTATCGGGGGCTCAGCGGCCCGCCGCGACGGCGGGGTTCCGGCCGCCGAGGCTCAGCGCCGCGTTCACCACCACCGCCACGACGATGTTCACGGCGAGCGCCAGCAGCCCGGTGTAGAGCGTGAACTTCGCGTCGCCGAGCGTCAGGGTGTGCAGGGGCTTCAGCCCGTCCGACCACGCGATGGCGCTGCCGGCGACGAAGCCCACCGCCCAGCCGGCCAGCAGGGCCGGGGCGCGGAACCACGACACGTAGAGGCCGAAGACCAGAGCCGGCAGGGTCTGCAGGATCCACAGGCCGCCCAGCAACTGCAGGTCGAGGGCGAACTGCGTCGGCAGGACCAGGATCGCCACCAGCGCGCCGATCTTGACCAGCATCGAGGTGATCTTGGCGACCTGCGCCTCGCCCGACGGGGTGACGTTCGGGTTGACGTAGGCCTTCCAGACGTTGCGCGAGAACAGGTTGGCCGCGCCGATCGACATCACCGCCGCCGGCACCAGCGCGCCGATGGCGATCGCCGCGAAGGCGAAGCCCGCGAACCAGCCGGGGAACAGGGTCTTGAACAGGGCCGGCACGACGTCGTTGTTGCTCGTCACCTTCAAGCCGGCGGCGTGGCCCATGTAGCCGAGCATGGCCAGCAGGCCGAGGAGCAGCGTGTAGGCCGGCAGCAGCACGGCGTTCTTACGGATCGTGTTGCCGCCCGACGAGGCGAAGATGCCGGTGAGCGTGTGCGGGTACATGAAGGCCGCGAGCGCCGAACCGAGCGCGAGCGACGCGTAGGGCAGGATCTGCGCCGGGCTGAGCAGGATGCCGCCCGAGCCCTTGGCCTTGAAGGCGGCGTCGGCCGCGTCGAACACCGCGCCGTAGCCGCCGAGCTTCGAGGGCACGATCGCCACCGCCACCAGCACCACGACGTAGATCATGATGTCCTTGACGAAGGCGATCAGCGCCGGCGCCCGCAACCCCGACGAGTAGGTGTAGAAGGCCAGCACCAGGAAGGCGACGATCAGCGGGATCTCGCCGTGCAGCCCCAGCGCCTTGATGGCCACCTCCATGCCGATCAGCTGGAGCGCGATGTAGGGCATGGTGGCGATCACGCCGGTCAGCGCGACCGCGAGCTCCAGCGTCCGCGAGCCGTAGGTGCCGTACACGACGTCGCCCGCCGTGACGTAGCCCTTGTCCTTGGCGGCCTGCCACAGCACCGGCATCACCGCGAACACGAACGGATAGACGATGATCGTGTAGGGCAAGGCGAAGAAGCCGTAGGCGCCCACGGCGTAGACCAGGGCCGGCACCGCGATGACCGTGTAGGCGGTGTAGAAGTCGCCGCCGATCAGGAACCACGTGATCCAGGTGCCGAACTTGCGGCCGCCCAGGCCCCACTCGTCGAGATGGGCCAGCGTCTCGGGCCGGCGCCAGCGCGCGGCCACGAAGCCCATCACGGTCACGAGCAGGAAGAAGAAGACGAAGACCGAGAGCGCCGGGATGTCGAGATCAGCGGTCATCGCGCACGGCCCGGTAGACGACGTAGAGGATCAGCGAGGTCAGCGGCACCCAGGCCAGCTGGTACCAGTAGAAGAACGGGAAGCCGAACAGCATCGGATCGTGCTGGTTGTAGAACGGCACCCACAAGAGCCCCAGGAAGGGCAGCAGCAGGAGCCACATCAGCGGCGAGCGGCGTCGGGTTTCCATGATCCGGCCCGGTGAGGAGAGCAGGTCCGTGACGAGGGGCCGCCTTACAGGCGGCGGTCATCGTGCGGTCCGGAGCGCTGCATCACAGCTCGGATCGCTTGCGTCAACGGGAGACCGATAGGATAAACCGACCCTGTCGCACGGGGTCCTAGAATTCCGGCCGGGGCCAGAACGGCCGCCCGAGCTCGAGGCGACGCGCAGGGAGTGGGACATGGGTTCGGCGATCGGCAGGCATGGGCCCTGGGCCCTCGTAGGGGCGCTCGGCGCCGCCGCACTGGCGATCGTGGCGAGCCAGCGCGGCGAGACCATCAACGCCCTCTGGATCGTGGTCGCTTCGGTCTGCACCTACCTGATCGCCTATCGGTACTACGCCAAGTTCATCGCCGACAAGGTGATGCGCCTCGACCCGAAACGCGTGACGCCGGCCGTGCGCCACAATGACGGGCTCGACTACGTGCCCACCAATCGCGGCGTCCTGTTCGGCCACCATTTCGCGGCGATCGCGGGCGCGGGTCCGCTGGTCGGCCCGGTGCTCGCCGCCCAGATGGGCTACCTTCCCGGCATGCTCTGGATCCTGGCCGGCGTCGTGCTCGCCGGCGCCGTGCAGGACTTCATGGTCCTGTTCGTGTCGATGCGCCGGGACGGGCGCTCGCTCGGGGAGCTGATCCGGGCCGAGCTCGGCACGATTCCCGGCATCATCGCCCTGTTCGGCACCTTCCTGATCATGGTGATCCTGCTCGCCGTGCTGGCGCTGATCGTCGTCAAGGCGCTGGCCGAGAGCCCCTGGGGCACCTTCACGGTGATGTCGACGATCCCGATCGCCATGCTGATGGGCGTCTATTCGCGCTACATCCGGCCGGGCAAGATCGGCGAGGTCTCGATCCTCGGCTTCGTCCTGCTGATGCTGGCGATCGTGGCTGGCGGCTCCGTGGCGTCGAGCCCGGTCTGGGGCCCGGCCTTCACCTTCACGGGCCCGCAGCTCTGCTGGATGCTGATCGGCTACGGCTTCGTGGCGTCGATCCTGCCGGTCTGGCTGCTGCTGGCGCCGCGCGACTACCTGTCGACCTTCCTCAAGATCGGCACCATCGTCGGGCTGGCGCTCGGCATCGCCTTCGTGGCGCCGCACATGCAGATGCCGGCGGTCACCAAGTTCGTGGACGGCACCGGACCGGTCTGGGCGGGCAGCCTGTTCCCGTTCCTGTTCATCACCATCGCGTGCGGCGCAGTCTCGGGCTTCCACGCCCTGATCTCGTCGGGCACCACCCCGAAGCTGATCGCCAGCGAGGCCGATGCCCGCTTCATCGGCTACGGCGGCATGCTGATGGAATCCTTCGTGGCGATCATGGCGCTGGTCTCGGCCTGCGTGATCGACCCGGGCGTCTACTTCACGATGAACTCGCCGGCCGCCCTGGTCGGCACGACGCCCGAGACAGCGGCCACGGCCGTGACCAAGCTCGGCTTCGCCACGACGCCCGAGATCATCACCCAGACCGCTGCCGACGTCGGCGAGCACACGATCATCTCGCGGGCCGGCGGCGCGCCGACGCTCGCGGTCGGCATGGCCCACATCATCTCGTCGGCCATCGGCGGCAAGGCGATGATGGCCTTCTGGTATCACTTCGCCATCCTGTTCGAGGCTTTGTTCATCCTCACGGCGGTGGATGCGGGCACGCGTGCCTGCCGGTTCATGGTGCAGGATCTCGTCGCGCTGGCGGTCCCGTCGTTCAAGAACACCACGTCGTGGGGGCCCAGCATCGCGGCGACCGCCATCTCGGTGGGGGCCTGGGGCTACTTCCTCTATCAGGGCGTGACCGACCCGCTGGGCGGCATCAACACCCTGTGGCCGCTCTTCGGCATCTCGAACCAGATGCTGGCCGCGGTGGCGCTGACGCTCTGCACGGTGGTGATCTTCAAGATGAAGCGCGAGCGCTACGCGTTCGTGACCATCATCCCGACCGCGTGGCTGTGCATCTGCACCCTCACGGCCGGCTGGCAGAAGATCTTCTCGGCCGACCCGAAGATCGGCTTCCTGGCCCATGCCGAGCGCTACGCCGGGGCCGCCGCCGAGGGCAAGATCTTGGCGCCGGCCAAGAACGCCGACCAAATGAGCCAGATCATCCTCAACGACCGCATCGACGCGGTGCTGGCGGCCCTGTTCATCGGCCTCGTCGTCGCCATCGCGGGCTTCGGCATCGCCGCCTGCCTGAAGGCGTGGCGCGCGGATCGCTGGACCGCCCTGGAGACCGAACCGCGCCTGGCCGCGGCGGAGTAGGACGCGCCATGCTGCAACAGCCCAACCTGCGGGACCGGCTCCGGACGCTGTCCAAATGCGTCTGCGACGGCGCCCGGCTGATGGTGGGACAGGGGGATTACGCGGCCTATGCCGATCATATCCGCCGCACCCATCCCGACCGGGCGCCGATGACCGAGGTGGAGTTCTTCCGCAACCGGGAGAACGCCCGCTTCGGGGTCGGCAACACGTCCGGGTTCCGCTGCTGCTGACAATCGGGCCGGTGGGCCGGTTCGTCATCGCGAGCGGAGCGAAGCCATCCAGTTGCGCCACGCCGACAGAGGTCGCGCGGCCCTGGACGACTTCGCTCCGCTCGCAAGAACGGTGGCGTGTCTTCGCCGCAGACCGAGCCCCGCCGCTGTGCGGAGCCGACGGAGCCGATCCGGCCCGACCGGCGTTTGTCACCCCGGAGGGCCGTCCGGTCCTCGCCGGATGCGGAAGGCCGATGACCGACGACAGCGCGCAGGACCGGACCGAGTCGACGGAGCCGAGGGCCGTCAACACCGCCCATGCCTGGGAGCGGGCCTACTGGGCGCGCCGGTTCATGGTGCCGGTGGAGCAGGTCGAGGCCGCCGTGGCGGAGGTCGGCGACGAGCCGGCCCGCGTGGCCGCCCATCTGGGACGGGATTGGCCGGGCCACGAACCGGCGACCTGAATCCGGCATCCCCGGGGCAAGCTCGGCCGGATCTTGACTCGGCGGCCACAATATCTGCCACTTCCGATCCGACGGGAGGTCGGCATGAGCATTTTCCAGGACGCCATCCTTCGGTTCGGCCGCACGATCATGTCGTATGCGGGCGATGCGGTCTTCCTGCAGGCCTCGGTCTCGTCCGCGGCCAACGTCATCGTGGCCGACGGCGACGTGGCCGAGGAGGAGATCGAGTCGGCGATCGCCGGCATCCGCGCCAATCCGATCCTCGAGAAATCCTACGACACCCTTCGGGTCGAGCAGGAGCTCTACGAGGCGATCGCCCGGGCCAAGACCCGCGCCGGGCGTCTGGAGAACCTGCGCCTCGTCGGCGCTATCGCGGAGCGGCCGATCGAGCAGCGCCAGGACGTGTTCCTGATCGGTGCCGACGTGGCCGATTTCGGCGGCATCAGCGCTGTCGAGCACAAGGCGCTCGACGAGATCGCGGCGGCGCTGCAGGTGGACAAGGCCGCGTTGCTGCGCTGACCCGCGGCGCAGGCCCGGGAATGTCATCCCGCTGTCGTGGCCGCCTGCGATGGGCGCCCGGCCAGCTGGAGCGCGTCCCATGTCCGCGAGTCGTCGTCAGATCCTGCTCTCCGGAGGCGCGGGCCTCGTCGGGCTCGCCTCCGGCCTCGCACGCCCCGGCCTGAGCCGCGCGGCCGACCGGCCGCTCCTGACCCACGGTCTCCAGTCGGGCGATGTCGGCATCGACTCGGCGGTGGTCTGGGCGCGGTCCGACCGGCCGGCTCGGGCTGTCATCGAGTGGGCGACCACCGAGAGCTTCTCCGACATCCGCGGCGGCGTGTTCGCCGACGCGCTCCCCGAGACCGACGGCACCGTGAAGGTGGCGTTGACCGGACTGCCGGCGGGCCAGGACGTGTTCTACCGGGTCCGCCTTCAGGACATCGCCGCGCCGACGATCGTGGGCCCGGCACAGGTCGGGCGGTTCCGCACCGCGCCGGCAGACCGGCGCGCCGTGTCGTTCTGCTGGTCGGGCGACACGGCGGGCCAGGGCTGGGGCATCGACGAGGCCCGCGGCGGCATGACGATCTACTCGGCCATCCTCAAGAACCGGCCGGACTTCTTCATCCATTCCGGCGACACGATCTACGCCGACGGGCCGATCGCCTCCGAGGTGAAGCTCCCCGACGGCAGCCTGTGGCGCAACCGCGTGACCGAGGAGGTCGCCAAGCCCGCCGAGACGCTCGCGGAGTTCCGGGGCCGGCACAAATACAACCTCACCGACCGGAACGTGCTGGCGATGAACGCCGCCGTGCCGATCCTGGCGCAGTGGGACGACCACGAGGTGACCAATAACTGGTGGCCGGGCGAGCCCCTCACCCGGGCCGAGCACCTGAAGAAGAAATACGCCGACCCGAACGTCCTCGCCCTGCAGCTGCGCGCGGCCAAGGCGTTCCACGAATACATGCCGATGCGCTTCGAGCCGTCCGAGCCCGGCCGCGTCTACCGCAAGATCGGCTACGGTCCGCTGGTCGACGTGTTCATGCTCGACATGCGCTCCTACCGCGGCCCGAACGGCGAGAACCGGCAGACGGAATACGGGCCCGACGCCTACTTCCTCGGGCCGCAGCAGCTCGCGTGGCTGAAGCGGGCGCTTCTCGAGTCGCGCGCCACCTGGAAGGTGATCGCCGCCGACATGCCGCTCGGCCTCGTGGTGACCTACGACACCGACCGCAATTTCGGCTCGGAGGCGGTGGCGCAGGGCGACGGGCCGCCGCTCGGGCGCGAGCTGGAAATCGCCGACCTCCTGCGCTTCATCAAGAGCGCCGGCATCCGCAACACGGTCTGGCTAACGGCCGACGTGCACTACACGGCCGCCCACTATTACGACCCCAACAGGGCGCAGTTTCAGGATTTCGACCCGTTCTGGGAGTTCGTCTCCGGGCCGCTGCACGCCGGGACCTTCGGGCCGAACGCCCTCGACAACACGTTCGGGCCGCAGCTGCGCTTCGTGAAGGCGCCCGAGAAGGGGCAGGTGAACCTGTCGCCGGCCGCCGGCTACCAGTTCTTCGGCCAGGTGGCGGTTGACGGCGCCACCGAGCAGATGACCGTGACCCTCAAGGACGCGGCCGACACCGACCTCTGGCACGTCACGCTCGATCCCGCGAAGGCGTGAGGCGGGCGCATGCGCCCGTCATCCCGGAGCTACACAGCGGAGCCCGGGATCCAGGCACGCCGCGGTGTCCGTGACGGCGCTGACGGTGTTCATGGATTCCGGGCTCGCCTCACGGCACCCCAGAATGACGGTCCCCGCAAGGCGGGCCGACGAGAGCCCCGCCCCTACGCCATCGTGATGTAGTCGCGCAGGGCCTGATGCTCGGCCTCGACGGTGGCGATCTTGCGCGCGACTACGTCGCCGATCGAGACGAGCCCGATCAGGCGGCCATCCTCGCAGACCGGCACGTGGCGGAAGCGGCCGTCGGTCATCAGCGCCATGACCTCCTCGATCGTCGCGCTCTTGTTGCAGGTTGTGACCGCGGCCGTCATGTGGGCCGACACCGGCGCGTCGAAGGCCGAGCCGCCGTGCCCGGCGAGCGCCCGCATGATGTCACGCTCGGAGATGATGCCCGCCACCGACCCGTCGGCCTGGGCGACCACCAGGGCGCCGATCCGCTTGTCGGCGAGGATCTGAATCACGTCCTCGAGGGTCTTGTCGGGGCTCACGGTGACGACGGAGCTGCCCTTCTCGGCGAGGATGCGTGCGACATTCATGGCTCTCTCCCTTGTGACGCGTCGGGTGCGCCGTCAGCCCACGGCGCCCGCGTTGCGCTGTCGTCCGGGTAGGCCCCGGCTCTTTCACATTGTGGCGAGTGTGTGACTGATCCGGCCGGTTGGCAAGGTGGTCAGTGCCGGCCGGGCTCCCGCGGATCGACGAGGGGAAAGAGGAGGAAGCCCGCGACAAAGCCGCCCAGATGAGCGTCCCAGGCGATGGCCGCGCTCTCCCCGACGAGCGGCACGCTGACCAGTCCGAAGAGCAGGTTCGTCAGAAGCCAGATCACCAGGAACGAGACCGCCGTCCGGTTGCGCAGCAGCTCGGGGATCGTCTCGGCGGGCCGGTGCGGCGGCACCTGCCAGGACGGGCCGCCGTAGCCGGAGACCGGCGGCTGGAACACGAAGCGGGCGGCCGCGGCCATCAGCGCTGAGATTCCCGCCGAGGCGCCGACCAGCGGCCCCGCGCTCAGGGGATCGATCAGCACATGGAGCAGGCCGCCGGCCGCCGTGCCGGCCAGGGCGAGCACGCCCCAGCGCAGGGCGCCGCAGCGCCGCGCCACCGGCGAGCCGAAGGCCGCGAGCCAGACGCTGTTAAAGATCACGTGCATCCACGAGCCGTGCAGCAGCGCGTAGGTGACCAGCGTCCAGGGCTGGAGCGCGTGCTCGCCCACGATGTAGCGGGCGAAGGCCTCGCGCGGGGCCTCCAGGCTGGGGTCGCCGGTCTCAGCGGCGGCGCGGATCACGTCGGACGCGCGCCCGGGATCGAACCACAGGGTCCAGCGGGCCGGCACCAGCGCGAGGTCGAGGACGAGGCGGATGTCCCAGGTGTCCGGCAGCAGGAACTCGCGCACCGCCTGGATCGCCAGCAGCAGCCCGATCGAGAGTGTCACCACCCCCGGCATGTTGAACACGGGCACGCGGCTCTGCCGCGGGAAATCGGGGGAGGCATCCATCGCGGCACCATGTCGGGGCTGTGGCCGGCGGGGCAAGTCCCGGCGACGTATTGAATCTGCCGGATGAGAACGGCGCCGGTGGACTTTTCGGCTCCTATCGGGCGGCCCCGGCCAAGCTGGTTGTAAAGTTCGGTAGCTTCGCGCAGGTCTCTCGGCGGACACGTCGCTGATTCGATCCGCAATGCCTCAGGCGCCGGCCCTGAGCTCGATGCAGCACCGCAGACGCGTCTCAGCCCGGGCGGCACGGCCCATGCGCCCTGCCGCCGCGAGCGCCCGGATCGACCGGCCACAGCCTCGCGGATGTGCCAGAATGATCCAGGGATCAAACACAGGCGTTTAGAGTCGGGACACCGATGAAGCATCCCACCAGCCGCATGCTCCACGCCTACTGGGAGCGCCTGCGCGGAGAGCGCGCCGCGCCGGAGCGCGCCGAGATCGAACCGGGCGAGATCCGCCACCTCCTCGCCGACAGCCTGATCCTGGAACTCGACATGGCCGCCCGCTCGGCCACGATCCGGCTCGCCGGCACACGGGTCTGCGCCTTGTACGGGCGCGAATTGAAGGGCGAGGCTTTCGCCCGGCTCTGGGGCTCGCAGGCTCCGGATCCTTGGCGGATCGTCGAGATCGTCGCCAGCGACACGCTCGGCGTCGTGGCGGGCCTGCGCGGCACCAACGCGGCCGGCGAGGCGGCGGACCTCGAGCTCCTGCTCCTGCCGCTGCGCCACCGCGGTCGCACGCAGGTGCGCGCGCTCGGCGCGCTGAGCCTGGACGGCACGCCGCACTGGATCGGCCTGCGGCCGCTGATGCAGGCGGAGACGACGTCGCTGCGCATCCTGCCCAGCCGCCGCCCCGAGGCTGCGGTGCCCGCGCGACCGGCCGTTCGGACTGCGACCAGCTATCCGGGCCCCGTGCGCCGCGGACACCTCCTCGTGCATGCCGGCGGGCGAGCCTGAACGCCGGCCGGCCGCGAGCCGAAACCGATCCCGGAGGCCGGCTACCTGACGTTGGCCGCGTTGTGCTGCCGGCGGGTCCGCCTAGTCCCGCCCGGCAGCGGGCCGCGCGATATCCTGACAGCCGCAGAGCGCGGAAAATGGTTTCGTAACAGTCTGTGGCTAGCCTGCGGCCACGATTACGACGGCGCAGGACCAATCTCAGGATGATCGCGGTCGACGCCTTTGCTGGAACCAGGCTACACGAAGCGCTCCGGCCGGCGCGCGGCGCCGCCGACCAGCGTCGTCACCAACGTGTCCGGATCGCCGTGCTCGGCCGCTACATGCTGGCCGACCGTCGGGAATATCCCTGCCAGACCGTGGACATGTCGCCGGGCGGCGTGCGGCTGACCTGCGCGGTGCAGGGCGAGGTCGGCGAGCGCGTGGTGCTCTACCTGGAACATATCGGCCGAATCGAAGGCATCATCGCCCGTCACTGCCCGGACGGTTTCGCAGTCCAGCTCAATGCCACGCCGCGCAAGCGCGATAAGCTCGCCTCCCAGCTCACCTGGCTGGCCAACCGGGAGATGCTGGGGCTGCCGGAGGGGCGGTCCCACGAGCGCCTCGTGCCGATCCAGGCGGCGGTGATCCTGCGGATCGACGGCGACCACGAGGTCAAGGCCCGGCTCATCGACATCTCGATGTCGGGCGTCGCGATCGCCTGCCCGCTGACCCCGCCTCTGGGCACGCCCGTGACGGTGGGCAGCACCCCCGGGCGGCTGGTGCGCTACTTCGAGGGCGGCTTCGGCGTGCAGTTCCTGCTGCCGCTCTCCCCCGACCGCTTCCACGCCGGGATGACTCTGTAGGGCGCCCGCGCAAGACCGTTCCGCGAAAGTCGGCTCAGATCTTCTTGGCGAGTTGCGCGGCCGTATCCGCCGCCGGTCGCGACAGGTCCAGGGCGCCGAGGAAGCGATTCTGCCCGTCCATCACGTAGACGATGGCGGTGTGCTCCATGGTGTAGTCGCCGTCCTTGCCGGGCACCTTGCGGGCATAGGCGCGATAGGCCTTCTCGGTGGCGGCGACCTGCTCGGCGCTGCCGGTGAGCCCGGTAATGCGCGGGTCGAAGCTCGACAGATAGGTCTTCAGGCTCGCCGGGTCGTCGCGCTCCGGATCGACCGTGATGAAGGCGACGCGCATCCGCTCGGCCTTCAGTCCCAGGGCGGCCAGCACATCCGAGACCTGCTGCAGGGTCGTCGGGCACACATCCGGGCAATGGGTGAAGCCGAAGAACACGAGGTGCGTTGCGCCGGTGAAGTCGCGCTCGGTGACCGTGCGCCCGTCCTGGTCGATCAGCGTGAACGGGCCGCCGACGCCGGGCACACCCACCGGCGCCCGGTCGGGCATGAACGCGAACACCGCCGCCCCGGTGATGCCGACAAGGCCGAGGCAGAAGGCGAGAAGCGGGATGAGGGCGCGGCGCATGTGACGGTTCCGACCTCCGTGCGGCGGTTGGCACAGCACGGAACGGCGCACGGACGCAAGCCGGCGCGCCGCCGCCGGCCCTCAGACGCGGCTGGCGCGGCCCGTCAGGGCTTCGCCGCCGGCTCGCCCGCGGGGCTCGCCGGGGCGGCGCCCTTCGGCGGCTCCTTGCCCAGGTAGACGTATTCCGGCGCGGCGCGCAGCTGATCCTTGGTCGTGTCGATGCGCGCCTGGAGCGTCTTGTCGTCGGTGCGGTTGAGCTTGAGCACGGACGGATCGACCGCGACATATTTCGAGCCGATCCCCAGGAAGCCGCCGACGCCGATGATCCAGGCCTTCACGGCCCCCTTCTGATCGAGGACGAAATCGGCGATCTGCCCGATCGTCTCGTTGGCGCCGTTGACGACGCTCGAGCCGATCAGCTTGCTGGCGACCATGTCGTCGGGTGTCTGGGCCACGAAGGTCGGGCGCAGGTTGTCGGCCATGGTGGCGGGCTGGCCGGGCACCGGGGCCGCGGCGCTACCGCTGTCCGTGCCGGCATTCTGCGCCGAGGCTGTGGCGAGGCCGGCCAGCAGTAGGGCCGAGGCGAGGAGCGGGGTGCGCATCGGATCAGGTCTTTCGGACGTCGGGCCGCGAACGGGGTGGCGCCGCCTCAAGGTTCTGGCCGGCCTTAAGTTCCGCGCCTCCTCACCGGGTCCGCGGGACCGGCACAGCGCTTTGCCGGCTGCGTAACGCCGCCGCGGGTCTTTGACGGCGCGGCTCCGGCCGCCCACAAGGCGGGCGCCATGCTCCGCCTCGCCCTCTACCAGCCCGACATTCCCCAGAACACCGGCACGATGCTGCGCATGGCCGCCTGCCTCGGGCTCGCCGTGGAGATCGTCGAGCCGGCCGGCTTCGACGTCTCGGACCGGCACCTGCGCCGCTCCGGCCTCGACTACCTCGACCATGTGGCGATCACCCGGCACCGCTCGTTCGCGGCCTTCGAGGCGTGGCGGGCCGAGGCCGGGCTGCGGCTGGTGCTCGCCACCACGGCGGGCGCCCTGCCCTATACGGATTTCGCCTTCCGACCCGGCGACTGCCTGATGGTCGGACGGGAATCCGCCGGCGTGCCGGAGGCGGTGCACGCCGCCGCCGACGCCCGGGTGGTGGTGCCGATCCGGCCGGGCCTGCGCTCGCTGAACGTCGCGGTGGCGGCCGCGATGATCGCCGGCGAGGCGCTGCGACAGACGGGCTGACCGTCGCCAAAGAACAGCGCGCACGATGACGGATGCCCACCGTCCTCGCGCGCGGAGCGAAGCAACGCAGGGCGGCGCGCCCTCTGTGCCCGGGGCGCCGACGGATCGCTTCGCTCCGCTCGCGAGGACGGAAGCGGCAACGGATACCGTTCCGCCGGCTTGGTAGAACGAGATCTGCCCCCAAACCCGGAGATGCGCCGCCGCATGGACGACACCACCTTCAAGCCCTCGCGACGCCACGCCGATCTCGGGCCCGCCTTCTTCGATCGCGTCACGCCGGCCCGGTTCCCGCAGACCATCCTGCGCTACCGCAACCAGGCCTGGGCGGAGCGGGTCGGCCTGGGCGGCCTCTCGGAAGCCGAGTGGATCGGCCATTTCGGCCGGTTCGAGCCCCTGCCCGGCAGCTTCGAGACACCGCTGGCCCTGCGCTACCACGGCCACCAGTTCCGCGCGTACAACCCGGACCTCGGCGACGGCCGCGGCTTCCTGTTCGCGCAGGTCCATGACCTTGCGGACGGGCGGCTCCTCGACCTCGGCACCAAGGGCAGCGGGACGACGCCCTGGTCGCGCGGCGCCGACGGCCGGCTCACCCTGAAGGGCGGTGTACGCGAGGTTCTGGCGACCGCGCTTCTGGAGGCGCAGGGCGTCTACACCTCGAAGAGCTTCAGCCTGATCGAGACCGGCGAGGACCTCGTGCGCGGCGACGAGCCCTCGCCGGCGCGGTCCTCCGTGCTGGTGCGCCTGTCCCACGGGCATATCCGCATCGGCAGCTTCCAGCGTTTCCTGGCCTCAGGCGAACCCGACAATATCGCCCGACTCCTCGACCACACGATCGAGACCCACCGGCCGGACCTCTGGCGCGACAGCCTGGAGGACCGCGGTGTCGCCTTCCTGGAGGACGTCGTCGTCCGGGTCGCCCGGCTGGGGGCGCAATGGGCGGCGGCGGGCTTCGTCCACGGGGTGCTGAACACTGACAACATCAACGTCACCGGCGAGAGCTTCGATTACGGGCCCTGGCGCTTCCTGCCGCATTTCGACCCGGACTTCACCGCCGCGTATTTTGACGAGACCGGGCTCTACAGCTTCGGCCGCCAGCCGGAGGCGCTGTTCTGGAACCTCGCCCGGCTCGCTGACTGCCTGCTGACCCTGGCGCCCCAGGCGCGGCTGGAATCCGCCCTCTCGGGCTTCGGGCCGGCCCTGCAGGAGGGGTTCGCGGCAGCCCTGTTCCGCCGGCTCGGGCTCGCCGAGGCGCCGCGACCCGAGACCGACCGGCTGGTCTCCGCGGTCTGGCGGTTCCTGGCCGAGAGCCGGGCGCCGTTCGAGCGGTTCTTCTTCGACTGGTACGGCGGCTTGGCGAGCGCCGCGCGGGCCGAGGCCGGCCCGTCCGCCGTCTACTACCGGTCCGAGGCCTTCGCGCCGGTGCGGGCCGCGCTGGAGCCGCTCGCGCCGGTGGCCGGCGCGCGGCTCGACCATCCCTATTTCGCGGCGGCGCCCTGCACCCTGCTGATCGAGGAGGTTGAAGCCCTGTGGGCGCCGATCGCCGCGGCGGATGACTGGTCCTTGTTCGAGGCCAAGCTCGCCGCGGTGGCCCGGATGGCCGAGGCCTGCGGTACGGCGCCGGCCTCAGCCTGAGCCGCCTCCTCGGCCAGCCGCTGCCGTTCCTCGGCATAGCCCCCCGCGATGGCGAGATCGACCAGCCGCCGCGTCAGACGGAAGGCCAGCCAGAACAGGGCGAGGCAGAGAAGGGTCGCAGCAGCGGCCTTGAGCGGGTCCAACGGGTTCTCCGGTGATCTCTCCTCGGTCGGGGCCGCCCTCATAGAGCCCTGACCGGCCGCGGGGCAATTGGACTTCTGCTCAAGGCCAGCCTGAGTCCGATAGCGGTCCAAGCCCGGGAGCGGCCGCGCGCACCGTCCTTGCGAGCGAAGCGAAGCAATCCCGCATCCCACGATCGGGCCTGTGGCGCGGCCCTGGGTCGCTTCGCGCCGCTCGCGATGACGGTGTTGTTAGGCGCGTGCCGGGCATACGGGCTGCGCTGGACCGGATCGTGGTATGCCGCGTCCCGGCCGGACAGCCCGATCCGGCACTGAAAGCCCCTCGATCAGGCGGATACCCTTGCGCGAGACCTTCCATATCGAAGTCCTCGGTCCAGAACCCGACGAGATCCAGACGCGGATCTCCGTGCGGGTCGGCAGCCTGGAGAGTGCGCAGGAGCGGGCACTGCGCCTGTTCGCCCGCGCCCGGGTGCCGCAGCGTTCGGGCGAGCCGGCCCAAGCGGTCCGGGTGATCGACGGCGCCGGCCGGGAGGTGTTCTATCGCACGCGCTTCGACGAAGGCGATTGAGGCGCTGGGAGGCCGGCCATGCGCACAGCCCTGATCCTGCCGGTGCTCGTGCTGGCGGCCGGCGCGCTGTTCCTGCGCAGCTACACCCTGCCGCCGGCACCTGACCGGCGCGGCGGCACCACGCTCCTGCTGACTTGGCCGAACCGGCCGGTCTTCGGCAGTCCGCGCGCCGCCTGCCTCGCGGCCCCGGCGGATCAGCCGGTCCTGCCCTGCCTGATCGCGTCCGTCGCCCGGGCGCGCGACGACGGGTTCACGCTGCTGCAGCTCCCGTTCTGCGCGACCTGCTACGACATGTCGGGCCGGATCGCCGTCATGGGGCAGGACGCGGCGGCGACGCGGGCGCGGCTGGAGCAGATCGCCCGGTTCGGCTGGTGAGGCGCGCCCGGGCCACGCCCTCGCGGGCCCGCTCCAGCCTCCGGGCCACCGGGAACAGGGGATCGCGCCCCGCCTCGATCAGGAGATGGGCGATCGGCCGGCGCTCCGTCCAGAAGGTGGAGCCGAGGGCGAAGTCCGGCGGCGCGCAGGAATCGATCCGGTCGATCCCCCCCACGCCGGAGAGCACCGCCTCGGTCAGGCGATGGACGAGCTGGATACCGGGCGCGACCTCCGGCTGCGCCTCGTCGTGGGCGATCTTCAGGACCCAGGCCTCGGCTCCGGTGACCGGCACGATGGCGGCGGCGAGCGTCCGTTCCCCCCGGCGCAGGCGGACGACGCGCACCGCGCCCGCCGCGCCGAGATCGGCCAGGGCGGCGCGCAGGAAGGCGACCTCCTCCGGCCGCTGCCCGAGGCCCGTACCCGCCCGGCCTTTCCACCCGGCCGCCTCGAGGCCGACATAGGAATCCAGGGCGGCCTCGAGGTCGGCGGGCGCCGCGAGGATCTCGAACAGGACCGGGCCGCCCGCCTCGAGGAGCGCACGGGCGCGGCGCAGCTTGCGCCGACGCGGCCCTGAGAGGTGATCAAGATAGGTGGTGCGGGCCTCCGGTGCGTGCGCCGCGAGGTCGAGCAGCCCGCGCGCGTGGGGCCAGTAGGCGGCGCGGCGCGGAGTGCAGGCCGCGAGAAGATCCATCAGCGGCCCGTCCGCGGGTGCATTCGGCCAGTACAGCCGCAGCGGCAGGCCGAGCGCCCGCGGGGCGGCGAGCAGCGCCGCCAGGGCGGCCGCCGGGTCGGCCCCGTCGAGGAGCGGCGCGCCGAAGGGGCAGTAGCCGTGGGTCCAGCCCATCAGCAGCGGCAGCGGCACCCCCCAGCGCCGCCACGAGACCCGGAACGGCCAGGCCGCAAGGAGCCGCGCCCCCGGCTGTTCGGGGGGCCGGTCGGCGACGAGCAGGAGGCGCACCCCCGCGCCGAAGGCACCGCCGGCCGCGAGGGCGTAGCCCGCCTCGTAGAACGGGTTCCGGACCCAGGCCGCGGCGCCGAGCGCCCGCCAGGCCGGGATCCACGGCATCGCCGGGTCGAGGGGGCGGAGTGCCGCCACGAGGCCGGAGGCAAGGGTGGCGGTTTCCGGCATGGCGGTCCGTCAGGCAGCGAGTCGGTGTCGGATCGCGCCGGCGAAGCCGAGCACGTCGTAGCGCCACGCGGTCGCCCCCGCGGCGGCCGCGAGAAGGACCATGCGCAGCCCCTGCCCGGGGACCATCAGCCCGCCCGGCATCAGGCCGATCCCGGCCATCACGGCGCCGCAGGCGAGCGCGATCCCGGCGATCCCAGCCATGTCGGCGAGCGGCAGCGGCATCGTCGTGCCGGCCCGCCGGGCGCCGAGCACCAGGACGAGGCAGGCCGCGCTCTGCCCGCCCGCGAAGGCGAGGGCCGCCCCGGTGGCGCCCAGCGCCGGGATCAGCAGGAGCGAGAGGACGGCCACGGTCGCCAGCGTGGCGACGGCCGCCGCCGCCTCGAGCCTGCTGGTCCTCGTGAAGTAGATCACCTGACCGAAGTAGTAGGCGCGGAACATCATCAGGATGCTCGCCAGGACCAACACCGGGGCGAGCTGCTGAGCCTCGGCCCGGTAATCGGGCCCGAGGAGCACCGCGACCACGACATCGTCGAAGCACAGGAAGAACACGGCCCCGAAGGCGGCGATCAGCGTCATGGCCCGGGCGGCATCGCTCAGCACCCGCGCGGCCGCCGCCATGCCGCCCGCGCGGGCATCGCGCTTGGCAATCGAGATCAGCGATAGGGCGATCGCCTCGCCGAACACGATGAAGCTCTGCCGCAGGAAATCGGCGAGGGCGCCGTAGGCGCCGAGTCCCGCCGTGCCCACCGTGTGGGCGATGATCAGCCGGTCGAGGCTCTGGGCGAGCGCCGCCGTCCCGAAGGAGAGCACCAGCGGCCAGCCATAGGCGAACAGGCGCAGGGCCTCGGCCCGGCTGCCGCGGCCGGGCATCATCGGCGCGATGGTGGCGGCGGCCGGAAGCGCCGCGAGGGCATTGGCGGCGGCCACCGCGAAGGCGAGGTGGAGCGGATCGGCCGAAAGGTGCAGAGCCGCGCTGCCGAGGACGAGGATCAGAACCGCCCGGCTCATCACCGAGGCCGCCACGGCCCCGGCCTGCAGGCGCGTGCGCGCGATCTCGGTGGAGCCCTCGAACAGGGTCGTGCCGAAGGCCAGGGCCAGGATCGCGGCGGCCATCCGGGCCGGCATCAGCCCGAGGCCGGCGGCCAGGGCGCTACCGAGGCCGGCGAGCAGCAGCGTGCCCCCCAGGATCCGCACCACGGTGCCGACCTGCGCGGGCTCGCGCGCCTCGTCGTAGAGGGCGAAGAACGCGAATTTCGGCCACTGGCAGGTCGCCCCGTAGAGCACCAGCGCCCATGACAGGACGTACAGGTAGGTGCCGTAGCTCTCCACCGGCGCGAGCCGCGTGAACACCGCCACGGAGGCCATGTTCAGGGCGGCCGCGAAACCCCGCGAACCGACATAGATCAGGCTGTGCCGGGCGATCATGTCCTAGGATCGGTCAGACGCACGACGACCTCGCACCGCTCTGGGACGCACCGGGTTCATGGCGGGACGTCTCCCAGGGCACACACGCATGGCAGCCGGGGCGGTGCAGGCCGCGTGCCGCCGACCCGGCCCTCAGCGACCGCCCGCTGTCCGGATCAGAGACCGCCCGGTCATCTCGACCGGCTGGTCGAGGCCCATCAGGTCGAGGAGCGTCGGCGCCACGTCCGCCAACCGGCCGTCGGCCAGGGACGTCCCCGCCCGGCCGACCAGGATCGCCGGCACCGGGTTGAGGGTGTGGGCGGTGTGGGGCTCGCCGGTCTCCGGATCGCGCATCATCTCGCAATTGCCGTGGTCGGCAGTCACGAGGATGGCGCCGCCCTGCTTGGTCACCGCGTCGACCACCCGGCCCAGGCAGGTGTCGACGGTCTCCACCGCCGTCACGGCGGCGGCGAGGCTGCCGGTATGGCCGACCATGTCGGGATTGGCGAAGTTCAGGATGATCAGGTCGTACCGCCCCGAGCCGATCGCCTCCACGGCCCGGTCGGTGAGTTCAGGCGCCGACATCTCCGGCTGCAGATCGTAGGTCGCGACCTTCGGCGAGGGCACCAGCACCGCGTCCTGGCCCTCGAAGGGCGCCTCGCGGCCGCCGTTCATGAAGTAGGTGACGTGCGGATATTTCTCGGTTTCGGCCATGCGCAGCTGCGTGCGCCCGGCCCGCGACACGGTCTCGCCCAGCCCGTTCGGCAGGTCGAGGGGACCGAACAGGGTCTCGGCGAAGGCATCGATCTCGACACTGTACTGCACGATCCCGAGGGCGGCGGCGAACCGGACGGTCCGTGCCCGGGCAAAGCCCGCGAAATCCGGGTCGAGGAGCGCCTCCAGGATCTGCCGGGTCCGGTCGGCCCGGAAGTTGAAGCTCAGGATGCCGTCGCCGTCCCGCATCCCGGCATAGTCGCCGATGATGGCGGGCCGCATGAACTCGTCGGAGACGTCCTGCGCGTAGGACGCGGCGATCGCCTGACCGGCCCGGTCGAAGCGGGTTCCGCGCGCATCGACCAGGGCGTCGTAGGCGGTCTGGACCCGCTCCCAGCGCCGATCGCGGTCCATCCCGAAGTAGCGGCCGCACAGGGTGGCGATGCGCGCGCCCTTGGGCAGCGCGGGCCCCACGGCGGCCACGCAGGTGGCGGCCGAGCGGGGCGGCATGTCGCGCCCGTCCGTGAAGCCGTGCAGACAGACCGGGATGCCGGCCGCCGTCAGCACGCGCGCGAGCGCCACCGCGTGGTCCTGGTGGGCGTGGACGCCACCCGGGGAGAGCAGGCCGACGAGGTGGCAGGTTCCGCCTGACGCGCGCAGGGCCTCGATGAACCGGATGAGGGCCGGGTTCGCGGCCAGCGAGCCGTCGGCGACGGCGGCGTCGATGCGCGGCAGGTCCTGCAGGACCACGCGGCCCGCGCCGATATTGAGGTGGCCGACCTCCGAATTGCCCATCTGCCCCTCGGGCAGGCCGACATCGGCGCCGAAGGTGCGCAGCTGCGCCCGCGGGCGCTCCCGCATCAGCGCGTCGAAGATCGGTGTCTTGGCTTGGTGAACGGCGTTGTCGGCGACCTCGTCCCTCAGTCCCCAACCATCGAGGATCACGAGCATCACGGGACGCGGGGCACTCTCGGGCACAGTCACGATTCTCCTGGACTTGGGCGCGCCGCGCGTGGCCGGCCCCGTGCGCGTGTCGATAATCGGCTTGACCGCGCGCGACTACAGCCGGGAATGTGGAATCGACGACGGCTGCGCGCCAGCGTCAGGCGTCCGATAAGCCCGTCATGCCTCGGGAGCGCTGATCGGTCCGACATCTGCCGAAGCAGCGGCGACACTCTACCGTGTCAGGGATGTTTGACAGCGCCCTGAAGTCTCGGCATCTCGACTTCTGCGCCAACCAGCGGAAAGGACAACAGTAATCACGCCGAGGCGCAACCTGGACGATTGGCGCTCGGGCTGAGAGCATGCTAGGTTCGTCAGATCATCTTGACGGAGATGCGCGCGTCGTGCCGCCCACAGAGTCCGCCAACGCAGAGACGAGCACGAACTTGGCGCTCGATATGGTCGGTCGCGCTTATCTGGCCCTGGCCCTGCTCTACGAGACGGCGCACCCGGGCGAGTTCACCGAGGTCCAGCAGAAGATCCGCACCTTCGTCCAAGACAATTTCCGCATCATCGAGGAAACGAGCCGGAGCGAAACGCTCGGCGCCGATATCGTCGCGGGCGCAAATCTTCTCGTCAACAGCGTCCTCGCCGAGGTGGAGAACAGGATCGCCACGATGGTTCGACCGTCCCGGCACGGGCGTGATCAAACCATTATTTGATCTCGGACGCCAAAATTGGTGGATATTACGTTCTATTTACGGAAATCTGAAAGGCTGACACGCGAATAGCGGCGCAGTCACTGTCTTATCCAAAAGTATCGACAGTCTTAATAGGGCATGTTACCCGATAGGGGGACGGAAATAAAATCATAAGCGCGATGATGGACGGCGATGATTGGAACCGAAACGCGCCCAGCGACGATGTCGCGCTCGAGGTCCTTGTCCGGGCCTATCACGCCCTTGCGGTGATCTACGAACTGTCCAATCCTGGCGCCTATGCGGTGCTTCACGGCAAGATGATGCCCTACCTGCTGGATAGCTTCTGCCAGGATGCGCAGAATCCGGCTGGCCCTTACCCGGCCGAGACGGTCGCGACGGCCCTGGAACGTGTCCGCTGCGCGCTGGACGACGTCCGGTCCGATGTCGCGGCCGTTCGGGACGGCGCCGACGCGGGTGCCCGCAAGGAGGCGCCTATCGCGTCGCGAAGGCGAGGCTGAGCGCGGCCTTGGCGACGAGGCCCGGGCTCGCGAAGGCGTCGAGATAGGGCCGGTAGCGCTTGTCGAAGGCGTTCTGCACGATGAAGTCCGCCTTGAGGCGGCTGTCGATGTCGTAGGTCGCGAAGAGGTCCACCAGCCCGTACGCCTTGGCGATGCGGCGCGCCGCGCCGGCGGGCAAGCCTGTGCGTGCATCCACCAGGGTGAGGCGCGTGCCGACCGTGAGGCGCTCGGCGAGGAAGCGCAATCCGACGCTCGTGCTGATCCGGTCCGGCGGCACCGTGAGAAGGGTCTCGCGGGTGGACCGGTCGCGGCCGTCGATATGGGTGGGGGCGAGCGAGACGAAGCCCCGGCCCCAATCGTAGCTGCCCTCCAGCTCGACGCCGGAGAGATCGGCCTGGGTGATGTTGCGGTACTGATAGGACTGGACCGGGATGACGCAGGGGAAGCGCCCGGGCCGGCGCGCGCAGAGTGAGGGCGGGATGCCGGGGATGGCCGGGACGTAGTAGGTCGGCCCGACCGCCTGCATGTCGATGAAGGCGTCGACCGCGTTGTCGAAGACGGCGAGCTTGGCCCGCACCGCGTCCTCCGCCACCAGCACCGCGTCGGCACGCAGGTTCACGCCGCCCTCCACGGAGTGCGCCACCTCCGGCCGCAGGGCCGTGTTCGGCAGGATCGTGAAGGCCGGGAACGGGTGGATGCCCTGGACCAGGGTCTCGGTGACGGTGGGCGCGCGGTAGCCCTCGGCATAGGTGCCGTAGATCTCGAGACCGGCCAGCGGCGACACGCCGACCGTGATCTTCGGCGAGATCCGGTCGCCATCGGCATGGTATGCGCCCCCGGCCAGCCGGTAGCTGTCGTAGCGCAGCGCGCCGATGACCCGCAGCCAGGGCGCGGCGCGGATCTCGTCCTGGATGAAGACGCCGGCGAGGCTCCGGCGTCCCGAGGGCGTGAAGGCCGCCCCGAACCCGCCGGCCCGATCGTCGGTGCGGACATGGTCATCCACGGCATCGCCGCCAGCCGTCAGCGCGTGGGAGACGGGACCCGTGTCGAAGCGGGCCGTGTTGTGGACGTCGAAACCGGCGGTCCCGATGTCGTAGGTCAGGCGGTCGCCGGCCCGGGTGCCGAGCCGGTCGTAGAGGCCCCGCGGCGAATCCCGCAGGAAGGTCAGGGCGTCACGGGTCGTCGTGGCGTAGCCGTCGAGACTGAGGTCGATCAGCGGCACGTCCGGCCGGGTGAACCGGTAGCCCAACGTATAGGTGTCGGCCTGCACGGCATTGGCGAAGCGAGCTCCGGCGCCGGTGCCGCCGCCATTGGCGAAGTCGAAGCGCTGCAGCAGCGCCGTGGCGCGGATCTCGTGCCCATCCGCAGGCCGCACGGTGAGCTTGGCCAAGCCCGCGCCCAGTTCGCTGCCCGTGTCGGGCACAAGGGTGCCGAGCCCGTCGCGATAGGGCGCGGTGTTGCGGAAGACGAACTGGCCGAACAGGTCCGCCGCGGTGCCGATGCGGGCGCCGAGCGCCGAGCTGTTCACGAATCTCTGCCCGTTCGTCCCGAAGCCCTGCTTCTGCACGAAGCCAGCCGAGTCCCCGGGGGCGAGGATGTCGTCGATCGAGCGGGTCCGGAACGCCGCGACGCCACCGATCGCGCCCGAGCCGTAGATCGTCGCGGTCGGCCCCCGGGTGATGTCGACCCCGCCAACCAGCTCGGGATCCAAGTAGAACACCCCGTTCGCGCCGTGACCCGAGACCTGGAAATCCTGGCGCGCGCCGTCGATCAGGACGTTGACGCGGCCGAAATCCTGCAGGCCGCGAATGTTGATGGCCTGGGCCGGGTCGTTGCGGCTCTCCTGCATGGTCACGCCCGGGACGTCGCGCAGGACCTCCGACAGGCGCGCTGGCTGGAGCCGGTCGATCTGCGCGCCCGTGACGACACTTGTCCCCGACAGCGCGTCGATGGCGGGCACCGCGGTCTTGGTCGCGGTGACCGAGAGCGTGTCGAGCCCCACCTCGGTCTCGGCAGGCGGAGCCGCTCGGGAGCCGGATTCCTGCGCAGCGGCGCGGACCAGGAGCAGCAGCATGGCGCCGAGCGCCAGGCACACGCGGGAGCAAGGACGAGACATGATTAGATCCGCACACGCACAGTCGGAGGAGAGAGCTGGCTGGCGGATGGCTGGCTTGCTGAGGCTGTTCTGTGTCAGTTCTTGAGACGAGCGCAATCGATCGCGCCGCGCCTCACCTTCGGATGGTTCGAAGGTTGCCCTTCACCACACTGGAAGATCTTAAAACACGGCGGAATGCGATCAGGAATGTGATGTTTCTGCCACATCCCGGCGCGGCAGGAGGAAGGGCTGATCCCCATCCGGCACCCGCCCAACCGGCCAGCGGACGCCGAAGACCCGCGCGATCAGGTCGTCCCGCAGGACCTCGGCCGGCCGGCCGCTCGCGACCAGCCGCCCCCCGTCCAGCACCAGCAGCCGATCCGCGTAGGCCGCCGCGAGGTTGAGGTCGTGCAGGATCGCCACGACGGCCACGCCCTTGGCCGTCAGTTCCGCTGCGGCGTCGAGCAGCGCGCCCTGATGCCGAAGGTCCAGGCTGGCGGTCGGCTCGTCGAGGAACAGCACCTGCCGCTCCGCGACGGTGCGGCCCGCCTCCAGCTGGCACAGGATGCGCGCGAAGTGCACCCGGGCCTGCTCGCCGCCGGAGAGGGTCGGGTAGGTGCGGTCGGCGAGGTGCGCCACGTCGGCCTGCGCCAGCGCCCGGGCCAGGATCGCGGCCCGGTCCCGACGGTCGAGGCCCCGGCCGATGCCGTCGAGGCCGATCCGGGCGATCTCGGCCACCGAGAACGGAAAGGCGAGGCGCGAGGCCTGCGGCAGCACGGCCCGCATCGCCGCGAGACGCCACGGCGGAATGGATCCCACCGCCTCTCCGCCATAGAGGACGGCCCCTCGGCTCGGCCGCAGCGCGCCGCTGAGCAGGCGCACCAGGGTCGATTTTCCGGCGCCGTTCGGGCCGACGATCACCTGCAGGGTGCCGGGCTCTGCCGCGAGGGAGACATCGCGCACGAGGTCGCGTCCATCCACCGTGGCGACCAGGTCGCGGGCCGTGAGCAGGGCCGGCTCAGGCATCGTCGATCCATGCCCGACCGAGGAGCAGCCAGAGGAAGACCGGCGCCCCAACCAGCGCTGTGACGATGCCGATCGGGAGTTCCGCCGGCGCCGCCACGAGGCGGGCCACGACGTCGGCGAGGACCAGGAAGGAGCCCCCGAGCAGAGCCGAGGCCGGGAGCAGCAGGCGGTGCCCCGGGCCGATCACGAGCCGCAGGGCGTGTGGCACGATGAGGCCGACGAAGCCGATCACCCCGGCCGCCGCCACGCTGGCGCCGACCGCGACCGCCACCAGCAGGATGCAGGCCCGTTTCAGGCGCTCCACCGGGACCCCGAGATGGACCGCCTCGGCCTCGCCGAGAACCAGGGCGTTGAGGCCGCGGCCGAGGAACGGCAGGGCGGCCAGCACCGGCAGGATCAGCGGCGCCGAGGCCGTGACCTTGGCCCAGGTCGCGCCGCCGAGGCTGCCCAAAGACCAGAAGGCGAGATCGCGCAATTGCCGATCGTCGCTGACGAAGGTGAGCAGCCCGGTCAGCGCACCGCTCAGGGCTCCGAGGGCGATCCCGGCGAGCAGCATCGTCGCCACCGCCGTGCGTCCGGACCGGGTCGCCAGGGCGTAGAGGACGAGCGTTGCGCTGAGGCCCCCGAGGAAGGCGCCGGCCGGCAGGACGGCGTAGGGCAGCGGCCCCGGCAGGCCAAGAGCGGCGAGGAGCCGGTCGCCGAGGACGATGATGCCGGCGGCCGCGAGGCCCGCCCCCGACGAGACCCCGACCAGAGCGGGATCGGCCAGGGGGTTGCGGAACAGGCCCTGCATCAGCGCCCCGGAGACCGCCAGCCCCGCCCCGATCATCAGCCCCAGCAGGGTTCGGGGCAGGCGGATGGTGAGGATCACCAGAGCGTCGCGGGCGAGCGCCGGATCGGCCCCGCCGCCGGTCAGCACGGCGAGGACGCGCGCCACCGGGATGCGGATCGCCCCCAGGCTCACCGAGAGCAGCGCCGCCGCGAGGGCCAGGACGGCGAGACATCCCAGGACCGGGAGCGTCGCGGCAGGCCGGCTCACGCACAGGCTCCGGCGGGTCCCGGCTCAATCACGCGGCAGATCCGGGTAGACCGCCCGCATCAGGTCCGTGGCCGCCTCGGGCGTGCGCGGGCCGAAGCCGAGAAGGTAGAGCCCGTCCATCGCCACGAGCCTGCGTGCGGCCGCCGCGGGCGTCTGGCCCAGCGCGGTACCAGGCGCGAAGACGCGCTCGGGCCCCAGCGGCTCCGGGCCGTTCTGCATGATCACCACCGTCTCCGGCGCCGCCGCCACGACGGCCTCGTCGGTCATCGGCTTGAAACCCGCGATCCCGGACGCCGCGTTGGCGATGCCGGCCAGAATCAGGATGCCGTCCGCCGCCGATCCTGTGCCGCCGACGACGGTCCGGCCGTTCTGCAGGGACAGGACGACGAGCGCGCGGGCGGCCCGCGCGATCCGGGCGCGCCGGGCCGCGAGATCGGTGAAGCGGGCACGCAGGTCGGCCTCGAGGATCTCGGCTTCCCGCTCGAGCCCGGCGAGGCGCCCGACCGTGGCGACCTTGTCGAGCACACCTTCGGGACTCGGCGGCTCCGTCACCGGCTCGACCCGCAGCCCGGCCTCGCGCAGCTGCGCCAGGACCGCGGGCGGGCCCGCGCCCTCCGCGGCGATGATCAGATCGGGCCGCTGGGCGAGCAGGCCCTCGGCCGAGAGCGCCCGCAGGTAACCGACATTCGGCTTCTCGCGGAGGGCCTCGGCCGGGTAGAGGCTGGTCGTGTCGACCGCAACGATCCGGTCGCCGGCCCCGAGGCGGTAGAGAATCTCGGTGATTGCGCCGCCGAGGGCGGCGATGCGGGTGGCCGTCTGCGCCGCGGCGCCGCGCGGGGCGAGCGCGCCCGCGGCAAGGGCGGCGAGAAGCGCGCGGCGCGACCAGGGACCGGCCGGGCGGGGTGGGATGAGCCCGATCATTTGGTCAGGATCAGCTTGTCGCTCGCGGTGACACGCAGGCGATAGCGCTGGCCGCTGTGGCGGATGACGACTTCCCGGCGCCCCTGGAGAAGGCGCGCGGAGACGATCTCGGCCTCCGCCTCGACGAGCGGCCCCGCGAGGACGGCGCCTGGTCTCGCCCGATTCCCTCCCGGGACGCCGCAAACCTCGTTCCTGTCCGGACAGGACATCGCTCAAATGCTCCCGGTCTTTACTTTATAGGATTTCAAAAAATCGATCAGCATCGCTGGCGGATGACCATAAAGGCCATTGCCGGCAAAGACCACCCCCGGACAGGCGGCAGATTTACTTCGTTTCTATACGGCTGAAAGACAATTCTGCGGAGCTTGCGAGCCGGATCAACGCTCTCCGAGCAACGTGCTGCCGAACCGGAACCGTATCGGTCAAAGAGGTTCTGTTCGAATGCTTCCGTAGACGGGGCCCAGCCCGTCATCACGCGCGCAGCGATTTGACCCAGGGCGGCGCGACGTCAGAAGGCGTCGCGCCGCCCTGGCCTGCTTCGCTCCGCGCGCAGAGACGACCGCGCCGCAATCCTCGTCGGGAAACGGTATCGAGCGGAGGCGTAGCGCGCTCCGCGGAGACGGCTACCGGAACAGGGGCAGGCCGGCACCGATGATGACGAGACCGAGCACGATCAGGCCGCCGCCCGCGCTCTCCAGGGTCGCCTGCTGAACCGAGCGGCGCGGAGCCAGGCCGGCGAGCACCGCACCCGAGAGCAGGCAGAACAGACTCAGGATGGTCATGGCAGGTGCCCCGGCGCTCAGGCTGAACGCCCGCAAGAGCGTGGAAACACCGAGGTTGCCCCCGCATCCTTTAAGGAATGCCTTTTGCGGCGTGCGCGAGACCCCGGTCTCTCACCTATGCGGGAAACCGAGGCCCTTTCGGGCATCCACGCTCGCCCGTCAGTCTGGGGGATGGCTTCGGGGCGAGCGTGGCGGTCGAGAGGAGACTCGACGCGCCCCGGAAGCAAGACTTATGCATCCACGCCCGCCGCCGACCCGAGGGCGTTGGGAGCGGCTGCCGGGCCTCGACGGTCGCTCCGCCTCGGCAACCGCATGGCGAGACTCCGCCAGCAGTCGCTAATGCAACGCCGCCCGGTTCTCGACCGCCTTGCGCCGAGGCGAAGCGCCCCGCGTTTCGGAGCCCAGGTGTCGCCGCAGCGTGAGCGCCAGTGCGGTCGAACGCCAGGGTCGGCGCGCAACGTCGACGATGGGGATGGCCGAGAGAACCTCCGGCCGGACCGTGTCCGCGGCCGAGAGCGAGAGCACGATCGGACGATCCACGATCCGAGCGGCGCGGCGGGCGAAGGCGAGGCCCAAAGGACCCGACGGTCGGTTCTCGACGATCAGCAGGTCGAAGCGCCCCGGCTCCGCACGCAGGGCCGTCAGCGCCGCTTCCGGATCCGTGTAGCCGATCGGCTCGTAGCCCAAGGCCGCCAGCGTCTCCTCATCCTCCTGCACCGCGGAGCGCGCACCGCCCACGATCATCACGGTGCCGCCGGCGGCCGAGTCGCCGGGCTCGGTCTGCGGGCGGACGGGCAACCACACCTCGAACGCGCTGCCCACCCCTGGTTCACTGCGGACGTGAAAGGCGCCGTCCTGTTCTTGGACAAACTCGAAGGCGGTGGCGAGCCCGAGGCCGGTGCCGGCCGGACGGGTGGTGAAGAACGGCTCGAAGATCCGCGCGAGCGTGGCCTCGTCCATCCCGCGGCCAGCGTCGACCACGCGGATCCGGACGTGGTCGCCGGGGGACAGCTCGCCGTGGGAGAGCGTCCGCCGCTCGGCGAGGCGGACACGTTCGAGCTGCACGTCGATCGCCTTGCCCGGATCAGAAGCCTGGATGGCGTTGCGGATCAGGTTATGGACCACCTGCTGGAGCTGCGCCGGCTCGCCGTCGACGACCGCGCCTTGGGCAGCCCCGGTCAGGCGGATCGCGGCCCGGTCGGCGGTCGACGTCCGGATCTGGGCGACCGTCTCGGCGACGACCGCATCGACGTCGCTCGTGCTCTGCGTCGCACCGCCCCGACGACCGTAATCGAGAATCTGCCCCGCGATCTCGTGCGCGCGCCCGCCCGCCTGAACCAACAGATCGATCTGCTTGGCAGCCCGGTGCGGATCGGCCGGCAGGGCGTCGGCGGCGATCTCGGCATGGCCGAGCATGACGTTGAGCACGTTGTTGATGTTGTGCGCCACGCCGCTGGCGAAGATCCCGATCGCTTCGAGGCGCTGCGCGCGCCGGAGGGTCGCCTCGATCTCGCGGCGCTCGGCCCAGACGTGCTGGCGCTCCAGGGCGGCCCCGAAGCTGTCAGCGACAACCTGCAGAAGGCCGCGCGAGTGCCGCATCCAAGGCGGCAGGGTGCTCCGCGTGCGCTCGAAGCACAACACGCCGACAATTCTCTCCCCCCGGCGCAGGCGCGCGCATGTGAGCGTGGTGACGCCACGCTGCGCGAGAGCTTGAATCAGGGCCGGAGGTCCAATCCCCCCCGCCGTTTCGACAAAGATATGATCGTCTGGAGCAGCGATAAGATCCGGCACCAGGGCACGTTGTGCGTCCGGCCATCCGCGGGGAGCCGGATGGCCCGGCCGGTTCCACAGATGCGTTGCGTTGGTGCCGTCGAGCATGAGGACGTAGCAATGGTCCGTGTTCGCCCCTTCTCCCACGATGGCCATGGCATCGACGATGTGCGCCTCGATCTGATCGGGCTGGCTCGCAAGGAAGAGGTTGTTGGCTTGCGCCACAACGGCTTGGAACACGATGGTCCGGCGTAAAATTATGGTGCCGGCCCGCATCAACAGGCCGACCCGCACCACCAGGGCCACCAGGGCCAGGGCCGCCGCGTAGAGCGCGAGGCGGAACCCGTCCGCGCGGACCTGTCTCTGGTCCTTCAGAGCGCGGCGCGCCTCCAGGAGAGCCTGACGCGCCGGCTCACTCGACGAGGCCGGCAGGGAGCGGGTGACGGTGTCGACCTGCGGCAGCAGCTCGAGGAGCTGGCGCCCGTGCAGGACGATGGCGGCGATGTCCGCTCCCCGACCCGCCGGATGGCTGACCGCCGCCAGGGCGTCGAGCCGGGCGCGGATGTCGTCGAGGCGCCTCGGACTGGACTCCCGGGCGAGTTCCGAGACCCGGATCTGAAGGGCGGCTACCGCCCGGGCAAGCCAGGGATCGATGTCCGGCTCGGACAGGCGGTCGCTGAGGGAATCGAAATAGGCGATCGAGTTCTGCACGAGGGCGTTGCCGGTCTTGAAGCGCTCGACCATCTGCGCCTCGCGGTTCATCGCCTCGGCGAGGGCGCGCACCTCGCGATCGTCCGGCCCGCTCGACGCCCGTATCGCGGCGAGCGCCGCCTGCATCTCCCGGAGATGGGTGACGATCGGATCGTAGTTGCGCAGGAGCCCGGTCCGTGCCCGGAGCACGTCGTGCTGCATCCGGGATTCGGCGAGCGCGAGGGCGTCGATCGTGCGCTGGGTCTGCACGTAGGCGGCGTCCATCTCGCCCTTGCCGTTGATCATCAGCCACGTGAGCAGACCGGCCAGAAGCACCCCGAGCACGGCGGCCTGCGCGGTCAGCCTCATGGCTGCGGCGCGGCGCCGGGCGCGTTCGGGGCCGTGAGGGGACGTCCCGCGTAGGAGCCGGTGAGCGTCCCGAGGAACGCCACGATCGCGGCGGTCTGCGACGGCGTCAGCTCCCGGCCGAGCTGCGCCCGGGCCATGAGCCGCACCGCCTCGGGGAGCGTGGCCACGCCGCCATCGTCGAAGTACGGCGCCGTGACCGCGACGTTGCGCAGGCTCGGCACCCGCAGCACCTCGGCGGCCTTGTTGGGGATCGCGACGAAGATCCCGACCTTCTCGAACAGGTTGCCGCCGACATTGACGCCTTGGTGGCAGGCCGCGCAGCCGATCCCCCGGAACAGATCGTAGCCCGCCCGCTCCGCCTCGGTGATCGCGTGGACGTCGCCGCGCAGCCAGCGGTCGAAGCGGCTGTCCGGGGTCAGCAGGGTGCGCTCGAAGCTGTTGATCGCGTCGATCACCGCCTCTTGGTCGGCCGCGCGGCCGTAGGCGGCCTGGAAGAGCGGGGCGAGCACCGGGTCGCCGCGGACCGTGTCGAGGATCCGGGGCCAGGAGCCGCCCAGGAACTCGGGACGCGTCAGGGCGAGCTCGGCCTGCTCGTGCAGGCTCGGGATGTCGCCGGCCCAGCCCAGGCGGAAGCTCAGCGCCGCGTTGAAGGCGGTGGGCGTGTTGCGGGGCACCGGCGTGCCGTCGGTGGTGAGATTCCGGGCGACCGCGCTCGCACCGTTGCTGCGGATGTCGTGGCAGGTGATGCAGGCCCGGTCGCCCCGGCGCGACAGCCGGGTGTCGGTGAACAGCATCCGGCCCAGGGCGGCCCGGTCGGGATCCGCCCCGAGGCTGCTCGGGACGGGCGTGATGACGTCCATCGCCTCCACGGCGTCGGCGGGCCGCGGGCCGCCGGCCGTCTGCTCCTGGGCGCGGGGCGCCAGGATGGCCAGGGCGCTGCCGACGAGGCCGGCCCCGAGAGCCGCCGCGAGGGAACGGGCGAGGCGCGGCGGGGCCACGGCTAAAGCTTCTCGACCGGCACGGCGAAGACGTAGCCGATGCCGCGCTCGGTGACGATCAGGCGCGGCGCGCTCGGGTCCGCCTCCAGCTTGCGGCGCAGCCGCAGGATCTGGACGTCGATGCTGCGGTCGAACACGTCCTCGTGGACGCGCGTGGCCTGCAGGAGCTGCTCGCGGCTCAGCGGGCGCTGGGGCGCGTCGAGGAAGGCCACCAGCAGGGCGTACTCGCCCTTGCTGAGGGCGACATCCGCGCCGGCCGGATTGGCGAGGCGCCGCCGTCGCCGGTCGAGCACCCAGCCCTCGAAGCGGCTGCGATGGGAATCCTGGGCCCGGGCCGGGGCGGGCGCGACCTCGGCCCGGCGCAGGATGACCCGCACCCGCGCGAGCAGCTCGCGCAGCCCGTAGGGTTTGACGAGGTAATCGTCGGCGCCGAGTTCGAGGCCGATCACCCGGTCGATCTCGTCCCGGCGGTGGCCGGTGGTGATGATGACCGGCAGATCACTCTTGGCGCGCAGGTCGCGCAGCAGGTCGAGACCGTTCTCCGAGCCCAGCCGCAGGTCGAGCACGACGAGGTCGAAATCATCCTCCGCGAGCCGCTTCTCCGCCTCCGCCCGGTTGGTCGCCGGGGTGACGTCGACGTCGTGGTCGGCGAAGTGGTCCGAAACGATGCGCTGCATGCCCGCATCGTCCTCGATGAGGAGAATGCGGGTCGTGCCGGGACGCGCATTCCGACCCTGCCCCCGGTCCAGACTGGGTTCGATCATGGCCACCTCCGGTTCGCGGCAGCCTGCCGCGACGGCACGATCTCGATGCGCCGGCTCGCGGAGCGGGAGCGCCGCTCCGATCGGGGACATCGCCGACCGGGTGACCTTCGCGTCCATCGCCGACCCATCCCGGCGGCCCATCGAGGCGCGTCCGGACGTCGGGCCTTGCAGGTCGCGTTGATATCACGCCCCCCAAAGGATTGCGCCCTTCGTATTGTGCGGGGCAACACAATACGAGCATTCGCGCCGGACATGGCTGGTCCGGACAAAGGCAATTGGCACGGTTACCGTTGTAACCGGAACCGATGCACCCCGAAATAGGGATGTAATCTGCAAATACCAGGGTCATTCTCTCGCAATAGAGAGGCGACCATGACTGACGCCGCAATCTCCAATCTGCGCCAGAATGGCGGACGATACGCGCTCAAATCACGATCAGCACGCGGTAACGCCGTAGCTGATCTTGCGAAACGATCGGGATTTTGGTCGCGGGAGCGGGCCGGCCCGGCTTCAGCGTCGGACGCCCGGGGCCGATCGGCGCGTCGCGGCCTCGGTCGGTGGCTGCTGGAGGGATTGGTGGTCAGCTTCGCCTACGGCGGCTGCATCCACAACATGCATCCGGATTATGTCGACTTTCTGCGCGATCTAAGCAGATCATCCGGGTCATAAATATAAAACTCGCGAAGATAATCGATTTTACAGATCAACCAATAGATCTACATTCTGAGTTCATCACCAAATAACTCAACGCCGAACCCCGGAAAAATCGCTCGAACACAGGCCGGCCGATGCGCCTGCCTGCGCGATCAGATTGGGAACCACAGTCCATGTCCCTCAATGTCCTCTGCATCTCGTGGGGAACCACGGGCAATCTCAGCCCCGTGCTGACGGCGGCCCGGCAACTGAACCGGGCGGGGCACCAGCCGCGCGTCATGGCCGACCCGGTGATGCGCGGCGAGGTCGAAGCGGCGGGCTTCCCGTTCATCGGATGGCGCCGGGCCCCGACCGGCAGCGTTGCCGACCCGGCCCGACTTCTCGGATCTGGCCGATTGGCTGGGCCAGACCATGTTCGCTCCGGCGGGCGCCTACGCGGCCGACACACTCGACGAGATCCGCCGCCTCCCCACCGACGCCGTCCTGAGCCTCGATCTGCTGCCCGGCTGCGCCCTGGCGGCCGAGGCGGCCAGCCTGCCGCACGCGGTCCTGTCGCCGCATATCAGCATCCGCCCGCTGCCCGGCATGCCGCCCGCCGCGAGCGGCCTGACGCCGCCGCGGAATGCCGAGGAGCGGGCCGTGGTGGACGCGGCGATCGACGCGATCGTGTCGGCCATGGAGCAGGGTCGGCCGGCGCTCAACGCCGCGCGGCGCGCCTTCGGGCTGCCGCCGGTCGCCAGCGCCTTCGCCCATTTCGATCGCGCCGACCGCGTCCTCCTGGCCGTCAGCCGCACCTTCGACTTCGACACCGAGGCGCTGCCCGCCAATTACCGGTACATCGGGCCCCTGCTCGACGCGCCGGGCTGGTCTCGCGGGGCGCTGACCACGTGGCCCGGGGCGCGCCGGCCGCGGATCCTCGTCGCCGGCAGCACCGGCGCCCAGAACCAGACCGACCTCCTGCGGCGCGTCGCGCGGGCGCTCGGGACGATCGAGGCCGAGACCGTCCTGACCACCGGCCCCCATGTCGGGGCGGAGGACCTTGCCGCCCCGGACTCCATCCATGTCGTGGCGGCCGCCTCCCATGACGCCCTCATGGCCGAAGCCGATCTGGTGGTGTGCCAGGGCGGTCACGGCACCGTCAGCCGGGCGCTCCTGCACGGCGCGCCGCTGCTGGTGATCCCGCTCGCCCGCGACCAGACCGACAACGCCGCCCGCATCGCCCTGCGCGGCGCCGGTCTACGCCTGCCCGCCGGGGCGAGTGAGGCCGAGATCGCGGCGGCCGCCCGCCGGATCCTGGCGGAGCCGGGCTTCCGCACCGCCGCCGCGGCCCTCGGCGCGGCCGTGCGTGCGGATCTCGACGCGAACGGGCTCGTCCGCGAGATCGAGGCGATGACGGCGTCGCATCGCGGCGCCGCCCGGGGCGGAGATCGGCTTTGGGCCTGATCCGGGCCGCCGCCGTGCCGGCGCATCCCCGCATCCGCTCCGGCTCGGCCGCCTTCTCGGCGCTGCTCGGGCTGCTGGCGGCGCTCCCCACCTTCGGGATCGACATGATCCTGCCGAGCCTGTCGGACACGGCCGCCGCACTGAATGTCCCGCCCTCCGCGATGGGCGCGGCCATGGGCGCCTACCTGCTCGGCCTCGGGGGGGCGCTGCTGGTCTACGGTCCGACCTCGGACCGCCTGGGCCGCAAGCCCGCCATCGCCTTCGGGTGCCTGCTCCTGATCGGCGGCAGCCTCGGCTGCGCCGCGGCGCGGACGCTGCCGCACTTCCTGCTGTTCCGGGCCCTCCAGGGCATCGGCGCCGCCGGCCCCGGCATGGCGGTCCTCGCGATGGTGCGCGACCTGTTCGAGGGCGAGGCGGCGCGGGCCCGGATGTCGTTCGTCGTCCTCACCATCAACGTGGTGCCGATGATCGCCCCGACGGTGGGCGCGGGGCTGATGGATCTCGGCGGCTGGCGCCTGATCCACGCCGCGCCGATCGCCGCCGCCGTGGTGGCGCTGGCGGCGATCCGGCACATCGACGAGCCCCTGCGGCGCGTCTCGGCTCCCGGGGCGGCGGCGACCGGCATCCTGCGCGGCTACGGCCGGATCCTGGCGAGCCGGGTCTTCCTCGGCTACGCCCTGTGCAACGCCGCGGCGGCGGGCGCGGTCTTCGCCTACATCACCGGCTCCGCGCTGGTGTTCATCGACGCCCTCAGGTTCCATCCGCTGACCTACGGGCTGGTCTTCGGGGCAAGCTCCCTGTCGGTGATGGGCGGCGCGTTCCTGAACGGCCGCCTCGCGGCCCGGAGCGTCGGGCCCTCGCGCGTGATCGGCGCCGGCCTCGCCCTGGCGACAGCCTCCGCGGCGCTCCTCCTCGGTGCCGCCCTGGCCGGGCCTCCCGCGGCCGCGCCGGTGATCGCCGCGATGGTCGGCGTCGCCCTGGCCTTCGGCCTCGTCTCGCCGAACGCCATGCACGGCGCCACGGAACTCAGCCCGGATGCGGCGGCCGCGGCGAGCGCCGTCGCGGTCTTCCTGCAGATGGGCGGCGCGGCCCTCGCGAGCGACCTCGTGGCCCGGTTCTTCGACGGGCGGTCCGCCCTGTCGATGGCCGCCGTGATGCTCGGATGCAGCCTCGCCGCAACCGCCGCCCATGCCGGCCTCACGCGTCCGGCCGACCGGCGATCCCCCGCCCCCTTCCCGTCCCCCTCTCGACAGCACGGAGAAACCGCATGATCTTCGACCCGCCCCCCTGGCAGCCCGTCCACCTGACGCGCGACGGCGCCAAGCTCGCCCATATCGAGGCCGGACCGCTCACGCCCGAGGGGCAGCCGCTCCTGTTGATCAACGGCTGGACCGGCGATCACGGCATCTTCACGCCGCAGATCCGGCACTTCTCGAAGACCCGCCGCGTCGTGGCGGTGGACCTGCGGGGTCACGGCGCCAGCGATGCGCCCGAGCAGGACTACACGATGGCGGGCTTCGCCGACGACATCGCGTGGCAGAGCCGGACCCTGGGCCTGGTGAGGCCGGTCGTCATCGGCCACAGCCTCGGCGGCGCCGTGGCCCTCGAACTGTGCGGCCGCCATCCCGACCTCGCCGCCGGTCTCGTGATGATCGACACCATCGTCTTGCCGTCACCGGACGCAGCCGGCAGCCCCGAGATCGAGGGGCTGCTGGCGGGCGTCGGCGGCCCGGATTACCGGGCCGTCGTGCGCGAGATGGCTTGGTCGATCGGCTGCGACTACGACCACCCGGCGCGGCGGCAGGCACTCTTCGACACGTTCATCCTCGGCCCCTGCCTGAGGACACCGCAGCACGTGGCCTATTCGGCGCTCCGCAACATGATCCGGCACCACGACCCGGTGCCGGCTGCGCGCGCCTGCCGGATTCCCATGGCCTACATCTCGGCAGACGTGCCCCTGGTCGAGGCGGCGCGCGACCTGGAGTTGCTGCGCGAACTCTGCCCGCAGCTCGTCACCGCCAAGACGCTGCTCGCGGGCCACTTCAACACGATCGAGGTGGCCGAGCAGGTCAACCCGATGATCGAGCGCTTCCTGGCGGTCGGCCTGAGGAGCCGCGGGCGATAGCCGCGCCTGACGGAAGGCAAGGCTCCGGTGTCGGCGCGAACCGGCGCGCCCGGCTCACTCCGCCACAGAGGGATGCATGGTCACGCCGCGTCTTCGAAGAAGAGCGACGCCCGCTTCTTCCCCTCGTGGCTAAGGGTTGCACATCGGGTGATTTTCATCTCCCGTTCGAGACAATTTCTCCATCTTCTTTTCTCTATCGCCGCATCTGCGCGTCATCCCGGGGCCGCGCAGCGGAGCCCGGGATCCAGACACGCCGACGCGGCAAGACCTTGCGCTGAGAGCGGTTCTGGATTCCGGGCTCGCCTGGGGCGACCCGGAATGACGGGCTTGCTCCAACAGGCGCATGCCATCGACAGGCAGATAAATTTTTTCAAGCTTATAGCCCGTAGCCCTCGTAGGGAGGCTCCGGAGGTGGGGGTGGTGCAGAACGCACAAGGTGGAACCGCAAACCTGCATGTGAGAGGGACATCGAGCCACATGTGGCACCGGAGGCGGTGCCACGACCGGACTGACAGCACCGTCAGTCCGCACCGATCAGGCGTCACCGCGACCTGCCGCCACCGATCCCGTCCTGCCCGGACCGATCACCCAGGAGGCGCCGCGCCGATGTGATGACCTGGAGCGTCTGAGAGCTCAGCTGCTCCGCGCGTGCCCGCCGCTCGTAATGCCGCAGGCGCAGGACAAGGTCTTCGTCACGCACGACTCCGTGATCCAAATCGCCGATCACGGACTCGGTGATCGTCCTTCTCAGCAACGTCTCGAAAACGTCGTCCGTATTCGCCCACCCTTCAACCATGAGGACTTCTCCTTCTGTGAAGCGGAGCCTTTCTCGATAGGCCGGGTTACGGCATGATTTCGGATTATCCGACGCACGAAACGCAGCGCAGCGGACGTGTCCTTGCGCACAATCCGGGCGAATGGCTCCTCAGCCCGCCCGCTCTTCTGCTCGTGCCTTCCGGCGCGCCGAATGTTATGATCGTAACCGTCGGCCGAGCTTCCGAAATCATCCTGTAGCTCGGGCTTCCGAGAGTTCTCGCGCATCACAGCAGCGAGGATGACAGATGAACGGAACCGATGACCCGACGCGTCACGGCGGCCTGTCCGAGACTCCGGACGGCGTCCCGACGCTGACGGTGGCGGAGCTGGAGGCCGATCCGCACGGCGTGTTCCGTGCATGGCGGCCCCGGCTGCCCGTCGTCGGCCACGAGGTCGCGGGCTACCTCGTGCTCCGTGCCCGCGATGTCGACCTACTGATGCGCGACCCCCGCGCCCGGGCGACGGAGACGCTCTATCCGGAGACGCGCGGGATCCCGGAAGGCACGCTGTTCGATATCTTCGCGCACGGGATGCTCACTGCCAACGGGGCCGTCCATCGCCGGCGCCGCTCGCCCTTCACCCGCACCTTCGCGGCCCGGATGATCGAAGGCCTGCGTCCCCGGATCCGGGCGGCCGCGGAGAGCCTCGTCCGGGACGTGCTGGCGGAGGACGAGATCGACCTCGTCGAGCGCTACACGTCCCTGATCCCGGCCCAGACCATCGCCGACATCCTCGGCCTGCCGCGCGACGACATCCCACGCTTCACGCGGCTCGCCTACGAGGTCTCCCGGGTGCTGAGCTTCACCTTCGGACCGGAGGACATTCCGGAACTCGAAGCGGCGGCGCTCGCGCTGCAGGATTACGTGCGCGCGATCCTCGAGGCGCGCCGGTCGTCGCCCCAGGACGATTTCCTGTCACGCTTCCTGGCGGAGGCGGATGCGGCGGGCGAACTCACCCCGCAGGAGGTGGTCGTCCAGCTCGTGCAGATGATCATCGGCGGCACCGACACGACCCGGGTCGCCGGCGCGATGCAGGTGGCGCTGCTGCTGCAGCATCCCGGGCAATGGGCGGCGGTGCGCCGCGATCCCGGTTTGATCCCGGCCGCGGTGGCGGAGTCGCTCCGCTACGAGCCGAGCGTCGGCTCCGCCGGGCGGGTCGCCCAGGAGGATATTGCGCTCGACGGACATGTCGTGCCGGCGGGAAGCATGATCCTGCTCTCGACGCTGTCGGCGCTGCGGGACGAAGCGGTCTACGCGCATCCCGACACGTTCGATATCCGGCGCACCGACCTTCCCCGCCTGCATCCGATCTTCGGCGGCGGCGCGCATCGCTGCATCGGCGAGGCCCTGGCCCGGATCGAGCTGGAAGAGGGCCTGGGCGCCCTGATGCGCCTCGCCCCAGACCTGCGCCTGACGGGCGCGATGCCGGTCATCCAGGGCCATAGCGGAATCCGCCGCATCGATGCGCTGCGGGTCGCCGCATAGGGCCTGCCCGCCCCCGTTTCAGCCGTAATCGTTTCGGCCGCGCTCCGCAGCCGCGCCGTAACGGGCCGCCCCCAGCCTGTCTCCCGGGCCTCGCGGCGATCGTGCGGCGCCCGCTATCCCCCCTCACAGATAGGACATGCGATGAAGGTCCTCCTCTGCTCGACGCCCGCCACCGGGCATCTCAACCCCCTGCTGGCCATCGCCCGCATGCTGGTCGATGACGGCCACGAGGTCATGGTCCTGTCGGGCTCCGCCTTCCGCGACCGCATCACGGCGTCGGGTGCGCGCTTCATGCCCCTGCCGGGCACAGCGGATTTCGACGGCCGCGATCTCCGCGCCGTCGTGCCCGAACTGGCTCAGATCCCGCCCGGGCCGGATTGGCTGCGCGTCGCCATGGAGCGGATCTTCGTCGATCGGATCCCCGACCAGCACCGGGGCCTGCGCGCGGCGCTGCAGGCCTTTCCCGCCTCGGTGGTGATTGGCGACGACATGTTCTTCGGCGCCCTGCCGCTGCTGCTCGGGCCGCGCGCGGAGCGGCCCGCCATCGTCCTGTGCGGCACCTCGTTCCTCCACTGCACGCGCCCCGACAAAGCCCCGGCTTTCATGGGCCTTCCGCCGGCGGAGTCACCGGAGCAGGAGAGGGCCTACGGACGGATCGCCGAGGCTTACGACGCGGCGGTCGACCGGCCGGTCGGGCTGAGCCTCGCCGCCGTCCTGGCGGAGCTCGGCCTGGCGGCGCCGCCCTGGCCGCTGTTCGACGCGGTCGTCCGGCTCGCCGACACCTACCTGCAGCTCACCGTCCCGAGCTTCGAATACCCGTTCGCGATGCCGCCGACGGTGCGCTTCATCGGGGCCTTGCCGATCGTCCCGGGTCAGGCGGCGCTCCCGCCCTGGGCCGGCGATCTCGACGGCACCCGCAAGGTCGTGCTCGTCACGCAAGGCACGGTCGCAAACCACGATTTCGGCCTGCTCGTCGGCCCGGCCCTCCAGGCTCTCGCCGGTGAGCCCGATATCCTGACCGTGGTGACGGCGGGCGGGCGGGGCTTGGACGCCATCCCGGGTCCGATTCCCGCCAATGCGCGGCTCTCACAATACCTGCCGTTCGAGTGGCTGCTGCCCCGGATCGACGCCATGGTGACCAACGGCGGCTACGGGAGCGTCAACCAAGCGCTGAGCTTCGGAATCCCGCTCGTGGCCGCCGGTCTCACGGAGGATAAGGCCGACGTGAATGCCCGCATCGCGTGGTCGGGGGCCGGGATCGACCTCGCCACGAACGAGCCGACGCCGGCGGCGATCCGGCGGGCGGTCCGGACCGTGCTCGACGCGCCGGGCCACCGTCGGGAGGCGCAGCGCCTCGCCGCCGCCTATGCGACGTACGACGCGAAGGCCGAGATCCTGCGGCTCCTGTCCCAATACGGCGGCCGCGTGCGCAAGGCCGCCTGATCGCACACCGGACCTTGCCGAGGGCCGCTACAAGACGCGTGGCCGCCCTCTCTGTGACTATGACGGCACCCGGCCCGCTGGACCGGGTGCCGTTCGCGTGATTTCACGCCAGCCCAAAAATTAAATAGATATTGATCAGAACATCCCTCGAGATATGGAAAATATCTGCCACATTTCCGCTGTAATAGCATTTCCGCTTTGCGGAACAGCGGCGAAATATCGAAGATGTACGCATGAGGCTCCGAAATCCGGAGCTCAGAACCATGATCCACTATCGGACGAGATTTACGGCAGGCGCCGCGATCGCAGCCTTTGTCCTCGCGCTGGCGGCCCCGAATGCCGCGTGGTCGCAGCCGATCCCGCGCTTCGCGCAGCCCGACGTTCCGAGCCCGGCCGCGACGGCCCATCCCCTCCCGGCCTCGCAAGGCCAGGATTCCCGCTCTCCCGCCGTCGAGCGCGAGCACCTCAAGGCGCAGCGCATCATCAACCGCGTCTGCTCGGGCTGCTGATGCCAACGATGTTCCTTCCGGACGCCCGCACGGCGACGGTGGACGCCGGTCCCAGCTCCGGTCGGAAGCGTCGGGAAGCCGGGCCGCAGTCCGTCCGCCAACGCGACACCGCCGCGGCATGGGGCGCCCCGCTCCTCGCCGCGGCGGCGATGCCGCTGCTTCTGGGACTCGCAACCGCGACGGCGCCGGAACCCGTCACCCTCAGCCTCGTCGGGCTTGCCCTGACGTGGCTCGCGTTGCGGACGCAGCGCCTGCGCTCCGCGGCCCGGATCGCGACGCGTCATCGCGACAACCTCGCGCGCCTGGCTGCGCCGGCGGTCGCCCGATTGGTCGCCGAGACCGATTCGGTCGCGCTGCGCGCCGGCTGGGAGCAGGCGGCGACGGTGCTGTTTGCCGACATCCGCGGCTTCACCCGTCTGTGCGAGACCTTGGCACCCGGCGAGGTTGCGGCCTTCCTCGCGGAGTTCCGGACACGCACCGCGCGGGCGATCGAGGCGGCAGGCGGCCTTGTCGACAAGTTCGTCGGCGACGAGGTCATGGCCGTGTTCGGCGTGCCGCACGCGGCGCCTAAAGATACCGATCGCGCCGTGGCGGCGGCCCGCGCACTTGCGGCCGCGATGACGGCCTGGAGCGGCGAGCGGGAGCAAGCGGGTCTGCCGCCGGTCCGGATCGGGATCGGTCTGCACCGCGGCTCGGTCTTCATCGGCACCATCGGGGCGGAGCGCGTCGAGTTCACCGCGGTCGGCGACACCGTCAACGTGGCCCGCCGCCTGGAGCAGATGACCCGCACCCTGGCCTGCGACTGCATCGTTTCGGAGTCCGTGGTTCAGGATGCGACCTCCGGCGAGGCGCGGATCGTCGCCGTTCGGCCGGTGCGCGGAGCCTGTGCCGTCCTGCGCCGGTTCGCCATCCGGCTGGACCCGTAGCGGCCGGGCGCAATCCCATTCGAAGCGGAGGGTTCGCAGCATGGTAGCCGAACAGGTGCGACGCGGCCGTGGCTGGAGGCGCCGCCGGTCCGCTGTCCTCGGAGCGATCGCGCTCTTGGCCGGGATCCTCGGCGCGGCGATCCTCGGCCCGCGTCTCGTCAGCCCGAACGCCGACCCGTCCGTGATCTCGATCGCGACAGGCGCGGACTTTCACGATCCTGCCCTTCTGGCGCGGGCCTGGGCCCTGCCCGTGGCCGCGGCGTACCGGCGTCGTCCTTACGAATACCAGAGCAACCCGAGCTTCTGCGGTCCTGCCAGCGTGGCGAACCTGCTCCGCTCCCTCGGCGTCGATTTTTCACAAGCCGACGTGCTCCGCGGCACGGCGTTTCAGCCCTGGTTCGGGGTGCTGGTGAACGGGCTGACGCTGGATGAGCTGGCGGAACTGATCCGAAGGCGGCTCGATCGTCCGGTCCGTGTTGTCCGTGATCTCTCGTTGCCCGAATTCCGCGCGGCGATGATCAGCGGCAACGATCCCGCCAAGCGGCTGATCGTCAACTTCCACCGGGGGCCCTTGTTCGGCCGGGGCGCCGGGCACTTCTCGCCGATCCTCGGATATCTCCCGGACCGCGATCTCGTCTTTGTCGGCGATGTGAACGGGGATTACCGGCCTTTTCTTGTCGGCAGCGAGCGCTTGTGGCGCGCCGTCACGACGCTCGACGCCACGTCCGGCAAAGCCCGTGGCTTGCTGATCATCGACGCGGCCGTGCCTTAGCGCGCTCAAGGCGACGTGGACGCTGGCTCGGCGCAAGAGTCTGAACGAGATCGACGGCGAGCCGGACCTCAAGGACGGTAGCGATCCGGAGCCGAGCCTGGGCCCAGCGAAAATCACCACACCTCACAGATCGTGTGGTTGCGCGGTGGAGACCGGGATCTGGAAGAATGACCTGGGCACCTCGTCCGCCCTGGCCATATGGGGGAAGCGGCGGGCGGGCAGGAGCGGCTACCGCCAAGCGCCGAGCCTCGGACCCAGATCGCACAAGAAAGGCCCGGCAGCGGTGTCCTCCGCGGCCGAGCTTCAGATGGCGTCGCCGGCAGCAGCCGCCGAGCTGCTACCTGCGGTGGCGGAAGTGCCGATGCATGAAGCGACGTTCCGCGCGATGCATGCGGCGGATCGGGTGCCAACGAATGTCGGTGATGCTGTCCGGGGCGCCGGCAACCGTCGCGGCTGGAGCCGGGCTGAGAGGGGCTGCCGATGCCGGGGCAACAAAAGCGGCGGCACTGAACGCGGCCAGGAGAGCGGCGGTGATCATCGAAGTGCGCAAGGGAGGCTTCCTCTCGTGCCGCCCGTCGGAGCCGGATAACCAGCGGATCGAGGGGGGCAGCAAAACGTCCTCGACCCCTTGAGGAAGGCAGGGCGCTGATTGATGGTTCCGGAGGAGCGATCACGAAAGAGTTTAGCTTCGTGGCAGCCGCCCGAGCGGGACCCTGTCGCCCAGGGTCACGGACCGAGAGAGGGGCTGGATCAGGACGCCAGTGTGAGGTCTGCTCCCGCGAAGCCAAGCCCGGCGAGGAACAGGCTGCCACCCATCACTTCAAGGATGGCACGGTAACGCGGAGACCACAGGGATCCGGCTGCCATGCTGACGCCTGCCACGACACAGAACACGCCCAGCGCCATCATGATGGCCCCCGTATCAATCAGCGACACGGAGGCTACGGATGGAGCGCTGGGCGGTTCCAGGGGGCGGACGCTGTCGACAGCTTTATCAGCCTGCCGTTCACACGTGCCGCTCGCGCATCCGGTGCGCGCGTAAGCTGAACTCGAGTGGTCCCGCTGCTAGCCGCAGCGTTGCCCCGGTCGATTCGGCGATGTCTTGGAGTCTAGATAAGTGATGGCGCGCCCGAAAGGATTCGAACCTCTGACCCCCAGATTCGTAGATTGGGGCAGGCCGCTGAAAACAAAGAAGAACTCTGCAAACCGGGCACTCGCCATCCTGTTATGGATCAATGGGTTAGCACCCCACTTGCAAACCCAAAATCCGGCTCGCTGAAGCCGAAAAACGAAAACGCCGCCCCGGGGGTTGGATCCCGGAACGGCGCTAAGAAGGTCGGCTCCCGCAAAGAAACCGACCCTAGTGATAGGGCGGATCGGCCGGCTCTGGCAAGCGCTCTAACGGCGGTCTTGGACGGCCGGGGCATGGTGATCGGCATCGTCGCCGGCCGCGTCGCGGCGCGGGCCTTCCTCCGGGGAGGCTGCGCGTGAGCGATCCCCGCACCATCGCCACGCTGCGCAAGAACAACGCGGAGGAGATCCGCGTCAGGGTTGCTGAGCATGACGGCTACACCCTTGTGGATCTCCGCGTGTTCAGCGCCAGCCGCCGCAACCACGGCGAGCCACAGCCGACCCGCGCCGGCATCTGCGTCGTGCGCGAGCGCCTTCCGGAGCTGATCCAGGCGCTTCAGGCTGCACAGCGGGAGGCGGCCCGATGATGCCGCCCGTCGCAGATCCCGTCCCGCCTAACGCCTTCGACGCCGAGCAGGCGCTCCTCGGAGCTATCCTCCGGAATCCCGAGGCCCTCGACCGCGCTCGCGACCATGTCCGCGCCGAGGATTTTTTCGAGGACATGCACCGGCACGTCTTCGAGGTGATGTGCCAGCGTCGAGATGCCGGAGAGGTCATCGACTGGAAGCTGATGACCTCCGTGCTCGGCAATGCCGACCTCGGCGGTATCTCCGTCAGCGCCTATCTCGCGAAACTCTGTGCCGAAGCGATCACCGTTATCGGCGCGCCGGGCTATGCCCGGATGATCGCCGAGGCGGCACAGATGCGTCGCGTGCTGGAGACCGCACAGGCCGCCGTCGCTCAGATGACCGACGGCTCGGTCCGAAGCCCGGCCGAGTACGCCACGAACATGATCGCGCAGCTCGACGAGGTGGCCAGCGCCGGCCTCGCCGAGCACGCCCGCCGTGTCAGCCTCGGGCAGAGTGCCGGCAACGTCCTGAACCGCATCGATCAGGTCCGGAAGGGCCTCGCACCGCAGGGCGTTCCCTACGGTCTGCCCAAGCTCGACCATGACACGCTCGGACTGCGTCCGAGCCAGTTCATTGTGCTCGCCGGGCGGCCCGGCATGGGGAAGACCACTGTCGCCCTTCACATCGCCTTGGCGGCAGCGCGCCGCTCCGGCGCCGTCGGTTTCTTCTCCCTTGAGATGGGGTCGGACGAGCTCACGGAACGCATCTTGGCGGCTCTGGCCTACGATCCGCGGGCCTATGAGCCTCTTACCTACCGCGCGATCGCTGAGGCTCGTGGCCTGTCTGACGATGACCTTGAGCGGTTGGTTGTGGCTCAGCGAGAGTGCTCGACCATTCCACTCTGGATCGAGCAGCAGGCCGGGGTGACCCTGGCGCAGATCGCCGCTCGAGCGCGTCAGATGCGGCTCCGTGCCGAGCGCCAGGGCATCCCGCTCGCCGCGATCATCATCGACCATATCGGTCTGATCCGCCCCTCGAAGCGCTACGCTGGAAACAGGGTGCAGGAGATGACGGAGGTCTCCTCAGGCCTGAAGGGGCTGGCCAAGGAGCTCGGCATCCCGGTGCTCGGCCTGAGCCAGCTGAACCGCGAGGCGGAGAAGCGCCAGGATAAGCGGCCGCAGCTCGCCGATCTGCGGGAGAGTGGTTCGATCGAGCAGGACGCCGACGTGGTACTCGGGCTCTACCGGGACGCCTACTACCTGGAGCGTCAGCTGGATCTCTCGGACGTCGAGCAGGACCGCCTCGCGCGCTGCCAGAACGAACTTGAGATCGAGATCCTGAAGCAGCGCTCCGGCCCGACCAGCCGCATCGTCTGCTTCTGCGACATCGCCTGCAACGTGCTCGCGGAGACCGCGCGATGAAAGGCGAATTCTACAAGATGGATTTCGAAGCCTGGGACACAGGCACAGTCGATCTGCCGTTGGAGGTGGAGGCCGCTTACCTCCGGCTCTGCCACCAGATGTACCGGGTCGGCGGCCCGATCCCGAACTCGGTCAAGCTGCTGCAGGGCCTGTTCCGGTGCGGCCATATCAAGGCCGTGGCCCTGCTGCGGAAGCTCGTTGAGGCGGGCAAAATCCAGGTCACCGAGGACGGGTTACTCGCCAATTACCGGGTGGGTAAGGAGCTACTAAACCGCGAGTCACTGGCGAGTAAGAGGCGAGTAGCGGGCGAGTTAGGCGGGACTAACAGCGGAGTAAGTCGCGCTAAGTCATTGATGCAAAACGATGCAGATGAAGCAATTGCTTCGGGCCTGCGAACCAGAGGAGAGGAGAGGAGAGGAGATACCCCTATAGTCCCCAAGGGGACCGAGCCCGAAGGCTTTGCAGAGTTCCGGGAAGCCTACCCAAAGCGCAGCACGGCCTTCCCAACCACACAGGCCCGGAAGCGCTGGCTGGAAGCTCGGCGACGAGGCGTCACCCCTGCCGAGATCATCGCTGGCACCAGGGCCTATGCCGCCGAGCAGGCCCGCATCGGCAAGACCGGAACCGAGTTCGTCCAGAGCGCCGACGTCTGGCTGAACCGACAGAGGTGGCAGGATTACGCTGCGCCATTGCCCACGAGCCAGCCCGGCAAACCAACCGAGGACGCCTATCTCGCAAGTCTGTCGGATGAGCGCTGGCGCCTGGAGGTTCGTACCTGGCGTGCCCGGCACGGCCATTGGCCGCTGCGTATCAAGACCCCGCCGCCCGATGATCCGGCCACGAAGGTCCCGCTGCGGATCCTCGCCGAGTTCGGCCTCCAGCACGGCAGCTCGATCGCCGAGCTCAAGCTGACGGGGACCGGCTGATGGGGAGCTTGGGTCCACAGGCTGCCTGGTCAGGCTGCATAGGACAGCCCTGGGCGGCCCCCATCGCAGGCCGGGCAGCGCCGAAGGTGGATGTCAGTCCCATTGGCACCGTACACGTGGCCGCACGGATGACACCGCAGGACGTAGACCTTCTGCAGGTGATCGTTCCCCGGCTCGTCGGTCCTGCGGATGACCTCCTGGCTATTCCGGTTCACGTAGCCGACCTCGGTCGTTCCCTTAAACATGCTTCCCACTTCCGTTCTGCAGTCATCGAGCCGATGAGCAAGGTCGCGCAGGTTGGTTACTGGCCCCGCCTACGTGATGCGACTGACGGCAGGTGTCCGACCACGTGGTTAGGTCAGTGCTGCCGAGATTGATCGCATTCGCTCCCCGTGCCCGGAGGGCGGGTCGAAAGTCTGGGGTTTAGGGACCGACAACCGGATGGGGACTGCAACGCGCAACGCCGCAGGTTTTCGAAATAATGTCGCTCAACCCCATGGAGGATCGCATGTTTTGCGGTGCCAAGACGCGCTCGGGGTCGCCGTGCAGGCGCTATCCCGTCGCCGGCAAACACAGGTGCAGGCTGCACGGCGGCGCACCCGGCTCCGGTGCACCATCCGGTGAGCGCAACGGCAACTACCGGCACGGCGGCTACAGCGCCGAGAAGATCGCCGAGCGCCAGCGCAAGCTGAACACTCCCTGGAAGCCCTTGCCTCCGCCGCAGCGGCCCTGAGACCAGGCCGCACGTCCCTCGCGACCGATCCAGGAGACCCCCAATGCTGACCGACGACCTGTCCGACATGCCCCTGCACGACGAGATCCGGAGCACGCTGCGGGCGATGATTCGGCGCGGCCTAGATCCGCTGGACGTTGCCGAGGCCGCGCTTGCGGTCGGCAGCGCCTTGTCCGTCAGCATTGAGGGTCAGGTGCGAGCCGGATCGAAGCTCTACGCGGCCGGCTCCGCGCTGCTCTCGGCTGCTGGGGAAGCGTCCTCGCCCACGATTGACGGAACCAATCGCGCCGCATAGATTCTGAGTTATCGTCTATCGCAATGCGATGCGATCCTCGCGTGAAAGGCCGGTGTGAGACTGGCGTGGATGCGGGCAGACCTTCCGGTTACCGGAGTGAGTCCGGGCTTGGCGAAGGGCAGAACTCGACGGGCGTGAGCCCTCGTTTTGTCGCGCTGGAAGGCTGACGGGCTCGCCCTGATCCTCTGGCTTCCCGAGTTGAACCTGCCCAGCACGGGCGGGATCGTCCGTGAGGATCGCATGTTCACCCGACGCAATCACCGACACTTCGCGCTCGCAGGGCTGGCGATCGCCTGCCTCGTTCTTCTCGCCGTGCCCGACACCTACGCGGCGACGCTGGCGCATCACGCAACCCATTTGGGCGGTCTGTCGTCCGTCGACCTCGTGGCCGCCTCGTTTAGCCTCACCGCCGCACACCGTGATTACGGCCGCAAGGATGCGGGCGGCGGCGATGACGTGGGCGGACTCGTCCAACGCGAGCTGACCCGCATCGGCAGCGAGATGAAGACGGCCCTCGGCACCGCGAAGGACCGGCTCGAGGAGCACGACTCCCGCCTCCTCGACGTCGAGCAGAAGCTGGCGCGCCGCAGCGGCCCGGCCGGCGGCGGATCGCAGGACGAGAGCTGGGGCAACAAGCTCACCGAAAGCGAAGGCTTCAAGGGCTTCGTCTCCGGCGGCCTGCGCGGCACCGCCCGCGTCGAGGTAAAGGCCCTGACCTCGGCGACCAGTTCCGGTGGCGCCCTCGTTACTCCGGCCCGTCAGCCGGGTATCGTTGCCCTGCCCGCAGCGTCCGATGACGGTCCGCGGGCTGCTCGCTCCGGGCGAGACCGAGAGCAACCTCGTCCAGTTCGTCCGGCAGACCGTGCGGACCAACAACGCGGCAACCGTGGCAGAGGGCGCGCTGAAGCCGGAATCGGTGATCAGCTATGAGGAGGCTGAGGCCCCGGTGCGCACGATCGCGCACTGGATCCCGATCTCGCGGCAGCTCTTCGACGACGTGCCCGCGCTCCGCTCCACCCTCGACGGCGAGCTCGTCTACGGCTTGGACGAGGCGGAGGAGCGCCAGCTTCTGCTCGGCGACGGCACCGGCCAGAACCTGTTCGGCCTTCTGCCGCAGGCAACCTCCTTCGACATGGCGCTGCTGACCGGCATCAGCAGCCCGACGCCGGCCGACATGCTGCTGATGGCGATCGGCCAGGCCGAGAAGTCGCTGCTGCCGGCTACCGGCATGGTGCTCAACACCATGGACTGGATACGCATGGTCGCGATGAAGGACACCACCGGCCAGTACATCGGCAGCGGACCGTTCGGGCCGGAGCAGCTGCGCCGGGTCTGGGGGATGCCGACGGCCGTGACGCCAGTGATGCCGGAGGGCCGGTTCCTGGTCGGCTCGTTCGCGGTGGCCGCCCAGATCTTCGACCGCATGGACACCGAGGTGCTCGTCTCCAGCGAGGACCGGGACAATTTCATCCGCAACATGCTCACCGCCCGCGCCGAGAAGCGCCTCGCGCTCGCGGTGAAGCGGTCGCAGGCCCTGATAACCGGCACGTTCCCGGCCCAGAGCTGACGCCCTTCTGCCGGGTCGCATGATCCCCGGCGCGGACCACTCGCAGGTGTCCGAGAGAACAGCGAGAGCCGGCGGCCCTGGAGAGACGGGGGCGCGGCCGGCACCCCATTCCGTTCGGCGCCCCGGCGCTGATGCCCTGGCCGGACCGCGGATGTACCGGCCGGTCGGGGCCCTTGATCCTTCAGCAGGAGACCAGCCGTGAATGACCTTTCCGACCTCGACCTCAAGGGCAAAGCCAGCAAGGGCGCCGTGATGGAGCTTGCCCACCCACACACTGGCGCCGTGTTGCGTCAGGACGATGGGTCGCCGATCACGATTACGCTCGCGGGCCAGGACTCCGAGCAGTGCGTCGCGTTCGAGCGCAAGCTGACCGACAAGAGGCTGCGGCGCGCCGCGGACAGTCGGCGCGTGACGCTGACTGCAGCCAGCGTCGAGGATGACAGGATCGGGCGTGTGGCGGCCTGTACGCTCGGTTGGTCGGGGATCGCTTGGGACGGGTCGCCCAAGGAGCAAACCCCGGAGAACACGCGGGAGCTGTTCACCCGGTGGCCCTGGGCGATGGAGCAGGCGGAGCGCTTCATCGAGGACCGCGGCAACTTCCTCTCTGCCGCCTGACCGGCCGCACCATGACCGCCGTTAACGCCATCGCCTCCGGATCCCGTGGCCGCATGGTCACGGATACGGCCAGCTACACGCCCGAGGGTGCGCCGGTCGGCTTCGTGTCGAAGGCGATCGCACTCCCGCACCTCGGCTTGGTGTTCGCCAGTCGAGGTGCCACGGTGGCGCGCTGGGCCTTCGCGGAGGAGCTGGAGGCCTTCGCCTCCTTCGACGCGATCGTTGCCGGCGCCGCGGCCGCGCTGGAAGAGGCGCACGAGCTCAGCGCCTTCGGTGGCGACTTCGAGCTCGCGCTGATGGGCTGGTCCGCTGCCCGGCGTCGGGTCGAGCTGCACACGCTGGCCTCGCGCGACAGCGCCGACGTGCCGGCGTTCACGCTGCAGCACATGCAGGCCTACTTCGCGCCGATGCCTGAGGATGAGGCGCTGCGCCGGATCGGGCTGAAGGTCGGCCGCACCTTCGACGTGAGCCGGCCTGCCGAGAAGCTCCGCCAAGTGATCGAGCTGCAGCGGGATACACCGGCCCCGTTCCTGAGTGCCGCCCCGGACGCTCCTGTCGGCCACACGATCGGCGGCGCTGTGGTGCTCACCGAGGTCAGCGAGGCCGGCGTGACGCAGCAGGTGATCCACCGCTGGCCGGATGAGATCGGCCGGCCGCTCGAACCAGTCTCGCCCCGCCCCCCGCAGCTGCGCATCGTCGCCTGACAGGAGCGCCACCATGTCCGCCCGATCGAACCTCGCCCCTGTCGAGCCGCCGCGCCACCATCCACGCCCTGCACGGGCATCGCCGCTCATCGGTGCTGCCGGCGGCGCGCTGGCCGGCCTCGCCAGCGGAGACCCGCTTATGGCCTGTGTCGGGCACGGCGTCCGCCTCATCAGCCTCGCTCAGCGCCAGGAGCCCAGATCATGACCGCGGTGAACGTCATCACGCACCGGGAGCGCGTGACGGTCTGCACCGACACTGCCTGCTACGACGGCGGCGGGTACGTGCAGGGCTTCACCTCGAAGGCGATCGCGCTACCTCACTGGCCGGGCGTCATCGCGCTGCGCGGTCCGCTCTACGTGCTGGCTCAGCTCGCTGTCGAGGCAGGGCTCCGGTTCGCAGACGTCGACGCCTTCGCCGAGGGTGCGCCGGACTTCTTGGCCGACTTCCTCGAGCAGCAGGATCACCTCCTCGGCCAGCACGGCGAGATCGCTGGGATCCAGGTCACCGTTGCCGGCCTATCACGGGCACGGAACGCCTGCCGCGCCTTTGTCGTCCAGGCCGGCGAGAAATGGGACGTGCCCGGCGCTCAGTGGATGCAGGGCGACGCCGTCGATTTGCCGGTGGGCGAGATTTTGGACCTGCCACTCGACGTCCTGTCCATGTCGCCCCCGGTGCCGGATGCCGACGTCCGCCGAGCCGGCATTGATCCGGACGCGGACCTGAGCAGCCTCGGCATGGCGGGTGAGCAGAAGCTGCTGTCCCGGATCATGGGGGCGCAGCGGCAGATGCGCTTACCCCTCAACGCCGGCCTGGAGCCCATCCGAGCTGTCGGCGGCCAGCCTGTGTACGTGACTGTCTTCCGAGACGGCACGATCACGACGAGCGCTGGCACTCGGTGGCCAGATCGCACGGGCAATTTAATCGGACCGTAGCGGGATGTGGCGGAGTAGGCCGCAAGCACGCCCTGTACCACGCACATGATCCGGCAGTAGCGCGGGCAATACACGCCAATGCCACGGCAGCACCCTGCTTCATCGTGATGTGCCAATGTATCGACTCGCATTGGCACAACTCGCGAAGGCGTTATACACTACCCAAGCTGTCGAATGCTTTTAGCAAAGCTTCTTCGAGTTCCGTCGCGTTCCTGTAGAAAAGCGTTCTCCAGTTACGAACATCAAACTCAAGCTTTGTATCCGACCTTGCGGTCTGGATTAGTGGCTTACCCTTTCCCCTTGCGTACCCCGCCTCGAAATAGACATTGTGAGGTGACAGGGTGTAATCGGTAAGAACGACGTCGGCCTTATCGATCTCGTTCATAACCTCTTGAGAAATCTCGTAGTCGCCTTCCTTTTCGTCGATCCGCGTCAATGTAATCTCTAATTTGCTTCTTGTTGCGGCTCTCTCCATTGCCTTACCGTAATCGATTAAGCTTGGCTCTTCCTCCGAGCGGAAAGACATCGCAACAAATACTACAAACTTTTTACCCGGCTTAGGCTTTGGAATAACGGCATCATGAACAAAGCTCGTGAATGGCGCGTTGTCTAATATTATGCTCTCTCCTTGGCGGACGAATAATCTTCCGTTCGGGTCTACAATCGGAGATTCGCCCGGTTTTGGGGGTGCCACTTTCACAACTATAATAGCTCGATCACCCTCGATGGGCATGAGCTGGATTGTGCATCTTCCTGGCATTAGGCCATTCGCTATGCGACCAAGGCGTCTCGCGATAATATCTGCTTCTGGGCCATAAATACCGACCAAAGCTCCGTCACCATCTACGCCGATTAACAATGTTCCGCCATACGAATTTGCAAAAGATAGAATATTCTTGGCGAATATGGCGTCGGTCGGAACCCTGAGTTTAAACTCAACGACGTCGGACTCACCTTTCTCTACCATTTCGAATATTTCATGGTACAGCTTATCAAGCATTAACGACGCCCTTCAAGTATGATCACAGAGCCAAGGATGATATTGCATCTTTAAGGCAGCGAGCAAGCTTCGGACTCAATGCGCATTTGATTAGCTGCACGAGGATTGCGCGCCGGCCAAGGAAGCCGCCCTGGCGGCCGTGGGCGCGGCCGAGGCTCTTCACGGTGCCGCTGCTGCCATGGACGGCCTCATTGCCGCCCTGGTGCAGCTCACGCGATCTGCGGTGCCACCGGCGGCCGCGCGTGTGCTAGCCCAACCGCCCGCACCGGCTCGGCGTCCGTTGTGACCAGAAGATTTCAGGTGCCTGCCAACGCGGCAGCCCTAACACCGATCCGCCGTCCTCGCAGGGTCGCGGCGGATGCTCAGCCGGCGGAGGCATAATCGCCGGCAGCCGGCGGCTTCTCTCCGTGAGGCTGTGCCGGCCCCAGTCTCAGGGTCACGAGAGCCGACGGGGCGATGTGCCGCCCGCGGTCGACACCTCAGGCTATGCACTCAAAAATATCGGCGCTTATCAATTATCGTTCTGAATATCAGATCCTGCTCTCGATTGCGGGAATTGGATACGTAGCCCGGATCTGAGCTGGCATACATATCGAAGGGGACAAGATCCAATTTTGCTAAACCATATCCGCTAAGCGGGCCATAATATCCCATCATCAACGTAGGGCACAGATATATGCGTTGTTTTTCTAGAGACGTCCGCTTTTCCGAATCATAGTATACAGCACTCATGTTCTCAGCGCTTTCGATAAATGTAGAAACAACTTGTGCTTCTCCGGATTTGAGAACAATTGGAGTTTTGATATATCCCTGCAACGAAACGAAATCTCCGGTACCGTTGCATGATTTAGCCTCAGAGCTGGCCGTCGCGGCGCGGGCCAGTTGATAGTGGAATTCATTGATGACTACAGGCGTTGTGCCGTCGTTAATAAGCACAACACCAATTGTTCCGTCGACAACGAAATCACCGTCGGCTTTTTTCACTTGCTTCAAAGACACATCTTGGATCGATACTAAGACATCTTCGTGTTGGTAGAATATTGTTCTACTAGCAACTGTTAATGCAACGATTAGCGATGATAAAGATATCACAATGGACGCTGCATCTTTTATTGACATTTCTGAGCCTTTGCGCCGAAAATTTACTATCGTCTAGTTACTGCAAGCCAGCTTTGAGCCTGGGTTATTAGAATGAAAACTCAGCATCAGAGCACTTCTTTACCTCTTCGTGAGTAATGCCCCCCGCGTAACGCCGAGAAATAACAATGTGCGTTGGTGAAACTACAATAGCATATTCCCAGATTGTGAGCCCTTTCGCCCTCGTTGATCATCCTCTTTATTCTAGCTCGACTTTTGGTATTAATAAGCTTGGAGCTGTAGAGGTCATTCAGATTGCTGGACGTGAATTCAAGCCGGGAGTCTTTGGCGATGATTTCGCCGGCGAGTGGTATGTTTCCGCTTGTATAGAACGTATAATCTATTTTATTTATTTGCGCAAACTCATCTACGAAGTCTTTCTTAAATGTGTATTCCAATAGTCCGAGGGCGGCAGCCTCTACGCCCTTAAGATCCTCGGTAGAAATTTTTTTCGTTCGTATGAAGCCAACATTGTCTCCGCTCCGGACATAAACTTCTTTGATTATGGCAGGCCCAAAACCCTGATTGATAAATTCAATCTTGGCGGAATCCGTGATTGTTACAGAAACGACTGGAGTGATCTGCAGCTCGTCTTTGGCCTCGTCCCGAGACCGGAAGTCAAGCGTCGTCCGATACGCGAGGATGGTGGCCGCCAGCGCGAGTGCGCTCGTCAGGGCCTGGGCAACGGAGCCGATCGCGCTCCACCAAGCAGGCCGATCGTCGGCCGGCGGCCTGAGCTTCGGCTGAACCCCTTGGCTTCTGCTAGCGCGAGGCGCGAACAAGCTCAGGACGAGGAGCAGCAACCAGCGATTCATTCACACGTCCTACGCTTCAGTGAGCTCGAGCAGCCGCTGAATGGCCTCCGGGCGCGATGGCGCGAGTTTGTCCGCGGGCATCCGGTCCTCGACCTATCCACTCCAACCTTAGCAGACGCACGAAACCCCCGTCGCTTTGCCGGCGCGGAGCAGATCAGCGACGCTGGCGCCGTTCCTCAGCCTTTCTCCAGAAGACTTCACGGGTCGCCATCCCCAAATTCTTCCCCGAGTCTTCGGCGATGATTGCCGCATCGAACCGGGGCAGCTCGGGAAACAATCCGGTTTGCCGATGGAGGCGGCACCGGTCGATCGCCTTGAGACAGTACATGCCGGTGTCGAAATCCGCGCGAGGGAAGTCACTCATGAAGAGGCGTGCCCGAACTTGCCCCACCAAGGAATCGATTGTTCAACACGATCTGCAAAGGGGTAGATACGCTGCGTTTTTTCGTCGGGGCAAACCTTTTGATGCACCGATCCCAGCATCCAACCCTCAAATTTTTCTTGCGTCGCGGCGTCCACCGCGGTGATGAAGCCCCTCTCCGTCGCCGTCGAAAGCGTATGCTCGAGTTCGTCTATTGGGCAAAAAATTACCGGCACTTGATCGGAAGCAATGATGTCAGTGTCTCTTTCGAGGCACATTTGCTTTGCCGCATCAATAACATCTTTTTGCATAACGTTCGCCATCGTCAGCCAAGTGTCGAGCGTCAGAACAATGCCTACTGTGTTTTCCGACAGTTTCTCGCTCTGCACTATGCCCCGTCTACAATGAGAAACGAAACGCCATATTTGAAAGATTCCCTTCGCAATTTCATCGTATCCTCGCCGCGCATTAGCTAACGGGTGTTCCGAAAAGCGGGCCTCATAACTCATCCTTGTCGCTTTGCATTCAAGGATAATACGCGTTGTCCCATTTTCTCTGATAAATAAATCCGGCGTATCGACCAAATTCTTTTTATACTTGTACTTGTAGCTTCCCTCAACGCCGAACGACGGCATGAGGGCCGAGAGCAGTTCTCTGCTATACTCCTCAAACCGAAACGCGATTTCGTTCCTGACGTTTTCCCCGCCACGGATAACGTCGTAAAACAACCCAGAAGTTGCGCGGAGCATGACTAGATCTGGAAGCGGCGCAACCAATGCGCCGCCGCCTTCTGGAAATTCAATGCATGGGTGCGTTCGCAGAATACTACGCTTGTACGAGATGTGACCTGGACCAGATCGTATGCTTGACGCAAGAGCCCTCGCCTGTGCTATGTCAAGAGAAATAAGTCGCAGGCACGCATCACGCTGTTCTGATGAAATGCTAATATCGGAAAATGACGTCGACTTTAAGACTCCCGGTCGCTCGGTAAACATCGCACGTAACGCGAAACAAAATAGCGTAAAATTAACAATAGGAATTCCATATTCGCGTTGGAAGAATTCAGAGGTTAGTTTGCCGCCATAAATAAAATGCGATCTGTAGAACAGAGGTAGGTTCATGAAACCTCTCTGCCATTCAAATTGCCTCTGACCTAGGCGGTGAACTTCTTGCATGACATCTATGCGCTCTAGCGTAATGCCATCCTCCGCGTTTTCAATCTGGCCTAAGATATTTGATAAATTAGCTACCGTATTGAAATTTTTGCAATCGAGAGTCCTCCCCTTCTTGCCCTTTTTCAGCAGAATCTTTTTAGTCGAAAGCAATTCATTAAACAGCGTTTCCATCTTCCATGGATGCGCAAAATACTTAGACGCCACATCAGTGGTAATTGCCTCCGGTGGATATTTTAGAAATGGAGAGGCGGGCCCTGGTCCCTCCGACTGAAGAGTTTTCGTCGCCCATATCATTACGGCGAAAGGACGGTCTGCCGTTACACCTAAAGCTTTCTCTAGCTTGCTTCGATAAAGATTAAGAACTGCTCGGCTCATCTTGCAGTCGACGCTCACAACAGAGATCTTAGAAATAGCACGTATTGGGCCAATTAAATCGCCAATACTTATTTGAGATAGCCCTTTGCCTTCAGGTGTTCCGCCAGAGCCTCCCGGATTGCCTCCGGCCGGGAAGGCTTGGGATCGGGCTGTGCCTCGATCCAGGCATCGAGCGACGCCTCAAGCTCTGGGTACAGGCGCAGGCCTATCGCCTTGCCGATCCCAGTAGGCGGGCGCCCCCGCGGTTTTCTGCTATCGCCTATTGACATCGTACTTTGATGATAGCAGAAATGTTCGAGCCGACCAAGAGGTTGCACCCTCCTGATCGGCCCTGACCACGCACGTCCTCTGGAGACGATCATGGCTATCCGTCATTCTACAGCACCGGCGCGCGCCGGTGAACGCTCTCGCTCGCCGTCAGCCCTCTACAATCGCGCCAAGCCAGCGCTGGAGGCCGACGAGGCCGCTCCCGGCACCGTCGAGGCCTGGGAGGCCATCGCGCCCATCCGGCCGGACACCGCGCATGTTCGAGCCCCGCGCTTCCTTGATCTCGCTGGCGATCTCGTCACCGCCACTCTCATCATCGCCGGGGGCGTGTTCGCCTACGGCTACCTCCCTCTGGCGTGAGGGAGTGGGTCATGACGAAGAAGAACACCGCGAAGGTCGCTCCTCAGGCAGCCGACCTCCGTCAGCGGGCCGCTCGCGCTCGTGATGCCGCTGGGCGGCTAAGGACAGGCGGCGCGCATCCCGATGCTGTCCTGTTTGCCCTCGGCGCCGAGTTCATGTCCGCCTGGGTGGCCGAGGAGGCGAACGGCGACGAGCCGGAGTACCGAGCTTGCTCGCGCATCGCCCGGCAGATCATGGGGACCCCGGCTGTGACGGTTGCGGGGTACGGCATCAAGGCGCTTCTCCTAGCTCGCCTCGACAGCGACGCCTCCGGCCCACACGCGCCGGTCGAAGCCTACGGTCCGGCCGACAGCTGGCGGAACGCGCTGCGGCAGGTGCAGCAGGGCGCGGCTCGGCTAGCCAGCGTGCACGATGCGGGAATCCCCACTTCGGTCGGCTCGATGGAAGGCCGTCTTCCGCTTCCGGATCACGATCTATCCGAGCTCTCAATCCAGCAACTCGCACGCCTCTACCCTGTGATGGTTCGCGCCGAGGAGGCGATCGGCAGCGCCGAGAATGCCCCCTGTTTCTGGGAAGCGCCCAACACCGTGCGCATGCCCGCGGGCGTCATCATCAATCGCGAGGCCGATCGGCTGGGGCAGTTCATCTCGGCGATCGCCAAAGAGATGGGTGGCCGACAGCCAGCCGATCATGATGAAGCCGAGGAGCGGGCGAACACACTGCTCGCGCACTTGGTGCAGACCGGCGGTGTCGTTGAGCATCCTGAACTGATCACAGAGATCAACTCCACGTGGGGATTCGCCCAATGAGCAACGTCATCCCGTTCCGGCGCCGTCAGCGGCCACCAATCCCTGAGACCCGCGCCCGCATCGAGGGTGCCCTGGCCCTGGCTCTCGACGCTGTCGACCACCTCGTTGCGGCCCTCGATGAGATCGACGGCGATCCGGATCTTGAGGACGGCGCCGACGCGGAGCCGAGCCTCGGAGCCCCTGAGTGCCACACCTCGCAGATCGTCTGGCTGCGAGGTGGCGACAACGATCTCGAATGCTAGCGCTTACCAAAATCGTGTGGCTTTACACGAATTCAGCGATGTGGCAGATTCGTGTATGGCTACACGATCGAGAGGTTGAAACGTGACCATTCGTTTCGAACCGGTGACCTTTTCCGCCAGCGGCACTGAGGCCATCACCGGCGTCAGCACAACTCAGCAGCGCAACCTTCGCCGGGCGGATCACGACGCCAAGTCCGGTCCCGGCCACGAGCGCAAGGATGCACGTGCTCTGGCGAAGCTGCTAGTGATGCAGAGCCTCGCGGCTTTCAAAGTGCCGCCCAGCGCGAGCGCGGCCATTGCCGACAGCGCCTCGGTCATCATCGAGATGGCCCTGTCCAAGATTGAGAGGGCCGTCGACGATCCCGAGGGTTTGGCCAACGAACCGCCAGTTCGCACGCCGCCCGGCTTCGACCGCTGGTATCTCGTTTGGGACGGGAACCGGCACGACTTCGTCAGCACCGTCGACGCCTACTTCGCTTCTGACGCCGCGCCGCCCGCAACGGTAATCCTCAACCTGCGCAGTTTGGCGGACACGATCCTTGATCGTGCGGGCTGCCCGCTCTGGCGCGTCGTGAAGCAAAAGGACTGATGATGCCCCGACGCCCGGTCATCACTCAGGCTGCCATCGCCCGGGCCGTGAAAGGCGCACAGGCAGCTGGGCTCAAGGTCGGTCGCGTCGAGATCGACCCGTGCACCGGCCGCATCGTCGTCGTCTCCGGGGACGATCCTGCCCAGCCGCTGACGAAGCTCGAGGCCTGGAGGGCAAGCCGTGGTGCGAGCTGACTACCCGGGCGTATTCGCCACCTACAAGACGCTGAAGGACGGAACGCGGCGTGCCTACTGGTATCATCGTGCCACCGGGCAGCGACTCGAAGGTGAGCCTGGCGAGCGGGCCTTCATCCTGAGCTATGCCGAGGCTGAGCGGACGCTGAAGGCCCGGCACTCTGGCGACACCTTCAACGGCCTGGCGCGCGAGTTCACCGCCTCACCGGAGTTCGAGACCAAGCTCTCGGCCGGGACGCAGCGCGAGTACAAGCGCATGCTGACCAAGGCTGAGCCACAGTTCGGCGACATGCCGATCGAGGCCCTGAACGAGCCGGGCGTTCGGCGCGATTTCCTCGACTGGCGCGCGAAGGTCGCCCGCACCTCGGGCGAGCGCGAGGCGGACAACCGACTGTCCGTCATCTCGGCCATGCTTACCTGGGCTCAGGAGAACGGCCGGGTTCAGGCCAACCACGTCCGCGGGTTCAAGCGGCTCTATCACGCCAACCGATCCGAGATCGTATGGCTGCCTGAGCACATCGCGGCCTTCATGGAGGTGGCGCCGATCGAGCTGCAGCGCGCGCTTATCATCGCCCTGCACACCGGCCAACGGCAGGCGGACATCCTGCGCCTGCCCTGGTCCGCCTACGATGGGTCCGCGATTTCGCTGCGGCAGGGCAAGAGCGCCCGCGGCGGCCGTGTGGCGCCCCTGATCACCATACCTTGCACGAGGGCGCTGCGGCGCATGCTGGACGGCATGCCGCGAGGCTCACCTCTGGTGCTGACCACAAAGACAGGGCGGGCGCTGCAGAAGCGCTACTTCGCCCGGCTCTGGGAGGAGGCGGCGGCCGAAGCGGGTCTCAGCCGGATTAGTCTGCCGGGCCTCGATGAGCCGGTAGCGCTGCACTTCCACGATCTGCGCGGAACGGCCGTGACCATGCTGTCTGAGGCGGGGTGCAACCCGCAGCAGATCGCCACCATCACCGGTCACTCGCTCAAGACCGTGACCGTGATCCTGGACCGCTATCTCGCCCGAACGCGGGCGCTCGCGGACCAAGCCATCTTCAACTGGGAGAACTCACCGCGAACCGAATTTGCAAACCAACTGCAAACCGCACCTCCGAGGCCGAAGGTGTCGAAAGGAAAAAGCGATGTATGAGAATAGGTTAGATGGCGCGCCCGAAAGGATTCGAACCTCTGACCCCCAGATTCGTAGTCTGGTGCTCTATCCAGCTGAGCTACGGGCGCCTGACACGGCGGCGGGGTCTTGGCCCGCCGGTGTGAGGGGGCTTCTAGAGGCTCGGATCGGGCTTGGCAAGACACCTCGTTACATCACAGCGCATGACGCGCACGGCACGGACCTCACCCCCACGCGGTCGATGCGAAAACGCCATCGCCCATCCGCCGCGACCGCAGACCGGCCGCCCGATCCAGCTACGGTGTCCGCGCACTCGCCCGCACCCGCTCCTCCGCGGCCCGGATCGCCTCCGGCGTGCCGACATGCAGCCACTGGCCGTCGAGGCGCAGGCCGAACAGCCGGCCGGCCTCGATCGCCCGGTCGAACAGGAGATTGAGCGAGAAGGCGCCCTCCGGCGTGTCGGCGAACAGGCTCGGGCTCAGGATCGCCACCCCCGCGTAGATGAAGGGGGCGACCTCGCGCTCCCCGCGGCGCTCCAGGCGTCCATCCGGCTCCATCACGAAGTCGCCGGCGCCCTCGTAGCCGAGGCTGGTGGCGGTGGGGGCCACCAGCAGCAGGCAATCCATGCGGTGCGCGTCCCAGCGGCCGATCAGCCGGCTCAGGTTGGAGGCCGGTCCTTCGAGCCAGAACGAGTCCGAGTTCAGCACCACGAAGGGCGCCGCGCCCAGAAGCGGCAGCGCCTTGCGGATGCCCCCGCCGGTCTCCAGAAGCGCCGCGCGCTCGTCCGACACGATCGTGGCCGGCCCCCGGCCCGACTCCTCCGCCCGCCGGGCGAGATGGCCCTCGATCAGGTCGGCGAGATAATGGACGTTGACCACGGCCGTGCCGATCCCGGCCTCCGCGACCCGGTCCAGGGCGTGGTCGAGGAGCGCCTTGCCGGCGACCTCCACCAGCGGCTTGGGCACCGTCGCAGTCACCGGACGCATGCGCTTGCCCAGGCCCGCGGCCAGGACGAAGGCGCGGCTGACGGCTGGCTTGAGCTCGCTCATGCGATCAAAGGTCCGATGGTCAAGATTCGGGGGCGGGGCTGACGAGGCCCGGCAGATGCGCCGCGTGCCAGTCGCGCAGCCCCGCGAGCGCGGGATGGGCGAGGTTGCGGGCGAGGTAGCCCTCGATCCGCGGCAGGTGAGCCAGATATCCGGGCTTGCCGTCGCGCCGGTCGAGCCGCGCGAAGATGCCGAGGATCTTTGTGGCCCGCTGCGCGGCGAGCAGGGCGTAGGCCGTGGCGAAGGCGCCGACGTCGAAGGCCGGATCCCGCCCGCGGCGCTCGCGGGCGTAGAGCCCGAGCAGCCGCAGCTCGAACTCGGCGGAGGTGTCGACCCGAGCATCCTGCAGCAGCGAGGCGACGTCGTAGGCCGGATGACCCATCACCGCGTCTTGGAAGTCGATCAGGCCGACCCGCTCCAGCCCGTCGCGCTCGGGCAGCCAGATCAGGTTGGGCGAGTGGTAGTCCCGCAGCGTCCAGGTCGGCCGGTCCGGGACCGCGCCTTGAAGGGCCGTCCGCCACAGGTCGACGAAGTCCGATCGCGCCTCGGCCGACAGCGTGGCATCCCGGATCGCGGGCGCGTACCAGTCGGGCATCAACTCGGCCTCGAACAGCAGCGCCTCCGTGTCGTAGGGCGGCAGCACGTGCTCGATCCCGTCCGCCACCGGCAGGACCGGGGGCAGCGGCGTCGCGTGGAGCTTGGCGAGCAGCCGCACCGCCTCCGCGTAGCGCTCGGGCCGCGGCACGCCGGCCTCGATCACCGGCTCGCTGCCGAGATCCTCCAGGATCAGCAGGCCCTCGGCGAGGTCCTCGCCGTAGATCTTCGGCGCCGAGAAGCCGAGCGCCCGCAGGCCCCGGTCGAGGGCCACGAAGGCGTGGACGCTCTCGGCCAGATGCACGATCGCGCTGTAGGGCTTGCCGTCGCGCACCGGCGGCCCGTCGGGCCGGGGCGGGGCGATCATCAGCACGGCGCTGGTGCCGTCGGGCTTGGTCAGGCGCTCGTAGGCGCGGGACGAGGCGTCGCCCTGCATCAGCGTGCGCTCGGCCACATCCCAGCCGCTGCGGTCGAGGAGCCGGCGCACCGCCCGGGCCCGGTCGAGGCGGGCCCGCATGCCGCCGGTGCCGTCGATCCGGGCGAGCCGCGCCTCGGGGCCGAACTCCGCCCGCAGGGACAGGTCGACGGTCAGCACCGGGGCGTTGCGGGGCGGCAGCCGGTCGGGCCATTCGACGAGCGTGATCGCATCCTCGGCCATCTCGTCGAAGCCGAGCTCGACCAATTCATCGGGGTCGCGCAGCCGGTAGAGGTCGGCGTGGACGATCGCGCGGCCGTCCCGGGCCGTGTAGGGCTGGATGAGCGTGAAGGTCGGGCTCGGCACCTCCAGGCGCGGATCGCCGGCGAGTTCGCGGATCACCGCACGGGCCAGGGTGGTCTTGCCGCCGCCGAGACCGCCCGACAGGGCCACGACGTCGCCCGGACGCAGGAACTCGGAGAGGAACAGGCCGAGATCCTCGGTCGCCGTCTCTTCCGGAAGCACGAACTCCCACGGGGCCGGCGGCGCGGACGCGCCCGCCCCCTCGTCGGCCCTCTGACCGTCCCGATCGTCTCCGTCCAAAGCCCGCCTCCGAGACCAGAGGGCGCATGGTCCGGAAACACGCCACGGATGCAAGCGTTTCCGGCCGCGGTTGTGCGCTTCCCGCCGGCCCGGTGCATCGAAACCACGCTCGCTGTGCCGCGAAAAGATCAGCTGCGCCGGAGATCGCCGTCGTCGCGGGAGATGCCGTGCGCCTTGATGCGCGAGGCGAGCGTCGTCGGGCGCAGGCCGAGCAGCGCGGCCGCGCCTCCGGGCCCGGAGATCCGGCCGCCTGCCAGCGCCAGGGCTGCGACGATCTCGGCGCGGTCGCGGGCGCGGCGCTCGGCCTCGGTGGCCGGCCGTCCATCGGGTGCGGCGACCGGCAACCGGACCGGATCGGGCGTCCGGGCTGGCTCGCCGTCGGGCAGATCGAGGCGGAGCCGCCCCCTGGCACTGAGGATCGCCGCCCGCTCGATCACGTTCTCCAGCTCGCGGACATTCCCCGGCCAGGCGTAGCGGCAGAGGCGCCGGACATCGCCCTCCGAGAGCCGCGGCTCCGGGATGTTGAGGCGGCGCGCCGCCGCCGTGAGCAGATGCTGGGCGATCGGAGGAATGTCCTCGGGACGCTCGCGCAGGGGTCGCGCCTGGATCGGGAAGACGTTGAGACGGAAGTAGAGGTCCTCGCGGAAGCGCCCGCTCGCCACCTCGGCGCGCAGGTCGCGATTGGTGGCAGCCACCACCCGCACGTCGACCGCACGGGTGCGCGCCTCGCCGACCCGCTCGAAGGAGCGCTCCTGCAGCACGCGCAGCAGCTTGCCCTGCAGGTCCAGGGGAATCTCGCCGACTTCGTCGAGGAACAGCGTGCCGCCATCGGCGAGTTCGAACCGACCGACACGGTCGCGGAGTGCGCCCGTGAAGCTGCCCTTGGCGTGGCCGAAGAACTCGCTCTCGAACAGGTCGCGCGGAATCGCCGCGCAGTTCACGCGGATCATCGGGCGGGCGCTGCGGCGGCTCGCCTCGTGGATCGCGCGGGCGATCAGCTCCTTCCCGGTGCCGGACTCGCCGGTGATCAGCACGGTGGCGTCGGTACCGGCCACCAGATCGATCTGCCGGAGCGTCGCCGCAATGGCCGGCGAGCGGCCGATGATGCCCTGGTGATGGCGCTCGGCCCGGATTTCCTCCTTCAGATATGCGTTCTCCAGCTCCAGGCGCTGCCGCAGCGTGTCGACCTCGGCGAGCGCGCTCTTCAGCCGGCGCTCGTCCTCCCGCCGCTGGCTGACGTCGCGGAACACGATCACGGCGCCCAGCAGGCGGCCGCGGTCGCGGATCGGCGTCGAGGTGTATTCGACGGGAAAGGACGTTCCGTCCGCCCGCCAGAAGACCTCGTGATCGACCTGACGCACAGCGCCGTCCCGGAAGGCTGCGTAGATCGGGCAGTCCCGGTGCGGATAGGCGCTGCCGTCCGGATGCGTGTGGTGCACGGCGGCGTGCATGTCCTTGCCGACGAGGTCGGCGGCCGCCCAGCCGAGCATCCGCTCGGCGGCCGGGTTGACGAAGGTGGTCACGCCCTCGGCGTTGACGCCGTAGATCCCCTCCCCGGCTGCCCGAAGGATCAGCTGGTTGCCGTGCTCGATATCGCGGAAGATCCGCTCCATGCGCTGCCACTCGGAAAGACCCGCGCGCATGTAGGCTTCGGCCTCGCCGTCGACCTGCCGGCGATGGACAGTGTCGGGATCCGCGAGAGTCACAAGGAGGCGCGTCGGCCCGCCCGGAAGCGGGAAGGCCGCCGTCTCGACCCGCAGGTCGCGGCCGGCGGCGTCGCGCGGCGCGAGCGCGCGCGTCCACCAATGCCCTTTCGCCAGGACGGCCTGGGTGAAGACCGTGAGGGCGGCGAGCTGCCCGGGATAGAGCGCGCTGGCCCGCGCGCCACGCAACGTCTGACGCGGATGGCCGAGCAGTCGTACCGCCGCGGGATTGGCGTCCGCGATCCGGTCCTCCTCCGGAGCAAGGACCAGCATCGGATCCGGGCTGGCCTCGAAGATGGGACCGAATGGGAACGGCTCTCTGGACTCACGAGATCTCGTCATCCGTTGACGATATCTCGTTTCCGACGAGATGTCGTGAATGCACGCGCCGCAGCCAACATTCTGTAGAGACGCATGTTTTCGTGCAGGCAGTGCCTGGCACAACGTTTGCCGAAGATCATGCGACCGCCGTCGGTCGTCGCAGTGCCAAGAGACGCGCCGCGCCGATCTCAAGGCGGGCAGCCTTCCGTGCTCGGTCGCGGCCGTTTCCCCTCACCGGGCGCGGTCCGGGTGCGCACCCCTCGGGGGGTGGGGTGAGACCGCGACTTGTCCGCGGTCTCACCCGAGCCAAACCGACGGTCGACCTGGGAGCGGACGATGAAGCGCGAGGACCTCACCGAGAAGCTGCTCGACATCAAGCGCGAGAAGGGCTGGAGCTGGAAGCATATCCATGAGGAGATCGGCGGGCTGTCGCCGTTCCTGATCACCGCAGCCTGCATGGGGCAGATGAAGCTGCCGAAGGCCCAGGCCAAGCGGGCGGCCGAGTTGTTCGGCCTAACGGTCGCCGAGGAGCGCATGATCAATGAGCCGCCCTACCGGGGCTCGATCCCGTCGATGCCGCCCACCGACCCGCTGATCTACCGGTTCTACGAACTGGTGATGGTCTACGGCACGACCTTCAAGGAGCTGATCCAGGAGGAGTTCGGCGACGGCATCATGTCGGCGATCGACTTCAACATGGACATGGCCCGCGAGGCCAACAACAAGGGCGACCGCGTGCGGCTCACCATGTCGGGCAAGTTCCTGCCGTACAAGTATTACGGCAACGACGACGACACGCCAGAATACGGGTTCAAGGAGGGGTAAGCGGTCCGGAGATTTTCAAGATCGTCTGAACAGCGTGTCGTCCCGGGGCCGCGCAGCGGAGCCCGGGACCCAGAGCCGCTGACGTTCCGGATCCTGGCAGAATCGCGGTTCTGGATTCCGGGCTCGCCTTCGGCACCTCGGAATGACGGTGCCTGCTCCGCCGGCCTGATCGTCAAGCGGCCGGCTGCGCGCCCGGCTCCAGGTAATCCTGCACCGGCTGGGCCGGGCCGCCCCGCATCAGCACGTAGAGGAACGGCACCAGCAGCAGCGTGGCCGGCGTCGCGAAGGCGATGCCACCCATGACGGCGCGGGCGAGCGCGGCGTTCTGCTCGCCGCCCTCGCCGGTGCCCAGCGCCATCGGGATCAACCCGAGGAACATCGCCGAGGCGGTCATCAGCACCGGCCGCAGACGGGTCTCGCCCGCGGTGATCGCCGCCTCCAGGGCGCTGCAGCCGGTTTCCTCCCGGTGCTCCTTGGCGAAGGTGACGAGCAGGATCGAGTTCGCCGAGGCGATGCCCACCGACATGATCGCCCCGAAGATCGACGGGATCGAGAACGTGGTCCCGGTGATGAACAGCGCGAAGGTGATGCCGCAGAAGGCCATCGGCAGGGCCGCGATCACCACGAAGGGGTCGCCCCAGCTCTGGTAGTTCACCGCCATCAGCAGGTAGACGGCGATCAGCGCGATGGCGAGGCCGACCTCCAGGCGGAAGAAGGCCGAGCGCATGTTCTCGATCTGGCCGCGCACCGTGATCTTGTCGGGCGCCTCCAGGTTCTTCTGCTCGTCCTGGACGATCGCGTCGATGTCGCGGGCCGCCGCGCCGAGATCCCGGTCCTGGACCGAGGCAAAGATGTCGAAGGTCGGCTGGATGTTGACGTGGCTGATCATGGTCTGCGTCGGCACCCGGCGGATGTCGGCGAGGCTGGAGAGCAGCGTCAGCACGCCCGGACCCGAGCCGGTGGTCGCGGCGCGCACGAACATCGGCGTGTTGCGCAGGTCGGTGAGCGAGCTGTTGCGGTATTCGGGCGTCTGCACCCAGAGCTGGTAGGGAATGCCGGTCTTCGGATCGGGCCAGAAGTTCGGCGTCACCTGGTAGCTGCCCGACAGCGAGATATTCATGTTCTGCGCCACCTGCTGCTCGGTCAGCCCGAGTTCGGAGGCGAGGCGCCGGTCGACATCGACGTAGAATTGCGGCTCGTTGACGATCTGCTGCAGGTGCACGTCGACGAGGCCCTTGGTGTGCTTCAGCCGCTGCACGATGCGCTGGGCGACCTCCAGGTCCTTCTCCTTGTGGCGGCCGGAGACCTGCACGTCGATCGGGGTGATCACGCCGAAATTCAGGATCTGGGTGATCATGTCGGCGGGCTGAAAATAGACGATCACGTCGGGGAAGCGCTTCATCAGAACCGCACGCAGGCGCTTCTGATAGCCGGCCACCGGGTGGTGCCCCTCCTTGAGGCTGATCAGCATCTGGCCGTCGTTGTAGGAGACGAACGAACCGTCCGAGAACGCGAAATTGTAGTTGTTCGACGGCAGGCCGATGTTCTGGAGGATCTGGTCGACCTCATCCGGCGGGATCACCTCGCGGACCGTGTCCTCGATCTCGGCGAAGACCTGCCGGGCGGTCTCGATGCGCATGCCGGTGCGGGTGCGCAGATGCATGGTCATCTGGCTCGCCTCGATCTGCGGGAAGTAATCCTGGCCGACGAACACGAACAGCACCCCGGTCAGGCCGAGGACGCCGCCGACCGCGCCGAGGGTGACGATCCGGTGGCGCAGCACCGCGTGGAGCAGGCCGACATAGCCCCGATGGAACCGCGCGAAGCCGCGCTCGAAGTGGCCATGGATCCAGGCGGCAAGCCGCATCACGGGGGCGCCGACGAGACCGAGTCCCTGAGCGATCCGGCGCCGGCGGGGGGCCTCGTGCGCGGCCCGATCCTTGGCGTGCTTCTGCCGGTATTCCGGCGCTACGATCACGTCGATCAGCAGCGGCACCAGGGTGCGTGACAGCAGGTAGGAGGTCAGCATCGCGAACACGACCGCGAGCGCCTGCGGGGTGAACAGGTACTTTGGCGTGTCGGTCAGCGCGAACACCGCCGTGAAGGCGGCGCAGATCGCCAGCGTCGAGATCAGGGCCGGCTTGGCGATCCCGGCGGCGCCGTGGACCACGCTCTCGCGGAACTCCTCGCCCTCCTCGAACAGCCGGTAGGTGTTCTCGATCGCCACCGTAGCGTCGTCCACCAAGATGCCGACCGCGAGCGCGAGGCCGCCGAGCGTCATGACGTTGATGGTCTGGCCCAGGGCCGCCAGCACGGCGAGCGAGGTCATCACGCAGAGCGGGATCGAGATCAGCACGATGATGGTCGAGCGCCAGGAGCCGAGGAACAGCAGGATCGCGAGCCCCGTCAGCGCCGCCGCCGTGAGCGCCTCGTGCAGCACGCCCTCGATGGCGTTCGAGACGAAGACCGACTGATCGAACAGCTGCTTGATCGACAGGCCTTCGGGCGCCGCCGCGCGGATCGTCGGCATCGCCGCCTTAACGTTGTTGACGACGTTGAGGGTCGAGGCGGTGCCGTTCTTGATGATCTGCATCAGCACGGCCTGCCGGCCGTCGGCGCTGACCACGTTGACCTGCGGCGGGCCGCCGTCCCGGACATAGGCGACGTCCCGTATCAGAACGGGCTGCCCGGCGACCACCTTGATCGGCGCGGTGTTGAGCGTCTCGATCGACGGCGGGGTGGCGTTGAGCTGGACGGGATATTGCTGCTCGCCGATCTTGGTGAGACCGGACGGCACCGTCAGGTTCTGGGCCGTCATGGCGTTGGTGACGTCGAGCGGCGTCAGGCCGAGCGCCTGCAGGGCGTTGAGATCGAGATCGACCATGATCTGCCGGGGGGCGCCGCCGAACGGGGACGGCAGGGTCGAGCCCGGGACCTGCGCGAGTGTCTGGCGGATCCGGTACTGGGCGTAATCGTAGACCTCGTTGAGGCTCTGCTTGGCCGAGGTCAGGGCGAGTTGGATCACTGGCACCGACGAAGCCGAATAGCGTACGATCACCGGCGGTTGCGTGCCGGTGGGCATCACCGCGCGGATCGAATTGGTGGACGACACGACCTGCGCGATGGCGAGGTCGATGCTGACTGAGGGGTCGAAGTAGATCCGCTGGACCGCCGTGCCCTGGAGCGTCGTCGACTCCATGCGGCGGATGTTGTTCACGTTGTTGGAGATGCCGTACTCGGCATAGGTGGTGATGCGCTGTTCCATCTCCGGCGCCGAAAGGCCGGTATAGGTCCAGACCACCACGACGACCGGGATATCGACGACCGGCAGCACGTCCTTGGGCGTGACGAGGATCGCCCCGACGCCGCCGAGCATCATCAGCACCGCGAGCACGTAGGTCGTGATCCGGAACTTGAGGGCGTAGAGGACGAGGCCCATGCGGTCTCCGCCGGCCGGCGGCGGGCCGGCAACTCCGCGTTGTGTACCGGCACACCGGACACCCGGTATGTTTCGGTATCACGTCCAGGGAGGCAAGGGGCGGGCCGCTTCGCCGCAGGGTCGTGGCCGTTTCCGCCGCCGAGGCGGGACCGCGCGGTCGAGCCGCCGGTCGGGGGACAGGGCCCGCATGAAAAAGGGCGCGCGCCGGTTCCGGCACGCGCCCTGAGAGATCCGCCCGGGCCGTTAGGCGTCCGGGCGATCCGATTCGTGGCTCTTACAGGCCGCCGAACTTGTAGTTGAAGCCAGCGCGGACGATGCTGCCCTCGGTCCGGAAGCGCGAGATGTAGCCCGAGCCGACGCCGACGCCCGGGATCGCGCCGACGAGCACGTTCCGGCTGCCGAGATCGTAGTGGACGTACTCGGCCTTGACCGTCAGGGCGTCGTACTTCAGGCCCAGATACCGGCCCACCGCGAAGGTGTTCAGGAAGCTGTCGGTCGGCAGCGCGAACTCGATGCCGCCGCCGTAGGCGAAGCCGGTCTCGAAGTCGTCGTGGCGGCCGGCGAAGGCGAGGGCGCCGGTGGGCGAGAAGAAGTTCGCGTCGTAGGACACGTTGCCGTAGGCAAGGCCGCCCAGGCCGTAGACCATGACACGGTCGAAGGCGTAGCCGACACGGCCCACGAGCGTGCCGATCCAGTCGGTGCTCTGCCGGAAGCTGCTCAGCGCACCGGTGCTGCCGAGGTAGGCGCGGTTCTTGGCCAGATCGGTCCAGTCGATGCTGTTGGCGATGCCGACCACGATGCCCGAACCCGGGGTGAACTGGTAGTTGAAGCCGGCCGTGCCGCCGATGTTGGCGAAGCCGTCATCGGAGATCCGGGTCGCCGCCGGGCGGGCGCCCGTCGCCACGTTGGCGGCGTTCACCGGCGAGATGCCGACCGTGGTGATCCGCTGGCTGTCGGTGAAGGTGTAGGCGGTCTCGAGACCGCCGTAGAAGCCCGTCCAGGTGAAGACCGGCACCGGCGTGAACACCGGCGGCGGCGCGGCGCGGCGCGGCAGGTCGGCGGCCGAAGCGGCGGTCGCGACCAGGGTCGAGGCGGCGGTGGCGAGGAGGAGCTTCTTGATCATGGTGGCGAGATCCGACGTTTCGCGTTGTTGCCCGCAGTTAAGCTCGGCCGCACTAATCCCGCTATGCCCGCAATGCCACACTGTGACCTGAAAGCGCCCGAACACTGCCGAGGACTGCTATCGCCCCGTGCACGATTCGCCCTCGGCGCTTGACAGCGGACCGCCCGCCAGACGCGCTTCGCGCGCCAGAGCTTGATCGCGGGCGGCCGACCCTCTAAGCGGACCGCGCTTTTCGCCCCGTTCCGAGTTCGGGGCGGCCGAGTCAATCCGGGGCACCGATCCGGTCCCCGCGCAGGAACGGGAATCATGGGCAAGGAAAAGTTCTCCCGCACCAAGCCGCACTGCAACATTGGCACGATTGGCCACGTTGACCACGGCAAGACGTCGCTGACGGCGGCGATCACGAAGGTTCTGGCGGAGTCGGGCGGCGCGACGTTCACGGCCTACGACCAGATCGACAAGGCACCGGAGGAGAAGGCGCGCGGGATCACGATCTCGACGGCGCACGTGGAGTACGAGACGCAGAACCGGCACTACGCGCACGTGGACTGCCCCGGCCACGCCGACTACGTGAAGAACATGATCACGGGCGCGGCGCAGATGGACGGCGCGATCCTGGTGGTGTCGGCGGCCGACGGCCCGATGCCGCAGACCCGCGAGCACATCCTGCTGGCGCGTCAGGTCGGCGTTCCGGCGCTGGTGGTGTTCCTCAACAAGGTCGACATGGTCGACGACGAGGAGCTTCTGGAGCTGGTCGAGCTGGAGGTGCGCGAGCTCCTGTCGAAGTACGATTTCCCCGGTGACGACATCCCGATCACCAAGGGCTCGGCGCTGATGGCGCTGGAGGACAAGGAGCCGAAGATCGGCAAGGAGGCGGTCCTGGCGCTGATGGCGACCGTGGACAGCTACATCCCGCAGCCGGAGCGTCCGATCGACCTGCCGTTCCTGATGCCGATCGAGGACGTGTTCTCGATCTCGGGCCGCGGCACGGTGGTGACGGGTCGCGTCGAGCGCGGGATCGTGAAGGTCGGCGAGACGGTCGAGATCGTCGGCATCCGCGACACGCAGACCACGACGGTGACGGGCGTGGAGATGTTCCGCAAGCTGCTCGACCAGGGTCAGGCGGGCGACAACGTCGGCGTGCTGCTGCGCGGCACGAAGCGCGAGGACGTGGAGCGCGGCCAGGTCGTGTGCAAGCCGGGTTCGGTGAAGCCGCACGCCAAGTTCAAGGCCGAGGCGTACATCCTGACCAAGGAAGAGGGTGGCCGTCACACGCCGTTCTTCACGAACTACCGGCCGCAGTTCTACTTCCGCACGACGGACGTGACCGGGATCGTGACGCTGCCCGAGGGCACCGAGATGGTGATGCCGGGCGACAACGTGACCATGGACGTGGTGCTGATCGTGCCGGTGGCCATGGAGGAGAAGCTGCGCTTCGCCATCCGCGAGGGCGGCCGCACCGTCGGTGCCGGCGTCGTCGCCGCCATCAACGACTGAAGCCCGATCCGGGGCGGCGTCCTGTGCCGCCCTGCCCTGCCCTGCCGCGCCGGTCCTCGTCTCGACGGGGGCCGGCGTCGCCGTGTTGGGGCGGTGACACGGTTTTTCGGCGGGGCAGCGCCGCGACCCCGCATCCGGAGCGCCCCTTCCCGCACGCAGCCTCTTGCAAGCCGAGCCCCGATGAGGCATTGGGCGGTGCGCTAGGAGTGTAGCTCAACTGGTCAGAGCGCCGGTCTCCAAAACCGGAGGTTGCGGGTTCGAGTCCCTCCACTCCTGCCAGATTCCCGGCCCGTCAGAGAACCTGCCCGATTGCGCGCGGCAGCCCGGTCGACAAGCCGGGGGAGTTGCGCTAGAGCGGGCGCAATCCGAGATCTGAAGCGACCGTCGGTGCGGGCCCATCCGGGTCCTCGGCGCCGATATTCGCATTCCCGGATGCGGTCTCTGCCTCGGGGCCGAACACGCACAGACACTGGCGCCATGGCATCGAACGAAGCGACCAAGAAGGTGGACCTGGTGCGCGGCGCAGCCCGCGGCCCCGCGAACCCGCCGCCGGCCCGGCCGGCGACGCCGGCGCGCGCGCCGCAGAAGCGCGCCACGCCGGGCGAGTTCTTCGCGCAGGTCCGCGACGAGGCGCGCAAGGTCACGTGGCCGAGCCGCCGGGAGACCACGATCACGACGATCATGGTCTTCGTGATGGTCGTGGCCGCCAGCCTGTTCTTCACGGTCGTGGATCAGGCCCTGCGCTTCCTGGTCGGCCTGATCCTGGGCGTCTGAGTCGGAGGCGTCGGAGGGCGGCTCGCCGCCGGTCGGGGGAGACCCCGCGGACTTGTCGGAGTTGAACGGAACCGTGTCGAAGCGCTGGTACATCGTCCACGCCTACTCGAACTTCGAGAACAAGGTTGCCCAGTCCATCAAGGACCAGGCGGCCCAGCGCGGGCTGACCGAGCTGTTCGACGAGGTGATGGTCCCGACCGAGAAGGTCGTGGAGGTTCGCCGCGGCCGGAAGGTCGACGCCGAGCGCAAGTTCTTCCCCGGCTACGTCCTGGTGAAGTGCGACCTGACCGACGAGGTCTACCACCTCATCAAGAACACCCCGAAGGTCACGGGCTTCCTCGGCGCCGACAAGTCGAAGCCGGTTCCGATCCCCGATGCCGAGGCCGAGCGGATCAAGGGCCAGGTCGCCGAGGGCGTCGACCGGCCGAAGCCCTCGATCTCCTTCGAGATCGGCGAGACCGTCCGGGTCGCCGACGGCCCGTTCGCCAGCTTCAACGGCACCGTCGAGGAGATCGACGACGCCCGCTCCCGCCTCAAGGTGGCCGTGTCGATCTTCGGCCGCGCGACCCCGGTGGAGCTGGAATACGCCCAGGTCGAGAAGGCCTGAGCCTCCTGATTTCGGCGGCCCTGAAGCCGCCCCGTCCTTCCGGCCGACGCTGAGCGGCGGCCGCGAGCTTGCCCCATCCTCCTGAGGCTGGGGCATCATCCGCGGGAGATCCGCCCGGCCTCGCCTCCGGGATCCACGGCTCGCACCGCGACCTGCAACCGTCCGACCCGCCGCGCTTCAGGCCGCGTGGGGGCGGATTCTCATTGGGAGCAGTCCCATGGCGAAGAAGATCACGGGCTACGTGAAGCTTCAGGTCCCGGCCGGCGCGGCGAACCCGTCGCCGCCGATCGGCCCCGCGCTCGGTCAGCGCGGCCTCAACATCATGGAATTCTGCAAGGCCTTCAACGCGAAGACCGCGCAGATGGAGAAGGGCACCCCGATCCCGGTGATCATCACCGCGTATCAGGACCGTTCCTTCACCTTCGAGATGAAGCAGCCCCCGGTCACCTTCTTCCTGAAGAAGGCCGTCGGCCTGAAGCTCGGCAAGAAGCCGGCCTCCGGCTCCAAGACCCCCGGCAAGGGCCCGACCGTCGGCAAGATCTCCGAGGCGCAGCTGCGCGAGATCGCCGAGAAGAAGATGCCCGACCTCAACTGCGACTCGATCGAGTCGGCCGTTGCCATGATCCGCGGCTCCGCCCGGGCCATGGGCCTTGAAGTCACGGCCTGAGGGAGGACATCATGGCTAAGGAAGGCAAGCGCATCCGCGCCGCCCGCGAGGGCATCGAGGTCACCAAGCTCTATCCCCTCGACGAGGCGATCAAGCTGGTGAAGGAGCGGGCGACCGCGAAGTTCGACGAGACCGTCGAGGTTTCGATGAATCTCGGCGTCGACCCCCGTCACGCCGACCAGATGGTCCGCGGCGTCTGCAACCTGCCGAACGGCTCCGGCCGGACGGTGCGCGTGGCGGTCTTCGCCCGCGGCGCCAAGGCGGACGACGCCAAGGCCGCGGGTGCCGACATCGTCGGCGCCGAGGACCTGCTGGAGATCGTGCAGAGCGGCAAGATCGACTTCGATCGCTGCATCGCGACCCCCGACATGATGCCGCTGGTCGGCCGTCTCGGTAAGGTGCTGGGCCCGCGCGGCCTGATGCCGAACCCGAAGGTCGGCACCGTCACCATGGACGTGAAGGGCGCCGTCGCCGGCGCCAAGGGCGGCTCGGTGGAGTTCCGCGTCGAGAAGGCCGGCATCGTCCATGCCGGCGTCGGCAAGGTCTCGTTCGACGCCGACAAGCTCGTCGAGAACATCAAGGCCTTCGCGGACGCGGTCGCCAAGGCCAAGCCCGCGGGCGCCAAGGGCACCTACGTCCAGCGCATCGCCGTCACCTCGACGATGGGCCCGGGCGTGAAGGTCGAGCCGAACACGGTCCTGACCGCTTAAGGCCAGACAGATCAGCCACGCTGCGGAACGCCCGGCCGGAAGCGGCCGGGCGTTTTCCGTTTCGGATGGAGCGACTGGCACACCGCCACATCCTGGCGACCCGCCAGACAGGGATGCTGGCGATCGGCTCCGCGGCCAGCTTGGCGACGGGTTCGGGAGCACCGCCCCGGCACGCGCGCTGACCGCGTGATCGAGGCGGCGCGGATGCGGCTTGACGGCGGATCGGCGCGGCTGCGTGTGCCAGAACGCATGATCGGCGCGGGCCTTTGAAGCCCGCGCCGATCAGACATTCGATCCCGTGCGGCGAGCGCGTTCCGAACATCGGGCCCGATGAGCCGCGTCCCGCGGCTTCGACAGTCCCTCGGAGGTCGTTCCTGACGTCGCTCAGTCCAACCCGATGGCGACGAAGCGCACGTCGCCCGTAGCGCTCGCCACGAGCAGCAGGACCGACTTGCGACCCTCCTTCTTCAGGGCGTCGACCCGCTTGGTCACGTCGGCGGGGGTGCTCACCGCCTCCTGGCCGACCTCGACGATCACCTCGCCGGGCTGGATCCGCTTGTCGGAGGCCGTCGAGTTCGGATCGACACGGGTGACGACCACGCCCTTCACGGTGTCCTTGATGGAGTACTTTTTGCGCAGCTCGTCGGTGATGCCGGACAGGTTGAGGCCGAGCGCCTGACGGGTTGCGCTCTCGGGCTCCGGCTGGCGTAGGTTGGCGAGCTGCGGCTTGTCGCCGTCCTCCAAGCGGCCGAGGGTGACGGCCTTCGTCACCTCCTCGCCCTTGCGCATCACGACCACGTCGACCTTCTGGCCGACCGGGGTCGAGGCGACGATGCGCGGCAGGTCGCCGGACGCCTTCACGGGCGTCCCGTTGAACTTCACGATCACGTCGCCGAGCTCGATGCCGGCGGTTTTGGCCGGACCCTTCTCGTCGACGCCGGCCACCAGCGCGCCGCGCGCGCCGCCCTTCAGGTTGAGGGCTTCGGCGGTGGCGTCATCGACGTTCTGGATGCGCACGCCGAGCCAGCCGCGGCGGACCTCGCCGAAGTCGCGCAGCTGGTCGATCACGGGCTTGGCCGTGCCCGACGGCACCGCGAAGCCGATGCCCACCGAGCCGCCGGTGGGCGACAGGATCGCCGTGTTGATGCCGATGACCTCGCCGTCCATGTTGAACAGCGGACCGCCCGAATTCCCCTTGTTGATGGCCGCGTCGGTCTGGATGTAGTTGTCGTAGGGTCCGGACTCGATGTTCCGGCCCCGGGCCGAGACGATGCCGGCGGAGACCGAGCCGCCGAGCCCGAACGGGTTGCCGATGGCGATGACCCAGTCGCCGGGCCGCATCTTGTCGGAATCGCCGAACGGCACCGCCTTAAGGGGCCGGTCGGCCGTGGGCTTCACCCGCAGCACGGCGAGGTCGATCTTCGAATCCTTGCCGACGATCTCGGCCTTCAGCTTGGTGCCGTCGTGCAGGATGACCTGAATGTCGTTGGCATCGCCGATGACGTGGTTGTTGGTCACCACGAGGCCGGCGGCATCGATGATGAAGCCGGAGCCGAGGGAGTTCGACTTGCGCTGCTGGCGCGGCGTGTCGTTATCGCCCCGCTCGCCACCGCCGCCGCCGCCGCGACCGCCCCGGCGGTTGAAGAATTCCTCGAACAGGTCCTCGAAGGGCGTACCCGGAGGCACCTGCGGCCCGGCGCGGTTGCTGCGCGCCTCGACCGTGGTGGAGGCCGAAATGTTCACCACTGCGTCGGTGACCTGCTCGGCGAGGTCGGCGAGCGAGGCCGGGCCCTTGGCGAAGGCCGGGACCGGAAGGGCTGCCGTCGCCATCGACGCGCCGACCAAGATCGACGCCATCAGCGCGCGGGCACGTGAGCGGGGTTGCGCCTTCGCGCGGCCGAAGGACGCCTCGGGGGCGCTCGCGACGGGGTGCATGATCGACCTCTTCAAGAACGCGTTTCCGGCTCTGCGGACATCCGACCGGATGTCGGACGCCCGCCAATGTTGTCGCAAGGGGTGTCGGCGCACCAGCGCGCCGACACGCACCCGGTCAGCGCCCTGCTCCGGCGGTGGAGCCGGTGGTAGCGCTCGGATCGGCGGGTCCGCGCGCGGGACGCGCCGCCGCGGCGGCCGCCCGACCCTGCGGATCGCTGAAGTAGCGGAAGAAGTCCGAAGTCGGGCTGATCACCAGCCGGGTGTCGGAGCCCTTCAGACCAACTTCGTAGGCCTGCATCGACCGGTAGAAGCTGAAGAAGTCCGCATCCTGACCGAACGCGTCCGCGAGGATGCGGTTCTTGTCCGCGTCGCCTTGTCCGCGCAGCTGCTCGGATTTCTGCGTCGCCTCGGCGAGGATCACCGTGACCTCGCGGTCGGCCTTGGCGCGGATCGTGGCGGCGATCTGGTCGCCGTTGGCGCGGATGTCGGCGGCCTCGCGCTCGCGCTCGGTCTTCATCCGCTTGTAGACCGCGGCCGAGTTCTGCGCCGGCAGGTCGACGCGGGTCATGCGCAGATCGACGATCTCGATGCCGAGCGCCTTGGCCTGCCGGTTCACGTCCTCCTGGATCTGGTGCATCAGCTGCCCACGATCGGTCTTCACGATGGCGTCGCGGGTCGAGCGGGCCAGCACGTTGCGCAGGCCCGAATTGGTGAAGCTCGCGAGCCGCTGGTTGGCCAGCCCGATATTGCCCACCGCCTGGTAGAAGCGCAGCGGATCGAGGATCCGGTAGCGGGCGAAGGCGTCCACCTCCAGGTTCTGCCGGTCGGCGGTGAGCACCGTCTGCACCGGCAGGTCGAGGTCGAGCACGCGCTTGTCGAAGATCACGACGTTCTCGACGAACGGCACCTTGAAGTAGAGGCCGGGCTTGTCCTCGCCGGTGGCGTTGAGGACGGCGCGGACGCGGCCGAACTGCAGGACCAGCGCCTGCTGCATCTGGCCGACGGTGAAGATCGAGGCGTAGAGCCCGATCGCGACGATCGCCGCGATGGCGATCAGGCCGGTGCGGAGCGCCTGCTTCATCGGGCGGCTCCCGTCTGGCTCTGGACCCGGCCGCCGAACTCGGCGAGCGGCAGCACCGGCAGCACGCCGGCGGCCGAGGCCGTGCCAGGCTGCGTCCCGTTCTGATCGATGATCACCTTGTTCACGGAGCCCAGAACCTTCTCCATCGTCTCCAGGAAGATCCGCTCGCGGCTGATCGCCGGGGCGGCCTTGTAGGAGGCGTAGACCTCGCTGAAGCGCGCCGCCTGTCCGGTGGCGTCGGCGGTCGCCTTGGTCCGGTAGGCCTCGGCCTGCTGGACGATCTGCGACGCACGACCCCGGGCCTGCGGCACTTCGCGGCTGGCGTAGGTCTTGGCCTCGTTCTGCGCCGTGTCGGCGTCCTGCTGGGCCGCGTTCACGTCGATGAAGGCGGGACGCACCTCCGGCGGCGGGTTGACCGAGACGAGCTGCACCACCTCGATGCGCACGCCGGCACCGTATTCGTCCAGCGCCTTCTGGACCATCTCCTTCACCTCCTGAGCGATGCTCGACTGCTCGTTGGTGAGGATCGCCTGGATGTTGCGGCGGCCGATCACCTCACGCATCGCGCTCTCGGAGATCGCCTTGATGGTGCCCTCCGGGTTCTGGAGGTTGAACACGAAGTCGGAAGCCTTCAGCGGATTGATCCGCCACTGCACCTCGAAGTCGAGATCGACGATGTTCTCGTCGCCGGTGAGGATCAGGCTCTCGTCGGGCACGTCGCGGTTGCGGCCCTGGCCGCCGGGGCCGGAGCGGAAGCCGATCTGGATCGAGTTCTGCGAGCCGACGTCGGGCTTGACCACGCCGCCGATCGGATAGGGGAAGTTGTAGCGCAGGCCCTCGCCCTTGGTGCCGACGTAGCGGCCGAAGATCGTCTCGATGCCGACCTGACGAGGATAGACGGTGTAGAAGCCGGTCGCGAGCCAGACCGCCACGGCGAGGGCCGCGATCACGGCCGCGCTGCGACCGCCGCCGATGCCCGCGGAACCGCCGCCGCCACCGTAGCCGCCGGTGCCGCCACCGCCGGGGATCAGGCCGCGCAGCCGGTCCTGCCCGCGCCGGAGCAGGTCCTCAAGGTTCGGCGGCGTCTTGCCGCCGTTGCCCCAGGGTCCGCCGCCGTTGCCGCCGGGCCGGCCCCAAGGGCCCCCGCCGCCGCTCTGATTGCTCCAAGGCATCCTAGCCGTCGTCTCCTGCCTGTCCGCGCCCGACCCGAACCCCGGCCGACGCCCCCTGCGTGAACGGCCACGCTCGCCCGCCTAGTCCCGGCCTCAAGCATCGGCCGCGATGCGGCCTTGTCCTTGAGGCCGGCCTAAGCGCCTGACCGCACGCATCTTCCCGCAGGATGCGGGCGCCCGCAGGGGCATGCGCACTTCACAGGCACCTGCGGGCGTGCGCCCCATGCTGTCAAGGCTGGCAGGTGGGCACGCGGAGCGCGGAAGGCAAATGCGGCGGCGCGCCTCAGCGGATGCGCTCCCAGTCGACGAACGCGAAGGCGTGCTCGTCGCGCGGTCCGGCGGGATGCGCCTCGCGGAACGTTTCCCGGAACTGCGCCCGGTCGAAGGCCGGGAACCGCACGTCGCCGTCCGGCTCGGCCGCCACCTCGGTCAGATGCAGCCGGTCGGCCTGCGCGAAGGCGAGTGCGTAGATCTCAGCCCCGCCCACCACCATCAGCTCGGTGCCCGCGGCCGCCGCCAGCGCGGCCTCCCAGTCGTGGACAACCTCGGCGCCCTCGGCGCGGAAGCCGTGGTCCCGGGTCAGGACGAGCGTGCGACGGCCGGGGAGCGGCCGGCCGATCGAATCCCAGGTGCGCCGGCCCATCAGCATCGGCTTGCCCATGGTTAGGGCCTTGAAGCGCTTGAGATCGCTGGACAGGTGCCAGGCCAGGCCGTTGTCGCGGCCGATGACGCCGTTGCGGGCGACGGCGGCGACCAGGGCAATGGACGTGATCATACCGCCACCGGGGCCGCGATGGCGGGATGCGGCTCGTAGCCGTCGATGGCGATGTCCTCGTACCGGAAGGCGAAGAGGTCGCGGACCTCCGGGTTGAGCCGCAGCTGCGGCAGCGGCCGCGGGGCGCGGGCCAGCAGGGTCCGGGTCTGCTCCAGGTGGTTCCGGTAGAGATGGGCGTCGCCGAAGGTGTGGACGAAGTCGCCGATCCCGAGGCCGGCCACCTGGGCGATCATGTGGGTCAGGAGCGCGTAGCTCGCGATGTTGAACGGAACGCCCAGGAAGGCGTCCGCCGAGCGCTGGTAGAGCTGGCAGGAGAGCCGCCCCTCGCTGACGTAGAACTGGAACAGGCAGTGGCACGGGGCGAGCGCCATCCGGTCGAGGTCGGCCGGGTTCCAGGCCGAGACGATCAGGCGGCGGGAATCGGGGTTGCGCCGGATCTCGTCGAGCACCCAGGCGATCTGGTCGACCGTGCCGCCTCCGGGCTTCTCCCAGGAGCGCCACTGCCGGCCGTAGACCGGGCCGAGATCGCCGTTCGCGTCGGCCCACTCGTCCCAGATCGTCACGCCGTTCGCCTGGAGCGCAGCCACGTTGGTGTCGCCCGTTAGGAACCAGAGCAGCTCGTGGATGATCGAGCGTAGGTGCAGCCGCTTCGTGGTGACCAGCGGGAAGCCCGCCGACAGGTCGAAGCGCATCTGGTGGCCGAACACCGACAGCGTGCCGGTGCCGGTCCGGTCGTCCTTGGCGACGCCCGCGTCGAGGATGCGCCGGAGCAGGTCGTGATAAGCGTCCATGGCCCATTCCTGCGCGTCGGCGCGCCGCCCGGCAAGTTCGCCGCCGGCATATGTCCACCGCCGTCCCGCATCATGGTGATCAGCCCGGCCAGAGCAGGTAGGTCACCAAGGCGAGGTTCGACCAGCCGTGCAGGGCGATGCCCGGCCACAGCCGGCCGGTGCGCCAGCGCAGCCAGCCCAACGCCAGGGCGAGCGGCAGCAGCGAGACCGGCCGGGCGAGCCCCCAGGACGAGATGTGGGCGGCGGCGAAGATGATCGCAGTGACCAGGATCGCCCCAACAGGCCCCACCGCCGCGCTGGCACGGGCGAAGGCCTCGCCGCGCAGCAGCAGCTCCTCGGCCACGGGCGCCAGAATCGCGAGATAGACGAGCCAGGCCGCGATGGCGGCCTGGCTCATGAACGGCGACAGCCGCACGTGCTGGCCGAAGCTTGCGCCGAACAGCTCCGCCGTGCCGGTCACCCAGGCGATGTGCAGAACCGGCCAGACCAGGAGCAGGCCCAGCAGCGCGACCGGCCGCATCCCGTTCGGGCGCTCGCGGTCCAGGGCGAGGCGACGCCGCCAGCCGGACCGGTCGCGCCACCACGCGCCGCCGAGCACCAGGGCCGCGAGGAAGACCTGGCGCAGGGCGTCGATCGCGAAGGCTCGGTGGGCGAGTTCCACCGCGCCGAGAAACGGGCGCCGCTCCGGGGGCAGGAACGGGTCGATCCCGTTCCACAGGTCGAAGCCGACGCGCACGGCAGCCAGCGACAGCAGGCTCGCCGCGCCGAGATAGAGGATCACGAGGGCGACCAGGGCGCCGAGACGCCAGGTCGCCGCCCAGGCCCGGTCGAGCGGCCCGCGGTGGTCGAGGCCGGCGGCGCGCGACTGCGCACTTCCGGCAACAGCCTCGTCCGGAGGCTCCAAATGAGACAGCGACGCGACACGATCGGGCTTCAAAACCGGACCGATCCCCTCTATATCTTGGGAGCCGGTCGCGAGGCCGGCTATGGCGATAAACGTTCTTCGCAATAAACCTATCGGACCCGGGGGCGGTACCCGGCGCCTCCACCTGAACCCAGGACATGCTGCCGCAAGGCGCGTGACCGCGAGCCTGGGTTCCGGCGGGGGCGAAATAGGATCGACGAGGGCGTAAAGGTTGGACTTTCGCTCGGCATGGTTCCGCCGTTATCGGGCCTTTGCAATAGTTGCCAACGACAACTTTGCTCCGGTGGCGGTGGCCGCGTAAGCGGTCCCCAATACCGACCTAAAGACCTAGCGGGTAGCACCGCATAGGCGGGGTTCGGAGGCACCTGGCAACAGAAGCCTCCACTCATTCCTCGGTCCGGCCATCCGCGGCGGGGCGCCGGGCAGACCGGGCTAGAGCGCGACCGCAGATGGCAGACGACCTGATCCGCTACGATCTCTTGGTACAGGACGCCCTGCGCGGCGTCGTGCGCAAGGTGCTGACCGACGCGGCCCGCGAGGGGCTGATGGGCGAGCACCATTTCTACGTCTCGTTCCGGACGGAAGCGCCCGGCGTGCGGATGTCGCAGGCCCTGCGCGAGAAGTACCCGCAGGACATGACGATTGTCCTGCAGCACCAGTTCTGGGATCTCAACGTCACCGAGCACGCCTTCGAGGTCGGCCTGTCCTTCTCGGGCGTGCCGGAGCGCCTGCTGGTGCCGTTCGACGCCCTGTCGGGCTTCTTCGACCCCTCCGTGCAGTTCGGCCTGAAGTTCGACCTCAGTGAGGCCGGCGAGACCCCCGAGGAGGCGAACACCGCCCCGGCCAAACCCGGTCCGCGCGGGGCCGGTTCGGAGCCCAGCGAGGTGCGGCCCAAGAGCGCCGGGCTCGCCACGATCGGCGCGAGCGCGCCGAAGGGACTTCCCGCGCCCGCCGCCCAGGGAGAGAAGGCCGCCGGCACGTCCGACGATAAGGCGCCCCGCCCTGCCGCCAAGAAGGAGGGCGAGGAGGGCAGTGCCGAGGTCGTAAGCCTGGACGCTTTCCGCAAGAAGAGCTGAACTTCCCCGGCCGACTCGACGGCCGGGGGTTCATGCGGTGGACGAGACGGTCGCGCAGGCGATGCTGTCGGCGAGCGAGTGGACGCATCGCGCCAAGCGCTTCAACGAAGGCTTGAAGCTTACTGCGACGGTCTTCAACGCCACGGCGATCCTGACACTCGGAACGGCCTTCATAACGCCGCTGGTTCAGCACCCGACGGATGTCCTGACGAACAGCGGATGGGCTTTCCTGCTGGCAGCCCTCCTCCTACATCTGATCGGTCCGATCGCGCTTCGTTTGTTCCTGCGGGCGGAGGAAGAGCGACACGCCACAGACCTATGCTCTCCAGATCCCGGTCGCCGCGTCGGCGCCGGGCCTCGGAGGCTTGTTCGTCGCCGCACGGATCTACGACCGCAACACGCGCAAGCTCGAAGCGCGGCAGGGCGATTAGGCTCGCCGCTCGGCCTCCATGCGTAAGCCGTGCTCCGGCCGGAGCGTTACCCGGTGGAGCGGCGTGATCGGCGGGTGATCCGCCGGCAGCCGGAAGCGCACCGCCCGGACCACGTGCGCCAGCAGGATCACCGCCTCTTGGATCGAGAAGCTCTGGCCGATGCAGACCCGCGGCCCCGCCCCGAACGGCAGGTAGGCGAAGCGCGGGATCGCGTCCCGGTTCCCGGGCAGGAAACGCTCCGGCACGAAAGCCTCCGGGTCCTCCCACAGCAGGTGGTGGCGGTGGAGCACCCAGGGTGCCACCATCACCAGCGAGCCCCGCGGCACCTTGATCCGGCCGAGCCGGTCGTCCCGGATCGCCTGCCGGCTGAGGAACGGCACCGGCGGGAACAGCCGCATCGCCTCCTCGATCACCGCCCGGGTGAAGGGCAGGCGCTCGACGGCGAAATCCCCCGGCCCGGCCTCGTCGACTTCGGCCTCGACCCGCGCCTGCGCGGCGGGATCCTGCGACAGGCAGTAGAGCGCCCAGGTCAGGGAATTGGCCGTGGTCTCGTGGCCGGCGGCGATGAAGGTGACGATGTTGGCCTTCACGGCGAGGTCCGAGAGCCCGTTACCGGTCTCGGGATCCTGCGCGGCGAGCAGCAGCGTCAGCAGGTCCCGGGGCGCCTCGCCCTGCGCCATCAGCGCCTTGCGCCGGGCGATCAGCGCGTCGACCACCTCGGCGAAGAACCGGCCGGCCGGGCGGGCCCGCAAGCGGCCGATCCGCGGCACGAAATCGGGCACGCCGAACACGTCGAGGGGATCGATCGGCCCCACCGCCTCCAGGAAGCGCGTGATGGCGCGGCCTAGCGCGTCGGGATCGCTCGGCAGCCCCTGCGTGAAGATCGTCCGCTCCAGTACGTCGAGGGTGACGCGGGTCATCTCCAGGGCGACGTCGACCGGCTTGCCGTCGCGGCGGACGAGGCGGCGGCCGAGCCGCGCCCCGGCGGCGTTCATCGCGTCGGAGAAGCCCTGGACCGTCCGCGCGTTGAAGATCGGCGCCAGCGTCCGGCGCTGGAGCCGCCACTCGTCGCCCTCGGCGCTCAGCAGGCCGTTGCCGAGCCCCGGGGCCAGGACCCGCCGCTGCAGGTCGTCCTTGCGATAGCCGTCGACGTTCTCGATCAAGAGGTAGCGGATCAGCGCCGGGTCGCTCACCAGGGTGATCCGGCCCATCGCGCTCTCGGCCGCCACGACCGGCAGCTTGAAATGCGCGTCCATCCAGGTGGTGATCGGATTCTTCCGGGCCGCCCGAAGGAACTCGAACAGGCCGAGCGGCTCCTTCAGCGGGGGCGGCACGGTCGGGCGAAATCGCGTGGCGGGCTCGGGCAGGTCGATCGTGGCGCTCATCGGCTCCTTGTCCGGCGGGAACAGAGCCCCGCCCTTGTCGGCGCGCCGGGAAAACCGGCATCGCGATTCCCCCGCGCCTCATTTAAGTAGGCACCGCACTGCACCAGACGTAGAGGCCACGATGTCGCCCACCGAGACCGCCACCCGCACGGAGTCCGACACCTTCGGGCCGATCGAGGTTCCGGCGCATCGCTACTGGGGCGCGCAGACGCAGCGCTCGATCCAGAACTTCAAGATCGGCACCGACCGGATGCCGGCGCCGCTCGTCCACGCCCTCGGGGTGGTGAAGCAGGCCGCCGCCCTGGTGAACAAGGATCTCGGTGCCCTCGACGCGAAGCTCGCCGACGCCATCGCGGCCTCGGCCGCCGAGGTGGTGGAGGGCCGCCACGACGACGAGTTCCCGCTCGTCATCTACCAGACCGGCTCGGGCACGCAGTCGAACATGAACGCCAACGAGGTGATCGCCAGCCTCGCCAACGAGCGCCTGGGCGGCCAGCGCGGCGGCAAGTCGCCGGTCCACCCGAACGACCATTGCAACCGCGGCCAGTCGTCCAACGACACCTTCCCCACTGCCATGCACATCGCGGTGGCCCGCGAGATCCAGGGACGCCTGCTGCCGGCGCTCAGCCACCTGCACACGGCGCTCGACGCCAAGGCCAAGGCGTTCGAGTCGATCGTCAAGATCGGCCGGACGCACCTGCAGGACGCGACGCCGGTCTCGCTCGGCCAGGAATTCTCCGGCTACGTCGCGCAGGTCGCGCTCGGCGGCTCGCGGGTCGCCGCGACCCTGCCGGGCGTGCTGGCCCTCGCCCAGGGCGGCACCGCGGTCGGCACTGGCCTCAACGCCCATCCGGAATTCGCCGAGCGCTTCGCCGCCAAGGTCGCCGAGCTGACCGGCCTGCCGTTCACGTCGGCCGAGAACAAGTTCGAGGCGCTCGCCACCCACGATGCCCTGGTGTTCACGCAGGGCGCCCTGTCGGCGCTGGCCGCCGGCCTGTTCAAGATCGCCCAGGACATCCGCTTCCTCGGCTCGGGCCCGCGCTCGGGCCTCGGCGAGCTGTCGCTGCCCGAGAACGAGCCCGGCTCGTCGATCATGCCCGGCAAGGTCAACCCGACCCAGTGCGAGGCCCTGACGATGGTCTGCGCCCAGGTGATCGGCAACGGCACCACGGTGAGCTTCGCCGGCTCCCAGGGCAATTTCGAGCTCAACGTGTTCAAACCGGTGATCGCCAACGCGGTGCTGCAGTCGATCCGCCTGCTCGCCGACGCGGCCGTGAGCTTCACCGACAATTGCGTCGTCGGCATCAAGGCCAACGAGGACAAGATCGCCGACCTGATGAGCCGCTCGCTCATGCTGGTCACCGCGCTCGCCCCCTCAATTGGCTACGACAAGGCCGCCGAGATCGCCAAGACCGCGCACAAGAACGGCACGACCCTCAAGGAGGAGGCCCTGCGCCTCGGCTACGTCACCGAGGAGGAGTTCGAGCGCGTGGTCCGGCCGGAGACCATGCTGGCCCCCAGCGCCGATTGAGTTTGCGACTTGGCCGGCGCGGATGTCCTGCGCCGGCCGCCATTGCCGGGAGGCGATCCATGGCCGAGATCATCAACCTGCGTCAGGTCCGCAAGGCGAAGGCCCGCGCCGAGGCCGACACGAAGGCCGAGGCCAACCGGATCGCCTTCGGGCAGCCGAAGAAGGCCAAGACGCTCCAGCAGCGCCGCAAGGCCCTGGAGACCGAGCGGCACGAGGGGCACCGTTTGGAGCGGGGCGCCTCCGAGCCCGATACCGCAGAATGATCCTGTCGCTCCCCGGCCGGCGTCCTTGCGAGCGGAGCGAAGCAGGGGCGGGGCGCGCAGCCGATCCCGCATGAGCGCCGGCGTCACCAAGCGCTCCGTGATGATCGCCGGCCACCGCACCAGCGTGTCCCTCGAGGATCCGTTCTGGGCGGCGCTGCGCGAGGTCGCGGACGCCCGCGGCCAGTCGGTCCAGGCACTCATCGGCGCGATCGACGCCGGGCGCGGCGCGCAGAACCTGTCCTCGGCGATCCGGGTGTTCGTGCTGGAGGCCGTGCGGGCGATCCCGGAAACGTGAGCGCCCTGCGCCCTGTCCGCTCCCGTCATCCTGAATATGTTGCGACGATCGCGTGACAAAACCACGCAGGAAGGATCGTCCATGGCCACTCGCGAACCGCTGCTCAAGCCCGTCCCCATCGGGGAGCTGCGCCCGACGCAGATGACGGTGGGCTACCGGGAAGTGGCGGAGAAGCGGCGGCGCTGGCGGGACTACGACGGCGAGAAGAAGAAGGAATTTCTCGGCGCCCACATGATCCCGACGCTGCTCGGGCCGAAGAAGCACCACTACATCATCGATCACCACCACCTGTCCCGGGCCCTGCACGAAGAGGGCGTCGAGAGCGTGCTGGTCACCGTAGTGGCGGACCTGCACTACCTCGACAAGGACGCCTTCTGGACGGTGTGCGATCACAAGTCCTGGGTGCATCCCTACGATGCCGAAGGCGTGCGCCAGCACTTCAAGGAGATCCCGAAGTCGATCGATGCGCTGGTGGACGACCCCTACCGCAGCCTCGCCGGCGAGCTGCGCCGGGCCGGCGGCTTCGCCAAGGACACGACGCCGTTCAGCGAGTTCCTCTGGGCCGACTTCCTGCGGCGGAACATCAAGGAAAAGCGCATCGAGAACGACTTCGACGCCGCCCTGGAGAAAGCGATGGGCCTCGCCAAGTCGAAGGATGCCGACTACCTGCCCGGTTGGTGCGGGCCGGTGACGCGCCGCCAGCACTGAGGGTCGCGGCCCAGCTCGAAGTGCGAAGCGCCTTACTTGGTGATCCGCACCGAGACAGGATCGCTGCCGGGAAAGCTCTCCTCCAGCGCGTCGTCGAGCCGCGCGTGCATCCGGTCCGGATGGTTCTCCGGCAGGTGGCGGTCCGGCATCGCCGTCGCAGATGGGACGAGGGTCAGGCGCCGCCGCTCCGCGGCGGTCCGGAAGGCCTCGTAGACGAGCAATCCGAAGCCGGCCGCGATCAGCAGCGCCGGCACGGGATTGAGGCGGACATCTTGGGCGATCCGCTCCACGGTCTCGCTCGCGGCCTGCCCCGACCGGCGCAGATCGGCCAGGTCGCGCGGAATCCCCGGCTGGTTGAACCGGGCCTGCAGATCGGCCAGCGTTCGGTCCAGGCGCCCGCGGCTCGCCTCGACGTCTCGTTCCAGCTTGTCCGGCGCGTCGCTCATGTGTCCATCCGTTCCGTCAGAACCTGCGCGTCCTGCTTGACCTGCCGCCCCGTCCGGGTCGGCTCCAGCGTGGACAGCGACGTCTTGCTGCGTCCGAACAGGCCGAGGCCGATTGCCAGCAGGAGGAAGACGCCGCCCACGATCAACGCGGCCAGCGCGTCCGACTGCACGAGGACGGCAATGCCCTTCACCAGGGCGAGGAGCAGCGTGAACAGGCCCGCGATGGCGAACACCGCCGCCACGAGCAGCAGGCTGAGCCCGAAGCTGATGCGATGGACGCCCTGCGCAAGCTCGGTGCGGAACAGCGTGATCTCGCTGCCGACGAGGTCCCGCAATTCGCGGACCGCATCGCCGACGAGGGTTGGGATGCTGCGCAAGCCCGGCTCAGCCATGCCGTCCTCCTAAAGGTCCGGTGTCGGGAAGACATCGACCGGAATCACGGCATGCGAGCGCGGGATCGGGCGGATCTTCGAAGCATTCAACGTGCGGTACAGCGCGAACCCGGCCAGGACGGCCGCCGCGGTCGCCAAGGCGGGACGGCGCCGGATGGCGGCGTGCACCTCGTCGTACATCTCACCGAAGGAGCGGCGCGCGATGCTGTCGGCCAATTCGTCGACGCCGAGGGCGGCCTGGCCGAAGAATTCCTTCAGCTGCGGCAGCCCGTCGAAGTTGCTGCCGGTGTCGCGGATCGCGTCACCCACATCCGAGACCAGCCGAGCCGCGTCGGCCTTGCGCTTGTCGACATAGCCCTGGGTCTGCTGGCGCAGCGTCTCCGCCAGGCTCTGAGCTGCGCCGGCATTGGGATCGGCGGCGCGGGATCTCTGGTCCTGAGCACCGTTCGGCATGACGCGACTCCTGTAAGGCACTCTGGATCAGGGGAAACCGCAAGCCTTCGATACCGTTCCGCTGCTCCGACGCGTCAGCGGACTCCGTCGCCGGGACGAACGGCGCAGTTCAAGCCGTGTCGATGCGGCCGCGCGGCCGAGCCTCTGGGCGCAGCCTCTCACCTCAAGCCTGCGAATAGCCCCCGGCGGGCCGTTTGTGGAGGAAACCGAAATACGCCGCGACGACAGCAAGTCCGGCGTGCAGCCACACGTCATTGCCGTAGATCGGCACCAGGCCGAACGTGGTGCTGGTGGCCGGGATCAGGCCCAGCACGGTCAGAAGCCCATAGATGAGCGCCACGCCCCGTCCATAGTGGATCGAGCCGATGACGGTCCGCGCCGCCAGGAGGCCCCAGGCGCCGAACGCCAGGTGTACGAGGTTGTGCAGCACATTGACCGGAAACAGCCCGAGCGCGAGCCGGGACTCGGACGTCACGACCATGCCGGGATGCGCGTGCTCGGGCGACAGGCCGGGGATGAAGCCGGATATTCCAGCGAGCAAGAACACGACGCCAAAGACGACGGCGAAAGCGCGAACGGACATGAGACCTCCTGTTCCGATGAACCGTCATCGCGCGCTGACCGAGGGTGTTCCTGCGTCGTGCCAGCGCGGGGTGCGGCGGGGCGCGGTCGCCGCGACGGTGCGAGCCAGCGCCTCGGCGCGCCACCCATTCCGCGTCGCACCGCGTCAAAGCAGACGCGATCGAGACCGCACCGTTAGCCGGCCGAGAGCCGCGACCGTCCGTGTGCGACACACCTGGGCCTGGGGAGCGTTTCGCGAGCCGCGACGACGGGCGTCTTTCCCATCCCCGCCCTCGTCCTGAGGTGCCCGCGTCAGCTGGCCTCGAAGAAGGGCTCAGGGATCGCCGGCGGCATCTGGAGGGCTCCTTCAAGGCTTCCGCTACGCTTCGGCACTTCAGGATGAGGTCGTGGAAGGGACGACCCAACCCGACGCGACGACCCGTGTCCTGCGGTCGGCCATCTCGACGTGGTCGGGAACGGCTTTCGAGGACGCCGGCGCCGAGTCGCTCGTCCTCGACCCAGGCCGGCCCTGCGGAGAACCATCGGCGGCTCCCGAACCGCGGGCCTGCACGGCCTGCGGCGACACGGACCGATTGCGGCGGGACCAACCCGGTCGCCGCCGTGTTGTCCCATCAGATGCTCCTCACACATATCGGCGGAACACGATGAACCGTATCGTCTTGACGGCTGCTACGATCGTTGGCGCGCTGGCGCTGATCCCGGCTTCGGCCGATGCGCGAGGCTTCGGAGGGGGCGGATTCCGTGGTGGTGGCTTCCACGGTGGCAGCTTCGGCGGCTTCCGCGGTGCTGGCCTGGGTGCCGGTGGCTTTCGCGGCGGCGCCGTCGGCGGCGGCTTCCGAGGCAATGCGCTCGCGGGTGGAGGATTCCGGGGCAATGCACTCGCGGGCGGGGGATTCCGGGGCGGCTTGGCCGGTCGGGGGATCGCCGGCCATTCGGGCCTGCGCGGGGCCGGCTTTGTCGGCAATCGCGGGTTTGCCGGACGCGGCTTCCGCCGTGGCGGAGGCTTCGGCTACGGCGGCCTGGGGCTCGGCGTCGGCTTAGGTCTTGCCGGTGCCGGTCTGGGCTACGGCTACGGGGCCTTCGACGACGGTTATTACGGAGCCGACTTCGGACCCGCCGGCTACGGCGCCGGCTACGCGCCTGCCGGATACGGCGCCGACCTGGGCACGACCGAATCCGAGGCTGCGACGCCGGACAACTCCGTCAGCTACTGCGTCCAGCGCTTCCGGTCGTACGATCAGCGCACGGGGACCTACCTGGGCAACGATGGCCGTCGGCATCACTGCCCGTAGGCCGCAGCGGCGCGATCCGACCTGATTCGAGGCCCTGGGCGGAGACGTCCCGGGGCCTTTACCTGTCTCGCGCCCATGTCCGGTTCGGCGCTCAGGCCTTCATGGCCGGATCACTTGATCCCGGACGCGATCTAGGATGCGATCTTGTCCCTGACCGGGATGTTGGGGCTCGACGCACCGCAGGTCGGCAGGCTCTCGACCGGCCCATGCACGGCCGACGTCGAGGCCGACAGGTCGTGGTAACAGACGCAGCCTTCGGCGAAATAGTGGTGCACCAGGGCCTTGCGGGACCGCTGCATGTCGGCGCGGGCGGAGCCCCCGTGCAGCAAGTTGGCGTGCCAGAACAGCACGTCGCCTTTGCGCGCCGTGAAGTATTCCGGCTTCGCGCCATGCTCCGCGATCTCGTGCTTGATGGCAGGCTCATAGCGCTCGACGTAGGCCCCGTAGCCGCGCTCGCGGAAATCGTCCGTCGAGATGCCGACGTCGTGGCTGAACAGGTACGGCAGACGGTGTGTGCCGGGGTAGTAGACCAGCGGCCCGGCCTCAGCGTGGATGTCCTCCATGGCGACCCAGCAGGCGGCCAGATAGCCCAGCGGATAGGTCGTCATATGGATTGAATCGGAGTGCTCGGATTGCTGGCTGCCCTTGTGCGACGAGATCGTCTGAAACGGGATCGCCGGCCGGCCCAGCACCATGCTGCTGAAGTTCATCAGCACCGGATGCTTCAGGAGGAAATCGAGCTCCTCGACCTTGAGGTGCGGGTTGAGGTACCGGCCGGGATGCGGATCATCGGCCGCAGCCTTCTCGGGTGCGAGCGTGAGGTCGCCGCGCGCGATCGCCGCTTCGTAGGCACGCCACGCCTCGTCGATCGTGTCGGGATCGATGGCGCCGCGCAGGACGTAGTAGCCGTGCTTCTCCCAGTGCCGGCAGATCTCGGCCTGCTTCGGGCTGATCTCGCGTCGCGCCACCCGCCGGTCGATGATCTCCAAGGCATCGGGCTGATCGAGCCAGGGGCTGGGTCCGGATTCCGGAAAGCTCTCGGCGCGGAAAACCTTGATGCAGCCGATATCGACCGGGACATCGGCTTCGACCGTATAAGACGGGCCCCGCGTCGGCGGCGGCGCAACCGGAAGCGTATCGTCGCGTCCGAGAGCGAGGTTGCGCATTGCGGTCTTGACGGTGCGCGCAACGTCTGCAGCGCGCGAATAGCCCTGGGCCATTAATCCACCCCATCTCGGCCGCAGCTGTTATCGCCGCAATCACCGACGTCTCGACACTCTATCGAGCCATCGGATCGCGGCGGAAGTACGGATCGGACCTGCAGGCAATTGCGGCGGGCGGCGTCTCTTTCAGGCCGCAGTCGGCATCACGCGCTGGCGTGACCGCGCGCCGCGAATTCCCAGACCGGCACACCCCAGACTTGACCGGGACGTGTCCGGTAGGCGGATCCGCGCGCGAAGACGAGCCGGCCCGGCTCGACCGCCTGCGCCCGATCGCCGGTGACCATCAGCACGCCGCAGCAATCGACCCGCAGGGTCCCGTGCTCCGGGTGAACGGCGAACAGCTCGGGCGCCGTCCAGCCGAGCGCGTGCGCCTCGGGGCCCAGACGGTCGCAGAAATCGATCGGCGCCTCTCGGATCGGCGCCCAGCGCGCCAGGACGAGATGCCGGCACGGCGAGGCGTGCGGGGACAGGTCCGCGATCGCACTGCGCCACAGGGCGGCGGCGTCGGGGAGCATGGTGGGCGCGAAATCGGAGGGCATGCGGCCGAGCTATGGCAGGCCCGCCCCGGTGGCCATGCGGCCAGAAGCGACCTTGCCCAACATGGGTTGGGACGGCTCAGGCGCACTCCTTGTAGCCGGACCGCTCCGCTTCCTGGCGCGCCGCGCTGAGGACGCGTCGGCGGCCTTGGCTGTCCTCGATCGCCAACCAGTGGCGCACCAGGACGAACAGCTCTCCGGCGACGCCTTCCGGCGGCTCGCCCAGGAACGTCTCCGCGGGCACGTTCAGGGCGCGCGCGAGCCGCTTCAGCGCAGCATTGTGACGATCGGAGCGGTTCTGAATGGCCATGCTTGCCAACGCGCCGCAACGCAGCACGATCGTTCGATGCATTCAAAATTCAGTGCGACATAACAGGCGCCGCTCCGATCCGGAGCGGCCGGCACCCGATCCATTCAGGGCCTGCCCGGATCTCTCCAGGGGAGATTGGCGAGCGCGGCCCCGGCTGTCGGCGCGCCGGCATCTCCGGGCCGCGTTCGTGGCCCGCCTGCGATGGACGGGCCGGCCACAATCGGATACGCTGGCCGCGAGGTTGATGACCGGTTCGTAATAACGCTTCAGGACCCGGGGGCGGTACCCGGCGCCTCCACCAGAAGCATCCTGCCCCGGATACCGCACGGGGGTCAGGGCGCGCGTCCGGCGTTGCGGATGGCGCGCTGCCAGGGTGCTTCTGCTGGGGGTGAAACAGGTTCGACTGGGCGGTAAAGGGATCGCGAGTTCTGTCCTGCTTCGGCAGGGTAAGATGCGACTTTCGGTAAGGACTCGACCGGTTCGGCGCGGGCAACCCTCGTTCCGAGCACCTGACCAAAACTCTAAATGCCAACGACAACGTCGGCATGGAGATGCGCCTCGCGGCGTAATCTTCCGGGGCGTGGGCACGCCTAGCAACAGAACCCGGGGCTTCGGCCTCGGGGCCCGCTCATTGTATCCTGCCCGTTGCGGATCAGGGTTGCGGCTGGGCAGGCTGGAGCGTTTCTTGAACGAGCCCGAACAGGGAAGCGCGGAAGCGGTCTACGTCTCGGCCATGGTCGGCGAGATGATGCGGCGCGTCCTCGAAGACGCGCTCGCCGATCTCGCCAGGACCAGGGGGGCGGCCTACCTCGACATGTTCGTGGAGCGCGAACTCGCCCGCGCCGCCGATCTGTACCGCGAGCGCCCGGACGACACGCCGGAGACCACCAGCATGCTGCGCGCTTGGTTCGCGGTGGAAGGCAGCGCAGCGTTGCGGACCCTGGTCGAGCGCGCGAGCGCCGAGGCGCGGCGCGACTAGCGCATCCGCGCGGCGCACTACGCCAGGCCCTAGGTCGGAGGATGATCGTGAGCCCGTCCGAACGCGCGCGCCTGATCTATGCCAGCCCGAACGGCGACCACTGGCATCTTCTGTTCGATCCCACGACCGGGCACAGCTTCGTCCGCCATACCGGCAACGTCGCGTCCGGTGGGCACGTGACGGATTTCAGTCTCGCGACCTTCCTCGCGTCGGGCCGTAACGGCCCCGAGCATCAGGAACTCTGGCGGCTGATCGCGACCCTCGTCGGTGAGGATGAGCCCAGGCCCGGGCTCCGCGACAGCGCCTAAGGCACGGCCCCGCCGCCCGAGCCGGTCACGGGTCGGACCGGCCGACGCACGCCGGCATTCCGAACCGGCGCAGCGCCTTAGCTCGGCTTTGGCCATTTGCGGCGCGTCGAGTGGGCTGAAGTGACGAAGCAGGCGTGAGGGGTAGGCTGGTGGCGTCCCGGCCAAGAGACACCGCCATGCTGCCCCTGCCTGCCCGCTTCGCCGGGATCATCCTGGCGTTCGCGCCGCTGTTCGTCCACCGCTCGTGGCGCCATGCTCAGCCATTGCTGATCGGCGCGATCCTGACGCCGGGCCGCCGCACGGTGACGAGCGTCCTACGCATCCTGGGTCGTGCGCAGGAGCGACGGTTCGTGAACGTCCACCGCATCCTCAGCCGCGCGGCCTGGTGCCCACGCTCCGGCAGCCGCATTCTGCTCGGGATGCTGATCTCAGCCTTCGCGCCGCGCGGTCCAGTCATCCTGGCGCTCGACGACACGATCGAGCGCCGCCGCGGCAAGCGGATCGCGGCCAAGGGCATCTACCGTGATCCGGTCCGCTCCTCCGACAGCCATTTTGTCAAGGCGAGCGGGCTGCGCTGGATGAGCCTGATGGTACTCGCCCCGATCCCCTGGGCGGGGCGCGTCTGGGCCCTGCCGTTCCTCACCGCGCTGGTGCCGTCCGAGCGCGCCTGTCGCGAACGGGGCCGTCGGCACAAGCCGTTGCTCGACGTCGGACGCCAACTCACCTTTCAGGTCCGCCGCTGGCTGCGCGGACGCGACCTTGTCCTGGTCGGCGACAGCGGCTTGTCCGCACTGCTGTTCCTCAACGCCATGCGCCGCGGTGGCATCACGGCCATCACCCGCCTACGGCTGGATGCTGCGCTCTACGAGCCGGCCCCGCCACGGCCGCCGGGCACGATCGGGCGCCCGCGGACCAAGGGCGCTCGGCTGCCGACGCTCGCCGCGACCCTCGCGACCAAGGACACGCGCTGGCACGCGGTCGTGGTGCCCGGCTGGTATGGGGCGGGCGAGCGCACTCTTGAGATCACCTCCGGGACCGCAGTGTGGCGGCACGGCGGTCTGCCGGTCGTGCCGATCCGATGGGTGCTGGTGCGTGATCCCGAGGGCCGCTTCGCACCGCAGGCTCTGCTCTGCACAGATCTCGACCGCGAGCCGGTGCAAATCGTGTCCTGGTTCGTGCAGCGCTGGAGTGTCGAGGTCACCTTCCAAGAAGCGCGCGCTCACCTCGGGATGGAGACGCAGCGGCAGTGGTCGGACACGGCGATCGCCCGCACCACACCCTGCCTGCTCGCCCTGTTCTCGATCGTCACGCTGCTGGCTGCACGGCTTCCGGCCCGCCAACGGCAACGGATCGCGGCCGCCGCGTGGTACCCCAAACCGCGCCCGACCTTCGCCGATGCTCTGGCCGCCGTGCGCTATGCGATCTGGCGCGAGCGGACTTTGGCAACATCACCGCGCCGTCGCACCCGAACAAAACCTCGCTTCCGCTTTCCAGCGCCCTGGACCTATGCCCTCTGCCAAGCCGCATGAATGGCCAAAGTCGAGCTTAGAAGAAGCGTCGGATCTCCTCCGCGATCGCATCGCCGTCCGTTTCGAGGGCGAAGTGCCCGGTGTCGAGGAAGGTGACGCGCGCCTCCGGGATGTCGCGCCGGAACGCCTCGGCTCCCGCCGGGATGAAGAACAGGTCGTTCCGGCCCCAGATGGCGAGGAGCTTCGGGCGGCGCGCGCGGAAATAGGCCTGGACCAGAGGATACCGTTCGAGATTGCGCTTGTAGTCGAGCTTGAGCGCGACCTGCCGGTCCGCATTGCCGGGGCGCGCCAGGATGGCGGCGTCGAGCGTGTACGCCTCGGGCTCGATCCGCGATGGATCCGCGACACCCTGGAAGTAGGCGGCCTTGACCCCGTCGAGGGTCATGCGGGCGCGGATCGCCCCGACGGCGGCTTCGTTCGGCGCCGCCCAATAGGCCCGCAGCGGCGCCCAGGCCGCCTCGCCGAGCCCGTCCAGATAGGCGTTGCCGTTCTGGGACACGATGCCGGCGACGCGATCGGGATGGGCGAGGGCTAGGTCCCATCCGACCGGCGCTCCGTAGTCGAAGGTGTAGAGGATGTAGCGGTCGAGGCCGAGCGCATCGACGAAGGCCTCGATCGTGCGCGACAGCGACGCGAAGTCGTAGACGTAGCCGCGTCCGGCCGGCACGTCCGTGAACCCGAAGGACGGCAGATCGGGCGCAATCAGGTGGAAGCGGTCGGCGAGCTTCGGCATGAGATGGCGGAAATAGAAGGACGAATTGGCGAAGCCGTGCAGCAGCAGGAACGCGGGCGCGTCGAGGCGGCCTGCCTCCCGGTAGAAGACGTTCACGCCGTCGGCCCGGATGGTGCCGTGGCGGACCGCGCCGGCCGGCGCGGGGCGGCCTTCCGCCCCGGCGGCGCCTGCGGCCCCTACGCCCGTCGCCAGAACGCCGCCGGCGAGCAGATGCCGCCGCGTCGCCTGGGCCAATCCGCCTCCGCTCACCTCGGATCCGTGCTCGTGTCGCATCATGGCGCGCCTCGTACCGGCGGGATCAGGGTCGTCAGGATCCGCCGCCTCGCGGTCGAGCGGGACGAGACCATCGCCCGGACGGCGGACCCGACGGCCAGGCCATGATGCCGGGACTTGGCCGGGATCAGAACAGGGTTATGGTGGAATTCAGCCTTCCGTGTTCCGACACAATAGATGCGCGCCCCGGAGATGGGGCCGTCCTTTGCCGATCGCGTGCGGCCCGGATGCGCGATCGCGGGCGTTCGGCGACCTTCAGCCTCTCTGAAGCGGACAGAAGCGCGCAGAACCGGTATGACGCGGGCCTCGGCGGCCAAGCGGCTCCACAGGGGGGTCGACCGTATCGCAGGAAGCCGCCTTGGAGCCGCGGGACGCCGTGTCGGCGCGGCCTGCTTCCGGTCATGGTTGCGTGGCACCGGCACCCGATACCCCACCCGGTGCGCCGCCCTCCGCGTGCTCGGCACGCGCGTTGCCATCCTCATACGGGGCGGTGATCTGAACCAGGATACGGCCGCTTTCATTCTTTGCACGGGCGCCGCCGGTCAGCGGCTGCCAGAAGGAACATGTCGTTCGTGTCGGGTGCCGCTTTGAATGCCTTGTCTCGCGCGGAACTCGAGGCCGAGATCCTGCACTTGCGCGCGGCGGATGCTGCCCTGCGCGAGAGCGAGGCGCGGTTCCGGACGATCCTGGAGACCGTCGATGCGGCCTTCGCCATCGTCCAGGTCAAGTTCGACGCCGAAGACCGGCCCGTCGATTACCGCTTTCTCGAAGCCAACCCGGCCTTCGAGCGCGAGTCCGGCGTCAACCTTCGCGGCAAGTGGGTCACCGAGTTCGCGCCGGACCTGGAGCAGTTCTGGTTCGAGACGTACGGGCGCGTCGCCAGCACCCGGGAGCCGGCGAGTTTCGAGAGCTACGCGAAGGCGTTCTCACGCTGGTTCGACGTGCGGGCCGTGCCGGTCGGCGACCCCGTCGACCGGCAGATCGCCATCATCTTCAACGACGTGACCGCGCGGCGCGAGGCCGAGGAGCGCCTGCGGGCGAGCGAGGCTCTCGCCCGGGCCAATATCGAGCGGGTGCAGCTCGCCCTGGCGGCCGGCGCGATCATCGGGACCTGGCACTGGGACCTGCCCACCGACCGCTTCACCGTCGACGAGGGCTTCGCCCGGAGCTTCGGGCTGGATCCCGCGCTCGGGCGCGACGGCATTCCGCTCGCCCAGATCGTCGCCACCGTCCATCCGGACGACCAAGAGGGGCTGGCGGGGGCGATCAATGCGGCCATCGCCCGGGGCGGCGCCTATGCGCACCAGTACCGGGTGCGCCGGGCGGACGGGCGCTACTACTGGATCGAGGCCAACGGCCGGGTCGATCAGGCAGCGGACGGGACGCCGTTGAGCTTTCCCGGCGTGGTCCTCGACGTCGAGGAGCGTCGCACCGTCGAGCAGGAGCGTGACCGCGCCATCACCCAGCTGCGCGCCCTGACCGAGACCCTGGAGCAGCGCGTCAGCGAGCGCACCGCGGAGCTGATGAACACCGAGGAGCAGCTCCGCCAAGCCCAGAAGATGGAGGCGGTGGGCCAGCTGACCGGGGGCCTCGCGCACGACTTCAACAACCTGCTGGCCGGCATCTCGGGCAGCCTGGAACTGATGAGCACCCGCATCGACCAGGGGCGCTTGGCGGATGTCGACCGGTACATGGCCGCCGCGCAGGGGGCGACCAAGCGGGCGGCGGCGCTGACCCACCGCCTGCTGGCATTCTCGCGCCGGCAGACGCTCGCCCCAAAGGGAACCGACGTGAACGCGCTGGTCGAGGGCATGGTCGACCTGATCCGGCGCACGGTCGGGCCCAGCGTGCAGGTCGAGACGGCCGGTCTGGCCGGCCTGTGGCCCGCGCTGGTCGATCCGTCCCAGCTCGAGAACGCGCTGCTCAACCTCTGCATCAACGCCCGCGACGCGATGCCGGACGGGGGCCGCGTCACCATCGAGACCGCCAACCTCCGGATCGCCTCGCCGGCCGCCGAGCGGCAGGACATGCCGGCGGGCGAGTACCTGTCGCTGAGCGTGTCGGACACCGGCACGGGCATGACGCCGGAGGTGATCGCCAAGGCCTTCGACCCGTTCTTCACCACCAAGCCGCTCGGCCAGGGTACGGGCCTGGGCCTGTCCATGATCTACGGGTTCGCCAAGCAGTCGGGCGGACAAGTCCGCATCCACTCCGAGGTGGGCCAGGGCACGACGGTCACCCTCTACCTGCCGCACCACCGGGGTGGGGCCGAACGCGACGAGGCCTCGCCGGACGGAGGCCCGATGCCGGTCGCGGAGGCCGGCGAGACCGTGCTGGTCGTGGACGACGAGCCGAGCGTGCGCATGCTGGTGACGGACGTGCTCGGCGACCTCGGCTACACCGCCGTGGAGGCCGCCGACGGGGCCGGCGGGCTCAAGGTCCTTCAGTCCGACGCGCGGATCGACCTGCTCGTCACCGATGTCGGCCTGCCGGGCGGTCTGAACGGCCGCCAGATGGCGGATGCGGCGCGGGCAACCCGGCCGAACCTCCGGGTGCTGTTCATCACCGGCTATGCGGAGAACGCCCTGCTCACCAACGGCCAGCTCGAACCCGGCATGGCCGTGCTGACCAAGCCGTTCGCCGTCGAGGCCCTGGCCTCCCGCATCCGCGAGATGATCCCGCGTTCCGCCCGAGCCGGGGACCTCTGACCGTCGGCGAGCGGGCGTTCCGAAGGCCCGAGACGGGTCGGGCGCGGGCGGAACCGCTGCCCGCCGCACCGCCGCGCGTCGGGTCGGTCACCGCCAGCCCAGCAGCGGGGCCACGTGCGTCAGGATGGTCTCGATGACATGGGCGTTGTACGCCACGCCCAGCTGGTTCGGCACCGTCAGCAGGAGGGTGTCGGCCTCGGCGATCGCCTCGTCGGCCCGGAGTTCCTCGACCAGCCGGTCGGGCTCCGCCGCGTAGGACCGGCCGAAGACGGCGCGCATGTTGTCGATGATGCCGACCTGGTCGCTGCTCGCGCCACGTCCGAAATACGCGCGGTCGCGGTCGTTCACGAGCGCGAAGATCGACCGGGAGACGGAGACCCGCGGCGTCCGGGGATGCCCCGCCTCCGCCCAGGCCTGCCGGTAGCGGCGGATCTGCTTCGCCTGCTGGACGTGGAACGGCTCGCCGGTCTCATCCGCCTTGAGGGTCGAGCTCTGCAGGTTCATGCCCTGCCGCGCCGCCCAGATCGCGGTGGCGTCGGACGCGGAGCCCCACCAGATCCGCTCGCGTAAGCCCTCGGAATGCGGCTCCAGGCGCAGGAGACCGGGCGGGTTGGCGAACATCGGCCGCGGGTTGGGCTCGGCGAAGCCCGTCCCCTTCAGCAGATCGAGGAAGACCTCCGCGTGCCGGCGTCCCATGTCGGCATCGCTCTCGCCCTCACGCGGCGCGAAGCCGAAATGCCGCCAGCCGTCGATGACCTGCTCGGGCGAGCCCCGGCTGATGCCGAGCTGCAGGCGGCCGCCCGCGATCAGGTCCGCCGCGCCGGCATCCTCGACCATGGCGAGGGGGTTCTGGTAGCGCATGTCGATGACGCCGGTGCCGATCTCGATGCGCTTGGTCCGGGCGCCCACCGCGGCGAGCAGCGGGAACGGCGAGGCGAGCTGGCGCGCGAAATGATGAACCCGGAAATACGCCCCGTCCGCGCCGAGCTCCTCCGCCGCGACCGCGAGGTCGATCGACTGCAGCAGGGTGTCGCCGGCGGTGCGCGTCTCCGAGCGACCCGTCGGCGACCAGTGACCGAACGACAGAAACCCGATCGTCTTCATCCTGGGAATCCCTGTTTGCGCCCGCAGGCGCCGATGACAGCCGCCGACATCCGGCTTGGCAACGACCGTTTCACGTCAGCGAACGGGCCGGGCGCGATCATCCGCCGACCGTGTCCGGCACGGGACCACCTGAGATCGCCCCTGACGGACCCGGTCGGAAGAACAAGCCCGCCTTTAGGCTGTCGCCGATGCGGTGTGCGCGCTCGATCAGGATGGCCGCCACGTCGCGCGGGAAATGCGCGCGGGCGGTCTCCTCGAACAGGCCGAGCCAGCGGGCGAAATGCGCCGGCTGGATTTGCCCCAAGGCGAGATGCTTGCCGAACGGATTGCCCTTGTAGCGGCCGGTCTTGAACAGCACCGAGGACCAGAAGGCCTGGATGGTCGCCATATGCCGCGGCCAGTCCGGGTCGGGGATCGCGGCGGCGAAGACCGGGCCGATCAGCGTATCGCCGCGCACGCGGGCGTAGAAGGCGTCGAGAAAGCGGGACAGGCTGGCTTCGTCGAGCGTGGCATCGGGCATGACCCCGAGATGCCGACGGTTCCCAAGCTGTTCAAGAGGCGCGCGGACCTGAGCCGCGACGGACCGGGATCGGTGCGCAGCCGCGTGTCGGCCTTCGCGGCGGGGCAGATGACGGATCCCGAGCCCGGATGATCCTGCGGCGGCTTGCGCCACACCCGTCCAGAATCGCGTGTCGTCGCACCGGACGCCTTCGCCCATCCCATGTCCCGCGTGATAGCGAGGCCGCGACTCCGAAACCGCCGCGGATCGGCGGCACGACGCACGGGATACGGTCTTGTCAGCGATCTGGGTGACAGCGCTTATCCGGGCCCTGACCTCGGGAGCCGTCGTCGTGCTCGCCTCGGTGCTGGCGGAGATCCTCGGGCCGGTCTGGGGGGCGCTCATCATCAGCCTGCCGGTCTCGGCCGGACCGGCCTACGTGTTCATGGCCCTGGAACACGATCCCGCCTTCGTCGCCGGCGCGGCCCTCAACGGCTTCGCGGCGACCGCGGCGACGGGCGTGTTCCTGATCGTCTATGCCCGGCGCGCGGCCGGCCGGGGCCTGGCCCTCAGCCTGGGCCCGGCGGCGGTGGCGTGGCTCGCGGTGGCGGCTCCGATCTCGGCCGTCGCGTGGACGCCGCTGACGGCGTTCCTGCTCAATGCGGCCGTGTACGGAGCCGGCACCCTGTTGACCCGACCGGCGGCGCGCACATCGCTCGCCCGGATCACCACAGTCGCGCGCCCCAGGCCGCTCGACCTCGTCGTCCGGGCGGCCGCCGTCGCCCTGTTCGTGACCGCCGTCCTCGCCGTGAGTTCGGCCCTGGGCCCGGCGCGGACCGGGGTCGTCGCGGCCTACCCGGTCACCCTCACGAGCACCTTCGTGATCCTGCACCGCCGCGTCGGCGGGACGGCGATGGCCCGGCTGGCGAGCATCACGATCCGCGGCGTCTTCGGCTTCGGCCTGACGCTGCTCACGCTTCATCTGCTGGTCGAGCCGTTCGGGCCCGTGCTCGCCCTCACGGCCGCGCTCGTCGTCTCGCTGACCTATTCGGCCGGGCTGCTCGCCCTTCAGCGCCGTCCGGATCTGCAGGCGGCGCGCGTGACCCCGCGCTAGGCCTCCGACCGCGGTCGGACGCGCGACGGCAGGATCCAGGTCGTGGCGTGGGGAGTGGGTTTTCTCACCCTCGCCCTCATCCTGAGGTGCCGGAGCGTAGCGGAGGCCTCGAAGGAGCCCTCCAGATGCCGCTGCGATCTCTGGAGCCCTCCTTCGAGGCCCGTTGACGCGGGCACCACAGGATAAGGCAGGGATAAGACATCGGCTGTCTGCTGCGGCGCGCCGGCACGCTCCCCGCCCCCGGAGCGGGCCGCAACACCGACGGTCCCAGCTCTAGCCGGTGCTGAGCGGAACATGGGCTTCCGCCATGCCGGACAGGATGCGGCGCAGCAGCTCCGACCTGAGTCGCGCCTGGCTGCCCGGAAGGGTCCGGACCTGCACGGCGAGCCGGACGCAGGTCTCCGACAGGGCCGTGGGCCCCACGAATTTGGGCGGCGTCACCATCAGTGCGCTCAGCGCCGCGTCGCTCTCCAGCTCGGCGATGGCGGCCTCGATCACCCCCGCCGCGGCCGCGTAGGGCACGCCGTGCGGCACGTAGACCGGCACCTCCAGTCCGGCCCAGTCCCGCGAGAAGTTCGTCACCGCCTTCAGCTCGCCGAACGCGACCGTGTGCATGTGGCCGTTGTCGTCGCGCAGCCGGACGGAGCGCAGCGAGAACGCCTCGACCTGGCCCTGCAGGTTGCCGCTCTCGATCGTCTCGCCGACCCGGAAAGCGTCGTCGAGCAGCAGGAAGAAGCCCGCGATGACGTCGCGGACCAGCGCCTGCGCCCCGAAGCCGATCGTCAGGCCGACCACGCCCGCGCCCGCCAGGAGGGGGCCGATCTGCAGGCCGAAGGCGGAGGCGATGCTCAGGGCGGCCGTGACCGAGAGCGCGACGAGCACGACCGTGCGCATCGCGGGCAGGATCGTGGCGAGGCGATCCGCGCGCGGGTCCCCGCCCACATGGGCGAGACCACGGTCGATGAGGCTTCGGACGACCTGCCAAGCCAGGTCGGTCCCGAGCAGGATCAGCAGGGCCGACACGATCTGCGCGGTCATCGCCGGGCCCAGCCCCCCGTCCGCGCCCGGCAGCCGCTCCGCGAGGAGCAGCAGGGCCGCGATCAGGGCGACGTTGCGGGCGGCACGCGCGACGATGCGCTCCTCGCGCGTCAATTCGCCGGCGCGGTTCGGCCCGAACGCGACCGTGCGGGCCGCGTCGCCCAGGGCCAGCGACAGGGCCGGCGCGACGCCGAGGACCAGCGTGGCCCAGGCGGCGCTGGGCAGGCCGGCCTGGGCCAGCAGCCATGCGGCGATCGGAACGAGCCCCAGGATCAGCGCGGCCGGGCGCGGCGATCGCCTGTCGGGCCCGCGCAGCGACAGGGCAACCAGTCCGACGACGGCGGGGACCATCAGCGCCACGAGCAGCAGCGTCAGGCTGGTGACCGCATCCGCGATCGCCGGGTCCGCGCCGCCCGAGCGCAGCCCGGCCGCCCACAGCAGCCCGGTCGCTGCCGTAAGGGCCAGTGTCGTGACCCCGTGCTGCGCACGCCACGCCGCGTGCGTCGGCAGGGCGACCAGACGCAGTCGCGCGCCGCCGGGCGCCAGCAGGAAGCGGCCGAGCGCGCGGGTGCTGCGCACGGCCACGATGGCCAGGAGCGCGTCGAGGGCCATGACGCCGGCCGCGCCCGACGGGGCGGCGACGAGGTAGGCGAGGCACGCGCCCGCCGCGAAGCTCAGGACGAGGGCCTGGGCGAACAGGAGGCGCTGGACCTGCGCCAGCAGCCTCTGGCGCGCCGTGTCCAGGGGGCTGTCGACGATCCGCTGCATCCACGAGGCCGACCAGCGCCAGAACAGCCGCTCGGCGAGCCAGCCCCCGAGCCAGAGCAGCAGCAGGCGGGCGGCCAGACCGGCTGGCGAGGCCGTCTCGTCCGCGGCGATGTCGGTGAGCGCCGCGGCGGTCGCCGCCGGTATGCCGGCGGCCGCCACCGCCAGATGGTTCGCCCGGTCGTGGATGGTGCGGAGGTGCTCGTCCAGCTCGCGGCTGAGCGCGAGGCCGCCGAAGCCGGGCGGGGGCGTCTGTGCGCGTGGTGCGGTCGGGAATGCCCACAGGACAGCGATGAGCGCCAGGCCCGCGATCCAGCGGGAGATCACCACGACCGGCTTGCGCGCATGAACCGCGACCCACACACGAGAGGGATGCGACACCGTCTCCGCCGGGGTCGTCACGCCCTCCTACACCACCGCACGCCGCACGCCACTGGCTTGGCTGGGCAGGCGCACACGCACGACCGCATCGCCGCCGCGGACCGAAGGTAGAGCCATCGGTCGTCCTGGGGCTTACAGGCGGGGGCCGGACGCGCGGCGCACCGGGCTCCGGCGGTGCGGCAGAACCCCGCGCATCGCCCGATCGTCGGAGCTTGGCCGCGGGCTCGCGCGCTAGCCGAGCATGCTGTTCCTCTACGGTCTCACCATCCTCGCGGGCATCGCGAACGCGATCCAGCCCGGCCAGAACGCGACGCTGTCGAAGTCGCTCGGGCTCCCCGTCACGGCGGGGCTGATCACGCTCCTCGTCAGCTCAGCGGCTCTGCTGATCGGTGGCCTCGCCATCGGCAAGCTCGAGGTGCCGAGCGGACAGCAACTGGCTGCGGTGCCCTGGTGGGCCTGGCTCGGAGGGTTCTTCAGCGTTCTGTTGATCCTGGCCCAGCTCTACGCCTCGCCCGCGATCGGCGCCGCGTCGTTCCTCGGCATCATCGTGACGGTGGGCGTCGCCGTCTCGCTCGTGCTGGACAATTATGGATGGGTCGGCTTCCCGGTGCATCCGGCCAGCCTGTGGCGGATCCTCGGCGCCCTGCTGATGATCGCCGGCGTGGCGATGGTCGCCCTGTTCTGAAAACGAAGGCCCCGTTGCGGCGCGGCAGACCGCCGTCTCGGGCAGCGGAGTCGGCAGGATTCCAGGCTGCCGCGCTCCGGGGCCTCGGCCGGGACGGACCGCCTGAACCGCTCGGCACGCCGTCCGCGGGTCCTGTGTGGCGGCGCACAAAACCCGGCGAACGATCGGCGGAGGATCGCCGTTGAGAGGTCACTGCCGGCCAAGCACAGCCGCCGCGATCAAGACCGCCAGACCGACGATCTTCCTCACGCGACCCGACTGACCGGATGGCTTCCCCGTGAAGTCAAACGCACACGCATGGAGATCGTCATGAAGGCCCACATCCTCGCTGCCGCCGCCCTGGTCGCCGTCGCCACGCCCGCTCTCGCGCAGGGCATCGACAGCAAGCACAGCCCCTACCCCGCGTCAGCCTACGCGGGCTACGCCGGCAACACTGCCGCGATCCTGCTGCCGGAGATCTCGGTGACCCACTACCGGGCCGCGCCGGCTTACCGGTACTCGGGTCAGCACGCGGGTGGACCGGCCGACGGATTGCGCTGACATTCCTGTCCGACGGGGGCCGACCGGCCCCCGTTACCCTGCGGCGGCACAGATGGCTGCGGAGCCTGCGGCACCGCCGATCCATCCGTGTCGAGCAACCGCCGCTGGACCGTGATGCCACGCGGCGTCCGCACCGCGGCCTGGGCCGCCATATCCGGCCGTTGCAGAAGCGCGAAGCCGGGCGATGAGCTTAAGGGTGCGCCCACGTCACCGGCGTCGCCGCCCTGGCCCCGCGATCGCGCGGTCGACGTCCGTCCGGCTTCATCTACGGCCACGCGGGGGCCGGCAAATTCTGGCGATGCGCCCAGATCAGCCCGCGATAGGGACTGGTGAGGGTCGCAACCCCTGGCCGACCGTCGAGGACGCTGTCCACGATCGCGACGGCGCGGTCGATGGCGGCCTCGATGGTCGGGGCGTTGAGGACAGTGCAGTGCGTATCCACGCTGCCTTGCAGGCGTGCTCGGGCGATCCGCAGGTGATACCGCATGGCCGGACCCCGTGCTCACAGACCGGTTGCCATCATATGGGGTGTTCAACCGGAAGCGCGTGAAGCACCGTTGCGCCTGGCCCTTCCCGGGCTCGCCGCACGGTCCCTGGCCTGATCCGACACACAGCAGGGCCGGTGGAGCTGACGTCCCGCTAACCCGATCCTGGCACCTTACGGTCGGGCCGCGTTGCGTATCGGCCCACGCTGGTGAGATCGGACGCTCCCCCACCCCGTGAGCAGATCGCGGTGGGGCCGAGCGGCCGATCCGCGAAGGGGACGCCCATGACGGACGAGCCGGACCAGATCCTGTCGGACGAGGAACTCGACCGTCTGGCGCGGAAGCTGTTCGCCGAGGTTCGGGCCGACAGCGACGAGGCGAAGGCGGGACGGGCCCTTGAATCCGCCGGCGCGGTGGCCGGCGACGTCCTCCCCGGGATACCGGACTGGCTTATGGATGCCAGCGGCGACGCGGGTGATGGCAGCGACTGAGGCGGCGGGCGCGGCGCGGGCGCCTCAGTTCTTGAAGATCTGAACGTCGCCCTCGGACAGCACCGCGCGCTGGTCGGTGCACCATTGCTGCTCCCCGACTTCCTTCACCTCGGCGTAGCGCCGCGCCAGCTCATCCTTGAAGGCGGCGTGCGCGCGCTCCTGGCCCAGCACCTCGGTGGCCACGTCTCGCGCAGTCTGGGAGATCCGCAGCGCCGTCGTGCCGTCGATCGCGTAGTGCTTGCCGCAGAACGTGATGATGGCCGATTGCGCGCTGGAGGCGCGGAGCAGGGCCAGCGCCTGCTCCTGAGGCTGCGCGCGCGCAGGCGCAGCCTGTGCAGTGACGGCAAGGGCGACGGCAACGAGGGCTTGGTAGCGCACGGCAGGTCTCTAGCGATGAGCACTCGTACAAGGCAGTAACGAGTGACGGCAATGTCTGAGAACAGCGTATGCAGGGCGGCTCGCCGGCGACCCTGGTTCAGCATGCACCCAGCGCGGGCGTTCAGGCGAAGTGCATCGGCAGCGCCAGGCTGACGAGGGCGACATACGCGCCGACGAGCAAGGCTCCGGCCGGGACGACGACACCGCTGAGCAGGACGAGGCGGGCTGAGAGGGACATGACGATCTCCACGTGATGGGCGGCGGCTGCCGTCGTTGAGGAAGATCTATGCTCAAGCTCTCCGGTCCGATGTGCTGGGGAACACGCAGAGCGGTCTCGTCGTGGCGTGTGCAGGATTGGGCGCCGCCGAACCTGTTCCCGAGCACCTTCGTGCAGAACAGCGTGCGCCGATGCTCTGACCGATCCGGGACCCTCGGCCATCTCCGGTCGAAGGCCGCGCGGTTGGCGTCCGCCGCGTTCGCGCCGCAGCCCGTCAACGGGATCGAAGACGCCGTGTTCAGGCCGGACCGGCTTGGCGATGCACTGCGACGCCGATGATGATCCATGCGTTGCGGCGCAGCATCGATTGAGCTCGCCCCGGCGGGATCAGTCATGGATGACCGGCGTTCTCACCAGTACTGCAAAACATCCTGGGAGCATCGCCATGGGCCTGACCGCGTTTGTCGTCTTCGTCGTCCCGTGGGTGGTGCTTGCGGTGTTTCTCACGCGGGCCCCTACGGTCCTCCGTCTGGGCGCTGCTCCGGCGCCTTGGCGGCCCATCCCGACCCGCAAGGAGTTGAGCGGGGCCGAACGGCGCGCGACGCACCCGCATGATACGCGCACCGCCGAGAGCGGCGGCCTGTCGCGTCGGGACCGGCACGATCCGGCCGATGCGCCGCGCGGCGGAGCGCTGGGGACCAGCGTGGAGCCGACCGAGCCCGACGACAAGGTCAGCTAGCCTTCATCAACGCAGCGGGGGGCGCACCAAGACGGGTCTCCGACGGCTCCGCGCTGCTCTGCCGCCGAACGCGTAAAGGCCCGCCTCCGCAGATGCGCGAAGGCGGGCCTTGGTCCGGCGACAGATATCGATCGGCGTCCGCTCAGGCGGCGCGCACGGTAGCGAGGAAGCGTGCGACCTCCGCGCCGAGGTGCTCGGACTGGCGCGACAGCTCCGAAGCCGCGCCGAGCACCTGGCTCGCCGCCGCCCCGGTCTCCTCGGCCGCACCCGCCACACCGGAGATGTTGCTCGTCACCTCGCCGGTGCCCATGGCGGCTTGCGCGACATTGCGCACGATCTCCTGGGTGGCCGCACCCTGCTGCTCGACGGCCGCCGCGATCGAGGTCGCCACGCCGCTGATCTCACGGATCCGCCCGGTGATGCCGCCGATCGACGTCACCGCCTGCCCGGTCGAGGCCTGGATCTGCGCGATCTGGCCGGAGATCTCGTTCGTCGCCTTGGCGGTCTGCTCGGCCAGCGCCTTCACCTCGGAGGCGACGACCGCAAAGCCCTTGCCCGCCGCACCGGCCCGCGCCGCCTCGATGGTGGCGTTGAGGGCCAGCAGGTTGGTCTGCCCGGCGATGTTCGAGATCAACCCGACCACATCGCCGATCCGCGACACGGCGGCACTCAGCTCCTGCACCAGGCTGCCGGTCTGGTCGGCCTCGTGCACCGCCCGCTGCGCCAGCTCGGCCGAGCCCGCGACCTGACGGCCGATCTCCTGGACCGACGAACCCAGCTCCTCCGCCGCCGCCGCGACAGTGTTGACGTTGGAGGCGGCCTCCTCGGCGGCGGCCGCCACGGTGGTCGACTGGCTGGCGGTCTCGGTTGCCGTGGCGGTCATCGTCTGCGCGGTGGCCTGCAACTCGGTCGCCGAAGACGACACCATGCCGATGATGCCGCCGACGGCAGCCTCGAAGCCGTCGGCCATCTGGCGCATGCCGGCCTTGCGCTGCTCCTCGGCGGCGAGCCGCGCCACTGCGGTCTCGTCTTCCAGCGCCTTCATGCGGAGCAGGCCATTCTTGAACACCTGCACCGCATTCGCGATCGTTCCGATCTCCGTCTTCTGGCCCTGATGCGGGATGGTGACGGCAAGGTCCCCGTCCGCGAGCGCCTGCATCGGTTGGACTACCGAATTGATGCCGCGCGAGATGCTCAGGATGATCAAGGCCGCCAGCGCAATCGACAGAGCCACGGCGAAAAGCCCGACGCCGATGAGCATGGTGCGCGTCTGAGCGTATGTGTCCTGGCTGTCCCTGGCAGCCTGCTCGGCACCATCCTGGTTGAGCTTGATGATCTTATCGAGCGCCGCTGACGCGCTCCGACGCGGCGCGACCACCTTGGCCTCGTAGAGGCTGAGAGCCTGCGCCTTCTCGCCCTTGCGGGACAGCGCGAGGATCGGCTCGACGGCGGTTGCGAGCGCGCGCCAATCCCGGACGAACGCTTCGTAGAGCGTGCGCTCCTCAGGGGAACTGATCAGCTTCTCGTAGCTCTTCGTTGCTACATCGATCTTCTGACCCCGATCGACGAGATCCTTGTCGACGCTGGCCAGCATCTGCGGTTCTTCCGTCAGGATATGGCGGAGCAGACTGGTGGTATACCGCCCTGTCAGGGAATCGATCTGACTTGCGGCGCGCACGCTCGGCAGCCAGTTCGTCTCGACATCGAGAAGCAGCCCGTTGAGCGTTGAGGCGCTTCGAAGCCCGACGAGGCTCAGGCCACTGAGCAGCAGGAGCAGAACGGCGAAGGCAGCAATCAGCTTGCTGCGGATGGACAAGGAGTTGAGCGGCACGACTGACCTCGAAGGCAGCTGCTGAGCCCAGCGTCGATGAAGCTGCCAAGTTAAGGTCTTACGGCGGAATAGTTAATTCTATATCCAATATGAATGATATGCATCCATTTGCCTGAAATTCCGATCGGTTGAACGCGCTATTAGCCAATTGCCCAAACGAGAGGCAGGGCGCCGGTCAAGAACAACGCGGACGAGACGAGCACGGCGAGGCGCTCGCGATGGTGGAGGATGAAGGCGCGCGGGCTGGCAAACATGGGGCGGGGCCGGATCGGAGGAAGCACCTCACGCTCGCTCCTGAACCTTGACCAATCCGAGGCATCCGACGTCGTCCACAGGCGGTCCGCGACGCGTGTTACCGCCGAGCCACAGAGGGCTGGATGTGCTCCGGCGCACCGCGCGGACGCCGCGCCGGGTCTATCGCCTCCCGGTGGCTGCTTTCGCCCCCTCAGCAGCCCGATCCAGCGGCGCAGTGACCTCACCGGTTGCTGCGCCGTTGTCGTCTGCGACGACCCGCCGGGTCGGCAGCATTCTGTGCGGCCCGCCGCCGTCTGACGGTCGATGCAGGCCGATTTCCGCAATCCGACGCTGTTCGCGCAGGTTGAACGGGTCTCGATGCGCGCGTCGGCAGGACGCTTCCGGCTTTCCAAGCGCGTTGAGACCCTGACGAAAGATCACGGGTCGTGGTTTGGTGGGGGGCATCCCACCCTGGTCCTCATCCTGAGGTGCGGCGCAGCCGCCTCGAAGGAGGGCTCCAGCCGGCCGCGCGATCCCTGAAGGCCTCCTTCGAGGCCCGCTGACGCGGGCACCTCAGGATAAGGGCGGGGATGGAGCATGGGCCGGTCGTCGCGGCTCGCCCGCGCGCCCCGCTCGTGAGGCGTGTCGCAACCGGACGGTCGCGGCTCTAGCCGCCAGTGCGGCGCGGGGCCGATCCGTGGGCGCTTCGCGCGCGCTCGGCCTCTTCGGCCGCGACCGCCTCGACCGCGGCGATGACGTTCTCCAGTTCGGCGACCTGACGCAGCGCGCTCCCGGCCGGTAGGCCGTCGTATTCGGCCATGGCCAGGATGAGCGTGCGCTGATGCGCCTTGAGGCGCTCGAGGAGGGCATTGAGCTTGTCGGGCATAAGCGCGCTGTAGCCGTGAGCGGGAGAGCGGACAAGCTGGTGATCGGCAAAGCGTGTTGCAAAGTGGATGCGGGCTGCAGATCAGTCGCACATCCTCCCGATCTCATGCTGTGCCCGCGACAGGTCTTCCACCGAACAGTGCAAGTCGCGATCGGATCATCGGCCGAAGGCTTCCTGACGCCCGCGTTCGGGTGACCCGACGCCCCAAGGCGTCACTGTCCTGCACCGCTCGGAATGGTGATCGGCTACAAAGTCCGCGCCCCTGTGAACAGAGAGCCTATTGTCTCGGCCAGTAACCTTCTCGCAGAGCGAGAAGGAAATTCCGGAATTCGGAATGTCGGTGCTGGACAGTGCTCAAGCCGGACCGGCAGACTGAGTTCAACGAACAAGGCCATAGGGAGAAACGATGCTGCTCGACACAGCTGCGTCGATCGAGGGGGCGTCCCGATCGTCGCTCTCCAAAGCCCTGTCGTTACTTGTGGTTGTCGCAGAGCGAAGCCAGAAAGGCGTCAGCCTGAGTTCCGCTGCGGCCCGCACCGGTCTCCACGTCGCGACCGCGCATCGACTGCTCGGTGCCCTCGTCGACGAGAACTTCCTGAACTTCGATCCCTATACGAAACGGTACTTCCTCGGCCTGATGCCCTACGAACTCGTCAATCGGGCCGGCCCCGAGCTCGAGTTCCTGCACCTTCGGAAGACGCTGCGCCCATTCCTCGACGCCGCGCAGAGGACGCTCGGCGGCCTCGTCAACCTGTCCGTGCCGTCCCGCGGAGAGGCCCTGTGCATCGACGTGATCGAGGGGCGCGCGGCGATCCTCGTCAGTACCCTGAAGATCGGGGCGCGTCGGCCCCTCGGGGTCGGGGCGGCCAGCCTCGCCCTGCTGGCGACGCATCCGGCCGATGCGCGGGCCGCCGTGATCGCGCGCGAGGCGGAGCGCTACCTCAAATACGGGCGGCTGTCGGCGGATCTCGTCGCGGAGGCCTGCGCGCGTCTTCCGGTCGACGGCTACGTCGTGAACGAGGCGCTGATCATTCCGGATATCGGCGCCCTGGCGCTCCCGGTCTTCCGGGACGGCGCGGTCGTCTGCGCCGTCTCGGTCACCAACACGATCTCGCATCTGCATCGCGACGCGCGGGCCGGGATCGCCGCGGTCCTCCGCCGGGCCGTGACCGATGCCGGGCTTCCACGTCGAGGCAGCCTGACCGATGTATCCGATCGACCTCTTCCACCGTCAGGCCGCCCGGACGCCCGAGCATGTCGCCCTGGAATTCGGGGAGGCGCGGATGACCTACGGGGATCTCGCCGCGCGGGTCGGGGCGCTCGCCGCCGGCCTGCAGGCGCTCGACCCGGAGCCGCAATCGCGGGTCGGCATCTGCTGCTTCAACCACGTCGAGCACGTCGTGGCCTGGCTGGCGGTGGTGGCGGCCGGGAAGGTCTGGGTCCCGCTCTATCCGAAGAACAAGGCGGCCGAGATCGGCCTCGGCATCGCCTTCACCGAGGCCTCGATCGTGATCGCCGACGCGGCGGCGCGCCCCCTCGTCGAAGGGGCCGGGGCCCGGATCCTAGTGGCGGACCGGGACGGGCGCGCGGGGACCACGGGCGGTCTGGCGCAAGATCACGCGGGCGCGGCGCCGCGCTTCCACGCGCAGCCGCTCCACGCCACGCAGGCCATCAAGTTCACCGGCGGGACGACCGGCAAGCCGAAGGGCGTGATGCAGCCCTATCGGGCCTGGAACACCAACATCGCGACCCAGATCGACGCCTGGGGCCTCAAGCCGGGCGAGCGCCTCCTGGCGGCGGCGCCGATCACGCATGGCACCTCGACCTACATCCTGCCGACGCTGGGCACCGGCGGCACGCTCGTCCTGCTCGACCAGCCGCGGCCGGACGAGATCCTGCGCTGCTTCGCCGAGGAGCGCATCGCCACGACCTTCCTGCCGCCGACGCTCATCTACATGATGATGGAGCTGCCGGCGGCGCGGCGCGGCGCGTATCCGCACCTGCGCAACCTCGTCTACGGCTCGGCCGCGATGCGGCCGGACGCGATCGCCGAGGCGCAATCCGTGTTCGGCCCCTGCATCGCCTCGACCTACGGCCAGACCGAGGCGCCGCAGATCGCCACCATGATCTCGGCCGAGGAACTCACGCGCCCGGAGAAGCGCGCGACCGTCGGCCGGGAAACGATGCTGACCCGGGTCGCCATCCTCGATCCCGAGGGCAACATCCTCCCGACCGGCGCCGACGGCGAGATCGCGATCCGCGGCGACCTGGTCATGACAGGCTATTGGAAGCAGCCGGACAAGACCGCCGAGACGATCCGGGACGGCTGGCTGCTCACCGGCGATCTCGGGAGCTTCGACGAAGAGGGCTTCCTGTCCATCAAGGGGCGGGCGAAGGACCTGATCATCACGGGCGGCTTCAACGTCTACCCGGTCGATGTCGAGCCGGTGCTGGGCCAGCACACGGCCGTCGCCGACTGCGCGATCTACGGCGTGCCGGACGACAAGTGGGGCGAGGCGGTCCACGGCGCCGTCGCGCTGCGCGACGGCATGGCGGCGGATCCCCAGGAGATCATCCGCTTCGTCAAGGATCGCCTGGGATCGGTGAAGGCGCCGAAGTCGATCACCGTCTACGAGGCCCTGCCGCGGAACAATTACGGGAAGCTGCAGAAGCAGATCCTGGTCGAGGACCACATCGCGCGCGAAGCTCGGGAAAGGCAGCAGCCATGAGCACCAAGCAGCCGACCACGGCCCTGAGCCACCACACCACGGACGCGATCTACTATCGCGAGAAGAACCTCGTCACGGACATCCTGAAGCCCGGCGCCGCCCCCGACTTCGTCGCGGAGGCCGCCGCCCACATCCTGGGGCGGGACGTCTCGGACGGCGAGCGGCGCGTCCTCAACGCGATCATGATCACCATGATGGAGCACGGCTTCACGCCGAGCGCCATCGCGACCCGCTCGATCTACATGAGCGCGCCAGAGAACATGCAGGGCGCGGTGGCCGCCGGTCTCCTCGCGGTCGGCAGCCAGTTCGTCGGCACGGTCGAGAACAACGCCCGGATCCTGAACCAGCTCGTCGCCCTGGAGGCGGACGCGCAGCGCGCCCTCGCGGAGCACATCGTGGACGACCACAAGGCCCGCAAGGTGCACATGCCGGGCTTCGGCCACCACCTGCACCGGCCGGAGGATCCGCGCGCGGTCCGCCTCCTGGAGATCGGGGCGGAGAACGGTCTCGCCGGCCGCCACGTCGCGGCCCTCCGCCTCCTGTCGGAGGTGGTCGACCAGCGGGCGGGCCGGCACATCACCATCAACGCCACGGGCGCCACAGCCGCCCTGCTCGGCGAGATGGGCGTGCCGGTCGAGCTGATGCGCGGCTTCTCGCTGATCGGCCGCACGGCCGGCCTCGTGGCCCACATCGCCGAGGAGCAGCAGCGCCCGAGCGGCCGCTTCATCTGGGACCTCGTCGACAAGTCCATCCCCTACGAGGCCTGACGATGCCCGACTACGCCCTCGTCACCGGCGGCAGCCGCAACATCGGCGGGGCGATCGCGCGGCGCCTCACCGCGGACGGCTTCAAGGTCATCGTCCTCGACATCGTGAAGCCGGAGCACGACGCCCTGGACAGCTTCGTCGAGGCCGACCTGTCCGACGCGGCCGCGCTGCCGCGGACGCTCGCGCACGCCATCGCGGGCCGGACGGTGACGCGCCTCGTCAACAATGCCGGCATTGTGGCGCCCGCAGCCCTCGCGGACACCGACCCCGCGACCCTCGACGCCGTCGCGGCCGTGAACCTCAAGGCGCCGATCCTCTGCGCGCAGGCGCTCCTGCCGGGCATGAAGGCGGCTGGCCGGGGGCGCATCGTCAACATCTCCAGCCGGGTCGCCCTGGGCAAGGAACTGCGCACCGTCTACGCGGCGACCAAGGCCGGCCTGCACGGGATGACCAAGACCTGGGCCCTGGAACTCGGGCGCCACGGCATCACGGTGAATGCCGTCGGGCCGGGCCCGATCCGGACGAGCCTGTTCGACGCGGTGAATCCGCCGGGCGATCCGCGCACGAACGCGATCATCGGCGCCGTGCCGTTGGCCCGCCTCGGCACGCCGGACGACGTCGCGGATGCCGTCAGCTTCTTCCTGTCCGATCGCGCGGGCTTCGTGACCGGACAGGTTCTCTACGTGTGCGGCGGGATGACGATCGGCTCCGTCTGAACGCCCACCAAGACCGACACGACACAAGAAACGCGGCACGAAGCCCGCGATCTAACCGGGAGGACACCATGGCAACTCTGACTCGGCGCGACCTGAGAACGTTGCTCGGAGCGGTCCTGGTCCTCGGATGCGCGGTGCCGGCGCCGGACGCCGCGTGGGCTCAGCCGGCCTGGCCCGCCCGGACCGTGTCGATCATCGTCCCCTACTCGGCGGGCGGGGCCACCGACATCCTGGCCCGCAAGGTCGCGGAGGGGCTGTCCGGCGCCCTGGGCAAGACCGTGGTGGTCGACAACCGGCCGGGGGCCGGCGGTACCCTCGGCACCGCGCTCGCGGCCAACGCGAAGCCCGACGGCTACACCCTCTTCCTCGGGCAGGTGTCCTCCCACGGGATCGCGCCGAACCTCTACACGGAACTGCGCTACGACCCGGTCAAGAGCTTCGTGCCGATCGTGTCGATCGAGACGATCCCCAACATCGTGGTCGTCAACAAGGCGCTGCCGGTGAACTCGATCGACGATCTCATCGCCTACGCCAAGGCCCATCCCGACGCGCTCAACTTCGCCTCCTCCGGGACGGGGGCCTCGACACACCTGTCCGGCGAGATGTTCAAGGCGATGACGGGGGTCACCATGACCCACGTGCCGTTCCACGGCAGCGCCCAGGCGATCGTGTCGGTCATGGGCGGCCAGACCCAGATGATCTTCGACAACATGCCGTCCGCCTATCCCTACGTGACGGCGGGCAACCTGAAGGCGCTGGCGGTCACCACGCTGAAGCGCTCGCCGCAGGCGCCCGACGTCCCTACCCTCGCCGAAGCCGCCAAAAGCGCCGACCTGTCGCGCTACGACGTCAGCGCCTGGTTCGGGCTGTTCGCGCCGGCCAACACCCCGCGGCCGATCGTCGATCGCGTCAACGCGGCCGTGAACGCGATGCTCAAGGAGCCCGGAGTCGCGAAGTTCATCGTCGAGACCGGCGGCGTGCCCGAGGGCGGGACGCCGGAGGATCTCGGCCGGCGCGTCGACACCGAATTGCAGAAGTGGAAGACCGTGATCGAGCAGGCCGGCGTGCCGAAACAGTAATCCGTAGCATCGGCGCGGCGCCGATGTTGGTTCGCCCCGTCGCGACAGGAGGTGCGCGTGGATTTCGCCTCGCAGGCCATCGGTGACCGCTCCGCGGGAGGAACAGCGTGATGAGCCCGGCTGAGACCGCACCCATCCCCACCCGCGACCTCGAGGGGCGCGTCGCGGTGGTGCTGGGCGCCGGCTCGATCGGGGCCGGGTGGGGCATCGGCAGGGCCATCGGCCTGCTCTATGCCCGGGCCGGCGCGCATGTCGTCGCCGCCGACCGCGACCGATCCTCGGCCGAGGAGACCCGGGACCTGATCCTCGGAGAGGGCGGCAGCGCCGAGGCGGTCGGGGTCGATGTCGCGGACGATGCCGGCCTCGCCGCCTGCCTCGCCGCAGCGGGCGCGGCGCGCGGCGGGATCGACATCCTCTACTTCAACGTCGGCATCGGAAAGGCCGGTCCGTCGATCGAGACCTCGGCCGCCGACTGGCGCCGCATCGCCGACGCGAACCTCACCGCGCTCCATGTCGCGGCGACGACCGTCCTCCCGGGCATGCGCGCGCGCCGGCGCGGCGTGATCCTCGCCACGTCGTCGATCGCGGGCCTACGGGATGTCGGCTATCCGCATCTCGCCTACGGGGCCACCAAGGCGGCGCTCATCCAGTACCTGCGCCTGCTGGCGGTCGAGAACGCGCCCCACGGCATCCGGGCCAACACGATCGTCCCGGGCCTGATCGATACGCCCCGCATCGAGCAGACCGTCGCGAACGCCTACGTGGGCGACCTCGCGCGGATGAAGGCGCTCCGCGCGTCGCAGTGCCCCCTCGGCCGGATGGGCACCGCCTTCGACGTCGCGGAGGCCGCCCTGTTCCTCGCGTCGGACCGCGCGGCCTACGTGACCGGCACCGAGCTGCTGGTCGATGGCGGGCTCGCCGCGACGGCGCGCGGCCCGTCCCTCGGCTGACATGCATCCCCGGTCACCGGGCAGGCCCGGAACCCCTCCCGCTCACACTTTCGGCGCCAGCAAAGCCGCCCCGTCCGGAGCACTGACATGGCCAACCAGAATACCGTCCGCGGCGTGGTCCTCAGCGCCATCGCCCTCTGCTTCGGGGTGACGGCGCTGCGCTACCCGATCGGCAGCTTCGCCCATGCCGGCGCCGGCCTGTTCCCGCTGCTGGTCAGTTCGCTGCTGCTGCTCCTCGGTCTCGTCACCCTGGTCAAGGCCCGGTTCGAGCCGGCGAAGCCCATCCACTTCGCGTGGCGGAACATCGGCATCATCCTGCTCGGCCTCGTGGCTTTCGTGGCGGCCGCCAAGGTCGCCAGCATCGTCCTCGGCATCGTGCTCCTCGTCCTGGTGTCCTCGCTGGCGGCCACGTCGTTCTCGTGGAAGCGGGTGCTGGCCATCTCGGTCGCGCTCATCGCCGTCGCGCTCGCCTTCCAGAAGCTGCTCGGCCTCAACCTGCAGGTGATCTGATGGATGTGATCACGAATCTCGCCTTCGGGTTCGAGCACGCGCTCACCTGGAGCAACCTGCTGTACTGCGCGATCGGCTGCGTCATCGGCACCCTGATCGGGCTGCTGCCCGGGCTGGGCCCGCTCGCGACGATCAGCCTGCTGCTGCCCCTGACCTATTCCATCCCGGTCGACGGCGCGCTGATCATGCTGGCAGGGATCTATTACGGCGCCCAGTACGGTGACAGCGTGAGCGCGATCACGATGAAGATCCCGCACGCGTCGAGCATCGTGGCCTGCATCGACGGCTACCAGATGACGCTGAAGGGGCGCACGGGCCTCGCGCTGTTCACCGCGGGCGTGTCGAGCTTCATCGGCGGCACGGTCGCCATCGTCGTCCTGGCCTTCCTCGCACCGCTTCTCGGGCAGGTCGCCTTCCTGTTCGGGCCGGCCGACTACTTCGCGCTCATGCTGCTCGGGTTCGTCTGCGTCAGCCTCGTGACGACCGGGAACCTGCTGAACGGCCTCGCCATGTGCCTGCTCGGCGTGCTGCTCGGCCAGATCGGGACCGACCTCGAATCCGGCACGCTGCGCTTCACCCTCGGCCTGACGCCGCTCGCCGACGGCGTCAGCGTCGTGAGCGTCGCGCTCGGCTGCTTCGGCATCGCCGAGATCTGCCGGAACCTGGACGCCCGCGAGGAGCGGACGCCGTTCAACGGCAAGATCCGCCTGATGCCGAGCTGGCCGGAATTCAAGCGCATCATCCCGAGCGCCCTGCGCGGCAGCGCGGTGGGTTCGCTCCTCGGGATCCTGCCGGGGGGCGGGCCCACCATCGCGCAGTTCGCCGCCTACGCGATCGACAAGAAGGTCAGCAAGTACCGGCACGAGATCGGCACCGGGTCGATCGAGGGCGTGGCCGGGCAGGCCGCCGCCGACGAGGCCGCCGCGCGGACGAGCTTCATCCCGCTCATGAGCATCGGCATCCCCGAGAACGCCGTCATGGCGTTGATGATGGCCGCCTTCATCATCAAGGGCATCCAGCCCGGCCCCAACATGATCGCCAAGCATCCGGACCTGTTCTGGGGCCTCGTCGCCAGCATGTGGATCGGGAACTGCTTCCTCCTGATCCTCAACGTGCCCCTGGTCCGCTTCTGGCTGTCGATCTTCAAGATCCCCTACAGCGTCCTCTTCCCGTCGATCCTGTTCTTCTGTTGTGTCGGAACCTACAGCGTCAACAACAACCTCGACGACGTGCTGATCACCGCGGCCTTCGGCCTGCTCGGCTACATCCTGATGCGCCTGAGCCTCGACCCGGCGCCCCTGATGCTGGGCTTCATCCTCGGCCCGATGCTGGAGGAGAATTTCCGCCGCGCGATGCTGCTCGGCCGCGGCAGCTTCAAGGTGTTCGTCACGCAACCGATCAGCGCGACGCTTCTCGCGTTCATCGCCGTGCTGATCCTCGTGCAGATCGTCTCCGCGGTCGTGCGGATGCGCTCAGGGAGGCCGTCGCCCGTCTCGGTCGGAAACCTCGACCACGAGGCACCGCCGGCCGCGATGATCAAGACGCCCGGCGGTTAGAGCCGTTCCCGACCACGTCGAGACTGCCGACGGCAGGATATGGGTGGTTGCGTCCGGTCGGGCTTTCCCACCCTCGACCTCATCCTGAGGTGCCGAAGCGCAGCGGAGGCCTCGAAGGAGCCCTCCAGCCGGCCGCGAGAGCCCTGGAGCCCTCCTTCGAGGCCCGCTGACGCGGGCACCTCAGGATGAGGAAGGGGATGGGAAAGACGCTCGTCGCCGCGGCTCACGACACGCTCCCACGCCCGAGCATGTCGCACACGGAGGTCGCGGCTCTCGGCGACCTCGATAGCGAGCGCCGAAAGGACTCCTGTCAGTCGACCGTCGCTCCGGAGAACTGGACGACCTTGCGCCACTTCTCGATCTCCTGGCCGATCAGCGTGCCGAACGCGTCGGGCGAGACCCGCAAGGGCGTCCCGCCGAGGTCGGTGAGCTTCTTCTCCATGGCCGGGTCGGCCAGGATGTCGTTCACCTCCTTGTTGAGGCGCGCGATCAGCTCCGGCGGGGTCTTCCGCGGCGCGCCGATCCCGAACCACGCGCTCGCCTCGTAGCCCGGCACCGTCTCGGCCACCGTCGGCACGTCGGGCAAAGCCGGCGAGCGCTCGGCCGTCGTCACCGCGAGGGCGCGCAGGGTCCCGCCGCGCACGTGGCCGATCGACGAGGGCAGGTTGTCGAAGATCACGTCGGCGTGGCCCGCGATCATGTCGATGATCGCCGGACCGGCGCCGCGATAGGGCACATGCACCATCGGCGCGCCGGTCATCGCCTTGAACAGCTCGCCCGACATGTGCAGCGACGTGCCGATGCCGCTGGAGGCCATGTTCACCTTGTCGGGGTTGGCCTTACAGTAATCAATGAACTCCTGCACGGTCTTGATCGGAAGCTTCGGGCTGACCTCCATGATGTTGGGCGACCGCATGATCCCCGCCACCGGGGCGATGTCGCGCTGAAACTTGAAGCTCAGATTCTTGTAGAGGCTGTCGTTGATGCCGTTGGCCGGATTGGCGAGCAGGATCGTGTGGCCGTCCGGCTCGGCTCGGACGACGACGTCGGTGCCGATATTGTTGCCCGCCCCGGGGCGGTTCTCGACGAGGACCTGCTGGCCGAGGCGCCGTCCGAGCGGTTCGGCGATGAGGCGGGCGAGCACGTCGGTCGCGCCACCCGGGGCATAGCCGACGACGAAGCGGATCGGGCGCGTCGGGTAGGATTGCGCGCGCGACGACCGGGTCGCCAGCGCCGTGGTCACGCCGGCTCCGACGCCGGCCGCCAGTATTGATCTCCGCGACCACTTGGAATCCATGTCCGCGTCCTCCCTGCGGCCCTTTTTGCGTGGGCCCTCAACGATTCGTACGTTACGCGGGACCGCAACGGCATCAACCTGAACGCGTTGGGCAATTCATATGGCGCGCGCCAGTTGAAATCGGGCTCGAGCCGGGCGGCCGACAGCTTTTTCAAGCCGCGGTGGGGTGCGGGCCCCCGTCGCACGCGCTCCGGCCGCCGTGAGGGCCTCTCTACATGTCATCGATGGGTACGCGACGAGGATCGCATCGAACGGAGGCCGGAACCACTGCAACAGCCCCGGCACCGTAAGCTGATCGGAGGTCTACAGGCTTGGCGACGCCCTATTCCACATCCGCAGGAGTGGATTTCGACAATCCAAGTCACCGGACATTCGGCTGGACAACCGCGAAAATAGCGAAGCGGCCCGGACGCTCGCTCGGTCCCGTTCGGCGATCAGGCCGGGAGGCCCGCGATCGCCAAGGCTTCGGCATAGAGCTTGGCCGTCTGTTCGAGCGGAAAGGGGATGCGTGCGAGAAAGCCCGAGATCGTCAAGTGCGGCTCGATCGCCAGCATCTCCGCGACAGCCTCGCGGGCGGGGTCCAGCCGCCCGAGCCTGACATTGGCGACGGCGAGGACGCGCAGGGCCACGGCGAAGCGGCGGTTCTGCGCCAGGGCGCGCTCGGCCCAGTCGATCGCAGCGGCGTCGTCTTCGTCGATCAACGCGGCCAACGCCATCACGCCGGACATCAGCCAGCCGCGCGGATCGCGCGGGTTGAGCCGCTGCGCGCGGGCCACCATGGCGCGGCCTTCGGCGCCGTTGCCGCACATCGTCTCGATCCAGCCCGCGAGCGTCAGCGCCATCGCGGAGTTCGGGTTGAGGAGCAGCGAGCGCCGGAAGAGGTCGCGCGCGCGTTCACGCCCGGTCCCGGCCATGTTCCAGATCGCGAAGGCGGCCATCCACAGCACCTGCGCGTCGCCGGGCGCGCGCTCGACCGCCCGCCAGGCCAGGGCCACGGCCGCGCTGCGGGCGTGGTCGTCCTGCTCGGCCCAGCCCTGGAAGTGGCACTGCGCGCGGCAGTAGGCGGTCGCCGCCATCGCGGGGGCGTAGTCCGGTTCGGCCTCCAGAGCCTCGCCCAAGCAGGCCAGGGCTGCGGCCATGCCAGGACCGGTGAACTCGGACAGGTGCGCGTTGGCCCGCAGCAGACGCTCGTAGGCGTCGAGTCGGGACGGCGCCGTGCGCCCGACACGACCGATCTCGGCCTGCTGAAGGGTCGGCTCGATCGCGGCAGCGACGCTCTCGGCGACCCGCTCCTGCAGCGCGAACACGTCGTGCAGGTCACCGTCGAACCGGTCTGACCAGAGATGGGCGCCCGAGACCGCATCGACGAGCTGCCCTGCGATCCGCAGCCGGTCGTGGCTACGGCGCACGCTGCCCTCGAGCACGTAACCGACGCCGAGTTCCGCGCCGACCCGGCGCACGTCGATCGCCCGGCCCTTGTAGGTGAACGAGGAGTTGCGGGCGATGACGAACAGTCCGCTCATGCGCGAGAGCGCCGTGATGATCTCCTCGCAGATCCCGTCCGCGAAATAGTCCTGCTCCGGGTCGCCGCTCATGTTGGTGAAGGGCAGGACCGCCACGGCCGGCAAGCGCGGTCCCGCGCGCCAGGACGGCCCGGCATCGGCCCCTGTCTCCGCTCCCGGCTTGGTCGGGGGGTCGTCCCCCGCCTCCACGGCGCCGACGAAGCGGACGCCCTTGCGCGGGAGCGTGCGAATCAGGCGCTGGTCGAGCCCCGTGTCGCCGATCGCGGTGCGCGCGGCGTTCAGCCGGCTGCTGATCGTCGCGTCCGACACGATGCGGCCGTGCCAGACGGCCTCCAGGAGGTCGTCGCGGCTGACCACGCGATCGCGGGCGGCGACGAGGTGCGCGAGGACATCGAAGACCTGCGGCTCCAGCGCGACGAGGGTGTCCCTGTCCCTGAGCTCGCGCCGGGCGGTGTCGAGGGTGAAGGACGAGAACCGGTAGATCACGCGGTCGCCTCAGCGATCATGCCGGTGCAGCAGGGCCGTCCCGCACCGAAAATCAAGGGGCTCTGAAGGTGCGCTGCACGGGTTCTGAAAGCGGCGCGCGGCCGATTGGGGCAATGTCCGGCGCATCGACACCTCAGCAGCGGGATGCGCCCATGCCGTCCGAGACCATCAACCGGAGCCGCCGCCGCCTTCTCGGCGGCGCGGCCGCCACCATCGCGGCCGCCGAACTCGGCCTCGTGCCGCCCGCACGCGCGCAGACCGGACAGGGGGCAGGCGCCGCGTTCGGGCCGCTGCAGGCGGTCGACGCCGACCTCCTGCGCGTCGGCTATCTGGAGGCGGGCAACCCGTCCGGTCCGGTGGCGCTCCTGCTTCACGGCTGGCCCTACGACATCCACAGCTTCGCGGAGGTCGTACCGTTGCTCGCCGCGGCGGGATACCGGGTGATCGTCCCCTACCTGCGCGGCTACGGCACGACGCGCTTCCTGGCGGCCGATACCGTGCGCAACGGTCAGCAGGCGGCGCTCGCGGTCGACGTCATCGCCCTGATGGACGCGCTCGCCATCCGTCAGGCCGTTCTCGCCGGTTTCGACTGGGGCGCCCGCACCGCCTGCATCGTCGCCGCGCTCTGGCCGGAGCGGTGCAAGGCCCTGGTGTCGGTCAGCGGGTACCTGATCGGCAACCAGGAGGCCGGCAAGAAGCCGCTGCCGCCCCAGGCCGAACTCTCCTGGTGGTACCAGTTCTACTTCGCGACCAGCCGCGGCCGGGCGGGCTACGAGGCCAACCGGACGGAGTTCGCCCGGCTGATCTGGCGGACAGCCTCGCCGCGCTGGCAGTTCGACGACGCCACCTTCGCGCGCAGCGCCGCGGCCCTCGACAATCCGGATCACGTCAGCATCGTCATTCACAATTACCGCTGGCGACTCGGTCTCGCCGACGGCGAGCGGCGGTACGATCCCCTGGAAGCCCGCTTGGCGGAGGCGCCGAAAATCGGCGTGCCGACGATCACCCTGGAGGGGGACGCGAACGGGGCACCGCACCCCGATCCCGTCGCCTACGCCAAGCAGTTCTCCGGGCCCTACGCGCATCGCACGATCAGCGGCGGCATCGGGCACAACCTTCCGCAGGAGGCCCCGCAGGCCTTCGCGCAAGCCGTGGTGGACGTCGATGCCTTCTGACCGTCGCCTCCGCGGGCCCAGCGCCCTTCTCCTGGCCTGCGCCGCCTCAGGCCTCCTGATCGCGGTCGCCCGGGCGGTGGACGGGAGCGGCAAGCCCGCCGCGCCGATCTACGGCGTCACCGTTCCCGACGGCTACCGCGACTGGCGCCTGATCGCTCCGGCGCTCGAGGATGCGCCGCTGAACGAGCTGCGCGCCGTCGTCGGCAACGACCGGGCCGTGACGGCTTACCGGGCTGGTACGCTGCCGTTCCCGGACGGTACGGTCCTGGTGAAGCTGGCCTGGGAGCGGAGACCGTCCGCGGAGTTCGAGTCGGCGACGGTGCCCGGCCGGGCCACGACCGTGCAGGTCATGGTCAAGGATGCGAAGCGTTACGCCGCGACCGGCGGCTGGGGCTTCGGCCGTTTCATCGACGGCAAACCGGTGGACGAGGCGCAGCATCAAACCTGCTTCGCCTGCCACGAAGCGCGCGTCAGGAACCATGATTACGTCTTCACCCGGTACGCCCCCTGAGCGGGTCCGAGGGGTGCGTCGGCTTCGGGCCGATTCATGCGGCGTGCAGCCTTCGCCTAAGGCCTCTCACCCGGCAGGACCGGGATCAGGGGCGGGCGGGCGCGGCCCAGTCCCAGCGCGAGCGCTGCCCCCGCGGCGGTAATCAGGGCGAGCGGCAGCAAGCCCAGTGCGTAGCTCCCGCTCGCATCCTTGATCACACCCATCAGGTACGTCCCCACGAAGGCGCCCAGGTTGCCGATGGCGTTGATCTGCGCGATCCCGGCCGCGGCCGCGCCCGGCGGCAGCCATTCCGTGACCAGCGCCCAGAACGGGCCCTTGACCGCGTAGGTCCCGAGGATCGCCAGGAACAGGATCGCGACCGTCGGCCCGAACCCGTGGGCGGCCAGCGCCGCGGCGAGGCAGAGCGCGGTGAGCGCCTGCGGGCCGGCGACATGCCAGGCCCGCTCCCCGGTGCGGTCCGATCGCCGGGCCCAGAGCACCATCAACCCGGCCGCGATCCCGAACGGCACCGAGTTGAGCAGCCCGATCTCCATCGTCGTCAGACCGTAGGACTTGAAGATCTGCGGCTGCCAGATCGACAGGCAGGCGCTCGCGCCGACGCTGCCGGCGAAGATCAGGCCCGCGGCCAGCACGCGCCGGTCGAGGATCACCTGCCAGACGGAGGGCCGGACCGCCGGCTGCTCCGCGCGCTCGGCCGCCAGGCGCCCGGTGAGCCAGCGGCGCTGCGCGTCGTCGAGCCAGGGCGCCCGGTCCGGCCCCTCCGGCAGGAATCGCAGGGCGAGCAGGCCGAGCACCACGGCCGGCGCGGCCTCGACGATCGACATCAGCTGCCAACCGCGCAGGCCCAGCCAGCCGTCGAGCCCGAGCAGTGCCGCCGAGATCGGCGAGCCGACGAAGTTCGACAGGGGCACGGCCACGGCGAAGAGGGCGATCACCCGGGCGCGGTAGGCCTTCGGGAACCAGCGTGTCAGGTAGAAAATCACGCCGGGATAGAAGCCGGCTTCGGCCGCGCCCAGAAGGAAGCGCACCGCGCAGAACGAGATCGGCCCGACGACGAGCGCGGTGGCTGCGGAGATCAGCCCCCAGGTGATCATGATCCGGGCGAGCCAGAGGCGGGCCCCGAACCGCTCGAGCATCAGGTTCGAGGGCACCTCGAACAGGAAGTAGGCGACGAAGAAGAGGCCCGCACCCAGGCCGAAGACCGAGGCCGACAGGCCGGCATCGGCGTTCATCTGCAGGGCCGCGAAGCCGACGTTGACGCGGTCGATGAAGGCGACGAGGAAGCCCAGCATCAGCAGCGGCATGAGCCGCGCCGTGACCCGCCGCATCGTCGCCCGCTCGATCTCGGACGGGATCTCGCCGTTCACCGCTGTCAAGGATCTCTCCGGGATTACGGGGCCTCCGCGCGGACCTCGGCCCGGGCGCGTGCGACAGACAGCACGGGGTGTGCCAGCCGGGCCCGGCCCGTCAGGTCCCGACCCGGAGCGGGGCGGCGAGCTTGCGCAGGTAGGCGATGACCGATTGTGCGGTGATGCGGCCCGTGCGGGGGTTCTCGTCGGTCGGCACGTTCTCGATCGTCATCGCGAACCGCGCCGCATCGGCCTCGACCTCGATGCGGTGGGTGTTGCGGTCGAGGCCGGGGTCGGCCCAGATCTCCAGCTCGGTCCGATCCGGCCCGATGCCGGCGAGCGAGAGCGCGACCGCGACGTTCAGGTTCGCCGGAAAGCCGCGGGCCGCCTCGCGCGGGCTGCCGGCGAAGACCCGCATCGGCTCGGTGATGCCGGCGATCTCGATGCCGTGCTCGATGAGGTAGGGCGCACCGACGAGGCCGCGCACCGGCTTGCGGGTGATCATGCGCACCGCGTGGATCGTGCCCTCCGCGGCGGCCGTCACGGCGTCGAGGCCGAGCAAGGCACCGGTCGGGACGACGATCTGACCGCCATGGGCGCGGGCGGCCTCCACGAGATCCGCGTTGTCGAGGAGCGCCCCGCAGCTCAGCACCACGGCCGTCTTGCCGGCCGTCACGAACGGCCGCACGATCGACGGGAGAAACTGCGACGGCGCGCATTCCAGCACGATGTCAGCCCGCGGCTCGAGAGCATCGAACGCGGTGAGGATCTCGGGCGGCTGAGCGAACGCCGCGAGTTCGGCACGCGCCTTCCCGACATCGCGAACCGCGACGGCGGTCAGGGTCAGGCCCGATATGGCGCCGCCGTCGAGGGCCCGCGCCACGGCCCGCCCGACGGTGCCCAGGCCGGCGATCGCGACGCGCCCGCCGCGGGCCGGCGACCTGGATGCTTCTTGCGGCGCCATTCTGGATTCCTGTTCAACGCGGCCGGGGCGGCCGGCCACGGCCCTGCTGCATCGGTCGTGCCGACGGGCCGCGATCGTCCCACGTCTTGGACTACCTCTTGGACCACCTCTTGGACCGCGGGCAAACAGCAGCGCCTCGGACAGGCCTCGTCGGGGTTGCGGCTGTGGCCGGCCCGCAGGCACTGCGCAGCGGGACGATGCCCCGCCCCGACACCCTCAGTAGGCGGGGACGATGCGCTTCTCCGGCAACGGCGCGCGCATCGAGAAGTGCAGGCCGGCGGGCTGATAATCGAAGGCCAGCTCGGCCTGGCATTGCACTTTCAGCACGCGCTGGAGCAGCGTCGACCCGAAGCCCTTGCGGGTCGGCGGCTCCGTCGGCGGACCGCCGCGCTCGATCCAGTCGAGACACAGCACCTGATGGTCCGCGGTCTTCTCGACCGTCCAGCTGATCCGGATGCGACCTTCCGGGACGGACAGCGCCCCGTGCTTGGCCGCGTTCGTCGTGAGTTCGTGGATCGCCATCCCGGTGGGAACCGCAAGATCGCCGACCAGATCGACCCTGGGGCCGTCGAGAACGATGCGGGACTCTTCGCTGTCGTTGTAGGGCCCGAGTTCGTTCATCAGCATGTCGCGCAACGGCGCCTGCTGCCAGTAATCCTCGGTGAGCAGGTTGTGCGTCTTCGCGAGCGAGATCACCCGCGCCGAGAACGACGTGTAGAACGCCTCGACGCTGGTCGCGGATCGGGACGACGCGCCCAGCAGAGCCTGGACCGTCGCCAGCGTGTTCTTCACACGATGATGCAGCTCGCGGATCAGGAGCGTCTGCCGTTCCGCCGAGCGCTCGCGCTCCTCCAGATAGGCGCGCGCCTCGAGTTGCCGGCGTCTGGCGCGATGGGCCGAGCGCACCGCCATCACCAGCGTCGCCGGGTGGAACGGGCGCTCCAGAACGCTGACGTTCCCGAGGAGGTCGGTCAGGTGGACCTTGGGTTCGGCGCCCCGCCGCGTCAGCAGGATGAACGGAAAGTCCGACCACGGCGGCTGCGCGGCGATCCAGTCCGCCAGGGCCTGCCGGTTGGAGGAGAACAGCGCCTCCTCGGTGAGGATGGCGCAGGCCGCCATATCGAGGGACGCCACGACGTCCGTGAGGTCGCCGCAGGTTTGCGTCGCGATCCGCTCCTCGCCGAGGAGGGTCGCGGCCACATGCGCGTCGCGGCCCGTCGGTGCGAGGACGAGGACCGGCGGGTCAGCATCGGTCATCAGGCGCCGCGGGTGCGGAGAAGCGACGACCGCTCACCTTCGAAGGTCGGGACACCGGTCATGACACCTCGGAACGCGCTCAGCGGCTCGCCAACGCGGATCCCTTGCGAGTCGATCCGCAACTCGCGGATCGTATCCTCGTGGCTGCCGGTCCGCTTCTTCACGACGGAGATAGCACGGCGCAGACGCCCCTCGGCCTCGAACGCGCGGAAGAGCAGGATCGTATCGCTGAGATAGGTCAGGTCGACGCTCGTGCTCATGGCCCCGATCATGCCGTGCTGTGCCAGGACCAAGAGCGTGATGACGCCCTGCTGATTCAGGTAGGTCAGCAGCTCATGCATTTGCAGGAGCAGGTAATTCTCCTCCGGCATGGCGTTGTGATAGCCGGTCAGGGAGTCGATCACCACCAGGGTGACACCGCGGTGCTCGACCGCGTTCTGCACGATGTCGGCGAGCTCGCCCGGCGAAACCTCCGCCGGATCGATCTGCTCGACCTGGAGCGCGCCCGACGCGATCGCGTCATCGATCGGCATGGACAGGCCGGCGGCCCGCCTCCGCAGCACGCTCGTCGTCTCGTCGAAACTGAGAATCAGCGCCTTCTCGCCGCGGGCGATCGCCGCGGTGACGCTGGTGAGCGCCACCGTCGACTTGCCGACGCCGGACGGACCGATCAGCATCGTGCTGGTCCCGCGGTCGAGACCGCCCCCGAGAAGCTGGTCGAGTTCGGCGCTTCCCGTGCCGCACTGGGCGTCCAGAAACGTGCCGAGATGCTCGGCGGCCACGAGCCGCGGGAACACGGTCAAGCCGCCGCGCCGGATGATGTAATCGTGGTACCCGCCCCGGAACGGTGTGCCGCGCATCTTGATCACGCGCAGCCGCCGCCGCTCACCGCCGTACAGGGGCGCGAGCTGTTCCAGCCGGATCACGGCGTGACTCAGGCTGTGCAGGTTCAGGTCGTCTTCCTCGGCGGCCAGATCGTCCAGAAGAAGCGCCGTGATGTTCTGGATGAGCAGGAAGCTTCGCAGGGCGTGAACCTGCCGGCGGTAGCGCAACGAGCCTTGCGAGAGCAGCCGGATCTCGGACAAGCTGTCGAACACGACGCGGTCGGGCTTGGCACGTTCGATCTCGGCGATGGCCATGCGGACCGTCTCGCCGAGTTCGAGGTCGGAGGTATGGACGAGGGTCTGCTGCAGGTTCGGATCCAGGCTGAGTTCCGGCGCGACGAGTTCGCAGATCTCGATGCCGTCGAGCGACCAGCCGTGACGCTCCGCGACGTTCAGAAGCTCGCGCCGGCTCTCCGAGAGGGTGATGTAGAGGCAGCCCTCGCCGCGCTTTGCGCCCTCGAGCAGGAACTGCATTGCCAGCGTGGTCTTGCCGGACCCGGGCCGTCCCTCGATGAGATGCGAACGGCGCGCCGCGTAGCCGCCGTCCAGGATATGATCGAGACCGACCAGTCCCGTAGAAACCGGCGCTGCATCGTCTTCGGTCACTGGCGCTCCACGCTCTGTGCCGTCGTCGATCGACGGCACACGCTCGTACACGAACTCGGGCGGAGCGTGAACGGCGCGATGCCGCTCATGGGCCGGCAGGCGCGGCCGGCTCTGATGCCTGGGCTCCTCAGGAGCGGAGAGGCGCACGTCCAGCCTTCCGGGGCGCCGTGCTGGCGCGTGCGCTGCAATCTTGGCGGGCCGGAAGCGGTTCTTCCGGTTCGGAGCAGGATTGCCAGCTTTGCTGCGGAGCGGGAGGATCGCTTTCACGTCCTCGTGCGTTCCGATCGAGAGCTACCCAACCCTGGGTAGAACAGTTGCGGAAGTGGAGGCGGTAATGCTGCGCGGTGGATTGCTCTGGCTGCTTGGAATCCCGCTGCCGATCATCCTGCTCCTGTGGTTCTTCGGCGTGTTCCACTAGGCGCAGGTGGGCTGACGCCATGCCCTACACGGTCGAGATCACGACGCCACCGATGCAGATCGACGGCGAGGAACAGGCGGTGCGGATGTACCAGCTGCCCGATCCGTTCGGTACTCCGGCCGAAGCCAAGGACGCGGCGGTTGCGCATATCGCCGAGCTCGGGCTCGACCCTGCCAGCGTCCTCTACACCGTCTTCGACCGCGAGGGCGCCCCGGTCGCATCGAATGTCGCGCTGCCGGCCGGGGCGGGGTGAATCGAAGGCCGTGGGCCGGCGCTTCGCGGTGTCCAGTTCCCCCGCATGCGCCGACCCTCACGCGACCGCCCGGCCAAGGCATCACGGGTAGGGTGCGGAGAACTGGTCCGCACCCCCCTGTCATCGCGCGTCCCCTCGCAACAGCACCGTGCGGGTCGCGAACACCTCGGGCACATCAGCAGGGGGAGCTAAACTTATAGTCGGTGGGGCTGCGGCCGTCATCACAGCTCTGCGGCAGCCGGCACAAAAAAGGCCACTCCCGAAGGAGCGGCCCGAAGTCTTGGGAGGAAACGCCCTAGAGAAGGGCTGCGAAACCGCGACGCCATCGCGGCCTCACCCGTCCGATCTAGGCACCGGCCGCGCAGGGCACAACCGGCCCGAGGCCGTATGATGCGCATAAGTGGGATGGATTTCCCCGCCAGGTGCGCTTCCACACCATAGCTCGGCGCAGGATCCTGGCCCACACGGGCCGTCGGATCTGGCAAGAGGCGCCGGCCTGGGGATCGGGCGCGGCGTCGGTCTGGCGCCTAGTCCGTCAGGACGGCAATGAGCGAGAACGATGTGGCGAGGACGAACGTGCCCGCCACGAGGAACGAGATTAGCAGCATGGGAGACCTTGGGATGCCGAATGGCTATGCTGTCCCAATGCTCAAGGTCTCGCCTCGGTTGCAACCCGGGCTTGCATAACCGCCCGGCTTTCTCCGGCCTTCCACAACACAGTCGTTGGACAGGGCGTCGATCGCCGCCGTCCGGCATCGTCATGTCTCATGGTGTCGTCGGCGACCGGTTCCGATGATCGGCCCCACGCCGCCAGCCAAGCTTCGACACCAAATCGCCCGATCGGCAGGCAGAATGCCTCGACAGATTGCAATTTCAGCCGCGGCCCGTAAACAGGTCTCTGGTATACCAGATACACGCCCAGGCGATTGGTGCATGTGCTCGTCGAACGTGCACGTCCGGCGGCCGGGTGAGCGAGGGATGCGTGAGGATGTCGGAGACGGTTCGTCCGGAACATCGATCCGGGAAGGCAGCGGGGTTTCAGCTGTTCCGACCGATCCTGGCGGGCGCGACCCTCCGTGAGCGCCTCATCGCCTGCCTCGGCGCGCTCGCGGGCATCACGCTCACGGGCCTGATCTGCGGCCTGTTCTTCGGCCAGGGACCGCACATCCCGCTCATCGTGGCGCCGATGGGCGCCTCGGCCGTGCTCCTGTTCGCCGTGCCGGCCAGCCCCCTTGCCCAGCCTTGGTCGATCATCGGCGGCAACACGATCTCCGCCTTCATGGGCGTGCTCGCGGCTCACTTCATCCCCAATCCGGTCATGGCCATCGGCGTCGGGGTCTCGCTGGCGATCGCGGCGATGTCGCTCACCCGCTGCCTTCACCCGCCCGGCGGCGCTGCCGCCCTGACGGCGCTGATCGGCGGCCCGGCGGTCACCTCCGCGGGCTTCCTGTTCCCCCTGTTCCCGGTCTGCCTCAACTCAGTCATCCTGGTTGCGCTCGGCATCGCGTTCCACAAGATCTCGCGCCGCAACTACCCGCACGTCCCGGTGCCGGCGGCGATCAACACGCACGGAACGGCGGATCTGCCGCCGCCGCTCAGGGTCGGCTTCACGTCGGACGATGTGGACGCGGCCCTGGTCGAGCTGCACGAAACCCTGGATATCGACCGCTCCGACCTCGACCGGCTTCTGCGCCAGGTCGAGCACCACGCCCTGGTGCGGACCCACGGCGACCTCACCTGTCGTGAGGTGATGTCGCGCGACGTGGTCACCATCGGGATGGACGCAAGCGCGGAGCGCGCACGGGAACTGCTGATCGCGCACAACATCCGGACGCTGCCCGTGGTGGACGGCGCGGGCCGGCTCGCGGGCACGCTCGGCCTGCGCGAATTGACGCTGCATGGGGAAGTCGGCCTCGCGCAGGTGATGTCCGAGGCGCGGACGGCGCGGCCGGACGCGCCGATCGTCGCGTTGGCGTCCTCCCTGACCGACGGGCGCACCCATGCGGTGGTCGTCGTGGACGACGATCGGCGCGTCCTCGGGATCATCACCCAGACCGATCTGCTCGCGACCCTGACGCGTCTGATCTCGGCCAAGGCCTTCACGGCGCGCGAGCCGGTCCCCGCTTAGGCACCCGCGCGGCCCGACCAGACCGAGCGCGCGAGGCGCCGCGAACATCGTTCCTGTTGAATGCCCTGCGGGAATCGGAGGCCGTCGCCTCGACCTAGCGCGGGCATTGGCCCGGTTGTTGCCAGAGGTCTCGCTTTCCCGGCGACGCGACCGCCGCAGGATCGAGACGATGCACGACGAGGCGCTCCTCAACCTGCTCAACGCCATCCTGATGGCATCGAGCATGATGCTGACCTGGCAGGTCTATCTCCTGCGCAAGCCGAAGGCGCAGTAGAGCTGTTCCCGACCGCGTCGAGACGCGCGACGGCAGGATACGGGTCGTGGTGTGGGGCAGGGATGGGACATGGACTGGTCATCGCGGTGCGCCGCGCTCCCGGAACGTGGCGCGACACCGACGGTCGCGGCTCCAAGCCGGCCGCCGGTCAGATCCCGCGCAGGGGCGCGTGGCTACGGGGCGCGGCATTCCATGACGGCGGTCGCCTCCACGACGCTGAGGGCCCTGCGCCGGACCTCCAAGGGGGCGCCCGTCCCGTCCGCCACGGCGGACGCCTCGCGCCTGAGCGACGCGTCGCACGCGCAGGAATGGTACCCGGCCGCTTCGTAGCAGGCGTCGTGGCGCATGCAGGCGGCATCGAGGGCGTCCGTCGGAGGAAGCCCCTCGCCACGCTGGCCCTTGCCGCAGTAATTCCCGTGGAACAACTCCTGGCCGGCGACGACGCGGCCGAGGTCACCTTTCGGCGGTGCCGGCGCCTCGTCCCGTCCGCCCGGGTTCAAATCGTTGGCCGGGCCGCCGGCCTTGGAGCCGGAGGAGCGTAGCGCCTTCGGGATCCGGGAGCGCTCGCCGGGCTCGTTCAGGGCCTCGCCGGCCCGCCCGTTCGGATCCGAGAGCTCCGGCAGCGGCGGGGGCGGACCGGGGCGCGGCTCGTCGGCCTCGACCGACGTGGCGGGCACGTCGCCGACGCCCTGGGCCAGGGCTGAATGCGGGCAGGCCACGAGCATGAGCCCGAGCAGTGCGAGGATGGATGGTCTCAAGGGTACCCCCGAATCGGCGGCTCCCTAAACTCGAAGCTTGGCTCTTTCGTTCCCGAGCGTCGTACCCGGATGTCGGGAAGCGAGTCTCCCTTCGAAAGCAAGCGGCCCGCGATGGGGCCGCATCGACAAGCTTTTCGGACCGTGCAGCCAGCCTCGATGACGGGCGGAGCGTGGGCGGCTCAGGCCGCCCTGGGACGCCGTCGCACCAGCCCGCGCAGGATGCGAAGCGGCAGGAAAACCAGCTTCAGGACGGCCCGGGCGAGCAGGACCGCCAGGACGGCGAGGACGGCCAGTGCGGTGTTGAACATGAGCGATACCGGTGCCGCACCCGTTGCCGGGGGCGAATGATGACGATCCGCAACCGCCTACGCCCTGAACGCGGCGAGATGGTGGACGGGACAGTCGTCCCGCGCGGACGCTTGTCGCGGATCCCGCGACCGCAGGGTCGGCCGCGCCGAAGCATGCGCGTTCGCGCACGCTCACTTCTCGGGACGTGCGGATCCGCAGCACGGCCCCTGACGGCGCTCCGGTCGTGGCTGACGGTCACGCCCCTGTCCGCGCGCAAGTCCCGCCGCAGCCCTCGGCCAGCAGGTCCGCCACCGAGCCGCCCAGTGCCCCCGAAACGGCTAGGTCGTTGCCAAGACGCGCATCGCTCGCATGTTTTTTAAGCGGAAACAGACGTATAAACGAACCTTATGACAGAGCTGGCGCCCGGTTATTGGCCAGCCCGTAGATAGCAACTCATCCTCGCCGTGCGTCGTCCGAGCTGAGAAGGCCCGACACAAAGGTCCGCCTCGGATTCGAACTCGATCCTCGGGAGGAAGACCATGACTGGGACCACTAGACCGGCGTCCCCGGGTGGGACGCCCCGCGTCATCGCTGCCGCGATGATCGGGAACGCCCTCGAATTCTATGATCTGTTCATCTACGGCTTCCTGGCGATTGTCATCGCGAAGGTCTTCTTCCCCGCCGACAGCGACGTGGTCTCACTGTTGATCACGGTCGGCACGTTCGGCGCGTCCTACATCATGCGTCCGCTGGGAGCCGTGGTGTTGGGCTCCTACGCGGACAAGTATGGCCGGAAAGCCGGCATGATGCTGACGATCTGGACGATGGGCCTCGGCACCGTCCTGATCGCCTTCGCGCCGAGCTACGCCGCGGTCGGCCTGCTGGGTCCCGTGATCGTCGTGGGCGGCAAGCTGATGCAGGGATTCTCGGCGGGTGGCGAGTTCGGGACGTCGGTGACCTTCGTCACGGAGCACGCGCCGCCCGGCAGGCGCGGCTTCTTCGCCAGCTTCCAGGTCGTCGGCATCGGCTTGGCGACGGCCCTCTCCGCGGCCGCCGGCATCGGCCTGAATCTCTCCTTGTCGAGCGAGCAGATCGTCGATTGGGGTTGGCGGTTGCCGTTTATCTTCGGCCTGACGATCATCCCGTTCGGATACCTGATCCGCCGCGGCGTCGACGAGACGCCCGAATTTGCCGCCCAGGCGCCGTCGGCGACACTTCCCTTCAAGGCCGTGGTTTCATCGCAGAAGGCCAAGATCGCCTACGCGGTCGGCCTGTACTCCCTGGCGGCTTCGACCAATTATCTCCTGGCCGTGTACATCCCGACCTATGCGCAACGTGAGCTTCACCTGAGCCCGACCGTTGCCTACGGAGGCGCCTTCGCCTTCGCGTTCATTCAAACATTCCTGCCGCCGGTCATCGGGGCCCTCTCGGATCGCTTCGGGCGGCTCAAGTTCATCGCCAGCGGCGTCCTTCTGGTCGGATTGTCCGCCTTCCCGGCCTTCGTCTGGATGATCAGTCGCCCCGAACCCGGCGTCTACCTCACCTGCATCTCGATGCTCGCCGTCTTCGTGATGGTCTTCCAGGCGCCGATGCCGGCCTTCCTCTCCGAACTGTTCGGCACCTCGATCCGGACGACGTCGCTCGCCCTGGTGCACAATCTGAACTTCACCATCTTCGGGGGCATGGCGCCGTTCGTCTGCACGCTCCTGATCCAGCAGACCGGCAGCAAATACATCCCGGCTTACTACGTCATCGCCACGGTCGTGCTCGCGCTCCTGAGCCTTGGCTACCTGCGCTATCGGACCGTCAGGGCGGCACGGCTGACGCGGTTCAGCGGCCTGCCCCTGACGCCCGATCCATTCCGGGCCTCGACGATCGGAACGGACTGACCGCGAGCCCGGCTTCCGGTCGCCGGCCGACGGCGCCTCATCCGCGACCCAGGCGGGCGGATGGGGCGAGATGGCTCTTCAGCAGCGCGATGAACTCCGTCGCGATGACCGAACGGGCCATCGCCGCCGGATAGAGCAGCCCGATCTCGTAGTGGATCGCGGGCTCGAAGGTCCGCCGAACGATGCCGCCGGTGAAGGGCATGCTGACGAGCGGATCGACCAGCCCGACGCCGCACCCGGCCGAAACCAGCTCGCACACGGTCGCGAAGTACTCGACTTCCGCGACCACGTTCCATCGCGCCCCGTGCGCCGAGAATGCGGATGCGAGCTGATGGTGCGTGGCGTGATCCCTGAACAGCGTCACGAACGGCACGCCGTCGAGATCGGCCGGCGTGACGACGTCCTTCTGCGCGAGCGGATGGTCCGCCGCCACGATGAACTCGCAGCGGTAGGAGAAGCGCTCCATCTCGGCGGACGGGTGCGACGACGGCAGTTCGGCGATGGCGAGATCGAAGGATTGCGACGCGATCAGATCCTTCACGATCGTCGAGCTGTGCGACACGATGCGGACCTGGACGTCGGGACGCCCCTCGATGAACAGGGACACGATGCGCGGCAGCAGAGCCAACGAGATGCTCGGATAAGCCGCGATCGACAGGCGTCCGTAGCTGCCCTGCCGGATCTCGCGCGCCGCACGCTCGGTGCTCTCGATGGCGGCCAGCGAGCGCGTGACCTCGGTGAAGAACAGCGTCGCCTCGGGGGTTGGGTGGAGCCGGCCCGCGTGCCGGACGAACAGGGCGAACCCGAGGCTCTGCTCCAATGACGCGATCGTATTGCTGACGGAGGGCTGGCTGACCCCGAGCTGTTCGGCGGCCTTCGTCATGGTGCCGGCCAGCATCAAGGTCCGGAAGCACTCGAGTTGCCTGATCTGCATCGTCACCCATTCGGGATGCTTATTGATCCGTCAGGCTAGCTTATTGGTCGTCCGGACGCGACCGTGCTGAACTCGTCTCCATCGATCGATCCATCGCGATCGCTCCGCCGGAGACGACCATGAGTGTTGAACGACGCTACGACGAAGCCGCGGCGGCACGCCTGCTGCAGGACGGCCGTCGACGGCGCCACGAGGTGGTCGACCAGACGTTGCGCCTGCTGGCCTGTCCCAGCCCCAATCCGTCGGGCGATACCCGCGCCATCGCCGCCCGCATCCTGGACGAGCTCGGCGACCTGCCGAACGTCCAAGTCGCGCTCCACCCCTCGGAGCCGCACATCCACAATCTGGTCGCCACCGTCTCCGGCGAATCCCCGGGGCGGCGGCTGGTCTTCAACGGACACCTCGACACGTTTCCCCTCGGCGATCGCGACGCCTGGACGGCGGATCCGAGGGGGGAATTGCGGGACGACCGCCTCTACGGCCTCGGCGTGTCCGACATGAAGGGCGGGCTGGCGGCGAGCCTGTTCGCGTTCAGGAACCTCGCCGCGGAGCCGTCCGCCTGGGGCGGCGAGGCCGTCATCGCCTTCGCGGGCGATGAGGAGACGATGGGAACGCGCGGCACCCAGTACCTGCTGGATACCGTCCCGGCGGCACGCGGGGATGCGGTGATCTGCGGCGATGTCGGGTCGCCCTCGGTGCTGCGGATCGGCGAGAAGGGGCTGATGTGGATCCGGATTGTCGCGAAGGGACGATCCTGCCACGCCGCCCATGTCCATCGCGGCGAGAGCGCGATCGAGAAGCTGGTCGAGGCGCTCAACGGACTCACGGCGCTGCGCGCGCTGAATGTCCGGGTCCCTCCCGAGGTCGAGGCTATCGTGCGCAATGCCGCGCCGCGCTCCGAGCCCCTGTCCGGCGTGGGAGAGAGCGAGGTCCTGCTCAAGCTGACGGTGACCATCGGCACGATGTCGGGCGGGCGCCTCCCGAACCTCGTGGCGGACCATGCCGAGGCGACCGCCGACCTGCGATTGCCTCTCGGCCTGTCGACGGCGGAGCTGCACGCGGCCATTGCGGATCGCCTCGGCGGATTGCCCGGCGTCAGCTTCGAGGTGCTGCGCGCGTACGAGCCGACCTTCACGCCGCGCCACGATCCGGTGGTCCAGTCGTTCTCGCGCGCCACGACGCAGGTCCTGGGCGTCGAACCGGTCGCAAACATGCGCGTCGGCGCCTCCGACGCGCGTCTGTGCCGGCGCGCAGGCATCCCGACCGTGATCTGCGGGCTCACCCCCAACAACATGGGGGCGCATGACGAGTACGTGCAGGTCGAGGAGTTGATGGCGCTGGGTGAGATCTTCACGCGCGGCGCGCTCGATTATCTGACATCGGAGCGCTAGCGCGGCCGCTCGATTCGAGCCTGAGAGGACGTCCGGGCTGGAATCCGGCGGCGATGCGCGCCACACGCACCACGCCGCGCCGGATATTCGGCTCGTGGCACGGTTTCGGCTTTCCGCGAGGTGAGGCCGGCCGATCCATGCCGGGCGTGCCCGTGAGCCCCGGAAGACGGGGCTCGCCAAACGCCGGTGCCACGACGAGGATACATCTGCGTTGATCAGTGCGTGCAGCTCCGGGCGATGGCTGGATGGGAGAGCCCGATGTTCTTGAGCATCTTCGACATCTTCAAGATCGGCGTCGGACCGTCCAGCTCGCACACCATGGGACCGATGCTCGCCTCCGCGCGCTTCCTCGACGCGCTCCGCGAGCGCTGGGCCCGCGCACCCGACGCGCCTGCGCCGCTGCGGATCGAGGCCGTCCTGCGCGGAAGTCTCGCCTTCACCGGACAGGGGCATGCCACCGACCGGGCGGTGGTTCTCGGCCTGCTCGGGTTTCGTCCCGACACGCTCGATCCGGACGAGGCCGTGCGCCGCGAGGCCGCGCTGCGCGCGAACGCGTGGATCGACATCGCGGGCCTTCCGCGGATCCGCTTCGATGCCGAGACCGGGATCGTGTTCGACTACGGGCCGCCGTTGCCGGGCCACGCCAACGGGATGATCCTCCGCGCCTTCGACGCCGAGGGCGTGCCGTACTTCACGGAAACCTACTACTCGATCGGCGGCGGCTTCGTCCTGACCGCGGAGGAACTGGCCGGCGGCGACATCAAGGCGGTCGATGCCTCGGTGCTACGCCCCTATCCGTTCGGGAGCGCCGCCGAGATGCTCGTGATGGGCGCGGCGTCGCGGCGCAGCATCGCGGCCATGAAGCGGGCCAACGAGACGGTCGGCCGCGGAGACGCGGAGCTCGATGCCGGCCTCGATCGGATCTGGGCGGTCATGGATGCGTGCATCGATCGCGGTCTCGCCACCGAGGGTACGCTGCCGGGCGGCCTGAACGTCCGCCGCCGGGCCCGCCGCATCCATCAGGCGCTGCTCTCCGAGCGGGGCAGCAACAGCGTCCAGCCACACGTCGCGAACGATTGGCTGTCCGTCTATGCGATGGCGATCAACGAGGAGAATGCTGGCGGCGGGTGCGTCGTCACCGCACCGACGAACGGAGCGGCCGGCGTCGTCCCGGCGGTCATCCGATACTACCGCGACCATTGCATCGGCGCGAACCACGCCGGCGTTCGCGATTTCCTGCTGACGGCCGCGGCGATCGGCGGCCTGATCAAGACCAATGCCTCGATCTCCGGTGCCGAGGTCGGCTGTCAGGGTGAGGTCGGGTCGGCCGCCGCGATGGCAGCCGCCGGCTTCTGCGCCGCGCTCGGCGGCACCAACGAGCAGGTCGAGAACGCCGCCGAGATCGCGCTCGAGCACCATCTCGGCCTCACCTGCGACCCGATCCGCGGGCTGGTCCAGGTGCCGTGCATCGAGCGCAACGGCCTCGGCGCCATCAAGGCCGTCGCGGCCGCGTCCCTGGCGCTGCGCGGGGACGGCAGCCACATCATGCCGCTCGACAACTGCATCGAGGCGATGAAGCAGACCGGGCGCGACATGAGCGTCCGGTACAAGGAAACCTCGACCGGCGGGCTCGCCGTCAATCTTCCGGAATGCTGACGGACGGCGCGCGATCGGCGGCGGAGCGCGAGCCGCTTCGGGGATGAAAAGAGGCCGAGGCGGACCCGCTGAAACCGTCATCGTGACGCTAGACCTGTCGCATCCCGCCATCGACGCACAGCTCGGCTCCCGCGACGAAGCTCGCCTCGTCGCTCAACAGGAACAGCGTGGCCGCCGCCACCTCCTCCGGACGCGCCATGCGGCCGAGCGGGATCGGCGCGATCAGCGCGGCCCGCCCCTCCTCCGGCACCCGCGCCATCATGGCGGTGTCGGTCGGGCCGGGGGCCACCACGTTCACGCGGATACCCTGCGGAGCGAGTTCCGCCGTCCATGTGCGCGCGTAGGACCGGAGCGCCGCCTTCGTGGCGGCATAGGTCCCGTAGGGCGTGATGCCTGCGGCGTCGGCGATCGACCCCATCAGCACCACGGCTCCACCCTGCCCCATCGCGCCCAGAGCCGCCTGCAACCCGAAGACGGCCCCACGGACGTTGACCGCGAAGTGCCGGTCGAAATGCTCGGGCGTCCCGTCGCGCAGGGTCGCCGGCTCCGAGATACCCGCGTTGAGGACCAGCGCGTCGATCCGGCCATGCGTCTCCCGCACCGTCGCCACGACCCGGTGCAGATCCTCCTGTCGGGCCGCGTCCGCGACGAGACCCCGCGCCCCGCGGCCGATCTGCGCAGCGGCTGCCGCGACCTCGTCGGCGCGCCGCCCGGTGAGGACGACCGACGCGCCCTCGATCGCCAGCCGCTCGGCGACCGCAAGGCCGATGCCCTTCGCCCCGCCGATCACGAGAGCAACCTTGTCCATCATGCGAGCCATCAGGGCATCCCCTCATCCACGATGGTCCACCAGATACAGATCGTATATCTGCTATCAAGAACGCACTTAGGTTAGCCTAGATATGGCCGACGATACCGATCTCGATGCCGCCTCTGCATGCGCGCTCGCCAACATGGCGCGGGTCCGCCCGGTGTTGGACAAGATCGCCGACAAGTGGACGATCCTGATCCTCACGGTGCTGTGCCCGCGGCCGGCACGGTTCAACGCGATCAAGCGGCGGCTTGATGGCATCACGCACAAGGCGCTGGCGGACGCGCTGAAGCGGCTGGAGCGCAACGGTCTGGTGACCCGGACCGTGCTGCCGACCGCCCCCATCGGCGTCGAGTATGCGATCACCCCGCTTGGCCATTCGCTGCGCCAGCCCTTCGAGGCGCTCTGCGCGTGGGCCCTCGACAACGGTGCGGCGATCGATGCGGCCAACCAGGCGCATGACCGCATCAAAACGAGGCCTTGAGAGCGCGTCTGCTTTCGCTACGCCAGATGTTGGGCCGCGCTGTCTTATCACGGCCGTCAGCGGGCGGGCCCGCGCCGTCCGCTCGGAAGCTTCGACGGCTCGGAAGCGGACGGGCAGAAAGCCACCCCACCCAGACACTCGGACCGCCGTCGGCGCTTCCCGAGAAGGTCCGCGGTTACACCCGGCCGTCGGACTCGACGTACGGCTTTATAGGCAGCGAATTTCGAAGTCAGATCCTGATCCCGGCCCTTGTGCTTTAACCTCGGCTATCACGGCAAAGGTGAGAGTAAGTGCCCGATCTCCGCTTCAGCATCTCCCTTGATAATCTGGTTTGTACGATTTACCTTTCCCATAACCATTGCATTCGGCATAAGATCCGAGCCTCACACCAATCACATTCGGCATTGGCGCTGGACGATCGGATACAGCAATGCTTAAAAAAATTGCCCTTTCGTGCCTGTCACTCACAATGTGCTCGACCCTCGCCGTCGGCGAGCAGAGTCAACCGCGGAAGAAAGTTGCGATCATCACAAATTTTTCGGAGACTGACGCCGCAGCTCATAGCCTCGTTAAGAATTTTACAGATACTCTGGAGATGAGCACGCCAAGAAATATCGCATTCCAGCACGATTATTATTGGGCCGGCGGAAACATTGACGCCGCCAAATCTCACGCAAAGCGCATTGTATCAAGCCAGCCCGATGCGATCTTTGCTGCCACCACCCCCGTCGTCCGCGCCCTTCTACACGAAACGAAGACGATACCGATCGTGTTCGCGACAGTGGCCGATCCAGTCGGCAGTGGATTCGTGGAGAATCTGGCCGCTCCGGGAAAAAACGTGAGCGGATTTATCAATTCAGAGGGTAGCATTGCCGGGAAATGGGTCCAATACCTCAAGGAATTGGTGCCAGGCATGTCGTGCGTCTCGATGATGTATAACCCCAATACCGCACCATACTATAAATACTACGTCTCGCCCTTTGAGGAGACAGCGCGATCAATGAATATGACATCGGCGCTATCGCCCGTTGCCGACGAGAAGGACATTGAGGCTGCAATAAGCGCTTTATCGAGCAAAAAATGTGGCCTCGTTCTCATGAACGACAGTTTCAATTTCATCCATCGTCGAACAATAAGCTCAGTCTCGGAGAGGAATGGCGTTCCGGTCGTCGCCTATAACAAGGCAACCACGCAAGACGAAGCGCTCGTCGCTTATGGCCCTGAGGAAGCAGATGCTTACAAAAAAGCCGCGGGCTATGTCAGAAAGATATTAGACGGCGCCCAGGTCGGAAAACTGCCGGTTCAACTCAATACGCATTTCTATTTATCCGTAAATATGCAGAAAGCAAAGAAGCTTGGAATACAGGTTCCGGACTCGTTCCTCTCGCGCGTCGACGAAGAGGTTGAGTGAGGCTGCAGGGCGCTTGCGTGAACGGAGGCATGGTTCGAGGTATCGCCGCACGTGACGGTGACGTCCGCTTCGACGCGCGTGCCGCTCCGAAGCGGACCAGCCGGACCATTCCGAGCGGCCATTGCGATCCTGGCCCACGCCAGCCGTGCCGATGGCCGGTCGCCCATTCGGAAAGCTGCCCGTCCGTCGCGCGTTGAAGGGAAGAGTCAGGAAATCCCGTCGGCCCCTGCATCGTGCTGATGTCGCAATTCGGGGCTTCCTTTGACGGGTCCCGCCGTCTTGTCCGATCCGAACTGACTCTCGGTTCGGGCCGAGTCGATGAACAGGCGTGCCTCACCCTCTCGCACGCCAAGGCTGCGCAGCGCGTAGAGCGACATGCCGAGTGCCAGTTCCCGCTCGGCCATCAAGACGAGTCCCACCCGATCCTCTTCGAGGTGTCGCCGCTCGACGTCGCTGTGGGTACGGACCACCGTGTCGATCTTCGGGTTCGACGCGCGTGCCGCCTCGACAAGCCGGCGGGCTTGGTGCGGGTCGGGCGTGGCGACCACAAGCAGACGCGCCGCGCCGATGCGCGCCGCTTCGAGAATGCCGGGCGCTGTCGCGTCCCCGAAGACGGCCGGAACGCCCGCTGCGCGCAGATCGAGCACGCGACGCCGGTCCCGCTCGACCACCACATACGGCAGATCCCACGCCTGCAGCGTCGTTCCGATACTGCTGCCGACGCGCCCGTAGCCGACGATCACGACGTGGTCGCGCCGCTGCGACCGCCCGACCGTCTCCGCCACATCGGGCACGCGCCTGCGCTCGAAGCGCGTCGCGAGGCCGGGACGCGTGGCGAGAGCCTGCTCGATCCGCGTCACGAGAGCGAAGAAAACTGGGTTCAGCGTGATCGAAAGGAGCGCACCACCCAAGATCAGATTGCGCCCTTCTTCCGGCAGCAGTTTCAGCGACAGACCCAGCGTCACCAGGATGAAGGAGAACTCGCCGATCTGGGCCAGACTCGCGGCGATCGTCAGAGCCGTGCCGATCGGGTGTCGGAATGCCAGCACGATCGCCACGGCGGCGAGCGATTTGCCGATCATGATCACGCCGAGCACCGCCAGGACCGAGAGCGGCTCGCGCAGGAGGATGCTTGGATCGAACAGCATCCCGATGGAGACGAAGAACAGCACAGCGAAGGCATCCTGCAGGGGCAGGGAGTCGGCGGCGGCCTGATGACTGAGATCGGACTCGGCGAGCACCATGCCCGCGAAGAAGGCACCGAGGGCGAACGAAACCCCGAACAGTTCCGCCGAGCCGAAGGCGATCCCCAGCGCCATCGCCAGGACGGCGAGGGTGAAAAGCTCCCGCGAGCCGGTACGCGCCGCCTGATCGAGCAACCAGGGTACGAAGCGGCGTCCGCCAACCAGCATCAGGCTCGCGAAGATCGCGACTTTGGCGAAGGTCAGAAGGATGGTGAGCAGCAGGCTGCCGGCATAGTCAGGGCCGATGAAGTGCCCGATGAAGTCGGTGAGCGCGTGGACTGTGCCGTGCGTGGCCCCTCCCGCCTCGCCCCCGAGGGAGGGGGCAAGGGCTGGCAGGACGACGAGCGCGAGCACCATCGCCAGATCTTCGACGATGAGCCAGCCCACGGCGATGCGCCCATTGTCGGTGTCGAGCAGACCGCGCTCCTCCAGGGCTCGCAGCAGGACCACGGTGCTCGCGACGGATAGAGCCAGACCGAAGACCAGTCCTTGGCCGAGGCTCCACCCCCACTCCAGAGCGAGGCCGACGCCCATCGCGGTGGCCGCGATGATCTGCACCACGGCTCCGGGCAAGGCGATGGCGCGCACGCTCATCAGATCCTGGAAAGAGAAGTGCAGACCGCCCCCGAACATCAGCAGGATCACACCAATCTCTGCCAGCTGACCGGTTAGAGCCTGTCGTCACCTGAGGTGATCGAGGGCTGCGGCGAGGCAGAGGCCTCCGGTGAAGCTGGAGGCGGTTTTCTCATAGCGCGTGGCAACCGCTCGCCACTCCTTGAGCCGTGCCCAGAGCCGCTCGACGACGTTGCGGTTGGTGTAGATCCAGTCCGGGCAGCGCTCGGGAGCCTCGTTACTCTTGGACGGGATAGCAGGTGTTGCCCCGACCTCTCGCAACTGCTGCCGGAAGCGTTGGCTGGAGTAGCCCCGATCCGCCACGACCCATTGGGGAATGCCCGGCAAGCGACCGAGCAAGGGCAGCGCGTGGGGTAGTTCATGGGCCTGCCCCGGTGCGATCCGAAAGGCGATCGCGCGGCCTGCGCCGTCAGCGATCACGCAAGCCTTGGTCCCATAGCCGCCACGTGATCGGCCAACAGCTTCACGATCGTCTCGCTCGGCTGCAGATCCCCCCTTTTGGCGGCTCCAGCCGCCTTCTGATGCGCACGCATATTGGTGCCATCGAGGAACACCATGCCCAGCTGAACGCCGCGCTCCTGCACGAGAGCAAGTAGACGCTCCCACACCCCGCCGCGCGACCACCGGATGAAGATCTGTGCGGCCCGCCACCACGGCCCCAGGTCTTGCGGGATCGCGCGCCACTTGGCGCCGTTCTGATGGCGCCACAGGATCGCCGAAAGCGTGCGCCGCAGGTCTTGCGGCGGTGTCTTCGCCTTCGGCCGACAAGCCTCGACCAGTGGCTCCAGAACAGCCCATTGCGCGTCGCTCAGCATCGTCCCTCCTCAGAGCGGAAACACAAAACGCGTGCTGCGCCAGATGGTTCAGGCGACGACAGACCCTAGATTGCTGTCGCCGACAAATCCCGGTGTGTAGGGGCCCACAAGTACCCCCGCGAGCAGATAGCCGACCAGGGGCGGCAGCCTGAGACGTTGGGCGACCATTCCGCAGATGAAGGCAAGCGTCAGCCCGAGGGCGATGATGGCGATCAGTTCGGTCGCATGCGGCACGAGATCGGGACTCTCAGAAAGCGGACGGGGGGCGGGACTCATGATCTTAGACACATGAGCCCAGGAGTCAGGGTCCATGGAGGTGCCGTCGGCTCACACGGCGTCCGGACGGACGCTGCACGCGGGCGCGCGCGGAAGGCAGCCTCGCCAAGCCGAGCGTGACGCAGGAGACGCGATCGTCCCCGAGCGAAGATGCGACAGCCGCGTCTCGATCCGCGGGGCGGAACCCGCGCAGCGGCGCAGCGAAGGCAGACCGGTCCGCCCGGCTTTCGAGACGATCATCTCACGGCCGTCCGCAGTCGCGTGCGGCCAGAGGTTTGGTCCCGACGTGACAGTGGAATGGACGCGACGAACTACGTGCCCTTTCCGACGCGGGGTCTCCGTGCGCGTGGACCGACAGCGGCGGTAGCGCGAACCGGTCAGGCGCTCACCCTGCCGTGACGGCCGGCGTGCGGCCCGGCCAAGCCTGCATCGTCCATCAGCCCGCGCCCAGGTGAGCCTGCGCCGAAAGTGTCGGATTCTGCTCGCGGTCCGGCCGAGACTGGGGATCTTCAGCTCACCGTTCCAGTCAGGTCGACGAGACCTTGGGCCTCCGTGGCCAAGCTGGCCGCGAGCAAGAGGCAGACAGCGCCAAGAAGAGCAACGCCGATCACAGCCCACGCCAGATCTGATGTCCGGACGGGCTGCCCGGCCTGCCGGCCAGCGAGCGAGCTTTGGACTTTGTGAGCCTCTGTCGATGTGCGGTGCATGGGGCGACTCCGCAGCTGGAGATCCTGTTTGTTAACGGTCTGGAGGCCGAGCCTTCATCCCGGCGCGAGTCATCGACAGATGCTGCCTGTGTGCTGTCGCACGAATGCTGAAGGCGGACAGAAATCCAGCGCCCGATACTCCCGCCAGGAACGAGCTTGGGCCATTCGGCAGGCCGAAACGGGCCCTCTTGCGGTCGTCCGCGCCGGATCCCGACCGCGGGGCCCGGTCTTCCCGCAGGTGCGGGCCGGGTGGCACGCAGGGCCGCCTCCCGACCGATTTGCCTGCCCGGCGCGGTCTGCCCGAAAAACGCCCCGCCCCTGGGCGACGATCGGTGTGGGGCACCCGCGCCCTCCCACTCAAGCCGGACGAACAGCCCCCGCATGCCGATGCCGCGTTTCGCCCAGAGCCTCGCGCTCGCCGCCCTGCTCCTGCCGGCCGCCGCGCACGCCCAGGACCGCGGCAGCGTCAACCCGAAACCGCTGCCGCCGCTGGAGCACCCGGACGCGCCCTCGACTCCCGCCAAGGCCCTGTTCGGGCGCGTGACCAAGGCGTCCTCCGGACCGGCCCGCATCTACGGCTTCTACGCCAAGGGCTGCTTTTCCGGGGGCGAGGCCCTGCCGATGGACGGGCCGAACTGGCAGGTCATGCGCCCGTCACGCAACCGGATGTGGGGCACGCCTTACCTGGTCGATTTCATCGAGCGGCTGTCGCAGAAGGCCGTCCGGGTCGGCTGGCCGGGGCTGCTGGTGGGCGACATGGCCCAGCCCCGGGGCGGCCCGATGATCACCGGCCACGCCTCGCACCAGATCGGCATCGACGCCGACGTCTGGCTGACGCCGATGCCCGACCACCGCATGAGTCGGGCGGAGCGCGAGGAGACCTCGGCCACCGACATGGTCCGCCGCGACCGCCTCGACATCGACCCGGAGGTCTGGACGCCTACCCACCTGCAGTTGATCAAGCTGACGGCCGAGCAGCCGGAGGTGGAGCGCATCTTCGTCAACGCGGCGATCAAGAAGGCGCTCTGCCGCGACGCCGCGGGCAGCCGTTGGATGTCGAAGGTCCGCCCGATGTACGGGCACAACTACCACTACCATATCCGGCTCGCCTGCCCGGCCGGCCAGGAGGATTGCCAGCCGCAGGGCGCGCCCCCGGCCGGCGATGGCTGCGACGACCTCGGCTACTGGTTCTCGGACGCGGTGCTCCACCCGAAGCCCCCGAAGGTGCCGCCGAAGCCGAAGCCCGCCATGACCATGGCGGCGCTGCCTGCCGCCTGCCGGACGGTGCTGAAGGCGCCGTAGGCCGCGTCACGCGGCAGCCCCGGCCTGCGCAGGCCGCCGGGGCGAGGCGACGGAGCGCGGCACGTCTCGCCGCGCTCGCTCCCGTGGGCGTCCTGGGCGAAGGCGGTCAGCGCCCTTTCTTGTAGAGCTTGCTCGCGATCTCGAAGATCTCCTCGGGCGCGTAGTTCGGTGCGAAGGCGCCGTAATTGCCGTCGAGCTCCGGGATCTTGCCGCCTTCGGGCAATCCGTCGACAACCTCCAGATTCCCGGGCGGATCGCCCGGCAGCGCCACCTCGTCGTTCGACCAGACGCCCGCCGCCTCTTTGTAGTCGTCCGGGCTGAACCGGTAGAGCCGCCGGTGCGAGCCTTCCTGAAGGTACTTCTGGCACTCGGGGATCTTGTCGAGGACGATGTTCGGGGTCGGAAGCATCTTCTCGATCTCGACACCGGTGAGCTTCTTGAGCGCCAGCGCGTAGGCGTGCGCGTGGACCGATCCGCGCACGAGCAGGTAGCCGCAGACTTCCCGACCGGTCGGGTCCTTCAAGGTCTCGTAGACGCGCAGCTTGTGGAGGCGGGCGCCGCATTCCAGATGGAAGTTGTGCAGCAGGTCGATGATGATGTTGCCCGTCGTCGTGACCATGTCGACGTTCCACGACTGGGCATTCGAGTTGATGGGCGTCGCGCCGCCGCCGTTGCTGAGGAAGCTGCCGGCGAGCCGGATGTCCTGCATGTCGTGGAACGGCGCCTTGGACAGATCGACCTCCTCGGTGTCGTCGCCCGGACCGTTGTTGAGCATCGCGATGCCCGTCGAAACCAGTTCGACGTGCCCGAGCTCTTCTGCGAAGATGCTGGACACCAAGCTGTAGAACGGTCGGAGCTTCGATTTATTGCGGAAATTGAAGCTCTGGAACATGTAGTTGCCCAAAGTCGACATCTCGCCGTATTTGCCGCCGAGCAGTTCCTGGAGCGCCGCCGCCGCGTTGGGGTCGGGCTTCTTCGGCTGGGGCAGTTCGGCCTGCAGGCGATCGAGCTTCATGAACATGCGGACAGCTCCGTTTGCGCGTGATGCGCAGTAGGGCATCGCTTTGCGCGAGTGATCGTTCCTCCACGCACCGCAGAGCCGCGCGGTGTTTCCGAACCTTCGGGGCGATGCGGGTCGGCACCGGCTCTTCGGCCAGCCCATCGGCCCGCTTTCGAAAGCGGCGCGGCTGATAACCGCGCCGGCCTGCCGCGCGCCCTGTTCGATCCGCCGTGGTGATGTGCTAACGCCCAGTCATGCCCCGCTGGCTCTTCCTTCTCTTCGCCGTCGCCGTCGCCCTCTCCGTGCTGGGCAGCGTGCTGATCGTGCTCCGCAGCCCCAACAGCACGCCCCAATTGGGGGGCAACTTCCTCACGCCCGCGGCACCCGGCATGAAGCCGCGGCCCGCCACGGGCCCGTGAGGCCAGGCGGCGGGCCCGGCATCCCGGATGCCCACAGGGGCAGGATCACCGACGCGCTGCCCGAGCCAGGTTTCAATCAGAAGTGGCCGAAATCGCCCCAGTTGGGCGAGCTTCTCGTCTTGGTCGACGCGAAACCTGGCTGATGGACTGGACCTCGTCTGCAATTTACGGCTTGTAGCGGGGCAAGAGCGCGGCCTGCGGGCCTAAGCGCATCGGGCTGAGAGGGGCTGAGCCGGATGGATACGGGCGGAACCGCCACGAGCCACGTGCCGGACGAGCTGAAGGCGGACGCGCATCGGGGCGATCCGTTCGCCGCGGCCGTGCGCGCGACCCGGATGCCGATGATCGTCACGGATCCGAGTCAGTACGACAACCCGATCGTCTTCGCGAACAACGCCTTCCTGAAGCTCACCGGCTATACGCGGTTCGAGGTGCTCGGCCGCAATTGCCGCTTTCTTCAGGGACCGGAGACCAATCCGGCGGCGATCGACCGGATCCGCGACGCGGTCCGGCAGAAGGTCGACATCCGGGTCGACCTGCTCAACTACCGCAAGGACGGCTCGACCTTTCACAATGCCCTGTATGTCGGGCCGGTGCGGGATGCAGACGGCAAGGTCGTCTACTTCTTCGCCTCGCAACTCGACGTCAGCGAGCATTACGCGCTCACCGCCGAGATCGAGCGGCTGGAGGGCGAACTCGCGGAAGCCCGGGCGAAGCTCGCCGCGCGCTAGAACCCGGCGCCGCGCGCGCTCAGGGCTTCGTCAGGAAGCCGATCGGCTCCCGACCCGGCTGGCCGAGCCAGAGCAGCACCGCGCCGAGGCCGAGCCCGATCAGCGAGACCGGCGCCAGGGTGAGCGGCAGGCCGAGGATGTGCCAGAGCCAGGGCGCCGCCCCCTCGACGCTGCCCTGCAGGGCACCGGCCTTGTCCTTGAACAGGGTGGCGATCACGTCGGAGAGCGGCGTCACCCGCAGTCCGTTATTGGCGATCGAGCGGGCGCCATCATACACCAACGCGACGAAGCCGCCGGCCATTAGAAGAAAGCCCAGGACGCGGGCCAGGAAGCGGAACATCGCGGGGCCTTCGGAGCCTTGCCGGTGAGCTTTGCCTGCGCGCCCCGGAAGGCGCCCGTCACGGGAGTATGGGTCTCGGACGCCCGGTGCAAGCGCCGCGGCCACGCGGTTGCCGGTCCGGTGAGCGCGTGCCACAGGGTCGGCCGGCGGCGGAAGGCCGTGCGGGGACGGCCGGATTGAACACGCGCGCGACGAATCCCAGCCTCGTGATCTTCGATTGCGACGGCGTTCTGGTCGACAGCGAGCCGCTGAGCCTGGCCTGCCTGACGGCGGGCCTCAACCGCATCGGCGTGGCGATCGATCTCGCCACCGTGCGGGCGCGCTTCACGGGCACCTCCATGGCCTCGATCATGGCGCATATCGCGGCGGATTACGGCATCACGGCACCGCCGGGCTTCGTCGACGCGGTCAAGACCGAGACGCTGGCCCTATTCGACACCGAGCTGAAGGCGATGCGCGGCGTCGCCGCGGCGGTCTCCGGCCTGGGCCTTCCGGTCTGCGTGGCGTCGAGCAGCGACCCGGTCCGCCTGCGCCACTCCCTGGGCCTGACCGGATTGCTGCCGCTGTTCGGCGACCACGTCTTCTCCTCGGCGCAGGTGGCGCGGGGCAAGCCGTTCCCCGACCTGTTCCTGTTCGCCGCCGCGCGTATGGGCGCCGAACCCGCCGCCTGCCTCGTGATCGAGGACAGCGTCCCCGGAGTCACGGCCGCGAGGAGCGCCGGCATGCGGGTCGCGGGCTTCACCGGCGGCGGCCATTGGGGGCACGATCCGGCCGGCACCGATCTCGTGCGCGCCGGGGCCGCGCCCATCTTCTCGGATTTCTCCGACCTCTCCACGGTGATCGGTGGCCCCTGAACGGTCCCACCTACGGGGGACACAGACAGCACCGGCTTCCTGCCAAGCGCGACCGCAAAATCGGAAACCCGTTCCGTTGACGTCCCGCGGCCGCACCTCCATCTTTGAAGGTGCCGGAGGAGAGCCCGCTCCCGCTCCGGCCGCGGTGATTTGAGAAGCGTAGCTTGCGCCGCGTCATCAAACGCTAAAGCACTGCGACGGCCCCGTGCCGCGCGGTCCTTCAGTCTGGAGGACATCCGATGACGAGCCGACCTCGTTCCCTTCGTAACCCGCTCCCGAACGCGCAGGGCTCCCGCGCCGATCGCCGGCGCTGTCGACGCTAGACCGCCGACAATCCGCAGCCCGCATCGCGATCCGGCCAGGCGTCACGCCGGCCCACGGAGTGTCCACCCCATGCAAAGTCTCCACGCAGACCTCAGGCCCGAAAACCGTCTGGAGCCCGAGGACCGTTTCGACGCAGAACCGGCCCGGGTGATCGAGATCGGCGAGATCACCGCCGGGATCGCCGTCCCCGAGGGGCGCGGCGTGCGGTTCTTCTCGTCCGCGCGCGATTTCGACGGTCTCGACGGGACCGTGTTCCGCACCGCCGAGCAGGCCGCCCGTGCGGCCCGGGCGCGCGTGAGCACCCGGTCCCGGACGGCGGCGCGGCGGGATCAGCCGCGTCTCCGGCACGCCTGAGCGGCGGCTACCTGCTGCACTCCTCGCGGGTGCGCTTCATCGCCTCCGAGAACCCGCCGAGCGCGTATTCGTCGCTCGTCGGGCTCCCCCGCATGGAGGTGGTCTTGATCACGAGCTTCGGATTGCGGGCACTCATCTCCGAGACGACCCGCGCCTCCTCGGCCGGGTTCTGCAGCCAGGCGTTCCCGTCCTTCACCACCAGGCCGTAGCGGCTGGCGCCGAGATTCAGGCTCGGGTCGGTAGGGGCAGCGGCCGAGCCGGGCCTGAGCTGGGACGCCGCGGGCTTCGACGGGAAGCCCAGCATCACCGCCACCTCGTTCTGCACGTTCTCGCCCTTGCGCACGCTCACGAACAGGTAGGCGGTGTCGCGCTTCAAGGTCTTGGGCGAGCGGGTCTGGGGCTGGGCGATGGCGTAGCAGAGCTTGTTGCGGCCGTCGCCGTTCACGAACACGTTCCAGTCGCCGAAGATCGCCACCGGCGTCGCCTGCTGCATCCCTGGCGGCGTCGCCGTGGACTTCTCGGCCCGCTTCGGCCGCTCGCGGCCGTGCCGGCGCCCGCGCCGCCCGGAGGTGGCCTCGCCGGCCGCCGCATCGGGCGCGGCCTCCTGGGCCTGTGCGGCGGTCACCGACAGGGCGGCGCCGCCGACGAGCCCGCCGGTAAGACCGGCGGCGAACCCGGATGCGAGCAGGGCGAGGGCTCCAACCGGGAGCAAGCGGGAGACGCGGGCCATCTTCACTTCCTGACGACGGGCGACTCCGTCAGGAACCGCACCGGGGATCGGGATTAGTGAAGCTTGCGTAAAGCGTCGGCAAGATGGCGACGCGTCTTCCGGTGTTCAGAGCGCGCGGGCTTCCGCGGCCCGGGCGGCGATCACGGCGGCCGGCACGGCCACCGGTTCCACGGCGGCCGCGATGGGCCCGGGGATCGCGTTCGGCTGCGCGGGGGCGGCACGCGTGGGCGCGGCCTCCTTGCGCGGCGGATCGTTGTAGGGGGTGTTGTAGCCCTTGCGCACGGCGGCCCAGTAGGACTCACGCGTCAGGCCCGAACCCGTCAAAGCGGCATCGACCATGGCCGTGGCATGCGCCGCGAAATCCGGCACGTCCTCCGGGTTCAGCCAACTCTCGACAGGCATCCTGCGAACTCCGATCCAAACGGCGAAGCTTCTAGCCGAACAGACTTAGCCAGAGGCTGAACGCGCGGGCCGGGCGATGGTTGCGATGCACAATTCCGGTGATGCCCTGTGGGTAAGTGGGTCGGGCTGGGGCCGGGCGCGGAAGGGCGCGGGCCCGTCGGCTCGTCACAGGATGGACTTGATCGCCGATCTCACGGCGCGCCGCGGAGACCGGAATTAACTCCCGACGAGTAGAAATCAGTTGGTCGCTCATCCCCGCGTGCAAGTTCTGTCCGGATATTTCGACCAGGTATTCGCCCCAAACCGCGGAATGATATCTTTCACGGCTGGACATAAAGCTTGCAGCAGGGCGCGATCCAGATCACATTTCCGGCTCGACGCCTCGTGAGTCTGGCGATCGACATGGAGGCCGCTCGTCGAAGCGGTAGGGTCGCGATGGTGGGAATCGTGAACGGCGTTCTGCCGGTTCCGTTGATTCAGCGCACTCAGGCGCCCGCCCACGCTTCCGTCGCGGGGGCGACGGCGGCGCTGGCCGGTCCGGCCAGCGCCGCGTCGGAGCCGTTACGCTCCGCCAGGCGAGCCGAGATGGAGAGCCTGCTGGCGTCCCTGGCCGTGGCGCCGACCGGCATCCGCGACATGGCGGCCCGCCTGCTCCAGGAAGCGGAGCGGAAGCTGGTGCGGCTCCGCGCGGAGGCTCAGGCTGCACGGGCGGCGGGCGACCGCAAGACGGCCGAGCGTATCGCCCGGGAGCTGGTCGTGCTGGCCCGCCAGATCGCCGACGCCGCGCAGGACTACGCCGTCGCGGAGGCCACGCCGGACTTCGTCTCGCCGGCTCTGGCCAAGGCCGCCGCGCGGACCAGCGCCGAAGGCGGCGCGGCGCCCGCGACTCTGGTCGGCGAGGCCGAGGCGGCGGTGTCCGACGCGACGCAGGCCACCGCGGCGGAGGGCGATGTCGGCGCGGACAGGCCGGATCCGCGGGAGGCGGCGGGTGAAGCCGCGCTGCCCCGGCCGGCGGATCGCGAGCCGGTGCCCGGCATCCCGGTCACGCGTGGGCCGGGCAGCGCGGAGGACGAGAGCGTCCCGAGCATGGCCCACCGGCTTCTCGAAGCGGCCGAGGCGCTGCTCGGCGCGATGGAGCAGCTGGCGGGCCGGCGATCATCCCGGGCCCTCCGCACCGATCAGCCGCTCTGACCGACGGTTGCCTAAGACCGGATCCGGTCAGGCCAGCCGCTCGATCCAGCCCTGCGCCTGCGCCCGAACGTTCTCGGGCGCGGTGCCGCCGTAGCTGGTGCGGCTCGCCACCGAGTTCGCGACGCCGAGCACCGCGTAGACCGCGTCGGTGATGCGCGGCTCCGCCTCCTGCATCTCGGCCAGCGACAGCTCTTCGAGCCCCACGCCCTTGGCGGAGGCTGCGCCCACGAGGCGGCCGGTGACGTGGTGCGCCTGCCGGAACGGCAGGCCGAGCTCGCGCACCAGCCAGTCGGCGAGGTCGGTGGCGGTGGCGTAGCCGGAGCCGGCGGCCTGGGCGAGCACCTCGGCGTTGGGCTCCAGATCCTGCACCATGCCGGTCAGGGCGGCGAGGCACAGGGACAGGGCCTGGAGGGCGTCGAACGTGCCTTCCTTGTCCTCCTGCATGTCCTTCGAATAGGCGAGCGGCAGGCCCTTCATGACGATGAGCAGGCCGGTCAGCGCGCCGATGATCCGGCCGGACTTGGCCCGCACCAGCTCGGCGGCGTCGGGGTTGCGCTTCTGCGGCATGATCGACGAGCCGGTGGTGAACCCGTCCGACAGCCGCACGAAGTTGAACTGGGCCGAGGTCCAGACCACCAGCTCCTCGGCGAAGCGCGACAGGTGCACGGCGCAGATCGAGGCCGCCGCGAGCGCCTCCAGCGCGAAGTCGCGGTCGGCGACCGAATCGAGCGAGTTGGCGGTCGGCCGGTCGAAACCGAGCGCCGCCGCGGTGGCGTGCCGGTCGATCGGGAAGGACGTGCCGGCCAGCGCCGCGGCGCCGAGCGGGCACTCGTTGAGCCGCGCCCGCGCGTCGCGGAACCGGCCCCGGTCGCGGGCCAGCATCTCGACATAGGCCAGGCAATGGTGGCCGAAGGTCACCGGCTGGGCCGATTGCAGATGGGTGAAGCCCGGCATCACGGTGCCGGCATGCTTGAGCGCCGTCTGGCTGAGGGCGCGCTGCAGGTCGGCAGCCTGCTGGTCGAGGGAATCGAGGGTGTCGCGCACCCACAGCTTCATGTCAGTGGCGACCTGGTCGTTGCGCGAGCGCGCCGTGTGCAGGCGGCCGGCGGCCGGGCCGACGATCTCGGTCAGCCGGCTCTCCACCGACATGTGGATGTCCTCAAGCTCGCGCTTGAACGTGAAGGTGCCGGCCTCGATCTCATCGCGCACGGACTTGAGCCCGGCCTCGATTGCGGCCACATCCTCCGCCGGCAGGATGCCGGCTTGGCCGAGCATCGCCACATGCGCCAGCGAGCCGCGGATATCCTGGGGCGCGAGGCGCTTGTCGAATCCGATGGAGGCGTTGATCTCCTCCATGATCTCCGCCGGGCCGCTCGCGAAGCGGCCGCCCCACATCCGGTTGCTCATGTCGATCCTTCCGCGCCCTGAACGCCCCGGCAGGCAAAGCTGATGCCCGGCCGCACACCCATCCTGGCCGGCGCGGGCGTCGCCGCGCTCGCCGTCCTCGGGCTCGCCCTATACGGGAGCGGTCTCGTGCCCGGCAACACGGGCGGCGCCCTCCAGCCCTGCGCCGCCGCCAAGCCGGCGCTCGCCCGGGTCGATGCGGCGTCCAAGGGCGAGGTCGCCGCCATGCAGGCCCTGCCCCAGGCCCGGCCTGCGCTCGACATCCGGTTCAAGGGGCCGGACGGCGCCGAGACCGGGCTCGCCGAGCTGAAGGGCCGGCTGCTCCTCGTGAATCTCTGGGCGACGTGGTGCGCCCCGTGCAAGGCCGAGATGCCGGCCCTCGACCATCTTCAGGCGCAGCTCGGCGGACCGGATTTCGCCGTGGTGGCGATCAACGTCGACACCCGCAACCTCGAGAAGCCGCCGGAATGGCTGAAGCAGGCCGGCATCCGCGACCTCGCCTTCTATGCCGATCCCGGAGGGCGCGTCCTCCCGGCGATCCAGCGTGACACCCAGTCGCCCGGCCTGCCGACCACGATGCTGATCGACGCGCAGGGCTGCACCATCGGGGTGATGAAGGGTCCGGCCGCGTGGTCGAGCCCGGACGGGTTGGCGCTGATCCGCGCGGCCCTGGGGCGGACGTCGTAAGGGTTTCGGGTCCGGGGGCTTGTACCAGCTCAGGATGCGCGGCAAGCCCCCGCCGATGACATCGCCCCAGCTTTCCGGCCGCGCGCTCCCGAAGCGGCGCCCGCGCCCGCTCTCGGCCATCCGCACGATGCTCGCCAGCGAGGCTGCGGGCGGCCTGATCCTGATGGCGGCGGCGGCCCTGGCGCTGGTGGTCGCCAACGGCTCCTTCGCCGGGACCTACGCGCACGCCCTCCACGCCGGGCTCGGGCCGATGAGCGTGCAGCACTGGATCAACGACGGCCTGATGGCCGGCTTCTTCCTGCTGGTCGGGCTGGAGATCAAGCGCGAGGCCCTCGACGGGCGGCTGCGCACCTGGCCCGACCGGGTCCTGCCGGGCTTCGCGGCGCTCGGCGGCATGGCGGTGCCGGCCGGATTCTACGCGCTGGCCAATCTCGGCGCCCCGACCCTTCGGGGCTGGGCGATCCCGGCGGCGACCGACATCGCCTTCGCGCTGGGTGTCCTGGCGCTTCTCGGGTCCCGCGTGCCGGTGTCCCTGAAGATCTTCCTCAGCGCGGTCGCCATCGTGGATGATCTCGGCGCCGTGGTGGTGATCGCGCTGTTCTACAGCACGGGGCTCGATGCCACGATGCTGGGCCTCGCCGCCCTCGTGCTCGCCGGCCTCTACGGCCTGAACCGGGCCGGCGTCGCCTGGCTTCCGGCCTACGGGCTCCTCGGCCTCGTCCTGTGGGTCCTCGTGCTGCGCTCCGGGATCCACGCCACGATCGCGGGCGTGCTGCTGGCGCTCACGATCCCCATCCGGGTCAGTCCCGGCAAGCCGGAGCACGCGCACTCGCCGCTCCATCGCCTGGAACACGCCCTCGCGCCCTGGATCACCTACGGGGTGGTGCCGATCTTCGGCTTCGCCAATGCGGGCGTGGACCTCGCCGGTCTGACACCCGACGCCCTGCTCCAGCCCGTGACCCTGGGCATCGCGGCGGGCCTGTTCCTAGGCAAGCAGGCCGGGGTGTTCGCCAGCCTGCGGCTGGCCGTCGCGCTCGGGCTGGCCACGCGCCCGGCCGGAGCCGGCTGGGGTCAGGTCTACGGCGTCGCGGTTTTGTGCGGCATCGGCTTCACCATGAGCCTGTTCATCGGCGGCCTCGCCTTCGCGGATCCGCAGCACGAGACCGCCGTGAAGCTCGGCGTGCTAGTCGGCTCGGCCCTGTCGGGGCTCGTCGGCGCGGCGATCCTGCTGCTGGCCAAGCCGCGCATCCCCGCGGCCTGAAGCGCCGCTCGTCCTTGCGAGCGGAGCGAAGCAATCCAGGGACTCACCACATCCAGAGATCGCGCGCTGCCCTGGGTCGCTTCACCGACACGCGCGATGCCGGTGTCGATCGGCTCCGGGGTCCGCTGCGGGCAAAAATGCGCTACGCCCCGTCGGCATGCGCTTCTATCTCGGCCTCGCCACCACCTTCCACGATCCTGCCCTCGCCCTGGTCGGGCCCGACGGCACCCTGCTCTTCGCCGAGGCCGCCGAGCGCATCCTCCAGTACAAGCGGGCGCCGAACTGCGAGCCGGACGCCCCCATCCGGATGGCGTCGCTGCTGAAGGACCACGTCCCGCCAGGCTCCGAACTCGTCATCGCCTCGACCTGGGGCCCGCAATTCAGCGAGTTCCTGCGGGGCCAAGCCGGCGCCGGGGCGTTCGACCTGATGGCGCTCGCGGCCCACACCACGGCGCTCAACCGCTCCTTCGTGCCCGAGCAGGCCGAGCGGGTGTTCATCGCCGACCTTCACGGCGCGCAGGAGCGAGCCGGCCACGGCACTCTGCTGGCCCTCAACCAGGAGGCCCGGGTCACCGGCGCGGCGCCGCGCGCGACGATCGCCGGGCAGCGGCGCTACCCGCACCACCTCTGCCACGCCGCCTACGGCCTGTGGGGCAGCCCGTTCGACGACGCTACCGCCCTGGTGGTCGACGGCATGGGCGAGACCGGCGCGTCGGCGATCTACCGGTTGCAGGATGGCCGGATCACCGAGTTGCGCCGCCACCGCGGGCGCGGCTCGCTGGGCTTCCTGTACGGGCTGATCACCGACCTCGCCGGCTTCGACCAGGTAAAGGGCGAAGAGTGGAAGATCATGGGGCTCGCTCCCTACGGCCGCCCCGATCCGGACCTCGCCGCGCTGCTCGGCCGACTCTGCACGGTCGAGGGGCACCGCCTGCGCTTCGCCGACGCGGACACGATCCGGGCGGTGGCCGCGGAGATCCGCGCCCGCCGCCCCTTCGACGCCCTGGAGAACGGATGGGCGGACCTCGCCCGCTGCGGCCAAGACCTTTTTGCGACTTTGATGGACGCGCTGGTGGCCGAGGCGCACGCCCTGGCGCCATCCGAGAATCTCGTGATCGCCGGCGGCTGTGGCCTGAACTCGTCCTATAACGGCCGGGTGCTCGGCCGGTCCGGGTTCACCCGGCTGCACGTCCCCTCGGCCCCGGCCGACGACGGCAACGCGGTCGGCGCGGCGTGGCTCGCCTACGCGGAGGACAATCCGGGCTGGGCCGGTCCGCCGCCCGCCGCCCGGCCGCTCACGCCCTATCTCGGCTCGCGGGTCTCCACGGCGCCGATGGAGCGGCTCGCCGAGCAGGAGCCGCGCGCCAAGCGCGTCGGACAGGCGGAGGCGACCCGCGCGGCGGCGCGGATCCTGGCCGCGGGCGGTCTCGTCGGCTGGGTGCAGGGCCGGGCCGAGTTCGGGCCCCGCGCGCTCGGCAACCGCTCGATCCTGGCCGACCCGCGGCCGGAGGGCGCCAAGGACGCGCTCAACGCCAAGGTGAAGTACCGGGAGGGGTTCCGGCCGTTCGCGCCGTCGATCCTGGCCGAGGCCGGGCCGGACTGGTTCGAGGATTACGCCGACAGCCCCTACATGGAGCGGACCCTGGTCTGGCGGGAGGCGGTCCGCGCCCGGGTGCCGGCCGTGGTCCACGCCGACGGCACCGGCCGGCTCCAGAGCGTCACGGCCGAACGCAACCCGGCCTACGCGGCGCTGATCGGGGCCTTCGCGGCGATCACGGGCGTGCCGATCCTGCTCAACACCAGCTTCAACGTCATGGGCAAGCCGATCCTCCACGGCGCGGAGGACGCGATCCTGATGTTCTACACCTCCGGCCTCGACGCCCTCGTGGTCGAGGATTGGCTGGTGGTGAAATGAGAGACGCCGCGCCCCCCGGGGGACGCGGCGCCGATCGCGCAAACGGGGCGGAGACTTACTCGCAGACCTCGACGCGGCGATAGGTGAACTCGCCATCCCCGAGCCACTCCTTGCGGCGCTCGTAGTGGCAGATCGGACCGCGGCGCTCGCGCACCACGACGGTCTCGGGCTCCTCGACCACGACGCGGCGCGGGCGGTACTCCGGCGGGGGCGGCGGCGGGTTGGCGCCGTTGACGAGGGCGCTGCCCACCACGCCGCCGACGACGCCGGCCGCGAGGCCGCCGACGATGGCACCCGTCTGGTCGCGGGCGGTGGCCGGAGCGACGGCCCCGAGCACCAGGGTGGCGGCGAGGGCGGCGGCCCCGGCGCGGATCATCGTGAAGGAACCGTTCAAGGACACGCGAAACATCTCCCGTTCGTGTTGAGGATGATCCAACACCGGGAGGATTAAAAATCCGCGAAGCGGTCCAATTCGATTGTGTACCAGATAAGCCGCGGCGCGACCTCTGACGGCGGCGTTATCCGCCTCGTCCTTGAGCGCAGCGAAGCGACCCAGGGCAGCGCGACAGCGCGGAGCGTGGCGCAGCTGGATTGCTTCGCTGCGCTCGCAAAGACGGTCCCACCCCTCGCAGTTTGCCCCGACGCTGGGAACTTGGTCGCGCCCCCCCCTCAGAGTAGCCCGTCGAGAGACGTGACCACGTTGGTGGGCGCGAGGTCCGCGTACTCGTCCGGCAGCCCCCGGCGGTTGACCCAGGCGGTCCGGAATCCGAAGGCGCCCGCGCCCGCCACATCCCACCGGTTCGAGGAGCAGAACAGCACGTCCCCCTCCCCGACCGCGAGCCGGATCAGGGCGATCCGGTAGGCATCCGGATGCGTCTTGAACACCTGCGCGTCATCCACCGACAGGACCGCGTCGAGGTGGTCGGCCAAGCCCGCCGAGGCCACGGCCCGGTCGACCATGGCGGCGTTGCCGTTGGTGAGCACCGCGGTGCGGATCCCGCGCTTGCGCAGGGCCGCCAGCACGCCCGGGACTTCCGGGTAGGCGTCGAGGTCGCGGTAGGCGTCGAGCAGCCGCTCGCGCAGGCCGGGATCGACCTGCGGGTGGACGGCCAGCGCGTAATCGAGGGCCCGGACGGTGAGGTCCCAGAAGGCGGCGTAGCGGCCCATCAGCGACAGGGTCCAGCTGTATTCCAGCTGCTTGTTGCGCCAGACCTCGGAGAGGTGGACCGCGTCGGGCCCGACCGCCTCCGCGTAGCGCTGGACCGCGGCATTCACGTCGAACAGCGTTCCGTAGGCGTCGAACACCGCGGCCTTCACCCCCGCGAGCGGTTCCCTTGCGTCGGTCATGGCGTTCCTCACTGGATGCGTTCGCCCGATCTGGGGCCGGGATGCGCGGCGGCGAGCCCGGACCGGTCCTCTCAGGCCCGGCGCAGGCGCAGGCCGAACAGGTGCAGCAGGCCCGCCAGCAGGCCGCCATAGACCGCTGCGCCGGCCATTCCGAGCACCGCCAGCACCACGATCTCCCGTCCGTGCGGCAGGTCCGGCACCAGGGCCTCGGCGAGCCCCTGGCCGTAGACGGCGACAGCGGCGAGCCCCAGGCAGGCGAGCAGGACACCCGCGACGGTCAGGCCCAGGGTGCGTCCCGGTGCCGTCCAGTTCCGGCGCTTGGCCAGGACGAGCAGCAGCAGCAGGTTGACCCACTGGCTCACCGCGGTGGCGAGCGCCAGGCCGGTGACGCCGTAGGGGCCCGTGAGCCAGAGCTTGAGCGCGACGTTGACGCCGATCGCCGTGAGCGAGGCCCAGAGCGGGGTCTTGGTGTCCTGGCGGGCATAAAAGCTCGCCACGGCGCTGCGCACCAGCACCACGGCCGGGAGCGCAAACCCGTAGGCCGCCAGCACCGCGGCGGCCCGGGCCGAATCCTCGGCGCTGAACGCCCCGCGCTGGAACAGGGCCGCCATGATCAGGCCCGGGATGGTCAGGAACGCGACGGTGAACGGCGCCGACAGGGCGAGCGAGAAGCCCGCCGCCCGGTTCTGCGCCGCATGGGCGCCGGCGACGTCGCCGGCGGCGATCCGGCGGCTCATCTCGGGCAGCAGCACGGTCCCGGCCGCGATGGCGATGACGCCGAAGGGCAGCTGGTAGAGCCGGTCCGCGTAGTAGAGCGCCGAGACCGCGCCGGTCGGCAGCCAGCTCGCGATGATCGTGTCGGCGAAGGCCGCGATCTGGAACCCGGCCGAGCCGATCACGGCCGGTCCGAGCACCGCGAAGAAGCGTTTCAGCGCCGGGTCGAGCCGCGGCACGGCGAGATCCGGCATCACGCGGACCCGGCGGCAGCCCCACCACAGCAGGCCGAACTGCAGCACCCCCGAGACGGCGACACCCCAGGCGGCCGCGTAGGCGGCGTTCGGGAACAGGAAGCTCAGGCCCAAGGCCGCCAGCATGGCGAGGTTGAGCAGGACCGGGGCGCCCGCCGCCACCGCGAAGTGCCGGTGGGCGTTGAGGATGCCCGACAGCAGCGTCACCAGCGTCATGAACAGCAGGTACGGGAAGGTGATGCGGGTCAGCGCCACCGCGAGCTGGAAGCGCTCGCCATCCTCCGCGAAGCCCGGCGCCAGGGCATGGACGACCCAGGGCATCGCCGGCAGGGCGAGGTTGAGCAGCACGAGCTGCACGATCAGCATCAGGGTGAAGACCCGGTCGGCGAACCGGTGCGCGTCCCCCGGGGCGCCCGCCTCGGCGAGGCCGGCATAGGCCGGCACGAAGGCGGTGTTGAACGCGCCCTCGCCGAAGATCGCGCGGAAATGGTTCGGCAGCCGGAACGCCACCACGAAGGCGTCGGCCATGGGCCCGGCGCCCATCACGGCGGCCATCACCACGTCGCGGGCGAAGCCGGTGACGCGCGAGACCAGCGTCCAGCCGCCGACGGACAGGATGGAGCGGATCATGGTTCCGCGCGCTGCCGGGACGGTGTCTCCCACCGCGGGGGCGGGGCGGCGCGCCTCGGGAATGTCGCGGATGTCGCTGGAAGGGAAATGGCCGGACCCTTTGCACCGGGTCATCCGGCGTCGGGCGCATCAAGAGCCGGTTTCAGCCGCCACCTCAAGGGTGCCGCGGACACAAAGCCCGCGGCACCGGGAAAACGCCTCAGCGGGTCGCCTCGGCGTACATCTTCTCCACGTGCTCCCAGTTCACGAGGTTCTCGATGAACGCCTTGAGGTAGTCGGGCCGCCGGTTGCGGTAGTCGATGTAGTAGGAGTGCTCCCACACGTCGACGCCGAGGATCGGCTTCGCGCCGTGCACCAGCGGGTTCTCGCCGTTGGGGGTCTTCATGATCGCGAGCTTGCCGTCCTTGACGGCGAGCCAGGCCCAGCCCGAGCCGAACTGGCCGACGCCCGCCTGGATGAAGTCCGCCTTGAACTTCTCGGCGCCGCCGAGATCCTCGTCGATCTTCTTGGCGAGCGCGCCCGGGATCGCGCCGCCGCCATTCGGCTTCATCCACTGCCAGAAGTGGATGTGGTTGTAGTGCTGGCCGGCGTTGTTGAAGAGCGGCTGATTGGTGTTGTAGGCGGCCTTGACGATCTCCTCGACGCTCTTGCCCTGAAGATCCGTGCCCTCGAGCAGCTTGTTGCCCGTATCGACATAGGCCTTGTGGTGCTTGTCGTGGTGAAACTCGAGGGTCTCCTTGGACATGTACGGTCCGAGGGCATCGTACGCGTAGGGCAGTTCCGGCAGGGTGAAGGTCATCGCGTCTTCTCCGCTTGGCTGGGGACGGTCTCGTCCCCGGCGGGGCTCCCGAGTCGAGAGTTCGCTAGGTAAGTCGAGGGCCGCGAGACGGCAACGCCGTTCCGGCCCGACGGCGCGCGAAGTTCCGGGGATGACGCGAGGATGATATCGGCGCGACGGGACGGGGTGCGCCGCGGCCGCACACGGACAACCGAGATAGTCCGGTATCCCGAACAATTTCGCCGCTTAATTTTGCAATATGACGGCTAGGCCTTACTGTGCGCCATGCTTTGAGCGCCGGCGGTGAGCCGGCCCGTGCCAGAGAGTATCATGATCGCTGCGCTGTTCGCGCTCGCCGCCGCCATGATCATCGGGGGCTGCGCCGCCGTGATCCAAGGCTTCCCGTATGTCCGTCTGGAGAGCGGCCTCGCGATGGTGATCGCGGGCTCGGTGGCGGCGTCCTCGGGTGCGGTGCTGCTCGGGCTCGGCGTGCTCGCCCTCGCCTTCCGGCGGGTCGAGCGGGCGATCGGGCGGGTCCCGGCCTCCGCGGGTCGGGACGCGGCCGGAGCCGCGCCCGCGGATGACAGCCGGACCCGGCTCCCGCCCGTCCTGCCCGCCGCCCCGGCCTTCATCGTGCCGTCGGTGGTCGAGCCGCCGTTCGATCCCGAGCGGCCGCGCATCGAGCCGAGCCTGGAACTCCGGGCGGACGAGATCGCCGCACCGGCGTCCGTACCGCTCGCGGCCGAGCCGCCGAAGGCTGTCGAGCCCGAGCCGACCCCGCTGTTCCCGATTCCGCCCGTCACACGCGATGAGCCGGCCCTCGAGCCCGAGCCCAGGCCGGAGGCGCCGCAACCCGCGCGCGTGATCGCCCCCGAGGACGATCTGTTCGCCGCCCCCGAGGAACCGCCGGAGCCCAAGGACGCGCCGCCGTCCCTGCGCCCGAGCCTCGACACGGTTCCGGAGCCGGACCCGAAGCCGGAGACGCGGACCGTCGTCGGGCGCTATGCCTCGGGCGGCAACACCTACGTGATGTTCGAGGACGGCTCGATCGAGGCGGAGACGCCGCGGGGACGCTTCACGTTCGCGTCGCTCGACGAGCTGAAGGCCTTCGTGGACGGCGGCGGCGAATCCGGGGCCCGGGGCGCCGCCTGACGGCCGGCCGCAGGCCCCTCAGACCAGCGGGTTGAGGCTTTCGTTGCGCGGCGGGATCGGGGCCCGCATGGTCAGGGAGAAGCCGCCGGGCGCGTAGTCGGTCGTCACCTCGGCCTGGACCTGCGCAATCAGGACCCGCTGCAGCAGGCGCGATCCGAAGCCCTGGCGGTTCGGCGGCTCGACCGGGGGGCCGCCGCTCTCGCGCCAGGAGAAGCGCAGCATCCCGGCCGGCCCGCCGGGCTCGAGCGACCAGGCCACCGCGACCCGCCCGGTGCGGTTGGAGAGCGCCCCGTATTTCGCGGCGTTGGTGGTGAGTTCGTGGATCGCCATCCCGATCGGCACCGCGATCTCGGACGGCAGATCGATGGCCGGCCCTTCCAGAGAGATGCGGCCCTCGGCGCCTCCGTCCGAGTCGACCTCGGCATAGGGCTTCAGCTCGTTGAGCAGGAGGTTTTCGAGCGAGGCCGTCTGCCACGTGGCCTCGGTGAGGACCGAATGGGTGTGGGCCAGGGATTTAATGCGCCCGACGAACGCCTCGTAGAAGCTCTCGATGCTGGACGCGGTCCGCGCGGTCGAGCCCACGATCGCCTGCACGGTGGCCAGCGTGTTCTTCACCCGGTGGTGCAACTCGCGGATCAGGAGGCTCTGCCGTTCCTCGGCGAGGCGCCGGTCCGTCACATCCGCGACCACGCCGATCAGGCGGCGCGGCAGCCGGCCGGGCGCGTCGCGCTCGAATCGGCCGGCCATGTCGATCCGGCGCCAGGCCCCGTCGGACTTGCGCCGGATGCGCCCGCTGATGTGCAGGTCCCCATCCTCCCGCAGCGCCTGAGAGATCGCCCGACGGACCGCGGGGCGGTCGTCCGGGTGGAGGATGTCGTTGAGGAACTCGTTCTTGCCGATCGTGCCGTCCTCGGGCGCGTGCCCGAAGATCTCGTACATGTGCTCGTTCTCCCAGATCGCCTGGTCCTCGAGCATGTGCCACTCGAAGATGCCGAGCTTGGCGATCGTCGTCGCCACGCGCAGGCGCTGGTCGCGGGACAGGATCTCGTCTCGCGCCTCGACCCGGGTCGTGATGTCCTGGATGACGCCGACCATGCTGACCGGCTCGCCATCGGGACCCGGCACGGCCTGGCCCCGCACCCGCAGGATCACCGTCCGCCCGGCGACCGTCGTCGGCGTGTCGAACTGGTAGGGCTCGCCGCTCTTGCCGGCCGCCGCGGCGACCGTGCTCAGGCGCACGAGCTCCGCCTGCGACAGGCCAGTCTTCAGTTCCGCCCACGACACGGAGCGTCCCGGCGGACGGCCCAGGATCCGCGCGGCGCGGCGCGACAAGGTGAGAAGGCCCGTCGCCCGGTCCCAGCGCCACTCCCCGAGGCCGGCGGCCGCGAGGGCCTCGCGGTTCGCCTCGGAATGCGCCGCCGCATCCACGTCGACGGGCTCGACCACGAGCGTCGTGCCTGTGCGCCGGACGCGGACGTCGAGGGCGCTGCCGTCCGCGCGCTTCCAGAACTGAAGGCCGTCGCGGAGGCCTCCGGGGCCTTCGTTCAGAAGCTCGGCCGTCGCGTGCCCGGCCAACGTGCCCGGCGCCCAGCCGAGGAGATCGTGCAAGGCCCGGTTGGCAGCCACGATCAGGGTCTCATCCGCCGATAGCACGATGAGGCCGATCGCGGCCTCGTCGAAGCCGGTGCGATACGGGTCGCCCGGCGCCGGGCCCTGCCCCACCGTCTCGTTCACGCGGATAGATCCTCGAACGCGCCGTGGCGCGGTCCCGTCAGCGATACGCCCCCTCCCCGGCACGATCGTCGACCACACCGGCTTCTCAGGATGGCGTCCGAGCGTGACTGTTGCAAGGCGCGCCCGCAAGGCCTGCGGCGACCTGCCCGCACGAACTCAGCGCGGGACCCGTGCAAATTCCAGGTAGGTCGGCCGCCGGCCCGCCTCCAGCGCTTTGGCCTCGTAGCGCGTCCCGGGCCAGCCCGGGAAGGGCTGCGTCCAGTCCGGCGCGCCCCGCGCGGTCCAGGTCAGGACCGGGCAGCGCGCGGCTCGCGCCAGGGTCCAGCCGGCGTAGTCGTCGATGTCGCTGACGAAGCGGAACAGGCCGCCATCCTTCAGGACGCGGCCGATCTCGGCGAGCGACGCGTCCGAGACGAACCGGCGCTTGCGCTGGCGCCGCTTGGGCCAGGGATCGGGATAGAGCAGGTAGACCCGCTCCAGGCTGGCATCCGGCAGGCGCGCCAGCAGGGCGGTGACATCCTCGTCGCGGATGCGGACGTTGCGCAGCCCCCGCTCCTGGATGGCGGCGAGCAGCTTCACCACGCCGTTGACGAACGGCTCGGCCCCGATGAAGCCGATGCCGGGATGCGCCGCGGCCTGGGCCGCGAGGTGCTCGCCGCCGCCGAAGCCGATCTCCAGCCAGACCGCGTCCGGCGGGCTCGGCAGGGCCGGGAAGAGCGTGCGCGGATCGAGCGGCGCGTCGTTCTCCGGCAGGACGATGCGCAGGGCCGGCAGCAGCTCCGCCCGCCGCCGCTCCTGCTGGCCGCGCAGGCGCTTGCCCTTGCGCCGCCCGAAGAAGGCGCGCTCCGGCTCCTCGGCCGTGTCGGGCGAGCGTCCAGGGATGTCTGACATGGGCACGGTGTTACGTCGAAGGGATCTCAGATCCGGAAGCGGGCGTCTCCGCCGCACGGGACGGCGTCCCGCGCCGTCGTTCCGAGGTCGCCGCAGGCGAACCCGGCCCCGGAGGGGCACGCCGGAGGCGGGCAAGCCAGACCCGCAGATTGTGCCCGATCGTGGCGTATCGGCGCGTCCGGATCCCGGGCTCCGCTGCGCGGCCCCGGGATGACGGGGTGGCTGTCCGCGCTGTTGGCGTCGCCCGGAGACGGGACGCCCCGCCTACGCTGAACCTGCATCACGCCGGCCGCGAGCCGGCGCTTCGTTCTTCAAGGACCCGGACCTGCCGCGCAGGTCCAGGGTCACGCAGCGCGGCGCTGCCCTCAGGCGAGGGCCGATTTCAGCTTGTCGGCGAGGTCGGTCCGCTCCCAGGAGAAGCCGCCATCGGCCTCCGGCGCGCGGCCGAAATGGCCGTAGGCGGAGGTGCGCGCGTAGATCGGCTTGTTGAGGCTGAGCGCCGTGCGGATGCCGCGGGGCGACAGGTCGATGGCGTCCATCAGGACGCTCTCGAGCTTGGCCTCGTCCACCGTGCCGGTGCCGTGCAGGTCGACATAGATCGACAGCGGCTTCGACACGCCGATCGCGTAGGCGAGCTGGATCGTGGCGCGACGGGCCAGGCCCGCGGCGACGACGTTCTTGGCGAGATAGCGCGCCGCATAGGCCGCCGAGCGGTCGACCTTGGTCGGGTCCTTGCCCGAGAAGGCGCCGCCGCCGTGGGGGGCCGCACCGCCGTAGGTGTCGACGATGATCTTGCGGCCGGTGAGGCCGGCATCGCCGTCCGGGCCGCCGATCACGAACTTGCCGGTCGGGTTGACGTGCCAGACCGTGCCTTCGTTGACCCAGCCCTGCGGCAGGGCCTTGCGGATGTAGGGCTCGACGATGGCGCGCACGTCGGCCGAGTCCAGGGACTCGTCGAGGTGCTGGGTCGACAGCACGATCTGGGTGACCTCGACCGGGCGGCCGTTCTCGTAGCGGACCGTGACCTGGCTCTTGGCGTCGGGACCGAGCTTGGCGGCGTCGCCCTGCTTCGCCTTGCGGGCGTCAGCGAGGTCCTTGAGGATCTTGTGCGCGTAGAAGATCGGCGCCGGCATCAGCTCGGGGGTTTCGTCGGCCGCGTAGCCGAACATGATGCCCTGGTCGCCCGCGCCCTCGTCCTTGTTGCCGGCGGCATCCACGCCCTGGGCGATGTCGGCCGACTGGGCGTGCAGGTGGATGGCGACGTCGTTGTTCTTCCAGTGGAAGCCCGACTGCTCGTAGCCGATGTCCTTCACGGCCTCGCGGGTCAGGGCCTCGAGGTCCTTGAAGGTCACCGAGTCGGGGCCGCGCACCTCACCGGCGATGACGATGCGGTTGGTGGTGGCGAGCGTCTCGACGCCGAGCCGCGCCTCCGGCATCGCCGAGAGATAGGCATCGACCACGGTGTCCGAGATCCTGTCGCAGACCTTGTCCGGGTGCCCCTCGGAGACGGACTCGCTGGTGAACAGGTAGTTGGAACGCGGCATCGGACGGCCTCGGCTCGAGAGGTACGCCGTCGCGATTGCGGCGTTTGACCCTTCATGGGACCGGGGTTCTCGCACCGGCTCCGAGCATGGTCAAGATGACCGAACGAACGGATCCGCTAAAACGGACGATACGGATTACAAACCGTCCGCCGCCCGCCCGTTATCATCAGCCGCCGAGCTTGCTCTCCAGCGTCCGGATGGCATCGGCGACGTCGCGCCGGGCTTCCTCGGAGAAGTTCTCGGTGATGTGCCGGCCCACGACCTCGGCCAGCCGCTTCAGCCCGCCTTCGGACAGAGCGGATTGCTCCTGCTCGGCGAAGCCCGGCGCGATGAAGTCATCGGTCCGCGGCATGCCCTTGAAGAAGTAATCCATCGGGACGCCGGTCATCCGGGAGAAGATGTCGAGGTGAACGGCACTGATTCGGTTCGTGCCCTTCTCGTACTTCTGGAGCTGAGCTGCAGACATACCGAAGCTCTGCGCGACGCGACGTTGCGTGAGGGACGCCTTGCGTCGCTGCTCGGCGATGCGTTGCCCGACATAGACGTCGCGCTGATCGGTTTTCTGACCCGCCATGAAGAGCTCGTCCACCCCCTGCCATGATTCCCGGCAGCAAAGCTTAGCGCGGCCCCAGGATCTTGTCACCGGGAGGCACGCGACACAGTGAACGATTTGCGCGCCGCGAGAGGACGCACCACGCAGGCGGGCAAAATCTTGGCGTCCCCGGCAGGGCTCGAACCTGCGACCCCAGGTTTCATACCACTTCGACTTTCGCCGCCGCGGCCCGGGGGTCGCGTTCGTGGCCTGGACTATCCCTTCACCATGGGTCGGACCTGTGCCCGACCGTTAGGTGCCGCCCGTCTAGTCTCTACACCTTCCCGAAGGACGCAGGCGCGCCGCGCGGGCTTGGCTCGGGATCGGCAGGGCTCCGAACGCCGAAGCGCTGGTGCCTGAAGCTTTCCCCGACTTTGAGCGGATCCGCCGCGCGGTTTCCCGGTGCGACGCCCAATTCAACCTGTTTAGGAAACCTGTGCTCTGTCCAGCTGAGCTACGGAGACAACCGCGGTTTCCATAGCACCCTCCCCGCTTGAGGCCAACCGCGCCCGGTGGACAGGGCGCAGTCCCGGAGCATGATGCGTCCGGGGATTCGATGATCGGGACAGTGGGGTTCGCGGAGCGGCGGGACCGGGTGGCGCCGGCCGTGGCGCTCGTGTTGGTTGTGCTCGGGATCGCGCCGGCCCAGGCGGCCGGCCGAACCGGGGCCGCGGCGTGTCTGGCAGGGCCGGCGCGGCTGGAGGTCCTGGACGGGGTCGGGCCGCGCGGGGAGATCCGTCTGGCATCCGGCACCCGCGTGATCCTGGATTCCCTGCGCTGGCCGGAGGCGTCCGACCTCGCCGGGGAGGCGCAGGTCTGGCTCGACGCGCGTCGGGGCGCCCGTCTCACCGTCATCCCGCGCGGCGAGCCAGACCGCTGGGGTCGGGAGCGGGCCGACATCCAGGCCGGGGATGGCGACGATGACCTGGCCGGCGGCCTCATCGCGGCGGGCCTCGCCTTCGCGGACGCGAACGAGGCCGATCTGCTCTGCCGTCCGGCGTTGCGCCTGCTGGAAGCTTCCGCGCGGGCGCGCAGGCTCGGCCTGTGGCGCGGGCCCGTCCTGTCGGCGACCGACGGCGCAGCGCTCCGAATCGCGTCGGGGCGCTTCGCCGTCGTGGAAGGCCGCGTGCGCCATGTCGGCGAGCGCGGCGCCCGGACGTATCTCGATTTCGGCGCCCGCGGCGCGGACGCGTTGACGGTCACCGTATCGAAACGCACTTGGCGAATGGTGCGCGCCCGTGGTTTGAGTGCGGCCTCGCTCGAGGGCCGGTCCGTGCGCGTGCGCGGCGTTCTGGAGGTCTGGCGCGGTCCGATTCTGGAAGCCGCGGCCGACGCCATCGAGGTCCTAGACGAGGCGGACCGGCCGGAGGCCGGGCCGGAGGGGGAACGGGGGCTGCGGCGCTGATCGCGATGGGCGGGATCACGGAGCGATTTCGGTGGGCGGGCCGTGCCCCGCTCGGCGCTGTGGCACTCTGTGCCCTGGCCACGCTGCTCGGCGCCTGCGTGGCCGATCAGACGGAAGCGACCGTGCGGCCGGCCGTCGTGCGGGTGCCCGCGGAGGCGCCGCGCACCACCGGCCGCGAGCGCGTCGCGGATGCCGACCACCTCAAGCTGGTGGCCTCCTTCGGCGGCGAGGCACGTGCCCCGAACGTGACGCGGATGCTCACCGAGGTGACCGATCGCCTCGTGAAGGCGAGCGACCGTCCCGACCAGGCCTACGTGGTGACGCTCCTCGATTCGCCGGTGGTCAACGCCTTCGCGCTGCCGAACGGGCGGCTCTACGCGACCCGCGGGCTGGTGGCGCTGGCGAGCGACACCTCCGAGGTGGCGGCCGTGCTGGCCCACGAGATGGCTCACGTGACCCTCAGCCACGCCACGGCCCGGAGCGAGCTGGAGCTGCGCTCGGCCCTCGTCAGCCGCGTCGTGGCCGACGTGCTGAACGACCCCGATACCGGCGCCCAGCTGCAGCACCAGTCGCGCTTCGCGCTGGCGCGCTTCTCCCGCGAGCAGGAGCTGGAGGCGGACGCCACCGGCGTGCGCACCCTCGCCAAGGCCGGCTACGACCCGTTCGCGGCCGGCCGGTTCCTCACCGCGCTCAACCGCTCGACCGGCCTGAAGGCGGGCAGCGCCACCGAGCCCGACATGCTGGCGACCCATCCGGGGACGGCCGAGCGCATCACCCAGGTCACCCGGGCGGCCCGGCGCATCGGCGCGCCGGGCATCGGCACCGACGACCGCGCGTCCTACCTCGCCGCCGTGGACGGTCTCGCCTACGGCGACAACCCGCGCGACGGCGCCGTGCGCGGCCACCGCTTCATCCATCCCGGCCTCGGCATCGCCTTCGAGGTGCCGGAGGGCTTCACCCTGGAGAACACGCGCTCGGCCGTGCTCGGCACGATCCCGGACGGCAGCCGCCGCCTGCTGTTCGACCAGATCGACGCGAAGGAGGGGCAGCCCCTCGACGCGGTGCTGAAGGCGAGCTGGAACGACGCCTTCGACCCGGCCGGCTTCGAGACCCGGGAGGTTGCCGGCCACCCGGCGGCCTTCGCGCTGTCGCGCGGGAAGGACTGGACCTTCCGCCTCGCCGCCATCCGGATCGGCGATTCGACCTACCGGATGATCATGGCCGCCAAGGGCGCGACCGATCCCGATCCGGCCTTCCGCCGCTGGACCGCGACCCTGGTCGCCGTGTCGCCGGACGAGGTAGTCCTGCGCCCGCTGCGGCTGCAGGTGGTGCAGGCGACCTCGACCAGCGCCGAGGACCTCGCCCGGCGCATGACGGTTCCGGACCGGGCGCCCGACCGGTTCCTCGTGCTCAACGGCCTGGAGCGGGGAGCGCAGCTGGTCCCGGGCCGCAGCTACAAGATCGTGGCGGAATAGCCGCCTTGCGCCGCGGCGGCTTGTGCCGAGCGTGGCCCCGGCGATCCTGCCGGGGTCGTTCAGGGAGAGCCCCGTGATTCGATTCTACTACAATCTCAGCCCCAACCCCATGAAGGTCGCCCTCTGTCTCGAGGAGATGGGCCTGCCCTACGAGACGGTGCCGGTGGACACCCGCCAGGGCGCGCAGTTCGACCCCGCCTACACGGCGATCAACCCGAACGGGAAGGTGCCGACGATCGTCGACGGCGACGTGACGGTGTTCGATTCGAATGCGATCCTGCTCTACCTCGCCGGGAAGACCGGCCAGTTCCTGCCCGAGGGCGAGCCGGTGCGCGGCGAGATGCTGTCCTGGCTGATGTTCGTGGCGACCGGCATCGGGCCGTTCTCCGGCCAATGCGTCCATTTCCGCTACTTCGCGCAGGACGGCGGCGCCTACGCCACGGAGCGCTACACCTTCGAGGCGCGCCGGCACTGGGGCATCCTCGACCAGCGGCTCGCCGGCCGCACCTACGTGCTCGGCGACACCTACACGATCGTCGACATGGCGGTGTGGGGCTGGGCCCGGATGGTGCCGTTCGTGCTGGGCGAGACCGCCTTCGCGGCGTTGCCGAACGTGAAGCGCCTGCTCGACACGATCAATGCCCGGCCCGCCGCCCAGGCCGCCGAGGCGCTGAAGGGCCGCCACGCATTCAAGGCCGAGATGGATGCGGAGGCCCGGAGCATCATGTTTCCCGCCACGCGCAGCGCCGCCTGAGCCGGCGCCAGCGCGATCCGGTCGCTCCCGGCCTCAGGGCGCGGGAGCGGTCACCGTGAGCATCGGCAGGGTGACGGAAAGCGTGCCGGGCGGCATCCGCTCGGTGCCGAGCGTCAGGCAGGCGGCGAAGCCGAGGCAGAGGGCGAGACCGAGAAGCGAGGTCTCGAAGCCGCGGTAGACCCAATCCATGGCGGTCCCCTGTATACGAGGGACCGTCAGGATGCGCCGATCGGGTTAACGGATCGGTGCGCCACCTCACCAGCCCGAGGCGACAAGCGCGGCCCCGGCGGCGATCAGCGCGACGCCCGCCCAGGCCGCGAGGCTCAGGGTCTCGCCGAGCAGGCCGGCACCGAGGAACGCCACCAGCACGACGCTGAGCTTGTCGAGCGGCGCGACCCGGGCGGCGTCGCCGAGCGACAGCGCTCGGAAGTAGCACAGCCACGACGCCCCGGTGGCGAGGCCCGACAGGACCAGGAAGACGAGGCTGCGGCCGGAGATCTGCGCGAGACTCCCAGACTGACCGGAGCCGACGACGATCGCCCCGGCGAAGACCAGGATCACGGCGGTGCGGACCAGGGTCGCGACATCCGACTGCACGCCCGAGACACCGACCTTGGCGAGAATCGCGGTGAGCGCCGCGAAGCCAGCGGCGGCGAGCGCCCAGAAGCGCCAGGATTGCAGCAGATGGCTCACGGAAGTCTCAGATCGCCTCTCAATTCTTGGAAGGCTCAGACTGGCCGTCCAATCCGCGCCCTCATCCTGAGGCGCCGGAGCGCAGCGCAGGCCTTGAAGGAGCCCTCCAGGGATCGCGCATCTGGCTGGAGCCCTCCTTCGAGGCGGCTTCGCCGCACCTCAGGATGAGGTCGCAGGTGGGAGCCACCCTCATCGGGCCCTATCGTGTACCGAGCGTAAGGGAACGTGCGCGGCGCCGGGTCGCTTCGCTACGCTCGCGATGACGGAGCGGCCCGGTGCGGCCCGGTAGATCCCCTCTCAGGCAGAAGAGCCGCCGCACGCCCGGCGCAGCGGCTCTCCTTCAATCGACTCCTTGCCGGACCGTAAATGTTTCCCGTGAAACATTCACCGTTCACAGGAGCTTGTCGGGCGTGATCGGCAGGTGGCGCACCCGCTTGCCGGTCGCGTGGAACACCGCGTTGGTGATCGCCGCCGCGACGCCGACGATGCCGATCTCACCGAGCCCCTTCACGCCCAACGGGTTCGCCTTGTCCTCCTCGTCCACGAAGATGACGTCGATGTCGTAGATGTCGGCATTCACCGGCACATGGTACTCCCCGAGATTGTGGTTCATGAACCGGCCGATGCGGTGGTCGAGCATCGACTCCTCCTCCAGCGCCGAGCCGATCCCCATCACCACGCCGCCGAGGATCTGGCTGCGCGCGGTCTTCGGGTTCAGCACCTTGCCGGCCGCGATCGCCGAGACGACCCGGGTGACCCGAACCTGCCCCAGTTCCTCGTCGACCTTCACCTCCACGAAGATCGCCGAGTGGGTGTAGGCCTCGTATTTCTGATTGAAGTCCTTGTCGGGCCCGGCCTCCTCGACGGCCTCGACCTTGTCAACGCCCGCGGCCTGCAGCACCTCAATCAGCGAGACGCTGCGGCTCGGATCGCCCGCCACCGAGATGCGCCCATCCGAGAACACCGCCCGGTCGAAATCGACGTTGGCGAGCGGCGAGTTCTCTAGGCCGCGGGCGAGCTTGAACACCTGCGCGCCGACGTTGCGGCACGCCTTCATCACGGCGGTGCCCGAGGAGGCCGCGGTCCAGGATCCGCCCGCGACCGGGGCTTCCGGCAGACGGGTGTCGCCGAGCTTGGTGGTGACCGCATCCATCGGCAGGCCGAGGGTGTCGGCGGCGATCTGGGTGAGGATCGTGTAGGTGCCGGTGCCGATATCGCCGGTTGAATTGCCCACCGTCAGCCGGCCGTCGGGCGTCAGTGTCGCGATGGCGTTCGACTGCATCATCATCGATTCCCAGATGCCGGTGGCCACGCCCCAGCCGACCAGCTCCCGCCCCTCGCGCGTGGCGCGCGGCTCGGGGTTGCGCTTGGCCCAGCCGAAGCGCTCGGCGCCGAGTTCGAAGCAGCGGCGCAGCTCCTTCGAGCCGAACGGCTTGCCCTTCGCGGTGGCGTCGGATTCGGCGTAGTTCTTCAGCCGCAGGGCGATCGGATCGAGCCCGGTCGCGTAGGCGAGTTCGTCCATCGCGGTCTCGATGGCGAAGACGCCGGTGACCGCGCCGGGGGCGCGCATGTCGCCGGGGGTCGGCGTGTCGAGCTTCACCAGCCGGTAGCCCAGGGCGACGTTGTCGCAACGGTAGAGGACGCCCGACCAGTTGACGACGACCTCCTGGTAATCCTCGTATTGCGAGGTGCCCTGGACGGCGTCGTGCCGGAGCGCCGTCAGCGTGCCGTCCGGCTCGGCGCCCAGCGCGATCGTCTGCAGCGCCTCGGACCGGTAGGTGAAGCTCCACAGCTGGTCGCGAGTCAGGGTCACGCGGACCGAACGCTTCAGCTCCTGAGCGGCCAGCATCGCCAGGAACAGCTGGTATTGCGGGCGCAGGCCCGAGCCAAAGCCGCCGCCCAGATATGGGTTGAGCACCCGCACGTGATCGGGCTTCAGGCCGAACACGTTGGTCAAGTACTGGTGGCTGTTCGAGACGCCCTGAATCTTGTCGTAGACCGTGTAGGTGCCGTCCTGTTCCACCACCACCGTGGAGGCGTGCGGCTCCATCGGGTTGTGGTGCTCGTCGGCGAGGCTGTAGGCGCCCTGGACGCGGATCGGCGCGCTGCCGAAGGCCTGGTCGGCGTCGCCCCAGGGCTCCGGCGGCGGCTTGATGCCCGTGCGCTTGTAGGGCGGCTCGTAGGCGGTGCCACGCAGGGCCCCCAGATCGGTCCCGGGCTCCTGGGTCTCGTAGCTCACCCGCACCAGGGAGGCGGCGTAGCGCGCGGTCTCGAAATCCTCGGCCACCACCAGGGCGACCGGCTGGCCGCTGAACACGATCAGGTCGTCGTAGAGGGCGCGGAACGGCGAGCCAGGGGGCGCCACCTGATCCTGGAAGTTCTTGTCCCGCCACGCGGTGCGCGGCCGATTCTCGTGCGTGATGACCTTGAGGACGCCCGGCACGGCCTCGGCCGCGGCGGAATCGATGACCGTGATCCGGCCCTTGGCGATCGCACTCGATACGACGACGCCGTAGGCGAGGTCGGGCGCCGCGAACTCGCCCGCGTATTTGGCGAGCCCGGTCACCTTGGCGGGGCCGTCGATCCGGCTGCGCGGGCTGCCGACGAAGGTGTCGTGGCCGGTGGAGCTGAAGGTCTGGGTCATGGCGGGACCTACTGGATGCGCTTGTCGCTGAGCGACTGAGGCGTGCCGGCGGCGGCCTGTTCGAGGCCGCGCACGATGGCCCGCCGGGCGAGATCGATCTTGAAGCCGTTGGTCGCCTGGGGCTTCGCCTCGGCGACGATCAGGTCGGCCGCCGCCTGGAAGCTCTCGCGGTTCGCGGGCTTGCCCTCCAGCAGGGCCTCGGCGTCCCGGTTGCGCCAGGGCTTGTGGGCGACGCCGCCGAGCGCCAGCCGCGCGGTCTTCACCGTGTCGCCGTCAAGCTCCAGGGCCGCCGCCACCGAAACCAGCGCGAAGGCGTAGGACAGCCGGTCGCGCAGCTTCAGATAGGTGAAGTGCTGCGGGAAGCGGCTCTCCGGCAGGTCGACCGAGACGATGATCTCGCCGGGGGCGAGGTTGGTGTCCTTCTCCGCGCGTATCGCCCGGCAGGCGGTGGAACTCCGAGAACGGAATCGACCGGTCGCCCTGCGGCCCGCTCACCTGCACGGTCGCCTCCAGGGCGGCGAGCGCGATGCACATGTCGGAGGGGTGGGTCGCGATGCAGTGCTCGCTTGTCCCGAAGATCGCGTGGATGCGGGTCATCCCGCCGATCGCCGAGCAGCCGGAGCCAGGCTCGCGCTTGTTGCAGGGCGTGGCCACGTCGTAGAAATAGTAGCAGCGGGTCCGCTGGAGCAGGTTGCCGCCGGTCGAGGCGGCGTTGCGCAGCTGGGCCGAGGCGCCGGCCAGGATGGCGTTGCGCAGCAGCGGATAACGCGCCGTGACCCTTTCGTCGTAGGCCACCTTGGCGTTGGTCGCGAGCGCCCCGATCCGGAGGCCGCCCGCATGGTCCTCGATCTGGTCGAGGGGCAGGCGGGTGATGTCGATCAGCCGGCCGGGCTTCTCGACCTCGTACTTCATCAGGTCGATCAGGTTGGTGCCGCCGGCGATGAAGCGCGCACCCGCCCCGAAAGCCTGCACCGCCTCCGCCACCGTGCCGGCGCGGACGTAATCGAAGCGGTTCATCGGGCGCCTCCCTGCATGACGTCCTCGATGGCGTCGACGATGTTGGTGTAGGCGCCGCAGCGGCAGATGTTGCCGCTCATCGCCTCGCGGATCTCGTCGCGGGTGTGGGCGTGGCCCTCGTTCATCAGCCCGACCGACGAGCAGAGCTGGCCCGGCGTGCAGTAGCCGCACTGGAAGGCGTCGTGCTCGATGAACGCCTCCTGGATCGGGTGGAGGGCGTTGCTGCCCGCCCGGTCGCCGAGGCTGGCCAGGCCCTCGACCGTGGTGATCTCGGCGCCGTCCTTCATCACGGCGAGGGTCAGGCAGGAATTCACCCGGGTGCCGTTCACCAGCACCGTGCAGGCGCCGCACTGGCCGTGGTCGCAGCCCTTCTTGGTGCCGGTCAGGTCGAGGCGCTCGCGCAGCAGGTCGAGCAGCGTGGTCCAGGGGGCGACCTGGAGCTCGCGCCGCTGCCCGTTGATCGTGAGCGTGATGCCGATGGGCGTGTCCGCCGACACGGGCGGCTGTGTCTCGAGGCGCATGGTGTCGTCCACGGTCTGAGCCGGCCGGGGCCGGGCGAGGAGCAGAGGGAGCGGCGACGGGGGCGGCGCGCGTGCCGGCCGGCCATTCCGTCGATAACCATTCCAATCTGTCCCTGTTCCGCTTGGCGCGCGTCGCAGGCCTCCGGCGGACCGGGCGTCGAAGATCGGACATTGCCGCGCCGGCTGTGCCTCGGGTAACGCTCGTCCCCGCAGAATCCACGCCGCACCCCGGAGCCCCCGATGGCCGCGCTCGACGCGATCCTCAACGACATCGACACGGATCTGGAGAACGCCCTGGAGCGGCTGTTCGCCTTCCTGCGGATCCCGTCGATCTCCACCGATCCGGCCTATGCCGGGCATTGCCGCGAGGCCGCCGCCTGGCTCGCCCAGGACCTGACCGCGCTGGGCTTCGAGACCTCCGTGGAGGAGACCTCGCTTCACCCGGTGGTCCTGGCCCACAAGCCGAAGCCCGGCGCACCGCACGTCCTGTTCTACGGCCATTACGACGTGCAGCCGGTCGATCCCCTCGACCTGTGGAAGACGCCGCCCTTCGAGCCGCACATCGCCAACGACGGCCAGGGCGGCAAGAAGATCGTCGGGCGCGGCGCCTCCGACGACAAGGGTCAAGTGATGACCTTCGTCGAAGCCTGCCGGGCCTACATCGCCATGCACGGCGAGCTGCCCTGCGGCGTCACGATCCTGATCGAGGGCGCCGAGGAGAGCGGATCACAAGGCCTGCCCGAATGGGTCGCGGCCAATCGCGAAAGGCTCGGCTGCGACGTGGTGCTCGTCTGCGACACCGGCATGTGGGACCGGAAGACCCCGGCCATCACGTCGTCGCTGCGCGGGCTCGCCTATTTCGAGGTGAAGGTCACCTGCGCCGACCGCGACCTGCATTCCGGCTTCTTCGGGGGCGCGGCGCGCAACCCGATCCACGTTCTGTCGAAGATCATCGCCGACCTGCACGACGCCGACGGGCGGGTCACGATCCCGGGCTTCTACGAGGGCGTCCATGAGCGCCCGCCGGAGGTGCTGGAGCAGTGGCGCGGCCTCGGCCTGACCCCGGAGACGCTGCTCGGCCCGATCGGCCTCAAGGAGCCCGCGGGCGAGCGCGGCCGGATGCCGATCGAGCTGGTGCAGTCGCGCCCGTCCTGCGACGCCAACGGCATCATCGGCGGCTATACCGGCGAGGGCACCAAGACGGTGATCGCCTCCACCGCCTCCGCCAAGGTCTCGTTCCGCCTCGTGGACGACCAGGATCCGAAGCGGCTCGCCGAGAGCTTCGAGGCCTTCGTGCGCGCGCGGGTGCCTTCGGACTGCCAGGTCGAAGTCATCACCTACAAGGGCTCGCGGGCGATCAGCCTACCGTTCGACATGCCGCAGCTCGAGGCCGCCAAGGCGGCGCTGCAGGACGAGTGGGGCGTGCCGGCCGTCACCGTCGGCGCCGGCGGCTCGATCCCGATCGTTGGCGACTTCAAGCGGATCCTCGGGCGCGACACCCTGCTGATCGGCTTCGGCCTCGACGATGACCGCATCCACTCGCCCAACGAGAAGTACGACCTGACGAGCTTCCACAAGGGCACGCGCTCCTGGGCGCGGATCCTCGCGGCCCTCGGCCAAGGCTGATCGCGGCGGAGGGCTGATCTCAGCGGGCGGGAGCCGCCCGCATCTTCCCGTCGATCCAGGCCCAGAGGGCCCGGACCTCCTCGGCGGCCGGGCTGCCAGGGGCGAATTCCGTGACGCCGAGCCCGGTCGCCAGGGCGTCCTGGTGGTCGACCCGGTGGATGATCCCGGGCTCGGCCAGCACGCCCAGCGCCCGCAGTTGCGCCGCGTAGGCGCCGGTGCGCGGCGAGGGCGGCGGCGGGCACTGGTTCAGCACCATGGCCAGCCGCTCCCGCAGGCCGAGGCCGACGAGCGCCTGGAGCGTCGGCCGGGCAGCCACGATGTCGAGCCGGGAGGGGCGGACCGGCATCAGCACGAAGTCGGCATCCTTCAGGGCGGGCGCGAGCCCGGCGGAGCTGCCGGCGGTGTCGAGCACCGCGAGCGTCGTGCCCTGCTCGGCGAGGATGCCCAGGATCTCCGGGAGCTGGCCCATTTCCCAGGGCTGGACCCGGTCGACCGCGACGGAATCGTCCCGTCTCAGGGCGCCCCAGCCGGCCAGCGAGCCCTGGGGATCGAGGTCGAGGGCGGTGACGTGCTCGCCGGCCTCCGCGGCGGCAATGGCCAAGGACGCCGCCAGCGTGGTCTTGCCGGTGCCGCCCTTCTGAACCGCCACGGCGAGAATCCGCAGCGGTCGGCCCGCTTGCTCCGGCACGCTATCCGGCTCCCGTTCGGATCCTTCTGGATCCATGCGCGTCCCACCTCTCCGATGCCATGCTCGGATCGCCGGGAACGGCGCCGGGCCGGGACTTCCTTGTCCGGAGCCCGATGGCGCGCAATCCCCATACTGGCGATCGTAGCCCAGGTATCATGACGATGAGATCATGCACACCCGAACCCAGTGCCTAATCCGTTCGGACTCGATCCCGCTCAGCAGAGCGGCGACTTGCGGCACCCGAAATAGGGCAGATGACCGGACGAGCATTTTGCGTCTGCGATAATTCAAGTTCTACTCAGGATTGAGATACCCTTCGGACGACTAGACCAAATCTGTTTTTATTAGCAGCGCGCGTTTGTCGAATAAAATTCATTTCAATCTTTCGAACACTGCCGTGCCGATCGTGTCCTGACACATCGTGGGTCGGCCGATGCGCCCGCTTGCGCAACGAGGATGTTTACGCACCTCCGGCCGAGGCCGCCTCTCCTCGTGTCCTTTGACCGGATTGACACTTCCGATGCGGCGCGCCCTCGCCTTCTCTGCGGGGTGGGAGAGATGCGGCCCAGGCCGCCCCCTGTTCCGGCATAGAACCGTGAATCCGGCAGCCCGCACGCGGGGCTCGAGCGGCCCGGGGCCGAGACGGGCCGCGGTCCGAGCGGGACCGTGCGGCAGCCTTGCGCTACCGCACATGCGAATCGGCGCGGTTCCGGCCAAGAAGGCCGCCATGAGCGACCTCTCGCACGATCCCGACTTTTTCGCCGTGCTCACCGGCAGCTACGCCCGGCGGCTCGGTGAAGCTCTCGTGCCGGACGGGGCGGACGCGGCGTGGCTCTACGGGCAGGCACCCTTCGTGGTCCTCGCCCACGATGGCGGCACGGATCCGCGCTTCGTCTACGCCAACCGGGCCGCCCAGGCCTGCTTCGGCTACACGCGGGCGGAACTCGTCGGCCTGCCGTCACGGCTTTCGGCGGAGGCGCCCGAGCGCGCCGAGCGGCAACGGCTCCTCGACGCGGTCACCCGGGACGGCTTCAGCCGCGGCTATCGCGGCCTGCGCATCGCCAAGGACGGACGGCGGTTCTGGATCGAGCGGGCGGTGGTCTGGCAGCTCGACCGCGACGGCGTCATCGTCGGCCAGGCCGCGACGTTCTCGGAGTGGCGCGACGCCTGACGGCGGGCAGAAGCCAGCGTGATCCGGCCGCACGCCACCACCGTTGCCGCCAAGGCGGCTTGCTTCCCAAGATCGCCGCGCCTGCGATAGGACGGGGCTGCGCGCAGCGGAATGCTGGGCGGACCGCCACAGCACCGCGAGGATGCCATGCCAGGCCGGGACGAAGCGACTTGGCGCGTCGGCGTCCTGTTTTCCCGCAGCGGCGTCAGCGGCATCACCGAGACCGAGCATTTCCTCGGCACCGCCCTGGCGATCGAGGAGATCAACACGGCGGGCGGCGTGCTCGGGCGCCCGATCGCGCCGATCTGCTACGATCCGGCCGGCGACAACGACGCCTACCGCGCCTACGCCCGCCGGATGCTCGCCGAGGATGGGGCCGAGGTGGTGTTCGGCTGCTCGCTCTCGGCCAGCCGCAAGTCGGTGCTGTCGACCGTGGAGCGGCACAACGGGCTGCTCTGGTACCCGTCGATCTACGAGGGCTTCGAGTACTCGGAGAACATCGTCTACACCGGCGCGACCCTCAACCAGAACGTCTTCGCCCTCGCCGACTACCTCCTCCAAGAGCACGGCCCGCGGATCTTCCTGATCGGATCGGACTACATCTACCCGCGCGAGTCGAACCGGGTGATGCGCGACCTCATCGAGGCCAAGGGCGGCGCCATCGTCGGCGAGCTCTACGCGCCCCTCGACGCGGACGACGCCGCCCACGCCGCGATGATCACCGAGATCCGCCACGCCGCGCCGGACGCGGTGTTCTCGACCGTGGTCGGGCGCGGCGCCGAGCGCCTCTACCGCGCCTATGCTGGATCCGGAATCGACCGGACCCGCTGCCCGATCGCCAGCCTGACCCTCGCGGAGGGGCAGATCCGCGCGATCGGCCCCGAACTCTGCAGCGGCCATGTCCTCGCGGCCTCCTATTTCTCGGCGCTCGCGGGCGACGCCAACCGGCGCTTCGTGGATGCCTTCCAGGCCCGGTTCGGGGCCGAGCGGCCGACCAGCATGTGGTCGGAGACGGCCTACGCGCAGGTCCACCTCTTCGCCCGGGCGCTCACGGAGGCCGGAACCCTCGACGCCGAGCGCCTCGGCGCGGCGGCCCTGCGGCAGCGGATTGCGGCACCGGAGGGCGAGCTCGCCTTCGACGGTGAGACGCGGCACATCTGGCTCACCCCCGGCATCGGGGTCGCCCGCAGCGACGGGCAGTTCGACGTCGTCTGGCGGGCGCGCCGGCCGGTGCGGCCCGATCCCTACCTCGCATGGTCCCGCTTCGAGACGAACTGGCTGGACGAGGGGATGGCCGCGTGACCGCGCCAGCCCGCAAGATCCTGGACGACCTGCGGCGGGCTCGCGCCCTCGTCATCCACCCCCGGGACGAGGAGGGCGCCGCGCTCCTCGAGCAGCTGCGCCGCCTCGGCTGCGCGGTCTCGCTCGCCTGGCCGCCGCCCGCCGCGCTGCCGCCCGACATCGACACGCTGTTCATCCAGCTCGACGACGCGCAGGTGATGCACCTCCTGCCGTCGATCGAGGAGATCGAACCCGCCGTCATCGCCATCGTCGCCTACGAGAGCCCGACCTCCCTGAAGGCGATCGCCGACGTCAACGCCCACGGCGTGCTCAACAAGCCGCTCCATCCGCGCGGCGTGCTCACCCAGTTCGCCCTGGCCCGCTACCGGCGCGGCTACGAGGGCCGGCTGATCAGCAAGATCAACCGTCTGGAGGAGACCATGAAGGGCCGCCGCACCGTCGAGAAGGCGGTCCGGCTGCTCGTGGACCTCAACCGGATCGACGAGGACGCCGCTTACAAGATGCTCAGGGACCGGGCCACCGCCTCCCGCGTGCCGATGGCGAGCGTCGCCGAGAGCGTGGTGGCGGCGCACGAGGCGATGAGCGGTCTCGGCCTGCGCATCGCGTTGGCGGAAAAGACCTGATCGCAGCAGCCTGCCGCATTTATGGTCTTGCGGTCCGTCTTGCGACGCGTATCGTAGTCTTATCGGGCAAGGTTGCCCCGCAGCAGGATTGCTGCACTACATCTCGGCTTTGAAGCCTCTGGTTCGCGGATGATTGTTTCCGCGCCCAGGGGCTTTTTGCGTTTTGGAGCTTTCATGATCCAAGCGAACGATCCTGCGCGCCCGCCCATCCGGGTGTCCTGTATCCAGTTCGAGCCGATCTTCGGCGCCATCGACGCCAACATGGCGCGCGCGTCGGATCTCGTCCGCGCGGCCGCCGCCGCGGGCAGCCGGCTGATCGTGCTGCCCGAACTCGCCAGCACCGGCTACGTGTTCGAATCCGCCGCGGAGGCCGCCGCGCTGGCCGAGCCGGTGCCGGACGGCCCGACCACCAGGGCCTGGGTGGCGCTCGCCGCGGAACTCGGCGTCCACATCGTGGCGGGGATCGCCGAATCCGCGGGCGACACCCTCTACAACGCCGCCGTGATCGTCGGACCGGAGGGCTACATCGGCACCTACCGCAAGGCCCATCTCTGGGACCAGGAGAACGTGTTCTTCGCCAGGGGCGACCTTGGCTTTCCGGTCTTCGACACCGCCCTCGGCAAGGTCGGCGTGGCGATCTGCTACGACGGCTGGTTCCCCGAGACCTTCCGCCAGCTGGCGCTCGGCGGCGCCGAGATCGTCTGCATCCCGACCAACTGGGTGCCGATGCCGGATCAGCCCGAGGGCGAGGCCGCCATGGCCAACACCCTGCATCGGGCCGCCGCCCACACGAACGGCCTCTTCATCGCCTGCGCCGACCGGGTCGGAATCGAGCGCGGCCAGCCCTTCGAGGGCCAGAGCCTGATCATCGGACCGAAGGGCTGGCCGCTCGCCGGCCCGGCGAGCCGCGACCGGACCGAGACCCTCTCGGCGCTGGTCGACCTCGACGCGGCCGGCCGCAAGGACCTGAACGCGTTCAATTCCCTCCTGCGCGACCGCCGCACCGACATCTACGGCTGATCCCGCCTCGCCCCGTCGTTATCCAAGGAGTCCGCTCATGGTGAAATGGTCCCTCGTCGGCGCCGCGACGCTCGCCCTCGCCGCCTCGGCCGCGCAGGCCGCAGACGGCAAGCCGATCGTCATCGGCATCCCGATCGGCCTGTCGGGCGCCAACAGCGTCGTCGCGCCGTCGGTGGTGCAGTCGGCCGAACTCGCCGTGGAGGAGATCAACGCCCAGGGCGGCGTGCTCGGCCGCAAGCTCGCCCTGGAGGTGGCCGACGACGCCTCCGGCGCGGCCGGCGCCCAGAAGGCCTTCGACAGCCTGATCTACCAGAAGAAGGTCGACGTCCTGATCTCGATGGAGACGAGCGCGGCCCGCAACGCCGGCCTGCCCGCCGTCACCAAGGGCAAGGTGCCGTACATCTACACCTCGTTCTACGAGGGCCATTCCTGCAACAAGAACATGTTCGTGGACGCCTGGGTGCCGGAGCAGCAGGTTCCGCCGGTGGTCGACGCCTTCAAGGCGAAGGGCGCCAAGACCTACTTCCTGATCGGCAGCGACTACGCCTTCGGCCGCGGCATGCTGGGCTTCGCCAAGGGCTACGTCGAGAAGACCGGCGGCAAGGTTTTGGGCGAGGAATACCTGCCGATGGACGGCAGCGACTGGACGGCGATCATCTCCAAGCTGAAGGAGGCCAAGCCCGACGCGCTGATCACCTCGACCGCCGGCGGCGCGCCGAACGTCACGCTGACCAAGCAGCTGCGCGGCGCGGGCGTGACGCTGCCCTTCGCCAACCTCGCCCTGGACGAGGGCACCGCCAAGAGCATGGGTGCCGATGCCGAGGGCGTCTACCTCTCGGCCTCCTACGTCACCGGGATCGACAGCCCGGAGAATAAGACCTTCCTGGCGGCGATGAAGAAGAAGTTCGGCGCGGAGCTGCGCACCCCGAACGACCTCTCGGTGCCGGAATACGAGGCGATCTACCTGTACAAGGCCGCGGTCGAGAAGGCGGGCGGCACCGAGACCGCCAAGGTGCTGGAGGCGCTGCCGACGGTGAGCGTCACCGGGCCGCGAGGCACGATCCGCATGAGCAAGCAGCACCACGCGCCGCTGACCATGTATCTCGGCCAGATCCAGGCGGACGGGTCGGTGAAGGTCGCCGGGACCTTCAAGGACGTCGATCCCGGCGAGCAATGCCCGAAGCTGCAATAAGGGGAGGCGCGCGGCCTCCGGCTCCAGGTTCCGCTGTGAGGAGCGTCATTCCGGGGCTCGCCGCAGGCGAGAGCCCGGAATCCAGAACCACGGCCGTAACCGGAGTGCCGCAGGTCGATCCGACCACCTGGGCGGCCCTGGATTGCTCGCCTTCGGCGTGCCCCTCCGGGTCCGGGCTCGCCTGCGGCGACCCGGAATGACCGGGCTGTCGCAGGAGCCGGCCGCGCAATCCTGAAGGCCTCTCGCGTCCCGCCCTCGTCCCGATCGGAGCCCCGATGCTGCTCACCCTCGACATCCTGACCACCGCGGCGATCCTGTTCGTGGTCTCGATCGGCCTGCTGGCGATCTTCGGCGTGCTCAAGATCATCAACTTCGCCCACGGGGCGTGGCTGACGGTCGGCGCCTATTGCGCGGTGGTCACCGCCAAGCTCGGGCTCAATCCCTGGGCGGCGCTGCCGCTGGCCTTCGTGGTCGGCGCCCTGCTCGGCGGGCTGGCCGAGCACTTCATCATCCGCCCGCTCTACCGCAGGCCGCTCGACGCGATCCTCGCCACCTGGGGGCTCGGCATCGTGGTCGGGCAGCTCATCACCCTGGGCTTCGGCCGCGACGTCCAGCTCACCCCGAACCTGCTCTCGGGCACCGTCGAGCTTCTCGGCGTCGATTACTCCGCCTACCGGCTCGTGGCTTTGGGCATCGCGCTGGTCATCGGCGCGCTGTTCGCGCTGACCATCGAGCGAACCCGGCTCGGGCTCTCGGCCCGGGCGGTGATCATGAACGAGACCCTGGCGCGCAGCCTCGGCATCGACACGGGCCGCGTGCGCCTCGTGGTGTTCATGATCGGCGCCGGCCTGGCGGCGCTGGCGGGCGTCCTGCTGACGCCGCTCACCAGCGTCGACCCGAGCATGGGCGTCTCCTGGCTGATCGGCGCCTTCATGCTGGTGATGGTCGCCGACGCCTCGTACCTGGCGCTCGCGGCGGCCTGCCTGGTCTTCGGGGCCGTGCAGGTCCTGATCAGCACCTTCGTGAGCCCGATCCTGGGCAGCATCGCCATCGCGGTGCTGGCCGCCCTCGTGCTGCGGATCAGCCCGAAAGGTTTCTCCCGTGCTTGAGACCGTCCCCGTCGCCGCGCGCGTCGCCGCGCCTCCCCGCGGGCGGCCGCGCCTCGCGCGGGCCGCGCCCTTCGTGGTCGCGACGCTGGCGGCGCTCGCCCTCTGGATCGCGCCGCTCTTCCTCGACACCTTCGCGGTCAACGTCCTGACCCGGTCGATGATCTACGCGGTGCTGGCGGTCACGGTCGATCTGCTCTGGGGCTTCGCCGGGATCCTGACCTTCGGGCAGGCGGCGTTCTTCGGCATCGGCGCCTACGCCACCGCGATGATCCTCACTGCCTATGGGGCGACGCCGCTCGGGATCGCCGCGGCGGTCGCGGCCGCGCTCGTCGCGCCGGCCCTGCTCGGTCTCGCGGTCGGGTGGCTGTCGTTCTACCACCGCTCGACGCCGCTCTACGCCTCGGTGATCTCGCTCGTCGTCCCGATCGTGGTGGTGCAGCTCATCTACTCGGGCGGCGAATGGACCGGCTCCAGCAGCGGCCTCGTCGGCTTCGACGTGCTGCCGTTCGAGATCGAGGGCTATTTCCGCCTCGCGGCCCTGTTCCTGATCGTCGTCACGCTGGCGGCCTGGATCCTGGTGCGCTCGGATCGGGGCCGCGCCCTCGTGGCCGTGCGCGACAACGAGGCGCGCTGCGCCTATCTCGGCCTCAACCCCCGCCGCCTGCAGATCCTGCTGACCGCTGCGCTCGCCGCCGTCGCCGGCCTCGCGGGCTTCCTGTTCGCCAACGCGTCGGGGGTCGTCGCCCCGGAGAATGCCGGCTTCCTGTTCGGGACCGAGCTGGTGATCTGGGTGGCGCTCGGCGGCCGCGGCACGCTGCTCGGCCCGGTGCTGGGCACGGTCGCCATCGACTACCTCGCGGCGAACCTCTCGGGCGACCTGCCGTTCCTGTGGCAGCTCCTGCTGGGCACGGCCTTCGTGGTCATCATCATCCTGCTGCCCGGCGGATTGGCCGACCTGGTCGGCCGCCTGTGGCGGGCGCTGCCGTTCGGCCGGTCGGGCCGCGTCGCCCCCGCCCTGGTGGCGCGGCAGGCCGGAATCGCGGCCGCAGCGGACGGCCCGATCCTCAAGGTCGCGGGACTCGCCAAGGCCTATGGCAGCCTGACGGTGCTGGAGGCCATCGACCTGGAGATCCGGGCGGGCGAGCTCGTCAGCCTTGTCGGCCCTAACGGCGCCGGCAAGACCACGCTGATGCGCTGTCTCAGCGACGGCACCGAGCCGTTCACGGGATCGATCGCGATCGGTGGAACCCCGATCAAGGGGCTGACGCCGAACCGCGTCGTCGGCCTCGGCGTCGGGCGCAAGTTCCAGGTCGCCAGCGTGTTCGAGAGCCTGTCGGTGGCCGACTGCCTGCGGCTCGCCCGGGCGCCGCATGACGGCCTGAGCCCGGTCGGTCAGGCCGCGACGCTGGGCCTGCCCAAGGCCGCCCTCGACGTGCTGCGGATGACCGGCCTCGATCACCTGCTGACGCAGCCGACGCGCCTGTTGTCCCACGGTCAGAAGCAGGCGCTCGAACTCGCCATGGTGGTGGCGCTCGAGCCGCAGCTGATCCTGCTGGACGAGCCCACCGCCGGCCTGACCAAGGGCGAGCGCACCACCATCGGGACCGTGCTCCGGGCGCTCACGGCCGAGAGCGGGATCGCCGCCGTGCTGGTCGAGCACGACCTCGACTTCGTGCGCGAGATCTCCTCGCGCATCGTCGTGCTGCACCAGGGGCGGCTCGTCCTCGACGGCACGGTCGAGGACGTCGTCGGCTCGGAGCTGGTCCGGACCATCTATTCGGGAGGCGCCCATGGCTGAGGCAGCACGGCGGAGCGAGCCGACCGGAGCCGCGCTCGCCCTCGAGCGGGTGTCGAGCGGCTATGGAGCCATCGCGATCCTGAAGGACGTGTCCCTGTCGGTGCAGCCGGGCGAGATCGTCGCCCTGCTCGGCAAGAACGGCATGGGCAAGACCACCCTGCTCAAGACCATCCTGGGGATGGTGGCCCTGCGGGGCGGCGCGGTCACGATCGGGGGCCAGGCGCTCGCCGGCCTGTCGCCCGCCCGCCTCGTGGCGCTCGGCGTCGGCTACGCGCCGCAGGAGCAGCCCCTGTTCCAGGACCTGTCGATCCGCGACAACCTGCGCCTCGCGGTGCCGTCGGACCGGCTCCTGCCGGAGGCCCTGGAGCGGCTGTTCGGCCATTTCCCGTTCCTGAAGGACCGCCTCGCCCAGCGCGCCGGCACGCTCTCGGGCGGCGAGCAGAAGATGCTGATCCTCGGGCGCGCCCTGATGCTGCGCCCGCGCCTGCTGCTGATCGACGAGATCTCCGAGGGCGTGCAGCCCTCGATGGTCGAGCGCCTGCGCGCCGTCCTCCAGGCCGAGCGGGATGCGGGCGTATCCATGCTGGTGGTGGAGCAGCACGTCGCCTTCGCGCTGGGGCTGGCCGACCGCTACGCGGTGCTCAAGCTCGGCGAGATCGTCGACAGCGGCGACGCCAAGGCGCCGGACGCGCCGGCCCGCGTCATCGACCATCTGGCGGTGTGAGGCGGTCATGAGCGCGATTGCCCCGCCGTCATGGCGAGCGCAGCGAAGCGACCCAGGGCGGCGCGCGGCCGGCCGGCATGGCGCTGTCTGGGTTGCTTCGCTGCGCTCGCAAAGACGGCGGATTGTCCCGAAACCGGGAGCCCTAGGCCCATGAGCGAACTCAACACCTTCTCGATCGCCGCCCGCTGTTCCCGGACCGGGCAGCTCGGCGTGGCGGTGGCGAGCGCGGTCCCGGCCGTGGGCAGCCTCTGCCCGTACATCAGGGCCGGGATCGGCGCCGTCACCACCCAATCCTGGGGCAATCCCTATCTCGCGGCCCGCATCCTCGACGGGCTCGCCGACGGGCAGGCGCCCGACGCGGCGCTGGCGGCTTCCCTCGCCACCGACGACCGGCCGGACCTGCGCCAGCTCGGCCTCGTCGATGCGCGCGGAACCGGCGCGGCCTGGACCGGCGCCGGATGCACGCAGGCGGCCGGCCACCGCACCGGGCCCGGCTACGCCGTGCAGGGCAACATGCTGGCCGCGCCCGGCGTGATCGACGCCATGGAACTGGCCTTCACGAACAGCGCCGGATGCGACCTCGACGAGCGGCTCATGCGGACCCTGGAGGCCGGCGACGCGGCGGGCGGCGACCGGCGCGGCAAGCAATCGGCGGCGCTCCGGATCGTCGCCGGAGAAGACTATCCGCTCCTCGACCTGCGCGTCGACGAGCACGCGGCGCCGGTGGCGGAGCTGCGCCGCGTGCTCGGCGTCGCCCGCCGGCAACTGGTGCCGTTCGTGGCCGGCATGCCGCGCAAGGACGGCCCGGCTGGCGCGCTGCCGGACGACGTGGTCGCGATGCTGCTCGAACCGCCCGGGCAGCGGCCTGGGACGGCCCAAGCGGGCGCCCCCGATCCGATCCGGGATGTCATCGGCCTGCGCCAGGAGCCCGCGCGGATCGCGCACCTTCTCGCGCAGTTCGCGCCGGTGCTCGCCGAGATCGAGACGCTGCGCAGCCTCGATCTGGCGCAGATCCATCCGCCGATCATCTTCGACCCGAGCCTGCCCTATCGCGCGGTGCCCCATGACTGACGCCCTCTGGCAATGCCCGATCACGGACCTCGCGCCCCGGATCGCGGCGCGGCAGCTGTCGAGCGCCGAGCTGGTGGAATCCTGCCTGGACCGGATCGAACGCCTGGACGGCGACCTGAACAGCTTCGTTTGCCTGTCGCCGACCGCCCGCGATGCGGCGCGCGCGGCCGATGCCGAGATCGCCCGGACGGGCCCGCGCGGCCCGCTGCACGGGATCCCGGTCGCCATCAAGGACAACTACACCACGGCCGACCTGCCGACCCGGGCGGGCACCGCGGTGGAGGCCCTGACCTTCCCGATGCAGGACAGCCACTGCGTGGCGAAGCTGCGCGATGCCGGGGCGGTGATCCTCGGCAAGCTCAGCATGCATGAATTCGCCTGGGGCACCGTCACGCCGCAGGCGCGCAACCCGTGGGATCTCGCGCGGGTGCCCGGCGGCTCGAGCGGCGGCTCCGGGGCCGCGGTGGCCGCCCGCCTCTGCCCCGCCGCCCTCGGCTCGGATACGGGCGGCTCGATCCGCATCCCGGCCGCCCTGTGCGGCGTGGTCGGCCTCAAGCCGACCTACGGCCGGATCGGGCGGTCGGGGATCGTGCCGCATTCCTGGTCCCTCGACCATGCCGGGCCGCTGACCCGGACGGTGGCCGATGCCGCCCTGATGCTGCAGGTCCTGGCCGGCCCGGATGCCGGCGATCCCGCGGCCTCCGCGGCACCGGTGCCGGACTACACGGCCGGCCTCGAACAGCCGGTCCGGGGCCTGCGGATCGCGGTGATCCGCAACCACTTCTTCGACGCGGTCGACGCGGAGATCGGCGCCGCCGTTGAGGACGCGATCGGCTTCTTCGCCGGCCAGGGTTGTGCCGTGGCGGAGGTCACGGTGCCGTCCCTGCGCTACGGGCTCGGTGCCATCTACGCCATCGAGCTGGCCTCCTCGACGGCCTATCACGACCGCACGCTCGCGCAGGGCCACGTCGCGGGCTTCGCCGACGACGTTCGGGATCTGGTGGAGATGGGCCGGTTCGTGACCGGACCGGACTACCTGCGGGCCGAGCAGGTGCGGGCCCGGATCATGGCCGAGATGGCTGCTGTGCTCGCGGAGGCCGACGCGATCATCACGCCCGCCACGCCCCTCACTGCCTGGAAAACCGACGCCGCCACCGTCACGCTCGCGGGGCGGGAAGAGAGCGTCCTGGCGGCGTCCTGGCGCCTGACCTACCCGTTCAACCTGACGGGGCTGCCCGCCCTCGCGCTGCCCTGCGGCTTCGACCGGGCCGGCCTGCCGATCAGCCTGCAGATCGCCGCCCGGCCCTTTGCCGAGCCCACGCTGCTTCGGATCGCTCACCAGTACGAGCGCGCCCACGACTGGTCCAGCCGGGTCCCGCCGTCGGCGAACGGGATTTAGCGGGTCCGTCCCGAGGGCCGGTGCCGGACCGCGTGACCGCGCAGCGCGCCGGCCTACCGATTTCGGCCCCGTCGTCCTTGCGAGCGGAGCGAAGCAATCCAGGCGGCGCCACGATCTCGGGGGTCGCGCCGCCCTGGGTCTGGTCGCTTCGCTCGAGATGAAGGCGAGGAACGCATCACCGAAGCGTTCGAACCGAAACCGTCTCAGGCCGCCTGGGCGACGGTGGCCGCCGGCCGCGGCTTGCGCACCAGGAAGCGGCGGAGCTTGAGCGCCGGCTTCTCGATGTAGTCCCACGAGATCGACGCGAAGGATGCGGTCAGGACCAGGACCACGGGGAAGATCACCGCGAAGCAGACCGCTTTGGGGACGTCGGCGAGGTGCGGAAGCAGGAGCGCGACGGTGGCCTGCGTGAGCGGGAAACCGTACAGGTAGATGCCGTAGGACAGGTCCTTCCGGACGATCCGGTCGAACCAGCGGAAGTTCTGCATGCCGATATAGACCATGCAGTACGTGAGAAGCATGCCGCTGACGACGCCGAGAACATCGGCCATCATCATGACGTAGTACAAGGTTCCGCAGACGAGGAAGATCCGAAAGCTCATCACGACGCGGCGCGCGTTCAGGAACAGGACGACGCCGAAGAAGAACATCAGCACGATGTACCACGTGGTGAAATGCGTGTTGTCGTGACGCACCGTGTAGGTCGCCGGATCGTAGAGACCGAGGCCGAGGGCGATCGCCGCGATCCCGATGACCGCCGCGGTGAGCCGGATCGGCGTCGCGAGCACGCCGCTGATCATCAGCCCGAGCATGATCAGGTAGCACCAGAACTCCGGCGGCAGCGTCCAGAGATTGGTATTGACGATGGACGGCCACGGATTGTCTTGGAAGACCCCCGGCAGCACGAACGAGACGTGGCCGACGATGTTGCCGAAATAGCTCAGGAACTGCGGGTCGGAGAAGTATTGCCGCAGCGGCAGCGTGGTGAAGAACGGCCCCAGCACCAGCGCGCAGAGCGTCACTTCGACCGTGAGCGCGGGCAGGATCCGCAAGCCGCGATTGGCCAGGAACGGGCCGACCTTGCCGGTGCGCAGCGCGCTCCCGGCGATCAGGAAGCCGCTCAGGGCGAAGAACATGCCCACGAGCGCGTACAGGAACGGCTGGAGAAACCCGCCGAGGAATTTCCCGTGGCCCATTGCCACGATCGCGGCGCCGGCCGCGGTCGCGCCGGTCTCGAGCGCCTCCTGTCCGGGCTTGGCCGCACCGATGACCGCGACGCGGCAATGGTGCGCGAGGATGAGCACCGAGAGCACGTGCCGCAGGAGGTGGAAGCCGGGACCGATCCCGCCATGCGCGTCCAGCTGCTGAGCCAGATCGGGTGCGCGCCGGCCGAGAGCCGGAACGGATCGCCGCACACGGTCCGTGATCAAGCCGAAAGGCGGCATGGGCATCAGCTCTTCGGTTCGAGACAATATCGATGCACTACATTGGCGATCGATAAAGCTATGATAAGGTAATCATTAGGTCGGGGATGGGCAATTTATAGATGGCATTAAGGTTTACGCCCGCCGGTCGATGATGGTGCAGTGTCACGCGCGATGCAGGTCAGGCCGCGAATTCCAGAACGGTGAGACGATCGGAGACTTCGATCCGCCCCACGCCGTCTTCCAGCGGGACGGACGCCGCCTGGCTGCCGCCTTCGTCATCGAAGCGGTGCACGGTGAGCGCATTCCGCCGGTCCCCGCACTCGACACGCAGGGAACGGCTCACCGGACCGCGCGTCGCCTGCGCGCCCCTGTCCCAACCGAAGACGCCCAGCCAGAGCGGCAGGAGGATCGTTCCGTCATCGCGCCGGAAGCATTGCCCCTGGACGTCCTCGTGGCTCCCGATTGTGGCGATCGGTCGGGGGGACGCCGGCCCCGGGGACGGGGCTGCGGCCGGTCCGCGCGAACCCGAGAACAGGGCGATGAGCGTCTTCACGGCCCGGTACGCCGCCGTCGGCCGGCCCTCGTGGGTCAGCAACCCGAAGGCGGATTCGGGATCGGCCGGACCGCGGCCGAAGCTGGAGCGAAGCTCGTAGATGTAGGTGCGCCGCATACCCGCCAGATAGGCGAACAGGAGCAGGCGCGGCATGTAGCGCGCCCGGATCGCCTCCGAGACCGGCAGATGCGCCGACGCCGTGGCCAGCGCCGTGTGATAGCCGGTCTCGGTGATGAGGCTCGCGACGCCGCCGCAGACCGGGACCATCGCCGCGCGAAAGCCGCCCAGACGCCCCGGCCCCCGCGTCTCGGGATGCTCCATGCCCGGATAGGGATGGAGGTTCGACAGATCCGCGAACCCCGCGAGGGGTTTGGCCAGGGCGATGTTGCCCTGGATGTAGCTCGGCGACGCGACGTCGATCCGTGATCCGGCCAGCTCGCGGCGCACCGTCTCGTGCAGGCCGCGCTGGTGCAGCCAGGACAGGGTCGGATTGAGCGTCGGATCCGCGAGGAGCGCGGGCTCGTTCCCGCCCTCGACGATGTCGATCGCCCCGTCACATTGCTCGTAGATCAGCGGCAGTGCGGAGGGGGGCGTGGTCACGTATTGATCGCTCGGATCATTGCAGACCGCCGAGAACCGGCACCCGAGGCGCGCCAGCTCGCGCATGCGCGTGTACAATGTGTCGGTCACGCCCGGCGCCGGACTGTAGACCCCTTGCCTGATCTGCTTGATCGAAAGATCTTCGATCGCCCTCAGGATCGAGCTCTCGTAATATCTGTCGTAGACGGTGCCCTTCTGCGCGAGATGCACATTGACACCGATCCGGCCGACGAAATCGGCGGCCCGCTCCGGCGGCGCATCGTACGTCCGGCGCTCATCCGCCCGCGTGGATGAACCGGCCATCGTCGCGGCAGCCGTCGCGGCGAGCCCCCGGATGATCAGCCTGCGGTTCAAGTCCATCATGCTGGTGACCGTCTCTCGGAGCCGCCGGTGCCGCCTATGACACGCTTCGCTCGCCAGAAACGCGCGTGCGGATTGTCGAAGGGCAGCAAGTCACAGGCCGGAAATTCAGTACTTTTGTGTTCCGAATTGGGGCCGGATGACACAAGATCGGTACAGAGCGGCACGCTTGCCTGGCGAGCAATGTATCGTAGATGCTGGCCCTAAAGCTCCGCGCGGGTCTAGCCAAATTCGGCCTTTGACGCGGCGCCTGCGCGGCGGAATCAAGGGGCGTTCACGCCTGTTCGAGCGGTCGCACCCGCGCCCTCGCGTCAGCAAGCGCGCGCACCGGAGCGGATCCGTGGCCGCCCGTCAGGCCCGCCCCTCCTGCACGGCATGGCAAGCGACGCCGTCGAGGAGCGCCGGCACCTCGGTGCGGCAGCGGTCGTTGGCGAGCGGGCAGCGCGGGTTGAAGGTGCAGCCGGGCGGCGGGTCGATCGGGTTCGGGATCTCGCCGGAAACCGGCACCCGGGCGCGGCCGACATGGGCGAGGTCGGGCACCGCGTCGAGGAGCATCCGCGTGTAGGGATGGCGCGGCGCGGCGAACAGGTCCTTGGCGGAGGCGACCTCCACGAGCCGGCCGAGATACATCACGCCCACCCGGGTTGCCATGTGGCGGACCACGGCGAGGTTGTGGGAGATGAACAGGTAGGTGAGCCCCAGCCGGTCCTGCAGGTCGCGCATCAGGTTGAGGATCTGCGCCTGCACCGAGACGTCGAGCGCCGAGGTCGGCTCGTCGCCCACCAGGAACTCCGCTTGGCTCGCCAGCGCCCGGGCGATCGCCACCCGCTGGCGCTGGCCGCCGGAGAATTCGTGGGGGTATTTTCGCGCGTCGTCCGGGTGGAGCCCGACGAGGCCGAGCAGCTCGCTGACCCGGGCGCGGATTGCGCCCTCGCCGTGGATCAGGTTGAAGGCCCGGATCGGCTCGGCGATGATCTTTCCGACCCGCCAGCGCGGGTTCATGGACGCGTAGGGGTCCTGGAAGATCATCTGGATGCGCGCCCGCAGGCGCCTGCGGGCGGCGGCCTGGCGCGGGTCGGTCATCGAGACGCCGGTGATCGTCACCTCGCCGGCGGAGGGCGGCAACAGGCCCACCACCATGCGGGCCACCGTCGACTTGCCGGAGCCGGATTCGCCGACGATCGCGAAGGTCTCGCCCTTCTCGATCGCGAAGCCAACCCGGTCGACCGCCGTGAGGAATTTGCGCGGCTCGCGCTCGATCACCCGGTTGAGCCAGGGCTTCGAGACGTCGAACCGGCGGCGCAGATCGGTGACTTCGACGTAGGCGCTCACGCTGCGCGCTCCGCTGCATCGTACAGGTGACAGGCCACCCGGCTCGCATCGACCGGGATCGGCTCGGGCCGCTCGACGCGGCACCGGGAAAAGACCTTCGGGCAGCGTGGGTTGAAGGCGCAGCCTTTGGGGATCGCAGTGAGCCGCGGCATCGAGCCGGGGATCTGGCTCAACCGGTCGGCCTCCTGCGACAGGGTCGGGATCGCCCCCATCAGGCCGACCGCGTAGGGGTGGTGGGGCTTGGCGATCACCGAGGCGACCGGGCCGATCTCGGCCACCCGCCCGGCATACATCACCGCCACCCGGTCGGCGGCCTCGGCGATCACGCCCATGTCGTGGGTCACCAGCATCACCGCGGTGCCGTGCTCGCGGCACAGGCGCTTCAGCAGGGTGATGATCTGGGCCTGGACCGAGACGTCGAGCGCGGTCGTCGGCTCGTCGGCGATGATCAGCTCGGGCTCGGCGGCGAGCGCGAGGGCGATCACCACCCGCTGGCGCATGCCGCCGGAGAATTCGTGCGGGTAGCCATCGATGCGGCGCTCGGGGGCCGGGATGCCGACCTCGGCCAGGAGGTCGATGGCGCGGGTGCGGGCCGCCTTCGCCGACAGGTCGGTGTGGGTACGCAGGGTCTCGACGATCTGGTCGCCCACCCGGAACAGCGGGTCGAGCGAGGTCAGCGGATCCTGGAAGATCATGCCGATGCGCTTGCCCCGCACCCGCCGCATCGCCTCGGGGGAGAGGTTGTCGATGCGCTCGCCGCGTAAGGAGATCTCGCCGCCGGCGATCCGGCCGGGTCGGTCGATCAGGCCGATCACCGCCGAGCCGGTCACCGACTTGCCCGCCCCGGACTCGCCGACGACGCCCAGGATCTCGCCGCGGCCGATGTCGAACGAGACCCGGTCGATGGCGGTGAGCGGCCCGCGCCGGGTGTCGAAGGCGACCGTGAGGTCGCGCACGGAGAGGATAGTCTCGGTCATTGCAGCTTCGGATTGAGCGCGTCGCGCAGCCAATCCCCCAGGAGGTTGATGGCGATGACGAGCCCGGCCAGCGCTAGCCCCGGGAAGGCGACGATCCACCACTCGCCGGAGAACAGGAAGCGATTGCCGGTGCGGATCAGCGTGCCGAGCGACGGCATGGTCTCGGGCAGGCCGGTGCCGAGGAACGACAGGGTCGCCTCGGTGATGATCGCGAGCGCCAAGTTGATCGTCGCGATCACGAAGACCGGGCCGGTGACGTTCGGCAGGACGTGGCGCACTAGGATCACCGGCGACGACAGACCGATCAGCCGGGCCGCCTGAACGTAATCCTTGCCCTTCTCAACCATCACGGAGGAGCGCACGGTGCGGGCGTACTGCACCCAGAAGGACAGGCCGATCGACACCACGATCAGCCCGATCAAGGGCCCGACATCGAGCGCGCTGCCAAAACTCGCCTTGGCGACGCCGTCCACCACCAGGGCGATCAGGATCGCCGGGAAGGTGAGTTGCACGTCGGCGACCCGCATGATCAGCGTGTCGACGGCCCCGCCCGCGTAGCCGGCGATCAGGCCGAGCGCGATGCCGAGGATCCCGGAGGTCACCACCCCGAGCACGCCGACGATCAGCGACAGGCGCAGCCCGTACAGCACCGCCGAGAGCACGTCCCGGCCCTGGTCGTCGGTGCCGAGATAGTAGGGGGCCTGTCCGTCCGCCTGCCAGATCGGCGGCAGGTTGGAGTTGATCAGGTCGAGCTGGGCCGGGTCGTAGGGGTTCTGCGGCGCGATCCACGGCGACGCGAAGGCCAGGCCGACCATCAGGACCGTGGCGATCAGCGCCGCCACCGCGGTTTTCGAGCGCAGAAAGTTCGCCAGCAGGTCGGAATCGCGCCAGCGCGCGAATCGCGAGGGCTTCGCCTCCGGCAGCGGGACCGGCGGGGCGTCGCCGACGTCGAGGTCGTATCCGCTCATCGGCCGCCCCTTACGCCATGTCCGGTTGAACGCTTCGGGGCGGCTGCCTCCGTCCTTGCAAGCGGAGCGAAGCAATCCAGGCGCGCCACGCCGACCGGACGCGCGCTGCCCTGGGTCGCTTCGCTGCGCTCGCGATGACGATGGAGGGACAGGCAAGCGGAGCGGTGCGTCATGTACAGTCTCACGCCGCCCGCCCGGTCGAGAGCCGCAGGCGCGGGTCGACCACCGTGTAGAGGATGTCGACCACGAGATTGATGGTCACGAAGATCAGCGCGACGAGCAGCAGGTACGCGGACATGATCGGGATATCGACGTTCTGCACGGCCTGGACGAAGAGCAGGCCCATGCCGGGCCACTGGAACACCGTCTCGGTGATGATCGAGAAGGCGATGACCGAGCCGAGCTGCAGCCCCGCGATGGTGATCACCGGCACCAGCGTGTTCTTGAGCGCGTGGCGCAGGTGGACGGCGCGGGTGGTCAGCCCCCGCGCCCGGGCGAAGCGGATGTAGTCGGTGCGCAGGACCTCCAGCATCTCGGCGCGGACCAGCCGCATGATCAGCGTCATCTGGAACAGGCCGAGCGTCACCGAGGGCAGGATCAGCGCCTTGAGCCCGGAGGTGGTCAGGAATCCGGTGGTCCACCAGCCGAGCCGCACGGTGTCGCCGCGCCCGTAGGAGGGCAGCCAGCCGAGCGTCACCGAGAACAGGTAGATCAGCAGGATGCCGATCAGGAAGGTCGGCAGGCTGATCCCGATCAGCGAGACCGCCTGGAACAGCCCGGCGAGCCAGGAGTCGCGGCGGAGCGCGCAGTACACGCCCATCAGGATCCCGACCACCAGGGCGAAGATTGTGGCGCAGAAGGCGAGCTCCAGCGTCGCCGGCATGCGCTCGGCCAAGAGCTGCGAGACCGGCTGCCGGAACTGGTACGAGATGCCGAACTGGCCGCGCACCACATTGCCGGCGTAGCGGACGAACTGGACCAGCACCGGGTCGTCCAAGCCCAGATCCGTCCGGATCTGGGCCCGCTCGGCCACGGTGGTGTCGGGCCCGACGATCTGGTTCACGGGATCGCCCGCGAACCGGAACATCGCGAAGGCGATGAGCCCGACGACCGCGAGGACCGCGGCCGCCTGGATCACCCGGCGCAGCAGGAAGGCGAGCACGCCCGGCTCCTACTGCGGATCCTTCGACACCCAGTAGAGCAGGAGCAGGTTGTCGGCGCGCTGGGTCAGGTGGACCTTCTTGGACACGCCCCAGGCCAGGGCCTGCTGGTGCAGCGGGATGTAGCCCCAGTCGGCGTTGAGGACGTCGAAGCCCTCCTTGATCAGGGCGTCGCGCTTGGTCTTGTCGGTCTCGCCCTCGACCTTGTCGGCGATCTCGTCGATCTTCGGATCGCAGTAGCCCGCGAGGTTCCAGCCACCGCGGCCCGACTTGTCGCCGGGCTTCCGGCAGCCGACGATCTCGTAGAGGATGTTGTGGCTGTCCAGCGAGGACGGAGTCCAGCCGAGCAGGTAGAACGAGGTGTCGTAGTTCGGCGCCAGCACCTTGGCGAAGTACTTGGCCTTCGGCTGGGCGTTGAGGTTCACCTTGACGTTGATGCGGGCCAGCATCGAGACCACCGCCTGGCAGATCGCCTCGTCGTTGACGTAGCGGTCGTTCGGGCAATCCATGGTGAGCGAGAACCCGTCCGGGTAACCCGCCTGGGCCATCAGTTCCTTGGCCTTCTTGAGGTCCGTGGCCGGGCGCTTGAACTCGGCACCGCGGTCGTAAAGGGCCGGGGCGATCATCAGCGCGGAGGGCACCGCCTGCCCGCGCATGACGCGCTTGGCGATCGTGTCCTCGTCGATGGCGAGGTAGAAGGCCTCGCGCACCTTGATGTCCTTGAACGGGTTCTTGCCCTTGACGCTCGAATCCTTCAGCTCGTCCCGGTCCTGGTCCATGCCGAGGAAGATCGTGCGCAGCTCGGGCCCGGCCATCACGGTGGCGGTGCCGCTGGCATTGACCCGCTGCTGGTCCTGCAGCGGCACGGGGTCGATCCAGTCGACCTCGCCGGAGAGCAGCGCGGCGACGCGGGTCGCCGGGTTGGCGATGGTGGTCAGCACCGCCTCGTCGAGGTTCGACTCGACCTTGCCCCAGTAGCCGTCGAACTTCTTGAACACGGTCTTCACGCCGGGCTGGTGCTCGGCGATCACGAACGGGCCGGTGCCGTTCTCGTGCAGGGTGGCGTAGCTCGGGCTGGAGGCGTTGGGCGGCGTCGGCTGGACGACGCCGTTCTTCTCGGACCACGCCTTCGACATGATCACCCAGGTCGGAAACTGGGCGATGGCGATCGGGTTCGGCTTCTTCAGCACCATGTCGACGGTGAAGTCGTCGACCTTCACGAACTCGGCGTCGGCCGGGACGTTCGTGGTGAAGTTCGAGCCCGTGGCCCGGACGCGCTGGGCGGAGAAGAGCACGTCGTCGGCGGTGAAGGGCGAGCCGTCGTGGAACTTGACGTTCTTGCGTAGGTGGAAGCGCCAGCGGGTCGGCTCGGGCGTCTCCCAGGATTCGGCCAGGGCGGGCGCGAATTTCAGGTTCTTGTCGAGGGTGACGAGGGGCTCGTAGGCCGCTTCCTGCATGCCTTCCGTAAAGCTCTCCTTGAGGGAGTACGGGTCGAGGGATTTCAGGTCACCCTGGAAGGCGAAGCGGAAGACGTTGGCGGCCTGCGCGGGCAGCGCGGCGAACGCGAACGTCGCGACCGCGACCGCGGACACGCCGCGGGCGAGAATCTTCAGGGCTGAACGGGACAAGCGGATCTCCGAGACCGTGAATGCGCCACCGGCCGGCAGCCCCGGCGGTGTCACCGCGGCGTCAGCAAGCATCGGACCATCCGTATACAAGACGATGGCCGAGCCTGTCGCGGCTGAGTGACATTAGTCGACTTTCAAAGTGCGTTTTCCCCGCCCGATCATGGCTAACGCATCGCGGGATTGACGCGGCGCCACACGCGCACCCCTCCCCCTCTGCGGGCTCCGACATTCCGACACCGCTAGCTGGGACGCGCTCTCCTCCCCTGGCGATCCCGGGCTTGCCCGGGATCGCCAGGGGAGGAGTTGGAGGCGGGGGTGGTTCAGAAGGCACCGTCACGCTCGATCCGGCACCACCCCCACCCCTGGCCCCTCCCCACAAGGGGGAGGGGAAAGTGCTTTACTTTTCAGGGTTCAGTCTGGGCCCACCGCGTAGCGGCGATCGCCGCCTCACTCCGCCGCCACCCGCGCCGGCTCGTGCCGCGTCCGCGCCTCCGCCGCCTCGCCCTCCGCCACCGCCTTGCGCCGGAACAGGCGCATGACGACGACGAAGAACACCGGCACGAAGAACACCGCCAGCACGGTGGCGGTGATCATGCCGCCCATCACGCCGGTGCCGATCGCCTGCTGGCTCTTCGAGGCGGCGCCGGTCGCGATGGCCAGCGGCACCACGCCGAAGATGAAGGCGAGCGAGGTCATCACGATCGGCCGGAACCGGAGCGTCGCCGCCTCGATCGCGGCCCGCACCACCGAGGTGCCGGGCTTCCAGAGGTCACGCGCGAACTCCACGATCAGGATCGCGTTCTTGGCCGAGAGGCCGATGATCGTGATCAGCCCGATCTTGAAGTAGACGTCGTTGGGCATGCCGCGCAGGTACACGGCCGCCACCGCGCCGATGACGCCGAGCGGGATCACCAGCATCACCGAGACCGGGATCGCCCAGCTCTCGTAGAGCGCGGCGAGGCACAGGAACACGATCAGCACCGACAGGGCCAGCAGCAGGCTCGCCTGGCTGCCCGCCTGCTTCTCCTGGTAGGACTGGCCGGTCCAGGCGTAGCCGAAGCCCTTGGGCAGCTGGAGCATCAGCCGCTCCATCTCGGCGATGGCGTCGCCCGACGTGTAGCCGGGGTTGGGCTCGCCGGTGAAGCGCACCGACTGATAGCCGTTGAAGCCGACGATCTGGCTCGGCCCCATGCTCCATTTCAGCTCCGCGAAGGACGACATCGGCACCATCGTGTTGGTGGCGTTCTTCACCGCGTAGTTGAGGATGTCCGACGCGTTCATGCGCTGGAGCTGCTCGGCCTGGACGTAGACCCGCTGCATCTTGCCCCGGTTGGGGAAGTCGTTCGGGTAGACCGAGCCGAGGTTGAGCTGGATCGTGGCGTTGATGTCCTCGAACTTCACGCCGAGGGCGGCCGCCTTCTCGCGGTCGATCACCAGCTCCGCCTGCGGGGTCGGCGGCAGGCCCTCGATCTTCACCTTCTGGAGGATCGGGCTCTGCGTCGCCAGCTTCAGGAGCTGCTCCTGGGCCGAGAGCAGGGCCGCGTAGCCGCGGTTGGCCCGGTCCTGCAGGCGGAACGAGAAGCCCGCCGCGTTGCCGAGGTTGTCGACCGGCGGCGGCTCCTGGGCGTCCACGGTGGCGTCGCGGTAGGTGCTGAGCGCCGCGTTGGTGGCGGCCACGAGCGCGGCGGCCGAGTTCTTGGCGTCACGCTCGGACCACGGCTTCAGGGTGACGAAGGCCTGGCTGGTGCTCGGGGCCTGGCCGGAGAACGAGAAGCCGTTCAGCATCGTCACGGTGGCGACGCCGGGCTGCGCCAGCAGGTGCTCCTCGACCTTGCGGACCGCCTCCTGGGTGCGGTTGTAGGAGGCGCCCGGGGGCGTCTGGACGTCGACCGTGAAGAAGCCCTGGTCCTCCACCGGCAGGAAGCCCTCCGGCAGGTTGACGAAGGCGTAAGCGGTCCCCGCCACCAACGCGAGGTAGACCAGCATCACCCGGCCGGACTTCCGGATGAACGCCGCGGTGCCGCGGCCGTAGCGGGCGGTCTCCCGGTCGACGAACCGGTTGAACATCCCGAACACGCCGCCCTTGGCGTGGCCGTGGCCCTTCTCGATCGGCTTCAGGAAGGTCGCGCAGAGCGCCGGCGTCAGCGACAGGGCGAGCAGCGCCGAGAAGCCGATGGAGGTCACCATGGCGATCGAGAACTGCCGGTAGATGATGCCCACCGAGCCGGGGAAGAACGCCATCGGGATGAACACCGCCACCAGCACCAGGGTGATGCCGATGATCGCGCCGGTGATCTGCCCCATGGCCTTCTTGGTGGCCTCCTTGGGGGGCAGCCCCTCCTCGTTCATGATCCGCTCGACGTTCTCCACCACCACGATGGCGTCGTCGACCAGGATGCCGATGGCCAGCACCATGCCGAACATGGTGAGCACGTTCACCGAGAAGCCCGAGATCCACATCACCGTGACGGTGCCCATGAGGGCGATCGGCACCACGATGGTGGGGATCAGGGTGTAGCGGATGTTCTGCAGGAACAGGAACATCACGAGGAAGACCAGCACCACCGCCTCGACGAGGGTGTGCAGCACCTTCTCGATCGAGGCCTCCACCGCCGGGGTGATGTCGTACGGGATGTCCCACTTCAGGTCCGGCGGGAAGAACTGGGACAGCTCCACCATCTTGGCGCGGATCGCCTTGGCAGTCTCCAGCGCGTTACCGTCGGGGGCGAGCGTCACCGAGATGCCGGCGGCGGGGCCGCCGTTGAGGCGCGTCGAGAACTGGTAGGCGTCGCCGCCGAGTTCGATCCGCGCGACGTCGCGCAGGCGCACGTTCGAGCCGTCGGAATTCGCCCGGAGCACGACCGCGCCGAAATCCTCGATCGTGCCGAGCTGGCCCTTCACGATGATCGGCACGGTGAGCGCCTGCCGGGTCGGGCTCGGCTGCGCGCCGACCGAGCCGGAGGCGACCTGGACGTTCTGGTTGCGGATCGCGTCGGTCACGTCCGAGGCGCTGAGCGACAGGCCGCGCAGCTTGTCGGGATCGACCCATACGCGGAGCGACCGCTCGGTCGAGTAGAGCGTCGCGCGGCCGACGCCGGGGATGCGCCGGATCTCGTTGATGACGTTGCGGATGAGGAAGTCGCCCAGCCCCACCTCGTCCATCGACCCGTCCTTGGAGACGAGGGTGATGATGTTGAGGGTGGCGGCCGAGGCCTCCTCCACCAGGATGCCCTGCTGGCGCACCTCGGCCGGCAGGCGCGCTTCCACGCGCTTCAGCCGGTTCTGCACCTCGACCGAGGCCAGCGACGGGTCGGTGCCGGGCTGGAAGGTGGCGGTGATGTTGACCGAACCGAACGAGTCGGTGGTCGACTCGAAGTTCATGATGTTGGCGGCGCCGTTCAGCTCATCCTCGATGAGCCGGGTCGTGCCGATGTAGAGGCTCTCCACCGACGCGCCGGGATAGGCCGTCGACAGGGCGATGGAGGGCGGGGCGATCACCGGATACTGCGCCACCGGCAGGTTCGGGATGGCGAGCGCGCCGCCGAGGCAGATGAACAGCGCCACCACCCAGGCGAAGACCGGGCGGTCGATGAAGAAGCGGGCCATGGTCGGGCTCTCCCCGGCTCAGTGGCGCGGCTGGACGGCGGCGGCGCGCCGCGCGGCCTCCGCCTTGTCGCCGGAACCGTGGTCGCCGGGCGCGTCGGGCGCCTCGTCGGCATCGTGCTTCGGGCCGGTCTCGCCGTGGACCGGGGTCTGGTCGAGGGGCTTCACCTTGGCGCCGACGGTAATCTTCTGGAAGCCGTCGACCACGACCCGCTCGCCGGCCTTCAGCCCCGAGCGGATCAGCCAGTTCTGCCCGACCACCGGTCCGACCTCGACAGGCTGGCGCATGACGGTCTCGTCGCCGCGCACCACCCAGACCTCGGCGCGGCCGTCGTCGGTGCGCTGGATCGCCTGCTGCGGCACCGCGATCGCGTCGGAATCGATGCCCTGCTTGATCCGCGCCCGCACGTACATGCCGGGGAACAGCTCGTCGTGCGGGTTGGGGAACTGCACGCGCAGGGTCACCTGCCCGGTGCTCGGGTCGGCGGTGACGTCCGAGAACAGCAGCCGGCCGGCCAGCGGGTAGAGCGAATTGTCGTCCATGATCAGGTGGACGTTGGCGGTGTTGTCCTCCAGCCGCGCCAGCTCGCCGCTGGCGAGGTCCCGGCGCAGGCGGTTCAATTCGCCCACCGACTGGGTGATGTCGACGTAGATCGGGTCGAGCTGCTGGATCGTGGCCAGCGCCCCCGTCGAGCCCGGCTCGATCAGGGTGCCCTCGGTGAGCAGCGCCCGGCCGATGCGGCCGGTGATCGGCGCGCGCACGTCGGTCCAGCCGAGGTTGAGCTGCGCCCGGTCGCGGGTCGCCTTGGCGCCGGCGACCTCGGCCTCCGCCTGCTTCTTGGCCGCGTAGGCGGCATCGTACTGGGCCTGGCTCGCCGTGGCGCGGGTGAGCAGCTGCTCGAGCCGGTCGGCCTGCTGGCGCGCCAGCACGAGGGCCGCCTCCTGGCGGGCGAGCGCGGCCTCGGCGCTGGCGAGCTCGACCTCGTAGGGCGCCGCGTCGATCTTGTAGAGGATGTCGCCTTCCTTGACCTGGCTGCCCTGCTCGAACAGGCGCTTCACCACCAGACCGGAGACCCGGGACCGGACCTCGGCGATGCGCATCGGTGCGACGCGGCCCGGCAGATCGCGCAGGTAGGGGATCGCCTGCGGCTCCACTTTGACGAAGCCGACCTCCGGCACGGGCGGCGGCGGCGGCGCGGCGGCCTGCTTCGGGTTGCAGCCGGCGAGGCCGACCATGAGAAGGGCCGCGGGCAGGAGGGCGGTCGCGCGGGCCGAGGCGCGGAACGCGGACGGAATTCTAGCGGACAGAGTGCGGGTCACGATTACCGACGCTCCTGAAAGCATGCGTCTGCTGAGGCTGGCGCGGAGCAGGAGCCCGCGCATCGTCGAGGCAGATCCCGGGACCGGTCGCGCGACCGGTCGGACGGAGATCAGGACAGGCGCGCGCTGGCGCCGGCCTCGCGGGCCGGGGCGCGCGTCAGGCCAGCCGTGGCGGCCGGTGCAGCGCGCCGTCCGGCGCGGAGGCCGGCACGGCGTCGGATCGGTGATCGAACGATGCGAAGACAGTATGACCGGGCCGCGGCGCCTCGACCGGCGGGCGCGGCAGCCCGAGTTCGGTGAGGATCTCGCAGTCGGCGGCACAGAGATCGGTGCGGCCGAAGGCCGACCGCTCGGCCTCGGGCTGCGCGTCCGGCGCGCCCGACAGCATCGCCAGGCGCGGGCTCGCGAGGGCGCAGGACGGCCCCATTGTCGGCGCGGCCACGCCCGGCGCAGGCGCGGTGACCATTGCGGCCGTCGCGAGGACGAGCAGCGCCAGCACGGCGAGGCCCCGGGCGAGGCGGTCCGGCAAGGCCACGACAAGACGGGCCAGAAGGGCGACGGATCGGATCACGGAGCCGAGATAAGCACGGCTGTCGCCCGGCGCAATCACCCACGGCGTCGCGCCGGTTCCGAAGCCGCTCCGAACGAGGCCTTGCGCGATAACGAGACCTTGCGCGCGATGAGGCGCCGCGCGAGAGTGCGCCCATGTCGGTTGAGACCCTGTACAGCCTGCGCCGTGCCGAGCCCGCAATCCGGGACCTCGACCGCGTCGTGCTGCTCGATCAGGCCGTGACCGATGATGGCGACGCGATGCCGGCTGGCACGGAAGGGACGGTGGTCTACGTGACGCAGGACGCACGGACCCTCATCGTCGAGTTCGCCGAGCCGGAAGGTGCTCTGGCGACCATCCCGGCCGCATCCGCCGCCCTGGCCGACCGCCACGCCGGGTGAATACGCGCCGGCCGATCCCCGAGAACCTCACCGTTCCCGGCGGCAAGATCGGCGGTTATCTCTTGAATCCGGCTCACCCGAGCGGCGGTTCGAAAGCCAAGTTCTTCCGCGACCTCGGCTTCAGCGCCTAAGACCCCGTCGGCTTCGCCGATGCCGTCTTCGAACATGTCGGTGATCCGGATACCGGTAAGGCGTTCGTCGACACCGGCGGTTTGACCAAAATGGTCTGCGAGGGTCCGCTTCGGACGCCGAGCGGCCGTTGGACCCGCATCCGCAGCGTGTGGGTCATCACGGGCGCGAACGACGCGCAGCTCGTCACAGCGGTGCCCGCCCGGGATCGTCCCCGGACGTCGCACAGGCCGTGAGATCCCACCGGATCGGCCCGGCCCTCTTCTCGGAAGGCTCTGAGCCAAGCCAAAGTCCCGTGCCGAGGAACGGGTGTTGCCGACACCACACAGCCACGCCTGGAAGTGCCCTCCCCGGCCGCTCGGCCTCAACCTTGCCGCGAAGTCCGGGCCGGGTCGCCCGACGCGCGTGGGGCCGCCGCAACGGCCCGCGCCACGACCGACGGAGGATGGAGACCATGTCGAGACGGATCGCGATGCTCGGGCTCGCGGGACTTCTGCTCGGGAGCGCCCCAGCGGCGGCGAACCCGCTGGACCGGGGCCCGATCGCCGACTTCCTCAACGTCTTCCGCAGCCAGGCGATCCCGCGCGAGACGGTGGCCTGGACCGGCAAGGAGAAGCCCGGCACCATCGTGGTCTCGACGCGCCAGCGGCGGCTCTACTACGTGCTCGGCGGCGGCGCGGCGATCCGCTACGGCGTCGGCGTCGGCCGGCAGGGCTTCTCGTGGTCCGGCACCAAGACCGTCACCATGAAGAAGGAATGGCCGGATTGGCGCCCGCCGCAGCAGATGCTGGCCCGCCGCCCCGACCTGCCGCGCTACATGGCCGGCGGCCAGGACAACCCGCTCGGCGCCCGCGCCCTGTATCTCGGCTCGTCGCTCTACCGGATTCACGGCTCGAACGAGCCCGAGACGATGGGCGCGGCGGTCTCGTCCGGCTGCATCCGCATGACCAACAAGGACGTGGTCGACCTCTACGACCGGGCGCGCGTCGGCACCAAGGTGGTCGTGCGCGACTGACCTGCTGTGCGCGAGCGGGACGTTCGTCGGCACGCGTCCAGGCCCGCCTGATCACCGCGTCCCGACCCCGCATGCGTGAGGGTGTCTAAGCAGGCTCACTGCGGCGACGCGTCGGCGGTCCGTGCCGGACGGCATGCACCAACCGACGTGTCGGCGACCGATGTTGGCGGCGGTCGAGAGGCAAGCCGCCAGGCCGTTGGTTCCGGATGCACCGTGAGCCTTGGCGCGTTCTGCTCGATCGGGAACGCAACACGCGTCAGGACCTGGGGGTTTCCAACCGATCACCGTCGAAAGCTCTCGCCGGCCAAAGACAGCCGTGCCGCGATCAAGCGATGAAGGCTCTCCGTGGTTCGATCGGCATTCCGAGGTCGCCGAGAGGCACGGTGCAGGCCGGGCGCGGCGGAAAGACGTGGCGCGTGGTCTTGTAGGGATAGAGCTGGCCGCTGCGGGCGCGGGCAAGGACCTCCTGGCGGGTCGGCGCGATCTGCGCGCGCCACGACAGCAATTCGACGTCCGCATAGTCGAAGACGTAGACAGGGACCCTGGTGAGCCCCAGCGCGATGGCGGCTGCGAGGCGATGGTGGCCATCAAGGAGCGCATGGGCGGTTCCTTCGATGCAGATCGGTTGGGTCCAGGCGTCCTCCTCCAGGATCATCGCCACAACCTCCCGCACGCGGGACGGGAGTGTCTCTTCCGTCGGGCGCAGCACCGCGATCGGCAGATGAACGCAGTCCAGGTTGCTCATGGCCGGCTCCACATCGGCGGCAGCACGCAACGGCTTCAGGATCGACGCACCCGCAGCAGGAGGCCGCAGGAGACCAGGTACAGAACCGAGACGATGGGGAAGACGGCGGAGGCTCCCGCCGTCTGGGTGACGAGGCCTCCGAGGGCGACGCCGGCCATGGAGGCGGCCTGCGTGGTGCTCTGCACGACGCCCAGGATGTGGCCCTGACGATGCGCTGCCGCCTCGCGCGAGATGAGGCCGGTGAGGACCGGCGTCGTGGCGCCGAGGAATACGCCCCAGAGGCCGTAGCTCGCCGCGAAGACCGCCACGTGGGCCGTGGTTCCGGCAGCCAGCACGGTCGCGGCACAGGCGAGGGCGACCGCGGCGATGCCGGCAAGCGCCCTGGGCCGGGCGAGGCCCTCGAAGATCCGCGCCCAGAGCGCCGCGGACGCGATGAAGCCGCCCGCCATGAGGCCGTAGCAGAGGCCGACGACCCAGTTCTCGACCCCGAAGGTCGTGCGCACGTAGAGGGCGAACGGCATCTGCGGCATGAGCCGGCTGGCGATCAGGCCGCCCTGCGCGAGCAGGAGACTGGCGATCACCGGATTGCGCCAGGCTGCGGCGGGCGCCGCTTCGGCGCGTGCGGTTCGCGGAGCCGCGATTCCGGTCGGCAGGAGGGCGAGCACGGCGAGGCCGCAGGCCGCGCACAGCCCCGAGGCGGCGGCGTTGATCCAGAAGAAGCTCGCATGGTCGAGGATCACGCCGCCGAGCACGGCCCCACCCAGGGAGCCGACATTGGTGGAGACCTGCAGGAAGGCGAACAGGCGGCCGCGGCGCTCGGCGGCCACGAGGCCGACCCCATAGGCCTGGGCCGGGGCCGAGAAGCCGGCGCAGGCCCCCTGCACGAAGCGGAGCAGGACGATCACCCAGGCATCGCCCGCGAGGGCCAGGCCCAGCTGGGTGAGCGCCAAGCCCGCCAGGGCGCGGACCATCATCAGCTTGTGGCCGTAGCCGTCGCCCATCCGTCCCCAAAGGCTGCCGGTCAGGGCGATTCCCAGCATCGGGGCGACGTAGGTGCCGGTGGACGCGACGCCGAATACGGTCTCCGACGTGCTGAGCTCCCGGAGGCGCAGCGGCCAGAACGGCCCGCTCATCTCCATGGCGCCCATGGTGACGAGCTGGATCGCGAACAGCAGGCGGACGATGCCGGTCGAGCCTGACATGTCAGCGGCCGCAGGTCGCCGGATCGAGGGGGTTCGGCAGGGCGTGCTGGAGCCGATAATCGCTGTAGCGTAGGAGATGCATGCGCAGCAGCGAGCGGGCGGTCCAGGGAGCGCGCAGGAAGGCGTCGCGCTCCGCCGACCAGAGCGCCGGCTCGACTCGATCCGCCACCGCCGCGAACGCCGCCTGCGTCTCCGCCCCCAGGATCTCCCAGAGCCGGGTGGCCGCCAGCGCGTACGCGGCGGTCAGGGCCAGGGCGAGTTCGTGCAGGTGGCAGACGAAGCACGCATTGAGGACGAGGGCGCGGACGGGCTCGATATCGTCGCGGAAGACCGTCGGCAGGATGCCGGGGTACCGGTAGGGCTCGAGCGTCAGCCCGCGCTCTTCGAGGAGCGGCGCGAAGGTGCGCCCGTCCCCGAAATCGCACACCAGGATTCGCAGCGGCTGACCCTCGGAGTCGAAGACGATGCTGGTATTCTGCTGGTGCGCCTCCAGGCCGATTCCGTAGAGGAGGTAGATCGCCAACACCGGCTGCACGACCGTGCGGGCATAAGCCCGGAAGAACGCCTCCGGATCGCCGTTCCCGATCAGGGCGGTCACGAACGGCCGTCCCGTATCCGGGAGTGCGGTGAAGAGGGCCGCAACCGGCACGTGCAGGTTGCCCGCGCAGGCCGCGAAGGCGGGGGCCGTCGCGCGGAACACCACCGAGAGGTTCTTCCCCGGCGCGTCGTCGCGATCGACCGCGTGACGGTAATGATAGGCGACCTCCTCGGGATAGATCGCCAGCCGGCCGCCAAAGCCCTGTTCGCGGTCCAGGATGGTCGCGATGACGGCGCTGTTGCGCGGCCCCATGTGGATCGACTTCGCCTGCAGGCTGCGCTGCTCGCTCGTCATCCAGAGGGCGATCGGGAGCTTGATGAACGGCGCGTCCGGCGGTCCTTCGGGCATCATCGTGCGGAACGACATGCTCGGCGCCGTCTCGATCTCCGGCCCGTCGAGGATCAGGATCCCCTCGGCCGTCGCGTCGGCGAAGTGCGCGCGCACGAAGGCTTCGAGGTGCCAGGCGTGGATGGGCAGGGGCAGCCAATCCGCGGCGTCGAAGCCACGGGCCACAAGACCGGCCCGCCAAGGCTCCCACGTCTCGGGAAAGGCCGACGCGAACCACGCGTGGACGCTCGTCACGTGCGGCATCGTCTCGGTATGGGCCATGTCGGCCCTGAGGGCTGCGACCCGGACGGGGACGCGGGCCGCGAATTCCGGCGACAGGGCGGCGACCTCGGCCTCGCTCAGCCCGGGGCGCGTCTTCCAGGTGGGGTAGAAGGGATGCCCTTCGAGGGCGCCCCATTGGTCGAGCAGGATCGCGGTCGCGCGCACGTCGCTGTGCCGCCGCAGGTAGGTCGGAAGATCCGCCGCGCCGGCCGCGCGGATGTGGCGCGCGAGGTCCCGGTTCCAGTTCTGCCGGTGTCGGCGCGCCGCGACGTCGTTGGCGATGCTGTTGGCCATGTCGGCCTTCAGCCCGGCGAGGCCCTCCGGGCTCGGCGTGACGTCGAACTGATCCTGGACCAGATCCAGGAACATGTCCGGATCCGCCACCGGTTCGCGCGCGCCGCTTGCCCGGACCCGCGTGATCGGACCGTGCAGGACGATCGTGCGGGCCGGTGCCACGACCAGATGCGCGAAGTGGAGATGGGCGCTTCCATCCACGAGCGGGAACCGCGCCTCACGTCCGTCGGGCGACAGAGCGAGGCGCGTCACGTCGAGGATGTTCTCGGCGAACAGGCAGCGCACCAGCCGGCGCAGGGCGTTGCGGCGCGCATGGGCGAGCACGGTGGCCTCTTCCGGACGTGCGGGGGCGGCGACGGCGGACGACGGGCCGGTCATTGCGCGGCTCCCGCCCAAGCCCGAGGCAGATAGGAGAGCGGCTCGCCCACGACGCCGCCCATGTAGCCGAGCGCCCAGCGGTGGATCTCGTCGAGGTGGGGGACGGGCACGGACAGGCCCGCGGCCATCCGCACGAGGAGGCCGAGCCCGTAGACCACGTCCTCCCGGAAGGCGCGGCTCGTCCGGTCGAGCACGAAGCCGCCCGCGGCCGGGTCATGGACCAGCGGCGCCCGGATGCCGGCATAGGCCCGGTTCGTGCGCAGGATCGTGAGCATCGTGGCGGGGTCGGCGATCTGGTCGCCGTAGGCCTCGATGATCTCGGTTCCGAGCGGCTTGACCGAACTGAGGTCGATCCCGAAATGCCCCGCGGCAGCGCGGCGCAAAGCCTGGTTCTCGGCGTCGCAGCGCTCCAGGAAATAGGCCCCGAGCTCGGGGCAGTCCGTCCACCAGCAGAAGTCTTCGGGCAGCGTTCGGTCGCGCCACTGGCCGTAGGGACCGACGAGGCCGTAGACCACCGCGCCGTGCATGATCGGGTTGCCGGGGGTCAGGGTGATCTCGAGGTAGTCCTGCAGCATCTCCACGGGCGCCTCGAACAGCCGGCCCAGATGCGCGGCGAGTTCGGCACGGGCCTCCCGGCTCTCCCGGCGATGGGTCGCGGCGTGGAGCCGCTGCTTGGCCCCGCCCATCCGCACGCTGCGGCCGGGCACGAGGTCGAAGGCGGTGTGCGGCACGTCCTTCAGACCCCAGATCACCGCGTTCGGCCGGTTGGCCAGGATGTCGGCGGCCAGCCAGTCGAACCCGCAGAAGCCCGGGATCGCGCCGACATAGACCGGTCTGTCACGGCGCAGGTGCGGGCCGATCGCCCGCAGCACGGCAGGCCGCGCGTCGGCCGGCACCGTGATCACCACCACGTCCGCGTGGCGCACCGCGCTGGTGGGATCCGTACCCACCTGCGCGGGCTCTCCGGGCAGGGCCGATCCGTCCGGCAGGCGGGCGACGATCCCGCCCGCGGCGCCGCCGACGACCGCCGGATTCGACGTGAGCCAGGAGACCCGCACGCCGGGTTGGCGGCTGAACAGCACCGCGTTGAGGTGGCCGGTTCGGCCGCCGCCGCAGATCGTGACATTGAGGGGCATCATCGCGTCAGGCCACCGCCAGCAGCGGCACTTCGGGCCGGGCGGCCGCACCCGCCCGCCGGCCGAGCCAGGCGTCGAGGCGGTCCCAGACCGCCGGGTCGTGCAGACCCTTCGACTCCATCCAGGCGTCGCTGAAGATGGTCTGAAGGTACTTCTCGCCGCCATCGGCGACCGAGACGAGGACGTTGCCGGCGATCCGCCCCTCGGCGACGAGGTCCAGCGCCTTGTAGAGGGCGCCGCCGGTGGAGCCGCCGACCAGCAGCCCGTAGCGCCGGGCGAAGTAGCGCGCCGTCTCGAAGGCCTGCGCGTCGGAGACCCGCAGGCCGAGATCGATGCAGCCGTAATCGAGCACGAGGCCGACCGTGTCGCCCTCGGGCGTACCGGTGCCGGATTGGTAATACGGGTGACCGGGGCCGCCGAACACGATCGAGCCCTCGGGCTCGACGGCGGCGATGAGGGTCCGGGCGTCATGCGCCTTGAGGCCGCGGCCGATCCCCGTCACCGAACCGCCCGTCCCGACGCAGCCGACATAGGCGTCGATCCGGTCCCCGACCTGCGCGACCGCCTCGCGAACGAAGGCGCTGTAGCCGCCGGCATTGGCGGTGTTGTCCGACTGGTTCATGAAGATCGCGCCGGGGATCTCCTCGGCGATCTGCGCCGCGAGGCGCTGCCGCTCGACCACCGCGACCTCGTCCTCGCGGTACGTGCCCGTAACCGTGCGAATTTCCGCGCCCAGCGCCCGCATGACGGCGATCTTGTCCGGCGCGGCGTGGTGATCGACCACCGCAATGAAGCGCAGGCCGAACTCGACGGCCGCGATGGCGAGGCCGATGCCTGTATTTCCGGACGAGGATTCAACCACGACCCCGCCCGGCCGCAGACGCCCGGCCTTTATGGCGGCCAGCACCATGCTGTAGGCCATCCGGTCCTTGGTGCTGCCGCCCGGATTCATCTTCTCCATCTTGAGGAAGAGCCGCGTCGGCCCCGGTGAGACGGGGATCTGCAGGAGCGGCGTGTTGCCGATCAGATCGGAAACCTTGTCGACGATCATGGGGCGACCTCACTTGTCCCGGACGAAGATGAACGCACCGTCGGGGGATGGGCTGGCGACCAGCCGCGCGGGCATGGGATGCCGGTGGAACTCGTTCTCCAGCAGGTCCATCTGGTAGCCGGCCGTATTCGCGTAGATCAGCAGATCCCCGGCCTGCGGCGCGCCGTCGAACGCGAGCAGCCGGTGCGAGACGACGTCGCCGTCGAGGCAGCTGTGGCCGGCGATGGAAGCCCGCAGGGGCGCCGCGTCCGGCCTCCGGGCCGCGGCGGGGAGCAGGATCGGATCGACGAGGAACTCGGACGCGAACCAGGTCTCGCAGGCGCTGAAGCTGCTGCCCTCGACGAAGACGATTGCAGTGCCGTCCCCGACGGGCTTCGTCCGGATCACGCGGAACAGGCTGATCGCGGCCTGATCGACCAGGCTGCGGCCGGGCTCGAGGGCGAGCTGGAGGCCCGCCGACCGGAGATAGCCGGCGACCGTGGTTCCGCGACAGGGCGCCCGCAGCAGGCCGGCGATCCAATCCGCGGCGGTCAGGGCACTCCCGTAGGGATAGAAATCACCCGGAACCCGGCCGGTGCCGTAATGCTCGGGCCCCTGCTCCGCGAGGTAATGGGCATAGGCCTCCGGCGCGACGTAGCGCACCGGCAGTCCGCCGCCGATGTCGATCAGCCGCGCCGGCAAGCCCAGGCCCGCCGCGGCCTCCACCAGAGCGGCGACCTCCGCGATGGCCGCGGCGCGGCTCGCGTAGTCGTAGCCCGAGAGGTGGAGGTGGAACCCCTCGAAGGCGACGCGGGCGCCGGCCCGGCCGACGCGGCGAAGCCCCTCCAGCACCGCATCGGCGGCCATGCCGAACCGGGTGCGGCCAGCCGAGCGCGGACGATAGCGCAGCAGCACACGCGCCCGGCCGGCCGGTCCGAGGAGGGCGACGAGGTCGTCCAGCTCCTCCAGGGAATCCACGGCCACGAGGGCACCCGCCTCGGCGAGCTGCCGGAGGAACAGCGCGGTCTTGGCCGGTCCGGTCGCACAGATGCGCGCAGCGCCTGCCCGCACCGCATCCTCGAATTCGGCGGCGCTGGAGACATCGACCCCGACGCCGGCGGCGACGGCAGCCCTGATCAGGGCCTGGGACTTGTTGGCTTTGGCGCCGTAGAAGATGGCGTGATCGACGCGCGCTGCGGAGAGCGCGCAGCGCATCCGCGCGACGTTGCCCGCGACGGTGTGCGGCCAGACGATGTTGAGGGGCGAGCCGTGCCGAGCCACGAGCGCGTGCAGGCATTCGGGGGTGTCGCGGATCACCCGCTCGATTAGCGGATCGAGGAGCGGAGGCAGCGGTGGCGGCCCCGGCGGCCGCGCGCGCCGCGCCGCCAACGGGGCGCTCAGCGTCACGCTCACAGGTCGACCGCCATCGACAGCAGGTAGGTGCGCGGCGCGCCCTGGAAGAAGGTCCCGAACGTGGCGACACCGGTCCAGTAGTTCGCCCCGGTCACGTTCAGCACGTGCGCGCGGAATGTCGTCCTGTGCGCGCCGATCACCGTCGCGTAGCGCAGGCCGAGATCGAGCCGCGCCCAGTCCGGCAGGGCCTGCGTGTTCGCCAGATCGACGAACTGGCGTCCGGTGTAGAGCACCGCGCCCTCAAGCGTCAGGCCCGGCGATCCGGGCAGATCCCACTCCGCGCCCAGGCTCGCCTGCACCCCCGGCACCCCGATCGGCCGGTGGCCCAGATTGGTGGCCAGGGCCGTCTTCGTGAGCACACCGTCGAGCAGCGTGACGCCGCCGACCACCCGCACCTGCGGGGTGACCTCGCCGAACAGGCTGAATTCGAGCCCGCTGACGCGCTGCTCGCCCGTCTGCGCGAAACGGTTCTGCGGCCCGAGCTCGCCGCCGGGCTTCGTGATCCGGAAGGCGCCGAGCGTGGCGCCGAGCCGGCCGAGATCGAGCTTGACGCCGGCCTCGACCTGACGGGCCACGTAGGGCGCCAGGATCTCGCCGGAGTTTCGCGCCACCAGCGGTGCCACGTCGCCGCGACTCAGGCCCTCGGCGTAGTTGCCGTAGAGCGAGACTGCGTCCCAGGGCCGGACCACGAGGCCGGCCACCGGGGTGGTGGCGCTCTTGTCGTAGGACGAGGCCAGGGTGCCGACATTCGACACGTAATTGTCGGCCTCGACGCGCTGGCGGCGCACACCGAGGGTCAACAGGACGTGCTCGTCCAGGGCCGACAGCGTGTCGGCCACCGAGACCCCCGACAGGGTGCTGTCGGAGAAGCGCGGCCGGCCGGCGCTGTAGATCGGCGCGATGTAGGCGCCACGGGTGGGCGCGTAGAGGTTCGACAGGTAGGCGCCCCGGCCGGGGGAGACCCACCGGTCCGTGTCCTCCGTGTACGCGGAAGCCTGCACCGTGACGGCGTGGTGGATGAACCCGGTCTCGAAGCGCGCCCGCACGCCGCCGTCGGCCGTCAGCCGGTCGACGGCGAGAGCGTAGAATTGCGGTGTGCTGGTCGTGTCGCCGCGCAGGTTGAGGATCGTCGGGGCGGACTGGAAGTAGCGCTCCACCCCCGTCCGTCCGCCGCCGACATCCGCGAACAGCGTGAGCTGGTCGGTGACGTCGTACTCGGTGCGCAGCAGGCCGCCGTGATCGTCGATGTCCGAATACTCCCAGGGCTGGGTCGGGTTCAGGTGGCCGTCGGGTGCCCGCGGCACGGGCACGCCGGCTCTCAGGAGGAACGGACGCAACGGGGCGTTGAAGCGGTCGGTCTGTGCCAGCAGGTAGAGCCAGGCGCGGAACCGGTCGCCCTGGTAGTCGAGGGCCACCGCCCCGACGCCGGTCGTCTCGGTCTGGTGGTCGAAGGGCGTGGCGCCGCCGTGCAGGCTGCCGACCACCCGGGCGCCCCATTCCCGCCCTGGGCCCCAGCGGCGTGCCACGTCGACCTGGCTGCCGCCCCAGGCGGCCGAGCCGTAATCCAGGGTCACGCGGGTCAGGTCCTCGCCGGCGCGCTTGGGGACGATGTTGACCACCCCGCCGACCGCGCCGTTCGGCGAGACCCCGGTCAATGCCGCCGAGGGGCCCTTCAGGACCTCGATGCGCTCCGCGTAGTCGGTGAAGATGCGGAAGCTCGGCGCGATCCCGTAGAGGCCGTCGAAGGCGACCTCGCCGCTGGTATTCTCGTTGGCCGGAAAGCCGCGGACGGAGAAGGAATCGAACGGCGCCCCCGTGGTCTGGGTGGCGCGCACCGAGGGATCGAGGGCGAGGGCCTCGTTGACCGTCCGCGCCTGCCGGTCACGGATGAGGGTATCGGTGTAGCTGGTGATGCTGAAGGGCGCCTTCCGCGCCTCGGTGTCGCCGAGCACGCCCAGCCGTCCGCCCTGCGCGACCTGACCGCCGGCATAGGCCGGTATCGGCCCGCGGCGCGCGGAGACAGCCTCAACCGAGATTTCTTCAAGGGTGACGCCCGACTCAATCGGACGCTCCTCAGCGGACGCCGCGTTCAGGCAGCCAATCAGCGCCACGGATATGATTGCAATCCGCTTCCTGAAAAACGGATTGACGCGTTCGGCTGGCATCGTCGTCATAGAATTATTACAGTATACCGGGCGCAAGTTCGCAGATCGAAGATCATCTGCCGGAAATGTTTCCGTAGATGTCCTGCGGCACGCCCCTCTCATGACTCATATGATTCGGCAAGACTTGTTCGCCAGAAAGATCGTCTTTACAATTGTAACCGTTCAAAGATTGGAGACAAATCTAATAATTTGCCGAAATCGATACGCGCCTCTCGCAGATAACCGCGGGATATGACTTTTGCTATGCTGATATCGTGCAGACATCTTAGGCAATCGGAGAACGATGCTGACGATGGGCCGCAGTTTTCGAGTGCGCCGCTCGTCGTCGGTGCGCTTTTTCAAATCTGCACTTGAAGCCGGGATGATGACGGCGTTGGTACACGGAAGCCGAGGCCCACGGGCGTGACGGTTCGAGGGCGGCGCAGCGTCCTCTCCGCATGCTGACCGACGGCACGCCCCCTCGCGGAACGACTGCGCTAGCTCGCACGCAAGAGCTTGCTGGTGCGCCGCGCGACGTCCCGAGAGCCGCCGTTACGCCACTGACCGTTTGAGGATTGCAGTTGGACCTCCGCCTCTGATCCGAACGCGGCCATTGCCACTTGCGACCCGCATCCGCCGCTCGGCTTGCCTTCGGCGTTTCTCGGAGGCGGGACTTCGCCAGCCGTCCGGCAACTCTGGCTCCGGGTGGATCGGGCTGAATTACCCAAGTGGTTCAGCGAACGTTGCGCGACAACTCACGTCCGAGCGAAGCGAAGGTCGAAGCAGATGACGGCACCTCGGCAAGTCGAACAGGGAGCTCTGTTCTACGCTTCGCCGAGCAGCCCCTCTGTCGGTGCCGCGTTCCTGATGTGGATGCTGACCATCGGCCAGGGCCGCTTTTAGTCCCGACGCGCTCATGCAGGTGCCGCATGTCTGGCGTGAGGCATGTGGTATACCAGCACTCTGTGTGCGGTGCGATATCGCTTCTTACGCACCGCACAACAGGACGCCGCCGATGACCCTTCTCACCGCCCTCGCCCTTCTGCCGTTCGCCGCCATCGCCAACTTCGCGGTCGCGGTGGCACTGGCTCATCACTTCGACGCCGACAGGCCCGCCGCAGGCTTCACCGGCGCGGTCCCGACCCTGGCCTGAGCCATGCCGGGGCCGTCTCAAGCGGCCCGCCAGCCTCAAGCATCGGCTGGAGGCGTATCCTTGACCGTCCGGATCATGGCGCGTTCCGCGCCTCGATCCGGAAACGCCCGCCCCATCCAAACGCGGGCCATCCCGAGTTTCGTCCGTTGGCACGTGCGTGCAATTCGGCCATCGCTGGCATTGGGCTGAGTCGCCGTCGAACGCGAACAGGCCGACTCCTCTCGTGCCGCGCCGCTCATTCAGCAAGCACGAAGGCGAGGCCGAGGATCGCCACCAGCAGCGCTCCGCCCGCGAGCTCCTCCCGCGGCTCCTCTGCGAAACGCGGCGACCGGCTTGCACTGGCAACACCTGCCCCGACGAGTCCGAGGATCAGGAAGCCGAGGCCAAGCAGATCTGTGATCTGAACGGACGGTAGCATAGGTCGGTCCTCCGCCAGAGGTGACGCTCATTCCTCCGGCCAGGCCCAATGGGTTTCGACATGTGCGATCAGCCCAAGCGCATGGTCGCGGACGAGGATTGCAGCCTGATCCGCGTCGCGGGCCTGCAGCGCGGCGATGATGCCGGCATGCTCGCGCATCGAGTCCTCGATCCTCCCAGGCCGATGGAGGAAGGTCGATCGAAGCGCCCGTATGTGGATGAACAGGTTGGCTGTCATCTCGACCATCAACCCACAGCCGCCGAGACGGATGATCGTCTGGTGGAAGTCGAGGTCGGCCTCTTCATAAACGTTCAGCCGATCCGGCAATGTCGACCGATCGAAGTCTTGGAAGGCTTTGCCGAGCTCGCGAAGATCGGCATCCCTGGCGTGCCTTGCGGCGGCGTGAGCTGCCAAGCCCTCGAGCGCGGCCCAGACCGTGATCATCTCGACGATCTCGCGCTTGGTCTTGCGCGTCACGAAGAGGCCGCGCCGCGGCACCGTGCAGACAAAGCCCTCCCGCTCCAGAAGCGTCAGGGCTTCTCTGACGGGCGTGCGGCTGATGCCGAGATCCTGCGCGATCTGGTGTTCGTGCAACCGGATCTGGGCCGATCCGTCATAGAGATCCATCGCCAGGATCGATCGCTTGATGCTGTCGTAGGCCTGCTCACGCAGGCTCGCAGTCTGTCCGATCGAGGCGAGACCCAGAGAGGTCTCAGGAGGCTGCAGCACAGTCGGCTCCGGGAACGCGAGAATCGATCTTGGTGCCAAGTCCAGAGAGTGCGTCGGAGCGATGCGTCAGCGAAGCTGTGTCTCGCTCGATCGGCGGCGTACGCCCGAAGTCTCAAGGCCGTCTCGGGCGATCAGGCGTATCGATGAACTGACGCTATGCCTGCCGACGACGCGCGACCCGGCCCTTCATCTCTGCCCCGGCTCCGGAATTCCGGAGCCGGGGCATCGCGGGTCTGGCTCGGCCGCGGGGCGGCCGAGCCCGTCGCTCAGGCGTGCGCCAGCTTCAGCGCCGGAGCCGCCGCGTCGTTGTTCGCCGCGTGGTGCTGCTTGAGCATCGGCCGCAGCACCGCGATCGCCAGGACGGCGGCGATCAGGTCCATGGTCGCCACCGTGTAGAGGACCGTCGCCCAGGTCCCAGTCGCCTGCATGATCAGGTTGCCCACCGGCACGAACAGCGCCGCGAAGCCCTTGGCGCAGTAGAGCACGCCGTAGATCTTGCCGATGTGCTTCGAGCCGAAGGTGTCGGCGGCGGTGGCGCTGAACAGCGAGTAGACCTCGCCCCAGGCCAGGAACACCACGCCGGACAGGATCACGAAGGCCCACGGATTCGAGCCGAAATAGCCCAGGGCCACGATGCCGATACCCTCCATCGCGAACGCGATGAACATCGTCTTCTCCCGCCCGATCCGGTCCGAGACGAACCCGAAGAGCGGGCGCGAGATGCCGTTCATGATCCGGTCGAGCATCAGCGCGAAGGGCAGCGCCGCCATGGCGAAGAAGTACAGGTTGACCTGGAAGTTCTTCACCCCGAGATCCTGCGCGATCACGCCGAGCTGGGCCACCGCCATCAGGCCGCCCGTCACCGTGCAGGTGAACATCAGCAGCATCACGTAGAAGACGGGGGTGCGCAGCGCCTCGCCCAGCGTGTAGTCGCGCCGCGACTGCAGGACCTTGGTGGAGAACGGTACCTGCTCCTTGCGCGGCGCGCGCATGGCGATGGCGGCGGCGATGATGATCGCGCCCTGGATCAGGCCGAAGACGAAGAAGGCCTGGGCGTAGTTGCCGCCATCGATCATCTTGGCGATCGGCAGGATGGTGAGCGCCGAGCCGGCGCCGTAGCCGCCCGCCGTGAGGCCGACCGCCAGGCCGCGCTTGTCCGGGAACCACTTGAGCGCGTTGTTGACGCAGGTGGCGTAGACGCAACCGACGCCGATGCCGCCGGCCACCGAGCCGAGATAGAAGCCGCTCAAGCTGGTGGCGTAGGAGTTGATGACCCAGGCCAGGCCCGTCATCAGACCGCCGAACATGACGACGCGGCTCGGGCCGTACTTGTCGATGAAATAGCCCTCGATCGGTGTCAGCCAGGTCTGGACGACGACGAAGATCGTGAAGGCGACCTGGATCGCGGCGCGGTCCCAACCGAAGGTCTTCTGGATCTCGGGAACGAACAGCGTCCAGGCGTACTGGATGTTCGCCGCTGCAACCATGCAGATCACGCCGAGCACGATCTGCAGCCATCGATTTGTACTGGGTATTGCCGTAGCCGGCGTGGCATCTGGCATGGCCATGAGCTTCCTCCCTCAACCCTGCGCTGACATTCGGCGACGTGCTATAGACTTGGCGTGCACGCCGCCGCATTGCCGGCCCTCGCCGAAACCGTTTGTCAGGTTTCGATATTGGCATGGCGGCATGCATTATTCTGTGTGCCAGAACCGATTGGCAAGCAAAATAATTCATATTTTGTGGTCATGGGAGCGGGATTATAAGTCAGCGCTGCGCGTACAACTTGATTGCGCTGTCGGCTGCGCATCGATCCTGGCTTGCGCCGGGCTTCGTAGCCTGTTGACAGTTTTGCGGACATGCATCTTCGGTGTGCTGGTGAAGCCGGAGATGCTTCATGCAGTGTCTGCTAGATTCCGGCTTCCAAGGGTGCAGTCGGCTCGAATAGCTGGCGACGGACCGTACTGATTCGGCAGATCAGCCCTGACTGGAAGCATTGGAGCTGAAGCGAGGGCAAAGGCCGACCGCGGACCGGGTCGTGCTTGTGCTGCGCCCGATCGAAGCCCGGGGGCGGCGCCGTGGACCGTCGCGAACCCACCCATACCGGCCTTTCCGCTTCCTAGAGCGGCGTTCGTATGTCCTCCGGCAGCCTCGCTGCGGGGCGAGAAGCGGACCTCGAGAAGCGAACCTGCGGCCGAACCGTTCTGCAGACGCGACCGTTCCGAGCGCCGAGAATGACGCCGCCCCCCGACATGGAAGTGTTCTGGTTCCTGGATCGAATCCTGGGGCTGACTGCGAACGCGATCAGTTGATCAGACAGAAGCCGGCGTCCTCGTGCTCCACACCGCCAACGCGCTTGCCAGCCTCGCAGGGCGGGGCGACCGCGCGGACCTCACGGATGCGCGGCGACGCGGGCTCTGAGGTCACCGCAGAAGGCTCTATCCGCGCCGTCAGGCCGGCGCCGGCGGTCGCATCGCCGGAGGTTGCGAGCGGCACCGTGGTCGCGGCAGCTGCGACGGCGGCCTGGCCCGGCGTGATCGTGATGACGGGCCGGTAGCCGATCCGTCCGGCGGAGCCAGTCTGAGCTGCGGCAGCATTGGGGGCCGGCATGACGGGCCGCTGGGGCGCCACCGTACGCCCGAACGACAGGCGCATCCGTGCGCGCGCCTCGGCCGCATTGATGCTCCCCACCAGGGCCAGAAATGCCACGCCCACCGCCACCCACGTCCGCATAGCCTACCTCCATCGCATCCGGACAGGATGCGCGGGAGGCCCTTCGAAAGTGCTGTGCTGATCACTTGATTTCGACGAATTGGCTTCCGGGCGAGCCGGCCAGCAAGGTCCGCTCCGCTGCGTTCACCGCTCGGACGCGGACCGACGAAATTCACCCCGAGCGATCGGTCTGGTTGCGCCCCCTGGCAACCGCCCGGATCGCCTTCGATGCCCCCCTGGAAGCGGCCATTCGCCGGCCGTCCAGCAACATCGGCTCGCGGTGGAGAGCGGATCCTGGCCCTTCTCTCGGATGCGGACGCGGCGCATCTGCCCGATACGAACCCGGCTTATCGCTGACGATCTGATCCATCAGGCACAATCGCCTGCAGCTCAGAAAACACCCATCGCGGGATCAATACCCCGATGATCTGGCCATCTGCTGCCGCGAAGCGGACCGCGACGGTATCGCCCCCGTCGATGAATTCGGCACCGACAAGTTCGCGAACAGCGACAGCCGTCGCGACCGGCCTGTCCTCAGACATAAGTGGCTTCCCCCGTGACGGCCTGATAGCATGTACAGCAAGTACCATACCTCACGAATTCGTGAGGCATGCGACGATGACGGGAGAGCCTCAAGGCGTCAGGCGACCGCTGCCGGGGGAAGCTTTTGGGGGGTGGATGTCGGACACCTGGATCCGAGACTTGCTTCAGCAGAATGCAGAGATCGTGGCGGCCGATGAGGAAGTAACCGCTCTGCTGCATCGTCTTCGCGAATTGCACCGCGCGGGACAGGACAAATCGGCGGCCGCGGGGCAGTTGGTGACGAAGTTAAAACGACTCCTGCGGCTGCGCGACCAACGGGACCGCGACCTTCAGAAGGGGGCCGACACATCGTGATGTCGTTCCCGGCCGGCGCAGCGGCTGACCATCCGCGTGAGCGGAGCAATCCAGGGCGGCGGGAATCGGCGAGCGCGGCGCGGCCGCCGGGCCGCGCTCCGCTTCCGAAGAGGACGGGAAACCGTCGTGGCCGCACCGGCCGCGTGCGCTAGATCGGCCTCTGACGCTCGGCCGAGACCACGATCGCCGCCGCGAGACCGGCGGCTGCCAGGTCCTCGACCAGCCCCCTGGCCCGGCCCGGCGCCGTGCGCGAATCCGGCCCGCGGGCCGCGCGACCGAGCAGCGTCCCGGAGACCGCCCCTGCGAGACCGGCCAGAGCCCCGTAGCCGGGGTGCGCGTGCCGCCCGGTCAGGGCCCAGCCGCCCGCCGCGCCGATGGCCAGCCGGATCGAGAACGACGGCGGGATGCGCCGGTCGGGCGCGAACGGCATCTTGTCCCCCGCCATCTCGGCCAGCGCCGCCGTCGTGGCGAGCGCCCGCGCCCCGGCACCGGCCGGAATGAAGGCGCCGCGCGTCCGGCCGTCCGCGGCGGCCCAGGTCAGGGCGGCACAGGCCGACATGCTGCGCATCCCGGCCACGAGCCCGAGGCCGAACGCCGTTCCGTATCCCTGCATCGCGCCCGCCTCTCGCCCTTCGACCTACGCTGACGGCAAGACGGCGGGCGGCCCTCATGTTCCGGCCGGGGCGGCCCGGAGGCGGCGTCGATGGCCAAGCTTGCCCTGTTGCGGCCCGACGGCTTCGGCTAACATGGCCGCATGACTCGACGTGCCGCCTCGCGTCCGCTCCGCCATGCCGCCGGCCTCTGCCTCGGCCTCTGCCTGCTTCAGGCGTCGCCGGCCGCGGCCCAGGCGCTCCTGTGGCCCTCGATCGGCTTCGCGCCGCTGCCCTCCTTCGCGTGGCCCCAGACGGCCGAGGACGCGTATGGCCGTTGGAGCGGCTCCTACGCCCGCCTGTCGACCGGGTACGCGGTGACCTCCTCCCGGCACTTCGGCAGCTATTCGGGCCCTACGATCGGCTTCGAGGGCGGCCGGATGTGGCAGGCGGGCCCGATCCTCTACGGGATCAGCGGCGGGTTCGACTATCTGGCCGGGCTCGACGGCACCCTGACGCCGGGCTACGGGCGCCTCGCCTATGCGCGCGACTTCGCCGGTGCCCTGGAGGTAAAGGTCGGGACGCTCCTGACCCCGGACGTGCTGCTCTACGCCAAGGGCGGCGCCGTGGCGCTCCACGAGACCCTGCGGGTCGGCCCGACGCCGTCGACGCTGCCGTTCACCCGCCAGGACATCGCGGTGCGGCCGGTGGCGGGCGTCGGCGTCGAGTGGGCGGTTACGGACCGCCTCTCCCTGGCGGTCGAGGCCGGGGTGGTGGGCGCCGGCATCCGCTGAGGCGCCGGACGGCCGGTCATCCCCCGCTCGCACGGGCCCGCGGAGGCGCCGTGCGGCGCGCCGGCCGCGGGGCGCCCGGACCTGAGCCCGGATCCGGTGCGAGGGCCGTGAGCGGCGCGAGATCGCGCCAGCCATAGGCGACTTCCGTGAACCGGCCCTGGACGCGGAGACCCGCATCCCCGTCGGGCAGCGTGCCGCCACAGCCCTCGAAGAAGCGCCGGCCGGCCGCATTCTCGCGCAGCACCCAGAGCCCGGCGGCGCGGTACTCCGCCCGCTGCAGACGCGTCGCCATCCGGGCCATGAGCGCCCGCCCCGCCCCCCGCCCCTGTGCGGCGCGCAGGACGTAGAGGCTGCTGATCTCCCCGTCGAAGCCCGCCGCCGCCAGCACGTCCGAGCGCTGAGCGTTGCAGGTGCCGAATCCGATGGGCGTCCCGTCAAGCGCGGCCAGGTACGCCGCGCCTCCGCGCGTCGCCGGCGGATTGCTCAGAAGCTGCGCCCACCAGGCCTGCCGCACCTCGACCGTGAGGGCGGAGATCATCGTGTCGGGCAGGAGGCCGGTATAGGTCTCGTGCCAGGCGGTCACGTGGATCGCGGCGATCGCGGGCGCATCCTCCGGCACGGCGCGCCGCACGGTCACGGCGCCCGCCTTCGGGATCCTGGCCGCCACGGCGTGCGGGTCCGGGCGCCCGTTCTACTTCGGCGCGAAGGCCCAGTAGTCGAGGTCGAGGATTACGGCCGGGTCATAGCCCTCGCCCGCGCGGTCCGGGAAGGCGCCGCAGGGCTGGTTCTTGGTGGCGACCGTGCGCAGGCGCAGGAGCCCGACATCGTCGCGGCCGACATCGGCCGAATCCAGCACCTCGCTCCAGGCATAGACCGTGTCGCCGGCGAAGAGCGGCGCCACGTGGCGGCCGGCATTGATGCCGGCGATCGCGAACACGTTGGCGAGCCCGTTGAAGCTGAGCGCCCGGGCCAGCGAGATCACGTGGCCGCCGTAGATCAGCCGCCGGCCGAACCGGGTGTCCTTGGCGGCGAGGCCGTCGAAATGGACCTTGGCGGTGTTCTGGAACAGGCGCGTGGCGATCTGGTGCTCGGCCTCCTCGACGGTCATGCCGTCGACGTGGTCGATCTTCTCGCCCACCGCGTAATCCGCGAAGCGGTGCGGGCTGCCGGCCAGATCCGTATCGTAGGCGGCGGCCGAGAGCTTCGGCAGTGCGCCCGCGAGATCCCGCGGGTCGACCACCTTGGCGAGGCTCGGCACGTGCTCCTCGGCGATCGCGGCCTCGGGGTCGCGCTTGCGCACGAGAGGACCCAGCGGCAATAGCTCAGCACGGTCTCGCCGTGCTCGTCGGAGCCGACCGAGCGCACGTAGACCACGCCGGTCTGGCGGTTCGAACTCTCCTTGAGGCCGATCACCTCGGAGACGGTCGACAGGGTCTCGCCCGGATAGACCGGCCGCCGGAACCCGCCCTCGGCGTAGCCGAGATTGGCGAGCGCGTTGAGGGAGACGTCCGGCACGGTCTTGCCGAACACCATGTGGAAGGTGAGCAGGTCGTCGAGCGGGCTCTTCGGGTAGCCGAAGGCGCGCGCGAAGGCGTCCGAGGACTGCACGGCGAAGCGCGGCCCGTAGAGGCCCGTGTAGAGAGCCACGTCCCCCACCGTCACGGTGCGCGGGGTGGCGTGGCGGATGGTCTCGCCGAGGCGGAAATCCTCGAAGAAGCGGCCGGGATTCGTCTTCACGGTCGGGCGATCCTACTGCGCGTAAACGTAGGTTGCAGGCACGGCATACTCGTGCAGCAGGCGGCTGATGAACAGCAGCAGCAGGATCAGGATGATCGGCGAGATGTCGACGCCGCCGAGATTGGGCAGCAGGTTGCGGATCGGCCGCAGCACCGGCTCGGTGATCCGGTAGAGCACCTCGCCGATCTGCGCGACGATCGGATTGCGCACGTTCACCACGTTGAAGGCCACGAGCCAGCTGAGGACCGCACTGGCGATGAGGACGTAGATGAAGAGCTGGACGACCGTGTCGAAGAGCCAGATCAGGGCGTTCATGCGGGTTCGCGCGCTATCCTCGGGGCGCCCGCGACCCAGCGCCGGAGCGGCGCGTGGCGGACGACGGTGAAACAGGAATTGACAGGCTGAGCCGCCCGCGCCTACAAGGCCGGCGCCTCGACGGGGCTGTAGCTCAGATGGGAGAGCGCCGCAATCGCACTGCGGAGGTCAGGGGTTCGAATCCCCTCAGCTCCACCACTTACCTTGCCCTCTGGGCATCGCAGGTAGTTGGTGGCACGTCGTAAACATCTCAGGGTCGAGCGGGCCCTGCTTTCCGTCCTATCTCCCCCGTCCGCGGGGCTAGGTCTGGGCACCCGGCCGCAGCCGAACGCGTGTCATCCGGAAGCCGAGAGTTCGGGCTTCGTGCGCCCACCGAGATAGGCCGACCGGATCTCGTCGTTCGCCCAGAGCGCCTGCGGCTCGCCCTCCAGGACCAGCCGGCCGGTCTCGAGCACGTAGCCGCGATCGGCCACCGAAAGACCCATCCGGGCGTTCTGCTCGACCAGCAGCACCGTGGTTCCGCGGCGGCGCACCTCGGCGATGATCGCGAACACCGCCTGGACGATGACCGGGGCGAGGCCGAGCGAGGGCTCGTCGAGGAGCAGGATGCGGGGCTTGGCCATCAGGCCGCGGGCGAGGGCCACCATCTGGAGCTGGCCGCCCGACAGCGTCCAGCCCAGCGCGTCGCCGAACCGGCGGATGTCGGGGAACAGGTCGAACATTGCCTCGACCTCGTCGCGCAGCGCCCGCTTGGGCAGCCCGGAGCGGTTCGAGGCGCCCAGCATGATGTTCTCGCGGACGGTCAGCCCGGGGAAGACCCGCCGCCCCTCCGGCACGTGGGCGACGCCGAGCCGCACGATCGCCTCGGGCTTGAGACCCTCCAGGGGCTTCCCCTCCAGCAGGATCGTGCCGGCGGCGGGGCGCACCAGCCCGGAGATCGCCTTCAGGGTCGTGGACTTGCCGGCGCCGTTGGAGCCCAGCAGCGTCACCACCTCCCCGGCGCCGACCGAGAAGGACAGGCCGCGCACGGCCTCGATCTCGCCGTAGCGGACGACGAGGTCGCGAATCTCGAGGAGGGGTGTCGGCATCGCGAGATCACACCGGAGCGAGGTCGGTCTTGAGGCTCGCCGCCGGGCCGGCGGCGGCGTCCTCGCCGAGATAGGCCTGGATCACCGCGGGCTCGCGCAGCACGCCCGCGGTGACGCCGTCCGCGATGCACCGCCCGAAGTTCAGCACGGTGATGTGGCTAGCCACGTCGCTCACCAAGGTCATGTCGTGGTCGATGATCAGGATGGTCAGGCCCTTGGCGGCCATCCGGCGCAGGAGCACCGTCAGGGCGTTCTTCTCGCTGGAATTGAGTCCCGCGGCGGGCTCGTCGAGGAGGAGCAGCACGGGATTGCCGGCGAGCGCCCGGGCGATCTCGATCAGGCGCTGGTGGCCATACGAGAAGCCGGAGATCGGCTCCTGCGCCCGCGCCTCCAGACCCACGAAGGCGAGCGCCGCCCGGGCGCGGGCCTCCAGGGTCGCCCAGTCGCGGGCGGCGAGCGGGTTGTTGGGCCGCTCGGCACCGATGACGACGTTCTCCAGGGCGCTCATGGAGCGGAACAGGCGGATGTTCTGGAAGGTGCGCCCGATCCCGGCCGCCGCCCGCCGGTGCGGGGGCAGGCGCGTGACGTCCTGCCCGGCCAGCCGAACGGTGCCGCCCGTGGGGCTGTAGAGGCCCGAGAGGACGTTGAGCGTCGTGGTCTTGCCGGGAACCGTTCGGGCCGATCAGCGCGTGGATCCCGCCCCGCGCCACCGTGAAGCTCACCGCGTCCACGGCCTTAAGGCCGCCGAAATGCTTGGCGAGCCCCGAGACCTCCAGCATCGGCGCGGCGGACGCCTCACCCTGGCTCAGGGTCAGTTCGGCGGCGGGCGGCGCGGCCGGACGGGCGCGGCGCAGGCGCCGGACCTGGTCGCCGAGGAAGCCCCAGATCCCGTCCGGCATGAACACCACGATCAGGATCACCGCGAGCCCGTAGATCGCGAGGTACAGCCCCGGGATCTCCTTGAGGAAGCGGAGCCATTCCGGGATCAGGATCAGCAGGGCGGTGCCGATCACGGCGCCCACCGGCGAGCCGACGCCGCCGAGCAGGGCCATCGTCAGGAAGACGATCGACTCGGCGAAGGAGAACTGGTCCGGGCTGATATAGGTGAAGCTGCCGGCGAACAGCCCGCCGCCGAGCCCCGCCAGTAGCGCCCCGAGGGCGAAGGCCGCCACCTTGGTGCGGTAGATGTCGATGCCCGAGACGCCCGCCGCCAGTTCGTTGTCGCGCACCGCCCGCATGGCGCGCCCGAGCCGGGTCCGCGGCATGTGCCAGACGAGCCAGCCGACGACGGCCAGCACCAGCACGCACAGGGCGAGGTAGCTCTGCCCGTCCGCGAACAGGGCCGGGCGGCGGATGTTCGGCACGCCGTCCGGCCCGTGCGTGACCGGGATCCAATTGGTGAGGACCAGGGTCAGGATCTGCTGGAACGAGATCGTCACCATGGCGAGGTAGTGGCCGCCGAGCCGCAGCGTGGAGGCGCCGAGCGCGGCGCCCAGCACCACGGCGAGGCCGAGGCCGGTGACGAGGCAGATCCAGAAGTTCAGACCGCCGTCGACCGTGCCGAGGCCGACCGCGTAGGCGCCGATGCCGAAGAAGCCGGCCTGGGCCAAGTTGATCTGTCCGCACAGGCCGAGCACCACGGTGAGCCCGATCACCGCGATGGCGTAGGTCGCCGCCTGCATCAGGATGTTCAGGGCGTAACCGCTGAGCGGCGTCGTCGCGGCGAGCGCGACGAGGGCCGCGGCGAGCACCGCGTAGGCGAGGCTGCCGAGTGGCAGCCGGCGGCGCGCCGCGGAGGCGGAGGCCGGGGCTGCGGCGGCCGAGCCGGTGATCGGAGTGGGGGTGCCGCTCATGCCTTCTCCGCCACGCGCTCGCCGAACAGGCCCTGCGGGCGCACGACCAGGAAGACCACGAGGACCAGGAAGGCGAAGGCGTCCTTGTAGGGCACCGAGATGTAGGCCGCCCCGAAGGTCTCGATGATGCCGAGCGCCAAGCCGCCGATGATCGCCCCAGAGACGTCGCCGAAGCCGCCGATGATCGTCGCCGCGAACGCCTTGAGGGCGATCGTGGCGCCCATCTGGATCGACACGAACAGCACCGGCGCCACCAGGATGCCGGCGATGCCGCCGAGCACCGCGCTGTACACGAAGGTCAGCATGATCATGCCGGCCACCGGGATGCCGAGGAGCGCGGCCATCTCCTTGTCCTGCGAGGTCGCCTGCAGCTTCTTGCCGACCAGCGTGTGCTCGAAGAACCAGTACTGGAACGCCACCAGGGTGGCCGTCGCGGCGATGATCAGCAGGTACTGGCTGTCGAGGAAGACCGGCCCGAGCAGGAAACCCTGGGTCTCGAACACGGGCGGCAGCACCTGCGGTTGCGGGCCGTAGAGGGCAAGCGTGGTGTTGGCCAGGAAGATCGAGGCGCCGATGGTCGAGATGATCACCGGCAGGTAGCTGCGGTGCCGCAGCGGGTAGTAGACGCCCAGGTTGAACAGGGCGCCGAGCAGGGCCATCCCGCCGAGGGTGAGCAGCAGCGACAGCCAGTAGGGCCATTGCAGATCAACGGCGAAGACCACCATCAGGAAGGCCGCCACCATCGAGAACTCGCCTTGCGCGAAGTTCACCACGTTGGTGGCGCGGAAGATCAGCACGAAGCCGAGCGCCACCAGGGCGTAGACGGAGCCGATGCCGATCCCGGTGAAGAGGAGTTGCAGGATCAGGTCCATGCGGTCCGCACGCGTTGCTTCCTCGGGGATGCGCCGGGGCCGCGCCGATCCGGCTGGATCGGCGCGGCCCCGAGGCCTGGCGCGATCGGCACGTCTCAGCCCTGGTAGAAGTCGATCCGCCGGTCGAAGACGATGTTGCCCTTGTCGTTGCGCACGACGTTGTAGCCGTGCAGGCCGTCGCCGTTCTTGTCGAAGTTGTAGGTACCCTCGGCGCCCTCGTGGCCGCGCACCGCGAGCAGGGCCTCGCGGATCGCCTGCGGGTCGGTCTTGCCCGCCGTGTTGATCGCCTTGGCCAGCACCGTCACCGCGTCGAAGGTCCAGGACGACTGGTTGTCGGGGGCGACCTTCATGGCGGCCCGGTAGGCCTTGCCGAAGGCCCGGGCGGCGTCGCTCGATTCCTCGGCGTAGTCGGCCACGCCGTAGGTGCCGTAGAGCGACGGCCCGGCAAGCTTCAGCGCCGTCACGTTGGTGATCGAGGGCGAGCCGACCCACGGCGCGGTGACGCCGAGCTGGCGCAATTGCCGGGCGAAGATGCCGATGTCGTTCTCGAAGGTGAAGTACGAGCCGATCACGTCGGCGCCCGACTGGCGGATCGCCAGCACGACCGGGGTGAAGTCCTGACTCTGGTTGGTGTAGCCCTGGTCGAGGGCGACCGTGGCGCCGCCCTTGGCCAAGCTCTCGGTCAGCGCCTTGGCGCCGCTGGTGCCGAAGGCGTCGGTGGAGTGGATGATCGCCCACTTCTTCTTCCCCAGCCCGTTGACGCCGTGCTCGGCGATCACCCGGGCCGAGAAGCTGTCGTTGGGTCGGAAGCGGAACAGCCAGGGATTGCCGAGCTGGGTCAGCACCGGGTCGGTGCCGCCGAAACAGACGGGCTTGCCGGTCTTCAGGATGTCGGGCGCCATGGCGTGGTTCTGGGTCGAGCGGATCGAGCCCAGGAAGCCGACGAGGTCGCTCTGCGAGGCGAGCTTGGAGAAGGCGAAGACCGCGCCGGGATTGGTGGTCTGGTCGTCCTCGGTGACGATCTCCAGGGGCTTGCCCAGCACGCCGCCGGCCTTGTTGACCGCCTCCAGGGCGATCTTGGCCCCGGCGAGGGCGTAGCGACCGGCATCCGCACCTGGGCCCGTCACCGGCAGAACCATGCCGATCCGGATCGTCGACCCGGCGCCCTGCGCGCAGGCCGAGCGGATCACCCCCGGCACCAGACCGCCCGCGATGGCGGATGCGGCACCTGTCAGGAAAACGCGACGCGTCGTCTTCATTGGCGTATCCGTCCCGTCGCCGATGCTTAAGCCCGGCGTTGGCGACAATCGGCCATACTCAGCGCGTCGCTGTCCATCCTGCCGCAGGTTCAGCGGTCCGCTTCGATGAGAAGAACACCTGAGATCGTCACTCGATAGCGTTCGGCCAGGCGCGGACAGGACAAACGATCGCCGCGGAACGGAACCTGTGCTTGCCGGCAGCCGCTCAACATCGCTTTGGCGCAGGCGCGACCCACGGAGCCTATCCACCGCCCCGACGATCTCTCAACCCGGCGGAACGACCGGAAACAGGCCGCCGCCGGCGCTTACGCACGTGCGGCCCGATCCTCGATTATCAATAAAATCCACGAGATCGGAGCCAGGTGTCTGCGATCAATCCGCGTCGGCCGCATATTTATTGACAATCCCGAACCAGTCGCGGACGATCTGGGCAACAAACATGAGGGAGGAAGGCGCGATGCCCAGGGCTGGCCTTGGACTGGCGTTCACGTTCGGCGCGGGCCTGCTCGCGGCCGGGACTGCCGTGGCGGCCGAGCCCGTCCAGATCACCATGTGGTCGAACTGGCCGGACGAGCCGGCCAAGAAGGACTGGGTGGCCGCTCGCGTCCGGGAATTCGAAGCCACCAACAAGCAATGCGCGGTCAAGCTCAGCTTCATCCCGAAAGCCGACATCTACACGCAGGCGAAATCCGCCGTTCGCACAGGCCAGGCCCCCGACGTCTTCTACCTGGAGCCTGACCAGCCCGAATTCCTGGCGGGCGGCTTCCTCGAACCGCTCGATGGCCATGTCGACTTGTCCAAGTTCGAGGACTGGGCCAAGCCGGCCTGGACCTACAAGGGCAAGGTCTACGGCCTGCCGGTCGAGGCCTACACGGTCGAGCTGTACTACAACAAGGATCTGGTGAAGAAGGTCGGCGTCGAGGTGCCGCCGTCCTATCAGCTGACACAGGCCGGCTTCGCGGATCTGGTCAGGAAGGGGGCCGCGGCCGGCATCACGCCCGTGTCGCAGGGCGTCGGCGACCGGCCGTTCCCGGGCGGCCTGCTCCTGTTCGAGTCGCTCCTGCGCAAGCTGGGCACCGAGGATTACGGGAAGCTCCTGAACGGGACGCTGTTCTTCAAGGATGCGCGCGTCCAAGAGGTGATGACGTGGTTCAAGGGGCTTGTGGATGCCGGCGCCTATCCGAAGAGCTTCGCGACGCTGAAGCTCGGCGAGTCCCACTATTACTTCTACCAGAAGCCGGGCGCCCTGACCTTCCCGGATCCGAGCTGGTTCACGGGACGCGCCTTCGCCTCACCCGAGAGCGGCGGCATGCCGGCGAACTTCCCCCTCGGCATCATGCAATTCCCCGCCATGGACGATGGCAAGTGCCCGACCTGCAAGACGCTGGCGGTGGCCGGCAGCTTCGTGATGTATTCGCGCGGGAAGAACAAACCTTGCGCCGGCGCGCTGCTCGACTCCATGGCCACCGCCGGGAATGGCGACAAGTGGATGGAGCAGGTCTCCCTGCAGACCGGCCTGAAGTCGGATCCGGCGAAGATCAACTCGAGCCATGCCGAGTACTTCGCCGAGCTAAACGCCCGCAACAAGGGCGCAACCTACTTCTTCGGAACGCCGCTGCTGTACTATCGATCCAAGTGCGCCGAGACGTACACCCAGGTCATGAACAACGCCTTCCCGGCCGGCCTGATCGGCGTGGCCGAGGCCGCCGACAAGATGGACGCGGCATGCCGCAAGGGGAGCTGACGCGGTGGCGGGCACCACGGCTCTCGAGACGACGGCGCCGCCCGCGGAGGATGCACCGGCATCGGGTCGCGTGTCGGACCCGCGGCGGGCGAGCTGGCCCGTCCTGCTCGTCTTCCTCGCCCCCGCGCTCGTGATCTATCTCGGGCTGACGGCCTATCCGGCCTTCCGGACGATCTTCGACAGCCTGTTCACGATCGAGGGGTCGGAACGGACCTACGTCGGGCTCGCCAATTATCGCGACCTCTTGGGCGACGAGACGTTCTGGATCGCGGTGCGCAACACCTTCGTGTGGGCCTTCGTCGCCCCGGTGCTGGACGTCGCGACGGGCCTGCTCCTGGCGCTCGCGCTCTATGCCGGCGTCCCGTTCGCGCGCTTCCTCCGGGTCGCGTGGTTCACGCCGGTCCTGCTCTCCTACGTCGTGGTCGCGATCCTGTGGATGTGGATCTACAACTACGACTGGGGCGTGGTGAACGAGGGCCTCCGGGCCGTCGGGCTCGACGCGCTGGCCCGCTCCTGGCTCGGTGACCCGAACACCGCGCTGGCGTCCCTCATCGTGACGCATGCCTGGAAATGGGCCGGGTTCAACATGGTGGTCTGCCTCGCGGCGATCCACGCCCTGCCCTCCGAGGTGCTGGAGGCGGCCGAACTCGACAATTGCGGCTGGGGCGCGAAGCTGCGCTACGTCATCGTGCCGATGCTGCGGCCCACGCTGCTCAACCTCTACGTCCTCGCCTTCATCGGGAAGATGAAGGTCTTCGACCTCGTCTGGATCATGACCGGTGGAGGGCCGCTCTGGGCGACCGAGACGGTCTCGACCTACGTCTACAAGCGCGCCTTCAACTGGAACACCTTCGACCTCGGCTACCCGTCGGCGATCGCGACGGTCTGGTTCGGCGTGGTCTGCGCGGCGGTCATCATCCTCAACCGGGTCTTCAAATCCCGCGATCGGCTGGAGTACTGACGTGAGCGCCGACGCGACCGTGCCCCCGGCCGCCGGGCGGGGCGGCTTCCTGGCGAGCCGGACGGCCCTCGCGGTCGCTATCGCCGCCTACACCACGTACACGCTCGGGCCGTTCCTGTGGCTGGCGACCATGTCGGTGCGGACCACGGGCGAGATCTCGGCCGACCATTACGCCTGGCCCCGCCCGTTCCACTGGGAACAGTTCCGGATCGCCTGGGTCGATTCCGACTTCGCCACCTATTTCTGGAACTCGACGATGGTCGTCGTCGCCGCGGTCGCGGTGGTGACGCTGGTCGGCGCCGCGGCCGCCCACGCGCTCGCCCGCTATCGGTTCCGCGGCAACCGCATCGTCTACGGTATCCTGTTCTCGTCGATCATCTTCCCGCCGCAGATCACGTTGATCTCGCTCTATCAGATCCTGGTCGATTACGGGCTGTACAACAGCCTTCTCGGGCTGACGCTCGTCTATGTCTCGCTGCAGTTGCCGCTGACGGTCTATCTGCTGGAGGGATTCTTCGCCCGGATCCCGCAGGACCTGTTCGATGCCGCGAAGATGGACGGCTACGGCGACATCGAGATCTTCCGCCGCATCGTCCTGCCGATCGGCATGCCGGCGATCGCCACCACGTTGATCCTGAACTTCATCCAGCTCTGGAACGAGTTCCTGTTCGCGGTGGTGCTCATCACCGATCCGGACAAGCGGACCCTCCCGATCGGCATCCGGGCCTTCATGGGCGACCATTTCCAGGACATCGGCATGATCGCGGCCGGCGTCATGATCTCGGTCGTGCCCGTGATCATCGTCTACATCTTCTTCTCCGAGAAGCTGATCCGCGGCATGACCGCGGGCGCCGTCAAGTAAGGGCCCGTAGATGGCTGTCGTTCAGCTCTCGAAGATCTGCAAACGCTACGGCTCCAACGGGCCGGTCGTGGTCGACAACGTCGACGTCACGATCGGGGACGGCGAGTTCATGGTGCTGCTCGGCCCGTCCGGCTGCGGCAAGTCCACGACCCTGCGCATGATCGCGGGCCTCGAGACCATCTCGTCCGGCACGCTCTCGATCGACGGGCGGACGATGAACGACGTGCCCGCCAAGGACCGCGACATCGCGATGGTGTTCCAGTCCTACGCCCTCTACCCGCACATGACCGTCGCCGAGAACCTCGCCTTCGGCCTCAAGCGCCGCCGCACGCCCTCCGCCGAGATCGAGCGGCGGGTCCGGGAGACGGCCGCGATGCTGGGGCTCGTGCCCTATCTCGACCGCAAGCCCCAGGCCCTGTCGGGCGGGCAGCGCCAGCGGGTCGCCCTCGGGCGCGCCATGGTGCGCGAGCCGATGGTGTTCCTGTTCGACGAGCCGCTCTCGAACCTCGACGCGGCGTTGCGCGTCAACACCCGCAACGAGCTGATCAAGCAGCATCACCGGCTCGCCTCCACGATGATCTACGTGACCCACGACCAGGTCGAGGCGATGACCATGGGCACGCGGATCTGTGTCATGAACGGCGGCCGCGTCGCCCAGGTCGGGAAACCGCTCGACGTCTACTGGAACCCGGCCGACACCTTCGTCGCCCGCTTCCTCGGTTCGCCGCCGATGAACCTGTTCACCGTGCCGCTCACCGGCGGGGATCGGGTCGGCACGGCCGCGATCGAGACCGCGCTGACGCGCTGGGCGCCGGCCGCGCTCGCCCCCCTCGCCGGCCGCGAGGTGGTGCTCGGCGTCCGGGCGGAGGATCTGCACCTGTCGGCCGAGGCGGCCGGGAGCGCAGCGGCCGGCCGGATCCGGGGGCGGGTCTTCGCCGTCGAGCCCCTCGGCGCCGAGACGCTCCTCGCCGTGGAGACGGAGGGCGGCACCGAATGCACGGCCCGGCTGCCGCGCGACACGCGCGCCGAGGTGGGCGCAATCGTCGACCTGTTCTTCCGGTCCGAGGCCGCCTTTCTGTTCGACGCGCGGACCACGGCCGCCATCCCCGCCACGCCTCTGCCCGGTGGCGGCCCGGGCAGGGCCGGAGCTGTCCATTGAGCGCCGTCCGGCGGATCGGCCTGATCGGGGCCGGCTGGGTCACCCAGCATCATCTCGTAGGCTGGGCCGCCCTGAAGGGCCGCGCCGAAGTCGTGGCGATCGCCGACCCGTCCGCTGAGCGGCGCGAGGCGCGGGCCCAAGCGTTCCAGATCCCGCACACCTACCCGGACGCCCAGGCGTTGCTGGCGGCGGGTGGCCTCGACGCCGTCGACATCGCGGCGCCCCGCGCCGTGCATGCCGAGCTCGTCCGCTTGGCGGCCGATCACGGGCTGCCGATCCTCTGCCAGAAGCCCCTGGCCCCGACGCTCGCGGAGGCGGAGGCGTTGGTCGCCGCCGTGGAGGGCCGGGCACGTCTGATGGTGCACGAGAACTGGCGGTTCCGCGCCTATTACCGTGAGGCCGCGGCGTGGCTGCGCGCCGGGGTCATCGGGCGGCCCTTCGCGGCGCGGCTGGATCTCGTGACGAGCGGCACCCTGCCGGACGGCGCGGGCCGCTATCCGGCCCTGGAGCGCCAACCGTTCATGCGCGACGAGGCGCGGATGCTCGTCGCCGAGGTCCTCATCCATCACCTCGACACGCTGCGCATGCTGCTGGGGCCGCTGCGAGTCACCGCCTGCGCGACCAGCCGGACCTGTCCGGACCTCGCGGGGGAGGACACGGCGCTGATCCAGCTCACCGGTCCCGGCGGGGTCGCCGTGCAGGTGTTCGCGACCTTCGCGGCCCATGGGGCCCCACCCGCGTCCCCCGACCGCCTCGAGATCCTGGGTCCCGGCGGCGCGATCCGGCTCCAGGGATCCGAGCTGTCGATGACGGGGCGGGAGACGCGGCTTCAAACCTTCGACCTCGCCGCCACCTACGCGGAGTCCTACGCGGCAGCGATCGCGCATTTCATCGACCGCCTGGAGGATGGCGCGCCGTTCGAGACCGAACCGGCCGACAATCTCGAGACGCTGCGGCTCGTAGAGGATTGCTACCGGCTCGCGGGCCGGGCGGAAGCCCGGTGACCGGGGACGGCTCCGTGGATTCCATCCTGCCCCTCCGGCGCGAGGGCATCGGCGCCATCGTGGCGCGCCTGGAGGAGGACATCATCTTCGGGCGGCTGGCTCCCGGAGCCCGCCTGACCGAGGATGCCCTGATGGCGCGCTTCGGCGCCTCCCGGCACTTCATCCGTCAGGCCCTGGTCGAGATGGAGCGCCGGGGCGTCGTCGGGCGGGAGCGGAACGTCGGGGCGACCGTCAGGTCCTACTCCGCCGAGGAGGTCCGGCAGATCTACGAAGTCCGCGAGACGCTGACGCGGCAGGCGATGCTGATGATCGCGCTGCCGGCCGCGCCCGACCTCATCGCCCGCCTCGAGGCGCTTCAGGATGCCTATTGCGACAAGGTGGAGAAGCGCGACCTGCGCGGCATCCATGAGGCGAACGACGCCTTCCACGTCGCCCTGTTCGAGGCCTGCGGGAACCCGTACCTCGTGCGCACGCTCACCGACTATATGGGCCTGACGCTTCCGATACGCGCCAAGACCCTGGCGGATGCCGACGGCCTTCGGCTCTCGATCAGCCAGCATGGGATCATGATCGACCTTCTGCGCGACCGCGACCGCTGGGCGCTGGCGCAGCTCAGCGTCGATCACCTGCAGCTCAGCAAGGTCGATTATCTCGCCCGCATCGCCGCCGCCCGGGAGCCGGTCCCGGCGCTGCGATAGCCGCCAGGCCCATTCCCGGCGCGACGGTCTCGACCCGGCCGCGTTGAAGCAGATCAGCGCCGCTCCTGCCGGGAGGCGGGCTTCGGCGCTCTCCCGAGCCGCGGATACGAGCGGAGGCTTTCAATGCAGACATTCACCGTCGCCTGGGACGCGGCCCGGCTGGCCTGGGTCAGGGAGCGCGTGCGGGCCCACCGCATGCCGCGCCTGCCGGCGGAGGCCGGATGGCGCTACGGCTGCGACCCGGACGTCCTCGCCGGCCTGTGCGCCTACTGGCTCGACGGCTTCGACGAGGCCAAAGCGGCGGCCGAGCTCAACCGCTTCCCGCAGATCCTGGCCCGGGTCGAGGATCTCGACCTGCACGCCGTCCACGTCGTCGGCGAGGCGGAAGGCCGGCGCCCCCTGCTGCTGATCCACGGCTGGCCGGGCTCGATCTACGAGTTCTGGTCGGTGATCGAGCCCCTGGCCTTCCCGTCGCGCCACGGCGGGCGGCCGGAGGACGCGTTCGACCTCGTGATCCCGGCGCTGCCGGGCTTCGGCTTCTCGGGAAAGCCCGCCGCGCCGATCGGGCCGCGCACGACGGCGCGTCTGTTCGACCGCCTGATGCGCGAGGGGCTGGGCTATTCCCGATACCGGGTGCAGGGCGGCGACTGGGGCGCCGGCGTCGCGGCCTGGCTCGGCCTCGACCACGCCGCGTCGCTGGAGGCGATCCATCTCAACTACCTGCTGGTGCAGCCCGATGCCGAGCCCGAGAGCGCGGCGGAGCGGGCCTGGCAGAAGGCGGCCGCGGCCAGTCAGCAGGCGCTCGGGGCCTACGCGCAGCTCCAGGGCACCAAGCCGCTCTCGCTGGGCTACGCCATGGCGGACGAGCCGGTGGCGCAGCTGGCGTGGCTGGTCGAGCGCTTCCACGACTGGGCCGACCTGCGGGAGCGGCCCTTCGCGCAGGTCTTCTCGAACGATCAGCTCCTGACCAACGCCCTGCTCTACATCCTGACCGATGCCTTCGCGACGGCGACGTGGTTCTATGCCGGCGCGCAGCAGGAGAGCGTGCGCCGGATGCCGCCGGGGCGCCGCGTCACGGTGCCGACGGCCTTCGCGGCCTACCCGGATCCGCGCACGCCCGCGCCGCCGCGGGAGTGGTTGGAGCGCGGTTACGCGGTCTCGCGCTGGCAGACGATGCCGCGCGGCGGGCACTTCGCCGCCCTGGAAGCCCCGGACCTGTTCGTCCGGGATCTGCGGGCGTGGGGCCGCAGCTGAGGGGGTCATCCCGCCGCATCCAGGACCCGGCCCCGCCCTGACGCGTTGGCCCGAACATCCCCCCTCATCGGATTGGAGTGCGCGCTATGAAGCTGGCTGTTGGCGTTCGCATCGGGCTGGCCGCGTCGTTGATGTCGGGTGCCGTCGGGCTGGCGGGCCCCGCCGCGGCTCAGGACGCCAATTCCGGGCCGGGGAAGCTCACCAAGGTGGCAAGCTTCGCGCATCAGGTCACCGGCATCACCGTCAGCCGCGACGGGCGCATGTTCGTCAACTTCCCCCGCTGGAGCGAGGACGCCCCCGTCTCGGTGGCCGAGGTGAAGGACGGCAAGCCCGTCCCGTACCCCGACGCGGACTGGAACAGCTGGCGCAACGCCAAGGCGGACGAGGTCGACCCGAAGACCCACTTCGTCTGCGTGCAGAGCGTCGTGGCCGACGGCCAGGACCGTCTCTGGGTGGTCGATGCGGCCGCGCCCGCCATGGCGCACGTGATCAAGGACGGCCCCAAGCTCGTCGGCATCGACCTGAAGACCAACCAGGTCGTGAAGACGATCCCGTTCGATACCAGCACGGTGCTGCAGGCCTCGTACATCAACGACGTGCGGATCGCGCCCGACGGCAAGACCGCCTACCTGACCGATTCCGGCGCCGAGGGGGCGCTGATCGTGGTGGATCTCGACAGCGGCTCCGCCAAGCGCGTGCTGTCCGGCCATGCCTCGACCATGCCGGACAAGAGCGTGACCGTGCAGTACGACGGCAAGCCGCTGCGCCGCCCGGACGGCCGCGACGTCGCGTTCTCGGCCGACGGCATCGCCCTCTCGCCGGACGGGAAGACGCTGTACTGGCAGGCCATCAAGGGCAAGACGCTCTACAGCCTGCCGACCGACGCGCTCACCGGTTGGGCGACCGCCGCGTTCGTGCCCGAGATGCTGAGCGACCGGACGCTGGACTCGAAGATCGTCACGGTCGGCGAGAACGGCCCCGCCGACGGCCTGCTGATCGCCCGCAAGGACGGGCGGATGTACGTGACCTCGCCGCAGGACAATGCCGTGAAGGTCCGCGACCTCACCGCCAAGGGGAGCGGCCTCACGACCCTGGTGCAGGACCCGCAATTGCGGTGGCCGGATACGTTCAGCGAGGCGCCGGACGGCACGATCTACGTGACGACGTCCCACATCCAGGACTCGGCCGACTACAAGCCCGGCGCGCCGATCAGCCTTCCGACGGAACTCTGGGCGATCACGTCGGGACCGGGCGCGGCGACGGGCACCACAGCGCCCGGGACGCCCCGCTGAGGTTCAGCAGGGTCCGTCGGCGCGCCCCCGCGGCCGGGGGCGTTCAAGCGGATGGCGCCGCTCACCCCCGGCCCGCCGCGCTGCCGGACGGGTTCGCCGGGCCGGCATGCGACAGGAAGAACCGCACCATTTCCCGACTGGCGTCCGGGCCGCGTGCATCGGTGAACGACCCGGCCGGATCGCCACCCGACCACGCGTGGCCGGTCCCGTGCAGTACCCAATGCTCCAGCACGGCCCGGCCCGACGCGTCGCTGCGCACCGTGCGGGTGTAAGCCACGCCGTCCGGCGTCCGCCCCGCGCTGACCGCCTGCGCGAGGTCCGGTCCGGCCGGTCCCTGTGCGGCCACCCGATCGCCGTTGGCCACGTTCACGGTCTTGTCGCCGTCGCCGTGGAACACGATCGTCGGGACGCCGTGCCGCGTCCCTCCGGACGCTCCGGCACCGCCCCCGCGCATCGCCGCGAAGGCGGAGGGCATGTCGCGGGCCGCGCCGCAAGCGAGCCCGGAATGCACGCCTACCGCCGCGAACAGGTCGGGATGCGTCGACGCCAGGATCGCGGCCGCGGCCCCGCCTGCCGAGAGACCGGCGGCATAGACCCGGCTCGCGTCGCCCGAGAATTCCGCGATCACCTGCCGGACGATGCCGACGATCAGCGCGGGCTCGCCACCCTCGCGCTGCTGGTCGCCCGGCTCGTACCAGTTCCAGCAGCGCTGCATGTTGGCGGAGCGCGGCTGCTCCGGATACACCACCAGGAACGTCTGTTCCTCGGCGACCGTGTTCATCCGGGTCCCGCGCGCAAAGTCGTCCGGGTTCTGGGTGCAACCGTGCAGCATCACCACGACCGGCAGCGCTTGACCGGTGTAGCCGCTGGGCACGTAGACCTTGTAGTTCCGACTGCCGACGGCACCCGTGAAGGTGCGGGCCTCGAAGCGTGCGCCGTCCGGGAGCGGCGCGGCCGGCGTTGCGGCTCCGAGACCGTCGTCGAGGCCGGAGCCCAGACCGGTCCCGACGCCGCCCTTCGCCAGCGCCGCCTTGATCGTCCGCATCACATCCCCGGCGATGTCGCCGTGGGGCGCGAAGGCCGGCTTGTCCGGAGCACCGCCCGGCGCGGCATCCGGCGCCGTCCAGGCTTCGCCGGGGCTCGCGGGCGGGCGCATGTCGATCGTCGCGCCGCCCTCCGCGCCCTCCGCGCCCTTCGCCTCGGCGGCGGAGGCCGCGGCCTTCTGGCCCTCGGCCCAGCGGGCGTAGGCCGCGGCCTGTTGCGTCTGCAACCGAGCCATCCGCTCCATCATCCGCGCCGTGCGTGCCGGGTCGAGCTTGGGCATGCCGAGCTTGGAGAAGTCCATCTTCGGAAACGCGTTCATGGGGTCTGATCCTGGTGCGCGCGACGGACGGAGCGGAAGGCTCGGCCTCGTTCGGGAAGCATCGTGTCGGCGTTGGCGTGTCAGGTAATCCGGTCGGCCAAGGCGGCCTTGACTGCGGGGCTGGCCTGGAAGGCGCCGAGCACCTCGACCGCGGCGATGGCCGCGCGTGCGAGCTCGGGGGTGACATCCGGAGCGATGCTGGCCAGCCCGAGCACCTGGATGTGGATCGGCGTCCCGGAGTCGCGGGCGGCTTCGAGTGTCAGCTTCGAGTAGTACGACAGGCCCAGCCGCAACTGCTTGCGGCTGACGGACTGCCTCACGGCCTCGCCTTGGCGCTCGATCTGGTTGCGCACCGCGGTGCGGATGAAATCGGCCCGGTTGGCGTAGAAGCCGTCGCGCACCATCAGGTCGATATGGCCCAGATCGACGAAGCCGAGATTGACCGTCAGCTTCTCGCTGTCGGGCAGCTTCGGCCGCAGCTCACGCACGTTCTCCGCCATCTCGACCCTCCTCAGACCATCCCGTTGGATGGCCTGAAGATGGCGAGCGCATTCTTGCGCGCAAGGGCAGGATTGGAAATTCGACTTGCGCCGAGGCGGTCGACACCGTGAAGGCGAAGGTTTTCTGGGACCTCCGCCTCGGCGGGCTGCACGACGCGTCCGATCTCGACCGCGCAGGGATCGGTGACCGCGTCAGCGGCGGCCACGCCTCCCCGCGGGACATCGGTGTCCCGCGCAGCGGCATCTCCCGCCCGGCCGTACCGGGATCGGGAGCACGGGGCGCTATCGCGACGTCGCGGATGCGCCGGGCGCCGTCGATGCCCCGTCTTGCCGTTGGCCGGCGCGCCAGACCTCGACGATCCGGGCGCTGTTGGCGATGTCCTTGGACGGGTCCGCCTCGAGGATCACGAGGTCGGCGCGGCGGCCGGCTTCCAGCGTGCCGCGATCGGAAAGACCGAGAAGCTCGGCCGCTTTCGACGTTGCGGTGGTGAGGGCCTGCATGGGTGTGAAGCCCGCCTGCACCATCAAGGCCAACTCGCGGTGCTCGGCGACGCCGGGAACGCGCTCGGGTGCCGCGCCGCTGTCGGTGCCGAACCCGATCCGCACGCCGGCGTCGGCGAGACGCTTCAGATTGGCCAGATTCACCGCCAGCGAATCCCGGGCGGCCTGCGCCTTGGCGCTCGCGCGCGTCTCGCGCTGCCACGTCGGATCGTCGAACCGGGCCTTCAGATCGGGGGCCAGCGCCGTCCGGACGAACGGGGTCTGCGCCCAGGCCGGTGCGTCCGCATAGACGAACGTCGCCTCGTCGAGGGCGAGCGTCGCGATGTACCAGGTGTTCTGCGCCTTGAGCAGCGCGATCAGGTCCGGATCGACCGGCTTGTCGCGCACGCCGTGGGCCAGCACATCCACACCGGCCTTGGTGATCGCACGCGCATCCTCCAGGTCGTGGACATGCGCCGCGACCCGCAGGCCGAGCCGGTGCGCCTCGTCGATCACGGCCTCGTAGACCGCGGGCTGCATCTTCGCCGGCACGGCCCCGCCGAAATCGTCGAGCCAGAGCTTCACCATGTCGGTGCCGCGCCCCTTCATCGCGCGGACGGCCTCGCGGCCCTCTTCGGCGTTGGCGGGACGGAAGAGCTGATCCGCGCTCACGCGGATCATCGCCTGGGGCGGGCCCCCGTCCGGTACGCCGATGCCGCGATCGACCCCGAACAGGTCGGCGCCGGGGATCCGGCCCGCATGCGCCTCGGCGCGGATCTCCGGCATGATCGCGCCGTTGAGCCCGAGCGCCATGATCGTGGTGACGCCCCGGTCGGTATAGGCCTTGAGCTGGGCGAGGATGTTCTCGCGCGTGTAGTTCCGGGCGCCGACATCGACGCCCTGGACGATGCCGACATGGGAGTGGTCGGAGATCAGCCCCGGCATAATCGTACGGCCGCGCATCTCCCGGATCTCGGCATCGGGCGGTACCGCGACCGCGGTGCGCGGTCCTGCCGCGACGATGCGGTCGCCGTCGACGATCACCACGGCGTCCTCGACAGGCTCGGCCGATCGGCCATCGATCAGCCGGATTCCCGAGAAGGCCAGCGGTTTCGCGACGGCGCCGCCGACGCAACCGAAACCGAGACTCATGGCAGCCGCCACAACCGGCAGTAACGCGTACTGTCGCATCGCCTTGTCCTCCCGATCCAGCGCGGGGCATTGTCGGCCGCTGGAGTTGGCGTGCGGCCTTGGTTCGCGCGTCTGGCTTGCGCGTCGATCTGAGGGCTTTCCGGCGCGATTGTCGAGGTGTGCCGCACCGCTCCGGCGCTGCTGAACACCGCGGAGGGAGAATATGATGCGGCGGCGTCAACTGCTCCTGGGTTTGGCGGCCTGCGGCTCGCTCGCGCCCGCATGGGCTCAGCCATGGGCTCAGCAGCCCGAGGCCGCCCTCAACCTGACCCTCGGGACCGCGACGCCGGGCGGTTCCTTCCCCGCCTTCGGCCGCGCGCTCATCGCCGCACTCCGCGACGTCGATCCCGGGGTGACCATCGAGCCGAGGATCACCAAGGGCTCGACGGAGAACCTGACCCTGCTCAAAGCGGGGCAGCTCGACCTGGCGCTGGTGCAGGGTGAGTATGCCTATGAGGCCTTGTCCGGCGAACAGGCCCGAAGCGATCGCCTGTCGGTCGTGGCCCCCATCGACGCGTCGCCCGGGCTGTTCGTGGTCCCGGCCGCCAGTCCGATCCGGGGCGTTCAGGATCTGCGCGGCCGTGCCGTGGCGCTCGGGACGCGCGGCTCGGGCTTCACGATCATGGGGAGAACCGTGCTCCAGGGCTCCGGCCTCGATCCCGACCACGACATCACGCCGATCCTCCTCGACGACGCCGGCGAGGGCGCCGCACAGGTTCTCGACGGCCGCGCGGCGGCCCTGTGGGGCGCAAGCCTCGGCTGGCCGGGCTTCAGGACGCTCGCGGATGCTCCGGGCGGCGCCCGCTTCTTCGGCCCAGCCCCCGAGGCGATCCCCACCATCCTGGCCCTGCGCGCCTCGATGCGCCGTCTGACCGTCCCGCCGGCCTCCTTCCGCGGACAGGACGCGGCGATCGAGACCGTCGGGTCCTGGAGCTTCATCCTGGCGCGCCCCGGCCTCGACGGTATCGGTGTCACCCGGCTCGTCCGCGCGATCGACCGGGGCCGGGATATTTTGGCCCGGTCCTATCCTCAGGGCCGCGAGAGCGACCCGCGCAATCTGGTCGCGACCGTACCGGCCGCCTGGCTGCATCCGGCGACGGCCGCATACCTGCGCGCGGTGGGAGCCGATCCGGGATGACCGCGGATCGACCGTTTCCGAACGGCACGCCGGCCCTCGGCGAGAGGTCGCGCGCACCCGTTACTCAGCCGGAGGACGCCCAACGATGACCGTCGAGATCGAGCCTGCCGCAGGCGCGTCCTGCCCATGCTGCCTGCCGCGCCGCGGCTTTATGCGCGGTCTTGCCGGCTTGGGCGCCGGCTTGGGCGCTGCGGTGTCGATCTCGGCGCAGGCCGAGCCCGCGCGCCACACCGGCCTCGTCATCGATTGCCACGGCCACTACACGACCGAGCCGGCCGCCATGCTGGCGTGGCGCAAGCGCCAAGTCGACGCCATCAACGACCCCGCGCAATCGCCCGCGCCCGCCGACTTGAAGGTCACCGACGACGAGGTGCGCGCCAGCGTGATCGGTCGGCAGCTCAAGCTTCAGTCCGAGCGTGGCATCTCCCTCGCTCTGTTCTCGCCGCGCGCCGGCGGGATGGGCCACCATATCGGCAATGCCCGCACCAGCCTCGACTGGTCGATCGTGTCGAACGACATGATCCACCGCGTCGCGAGCCTGATGCCGAAAAACTTCGTGGGCGTCTGCCAGCTGCCGCAGACGCCGGGCGTCTCGCCGAAGAACTGCACGGCCGAGCTGGAGCGCTGCGTGAAGGAACTCGGCTTCGTCGGCTGCAACGTCAACCCGGACCCGTCCGGCGGCTACTGGACGGATCCGCCGCTGTCCGACCGCTTCTGGTACCCGCTCTGGGAGAAGATGGTCGAACTCGATGTGCCGGGCATGGTCCACGTCAGCGCCTCGGCCAACCGCAACTTCCACGCGACCGGAGCGCACTACATCAACGGCGACACCAGCGCCTTCATGCAGTTCGTCACGTCGGACCTCTTCAAGGACTTCCCGACGCTGCGCCTGATCATTCCCCATGGCGGCGGCGCGGTTCCCTATCACTGGGGCCGCTACCGGGGGCTTGCCCAGGACATGAAGCGGCCTCCGCTGTCCGCGCTGATGGGCAACGTCTTCTTCGACACCTGTGTCTACCATCAGCCGGGCATCGACCTGCTGCTCAAGGTCGTGCCCTCCGACAACGTGCTGTTCGCCTCGGAGATGGTGGGTGCGGTGAACGGGATCGACCCTGAAACGGGGCACGCCTACGACGACACCAAGCGCTACGTCGAAGCCGCCGCCCTGTCGGAAACGGATCGGGCCAAGGTCTTCGCGGGGAACGCGCTCAAGGTCTACCCGCGCCTCCCGGACAAGCTTCGGGCGGCCGGTCTGGTCCCATGACAGCCGGTCCTCACCCCGGCGCCGATCGCGGGTGGCGGCCGGCACGCGGCCGTCGCGGCAACTGGCCCCGCTCAGCCTCAGCCCGAGCGGCATAGCGTTGGCATCCACGCCGAGCGGGCGCTTCGAACCGAAGCAGCGGCCGGCCTGTAACCGCGCCTGAGAAGCCGGTACGGATCCCGGCATGCCCGCTGCCCGTCGGAACCGGCCCGGCAGCGGTCGGGAAGCGACGCACGACCGCCGTCGCCTTCAACGAGGACACCCGATGGACACCGTCATCACGGCGACCGACACGCCCGGGCAAGCCTCCTTCGCCCCGCCCATGCCGCCGCTGGCGCCCGACCGCGTGGGCGCCCTCGGCGTCCTGGCCGGCCTGCGCCGCAACGCCTACTCCGCCTTTCCGCCCCGGTGCCGCGAGCAGGCGGTCCTCGTTCTGCCGATGCTCGGCCGCGACGTCGTCATCGCTGCCGGCCCGCAGGCGATGCGCGACGTGCTGGCCACGCGCCCGGACCTCTACCGGCGCATCGCGGCCGGCGATCGCATCTTCGGGGCTCTCATCGGGCGCGGCGTCGCCGCCAGCGAGGGTCAGGCTTGGCGCCGGCAGCGCCGGACTCTGGCGCCGGCCTTCACGCCCCGCACCGTGACCTTGCTCGCCCCGCACATGGCCGCTTGCGCCGAGGCGGCCTTCGCCCGGCTGGAGGCGTCTCGCGGCGAACCCGTGAACCTGCTCGGGGTGATGCAGGACCTCAGCCTTGCCGTCGCCTGCACGAGCATGTTCTCCCTGGAGGTCGACGCGTTCGGACCGCAGCTGCGCGCCCTGCTTCTGTCCTACGCCGACGGCGTCGGGCGGCCGCGGGCGAGCGACTTCATCCTGCCGCCTCGGGTGCCGACGCTCGCCACCCTCCGCCGCGCGCGCTTCCGTCGGCGCTGGCGGGCGCTCATCCTCGCGATCATCGCCCAGCGCCGGGCCGCACATCACCCGGGGGCGCCGCGCGACCTCTTCGACCTTCTGTCCGAGGCTTACGGGGATCGGGAGGAGGACCTCCTGGCCGACGAGGTGTCGACGATGATCTTCGCCGGGCACGAGACGACGGGCCTGACGCTGTTCTGGGCCTGCTACCTGCTGGCCAACGCACCCGACTGGCGCCGCGCCGTCCGGCGGGAAGCGCGGCGGGTGGACCTGTCCCCGGGCGGGGCCGGGTCGGCCGTCGGCGCTCTGCCGCAGACGCGCGCCGTGGTGGATGAGGCGCTGCGTCTCTACCCGCCGGCCTACATGACGGCACGCCAGGCGGTGGCGGATCACGCGCTGTGCGGCGTCCCGGTCAAGCGTGGGGCCATCGTGCTGATGCCGTTCACCCTGCTGCACACCGACCCGCGCCTGTGGACGTCGCCCGAGCGTTTCGACCCCGGGCGCTTCCTCGGACCCGAGAAGCCGGATCGCTACAGCTTCCTGCCGTTCGGCGCGGGTCCCCGCGTGTGCATCGGGGCGCAGCTGGCCACGTCCGAGGCGGTGCTGGTCCTGGCGCGGTTACTGCGGGACAACGACCTCGTCCTGGACGATGACGGGCCGGTGCTGCCGGTCGGCTCGTTCGCCACCCGGCCGAGCCGTTCCCCGACCTTCCGCCTGCTTCCGGCCGCGTGACCGGTGCCGGCGACCTGCGACCGCGGCGCGCGGGTGGCGAGCGTCCTCGGCTCGCCCCGCAGGTTTCCTCTCTCTCGTCAGAGGCTCGGGTGCAGCCCGCGGACCGGGCTCAGGCCCTCCAGCAGCGACGCGGCGTGCAGCACGGTCGTCTCCGCCTGCCAGCGTCCCACCACCTGCACGTTGATCGGCAGCCCGTCGCGGCTGGTCCCGAACCGCATCGACAGGCCCGGCAGGCCGGTCACGTTGAGGGGCACGGTCGCGCCCTGCAGGTAGGTCAGGTCGACGGTCTCGCCGTTGACGACGAGGTCCCGGATGCCGTGCCTGTGCGCCGGGACCGGCAGCACGGGGGTCAGGAGAACATCGTGGTCGCGGAAATAGGCGGCATAGCCGTCCCGGAGCCGCTCCGCCGCCTGCTCGGCCGCGACGTAATCCTCCATCGACGTGTCGGGCAGCGACAGCATCGTCCTGGCCATCGTGTAGATCTCGGCGTCGGGACGGCCGGCGATCGCCGCGCGGAATGCCGGCTTCATCTCCATGACGTGGAGCTTGTTGAACACGTCGAGGGCGAAGTCGCGCTCCAGCGCCGGGATGCGCACCTCCTCCATCTGATGACCCTCGCCCTTGAGGGCCTCGGCTGCCGCCCGCACGGTCGCGGCGACCTCCGTGTCGATGGGCCCGAAGCCCGGCCCGACCATCCAGCCGACGCGGAGCTTGCGGTCGGGGGCGGCGCCGAGGCCGGCGTCGAACGGGACGGTGCTGGTCGCGAAGCTGTCCAGTCCGTCGGGGCCGGCCAATTGCGAGAGGGCGAGCGCGAGATCGCGGACGCTGCGCGCCATCGGGCCGACATGCCAGAAGCGGCGCGGCGCCCGCGGCCAGATGCCGGTCATCGGCACGCGCCCGTGGGTCGCCTTCAGCGAAACGATGCCGGTCTGGGCCGCCGGGCCGCGCACCGAGATGGCGAGGTCGGTCCCGAGGCCGAGCGGCGACATGCCCGCCGCGATCGCCGCCGATTCGCCGCCGCTTGAGCCGCCCGGCGTGCGGTCGAGGTTCCATGGGTTGTTTGAGCGGCCGGAGAGCAGGTTGTCGCTCTCGATCCAGTAGGAGAATTCCGGGAGGTTGGTCTTCGCGAGGAGGATGCCGCCCGCGTTCTTCATCCGCGCGACGCTGGTGGCATCGGCATCCGGGATCCGACCCCTGAAGATCGGCGAACCGCGCTGGGTCAGCACGCCGGCGGTGTCGATGGAATCCTTCACGGTGAACGGCACGCCGTGCAGGGGCCCGAGTTCCTCGCCGGCGAGGACGGCGGCTTCCGCGGCCGCTGCAGCGTCGAGCGCATCCGCCGCGACGGTGACGATGGCGTTGACCTTGGGGTCGACGGCTTCGATTCGGTCGAGATGTGCCCGCACGACCTCGACGGGCGAGAGCTGCTTCGTCCGGATCAGCTCAGCCAGTTCGGTAGCGTCCGAGAAGATGATGTCCTGCGTCATGTCGCTTCCCTACCTGTCGTTAGGCAGGCCAGAAGTACGACTGGATTTTTGGCTCGTCAATCCCTAACTAACGATCGTTAGTTTTTCGGTGCGGGTGGGGTGTGTGCGATGAGTTCGAACGCGCGGGAAACGATCCTGGCCGCCGCACGGAAGACCGCCCAGGCGCACGGCTACGGCGGGCTGAGCTACCGCGATCTCGCCGACGCAGTCGGCATCAAGGCGGCGAGCATCTACCACCACTTCGCCAGCAAGGCCGATCTCGGCGCCGCCGTGGCCAAGCGCTACTGGGAGGATACGGCGGCGGAGCTGGATGCGATGCTGGCCGAGACCTCGGATCCGGTCCGTTGCCTGCGGCTCTATCCAGGCACCTTCCGAAGGTCGCTCGAGGACGGGAACAGGCTCTGCCTGTGCAGCTTCATGTCGGCGGAATACGCCAACCTGCCGGACATCGTGCAGCGGGAGGCGCAAGGCTTCGCCGACGTCAACATCGCCTGGCTCGGCAAGGTGCTGGTCATGGCGGGGGCTGTGGAGCCCGAGGACAGCGAGGCGCGGGCCCGAGCGATCTTCGCCGCCGTGTCCGGAGCCCAGCTGTACGCGAGGAGCCGGTCGGACGTCGCGCAGTTCGACAGCCTGATCGAGACCTACCGCGCCTCGGGCCTCCTGCCGGGGTAGATACCGAGGCGCGGTCGGCCGGGATGCCGAACGCGCCTCGGGTTCGTCTGCGGTCCGTGCACCCCAGGGCGTCAGGCGCGCGCGAGCAGGCCGAGAAGGCGCTCGGCCGCGGGTCCGGACGAGGCCGGATTCTGGCCGGTGATCAGCAGGCCGTCGGCGACCACGTAGGGCTCCCAGTCCCCGGCCTTGCTGAACCGGCCGCCGTTCCGCTTCAGTTCGTCCTCGACGAGAAACGGGACGACCTGGGTGAGGCCCACGGCCTCTTCCTCGGTGTTGGTGAAGCCGGTGACCTCCTTGCCGTCGACGAGCGGCCTGCCGTCAGGCGCCTTGGCATGACGCAGCACGCCCGGCGCGTGGCAGACGAGGGTGACGGGCCTGCCAGCCCTGAGCGTCGTCTCGATCAGCCGGACGGAAGCGGGATCTTCGGCCAGGTCCCACAGGGGGCCATGCCCGCCGGGATAGAACACCGCATCGAAGCCCTCAGGGTTGACGCCATCGAGCCGGACGGTGTCCGCCAGGACGGCGTTGGCGTCGCGGTCCGCCTCGAAGCGTCGGGTCAGGTCGGTCTGGAAGCCCGGCTCGTTGCTCTTGGGATCCAGCGGCGGCCGTCCGCCCTTGGGTGAGGCGAGGACCACCTCGGCGCCGGCATCCTTGAACACGTAGTAGGGGGCGGCAAGCTCCTCCAGCCAGAAGCCGGTCTTCCGGCCGGTGTCGCCGAGCTGGTCGTGCGAGGTCAGTACCATCAGGATCTTCATCGTCGTTCTCCGGGGTTGGTGTGGATCTGTCGTCGGTACGTGCGCGAGCGGGTCAGTTGTGGCGGGCCGCCATCTCGTCGATGGAACGCGCGGCGGTCGCCTCGCGCGCCGGCCTGGCCTCGGCTCCCTCGGGCGCTGGGCCCGCGCGGCGAGCCGACTCGGGACCGGCCATACGGACGGCGCCGATGACCTCCAGGGTGATGCGCTCCTCGGCCGAGGCGGCGGTGCCACCGAACAAGGCGGCCCCGAGTTCGGCGAGCAGCAGGTAGGGAGCGATGGGATTTGCGCTTGGTGGGGTCATGGTCTCTCCTCCGATGGGAATTTAGTAGACTGGTCGTCTAAGGTCTGCGCGCGGACATGCCCCGCATCGGGATCGGTTCGCCCGGTCAGGCGGGTCCCGGCTCCAGGATGCGCCGCGTCGTCGTCATCGCGGCTTCGAACGGTGCGTCGGTGCGCTCGATCTTCGCCATGAGGCTCGCACCGAGCCACAGGTGGTAGAGGGTCTCGGCCGTCGCGCGAGGCTCGGCCTCGACCTTCAGCGAGCCCTCGGCAACCCCCGCCTGGATGGCGCCCGTCACACGGTCGATGATCCCGGCCGTGCCGCGCTTGAGAGCCAGCCGCATAGGCTCGGACAGGTCCGAGACTTCCGCCGCGAGCTTCACCGCAAGGCACTTGCGCTGGTAGTCGATGCTGCCCTGCGTCGCCTGCCACTTGCGCCAGTAGTTCATCAGGCGCTCGGCATGGCTGAGGCCGGGCTCGGCGAGGGTCGCGTCGATGTCGGCAAGGTACGCCTCGAAGTAGTCGGCCAGGAGGGCCTCGCCGAACGCCTCCTTCGAGCCGAAGTAGTGGTAGAAGGACCCCTTCGGGACCCCGGCCGCGACCAGGATCTCGTTGAGACCGACGCCCGAGAACCCTTTGGCACCCACGATGCCGTGGGCGGTGTCGAGGATGCCGCGTCGGGTGTCGATGTTGCCGCTGACCTGTGCCATGAACTCGACATAGGCTCGATTAGACCGGTCGTCTAGAGGCGGCGATATGTTTTTTGAACCGATGGTCCTGCGCGTGCCGACGTTTCAGTCCTGGTGCCAGCCTATCGGTCGACGCGAACGGGTGGCCGGGCGCCCGGAACGGCGATCGATCCGCGCGTCTGGTAGCGGGGGCAGATCGCCAGCCTGATGAAGGGGCCTGCCCATAGCCAGGACCTCATGGTTGGCCAGTGCCGTCCAGCCGGTTAACAAGCTCCATTCATCAAGCATTCATCAGCATAACCTTTGCGCCGAGGGACGGATCGGTTCCGATCAGTGCTATGATTTCCGAAAATCAAGGGCACGACAGTTATAATTATTCTTCTCAACACCTCTTAAAGCCGGGTTTCCAGAGCTTACATCTCCGCCACAGCGATGATGCTGCGGAGAGAAGACTATCATGATGAAGCGTGTCGTCACGGCCGCTCTCGCGGCGGGTGCCCTTCTGGCTGCCGGTCCGGCGGCTGAGGCGAAGGGCTGCATCAAGGGCGCTATCGTGGGCGGCATCGCCGGCCACTATGCGGGGCACGGCGTCCTCGGCGCCGTCGGAGGCTGTGCCGCCGGGCGCGCCTTGGCCAACCGCTCGGCCGAACGCCAGCAGGCCGCCCCGCCCGTGAACACCAGCGGTGCGGGCCGCCCCGGCCAGGGCGCCGGCGGCTACGTCAGCTACTGACCCGGAGGCGCAGCATCACGGGCGGGCGCGCCGGGACCCTCGGTAATCCTGTCCCGGCTCTGGTAGCCCGCCACCGCGACCAGGCGCAGGAGAGCCATCATCGAGAGGCCCCCTCGCTCATGTGGCGCCCTCTCCGGGGCGGATCACCGGAAGCCGCCGCGAGGGCAACTCGCGGCGGCGGCGCCACCCGGAGCGGTCAGGAGCCCAGCGCGTGCACGGCGCCGCCGTCTTCCGGGTCTTCGGTCGCCTCCCGAGCGACGCGCTTCGCTTCCCCAAGCGAAAGGCTTTCACGGAACTGCGCACGCGCTCAGCCGTGCGATCGAGGCCGACATCGGCTCCGGGATGAGGATGGATACGGCGGCGCTTGCGGATCTGCGTCGCCGCGAGCGGCGGCCGTATAACCGGAACCGACACAGCACACGGGACCAGAAGAGGCCGGACAGGCCTCAGTGCCGGTAGCGTTCGGCGAGGGCCATGAGCGCCTGGGCCAGCTCCGTCAGGTTGGCCGAGGCGGTCTCGACCTGCCGCGTGCCGGCCGCCGTCTGCTGGCTGGCCTGCCGGATGTTCTGGAGCGCACCCATCACCTGCTCGATGCCGAGCTGCTGCTGGTTCGTCGACGCGATGATCTGCTGGAACACCTGAGCGCCCTCTTCGACCTTCGCGGTGATTTCCTCGATGGTCCGCTGCGTCGTGTCCGAGCGCGTCTTGCCGGCGGCGGCACGCTTGACCGCCTCCTCGGTGAGCATCACCGACGTGTTGATGCCCCGCTGGATCTCGCCCAGGATCCCGCGCACCTGGCCGGTCGCCGCCTTCGCCTGGTCGGCCAGCAGCTTCATCTCCGAGGCCACCACCGCGAAGCTGCGCCCGCTCTCGCCGGCCGCCGCCGCCTCGATCGCCGCGTTGAGCGCCAGCAGGTGCGTGCGCTCCGAGATGTCGTTGACCGTCTCGATGATGTCGCCGATCGTCTGGGTCTTCTCCGACAGGCTCACGATGTTGCCGGCCACCGCCTCGGCCTGCTCGCGGATCGCGTCCATGGCCTTGGCGGTGTCCGAGACGGCGCGCAGCCCCTGGCGGGAGGTCTGGGCGGTGGCCTGGGCGGTGGCGATCACCTCGGTGGCGCGCTTGCTGATCTGCGCGCCCGAATGAGTGATCTCGTCGACCGTGGCGGCGGTCTCCTGCACGGCGGCGAATTGCTGCTCCACGGAGGCGGCCTGCTCCTGCGCCGAGGCGCGGATCTCGGCCGCGGCCGCACTCAGGTCGGCGGTGGCGGCCCGGTTGGTGCGCGCGAGGTCCGACAGCCCCGCCACCATCGCGTTCAGCGTCGTGCCGAGGCGGCCGACCTCGCCGGCCACGCCCGCCTCCAGCCGTCCCGACAGGTCGCCCTCGCCGACCTGCGCGACGAAGGCCATGACGCGCACGAGGGGACGGACGATCAGACGGTTGATGGCGATCCAGATGCCTGCGCAGATCAGGAGCGTCAGCAAGGTCCCGCCCCACAGGGCGACGCTCTCGTCGCGCTGTGCCTGCGCGACACGTCCGACCAGCGCGGTGCGCACCGCATCCTCAAGGGTCTCGATGGCCGCGAGCTTCTCGCGCACCGTGTCGAAGAACTGCTTGCCTTTGCCGTCCGCCTCGATGCGGACCGCTTCGGCCCGGGTCGACGGGTCGGCCGCATTGCGGACGGCCGCCTCGCCGATGTCGGCCTGCCAGCTCCGCGCGGCTGCCACGGCGTCGGCCAGGAGACGCGTGCGCTCGGCATCGTTGCCGATCATGACCTTGAGCCGGCTGATGGCCTCATCAAGGGCCAGGCGTCCGGACCTGTACGGCTCCAGGCTGCCCTCGCGCCCGGTGAGCAGGTAGCCGCGCAGCCCGGTCTCCTGATTGAGCATGGCGGTCCGGAAATTATCGAGGCCGCGGATCAGCTGACTGGAGCGGTTTCGGGCGTCCGTTGCCTCCTGCAGCTGGTTGCCGGTGATCAGGACCGCGCCGCTGCTGAGGACCGACACCAGGGCGATGACGCCGATGGCGCTGCCCAGCGTGCGGTTCAGGCCAAACGTGCTCGGCATGCGCGGATCCCTTGCTCAGTCCTGAAAGCAGACGTGAACGGCAAAGCTGCTCATCACGTGCAGGCATGGCCGATACCAGCGACCGGCCACCGGAGGAACCCGCTACCCCGTGCGCTCGATGGCGTTCGCGCGGCGGATGCAGCCCAAGGCCATCCGCGGATCCTGTGAGGCGGGCCCGCGCCGCTGCGGGATCACGCGCCGATCAGGGCGTCCCAGGGGGTCGGCGACGGGAACACTTCGCCGAGGAAGGCCAGGAACGCCTTGACGTTCGGGTTGCCGCGCCGGCTCTCCGGCCAGAGCGCCGTGACGGCCGAGCGCTCGACCGCGAAATCCCGCAGGACCGGCACCAGCGCGCCGCGCGCGACGAGGGGCGCGACCACGTAGGTCGGCGAGATGCCGATGCCGCCGCCGGCGACCAAGATCGCCGCCACCGCGTCGCTGGAATCCGTGACGAGGCCGGCGTCGGGCGTGACATCCACGACCTTCGCGCCGATCCGGAACGGCCAGCGCAGCGTCTGGCCCGTGCTCTGGAAACGGAAGTTCACGCACGCATGGCCGGCCAGCTCGTCGGGATGCGCCGGGGTGCCGCGACGGGCCAGGTAGTCCGGCGACGCGAAGGCGCAGAGCCGGTGCGGCGCAAGACGGCGGGAGACGAGGCGCGAATCGGCGAGATCGCCCACCCGGATGGCGACGTCGATACCCTCCTCGATCAGGTCGGCGAAGCGGTCGCCCAGGCGCAGGTCGACCGAGAGCTTCGGGTGGCGTGCGCGGAACCGCGGCAGGGCCGGGGCGAGCAGGTGCACGCCGATCGGCAACGGGGCCGTGACCTTCAGGGTGCCGGCCGGCTCGGAGCGCGCCGCAACGGCGGCCTGCTCGATCGCCTCAGCCTCGCGCAGGAGCCGCAGCGCCCGCTCGTGCAGGTCGCGGCCTTCCGGCGTCAGGGTGAGCGAGCGCGTGGTGCGCGTGAACAGGCTGAGGCCGAGGCGCGCCTCCAGCCGCTGCACGCTCTTGCTCACCGCCGAGGGCGAGATGCCGAGGGCGCGGGCGGCGGCCGTGTAGCTCCCGAGCGACGCCGAGCGCGCGAATGCGATGAGGCCGGTGAGGCGGTCGAGGCCAATCTGTTCCATGACGGCACGACTGAACCGAGAACGAGCCCGATTATCAAGCGCGCAGGCCGGTCCCATTCTGTGGTCCACAGGCGCCGCCGGGGCGCCGCACGGGACCAGCGTCATGAGCAGCACCCTTCAGGACCGCACCGTCGTCATCTTCGGCGGCACCTCGGGCATCGGCCTCGCCGCCGCCCGGCAGGCCCAGGCCTCCGGCGCCAGGGTGGTCGTGGTCGGCTTCAACGCCGCGGGCGCCGAGCGCGTCGCCGCCGAGCACGGCTTCGCCGGCTGGCGCGCCGCGGACGTGACCCGGCCCGAGACCATCGCGGCGGCGCTCGCCGACATCCCGCAAGTCGACCACCTCGTGCTCCTCGCTGGCACCTTCGTGGCCGGGAAGGTGCTGGAGGCCGACGTCGATTACCTGAAGCGCGCCTTCGACGAGCGGGTCTGGGCGGCGGTGCACGCCCTGCGGGCCCTCGGAGGCCGGCTGGCCCGGGACGGCTCCGTCACCCTCATCTCCGGCGCCCTGGCGGATCGCCCGAGCGCCCAGGGCACCGCGGTGCTGGCGGCGGCCTCGGCCGCCATGGAGGCCCTGGCCCGCGGCCTCGCCCTGGAACTGGCCCCGGTACGGGTCAACACCCTCTCGCCCGGCACCACCGACACGCCGCTCCTCGCCCGCACGCTCGGCGCCCACCGCGAGGCCTATGTGGCCGCGCTCACCGAGAAACTGCCGCAGCGCCGGCTCGGCACGGCCGAGGAGGCGGGCGCGGCAATCGTCTTCCTCATGAGCAACGGCTTCATGAACGGCGAGACCCTGCACGTTGACGGCGGCGCCCGCCTCGTCTGACGAACGAACCAGGCGGATCCGAGCGCCCGCCTGCGGATGGAGATGACCCGATGCCCGAGACCAGCGACACCGTCCGGCCCGAGGCGGAGCCGGATTACGACCGGTTGCTGCGCGCCAATCTGGAGCGCGTCTTCAACGAGCGCGACGCCGGCAAGCGGGCGGCGGCGCTGGCGGAACTCTTCGTGGACGAGCCGGTCCTGTACGAGCCCGCCGACATCGTGCGCGGCCAGGCCGCCATCGCCGCTCTGGCCGGCAGGCTGCTGGATCAGTTCGGGCCGACATTCCGGTTCACGCCCGTCGGCCCGGCCGTCGGGCACCACGGGCTGGGTTCGCTGCAGTGGCAGGCCGGTCCGGACGGCGGACCGGTCGCGGTCACCGGAGCGGATGTGGCCGAGGTCGTCGGCGGCCGGATCGCGCGCCTCTGGGTGCTGCTCAACCCGCCCGGCCCGTGACGGGACCGCGGCGGCTCAGGCGACCACGAGATTGAGGGTCCGCGACGCGGGCGTGACCGCGACGCGCCGGCCCCAATCGAAGGCGACGAAGTCCTGCTCGATCCCGTCCGCGAACACCACGCCGCCCTCGTTCATGCGCGACGTCACGGTGAGCGGTGCGCCGGCAAACCGGCCCGCGCGCATCGCCGTGCCGGTGGCGACGCTCGGGAACGGCTCGCGCACCCAGTAGCCGAAGGCCGCCTCCTCGATGCCCACCTCCAGGGTGAGATGCGTCGCCTCGCTGATCGAGCGCGCCCACCCGGTCAGGCCGGTGCCCGACGCCACGATCAGCCCGCTCGACGACTGGTCCTCCGCCCGCGCGCCGTCGTCGATCTGGTAGCGGGCGGATTGATGGCTGCGGTGGCCGACGAAGATCTCGTTCAGGGCGAGCAGCCGCACGCCGCCGTCGAACTGAGCCTGCACCATGGTGCGCCGCTGGAGCGGCACCGTGCCGGCGGCGCTGGCGGGCAGGAGGGCGCGCAGGCTTCCCACCCGGGCCCGGGCGAGGACGCCGTCGTAGAGGTCGGGCGCCGCATTGACGCCGACGACCGGCTGGCCGTCCAGGTACTTGGCAACGTTGGCCACGAGCCCGTCCTGCCCCACCGCCACCACGATGTCCTCGGGGGCGAACAGGAAACGGTCGAGATCGGGGCGCCGCACCAGCGCCTGCCGCCAGTCCAGGGGCACGCTGCCGCGGGCCTCGGCCAGCACCGCGTGGAACTGTGCGTGGCGGGCCTCGACCTCGGCGATCGACTGCCCGCGGCTCTCCAGGAAGAACCGGACCTGGCCGCTCGTCGCGTGCCGGGCCAGGAGCAGCTCGTAATCGGTGTCGCGGATCACGAAGACCACGCGGGGTGTCGTGGCCGGCATGGCGCCCTCCTCAGCGCGCCGCGACCGGCGCGGGAAGCGCGCCGCGGACCTCGCCCAGGAGCGCCGCGAGCAGGTCGGGGGTGACGTTGACGTGCTCGATCGTCTCCAGCTTGCCGGCGAGCTCGCGCGCGGCCAGCCCGAGCAGCACGGCCGGCGGCATATCCCGGTAGACCGCCGCGCGGCGCTGCTCGGCCTCGGCCCGGGCGCCCTCGACCAGCCGGATGCGCTCCGCCTCCGCGGCCGCCTCCAGGCCGCGCGCCTCCGCGAGGCCGGCGGCGCGGTCGCGGGCGTTCTCCGCCTCCTGGGCAATCAGCACCGTCTCGCGCCGCGCCAGCTCGGTCTTCGTCGCGAGTTCGTTCTCCGCGATGGCGCGCTCCTTCTCCACCGCCAGGGCACGCCGGGCGAAGGTCGCCGCGTCGGCCTTCTGCTGCAGGGCCTCGAAGGTCGGCGTCTGCAGGGCCCGCTCGAGCTCGCTGGTCGGCGCCAGGTTGGTCAGCCGCACCGACACAGCCGCGAGGCCGATCTCGGCCAGAGCCGGGGCGGCGGCGAGAACCGCCTCGAGAGCGGCCCGCAGGGGCTCCGGGCCCGCGTCGAGGAGCGCGCCGATCGGGCTCGCCCCGAGATACTGCAAGGCCGCCTGACCCGCGATGCCGCCGAGGCGCGCCTCGATCCGCTCCAGCGGCTCGGACTGCAGGCGCCCGGTCGCGAGATTGATCGAGAAGTCGACCCGGCTCGCCAGCAGCTCGGGGTCGACCACGTGCCAGCCGATCGTGCCCTGCACCACGACGGTCTGGAAGTCCCGGCTGCGGCCGCGGACGAACAGGGTCATCTCGCGGTCGTCCACCGGCACCTCGCTGATGCTCGCGGTCTCCGGCCGGAACCAGAACACCAGCCCCCGCCCGCTTTGGCGGACGCGGCCGTTCTGGAAGCGGATGATGTGGCTGCTCGCCTCGCTCCGGAGCTGGGCGATCACACCGATGTTGCGGATCGTGGCCATGGGGGTCTCCTCAAGACTGACGTGACCTGTCGAAGCGGAAGAGTTCGGCCGGGCGGAACGCCGTGCCGGCCTCGCGGGCGCCGGTCGGCGCGACCCAGCCCCGGTCGCGCATGCGGCGGCGGAAGGCGGAGGTGTTGAGGGGCGCGCCGAGCACGGCCTCGTGGACGTCCTGGAGCTGCCGCAGCGTGAACTGCTCGGGCAGCAGCGCGAAGGCGACGTCCGTGTAGTCGAGCTTGCCGCGCAGCCGCTTCACCGCCTGCGCCAGGATGTCGGCATGGTCGAAGGCGAGGGTGAGCGGCGCGCCGCCCTCCGACACGGCCGAGACCGGGCCGCCGGCCTCGCCCGCCCAGGGCACCCCGAGCACGGCCGCCGTCAGGCCGCCGCCGGCCAGGGCCTCGGTGCAGGCCGCCGCGGGCAGGAGCGCCAGGTAGGCGACCGAGACGATACGCATGCGCGGATCGCGGTCGACGGCGCCGAACGTGTAGAGCTGCTCCAGCCGCGCCCGGGCGATCCCGGCCTTGTCGCGCAGGACGCGCCCTGCCGCTTCGTCGAGGGTCTCGTCGATGCCCACGAAGCCGCCGGGCAGCGCCCAAAGCCCGGCCTGCGGGTGTTGGATCCTCCGCATCAGGAGCGCCGCCAGACGGCCGGCCCGGATGCCCATCAGCACGAGGTCCACCGCCAGGGCCGGCCGATCGTAATCCGCCGGATTGTAGCCGGCCAGGAACTCGGATTCGGTCACCGCAGGGCCTTTCTGCTCAACTTGAGCATAACTAAGACGCAAGTTGCGCATAAGTCAAGGCGCGTCGTGGGTCTTCGTGGATGCGCATGCCGTCAGTCCGGGGCGCCGCAGGCGGGCCCGGACCCGGAGGGGCACGCCAGAGGCGGGCAATCCCGAACCGCCGACCGTGACAGGCCGAGCACGCGTTGCGGATCCGGATTCCGGGCCCTGCTCCGCGGTTCCGGAGTGACGGATTTGTCTCTCCGAGCCTGAGCCAAGCCTCGTTGGCCGAAGTTCGTGGCCGTGGCGGATCCGTCAGGACGCGCCGTAGGGCGCACGGGACCGCACCGCCTCCGCACCGATCCGCCGCGGCCTGTCCGGCGCGTCCGGTTCAGGCCCGGAAAAGGGCGAAGCTTCCCGTGGCGGCGCGTCGCTCGGCGCGGGAACTTCGGCGCTGAGCCGGCCCCGATCCGCCGGCGCAGGAGGGACTCCGATGCCGTTCTCCGTTCCACGATCCGCCCACGGGCAGCCGCGCGCCGCCGCGCTGTCGCCGCTCTTCCTCGGTCTGCTGGCGCTCCTCGTCATGCTCGCCTCGGCCCACGCGATGCCGGGACCGGCACGGGGCGGCCTGATGCTGCGCGGGCCGGCCGGCACCGCGCCGGTGGAGGCCGTCCGACTGGCGACCGATATCGGCGTCGACGTCAGCGGCCCGACCGCCCGCGCCACCGTCACCCAGGCCTTCCGCAACACCACGGCCGACTGGGTCGAGGGCACCTACGTATTCCCCCTGCCGGAGGACGCGGCCGTCGACGGGATGAAGCTCGTCGTGGGCACCCGCGTGATCGTCGCCGATATCCGCGAGCGGGCGGCGGCCAAGCGCGCCTACGAGGCCGCGAAGGCGGCCGGGCAGTCGGCGGCCCTCACCGAGCAGGAGAGGCCGAACGTCTTCACCAACACGGTCGCCAATATCGGCCCCGGCGAGACGGTGCTGGTCCAGATCACCTATCAGCAGACGATCCCCGTCTCCGGCGAGACGCGGATGCTGCGCCTGCCGCTGGTGGTGGCGCCGCGCTACAATCCGGCGCCGTCGGCCTTGGGTACGGTCGCCCTCGACGGTTCGGCCGAGGCGGCGCGCGATCCCGTTCCGGATCGCGCCCGGATCAGCCCGCCCGTGCTCGACCCGGCCGCGTCCCGTCCGGTCAATCCGGTCGCCGTCACGGTGCGGCTCCAGGCGGGCTTCGCCATCGGCGCCGTCCACAGCGCGACCCACGCGATCCGCGTGACCGAGGCCGGCCCGGAGGCCCGCACCGTCACCCTGGCCGACGGCGCGGTGCCGGCCGACCGCGACCTCGAACTGACCTGGGAGCCTGTCCCGAGCCGGATGCCGGGCCTCGGCCTGTTCCGCGAGACCGTCGCCGGCCGGACCTACCTGCTCGCCACCCTGACCCCGCCGACGGTGGAGGCCGAGGCCGCCGCCCGGCCGGCCCGCGACGTCACCTTCGTCATCGACAATTCCGGCTCGATGGCCGGCGCCTCGATGCGGCAGGCCAAGGCCGGGCTGCTCGCAGGCCTCGCCGGCCTGACGCCGCGGGACCGGTTTAACGTCATCCGCTTCGACGACACCTGGGACGCGCTGCATCCCGAGCCCGTCCCGGCGACCCCGGAGGCCCTGTCGGGGGCCGAGCGCTTCGTCGCCGCCCTGGAGGCGCGCGGCGGCACCGAGATGCTGGCGCCCCTGAAGGCGGCCCTGGCCGATCCCCATCCGGAGGACGGGCGCGTGCGCCAGGTCGTGTTCCTCACCGACGGCGCGGTCGGCGACGAGGAGCGGATCTTCGCGGCGATCCACGCGAATCTCGGGCGCTCGCGCCTGTTCATGGTCGGCATCGGCTCGGCGCCCAACGGCCACCTGATGCGCCATGCCGCCGCCATCGGCCGCGGCAGCTTCACGGAGATCCGCGATCTCGCCCAGGTCGACGCGCGCACCCGTGAGCTCTACGCCAAGCTCGAATCCCCGGCCGTGACCGACCTCACCGCGACCTTCTCGAGTCCCGGCGCCGAGGTGACGCCGGGCGCGCTGCCCGACCTCTATCGCGGCGAGCCGCTGGTCTTCGCCGCCCGGGTCCCCGAGATCGGCGGGTCCGTGACCGTCTCGGGCCGGGTCGGCGGCCGCCGCTGGAGCCGCACGCTGGCCCTTTCCGGGGCCGCGCCGGGCGCCGGCATCTCGAAGGTGTGGGCGCGCTCCCGGATCGGCGAGACCGAGACGGCGCGCATCACCAATCGCCTCGGCACCGACGCGGCCGATGCCGCGATCCTCGCCCTCGCCCTGGAGCACGGGCTGACGACGCGCCTGACCAGCCTCGTGGCGGTCGACGCCACCCCGCGCCGTGCCCCGGGCACGCCGCTCGTGGCCGCCGATCTGCCGCTGAACCTGCCGGCGGGCTGGGACTTCGCCACGGTGTTCGGATCGGATCAGCCCGGCGTCGCACCGGCCCCGAGCCGCGGGACCGGGCCCCGCATCGTGCCGATCAACGCCGCCGGGGACGGCATCGCCCTGCCCCAGACGGGTGCCGGGATCCTGGCGCAGCTCGGCCTCGGCCTGCTGCTCGCCCTCCTGGGCGTGCTGCTGAGCGCCGGCCTGCGCCGGTCCGGCGGCCGTCGGATCGGGGACGCGCGATGAGCGGCCGTCCCGGAACCGGACTGGGGAGGGCCCTCGCGGTCCTCCTCACCCTTGCGGGCCTGGGCCTCGCCGCGCAGGCCGCCTGGATCCCCGCCAAGGCCGTCCTGGCGCAGGCGCTGCTGGAGCGTGCCTTCGCCCGCACCCTGGCCGAGGGGCGCCCGATGAAGCCCTGGCCCTGGGCCGACACGGAACCGGTCGCCCGGCTCGACCTGGCCGGCCGCAGCTTCGTGGTTCTGCGCGGCGGCAGCGGGCAGGCCCTGGCCTTCGGCCCCGGGCAGCTCGACGGCACGCCGGAGGCGGGCGAGCCCGGCATCGCGGTCTTCGCCGCGCACCGCGACACGCAGTTCGCGGTATTGGCGGATCTCGCGCCGGGCGACCCCGTCACGGTCACTCGCCGCGACGGCCGGGCCGTCCGCTTCCGCGTCACCGGCGCGCGGGTGGCGCCGTGGGACGCGTCGGGGCTCGACCCGCAGGCCCCCGGCCGGCATCTCGCCCTGGTCACCTGCTGGCCGCTCGCGGCCCTGCGCTCCGGACCCTTGCGGCTGATCGTCGAGGCGGAGGCGGAAACGCCCTGACGAGCCACAGGGATCGACACGGCGACGCTTGCGCAAATGTGCGGTTCCGTGCGGATCTGTGCGGGTCGAGCCCCTGCGAGCCTGCCCGTGAGCGAGATCGAGCTGTCGGAGGCGCAGAGCCGCGCCATTGCCCAGACCGTGCGGGAGGCCCTGGCCCGCCGCCGCATCTCCCGGCAGACCCTGGCCGAGGAGGCCCGGATCAGCCTCTCGACGCTGGAGAAGGCGCTGGCCGGCCGCCGCCCCTTCACCCTGGCGACCACGATCCGGCTCGAGGAGGCTCTGGGCCAGTCCCTGCGCCAGGAGACGGGCCGGCCGGCACCGGAGGCGGCGCGCCACGCACCCGACGCCCTGGGATCCTACTCGCGGGAGAGCGTGGCCTGGATCGAGGGGCGCTACCTCACCCTGCGGCCCTCCTTCGGCGATGCGGGCGCGATCTTCGCCTACCGGACCGAGATCGCCTGGGACGCCGACAGCGCTCGCCTGGTGTTCCGCGAGGCCGAGCGGATCGACGCCCCGTTCGCGCAATCCGGCAGCGTCGCCGTGCCGAGCCAGTCGGGCATGATCTATCTGGTGACCAACTGGCACGGGCAGCACCGGCTCGCGGTGCTGTGCCGCCCGAACATCCAGGGCGAGATGTACGGGATCCTGACGACGCTGGTCGCGGGCCGCGGCACCCAGCTCACGCCGGCCTCTGCGCCGCTGGCGCTGCTTCCCGAGCAGGCGGGCACGGAATTCGGCTACGGGCGCATCGGGCTGGAGGCGCCGGGCCACGCCCGGTACCGGGACTATCTCCGCCGGGTCCACGAGGACGGCTACGCGACGTTCTTCCCGGGCGCGCTCTAGGATCACGGCGGGGCCTTCTCGCCCGCACGGGCTTAGGGCGGCGCGCTTGAGAGGATCCATCCTCACGCGGGAGCTCGACAAGCGGTACGCCGCACCGTCATTCCGGGGCGCCGCAGGCGAGCCCGGAAACCAGAGCCGCTGTCGGCGCAGGATCTTGGCGCGGCGGCGGGTCCGGATTCCGGGCTCCGCTACGCGGACCCGGAATGACGGGATCGACGGCCTTCCCCGCCACCTGGGCGCTACAGCCAGCGCTCGTCGAGGTCGGTGGCGTTGCGCGCGGCGATCGGCTGCGTGTCGTCGCCCTCGGCGAAGACCACGATGTCGTCGGGACCGATGTCGCGGGTCGCGTAGAAGTCCCAGCGGCGATGGATCACCCGCGGGCCGCCGAAGATCCGGACCGCGTTCCAGTAGCGGTCGTCCCGGAAGCCGACATAGTGGACGCAGCGCGTCGCCACCGGGTCACGCCCCGGATCGCCGGGCGACCAGCCGCGCCAGCCGGGGCCGCACGGTCAGGGACAGGCGGTAGGCGGCCTCAGCGACCGGCAGCACGGGCCGGACGCCCAGCACGCGCCAGTCGATCAGCCGTCCGAGCCAGCGCCAGCCCGGCAGGGTCTGCCAGAGGCGCGCGAAGGCCGCCGCGCCGGAGACCAGCTGGCCCTCCGCGGTGCGGACGTGGAAGCGCCGCAGGGCGGCGTCGCGCGGGAGATCCGGCCCGAGCGCCGGCTCCGGCACGCCGCGGCCGACATCGACGAAGGCGAGCCGCTCCGCGCCGGCACAGCGGCGGTACTGGTCGATCTCGGCCCGGCAGAGCGGGCAGCCGCCATCGTAGTAGATGCTGAGGGTCTGTCCGGGCGCGTCGTCGCTCATGGCCAGTCTCGAAGCCCCCTCCCCATCCCCGGCCGCCGGCGCCACCGTCATCCCGGGGCCGCGCAGCGGAGCCCGGGATCCAGACTCGCCGAGGTGCCGATGATTTGCTCCGACAGTGGTTCTGCATCCCGGGCTCGCCTGCGGCGCCCCGGGATGACGGCGCCCCCAAGGTGCGCCGGTTCCTCAGGCCGCGTCGGAGCGCTGCGGCAGCCGCCAGCCCGGCCGGACGAAGTGGCAGGTGTAGCCGTTCGGAATCCGCTCCAGGTAATCCTGGTGCTCGGGCTCCGCCTCCCAGAAATCGCCGGCCGGCGCGACCTCGGTCACGACCTTGCCCGGCCAGAGGCCCGACGCTTCGACATCCGCGATCGTGTCCTCGGCGACCCGCTTCTGCTCGGGCGTGACGTAGAAGATCGCGGAGCGGTAGCTCAGGCCGCGGTCGTTGCCCTGGCGGTTCGGCGTGGTCGGGTCGTGGATCTGGAAGAAGAATTCCAGCAGGCGGCGGAAGCTGATCATCGCGGGATCGAACGTGATCTCGATCCCCTCCGCATGCGTGCCGTGGTTGCGGTAGGTCGCGTGCGGGACGTCCCCGCCCGTGTAGCCGACCCGGGTCGAGACCACGCCGGGCAGCTTGCGGATCAGATCCTGCATGCCCCAGAAGCAGCCGCCGGCGAGAACTGCGCGTTCGATGCTCATGATACCGTCTCCACCTGAGGCAGGTAGGCGCCGTAGCCCTGCGCTTCCATGTCGTCCCGGTGCACGAAGCGGAGCGCCGCCGAGTTGATGCAGTAGCGCAGGCCGCCGCGGTCGCGCGGGCCGTCGTTGAACACGTGGCCGAGATGGCTGTCCCCGTGCGTGGACCGGACCTCGGTGCGGACCATGCCGTGCGACACGTCGCGGAGCTCGGTCACGTGCGCGGGGTCGATCGGCCGGGTGAAGCTCGGCCAGCCGCAGCCGGATTCGTATTTGGCAGCGCTGGCAAACAGCGGCTCGCCGGAGACGATGTCGACGTAGATGCCGGGCTCCTTGTTGCCGAGGAGCGGGCCCGTGCCGGGCCGCTCGGTGCCGTTCTGCTGGGTGACCCGGTACTGCTCCGGCGTCAGCGCCGCGATCGCCTCGGGCGACTTGCGATAGGTTGTCATGGCGGACGTCCTTTGTTGCCGCCAAGATGGTGAGTGCGTGCCGGGTTGTCGAGCGCGCGACCGCGCCGCAGCCCGGCCCGGCTCCGACCGCGCGGGTGTGCCGCCTCACCGCTCCCGGCGCGGCCCGCTCAGGCGCGGCTCTCGGCGAGGATCGCGCTCAGGGCGCGCACCAGCTCCCGCGCCAGGAACGGCTTCTCCAGCCGCGGCCGGTCCCGGTAGATCGAGGTGTCGGCCAAGCGCACGTCGCCCGTGGCGAACAGGTACGGCACTCCCAGCGCTCCCAATCGGTCGGCGACCGGGTAGACGTCATCGCCTGCGCCGAGATTGACGTCGAGCACCGCCACGTCGGGGCGGCGCTCCTCGATCAGGTCCAGGGCCCTATCCACGCTCGGCACCGGGCCCAGCACCTCGGACCCGGCCGCCTGCAGCCAGCGCTTCACCTCGCTGGCGATCAGGTACTCGTCCTCGACGACCAGGACGCGGCGACCGGTCAGGGGAGCATCAGCGCAGGACATGGGCTCTCCGGGGACCGATCGGGACACACGGGATTCAACCGGACAGCGTGATCGCGGGTTCACCTTGGTCAGGAAACCGGCATCTCGATCCGGCAGCGCACGCCGCCCGGCTCGAGGACGTATTCGACCTCGGCCTGCAGCGCGTAGGCGAGCGCCTCCTGGATCAGCTCCGTGCCGTAGCCGCGCCGGGGCGCCGCGCCCTGGGGGATAGCGACCCCGCTCTCGATCCAGCGCAGCGCGAGCCGGCGGCCCGTGCTCTCATCGTGCGCGAGGTCCCACGTGATCGACAGGCGTCCGGAGCCGTCCTTCAGGGCGCCGTACTTCACCGCATTTGTGGTGAGCTCGTGCAGGGCGAGGGCGAAGTTCTGCACCTGCCGCGCCTTGAGCCGGACCTCCGGCCCCTCGATCGCGACGGCGGGTGAGGCCTCGTCGGTGTAGGCGGCCAGCTCGGCCCGCACCAGGGCGCCGACATCGACGGTGTCGTTGCCGCCCTGGCTGAGCAGGCCCTGCGCCCGGCTGAGCGCCTGCAGCCGCTCCTCGAATGCCTCCACCGACCCGCCCTGCTTCACCGTCCGGTCGGCGACGGCCGAGACGACGCCGAGCAGGTTGCGGGCCCGGTGCTGCAGCTCGTTGACCAGGACCTCCTGCCGGGCCTGGAGCTGGCGGATGGCATCGATGTCGGTCGAGGTGCCGAGCCATTCCACGGTGCGGCCCTCGGCGTCCCGCACCGGCAGCGAGCGGGTATGGTGCCACAGCCAAGCCCCGTCGGCGGCGCGGCGAATACGGTACTCGACGGCGAGGACGCCATCGACCGCGGCCTGCTCCCAGGCTTCCAGGGCGGCGTCGCGATCGTCCGGGTGGACGGCGTCGAGCCAGCCCAGGCCGACGCTCTCCTCCTGCGACTGGCCGGTGAAGGACAGCCATTGCGGGCTGCCCCAGGTCCATTGCCCGTTATCGGCCGAACGCCAGACGAGCTGCGGGATGCCCTCGATCAGCGCCAGCTGGCGCGTCTCGCTGGCGCGCAGGGCCTCGCGGGTCTCCCGCCGGTTCGTGGTGTCCTGGCCGATCTTCAGGAAGCCGCGGAGCGACCCGTCCGCGTGATGCAGGGCTCGGGTCGTGCCCTCGATGAACACGCGCGCGCCGTCCTTGCGCAGGTGCCAGCGGACATTGGGCGCCGAGCCTTCCCGGCGCGCCTCCTCCAGCTCCTTCACGTCCTCCCCGTGCCGCCGGTCAGCCGGCGTGTACAGGACGCTGCCGCTCTGCCCGATGGCCTCGTCGGCCGTCCAGCCGAACACCGCTTCGGCGCTCGGATACCAGTCGGTGATCCGGTTCTCGGGATCGAGGGTGAAGATGGCGTGGTCCCGGGCATTCTCGACGACGAGGCGGAAGCGTTCCTGGCTCTCGCGCAGGTCGGTCTCGGTACGCTTGCGCGCCGTGATGTCGACGAAGGTGATGACCACGCCGGCGATGAAGTTGTCGATGCTCCGGTACGGCAGGACCCGCACCATGTAGTGCGCGCCCGTCACCACGCTCTCGATCTCCCGCTCGGCCGCCGCCAGGGTCCGCAGCACCCGCCGGGCATCGGTCTGGAGGTCGTCGTAGGCAAGGCGCGACTTGATGTGGCCGATCGGGCGGCCGACATCGGTCTCGACGAGATGGAAGATCTCGGTGACCGCCGGGGTGTAGTTCGTCACCCGCAGCTCGTTGTCGAGGAAGATCGTCGCGATCTGCGTGCTCTCGAGGAAGTTCTTCAGGTCGCTGTTGCTGCGCCCGAGTTCCTGCACCCGCAGGCTGAGTTCGCCATTGACGGTGGTCAATTCCTCGTTGAGCGACTGCAACTCCTCCTTGGAGGTCTGCAGCTCCTCGTTGGCGGCTTGCAGCTCCTCATTGAGGGATTGGTATTCCTCGTTGGAGGCCTTCAGCTCCTCGCTGGTGGTCTCGGCCTCCTCGGCGGTCGCCTGGAGCCGCTCCCGGGTCTCGCGCAGCTCGGCTTCGAGCTGCTGGATATAGGCCTGCTGGTCGGAGGCGATGGTGGCGGCGATCTGCTCCGGCCCCGGCGCCGCGTGCCCGTCCTTGAACAGGACGAAGTAGCTCCGCACCGGTCCGGACGCGTGCTTGACCGGCTCGACCACGAGGTCGACGACGAGGCTGTGGCCGTTGAGCCCGATCCGCCGGTCCTCGAGCTCGACGGTCTCCTCCGCCTCGGCGGCCCGCGACAGTGCCTCGCGCACGTCGAAGCGCAGGTCGGGATGGATCAGCTGCAGGAGGTTCAGCGTCGCCGCCCCGCCGACCGGATCGAGGTAGCGGCCCGTCCGGGCGGAGAAATGCAGGACGTTGTAGCGTTCGTCGAGGATCACGTAGGCCGGCGCATAGCGCTCCGCGAAGCGTTCGGCCCGCTGCGCCAGGGACGGCTCGATCGCGCGGGGCGGGGCGTTGCGCGCGGGCAGCTTCTCGGCGGGTAGCGACGCCACCGTGAACGGGAAGTTGGGCAGCAGCCGGTTGGGCGCTTCGAGCCGGCGGAACACCCGTGAGCGGTTCTCGAGCGGCGCGAACAGGTGCGTGTGGCGGGAGACGTTCTCGGAATTGCCCAGGAACAGCACGCCGTCCGGCCGCAGCGCGAAGTGGAACAGCGGGATCACGTGGTTCTGCAGCTCGGCGTCGAGGTAGATCAGCAGGTTGCGGCAGGAGACGATGTCGACGCGCGAGAACGGGGCGTCCTTGATGATGCTGTGCTGCGAGAAGATGCACATCTCCCGCAGCTCCTTGACCACGCAGTAGGTGTTGCCTTCCTTGACGAACCACCGCGCCAGCCGCTCCGGCGACATGTCGTCGGCGATCGTGGCCGCGTAGCGCGCGGCCCGCGCCGCCGCGAGCGCCCGGCCGTCGAGGTCCGTGGCGAAGATCTGCACCTGCGGCGCGTCATCGAGGGTGGCCATGTGCTCGCGCAGCAGGATGCCGAGGGAATAGGCCTCCTCGCCGGTGGAGCAGCCGATCACCCAGACCCGGAGTCGGTCGTTCTGGGCCTTGCCGGCGAACAGCTTCGGGACGACCTCGCGGGCGAGCAGGTCGAACTCGTGCGGATCGCGGAAGAACTGCGTGACGCCGATCAGCAGATCGTTGAACAGCTCCTGAGCCTCGTCGGGCCGTTCGCGCAGCAAGTCGAGATAGGCCCCGATCGAGGTCACCTGGACGACCTGCACCCGCCGCTGGACGCGGCGCAGGAAGGTGCCGGGCTTGTAGCCGTGGAAATCGTGTCCGGTCCGCTTGCGCAGGACCCCCGCGATGCTCGCCAGCGCCGCCGAGACCTCCGCGTCGTCGGGCCGGGCGAGCCCGGCGGCGGGCTCGATCTGGCGGACCCCGTCCTTGATTCGCTCCGCGAGTTGATCGATGGGCAGAACCGCGTCGGCCAGGGCGGCGGGATGATTGCTGCGCGCGAGCTCGCTGGACCGGGATTCCTCGGTCTCCTCCGCGAGCGCCAGTCCGCCCGCCGCCTTCACGGCCTTGAGGCCGAGCGTGCCGTCCGCGCCGGTGCCGGCCAGGATGACCGCGATGCTGTGGCCGTCCTCGTCGCCGGCCAGCGCCACCAGGAAGCTGTCGATGGTTCCGCGCGCGCCGGGCTGCTCCTCGACGGCCTGGATCCGGAACCGGCCGTTCTCCAGGCTCACGATCACGTCCGGATCGGGCAGGTAGGTTTTCCCCGGCTCGAGCGGGGCGTCGGGCGCGATCGGGCTCGGCACGTGGCCGGCTTCGCGCAGGGCGTGCATGAACGGCTCCGTGTCCAGCGCCTCCCGGTGCTGCAGCACGATGACCAGCGCCATGTCGGAGTGCGGCGTCAGCGCGCGCAGGAGTTGCAGCAGCGGCTGCGGGCTCGCGGCCGAGGCACAGACCGCGACGACGGCGGGCCGGTGGTCGGGGGTGGCCGCATCGGGAGAGGCTGTCACCATCGCGGCGCTGATCCGGGGCTCATGGACGCGTGCGGACGGTCGTTACCCGCCAGAATGGGGGCCAAGACCCCGCTCCTGTCGCGGACATTGCAGCCGGCGTACGCATCACTCCTCCTGTGCTCCCTCATGACCCGAGGGCTCGGGCGAGGGAAGCGTGTGCAGCACGGCTTTTCGGATCGTCTCGGCATAGGCGCGGTACTCGGCCGCGCGCTCGTCGTACATCTCGGCCAGCGCCCGCCGCCCGGCCTCGCGGCCGTCGGCGGCCATGCGCCGGACGAGCTCGGCCCGCTCCTCGATGATGCGCAAAGCCACCCGCAGGGCCTCGTCGACCGAGTTCTCCTGCTCCTTAGCGACGAGCTCGGCCGTGAAGGCGTGACCGACCTGACAGCGGAAGCGGAGCGGCTTGCCGTCCTTCATCGTCGAGAGGACGCCGCCGCATTGCGGGCACGAGAGGGCAGCCGGCGTGGCAATCCTGCCGATCACGTCGCTGCCGACCCGGGCGCCCGCCGCGATGTCGACCTCCAGCCGCAGCTCCGGCGGCACCGGCCGCGGCGGGCCGGCGGGATCGCGCACGAGATCGGCGAGCACGTCGCCGATGCGGGTCGCCGACAGGGTGAGATCGACCTCCAGGGTCGAGAGCGCGCTGCGCGGCATCTCGTCGGCGATGGCGTCGGCCGGATCCTGCACGAGGGCGAGGCCGCCGCAGCGCTTGATCGCGTCCAGGCCGGCGGTCCCGTCGTTGAGGAGGCCGCTCAGGAGCACGCCGATCACCCGGGGGCCGTACGACACGCCGGCCGAGCGGAACAGCGGGTCGATGGACGGCCGCGCCATGTTCTCGCGGGGTCCGCGCCCGAGCCGGATCCGCCCGTCCGCCAGGATGAGGTGGTAATCCGGCACGCCGAGATAGATGTTGCCGGGGGTGACCGCCATGCCGTCCGCCGCCGGATGGACCGGCATGTGGGCCGCCGCGGCCGTCACGGTCGCGAGCAGGCCGAGGCTCCGGGCCGGGATGTGGACCACGACGAACACCGCCGCCGGCAGGTCCTTCGGCAGCGTGCCCAGGATTGTCTTGAGCGGCAGGGTCGCACCGGACGAGCCGCCGATGACGATGATGTCGCGATTGGTCATGCTAAGCTCTCCACGCCCAGGGGGAACACGGTGGCGGGCGGCTTGGATCTCCAGGCGGATCAAAGGGCCTGGATCTTGGCCGGCCGCATTCCCCGCGGCCCCGGATTGAGAATCATCGGCACGGTCTGTTTCAGAAGCGCGCGACCGCCGGATCGCCTCCCGGGCGCTCTCAACCAACCACCGGTTGTACGCGGCCGGGGACGGAGATCGGGTCCGGCAAGACAGCCTCCGTGAGAGCCTCCGTGCGACCAGGGAGAAGACTGTCCCGCTCAGCTTGACAATCCGGGTGTGCCATCGACGCCCGAGGGGGAGCATGCGTCGCCTCAGCCGGGAGGTCTAAACCGGCTCCTGCGTCCCGACAGACCGCGCGCTCTAGGAGCCTTCCAGCCTGCGGATTGCCCGCAGGATCTCCGCGCGATGCGCGTGCCACTGCACGAGCGTCTGGCGCAGGCAATCCAGGAGTTCCTCGGCGCGGCGGGTATCGTGGCCGCGCAGGCGCATCCTCTGGATCTGCAGTTCCTGCGCGGTGATCCGCATCTGGCCCGCGGCGATGTCCTGCTCGGTCTTGGCGAGGTGCGCCCGCTCCTGGTCCCGACTGCGCATGCGGTGCGCCCGCGTTTCCCGACGGCGCAGGATCAACCGTCGCCGGCTCCGCCGGGATCCAGCCGGGCCCTGCCCTGGCGCGGGTCGGCTCCGGCGCTGGAGCCGACCGCGCCATGTCCCATCCCCCCCCTCATCCCGAGGTGCGCGCGTCAGCGGGCCTCGAAGGAGGGCTCCAGGGATCGCGCGGATAGCTGGAGGGCTCCTTCGCGGCGGCTCACGCCGCAGCTCAGGATGAGGGCGAGGATCGGATGATCCAAACCCACCCCACGACCACCGTTTCGGCGTCGACCGTCTCAACGTGGTCGGGAACGGTCCTAGGCCGCCGCCGCGGGGGTCTCGTCCTGCGGCACGGCGAGGCCGAGATGGCGGTAGGCGTGCTTGGTGAGGATGCGGCCGCGGGGGGTGCGCTGCACGAAGCCGCGCTGGATCAGGTAGGGCTCGATGATGTCTTCGATCGCGTCGCGCGGCTCCGACAACGCCGCCCCGATCGTCTCGATGCCCACAGGTCCGCCCCCGAACGAGCGCGCGATCAGGCTCAGGTACTTGCGGTCCATCACGTCGAGACCCGCCCCGTCCACGTCGAGCAGCTGCAACGCCCGGTCGGCGATCGCCCGCGTCACCGTCTCGGCCTCCGCCACCACCGCGAAGTCCCGCACCCGCCGCAGCAGCCGCCCCGCGATCCGCGGCGTGCCCCGCGCCCGCCGGGCGATCTCGTTGGCGCCCTCCGCCGACATGCCTAGGCCCAGCACCCGCGCGCCGCGCGCCACGATCTGCTCCAGCTCGTCGATCTCGTAGAACTCCAGCCGGATCGGGATCCCGAACCGGTCGCGCAGCGGCGTGGTCAGCAGGCCCGCCCGCGTCGTGGCGCCGACCAGCGTGAACTTGGGCAGCTCGATCTTGACCGAGCGCGCCGCCGGGCCCTCGCCGATGATCAGGTCGAGCTGGTAATCCTCCATGGCCGGGTAGAGGATCTCCTCGACCGCCGGGTTGAGCCGGTGGATCTCGTCGATGAACAGCACGTCGCGCTCGTCGAGGTTGGTCAGCTGCGCGGCCAGATCCCCGGCCTTGGCGATCACCGGCCCGGAGGTCGAGCGGAAGTTCACCCCGAGCTCGCGCGCCACGATCTGGGCCAGCGTGGTCTTGCCCAGGCCCGGCGGGCCGACGAACAGCACGTGGTCGAGCGCCTGCCCGGTCTTCCTCGCCGCCTCGATGAAGATCTGCATGTTCGCCCGCGCCGCCCGCTGGCCGATGAACTCGGACAGGCTCAGCGGACGGATCGTCTGATCCGGCTCTCCGGCTGTCGCGGACGGCCGCGGCGGGACCGGCAGTCCCTCCCGGACCGTCCTGATCGGCGCGGCCATCTCAGGCCGCCACCTTGATCCGGTCCGCCGCCGGCTCGAACGGCTGCACGAGGACGCGCCGGCCCGACAGGTCGTGCACGCTCACCCGCCACTCGGACCAGTCGGTCCGGTTCGCCAGGGATTGCCGCACGTCGGCCGCGACCTTCCGGGCGCGGGTGATCAGGCGCGAGGCGGCGCGCACCTCCGTGCCGCGCGCGTCGAACACGCATTCGAGACCGTTGGTGCAGTGGAACCGGTACCGAGCCATCCCTCGCTCCTCCTCGTCCGCCACGCGCGGCGTTCCTATACGTTCACTATATGTTCTCATTTCCGCAGGATCCAGCCCCGGCGAACGGTCGCAGTCCCTGCCGGACGCGGCGCTGATCGGGTGCGGCCGATCGGGGCGGCACGGAACAGGGTCCGCCCGGCAGTCTTACCGCCCAGACCGTTTCTCGCAGGCCCCGGAACCCCATGATGCGCGCCTCGATCCTCGCCCTCCTGCTGGCCGCCGGCCTGGCGGCGCCCGGCCGCGCCGCGGAGGCCCCGGCCGGGTCAGATGCGCTCAAGCCGATGATCCAGTCGGACAATTTGGTCTTCAACGGCATCACCCGATCCCAGGACGGCCGGCTGTTCTCGCCGTTCCAGCGCCAGAGTCCGGACACGGGGATCGAACTCGGCGAGTGGCGGGACGGCAAGGCCGTGCCGTTCCCCGACGCGGGCTGGAACGCCTGGAAGCAGGGCGACGACCCGGCCAAGGCGTTCGTGGCGGTCAACGCCATCCGGATCGGCCCGGACGGCGATCTCTGGGTGGTCGACAAGGGTGCGCCCGGCATGGGCGCGGCGCCGCTGCCGGGCGGCCCCAAGCTCGTGCAGATCGACCTCGCCCGGAACGCCGTGCGCAAGGTCTATCCGCTCCAGGCGGCCACCACCGACAAGAGCTTCATCGACGATTTCCGCTTCAACGGCCGCAGCGTCTACCTGACGGATGCCGGCCAGCCCGGGCTGATCGTGCTCGACCTCGAGACCGGGACCTTGCGCCGGGTCCTCGACGGCCATTGGTCGACCATCGCGCAGCGCCCGCTCACCGGCCAGGGCCGGGTGCTCCGGGACGACAAGGGCAAGCTGCTGTTCATCCACGCCGACCAGCTGGAGGTCTCCCCGGACGGCAAGACTTTCTACTACCAGGCCTGCACCGGTCCGCTCTACAGCATCGAGACCCGCTACCTCGACGACGACGCCCTGAGCGACGCCGAGCGGGCCACGCACGTGAAGCTCCACGCCGCCACCGTGGCGACGGGCGGCACCGCGATCGACGCGGCGGGCACAATCTACGCGAGCGACACGGACGGCCTGCGCATCCTCAAGATCGCTCCGGACGGGACGATGAGCACCCTGGTGCAGGATCCGCGGCTGGTCTGGGTCGACGCGATGTGGATCGACGAACAGGGCGGCCTGTGGATCCCGGCGGCGCAGATGAACCGCACCCCGACGATGAATGGCGGCGAGGCCTCGGCCGTGAAGTTTCCGACGACGATCTACCGGATGCAGATCGACGCCAAGCCGCTGCGCAACTGAGCGGCGGCCGGAGACCCGGACGGCCGGTTCGGCGTTGATCGGTGAAGGCATCGGCGCCGCGGCCCGGCGCGCGACGGAGGATGGGACGGATCATGCACAGCTTGCGGTACGTGCGGTTGTTTCCCGCCCTCCTGGCAGCCGGCGCCGGCTTCGGGGTGGTTACGCCGGTGCGGGCCGACGGCGCCCTCGTCGTCCAGGAGACCCGGCTTCACACCCCGCCGGATTCGCACGAGCCGCAGCGCGCCCTGTTCACGGTGCGGAACACGGGGCCGGATCCGGTGACGCAGGCGACCGTCGCGTGCACGTTCACGGGGGCCGGCGGGGCGGTCCTCGACACGCCGACCACCGCGGTCCCGGTGGTTGCCGCCGGTGCGACCGCGCAGGCAGAGACGATCTACTACGGCTGGCCCCGAGCGAGCGGCGCGGCCTGCCGCCTCGCCGCGCCGCACTAGGGCCGCGCTGGGGATGGGTCGCGGAAGATGCAGCGCAGCCGCGTCAGCCCCCGCATTCCGGAGCGACTGACCGGTCGAAAAACATCCGCGCGGAGACGGACCGTCGAGAGCATTTCGCCCCAAGCTCGTGCCGGAGAAGGCCCGGATCAGGGCTTCGACGATGCCGGATCCGCGCCGACAGGGCGCTCTCGGAGCCGCCTTGGCCACCGTGCGTTAGGCTGAGACTGTGGCGCCGCGGGCAGGTTTCCGGCAGAAGGCGGCCACGCGACGCCCGCCCTCCGCACGACAAGCCCCTCCCGCAAGACGGACCCGTTTGCCCGTGCCCACCGCTGCCTCGACCGAGACCGGCCGCACGCCCCGCAGAGGCGCCGGCCTGCGCGCGGCCGGGCGGCCGGCGGATCCCACAGCACGGCGCGGGATCTGACCATGGGCGAGGCCGGGATCGACGATCTCCTGCGGCGCGCCCGCGCCCTGGAGGAGGAGGCCGCCGGGCTCCGCACACGGGCGCGGGCGGCCGCCTCCGCGGCGGACCAGGACGGGCCCGCTTCGCGCGCGCGGCAGCAGCGGGCGATCCTCGACAGCACGACCCAGTTCGCCATCATCGCCACGAACCGGGACGGACGGGTCACCGACTGGAATTCCGGCGCGGAACACATCCTCGGCTGGACGGCGGACGCGATGCGCGGCCAGTCCATCGCCCGAATCTTCCCCCCCGAGGACCAGGCCGCGGGCGGCCCGGAGCGCGCGATGCGCGCCGCGCTGGACCACGGCCGGGCCGAGGACGAGGGCTGGCACCTGCGCGCCGACGGGTCGCGTCTCTGGGCCTCCGGCGAGGTCATGCCGCTGCGCGACGAAGCCGGGTCTCACATCGGCTACGTGAGGATCCTGCGGGACCGCACGGACCTGCGCGCCACCGGGCAGGCGCTCGGCGCCGCCGAGGCGCGCCTGCTGCGGGCGCAGGAGGCAGGCGGGATCGGCCTGTTCTCGGTCGATATCGACGACCAGATCCTGCACCCGACACCGCATTTCTGCCGTCTCTACGGGTTGCCGGAGCGCGCGACCTACCCGGCCGAGATGGTCGAGGCTCTGGTCATTCCGGACGACCAGAGCCTCGTCTCGACGGCGGAGAGCCGGCGGGACGGGCGGGTCCTCGGCGATGTCACGTACCGCATCCGCCGCCCGGATACGGGGGCGATCCGCTGGATCGCTCGCCGCGGCGAGATCGAGCGCGACGCGGAGGGACGGCCGGTCCGGTTCTCCGGGGTGGCGCGCGACGTCACCGAGCAGTGGCAGGCCCGCGAGGCCCTGCGCGCCAGCGAGGAGCGCTACCGGTCGCTGTTCGAGGCCATCGACGACGGCTTCTGCGTCATCACCTTCCTCGACGGCCCGCACGGCCCGCTGAGCGACTACGTCCATGTCGAGGCCAATCCGGGCTACGAGCGCCACACCGGCATCGCCGACATCGTCGGGCGGACGCTGCGCGAGCTCGTCCCGGCCGACGACGCGGAGGCCTGGCTCGACCTCTACGGCGGCGTGCTCCGCACCGGCACCCCGGTCCGCTTCGAGCGCTACTTCGCGCTGGTGGAGCGTACCATCGAGGTCTCGGCGGTCCGCATCGAGCCGCCGAGCCGGCGGCAGGTCTCGGTGTTGTTCCGGAACATCACCGCGCGCCGGCAGGCGGAGGACGCCCTGCGCACCAGCGAGGCGGTCGCCCGGACCAATGTCGAGCGCGTCCAGCTCGCGCTGGCGGCGGGCGCGATCATCGGCACTTGGTTGTGGGACCTGCCGAGCGACCGCTTCACCGTGGACGAGGCCTTCGCGAAGAGCTTCGGCCTCGATCCCGCCCTCGGACGCGACGGCCTGAGCCTCGCCCAGGTGGTGGCGACCGTCCATCCGGACGACCGGGCGGGACTGGCCGAGGCGATCGAGGCCGCGATCGCCCGGGGCGGGGCCTACGCGCACCAGTACCGCGTCCGCCGGGCCGACGGGCGCTACTACTGGCTGGAGGCGAACGGCCGCGTCGACCACGGGCGGGACGGGACGCCGCTCAGCTTCCCGGGCGTCCTCATCGACGTCGACGAGCGCCGGGCCGTCGCGGCGGAGCGGGACCGCGTCACCGCGGCCCTGCGCAGCCTCAACGAGACCCTGGAGCAGCGGGTCGCCGAGCGGACGCACGAGCTGATGCGCGCCGAGGAGGCCCTGCGGCAATCGCAGAAGATGGAGGCAGTCGGGCAGCTGACCGGCGGGCTCGCCCACGACTTCAACAACATGCTGGCCGGGGTGGTGGGCTCGCTGGAGCTGATGCAGACCCGGATGCTGCAGGGCCGGGTCGGCGACCTCGACCGCTATATCGGCGCGGCGCAGGGCGCGGCCAAGCGCGCCGCCGCCCTGACCCACCGCCTGCTGGCCTTCTCGCGCCGCCAGACCCTCGACCCGAAGCCCACCGACGTGAACCGCCTGATCGAGGGGATGATGGACCTCGTGCGCCGCACCGTCGGCCCGGCGGTGACGATCGAGTCGGTGGGCGCCGGCGGCCTGTGGCCGACGCTCGTCGATCCGAGCCAGCTCGAGAACGCCCTGCTCAATCTCTGCCTCAACGCCCGGGACGCGATGCCGGCGGGCGGCCGCATCGTCATCGAGACGGCCAATCGCTGGCTCGATCACCGCTCCGCGCAGGAGCGCGATCTGAAGCCCGGGCAGTACGTGACGCTGTGCGTCTCGGACAACGGCACCGGCATGACCCCTGACGTGATCACCAAGGCGTTCGACCCGTTCTTCACGACGAAGCCGATCGGCGAGGGCACCGGCCTCGGCCTGTCGATGATCTACGGCTTCGCCAAGCAATCGGGCGGGCACGTCCGGATCTACTCGGAGGTCGGCCAGGGCACGATGGTCTGCCTGTACCTGCCCCGCCATCTCGGCGAGGCGGAGGGCGACGGGCTGCTGCCTGACCTCGCCCACGCGCCCCGCGCCGAGCAGGGCGAGACGGTCCTGGTGGTGGACGACGAGCCCACCGTGCGGATGCTGGTCACCGAGGTGCTGGAGGATCTCGGCTACGCGGCGATCGAGGCGGCGGACGGGTCCTCGGGCCTGAAGGTGCTCCAGTCGGACGTGCGCATCGACATGCTGATCACCGATGTCGGCCTGCCCGGCGGCATGAACGGCCGCCAGATGGCCGATGCCGGCCGCCAGCACCGCCCGGACCTGAAGGTTCTGTTCATCACCGGCTACGCCGAGAACGCCGCGCTCAACCACGGCCATCTCGGGCCGGGCATGCAGGTGATGACCAAGCCCTTCGCCCTGGAGGCCTTGGCCACCCGCATCCGCGGCATCATCGCGGGCGAGGCCTGAGAGCCGGGGGCGCCGTCCAGGGCCCGGGGCGACATCGACGCCGCGCCGGTCGTTGCCTTGCGCGGCCCGGGCGTTCACGACGGCACGTCGCCCGAGGAGACGCGGCGGGCGTCGCGTGCCATGGGGACGGACCGCGCTAGTTGGACCGACCGGACGCGCCGCGTCGGACCGATCGGAGGCGACAGGGAACCTGCCGTGGACACGCAGACCATTCCGGCCGAACTCAAGGCCTACTTCGCGAGCACGCACATCGCGCTCGCCCTGGCCGCCGTCGGAGACGACAACCCGCTTCTGCTGGTGAACGAGCCGTTCCACCGGCTGACCGGCTACGCGGACGCGGATGTCGTCGGGCGCAACTGCCGCCTCCTGCAGCGCCAGGCACCGAACGAGGAGGCGCGGGCCAAGATCCGCGCGTTCCTCGAGAACGGCCGGCTGGACTCGGTGCGCACGCCGATCGTGAACTTCCGCAAGGACGGCCGACCGTTCGTCAATCTTCTGTACATGTCGAAGTTGAAGGCGTTGTCGGGCGAGGTGCGCTTTCTTTTCGCATCCCAATTCGACGTCAGCCGCTCGCAACCGGACTTGCTTTCCGCTTACGATACCGAACTGAGCCGGACCCTGACCCGGCTGAGCCCGACGCTTGCTGAGAGTGGCCTCGTCATCGAAGGGTCCCTGATGACGATCGCCAACACCGTCGCCACCGTCGCGCAGGCGAAGCTCACCCTCGCGGATCTCGATGCACCAGGATTTCCTTAACACGCCCGGGGCGGAAGCCTCGGAGATCCTGGACGGCCCCGGGCAGGTCGTGCCCCCGCCCTTCACCGGGCCGGTGGTGGGCATCGGCGCCTCGGCGGGCGGGCTCGAAGCCCTGCGCGAGATGCTGGCCCGGGCCCGGGCCCCGACCGGGATGGCCTTCGTCATCGTCCAGCATCTCGATCCCAACCACGAGAGCATGCTGGCCCAGCTCCTCGACCGGCACACCGAGTTGGCGGTGCACCAGTGCGAGGGCGGCGAGCGGCTCGCCGGCGACCGGGTCTACATCATCCCGCCGGGCCGGGGTCTGGTCATCCAGAACGGCGTCCTCGAACTCACGCATTTCGTGCAGCCGCGGGGGCTGCGGCGGCCGATCGACGATTTCTTCCTGTCGCTCGCGGTCGATCAGCAGGCCAACGCCGCCTGCGTGATCCTGTCGGGCACAGGGGCCGACGGCACGACCGGCCTGCGCGCCGTCAAGGAGCATGGCGGCGTCTGCGTGGTGCAGCAGCCGGACACGGCGCGCTACGACGGCATGCCGCTCTCCGCCGTCGGGACCGGCCTCGTCGATTTCGTGCAGCCGCCGGGCGAGATCGTGGATTGCCTCACGGCGTTCTTCCGCCGCCGCGGCACCGACGCCGCGGAGGCGGGCCCGGTCGCCGACCACATCGACGACCTCTGCCGGGTGCTCCGCACGACGGTGGGCCACGACTTCGCCGGCTACAAGCGGACCACCCTGGTGCGCCGGGTCGAGCGGCGCATGCACGTCCTCGGCCTCGATTCGGGCCGGGCCTATCTCGCCCGCGTCCGCGCCGACAAGGCCGAGTGCGAGGCGCTGTTCCGCGACCTCCTGATCAACGTCACCCGCTTCTTCCGCGACGCCGAGCTGTTCGAGCTCCTCCGGGAGCGGGCGATCGAGCCGCTGCTGCGCGGCCGCGATCCGGACGAGGACATCCGGGTCTGGATTCCGGGCTGCTCCAGCGGCGAGGAGGCCTACAGCATCGCCATGCTGTTCGCCGACGCCGCCCGCAGCCTCGGCCAGGCCCCGGCGGTCCAGATCTTCGCCACCGACATCGACGAGCGGATGCTCCAGATCGCCCGGGAGGCGACCTATCCGGCGGCGGCGCTCGCCGACATCCCGGCGCCCCTGCGGGAGCGCTACGTCATCCCGCATGCCGAACGCTTCACCATCGCGGCCGAGATCCGCGACCTGATCCGCTTCTCCAGCCACAGCCTGGTCAAGGATCCGCCCTTCTCCCGGGTCGACCTGCTCTCCTGCCGCAACCTGCTGATCTACTTCGACGAGCGCCTGCAGCAATCCGTGGTGCCGCTGTTCCACTACGCGGTGCGGCCGGGCGGATACCTGTTCCTCGGCCCCTCCGAGAGCGTGAGCCGCTTCGAGCACCTGTTCCCGGCGATCGACCAGCACGCGCGCCTGTTCGAGCGGCCGCCGGGCTCGCCGCAATACCCGATCGACCTGCCGGGCAGCGCCCGGCGCGGCGAGGCCCGGCGCGGCGGCCGCGAGGAGCGCCGCGGCGAGCCCTCGATCGCCGACGAGACCGTGGCGGTGCGCCGCGTCATCGAGCGCTACGCCCCACCCAGCATGGTGCTGAACGAGGATGGCGGCATCATCGCCGCCTACGGGCGCCTGAGCCGCTACTTCGACTTCCCGGTGACGCGCACCGGCGGCACCAGTGCGATCACCCTGGCGCGGCCCGGCCTACGCGACGTGATCGGCCCGCTGCTGCGCCAGACCCGGGACGCCCGTAAGCGCGTCGTCGTCAAGACCGTGGAGATCCGCTCGGAATACGGCATGCAGCCGGTCGAGCTGATCTGCGATCCCCTGCCGGACGGCTCGATGCTGCTCGTCCTGCGCGACATCGGCGCCTTCCAGCCGGCGAGCGACCTCGACCTGGTCGAGATGGATGCGGGCGGCGACCATGTCGAGGCGCTGGAAGAGGAGCTGCTGCGCACGCGCTACAAGCTGCGGTCCGCCGTTGAGGAGCTGGAGACCACGAACGAGGAGCTGAAGAGCTCCAATGAAGAAATGATGTCGATGAACGAGGAGCTCCAGTCGACGAACGAGGAGCTGTCCACGGTCAACGACGAGCTGAAGACGAAGGTCGAGCAGCTCACCGTCGCCAACGCCGACCTGCGCAACTTCTTCGAATCCACCGACCTCGCGGTGATCGTGCTGGACCGCGAGCTGAAGGTGCGCAGCTTCACCACGACGGCCACGACGATCTTCCCGCTTCAGCCGGGCGACCGCGGGCGGCCGCTGGCCGACGTCGCGAGCCGCCTGGCCGGGCAGGACTACCTGCACGACGCGCAGGAGGTCTGCGCCGGCGGCTCGGTGATCCAGCGGCGCGTCGCCACCCGGGACGGCGACCGGACGCTATCCCTGCGGGTGCTGCCCTACCGCCTGCAGAACGGCAGCGTCGACGGCGCCACCCTGGTGCTCACCGACATCACCGACGCCCTGTCGTTGGAGCGCCAGCTCGCGGCGGAGCGGGAGCGGCTGGAACTGGCCGTCAAGGCCGGGGGCATCGGCGTCTGGGAATACAGCCCGGATGCCGGGACCGTCCTGGTCGACAGCACGGCCGGCACGATGTTCGGCCTCGCTCCGGACGTCGCCCACACCACCGCGGCCCTGACCGCCTGCGTGATCCCCGAGGACCGCCCCGGCCTGGAGGCGGCACTTGCCAAGGCAGCGCACGGGCTGGACGAGTTCGAGGCGCGCCTGCGCATCCGCGTGGCCGAGCACGGACCCCGGCACATCCGGAGCTACGGGCGCCTGACCCGGAGCGGCGACCGGAAGCGGATCGTCGGCGTCTGCATCGACGTCTCGCCCGAATACGCGCTGGCCGAGACCCGCGACCTGATGCTGCGGGAGATGAACCACCGGGTGAAGAACCTGTTCGCGATCATCGGCGGCATGATCTCGGCGGGCGCCCGGACACACCGGGAGATCGGCGTCTTCGCCTCCGACATGCGCGACCGCATCTCGGCCCTGGGGCGGGCGCATTCCCTGGCCGATCCCTCGGACGGCCAGGGCATGAGCGACCTCGCGGGTCTGATCGGCGCGACGCTCCGGCCCTACCGCGACCATGTCCCGACCGTGATCGAGGGCCCGCTCGTGGCGATCCACTGGCGGCACGTCTCGTCGCTGGCGATGATCCTGCACGAATGGGCGACGAACTCGGTGAAGTACGGGGCGCTCGGGTCCGACGACGGGTCGCTGTCGGTGACCTGGGACCGGGATGCGACGGGGCTGGCCCTGGTCTGGTGCGAGCGCATGGCCCGCGTGGCCGAGCCGCGGCCCGGGCGCGGCTTCGGCTCGCTGCTGGTGGAGATGTCCCTGCGGCAGCTCGAGGCGAATGTGGAGCGCCGCCACGACGCGTCCGAGTACCGGATCACCCTGACTCTGCCGGACGCGGCGCTCACCCGGAGCTGACGCAGGCGTCGCGCCGCCCCGGTCGCGACCCCGTCCTTGCGAGCACAGCGAAGCAACCCAGTGCAGCGGAACGCCTCTGAACGCGGCGCCACCCTGGATTGCTTCGCTGCGCTCGCAAGGACGTGGAAGCCTCTTTCGGACAGGCCGTCCGGGTGGCGGGCGCCGGAAGGTCCGGCGCCCGCCACCTATCCGTCGATCGTCAGTCGATGACTTCGACGATGCGGTGGGTGCGATCGACCAGGACCGGCTGGTCGTTCACGATCGTGTAGCGGTAGCCCGGACGCACCCGGTACTCGCTGGGCACGTCGTAATAGGTCACGCTGTCCTCCGGCAGCACGGTGCCGACCCGGACCGGGCCGCCCCAGCTGTAGGAGCGCGCGCCGCGCTCGCGGACGTAGCTGCGGAAGCGCGGGCGGTCGTCAACGCCCAGGATTCCGCCGACCGTACCGGTGGCCGCGCCGACCGCGCCGCCGACGATGCCGCCGACCGGGCCCGCTGCCGCCGAGCCCGCCTCGGCGCCTTCGGCGGCCCCGCGCAGGGTGCCCTGCGCCTGGGCAGCCATCGGCAGGGAGAAGAGGCCGGCGGTCGCCAGCGCGAGGAGGAGCTTGTTGGTCATGTGTGAGTCTCCGTGAGCGTCAGAACGATGTGAGCCGCGGGATCTCAGTTGCAGCCTTCCTTGTGGACGGTCTTGGAGTTGCCCATGCCGTCCTCCTTGTGGACGGTCTTCGAGCCGCAATCGACGCTGCCGGTGGTGACCTCACGACGCTCGACCGTGGTGTCGCGGTGATCGACGACGGCGGGCCCGTCCCGGCGAACGACGGTGGTCTCCTCGGCGCTCGCCGCACCGCACAGAGCCGCGAACAGGGCGCCCGAGAGAATGATGTTCCGCATTGGTTAGCCTCCTGAGTTCAATCGAAGGCAGCAACGGCAAGCGCGGAAAAGGGTTCCATACAAAACTGCTCGTACAACACCGGGAAGTCAGCGTTTAAGACACGTATTGATTGCGGACAATCGAGTACATCCCGGCCGGCTAGGTAAGATTTGTCGTCTGCATCGGCAAACCGAGCCGGAGCCCAGCGCACCGGCGGTGCGGTCACCCCGCGCCCGCGGCGTGGCTCGACCACGCCGTGCGCGAGGAACCCGATCGGCGCGACATCCGGCAGGGTTCCCGCACGTGACGACGGGTCGCGGCGCCCTCCCCGATCAGCCGGCCGCGGCCCCGTTGCCTCGCCTCCTGCGAGCCCCGATCTTCAACTCTCGGGTGAGAACCCTTGGATATGAACTCTTGGGTGCGCCCTCTCGGACGCAGCCGGTCCGGGCATGAACCAGCGCGCGACGCCACAGCCTGTCGACCGCCATCAGCCCGTCGAGGCGCTGGCCGGCACGATCGAGCGCGTCACCTTCCACAGCCCGGAGACCGGCTTCTGCGTCCTCAAGGTGCAGGCGCGCGGCAAGCGCGACCTCGTGCCGGTGATCGGCCACGCCCCGGCGATCGGGGCGGGCGAGTGGATCACCGCCACCGGCATCTGGCACACGGACCGCCAGCACGGCCTGCAATTCAAGGCCGACACGCTCAAGGTGACGCCACCCACGGGCGTCGAAGGCATCGAGAAGTATCTCGCCTCCGGCCACATGCGCGGCATCGGCCCCGCCATGGCCAAGCGCATCGTGGCGGCCTTCGGGGAAGGCACCTTCGAGATCATCGAGGCCGAGCCCGGCCGCCTCACCGAGGTCGAGGGCATCGGGCCCAAGCGCGCCGCCCGCATCGTCGCCGGCTGGGCCGAGCAGAAGGCCGTGCGCGAGATCATGCTGTTCCTCCACGCCCACGGCGTCGGGACAGCGCGGGCGGTGCGGATCTTCAAGACCTACGGCCACGAGGCCATCGCGGTCATGACCGAGGATCCCTACCGGCTGGCGAAGGACATCCGCGGCATCGGCTTCAAGACCGCCGACGCCATCGCGATGAAGCTCGGGCTGACCCAGGAGGCGCCCCAGCGCCTACGGGCCGGGATCTCCTTCGCGCTGCAGACTGCCACCGATGCCGGCCATTGCGCCCTGCCGGTGGCGGAGCTCGTCGCGCTGGCGGTCGACCTCCTCGGGGTGGAGGCGCCGCTGATCCGCACGGCGCTTCTCGACGTGCTGGAAACCGGAGAGGTCGTCCAGGACATCATCGGCGACAAGGCCTGCATCTTCCTCGCCGGCCTGCACGCCGCCGAGCGTGCCATCGCCGAGCGGCTCCGACGCCGGGCGGCGGGCGGCCCGCCCTGGCCGGAGATCGACCTCGTCCGGGCCCTGCCCTGGGTGGCGGAGAAGACCGGCAAGACGCTCTCGCCGTCGCAGGAGGCGGCCGTGCGGCTCGTGCTCGGCGCCAAGCTCGCCGTGGTGACCGGCGGGCCGGGGGTGGGCAAGACCTCGACCCTCGACACGATCCTGCGGGTCCTGCGGGCCAAGGGGGTCCGGGTGCTGCTCGCCGCCCCGACCGGCCGGGCCGCCAAGCGCATGAGCGAGCAGACGGGGCTTGAGGCCAAGACCCTTCACCGCCTGCTGGAGATCGATCCCAAGCACGGCGGCTTCTCGCGCAACGAGGAGAACCCCCTCCCCTGCGACCTGCTGGTGATCGACGAGACCTCGATGGTCGACGTGCCGCTGATGAACGCGCTGACTAAGGCGGTCCCGGAGCATGCAGGCCTGCTCCTCGTGGGCGACGTCGACCAGCTGCCCTCGGTCGGGCCCGGCCAGGTGCTCGCCGACGTGATCGCCTCCGGCGCGGTGCCGGTGGCGCGGCTCACCGAGGTGTTCCGGCAGGCGGCCGAGAGCCGGATCGTGGTCAACGCCCACCGGATCAACGCGGGCACGATGCCCGAGCCCGCCCCGCGCGGCGCCGAAAGCGACTTCCACTGGATCGCGATCGATGAGCCCGAGCCGGCGGTGCAGACGCTGATCGAGGTGGTGACCCGGCGGATCCCGGCCCGGTTCGGCCTCGATCCGGTCCGCGACGTGCAGGTGCTCACCCCGATGCAGCGCGGCGTGCTCGGCGCGCGCAACCTCAACCAAGAACTCCAGGCCGTGCTGAACCCGAACCCGCCGGTCTCGGTGGAGCGCTTCGGCTGGCGCTTCTCCCCGGGCGACCGGGTGATGGAGAGCCAGAACGACTACGACCGGGAGGTGTTCAACGGCGACCTCGGCACGGTCGCGCGGATCGACGTGGACGAGGGCGCGGTGATCGTCGATTTTGAGGGCCGGGAGGTAATCTACCCCTACGGCGAGCTCGACACGCTGGTGCCGGCCTACGCCACCACCATCCACAAATCGCAGGGCTCGGAATATCCGGCGGTGGTGATCCCGCTGGCGATGCAGCACTGGACGATGCTGGCGCGGAACCTCCTCTACACGGGCGTGACCCGCGGCAAGCGGCTCGTGGTGCTGCTCGGGCAGCGCAAGGCCGTGGCAGTGGCGGTCCGCGGCGGCACCATGAAGCCGCGCTGGACCAAGCTGCGGGATTGGCTGAGCCGGTGAAGCCTCCCAGAGGCGGACGCTCCAAGTACGGGGACCGGGGTCCTGGCTGCCTTGGGGCCCGCCGATCACCGCCGGCACGCCGCCCCATTATGGCGTGCATCCCGCGCCGAGTGCAGCGTCTCGCGCCGGATGATCCATTCATTGCGCCGACCGCTCGGGATCAGAAGGCCTTGCAGCGAGAGCGCCGTCGCCCAGGCCGCAATCGCCCTATCCGGCAGCGCGAACGAGGACGATGCGGCCCGCAAGCTCGCGAATTCGGCCGGTTGAAGGCGGATGAAGCGCCGCCGCACCCATCCCCGCTCCCGCACCTGCCGCAGCGCCGTCTCGACCTTCACCGCGCCGGGGCCGCGCACCAGCGCGCGATCGAGCGCAGACATGAGGATCAGAGCCTGCCAATCCCGAGGCGAGACGCTGAAGCAGCCGAACCCGGCAACCTCAAGCCCGATGGCGTGGGACAGGCCGTCGGCCGCGATCCGGGCCGGCGCCAAACCCGCGACAGGCATCGCGCGCACCTCTCGACACGCTGCGGCGTAGGCGCGCTCCAGAGCGGCAGAGGTCCGGCCCGGCCGGAGGGGGCGGTCGACCGTCTCCGCCAGCGCGGCGGAAACGCGTTGAAGTTTCGGGTTGTGCAGCCATCGACGAGGCGACCGGGAGAGGATGGCATCCTCAAGGTCTCGGCGCCCTGCGCTCTGCAGCAAGCCTGACAGGTCGATCTCGACCGCGGCGATCCCGAGGTTCGCGATCCCGGCGATCTTATCGGGGCCGCACGCGTGCGTGACCTGAAACTCGACCAGCAGATCCCGGTCTGCTCGGCGCACGATCACGTCAGGCACGATGGTACCGAGCCGGTGCTCCAAGAGTGCCGAATCGAACCGGCAGGGCCCGCCCGGGTGAAGAGGCTGCCGCTCACCAGCGCGGAGCACGGGAGGCAGGGCGAGCGTCAGCTTGGAGGCGAGCAGTTCCTTGGCGAACCGGTGCAACGCTGTCTCCGGGCCGCCGTGACAGGAGCGCTCCCCGGCCGCGCCGTGATGCCCGAAATGGTGTTGGACCTGGTCACCTCTGCGGGCCACCAGCGGCGTTCCACAGCGTGGGCACCGACAGCCGCACGCCAAGCCGGAGCCGACCTCCGAGATGTGGGCGAGAGTACCGTCGGCACGGACGCCGAAGACGAGGCCCTCAGAGACCGCGATGCCGCCGCGCATGTCGCTCCCCCTCGCCCGGATCCAGTTTCCGCTGCGTCGGCGGAAGCGTCAGACTTGCGTCACGATCTCTGATGCCGTTAAAGCGGCATCGGCTCGCGTACGGCATGAGCGGCAGCTGTCCCATCCCGTGTGCCTGTTGCGCGCGGAGCCCGACTAGAACAAAATGCGAACCCGCTGCCAAGGGCAGCGAGCGTCCTCGCGGTCAGCGACATGTCACCTCCGAATTCCGGTCGCACGCTGTTCTTCTTCGAGAAGCCCTCGGCCATGCGTCAGCTGCAGCGCTTCTTCCGCTCGCCGACGACCGTCTGCGTGGCTGCCGAGGGGCACCTGCTGTCGGCCGAGGAGCCGGGCAGCATCCGGCCCGAGTGGAAGCCCTGGCGCTTCGAGGCCTTGCCAATCGTGCTCGATACGATCCCGGTCAGCCACGGCACGAACCGGTCCGGCCAATCGCATGCGCCGAAGATCGCTTCGATCCGGCAGGCCCTGAGCGGCGTCGAGCGGGTGATCATCGCCACCGACCCGGGGCGCGAGGGATCCATGATCGCCTGGGAGGTGCTGGAGCATCTCGGCTGGCGCGGGCGCGTCGACCGGCTCAAGCTCGGTGCGCTCGACGATGTCTCGATCCGCCGCGCCTTCGCGGCCCTGGCCAAGGAGCCCGGTTCAGGCGAGCGCGACTACGCCGCCTACCTGGAGGCGCTGTGCAGGCAGTACGAGGATTACCACCTCGGTCTGAACGGCACACGGGCGATTTCGCTGCGGCTGCGCCCGCCGGCCTTCCGTGAGCCCTGGCGCTTCGGCGGCGTGCAGACACCCACCCTCGCGATTCTGGCCGATCTGGAGGCGCGCATCCGCTCCTTCGTGCCGCAGAATTTCTTCAAGGTGGCCCTGCACCTGAGCACGCGGTCCGGCGCCGAGCTGATCCTGTGGCATGCGCCCAACGAGCGGATCTTCGACCCGGCGATCGCCGAGACGATCCGTGCCGCCGCGGCGACGTGGTCGGGTCCCCTGGCCGTCGAACACAAGGACGTGCGGCGCGCGCCGCCGCGGCTGTTCTCGAAAGACACCTTGGCGCGGCGCTGCGCCAAGCGGTTCGGCTGGGATCCGCAGCACACGGCCGGTCTCGCCCAGGAGCTGTACGATCAGGGCTATCTCAGCTACCCGCGGACCGAGTCCGAATACCTGCCGGACGGACAGGCGGGCGATGCCGCTGCGGTCATGACGGCCGTGGTTTCCGTGCTGACCGATCTGCGCAGCGTCATACCCGGGACCGAGGCGCCCGTGATCCGACGCGGGGCCAAGGGACACTACGTCAAGGATCCGGGCGAGCACCACGCCATCGTGCCCCTGCGCAAGGTTCCTGAGCGCGGCCGCCTCTCGGCCGACCAGTTCCGGCTGTGGGAACTCGTCGCGAAGGCCTATCTGGCCGCCCACCTTCCCGACGGCATCGATGCCCGCACGCGTGTCGCGGCCGAGGTCGGGACCCCTTTGGGGACGAAGCGCTTCGCCGTGTCGGGCAGCGTCATACGCGCGCCGGGGTGGCGCGCGATCTACGGCAGCGAGGCTGACCTCGAGGCCGACGCCGTCCCCGGCAAGGCGAAGCGCGACGCCGAGGCCACGTCCGCGCGCCTGCCGGCCGTGGACGATGGCGAGGGCGCATCGGCCACGAAGGCAGGCGTCGCAACCGCGATGACCGAACCGCCGCGGCGGATCAGCCGCGGCGAGCTGCCGGTGGTGATGGGCCGGCTGATCGACCAGGTGGATGATCCGGCGGTCAAGCGCGCGCTGGAGAATCCGGTCAACCCGAACGAACCCAAGGGCCTCGGCACCGCCGCGACCCGCGACACGATCCTGCCCAAGCTGCTGAAGAGCCGCTACGTCACGCTGTCCAGCGGCAAGGATCCAGCCATCGCGGTGACCGAGGTGGGGCTGGCCTTCATCACGGCGGTGCGGCGCGTATTCCCGGCCTACGGTGACCCGGTCGGGCGCGCCATGTTCGAGGCCGAGTTGGCGGAGATCGGTCGCGCGGCGACGCGTGCCGAGGCCGTCGATCGTGCGAACGCGTTCCGGCAGCGGACCCGCGCGCGCCTCGATGAGCTGATCGCCGCGATCGCGGACTCACCGGTGGTCAGCCTCGATCCGAGCCTCATCCCGCCCGGTCAGGCCGACAACCGGCCGCCGACCTCGGCCATGATGTCGTTTGCCGTCAGCTTGGCCGAGCGAAAGGGCGTGACGCTGCCCCGCGGCTGCAAGAGCAGCATCAGCATTTGCCGATCCTTCCTGGACACCCATGCCGGGCCACGCGTGCCTCAGACGGACGGCGCCGGCGAGCCTCGCGATCGGCGTATCCCGAGCGCGGCGATGCTCCGCTACGCGCGCAGTCTGGCAGAGCAGCGAGGCGTCCCCTGTCCGCCGGAGACAGAGACGGATTTCGACGCGTGCCGGCGCTTCCTCGACGCGCACGTCCCCCCGCCGCAGGAGCGACCCGGAGCCGGCAACCCTGGCGCGAGAAAAGGCAAAGCGCCGGTTGATCGTGGGAAGCGGCGGGGCAGAGTGGCGGGAAAGCCGAGACAGGCAGCAGCGCGACGCCAAGCTTGAAGTTGCCGGCTGCAGTCGTCCAAGATCTCAGGGCTCGATCCTGGCTCTTCAGGTGGCGCGTGGTCCTTCCACCCGGTCGCTGCGGGTCTCAGCGCAGTTCGGGAACGTGTCGCGTCACGCGCCATCGACGCTCTGGGAACGCAGCCAGCGCGCGATCGCCTCGATCACGTGAGCCTGCTCGGAACCGGTCAAGGCCCGCCCCGCCGGTATGGCGTACCACTTGGCCAGACAGCCACGGCAGCACGTCGCCGTCGCATGCTGCGCCGTGAAGACCGGATGACCGCGAAAGGGCGTCTGCTTGCCGTCATTCATCGGCTCGGCGGGCGCGAGGCGCCGTTTGACGAAGTCCCGTGCATGCTCGAGAACCGTCGAGAGGCCCTTGTCGCGCAGGTAGGTCCGGTCGGCGGCCGCAAGCCGGAATCGCTGACGGAATGCGGATTGCGGCAGGCGATCGAAGACCTCTTCAAGCGCGCGCATGCGTATCGACACCCGTTCAACCGCCGCGCATCTGACGGGCGCGGCTCACGAGCCTCCGCGGCAGCCGATGCGCACACCAGAGTCTATCATGATCGGCACCGCGGGCTGGAGCCTGCCGAAAACCTACGCGCCGCACTTCCCGGAAGACGGCAGCCATCTGGAGCGATACGCGCAGCGCCTCTCCGCCGTCGAGATCAACACGTCCTTCTACCGGCCGCATCGCGTTGCAACCTACGAAAAATGGGCTGCTGCGGTGCCGACCGAATTCCGGTTCGCCGTGAAGGTGCCGCGGGCCGTCACGCATGAGCGGCGCCTGACCGATGTGGACGCGGTCCTCGCCCGCTTCTTGGTTGAGGTAGCGGGCCTTGGGTCCAAGCTCGGGCCGCTGCTGCTTCAGCTTCCGCCGAGCCTGGCGTTCGACTGCGCATCCGCCGCGCGATTTCTGGCGACTTTCAGGCGGTGCTTCGCGGGCGACATCGTCTGTGAACCGCGCCACGCGACTTGGTTTACCCAGGACGTCGATAAAGTGCTTTGCGACCATGCGATCGCCCGGGTCGCTGCCGATCCCGCGCCCGTCCCGGAGGCGGGCAGGCCCGGCGGTTGGATGGATCTCGCCTATTACCGGCTCCATGGCTCCCCACGCATGTACCGTTCGGCCTATGAGCCGCCCGTTCTCACCCGGATCGCCGAGCGCCTGCACCAGAAGACAATCCAAGGACGTCGCGCGTGGTGTATCTTCGACAACACCGCGGAGTTCGCGGCCCTTGGGAATGCTCTCGAAACACTTGCACTCTCCACACGGAGCAAGTCTCACGAGCAATCAGCCTCGAACGGGGAGAGCGGCACATCAAAGCCTGGATAGGTGTTTTCATCAGCGGTCGAGCGTCGTGACGACGGCAACGCTGCGTGAGCGCGAAAAGATAGCCCGTCGACCATGCGACGGGGAACGCCCCGTATGGTCAACGGCGAGCCGAGCGCCACGTGGGCGCCGGCACCTCGCGACGGATCGACGGGTGGAGCGCCGTCCTACGCCGGCTCGCTCGCCAACGCGTCCAGAGCCTGGGCAAGCCCGCGGAAGGGCAAAAGACGGTTGGCGGGCACCGCGCCGTCATCCTACGCTGCGAATTGGACGGGCACGTTCAACGACGTTCAATGGAATGTCGCGTGGCCGCGAGCGTAGATTTTCGTAAGCGTCTGGTTCGATTGTGTTTCAAGAAATCGGCGCTTGTGCTGGTCTCGGTCATCACGCGGGCCCGCGTGAGCGTCTTAGATGTGTGGATTCCTGCCGGTCCGCTTCCAGGCAGTACGGTGGGCTGGCTACCATCGCGTCATGCAGGAGGGTCACGCGCCAGCAGGGGGTGTTCGCGGATGCCTCCAAAGCTCAACGAGAACGCCGGTCGCCTGCCGAGCAGCAGTAATTGGACGCCTCAGAAATCTGGCGAGAACGATCTGCGAAGGGACCCCGAGCAAGAAGATAAGCAGAAGGCCCACTGCGTTGTCGAGCTGCCGAATCACCGGCGAGGCAGCAAGGACGATGCCGCTTATAACGAACAACTCGAAGCTTCGGCGCCCCAAGTAAGCAGCTGCCGTCAAGGCTACGCCCCGCAAATAGCCGACCAGAGCCAGCGCAAAGCAGCAGCCACCGAGAGCGCCGGCTGCAAAATGCGGAAGGTCTCCGTATTGCCCGGCCGCGAGATGAACGAAATTGTCCGATGAGCAGGTCAGGAGCGCAGCCAGACCACATAAGGCAGCAGAGGCGGAAACCTTCAGCCCTTCGGCCCCTGCCAGGCGCCCAATAAGATAAAACGGAAGCGCGCCCAATAATGATTGGAAATACCAAGGCTGGAATTGGTATTTTGCGCAACCCCAGGACACCACCAACACTGCAATGAGAAATGACCAGTACACCACTCGGCCACTTATCTTGGAAGCGGCAGCATATAGAATGCGCACGAGTGCCAGAGCGATGAGGAACCAGAGCGGCGCCAGTCCGAGCCGTTGTCCGGCCAGATGGCGCATCAAGATTTCCGTGACCGAGACGCTCTCGGCAATTACCTGAGGGATGTACGCAAGGAGGCTGAAGGCGAGTGCGGTCAGCACTAGCTGCAGAGCGGTCGCGGTCACGTCGGAAGAGCGTCTGCCTTCAACAAGCTTGTCGATCATGCCGGTGACGAGGAAGAAGTACGGCATATGGAAGGCGTAGATGGTTCGCCAGATTGTAAAAGCCAAGCCACGGGTAACATCTTCCTGCCCGATGAATGCTGGCTCAAGCAGATGGCCGCATATCACGAGCAGTATTCCGAGACCGCGCGCGGCATCAAGGCTTACATCGCGACCTACGGCCATCGCCGGACGTTTCCAAATTTGGGGGCAGAACCCATGGGATCGCTTCTAACCCGGATTGGTTACGACCGTATGGACAGTCGGCGGCCTCAGCCCGGCCGCTTTGATCCCTGGTGATCTGGAGCGCCGGATCTAGGTCGCTCAATCCTTAGAGCAATGGGTTGAGAGCGACGCCTTCGACAGTGCTCGACCTTCACACAGGACCCTTTCTCGAAAGCGGGTTCGTGCATAGGCGCAACCCGCGTGTTGGCTTTCCACTTAGTGCCGCAGTCGCTGGCTCGCTGACGAACGATCGCTTTATGGAAGCGCCAACAGCAGTCTGGACGGCTGGGTTGGGTCGAAAGCGGAATGACTGCTTCGGAGACAGACGGCCAGATAAGCAGACGTGCCGCTCCCGACCCATCCTCGTCGTACGTGCTGCTGCCCACGCCGCTCGCACGCGAACCTGAGTTTCCATTCTCATGGATAGCAGGAACAACGCCGACCGCCCGCTCGACCGCTCCTGTGCTCGGCACGGCCGGCAGGCTTCGCTCTTACTGACCCGGCCGATCAGAGCAGCGCGATGTCCTGTGCGCGGGTAACGATGCGCTCCTGTTAGAACCCGGGCAAGGCTGCGCCGGTAGCCATCCCGCCACGGAGCGTAGAGGTCGCGAACCGTCCTGCCGTTTTCCTCCTGAGGCCTTCGGCCGGGCGGCGGGTAAAAGCCATCACGCCGCCAAACCGCTCGGTGAGTTCCGAGCGTACGCGCAGGTGCTTGGAAGGAGGGAAGCGCCGCGTCACCGTTGGAGAGTGACAGGACGACCCGTATCCGGCGCAGGGCATGGCGCGGATTCGGCGACCGACGGTGCAGCGGGCGCTCTGTCCTCAGCGCGCGAAGACCGGGCTGCCCGAATGCTCGGGGCACGACCGCACGAAAGCCGCGACGGCTTTCGCGATCTTCCACCCGCCCTGGACGGAGGGCTCGATCGGATTGGCAAAATCAGCGTCCTCGCCGCACAGCACGCGCAGGTCGATCAGCGGCAGGCCGCGGGCAAAGACCTCGCGCGTGATGACGTCGTTGAGCAGGGCGAGAGCTGCTGCAGTCAGACGCCGCCGCTGCGGGTCGGGATAGCGCGGATCGTAGATCGTGCAGAGTGCCGCCGGCTGCCCTGTCGCCTGCACCGCGTCCAGCATGGTGCCGTACGCAGCGAGGAAGCGATCCCGCACGTCCGCCAGGACAGCCAGGGCGTGCGCCACGGATTGAACTGGCTGTTCCAGCACCGCGGCGGCACGCAGCGCATCGTTACCGCCGACGCTGACCACGAGATGGCTCACGTCCCGAGGACGACCTGCGAGCTGGCGCGGTACGTCTGCGATGACGTTACCGTCGACGGCGAGGAGGCTCGCCTGCCAATCGACGGGCAGGATCGTTCGAAGTTGCGAGACCACATCCGGGCCTCCGCTCACATAAGCTGCGTTGTCGAAGACGGAATCGCCGAGGAGCACGACGTGCGGCATGGATTTCTCTCGGGGTTTTGAGTGTCCGCGATCAGGCGCCCGGCGCAGGCAGGGAAGCCGCTGTCGGCAAGCCAAGCTGGCAGATGGATCTGCTCAGCGTGGACACGGGCAACGCCTCGCACTCCCGGACTCCGAACCCGCCAGGCTCAGTGGCGAAGCCGGGTCTGTGTTTTGATGTTCTCGACCTGCAGGCGGCTGTCGCGGCTTTGGTGGAGGGTGGTCATCGCGTCGTGCGCTTGGCCGGACGAATCCGCAGGTTTCGTCCGTGACGACATCGCACGAGCCGGCCCCTTGATGGGCTTCAGAGCCCCCCGGGGCGACCTTGTCGGCTAACGGCCGACCTCGTCACCATCCTCCATGGACATGCGGGACTGATCGGCACCGCTCCGTGCAGCGTTCATCGCGTGTTCCGCGCCTTGCTTCGTCGCACTCTGAGCCGTGCCGCCGAACTCGGTCGCCTGCGCCTGCACGGCCGCAAGTTGGCTGCGAGCGAAGTCGGCCTGTAGCTGCAAGGCCTCTTGTAGGCTCCTGGCCCGAGTAAGCTTCTGCGCAAAGTCGAGGGTCGCTCGAACATTCTGCTCAGCAGCCTGGAGGCTGTAAGACGCCATGTCTTGCGTGCTCGCACCCGCCGTGTGCGCCCCGCCCTGGGTTGCTGCAACCGTCCGGCGCGCTTCTTCGATGAAGCTCTCAAATGCCTGGCGCGCTTGGTCGATGCCCTTCTCAGCCAGCTCGCGCAACGCGTTCGGTACCTCAAGGTTCGGGGCGATGTTCACGAGCGTGTCCTCCGGTCATTTCGTGTAGAGCGGCGGAAACAATTCGAGAGCCGCACTCAACGAGAACCTTATGGAGGAACCCCGGTTCAACGCGGACGTGGAAGTCGCGGCTGATCGACTGCCACCGCGGGGCGACGCCGAAGGGTTTGAACAGGACTCTGTTGCTCGCCGGCACCACAGCCCCTCAATTGCCGACACCAACCTCAGACAGCCATGGTCAGAACAATTCCATGCTGGCAATTTTATGCCAATTTCGCGGGCGATTCGCCCTCGCGGCGTGCATGCAACGCATCATAGTGCCGGAGCGTTGGGCACCTCGGAGATGAGCGGCCATGCGGCTGCCGGAGGAACTGCTCGTATGCTGTACCTGATGCGTGATGCCTACGACCAGATGCTCTCGCCTATGCGGATGGCGGCAGAGATGGCCCGGACCGCTTGCGAGAACCCGTTCAGCCCCCTCGCTTACACCCCGAACGGCCGGGCCGTCGCAGCTTCCTGCGAGCTGTTCGAGCGGGCAACGCGCACCTATCCCAAGCCGGCTTTCAACCTCCCCACATGTGAACGGGTGGTGTGGGAGCGCCCGTTCTGTCGCGTGATCGCCTTCGGTATGCCTTCGGCGAAGCCGAAATTGCTGCTGGTCGCCCCGCTCTCCGGGCACTACGCAACCCTGCTCCGCGGGACGGTGGCGGCCTTCCTCGACACGCATCAGGTGTTCATCACCGACTGGGCTGACGCCAAGAAGGTACCGCTCTCCGCCGGACGCTTCGACCTCGACGACTACATCGACTACTGCACGGCGATCTTCGAGGCGCTCGGGCCGGACCTGCACGTCATGGCCGTGTGCCAGCCCTCAGTCCCGGTTCTCGCGGCTATCGCTCGCATGGAAGCCGAGGATCACCCACTGGTGCCGCGCTCAGCCGTGCTGGTCGGCGGCCCGATCGATACCCGCCGCTCACCCACCGCGGTCAACAAGTTGCCGCAGGAGAAGCCGATTGGCTGGTTCAAGCGGCACTGCATCCACCCGGTTCCATGGACCCACCAGGGCCACGGCCGTGACGTCTACCCCGGCTTTCTCCAGCTGGCCGGCTTCATCAGCATGAACCTTGACCGCCACCAGACGGCGCACTGGGACATGTTCAACCACTTGGTGCAGGGCGACGGCGACTCGGCGGACAAACACCGTGAGTTCTACGACGAGTACCTCGCTGTGATGGACCTCACAGCGGAGTACTACCTCCAGACGGTCGAGACCGTGTTCATCGAGCACCTTCTGCCGAGGGGCGAGATGCGCCATCGGGGCAAGCCTGTCGATCCCGCCGCGATCCAGCGCTGCGCGCTGATGGCGATCGAGGGCGAGAAGGACGACATCACCGGCATCGGCCAGACCCGAGCGGCACTCGACCTGACGCTCAACCTCTCAGCCGAGAAGAAAGCCTACCATCTCCAGATGGGGGCAGGTCACTACGGCATCTTCAACGGATCACGGTTCCGAACCGAGATCGTGCCGAAGATCGTCGCGTTCATGGAAGCGCATGCCGAGCCGGCGATGATTGTGCCGCCGATTTCGCGCGGCCATCTCCTTCCGGACGCCGCTGAGCCTGACCTCTCCGTTCCGGCGGCGCTGCTCACGCACGGTCCGTGCGCGGCCAGCGAGGCGGCTCGCGCGTTGCACGCGTAAACTCAGCGGGCTCGCCTGATGAAGCCCGACAGGGCGCAAGGGCGGTCAATGGACCGTGTCGCAGCCTGACGGGACGCGTGTTGTCGCTCGCTTCGGGTCGAGCGCCCCTCGCATCATGGCGTGTACGGCGTCCTGCTGGAGTTGCTGAAACCGCTTGTTCAGAGCCTCGCGCTGGTGCTGCCGCTTCTGCCCAAGCTGGTTCAGAACCCGATCCTTCTCGTCCGCAGAACCGGACCAGCCCTCCAGGCGCTCGCAGTCGATCTGGTAGTTGAACTCGACATCAGCCAGGGCAGCCAAGGTGGCCTGGAGTGAGCCTGTCAGATCTTCGAGATGGGGACCTGCTGTCCGCATCTCCAGCACCGGTGCAGCCCATTCCTCGGCTGGAAGATCGGTCGGGTCGGACGCGTTCAGGTTCGTGATCTTGAGAAGGACGTTGGACGCGGCCACCAGATTGCCCGACGAATCTCGCAGCGGTGTCGGGTAGGGCATGAACGGGATTCGTGTACCATCCGGTCGCTCCAACACGGCCTGCACACCGCGGATGGGCTGCCCTGACTTGATGGCTACGGCCATCGGGCACTGGTCGAGCGGCAGGAGCGCCCCGTCAGGCGTGTAGATACGCCAGCACCCGCACCAGCGCGTCTTGCCGAGTTCAGGCCGGTAGCCCCATAGCTCAGCGGCCGAATCGTTGTAGTAGGTCAGCCAACCATCGGCGTCGGTCGTGTAGACCGGCGACGTGAAATCTCGGAACAGCTCGGCACGCGACGGCTCGTAGTTCCAGCCGCGGTCAGGAGCGCTGAATTCGAATTCGTCGTCGTCTGGAAACATACCGCGATCCCTCGACAAACGGGCGAGGAAATGCCCGTCCAAGCATTTCGATCGCCCCCCTCTGTCGCGGGTGCCAGCAAGCCGATGCCACCGTTACGTTGGCGGTTGCGGCTCGTCAGTGACGCAGAATGCGTCGCACTCCAGATCGTCCAGCGATACGAGATTGTGCCTCAGAGCTTCCGGGGGCGGTCGCTCCTCGACGCCATAACCGGCTCACGCCAGCCTGGGCTCTCCCGCATCGCCTCTTGCGGACACCGCTTTTTTGCACAGGCAGGAATACTGTTCAAGAGCAGTCAGAGTCTGCAATTTCTGGGGCAAGATCAAATTCCTCTACGCTCCGGTGTCGAGCGCAATTTAATCGCATGCTATGAAATAAGAAAATTCGTCGCGAGGAACGGGATTAACTGCAGGCTGCGGTTGAAAGCCTTTTGATTGGGAGCGTGTTCGACGCAACAGCGCGTTGGCCGTTTCCGCCGAGGCGACCTGCCGACATGCCGTCGAGGGCTTCGTGTAAGCCAAAGCCAGCCGCTGCGGGAGAAGCGTGTGGGCTACCTCATGCCCAAGTCGCAAGCCGCCCGGGGGCGTGTTCTAAGAGAGAAACCGGGCAGCCATCTTCCGAGGGACACCGGAATTTCGTGGATGTGATCTACCCTGGCTTCGTGCATGAATAGACCGGCCTGCACGTCGTGTTTCGCGAGAGCGAGCAAGCAATGGCCGAAGTCACGCCTTTAGCGCTCCACGTTCCAGAGCCAGCGGTCCGGCCGGGCGGGGTCCCGGATTTCTCCAGCGTCAAGATCCCCAAGGCCGGGGCGGTGCCGCGTCCCGACGTCGATACCGGTTCGGAAGCGATCCGGGATCTGGCCTTCTCGATCATCCGCGTCCTGAATCGCGAGGGCGAGGCGGTGGGGCCGTGGGCCGGCCTGCTCAGCGACGATGAGCTCCGGGACGGCCTGCGGGATATGATGACCCTGCGCACCTTCGATGCGCGGATGCTGCTCAGCCAGAGGCAGGGCAAGACGTCCTTCTACATGCAGCACCTCGGCGAGGAGGCCGTGAGCTGCGCCTTTCAGAAGGCCCTCGCGCCGGGAGACATGAACTTCCCGACGTACCGGCAGGCCGGACTCCTGATTGCGAGCGGTTATCCGCTGGTGACCATGGCGTGTCAGATCTACTCGAATGCGAGTGATCCGCTGAAGGGCCGCCAGCTGCCGGTTCTGTATTCGTCAAAAGAGCACGGGTTCTTCACGGTATCGGGAAACCTTGCCACGCAATATGTGCAGGCGGTCGGGTGGGCGATGGCCTCCGCGATCAGGCGGGACACGAAGATCGCGGCGGCCTGGATTGGGGACGGCTCGACAGCCGAGTCGGACTTTCACGCCGCACTTGTCTTCGCGTCGACCTATAAGGCCCCCGTTGTGCTCAACATCGTCAACAACCAATGGGCGATCTCGACCTTCCAGGGCATTGCCCGGGGCGGGGCCGGAACCTTCGCGGCGCGCGGCCTGGGGTTCGGCATCCCGGCGCTCCGGGTCGACGGCAACGATTACCTGGCCGTCTACGCGGTCGCCAAATGGGCCATCGCGCGGGCCCGGAGCAATCTCGGGCCGACGCTCATCGAGTATGTGACCTACCGCGTCGGAGCTCACTCGACGTCGGATGACCCCTCTGCCTACCGTCCGAAGACCGAATCCGACGCCTGGCCCCTCGGCGATCCGGTCATTCGGTTGAAGAACCACCTGATCCGGCGCGGCGCGTGGTCCGAGGAGCGGCACAAGCAGGCGGAGGCCGAGATCCTCGAGTCGGTGATCGCTGCGCAGAAGGAGGCGGAGAGTTTCGGGACGCTCCATTCCGGCTCGAGGCCGTCGGCGCGGGAGATGTTCGAGGGCGTCTACGCCGAGATGCCACCGCACCTGCTCCGTCAACGCCAGCAGGCCGGAGTGTAGGCCATGCCGCGCATGTCGATGGTCGAAGCCATCCGCGATGCGATGGACATAATGATGGCGCGCGACGAGAGCGTCGTCGTCTTCGGCGAGGATGTCGGCTATTTCGGCGGCGTCTTCCGCTGCACTTACGGGCTTCAGCAGAAATACGGAACGTCGCGCTGCTTCGACGCGCCCGTCAGCGAATCCGGGATCGTGGGAACGGCCGTCGGCATGGCCGCCTACGGCCTGCGGCCCTGCGTCGAGATCCAATTCGCCGATTACGTGTACCCGGCCTACGACCAGATCGTGTCGGAGGCCGCGCGGCTGCGGTATCGCTCGAACGGCGAGTTCACCTGCCCCTTGGTGATCCGCATGCCGACGGGCGGCGGCATCTTCGGCGGACAGACCCACAGCCAGAGCCCGGAGGCGCTCTTCACCCACGTCTCGGGGCTCAAGACCGTCGTCCCCTCAAACCCCTACGATGCCAAGGGGCTGCTCATCGCGGCGATCGAGGATCCGGATCCCGTGATCTTCCTCGAGCCGAAGCGGCTCTACAACGGCCCCTTCGACGGACATCACGAGCGCCCCGTCACGCCGTGGTCGAAGCACGCAGCCAGCGACGTTCCGGCCGGCCACTTCGCTCTCCCGCTCGGAAAGGCGTCCATCGTTCGGGCGGGAACAGACGTCACGGTGCTGGCCTACGGGACGATGGTGCATGTCGCGCAGGCGGCCGCCGCGGAGACGGGCATCGACGCCGAGATCATCGATCTGCGGACCCTGGTTCCATACGATCTCGACACGATGGTGGCCTCCGTTGCCAAGACCGGTCGCTGCGTGGTCATCCACGAGGCGACGCTGACGTCGGGGTTCGGCGCAGAATTGGCAGCCCTCATCCAGGAGACCTGCTTCTACCATCTTGAGGCGCCGGTCGCCCGGGTTGCCGGATGGGACACACCCTATCCGCACGCGCAGGAATGGGACTACTTCCCCGGTCCGGGACGCGTGGCGCGTGCGCTGGTCGAGACGGTGGAGGCCTGACATGGGCGAGCACCTGATCACCATGCCCGATGTCGGCGAGGGGATTGCCGAAGCCGAACTGGCCGAGTGGTTCGTGACAGTGGGCCAGTTCGTCCATGAGGACGCCGTGCTGGCCGCCGTCACCACCGACAAGGCGACCGCGGAGATTCCCTCCCCGGTGACGGGGCGCGTCGTATGGCTCGGGGGCGAGGCCGGCGACATCGTCGCTGTCGGCGCGCCGCTGATCCGCTTGGCGGTCGAGGATGCGGGCGATGCAGACCAAGTCCCCGACGGCCTCCCCACCCCGAACGCGGATCAGCCCTCCCCTACGCCCGGCCATGATCCTGCCGCCGCGCATAGGGAGGGCGAGAAGGCGTGCGCGTCGCCGGCGGTCAGGCATCGCGCACGCAAGGCCGGAATCGATCTGGGTCGTGTGCCCGGCTCGGGGCCCTCAGGCCGCGTGACGCACGAAGATCTCGACGCCTATCTGACCGGTGACGCCCGCAGGATGGGAACGCCAAGCCCCAGGCCGAACACAACCGTCGAACAGATCAAAGTCACGGGTGTTCGCCGCAAGATTGCGGAGAAGATGACCCTCGCGGCTTCGCGCATTCCCCACATCACCTATGTCGAGGAGATCGACGTCACGGCGCTCGAGGATCTCAGGTCGACGCTCAACGCGAACAGGCGCGCGGAGCGACCGAAGCTGACGCTGCTCCCGTTCCTGATGCGGGCTCTGGTGAGAGCCATCGCCGACCAGCCGCATCTGAACGCGCTCTACGACGATGAAGCCGGCATCCTCCACCAGCACGGCAGCGTGCATATCGGTGTCGCGACCCAGACCCCCGCGGGTCTCGTCGTTCCCGTCGTCCGGCACGTGGAGGCGCGGGACTTGTGGGACTGCGCCGCCGAACTGAACCGCCTCTCGGAGGCGGCCCGAACGGGCTCCGCCACGCGGCAGGAATTGGGCGGCTCGACGATCACCGTCACCTCGCTCGGCGCCCTGGGCGGCATCGCCTCGACCCCGATCATCAACCATCCGGAGGTCGCCATCATCGGTGTCAACAGGATCGCGATGCGGCCGGTCTGGAACGGGGCGGCGTTCATCCCGCGCAAGATGATGAATCTGTCGTCGAGCTTCGACCATCGCGTCATCGACGGCTGGGATGCGGCTGTGTTCGTCCAGCGGATCAAGACGCTCTTGGAAACGCCGGCTCTGATCTTCGTGGATGCGTAGCTCGGCACCGCCTCGTGCCGGATGTTTGCCCTGAGGCCATCTGGCTTGGACGCGGCCCCGGCCTCACGCCTGGCCCCGAGGGGCGCCCCGGTCGAAGCGCTCCAGCAGCCGCTCGGCGCGGCGCAGGTGGGGACGGTCGAGCATGGCCCCAGCCTGCCCGATCACCCCCGTCCCCGGCGAACCCGCGAAGGCCGCGACCACGGCCCGCGCTTCGGCCAGGGCCGCCTCAGAGGGCGAGAAGGCCGCGTTGATGATGGGAACTTGAGCCGGGTGGATCGCCAACTTCCCGACGAAACCGTCCCGGCGCGCCTCGCGGCATTCCCGTTCGAGCGCCGCGAGGTCCCGATAGGCGAGATGAACCGTGTCGAACGCGTCTGTCTCGGCTGCGGCCGCCGCGAGCAGGGTGAGGTCGCGCGCCAGGCGATACGGACCGGTCCAGGCTCCGGTCCCGTCGCGGTTGGTCTCGGCCCCCAGATCGGCGGAGAGGTCCTCCGCCCCCCAGGTGAGCCCGCAGAGACGCGGATGCCCCTCGGACAGGGCTGTCAGCGCGAGGACGGCGCGGGCCGTCTCGGTGGCAATGGGCAGGATCCGCGTCGCGCCGGCAGCGATGCCGCTGGCGGCCTCGAGCCGGTGGAGATGTGCATCGAGCGCGCGGATGTCAGCGCTCATGACGGCTTTGGGCAGCACGATGCCGTAAGGTCGCGCCGGCATCACAGCCGCGAGGTCATCCTCCGCCCAACCCGTCCCGAGCGCGTTCACGCGCACGAAAACCAGCGGCCCCCCGGCGGTGCTCCCGACCTCCTCCAGGAACGCGGCGGCCTGCCGGCGCGCCGCCGCCTTACCGCTCGCGGCGACCGAGTCCTCCAGGTCGACGATGAGGGCGTCGGCGCCGGCGTTCAGCGCCGTCTCGAGCTTCCGCGGCGCGTCGCCCGGAACGAACAGCAGCGCGCGCATCGGCGTCACGCTCCGCTCGTTGCGGGCCGACGGCGCATGAAGGCCTGCCTGCGGCACTCGGCAACCAGAACTTCGTCCTGCCGGTAGGCCCGGTGGATGAGATCGACGATCCCCGCATCGGCGCGGGAGCGCGAGACGCGTTTGGCCGCCACCTCGGTGGTCACGCGGATGGTGTCGCCCTCGAAGAGCGGGGCCGGGAAGCGCACCTCGGTCATGCCGAGATTGCCGATCGTGGTGCCCAGCGTCAGGTCGTTGACCGCGATGCCGATCATCAGCCCGAGCGTGAACAGCGAGTTCATCAGCGGCCGACCCCACTCCGTCTCGGTCGCGCAGAAATGCGCGTCGATGTGGAGGGGCTGTGGGTTGAGTGTCATGCTCGAGAACAGGATGTTGTCCGTCTGCGTCACCGTGCGGGTGAGCCGATGGGACAGGACCGCGCCGACCTCGAAATCCTCGTAATAGAGGCCGCCCCGCGGATGGGGCGCGTGGGAGGAGGGAGTCATTCGGATTCCGCCTGCGTCAGGGTGAACAGGCTGGCGCCCTCCGCCACCTGCAGGCCGGGCTCGGCCGTCACCGTGCGGACCGTACCGTCTGCCGGTGCGGTGAGCGTGTGCTCCATCTTCATCGCCTCGATGGTGCCGAGGCGCTGGCCGCGCGTGACACAATCGCCGGGGGCGACATGGACGGCAACGATCCGGCCGTGCATCGGTGCGGTGACGTCACCCGCCTGCGCCGTCTGCGCCGAGGCGACCTCCGCCGGATCGGGCGCCTGAAGGTTGATCTGGCGCCCTCCGTGCAGGACGAGAATCCCGCACCCGGTGGGCACGACCTCGATCATCCGGTCTTCAGCCGCGTGGGTCGGACAGGCTTTCCCCCGGTAGCGGACCTCCGGCAGGCCGCGCGCGCCGGGATCCGGCCAGACCAGGATGACCTCGTCGCGCCGACCGTCGATCCGGAGCGGCCAGAGCTGGCGGCGCGGCGCGCCGAGCTGAAAGCCGTCGGCACAATCCCAGGGTGAGGCTGTCCTGCCCTCCATGGACCGCGGCTCGAAGCCCAGCAGCGCCAGCACCCCAAGGCCGATGCAGGCCGGGTCGATGTCCGACGGGAACTCCGCGAGCCTGTCCCGCTGGCGCTCGATCAAGGCGGTGTCGTACCGGCCGGCCTGGACGGCCTCGGACGCGGTCAGGCGCCGCAGGAAGGCGAGGTTCGTCCGCGGCCCGGCAACGCGCGTCGCCTCGAGCGCCTGATGCAGGCGTGCGATGGCCTCGGCGCGTGTTGGGCCGTGGGCGATCAGCTTGGCGATCAGCGGGTCGTAGTGAGGGCCGACGACGTCGCCGGCACGCAGGCCCGTATCGACGCGCACGGCCTCGGGCAGGCGCAGCACGTGGAGCTGGCCGGTCGAGGGCAGAAAGCCCGCCGCCGGATCCTCGGCGTAGAGCCTCGCCTCGATCGCGTGTCCTTCGATTCGCAGATCGTCCTGGCTTGCGGGAAGCGGCTCGCCGGCCGCGACCTTGAACTGCCACGCGACGAGGTCGAGGCCGGTAATCGCCTCGGTGACCGGATGCTCCACTTGGAGACGGGTGTTCATCTCCATGAACCAGAAGCTCTCGGGCGTGAGGGCCTGGTCCCCAGCGACGATGAATTCGACCGTTCCGGCGCCGACATAATCGACCGCCCGGGCGGCACCGAGGGCGGCCTGCCCCATCGCCGCGCGCACCGCCGCCGTCATGCCCGGTGCGGGCGCCTCCTCGATGACCTTCTGATGGCGGCGCTGCAGGGAACAGTCGCGCTCGAACAGGTGGACCGCGCCGCCCTGTGCGTCGCAGAAGACCTGAACCTCGATATGGCGCGGGTTCGGCACGTACCGCTCGAGCAGGACCTGCGCATTGCCGAAGGCGCTTGTGGCCTCGCGTCGCGCACTCTCGAGGGCCTCGGCGAAGGCCGTCGGCGCATCGACGCGCCGGATCCCCTTCCCGCCCCCGCCGGCGACCGCCTTGATGAGCAAGGGGTAGCCGATCGTGTCGGCCTCGGCGCGCAGGTGATCGCTGTCTTGGTCCTCGCCCTGATAGCCTGGGACGATAGGCACGCCGGCCGCCGCAACAAGTTCCTTGGCGCGATGTTTCAGGCCCATGGCCCGGATCGCCGCGGCGGGCGGCCCGACGAAGACGATGCCGGCTTCCGCACAGGCCTCTGCGAGGCCCGGATGCTCGGACAGGAAGCCATATCCCGGATGGAGGCAATCGGCCCCGGCCCGCGAAGCGGCCTCCACGATCCGGTCGATCCGCAGGTAGGAATCCAGGGCCGGCGCCGGCCCGATCGGGTAGGCTTCGTCGGCCAGGGCCACGTGCAGGGACGCGCGGTCGGCCTCCGAGTAGACCGCGACCGTCCGCATTCCGAGGCGCCGCGCCGTGCGCAGGATCCGGCAAGCGATCTCGCCGCGATTGGCGACGAGGACGGAGGTGAGGGGCCGGGTCATCGGTGGACGCCTCACATCCGGAACAGGCCGAAGCGCGTCTCGTCGACCGGTGCGTTGAGGCAGGCCGATAGAGCCAGCCCGAGCACCCGCCGGGTCTCCTCGGGCAGGATGATGCCGTCATCCCAGAGCCGGGCCGTGGCGTAGTAGGGCGAGCCTTCCGCCTCGAACGCGGCGCGGATCGGCTGTTTGAACGCCTCCTCGTCGCGGGCGGTCCAGGTTTCGCCCGCAGCCTCGATGTTGTCGCGCCGGACGCTGGCGAGCACGCTCGCCGCCTGCTCGGCGCCCATGACGGAGATGCGCGCGTTCGGCCACGCGAACAGAAACCGGGGCGCGTAGGCGCGCCCGCACATGCCGTAATTGCCGGCGCCGTAGGACCCGCCGACGAGAAGCGTCAGCTTGGGCACGGCGGCGGTGGCGACCGCCGTGACGAGCTTGGCGCCGTTGCGCGCGATCCCGCCGGCCTCGGCGTCGCGCCCAACCATGAAGCCGACGATGTTCTGCAGGAACAGCAGCGGAATGCGCCGCTGGCAGCACAGCTCGATGAAATGCGCGCCCTTCAGCGCGCTCTCAGAGTAGAGGATGCCGTTATTGGCCAGTATTCCCACCGGCATGCCCCAGAGCCGCGCGAAGCCGGTGACGAGGGTCGTGCCGTAGAGCCGCTTGAACTCATCAAATTCCGACCCGTCGACGATCCGGGCGATCAGTTCCCGGGCATCGTATTGTTTGCGCAGATCGACCGGCACGATCGCGTCGAGGTCGCCCGGATCGAGGCTGGATTCGACGGGCGGCCGGATATCCAAGTCCGGCTGCTTGCGGGTGTTCAGGGTGCCGACGATGCGGCGCAGGATTGCGAGCGCGTGCGCGTCGTCGGCGGCCTCGTGGTCGGCGACCCCGGACAGCCGGGTATGGACCTCCGCGCCGCCGAGTTCCTCGGCCGTCACGATCTCGCCGGTCGCCGCTCTCACGAGGGGGGGGCCTCCGAGGAAAATCGTGCCCTGGCCGCGCACGATCACGCTCTCGTCCGACATGGCCGGCACGTAGGCGCCCCCGGCCGTACACGAGCCCATGACGCAGCTGATCTGCGGAATACCGGCCGCCGAGAGCCGGGCTTGGTTGTAGAAGATGCGGCCGAAATGATCACGGTCGGGAAAGACTTCTGCCTGCTGCGGCAGGTTGGCGCCGCCCGAATCGACCAGATAGAGGCAGGGTAGACGGTTCTCTCCCGCGATCTCCTGGGCGCGCAGATGCTTTTTGACTGTCAGGGGATAGTAGGTGCCACCTTTGATCGTGGCGTCGTTGCAGACGATCATGACCTCGCGGCCGGAGACCCGGCCGATGCCCGCGATGAGGCCGGCTCCGTGGATCTCGCCGTCATAGAGTCCATAGGCGGCCAACGTCCCGATCTCGAGGAAGGGGGAGCCCGGATCCAGCAGCTGCACCACGCGATCGCGCGGCAGCAGTTTGCCGCGCGCGAGATGCCGGGTGCGGGCTTTCTCGGAGCCACCCGCGGCGACTATCGCGCGGCGCTCCCTGAGGGTGCTGCGCAGATCGTCCCAGGCGGCCCGGTTCTCGGCGGCAGCCTCGGAGGTCAGGTCGGCGCTGGTGCTCAGGATCGCCACGCGTCACCTCAGCCTGGGGATCGGGCGAACAGCTCGCGCCCAATCAGCATGCGGCGAATCTCGCTGGTGCCCGCCCCGATTTCGTAGAGCTTGGCGTCACGCAGCAATCGGCCGGCCGCGTAATCATTGGTGTAGCCGTTGCCGCCGAGGAGCTGGATGGCATCGAGGGCGCACTGGGTCGCCCGTTCGGCCGCGAACAGGATCGCCCCTGCCGCATCCTCGCGCGTGGTCTCGCCCCGATCGCAGGCCCGGGCCACGGCGTACACATAGGCGCGCGCCGCGTTGGCCTGCACGTAGATGTCGGCGAGCTTGCCCTGGACCAGCTGGAACGAGCCGATCGGCTGGTCGAACTGGCGCCTCTGACGGACATAGGGCGTCACCACGTCGAGGCAGGCCCGCAGGATTCCGAGCGGACCGGCCGCGAGCACGACGCGCTCGTAGTCGAGGCCCGACATCAGCACGCCGACGCCGCCGCCGACCGGCCCGAGCACGTTTTCCTCCGGCACTTCGCAATCCTCGAAGATCAGCGCCGAGGTGTCGGAGCCGCGCATGCCGAGCTTGTCGAGCTTCGGCCCCGTCGAGAAGCCGGGGAAGTCTCGCTCCACCAGGAAAGCCGTGATGCCATGCGCGCCGGCCTTCGGATCAGTCTTGGCGTAGACCACGAATGTTTCCGCAACAGGCCCGTTCGTGATCCACATCTTGGAGCCGTTGAGGCAGAAGCGGTCGCCGCGCTTCTCGGCGCGCAGGCGCATGCTCACCACGTCCGATCCCGCTTCCGTTTCGGACATGGCAAGCGCCCCAACCCGCGTTCCCACGATCAGGGCCGGGAGATAGCGGCGCTTCTGCGCCTCCGTGCCGTTGCGTCGAATCTGGTTGATGCAGAGGTTCGCGTGCGCGCCGTAGGACAGACCGACGGAGCCGGAGGCTCGCGACACCTCCTCCATGGCGACGCAATGCTCCAGATATCCGAGTCCGAGCCCGCCGAACGCCTGCTCCACCGTTATCCCGTGCAGGCCCAGGGCGCCCATCTCGGGCCAGAGGTCGCGCGGGAAGGCATTGCTGCGGTCGATCTCGTCCGCGCGCGGCGCGATTCTTCTTTGGGCGAAGGTGCGCGCGCTCTCACGAACCGCGTCGGCGACTTCGCCGAGACCGAAATCGAAGTCGCGTGCGGCGTCCCGGATCATCGGCTGCCTCCCACGGGTGGTTCGGAATTATAAGCCCAAGTCTCGCCGAAGGAGCTACCATCCTTAAGCAGAATCGTGCGCCGACGCACCGGAAACGGCGCGCGCGCGAGGTGCTGGGGACGACGGCCATGACTGCAGACGGTGTGCTCAGTTACGTGCACGGAGCCGACACGACGCCCCTGGTCGGCTGTACGATCGGGCAGATGCTCACGCGCGCCGCCGCGTTGTGGCCCGATCGCGTTGCCCTGATCGCGGACGGCCAGCGGCTGAGTTGGGCCGAGCTCGACGACCACGCTACGCGTCTGGCCGCCGGCTTTCTCGCCCTCGGGCTGAAGGTGGGCGATCGCATCGGGATCTGGTCGCTCAACAATAGCGCCTGGGTGCTCACCCAGTTCGCTGCCGCCAAGGCGGGGCTGATCCTCGTCACGGTCAATCCGGCCTATCGGCTGACGGAGCTTGAGTTCGCCCTGAACAAGGTCGGATGCGCGGCGCTGGTCACCGCGACGCGGTTCAAGAGCAGCGAATTCCTGGGCATGGTGAATGCCCTGGCTCCGGAGCTCGCCTCCGCGACGCCGGGCGCTCTCCACGCCGCACGCCTGCCCGCGCTTCGGCTCGTGATCCGGATCGGACATGGGCCGACACCCGGCACGCTCGCCCTCGGAGACGTGGCGGATCTCGGGGGCACCGGGCACGGAGCGATCGCCGCCCTGGGCGAGAGCCTGCAATGCGACGATCCCGCGAACATCCAGTTCACGAGCGGCACCACCGGCACGCCGAAGGGTGTGGTGCTGTCGCACCACAACATCCTCAATAACGGCTACTTCGTCGGGCGGACGATGCGCCTCGGCCCTGACGACCGCATCTGCATCCCGGTGCCGCTCTATCACTGCTTCGGCTTGGTCATGGGCAACCTCGCAGCCCTCACATCCGGTGCGGCCATGGTTTACCCGGGCGAGGGCTTCGACCCGCTCGCGACGCTGCGCTCCGTCGCCGAGGCGCGCTGCACGGCCATTTACGGGGTGCCGACCATGTTCCTCGCGGAACTCGATCACCCGGATTTCAACACGTTCGACCTATCGAGCCTGCGAACCGGCATCATGGCCGGTGCGCCATGCCCGGTGCCGCTGATGCAGCGTGCCATCGAGCGGATGAACCTGTCCGAGATGACGATCTGCTACGGAATGACGGAGACGAGCCCGGTCAGTTTTCAGAGTGCTGTCGACGATCCCTTTGAGCGTCGCGTCTCGACGGTCGGACGCGTGCACCCGCATCTGGAGGTGAAGATCGTCGACGTGTCCGGGCGCGTCGTCCCGCGCGGCGTGACGGGGGAACTCTGCACCCGGGGCTACAGCGTCATGCGCGGCTACTGGGCGGAGGCCGAGCAAACCGCCGCCGTGCGGGATGAGGCAGGCTGGCTGCACACGGGCGACCTCGCCATCCTGGATGAGGAAGGGTTCTGCCGCATTGTCGGCCGGATCAAGGACATGGTGATCCGCGGCGGCGAGAACATCTATCCACGCGAAGTCGAGGAGTTCCTCTATCGTCATCCTGCGGTCCAGGATGTTCAGGTTTTCGGCGTGCCGGATCCCCGATATGGCGAGGAGGTTTGCGCTTGGATCCGACTTCGGCCCGGCGCCTGCGCGACGGCCGAGGATCTGAGGGATTTCTGCGCAGGCCAGATCGCCCACCAGAAAATCCCGCGCTACATCGAGTTTGTGGACGCGTTCCCGATGACGGTCACAGGCAAAGTGCAGAAATACCTGATGCGCGAGGCGATGATCGACAAGATTTCAGATAAAACGGTGGCAGGACATCGCACTGAAGGTTCCTGACCTTTGCCCCGGGACACTTTGGAGATCATCAACCTGCCATCGCAAGCTTGCTGAGGCTAATCCCGACTCAAATATTGCGCAAACGTCGAGGGAAGATCCGGTTCTGACTTTCACGACCTTCGGTCCGATCGTTGGGAGGCGCGTGCACAGGCTGGCGACAGCGAGCCCGATCAGCACGACAGAGATCAGGACGGTCAGGAGGCGGGGTGCCGAGAGGTTGAGCATGAGCTAACCTCGCGCTGCGCGGTCACCGAGGCGTAGAACAGCTCGACACGAAGCTGGCGGACAATCGGAGCGAGGACATGGGGTTTTTCGCACGCCGCAGCCGTTATCTCGTCGACCTCACTGCCGTCCTGTGTTCGTTGGCAACAGTCACAATGGCCGACGACGGCCGTGGCCTGCGGCGAGGTGGGGACCCGCAGCAAATCAGCATCTCCGGCCTCTCGTCCGGCGCCGCGATGGCGGTCCAATACGCGGTGGCCCATTCCGGCACCATCACGGCTGTGGGGGCTGTCGCGGGGCCGCAATGGGCCTGCGCCGGTGGAAGTCTGTCACGCGCGGTCAACGCCTGCATGTGTGGCCGCGACGCGCTCACTCCGACGATCGACACGGCCCATCGCTTGGCCGCTAGCGGCGCGATCGACAATCTTCCCTCCGGAAAGCCGCAATCCCTGCGCCGGTCGTGGGTGTTCCAGAGCCCTGCCGACGAAACCGTCACAGCGGCGTCGGGGAGAGCGGACGCAGTCTTTCTGAAGGCCTTTATCGGTTCGGAACCGGAACTCGACCGCGGCAACGCCGCCGACGGGAGCGACCGGGCCGGGCACGGCATCATCTCACCCGGGGGCACGGATGCATGCGCCTACGACGGTATGGAGGCAAGCTTCATCCGGCGATGCGGCGCGGAGGACAACCCGGGTAAGATGTTCCACGCGTTGTTCGATGCGCAGGCACCATACGATCCGAACCGGCGCGGGCCGCAAGTCCCAGCATCCGAGGTGTGGGCATTCGATCAGCAGCACCTCATCGAACAGGTAAAATCCAGTCATCCGACCCTCGCGAATGACTACCTCAATGCATTCTGGTTCTGGTGGCCGGACAAGAGCGCCCGACGCAGTAACCTCGATATGGCCTCGAGAGGGTACATCTACGTGCCGCCCTCATGCCGTACGGTGGGCAGCTCCTGCCGCGTGCACATTGCGCTCCATGGCTGCAAGCAGGACGCCCGGCAGTTCGCGCAGCAGGCCGGCTACAACGAATGGGCGGAGCGCTACAGAACCATCATTGTCTATCCGGCCATCGCGCCGAGCGAGGCGGTGCCCGGAGCCGTCTGCCGTTTGCCAGCTCTCGACGGCGTGGCCGACGCCGGATGGATCGAGCCGAACCCGAACGGCTGCTGGGACTGGTGGGGATATCTCGACACGTCCGCGCATAAAGGGCGCTACCTCACGAAGCAGGCGCCACAGATGCGGGCTCTCGAGGGCATCATCGCCGAGGTGACGGCGCCCAGCCTGGATTGAAAAACCTGTGGCGGATGAACGCCTGCAGCGCAGAACCAGTCTCGTGAGTTCGGCTGCGCGTTTTTACGATCACTGCGCGAGGAGGGTTCTGCAAACACCACAGACCGGATCAGGATTTGGCGCTCAACAGGGACCGAATGCTCAGGTCTTCAGAACGATGCAGGCACCACCCACCGCTTATCTGAGAGCCAGAACAGATCTGCCATCGTTACCTCCAAGCCGCAGAGCGGCCGTCCGGAGTCACAGAACGGCGATCCCTGCAACAGCTTGGTCCGCTTCATACCCTAAGCACATGTGTTGGTAGCGACGGGTAACTCACGCCTGGTAGGCGGCTCCGGACGCGCTGATGCGCGTCCTGTCCGATGACGACGTTCCGAAGGCAACGCTGGATTCGGTTGCCGCCAGCATATCCAGCCGCTGCTGTCGTCAGGCGCATCGGAAACGCGAGCAAACTATGGAAAAGCATTTTTCAATTATTAATCCACGTCGGGTAAAATTCATCTACCGTCACATGCATCGGTTCGGCGTAGTAATCAATGGTCATTTTCTGCAAAATGAAAGGTTACAGGTGTCGTATTAGTAGCGGCGCTGCCATAGCGACCGTGTGTCTCATGCAGATTGGGAACGCGTGCTTCGCAGCCGAGCTCGATCGGGAATATTCCACGACGATACGCGGCGATCTATACAGTTCGACGGTGGGCGTGCCTGGCAGTGGTGCGGCTGACAAATACCAGAACCTGAAGATCGGCGCGGCCGCCGCGGTCAATCACCTTTTCGATGTACCGGACGGGAAGGGCAGCATGTCCGACGTTCCGCAGTCGCGACGGGACAACGAACCGGTATCGCATCAGATCGGCTCGAACTCTATCCTGGAAACAACTCAGTCTGGTGCGAACAATCGGCTGTCCATCACGCAGTCCGATTCATCGACGCTCTTTGCCATCCAGCGCGGGTACCACAACGAGATCCAATCCGAACAAAGCGGTCGGGACAACTTCTCCAGACTTGATCAGTCCGGTTCGTACAACACTATCATCGGGTTTCAGAGCGGGTCTGGCAATACGGCCACCATCACACAGGTCGGCCAGTACCAGGCCGTCGTGTACGCGCAGAGCGGCACGGCCTCAACGCTGACGGTCCGTCAGCGCTGACAGGCCACCGAGATCGCGCAATGCGCCGGGGCGGCTGCAGGCCGTCACTCGGCCGCCAGCCTCCTATCCCGGCGATGCGCGGCTTGGTCTGAGCCGTCGGGCCGGACGATCCGCCCGCAAAGCCGTCAATCGTCGAGTCGAATTGCGTTCGGGTCCGATCGGTCCGGCTTGGTCGCCGGTACGTTTTCGTGCAGCCAGTCACCCGACGATTGCGGCGTCCGCAGCATCGGGGCCGCGCGCCGCACCGGTTCCGACGGAGTCGCCTCGTCGATTGCGGCCGGAGGCGAAGATGGCGGGGGTACGAGGGACCTCTGGTTCTGCGGTCCGAAGCTGTCGACGCATCGCCGGAGCGCGACCGGATCGGGCAGCAGCGTGCAGTCGTTCACGTTGGACGGAGCCTGTGCCGACGCCGGGGCGGACGCCAAGCATAGGAGAGTCCAGACACAGCAGCGCGGCCTCATCCTCATCTCCCTGACGGGGTGACTTGCAGGATCTCGATGCTGCTCGGCTCACCGGGTCTGGGCTTGCGCTTGACGGGGGGCGCCGCCGGGATAGGCGGAGCTCCCTGCTGAGGGCCATTGGCCGCCACCCGGCCCGCGTTGCCGGCCGCGGGCGGCAAGCCCCGGCCGTTCAATCGGCCGATGCGAACCACAACCCCTTCAACGCGCTGGGTCGCGGCGTTGAACGAGCATTCGTACGTGATGCGCACCCATTCGCGCTGCGGGTTCATGAACCGGATGGAGTCGCCCTTGTAGCGCACGATCATCCCGCCCGCGGCGGGCGGGTCGGCCTCCTGGAAGATGCCGCCGTAGGGGCGGGTGAGCCATTCGAAGTCAAAGGGCGCCTCGTTCTCGATCCGTGAAGCGCAGACCTGCGAGGCGCGCTCAGCGCTGCTGCGCACGCAGCCCGCGTCGCAGGTGGTCGGCTTGGTCTCGCCGGGCGGCATCGGAGCGGGCGGCGGAGCCTCCGCTCTGGGCGCCTCCGCTTTCGGCGCGGCGCTCTCCACGGCCTGCGCAGACACGAGCCCCATCGCCGAAACGGCGAGAGCGAGGCCGATCGGCCCCGCGCGGTGGGTAGTGGGCTTGGTGGCGCTCCGATTACCGGTCTTCACCGCCTCCGCCCAATAGTCGCGAATCCGCCGCACCTTATCCACGCGCTCACTCCCGCTCGCCAATTGTCATTGCCGGACGAAGCGGAGCCACGTGGCCGCCGCCGCCCAGAGGAACTTCCGTGTAGACCGGACGTTTCCCGGGTCCGGAGCTGGAAACCCCAGGTCACGCGCGACCGCACGTGCGGACGGCGGCGTTCCGCGTGCCAAACGGACAGCGCCATGCGATTACCGCTCACATTCGTACTCGGTCTCGCGTCCGTGTCGGCCGCCTACAGCCAGACGAGCCTCCTGACGCGACCGATCGAAAGGCCGTCCGTCAACATCAACGACTGCACGTTCGTGCGCGATCCGACGACGTTGCGGGACTGTCTTGATCTCGTTGAAGGTCAGCGTCTCGGCCCGACGATCATGCGGAGCCCCCCGGATCCCATCGTCAGCCCGCAGCTTCTCGAGCAAGCCAAGCCCGATCCGCGGAGCCCGCGCAGCGACGGCAGCGCGGCGGCTCGCCGCCCCGCTCTGCGACCAGTCGGCTTCGACCCGGTCCGCGTGGAGCAGGCCCAGCCGCGGCGCCGACGCGCCGTCGATCAGTAGGTTCGCCGAACGAGACATCGTTGCTCGCTGCCGCCGACCGCCATGCAAAGCTCGTCCTCGGAACGCGCCACCACCTCGCGTCGCCGGACCTCGGCGCCAGTCTTGGACGAGCTTGCCTTGAGGCTTGCCCTGCCCCGGCCGATTGAGAGCTCGGCCGGCGATGCGGCTGGAGCGGCGGCGAAGAGCGGGGATGCGGCTGGCATCGGCACGGCGGCTCCGGCGCCTGTCTCGCGCCGAAGCGAAGCCCAGCGTCCAGCCGGCGCCCAATCCTCCACCACCCGGCCGGTGATGATCTGGACGTAGTCGCGCGTCTCCTGCGGCATGCCGGAGGCTCCGGCCAGCCACCGCTCGACTCGGCCGGGACCGGCATTGTAGGCCGCCGCCGCCAAGCCGAGATTGCCGAAGCGGACCGTGTGATCGCGCAGCAGTTCCGCGGCCTTGATGACAGCTTGGCTCGGGTCGAACGGATCGGTCAGGCCGCGCTCCAGCGCGGTCGCCGGCATGAACTGCGCGATACCCAGCGCGCCCTTGGGGCTGACCGCGTCCGCGCGCAGGCCACTCTCCTGCCGAAGCAGGCGGTAGAGGAAGTCGTAGGGCAGTCCGGTGCGCGAGGCGGCATCGGAGATCAGGAGATTGTAGCTCACCGCCCTTCCAACCTGCCACGTGTCCCACAAGCGCGCCGCCGGCGACGCGGGGACTGTGCCCACCGTGAGGCTCAGGTCCGGGACAATGTTGACGACCACGACCACCGGTCCCGCAAGGTCGCGGAGGTTGACCACAGTGTCCGACACGACATTCGCCACCGGTGCGGGGAACCCGGCCGGGGCGCGCGGAGCCGGCAGGTCGTGCGCGACGCCCCCGAGAGGCGAGATCACACTTAGCCCTCCGGTCAGGACGGCCAGCAGGCACTGGAGGCGCGGGTGCATGGTCAGTTTTTCACCGCGACGACCACCTCTTCGGCCGGCGCCTGGGCCACGACTTCGGCCGGGACGTCCCCCTTGTCGCGGAGCAGGTATTCGTCGACGAGCCGCCGGCCGAGGCTCGGATCCCGGAAGCGCCACAACCCCTTGCGCGCGCCCTCCATGACCGTCGAGTACACGGCGAGTTCGATGGCCTCGCGCACCGCCATCTGCGTCGGCTCGTTGCGGGTTATTCCGGCATCGACAGCGAGCAGCTTGTTGAGCGCGGTGTAGCGGTAGGTGCTGCTGTCCAGGGCGACCGAGTAGATGGTCTTGGTCACCGTCACACTGCCGAGCACCTCGCCGGTCTGAACGGAGACGATCCGCATCCCGACCGTGACGATGTCACGGCGGTACTTCACGTCGCCACCGATCCCGAGGTAGCGCGCTCCGAGGCCGCCCGTGATGGTGTTGGCATCATAGCCAAGAATGCCGCCCTCGACGATCAGGCCGGCGAAGCGGACGGGCGGGAGCGGCTTGACGTTGTCGGGGGAGAACTCCGTGCGGGTGGCGCGGATGAGCTGGCGCTCCTGCAGCACGTCGGCGAGGCCGGCGCGCTCGACGACGCGGAACCACGAGCCGTTGCCCGCCCGGCGGAGGGCGTCGACCACGAAGGCTCCGCCGCCCTGCGTCACCGCGCGCGAGTATTCAGCATAGTTGTCGTTGGGCTTGTTCTGTCCGGTCAGGTCCGGGAAGTTGTAGACCGCGATGTCGATGCTGCGCAGCGGCGGAGGCAGGCTCGTCAGGTTGAGACCGGTGGCCGATTGCGGCGTGATCGTGGGCGCCTGCAGCAGCGGGTCGGTGACCCACGACGGCATGCAGGCGCAAGAGGAGAGGAGGATCGCCGCCGTCAGCGCGCGACCCAGCAACTTGCAGATCAAGACACTAATCCCCCCGCTTGATGCTATCTTGATAGTTGATACTGCTTTAGAAGCATCAAGGTTTAAGATTCATTATGGCCCAGACGGAACGGTGACCTGCGTGACAGTTTGGCCATCGTTGATCGTGATCTGCACATCAGCACCCACGCGCACGAACGAAATATTGGTGCCCTGGAAGCTGAAATTGCCGCTGTTCTGCGCGTTCTCCCCGAAGATCGCGGAGGTAATCTTGTTGGCCAGCGAGCTATAGAGCTGGGACTGCAGCTGCTGTGCGAAGATTTGCCCGGGTGTCTGCTTCTGCTGCTGCTGCTGGATTGCGCTCTGAATAGAGTTCCGGCGCTGCTCCTCGCGCTGGTAGAAGTTCTGCGCCGTCGCTTCGGATTGCAGCCATGACCCGTTCAGCGGGCTGCCTCCGAAGGCCGGGTTGACCGGTTGATAGATCAGGTTGCCGGCCTGCGCCCCGGAGGCGGCGAAGGCGAGCAGCGCCGTGACGGTCAAAAGGCTGGTGCGCATCATCAATCCTTTATCCGGTCCGGCCTATCGGCTCTGGACGACGGAAACCGCCTTGCCGACCCCGCTCTGCGTGATCGCGTTGCTCATGCCGGAGCCGACCTGCTGGCTCGTGACCGTCGCGCCTTGACCGAAGAGCTTGATATCGGAACGATTGTTATCCCCGATCTGCTGGACGCCGACAGTATTGGAGCCGGTCGTGGTGACCGAACTTGTATTGCCGGTGCCGGACTGGACAAGGGACAGGACATTCTGGTCGCCGCGCATGATCGCACTCGCTGCGTTGGAAGAGCCGAGCTGCTGTGTCGTCGCAGTGGAGCGACCCTGCTGTTCAAGGGTGAGCGCGTTGGACTGTCCTGTCTGCGTGACGGAGGCCCGGTTACCGCCGACCGAGAGAAGCGGGATCGGGATGGTCTCGCGGCCGATCACTGCGTATTCCAGAGCCGGCGTGGCCATCTGCGCTTCGGGAGTCAGAGCCGTCTGCGCCACGGCAGGGCCGGCCGCGACGAGGCCCATGAGGGCCAGCGCAACCTGCCCTCGGACGGTGGCTTGCCTAGAGTCTCTCATGGACATCCTCGCATTCGGCGCGGTTGTCACCAGACGCCACCAGAAGGTGCGCGGTGTACCCGCCGCCCGCCTCGACGCTGAGAGCCATGTGTCCGATCGGAATCGCATCCGAAGGCTTGGCCGTGAACGTGCCGCCCTGGTTGAGAACAGATGTTCCGGCTGGCCCCTTCTTCACAACACGGAGCTGATACGTGCCCACTTTGACTTCGCTTGCGAATACCAATCCCACAATTGATACGGTCGCACCTCGGACTTGCTGGGTCAATTCGCAGCGCAGTGCCGGAGGGTCGGGAGGAGCGGTTAGCGGCATACTGTGGCCTCGCGGATACAGAAATGAGGAGGGCCGCACTGGTCAGCGCGGCCCCCACACGGATCTACGCCGCGTACTTTGTCTCTATTGAGACGGTTAGCGCTGCGTGACGGTCAGACGGTTGCCGCTGCCGCTCTGGGCGTAACCAACCGCGTTGGAGTTGTTGTACTGCGACACGCTGGCGTGGTTATCCTGACCGTACTGCTGGCCATTGATGACGTTGTTGTTGCCCTCCTGGTACAGGGTGGCCTGGTTCCGGATGCCGCCCTGGGTCGAGGTGACGGAGTTGCTGGTTCCGTTCTGCGTCACCATCAGCATGGCCAGATCGCTGCCCGACTGCTGATCGCTGATCACCGAGTTCGAGGTGCCATACTGGCGGGACGTCAGGCTGCCGTTCGAACCGTACTGGTCGTTCCGCAGGTAGTTGCTGTTGCCCTGCTGCAGGACATCGGCGGTGTTACCCGAGCCACGCTGCGTGTTGAACAGCTGGTTGTAATTGCCGTTCTGATACGCCGCGTTCTGATAGGGGTAGCTGAATTCAGAGCCTGGCCCACGCAGCGTGTTGTTCGCGCCGCCCTGCGAGGACGTTGCGTAGTTGCCGGCGCCGGCCTGCTGGATGCTGGCGTAGGCGTTGTAGCTGCCGCTGTCCTGCGTGACCGAGGCGTAGTTGCCGTCGCCCTGACGCTGGAAGATGGCGGCCGTGCCAGCATTGCCATACTGGGTCGAGTACGCCTGATTGCTGCTTCCGTCGTACTGGAGGGTATAGGCCTTGTTGCCGTCGCCATTCTGGATTGCAGAAATGACGTTACCGGTATTCTTGCCAGAGTTGTAGTAATTCTTCTGCCCGGCCTGGACGTCGTTGCTGTTTCCGGTCTGCGTCACGGTGATCGAGCTGAACGCCTGATCATTCTGATAGGCGCGAGTGTAGTTCTGGTTCTGAAGCGACGTTCCCGTCTGCGTGACCGAGATGGTGCTGTTGTTGGTCGTCGAGGCCTGGTTGGTCGCCACCTGGTTGCCGTCGCCGGACTGGCGCACGGTCTGCCGGTTCTCGGTGCCGCTCTGGATCAGGTTGAACTCGCCGCCGTTGGAGCCGTCCTGACGCAGATCAATGGTGCTGCGCAGGGCGTTCGAGTCCTGAGTGATCTGGTTGCTGGCAGCGAAAGCGCCCCTCGTATCGGTGAACGTGCGACCGGAGACCTGACCGTTGTTGCTGCCGCTCTGCAGCAGCTCAACCCGGCTGTCGTTGCCCTGCTGCAGGACATTGGCGGTGTTGTTCGTGCCCGTCTGCGAGCCGACATCGAAGCCGAGGGCGTTGCTGGTGCCGGTCTGGTTGACGGTCAGGTCATTGCCGTAGCCAGACTGCTGGAACGACTTGCCGTTGTAGCCGACGTAGTTGTTGCCGCCATCGCCGCCACCGGTGACCACGCGGCCGTTGGCGTCCGAGTTCTGGTTGATGACGATGCGACCTTCGCTACCCGACTGGTCGGTGTAGGAATTGTTGCTGCCGGCGGCCAAGGCGGCGCCCGCGAGGGAGCAGGCCGCAACGCCCATGGACAAGCCGAGAAGATGCTTTTTCATGAAATGTGAATCCCTTCGACAACTCGAATTCGTTGAACGCGCCGTCTTTGTGCGCCGCGCCAGGTTCCACTTCGGGACATCAGTCTCAGTCAGAACCTTAGGCATTCATTAACTGATATCGTCAGGCCGTCTAGTCATAAAATTTTCCCTAAGCAGTTTACACTGAGGAATTTTGCTTCTTTGCCACAATGCAAATTCGTTAATTACTGTAATCAATAGTGATATTGTGGACGAAACCGCGCAGCACTGCGTGACCCGTGAGCTGCAAAGCGCACAGGTGCGGTGATACTGATAAAAACTGTCAAGTGCAGTTGTTTACGAACCCAGACCGAATCGAAGTCAGAATTCGGCTCGGATTAACCGCCTGATAACCAATCTCGAAACCGATGTCCAGCCGATTTTAGCGCAGCTAGATACATTCTTTCGGGGATAACGAGTTGTGGTTTCCGGGATAGCTTTAATACCGGCCTCAATCCCATCGGTGTGTAGTATTGGCTACTATACTCGACGACGGATAGATTCTCAGAGAATTGCGACCTGTCCGGCCCGCGACCTTGGCTATTCAGACGGCGGTTCTGGCCACCGACTACGCTGGCAGGAAAGGAATTTTGGCCGCGCTACAGGCTTAAACGCCGCGCGCCGTCTGATCGGACATGGGAAACCGGTGCTCGGAACGTCTGTCGAAATGTTTCTGCTTCGTAAACATCACGCTCGCCGCCGCGGCAGATGGTGACACGGTAGAGTGTCCGCATGCGGGTCTTGGCAAGCCGGCGCCCCGTGTCGCGGCGCAGCGGCAGTTCTGGGTCGAGCATTTTGACGGGCTCGCGCCGCTGTTCAACGAGCACTGGGCGCTCGAGGACAGGCGCATAGGGCTGTCGATATTCCCTGGCCTCGGCCTGAGCCTCAGCGTGCGGGCGCTGGCTGGGATTCCGGATCCGACCGCGTTTGGAGGCCTCGCTCAATTCCGGGCGCGAAGATCCGGCGTCCATTCGTATGTCCAGACCGGCACAACCCTGATTGTTAGATCCTGGACACGGCTCGGATAAGCACCGCTGACCCTGTTGGATCTATAGGATCCTGTCCGCTATGGCGGCGAGCCTCATTGGGAGCAGACCTACCGCTTCCGGCCATATCCTGCTGGGGCCAATCATGTCCGAGTGTCTCGGATGGGTGGTTTTCAGCCAGTCCGCTTTCGGGTGGCAATGCATGAAAGCGGCCCCTCGTCATCTGCTCGGCAACGTCAGCGCGGTGTGGATGTCGGCCGGTCCGCTTTCGCGATCCCCGTCAACACGCGTCGAAATCGTCGGCTTGCCCCCGCAGATCGGCAGCACGGGCTGACTACGGGGCCTCACGGTGCCGGTGACGATCCTGACCGCCTGCGGGCTTACGGGGCTGGCTCCGTGAGAGCATCTGCGTTCGAACGTCGAACAGGATCTGCTGGCGGACGAACCTGATACTTGGTCGCCTCAAGCGGTTCGCGCGAGCGCTTGATTGCTCGCACGGCTTTTTGGATGAGCGCTGCGTTATAACCGGCCAGACTGGCATTCCGGGTGATCCGGATGAGAGCATCGCCGTACTCGACACGAGAACGCGAATTGTCGGTGAGGTCAGCCATCACGGCGCTCCGCGCGATGCAGGCGGGAGCACGCGTCTCTCTCAGCCACCAGGCCTACGGGTCAGGGACCGGCTGGTGATCCCAATACCCTACGCCCGTTCGGCTGAGGAGCCTAATCGGGGCCGCATCCGCTCGCGGACGGGTCACTTCGTGCGACGTGGGATCGAGCACCCACGATTCTGACGGCCGAGATCAAGCGCCTGCTGTTCGTCGTGGGCGCCTACCGCTTCTCGGTTCGGCCAGCTGTACACCGGAACGGCCAGAAGTTCTCGGGATAGTGTCAGGGCCTCGACGGTATGGCTCCTGACCATCCAATCGTGGCCCCGCGAGATCCGCATCTGCTCGGCGACGCGTTGGCGTTGTTCAATAGGTGTGAGGTCGTTCCAGTCCGTCATTGGGTCATCGTGCCCAACCCAGAGCCTTCCGACATTCACCCATGCGCACATCTGGTCATGCGCCCCATGGCTCGGCGCGCGCTCCCCTCCCAACCCGACCGGTGAGGAGAGCCGAGAGCTAAGACGGCTTGATCGGCATTCGGCGCTGGCTCGCGAGCACCGGAGCCTCATGAGAGATGAAGTCGAAGCGGAACAGCACGAGCTGCCGCTCGTCCGTTACCTCGATGTGCCAGTCCTCTCCCAACGCGATGGTCTGTGCGTTGTCTCTAAAAATCTCACCCGCCAAGCGAACAGCTTCCACGCGGGCTTCACGCCAGTCCGAAAGTTCTGTGCCCGTATCGTCAAGCACGCTGACGCCGTCGTAGATGTTGAAGTAGTAACGCGGCACGAGCTCCTCCGCCGTTGAAGGCGGGAGCTGAGGGCTCTCAATCGCGGACATGCCTGGCTTAGAAACCGCGAATACTCCGGGCTATGACACACATCGCCAGGCGGCGATCTCATCTGGATTAGAATTCCAGCCGTGCGGCCGATATCCGGCGCTCTAAACCCGCACCGTGCCGTAATCCATCCGCTCGAGATCCGCGATCAGCCCCGGCCCGGTCGGCGCCCAGCCGAGCTTGGCCCGCGTCCAGGCGCTTGAGGCCGGCATGTCGAGGCCGACGAAGGCGGCGAGCCATCCGAAATGACCGGCCTCCTCGGGCGGCAGGCTGACGACCGGCACCCCGAGACCCCGCCCGATCACCGCCGCGATGGCGTGGGCCGGGACCCCCTCCTCGGCGACCGCGTGGTAGCGCGCGCCGGGCTCGCCCGCCTCCAGGGCCAGCCGGTAGAGGCGCGCCACGTCGTAGACCGGCCCCGCCGCCCAGCGGTTGGCCCCGTCCCCGAGGTAGGCGGACACGCCGCTCCGGCGGGCCAGGTCGATCAGGTAGGTGACGAGCCCCTGCTTGACCGTGTCGTGGACCTGCGGGAGGCGCATCACCGAGACGTTGACCCCCGCCTCCGACAGGGCCGCCCCCGCCAGCTCGGAGGCGATGCGGGGGTTCGGGTGCGCGGTGTTGAAGACGTCCTCGGTCGCCGGCACGCCCGGCGCGGGGCAGCCGATCCCGGTCCCCGAGGTGATGACCAAGGGCCGGTCCGACCCCTTCAGGGCCTCACCGAGCGCCGCGATGGCGCGCCGGTCCTTCTCGCAATTGGCGACGAAGTTCGTGAAATCGTCGTGGTCGAAGGCGGTGTGGATCACGCCGTCGGCCCGGGCGGCGCCGTCGCGCAGGCGGTCCAGCTCGGTGAGGTCGCCCCGGAGCGGCTCGACCCCGGCCTCGGCGAGCCTCCGGGCCCCGGCGTCGGACCGGGTGAAGCCGACGACCTGATGCCCGGCCGCCTGGAGGTCCGGAATCAGGGCCGAGCCGATGAAGCCGGTGGCGCCGGTGAGGAAGATGCGCATGGATCGCGTCCGTTGACCTGGGGGAGCCCCAGTGTCGGTGCGCGGTCCATCCTGTTAAAGTCGTGATCGTATACGGGTATAACGGCTAACAGGATCGCGATGCCGGCCGGTTCCGAGACGCGTCTGGGCACATACCTGCGGGATCGGCGCGCCAAGCTCGATCCGGCCGCCCTCGGCTTCGCCGGGCGGCGGCGCACGCCGGGCCTGCGCCGCGAGGAGGTCGCCCAGCGCGCGAACATCAGCGCGACCTGGTACACGTGGCTGGAGCAGGGGCGCGGCGGCGCGCCCTCGGCGGACGTGCTGAACCGCATCGCCACCGGGCTGATGCTGACCGAGCCTGAGCGCGAGCACATCTTCATGCTGGCCCTCGGCCGGCCGCCCGAGGTCCGCTACAGGCCGGCCGCGGGGATCACGCCGCGGCTGCAGCGGCTGCTCGACACGCTCGAGACCAGCCCGGCGCTGGTCAAGACCGCGACCTGGGACGTCGTCGCCTGGAACCCGGCCGCCGCCGTGGTGCTGACCGACTGGGCCACCGTCCCGCCCGGTGAGCGCAACATCCTGCGCCGCATGTTCGGCGACCCGCGCGTGCGGGCGGCGCAGCACGATTGGGAAAGCGTGGCCCGGGTCGTGGTCGGCGCGTTCCGGGCGGATGCGGCCCGGGCCGGCGCCGTGTCGGAGGTCGGCGCGCTGGTGGACGAGCTCTGCCGGACCAGCCCGGACTTCGCCGCCCTGTGGCGCGAGAACGACGTCCACGCGCACGGTGACGGGGTCAAGCGGCTCCGGCACCCCGTCCTGGGCTGGATCGAGCTGGAGTACTCGGCCTTCGCGGTCGACGGCCGGCCCGATCTCGGCCTGATCGTCTACAACCCGGTCGCCGAGACCATCCGCGACCGGATCCGCACGCTGCTGCAGGACCGCGGGCCGCCCGGTTCACCGCCCGGGCCCTTCCAAACCGCGCCCTCATCCTGAGGGGGGTGGATCATCCATCCATGCACCCAAGCCGGGTCGCGGCGGCGCGACCCGGACGGACCCTAGCGCTCGGCCCGGGCCAGGCGCGCGACCAGGATCCCGAGCCCGATCGCCGCGCCGGTGAGCGCGAGCTTGCCCGCTAGCCCGGACCGGTTGTGGGCCAGCTCGGCCCGGGCACCCATCTCGGCCGGGACGTTGGGCACGCGGCCCCGCGCGAGGTCGTCGACCACACCCTCGACGACGTTCACTCGGTCGGCCGCCATCAGCATCAGCCAATGCGCCCACTGGGACTCGCTGTAGCGGAACGCCTGCCGGCGGATGACGCCGCTCACGCCGCGCGGCGGGGTCGACGTGCCGACAACCGCCGGCCGGGCGTTGTACTCGATCGAGGTGAGGACCTCGACGCGCGCCCGCTGCTGCGGCGGCCGCGTCCAGTTCATGCCCCGGCTGTCGTCGCGCGTGATGTCGCGCATCGGGTAGGTCGGATCGTTCTGCGGATCCGCGTCGACGCCCCAGCCCGGGACCGTCGACGGATCGATCGGACGGTTTCTCATCGCCCCCTCCTCACGCGCGTGCCGTCGGGGGGACGAGGACCGGCTTGATGCAGTCATCGAGCTTGGCCGAGAAGAGGTGGTAGGCATCCGCGGCCTCCTCGAGGGGCACCTTGTGGGTGATCAGTTCCTTGGGGTTCAGGCGGCCCGCCTCGATATGGGCGATCAGCTTCGGCAGCAGGCGCTTCACCGAGGCCTGGTTGGCCCGGATGGTGATGCCCTTGTTCAGGACATTGCCGATCGGGATCAGGTTGCCGGTCGGCCCGTAGACCCCGACGATCGAGACGATCCCGCCCTTCTTGACCGAGTTGATCGCCCAGTGGAGCGCCACGGCCGAGCCGCCCTCGAGCTTCAGCTTGGTCCCCATCAGGGTGTGCAGGGCGCTCCCCGCGGCATCGCCGCCGACCGCGTCGATGCAGACGTCGGCCCCGAGGGAATCGGTGGTCTTCTTCAGGAAGACCACGGGATCCCCGATCGAGCGGAAATTGTAGACCTCGGCGGGACAGTAGCGGCGCGCGAAGTCGAGCCGGTACTCGACATGGTCGATGACGATCACCCGGCCGGCCCCGAACAGCCACGCGCAGCGTGCCGCCATGATGCCGACCGGTCCGGCGCCGAAAACCACGACGGTGTCGCCGCGCTGAATCCCGCCCATCTCGGCCGCCTGATAGCCGGTCGGCACCACGTCGGTGAGGAGCACCGCGTCGTCGAGGTCCATCGTCTTGGGGATCTTGCACGGGCCGACATCGGCGTAGGGCACCCGGACGTACTCGGCCTGGCCGCCATCGTAGCCGCCGGCGGTGTGCGAGTAGCCGTAGATGCCGCCGACGGCGGTCGCCTGCGCGTTCGCCTCGTGGCAGTTGCCGAACAGCCCCTGCTTGCAGAAGTGGCAGCGGCCGCAGGCGATGTTGAACGGGACCAGCACGTGGTCGCCGACGGCGAGGTTGGTCACGCCGGAGCCGACTTCCTCAACAACGCCCGTGAATTCGTGGCCGAACGTCATGCCGACGCGCGTATCGGGCACCATCCCATGGTACAGGTGAAGGTCAGACCCGCAGATGCAGGTCCGCGTAACACGGATGACCGCATCCTCAACATGCTCGCACACGGGGACCGGCTTGCGATCGACGCGCACGCGGTAGGGCCCACGGTAGTTCATCGCCAGCATGCAGCGGCTCCATCATCCACGACCGGGGAACCTCGGCTGCGTGCCCAAGTTCCCGCGGCTTCGACAGGACCAGCACGGCCTCTCCGCTGCGCGAAGACAGATCTGCGGCGGCGGATACGCCGCCGGAGCTTCGGGCTGCCGCCGGCGTGACGTCCGAAGCATGGATCGTCCCAGAGTCAGGGTGGAAAGGGCGTCCCGGATGTGGCCCGCCGGGCCGGCCGGCTGACGAACCGGGAGCCGGCGAGGAGGAAGCGCCAGGGCGTCTCGGCGGCGCGCGTGATCCCGATGCGCCGGTCGCTCACCAATTCGGCCGCCCCCGTGCGGGGCTCGAAGCGGAACGGCGCCTGCGCGAGGGGCGCTCCGTCCATCGCGCCGGTGATTCCGAGCGCCTGGGCGAGGCGGCCGGGGCCGGCGCAGAGCAGCCGCGGCTCCGCCGTGCCCCGGCGCGCCTGCATGGCGGCGAGCCCCTGGGTCGGCTCGATCGCCCGGATCAGCACCGCGCTGCCGGGCTCGCAGACGAGGTTCAGGCACCAGTGCATCCCGTAGGAGCGGTAGACGTAGACGTGGGCGGGCGGTCCGAACATGCTGGCATTGCGCCGCGTGGGACCGGCGAAGCTGTGCGAGGCCGGGTCGGTGCGGTCGTAGGCCTCCGTCTCGACGATGATGCCGCCGGTCTCCCCGACGAACAGCCCGGCACCGATCAGGTCGGGCGCCACCGCGGCGGCGCTCCGGGCGAAATACGTGTCCAGCATCGGCTCTCCGGGTCGGGCTGCTCGATCCCGCAACCCGCGCATCCGTCCCGTCGTTCCGGGGCGCCGCAGGCGTGCCCGGAACCCGGAAACGCAGAGTGTGCAAGACCTTGGCGCGCCGGCGGCCCTGGATTGCCCGCCTCCGGCGTGCCCTTCCGGGTACGAGCCCCGCTGCGCGGCCCCGGGATGGGGACGTGATGATCGAGACGGGAGGAAGCGGCCTCCCGATCCGGCAACCCGCACCGCGTCCCTCGGGTTGAACCCACCACCTGGACACGATCGCGCGCCGGGGAGGCGTCGAGACCTGAGCACTTCCGAGACGGCGGATGTCGCCATCGTGGGCGCGGGCGCCGCGGGCCTCGCCGCGGCGCGCCGGCTGTCCGAGCGGCGGCCGGAATTGCGGATCCGCGTGCTCGAGGCGGCGGAGCGTACCGGCGGGCGGGCCCACACGATCGTGCCCCCCGCGATCGGCGCGCCCCTCGACCTCGGCTGCGGCTGGCTGCACGGCGCCGAGAGCAATCCCTGGCTGCCGATCGCCGAGGCGCTCGGCCTGCGGGTCGACCGCACCCCCGCCCCCTGGGACGTGCAGTACCGCGATCTCGGATTCCCCCCGGAGGACCAGACGGCCTACGCGGCGGCCGCCGAGGCCTTCGCGGCGCGGCAGGCGGCAGCGGCGCGGGATCCGGTGGACCGCCCCCTCGCCGCCCTCCTCGAACCGGGCAATCCGTGGAACCCGCTCCTCGACGCGGTGAGCGGCTACGTGAGTGGTGCCGAACTCGCGGACCTCTCGCTTCACGATTCCGCCCGCTACCGTGTCCACGGATCGGACTGGCGGGTGGCGGACGGCTACGGGCGCGCGGTGGCGGCGTACGGCGCCGGCTTGCCGGTGACGCTCGGCACGCCGGTGACCCGGATCGATCATGGCGTGGCCGGCCCGGTCCGGCTGGAGACCCCGCGCGGCACGCTCCAGGCCGGTGCCGTCATTGTGACGGTCTCGACCAACGTCCTGGCGGAGGGCGGGCTCCGCTTCGCGCCGGCGCTGCCCGACAAGATCGCGGCCGCGCAGGATCTGCCGCTCGGGCTCGCCAACAAGGTCTTCCTGCACCTCGCCGCGCCCGAGGCGCTGCCGGCGGACGGGCACCTGATCGGCAACCCGCGCAGCGCACGCACGGGCGCCTACCACCTGCGCCCCTTCGGCCGGCCGGTGATCGAGGGGTATTTCGGCGGCGCCCTCGCCCGGGACTTAGAGCGCGCCGGCGACGCGGCAGCGGCCGCCTTCGCCCTCGACGAGCTGGCCGGGCTGCTGGGCGCGGCGTTCCGCCGGCGGGCATCCGGCCTCACCGTGACGCGCTGGGGTCGGGACCCGTCGGTGCGCGGCTCCTACGCGTATGCCCGGCCCGGCGCGGCCGGCCAGCGCGCGATCCTGGCGACGCCGGTGGAGGGCCGCCTGTTCTTCGCCGGCGAGGCGACGTCCCCTGATGCCTTCACCACCGTGCGCGGCGCCTACGAATCCGGGCTGCGGGCCGCCGACGAGGTCCTGTCGGCGCTCGACCCGGCGCGGTGACACGGGCGGCTGCCGGGCCCCGGGGGCGGGCCCAGAGAAGGGCCGAGGAACGCCGCGCCGAACGGCGACGCCGCGCGATGCGTTGACGGGCGTGAGCCACCTCGTCCAAGCCCGCCTCGTCAACGACCCGTTCTCGGATCCGGGCCTCTATCTCGATTTCCGCTACGCGCGCCGGGCCCTGCTGTTCGATCTCGGTGACGTCGCGGCGCTCTCGGCCCGGGAGCTGATGCGGGTGAGCGACGTCTTCGTCTCGCACGCCCACATGGATCATTTTGCCGGCTTCGATCGCCTGCTGCGGGTGTGCCTGCATCGTCCGCAGCCCCTGCGCCTCGTGGGGCCGGAGGGCTTCATCGCCCGGGTCGCCAACCGGCTGCACGCCTATACCTGGAACCTGCTCGGCTCCCACTCACCGGACTTCCGCATCCAGGTCGAGGAGTTCGTCGACGGCTATCTCGCGCGTGGGGCGGCGTTCCGGTCCCGGGAGCAGTTCGCGACGCGCCCGATGCCGCCGTCGGAGCTCGGGCCCGGGCGGGTACTCGCCGAGGAGGCGTTCCGGATCGAGGCGGCGGAACTCGATCACGGTATCCCGTCGCTCGCCTTCGCGCTGACCGAGCCGGTGCGGGTGAATGTCTGGCAAGGGGCGCTGGAGCGGCTCGGCCTCGCGCCCGGCCCCTGGCTCGGGGCGGCGAAGCAAGCCGCCCGCCGGGGTCTGCCGCCCGAGACCCCCGTGCCGGTGGGCGCGGACCGGACCCTGCCCCTCGGCGACCTCGGCGCGGGGGTGTTCCGCATCGGGCCTGGCCAGAAGGTCGCCTACGTCACCGACACGGCCGACACGCCGGAGAACGCCGCGCGGATCCTCACCCTGGCGGCGGGCGCGGACGAGCTGTTCATCGAGGCGGTGTTCCTGGAGGCGGAGCGGGCAGCCGGGACGCGGACCCGGCACCTCACCGCCGCCCGCGCCGGGACGCTGGCCCGGGCGGCGGGCGCGCGGCGGGCGGTGCCGTTCCACCACTCGGCCCGCTACATCGACCGGCCGGATGCCCTCGCCGACGAGTTCCGGGCCGCCTTCGCGGGCGAGACCGGATCGGCGGCCGATATCGGCCGGCAAACAGGGCCCGGAGAGAAATAAATCGGACGCGCCGGAAGTCTTGCTGGTACCAGGGTCGGCGAATTGCGGGCCCACGGCCGATCCGATCGGATCTCCCAGCACGATGCGCACAGCCTCGATCGCGACGCGACAGCTCACCGAGGACTCCGCGAAGGCCCGGCCGGCTACGCCGGCCGCGCGGTCCCGGTCGCCCCTGACCCTGCGCCGCCTGCGGCTGGCGAGCGGCCTGATCCTGTTCGCCTACGTGCTCACCCATCTGAGCAATCACGCACTGGGCAACATCTCCCTGGACGCCATGGAGGACGGGCTCAGCCTCGCCTCCGCGCTCTGGCTCAACCCGCTCGGGCTGACGCTGCTCTACGGCGCCCTCCTGGTCCACCTGCTCCTCGGGCTCCAGGCGCTCTACGCCGCCCGCTTCTTCCGCTGGCGGCCCTCCGAGGCCCTGCAGCTCGTCTCCGGCCTGCTGATCCCGCCGCTGCTGATCAGCCACATCGTCGGGACCCGGATCTCCTTCGCCACCGAGGGGCTCGACAAGGGCTATGCGCAGGAACTCTACGCCTTCTGGGTGGCGTCGCCGCCGCTCGGCCTGATGCAGGTCGCCGTCCTGGTCGTCGCCTGGATCCACGGCTGCACGGGGCTGTATTTCTGGCTCCGGCTGAAGCCCGCCTTCGCGCGCGCGGCGCCCTGGCTGCTGGCGCTGGCGGTCCTGGTGCCGGTCCTGGCGCTGCTGGGCTTCGCGCAGGGCGGCCGGATGATCCTGGCCCTGGCGCAGGACCCGGCCTGGCGCGCGGAGGCGCTCAAGCCCGTCCATGTCGGGCTGCCCGATCAGGTGGCGCGGCTCGCCGGCATCCGGGATCGGATGCTCCTGACCTACGCGGCTCTCCTGGGCGCGGTGATCGCGGCGCGGGGCGCGCGCACCTTCGCGGAGGTCAAGCGCGGGACGATCCGGCTCAGCTACCCCGACGGGCGGGTGGTCCGGGTGCCCCGCGGCACCAGCGTCCTGGAGGCGAGCCGGCGCAACCGGATTCCCCATGCCAGCGTCTGCGGCGGCCGCGGCCGGTGCTCGACCTGTCGGATCCGGGTGACGGACGGCAGCGACGGCGCGCCGGCGCCCGGCCGCACCGAGCGGGCGGTGCTGGAGCGCATCGCGGCCGGTCCGGGGGTGCGCCTCGCCTGCCAGTTCCGGCCGGAGACCGACATGGCGGTGGTGCCGCTGCTGCCGCCGCAGCCGCGGATGCGCCAGGCGGACCTGCTCGACCGGGCACAGTCCGGCGAGGAGCGCTTCATCGTGGCGATGTTCGTCGACCTGCGCGGCTCGACCCGGCTCGCCGAGGAGCGTCTGCCCTACGACACGGTGTTCATCATCAACCGCTTCCTCAGCGCGGTCGGCGACGCCGTGCGGGAGGCCGGCGGCTCGACCAACCAGTTCCTCGGCGACGGGCTCCTGGCCTTGTTCGGCCTGGAGACCGAGCCCGAGCAGGCGGCCCGGGACGCGCTGAGGGCGATCGACGGCATCGCCGACGCCGTCGAGACCTTGAACCGGCTGCTGGCGGAGGATCTGGAGCACATCCTGCGCTACGGCGTCGGCGTGCATGCCGGCCCCGCGATCGTCGGCGAGATGGGGGACGCGACCGACGCCCGCTTCACCGCGCTCGGCGACACCGTCAACGTCGCGTCCCGGCTGCAGGGCCTGACCAAGACCCTGGGCTGCGTGGCCGTGGTGTCGGAGGCGGTCTACCGGGCGGCGCGCGCCACGCCGGAGGCGATCCGCGACATCGCGGTGGACGGCCGGTCGGAGGCCGTCCGGGTCAGCACCCTGGGCTGCCTCTGACGCCATATCCGGAGGGAACGCGCGCCGTCGTTCCGGGGCGCCGCGGGCGAGCCCGGACACGGAGGGGCACGTCGGAGGCGGGCAACCCAGAATCGCCGACGGCGCCATCCTGGACGCGCGCTGAGGCTCTGGGTTCCGGGCCCTGCCGCGCAGTCCCGGAATGACGGGTTTGTCGGTCTGAGGCGCGGTCTCGTAGACGCGGATCCCGGGCCTCAAGCCCGTTGCCGCTCCGTCCCGAGACGCGGCGCCAGGGCCAGCATCAGCGGCACAACGGCGAGCGCCGTCCCGGCCGCCGCCACCGCCGCCCAGTGCGGGCCGGCCGCGTCGCCGAGCCGGCCGTAGAGCAGCGGCGCTGCCAGCGCGCTGCCGCCGAGCGTCCAGGTGTAGAACACCGCGAAGGCCCGCTCGACGCGGCCGCCCGGGGCCAGTTCCGGCACCGTGCCGTAGAGCACCGAGGAGGTGCCGTTCAGCATCACGCCGAGCAGCGGCAGCAGGATCAGCCCGGGGGCCAGCGGCAGGACGATCACCGCCAGGATCGCCAGCGCCGTCCCGGTCTCGGTGAGGATCACGGTCCGGGTCACGCCGAGATGCGCCCCGAGGCGCCCGCAGACCGCCTTGCCCAGCGCGCCGCCGACGAAGACCAGCGACAGGGCGAGGCCCACCGTGGTCAGCGCCGCGCCCTTCTCCTGCAGCAGGAACGGCAGGTAGAGCAGGAAGGCCGGCCGGGCGGCGTTGTCGAGCATGCCGATGGCGACGAGCAGCCGGAAGCCGGTGCCGCTGCTCGATCCGCCGGGAGCCCGGGGCGTCGCCGGCTTCGCTGCGGCCCGCACGCCGCGTGACTCGGGCTCACGCGGCAGAAGCCGCCCGACCGCCAGCGCGACCACGATTCCCGCCCCGGCGATCACCCAGAGCGCGTGCCGCCAGCCCGTCAGGGTCAGCAGGAGGCCGACCACGGGCGGGACCGCCGCCTTCCCGAGGTCGCCGGTGAAGTTGTAGGTGCCGAGCGGGCCCCGTGCCCCGGGACCGTAGGCCCGGGCGATCACCGCGGAAGCCAGAGGATGCTGGGTGCTGCTGCCGGCGCCACCGAGCAGGAGGCCGATCCCGAGCCCGACGAGTCCGCCCGAGGCGCCGGCGATCGCGTAGCCGGCCGCGCTGAGCAATGTGCCGAGCACCAGCACGGTGCGGGCGCCCCACGCCTGGGCGAGTCGGCTCGCCGGCATCTGCAGCGCCGCCAGCGCCCCGTTGTAGAGCGAGCGCAGGAACGCCAGGGCCACGTAGTCGAGGCCGAACTCCGCCTGCCAGACCGGCAGCAGCACGTAGATCAGGTCCGTGTAGCCGTCGTGCAGGGCGTGGTTGACCCCGGTGGCCACCAGCGTGCGCCGGGCTTCCGGCAGGGACACGGGTTCGGAAGACGCGGTCAGATCGGACGCGACGGACATCCAGCCATCCTTCGTGGTTCCGTCACAGGATGGCCGCCTGGTCCGTGGCTGACAAACGACTTATGCTGACGCACGCGTGAGGAAACCTGACCCGTGCATCGCCGCCTGCCGCCGCTGAACGCTCTGAAGGCCTTCGAGGCGGCCGCCCGGCACGGCAGCTTCACGCGTGCGGCCGACGAGCTGCGGGTCACCCACGGCGCGGTCAGCCGGCACGTGCAGATGCTGGAAGGCTGGCTCGGGCTGCCGCTGTTCGAGCGCCACAACCGGCGCGTGGTCCTCACCGAGGCGGGCAGCGCCTACGCCACCGAGATCGGCGCCGCCCTCGACCGCATCGCCCTGGCCACGGCCCGCCAGGCCGAGCGCGGCCGGCCGCGCCTGCTGCACGTGAATGCGCTCGCCACCTTCACCCTCCGCTGGCTGATCCCGCGCCTGTCCGGTTTCCAGAGGGCCAACCCGTCGATCGAGGTGCGGCTGACGACCTCGAACGTCCCCCTGGCGCAGCTCGCGGACCCGTTCGATGTCGCCATTCGCGGCGGTCCGGATCAGCGCCCGGGCCATCGCGCGGAGCCGTTCCTGTCCGAGCGGCGCATCCCGGTCTGCAGCCCCGCCCTGCTGCGGCGGCTCCCGCTCGAACGGCCCGAGCAGCTCCGGCAGCACACGCTGCTGCACGCGGCAACGCTTCCGCGGGTCTGGCCGGACTGGCTGCGCGCGGCGGGCATCCCGGACCTGGCGCCGCAGGCCACGGTGACGCTGGAGCACTTCTACCTGACCCTGCAGGCCGCCCTCGACGGGCTCGGGGTCGCCATGGGGCCCGAGCGGCTGATCGCCGACGACGTCGCGGCCGGCCGCCTGACCCTGCCCTTCGCGGGCCCGTCTCTGCCGGCACGGAGCTACTACACCTACGTCCCGGAGCCCCGGGCGGAGGATCCGGCGGTGCGGGCCTTCTGCGGCTGGCTCGCCGAGGCGGCCCGGCAACCGTGAGATCCCGTCTTTGCGAGCGCAGCGAAGCAACCCAGTGTCGCGCAACGTTGGGGCCCGTGGCGCTGCTGGCTTGCTTCGCTGCGCTCGCAAGGACGGTTTCGGAGTGGCGTCCGGGCGCGGTTCCGCGCATGGATCGGATCCGGAACGCCCCCGACCGCGTCAGGGTTTGCGTGAGACGCTTCTGCCGAAGGTGACCGCATGGCGCGCAAGCGTCTCCGCCCGACGATCGAGAGCCTGATCGAATCCGTAGGCCGGCTCGGCCTGTCCCCGGACGCGGTCGATCTCGACCGGCTGCTCGCCCATCTCGAGCTGCCCGATTACGGCGCCGAGGTGGAGGACGAGCGCGTCGCCCGCGCGCTCCGCGAGATGCAGGCGGCCCGGGCCTTCGCGGAGACCGGCATCCCGGCGATCCGGAAGGCGATCCCTTCTCTCCGGGCCGTGGTCACCAAGGACCACCGCATCACCTGGCTGATCCGGACCGAGATCCCGCTCCTCGACAACGGCCGCCTGGACCTGCGGCTCGACATGGCCCCCGAGCCGGAGGCGGCCGAGATCCTCGCCCGCATGGCCGCCCGGAACGACCCGGCCCATCGCCTGGAACCCTTACGCGAGGCCGTGGCGCGGACCGCGCTCCAGGCCACCCGTGCTCTGCACAAGCCGGTCGACAAGCTGCGGGCGCAGCTCCTCGTCGACCTGCGCGAGGTCGGGGCGGACGCCGCCGCCTACATCGCCCACATGGACCGCTCGCTCCGGTCCCGGGTCTTCACCTACGGCCCGAAGCTCGCCCGCGGCCTCAACGACACGCTCACGCCGGTGCGTCGGCACGCCAAGGCGGTGGCGCGCGAGGGCTCGCGCCTGCGCCGCCTGCGCGATCAGGTCGGCTTCGGCGCCTATATCGAGCGGTTCACCGCCGCCCGGCGCCTCAACCGGACAATCCTGTTCCACATGGGGCCGACCAATTCCGGCAAGACCTACGCGGCGCTCCAGCACCTGACCGCGGCCGAGACCGGGGCTTACCTCGCGCCGCTCCGGCTCCTGGCACTGGAGAACTACGAGACCCTGCGCGAGCGGGGGCTGCGCGCCGGCATGATCACCGGCGAGGAGGTGCTGGGCGAGGCCAACCCGACCCACACCGCCCGCACCATCGAGACCGCCGACCTGACGCGGCCGATCGACGTGGCGGTGATCGACGAGATCCAGATGCTGTCGGACCCCGACCGCGGCTGGGCCTGGACCAACGCGCTGTTCGGCGTCGCCGCCAAGACCGTGATCGTCTGCGGCTCCGACGACGCGCTGTCCTATGTCCGCCGCGCCGCCGAGGCGGCCAACGAGTCCCTGGAGGTGATCCCCTTCACCCGCAAGTCGCCGCTCCTGCTGCTGGAGGAGCCGGTGCCCCTGGAGAAGGTCGAGGCCGGCGATGCGGTCGTGGCCTTCTCCCGCCGGGCCGTGCACGAGAACCGCGAGATCCTTGTCGCCCGGGGGCACCGGGTGGCGACGATCTACGGCGCCCTGTCGCCGGAGGTCCGCCGGGCCGAGGCCGCCCGTTTCCGCTCCGGCGAGGCCAACGTGCTCGTCACCACCGACGCGATCGGCATGGGGCTCAACCTTGGTCCGCTGAAGCGGATCGTGTTCTCGGCGGTGCGCAAGTGGGACGGGACCGCCGAGCGGGCGCTGACCCATTCCGAGATCCGGCAGATTGCCGGCCGGGCCGGCCGCTACGGCCACCAGGATGTCGGCTACGTGGCGGCGACCGACCCGTACGCCGCCGAGCCGATCCGCACCGCCCTCTCGGGCGCCCCGACGGCGCCGGCGGCCGACACCCGCTTCTTCGTCCGCCCGGATCTCGGGGCAATCCGCTCGGTGGCCGAGGAGATGCGCACGCACAGCCTGCACGAGGTGCTGACCCACTTCGCCCGGGCGACCTTCTACGCCGGCTCGCCGTTCCAGCCCTCGGCCCTGGAGGAGGTGCTCGACGTCGCCCGGATCGTCGACCGGGCACGGCTGCCGATCGAGGAGAAGTTCGCCTTCTCGGTCTGCCCGATCGACCGGCGCGACGAGATCGCCATGGGCCTGCTGGAGCGCTGGTGCCAGGCGCGGGCCACCGGCCTCACGGTCCCGGCTTTGCGCGGCAACCTCGCGGGCGAGCTCGACTACCAAGAGCGGACCGTGAAGCTCGCCAGCGCCTATCTGTGGCTGTCGCGGCGCTTCCCCGAGACTTTCGACGACGTGGACGCCATCCGCCACATGCGCGGGCGGGCCAACGACGCCATCGAGCAGCACCTGCGCGAGACCGCGACCCGCAAGGCGGAGCGCCGGAGCCGGCGGAGTGGCGGGGCGCGGTGAGGCCGGAAGCCCGGCCGCTGAACCTGAGAAACCCGGTTCACACACGGTAGACGGGCTAGTGCCAAGGTCTTCGGCCGCACGAATGCGCGGTGATCCAATAGTCTACGCAGCCGCAGAGCTGAATTCGCGTCGCATGCCCCGAGACGCGGCAGCGGTTGCGGCGAAGTGGTCTCATCGAGCATCCGGCTCAGACGTCCGATGCGGAGTGCAAGTGCGCAAGGCCCCTGTGCCGCAGCAAAGCTTTCACCCTGGCTTGTCGGTTCTGAAGCCGAAGATGTCCGACACCGTGACGTCGGACAGAGGCAGGACCGTTATCCTAGGGCGGCTTCTGTGATCGCGGCTCATCGTCGTCAGGGCTCTCACCGCCACGGATGATGCCGCCATCGGCTTCTGGAGGTCGCGTGGACAAGCTCATCATTACAGCTGCCGTCAATGGCGGCGTAACGGATCGCTCAAAGAACCCCAACCTTCCCTATACGCAGGAGGAAATCGCCGACTCAGTCTTCACATGCTGGAATGCGGGAGCAGCCGTCGCACATATTTACGCCCGAAATCCGGACGGCACGCCGTGCTACGAGGCCAGCACATACGGCGAGATCGTCGAACGGATCCGCGATCGGTGCGACATCATCATCAATCTCAGCACATCCGGCCTGAACCTCCCGAGAGACACAAGCCCCGCCCAGGCCTGGAATCACCTCCCGTTCAGGCCGGAGATCGCCTCGTTCAACTGCGGCTCTGTCGATCACGGAGGAAGGCCGTTCATCAACCCTCCGGAGACCTTTCGCGCTCTCGCAGCCGAGATGCAAGCCTTCGGCGTTAAGCCCGAAATCGAAGTCTACCACGAAGGTGTTATTCAGGAGGCTCATCTTCTGATTACAGAAGGTCTTATCCAAGGCCGGCCGCTTTTCGCGTTCGCCCTCGGCATTCGCGGCGGTGCGTCGGCAAGCTGCAAGACCCTGCTTCATTTCGCCGAGAGCATTCCGCGGGACAGCGCGTCGTCCGCTTTGGCAATCGGAGGGTCCCAACTCCCGATCAACCTGCACACCCTGCTTCTCGGCGGCCATGTCAGGACGGGCCTGGAGGACAACGTCTACTACGCACGCGGGGAGCTGGCGGCGAGCAACGAACAACTTGTCGCGCGTGTCGTAACCATCGCCAGGATCGTCGGGCGCGACATTGCGAGCCCGGCCGAGGCCCGCGCGATTCTCCGTCTGTAAATGATCGGACGCGCGGGGATCTTCGGAATGGAGGGTCCTCGTCCAGCGGCTCCTGGCGCGGAGAGAACCGGACCATGGACCTCAAGAGCACCGACCCGCGGGACTATGAAGCATCGCTGCATGGTATCGCGGCGATGCCGAAGGAGTTTCCAGCCGGCTCCCGCGTCCCTCCGCATGTCCATGGACGCGCGCAGCTGATCTACGCGACCTCCGGCGTCATGGAGGTCACGACGGCGGACGGACTCTGGCTGCTCCCGCCGCAGCGGGCCCTCTGGATGCCGGCCGGGATCGCCCACGCGATGGTCGCCCGTTGCCACGTCTCCCTGCGGACGCTCTACGTCGCCCCGGACGCGTGTCCCGCCGCATTTCCGGACGCACCGCGCCTGGTCCGGGTCTCGGCCCTGCTGCGCGAACTCATCCTCCGGGTCGCCCGGATGCCGCTGGACCGGGAGCCGAGCGAGCACGAGAGGCGGATCGTCGCCCTTCTTCCCTACGAGATCGCCTGGGAGCCCGGCGGGGTCTTCCATCTCCCGATCCCGAAGGACAGGCGCTTGGCCCGGATCTGCCGCAGCCTGATCGATGATCCCGGGGACGGGCGCGACCTGGAAGCATGGGCGGCGGAAGTCGGCGCCTCGTCGCGGACGCTCGCGCGCCTGTTCAGGCGCGAATTCGGGAGCACCTTCCTGATCTGGCGGAAGCAGGTGCGCGCCCTGTCGGCCGTGCCCCGTCTGGCGGCCGGCGAGCCGGTCGGCGTCGTCTCGGCCGATCTGGGCTACGAGACTCCCGGCGCCTTCGCGGCGATGTTCCGGCAGATGATGGGCGCGCGGCCGAGCCGCTACGGTGACCAAGACCGTTCCCGATCAACCGGCGAGGCGGGCCTGACCTTGTCCGATCCGGCCTAGCAAGTGGCCGGAACCGCGACGCAGGCCGGTGCGGCTCCGCCTAGTCTGCGTTCATGCCGCGCGACAAGCCGCCCAATACCTTCCTGTGCCTGGTGCTGCTGTCGACCTTTCTCCAGGGATCGTCCTTCGTGGCCACGAAGGCCGTTCTTCGTGACGTTCAGCCGCTGTGGCTGGCGACGCTCCGCTTCTTCGTCGCTGCACTCTCGCTGGTGCCGGTTCTGCTCCCCCGCCTCCTGCACCCGAACCGTCGGTCGGGTTCGCGCATGCCGTGGCTGCACCTTGCCCTGATCGGCCTGCTGCAGACGACGGGCGTCATGGCGTTTCTCAATATCGGGCTCACCTCCAGCACGGCGCCGATGGCGGCCATCCTGATGGCCAGCAATCCGTTGCTGGTCGCGCTCCTGGTGGGCGTCCTGCTCGACGAGCCCGTGCGCCGGCAGGGCTGGGCAGGTCTCGCATTGTCCTTCGCGGGGGTCGTGCTCTGCATCGGCGTGGAGACGGTGCTCACCGGCGCCATCGGCCGGGGTGAAGTCCTGGTGATGCTCGGGTCGACGTGCTGGGCTCTGGCGACCATCGCCTCGCAGCGCTTCAACCTGTCCATCGATGCCTGGGTTCTGGCCTTCTGGCAGATGGTGTTCGGGACGGCGGGTCTCGCGCTCGTCGCCCTGATCCGCGGAGACCCGTTCTCCCTGCCGGCGAGCCCGACGGCGTGGCTCTGGTTCCTGTGGCTCGCGATTCCCGCCTCGACGGGCGCGATGGGCCTGTGGTTCGCGGCCCTGCGGCGAGGTGGAGCGGTTCGCACCAGCGGTTTTCTGTTCCTGTGCCCCCTCTTCGCGGCCGTGATCGCGTTCGTCCTGCAGGGCGAGCGGGTGTCGTGGCATCAGAGTCTCGGCGGCCTGCTGATCGCGGCCGGCATTGGTCTCGTCACGACCGCGCGCGCATCGGCGGCTCCCGCCAGCGGGACTTCGGCGGTTTCTCTCGGAGCCGAGCGATGAAAGCCGGCTTCCCGCAGCGGCGACAGCGCCGGCTCCGCCGATCGCCGATCACGCGCCGCCTCGTCCGCGAGACCCACCTCTCAGCCGACGATCTCATCGCCCCGATCTTCGTCGAAGAGGCGCTGGACGATGTCACACCGATCCCGTCGATGCCCGGTATCTCCCGCATACCGGAGCACGCCCTCGCCCGCGAGATCACGGAGATCGCCAGAGACGGCGTGAAGGCGGTGATGCTGTTCGGGATCTCGCATCACAAGGACGCCGACGGCACCGATACAATGGACCCGGGCGGGCTGGCACCGTGTGGATCTTGTACGGCACGAACGCGACTAGATGTTTGATCCCGCGGTGTGGTGGTACGGTTGACCACCATGCTGCGAGGGATGCGCTATGGGCCAGGTTCTTCATGGAAGCGCCACCACGACGGAGGCAGTCCGTCGCGCGATCCAGCTACGTGAAGAGAGCGTAAGAGCGCTGGCCAAGCGCTACGGCGTCAGCCCGACGACGGTGCAGAAGTGGCGCAAACGGACGAGCACAGCGGATGCCCGGATGGGCCCCAAGGAACCGCGCTCCACCGTGCTCACCGTCGAGGAGGAAGCGATCATT
>NZ_JBGMUV010000001.1:667500-2905000 GCF_041806315.1 Methylobacterium sp. OAE515
AGCTCGGGGTGCGCGTCTCCATGGACGATTTCGGCACCGGCTACTCGTCGCTGAGCTACCTGCGCTCGTTCCCGTTCGACAAGATCAAGATCGACCGCTCCTTCGTGAAGGACCTGACGAGCAAGCCCGACGGCGAGGCGATCATCCGGGCGATCGCGGGCCTCGGCAAGAGCCTCGGGATGACCACGGTCGCCGAGGGCGTCGAGACCTCCGAGCAGATGCAGCGCATTCGCCTGGAGGGCTGCACCGACGTCCAGGGCTACCTGATCAGCAAGCCCGTCCCCACCGAAGACCTCGCCCGGGTCTTCGCCAGCTACCCGCAGGCCTGACCCTCTTTCTTCCGGACGCAATGCCATGAGCGACCTCTACCGCCTCGTCTACGCCAGCAAGAACCTGCTCCAGGGACCGGAAGAAGAGGTGATGGCGGCCGTCCGCCAGATCCTGGACGCCTCGCAGCGGAACAACCAGGAGGTGGGCGTGACCGGCGCACTGATGTTCAACGCGGGCGCTTTCGCGCAGGTGCTGGAGGGCCCGCGCCGGGGGGTCGAGGCGACGTTCGAGCGGATCCAGCGCGATCTCCGCCACAGCGACGTGACGGTCCTGCAATGCGGACCGGCCGAGAGCCGCGGCTTCACCAACTGGTCGATGGCCTTCGTGGGCCAGTCGTCGCACGGGCAGGCCCGGTTCAACAGCCTCGCCTCCGAGAGCGGGTTCGATCTCGCGCGTCTCGACGGTGACCAAGTCTTCGCCATGCTGCACGGCCTGGTCATGGAGGAGGAAGGGATTCCGGCCGCCGAGCTGGCCGCGCCGCCCGCCGCGCCGGCACCCGAGACGCGCGGTGCGGCCGGGCTCGACGTCGCGCAGGTGCGGGCCGAGATCGCCCAGCTCCGTCCGGATTCGGGGATGGCGGCCGCCGATGTTCCGCCGGCGCCGGCCGTCGTGGAGGCGCGGCCCCGGAGCGAGGCGGCCCGGCCCGCCGGGGCCCGCGGGGCGACCGAGGCGGCCCTGTCGGTGCTCAAGGCGGCCCTGGCGAGCGAGCGGCAGCGCACCACCGACCTGCGGGCCGAGATCGACGCCCTGCAGGTCGCCCTGGCCGCGGCCGAGGACCGGCTCGGCGCCATGCGCGGCGCCCGCGACCTCTGGGCCGGGCGGGCCCGGCTTCTCGCCCAGGCCATGGCCCAGGAGGCCGCCGGCCTCGAGGACGGGGCCGAGACGCCGGACGCCGCGCCCGCCGCACCGGCCGAGATCCGCGCCGCCTGACTGGGTCCGCGGGCACGTCCCACGGTGCAACCCGGGGCCGTCGCCAGCGCATAGCTTCCGTTGGGCCGCGCGTGAAACCGCCTCGTCCCCCGGTCGAATAGGCCCCATCGCGGCCTATTCACGAGGGACTTGATGACGCTTCTGCACGACCTCACCGGGGCTCCGCCCGGGATGCGCCCGCGCACCCTGCTGCTGCGCCTTGCCGCCATCGGCGCTGTGGTCGGCACGACGGGCGGCACCTTCGTCGGCTGCGGGCGGCTGGCTCTCGCCCGGCCGCCTCACCCCGGCACGGGTCGTCGACCGCTTCGAGCAGGTGAACGGGCCGCATCCCGGTTTTCGGCGCAACCACGCCAAGGGCCTGTGCGTGGCGGGCACCTTCACCGGCAACGGCGCCGGGGTGCGGCTATCCCGGGCGGGCGTGTTCTCGGCGGGACGCGTGACGCCCGTCGAGGGGCGGGTCGCGCTGGCGGGCGGCCAGCCCTACGCGGCGGATGCCGGGACCACCGTGCGCAGCCTCGCCCTGCGCTTCCGTCTTCCGGACGGCGAGGAATGGCGCACCGGCGTGAACAATATCCCGGTCTTCCCCGTGCGCACCCCGGAGGACTTCTACGAACAGCTCCGCGCCGCCCAGCCCGATCCCGCCACCGGCAAGCCGGACCCGGAGCGCCTGAAGGCCTTCTTCGCCGCGCATCCCGAGAGCGCCAAGGCCGCCGCGCTGATCAAGACCCGGATGGTGACCTCGGGCTTTGCCGACAGCACCTACTGGAGCCTCAACGCCTTCCGGTTCGTGGCCGCCGACGGCAACACGCGGGCGGTGCGCTGGGCCTTCGTCCCGGACGGCACGGCGGCGCCCGAGACCGCCGCCCAGGCCGCGCGGGGCGACAAGAACTACCTGTTCGACGCTCTCGCCGCGCAGCTGCGGCAGGGCCCGCAACGCTGGCACCTCGTCGTGACGCTCGCGCAGGCGGAGGATCCGACCGCCGACGCGACCCGGCCCTGGCCCGCGGAGCGCGAGGCCGTGGATGTCGGCACGCTGACCCTCACGGAAGCGACGCCCGAGGCGGCCGGCAATTGCCGCGACATCAACTTCGATCCCCTGGTGCTGCCGAACGGCATCGCGTCGAGCGACGACCCGCTCCTGAGCGCCCGCTCGGCCGCCTACGCGCAATCCTTCACCCGCCGCGCCGGCGAGGCGAAGACGCCCAGCGCCGTCACGGACGTACCGCACCGGGGAGCCGGCCTATGACCGCCTCCGCCCGCTTCAGCCGGCCGGCGCGCCTGCTCCACTGGGTCATGGCGGCGCTGATCCTGGCCATGCTGCTGATCGGCGTCGCCATGGTCGCCTCGCTGGCCGACTACCACGCGCTGGTGGCGCTGCATCGGCCGCTCGGCATCCTGATCCTGCTGCTGGCCGTGCTGCGGCTGGCGAACCGCTGGCGACGCCCACCCCCGCCCCTGCCGCAGGACCTGCCGGCCTGGCAGCGGCGGGCCGCGCACGGCTCGCATCTCCTGCTCTACGGCCTCATGCTGGCGATGCCGCTGGTCGGCTGGGCGATGCTGTCGGCGGGCCGCTATCCGATCGTGCTCGCCGGCCCGGTCGTGCTGCCGCCGATCCTGCCGGGGAACCCGATGCTCTACGCGGCCCTGCGGCAGCTCCACACCGTGCTGGCCTACGGCCTGTTCGGCGTGATCCTCGCTCATCTCGGGGCGGCGCTGCTGCACGGGCTGATCCGCCGGGACGGCGTCTTCGCCAGCATGGCACCCTGGCGACCGCATCGGACACACCTGCCTGCCGAGAAGACCTGATCGGCAGGATCGTTCTCTTGAAAGCCGGATCCGTTCTCCATAAAGAACGCGCCACGGATCCGGCGAGGAGAGAATCGATGTCCGAGGGATTAGCGGCCCGCACCGTTGCGGCGGCGAACGGCGTGGCCCAGGATGCAGCCTTCGGGGCCGTGATCGCGCCGATCCACCTGTCGACGACCTTCAAGTTCCCGGCTTTCGAGCAAGCCGGCCCCTACGATTACTCGCGCCTCGGCAACCCGACGCGGGACGCGCTGGCCGATACGATCGCCAAGCTCGAGGGCGGCGCCCGGGCTGTCATGGTCGCCAGCGGCATGGCGGCCCTCGACCTCGCCCTGTCGAGCCTGCGGCCGGGCGACCTGCTCGTCGCCCCGCATGATTGCTACGGCGGGACGCATCGCCTGCTCAGCTTCCGCAGCGCCCGGGGCCATTACCGGGTGGCCTTCGTCGACCAGACCGATCCGGACGCGCTCGCGGCGGCGCTGGCCGAGCGGCCGAAGGTCGTGCTCGTCGAGACGCCGAGCAACCCGCTGATGCGGGTCGTGGATATCCGCCGCATCACCGCGGACGCGAAGGCCGTGGGCGCGCTGGCGGTGGTCGACAACACCTTCCTGTCGCCGGCCCTGCAGCAGCCGATCGCCCTCGGGGCGGATCTCGTCGTCCACTCCACCACCAAGTTCCTGAACGGCCATTCCGACGTCATCGGCGGGGCGGTGATCGCCGCCGACAAGGCTGTGGGCGAGGAGCTGGCCGCCTGGGCGAACACGATCGGCGTCACTGGCTCGCCGCTGGACGCCTATCTGACCCTGCGGGGCCTGCGCACCCTGTTCGTCCGTGTGGAGCAGCAGCAGAAGAACGCCGCCGCCCTGGCCGCCTTCCTCGACGCGCATCCCGCAGTGTCCCGCGTGCATTATCCGGGTCTGCCCACGCATCCGGGACACGCCCTGGCCAAGGCCCAGCAGGCGGGCTTCGGCGCCATGCTGAGCTTCGAGCTGGCGGGCGGGCGCGACGCGGTGAAAAGCTTTGTCGAGGCGCTCCGGGTGTTCACGCTGGCCGAGTCGCTGGGCGGCGTCGAGAGCCTGGTCGCCCATCCGCCGACCATGACGCATGCCGCGATGGATCCGGATGCGCGGACGATCGCCGGCATCACCGACGGTCTGCTGCGCCTGTCGGTGGGGCTGGAGGCCGAGGCCGACCTCCTGGCCGACCTGTCGCGGGCCCTGGAGGCCGTAGGCGGCTGAGCCTGTCGGCTCACGCCTCCTCGATCACCTCGAAGCCGGACTCGTCTTCGACCACGCGGAACCGGGACAGTCGCAGCGTCTGGGAGCGCTCGGCCGCCTCGTCGCGGCACTTGTCGACGTGGACCGCCCGGTTCACGATCTGCAGGTTCGGCGTGCCCCAATAGGCGAGCAGCTCTGGCCAGGGCCGGGTGCGGTGCTCGCGCCAGACCCGGTAGAGCGGCAGGGCGTGGTCGACCTCGGCACTGCGCAGCAGCCGCTTGCCGGAAGTCGCGCAGCGGTGACGCTGGCGGAGCTTCAGCACCCGCACCTGCGCGTGCGGGGCGATCCAGAACTTCCAGGCGGCGACACAGGCCGCGTGCCAGGCCGCGTTGGCGTTCGGCTGGCCGCGATTCCACAGGTCTTGGTGCCAGCCGAACTTGTAGACCGGCTGGCCGCAGATGCAGCAGGCGCCCCGCCCCCGGGCGAAGGCCGGATCGCGGTAGGGCGCGGGCGGCATTCGGAAGCTGCCGGCGCGACCCTCCGCGCCGAGCTGCCACGTCCAGCCATCGGGCGTCCCCGACCGGGCCGCCAGGGCGCGCGCCAGCCGGTCGGCCCGGAGGATGTGGGCGCGCCAGTAGCTCTCGACGGCGAGTCGCGGCGTCGGCGGAATCAGGGGCCGCGCCAGGGCGTGCTGCAGGACCGGCGCGGGAAAGACCGCCGGCAGGGCCCGCTCCAGCCGCGCCCGGGCCTTCTCGTTCCGAAGATCGCGCCAGCTCGATGTCGTCATGCTGTGACGTTGCTAGCCCGCCGCGCCCGGACCGGCGAGGACGCCGGAGCCACAGGGCCGGGCTCTCGTGCCGGCGACCGAACCAGAGCCGTTCCGTGAGGTTCTCCCTTCGGCCTTCACATGCGGGCTGGGGCCGGATGGAACAGGAGCGCGGGTGAAGATCGTCGTCTTCGGTCTGACCGTGAGCTCGTCCTGGGGCAACGGTCACGCCACCCTCTGGCGAGGACTGTGCCGGGCCATGGCCCGGCGCGGCCACCGGGTCGTGTTCTTCGAGCGCGACGTTCCGTACTACCGCGAACACCGCGATCTGACGGCGCTGCCGGGTGGCGACCTCGTGCTGTACGAGGCGTTCTCCGAGATCCGCGACCGCGCCGTGCGGGAGGTCGCCGAGGCCGATGCGGCCCTGGTCACGTCCTATTGCCCGGATGCAAGCGCCGCCACTGAGATCGTGCTGGCGGCGCCCCGAGCCCGACGCGTCTTCTACGATCTCGACACCCCCGTGACCCTGGCACGCCTGCGGGCCGGCGAGACGGTAGACTATGTCGGGCCCGGCGGTCTGGCGGGGTTCGACCTCGTCCTCAGCTACACGGGTGGGGCGGCGCTCGACGCCCTGCGCGACGATCTCGGCGCCCGGTGCGCGCGGCCGCTCTACGGGCATGTCGACCCGGAGGTCCATCGCCCGGCGGCGGCGCAGCCGCAGTACCGCGCCGACCTCTCCTATCTCGGCACCTACGCGGCCGACCGGCAGGCGGCTCTGACCGAACTCTTCGTGGAACCGGCGCGGCAGCGCCCGGAGCAGCGCTTCCTGATCGGCGGCGCGCAATACCCGGCGGATTTCCCCTGGACGGAGAACATCCACTTCGTCCGCCATCTGCCGCCGGGGGAGCACCCGGCCTTCTTCTCCGCTTCGCGCCTCACCCTCAACGTCACCCGCGCCGCAATGGCCGCCATGGGCTGGTGCCCCTCCGGGCGCCTGTTCGAGGCGAGCGCCTGCGGCACCGCGCTGATCAGCGATGCCTGGGCGGGTCTCGACGCCTTCTTCCAGCCCGGAGAGGAGATCCTGATCGCCCGCGACCAGACCGACGTGCTGGCGGCGCTCGACCGAAGCGAGGCCGAGATCCGCCGCATCGCCGAGGCGGGCCGGGCCCGCACCCTGGCGGACCACACCGCGGAGCGGCGCCTCGACGATTTCGAGCGCGCGCTGGCGGAACGCGATCGTCCCGAAACCGCGGAGTGCGCCTGACATGTGGGGGATTGTACCGGCGGCCGGGCGGGGGAGCCGGATCCAGCCCCTCGCCTTCTCGAAGGAGCTGCTCCCGGTGGGCAGCCGCCTGCGCGACGGGGTCGAGCGGCCCTGCGCGGTCAGCGAGCACTTGGTCGAGCGGATGATCCGCGGTGGCGCGCGCAAGATCTGCTTCGTGATCTCCCCGGGCAAGTCGGACATCGTCGAGTATTTCGGCGCCGGCTACGGCGAGACCCCGATCGCCTACGTGGTGCAGCCGCGGCCGAGCGGCCTGTGCGACGCGATCTTCTCCGCCCTGCCGCTGATCGCCCCGGACGAGCCGGTGATCGTCGGCCTGCCGGACACGATCTGGCTGCCTCAGGACGCGCTGATCCAGCTGCCCGACGACACCCTGTCGTTCCTGCTCTTCCCGGTCGAGCGGCCGGAGAATTTCGATGCGGTGGTGACGGACCGGAGCGGCGCGGTGCGCGAGATCCAGGTCAAGCAGCCGGACGCCGCCACCAACTGGATCTGGGGCGCGTTCAAGATGCCGGGCCGCGTGCTGATCGAGCTGCACGCGCTCTGGCGCGCCCGGCTCTGCGCCGACGAGTATATCGGTACCCTGGTCAACGCCTATCTGGCGGCGGGCGGCCGGGCGCTGGGCGTGCGCGCGGGCTCGGCCTATGTCGATGTCGGGACGCTGGACGGCTATCGCGCGGCCATGACGCTCCTGACCGGCCCGGACGAGGCCGCCGCGGAGGCGCGGCTGACCCTGGGCACGCCGGCCGCGCAGGCGCCCGCCGCTCTGAGACCCGCGGGGTGAGCGCGGCGGTTTTTGGTTAATGTTTCATGTGAAACATTTTGGTGTGCGGTCGGGCCACCGTTCCGGCCTTCGCGGCGCGGTCCCGGTGCCCTGCGCGTCTTGAGCAGGACGCGGACCCGCGACAAGGTTCCGATGCCGTCGTTCCGCTTGGATTTCCAACCGGCGTTTTGAACGCCCTGCTGCGTACGAAGCGAAACGACCCAGGGAAGCGCGAGGCCGGTGAGCCTGGCGCTGCCCTGGATTGCGTCGCTCCGCTCGCAGAGACGCGGGCCGCCATTACCGGGTGGGCGCGGTGTGATCCCTCAGGCGGCCCGCACCGTGGCGAGGAAGCGCGTGACCTCCGCCCCGAGGTGCTCGGACTGGCGCGAGAGTTCGGACGCCGCCGACAGCACCTGACTGGCGGCTGCCCCCGTCTCCTCCGAGGCCTGGGCCACGCCGACGATGTTGCTCGTCACCTCTCCGGCGCCCATCGCCGCCTGGCTGACGTTCCGGACGATCTCCTGCGTCGCCGCCCCCTGCTGCTCCACCGCCGCCGCGATGCTGGTGGCGACCGCGTCGATCTCGCGGATCTGACCGGTGATGCCGCCGATGGCCGAAACGGCCTGGTGCGTGACACCCTGAACCTCGCCGATCTGCCGGGCGATCTCCTCGGTGGCCTTGCCGGTCTGCTCGGCGAGCGCCTTCACCTCGGAGGCGACGACGGCGAAGCCGCGACCGGCCGCGCCGGCCCGCGCCGCCTCGATCGTGGCGTTCAGCGCCAGCAGATTGGTCTGCCCCGCAATGCCCGAGATCATCCCGACCATGTCGCCGATCCGGGCGGAGGTCTGGCTGAGCGCCTGGACCAGGGCGGCCGTCTGATCCGCCGCCAGAACCGCCTGCTGCGCCAGGCGCGCCGAGCCGCTGACCTGCCGGCCGATCTCCTGAACGGAGCTCCCCAATTCCTCGGCGGCGGCCGCCACGGTGTTGACGTTCGAGGCCGCCTCTTCCGCCGCCGCCGCCACGGTGGTCGACTGGGTCGCCGTCTCGGTCGCGGTGGCGGTCATGGTGCTGGCCGTCGCCTGCAGCTCGGTGGCCGACGACGACACGGTGCCGACGATGCCGCCCACCGCGCGCTCGAAGCCGTCGGCCAGCTCGACCATCGTGCGCCGCCGCTCGGCCGCGGCCGCAGCGTCGGCGCGGCGCTTGATCTCCGCCTCCTCGGCGGCCTTGCGGGCGACCATCGCCTTGATGCCCTCGACCGCCCGGCCGACCGCGCCGATCTCGTCGCCGCGCACGGCCTCCTTGATCTCCGAGTCGATCTCGCCCTGCGCCATGCGCTGCAGCACGGCGACCAGATTGGCGAGGGGACGGGTGATGCCCTGGATGACGATCGCGCCGAGCAGGCCGAACGCGATCAGCAGGCCGATTGCCGCGCCCAGCGTCAGGGTCCGGCGCGCGGCGTCGGCGGTCTCCCCCGCCTTGACCTTCGCAGCCTCCAGATCCCGGATATTGGCCTCGACCCGCTTGGTCACCGCCTCGACGATCTTCATCCGCGCCGGACGGACCTCGGTGTTCGACACGGTCGCGGCGGCGTCGTTCTGGTTCTTGAGCCCGAGGGCGACGGAGCGCTCGGCCACGGCGAAAAAGTCGAGCAGGCCCGCCTTGATGCCCGCGTTGGTCGTCCGGCGCGTCTCGGTGTCGGCCATCGCGATGAGCCGATCGATCGCCGTCACGGCCCGTTCCTTGGCGGCCTTGAAGTGCTCGAGATGGTCCGCCATCACGACGGCATCCGTCTCGATGATGACGTTCTTCTCGCGAATGATCGCCTCGTCCACGGCGGTCTCAAGGCGCAGCGCAATGATCGCGCGCATCGCCTGAATGTCGACGATCTCGCGCGTATTATCCTCCAGAGCGTTGAGATTTGCGCGCGCAATGAGCACGACGCTTCCGGCAACAATTGCCAATATCAACGCCGGTATTGCGAGCTTTACGATGATCCTGAGGTTGCGGAATAAAGACATGATTCCAGCCCCCGCCGGGGGTTGCAGCAACAACCCGCAGCCTCGTTAAGTGACGACTGAAACTTGATGTGCATCAATTAATGAATTGCGAATTCATCCCCCTCACTGGAAACAAATGCGCAATATAGTGGCATTTCCGGCCGCACGCACGGCGCGTTTCCTTAATCCGCCCGCCGATGCCATAATCACCGAAATGTGTGCGTGACCCGTCGCGGCCTCTCAGGGCGGCAGAAGCGAGCGGGAGAGCGAAGGCCCGGAGCGGATCAACGGCTGAATGATCGCGGGCAGTGCTCGCGGCAAGCCGTGCCCGCATTGGTCACGGCTGAACCGCTGCGGCAAGGCTGGGGTTCGCCGCAATGCGCGGCCGCCTGGGTGATGACACGTCCACCTTGGCGAGGATACGTCCGCTTCCGGACCGTGCGACGCGCCCCGGGTCACCGCGGCCGCCCGGACTCAATTGGTGATGCGCACCGAAGCCAGGGCCGCGCTGAACAGCTGCTGCATCGCCTTATTGATGTCGCCGTCGGTCGAGACCTGGAAATACAGGCCGTCGGTCGCGCAGCTCTGCAGTAGGGGACCGATCTTGTTCTCGAAAGGCTTCACGTTGTCGTTGTAAAAGCCGTTGTCATACAGCGGCAGGTATTGCGTGTAGATGATACCGATCCGGATGTTGTTGTTCTTCATCGCCTGGCACGTCGAGGGGCTGATCGGGCTGATGAACCGGTTGTTGTTGATCTTGAAGCCGGAACTCGCATTGCTCATCGCGCCGTCGATGGGCGTGTCCTGGACACCGTCGGTGACGAAGAACAGAAACCGGATCGGGGTGGCGGTGGTCACGCCGTCGCCGCTCGCCGGGATCACGCTGGTCATCTTCGCCATCGCCCGCTCGTAGGCGGTCTGGCTGTCACGCTGATCCGGGTAGGAATACGCCAGATCGATCCCGGTGGACGCGCTGCTGACCTGATCCAGCGACGGAGTCAGCTGGATCAGCCGGGTCTGGAAGTCGCTGAAGGTCCACATCTCCATCCGGAATTGCTGCGTCAGGCTCATGCTCGACTTGGCGGAGGTCACCAGGTTTGCGACGGCGTCGCGCAGCACCTGGATCCGGAGCTTGATGTTGTTCCTCTTGGCGATGTTGTAGTTGTCGTTGGTGTTCTCGGTGCCGTTGCTGTTGAGAAGGTGGCAGGCGAAGGCGCAGTTGCCGGCGACGCGCTTCATGTTGGTGATGTCGGCGGCGGTGGCGGCGAGCCCCATCGACGGCGAGTTGTCCAGGAGCAGGTAGAAGTCGATGTATTGCGCGACGTTGCGCACGCTGGCCGACTGGCCGGCGATTTTCATCGTCACGACGTTCATCATGCTGCCGAGGGTCGTCCGCACGGTGGCGGTGTAGGCGGCGGTCAGGCCGACCTGCGTGGCGCCCGGCGCCGGGGTCAGGACGAACGAGGTGATCGTCACGCCCGGGACCTTCGCGGCATCCGCCAGGAACTGCGTGCGGGCGTTGGTGAGCATGACGTCGGTGAGCGTGTTGGTTTTCTGGGTGATCACCCCCAGGACGGCGGCGTCGACCGCGACATCGAGCTGGGTCTTGGCAGCGTTGCGCCGGCCGAGGTCGATGGCCGCCCCGGAGGCGAACAGCATCGGGATGGCCATGACGGCGAAGAGGATCGCCACCTGGCCGCTCCGCGCCCGCCCGAAGCCGGCTTCGGACTCGGGCCGGCGCGCCCGGGCGGCAAGCCAGGCCGAGAGTCGGATCAGAAGTTCGGGCACTTCGCGCCTCCCGGCATGATCACCTCGCCCTTGTCGAGGCGCTGGGCCCATGAGATTTGCCGGCTGAACACCAGTCCCCGCCCGCCGAAGATCGAGCGGAACAGGGTCGAGCCGATGACCGGCGTGTAGGCGAGGGAGACCTCGGCCAGGATGTACCGGGCGCCGTCGTACTGGAAGGTCGCGGGTGTCGCCGGCAATCCGTTGCTGCCGTTGAGGGTGAGGACGGGGCGGGCGTTCTGCGGATAGCTGGAGCAGACGCCGCCGAGCAGGTTCCCGGAGACGTTCTCGACGCCCATGGCGTGGATGGCGACCTGCAGGTCCGTCGTCGGGTAGGGCCGCATGATCGCGCCGGACGCGTTCAGGATCGCGGCCATGTCGCTCACCGTCGGGCTGCCGTTGGTGGCGCGCCCGGACAGGTCGGCGATGGTGCGCGCGTAGAGCGTGGCCTTGCGGCTGGTGTCGACGGCGCGCACGAGCTCGGTCATGCCGAAGTAGAGCGCGACGAGCACCGGCAGGACGAGCGCGAACTCGATGGCCGCCACCCCGCGTGCGTCATCCCGAAACCGCATCGGCCGCCCGGCGAGGCTTGGCGGGACAGGGGTTGGCAGGACAGGGCCAGGCAAGACAGGCCCGGTCACGAGCTGGATGGGCAGGCGTTGGTCGAGGTGAACGGCTCGACCTGGAAGACGGCGGCGGCCTGGAGGACGCGGCGCCCATTGGGCAGCGTGGCCTTGGCCGCACCGAGCAGCGGGAAGAAGACCGGCATGTCGACCGCCGCCTGGACGACGACGACGTCGCTCGCCCGCGCGCAGGTGTACGACGCGAAGCCCGCATTCCAGTCCGAGACCCCGGTGTTCGGATTGATCGCCGTCGCCTGGACGGGCGCGGCCGCGCTGAAGCTCGCGGCCTTCGTGATGCTGATGCGCACGTTGGCGCAGGGGAAGAGCGTGACCCGCGGCTTGCCGCCGGGGGAGCACATGGCGGTGCGGAAGTTGTTCAGCAGCGTCGTGGAATTGGTGACGCCGGCATTGTTCGCCTGGAACTGGCCCGTGTAGATCTGGCGGCCGGCATCGGTCACCGCCTGCTGCAGGATCTCCTGCGCGAAATAGGTGATGCCGGCCTCCAAGGTGGCTCCGACCAGCGCCAGGAACGGCAACGCCACGAGCGCGAACTCGACCGCCGAGGCGCCGTCCCGGCTGCGGGAAAAGGCCAGCAGGAGGGGAGGCCCCGGGGGGCGAGGTCCCGGAAGGCGATCCGCCCCGGTCGTCTCCGCAGGCGTCGCACGGCTCATGATGGCTGCCGTCTTGAGACCGATCCACATCGCTGGTGTGTTGCGCGGCTGTCCGGGATTCCCGGCCAGGCATGCCCCTGCCGCCCCGCAACGATGGCGGCCAGACCTTGCCAATTCATTGTCAGTGGGGCTGGAATCCTGCGGCTGATCCAACAGATCGGCACGCCAGTCTCCGACCGCGTGGCGAGCGACTGCTTCATCCAGATTCCGGGCGCGGCTTGGCGCATCCCGGCCGCCGCCCTGTCGGCGGCGACCGAAGCCAGCCCGGGCCTGCGCCGCCTGCTCCTGCACTACGTGCAGACCGAGCTCGTGCAGGCGCGGCACACGGCCTACGTCAACGCGACCTTCACGCTCGGGCCCCGCCTCGCGCGCTGGCTGCTGATGTGCCACGACCGCGTGGACGGGGACGACCTGCCGCTCAAGCACGAGTTCCTGTCGGTGATGCTCGGCGTGCAGCGCTCGGGCGTCACGCTGGCGCTGCAGAACCTGGAGGGCGGCGGCATCCGCGGCCGGCGGGGCCGCGTCCAGATCCTGGACCGGGAGCCGCTCAGGCAGGTGGCGGATGCCAGCTACGGGGCGGCGGAGGCGGAATACGCGCGGCTGATCGTGGGCGCCTGATGGGCCGATCCTTCTTCAATTTCCGCGACGGGGCCGGCACCGGCCGGATCGCGATCGATCCGGAGAGCAGCGTCCTGCCGGACGCCGCGGCGCCGCGGGCCTACGCGCTGCAGGCGGCCCAGGACCTGGTCCGCCGCGGCCGCTCGGACGCCGAGCGGGACTGGTTCGCCTGCGCGTTCGAGATCGTCGACGCGGCCGGCGAGCCGGTTCTGACGGTGCCGTTCAGCGAGACCGTCCCGGACGCGGCGGACGCGTAAGGCTTTCTCCCGTCGACGCCCGCGCGGGCGGGGACCAATGGGTCCGCCCGTTGTCAGGACGGCTCGCTGCGCCTAGACGATCCCCGCGCCGGACTTGCGTTCCGCCACCGCTTTCCCATCAGGGGCTGCCCTTCCGTGATCACCGGTCCGTGCCTCATCGTCCAGCCGATCCACGCGGCGGGCCTCGACCGGCTGCGCGCGGCCGGGCTGGAGCCGCGCCCGGCCAGCGGCACCGACACCGAGACCCTGGCGCGCGAGGTCGCCGGCTGCGTCGCCGTCATCACCCGCAACACCGGCTTCCCGGCCGGCGCCATCGGGGCGGCGCCGGACCTGCGGGTGATCGGCGTCCACGGGACCGGCACCGACCACGTCGCCAAGGCGGCGGCGACTGAGGCCGGGATCGTGGTGGTCAACACGCCGGGCGCCAACGCCGTCTCGGTGGCCGAGCAGACGCTGGCGCTGATCTTCACCCTGGCCAAGGCCCTGCCCGGCGCCGACCGCTCGGTCCGGGCCGGCGACGACAGCTTCAAGTTCACCACCCGCCTCGTCGAGCTCGCCGGCCTGACGCTTGGTCTCGTCGGCTTCGGGGCGATCGGGCAGGCGACCGCGCGGCTCGGCGCCGCCCTCGGCCTGCGGGTGCTGGCCTACGGGCCGAGCCGCCCCGACGCCGATTTCGCCAATGCCGGCGCGCTGCGGGCCGCCTCGGTCGACGCGCTCCTCGCTGAGGCCGACATCGTCTCGCTGCACGTGCCGCTGACCCCGGAGACACGCGGCCTGATCGGCCGGGCGCAGCTCGCCCGGATGAAGCGGGACGCGTTCCTGATCAACACCAGCCGCGGCGGCCTGATCGACGAGGCGGCCCTGATCGAGGCGCTGGAGGCCGGCACGATCGCGGGCGCCGGGCTCGACGTGTTCGCGCAGGAGCCCCTGCCCGCCGACCATCCCCTCGGCCGCCAGGCGCGGGCGATCCTGACGCCCCATGTCGGCGGCTCCACCGAGGCGGCGCTGATCCGCACCGCCGAGACCGCGGCGGGCCGGGTGGTCGACGTCCTCGCCGGTCGGCGGCCCGGCGGGCTGGTCAACCCGGATGTCTGGCCGCACCGACGCGCCCTGTGACACTCCCGGGAGCCCCGCGATGATCGTCGACCTGAACTGCGACATGGGCGAGGGCTTCGGCGTCTACCGCCTGGGCGACGATGCCGAGATGCTGACCATCGCCACCTCGGCCAACATCGCCTGCGGCTTCCACGCCGGCGACCCGCTCGTCATGCACGAGACCCTGCGGCTCGCCGCCGCGAACGGCGTCCAGGCCGGCGCGCATCCGGGCTTCCTCGATCTCTGGGGCTTCGGCCGGCGCCCGATTCACGGCGAGCGGCCGGCAGATATCGAGAAGGCCGTGCTCTACCAAGTCGGTGCCCTGCTGGCGCTGGCGCAGGATGCGGGCTGCCCGGTGCGGCACGTGAAGACCCACGGGGCGCTCGGCAACATTGCCAACGAGGACGCGGATCTCGCGCTGGCGGTGGCCCGGGCGATCCGGACGCTGGACCGCGACCTGATCTTCGTAGTGATGCCCGGCCTGGAGACCGAGCGCGCCGGCGAGCGGCTCGGCCTGCCTCTGGTCCGCGAGGTCTACGCCGACCGGGCCTACGCGGATAACGGCAACCTCGTCTCGCGCAAGTTGCCCGGGGCGGTGCTGCACGCGCCCGACGCGGTGGCCGAGCGGGTCGTGCGGATGCTCGGCGACGGGGCGATCACCTGCGCGTCCGGCGCGCGGATCCCGACCCGGATCGACAGCGTCTGCGTCCACGGCGACACACCGGGCGCCGTGGCAATGGCCGCGCGGCTGCGCGACGCGCTCGCCACGCAAGGCATCGCGCTCAGGCCCATGGCCGCGGTGATCGGCGCCTGAGGGGAAGCGGTCGCGTCCTCCGGAGCCCCGCGACCGAAGCCGCATCACCACCGTCATCCCGGGGCCGCGCAGCGGAGCCCGGGATCCAGATCCGCCGACGCATCAAGCATCTGCACCGATGGTGGTTCTGGATTGCCCGCCTCCGGCGTGCACCTCCGGGTCCGGGCTCGCCTGCGGCGCCCCGGAACGACGGCGAGGACTATCACCCCGGGACATCACGCGCGTAGCTGCGTTGCCGCGCCGAAGCCGGCCGAGGCGCACCCCGATCACGACCTTTCGTTCCGGGTCGGCCACCACCACGGTCGCGTGTCATGCAATCGTCGCAGACGGGCCGGAAAGCCACGCGCTGCATCCGAGGCCAGAGAGGGCTCCATGGACTTCCACCGCCGCTTCACGGTCCTGATGTGCGCCCCGGCCTTCGATCCGGACGATCTCGAGGGCGCGCGCCTCAACCAGATCGTGGCGGCCGTGGAGCAGCGCGGCTTCGAGGTGGTGCGCGCCCGGCGCGTCGAGGACGCGGCCATCGCGGTCCAGACCGACGCGGCGGTCGGCTGCCTCGTGGTCGACTGGGGCAAGCGCGGCCTCGACGGCAAGGCCGCCGCCCTCATCGACATGATGCGCCGGCGCGGCCTGGAGATGCCGATCGTCATCATGGTTCGCCGCAAGCGGCTGGAGGACATCCCGGTCGAGCTCCTCGACTTCATCGACGGCTACATCTTCCTCGCCGAGGAGACGCCGGAATTCATCGCCCGCGGCCTCGTCAGCCGGGTTACGCAATACGCCGAGACCCTCAAGACGCCGTTCTTCGGCGCGCTCGTCGACTACGCCGAGAAGGGCAACCAGCTCTGGACCTGCCCGGGCCACAACGGCGGCATCTTCTATAACCGGTCCCCCATCGGCCGGATCTTCGTGGAGCATCTGGGCGAGGCGATCTTCCGGGACGACCTCGACAACTCGGTCCTCGACCTCGGCGACCTGCTGACCCACGAGGGCCCGGCGCTGAAGGCCCAGAAGGAGGCCGCCAAGATCTTCGGGGCGGAGAAGACCTACTTCGTCCTGAACGGCACCTCCGCCTCCAACAAGATCGTCCTGTCCTCCCTGGTGGCCGAGGACGACCTCGTCCTGTTCGACCGCAACAACCACAAGGCGGCCCACCACGGCGCCCTGTTCCTGGGCGGCGGCATCCCGATTTTTCTGGAGACCGACCGCAACGCCTACGGGCTGATCGGGCCGATCTTCCACGAGGCGCTGGATGAGACCCGGATCCGCGAAAAAATCCGCCGCAACCCGCTGGTGACCGATCCGGAGGCGTGGCGCCGGGAGCGGCCGTTCCGCGTCGCGGTGATCGAGCAATGCACCTACGACGGCACGATCTACGACGCCCAGGAGATCCTGGAGAAGATCGGCGACCTCTGCGACTACATCCTGTTCGACGAAGCCTGGGCGGGCTTCATGAAGTTCCACCCGCTCTACGCCCGCCGCTTCGCCATGGGGCTGACCGGGCTCGACGAGACCTCGCCCGGCATCGTCGCCACGCAGTCGACCCACAAGCAGCTCGCGAGCTTCAGCCAGGCCTCGCAGATCCACACGCGGGACGGGCACATCCGCGGCCAGACCCGGCGGGTCGAGCACAAGCGGCTCAACGAGAGCTTCCTGGTCCACGCCTCCACGTCACCCTTCTACCCCCTGTTCGCCTCCCTCGACGTCGGCGCCCAGATGATGAAGGGGCGCTCGGGCATGATCCTGTGGGACGACACGATCCGGCTCGGGATCGAGTGGCGCAAGAAGGTCCGGGCGATCCGCCGCGAGTTCGAGGAGAACGAGCGCGATCCCGCGCGGCGCTGGTTCTTCGACCCCTTCGTGCCGGACGTGACGGTGAACACCGACGGCGCCGAGGTGCCGTGGGAGAGCGTGCCGACCGACGAGCTCGCCGCCACGCCCCGCCACTGGGAGCTGAAGCCGGGCGCCCGCTGGCACGGCTTCAGCCACGTGGCGCCGGGCTACGCCATCACCGACCCGAACAAGCTCACCGTGCTGACCCCCGGCTTCGACCGGCACACGGGCGCCTACGCCCAGCACGGCGTGCCGGCGCCGATCGTGGCCCAGTACCTGCGTGAGAACCGGATCGTCGCCGAGAAGAACGACCTGAACTCGCTGCTCTTCCTGCTGACCCCGGGGGTCGAATCCTCCAAGGCCGGCACGCTGATCTCGGGCCTCGTCGCCTTCAAGCGGCTCCACGACGACAACGTCGCGCTGGAGGAGGCCATGCCGGAATTCGTCAACCGCCGGCCGAACCGCTACCGCGGCGTGCGCCTGCGCGACCTCTGCAACGAGCTCCACGCCTTCCACCGGGAGGCTGGCACCTCGACGCTGCAGCGGCGGCAATTCGCCCCCGAGCACCTGCCCGAGATGGTGATGCCGCCGAAGAAAGCCGCCCAGCTGCTGACCCGCAACAAGGTCGACTACGTGCCGATCGCCGAGGCCGAGGGGCGGATCGCCACCACGCTGATGCTGGTCTACCCCCCGGGCATCGGCACGGTTCTGCCGGGCGAGCGGCTCGACGAGCGGGCCAAGCCCATGCTCGACTATTTCAAGATGTTCGAGGCCTCCGCCAACCTGTTCCCGGGCTTCGAGGCCGAGATCCAGGGCGTCTACCGCGAGGTCGACCCGGACGGGCGAATCCGCTTCCACACCTACGTGGCGCGGGAGGGCGCCTGATGGAGATCGAGGTCGAGACGCCCGGCCTAATCCCGGCCCGCGCCTGCCCCGACATCGTCATCCGCGCCTCCTCGGACGCCGATGTCGAGGCGATGGTGGCGATCTACGAGCACCACATCAGCCGGGGCGTCAGCGATGTCGGCGTCGCCGAGGAGAACCGGCTGCTCCCCGACGACCTGAAGCGGCGGCGCAAGACCATGCGCAAGAAGCGCCTGCCGCACCTCGTGGCCGAGCGGGACGGCGCGGTGGCGGGCTACGCCTACGCGGTGCCGTTCCGGAAGCGGCCGGCCTACCGCTACACGCTCAAGCACTCGATCTACGTGCATCCCGACCACCTCCATGCCGGGATCGGCCGGCGGCTGCTGCCGGCCCTGATCGAGGCCTGCGCGGCGGGCGGTTACCGCCAGATGATCGGCTACATCGACGCCGAGAACGCGGCCTCCCTGCGGCTCCACGAGGCCTGCGGATTCGAGCGGGTCGGCTACCTGCGGGCGGTGGGCTTCAAGTACGGCCACTGGTCGGACAGCGTCATGGTCCAGCGGGCGCTGGGGACCGGGTCGGAGGACCGGCCGGGGTAGCGGCGCATCAGGACGGGTCCGGGCGTCTGTGCGGCCCGCGTCAGTGGCCACCCGCCGGCTGCGCCGTCGCGACGATGTCGATTTCGACCCCGACATCGAGCGCCACCCACTGGCCCGAGGCCCAGGCCCCCTGCCCGACGCCGAACTCGGTGCGGACCAGGCCGACGCGCCCGGTGGCGTGCGCCCCGCCGCCCTCGAGGGTCAGATGGAACGGCAGCGTCACGGGCCGGCTCGTGCCGCGGATGGTCAGCGTCCCGATTGCCGCGTAGTCGCCCTGCCCCTTGTCAACGAAGCGGGTCGCCTCAAAGCGCGCCTCGCTCGCCGCCTTGACGTCGAACCAATCCTTCTGCGGCAGGGCCTGGTCGCGCTGGACATCCCCGGTCCGCGCGCTGGCGAGGTCGACCAGCACGAGCGCGTGCCCCGCCTCGGGCTTGGCGGGGTCGAAATCGACCGCGGCCTTGAACCGCTCGAACCGCCCGGTGAACGGCACGCCGACCTGCACGCCGGAGAACCGGATCGCACTCTTGGCCGGATCCACCGCCCACTCGGCGGCGGCCGCCGGCAGGGCCGCAGTCTGGAGAGCCGCGAGCAGGCAGAGGTGACGCGCGTTCATCGGGTCGGCTCCACGGTCGGGCAAGCGGTCAAGGTCCGGCGCCCCGGCAGCATGCGGCGCAGCACGTCGTCGCGCAGGAGGAGGTGGTGGCGCAGGGCCGCCGCCACGTGGACGGCGAGCAAAGCCGCCAGGAACCACGCCCCCAGGGCGTGGACCCGCTTGAGGAGGCCCTCGGCCGCGACTTGGTCAGGCACGAACGCCGCCAGCGGCAGGTGCGGCCAGGGCACCAGCCCGTATAGCACCGTCGGGATGTTGAACGGCGACAGCGACACCACGGCCCAGCCGGTCAGGGGCAGCCCGACGAGGAGCAGGTACAGCAGGGCGTGCGCCGCCCCGGCCGCCCGGCGCTCCCGCGCCGGCATCCCGGCCGGGTGGGTCGGCGGCCGGTGGGTCAGGCGCCAGAGGACGCGCAGGGCCGTCAGCGCCAGCACGGTGATCCCGACGGACTTGTGCCACTGGTAGAGCTGGAACTGGCGCAGTGGCGCCAAATCCGCATGGGTCATGGTCAGGCCTAGACCGATCAGGACGAGCACGCCCAGCGCGCTCGCCCAGTGCAGCAGGATCGCCACGGCGGAGTACCGCCGCGCGGAAACCCCTCTCGCCATGGCGGATCCTCCCAGGTCAGTCCTGCTTCTCGAAGGCGCCCGCGATGGTGAGGTGCAGCTCGTCGCCGATCAGCGGCACGTAGGTCTTCACGCCGAACTCGGAGCGCTTGAGCGTGCCGGTGGCCTCGAAGCCGACCGTGACCTTCTTGCTCAGCGGGTTCACGCCGGCGCCGACCAGGGTGACGTCGAGGGTCACCGGCTTGGTCACGCCGTGCAGCGTCAGGTCACCCTTCACCTTCGCGTGGTCCTTGCCGGCGGGCACCACCTTGGTGGACACGAAGGTCATGTCGGGGAACTTGGCGGCGTCGAGCCACTGGTCGCCCTTGAGCTCGTCGGTGAGCTTGGCGCTGGTCGTCGCCACCGAGGCGACCGGGATCTTCACCGACAGCTTGGCGGAAGCCGGGTTCTTCGGCTGCAGCTCCAGCGTGCCGGACACGTCCGAGAAGCCGCCCGCGTAGTTCGAGAAGCCCATGTGGGAGACCCGCCAGCCGACCTGGGTGTGGCCGGGATCGACCGCGTAGGTTCCGGCCTGGATCTGCGCGGGGTCGCGGGTCGGCGGGGTCTGGGCCAGCACCGGGGTGGCGACCAGCAGGGCCAGAAGGCCGGAGGCGAGAATCGACTTCAAGGGTGTCTCCTGCAGAGCAGACGGTCGAGCGCGATTCGTTGCGCCGCAGCAGCCGTGTAGCCCCGTTCACGGCCCCGGTTGAGCCTGCTATCCGGAACCCCATGGTTGCGAAAACGGAAACCTTCCGGGGCGGGCTGGACGATGTGCGGGCCTTCTGCACGGTGGTCGATCTCGGCACGGTCACGGCCGCGGCGGCCAGCCTGCGCGAGACCAAAGGCAGCGTCAGCCGGCGGATCTCCCGGCTGGAGCGGGCGCTTGGTGCCCGGCTGATGGCGCGGACCTCACGGGCGGTCTCGCCGACCGCCGAGGGGCTGGCCTTCTACGCCAAGGCCCAGGAGAGCCTGACGCTCCTCGACGAGGCGGCCGAGACCGCGCGCGACGCCCGCACGGTGCCGGCCGGACACCTGCGATTCACCACCTCGATCGATTTCGGGATCGAGGTGATGCCCGAGATCGTCGCGAGCTTCCGGGACGCCTACCCGCAGATCACCGTGGAGATGCTGAACACCGACGCGCGCCTCGACCTTGCGGCCAACCGGATCGACCTCGCCCTGCGGCTCGGCGGCGCCGAGGAGACCGGCTACCGCGCGCTGGTCCTGGCGACCCTGGCGGTCGGCCTCTACGCCGCCCCCGCCTACCTCGCGCGCCGCCCGGCCCCGGCCGATCTCGCCGGCCTGCGCGACCACGACCTGATCCTCGCGCGCGAGCGGTTCGGCGCGGCGGGGCTGCCCCTCTCCGACGGGCAGGGCCGCACGGAGCCGCTCTCCGTGAGCCCGGCGATCCGGGTCAGCGACTTCGCCAGCGCGCACCGCCTGACCCTGGCGGGCGCCGGGATCGGCCATCTGCCGACCCTGGTCGCCGCCCGGGCGGTGGAATCGGGCGCGCTCGTGCGGGTCCTGGCGCCTTGGGCGACCCGCGGGGCGGCGCTGCGGGCCGTGACCCTGGCGGGACGCGAGCTGCCGGCCCGGGTCAACGTATTCCGGGAGCACGTGCGCGAGGCGCTCGCGGCCCGCGATTGCCGCCGCGAACACTCTGATTCTGTAAACGAATACAGTTAAACAGATTAGTATTTCAATATACGTCGCGAGCGGCCCGCGAGATCGCTAAAATCTTATCGTGTCGTGTATCGGGATGTTGAGGGGTGCCGGTCACGATGCAGGGCAGCGGATCCCGGACCGCTCGATGATCGACCCCTCCGTCCCGGGACGCCTCGGATATCGCGCGGACACCCGTCATGCCCCTTTGCAGCAGGTGCCTGCGCCCCACGCTCATCATCGGGACACTCGCGCTGGCCGCTTCGGGCTATGCCGGCGGGTCAGCCTGGGCGATGCTTTCGGACACGGTCCGGATCGTCCTGCAGAAGGGGCGCCATTACACGCCGACCGACCTCTACCTGCGCCGCGGCGACACGATCACCCTGCGCAACGGCGACGAGAGCCTGACCCATCACGCCTTCATCGAGGCGGACCGGTTCTCGTTCGATGCCGGCGACCAGGAGCCCGGCACCGAGACGCGCCTGACACTCAAGGAGCCCGGCGATTTCGTGATCCAGTGCGGCATCCACCCGAAGATGAAGCTGACCATCCACGTCGATTAGGCGCCCCGGTTTTGGCGGCCAAGGCCGGATGTGGTCAGCTGTCGCGGCCGAAGCCGAGGCCGCGGATGATGTCGCCGATCGGATCGATCCGCCCGGCCGAATCCGGCGCGGCCTGCGCCGGACGGGCGGCCGGCGGGGCGACGGCAGCCCGGTCGGCCTGAGCGGTCCGGGCGTGACGCAGGCGGGCCACGCGGCGCACATTGCGCTCGGATCCGCGGACACGATGGACGGCAGCCGCCTTGGGAAGCGGCTCGGCCGAATCCGCCATCTCGCGCGGGAGCGGCAGGGCCGGCGCGGCAACCGGCGGGGTCACTGCAGCCAGCTGCGGAGCCGGGACGGCGGACGGGAGCGCGCTCGGGGCCTCGGCGGCACGCCGGATCGCGCCGGTCGTCTCGGGCCCGGCGATCCGGGCCGGCGGATCGGTCCAGGCAACCGGAGCCGCGACCGGACGTGCCGGGCGCGTCTGCACCTCGTAATTGCCCGGATGCAGAGTATGCGCCGCCACAACCAGCCCGAATACGGCAATGGCGGTGGTCGCCAGGGTGGAGCGATAGTGTTCCATGGCGGGAAAAACGAACCGCCAAGCTCCTGGTTCCGCTTGATCCAGGCCGAATCTGCGGAAACAAAAAAGGCCACTCCCGAAGGAGCGGCCCGAAGTCTAGGGAGGAAACGCCCAAGAAGGGCAGCGGGAGGGCGACGCCATCGCCATCCCGCACTGCACAGATAGGATAGTGCATTGCGGTAGGCAATGGCCCGGCGGTTCGGAAGGTATGCATAAGCGACGCGATCGCACCGCATCTGTATGCGCGAAAAGCATGGATCGACGCGTCTAGGTCCCGCCCGACTGTCCGTCATGGCCGATCATGCGCTCGACCTCGGCCAGCGCCACGGCGCGGGCGGCATGCTCGGACGCGTGCGGACGGTACGAACCCCGCACCAGCTTGCCCCGGTCGCGGATCGCCCAGGTGAAACGGCCCGGATCATGCCGGCTCGGCCTGACCTCGACCGTGTAGAGATGCCCGCCATTCGCACCCATCCGTAGAATGTGCGGAACGTCGCGGTGCCGGCCTAGGGGGTGCGACCGTGAGCGGCAGCGATCCTAGACGGACCGGGCCACCCGCGGCTGGCCGGAGCGCGGACGAACATTCTCGGCGGGCCCGTCGGTCCGGGTCCCGATCCAGACCACGTGCTTGGGCCCGCTGCCGCGGCCGCTGGCATGGACCCGCTGCTCGTCGACCGCGAAGCCGGAACGCTGCATCCGGCTCTTGAACTTCCGGTCCGGCGCGCCCGACCAGACGCCCAGGATGCCGCCCGGCCGGAGCGCCCACCGGGCGCGCTTGAGTCCCCAATTGTCGTAGAGCCGGTCGTTCGACCGGCGCATCAGCCCCTCCGGGCCGTTGTCGACATCGAGAAGGATCGCGTCGTAACGCTCCGGCCCCGCCTGGATCAGGCGGTTCACGTCGGCCTCCTGCAGGTCGACGCGCGGATCGTCCAGGCAGCCGGCGAAGACGTGCGCCAGCGGGCCGCGGGCCCAAGCGATCACGGCCGGCACCAGCTCGGCCACCACGACCCGCGCGTCGGGACCGAGATGCTCGAGCGCCGCCCGCAGGGTGAAGCCCATGCCGAGGCCGCCGATCAGGATCCGGGCCCGGGGCCGGTCCTTGAGCCGCGCGCAGGTCAGCGCCGCGAGCGCGACCTCGGAGCCGCTGCGGCGGTTGTTCATCAACTCGATCGTGTCGGCGAGGATCGCGAACTCGTCGCCGCGCCGCATCAGGCGCAGATCCGTGCCGCCGCCGGGCACCGACCCGGTATCGAGATGAACCCAGGGTATCACGGGAGCCGTCCTCGGTTGGTGACAGGGCCGCTCGTCCGGGACGGGCAGCAGGGTCGGTCGCGGCCCGCGGAGCGGCGCCGAGTGCGGCTTGTGTGCGGCACGTGCGCGCCGTGCAACCCTGCGACCGTCGCCGCGCCTTGCCGCGAGCGATTCCGGCGGCGTATCAGCACCTATGGCCAAGCGCATCAAGTCGAGACCGCAGGAGCGGGGCTTCGTCCTGTTCGATATCGTCTACACGGACGGCTCCCGAGCCTCGAACCGGCGCGTCCCGGTCGAGATCCTCGGCGGCCTGGACGGCGACGAGCCCGCCCGGCAGCTCATCGCCGAGCAGGAGGAGGAGATCGCCCGCAAGTCGGGGCGGCCCGGTCGCGAGATCGAGAGCCTGTCGCGCTCCCCCATCGTCAAGCCGAAGCCGGTTGTCTGAACCGAGCATGGCCGAGACCGCCTAGGCGGTCTCGGCCATCCGGCGGGCGACCTCGTCGCGCACCGCCTCGTTCATCGCGGCGAACCGGGCCTGCGTGCGGGTCCGCAGCCAAGGGAACAGGCCAGGCGCGAGCAGGCCCGTGACGGCCACTGCCTGGACGAGGGTGACTCCCTGGCGGGTCTCGGTGATCCGGACGTCGTGCGTGCCCGCGAGCAGGTGGGGCATCGCCGGAATGCCGCCGCGCCAGGTCAGCCGCCGGCCGGGCTCCCAGCAGGTCACCTGCACGCGCAGGGTCAGGTAGGCGCGGCCGTTCAGGGTCAGCTCCAGGCGCCAGCGCGCCCCCGCGCGCCGGGGCCCCTCCGCCTTGCGGATGAACGGGTTCCACGCCGGGTAGGATTCAAGGTCCGTCAGCACGGACCAGACCATCCCGGCCCGGGCCGGGATCGGAAGCTCGGTGCTGCTGACCCGTCCGACCGTCATCCCTCCCGCCTCCCTCCCAACGAACCGCCGCCCGTTCGGGCTCGCGGCCTCCCGCGCGCGGCGCCTTCCGGAGAACACGCTCCGCGAGGGCCGGTGCGGTTCAGGGCGCGCCCTCGACCACCTCCAGCGCCCGCAGGATCGCGAAGCCGATCCGCTCCGCCTCGGCCTCCGCGTCGGCGGTCGCGGGCAGCAGAGCCACGGTCTCGACGGCGGGCGCATCCTCCGGCCCCACGACGACGCGGACCACGTCGCCCTCCGCCGCCGACGGGTCGCGGATCAGGCCGACCCGGTGGCCCGCTCCCGTGCCGAGGACGCGGAGCGGCGGCTGCGCGGGTTCGGGTTCGGGTCGCGAGGCCGGCGCGGCCGTGCGCGGGACCCCGAAGGCCGGACGGATCACGTTGTCGTCGGGCATGCCGGCCCCCTCCCGCCTGTCAGCGCCGCGCGATCCCGGCCGTCGCGAGAACCGCGTCGGCCAGGACCTCCATGCCGGCCCGCGCCCATTCGGGCGTGATGCTCTCGGCCTCGTTGTGGCTGATGCCCCCGTGGCAGGGGCAGAACACCAGGGCCGCCGGCACCGCGCGGGCGCAGTACACCGCGTCGTGGTAGATCGCGGTCGGCATCCGCGTCCAGGCATGGCCCCGCACTTCGGCTGCGTCCTGGATCCGGTCCACCAGCACCGGGTCGAACGGCGTCGGCGGCGCGCGCCAGAACTCCGCGACGCGGATGGTGACGTCGCGCTCCGCCGCCAGCGCGTCGGCCCGGGCCAGGATCCGCGCCCGCATCGCCTCCAGCTGGGCGGTGTCCCCGTGACGGGTGTCGAGGCTGAACCACACCCGGCCCGGCGTGATGTTGCGGCTCGACGGCTCGGCGGTCAGGACGCCCACGGTGGCGCGGCCGCGCTCGTCGCCGGCGCCGACCGCCTCGCGGGCGATCTCCTCCAGGGACGCGATCAGCGCCGCCGCGGCCATCATCGCATCCCGCCGGCCGGCCATGGGACTGCCGGCATGCGCCTCCTCGCCCAGCACGGTGATCTCGTACCAGATCTGGGCCAGCGCCCGGTCGACCACCCCGATGGTCAGGCCGGCATCCTCCAGGCGCTTGCCCTGCTCGATATGCAGCTCGAAATAGGCGCCGATCTCCCGCAGGCCGGCCGGATCGGCCGCGCCCTGCCAGCCGATGCGCCGCAGCTCGTCGCCGAAGACGTGGCCGGCCAGGTCCCGGGTCGCCAGGATGTCGGCCTCGGGAACGATCCCCATGGCGACGCCGCTGCCGCTCATCGGCGGGGCGAAGCGTGCGCCCTCCTCGTTGCACCAGTTGATCAGCAGGAGCGGCGCCTCGGTCTCGATCCCGGCCTCGTGCAGGGCGCGCATGATCTCCAGCCCCGCGAGCACGCCGAGCGGCCCGTCGAACTTGCCCCCGGTGGGCTGGGTGTCGAGGTGGCTGCCGATGGCCACGGGCTTCCGGCTCGGATCCCGCCCGGGGCGGCGGAAGATCATGTTGCCGATCCGGTCCACGGTGAGCGTCAGCCCCACCGCCTCGCCCCAGCGCTGGAACAGGGCCCGCCCCTCGGCGTCGCGATCGGTCAGGGTCTGGCGGTCGTTGCCGCCATTGGGCAGCGCGCCGATCCGCGCGAGTTCCATCAGGCTGTCCCAGAGCCGGTCCTGCGAGAGCGGGAGGTTGGTGCGCTGCGAACCGTGATTCATGGTGCCTCTGCCCGACACGTACCGGAAGTTGCAAGGTTAGGACGCCATCCGGGCCGGCACCAGGGACCGCCAGGGCGGATCTTCCGGGATTTCGGGCGCCGTCACGATCCCGCGGCGCGGCCGATCCGGGAGATCACGGCGCGGCGCGGAGGCGTTGCAGCGCTACCGTACCGTCCTCTCCCGCCCGCCCGACAAGTATCCGTCAACGCAAACCGCGGCATTCGCCTGCCGTCGTGCCGCCGACGACTGCTCGATATGGCTTCTTCAAGTTGCCGACGTCCTTGAAGCCTCGTATGGGACTGTCCGGGCGGCCGCGACGACATGTCCGGGGCCGCGCCCTGACCAACGCGCCTATGCCCGCTGGACATCCCGGCGGCTGGGTGCGCGTCTCGCCGCGGGTCCGTCTCCAACCATACGATCGCCGGTCATGCCGGTCAGGGAGGTTTGATGCTTCTGGCTTCCACGGCAGCCCCTGCCCTGCAGGCCGCTGGGTTCGTCGGCACCTGGGATACGGATGTTCCCGCCGGCCGGTCCGTGCTCGACGCCGGCGCCGCCACGATGCTGGCGGGCGACCTGAGCCTCGCCGGCCGGCCCCTGCCCCTCGACGTCGCCCTCAGGCGCGTCCATCCGGAGGACCGCGACTGGGTCTTCGGGAAGATCCGGCGCGTCCGGCAGGAAGGCGGGCCGGTCTCCCTCGAGTTCCGCATCGTGACCGGGACCGGCGAGACCCGGTGGATCCTCAACCGGGGCTGCCTGACCCCCGACGCGGCCGGCACCCTGCGCGGGCGCGGCGCCTATATCGACATCACGGACCTCCACAGCCGGTCGGCGCCGCTGCCGGATGGCAGCGGCGCACCCAAGCCCGAGCCCGTGGATGCGGAACATCTGGACGCGGCGGCCGATCATTGCCTCCAGGTTCACACCGCCCTGGAGCGCCATGGCGACACGTATCTGCGGATGATCTCCGGCATGCTGCTCCTGGGGATCGGCCGCGCGATCGCGCGGCGCGCCCCCTGAGCGCCGTTCGGCTCAGGTCCGCCAGGGATGGGCCGGCAGCTCCGTGCGTCCGATCGCCTTGGCGCCGGCCTCCGCGACGGCATGGTCGTTCTCCACCGTCGAGCCGCTGACGCCGATCGCCCCCGACATCACGCCGTCGGCGTCGACGATCGGGATCCCGCCCGGGAAGGTGATCAGGCCGTCATTCGAGTGCTCGATCCCGTAGAGCGGGCCGCCGGGCTGGGACAGCTGGCCGATCTGGCCGGTCATCATACCGAAGAACACCGACGTCTTGGCCTTCTTGTGGGCAATGTCGATCGACCCGACCCAGGCGTCGTCCATGCGGTGGAACGCCTTCAGGTTGCCGCCGGAATCAACCACCGCGATGCACATCTGGGTGCCGAGCTCGGTCGCCTTCGCCCGGGCGGCGGCGATGGCCTTCTCGGCCTGCTCAATGGTGACGTGCATGGGACACTCCCGTTCGCGTTTCTCCTGGGACAGCCTGTGACGGTTTGTCCAGCCTCGCGCAAGCTCAGCCGGCGCTGTCCCGGGCGGCGCGGATGCGGTCGAGGAGATCGGCCGCCAGCGTCGCGCAGGCGGCGGCGTCGGGACAGGGCCGCTTCCAGACCACGCGGCCCTCGCGCAGGACGATCCCGTCCTCCACCGCCAGGGCGGGGAGCGGCCGGTCGGGCCTGAGATCGGCCGCGACGCCCTGCGGACCGCCCCGGAGCCGGGCCACGCCCAGCTCGCAGCAGGCGGCGCGCAGCCGCGCGAGGTCGAACAGGGCGAGCACCGGGGCCGGGGCCGCGCCGAACCGGTCCTCGACCTCGCCGGCCAGCGCCTCGATCGCCTCGGCCTCGCGCAGGCGCAGCAGCCGCGTGTACAGGCTCAGGCGGATCTCGGGCTCGGGGACGTAATCCTCGGGGATCCGGCTCGGCAGGCCGAGGTCGATCTCCGGGCTCCAATCCTCGGCGCGCTCGCCCTTGGCGGCGGTGATCGCCAGCTGCAGCAGGTGCTGGTAGAGGCCGAGGCCGACGAGCTTGGCGTGGCCCGCCTGGTCCTCGCCGACGAGATCGCCGGCGCCGCGCAGGTCGAGGTCGCGGGCGCTGACCGCGAAGCCGGCGCCGAGACGGTCGAGGGCCTCCAGGGCGCGCAGGCGCTGCAGGGCCGCCGCCGGCGGGGGCGCGGCCGGGTCGCTCAGCAGATGGACCGTGCCGCGGCGCTGGCCGCGGCCGACGCGGCCCCGCAGCTGGTGGAGCTGCGCCAGCCCGAACCGGGCGGCGTCCCAGACCAGCATGGTGTTGGCCCGGGGCACGTCGAGCCCGCTCTCGACGATGGCGGTGGCGAGCAGCACGTCGCCGTCGCCCTCGGCGAAGCGGACCATGACCTCGTCCATGGCCGACGGCTTCAGGTCGCCGTGCGCCACCAGGATGTCGAGGCCCGGTACGAGGGCGCGCAGGCGCTCGGCCATCGGAGCGATGTCCTCGATCCGCGGGCAGACCACGAAGCTCTGGCCGCTCCGGCGGTGCTCGCGGATCAGCGCCTCGCGGACCGCGTCCGCGTCGAAGGGGGCCACCACGGTGCGGACCGGCTGGCGCAAAGCGGGGGGCGTGGCGAGCACGCTGAGGCTCTGGAGGCCGACCAGCGCCGCCTGGAGCGTGCGCGGGATCGGAGTCGCGGTGAGCGTCAGCACGTGGCTGCCTTCCGCGAGGCGGCGCAGGTCGGCCTTCATCTTGGCGCCGAAGCGCTGCTCCTCGTCGATCACCGTCAGGCCGAGATCGGCGAAGCGGACGCCGCTGCCGGCGAGCGCGTGGGTGCCGACCACCAGCCGGATCGTGCCGTCGGCGAGCCCCGCCTTGACGCGCTTGGCCTCGGCCGGCGCCACGAGGCGCGAGAGCTGCGCGACCTCGACGCCGAACCGGCCGAAGCGGCGGCGCAGGGTCTCGGCATGCTGGCGCGCCAGCACGGTGGTCGGGGCGATCAAGGCCGCCTGCTTGCCCGAGAAGACCGCGGCCGCGAGCGCCCGCAGGGCCACCTCGGTCTTGCCGAAGCCGACATCGCCGCAGACCAGCCGGTCCATCGGCCGGCCGGAGGCGAGATCGGCCATCAGCGCGTCGACCGCGGCGGCCTGGTCGGGGGTCGGGGCGAAGCCGAAGCCGGCGGCGAAGCGCTCCAGGTCGCGGGCCGGCGGCGCCAGGACCGGCGCCGCGGTCTCCCGGCGGGCGCGGGCGGCCTCCAGCATCAGCCGGGCGGTCCGCGCCATGGTGGCCTCCGCCTCCAGGCGGCGGCGGGGCCAGGTGCCGCCGTCGAGCTTGTCGAGGGTGACGGCGTCGGGCTCCGGGCCGTAGCGCCAGATCCGGTCCGCCTGGGACACCGGCACCATCAGGATCGCGTCGCCGGCAAAGCGCAGGCGCAGGGCCTCGGACGGCGCCTCACCCTGCGTCGCCACCGGCTCCAGCCCGTCGAACACGCACAGACCGCGGTCGCGGTCGACGGCGACGTCGCCGGGGCGCAGATCGACCTCGCCCATCGGCAGCATCACCCGCGCGCCGCCCGTGACGGCGGCATCCGGACCGAACAGGTCGGCGGCGGCGATCACGGTGGCGCCCTGCTCGGGAACCCGGAAGCCCGCGCCCAGCGGCGCCTCCAGGGCGAGGACGTCGCCCGGCGCCGCCCCGGCGACATCGGCCCAGCCGTCGATCAGGCGGATCGGGCGCTCGGCGATCCGGCCGACCTGGCGCACGAGGCGGCGGAGTGGGCGGACCGTGCCGGCGAGCACGACGACGTCGCCGGCCTTCAGCCGCTCGCGCAGGATCTTGGCGAAGGCGGTTCCCGGCCGACGCTCCCCGGTGAAGACCGGCATCGCGCGGGACTCGCCGGCCGACTCGGTGGCGGCGAGCCGGGCATGCGCCGCCACGAGGTCCCGCCACGCGTCGGGCGCGAGGTAGAGGCCCGCGCCGGCCTGCCCGCGGTCGTCGCGGGCCTTCAGCCGCGCTCGGGCCTCGTCCATCTGCTCGAAGAAGGCGTCGATCCGGGCCTGCATGCCGTCCTCGACCACGAGGCTGGCCTCGGGCACGTAATCCAGCAGGGTGACGAGGCGCGGGTAGTAGCGGTCCAGGCGATGCTCCTGGCCGGTGAAGGGCTTGAAGCTCTGGTTGGAGCCGGGCTCCAGGATGATCTCGGTGGCCGGGTCGATCACCAGGGTGTCCGCCTCCGCCACCGAGCGCTGCGAGATCGGATCATAGGAGCGGATCGCGGTGACGCGGCCCTCCGCGTGCTCGATCCGGCAGGGGCGCGGCGCGGCCGCCGGGAAAACCTCCACGGTCCGCCCGCGCACGGCGATCTCGCCGGGCTCGTCGACCCGCTCGTCAAGGATGTAGCCGAGGCGCTTCAGGTCGGCCGTCGCCGCGGCGACGTCGAGGGGATCGCCGACCCGCAGGGTCACGCGGGCCTTGGCCCAGGTCTCCGGGGGCGGCACGCGCTGGACGAGGGCCGGGGCCGTGGTCAGCACGAAATCCGGCAGCGCGTCCCGGTCGGTCAGCCAGCGCATCACGGCCGCCCGGGCGCCCATCGTGGCCCGCGACGGCGAGGCATGGTCGAAGGGCAGGCAGTCCCATTCGGGATAGACCGCGACCTGTGCGTCGGGATCGAGCGCCCGAAGGGTCGCGGCGAGATCCTCCAGGCGCCGCGCGTCCCGGGCGACGTGCACGACCGGGCGGGCCGTCTCGGCAAAGCCGAGGAGCGCCACCGCGAGCGCCCCGGTGGGCATCAGCGGTGCCTCCTCCAGCGCCTGCTGCGCGCCCGCCTTCGTCCTGCGCTTGGCCATGCCCGATCCGAACCTTCCCCTTTGAGCCGCCAACGCCGCACCCGCCGCCGAGGCTCCCGGCCGCGGCGATCCGATCCACAGGCGGCGCCGTCCGCCCCGCGCTGCCGAAACCGCGGCTGCGACACTGGGAACACGCAAACGTGACCGGGGCGGCGCGGGCCGCTGCGGACTGCCTCGGCCGGTTCGACCCATGGCGCCGATATGCAATCAGGAATTGCAGATACTGGTATCCATCGCCGCCGCGCTCGACTATCGGACGATCCGAAAAGCCAGGGCCGCGACGGGATCCAGCGCGGCTCATCAGAAGCTTACCGTCGTGGAACCGGCCAGGGCGCCACGCCCCGGCGCTGCGTTGCAGGGACTCACTTGGGAGGGTCAGGGACGTGAGCTATGACGCTCCCGTGTCGCGGAACAAGCCAATGCCCCGCTCGTCGGGTTTCGAGCCCCAGCATCCCCAGCGGCTCGCCGCTCTGCGCGCCTACGCCATCCTGGACACGCCCCCCGAGCGGGCCTTCGACGAGATCGCCGAGATGGCCGCGCAGGCCTGCGGCACGCCGATGGCGCACATCAATTTCATCGACGCCGACCGGCAGTGGATCAAGGCCGCGTTCGGCCACGCGGCGCGGTCGATGCCCCTCGATTTCGGCTTCTGCACCGAGGCGATGCGCGAGGATGGCATCCTGGTGCTGCCGGATCTGGCAGCGGAGCCGGAGAGCGCCGCCAATCCCCTCGTGACCGGCGAGCCGCACCTGCGCTTCTACGCCGGCGTGCCCCTCGTGACACCGGACGGGTGGGCGCTCGGGACGCTCTGCGTCCTCGACCACGAGCCGCGCACGCTGTCCGACCAGCAGATCTTCATCCTCAAGGCGCTCGCCCGGACGGTGATGACGCAGTTGGAGACCCGCTGCGCCGAGGCCGCCCTGCGCCGGAGCGAGGAGCGCTACCGCTCGCTGTTCGAGTCCATCGATGCCGGCTTCTGCCTGATCGAGATGAAGTTCGCGGACGGCGGCCGCCCGGTCGATTACCGCTTCCTGGAGGTCAACCCCGCCTTCGCGCAGCAGACCGGCCTGACGGACGTGGTCGGCCGCTGGATGCGTGATCTCGCCCCGGATCACGAGCAGCACTGGTTCGACCTCTACGGCCGGGTCGCGCGCACCGGAGAGCCGGTCCGCTTCGAGCAGGCGGCCGCGGCCCTCGGCCGCTGGTACGAGGTGCATGCCTACCGGGTCGACGGGCCGGTGCGGAACCACGTCGCCGTCCTGTTCAACGACATCACGGAGCGCCGCCGGAGCGAGCTGGCGCTCCAGGCGCGGGAGGCCGAGCTCCGGTTGGTCGCGGACGCGATGCCGGTGCTGATCGCTTTCATCGACCGCAACCTCGTCTACCAGTTCGCCAACGCCGCCTACGAGACCTGGACGGGCCACGCCGCCTTGACAGTCGTCGGGAAGACGGTGCGCAGCCTCCTCGGCGCGGACGCCTTCGAGGCGCGGCGCCCCGCCATCGAGCAGGTGCTGGCCGGCCGCGAGATCCGGCACGAGTGGGCCTGGACCTTCCCCAACGGCGAGGCCCGGATCGCCGATACCCGCTACCTCCCGCGGCGGGGGCCGGACGGTGCGGTCGACGGCTTCTACGTCTTCGCCCACGACGTCTCCGAGCGGAAGCGGAGCGAGATCCTGCTCCAGTCCCGGGCGGAGCGCCTGGAGGCCCAGGTGGCCGCGCAGACCCGCGACCGCGACCGGGTCTGGACCCTCTCGCCGGTGCTGAAGCTCGTCTCGGACCGGGCGGGGCAGGTCCAGTCGGTGAACCCGTCCTGGAGCCGGGCGCTCGGCTGGTCCGAGGAGGAGACCCTGGGCCGCACCGCCCTGGATTTCATCGCGCCTCCGGAGCGCGAGGCCGCCCAGGCGGCCCTGCGGCCGCTCTGCGAGGATCGCCGGGTCGAGGATGTCGAACTGGCCTGCCTGACCCGCGCCGGCGAGCCGCGGCGGGTGCTCTGGACCGTGGTCCCGGAGGACGGGCTGTTCTACGGCTTCGGCCGCGACATCACCGAGCAGCGCCAGGCCGAGGAGGCGCTGCGGCAGTCGCAGAAGCTCGAGGCGATCGGCCAGCTGACCGGCGGCGTGGCGCACGACTTCAACAACCTGCTGACCATCATCCGCTCCTCCGTGGAGTTCCTGCGCCGGCCCGACCTCGCGGAGGAGCGGCGGCGCCGCTACCTCGACGCGGTCTCCGACACCGTCGATCGCGCCGCCAAGCTCACGGGCCAGCTCCTCGCCTTCGCCCGACGGCAGGCCCTCAAGCCGCAGGTCTTCGACATCTGCGCGCGCCTGCGCAGCATCGCCGACATGCTCGACTCGGTGACCGGGGCGCGGATCCGCGTCGCCATCGACCTGCCGGAGGCGCCCCGCTTCGTGCGTGCGGACGAGAGCCAGTTCGAGACGGCGCTGATCAACATGGCGGTCAACGCCCGGGACGCGATGGACGGGGAAGGGATCCTGACCCTGCACCTCGATGGCGATCACCCGATGCCGCCGATCCGCGGGCATGCCGGTGCCCCGGGGCCGTTCGTGGCCGTGCGGGTCACCGATACCGGGGCGGGCATCCCCGCCCCGGATCTCGGGCGGATCTTCGAGCCGTTCTTCACCACCAAGGAGATCGGCAAGGGGACCGGGCTCGGCCTCAGCCAGGTGATCGGCTTCGCCAAGCAGTCCGGCGGCGACATCGACGTGGAGAGCGCGGTCGGTCGCGGCACCACCTTCAGCCTCTACCTGCCGCAGGTCGAGGCGCCCTCGGGCGCCGCCGAGGCCGGCGGCGACGACCGGCGGGAGGCGGAGCCGCAACGGGGCCTGTGCATCCTCGTCGTGGAGGACAATGTCGGGGTCGGGCGGTTCTGCACCCAGATCCTGGAGGATCTCGGCCACGCACCGATCTGGGCGAAATCCGCCGAGGAGGCGCTCACCGAGCTCGACCGGACACCGGACCGCTTCGACGTGGTCTTCTCGGACGTGGTCATGCCCGGCATGGGCGGCTTCGCCCTCGCCCGGCAGTTGCAGGCCAGCCGTCCCGACCTGCCGGTGGTGCTGACCTCGGGCTACAGCCACGTCCTGGCCAAGGACGACGCGCACGGCTTCGCCCTCGTGCGCAAACCCTATTCGGCCGAGCAGCTCGCCCAGGTTCTCTACGAGTCGGCGAAGCGGCGCGGGCCGCCGTCCGCCGTCGCCCGCTACGCCGAGGCGGAAGACATCACGCAAGATTAACGGTTTTTACTAATCTTGGGAGCGTCTTAACCTGGACTGTTTTCGGTTTCCCGAGACAGATGTAGTCTAGGGGCCTCGAAGATCGAGGCTCGATACAGCCATGGCCCTGACCGGACGTTTCTGGTTCCGCCGGACCTGGACCGGCAAGCTGATCCTGCTGGTCGAGGAGGAGCGCGGGCGCTGGTTTCGCCGACGCCGCGGCAGCAGGCTGCGCTGGCGCGACGCCAAGCTGCTCGATCTCGCGGAGGCACCCCTGCGCGGCCTGATGACCCTGGAGCGGACCTACCGGCCCGCGTTCGGCCCCGGAGAGGCGCGCCGTCCACACGGTCTCCCCTCCGCCGTCACGCCGCCCGGCGCCGGCTCCATGTGATACCGGTTCCGGATGATGCGGTCGGCCCCGCCGTCTTCGAGCGGAGCGAAGCCATTCAGGGGCGCGAGACCGGCCGATGTGGCGCTGCCCTGGGTGACGTCGCTGCGCGCGTGATCACGGAGCGGGGCACCGCAACCGAAGCGTTCGAACGGAAACCGTATGGAACGGCCGCGGGTCGACCTTCGGAACAAGGCCATGGATCTCGGGTTGACGCAGTGCAGCACAGCGATAGCGTCGCTGTGCTGCGGCCCCTCGTGGGCGTTTCCTCCCTAGACTTCGGACCGCCTCTTTCAGGGACGGTCCTTTTTTTCGGGTCGGCGAGGGTCAACGCGGCCTGCGACAAAAAGTTCTCAGAAATCTCTCATATCGGTTCGGATGGTGATGTTGGGCTCACCGTGGTTGCGCGCGGTGCGAAGCAAGCCAAGCGGCGCCAGGATCCGGGCGGTCGCGCTGCCCTGACTCACTTCGCTGCGCGCGTCATGACGGACAGGGACAGCGCACCGAAGCAGGATCGCGTCAGGCCTCGAGCGCCAGCAGCGCGAAGCTCGCGAGCCAGTGCTCACCCATGTAGTCGCCGGTCACGTGCGGGAGCGCCGCCGCGAGGTGGGCCTCGGCCGCCGCGGCGAGCGGCGGACACTGGGGATCGGCGGGATCCAGCGCGGCGGCGAGCGCCCGGAAGCACCAGGCGCGGCTGAGATTGAGGCCGTCGAGATGGGCGATCTTCCCGTCGCTGCGGTCGGTCACGTCGGCCGGCTGGAACAGCGTGGCCGGCCGGCCCGCCGCCAGATCGGGGAGGAAGCGGTCGAACCAGGGCTGGAACCGCGCCGGCGGCAGGAGCCGGCGCATGCACTCGGCCTCGATCAGCGCGGAGGACAGGAAATCGTCCCCGCCCGGCTCGCCCCAGGCGGGGCAGCCCGCGTCTGCGCCGTACCAGCGCTCGGCGGTCCGCAGCAGCAGGGCACCGAGCGCTGCCGCCCCCGCCCCCTCGGCGTAATCGGCCGCGAGGCGCAACGCGAAGGCGGTGTTGTAATGGGTGCCCACCCGGACCGGATAGGGCGCGATCGGCAGGAAACCCTCGAACCGCCGGACGATGATCGCGGCGAGCGGTGCGAGGGCCTCGGACCAGCGGGTTTCGGGCAGGCGCGCGAGTTCGTCGGCGAGCTTCAGGAGCCACGCCCAGCCGTAAGGCCGCTCGAAGCCGCGCGCATGCGGGGCGGCGAAGGTGGCGCATTCGCCCGCCACCCGGTCGGGCGTCAGCCGCGCGTCGAACTGCGCGCGGATCGCGCCGGCCTGCACGCCGTCCGGGAACCGCCGCAGCACCCGCGCGAGCAGCCAGTACCCGTGGACGCAGGAATGCCAATCGTAGCTGCCGTGGAAGACCGGGTGCAGGTCGGCGGGCGTGCGCGCATCCGCCGGCCCCGCCAGGACATGGCCTGGCTTGTACGGGTATTCGCGGCTGACATGACCGAGCGCGACCGCGGCGAAGCGGGCGCCGATCTCCGGGGTGAGCGCGCGCGCCATCGGGGGCTCCGGGTTCGGGAGGGCCGGGATAGCGGGTTTCCGGCCCGGCGTCAGGGCATCCGGACGCTTTGCCGGCACGGGCCGGGATCGGCTATCGCGGATCCTGGCCGAGCGGGGCAGTCCCGACCGGCGTCTCCGGGAGTTCCCATGCGCCGCGCGCTGCTCGTCGCCCTCGTCGTCGCGGTCTCGATGCCGGCCTCGGCCGCGCCGGATCCGAGCCGCGACGTCCTGTGGGCCGCCCTGAAGACCTGCGTGCTCGCCAAGCGGATCGCCAACCGGACCTTTCCGTGCCTCTCGGTCGACCTGGGCGACACGGATCGGCCCGGCTCGGCGGTGCTGCGCGCGCCGGGCGAGCCGACCCATATCGTCGTCATGCCCACCGACACCGTCGCGGGCCTCGAGGCCCCGGTCCTGCGCGGCCCGTCCGGAATCGCCTACTGGCGGGCGGCGCTCGCCGCGCGGCCGTTCGTGTCCGACGTGCTGAAGGGGCGGCTGACGCCCGAGGCGGTGGGACTCGCGGTCAACTCGGCCCGGGGCCGCAGCCAGGACCAGCTTCACATCCATCTCGACTGCCTGAAGCCCAGCGTGCTGACCGCCCTCAAGGCGCATGGCCGCCAGATCCGCACGACCTGGTCCCGCTTCCCGGCGCCGCTGGCCGGCGACCGCTATTTCGCGCTGCGCGTGCCGGAGGCGGAGGTGGCGCGCTTCAACCCGTTCGCGGTCCTGTACACCCTGCCGGGCGGGCGGCCGAACCTGCACCGGACGAGCTTCGCGGCCGTGGCGACCCTGCCGGGCGACCCCGAGCCGGGCTTCCTCCTGCTGGCCTACCGGGTGCCCAGCGCCAGCGCCGAGGACGTGATGGATCACAGCTGCACGGTTGCAAATCGGGGCGCCTGACCCATCATCGACCGCCCGGGCTCCGCCTCAGACCTTCCCGCCGGTAGAACCGGGCCAGAGCCTGCGGCGTGTCGAGCTGCAGCGTCGGGAGGCCGGTCTCCTCGAACATCTGCGCGTGGCGTTTCCGGTTCGCCGGCGTGGTGACGACGATGTGGCGGATCATGGACCATTTCACGCTGTCTTGGCCGCCTTCGAGGGTGCCGTGGCGGTCGCGCTCGAACCACGTCCGGCGCAGGTAGCGGACGAGGCTGAGGGCGGTCGGGACATCGAGCACGATGACGCCCGTCGCCCGCTCCAGACGCTGCGGCAGGCACCGGGAGTAGTTGCCGTCCATGACCCAGTGCGGGCCCAGGATGGCGGCGTCGTGCAGCGCCTGGAACTCCCCGGCCGGGCGGGGCTCCCAGTCGGTGTTCGGCCGATGGTAGAGCTGATCGAGATGGACCGGCGGCAGGTCGCGCGACCGGGCGATCGCCGTCGCCAGGGTGGATTTTCCGCTGTTCGACGGCCCGATGATGCAGATGCGCGGGCCGAGCGCGTCGAGTCTCATGTCGATGGCTCGATGTCGTGAGTCGATGGTACGATTCCGATCGATCCGGTCGAGCACATCCGGGACGCCGGGCCAATCTGTTCTTCAGCAGAGCTTTGCGCGGCGCCACTGCATCTCGACAGGCCTCGATCAGGACGCGACGGGTGGCGGCAGCGCCTCCAGCAACTGGCGCAGGAAGGCCCGCACTGCCCGGGGCAGGCGCCGGTCGCGCATGGCCTGCACCTGGATCCCGCGGGCGAGGCTTGCCCGGGCGTGGATCGGCAGGCTGATCAGCTCGTTCAGGCGCAGCGGCGTCGTCACCGAGAGCGCCGACATCAGCGCAAGCCCGCGGGAGCGCCGGACGAAGGGCAGCAACGCCGAGAGCTTGTTGGCGGTCAGAACCGGCTCGACCGCGAGGCCTTCGAGGGCGCAGGCGGCATCGAAGACCTGCCGCAGGGTCGTATCCCGGGTCGGCAGGGCCAGCGGATAGTTCGACAGGTCGGCGAGGCGCAGGGCCGGCGCCCGCGCCAGGGGATGATCGGGGGCGGCGAGCGCCAGCATGTCCACCTGCCCGTCATAGAGCACCTCCACCTGCGGGCTGGGCGTGAGCGCGAAGGTGATGCCGAGATCGGCATCTCCCACCGCCACTGTCTGGGTCACCTGCGCGGGCGGCAGTACCGTCACCTCGAAACGGATGCCGGGATGGGCCGTGTGGAAGGCCGCAATGGCGTTCGGCACGATGTCGAGGGCGAAGCCCTCGGAACTCGCCACCCGGATCAGGCCGCGGGCGAGCCCTTCAAGCTCGCGGATCTCGGTGACCACCTGCTCGGAGCGGATCAGCACCTGATGGGCGTGCTGCGCCAGCAGCTCGCCGGCCGGGCTCGGCACCATGCCGCGCGGGCGCCGCTCGAACAGCACGCAGTCGAGCTCGGCCTCTAGGTTGGCGATCTGCCGGCTGATCGCCGAGGCCGCCACGTTGAGCTGGTCCGAGGCGGCGGCGATCGAGCCCGTCCTGGCCACCGCCAGGAAGTAGCGCAGCCCGGTCGTCTGCATTATCCTGCCCCAAAGCGGCTATTTCGCTAGGCTCGTTGCCGAAACGGCAACGCAGCACTCGCCAAATTCTACTTGTTGCGATCCCAGATGCACAACACCATGGCAGGGTGAAAAACGCGGCAGCCGCGGAACCATCCGCCGGACCTGTCCGCCGCGCCGTCGGAGCCTGCATGCCGCTACGGACTCTCACCCGGGCCGCGACCTTCGCCGCCTCATTCGCCGCTCTGATCGCCGCGCACCCGGCGCTCGCCGGCAAGGCGGACGACACGCTGGTCTACGCCTCCGACAGCGAACCCGAGAACGTCAGCCCGTATCACAACAGCGCCCGCGAGGGCGTGATCCTGGCCCGGAACTGCTGGGATACGCTGCTGTACCGGGACCCCAAGGACGGCACCTACAAGCCGATGCTGGCGACCGCCTGGACCTGGAAGGACGACACGACGCTCGATCTCACGATCCGCGAGGGCGTGGTCTTCCACAACGGCGACCCGCTGGGTCCCGAGGACGTGGCCTTCACGTTCAACTACGTGCTGACGCCGGAGGCCCGCACGGTCACCCGCCAGAACGTCGACTGGATGAAGTCGGTGGAGGTCACCGGCCCGCACACGGTCCGCATCCACCTCAAGGCGCCGTTCCCGGCCGCGCTCGAATACCTCGCCGGCCCGACCCCGATCTTCCCGGCGAACTACTTCAAGAAGGTCGGCCTCGACGGCTTCGCCAAGGCGCCGGTCGGCAGCGGCCCGTACCGGATCACCAAGGTCGACAGCGGCCGCGGCGTCAGCATGGAACGCTTCGACAAGTACTGGGCGGAGAGCCCGCTTGGGAAACCGAAGATCGGCAAGCTGCAGTTCCGCGTCATCCCGGACGGCGAGAGCCGGATGGCCGAGCTGATGACCGGCGGCGTCGACTGGATCTGGCGGGTGCCGAGCGACCAGGCCGAGCAGCTGCGCGCCGCCCCGAACATTACGGTGCTGAACTCCGAGACGATGCGGGTCGGCTTCCTGCAATTCGACACGCTGGGCCGCGCCAAGGAGAACTCGCCGCTCAAGGACGTGCGCGTCCGGCAGGCGATCTCCTACGCCATCGACCGCAAGGCGATGGTCGACAACCTCGTGCGCGGCGCCTCGCGAGTGATGAACGCGCTGTGCTTCGTCGACCAGTTCGGCTGCACCGACCAGGGCGTGCCGCGTTATGCCTACGACCCCGCCAAGGCCAAGGCCCTGCTCAAGGAAGCCGGTTACCCGAACGGCTTCGAGATCGATCTCGGCGCCTATCGCGAGCGGGACTACGCCGAGGCGGTGATCGGCTATCTCGGTGCCGTCGGCATCAAGGCGCGGCTGAACTACCTGCGCTACGCGGCGTTCCGCGACGCGCTGCGGGCCGGAAAGACCTCGATCGGCTACCAGACCTGGGGGTCGTTCTCGGTTCTCGACGTCTCGGCCTTCGACGGGGTGTATTTCCGCGGCGGCGAGGAGGATCTGACCAAGGATCCGCAGGTGATCGCCGACCTCCAGAAGGGCGACGGCTCGACCGATCCGGAGACGCGCAAGGCCGCCTACGCCAAAGCGCTCCAGCGGATCGCCGCGGAGGCCTACGCCCTGCCGATGTTCTCCTACTCGACCAACTACGCCTTCACGTCGGACCTCAACTTCACCGCCCAGCCCGACGAGGTGGCGCGCTTCTACGCGGCGTCGTGGAAGTGAGGACGGCCGCGAAGGCGCGACGCCTTTCCCCTCCACCTTGCGGGGAGGGGTCAGGGGTGGGGGTGGCGCAGACGGCACCGCACCGCTCGATTCTGCGCCACCCCCACCTCCGGCTCTTCCCCACAGGGGGGAGGAGAGGACGCTTCGTCCTGATCGGGCGCGATCGTGATCGCCAGAAAGGAGCCTGAGCCATGCTGGCCTTCACGGTCCGGCGCGTGCTGGTCGCCCTGGCGGTAGCCTTCACGGTCTCGGTGGCGAGCTTCCTGCTCCTCCACCTCTCGGGCGACCTCGCCACGGCCATCGCCGGCCCGGAGGCCACCGGGCCGCAGATCGCGCAGATCCGCCAGGAGTACGGCCTGGACCAGCCGCTGCTGACCCAGTTCCTCACCTGGGGCTGGCGGGCTCTGCACCTCGATTTCGGCAACTCCTTCTATTTCCGCGAGAGCGTGATCGACCTGCTGGCCGCCCGCCTGCCGATCACCCTCTATCTCGGCATCATCGCGCTCGCCGTCGCCCTGTTCGTGGCGATCCCGCTCGGCGTCGTCGCCGCCGTGAAGCGGGACACGTGGATCGACCGGACGGCGCTCGCCGTCTCGGTGCTCGGCCAGGCGATGCCGAGCTTCTGGTTCGGCCTGACGCTGATCCTGATCTTCTCCGTGAATCTCCGCTGGCTGCCGGTCTCGGGCAATGCCACGTGGAAGAACTTCGTCCTGCCCGCGGTGGCGCTCGGCTACTACGCGATGCCCGCGGTGATGCGCCTCACCCGCAACGGCATGCTGGAGGTGCTGGCCTCCGACTACGTCCGCACCGCCCGCGCCAAGGGGCTGCCGCCCCGGAAGATCCTGGTGCGGCACGCGCTGCGCAACGCCGTGATCCCGGTGATCGCCCTCGCGGCGGTGCAGTTCGGCTTCATGCTCGGCGGCTCGATCGTGATCGAGGCGGTGTTCTCGCTCCAGGGGCTCGGGCAGCTCGCCTGGGAATCCATCGCCCGCAACGACTTCCCGGTCGTCCAGGCGATCGTGCTGGTGCTCGCCATGATCTACATCGGCCTGACGCTGGCGGCCGACCTGCTGAACGCCTTCCTCGATCCGCGCCTGCGCCAATCGTGAGGATGGAGCCTGCCATGAGCCTCCCCCCCGACACGGCGGCGCTCGCCGCCCCCGTCCTGCCCCCGGACGCGCCGATCGCCCTGGCGTCGGTCCCCTCCCCCACCCGCCTGATCCTGCGGCGTGGCCTGCGCCACACCGGTTTCCTGATCGGCGCCGGGATCCTCGGGCTGATCGTGCTGGCGGCTCTGGCCGCTCCGCTCATCGCGCCGCACGACCCCTACGCGCAGGACGTGTCCCGCCGCCTGATCCCGCCGGTCTGGCAGGCCAAGGGCTCCTGGGAGCACGTGCTCGGCACCGACAAGCTCGGCCGCGATTACCTGAGCCGCCTGCTCTACGGCGGCCAGATCTCGCTCCTGATCGGGATCTCGGCCGCGCTGATCTCCGGGCTGATCGGCACGACGCTCGGCCTCTGCGCCGGCTATTTCGGCGGCTGGGTCGACTCGGTGGTGAGCTACATCGTGACCACGCGGCTTGCCATGCCGGTGGTGCTGGTGGCGCTCGCCATGGCGGCGCTGGTCGGCGGCTCGCTCAAGGTGGTGGTGCTGGTGCTGGGCTTCCTGCTCTGGGACCGCTTCGCCGTGGTGACCCGGGCCGCGACCCAGCAGATCCGCAACCAGGATTTCGTCTCGGCCGCCCGCGCCGCCGGGCTGACCGACCTGCGGATCATCCGCCAGGAGATCCTGCCCAACATCATGAACGCGCTGATCGTCGTGGCGACCCTGGAGATGGCCCACGCGATCCTGCTGGAGGCCGCCCTGTCTTTCCTCGGGCTCGGCGTGCAGCCGCCCCTGCCCTCCTGGGGCCTGATGATCGCCGAGGGCAAGCAGTACATGTTCTTCCAGCCCTGGGTGATCACCATCCCGGGCGTGGCGCTCCTCCTGCTCGTGCTGGCGATCAATCTTCTGGGGGATGGCTTGCGCGACATCACGGCGCCCGAGGCGCGCCACTGATGTCGCTCCACTCCGTCATTCCGGGGCTCGCCGGGGGCGAGAGCCCGGAATCCAGAGCCGCCCCGGCCGATCGCACAGGCGATCCGGCTCCGCGTCATCCTGTTGCCTCCGCGGCTCTGGATCCCGGGCTCCGCTGCGCGGCCCCGGGATAACAGGATTGGAGCTGACGCCCCTGATGCCCGTCCTCACAAAACACCCGTCCACCGAGATCACACTATGACGCGAGACGCCGCCATCGCGCGCGCCACTGACAGCTTCGATTCGGGCGCGTTCCTCGCGCTCCTGCGGGAGGCCGTGGCGATGCCCACCGAGAGCCAGGCCCCCGGCCAGGGGGCGGCGCTCCGCGCCTATCTCGACGCCTTCATCGCGCCGCTCGTCGCCCGCCTCGGCTTCGAGACCCCGAAAATCTTCCCGAACCCCGATGAGGTGCACGGCCCCTTCCTGATCGCCGAGCGTCACGAGGGCGCGGACCTGCCGACCGTGCTGATCTACGGCCACGGCGATACGGTGCGGGGTTATCCCGAGCAGTGGCGCGAGGGCCTCGGCCCCTGGGAGATCGTGGTCGAAGGCGACCGCTGGTACGGCCGGGGCACCGCCGACAACAAGGGCCAGCACGTCCTCAATCTCGCCGCCCTGGAGCAGGTGATCGCGGCCCGCGAGGGCCGTCTCGGCTTCAACGTCAAGCTGCTGATCGAGATGGGCGAGGAATCGGGCTCCCCGGGCCTGCGGCCGTTCTGCCGGGAGCAGGCCGAGGCCCTGCGCTCCGACGTGCTGATCGCCTCGGACGGCCCCCGCCTCAACGGCGAGCGCCCGACCCTCTTCCTGGGCTCCCGCGGCGCCTACAATTTCGAACTCAGCCTCAACCTGCGCGAGGGCCCGCACCATTCCGGCAACTGGGGCGGGCTGCTGCGCAACCCCGGCACGGTGCTCGCCTCGGCGATCGCCTCGATGGTCGATGCCCGCGGCGCCATCCTGGTAGACGCCCTGCGGCCGCCGCCGATCCCGGAAGGGGTGCGCGCGGCGCTCGCCGACATCCGCGTCGGCGAGGACCCGACCGCGCCCAAGATCGATTCCGACTGGGGCGAGCCGGGCCTCACCCCGGCCGAGCGGGTCTTCGCCTGGAACACCCTCGAGGTCCTGGCCTTCAAGACCGGCGACCCGGACGGGCCGCTCAACGCCGTGCCGCCCCACGCCAAGGCGACCCTGCAGCTGCGCTTCGTGGTCGGCACTGACTGGCAGAACCTCATCCAGAACGTGCGCGCCCATCTCGACGCGCACGGCTTCCCGATGATCGAGGTGAGGCCGGCCCGCGCCGCGGAGGTGTTCCAGGCGACGCGGCTGCCGGTCGAGGATCCCTGGGTCGAGTGGGCCCTAGAGTCGATCGAGGCGAGCTCCGGCAAGAAGCCGGCGCTGCTGCCCAATCTCGGCGGCTCGCTGCCGAACGACGCCTTCTCGGAAATCCTGGGATTGCCGACCCTCTGGGTGCCGCATTCCTACCCGGCCTGCCGCCAGCACGGGCCCGACGAGCACATGCTCGCCTCCGGCACCCGCGAGGGCCTGGCGATCATGGCCGGCCTGTTCTGGGATCTGGGCCGAGACGGGCCCGACATCCTCCGCCGCCGCAAAGCGAGGGCCTGACACGATGAGCGAGCCGGTCGTCCGCATCCGCGATCTGACGATCGCGCTCCCCAAGGGCGCCGACCGCCCGCACGCGGTCGAGGGCCTGAACCTCGACCTCGAGGCCGGGAAGATCCTGTGCGTGGTCGGGGAATCGGGCTCGGGCAAGTCGATGAGCGCCTACGCGCTCACCGGCCTCCTGCCCCGGGCGCTGAAGCCGACGGCCGGCACGATCCTATTCGAGGGCCGGGACCTCCTGACCCTCGACGAGCCCGCATGGCGCCGCTTGCGCGGCCGGCGCATCGCCATGGTGTTCCAGGAGCCGATGACGGCCCTGAACCCGGTGATGCGGATCGGCGACCAGATCGCCGAGATGTTCGAGGCGCACAACCTGCTCACCCGCAGCGAGCGCTGGGCCCGGGCGGTGGCGCTGGCCACCGAGGTCGGCCTGCCCAACCCCGAGGAGGCGGTGCGGGCCTACCCGCACCAGCTCTCCGGCGGCCAGCGGCAGCGGGCGATGATCGCCATGGCGCTGGCGCTGGAGCCCTCGGTGCTGGTCGCCGACGAGCCGACCACGGCGCTCGACGTCACCACCCAGGCCCAGATCCTCCGGCTGATCCGCGACCTGCAGCAGAAGCGCGGGATGAGCGTCCTGTTCATCACCCACGATTTCGGCGTGGTGGCGGAGATCGCCGACCACGTGGCGGTGCTCCAGCGCGGCCGGCTCGTGGAATCCGGCACCGCCGAAGCCGTCCTGCGCAATCCGCAGGCGCCCTACACCAAAGCCTTGCTCGCCGCCGTCCCGAGCCTGACGCCGCCGCCGCGCGCGCCCGTGGAAGCGGCCCCGGTCGCCCTCTCGGTGACCGGGCTGTCCAAGACCTATTCCGGGCGCTCCGGCCTGTTCGGCAAGCCGCGGGTCGTGGCGGCGGTCAGGCAAGTCTCCTTCGACGTCCGCCGCGGCGAGACATTGGGGATCGTGGGCGAATCCGGCTCCGGTAAATCGACCACCGCGCGGCTGGCGATCCGCCTGATCGAGCCCGACGGCGGAACGGTCCGACTGGGGGATCTCGACTACACGGCTCTCGGGAAGGCGGCCTTGCGCGACAAGCGCAGCCGCATCCAGATGATCTTCCAGGACCCGTTCGCGTCTCTCAACCCGCGGCGTACCGTGGAGCAGATCATCACGGCGGGGCCGATCGCCCACGGGGTCCCGGCCGCCGAGGCGCGGGCGCGGGCCCGGAGCCTCCTCGACCTCGTCGGCCTCGATCCGAAGGCCGCCGCCCGTTACCCGAACGCCTTCTCCGGCGGGCAGCGCCAGCGCATCGGTATCGCGCGGGCGCTCGCCATGGAGCCGGACGTGCTGGTGGCGGACGAAGCGGTCTCGGCGCTGGACGTCTCGGTTCAGCGGCAGGTGTTGGACCTGCTGGAGGACCTGAAGCAGCGCCTGTCGCTGGCGATGCTGTTCATCACCCATGACCTGCGGGTGGCCGCCACGATCTGCGACCGGATCGCCGTGATGCACCGGGGCGCCGTCGTGGAGATGCGCGGGACCGCCGACCTGTTCGCGGCGCCGGAGCACGCCTACACGCGCAGCCTGCTGGCCGCCGTGCCGGGCGCGCGCGCATCCTGAGCCGCCGCGGCCCGGATCAGGGCCGATCTGGGACGCAGAGACAAGTTTTTTGGACGGAGTCGCCCTACCCGGTTGCGCACAACCGGGTAGGATGAGGGGGTAGTGTCGAGGGTTGAGCACCCCGGCGGATCCACGGCCAAACCCGCTGCCCGTCCCCCGCTCGCGCCTCGAACGCGGACGGGGGTTTTTCAGCGTGTCGACCTCAGACAAGCCCGATGACGTCCAGCCGGCCCGCCAGCGCCTGGAGCCGCTGCTCCGGCGCGGGAAGCGGGCCGAGCGCTGGATCGGTTCCGGCCAGCGCAAGTCGCCCGCCGCGAACAGGGCCGACGACAGCGCCGCTGAAGCCCTGAGCGGCCGCGTCATCAAATTGCGCTGGGCCGACACGTTCGGCCGGCCGGCGCGTCCCGATCCCGCCAGGTGGGGCCAGCCCGATCCGGTCTCCGCACAGGTGCTGCTGTTCCAGAGCCCCGCGGACGGGAGCGACCGGACGCGGCGCGGTGCCGCCGATCAGCCGTTCGTGCCGGTCCCGCGCTGACGGGCCCGCCCGCCGGGCACGCCGAGACCGATGGCCTTCGCGAGCGCTGAACGCTGGGCGGCGTAGCCCGGCGCGGTCATCGGGTAATCCTCCGGCAGACCGTAGCGCTCGCGGTAGCGCTCCGGGGTCAGGCCGTGGGCGTTGAGGTGACGCTTCAGCGTCTTGTAGGATCGGCCGTCGATGAAGCTGACGATCCCGTCCTCCTGGACCGACTTGCGGATCTGCGCGGGCGTCGGCTGCTCGATTGCGGGAATCGCTTCAGCGTGCGGCGTTCCGGTGAGGGCCGCCAGGGTCCCGTGCACGCTCGCCATCAGCTCGGGCAGCGCGGCCGGCGGAACGGAATTGTTCGAGACGTAAGCCGCAACGATCTCACCGACCAGCGTGACGAGCTTGATGGAGCGCTCGGGATTTTTTTCGGGCACTGCGCGAGTCCACTTGAAGATTTCGACGATGACGCTGCGGGCTCCAAAAGCAGAAACCCCTGAAGTGTCAAGATGGTCCTGGCAGTTTGTCGGTTGCGGAAAGCGCATTTTGGTGCGGGACGACCGAACCCGGCCCCCGGACGGAGCCGGTCACCTGCATGGGAGCGCCGATCCCCGGGTGTTTACAGCCGGGATCTGCGCGGCCGGACGGAAATACGGCATCGCGGCATGAGCGCCGGGCCCCGGTCGGTCCGGAGACCCGGCGGGGTCACCCGATGCCGAGGCCGCGGATCAGCGCAAGGCTGAGGACGATCAGGACCGCCAGCGAGGCGGTCACCGCCAGGGTGACCCGGCCGCCGACCCGGGCGAGGATGCGCACGTCGACCCCGAGGCCGAGCGCGGCCATCGACAGGACCGTGAGCACCCCGGCGAGCTGCGTCAGGGGCTTCACCGCCGCATCCGGGATGAGGCCCGACGAGCGCAGGGTCGCCAGGGCCAGGAAGCCGAGGATGAACCACGGGACCAGCTTGGTGAGCCCGGGCCGGCTCGGGGCCGGCGGGGCGCCTGCCACCCGCGGCAGGCGGGGCGCGATCAGCGAGAATGCTACCACCACCGGGCCGAGCATCAGGACGCGCACGAGCTTCACCAGGGTGCCGATCTGGGTCGACAGCAGGCTCACCGGTACGGTGGCGGCCAGCACCTGCGGCACGGCGTAGACGGTCAGCCCTGCCAGCACCCCGTACTGGCTGTCGTTCATGCCGGCGAGCGGGACGAACAGCGGCAGCCCGAGCACCATCAGGACGCCGAGCACCGCCGTGAACGCGATGGCGGCGGCGATGTCTCTCGGCTCCGCGCCGATGACGGGCGCCACCGCGGCGATGGCCGAGTTGCCGCAGATGGCGTTGCCGCAGGCCACCAGGATCGCCATCCGGGCCGGCAGGCCGAGCGCCCGGCAGATCGCCACGCTGGCGGCGATGCCGAGCACCACGGTGGCGACGATGCCGGCGAGCAGGGCCGGGCCGGAGGCGAGGATCGCCCCGAGGCTGAGGGAGGCGCCGAGCAGCACGACGGCGACCTCGAGGAGCTGCTTGGCCGAGAAGGCGATGCCGGTCCGGAACCGGGCATGGGGCGTCCAGGCGGTCCGCACCGCGATGCCGATCAGGATCGCCAGGACCAGGGCCTCGACATAGGGATGGCCCGCGACGCGCTCCTCCAGCGCCTGCGCGGCCATCGCCACGGCGGTGATCGCCGCGCACAGGCCTATTCCGGGCAGGACCGAGGCGGCAGGACTCGACTGGCTGCCCCCGCCGGAGAGGGCGACAGGCGGGGCGTTGCGGGAGGGGGCGTCAGGACTCACAGGACAGGGCTCCGGGGCGTCCCAGAGGGTATAGGAAGAAAACGGCTGCCGCACGAGACAATAGGAGATGTTTTATCTCTAATGTGCCGCTTTTGTAGACTATGTCACCCTAAACCCTCCTGAATGTCCAGGAGACCTGATGCCCATGGGTCTCCGTGGGCGACAGGAGCGCCGATCTCGCCGTCCTCTGTGGGCGAAGGTGACACACCTTGCGCTTTTCACCGTCAGGGCGGATCGCTCAATCCTCCTCTGTGAAGACACAACGTAGCCGCCTCACCTGTCATTCCGGGGCCGCGCAGCGGAGCCCGGAATCCAGACCCGCCGACGTGTCAGGATCTGGCACTCTCAGCGGTTCTGGATTCCGGGCTCGCCTGCGGCGCCCCGGAATGACGGCGTCGATCGTCAACACGCAGAGGAAAGCTCCAAACTGTTCGGCCTTACGGCTCTGCGTTGCGCGCGTGTCGCACCCCGGACCGCCTTCCCTCAGGCCTGCATGCCCCAGCGCTGAACCGTGCGCCGCTCGATCGTCTGGAAGATCAGGTTCTCGACGACGAGGCCGATCAGGATGACGGTGAGCAGCCCGGCGAACACGTTCGGGATGTCGAGCATGTTCTTGTTCTCGAAGATGAACCAGCCGAGCCCGCCCGCTCCCGAAGAGACACCGAAGACCAGCTCGGCCGCGATCAAGGTGCGCCACGCGAACGCCCAGCCGACCTTCAGGCCGGTGAGGATCGACGGGAAGGCCGCCGGGATCAGGATCTTGCCGATCAGCCGCGGACCGGACAGCCCGTAATTGCGGCCGACCATCTTCAGCGTCCGGCTCACCGACAGGAAGCCCGAATGGGTGTTCAGCGCGATCGCCCAGGTCACCGAGTGGACGAGGACGAAGATCAGGCTGCCGTTGCCCAGGCCGAACCAGATCAGCGCCAGCGGCAGCAGCGCGATCGCCGGCAGCGGATTGAACATCGAGGTCAGCGTCTCGAGGAAGTCGGTCCCGATCCGCGACGCGATGGCGATGCCGGTGAGCGCGGTCGCGAGCGCGACGCCGGCGGCGTAGCCCATCAGCAGGACCTTGAGCGAGGTCCAGGCGCGGGCCGGCAGCGTGCCGTCCGCGACGCCGCGGACAAACGCCTCCACGGTGGCCGAGAAGGTCGGGAACAGGAGATCGTTGTCGAGGTAGCGCCCGTAGGCCTCCCAGATCCCGGCCAGGACGAGCAGGATCACGATCTTGCGCAGCCACGCCTGGTTGTAGAGCCGCTCGGCAACCGACAGGGGCTTCTCCACCACCGTGGCGCCGTGGGCGTGGCCGGTCTCGCGCACGATCTCGGGACGGCTCGACTCCGCGGCGGACGGGCGCGCGGGTGCGGCGCGCGGCAGGTCGGTCAGGACGGGCGCGCTAGACATTCTCCGCCTCCTCGATCTCTTCCGAGAACAGCATCTGCTGGATCCGGTTCTCCAGCCCCATCGCGGCCTCCGGCGAGTCCGCGCTGTTGAGCTCCGCCTTCACCTCGCCGGGATGGGGCGAGAGCAGCAGGATGCGCGAGCCGACCTTGATCGCCTCCGGGATCGAGTGGGTGACGAACAGCACGGTGAAGCGCGTGCCCTCCCACAGCATCAGCAGCTCGTCCTGCATGCGCCGCCGGGTCAGGGCGTCGAGCGCCGCGAAGGGCTCGTCCATCAGCAGGATGTCGGGCTCCATCGCCATGCCGCGGGCGATGGCGACGCGCTGCTTCATGCCGCCCGAGAGGGTGTGCGGGTAGCTGTCGGCGAACTTCGTGAGATTGACCTTGTCGATGTAGAGGTTGGCCCGCTCCAGGGCCGCGCGGCCTTTCAGCCGGCCGGAGGCTTCGAGGGCGAAGACCACGTTCTGCCGAACCGTCTTCCAGGGCAGGAGCTGGTCGAATTCCTGGAACACCATCATCCGGTCGGGGCCGGGCTCGGTCACGGGCCGGCCCTTGAGCCGGATCTCGCCCTCGGTAGGGGCCATGTAGCCGCCCACCGCCTTGAGCAGGGTCGACTTCCCGCAGCCCGAAGGCCCGAGCAGCACGAACCGGTCTCCGGGCCAGACCCGGAAGCTCACCCGGTAGGTGGCCGTGACGAGGTGATCGGGCGTCTTGTAGCGGAGCGTGACGCCGTCGACTTCTAGCAGGGGCTGACCCGTGTCCATCCATCCTCCCTGGCGCCGCGGCTTGGGCCGCGTTTCGCTGACGGCCGGAGATGGTCCGGCCCTCACAAAAACGTGTATCGGTCGTCATCCGAGCCTGTAAAGGCGGACCCGCTCCGGAATCCGGAGCGGACGGCCCGTGTGTCAGGGCCGCACGGCGGGAATCCGATGGCCCTGTACGGCCGGGAACGTCGGGCCGGTCGGCCGAGGCGCGTACCATGAAGTCTTGGCTGAGACGACTTGGGCGAGACGACTTGTCTGAGACGACTTGGCTGAGCCAGCCCGCGCGCAAGATCCGGAGGCCCAATGGAACGGATCCGCGCAATGTTCGGCCGCAGCGTGGCCTGTCCAGCAACGTCGACACGCAGGGGTTCCTTAATTAATATCTCGCACTTCTGGCTCCGCCAGGTCTAAACGCGGCCTGACCGGTCTAGACCGAGAGCAATTTTCGGGGTCTCTCAATGCGATTTCAGTTGTCCATCAAGGCGGCCCTGATCGGAGCTTTCGGGTGCCTTGCCCTCATCGCGGCAGGACAGGGCACACTCTCCCTGATCAAGCTTTCGGGTATCCGTTTCTCTGTGAACGAGGTCACAAAGAATTGGCTTCCATCAGTATTGATATTGGGGACGATACAGAACGACGTTGCCGATATTCGCGTCAAACAATTTCGCATGCTCACATACAACGCCACGCCGGAGCAGCGGGCCGACAACCAGAAGCTTCAGGCGACGGCCATGGCCAAGCTCGCGGCGGACCGGGCCCTGTACGAGCCGATGATCGCCTCGCCCGAGGAGCGGGCCCTGTGGGCGACGTTCGGCGCGCTGTGGACGCAGTACGAGGCCTCCAACCGCACGATGACCCAGCTCCTTGAGCAGGGCCAGCCGGCGGAGGCGCTGGCGCTCATCGGCGGCCGCGATCAGCTCGACATGTACAACCGCATGCGCGAGGCCCTGGCGGCGGACGCGGAACTGAACAACCGCAGCGCGCACCAGGAATCCAGCTCCGCCCTGGCGCAGGCCGATGCCGCCATGATCGCCGCCTACGTGGCGGTGGCGTTCGCGGTGGCGGCGGCGCTCGCGGCCTCCCTGTTCGGGATGTCGCGGGTGTCCCGCCCGATCACGGTCATCACCCAGGCCATGGCGGTCCTGGCTCGCGGCGACGCGGCCGCCGCAGTGCCGTACCGGGACCGCCGGGACGAGATCGGCGCGATGGCCGCCGCCGTTCAGGTGTTCAAGGACAACCTGATCCGCACCCGGCAGCTCGAGGCCGAGACCGCCGAGGCACGCCTCGCCGCGGAGGAGCAGCGCAGGAGCGGCATGCACCAGATGGCCGACAGCTTCGAGCGGGCGGTCGGCAGCATCATCGGCCTGGTCTCGTCCTCGGCCACCGAGCTGCAGGCCACCGCCGGGTCGATGTCGGCCATGGCGGCCCAGACCTCGGCCCAGTCCACGACCGTGGCGGCCGCGGCCGAGGAGGCGGCCTCGAACGTCAACACGGTCGCGGCCGCCGCCGAGGAGCTGGGGAGTTCCGTGCAGGAGATCGGCCGGCAGGTGGACGGCTCGGCGGAGCTCGCCCGGCGGGCCGTGGGCGAGGTCGACCGGACCGGCGCGCTGGTGCAGGAGCTGAGCACGGCCGTCACCCGCATCGGCGACGTGGTCGGCCTGATCTCGTCCATCGCCGGGCAGACGAACCTTCTGGCGCTCAACGCCACGATCGAGGCGGCCCGCGCGGGTGCTGCGGGGCGGGGCTTTGCGGTGGTGGCGTCCGAGGTGAAGGCCCTGGCCGAGCAGACCGCCAAGGCGACCGAGGAGATCTCCGGGCAGATCGCGCGGGTTCAGGATTCGACCGGTCAGGCAGTCACGGCGATCGGTGCGATCACCGGGCGGATCCAGGAGATCAGCGGTGTGGCGACCACGATCGCCGCAGCCGTGGAGGAGCAGGGCGCGGCGACCCAGGAGATCGTCCGCAACGTCACCCAGGCGGCGCAGGGCACCGGCGCGGTGACCAGCACCATCACCGGGGTGGCGGGCGCGGCCGAGGAGACCGGGGCTGCGGCGAGCCAGGTTCTGGGCGCGGCCTCCGAGCTGTCGCGCCAGTCCGAGCACCTGTCCGCCGAGGTCGGCCGCTTCCTGGCGACGGTCCGGGCCGCGTGAGGCTCCGGCCGTCCGGCACCCGGCTCAGGCCGGGTGCCACCACCGGCCCTTCAGCACCACGCCCTCGGCGGTGATCCGCTGGGCGCCCTCCATGTGCTCGCCGCGGGTGTCGACGTAGTCGAAGGCGCCGTCCCGCACCGCCAGCACGGTGGCGTCACCGAGCGCCCCGACCTTCAGGGTCCCGTACTCCATCCGCTTCAGCGCCACGGCGGCGTTCACCGTCGAGGCGGCGATCACGTCGGTGAGGCTCATGCCAAGGCAGAGCATCTTGGACATGGTGGTGACCTGATCGAAGGCCGGTCCCTCGATGCAGAGCTGGTGCACGTCGGACGAGATCGTGTCCGGCAGGAAGCCGCCGGCCAGCATGGCCCGCGCCGTCTTGAAGGCGAACGAGCCCTTGCCGTGGCCGATGTCGAACAGCACGCCCCGCGCCCGCGCCTCGCGGAGCGCCGGCTTCACGGCACCCTGGGCCGTGATGGGAGAGTTCGGGAACGGCCGGAACGCGTGGGTCAGCACGTCGCCGGGGCGCAGCATCGCCAGGACCTGCTCGTAGCTCGGCGGCGGCTCGTCGATATGGGCCATCAGCGGCAGGCCGGTTTCTTCTGCGACCTGCAGGGCGATGTCGAGGGGCGCGGTGCCCTGGTCGCCCGAGGCGTGGCGCCCGACCCGGACCTTGATGCCGACGATCACGTCCCGGTTGGCCTCGGCGACCTCGACCGCCTCCCGGGGCGCCATCAGCCGCGGATCCTCACTCTCGCCGACCATGATGGTCTTCGAGAAACCGAAGATGCCCGCAAAGGAGACGTGCAGGTAGGCGAGAATCCGCGCCTGCGACTGCTCGATCACGTGGCTGCGGAAGCCCGCGAAGTTGCCGGGCCCGGCGCTGCCGGTATCGACCGAGGTGGTCACCCCCGAGGTCCGGCAGAATGCGTCGGCGTCGATGCCGAGGGAGGTGCCGCCCCAGTAGACATGGGTGTGCAGGTCGATCAGGCCCGGCGTGACGATGGCGCCTTCCATGTCGCGCACCTGCGTGCCCGGGCCGGCCGGAAGGTCGCGGCCGAAGCCCGAGACCCGGCCGTCCGCGAAGGCGACATCGCAGATCCCGTCGTGGTTCTGCGACGGGTCGATGACCCGCGCGCCCTTCAGGATGAGGTCGTGCTGCACGAGAGACTCCGGATGTTGGTCGCGCGGTGGGGATGGATGGGCCCGCCTCGCCTCCGTCTTTGCGAGCGCAGCGAAGCAATCCAGCGGCGCCACACCCGCGGACGTTGCGCTGCCCTGGGTCGCTTCGCTGCGCTCGCGATGACGGCACAGGCTCCGTCAGGCCGCCCGGGCGGGGGCGGCCACGTCGTTGAGGTGGCAGGCGGCGAAGTGGCCGGCGCCGACCGGGTCGAGGCCCGGCACCTCGGTCCGGCAGCGATCGAAGGCGTGCGGGCAGCGGGTGTGGAAGCGGCAGCCCGACGGCGGGTTGATCGGGCTCGGCACGTCGCCCTTGAGCACGATCCGGGTGCGTCCGGCCCCGGGCTCGGGGATCGGCACCGCCGAGAGCAGGGCCTGGGTGTAGGGGTGCTTGGGCGCCAGGAACAGGTCGCGGCGCGGGCCGATCTCGACGATCTTGCCGAGATACATCACGGCCACGCGGTGGGTCATGTGCTCGACGATGGCGAGGTCGTGCGAGATGAACAGCATCGCGAGGTCGAGCTCGCGCTGCAGGTCGCGCAGCAGGTTGACGATCTGCGCCTTCACCGAGACGTCGAGGGCCGAGACGGCCTCGTCGCAGATGATCAGGTCCGGCTCGGCGGCGAGCGCCCGGGCGATGCCGATCCGCTGGCGCTGGCCGCCCGAGAACTCGTGCGGGTACCGGCCGAGCGCCTCCCGCGGCAGGCCGACCCGCTCCATCAGGCTGGCGAGCCGGCTCTCCAGGTCGGCGGCGTTGTGGGCCAGCCCGAAATTGCGGATCGGCTCGGCCAGGATCGCCCGGACCCGCATTCGCGGGTTCAGCGACGAGAACGGATCCTGGAACACCATCTGGATGTGGCGCCGCAGGGGCCGGAGCGTTCCGGCCGAGAGGTCGTCGATGCGCCGCCCGTCGAGCACCACCTGTCCGGCGGTGGGCGCGTAGAGGCGCATCAGCGCCTTGGCGACGGTGGACTTGCCGCAGCCGGATTCGCCGACGAGCGACAGCGTCTCGCCGCGGGCCACCGTGAAGGACAGGCCGTCGACCGCCTTCAGCACGCGCTTGGACTGGCCGAACAGGCCGCCGCCGAGGGCGAAGTGCTTCTTGAGGTCGTTGACCTCCAGCAGGGTGCGACCGGCGGGTGCGGGCGTGGCGCTCATGCCGCGAGGGCGTCCTTCGGCGCGTAGTGGCAGGCGGCGAGATGGCCCGGCGCCTTCGGCTCCAGGGCCGGCGCGTAGGCGCGGCACAGGTCGGTCACGTCCGGGCAGCGCCCGGCGAAGACGCAGCCCTCGATCCGACCCTTCAGGCTCGGCACCATGCCGGGGATCTCGGCGAGCCGCGCGTCGGCGCCGTGCTCGACGGCGCCGAGCTTCGGCACCGCCCCCATCAGGCCGCGGGTGTAGGGGTGGCGCGGTGACCGGAACAGGTCGCGGACCGGCGCCTCCTCGACCTTGCGGCCGGCATACATCACCACCACCCGGTCGGCGACCTCGGCGACCACGCCGAGGTCGTGGGTGATCAGCATGATCGCGGCCCCCACCCGGGCCTTCAGGTCGCGCATCAGGTCGAGGATCTGGGCCTGGATGGTCACGTCGAGCGCCGTGGTCGGCTCGTCGGCGATGAGGAGCTTCGGCGAGCAGGCGAGCGCGATGGCGATCATCACCCGCTGGCGCATGCCGCCGGAGAGCTGGTGCGGGTATTCCCGCACCCGCCGCCGCGGCTCGGGGATGCCCACCAGCGTCAGCATCTCCACGGCCCGCTCCTCGGCCTCGCGGCGGCCGAGCCCCTGGTGCAGGCGCAGGGTCTCGCCGATCTGGCGGCCGACCGTCAGCACCGGGTTCAGCGAGGTCATCGGCTCCTGGAAGATCACGCTGATGTCGTTGCCGCGGATCTTGCGCATGGCGCTGTTCGGCAGGTCGAGGAGGTTTTTTCCTTCGAACTTGATCGCGCCGGCGATGCGGGCCGGCGGCTCGGGAAGGAGCCGCAGGATCGACATCGAGGTCACCGACTTGCCGCAGCCGGACTCGCCCACGATCGCCAGGGTCTCGCCCGACTGGATCGCGAACGAGACCCCGTCCACCGCCCGGTTCACCCCGTCGGGGGTGCTGAAATGGACCTGCAGGTTCTCGATCGACAGGAGGGGGGTGCCGCTCATGCTGCCGGTCCTCATCACACGTGCGGTCTCAGACATCTTTGGCCATGCGGGGATCGAGGGCGTCGCGCAGGCCGTCGCCGACGAGGTTCACGGCGAGCACCGTCATCGAGAGGAAGATGGCCGGGAACAGGATGATGTAGAACTTCACCTGCCAGAGGGCCCGGCCCTCGGCCATGATGTTGCCCCAGGACGGCGTCGAGGGCGGCACGCCCGCGCCGATGAACGACAGGATCGCCTCGGTGATCATCGCGGAGGCGCAGATGTAGGTCGCCTGCACGGTCATGGGCGCCAGGGTGTTGGGCAGGATGTGGCGCCAGATGATCGCCGGCATCCGGGTGCCCGTGGTCACCGCCGCCTCGACGTAGGGCTGCTCGCGGAGCGACAGGACCACGCCGCGCACGAGGCGGGCGACGCGCGGGATCTCCGCGATGGTGATGGCGATGATCACGTTCTGGATCGAGCCGCGGGTGAGCGCCATCAGCGCGACCGCCAGCAGGATCGGCGGGATCGACATCATGCCGTCGACGACCCGCATGACGATCCCGTCGAGCCAGCGCACCATGCCGGAGACGAGCCCGACCGCGAGGCCGGCGATCGAGGCGAGGAACGCCACCGAGAAGCCGACCAGCAGCGAGACCCGGGCGCCGTAGACCACCCGCGAGTAGACGTCGCGGCCGAGCATGTCGGTGCCGAACCAGTATTGCGCGGACGGCACCCGGGTGCGCTTGGCCGGCGCCAGGGCGGTCGGATCGACGGTGCCGAGCCACGGCGCCAGCACGGCCATCAGGAACACGATGAGGAGCAGCACGCCGCCGACCACGATGGTCGGGTTTCGGCGGACATAGGTCCAGATCCGGCCCCGGCGTTTGCGCACCGGGATGACGTCCGGCAGCGGCGCCGCGACCGCGAGACCCGGGGGCGGCGGTGCCTTCGGGGCGGCCTCTGCGGGCGGGAGGCCCGTGGGCCGGGCGCTGTCGGGATAGGGCGCGGCGGTCGCGGTCAATAGCGGATCCTCGGGTCGAGCAAGGTGTAGGACAGGTCGATGGCGAGGTTCACGAGCACGTAGACGAAGCTGAACAGCAGCACGACGCCCTGGATGACCGGGTAATCGCGCCGGAGGATCGCATCGACCGTGAGACGGCCGAGACCGGGGATCGCGAACACCGTCTCGGTCACGACGGCGCCGCCGATCAGCAACGCAATGCCGATGCCGATCACGGTGACGATCGGCACCGCGGCGTTCTTCAGGGCATGGATGAACAGGACCGGCCCCTGCGACAGCCCCTTGGCCCGGGCGGTGCGCACGTAATCCTGCTGCAGCACGTCGAGCATGGTCGCCCGGGTGACCCGGGCGATCAGCGCGATGTAGACGAGGCCGAGCGTCACGGCCGGCAGGATCAGGTTCGACAGCCAGGGCCAGAACCCCTGCTCGATCGGCGTGTAGCCCTGCACGGGCAGCCAGCCGAGTTCGAGGGCGAACACGTAGGCCAGCACGTAGCCGACCACGAAGACCGGCACCGAGAAGCCCATCACGGCGAGCCCCATTACGAGGCGGTCGATCAGGCTGCCGGCCTTCCAGGCGGCGACGACGCCGAGCGGCACCGCCACCACGATGGCGAAGACCAGGGTGACGAGCATCAGCGAGACGGTGGGCTGCACCCGCTGGCCGATCATGGTGGTGACCGGCAGGTTGGTGAAGATCGAGGTGCCGAGATCCCCGTGCAGGATCTGCCAGGACCATTCCCAGAACCGCACCAGGAACGGCCGGTCGAGGCCGAGCGTGGCGCGGATGCGGGCAACGTCGTCGGGCGTCGCCTGGTCGCCCGCGATGATCGCCGCCGGGTCGCCGGGGGCGAAGTAGAGGAGGCTGAAGACGAACAGCCCGACCACCGCCATGACCGGGATGGTGGCGAGGATGCGCCTGCCGATATAGCCGAGCATGGGGCGCCTCCGGTCCTAAGCCTTCGACACGCCCCAGGTGAAGGGGATCGGCCCCTTCACGATGCCGGAGACGTTCTTCCGCCACGCCTGGTAGCCGAGGAAGAAACCGGTCGGGACGTAGACCACGCCCTCGACGGCGGCGGCGTTGACCTTGTCGATGGCGGCCTTCTCGGCGGCCGGGTCGGCGGCGTCGAACCACTCGGCGATGGCGGTCTCGACCGGCGGGATGTTCGGCCAGCCGAACCACGCCTTGTCGCCGCTGGCGCGCACCGCCGGATAGCCCGCCGGGTTGATGGTGTCGGCGCCCGCGTGCCAGGTGTGGAACATGTTCCAGCCGCCCTGGGATGGCGGCGCCTTGGAGGTCCGCCGGGTCCCGGTGGTGCCCCAGTCAGTAGCGATGAAGTCGACGTTGAAGCCCATCTGCTTCAGGAGGTCGGCGGTGATGTCGCCCTGCGCCTTGGTGATCCCCTGGTCCTGCGCCACGACGCAGACCACCGGCTCGCCCTTGTAGCCGGCTTCCTTGAGCAGCTTCTTGCCGAGCGCGATGTCGCCCTTGCCGACATTGGCGCCGCCGGCCTCGCTGTAGAGCGGCGTTCCCGGCGTGAAGAAGCCCGGCAGCTTCTTCCACAGGCTGTCGTCGTCGCCGACGATCGCCCGCATGTAATCCTCCTGGCTCATTGCGGTCATGACCGCCTGCCGGATCTTCGGGTTGTCGAAGGGCGGGTGCAGGTGGTTCATCCGGAACGACCCGACATTGCCCAGCGGGTCGGCGATGTCGACGTTGAGGTTGGCGTTCTTGCGCAGCAGCGGCACGAGGTCGGAGATCGGGTTCTCCCACCAGTCGACCTCGCCGTTCTGCAGGGCCGCCGACGCGGTGGCGGCGTCCGGCATGATCACCCACTCGACCCGGTCGACCAGCATGCGCTTGCCGCCCGCGAGCCAGGAATTCGGTTCGTCGCGGGGCTTGTAGTCGGCGAAGGTCTCAAACACCGCCCGGGCGCCCGGCACCCACTCGTTGCGGACGAACTTCATCGGGCCCGAGCCGACATACTCGGTGATCTGCGTGAACGGGTCGGTCTTGGCGATCCGCTCCGGCATTATCAGCGCCATCGGGGCGTTGGTCTTGCCGAGCGCGTAGAGAAGCTTCGGGAACGGCTTCTTCAGGCGCCAGCGGAAGGTCCGGTCGTCGGTCGCCGCCAGCTCGTCCTGGATGCCCCGGATCATCTGGCCGATCGGGTCCCGGGCCATCCAGCGGGTGAGGCTCGCCACCACGTCCTTGGCCAGCACGGGCTCGCCGTCGTGCCACTTGAGGCCGGGGCGCAGCCGGAAGGTCCAGGTCAGCTTGTCGCCCGAGACCTCCTCGGATTCGACCATCTGACGCTGCGGGTTCAGCTGGTCATCGACGCCGTACAGCATGTCCCAGACGAGGGTGCCGGCGTTGCGCACCACGTACTGCGTGCCCCAGATCGGATCGAAATTGGCGAGGTTGGCCTGGGGGACGAAGCGCAGCACCTTGGCGCCCTGGGCGAGCGCCGGGCGTGCGATCTGCGGTGCGGCCAGCCCGAGCGCGGCCGAGCCCTTCAGGAACGTCCTGCGGTCCATCGTCTTCTCCCTGGCGGTGCGGGTCTCAAGCACTGATCGCCGGCCCACACCTTGTGGGCGAGTTTGAACGGTTCTGACGCGGGGGCGCAATGGCCCGGCGTGACAACGGGGCCCGGGCACGCGCCGGCCCGGCCGCCGACCGCGCGGCGGCGACAGGATGGGCGTCGGTGGTCTCGGTGCGGATCGGGCTCACGGACAGCGTCTCGCAAGCCCCGCGCCAGCCAGGCCGGGAGTGCGTTATGTATTCAAATTGGCGGGGGATTTGTCCGGGCACGGATGAGGGCCTAGCGCCTGCGCGGCTGCAGCCCCGATCCCGTCCGTTCACGGGTCCGACGGCGCGGAACGGTCTCCGGCCCGGGACGGGAAACGCGCGGTCCGGCTCCCGGAGCACGCCGACCGAAGCCGCTCCGCCCGTCATCCCGGAGCCGCGCAGCGGAGCCCGGGATCCAGAACCGCCGACGTGCCGGATCCTGTCACCGACAGGACGTCTGCATTGCCCGCCTCCGGATCCGGGCTCGCCTGCGGCGCCCCGGAATGGCGGTGCGGATCGGGCGCCTCAGCCGACCTGGCGCAGATGCCCGCCGCGCGCGCCGGGCACCGCCTGCATGGCGCGGATGAAGGCGGCGATGCGCGGGGCGATCACCGCGCGGTAGCGGGAGCCGTTGAACACGCCGTAATGGCCGACGCCGGCCTGGAGGTGGTAGGCCTTGCGCGCCTCGGGCAGGTTCGGCGTCAGGTCGAGGGCCGCCTTGGTCTGGCCGACGCCAGAGATGTCGTCGTTCTCGCCCTCGACCGCGAGGATCGCGCAGCGGCGGATCGCCCCGAGATCGACCGGCACGCCGCGATGCCGCATCTGCCCCTTCGGCAGGGCGTGATCGACGAACACGGTCTGGACGGTCTGGAGATAGTACTCGGCGGTGAGGTCCATCACCGCGAGGTACTCGTCGTAGAACTCCCGGTGCTTCTCGGCCGAGTCGCCGTCGCCCGTGACCAGATGGTCGAACATGTCCGAATGGGCGGTGACGTGACGGTCGAGATTCATCGCCATGAAGCCCGACAGCTGCAGGAAGCCCGGATAGACCTGGCGCCAGGCCCCCGGATAGATCGGCGGCACGAGACTGATCGTGTTCTTCTCGAACCACGCCTGCCCGCGCTCCTGCGCGAGGCAGTTCACCGCGGTGGGCGAGCGGCGCGTGTCGATCGGGCCGCCCATCAGGGTCATCGAGACCGGCACGGCGGGCTCGTCGGCCGCCTCCATCAGCGCCACCGCGGCGAAGACCGGCACCGCCGGCTGGCAGACGGCCATGACGTGCAGGTCCGGCCCGAGGACCGCGAACATCTCCTGCAGGTAGTCGATGTAATCGTCGAGATCGAACCGGCCGGCGACGACCGGCACCATCCGGGCGTCGGTCCAGTCGGTGATGAACACCCGGTGGTTCGGCAGCATCGCCTCCACGGTGCCGCGCAGCAGCGTCGCGTAATGCCCCGACATCGGCGCGACGATCAGCAACTTCGGCTGCGGCTCGGCCGGGGCGGCCGGGAAGGCGCGGTCGAAGGCGATCAGGCGGCAGAACGGCCGCTCCCAGACCACCCGCTCGGTGACCGGAACCGCCGCGCCGTCCACGACCGTCTCGGTGAATCCGAAGGCGGGCTTGCCGTACTGGCGGGTGACGCGCTCGAACATCTCGCAGCCGGCGCTGACCGCGCGGGCATAGGGTCCGTAGGCCAGGGGATTGCCGGGCATCTGCAGCCCGTAGCGCGTGAGGTCCGCGGCGACCCGGGCCGGCGCCATCAGGGCGCGGGCACCCTCGTACATCGAGTAGGCCAGGAGCATCGTTACCTCGCGGTCTCGGGCCCGGCCGCAGGCGTCCAGCCTTGCGGCTCGGAAGGCGGGAACCCGGATCGTCAGGATAATGTTCCAGCCTGAACGATTATGGAACATCCTTGAGCCGGGCGGACTTGCCCGTCACGACGCCAGCCCGCGACAATTCGGCCGGCCCGCCATGCTGGGACGGATTGCCGGACTCCCCGCTTCCGCGCCATGCGGTAGGACTCCGCGCGCCAACCGCACCGGAACCGCCGGTCCGGCGCCGCACCGAAACAGCGCATGCCCGACACCGACCTCAGCGGCCTCGGCCGCGACGCCCGACACCTGCGGCTCGACACCTTCGTCCGCCTCCGCTGGCTCGCCATCACCGGCCAGAGCGCGGCGGTCGTGGGGGCGCAGTTCGGCCTCGGCCTGCCGCTGCCGTTCGGCTGGTGCTTCCTGGTGATCGCCGCCTCGTCCTGGCTGAACCTCGCCCTGCGGATCCGATTCCCGGCGAGCTACCGGCTCAGCGACGATTCCGCGGCGCTGCTGCTGGCCTTCGACATCGTCCAGCTCGCGGCCCTGCTGTTCCTCACCGGCGGCCTGCAGAACCCGTTCTCGCTGCTGTTCCTCGCTCCGGTGCTGATTTCCGCGACCGCCCTGCCGCCGGAGCGGACGCTGGCGCTCGGCCTGCTGGCGGTGGGACTCGCGACCCTGCTGGCCCTGGTCCACCGGCCCCTGCCCTGGTTCGCGGATGGGCGGATCGAGCTGCCGTTCCTCTACGTCTCCGGCGTCTGGACCGCGATCCTGCTCGGCACCGCCTTCACGGGCGTCTACGCGTGGCGCGTGGCCGAGGAGACCCGGCTCCTCGCCCAGGCGCTGGCCGCCACCGAGCTGGTGCTGGCCCGCGAGCAGCACCTGTCGCAGCTCGACGGGCTGGCGGCCGCGGCTGCCCACGAATTGGGCACGCCGCTGGGCACCATCATGGTGGTGACCAAGGAGCTGATCCGCCAGCTCGGGCCCACCGCCTCCCCGGCGGTCGCGGAGGACCTGAATCTCCTGCGCGAGCAGGTCGATCGCTGCCGGGGCATCCTCGGCAAGCTCACCTCCCTCGACGGGGACGGGGCCGGCGCCGGCTTCCTGGAGACGGTCACGTTCAGCCACCTCGTGGAGGAGCTGGTCGCCCCGCAGCGGGCGCTCGGCGCCGGGCTCGACGTCAGCAGCGCCGGCGACGGCCCGGAGCCGGCCTGCCGCCGCAACCCCGGCGTGATGTTCGGCCTCGCCAACATCCTCGACAACGCCGTCGACTTCGCCGAGGCCCGGGTCTCCGTGGAGGGGCGCTGGTCGGCCGAGCGGGTCTGGATCGAGATCCGCGACGACGGGCCGGGCTTCTCCAGCGAGGTGCTGCTGCGGGCGGGCGAGCCCTACGTGACGACCCGCAGCCACGACCGGCCGCAATCCGGCGAGACCGTGGGCGCGGGGCTCGGCCTCGGGCTGTTCATCGCCAAGACCCTGATCGAGCGCTCGGGCGCCCAGCTTGCCCTGATGAACGTCGCGGCGCCGGACGCGCACGGGGCGGTCGTGCGGGTCTCCTGGGCCCGTCACATCTTCGAGCGCGGAGCGGTGCCGCGGCATTCTCCGGAACTCAATATCCGCCCCCCCCTGCCACCGCGCGATGTCGTCCCTATATGAGGGACAGACCAAGAACCCGACGACGAAAACTCGAAAGGAGTGCCGGATGCTTACGCAGCCCGGGACCTCGGTGGCGACCGACGCTGCCGTGATCAACGATGCCGATCCGCTGGCCGCCTTCTCCGACCGCAGCCTGCTGATCGTCGACGACGACAAGCCCTTCTCGACGCGCCTCGCCCGCGCGATGGAGAGCCGCGGCTACCACGTGCAGGTGGCCGACAGCGTCGCCGACGGCGTCTCGGCCGTTGAGGCGCGGGCTCCGGCCTTCGCGGTGATCGACATGCGCCTCGGCGACGGCAACGGCCTCGACGTGATCGCCCGCCTCAAGGAGCGCCGCCCGGAAGCGCGCGGCGTGATCCTGACCGGCTACGGCAACATCGCCACCGCGGTGACCGCCGTGAAGCTCGGCGCCTTCGACTACCTCGCCAAGCCCGCGGACGCGGACGAGATCCACGGCACGCTGATGGCGCAGCCGGGCGAGCGGGCCGACCCGCCCGAGAACCCGATGTCGGCGGACCGGGTGCGGTGGGAGCATATCCAGCGCGTCTACGAGCTGTGCAGCCGCAACGTCAGCGAGACCGCCCGGCGCCTGAACATGCACCGGCGGACACTGCAGCGGATCCTGGCCAAACGCGCGCCGCGCTGAGCGACGTTTCGCACACTCGGTTGCGTCGGCCGGCCTGTGTGGGCTAGCTGCACGGGTCTCGGGCGGTTCCGTCCGGGACCCGGACTGTTTTTGAGGGGGGATTTCGTGAACGGGCGCAACGCCATCACCATCGTGAGCATGATGGTCCTCGTGGGCACCGAGGTGTTCGCCGTGGCGATCGCGGCCGGCTGGGCCGTCGCCGGCATCTTCGATCTCGGCGACCGGATCGGCCATGTCCTGATGGGGATCTTCAGTCTGTTCGCGGCCTGGATCATGGTCCAGCTGTGGCGCCGGGCGACCAGCATCGAGCCGCTGAGAAGCGGTGCGTCGGCGCCCCGTCGACCGGCCTGAGGCCCTCGGAACATGCAGCTTCAACCTGCAATTGAGAGAACGACCCCTCCCATGCGTCTGATGCGTTCGACAGTCCGGGGTCGTTCCTGCTAGATACCGACCGCGGTGCGTAACGATGCCGCAGGTATACTCTTGTCCCGGCTATCCGTGAGACCCGTCGATCCATGAAAGCCCGTATCATCGTCACCCTGAAGACCGGTGTGCTGGACCCGCAGGGTAAGGCGATCGAGGCCGCCCTCAAGTCCCTCGCCATCGAGGGCGTCGACGGCGTACGGCAGGGCAAGGTCTTCGACATCGAGGTGTCGGCCGCCGACAGCGCCGCCGCCGAGGCGACCCTGCGCACGGCCTGCGAGAAGCTCCTGGCCAACACCGTCGTCGAGAACTACGCGATCGAGATCCTCTGATGCACGCCGCGGTTGTCGTCTTCCCTGGTTCCAACCGCGAGACGGACGTCGTCCGGGCCCTGCGCCGGTCGGGGGCTCAGGTCAGCCTGGTCTGGCACGCGGACCACGAACTCCCGGCCGGCACCGACTTGGCCGTTCTGCCGGGCGGCTTCTCGTACGGCGATTACCTGCGCTGCGGCGCCATCGCCGGCCGGGCGGCCGCGATGGATGCCGTCCGGGCCCACGCAGCGCGCGGCGGTCTCGTGCTCGGCATCTGCAACGGCTTCCAGATCCTGTGCGAATCGGGCCTGCTGCCGGGCGTGCTGATGCGCAACGTCAACCGGCGCTTCATCTGCCACCGGCAGACCCTCCGGGTCGAGCGCGCGGACACCCGCTTCACCAGCGCCTACCGGCAGGGTCAGGTCATCGACGTCTGCGTCGCCCACGGCGAGGGCAACTACTTCGCCGATCCCGAGACGCTGGCGCAGATCGAGGGCGAGGGCCGCGTGGCGTTCCGGTACTGCGACTCGGACGGGACCATCACCGTGGAGGCGAACCGCAACGGCTCGCTCAACGCGATCGCGGGCGTGTTCTCCGAGAACCGCAACGTCCTCGGCATGATGCCCCATCCGGAAAACTTTGTCGAAGGCCTGATCGGCGGGACCGATGGGCGCGGCCTGTTCGACAGTCTGGCCGCGTAGAAACGGCATCGAAAACTAATATTAACTGATCATTAAGGTTTTCGAGGCATGAAGAGGCATCCAGAGATCTGGATGTCGAGTTGGACATCTCGTCCGCTCTGTTTGATGCCTCCCTGAAGACTCCTCGAAGCCGCTCCCTCCGGGGCGGCTTTTTTCTGTGCCGCGCCGCACGAGCGGGTTCGCCGTGGAACCGACGGCGCTGCCCGAATCCCGCGCGGACGGTCCGTCTCCCGTGTGCTCCAGAGCATCCAGGCCGGCCCGGCGATCCTCAGGTGTTCGAGGCGGTCCAGCGGCCCTCCATCTCGGCCCGGCGCGCCAGCATCTTCGCCTGCAGGCGGCTGCGGCGGGCGGCGATGACCGTGCCGTTGATCTCGCCGCCGAACAGGAACATGGCGGCGAGCCAGTAGAGGAAGACCAGGAACACCATCGCGGTGGCCAGCCCCCCGTAGGTCGACGCGTAGGCGTTGGAGAACCGGTCGAGGTAGTAGCCGAAGCCGAGGCCCGCGAAGAACCACAGGACCAGGGTCACGCCGATCCCCGGCAGCACCGACAGGATCGAGCGCCGCCCGGCCGCGACGAACTTGTGGGCGATCACCAGGATCACCGCGAGCAGCAGGGCCGTGACGCCGATCCGCCCGATCGCCACGGCGAGTCCCAGCGGCTCAAGCCCCGGCGCCACCAGGACGATGCTGCGCCAGATCAGTGGACCCAGCACCACGAGCAGCGCGAAGGCCAGCATGGCGAAGGCGCCGCAGATCACGTAGCCGATCGATTCGAGCCGGGTCAGCCACCAGGGCCGGCTCTCCCGCAGGCCGTAGGCGCGGTTCAGCCCGACCCGCAGGCTCTCGACCCCGGAGGACGAGAAGTACAGGGCGAACAGCGCGCCGAGCGTCAGCACGCCGCTGCGCTGCTCGGTGAGCACCCGGTGCACCTCGCCGACGATCGGCTTGGCGATCTCCCGGGGCCACGCGTCGAAGATCAGCACTCCGGCCTCGTCGGCGAGCGACTGCGTGCCGAACAGGCCGGCGAGCGCCGCGAGCAGGATCAGGAACGGGAACAGCGAAGTCAGGGTCGAGAGGGCGATGTGGCTCGCGATCGCCCAGCCGTCGTGGGCGACGAAGCGCTGCGCGGCGAGGCCCGCGACCTGGGATCCACTGCGGAGAGGGTTCACGGGCGTTCAACGATCCTCAGGCGCACGATGCTCGAGCGCACAATCCTTGGGCGGAGCGGCCCGCCGATGAACGGCGCCGGGGCCCGCCCGTCAACGCCGCCGGCCCGATCCGGTCCCGAACGCCGTCCGGTGACGCGCCCGCGCCACGCCGGACGCTCGCGGGCGCAGTGCGGGGGCCAGACGGCCGAATCGGCGTTGCGATTCACCGGCCGGATACCGCTTAGATCGCGCCATGCTGACTCCCGCACGACCGTCGCGCCTCGCGGCCGGCGCCCTCCCGGCCCTGTTCGTCCCGATCTGGGCGACCGGCTTCATCTCGGCGCGGGCCGTGGTGCCGCACGCCGACCCCTTCGCGTTCACCGCGGTCCGTTTCACCGCCGTCGCGCTGATCCTGGCCGGGATCGCGGCGGCGTCCCGGGTCCGGTGGCCGGCCGACCGGGCCGGCTGGCGCGATCCGGTGATCGCGGGCTTCCTGATGCAGGGCGTCTACCTGTCGAGCACCTTCTGGGCGGTGAGCCACGGGCTGCCGGCCGGGATCGCGGCGCTCGTCGGCAGCCTGCAGCCGCTGCTCACCGCCCTCCTGGCGCAGCCGCTGCTGGGCGAGCGCGTCAGCGGCCGCCGGGCGTTGGGCATCCTGATGGGCTTTGCCGGCGCCGGCCTCGTACTCGCCCCGAAGCTCGGCGCCACGGACCCGTCCGGGATCCCGCCGCGGGCGCTGGCGGTCAGCTTCCTGGCGGTGCTGGCCCTGACCTTCGGCACCCTCTGGCAGAAGCGGACCGGCGGCCGGGGCGACCTGCTCGCCGGCGCGACGCTCCAGTTCGTCGGCGGCATGGCCTGCGCGATCCCCCTGGCGCTGGCCTTCGGCAGCGCCGCGATCGATCCCGTGCCGACCCTGTGGCTCGGCCTCGCCTGGGCGGTCTTGATCAACTCGGTGGCGGGGATCCTGCTGCTGCTGGCGCTGATCCGGCGCGGCGCGGTGGCGGGGGTGGCCGCGCTGTTCTTCCTGGTGCCGCCGGTGGCGGCGATCCTCGGCTACGCGCTGTTCGGCGAGGTGCTGACCCCGGTGCAGGGCGCAGGGATGGCGCTCGCCGCCCTGGGCGTCGCGGTCGCCAGCCGCGGCTGAGGGGCCGGGCCTGCGACGGAAGGCCCAGAAACCCTTCGCGGTCTCGCGGTTTGGTGCGCGGGCCACAACGGCCCGGGCCGGCACCGAGCAAGGCGCGGATGGATCAGGACAAGCCCCGCGAGATCCGTCTCGCCCTCGACGCGATCCCCCTCGGCGGCAAGGCCGAGGGCAAGGCCGGCGACGATGCGGTGCTGTTCGTGCGCGACGCCGACGGGGTGCGCGCCTTCCAGGCGAAATGCCCGCATCTCGGGGCGCCCCTCGCCAAGGGTGAGATCTGCGGCGGCCGGCTCTACTGCCCGTGGCACAAGGCCGCCTTCGCTGTCGCCGACGGCAGCCTGGAGGAGCCGCCGGCGCTGGAGGCGCTCACCCGCTATCCGGTCCGGATCGAGGGCGGCGAGGCGGTGGCTTTGCTGACCCCGGAACCCGCCCCGGCCAGGCGCGCTGAGACGCCCGTCGCCCATGTCCTGATCGTCGGCACCGGCGCGGCGGCGGTCGCCGGCGTCACGACCCTGCGCCGGGAGGGCTATGCCGGCACGATCACGATGGTCGGCCGGGAGGCCCGTCCGCCCTACGACCGGACCAAGCTGTCCAAGCAGTTCCTGGCCAAGCCCACGCCCGCGGAGAAGACCCTGCTGGAGCCGGATTTCGCCGCCGCCCACCGGGTCGAGCGGATTGAGGCTGAGGCGACCCGGATCGATCCCGCCGCCCGCAGCGTCACCCTGGCGGACGGGCGGGTGCTCACCGGCGACGCCCTGCTGATCGCCACCGGCAGCCGCGCCGTCGTGCCGGACTTCGCCGGCCGGGACCTCGACGGCGTGATGACCCTGCGCAGCCTCGACGACGCCGTGCGGCTCAGCGCGGCGGCCGAGCACGCCCGGCGCGTGGTGGTGATCGGCGCGGGCTTCATCGGCCTGGAGGCCGCAGCCTTCCTGACCAAGCGCGGCCTGTCGGTGACGATCCTGTCCCGGGAGGAGATCCCCTTCGCCAAGCGCTTCGGCGAGGCCGTCGGCGCGGCCCTGAAGCGCTACCATGCCGGCAACCGGCGTGACCTTCGTCACGGGCAGCGTCGCGCGCATCAGGGGCACCGGCTCCGTCGAGGCGGTCGAGACCGAGTCCGGGGCGCGGCTCCCGGCCGACATCGTGCTGATCGGCGCCGGCGCCGCGCCGGAGACCGGGATCGTCGCCGGGGTGGAGCCCGATGAGCACGGCGGCCTGCCGGTCGGCGCCGACCTGAGGCTCGCCGACGGCGTCTGGATCGCCGGCGACATCGCGGCCTTCCCGGAGCGCGGCAGCGGGGTCACCGCCCGGATCGAGCACTGGCGGCTGGCGCAGCAGCACGGAACCCACGCGGCCCGGGCGATCCTGGGCGCGACCGACGCGTTCTCCGGTGCGCCGTTCTTCTGGAGCAACCAGGGGGACAAGCGGCTGGATTACGGCGGTTATGCGCCGGATTTCGACCGCATCATCCTGCAGGGTGATCCCGATGCACTCGACTTCATCGCCTATTACGTCCGTGCGGGACGCGCCGTCGCGGCCTGCAGCATCGGCCGCAACCCGGCCTTCACGGCCTTCCTGCACCTCCTGGGCGAGAACCGGGTGCCGAGCCCGGAGACGATCGAGGCCGGCGCGGATCTTCCGGCGCTGGTGTGACGCGCGCGCTCATCACGCGCGGCGAAGGGCCCCAGGGACGCGCCACGCTGGGAGGGGGCGCGACACTGCGTGGCTTTGCGCCGTCAGCAAGGTCGGGGCATCCGGTCCGGTGGAACCAGGCCTGACGGATCCATCTTTCGGTAGACGCCGCCCGCCGTCCGAAAAGCCGGGCCTCTGGGAGGCATCATGAATTCAATTATCGTCGTCGCCCTGATCTGTGCCGCCTCCGTCCAGGCGCCCGACTGCTCGCGCGACACCGCCATCGACGTGATCACCGGCCCGGCCCACACGCTTCAGGAATGCCTGGTCCAGGGACCGGTCCTGGCGGCCAATGCCGGCTTCAAGGGTGAGGACGGGGCCTACGTGAAGACGCGGTGCGAGCAGAAACGCTGAATCGGGGCCGGCCGGGCTCCTTCAAGGACTTCGCTGCGCATCCGGGCACTCGGATGAGGTCGAGCAGGATCAAGGCGAGACTCGGAGTTTCCAAGTCGAGCACGCCCGCGCCAAGTCGCCGGGCATTCAACTTCAGTTCAAGACGCCGCAAACGAAATCTGCTTCGGCCCGGGATCCGAACAGGTTAAAAGACCCGATCCAAGAAGACGCCACGCGAGCAAAAAACCATGTCCGCATCCCCCGCCATCCAGACCGAGCCGCAGGACCTCGTGTCCCTGACCAAGAGCGCCGGCGCGAGTGCCAAGGCGCTGGCCGCCGAGGCCACGCGGCGGGTCCGCACGCGGATCCTCGGGACGGATGGGCGGATCGACGCGGCCAAGCTCGAGAGCCAGCAGCACGCCGCCCACGGGCTCGCCTGGCTCGCAACCTACGCGGAGGCGGTCGCCGAACTCGGCGGCTATGCCGAGCGCCTCCAGGCCGAGGGCCGGTTCGGCGAGACCGAGGCGCTCCTCGTCCGGATCGGCGCTGGCGAATATCTCGACCAGCTCTTCTCCGGCATCCCGATGAGCCAGGGCGAGATGGTCCGCCTCACCGGCTCCCTCGGCCTGTCCGCCAAGGAGGTGGCCCCGTATCGCACCGACGCGGTCGAGACCCTGATCGCCGAGGGCAACACGCCCGAGAACCGCGCCGCCCTGGTGGCGCAGATGCGCGACGGCGGCGGCGCGGCGACTGTCGGCGCCTCGGGCCTCGACGAGGACATGGAGGCGATCCGCTCCGAGATGCGCCGCTTCGGCAAGGCCGAGGTGGTCGATCAGGCGCATGAGTGGCACCTGAAGAATGCCTACATCCCGATGGAGATCGTGACCAAGATGGCCGAGCTCGGCGTCTTCGGCCTGACGATCCCCGAGGAATACGGCGGCATGGGCCTGCCGAAGACCGCCATGTGCGTGGTCTCGGAGGAGCTGTCCCGGGCCTATATCGGCGTCGGCTCGCTGGGCACCCGCTCGGAGATCGCCGCCGAGCTGATCCTGTGCGGCGGCACCGAGGAGCAGAAGCAGCGCTTCCTGCCGAAGATCGCCAGCGGCGACATCCTGCCCACCGCCGTCTTCACCGAGCCGAACACGGGTTCGGATCTGGCCAGCCTGCGCACCAAGGCCGTCAAGGACGGCGACACGTGGAAGATCAGCGGCAACAAGACCTGGATCACCCACCCGGTCCGCGCCGACATCATGACGGTTCTGGTCCGGACCAAGCCGGAGGAGAAGGGCCACCGCGGCCTCTCCATGCTGATCGCCGAGAAGCCGCGCGGCACCGACGAGGATCCGTTCCCGGTCCAGGGCCTGTCGGGCGGCGAGATCGAGGTGCTCGGCTACCGCGGCATGAAGGAGTACGAGCTGGCCTTCGAGGGCTTCGAGGTCCCGGCCGGCAACCTCCTGGGCGAGGTCGAGGGCAAGGGCTTCGCCCAGCTGATGCAGACTTTCGAGTCGGCCCGCATCCAGACGGCGGCGCGCGCCATCGGCGTCGCCCAGTCGGCCCTCGACGTCGGCCTGCGCTACGCCGAGGAGCGCGTCCAGTTCGGCAAGGCGCTGGTCAGCTTCCCGCGGGTCGCCGACAAGCTCGCCATGATGGCGGTGGAGATCAACATCGCCCGCCAGCTCACCTACTTCTCGGCCCGCGAGAAGGACGAGGGCAAGCGCTGCGACCTGGAGGCCGGGATGGCCAAGCTGCTCGGCGCCCGCGTCGCCTGGGCGGCGGCCGACAACGCCCTGCAGATTCACGGCGGCAACGGCTTCGCGCTGGAATACCCGGTGAGCCGGATCCTGTGCGACGCCCGCATCCTCTCGATCTTCGAGGGCGCGGCGGAGATTCAGGCCCAGGTGATCGCCCGCAGGCTGCTGGAAGCAGCCTGAATACCAGTATAAATCTGGGGAATAGCGTCGTTCATGGGATTATAAGCCAGCGCATGAACCTCGCTTAAACGAAGTCCCCCGCTTGCTGGCCCCGGTCAACGACTGGGGCGGCTCAGTGAGCGCGCAGCACGCAAATCTGCAGACCGGGAAGAGCCTCCTGCGCCACTGGCAGGAGTGTCGATCGCCGGGAGACCCCCTGCCGTCCTACGAGGCTGTCGTCCTGGGCAGCCTCGGGCGGCTCGCCGACCGGGCCGCCCTTGTGACGACCCGCGACGGCCAGGCCACCGGGATCCTCTGGGCCGGCCAAGAGTTCGGCGCCTGGCTGGCGCAGGATCCGGCCGGCCGTCCGGTCGCACCCGTCCCGGTCGAGTCCGTCCCGGTTCACGCCTTCCCGGTCGATCTCCGTCAGCCCATCGACGAGGTCGTGGCGGCCGCCCTCGCCACCGGCGAGCCGGCCCACGGCCGATGCGACCGCCTCGCCGCCGGCGTCGTCACCTCGACCAGCCTGGTCGGCCTGCCCCTGGGCAACCGCTGGGGCGAGCCCTTCGTGCTGCTCGGGCTCGACGCCGCGAGCGTCCGGACCGAGCTCGTCCAGGCGATGTTCACTGCCACCGACCAGGGCATCCTGGCCTTGAGCACTGTCCGGGACGGCGACGGGCGCCCGGTCGATTTCAAGATCGTCGCCCTCAACGAAGGGGCCGAGCGCCTTCTGGAGCGTCCCGCGTCCGTCCTGCAATGGCAGCGCGTGGGTCACCTGTTCCCGGGGACGATCACCGCCCGGACGATCGCCACGCTGGCCGCCATGGTCGAGCGGGGCGGCCGCGAGGCCTTCGAGCTGAGCCGGCCCCAGTCCGACGGAGGGACCCTGTACCTCAAGGTCGAGGCGGGCTGCGTCGGCGACCTCCTGTCGATCACCATGACGGATGTCGGCGACATCAAGGCCCGGGAGGCCTCGTTCCGGCTCCTGTTCGAGAACAACCCGGTGCCGATGTGGGTCGTGGCCGAGGCGCGCGACCGGTTCCTGGCGGTCAACGACGCGGCCATCGCCCATTATGGCTACAGCCGCGATCAGTTCCTGGCCCGCGCGCCCGCCGATCTGGTCATCGCTCCCGAGGAGGCGCCGGGCCTCGGCCTGCCCGCCACCGGCGCGCTGCACCGCCGCGCCGACGGCTCGGCCATCGAGGTCTCCCTGTTCGAGCGGGCCCTGCCGTTCGGCGGCGAGCAGGCCGTCCTCGAGGCCGCGATCGACATGACCGAGCGCCGCCTGGCGGAGGCGCGCATCGCCCACATGGCCCACCACGACGCGCTCACCGGCCTGCCGAACCGGGTGCTGTTCCGGGACCGCCTCGGCGAGGCGATCGCGCGCCACGCCCGGAACGGCGAGGAATCGGTGCTGCTCTGCCTCGACCTCGACAAGTTCAAGATCGTGAACGACACGCTCGGCCATCCGGTCGGCGACGCGCTGCTGCGCGAGGCCGCTGAGCGGATCGCCGGATGCCTGAACAAGGACGACCTGGTCGCCCGGCTCGGCGGCGACGAGTTCGCGATCCTCGTGCGCGGGATCGGCCTGCCGGTGCTCGCCGACGGGCTGATCGCGCGCGTCATCGCCGAGCTCGCCCGTCCGTTCCGCCTGGACGGCCAGGATTGCCATATCGGCACCAGCATCGGCGTGGCCTGCCTGCCGCGCGACGGGACCGATCCCGAGACGCTGATGAAGAACGCCGACCTCGCCCTGTATCGGGCGAAGGCGGAGGGCGGCGGCACCTTCCGGTGCTTCGAGCCGGAGATGGATGCCTGGGTCCAGGCGCGGCGGCGGCGCGAGAACGAGCTGCGCGAGGCCCTGGCCCGGGAGCAGTTCTCGCTCGTCTACCAGCCGCTGATGAGCGCGCAGGCCGACCGGATCCTCGCCTTCGAGGCGCTGCTGCGCTGGCACCACCCCGAGCACGGTTCGGTCTCGCCGGCCGAGTTCGTACCGCTCGCCGAGGAGACGGGCCTGATCGTCCCGATCGGAGCCTGGGTGATGCAGACCGCCTTCGCCGAGGTGGCCGCCTGGCCGGAGGCGATCCGGCTCGCGGTCAACCTCTCCCCGGTTCAGTTCCGCAACCGCAGCCTCGTCGAGACCGTGCGCGACGCGCTCGCGGCCTCCGGGCTCGACCCGCGTCGTCTCGAGCTGGAGATCACCGAGTCGGTCCTGCTGGCCGACAGCGCCGCCAATCTCGCGACCCTGCACGCGCTCCGGGCGATGGGGATCCGCATCGCCATGGACGATTTCGGGACCGGCTATTCGAGCCTCAGCTACCTGCGCAGCTTCCCGTTCGACAAGATCAAGCTCGACCGGTCCTTCGTCAGCCAGGTCGGCGAGAACACCCATTGCACGGCGATCGTGCGGGCGGTGGCGAGCCTCGGCACGAGCCTGGGCATCGCCACGACGGCGGAGGGCGTCGAGACCGCCGAGCAGCTCGCGATGCTGCGCGCCGAGGGCTACGACGAGGTCCAGGGCTTCCTGTTCAGTCGTCCGGTCCCGGCGCCGGCGGCGCGGCAGCTGATCGCGCGCGCCGCGGACGGTTCCTTCGGCGGCCGGGCGGCCTGACGCCACCCGGCAGGCGCCTGCGGAGCGCCTATTTGGTGATCTTCACCGAGACCGGGTCGCTCGACGGGAAGGTCTCCTCCAGGGCGTCGTCCAGACGCTCGTTCAACTTCTCCTGCTTGTTGTCGGGATTCTTCGCGTCGCCCGGCTTGGCGCTGCCCTGCTGGAAGCCCGGCTTGGTCTCGTTCGGCTTGTGGTCCTCGGCCATGTCGGTCGCTCATCGGTGACGGGGGCACGCAAGGGTGCCGGTGCGCATCAACGCGAGGCGCGGCGGGTGTTTCCGAACTTTCCACGCCGGCGCGTCAATCCGGCCGGCTGGTACGGAAAGGGCATCGGGCGGACCGCTCCGCTGCACATGATCCCCGTCTCATATCGGCGCCGAGCCGCGTCATCCCGGGGCGCCGCAGGCGAGCCCGGACCCGTAGGGGCACGCCGGAGGCGGGCAACCCAGACTCGCCGTCGGTGCAGATCTTGACGCGTCGGCGGGTCTGGATCCCGGGCTCCGCTGCGCGGCCCCGGGGTGACGGATGGGTGTCATCCGGCGCAGGTTCCGGAGCGGAGCGCGCGATTGTCCGACCCGGACGGTTCAGGCGGTCGCGAGCGGCCGCTCGACCGGGCCGCCGATCGCCGCGCGGGCGGCGGCCCCGCGCAGCACCGCCTCGTAGACGTCTCCGAGACGGTCGAGATGCGCGTCGAGGCTCAGCGGTGCCGCCCAGTAGCGATCGTAGGCGGCCCGGCCCATGCGGGCCGCGAGGGTGTTGTCCGACAGGCGCCGCAGATGGTCGGCGAGCGCGTCCGGATCGCCCGAGTGGAACCAGAACCCGGTCTCGCCGTCGGTGACTGCCTCGCGACCCGCGCAGGCGTCGCTCACGATCACCGGCGTGCCGCAGGCCAGGGCTTCGTAGACGGTGAGCGGCTGGCCCTCGTACCAGACGCTCGGGAAGACCAAGGCGCGGGCTTGCCGCATCAACGCCTGCACGCCGGCCGCGTCGCGCCAGCCGCGCATCTCCGCTTCGGGATAGCGCGCAGCGAGGTCGGCCCGCTCCGGACCGTCGCCCACGAACACCGCCCGCACCCCCGCCCGCCGGGCCGCCTCGGCAAAGATCGGCGCGCCCTTCTCGGTGGAGATCCGCCCCACGAACAGGAAATCGCCCGGCGCGTCTCCGGGCACCGGCGCCCGCGCCACCGCGATCGGGTTGTCGACCCGGTGGAACACGGTGCCGGGGGGCATCAACGGCCGGACGACGCTCTCCTGGAGGTCGCTGATGGTGACGACGTGGGAAAACAGCTCCGGCAGCCGGGCCACATGGCTAAGCCCGACATGGCGGATCATCCGGGCAACCTTGCGCGGATAGCTGCGCGCGTCGCAATTCGCCCCGATGCAGGCGGCCGACATCGGGGTCCGGTGGCAGATCCGCTGCTCCGGATAGGCGTAGAAGCCGCCGGTGGGGCAGACCAGGAAGAACTCGTGCATCGTGTAGAGGCAGGGCAGGCCCGAGGCCCGCAGCGCCGTGCCGATCGACGGCGACAGCGCCTTGGCGAAGGCGTGGACGTGCACCACGGTGTCGCGGGGATCGCAGGCGGCGAGTTCCCGCGCGAGGGCGCGGCGCGCCGCCCCGTTCCAGATCGCCTGGGCCGCGAAGGCCAGCTTGCTGCGCGCCGTGGTGACGTCGTCCTGCTCCAGGCAGACCACCCGGATGCCGGCGGGCTCCAGGCGCGGATCCACCGGTCCGACGGCCGCGAACAGGCTGACCCGGACGCCGCGGGCGGCGAGCCCCAGGGCGGATTCGATCGCCACCTTGGCCTGGCCGCCGTTGATCGCGGCGTGATCTGCGACGAGGACGACGTGCACGTCAGGAACTCCGCCGCTCCGATCCGGGATCGAAGTCTGTAACCCGCCGCGGTTGATCGCCCGTAAACCGGTTTCCGCCATCGTCCCGGCCGCTGATGTCGAGACGATCTCCATGCACGTCGTGATCCTGGCCGAATTCGCGGCCGCCAGCGGCGGGGCCGAGAAGGTCGCTCTGGAATCGGCCCGCGGCCTCGCCGAGGCCGGTCTGGCGGTCAGCTTCATCCAGGCCATCGCGGGTCCGGTGGATCCGCTCCTCGACCACCCCGGCATCCGGCGGATCGTCCTCGGCCTGCCGGATATCTGGTCCCTCGGTGGCGTCCGGGCGGCGGCGGCGGGGATCTGGCACGCGGACGCGGCGCGCCGGCTCGCCGCGGCGATCGACGGCCTCCCGACGCGGCCGGACTGCATCCACCTGCACCAATGGACCCGCACCCTGTCGCCCGCGATCTTCCCGGTCCTGTCCGGTGCCGGCGCGCCGCTGGTCGTCACCCTGCACGACTACGCCCTGGCCTGCCCGAACGGCGTCTACTACCGGTTCGACCGGGCCGAGCCCTGCGGCCTCGCGCCCCTGTCGGCCGCCTGCCTCGCGGCCCCCTGTGACCCGCGCAGCCCCGCCCACAAGCTCGTGCGCGTCGCCCGGGCCGCGGCGCTGCGGCAGGTGACCCGGCGGCGCCCGCTCCATGTCGTCCATGTCTGCGACGCCAGCCGACGGCGGCTCGGAGACCTGCTCGGCGGCTACGCCGTCACGCACCACCGGGTCGACAATCCCGTCCGGGTCGCGGACGGGCCGCCGGCCGAGCCGGGGCGCGGCGACGCCGTGGCGTATGTCGGCCGCCTGACCCGCGAGAAGGGCGCCGACCTCGTGGCCGACGCCGCCCGGACCGCCGGCCTGCCCGCCCTGTTCATCGGCACCGGCCCCCTGGAGGCGGAGTTGCGCGCCCGGGACGGGGTCACGGTCATCGGCTGGCAGAGCCCCGATCGGGTCTGGGAGATTCTTCGGTCCCGCGCCCGGGCGCTGGCCGCGCCGTCGCGCTGGTACGAGACCGGGCCGCTCACCGTCTACGAGGCGTTGGCGGCCGGGATCCCGGTGGTCGCCTCCGACCGGTCCGGTGCCGCCGAGAAGGTCCGGCACGGTCGGACCGGCTTCGTGGTCGCCCCGGAGGTCGGGCCGCTGGCGGCGGCCTTCACGGCCCTGCGGGACGATGCCCTGGCCGCCGCCCTCGGGGCGGAGGCTTACAGGATGTCTCGCTCTGCGCCGAGCGGTCTGGAAGCCCACGCGACGGCCCTCCGGGCGCTCTACGCCGCGCTGCCGGTCCCTACGCCTGGTGCAATGCAGCATCGGGACCAGCCGGCTGTCTCGCCTCGGTCTTGAGGCAGACCGAGACTACTGGCATGCCAGTAGTCTTCACGATCCGTTCGCGCCCCTCTGGACAGCGGGATAGTTTTTTGTAATGCGGCTCTCCTCGGGGATCAGCAATCGATACCGCGTATCGGAATGGCAGAGCTTGATCGCCTGCTGCTGTCGCGGCCGAGCCACGGGCTGATGACTTCCGAGATCAGCGATTCGGCATTTTATCGGCTCTTGCCGGGCCCGAAGCGCCCCGGAACATGCACTTGACTTCTTGTTGCAGTGCAACATATAGAGGCGCGTCACCGCGGACGCATCCGGCGTCCCGCTCCAAAAATCAGGCTGGAGACATCGATGCAGACCCCGAACTTCGAGATCCCGACCGAGATGCGCGACTTCGCCGAGAAGAGCGTCGATCAGGCCCGGAACGCCGTCGGCACCATGATGGCCAACGCCGTCAAGGCGGCCGAGCAGGTCCAGGCTTCGGGCCAGACCTTCCAGTCGACCCTCAGCGCCGCGGTCGTGAAGGGCTTCGATCACGCCCAGACCAACGCCAACGCGACCTTCGACTTCGCCCAGAAGCTCGTGCGTACGAAGGATCTCCGCGAGGCGTTCGAGCTGCAGTCCGAGTTCGTCCGCAGCCAGTTCGCCGCCCTCCAGGCTCAGGCCAAGGATTACGGCGCCCTCGCCCAGAACGCCGTCGCCCGCTGAGGCCGGCCTTTCCGTCCCCGATCCTGGCGGTCGGGGACGCATTCCGGGATCCGGGCGGTCGAGTGCGCCGGCCGGATTCCACGATCGGACGCCCGGGCACCACGCGTCCGGCGCCGACACCGCGGGCGGGCCGGCCGCGCATCACCTCCGGCCGCCGCTCCGTCAGGACGGGCTGAAGCCGACAGGAGGAGATCGCGCGATGGGAAAGCCGCGTCGACCGAGAGGAAGCCGTTCCACCTGGGAGGCGAAGCCGCCCCGGGAGGCGGACGCGCCGACCCCGACCGAGAGCCACGCCGAGAAATCCGCGATCGAGACGGCCGCCGTCGTGGCCGGCACACCGGAGACGGCGCCGGACCCCGCTCCCGCGAGCGCGCTGATCCCCGAGGCAACCGAACCGCAGGTCGCAATGGCCGAGGCTGCATTGGCTGAGGCTGCACCGACCCAGGAAACCTTCGAGACCATCGCCGCGGCGATTCCGGAGACGCCCGCTGACGAGATCGCGGCGGAGACCGTCCTGGCCGCGGCACCGGAGGCCTCCGGCCTCGCGGAGCCGAACCGGATCGCCTTCGCCCCCGACCGCCTCGACGTCGTCGAGATCGGCTCGACCATCGCCCGCTACGTGCGGGGCGAGGGTGAGGCCGCCTTCGCGCATCTGCGCGCCCTCTCGGGCGCCCGCACGCCGGCCGACCTGATCCGCCTGCAGGTCGGCGAGGTCCAGCGCGCTGCCGACGCTTCCCTGACCTGCTGGGTCACGGTGGTCGGCAAGGCAAGCCGCGTCGTCGCGTTCCGCTGATTCGGCACGCCGGGGGCGGCCCCGGCCATTGTCGCCTCACCGCAACAACGGCGGCCGGATCGAACCGGCCGCGGCAAGAGTCCGTTAACCATGCCGGTCCCATGCCGTAACGGAGGGCACGGGAGATGATACCGGACCGATGCCGAGCTGTGCGCGCCAGATCCGTTCCGCCTGTCTCTGCCTCGCCGTCGCGCTGTCCGCGGCGTCGGCGGGAGCGCCGGTCGTCGCGCAGAACGGCGACAAGCCGGCCGTGGCCATCGGGGCCGATCTCGCGACCCAGGCGGGCACCACGCGCCTGACCCTGACCCTGTCCCGGGCGGTCGAGGCCCGCGGCTTCGTGATGGAGCGGCCCGACCGGGCCGTGATCGACCTGCCGGAGGTCAACTTCCAGCTCGAATCCGGCACCGGGAGCCGCCGCGACGGCCTCGTGCAATCCTTCCGCTACGGCCTGTTCGCTCCCGGGCGCTCCCGCATCGTCATCGATCTCGCCTCGCCCGCCACGGTCGGTAAGATCGAGACGGCGACCCGCCCCCGGGACGGCGCCGTCCTGCTCACGATCCCGCTGCAGCGAACCGACCGCGACGCGTTCCGCAAGGCGGCCGCCGCGGCCGATCCCGCCCCGGCCCAGGCCCGGACCGCCGCCCCAGAACCCGCCGACCAGCGCCCGCTGATCATGGTCGATGCCGGTCATGGCGGCACCGATCCCGGCGCGATCGCGGTGGGCGGCGTGTTCGAGAAGGACATTGTGTTCGGATTCGCCCAGGCGCTGGTCGCGAAGCTGGAGGCGGGCGGCCGCTACCGGGTCCGGATGACCCGCGACCGCGACGTGTTCGTGCCGCTGGCCGAGCGCGTGCGCCTCGCCCGCGAGGCCAAGGCTGACCTGTTCGTGTCGATCCACGCCGATTCGATCTCGGCGGCGCCCCAGGTGCGCGGCGCCACGATCTACACCAATTCCGAGAAGGCCACGGACGCCGAATCCGCCAAGCTTGCCGAGCGCGAGAACCGGGCCGACGCCGCCGCCGGCGTCGATTCCGCCGAGGCGCCGCCCGACATCGCCGACATCCTGCAGGAGCTGACCCTGCGCGAGACCCGCGGCTTCTCGTCGGGCTTCGCCCGGACCCTGATGGGCCAGCTGAGCCCGGTGATCGAGATGAGCGCCAAGCCCCACCGCGAGGCGCGCTTCGTGGTCCTGCGCTCGCCCGACGTGCCGAGCGTGCTGGTAGAGCTGGGTTATCTGTCGAGCAAGCGTGACCTGGAGATGCTGCAATCGCCGGACTGGCGGTCCGGCGTGACCGGCTCCATGGCCAAGGCGATCGACCTGTTCTTCACCAACCGCGCCACGCTGGGCCGACCGACGGGGACGCGCCGCTCGGCCGCCGTCGCCCCAGTTTTACCATAGATAGAGTGTCGATACGGGACGTCCGAACGCCCCGTCGCACCGCCGCTGAACCGGCATTCCGAGGGGGCCTGACGGGACCATCCGGGGGCCGACCGCATCGAGAGCGGACGTAACGCGCCGGGTAGGCCGATCCCGGCATGCGGCCGGGCCAGCGACGAGCGGAACACCGGATGCGTCTGATCCTTCGTTTCTTCGGCATCCTGTTCAGCGCCGCGGCGGTGCTGTTCGTGGTCGGGGCGGCGGTCGGCGGCTACTTCTACTGGAAGTACAGCCAAGACCTGCCGGACCACGCGGCACTCGCCAATTACGAGCCGCCGGTGATGACCCGCGTCCACGCGGCCGACGGCTCGCTGCTCGCCGAATACGCCCGCGAGCGCCGGCTGTACCTGCCGATCCAGGCGATGCCGAAGATCGTCGTGGCCGCCTTCCTGTCGGCCGAGGACAAGAACTTCTACAAGCACGGCGGCATCGATCCCGAGGGGATCGTGCGCGCCTTCCTGACCAACGCCAAGTCGGGCAAGCGGCAGGGCGCCTCGACCATCACCCAGCAGGTCGCCAAGAACTTCCTGCTCTCGTCGGAGCAGACCTACGACCGCAAGATCAAGGAGGCGCTGCTGGCGCTCCGGATCGAGGCGGCCTACTCGAAGGACAAGATCCTCGAGCTCTACCTCAACGAGATCTTCCTCGGCACGATCGTCCCGGGCCGCAACCTGCACGGCGTGGCCGCGGCGGCGCTCGACTATTTCGGCAAGTCGGTCCACGAGCTGACCATCAACGAGGCGGCCTACCTCGCCGCCCTGCCGAAGGGGCCGAACAACTACCACCCCTACCGCAAGACCCAGGCGGCCTTGGATCGCCGCAACGAGATCATCCGCCTGATGGCGGAGAACGGCTACATCACCCGCGAGGAGGCGGACTCCGCCAAGAAGATGCCGCTCGGCGTCAACCCACGCGTCGCCTTCCCGAACGCCGCCAACGCCAACTACTTCACCGAGGAGGTCCGCCGCGAGATCTCCGAGCGCTACGGCGAGAAGAAGCTCTACGAGGGCGGCCTGTCGGTGCGCGCGACCCTCGATCCGAAGATGCAGGCCTGGGCCCGCAAGGCGCTGGTCGACGGCCTCGTGCGCTACGACCAGGCCCATGGCTGGCGCGGTCCGGTCACCAAGGTCGACTTGACCGGGCGCGACTGGGGCATGGCGGCGGCCGAGGTCCCGGCGCTCGGCGACGTAGCGCCCTGGCGTCTCGCCGTGGTGCTGGGCAACGGTGGCGGCGGCGTGCAGGTCGGCCTGCAGCCCCGGCGCGAGGCGTCCGGCCAGGTCGGCAAGGACCGCGAGACCGGCGTGATCCCTCCCGAGGGCATGCGCTGGGCCGGCCGCGCCAACCTCCAGGCCGGCGACATGGTCTATGTCGAGGCGATGGAGGGCGGCCGCGGCCAGTTCCGCCTGCGCCAGAAGCCCGAGGTCTCCGGCGCGATCGTCGCCATGGACCCGAATACGGGCCGCGTCCACGCCATGGTCGGCGGCTTCTCGTACGACGAATCCGAGTTCAACCGCGCCACCCAGGCGATGCGCCAGCCCGGCTCCTCGTTCAAGCCGATCGTCTACTCGGCGGCTCTGGACAACGGCTACACGCCTGCCTCGATCGTGCAGGATTCGCCGATCACCATCGAGGCCGGCCCCGGCCAGGAGGCCTGGACGCCCTCGAACTACGACGGCAAGTCCGGCGGCCCCCACACCCTGCGCTACGGCATCGAGCACTCGAAGAACCTGATGACGGTGCGCCTCGCCAAGGATGTCGGCATGCCGCTCATCGCCGAGTACGCCCGCCGGTTCGGCGTCTACGACGACATGCTGCCGGTGCTGCCGATGTCGCTGGGCGCGGGCGAGACCACGGTCATGCGCATGGTCACGGCCTACTCGATGCTGGCCAATGGCGGCCGGCGCATCCGCCCGACCCTGATCGACCGGATCCAGGACCGCATCGGCGAGACGATCTACCGCCACGACAACCGCAAGTGCATCGGCTGCGACGCCGAGAAGTGGTCGGGCCAGGACGAGCCGAAGCTGGTCGACGATTCCGAGCAGGTCCTCGACCCATTGACCGCCTACCAGATGGTCTCGATCATGGAGGGCGTGGTCCAGCGCGGCACCGCCACGATCCTGAAGCAGATCGGCAAGCCGCTCGCCGGCAAGACCGGCACCACCAACGACGCCAAGGACGCGTGGTTCGTGGGCTTCTCGCCGGATCTGGCGGTCGGCATCTATATCGGGTTCGACAAGCCGCGCTCGCTGGGCGACCGCGCCACCGGTGGTGGGCTCGCCGCGCCGATCGCCCTGGAGTTCCTGAAGACGGCCCTCAAGGACAAGCCGCCGACGCCGTTCCGCGTGCCGCCGGGGATCAAGCTGATCCGCGTCAACCTCGGCAGCGGCACCCGCGCCGGCTCGGGCGAGGGCGCCGGGACGATCCTGGAGGCGTTCAAGCCCGGCACCGCGCCGCCGGATTCCTACGTGGCGCCGTCCTCCGGCGGCGGCCAGGCGGCGGCCCCCGCGGCGGTCCCGGCCGATCCCGACCGGGCCGCGCAGGCCGGCGGGCTGTATTGAAAGCCTCCTGTCGGGATCGGCGAGCCGGGATCAGGGCCGCGCGCCGGTCCCCCCTCCCGTGCGGGCTCGGATCTCCCGACATCTCGGGCTCGGGCGCGTAAGACCGTTCCCGGTCGATGCCTTCGGCCGCACGTCCTTGCGAGCGGAGCCAAGCAATCCAGTCGGCGCCACGATCCCGGAGATCGCGGTGCCGTGGGTCACTTCGCTGCGCTCGTGATGACGGAGGGGGCAGCTCGACCGAGCTGTCCCAGCGGGAACCATGCGAAGCGGGCCGAGGGCGTGGCCCTGATCAGAGGCGATCCCCCACCCTCTTCCGACGGCCTGGCGATCGCGCCGGGCTTGCTGTCACGGACCCGTTCGAAGCCACTCGGCCGAAGGCGCGCATCGCTGGGGCGGGCGATCCGGAGGCGTGAGGGTGTTCCGGTCGATCGCTCGCGCTCTTCACTGCGCCGGGGTCGCGGTCTCCGCCGCCGCCCGCGAAGGCGGTTTGCGCGGCCGGCGGAGAGGAGGCGCTGTGCCGCTGTCCGCGTCGCATCCGGCACCGCCGCCCGTCCGATCGGGGACAAACCTGCCGCGACGCGGCGGACCGGGACGCGGCGCCTGATGGTCCTGTCGTTCAGCACCCCACAGGCAAACGCGCGCCGGAGCTTTGCCGCGGCGCGCGTCTGACTGGAATCCCGGGGGTCTTGCCAGCCGACCCGCCGCATTGGCCGGTCGGGACGGGCGCCGTCCTCACGCGGCCAGCGCCAGCCCTTCGTCCTCCTCCGCCTGGGCGGCCATGAACTGCGCCCGGGCGAGCTCGGCGAAGCGGCCGCCCTCGGCCACCAGCTGGTCGAAGGTCCCGGCCTCGACGATCCGGCCCTCGTGGAACACCAGGATCCGGTCGGCGTCGCGGATCGTCGCGAGGCGGTGGGCGATCACGAACGTGGTGCGCCCCTCCATCACGGTCTCCAGCGCGCCCTGGAGCTTGCGCTCGGTGGCGGCGTCCAGCGCCGAGGTCGCCTCGTCGAGGATCAGGATCGGCGGGTTCTTCAGGAGCGCCCGGGCGATCGAGAGCCGCTGGCGCTCGCCCCCCGAGAGGGACCGGCCGCGCTCGCCGATCACCGTGTCGAGCCCGTCGGCCTGGCGCGCCATGAAGGCGCTGGCCTGCGCCCGCTCCAGGGCGTCGAGCATCTCGGCGTCGGTGGCGTCGGGGCAGCCGACCTGCAGGTTCTCGCGGATCGAGCGGGCGAACAGCATCGGCTCCTGGAACACCACGCCGATGTTGTGGCGCAGGGAGGCGAGGCCGACGTCGCGGATGTCCATGCCGTCGATCCGGATCGAACCGGAGGCCGGGTCGAAGCTCCGGTGCAGGAGGCCGAGCGTCGTCGACTTGCCCGAGCCGGTGGTGCCGACCAGCGCGATCGTCTCGCCGGGCTTGGCGGTGAACGAGACGCCGTCGAGCGCCTGGCGTCTTCCATCGTACGAGAAGGCGACGTCGTCGAAGGTGACTGCGCCCTCGAAGCGGGCGACCTGCCGGGCATGCGGCCGGTCGGCCACCGCCGGGACGGTGTCGTAGATCTCGAAGAACTCGGCGATCTTCGGCGCCTGCTGGAACAGGCCGTTGACGAAGCCAACCACGTGGTCGAGCCGGGCCACGAAGGCGGTGGCGAGGCTCATGAAGGCCACGACCTCGCCCACCGTCGTGGTGCCGGCCTGATAGAGCCAGATGCCGGTGACGAAGATCGCCGTCATGGTGATGGTCGCCGAGGCCCGGGTCGCCACGTTGGCGAGCGCCCACCAGGACAGGACCGGGATCTGCGCGGCGAGCAGGTTGGTGATGATGCCGCGCATCGCATCCTTCTCGGCCTTAGCGCGGGTGAAGGACTGGATCACCGCGACGTTACCGAGCGCGTCCGAGGCGTGGGCCGCGAGGCCCGAATTGAATTCCTCGACCTGACCCTGGAGCGTCTCGGTCCGGCGCATCACGAAGGTGGTGAGCGCCGTGAAGGCCAGCACCAGCACCACCAGGATCGAGCCGAGCTGCCAGTTGATGAACAGGGTCATCGGCAGGAGCACGCCGAGCGAGACCAGGGCGACGAGGTGGTCGCGGAAGAAGCCGAGCCACAGCCAGGCCATGCCGTTGGTGCCCTCCAGCATCGCCTTCAGGACGCGGCCGGAATGGTTGGCCGAGTGGAAGGCGAGCGGCAGGTCGAGGACGTGCTCGAAGTAGCTCGCCATCGACGACAGGCGGTTGCGGTGCGCGAGCCGGTCGGCGTGAAGCGCGATGAACACGCCCGCCGCGATGGTGAAGAAGCCGAACGCCACCCAGGCGGCCAGCAGCGGCAGCATGGTGCCCATGGCGTCGCCGCCGCGCTTGAGATGGGTCAGCTGGTCGATGATCCGGCCCATCAGCAGCGGTTCGGCGAAGGCCGCCACCGCCAGCACGACGTTGGTGGCGGCCAACCCTATGGCCAGCCGCCGCTCCGCCTTCAGGAATCCCAGGACCCGCCCGTACAGACGAACCATCGTACCGCTCCGCCACCCCTGACGCGGCCCGTGTGCCCGGGTCTCACGCCTTCACCGAAAAGGTCTGCCCGGGCGACATCAGCGCCGGACCCGGGTCAAACCCCTCGTACGACAGGGGTATGCCAGCGCCCGCCTGAACGGGCGATGACGGGCCGATACAGGCTCGAAACAGTTTCCTTTACGGTTCATTCAGAAAGATTTCCTACCCTGATCGGCAACCCGGCCGACATACCGACAGTGCCGCGATCGCCAACAGCCGGATTTCGCCGAGCTCTCGAAGAATGTCGTGATCGCCGGGACCGAGCGGGGCCTCGACGTATCGGTCGTCGACCAGAACGGGCGCGCGATGTTCCCGGAGGGCTCGACCCGGCCCAACGACCGGACCCGGCGCCTATGGGAGAAGCTCGGCCCGGCGCTCCGTCAGATGCCAACCCGCATCGCCGTCACGGGCTTCACCGCCACCGATCGGCCCGGGCAGCGCCCGGTAGCCTCGCCCGGAGAGCTGCCGACGGGCCGCGCGTCAGCGTCCGGGAGATCCTGGCGGGCTCAGGGGTTCCGGACGACCGGTTCGCCTCGGTCACCGGCAAGGCCGATACCGAGCCGATGTTCCCCGACAACCCCGACCTGCCAGGCAACCGGCGCGTGACCGTGACGCTGCTCAAGGAGGCGTGCCGGTCCCGAACGTGAAGGGGCTGCCGTCGGAGATGTCAGCTTCCGACCGCGCGAAGTCCGCGCTCCGGGTCTTCGTCCCGGCGCCGCGGCCCCTCGGCCTCCCCTGCGAGCGGCCCGTCTTCCGGGCTTCTGGTGACGCTCCGGTCGTCCAGGCGGCTGTTGATGACGTCCCAGATCTGCCGCAGCCGGCGGACATGCAGGTCGTCCCGGATGTAGCTGATCATCGCGTCGAGCTCGTAGCGCTCGTCGAGCCGCAATTCGCTGCTGCCGCCCGATCGGTCCCGGCTCGCCGACGACACGCGGATCTCGCCATCGATGTCGACCGCCTCGCTCAGCAGGATGTTGACCACCCGCTGCGCGATGTACGGGTTCTGCACACACCGCTCCAGGTCGAAGATGGTCCGGATGCTCAGCTTCCGCAGCTCCGACACCTTCGAGGGGCCCACCGCCAGGATCAGCTGCGCCTGTGCGACCCAATCGATGACCTCGTAGAGGCCGTAGGGCGTCTCCACGAAGATCTGGATCGGGTTGATGGTCGCGAGATTCTGGACGTCCTGGATCTCGAACTCGCCGAGCCGCAACTTCATAAAGGGATCGATGCCGAGGATCATGTCCAGCGGCAGCTCCTCCTGGAGGTTCTTGCTGTCCTCGGCGACCCTGCGAAGCCGGATCCACGGGAACTTGGCCACCAGCGCGCCGATGAAGAGATCGGGGACCAGGCCGATCAGGAAGGCGACCGTCACGGCGAGGTTGGCCCCGAACGCCCCCAGCCGGTCGACGTCGAAGATGTGCGCGTGCCAGACGGCGGCGCTGACCGATAGGGCCAGCAACATATGGAGGACGGAATGGAAGAACGAGATCGGTGACAGATCGAAGTTCGATATTCTTCGAATAAGGTACTGGACCGTGTAGATATAGGCGGCGATGAACGAGTAGGCGAGCGATCCCGTTATGGTGTTCTGCGGATCGGTGAAGTAGTTACCGAGAAGGCCGAAGGAACCACTCTCCCGGCGATGGAACCCCATGCCGATACAGATCGCGCAGATGACGACATAGAGCGCCACCGGGAAGATGTAGAAGCGGATGGCCTGTGGGTCTTTGTCGACCTCCTCGCGCTGCGGATTCGTCTCGGGGTCGTATTTGTACTTCACCAGCTCGAAGGACGGCAAGATGATCCGGCGTCCATCGACGGTGGCGAAGCTGAACAGCCGCTCGAGATCGACGACGATCTCACGCCGGCTCAGCCGAATGTTGGCGCGGCCGATGAAAATCCCGATCGGGACGATGAAGCTCAAGATGACGACCGTCAGAGCGATCGAGAACAGCTCTGCCCAGTCGGCGATATACTTGGCCGACATCGCGATCGACCCCCGTGCCTTGCAGAGCGCGGACAATCGAGTGTCTCGGCACGGTTGTCAATGACAGTATCAAATATTCCAACGCGAAGTCAGTATTCAGGAACAGGGCGTCCCTGAAATGCGGCGCGGCGGCGACCGTCATCGCGCGGTGAGCAGCGCCCAGTAGACCTTGTACTTCGAGCCCGGCGCGTAGGCGGTGGCGATCCCCATCTTGGTCGCCCGGGGCGCCAGCATGGTGGCGTCGTGCGGCGGGCTCTCCCGCCAGCCGGAGAAGGCCTCGGCCAGAGTGTGGTAGCCGGCCGAGAGGTTGGCGTTCACGTCCGCGTAGCCGAGCCGCTCCACCGCGCCCTTCACGGTCTGTGCCCGGCTCGGCCGGTCGGCCAGCGCCATGGCGGCCGCCTCGGCCTCCGCCAGCCGCTGCAATTCGGGATCGACCGCGAGCGGCGGCGCGCCGCGGTTGCGGCGGTAGGACGAGATCATGTCGCGGGCCACATCGACGTCGATGTGGGCGCTGTTGTTCGCGAGCGGCAGGTAGATGCTCGGCAGCGCCGTGCTGGTCGGCGCCTCGGTGGCGCAGGCCCCGAGGAGCGCCATCACCTGGAGGCAGGCCAGCCCTCGCACAATCCGTCTCGTGTCTCGTGCGCCCACGTGTCCCTGGTCCCTGCCTCGGCAGCCGGCTCGGATGCCTCAGCCATATAGGCGGCCTTCAGCGAAACTGCATCGGCCTCTCAGCCCCCCGCGCTCCGCAAACCGCGGTCGCGCTGGGCCCGGCCCGGCTCACCGCCCTCGGAGACCGGCGCCGTGATCCCGAATCGGCTGGCGATTTCGCCCATGGCGCTCTGCATCGTGTCGAGGCCCTGCACGGTGACGATGCTGGAGCCGGGCCCGAGCGGCGGGATGAAGCCCGCCCCCGAGAGGGTCGCGAACACCGAGAAGTTCAGGTCGGTCACCACCTTCTGGCCGAGGCTCACGTCCACGATCCACACGAGCAGCTCGAATTCCAGGAACGGGTCGCCGATCTTCTTGAACACCACCCGGGGCGGGGGCTCCTTCAGGATATCGGAATGCGCCTGCGCGCAGGCGGTGATCATCTCGGCGGCGCGCACCGGATCCTGGTTGCGCAGGACGCTGACCGTGATGCTGACACGCCCGGTCCGGTCGCCTCGCACCCGGTTCTTGACCACCCCGGAGATCAGGTTCGAGTTCGGCACGATCACGGCCGAGCGGTCGAAGGTCTGGATCTCGGTGGAGCGGACCGAGATCCGCTTCACGATGCCCTCGGAATCGCCGATCACCACCTGGTCGCCGACCCGGATCGGCCGCTCCCACAGGAGCAGCAGGCCGGAGACGAAGTTGTTGACGATCGACTGGAGGCCGAAACCGATACCCACCGATAGGGCGCCGGCCACGATGGTGAGCTTCTCCAGGCTCAGGCCGAGATACGAGAAGGCGAGCGCCAGCGCGATCAGGAAGCCGCAATAGCCCGCCACCGTGGTGATCGAGTTGCGCAGGCCCGCGTCGAGGTCTGTGGCCGGCAGGTAGGTGTTCTCCAGCCAGCGCTGAACGCCGCGGGTGATGAACACGCCGACCACCAGGATGCCGATCCCCAGCGCGATGCTCGACAGCGAGATCGTGACGTCCCCGACCTTGAAGCCGAAGAAGGCCTGCCGGACCGACGAGAGGATGTCGGTGGAGTCGAGACCCCAGGGTGCCAGAACCAGGACCGCGGCCGCCAGGAACAGGACGAGCCGGGCGGCCCCGGTCGCCAGGACCGAGATCTGGTTGAGCGAGCGCTTGCGCAGGCCGGTATTGGCCTGGAGCGTGGTGGCGAGCCGCGTCTCGTCGCTGAGCGCGCGGCCGACGAAGATGTCGACGCTCTGGACCAGCAGGTAGAGCAGCACGAGGACGGCCGCGTCCCAGATCAGCTGGTCGATCAAGAAGGCCGCGAAGGCGACGTAGCCGACCAGTGCGCCGAGCCCGATCAGCGCCACCGCGGCCCAGCCCAGGAGCCGCGCCGGCCCGCCGATGCCCGTGGTGGTCTTGGTCGGCACGTAGGGGCCGAAGCAGGCCTCCTCCTCCTGCTCGGTGTCGGCGAAGCGGTGGAGGCCGACCGCCAGGATCAGCGCGGTGGCGACCGCCCCGAGGCCCCGCGTGGCGATGGAGATCGGCAGAGCCGCCGAAATCCCGGAATTCAGCGCCTCCACGGACTTCACCACAGTAATCACCGTGGCGATGCCGACGGCGAGCCGGGTCAGGCGGGTGGCTGCCGCGTCGCTCACCGGGGCGGGCCTCCAGGCCGGCTTCTCGGGGCTGAGCAGCCCGTCGCACAGGGCCTCCACGAAGGCGATGAAGGCCAGCCCTCCAAGGATGGCGGCGGCGACCGGCAGCAGCCGGGACGGCAGCAGGTTGGTGGAATCGAGGGCGTAGTAGACCGCGTAGGACCCGGCCACGGCCGGCACGGTGCCGAGCAGGATCACCCGCCAGGCGGCGAGCATCACGGCGCGGCGCGACGGATCGGCCTTGCCGGCGTCCCGGCGGGCGCCCTTGGGGGCGATGTTGCGCCGGCCGAAATACAAAGCCACCGAGATCCCGAAGGCGAGCCCCAGGAACAGCAGGTTGGCGAGGCTGCCGTTGCGGGAGAACAGCAGCCCGATATCCGACACGGCGCTCTGCAGGGCGCGCGTGTCCCGGGGCACGTCGCCCATCACCTTGGTCCAGAGCCCGGCGCCGACCAGCGGCTGGGAGCGCTGGAACAGGTCGCGGGTGAAGGATTCGCGGCGGCGGTTCGAGACCCGGTCGACGATCTGGTCGCCCTGAACCACCAGGGAGCGGGCCAGCCGCTGAGTCTCGTCGATGCGCGTGACCGCGGCCTCGCGCTCGACGCGCTGCTCGGCGACGTCGGCGCTCTCCTGGGTGTCCTTCGGCTTCGGCCCGAGCTGGGCCAGCCGCTCGCGCGCGGCCTCGAGCGGCGCGTCGAGGCGGGTGACCAGGGTGCGGATCTCGTCGGTCACCGTGGCGGCGCTGTCGCGGATGGCGGTGAGGTCGGCCACCGTCAGGTCGGTATGCCCCAGCTGCTTCTCGCGGGCATCGAGCTCGGCCTTGGCGGCGTCGATCTTGGCTCGGACCGCCTTGAACTGCTCGGGCAGCTCGGCCTGCGCGTGCGGGGCCGCGCCCGCGGGCGCGGCGGCCGGGGTCTTGGTTTCGGGCTTGGCTTCCGGCTTCGCGTCGGGCGCCTTGCCGGGCGTCAGGCTGCCAGCGGCAGGCTTGGTCTCCGCCGGGGCCGGCGCGGCCGCCTGCGCGAAGGCGGGCCGGGCTGCGCCCGCAGGAATCCCGAGCACCAGAGCGGCGAGAAGGGCGAGCGTGAGGGACGGGCGTGCGCCGCCCCGCGGCGTCCGGGTACGCGCTGGCGTACGGTGCATGGGCAACCTCTCGTCGGGTGCGCCGGACGCGCGGGCGGGTCCGGCATCGGCGAATCAGCGGCGATAGGGGACCGGGCGGGCCTCCTGACGGCTGGGCGCTCTGGGCGAGCAATAGGGCGAAACCGTGCTCCTGCACAGCCCGGGCCGGATTCGGCCGCCGCCGGCCTCGCTCCGGGTGCGTCCTGTGGGTGCGTCCCTGGGCCCGCCCGGAAAAGCTTCACAAGGGTGTCACGCTGGGATTAGATGAACACCTGATGGACAGGGCCTTTTCGTCATTACGCGAAAGGGCACGGCCGGTGACAGCGCCGGCCCGGCCCGGCCGCGTTCCGGATGTGACCGCCTCGACCGGCGCCCCTGCGCGCCGGCCCGCAGCCCTGTTGCTCCCTCCGCCTCTCCCGCCAAGCCGACGCGTCGCGCGCCGGCCCATCCTGCATCGGCCCTGGGCCGGTTCGGGTGGGCCGGTGAGGCGGCGGCGCGGTCCCGCGCGTTATCCGCGTCAGAGATAGTCCGAAGAGTCGCGCCGATGATGGATCTCCAAACCCTCGTCCTGAACGCGGATTATCGGCCGCTCTCGTATAATCCGCTCTCCCTCTGGTCGTGGAAGGACGCCTTCACGGCCCTGTTCCTCGACCGCGTCACATTGGTGGCGAGCTACGACGTGGAGGCGCGCTCGCCCTCGCGGTCGCTGCGGGTCCCGAGCGTGGTGGCCCTGAAGAACTACGTGGCGCTCGCCCGCAGCCCGGCCTTCACCCGCTACAACATCTACCTGCGCGACGGGTTCAGCTGCCAGTATTGCGGCCTGCGGCTGCCCTCGGGCGGCCTGACCTTCGACCACGTGGTGCCGCGCTCCCGGGGCGGCCTGTCGAGCTGGGAGAACGTCGTGGCGGCCTGCTCGCCCTGCAACCTGCGCAAGGCGAACCGCACACCGAACGAGGCCGACATGCCGCTGATGACCGAGCCGCGGCGGCCGACGCGCTACGAGCTGCACCACCGGCAGCCCGAGTTCGACCACCGCCAGTATCACCACACCTGGCTCGACTACCTGTACTGGGACAGCGAGCTGGAGAGCTGAGGTGGGGCCGCGGCGGCGATCACCCAGTTGGTCTCACCAAATCGGCTCGCGCCGGGGCGGCTCGTTGTACATCGGGATGTTGTGGTTGCGCGGCAGGTACCCCCAGATGCGGACCGCCCCGACCGGCGGCCCGACCACCGGGGCTCGGTAGACGATGCGGTGCCGCGGTTGATGACGGCCGTGGCCGAGCCGGCCGTGCCGATGCTCGCGGTGCACGAACGCGGATGCCCGGTGCGCGGAGGCCGGATCGAAGCGCGGTCCGGCCCGGTCGGCAGCCCGGGCGGGTCCGAGACAGAGCGTGAGGATCACGCCGGCCGAAAGGCAGGACGCGCAGCGCGCGAGGGACAGGACGAGACGCGGCGTCACGGTTGTGTGCTTCCTGATCATGGCGTCCGGCCTGTCGGGCAACGGGGATGCACGGGCGATGCGCCCGCACCGGGCCTTCGGCCGGTTCAGAGCTTGGCTTTGACACCGACCGAGAGCAGCAGCGTCTCCATCGAGGCACCGGCCAGCGGCTTCGGATAGGCGCCGGCCAGGACCCCGCCCGCGTAGAGCTTCTCGCTTCCGGCGGCCTCAAGGTAGTTCTGATACTCGGCGCGCCCGACCACGGAGAAGAGCGGCGTCACGCGGTACTCAAGGGCCGCGTCGAACCCGACCATGCCGCTGGGGCTCATCGAGTCCTTGAAGACGAGGCCGCGCAGGGCGTGGTGATCCTTCGCGTTCCCGAACGCCACGGGACTGCCGATCAGCTCACCCGATGCTGTCCAGTCCCCGAACGCGATCTTGCCACCCAGGCCGAGATAGGGCGTCTGCCATTCCTGCTGATAGGCGATCCCGAGCTGGCCGCCGGGGAACGTGCCCTGCAGGTCGCGGTATCCGGTCGGGGACGAGTAGATGTAGGCCCCGCCCCGGGCATTGGACTTGAAGGTAAAGTACCGATAGCCGCCAATCGCGTAGAACGCCGTGTCCTCGTCCTTGTAGAACGTCACGGCCGTGCTCGCGTCCGCCTGCCACATGGTGGAGGGCTTGGCGTTGGGGCTCTGCGAGTAATGGGTCCAGCTGCTCGCGCCATTATAGCCGTTGAGCCAGTCGTAATCCTCCATCGCCCCGCCCGAGAATGCCGCAGTCCAGCCGCGGGCGCGGAAGGTGACGTCCTCGAAGGGGCTGAAGGCGACCCGGCCGCCGATGGCCAGGGAATTGGTGTTCCAGTTCAACTGGCTCACGCGTCCCTGCCCGCCTACGACGTTGACGTATTCATGGGCTTGGCCGGCCACGTAGCCGACGAACAGCTCCGCCGCGAAGGTTTGGGTCTGGACAATCGGAGCCGTGTCGTACTCGGCACCGCGCAGGTAATCGTAATCCAGATCGGCGGCTCGGGCGGTGGTCACGCCGCAGAGACCGAGAACCGCCAGCAGCGGAAAGGTGACGGTACGCATCGGGATCGTCCTGGGACGGAAAGAGACAGACGGCGGATCGAGCCTCGACTGAGTGGTAGATGAGTAACCTTAATCGTCCGTTTCTAACTTACATTCTCCCAGTCTCGATCTGGACTTCCTGGTCTTGGTGCGTGGCGCGGCAAAGCTGAGAGCCGCAACAGGCCGGACTGCCCGGCGGGCGCGGCGCACAACGCGAAACGGCGCGGAGGATCTCCGCGCCGTCGTCAGTCTCACGATGGGGTTCGGGTTCGGTGCGCGATCAGTACTTGCGCACCAGCGGGCCGGGGATCGGCTCCGGCATCAGCGGCGGCAGCGGGGCCGCGACGACGCCGCCGAGGTAGTAGCGCAGGCCGATCTTCACGTCGTGCGCCTCGATGTCCTTCACCTTGATCGCCTGCAGACTGCCGGTGCAGCACGGCACGTAGCCGGCGCCGGTCTCGGCCTTGCCGAGGTTCAGGTAGCGGTAGGCCAGTTCGACCTTGAACGCGTCGGTCACGTTGTAGGCGAGACCGGCGTGGAGCGCCCAGGCGAAGCTGCCGCTCGACTTGTCCTTGTAGAACTTGGTGCCGCTGTTGGTGTTGTAGACCGGGTTGCCGTTCGAGTCGTAGACCGGCTTGTAATTGTAGGAGGGTGCGCCGCAATCGCAGCCGTAGACTGGGTTGCCGTAATCGTAGCCGTAGGTCGGGCTCGTGAACTGCTGGTTGGTCGAGTAGGACGAGATGTGGTTGAAGGCGTAGCCGACGCCGCCGCCGATGAACGGCGTGATGCCGTACCACGTGCCGAGATCGAAATACGCGTTGGCGAGCACGACGGCGGAGTCGAAGTGGCCGCTCGACTTGTTGACGCCGTAGGAGCCGAGGCCGTCATCGTAGTCCGGACCGCGGTAGTACTCGCTGCCGCGCAGGCCGGTGGCGTAGCGGTACTCGCCGGTGATGTCGCCGCGGAAGAACGGGGTGAACTGGTAGCCGACGCCGACCCCCGCGAAACCGCCGCTGCCGATCTCGTTGCCGAAGGACCGGTTGGACTCGGCGTAGCCGGTGTAGTCGTAGGCCTCGCTGTACTTCGGACGGGTGTAGATGCTCGCGCCGACGTCGCCGCGCAGGTACCAGCCGCCGCCGACCTCGATCGGGGGTGGCGGCGGAGGCGGCGGGGGCGGGGGCAGCAGATCCGCGGCGGCGGCGAGGCAGGGCGCGCCGACGCTCGCCACGAGCGTCAGGCTACGCACCAAAGCGTTCAGCTTGGAGCGGGCCATAGGAATTCCTTCACTGGGCACGTGAGCCGGACGCTCCGCGTGCGGTCTCGGGGGTACGTGGTGAAGGATGAAAGCAACGTCTTAAATCTGACTTAACGTTAAATGTTAGGCTTGCGCATTCGTGTCGGCCGGTCGGGATCTCTGTTGCTCGGATTTTACTTGTCTCCGTGGCCCTGCGTCGCCACGGACGCGTCCAACAACTGCCGGGGGTAAGCAGGCATGAGCGACACGGCCGATGCCGTCCCGGTCGGGAGGCGACCGACAGCCGACCGGCCACCAGCCGATCTGCCCCGTGCGTCCGGTTGAGGCGCCGGTGCTCCCCGAGGAGGTGCGCATCCTGGCGCTGATGCTGCCGGAGACGGTGGCGGGCGCCCACAGCGGCAACCCGGATTTCCGCGTCGGCGGCCGGGTGCTGGCGACCCTGTGGCTCGAGGAGGCGCGGCTGGTGCTGCGGCTGTCGCCCGCGGATCAGGCGGCGCTGTGCGCGGCCGAGCCGGACCTGTTCACGCCCCTCGACGGCGCCTGGGGGCGCCGCGGCTGGACCAATCTCGATCTCGACGGCTGCGCGGAGGAGACCCTGCGGGCAGCCCTGCTGGCGGCATGGCGGATGACCGCGCCGGCGGAGCTGCGCGCCGCCTACGACCAGGCCTGACCGGTCAGGCCGCGGCCCGGGCCACGGCGTCGACCACCTCGTCGACCACCGCGTTGACGAGGCCGCGATCGTCGCCCTCGGCCATCACGCGGATCACCGGCTCGGTGCCGGAGGGGCGGATCACCAGGCGGCCGGCATTGCCGAGCCGCTCGCGAGCGTGCTCGATGGCACTGACCACGCTGTCCTGCCGCAGGGGCTCGCCGGTCTTGTAGCGGACGTTCTTGAGAATCTGCGGCAGCGGATCGAAGCAGTGGCAGACCTCGCTCACCGGCCGGTTCTGCCGCTGCACCACGCTGAGGAGCTGGAGCGCCGCCACCAAGCCGTCGCCGGTCGTGGTGTAGTCCGACATGATGATGTGGCCGGATTGCTCCCCGCCGAGATTGTAGCCGTGCTGGCGCATGTGCTCGAGGACGTAGCGGTCGCCCACCGCGGTGCGGGCCAGCGTCAGCCCGAGGCCGCCGAGATAGCGCTCCAGGCCGAGATTTGACATGATCGTCGCGACCACGCCCGGCTGGGTGAGGCGCTCGTCCTCCTTCCAGGAGCGGGCCACGACCGCCATGAGCTGGTCGCCGTCGACCACCTGGCCCTTCTCGTCGACGATCAGCACCCGGTCGGCATCGCCGTCGAGGGCAATGCCGATATCGGCCCGGCGCTCGCGCACCTTCTCGACGAGCGCCGCCGGCGCGGTCGAGCCGACGTCGCGATTGATGTTGAACCCGTCCGGCTCGGTCCCGATCGCGATGACCTCGGCGCCGAGTTCCCACAGAGTCTCGGGGGCGACCCGGTAGGCGGCGCCGTTGGCGCAATCGACCACGACACGCAGGCCGTCCAGGGTCACCTGCCGCGGCAGGGTGCGCTTGGCGAATTCCACGTAGCGGGCATGCACGCTCTCGATGCGCTTGGCCCGGCCGAGATCCTGGGAGCCGGACAGGCGCTTGTGCATGTCGGCGTCGATCAGCCCCTCGATCTCGCGCTCGATCGCGTCGTTGAGCTTGAAGCCGTCGGGTCCAAACAGCTTGATGCCGTTGTCCTCGAACGGGTTGTGCGAGGCCGAGATCATCACGCCGAGATCGGCCCGCATGGAGCGCGTCAGCATCGCCACGGCGGGCGTCGGCACGGGCCCCAGGAGCAGGACGTCCATGCCCACCGAGGTGAAGCCCGCTACGAGCGCGGTCTCGATCATGTAGCCGGAGAGGCGGGTGTCCTTGCCGATCACCACCCGGTGGCGATGGTCGCCGCGCTGGAACACGAGGCCGGCGGCCTGCCCCACCTTGAGGGCGAGTTCGGGCGTGATCACGCCATTGGCCCGGCCCCGGATGCCGTCGGTTCCGAAATACTTGCGCACCATGACGTCTCCGGGGCCCGGACGAAGGCCGGACCAGACTTAGCAGATCGCGGCCGTGTCCGGGGGCGGACGCCGTGCCGTGGTGAATCGGTTGCTCCGCGACAAAGGCGGTCGAAATACGGCGGGGCCTGGCGTCGGGCTACAGGACCTTCGGCAACGACGCGGCAACGAGGACGACGCCCGAACCCGTCAGGAGCGTCAGGACCAGCGTGCGGAACCCGGACTCGCTGATGCCGACATAGGCCCGGGTGCCGAGCAGCGTCGGCACCAGCATGGTGGGCAGCACCACGGCCAGCATGGGCAGCATCGGCCGGGTGACCAGGCCGGTGGCGAGGTAGGAGATCATCGTCACGGTCAGCATCGCGAGATTGAAGTTCTGGATGATCGTGCGCTGCACGTCGCGCTCGTAGCGGCGCAGAGTGCACCACAGGGTCGGGAGCACGCCCGTGAAGCCGCCCAGGCCGCCCATCATGCCGCCGGCGAGGCCGACCGCGGCGTCGGCGAGCCGCCCACCGACCGTGATCCGCGGCAGGTCCCGGGCGAGCAGCATCAGCGGACACCAGACCATCAGCAGGAGGCCCAGCAGCGCCTTGAACCAGTCCGCGTCGAGGCGGGGTAGCAGGAGGACCCCCAGCGGGATCCCGGCGAGGCCGCCGAGCACGAACGGGGCGATGCGGCCGAGATCGAGCCCGCGCCGGACCGTGACGGCGGCCACCACTTGCCCGGCCAAGCCGCCGGAGACGGCCAGCACGGCGGCGAGCTTCGGGTCGATCACCCAGGCCCAGAACGACAGCGCCACCAACCCGAAGGCGAAACCCGACAGGCCCTGCACGAAGCCGGCGACGCCGGCGCCGAGGGCGACGACGAGATAGGTCGAGACCGGCATGGGCGAATGGGCCTTCAGGATCGTTCTGTCGGTCCGTAGTTCCGAACCGAGGCTTTGGCGCGGCCGGCGGGTGCGGCCTGCAAACGCGCGGCCCGAATTGTCACGCGTGAACCGGTCAACCGGCGTCCGTGCGCGCGGCGCGAAGCGATGACGGGCTGCCGCGCACGAAAAAGGGCGCCTCGCGGCGCCCTTCCGATCGTCAGTCCCGAGACCTCAGGCCTGCGGCTGCGGCTCCAGGCCGCCGTCGCTCTCCTTCGGCCGGCCGCGGCCCGCCGAGGGAACCGAGGAGCCCCGGGCCGGGGTCGGCGGCACGTCGCCGCCGTCGCGGATCGGGGGCTGGCCCTTGAGCAGGTTGCGGATCTCCTCGCCCGAAAGGGTCTCGTATTCGAGGAGCCCCTGCGCCAGGGCCTCCAGGTCGTCCTTGTGCTCGGCCAGGATGCGGCGCGCCTCCTCCAGGCCGGTCTCCACGAGGCGGCGGACCTCGGCATCGATCTTCTGGGCGGTCGATTCGGAGACCGATTGCTGCCGGCCCATCGACATGCCGAGGAAGACCTCGTCGTTGTTGTCGCCGTACGCGACGGTGCCGAGCTCGGGGCTGAAGCCCCAGCGGGTCACCATCATCTTGGCCAGCCGCGTCGCCTGCTCGATGTCCGACTGCGCGCCCGAGGTCACCTTCTCGCGCCCGAAGGTCATCTCCTCGGCGATGCGGCCGCCCATCATGATCGCCAGCCGCGAGGTCATCTGCTCGAAGCTCATGGAGAGCTTGTCGCGCTCGGGCAGCTGCATGACCATGCCGAGCGCCCGACCGCGGGGGATGATCGTCGCCTTGTGCACCGGGTCGGTCGCCGGGACGTTCAGCGCCACGATGGCGTGGCCGCCCTCGTGATAGGCGGTGAGCCGCTTCTCGTCCTCGGTCATGACCAGGGTGCGCCGCTCGGCGCCCATCATGACCTTGTCCTTGGCGTCCTCGAACTCGTGCATCGTGACGATGCGCTTGCCGCGACGGGCAGCGAGCAGCGCGGACTCATTGACCAAGTTCATCAGGTCGGCGCCCGAGAAGCCCGGGGTGCCGCGCGCGATGGTCTTGAGGTCGACGTCGGGGGCCAGCGGCACCTTGCGGACATGGACCCGCAGGATGCGCTCGCGGCCGGTGACGTCCGGGTTCGGCACCATGATCTGGCGGTCGAACCGGCCGGGCCGCAGCAGCGCCGGGTCGAGCACGTCGGGGCGGTTGGTCGCCGCGATGATGATCACGCCCTCGTTGGCCTCGAACCCATCCATCTCCACGAGGAGCTGGTTGAGGGTCTGCTCGCGCTCGTCGTTGCCGCCGCCGAGGCCGGCGCCGCGGTGACGGCCGACCGCGTCGATCTCGTCGATGAAGATGATGCAGGGCGCGTTCTTCTTGGCCTGCTCGAACATGTCGCGCACGCGGCTAGCGCCGACGCCCACGAACATCTCGACGAAGTCGGAGCCCGAGATGGTGAAGAACGGCACGTTGGCCTCACCCGCGACCGCCCGGGCGATCAGGGTCTTACCGGTGCCGGGCGGCCCGACGAGCAGCACGCCGCGCGGGATCCGGCCGCCGAGCCGCTGGAATTTTTGGGGGTCGCGGAGGAACTCGACGATCTCCTGGAGATCCTCCTTCGCCTCCTCGACGCCTGCGACGTCATCGAACGACACGCGGCCGTGGGCTTCGTTCAGGAGCTTCGCCTTCGACTTGCCAAAACCCATGGCGCGGCCGGCGCCCGACTGCATCTGGCGCGAGAGGAAGATCCAGGCGCCGATGAAGACGAGGATCGGCAGCCAGCTCACAAGTAGCTGGATGAACCAGGGGGTGTTGTCCGACGGCGGACGGGCGGTGATCTGCACGCCTTTGCCCTGGAGCTTGGAGACCAGGCTCGGGTCGTTGGGCGCGTAGCTGGTGAAGTTGCCGCCACCGACATAGGTGCCGGACACGTCCTGTCCGGAGATCACCACCGACTGGATCTTGCCGGCATCGGCGTCGTTCAGGAGCTGGCTGTAAGCGATCTCGCTGCCGCCGCCCCGGTGCCCCGGATTCTGGAACAGGGTGACCAGGGCCAGCACCAGCAGAAAGATGACGACCCATAAGGCAAAGTTGCGAAAATTCGGGTTCATCGATCAATCCTTGGCGTGTGCGACCCCCAGGACGGACCCGCCACGCGGCTGTTCCGGTCCATCCGTGCACACTTCGCCAATGTAGGCGGGGGTGTCTCCGTTGCCAAGTAATTCGGGGGCCCCTGCGGCGAGGGCAGCATCCGCGGCCCTGCGGCGGCGCGGCGGCGCGGGGGCGAGGCGCACGGTGCCGTCGGCCTCCGCGGCGACCAGGAGCCCCGCCAGGGTGCGCCGGATCGGCGCGCCGCGACGCAGGGCCGGCAGCAGCGATTCGAGGACCAGCGCCTCGAGGCGTTCGAGCCGGCGCGGCGCTCCGCCGGCCCGGCTCAGGGCGAGATCGAGGCAGCGCAGCGCCACGGCGTCGGGCAGCGCCGCCAGCGCGGCACCGTCGAGGCACAGGACCGCGCCCCCCGTCGCGCCCGGCAGAAGCGCGGTGTCGAGGGCCCGCGCCGCCGCGCTCCGGAGCGCGGCCTCGTCGCGGGCGGCGCGCTCGGCCAGGCGGGCGAGGCGCGCCGGCGTCAGGCCCTCGCGCTCCAGAACCGGCCAGGCCGCGCGCAAGCGGGCCCGGGCGAAGCGCGGATTCACGTTGGTGGGGTCGCGCAGATACGGGATGCCGCGGGCCTGGCACCACGCCACCAGGGCGGATTTCGGCAGGTGCAGGAAGGGACGGCCGAGCCTCAGGCCGGGGGCAAGCGCCCGTTCGGCGCGCATGCCGGCGAGCCCCGCGAGGCTGCTGCCGGCGGCGAGCCGCATCAGCACCGTCTCGGCCTGGTCATCCTGGGTGTGCGCGGTGAGGATGAGGCCGGCGCCGATCGCCTCGGCCTGGGCGGCGAGCAGGGCGTAGCGGGCGTTGCGGGCCGCGTCCTGCAGGCCGGTGCCGGGCTTCGGGCCCGACCAGGGCAGGATCGCGTGGGGCAAGCCGAGGGTCCGGGCGGCCTGGCTGACAGCGTGGGCCTCGGCGTCGGAGCCCGGCCGCAGGCCGTGATCCACGGTGGCGACCTGCACGGATGCGCCGGTCGCTCGCCCCAGGATCGCGGCGGCGTGCATCAGGGCGGTCGAATCGGGGCCGCCCGAGACGGCGAGGAGAACGCCCGGCCGGTCGCGGGTGGAAAGGCCGAGCCAGGGGCTCAGGGCGTCGAGGACCGGATCGCCCGGCCCGCTCAAGCGCCGCAGCGGGCGCGCTTCTGCTCGCGCGCGACGCCCTGACGGACGCCGTTGCCGGCATTCGGGAATTTCCGGTCCAGCTCGGCCAGGGTCGCGCAGGCCTGCTCGCGGGCCCCGAGGGCGTTGAGCGTGACGCCGAGCTTCAGCATGGCGTCGGGCGCCTGGGACGAGCGGGCGTAGTCGGTCGAGACCTTCAGGAACTGCTCGGCCGCCTCGCGATTGCGACCGCGGGCCAGGTAGCTCTCGCCGAGCCAGTAGGTGGCACCGGCGACGCGGTTGTCGCGCGGATGCGACTGGATGAACTGGCGCAGGCCCATCTCGGCCTGCTCGTACTGCTTGGCGCGGTACAGCTCCACGGCGGCGTCGTAATCCGAGGCCGGATCGCCGGTCTGGGTGGCGGCCACGCTCTCGGAGGGCCGCGCCGGGATCGCCCCCGTCCGGGCCGGCGGGCGCAGGTCCACCGGCTCGTCGTAGCCGGGGGCCGCAGCGTCCGCGTCCTCGTCCTCGCCGTTGATCGCCCCGTTGATCGCCCCTTGCGGCAGGCGCTGCGGCCGGGGCGCGGCCTCGACGGCCTCCCGGGGCGGCAGCGGCGCGGAGGGCTGCGTGCTGCCGAGCTGCATCGGGGTGCCGGGGGCACCGGGGGATTGGGACGGGTCGAAGGCGTCGCCGCGCTTGCCGGGGCGGCCGGCGCCCGGATTGCCGCCGTTGACGGCCCCCGCCGGCGCCGGAGCCGCGGAGGGCTTGCCGCCCTTGCCCTCGTTCAGGCGGAACTCGACGTCCTCCTGGAACTTGCGCAGCTGCTCCTTGAGCTGGCGGTTCTCGTACTGGAGGGTCTCGATCTGCCCGGCCATGAGCCGGGACTGGTTCTCGATCCGTCCGAGGCGCACCACCAGCTCGGAGGCGTCCTGTGCGGCGGCCGGATGACCGAGGAGCAGGGCTCCCAGGATCGTGGAGAGCGCGAGGCGGGTGCGAAGGCGGGCGGGCATGATGCGGCTGCGATCCGGTGGCGGCGCGAGGACCTATCAGATGCGCCGCACCGCGGCAAAACTGCGGCGCGTTCAACCTTTTGGGTCATTCGGCGGGACGCGCAGTCCCGGTTCGCTGCTTACCCGCCCTCCCCTGCGCATCATCCTGACACCGCACCGTCACCCGCGCTGTGCGGATGCGGTTGCGTGGCACGCCGCGACTCGCGACGCTCCACGCCCTTTGGCAGAGAAGGCTGTTACGCCCCGGCGCCGCGGTCCAGCACGATCACCGCGCGGCGGTTCTGCGACCAGCACGAGATGTCGTTGCAGACCGCCACCGGCCGCTCCTTGCCGTACGACACGGTGCGCATGCGGTTGCCTGCGATGCCGCGGGTGGCAAGGTAGTCGTTCACCGCCTGGGCCCGGCGGGCGCCCAGGGAGAAGTTGTACTCGCGGGTGCCGCGCTCGTCGGCATGGCCCTCAATGATGAAGGTGTAGCGCGGGTAGCGCTGCAGCCACGCGGCCTGCTTGTCGAGGGTGGCGGTCGCGGTTGGCGTCAGGTCGGTGGAATCCGATTCGAAGAACACCCGGTCGCCGATATTGACGACGAAGTCCTGCGCGCTGCCCGGGGTCGCGGCGCCGGCCCCGAAGGCGGAGGCGTCGGCGAGATCCTTGTCATTGCTGCAGGCGCCGAGGCCGAGGCCGGCGACGAGGGCGAGGCCGAGGGCGGCGGCACGAAAACGCTGCGTCATGATCTGAAAAAGCTCCTCGAGCGGTGCCGAAGGCCGGCTGCGGGTCTTCGAGGCGGGTCCGCGTAGTCCTGGGTACAGTTGGTAGGCGCGGATGGTTAAGCGACGGTTCCGACGAGCGGCCTCGGGACGGGTTGGCGCCGTGGGCGCGCTCGACGTCGTGCGCTGTCGCACCCGGAATGCGGCGGCGGCGGGGCGTCGGGGCCGGACAGGCCATTTCGGACGGACCGGTTGCGGCGCTGCAACAGGAGCGCGCGTGGGAGCGAAGCCCGGGCGCCGCGCCCGACGGCAGTGCGATCAGGGATGGCCCAGGCCGACACGGTAACCGTCTCGGCCGGCATTTAAGGGATCCTCAACCCTATCCGTTCTCAAATGGAGCGGCCGAACACCGGACATCCGCCATGCGTCCCGCCCAGTGCGTCCTCATCGTCGAGGACAGCTACCTGCTCCTCGAGATCGTCGCGAGCCTGTGTGAGACGCACGGGATCCGGGTGATCGAGGCCTCGACCGGCGAGGCCGCGCTGACGCTGATGCGCGCCCGCGGCGGCGAGATCGACTGGCTGTTCACCGACATCCATCTGCCGGGGCTGATCGACGGCTGGAGCGTGGCCCACGCCTTCCGGTCGATCCATCCCGACCGGCCGGTGGTCTACACCTCCGCCGACGCGAACCGCCGCAGCGGCGTGCCCGGCAGCCTTTTCCTGCGCAAGCCGTTCCAGGTCCAGGAGGTCAACCGGCTGGTCCGGATGATGGTCGACGGCCTCGGCGGGACGGCGCATGACGCGCCGCTCTGCGCGGCGGGCTGAGCCACAGTTCCATCCGAGCCGGACCGTCATCGCGCGCGCAGCGAAGCGACTTAGGGCAGCGCGACCCTGGATTGCTTCGCTCCGCTCCCAAGGACAAATCTGCCAGCTGGACGCCTCGGCCCCGGCGGCGGCGTCAGCCGGCCTGGAACAGCGCCACGATGTCCGGCGTGGACAGCCACGCCTCCACCCGCGGGCAGGCGAGGTCGCCCGGCGGCGTCGCGTCGTAGATGGCGAAGCTCGCCGCGATGTAGCCCGGCAAGTCGTAGAGCGTCGGGAAGTCGTCGCCGCGCGCCTTGGTCTTGAACAGGTACGAGCCCGTCAGCCCGAAATGCTCGGCCACCGGCGGATAGATCGGCCAGATCACGTCCTCGACCAACTCGTCGCCGAGGTAATCCTCGATCTCCACCGGCTCGGGCGTGAGACCGTTCTCCTGCAGCAGGCGCCGGGCGATGTCGCCGATCACATGGGCCTTCGGGTGGTTCATCAGGTGCATGAAGGCGCCGCGGCGCGCCCAGCGGGTCACCTCGCGCTCCAGCCCGAAGCCGAGGGCGGCCGCCGACCCGACGAGCTCGCGCACTGCTGGATCCCAGTGGTCGAGATAGCCCAGGCGGGCGAACACGTCCTCGCGGAACAGGGATACGGTGCGCTTCGGGTCGAGGCCGAGCCGGTAGGCGGTGAGCGCGATCGCCGAGTGGTACTGCCCCGTGGGCGACGGGGTCAGCTTCAGCGCGGCGAGGTTCGACGCCTGGCCGACATAGACCATGTCGGGATGGAAGGCCGAGAACACGATCGCCGGGAACAGCTTGAGCCGCGGGTCGGCCGCCCGCACGGTGGCAGCGTCGCCGCCCGGGATCAGCCCGGCCGGGAAACTCTGCGCAAAGACGTGGTCGTGGGCGCGAAGCGTCCGGATCAGGCCGTCGACATGACCGTGGTCGCGCTTGAGTGAGCCCATGGGCAGATAGCGCACCGGGCTCCTCGGCGCGAGCAGGCGCATCGCCTGCGCAACGCCCCGGGCCTGGCAATTGCCCAGCACCGCGATGCTCGGCCCGTCACGCCCGGTAGCGGCGCGGGCGCGGTTCCGCCATGGTGTCGCCCAGGTGGGGGCCCAACGGGTAGGCGCCCAGCTGGGCGCCGAGAGGGTGAACGCGCTGCGGGCGCGCCGGGGCAGGTCGTTCAGGGCCACGTCGCGTGCCGGTGTCAGCGGACGGGTCATCGCCCCCGAGGGCGGTCGCCGTCGTGAAGAAGAGGGTTCGAAGATGGCGTTGAATCCGTATACGGGTCTACCGGCCGAGCGATTCTGGCGCAAGGTCGTCACCAACGTGCCGCCCTTCGCGGTCAATCCGCACCCGAAGGATACGTTCGTGATCGGGCCGACCGACAAGGTCGCCACCGGCGGCTCGTGCTTCGCGCAGCGGGTGGCCGAGGCGGTGCGCGGCGCCGGCTTCAACTACTACCTGACCGAGCCGCCGACCCCCGGCATGAGCGCCGAGGAGGCCAATGCCCGCCAGTTCGGCACGTTCTCGGCGCGCTACGGCAATCTCTACTACACGCGCCAGTTCGTGCAGCTGTTCGACCGGGCCTACGGGACGTTCGAGCCGGAGCTGAAGGCGTGGCTGCGCGACGACGGCCGCTACGTCGACCCGTTCCGCCCCACGGTCGAGCCGGCGGGTTTTGCGAGCGAGGCCGAGGTGGTCGCGGCGCGCGACGCGCATCTCGCCGAGGTGCGCCGCCTGTTCGAGACGCTCGACGTGTTCGTGCTGACGCTCGGCCTGACGGAAGGCTGGCGCTGGCGGGCCGACGGCGCGGCGCTGCCGCTCGCCCCGGGCGTTGCCGGCGGCACCTTCGACCCTGAGCTCTACGAGTGCGTCAACGCGGGCGCGGGCGAGGTGCTCGGCGACCTCAACGGCTTCCTCGACCGGCTCTGGAGCGTGAACCCGAAGGCGCGGGTGATCTTCACGGTCTCGCCGGTGCCGATGATCGCCACCTACATGGACCGGCACGTGATGGAGTCGAACAGCTACTCCAAGTCGGTGCTGCGCGTAGCGGCCGGCGAGGTGGTCGGCCGCGGCGACCCGCGGGCGGTCTACTTTCCCGCCTACGACATCGTCACGAGCAACGTGAATGCCGGGCGCTACTACAACGAGGACCAGCGCACCATCAACGACGCGGGCGTGCGCCACGTCATGCGCCTGTTCCTGGCGACCTTCGCCCGCGACCGGGTGAACGCGGCCCCGACCCACGCCCCCGTGGACCTCGCGGCGGAGTTCGAGGGCAATGCCGGTGTGATCTGCGACGAGGAGGAGATCGAGCGCAGCGTGGCGTGAGGTCCCAAGGACCTGACGCGAACCCCTTCCCTCCCGCGAGCAGCCTTGCGCGTACCGCGTCCGCAAGGCTGCTCGTCTGGCTGGTCGAACGTTCTTCGTCATCCGGATGGGCTCAAGAAGCGGCGATCCGAGGCGCCTTCGTCGAGCGTCTTGCGTCCGCGATGGCACAAGCATCGTAGAGCCGACCGCGCCGGCTCGCCTTCTGCGAAGAGGACCTATCCGGAAGGCCCAACGTCGCCAATAATTTTTGCTTCTTTTTTGTTTAATATTTTCTAATACATGATGTATAATCCTTCTTATTCCATATAAGTTTTGATGATCGACGATAGGTTCAATATAAGCTTGTAAATCCGCGTCAATCAGTACTTTAAGCGATCTGTCCAGATCAGTGTCCAGACAGTCGACAGCGCCACATTTCGTACGATAGGAACGTCTCCGCTGTGCGCGGATCGAGACTTGGCTGTCGACAGGTACCGCTCTGCTCGACGTTCAGAGACGCAGAACTCAGGTAATCCTGTGTTTTGCACTGCGCAGACGCAGATCTGGAGTGAAAGCCTGTGCGTTACGATAGGTCGAGAAGGATCCTTGTGACGGGTGGGGCCGGGTTTCTTGGCTCCCATCTCTGCCAGCGCCTCCTGAACGATGGGCACGAAGTTTTGTGTGTCGACAACTTCTATACGGGGTTGCGCAGCAACATCACACCGCTGCTCGGCCATCCAAGATTTGAGCTCAAGCGCCACGATGTAACGTTTCCTTTATATGTAGAAGTCGACGAAATATACAACCTCGCCTGCCCAGCTTCACCAATACATTATCAAGCAGACCCCGTTCAGACGACGAAAACGAATGTGCTCGGAGCCATCAATATGCTTGGCTTAGCAAAGAGAACAAAAGCCAAAATCTTCCAAGCCTCGACGTCAGAAGTATACGGCGACCCCGAGGTTCACCCGCAGACCGAAAATTATTGGGGCCGTGTCAATCCGATCGGCTTCCGTTCCTGCTACGATGAGGGGAAGCGCTGCGCGGAGACTTTGTTCTTCGATTACCGCCGACAACACGACCTGTCGATAAAGGTCGCGCGCATATTCAACACCTACGGGCCCCGCATGCATCCCAACGATGGGCGCGTCGTCTCGAATGTGATCGTGCAGGCCCTACGCGGAGAGAACATAACGATATACGGCGACGGGCATCAAACGCGATCTTTCTGCTACGTTGACGACCTCATTGACGGCTTTCTGAACTTAATGTCCAGTTCTGACGAGATCACCGGCCCCATCAACCTGGGCAATCCAGCGGAGTTCACGATCAAAGAACTTGCGGAAATCGTAGTCGCGCTGACGGGATCATCCTCTCAGCTCGAATATCAACCGTTGCCGCCGGACGACCCGCGGCAAAGGAAGCCCGACATTGCCAAAGCCGAACAGTATCTGGGTTGGAGTCCGAAGATCGGCCTGAGAGAAGGGCTGCACGATACAATCGCGTACTTCAAAACAGTGATCTAGAGCTGTTCCCGGTCAGGTAGCGACGGCCAAGTCGTCATCGTAGCCGGCTGCAGCGACGTAGTTGCGGCACTCCTGCGGGGTGAAGCGGGTGAATGCCTGGCGGATCGCCGCCCAGAGATCCGGGATCGTGCGGGCGGCCGCGCTGCGCAACAGCGCCTTCAGCTTTGCGAAGGCCTGTTCAATCGGGTTGAAGTCAGGGCTGTAGGACGGGAGGTAGAGCAGCCGAGCCCCTACGGCCTCGATCGCATCCTGCACACCCGCGACCTTGTGGGCTGGCAGGTTGTCCATGACGACGATATCGCCAGGGTGCAGCACCGGGACCAAGGTCTCGGTGACATAGCTGCAAAAGCGCGTGCCGTTCGTGGGGCCGTCCAACAGCGCGGTCGGGCACAGCCCGCTCGTGCGCAAGGCGGCCGTGATGGTCGTGGTCTTGTAGTGGCCAAACGGAGCCGCAAGCCGGCAGCGCTCGCCGCGTGGGGCCCAACCGGAGCGCCGCGCCATGTTGGTGGCGGCCGCCGTCTCATCCAGGAACACCAAGCGGTCCGGGTCGAGCTCGGGCTGGGCCTCGAACCACGCCTCGCGGGCCGCTCTTACGTCTTCACGCTCCTGCTCAGCTGCGTACGTCGCCCCTTTTTCCAGCTGATCCCGTGCCGCTGGAAGAAGCGCGATAGACCGCTCGTGCTGGTCTGGACGCCTTGCTCAGCCAGTCGGTCGCGCAACTCGCGCAGGAAGAGGCGCGGCTCCTGCTTGGAAGTCGCCAGGATCAGTGCGGCATGCGCCTCAATACGCTTCGAGGTGTGATCGCCGCCCATAGGTTTGGGCGCGACATGGCCCTCTTGGTGCGAGCGCTGCGACCAGCGGCTGGCGCTCGACACGCCGACCCCGAAGCGCCTCGCGGCGCGATGGCAGGAGGCACCGGCCGCCACGGCCGCCACGACACGCTCGCGCAGATCCACAGACAGAGGTGAAGGCATCGGAATGCTCCTTCACCCGTCAACGCGCCACCTGCTAACCTGTCTCAAGCGGCGCGGGACCGGCTCTAGCGTCTGCTTGGCGCCCTGCGCACCCTGCCGACATTGCCCCGCCTTCAAGAGCGTTCCCCGCTCATTCGAAGACCGGTTCGGCGGAGCCCAGTTGCCAAGCGGTCGGGCCCGGCTCCGAGTCGCCGCGCTATCGCGCACGGGCAAGTCGTGCCCTGGTTCATCAGACTGGCGTCACAAGACAACACTGCGCCATGTCCGACGTCTGTTTGGTGAAGGCGTGCGTCGCCCAGAGGCTTCGGGCCTGCAACAGCATCCCCCTTTGTGCCGTCGCGACCAGAGCAGCCGCTCAGCCTGCCCTCGATCAGCCGGCAAACGGATCGCGACCGCTCGCTGCCGATTCCTGACGTCAGTGCCACCGCTGGCGTTACGATTCGTACCCGGCCGCGCCGACAACAAGACAGCTTGGAAGATCGGGCCAGACGGAGCTCACATCATCCTCAACTCTGCGCACATTGCCGGTGAAAGCGGTCAAGTTCTTCAGCACGTTTGAGCGTCAGAGACACCAACTCGATATTCGCGAGGATCGGAGCGTCGTGCGTTGTGCCGGAAGCCAGGGAGGTTGTTCCAACGATCATCGAGTAATCCTGCTCCAGATGCTCGACGGTCGTCAGCATGCAGGGATTCACGCCCGACGGCGCAAACAATTCCACGACGTGGGACCGGCGTGGCATGAACATCGTGTGAGCGAATCCGGACCCGTGAGGACCTGTAAAAGCAGCTGCTCGTGATACCAAAGCGATCTGCTCACCGAGATCCAGATCTTCCATATAAACGCTTTGGAATCCATGCTTTGACAGGAGCGAGAGCAAATCGTCTTCATTGACAATCGATCGGCGGCCCCGTCTCGCGGCATAGATCTTAAGGTCATGATCCATCTTCTGATCGGATAATAGCCGCTCTCTCAACCAGTCGACCGTGTCGATCTGACTCTTCAGGTCGAGTTGGGCGCGGAACCGGTGAGGTATAATGAGGCGCTCGATTTTGGCGTAAGGAGCGTCGCAGTAATATATGCGCTCCGGCTGAATCTGCAGCAAATCCAAGGAACGGCGCACGAACGCGACGCCTCCAGGCACAATGAATCCACCTTTGTATCCAGACGACTCAAAGGCTGAGATTTTTACAAGAGCTTCGCACATCCAATGCCAGAAGACGTCGCTCCATGGTTGAGCAAGGAAGCACCATGTGCCAGGCAGCTCAGCAACGATATCGGCTCCGTGTTGTGACCTCCACTGCGCGGCGAGGCGCTGTGTGTTGGCATGCCATTGCTGCAAGCCTCCCTCAATGTCGCGATAAGAAAATCCAGGTTCGTAGATCGTGAAGTGTCCGCCTTCTATGATACCGGGCATCGCGGGCGATCCAGCAATTGCCGCAGCGTCGAGTATGTCGTAGGGAAATTTGCCAATCCAGTTTCTGTTTCCGGTTCTCCATCTCGTGAAGCGGCCGTCCGCGATCTTCTGTAAAAGATCTGATTTGTAGAAATTCATAATTCTTTGCCTGCATTATAATGAGGTATTTATCAACGGTATCATCTGTTTACAACAGACGACAGGTTGAATCTCCTATTCGCCAAAGAGGAAAGATCATACCGCGGCTGCAAATCACCTTACCGTGTCGCCGATCAGGTGAACAAAGCCGTTCCGGTGAACACAGCAATGTGTAGCTTCCTCTCCAGGCCGAGGTAAACAGCATGGACCTCTGTTGCCTCCAGGCCGGTGTTTCAGGCAGTGTCGATCGAACTCGCCGTCTGCTGACCCTCTCAGGAGAACCTGTCTTGAGCCTGCCCCCGCCCCGCCGAGCCGACCACGACATCGATCCGGTCTTCGTGAAGCGGCACTCGCCCCGCGCCTTCACGGGCGAGGCCGTGCCCGAATCCGAGCTGATGCGGATGATCGAGGCGGCGCGCTGGTCGCCCTCCGCCTACAACTCGCAGCCCTGGCGCTTCCTCTACGCGCTCCGGGACGACGCCCATTGGGAGACGTTCCTGGGCCTGCTGGTGCCGGGCAATCAGAAATGGGTCTCGGGCACCGGCGCGATCCTGTTCCTGGTCTCGAACGGGCTCATGAAGGTCGGCGACGAGCTGAGGCCGTCCTACAGCCATTCCTTCGACGCCGGCACCGCCTCGCTGGCCTTCCAGCTCCAGGCGATCCACCAGGGCTGGCACGCCCACGGCATGGTCGGCTTCGACCATGTCCGCGCCCCCGAGGTGCTGCGCCTGCCCGAGAACCACCGGATCGAGGCCGCCTTCGCGGTCGGCCGCAAGACGCCCGAGGCGGAGCTCACCGAGGAGCAGCGGCCCCGCGAGACGCCGAACGGCCGTCGGCCGATCACCGACTTCACCCTCGCGGGCCGGTTCCCGCAGCAAGCGGGCTGAGGCGGGCTGGAACCGGTGGCCGAGACCAGGGATTGTGCCCGCATCGCAAGCCCGTCACGGGCTTGGCCGACACCGCCGCAGACTGCGGCGGCGGGGCAGCGGATCGCCGGTTCCGTACCGATCCTGTCCGCCCTGCGACGTATCGGGAGCTGGCTCATGGATCCGTCCGACAGCGCCTCACCCGACGATTTCTCCGGTGACGGGCGGCCCGACCACGCGTCGGGGCTGCGCAGCGTGGCCGAGCGCCACGGCGTCAGCCTCGATGCCGTGCGCCATCTGGTGCGGGCGCTGGAGCGCGGCCACGGCACGATGGCGCAGTTCGACCATCCCGATCTCGGCGGGATGGGCCAGTGGTTCGCCGGCGGCATGGTCATGGTCGGCCGGATGTTCGACGACGCCCTGAAGGCGCGGGTCGGGGCACTCTGCGACGAGCTGGCCGGCGCGCTGCCGGCGGGCGGCTTCTCGCAGGCGGGACCCGCGGCGCGGCGCGGCGGTGGCGAATGGTGGCCGGCGGGCCTCGGCGCTCCCGCGAGCACCGGCTCGCAGAATGGGATGCGCTACGCCTATTTCCCGGAGCACCGGCGGCTCGCGGTCGAATCGGGCTCGGGCGTCGCCCTCTACGATACCGGCGAGCACCGCATCACGGGCGTCTCGCAGGCGAATGGCAGCCTCGGGTTCACCGGGCCAGCCGGCGCCGTCGCGCTCGATCGCCTCCGCCGGATCGAGGCGGCGGTCGCCGCCCCGCGCCAGGGGGATCCGGGCCAAAAGGGGGCTCGCCAAGCGGACCGGCGCCCGGCGGAGCCGTCCGGGATCCAGGCAGCCGGCGCGCCGGCTCCCTCCCCCTCGGACGACGTGCTCACGACCATCGACCGGTTGGCGGAGCTGCACGCGCGCGGCGTGCTCACCGATCAGGAATTCTCGACCAAGAAGGCGGAGCTGCTGGCGCGGCTGTGAGCGGCGCCGGCTCGGCGGACCTGCCGGCCGCGAGCCGCCTCAGGCGATGCCGTCGCGCAGCAGGTCGTGGACGTGGACGATGCCGACCGGCCGCCCGTCGGTGACCGCGAACACCGCCGTGATCAGCCGGCGGTTCATCAACTCCAGGGCCGCCTGGGCGAGCTTGTGCGGCTCGACGGTAATCGGATCACGGGTCATGACCGCCGAGACCGGCGTGTCGAGGATCGCCGGGCCCATGTGGCGGCGCAGGTCGCCGTCCGTCACGATGCCGACGAGGCGCCCGGCCCCATCGGTGACGCCGACGCAGCCGTAGCGCCGCGCCGCGATCTCGATCAGCACCTCGGACATCAGCGCGGTCTCGTGGACCAGCGGCATGTCCTGGGGGCCGTGCATCACCTGCTGCACCGTCCTGAGGCGGGCCGCCAGCGTCCCGCCGGGATGCAGGGTGTGGAAGCGCGCCGAGGTGAAGCCGCGCCGCTCCAGGAGCGCCACCGCCAGGGCGTCGCCCAGCGCCAGCTGGATCAGGCTGGAGGAGGTCGGCGCGAGGTCGTGCGGGCAGGATTCCCGCACGCGGGGCAGCTCCAGCAGCACGTCGGCGGCCTTGCCCAGGGTGCTCTCGCCGTTGCGGGTGATGGCGACCAGCGGGATCGAGAACCGGCGGCTGAAGCCGACGAGGTCGGACAGCTCCGCGGTCTCGCCCGACCATGACAGCGCGATGATCACGTCGTCCCGGGCGATCATCCCGAGATCGCCGTGGCTCGCCTCGGTCGGATGGACGAAGAACGCGTGGGTGCCGGTGGAGGCCAGCGTCGCGGCGATCTTGCGGCCGACATGGCCGCTCTTGCCGATGCCGCTGACGATGACGCGGCCCTTGCTCTGCAGGATCGTCTGCACCGCCTCCTCGAAGGCCGCGCCGAGCCGGCCCTGGAAGGCCGCGCTCGCCTCCTGCAGGGCCGCGATGCCGAGCTGGAGGCTGCGGATCCCGAGGTCGCGGGTGGTGGCGAGATGCGCGGACGGGGCGTCGTAGCGGTCGTCGCGCAGGGCGCTGGAGGCGGGAGCGTTCATCGTGTCCGTTCTCGGCCCGTCCGGCCGGGTCCCCGGGCCCAAGGCGGCCGGCGATGCGAAGCGTATGCGGCGACGCTAGGCAGCCGTCGTGGTTGAAATGTGACGCGGGGACGACGCAGCGCCGCACACCGGTTGAAGGGCCGCCCGCCGAGGTCCATGCTGCCCGTACGCCATCCCGCGCCGCGGGTCCTAGGAGGGCACAAGCCCCATGACCATCCGCTTCCCCGACCCCGATCCCGCGATCCTCGCCCGCCGCGAGGCGATCCTGGCCGGGCTCGCGCCCCTGGTCGCGCCCGAGGCGCTGGTGGTCAGCGAGGACGAGCGCCGGGCCTTCGAGACCGACGGGCTGACCGCATACCGGCAGATGCCGCTCGCCGTGGTCCTGCCCTCGACCACCGCGGAGGTCGCCGCCGTGATGGCCTATTGCCACGCGAACGGCGTGCGGGTCGTGCCCCGCGGCGCCGGGACATCCTTGGCGGGCGGCGCCATCGCGCAGGCCGACGCGATCATCCTCGGCGTCGGCAAGATGACCAAGGTCCTCGACATGGACTTCGCCAACCGCACCGCCCGGGTGCAGAGCGGCATCACCAATCTGGCGATCTCCGGGGCGGTCAGCCACGAGGGCTTCTTCTACGCCCCCGACCCGTCGAGCCAGCTCGCCTGCACGATCGCCGGCAACATCGCGATGAATTCCGGGGGCGCGCACTGCCTCAAATACGGCGTGACCACCAACAATCTCCTGGGCGTCACCCTGGTGCTCAACGACGGCACCGTCGTGGAGATCGGCGGCCAGCACCTCGACAGCGGCGGCTACGACCTGCTCGGCCTCGTCTGCGGCTCGGAGGGGCAGCTCGGCATCGTCACCGAGGCGACCGTGCGGATCCTACGCGCGGCGGAAGGGGCGCGGCCGGTGCTGGTCGGCTTCTCGAGGGTCGAGGATGCGGGCGATTGCGTCGCGGCGATCATCGCGGCCGGCATCATCCCGGTGGCGATCGAGTACATGGACCGCGAGGCGATCCTGATCACCGAGGACTTCGCCCAGGCCGGCTATCCCCGCGACGCCGAGGCGATGCTGATCATCGAGGTCGAGGGCTCGGACACCGAGTGCGACGCGATGCTGGCGCGGATCGAGACGATCGCCAAGGATTTCCGCCCGACCAGCGTGCGGGTCTCGCGCTCGGAGGCGGAATCGGCCGCGATCTGGAAGGGCCGCAAGTCGGCCTTCGGGGCCACCGGCCGGATCTCCGACTACATCTGCATGGACGGCACGATCCCCACCGGCCAGCTCGGGCCGGTGCTGGAGCGGATCGGGGCGATCTGCGCCGAGAAGGGCCTGCGGGTCGCCAACGTGTTCCACGCCGGCGACGGCAACCTGCACCCGCTGATCCTGTTCGACATCAACCGGCCCGGCGAGTTGCAGAAGGCCGAGGCGGCGGGCGACGAGATCCTGAAGCTCTGCGTCGAGGTCGGCGGCTGCCTGACCGGCGAGCACGGCGTCGGTATCGAGAAGCGCGAGCTGATGCGCTTCCAGTACGATCAGGTCGATCTGGAGCAGCAGATGCGGGTCAAGGCGGTGTTCGATCCGGACTGGATGCTGAACCCCGCCAAGGTGTTCCCGCTGGATGGGCGGCTCGCGGCCTGATCGCGGCCGCGTTCCTCAATCGGGCAGGCTCCCGACCCTCTCCGGTCGAGAGCCCGTTTCCAGGCGGTCCGACCCGATTCGGTCAGGCGGCCTCGACCTTGCGGCCGGCGCCGCGGCTCTTGCCCGAGGCGGCCGTGCCCTTGCGACGGCTCTGCGCGCGGCCGGAAACGGCCGGCTCCTCCGCGGGCACGGGTTCGTCTTCGATCGCCTGCGCGCGGCCGGGCTGGCCGAGGCCCAGGCTCTTGGCCAGCGCCGAGCGCTGCGCCGAGTAATTCGCCGAGGTGGTCGGGTAGTCGGACGGCAGGCCGTAGCGCTCGCGGTAGCCCTGCGGATCCAGACCATGCTTGGTCAGGTGGCGCTTCAGCGTCTTGTACGACTTGCCGTCGATGAAGCTGATCAGGCCGTCGGGGCGGATCGACTTGCGTATCTGGGCCGGTGTCGGCCGCTCGACAGTCTCGGCGGCCGGAGCCGACGGACCCGAGCCGATCGAATTCAGCGCGTCATGGATGCTGGCGATCAGCGCCGGCAATTCGGCCGAGGGAAGCGAGTTGTTGGAGACGTAGGCCGCGACGACGTCCACGGTCCGTTCGATGAAATCCATTTGGTATGTCGGCGCAGCTTCAGACATTCTCTCTTTCCTTGGCTTCGAAGCCTGATGAGATCCCCTCTTTTCGCGAGTTAAGACACGGGTGCGAAAAAGCAAGCTGATCGCTTTCATTCTCTGTGACCAACCAAAAGTCTAAGGATGCATCGACCCACCATGTATACAGGGTAAGGTTGCATTCGCGGCACTTGGACCGCTCTTCCGGATCGCATTACCGCGTCCAAAAGCGCGAATGCTGCGCCGGTTCGGCAGGCGGGTTTTCGTTGACGGGAGAGACCTTTACACCCGAGCACAGCGGGTGTTTTCGCGGGTCCTGCATCATCGCTCCACGGTCTCGCGAAGGATCTGCGCAGTCGTCGCGCAAGATTTCGCGAGGAGCACCGGACTCCGCGTCGTTTCGTCCGGTCCCGGGCGGCAGGCGCCGCCCGGGAAACCTCAGATGTCCGTCAGACGAAGGTCTTGCGTGGGTCGAACGCGTCGCGCACCGCCTCGCCAGCGAAGACGAGCAGGCTCAGCATCACGGCGATGACCAGGAATCCCGTCAGCCCGAGCCACGGAGCCGTCAGGTTGTCCTTGCCCTGGGCGAGGAGTTCGCCGAGCGAGGGCGAGCCCGGCGGCAGGCCGAAGCCAAGGAAGTCCAGGGAGGTCAGCGTGGTGATCGAGCCGTTCAGAATGAACGGCAGGAAGGTCAGCGTCGCCACCATGGCGTTCGGCAGCAGATGGACGGCCATGATCCGAACATTCGACAGGCCCAGCGCCCGGGCGGCCCGGACGTACTCGAAGTTGCGGGCGCGCAGGAACTCGGCGCGCACGACGCTCACCAGAGATACCCAGGAGAACAGCAGCATGATCCCGAGCAGCACGAAGAAGCCCGGGGCGATGAAGGCCGAGATGATGATGATCAGGTAGAGCGTGGGGATGCCGCCCCAGACCTCGATGAAGCGCTGGAAGGCGAGATCGACCCAGCCGCCGAAATAGCCCTGGACGGCGCCGGCCACCACGCCGATGGCCGAGGAGATCGCCGCCAGGATCAGGCCGAACAGCACCGAGATGCGGAACCCGTAGATCACCCGCGCCAGCACGTCCCGCGTGGTGTTGTCGGTGCCGAGCCAGTGCCAGGGGATGTCGGCGCAGGTCGTGCCGCCGAGCTTCTCGGCCACCGGCCGGCACTGCGCGTCCGTGAGCATCCAGGTCGGCGGCGAGGGTGACGGCGTCGGCAGATCCTCGTTGATCGTGTCGTACGAGAAGCGGATCGGCGGCCAGAGGGCCCAGCCGTTCTCGGCGATCTCCTTGCGGATCTCGGAGGAGCGATAGTCGGTCTGGGCGAGGAAGCCGCCGAACTTCTCCTCCGGATAGTCGACCAGAACCGGGACGAGCCACTCGCCCTTGTAGGACAGCAGGATTGGCCGGTCGTTGGCGATGAACTCGGCGAACAGGCTGAGGATGAACAGACCGGCGAAGATCAGGAACGACCCGTAGCCGAGGCGGTTGCGGCGGAAATTGTCGAGCCGGCGCCGGTTGAGCGGCGACAATCCGCGGCGTCCCACCGGAGCGGGTGGCGGCGGCGCGCCCTCATCCGAACGCAGGACAATCGGCTGGGCGCCGGGCATCGGCGCCGGCACGACCTCGCTCTCGCCGGGACGGGCGACTTCGTTCATCGCTGGGACCTCCGAGAGCCGTCACGTCGCGTCCCGCTCCTCCCTTCGCGGGGGAAGGGAGAGGCGTCGAACAGCGCGTTCTCCTGACTCATCGGAGCTGTGTGGGACCGATCGTCCGACCAAGGCGACGGATCGCGGCCCCTCAGCCGTCGATCCGCGTCGCGGTGCCCTCGATCTCGCTCGGGCGCAGGCCGCCACTGCGCTCCATCCAGCGGCGCAGCAGCCGGACGTTGCGGCGGTTGGCCTTGAAGGCGGCGTCGAACAGGTCGCCCGCCACCGGCACCGCGCCGATCAGCCCGTCGAACGCGACATTCAGCCCCATCCGGGCCACCAGCCAGCGCGGTGCCCCGAGGCGCTTGGCCTCGTAGACGATGAAGGATGAGATCACCATGCCGGCCACGTCGCCGATCACCGGCACGAGGCCGATCAGCGCGTCGAACCCGACCCGCCGGTTGATGCCCGGGATCACAAAGGCCGTGTCCATCAGGTGGGCCAGCGTCTCCAGCCGGGCGAGGCTCGCCTCGCGGCTGAGATCCGCCGACAGGAAGGGCGGCCGGCCGCCGGAGGGAGCCGCGCCGCCGGGAAAAGTCTCGGTCCGGGTGAAGTGCCCGGCCCGGGGAGCCTGGGTGAAATCCATGGTCGGGGTCCGTCGGGAAGCCATCCTGCCCAACGATGTGGCCCCCGCACCGGATCCCCGCAAGGACGGCGGCCGCCAGGACCGTCCCCGTCACGCCGCCCTCCCGGGAAGGCCGCTCATCCGGTCGAGGGCCGCGTCCAGGGTCGCGTCGGCCTTAGCGAAGCACAGGCGCACGAGGCTGCGCACGGCGGTGTCCGGGTAGAAGGCGCTGACTGGAATCGCCGCCACGCCGTGGCGGGTGACAAGGGCTTCGCAGAAGGTCGTGTCGTCCGCGTAGCCGAACTCCGCGATGTCGATGTTGAGGAACCACGTGGCCTCGGCCGGCAGCACCCGGAAGCCGAGGTCGCGCAGGCCGCCGGCCAGCCGGTCACGGGAGGCGGCGTAGCCCGCCCGCATCGTCTCGAACCACGGGGCCGGCTTCCGCAGGCCGTAGGCCACCGCCTCCTGGAGGTTCGGCGGCGTCGTGAAGGTGAGGAACTGGTGCGCCTTGGCGAGCCCGCGCATCAGCCGGGCATCGGCCATCACGAAGCCGACCTTCCAGCCAGTGAGCGAGAAGATCTTGCCGGCCGAGCCGATCTTGACCGTCCGCTCGCGCATCCCGGGCAGCGCCATCAGCGGCCGGTGGCGGGCGCCGTCGAACACCACGTGCTCCCAGACCTCGTCGCACAGCGCCGTGACGTCGAAGCGCTGGCAGTAGCGGGCGAGCAGGGCGAGGTCGTCCGGGGCGAACAGGGTGGCGCTCGGGTTCAGCGGATTGTTCAGCACCACGACCCGGGTGCGGTCCCCGAACGCGTCCGCCAGGGCCGCCTCGTCGAGGCGGAAGGCCGGGGGCTGCAGGGCGACGATCCGCGGCACGCCGCCGGCCCGCCGGACCAGCGGCAGGTAGGCGTCGTACATGGGCGCGAACAGCACGACCTCGTCGCCGGGCTCGATCAGGGCCAGCAGCGCGCCAGCGAGCGCCTCGGTGGCACCGGAGGTCACCATCACCTCGGTCTCGGGATCGAGCGTCAGTCCCTGATGCTGCGCGTAATGGACGGCGACCGCCTCGCGCAGGGCCGGCAGACCCATCATCGGCGGATACTGGTTCCAGCCGTCGCGGAGCGCCCGCGCGCCCCGTTCGCGCACGTCTTCGGGGCCGGGATCGTCCGGAAAGCCTTGGCCGAGATTGATGGCGCCATGGACCTGCGCGAGCCGCGACATGGTCTCGAACACCGTCGTGGGCAGCGCGGCGAAAACGGGATTCATGCTGTGCGGCCCGGGGCCAAATGTGTCGCAGGTATCGGCATGACGGGTCTCGGCATCGCCGGCCTGTACCATGGCCGCCGCGCGATGCGGAATGTGCGCACTCGCACAGACGCGCTGTCCGGCGCCCAACAACCGGCTGACGAATGTTGACTTTCATCACTCGTATCGTAGGTTGAGAGCACGGTCGGAGCGGCGCTCTCGCCGATGGGGCTTCGCCCCCTCGCCCCGTCAGCGGAGTGCCGCTCCGGTCCTCACGAAGGGTCATCGACTTGCGGGTCGGTGGCCCTTTGGTCATGTCCGGGGCCGGCCGTTCCGGTCGCCGGACCGGCGCCCGGGATCCGACATGCGGATGACAGCGCGCGAGCTCCTCGGCTGCCTGCTTCTGGCCCTCCTGATCGGCGGCGCCGGATTCGGCCTGCGCCGCGCCCTGCCGGTCACGCCCGTAGATGCGGCGTTCCGCGCGGTGCTCAGCGCCTACGCGGCGCCGGCCGGCGGCCCCCAGCAACACGACTGAAACCTCGCCGCCCTAGTGACGGCGCATTGGGCGGGCACCGAGGAACCCGCACGATCGAGGCCGCCCGGTGGCCATGACGCCGCGGTAAGGAGCCGTTCGGGTCCCGGACAGCTTTATGGGCTTACGCTCCCGTCCGCGGGATCGGAGCCGCCGCCGTCCCGACGGGAGGGTGAGCTTCGGCGGGGCCTTCGGGCCGCGGCAGCATGCGGCACCGCGGAGACCGGACATGGGGGTTTGGACAGTGAGGGATAGGGTGCAATCGGTCGCGCAGGCGATCGTCCTGTGCTCTAGTCAGGCATGAACGAGAGTTCACCGATCCGGACCGACACCGCCCGCGCCTACCAGCCCGGCGAGGCGCCCGCGCGCGACGTCCGGCGGCGGCGGTTCCGGCCGATCCGCTGGCTCGTGATCCTGGTGCTGCTCGCCGGCGCCGGGGCGATCGGCCATCGCTGGTACGAGGCCCGCACCGACAAGGGCGCCGAGCCCGCGACGGCCCATCGGGCCGGTGGCCGCGGCGGCCGGCACGGCGGCGCCGACACGCCGCAGGCGGTGGGCATCGCGCAGGTCACGACCGGCGACATGCCGGTGATCCTCCAGGGCCTCGGCACGGTGACGCCGCTCGCCACTGTGACGGTGAAGTCGCAGATCAGCGGCTATCTCACCCAGGTGAAGTTCCGCGAGGGCCAGACCGTCAAGGCGGGCGACGAACTCGCGCAGATCGATTCCCGGCCCTACGAAGCGCTGCTCGCCCAGTACCAGGGCCAGCTCGCCCGCGACCAGGCTCTCTTGCAGAACTCGAAGCTCGACCTCCAGCGCTACCAGACGCTGAACCGGCAGGATTCGATCTCGAAGCAGAACGTCGACACCCAGGCCGCCCTGGTGAAGCAGAACGAGGGCACGGTCGCGGCCGACCAGGCGCTGGTCGACCAGCAGAGGCTCAACATCGCCTACACGCACATCACGTCGCCGGTGGACGGCCGGGTCGGCCTGCGCCAAGTCGACCAGGGCAACTACATCTCGGCCGCCTCCACGGCGATCGTGGTGGTGACCCAGTTGCACCCGATCTCGGTGGTGTTCACCCTGCCGGAGGACGACGTGTCGCGGGTGATGCGGCAGGTGCGCGCCGGCGCGAAGCTCACCGTGCGGGCCTACGATCGCGGCGACGCGCACGAGATCGCAACCGGCCGGCTCGACACGGTCGACAACCAGATCGATACGACCACTGGCACGGTGAAGCTGCGCGCCCTGTTCGACAACGCCGACGAGGAGCTGTTCCCGAACCAGTTCGTAAACGCCAAGCTGACCGTCGACACGGTGCGGGGCGCGACGTTGGTGCCGAATTCCAGCCTGCTCCAGGGCACGCCCGGCACCTACGTCTACCTGATGGACGGGGACAACAAGGTCACGGTCCGGCCGATCAAGACCGGCGAGACCGACGGGACCAGCACCGTGGTGGCCTCCGGCCTGAACCCGGGCGATCGCGTCGTCACGGACGGCACCGACCGGCTGAAGGACGGCGCGCCCGTACGGATCACCGAGGGCGCGCAGGCGGCCGCGGGCGACGGGAAGGCCGCCGAGGCCAAGCCCGACGGCAAAGGGGATGTGAAGCCCGGCGCGCCCGCCGACACGGCGGTGGATTCCCAAGGGACAGCGGAGGGCGGTCGTCGGCACCGGCGCCGTCAGGCGCAGTGAGGACGGCTCTGGTGCGCGAGACCCGCGGCCTCCCCGCCCTCCTCCGCGGACTTGAGGCGCTTCCAGACGGTCAGTCCCAATCTCCTCCTCATACTGAGGGGCCGCGGAGCCGCCGCGAAGGAGGGCTCCAGGGATCGCCCGGCCGGCTGGAGGGCTCCTTCGAGGCCCGCGCTATGCTCCGGCACCTCAGGATGAGGGCGCGGACGGGATGGCCATGCCGTCCGATGCAAGCCTCCCTGCAGCCTAGGCTGTCCGGCGCGGACGAGTCGCGCCCATGAACCCGTCCCGCCTGTTCATCCTCCGCCCGGTAGCCACGACGCTGCTGATGCTGGCGATCCTGATCGTCGGCGGCGTGTCGTACCTGAACCTGCCGGTCTCGGCGCTGCCGGCGGTCGACTACCCGACGATCCAGGTCCAGACCTTCTATCCCGGCGCCAGCCCCGAGGTGATGACCTCCTCGGTGACCGCGCCCCTAGAGCGGCAGTTCGGGCAGCTCGCCAACCTCAACCAGATGACCTCGCAATCCTCCGCGGGCGCCTCGGTCATCACCCTGCAGTTCAGCCTGGACCTGTCCCTCGACATCGCCGAGCAGCAGGTCCAGGCGGCGATCAACGCCGCCGGCAACCTGCTGCCCTCCGACCTGCCGGCGCCGCCGGTCTACGCCAAGGTCAACCCGGCCGACGCGCCGGTCCTGACGCTGGCGCTGACCTCCAAGACCCTGCCGCTCACCCAGGTCCGGGATCTGGCGGAATCGCGGCTCGCCCAGAAGATCAGCCAGGTGGCGGGCGTCGGCCTCGTGAGCATCTCAGGGGGGCAGCGCCCGTCCGTGCGGGTGCGGTTCAACGCAAGGGCGCTCGCCGCCTACGGGCTCAACATCGACGACCTGCGCACGACCATCACCAACCTCAACGTCAACACGCCGAAAGGCACGATCGACGGGCCGAAGCAGTCCTACGCGATCAACGCCAACGACCAGATCCGCGACCCGAAGGCCTACGATTCGGCGATCATCGCCTACCGCAACGGCGCCCCGGTGATGCTCTCGGAGGTCGCCGACGTGGTCGAGGGGCCGGAGAACACCAAGCTCGGCGCCTGGGCCGACGCGACGCCGGCGGTGATCCTCAACATCCAGCGCCAGCCGGGCGCCAACGTCATCGCCACGGTCGACAAGATCAAGTCGCTGCTGCCGCAGATGCAGGCGAGCCTGCCGGCCGCCGTGGCGGTGGCGCCGCTCACCGACCGCACCACCACGATCCGCGCCTCCGTGGAGGACGTGCAGTTCGAGCTCGGCCTCGCCATCGCCCTCGTCGTGCTGGTGATCTTCCTGTTCCTGCGCAGCCTGTCGGCGACCCTGATCCCGAGCCTGTCGGTGCCGCTGTCGCTGGTCGGCGCCCTGTCGGTGATGGACCTGTACGGCTTCTCCCTCGACAACCTGTCGCTGATGGCGCTGACCATCGCCACCGGCTTCGTGGTCGACGACGCCATCGTGGTGATCGAGAACATCGCCCGCCACGTCGAGGCCGGCGACTCGCCCCTTGAGGCGGCGCTGAAGGGCTCCCGCGAGATCGGCTTCACCATCATCTCGCTGACCGTCTCGCTGATCGCCGTGCTGATCCCGCTCCTGTTCATGGGCGACGTGGTCGGGCGCCTGTTCCACGAATTCGCCATCACGCTGGCGGCCACGATCATCATCTCGGCGGTGGTCTCGCTGACCCTGGTGCCGATGCTGTGCGCGCGGCTCCTGAAGCATGTGCCGGAGGCCGAGACCCGCCACCGCCGGGAGGGCGCGATCGCCCGCCTCGGCCGGCGCGCCATCGACGGCACGATCGAATCTTACGGCCGCTCCCTGCGGGTGGTGCTGGACCACCAGGGCCTGACGCTGCTGGTGGCCTTGGGCACGCTGGCGCTCACCGCCTACCTGTTCGTGGTGATCCCCAAGGGCTTCTTCCCGGTGCAGGACACGGGCGTGATCCAGGGCATCACCCAGGCCGACCAGTCGGTCTCCTACGCCGCCATGGCCGAGCGGCAGCAGCGCATGGCCGAGATCGTCCTCAAGGATCCGGACGTCGCCAGCCTGTCGTCGTTCATCGGCGTCGACGGCCAGAACGTCACGCTCAATTCCGGCCGGATGCTGATCAACCTGAAGCCCCGGGAGGAGCGCACGGCGTCTGCCAGCGCGATCATCCGGCGGATCTCGGCGGCGGCCGCGGACGCGCCCGGCATGCGGCTCTACATGCAGCCGGTCCAGGACCTGACCATCGACACGGCGGTCTCGGCGACCCAGTACCAGGTGATCCTCGAGAGCCCGAACATCGACGATTTCGAGACCTGGGTGCCGCGCTTCACCGAGGCGCTGGCGAAATCGCCCGTGGTCACCGACGTGGCGAGCGACCACCAGGGCCAAGGGCTCGCCGCCTACGTGACCATCGACCGGCCCACCGCCGGCCGCTACGGCATCACCCCGGCGACGATCGACAACGCCCTCTACGACGCCTTCGGACAGCGGATCATTTCGACGATCTTCACCCAGTCGAACCAGTACCGGGTGATCCTGGAGGCCGATCCGAAGCTGCACACGACCCTGCGTAGCCTCGACGCGATCTACCTGCCCTCCTCCACGGCGGCGAACGGTCAGGTGCCGCTGTCGGCCGTGGCGCGGATCAGCGAGCGGCGGGCGCCGCTGCTGATCTCCCATCTCGGCCAGTTCCCGGCCACCACCGTGTCGTTCAACCTCGCGCCGGGCGCGGCCCTCGGACAGGGCGTCGAGGCGATCGACCGGGTCAAGGCCGAGATCGGCCTGCCGCCCTCGTTCCGGGTGGTGCCGCAGGGCTCGGTCTTCGCCTTCCAGTCGGCGCTCGGCAACGAGCTGTTCCTCGTGCTGGCGGCGATCGTGACGGTCTACATCGTGCTGGGCGTGCTCTACGAGAGCTTCATCCACCCGATCACGATCCTCTCGACCCTGCCGTCGGCGGGGATCGGGGCGCTGCTCGGCCTGATGCTGTTCGGCCTGTCCCTCGACATCATCGCGGTGATCGGCATCGTGCTGCTGATCGGCATCGTGAAGAAGAATGCCATCATGATGATCGACTTCGCGCTCCAGGCGGAGCGCGAGGACGGGCTGGAGCCTCGGGAGGCGATCTTTCAGGCCTGCCTCCTGCGCTTCCGGCCGATCCTGATGACGACGCTGGCGGCCCTGTTCGCTGCGGTGCCGCTGATCCTCGGCACCGGCGTGGGCTCGGAGCTGCGCCAGCCGCTCGGCATCTGCATCGCGGGCGGCCTGATCGTCAGCCAGGTGCTGACGCTGTTCACGACGCCGGTGATCTACCTGGCGTTCGACCGGCTGGAGCGGCGGATTTCCGGGCGACGCGATCCGGATCTCGCGGGCGGCGGGGCGCTCCCGTGAACATCTCCGAGCCGTTCATCCGGCGGCCGGTGGCGACCACGCTGCTCACGATCGGCGTGCTGCTCGCCGGGCTGTTCGCCTTCCTGAAGCTGCCGGTGGCGCCGCTGCCGCAGATCGACTTCCCCGTCATCCTCGTCCAGGCGCAGATGGCCGGCGCCTCGCCCGACACCATGGCCGCCACCGTGGCGGCGCCCCTGGAGCGGCGGCTCGGCGCCATCGCGGACGTCAACGAGATGACGTCGACCAACACGCTGGGCTCCACCCGGATCGTGCTGCTGTTCGGCCTCAACCGCGACATCGACGGGGCGGCCCGCGACGTCCAGGCCGCGATCAACGCGGCGCGCGCCGACCTGCCCGCGGCGCTCCGGCAGAACCCGACCTACCGCAAGTTCAACCCCGCCGACACGCCGATCATCATCCTCGGCATGACCTCGCAGACGCTGACCCGCGGCCAGGTCTACGATTCCGCCGCCACCGTCGTGCAGCAGAAGCTGTCGCAGCTGCCCGGCGTCGGCAACGTCGATATCGGCGGCTCGTCCCTGCCGGCGGTGCGGGTCGAACTCGATCCCACGGCCCTGTTCAACTACGGCATCGGCCTCGAGGGCATCCGGGCGGCGCTGGCCTCGGCCAACGCCAACTCGCCCAAGGGCGAGATCGACGTCGGCCCCCGCCGCTACCAGCTCTACGCCAACGACCAGGGCCGCAAGGCCGCCGATTACCGCGACATCATCGTGGCCTACCGCAACGGCGCGGCGGTGAAGCTCACCGATGTCGGCCAGGTGCTCGACGGCGTCGAGGACAAGCGCAACCTCGGCATCGTCAACGGCGAGCCGGGCGTGCTGCTGTTCGTCTACAAGCAGCCCGGCGCCAACGTGGTCGAGACGATCAACGCCGTGAAGGAGGCGCTGCCGCAGATCACCGCGGCCCTGCCCGGCGGCATCGACATCAAGCTCACGGGCGACCGCAGCGCCACGATCCGCGCCTCGCTCTCGGCCACCGAGGAGACGCTGCTGGTGGCGGTCGGCCTCGTGATCCTGGTGGTGTTCGGCTTCCTGCGCTCCTGGCGGGCCACGCTGATCCCGGCGGTCGCGGTGCCGATCTCGATCATCGGCACCTTCTCGGCGATGTACCTGCTCGGCTACTCGCTCAACATCCTGTCCCTCACCGCGCTGATCATCGGCACTGGCTTCGTGGTCGACGACGCCATCGTGGTGCTGGAGAACGTCCAGCGGCACATCGAGGAGGGCAAGCCCCGGCTCCAGGCGGCCTTGATCGGCGCCCGGGAGGTCGGCTTCACGGTGATCTCGATGAGCCTGTCGCTCATCGCGGTGTTCCTGCCGATCCTGCTGATGGGCGGCCTCGTCGGCCGCATCTTCCAGGAATTCTCCGTCACCCTGTCGCTGTCGATCCTGATCTCCCTGGTCCTGTCGCTCACCACGACGCCGATGATGTGCGCCCGGCTGCTGCGCGCCGAGGGGCACGGTCCGGACGGGGCACCCGCTTCGGGGCGCCGGCCGAACCGGCTGATCCGGATGCTGGAGGGCGGCTTCTCGGGGCTGCTCCGCGCCTACGCGCGGACGCTGGAGGTGGCGCTCGCCCATCCGCGCCTCGTCCTGCTGAGCCTGCTCGCCACGGTCGGACTCAACGTCTACCTCTACATCATCGTCCCGAAGGGCTTCTTCCCCGAGCAGGATACCGGCCAGATGATGGGCGGCATCCAGGCCGACCAGCGCATCTCGTTCCAATCGATGGAGAAGAAGCTCAAGCAGGCGACCGCGATCGTCGGCGCCGATCCGGCGGTCGAGAGCGTGGTCGGCTTCACGGGCGGCCGGGGCACCAACTCGGCCAACGTCTTCGTCGGGCTGAAGCCGCTCAACGCGCGGGCGCCGATCTCCACCGTGATGGCGCGGCTTCGGCCGAAGCTGGCACAGGTCGCGGGCGCGCGGCTCTACGTCTTCCCCCGCCAGGACCTGCAGATGGGCGGCCGCCAGAGCTTCGCCCAGTATCAGTACACCCTCCAGGGCGACACCGCCGAGGAGCTGTTCGCCGCCGCCCCGAAGCTGCTCGCCGCCCTGCAGAAGGACCCGACCTTCGCGGACGTCACCTCCGACCAGCAGGAGGGCGGGCTGGAGAGCCGGGTGGTGATCGACCGGGCGACCGCGTTCCGCTACGGCATCACCCCGAACAAGATCGACAACACGCTCTACGACGCCTTCGGCCAGCGCCAGGTCTCGACGATCTACAACCCGCTGAACCAGTACCACGTCGTGATGGAGATCGCGCCGCGCTACCTGGAGACGCCGGAGACGCTCAAGCAGATCTACGTCTCGACCTCGGGCGGCAACGCGGCCGGCTCGGCGACCACCAACGCGGTGGCCGGCACCGTCGCGGCGGGCGGCAGCGTCAACACCAACGCGGCGACCGGCACGAGCAGCCCCGGCAGCGCGTCGTCGGCGACCACGAGTGCCGGGGGCGCCGCCGCCGGCACCGGCGCGGTCGGCGGCGCCCCCGGCAGCACGGGTGCGGCGGCCTCGGCCAGCACGGCCGACACGGCGTCGAACGCCGCCGCGATCGCCTCCGACTCGGCCCGCAACGCGTCCTCCAACGCGATCGCGGCGAGCAAGGGCGGCGCCTCGTCGAGCGCCCCGGTCTCGGCCGCCAAGGAGACGATGGTGCCGCTCTCGGCCTTCGCGCGGATCGAGCCGGGGAATGCGCCCGTGCAGGTCAGCCACCAGGGCCTGTTCGTGGCGACCACGATCTCGTTCAACCTCGCGCCGGGCAAGAGCCTGTCGGACGCCACCGCGGCCATCGACCAGGCGATGGCCTCCCTACGCCTTCCGGCGACGATCCACGGCGAGTATGCCGGCGCGGCCAAGAACTACGTCGCCTCGGCCTCGCGCCAGCCGCTTCTGATCCTGGCGGCGATCCTGGCGGTCTACGCCGTGCTGGGAATCCTGTACGAGAGCTTCGTGCACCCGCTGACGATCCTCTCGACCCTGCCGTCGGCCGGCGTCGGCGCGGTGCTGGCCCTGCTGGTGACCGGCACCGACTTCACCATCATCGCGCTGATTGCGGTCTTCCTGCTGATCGGCATCGTGAAGAAGAACGCGATCATGATGATCGACGTGGCGATCGACGCCGAGCGGACCCGGGGCGCAAATCCCGTGGACGCGATCCGGGAGGCCTGTCTCCTGCGCTTCCGGCCGATCATGATGACGACGCTGGCGGCCATGCTCGGCGCCGTGCCGCTGATCCTGGCCAACGGCGAGGGCGCGGAGCTGCGCCGGCCGCTCGGCATCGCCATCGTCGGCGGCCTGATTGTGAGCCAGATCCTGACCCTCTACACCACCCCCGTCGTCTACCTCACCCTCGATCGCCTCCGGCACAGGGTGCTCAACCGCCGCAGGCGCGCCGGACGGGGCGGAGAAGCGGCGCTGCCGGCCGGGGAATGATGGTTAAGGTTTCACGTGAAACAGCGGCGGCTCCGGCCGGGTGTGAGCATCTGTCCAACCGACGCCCCCATCCTGAGGCGCCCGCGCCAGCGGGCCTCGAAGGAGGGTTCCAGGGATCGCACAATCAGCTGGAGCCCTCCTTCGAGGCCTCCGCTGTGCTCCGGCACCTCAGGATGAGGGCGCGAGTGGGCATCACGCCTGCTTCCGTCGGACCGTCGAGTCACCAACTCGCCGCTGCCGATCGCCGGTGCCGCACCCTCGCGTCCCTCCTCCTCGCCGCCCCGCTCCTCGCCGGCTGCGTGGTCGGCCCCGACTACGCCCGGCCCTCCGTGGAGACGCCCCTCGCCTACAAGCAGGGCGGCGTCCGGGAGGACAGCCCGGCCTACGTCGCGGCGCGGAAGAAGGGCTGGCGCGAGGCCCGGCCGAGCGACGCCGTCGAGCGCGGCGACTGGTGGCGGGTGTTCCGGGATCCGACGCTGGATCGGCTGATCCGCCTGGTCGACGTCGACAACCAGTCCCTCCGGCAGGCGGTGGCGAATTACCGGCAGGCGCGGGCGCTGGTCGCCTCCGCACAGGCCGCCCTGTACCCGACGGTGATCGGCGCGCCGAGCATCACCCGGACCGGCAGCGGCACCACCACGCGGACCAACGTGGCGCTGATCGGCCAGGCGAGCTGGGAACTCGACCTGTTCGGCGGCACTCGCCGCAACATCGAGAGCGAGGCGGCCCTGGCGCAATCCGACGCCGCCACGATCGCGCTGACCCGCCTGTCCATCCAGGCCGAGATCGCGGCGGATTACCTGACGGTGCGCTACGCGGATGCCTTGCAGAAGGTGCTCGACGAGAATGTCGAGAACTTCAAGAAGACCCTGGCGATCACCGAGAACCAGTACGCCGCCGGCGTCGCGGCCCGCTCCGACGTGATCACCGCCCAGACCCAGGTCCAGACCATCCAGGCGCAGGCCATCGCGGTGCGCCTGACCCGGGTGCAGTACGTCAACGCCATCGCCACCCTGATCGGGCGGCCACCCTCCGAGGTGTCGATCCCGGTGGCCGGCATCGGGCGCAATCCCCCCGGGGTGCCGGTCGGGATCCCGGGCGATCTTCTGGAGCGGCGGCCGGACGTGGCCCAGGCCGAGCGGCTCGTCCAGGCGCAGAGCGAGCGCATCGGCGTGGCGGTGGCGGCCTTCTTCCCGACCGTGACGATCTCGGCCCAGGGCGGGATCTCCGGGGCGACCCGCAACGGCCTGCTCTCGGCGGCCAATCAGGTCTGGTCGGTGGCGGCCTCCGGCAGCGAGGTGCTGTTCGACGGCGGCGCCCGCACGGCGGCGCTGCGCTCGGCCGAGGCCGGCTACGACGCCGCGGTGGCCAATTACCGGCAGGTGGTATTGTCGGCCTTCGCCGAGGTCGAGAACCAGATGGCCGCGCTACGCATCCTCGGCCAGCAGCAGGGGGCGCAGGACACCGCCGTGGACCTGTCGCGCAAGGCCGTGGAGATCACCCTCAACGAGTACCGGGCCGGCACCCAGAACTTCACCACCGTGGTGACCGCGCAGAACCTGCTGGTAACCAACGAGGTCAACGCCCTCCAGGTACGGCTGAGCCGCTTCACCGCGGCGGTGACGCTGATCCGGGCGCTCGGCGGCGGCTGGGACGTGCGCGCCCTGCCGAGCGATTCCGAGCTGAAGGGTCCGAGTCTGCCGATCGACCGGGGCGGTCAGGCGGTCCGCCCGGACGAGTAGGGTGCGTCGGACAATTTCGTAGCCTGTTCGACGCAGACCTTCCCACCCTCCGCCCTCATCCTGAGGCGCCCGCGCCAGCAGGCCTCGAAGGAGCGCTCCAGGGAGCGCGCGATCAACCGGAGGTCTCCTTCGCGGCCTCCGCTGTGCTCAGCACCTCAGTATGAGGGGGTGGGTTGGAAGACCGCCGTGCGTTGCCGACGCGGAGTGTGCTCCTCTCAGGCCACCGCCGCATGCCCCTGGCAGGGCTGGACCTCCACGGTGACGTGGCTCAGCCCCCTCATCCCGGCCAGCCGTGCCTTGTAGTGGGCGGGCGGCTGCGGATCATCGCTGACGAGGGCGATCACGGCAGCGCGGTGGCCCGGCCCGACCTGCCAGAGATGCAGGTCGCTGATCCGGTCGCCGCCGGTCTCCAGCCGCTCCCGGATCTCCCGGGTGGCCGCGGCCGAGGGCCGGGCGTCGAGGAGCACGAGGCCGGCTGTGCGCAGGAGGCTCCACGACCACGCCAGGATCACCGCCGTGCCGACCAGCCCCATAGCCGGATCGAGCCAGGCAAGGCCGAGATAGCGCCCGCCGAGCAGGGCCGCGATGGCCAGGACCGAGGTGAGCGCGTCTGCGAGCACGTGGATGTAGGCGGCCCGGAAGTTGGTGTCGTGTCCGCCGTGTCCCGCGTGGGCGTGGCTCCCGTGGGAATGGCCGCCGTGCGCGTGTCCCCCGTGGGTGTGCCCGCCGTCTTCGGCGTTGTGATCGTCGTGGAGCAGCCAGACGCTGGCGAGGTTCACGGCGAGCCCCACGACGGCGATCGGGATCGCCGGTCCGAAGCCGATCGCCACCGGGTGCAGCAGACGGTCGAGGCTCTCGGCCCCGATCAGCAGCGCGATGAGCCCGAGGATGATCGCGCTGGCGAAGGCCGCCAGATCCCCGAACTTGCCGGTGCCGAAGCTGAAGCGCGGATCGTCCGCGTGTCGTCGGGCGAAATGGTAGGCGAGCGCCGCGATGCCCAGCGCCGCCGCGTGGGTCGACATGTGCCAGCCGTCGGCGACCAGCGCCATGGAGCCGAACCACGTGCCGCCGAGGATCTCGGCGACCATGGTGGCGGCCGTGAGCGCGACGACCGCCCAGGTCCGGCGGGCGTGGCGATCGTGCCGGTCGCCCAGGAAGACGTGGCCGTGCGTCCAGGGTTCGAGGGAATGGCTATGCATGCGGGGTTCCTTGATCCTAGACTCGGCGCAGCATAGCCCAACGGGTACCGGAACGGGCCTCGCCGCGGCGGGTTGTCAGGCCGGTTTGCTGCACCGCAGCCACACGGGAGTCAGGGATGGCCGAGCCGACGACAGCCCTCAACGACAAGGCGGCCTGCGGCACCAAGCCGGCGCCGACCTGCACGCTGGTGATCTTCGGGGCCGGCGGCGACCTGACCAAGCGCCTGCTGATGCCCTCGCTCTACAATCTGGCAGGGGCCGGGCTCCTGTCTGAGGGCTTCTCGATCCTCGGCATCGATCACAACGACGGCACCGACGAATCCCTGCGCGAAAACCTCACCCGGACCTTGGAGGCGTTCAGCAAGGACCCGACCTCCGAGTTCCACGCCGACCACATCGACCCGACGAGCTGGGGCTTCATCCGGGACCGGCTCCACTACCTCAAAGGCGATTTCGAGAAGCCCGAGACCTACGCGGCCGTGAAGCAGCGGGTTTCCGGCAGCGCGGTGTTCTACTGCGCGGTGGCGGCGCGCTTCTTCGGGACCATCGTGGACGGGCTCGGCCAGGCCGGGCTGCTCAAGCAAGAGGGCGACAGCTTCCGCCGCGTGGTCATCGAGAAGCCGTTCGGCTCCGATCTCGACTCGGCCCGGGCGCTCAATGCCCGGATCCTCAAACAGGGCGACGAGAGCCAGTTCTACCGGATCGACCACTTCCTGGGTAAGGAGACCGTGCAGTCGATCATGGCGTTCCGCTTCGCCAACGGCCTGCTCGAGCCGGTCTGGCGGCGGGAATATATCGACAGCATCCAGATCACCGCCGCCGAGACGGTCGGCGTCGAGGAGCGCGGCGGCTTCTACGAGCCGACCGGGGCGCTGCGCGACATGGTGCCGAACCACATGTTCCAGCTGCTCTGCATGGTCGGGATGGAGCCGCCGAACTCCTTCGACGCCGAGGCCGTGCGCACCGAGAAGGCAAAGCTCGCCGAGGCCGTGCGGCCGATCCCGCCCGAGGACGCGGTGCGTGGGCAGTACACGGCCGGCACCTCGGAGGGGCGCGACGTCCCGGCCTACCGGGACGAGCCGCAGGTCGCCAAGGACTCGGTCACCGAGACCTACATCGCGTTGAAGCTCCACATCGAGAATTGGCGCTGGGCCGGCGTGCCGTTCTACATCCGCACCGGCAAGCGCATGACCGGGCGGCGCACCGAGATCGCGATCCTGTTCAAGCCCGCCCCGTTCAAGATGTTCGAGGACACGCCGACCGCCGATCTCGGGCCGACCGTGATGCGGATCCTGATCGATCCCGACCACGGGGTCAGCACCGAGTTCAACGTCAAGGTGCCGGGGCCGCAGATGAAGATCGGCCGGGTCCGCTCCGGCTTCCACTACAAGGACTTCTTCGCCGACCGGCCGAATGTCGGCTACGAGACGCTGCTCTACGATTGCATGACCGGCGATGCGACGCTGTTCCAGCGCGCCGACAACATCGAGGCCGGCTGGGCTGCGGTGGAGCCGCTGCTCAAGGGCTGGCCGCAGGCGGAGGTGGCCTTCTACCCGGCCGGGAGCACCGGCCCGAAGGAGGCCGACGACCTCCTGGCGCGTGACGGCCGCCACTGGCTGGGCCTCGACGGGCAGACCGACTGAGCGGCTCGGCGACTTGTTCGGAAGCGAGGGCCATTCGTTCCGCGCCTCTCCCGCCCCCCTGCGGGCGAAGGGATGCGCAGATCGCTTGATCCTCGTCTCCGTAGGAAAGCATCGCGACCGCGTGCCCCGTCATTCCGGGGCGCCGCAGGCGAGCCCGGAACCCAGATCCGCATCGGTGCAAGATCGTGGCGCGTCATCAGCTCTGGATTGCCCGCCTCCGGCGTGTCCCTCCGGGTCCGGGCTCCGCGCTCACCGCCGGTTGAACGGCAGCATTGCTGCCACGGCCACGCGGCGACCCGGTTGTTTGACGGGTCGCCGGCACGGCCGAGTGCTCATCCGCGTCTCAGCCCGCCCATCCGTAATCCCGGGCGTCCCGCGCCTGCCGGTGGAAGGTGAGCCGGCGATCGAATTCCCGCGGGTCCTTGGGCTTCACCAGGGCGCCCGGCGGCACGTTCAGCCAGTCGACCAGGCGGGTCAGCATGAAGCGCAGGGCGGCGCCCCGGCACAGGATCGGCAGGGCAGCGACCTCAACGGGTTCGAGCGGCCGCACGGCCTCGTAGCCGGCGATCAGGGCCGCCGCCCTGTCGCGGTGGAAGGTTCCGTCGGGGTCGAAGCACCACGCGTTGAGGCAGACCGCGAGGTCGTACGCGAACGCATCCGTGCAGGCGAAGTAGAAGTCGATCAGGCCCGACAGCGCGTCGCCGATGAAGAACACGTTGTCGGTGAACAGGTCGGCGTGGATCACGCCGCCCGGCAGATCGCGGGGCCAGTGCGCCTCAAGAACGGCGAGGTCGGCCCGGGTCCGCTCCGCGAGGCCGGGCTCGACCGAATCGGCCTGGGCCTCGGCCTGTGCGAAGAGCGGCCGCCAGGACGAGACCGAGAGGCTGTTCTCCCGCACCATGGCGAAGTCCCGGCCGGCCTCGTGGAGCGCGGCCAGCGCCCGGCCGAGTTCCCGGCAATGCTCGGCGCCCGGCGCCTTGACGGAGACGCCCTCCAGGAAGCTCACGATGGCGGCGGGCCGGCCGCAGAGCTGGCCGAGAGCCTGGCCGGTCCGGTCCCGGACTGGCTGCGGGCAGGCGAGGCCACGGGCCGAGAGGTGCTCCATCAGACCGATGAAGAACGGCAGGTCCTGCTCCCGGACGCGCTTCTCGTAGAGCGTCAGGATGTAGGCGCCGTCGGTCGTGTGCAGGAAGAAGTTCGAGTTCTCGACGCCCTCGGCGATGCCCTTGTAGGAGAGCAGGCCGCCGATCGCGTAGGCCGACAGGAAGTCGGCGAGCGCCGCGTCGGATACCTCGGTGTAGACGGCCACGTGTTCGCGCTCTGGATTTTTGGAACTTCGATACGACGAGGGGCGCCGAAGCGCCCCCGCATAAAGCCTGCCGCGCCTGTGTCCAGGCTGCCTACTGGGTCGCCTACTCAGCGGCCTCGCTGCGCAGCTCCCGCGGCAGCGGGAAGACCATGTCCTCGATCACCGTCGAGACCGTGTCGACGATCACGTCGTAGCGGGCCGCGAAGGCATCGATGATCTCCTCGACCAGCACCTCGGGGGCCGAGGCGCCGGCGGTGAGGCCGAGCTTGCGGATGCCCTCGAAGGCCGGCCAGTCGATCTCCTCGGCACGGAGCACCAGGCGGGTGATCGGGCAGCCGACCCGCTCGGCGACCTCGCGCAGGCGCTGCGAGTTCGACGAGTTCGACGAGCCGACCACGATCAGCGCGTCGACCAGCGGCGCCACCTGCTTCACCGCCTCCTGGCGGTTGGTGGTGGCGTAGCAGATGTCGTCCTTGTGCGGCCCGGTGATGTTCGGGAACTTCTTCTTCAGCGCCTCGACGATGTGGCGGGTGTCGTCGACCGAGAGGGTGGTCTGGGTCACCCAGGCGAGGTTGTCGGGATTGTCCGGGGTCAGGGCCGCGATCTGCTCGAGATCCTCCACCAGGGTGATCGAGCCCTTGGGCAGCTGGCCCATCGTACCGACCACCTCGGGATGGCCGGAATGGCCGACCAGCAGCACGTGGCGGCCGCGCTTGTGGTGGATCTCGGCCTCGCGGTGGACCTTGGTGACCAGCGGGCATGTGGCGTCGATCGTGGTCAGCCCGCGCGAATCAGCGTTCGCCGGCACCGTCTTGGCGACGCCGTGGGCGGAGAAGATCACCGGGGCGGCGCCGTCCGGCACCTCGTCCAGCTCGCGGACGAACACCGCGCCCTTCCGCTTCAGGCTCTCGACCACGTACTTGTTGTGCACGATCTCGTGGCGGACGTAGACGGGCGGCCCATAGATGGCGAGCGCCCGCTCCACCACGTCGATGGCCCGCACCACGCCGGCGCAGAAGCCGCGCGGGGCGCAGAGCAGGATCTCCAGCGGCGGCTTGCCGGCGGTGCCCAGGACGGGCTCGGGGGTCGCGATATCGACGGTCATGCGGGGGATGTGGCGAGGGCGGGGCTGTCCTGTCAACATTCCTGGCTCAGGAACCGGGCAGGAAGACGGCCGCGGGGCGCCTCTGTAGCACGATTGCCGCGCGAATTGGACCCCGGCCGGGTCAGAGGCGCCGGATGCCGGTCACGGCGCCGAAACTGTTCGCCTGGATCCGGGCCACGGCCTCGGCCAGGGGCTCGGCCGCCACCGCCATGTGGTGGCCGTTGGCGTGGATCAGCGTCTCGGAATCGAGCATCAGCCCGACATGGCCGCGCCAGAACACGAAGTCGCCCCGGCGCAGGTCCACGTGGTCGCGCGGCAGCGCATGGCCGAGGTCGCGCTCCTGCATGTCGGCGTCGCGCGGGCAGGGCAGCCCAGCCGTGTCGAGGCAGAGCTGCACGAGGCCCGAGCAGTCGAGCCCGAGGCTGGTGCGGCCGCCCCACAGATAGGGCGTCCCGAGGAGCCGCGCGGCGGTCGCCGCATAGTCGGGCTCGCAGGCCGTCACCGGCGCGCAATGGCGGACGAACACGAAGCCGCCCGGGGTCTCCAGATACGTGTCCGTCTCCCCGGTCACGACGAGGCGCGCCCCGAGACTCAGATGGGCGCGGACCGGCCGCTTCAGGTCCGGCTCGGGATACAGGAAGGTGCGCAGGGCCGTGACCCGATGGGTCGGCTCCGGTGCGGCCGGGCCCAGGCTGGCGGCCGGCAGGTAGCCGACATAGCCGTCGCGGACGAGCTGCACGAAGGCGAAGCCGTCCGCCTCGTCGTAGACGTCGACGGCGTCGCCGAGGAGAGCCTCGGTGTCGAGACCGGCCGTGGCGGATGGCGCCCGGCGCAGCGGTGCCGCGGGCGCCGTCACCCGGCGCGGCGCGGCCGCCACGTAGCGTGCCGCCGTGACCCGGTCACGCAGGCGGAGATCGGCGAGGTCGGCACGGGCCGGGGTGAGCCGGGGATCGAGGGTCTCGGTCATCGGACGATGCTAGCACAGGCGGCCTTAACGCCGCCGCCGGCGTGACGCCGGTTCCGGACGTTGCACGGAGCGTCCTGCGCCCCTATGTCGCATCCGGCGCGGGCTGGGAAGAATTCTGCCAAAGGATTGTTCGTCTGCCCGAGCGGGCTGGGCCCGTCCTGCCCATTCCTGCATCACGCGCCCTCAAGGCATGTGCCGGGCACGCCGGTCACAGGTTTTTGATGCACTGCACAACCGGCCCGGAAAGGGCTATGTCTTCCCCATGAAGACCGCGAGTCGCTCCGTGAAGAAGACGCAGAAGAGCTTCGCCGACCTGCCCCCGATCCGGGTGCGCCGCGAGCCGCCGACGGTGAACGAGGCGGTCGCCGCCGCGCAAGACCTCGCCGACGATGTCGAGCAGCAGGTCGAGATCGCCGCGGGCCTGATGGGCCTGCCCGCCGACGAGGTCCGCCCGCACGTCCTGGCGGCCAAGAAGGCCAAGCCCGAGCGCGCGCCGGAGCGGATCCTGACCCATGCGAGCCCGAGCCGAGCGCCCCGGACTGTCGTGGTCGAGCGGCGCACCCGTCCGACCGTGGTGATCGAGCGCCGAGGTCGGCCCCTCGACCCGCGCCGCTGAGCGACTCCTACCGGCGCAGCGTCACCACGGCAGCGTCTTGCCCGTGTAATCGAGGTAATGGGCGCCCGGCCGGCCGAGCCGGTCCGTGATCACGTCGGCGAGCCCCGTGACGCTGGTCGCCACGTCGATATCGGCCTCCGCCCCGCCCATCTCGGTGCGCACCCAGCCCGGGTGCAGGATCAGCACCGACAGGTTCTCGGCCCGGTGGCGGATCTCGAAGCTGCGCGCCAGGGTGTTCAGCGCCGCCTTGCTGGCCCGGTAGGTCTCCCAGCCGCCGCTGTCGTTGAGGCTGACGCTGCCGAGGACCGAGCTCATCAGCGCGAGGCTGCCGCCGGGGGCGAGGCGGTCAAGGAAGGCCTCGGCGAAACGGATCGGGCTGATCGCGTTGGTGAGGAAGACCTGCGCGGCCACCGAACGGGGCACCGCGTGAAGCGGATCATGCGCCTGCGTGGCGACGCCGGCCACCACGAAGATCAGGTCGAAGCGCTGGCCCGCCAGGCGGTCGTGGAGGGCGGCGACACCCGCATCGTCGTCGATGTCGGCGGTCTCGATGCGCAGCGCCTCGGCGCTCAGGCGGCCGAGCTGCGGGGACGGCGTGCGCTGGGTCGCGGTGACCCGCCAGCCGCGCGCCAGGAAGGTCTCGACGAGGCCGAGCCCGAGGCCGCGGGAGGCCCCGACGATCAGCGCGCTCTTCTGCGATTGGGTCATGGTCGGTCTCCGGACATCCGCCGGATAAGGTTCGATCGGGCCCGGAGGTTTCGTGACCGGGGCGGGATCGCGAGCCGGCTGCGTCGCGATCGGGTCGAGCCTGGGGTTCGAACGCCCGTCACCGTGCACCGTGTGCGGCGGCGCGCGAACCTGAGACCCTGTCCAGCCGGGATGCTGAAGCCGGGCCTGCAGCCGCGACCGTTCGGGTTGCGTCCCGTTCGCGGAGCGGGGCTCGCGGTTGTGAGTCGCGACGACCCGCCCCTATCCCATCACTCCCACTCATCTTGAGGTGACCACGCTAGCGGGCCTCGGAGGAGGACTCCAGGGATCGCGCGTCCGGCTGGAGGGCGCCTTCGACGCGGCTTCGCCGCACCTCAGGACGAGGGCGAGGGTGGGATGATCCGCCCCGACGCAACGCCCCGTGATCTGCCGTCGACCGTCTCGACGCGATCGGGAACGGCACTCATCGCATTCAGGGATACTTCTTCCAGACCAAAGTGATGATGCTGTTCCGTCCGTCGACATTGAACTTGAACGGCGACGTCGTGAGTATCAGCGCGTTGTCCATGAGCTCCACTTTCCTGACCTGTGAGGTCCCCGACCACACTTCGTTCCACGAGGTGTCGATCATATGGGTGATTGTTCTCCCCTCAACCTTGTAGGTGCCCGCATAGGCGAAGAACGTCTTGTGCAGCTTGACGCGGTCTTCGTCGGACATCTTGTCGTTCGCTTCCGGCCTGTCCCGGTTCTCGAACGCGCAGATCACCATCATCCGACCGTCTGTGCCGTATGTGAGCCATCCATTCGGCCTCGGCCCGCCATAGGCATCGATGACTTCGCCGGATTCCACGATGTTGCGCGTCGCGCTGGCAAGACGCCACGTGCCGACAACGGCCTCCGCGTCGAGGGCCTGGACTGCCGTGGCGGTGAGGATGGGGAGGATGGGGAGGACGAACAGAACCCATGGTGTCACGGCGTCCCTCCATGATCTCCGTCGGAAGCCGAGGCCGAGCGTCTTATGGTGCGGGGCTTAGTTCCACGTGTGGAGGACGGTGCGCCAGCCATCCTTGCCGCGTTCCATCACGTTCACCCAGTTTCCTTCGAACTTCTTCTTCGTGCCCCCTTCGACGGGACCGGTCATCTCCCAGCGCCCCGACACGATGAGCAGGTTGTCCTTGGGCAGAGCCGTCTTCACGATTGTTTTGTGATCGTCCCAGCCTTTGGATTTCAGGCCCGAGAAAAACTTCTGTATGCCCTCGCCCGATTGCGGCATGCCCTTCGTCACGACGACGGCGTCCGTCGTATAGAGCCTGCCGAGGGTGCCCATATCGCCGCTGTTGTAGGCGTCATCCCACTTGGTGGCCGCACTTTGTGCATCGGCCTGCAGCGTATCGGACTGGGCTTGACTGGAGACCACCAGCATCCCGAGAGCCATCATCGGAAGAGCAAAGTTCCGGCGCATCGAACCCTCCGTTCTGCAGACTCATTCTAATTCTAGAACTGATGTGACGGCAAGTATGTATCTAGTCCTGAATAAAATTATTGAATTATCTCCAGATCTGACTGGAAATGAGATGCATACGTTTAGAAGAAACATTTAATCCGGCTGCGCGTGAGGTTCGAGCAGCAACACGGCGGTCAACAGGGGGCCGGTTCGGAGGACCCCGTGCGATCCCGATGGATGGCCCACGGGTCGGGACCACGCGGGTGCGGTCGAGCAGACCGGGTTCCGACCCCGAAACGGATCAATCCGCCGTCTGGATCGACCAGGTGGCGTGGCGGATGCCCGGGGCGCGGGCGAGCTCGGCGGTGACGGCGTCGAGCTCCTCCGCCTTCACGGCGCTGGCCGTCAGGGTTGCCACCACGTCGACCGCGGACTCGCCGCGCTCCTCGACCACGACGCTGCTGACCGGGTAATTGGCCGCCTCCAGGCGCTCGACCAGCAGGTCCTGGGCCGGCCCGGCCTCGCCAGGTGCCGTGGTGACCTGGACCTCGTAGGTCGCCTCGGTGGCGGATTCGCGGATCGGCGCGCGGTTGATGGCGTTCACCAGCGGCCGCAGCGCGGTGTTGCAAGCCAGCACCGTCACCATCACGAACACGGCCTCCAGCGGCAGGTCGGCGCCGCAGAACGCGCCGACGGCGGCCGAGCACCACAGCGTGGCGGCCGTGTTGAGGCCGCGGACGTTCATCCCCTCCTTCATGATCACGCCGGCGCCGAGGAAGCCGATGCCGGAGATCACGTAGGCCACCGTGCGGACGCCCCCGTCCGGACCGGTCAGCCGCATGCCGAGATCCACGAAGGCGCTGGCGCCGACCGCCACCAGCACGGCCGTGCGCAGGCCCGCCGTGCGCTGCCGGTACTGCCGCTCGGCCCCGATGATCGTGCCGAGCACGAAGGCCACGAGCAGGCCGATGCCGGATTTCAACTCTTCGGGGAGGGCGGCGTAGCTGGTCATCCGCGGTCTCATGGAAGCGGGGAGGTGACGGAACCGTGACACCATGGCCCGGCCCGGATCGGACAGCGTGTCCGAAGCGGGATTGACGGCCGCACCGGGCAGCGGGCACACCGGCAAGAGCCTGAGGATCCCTTAAGAATTCGGGACCCGGCCGAGGAGACGTGCAGGATGCAGCACATGGCCCACGACATGGCCCGGGGAACGGCCGGTGCGGCGGATTCGATCCGCGTCGGGTCAGTCTCCGCATGAGCGCTGTGATGAGCGGTGCGCGCGCCGAACGCCGGCCCGAGAGCGTCCCGGATGCGGATCTGCACGGGCGCGTGATGGCGCTGCGCGAGGGGCTGGAGCGCGGCCTGATCGGCAGCGCCGGCCTCGTCGAACGCCTGCTGATCGGGCTCCTGACCGGCGGCCACCTGCTGATCGAGGGTGCGCCGGGGCTGGCCAAGACCCGCGCGGTCAAGCGCCTCGCCGACGGGCTCGACGGCTCCTTCGCGCGCATCCAGTGCACGCCGGACCTGATGCCGGCCGACCTCACCGGCACCACAGTCTGGCGCCAGGACAGCGGCACCTTCGAGTTCCTGCCCGGGCCGCTGTTCCACGCCCTCGTACTGGTCGACGAGGTCAACCGCGCGCCCCCGAAGGTGCAGTCGGCGCTGCTCGAATCCATGGCCGAGGGGCAGGTGACGGTCTCGGGTCACACCCACCGCCTGTCCGACCCGTTCATGGTCGTGGCGACCCAGAACCCGATCGAGCATGCCGGCACCTTCCCGCTGCCCGAGGCGCAGCTCGACCGCTTCCTTCTCCACGTTGTGGTCGACATGCCCGACGAGACCACCGAACGGGCGATCCTCGACCTGGTCGAGGGCGAGATCACCCACCACGTCGACGCGATGACCATGCGGCTGTCGCTGGCCGACGTGCGCGCCGCCCGGGAGGCGGCGCTCGCCACCTACGTGTCGCCGGCGCTCAAGGACTACCTCGTCCGGCTGGTGGCGGCGACCCGCACCGACGCGGCCGCCCCGGACCTGCGCGCCCTGATCGAGCACCCGGCCTCGCCGCGCGGCACCCTGGCGCTGATGATGGCCGGCAAGGCCCGGGCCTGGCTGCGCGGTCGCGACCATGTGATCCCCGAGGATGTCACGGAGCTCGCCCGCGACGCCCTCTCCCACCGCATCGGCCTGACCTGGCGGGCGGCCGCCGAGGGCAAGACGGCGCGCGGCGTCGTCGGTGACCTGATCCAGCGGGTGCGGGCGCTCTGACGGTGTTCGGGTTCGGGCAGTCGCGCCGCCAACACCCGCCCCCCTCCGCGGGGGACGGCGGCCCGACGGCCGGGCCCCCCTCCCCCGTTCAGGGCGCAGGGAGAGATCGCGCCGAGCACGGCATCCACCTCTCCGGCGAGGCCCTGATGGGCCTGCGCCACCTCGCCCGCCGCGGCTCGGCGCCCGCGACCCGGACGCTTGCGGGCCTGCCCGGCGGCATCGTCACGCGGCGCCGCGGGCGCGGCTCGGAGCCGGAGGATGTCCGCCTCTGGTCCGAAGGCGACGACCGCCGCTTCATCGACCGCAACGCCACCGCCCGCACCGGGCAGCTGCACGTGCGCACCCACTACGACGAGCGCGACCGCGCCGTGGTGCTGCTCGCCGATTTCCGGCTTTCCATGCTGTTCGGCACCCGCCGGGCGCTCCGCTCGGTCGCGGCCGCCGAGGCCCTGGCGCTGCTCGGCTGGCGGGTCGCGGCCGATGGCGGCCGGGTCGGTCTCGCGGTGGCGTCGGCCGGCGCGCCCACGGTACTGCGGCCGGCGGGCGGCGAGCGCGCCATGATCGCGGTGACCGGCGCCCTCGCCCAGGCCCATGCCGACGCGCTGGCGGCGGAATCCGGCGCGCCCGCCCGCGCGGAGCCGCCTCTGGAGGCGACGCTCGGTCTCGCGCGCAGCCTGCTGCCCGCCGGCGGCCATCTCGTCATCGCCAGCGCCCTCGACGATCCCGGCCCGGGCTTCGACGAACTCCTGACGCTGCTCGCCGAGCGGATCGCGATCCGGCTCATCCTGGTCAGCGACGCCTTCGAGCGCACCCGGCCGCCGGGCTATTACCCCTTCGCCCTCGCGAATGGCCGCCGCGGGACCGCGCTGCCGAACGCGGCCGGGCCGGCGGAGGAGTCCGCCGAGGCCCGGCTCGCCGACTACGCGCGCCGGGGCATCGCGAGCGTGCGCCTCGACGTCGAGACCGGCCCGGAGGCCTACGCGCCGCTCATGGAGCGCCTTGATGCGGTGCTGTGAGACCGGAACCGGCGGTTCATCCCGATGAATCCCGTCACGCCCGCCGAGATCCCCCTGTCCCTCGACCAGCTCCGCGGCCTGCACCTGCCCAGTGGCGCCGCGGGCGCCGTGCAGGGCGAGATCATCGCGGCGGCCGCCCTGGGCTTCCTCGCCGCCCTGCTGGTCGGGCTGGTGCGCTACGGGCGCAGCCGGTCCCGGGCCACCATCCGCCGGGCGGCGCTGGCCGAGCTGACCCGGAGTCGCGGCCTCGATCCGGAGGCGCGCCTCCTGGCCCAGGCCCGTCTGCTGCGCCGCCTCGGCCGGACGCTCGGCGGTGACGCGGAGAGCCGGGCCGCGGGGGCGGACTGGGCAGCCCGCCTCGACGGGCTGTTCAGGACCGACTTCTTCACGCGGGGTGCCGGACGGGTGCTCACCGACGGCCTGTACCGGCGCCAGGATCCCGACCTCGACGCCCTCGACGCCGAACTCGGCCGCCTGATCGGACGGCTGCGGGCATGACGTCCTCATGAGCGCCCTCCTGCCCGCCTGGCTCAGCGCCCTGCTGTCGGCCTTCGATCTCGCCGCGCCCTGGGCGCTGCTGGCCCTGCCCCTGCCGCTACTGGCCACCCGCCTGATCCCGCCCGAGCCGGAGGGCGGCAGCGGGGCGCTCCGCGTGCCCGGCACGCTGGTCGGCGACGGGCGCACCGGCGCCGACCTCGCCGCCCGCGGGCGGCGGCGGGCCCTGCTGACCTGGACGCTGTGGATCGCCCTCGTGGCGGCGCTGAGTGGTCCGCGCCTCGTCCTGCCGGCCGCCGCGCTCCCGGCCTCGGGTCGCGAGATCATGATCGCCATGGACCTGTCGGGCTCGATGGAGCGGCGCGACTTCGCCCTCGACGGCGAGACCGTGAACCGGCTCACCGCGGTCAAGCGCGTCGGCACCGACTTCATCCGGCGCCGGGCCGGCGACCGGATCGGCCTCGTGATCTTCGCCGACCAGGCCTACGTGGCCGCCGCCCCGAGCTTCGACACCGCGGCGGTCGCCCGGGCGCTGGACGAGGCGACGATCGGCATCAGCGGCCGTTCCACCGGCATCGGCGACGGCCTGGGGCTCGCCCTGCGGCGGCTCGATCCCCGGGATACCGGGGGCGAGGCCGCGTCCGGGAGCAAGCCCGGCGAGAAGCCCGCGAAGGCCGTGATCCTGCTCTCGGACGGCGCCAACAATGCCGGCCAGACCGCCCCCAAGGACGTGGCGGAACTCGCCCGGGAGCTGGGCATCAAGGTCTACACCATAGCGCTGGGCCCCCGCGACATGGCCGATGCCGACGGCGAGCAGGACGTGGTCGACACCGAGACCCTGCGCGACATGGCCCAGGCCAGCGGCGGCGAGGCGTTCCGGGTGCGGACCACGGACGACCTCGTCCGCGTCGCCGACGCCATCGACCGGCTGGAGGGCGGCCGCGCGCTGGCGCCGCCCCTGCCGCTGCGCCGGGACCTGTGGCCCTGGCCGGCCGCCCTGGCGCTAATGGCCGCCGCCGTGCTGCTCGCCAGCCGGAGGGGGGCGTGATGGCCCGATACCACGCCTGTCCGACCAATCCCCTCATCCTGATGTGCGCGCGCAGCGAGCCTCGGCGGAGGGCTCCAGACATCGCGCGGCTGGCTGGAGGGCTCCTTCGAGGCCTCCGCTGCGCTCCGGCACCTCAGGATAAGGTAGTCTGGGCGGGAGGATCGACCCGATGAGCGCCCTCGACGCATTCGCGCTCCTGCGTCCGTGGTGGTTCTTGGCGATCCCGGTCGTCGCCTTGCTGGCGCTCCGCGCCGCGTGGCGCGCGGCGCCGCTCGGCGATTGGGCCCGGGCGGTCGATCCGGCGCTGATGGCCCATCTCGCCCGGACCGGCGCGGTGCTCGGCGGACGGCGGCAGGCGAACCGCGCGGCGGCGCTCGCGGCCGGGCTGATCGCCCTCGCGCTCACAGGCCCCGCGATGGAGCGCGCCGACGGGCGCACCTTCCGCAACCTCGACGAGACCGTGCTCGTCGTCGACCTGTCCCGCTCGGTCACCGAGGGCGGCAATCTCCAGGGCGTCCGGCAGGCCGCCGCCGCGGTGGCCGAGGCCGCCGGCACCCGGGCGGTGGCGCTCGTCGTCTATGCCGGCGACGCCTACCTCGCCGCCTCCCCGACCACCGACCGCGACAGCCTCGGCACCACCCTGTTCGCCCTGGACGCCGACACGGTGCCGGACCGTGGCTCCCATCCCGAGCGCGGGCTGGCGCTCGCCCGCCGCACCCTGGCGGAGGCCAACGTGGTCGCGGCCGACGTGGTGCTGATCAGCGACGGCGACGGCATCGGCGAGGCCGCGACCCGAGAGGCGCGCGCCATCGCCGAGCACGGCTGGCGGCTCCAGGCCCTGTTCGTCCCGGCCGACAAGCCGCTCCCGCCGAACGCACCGAAGCCCGACCGGACCGCCCTCGACGCCCTTGCTCGCGCCGGCGGCGGCGCGACCGCCGACATCAACACCCCCGGCCCGGTGCTCGACGCGGTCGGGGCCGGGCTCAGCCAGCACCTCGCGGCCGGCGGCTACGGGGTGCTGGCCTACGCGGATCTCGGGCGCTGGCTGCTGCTGCTCGCGGCCCTGCCGGCCCTGGTCCTGTTCCGCAGGAGCGCGTGATGAGGAGCGCCTGATGCGGCTGACCCTCCCCGATACCGGCCTCGCCGCCCCGCTCCGGGCCGGCCTGCCGCCGCGCCGGCGGCACCGCGCCCGGGTCGCAGGCCTCGCGCTTGCCGGCCTCGGCCTCCTGGCGCTGCTCGCCGTCTCGCAGCCGCGCACCGGTTTCGGGCGGCTGCTGATCGGCCTCGGCCTGCCGGGGCTCGCCGCGCATGTCCTCGACGATCCGGCCTGGCGCGCCGCGGCGCTCTACGAGGCCGGCCGCTACGACGCGGCGATCGCGCTGTTCCGCACCGGAGGCCGGCGGGCGAGCTACAATCTCGGCAACGCGCTCGCGAAGGCGGGCGACCTCACCGGCGCGCTCGCGGCCTACGACGAGGCGCTGCGCTTCAACCCCCGCGACGCCGACGCCCAGGCCAACCGCTCGCTGATCGCCCGGATGCAGGCCGAGGTGATCGACCGCGGCCCCGGCGGCGGCGTCGCCAACGGCACCGCCCAGTACGGCGCCCGCTACAACAACACCGGCAACCAGGACCAGAACAACGACATCAACGCCGCCTCCAGCGGCGAGGGCCTGGCCGGCAACAAGGAGTCGAGCGCCAGCGCGTCGCTGCCCGGCAACAGCAAGGTCGCCCGCCGCGGCAAGGCCGAGCAGCAATCGATCGACGCCGGCAAGGGCCAGGCCCGCGGCTCGGCCGGCGACGCGGCCGGCCGCGGCCGGACCGGCGGCGGCTCCGCCATGGTGGCCGAGGCGCCCGAACGCGAGGTCCGGCGGGTGACCAAGAGCTTCGAGGCCCACGAGATCCGCCCGGACCGGCTCTGGCTCCAGACTCTGCCGGACGATCCCGGCCGCTATCTGAAGCTGCGCCTGCGCGCCGAGCAGACCCGCCGGGTCGAGGCCGGCACCGCGATTCCCGCCGGGAGCAACCCGTGGTGATGTCTTTTGGGGTGGCTGAGATGCGCCCACTGGCTCTCGCCCTCATCCTCCTCGCCCCCCTCCCCGCCCAGGCCGAGGTCGAGCCCGGCGACCTCACCCTGACGGCGACCGCGGAGCTGAACGGCAACAGCGCGCCCTTCGCCCGCGAGATGGTGCTGCTGAAGATCCGCGGGGTCTACAAGCAGCCGATCCTGCTGGAGGAGGTGGTGCAGCCCTCGCTCGCCAACTTCTCCTGGACGCAGCTCGGCCGTGACCACTGGAGCAGGACCAAGCTCCCCGACGGCCAGAGCGCCATCGCGTTCGACCGCACCGTCGCGGTGTTCCCGCACCATGCCGGGCAGTTCACCATCGAGCCGTTCATCCACAAGCTGACAATCAACGATGTCGGCGAGCGGCGGGTGGTCGAGGTGCGCTCGAAGCCGATCCCGTTCCCGGTGGCGCCCTGGACCGAGCCCACCGGCGGTCCCGACGCCAAGGAGCCGTGGTGGCTGCCCGCCAAGGACGTCGCGATCACCGATTCGTGGAGCCCCGACCCCGAGACCATCAAGGTCGGCGAGACGGCCCGCCGGATCGTCACCCTGGAGGCGCAGGGCATGGTCGCCGAGGGCCTGCCGCCGCGGCCGGTGATGCGCACCCGCGGCATCATTACCTTCGCGGGCCCGGTCACGCGCGAGACCCTGCTGACCCCGTCGGGACCGGTGGCGCGGGCCACCTACCAGTGGGACGTGAAGCCCGGCGTGCCGGAGATCATCCCCCTCGACGCGATCGCGATCCCGTGGTTCGACACCAGCACCCGAACGATGCGCGAGACCGAGATCCCGGCCCGGCAGATCGGCGGTGGCTTGCCCGACCGCGAGACCGACCGGGCGCCGCCCGCGATCCCCTCGCCGCTCGTGACCGCCGCGGCGGCGCTCGCCGCCTTCGGGCTAGGCCTGGCGCTGATCGGCTTCGGTCTCGGCCGGCCGTCCTTACGCCTGTCTGCCTCCGCCCGCCGGGCCCTGCGTGCGGCGGCCCGCGCGGGCGATCCGGCCGGGTTCCGCGCGGCGTTGGACGCGGCGATGCGGGACGCCCCGGACCTTGCCCGGATCTGGCGGGGCCGGCCGGACGTGGCGGCAGTCCTGGCGGCCCTCGACCGGTCGGTCTTCGGTGCTGCGGGCGCCCCCGTCCCGGACCTGCCAGCCCTGGCCCGCGCGCTGTCGCGCCCGGAACGGGTCGCCGGGCCGCCCGGGCCGGAGCGGCTGGCGCCGCTGGACGGCCCGGCGCGCTGATCGCGGCAGCGGGAATGCGCGGCGACAGGGGAACCGCCTTGCGAAATCGGAGGCGTGAGCGCCCGACGCGCCGGGACCTTGCACAGACACTTGCAGGCCCGTGGCCCGGCTCGCCTGCTCGCGGATAATCGTCAGCTTGTGAACGCGCCTCCGGGAACGGCACACCGCGTGGCGGCTTGGGCTGCCGGCGCTGACCGCCACCGGAGATTCCGCTCATGCCCGCGATCCTGATCACACCCGCCCGCGCGCTGGCCGCGACCCTCGCCCTCGGTCTGGCCGTTCCGGCCGCCCTGTCCTCCTCGGCCCTGGCCCGGTCCGCCGGCACCGAGCGCACGCTGAAAGCCGTCGACACCGACCATGACGGCACGATCGATTTGGCCGAGGCGCAGGCCGCCGCCGGCAAGGTCTTCGACGGCGCCGAGACCGACAAGGACGGCACCGTCGACGCGAAGGAGCTGAAGGGCCGGCTCAGCAAGAAGGACCTGAAGGCGGCCGACACCGATTCCGATGGCACCCTCGACCGCAAGGAATACCTCGCCCTGGTCGAGCGGCGCTTCAAGGCGGCCGATCCCGACAACGACGGCACGCTCGACGCCAAGGAACTCAAGACCCCGGCCGGACGGAGCCTGCTGCAGCTCCTCAAGTAGACCCGACCGCCCGGACGGACACCGTTGCACAGTTCGTGAGCAAGTATTATTCCTGTGCAACGGCTCAAGTTCTGAGCAGGCATCAATATTTTGCACGATCTTGCGTCATCTGTTGGGCCTCCGTAGGTTCTCAATGTCCGAGCATCAAAGCATCGGGCTGAACCACCAGGGAGGCGCGCGATGGCACGCGTGAACGAGGTCAAGGACAGGTTCCGCGCGCGGCTGCAGGAAGCCGATGCCCGCAGCAACGACTTCCGCAAGAAGCTTCTGGAGGACGGCGCGCGGGCGCTGGAGCCGGTGGTCGGGGTGCTGCACCTCATGGCCGAGGTCCTCAACGAGGAGGACAACGTCCACGGCAGCATCACCGGGCTCGAGGCCAAGATCGATCAGGACAACTTCATCAGCCTCTGCGCGCAGCTGCGCGGCACCGAGTCGGAGCAGAAGATCAAGATCAAGTACGGTCCCGAACTCGGCGGCAGCAATTACATCTCGGTCTCGGGCCTGAACCAGCGCTACAACGAGCGCCTCGTGCCGGGCGCCGCGAGCTGCGCGATCGGCCGGACGGTCGGCAGCGACATCCAACTCGACGAGCACCGGGGCGACGAGCTGGCCGAGGTCGTCCGCGAGGTGATCGAGGATTTCTACGCCGCTCAGATCGAGCAGCGCAGCCACTTCGCCTTCGCCCGCTGAGCCGGCGCAGGCATCCCTCCGGACCACGCTCGCCTCCCCCTTGTGGGGAGGCGTTGGGGATCGCAGATCCCGCGTGGGGGTGGTGCAAGCGGCACCGGAACGCTTGATCCTGGACCACCCTCACCCCTGACCCCACCCCACAAGGGGGAGGGGCAAGCGCTCCGTGAACATCGTCTCGCGGCGCCCGGGCGTTCGGAAAACCCGATTCCCCTGCCGCGCATCCTGCGCTATGCCTGTCGGCGATGGGGATGGAGCTCCCCGACAACCGCCCGACGGTCGCCGATCCTGGCCGCCCTGCCGGGCTGATGGCTCCTACCGAACGGGCGTGCCCTCAGCCGTCCGCGGTGGGGCCCTGCGCCGAAGCCGCGACACGACGCGGCCGCCCGACCGAACAGGAAGGGCAGGCATGATCAACACCCTCATCGTCATTCTCGGGGCCGGGCTCGGCGGCGGGACCCGCCACGGCGTCAACGTCGCGGTGGCGCGGCTGCTGCCGGGCCTCGGCTTCCCGCTGGCCACGCTGATCATCAATGTGCTGGGCTCGTTCCTGATGGGCGTGCTCGCCGAGGGCTTCGCCCTGCGGGGCGCGGCCGGCCACCCGGCACGGCTGTTCCTGACCACCGGCGTGCTCGGCGGCTTCACCACCTTCTCGACCTTCTCCCTCGACGCGGTCAGCCTGTACCAGCGGGGCGAGACCGCCGCGGCCGCGCTCTACGTGGTGGCCTCGGTCGCCGCCGGGCTGATCGGCCTCGTGGCGGGCCTCGCCCTGGTCCGGACGGTCCTGAGCGGGAGCTGAGAACGTCTTGGTTTCGAAAGGTTGAGACCTTTCGCGGGTCCGGGGCGGAGCCCTGGCGTCTCGGGGGCTCTGCCCCCCGAACCCCTGCCAAAGGGCTCAGCCCTTTGGGAACCCCGTCTCAGTCCGCGATGAACTTCAGCCGGTGGTCGCGGTGGAGGTCGACGATCGCCGCCGCGGTCTCCTCGATGGAGCGGCGGGTCACGTCGATCGTCGGCCATCGGTTCTTGACGAACAGCCGGCGGGAGGCGGTGATTTCGTCGGCCACCGCTGAGCGGTCGACGTAGAGGGAGGATTCATCGGCGTTGAGGCTCGACAGCCGGTTCTGGCGGATCTGCACGATCCGCTCCGGCGAGGCGAACAGGCCGACGACCAGGGGTTTCCGGGCTCGCTCGATCGCCGGCGGCAGCGGCACGCCCGGCACCAGCGGCAGGTTGGTGGTCTTGAGGCCGCGATTGGCGAGGTAGATCGAGGTCGGCGTTTTCGAGGTCCGGCTGACCCCGAGCAGGATCACGTCGGCCTCCTCCAGATCGTCCGGCAGGTTGCCGTCGTCGTGCGCCAGCGTGAAGTTCATCGCGTCGATGCGCTTGAAGTACTCGGCGTTGAGCATGTGCTGGGCGCCGGGCCGGGCCGTGGTCTCGGCGCCGAGATAGGCGCGCAGCAGGTCGTGGACCGGCCGCAGCACCGACAGGCAGGGCGAGCCGGTCTCGCGGGCGACTTCCTCCAGCCGCTCGCCGAGATCACCGCCGACCAGGGTGTAGAGGACGAGGCCTGGCGCCGCCCGGATCTCCGAGATCACCCGGTCGAGCTGCGCGGCCGAGCGGACCAGCGGGTAGACGTGCTCGATCGCCGAGACGCCCTCGTACTGCGCGGCCGCGGCGCGCCCGACATTGATCAGCGTCTCGCCGGTGGAGTCGGAGACGAGGTGGAGGTGGAAGTAGCTGCGGCCCATTCCGATCGCCTCTCCGGTCGACTCGGCGGTCGCCTTGCGCGGCGCCGAGGTTGTCCACCGCTGGCCGCCAGGGGAGTCGATGAATGTGGATAGGATGCCCGACCGGGCCGGTCCAGGGCGATCCCGGTGCGCGCTGTCGACTCCGCCGTTCACAGGCAGGCGAGCGGGACGCGCGGAATCCGGGCTTCTGGGAGAATCCGGGACGCATCGGGGGCCCGTACACGACTCGGCGTTGCCAAGGTGCTGTCGGAGCATCCGGTTCTCGCAAGATGGAGCAAATCCTTTAAAGGCTCGTTAACGGCGCGGCGTCGGGGACCGCCTGTGGACGCTTTTGTGCCCCCGAGATTCGGCCCCCCAATAGAAAAAACAGACTCCAAGATTCTCTCTTATCTTTTCGAAGGGGCCTGTGTGGGGATCGGCGCGCCTCGACTCGACAGGACGCCCGCCGACGGGCATGCGGGGTGAGGAATACGGGATGGGAACGGCCATGACGGGGACGGAGCGCGAGCCCGAGCGGAAGACGTCCGGGACGACGTCGGAGCGCAAGGTGCTGCGCGTCCTCGAGGGCGAGGCGATCGGGCCGCCCCCCGCCTGGATGATGCGCCAGGCCGGGCGCTACCTGCCGGAATACCGGGCGACCCGAGCGGAAGCCGGCTCGTTCCTCGACCTCTGCTACAGCCCGGACTTCGCCGTCGAGGTGACGCTCCAGCCGATCCGGCGCTTCGGCTTCGACGCGGCGATTCTGTTCTCCGACATCCTCGTCGTCCCCCACGCGCTCGGCCAGGACGTGCGCTTCGTCGAGGGCGAGGGCCCGCGCCTCGACCCGCTCGACGGACGGGACGCGTTCGCGCGGCTGCGCGAGGCCGGCGATCCGGCAGTCATGACCCATCTCGCCCCGGTCTTCCAGACGGTGACGCGGCTGCGCGCGGAGCTGCCCGGCGAGACCACGCTGCTCGGCTTCTGCGGCGCGCCCTGGACGGTGGCGAGCTACATGATTGGCGGCCGCGGCACGCCGGATCTCGCCCCCGCGCGGGCGCTGGCCGAGGGTGACACCGCCCTGGTCGACGCCCTGATCGACCGCCTCGTCACGGTGCAGACCGACTACCTCGTGCGCCAGCTCGAGGCCGGCGCCGACGCGGTGCAGATCTTCGAATCCCATGCCGGCACCCTGCCGCGCGCGGTGCCGGCCTCCGGTGGGGTCGTCGAGCCCGTCGGAGATGTGTCCGAGAGCGCGCTGCCGGACGCGCCCGCCGCCGATGCCCTCACCCGCTGGTCGCTGCAGCCGATCGCCCGGATGGTTGCGGGGGTCCGTGCCCGGGTGCCGGGGGCCAAGATCATCGTCTTCGCCCGCGGCTCGGGCCTCGACGGCCATGCCCGGGTGGTGCCGGAGACCGGCGCCGACGCGGTCGGGGTCGATTGGGGCGTGGACCTGCGGGCCCTGCGGGCACGGGTGCCGGCCACGACGGTGACGCAGGGCAACCTGCATCCGGACACGCTGATCGAAGGCGGCGCCGCCCTCGACGCGGCGGTGGACGCGGTGCTGGCGGCGACCGCCGGTCTGCCGCACATCTTCAACCTCGGCCACGGCATCACGCCGCAGACGCCGGTGGCCCATGTCGAGCGGATGCTCGCGCGGCTGCGCGGCCAGGGCTGAGGCCGGACGGGTGCTGTACGACTGGATCAAGGCCGGCCACGTCATCAGCCTGATCGCCTGGATGGCCGGGATGCTCTACCTGCCGCGGCTGTTCGTCTACCACGCGAGCTTGCCGCCGGGCTCTGAGGCGCAATCGGCGACCTTCAAGGTCATGGAGCGGCGCTTGCTCAAGGCGATCATGAACCCGGCCATGATCGCCACCTGGGTGTTCGGGCTCACGCTCGCCGGGATGAGCGGCTTCTACGCGAGCGTCTGGCTGCAGGCGAAGTTCGGGCTGGTCCTGGCGATGTCGGGGATCCACGGCTGGCTCGCCCGGATGGTCAAGGATTTCGCCGCCGACCGGAACACCCGCGGTCACAAGTTCTACCGGGTACTCAACGAGGTGCCGACGCTGCTGATGATTGGAATCGTCATCCTGGCGATCGTCAAGCCGGGCCTCTGATCCCGGGATCCTGTGATCCTGTGATCCCGGACCGGTTTACCCTGCCGCCGCTTCGCGCGGAGCCTTTCCGCCGGCGGGCCGTTGGCGGACCATGTCGAAGCCGCTCGTCCTCGCCCTGGCCCTCTCCGCGCTGACGACCCTCGCTCCGCCCCCCGTCCGGGCCGCGAGCTTCCCGTGCGACAAGGCCGAGGCGCCCGACGAGCGGGCGATCTGCGCCCATCTCCCGCTCAACGACCGGGACGTCGAGATGGCAACCCGGTTCGAGATCCTGAAGAGCGTGCTGCCGATGGGCGGCCAGGGGAAGCTGCGCGACGACCAGGAGGCGTGGCTCAAGGAGCGGCAGGCCTGCGGCGGCGACGTCGCCTGCCTCAAAGCCGCCTACGAAACCCGGCTCAAGGTGCTGCGCGGGGTGCTGTCGGAATTCGCCAAGCAGGGTCCGTAAAGGGCGCCCGATCAGGCCGCGCGCGGCAGAGCCGCGGCGGCGTCCCCGCGATCCGGCCGGCACGCCGCCACGCAGGCGCGCGCCAGCGCCTCGGTGGCATCCACCAGCAGGCCCGACGGGTCACTCCCGGCGAGCGCGATCGGGATCTCCGTACAGGCCATCACCACCCGATCACAGCCGGCCTCCGCCAGCGCCCGGACCTGTGCCTCCAGAAGCGGCCGCGCCTCGGCCACCCGGTGCGCCTTCATCAAGCGGATCGCCGCCGCCACGGCGGCCTGATCCTCCGGACCGGGCGCGCGGCACGCGACCCCGCGCAAAGCCAGCCGCTCCCGGTAGAGCCCGGCCCGCAGGGTGCCGTCGGTGGCGAGCAGGCCGATCCGGCCGCCGGTCCCGATCCCGGTCCGTGCCAGGGTCTCGGCCACGGCGTCGACGATGTGGAGGATCGGCAGGCCGGTCCCGGCCTGCAGCGCCGCGTGCCAGTGATGGGCGGTGTTGCAGGGGATCGCGATCCGGGTGGCGCCGCCGGCCTCGAGCCGTGCCAGGGCGGCGCGCATCGCCGGCAGCGGGTCCGGTCCGGTGCCCAGGATCGCGTCGGCGCGGTCGGGGATGTCGACGGCCGAGCAGACCAAGGTCGGGATGTGGTCCTGGTCGCGCCCCGCGGGCGTCGCCCGCACGAGCTTGGCCAGGAAGTCCACCGTGGCCATCGGGCCCATCCCGCCGAGTACACCGAGCATCGCCGCCTCCGACCGTCGCGGCTGCCCTGATGGGCCGCGGCGGGGCGGGAATCCAATGCCATGTCGGCATCGGCCATGCCGATCCGGCACCGGGCGCCGGCGGCGGTGCCTAGGGTTCGGCCGCCAGGGCGGCGGCCGCGGCCCAGACCGCCTCGACCGCGCCGCCGCGCCCGGCCCGGCGGTACAGCCGGATCTCCAGCGCCGTGCCCGGCCCGGCTGCCACGAGGCTGCCCTCGGCGAGCTCGCGGGCGACGAGGCTCTCGGGCAGCCAGGCGCGGCCGTGGCCCGCGAGGACCATGAACTTCAGGGCCTCCGCCATGGCGTTCTCGTTGACGTGGGCGACGGCCGCCCCGTCACCGGCCAGCGCCGCGACCCGGCCCAGGAACGAGTCCCGGGGATAGCCGAGCCCGGGCCGGTCCGCGGCCGGTCCCGGCCGGTGCACAGGCACGAGGCTGTCCCGGCCGATGGCGAGGTGCGGGAAGGCCGCCGGGTCGAGGGGGATCGGCACCAGGGGATGGTGGTAGGTCAGCAGCAGGTCGTAGCCGCCCTCGGCCAGCGCCTGCACGCAGGCGTGGAAATCGTCCGGCAGCAGCCGGCTGCCGAGCGGCCCGGTGCGAGCCTCGACGTCCTGGAACCAGCGCGGGAAGACCGTCAGCGCCAGGGTGTGGAGCGCCGCCACCGACACGGTCCGCGGCGGCGGCCGGATCCGGGCGCGCAGCGCGTCGCGGCTGCCGTGGAGCCGCCGCACGGTCTCCTCCGCGGTCTCCAGGAACAGCCGGCCCTCCGGCGTCAGGGCGGTCGGGTAGGTGCTGCGGTCGACCAGCGCGACGCCGAGCCAGCCCTCGAGCGCCCGGATGCGGCGGCCGAAGGCCGGCTGCGTGACGTGGCGCTCGACCGCGGAGCGCGAGAAGCTGCCGGTGCGCGCGAGGCTCAGGAAATCCTCGAGCCATTTCAGCTCCATGGCGCGGCGGTCTCAGAGCCGCGCCAGGAGCCGCTCCGCCAGCGGGTTCTCGGCCGCGAAGGCGTAGTCGACCCGCCGCACCGTGACGGCCCGCGCGCCGGCCTCGACCAGGGCGCCCGCGAGGTCGAACACCGCGGCCTCCCGGCAGCGCAGGACGATCTCGCCCTCCGGACCCTTCGGCGCGCCGTAGGGCAGCTCGGCCTCGTGCAGGCCCGCGATCGTGGCGAGGTCGATGGTGCCGCTCTCCGGCAGGGCGGCGCGCACCTCGCGGGTGGTCCGGGCGCGCTCCTCGGCGGCGATGCGGCCGAGCACGGTGCGCAGGGCCGCCCGCTGGCCCTCGCCCCAGGAGGCCTTGAGCGACGCGACGAGATTGGCCTCCGAGCGCAGGATGATGCCGTCGTCCAGCACCTTCAGCGCGTTGGCCGAGAGCGTCGCCCCCGTGGTAGTGATATCGACCACGATCTCGGCCGAGCCCGCCGCCGGCGCGCCCTCGGTGGCGCCCAGGCTCTCGACGATCCGGTAATCGGCGACGCCCTTCTCGGCGAAGAACCGGCGGGTCAGGTTGACGTATTTGGTGGCCACGCGGAGGCGCCGCCCGTGGCGGGTCCGCATGCCGGCCGCGACCTCGTCGAGGTCGGACATGTCGCGCACGTCGATCCAGGCCTGCGGGACCGCCACCACCACGGTGGCGTTGCCGAAGCCGAGCGGCGTCAGCAGCTCCACCTGGCCGCGCACGTCCGGGAGGGTCTCGCGGATCAGGTCCTCGCCGGTGACGCCGAGATGGGCGGCGCCCGAGGCGAGCTGCGCGGCGATCTCCGAGGCCGAGAGGTAGCGCACCTCGACGTCGGGGACGCCCAAGAGCTTGCCCCGGTAGTCGCGGGCGCCGGCGCCCTGCGCGAGCTTCAGCCCGGCCCGGCCGAAGAACGCGCTGGCATTCTCCTGCAGGCGTCCCTTGGACGGGACGGCGAGGATCAGCGGCATGGCGGCCGCGTCCGAGGCACTCATCGGCCGGCTCCCGCCACGCGCTCGATCCAGAAGGTGCAGCCGACCGCCGGCAGCGGCGCCGGGCTGCCGAGATGGCCGAGCAGGCCGTCGTAGCGGCCGCCGCCGACCAGGGTCGGACCCTCGCCTTCCGTCACCTCGAAGATGAAGCCAGTGTAGTAGTCGAGATTGCGGGCGAAGCCGCCCTGGAAGCGGAAGCGCTCGATCGGCAGGCCGCGGGCCGCGATGAAGCCAGTGCGCTCCTCGAACAGGTCGAGGGCGGCCGAAAGGGCGTCGTGCCGGATGGCCGCGTCGGCGACCAGCGCCCGCAGGTCGCGGGCGGCCGCGTCCGGATGGCCGGCGACCGCCCGGTAGCGGTCGAGGATCCCGCGGTTCTCGGCGTTGAGCCCGGCGCCGCCATGGGCCTGCGCGGAGGCCTTGGCGAGGAAGCGCTCGGCGATCTCGCCGGCGCTGCGCCCGCCCACCGCCGAGATCCCGGCGATGGCCAGCACGTCCTCCACGAAGGCGCGCACCCCGCGCGGGTCCTGGCCTTGGATCGCCGCCAGCAGGCCGGCATGGGGATCCTCGGGACGGGTGCCCTCGGCGCCGTTGGTCACGGCATCGAGCGTACGCCCGGCGGCCAGTGCCCGGAGCGTCCGACGCTTGGCGGCGGGCGGAACCGCGAGGCCGTCGAGGAGCGCCACGGTCAGGCCCATATCGCCGAGCCGCACCGCCGGGTCGGTCCGGCCGAACAGCGCGAGGCCCTCCAGGGCGAGGCCCAGCACCTCGGCGTCGGCCGCCGGCGTGTCGGTGCGCCCGATCGACTCGATGCCGGCCTGGAAGAATTCGTCGGGCTCGTCGGCGGCGAGCCGGAAGACCGGGCCGCAATAGCTGTAATCGGCCGCCCGGCCGTCGGCCTCGGCCCGGTGCAGACGGCAGACCGGAATGGTGAATTCCGGCCGCAGGCACAGCTCGGCCCCGCCCGCATCCTGGGTGACGAAGATCCGCCGGCGGATATCCTCGCCCGACAATTCCAGGAACGGCTCGAGGGGCTGCAGCACCGGCGGCGTCACCGGCCGGTAGCCCGCCGCCGCCAGATGGGCGGAGAGCCGCGCGCGCGCCGCGTCCCCCGCCCCCGTCTCGCCCGCCTCCGGTCGTGTCATCGCGATCCACCTCGCGGGGCAATCCACCTCGCGGGCGCTCTGTAGCAACCGCGACCGGACTTGGCGACACGCAGCGCGGCGGCACCGGGCCGGCGCGCCGCGCAGGACTGCGCAGTCCCGCGCCGGGACCCGATATCCGCTACGGAATCAAGGACGTGACCGGCTCAGAGCGGCCGGAGGCTGCCGAGGCGCGCCCCGCGCGGACGCCGGGCCGGCTTGCGGCGGGCAAGCACGGTCACGGCGGGCGCCCCGGCGATCCCGGCGCTCAAGATCGGCGCGCTTCCGGTCCCGGGGGTGGCCTGCGCGACGGCGCTGGGCAGCCGGTCGAGGACCGGCCGGGCGGCCCAGGCGGGTCCTGCGCCGGAGCCGATCAGGCCGAAGGACAGGATGAGGATCTTCGTGCGCATCCCGCCATCTCCACGGCATCGACCGACGACAACGCCGCCGGAGCCCCTGCGTTCGATGTGCGGTTCGATGCGCGCGTGTCTCAGATCTCCGTTGACGGAAAATGCCGGGCCAGCACGGCGCGGACCTGCGCCACCATGTCGGCCTCGGGGCACGAGACCTGCGCGGGCCGCGCCGCCTTCCACTCGGCGTTGCTGGCGATGGACTCGGCCGCCTGGGCGCCCGCGATCAGGTCCTTGATCTGGACCTCGCCGGCCAGCCGCTCGTTCGAGCCCTGGATGACCGCCACGGGCGCGCGGCGGCGGTCGGCGTACTTCATCTGCGCCTTCATGCCGGCGGCGCCGAGATAGAGCTCGGCCCGGATGCCGTCGGCGCGCAGGAGCGCGACGAGCCGCTGGTAATCGGCCATGTTCTCCCGGTCGAGGACCAGCACCACCACCGGTCCGGGCGCCTCGGCACCGGCGATCAGGGGGCTGCCCACGAGCTGGAGCGCCGAAAACAGCCGTGAGACGCCGATCGAGAAGCCGGTGGCCGGCACCGGCTCGGCCCGGAACCGCCCGACGAGGCCGTCGTAGCGCCCGCCGCCCGCCACTGAGCCGAAGCGCACGGTCTGGCCGTCCTCGTTGGTGACGGGAAACGTCAGCTCGGCCTCGTAGACCGGGCCGGTGTAGTATTCGAGGCCGCGCACCACGCTCGGATCAGCCCGGATCACGTCGTGGCCGTAGCCGGCGGCGGCGCAGAGGCGCATGATCGCGTGCAGTTCGGCGATGCCCTCCCGGCCGGTCTCCGAATCGCCGACCGCGTCGTGCCAGCCGGCGAAGAACTTCTCCCAGAACGCCACCTTGTCGGCGCCATCCGCGGCATCGGCCTGGAACGACACGTAGGCGAGGATCCGGCCGACCGCCGTGGCGTCGAGGCCCGCGCCCTTGGTGAAGTCGCCGCTCTCGTCCTTGCGGCCGGCGCCGAGGAGGTCGCGCACCCCGTCGACGCCGAGCCGGTCGAGCTTGTCGATCGCCCGCAGGACCGTGAGGCGCTGGCCGGCCTTGTCGGGACCGGCGAGCCCGATCGCCTCCATGACGCCGTCGAGCACCTTCCGGTTGTTGACCTTGACCACGTACTGGCCGCCGAGCCCGAGGCGGTTCAGCGTGTCGGCCATCAGCATGCAGGTCTCGGCATCGGCCGCGACGCTGCCGGCGCCGACGATGTCGGCGTCGAACTGCATGAACTGGCGGAAGCGGCCCGGCCCCGGCTTCTCATTGCGGAACACGTAGCCGGTCCGGTAGCTGCGATAGGGCTTGGGCAGGGCGTCGTAGTGCTCGGCCACGAACCGGGCGAGCGGCGCCGTCAGGTCGTAGCGGAGCGACAGCCACGCCTCGTCGTCGTCTTGGAACGAGAACACGCCGGCGTTCGGGCGGTCGAGGTCGGGCAGGAACTTGCCCAGAGCCTCGGTGTACTCGACGAAAGGCGTCTCCAGGGCCTCGAAGCCGTAGAGCTCGAAGCTCTTGCGGATCGTCTCCAGCATCCGGCCCTGCGCGGCGATCTCGCCGGCGCGCCGGTCGACGAAGCCACGCGGCAGGCGGGGCTTCAGGGTCTCGGCCTTCTCGGCCTTAGGTGTGCCGGCCTTGGACATGTGCGCGCGTTCGCTTCCCGCGGACCCGGAGCCTGGGTCCGGCATCGGATCTGAGTCGTCTCCGCCGGGCGGAGATCCTGGGGCCGGGCTCTAGAGCATGCGATCGGAAAGGGGAATTCGGTTTCCGAAGGCTCTCGGCGCAAGGCCATCGCCGCTATCGCGCACGGGACGTACCGTCATGGGGCCAGGGCGCTTGGGTGTCAGGATCCGGCGCGCCGGCGTGTCTGGATCCCAGGCTGCGCTGCGCGGCCCCGGGATGACGGTGCGGAAGCGGGGTCGATCAGTACGGCGCCGTCAGCTTGAGCCAGAGCAGGGCCGCGAGGCTGATGACGGCGATCGGCATCTGCAGGGGCCGCAGCCGGGCATGGGCGAGCGGCACCTCGCCGGCGCGCGCCGCGATCGGGTCGAGGATCCCGATCAGGGCGTAGCCGAGGATCAGCATCGCCAGTGCCGGCACGGCCTTGCCCATCACCGCGGCGAACAGGCTGAACAGGCCGAGCGCGTACAGGACCAGCATCGTCACGATCTGCGAGGCCTGCGGGCCGCCCTCGGTCCGGAAGCTGACGCCCCGGTGGACACCGGCCAGGAACAGCAGGATCGAGGCCGCGTAGAGCAGGGTGAACAGGGCCACCAGATAATCGAGGGGCTGCCCGTTCAGCCACCACGCCGCGGCGGCGCCGACCGCGATCGGCACCATCGGGCCGAAGCCGAAGACGATGTCGAGCCACGGGATCCGGCGCGGCTCGTGCGTGGTCAGGGTGCGTCCGGTGACGTCGTCGCGCATGGGAGTTGGGCGGGGCTTTCAGGGCGGAGATCTGCTGCAGTGCAGCGCCGGGACGGGCAACGGTCGCGCGCCGGCACGGTTCCGGAACCGGCCCGAAAGCCGTCTCCCGGCGTCGGCCTGTCTAGCGCCGGCGGAGTGCCGCGGCGAGCCCTGGAAGCGGGCCGCGCGGGGGCCTTGAGGTCGGGGAAAAAAGGCGTTATCTGTGCGGGGCCCTCATCACAAGGTCTGCGCCGCAGCGCGCCCGTGAGCCTTGAGGGTCCTGCCAAATCGGTTTCGCCACCCTGATCCACGGGCCCCTCGCCGCAGCGCGGCCCGCCCTTCAGCGCCCGTCCCCCGGGTGCTTGGCACAGAACCGGCCCTCCCACCTTCTTCGTCGGTTGCAAGACACCCCATGACGCCACACCCCGACGACCTCGCCGATATCGAGACCGTGGAGCCGGCCGAGATGCCGGCCGCCCTCGTCGGCGTCCGCGAGGTCAAGCTCCAGGACCTCAAGTCGAAGACGCCGACCGACCTGACGGCCTTCGCCGAGGAGGTCGAGGTCGAGAACGCCTCGACCATGCGCAAGCAGGAGCTGATGTTCGCGATCCTGAAGCAGCTCGCTGCCAAGGAGGTCGAGATCATCGGCTCGGGCACCGTCGAGGTGCTGCAGGACGGCTTCGGCTTCCTGCGCTCCTCCGACTCGAACTACCTGCCCGGCCCGGACGACATCTACATCTCGCCGACCCAGATCCGCCGCTTCGGCCTGCGGACCGGCGACACCGTCGAGGGCCCGATCCGCGGCCCCAAGGACGGCGAGCGCTACTTCGCGCTGCTCAAGGTCAACACGATCAACTTCGAGAACCCCGAGAAGATCAAGCACAAGGTCCACTTCGACAACCTGACGCCGCTCTTCCCGACGAAGCGCTTCAAGCTCGAGCTGGACAACCCGACCAAGAAGGACTTCTCGCCGCGGATCATCGACATCGTGGCACCGATCGGCAAGGGTCAGCGCGCCCTGATCGTGGCGCCGCCGCGCACGGGTAAGACCGTGCTGATGCAGAACATCGCCCAGTCGATCACCTTGAACCATCCCGAGTGCTACCTGATCGTGCTGCTCATCGACGAGCGGCCCGAGGAGGTCACCGACATGCAGCGCTCGGTGAAGGGCGAGGTCATCGCCTCGACCTTCGACGAGCCGGCCACCCGCCACGTGCAGGTCGCCGAGATGGTGATCGAGAAGGCCAAGCGCCTCGTGGAGCACGGGCGCGACGTGGTGATCCTGCTGGATTCCATCACCCGCCTCGGCCGCGCCTACAACACGGTGGTGCCGTCCTCCGGCAAGGTGCTGACCGGCGGCGTGGACGCCAACGCTCTGCAGCGGCCCAAGCGCTTCTTCGGCGCCGCCCGCAACATCGAGGAGGGCGGCTCGCTCTCGATCATCGCCACCGCGCTGATCGACACCGGCTCGCGCATGGACGAGGTGATCTTCGAGGAGTTCAAGGGCACCGGCAATTCCGAGATCATCCTGGACCGCAAGGTCTCCGACAAGCGCATCTTCCCGGCGATCGACATCACCCGCTCCGGCACCCGCAAGGAGGAGCTGCTGGTCCCGCCGGACTCGCTCAAGAAGACCTACGTGCTGCGCCGCATCCTCAACCCGATGGGCGTCACCGACGCGATCGAGTTCCTGCTCGACAAGCTGCGCCAGACCAAGAGCAACGGCGACTTCTTCGACTCGATGAACACCTGAGGCGGCGGTCAACGGCCATCCCAACCCGCACCCTCATCCTGAGACGCGGCGAAGCCGCCTCGAAGGAGGGCTCCGGGGCTCGCGGCGCTGTCTGGAGGCCTCCTTCGAGGCCTCCGCTGCGCTCCGGCACCTCAGGATGAGGGTGCGGGTTGGACGGCCGGTGCGCCTCTGCCTCTGTCCCGCCGCGGTACGAAAACCAGCGGCTGGGCAATACACCCGTTGACTGTCTCCTAACCGGTCCCTGCCAAGGTCCTCTTCGGGCGCCAGGTTGCGTATCGGCGCCGCGACAGCCCCGCCGCCCGGTCGATCCCGGCGGCGGGGCTCGTCGCAGCCCGGCTTGCACACACGCCCGGATCCGTGACACTGGCGCGATGCCCCGCTCGCCCTGGACCGGCTCGGCCCCGCTCCTCCTCGCCTCGACCAGCCCGACCCGGCGCCTCCTGCTGGAGAGCGCCGCCCTGCCGGTCGAGACCGCGTCGCCCGACGTCGACGAGCGTGCCCTCGAGGCGGCGCGCGCCGGCCTGACCCCGCCCGACCTCGCCCTGGTGCTCGCCCGCGCCAAGGCCGAGGCGGTGGCGGCACGCTTCCCGGGGCGGGTCGTGCTCGGCGCCGACCAAGTGCTCGATTGCGACGGCACCGTGTTCCACAAACCGGCCGACGCCGAGGCCGCCCGGGCGCAGCTCGCCCGCCTGTCCGGCCGGACCCACGCCCTCCATTCCGCCGTGGTCCTGGCCGGGGCGGTGCGGGACGCCTTCGTGGAGACAGCCCGGCTGACGCTGCGCCCCCTCGATGACCGGGCGATCGCGGCCTATGTGGACTGCGCCGGCGCGGAGCGCGTGCGGGCGAGCGTCGGCGGCTACCAGCTCGAAGGGCCGGGGATCCACCTGTTCGAATCGGTGGCCGGGGACCACAGCACCGTGCTGGGCCTGCCGCTGCTGCCGCTCCTCGCCCGCCTGCGCGCCGCCGGCTACTTGGCCTTCTGAAGGAGCAGCTTTTGGCCGGACACGACCATTCGCATGGCGGCCATTCACACGGCAGCCACGGGCACGGCGGTCATGCCCATGGCGGCCACGCGCACGCACACGCGCCAAAGGATTTCGGCACGGCCTTCGCCATCGGCATCGTGCTCAACACCGCCTTCGTGGTGGTCGAGGCGGCCTACGGCTACCTCAGCAACTCCATGTCCCTCGTGGCCGATGCCGGCCACAACCTGTCGGACGTTCTGGGTCTCGCGGCGGCCTGGATCGCCGCCATCCTGGTGCGCCGGCGGGCCACCGCACGCTTCACCTACGGCTATCGCGGCTCCTCGATCCTGGCCGCCCTGTTCAACGCCGTGTTCCTGCTGATCGCCATGGGGGCGGTGATCTGGGAGGCGCTGGTCCGGCTGGTCCACCCCGAGCCCGTGGCGGGCACGACCGTGATGGTAGTGGCCGCGATCGGGATCCTGGTGAACGGCCTGACCGCGTGGCTGTTCGCCAGCGGCGCCAAGGGCGACATCAACGTCCGCGGCGCCTTCCTGCACATGGCGGCCGATGCCGCGGTCTCGGCCGGCGTCGTGGTGGCCGGCCTCGTGATCCAGCTCACCGGCCTCGCTTGGCTCGACCCGGCGGTCAGCCTCGTGATCGCGGCCCTGGTCGTCTGGGCGACCTGGGGCCTGCTGCGCGACAGCGTGGCCATGTCCCTCGACGCCGTGCCGCCGGAGATCTCCCCGGACGCGGTGACGGGCTTCCTCCTCGGCCGGCCCGGCGTCGCCGGCCTCCACGACCTGCATATCTGGCCCATGAGCACCACCAGCGTCGCCCTGACGGTCCATCTCGTGATGGCAGAGGGTCATCAGGCCCACCGCCTGCCCGGCAACGGCTTCCTCGCCGAGACCGCCGAGGGCCTGCGCGCGCGTTTCGGCATCGGCCACGCGACCCTGCAGATCGAGGAGGCCGGCGGCCCGGCCTGCCGCCTCGCGCAGGATTGCGCGGCATGAGCGAGTCTCCGAGCGCTCTGCCTGACGCGCGCGGCACCGAGCGCCGCGCCTTCGTGGTCGGCCACCCGATCGCGCATTCGCGCTCGCCGCTGATCCACGGCCACTGGCTCGCCGAGCACGGCATTTCCGGCTCCTACGAGCGCCTGGACGTGGCCCCAGAGGCATTCTCGGCGTTCGTCCGGGCCCTACCCGCCTCCGGCTACCAGGGCGGCAACGTCACCATCCCCCACAAGGAGGCGGCCTTCGCGTTGGCCGACACGCTCACGCCGCGGGCGAAAGCAATCGGGGCGGTCAACACCCTGGTGGTCGAACCCGACGGCCGGATCCGCGGCGACAACACCGATGCGCCGGGCTTCTGCGCCCATCTCGACCAGAGCCTGGGCGCGGCCTGGCCGGAGCGCGCGGGCGGCACCGCCGTGGTGCTCGGGGCCGGCGGCGCCGCGCGGGCGATCGTGGTCGGCCTCGCCGAGCGCGGGGTCCGGCGCATCCGGGTCGCCAACCGCACGGCGTCCCGGGCCGAGGCGGTGGCGGCCCTGGCGCCGGGCATCGGCGAACCCCTCGCCTGGGACGACCTGCCGGCGGCGCTGGCGGGGGCCGGGCTCCTGGTCAACACCACGGCGCTCGGCATGAAGGGGCAGCCGCCCCTCGTCCTCGACCTCGCCCCGATGCCGGCGGACGCGGCCGTGGCCGATATCGTCTACGCGCCCCTGGAGACGGACCTCCTCGCCGCCGCGCGCCGGCGCGGGCTCGCGGCCGTGGACGGGCTCGGTATGCTGCTGCACCAGGCGGTGCCGGGCTTCGAAGCCTGGTTCGGCCTGCGCCCCGCGGTCACCCCGGCCCTGCGCGACCGGATCGTGGCGGATCTCGCACCATGAGGCCGAAGGCCGGATCTCACCCGATGAGGCCGAAGGCCGGTTCCGGGCCCGTCATCCTCGGGCTGACCGGTTCGATCGGCATGGGCAAGTCGGCCACCGCGGCGATGTTCGCGCGGCTCGGCGTCCCGGTCCACGACGCCGACGCCGCCGTCCACGCCCTCTACGGGCCCGGCGGCGCGGCCGCGGCGGCGATCGGACAGACCTTTCCCGGCGTGGTCGACGCGGAAGGCGGCGTCGACCGAACCCGGCTGCGCGCCGCCGTGCTCGACGCACCGGACCGGATGGCGGCCCTGGAGGCGATCGTCCACCCGCTGGTCCGGGCGGCGAGCACGGACTTCCTGGCCCGGTACGCGGACGCGCCCATCGTCGTCCTCGACATCCCGCTCCTCTACGAGACCGGCGGCGCGGGCCGCTGCGACGCGGTCGCCGTGGTGAGCGCCCCGCCCGAAATTCAGCGCGCCCGGGTCCTGGCCCGTCCCGGCATGGATGAAGCGGCCTTCGCGGCGATCCTGGCCAAGCAGATGCCCGATGCCGAGAAGCGCGCCCGGGCGGATTTCGTCATCGACACGAGCCGGGGTTTCCCCGCCGCCGAGGCCGCGGTGGCGCGGATCGTGGCCGCGCTCACGGAGGGGCGTGCGCCGCCGCACCGGGCCGGCGGGTGATCCGGCCGCGCCCTTGCCTATCTGCAGGTGCAGTGCGGGGGTGAACCGAGCGCAGGATGGACGGCATGGCGCGGCGTTTCAGAAGGATCGGTCCGGTTCGCTCCGGCGGCGTCGTGGCGACGATCCTGGCTGCCATGCTGGCGCTGCCCGCCGCACCTGCCCAGGCCCAGTACGCCACTGCCTGCCCGCCGCCGAAGAAATTCGCCGCGGGCGCCTGCGTCACCGCCTGTCCGGCCGGGTACGAGGACCAGGGCCGCGTCTGCGTCTACCGCAACATGTCCCGGTGACCGGCAGACCGAGCTCGCGCGACCGTGATCGGTCTCGGCAAAACCTTCGCTGGAGCAACTGCCCTGCGGTGAGAGGCACGGGAGCTTAACCGCGCCGGGCTATCCGGCTAGAATCCGTCTCTCACCTGCGAGCCGCGAGACCCATGCTGCGCGAGATCGTCCTCGACACCGAGACCACCGGCACGGAGGCGAAGGGCGGCGACCGGCTGATCGAGATCGGCGCCGTCGAGCTCCTCAACCACATCCCCACGGGCCGGACCTTCCACCGCTACTGCAACCCGCAGCGGGCGGTCTCCGAGGGTGCGTTCAACGTCCACGGCCTGTCCGACGCGTTCCTGTCCGACAAGCCGGTCTTCGCCGAGATCGTCGGCGAGCTGCTGGACTTCCTCGCCGACGGGCGCCTCGTCATCCACAACGCGCCCTTCGACATCGGCTTCCTCAACATGGAATACGCGCGGCTCGGGGACCGCGCCCCGCCGCCGATCCGGTTGGAGGACGTAGTCGACACCCTGCCGATGGCCCGGCGCAAGCACCCGGGAGCGGCCAACAATCTCGACGCCCTCTGCTCCCGCTACGGCATCGACAACACCAAGCGCACCAAGCACGGGGCGCTCCTCGACGCGCAGATCCTCGCGGAGGTCTATGTCGAGCTGCTCGGCGGCAAGCAGACCAGCCTCGGGCTGCTCGCGGCGGAGGTCGCCGCTCCCGTCGCCGGATCGGCGGCGCGACAGACGAGTTCCGCAACGCCCCGCCCCTACCGCAGCCGGCTGACCGAGGCGGAGCGCGCCCATCACGACAGCTTCCGCGCCAGCCTCGGTCCCGCCGCGATCTGGGCCGATTACATCGGCGCGGACGACCCCGCCTGATCCGCCGACCTCTCCGCGTGACGCCGGATCAGGAGACCGGAGGGTTGCGCCGGGGGCTGTTGCCGCAGCGCACATCGGCGTTTATTGCAATGCACAATACGGGGCCGACGTCCCATCTGGCGAGCGGGTGAGGATCGGCGCTGCGGCGGCGCAGACGTGCCGGGCCCGACCGCGGCAGCAATCCTGAGGCGACGAGGCGCGCACGCATGACCGAGGATTTCGGCAGCCGCGACGAGAAGGGCGGCGCTTCGCCGTTCACCGACATGATCGAGGCCACCCGCCTCACCGGCCTCGGCCGGCTGGAGGAAGCGACCGCCCTGATCCAGCGCAGCCTCGCGGGCCAGAAGGCTGCGCCCTCCGCCTCCACCCCCGCCGGCGAGAACCGGGCCGAGACCGCGCGGAGTGCCGCGCCGGAATCCGGTGCCCGGGTGCGCGAGGTGATGGGCGAGGTGGTCGGTCAGGTCGTGCGCGGCCTCGCGCCGGTGCTGAAGGGCCTCGGTCATCCCCTGCGGCAGCCCGCGCCGGCCGACGAGCGGAAATCGGCCGCCGGCAGCGGCTTCGTGCCTTTGAGCTACACCGATGCCGCCGGCAGCCGCGACTACAAGCTGTTCATCCCAAGCCATCCGGAGGCGTCGGCGCCGCTGATCGTGATGCTGCACGGCTGCACGCAGAACCCGGACGATTTCGCCGCCGGCACCGGCATGAACGCCCTGGCCGAGCGTGCGGGCGTGTTCGTTGCCTATCCGGCCCAGAGCCGTCAGGCCCACGCGCAGCGCTGCTGGAACTGGTACGAGCCGCGGGACCAGGCCCGCGGCTCCGGCGAGCCGGCGATCATCGCGGGGCTCACCCGCGCGGTGATGGCCGAACATCCGATCGACCCGGCCCGGGTCTACATCGCCGGCCTGTCGGCGGGGGGCGCGGCCGCCCTCAACATCGCCCGCGCCTATCCGGACCTCTACGCCGCCGTGGGCGTCCATTCGGGCCTCGCGGCCGGCTGCGCCCGCGATCTCGGCTCGGCGCTGATGGCCATGCAGGTCGGCGCGCCGGGTCTCGGCACGACGACGCCGTTCGGCGCCCCGGCCGCGGCGACGCGGGTGCCGACGATCGTCTTCCACGGCGAGGATGACGGCACGGTGAGCGTGCGCAACGCCGATCAGGTCCTCGCGCAGGCGAGCATCGCCGGGCTGACGGCGCGGTCCGAGACCATCGAGGGTCGCGGCCATCCCTTCACCCGCACCCGCTACCTAGACGAGACCGGCCGGGCCGTGGTCGAGGATTGGCGGGTGCGCGGCGCCGGCCACGCCTGGTCGGGCGGCCGCCCGGAGGGCAGTTACACGGATCGCGAGGGACCCGACGCCTCCCGCGCCATGCTCGACTTCTTCGCCGAGCACCGGCTGGGCCCGCAACGCCGGTAACGGGTTTCCAAAGGGCCGCGGCCTCTGGCGGGTTGCCGGGGCGGAGCCCTGGCCTCTGAACGGGCTTCGCCCGCTTGCAGGGCTCCGCCCTGCACCCGCAAAAGGTCCCGGACCTTTTGAAACCCGAGAAATTTCCACGGACCATCATGACCGCCATCCCGACCCTGAACGGCCTCGCCGAGATCGCCGACCGGTACGACCTGATCCTCTGCGACGTCTGGGGCGTGCTGCATGACGGCCAGAAGGCCCATACGGCCGCCGGCGAGGCGCTGATCCGCTTCCGCACTCTCCCCGGCGACCGGCCCCGCCGGGTGGTGCTCGTCTCGAACGCGCCCCGGCCCGGAGACGGCGTCGGCCGCATCCTCGACCGGTTCGGGGTGCCGCGGGAGACCTACGACGCGATCCTGACCTCGGGCGACCTCACCCACGACCTGATCGCCGCCCGCCCCGGCGCCCGGATCCGGCATCTCGGGCCGGAGCGCGACCTCGGCATCTTCCGGGGGCTCGATCTCAGCCTCGTCCCGGAGGCGGAAGCCGACCTGATCGTCTGCACCGGCCTGTTCGACGACCGCAGCGAGACCGCGGACGATTACCGGCCGGAGCTCGAGCGCCTCGCCGCCCGCGGGCTGACGCTGATCTGCGCCAATCCCGATCTCGTGGTCGAGAGCGGCAACCGGCTGATCCCCTGCGCGGGCCTGATCGCGGCGGCCTACGCGGAGATCGGCGGCGCGGTGGTCTATGCTGGCAAGCCGCACCGCCCGGTCTACGAGGCGGCGCTCGCCAAGGGGCGTGATCTGGGTGGCGCGCCCGTCGATCCGGCCCGGGTGCTGGCGATCGGCGACGCGATCCGCACCGATATCGCCGGCGCGCGGGGCTTCGGCATCGCGAGCCTGCTGGTGGCCCGGGGCATCCACGCGGAGGAACTCGGCGTCACGGCCGAGCACCACCGGCTTGGCGACGTGGCGGACTGGCTCGGGCAGCAGGTGGTGCACCCGGACGCGGTGATCGAGCGGCTGGTCTGGTAGCGGCCCGCGCAGGCGACCCCGCTCACCCGCTGCGGGAAAGCGTCCGGTCGAACAGGGCCAGCATCGCCGTCCAGCCGCGCGCTGCGGCGGCCCGGTCGTAGACCGGGAAATCCGGCATCATCCAGCCATGCGCGGCGGGGTAGGTCTCCGCCCCGTAGCGGGTGCCCGCCGCCGACAGCGCCCCTTCCAGCCGCTCGGCCATCTCGGGCGGGTAGCTGCCGTCGTTCTCGGCCGCCGCGATGTAGAGCTCGGCCTTCAGCCGCGGCGCGAGGCGGTGGGGGCTTGCCGGATCGTCGGTGGCGAGATTGCCGCCGTGGAAGCTCGCCGCGGCCGCGAACCGGTCGGGATAGGTCGCGGCCGTGGTCAGCGCCATGCGGCCGCCCATGCAGAAGCCCACCGCCCCGACCTTCCGGCCGGCGATGTCGCCGCGCGTGTCGAGATAGGCGAGCAGGGCGCCGGTATCCGCCGCCGCCTTGACGGCGTCGGTCGTGGCCATCAGCGGGCCCAGGATCGCGCGGAAGTCGCCCTTGAACACCTCCGCGGGCACGAACGGCGCGTAGGGTCCGTAGCGGTAGAACAGGTCCGGCAGCAGCACGACGTAGCCGCCGGCCGCGAGCTGCCGCGCCATGTCGACCAGGGGCGGCCGGATGCCGCCGGCATCCATGTAGAGGATCACGGCGGGCCAGGGTCCGGCGCCGTCCGGCGTGGCCACCTGCGTCGGGCACGCGCCGTCCCGGGTCTGGATCGCGACGAGCTCAACGCGCATGCGGTGTTCCTCAAGGGGGCCGGACCCTTCTGCGCCCTGCCGTCGGAAACCGCCAGGGGGCGATCGTGGCCGACCGGTCCGGTTTGTCGCCGGCCCGTTCCTGGCCGATGGTCCCCGCGCGTCGTACCGCCGCGTCTCCGGCGCGACGCTGCGGATCCCGAGCCACACGGCCCGACCCCACATGGCCCAACCCCACATGGCCCAACCAAGGAAGCGGTGCCGATGACCGAGCCTCTCTCTCCCGCGCACCACGCCCGAACCATCCTGGCCGCGCACGAGCATCGCCGCCAGATCCCGCCGCTGACCGGGTGGGATCGGGCCCTCGACCTGCCGGCCGCCTACCGGGTAGCCGAGGAGGTGCGGCGCCTGCGCGCCGCGCGGGGCGAGCGGGCCATCGGCCGCAAGATCGGCTTCACCAACACGACGCTCTGGGACCGCTACGGCGTCCACGCGCCGATCTGGGGTCACGTCTACGACACCACCCTGCGCGACCGAGACGCGCTGCCGGGTCCGGTCGCTCTGGCGGCCTTCGTGGAGCCCCGGATCGAGCCCGAGATCGTGTTCGGGCTGGCCCGCGCGCCCGAGCCCGGCATGGACGCACAGGCCCTGATCGGCTGCCTCGACTGGGCGGCCGCCGGCTTCGAGATCGTGCAGTCGCTCTATCCCGGCTGGCGTTTCGCGGCCCCCGACACGGTCGCGGCCTTCGGGCTGCACGGGCTGCTGGTGGTCGGCGAGCGCGTGCGGATCGCCCCCGCGGACCGGAAGGCCTGGATCGGCCGCCTCGCGGATTTCACCGTCGACCTGTTGCGGGACGGGGCGGTCGCGGACCGGGGCGGCGGCCGGAACGTCCTCGGCACCGGCCCCCTCGCGGCCCTTGGCCATCTCGTCGATGTGCTGGCTAACGATCTGGACGCCCCGCCGCTCGCGGCCGGCGAGATCGTCACCACCGGCACCCTGACCGACGCGCTGCCGATCGCCTCCGGGCAAAGCTGGCGCGCGCGGCTCGACGGGCTGCCGCTTCCCGGCATCGACCTTGCGATGATCTGAAGAGCCCGGTGCGGGTTGGTGTAGGATAGTGGTGCTTCTTCCGGAGCGGCTGCCGGAATCAGGCATTGGCGATAGTTAGCCGACATGCCACATGCGGAAACATGCCTGGTCGCCCGCGGAGACGTTACACGGCCTTCCTCGTCTCCGTCGCGGCGGAACGGTCGCGCGGCAACGGGTCGGGCACCCTCGTCTACGCGGTGATGAAGCCCGGTCCCGAGGAGGCGCTGGAGGCGGTGCGCGCACGGGTCGATCCCCAGGCCGCCCTGGCCATCGTGGGCAGCCTGTCGACCCGGATCGCCAAGGCGCTCAAGCTGAAACCCGACGAGCCGCGCCCGGTGTGACGCCCCAGGCCTCTATCCCCTTCGAGTCTGAACCCATTCGGGTTGAGCGTGAGGTGGCTGCTTCCGAGCCATCGCGGTCATGACGCGATACGAATTGCTTTCCCGCGAGCAGACACTCCACTGGCCGGATGCGGATCAATCGAGCCGAACTAGCTGATCTCGGAACCTTTCTCGCCATCGCACGCCACCGAAGCTTTCGGCGTGCGGGTCTGGAGCTTGGCGTCAGCGCCTCTGCGCTTAGCCACGCGCTCAAGGCGATGGAGGCGCGCCTCGGCGTCCGCCTCGTCAACCGCACCAGCCGCAGCGTCACACTCACGGCGGCAGGAGAAGATCTGCTCGTTTCGCTGGATGCGCCATTCTCGGCCATCGCCTCCGCGCTCGATGTGCTCAACCAGCACCGTGAACCGACGAAAGCGACCGGACGGGTCCGCCTCAACGTGCTCGAACATGCGAGCACGTTGCTGCTCGCCCCGGTGCTGCCCCTCTTCCATGAACGGCACCCGAGGATCGAGATCGACGTTCGGGTGTCCAACGACCTGCTCGATGTCGTGGATACCGGCGCCGATGCAGGCATCCGCTACGGCGGGACCGTCCCTCAGGACATGATAGCTCAACGCCTGTCCGCCGATTTGCGCTGGGTCGTGGTCGGCGCTCCAGCCTATCTCGATCTGCACGGCACGCCCGAACATCCGAGTGACCTCGCGGCTCACCGATGCCTGCGCATTCGCCTCGGCGACGAGAGCCTGTACCGGTGGGAGTTCGAGAGGAAGGACGAGGCCATCGCGCTCGATGCCCCAGGCGCCGTGACGCTCGACAACACGCAATTCGCCCTGTCGCTCACGGTGTCCGGCGGCGGCCTCGCCTATCTCCCGGAGGCGTGCGTCGGCCCCTCGATCGCTCGCGGCGAGCTTCGCGTCGTTCTAGCGGATTGGGCCCCTCTTGGGCCCGGCTTCCACATCTACTATCCCGGCCGTCGCCAACTTCCGACAGGTTTGCGACTCTTCATAGACGTGATCCGCGAGGTGAAGCCGCTCGGCCTGTAGCGCCGGCGTCCTCCGACGATGAGCACCGCTCATCGCTTCGTTGAGGGCCGAGCGGCTGATCGTCGGCCTGCGCGATGTCTAGGTCTGGTCCAGCAGGATCAGCCGAGAGATCGAGACATGCATCGCTTCACCGGGAGAACCGCGTTCATCACAGGCGCGGCCAGCGGCATCGGCCGTGCCTCGGCCATTGCGTTCGCGCGAGAAGGCGCGCGGGTGGCGATCACCGACCGCACGGAGGGTGCACTCGACCAGCTTCGCACCGACATCGAGGCGGCGGGCAGCGAAGTCCTCGCGATCCGGTGCGACGTGTCGGTGCCGGAGGACGTCGAGGAGGCGGTCGCCAAAACCGTCGAGCGGTTCGGCCGCCTCGACTGCGCTTTCAACAACGCCGGCGTCGAGAACAAGGCCGCGCCCGTCCACGAGATCGCCCTTGGCGAATGGGACCGCATCCTGGGCATCAACCTGCGCGGCACGTTCGTGTGCATGAAGCACGAGATCGCGCAGATGCTGCGCCAGGGCGGCGGCGTGGTCGTCAACACCTCGTCCGGCGCCGGTATCCGGGGCGTGGCGGGCGGCGCGAGCTATGCTGCCTCGAAGCATGCCCTGATCGGCCTCACCAAGTCGGCCGCTCTTGACTACGCGAAGGCGGGCATCCGGGTGAATGCCGTCCTGCCCGGAAACATCGGGACGCCGATGATGGACCGCTTCACTGGCGGCGACATCCAGAAGGCGATCGACCTTGAGCCGGTTGGCCGGCTCGGCAAGCCCGAGGAGATCGCCGAAGCCGTCCTCTGGATGTGCTCGGACCTCGGTGCGTTCGTCACAGGTGCATCGATCTCTGTCGATGGCGGCTGGTCGCTCTGACGTTTACTGCGAACGATGGAGGATAGGTCTCATGGACATCAAGCGCAGCGGAACTCAACCCTCGGGCGCGGGGCCCAGTGAATGGTTCACCGGCACGGTGCGGATCGATCCGCTTCACAGCGCGCCAGATCCGGCCCGCGTCGCGATGGCTAGCGTGACATTCGAACCGGGCGCACGGACGGCATGGCACACGCACCCGCTTGGCCAGACGCTGATCGTCACGTTCGGGCGCGGATGGGTTCAGCGCGAGGGCGGCCCCATCGAGGAGATCGCACCGGGCGACGTCGTCTGGTTCGAGCCGGACGAGAAGCATTGGCACGGCGCCAGTGCGAACACGGCGATGACGCACATCGCGATCCAAGAGCGTCTCGACGGCAAGGCCGTGACATGGATGGAGCAGGTGACCGAAGGGGAGTATTCCGGGTCCTGAACGCGGGCGACGAGGTCCGCTTTCGGCGATACGACGCCAAGAGCGGACCGGCGGGTTTCCACCCCTCTCGGACATCACCCCGGCTAAGCCGATGTCGCTCAGACCCGTCCTCAATCCACCGCCAGCCGGTAGCCGACGCCCCGGACCGTCTGCAGGAACAGTGGGTTGGCGGGATCGACTTCGGTCTTGCGGCGCAGGCGGTTGATCTGGACGTCGACCGTGCGCTCCATGGCCGCCCCGCCGGAGCCGGCGAGCTGCTCCCGCTCGACATTGCCGCCCCCGGCCATGGCCAGGATCGTCAGGATCTCGCGCTCGCGGTCGGTGATGCGGATCAGCTCGTCGTCCCGGCGCAGCTCGCCCCGGTCGATCCGGAACGCGAACGGCCCGAAGGTCACGGCCTCGGCGGCCGCCGCACGCGGGCGCACGCCGCGCTGGATGATGTTGTTCAGCCGGAGCGTCAGCTCCCGGGGCTCGAAGGGCTTGGGCAGGTAATCGTCCGCGCCGATCTCCAGGCCCATCACCCGGTCGTTCGGGTTGGAGCGGGCGGTGAGCATCAGGATCGGCACCCGGGAGGTCTCGCGCACGCTGCGGGCGTAGTCGAAGCCGTTCTCGCCGGGCATCATCACGTCGAGCACCATCGCGTCGAACACGACGCTCTGGGCCCGGGCCCGGGCCTCGGCGGCGCTCGCCGCCGTGGTGACCCGGAACCCCTGGTCGGTGAGGTAGCGGGCGAGCAGGTCGCGCAGGCGGCGGTCGTCGTCGACTACGAGGACGTGCGGCGCCTCGTCGGGCAGCTCGGCCCGGGCGGCCGTCACGCGCCGCCCCCGCCGGTCGCGCGGAAATCGGCCGCGCGCGGGTCGGCTGCACGGGTATCGGCCGCGCTCCCGCGCCGCGCCATCAGGCGCTGGACCGCCGGGCGGTCCTCCGGCTCGATCATCGCCATCAGGAAGTCCTCCGGGGAGCCCCGCGCGTCCGGTGCGGCGAGGGCCCGGGCGAGGCGGCGCGCCTGGACCCGCGTGAGGTCGGCCGCGAGCCCGGCGCCGGCCTCCGTGCAGTACAGGAGGCGCTGGCGCCGGTCGCTCGAACCCGGCTTCTGCGCGATGTAGCCCTGCCCGATCAGGTCCTTGAGCACCCGGTTCAGGCTTTGCTTGGTGATGCGCAGGATGTCGAGGAGCTCGGCGATGGTCAGGCCCGGATAGCGGTCGACGAAGTGCAGCACCCGGTGGTGAGCCCGGCCGAAGCCGTAATCCGCCAGGATCCGGTCGGGATCGCCCACGAAATCCCGGTAGGCGAAGAACAGGAGCTCGATCAGGTCGTCGCTGCCGAGGGTCGCCGGTGCGGCGCCCGGGACGGGCTTGGCCGCGAAGGACCCTTCGCGCGGGGCTGTCCGTGTCACGGCGCGGCCGCTCCCAACGGGTGATAGGTCAGTCTTCGTGACGTTTCCCAAGCACGGCCGGGCCCGTCAACCCTGATCGCCGCCGATCGGTGTCGCGACGTTGACCTTGCCACTATGGCAAGCCCCAGCGTGCCCGAATCGACGCTGGATCGGCACGTGTGCGGAGGGGAAACAGGCATGCGACATCTTGGGCCGGCCCTGGGCCTCGGGCTCGTTCTGACCGCGAGCACGGCCCTCGCCCAGCATTCAGCTCACAGTTCGTCCGCACATGGACCCTGGGGCGACCCGCCGGCGACGCAGGGCTTCAAGGCCGCGCACGGCGCGATGATGCGCGCCATGGCGGTCCCCTATACGGGGGATCCCGACGTCGATTTCCGGCTTCAGATGATCCCGCACCACCAGGGCGCGATCGCGATGGCGCAGGTCGCCCTCGTGCACGCGACCGGTCCCTGGACCCGTCAGCTCGCCGAGGCGGTCATCGTCGAGCAGCAGCGCGAGATTGCCGAGATGGAGGCCTGGCTCACCCGGCGGGGCGTCGCCGTGCCGGCCGGCGGGGCACCGCAGCACGTCCTGACGGCGGACTCGTTCCGGAGCCAGTCTGCCGAGGCCGGGACCCGCGCGGAGATGCGCGGCCAGTCCTGGGCACCGGGCGCAGGCATCCGCTAGCGCGCCGCGCCCGGCGCAGGCTTGCCGGAGGTCGGATCGCTCCGCTACGCATCCCGGGTTGGGCGGACGGAGCGACCGAGAGCATGGCCGAGGCAGCTGAACCGGGCCCGCGCCGCCTGTGGATCCGCGATCCGCTCGCCATTCTGGCCGAGGGGGCCGGCGGCGGGGTGGTGGTCGCGGGAACCCGGATCGTCGAGCACGTGCCGGCGGGTGCCCGTCCCGCAGCGCCCGTCGACGAGACCTTCGACGCGTCGCGCCACGTGGTCATCCCCGGGCTGATCAACACCCACCATCACGCCTTCCAGACGCTGACCCGCGCGCATCCGCTCGCGATCAACAAGCCGCTCTTCCCCTGGCTGAAGGCGCTCTACACGGTCTGGGGGCGGATCACCCCGGAGGCGTTCCGGCTCGCCACGCAGGTGGCTTTCACCGAGCTGCTGCTCTCGGGCTGCACCACCGCGGGCGACCACCATTACCTGTTCCCGAAGGGCCTGGAGGATTCGATGGACGTCCAGGTCGCGGAGGCCCGGGCCCTCGGGATCCGCGCCGCCATCACCCGCGGCTCCATGAGCCTGTCCGACCGGGAGGGCGGCCTGCCCCCTGCGGCGCTGACGCAGGACGACGACACGATCCTCGCCGATTGCGAGCGGGTGCTGAACCTGTTCCACGATCCCGCCCCGGGCGCGATGGTGCAGGTCGCGCTCGCGCCGTGCTCGCCCTTCGCGGTGACCAAGCGCCTGATGTGCGAGAGCGCCACGCTGGCCGCCCGGCACGCGTGCCGGCTCCACACCCATCTCGGCGAGACGCTGGACGAGGACGAATACTGTCAGTCGATGTTCGGCTGCCGACCGGTGGAGTATCTGGAGGAGGTCGGCTGGCTGAGCGACCGGGTCTGGCTCGCCCACGGCATCCACTTCACCGATGCCGAGGTCGCGCGCCTGGGCAAGGCCGGCGTCGGCGTGTGCCACTGCCCGACCTCGAACATGACCCTGGCCTCCGGCCGCTGCCGCACCTGCGACCTGGAGGCGGCGGGTTCGCCCGTCGGCCTCGGGGTCGACGGCTCGGCCTCGAACGACAGCTCGAACCTGATGGAGGGCGTGCGCCACGCGCTGATGATCAACCGGCTGACCTACGGGGCCGAGACCGTGACGCATCTCGACGCCCTGCGCTGGGCGACCGAGGGCTCGGCGGCGTGCCTCGGCCGCTCCGATATCGGCCGGATCGCGCCGGGCCGGGAGGCCGACCTGGCGCTGTTCACCCTGGACGAACTACGCTTCTCCGGCGCCCACGACCCGCTGGCGGCCCTGGTCCTGTGCGGCGCCACCCGGGCCGACCGGGTGATGGTGGCGGGTCAGTGGCGGGTGATCGACGGGCAGCCGCTCGGGGTCGATACCGGGCTGCTGCGCGAGGCCCATTCTCGGCTGGCGGTGGACTTGTTCGGGGGTGCCTAAGTCCCGGCTTCAAAAGGTCCACGACCTTTTGCGGGTGCAGGGCAGAGCCCTGCGGACAGCGCGCGAATCTTGGACGGGGCGGCGAACATGGCAATCACCACCCTGACGAGCTCAGCCTTCGATCAGGATACCGAACGCGCCAAGAAGGCAGCAGCCGGTGGACCTGTGTTCATTACGGATCGCGGCCAGCCCACTCATGTCCTGCTCAGCTTCGCCGAGTACCGGCGCCTCACGGGACAGGAGCCCGATTTCGTTGAGACCCTGGGGTGGCCGGAGGGCGTCGAAGATATCGCGATCGATTTCCCGCGTTCCAGCCCTCTGCCCGAGGCAGCCGATCGCCCCTGACTGCCTCAGCGACAACCGGTATGTCCCTGCTGAGCCTCTGGGACAGTCCCGCGCGGCCTTGAGCCACCCTCGAAGGCCGCGCAGGATCCTCAGAACAGCCCGTCGATCTGCCCGTTGGCATCCAGCCGGATCGTGTCGGCGGCCGGCACCCGGGGCAGGCCCGGCATGGTCATGATCTCCCCGCAGATCGCCACCACGAAGCCGGCGCCGGCCGAGAGCCGGACGTCGCGCACGCCGACGATGTGGCCCTCGGGCGCGCCCATCAGGGTCGGGTCGGTGGAGAACGAGTACTGGGTCTTGGCCATGCAGATCGGCAGGTGGCCGTAGCCGTCCTTCTCGAAGGTGGCGAGCTTGCCGGCGGCCTTGGTCTCGATCTGGATGTCGGCGGCGCCGTAGAGCTTGGTGGCGATCGCCCGGATCTTGTCGGTGAGGCGGCTCTCGGTCTCGTAGGCGTGCCGGATCGGCGCCGGCTCGGCCTCGCTGAGCTTCACCACCGCGCGGGCGAGCTCCTCGGCGCCGGCGCCGCCCTCGGCCCAGTGGCGACAGGTGATCGCCTCGACGTCGAGGCGCTCGCGGCACAGCTCTTTCAGCTTGGCGTGCTCGGCGTCGGTGTCGGCGTGGAAGTGGTTGACGCCGACCACCACCGGCAGGCCGAAGCCGCGCAGGTTGGTGACGTGCCGGGCGAGGTTGGCGAACCCCTTCTCCAGGGCGTCGATATTCTCGCCGCCCAGGTTCTTCTTGTCGACGCCGCCGTGCATCTTGAGGGCGCGGATCGTCGCCACGACCACGACGGCCGAGGGGACGAGGCCAGCCTGCCGGCACTTGATGTCCAAAAACTTCTCGGCACCGAGATCGGCGCCGAAGCCGGCCTCCGTCACCGTGTAGTCGGCGAGCCGCAGGCCGGCCCGCGTGGCGATCACCGAGTTGCAGCCATGGGCGATGTTGGCGAAGGGGCCGCCATGGATCAGCGCCGGGTTGCCCTCGAGCGTCTGCACGAGGTTCGGCTGCAAGGCGTCCTTGAGCAGCACCGTCATGGCGCCGGTGGCCTTCACGTCCTTGAGGGTGACGAGCTTGCGGTCGCGGGTTTCGGCGATGACGATCCGGCCGAGGCGCTCCTCCAGATCGGCGAGGTCACGCGCGAGGCAGAACACCGCCATCACCTCGGACGCCACCGTGATGTCGAACCCATCCTCGCGGGGGAAGCCGTTGGCGACGCCGCCGAGCGACTGGGTGATCTGGCGGAGCGCGCGGTCGTTCATGTCGACGACCCGGCGCCAGTGGATGCGGCGGACGTCGATGTTGAGCTCGTTCGCCCAGTAGACGTGGTTGTCGATCAGCGCGGCCGCGAGGCTGTGGGCCGACGTGATGGCGTGGAAGTCGCCGGTGAAGTGCAGGTTGATCTGCTCCATCGGCACGACCTGCGCCTTGCCGCCGCCGGCGGCGCCGCCCTTCATGCCGAAGCACGGCCCGAGCGAGGGCTCGCGCAGGCAGATCATGGTCTTCTCGCCGATCCGATTCAGGGCGTCGCCCAGGCCCACCGTGGTGGTGGTCTTGCCCTCGCCGGCCGGGGTCGGGGAGATCGCGGTGACCAGCACGAGCTTGCCGGGCTTCCGGCTCTCCAGCCCGGCGATGTAGCCGTGGTCGATCTTGGCGATGTGCTTGCCGTAATTGTGGAGCGCGTCATCCGGGATGCCGAGTCGCTCGGCGACCTGCGCGATCGGCTTCAGGGTCGCGGCGCGGGCGATCTCGATGTCTGACGGCATGGGCGTTCCCTCCCTGGATTGCGGGCTCGGCGCCCGACCGCCGGCTGTTGCCGTGCGGGTGACCGGTCGTGCGGGCAGCCGCCCGCGAACGGCTGCGCACTGTGCGTCAAACCGTTCGGAAATGCGCGTCGATTTTTATGAGGTGGCCGACAAAATACTCTTGTCGATCCGGAAAGGATGGTCGCCCCGCCTCACAAGGGCTGACGGCGGCACGCTTAGGAAAATCCGTCTCCCTGTTGGCCGTCTACGGCCGGAGATCCACGCCGTCATTCCGGGACGCCGAAGGCGAGCCCAAAATCCAGAACCGCGCTCGGTGCCGGATCTTGGCCGGTCGGCGGCTCTGGATTCCGGGCTCCGCTGCGCGGCCCCGGAATGACAGGAGGAAGCGGCCGCGATGCGCCGACACCGAGGAGAGAGTGAGCGATCCGAGAAGGACGGGCGCGGCTCCGTCAGCCCCCCGACTTCTTGGCCTTGTCGGCGGCGCCCGGCGCCTCGTGCGGCTGCGGCGCGCCCTTCGGCAGCTCCGGGTTCTCGGCGTTGTGCGGGGCGGCGACCGGCGCCGGCACAGTCTCGGCGGTGGCGGTCGGCTTCTCGATGTCGGGCAGGCCGTCCTTCAGCTTCGTGTTGATCTGCGCGAGGTCGTCCGGCTCGGGGTTCAGGTCCTTGGCGTGTTGCCACTGGAACTTGCCCTCAAGGCGCCGGCCGGAGCGCCAGTAGGCGTCGCCCAGATGGTCGTTGATGGTCGGATCGCCGGGCTTCAGCTCGACCGCCTTCTCCAGTTCGCGCACCGCGTCGTCCCAGCGGCCAAGGCGGAAATAGGCCCAGCCGAGGCTGTCGACGATCATGCCGTCGCGGGGGCTCGCGTCGGCGGCCTGCTGCAGCAGCTTGAACGCCTCGTCGATGTTGGTGTTCTGGTCGACCCAGGAATAGCCCAGGTAGTTCATCACCTGCGCCTTGGCGGCCGGCTGACTGGCCGGCACCAGGGACAGGGCCTTCTTCAGGTCGGCCTCGGCCTTCGGCCATTGCTTGGCGCGCTCGTAGGCGGTGCCGCGGAAGTAGTAGGTCGTCCAGTAATTGGATTGCGGCCGGTCGCCGATCAGGTCGATGGCGCGGGTGTAGGTCGCCGCCGCCTCCTCGTACTTCTTGCGTGCGCGCTGGACGTTGCCGAGCGCGGTGATCACGTCGATGTCGTCCGGATGCGCCTTCATGGTGGCGTCGAGATGCTCGAGCGCCTCGTCGCCCTTGCCCATCTGCTCCAGGTTCTGGCCGATCTGGATGTCGCCGTTGAGCTTGAGTGGGGAATTGGCGGGAATCTGCGCGTAGGCCTCGTTGGCGCGCTCGGGCTGCTTCATCCGGTCGAGGGTGTCGGCCAGCGTCAGCCGGGCGAGGGCGTGGTCGGGGGCGAGGTAGAGCGCCAGCCGCAGGTAGATCACGGCGGGCAGCTCGTCGCCCTGCGTCGAGCCCGCGGAGCCCAGCCCGTACAGCACCTCGGCGGCGCCCTCCTGGGCGTTGCCGATCAGGCGCGTGAGCGGCTTGCCGGCCTTGAGCTTGTCCAGGGCGTCGCGCACCAGCGGATGGCGGGGCGAGAGCTGGTCGAAATCGGAATAGGCCTGGATTGCCAGGTCGGTGCGGCCGAGGCTCGCCTCCATCCGCGCGTAGGCATCGACGATGCGCAGGGTGTTGCGGTCGGCCTCATAGGCCGCCTTCAGGCGGCGCTCGGCCTCGGCATTGTCGCCGGTCACCGCCGCGATCAGGCCGGCATGGTAGTCACGGAACGTGTTGTAATAGCGCTCGCCGCGGAGCTTGTTGACCGTCTCCAGAGCCTTCTTGCCGTCACCGGCGCCGGCATACGACCAGGCGGTGAGCAGCGTCGCGGTGAGGTCGGTCGCAGCACCCCGGCCGCTGCGCGAAAAATTCTGGCGTGCGGCGGCCCATTGGCCGGCCTTGATCTGGCGCACACCCAGCGAGAGGTTGGCGAGCCCGTTGGTCGGATCGCGGGCGATCAGCTTCTCGGCGGTGCGGAACGCGTCCGGCAGGGCGCCGTCGGCCAGGAGCGAGATGAAGGCGCGCTCGACGAGTTCCGCGTTGCGCGGGTCGGCCTTGACCGCCTCGCGGTAGAAGGTCGCCGCCGCCGCCGTGTCCCGGGACGCGCCCGCGATGTAGGCGGAGAGGAAGTTGCCCTCCAGCGAATCCGCGGGCTCGTAGTCGAGCACCGGGGTCGATTCCCTCGGCTGCGCGGCGAGCCCGGTCTGCGGAAGCCCGGCGGCGAGCAGCAGGGCGAGCGCCGAAACGCTCCGGCGGGCGCGAGATGTCATCATGAACCGATCGCGGCTCCTGGGCGCCGGCTCGCAAGTGGGCCGGGCGCGAGAATGGCGGGGCGTCCCCGAAAAAACGCTGGGGACACTGAACCCATCCCGCCAGCCCCGCAAGGCGAAAGGATGGCGCGGGGGCGGATGCCCGGGTCGTCCGCCCTCCCGTCCTCGCGAGCGCAGCGAAGCGACCCAAGGCGGCGGGACTTCCCAGGACGTCGCGGTTCCCTGGATCGCTTCGCTGCGCTCGCAAGGACGGGGTGCCTCGGCTCCTGGGCCGAGGGCGGCCCTCACATGTTCGGGTAGTTCGGCCCGCCCGGTCCCTCCGGCGTCACCCAGTCGATGTTCTGGTTCGGATCCTTGATGTCGCACGTCTTGCAGTGGACGCAGTTCTGCGCGTTGATCTGGTAGCGCACCCCGTCGCTGGCGGAGGAATCCTCCACCCACTCGTAGACGCCCGCCGGGCAGTAGCGGCCCGAGGGCCCGCCGTAGACGTCGTGCTCGGAGCGCTTCTGCAGCTCCAGGTCGCGGACCTTGAGGTGGGGCGGCTGGTCCTCCTCGTGGTTGGTGTTCGACAGGTAGACCGAGGACAGCCGGTCGAAGGTCAGCTTGCCGTCGGGCTTCGGGTAGACGATCGGCGTCACCTCCGAGAGCGGCTTCAGGCAGGCGTGATCCGGCTTGCCGTGGGACAGCGTGCCGAACGGCGAGGCGCCCAGCAGGCTCGTCGCCCACATGTCGATCCCGCCGAGGCCGACGCCCACCAGCGTGCCGTAGCGCGACCAAAGCGGCTTGACGTTGCGCACCGCCTTCAAGTCCTGCCCGATCGGGCTGTCGCGCCAGCCGGCCTCGTAGGCGGTGAGTTCGTCGCCGGCGCGGCCCGCCTTCAGGGCATCGGCGATGGCGTCGGCCGCCTGCATGCCGGAGAGCACCGCGTTGTGCGAGCCCTTGATCCGCGGCACGTTCACGAAGCCCGCCGAGCAGCCGACCAGGCAGCCGCCGGGGAAGACCAGCTTCGGCACCGATTGCCAGCCGCCCTCCATGATGGCGCGGGCGCCGTAGCCGATGCGCTTGGCGCCCTCGAAGGTCTCGGCGATCAGCGGGTGGGTCTTGAAGCGCTGGAACTCTTCGAACGGCGACAGGGTCGGGTTCTCGTAGTTCAGGTGCGTGACGAAGCCGACCGAGAGCAGGTTGTCGTCGAAATGGTACAGCCAGGAGCCGCCGCCGGCCCGGTTGGGCAGCGGCCAGCCCATCGTGTGGCGCACCAGCCCCGGCTCGAACTTGCCGGGCGCGAGCTGCCACAGCTCCTTCACGCCGAGCCCGTACTTGAACACGTCGCTGTGCCGGTTGAGCTCGAAGCGCTGGATCAGGCCCTTGGTCAGGTTACCCCGGGCGCCCTCGCCGAACACCGTGTACTTGGCGCGCAATTCCATGCCGCGGGTGTAGTCCGCGCGCGGCTCGCCCGACCGGCCGATGCCGAGGTCGCCGGTGGCGACGCCCGCCACGGCGCCGTTGGCGTCGAACAGCACCTCGGAGGCCGGGAAGCCCGGATAGATCTCGACGCCGAGCGCCTCGGCCTGGGCCCCGAGATACTTGCAGACGTTCGACAGCGAGCCGACGAAATTGCCGTGGTTCGACATGAGCTTGGGGAAGAACAGGTTCGGCAGGGTGAGGCCGCTGTTCTTGGTGAGCAGCATGAACTCGTCGCGCTGCACCTCGGTCTTCAGCGGCCGCTCCGGATCGGTGCGCCACTCCGGCAGCAGCCGGTCGAGGCCGCTCGGGTCGATCACCGCCCCCGACAGGATGTGGGCGCCGACCTCCGAGCCCTTCTCGACGACGACGACGGAGATCTCCTCGCCGATCTCGGCGGCGCGCTGCTTCAGGCGGATCGCGGTGGCGAGCCCGGCCGGTCCGGCGCCGACCACGACCACGTCGAAATCCATGCTCTCGCGTTCGGGCAGCGCCATCCTCACGTTCCTTTTCTTGTTCCGGCGCCCGGTTCGTCGCCGGGCCGGCCTTCCTGATGCCGTCTCAAGCGATTCCAAGCTAGAAAGGCAAGTTGCCGACGCCCAGGGTTATGGCAAAGTTCCCTTTGCCGCACGGCAGGCTATCGAGGTGATCCAACCTGCGCCCTCATCCTGAGGTGCGGCGGAGCTGCCTCGAAGGAGGGCTCCTGCGAGGCCTCCGCTGCGCTTCGGCACCTCAGGATGAGGGCACGGGTGGGACGATCCGTATCGGCCTCCCGGTACCGCGCTGTTCGGTCACGCAAGTCCTTGGCGGCTGGCCGCTTTCAAGAGTTGTCCACAGGCCTCGGCCGCCCCACATTCTGAAGTCCATGCCGAGCCCCGCCGACACGCAAGCCGACCTGATCGCCTATCTCGACTTCCACGTGGAGGCCGGGGCCGACGCGGCGCTCGACGAGCAGCCGCACGACCGCTTCGGCGAGGCCGACGCCCCCGCGCCGACCCTGCGCGCGCTCCGCCGCACGGCGCCTCGGGCCGCCGAGCCGCCGGCCGGCGCGGTCGCCAACACGCTCGTTCCGCCCCCCGGATCGCCGCCGCCGGCCGTGGCGCCGCGCACCTTCGGCCGCGCCGCCAGCGCCCAGCCCGACGAGGCCGCGTCCGACGCCCGCGCCCGGGCGCGTCAGGCCAAGAGCCTCGACGAGCTGGAAAAGATCCTGGCGGATTTCGATGCCTGCCCGCTGCGCTTCACCGCCAAGAACCTCGTCTTCGCCGACGGCAATCCGGAGGCGCGGGTGATGTTTCTCGGCGAGGCGCCCGGCGCCGACGAGGACCGGATCGGCAAGCCGTTCATGGGCCGCTCGGGCCAGCTCCTCGACAAGATGATGAAGGCGATCGGTCTGGACCGGTCAAGCGCCTATATCGGCAACATCGTGCCCTGGCGGCCCCCGGGCAACCGCAACCCGACCCCCCAGGAGGTGGCGGTGTGCCGGCCGTTCGTGGAGCGCCAGATCGAGCTGGTCGACCCGGACATCATCGTCTGCCTCGGCGCGCCCGCGACCCAGACGCTGACCGGCACCAAGGACGGCATCCTGCGGACCCGTGGCCGGCTGTTCCCGTACAAATTGCCGAGCCGCGAAGTGAAGGTGCTGGCGACGCTGCACCCGGCCTTCCTGCTGCGCCAGCCGGTGCAGAAGCGCTTGGCGTGGCGGGATTTCCGCGCCCTACGCGTGCTGCTCGACGGGAAAGCTTGACCGGGATCGCGGAACCGGGTCTCCCCTCCCGCCATTAGAGCTTCGTTCCCGCCGGTGGTCCGCCACCGGGCGGGCCAAGCGACGTGCACACAGCCGTGGGCTGCCCGAGGCGGCCGGCGCGGCATCGATGGCGGGACCCAACCATGCGCTGGGAAGATCTACGCAGCTCCGACAATGTCGAGGATCGTCGGGGCGAGGGTGGCGGCGGCGGCATGGGCTTCCCCGGCGGCGGCGCTGGTGGGCTCGGCATCGGCACCATCGTGGTGCTGCTGATCGTCAGCTACTTCACCGGCATCAACCCGGCGATCCTGATCGGCGGTGCCGAGCGGATCGGCGGCGGCCGCGCCCAGCAGGAGCAGCCGGCCGACCCGCAGACTCAGGCCCGGCGCCGTCAGGCGCCGACCGACGAGAGCGGACGGTTCGCCTCGAAGATCCTGGGCAACACCGAGGACGTGTGGAGCCAGATCCTGCCGCAGCAGACCGGCAAGCAGTACACGCCGACGACGCTGGTGCTCTATACCGGCGGCACCCGCTCGGGCTGCGGCTCGGCCCAGGCCGCCATGGGCCCGTTCTACTGCCCGCTCGACAAGAAGGTCTATCTCGACACCGGCTTCTTCAAGGAGATGGCCTCGAAGTTCGGCGTGAAGGGCGACTTCGCCTACGCGTACGTGATCGCCCACGAGGTCGGCCACCACGTCCAGGACGTGCTCGGCATCCTCGGCAAGGTCCAGGCCCGCCAGCAGCAGGCCTCCAGCAAGGCCGAGGCGAACGCCCTATCGGTGCGCATCGAGCTGATGGCCGACTGCCTCGCCGGCGTCTGGGCCAAGAACTCCAACGACAAATACGCCGAGCTTGACCAGGGCGACATCGACGAGGCCCTGAACGCCGCCGCGCAGATCGGCGACGACGCCCTGCAGCAGCGCTCGCGGGGCTACGTGGTGCCGGATTCCTTCACCCACGGCTCCTCGGCCCAGCGCCAGCGCTGGTTCTCGGCTGGCTACAAGAGCGGCCAGACTAAGGCCTGCGACACGTTCCGGACGGCGAACAACTGAGGTCGGGCCGCCGGTTCGAGGCGGCCCGTATCCGTGCTTGCGCGGGCGGCGAAGCCATCCAGGGCGGCGCGACGTCCTGAGAAGTTCCCGCTGCCCCGGTTCGCTTCGCTGCGCTCGGGATGACGGCGCGGGGTCAGATCTGATCCCTCATCCCCGGCTCAGCCGCCTCGCATTGGCCTGGACCTTCCGCCGGTAGCTGCGGATCACCTTGCCGTTCGAGGCACCCGCGGCGAGCATCAGGGCGGCCTCGCCGGCGGCCAGCATCTTCTCGGTCACCATCAGCTGCGCCTCGGCCTGGGCCGCCGGGCCGCCGAGGGCGAGCATCGCCATCCGCTGGGCGATGACGCCCTGCGCCTCTAGCCCCAGCATGGCCATGTCCATGCCCGTCTTCCACCAACCGAACAGCATCGCGTTCCTCATGTTGCCCATGGCAACTGTTGCACACGGCAACGGCCGAGCCTGGTTTCGGGTCCCGGCATGCGCCCAGCCTTGCGCGGGGCGCAAGCGTTATCCCGCACTGCGACATCACGCTTTGCGCAGCCCAGGCGGATGCCGTAAGCGCCAGGGCATTCCCCCGGACAGCGCCCGCCGCCATGATACGCCTGGACAAGATCACCAAGCAGAACGGGCGGCAGCTCGTCTTCATCGAGGCCTCGGCCGCCCTGCAGCGCGGCGAGAAAGTCGGGCTCGTCGGCCCGAACGGGGCGGGCAAGACCACCCTGTTCCGGATGATCATCGGCCAGGAGCAGCCCGACGAGGGGCAGGTCTCGGCCGACCGGGGCATCACCATCGGGTATTTCAGCCAGGATGTCGGCGAGATGTCCGGCCGCAGCGTCGTCACCGAGGTGATGGACGGGGCCGGTCCCGTGAGCGCGGTGGCGGCCGAACTCGCCGAGATCGGCGCGGCCCTGGCCGATCCGGACCGGGCAGACGAGATGGACGCCCTGGTCGAGCGCTACGGCGAAGTCCAGGCGCGGTTCGAGGAGCTCGACGGGTACGCCCTGGAGGGCCGGGCCCGCGAGGTGCTCGACGGCCTGAGCTTCAGCCAGGAGATGATGGACGGTGATGTCGGCGCCCTGTCGGGGGGCTGGAAGATGCGCGTGGCGCTCGCCCGCATCCTGCTGATGCGCCCGGACGTGATGCTCCTCGACGAGCCGTCCAACCACCTCGACCTCGAGAGCCTGATCTGGCTCGAATCGTTCCTGAAGGCCTATGACGGCGCCCTGCTGATGACCTCGCACGACCGCGAGTTCATGAACCGCATCGTCACCAAGGTCATCGAGATCGACGGCGGCGCGCTCACCACCTATTCGGGCGACTACGCCTTCTACGAGGGCCAGCGGAAGCTCAACGAGGCGCAGCAGCAGGCGCAGTTCGAGCGCCAGCAGGCGATGCTGGCGAAAGAAATCGCCTTCATCGAGCGCTTCAAGGCCCGGGCCTCCCACGCCGCCCAGGTGCAGAGCCGGGTAAAGAAGCTCGACAAGATCGAGCGCGTCGAGCCGCCCCGGCGGCGGCAATCGGTGGCCTTCGAGTTCCAGCCTGCGCCGCGCTCGGGCGACGACGTCGTGATGCTCAAGGGCGTGCACAAGCGCTACGGCAGCCGTACGATCTACGAGGGGCTCGACTTCTCGGTGCGGCGCAAGGAGCGCTGGTGCGTGATGGGCATCAACGGCGCCGGCAAGTCGACGCTTCTGAAGCTCGTCACCGGCACCACCGCGCCCGACGACGGCGCGGTCACGGTCGGCGGCAGCGTCAAGCTCGGCTACTTCGCCCAGCACGCCATGGACCTGCTCGACGGCGACCGCACCGTGTTCCAGACCCTGGAGGAGGCCTTCCCGCAGGCGGGCCAGGGATCGCTCCGGGCGCTCGCCGGCTGCTTCGGCTTCTCGGGTGACGATGTCGAGAAGCGCTGCCGCGTGCTGTCGGGCGGCGAGAAGGCCCGGCTGGTCATGGCCCTGATGCTCTACGACCCGCCGAACTTCCTGGTGCTCGATGAGCCGACGAACCATCTCGATATGGGCACCAAGGAGATGCTGATCACCGCCCTCGCCAATTACGAGGGGACGATGCTGTTCGTCTCCCACGACCGGCACTTCCTGGCGGCGCTGTCGAACCGGGTGCTCGAAGTGACCCCGGACGGCATCCACCAGTATGGCGGCGGCTATACCGAGTACGTCGCCCGCACCGGCCAAGAGGCGCCAGGCCTCCGGAGCTGACGGTCCACGCTGTCATCGCGAGCGGAGCGAAGCGACCCACGGTAGCGCGACCTCGGTCGGCGTGGCGCTGCTGAATTGCTTCGCTGCGTTCGCAAGAACTGCGGAGCGCTTCGACCGGAAGCCCTGCGACCGACGCGCCGCTATCCCGCCAGGTCCACCCGCGCTAAGCTTCGCCGAAAGCGGCCCGGGTGAGACGCCGTGCGACGCCTGCTGAAGTTCCTGCACACGATGGGATCGGCCGGATTGCTCGGCGCGATGGCCGCGCTGGTCGTCCTGCTGAGCCTCGCGCCCGCGCCGGCGGCTCTGTCGGGATACGCAGCAATCCGGGGGGCGATGGGCGCGGTCGCCACCTGGATCTTCCTGCCGTCCCTGGCCGTGACGCTGATGTCGGGCCTGCTCGCGATGGCGCTGAACCGCGCCTATCTCAATGCCGGCTGGGCGTGGCTGAAGCTCGCCACCGGCGTCCTGATGTTCGAGGGCGGCTTGGTCTACGTGCAGGGTCCGATGAAGCGGGAGGCCGAGCAGAGCGCGCAGGCGCTCGCCGGCACGCTCGATCCCGCCGCCCTGGCGGTCTCGCTCCCGGGCGAGCGCGGCACGCTCTGGGTGCTGCTCGCCGTGGCCACCGCGAACGTGGCGCTCGGGATCTGGCGACCGCGCGTGCTGCGGATCCCCACCTAAGGACGTCCCCCCGACCCGCGCGCTCATCCTGAAGTGCGGGCGGAGCAGGCCTCGAAGGAACTCTGCCAGCTGCGCGATCCCTGGATCCCTCCCCCGAGGCCTCCGCTGCGCTGCAGCACCTCAGGGTAAGGGCGCGGGTGGGAGCGCCCGTGATCCGGAACAGCCGCGCCTCGACCTCGAGCCCATCAGGGCACAGCCCTCATTTCCCAATACAGAAGCCGGCAAACAATCGGTCCAGCACGTCCTCGACGCCGACATGGCCGCCGACCTCGCCGAGCGCTCGGACGGCCATCCGCAGATCCTCTGCGGCGAGTTCCGGCAAGCCGCCGGCGCCGGTCTGCAGACGGTCCAGATGGGCCACGCAGGCCTCGAGCGCCCCCCGGTGACGCGCTCGGGTGATCAGCGCGTCGCCGGCGCCGAGCCCGGTTTCCGCCGCCGTCTGGATGGTGTCGAGCAGGGTCTCGAGACCGGCACCGGTCCGCGCCGAAACAGTCAGTCCGGCATGCTGTGAGCCGGCAAATAGATCAGCCTTCGTGAGGACCGTCACGGCTGGAACCGCACCGGCGTCGAAGTTCGGTCGGGTGCCTTCGGGCGGCACGAGCAGCAGCACCAGATCGGCGCCCGCGATCCGCGCACGGGTGCGGGCGATGCCCTCGGCCTCGACCGGCTCCGCCGTATCGCGCAGGCCCGCGGTATCGACCAGCAGGACCGGTAGGCCGCCGAGGTCGAGCCGGACCTCGATCGCGTCCCGGGTGGTCCCCGGCACGTCCGAGACGATCGCGACCTCGCGACGGCTGAGGGCGTTCAGCAGGGTCGATTTGCCGGCGTTGGGTGCGCCGGCCAGCACCACCGTGAAGCCGTCGCGCAGCCGCTCGCCCCTGCGGCCATCGCGCAGGGCCGCCGCGACGGCGTCGCGCAGCGCGGCGGCCCGGCCGAACAGGGCAGCGTCGAGGCCGGCATCGTCCACGTCACCCTCGTCGGCGAAGTCGAGGGCCGCCTCCGCGGCGGCCAGGCAATCGATCGCCTCGGCACGCCAAGCCGCTACCTGCCGGCTGAGGGCACCGTCGAGCTGGCGCAGCGCTTGGCGCCGCTGTCCTTCGGTCTCGGCGTCGATCAGGTCGGCGACCGCCTCGGCCTCGGCGAGATCCATCCGGCCGTTCAGCACGGCGCGGCGGGTGAAGGCTCCGGGTCCCGCGGCCCGGCAGCCGGGCAGACGCGCGAGCGCCGCGAGCACGCCCATCCGCACCGCCGGGCCGCCATGCAGGTGCAGCTCGGCCATGTCCTCGCCGGTATAGGTGTCTGGACTCGGGAACCACGCGACCAGGGCCCGGTCGAGCTCGGCCCCGTCGGCGGGATCGCGGAGCGTCCGGAGCGATAGCCGCCGTGGCGGCGGCAGGGTCCCCGCCAGGGCCTGGACCACATCCCCAGCGGCCGGGCCGCTGATCCGGAGTACCGCAACCGCCGCGCGGCCGAAGCCGCTGGCGGGAGCGAAGAGCGTGTCGGTGTCGGTCATGGTCTTCGAAAGGCGTGACGCTCCGCGGCGGCCGGGCTGCCGGGACAGGATTTCACGTGAAACACCCGTCCGACCCTATACCATCCTGGCGCCATTCTGCGGCTGCAGGACAAAGGCGGACGCGCCGAATTGGGAATCGCTATGACGCTCTGGACCCGCCGCAGCATCGGCTGCGGCCTGTTGATCGCGCCCGCCTCCCTGCATCTGCGGCCGGCCCGCGCCGGAACCGGGACCGACCTCGTGGCAATCGAGAGCTGGCTCGGCGGCCGCCTCGGCGTCTCCGCAGCCTCGGCCGGGCGCGTCCTGATCGAACACCGCGCCGATGCGCGCTTCCCCCTGTGCAGCACCTTCAAGGTCCTAGCCGTCGCGGCGGTTCTCGCCCGGGTCGATGCCGGGTCCGAGACGCTGGAGCGGAGCGTCGCCTACGGGCCAAACGACCTGCTGAGCTACGCGCCGGTGACCCGGAAGGCGCTGGAAACCGGAGGTGGCCGCCTGACGGTTTCCGACCTCTGCGCGGCCGCCCTCGAATGGAGCGACAACACCGCCGCGAACCTGCTGCTCGCGAGCCTCGGTGGCCCGGAAGACTTGACCGCGTGGCTGCGGAGCCTCGGCGATCCGCTCACCCGGCTCGACCGCACCGAGCCGACCCTGAACACCGCGATCCCCCACGATCCACGCGACACCACAACCCCGGAGGCCATGCGCGAGACCCTCGCGCGGATCCTGCTCGGGTCGGTGCTGGCCCCGCCGTCGCGCGCGCGGCTGGAGGGCTGGATGGCGGCGTGCCAGACCGGCTTCAAGCGGCTCCGTGCGGGACTGCCGCCGGACTGGCCGGTAGGCGACAAGACCGGCAGCGGCGATAACGGCACGGTGAACGACGTCGCGATCCTGCGGCCGCCGGGGCGTGCGCCGGTGATCGCGACCGTGTACGTCACCGGCTCGGCAGCCCCCGCGGCGGCCTACGAGGTGGCCTTTGCGGAGATCGGCCGGCTCGTCGCCGCGCGGGCGGCCGGTGCGTGAGACCGGACACATCATGGCCAAGACAGCCGCGAAGACAGCCGCGAAGGCCCCCGCCAAGATCACACGTGCGACGCAGGCCCTCGACAAGGCCGGATACCGCTACAGTGTCCACACCTACGCTTACGATCCGGACGCTTCCCGCATCGGCCTCCAGGCCGCGGAGGCGTTGGGCGTCGATCCCGGCCGGGTGCTGAAGACCCTGATGGCGGCGGTGGATGGACGCCCCGTCTGCCTGCTGGTGGCTTCCGACAAGGAGGTCGCGATGAAGCGCGTCGCGGCCGCCTTCTCGGGCAAGGCCGCCGCGATGCTGAAGCCCGCCGATGCCGAGCGCCTGACCGGCTACCATGTCGGCGGGATCAGCCCGCTCGGCCAGAAGCGGCCTTTCCCGACGGCGGTCGATGCCGGCTCCCTGGGTGACCCGGGCGCCGAGATCCACGTCAACGGCGGCGGCCGCGGCCTCCAGATCCGCCTGACCGAGGGTGACCTCGTCGCGGCGCTGAACGCCCTGGTCGTCCCGCTCGCCTAGCCGGGCCGGGTAAGAGCGCGTTTACCCTGTTCCCGCACGGTGGCGCCTTCCTGAAAGGTGGGACCGGCATGCGGATCGTGGGGCGCGGGGTGATGGCGGCGCTCGGACTTGCCCTGCTGCCCGCTGGTCCCGGCGCGGCGGCGGATCTCGAGGTCCGCGGCGCCTACGAGTCCGGGGTGAGCGGCAGCCCGCGCTTCTTCCCGCGCAATGACGGGATCGATCGCCGGCCGGTCTACGCCGTCCGGAGCCGTCCGGTGCCGGCGGGCTGCACGCCCCGGCGGGCAAAGGTGCCCACCAACGCGCCGGACGATCCGAGCTATGTCGGCTCGGAATACGGCCTGTCGCATCCGAGCTATTACGGCTTCACGCCACCGCTGGGCGTCGACGATCCCTTCGGCCGCTCGCTCCTGCCCTATTGTCCCTGACGGGGGGCAGCGCGGCGCGGAGGCCCCGTCGCGCCGTTCCCGATTGCAACGCGATCGGAAACGGCTCTAGACCGGCGGCACCGCCCCCGGAGCCTGTCCCGTGCCCGAGTCGATCCCGCAGCGTTTCAGCGATCTCGCCGCCCTGCGCGGCTGCGTGGCGGGGTGGCGCGCAGCGGGTGAGCGCGTCGTCCTGATCCCCACGATGGGCGCCCTGCACGAGGGCCATCTCGCCCTGGTGGCGGAGGCCCGGAAGCTCGGGCAGCGCATCGTGGCGAGCATCTTTGTCAACCCGACGCAGTTCGGCCCCAACGAGGATTTCGCCCGCTATCCGCGAGACGTGGAATCCGACCTGGCCCTCCTCGGCCGGGCGGGGGCCGACGCCGCCTGGACGCCCGACGTGCCGACCATGTACCCGCCGGGCTTCGCCACGCGGATCGAGGTCGGGGCTCTGTCCGAGGGGCTGTGCGGCCCGTTCCGGCCGGGTCATTTCGCCGGGGTCGCCACCGTGGTGACCAAGCTCCTGAACCAGGTCCGGCCGGACGTCGCTTTGTTCGGCGAGAAGGATTTCCAGCAGCTCCGGGTGATCCAGCAGGCGGTGGCCGATCTCGATCTCGCGGTCGAGATCCGCGGCGTGCCGACCGTGCGGGAGCCGGACGGCCTCGCCCTGTCGTCGCGCAACCGCTACCTCTCGCCCGAGGAGCGGGCGGTCGCGCCGAGGCTCCACGCCGTGCTGACCGAGATCGCGGCCGCCTCGCGCAACGGCACCCCGGTGGCCGGCCGGATCGCCGCCGGGCGGGCCGCGCTGGAGGTGGCGGGCTTCCGGGTTCAGTACCTCGCCGTCTGCGACGCCCGGACCCTGGCGCCGATGGAGCGGGTCGACGGCCCGGCGCGCGTCCTCGCCGCCGCCTTCCTCGGTCGGACCCGGCTGATCGACAATCTCGCCGTGTAGGGCCGTTTTCGATCGCATCGAGACGGTCGACGGCGGGACACAAGCCGTCGCGCGAGGGCCGGTCATCATCGTCCCACCCTTGCCCTCATCCTGAGGTGCCGAAGCGCAGCGGAGGCCTCGCAGAAGGGCTCCAGCCGGCCGCGCGATCCCTGGAGCCCTCCTTCGAGGCCCGCTGACGCGGGCACCTCAGGATGAGGGGAAGGATGGGAATAGGCTGTTTGCCGCGGCCCTCGCCCTGCCCTGGGCCGCCCTACGCCGGCGCGGTCGTGCCCGCGAGCAGGCGCCCGAGTTCCCGAAGGACCGCGGGCGGCTCGAACGGTTTCACCAAATGGCGCACCGCGGCGTAGCGTTCGGGCAGGGCGGCCTGATCGTAGCCGGTGGCGAACACGAACGGAACGCCGCGCGCCGTCAGCAGGTCCGCGACCGGATAGACCATCTCGCCGCACAGGTTCACGTCGAGGATCGCCGCCTCGGGCGCCGCCTCGGTTCGGAGCAGGGCGAGGGCGCCGTCGACAGACGCGACCGGCCCGAGCACGGTGGCCCCGGCATTCCGCAGCGCTTCCTCCAGCTCCTCCGCGATGAAGTACTCGTCCTCGACCGCCAGGACGCGGCGGCGGGAGAGTGACCCGGCAGACATCGGCACGACCCTTCCAGGCCTGCAGGTCCGGAGCAGGCCGCGCGAAGGTGCCGCAAATGCTGCCGGCTTCCATCACGTAGGTTGCTCTGGCCCGGATCGGTCCGCAATCGACCCTTGATCCAGCGTGCCCCGGGGCACCCAGTCACCGGGCTGCGCGCCTTCAGCATCCCCAGTGCTGCTGGCCGGCGCCAGGGCGCCGTCCCGGGAACTGCATCGTGGCAGCCGGGTCACGCCCCCAGCGTTTTTACGGTTTGCTATCCCACGCTGTTGGCGCTGCCGGGCCGACCTGCTCTCTGCTGGCCCCGTGATCGGATCGCGCCCCGCCCAGGCCTTCTTGGCCGCCTCCCTCGCCTGCGCGACCCCCGCCCGCGCCGGGGACGACGCATTCGAGGGCATGGCCGGCCCCTACGGAGAGCGCCTGCGCTACGACGAGAAGGGGCTGACCCTCACGTTTCCCGATCCCGAGGTGACGCTGAATATCGGCGGCCGGCTCCACCTCGATGCCGGCACGGCGGGCTTCAGCCGGCCCGGCCTGCCCGAAGCCTTCCCCGACAAGGTCGCCGTGCGCCGCGCCTGGATCGAGCCGACGCTGACCATCGGCAAGGACTGGGTGATCGCCTTCCAGTACGATTTCAGCGATCCGCAACTGCCGATCAACGACGCCTTCGTGGCCTGGAAGGGGCTGCCGGACACGATCCTGACCCTCGGCAACATGAAGGTGCCGTTCAGCCTGGAATGGCTGCAGAGCAACAACGACACGCTGTTCACCGAGCGCTCGCTCGCCAACGCCTTCGTGCCGGACCGACGCTTCGGCTTCGCGGTCGGGCATCACGGGCAGGCCTGGACCGCCGTGGCCGGCGTGTTCGGCAACGCCGCCAGCAACGGCATCGGCGGGGACGGCGTCGCGGCCGCGGGGCGGGCGACGGTGGCGCCGATCCTGACGGATAACGAGACCCTGCATTTCGGGCTCGCCGGGATCTATCGCCGCCGGTCCCGGAGCGACGGCGATTTCAGCTTCTCGACTCAAGCGGAGGCGTCGCTGTTCGCGCGCCCGTTCGCCGATACCGGCGACCTGCCCGACGTGGCGCGCGTCTCGCGGCTCGGCGCGGAATTCGCCTATCGCAACGGCCCGTTCCTGGTCCAGGCCGAGTACATCCGGGCCGAGATCGAGCGCTTCGCGGGGCCCGGCGGGTCGCCGCCGGCGCGGGCCTTCCAGGGCGGCTACATCGAGGCGGCCCTCGTGCTGAACGGGGAGGGCCGCCGCTACGCCCTGACGCCGAATGGCGGCACCACCTACGCCACCTTCAAGGGTGTGGCCGTGCCGGAGGGGCAGCGGGTCTCGCGGGGCGGGATCGGCGTGTTCGAGCTGGCCGCCCGCTTCAGCGCCATCGACCTCGACGACCGGGGCCTGCGCGGCGGCTTGGAGCGGGATGTCACCCTCGGCCTGAGCTGGTACCCGGAACCGAATCTCCGCCTCATCGCCAACTACATCCACGGCCGCGTGCGGCCCGGCGCGGCGCAGGCCGACACGCTCAGCACTGCGCCGTTCTCGGTCGACACCGTCATCGGGCGCCTGCAGATCTACTGGTGAGGCCGCGCCGGCCGTCCTGGCGGGCGGAGCGAAGCCATCCAGGGTCGCGCGACCTCCGGAGGAGTCCTGCTGCCCCGGATCGCTTCGCTGCGCGTGATGACGGATGCGGACACCCCACCCAACGCTCTCGGACGGAAACCGGATCAGACGGCGCGACGCAGGACCGACCGGAAGGAGCGCCGCTCCGGTTCCGGCTCGGGGGGCGGCACGGGGCCGTCGGAGGGCGTCGCCAGGACTTCGGCGCGGACGGGCCGGGGCGTCGCGAAGGCCGAGCCCTGCGCGAACGGCACGTCGAGGTCGATCAGATCGGGCACATCCGCCTCGTCGCCGATCTCCGTGGCGACCAGCCGGATGCCGGCGCGCGCAAGGGCCGGCGCGGTATCCTCGACGGCGATGTCGGCGAGGCGGTCCCGCTCGGAGGCCGGGCGCAGCAGCATCTCCGCCGGGACCTTGACCTGACCGATGCCGAGCGCGGCCAGCTCCGCCGCGTCGAAGCGGAGGTCGTCCGGGCGGTCGAGGCCGAAGCCGATCCGGCCGCGCAGGGGCGCCAGCAGGCCCCGCTGGCCGGCATCGAGGCCGCGCCAGCTCGCCTGCGGCAGGCCGATCACCAGGCCCGCCAGGGCGGGATCGTCCGCCGCCATGCGGGCCAGCTCGCGCATCAGGCCGGGCTCGAACAGCGACAGCGGCGACAGGCCGTAGGTCAGCATGGTCTCGCTGCCCCGCCGGGCGAGGTGGCGGGTCACGATGGCGGCCCGCTGCAGCATGCGGCGGTCGAGCTCGGTGGTGCGCCCGTGGCGCTCCAGCACCGGCAGGAAGGTTTCGGGCTCGGTCGACACGCCGCCGACCCGCAGCCGGGCCAGCGCCTCGTAGGCCACGACCTTGCGCTGAGGCAGGGTGACAACCGGCTGGAGATGGATCTCCAGCCCCTCCCCCTCGAAGGCTCGGATGATCTCGGCCTCTTCCTCGGGCTCCCGGGCCGGTCGGGGCGGGATCGGTCGCGGCGGGATCGGTCGCGGCGGAAGCGGCAATGGCGGGATCGGTCGCGCCGCGGGCGAGGCCGGCAGGACCGGCCGGGTGGCCGCGACGGGCAGCGCCTCGAGTGCGGCGGCCTGCGGGCGTAACGGAGGGATCGGCTCCGGTGCGGGCGCGGCCAGCTCGGCCCGGATCTCGGCCCGGATTTCGGACCGCAAATCCGGCGCCGCGACCGGCCGGGCGTTGAGGCGGGCGATCTCGGCATCCTGCGCGGTCACCACTCCGGTGAGGTCCCGGACGATCCCGCTCAGGAGCCCGAACTCGACGGTGAGCTCCTCGATCTGCGCCCGGAGCGCCGCCTCGGCGGCTTCGGGCTGCGGCTGCGCGGCGGCGGTGGCGGTGCCGGTCTCGACCTTGAGCAGGCGGCGGGACAGCAGGTCGACCTCGCCGGACAACTTCTCGCAGCGCGCCTTCAGGACCGCGATGCGGGTCAGGGCGAGGCCCGCGACCCCGGCGGACAGGACACCGAGCGTCAGGGCACTCCAGAGCGGCAGGAACACGGCGAGCGGCCCGAACACGACGAGCCCGAGAAGGCCGACCGTCAACAGCCCCGCGTACCGGCCGAGGACCGGGACCATCGTCTCAACACCCGCCAGGGTCACGCACCGGTCGCCGGGGGAGATCCCGCGCGAAACCCCGCCGGGCGAGAACCGCTCGCCGAATCTTTGGCGCCGCGCGGCCGGGGCGGCAAGGCCGTGTGCGTCCTGCTGCGGCGCGCAGGGTGTGAATTCCGGGTGGTGTGACGCCCGCGCCCGCTGGAACGTTGCGGAATCGTCACGGCCGACCCGATTGCGAGGCGTTCCGGGGAGGGTTGCGCGGCTTGCGAATGCGGAGCGGATGAAAAGGCGCCATAAAGCGTGGCCATGACGTCAGTCTCCCTCCGTCCCTCTCGAATCCGCGCCGTGCTCGGCGCCGCCGCGCTCGTCGCCGCCAGCGTTCCGACGGCGTCGCGCGCCGCCGATCTCGGCGCGGTGCTGCCGCGCGCCACGCCGACCTTCGCGATGGTCGATCCCAGCACCTGGATCGTGACGGTGAGCGGCTCGATCCAGGCCGTGCCGCGCTATCCTGGCGCGAGCGACTACACGGCGGTGGGTTATCCCTCGATTGACATCCGCCGGGTCGGGGAGCCGCGCCGCTTCTCGGCCCCCGACGACGGTTTCAGCCTGTCCCTCTACGACAGCGAGACCTTCCGGATCGGGCCGACCGCCCGCTTCGTGCCGGGCCGCTACTACGGCGACGACCGGCGCCACCTGTTCGGCTTCCGCGACGCGCGTTTCGCGGTCGAGCCGGGCGTGTTCGCGGAATTCTACCCGGTCTCGTTCATCCGCACCCGCGCCGAGATCCGGCAGGGCATCTACGGACATCACGGTACGGTCGGCTCAGTGGCGGCCGACTATCTGATACCGGTCGACAAGCTCCTGTTCTCGATCGGGCCGCGCTTCAACATCGGCGATGCCAGCTTCGCCCGGAAGTATTTCGGCGTGTCCCCGACCGAGGCGGCCCTCAACGGCCGCGTCACCCCCTACGATCCGGACAGCTTCTACTCGGCGGGCGCTCTCGGCGCCGTGACCTACACGCCGAACGAGACCTGGGCCTACACGGCCTATGCCGGCTACACCCGGATCCTGGGCGTGTCCGGCGACAGCCCGCTGGTGCGCCGTCCCTTCGGCAACCCGAATCAGTATCAGTTCGGCCTGCGGATCGATTACGCGTTCCGGATGCCGGCCCTGTTCTGAGCCGCCCGCCTTGCGCGGGGCGGATCCGGTCCCGACATCCCGGGGCCTGGCTTCTCGGAGGACGCGATGGACGCGACGCACACGGATCTGCTGATGCGGGTCGAGGGCATGACCTGCGACGGCTGCGCCGCGGCAGTGACCCGAACGGTCCAGCGCCTCGATCCCGCGGCCGAGGTTCAGGTCGACCGCGCGACCGGGCAGGTGGCGATCCGCACCGACGCGCAGGCCCTGGTGGTCGTCGAAGCCCTGACCAAGGCGGGCTACACGGCCACCGCGATGACCGGCTGAGCCGGCTCCGGCAGCGGCCCGAGGCTGGGTCTCCGGCCGCTGTGGGTCTCAGGAGCGAGTCAGGAACATCCCGGTCAGCAGCAGGGCGAAACCCGCGAGGCCAAACAGGCCTTCCTTGCGCTTTGTGCTGTCGAGGAAATGGGCGGCGGCGCCGGCCGCGCAACAGACGGCACCCAGGCCGATCGTCAGCGACGACATCTCGATCTCTCCTCACCGCGCGTCGCTCCGCGACGCAGCGAAACAATCCCCCGCGTGGGCCTGACGGACGCCGTTGTCCGTTCAGGATTCCGTGACGGCCAAGACTTGCATGGCCGGGACCACCTGGCAAGGGCGGCCGGGACAGTCCTCACCGGCCAGCTCGAAGTATAGCATCGTCGCGGGACAGAGGCGGGCGGCGCGCAGGCTCGGAATACTGTACTGCCGTATTGCCGGTCCGCGCGATCCCGGCCCGACCGGGCGGGCCGCGGCGGGCGGACGGCGCGACGCGTTGACCGCCGCGTCCGCGCGCGCTTAGACCGGCCTGACCGGCCCGACCTGGGGCCCCTCCCCCGTGCGGACGATGCGGCGGGACTTCAGCGAAAGGCCGCGCGTCACCCGATGCCCACCCCCTCACCCGACCGGTTCGACGTCGCGATCGTCGGCGGCGGCCATGCCGGCGTCGAGGCCGCCGCCGCCGCGGCGCGCTGCGGCGCGCGCACCGCCCTGGTCACCCACGACCCGGCCACGATCGGGGCGATGTCGTGCAACCCCGCCATCGGCGGCCTCGGCAAGGGCCACCTCGTGCGCGAGGTCGATGCCCTGGACGGGCTGATGGGCCGCGTCGCGGACGCCGCCGGCATCCAGTTCCGCCTGCTCAACCGCCGCAAGGGACCGGCGGTGCGCGGCCCCCGGACCCAGGCCGACCGGAAGCTCTACGCGGCCGCCATGCAGGCGGCCATCGCCGAGACAGCCGGCCTGACGGTGATCGCGGGGGCCTGCGAGGATCTCGTCCTCGACACCGGCGGCCGCATCGCCGGTCTCGTCCTGGCCGACGGCCGTACCCTCGCCTGCGCCGCCGTGGTGCTGACCACCGGCACCTTCCTGCGCGGCCTGATCCATATCGGCGAGCGGCAGATCCCGGCGGGCCGCGTCGGCGAGGCGCCGGCGGTCGGGCTCGCGCGGACGCTGGACCGCCTCGGCCTGCGCCTCGGGCGCCTGAAGACCGGTACGCCGCCGCGCCTCGACGGCCGGACCATCGACTGGGCCGCTCTGGAGATGCAGGAGGCCGATGCCGAGCCGGTGCCGTTCTCGACGCTGACCGAGCGGATCACCAATCCGCAGATCCGGTGCGGCATCACCCGGACGAGCCAAGCCGTCCACGACCTGATCCGCGCCAACCTGCACCGGTCGCCGATGTATTCCGGCGGCATCGCCAGCCGCGGGCCGCGCTACTGCCCGTCCATCGAGGACAAGGTGGTGCGCTTCGGCGACCGCGAAGGGCACCAGATCTTCCTGGAGCCCGAGGGGCTCGACGACCCGACCATCTACCCGAACGGCATCTCGACGGCCCTTCCGGAAGAGGTGCAGCAGGCGATCATCCGGGCGATTCCAGGGCTGGAGCGGGCCGCGATCCTCCGGCCGGGCTATGCCATCGAGTACGATTACGTCGACCCGCGCGAGCTCGACACGGGCCTGCAGGTGAAGCGCCTGCCGGGGCTGTTCCTGGCCGGCCAGATCAACGGCACCACCGGCTACGAGGAGGCGGCCGGCCAGGGGCTGGTGGCCGGCCTCAACGCCGCCCGATCCGCCGGCGGCCTCGACATCGCGGGCTTCGACCGGGCCGAATCCTACCTCGGCGTGATGATCGACGACTTGGTGACCCACGGGGTCAGCGAGCCGTACCGGATGTTCACGTCGCGCTCCGAGTACCGGCTGTCCCTGCGGGTGGACAACGCCGATGCCCGGCTGACCCCGCGCGGGGAGGCCCTGGGCTGCGTCGGCCGCCACCGGGCGGCGCATTTCGCGGCGTCGCAGCAGGAACTCGACGCGGCCCGGGCGCGGCTCGACGCGGTCAGCCTGACGCCGAGCCAGGCAGCGGCCCACGGGATCAGCTTGAACCGCGACGGCATCCGCCGGACGGGCTTCCAGCTGCTCGCCTATCCGGAAATCGCATGGCCCGATCTGGCGGAAATCTGGCCCGACCTCGCCGCGGTCGCGCCGCGGATCGCCGACCGGCTCAAGACCGACGCGACCTATGCGGTCTATCTCGATCGTCAGAATGCCGACATCGCGGCCTTCCGCCGGGACGAGGCCGTACGCCTGCCGGCCGGGCTGGACTACGCGGCGATCAGCGGTCTCTCCAACGAGATGCGGGTGAAGCTCGAGGCGGTGCGCCCCGGGACCCTCGGGCAGGCCGCGCGCATCGAAGGCGTGACCCCGGCCGCGCTGACGCTGCTCGCCGCCCATGCCCGGCGCGGCGCGCGGGAGAACGCGAATCGTCTGTCGGCATGACCGATCCCGACCGCGCCCGTGTCCTCGCCGGCTCCCGTGTTTCACGTGAAACAGCCGAGCGGCTCGACCTCTACGTCGCCCAGCTCCGCCGCTGGCAGCCGATCAAGAACCTCGTTGGCCCCGCCACCCTGGACGAGGTCTGGCGCCGGCATATCGACGATGCGCTGCAGCTCCTCGACCTCGCCCCGGAGGCCCGGACTTGGCTCGATCTCGGCTCCGGGGCCGGTATCCCGGGGCTGATCCTGGCCATTGCCGGAACCGAGCGCGGGATCCAGGTGGACCTCGTGGAGAGCAACGCGCGCAAATGCGCCTTCCTCACCGAGACGGCCCGCCTCACCGGCGCACCGGTCAGGGTGCGCAACGCCCGCATCGAGGCGGTGATCGACGCGTATCAGGGCATCGAGGTCGTCTGCGCCCGGGCCCTCGCACCCCTGACGCAGCTCCTCACCTGGACGGCGCCGCTGTTGAAAACGGGCACCACCGGTCTGTTTCCGAAGGGCCGGGATGTACAAGCCGAATTGACCCAGGCGTCCGCGCAGTGGACAGTCGTTAACGACCTCGTGCCGAGCCGGACCGATTCCGCTGCCCGGATCGTGCGCGTCACTGCCCTCGCCGCCCCGAGCCACCGATGAGCGAACCGATCCTCGGCGAGTCCGCCGACCGGTCCATGGATTCATCCATGCGACGCCCTCTGCGCGTTCTGGCGCTCGCCAACCAGAAGGGCGGCGTCGGCAAGACCACCACGGCGATCAACCTCGGCACCGCGCTGGCGGCGATCGGCGAGGACGTGCTGGTGATCGACCTCGATCCGCAGGGCAACGCCTCCACGGGGCTCGGGATCGACCGCGCCAAGCGGCGGGTCTCGACCTACGAGGTGATGGCTGGCGAGGCCTCGCTGGCGCAGGCGGTGGTGCCGACCGCCGTGCCGCGGCTGTCGATCGCGCCCTCGACCATGGATCTCCTCGGGCTCGAGCTGGAGCTGGCCACCCTGCCCGACCGGGCGCACCGGCTGCGCTCGATGCTCAAGAGCCTGACCCAGGCGCCGAGCCTGTCGAAGATCAGCTACGTGCTGATCGACTGCCCGCCCTCTCTGAACCTGCTGACCATCAACGCGCTGGCGGCGGCCGATGCCGTGCTGGTGCCGCTGCAATGCGAGTTCTTCGCCCTGGAGGGTCTGAGCCAGCTGCTGCGGACGGTCGAGCAGGTGCGCGGCGCCCTCAATCCGAAGCTGACGATCCAGGGCATCGTGCTGACGATGTTCGACCCGCGCAACAACCTCTCTGCCCAGGTCGTGGCGGATGTGCGCGGCTTCATGGGCGACAAGGTCTACGAGACTGTGATCCCCCGCAACGTCCGCATCTCCGAGGCGCCCTCGCACGGCAAGCCGGCCCTGCTGTACGACCTGAAATGCGCCGGCAGCCAGGCCTATCTGCGCCTGGCCTCGGAGGTGATCCAGCGCGAGGGCCGGGTCCCGGCCGCGGCCTGATCGGACTGCGCGAGCGCCCCGCGGACCGGATGCCGGCTGGCTCCGGAGGGCGCATCGAACCAGGAGCCGTACCCGACGAGGTCGGAACGGCGCCGATGAGCCCCTCGCCGATCCGGGGGGTATGTGTGGAGCGTGACACGGGTGGCGATCATGGCGGAGGAGGGGGCAAGACCCCGACTGGGGCGCGGCCTCGCGGCGCTGATCGGTGATTTCGGCGACACGGGACAGGCCGCTGCCGCGAAGGTGGACGCGCAGCGCAGGGTCCCGGTGGAGTTCCTGCGGCCGAACCCGCGCAACCCGCGCCGGAGCTTCAGCGAGACGGAACTGTCCGAGCTGGCGACCTCGATCGGTCAGCGCGGCATCATCCAGCCGATCGTGGCGCGGCCGATCGGTGACGTGCCCGGCACGTTCGAGATCGTCGCCGGCGAGCGGCGCTGGCGGGCGGCCCAGCGGGCCGGGCTCGACGAGGTGCCGGTGGTGGTCGTCGAGATCGACGACCGCGCCTCGCTGGAATTCGCCATCCTGGAGAATGTCCAGCGCAGCGACCTCAACCCGATCGAGGAGGCGTCGGGCTACGAGCGCCTGATGCAGGACTTCTCGTACACGCAGAAGGAGCTGGCCGAGATCCTCGGCAAGAGCCGCAGCCACCTCGCCAACACCCTGCGCCTGCTCAACCTGCCGGCCGCCGTGCAGGAGCGCGTCGTCGAGGGCGAGCTGACCGCCGGCCATGCCCGGGCGCTGCTCGCGGTCCGGGATCCGGAGGCCCTGGCCCGCCGGGCCGTGGCGGAGGGCCTGTCGGTCCGGGACGTGGAGGCCATCGCGGCCGCCGAGGCCCAGCCGAACGAGGCGCCCCGGCCCGGCCGCCCGCGCCTGTCCGCGGAGCGCGCCGCCCCGGTGCGCGACCTCGAATTGCGAATCCACCGGGCGCTGGGCGTCCCGGTCTCGTACCGCCCGAAGGACGAGTCCTCCGGCGAGATCCGCATCCGCTACGAGACCCAGGACGAGCTACAGGGGCTGCTCAACCGCTTCCGGGTGTCGGACGGCTGAGACCAAGCCGGCCTGCTTCGGGGCGCCGGGCTCGATCCCAACCTGCCCCTCATCCTGCGGTGCCCGCGTCAGCGGGCCTCGAAGAAGGCTCCGGGGATCGCGTGGCTGGAGCCCTCCTTCGAGGCCTCCGCTGCGCTCCGGCACCTCGGGATGAGGTCGGGTCTCGGAGCAGGGTGGGTCGAGCGGGCGTTCTGCCGGGCGCGCCAGCCCCGCAACGCCCCGGCGGGTCGCTCCCGCGCCCTGCCCTACCGCCGACGCCGCGCTCCGGCCTCGGCGACGCGCAGCAGGGCCGCTGAGGCCAGGGCGTGGGCCAGTTCCGGCTCGGCCCGCCGGCAGGCCAGGACGGCCGCCTGAAGGGCCGCCACCGCCTGCCGCAGGGTACCGGGCGGCCAGACGCCGAGCTGGCCCTCGATGCTGGCCTTGCGCTTGAAATGCAGGCCGCGCCACGTCGCCACCATCAGGGCGGGCGTCTTGTCGGGGTTGTCGAGGCGGGTGGTGAGCAGCGTCAGGGCGTGCCGCAGCGCCGAGCCCAGGACCACGCCGGGATCGAGACCCTCGTGCCGGAAGCGCCGGTAATCGCGCTCCACCGCGTCGCGGCGGCCGTCGAAGGCCGCGTCGATCAGGGTGTTGAGCACGCTAGCGGCGACGTCGCTGGTGACGGCCTCGACATGGTCGAGGGTCACGGTCCCCGCACCGGCCGCGTAGAGGGCGAGCTTCTCGATTTCCATCAGGCTGGCCCGGCGGTCACCGCCGAGGCTCCGTGCCAGGACCTCGCGGGCGGCGCGGTCGATGCGCAGGCCGCGCTCCTGGAGGGTGCGCTCGATCAGGTCCGAGAGGGTGCGCTCGTCGTCGGCGTAGCAGGGAATTGCCAGAGCCTTGGCCGAGCGCTCGCACAGGGTGCGCAACGGGTTGTTCTTGGCGAGGTCGCCGGCCTCCACGACGATCCGGGCGTCGGCGACCGTGGCGCCCAGCACCGCCTCGACCGCGGGCGCGTAGTTGCGGGTGCCGGGCCGGACCCAGATCGCCCGGCGGCCGCCGAACAGGCCCATCGTGCCGGCCTCGTCGCAGAGCCGGCCCGGATCGGAGGCGAGGGCGTCGCCGTCGATCCGCACCAGGGCGAAGGGGTCGGCCGGGTCGGTGACGAAATCCTCGGCGAGCTTGCGGGCGCGCTCGGTGACGAGACCCGTGTCGGGTCCGTAGACGAGGATCACCGGGATGCGCGGGTCGGGCCCACGCCGGATCAGCCCCTCGATCTCACCGGCCTTGACCGCGGTCACCGCGGCTTACGGCTTGGTCGAGAGCACGGCCGCGAGGCGGCTCTTGATCTGGTCGGAGAGCACGCTGGCGAGGCGGATCTCGGCGTCGCGCGCCGCCCGCTGGCTGGCAAAGCGCTGGACCGACCGGTCGTAGGTCGCGGTCGAGGTCGCCACGCCCTCGGTGTAGACCTTGGCACCCGTCATGTCCTCGAGGCTGTACTTGATGTTGGCCACCAGGGTGCCGGCCTCGGCGCGGCCGGTCGTCGAGGAGACGATCGGGGTCTGGACGATCTCGGAGCCCGAAAGCTTCAGCCGGTAGCGCTTGGCCGAGGGCTGGCCCGACCCGTCGAGGTCGAAGACCAGCTCGCTGCGCAGGTAATGCCCGAGCCGCTCCTGGCCCTGGGCCATCACCACGTCGTCGACCTGCACGGAGGCGAGCAGCGCCTGGACGGTCTCGCCGGAGGCCGTCGGCCCGTAGAGCGGGCGAAAGCAGGCCGAGAGGTTCAGCGCCAGGCCGGCCACGCAGGCGAGACGGCCGACCCGACCCGCGATCGATACCCCAGACCTCACCATCAGCCGCCGTTCCGCCCCGCTTCGCCGGATCGTTCTAGCGCGGACACAGAGGCCCGCGCCATGACGCTAGGTCCGAAGCGTTACGATTCCTCTGCGGCAAGAGCGTGGTCGCCAGGTATCGGCCACGTTTCAGAGCGTCGCCAGGTAGCCCGAGACCGTCAGGACCGCCAGCACCGTCGAGACCAGCACCACCGTGGCGGTCAGGTCGGCCTCGCGCCGGTAGAACTCCGCCAGCATGAAAGGTCCGGTCCCGGTGGGCAGCGCCGCCATCAGCACCGCCACGTGCAGCAGGAGCGGCGGCAGGTCGAACAGGTAGCGGCCGAGCCCGTAGGCCAGCAGCGGATGGGCGGCGAGCTTCAGCCCGACGAGGAGCCCCGCCACCCGCCCCTGCCCGCTCTGCCGCCCGCGCTTCTGGGCCAGGAACAGGCCGAGCGCCACCAGGGCGCAGGGCGAGGCCGCGCCGCCGAGGAGCTTCAGGAAAGTCTCCACGGGCGTCGGCAGAGCGAGCCCGAGGCTCGGCACCAGGGCCCCCAGTGCCGGCGCCACCAAGAGCGGGTTGCGCAGCAGCGACCGGCCGACCGTGCGCCAGACCGGGCCGCGGGCGCCGCCCTGCCCGGCCGCGGCCGCCTCGCGCCGCAGCCCGGTCTCGATCAGCACGATCGCCACCGCGAACACGGCGCAGACGGTGAGGATCGTCGCCACCGTGGTGGGGGCCAGCGCCTCGGGACCGAAGGCCACGAGCGCCAGGGGGAAGCCCATGAAGCCGGTGTTGGCGTAGCCGGCATTGAGCCCGTCCAGAGCAGCATCGGCGAGCGGACGCCCCTCCCCCCGCCGGATCAGCACCGTGAGCGCGAAGATCGCGAGGCTGCTGAGGCCGAAGGCGCCGATGAAGCCGGGCTTCCAGATGGCGCTCCAATGGGCGTGGGCGGTGACGTCGAACAACAGCGCCGGCAGCGCCAGGAAGACCACGAATCGGTTGAGCTCGGTGGTGGCGGCGGCACCGAGCACGCCGATCCGCCGGGCCAGCCAGCCGGCGAAGATCAGCGCGAAGATCGGCAGCACGACCAGGAGGGTCGAGAGCATGGCGGGCCCGGGGCGGAGGACGATGCTCCGGCCTTAGGACGGATTCCGCGCCGATCTCCAGTGCCGGGGGCGGGGGCCAGCCATGCCGGCGCCCGCCCCTACGGGATCACCAGCGGTAGATCAGGCTGCCGATGACGGTGGCCGGGGCGCCTCGGAAGCAGTTTCCGAACGCGCAGGTGTTATAGGTCCGGTCGAAGATGTTGTAGGCGTTGATCTGCGCGCGCAGGCCCTGATACTTCGGGTCGATCACGGCGAAATCGTATGCGACCAGCGCGTCGTAGAGCGTCACGGTGGGGTTGCGCACCGTGTTGTCGTCGTCGGCGAAGCTGGTGCCGATGTAGCGGATGCCGCCGCCGATCGTCAGGCCCCGGAAGGCCGAGTAGGTCGGGAACGCGTAGGTGAGGAACGACGCGTAGGTGTCGCTTGGGATGCCGGAGACGCGGTTCCCGTCCTGGTTGGCGCCCCCGAACGAGGTCTGGCTCAGGAAGCGGAAATCGAGGTGCGTGTAGGCGATGGTCAGGTTCGTGCCCGGCGCGAGGTTGGCGGTCGCCTCGGCCTCGAAGCCGCGGGAGCGCACCGAGCCGGTCGCGGCCTGGAAGGCGATGTTGGTCGGGTCGGTGCGCAGGATGCTCGACTGCTCGATGTCGAAGCCCGCGAAGGCGGTCTGGATGTTGGTGCCGGGGATCAGGTACTTCACGCCGGCCTCGATCTGGTCGCCGCTCGCCGGCTTGAAGGCCTGGCCGCGAGCATCCGTGCCGACCTGGGGCGTGAAGGTCGTGGCGTAGCTCGCGTAGGGCACGAGGCCGGGCGCCAGCACGTAGCCGAGGCCGACGCGGCCGGTGAAGGCGGTGTCGTCCTGGCGGGTGACCGCGCTGACCGGCGTCGTGCGGTTGTCCTGGAAGATCCAGTCGTGGCGCCCGTTCAGCGTCAGGATGAAGTCGCCGAACCGGGCTTGATCCTGCAGATAGACGCCGATCTGGTCCTGGGCCTGCCGCGTCGGGCTCGCCAGCGTCGGCGTCGGGATGAATTGCCGGCCGTAATTCTGGGTGATGAGGTTGAGGTCGGGGGCGGGGCCGCCGCCGAAGCGGTTGCTCAGACCGTAATGGGCGTAGTCCACGCCCGCCACCAGGGTGTGGGAGACCGGGCCGGTGACGAGGTGCGCCTCGAGCTGGTTGTCCAGCGTCTGCTGCACCAGCCCCTCGCGGATATAGCCGGTCGAGCGGGAGCCCAGCGTGCGCGCTTCGTTGATGGAATCGATGCTGGTGTATTTGGCGCTGAGGAAGATCCCGTAGTGCCGGAAGTTCTGGCGGAAGATCAGGTCGTCCGAGAACCGGTGCTCAAAGGCGTAGCCGATCCGGTACTGCGTCTGGTCGAGCCCGGCGAAGCGCGGGTCGCCGCTGTAATACTTGGTCACCCGGAAGCCGGGATCGTTGTAGTAGAACACGGTGGCCGGCGTGTTCCGGACCTGGAATTCGCTCAGGAAGGTGAGGGTGGTGTCGGCCGAGGGCTTCCACGTGAAGGCCGGGGCGATGTTGAGCTGGTCGTCGTTGGTGCCGCGGCCGATGAAGGTGCCGGCTTCCCGGCGCACGCCGGTCAGCCGGTAGGCCATGGTGCCGTTCGAGCCCTCCACCGGGCCGCCGAGGTCGAAATTGCCCTGGAAGCGGTCGAAGCTGCCGGACTGGAACCAGACCTCGCCGAAGGGCGCGAAGACCGGGCGCTTCGAGGTGGCGTCGAGGATGCCACCCGGTGAGCCGAGGCCGTAGAGGCCCGAGGCCGGCCCGCGCAGGACCGTCACGGCCTCCAGCCCGTAGGGCTCGATGCGCGGGAAGATGAAGCCGCTGCCGATCTGGCGCAGGCCGTCCCGGTAGGTGCCCTGATTGGAGAGCACGTCGAAGCCGCGGATGAAGACCTGATCGAAGCGGGGGTCGAAGCCCGAGACGTTGATGGTGGCGCCCGGCACGTAGGCGAGGGCGTCGCTGAAGCTCTGGACGTTGCGGTCGTTGAGCTGCTCGCGGGTGACCACCGAGACGGATTGCGGGGTCTCGATCAGCGGTGTGTTGGTCTTGGTGGCGGTCGGGCTGATCCGGGCGACGTAGCCGGTGACGCCGGAGGGGCCGCCCCCGCCCCCGCTGGTGGCCGAGCTGTTGCCGCCGTCGCCGCCGCTGACATTGCCGCCCGCCCCGGAGACCGCCGGACCGGTCACGACTTGGCCGGCAGCCTCGACCGAGAGTTCGTTGAGCTGGACATCGGCGGGCTGGGCCGCGGCGCGACTGACCATGTGGGGCCCGACGAGGGCCGTGGAGGCGAGGAGCAGACCGAGGGAGGCAGAACGCGTGAACATCAAAGACCCTGTATTCGCGCCGTTGATCGGCACTTGAGGTCCTCTTCACCCGTTCACGGTTTGTTGATCAAGCCGAAAACGTGTTCTAGATCACACACTTAGAACGTTTAAAATGTGAAACGGTTCGAAGCTGAGGCCCACCTCGGAGCCGGCACAGACTGACCGGCCCTTCACTACCAGCGGTAGATCAGGCTGCCGATCACCGTGGCGGGGGCGCCGCGGTAGCAGAAGCCGGACTGGCACGTGTAGTAGTCGCGGTCGAAGATGTTGAACGCGTTGATCTGCGCCCGGAAGCCTTTGTACTTCGGGTCCAAAGCCGCGAAATCGTAGGCCACCAAGGCGTCGAATTGCGTCACCGTCGGGTTGCGCACGGTGTTGAGGTCGTCGGCGAAGCTCGTGCTCGTGTAGCGGATGCCACCGCCGATCTGCAGGCCGCGCAGCGGCGAGGCGGGCGGGAATTGATAGGTCCCGAAGGCCGCGAAGGTGTCGCCCGGGATGCCCGAGACGGCATTGCCGCTGATCGATTGGGTCGTGCCCGGGAAGGTCGCGTTGCGATAGCGCAGGTCGAGATGCGTGTAGGCGACGGTCAGATTTGTCCCCGGCGCGAAATTGGCGGTCAGCTCGGCCTCGAAGCCCTTGGACTGGACCGATCCCGAGGCGACCTGATTGGCGACGTTGGTCGGATCGGTCTGCAGGACGCTCGACTGCACGATATCGAAGCCGGCAAAACTTCCGGTGATGTTGGTGTCCTGGATGGCGTACTTCACGCCGGCCTCGATCTGATCACCGGTGGCGGGCTTGAACGGGCGGCCGTTGATGTCGACGCCGAGCTGCGGCGTGAAGGTCGTGGCGTAGCTCGCGTAGGGCACCAGCCCCGGCGCCAGCAGGTAGTTGAGACCGGCGCGGCCCGTGAAGGCGGAATCGTCCTGGCTCCGCGCCGCACCGAGGCTGCCGGGCGTGCCGGCGCGGGTGGACTGGCTGACGAAATCCTGGCGGCCGGTCAGCGTCAGGACGAAGCGGTCGAACTTCGCCTGCTCCTGGATGTAGAGGCCGATCTGGTCCTGCGACTGCTCGGAGGCCGAGGCGAGGGCCGGGCGGGGCACGAAGGTGCGGTAGCGGAAGGTCGAGAAGTCGCTGACGCCCGCGAGGTTGAGGTCCGGGATCAGGCCGAAGCCGGCATCGCGCCGGTAATCGTAGTGGAGGTAATCGACGCCGGCGAGCAAGGTGTGGCTCACCGGGCCGGTGATGAGATGCGCCTCGAGCTGGTTGTCGACCGCTACGTAGCCGAGCCGGTCGTGGATCAGCCCATTCTCGCGCTGGGCCGAGAGGCCGGTGACGCTGTCGATCTGCGTGTAGGCGAGATGGCTGTCGATGTTCTGGTAACGGAAGTTCTGGCGAAAGATCAGGTCGTCCGAGAACCGGTGCTCGAAGGCGTAGCCGATGCGGTAGGAATCCTGGTTCAGGGCGTTGAAGGCCGCGTCGCCCTGGTAGAGGCGGGTGATGACGAAGCCCGGCGCGGTGTAGAAGGCCGAGGTGCCGGGCGCCTTGGAGTGCTGGAACTCGGTGAGCAGCGTGAAGGTGGTGTCGGCCGAGGGCTTCCAGGTCAGCGCCGGCGCGATGGTGAAGCGGTTGTCGGTGCCGCTCGGCAGGAACGTGTTCGCCTCGCGGAACGCGCCGGTCAGCCGGAAGGCGAGGGTGCCGTCCGAGCCCTCGATCGGGCTGCCGATGTCGAAATTCCCCTGGGTGCGGTCGAAGTTGCCGCCCTGGAACCAGACCTCGCCGAAGGGCACGAAGACCGGCCGCTTCGAGGTGATGTCGACGATGCCGCCCGGTGAGCCCAGCCCGTAGAGGCCGGAGGATGGTCCGCGCAGGATGGTCAGCGCCTCGGTGCCGTAGGGCTCGATCCGGGCCACCGCCTGCCCGACGCCGGGCTGGCGCAGGCCGTCGCGGAAGACGCCGTTGTTCGTCGCGGCGAAGCCGCGGATGTAGAAGGCGTCGAAGCGCGGGTCGAAGCCGAACACGTTGCTCGACACGCCGGGTGTGTAGGCCAGAGCCTCGTTGACGCTCTGGACGTTGCGGTCGTTGAGCTGCTCGCGGGTGACGACCGAGACCGATTGCGGGGTGTCGATCAGCGCGGTGTTGGTCTTGGTGGCGGTGGGGCTGACCCGGGCGACGTAGCCGGTGACCCCCGAGGGCCCGCCACCGCCCCCGCTGGTGGCCGAACTGTTGCCGTCGCCGCCGCTGACATTGCCGCCCGCGCCGGAGACGGCCGCGGCGGCCGGGGCGGGGCCTGCGGCCTCCACGGAGATCTCGTTGAGCTGCACCTTCGCCTCCTGGGCGAGGGCGGAGCCGGCGAGCGCCGTCGAGGCGAGCAGAACCGTGAGGCGGACCGAACGCATGAACCCTCGAAGCCCGAACCGACACCGGTGACCGGCGATCGCGCGCTCACGATGGGCTGCTCAAGGATGATCGGGCAAGGCAGATTCGTGTTGAAAATCACACAGTTAGAAGACCTAAAATCTATAACCGTTCCAGCCTGGCGCGCTGTTCAGAGCCGGAACTGCATCCGACCCGCGGTCAGATCCCCCACGCGCAAAAGAGCTGTCGGCGCCCCGCCGAGATCTCCGGGGGCGCGCCGCTTCATCTGCGCCGCCCGATCTCAGAACTCCAGCGGCGGCTCTCGCAGGGCGTCGGCCTCCCGGGTGCAGGTCGCCTGATCGGGCGCGGTCCCGGCCCCGGCGAGGGCGGCGCGCAACTCGGCGCGGGCTTTCTCCAGGTCGGCCCGGAAGGTCGGGTCGCCCATCAAGGCCGCGAAGACCGTGGTGCCGGTCAGCCGCCCCGCGACCACGTCGCTGAGCCAGTGGACGCCGCAGACGATCCGGCTCTCGCCGTAGGCCCGGCCGCGGACCAGGATCGGGGTCGCCTTCTCGGGCACCAGGGCCGCCAGGATCAGCGCGTAGGCCCAGCCCTGCGTCGCATGGCCGGAGGGATAGCTGAAGCTGTCGGCCAGCGCTTGGCTGCGCTGGACGCAGATCGGGGCCTCGTTGCCCACGAAGGGCCGCAGCCGGCGGTAATGCACCTTGGGACCGCGGGTGGCCCGGGCGAGGTCGAGGCGGGCCCGCTCCAGCAGGTTGATCACCGCCGGCACCCGGGTCTGGTCGATCCGGGTGCCGAGCACGCAGGCGAAGTTCTCCAGCACCGCGGCGGCGCCCTCGGCAACATCGTTGCTGGCGATCTCCCAGCGCGGGCTGCCCTTGAGGGCGCGGGTGCTGCTGAAGGCCGCCCGGTCGGCCTTGTCGAGGGGCGCGTCGTGGGCCGGCGGCGCCGGCAGGATCTTGAGGGCGTCGGGCAGCGCCGTGTCGGCGAGATAGGGTTTCGCCGCCGGCTTGCCGGGCTTGAGCGTGTCGGAGCCGAGCGACGGCGCCACGCCCGGCGGGGCAGGGCGGGGCATGTCCTCGGCCAGTGCCGGAACCGCCGCGGCGAGGAGAACGGCGAGGAGAGCGGGGAGGACGGACGGAGCGAGACGGGACGGGGTGCGCAGCATCGGATCCGGGGCTCTATCGGATGGAAACCTGCGGGCCAGTCCCGCTGCCGGACGAACGGCTCAACCGGCCCGCTCAGTCCCTGCACAGGCGGGCGATCCTGTCCAGATGGGGCCCGTCGCGCCCTGCGCTGAGGGACGTCAGCCCGCCCGGATCGCGGCCGCCACGGCCTCCGGATGCTCCTCGTGCGGGCTCAGCGCGCCGGGGATCACCGCGCCCGTCACCCGGCCGCCGGCGATCAGGGCGTCCATCTCGGCCCCTGAGCGGCGCGGGGCGCCCTCGGGCCGCAGCACCAGGATCGGCGGCAGGGCCGCGTCGAACAGGTCGAGGAAGGCCGCGCGGCTGGCCACAGGGTCGAGGCCGCCGGTGACGAAGGCCGCGGTGCCGAACCGGCCGTTGCGCTGGCGGGTGATCGCGTGCTTGTCGCGGACCACGGCCGGTGTGACGCGGGCCGCGTCGGCGTAGACATGGGCGCGCATCATCCGGCCGATGATCGGCGGGCTGATGTTGATCCGGTAGAGCGCCTCGCCGAGGATCGGGGCCTCCACGGCCCGGCGGATGCGCGGGAACCAGTGCGCGCGGCCCGGCATCGCGGTGGGCAGCGGCCCCCGCCAGGTCGGCGCCACCAGGACCAGCCGGGCGAAGGTGCCGGGATGGCGCCGCGCCACCGCCACGAGGTAGCCGGCGGCATGGCCGGCCGCGACGCCGAGCGCGTAGGGGCCGGGCGCGGCTTCGATCAGCGCGTCCAGGAAGGCGTGGAACGTCTCCGGGGCCAGCGGCACCCAGTCCCGCGGCCGGGCGCCGAAGCCCGGCCAGTCGGGGATGCGGCAGCGATACCCGGTCTCCAGTGCGCGGGCGAGGTCGCGCATCTCGGCCCGCGCCGAGATGGTCGAGAGGGCCGGGAGCAGGAGCGCGTCCTGCCCCTGGCCGATCACGTCGCAGGGCGTCGGCACCGGCCGGCCCGCCACCGTGAGGCTCAGCGCCTGCGTCTCCATCGGGCCGCCCTCGAGTCCCAGAAGAATCAGGTGCGGAGCAGCTCGTTGATCGCGGTCTTCGAGCGGGTGCCGGCATCGACGCGCTTCACGATCACCGCGCAGTACAGGCCCGGGCCGGGCGAGCCGTCCGGCAGCGCCTTGCCGGGCATCGTGCCCGAGACGACGACCGAGTAGGGCGGCACGCGGCCGTACATGACCTCGCCGGTGGTCCGGTCCACGATCTTGGTCGAGGCGCCGATATAGACGCCCATCGACAGGACGCTACCCTGGCCGACGATCACGCCCTCCGCCACCTCGGCGCGGGCGCCGATGAAGCAATCGTCCTCGATGATCACCGGGTTGGCCTGGAGCGGCTCCAGCACGCCCGCGATGCCGGCGCCGCCCGAGATGTGGCAGTTCTTGCCGACCTGCGCGCAGGAGCCGATCGTCACCCAGGTGTCGACCATCGTGCCCTCGCCGACATGGGCGCCGAGATTGACGAAGCTCGGCATCAGCACGGCGCCCGGCGCGATGTAGGAGCCGCGGCGGACGAAGCAGCCCGGCACGGCGCGCAGGCCCGCGGCGCGGAACTCGGCCTCGCCCCAGCCGGCGAACTTGGAGGCGACCTTGTCCCACCAGGGCGCGCCGCCGGGGCCGCCCTCGATCGCCGCCATGTCGTTGAGGCGGAAGGAGAGCAGCACCGCCTTTTTCAGCCACTGGTTGACGACCCAATCCTGGTTGCCGCTCTTCTCGGCGACGCGGGCCTTGCCGGAATCGAGCAGGTCCAGGGCCGCCTCGACCGCCTCGCGCACCGCGCCCCGGGTGGCGGTCGAGATGTTGGCGCGGTCCTCCCAGGCGGCTTCGATGGTCTGGGCGAGATCGGAATGGGGCTTGCCGGCCTGGGACATGGACGGGTCAGAACTCTTGCGGCGGGAGCCCGTGCTTACAAGCGGTCACCGGGGCTGTCACCTGGGCTCTCACCCGGGCTCTCACCCGGAGCGATGCCATCGATCGCCGCGAGCAGCGCGCGCACCTGATCGAGATCGGCCACGAGACCGGCGAGGTCGTCCGCGAGGGTGTCGTGGACGGCCTGGGCGGCGCCGGGGAATTCCTCCAGCACGCGGCGCATCAGGGTCGGGGTGATCCGCATGACCTCGGCGGTGCCCTCGGCCCGGGCCTCGGTCGGGCGCGTGCCGCGCACGAACAGGGCGAGCTGCCCGATCAGCGCCGCGCGCCCGGCCCGGACCGGCTCGGCCCCCGCGCCCCGCGGCTCAAGCCGGATCGTGCCCGACATCACCACGAAGCCGCCATCGGCCGGGTCGCCGCGGGAGAACAGCAGGTCGCCATCCGTCAGTTCGCGCCGCTCGGCCGCGAAGGTCAGCAGGCGCAGGGCATCCCGGTCGAGGAAGCCGAACAGCGGCGCGGCTGCGAGGATCGCGATGTCGTCGTCGAGCCCCAAGAACGCCTCACCACCCTGCGCGCACGCGAACCTATTCGGATCGCCTACACGGAAAACTTCATTTCGTCAGGGCAGCAACTTGTATCCACCGCCCTCCGTCACGAGGATCGCGGCGGTGGCAGGGTTGGGCTCGATCTTCTGGCGCAGCCGGTAGATATGCGTCTCCAGCGTGTGGGTGGTGACGTGTGCGTTGTAGCCCCAGACCTCGGCCAGCAGCGTGTCGCGGTTCACCACCGCCCGGCCCGCCCGGTAGAGGAAGCGCAGGATCGCGGTCTCCTTCTCGGTGAGCTTGAGCTTCGAGCCGCGCTCGCCGACCAGCAGCTTGGCCCCCGGCCGGAACGTGTAGGGACCGATCTGGAAGACCGCATCCTCGGAGGCCTCGTGGCTGCGCAGGTGCGCGCGGATGCGGGCCAGCAGGATGCCGAACTTGAACGGCTTGGTCACGTAATCGTTGGCGCCGGCCTCCAGCCCCTCGACGTGATCCGCCTCCGAATCCTGGGCGGTGAGCATGATCACCGGGCCGCGGTATCCGGCCGCCCGCATCCGGCGCACGGCCTCGCGCCCGTCGAGATCGGGCAGGCCGACATCCATCACCGCGAGGTCGATGCGCTCGGCGGCCACCCGCCGGATCGCGTCCGCGGCGTTCGCCTCGGTGATCACCGAGAAATCCTCGCAGAGGTCGAGCTGCTCGGTGAGGGTGTCGCGCAGGATCGCGTCGTCGTCGCAGATCAGCAGGCGGTAGGCATTCGGCATCGTCCGGGTCCCAGAGCAGGCTGCGGAAGGGAAGGGCCGCCTTCCGGGCGCAGCGTGCGATGACTGATGGTCTCAGCAGGATCGCGCGTCGCGACTTTGCCGAGGGTATTGTTTCCGCATCATTGTCCGTGCCGGGCGGCGCGCGCCGTGATTCGAGGGCGTCGGCCGCGCCAGGCGTGGCGGCTTCGCTCCCAATCCCGGATCGGCCGCCCGGTTTCCGGCCAAGGATAGGGCAACGTTTGTGGCCGGAAACTGCCTTGTGCGCAATTGTTCACCGGATTCAAACTGCGAATCCCGGACCTGAGACCCGCCGTTCCGCTTCGGTGGACCAGGCTGAGAGGGGGTAGCCGTGCGTCGAGGACGAAATGAGGAGCCCGGCTCGGTCCGCCTGAGCCTGGGCGAGATCCGCGTGCGGGCGACGGTCGGGGACCGGCGGCGGGGCCAGCTCCTGGTTGGTCCGACGGTGATTCCCTGCGCCCTCGGGGCCGGGGGAATCGTCATCGCCAAGCGCGAGGGCGACGGCGGCTCGCCGCGGGGCCGCTTCCGCCTGCGGGGCGGCGCCTACCGGCCCGATCATCTCGGGGTCCGCCCGCGCACGGCGCTGCCGCTCCGGGCGACCCGGCCCGAGGACGGCTGGTGCGACGACCGGCGGGACCGCCGCTACAACCGGCCGATCCGCCTGCCGGCGCCGGGGGTCAGCGCCGAATCGATGTGGCGGGGCGACGGGCTCTACGACGTGGTGATCGACCTCGACTACAACCGCGCCCCGATCCGGAAGGGGCGGGGCTCGGCGATCTTCCTGCACATCGCCCGCGACGGCTACCGCCCTACGGAGGGCTGCGTCGCCCTGGCCCGGGCCGACCTGCTGCGGCTGCTCCGGCGCCTCGGGCCGCGGACGCATCTGCGGATCGGCTGAGCCCGGCTCGGCGGCAGCGCGACGCTGAGCGCGATAACCTGACCGCGCAGATGGCTCGGGGCCTGCGCGCCGTTCAGGACGGACCAGCACCCTGAAGCTCGACCGTGCTCGCCAGGATCGCCTCCTGCAGCGCCGTGGCCAGATGGTGGTGGCGGCCCGGGCCGAGCACGACGAATTCGACCTCTCCGAGTGCGGGCAGGCCCGCCGAGTCGGGGATCGCGGCCAGCCCTGGCGGCAGGACCTTGGCCGAGTGTGGCGCGATGCCCAGGCCGGCCTCGACGGCGGCGCGCAGCCCCATCAGGCTGCCGCTGGTGCAGGCAATCCGCCAGGATCGACCCGCCGCCTCAAGGGCATCGAGCGCCAGCGTGCGGGTCATCGAGGGTGGGGGATAGAGCACCAAGGGCAAGGGCTGCCCCGGATCCGGAACGAAGCCGGGCCGTCCCGTCCAGATCAGCTCCTCCGTCCAGGCCATCGTGCCGCGCGGATCGCCGCGCCGGCGCTTGCAGAAGATCACGTCCAAGTCGCCGGCATCGTAGCTTTGATAGAGCGCCCGGCTCAGCCCGACCGTGATCTGCAGATCCACAGCATCGTGACGATCGGCGAAGCGTGCGAGGACACGGCCCAGGGTTGCGAGGGTGTAGTCCTCCGAGACACCAAGCCGGATGCGGCCGCGCAGGCCGCTCGGCGAGAAGAAAGCGCACAGCCGGTCCTGCGCCTGCACGACGTCGTGCGCGAAGCCGATCAGGGCCTGGCCATCCGGCGTCGGGGCGACCCGATGGGTATCCCGCATCAGCAGGGAGCGGCCGAGAGCCTGTTCCAGCCGCGCGATATGCCCGCTGACCGTGGATTGCCGCAGCCCCAGCGACTGCGCCGCGCCCGTGAAGCTGCTGCTCTCGACGACGGCCAGGAAGGAGCGGAGCAGTGCGATGTTCGGAGGGCCCATCATGATTCATGATAACCGATATCGGTCACGCTGCGGCGCGGGCCGGCTTAAGGTCCGGGCCGAGCCCGTTGCAGAGCCCAGCCGCCGAGCCTCGTCCATGTCCGCACCCGTGCTCATGACAACGCTTTTCGTCGGCGGCTTGGTCGCGATCCCGACGCTCGGGAAGTGGGCGCAGCAGGTCACCGAGGCACTCGCCTTCCTCCTGGCGGTCATCATCGTGATGGGTGCGGCCCTGTATCTCTGCGCGCGCTGGCCGGATTACTACGCCAATCCGCAGATGCCGGTCGCCGCGACCGAACCTGCGGGCGCCGACTGACGTCGGGGTGCGTCGCGTGCGCTTGCAGAACACGGGTTGCGGCGCGGCCACCGGGGCTGCCCTCGCCTTCGTCGCCGGCTTCGTCGACGCCGCGGCCTTCATCGCGCTGACCGGCCTGTTCACGGCCCACGTCACCGGAAACTTCGTCCTGATCGGCGCCGAGCTGGTCGCAAGCTCAAGCGGCGTGCTGGCCAAGCTCCTGGCGCTGCCCGTCTTCGTCGGGGCAGTGGCGGGCGCGCGGGTTCTGGCGCTGCTGCTGGAGCGGCAGGGACGCGCGCCGTTGCCCTGGCTGCTCGCCGTCGAACTGGGCCTGCTCGCGGGCTTCGGCCTGTGCGGCACGCTGGCGGCGCCGCTGGGGGCGGCGGACGGCGCCCCGGCCATCGCCGTCGGCATGTTGGCGGTCGCCGCCATGGGCCTGCAGAACGCCATCGGCCGCCTCTCCCTCGGCCATCTCGCGCCCACGACGGTGATGACGGTGAGCGTGAGCCAAGCCGTCATCGACGCGACGGACTTGGTCCTGCGGCGGGCCGAGGATCGCGATCAGACCCGCCGGCGGTTTCTGCGCGTGCTGCCGGCCATCGCGGCCTTTGCCGCAGGCGCGCTGTGCGGAGCCTTCGGGATCGCGCATCTCGCCTTCGGCTGTGTCGTCCTCCCGCTCGGAATCCTGATGGCCCTGGTCATCCTGGCCGTGGCGCCGGCTGAAGCGAACGCCGCTCCGTAACGTGTCCTGACCGACTGTGACATCGACCGGGCCGTTTCGGTTCGGCCCTTGGAACCCGTCGGGTGCCGCTACCCTTTCGGTAGCCGCGCCCCGAAGATCGCGGTCCCGACCCGGACATGGGTGGCGCCGAGCTGGATCGCCGCCGGGAAGTCGGCGCTCATGCCCATGGACAGGATCGGCAGGTTGTGCGCCTTCGCCAGCCGGGCCAGCTGGGCGAAATGGGCCGAGGGCGGATCCTCCGCGGGGGGGATGCACATCAGCCCCTGGATCGCGAGCCCGTGGGTCTCGCGGCATTCGGACAGCAGGGTGTCGAGCTGGTCCGGCAGGACGCCGCCCTTCTGAGGCTCGGCGCCGGTATTGACCTGGATCAGCAGCTTCGGGGTCCGGCCGGACCGGTCGATCTCCTTGGCGAGCGCCGCCGCGAGCGACAGCCGGTCGAGGGAGTGGATCACGTCGAACAGCGCCACCGCCTCCCGGGCCTTGTTCGACTGTAGCGGCCCGACGAGGTGCAGCTCCACATCCGGGAAGCGGGCGCGCAGGTCCGGCCATTTCGCCGTGGATTCCTGGACGTAGTTCTCGCCGAACACCCGCTGCCCGGCCTTGAGGGCGGGCAGGATGCCGTCGGCCGGCACGGTTTTGGAGATGGCCACCAGCTGGACCTCGGCCGGATCGCGCTCCGAATCCTCGGCGGCCCGGGCGATCGCCGCCCGCACCTCGGCAAGCCCGGCGGCGACGTCGGCCTGCCCGACCGGGGGCTTCTCCGTCCGGTGCCCCATCCCGTCCGTCGCCGGAGCGTTCGTGTCGGTGATCGCGTCGTCCATGCCTGCCTGTCCTATCGCTGCCGGACGCCGATCCTGCGCCCAACTGTACACGACCCGAGAACGGACCCCTCCGGGAGGCGCTTCTCCAACCCCAAACCCTCATCCTGAGGTGCCGGAGCGCAACGGAGGCCTCGGAGGAGACCTCCAGATGGCGCGGCGATCCCTGGAATCCTCCTTCGAGGCCCGCTCACGCGGGCACCTCAGGATGAGGGACGAGATCGGGAGCACCCCGGCGCAGGCTCTCGGTGTGGTCTGTGTCCTGTCATGCCGACCTATGCGTTCGCGCGCCCCGCGCAAGCCCGAATCGCGCGCCGCGTTGACCGGCTGCGGCGCAGATATGCTATCGCGGCGCAACCGTGCCGTGGTCATCCTTCGGAATGACCGACGAGCCCCTGACCCAGCCGGATCCATGACCACCAGCACCGCCCCCCAGCCCGTCGAGCGCTACAACGCCAAGGATGCCGAGCCGCGCTGGCAGGAGGCCTGGGCCGAGAAGCGCCTGTTCGAGACCGACAATTCCGACCCCCGCCCGAAATACTACGTGCTGGAGATGTTCCCCTACCCGTCGGGGCGCATCCACATGGGCCATGTCCGCAACTACGCGATGGGCGACGTGGTCGCCCGCTACAAGCGCGCCCGCGGCTTCAACGTCCTGCACCCAATGGGCTGGGACGCCTTCGGGTTGCCGGCCGAGAACGCCGCCATGGAGCGCAAGGTCAACCCGCGGGATTGGACCTACGCCAACATCGCCTCGATGCGCGACCAGCTGAAGGCCATGGGCCTGTCGCTCGATTGGAGCCGGGAGATCGCGACCTGCGATCCCGACTACTACAAGCACCAGCAGCGCATGTTCCTCGACTTCCTGGGCAAGGGCCTTGTCACCCGCCGCACCGCCAAGGTGAACTGGGACCCGGTCGACCACACGGTGCTGGCCAACGAGCAGGTGATCGACGGGCGCGGCTGGCGCTCCGGCGCCCTGGTGGAGCAGCGCGAGCTGACCCAGTGGTTCTTCAAGATCACCGACTTCGCCGAGGACCTGCTGACCGCCCTCGACGGGCTGGATCGCTGGCCGGAGAAGGTCCGGCTGATGCAGAAGAACTGGATCGGCCGCTCGGAAGGCCTGGAGGTTCAGTTCAGCCTCGCCCAGCCGGTGGCCGGTGCCGCCGACACGGTGACCGTCTACACGACCCGGCCCGACACGCTGTTCGGCGCCAAGTTCCTGGCGATCGCGGCCGACCACCCCCTGGCCGCCGCTCTGGCCGAGGGACGGCCGGAGCTGCAGACCTTCATCGAGGAGTGCCGCCGCACCGGCACCGCCCAGGCCGCGATCGACACCGCCGAGAAGCACGGCTTCGACACCGGCCTCACGGTCCGCCATCCCCTGGACCCGTCCTGGGAGCTGCCGGTCTACGTGGCGAACTTCGTGCTGATGGAATACGGCACCGGTGCGGTGTTCGGCTGCCCGGCGCACGACCAGCGCGACCTCGACTTCTCGAACAAGTACGGGCTCGGCAACACGCCCGTGGTCTGCCCCGAGGGCCAGGACCCGGCGAGTTTCGTGATTACCGACACCGCCTATGTCGAGGACGGGCGGATGATCAACTCGCGCTTCCTCGACGGGATGAGCACGGACGAGGCCTTCGAGGCTGTGGCCCGGCGACTGGAAGGGGAGGGGGTCGCCAAGCGCAAGGTCCAGTTCCGCCTTCGCGACTGGGGCGTCTCCCGGCAGCGCTACTGGGGCTGCCCGATCCCGATCATCCACTGCGACAGCTGCGGCCCAGTCCCGGTGCCGGTGGCCGACCTGCCTGTGAAGCTGCCGGAGGAGGTGTCCTTCGACCAGCCCGGCAACCCGCTTGAGCGGGACGCCGCGTGGCGCAACGTGCCCTGCCCGCATTGCGGCGCGGCGGCCCGGCGCGAGACCGACACGATGGACACGTTCGTCGATTCGTCCTGGTACTACGCCCGCTTCACCGCGCCCTGGCTGGCGGACGCGCCCACCGACCGCGCGGTAGTCGATCGCTGGCTGGCGGTGGACCAGTATATCGGCGGCATCGAGCACGCGATCCTGCACCTGCTCTACGCCCGTTTCTTCATGCGGGCGATGCGCGAGACCGGCTGGGCCGGCGTCGCAGAGCCGTTCGCCGGCCTGTTCACGCAGGGCATGGTGGTCCACGAGACCTACAAGGACGCGGCCGGTGCCTGGGTGCCCCCGGCCGAGATCCGCTTCGCCACCGAGGAGGGCGAGCGCCGCGCGTTTCACGTGAAAACTCAAGCGCCGATCGCGATCGGCCCGATCGAGAAGATGTCGAAGTCGAAGAAGAACGTGGTCGATCCCGACGACATCATCGCGAGCTACGGGGCCGACACGGCGCGCTGGTTCATGCTGTCCGACTCGCCGCCCGAGCGCGACGTGATCTGGACCGAGGAGGGCGTGCAGGGCGCGGCCCGGTTTGTCCAGAAGGTCTGGCGGCTGGTGAACGCGGCCGGGCAGGCGAAAGGCGACGGCGCCGCGGATCTGCTGCTGCGCAAGGCCGCCCACCGGGCTTTGGCTTCCGTGCAGGACGATATCGAGCGCCTGCGCTTCAACCGCTGCGTCGCCCACATCTACACCCTGGCCAACGCCCTGGAGGACGGCCTGCGCGGCCCGGCCTCGCCAGCCGTCGCCAAGGAGGCGGCCGGGATCCTGGTGCAGCTCATCGCCCCAATGATGCCCCACCTCGCCGAGGAATGCTGGTCCGTCCTCGGTGGCGGCGGCCTCGTGGCCCAGGCGCCCTGGCCCGAGACCGAGGCGGGGCTCCTCGTCGAGGACGAGATTACCCTGCCGGTGCAGATCAACGGCAAGAAGCGCGCGGACGTCACCGTGCCGCGCGACGCCAACGCCCAGGCCGTGGAGGCCGCGACCCTGGCGCTGGCAGCGGTCCAGACGATCCTGGAGGGGAGGGCGCCCCGGAAGGTGATCGTGGTGCCGGGGCGGATCGTGAACTTGGTGGTGTGAGGCGTCGGTCGGCCGATCCCATCCGGGATCTACGCCGACCCACCCTCTATCCTCATCCTGAGGTGCTGGCGCGCGGCGAGCGCCGGTCCGCCCCACCCTGCGCAACCGGGCTCTTGCGGCCCGAGCAACTGTCCGGGGTTGTGGAATGGATGGACAGGCATCCGAGTTGAGGTGCGGGCTTCAAAGCCCCAGGATGGGCCGGCGTCCCGCCCGTCGCCGCAGACCTGATCCTACCAGATCGGACCCCGGATGACTTTCAAGGATGCGGGCGCGGGTCGGAGGCCGGCACAGGACTCGGCACCGCCCCGGTGTCGCTCGGGATAACGCGGCCGGAACAGCTCCGAACCGGGCTCTCACGCCGCGTTGCGGCGCTCCGGATAGAGCCCGTACAGGCCCTCGCGGCTCGCGTCGCAGACGCCGCGCTCGGTGATGATCCCGGTCATCAGCCGGGCCGGCGTCACGTCGAAGGCCGGGTTGGCCACCGGGCTGCCGGGCGAGACCACCTCGATCGTGGCGAAACCGCCATCGGCGAGCCGCCCGGTCATGTGGGTGACCTCGCGCCCGTCGCGCTCCTCGATCGGGATCTCCCTGACGCCGTCGTCGAGCGTCCAATCGATGGTCGAGAACGGCAGCGCCGCGTAGAACGGCACGCCGGTATCGTGGGCGGCGAGCGCCTTCAGGTAGGTGCCGATCTTGTTGCAGACGTCGCCCGAGGCCGTGGTCCGGTCCGAGCCGACGATGCAGAGATCGACCTGACCGTGCTGCATCAGGTGGCCGCCGGCATTGTCGGCGATCACCGTGTGGGGCACGCCGTGGCCGTTGAGCTCGAAGGCGGTCAGCGCCGCGCCCTGGCTGCGCGGCCGGGTCTCGTCGACCAGCACGTGGACCGGCACGCCCTGCTCGTGGGCGGCGTAGATCGGCGCGAGCGCCGTTCCCCAATCCACCGTGGCGAGCCAGCCGGCATTGCAATGGGTCAGCACCGTGATCGGCTTGTCGCCGCCCTTGGCCCCGCCCTTGGCCCTGTGCAGGTCGGCGATGATCCGGCTGCCATGGGCGCCGATCGATCGGCAGCTCGCCACGTCCTCCTCGGCGATGCGGCCGGCCTCCGCGAAGGCGCGGGCGAAGCGCTCGCCCGGCTGGACCTGCCGCAGGTTGGCCGAGAGCCGGTCGAGCGCCCAGCGCAGGTTGATCGCGGTCGGACGGGTGGCGGCCAGCGTCGCCACCGCCCGGTCGATCCCGTCGAGGGAGGCATCCGCCCGCATGGCGAGGGCCAGCCCGTAGGCGGCGGTGACGCCGATCAGCGGCGCGCCGCGCACGATCATGGTGCGGATCGCCACCGCGGCGTCGTCCAGCGTGGCCAGCCGCTTCAGCTCGAACGCGAAGGGCAGGCGCGTCTGGTCGATGACCTGGACGCTGACGCCGTCCGGGTCCGGGAAGATCGTGCGGTAGGGCTGGCCGTCGATGTTCATGGCCGGTCCTGTGCCACAGCGGGACGGGTTTTGCACCCTCCCGGATGATCCGGCGCCGGGGCCGGCACCGGAGCCGACATCGGATTGAGGACGCCCGTACGAGGGCCGGTCAGCCTTCCTCAACCTTAGCGGCTCGTTAAGGCCCCCGTGCCTAGCCTCTGGAGTACGTCCCCGTTTTGCGTCCGGTCCCGCATGCGCTCGCTTCGCCGTCCCGCATCGCCCTACGACACTTTCGTCGATAGCGTTCGCCCGTTCCTGGGCAAGCGCCTGACGGAACTCGGCGGCCTCGTGCTGTTCACCGGCGCGGTCGCCCTGACCGTGGCTCTGGCCACGTGGTCGATCGACGATCCGAGCCTGAACCACGCCACCGACCATGCGGCCCACAACGTCCTCGGCCAGCCGGGCGCCGTCGTGGCGGATCTCGCCATGCAGATCCTCGGTCTCGGCGCCCTCGCCTTCGTCCTGCCGCCGGTCCTCTGGGGCGTGCGGCTGATGCGCGAGCGCAACCTCCCTGACGGCGGCCTGCGCATCGCGCTCTGGATCATCGGCTTCTGCGCGGCGAGCGCGGTGGCGAGCGCGCTACCGCCGACGACGCGCTGGCCGCTGCCCACCGGCCTCGGCGGCGTGGCCGGCGACGGCCTGCTGTCGATGGCCCGGGTGATCGTCGGGGCGGTCTCGTCGGCGGCCGCGCATCTCGTCGGCTTCGGCTACGCCGCGGTGGCGATCCTCAGCCTGACCGGCGCCTGCCGTTTCGGAGCCGTGGAGGAGGACTCGCTCCACGACGAGCCCTATCCCGTCCGGCGCGCGCCGGTGCGGGGCCGCGACTCGAGCCGCGACGAGCGCGAGGATGCCGACGAGCCGAGCCTCGGCCTCGTCGGGGTCGGCGCCCTGGCGCAGGGGCTGATGGGCCTCCGCCACGCCGCCTCCGAGCGGATCGCGACCTGGCGCGCGGACCGGGCCGAACCTTTCGACGGCGCCTCGCCGGCCCTCGCGGCCCGGCGGGCCTTCACGGATGCGGACCTGCCCTGGGCCGACCACCTGCCGGAGGGCGCCCGGCCGGGCGCGGCCCGGCGCGAGCCCGTGTTCGACCCACAGGACGGGTCGCCAGTCCCGGCGGCGACCGCTCGCCGGGCCGTGCCGCTGCACGACGACGAGGACGAGGCGGAGGCGTTCGAGGCCCCGCAGCGCCCGGCCCCGTCGCGGACCGAGCCGGCCGCGTCCCGCGTCGCCCCGCCGCCCGCCGCGCCCGTGCCGGCCCGCCGCGCGCCGGCACCGCCGACCCGTCCCGAGGATTACGCCCTACCGGCCCTCGATCTGCTGGCTGCGCCGCGCGGCCCGTCGCCGGCGAGCCAGATCTCGGCGGACGCCCTGGAGCAGAACGCGACGCTGCTCGAGGCGACGCTCGGCGATTTCGGCGTGCGCGGCGACATCCTGGCGGTGCGGCCCGGTCCGGTCGTCACCCTCTACGAGCTCGAGCCCGCCCCCGGCACCAAGTCCAGCCGCGTGATCGCGCTGGCCGACGATATCGCCCGCTCCATGTCGGCGGTCTCGGCCCGCGTCGCGGTCGTCCCCGGCCGCAACGCCATCGGCATCGAATTGCCGAACGCCAAGCGCGAGACGGTGTACCTGCGCGAGCTGCTTTCGTCGGCCGATTTCGCCGAGAGCAAGCACAAGCTGGCTCTGTGTCTGGGCAAGAACATCGGCGGCGAGCCGATCATCGCCGACCTCGCGCGCATGCCGCACCTCTTGGTCGCCGGCACCACCGGCTCGGGCAAGTCGGTGGCGATCAACACGATGATCCTCAGCCTGCTCTACCGGCTCAAGCCGGAAGAGTGCCGCCTGATCATGGTCGATCCCAAGATGCTGGAGCTGTCGGTCTACGACGGCATCCCGCACCTGCTCTCTCCTGTGGTCACCGACCCCAAGAAGGCGGTGATCGCCCTTAAATGGGCCGTGCGCGAGATGGAGGAGCGCTACAAGAAGATGTCCAAGATCGCGGTCCGCAACATCGACGGCTACAACGCCCGGGTCGCCGAGGCGGCGGCGCGCGGCGAGGTCCTGACCCGGACCGTGCAGACCGGCTTCGACCGCCACACCGGCGAGGCGGTCTACGAGGACGAGGCGATGGACCTGGCGCCGCTGCCGTACATCGTGATCGTGGTCGACGAGATGGCCGACCTGATGATGGTGGCCGGCAAGGACATCGAGGGCGCGATCCAGCGGCTGGCGCAGATGGCGCGCGCGGCCGGCATCCACCTGATCATGGCCACCCAGCGCCCGTCGGTGGACGTGATCACCGGCACGATCAAGGCGAACTTCCCGACCCGGATCAGCTTCCAGGTGACCAGCAAGATCGATAGCCGCACGATCCTGGGCGAGATGGGCGCCGAGCAGCTTCTGGGCCAGGGCGACATGCTGTTCATGGCCGGCGGCGGGCGCACGACCCGCGTGCACGGGCCGTTCTGCTCGGACAGCGAGGTCGAGAGTGTGGTCGCCCACCTCAAGCGCCAGGGCCGGCCCAGCTACCTCGACGCCGTCACGGCGGATGAGGACGAGGGCGCGCCTGAGAAGGGCGGCAAGGGGAAGGCCGGCGCGGCCGAACTCGAACTCGACGGCGCGGTATTCGACCAGGGCTCCTTCGGCGAGGCCGGCGGCGACCTCTACGATCAGGCCGTGCAGGTGGTGCTGCGCGACCAGAAGGCCTCGACCAGCTACATCCAGCGCCGGCTGCAGATCGGCTACAACCGCGCCGCCTCGATCATGGAGCGGATGGAGATTGAGGGCATCGTCGGCCCGGCCAACCATGCCGGCAAGCGCGAGATCCTGGTGGAGGAGGCCGTCGGCTGATCATTGCGGGCGCTGGAGCCGCTCGCTCAGCTTTCCCGGCCGTCCCAGACGGAGCCTCCTCCTGAGGTGCCGGAGCGTAGCGGAGGCCTCGAAGGAGGCCTTCAACCGGCCGTGCGATCCCTGGATCCCTCCTTCGAGGCCGCTCCGCGGCACCTCGGGATGCGGTGTTCGGGTTGGAGTGCCCCGTCGCCCCCCTCTCGGCAGAGCGGCTAAAAAAATTGCTTCGGCTCGGAACCCGACCGCTATCCGCACGTTACGCGCGTGCGAGGCCTGGAAACGGGCTCGCAGCGAGGGCGCCGGGCTCGGTGTCCGGCGTCGCTTGTAGTCACGTTGCTCGTTGGAGGATGTGGTTATGAGGACTTACGACGTTTCGCCCCTGTTCCGGTCGTCCGTCGGGTTCGACCGTCTGTTCGAGCTGCTCAATCAGGCCGAGCGGGTCGAGGCATCGACCGCTTGGCCGCCCTACAACATCGAGAAGGTCGCCGAGGACCAGTACCGCATCACCATGGCGGTCGCGGGCTTCACGGCCGACGAGATCGAGCTGACCCAGCAGGACACCACGCTCCTGGTCTCGGGCCAGAAGGCCGCCCCGGAGGCCGAGACGCACTACCTCCACCGCGGGATCGCGGCGCGCAGCTTCCGCCAGACCTTCAACCTGGCCGAGCACGTGAAGGTCGTGGGGGCTTCCCTGGAGAACGGCCTGCTCACCGTCGCGCTGAAGCGCGAGGTGCCGGAGGCCCTGAAGCCCCGCCGCATCGCCATCGGCGGCACGACGGGCGTGTCCGGCCAGGACAATGCCCCGGCGCAGATCGCCCGCGAGGCCAAGGCGGCCTGATCCGCGGCGGGAGCCGCACGGCCGGCGTCCCGGGCCCGCCCGGGCGCCGCCGCACCCACCGATCGACATCCCTCACGGGTCCGCGGACCCGCGGGCCTGTTCCCACGACGGCATCGCTTTCGATGGAGATAGGACCATGAGCGTGAGAGATCTGATCCCCTGGAACCGCACCACCCCGGCCCCCGCGCCGGCCTCCCTGTCGAACGAGGCGGCCAGCCCCTTCCTGACGCTGCACCGCGAGATGAATCGGCTGTTCGACGATGTGTTCAGCGGGTTCGGCAGCCTACCGGGATTGGCGGACCGCACGCTCGGCTGGCCGAAGGTCGAGCTGGTGGAGGAGAACGGCGCGCTTCGGGTCTCCGCCGAGCTTCCCGGGCTCGACGAGGCGGACGTCGAGCTCCTGATCGCCGACGGCGTCCTCACCCTCAAGGGTGAGAAGCGCGCAGAGACCACCGACGCGGCGCGCGGCTACACGGAGCGCAGCTACGGCCGCTTCGAGCGCGCGATCGCCCTCCCCATCCCGGTGGCGGAGGACAAGGCCGAGGCAACGTTCCGCAACGGCGTCCTCACCGTGACGCTGCCGCGCGCCGCCGAGGCACCGGAGCGCCGACGCCGGATCGCGATCAACGGCAGCGCGACCCCGGCCGCCAAGCACTGAGCCGGGACCGAACGCGGCCGCCCCGGCGGCCGCGGGCGGGACGCATGACGCGGCGGCCGGCGCGACCCGAGCGGGCGTGCCGGCCGCCCAGCCTTTGCTCACGCCTTTGCTCACGTGGAGGATTGCATGCAGCCGATCGAAACATCGTTGCTCCAGCCCGACATCGAGCGCCTCGGTCCGGTGGCGGCGGCCAGCCTCAGGCCGCCGGCGATCGAGCCGTTCGAGGCCTTCGTGGCGCCGGGGGACGTCTTCCGGCATCCGCGCGAGGTGCTGGGCTATCCGGGCCTGTCGCGGGCCGAGAAACGGGCGATCCTGGCCTCCTGGGCCTCGGACGCGCGGGCCGTCGAGTCGTGCCCGGGCCTGCGCTGCCTGCCGGGCTGCCGGGCCGAGCCCGTGCCGCTCGACACGATCCTGGCCGCGCTCCAGGCGCTCGACGACGGCGCGGCACCGGCCGCACCCCCGGCGGCGCCCCAATCGCTGCGCTCGGGGGGCCTCTCGCGCCGCTGGCAGCGCGGCCCGGGGGGACGGGCGCGCGCGCTGAACTGAACCGGGGGCTGCCATGACGACCTTCGACCTGAAAGGCGGCCGCGGGCTCCGGTCCCGGCTCCGGCGCAGCCGGCGCGGATGGCCGGCGCGGACCACCGACGGAGCCGTGCTGGGCAGCTGGATCGCGTCGGCCGCGCTGTGCCTCGCCCTGGCCGCGCCCTGCCCGGCGCCGGCCCTGCCCTGGGTTCTGGCCGGCCTGCTGAGCCTGTCGGGCTTCGTCTGGCTCGGTCTGGCGATCACGCAGGCGGGGCCGCCGGCCGACGCTCCGCACCTGACCGCCTGGGACGCCGCGCTGCTCTCGTTCGCGGCCAGCTTCGGCGTGCAATCGGCGGCGCGCCTCGGCCTCTTCGGCGGCTGAGCGCGCCGAGACAGGGAGGCAACCATGCAGGATCAGACCATCGGACTCGGACACAACAACCCGCCCGCCGCATTGGACGCGCCGTGGCTCGCCGGCCGGCGGGCGCTGATCCGCCGCCGCGGGCCCTCCGTCGAGACCTTGGGCCGCGCCCGGGCCGACACCTGGGAACTCACCTTCGAGCGGCAGACGCCCCCGGAGATCGAGCCGCTGATGGGCTGGACCGGCGGGACCGACACGCTCGCCACGGAGGTGGTGCTGGCCTTCCCGACGCGGGCCCAGGCTGTGGCCTATGCCGAGCGCCAGGGCCTCGCCTACAGCGCCGGGCCCGAGCCGGCGGAGACGGCGCGGGCGAAGACCCTGCGGGTCTGGCGCGCGAACCGGCGCCCGGCACCGGCGCGCCCTCAGGGCCGCGCGACGACGCGGGACCGGCGCGCCAATGCGCCGAACTCGGCCAGCCTGCCCGATCTGGAGCGGGCCCTGGTCAACCCGGCGGCGGTGTTCGACACGCCGGCCGCCGTGCGCGACCATCCCCGGCTGCTGCGCCCGTGCAAGCGGGAGATCCTGCGGCGCTGGGCCTGGGACGAGTACCTGAAGGAGGTCGCCGCCGCCGAGGGTATGGCCGAGGGCGAGCCGTCGCGGCTCGACGACGTGACGGCGGCGCTCCTGGCGCTCGGAGAGACCTGGCGCCCGGATCCCGCCGCGCCCGCCGCCGCGCTGCCGGCAGCGCGTGAGGCGGACACGGAGGATCGGATCCGCGCGGCCGCTTGAGCGGGCGCCCGCCGCCTCACGCCACCGAGAACCGGAACTCCGTGCGCGCCGCGAAGGTCTCGCCCGGTCGCAGCACCGCCGACGGAAACGCCGGCTGGTTCGGGGCGTCCGGAAAGCTCTGAGTCTCGAAGCAGACCCCGTCGCCGGAGCGGTAGATCCGGCCCGACGGCCCGATCAGCGTGCCGTCGAGGTTGTTGCCGCTGTAGAGCTGCAGGGCGGGTTGCGTGGTCCAGACGTCGAGGCGGCGCCCGCTCTCTGGATCGGTGCATCGGGCCGCCGGCCGCAACGTCCCGGCGGGACCGCGCAGCACGAAGGTGTGGTCGTACCCCTTGGCGATGGCGAGCTGCGGGTCGCCGGCCCGGATGCGGGCCTCCAGCGGGTGCAGCATGCGGAAGTCGAACGGGGTGCCGGCGACCGGCCGGAGCGCGCCGGTGGGGATCTGGGTCGCGTCCGTCGGGGCGAAGGCGTTGGCGTCGACCTGCACGACGTGGCCGAGAACGCTCCCCGTTCCCTCACCCGCGAGGTTGAAGTAGCTGTGGTTGGTGAGGTTCAGGACCGTGGGACGGTCGGTCGTGGCCGCGTAATCCATGCGCAGCACGCCGTCCGCGGGCAGGCTGTAGCGCACCCGGACGTCGAGGTTGCCTGGAAACCCCTCTTCGCCGTCCGGAGAGCGGCGGGCCAGGGTGAGGCTGGTCGCGTCGGCGCCCTCGACCCGCCACAGGCGCTTGCCGAAGTTCCGCGGGCCGCCGTGCAGCGTGTTGGGGCCCTCGTTCACCGGTAGCCGATAGGTGTGCCCGTCGAGGCTGAAGCGCCCGCCCGCGATGCGGTTGGCGTAGCGTCCGATCACCGCGCCGAAGCTCGGGCTCACGGTCTCGTATCCCCTCAGGGTGTCGAGGCCGAGGACGACGTTGGCCGAATGTCCGGCGCGGTCCGGCACCTCGATCCGCGTGATGACGGCGCCGAATTCGATGATGTCGACGCGCAGGCTGCCGCGGCTCAGGCTGTGGCGGCTGACCGATCGGCCGTCCGCCGTTGTGCCGAACGGTTCGACCGGCATCCGGCTAGCGCTTCCAAACGCCGAGCCGCTCGCTCCGGGCATGGTCCTCGGCCGCGACCAGCTCCGGGCTCGCCTCCGGGGAGGCGCGGCCGCCGCCGTTGAACAGCACCACCTCGGAGAGGTCGCGCCCGTCCACGAGGCAGTTCATGGTCTCGCTGCCCGGCGCGGGCTGGCAGGTCACCGTCCGGCCGCCAATGTAGCGGGCCAGCTCGTCCGCCTGACCGCCCCGCACCCACTCGACGCCGAACAGATGGACGACCTTGCCGCCGACCTTGAGGGTGGCGGTATCGATCACCTGGACCGGCCCGGTCACAGCGTTGGGCGAGGGCGGCGGCGTGTCGGGCTCGGGATCGCCGCCGGTCTCAGGGGGTGGGGTCACCGTGTCGGGAACAGGGGCGGCCGCGGGCGCGCCCCGGGATGCGCCGCTCGGCGTGCCGGCCGGGGCGGCGGACGAGGACGCGGCCGGCTCGGGCGCGGCGGGCCGCGCCGTCTCGGGCGGGCGGCTCTCCAGGACGAGCCCGGCCGCGACGACCGCCACCAGGGCGGCCGCGCTCGCGCCCGCGAGCCAGCGGCGCTGCCGGCGGGCGGCTTCGTCCAGATCGTCCCGGCCGAAACGCAGCCGGTCGCGCAGCCGCTCGACGCCGTCGCGCACCGTCTCGCCGAAGCGGCCGGCTCCGGCATTCCAGGCCGCCACCGGGTCCGATCCGGGGGCCGCGGCCGCGGCATGCCCCTCGGGCTCGCCGGCGGGACGGGCCAACCGGCCGCGCAGGCTTGTCCGCAGGGTCGCGAACCGGCCGGCGGCGTTCTGGGCCAGCGCCCGGCCCTGCACGGAGGAGCGCTCGGCCAGCGAGCGGGCGCGCTCCGACTGGGTCTCGACGAAGCGCGCCGTCGCCGCCTTCATCTCGTAGGCGCCGCTGAGCAGCGGCGAATCCCGGGATTCCTCGACCGGGGCCGCCTCAGGCTCGGGCTCGGGCGGCAGGAACAGGGCCGGATGCCGCTCCTGCAGCTCCGCGACGAGATCGGCCAGCGTCATCGGCTCGGACGTGTCGCCGCGCAGGCGCACGGCGCCGTGCCGGTCGAGCACGCGCAGGCCGTTTCCGGCCGCGTCGGTCACGGTCGCGGCTTCCGCCAGGAGTTCAAGGGTCCGCACGGCCACCGGGCGCGGGCGCGCGCGGGCGATCTCGGCCCGGATCGCCGCGCGGAGGGCGGTGCGACCGGGATCGTCGAGCGCCGGACGCGCCGGCTCCGCTTCCTGCTTCGCCACCACCGTTGAAGACGTCATACACCCGATCCCGGCATCACCACGCGCCGCCCGCGACGGCGCCGCAGGCCGCCACGCGAGGCTCTTACGCCTTGCCGGGCGACGGAGCCAGGGTGCCGGCCTGGATGCTCCGACGCAGGACGCGCCCGGTCTCGCCCAGGATGTAAGGCCGCGTGCCCGCGAAACCCACCTCCAGGACCAGCTCGGCCTCGCCGCTGGAGACCGCACCGCGGCCGGGATTGGCCGTGCGGAAATCGACGAGCGCGCGGATCGTGCAGGTTTCGGCATCGCAGGCGGCGTGCATCGCCCGCGGCTCGTAGCGCCGTTCGGGCCAGCGCTGGACGAAGCTGCGCTTCTCGGCGACGAGGCCGGCCGTCGTGATCGGCCGTCCGTAGAAGCGCACGCGCGTCGCGTAATACCGGGTCGCGGCCCCCACCATGGTGTCGCCGGAGGCCGAGACGGTGTCGAGGTAGCTGGCGGTCAGGGCCCGGGCCGCGGCCGCGCGCTCGGCCGAGGCGGGTGCGGAGACCGGGGCGAAGGCCGCCGGCGTCGCGGCGAGGCGGTGCGGGTGATGCGCGGGGCGGCGCAGCGCCTCGCGGGCCGGTGGCCGCTCCAGGGCGGCGGCCCGCTTCGGGCTCGGCGCCCGCGTTCCGGCGGCCTTCGGCAAGGCGTCCTCGGCGGCCTCCGGCCTGGCGGCCTGGCGGACGGGTTCCGCGTCGCGCGTGCCGGCAGGCCGGCTCTTCGCCTGCTGGGCGGCCTGCTGCTCCGTGGGCTTGTCCGCCGGCACGGTCCTGGCCTGATCCGTCGCCCTAGGGGACTCCTTCGCGGCCCCCGCGGCCGGCGTGGCGGAGCGCGGCGGCGGATCCACCCAGGCCGACCGGGCATCCGCCCCCTGCTGCTGAGCCGACGCGGCGCCCGTGAAGGCCAGAGGCAGGAGCAGGCCGAGCACGAGGGTTTGGGGTCGAGCGGGACGGGTGGCGGACATCGGTGCCTTCCTGGCGGCCGGAGCGATCAATGGGGAGAATGCGCCCGCCCGTCGAAGGGGTTCCACGATCGTTTCGGGCGCGCCCCCATCCTGACGTATGGGACGGCGGCGACCAGCCCTGGATTGCGGGGATGATGGGGTTGCGTTCGTGCGTTTGGGTACCAAGTCGGGGACAGTCTTGGCCTTCGGCCGTTCCCAGGCTCCCATACCGCCCGCCTCCGCCGCGCATCGAGGATCCCTTGGACCGTCCCGAGACCGCTTCGCCCCCAGGCCCGCATCCCGGGAACGCCCGATGAGCATCAACCCGCGCCGGGCCCTGCTTCTCTGCAACGCCAAGGCCCGCAACGGCGCCCTCGATCTGGACGAGGTCCGGGGGATCCTACGCGCGGGCGGCATCGAGCCGGAGGAGCCGCCGCCGGAGGCCGATTGCTGCGACGTGATCCGTGACCGGGCCGGCGCGGTCGACATGGTGATCCTGGGCGGCGGCGACGGCACCATGAACTACGCCGCGCCGGCCCTGGTGGAGAGCGGCCTGCCGCTCGCGATCCTGCCGCTCGGCACGGCGAACGACCTCGCCCGGTCCCTGAACCTGCCGCTCGACCCGCTCGCGGCGGCCCGCTTCATCCCGACCGCCGAGGCACGCCCGGTGGATCTCGGCTGGGTCAACGGCCACTATTATTTCAACGTGGCCAGCGTCGGCTTCTCGGCCGAGCTCGCCGGCGAGCTCACGGCGGAATCGAAGAAGACCTGGGGCGTGCTGGGCTACGCGGTCGCGGCCATCCGCGTGCTGCGCCGGGTCCGGCCCTTCACGGTGACGATCGAGCATGACGGGGTGGTCGAGAAGGTCACCACCATCCAGGTCTCGGTGGGCAACGGCCGGCACTACGGCGGCGGCATGACCGTGGCGGAGAGTGCCGCGGTCGACGACGGCAAGCTGGATTTCTACAGCCTGGAGATCAACCACTGGTGGCGGCTGCTCGCGCTGCTGCCGGCCCTGCGCCGGGGCACGCATGGGCGCGCGGCCGACGTGCGGGCCTTCCACGCGCAGGAGATCCGGCTCTCGACCCGCAAGCCCCGGCCGGTGAACACCGACGGCGAGCTGACCACGCACACGCCCGCCCATTTCAAGGTCGTCCCGAAGATCCTGCGGGTCTTCGCCCCCGAACCGGTGCGTGGGCCCACCCCCTTCGATCTCACCACCCTGGGCAAAAGCCTGTTCCCGACCAGCGAGGCCCCCCGCCAGTGACCGACCTGATCCAGCTCGCCAGCCAGCCCGCCGTCTGGGCCGCCCTCGCCACCCTGGTGGTGATGGAGGTGGTGCTCGGGGTCGACAACCTGATCTTCATCTCGATCCTGACCAACAAGCTGCCGGCCGATCAGCAGACCCGGGCCCGGCGCATCGGGATCGGGCTCGCCCTGGTCCTGCGGCTGGGGCTGCTCGGCACCGTGGCGTTCATCGTCCATCTGACCGAGCCGGTCTTCTCGGTGTTCGGCCAAGCCTTCTCGTGGCGCGACCTGATCCTGATCGGCGGCGGCCTGTTCCTGCTCTGGAAGGCCACCAAGGAGATCCACCACACGGTGGATCCGGAGCCCGAGGCGGCGGGAGCGGCCGGCGGCAGCCTCGGCTTCGGCGCGGCGATCGGCCAGATCCTGCTCCTCGATCTCGTCTTCTCGATCGACTCGATCATCACCGCGGTGGGCATGACCGAGCACGTGCCGGTGATGATGATCGCCGTGGTGATCGCCGTGGTGGTGATGCTGGTCGCCGCCGAGCCGCTCTCGGCCTTCATCGCCCGCAACCCCACCGTGGTGATGCTGGCCCTCGGCTTCCTGATCATGATCGGCATGACGCTGATCGCCGAAGGGTTCGGGGCGCATGTGCCGAAGGGCTACATCTACACCGCCATGGCGTTCTCGGCGGGCGTGGAGGGCCTCAATATGCTGGCCCGGCGGCGACGGCGGTCCGCGCAGGGCGAGGCGCGGGTGCCCGCCGGGCAGACGCGGCGCGCCTGAGGCCGAGACCGATGCTCATGCGGCGGCGCGCGGCCCTCGGCCTGCTCCTGCTCCCCGCCCTCGCCCAGCCGGCCCTCGCCCAAGCGGAGACGCGACAGATGGTGCCGGACGCGGCCGTGCTGCACGACCTCGCCCCCACCGGCACGCTCCGGGCGGCGATCAATCTCGGCAATCCGGTCCTCGCGCAGGCGGGCCTGGACGGGCCCGCGGGGGTTTCGGTGGATCTCGCCCGGGCGCTCGCCGCCCGGCTCGGCGTGCCGGTGGCGTTCGTGACCTATTCCGGGGCGGGCGCGGTCTCGGGCTCGGCGGGAACGGGCGCCTGGGACATCTGCTTCCTGGCGATCGATCCGAAGCGGGCCGAGGGCATCGCCTTCACGGAGCCCTACGTGCGGATCGCCGGCCGCTACCTCGTGCCGGCCGCTTCGGCGATCCGGAGCCCGGAGGAGGTCGACCGCGACGGCGTGCGCGTCTCGGTGGGCCGCGGCAGCGCCTACGACCTGTTCCTGACCCGCGCCCTGAGGCACGCGACCCTGGTGCGGGCGCCGACCTCGGCCGAGGCGGTGACGGCGTTCGCGCGCGACGGTCTCGAGGTCGCGGCCGGCGTGGATCAGCCGCTCGCCGCCTACGCGGCGTCGCATCCGGAGGTGCGGCTGCTGCCGGGGCACTTCATGGCGATCCCGCAAGCGATGGGCTTGCCGGTGGGACGCGCGACGGGGGCGGCCTATCTGGCGGATTTCATCGCGCAGGCGAAGCGCGACGGGCTGGTGCGGCGCGGCCTGGAGGCCAGCGGGCAGGATCCGGATCTGGCGGCGCCCTGAGGGGCGTCACGCGGCGCGACGAGGGCTCTCGTCGACACCGGCGGTTCCATAGGCCCTCGACCGCTGAGCCGTCATCGCCTTGGACTCCGCTGACCCCAACCCGTGCCCTCATCCTGAGGCCTCCGCTACGCTCCGGCACCTCAGGATGAGGATGCGGGTCGGATGGGCCCGCGCGATCCGGCCGCCTCAGCGCACGCCGGGCCGGCCCGATTCCGCGAGCTGCTGCGCCCGGACGCCCTGGCGCTCGAACATCCAGCCCGGATACTCGGCCGGCAGCGCGCTCACCGCGTCGAGGGCGTCGAGTTCCTCGCCGGTGAGGCTGAGTTCGGTCGCCGCGATGTTGTCCTCCAGCTGGTCGAGGCGCTTGGCCCCCACGATGACGCTGGTCACCGCCTTGCGGTGCAGGAGCCAGGCCAGCGCCACCTGGGCCACCGAGACGCCGCGGGCCTCCGCCACATTGCGCATCGCGTCGATGCAGGCTTCGGCCCGGGGCCGGTCGACCGGCGGGAAATCGAAGCTCGCGCGCCGGCCCTCGCCTGCGCCGCCGGAATCCTTGCCGCCGGAATCCTTGCCGCCGGAATCCTTGCCGCCAGAATACTTGCCGCTGAGCAGGCCGCCGGCCAGCGGGCTCCAGACCAGGAGGCCGAGCCCCTCCGAGTGCAGCATCGGGACGATCTCCCGCTCCAGGTCACGGCCCGCGATGGAATAGTAGGCCTGCAGGGTCTCGAAGCGGGCGAGCCCGGCCCGCGCGCTGATCCCCAGCGCCTTCACGATCTGCCACGCCGCCCAGTTCGAGACGCCGACGTAGCGGACGTGGCCGTGCTGCACGAGGATGTCGAGCGCCCGCACCTGCTCCTCGATCGGGGTCGCCGGGTCGAAGCCATGGATCTGGTAGAGGTCGATATGGTCGAGCTGGAGCCGCTTGAGGCTCGCCTTGCAGGCGTCGATCAGGTGCAGGCGCGAGGCGCCCTTGGCGTTGGCGCCTGGGCCGGTCGGCCCGTAGCCCTTGGTGGCGACGACGACGCTGTCGCGCGGGACCTTGAGGTCGCGCAGAGCCTGGCCGGTGATCTGCTCCGAGAGCCCTTCGGCATAGACGTCGGCGGTGTCGATGAAGTTGATCCCGGCCTCGAGCGCCCGCCCGACGAGGCGCCCGGCCTCCGCCTGGTCGAGGGCGCCGATCTGGCGCCACATCCCGGCTCCGCCCCCGAAGGTCATGGTGCCGAGGCAGAGTTCCGAGACGAACAGCCCCGTGTTGCCGAGCTTCTTCTGGTACATGCCTGATCCCGTCCGTTTCCCTGGCGACAACGCGCGGCACCGGGCCCGGTGCGCTCAGGGCTCCCAGCGGTGGAACACGGCGCTGTCGAAGGCGAAGACCGGCTCGCCGCGCTGGTTCACCCCGGTGTTGCGGGCAAACGCCAGCCCCCAGCCCGGCCGCGAGGCCGAGGCGCGCTTGTCGGTGAGCCTGGCGCTGAACCGGACCGTGTCGCCCGCGTAGACCGGCTTCAGCCAGCGCAGATTCTTGAACCCGGGGGAGGGGCCCGCCTCCGGGATGGGACCCCGGGTTGCCGTGTAGCCGGCGTCGCGGGCGCGGGTCGTGAGCATCCGGTTCATGTAGGCGGCGGCCGTGTGCCAGCCGGAGGCGCAGAGGCCGCCGAAATGGCTGCGCTTCGCCGCCTCGGGGTCGAGGTGGAAGGCCTGCGGGTCGTAGGCCCGCGCGAAGGCCACGATCGCCTCGGCGGTGAACGCGTAGGCGCCCAGCTCGCGCACGGCGCCGATCTCGGCATCCCGCAGGAACGGCAGGATCTCGGCATCGTCCGGCTCGGTGACCGGGCCGGGCTCCCCGATCGCGACGGGCCGCGGGGGCAGGGGATCGGTGCCGCGGCGGGCCAGCATGAAGGTGAAGCGCTGGGTGAGCACCGTCTCAGCCCGCTGGTTGTCGAGGGCGACCTCGGCGGTCACGAAGCCGAGGCCGGGCTTTGTCGCCGAATCGCGCATCCCCACGACCCGGAAGGTCAGCGTCAGGGCGTCGCCGGGCAGGACCGGGGCGAGCCAGCGCAGCTCGTCGATGCCCGGGGCGCCGAGCGACGAGCCGCCCTTGAACGGTCCCTGCTGGAGCAGCCGCATCCCGAGCGCCGCCGTGTGCCAGCCCGAGCCGATCAGCCGGCCCGCGAAGGTCGTCTCGGCGGCCGTCTCGTCGATATGGAACGGCTGGAAGTCGAACGCCGTCGCGAAGCCCACGATGGCGTCGCGGGTGACCGTCAGCGGCGCCCCGACGATCACGTCGCCGACGGAGAAGTCTTCGAGGGCGGGATCCGGCATGGCGGGCTCGTCTCGTTGATCAGCGGGGATCGGGATACGCCGTCTTTGCGAGCGGAGCGAAGCAATCCAGTGGCGCCACGCTGCCGGGCGGTCCCGCTGCCCTGGGTCGCTTCGCTGCGCTCGCGATGACGGGGTGGGGCCGACCTCAGTTGGCGAAGCGGAAATGCAGCACGTCGCCGTCCTGCACCACGTACTCCTTGCCCTCGAGCCGGAGCTTGCCGGCATCCCGGGCCCCGGCCTCGCCGTTGAGCGCCGTGTAATCCTTGAACGCGATGGTCTCGGCGCGGATGAAGCCCTTCTCGAAATCCGAGTGGATCACCCCGGCCGCCCCGGGGGCGCGGGTGCCCTTGGTGATCGTCCAGGCCCGCGCCTCCTTGGGGCCGACCGTGAAGTAGGTCACGAGGCCGAGGAGGTCGTAGCCGGCGCGGATCACCCGGTTGAGGCCCGGCTCGGTGAGCCCCACCGCCTCCAGGAACTCGGCTTGGTCGGCCTCCGGCATCACGGCGATCTCGCTCTCGATTTTGGCCGAGACCACCACCGCCACGGCGCCCTCTTCCTTGGCACGGGCGACGACCGCGTCTGAGTAGGCGTTGCCCTTGTCGGCGTCGCCCTCGTCAACGTTGCAGACGTAGAGGACGGGCTTGGCGGTCATCAGGCCGAGCGACTGGAACAGCTTCTCCTCGTCGGGCTTGCGCTCCACGAGGCGAGCGGGCTTGCCGTCGCGCAGGAGCGGGAGCGCGCGGTTGACGAGGTCGAGGGTTTCCTTGGCCTCCTTGTCGGCGCCCTTGGCCTTCTTCTCCAGGGCGACGGCGCGGCGCTCCAGGCTGTCGAGGTCGGCGAGCATCAGCTCGGTCTCGATCGTCTCGATGTCGGCGGCCGGATCGACCTTGCCCTCCACGTGGGTGACGTCGCCGTCCGTGAAGCAGCGGACCACGTGGGCGATGGCGTCGACCTCGCGGATATTGGCCAGGAACTGGTTGCCCAGGCCCTCACCCTTGGAGGCGCCGCGCACGAGGCCGGCGATGTCCACGAAGGTCAGCCGCGTCGGGATGATCTCCTTCGACGATGCGATCCGGGCGAGATCCGTCAGGCGTGGGTCCGGCACCGCCACCTCGCCGACATTCGGCTCGATGGTGCAGAACGGGTAGTTCGCCGCCTGGGCAGCCGCCGTCTGCGTCAGCGCGTTGAAGAGGGTCGACTTGCCGACGTTCGGCAGGCCGACGATGCCGCATTTGAAGCCCATAGGTCCGTTCCGTGATCAGGTTCGTCGCAGCACATCGTCGGGCGACGTGCGGAAAGGGTTGATAAGGGTAAGGCCGTCGAACACGGCGCCATGCGCCATATCCTCGGTCAGAAAGTAGCGGCATCCGGCGAGCTGGGCCGCAGCCACCAGAAGACAGTCGAACCACTGATAGCCGAGATTCTTGCGGACGAGCCATGCCAGTTCCGCGTCGTCTTGGTCGATCGGGCGCACTCCCCAGGCCCCGATCGTCTCGACCTCGGCCTGAACGTCGCCCAGCGAGCGCCCCGGCTCGTTCTTAAGGATCCAGCGCGTCAGTTCGTTGAGAACCTGAAGATTCGTGCGGGCGCCGCCCACATCGGTGATGGCGGCCAGCCAGGCCCGTGCCCGCTCACGCTTGTCGGCGTTCCGGTTGTCGCGTGCGTAAACCAGCACATTCGTATCGATGAAGATCGGCTCAATCGTAAAGTTCATCGCGCGACGGTGCTTTGCCGTTGTCGTCCGTCAGATTCATGAGAGGACCGGCCAGGAAGCGCTCGAGCGCCTCCCGCTGCGTTAGGGGCCGGCCGACCCGCTGCTCGACGGCCTCGGCCACGAAGCGCGACAGGCTCTTGCCGTCGCGCGCGGCGGCGACGCGCGCCCGCTGCAGCAGGGCCTCGCTCATCGTCACGGTGACGTTCTTCATGGCAGCCTCCACGGCCGATCCATATCGTGCCCCCGTGTTTTCGTGTCAATTTTTCGCGCCGAGCGTCTTCACGTCATCCCAGCCGCGGCCGGCCATGGCGAGGTGGACCTTGTTCTGGAAGCTCGCATCCTCACCGGCGGCGAGCAGCGCGGCGTGGTCGGCCACCGCCCGGCAGAGATCCTCGACCCAGGGCTGCTCGGCCTTGCCGAAATCGTTGAGCACGTAAGAATGCACCAGCGCCTTGTCGCCGGGATGGCCGATGCCGAGCCGGACCCGGCGATAATCGTTGCCGCATTGCGCGGTGATCGAGCGCAGGCCGTTATGGCCGGCATTGCCGCCGCCGACCTTCACCCGCAGCTTGGCCGGGGCGAGGTCGAGCTCGTCGTGGAGCACGATCACGTCGCCGAGCGGGATCTTGTAGAAGCGCTGCGCCTCCGAGACCGAGCGGCCCGACTCGTTCATGAAGGTCGTAGGCTTCAGGAGGATCGCCCGCTCCGTGCCCAGCACCACCTCGGCGGCCTCGCCCTGGAAGCGGTGCCGGAACGGGCTGGCCCGGTGCTGCCGGGCGATGGCGTCGACGGCGAGGAAGCCGATATTGTGCCGGTTGCCCGCGTAGCGCGCGCCCGGGTTTCCAAGGCCGACGATCAGCCGCATGGTGGTTGCATCCCTGTCAGGCCGCGGTCTCTGGCACGCTTCCGCGCGCGGCGCATCCCCCGTGCGCCAGCGCACGGCGTCGGGCGAACCCGAAGCAGTACATCCCCGTTGAGAGGTCACATTCGGCCAAGCAAAGCCCGAGTGATCAAGACCGCCGCACCGACGATCTTCCTCACCCGACACGGTTGACCGGATGACTTCCCGTTGAAGTCATACGAAACACCAAGAGATCATCATGACGATCCGCATGCTCGCTGCCGCCGCCCTGGTCGCCGCGGCCGCCACGCCGGCCCTCGCGCAGGGCCTGGACTCGAAGCACTCGCCCTACCCGGCCTCCGCCTATTCGGGCTGGATCGGCAACGCTCCGGTGGTGACGCAGGCCCCCGCCGATTACGGCCGGCCGCTCGCCTACCGCTACGCCGGCCCGCATGCCGGCGGCCCGGCCAACGCCCTGCCGCGCTACTGACGCCGCGGATCCCCGGATCGTCCGGGGTCCCGCCGCGCCAGCCTACCGGGTCACCGACACGGTCGGCGGCCCGGACGGCGTGGCCATCCCGGCCACGGCCGCCGCGCGGATCTGTCCGGGACGCAGCGTCCCGGCCAGGAGATCGACCTGGCTCACCAGCCGGGTGAGGGACTGGCCCTGGTTCAGGTCGGGCCGCTCCGGAAGCGGCAGATCGGCGCCGAGTGCCGCCAGCGTCGTGGTGATCCAGTCCCGCCAGATCCCGGTCCTCGGGTCCGCGGCCTCGGGGGCGTGCCGCAGCACCGTCAGCCGGGCGCTGATCCGGCGCAGGGTCGCGTCGGCCACCAGGGCGGATTCCACCTCCGGGTGGTGGCCGGCCCGGGGCTGCTGCAGGGCGCGCGACAGCGCCGCCTCCAGATCGTTGAGGGCGAGGCCGGCCGCGCGGGTGCTGGCCAGGAGCGCGGCCTCCCGCTCCGGCCCGGGGGCGGCGCGCAGCACGGCCTCGGCGAAATCCGCATGGGCCTTCAGCGCCCGGCGCAATTCCTGGCGGACCTGGTCGGGCTCCCAGATCGGCCAGAGCACCAGGCAGCTCGCCACCGCGATCAGCCCGCCGAGCACCGTGAAGCCCGCCCGCATGGCGACGATCTCCCAGGAGCTGTGGCCCGGCTCCAGCAGCTCGACCAGCAGGACCACGAGCGGGGTCAGGCAGGTGACGAAGAAGCCGTACGAGATCTGGCGTGCCGCGAAGCCGACCACGCTGAGCACGAGGATCAGGCCGGCCTCCATCAGCGGGGTCGTGGCGTAATAGGCGAGGACCGCGCCCGCGAGCCCGCCCAGCACCGTGCCGCCGATCCGCTCCAGGGCCCGCTGCCACGTCGCCGCGTAGAAGGGCTGCATGGTCAGCACCACGGTCATCACCAGCCAGTGCGTGAAGGCGCCCGCGTAGCTCAGGGTGGCGGCGAGCGCCGGGGCCGCGACCGCGCTCGCCCGCAGGGCATGGCGCAGGTTCGGCGAGGCCAGGGTGAAGTTCTGCTGCAGCGGCCCGACATAGCGGGTCCATCGGTCGAGCCGGCCGCCCTCGGTGAGGGTGCCGCCGGGCCGGTAACCCTCCGGCGCCGAGAGCTTGGCGCCGATGCGCACGCGCCCGACGATCCGGTCGGCGAGCCCCGCCAGGATCGGGTCGGCCGAGAGCCCCTCGGCCACCCGGGTGATCGAGTGCTCCAGGCGAGCGAGATCGAGGTCGACATCGTCACGGATCGCCCGGGCGATGGTCACCAGCAGGGGGCGCAGGCGGCGCAGGAAAGTTTTTGCCAGAGCACGGCGGCGCGGGTCGGGCCGGCTGTCGATCAGCTCACCGACGGCGATCAAGGCGGAAAAGATCTGCTCGGCGCTCTCCAGGCGCAGCAGCGCCTGGGCGGTGCGGTCCGAGACGCGCTCGCGGGAGCGGGCGAGGTCGAGGATCATGGTCCGCGCGGTCTCGATGCGCGCCCGCACGCCCCGCCGGTGGCCGCGGGCATGGCCGTCGAAGGCGGCATTGTCGGGCTCCAGCAGGGCGACGAGCCGCTCGAGATCGCCGCAGAGCCGCGCGAGGTCGTGCCAGACCTCCGCCACCGCCCGGTGGGCCGGCCGGTAGGGATGCAGGCGCCAGATCACGAGGGCCAGGAAGGTCGCCCAGAGACCGCCGGCGGCGAACATCAGCACGGTGATGCCGGCCTGTTCGGGGTTGAGCGGCCGGTCGAGGGCGATGCACAGCACCACCACGAGGACGTTGCCGGCCGACTGCGCCTGCACGCTCCAGACCCGCGCGTACGCGCAGGCGAAGATCAGCGCGCAGGCGACCGGCACGACCACGGGCAGGCCCAGGGGCTTGAGCAGGCCGAGCGCGGCCCAGAGCAGGCCGCCGAGCAGCGAGAAGGCGGTGAGCACGCGCAGGCGCGCCCGCATCGGCCCGCCATTGTCGCAGAAGCAGGCGAGGTTGGCGGCGAGTGCCATGGTCAGCAGCGGCGGCCACTGCACCCAGATATTGAGCAGGATGACGACGCCGAACGCGAAGGCGGCGCGCACGCCCTCCACGAGCCGCAGGCCCCGGAGGTCGAGGCCGGTCGGCAGGCGCCGCAGATCCGCGCCGGGCCGGTTCAGGCTGCCCCGGCCCGCGTCGCGTCGGCGGCTCCGGGCGCGCGCGGACGGTGGTTCTGTGGGACTCGGCGCGGTCAAGCTCGGTCTCCGGACACGGGCGCGGCGCCCCGGCATGAACCGCATCCGGACCTGTCCGGATCCGTCCCGTTTCGCAAGGCCCCCGCCGCGCGCAGGCGGGATCCGTGCCGGCCGCCGATCCGTCCGCCGGCCGGTGCGTGCGCCCGAGCGAGTGCTTGACCCTCGGGCGAGCCCGTGGCTTCTGGGGCCTCCTGACTCCGTAGCTCAGCTGGATAGAGCAGCCGCCTTCTAAGCGGCCGATTGCAAGCTCCGCCGGCACGCTTTGTCCTTTGCAGAGCAGTCTCTGGACAGACGCCTAAGCCCGACTCGGACGGTATTCGGACGGCCATTTCCGCGCTACATGGCGATCAAACGGTATGTGGTGGCGCTGTCAGACGGCTGTATCGCGAGCGTGCCCGGGGCGGCTCATGCCCTCAAGCTGTAAGTCCCCGGACGTGGGTGAACCGGCCAAATCGGGCCAGAGGGCCTAGCCTCTGGTAGGGGGTCAGACGTCTTTCGACAGCTGTGATCCGAGGCCGTATGGCCGGACGGTCTTGGAAAGAGGTCGATCCCGTTTTCAGGAGGGTATTTCCGCCGGACCGGTGAGCTGCGAGGTTCGCACGCGTGTGCGAAGCTCCCAAAATCGAGTTTTCATTTCGCCATCTAACGGCGCGCAAACCTTTGACCCGGAGCTGCCCTAACGGCGCGAGCTCACAACCCAAAGCCGGCTTCAGAAAGTCCGCTGTCGGGTGGTCGGATTTGAAGCTGACCGACCGAAGTTGGCCGTAAGCGGCCTGTCCGCTTCGGAGATTGTCCGCGGGAAAAGCGGACGGCCTCCCATCGACCCATAGCGGCCGTACTTGGAGCCCATTCGCCCACCCTGAAGCGGACGTCCGATGCGCCCCGGCTGTAAGTCGTCGGATCACGAACCCGCGACTTCCCTAAGCGGAAAACACGCTGCCAAGCCTTTGGCAAAGGCTGCGGCTCAGATTTGGCGCAACTGCGACAATCATCCTACGCAACGATCTCGTTCCAAGCCTCTTGGGCAGGGTGCCGCCACGTTCGTGCGCGGCTCTTTCATCCCTATCCCAATGAGACATCGATGACGCCTCAATTCTGGCTGTGGCTCGGCTTCGCAGGCATGGCGGCAGGAGCTGCCGCGATCCTATTCATGGCAAAGCGGCGGACACCCGCCGAAGAGGCCGATGGGATCATCCACGGGATCGTGCCGATCATCGCAGCCTGCTCCTACTTCGCTATGGCCACGGGACAGGGAAGTCTCGTCCTCCCCGCCGGTCCCGACGCGGCAGAGGCTGCGCGCCAGTTCTACTTCGCGCGCTACATCGACTGGACGTTCACCACGCCTCTGCTGCTCGTCGGGCTCTCGCGCACGGCGATGCACTCTGGCATGCGCCGGCCGGCAGTTGTCTGGGGGCTGATCGGCTCTGACCTGATCATGATCGTGACGGCCCTGGCCTTTGGCCTGTCCGACGTCGCCGCGGTCAAGTGGACGTGGTTCGCCATCTCCTGCGGCGCGTTTCTCGCCGTGTTCTACGGGATCTTCGTGCAATTGCGTGAGGAGAACGCCTCTGAGCGCGCCGATGTGCGCAAAGCCTTCGTGCGTAATGCCGTGTTCCTCACGGGAGTGTGGTCGGCCTACCCGATCGTCCTGCTTGTCGGTCAGGACGGCCTCGGCATCCTATCGCCGACTGCGGCCCTGGCGGTGATCGCCATCCTCGATCTGACCGCCAAGGTCGTCTACGGGATCATGGCGACCCTGGAGACGACGCGCGCCGTCGATCGCGACCTGAAGGATGGATCTGTCGCTACCACGCCGCTGCGCCGGGCGGCCTGAAGCGGATGGCGGCTCCGTCGTCTTTCTCCCTCCTCGGGGATGCCGCCGGCGCGAGCCGCCACCGCATGCCTTCACTGTGGCCTCGGCTGCTGCAAGGCGCCAGCGTGCTGGCTGTGCTCGGGCTGGTCGCCTCTGCCTTTCTGCCGCGTGAAGTCTCTTGGCTCGTGGCCCTAACCGCGGTGATCGTTCTTGGGGTTCCCCACGGTGCCCTGGACGGCGCGGTGGCGGCGCCGCTGCTGCGCCCCCGATACGGGCGTGCATGGTTCGGGGTCTTTGCCATCCCGTATCTCGGTCTCTCCGCGCTAGTTCTCTCGGCTTGGCAGGTCCTGCCTCTTGCAACCCTGGCGGGGTTCCTGGCTGTATCGGTTCTGCATTTCGGCGAGGAGGACGCGGGCCCGGGCAGACCGATCGAGGCGCTCGTGCGCGGGGGCCTACCGATCGCACTGCCAGCGCTGCTACGCCCGGAGGAAACGGCGCAGATCTTCTCGGTCGTTGCGCGTATGCCGATGCCGCAGCTCCCCACTTGGTGGTCAGCCGCAGCGTGGCTCTGGCTTGCCTTGACAGTGGCTTGGCTTCTGACGCGCCAAGCACGGTGGAACGTGCTCGGTGAGATCATTGGCTTGGCTGCGACCTTCCTGGCGCTACCACCCCTAACGGCATTCACCCTGTACTTCGTCGGCCTTCATGCGCCCAGGCACATGCTCGCTCTGGTGCGAGACCCGATCAAGGCTCCTGGCGTTGATACGATACAGCGGGCCGTCCGCACGTCGCTGCCGATCTTCGCCCTGACCCTCCTACTGGGCGCTGGCCTCTGGCCGCTCTATGCCTCTGGCTCATCTGATGTGTCGGCCAATCTTCTGACCGTGACGCTCCAAATGTTGTCGGCCCTGACCGTCCCGCACATTCTCCTCGACCACATCGCAGCGCGGCATCAAAGCCGTCCAGACTATGAGCCGCCGCGGTGAGCGCGATGCTTCGAGGATCATGTCGGTTTAAGCCAAGGCGAGCCTCCAAGCCGACCTTCCCCTTTCCACCCCACCTAGGCGTTCAGTGGCGCCAGCGAGCGTTGCCGGTAGTGGCCGAAAGCGGAATGGCTGCTTCTGAGATGGTCTGCTGGAAAAGCGGACGGCCACCTATCGACCCATGCCAGCCGTTCCGACAGCCTTCGGCGCTTCCCGAGAGCAGTCATTCGGTGGCCATTCAATAACTTCGGTTTGGGGTGGGTAGCCAGCATCCGGCTAGGCAACTGGAACACTATCGGCGCCCTCGCACCGCCAAAACCAGCACACGGGCGCCGAGAGTCCTAGACCGCTCAAAAAGCCAAGCGAAGCCTTAGCTAATACTAAGCTTGTAACACCTAGGCTTCGCTCATATAGAAAAGCGCTCTTGCATAAGGTTCCATGATGACTGACCCGCTCAGTGCGACGCGCTCTGACGTGCAGCTCTGCGTGACGCTTCCTGCTCCCGTTCGAGAAGCGATTCGCCAAGCGGCTAGGAAAGAGGGCATCACCGTCCGTACGCTTCTGCTGCGGGCGTTGCGAGATGCAGGCATCTCCGGCATCGCCGACGAAGAGCTCACGGACAGGCGTGCCGTCGTGGCCGCAGTCAAGGCGCGCCTCTATCGCGAGGCGGGACATCGGTGAGCGGGTCGGCTTCGACGCAGGCTAAGAATGAACGGTCGCATGGACGCGGGTTCCATGCCGCGCACCTGCACGCGGTTTTGGAGAGCACCACCGACTATGCCTTCATCGGCATGGACCAGGATCGCCGAGTCACCGGCTGGAGCTCCGGTGCCGAAACCCTGATGGGCTGGACGGAAGACGAGATCCTCGGCCGGTCTGCCGACCTCATCTTCACGCCGGAGGACCGCGAGGCCGGTGCGCCCGACGCGGAGGAGCAGAACGCCCGCGCCAGGGGGCGAGCCCGCGACGAACGCTGGCATCTGCGCAAAGACGGCTCCCGGTTCTGGGCCACGGGAGAGCTCATTCGAATCCGGGCTGCGCCTGGCGGGTTCGTTAAAATTCTTCGCGATCAGACTGAGTGGAAGCGTTCAGAGGAGCGTCTGCGCGAAAGCGAGGACCACCTTCGACACACAGTCGAGCTCAATCCGCAGGTGCCCTGGACCTGTGACCCGCAAGGTAACATAACTTCCTACTCGCAGCGCTGGCTCGACCTGACGGGTCAGGTTCCAGGCGAGCCGGACGGCACGGGCTGGCTCAAGGTCCTGCACCCAGACGATCTTGATCCAACGCTCGCTGTCTTCTCCGCCAGCTTGATCTCAGGCGAGCCGGTGGATGTCGACTACCGCATCTACGTCGCGGCCGCCGGTGTGTATCGGTGGATGCGCGCCCGCGCCTACCCGCGCCGGAACGATGCGGGGATGATCATCCGCTGGTATGGCGTCGTTGAAGACGTCCATGACCGCAAACTCGCCGAGCAGGAATTGGTGGCCAGCGAAGCTCAGCTGGCCCGCGAGCGCGAGGTGCTCTCCGCCATCATCCGGCAGGCGCCGGTTGGCATCTCCATCTCGGAGGCTCCGAGCGGACGCTCACTCATTCTGAACGACAAGGCCGTCGAGATCACCGGCCATACCGAAATGGGCCACAGCGTCGAGCGCTACCTTGCATACGGTGCTCGCCACCCGGACGGCCGGCCATATTCCGTCGATGAATACCCCAGCGTGCGCGCGCTGCTGCGCGGCGAGACCGTCGTCGATGAAGAGGTCGTGTACTGTCACGGTGGCCGCGACGGAACCGGACCATGTCGGCGGTTGTCGTTCAACAGCGCTCCGGTTCGGAACGACGCGGGCGAGATCATCGCCGCCGTGACGCTGATCGAGGACGTTGAGCAAGAGCGCCTACGACAGGAGGCTCTGCAGCGGAGCGAAGCGCTCAACCGCGCCATCACAGAGCACGCGCCCGACGCGCTGTTCCTGCTCGACGCTAAGGGGCGCGTCACCGTCGCCAACCCGGCCGCCTCGCGCCTGCTCGGCTGGGAACCAAGCGAGCTGATCGGTCGAATCCTGCACGACGTTGCGCATCACCACCACGTGGATGGAAGGCCGTACCCCGCTTGCGAGTGCCCGCTGTCTCAGGCGCACGCCTCTGGATCTGTCCTTGAAGGACACGAGACAACGTTCTTCCGTAAGGACGGCAGCCCGGTCGAGGTCCTGTGCTCGGCGGCGCCTATTCTCGCCGACAGCGAGGTCATCGGTAGTGTCCAAGTTGCTCACGACATCACGGAGCGCCGCCGCGCCGAGGAGCACCAGCGCCTTCTGGTCAATGAGCTGAACCACCGCGTGAAGAACACGCTGGCCACGGTGCAAGCTATAGCAGCGCAGAGCGTGCGGAATGCCGCCACGCCTGAGGACGTACGCCAAGCTTTAGAGCCGCGCCTGCTAACCCTCGCGCGGGCGCACGACATTCTCACGCGCGAGACTTGGGAGGGTGCTGACCTGTGGGACATCGTCGGCTCCGCGGTCGACCTGCACCAATCCTCAGGACCGACGCGCTTCAAGACACAAGGTCCGCCGGTTCGGCTGGAGCCCAGGATCGCGCTGGCATTGACGCTGGCGCTTCACGAACTCGCAACCAACGCGGTGAAGTACGGGGCGCTCTCGAACGAGACGGGCTGGGTCGAGATCGTCTGGAAAGTTGAGGAGCCAAACGGCGGCCCGCACCTTAGTTTGGAATGGCGCGAGACCGGCGGTCCGACGGTCGTGCCTCCGAGGCGAAGAGGCTTTGGATCTCGCCTCATCGAGCGCAGCCTTGCCGGCGAGCTTGGAGCAGAAGTCCGCCTCACCTACAAACCAGCCGGTGCGAGCTGCACTATCGACGTTCCACTGGGAGGGGGCGCTGGCCAGCCGGCAACTCGTCCTCTGGCTCGCTTCTCGACCTGATGACCGTCAGACGGGCGTTTCGGCACGATTAGCCCAGCAGCCTGCGGCACCGGCGCTTTCGACCCATATCGGCATCCGCGTCGGGCTGGTAACAGGACGGTCGGGGCCGCCGACGGCCCACGCTTTTACGGGATCCAGGCTTGTACCAGCGCAGCGATGCGGCCCAGAATGACGTCGACCTGACGGCCTGCGACCGCGAGCCGATCCATATCGTGGGCAGTGTCCAGCCGCACGGCTTCCTGCTCGCCCTCGACCTGCCTGTGCTGCGCATCGTCCAGGCCAGTGCCAACGCCCCGGCAGCTGCCCAAGTCGGCGCCACGCTCTCCAGCGCCTTTCCCGAGCTCGACGCCATCGTCCGGCACTACCTCGACGGCCACAGGCAGCAGGACGGTGCAACATACCTGCGCACGGTCACGCTCGGATCCGGGAGTACGCGCCAAGCTTACGAGGTCGCCGCGCACCGGGTCGACGACCTCGTCGTGCTGGAGCTGGAAGAGACGGCTGACTCCTCCGGAGACGCCGGTCTCGATGCGCTCACGCCGCGTCTGCGCGCCTTCGTCGAGCGCCTTCACGCTGCTCGCTCCGTCGAGGACCTCTGCCAACTCTTGGCACAAGACATTCGCCACGTGACTGGCTTCGACCGAGCCCTGGTCTATCGGTTCGACCGAGACTGGCACGGCACGGTGCTGGCCGAGGACAGCAACGGCGTCCTGCCGAGCTATCTCGACCTGCGCTTCCCGGCCTCCGACATCCCGGCGCAAGCGCGCGAGCTCTACCGCCGCAACCGCCTGCGCATCATTCCCGACGCCAACTACGTCCCGGTGCCGGTACGGCCGACGACGACACCGGAGGGCGAGCCCCTCGACCTCAGCCAGTCGGTGCTGCGCTCGGTCTCGCCGGTCCACGTCGAGTATATGCGCAACATGGGCACGATGGCGTCCATGTCGGTCTCGATCCTGGTCGACGGTGCGCTCTGGGGACTCGTCTCCTGCCACAACCGGGATCCCAAGCGGGTGCCGCTCCAGGCCCGCAATGCCTGCGACGTCCTCACCCAGATCTTCGCGCTGCAACTCTCCGCCAAGGTTCGCGGCGAGCAGGCCGAGCAACGGCTGGCGCTCGGTGCCGTGCAGGTGAGGCTGCTCGGCTACATGGCTGAGGAGGAGAGCTTCGTCGACGGCCTCCTCAACCATCCCGACGACGTCCTGGCTCTGGTGAACGCCTCGGGCGCAGCCGTCGTGACGGCCGATCGCTGCCGGCTGCTCGGGTCGACGCCCCCGGAGGGCGAGGTCCGTGCGCTGTACGACTGGCTGTCAGCCCGCGGTGACGCCGACGACGTCTTCGTGACCGACGCGCTGGCGGAAGGCTTCCCGCAGGCCGCGGCAGTCGCGGACCGCGCCAGCGGTGTCCTGGCGATCTCCGTCTCGAAGAAGTACGCCAGTTACGTCCTCTGGTTCAGGCCGGAGGTGGTGCGCACCGTGAAGTGGGGCGGCAATCCGGTGAAGGCCGCGCGGCCGGATCCCGGTGGCGGACCCGACCGGCTGCACCCCCGCAAGTCCTTCGAGACCTGGAAGGAGACCGTGAAGGGCCGCTCCCTGCCGTGGTCCGTCCCGGAGGTTGAGGCGGCCAAGGACCTGCGCGCCTCGGTGCTCGGCATCGTGCTGCGCCGGGCGGAGGAGCTCGCCGCGATGAGCGAGGAGCTCCAGCGCTCGAACAAGGAGCTGGAGGCCTTCTCCTACTCGGTCAGCCACGACCTGCGCGCGCCGTTCCGGCACATCGTGGGTTACTCCAACCTGCTGAAGACCCGCGAGGCGCCGAACCTCTCCGAGAAAGGCCGGCACTACGTCGAGACCATCATCGAGGCGGCGCTCTCGGCCGGCACCCTCGTCGACAACCTCCTGACCTTCTCGCAGATGGGCCGGCATGCGTTGAACAAGGTGTCCGGCGACCTGAACGCCTTGGTCGAGGAGGTTCGGCGCAAGGTCGAGCGCGATGTCACCCCCGACCGGACCGTGCGGTGGGAGGTCGGACCCCTCGGCCGGGTGCACGCCGACCCGGTCATGTTGCGCCTCGTCATCGAGAACCTGCTCTCGAACGCGGTGAAGTACAGCCGCGACAGGCCGGAGGCGGTCATCGAGATCGGGCGTCTGCCACCGCAGGACGGCGAGGCGGTGTTCTTCGTGCGCGACAACGGCGTCGGCTTCGACATGGCCTATGTCGGCAAGCTGTTCGGTGTGTTCCAGCGCCTGCACCGGGTCGAGGAGTTCGAGGGCACCGGTATCGGGCTGGCCAACGTCCGCCGCATCGTCGAGCGTCATGGCGGCCGAACCTGGGCCGAGGGCGACTTAGGTAAAGGCGCCACCTTCTACTTCACCCTACCCATCCGGGAGGAGGCGCGCTGAGATGGCCGGACTGAAACCGATCCTGCTGGTGGAGGACAACCCGAATGACATCGAGCTGACCCTGGCGGCCCTCGAATCGAGCCAGCTCGCCAACGAGATCGTCATCTGCCGCGACGGGGCCGAGGCGCTCGACTTCCTTTACCGGCGCGGGGCGCACGAGAAGCGCCAGGCCCAGGACCCGGCGGTGGTGCTGCTCGACCTGAAGCTGCCCAAGGTCGATGGCCTGGAGGTGCTCGCCAAGATCAAGGGAGACCCCGACACCCGCGGCATCCCGGTGGTCATGCTGACGTCGTCCCGCGAGGAGACTGACGTCGTCCGCTCCTACAATCTCGGGGTCAACGCCTTCGTGGTGAAGCCGGTCGCGTTTGACGAATTCTTCGCGGCGATCAAGGATATCGGCGTGTTCTGGGCGCTCCTTAATGAACCGCCACCGCACCGGGGAGGCTGGCCATCGAACGGGTGATCGGAGCCGGGACCGGCCCCCTGCGCATCCTCCACCTGGAGGACAGCGACCTCGACGCGGAACTCATTGAGGCCGAGTTGGAGACCCTCGGTCACCCGGTGACGGTTGAGCGGGTCATGACCCGTAGCGAGTTCGCCGCCGCGGCGGTCGCGGGCCGCCACGACCTCATCCTGGCGGATTACGTGCTGCCGACCTTCGACGGCGTCAGCGCGCTCGGCATCGCCCGGCAGCAGTGCCCGGACACGCCCTTCATCTTCTGCTCGGGTACGCTTGGCGAGGAGGTGGCTGTTGAGGCCCTGAAGAACGGTGCCACCGACTACGTGACCAAGCAGCGGCTTGACCGCATGAGCCGCACCATCGTGCGGGCGTTGGCGGAAACCCGGGCGCGGGAGGACAAGCGTGCGGCCGAAGCCGCCCTGCAGGCGCTCAACGAGACGCTGGAGGCGCGCATCGCCGAGCGCACTCGCGAACTCGCAGAGGCCAACGCAGCCCTTCAGGAGCAGATTGCCGAGCGTGAGCGGGTCGAGGAGGCCCTGCGACTGGCCCAACGCCTGGAGGCGGTCGGGCAGTTGACCAGCGGTGTGGCGCATGACTTCAACAACCTCCTCACTGTCATCGCCGGCAACATCGAGTTCCTGGAGCGCGCCGTCACGGACGAGCGGTCGAAGCGGCGACTTGACATGATGCGGGGCGCGGCCGCGCGCGGCGCCAACCTGACCGCGCAACTTCTCGCCTTCTCGCGGAGGCAGCGCCTTGAACCCACTCCGGTCAGCCTGAACACGACCGTTGTATCGATGCGTGACCTGCTGCAGAGCTCCATCGGCGGCGCGATCCAGATCGAGACGACGCTGCAGGACGGGCTATGGCCGGCGCTGGTCGACGCCACTCAGATTGAGCTCGTAATCCTCAACCTCGCCATCAATGCTCGCGACGCCATGGCGGTCGGCGGGCGGCTGACCATCGAGACCGCCAACGTCACGGTAAATGGCATCCCGGCCCGACCGGAGCAGCCACAACCGGGCGAGTACGTTATGATCTCGGTGAGCGACACCGGGACCGGCATGCCGCCAGAAGTGCTGGCGCGCATATTCGAGCCGTTCTTCACCACCAAAGAGACAGGCAAGGGCTCCGGCCTCGGGCTCGCCCAGGTCTTCGGGTTCGTGAAGCAGTCCGGCGGCGGCCTCCGCGTCGATACCGCCCTGGGTGAGGGCACCTCGTTCAAGGTCTACCTGCCGCGGGTAGAGAGCGCCGCCACTCTCATCGCGGCGCCTCCCATCGATTGTGTGCGGGCTCGTCCGCCTGGCAGCAAGCCCGTACTGCTGGTGGTCGACGATGATGAAGGGGTGCGCGAGGTAACTGCAACCCGGCTGAGTGAGGCCGGCTATGCCGTACGCGAAGCGGCCTCTGGCCTGCAGGCGCTGGCCAGCCTCGAAGGCAATCCTTGCGTCGACCTTGTCGTCCTGGACTTCGCGATGCCCGGCATGAACGGGGCGGAGGCGGCAGCTGAGCTTCGCAAACGCTGGCCAGCAATGCCGGTCGTGTTCGTGACAGGCTTTGCCGACACTGCAGCCCTTCGTCAGGCCGGCGCCAGTGGATCCGATGCGGTCGTGTTGAAGCCGTTCCGAGACGGCGAACTCGAACGCAAGGTTGCGGGCGTGCTCGCGGCGCGCCGGCCTGCCGGTGTTCGGTTGGTTTCCGACCGGGCTAAAGCTTAAGCGACGCGTGCCTAGCCGACGGGTGAGCTGGCCGAGACTTTAAACCCGGCCAATTGCGAGGCTGCTGCACGGTGGCGACCACGGGTTTATGTCCAAAGCACCGCGGCCAGCTGTTACGCTCCACGCCCGCTCTGGAGGCGTCTCCCAGGGCCCGAGAATTCCTTGGAGGGGCGCGTCACCGCCAGAGTGGCGGCGGGATACTTGTCTGCTTTCGAAGGTCGCGCGGCCACGCGAGTACGACTGCATTGGGCGCCAAGCCGAATGTCCGGTTCTGCCCGGCCAGGCGATCCGGCGTGGCGTAGTCTGGCCGAAAGCTGTCGGTCCGCTTCGGAGCGGTGCTGCCGGAAAAGCAGACGGCCTCCTACCGACCCAAGGCAGCCGTTGAGATGGCCGTCACCGCTCCCCGAAAGCAGCCATTCGCCAACACGCCGTTAGAGTGAGCTCGTGCCAGGAAGACGACCCGAGTTTTCTGCCTTGAACTAGGGTCTGTCGTCGCCTGAACCATCTGGCGCAGCACGCGTTTTGTGTTTCCGCTCTGAGGAGGGACGATGCTGAGCGACGCGCAATGGGCTGTTCTGGAGCCACTGGTCGAGGCTTGTCGGCCGAAGGCGAAGACACCGCCGCAAGACCTGCGGCGCACGCTTTCGGCGATCCTGTGGCGCCATCAGAACGGCGCCAAGTGGCGCGCGATCCCGCAAGACCTGGGGCCGTGGTGGCGGGCCGCACAGATCTTCATCCGGTGGTCGCGCGGCGGGGTGTGGGAGCGTCTACTTGCTCTCGTGCAGGAGCGCGGCGTTCAGCTGGGCATGGTGTTCCTCGATGGCACCAATATGCGTGCGCATCAGAAGGCGGCTGGAGCCGCCAAAAGGGGGGATCTGCAGCCGAGCGAGACGATCGTGAAGCTGTTGGCCGATCACGTGGCGGCTATGGGACCAAGGCTTGCGTGATCGCTGACGGCGCAGGCCGCGCGATCGCCTTTCGGATCGCACCGGGGCAGGCCCATGAACTACCCCACGCGCTGCCCTTGCTCGGTCGCTTGCCGGGCATTCCCCAATGGGTCGTGGCGGATCGGGGCTACTCCAGCCAACGCTTCCGGCAGCAGTTGCGAGAGGTCGGGGCAACACCTGCTATCCCGTCCAAGAGTAACGAGGCTCCCGAGCGCTGCCCGGACTGGATCTACACCAACCGCAACGTCGTCGAGCGGCTCTGGGCACGGCTCAAGGAGTGGCGAGCGGTTGCCACGCGCTATGAGAAAACCGCCTCCAGCTTCACCGGAGGCCTCTGCCTCGCCGCAGCCCTCGATCACCTCAGGTGACGACAGGCTCTAAACCGGAGGTCTCTCTCACCTCCGTCAGCCGTGGACGCCTTGTTCTAACAATTCCTGCGCGCGATACATGAGTGATGGCCGCACGTCTGACCATTTCCGTCTCCCTCAGCCCTGAGCTGCATGCCGCCGCCGAGCGCATGCTCGCCTCCGGGCGTTACGGCAATCTGAGCGAGGTGTTCCGCGCGGCGCTCCGCCTACTCGATAAGCGTGAGCGGAGCTTCCAGCTGCATTGCGAGACACTCAAAGCGACGCAGTCCACACACCAGGCCCTGAGCGCGTGAGCGCCGGGCTCTCACTCGAACGCTCCTGCCTCGCAGGCGGCGGCGAAGCTGGCGAGCGGCTGCGCGCCCTCGACTGGTCCGTCAACTCGCTCGGTCCCGTGGAGCGCTGGCCGCTTTCGCTGCAGTCGGCCGTGCGCATCGTGCTGAACTCGGCCTTCCCGATGATGCTCCATTGGGGACCGGACCTCGTCACGATTTACAACGACGCCTACGCGCCGAGCCTCGGTCGCAAGCACCCCGGCCACCTTGGTCAGCCGGCACGGGAATGGTGGTCGGAGATGTGGGACCAGCTCACGCCCATCTTCGACCAGGTGCTCGCGGGACAGCCCTACCTCGTCGAGGATGCCCGCTACACTCCAGACCGGGACGGCACGCCGCAGGATGCCTTCTTTACCCATTGCCACAGCCCACTCTGGGACGATGCGGGGCGGATCGCCGGCGTCTTCCTGGTCGTAACGGAGACGACACGACGGGTCACCGCCGAGCGCGATCTCACCCAGCTTAACGAGAGCCTCGAACGGCAGTTCGCGGCCGTCCAGGCCAGCGAGATCCGGCTGCGCGAGAGCGAGCAGCGCCTCGACGCGCTGATCCGCTCGTCCTCCGAGGTACGCTACTCGATCAGCGCGGATTGGGGCGAATTGCACCAGCTCGCTGGCGGCGGCTTCATTCCCGATACCGACGCGGCTAACGCGAACTGGCTCGACGAGTACATCCCGGAAGAGGACCGTGCAGCGGTGCGCGCAGAGATCGAGCGCGCGATCCGTACGAAGGCTGATTACCGCCTCGAACATCGGGTCAACCGCGTCGACGGCACGGTGGGCTGGGCCTTCTCGCACGCGGTGCCGCTCCTCGATCCCCAAGGCGAGATCACCGGCTGGCTCGGGGCCGCCTCCGACGTCACGGACCGGCGGCGTGCCGAGGCGGCCCTGCAGGCCCTGAACGCGACCCTGGCCGAGCAGGTCCAGCAGCGCACGCAGGAGCGCAACGGCCTGTGGGAGGTCAGCCGCGACCTGTTCATGGTGACCGACGGCGGCGGCGTGATCCTGAGCGTCAACCCGGCCTGGACCACGGTTCTGGGATGGGACCAGGGCGAGTTCATCGGCCGGACGACGGAGTGGCTGGAACACCCGGATGATCAGGTCAAGACGCGCGAGCAGGTCGCCCATCTCGCCGGGGGGCGGGCCACGCTGGCGTTCGAGAACCGCTTCCGCGCCAAGGACGGGGACTACGTGCACCTGTCGTGGACAGCCGTTCCCTCGGACGGCCTGCTGTACTGCTCCGCCCGCGACGTCACCGAGAACGGCCGGCAGGCGGGGCTGCTGCTGCAGGCCGAGGACGCGCTGCGTCAGTCGCAGAAGATGGAGGCTGTCGGCCAGCTCACCGGCGGGGTGGCACACGACTTCAACAACCTGCTCACCGTCATCAAGTCCTCGACCGACCTGCTCAAGCGTCCCGACCTCTCGGCGGAGCGGCGTGCCCGCTACATCGCGGCGATCTCCGACACGGTCGACCGCGCCGCCAAGCTCACGGGTCAGCTCCTCGCGTTCGCCCGCCGCCAGGCCCTGCGCCCCGAGGTGTTCGACGCAGCGGTCAGCGTGCGCGCCATCGCCGACATGGTCGGCACCCTGACGGGCGCGCGCATCAGCGTTCGCCAGCAGCTCTCCGACGAGCCGTGCTTCATCAACGCTGATCCGAGCCAGTTCGACACCGCGCTGGTCAACATGGCGGTCAACGCCCGCGACTCCATGGAGGGCGAGGGTGAGCTGACCATCAGCGTGCAGCCGGCCGCGGGCATGCCGGCGGTCCGTGCCCACGAAGCCGTATCGGGGGCGTTCGTGAAGGTGTCGATCCAGGACACCGGCAGCGGCATCGCTCCGGAGAAGCTCGGGCGGATCTTCGAGCCGTTCTTCACCACCAAGGAGGTGGGTCAGGGGACGGGGCTGGGGCTCAGCCAGGTCTACGGCTTCGCCAAGCAGTCCGGCGGCGAGATCATGGTGGAGAGCGAGGTCGGCACGGGGACGACGTTCACCCTCTACCTCCCGCGCGCGGCCGAGAAGCAGGCTCGCGCCCGCCTGGAGGAGGACGCGCCGGCCATCGACGGCGGTGGCGCCTGCGTGCTGGTCGTCGAGGACAACCGCGACGTCGGCACGTTCGTGACGCAGACGCTGAGCGAATTGGGGTACCGGACCGACTGGGTTCTGAGCGCGAAGGCAGGGCTCGATGCATTGGCGCGAGACCCTGATGCCCACGACGTGGTGTTCTCGGACGTGATCATGCCGGGCATGAACGGCGTGGAACTGGGGCAGGAGATCGCTCGGCTGTATCCGCGCATCCCGGTCGTCCTGACGAGCGGATATAGCCACGTGCTCGCGCAGGATGCGGACCATGGGTTCGAGCTTCTGCAGAAGCCGTACTCCGTGGAGGCGCTGTCGCGGGTCCTAAGCCGCGCCATGCGCAAGCGCAGGAACGGGAGCACGAACCGACCGTGAAGCGGCAGCTTGGCCGGCTAGATGGAACCGCTCTGCTGCGCCACCAACGCAAACACGTTTCCAATAAGCGAACTGGGCGCACAGGGCTTTGCCAGGAACCGTGCGCCCTCGGGCAGGTCAGTGGCTTTGGGGCGGCTCTGACCGGAGACGATGAGCAAGCTCATCGCTGGCCACCGCGTCGCGACCACCTTCGCCAACTGGAACCCGTTTAGGCCTCCGTCGCCCATATCGACATCGGTGATCGTCATGCGCACATCGGTTCGGGTGGAGAGCACCTGTAGCGCCTCGTTGGCGTTTCGCGCCTCGAACACGACGATGCCGGCATCGGCGAGAGACTGCGCCATGTCCATCAGGAGTATGGGATCGTCGTCCACGATCAGGACGCCGAGTTCATGCGCGGCCAATGACGCCCGCCGATCCGGGGCAAGCGCAGCGATCACGATGTGGACGCCATGCGAAGATGGTTCGAGAGTGTGGTGATCCGCGAACCCACCATCCTCACGGCCTTGCGCAATTGCGCGTCGGTCACGCCATAGCGCTCGGCCCATGCGGATCGGACGGCGCGATCAGTGATGTCGATATGCGTAACGGTGCGGCTTTGAACTGGCATAGGACTAAAAGACATAAGCGATCTCCCGCGACTTCTCACGAAGATCGCGCCTCCTTGATCCGATTGAATGGATACTCATCCAACGGACGCCCGGGGCTTAGGTTGCAAAGGCTGTAACTGGCCGCCTCGACCCATTCGCGGCTTGAAAGCGGCAAGACTGTTCTCCATCCGTCTCAGACGTTCAGAGGCGCAGGGCTGCGGAGTTGGGCGCGCTGCTCGCGGGCGTAGAGGCTTGGCGGCCTGCCGACATGACGAGCGAAGGCAGTGCTAAAGGTGCTGGCAGACCCGTAGCCCACGCGCTCAGCCACCTCCGCCACGCCAGCTCCCTCGCGACCAAGCAGATCCTTCGCCAGCGCGATGCGCCACGCCAGAAGATACGCCATCGGCGCGACGCCGACCTCGCGCCGGAACCGTTCGAAGAATGTCGAGCGCGACAGTCCCGCTTCTCGGGCCAGGGCCGCGACTGTCCAGGGAACGGTCGGGCGCTCGTGCATCCGGCGCAACGCGGCGGCCACGCGGTCGTCCGCAAGCCCGCGCAGGAGGCCCGAGGGCGCCGCCGGACCCTTGGTGGACCGAAGCGCCTCGATCAGGAGCACCTCCAGAAGCCGCGCCAAAATCACCTCGCGGCCGGGCCTGTCCTCCCGCGTCTCCTCGTTCACGAGGCCGAGCAGCATCGCTAGTCGCCCGACGCCGCGCACATGGACGAACCGGGGCAGGAGCGACAGAAGCAGATCCACATCGTCGGAGGCGAAGGTGCAGTGCCCCACCAGCATGCGCAGGTCGGGCGGCACCTCGGGAGGGCCGAGCCGGAACACGCCGGGGCCGACCTCGACGGGCGGTGGCGCCCGCCCCGCCGATGGCGCGACGAGGCTGGAGGCGGCGAAGGCGCTGGCGGCGGGGATCAGCACGAAGTCGCCGGCCGCGAGGACGATCTCCGCCTCGCCGTCGATCGCGAGGCGGCACGCCCCCTCCAGTACCGCGGCGTAGAACGGCTGGCCGTGGTCTTCGCGGCGCACGGTCCAGGCGCCGCCGGCCAGGACCAACTTGGAAAACGAGGCGCTGGGCTGAAGCAGCCCGACCACCTGGGTGAGCGGGTCGACCATTTCGGACGCTCGCTAATGAAATACGGACTTGCGCCCGTATCACGTCCGGCGGAGCGCTCCTATCACCCCGTGTGGGTCAAACGCGAGGTCCCCATGAACACGATCCTCATCACCGGCTGCTCATCCGGCTTCGGCCTGGAGACGGCGCGCCTGTTCCTCGACCGAGGTTGGCGGGTCGTCGCCACGATGCGTACGCCTCAGGCGGCCCTGATCCCGGAGTCCGACCGCCTCACCGTCCTGCCGCTCGACGTGACCGACGCCGGCAGCATCGCCCGGGCAGTCGCGGAGGCCGGGCCGCTCGATGTCCTGGTGAACAACGCGGGCGTCGGGCTGCTGAACGCCCTGGAAGGCCTGTCGATGGAGTCCGCCCGGGAGGTGTTCGAGACGAACACCCTCGGCACCATCGCCATGACCCAGGCTGTGCTGCCGCAGTTCCGGGAACGGGGCGCAGGTGTGATCGTCAACGTGACGTCAAGCGTGACCCTGCGGCCGCTGCCGCTGCTGGCGGTCTATACCGCGAGCAAGGCGGCGGTGAACGCCTTCACCGAGTCCCTCGCCCACGAGCTCATGCCATTCGACGTGCGCGCCCATCTCGTCATTCCCGGCCGATCGCCGGAGACCGCGTTCGGGACCAACGCCCGCACCCGGATGGGGATGGATGTGCCCAGGGCCTACGGCGATCTGGCTGGGAGTGTCTTCGCGAACTTCCAGCAGGCGACGGAAGAAGTGACTCGGGCCTCGGACGTGGCCGAGGCGGTCTGGCGCGCGGCAACCGACCCGGCTTGCCCGATGCGCCTGCCGGCCGGCGCTGATGCGATCGCCTGGGCGGCGGCCTGACACGAACCCTCGAACGTCCGCTTCCGCTACATGTTTGAGCGGAAGCGGACTGGCAGATACCCACCGATTTTGTTGAAAAACTCGAAGGTAGCGCTTCAAGCGTCATCAAAGTTGGCGCCCGGGAGAAAATTTGCCTCTTGCGGACGGCGCGACCCCATTCCTGCATTGTGTTCTAAGCGTTTAATATTAGGATCTTCACCGGCCGGAGCCGTTCACAAGGTGCAATCGACCAGGTCCTGAGTTTTTCAACAAAATCCACCCTGAGCGGTCATTCGGTTTTCGACCCATTGCGGTCGCCTAGAAAGCCGCCGGCACTTCCCGAAAGCGGTCATAAACCAGTCGCTGTTCAAAGTCGGCTCGGTATGAAGAGCGAGAGCTGACGCCGCGGAGTGCTAATTCGTCCGGTGCCAGCAAGTCTCGCTGAACGCCAGGCCGGCTGGCGCCGAGCGCACAAGGGTTCGGGTCGTGCGCAGGGCGATGGCAGGGGCGGGTGCCACCTCGTGTAGTTCAAGATGGCGATCCGAGAGGGACTGATTAGGGCGTGTAGGTTGCCGATCACAGCCGACTGCTGGCGGCTTGGAGGCAAACGGTACCGGAAAGATAAAACGCTACAAAAGCGTGTGCTACCTTCCCACGGGTGCAACTTATCAGCGAACATGGGCAGCCCTGTTTGTCAACTTGACAGTGGCAAAATAACCTGATCGACACACCTCTCCGCGCCGTGATAGCGCCGCTTCGGTGCTTTTAATCCGTCGTTGCGGAGGTATTTTTGCCGTGAGTAAGCAGCCCGTTTACGAGCAGCCCTGGCCCCTCGACCCATCAAAGTCCGCTTATTGGTATCACACCATGCGCTTCCCGGACGGAGAAGTCATACAAGGTAGTTGGGATATACCGGGTTTCAGCCAGTACATCGGCGGCTACGATCTCAAAGGCAAGACCTTGCTCGATGTTGGGACGGCCTCGGGCTATCTCGCATTTAATGCTGAGCTGGCCGGAGCCGAAGTCACTGGCCTCGATGCTGCGACGACGAAGGAGTTTCGCCACTTTCCATATAAGGAAACACTGTCGTACCAGGACATAGCTGCTTCGCAAGCGGCTTGGACTGAAAGTAATCTCGACCCGATCAAGCGTTCTTGGTGGTACTCCTGGCACAAGTACAACAGCAAGGCTAAGTGCGTGTACGCTCCGCACCAGGAGCTATATGAGTGGCCGGCCGAGATGTTCGATGTGGTCCAGGCTGGCGCTATCATCGAGCACCTGTCTGATCCCGTGTACTCCGTTGGCGCTTGGGCGCGGCTTGCGCGCGAGGCCGTCCTTCTGCCTTGGACGGAGGCGGTCCCGGTCGACGACCTGCGCATGATCCCGATCACCCCGCTCGACGATCACCGCATGATGTACGTGTGGTGGCACTTGTCGCGCGGCCTCTGGATCAAGCTGTTCGATAACCTTGGCTTCGATGTCCACTTCGCCAAGGCCCACGCTTCGATGCAGGACGAGAACGGCGTTTACGTGCAGAACCACCGGCCGTCGATCATCGCGATCAGGCGGGGAACGAACGCGGCGCGCACGTTCGACGCGTCAACGCTCACGAGCCCGTGGCCGGAAGCCCCAGCAGCACCAGCGCCAGAGCCGAGCCCCGCACCGGCTCAGCGTCGGAAGGGCTTGCTGAGCAGATTGCGCGACCGCTGATTTACCTTGATCGGCTGAGACTGATTTACAGGCCGCAATGATGACACGAGACGAGCTACTGCTAGCTGGCATCTCTAAGGAATCTCGCGTCATTGAGATCGGTCCGAGTTACAGCCCGCTGGCGCCGAAGCGAGAGGGCTGGAACACTTTCATAGTAGATCACACAACCCGTGAGGAGCTGGTCGCCAAATATCGCGAACACGGCAAAGACGTAGATCGCATAGAAGCAGTCGACTACGTGTGGCAAGGCGGATCTCTTGCCGATGCACTTCCGGACCAGTGCGGCTCCTTCGATGCATTCATAGCCTCGCATGTTATCGAGCATTCGACTGACATCGTCGCGTTTCTCCAGGCTGCGCAGAGGCTTATCAAACCGGACGGCGTCATAGTCTTGGCTGTGCCCGACAAACGTAAGTGTTTCGATTTCTATCGCCATCCTTCCACAACGGCGGACGCAATCGCCGCTTTTGAGGATCGGCGTGATCGGCATAGCCTCAGAACGCATCTCGACTACATGATGCAGATGAGTTGGAAAGGTCGTGGACCGGCTTGGCATCAGGACGATACCCGGCCCGCTGAATTGTTGATTAGTCTAGAAGAGATAAAGACTAAAACCTCAATACGCTATGCGACGGAGTATGTCGACGCGCACGGCTGGGTGTTCGTGCCGTCGAGCTTCAAGCTGATGCTTCTGGAGCTTTCGCAGCTCGGCTATCTCGACCTTCGGATCGAGACCCTAGTCGAGCGGCCGGATACCGAGTTTCTCGTGCGCCTTCGCGTCGGCGCCGAGAAGATACCGGCCGAGGAAGTCGCGCAGCGCCGGCAGGCTCTGCACAACGCGATCCTGATCGAGATCGCCGAGCAGACGCGCCAGATCGTCGGCAGCCCGCTCTTTCCGGCGCCTGCGGCCGAGCAGCCGGTCGCGCCCATGCCCCGTAAACGGCGCTGGCTGCGGCTCCGGATTAATCGGGCTTGAAGAGTGCGATCTGGCAGCTGACGTCCTAACTTTCGGCACACTGGCGCCAGCGGTAGCAAAGACGATTTCCGCTCTGATGCATCGCCGCCCCGAAGCGGACCGGCGGAAATCCACCCTTTTCGGACGTGCGCGAACTGGATCTGAGGAACCTGATCATCGACCTGCTGCACAACTTCCACCTGGAGTGCGGCGCGCGCATCCATAAGCTGCGAGTCTATGAGACCATAACCGAGCCGACGGGGCGCGAGGTCTGCGGCTACCTGCTGGTGCGCGGTTCGCTCCACGCCCATGCCTACGCTCTGGCGCTGAAGAAGCTCACCGGGGTGGCCATCGAGCAGATGCTGCCGACGCCCAAGATCGACCGTAAGCGCTCGGCGAGGGGCCCGGTTGATCAGGCGGCCTGAGCACCAGCGGCGACCGGCGACCAGTTCCAGGGCAGGAGTTCGGCCAGGCGTTTGGCTGGATGATCGGCGAGGCGGGTGAGCACGTCGTGCAGATAGGCCTCCGGGTCGAGCGCGTTGAGCTTGGCCGTCTCGATCAGGGTGTAGAACGCCGCGGCTCGCTCGGCGCCGCGCGCCGAGCCGGCGAACAGGTAGTTCTTGCGCCCGATCGCGACGGACCGCAGCGCCCGCTCGGCCGGGTTGTTGTCGAGCGCGATCCGGCCGTCGTCGAAGACGCGGGTCAGCGCCGTCCAGCGCACCAGCATGTAACGGAACGCCTTGGCGAGATCGGAGCCGCCGGAGAGCTGCGGCAGGATCGTCTCAGCCCAGGACTTCAAGGCCGCTGCGAGCGGTCGTGATCGAGCTTGGCGCTGCCGCAAGCGCTCGTCGGGAGGCTTGCCGCTGACGGATCGCTCGACCTCGTAGATCACGCCGATCCGTTCCAGAGCCTCGAAGGCGACCGCCGAACCGGTCCTGGCATGAACGTCGAAGAACTTGCGCCGCGTGTGAGCCCAGCACGCCGCCTCGATCAACGCGCCGCCCGGGCGACGGGCCTCGTAGAGCCCGTTGAAGCCAGCGTAGCCATCCGCCTGAAGCACGCCGGAGAACGCCGCCAGATGCGTGAGCGGGCGCTCCCCCTTCCGGTCCGGCGAGGCGAAGAACACGGCCGCCGGCGGACGCACCCCGCCATGAGGACGCTCGTCACGCACATACGCCCAAAGCCGACCGGTTTTCGTCTTGCCCGCGCCGGGCGCCAGGATCGGCACCGTCGTATCGTCGCCGTGCAGGACGTCCGAGCCGGCAATCACCTCCTCGCGAAGCTGATCGACCAGAGGGGCCAGCGCGGCGGCAGTCGCGCCCATCCAGTCGGATAGGGTCGAGGTCTGCAACGTGACGCCGTCCCGCGCATAGATCTCCGCCTGACGATACAGAGGCAGGTGATCATCGAACTTGGCCACGGCGATGTGCGCGAGCAGCCCGGGGCCTGCACGGCCGCGCGCGATGGCGTGGTAGGGCGCGGGGGTCTGCACCACGCTCTCGCAGGACCGGCAGGAGAAGGCCTCGCGCAGGTGCCGCACCACCTTGAAGCGGCCCGGCACGTAGTCGAGGCTCTCCGTCACGTCCTCGCCAATCCGGCGTAGGCCACCGCCGCACGCTGGGCAGGCGCAGGGGCCGGGATGAGCGACGGTCTCGCGCGGCAGATGATCCGGCAGGGGGCGGCGTGCTGGCCTCCGGCTTGCCGCCTCGACCGCCTCGGCGACGACCGGAGCCGCTGCAAGACGCTCGGCCTCGTCGACCTCCAGGGCCTCGATGGCGAGTTCGAGCTGCTCGACGCGGGCTTGCAACTTCTCGGACGAGACACCGAACTGCGCCCGCTTCAACCTGGCGAGTTCGCTGCGCAGCTTCTCGATCAGCGTGTTGGCATGAACGGCGTCCTTCGCCATGCCGATGATCATGCGTTTGAGCGCATCCACATCATCCGGCAACGAGGCAGGATCGAGAGCCATACCAATAGCTTAGCTTGTCCACGATGGCTTCGCCAGCTCCTTCGGGCGCGGCCGCCCTCAGCCCGCGATGCGCGGCCGGTCCGTGCGCTCGGGCGCCCGCCAGTCAATCCCCTCCAGCAGCATCGCCAGCTGAGCCGGTGTGAGCGCCGCCGCGGCCCCTGCAGTCCCCGGCCAGACGAAACGGCCCTTCTCCAGCCGCTTCGAGAACAGGCACAGGCCCTGGCCGTCCCACCACAGGACCTTGATCAGCCGCCCCGCACGGCCGCGGAAGACGAAGGCCTGACCGGAGAACGGATCATGGTGCAGGTGGTCCTGCACCAGCGCGGCGAGCCCGTCGAAGCCCTTCCTCATGTCCGTGTGGCCGGTGGCCAGCCACACGCGCGAGCCCGAGGGAACGGGGATCATCGATCCAGCAGCGCCGCGAGAAGATCCCGCACCAAGGCGGGATCGGCACCGGCCTCGGCACGGAGCCGATGCCCGCCGACCAGTTCCACCTCGATGGCGCCACCCGGCGCACCCTGGTCACGGGTCGGCAGCCCCACCGGTGCCGGCAGTGCGAGCGGAACGAAGGGAGGCGGAACCGGCAGGGCCGCCGCCCGCTCCTCATCCCAGGCCTCGCGTCGCCAGCGAAAGAGCAGCGATGGCGTCAGGCCATGGCGGCGTGCCACGGACGAGATCGACGCGGTGGTGCTCTCTGCCTCATCGAGGATCGCTCGCTTTTCCTCACGCGTCCACGAGCGACGCGTGCCGGCTACGACGATATGGGGCGAGATCGTAGGTCCAGACATAGGGCGGATACAGGCCTTCGCGACAGCACTGTATCCAGGTCCAGGATCTTATCCCGCAAGGCGCCTGCCAACGAGCGCTTACGATCGACCTGTCGCGCATCCCGGAGTGTCAGAAGTACCTCGACGAGGGCAAGCACCGGCGGCTCTACACCTTCCGCGAGCATGACTACAAGGAAGCGGCTGGCGTATGGTCGAACGACGAGGTGGCGCTCCTAGGCGACCCGCTAGGCAATCTCGAAGTCGTCGACAGCTACCCTGAGGGTGGCAAGATCCCGGAACTCGACGGCAACTACGGTGCGTTCGCGCCGGACTACGCGCCGGAGGAGATCTTCGAGATCGCGAGCAAACTCTACAAGAAGGGATGCTAAGTTAATCCAGGTAGGGATCAGAGTGGATCCCCTGGTGGTCTAAGCGTGCAGACGCCCCGCGGCGTGAGACCCGCGGGGCAAATCACATTACATGGGGGAACGACGCATGTGGTGGCGCCGATGGCGCTTCATGTGCTTCATACTCATCATACCCCGCTGGCCGCCCATCCGCTTCTGCGACGGGCTCTTCACGCTGCCCGGGTTGTTCATGTTGCTCTGGGCGCTGCCGCCACCAGCAGGCATCTGAGCGAGAGCCGACCCTGTGACTGCGAGCGACAGTGCTGCAGCCAGCGCGAGTGTCTTGATCGACATGGCGTTTCCTCCAGACGGATCGTGTTGATCGGTCCCGGACCTAACGTGACCGCGATCAACATCGTTCAAGTTCCCGCAGAGGCTAGTTACGGATCCGCCGCCGCAGGCGCAGAGCCAGGATCAGCGCGCCAGGCCAGAACACGACGCTAAGCAGGGCGACCGGAACGATGGGGCGGCCCTTCCACCAGACGATCGCGACCGGCAGGAACAGGACTGGGATCGCCGCCGTGAGGAAGGCCCAGAACTCAAGGTCGGATAGGTCCATGGGCGATCCGTAGCATCCTTCTAACGCTACGCTTTCTTCATCTTCGGTGGCACAGTGCGACCACCATGCCGATCCGGCCCGAGCATCGCTACTTCTACCCCATCGACTGGGCGCAGATCTCAGCCGTGATCCGGTTCAGCCGGGCGAAAGGCTGCTGCGAAGGCTGCGGGCGGCCGCAGGGACGGATGGTCTACCATCTCGGAGATGGACGCTGGTGGGACCCGGATACCGGCCGATGGCGCAATGGCTGGGGCAGGCGGTTCCGCATAGCCTCGGACGCCGACATCCTTGGGCTGATCCGTCAAACCCGGGTCGTTCTGGCCACCGCCCATCGGGATCACAACACCTCGAACAACGCAGATGCCAACCTCGCGGCCTTCTGCCAGCGATGCCACATGATCCACGAACGGCCGGAGCATCAGCCTAGGCGCTGGGCGCACGTTGTTCCGGCGAAAGGCCCTGGGCGACCTGTTCGGCAGCCCCTACGCCTAACGGCTGGCGAGCGAGGCCAATTCTGAGGACCTCTGCTCCGATCGCCGCGTTGAGCGATACACGCGCGGAGTTTTCCATGATCCTGCCAAACCTCACCCGTTTAGCTCTTACGGAAGCCGCCCTCGCATCAGCGGATCGGCTTTGGCGTGAGGAGATGCACCGGATCTACGGGCCGGATGGAGTGCTGACCTATGGGTACGCGCCGGAAGGGCAGGGCGGCCTCGGTACGTCGCTGCGGCGAAGCTACGAGGCCCGGCGTGTCGCTGTCGCACTCTGGCGCAATGAACGCCATCACCACCGGTACAAGGCGGTAACACCATGCTGACCGGTAGCCTGCTGTGGCTTTTAGGCGTGCCGATCCCCGTCTTGATCCTGATCTGGTTCTTCTTCCTGCGAGGACGATAGGAGAGCGATCAGCATCATGTCCGAGCATGACAAGCCTGCGGGCGAAAGCGTCCAGCCGCCCACTGTACCGATCCGGGGTGTCAACATTCCGGATCCAACGACCGGTAGCGAGCCCGAGAGCGAGGATCTCGTCGAGGACGCTAAGCGCAAGCCTGACGATCCGGACAGGGCAGCCAAAGATGGCTTGGCCTAGGTAGCATCCGGCCGGCGACACGGCATCTCTCCGGCCGCGATCAGCGCACCGGCGATCGCCACCATCCGCCGCCCTTGATGTCGGGCGGCATCGAGGTCCTCCGACCGTGGCGGCTGGTTCTCCTTACCGACGATCGTGGATGCACCGTAGGGTGAGCCCGCCTCCAGCATCGCCTCGTCGGTGTAGCCGGTCGGCAGGATTACCATGCCCAGATGCGACATCGGAGCGTACAACGACAGCGTGACGACCTCAGAGCCACCGTGCGGCCAGGATGCCGCCGCGAAGGCTCCCCCGACTTTGCCGGCCAGAGCACCCCGCTTCCACTGTGGGCCGAGTTGGTCGAGGAAGTTCTTCACCTCGGTCGCCATCGCCCCGAAGTAGCTCGGCGTGCCGAACAGGATGGCGTCCGCCCATTCAGCATCGTCGTGCGTGGGCGCTTCGTACAGAGCGTTCTGTCGAGCCGCACTCTCGGTCCAGCCATCGACCTTGGCCATGGCTGCCGCATCGACGACCTCTCGCGCTCTGCGCACGCGCACATCGGCGCCGGCCTCTCGTGCAGCCGCGGCAGCGGCGGTCGCAAGCTTTTCGACGCTGCCACTGCGCGAGTAATAGACAATCAGCAGGCGTGTCGGATCGGATGTACGGTCAGCCATTGCGCGCCCTACGGATTAGCGCTGCGTGCCGCAGGCTGCGGATAAGACGGGTTGCCACCCGGAACAGCGGTGCTGTTGGACGGCGACGTCGCGCTGCCCTGACCGCTCTCAGTTCCCGTGATCTGCTTGCGTGAGGCGCCTTGGCTCTGGCTCGCATAGTCCGGCGGCGAACTCGCACCCTGCCACATCATGAGCCCGGCCAGCGCTGCCAGCATCAAACCCACGCTGACGATCAGGACGTAGAGCGCCGGCCTGCCGCGCTTGCCTTGGCGACCGTCTTGCCCGGAGAGTTGTTCTGCCACCGATGAACCTCGCTCGCTCGATGATGCGAGCGCGTAGGTGCAACGGGCTGTTGGTATGAGAGGTCCGGCCCTGTGGCGCTTTGACTGCTGCGCTCCTGCCGGTGGTGCTATCATCTCAGGAGCTGCCAGCCGGCGCACCTGAGATGCTAACGAGCTGAACCTGACATTCAGCGCGATAAGTTCACGGAGTCATCCAGATCCCAAGACCTAATGTCATTCCGATCGCGGCGATAGCTACGGAGAAGACCGGCACGGTCCACCTAAGACCGTCGCGCGTCTGATGTGTATCACGCACACGTTCCGACGCCGCTTCGTTCGCGCGAGCAAATTTCACGAATTGCGGTGTTGTGGGGGCCCCTCCTGCCTCATCGCATGTACCGAGTTGGGCCGCTCCAACATGCCCGTGGTTGATCTTGCCCGCGCCCCGGAGGTTCGCAATCATCAGATCGGAGCGCGCGAGAGGCGCTGCCCGTCTAGTTCTGAACGCGTCTGAGTCGGTTGCTTGTTGCCCGGGCTGCGAGGTAGAACGTTACCTCTAGCAACTAATGCTTCACCTGACAGCAAAGTTGTACCGTTCATCTTCGGGTTTGCGCCGAGGATCTGTCCAGTCATCAGGATGGTTAGAGCTGCGCCCATCAGCCCCATACTGCAGATTACACCGTAAAATAGCGGCATCTTGGGGCCGCCGTGTTGCCCGTTCTGGCTGGAATGCCGCTCTGCCACCTGAAGACCTCGCTGATCCACAAATGCGGATCCGAGAGTGCAACAGGCACTTTACCGAATAGGTCCTCCGCTGCGACGCCATGGCAGTCGGGCCGCTCTATAAGCGAAGTGACAGCCCCGCGACCATGAAGCCGCGGGGCGATGATTTATCTGCCGCTTGGCGCTGCTCCGCTGCCGGTGGCACTGTTGCCCGTGCCACTGCCGGTTGGTGCACCGGACGTGCTGACGGGTGGGCCGCCGCTGGTCCCAGGTCCAGTACCCGTGGTCTTGGTGCCAGATCCAGTGCTCATGGATTTCTCAGAATTGCTCTTCACCGAGCCGGGGTTGTTCATGTTGCCCTCGGCGCTACCGCCGCCGGCTGCAGCCTGGGCCGTGGCGACACCCGAGAGCGCGAGCGTAAGTGCGGTTGCCAAAGTCAGCGTCCTCACCGACATCGACGTTTCACCAGATAAGCGGATCAGGTTCACCTTAGCAGTTGTCGTCGCCCGGCTTGACCGGCTGACCTTCGGGGGCCTTCTTCTCGCCCTTGTCGGCCATCGCGTTGGCGCCGACGTTGTTCAGCGCGCCGACTGTGCCGGGGGACTCGCCCTTCGCGCCCGGAGTCACCTTTTGGGTCGAGCCACCCTCGACGTTGGAGCTAGTGTCCTTCGTCGTCGGGCCCTTGCTGCTGGTCGTCGTACCGACAGCACACGGGGCCGCGAAAGAAGTTGTTGCCGTGAGCGCCAGGATGGCCGCAGCGCCGGTGAGCGTGATGAAACGAGACATGTTCCCTCTAAGTTTGAGGGAAGGGAAGACGTGGACCCGCCACGTTGTTCCTGGCTGGGACAATCAGAACAGGGCAACCTAAGCCGCGCCCACGGTCATCAGGACAGCTGCGAGGATCCGTAGAGGCTGTCTTGGTGCCCCGCTGATTGCACCGAGGATCAGCGTGGCTGCGCTGACGAACCCACCTCATCGTCCATCACATACGTAGGCTCGAACATGGCCAGCGCCTGTAGGCCTGCATGATCGTGGATGGTCAGGCGCCGCAACCGGAGTGTGATCAGCTCCATATCGCGCAACTCCTTCAGCGTACGGTTAATATGGACTGAGGTCTGGCCGAGAGCGTTCGCCATATCGGTCTGGGTCAGCAGCATCGCGCATGAGGCTCCGTCGGCCAGACCCACAGCGTCGAGCCGGGCGTGGAGCTCACAGAATAGATGCGCGAGCCGTTCGATGGCCGAGCGCCTGCCCAGGCTGACCGTCCACTCGTACTGGATCGCCGTTGCGCTCAGGCGCTCGCGGAAGAAGGCCTCTTCCAGCGCGGAACTGTGCGCCATCAGCTCCTTCATGGCAGACCCGCGGATCTGAGCGAGGCTGACTGGGGTGAGCGCGCCGATCGCGTGATGGACGCGGCGCTGATGGAACACCTGTGGGTCGCACGGATCGCCTGGCAGGAGCAGGCTGACGATCTGCCGTTGCCCGTTCGGGAGTTGCCGGTAACGGCAGGCCCAACCGTCGAGGATGACGTTGACGGAGCGCGGGTCGTCTCCCTCTTCCCGGATATCGGCGCGCGCCGCTATGGTCCGAGCGGGTGAGAGAGCCGCCGCGAGCTGCAGCCGATCGTCATCCGCGAGGCGGGCAAAATGCTCCAGTTTGCGCGCCAGCGGGTTGTCGAGATCGGTAGACCTTGGTCGATCGCCGACGAAACCACCGGCGTCATGCTTGTTCATCGGCGAACGGACCCGTGGGCTGAGATCGGCGACCGCCGGTGACTCGACGGTCGAGTGAAGGCGGTCAGAACAAGCGACCTAGATCGGTCTAATCTTATCCTATAGCTGAGGGCTCGGTTATCACGAACGCCATCTGAAACAGGACGAGGCCAGTATCGTCGCTGACCTCGATGCGCCAGTCCTCGCCGAGAACGACGCGCTCCGCCTCGTCTTTCAGGATCTCGCCTGCCAGCCGGACAGCCTCCAGGCGGGCAGCCTTCCAGTCCGGCAACTCCGTCCCATCGTGATCAAGGCTGCTCACGCCGTCGTGGACGTTGAAGTGGTAGCGCGGCATCCATACCCCCGCTCGTCACTCGGCGGGGGCGACACGGACCCTCACTCGCAGCCCTGCCAGGATTGATCGCTACGATTAAGGCCAGGGTTCGTGCAGTTGTGTCGATTACGATAGCATCTAGATCAAGGAAAACACGTTTTTACGGGGGCTAAGCTCGAAAGGATGGCTCATTGAGCGTCTCGATCTCGTCCCGATCACCGAGGAGCCTGCGCGCGGACGCGATGATCTGGATCACCTCTCGACTGTCGCACTCGCGTCGCGCCAGTACTTTCAAAGCGCGCAGGTAGGCGATCACCGGCTCGCGAGCGCGCCGGTTCCGCCGCAACACCGGCTCGACGGTTGCAGTGACGTGGTCGGCGAGCCCATCCCAGAACTCAGGCCCACGCGCAGCCCCTTCCTTCATGCGGCGCGTTTCTCCCAGGAGCGGACCCGTCAGCCGTGAACTGAGGGGGACTAGAACACGGCCGACAGGACCTCCGGGCACGCGGGCGGTCCGCTGTCCTGTGCATAGGCAGCTGTTGCTGAAACTACTTGAGTTAGGCGGCAGGCTGGGTGCGACGGGAAACCGCGTTCGTCCCACTGCCCGATCGCAGACCCTCAACGCATGGCTCCGCTCGAATTACCGCCTGCGAGAATTCTCACAGGATCGCTTCGGACGAAGTCGCCCGCCGCCCCTCCGCAGCCCTCTAGCGGTTCTGCTGAGTGCCGGCTGATGCTACGCTGGCCTCCGAGCGTGAATGGTATTGTTTGAGTCGACCGGACTATACGGTTTAGCCAACGTCAGGGTGCCACGCTCTTACCCAGCGCTTGCCATCTCAGCGCCGTCTCACGGCCCAAGACCTCCGGGAGAGTGGGCTGATGCAGACCGAGATGAACACGCCGGCCCTACAACCCATCATCGAACCCTGGCGCATCGCAGCGCTCGTGCTGATCGTCGTCGCCGCAATGCTGTTTGTGCATGCGATCGATCAAGCTACGGCGGAGATCTCAGATCAGCAGGCGACCACTCCCTCAACGGATCGTTGTCCCCCGTTCGGTAGGGCTCCCACAGCGACCGGGTGATTGCCCGACGCCGGCAGAGCAGCGTGGCCTACTCTTCGGCGCCATGGGACCTCGTCAGCGTCGTAGCGTGTAGGCCCGCCCCCGTCGACCTATTGAAGCCGGGTTGTCTGCCTTTCGTGACATGGGCCAGCCGTCTGCCGCGGCCTAGAGATCTGGCACTGTCGAGCTTGCCGGCCTATCAGCGGGGCATGGCCAAGCGCGTGAAACAACTGCCTCAGGATCGAGGCTTCATCCTGTTCGACGTCGTGTTCGAGGACGGCAGCCGCGTCTCGAACAGGCGCATGCCGATGGAGATCCTGAGCGGCTTCGATGGTGATGAGCCGGCGCGCGACCTCATGCCGTAGCAGGAAGCTGAGATTGCCGTGAAGGCGAAGCGACCGCCGCGAAGTATCCGGAGCCTCGCACGCTCGCCAAAGCGGGAGCCGAGATCGATCTGAGATTAGCCACCGTTGGCACATGGCTAGCTCCCGCGAGGTGGGTCGCTGCTGGCAGTGCTGTTCGATCTGACTGTGCGGCCCAAGTCACTACCTTGAGGGATGATCCGCCGCCATGGCCGAACCGCCGACCGTCGCCGACCTGCGCAGGGCCGGCATCATCAGCAGCCAGGAGATCGTCGCGGCGATCGACGTGTACCTGCGGGATCCGACCGCTGGCCCCTACCGGTTCGCTAGCGGACACAACCTCGACATCGCGGCCCTCGTGAACGCCACGCCAGCCTTTGAGGCAGTGGACCGATCAGGGCCAAAGGAGAAGGCATTTCGGATGGTGCTGACCGCCGCCGTCATGTCTGCTCAGCCGATCAAGCGCTGACTCCTCGGCCGCTCGGCCCCGCCCCGATCTGCTCACGGGGCGGGGGAGCGTCCGATCTCACCAGCGTGTGAGCCGAGCCGATACGCAACTTGGCTCGGAGGCAGGATGGCGGGCGGCGATTACCGGGCGGTGCCGGAACCCAGCTTGCGATTGTCCCACGCAGGGATGGGGGCCTTGAATGGCGCGGCGGGCGTGCTCTCGATGAGGAGCGCCAGCATCTCGGTTCGTGAGGTGAGCAGAACGGCTGGCGGTTCGCCCGTGATCATACGCCAGCGTTGAACGAAGTCGACCACGGATAGGTCGGCCACCGCCGATGCGCTGGGCGTCAGGAAGTCCTGTAGCGTCTGCGCCCGTTGGCCCATGCGGCTTGAACGGGCGTAATCCCGAGTCGGTCCATTCTTCCGCCTCGGATGGTGAAGAGAGCCTTGGATATCACGCACGAAAAAGCCCGCCCAGATGGGACCTGGGCAGGCTCTATGCGACTGCGTCGGCGAGGCCGCACTGTAACCGACCGTCGATGAACAACCTTTTCGCGTCGCAATGTGATCACGTGGTCACGTCGGGCAAGCCGTTCGATCGGCCTATCTCGGTATCAGCAGCCGTAATGCGATCGGGATGCGTGAGGCCTGGCGAGCTGCGAGGGTGCGTTCGCTTGGCGCAGAGTGTCTTGGTCACATAGCTCACCCGGTGAGGTTCCCTAAAACTATTGGCCGGAGCGAAGCTGACATGTGGTGGGTACACGCCAAGCTGCTGCTGGCCGCTGGCCTCGTGGCGCTTGCAGGCATCATCACCGTTGCGCGAGCCTTAGGACGCTTCCCCTAATTACTCCGGCGTAGAGGGAGCCCGCATGAAAGCCTCAGTCCGACCTGAACTCCTGAATTTGAGGTCGGACGAGTTCGCATGACCTTCGAAGCTCGTCAGATCCAAGCTGAGTTCAGTCAGCAAGCCGGGCAGAGAGGCTGTGGTACGCAGCGCCGACGCGCAGCGTCTGAATGCTAAGCCTCGTTCTGTTGCTGCTGCTCACCGTACTTCTGGGCGGTGGAGTGCTGCAGATCGGGCGTTATGGAAACGCACCTGACCGGAGTGACTGGCCACAGCTGGCAATCCTCACAGCCGTGGCGCTCATAGTTGCAGCCCGAGCCTTATGGAAATGAGATCGCGTCCTCTATAGCGCTGCGCGCCACAGGGCGGCTGCGTCAGCGAGCATGGAGAGCGGAAAACCGGAAGCCCACTCAAGGGCTACGGCCGGCGCGATCGGGTGACCATGCGGCCAGAAGCGACCTTGCCCAACATGGGTTGGCATATCGCGCATCAGAAAGGTTGATCTGTGTCTGTGCGACACCCGAGGATGGGTGACAACGCAGCTATCAATCGCGGGCTTCGACCTTGGCACGCCAGCGAGTGAGAGCGGCCGGCTCCCGCCTCGAACGGCGGAGAGCCCCGTGCGCTTTCACTTCAACATCTACAATGGCGTCACCGACCTCGCCCTCTCAGGGGCGAAAGCACTGGTCCTATCGGGTAGTTGGCTTTGATGCCGAGGCTCCTGACGGGCTGGCGGCTGACGCTCGGGGGGCTCGTGTTTCTTCAACTCTTGGTGGTCTTCGCTATGGCAGCTGGCGGCTGAGACCGACGCGCAAGTTGTGTGCAAAAGTAGAATTTTTCAGATCGCATAACCTATTTCATCCACGCATCCGTGGTCAAAGACTCGGCAAGAGAAAAATTTCTGCGGGGCACGAAGGACTTATCGGCTCTGATAGGGGATCTAATTCTTGTGACAACTGCGACAGCGAGTAGCCGCGCTGCACCCGGACATGGTTCCGGCTTCATGTTACGCGTCCTCAGAACGAAGTGACGAGATGGCCTGCTGCATCCGCGGTTCGGTCCCGTAATGAGCCGAACCGATGGTGACCACTCCTGAGAAGCCCGCGATCCGCGGCCCGCGCACACCGGTCAGCGGTAGCGGCCCCGAGGGCGTCGTCGATCAGCACCACGACATCTTTTTCGCTGCCGTCGAGACGACGCGCATGCCTATGATCGTCACGGACCCGCATCAGCCGGACAACCCAATCATCTTCGTCAATCGCGCCTTCGAGCGGATGACAAGCTACACCCGCGCGGAGTTGATTGGGACGAACTGCCGGTTTCTACAAGGGCCAGAGACCGATCGGGAGATCGGTCGCTGAGATCCGCGCCGCCATCGCCGAGCACCGCGAGTTCTCCACCGAGATCATAAATTACCGCAAAGACGGCTCCTCGTTTTGGAACGCCTTGTTCGTCTCTCCGGTGTTCAACAGGTCGGGCGATCTCGTGTACTTCTTCGGCTCGCAGCTTGACGTGTCGCGGCGGCGGGACGCCGAGGAGTCGCTGCATCAGGCTCAGAAAATGGAAAGCCTGGGCCAGCTTACCGGCGGCATCGCGCACGACTTCAACAACCTGCTTCAAGTCATCTCAGGCCACAACGAGGTGATGCTCGCGCTGATCGATCACCCGACCATCGATGTCGGACGGATGCGCCGTGCGGGCGAGGCCGTGCGCGACGCCAGCGAGCGCGCCGCCAAGCTGCCTCACCAGCTTCTCGCCTTCTCGCGCAAGCAGCGCTTGGAGGGCCGCCTCCTGAACCTCAACGGCCTCGTACAGAACATGAGCGAGATGGCCGAGCGCACCCTCGGCGAGCACATCGAGATGCGGTTAGCCCTTGTTGAGGATCTCTGGAACACGCGCATCGACCTGACCCAAGCCGAGGTCGCGCTCCTCAACATCTTGATCAACGCCCGCGATGCCATGCCGGGCGGCGGCCGTGTTACGGTGAAGACCGAGAACCTGCTGATTGAGGACGAGGACAGCGCGCTATTCAAGACGGTCGGACCGGGGGCCTACGTCGTGGTCTCGGTTACCGATACGGGGGCAGGCATGCCGCCTGAGATCCTGGCGCGCGTGATGGAACCGTTCTTCACCACCAAGGGTGAGGGCAAAGGCACCGGTCTTGGTCTCGCGATGGTCTACGGGTTCGCCAAGCAGTCGGGTGGATCGGTCAAGATCTACTCTGAGGTCGGGCACGGCACGACGGTGCGCCTGCTCTTCCCCGCTTCGGATCAGAAGATCGAGGACGAGCGCAAAGCCTCCCAACGCGCTGCCGATCGGCATGGCACAGAGACGATCCTGGTAGTCGATGATCGCCCCGACGTTGCGGCCACAGCGGGCACCATCCTGGAGGACTTCGGCTACAAGGTCATCAGCGCGGATGGCCCAAGGGCAGCGATTGAGGTCCTCGACGACGAGGAACGCATCGACCTGCTGTTCACCGATCTGATCATGCCAGGCGGTATGAACGGCGTGATGTTGGCTCGTGCCGCCCGCGAGCGTCAGCCCAAGATCAAGATCCTGCTGACGACCGGGTACGCGGAGGCGTCGCTGGAGCGGACGGACGCAGGCGGTATAGAGTTCGAGATCATCAACAAGCCCTACAAGCGGCTGGAACTCGCCCGCCGCGTGCGTCGGGTTATCGATGGCCCAACTGGAGTAGGATGAGAAACCGATTGTATCGGGGCTGTTGCCCGATTTGACGAGAAAGGCCCGCCCTGGTGTTCCAGGTGCGGGCTTGTTGCGACTGCGCCGGCGAGGCCGCTCGTGAGACCGTACATCCGGGTCTCGGTGCTGCTCTTCCGACGCTCAGCCCCCAGCCGGTCGCTGACAGCTACCTCGGCAATTATGGTTAACGGATCGTTGCCACAGGCCGGCGCCTTGGCCGCGCGTGAACGGTGATGGACGGTCAGGCGGCCTTGCGTCGGCCCTTCCGCTCAGACTGGACCGCTTCTTCAGCCTGAGCAGCCATCGCCCCCGGGCGGCCGAGACCGATTGCCTTGGCGAGCGCAGAACGCTGCGCGGCATAACTCGGCGCTACCATCGGGTAGTCCGAAGGTAGGTCATAGCGGTCACGGTAGCTGCGCGGGTCGAGCCCGTGGCTGCTCAGATGGCGCTTGAGCGTCTTGTAGGGCTTGCCGTCGATGAAGCTCACGATCCCATCATCACGGACCGACTTGCGGATCTGGGCGGCGCTCGGCTTCTCGACCTCGCTCTGCGCCGCAGGGCCGCTCTCGGCCGAGAGGGTACCGGTGACGAGCCCGGCGATCGCGCCGTGCACGCTTCGGATCAGGTTGGGAAGCTCCGCGAGGGGGACGGGGTTATTCGAGACGTAGGCGGCAACAATTCCGCCGGCCAGCTCTGTGATGTCGGCGGTGTGTTCAACGTTTTCGCTTGTCACTTTATTCCTGCTTTTTTCAGTTCGCTCGCGCAGATGTGCCGAGGAGCGCGTCTATATCCGTATCGACTCGACAAAAGCAATACAATGGATATGGATACTTGCTTATCCAGGCGGCAAGGCCACGCGCTCGTTAGCGAATGCGGCAGTGACGATACCGGAAGCTCCGGGCTGCCGGCCTTTCACGCACTGCCGACCGAACGAGAGCCCTGGATCACCTATGCGGTCGGAGTTCATCTCAATCTTGGCCGATCACCAGCTGATGCGCGTCAGATCTCGGCCCTGAAACCAGCGGATATCTGGCCTGATTAGCCGGAACTTTCCATCCGTGCACTTGACTATCAGACCTTCTCATCGCGTTTGCTGCGCGCGCATATCGAGGAGACACACATGGACGACAGAGTTTCAATTCCCGAAACAAGTCCGACCAATTTCATCGACCTCACTACCGATATCGTCTCGGCGTACGTGTCGAAGAACTCCGTACGCCCGGCTGATCTGCCAGCACTCTTGGCTGACGTTCACACTGCGATCAGCGGACTCAATAGCGCGCCTGCTTCGGCCGAACCAAAGGTGGAGAAGCTGACGCCTGGACAGATCCGCAAGTCGATCACGCCGGGCGCGCTGATCTCTTTCATCGACGGCAAGCCGTATAAGACGCTGAAGCGCCACCTGACCAAGCACGGCCTGACCATCGAGGAGTATCGTGAGCGCTTTGGGCTGCCACGCGACTACCCGTCCACGGCCGCCAGCTACTCCGAGCAGCGCTCCAAGCTCGCCCTGTCGCTCGGTCTCGGCAACCGGCGTCGGAACGCGGCGCCGAAGGTGGCTGAGGTCGCTGAGACCATTGCCGAGGTGCCGAAGAGCCAGGGCCGGAAAAGGGCTGCCGAGCCCGTCGTCGCGCCAACCGAGAAGCCGGCCCGCGCCCGCAAGCCGAAGAAGGCCGCTGCGGCCAAGTAAGGGTCGACGTGCATTTGGAGCCCCGTCGCCCGATCTCATCACGGGCTGACGCGGCTCAGGGCTCGTTCTTCGCGGTGACAGGCCGGTACGCGACGCGGCCCGTATCGCAGGACATAGGCAATCAGCTACCAGGAAAAGAAGGTGTCCAGGCCTGGCATCATGAACAGCAGGGTCGCACCAGCTCCGACCACGCCCGCGATCATCACAACGAACTCCACCGCGGTATCCTCCACCTAACTCGCACGCCGGCAACCCGCGATGAGGCGGCAAGGTTTCGGATGGCGGCCTCACCACCTTAGGAAGCGGTCGAGGGCTGGAAGCGCGGCGATCGTGAGTGCGATGGCGCCGATCGCGGCCGTCAGCATGATGATGTACGCCAGAGACACGGTTGCAGAACTCCCAGCCAATTCTCAGACCAACAGGCTGAGGTTGAGTTCTGTGCTGTGCGACAGAATGACCAGAGCTCGGCGCTCTGAAAGAAGCGGATGCTGCGCCGAGAGCTGAGGTTCACATCATGGGCCGCGGAAGCTCTTGCATCTGCCGTCCGCTTGGCTCGCAGGTGGGCGAAGCGCCTGAACGAAAGCCCCCGCCCCAGCTGTTCACGGGGGTGGCAGGGCTCGGTGCCGTTCCTCACGTCCCGGGCAAGTACGCAACGCGGCCCGAGATGCAGGATGGGGGAGGGCGGTTAGCGCGGCGTGCCAGCGTCGATTGTGGACTGGTCCCAAGCAGGAATTTCGCCCGTCACCACATCGAGAAAATCTACGGCAGAGCTGAAACGCGTCGCGGCGGTTCGCATTTTTTGATCCATGTCAGGATCTCGCCCGCTCGCCGTCCTCGCCGAAGATGAAGAGATCGTCCGCATAGCGGCGGCCGACATGCTGTCGAAGCTTGGCTTCCAAGTGCTAGAAGCTGAGCACGCCCACGGCGCACTCCAGCACCTGGAGGCTAACGGCGGTGCCGCCCTGCTGTACACCGACGTGAACATGCCCGGCACGATGAACGGCTGCGATCTTGCGCACGCCGTAGTCACGCGCTGGCCAGAGACTCGGATCATCGTCTGCTCGGGTTGCATGCCCGACGAAGCTGCGCTTCTGCCCGAGACCGCGCACTTCATCGCCAAGCCGTGTGCCGAACGGCTAGTGCGCAAGGCGCTGGAGGTGCTGCGGCTGCATTGAGCCGGGCGACTCTCTTCGGGAGCTAACGCGTTCCCGGATAGCTGTTGGAACGCCGTACATACATCCGGATCGACCCTCGGCGCTCCCCAGAGTTGCCAACCGTGAATGAAAGATTAAGCTTGCCTGCTTAAGCAGTGACGAGGGGCATCGCCATGAAACTGATGCACCTACAGCACGAGAGCAATTCTTCGCTGTCAATCATCCTCTCGATGACAAGCTATCCGTCGCAAGAGGCTGAGGCTCAGCAGGATCAGATGCGCCGTTTACGCAACGCGTGTGCGAGACAACGCGCCGCCCGGCTTCACCCATCAACCGCGCATGAGCGATTTGCAGGAGGCTCCATGATCCGCATCCGGGCAACCGACGATGGCACGTACACCGGGACAATGCTGTCTTGGTGACCGGCCTAACTCGCGACCAAGCCAACGCTGTCGCGCAGACGATCGGAGCTGTCGTAATGGGTTAAGCCCGGTCATTGGTTCGACCGTTGGTCAACAGGATCGACGTGGCCAGGGCTATCGAGATACACCCACAGTCCAAGAAGCTGCTGGTGGGCAAAGCTACGACGTCCGGTCTGCGCCGTACGATGGTCATGACCGCCGTGATTATGGGCTGGAGTGCACCCTGGTTGACCGGACAGGCGGCGGGGCGGGTTTAGGCACTCCGGCTGAGGTACTCTCGGGGCGAGAGCATGCGCAGTCCGGAGTGCGGGTGGATGGCGTTGTAATCCTCGAACCAAGTCGGCAGGAGCCGCATCACGGTCTCGGCGTCGGCCAAGATGGCGAGGTAGGCATAGTCGCGCTTCAGCGTCTTCACGAACGCCTCCGCGATGCCATTGCTCTGCGGCGAGCGCACCGGTCAGCATGGCTGCATGTCGCCGGTGGGTGTGCCGGTGGAACGTCAGCCGATGGCGGCGGGATCACGGCATTCCGCGCAATTGCGCATACTTGGTGAACCGTTCGTTTGCCCTCGCCGCCGGCCACTTACCGGCCCCTAAAGCGGCTCACGGGGGTCGTCTCGCCTGAAGATACGGCCTAACTCAGTCGGCAGCAGCCCCGGCATGAGAGGCCGCAGACGATAGGGAGAGCCGAGATGGTCGAACACGGATCCGGCGAGCGTGCGGCGCTCGATGCCGAGGTTGAGAAGACCCAAGGCACCATAGCGAAGCTCCGAGAAGCAGCCGAAGGTACGCCGCTAGGGCACAGTTCGCGGGTTGCTCTAAAGAAGTCCGAGGAAAGGCTGGCTGAGTTGGTGAAGCAGCTGACCCGCCGAGACCAGACGGGTTAGAACGCCCTCAAGCGTAGGATCCACTGACCAGGTCTCCGAGCGTCTTCCGCCGGGATAGCGTCCGCCAGCGTCGCGTCTGATGCTCGGGCCGGTCATGGATCATGCGGCATCGCTGGCAGAAGGCCGCGAGGTTGGCGTCCGCGTTGTTCGAGGTGTCGTGGTCCCGGTGGGCAGCGGCGAGCGCGACCCGGGTCCGACGGGCACGGCCGAGGATGTCAGCTTCCGCAGCGATCCCGATCCGCCTGCCCCAGCCATCGCGCCACCGGCCGGCATCGGCGTCCCACCAGCGTCCGTCGCCGAGGTTGTAGACCATCCGTCCGTGCGGCCGCCTGCAGCCTTCGCAGCAGCCTTTCGCCCATCCGAACCGGATCACGGCCGAAAGCTGCGCCCAGTCGCTGGGGTAGAAGAAGCGGTGCTCGGACCGGATCGGCATGGTGGCCGCAATCTGCCACCGAGCTTGAAGAAAGCGTCGCCGCAGATCGGCCAGCCTCATCTATTCGATGCGTCAGTCGCCGCCGCCTCCTCCGCCATCTCCGCCACCGCAGCCTCCGCCGTCGCTGCTGCCAGAGCCGCTGTGCGTGCAGTGGTGCCCACCATGACTGCCAGAGAATGGGCTAGGGTCTGTGCCCTGACCTGGGAAGCTGCCAGTCCCGTCCGAGTAGCCGCTGCCACTGTAGGTGTAGCCGATCTTCGGGCGTCGCTCCCGCGTCAGCAGATTGAACAGGCTCGCGACTATCGCGATCGCCGCAATGACGAGCACCGCGAGTTCGAGCGACTGCTTGATGTCCATCAGAACCTCCGTCGGTTCGTCGGTCAGAACAGTATAGCACACTCGATCCGCACATCCGCCGGGTGACGGCGACGGCTCAGCCGATCGCCCAGAACAACGGGAGTGCGCCCGCCAGGAACAGAGCCGAGGAGAGGAGCACGGCAAGGCGCTCGCGGTGGTGGAGAACGAAGGCGTGAGGGCTAGCGAACATAGGAGAGCCAAATCGGGGGTTAAGCGCCACGCTGGCCGCTGAACCTTGACCAATCTGGGACACTCGGCGCTGTCCACAGCTGGTCGTCGACGCGTGTCACTGCCGAGTCACATGCTGGTGTATGTGCTGGGGCGCACCTCACGGGGGCTGGGCCAGGTGTACTCACCGTTCAAGGCCGTCATCGCCCCCTCGGCGGCCCGATCCAGCGGCGCAGTGACCTTCCGGGTTGCTGCGCCGTTGTCGTTCAAGGATGTCGGCGGCAGCGCCACCTCGCATCCCGTCAGCTTGCAAGCCGCTGCCCTTGCCGCTTGGCCTGCTCGAACTCCTGAAGGTCGATGGCCAGCTGGAGGATCTGAGCACTCTTCAGGCGCGACGGATCCATGACCGTGCCGATGTTGTGCGCCAAGTAGATCTCCTGCACCTCCAGGGTGCGCAGGGCACCGCCCATTGTCCAGTTCGGGAAAGAGCGTGTGGATACATCCTGGACGTTGACGATCGTCGCGCCGGAGTGGCGGCTATCGCGCGCGATACGGTTATAAGTTTCCGTCACCTTGGCTCGTTCGCCCTCCAGGATTTGGAGAAACCAAGTTTTGTCGAAGATGAGGAAGCCGGTAACACCCTCGCGGCTGTTATTTCGTTGAGAGGCGGAGACGATCTCGCGCAGGTTCGTCAGCATGGCGCGATCGCCGCCCAGAACGGTGTTGCGGCTATAGTAAATAAGCTGGTGGATCATCGACGCTGCGTCCCTTTGAAGCCATGCCGGCTCCCTAAGCTCAGCGATAACGCCTGAGGCGTCGGATGATCCCGAGCAGATCGCAGACAAAGTGCGACAGGTGATTCCTTGAATAATAGGCTCTTAACAGAAGACTGGGATGAACCAACTGGTCTCGGCCGCCTTCCAAGGCGGCCAGCCTGTCGGACTGACCTCATCGACCGCCCTGAACGCCTCGCTGCACGATGACGCCGTACCAGCCCTGGCCGAGGTAGGTCTCGTAGCCCGGAGTTCGATGATAGGCGGTTAGTGTTCCGCTACGCGGATCCCGCTCCACGCCGCTCTGCCGCCCGCCTAGATCAACCGCGAGCGTCTCGCTCAACACGCCCTGGCTATCGGAGGCGGCGAGCACCCGTCTGCGGCTGTCAATCAGCAGGACGCGGGTTCGGCTGCGATCCTCGGGTGACACGCGCACGCCTTCGACGATGGCTCATGCCTGCGGCTCCCAGTCGAAGTGGATCGCGAGCACGCCTACCGGTCGCCCGTTTGCTTGACCGCCCTCGCGCACGCTCGCAGCGTAAGTCGCGACCTGTGCCCCATGGAGACCGGGCTCAAGGCAGACGTCGGCACAGACATAGTCGTCCCCGGAGGACAGACGGGCGGCCTCGCGAAACCAGGGCTCACCGGCCACGCTGCGGCCGCGGACCTCCGGGTAGCGATCCGGCCGGCCGTTGGCCAGAACACGCCCGTCCAAGTCGCAGAGCCACAGATCGAGGTACACGGTGTAGGCCGACAGGATCACGCCGAGGCGCTGACTGGCATAAGTAGCCGCAGTGTCGTCCGGTGCTGCCGCGCAGGCGGTCACGGCCGCATCAGTGGCCCACCAGCGCACGTCGCAGGTGCGCTCGTAGAGGTTCCGGTCGATCAGTTCGACCGCATTCAGAGCCAAGTCGACGAGACGCTCGTCCTGCGCCCGACCAGCCATTGCGTCGACGGCTCGCTGCAGGTCGCTCACCCGCGCCGAGAGATGCGTCTCCAGTTCGCGAGCGAGCGTCTCCACCTCGCTACCGATGGCGCGCACTTCCTGAGCGACGACGGAGAAGCCGCGACCCTGTTCTCCCGCGCGCGCAGCTTCGATCAGCGCATTGAGGGCGAGCATCTTGGTCTGCGCGGTGATCTGCTGGATGCGGCCAGCCTTGTCCTGAGCGATGCGTCTGACCTCTTCAGTCAGAGCGGAAACGCTTGCCAGGGTGGAAGGAGCATCGTGCTTCGCCGGATCCGAGGCGATGGAGAACGTGGCGTGGCGCATATTGATTGCCCGACGTGGGGATCCGCGTCAGGTGTATGACCCCGGACTATCCCGGCCCGTCACCTCCCCCTCACAGACAGGGCGAAACTGGTTGAGCAGGGTTAAATATTAGCTAATCGAGCAATTAACTTAGGTTTCTACAACGATGGATTGCACTGATTTGCGCTGCGGGCTGTAGTCGGCGTGCAGCATCAACGGGTCCGACCATCTCTATGATCCGGTGAGCTGGCGGCACTCCTTGCGAGCTGCCTCCATTTGGCAGTCAGGGTAGGCGGCAAGATCCATCAGGCCGACACCCTTCGCGCACTTCGAACTGGCTTCGATCCGCACCAGGGGGCAACGCGATCTCGCCGTCCGACACCTTCCGGATCGGCTTCTCAGGCGCCAGGTGGCTGAAACAATCGCGGCAGACTCGATCACGGGATCACGGCGCGTGGGCCGTACTGCGCCATGAGGATAGTGGCTGCGTTCACGCTACGGGCAATCAACGGATAGGAGAGAGGCCGCCTATCCCCGAGCCTCGAAGGCAGTCTCGGTCATCTCGAACCCGACCTTTTGCGGCCAGTGCGTCATGACGTTGGTGCAAGAGGTGCAGCGAGCGTCGTCCTCCGTCAGGACAAAGCTCCTCTCTGCCGAGGCCGCGTAGACGGCGCCGCAGGCGAGGCATTCGAGGCTCTCGCCGTGGTCATAATCGCTTTGCATATCCTGCCATGGCACGATCACGCGCTGAGACCAAGCGAGGCGAGGTCCGTTGCGCCGTAAGCTTTGATGCTACCGTCGTCGTTGCCGCTCTGATGCCGTCGCGATTGAGAGTGGCTCCACTGCTACCCCATAGGATTGGGACGAATATACGAGCCATCGCGTGGGCCAAGATCTGACCAGTAGCGTCCGCTTACGGGATGTCGCCACGGCCAGCTGAATGTCTTGGTTGGGCGCATTCCGGAAGCGGGCGCGGCAGTGTCGAAGCTCCTGAGTTTGGATCGAGCCCTTGCCGGATTCGCCTTATTGCGGCAGGTCCACGGTCGGCCGACTCCGGCCAAACGTCTTTTTCTTGGATAACCCCGACCTGTCAGCGAACACCGCCGTCGCTCAGGCGATACCAAGCGATGATCGCCGAGACGTACAGGCGATGAAGGGCATGCAGCGGCAGCGGAAGGCTGTGAGCATCGCCGGTAGCGATATACGCCGCCATAGCGCGTCCCAGCGCTGACTGAAGACCGACGCCGCGGCCTTGGCCGCCGAGGTCGATGAGCAGACCGGGCGTCGGCTCGTGAAGGCGGGGCAGGTAATCTCCGGGTGATGGCAACGCGACCGCACCAGCGGTGGTCGTAGGTGATCCGCTGCTGGGATGGACGAAAATCGAAGGGCGGCCGTTCTACGTGCGGCAGATAAAAAACATGAAGGGCGAGATCCCGGTCTCGCGCATGACAGGTCGGTCACTCCTGTACTTCTCGCACGCGTACGGAGCGCTGCTCGCCAAGGCGCACGCACGAACCGGGGATGCGGCAGCGATCGCGGGTTACTGCGGTCATGACGGCCGCGCCGATCTGCGCGAGGCCCTGGCCGTCTGGGCCATGGCCTACGGAGAACGGAACGCGGAGGATTATCGGACCTTTCGGGACGCCATCGCGGCGGTCAGGCTTCGAGCGGCCGACGATCCGCATCTCTGACCTTACGGGTGTGGTCGCGATCGCCCACACAGCGGACTGCTCACGATGTAGGGGACCCTGGTCGAGGGGGCACCGACGGCATCGTTCGCCCGCGCGGGTACACCCGAACTTGGTGCCGCACGAGCCGAGCCGTCGCCGGGCCAGGGCGCTGTGACGGGTCGAACCGTCTCCCGTACGCATGCGCCCCGTCCGGCGTGCCAGCCTCTGGATCGCCGGAGCGTTGCGATGTCGATCCCCATGCCGGGGACCCGGCTCAGACGGACCGCTGCCTGAGGCGACGAATTCTGGCTGCATCAAGCCTACACGCCGACGCTGACCTCCACGGACATGTCCAGAAAGGCGTCCGCCGACCCGGCGAAGCTTCCGACCAGCGGCATGGCCTGTCTGATGTCGCGTGCGACCGCGACCGGGATCAGGTTCGCGCCGCCGACGCTGCGGTTCGTCGGATCGAAGGTGATCCACCCGGCACCCGGCAGGAAGGTCTCCGCCCAGGCATGCGTGGCTCCCGCATCGGCGGAGCCGAGCAGCGTTCGCGACGGGTCGTGGAGGTAGCCGGACACGACCCGGGCTCCGAAGCCGAGGCTGCGCACCGCCTCGACGAAGAGCGTCGCCAAGTCCCGGCACGACCCCATCCCCAGGGACAGGGTCTCGCTCGGCGACTGCGTGCCCTCGTCTTCTCGACCTTGGTAGGCGATGGTGCCACCGACCTCGGCGTTCAGATCCTTGAGGAGCGACAGGGTATCGGTTGGGCAGGACGCCATGAACCCCTGCGCCCAGGCCCGCAGGCTCGGCTCCCCCTCCGGATATTGTGGGATCGTCAGGGCGCCGAGGTCCGTCCACTCGTCATCGGTGTACTGGAACGGGAACGCGATGGCGCCGGCGGCGATGGCGAAGACGGGATAAGGCTCGGCCGAGAGTTCGACCCGAGATACGCTCTCCACGACGAGGCGATCGGTCGAGGCCCCGAACGTGGCCGTCGCCACGGCGTTGCCGGCGACGTCGTAGGCCCAGGTGACGGTGGCGTCAGGCCACAGAGTAACGGCATTCGACAGCAGGCGCAGGTCGCGGCTCTCCCGCGGCCGCATCATCAGCCGGTGCGGTCCGAGATTGACGGGCTGGCGATAGCGGTACGTCGTCCGGTGGCGGATACGCAGGTCGATCAAAGATCTATCCCTTCGGTCCGGCCCGGCTGTACAGGGGACGCAGGCTGCCCCGAGGCAGCGTAGCATGGATCCTGCCACGTACTGGACCTGAAAATCGGTCGATTTGGCCAGATTCCGGTTCCATCGGGAGGCAACCTTCCACTCCCGAGCGGGCTTTAGCTGTGTGACCCATGATTCCAAGGGCGATGCGCCCCACGCCCTTGTCGTCGATGACGACGCCCTGATCCTGATGGAGGCGACCAGTATCCTTGAGGATGCGGGGTTTCAGGTGCTAGAGGCGATGAACGTCGTTCAGGCTCTGCGAATATTGGATCAGCATCACGACGCGGTTCAACTTCTCTTTACTGACGTGCACATGCCAGGGAGCGCTGACGGCTTCGAGTTGGCAAGGCAGACAAACGAGCGTTGGCCACACATCGCGGTCGTGGTCGCCTCGGGCCGGGCCGCGCCTGAGCCCGGCGACCTGCCGGAGGGCGCGACGTTCATCGGCAAACCGTTCAGCGCCGAGATCGTCCGGCATCATGTCCGCAAAACACTGCCGGACGAGAGGCACCCGAAACAGTTGAGAACGTAGTCTTTCGAACCTGGCGTTTCGTACCTGATGCGAGAGTCTTTCGCGACCGGAAGTAGCTCTTGGAGACGCCCGTCCTCGGGTTATCTGATCGCCTGAAGTTGGCGTCAGCCGCTGGAAAGTTCTAGAGGAGGTCGGACGGGAGAGCAGAGGCGCTGCTCCACAAGCAACCGCTTCGATTTGGATAGTCCCTGTCGATCCAGGAAGCCGCCTTCTCATATGCTGGCGCTGTCCTGTCGCCGCCGCTGCCGCCGCATTGATAAAATCTTCGATAACCGGTCAGGCCTCACCTTTGTGTAAGTTATCTTGGTTTGGGGCCCGCGCCCAGGGGACATGAGGCGTCCGCGGCGGCAATGCAGCGATCCCTGTTGCCGAAATCAACGAGACAAGAAGTAGAGCCGAAGGCGGGAAATAACTTGCCGCGGTCAGCTCCTTTGTAGCGATGCCGCCTATCGAGAGGCTCAGTATCGGGATAGAGACTGCATCATAACGATGGGAAAAACCTGATGCGAATGGACGGCGCCGAGGTCCTGAAAAGGACGCTCACGGAAGACGAGGCCGCCATCCTCGAAGCCTGGAACATATCTCTCCGGGAAGGGACCTCCCTGCAGAGCGGTCGGATCCGAGAGGCAGAGCTCCAGACCCAGGCCAAGGCCGTGTTCGGCCAGCTTCGGGACGGACTTTCGTCCGGTGGGGTCGACGCGGACGCGGAAAGTTATACCCCGCTGCGTGAGAACCTCGCCGATATCTCCCGCTCGCGGGCGATCCAGGGGTTCACGCCGACCGACACCGCCAACTTCGTCTTCTCGCTCAAAGAGCCGATTTTCGAGGCGCTGCGGCGCAAGTCGGCCGCGGACGCCTCGGCCTTGGCCGCCGGCGTATGGGCGGCGGGGAAGGTGCTCGACCGGCTCGGGCTGCTCACGATGGAGGTGTTCCTGGCCAGCCGCGAAGAGGTCATCGGGCGCCAGGGGCAGGAGATCGCCGAACTCTCCACGCCCGTGGTTCGCCTCTGGGACGGTATCCTGGCGCTGCCGCTCATCGGCACCCTCGACAGTGCCCGCACCGGTGTCGTGATGGAGAACCTGCTCCAGGCCATCGTCGACGAAGAGGCCGAGATCGCCATCATCGACATCACCGGCGTGCCAACCGTCGACACCCTGGTGGCGCAGCACCTGCTCAAGACCGTGGCGGCCGCCCGCCTGATGGGCGCCGACTGCATCGTCTCCGGCATCCGGCCGCAGATCGCGCAGACCATGGTCCATCTCGGCGTGGAGCTGAACGTCATCTCGAAGGCGACGCTGGCCGACGCCTTCGCGCTCGCCCTGAGGCGGACCGGGCGCAAGGTTGTGCGCCAGCAGGCGGCTGAGGAGCGCCGCTGAGGCCATGGACCGCATCCCGATCCTCAAGCTCGGCGGCACACTGATCGTCACCATCCAGGTCGACATGCACGACCGCCTCGCGCTGGCCCTGGAGGAGGACCTGACGGCGATGATCGCGCGCACCGGCGCGCGCGGCGTGCTCATCGAGATCTCGGCGCTGGAAATCGTCGATTCCTTCATCGGGCGCATGTTGGTGAGCATCGCGGCCGTCTCGCGCGTCCTCGACGCGGAAACGGTCCTGGCCGGTATGCGGCCGGCGGTCGCCATCACGTTGGTCGAGCTCGGCTTGGAGCTCACCGGCATCAGGACGGCCCTCAACGTCGAGCGCGGCATGGCCTTGCTGAAGGCGCGCTTGGCCGGGGACGGCGCTGGGTATGGGAGCGACCGTGACGGTCTCGAAGACTGAGACCATCCCCGTCCGGTCCGGTGACGACGTCGTCCGCGTGAGGCAGCGCGTGCGTGCGCTCGCCATCGACATCGGCCTCGGGCTCGTCGATCAGACGAAGATCGTCACCGCTGCGAGCGAGCTCGCGCGCAACACCCTCGATTACGGCGGGGGCGGCGAGGTCCGAGCGGAGAGCGTCCAGGCCGGGACGCGCAAGGGCCTGCGCCTGACCTTCGAGGACCAGGGCCCCGGCATCGCCGACATCGAGCAGGCGATGACGGACCACTACACCTCCGGCAAGGGCCTCGGCCTCGGCCTGGGCGGGGCCAAGCGCCTCTCGAACGAGTTCCATATCGAGTCGACGCCCGGCGTCGGCACGCGCGTCATGATCGCCCGGTGGAAATGACATGGACCGGGTTACCGTCACGGAAGCGAGCCAGGTGGCCGAGGCCCGACGACGCGCGGTGGCCGTGGCTCAGTCCATCGGCTTCGACGAGACCGCGGCCGGCCGCATCGCGCTCGTGGTGACCGAACTCGCCACCAACGTGGTCAAGTACGGCGTGCCGGGCGAGGTCTTGGTCGGCACCTACGAGGACGGGACCGGCTCGGGCGTCGAGATCCTCGTGCTCGACAAGGGCGAAGGATTCTCAAATCTCGGCCTGGCCCTGACGGACGGACACTCCACGGGCGGCAGCGCGGGCGAGGGCCTTGGCGCGGTGCGCCGCATCTCCGACGCCTTCGACATCGTGTCCCGCCCCGGGCTGGGCACGGCGGTGTTGGCGCGCTTGTCAATCGATAGGAAGACCGTTTCGGACGCCGTGCCGGGCTATGGGGCGGTGGCGGTCCCCCTGAAGGGTGAGACCGCCAACGGCGACGCCTACGCCGTGCGCGAGCGCGCCGACGGCTGGACCGCCGTGGTGTCGGACGGCCTCGGCCACGGGCCGGAGGCCGCCAAGGCTTCCGAGGAGGCGCTGAAGCTGTTCCGGAGACACCAGGACAAGCCGCCCGCCGCGATCCTGTCCGCCATCCATGCAGGCCTGTCGCACACGCGAGGCGGTGCGATCTCCGTCGCGCGGTATGAGCGGAACCGGGGCACTCTCGCGTTTGCGGGCATCGGCAACGTGCTGGGTGCGGTCGTCTCCGGCACCGTGACCAAGCGGACGGTCAGCCTCGCCGGGACGGCGGGGCACGCGGCTCGGCGCATCCAGGAGTTCGAGTACCCTATGCGCCCGGACGACCTGTTCGTGCTGTGCTCGGACGGGATCGCCACGGCTTGGTCGCTGGACGCCCACCCCGGCCTCGCGGCCGCCCATCCGGCGCTCGTGGCCGGGGTGATCTATCGCGATTTCGCCAGGGCCCGGGACGATGCCACCGTGCTCGTCGTGCGGGAGGGCGCGCGATGAGGTGGCCGCTCCTCACCAGCGCCATCCAGCACGAGGACGACATCGCGACGGTGCGCCAGCGCGTGCGCCGGCTGGCCGAGCGCCTGGGCTTCGAGATCCAGGACCAGACCCGCATCGCCACGGCAGTGTCCGAGATCGCGCGCAACGCCTACGGCTACGCTGGGGGCGGTCGCATCGAGTACGGCCTCGACCAGCTCGATCGGGACAGAGGCGAGCAGTTCCTGGTCATCAGGGTGAGCGACAAGGGACCGGGCATCGCCGAACTCGACGCCATCCTTGAAGGTCGCTTCCGCTCGACGACGGGCCTCGGCATCGGCATCACCGGCTCACGGCGGCTGATGGACCGCTTCGAGGTCGACACGGTGGCCGGCAACGGCACTGTCGTGACGTTCGGGAAGCGGCTCCCATCCGGGACCGGACGTTTCACGGGACCGAGTCTCGCGACCCTGGCCGAGGATGTCGCCCGGGCCAGGACTGAGGAACCGCTGGTCGCGTTGCGCGAGCAGAACCGGGAGCTTCTGCGCAGCCTCGCCGCGCTGGCCGAGCGCGAGGAGGAAACCCAGCGCCTGAATCAGGAACTCTCCGAGACGAACCGGGGCGTGGTCGCGCTCCACGCCGAGTTGGAGGCGCAAGCCGTGCTCCTGCGCGAGGCAGGCGTTCTCCTGGAAAGCCAAGTGGCGGCCCGCACGGCCGAGCTTGCTGAGGCGAACGACCGGCTCCTGGCCGAGGCGGTCGAGCGCGAGCGGATGGAGCAGGACCTGCGGCAATCCCAGAAGCTCGAAGCGGTCGGGCAATTGACCGGCGGCGTCGCGCACGACTTCAACAACCTGCTTACTATCATCCGCTCGTCCGTCGACTTCCTCCGTCGCCCGGATCTGCCGGAAGACCGGCGCAAGCGTTACATGGACGCCGTCTCCGACACCGTCGACCGCGCCGCCAAGCTTACCGGACAGCTCCTGGCCTTCGCACGTCGCCAGTCCCTGAAGCCCGAGGTGTTCGAGGTCGGCGAACGCCTGCGCGGCGTGGCCGAGATGCTCGACACCATCACAGGCGCGCGCATCCAAGTCAGGGTCGAGATGTCGGACAGACCCGCCCTGGTACGCGCCGACCTCAACCAGTTCGAGACGGCCCTGGTGAACATTGCCGTCAACGCCCGCGACGCCATGGACGGCAGCGGTACGCTGACGATGCGGGTGGCGGCCGGGCGGGCCATGCCGATGATCCGGGGGCACGCCGGCTCGCGGGGGCCGTTCGTGGCGGTCTCGCTCGCCGACACCGGCTCTGGCATCCCCCTGGAGGTGCTCGGGCGCATCTTCGAGCCGTTCTTCACGACCAAGGATGTCGGGCGCGGCACGGGTCTCGGGCTCTCCCAAGTGTTCGGGTTTACCAAGCAGTCCGGCGGCGACGTGGACGTGACAAGCGAGAGCGGCCAGGGGACAGTCTTCACCCTCTACCTGCCCGAAGTCTCGACCCGGGCTGCCGAAGCCCCTGTCTCTGACCCCGACGCCGCTCTGTCGCCGGCCGGTCTCGGCCAGCGCATCCTGCTCGTGGAAGATAACCTGGAGGTCGGAGGCTTCTGCACCCAGATCTTGGAGGATCTCGGATACGCACCCGAGTGGGTCGTCAACGCCGAAGAGGCGCTCGAGCGTCTCGGGACGGACGGTGCAGGCTTTCAGGCCGTCTTCTCCGACGTCGTCATGCCAGGTATGGGCGGGATCGAGCTCGCCAAATCGTTGCGCATGCGCATTCCGACCCTGCCGGTGATCCTGGCCTCGGGCTACAGCCATGTCCTGGCCCAGGAGGACAGCCACGGCTTCGAGTTAATCCACAAGCCCTATTCGGCCGCGCAGGTTGGCCGGGTTTTGCGTCGGATCATCGGCGCCTCGCCTCACAACCGCTGATGCTCACTCACCGATGACGCGCTCTTCGCAGCCGGCCATTGCCACCTTCACATTCATGGTCTCGACCAGAGTGCGTACGTGCACGCGGCTTCCAAACCCGCGGCGTGTCGACGGCTGAAGAGGCGTCTGCTTCCGAGATGCGCTGAAGTGAGGCTGTACGGCGGCAAAGGGCGCAAAGCCGAAGGTCCGGTTCTGCCCGGCCAGGCGATCCGGCGTGGCGTAGTCTGGCCGAAAGCGGCCCGTCCGCTTCGGAGAAGCGCACCTGCAAAAGCAGATGGGGTGGATGGCTCCCGCTCCGACTGACGGCATCTCGGTGCCAAGATGTGGTTGCTGTCGAACAGCAGCCACGCAGATGCAGGAGCCATTCTCATGGAGATCACCACCGTCGGCATCGATCTGGCCAAGAGCATCTTTCAGGTCCACGCCGTTCTTTTCCAAGCTGCCGCGTAGCCTGATCGGCATGGAGGCATGCGGCACGGCGCACCACTGGGCCCGGGAACTCATGAAGCTCGGCCACGACGTGCGGCTGATGCCGCCGGCTTACGTGAAGCCGTACGTCAAGCGTGGCAAGACCGATGCGAACGACGCTGCTGCCATCTGCGAGGCGGTGACGCGCCCCAGCATGCGCTTCGTGCCGGTGAAGTCGACCGAGCAGCAGGCGGCGCTGGCGCTGCACCGGACGCGCGACCTGCTGGTCAAGCAACGCACGCAGTTGGTGAACATGATCCGCGGCCTGCTCGCCGAGTTCGGGATCGAGATGGCGCGGGGCCTGCGGCACGCGCTCGAACTGGCGGCCCGGCTCTCGGCCGGAGACGCGGCCGAGGTGCCGCCGTTAGCCCAGCGCGTGGTGACCGGGCTGGCCGATCAGATCGGTGCCTTGCAGATCCAACTCACCCGACTGGAGAAGGAGTTGCTCGCCTGGCATCGGGACAGCGACCTGTCGCAGCGCCTGGCGACGATCCCGGGTGTCGGCATCGTCTCGGCGACGGCGCTGGCCGCCTCGGTGAGCGAGCCCGAACGCTTCCGCTCCGGTCGGCAGTTCGCGGCCTCGTTGGGCCTGACACCACGGCAGAACTGCAGTGGCGGCAAGGACCGCCTGGGCCGGATTTCGCGCATGGGCGACCGCTACCTGCGCCGGCTGCTCGTAGTCGGCATGACCTCTCTGATCCGGCGTGCGAAGACGACACCGACCTCGGTCGACCCGCGGCTGCCGGCGCTGCTGCAGCGTAAGCCGGTGCGTGTGGTGACTGTTGCGGCGGCCAATCGCACGGCGCGGGTCGCCTGGGCGATCATGACCCGCGGCGGCACCTACCGCGCACCGGCGGCCACGGCCGCCTGACAGCACGCAGAGGAGACGTTTCCAGGTTGCGAGGACGATGAGAGTTGATGGCGAACCGGTCAGACCGGGAGCCGGGACACCCCGCCGCCTGTCCAGGGCATCATAGCCCGCAAAGCAGAGTGGGACCCAGCTCGCGGATACCATCAGGGCCAGCGGTCAACATGAACGACTGCATCAACAGCCGGACACAAGACTGCACCCGACCAACGCGTCAGAAGCTCAATTCGCCACTTGCAATGCGGGAGCCATCCACACAGGACAAGCGGACGCCGTTGTGACGCGTTCTCGCGACCTATTCCCGAACGCTGCTCGATCGCTGCACGTGATATCATCCGGCTTGGATGCTTTCTAAAACTCGCACCTCAACCGAATCACAGTGACTCGCCCTTTCAGGGCACGTGCGATGGGACGCTTGGCGTAATTCGCCGCAATCATGGTACTGGCAACTCTCAGCGTGTTCGGAGCGAATACCATGGCTGCTGATGGACTCGTGACGATCAAAAGCGCCTTCGGACCGGCTGAGACAATGAGCCGTCTCGAGAGCGAGGTGAAGGCCAAAGGGTTGACGGTATTCGCGCGTATAGACCATGCGGCCGGCGCCGCCACCGTGAGCTTACCTTTGCGACCGACGGATCTGCTGATCTTCGGTGCTGCTAAGAGCGGCACGCCATTGATGCAAGCGGCCCAGACCATTGGAATTGATCTACCTCTGAAAGCGCTGGTTTGGCAGGATGAGGCCGGAACGACTTTCCTGTCCTACAACGAACCAGCCAATTTGGCCGGCCGCCATGGCCTAGGTCCGTCCGCTGATGCCGTTGTTATGCCCATGTCGGCCGCGCTGAAGGCGATTGCTGCAAAAGCTACGACATCGCCTTAGCAGTCTAGCTGACAGTGAGAACGATCTTGCCGCGTGGCTTGGCGGACCTTCCCTCCAGCATCTCGTGAGCCCTCCGAGCCTCTGAGAGCGGGAGCACCAAACCCACGTCGACCGACAACTTACGTTCGCCGATCAATGTCGCGAGCGCCTCCAATTCGGTCTTGGTCACCTCGACGAGGAAAAACGCGGCTCGAACGCCATGTATCTTTGCGAGATTTTGATCAGGCTGCGACACCGCCGAGATCAGCACGCCGCCGGCTTTGAGAACTGCAAAGGATCGGTCTTGCGTCGCTCCCCCGACGAGATCAATTACAACGTCGACATTGGCCGCGACGTCCTCGAAACGCTCGGACCGATAATCCACGAACCTGTCTGCACCGAGACTTTCAACGAAGCCTCTGTCGCGCGCGCCGGCTGTGGCGATGACCATCGCGCCGGCCTGCTTCGCGAACTGCACGGCATAGGCGCCGACAGCACCGGCCCCACCGTGGACGACCACCACATCAGCGGGATCGACCTTCGCTTGGTCGAACAGAGCCTGCCAGGCAGTCACCGCAGCTACGGGTAGGGCTGCAGCCTCGACCGCCTCAAGCGACGCTGGGCGCAGAGCAATCATGTTCGCCGAAGCGACGGCGTATTCAGCATAGCCGCCAGTGAACTGTGGGTTCGTCACGCCGAACACCGCGTCTCCTGTCTGAAAATCTTTCACCCCAGGCCCGGCCGCCTCAACAACGCCGGCGATGTCGGAGCCGAGCGTGAGCGGCAAAGGCTGAGGGAGCACGCTTTTTCCCGCCCGGATCCAGCCGTCCCACGGACCGACACCAGCAGCCTGGACGCGCACGAGCACCTCGCCTTCGGCGGGGATCGGGCGGTCGATCTTTTCCACGACGATGGCATTGATGTCGCCGAAGGCATGGACCCGCGCCGCGGTCATCGGAGGCGTGGTCGGGATCGAGCTTTCGTAGGTCATAGCTAGTACCTCATCGTGAAATTGAGGTGCGGCCGGCCGTCAGGCTGGCCCCAAGCGAGTGATCGCTTCCTCTCCCTTGTGCGGCCCATACCCCCAGCTCAGGCCAAGGGCCCGCAGTTTATCGCTCGCCGATTGCCGTCATTCGTGCCGTGAATCAGACGAGCCGAACAAGCGGTTGTCCTGCTCAGGCGACGCGCGGCTCGGTCTCCCACAACTGCATACGGCCTATTACTGCCGGCCAGATCGGCGCCGAACACATGCTGGCTGCTTTCGACTTGCATCAGGTTTGAGGTTGGCTGCACCATCTTGAGGAGAGGATGACGCTGCACAGGTCCGTTCGGTGGAAGTGCGAATCCTTGTACGCCAGAATGTCGTCGTTGAAGGTGCCGAAGGTGCTGTCGGGCCGGTGCTTCATACCCTGATAGAAAGCGTCGATAATCCTATGCTGGAAGTCCGCTTCTCGGGGATGGGCAGAGACGACGGCCTCACGCTCAGCGTCTGTGAATTGGTCGTAGCCCCGACCGGCCACGTCCATACCAGCTCCTGCCTGGACGAGGGCAATCTCCGGACGCATGAACTCGGGCACGCCTGGTGTCGTGTGAAGCGCGATGGCGTTCCACACTGTCTCGATGTCCTCTTCAGTGATGCCCTGGCTCCGGAGAAAGTCACGCGCCGCGTTGGCACCATCGACTTCGAAGCGGAGCTGACTATCCCGAAAACGGGCGGTCAAGCCGATGTCGTGGAACATGGCCGCGACGTAGAGCAATTCAGGGTCGAACCGCATCATCGTTCGAGCCGCTATGAGAGCTCCCCAGAAGTACACGCGGGTCGAGTGATGAAACAGCAGGTCGCTCTCAGTGTCTCGGATGAGTTCAGTCGCCGCCGCTGCAAGCTTGCTGTCCGGAACGACAATCATAAGGTCAGATTGACGGGTCATCGCGTTCTCCTCTGCGCTAGATGCATTGCAGGCGCCCAGGTTGAGCTCGCCGTGGCGCTTGCAGTATATATTGAAAGCTCATGTCCTATCGGACAGAGACTCGAATTCATATAAAAACAAATTTTAGGACACAAATATACTGTCTATGGAGCGTTGACACCGAACGTTCTGCAGCAAAATGATATGTACGCAGCCGACGCACAATTAATTAATCAAATCTTAATAGATCTCACCGGCTCATTTCGAAAGCGGTGTCGTCAGAGCTTTGTCGTTGGTGTCGACGATGAAGACCGCGAGCAGTTTTGCGGGAACATCTCTGCTTGCATTGCGGCTGATAGTATGGGTTGCGCCCGGCGGCTCTGACCAACTCTCGCCAGCTCTGAAAATGCGGGCCGGGCCACCGTTTACCTGCGACTCTATCTCACCGGAGATCACGTAGGCGTAGACGAACGCCGATTGCGCATGCTTGTGCGGCGGAGAGGCTGCGCCGGGCGCATAATCTACCTCCACGACGACCAGCGACTTGCCCGGTAGGTTGGGAACCACCTGCTCAAACTTGGGGGTCACCATTTCGACTTGTTCGGCACAGGCTGGATCTGCGTTCGAGACTCCGAAGGCAAGAATAATCGCGGCAGCGTAGACACTGAGGTTCGGGAACATGGAATGCCTCCTGGTTCGAGCCTGAGGATAGCATGGGCGGCGAGCTCATCGAGGACGACAGGCGTCAGCATCGATGCTGCTGACAAACTGAGTACCTGCGGCGGATGAACCCCTGCCGCGGAGCACCAATCTCGTTCCGTGTAGCAGGTTGGATTTCTGATGGCTGCGTGAGCAAAAGCTGGTCAATACGGCAGCCTAGGTTAAGCTTCCGCGCTGAACAGGAACCGGGTACTCAGGTCTTCAGAACGAGGCAGGCACCACCCACGGTTTGGATTTTAGCGCATAGCGCATCAGCCTGCTCCCGGCTCTGAGCCGGAATGCGGATCCGGTAGAACGCTTGTGTACCACGGCTGCGCATTCGCGTGCCGATGACCATCGGGCGCGTCTGCCCAATGACCTTGGCGTAGGTTGCCTGCGCTTGTGAGAAGCTCCGCAGGGCGAGCGCCTTCGAGAAGTTCGCGGCGAGCTGAATGCCCCAGGGTCCCCAGGGCGGTGGGACCGGCTTCTCGACAGGGCTGGTACCGTGATCGCGGGCATACCGGTTCTCGCCCGACGGTGGACGCTCGGCGAAGCGATCAGCTCGGGACGGGATCTGCAGAGCCGCGGTCACTTGCATGCAGGTTTGTGGCGTTTCCTGCCGCGCGGCTCTCGGTTTCCCCGCAGCTTCGACCTTGCGCTCTGCATCGTTCGCTTTCGCGGCAGCTATCTCCGGGGGACCGGCCTTTCGCGAATCTCCGGTGGGCTTGCTGAGCTTGTTCTGTTCACTCGCGTGATTAGCCTCCGGTGGGCCAATCTCATCACTTTTGCCGCCACGCCATTCCTCGGCCGGGCTGCCGGTGATCCAGTGCACGTAGGCGCGGGTCTCAGCCGGCAGGTCGCCGCTGCCCGCAAGCCAGTTCGTCACGCGTTGCGCGCCACCGTTGTAGGCCGCAGCTGCGAGCCCGAGATTTCCGAACCGTCGCTTGAGGTCAGCGAGGAGATGCGCTGCGTGCGGGATCGCCTGTTCGGGGTCGAATGGATCGAGAAGGCCACGCTCCTGTGCAGTACCGGGCATGAATTGCGCCACCCCCTGCGCACCGGCCGAGCTCACGACACCGACGCGGAAACTGCTCTCGCGCCAGATCAGCCGGGTTAAGAACGGCACCGGCAGATTGCGAGCCTTGGCTGAGCCCTCGATGAGACGGCAGAGCGCCTGCTCCACGGTCTCGGTCGAACTCTCAGAGGGCGCAGCCCAGGCGGGCGTCGCGAGAACGACGGCGCTGAGCGCCGCCGCTGGTGTGAGGAGCAGCTTCGGCATGATCAGGACGCGGCTGTAACGCGTCCCGCCGGAATTGCGATCCGTTACGCGTTGACGTGCTCTACAGCCGGGCGGGCGTGCCCAGAGCCGCTTTACCGGGTCCAGCCACCGCCAGATCCCATCGGCTAAATGTCAGACGATGCGCGCCGTGTATGATGAGCACGCGCGTCGGCCGTGCGGCCCCGTGCTGCTCTTCCTGCCGCCGCACCGTTGGTGACCACGACCTTGGTCGTGCCCGCACCCTCAGCCCGCACGAGCGTGAACAGCGCGGCAGCATGGGACGGCGCAAGTCGGACGCATCCGTGCGAAGCCGGTCGACCGAGCTGGCGTGTGGCGCGGCTGCTATGGATGGCGTGCCCGGCTGCTGTGAAGAAGATCGAATAGGGCATCGGGGCGTCATCCCACTCCTTGGAGTAGTGCACCTTTGCCAGCCACAAAGGGTGGAACGTGCCTGCCGGGGTCCTGTAGGGCGCTCGTGCCGTTGAGACCGCCCACGAGTAGCGCAGCTTCCCATCTACCGTCACCCGCATGCGCTGGGTGGCCTTGTCGACCGTGATCAGTACGCGTGCAGGAGCCGCAACAACGGGCCTCGTGACCTCGCCAACCAGCGGCGTTCCTGGCGGGGGTTCAGAGGCAACAGGGGGAGCGCTCGAAGGATCGGGAGACAGGGTTGCTGAGAGTGGCACATCTGGAGCGCCTGTCGTGATCGGTGGAGCTGTGGTGGAGTTCGCGACGGGAGCCGCGTGGGTGGTGCTGTCCGACCGCTCCGGTGATGGATCTACAACCGCTACGGTCCCAGGAGCCGCTGGGGCACTTGTCTTGGTAGCTTCTAAGGACCCTCCTGCAGCATCGCCGGAGACAGTGAGCGGGTTTCGCAGTTCGGGGCTGGGTGCAGGCTTCTGGGAAGCCGAAGCTTGTTCTGCTGACGCGACTGGAGGGGAAGCGCTCACGGCCGCAGCTCTTTGTTGATCGAGCTTGCGCTGCGCGTTCAGCTTCTCAGCTTGCTCCGCCTTCTCCTTTTGCCGTCGTTCCGCCGCTTCCCGTGCGAGCCGCTTATCTAGCTCCAGGCGATCACGTTTTGCCTCTTCAAGAACCTTGAAGGGATCGACGAACTGGGCGGAGGCCAGGTTCGCGCCGGCCGTCATGAGTATGCACGATGCGATCAGCAGCTGAACAACGCGCATCGTTTTTCTCCGGCTGAAACACCAAGCGTGGCCGTGTTGGGATAATCGGCCCTTATAGCCAAGGTTCCGGGCACGGTCTGACAAAGTGGTATCGGGAGCTTAGCAGTGGCGATCTGCGCGACGAGCAGGGAGCGCTACTCGACTTCCACCTACGGTCCTAAACGCGCCGATTCCTGTCTCGTACCGCAGGCGGCTGACGGTGGTCGCAACCGCGATGGGCTGATACCGCGGTCGTGGTCAGAGCACCTCGACAGCCGCACGCATCATCTCGTCGTTGACGTCGATGTAGCGCTGCGTGGTCGAGAGATGGCGGTGACTTGCGAGCATCATGATGGCCTTAGGCGAAATCCCGGCATGTGCGAGGCGGGTGATGAACCATCTCCGGCCGCTGTGGCTTGAGCCGCCATCCAGGCCGGCCTGATCGTAGAACCCGCGCATGAGCTGACTCAGCGTGTTCGGGCTGAAGGCCGTGCGCTTCTGGGTGACGAGCACGGGCTGGTGCGCGGGGGCGGTGCCGGCAGCGTGGACCGGAATTGCTCGATCTCACGTCGCAGTCGAGCGTTCATGAACACCACCCGCGCGTGCCCGCCCTTCGTCACGGCCGCGCTCAGCCGGAGCTGCTCGCGCGCCCTCCCCTGGGCATCGAGGAGATCGCCCCAACGGAGCGCCGCGATCTCGCCGACGCGTAGGCCAGCAAGGTAGCTGAGCATCAGCGCGGCTCGATTTCTTCGGCCGTGCCTCCCTGCCCTACCACCGCTACCAAGCGTTTGAACTCAGCCTCCGTGGGTACGCGCGCCTGCTTCACCGAAACCTCACACTTTGTGCGCCATCGCAGCAAAGCATGATGTTTCCAGATTGAGCACGAAGCGAGCGCCGATATTAGTTCAACAATCCAAGCAGCTTAGCCCCGAACATCATAAAAGTTGTATTTTATGATGTTTACGGCTCTCACGGATCTACGGCCGAGCTGCCCCCAATGATGCTGGGAAGCGTTTGCTGCCGCGTAGGGCCCTCCTCGGGCTACCGGAAGGTCGGCTAACCGACAATCTGGGCGGCCATGAATGTCGGAATCTGGCCGTAAGCGGCCTGTCCTGTGTGGATGGCTCCCGCATTGCAAGTGGCGAATTGAGCTTCTGACGCGTTGGTCGGGTGCAGTCTTGTGTCCGGCTGTTGATGCAGTCGTTCATGTTGACCGCTGGCCCTGATGGTATCCGCGAGCTGGGTCCCACTCTGCTTTGCGGGCTATGATGCCCTGGACAGGCGGCGGGGTGTCCCGGCTCCCGGTCTGACCGGTTCGCCATCAACTCTCATCGTCCTCGCAACCTGGAAACGTCTCCCCTGCGTGCTGTCAGGCGGCCGTGGCCGCCGGTGCGCGGTAGGTGCCGCCGCGGGTCATGATCGCCCAGGCGACCCGCGCCGTGCGATTGGCCGCCGCAACAGTCACCACACGCACCGGCTTACGCTGCAGCAGCGCCGGCAGCCGCGGGTCGACCGAGGTCGGTGTCGTCTTCGCACGCCGGATCAGAGAGGTCATGCCGACTACGAGCAGCCGGCGCAGGTAGCGGTCGCCCATGCGCGAAATCCGGCCCAGGCGGTCCTTGCCGCCACTGCAGTTCTGCCGTGGTGTCAGGCCCAACGAGGCCGCGAACTGCCGACCGGAGCGGAAGCGTTCGGGCTCGCTCACCGAGGCGGCCAACGCGGTGGCCGAGACGATGCCGACACCCGGGATCGTCGCCAGGCGCTGCGACAGGTCGCTGTCCCGATGCCAGGCGAGCAACTCCTTCTCCAGTCGGGTGAGTTGGATCTGCAAGGCACCGATCTGATCGGCCAACCCGGTCACCACGCGCTGGGCTAACGGCGGCACCTCCCGCTTCCGGCCAATGCGTAACTCGGACGGTATTCGGACGGCCAGGGACATCGTTCACCGGCAAAACGGGGATCCACCGCCAAAACCGGTTCACCGCTATGAGCTTGGCATTTTCAGCCTCTCTCCAAGACGGAAAGTGCGTGGTGGCGGAAACGCTTGACCGAGGGCGGAACCCGTGGCTTTTGGGGCTTCCTGACCTCCTGACTCCGTAGCTCAGCTGGATAGAGCAGCCGCCTTCTAAGCGGCAGGTCGTAGGTTCGAGCCCTACCGGGGTCGCCAGAATTTACCCCGCCCTGTCAATGACTTGGCGGGTTTTTCTTTGCGACGAAGGCCTTTTCTGCGTCCGCAACACGTCGCAACACAGATCCTTGTTTTACAATGGGTTACGCTGTGAGCCGACGCGATTGCGGTTGCTCCAAGCAACACGGGCGCAACACGAAGGGCATTGCCGAGCGCACTCTGTGAGATGTCTGCCAGGGTTCAGACAGCTAGTCCGACGCATGAGCGTTGAGGCTTGAGCGCGCCCGCTTGGCTGCTAGCTGACGAGGTGGCCGGCTCAGTCCGGTGCCCTGCGCCGGAGGGTCCTATGCGCGTTCTGATGGTGGGCTATGAACCGGAGGCGGTCGACTTCTCGGACCCAGCTCTCCCGCCCGGGCTGAACGCCGAGAAGATCCACCACGGGATCAAGGTGGCACTGGAGGAAATGCGCGGCCGCGGCTGGACCGCCGAGCAGTGCTTCATCCGGCCAGACGATCAGGCCGGCCCAATCCTGAAGCAGATGCTTACATCAGGCTCCTACGACTGCCTCGTGATCGGCGCCGGCATACGCTCCTGGCCGCGGCACCTGCCGGTGTTCGAGACCCTCATCAACACAGCCCGGGAGGCTGCGCCGAGGGTCCCGATCGCCTTCAACACCCGGCCTGAAGATAGCGGGGACGCTGTCGAGCGAGTGTGCGGTAAGAGGTCCCTCTGACCGAGCTCCCTTCGCTCACGGCGACCCAGCAGCACGAGGAAGCCGAAGAAAGTCAGGGCTGAAGCAACCAGGTCGGACTGTGCGAGCTGGGTCGAGGCACTGGATCTCTGCGGAGGCATGACGGACTATCCCTCAACACAGAGGCGCGCCTGAGCGCGCCCGCGTCAGGGAGGGATCCATGAGCCTGCTCAGCACCAAAAGCATCGCTGCCGTCGCTATAGTGGCGGCCGCCGGGGGATGGTTCGCGGCTCAATCATCCTCGGGCGCATTCGGTCGCGAACCTCGCTTCCCTCAGCTGACGATGGATCAACTCACGCCGGCTCAGCGTCCGGTCGGCGAGAAGATCATGAAGGTTTCGAGCGTCGGGATCGGAGGCCCGTACAACCCGATGATCCGTAGCCCCGAGATGGCCCAGCGGATGTACGACCTTCTCGATTACCTGCGTTGGCATACCTCGGTGCCCACACGGCTGAATGAGTTCGCTATCCTGATCCAGGGGCGCCTCTGGCGCTCCCAGGTCGAATGGTATGCCCACTACCCTCTGGCGATCAAAGCTGGCCTCTCCGAGCAGGTCGCAGCCGACCTTAAGGCGAACAAGCGGCCGGAAGGCATGAAGCCCGACGAGGCCGCCGTGTACGACTTCTGCATGGAGCTCTCCACGAAGCAGGCGGTCTCGGACGAGACCTTCGCACGCGCCAAGGCCGTGCTTGGAGACCAAGGCGTCGTCGATCTGACCACGCTCACCGGCACCTACGTGACGGTCGCGATGCTGCTGAGCATGGCCGAGGAGAGCGTGCCGCCGGGCAAGGAGCCGCCGTTCAAACCCGGAGAACGGTGAGCTGATTGGGGCGGCCCATTGAGCACGGGCTGAGGCCTGCATGACACTGGATCATTGGCGCAATGACAAAGCTACCGCTCGGCATGCTTCCTCGAGGGCTGAGTCGCGAGCAAGCCGCGGAGTATTGCGGCTGCGATTCGTTGTCTGCCTTCGACGATTGGGTCCGGAAGGGGATCGTGCCTAAAGCCATGAAGGGTACGAACCGCTGGGATCGTAAGGCGATCGACCGCGCGCTTGATCGCCATTCCGGTTTAGTCGCTGACAACGGACCGTCTTTCGACGAGTGGGCCGCCGAGCACATTGGCTGACGCGTGTTCGGGCACAGCGAGGTGCTAGGCGTGCGGCTGCGCAAGGCATAGCAGCCTGGTTCCTCAGCTCTTCTCACCCTTGGGCTTTTTCACCGGGCGTGACCGCTCCTTCGAAGCTGCGATCGCTTGGGCGGCCCCTGGATCAATAACTTGACCCTTGTTCCGCCGCTCCCGCGCGGCGGCGAGTATCCGGGCGACACCCTCTGCCGCTGCTCGGTCTTGAAGCGTAGGCTGCCTAGAAGCCTCGATCTCCCGAGCTGCGCGCTCCTCCGGGCTCGAATCCTCGACCGACCATCTCGGGCTCTCTGAGGCCCGCAGGATCGCGTCCAAGGTAGCCCAGCGCCAGCGCACGCAGCTGGGCGAGATGCGTATCGGCGGCGGCAGGAGGCCCCGTCGGACGTAATCGTCCACGGTGCTCTCGCTGATCATCAGCTCGGCTGCGAGGGCGGACTTGGTGAGGTAGGAGGCAGGGGGCATCGATACGAGATAGGCTGCGACCTTGGCCTGTCATTGCGGATCTTGCCTGCGCGCCCGAGCACCGCCTGTGCGATGGCTCGCTGAGCTGGCCTTATGCTCGACCGTGATTCGCAAATCTTCGTCCAAGAGCTGCAGCCGGTCGAGAAAGGCGCACACCTTAGGCCAGTAGCGGCCGCCGAATTGGGGGTCGACCTTCGGCAGGCCCCGGCGCTCGAGCACAATGGCGAGCGAAGGCCACAACCTCGCGCGCGTCGGCCCGAGGATCAGTTTTGCGATCTCGGGCTCTCCTGGAAACAGGCAGCTTGGGTGCAGTCCGGTCAGCTTCTGTGCGCGAGGCATCATCTCTCCCGGTGTTGCGAGCTGCCGCCACATAGACAGCGAGTGGCAATCCGATCGTCGTTGAGCAGCCTATCGCTTCCCGGTGGTGATATGATCGTGCTGATCGGCCTACTCGTCGGCGGCTGGGTCGCGGACCGGCAGCGGCCGCCCTGATCGGAACCGCGTCGCTGCCCGCGCGTCTACCAGCATCCCAAGGCAGCAACCTCGAACCGCCCGGCCCCGGCCGAGGCGGTTTTTTCGTGCGCGACGTCCGGGTGGCCCGCCGCTTGCGACTCGTCCGCCGTTCCTCTCAAGACCACTTCAGCCCCGCCGGCACCGCCGCGCGGGGCTTTTCGTGCCGTATCTACTCGGAAGCTTTCCACTCCTGGCCAGTCTCGCGAATTACCTCGGCGATCGCAGGACCGGAATCCGGTCCAAGCGAGGCAGCTTCCGCTTCGGCCGCCCGTACCACTCTCGCGGCCTCTGTGTTCGTCACCACTCCGGTGCTGATCAGCAACTTCCCGAGATGCTTGACCAGAAGCGCTGCCGCAATGGCATTCTCCTGAGCACCTTTCGTGATGTGGACCGACATCGGCTCCCCGCAGCATCCGCAGCCGGGGACCCAACTAGGGCCGATCTCGCTACGACAACCGTTGGCAGCGAACGAATTTCGAGTTGCGCCGTTAGGCAGCCATGTCGGAGCCTAGGAAGCCTACCGATCTTGAACGCGATCGCCTCCATCGCAGGATGGCGCTCAGCATAGCTTTGGATGAGCAGTTACTCGCGTCTCTTGCAGTTGCTGCAGACATGCTACGCAAGGCAGATGACCCCAGCGCGGTTGATGTCGAGCGTGTGATTAGAAACAATCGTGTCGGTATCATAAAACAGCGCGCCATACTCGGTGCCGCAGGGATAAAGGTCTGATGAGTTCGCCGCGCATCTACGTTGTTCGAAGCATGCGGCCTCACGGCAACGTTACCTACAACTGTCCGACCGCTGAGTGGGCGCTGAAGAAGCTGCGGGACTTTACCGCTCGAGGCGACGCCAACATCACTGCTCTGGACCCAGATGGCAGACCGATGTCCGAAGCTGACCTGATCGGCTGCATCGAGGGCTCCGGGGCAGCGTCTACCGAAGATGCGCTGCCTGCTGCACCGCAGAACACTCGTCAGCCGGCCTTCTCTTAGGCTAGCGCCACGCCCATCCGGTTCGCCGGCGCGGGCTTTTTCGTGTCGGTCGCGGTCGGCAGAAGACGCGGCCGCTGCACCCAAACTCTTCAATTGATGTGGACCCAATCCGCGTGAGGCCGAAGCTGCACGGCATTGCCCTCTGAGACCACGTCGCGGGGAGTGCCGAATGCCGCGCTACTTCTTCGATTATGAGGACGACGAATTCTACCCTGACGAGGATGGGATCGAATGCACCGATCTCGCTCGCGCGCGCCGAGAGGCGACGTTAAGCTTATCCGAGATGGCCCGGTACGCGATCCCCTCGGACGGGGGTAGCAAAACCGTCTCCATGACCGTGCGTGATGAGGCAGGAGAATCGGTATACACGGCGACCCTGACGTTCGCCGGATCTAGGCTGGACGGATTGACGTCCTCGTGAGGCGCCGCCGGCGCTGCCGTGTGGGGCTTTTTGTATCTGCGGCCTCAGGCTCAACTGAAGATACGGAACGTCAACCAAGCCGAAGCAGGTTCTAACCAGCGATCAGCCGGGCGGTTGAGCGGCGGCAGAGCAGCATCGTTCCCGTACACCGGTGCGGCCTCGCCGCCGCAGTCGCATAAGCCCGCCCGGGTCCCATCCGGGCGGGCTTCTATCATTTGATAAGGCAACGACGTCGGCCCGCCTCAGGTGAGCGCCTGCGGATGCGGCGATGGCGTTCCGGAATATCGCTTTGGGTCCAGAGGGCAGCCGGTATGGACCCTGCGGTGGCTAAATTGCCGAGTGCCATTATCAGCGTATGACCCCGAGAATACCACGGCGCCGTGGCAGGACGGGCAGCGCTTGAGTGCCATGACGTAGACGCCTTTCGCTTCAGCGCTGCTGATCAAGCGCCAGACGCCGTCGATCTTCGCTTCGCAGGTCTGAGCAGTGGACTTCGTCATGTCACTGAGGTGCCATGCGGGAGCCGCTGGCGCTAGCCTACAGTCAAAGCAGTTTTTCGTGCGCGCGATCATTCAATCGGGTGATGGCAGAGCGAGCCCAGCGGCTACATTGGGACTTCGCGCCAGCGACCGGAAGCTGCGTGCGCTCCTTCTCAGATCAACGGAGAGCGATATGCCGCGCTACTTCTTTGAAATCGACGAGGGTCGCAATACGCTCGATGAAAAATTCATAGATTGCGCTGATCTTCAGGCCGCGGTTCAGCATGCCAAGCGTGCACTCTGTGAAATTATTGTTGATGAAGTACGCAAAGTTGGCGAAAGCTGCCCTCATGAGATATTGATTAGGAGTGAAGACGACCGCACCGTATACTCGGGCATCATGAAATACACTGCGGCTTGAATGACTCGGTAGTGCCTCAACTGGGTTTAGCAACCCTCTTCAGTGCCGCGATCTGCCAGAGGCACAAACTGAATTTAATATACCGCAGAACTGGGTGCCCAGCCGTGAGTTGACCACGTCCAGCCAACGGACGGAGAGCGGTTCGCGTGCCTCGCTACTACTTCGACATCCACGATGGCGAGCTCCAGCGCGATGGAGAAGGCCTGGAATGCGAGAATGTGGAAGCGGCTCGTGAGAAGGTCATGGCGAGCCTGTCCGACGTCGCGGAGTTGATCACCTCGGGCTACGGCGACAATCAAGCGGTTACGGTGACAGTCCGTGATGAGGAGGGCTGCCGAGTCTATGCGGGGACGCTCACATTCACCGGCACCAGGCTGGACAGGTAGGCTCCTTCGAAGCGCTCGCTGGCACCGGGCGCGGGGCTATTTCATCTCCTCTTGCTGGACGCGGAGACAATCCGCGGAACCTACGTCAGCGATCACCTCTTGATCTGCCAAAGCCCGATTGGCTCAGCAAGAGGTATCTATGACCATCTTTCAGGTGAGGCAGAAGAGCAGCCGCGCGGTCCTCTGGACGGGGCAGGCCGACAGCGCCGATCGGGCGCTCGACGTTGCGGCGCAGGCAGCCGGGTATCATGCTTTTGCCGAGCTGCCGGCTGATGTGCGAGCCGACATGGCGGCTGAGGCTGTGACTGTCTGACTTCCAGGATACTACCCTCTGAAGCCCCGCCGGCACCGCCGCGCGGGGCTTTTTCGTCCCGGGCTGTGTAGTCGGCACAACGGACGCCCGAAGCGATCACGGATACTGCATTTTCCGGCGCGATTACGCCTCGGAGCATGCAGATGAAGTTCAGGCTGGTCACCTTTGCGCTCCTCGGCGCCGGAATCCTTGTGCACGCGCCTGCCGCCCTGGCCCGCGAGTGCAAGCTCTTCACACCGGACGAGCTGAAGGGCGGCACCTATTCCAACCGCGATGGCTGCGTGGTTCCTCGCCCAGAGCATGCCAAAGGACCGGGCTGCTCCAAACCGCAGGATGCCACAGCTCACTGCCGGGATGGGGACTGGAGCTTCAGCCAACATCGCCAAGGCACCTGCTCGCGGCACGGCGGGGTAGGATGCTGGGTTTCAGCCAGCAACAGCTGCTGCCCGTAACCTTCAGCTCGCCCGGTCCGCCGGCGCGAGCTTTTTCGTTTCAAGGCCTGCGAGCGTCAGTCGCCGCCCAGAGCTGACCTATTTCGTGCATCACCAGAAAGGCGCCAGGGGTCGCGACGGTCGGATGAACCGTGGCGCCGCCCTGCGCGGCCTTAATCAGGGCCGCAGCCTCTTTATGGGTCATCAGTCCCTTGGTGATCATGAGCTCGCCCAGCCCGGAGACCACCATACCGCTGGCCATTGAAATCTCACGCGCGTCGCGCCCTTGGAAGTTCGACATCGCTTGTCCCTCTCGGGCAGACTGAGGCCCGCGCGGGACGCCGGAGTTGGCCGTCCCGTCACGGCCCGGTCACCGTCGCTGCCCATCCTACTCCTCGATCCGCGTTGCGTATCGGGTCGGTTTATGTCGGTCGATCAGGTCTGCCGCTTAGTACTTTCGCGCTAGGTTCGGAGCGAGGGGCGAACAGACCTTAGCCTTGCGGACGCGGACGTTCCGGAGAAGCCGGTCTACGACGTGCCCGAGAGCACACGTTCGTCGTTCTTGCGTCGCTTGAGGTGGAGGTACTTCGGATCGAACTCCGCAAAGGCCATCAGCCGCTCTACGTTCGGGATGTAAAGGCGCCTGCTCTTCCATTCGAGCAGGCCCTGGGAACGCAGGTCCTGAAGAACCCGATTCACGTGCACGCCACTGATACCCAGTGTGTCTGCGAGATCATCCTGGGTGATCGGGAACGCGAAGCTACCGTCGCTTACGAGGCCAACCATTCGCAGGCGCACGAGCAACTCGCAGACGAGATGCGCCATCTGCCGGTCGGCATCGCGTTGCCCCATGTTGACGAGCCACGCACGCAGCGTGCCCTCGTCGACCAGGGTGGCCCACCACAGCGCTCGCGTGATGCGGGGATGGTGGGCTGTGAGATCCTCAATCGCGGAGCGCGGGATGTCTACGATGGTGCAGCCCCAGCCGGTGCCGATGCTGTGGTCCATCTCGCCAAGGATGGCGACATGCAGGTCGCAGAAATCGCCCGGCACCAGGAAAGCCATGATCTGGCGCCGTCCATCGGCAAGGGTCTTGTAGCGGCAGGCGAAGCCTTCCATGACGAGGTGCACGTTCTCGGGCCGCTCGCCTTCGGTGCTGATGTCCGAACGCCGTGGGACACGGCGGGTCTTTCTGGTGAGGTCCTGGAGGACGGCACGGTCGTTGTCTGTCAGACGCGCCCCGTATTCCAGCTTCATGATCAGCGGATTGGACATTTGCTCCCCTCGCGGCTCGGCCATGCTGAAACCGAGGAACCGTGAGGCTTCCTCCCGCCATCAGCCGATCGTCGCTCCGATACCGCTCTCCTGTACGCGCGGGGCAAAACCCCAATCCAAAACAAGTTCCGCTTTGTTACATATGTGAGGCGTTTAAGCTTCTATCAGCAGTTGTGGCGCGCGGCTTCAATTAACTCAGCTCTCGCAGCCACGTAACGTGCAATTCAAACGTGCGTTATAGCGCTCTTCGGTTGCATGTGGCACAGGAAGTAACTGTCGGCCGATTGATCGTAGGCGCTGGCGGCTGGGAGAGGCGCGTGCTCCCGCCTGCGGCGCGGAGGGCCTAATGCCTCGCTTTTTCATCGACACGTTCGACAGCATCGTCGCCATAGATGACGTCGGCCACGAATTGCCGGACGAGGCTGCCGTGTGGGCGGTTGTCCGCAAGACTTTGGCCGACATGCTCAGGTTCGAGCACAAGGGGCGGTCCGCTGCCCAGTACCGGGCTGAAGTTCGCGACGCAGCCGGTAAGAGCATCCTGAGCGGCTCTGTGCTCATCGTCATTGAGAAGGCGCCGGAGAGGAAAGCCAACGAGGCGATCGAGTAGCACCGTTTCTCAGCGAAGGTTTCCGACCTCCGCAATGGGTCGCGAGCAGCCGCCGAGCCAAGTTGCGTATCGGCTCGGCTCACACGCTGGTGAGATCGGGCGCTCCCCCGCCCCGTGAGCAGATCGGGGCGGGGCCGAGCGGGCGTGGCGCTCGTGGGCCAAGCAGCAGAGGTGTGCTTATGATTTTGGCTCAAGATGAGCCCATGCAACATCTTTGCTCATTTGCCGTGCAGTGCCAGGAGTCTTATGTCCGACTACCTCAGCATGATACGGGTTAGCCGGATCCTCAATAATTGGCGTATGCACCACAGTCTGCTGCTTAGAGCGGGCGTAGGCGGCTGTGAACCGGGCGAGTGAATAACCAGCGAATTCGCGAAGTGACCAATTATGGTCAAGTCCGTCTTCGCGTAGGAATTCCGCAACGTCCACAGACATGCTCGGATCTCGAAAGACAGCGGAGGATGGGCGTAGCTCCCCCGTGTTCTTGTCTTCCACGACCTGATCAGGACGGACGCGACGGTAAAGCTCCATCGCATCCTCAATCAAGCGCCCGGCGATGTTGCTGGACATGCGCCGCGGCGGTGCTTCAGCGTCTTGTCAGAACCGCTACTGCATTACGCGCAGGAGCGAGATCGCTGGACAGCTCATCCGAAACCGGCTGGTGCTGGCCGGTGTGATCCTCGAACCAGATCTCGCATGCGTATGGTGCGGACACGTGCAGCTCAAGATCGATGCCGCGCTCGTGCCACTCAAACTGCACTCCCGTAGCGGACGGCACGATTGCGGGCATGGGCGTGCGCGGCTGCATGACATCCTGAAGGACCTGCAGCGCAAACATGCCGGTGTCCCGACGCAGTGGGGACGAGCCATAGCCGTCCCAATTCTGCGGCATCTCGATCAGCGAGATGATCTTGCTCATCGCCTCGCGCTGCCAATTCGAATTGAAGCTGCTCTCATACGCACGCATGCGCGAGAAGCTCATAGCTTCGCCAATGGCCGGCCGCGCATCAAGGGCGCCAGAAACCGGCACCCCAAAGCCATCGGGGCGATATTGCCGAGCGATCGCTGAGCTCGCGGCCATCAATCTCCTCCCGACGCCCGTACCGTTGAGGACGTCACACCTTTGAACGCGCGGCCGATCAGATCGTGCGCTTCGTCGAACGTAGCGAATGCTGAGGCAATTGCCACGCCTTCCGGGCGACAGCGAGCTACAATTTCAAGTTGGTAATTCGGCTCGCCGGTAGCGGTGAGCACCGCAGGCGAGAATGAGGTATGTAAGCGCCCGGTCGGCTTGCCGCCAGACGAGATAATATACCGATTCAGCATGTGCGCGGACTCGAACGGCAGGCCGGTGTCAATGGGCTGCCAGAGCGGCGTCACGCGATCCAGGTGCTCATGGACAGCGGCGTCACCGGGGAGCAGGAGCGCGTTGATATAGACGAGCTCGCACTGATTCGGCTGGATCTCGCCTAGGTTCTCGGCCTCGAGAAAATCCTGGACTACGCGAATTTCTGACGCGAACCTATCGCGCATGGCTTCGTAGCCAGGATAAGGCTGCTCCGTGGGATAGCGGCTCCAAACGAGCATCAGCCGGTCCTGCTGAACGTGCAGGTACATGCCGGCATCGTTTCCCTCGAACACGATGCGGGGGACTGGTGCGTTAAACTGGATGTTCAGCTGCGGTACGCCAGCGTTGGGAGGACCGCCGAAGGTCTCGAAAACAGGCGGGATAGGAGGTTGTTCAATACCCTGAAAGTAGCGGTCCCGAAGCTTGCTCCACAGCAGGCCTATGTAGGGTGTGCGCAGCGATCCCAACGTCGCAAATTGAAGCGACATCCGCATTTCGATCAGCGGCGACACAAGCGGCTCGTCACCCCTTTGGTCGCTCGCACTCGCGATCATCGATTCTGCAGCGCCCATTTCGTCAGGCCCAACCTGTAGCAGCAACACTTGGCTCGACCAAGGCGCCTCGTGGCTCCCAGTTAAGATGGGTGGTGCCTCGTTAACGCAGTATGCCTACCTCTACGACAATGTCAGACCTCCAGCCCACCGTCGCCTCCTGGCGCGACCAGATCGAGCGCCTGTCCGAGCATGCCTCGCCGTGTCGGTATCTCCTGCCGGCGAAGTGGAAGGTGATGCGCGAGAACGCGCTGGCCTTCCTCGACCAGCACGGCGCCGAGGCGCACCGGCTCGGCTGGACGGCGGAGCAGCTGTTCGGGGTCCATCCGGAGCACGGCTTCCTGCGCGTGGAATATGCCGGCGCGCTGATGGTGAACGAGCGGCCGGTGGTCGGTGTCGAGCCTGACCGGATCGTGTTCGACCGCTTCTCCGGCTACCGGACGAAGCCGGGTCAGACCTGGGGGCCTCCCGTCTGGGAATTTGCTGCTCGCGCCCGTTGAGGCGCCGGTGGCACGTGTCTCGCTCGGCAACGCTTAACCTCTGTCTGAAACTGGACCGAACTATCGTCCTGGGCGTGGGTTCGCCCATGATGGAGCCAGGATGGAGGCGCGGGTGCCGCGTTACTTCTTCAACGTCCACGATGGTCGCAGCGAGATCGACACCGAGGGCACAGAACTGGCCGATCAGGACGCTGCGCGACTTATGGGCGTCCAGCTCGCTGGCGAGATCCTGAAGGACGAGGGGTATCGCCAGATGCTCGGTGATACGTGGCATCTAGATGTTCTGGATGGCGCAGACGGGGTCGTTTGCCGGGTCGATGTGAGCGTCAGCGTCCCGATCCCGAGCGGTTGAACGACGCCCCTCCGGCTCCTCCGGTCGCCCGCCGCTCCGCCTCATCCTCTGCCGCATGCTGCTTCTTCGTGGCGATCAGCAGGTCGAGGTAGGCGATGGCATCCTCGTGGGCCTGCATCACGCGGACGTCGCCGATGCTCTGCCCGATCTGCCAGCGGTGCCATGAGCGCAGACGAGAGCGCCTGCAGGTAGCCGCCCTGCTCGTCGGTCACGACGTGGAGCCGCGCTCGATCGCATCGGTCAGCGCGCGTGCGATCACCTTCGCCGCCGCGAGTCCCTCCGCGGGCGAGACCCGCCTCGTTTGGGTCTGCCGCTCCCGACCGGCCGCCACGTAGATGTAGGCCGCGACCACGTCACCCGAATCCATCACCTTCACGGCCTCCTCCAGCTGCACGATCCGCAGCGGGAGGGTCAGGCCGAAGGGGTTGGAAGCATCGCCAGGCATCGGGGTCCTCCATCAGCCCCCGGCTCATGGCGATCCTCACAATCTCCGCATCGCTGAACAGCAGGTCGCCGATACGCCACCGGTCCATCTCCTCTCCAACCGGCTCGACGGCGATGCCGGCGGCTTTCAGGGCCGCGACGGCCTTGAGGACCGGATCAGTTTCGTCGCCCATGCGCGACGCCATCAATGCCGCAGCCAGCCGAGTCTGAGCCTCCACGACCCGTTCTTCGTCGGTCCGAATGGGCATATCAGCGGCTACCGCCTCGGCGATGCGCCGCGTGGCTGCCTCGTCCAGACCGAGCCCGCCCGCGAATCCATGCAAGCGCCGCATCATGTGCTGGATCGCGGCACGCTCATGCGTGGCTTCAGGATCGTCGCTCATGGCTTTGTCGTTCGGCGCCGAGGTCGTGGCGGGTGTCGGGACAAGCCTGGGGCTACGTGACGGTCACTCGTCAACCGAGGCCGGTCCGGACCGAGCAGGGCGGCCCGGCCACCGCACTTTAACGCCGTTGATCTCGGCCTGCTCCCGCCGCTTCCCAGACAGCTCCGGAGCGAGACCAGTTTGCCGCGAGCTAATGACCTCTAACGGCAGATCGCGCGTGATGATGGCCGCCAGCCGAGAGCCGGCGGCCGCCTCGTCAAATTCAATGGCGAAAGGTGCATTGATCCCGGCCCGCGCGAGAGCACGTTTGAGGGTGGCGATCGCGTCGACGATCCTCTGCACTTCTCTCATCGTGCTACCCCCTCACCGGATGAGAGCTACTGGAGGTGGCCTCAGCCGTCCATGAGACCCATTCGCGTCGCCTCGTCGAGAAGCTCGGCGCCGGTCATCACCTCACCGTTCACACGCCAAAGGCAAGGATCCTCGACGAACGGCTCAACCATATAACCAGCCGCAATCAGGGATGACACGGCTTCGGGTATCGGATCGCTGGCTTGGCTCATGCCTTCACCGGGTGGAAGAGGGTTCAGAGACTCATTGTCCAGACAATGACCATCGCGCCAGCCAAGAACATGGCTGAGGAAACGAGTACGGCAACCTCTTCACGGTGCCGGTGGACAAAGGCTTGGGGCAGAGCGAGCATGGCAATCGGATCGGGTGTCAGTTGATCCTCATCGCGCTCGAACGTTGATCATGCACGGGCAAACAGCGTCGTCCACAGCACGATGTTCGGCAGTGTCGCGGAGCCGACACAGCCTGCTGCCCGTCCCAGGATTCGGGTACGTCTGAGGGATGCGAGTCGCGTTTCTATCGATCCTCCTGGCCGGTGCTAGCCTGTCGACAGCCATGGCAGCCGAAGGCCTGCCGACAGACGACCCCACGTTGAAACCGTACCAAGAGCGTACCGCAACGTATGTCGGGCGCTGCGAGGGCGACCTATCGCACGTCGGCAAGTCTGACTGCCTCTACGATCAGACCAAGGCGCTCCGCATCCGCGTGAAGGCGGAGCTGAAGAAGCGCCTCGCCGACGCCGAGGCTACGGTCGCCTATGGCTCGATAGGGGGGATGTCGGGGGCTGAGCGCGCCAACGCGGAGAAGCGGGCCGTTCTGAAGGGACAGGCCACGTGGGAAGCCTACACGAAGGCCGTATGTGATGAGGCGGCCGCACAGGTTGAGCGGAACGGCGGGAATGGTGGGGACTTGGAGGCGGGCAACTGCATGATCCGCCACCTCGTGAATCGCTACAACGAATTGCGCCGCTGAGGCTGGCGCGCGCTCTATTGGAAATGCGCGTGGCCCTGGTGGCTCCGATCCAACCTGGAATTGCCCGACCCCGGGACCGATGTCGGGCGTCCTCCCGGGGCCGAGCCTTCACCCGCCGGACCTTTCGGCAGGTGATTTCTGATCGCGTCAGGATCCGGCCATGAGAGCGAATAGCTCCTCACGCCGTGAAACGCGCGGGGGCTCTTCATCGTCCGGCAGGTCGAGGATCCGGGTCTCGATGCGGTCCCGATACACGGCCGTGATCTGCGCGAAGTCACCGACGAAGCTGCCAGGCATCTGCTGCTGAGCCCTGATCAGCGAGGCCGCACCGGTCTCAGGATCGAAGCCCGAGTCGTCCCGCAGGAAGTTCACACCGCCCATCCGGGCGAGGAGGCTGCCGTCATTCGGCCCCACAACGCCCTCTGTCGAGGCCACCTCGAAAGGCTGGAGCCCATGCTTGGCATGGTCGCAGACGAGGTAACAGCTCGGATAGTTCGCGCCGAACCGCCAGCCCACCACCACCACATCGTGGCTTGTCAGATCGGGCGCCCTCGCCCGCATGGCGGTCACAGTGTCCCGCAGATCGTCGCCGAGATGGGCCACAACGTCGCCGAGGTCGGTCCGGTTGTGGACGATGCGGGAATAGAGCGCCACGAGAAGCGCCGCGCAGCCTCGCACGCCAATGGCCGCATTCATGTGCGGCAGGGGCAGCACCTTCGGCCGAGAGACGCCCTCGCATCCGGGCTGGCCCAGAAAGCCGTCCCACGTCTGGCCGTCCGAGATGATGTAGCCGGCCTCAGGCCTGAGGATCGCATTCACCGCTGTCATCGGTCCGCTCCTCTGCTGTCGTGAGGGTGAAGGTCAGGCTGCCGGTCGCCGCCGTCAGGATCGAATAGCCAAGGATCGTTCCGCCGGTCAGGCCGAAGCCGATGTCGAGAGCGGCCACAGAAGCGAGTCCGACCTCGCCCAGGACCGCGGTTCCGACTGCTTGGGGCATCGTGTGATCTCCTCAGGCTCAGCCGTACCGGCGCTTGTGGTTCGCGACGTATCCGCCAATGCTGCGCTGCAGGTGCGTGTCATAGGTCTGAAGGCCTTGAGACACGCCGCGCGAGATGGCGGCCTGCACCTCTGCGTTCCCCTGAGCGCCGCGGGCGTCGATCGCGATCTGAACGGGGCCGCTCGGCGCCGGCGCATTCACGTTAGCCGCCGGCACAGGTGGGACGGGACCTGAAATGGCTGGCATCGTCACCAAGCCGCCATCGGCATAGCCGGGGAAGCCGCGCCGCATCCGGTCGACCACGTGGGGGCCGCCCCATCGGGCAACGTCGTTCTGCGAGAACACTACCTCGCCTGCGTGCACGACGCCGGCCGGCTGTAGACGCCCGCCCGGACCGGTGTAACCTCCCTCGGAGAAGCCGAACAACGAACCGAGCCCCCCGCCGGATTTGAACGCGCTCCCGATCAGGCTGTCGATCGCGCCGCCCAGGATCTTGTCCCCGATCCGGGATAGGGCACTGCTGAAGGCACTGGCGGCGTTCGTGCCGTGGCTGAGGCTGGTGGCGAATGACGTCGCCGCATCCGTCAGGGTGGTGCGAGCATCGCTCAACATGGCGTTGTCCCGGGCCGCACCGATGAATGCGGTTGCCTGCGGGCTGGTGGTATCGCCGAAGGTCGAGCGAGCCTTCGCAAAGGCTCCCTGGTCGTATCGATCCCGGCCGAGCTGATCGCGGTCGAATTCCAGATCGCGGCCGGCCCGGGTGCCTGCGAGGGTTCGGGTGGCATTCGCCATGGCCGCCGACGTCTCGGCGAACTCCTTCCGGAGCGCCGGGGTGATGTCCCGGCCCTGACTGATCGCCTCATTGAGGAGCTGCTGCTCACGGGTGGCGGCATCGAGCGCCGCGCCGTTGCGGCCGAGGAACTGCGAATTGAGCTCCACAAGCCGGTTCTCATTCTCCAGCGCCCGGGCCCGCGTGTCGGTCCCAGCGATCTCCTGGCTTGTGGTCGGCGCATTCATGGTGCGCTGGATCCGGGCATAAGCCGCCCGGGCCGCGGCCGAGTCCCCGGAGCTGTTCGGGCCATCGTGGTAATAGCCATACGCCAAGGCCTGATCGCCGTTGGCGCGGTCGAGCTGCTGCCGGAGGTAGCGGAAGCCGCCCAAGACGTTCTGCGCGGGGTCGGACGGGTCGACCCCCATTTCCCGCGCCGTGCCTGGCTGAAGCTGCATCAGGCCATAGGCATGGCTGCGCGCGTCATTCGGCCGGGCGGAGGTGTTGAAGCTCGACTCCGCCTTCGACACCGCAATTCCGTAATCCAGCGGGACGCCGGTCTGAGCGGCCGCGTCGAGGTAGAACTGCCGTAGGTTCGCCGGCACGGTGTTGATGAGGCCGGAGCGCTGCGTCTCCGCGATCGTGGCCTCGCGCTGCGCGGTCTGGAGCCGGGTGACCCGTTCCAATTCCAAGGTCTGCATTTGCTCGAACCGCTTGGACGGCTCGAGGTTTTTGGCCTCAAGGTCCCGCTGGCGGTTGGCGAATTCGAACTCGATCTCCGCCGAGGTACGGCCGAGCCCGGAACGTCCGACCTGCGAGGCGTCGAATTGTGCCCGGCGGAGGCTGTCTGCCATGGCCGATCCGCCCGCCTTCAGGTCCTCCGCGATCCGGCGGGCGGATGCCTCGAAACCCTCCATGGTGCGCCGGCTCTCTCCGTTCGGGTCGATCACGCCGGCGGCAAGGTCGGTCCGGATCTTCGTGGCCGCGTCCTGGGCCTTCTTGAGCGCCTCGCCCTCGGGGTTGGCGCCCTGCACGATCCGGTTCACCGCGAGGCTACGTTGCGCCAGGTCGGAGGTGCGGCTGCGCTGCGCGGCCTGATCGATCTCGCCTTGCACCTTCGCGATATCAGCCCGGATTTGCCCCTCATCGAACCCGAGAAGGCTATCGAACAGCCCGCCGGCCGCGCCCTTATTCCGCTGCCGGAAGTCGAGCTGCCCCTGGAGCGCCTTCATCCGCTGCTCAGCGTCACCGCCACCGAGCCCGCGGTCGACGAATTTGCCGATCGCATCGAACTCGTTGCTCGTGTTCCTGCTGAACTCCTGCCATTGACGGGAGAAGAACCCGAGGCGGGCGTCCGCCTTCTCCACCGAGCCCGCAAAGGCATCGAATAGCGCCCGCTGCGCGCCGAGCCGGTTGCCCTGTGCGTCGAGGCGGGAAATCGTCTCCTGAGCCTCCGCGTCGAGGAAGCCGAGCTGCGCATTCAACTTCGCGGCGCCGGCCGTGGGATCCGCGAAAGCCTCCGCCAGCGCCTTCGTAGCCTCCGGAAGCTCCTGGCGGGTCGTGGTCGCATAATCCCGGGCGGCGCTCAGGAGCTTGCCGTACATTTCCGAGCCGATCCGGCCCGTCGAGGCGAACTCGCCCGCCATATCCCGCGCCGCCGACACACTGAGCCCCGCCGGGCCGGCCGATGCCGCTGCAATGGCGTTGATCTGGCCGAGGGACGTGCCGGACGCGCGCCCCATGCCGGCGAGCGACAGGGATAGGTCTTTCTGCTGCTGCTCATAGGCCGCCAGCGCCGCAGCACCGGTGCCGAGGGCAGCCGTGACCGCACCGACCGCCAGACCGACCGGGCCGAGCTTCGAGGCAACCGAAGTGGCGCCATCCGCGATCGATCCGAGCTTCTCCCCGAAGCCGGCGGCGATGTCCTTCGGGCCGAGGCCTCCCATCTGGGCGATAGCGAGCGCCTGCGGACCCTGCTGGAGTGCGGCGCGGATCGGGGAGGCGCCGGAAATGACCTGCTCGAAGAAATCCTTCCCCTGGAATGCGAGGTCCTGGAGAAGCTGTCCGCGGTAGGCGTCGCTGATCTGGCTGTGCCCGCCGTTCGAGTTGGCCGCCGCCGGCATGCCGAGGCCGGACAGCTTCCGGGCCGCCTCTACATTCGCCAGGGCCTTCGATCCCTGGTCCCCGAGGTCGCGCCACATCCGCTGTTGCGCCTGTCCCGCGCGCATCGCCGCCTGTTCCAAGCCGCCGAAACGGGACTGAAGCAGGCCCACCGTCCGCTCATAGCTGGCGGCATCGGCAACGCCCTGCTGAAACGCCGCGTTCGCGATACGCATCCCTCGTTCCATGGCCTGTTGCGCCCGAGCGGTGGAGTCGATCTTAGCCACCATCCGATCATAGGCGCCGGCAATGCTCAGCGTGCGCTTGCTCGCCGTGTCGGTGGTGATGCTGGCCGCCTCCGCCGCTTCCCCCATGCGGGTCTGAGCGGCTGCAACGGCGTCGGCATCCGCTCGAACCTTGTCGGCGCCGGTGCTCTGGTACGCGATCGTGACGCGGCGGATGCTCTCAATGGACGGCATGGGGTGTCCCTGCGTTGCCGTTCGCGGCGCGGGCGGCGAGTGCGTAAGCGTCGAGGCGGTCGGTCGCCGTGCGGTGGAATGTGCTGAGGAAGGCCTTCACCCACGGGGCCGGAATGCCGGCTTCCAGATAGGTCTCGGCCATATTCACCGCGGCATCGGCCGCCCGATCTGTCAGGGCGTCGATGCGCGTATTGTCGGCCATCTCGTCCGGGGTGAGGCTGGCGACGTGCTGCGCGATCGCGTCCACGGCCTCAATGGCCATGCTGCGGCCGGCCGCCTTCAAATCGCCGCGGGTCCGTCTCGGCACGGTCATGAGCGCGCTACCGTGTCGGCGACCATGCGCCGGCGGGCCGCCGCGCTCGGGGGCATCGGAAGGGTAACGAGGGCGGCGTAGGCCTCCCGGATGCGGGCCTCGTACTCCTGCAGCTCAGTGGTCAATTCGGAGAGGCGGGCTCGATGCTCCGGCGGCAGGGCATGCCAATGGCGATCGACGGATGCGCGGCCGACGCCGAACCGGTCCGCGATCGTCTGAAGGGAATCCCCGGCCGCGCGGGCGAGCTCGATCTCGGCACATGCAGGATGCATGGCGATGCTCGGCTTGCGGCCCGGTCTCGAACGGGTGGGGGTCTCGGTCGACATGCGCGGGCCTCCGGTGATCCGGTGAGGTGCCCGCGGCCACCCTCTCAGGGGCCCTATGGCATGTACGGTACCGGCTCAGGCCAGCAGCGACGTCACAGAATATCGCGCCGCTTCGTCCCGGATCAAGCTGAAGCCTTCGGGTTGAGCACTCTATGCACGGACCCTTTGCCGATCCCGAGTTGCGCGGCGATGGCCCCCATACTGAGCCCCTGGCCGGCCAACGCCTCGATCTCCGCCGCCCTCGCCTGGACGGTTGGCTTCCGGCCTCGATATTTGCCCTCGCCCTTTGCCTTCGCGATCCCCTCGCGCTGGCGCTCCAGCATCATCTCGCGCTCGAACTGGGCGACACCGGCCATGACGTTGAGCATCAGCTTGCCGGTGGGAGTCGACGTGTCGACGCCGAGGTTGACGATGCGTAGGGCAACACGCTTCGCCTCGAGGACCTCAATGATCCTACCTAGATGGGAGACGGACCGAGCGAGCCGATCCAGCTTGGTCACCACCAGGGTGTCACCCTCGCGGACGAAGTCGAGCACCGCGTTGAGCTGGGCCCGGGGCGCCACCGATGACACCTGCTCCCGATACAGCTTCTCGCAGCCGAGCGCGGTCAAGTCTCGAACCTGAGCCTCCAGGCCGGCCTCCTGTTCCAGGGTGCTGACGCGCGCATATCCGACGATCACGGGACGATCCGTTCCAATAGGCTTTTAGGCGTGGTGCTCGCGCGCGTTCCGAAATGCAATTGAATTTAATTGGAACCGCGAAGCCGAAATGGCGGAACGTTCCACTGGGGCTTGCCCTATTGGACCGATCCCGACGTTGCGCCTGACACATGAGCTACGAGCAACAGGGCCCGAGGCGAGCGCGACGGCGGCTATGGGTGGTTTGCTGCCGGTCTGTTTTTGGGCAGTAACCGATGAAAGCAGGCATAGCCTCCGTACCTGCTCACGACCCATATAAGGCTTTCGATGAGGCCGCCTGTGGCAGGTTGCAGATCTGCGCGACAACTGTCTTGGACCGCGAATGCATGCGCAACCTCAACTCTCCCGGCTGAGTACACGCTTCAAAGCATTTTCTGAGAATACCTCTTTGAATGTGTATCCATTGAATACAGAAACGACCTGAGCCATGACATTTGTAATATATGGCGCAAGAGCACTATACGGCGTATCCCCACTAATTGTTATTGTGGCATCGACAGCATCGTCCTCTGCCACATAGCGACTAGGTCCAAACATAGCTATCGAACTCCCCCAAGCTGAAAGAGATCGGTGCCTAAGACCAGTCCATCGAAATGATAAAGCGAGTTCAACATCAGGTAAGATGTGTTCAGACAATTTGGCAAAGGAAAGGCCCGCTATCAGAGCCTCAGCAACTCTCCTTGCCATAAGTCCCGGATCGAAAAACTTGCCGGGGATCGCCTCTCGTGCTCGCGCACTTGCATCGTCGTCATGGGCGCGCCACAGGTAATATCGTCCAGTCGGCTCAAAACGCATAAAATCGAGGTGGTCCCACAACAAGGGCTCGCTTATGACGACCTCCCAGCCTCCAGCAAAAACTTTGGGCCTATCCGCTTTATCCTCAAATCCACGTGTATCCATCCAAATAGGCCAACCGCTGAGCTGAGGATTATTGCTCATTAATAGACTATAGAAATTTTCATCAGCATTATAGCCCGACAACGGAGGTGAGGTAACGCATGCCACTTCCCAGCCACCAAGTGCGTGGCGAACCGCGGTTTCGCCCAGGCCGCCAAGTCTAAGTCTTTCTTGAAATCTATCGTATCCGGCATCCAGAAATTTCTTAGATTGTTCGATTAAGGTTGGCGGAGATACTTGTGGACTGAACGCGGATCTCAGAGCGCCCAGTTGAGATGGGTCAGCCAATCCCGCTGCGACATGTCGCCGAACGAACCTACCTAGGTCAGCTTCGCGGTTCTCTAAGCAGATTTCGATGATGTCTGACCAGTCGGTTGCTTGCGCAGCGGCGGTACTGACGGTCATGTTAGAACGCAATGTTCTAAAATATACGTCACCATTTTTGATGAGTTTTATTTTCGTTGCGTCTTCAAGATCTCTTTTGGCGGCCACCGGAACACGAACGCCAGGAGGGACCCGGATGATGACTAACGTCTGTCCGTCTCGAACTGGGTAGGCTATTTCAATTTCAAAGGGTTGCGACGCGTACCTTCCTATCAGCGTCTGAATTATGTCAATATGAAACATATCCTCTGTTTTGAATGTCCGGCTTGGACGATCGACCTGATGACTTTTGTCATCAATACCGATAACAAGATATCCTCCGTCGCGATTGCGAAGCCCCAAGCAGGCCTTCACAATTTTTGCGCTGCCTTCCAATTCGTCGGGGTAAATCCATCGCTTCAATTCGGTGCTCAAACTTTCGCTAGGGTGATCTACGAGCTGTTGGGCGACGGAGGAGTCAATTGGCATTGAAACCACATAAGATGATGAGCGCAAAAATCAGCTTTAGGCGCGAGCGCTGAACCCGCAAGCTGTTGCTTCGAAGCTAAACGAAGGATGGGGCGGAAACAACGAGTAATTACGATCGACGCTGCCTCAGGGGCGATTTGGTGCAGGACTGCTCCGTGCGGTCACTGCTGCATGTCAGATGAACTCTATTAAGCGGCGGTAGCGAATGTCCGCTTCCGGGGAACGCTGACAGGGCTTCCGGCGGCTGAGGAGGGTCAGAAGCGGACCCTGCTGGTCGGTGGTTAGAGGTTCGACAGCGTGCGTCCGCGGGCTGCCTTAATGACTTCGTGCGCGGGGATGTTGACCCAGGCATCGCCGCTGATGTCCGACCCCGCTTCCAGCCAGTCGCCCACAATTCGGTAGCCGAGGGTGTAGCCGAGCCAGCGCGGATATCGTCCCCCAAGGCCGTAGAACCATGCGCGGTGGTCGTGCCCGTTGCCTACGAGCATCGCATTGTCCGGCAAGTTGGCCGCAAGCACCTCGTCCGTCACGGCGCATTCCCATGGCTCAGGCGGCGAGTTGAAGAGGCGGCTGACGAACTGCCCCGCCAAGCCTTCGCTCACGAGGGCCTCACCCAGCGTCCAGCCGTAACCGGGACCAGCCATGCGCATGCAGTGGTGAGCCTCGTGCGCCACGGTCCGGCGCAGATCCCCATCACGCAGCGCGCGCGCGAAGTTGGAGTTGTCGGGGTCGATGGTGAGGGAGAACAGGCCAGGGCGCATGGCCTGTCCCGTCGTACCCGTCTCTGGGATCACCGCGCCGGGCAGGCGCTGCACAAGGATGTCGAGCGGCGACACCGGCAGCACGCCCGCTACGGCCTCTCTAGTGATCTCGACCTCCTCAGCGATGGTGCTACGCCAGGGACCCAGATCGCCGGACGCCTCAAGCCAGTGTAGTCGCCATGGCATCGCCACACCTCGTTGGGCCTCACATCCTGATCCTGCTGCGAGTCTACGACGCTGACGGTGTGGAAGTCAGCAGTTGGACCACCCTGGATGAGGTCGCGCATCCGGATCTGACTCTGAGAAACTGCCCGTCGGCGCTTTGCAGGCTGAGATGCATCGGCCGCCCTGCCGAACCTCGTCAGCTGTCCGGTTGACCGGCAAGGCGCTGAGCTTCGCGAAGGGCATCGATTACATCGCCGAGCCGAGAGGCTGGGATACGCAAGCCCTTCTGTGTCTCGCGCATAGGCCCCCGGCCGGTGGTGCTGGCTATGCGGAGATCAGCACCGAGCTGCCCGGACTTTTCGCGCAGGATCACGCGGACAGACTCGCGTGCGCTCTTCGGGATTTCCGCAACAATGCGGTCTGCTTGGTCAGGCATCGGCGGCTCCAGAGACCGTAAGGCCGAGACGTCGAGCGAGGGCCTGAAGTTGGTCGAGCTCACGACGATGGCGGCGGCGCTGGTGCGCGGCGGATGCCGGCTCTGTGGGGCGCGGTTGAGGGCCAATCTCCTCCAGCACGGCGAGATGGCGGCGGGCGAGGCCTGCCAGGAATGGCGCACGGTCGCCGGGAGGCATGCGGCGGACTGCGCGGACCTGGAGGTACGTCATGCGGTCACCAAGCGCAGCAGGCGTGCGATGGCTGCCGCGAGGTCCCCAAACTGGCCGACCGGCATTCCGCTGGCGTCACGTGCGATGATGCCGGTCCCGATCGGAGTCAGGGACCCGAGGCACACGCCGTCTCGGTAGATGTCGAACATGGGAGCCCACCCTTACGCTACGCGGCGGCCTCAAATTAATTTTACAACCTATCCCATGTTCCGAATAAAAATTCAACTCAGCGGAACGGCGTAGCGTCGGTTAACCTGAAGCTGAAAAGCACCAGTCCGATTTACCGGTCGCTCAGCCGAATGCCCGACGCTCACGGAGCGGAGGCACGGCCATGCTACTCATCGGGATCCTGGGTTTTTTCCTGATGGCCATAGGCGTGGCCCATGCCATCAATGAGCATGTAAGCGGCCGCGAGAACCACGTCACCGCCTATGCGGCTTTGGCGGTGTTCGGGCTCGGCATGGTGATCGCGCCGGTTTTTATGAAAGGTCGGCCAGCAGCAGCCGTGGCCGCAGAGCCCGCTCGAGCTACTCCTGCCTCAGCAGGCCTCGCTCCCTTCAACACGCTCGCTATGGGCGAGTCTCGCGGCTACGAGATGGAATTCGGCCAATGCCTTGGCTTCCTAGCAGAAGCGGGAGGTGTCTCCGGTCAGGCACCGATCAACATTGTCGAGACCAACATCGTCCGCATGGTGCGCCTTCCGGCCTCTGACGGCTCTATCCTGCTGACGTGTAGCCGCCTTGATCGGAAGTTGGTGGTCACCCTTAGCCGGTCGCGTTGCGGGGCAGATGTGAGTTGCTGACTGCTTCGATCCTGGATGGTGGCTACCGGATCAGCCGAGCGTCTTCCTGATGTAGCTGAAGGCGTCCGATACGGCGGATCCGGCGGCTTGGGCTGCGTCCCCTGCCGAGGCCATCGCCTTCGCAGCAATGCCGGTCTCGGGCGACTGGATCGGGACTGGCTCCGGATGAAGGCGCTTCGCTGCGAGTTGGATAACGCGCCTATCGTTCTCCATGAGGGCGGCTATGCCGACGTCGGTCATGGCCAGGAGGGTCGCGCCATCCTGAAAAGCCACCTCGATCAAGGCTCGCTGCTTCGGGCCGCTATCGAGTGCCCCGAGGCCGGCACCGAGGGCAGAGGCGGCCACTGTCACCGGCATAGTGAGGTCCATCTGCTGCGCCAGAGCCAAGCCGCCGCGCAAACCGCCCAGAACCTGGCTGAGGGCAGACTGCTTCTCTCCGACGCCGCCATGAACCGTGATCGCCGCAATGGTCTCAGCGCCGCGGTCGCCGCCGGCTGGCAGCTTGAATAGGCCGGTGTCGTATTCCCCTGAGCCGCGGCCGCATTCACCCGCTACGATTGTGAGCTCGGCCACCGGTGGATCTCCTCAGGCCCATTGCGACGACACAAATTGCCGTAGCGAGGAGTGGTTCGTCGGCCAATTCCGGAATTCGTGCAAATCGGAAAAATGGCAAAATAGGCAGCGGCCGGAATTCGAATTAGGCCTGAAAATTCCGAGCCGCCCAAAAAATAAATCTGCATGGCACCTGGTGTGATGGGGCCCTAAAAGGATCTCTGGACTTTTTGCCCGCCCCCTCCCCACTGCCTACAGCAGCCCCATGCGCTCGCCCCGGGCCCGCAGCGTCTTCGAAGTGTGGCAGCTGCCGCATCTTAGGCGGATGTTCGTTTTGTCGAGCGGCGCGCCACCGTCCTTCAGCTCCGTGATGTGGTCGCAGAAGATACGCGACGGCGTGACCCCGCAGTCCTCACAGCGGTAGCCGCGCTCTGCAACCACCTCGGCACGCATCGTCTGCCACGCGCTGGTGCCGTAGAACGCCATTGCGGGATCAGCCTTCCGCCTCGCCGCATAGGTCCTGGTATCCATTGGCTTCACGGTTCGATGGTCCATCGCCTTCAACCGAGGCTGGATCAGGCGAACTTTCGGCGGCTTCCGTGCCATGGTCTGTGTCCTCGGTACACAACTGAGGCACCAACCTACCATCCAGACCAATGGCTGTCGCGCTGCGCTCTGGGGATCGACTCTAATTCATTTGCCGAGCGCAATTCCAATTCCGATTCAATCCGCATTTAATTCAAGCTGACCTAATTCGGCGCGCCCAATTCGAGCCCGTGCATTTCGCTAATTAGCTGCCGGCTGCCTGATGCTTTTGATCGGAGGACCACCGCACGGCCCCCATTCCCGGCGACCCCATTTTTTTTCTCGGCGCATTCCTCGGGATTTTTCCCACAATTCGGTCCGGTCCTCCCAAGGCGCATTCCTTAATCGGAGCCGGCCATCCCTTCCGGCTGGGTAGCGCGCCGGACGGTGCCGACCGTCGTCGGCGAGATGACGAGGCGACGCGCTATCTCTCGATCCCCGAGACCTTCGGCCAAGAGCACACGAATAGCCGCGTGCCGCTCTGCCCGATTTGGACGGTACAGCTGTCCATTCTGGACGGGCCTCGCAGGGTTCGGATCTGAATTCCCAGCGGCGCCTGCATCCTGCTCCCGAGCCGCTGGCCCATGCGCTCGATATCGGCGCGCAGGGTGGCCACGACGGCGCGGTGATCGTCTCGGCTCTGCTCTGACTCGCCGTCTGCCCAATGGCCGAGCCACGCTCCACGGGCGCGCATATCGCGAAGGGACCGCGCCGGCATGGTATTCAGGATTTCTGCAATGAGCTGCTACCTCGCCTCGCTGAATAGGTGCGGCTCGTAATAGTCGTCGACCACGTAGCGCTCATGGGTGAGGCGGTCGGTGGCTTCGTATTCGATCCAGGCCGTGGCGACGGTCTCAGGCATTGGCCAAGCCCTCGAGACTGCATCCCGCAGGCTGGCTGGCATCTGGTGGCGAGATCCGAGGCTTCCCCAGCCAGCAAGGCTGTACCCGGTCTCCCAGGTCTCGCCGAGCCCAAGAAGCGGCTCGCATGCCGCGCGCAGCGCCGCCTCTATGGGCGTGTCGGCGAATACAGCGTCCTCCGAGCCGTACCGCTGGACGATGGTGGCTGCCTCAATGCGCCGGCGGGTTTCGCGCTCCGCCCGTTCTGCTCGCATCTCCGGCGTGTTGAAAAACGCATTGAACGACTCGGCCATGGCCTGAGCCGGTATCTTCGGCTGTGGGGTGTCCAACTTGGACACTGCCTCGGCGACGGTCGTCCCGGCCTTGCTGGCCAGCGCCGTCATGCGGGCGGCGGCAGACGCCTTCTCGCCCGGGTTGGTGGTGCTGTCGTGCAGAGTGCGCACCTTCGCGAATGTCTTCAGGGCGGCAGTCATGCAGCGCTCTCTGTCTGAGGGGCCGATCCGACGAAGGCGGTAAACAGGAACGACCGCCCCGTGAGAGGCGGCCGCACCTAGCTGCGCTGCTCAATTCAACGAGCGCACGTGTTGCTCGACGGAAGCGATTGCCCCGAAATACCCGGACGCATAGTCGCCTTGGGTGCTGCCCCGAGCGCCACCGAACATATGGTGCAAGGCATCAGGCGGCTCCTACAGGCTTCCGGCTGCGCGAGACGCGGCGCTCGACAATGAAAGCTGGGCGAGGCGCCGGCTGGAGAACCGGCGGCGGTGGCGCTGCCGGCGATGGCTCGCCCACTTCTCGGACGGGAGGCATTACCGAGGTGACCTGAGCGAACACGGTGAACTCGTCATCGTGCCGCTCAGCCAAGGCACGTGCTTGAGCCTCCGCTTCGGCGAGACTGGCGTGCTCGAAAGGTCGGCTCGCGATCCGGATTAAAATCCCGGACTCTTTGTGACGCCGAGCGATCAGGTAGCCGCCGCGGATGCTTTGTCCTGGTTTCCCGATCGGACCGGCGGTCTCGGGGCATGTTGATTTCGGATATGTCATAGCGGCCTTCCTCAATGCACGTTGCAAATGAAAGGGCGGATGGCTTGCAGCGCGTAGGTGTAGGCGCTCGCGAATTCACCGTCGGGGCCGTGGTCCTCGCCGAATAGGTGCGCGAGGTAAGCGCCGAACGATCTCCGCTTCGGGAATCCTTCACTACCGAATCCCGTCTCGCGCATGCGTCGAGCCAATTCGACCGGGCCCCGATATGCCGCCGTCGACAGGTCGAGGAGTTGGGCTCGATCGTGGAAACCTTCTCGCAGGGCCTCGTTTGCTTGGTAAGCGGCGGCACGCCTCTCCTGAGCGTCAGAGCCGTCCGAGAGCCACGGGATATCCACTGCGCTCTGCGCCGCTCTCAGCGCATCAGTGACGGGGCCGCCATTGGCAATGATCCGATTCGTGTTATTCGAAGGCATGGCTTTCATCTCTTTTCGGGGGTGAGGCTGATCAGGCCGAGGGGCGCGGGCAAGCGCTTCCTCGGCCGCTTCGTTTTCGATGCGGCTCAATCGACGAATGCGTGCATGCGAGCGCGCTTGATGCCGGCGTCCTTCAGGCAAGCTAGAATCGCTTCGGCACGGGCCCGATGCACATTAATGGATTGGACCCCCGGAACGCCCCGAGGGTCCGAGTGCATCAGGGTTGCGAACCCCGGCTCGAAGCCGTCTACGAATGAGCGGGCGGCCTCATAGGCGTGCTTGGCGAGAGGATGGCTTTTCGGCACATCCACGAACGCACTGCCGCAGGTGCCGACATCCTTGCGGCCCTGACGCTCCCATGCCGCTCGGTAGGCCTGCTCACCGGCCTGCAATGCCTCCGTCAGAACTTGAGCCCAATTCGACATAGCTTTACTCCTTCCTCGATGGCGCGAGGTCGCACAGCCGCAGGTGCGGCCGATCTCTGGTGATGTGCTGGATGCTGTTGGCGTAGAGCGCGTGGCGCTCCTGGCACTGGTATATTAGATGTGTCCGCCCTGAGGGACCGCCAGAATGCCGAAACGGGGCTTCACGGTCCGCGGAGAGGGACAGTTCTAGGAATTCTTTGATCTATCAGTCCGCCCTGAGGGACCGACTGTCCGCCCTGAGGGACTGAGCGTCCGCCCTGAGGGACCGTGAAATTCCTTCCAGGCGCCCAACTCATGAAGCGCTTGGTCGGCAATTCGCCCGAAACGTCGCAAACGTGTTCGGTCAATCGCCACTCGCTTGCTCGTCCATCCTTTCGGCTATCGAAGTTGCCTACGATCACGACTTCTATGAAGCCGTGGGCCTGCAATTCGACGATTGCCTTTGACGCGCTGGTTTTGCTCACCTTCAGGTTCTCGGCTGCCTGCCGCACCGACAGGATGATGCGGCCGTTGTTCATGCCCCGGTATTTCTTCTTCAAGAGCACGTAGAGGGCGCGTGCGTCGGTGCTCAGGTCGAGCCAAGCAGCCGAGTCGGTCAGCCAATCGTACAAGCGGACGTGAGGCGGCTCTTTTTTGCCGTTGCCCTTGTGGCCATTCTTGCTCACGCGGCGCCCCCCTGGCTGAGCAGGAGGCGCCAGAGATGCGCGCGGATCGCGCCCTCGTATGATCCGACCTCAGATCGGATCAGGGGCTCTGCAACGCCCTTTTTGCGAAGGCCCTCCTCAAGGCGCCGGAGCTGCTCTCGTAAATGGCCCTCGGCGTGGTTGCCGGGGACCGTGGCCATGAAGGCGGCCGTCTTTCGTATCTGCGGAAGGCGCCGAGCGAAGCGGAATGGGATGACGACGGCACTCACGCCGCACTCCCTTGCTGCTCCTGCTTAGCGATCCAGGTCAGAATGGTGGTCCGGCGAGCGCAAAGGGTTGCGCCGATCCGGAAGGTCGGAAGCCCGAGCTTGTCCGCCGCGTGGTACACCCGGCGCTTGTTCGTGTCGGTCGCGTCGCCGAACATGAATTTCGCGATTGCTTCCGCCCCAGTCATGAGGTCGTCGGCAAGAGGCAAGCCGGTATCGTTCGCGCCGGAGGGGCGCGCTGATGAAGCACTCATTTCAGTCCTTTATTAGTTTGCGATTACATCAGCCGCGACGAGCAGCGTTCGTTGACTGATCTTGCAGGTATCCAGTCTGTCAGGTGCGCCTTTTTTGAATAAGCGCATAGTATCGCCGTACAAGGCTTTGGCGATGCGTCGGGTGTCTGGCACCTGATCGTCCCAGTGCGTAACGCTTATGAAGATGTACGCATGCGCCACCGGCCTGATGAATTGCACTTCGATTTCCAGGTCGGCGGACTCAATCTTTTCTCGTAGCGAAGGGTCTGCGCAGAGACCCAAAAGCGCAACGACTGCAGACAGGAAGGTTTCGCCCTTAACGCATACGCCGGAAACATCAGACTGAGTTTCCCAGTTGTTCGTAATCGCCTCAAAAACTTTGACAGCTTCTGGTGCGTCTTTGGCAGTGGCTGACGCATTCAGGCCAATCAGAAACCTCGCAGCATCCAGGCTGGTCATGTGTGCTGCTCCGCGACCGCGGCCAGCTTGCGTCAGCAATCCTGCTTCTCGAAGATACCGCGCTATGCCACTGGCATAGGCAGTTTCGACGCCTTCGACCTCTGCTATCCTTTCCACCATCGTACTAAGCAGGGCCATTGCTTCCGACCGTTTTATCTGTAACCGTTGCGAATGAAGCCCGCAAGCGTTATCTGCGACGGTAGCAGATAAAATGGCACGACGCTTCATCCGCTGTGCGGTTGTCCAAAGCGACGCGAGGAATTTCAATGGCTTCGATACGAAAGCGAACCCTCCCAAGTGGGAAGTTGAAATGGCTCGCAGCCTACACGGACGGTGCCGGCCAGCGGCGGTTCAAGCAATTCGAAACGCGGAAGGCAGCCGACGCCTTCATGGTCCGAGTCCGGAGCGAGGTGGCAGCCGGCAGCCATGTGCCGGACCGGGCGGCCAGCACCGTCGATCAAGCCTATGCTATGCTGATCGCGACTCTTGAGGCGGATCAAGCCGCAGGCGCGACGCTGCACAATTACCGCGTCTACTATGGCGGGCATGTGAAGCCCTACCTGGGTGCTCGGCTACTCCCGAAACTCCACCCGGCAGACGTCGGTGACTGGCTCGAGCGGCTCAAGGCTGAGGGACGCACCGACGACACGTGTCGGCGTGCCAGGATCGTGCTGGGTGCGATCTTCGATGAGGCGATCCGTCGGCGACTTGCCCACGCTAATCCCGTCCGCTCGCTTCGGAGCCGGCGGAAAACCCGGCGCGCAGAGATCCGTGAGGTCGAGGAGACGATCCGTATCCCCGAACGCGAGGTCGTCAGGGCGATGCTCGCTGCAGCCGCCGATACTGAGGCTCTGTTTCTGATCGCTCGTGTGCGAAGCGGAGAGGGGTCTCGTGTCATCGAGGTGCAGCGGGTCTCGGCCGAGTATCCAATCCGGCAGGCGCGTGCCTTCCGCGCGCGGCACCCGGAGATGGCTGTCGAGACCTTCCGCCCCACGTCCTGGCTGCGGCCACTCCTTGCCACGATGGCTCTTGCCGGTTTGCGCATCGGTGAAGCGCGCGGCCTGTCCTGGGCGAGCGTCGAGTCCGAGCATCTCCAGGTGCGAGAGGGCGTCGACCGCTATAACGTCAGAGACACCGTGAAGACGGCTGCTGCGTTGCGCAGCGTGCCGATCGGCCCGCAGCTTGCGACGATCCTGGCGAATTGGAGAGCCAGGACGACAGGGGAGGGCGGTCTCGTGTTCCCATCGGAGACCGGGACACCGATCGGCTACCCGAACATCGTGAACCGCCAACTCGGGCCCCTCCAGATCGCCCTCGGAATCGTGGCGGCCGATGGCTCGCCACGCTGGACGGCACACAGCTTCCGGCATTTCGCCGTTTCTCTCTGGATCGATGAGGGAGCGAAGATCGGGCAGGTCTCGGAATGGGCCGGGCACGAGTCTCCCGAGTTCACCCAGCGCGTCTATGGGCACCTGTTCAAAGCTGGTCGGACGGACCGCCGAGCCGTCACTGCAGGCGAGCTTTCCGTGCTCGGCGCGATCGAGCCGGCAACACCAACGCAACACGGCAACGACAACGCGCTGAAAAACGGCACATCTGCAACAGCTTAATCGACCGCAACAGCCGCCTTCTAAGCGGCAGGTCGTAGGTTCGAGCCCTACCGGGGTCGCCAGCCCTTGTTCCCGGACGCCGCGGAGGTCGGCCGCCTCGGGGATCTGGCGCGGGGCCAGAGACATGGCCGGTCGATTCGGACTGCGGCCGTCTTCCGCCGTCCCGTTCCCTGGCCGTTCGCCGCGGTGAAGCAGAGGCCGGCAGCCCCCGGCCTGTCGGATCCCGGCGTCGGACACGCAAAACGTGAGCGGCTTGCGGCGTTCGGACTGATCCTTGCCGGTCCTCTCAGCGCTCACGGACGCGACAGGGTGCCGGCTCCCTTCAGAGCGGAGGCATCCCTGTATTCCCGCGGGGTCAGGCCGTGGCGCTTCCTGAAGCGGCGCGCGAAGTGAGCCTGGCTGGTGAAGCCGCAGCCATACGCGAGCGTGCCGATCGGCAGGTGAAGGCAGGCCGGATCGGCCAGGCGCTTGGCCGCCATCGCCAGCCGGCGTTCCCAGATCCAGTCGGAGATGTGCTGCCCGCGCTCGTGGAACAGCTCCTGCAGCCGGCGCAGCGACACGCCCGTCGCGACAGCGAGCTGTGGCGGGTCGAGGGTTGGGTCCTGCAGGTTGGCCTCGACATAGGCCTTGGCGCGCTGGACCACGACGCTGCCGTGGAGCGGCCGGGGCGCCTCCCGCGCCAGCCGCTCGGCCAGACTGGCCAGGATCAGATCGACGCCGACCGCCGCCATGCGCTCCGCGGCATCGGGTGTAAGCTGGTGGCGCACCCGGATCAGCTCATGCAGGAAGGTCGTCGTCAGCTTGGTGGACGCGAGATCCGCCCCCACGGACAGCCCCGTGTAGAGGCGCGTCGAGCCGAGCACGCGCTCCAGGCGTTCGCGCGGCAGCTCCAGAAACAGGGCCTGGCTGTTCACGTGGGTCGTCAGCACGGAGGGCCGATGGTCGAGCACGACCATATCGCCGGGTCGCTGCACCGCCTCCCGCCCGTCCTGGAGACTCGTCGACAGGCCCGCGAGCTTGAACAGCACCACGACCATCCCGGACCGGTCGTGGCGCCGCGCCGCACTGGGCGTCGTCTCGCACCGCAGGGCGCTCTGCGTCAGACGCGAGATGTGGAGGGGGCCGATCTCGGCGACGTCGAGCCTGCCCTGGAACGGGCCATCGTCGTCGAGGCGCTCAACCTCGATCGGCACGAGCCGCTCGCCCAGGAGCTCGCGCCACAGCTTGAAGCCGTTCCTCGGGGGGAGGCCCTCGGTCGAGAACAGTGTCTGCATCGGCAATTTCTGCGGCCCCTGCCGCCGCGAATGTTCAAGTCAGGAAAGTCGTCGAGGATTACGTATCATTATGCACAAAAGGCTTGATCGATCATAAGCTGAAATCATCAGTTTCGATGCGATGCGAATCCTCAACGGACTGGCCTGTAACACAGGGGGATGGATTCGCGACAGAGATGCGAAGGACCGCCGCTGCTCGGATCAATACTCATTGCGCGATCGCCTTCATCGGCGGCAATCGAAGACCATAGGACCTGGATGTGGGGCGTTGCCGGCGGGGCCGGCAGGAGCGATCGGGAGCAGCGCCGGACGCCTGGGTGCCGACGGCCAGACGACATCCGCGTCGCCTGGAAGCGCGATCGGTCGGGGCGCGCGGGTGGAGAGGATGCCCCTCATCACCGAATAGCCGACCTCCGCCGCCGCGGCCGGTCTGCCGGTTCGACGGATCCGGGCGCGGAATGGCCGCCGACGCGACCTCTCCGACAGCCCGGGCTCGCGGTGGCGCGTGTTGCGGCCTGCGCGGCCGCTCACCGCCACCGCATGCCACGTCTCACCCGCCCCGCGCTCTTGGCCGCCGGTGGCACCGCACGGCTCTCGATCGGCCCGCGTCCCGCGCGGGCGCCATCGGGGCTGGCGCCTACCAGGTCGTCGGCTTCGGGTTGCGCTCGTCGAAGCCCTTCTGGTGCCAGTAGGGGTAGATCGGGGTCTCCTGGCTCGCCGCGTCGAGCCGCGCGACCTGCTCGGGCGCCAGCGTCCAGCCGAGCGCGCCGAGATTCTGCTTCAGCTGGTCTTCGGTCCGGGCGCCGATCACGATGTTGCAGACGGTCGGCCGGGTCAGCAGCCAGTTGAGCGCCACCTGTGCCACCGTCTTGCCGGTCTCGGCCGCCACGGCGTCGAGCGCATCCACGACGCCGAACAGATACTCATCGGAGACCGGCGGACCGCCCTCGGCGCCGCCCGCCGCGATGCGGCCGCTCTGATTCGGCTGGCCGCGGCGGATCTTGCCGGTGAGACGGCCCCATCCCAGCGGGCTCCAGACCATCAGGCCGACGCCCTGGTCGATCCCGAGGGGCATCAGCTCCCACTCGTAGTGCCGGCCGATCAGGGAATAGTAGCCCTGGTAGGCGACGTAGCGGGCGAGCCCGTACCGCTCGGACGTGGCGAGCGCCTTCATGAGCTGCCAGCCGGAGAAGTTCGACGCGCCGATATAGCCGATCTTGCCCGAGCGGGTGAGATCGTCGAGGGCGCGCAGGGTCTCGTCGACGGGGGTCAGCGCGTCGAAGCCGTGCATGAAGTAGACGTCGATATGGTCGGTGCCGAGCCGCGTGAGGCTGGCCTCGCAGGCGCGGACCAAGTGATGGCGCGAGGAGCCGACCTGATTCAGGTCGTCGTTGAAGCGGAACGTCGCCTTGGTGGAGATCAGCGCCCGGTCGCGCTTGCCCTTGAGCGCCTGTCCCAGGATCTCCTCCGAGGCGCCCGCCGAGTAGATGTCGGCCGTGTCGAAGAAATTGAGCCCGGAATCGAGGCAGAGGTCGACCATGCGGGTCGCCTCCGCGACATCGGTCTGTCCCCAGCGCTGGAAGAACGCGTTCGTCCCGCCGAAGGTGCCGGTGCCGAAGCTGAGCACCGGCACGGTGAGGCCGGAGCGTCCGAACTGCCTGTATTCCATCGGGACCTCTCTGCGATCACGCCCGCCGCGCGGCGCGCCTCTCCGTCTAACACGGCCGCCCGGCCGGGCTTTCCCCACGCCGGCAAGCCTGCCGTGCGCGGGGGACGGGCCGGGCCCTGTCGCGGCCGCCCGGTGCTAGGCGCCCTGAGCCGGTCCGCGCGAGTGTTGGGCGTCGGCCTCAAGGAAGGCCCGCACGGTGTCGCGGAGAAAGGCGGTGTCGGCCGGGTTGCCCGCGGGATTGCCGGCGCGATGGCCCCAGACGCTCGGGATCGGCCGCAGGACGGCCTCGCGCAGGTGCGGCAGTTCGGCGGCGTTGTCGGCGACGCGGAAATAGAGATCGGTCTCGCCCGGCATCAGCAGCAGCCGGGCCGTGATCGCGCCCAGCGCCCGTGCGAGGTCGCCGCCGAAGCGCGGGTCGCGGCTGATATCGCCCGCCTCCCAGGTGCGGAGCTGCGCGTACAGGTCGGCCGCCGGGCGGCGGGCGAAGCGCTCCTCCCAGTCGGTGCGCAGGAAGGTGTCGAGGTCCGGGGCGCCGAGGGCGGTGCGGTGCAGGTCGGCCCGGTAGAAGTCCTGGCTGAGCGCCCAGCCCGCGTAGATGCGCCCGAAGGCCCGGAGCGCGGCGGCGGGCTCGGCCGAGAAGCGGCCGGCGCCGCGATGCTCCGGCGCGGCCTCCAGCACCGCCATCAGGCCCTTCAGGAACACGCGGTTGTGCGTGGCGGTCCGGGCGCTGCCGCAAGTGATCACCGCCCGGGCGATCTGATCGGGGAACAAAGCCGCCCAGTGGTAGGCCTGCTGCGCCCCCATGGACCAGCCGTAGACCGCGTGCAGGTGTTCGATGCCCCAGGTCTCGGCGAGCAGGCGGCGCTGGGCGTGGACGTTGTCCCAGGCGGTGACGAGGCCGGGCCAGTCCGGCGTGTTCGACGGGCTCGACGACAGGCCGTTGCCGAACATGTCCGGGATGACGATGAACCAGCGGGCCGGATCGAGCACCCCCTCGGGTCCGATCAGCCATTCGAGGTCGGGGTGCTGGGCGGCGTAGCTCGTCGGGTAGAGCACGACGTTGTCGCGCGCAGGAGAGAGGGTGCCGTGGCTCTTCCAGCGCAGAGTGGCGCCCCGCAGGAGATCACCCGCCTGGAGGGACAGGTCTCCGAGCGCGAAGCTGCCGGTGGCCGTCGGCCAGCCGCTCACGGGCGCAGCCCCCGCACGAAGCCGACAGGCCGGCGGGCGTAGCCCCGCTGCCGCACGCCGTGGCGCGCGCGCCATGTCCGATGGGTGTCCGGCAGGCGGTGGTGCTCGGTGTGGAACGGCATGGTCCTTATGAGCAGCCGCATCAGGCCGTCGGTCAAGGTCGGGCGCGTGTCGGTCAGGCCGGTGTCGTCCATGGTGCGGATCCGGGCGCCGCGACAGCGCCTTCACCTTCGCGCCCGTGAAATCCGTCCGCCTGCCGAAGCCATTTGCTATCCTGGACCGTGCGCGCCTCAAAAACGCACGAGCTTTGCATCATCCCTGCCGGCGCCACGGGAGTTTGTCGCTTGGTCCGGACCGTCTGCCCGCATGATTGCCCCTCCGCCTGCAGCCTCGACGTGCAGGTGGCGGATGGCCGCGTCGTCTCGGTCCGGGGCGGCGACAACCCCTACACGGCGGGGGTGATCTGCGCGAAGGTCAGCCGCTACGGCGAGCGCGTCCACCATCCCGACCGGATCCTCCACCCGCTCGAGCGCGTCGGCCCGAAGGGCAGCGGGCAGTGGCGGCGGATCGCCTGGGACGCGGCGCTCGACCGGCTGGCCGCAGCCTTCTCGGCGGCGGCGGAACATTGGGGACCGGAGGCGGTCTGGCCGTACAATTCGGGCGGCACGATGGGCCTCGTCCAGCGCGACGGCATCCACCGGCTGACCCACGCGATGGGCTATTCCCGGCGCAAGCGCACGATCTGCACGGCGATCGCGATCGCGGGCTGGAGCGCCGGAATCGGCCGGATCGCCGGGCCGGATCCCCGCGAGATGGCGTCGTCCGACCTGATCGTGGTCTGGGGCGGCAACCCGGTGAGCACCCAGGTCAACGCGATGACCCACATTAGCCGCGCCCGGAAGAGCCGGGGCGCCAAGCTGGTGGTGGTCGATCCCTACCGCACCGGCACCGCGGCGGCGGCCGACCTCCACCTCGCACTCCGGCCGGGCACCGACGGGGCGCTCGCCTGCGCGGTACTCCACGTCCTGTTCCGCGACGGCTACGCGGACCGGGCCTACCTCGCCGCCCATGCCGAGGACACGGCGGCGCTGGAGGCGCATCTCGCGTCGCGCACCCCCGAATGGGCGGCGGCGATCACGGGGCTCGAGCCCGCCGCGATCGAGGCCTTCGCGGCCCTCTACGGCCGGACGCCGCGCAGCTACATCCGCTGCGGCTTCGGCTTCACCCGGAGCCGCAACGGCGCCGTGAACCTCCACGCGGTCACCTGCCTGCCGACCGTCACCGGCGCGTGGCAGCACGAAGGCGGCGGCGCCCTCTGGCAGCAGGCCGCGATCTTCAACTGGGACAAGACCCTGACGGAGGGCCTCGACGTCAAGGCGCCAGGCGTGCGCGAGCTCGACATGAGCCGGATCGGCGCCATCCTCGCCGACGATCCCGACCCCCTGCAGGGCGGGCCGCCGGTGCGCGCCATGCTGATCCAGTCGGCCAATCCCGCCGTCTCGGCCCCCGACAGCGCCCGGGTGCGCGCCGGATTGGCGCGGCCTGACGTGTTCGTGGCCGTGCACGAGCAGTTCATGACCGAGACCGCGGCGCTGGCCGACCTCGTCCTGCCGGCCACCACCTTCCTGGAGCACGACGACATCTACGGGGCCGGCGGCCACAGCCACATCCAGGCGGGGCCGGCGATCCTGGAGCCCCCGGGCGAGTGCCGGTCGAACCACGCGCTGCTCGGCGCGCTCGCTGCCCGGCTCGGGGCGGACCATGCCGGCTTCCGACTGAGCGCCCGGGATCTCGCCGACGCGACCCTGGCGCGTTCGGGCTGGGGCGGCCTCGAAAGGCTGGAGGCGGCCGGCTGGATCGACGCGCAGCCGGATTTCGCCGAGAGCCATTTCCTGAACGGGTTCGGCCATCCGGACGGGCGCTTCCGCTTCGCCCCCGACTGGGCGGCGCTCGGCCCCCGTGCGGCCGGGATGCCAAGCCTGCCCGATCACTGGCCGACGGCCGAGCCCGCCGACGCGGAGCACCCGTTCCGGATGATCGCGCCGCCGGCCCGCCAGTTCCTCAACGCGACCTTCACCAACGTGGCCGAGTCGCTCCGCCGCGAGGGGCGGCCGACCTGCCTGCTCCACCCGGAGGACGGCGCGCGGCTCGGGATCGGCACGGGCGACACCGTCGAGATCGGCAATACCCGCGGCCGGGTCCGGCTGCACGCGCGCCTCGCCGAGGGGCAGCAGCCGGGCGTCGTGGTGGTCGAGAGCCTGTGGCCGAGCGCCTCCTTCGCGGGCGGCAGCGGGATCAACACCCTGATCGGCTCCGCACCGGCCGCGCCCAACGACGGCGCCGCCTTCCACGACACCGCGGTCTGGGTCCGGGCGGCCTGAGCGGAGGGCTCGGGCCCTCAGCGCCTCTGGCCTGACGCCGCGCCCGGATTCCGGACGCCCGCAACCCCACGCGCGGCTCCGGCCGATCAACACGCGCGGTCGACAGTCTTGGCCGACAGGACTCGGTCGGCGGAGGGGCTGCACCCGAACTGGGACCGGTAGCTGCGGGAAAAATGCGCCGCGCTCGAGAACCCGCAGGCCGTCGCGATCTCTCCGATCGCCAGGGGGCTCTGGCGCAACAGGCGCCGGCCGTGGGCCAGGCGGATGGCCCGGTACTGCGCCGAGAAACGCAGGCCCCGCTTGTCGAGGAACAGCCGGTCGAGGTGACGCGCGCTGACCGAGGCGAGGCGGGCCATGGCTTGACGGCTCAGCGGCGCCTCGACCGTCTTCTCCATCGTCTCGAGGATTGTCAGCAGGGCCGGGTGGTGGACGCCATACCGCTCCGCCGCGGACGCGCGCTGTGGGTCGTCCGCGGCGCCCACGGCGGTGTGCAGGAACCAGTCCGAGACGCGGCGCGCGAAGGCCGCGCCCATCCGTTCGGCGATCAGCCTGTGCGCCATGTCGAGGGGGGCGACCCCGCCGCCGCAGGTCAGGCGGTCGGCATCGGCGACGTAGCGCGCCCGCGTGAGCCGCGCCTCCGGAAACGCCTCGACCGTGGCGCCGGCATACTCCCAGTGAAGGGTGAAGGCGCGCTCCGCCAGCAGCCCCGCCGCGGCCATCAGGTAGGGGCCGCCCGATATGCCGCCGATGCGGACGCCGAACCGGGCCATGCGCCGCAGGGCCGCGTGGATCGCCGGCCTGTCCCACCCGGCCGGCTCGCCGCCCGCGCAGATGAAGAGGGTGTGGAGATGCCCGCGCTCCCGGGGCAGCCCCTCGGTGGGGACCTCCACGCCGGAGGAGGACGCGACCCGGCCCTCGGCCTCGCCGAAGTAGCGCAGCCGATAGAGGGCGCGCCCCGCCAGGTCGTTGGCCGCCCGGAACGGCTCGCAGGCCGAGGCGAACGACAACAGCGCGAAGCCCGGGACAAGGAGGAAGCCGATCTCTTGCGGCCGATCCCCCGCTCCCGGAGGGCCCGCATCCGCTGTCTGTGGTCCGGGTTGGCTCATCCGTGCAAGAAACCGTCTGTCACAGTCAAGCGCAACCGAGGCGAGACGCCATTCTTGGCGCCGCCCCTTCGGTCCGGGACCCCATCCGCATGCCCAATTCCTTGTGCCCACCCGCGTTCGTCGGCCGCACCGGTGCGCGCGGGCAGATCCGATGACCCGCCGGGTCGACGTCGCGGTCCTCGGGCTCGGCGCGATGGGCAGCGCCGTCCTGTATCAGCTGGCCAAAAGCGGGGTCGCGGTTGTCGGGATCGACCGCTTCGCCCCGCCGCACGCGTTCGGATCGAGCCACGGCGAGACACGCATCACCCGTCAGGCCGTCGGTGAGGGGCGCGACTACGTCCCGTTCGTCACCGCCTCGCACCGCATCTGGCGCGAGTTGGAGGCGGCGACGGGGGAGACCCTGCTGAATGCCTGCGGCGCCCTCGTCATGGCGCCCGGTCACGGGATCTCGTCCCATCACGGCAAGCCGGATTTCGTCGGCCGCTCGATCAGCGCCGCGCAGGAGGCCGGGATCGCCCACGAGGTGCTCGACGGCGCCGAGGTCGCCCGCCGCTTCCCGCAATTCCTCAACCTCGCGGGCGACGAGAAGGCCTATTACGAGCCGGGCGGCGGCTACGTGTTCCCGGAGCGCTGCCTTGCCGCGCAGCTCGGTTGCGCGGCCGCGGCGGGCGCCGAGATCCGGACCGGCTGCACGGTGCGGGCGCTGAGCCAGGACGGGGCCGGGATCCGCATCGAGACCGAGGACGGCGCGATCCTGGCCGACCGCGCCGTGGTCGCCGCCGGCGCCTGGACGGCGCCGCTGCTCGGGAGCCCGTTCGACCGGCTGCTCACGGTCCGGCGTCAGCTGCTGCACTGGTACGCCCTGGCGGACGACTCGGCCTATGAGCCGCAGGCGCCGGTCTTCATCTGGATGTACGGCACGACCGACACCGAGTACCTCTACGGCTTCCCGCCGCTGCCGGGGGAGCGCGCCATCAAGGTCGCGACCGAGCAGTACGACACCGCCACCACTGCCGACGGGGTGGAGCGCCGCGTCGATCCGTCGGAATCCGCCGAGATGTACCGGCTGCGCGTCGCGGACCGGCTGGCCGGCGCCACCCCGGAGGTCGTCCGGGCGGCGGCCTGCGTCTACACGGTGACCCCCGACCGCGGCTTCATCATCGACCGGCATCCCGGGATGGACCGGCTCTGGGTGGTCTCCGCCTGCTCGGGGCACGGCTTCAAGCACTCGGCCGGCATCGGCGAGGCCGTCGCCGCGGCGCTGGCCGGCGGGCCTGGCCAAGTCGATCTCGCCCCCTTCGCCCTCGCACGCTTCGGTTGATACGCTGGCCGATGGCTCGTGGATTGCTTGAAACCATGCCAAGATCGGCGCCGAGACCAGCGCCGCGTTCAGCACAGGCCATCAGGACCGCTCCGATGCGACACACGATCCGCACCTTCCTGACGACCGGAGCGCTGGCCCTCGCGGCGCTCTCGACCGTCGCGCTGCCGGGTCGGGCCGGGGCCGCTGACGGCGTCGAGGCGATCAAGAAGCGCGGGACGCTGATCGTCGGGGTGAAGGCGGATTACAGGCCGTTCGGCTTCCGCGATCCGAGCGGCACGATCATCGGGCTCGAGCCGGACCTCGCCGCCGACCTCGCCAAGCGGCTCGGCGTGAAGCTCGAGCTGGTGCCGGTGGTCTCGGCCAACCGGATCGAGTTCCTGCAGCAGGGCAAGGTCGATCTGCTGATCGCCACGCTCTCCGACAAGCCGGAGCGTCGCCGCGTCGTGCAGGCGATCGACCCGCAATACTATTCCGACTTCGTGAACGTGCTGCTGCCCAAGAGTTCCGGCATCACCGACTGGGCGCAGCTGAAGGGCAAGCCGCTCTGCGCGACCTCGGGTGCGTGGTACAACAAGGACGTCGCGCGCACCTATGGGGCGGAGATCATCGCCTTCGACGGCTCGGAGAAGCCGCTCTTCGCGCTCAAGCAGGGCAACTGCATCGGCTACGTCTACGACCAGAGCATGCTGCAGGGTAAGCTGCTCGACGACGATTGGAAGGCCAACTACGCCCTGCCGCTCAAGGGCATCCTCGACGCGCCGTGGATGATGGCGGTGGCGCAGGGCAACACCACGCTCCAGACCATGGTCGAGGACGCCACCAAGGACTGGATGAAGACCGGCCTCATCGTCGACGAGGAGAAGAAGTGGGGCATCGAGCCGACCGCTTACTCGAAGGCGATGCACGAGAAGTACAAGAACGCGACCAACTGATGCGGTCCTGCACGACGGCTCGCGCGCTCTCCGCCGAAGTGGGCGCCGGTTCGGCGCACGAGAGCGCGTCGGAACAGGGACGTGGAGCCGCGCCCGATTGCGACGCGATCGGGCGCGGCTCCAAGAGCGTTCGCCTGCGATGATCGCCACGATCCAGGCGTGGTTCCAGCAGCTCTACGAGACCACGGGCTTCAACTTCACGGTCTTCTACGACCCCTACGACTGGGACCGCTACGTCGCCGGCCTGCGGATGACGCTGCTGCTCGGGATCAGCACGATTCTGGCCAGCCTCGTGATCGGCGCGGTCGGCGCGCTCCTGCAGAGCGGGCCGTCGCGTCTGCTGCGCGGGCTGGTCAACGGCTTCGTCGTGCTGTTCCGCAACACGCCGCCGCTCGTGCAGATCTTCTTCTTCTACTTCGGGCTCGGCACGCTCCTGCCGGATCTGCGCGCGGCGGACGGCCTGCGCGCGCCGATCCTCAATAACGTCCAGTGGGCGATCGTCTCGCTGTCGCTGTTCGCCGGCGCGTTCAACGTCGAGATCTTCCGCTCCGGCATCGAGGCCGTGCCGAAGACCACGATCGAGGCCGCGGAGGCACTGGGCTACACCCGGTTCAAGGCCTACCGCCACGTCGTTCTGCCGCTGGCTCTGCGCGTCTGCCTGCCGGCCTTGAACAACAACCTGATCAACCTCCTGAAGACCACGACGCTCGCCTACGCCATCGCGGTCCCCGAGACGCTCTACGCGGTCAAGCAGATCTGGTCCGAATCGCAGAACGTCCTCGAAATGATGCTCGTCCTGCTCGCGACCTACGCCGTCTTCGTCGGCGTGCTCGTCTGGATCATGCACCGCTGGGAGCGGGCCCTGCGCATCCCGGGCTACGGCCGATGAGCGCCCCGGACCCGAACCGACGGGGTGACCTGCCGGTCCTGCTGCCGTTCGCGCTCGCCGATCACCGCCCGGCGGCGCGCCTGCGGCCGGCCCATCTCTGGCTGCTGTCCGGCCTCGCCCTCGTGGCGGTGCCGGCCTGGGCGCAGGGCGGGGCCGCCGCGCTGTCGCCGTTGGAGGTCGTGATCAAGTGGGCGCCCCTGCTGCTCACGGGTTTCGCCTTCAACGTCGCGATCTCGCTGATGGCGATGGCGATCGGCACCGTCGCGGGGATCGGGCTCGGGCTGGCCATGATGGCCGAAGGCCGCGTCCTGCCCCGCCTCGCGTGGTGCGCCACGCAGGTCTTCCGCAACGTGCCCTGGCTGGTGCTGCTGTTCTTCGTGATGTTCCTGGTGCCGTTCCAGGTCACGGTGTTGGGGATCCGTGTGCCGCTGCCCGACTGGATCAAGGCGACCTTCGGCTTCAGCCTGCCGGTCATGGCCAACGTCGCCGAGATCGTCCGCGGCGCGGTGCGCTCGGTGCCCAACACACAGTGGGAGGCGGCCGAATCACTGGCCTTCACCCGGCGGCAGACGCTGTGGCGCATCATCCTGCCCCAGTGCGCGAAGCGGATGCTGCCGCCCTGGATGAACGTCTATTCGCTGATCGCCATGGCGACCGTGCAGGCGTCGATCGTCGGGGTCACCGAGATGCTGACGCTGACCGCGCAGGTGCACGCGGCCGAGGGCGGCCGCCCCGAGCTGTTCGCCCCGCTCTACGGCTTCGCGCTGCTCTGCTTCTTCGTCTACTGCTACCCGATCGACCGGCTGACCGCCCGCCTGGAACGCCGCTTCGAGACCCGTTGAGCCCGATGCCCGCACCCGCCGCCAGCAGCCCGTCCCCGGGCTGGACGCCCGATCAGCCGATCGTCCGCCTCGCCGACGTGCACAAATCCTTCGGGACCTTCGAGGTCCTGAAGGGGATCAGCTTCGACGTGCGCAAGGGCGAGGTGGTCTGCATCATCGGCCCCTCGGGCTCGGGCAAGTCGACGCTGATCCGCTGCGTCAACGCGCTGGTGCCGGTCACGGCCGGCTCGATCGAGGTCGAGGGGATCGACGTCACCGATCCGCGGCTCGACAAGCTGGCGCTGCGCCGCAAGGTCGGGATGGTGTTCCAGCAGTACAACCTGTTCCCGCACAAGACCGCGCTGCAGAACGTGATGATGGCCCCCATCCACGTCCTCGGGCAGGACCGGCGCGAGGTCGAGGCCCGCGCCCGGGCGCTCCTCGCCAAGGTCCGGCTGGCCGGCAAGGAGGACGCCTATCCGGGCGAGCTGTCGGGCGGCCAGCAGCAGCGCGTGGCCATCGCCCGCTCGTTGGCGATGCGGCCCGACGTGATGCTGTTCGACGAGGTCACCGCCGCCCTGGACCCGGAGACGGTCAAGGAGGTGCTGGTCACGATCCGCGAAGTCGCCGAGGAGGGCATGACCTGCATGCTCGTCACCCACGAGATGAACTTCGCCCGGGACGTCGCCGACCACATCTACTTCACCGACCGCGGCGTGATCGTCGAGCACGGGCCGCCCGCGACCTTCTTCGCCTCGGCCCAGGACCCGCGCACCCGCCGCTTCCTCTCGCAGGTGCTCTGACGTTCGGCCGCCGCGCCGGACGCCCGATCAGACGTCGAGCGTGGTCTCGCGCTCCCAGGCGGTGAAATGGGCGCAGTAGCTGTCCCACTCGCCTTGTTTCAGCTTCAGGTAGGCGGTCGAGAAGGCGCCCCCCAGATTCGCCCGCAGGGCCTCGTCGGCCTCGAAGGCCCGCAGGGCGTCCAGCAGGTTGAGCGGCAGGCGCGGGGCGCCGGAAACCGTGTGGCCGTCCCGGTACATGTCGACGTCGCTGTGCGGCCCGGGATCGGCGGCGTGCGCCAGCCCGTCGAGGCCCGCGGCCAGGATCGCCGCCTGGAGCAGGTAGGGGTTGGCGGCGCCGTCGGGCAGGCGCAGCTCGAACCGGCCCGGCCCGGGCACCCGGACCATGTGGGTGCGATTGTTGCCGGTCCAGGTGACGGCGTTCGGCGCCCAGGTGGCGCCTGAGAGCGTGCGCGGCGCGTTGATGCGCTTGTAGGAATTGACCGTCGGGTTGGTGATCGCCGCGAGCGCGGGCGCGTGCCGCATGATCCCGCCGAGGAAGTGCCGGCCCCGGGTCGACAGGCCGAAGGGCATCTCGGGATCCGCGAAGGCGTTCACGGTGCCGGCCGTGTTCCACACCGAGACGTGGCAGTGGCAGCCGTTGCCGGTGAGGCCGGGGAACGGCTTCGGCATGAAGGTCGCCCGCAGGCCGTGCCGCTCGGCGACCGACCGGACCATGAACTTGAAGAAGGCGTGCTTGTCGGCGGTGGCCAGCGCGTCGTCGTATTCCCAGTTCATCTCGAACTGGCCGTTCGCGTCCTCGTGGTCGTTCTGATAGGGCTTCCAGCCGAGCGCCAGCATGTGGTCGCAGATCTCGGCGATCACGTCGTAGCGGCGCATCAGCGCCTGCTGGTCGTAGCAGGATTTCTCCGCCCGATCGTGGTGATCGGAGATCGCCGCCCCGTCCGGGCTCAGCAGGAAGAACTCGGCCTCGACGCCGGTCTTGACCCGCAAGCCTTCTTCGGCGGCCCGCGCCACCAGCTGCTTCAGCACCACCCGGGGCGCCTGGTCGACGGGGGCGTCCGCCATGGTGCAGTCGGCCGCAACCCAGGCGACGTCCGGCTTCCAGGGCAGGCGGATCACCGAGGCGGCGTCCGGCATCGCGAACAGGTCGGGATGGGCCGGGGTCAGGTCGAGCCAGGTGGCGAAGCCCGCAAAGCCCGCGCCGTCGCGCTGCATGGCGCCGATCGCCTGGGCGGGCACCAGCTTGGCGCGCTGGCAGCCGAACAGGTCCGTGTAGGAGATCATGAAGTACCGCACGCCGTGCTCGGCGGCGTAGGCGGAAAGGTCGGTCGTCACGGCAGCCCCCTGAGCGCGGATCGGGTGGGGGCCGGCCGCGCCCCGTTCCGGCGCGACCGGCGGGGTTAAAGGGCTCTAGAAGCCCGCTTTGCCCGGGTACCAATCGGTCCCGGCCAGCGGCACGCGGGCCATGGCGGCGGCCTCCAGGGTCAGCGCCACGAGGTCCTCGGGCTCCAGATTGTGCAGGTGGTTGTGGCCGCAGGCGCGGGCGATCGTCTGCGCCTCCAGGGTCATCACTTTCAGGTAGTTGGCGAGCCGCCGGCCGGCGCGGACCGGGTCGAGGCGGGCCGCCAGCTCGGGATCCTGCGTGGTGATGCCCGCGGGGTCGCGGCCCTCGTGCCAGTCGTCGTAGGCGCCCGCGGTGGAGCCGAGCTTGCGGTACTCCTCCTCGTAGGCCGGGTCGTTGTCGCCAATGGCGACGAGCGCCGCGGTGCCGATCGAGACCGCGTCCGCCCCCAGGGCGATGGCCTTGGCGACGTCGGCGCCCGAGCGGATGCCGCCGGAGATCACGAGTTGCACCTCCCGGTGCAGGCCGAGATCCTGCAGCGCCTGCGCGGCGGGCCGGATGCAGGCGAGCGTCGGCTGGCCGACATGCTCGATGAACACGTCCTGGGTCGCCGCCGTGCCGCCCTGCATGCCGTCGAGAACGACCACGTCGGCCCCGGCCTTCGCAGCGAGCGCGGTGTCGTAATAGGGCCGGGCGCCGCCGACCTTCACGTAGATCGGCTTCTCCCAGTCGGTGATCTCGCGCAATTCGCCGATCTTGATCTCGAGGTCGTCCGGGCCGGTCCAGTCCGGGTGGCGGCAGGCGGAGCGCTGGTCGATCCCCTTCGGCAGGTCGCGCATCGCGGCGACCCGGTCGGAGATCTTCTGGCCGAGCAGCATGCCGCCGCCGCCGGGCTTGGCGCCCTGGCCGACCACCACCTCGATGGCGTCGGCGCGCCGGAGGTCGCGCGGGTTCATGCCGTAGCGGGAGGGCAGGTACTGGTAGACGAGGATCTCGGAATGGCCGCGCTCCTCGTCGGTCATGCCGCCGTCGCCGGTGGTGGTGGAGGTGCCGGCCAGACTCGCGCCGCGGCCGAGCGCTTCCTTGGCGTTGGCGGACAGGGATCCGAAGCTCATGCCGGCGATGGTGATCGGGATCTTCAACGTGATCGGCTTCTTCGCAAACCGCGTGCCGAGGGTGACGCCGGTCCCGCAGGTCTCCCGGTAGCCCTCCAGGGGATAGCGGGACATCGAGGCGCCGAGGAACAGCAGGTCGTCGAGATGCGGGAGCTTGCGCTTCGTGCCGCCGCCGCGGATGTCGTAGATGCCGGTGGCCGCGGCCCGGCGGATCTCCGCCAGGGTGTGGTCGTCGAAGGTCGCCGACTTGCGCGGCGGCATCGGCGGGTTCTGGTAGGTCATGCCCAATCTCGCGCTTGAGCCGCTCCCGATCGGGAGCGGCTTTAAGTCCTTGATTTGACGCGCTCGCTTGCGCCGAACCGGTATCCACTTCGGCGGCGCGCTCTCAGTAGGCGTCAGCGTTGTCGATGTTGAAGCTGTAGAGCGTGCGGGCCGAGCCGTAACGCCGGAACTCTCCGGGCTGGACGTCCGTCACCCCGGCGCGGTCGAGCAGGGCGGCGAGGTGGTCCACGTGCTCGGGGCGCATCGGCTTCTCGATGCAGTCGGCCCCGAGGCTCTTCACGCTGCCGCGGACGAACAGCTTCGCCTCGTAGAGCGAATCGCCCAGAGCCTCGCCGGCATCGCCGAGCACCACCAGGGAGCCGGACTGGCCCATGAAGGCCGACATATGCCCGATCGAGCCGTGCACGACGATGTCGATCCCCTTCATGGAGATGCCGCAGCGCGAGGCCGCGTTGCCCTTGATGACGAGGAGGCCGCCGCGCCCGGTGGCGCCGGCATATTGCGAGGCGTCGCCCTCGATCACGACCGTGCCGGACATCATGTTCTCGGCGACGCCGGGGCCGGCCGAGCCCTGCACCGTGACGGTGCCGCCGTCGTTCATGCCGGCGCAGTAATAGCCGACCGAGCCGCGCACCGTGACGGTGACCGGCCCGTCGATCCCGACCGCCACCGCGTGCTGCCCGCGCGGGTTCAGCACCTCGAAGGCGGTGTCGTTGGCGCCCGGGGCGACGCCGTGGAGGGCCTGATTCAGGACGCGCAGGGGCGTCGCCGCCAGATCGAAGACGGGCATGGGCGAGATCCGTGGACGAGATCCGTGATGGGCGGGACGCGGGGCGGCTCAGGCGGCCTGCCGCTGATCCCAGAAGTAGACGGTCGCCGGCTCGGGCTCCCACACGCGGGCGGTTTCGATCCCCGGCAGTCCGACCAGCGCCCGGTATTCCGAGCCGAAGGCGACGTATTGGCCGGTCTCGGCCATGATCGCGGGCTTGCAGGCGATCGGGTCGCGCAGCACGCCGAAGCCGGACTTGGTGCCGACCACGAAGGTGAAGAACCCGTCGAGATCCTCCAGCGCCCCCGCGAGCGCCGCGCCGAGGTCCCGGCCCCGCGCCATCGCGGTGGTGAGGTAGGCGGCCGCGACCTCGGAATCGTTCTGGGTCTCGAACACCATACCGTCGCGCGCCAGGCTCCGGCGCAGGTTGTTGTGGTTCGACAGCGAGCCGTTATGGACGAGGCACTGGTCGGCGCCCGTGGAGAACGGGTGCGCGCCCATCGTGGTCACGGCCGATTCCGTCGCCATCCGGGTGTGGCCGATGCCGTGGGTGCCGGACATCCCGGCGATGCCGAAACGTGCCACGACGTCCTTGGGCAAACCGACCTCCTTGTAGATCTCGACGCTCTCGCCCGCGCCCATCACGCGCAGGTCCGGCGAGACGCCCTTCAGCGCGCCCCGCGTCGCGTCGAGCCGGTCGGACGCCACGGTGATCACCGCGTGCGAACTCTTCACTGCCACCCGCGCCGAGCCGCCGGACACCTCCGCCAGGCGCTGCTCCAGGGCGGGGAAATCCGCCAGGGCCTGAGCCGACTGCACGGTGATCTTCGATAGGCCCGGCGTCGGCGGCCCGTAGATCGCGAGGCCCGCCGAATCCGGACCGCGATCCGTCATGGTGACGAGCATGTCGGCGAGCAGCGCGCCGAGCTGCGGCTCCAGGGCGGGGTCCTTCAGGAACAATCCGACGATGCCGCACATGGCACCACCTCCGTCGCGGGTTCGCCCGGAGGATAGGCGGCCTCGCCCGCAAAAATCAACTGTCAGGAAATAAAATTTCTTTCCAAGAATTTCGGCGGGTCAGTCGGTGCTGCCGGATTGCGGGTAGGCGATCACCGAGAGGTAGCGGGCCGGCAGCACCAAGAGCTCCGCCGGCCCGTGCGGGGCGTCGGCGTCGAAGAACAGGCTGTCGCCCGGTTGCATGTGGAAGTGCCGGTCCCCGTGCCGGTACAGCACCTCGCCCTCCAGCATGTAGAGGAACTCCAGGCCGGCGTGCTGGAAGGTCGGGAACACGTCCGAATCGGTCGTGAGCGTGATCAGGTACGGCTCGACCGTGACCCCGCTGGTGTTCTCGTAAATGTGGCCGAGCAGGTTGTACTGGTGCCCGGCGCGCGTGCCGCGCCGCTCCAGCTCGACGCCTTCGCCGGCCTTGACGAAGACCGCGTTGCGGACCTCCTCGTAGCGCCGGAAGAAGCCGGTGATCGGCATGCCGAGCGCCTGGGCGAGCAGCTGCAGCGTCGTCAGGGACGGCGAGATGTTGCCGTTCTCGATCTTCGACAGCATGCCGGGCGACAGGCCGGTGGCCGCGGCGAGGTCGGCGGAGGTGAGGCCCAGGCGCTTCCGGCGCTCGCGCACCGCGTGGCCGATCGCCCGTTCGAGGTTGTTCTCGCGCGGCTCGCGGACGGCGTGCGGATCCTGCGACAGGACCGGTTCGCGCGCCGGCTCCGGCCCATCCCCCCCCGCCCGGTTCGACGCGCCTGACGGCATGGCGGATTCTCCTCCTCGGCGGTCGCGGGGCTGCGGCCGCGCGGATCCTCGGCCGCCCTGCCGCGGCGCCGGACGCCTGTCAACGGATCGGCGCCCGCCAGCCCGGATCGCGGGCTGCGCAGCACGAGAACGTCACCCGCGCCGCGTCTCCGGTCCGCTTCTTGCTCGCAACTCGGCCGCGAAGTGGACTCAAGGCTGCCGAACCGGGAGATCCTGCATGCGTCGATCCCTGCACACGGATGAGGAGATCGCCTTCCTGCTCGACGAGGCCGCGCGCGGCATCCCCATCGCCGAGATCTGCGCGAGCGCCCGGGTCTCGCTCGGCACCTTCTATCGCTGGCGAAGACGCCTCGGCGGCCTGAAGCCCGCCGGTGTGGCCCGACTCGATCAGGTCGAGCGGGAGAATGCCGGCCTCCGGGCGGAGGTGCTGCGGCTTCGGGCAGCCCTGCTCGTCCAGCCGGTGCGCGGGGCGCCGGCCACGACGGAGCGCGCGAGCCTGCGCCAGCCGCCGCACCATCGCGGCGCCCAAGCCTGTGTCGGCCGGTTCGCCTTCGGACGCAGCGCGAACTGAGGCGGTCTCCATCTGCAGGAATCGGGTGAGGCGTTCCTCCCCGTCATCGCGAGCGCAGCGAAGCGACCCAGGGCAGCGGGACCGTTGAACGTAGCGCTGCTGGATTGCTTCGCTGCGCTCGCAAAGACGGAGGAGGCAGCATCAGCCGAGAATGCGCTCAGGCGGCCCCGGACGACGCCAGGGCTGTCTTGGGCATCAGCATGTGGACGCCCTTGTTGCCGTCCACCGTCTGGGTGATCCGCAGGTTCCCGGCGAGCGAGCACAGCATGTAGGCCTGGTTGCGGGTCAGGCTGGTCCGGGCGCAGACGAGGCGCACCATCTCGCGCACGGCCTGGCGCATCGCCTCGTCGAGGCTCTCGTGCAGGCCGATCGACATCAGGTCGGTGGGCGTCTCGGCGAAGGGCCACGCGCCCGGGATGTCCTTGCGGACGGTCAGCCGGAACGTGCCGGTCAGCCCGGTCTCCAGGGCGGTGATGCAGACCTCGCCGTCGCCCTGCACGCCGTGGCCGTCGCCCGCATAGAAGCCGCCGCCGGGGTTGAACACCGGCAGGTAGAGGGTGGTGCCGACGCGCAGCTCCTTGTTGTCCATGTTGCCGCCGAAGGCGCGGGGCACCGGGCTGCCGACCCGGCCCCAGGCGGCGGGCGGGGCGGTGCCCATGATGCCGAAGAACGGGTCGAGGGGCAGCTCCGTGCCCCAGGGCAGGCGGCAGAGGCCGCGCGCGGTGTCGATGTCGGCGTGGACGGTCTCGTACTCGGTGAACTCGTCCGGCAGGGTGCCGAGGAGCGGCAGGATCGACACGAAGCCCCAGTCGAGGCGGAACTTCAGGTCGAGGATGTCGACCTGCAGCATGTCGCCGGGCTCGGCGCCCGCGACGTGGACCGGCCCGGTGACGAAATGCGGGCCGGGACCGCGCTCCAGGGTGTCGAGGGCGTGGAGCAGGTCGGCGGGAACGCGGGCCGGATCGGGGTGAAGGGACTCGCGCCCGCCCGCCGGATGCGAGTGCAGGGTGACGGTGTCGCCGGACGCGACGGTGAGGACGGGCGGCAGCGCGGCGTCGAAATAGCCGAGCACCATGGTCTCGGGCGAGGCGGGGATCTCGTGATGGGTCGGCACGGCGGCTCCTGTGCGGATGTCAGACGGCGATGTGACGGGTGAGGGTTTCGGGGTTCAACGCCTTGGGATCGCCGCGCTCGACGACGCTGCCGCGGGACAGCACCACCACGGCATCGGCGACTCGGAGGGCGAAATCGAGGTATTGCTCCACGAGCAGCACGGTGATCCGGCCTTTGAGCCCGGCGATCACCGTCTCGATCGCGGCGACGATCGAGGGCTGGATGCCCTCGGTCGGCTCGTCGAGCAGGAGCGCGCGGGGCCGGGTGGCGAGCGCCCGGGTGATGGCGAGCTGCTGCTGCTGGCCGCCCGAGAGGTTGCCCCCTGGGCGGTGCCAGAGACCGCGGAGCGCCGGGAACAGGGCGACGGCCTCGTCGACCGCGTCGGTCCGCTCCAGCCCGTGGGCCCGGGCCGCCACCCGCAGGTTCTCGGCGACGGTGAGATCGGGGAAGATCTCGCGGCCCTGCGGCACGTAGGCGAGGCCCGAGCGGGCGCGCCGGTCGGGCGACAGGCGCGTCAGCTCGGTCCCGTCGAGGGCGATCCGGCCGCGGCTTGCCGGGATCAGGCCGGTGAGGCAGCGCAGCAGCGTGGTCTTGCCGGCGCCGTTGCGGCCGAGCACGGCGAGGCAGGCCCCCGGCTCGACGGCGAGGCCGATGCCGCGCAGCACCTGCGCGCTGCCGTAATGCTGGTCGAGCCCCTCGACGGCGAGGCCTGCGGGTCGGGATGCGTGCGTCATCGGCCGAGGAACACCTCGATCACCCGGGCATCGGCCCGCGCGCCCGCCATGCTGCCCTCGTAGAGGGCCCGGCCCTCGTGCAGCACCGTCACCCGGTCGGCGATGGCCTCGACGAAGCCCATGTCGTGCTCGATGACCAGGATCGCCCGGTCCGGCCGGCGAAGGCTCCGGATCAGCGCGGCGGTCTGGGCGGTCTCGGCGTCGGAGAGCCCGGCGACGGGCTCGTCGAGGAGGAGCAGCGCCGGCTCGGCGGCGAGCACCATGCCGATCTCCAGCCATTGCTTCTCGCCGTGGGCGAGGCTGCCGGCCGGCACCTCGGCGCGGGGGCCGAGGCCGATCTCGCCGAGCACGGCGGCGATGCGCGCCGGGCGGTCGCGCGGGCTGAGGGCGGGGCCGCAGCCGATTTCCAGGTTCTCGCGCACGGTGAGCGCCGGGAAGACGCTGGGCTTCTGGAACTTCCGCCGTACGCCGGCCTTCGCGATCTCGGCCTCGGAGCGCTGGGTCAGGTCGATGTGGTCGCCGAGCATCACCCGTCCGGAGACCGGCTTGGTGACGCCCGAGATCACGTCGAGCAGCGTGGTCTTGCCGGCGCCGTTCGGGCCGATCACGGCCCGGACCTCGCCGGGATCGACGGCGAGCGACACGGCATCGAGGGCCGTGAACCGGCCGAAGGCGACGGTGAGGGCGTCGACCACGAGGGCGCTCATCGGGGCCTCCGCAGCCAGGTCGGGCGCAGGCCCCAGCCCACGAGGTCGAGGAGCCCGTTCGGCAGGACCAGCACCACGAGCAGCACCAGCCCGGACAGGATGAACGGCCACGCCTCCGGCATCGCGGCGCTGAGCCAGAACTTCAGGCCGTTGACCAGGATCGCGCCGATCACCGCCCCGCCGAGCCGTCCCAGGCCGCCAATCGCCACCCAGACGGCGATCTCGATCGACAGGTCGGGCGCCAGCACCCGCGGGTTGATGATGCCGACCTGCGGCACGTAGAGGATGCCGGCGAGCGCCGCGATCATGGCCGAGAGGCACCAGATCCCGAGCTTCAGCCGGGTGGTGCTGTAGCCCAGCGTGCGCAGGCGGGTCTCGTCGTCGCGGCAGGCGAGCATCCGCCGCCCGACGGCGCTGCCGACGAGGAGCCGCGCGCCGACGAGCAAAGCCGACAGGGTCAGGAGGGCGGCGACCGCGAGGCCGGTCACCACGCCCGGTGAGCCCATCGGCCAGCCGAACAGCAGCGGGAAGCCGGTCATCCCGTTGTTGCCGCCGAGCCCGGTATCGTTGCGATACATCAGCAGCATCGCGACGTAGACGAGCGCCTGGCTGATGATCGAGAAATAGACGCCGTTGACCCGCGAGCGGAACGAGGCCAGCCCGAACACGAAGGCGACGAGCCCGGCGAGCGCCAGGGCCAGGACGAAGGCGTAGGCCGCGTGGTCGAGGCCGGCCCAGTAGGCCGGCAGGCTCTTCCAGCCCATGAACTGCACGAAGTCCGGCAGCACGCCGGTGACGGCGGCGCCGTGGGCCAGCAGGTGCATGGCGCAGACATAGCCGCCGATCGCGAAGAACAGCCCGTGCCCCAGGCTGAGGATGCCGAGATAGCCCCAGACCAGATCCAGTGACACGGCCAGGATCGCGAAGGCCGCGAGTTGGCCCAGGGCGTTGACGAGGTACGGGGCAGGGGGCGCCACGAGGAGCCCCGCCGCGGCGGCGAGGCAGAGCCCGACGAGCCCCGCGACCAGGGGATCGCGCACCACGCGGCGCGCCGGTCCGGCGGGGGCGGCGAGGGCGGTCTGCACGGCGCCGCTCATCGCCGCCGCCGCACGGCGAACAGGCCCTCGGGCCGGCGCTGCAGGAACAGGATGATGCCGACGAGCACGATCACCTTCGCGGCGACCGCGCCGGAGATCGGCTCGATCAGCACGTTGGCGCCGCCGACTCCGAGGGCCGCCACCAGGGTCCCGATGAGGCTGCCGACGCCGCCCAGCACCACCACCATGAAGCTGTCGACGATGAAGCCCGCGCCCATGCCGGGATTGACGCTGTAGATCGGGCACAGAGCCACCCCGGCGAGCCCGGCCAGGCCCGAGCCGAGCCCGAAGGCGAGGCGGTCGACCCGGCGGGTCGGCAGCCCGAGGCAGGCGGCCATGTCGCGGTTCTGGGTCACGGCGCGGATGTCGAGCCCGAGCGGGGTGCGGCGCAGGATCAGGAGCGTCAGGACGAGGGTCGCCGCCGCGAAGCCGATGGCGAACAGCCGGTTCCAGGTCATGACGAAATCGGCGTAGAGGGGCACGCCGCCGCTGACATAGGCCGGCATCACGAATTGCAGGTTCTGGGTGCCGACCGTCACGCGGACGAGGTTCACCAGGAACAGGCTCACCGCCCAGGTGGCGAGCAGGCTCATCAGCGGCCGCCGGTAGAGGTGGCGCAGGATCAGCGCCTCGACCACGATCCCCACCAGGGCGACCGCCCCGAAGGCGACCGGGATGGCGGCGAGCAGGTACAGGTCGAGCAGGCCGGGGGCGAGGCGCCGGAAGGCTTCCTGCACGCCGTAGGTGGTGTAGGCGCCGAGCATGATGAACTCGCCCTGGGCGAGGTTGATGACGCCCATCAGCCCGAAGATGATCGCGAGCCCGGCCGCCGCCATGAACAGGATGCTGGCGAAGCTCAGGCCGTTGTAGACGACCGCGAGGCCGTCGCCGACCGCCACAGCCCGGGAGACCTGCGCGAGCCCTGCATCGAGCGCCGCCCGGAAGGCCGGGTCGGCGCTATAGGCGGGATCGCCCTTGAGCGCCGCGAGCCGCGCCTGCGCGGCCCCGGACGGGCTCGCGGCCACGGCGGCGATCGCCGCCCGGCGCCGGGCCGGATCGGGCGACGACAGGGCGGCCGCCTGGGCGAGCCCGGCGATGGTCGCTTTCAGCGCGGCATCCGTCTCCGCGTCGCGGGCCCGGTCGAGCACGGCCGCCGGGACGGTGGCGATGCGGCGCTCCAGCACCGCGAGACCGGCTCCGCGGGCAGCCGGATCCGGGCCGGTCAGCAGCGCGACGGTGCCGCGCGCGGTCTCGATTGCGGCGCGCTGGCGCAGGCCGAGGACCGGCGCGCGCGTCTCCGCGGCCGGCCGCGTCGCGCCGGTGACGGCGTCGCGGCCCTCCGGCGCCCCCGGGCGGTCGAGCAGGACGGCGCCGTCCGCCGGGCAGGCAAGACGGCGCTCGGCCAGCGCGCCGAGGAGTCCGCCGGCAAAGACGAGATCGTCCGCTGTCAGGTCGCTACCGGCCTGGACGAGGCCTTCGGCCCCGCGGACCTGCGCGGCGCCGTCACCGCACAAATCCGCCGCGAAGGCCGCCCGGTCGAGGGGCGCGGCGGAGGCCGGAATCGTTAGCAGCGCGAGACAGCAGAGGGCCAGGAGCGCGCGGAGCGGATCAGCCATAGGGGCTGAACGGGACCGGCTTCGGGGCGTCCGGGGATTGCCAGAGGACGTCGTAGCCGCGCTTCTCGTTGACCGAGCCGATGAACACGCCGCGGGAGACGTAGTTGTTCTCCCCCGTCATGGTCAGCGTGTAGCCCGACGGGTCGTCGAAGCTGAGACCCGCGAAGGCCTTGCGCACCTCCGGCACCGCGAAGGAGCCGGCCTTGGCGGCGGCGAGCGCCCAGAGATGGACGCTGTCATAGGCCGAGACCATCGGGTCGATCACCGTGTCGGCGCTGAACGGGACGTTCTTGGCCTTCACGTAGGCGGCCCAGTCGGCGAGGAACTTCTGGTTGCGCTCACCCTTGGCAGCCTGGAGATAGGCCCAGCAATTCAGGTGGCCGACGAGCTTCGCCGTATCGAGCCCCTCGAGATCCGCCTCCACCATGTCGAGGCCGAGGATCGGCACGTCGGTGGCGCTGATGCCCTGGTTGGCGAATTCGCGCAGGAAGTCGGGGATCGAGGAGCCGACGACGGTGAGCACCACGATCGCCTGGCCGCCGGGCTGGCTGGCGAAGCTGCGGACTTGGTTCACCAGCGTCTGGAAGTTCGAGAAGCCGAACGGCACGTATTCCTCGCGCCACGCGCTCTCGGGGATGCCCTTGCTCTTCCAGTAGCCCTTGAGCTGCTTGTTGATCGTGCGCGGCCAGACGTAGTCCGAGCCGATCATGAAGAAGCGCTTCGCCCCGACCCCGTCCGGGCCCATCAGGTAATCGACCGCCGGCAGCACCGAACTCGCGGGCGGCGAGTTCACGTAGACGACGTTCTTGGAATTCTCGTCGCCCTCGAAGTGCAGCGGGTAGAACAGCAGCCCGTCATTCTGCTCGACCACCGGCAGCACCGACTTGCGCGACACGGAGGTCCAGCAGCCGAACAGGGCCGCGACCTTCTCCTGCTGGAGCATCTGCCGGCCGACCTGGGCGTAGAGCGGCCAGTCGGAGGCGGGATCGGAGGTCAGCACCTCGATCTGTCGGCCGTTGACGCCGCCGCGCCCGTTGATCGCGTCGGCGGCCATGCGGACCACGTGGTTCAGCCGGCCCTCCAGATTGGCCATCGTGCCCGACGACGAGAACAGGCAGCCGAGCTTGACGGTGTCGGCCGCGGAGGCCGGGCGGATGAGGGCCGGTGCCGCGAGCAGCGCCGCCGTGCCCGAGATGCCTGTGCCCAAGACGCCGCGTCGCGTGAGATGCGTCATCGACCCCGAAGCTCCCATGGATGGATCGCCCGATTGTCGGCCGAGGTCCGGGAGACGGGAAGGTCAAAGAGGCTGCAGGCCGGCGCGGGCCTTGCGCATATTGGCGGCATTTGTGCGCGCCGCGGGCGGTCCTGGGCCGAGAACGTCAAAATTCTCGTATTGAGGCTCAAACCTGTGCCGCCCGGAGCGCGATGACGGGAGGCCTGCATCCTGCGACGGCCTCGATCGGAGGCCGTGTCGGCCCGCGCACGGACGACCGCGCCGGCCGGGGCGCCTCCAGCCGATGCCGCGCCGGCACGGAAGTGGCAGGGTGGCGCCGTCGCGGTCCGCCCCGGACCCGCGCACCGGGAGCGGCGGGATGGACACGATAGCGGCGGTCGGCACGGCGGTCCGCGCGCAGCGCGGCCGGGTGGAGGCGCTGTTCGACGACCTCGCCCGGTGCGGCCGGACCAGTCCCGGGTTCACGCGGGCCTCCTACAGCCCGGAGGAGACCGAGGCGCACGCGGTGGTGACGCGCTGCGCCGCCGATCTCGGCCTCGCGATCGGGCGGGACGCGGCCGCCAACACCACCATGACGCTGCCGGGGCGGGACCGGAGCCTGCCGCCGATCCTGATCGGCTCCCACCTCGACACGGTCGCCCACGGCGGCAATTTCGACGGCGCCGCCGGCGTGGTGGCCGGGCTCGCCGCCGTCGCGGCACTCCGCGCGATGGGGCTGACCCCGGCGCGCGACATCACCGTCATGGGCATCCGCGCCGAGGAAAGCGTCTGGTTCCAGGTCTCCTATATCGGCAGCCGGGCGGCCCTCGGAACCCTGCCGGACGGGGCGCTGAACGCTGCCCGGATCGACAGCGGCCTCAGCCTGGCCGCCCACATCGCCCGGGAGGGCGGCGACCCGGAGGCGCTGCGCAGCGGCCCGCCCGCGCGCGATGCCGCCGCGATCCACGCCTTCCTGGAGGTGCATATCGAGCAGGCGCCGAGCCTGGAGGAGGCGGGGATCCCGGTCGGCCTCTGCACCGGGATCCCCGGCAATGTCCGCTACCCCGATGTCCGGATCCTTGGGCGCTACGACCATGTCGGCACGCCCCGCCGCTTCCGCCGCGACGCCGCCCTGGCCGGTGCGGAGATCGCCCTGGCCCTCGACCGGGTGTGGGCGGAGCACGAGGCGGCCGGCTGCCCGATGGCCGTCACCTTCGGCCGGTTCCACACTGATGCCGCGGCCCACGGCCTGACGACCGTCCCGGGCGAGTTCCGGTTCAGCCTCGACATGCGCGCCTACGCGACCGAGGTGCTGGCGACGCTGGAGGCCGCGTTCCTGGCGGCCGTGACCGACGTGTCGGAGCGCCGCGGCGTCGCGGTGGCGCTCGGGCCCCGCGCCGAGGCGGGCGTCGGCGCGGTCTCGCCCCGGATCCGCGACGGGCTCGCGGCGGCGTCAGAGGCGCTCGGCATCGCCACCCGGCCCCTCGGCAGCCCGGCCTCGCACGACGCCGCCGCCTTCGCCAAGGCCGGCGTGCCGATGGCCATGCTGTTCGTGCGCAACGCCAACGGCAGCCACAACCCCGATGAGGCCATGGCGACCGACGACCTTCTCGACGCCGTCGCGATCCTCACCGCGTGGCTGGTGGCGGAGACCTGCGGCGGCTGACGGCGGGCGCCCGCCAGGCGGGAATGTGCGCGGCGCCAGGCGCCCGGCCGCGACCGGGTCGAGCATGATCGGCACCAGGGCCTGGAACCCGGTGAGGCCGGCCGGGCAGTCCGGCCAGGGCCGCGCCTCGGCCGCCCGCGTGAGGAATCGCGCCGCGTCAGCGGGCCTCGGCCGCCTGCGCCGTGACGTGGTCCGCGATGGCGCCGGCTGTGGTGAGCCAGATGTCGGCGCGCCGGTCGGCGATGTGCCGAAGCGCCTGCCGCAGGGGCCGCAGCCGGTGCGGGCGCCCGACGATGTAGGGGTGGAGCGCGATACCCATGACCAGGGGTGCGGAGCGCGCCTGCTCCAGCATCTCGTCGAAGGCGTCGACGATCATGTCGGCGAACTGGCGGCCCGTCTCCTTGCGGGCGACGATCGCGGGGATGTCATTGAGTTCCTGCGGGTAGGGCACCGTCAGGATCCGGCCGCCGCGCGTCGCGAACCAGGTCGGCTGGTCGTCGTGGTCCCAGTCGAGCAGGTAGCGGTAGCCGGCCTCGGCGAGCAGGTCGGGCGTCACCCGCGACTGCGAGATCCAGGGCCCGAGCCAGCCGGCCGGCGGGCGGCCCTCCTGTGCGGCGATCACCCGCGTCGTCTCGGCGATCAGCGCCCGCTCGGCGGCCTCGTCGAGGGTTCCCTGCCGCTCGGCGTTGGTCCGCCCGTGGCCGACGATCTCGTCGCCCCGCGCCCGGAACGCCTCGATCAGCCCGGGGCAGTCCCGGTAGAGGTTGCTGTTGACCAGCACGCTCGCGGGCATCGCCAGTTCGTCCAGCATCGCGGCGATCCGCCAGGCGCCGACCCGGTTGCCCCAGTCGCGCCACGCGTAGTTGAGCACGTCCGGCTGCGGGCCGCCCGGCGCCAGCTCGGCGCCCAGGCCCTCGCCGAACGCGAAGGTCTCGAGGTTCAGCCCGATATAGACGGCGAGGCGCTTGCCCTCCGGCCAGTCGTAGACCGGCCGGTCGGGGAGGGCGCTGTAGCCGTAGCGGCCGTGTCCGGCATTCGTGTCCATCAGGCCCCCTTACGCCGCACCGAGATAGGCCGCTTCCAGCCCCTTGTCCGCCGACAGTTCCGCGGCGGTTCCGCGCGCGACGACCCGGCCCTGCTCCAGCACGTAGCCGCGGTCGGCGACCGTGAGGGCCAGCGCCGCCATCTGGTCGACGATCAGGATGGTGACGCCCTCGTCGCGCAGCTCGGCCACGGTGGCGTAGAGGGCGTTGATCATCGCCGGCGCGAGGCCGAGCGACGGCTCGTCGAGGAGCAGGATGCGCGGGTGCGCCATCAACCCGCGGGCGATGGCCAGCATCTGCTGCTCGCCGCCGGAGAGCAGGCCCGCCCGGCTTGCCGAGCGGTCGCGCAGCCGCGGGAACCGGTCGAGCAGGCGCTCGACCTCGGCCGGGTCGATCGGCGTCCCGCGCCCGAAGGCGCCGAGGCGAATGTTCTCGACGACGCTGAGCTCCGGGAAGACCTGCCGGCCCTCTGGCACCAGGACGAGGCCGCCGCGGGCGATCCGGTGCGCCGGCAGCGCGTCGATGCGCCGGTCGTCGAACACGACCGATCCCGCGACCGGGCGCAGCAGCCCCGCCAGGGCCCGCATCGCCGTGGACTTGCCGGCGCCGTTCGCGCCCAGCAGGGCGACGGTCTCGCCCGGCCGCACGTCGAGATGGACGCCGTCGAGGACGGGTGCGGCGCCGTAGCCGGCGGTCAGGTCGAGGACCGAGAGGACGGCGTCCGCCGGCCCCTGCCACGGCGCGCTCCGCGGTCGGGCCGGCGTGTCGGCGCCGCCGAGATAGGCGCGCAGCACCGCCGGGTCGCGCCGGATCTCGGCGGGCGTGCCCCGCGCGATCGGGCGCCCGGCATCCATGACGAGGATGTGGTCTGAGATCCCCATCACCAGCGGCATGTCGTGCTCGACCAGCACCACCGCGACGCCGCTGTCGGCGATCCGGCGGATCAGCCGGGCCAGCCGGTCGGTGTCGACCCGCGACAGGCCGGCGGCCGGCTCGTCGAGGAGCAGCACCGTCGGGCTGCCGGCGAGCGCCCGGGCGATCTCCACGAGGCGCCGGTCGACATGGGGCAGCTCGGCGGCCGGGCGGTCGAGGGCGCCGCGGTAGCCGACGAAGGACAGGAGCGCGGCGGCCGTCTCACGGTCCTGCGTCCGCGCGCGGCGCCAGAGCCGGCCCGGCGCGAAGCCGAGGGCGACGTTGTCGACCACCGGCAGCGAGCCGAACAGCCGCGTGGTCTGATAGGTGCGTGCGATGCCGGCCCGGGCGACGACGTGCGCGGGCCGGCCGGCGAGCTCGCGGTTTCCGAGCCGGATCGCCCCGGCGCTCGGGCGGTAGAAGCCCGAGACCATGTTGAGCACTGTGGTCTTGCCGGCGCCGTTCGGCCCGATCACGCTGGTCACCGCCCCGGGCTGGGCGGTGAGGTCGACGCCGTCCGCCGCCGTAATGCCGCCGAAGCGGATGCCGATGCCCGCCAGGACGAGGGCCTCGCGCGCCGCCGTGCCGGGCAGCGGCGTCTCCCCGCCCTCCGCGGCGGCCGGCGCGCCGCGACCGCGGGGCAGCAGCCGGGCGAGGCTGCCGACCAGCCCCGAGGGCACCAGCCAGAGCACCGCCAGCGTCGCGACGCCGAAGAACAGCAGGCGGTACTCGGCGAGGCCCGACAGCGCCTCCGGCAGCAGCACGGTGACGAGGGCCCCGAGGAGCGGGCCGAGCACCGTGCCGGCGCCGCCGACGATCACCGAGAGGACGAACAGGATCGACTGCGAGAACGGGAACGAGCTCGGCGCGATGAACAGCATCAGCGGCGGCAGGACAGCCCCCGCGAGGCCGGTCAGGGCGGCGGAGATCGCGAAGGCCAGGGTCTTCACCCGGACCGGATCGAAGCCCAGCGCCGCGGCCGCGACGTCGGCGTCGCGCACGGCGCGCATCGCCCGGCCGAGGCGGCTGCGGGCGAGGAGGTCGAACCCGGCGAGGCTCGCCCCGGCGGCGAGCACCGCCAGCACCGCGAGGCCGGCCGGCGAGAGGGGCTCGCCGAAAAGCGTCGGCGCGTCGGTGACGACGAGGCCGTTCTGGCCGCCGGTCAGCGCGCCGCCCTCGATCAGCCCGTGCTCGACGATGAAGCCGAAGGCGATCGTCAGCATGGCGAGGTAGGGGCCCTTCACCCGCATCGCCGGCACTGCCACGAGGCCGCCGACGAGCGCCGCGATCAGCGCCGCCGCCGGGAGCGCCAGCCAGAAGCTGACGCCGTGGAGCGTCAGGATCGCGCTCGCGTAGGCGCCGATCGCGTAGAAGCCGGCCTGGCCGAAGGAGATCAGCCCGGTCAGGCCGAGGAGCACGTTGAGGCCGACGCCCGCCACCGTGGTCAGCGCCACGAGGGCGATCACGAAGTGGCTGTAGCCGGCGGTCAGCGCGACAAGGCCGAGCGCCGCGGCGGTGAGGCCGGCGATGCCGAGCCGCATCGCCGGGGCCGAGCGCAGGTACGGCATCGCGTCAGACCTTGTTGACCGCGGCGCGGCCGAGCAGGCCGTCGGGGCGCAGGGTGAGGGCCAGGATGATCACCGAGAACACCACGAGCTGCGTGTAGGTCGAGCCGAGGGTCGCGGTGACGCCGGCCTCGACGAGGCCGTAGAGCAGCCCCGCCAGGATCACCCCGGTGGCGGAGCCGATGCCGCCGAGGATCGCCACCGCGAAGGCCTTGATGCCGAACAGCGTGCCGAGTTCGGCCGAGACCGAGAACAGCGGCGCGATCAGGAGGCCCGCGATGCCGGCCAGCACCGCCGAGAGCGCGAAGGCGCAGGCCACGGTCCGGCGCACGTCGATCCCCATCAGGCGGGCGGCGTCGGCGTTCTGCGCCACGGCCAGCAGGACGCGGCCGAGATCGGTCTTCCGGAACACCGTGCGGATCGCGAAGGCCAGGGCGATCCCGACCACCGGGATCACGAGCTGCAGCGGGTAGATGCCGGTCCCGAGGATCTCCACCGGCTTGGTCGCGAGCGGGGAGGGGAGGCTGCGCGGCTCCTTGCCGAAGGTGAACAGCACGGTGTTGTCGAGGACGATGCCGCCCGCCACCGTCGCGAGCAGCCACGCATCCGAGCCGCGCGCCACGAACGGGCGGACCAGCGCCCGCTCGACCACGAGGCCGAACAGGGCGCAGCCAATGAGCGCCAGGACGATCGCGGCCGGCATCGGCCAGCCGAGGGTGACGCCGAGCGCGTAGGCCAGGACCGCCCCCAGGGTGACGACGCTTCCTTGCGCGAAGTTCACGGTCCCCGACACCGCGTAGGTCACGTGGAAGCCCAGGGCGACGAGCCCGTACATGCTGCCGAGGCCGAGGCCGCTGACGAGGATGGAGGTCAGCATCGCCGGGCTCAGTTGGTCACCGCGACGATCTCACCGTCCTTGAAGCGGGTGAACACGTAATCGTTCGGTCCCAGGGCATCGTGCTGGCCGGGGGCGAAGGGCGTGGTGTAGGTTTTGATCAGGCCCGGATAGGTGCCGATCTTGTAGAAGCCGTCGCGCACCTTCGGGCCCTCGGTGGAGCCGGCGGCCTGGATGGCGAGCGCCAGCAGGTGTGTCGCATCGTAGGCGTTGGCGATGCCGACGGCGGGGGTGACGTCGGCCATCGACTTGATCGCCGGGTACTTGGCCTTGAGCGCGTCGAGCACCGCGCCCGCCTTCGGCGACGCGTTGCCCGCGAAGGTGAAGGTCTGGATGAAGTGGACCTTGCCGGCGCTCGGGCCGGCGAGCTCGTCGAAGCGCCCTCCCGCCGGGCCCCAGTGCGAGACGACCGGCACCGACCAGCCCATCCGGTCGAGGGACTTCACCACCTGGGCCGAGGGGCCGACATTGCCGACCAGGAACAGCGCGTCGGCCCCGGCCTCCTTCAGCCGGGACAGCTGGGGCACCATGTCGACGTCGTTGGCCTCGTACTTCTCGATGCCCGCCGCCGGGAGGTTGGCCGCCTGCAGGGCGTCCTTGAGGCCCTTCTGGTTCGACTCGCCCCAGGCGTTGTTGACGAGGATCATCCCGGGCTTCTTTGCCCCGTAGGTCTTCACCGCGTAGGCGACCAGCGCCTCGTCGACGAGGGCGTCGACCGCGGAGACCCGGAAGGCGTAATTGTCGGCCGCGCCGTTGCGGGTGATGCCGGTGCCGGCCGCCCAGGGGCCGATGAACGGCACCTTCATCTGGTTGGCGATCGGCACGATCGCCATCGAGACCGGCGTGTCGAGGCCGCCGACCACCGCGACGACGCCGACCCGCTGGATCAGCTCGCGGGTCGCCAGCACGCCCTTGGACGGGTTGGCCTCGTCGTCGCGGGCCACGAGTTCGAGGGGGCGCCCGAGGACGCCGCCCTTGGCGTTGATCTCGTCGATGGCGAGACTCATCCCACGGGAGATCGCCTCGCCGGACTTGGCGGACTGGCCGCTCAGGGCGGTCACGAGGCCGATCTTGACGGTGTCGGCCGCCTGCGCGGTCGAGACGGCGAGGCCGAGCAGGGCGCTCGTCGTCACCGCGATACGGCGCAGGGTCGGGGGCAGGAAGGAGGCCATGGCGTGTCTCCGAGGGCGGGGCGCAGCCTGCCGAGCGCAACCTCCATGCCACCGGGAATTGGTCGATTCGGCAGCTGCACGGACCGACGATTGTATCCCTGCAGGCATTCTGTGCTCAATCCAGCGCCAAAGTGCATACACTTCCTGCATGCACTCTCGTGGGTTTTGCGGCACCTTGGCCCGACAGGAGGCCTGCCATGACCGACGTGAACCACGATGCGGCGACCGCGCGCGACGCCGCCAACGTCACCGCCTATCTCGAAGCCTCGATGGTCCCGGATCCCGAGACGGCCGCGCGCTACATGGCGCCGGGCACCCGGATCGTGTTCACCGGCGCCAGGGTGTTCAACCATCCGTCCGAGGTCACGGCCTTCAATGCCGGGCGCTACGCCTGGGTGAAGAAGCGGATGGAGCGGCTGGACGTGGTGCCGGGCGACGGCGTCACCACGGTCTACAGCCTCGGCACCCTGTACGGCGCGTGGCCGGACGGCACCCCGTTCGAGGGCAACCGCTACGTCGACCGCTTCACCGTGCGCGACGGGCTGATCGTCGGCATGGAGGTCTGGAACGACAGCGCCGAGCGCCTCCTGACCAAGCACGGCCTCACGGCCTGACGCCGCGCGCTCAGGCCCCGCCGCCGGCGACGTAGGGCGCCAGCAGGCGCGCGAGATCGCGCTCGCGCGGGGCCGGGGGCACAATGCGCGCCCGTTCGGCGACCGCGTCGAGGTGGTGATCCATGAGCGCGGCGGCGCGCTCGGCATCGCCCGCGACCAGGGCGGCGACGATATCGCGGTGCTCGCTCACGGCGCAGTCCGAGGAATGCGGCCGGCTGTAGAGGGACAGAATCAGGGCGCAGCGATAGCCGAGTTCCGCGACGTAGCGGGTCAGCACGGCGCTGCCGGTCATCTCGGCGAGCATCAGGTGGAATTCCGTGGCGAGCCGGATCGAGAGCGCCTCTGGCCCGCCCCGGGTGGCCTCCTCGCGGGCGATCTGGTCCAGCAGGCCCTGGCGCTGCTCCGGGCTGAGCTGCCCGGCGAGGCGGCGGACCACGAGCCGCTCCAGGCCGAGGCGCACGTCGAAGGTGTCGCGCGCCTCCTCCCAGCTCGGCGTCGCCACGACGGCGATGCGGTTGCGGCGCAGGTCGACCAGGCCTTCCCCGGCCAGCCGCAGCAGGGCCTGCCGCGCGATGGTGCGGCTGACCCCGAACCGCTCGCCGAGGGCATCCTCGGGCAGGCGGTCTCCGGGGGCCAGGGCCCGTTCCACGATGGCGTGCCGCAGCGCCTGGCAGATCGCGCCCACGCGATCCCCGTCGTCTCGCGCCTTCATCGACGTCCCGGGCTTGGCGCCACCGCCCCTGCGGATTGGTCGGTCATGATCCTCTCGGGGTCGCGATCCGCTCCGGCGGCCCGGACGGATGTCCCGTGCGCTGTCTGCCGAAGCGGACCTCCGGGTGCAACGGTCACGCCAGCCGTTGCGGACAGGCTCGGAGCCCGTCCGCCTTTCCGGCCGACCCTGTCGGGAGCGGACGGGCGCGTCCGGCCGATGGCGCCTGTTCACGGCCGGACGGACGGCGGACGAGCGGGCACCCGGAATGGCCGCCTTCGCCGAACGTTGCGGAGATCCGGAAAGCGCCCTATCGGCGGAGATGATGCCCGGCCGATCCCTGCGCACCGTCAGGTCCGATAGCCTTTTCGGCGAGGTCAGCGCGCGGCTCCCGCTGTTCGAGGCTCTGCCGCCCGACACGCTCCAGCATCTCGCGACGGCGGGTTTCGGCCGCGGCTTCCTGACAGCCTCCCTGCGGGCCCGTCTGCGCAAGGCCGGGTACCGGGATCTCGCTCATCTGGCCCAGTCGTCGCCGGAGGCGATCAGCGGGATCAGGAAGTTCGGTCCGGTCCGCGTCGCGGCGGTTCGGACGTTCATCCTCAACGAGATCGCCCGATGGCTGCCGGGCGCACGCGATGTGCACACGGAGGGGGCCACCGGAGCGCGGAGACTCGGACGGCTGCGGGAGATGCCGGTCGATCGTCTGCCGCTGAGCGCCGCCGCCATCGCCGCGCTCGGCTTGTCGGGCGGGACCTGTGCGGATATCGCCGACCGGTCACGCCGCGACCTCCTCGGCACAGGCGTCGTGATGTCCGGCGATGTGGATCGCCTCGTCACGACGCTCGCCCGCTTCCTGGCCGTGGACGGTGCACCTGCTCCGCGCGCCGCGGACGCGACGATGGACGCGCCCGCGACCGAAGCCGAGGTCGTCGCGGCGCGCCGTGCCGCTCTGCGCGCGCAGCAGGATCGCGAGTGGGATGAGGCCGCCCCGGCCGAAGATCGGCGTCAGGATGGCACGTCCCGCACGGCCTGAAAGCGCACCCGCGCCATCCCCGCAGGACCGGATCAAAGTCCGCGGAGGCGGGCCGACCCAGAGCATGCTACGGTGTAGTCGGGGAGGATGAGCGATGCGACGGCGGTACGCCGCGCCCGCTGCTGCGCTGGCCGTCATCATCGCCGCTGCAGCCGGCGCGATCCTCGTGCATGTCCTGCTCGGGCTGTTCGAGCTCAAGCTCGCCATCGCCGAGACGAGCACCGAGGATCGTCAGGCCGCCACGGCCCTGATTGGATTGTTCTCCGCCGAGCATCCGCGCGTGCGGATCAGGACCGTCCTGGCACCGGATCGGTCGGGCACTGCGGCGGCCCTGGACAGGGGTGAGGCCCAGCTCGCCCTCGTGCGCGCCGATGCCGCTCCGCAGGACGGACAGACGCTCGTCATCACCCGTCGCGACGCTGTGGTGTTCGTCGCGCCCGGTGGCAGCCACGTCGACAGCATCGCCAAGCTGCGCGGAGAAACGGTGGCGCTCCTGGATGGGCGTAAGCTCGACCCGCACCTGCTCGACCGCATCCTGACGCATTACGGCGTCCCGCCCGAGAGCGTGCGCCGCGCGGTGCTGCGTATGGATCAGCTGACCGACGCAGCACGGCACCATCGCATCGGCGCGGTTTTCGTCGTCGCGCCCGTCGCCGGCAAGGTGTGGCTGCCGCTCTACACGGCCCTGCGCAAGGGCTCCGGTGCGCCGCGGACCTTCGAGGTCGACGAGGCGGCCGCGCTTGCCCGTGAGCACCCGGTCCTGAGCACGATCGACCTGCCCAAAGGCGCATTCGTGGGCTCGATCCCGGCGCCCAGTGACGACATCACGACCCTGTCGGTCAGTCACCGGCTCGTCGCGCGCAGCAGAATGCCGGATTGGCTCGCCGGCGAGATCACGCGGGAGGTCCTGACCGGCAAGCCGAAGCTCGTCGCCATGGACGATGACCTCAGCGGGATCGAGGCGCCGGACACGGACGACAAGGCCCAGGCGCTGCCGATCCATCCGGGCGCGGCCGCCTACCTGTCGGGCAACCTGCCGAGCTTGTCCGACCAAGCCCAGAGCGTGGCCTATTGGCTCGGACTGGTGGCGAGCGCGATCGCCTCGTTGAGCGCGACCGGCATGGCATTGCATCACCGCTATCGGCCGCCGCGACCGCCGACGCGGGTCATGCGCCTCCTGGAGATCTGGTTGGCCGTGCGCACGGCCGACGCGGCGGAATTGGCCGGTCTGGAGGCGGAGACGGACGCGATCGTGGAGGCCGTCGTCCGGGAGGAGGCGCACGGGCGCACGGAGACCATCGAGATGCGGCTCGTCGCGCTCCTCGCCACCCATGTGCACGAGGCGCTGCGCCGTCGGGCCGGGCGTGCCGTCGCGGGCGGCCCTCATCCCGTCCCGTGACAGAGGCCAGGACCCGCTGGCCTGGCTGGTGGGCGCGACCGGCGCCGTGTCCGGTGCTCGGCGGGACAGGGCGTCGAACCCGTCCCGGCCGGTGATCGCGGCGAACGGGCGAACCACGGGCCGGGCCTGCTGGTCCACATCGCACGTGGCGAGCGCGATATTGATGCCGACTTGCAGGCTTGATGACGATCCGTCCCGAATGCGGAACAGCTCGACGCTTCACCCTGTATACGATCGATCCGAATGACGGTGGTCCGGGGTTCGCGGGCGTCGGCCGGCCGGTACGCGTGACCGATCCCGTGAGGCTCTCTCTGGAGACGCTGGCGGCGTGGGGACACCTTTCGGTGCGGGGTCCTTTGGGGGATGGTGGGCAGCATGAGTAGCGCGGTCGTCGTCGGCGCCTCGGGCGGGATCGGCCGCGCCCTCGTCGCGGCGCTCGCGGCAGGCGGTATGAACGAGCCCGTGTTCGCTCTGTCGCGCGCGCAGCTGTCCCAACCCGAACCTGTGCGATCCCTGTCCGTCGACCTCACGGACGAGGCTTCCATCGCGGCTGCGGCCCAGGCGGTCGGAGCGGCGGGACCGGTCGGGCTGGTCCTCGTCGCCAGCGGCTTGCTGCACGGGCCGGATATCGCGCCGGAGAAGGCGATCCGCGCCCTGGATCCGGCCGCGATGACCCGGGTGTTCGCCGTCAACGCGATCGGCCCCGCGCTGGTGGCCAAGCATTTCCTGCCGCTGATGCCGCGTGCCGAACGCAGTGTGTTCGCGGCTCTCTCGGCACGCGTCGGCTCGATCGGCGACAACCGCCTGGGTGGATGGTACGCTTACCGGGCGTCGAAGGCGGCGCTGAACCAGATCCTCCGCACCCTCGCCGTCGAATCGGCGCGCAGCCACCCGGGGTTGATCGTCGTCGGTCTCCATCCCGGAACCGTGCGGACGGCGTTGTCCCACCCGTTTCGCCCGCAGCCTGGAGCGCCCGGCGTGTTCACGCCCGACGCGAGTGCGGCCCATCTGCTGCGGGTCGTGTCCGGGCTGCAGAGCCGGGATTCCGGTCAGATCTTCGCGTGGGACGGGCAGCCGATCCCGCCGTGATGCGAGCCCGGTATCGTCATTCTCCGGATGGTAGATCTTCAAATCCCGGTCGGGCGGAGATGATGCCGAGGATGCCGGCTTCTTTGAGGATCGGCGAGTCCTGCGCAACGGGGCGCGTCCTGCGGCCGGATCGACGGGAGTCGCTCCTCGACGAAGAGACCGTCGGGAGCGGCCCTGCATGCGCCTCTCAGCGCATCACGCGATGGCGGGCCGGTCTCCGGTCCCGCGTGGCGTGGGCCGCGTCAGAACCGATGATGATGACCGCGCCCGTGCAGGCCCGGGACGAAGCGTCGGTGATGATGGCGCCCATGCCAGGACCGCCGACCGCGATGCTCGAAGCGGGCGAGGGTGACCGGAATATCGACCGTTCCCAGACCGGTTCCAGGGACGGGGGCGGCCGAGGCGGGAGCACAGGCGAGGCTCGCGCTGCCGAGGAACAAGCCGACGCCCAAGGTGATGATGGTCCGCAAGGTCACTCTCCCGTTGATCGCCGCGCCCCACCGGCGCGCGATACAGAGCTAGCACCTTGATAAAATTCCGAAATACCTTAGTCGTTCGCGCGATTAAATCGAAACATCAATACTCTATATCATAATTCTTGTAGGATGAGCTGTCCGCAGAAGCGCGATGCGCGCATCATCATTCTATGGGTTCACGCGTCTCGCCTCACGACAGCGGCCCCCCGGACCGCGCCGGGCTCTGGGAGGCGCAAGCCCGCTCGGCACGGCCGCGATTGCCGGCCGCGGGCCTTCAAACCCCCTGGCTCTGGCCGAAAGCCTTGAGCGAGACGCCCGCGACCTCCCGCAACGCGTCGCGGTCGGCCCCGGAGGAGGCCAGGACGCCCATGCCCGACGCGATTGTCGACAGGAAGCGCGCCAGCGCCGCCGGGTCGGCATCCTCCGCGAGATCGCCCTCCTGCTTCGCCTGAACGAACCGGTCGCGGAGTTCCGTCTCCGTCTGCGCGCGCCGGGACGCGAGCTCGAAGGGGATGTTCTCCGAGCCGGCCCCGCAGGCGAGCCCGCCCTGGACCAGGAGGCAACCGGGCGGGTTGGCCGGATCGGTATGGCTCTCCGCGATGCTGCTCAGGAAGCGCTCCGCCACGTCGCGGGCGGTCGTGCCGGCAAGCACGTAGCCCATATGGGCGGACCGCCGCTCCGCGTAGCGGTCGAGGGCGGCCTTGAGCAGACCTTCCTTGCTGCCGAAGGCCGCGTAGAGGCTCGGCGGCTTGATGCCCATCGCTTTCGTCAGCATGGCGAGGCTCGCGCCGTCGTACCCGTGGCGCCAGAACACCTCCATCGCGTCGTCGAGGGCCTTGTCCGTGTCGAACGACCGGGGCCGACCCATCACCATTGTCCGCGAACTCCAACTTTTGTATCGAGTGGTAGATAAGTCACTTGACGCCTCGCGTCCATGCCGACATGTGTAGCGCCCTGTACAGATGTCGGGGGCAGCCTTGGAATCGCAGCGCCATTCTCCGTCGGACCGTTCCCGCCTCCGGCGCCTCGTCGGCGGCGGCCTCGCCCTCGCGGCGGCGGGGGCGTCCTACCACCTGATCCCGCTCTGGCCGATATCCGGAACGCAGGCGGTCGCCGGCACGCCGCCGGCCGAGCAGGCGATGCCGGCCTCGGTCGCGACCCTCGAACCGCGGGAGGCCATCCTCTGGGACGAGTTCTCGGGGCGTCTGGAGGCCGTCGACCGCATCGACGTGCGCGCCCGCGTCGGCGGTGCGGTTCAGGCCACGCATTTCGCCGAGGGCGAACTGGTGAAGGCCGGCGACCTGCTGGTGACCATCGATCCGGCCCCCTACGCGGCGGAGGTCCAGCGCCTGGAAGCCCAGGTGGCGGGTGCCGAGGCGCGCGTCGCGATGACGTCGAGCGACCTCGAGCGCGGACAGAGACTGTCGGACCAGCACATCGTCACGGCGCGCGACCTCGACGTCCGGGCCAACGCCTTCAAGGAGGCGAAAGCCAGCCTGGACGCCGCGAAGGCCGCGCTGGAGGCGGCGCGCCTGAACCTCGGCTACACCCAGGTTCGCGCGGCCGTGAGCGGCCGCGTCGGACGGCGTGAGATCACGCCGGGCAACCTCGTGGCGACCGGCGCGGGGGCCCCCGTGCTCACCACGCTGGTCTCGGTCGATCCCGTCTATGCCAGCTTCGATGCGGACGAGGGGGGCGTCCTGAAGGCGCTCGCCTCGATCGCCGAGCCGGCGGGCGGACGCGGCAAGCTCGACCGCATCCCCGTGGAGATGGCGACCGCCGACGGCACACAGGCCAAGGGGCATCTGCAGTTCATCGACAACAAGGTCGATGCCCGCAGCGGCACGATCCGCGTGCGTGCGACCTTCGCCAACGGCGACGGCCGCCTGATCCCCGGCCAGTTCGCGCGCATGCGGCTCGGTCAGGCTGCCCCCGGACGGCTTCTGCTCGTCGACGAGCGGGCCGTCGGCACCGATCAGGACAAGAAGTTTGTGCTCGTGGTGGGGGCGGACAATCGGGCCGCGTTCCGGGTCGTCACCCTCGGCCGGGCCGTCGAGGGCCTGCGCGTCGTGACCTCCGGTCTGGCGGGTGGTGAGCGCATCGTGGTCAACGGGCTGCAGCGCATCCGTCCCGGCACCCTCGTGCAGCCCGAACCCGTCGCGATGGGCGGCCGGCCGCAGGACGCCGCCTCCGGCACGCGTCAGCTCGCCCAGCGCTGACGGGGCGCCACGGCCCCACCTCGCCTTCTCACCGGACGCACTGATCCGGCGGCCCGCGCGGCCGCCCGGTCCCGCTCTGGCCTCTCGCCCCCGGAGGGCGGCATGAACCTCTCCAAGTTCTTCATCGACCGCCCGATCTTCGCGGGCGTGCTCTCGACGCTCATCTTCATCGGCGGCCTGCTCTCGCTCTTCGCGATGCCGATCTCCGAGTACCCGGACGTGGTGCCCCCGTCCGTCGTGGTCCGCGCGACCTTCCCGGGCGCCAATCCCAAGGTGATCGTCGAGACCGTGGCGACGCCCATCGAGGAGCAGATCAACGGCGTCGAGGGCATGCTCTACATGTCGAGCCAGGCCACGACGGACGGCATCATGACGCTGACCGTCACCTTCCGGCTGGGCACCGACCCCGACAAGGCCCAGCAGCTCGTCCAGAACCGCGTCTCGCAGGCCGAGCCGCGGCTGCCGGCGGTGGTGCGCCAGCTCGGCATCGTCACCGTGAAGAGCTCTCCCGACCTGACCATGGTCGTGCATCTCGTATCGCCGAACGGCCGCTACGACATGACCTACCTGCGCAACTACGCGGTGCTGAACATCAAGGACCGCCTGGCCCGCCTCGACGGCGTCGGTCAGGTCCAGCTCTTCGGCTCCGGCGACTACGCGATGCGGATCTGGCTCGACCCGCAGAAGGTCGCCGAGCACGGCCTGTCCGCCGGCGACGTCGTGCGCGAGATCCAGGCCCAGAACGTCGAGGCCGCGGCCGGCGTCATCGGCGCGTCGCCGGCCGTGCCGGGGCTCGACCTGCAGCTCTCGCTCAACGCGGAGGGCCGCCTGAGCAGCGAGGAGCAGTTCGGCGACATCGTGGTCAAGACCGGCACCGACGGCGCGATCACCCGGCTGCGCGACGTCGCGCGGATTGAGCTCGGCGCCTCCGACTACGCCCTGCGCTCGCTTCTCGACAACAAGTCGGCGGTGGCGATCCCGATCTCCCAGTCGCCCGGCTCGAACGCGATCCAGATCTCGGACGAGGTCCGCCGGACCATGGCGGAGATCAAGCAGACCATGCCGGAGGGGGTCGATTACCAGATCGTCTACGATCCGACGCAGTTCGTGCGCGCCTCCATCGAGGCGGTGATCCACACGCTGCTGGAGGCCATCGCCCTCGTCGTGCTGGTGGTGATCCTGTTCCTGCAGACGTGGCGGGCCTCGATCATCCCGCTGCTCGCCGTGCCGGTCTCCATCGTCGGCACCTTCGCGGTGATGCATGTCTTCGGCTTCTCGATCAACGCGCTGAGTCTGTTCGGCCTGGTGCTGGCCATCGGCATCGTGGTCGACGACGCGATCGTGGTCGTCGAGAATGTCGAGCGGAACATCGAGAGCGGGTTGTCCCCTCGGGAGGCCAGCTACCAGGCCATGCGCGAGGTCTCGGGCCCGATCATCGCCATCGCGCTGGTGCTCGTCGCCGTCTTCGTCCCCCTGGCCTTCATCAGCGGCCTGACGGGCCAGTTCTACAAGCAGTTCGCCCTGACCATCGCGATCTCGACGGTGATTTCGGCGGTCAATTCCCTGACGCTCTCGCCGGCCCTCTCGGCCCTTCTGCTGAAGGATCACCACGCCCCGAAGGATCGCCTGACCCGCATCCTGGACAGCTTGCTGGGATGGTTCTTCCGCCGGTTCAACCGGGCTTTCGGGCAGGCCGCGCACGGGTACGGACGCGGCGTCGGCTTCGCCGTGTCGCGCAAGGCGACGATGATGGTCGTCTACCTCCTGCTCGTCGGCGTGACCGCGCTTCTGTTCCGCCAGATCCCGGGCGGCTTCGTGCCGGGGCAGGACAAGCAGTACCTCGTCGGCTTCGCGCAGCTGCCCGACGGCGCCACCCTCGACCGGACCGAGGAGGTGATCCGCCGCATGAGCGAGATCGCGCTCAAGGAGCCGGGCGTCGAGAGCGCGGTCGCCTTCCCGGGCCTCTCGATCAACGGCTTCACCAACAGCTCCAACTCGGGGATCGTGTTCTCGACCCTGAAGTCGTTCGACGAGCGCAAGGATCCGTCGCTGAACGGGGCGGCCATCGCCCAGTCGCTGAACAGGAAATACGCGGCCATTCCCGAAGCCTTCATCGCGATGTTCCCGCCGCCGCCCGTCAACGGCCTCGGGACCATCGGCGGCTTCAAGCTGCAGATCGAGGACCGGGCCGGCCTCGGCTACGAGGCGCTGAACGACGCCACCAAGGCGTTCATGGCCAAGGCCGCCCAGGCGCCGGAACTCGTCGGTCTGTTCTCCAGCTTCCAGATGAACGTGCCGCAGCTCTTCGCCGACGTCGACCGGACGAAGGCCCGCCAGCTCGGCATCCCGGTGACCGACATCTTCGACACGCTGCAGATCTATCTCGGCTCGCTCTACGTGAACGACTTCAACAAGTTCGGCCGGACCTATTCGGTGCGCGTCCAGGCCGACGCGCCCTTCCGGGCGCGCTCGGACGATGTCGGGTCGCTGAAGGTCCGGACCGGCTCCGGCGAGATGGTGCCGCTCTCGGCCCTGCTGCACGTCCGTCAGATCGCCGGCCCCGAGCGGGCCATGCGCTACAACGGCTTCCTGTCGGCCGACATCAACGCGGGCGCGGCCCCCGGCTACTCGTCGGGGCAGGCCCAGGCCGCGGCGACGCGCATTGCGGCCGAGACGCTGCCGCGGGGCTTCGCCTTCGAGTGGACGGACCTGACCTACCAGGAGTTCATCGCGGGCAATTCCGGGATCTGGGTCTTCCCGCTGGCGCTGCTCCTGGTCTTCCTCGTGCTGGCCGCGCAGTACGAGAGCCTCACCCTTCCGCTGGCGATCCTGCTGATCGTGCCGATGGGCCTGCTCGCCGCCATGTTCGGCGTGTGGCTGTCGGCGGGCGACAACAATGTGTTCACGCAGATCGGCCTGATCGTGCTGGTCGGCCTCTCGGCCAAGAACGCCATCCTGATCGTGGAATTCGCGCGCGAGCTGGAGTTTGCCGGCCGCACGCCGCTCCAGGCGGCCATCGAGGCGAGCCGTCTCCGGCTGCGCCCGATCCTGATGACATCCATGGCCTTCATCATGGGCGTCCTGCCGCTGGTGACCGCGACCGGGGCCGGATCGGAGATGCGGCGCGCCATGGGCGTTGCCGTGTTCTCGGGCATGATCGGCGTGACCGCGTTCGGCTTGTTCCTGACGCCGGTCTTCTACGTCCTGCTCCGTCGCTTGAGCGGCAACAGGCCGCTCAAGCAGCATGGCCACGAGACGGCGGTGTCACACGACAGCGGCATCGCGGAGCCGGTCTAGTCGAGGCCGGGGCAACCGGGCGGATCGGACAGGGCGACGAGCCGATATGTGCGGCCGTGCCGGCCGTCGCGGCGGATCCGCGGCTGACGGCGCGCGGGCCGACTCCGCTCTGGGACACGACGATTCGGCAGCGTGTCGTCGCCCAGCCCGCTGGCCGCGGACGGGAAAGATTGTCATCCTCGATTTCACGGCCAACACGAATTTAAGTTCGGTGTTGGTATTGAAAAATGATTTAGCTTTCTATTGATCGCCGTCAATACTGAAGCAACATTGTGTCGACGGACGGAATCTTCCGCTCGCCACTCGTCAGGAGGGTCCCGGTGCCGAATCACGACCGCCGGTAAGTCGGTCTGACGACACAGGACCCACCCCGCACCGTTCACCCGACGCGGGACGGACATGTTGCAGAAGTCGCCTCGGCTCACCGGGCGCGTGGGATCATCCAAGACATTCCCCGCTTCGACGCTCAGATCAACACGCGCAGCCATCCAGGAGCGAACCAAGATGAAGATTACGCCCGTCACAATCCTGATGTGTGCGCTGCTGACAGGCCCGGCGTTTGCGCAGGGCAATTCGCCGTACAACCGCTCCGGCTCACAGGCGGGCGGGCCCCTCGGTGGACAGGAGCGCGGGCTGGGCGCATCGGGCGGCACGCCCGCGGTCGATCTCGCCCCACCGCCACAGGCGGCGGCGCGGCCGAAAAGCCGAGCGAAGGCGCGGACGCATGTTCGACGTCGGCACGGCTTGTAGGCACCGTCTGCACGTTGCCGACACGGCCGCAGATCAAAGCGTGATAACGGCCGGCGCCTGAGAACTGAGCTTCGTCGCCGGGCGCAGCGCTATGGATCGATCCTTCCGGGCCGCGAGCGTCCGTGCCGGAACCGGAACGGCCCTCGTTCCCTCGACGGGATCTGACGGCGTCCGCGAACAGCGCGGGCGCCGGCATCATGGTCGGACGCTGCGGAAGGCGGGCGCGACCACAGAGGCCGCACCGTCCCGTCCGCTCAGCAGCCGGCCGGTCTTCGGGGCTTTCAGAGGATCGACCTGTCGCCCCTGCGAAACGATCCGCGTCGCAACCCTGCAGCGTGTCTTGAAACAAGGCGCTGCCCGCACCGCGCATGGGCGCATGTTCTTTCTCGCTGTCGTTCGCAAAACGAAAATAAAACTCATTGACCGCGCTAAGAACCGGCTTGTAATTTGCGTGCAGAATCCACGACAGGGTCCGCGGGATCATTCGACGTGCTCATACACCTGTGCATCGATCCTCTTGATTCTTACGCGGAGCGCGAAGTCTTGGTCGATTTCGAGACGACGGGTTCATCATACCATCTGACTGCGGCGATCGATCGCGACGGCCAAGACATCTTGTCCGAACTGACAGAGGCGCAACGCAAAGACATCCAGAACGAGCTGATCGAGGCCTGCGGCCTCGGCCTGGGCGCGGTCCACCCCACCTCGCGCGGGCGCATGGAGCAGGGAGCGGTTTTCTCTGATGTTCGGCAATTATGAGTACGAGCGGGCGCTGAACAGCGACGATCATCAGATCGACTTCCGGCGTAGTCGGATGCATCTCTATCTGAACGTGATGCTGCTCATCTTCATTTTCTCGGGTCTGATTTTTCACCAGTTGCTGGGGCGGTGAGGTTCGCCGACGGATCCGAGCGCTGGACAGCTGAGCCCGTGCGCTGCGCGGATCGTCGTGGTCTCCCGTCTCGGCTTCCCGTCTCGGCCTCCCGTCTCGGCGACGCCGTCGAAAGCCTCTCGGCCATCTGACGGCGCCGCACGCATGGGCCGTCGACACGCACGACGGCGCGCTCGGAACGCGCGTCGGAGGGTGCCTTCCCCGGTGGGCGACCCGGCCCTCCGACCGTTGGCGGCAGGACAGCGCGACGTCGCGATCGTCGACAGAACACCGATCGTGGCCGGCCTCTCTCGCTGGCAGCCGATCCGGAACCTGGGCCACCCGGTAGCCGCGGCGTGATCGCGCGCGCGTGCCAGGAATCGTTAACCCTGCCGCCGTAGCCCTGGAGCTTCGGGACGAGCGCGGGTGCGATGCCGAGACTGGGCTACATGATCGTCGACGGACTGGCCTTCGTGCTGGTCGCGGTGGGCCTGACCGCCGTGGTCGTGGGCTACGAGCGCAATCTGCCGGATCCGGCCGCCCAGGTCGCCCAGGGCGCTGCGCGCGCGCCGGACTGGATGGATCCCGAGACCACCGGAGCGATCACGCCCAAGGTATCGGCGGTCGACGCGGCGCGCGCGGGAGCCGGTTCGAAGCGCGAGGCGAAGAGCCAATCCCCGGACGCGGAGAGCGGGGTCTGGGTCGACCCGCCGCGCCGCTGGCGGGCCGATGAGCGCAGGTGAGTCCGTCACAGGGCGGGCGTGAGGCCGCCAGATCAGGCTGAGCCCTCCCTGAGCCCTCATGCCGCGCCCCGGTGCCAAACCGGGCCGGCGCCTCCCATCTCTGCTCCAGTGGGGGCAGAGCCGATCGGGAGAGCACTATGAGACAGCATGCAACGCGCGCTGCGCTTGCGGCCCTGATGATCCTGGGCGCGTCGGGCGCCGTGCTGGCACGCGGCAGCGGCGGCGGAGACAGCGGAAGCGGGTTGAATCCCTATTCCGAACTCAGCGGTAATGGCCGCACTGGCGGGGTGAACAGCGGCAACTATTCGCCGCCCGAATACAACACCTATTTGCGGGCCTATGGACCGTACGGCCCTCAAGGCCGGCCTGTGAGGGAGCGCTACCGTCCAGCGCCGCGGCCGTACTACGGCTACCCCTACTGAAGGGCGGCACTGCGGCTGGCGCTTCCGGTCAGCGCCAGCCTGTCCGGCCCGGCCGATCCGCGCCGCGTTTTTGAGGCCGGGATCGCCCGCCCGGACGGATGTCCCGACCGTGCCGGTCCCGCGCTCGCTGGTCAGACATGCGCTGGACGCTCTGGTATACCAAGTGCACGCGCCGTATGGTCGCGCTTCCTCCCAAGAACGCCTTCAGCCCGCCCGGTCCGCCGGTGCGGGTTTTTTCGTGCTGCTTTCGAGTGGCTCCTCGGCTCAGTGCAGCCGCAGCGCCTGAAGCGCCTTGCGGACGAGGCGCTCGGCGCAGGGCTTGCTGATGAAGTGGGCGGCTTCGGGCAGTGTCGCGGCCTCCAGCGGGTCGCACCCCGAGCAGACGATGATCCGGGTTTCGGGCCAGCGCGCGCGAACGGCGTGCGCCAGATCACAGCCATCCATCACGCCTGGCATGTTGATGTCGGTGTAGAGCAGCGTGGCGCCGCCACAGGCCTCCAGGTGCTGCAGGGCCCCGTAGGCATGCTCGGCTTCCAGCACCTCGAAGCCGAGCGCCGACAGCATGTCGGCTGCAGCCATGCGGATGACGGCTTCATCATCGGCGATAACGGCGAGGGGGCGAGATCCTGACATGGATCAGAAATGCGTCCCTCCGTCGCGCGTTTCAGCGTGGCCGTAGAATTTTTGCCGTCCGCGCCGCCGGCAGCCGCTGCCTGGGACGGCTCTGGACCTGTCGGCCGTCACGCCGGGCGGCGGTCCGGCTCGCCGCGGGCGAGGCCGGATTCTCCAGCCGTCCCGGCCGTCCGCCGCCGCCTCCCGGCACGCGCGGATCGGATTGAGCGGTTCCGGCTCAGGGCAGGGTGTGCCTCAATGGGGTTTCGCTTGGCCCCCTGCCGTCCAGCCGTGCGCCTGGACCGCCTTGATGAGCTTGCCCTGCATCTCGGGCGCCACGGCCTGCATCCATTGCTGCATGCCGGCAAGCTGGATCTGGGCGAGCTGCGGCTGGGCGGCCGCGAGGCGTTTGCCGGCCGGCGTGGCGTAGAACGCGGCGATGGCCTGCAGGTCGTCCTTGCCGAGCACCGTGGCGAAGCCGCGGGCCTGGATGTCGAGCAACTCGTCGTAATGCGCCGACAGGGTCGGCATCACGACCTCCTGCACCAGCACCTGGGCCTTGTCGGGCTCCTTGATGCCGATCTGCTGCATCATGCCGACCATGGGCGCGGCCATCGAGCTGAGTGTCGCGGCGCGGTCGCCCTGCATCTGGGCGACCGTCTCCCGGGCGACCTTCAGCAAGGCCGGATCCGGCGCCGCGGCGGGCGCGGGCTTCGGAGCGGGTTGCGCGGTCGCGGCGCATGGCAGCGCAACCCCGAGACACAGGCCGACAAGCCAGGGTGAAAGGCGCATGATCGCTCCAGTTCAAGGCCCGGCGCCGTCCGGCGCTTCGAAGCCGACTAGGACTGCTATCACAGCTCTGAATAGAATCGATGACACCTCAGGATTGAGCAGCGCCGATCGACGATCGGATCGAAGCGGTGATAGGATGCGGATCACCGCACGGGACGCGGGCAAGACTGTCACCCTGGCGGCGTCCGGTGAGGGCGAAGGCTGCCTCGCTCGTCCGGTTCGGGCTGACCCGGTATCCGGCCACCGCGACGCGGTCGGTGCGAGACGGCGGGAGATCGTGATGCGAACCCAGACGATGCGAATCGCAGACGCGTCCGCTGCCGCCCCGAGCGGGCCGCGATCCGCGCGTCCGGCCCTCGCCGTGATGACCGCCTGCGCGGTTCTGGTCGGCTGCGCCGCGGCCGTGCGGGGGCCGACCGCAACCGTCGATCCGGACCTCGTGCGGGTGATCCGCTTCATGGCGCTGATCAAGGGCGGTCTCGCGCTCGCGGCCTTCGCCGGCTGCTTCTGGCGCTTGGCGCGGCCCGCGGCCCTGTGGCGAATGCCGGTCTACGTCGCCGGACCGCCCGTCATGGCGGCCGGCGCCATCGGCTTGTGGTCGCTGCACGATCTCGGGCTCGCGGCCCTGGGCCTCCATCTCGGCCTGTTCGCGGTGCTCGCGGCGGCCCTCACCGATCCGGCTTTTCTGCCCGACCTGTCGCGCCGCCGCTCATCCGGCTCGGCCCTTTGAGGCTTTGGGTGTCGCGGCGGGCGGCCCTCGGTCACGCGGTCGCGCCGCGCGATCCCGCACGGGCGGTGAATCCGGCGGGCAGAGGCGCGGCGGCTTGTCCGGGCGCGTCGTGATCAACGCGGTTGAACCTGCCGCCCGGCGCGCGTAGACGCGCCGGCTCGGATCGCGGAACCAGGAGCCCGGATGGGTGACGATGTGGCCTCTCTCCTCCTCGTCCTCGCCACCGAGAATACCGAGCTGCGTCAGCAGCTCGCCGCCGCGCAGGACATGCTGATGGAGACGGCGATCGATGCCGGGCACCTGCATGCGCGTCTCGAGGCGGTCCAGGCCGAATGCAGGGCGTGGCGGGCGGAAGCGGAACGCCACGCAGCCAGGGAGGCTCGGGTGCCCTGAGAGGGCGCCACGACAGCCGAGACGGGTCATGACGTCGTCGGAGCGCGCGGGCGGATCCGTCGAGACGTTTCCCGGTCCGGACGACGGTCAGCCGAGCGCCCAGAACAACGGCAGCGCGCTGGCCAGGAACACGACCGAGGAGACGAGCACGGCAACCTCTTCGCGGTGCCGGTGGACGAAAGCGTGATGGAGAGCGAGCATGGTCATCGGATCGCGGGTGATCTGATCAGCCTCGCGCCCAAACCTTGATCATTCGGGGGCAAGCGCCGTCATCCACAGGCGATCGCCGAGCCCTGTCGCATGGCTGCCACCACGGCACGCCGCACAGGCTTCCGGCGCCCTCCGGCATTCAGCCGCGACGCCCGACGCTGGGCCTCGGCGGCCCGGAGATCGTGCACAGCGGGACCTATCGCGCGGCCGGCATCGTCCGGCCGGTCCGCGGACGGCGAGGGCGCCCGGTCGGCGTCAGGCCGCGGGTCGCCCCTTCGGGCGATGCGGGGCTCCGTGCGGCCGCCCCTTTGTTGTCGGCCGCCCCTTGGCCGGCGGTTGCCCCATGGTCGGCGGCCGCCCCCTGATCGTCGGCCGCAGGACGGCCGACACCCTGTGCCCGCGCCTGCTCAACCAGCCACTCGCCGAGTTCGAGGGCCGCTTCCGGTGCGAGGTCGATGGCCACGCCTGCGCCATGGGTTCGCGACCGCAGGCCGATGCCGGCGGATGTCGATACGGCGCGCACGGTGCTCCCGACGCGACCGGTGATCTCCAGAATGCTGTCAGCCATTCCGGAAGGCTAGCGAGGCCGTTTGGGCCTGTCCATTCCGGCTTGGCCATTCCGGCTTGGCCAATCCGGCTCGGCCATGCGCGCTTCGCTCGCGGCGGGCGGCCCCGCCCGACGGGGAAGCGCGGTCAAGCGCGACCGTGTCGGGGCGCGCATGCTTCGCGCCCATAGCTGCGGCCGAGCCTTCGCCCGAACTTCCCGGTAAGGCGGTCGGCCCGCACCCGCCGCCGCCCACGACGGTGACCGATCCGTCGCGTCAGGATGCCGAGACACCGATCATGAACAAGCTCATCGCCCTCACGGTGGCCGCGACCGTGTGTGCCGGTCCCGCCTTCGCGCAGGCCTATCGGCCGGGCCAGGATTGCGGCCAGGATCCCGAGACGACGGGTTCGCTGACCGTCGACCCGCGCAGCCTGCATCTGCCGGGCGAGCGCTCGGACCGGGTCAAGGTCACCCCTCCCGAGGACAGCTGGCAGGAGGAGGCGCGGGAGGAGGCCGAGCGGCACAGACGCGATCTTCTGGCCTGCGGGGTGGATTGAGCTCCGGGTTCGCCAGCCCAGACCCGAGGCGCCGACCGCAAGCCGGCCGATCGGCTCGGCTCCACCAGAGAACCAGCCTGGCGATGATCCGACCGACGGCCCAGGTGCGGAGCTGTATCGTTTCGGACGGTCTGCCGGGTCCGCAGTTGATCGCGGCCGCGCTCCAGTCGGTCGCGCACCGCGCGCAGATGCGGCGCGGCGGTGCGGTTTCCGAACCTTCCGATCCGCGCGCGATTGCGCAAGCGATCGGTAAGCACGGTGATGAATTCTCTGACCGTTCAGGGAACCTGCGTCCGGGTGCTGCTCGGACCCGGGCCAAAATTTAACACTGGCGCCCGATTCTGGTCCCGAGAGGATTTGGGAATGCCAGCTGTCGGAAGGTTCAGGGTCTGCGAGCCGGGCCAGACCCCGCTCGGGGAGGCCCTGGCCGAGGTGATGCTTCTGCCGTCGGTGCTCGCCACGATGCTGCGCAGCCTGATCGAGGCGTGGCCGCAGCAGATCTACACGCAGCCACTGGTGACCACCCGCTTCCTCGGGCGGCGGACCACCTACGTGTGCAGCCCCGGCCAGATCCGCAGCCTGATGGTCGACCAGGCCGACGCCCTGGAGCGCGAGCCGTTCATGCTGCGCGCCCTCGCGCCCGCGCTCGGGGCCGGCGTCCTCACCGCGGATGGCCCACACTGGCGGGAGCAGCGCAGGACCGCGGTCCCGATGTTCCGGCCGGATCGCGTGCGCAGCTTCGTGCCGGCGATGGCCCGGGCCGCCGAGGCGACCCGGGCGCGCTGGCGCGGCGACACGCCGCCCGACGGGACCCGGGACATCCTGCGCGAGATGATGCGCACCACCTTCGACGTGATCGTCGCCACGATGGTGTCGGGCGACGATCGGCTGAAGGTCGAGCCGTTCGGCCGCGCGATGGACGCGTATCTCGGACAGACCAGCTGGAAGATCGCCCTCGAGATGCTGCACGCGCCGGCCTGGGTCCCGCATCCGGGTGCGCGGGCGGGCGCGGCGGCGGCCCGCTACCTGCGCGCCGAAGTCGGCCGGACGATCGCGCGCCGCCGCGCCCGGGCCGAGCCCGGCGCCGACCTTCTCGGCCTCCTGCTCGAGGCACGGGATCCGGAGACCGGACAGCCCCTCGCCGACGCGAGCATCATCGACAACCTCCTGACCTTCGTCGCCGCCGGCCACGAGACCACGGCCCTCGCGCTGGCCTGGACCTTCCGGGTCCTGGCGGAGCACCCGGCGGTCGAGGGGCGCGTCCTCGCCGAGATGGCGGCCCTCGACGCGGACCTCGCCGCCGATCCCGAGGCCGCAGACCGGCTGCCCTACACCCGCCAGGTCCTCCTCGAGGTGATGCGCCTGTATCCGCCGGCCCCGTTGATCGTGCGGCGGGCGAAGGCCCCGGTCCGCCTCGGAGACATGACGGTCCCGGCCGGGCAGTCGATCCACGTCCCCGTCTACGCCCTGCACCGGCACGCGCTGCTGTGGGACAGGCCGGAGCTGTTCGATCCGGACCGCTTCGCCCCCGGCCGGGCCGCGGCGCGCGACCGCTACGCCTACCTGCCGTTCGGGGCCGGCCCGCGGGTCTGCATCGGCATGAGCCTCGCCCTGACGGAATGCCTCGTCATCCTGGCGACGCTGCTGCCCGCCTTCCGCTTCGTGCCCGAGGCGGCCGAGATGCCGCGGGCGCAGTTCCGCGTGACGCTGAGGCCCGAGGGCGGCCTGCGGATGAGGGTCGTGCCGCGCCATGTTGACTGAACGCGCGCCCGGGCCAGACCGCGCGGCCGAAACCGCCCGGGCCGCCGAAACCGCTCAGGCGGCCGGAACGGCTCAGGCGGCCGAGACGGCCGCCGCGCCGGTCGGTACGGCCCGGTCCCTGATCGACCGCATCCGCCGCCTCGACGCTGTCGCGGCCCTGCCGAGCCGCTACCGGCTGCAGGTCCGCGCCGGCCTCCTCGAGGAGACGCTGAAGCTCGCCACCTACTCGGCCGTCACGCACCTGATCATCGCGGCCGCCGTCGCGTATTTCTTCTGGACCTCGGCGCCGCAGGCCTACCTCCTCGGCCTGCTCGCCTGGGTCGCCGTGGTGATCGTCGCGGCGACCTACCTGACGTGGCGCTACCTGCGCACCTATTCCAGCGCCGTCTCGCCGGCCGGGGTCCTGTGGGGCTGCCGGATCTCCGGCGGCTTGGCCCTCGCCCTGGGCCTGGCCTGGGCGACCATGCCGGTGGTGCTGTTCGCCCCCGCCGACGCCGACGAGCGCCTGATCATCGTCGCCACCGCGGCGGGCCTGATCTCGGACGCCTACGTAGTCGGCCCGCTCCTGTCGGTCTCATACCTGTTCGCGATCCCGGTCATCCTCGGGAGCTTCGTCGGGCTGGCGCGGTGCGGGGAGCCGGTCGCGCTCAGCATCGGCTTCCTGCTCGTCGTCTACGCGCTCTTCGTGGTGGTGAGCGTGGGCCGCATGAGCCGCCTGTCGCGCCAGCGCATCCTGGACCGGGTGCGGGTCGAGGAGCAGAGCGAGACGATCGGCCTGCTGCTCAACGAGTTCGAGGCGGGCGCGAGCGACTGGCTCTGGGAGACCGACGCGACCGGACAGTTCCAGCACGTCTCCACCCGGATGGCGGAGGTGCTCGGCTGCCCGGTCGCGGTGCTTCAGCACAGCGCATTCGAGGCCCTGCTCGCCGGCAGAGGCGAGGCGCCCCCCGAGGCCGATCGCAGCGCCGAGCTCCTCGATCACCTCCGGCAGGGCCGCGCCTTCCACGAGCACCTCGTCGCCTTCCCCACGCCGGCCGGCCAGCGCTGGCTGCGGCTGAGCGGCAAGCCGTTCCTCGATCAGCGCGGGAGCCTCGCGGGCTTCCGGGGCGTCGGCTCGGACGTCACGCAGAGCCGCGAGGCGGAGGCGCACATCGCCTATCTGGCGACCCGGGACGCGCTGACCGGCCTGTCCAACCGGGTCATGTTCCACGAGGTCGCCTCCGAGGCCTGCGCGGCGGCCGTCTCGGAGGCGCAGGGCGCGCCGGTCAGCCTGCTCTACCTCGACCTCGACGGCTTCAAGACCGTCAACGACAGCGCGGGCCACGCTACGGGCGACGCCCTGCTGTGCCAAGTCGGCGAGCGCCTGCGCGTCCTGCTCCCGGCCGACGCCCAGGCGTTCCGTCTCGGCGGCGACGAGTTCGCGATCCTGCACCGCGGCCGGGATCCCGTGGCGGCGGAGGCCCTGGCCGAGGCCGCCATCGGCGCCCTGTGCGCGCCCTACCTGATCGACGGCGTCCGGGCGGAGATCGGCGTGAGCATCGGGATCGCGTGCGCGCCCGGGGATGCGGCCGCCCCCGCGGACCTGCTCCGCAAGGCCGACCTCGCGCTCTACAGCGCCAAGGAGGCCGGCAAGGGCCGCTGGCAGCGCTTCGACCGCAACCTGGAGCGCCGCGTCCAGCGCTGGCGCGAGCTCGACGAAGCGATGCGGGCGGGCCTCGAGAACGGCGAGATGGAGCTGCACTATCAGCCGCTGGTGAGCCTGCAGGACGGGCAGGTGGTCGGCTGCGAAGCGCTGCTGCGCTGGACGCGCGCCGGCCACGGCGCCGTCTCGCCTGCCGAGATGATCCCGATCGCCGAGAGCACGGGCTTCGTCATCACGATTGGGCGCTGGGCGCTGCGGCAGGCCTGCGCCGAGGCGCTGACCTGGCCGGCGCAGATGCGCGTGGCCGTCAACATCTCGTCGATCCATTTCCGGCTGCCCGACTTCTTCGCCGACGTCGAGGCCGTGCTGGCCGAGACCGGCCTCGCGCCGGAGCGCCTCGAGATCGAGATCACGGAATCGATCTTCCTCGCCAACACGCCGCACGTGCTCGACAACCTCCGCGCGCTGCGGGCGCTTGGCGTGCGCATCGCCCTCGACGATTTCGGGACGGGCTACTCGTCGCTGAGCTACCTGACGCAGTTTCCGGTCGACAAGATCAAGATCGACCGGGCCTTCGTCCGCGACCTGAGCAGCCGTCCGGAATGCCTGACGGTGATTGAGGCGATCATGGTCATCGCCCGCGACCTGCGCATCGACGTCACGGTGGAGGGCGTCGAGACGGAGCAGCAGGCGGCGCTTCTCCGGTCGCGGCGCTGCAACTCCGCGCAGGGCTTCCTGTACAGCCCGGCCCGTCCGCCCGGCGAGGTGCCGGGCCTGGTCGAGCGCATTCCCCGGTTGGCCCTGCAGGCGGAGCAGGCGGTGCGCGCGGTGGCCTGAGCCGCGGCCGCCTCTGTTCCATGTTGCTGTTCCACGGGGCCGCAAACCCCTGTAGCGGGGTGCGGCCACGCGAACCCGAGGAACCGAGCGCCGCATGCCCAAGGTCGTCATCAGCGAGTTCATGGACGAGGCGGCGATCGCCGCGGATCTCGCGGGCTTCGACACCCTGTACGATCCCGGCCTCGTCGACCGGCCCGACGCCCTCGCGGCGGTCCTGGGCGACGCCGACGCCCTGATCGTGCGCAACCGGACGCAGGTGCGCGGCCCGCTCCTCGCCGCCGCGGCGCGTCTCCGGGTGGTCGGGCGGCTCGGGGTCGGTCTCGACAACATCGATGTCCCGGCCTGCGAGGCGCGTGGCATCGCGGTCTGTCCGGCGACGGGCGCCAATGACGGGGCGGTCGCCGAGTACGTGGTGGCGACCGCGATGCTGCTCCTGCGCGGGGCCTACGGGGCGAGCGCGGCGGTCGCTTCGGGCGCGTGGCCGCGCAATGCCCTGATGGGGCGCGAGATCGCCGGCAAGCGCCTCGGGCTCGTGGGCTTCGGATCGATCGCCCGGGAGACCGCTCGCCGCGCCGCCGCCCTCGGCATGGCGATCGCGGCCCATGACCCGTTCGTCGCGGACGCGGATCCGGCCTGGAGGCCCGCCTACGGTCCGGTGCAGCGGCGGGACCTCGCGACGCTGATCGCGGAGAGCGACGTGCTCTCCCTGCACGTCCCGCTCACCGCGGAGACCCGCGGCCTGATCGACGCGGCCGCCCTCGCGCGGATGCCCGCGGGTGCCGTGCTGATCAACGCGGCCCGGGGCGGCGTCGTCGACGCGGCCGCGGTGGCGGCGGCCCTGCGGTCAGGGCATCTCGGCGGCGCGGCCCTCGACGTGTTCGACCGCGAGCCCCTCGACGCCGCGGCCGGCGCCGCGTTCGCGGGGGTGCCGAACCTGATCCTCACGCCGCACATCGCCGGGGTGACGCAGGAATCGAACGTCCGGGTCTCGGCCGTGATCGCGGCGGCGGTGCGCCGACATCTCACGCAGGGCTGAACGCCCGGGATCTGGGCCTTTCGGCCGGCGCGGGCTATCCATCGGGACCGGCGCTGTGCGACCGCGAATTGCGGGGCCGGCCGGGAGGGAGCAGGGGATGACCGATCCGGCACGACGGGCCTTCCTGAGGAGCGCCGCCCTCGGTGTCCTGGCGGCGGGGAGCGGCCTGCGGCTCGCCCGGGCCGGGGGGGACGCGCACCTGCCCTTCGGCAACGGCGAGCGCCCGCTCGTCGCCTATCCGGGCAAGCGGCCGCTGCTGCAGACCACCGCCCGGCCGCCCCAACTGGAGACGCCGTTCGCGGTCTTCGACGAGGGCGCGATCACCCCGAACGACGCGTTCTTCGTCCGCTACCACCTCGCCGACATTCCCCTGGAGATCGACCCCGAGGCGTTCCGGCTGAACGTCGGCGGCCAAGTGGAGCGCCCCGTCGCGCTGTCGCTCGCGGAGCTGAAGGCGCTGCCGGGCCGGACCGAGATCGTCGCGGTCAACCAGTGCTCGGGCAATTCCCGCGGCTTCTTCGAGCCGCGCATGGCCGGCGGCCAGCTCGCCAACGGCGCCATGGGCTGCGCCCGCTGGACCGGCGTGCCGCTGAAGAGCGTACTCGACAGGGCCGGCGTGAAGGCCGGGGCCGTGCAGGTCGCGTTCAACGGGCTCGACCGCCCGGTCCTGCCGGAAACACCGGACTTCGCCAAGGCGCTGTCTCTCGACCAGGCCGGCGACGGTCAGGTGCTGCTCGCCTGGGGCATGAACGGCGCCGATCTGCCCTGGCTCAATGGCTACCCACTCCGCCTCGTAGTGCCGGGCTATTACGGGACCTACTGGGTCAAGCACCTCGACACTATCACGGTCTTGGACAAGCCGTTCGAGGGCTTCTTCATGAAGACCGCCTACCGCATCCCCGCCAATGCCTGCGCCTGCACGGAGCCCGGCAAGGCCGCCGACAAGACCGTGCCGATCGCGCGCCTCAACGTGCGGTCGTTCCTGACCAACCTGACCGACGGCGCGCGCGTGGCCGCCGGGCCGGTCGCCCTGCGCGGCATCGCCTTCGACGGCGGCTCGGGCATCAAGGAGGTCGCGGTCTCGACCGACGACGGCGCCACCTGGACCCAGGCCGCGCTCGGCCAGGATCTCGGACCCTACGCGTTCCGGCCCTGGTCGCTCACCGCCGCGCTCGCGCCCGGCGCCCACGTGATCCGGGTGCGGGCCACCGCCCAGGACGGCAGCACCCAGCCGATGGCGTCCCGCTGGAACCCGTCCGGCTACATGCGCAACGGCGTCGAGACCACCCGGGTGCAGGCGGCATGACGGCGAACCGGAGGACAGACGGGATGCGTGCGCTTCTGCTCGGCGCGGTGATCGCGGGCCTGACCGCCGGCGCGGCCTGGGCCGCGCCACGGACCTACACGGTTCCGGACCCGACCGCGCAGTTGCGGGCGCCGAAGGACGGCAGCCTGGCCGCGGGCTACGAGGCTGCCCAGGCCAATTGCCAGACCTGCCACTCGGTGGATTACATCGCCACGCAGCCGCCCGGCCGTGGGACGGCGTTCTGGGACGCGGAGGTGGCCAAGATGATCAAGGCCTACCACGCCCCGATCGAGCAGGCCGATGCCGGCGCGATCGCCGCCTACCTGGCGGGGACGTACTGAGCGGGTCGAGCGACGGACGGGACCCGCGTCAGCGCAGCGCGAGCACCTGCGCCGCGTGGGCGGCGACGGATTGCACGGCCGGAAGATCGTAGGCGTAGACGCGGCCGGCCAGGATCGCCAGCGCCAGCGTCCAGAACACCGCACCGCCGACGCGCCGCGCCGTGCGGTCGCCGGCCGTGGTGGCCGGGCAGGCGCGCGCGACGCCGTCGGCAACGGGCTCGCCGAACGGATCGAAGGCCGGCGACTGGATTTCAGAGACGCTGCGCATGATCCGGAATGTCGCGCTCGGCACCCCCGTTCGCAATGGACGCGTCTTTCGTATTTCGCTGCGCGTAGAGATGCTTGTTCTCCGCCCAGACCAGACGGCAAACAGGTTCTTCTCAGGGCGGCGTTTCGATCGTCGGCAGCGGAAGATCCGCCCGACCGGCGCCAGGTCCGGCGGGCGTGTGGTAGGCCATGCGCGCGCGGCGTCCCCGCAGGGGCTCGCGGCTGACCTCGCGCCACGCCGCGGCCGGGGCTCCGGCCGCTCGCCGCGCCGCCTCCGAGACCAGGATCGGGACGCCGTGGAGCTTGGTCGCCTGTTCCAGGCGGGCGGCGACGTTGACGGCGTCGCCCAGCACGGTGAACTCGTAGCGCGCCGCCTCGCCGATGATCCCGCAGAACACCTCGCCGTAATGGACGCCGACGCCGATGCGCACGGCTTCCGTCGGCTCGGCCCGGTCGGTCCAGCGGGCGATCACCGCAACGAGGTCCTGGGCGAAGGCGAGGGCGCGGGCGGCATCGTCGGGGCCAGGATCGGGCAGGCCGAACACCACCAGGGCCCCGTCGCCGATGAACTTGTCGACCACGCCGCCGCGCAGGCGGGCGAGGCGCGTCACCCGCCGCCGGAACGCGGACAGGAACTCGGAGAGCCGGTGCGGATCGAGGCTCTCGGCGAGGGTGGTCGAGCCGCGCAGGTCGACGAACACGATGGCGGCCCGCTGTCGACGGCCGGCCTTCAGGCTGCCGTCGCCGTCGGCGAGCCGCAGGACCAGTTCTTGCGGCAGGAACCGCGACAGCCGGTTGCGCCGGGTCGCCTCCCGCAGGGCCGAGGCGGCGAACAGCACGAACAGGACCGCGAGGCACGCCGCAGGCGGGCAACCCAGATCCGCTGGCCGTGCAGGATCTTGGCACGTCGGCGGGTCTGGATCCCGGGCTCCGCTGTGCGGCCCCGGGATGACGGCGGGACAGCATCGGTCGGGGCTCGCTCCAAAGGTTCGCGTTGCGCCGGCCGCAGAGGGCCGACAGGAGAACGCCCAGGCGTGACGTTCCGAGACGGCCATCTCAGGCCCCACCCGCGCCGTGCAGCCGGACGGATCGTCCGATCCGGGAACCGTCCGCCCGCGCCCGGCAATCCGCGATGGTCGCCCGAGCGGTGTCGATGGCGACCGCGGCAGCCGACATGGTCCGGGTGTCCGGCTCCCGCTCCCGGGCGTAGCGCACCACGTCCATGGCCAGGGCGTCGACTTCGGTGTTCAGCGCCTCGATCGCCGCCGGGTCGCGCAGCGCCCGGGCCTGCCCTGCGATCTCCAGGAGCCGGTCCAGGAGCTCGTCGATGCGCTCGCGGCGAAGGCCGGCGAGGCGCTGCCGGATCCAGGCCAGCACCGAGACGAGGCCGCCCGCCAGGGCGCCGAGCAGGTAGAGCGTGTCGCCGTAGCGCTCGATGAAGCCGTGCTGGTCGCGCTCGTAATAGCCGATCGCGCCGGGATGGATCGGGATCCGGGCGCTCGTGGCCGCCACGGTCGTATCGTAGGCCGGGGCCTGGACGTACTCGGCGGCGTCCGTCGCCAGGGCGGCGGCGCTGCGCTTCTCGAAGAGCTGCTGGGTCACGTCGGCCGCCACGACCCGGCTCAGGGAGGCCCGGGCCATCAGCCGGTACGAGGCGCCCACCGTCTTCACGTCGTCGGCCGGCAGCTTCGGCCGGCCGCCGAACAGGCCGCCCGGAACGGTGACCGCCTGGAGCCGCGGGAAGCGCTCGATGACGGCGCCGTCATCCTCCACGGCGACGAACGCCACCTTGCCGCCGCGGGCGACGCCCTGCACGGCCGAGACCAGGGCCAAGGCCTTCGGCGACGAGGGCGCGATGATGCTGACGAAGGCGTCGATCCGCCGCTTGCGGAAGGCGCCGGCCACCGCCTCCTGGTCGACCGGCACCAGCCGGACCGTCGAATCCCGGGTCGGGCCGGTGGCCTCCTCCAGGGTGAGGCCGTAATAGCCGAGGAGATTCCGGAGCAGCCAGAGATCGGCGTCCCGGTGCGCCGCGATGCCGAGCCGGTTGCCGGCGAGCTTCGGCAAGCGCGTGATCCCGGCCTGCTCGGGCGAGGCGATGATCATCGCCTGGTCGCGCAGGATCGCCAGGGTCAGGCCGTTGGTCGGCAGCAGCACGTCGGGGCGGACCACCGCGAGGTCGGCGCGCTCGTCCTGCAGGGCGGCGGCGCTCTCGCGCACGTCGTCGAAGGACAGGATCCTCAGGCGGACATTCTCGTGGGCGGTATCGAGCGCGTCCGCGTAGGCCTTGATCAGGCCGGGCTCGGTGCCGTCGCGAGGGGCGACCGCGATGGTCAGGACCGTCGCCTGGAGCAGGACCCAGGCCGCGACCCCGCCCGCGCCCAGGAGGGCCGCGCCCGCCAGGAGCAGGATTTCCCGGCGCAGGAGCCAGGCGGGGAGGGTCGCCATCGGCCAGGGCGCTCAGAACAGCGAGATCAGCACGATGCCGCCGACCATCAGGGCGGCGCCGATCAGGCGCGGCGGGCCGGCCTTGACCTGCTTCATGCCGAACCAGCCGAAATGGTCGAGCGCCACCGAGGTCAGGAGGTTGGCGGTGATGAGCAGGCCGTTGAACGCGCCGGCCCCGACCTTGTCGACGAAGAGCAGCCCGGCGAAGACCGCCACCGCCCCGGTGATCCCGGCGAGGGGCATCCACCAGCGGACGCCCGCGATGTCGTCCCGGGTCGGCAGCGGCGAAGGCCGCAGCAGGAACATCAGCGCGAACACGAACACGACCGGCACGAACGACACCGTCGCGGCGAGCCAGGGATTCTCCAGGGCGCCGCGGAGCTGCGCGTTCCAGACCACGCCGATCGCCATCAGGGCGCCGGCCACGAGGATGAACGGGTAGAGCAGCTTGCCCGACATGCCGTGCCCCTCGCCATGCCCCTCACCGCCCGCACTCTTGCCGCCTGAGCGCGCGATGAAGGTGACGCCCACCGCCATCAGCAGGCCGCCGAGCCAGGGCATCGGCTTGAAGCCCGCGGCCTGGAGGCCGAACAGGCCGAGCGCGTCCATGGCCAGGGAGGTGAGGATGTTGGCGGTGAGCGTCAGGCCGTTGAACGGCCCGGCACCGACCTTGTCGATGAAGGCGAGACCGCCGAACACCGCCACCGCGCCGGCGAGGCCCCCCAGCGGCGCGTACCAGGGCATCTTGCTCAAGCTGTCGAGGCTCGGCAGCGGCGTCGGCATCGTGAGGAACAGGGTCGTGAACACGAAGACGATCGGCAGGAACGACACCGTCGCGGCGAGCCACGGATTGACCATGCGGCCGCGCAGCTGCGCGTTCATGGCGTTGCCGATCGCCTGCAGCGCGCCCGCCACCAGGATGAAGGGATAGAGGAGGGCAGCCGTCACGCGCGGACCTTGGGTTTGCGGGAAAAGGGTCAGACGAGGAGCAGGCCGGCGAGCGCCAGCGCGAGGGCCGGCGGCATCACCAGCAGGCCGAGCTTGAGGAAGGTCCAGGCGCCGACATCCTGGCCCTCGCGGCGGATGGCGGTGAGCCAGAGGATCGTCGCGAGCGAGCCCGTCACCGACAGGTTCGGACCGAGGTCGACGCCGATCAGGATCGCGCCCGCCACCTTCTCGGGCACGTGGGCGGTCTGCACGGCGGCGCCCGCGATCAGCCCGGCCGGCAGGTTGTTGACGAGGTTGCACAGCACCGCGACCAGGCCGCCCGCTCCCCAGGCGGTGGCCTCCGGGGCGGCGTGGGCGTAACCCTTGAGGAGGTCCGCCAGCATCGCCAGCACGCCGGTCTTCTCCAGGGCCTCCACCAGGACGAACAGCCCGGCCACCAGCGGCAGCACGCTCCACGACACGTCCTTGGCGACCTCCACGAGGCCGCCGCGCTTGAGCAGCAGCACGACGATCGTGGTGGCGAGCCCGGCCACGAAGGTCGGCAGGCCGAGGTCGAGGCCGAGCGCCGAGGCGCCGATCAGCACGCCGCCGGTCGCCACGATGCCCAAGCCCGCCACGAGGCCGGTGCGGGACAGCGACACGGCCTCGACGTCGGTGGCGACCTGCTGGCCGCGCAGGGTCTTCGCCTGGGTCAGCCGCAGGACCGCGTAGGTCGTCCCGATAGCGAGAACCGAGGGCAGGGCGAACAGGCCGAGCCAGCGCACCAGCGGCGGCATGTGGTCGGCGAAGACCACGAGGTTGGCCGGGTTCGAGATCGGCAGCACGAAGCTCGCCGCGTTGGCGATGAAGGCGCAGATGAACAGGTAGGGGAGGGGGTTCTCCACCTTGGCGGCCTTGGTGGCCGCGTAGACGGCGGGCGTGAGCACCACCGCGCAGGCGTCGTTCGACAGGAACACCGTGACGACCGTGCCGACGAGGTAGACCAGGGTGAACAGCCGCGTCGCCGAGCCCTTGGCGGCCCGGACCGCGATCGAGGCCAGCCAGTCGAACAAGCCCTCCTTCCGGGCGACCTCCGACATCAGCATCATGCCGACGAGGAACAGGTAGACGTCCGTCCCCTTCAGCACGCCGTCCCAGGCGGTGGCGGGGGCGAGCAGGCCGAGGGCGACGAGCGCCCCGGCGCCGAGCACGGCCCAGATCGCCTCCGGCCAGGAGAACGGCCGCACGATGACGCCGAGCGTCGCGAGCGCGGCGATGGCCCAGGTGGCGATATTGGGGGTCAGCGTCAGCGCGCCCATCGGGTCCGGTGATCCTCTGTCGGGTTGGTTGGTGCGGGGGTGTAGCGCGTCTACCAGTCCCGGCCATTGCGGTTCGGGCCGAGCTGGTCGCCGCGCAGGCCCTTCTCGGGCCAAGCGGGCAGGCGGAACGCATCGCTGCCGGGGCGCGCGTGTGGGGGCGGCGGCACGAAGCTTCGGCCCACGGGCTCGATCACCTCGGTATCGGCAGGGCCGGTGCCGTCCGTCACCGTGACGGCGAGGCGGTGCGCGCCCTCCCGCCAGGGGATGCGGGCGTGGACCGTGCGGGGCCCGTCCGGCACCATCGGGTGGGCCGGGCCGCCATCGACGCGCAGATGGCAGCGCCACGCGTCCTGCGGCCTCTCCGACAGCACGAGGGCGCGCACGGTGATCGTGCCGTCGGGGTCGTCGAGGGGGGCGGTGGCGAGGCGCCGGTCGGCCGGGCTCGTGATCATCACGAAGGGCAGCGCCCGATCGAGGGGCTTGAAGCGCCAGCTCGTGACCGGCCCGTCGATCGCCGCGACCGCGTAGCCCACCGAGCCGTCCTCGTTCTGGCCGACCGAGCGGGCCGCCGCGTAGAGGGTGCGGCCATCCGGGGCGAGCTCGTTGTAGTGGGTGTGGCCCATTTCCATGAGGCGCACGCCGTGGTGGCGGATCAGGCCGGCGAGCGCTTCCCGCTCGTCGGGCACGCAGAGGTCGTCCGGATAGGTGTGGGCGAAGACCGCGCAGGGCAGGCCCTCGCGCTCGGCCCGGGCCAGCTCCTCGCCGAGCCAAGCGAGCTGGCAGGGGCCGAGCCGGAAATCGAGGCCGAACCCCTTCTCGCCGTAGCCGGCGCTGATCATGTCGAGGAACAGGCAGCGCACGCCCGCGATGGTCTCGGCGTAGTAGGCTTGGGTGACGGGGGCCGGATCGCGCGGGCGCGGCAGGTCGTGGCGGCGTGCCGCGTGGCCGCCGCCGCGGCGGCTGCCGGCGATCGCCGCGAACAGGGCGTCGAAATCCGTCATCGTGCCGTGCTGGCGGTCGTGGTCGCCGGCGATCAGGCGCACCGGCAGGTCCGGATGCGCGTCGAGGGCCGCGCGCAGTAGCGCGTACTGCTCCGCCCGGCCATCCTCGGCGAGGTCGCCGGGGAGATAAGCGAAGTCGAGCAGGCCCCGGCCGTGCAGGCCCGCCACCTCCGCGAGGATCGCCCGCAGGTCGGCGACGTGGCGGTCATCGGCACCCGCCAAGTGGAGGTCGCCGACATGCGCGAACGCGAAGACGCCGTGGCGGGCCGTCATGGTGCGCCCGCGCGCGCACGCCGCCCGCTCGCTCTGCGGTTCCCTTCAGCCATCGTGCCCCCCGGGACAGACGCGTCCGCCCCGGCCGGGGATCGGCCGCATTGGTCGCGACCGGCCCGACGTTTCGAACGGGGCCGAGTTCCGGCCTGTCGGGGAGGCACGCGGGCGGACGGGCCTAACTTTTCGTGATCGGGGCCGCGCCGGAGGGTCAGCAGCCGGAAGTGTCGGGAAAGCAGACACCTCCTGTCGTCTGGCGCGACAGATCGCGGGATCTTGGGCCGCGCCCGGCCGGATCTTGCCGCGGGCGGCCGGAGACTTCCGGCGGTGCGTCAGTGCACGCGGCGGAACAGGTCCGGCAGGTAGCGCTCCAGGGTCTCGTGTCCCTCGAACTTCACATCCACGGTGGCGGCGTCGCCGCCCTGGCGGTGGATGCCCACGACCCGGCCGCGGGCGTGGCGCCAGATCCCCAGGATCTCGGCGAGGTCGAGCCGCTCGAACACGACCTCGTCGCCCTGCGCCACGCCCAGAGCCGGTCGCTCCCAAGCGTCGCGGGTCTGCCGCGGGGGCGCCCGATCGTCCCGGGAAAGCTCTTCCCTGGGCTCCAGGGTCGAGGAGAAGGTTTCGTTCGCGGAGTGCTCGCGGAAGAGCATGATCTTCACTAAGCTATTGTGAGGACTGAGTAATTGCAGGTCCAAAACGATCCGGCAAGACTTGTTCCGGCGTTTCCGGAGCGCTACCACGTCGCATCCGGCCGCCGCCGCGGCCGCGCGAGTCGCGATCTGGGGACGTGCGATGGGCACCTATCTCCCCGCCCTGGCGGGCGGCCTGCTGATCGGCCTGTCGGCCACGCTGCTGCTCCTGCTGAACGGCCGGATCGCGGGGATCAGCGGGCTCGTCGCCGGAATCGGCCGCCCGGGCGCGCGCCGCTGGACCGACGCCGCGTTCCTGCTCGGCCTCGCCCTCGGGCCGCCGCTCTTCGCTCTGCTCGCCGGCCACTGGCCGCAGATGCGCATCGCGGCCGGTCTGCCGGTCTTGGCGCTGGCCGGCCTGCTGGTCGGCTTCGGCACGCGGCTGGGGTCCGGCTGCACCTCCGGCCACGGCGTCTGCGGCCTCGCGCGCCTGTCGCCGCGCTCGATCGTGGCGGTGCTGGTCTTCCTCGCCACCGGAATGCTGACGGTCGCGGCCGTCCGGGGGCTGGCGTGAGCGCGGCCCTCCGCATCCTCGCGGCCCTGGCGTCCGGGCTGCTCTTCGGCCTTGGCCTCGCGCTCTCGGGGATGCTCGACCCGGCGCGCGTACGCGGCTTCCTCGACGTGGCGGGCGCCTGGGATCCGAGCCTCGTCTTCGTCCTCGGGGGCGCCGTCACGGTCTCGGGTCTGGGCTACCGCCTGAGCCGGCGCCGCGCCCGGCCGGTGCTCGCGACCCGGTTCGACTGGCCGGCCAAGCGCCGGATCGACGCGCCGCTCGTTGCCGGTGCGGCCCTGTTCGGGATCGGCTGGGGGCTCTCGGGCTTCTGCCCCGGCCCGGCCGTCGCGGCGCTCTCCACGGGGGCGAGCCAGGTCCTCGTCTTCGTCGCCGCCATGCTCGCCGGGATGGCCCTCCACGATCTCGGACGCGGGGTCGCGGGGCGCAAGGATGCGCCGCACGGACGCGCCCCGGCCTGAGCCGGACGCCGGAAGCATTCCGATTTCCGATACAGGCCGGCCAGAGATCAAACATCCCATTCGATCGGTATCTTTGGAATGTCGGCGCCGGCGCCCGTGATCTAAACCTCAGCGCTGAAGATCAGCTGAGCGCACCGGCCGCCATCGACTTGAGGAGCGATCCCCGGATGGCGTCCGCCTGCGGGATCGGTGCCGTCCGATCGGTGCGGGCCTCGCGCCCCGTCACGAGACCAGAGTCCTGCCCGATGAAGTTCCTGCCCGTCCTCGCCGCCCTGGGGCTCGCCCTCGGCACAGTCTCCGCCCGGGCCGAGACCCTGAAGATCGGCACCGTCCCCGGCGCCTACAGCGACGCCGCCAACGTGGCGGCCCGGGAGGCCAAGGCCGAGGGGCTCGATGTCCAGGTCATCGAGTTCAGCGACTGGACGACGCCGAACGTTGCGCTGGACGCCGGCGATGTCGACGTGAACTTCTTCCAGCACCGGCCCTTCATGGAGAACGCCGCGAAGCAGAAGGGCTACCAGTTCGCGATCGTCGGCCTCGGGATCCTGCAGAACATCGGCCTGTACTCCCTGAGGCATAAGAGCTTCGACGCGATCCCGGTGGGCGGCTCGGTGGCGATCGCCAACGATCCGGTGAACCAGGGCCGCGCCCTGCTGCTCCTCCAGAAGGCCGGGCTGATCAAGCTTAAGGACGGGGTCGGCTTCCTCGGCACCCTCGACGACATCACCGAGAACCCGAAGAAGCTGAAATTCACCGAGGTCGAGGGGCCGCAGCTCGTGCGGATCACCCGCGACGTCGACCTCGCGCAGGGCTACCCGCACTTCATCGTGGCGTCCGGCAGCTTCGACCCGACCAGCGGCCTGATCTATTCCGGCATCGAGGACAAGCTCTTCGCCGTCAGCTTCGTCACCAAGGCGTCTCGCAAGGACGACCCGGCCATCGCCAAATTCGTCAAGCTGTTCCAGAGCTCGGAAGCCGTGAAGCAGCAGATCCGCAAGTCCTTCGCCAACAGCGACAAGCTGTACGTGCTGGCGTGGCAGAACTGATGGTCGGTCTCGTCTTCGACAGTCTGCGCGATCCGGCCGGACGGGTCGCCCTCGGACCGCGGAACCCGAGCGCCGCCCTGGCTCCCGCAAGCGTGACGCCGCCGCCCGGCCGGGCCGCCGGCACGGTGCGGTTCGAGGCGGTCTCCAAGACCTATCCGTCCGCCGCCGGCCCGGTCCGGGCCCTCGACGGCGTCGACCTCGACATCCCCGCCGGGGCAATCTTCGGCATCATCGGCCGCTCGGGGGCGGGCAAGTCGAGCCTGCTGCGGACCGTCAACCGGCTGGAGATGCCGAGTTCTGGCCGGGTGCTGGTCGACGGCGCGCCGATCGACGCCCTCGATACGAACGGGCTCGTGGCCCTGCGCCGCCGCATCGGCATGATCTTCCAGCACTTCAACCTGCTGGCGGCCAAGACCGTCCGACAGAATGTGGCGCTGCCGCTGGCCGTGGCGGGCATCCCCAAGGCCGATATCGGCCGGCGGGTCGCGGAGGCGCTGCGCCTTGTCGGGCTGGAGGACAAGGCCGACGCCTACCCGTCGCGGCTCTCCGGCGGGCAGAAGCAGCGGGTCGGCATCGCCCGGGCACTGGTGAGCAACCCCGAGATCCTGCTCTGCGACGAGGCGACCTCCGCCCTCGACCCGGAGACGACGCTGGCGATCCTGGATCTGCTGCGCGATATCAACCGGAGGCTGGGGATCACCATCGTGCTGATCACCCACGAGATGAGCGTGATCCGCGAGATCTGCAGCGACGTGGTTGTGCTGGAGGCGGGCCGGGTGGTCGAGACCGGGCCGGTCTGGCGCGTCTTCGGGGCGCCCGAGCACCCCACCACCCGGGCGCTCCTCGAACCGCTGACCCGCGGCCTGCCGGCGGACCTTGCGGCCCGGCTGCAGCCGCACCCGGAGCCCGGCGGGTCGGCGATCCTGCAGGTCACCTATTCCGGGCAGGGCGCGCCCGATCTCTCGGGCCTGGCGGCCGCCGCCGGGGCGCCGGTGCGGCTCCTCCAGGCCGGCATCGAGCGGATCCAGGGCCACGCGGTCGGCCGGATCCTGGTCGCCGTCGCAAGCGAGGATCCGGGCGTGGAGGGCCGGCTGCGGGCACTCGGCGGGAGCGTCGAGCGGCTGGGCTACGCCGGCTCGGACTTCGAAGCGGAGTGAGTCCGCGACAGCGGCCGCCCGATAACCGTCTCGACCCGGAGCCTCGCCATGACCCCGCAGATGATCGACCGCCTCTGGCAGGCCTTCCTGGACACGCTGTTCATGGTCGGGGTCTCGGCCGGGATCGCGGTGCTGGTCGGCATCCCGCTGGCGCTGTTCCTCGTCACCTCCGGCCCTGAGGGCATCTTCCCGGCGCCGCGGGCCAACCGGGTGGTCGGGACCCTGGTCAACGGCTTCCGGGCGGTGCCGTTCATCGTGCTGCTGGTGGCGCTGATCCCGTTCACCCGGCTGGTGGCCGGCACCACGATCGGCGTCTGGGCGGCGATCGTGCCGCTCTCGGTGAGCGCCACCCCGTTCTTCGCCCGGATCGCCGAGGTGTCGCTGCGCGAGGTCGATGCCGGCCTGATCGAGGCGGCCCAGTCCATCGGCTGCCGGCGCCGGCACATCCTCGCCCACGTGCTCCTGCCCGAGGCGCTGCCCGGCATCGTCGGCGGCTTCACCATCACGGTGGTGTCGATGATCGGCGCCTCCGCGATGGCCGGGGCGGTGGGCGCGGGCGGGCTCGGCGACGTCGCCATCCGGTACGGCTACCAGCGCTTCGACACCACCGTGATGAGCGTCGTGATCGCGATCCTGATCGCCCTCGTCTGCCTCGTGCAGCTCGTGGGCGACACTGCGGTGCGGCGCCTCCGGGCCCGCTGACGGACTCGGTTCGAGGCGCTCCGGCCATGATTCTGCATCTGGACGATCCCGCCCCCGAAGCCGCGGTGGACCGGCTTCCGCCGCCTTCGCCCCCGCACCGGATCCGCTCCGACGCCGAGGCGCTCGCGGCTGCCCGCGCGGTGGCCCGGATCTTCGCCGCGGGCGCGGCGGAGCGCGACCGCGACCGGCGCCTGCCCTGGGCGGAGATCGCGGCGTTCACGGAGAGCGGGCTCGGCGGAATCACGGTGCCGCGGGCCCATGGCGGGGCGGAGGTCTCGTACGCGACGCTCGCCGAGGTGTTCGCGATCCTCGCCGAGGCCGACGGCTCGGCGGCGCAGATCCCCCAGAACCAGTTCGGCGTGCTGGCCCTGGTCGCGTTCGCCGCAAGTCCCGACCAGAAGGCGCGGATCTTTCGCGACGTGCTCGCCGGCTACCGGATCGGCAATGCCGGACCCGCCCGCAACGGCAAGGCGATCACCCATGTGGAGACGCGCCTGACCGCCGGGCCGGAGGGGCCGCGCCTGACCGGCACGCGCTTCTACTCGACCGGCGCGCTCTTCGCCCATTGGATCCCGACCCGCGCGGTCGATCCCGCCGGCCGGCCGCTCGTGGTCTTCGTCCGCCGGGATGCCCCCGGGGTGCGGGTCGTGGACGATTGGCAGGGCTTCGGCCAGCGCACCACGGCGAGCGGCACGGTGGTGTTCGAGGATGCGCCCGTCGAGGCGGATCTCACCCTGGACCTCGCGCCGCTGGCCGACCGGCCGGGCCTGTTCGGTCCGGTCTCGCAGCTGATCCAGGCGGCGATCGATGCCGGCCTCGCCCGGGGCGCGGTCGCCGCCGCCCTCGCATTCCTGCGCACCCGGACGCGGCCTTATCCGTTCACCGCCGAGACCGTCGCGGAGGATCCCCACATCCTCGGCGAGATCGGCCGGCTGACGGTCGACCTGCACGCCGCCGAGGAGGTTCTGGCCCGCGCCGGACGGAGTCTGGACCGGATCGCCGCCGCGCCCGTCACCGCGCAGAGCTCGGCCGAGGCCTCCGTGGCGGTGGCGCAGGCCAAGATCCTCACCACCGAGGTGGCCCTGGAGGCCTCCGAGCGGCTCCTCGAGCTCGCCGGCGCCTCGGCGACCCGCGAGGCCGACAATCTGGGCCGGTTCTGGCGCGACGCCCGGGTCCATACCCTCCACGATCCCGTCCGCTGGAAATATCACCTCCTCGGCAACTACGCCCTGAACGGCGTGCTGCCGGCCCGGCACCAGTGGAACTGAGGACCGGGCCATGCCGCTCCAGCCGCACGAGACCGCGTTCACGCGGACGCCCGCGCCGCCGCGCCCGGTACCGGTGATCGCCGACGCCGCGTCGGCGCTGGCGATCGCCGACACGCTGGCCTCCGACTTCGCCGAGGCCGCCGTCGAACGCGACCGCGAGCGCCGCCTGCCCTTCGCCGAGATCGAGCGCTTCACCGAATCCGGCCTCTGGGCGATCTCGGTGCCGACGGAATACGGCGGCCCCGGCCTCGACAGCGCCACGGTCGCCCAGGTGATCGCCCGGATCTCCGCGGCGGACGGGTCGCTCGGCCAGATCCCGCAGAACCACTTCTACGCCCTGGAGGTGCTCCGCAACGGCGGCACCGAGGCCCAGAAGCGCGCCCTCTACGGCCGCGTCCTGGCGGGCGAGCGCTTCGGCAACGCGCTCGCCGAGATCGGTTCGCGCGACCACACCCGCCGCACGCGGCTCGTGCGCGATCCCGCGGGCTGGACTGTCGACGGCCGCAAATTCTATTGCACCGGCTCGCTCTACGCCCACCGTATCCCGACCCTGGTCAACGTCGAGGAGGCGGGGCGGGAGGTCACCTACCTGGTCTTCATCCCCCGGGACGCGCCCGGCGTGACCCTGGTCGACGATTGGGACGGGTTCGGCCAGCGCGTCACCGGCTCGGGCTCGATCCTGTTCGAGCGGGTCGCCGTGGAGCCCGACTGGGTGGTGCCGTTCCAGGCCTCGCTGGAGCGGCCGACCGCCATCGGTCCCTTCGCGCAGATCCTGCATGCCGGGATCGATCTCGGCATCGGCGCGGGCGCCTTCTCGGCGACGCTGCCCTTCGTGCGCGACCGCGCCCGGCCGTGGATCGATTCCGGGGTCACGCGGGCGAGCGAGGATCCCCTGACCCTGCACGCGCTCGGCGACGTCCAGGTGCGCCTCGCGGCGGCCGACGCCCTGCTGGCGCGGGCCGGCCGCTTCGTCGACGCCGCGCAGGAAGCCCCCGACGCCGAGCGCGTCGCGGCGGCCTCCGTGGCGGTGGCGGAGGCCCGGGCCGCGAGCCACCGGGCCGGGCTTCTCGCCGCCAACAAGCTCCTCGAACTCGGCGGCACCTCCGCCACCGACCGGGCCGAGGCGCTCGACCGCTACTGGCGCAACGTCCGCACCCACACCCTGCACGATCCGGTGCGCTGGAAGTACCACTGGATCGGCGCCTACCACCTCGACGGCCGGCATCCGCCCCGGCACGGAGCGCTCTGATGGCCCTCGCAAAGAAGCAGATCCTGTTGAACGCCTTCAACATGACCTGCGTGGGCCACATCAACCACGGGCTTTGGACCCACCCGCGCGACCGCTCGGCCGCGTACAACACGCTGTCCTACTGGACCGAGCAGGCGAAGCTCCTGGAGCGCGGCCTGTTCGACGGCCTGTTCATCGCCGACATCATCGGCGTCTACGACATCTACGGCGGCGGCATCGACGTCACCGCCCGGGAGGCCGTGCAGCTCCCGGTCAACGACCCGACCGTGATGATCTCCGCCATGGCGGCGGTGACCGAGCATCTCGGCTTCGGGGTGACGATCAACGTCCACCAGGAGGCGCCCTACACCTTCGCCCGGCGCCTCTCGACCCTCGACCACCTGACCGGCGGCCGGATCGGCTGGAACATCGTCACCGGCTATCTCGACAGCGCCCATCGCGGCCAGAGCGGCGGCACGTTGCCGGCGCACGACCGGCGCTACGACTACGCCGACGAGTATCTGGAGGTGCTGTACCGGCTCTGGGAGGGCAGCTGGGACGACGCGGCCGTACGCCGGGACCGGGCGGCCCGGGTGTTCAGCGATCCCGCCCATATCCGCAAGGTCTCCCACCGGGGCGAGTTCTTCTCGGTCGAGGGCTACCACCTGTCGGAGCCGTCGCCCCAGCGCACGCCGGTCCTCTACCAGGCCGGCGCCTCGGGCCGCGGCCGGGCCTTCGCGGGGCGTCACGCCGAATGCGTGTTCATCTCGGCCCGCGACCCGGCCACCGCCCGCGACTCCGTTCGCGCCATCCGGGCCGAGGCGGTCGCCGCCGGCCGGAATCCCGACGACGTGAAGGTGTTCGTCGGCCTCGCGGTCATCCCCGGACGGACGCGGGCGGAGGCCGAGGCGAAGCGGGATGAATACCTGTCCTACGCGAGCCCGGAGGCGGGGCTCGCGCATTTCTCCGCCTCCACGGGGATCGACTTCGCCCGCTACGGCCTCGATGAGCCGATCCCCTACGCGCCGGGCAACGCCATCCAGTCGGCTACCGCGGCGGCGGCCAGGCGCGGCCTGACCAAGCGCGACCTCCTGGCCGAGCTGCAGCTCGGCAGCCGCTACGCGGTGCTCACCGGCGACGCCGTGACGATCGCCGACGAACTCCAGGCCTGGATCGAAGAGGGCGAGGTCGACGGCTTCAATCTCAGCCGGATCGTCGTGCCGGAAAGCTTCTCGGATTTCATCGACATCGTGATTCCGGAGCTGCAGGACCGCGGCCTCTACAAGACCGCCTATGCCGAAGGCGCGCTGCGGGCGAAGCTGTTCGGCGCGGGCGACCGGCTGCCCGCGCGCCACCCCGCGGACGCCTTCCGCCCCGGGGTGGTTCAGCGGGACTGAGCCTCGCCGCTCTCGGAGCCGAACCACCGGCCGTAGATTTCGTCGTAGCGGCCATCCTCCCGCAGGGCGAGGAGGGCCCGGTTCACGCGCTTGCGGCGCGGGTCGTTGGCCGCGAACAGGATGCCGTAGGCCTGCCGGTTGAAGGCCGGTCCGATCAGGCGCACCGGCGCGTGGTCGGCCTGCGTCGCGTAATAGGCCAGCGCCGGGGCATCGTAGACCACTGCGGCGACGGTCCCGGCCTCCAGCGCCGCGCAGGCCTCCTCCAGGCTCGCGAAGGCCACCGGCGTGGCGAAGTGGTCCGCCAGATAGGCGACCGACGTGGTGTCGGCGACGGTGCCCACCCGCTTGCCCGGCAGGTCCTGCGGCCCGTTGATGGCGCCGCGCAGGCGCTCCACCGTCGCGGTGCTGGTCAGGCCGGCCGTGAACCACGCCACCAGGGCGATGCAGGCGAACAGCCAGAGGACGGTGATCGCCCGCGCCGCGGGACTGCGGGGCATCTCCTCCGCCTGTGCGCCGAGGCTGCTCAGGGCCCACCACAGCGTGTAGGCGAAGCCGCGCCCAGGCGGCGCCTGCGCCACCATGCCCGCCGGATGGCGCCGCTCCAGCCACCAGACCAGGGCGGCCACCGCGAGGATGAGCGCGCCGATCCCCAGGACGACCTGGAGGAAGGCGGCGTCGCCCAGGAGCGCCCAGAGGGCCCGCCCCGTGGCCGATCCCGTGGAATCCGGGGCCGCCCGGACGGCGATCCGCAGGCCGATCTCCAGCATGGTCACCGAGAAGTCGAACCGCTGCTCGCGCTCTGCGGTGATCGAGACGGCCGCGATCGCCACGTCCGCCCGGCCTGCCGACAGGGCGTCGAACAGCGCGGGCAGGTTGTCGACGCGCCGGTACTCCGTCCGGACCCCCAGATCCTTGGCGATCGCGTTCCAGAGATCGATGCTGAACCCGCGCAGCCGGCCGCCCTCGTCCATGACCAGCGGCGGGACCGAATGGGTCGCGACCCCGCCACGTCTCGGGGCTCCCGGTTCGGAGGGCGAGGGGTGCTTCGCGCGGCGTCTCCCCGGGCTCGGCCCGGCAGGCGCGGGCATCGAGCAGCAGGGCCGCGGCGGCCAGGCACACGGACAGCCGCACGGCCAGCAGGCATGCGGGAATCGACCGGTGAGGGGCCCGCACGTCAGAGGCTCTCGATCCAGTTGCGCAGGACGGCCGCCGACGCCCGGTCCGGCTCTGCGTCCGCGCGGTGCGGGGCGTCGCTCGGGATGAAGCCGAACCGGCGCTTGAACGCGCGCCGGAAGGTCCGCTCGTCCGAGAATCCGACGGCGTAGGCGACCTGCGCGATGCGCAGCGGGCGGGGCGCGTCGTACCGGACGAGCATCCGCATCGCCGCCATTAGGCGGCGGTCGCGGATATAGGCGACGATGCCGTTCGGCGCGAACAGGCGGTACAGCGTCGAGCGCGACAGGCCCAGGCGGCCGGCGATCAGCGCGGGCGTCAGCTTCGGGTTGCCCAGTTCGGCCTCAATGAGGCGGCGCAGCCGGATCCGGACGTCCTGATGCTCGGTCGGGCGGCCCTGCTCCTGGCCGCGCAGCCAGCTCGCGCAGAGCTGGGTGATCGCCGCCGCGGCCGACAGCGCCTCGCGCCGGTCCAGCAGGTCGCCGCACGCGACGACGTTGGCGACGAAGTTGTGGACCAGCCGGCCGAACGGGTCGCCGTCGTGATCGAGGGGGCGGCCGTGCAGGGCGTCCGGGTGGCAGCCCTGCTGCTCCAGGAGGGCGCGCGGGATCACGACGTTGGTGGCATCGACGGCCTCCGCGACGATGCGCACGGGCTGGGCGAGGTCGAAGACGATGCACTGCACCTCGGTGACCGGTCCGGCGCGGCTGTCCGTCTCCACGACGCTCCGCCCCCGGCGGTAGAACTGGAGAAGGATGTGGTCGATGCCCTGCTGGTGGATCATCGCCTCGGTTCGGACCAGGGTGTGGGCCGGCGCGATCACGTCGCCGACGAGGAGGTCGCCGAGGTTGTAGCTGCGCATCGCGATCGGGACGGTGAGATCGGTCTCGGGCCGGAAGCTGACCGCGAAGACCGGCGCGAGATGGTCCTGCCAGGCCCGGCCGAGCGCCTCCGGATCCTCGGGCGGCTCGAACCGCAGGCAGGCGACCGCGCCGCCGGCGGCTTCGTCGCCGGACGAGGCGGCGTCGGCAGGGCGGCTTGTCGCGTCGGACGGCATACGGTCAGCCTGGATGCGTGTTCTGATCGCGACCGCTGACGAGGCGTGGGAAGCGGCATCGCGCCGCGGCGCAGCGCGATTCGATCGGTCCGGATGTTAGCCCCGGCCGGCCGGAGGGTCATCCGCTCCCACGGCGCACGAGGCGGCTGTACACGGTCCTTTGCCGTGTCGGTGCGCGCGACCGGGCGCCGCCATCGTCCGGACGGACAGCCGGCGTGGGGGCTCCTTCCGTCCCGGGGCGGCCTCGGGCGTGTCAGGCGGAGAGCGAGGCCGCGCCGACCGCGTAGCGGCGTGCCGGCCGGTCCAGGCCGAGATGGTCGCGCAGGGTCGCGCCCGCGTAGTCGCGCCGGAACAGGCCGCGGCGCTGGAGGATCGGCACCACCGCGTCCACGAAGGTCTCCAGCCCGTCCGGCAGCACGTCCGGCATCAGGTTGAAGCCGTCCGCCGCGCCGGCCCGGAACCACGCCTCGATGTCGTCGGCGATCGCCTCCGGCGTGCCCGCGACGATGCGGTGGCCGACGCCGCCGCCCAGCGCCCGCAGGAGCTGGCGCACCGTCAGCCCGTCCCGCCGGGCGAGCGCGACCGTGCCGAGGAACATCGTGTGGTTGGCGTCGGGCGGGAGCGGCAGCGGGTCGGGCAGCGGCTTGTCGAGATCGAGCCGTGCCGGATCGATCCGCAGCGTCCCGGCGAGCCGCGCGAGGCTGTACGCCTCCGGCACCAGATCCCAGAGCTCGTCCTGCCGGCGGCGCGCTTCGGCCTCTGTGGCGCCGATCACCGTGGCGAGGCCGGGCAGGATGACGAGGGCATCCGGCCCGCGTCCGTAGCGCGCCGCTCGCGCGCGCAGGTCGCGGGCATAGGCCGCCCCGTCCTCGATGGTCTGGGCCAGCGAGAACACCGCGTCGGCGGTGGCGGCGGCGAGCTCGCGCCCGTCCTCCGAGCCGCCCGCCTGGAAGGTCACCGGGCGCCCTTGCAGGCTGCGCGGCACGGTCAGCGGCCCCTCGACGGCGTAATGCGCGCCGCGGTGGCGGACGGCGTGGACCTTCCCGGTGTCGACGAACCGGCCGCCCGCCTTGTCGCCGACGAACGCGTCGTCCTCCCAGCTGTCCCACAGGGCGTGGACCAGCTCGGTGAATTCCCGCGCCCGGGCGTAGCGCGCCCCGTGCTCGGAGGCGCCCGCGAAGCCGAAATTGCGGCCCGCGGCGGCGTCGGCGGTGGTCACCACGTTCCAGCCGGCCCGGCCGCGGCTGACCATGTCCAGGCTCGCGAAGCGGCGGGCGAGATTGTACGGCTCGTTGTAGGTCGTCGAGGCGGTGGCCACGAGGCCGACATGGCTGGTCGCCGCCGCCACGCTGGCCAGCACCACCGTGGGTTCGAGGGCGTTGAACGGCCGGTAGTCGATCCGGTCGTTGATCGCCGGCGTGTCGGCCAGGAAGATCGCGTCGAGCTTGCCCCGCTCCGCGATGCGGGCGACGCGCACGAAATGGTCGATGTCGATGAAGGCGTCTGGCCGGCTGTCCGGCAGTCGCCACGCGGACGGGTAGACGCCCGAATGCAGCAGGTTGACGTTGAGATGCAGCGTGCGTCCGCTCATCGAACTCTCCGGGTCAGCGGACGCGTGGCAGGACCTGCTCGGCGAAGCGGCGCATCTCCGCCTCGAACGGCTGGAACTGCAGCATGAACAGCTCGATGCCGGCCGCGTGGAAGGCGCGGATCCGCTCCGCCACGGTCGCGTAGCTGCCCACCAGCCCGGCGGCCGTGCCGCCGTTGGTGCCGACATGCCGGCTGGCGGCCGCGTCGGTCTTGGCGAACATCACGCTGGCCCGGTCGGTCCGGGCGCGGGTGTCGGCGCGCAGGTCCGCGTCGCGCTGCGCCAAGGCGAGGAGCCGCGCGTGCTCCGCCTCCGCCTCCGCGTCGGAATCCCGCGCGATCACGAAGGCCGAGAGGCCGTAGCGCAGCGGGCCGTTGGCCGCGGGACGGCGGGCGACGTCGGCGATGAGGGCCGCGACGTCCTCCAGCGGATGGCCGTTGATGAACCAGACATCCGCATGGTCGGCGGCCAGCGCCCGGGCGGGCTCCGACTCGCCGCCGAGATAGATGGTCGGCCGCTTCCGGAACGTGCCGGCGGGGCGGAGCTGGTAGTCCTCGACCCGGAAATGCGCCCCCGCGAAGGTGACCCGCTCGCCCCGCATCAGCCGATCCACGAGGCCGATCCACTCGCGCCCGTAGGCGTAGCGGTCGTCGTGCGCCGGGAACGGCAGGCCGGCCCGCTCGAACTCGGCCTTGTTCCAGGCATTCACGAGGTTCAGCGCGAAGCGGCCGCCGCTGATATGCTCGATCTGGAGCGCCATCTTGGCGAGCACCACCGGATGGTAGAGCCCGGGCTTGATCGCCGCGATGATCTCGATGCGCCGGGTCAGCGCCGCGAGCGCCGCCGCCCCCATCCAGGCCTCGAGCTGGTCGCGCGTCGGGTCGTAGGGGTTCATCGTATGCTGGGCGACCAGCACGGAATCGAAGCCCAGGGCCTCCGCCTCCAGGACCAGAGCGCGGTTGCGGTCCCAGCTGGCGTCATCCGGCTCGTCGGGGTCGTGATGGGAGGCCCGGGAGCCATGGACGGCCGCCCAGATGCCGAAGCGGGGCGCGTGGGTCGGTCCGGCCATGGCCTCAGCCCCGCCCCGCCGGCGCCTGCCAGATCGGCACGTCGGTGGCGTCGATCCGGCGCGGGATGAGCTTGGCCTCGTAGAACACGTCGGCGATGGCCTGCTGCTCGCCGAGCTGGGCGCGGTCCACCGGTTCGACCGCGTAGGTGCGGCGGCTGTTGGCGGCGGCCACGACCGCGGGCGGCAGGTCGCCCCAGATCGGGGCCAGCAGCGCCACCGCCTCCTCCGGATTCGACCGCATCCAGGCGCCGGCCTCGACCAGCGCCCGGTAGACGACCGCGACGACCTCCGGCTGCGCGGCGACGAAGCTGTCGTTGACGAGGTAGTAGCGATGGTAGCTCGTCAGGCCGGTGGCGTCGGCGACGACCCGCACCGGGCGCTTGGCCTGCGCGAAGGCGAGGAAGGGGTCCCAGATCGACCACGCGTCGAGGCTGCCCTGCTCGAAGGCGGCCGCGCCCTCCGGCGCCTGGAGGTAGGCCGGCTTGATGTCGGAAAAGCTCAGGCCGGCGCGCTTCAGCGCGGCGGCGAGCACGTAGTGGCTGCCCGAGCCCCGGGAGACGCCGACCGTGCGGCCCTTGAGGTCCGCGATCGTGCGGATCGGCGACTCCGCCGGCACGATGATCGCCTCGGCGGCCGGCGCGCCGCGCTCGCGGGCGTAGAAGGTCAGCGGCGCCTTGGCCGATTGCGTGAAGATCGGCACCGCGTCGGCGACGTCGGCGTGAATGTCGACGGCGCCGGCCGTCATCGGCTCGATCACGCTGGTGAACAGGTGCCAGCTCGGCGTGAAGCCCAGCGGCGCCAGGCGCTCGGCGAGCGTCCCCTTCACCTTCAGCACGGTGAACAGCACCGAGGAGCGCTGCATGCTGATCTTCACCTCGCGGAGGCCGGCCCGCACCGCCGGCGCGCCGAGCGCCAGGGTGGCGGCCGCGCCGAGGCCGGCGTGCAGCAGGGACCGGCGGGACGGGGCGATCCGGCTCAACGTGTCGTCGGTCATCACGGTCTCGTGGATCTCGAAGCTGTGCCCGGACGGCGTGCCGGAGCTGCTGTGGAAGGCACGATCCTGCGAAGATCCGCGTCGCATCCCGTCCTGCTTCTATTGAAGACCGTTACGAACGACAGGATCAATGGAACGATGTTTCTATTTCTAAGGCGGATGTAAAACGACATCCTTCATAGATGGGCATCAGCAGCAGTGTCGTCTTTCCGATGTCGGCCGCGAAAAGTACCGGTCGGATCGATGGGCTGGCCCGGACCGGGGATTGCCGCGCGCGTTCTCCGCAGCAGAGGAAGGTTCGCGGAAAGAAAAGGTTTTTCTTCTAGGGTCGACTTATAAATCGAAGATGTTTGCGAACCGGCCCTGGCGAGATGATGCTTTCAAAAGTCTGGCGAACTCTCGATTCAGCTTGAGGTCACCGGACAAACCCTCGATTCCAGGGTGAGGCGCTGCGGCGCTGGTCAGGATCGGGAACGGGAAGCCATGTCGCAGACGGAAGCGGGCTGGGGCGCGGGTCCGAGTGCGCGCTACGAGACGCTGGCGGACCGGTTCCGTCCGGTCTTCGCCGAGATCCGCGCCAACGCGGCCGAGCGGGACCGCGCCCGCATCCTGCCCCACGCCGAGATCGGCTGGCTGCGGGAGGCGACCTTCACCACCCTGCGCCTCGCCCCGGAGCAGGGCGGCCACGGCGCCAGCCTGCCCGAGCTGTTCGCGCTCCTGATCGAGCTGTCCCAGGCCGATTCCAACGTCACCAACGCGTTGCGCGCGCATTTCGGCTTCACGGAGGACGCCCTGTGCGCCTCCTCCGACGCGTGGCGCACCGCCTGGATCGCCCGGATCGGGGCCGGCGCAACGATCGGCAGCGGGGTCTCGGAAACCGGGCCGGCCAAGGTCGGCGCCTTCGACACGGTGGTGCGGCGGCGGGACGGCGGGTTCGTGGTGGACGGCCGGAAGTTCTACACCACCGGCTCGCTGTTCGCGGATTACATCCACCTCTCGGCCGAGGATGAGACGGGCGGGGCCGTGACCGCTGCCGTTCCGGTCCGGGCGCCCGGCGTCACCGTCGTCGATGACTGGGACGGGTTCGGGCAGGCGCTGACCGCCAGCGGCACCGTGACCTTCAAGGGCGTGGCGCTCGATCCGGACCTGATCAAGCCCGATCCGGCCCGCTTTCCCTACGCGATGGCGTTCTTCCAGCTGGTGCATCTCGCGACGCTCGCCGGCATCGGCCGGGCGGCCGCCGAGGACGTGGCGCGGCTCGTGGCCGAGCGCACCCGGGTCTACAGCCACGGCAATGCCGGGCGCAGTGCGGAGGATCCGCAGATCCAGGCGGTGGTGGGCCGCGTCCGGGCCAATGCCTACGCGGCCGGCGCCGTTGTGCTCAAGAGCGCCGAATCCCTCCAGCGGGCCTACGCGGCGCATCAGGCCGGCGACGGGCCGGCCACCGAGCGGGCGACGACGCTCGCCGATGTCGAGGTCAACCAGGCCGTGAGCGTGGTCACGGACCTCGTGCTGCAGGCGACGACGTCGCTGTTCGACGCGCTGGGCGCCTCGGCCGTGAAGTCGGGGCTCGGCCTCGACCGGTACTGGCGCAACGCCCGCACCATCGCGTCCCACAATCCCCGGATCTACCGGGACCGCATCGTCGGGACCTTCGCGATCACGGGCGCGCCGCCGCCGCGGCAATACCGCGTCGGCACGGCGTGAGGCGCGTCGCCGGGGACGGTATCCGGTGACCGGGCGGTTGAGGCCGTCCCGGGCATGACCAGCGCCGCGCGGGAGGCGGCCCCGTAGCCCGAGAGGGCGCAGGTGCGCGTCGTCTGTACGTCGCCGCCGCGCAACTCCTCGGCACCGCCGATCCTGATGGTTCGGCCGCCCGATGCCGCATCACGCGCGCGTCAGAGCGCGCCGCGGGGTGGTCAGGAACACGGTTTCCGGTGTCGGGTTGGCCAAGCACGCAGCAGCGCTCCACGGCGGCACGAGCCGTTTCCGATCCGCAGCCCGCAGGCCCGATCCTGCGTGCACGGCGCCACGGCCGCTCATAGTCCAAGGATTCACATGGCCGACGCCGTCGCCGACTTCTTCTGGAAGCGTCTGGCCGAATGGGGGGTGAAGACGATCTTCGGCTACCCCGGGGACGGCATCAACGGCCTGCTCGGCGCCCTTCAGCGCAACGACCTGCCCTTCGAGTTCATCCAGGTCCGCCACGAGGAGATGGCGGCCTTCATGGCGACCGCCTACGCCAAGTTCACCGGTGAGGTCGGCGTCTGCCTCGCCACCTCCGGTCCCGGCGCGACCCACCTGCTCACCGGCATGTACGACGCCTATTCGGACCACGTGCCGCTGCTCGCCATCGCCGGCCAGCAGGCCCGCAACGTCAACGGCGCGCATTACCAGCAGGAGCTCGACCTCACGAGCGTCTACAAGGACGTCGCCGCCTATGTGCAGCAGGCCTCCGCGCCCGCCCAGGTCCGTCACATCGTCGACCGCGCCATGCGCATCGCCAAGGCCGAGCGGAAGGTCGCGGCGATCATCCTGCCCAACGACCTGCAGGACGTTCCCTACGAGGGGCCGGTGCGCAAGCACGGCAACACCTTCTCGGGCGTCGGCTACACCGCCCCGAAGGTCGTGCCCTTCGACGGCGACCTGCGCCGGGCGGCCGACGTGCTCAATGCCGGCCAGAAGGTCGCGATCCTGGTCGGCGCCGGCGCGCTCCACGCCACCGACGAAGTCATCGCGGTGGCCAACAAGCTCCAGGCCGGCGTCGCCAAGGCGCTGCTCGGCAAGGCCGCGCTGCCGGACGACCTGCCCTTCGTCACCGGCACGATCGGCCTGCTCGGCTCCAAGCCGTCCTCCGACATGATGGCCGAATGCGACACCCTGCTGATGGTCGGCTCCGGCTTTCCCTGGGCCGAGTTCCTGCCCGAGGAGGGGCAGGCCCGCGGCGTGCAGATCGACATCGCGCCGGAGATGCTGTCGCTGCGCTACCCGATGGAGGTGCCGCTCTGCGGCGAGGCCGCCGAGACGCTCACCGCCCTTCTGCCGCTCCTCGACCAGAAGAAGGAGGGCGGCGCCTGGCGGACCGGGATCGAGAAGAACGTCGCCTCCTGGTGGAAGGAGGCCGAGGACCGGGCGATGGCCAAGGCGAACCCGGTCAACCCGCAGCGGGTGACCTGGGAGCTCTCGCCGCGCATGCCCGAGCGGGTGATCGTCACCTCGGATGCCGGCTCCTGCGCCAACTGGTACGCCCGCGACCTGAAGATGCGCCGGGGCCAGATGTGCTCGCTCTCGGGCGGCCTCGCCTCGATGGGCGCGGCGGTGCCCTACGCCATCGCCGCCAAGGTGGCGCATCCCGACCGGCCGGTGATCGCGCTGGTCGGCGACGGCGCCATGCAGATGAACAACATGGCCGAGCTGATCACGGTGGCGAAGTACATGCATCGCTGGTCGAACAAGACCTGGATCTGCTGCGTGTTCAACAACGAGGACCTGAACCAGGTGACCTGGGAACAGCGGGTGATGGAGGGCAACCCGAAATTCGAGGCGAGCCAGACCATCCCGAACGTGCCCTACCACAAGTTCGCCGAGCTGATCGGCCTGAAGGGCCTCTACGTGGATGACCCGGCGCAGGTCGGCCCGGCCTGGGACGAGGCGCTGGCGAGCCCGGTGCCGGTGGTGCTGGAGGTCAAGACCGATCCCGAGGTGCCGCCGTTGCCGCCGTTCTTCACCCTGGAGCAGGTCAAGAACTTCATGTCGATGCTGGGCAAGGGCGACTCGAAGGAGCGCCATCTGCTCGCCGACACCGCCCGGCAGGTGCTGAGTTCCGTCCTGCCCGGCGACAGGACGTAGGGCGGCCGCCCGCTCCGACCTGATCAACCCTCCGATCCGGGCCGCGGACCGGCGCTCTTGCACAAGCCGCGGGACACGCCGGTCGCGACGATCGTGAAAGCCCTTCCGGCCCGATCACGCGCGCTTGATCGCGCGGCGCCGATCTCTGTAAGCACACCTGTCAGGGGTGCGCTCGCATAGGACTGCAAGGGCTCGTTGATGACGATGGCAGGCAACACCCGGGGCGTCGCGGTCAGGACGGCCGCCGACGCGAAGGCTCCGCCGCTGGTGGTCATCGTCGAGGATGACGAGGGTGTCCGCGACGGGCTGCAGGATCTGCTCCGGTCGGTGGGCCTCGACACGATCGCCTTCGACTCGACGCGCGGTCTGCTCGCCGCGGCCCTGCCGAACCGTCCCGGCTGCCTGGTCCTGGACGTCCGGCTGCCCGGCTCGAGCGGCCTCGAGCTCCAATCGAAGCTGGTTGCGATGGGCAACCGCATGCCGATCATCTTCATGACCGGCCACGGCGACATTCCCATGAGCGTCCAGGCCATGAAGGCCGGCGCCCTCGACTTCCTGACGAAGCCGTTCCGCGATCAGGACATGCTGGATGCGATCGCGGTCGCGATCGAGCGGGATCGGGCGCGGCGCGCCGCGAGCGCGGGCGTGGCCGAGATCGAGGCGCTCGCCGCCACCCTGACGGCGCGGGAGGCCGAGGTGATGCATCACGTGGTCAAGGGTCTCTTGAACAAGCAGATCGCCCACGCGCTCGGCATCAGCGAGATCACGGTCAAGATCCACCGCGGCAACGTCATGCGGAAGATGGCGGCCGGGTCCGTCGCCGACCTCGTGCGCAAGACCGAGATGTTGAAGACGAGGGCAGAGAGCTGCCGGCCGACCGGGTGACCGGATGCGCGCGATGATCGTCAGTGAGACGGATGCACCGGCTGTCTGGCCCGAGGGAAACGGCGGCCGGCCGGACCAACCGAACGTATAATATCGGGATCACTGCGATCGGCGCATTGAGTTCAGACCATCCGCCGGCGGGACGCCTCGAAAGGAACATCTGTGTCGGCTGGAAAGAAAGCCGTGGCGGTCGTCGACGACGACGAGGCCGTTCTGGATGCGACATCCAGCTTCCTCGAAGCGCTGGGCTACGACCCGCGGGCCTTCAACTCGGGCGAGGCGTTCCTGGCCTCGGGCCTCACGGGTGATGTGTCCTGCCTGCTGACGGACATCAACATGCCCGGCCTCAACGGCCTGGATCTGCAGGAGCGCGTGCGGCGGGTCCGGCCGGCCCTGCCCGTCATCCTGATGACGGCGCTGACGGACGACACCACGCGGCTTCGTGCCTTCGCGGGGGGCGCCCGCGATCTCCTGCGCAAGCCGCTGGCGGCCGACGACCTGATCCGCTGCCTGGAAGACACGATCGGGGCCTGAAACCGGTCGTGTCTCAGGCACGTGGCGGCGCGGTGCAGGATCATCACCCGGTGGAGCGCGCGCAGCATGGGACGGGACGCATGACGGCGACGGGGGGCGACGATCCGTTGAGCGGGCTCGCACCCCTGCTGCGCGTGCGGCCGCATCTGGACGATGTCTGCCGCTTCGGCGGATGCTGGGCCGCCCCGCATTCGCCGGAGCCGACCCGGCAGGCCTATTTCCACATCGTCACGCGCGGCCAGGCCGTTCTCCGGCGACCGGAGGGCGACCCGGTCCAGATCGCCGCCGGGGACATCCTGCTGCTGCCGCGCGGCGACGCGCACACCCTCCACAGCGCGGGACCGTTGCCGCAGGCCAGGCTGCCCGTCGCCGTCCAGCACCGGCACGAACTCCGGTTCAAGACCACCCTCGGGGCCGAGCCGGATGTCGAGCTGATCTGCGGCCGCCTGCACTTCGAGGCCGCGCCGCAGAATCTGATCGTGACCGCTCTGCCGGACCTCGTCGTCCTGAGCGTCGGCGCGCAGCCGCTGGCGACACGGTTCGAGCCCCTCCTCGTCGGCATCCGCGAGGAGCTGAGCGACGGGCGTGCCGGAGCCGTCGCGGTCGCCGAGAATCTCGCGAGCGCGCTGTTCATGATGATGCTGCGCGCGCATCTCGAAGCCGCGGCGCCCGCCGAGGGCCTGCTGCGCCTGCTCGGGCAGCCGGTGACCGCCCGGGCGGTGCTCGCGATGGTGCGCGATCCCGTGCGCGACTGGACGCTGGACGAACTCGCCGCTCTCTCCGCCGCCTCGCGGGCGAGCCTCGTGCGCGCCTTCCGGAAGGCCGCCGGCATCGCGCCCCTGGAATTCCTCACCGACCTGCGGCTGGGCCTCGCCCGTCACCGTCTGCGTGCCGGCACCGTCCCGCTCGAAGTCCTGGCGGTGGAGGTCGGCTACCAGTCCGCCGCTGCCCTGAGCCGGGCGTTCCTGCGCAAGTATGGGATCCGCCCCGGCCACGTGCGACAGGCCGAACACCCCGCCGATCCAGGCTGATCCGCGCGGTCATCCGCTTGCGCCGCCCGGCCATCGAGGGCGGCGCCGGCCACGATTACCTTCCTCGTCATCACGAAGGAGGTCGTCATGGCCATGATCGATTGGAACACGTACCGCCAGCAAGTCACGGCCGGCGTCGGACACTTCGCCAAGCTCAGCCCCGACACGGTGCGCGGCTACGGCACCCTGAGCACCGCCGGCCAGAAGACCGGCCAGCTCGATGCCAAGACCCGCGAGCTGATCGCGGTCGCGGTGGCGATCTCCCTGCGCTGCGACGGCTGTATCACGGTCCACACCGACGCCGCCCGCAAGCTCGGCGCCACCGAGGCCGAGTTGGCCGAAGCCCTCGGCGTCGCCACCAGCATCAATGCCGGCGCCGCGGTCGTCTACGCGACGCGCGCCCTCGACGCCTTCGCGGCCTCCGCCGAGGCCTGACCCCGCACGCCCGTCCGCTGAGCAAAGGAATCGTGTCATGAACACGCAGATCCGTCGCGTCCTCGGCCTCGTCTCCGGGCCGGAATCGAACCGCCTCGGCCTTCAGGCCATGCGGGTCGCCATCGCCATCATCTTCCTCTGGATCGGCGCGCTCAAGTTCGTGCCCTACGAGGCCGACAGCATCACGCCGTTCGTCGCCAACAGCCCGGTGATGGCGTTCTTCTACGCCCATCCGGACCAGTATGCGCAGCACCTCACCCATGAGGGCGAGCTGAATCTCGCCGCGCGTGCCTGGCAGGCCGCCAACCACACCTACGCGTTCTCCCGCGGCCTGGGCACGGTGGAGCTGCTGATCGGCCTGCTCGTCCTCGTCGGGCTGGTGTCGCGGCGGCTCGGCCTCGCCGGGGCGGTGCTGGCCTTCCTCACCCCGGTTGTGACCCTGTCGTTCCTGGTCACCACGCCGGAGGCCTGGGTTGCCGCCCTGGGCGATGCCGAGCACGGCTTTCCCTACCTGTCGGGAGCCGGCCGCCTCGTCCTGAAGGACGTGACCCTCATGGCCGGCGCGTGGCTGGTCCTCGCCGACAGCGCCCGCGCCGTCCTTGAGCAGACGTCGACCCGCACCGCCCCGGCGGGGCTCGTGCCGGCCGCGAAGGCGTAATGGATCGCTGGGCGGGGGCTGCACGGCCGCCCCCGCCACCGAGGTTCGGAGCACCCCCGGTCGGCCATCGCTCGGGGTGATGACCCCTAACCTTCGTATGATTCCGAACCGCTTCCGGCGCCTGTACGCCCGTTCGAACAGGACGCGATCGCGAAGCACCGCATTCGTGGCGCGCCTTCGAGAGTTTCGTGGCGCCAGGACAAATGGATCCGGCGCGATAACCCTTGCCACGTTGTGGAAGAGGTCGAACGATGATCCAGCTCACGATCAACGCGCGCCAATACACAGTGGATGCGGAGCCCGACACGCCGCTGCTGTTCGTCCTGCGCGACAGCCTCGGGATGACCGGCACCAAGTACGGCTGCGGCATCGGCCAGTGCGGCGCCTGCACGGTGCTCCTCGACGGCGCGGCGACCCGCTCCTGCCAGATCCCGCTCGAGAGCGTCGGCACCCAGGCGATCACCACCATCGAGGCGATCGAGCAGGATCCGGTCGGCGCCAAGGTCGTGGCCGCCTGGGTCGGCATCGAGGTGCCGCAATGTGGCTACTGCCAGTCCGGCCAAGTCATGGCCGCCACAAGCCTGCTCAAGCAGACCCCAAAACCCTCGGACGCCGACATCGCCGGCGCCATGACCAATCTCTGCCGCTGCGGCACCTACAACGCCATCGCCGCCGCCGTGCGGCAGGCCGCCGCCTGAGGAGGGCCCCATGACCGACCTCACGCCCCTCCGCCGCGCCGACCGTCGCGAGCCGGTCCGCAACCTCTCCCGCCGCGGCTTCCTCGGCGCAGCCTCCGGCGCGCTCTTCCTCGGAATCGGCCTGCGGCTCGAGCCGGCCGCCGCGCAGACCCGCGCGGAAGGCCCGGCGGCCGTTGCGCCGAAGCCCGGCACCCGGGTCGCCGCCTTCCTGGAGATCCGCCCCGACAACTCGGTGCGCCTGCTCAGCCCGTTCGTGGAGGGCGGACAGGGCATCAACACCGGGCTCGCTCAGACCATCGGCGAGGAACTCGATCTCGACCCGGCCCGCTTCACGGTCGAATGCGCTCCGCCCGGGCCGGACTACGCCGTCGTCAACGGCCTGCGCATGACCGGCGGCTCGTTCTCGACCCGCTCCAGCTTCGAGGCCATGCGCCGGCTCGGGGCCACCGCCCGCGAGATGCTGCTGCGCGCCGCCGCCGCCAAGCTCGCCGTGCCGCAGGACAGCCTGACCACCGCGGATGGCCGCGTGGTCCACGCCGCCTCCGGCCGGAGCCTCGGCTACGGCGAGCTCGCCGCCGCCGCCCTCGCCCTGCAGCCGCGCGACGACGTCCCGCTGAAGGACCCGAAGACCTTCCGCTGGATCGGCAAGCCGGTGGCGCGCCTCGACATGCGCGACAAGTCCACCGGCCGGGCCGTCTACAGCATCGACATCCGCCAGCCCGGCATGCTGCACGCGGCCGTCCAGCACGCGCCGCATCTCGGCACCGAGCCGGAGGCGATCGCCAACGAGGCGGAAGTCCGGGCGATGCCGGGCGTCCAAACCGTCCAGCGCCTGCCGGGCGCAGTGGCGGTGGTGGCCGACACGTGGTGGCGGGCGCGCAAGGGCGCGGAGGCGCTGCAGGTCACGTGGTCCAAGCCGGCCCCCGACGGCATTGCCACCGTGTCGGCCGGCTTCTCCTCGGCCGCGATGCTGGCGGCCCTGAAGGGCGCGACCGAGCCTGGCATCCCGGCCGAGCAGGCGGGCGACCCGGACGCCGCCTTCAAGGGCGCCGCCAAGGTCGTTGCGGCGGAATACGACGCCCCCTACCTCGCCCACGCGCAGCTGGAGCCGCCCTCGGCGGTGGCGAGCTTCGCCGCCGACGGCAGCCTCGACCTGTGGCTGCCCAACCAGATGCCCGAGCTGTTCCAGCAGATCGCCGCCAAGACCGCCGGGCTGCAGCCCGATCAGGTCCGGATCCACTCGCCGATGCTCGGCGGCTTCTTCGGGCGCCATTTCTACTACGGGCCGGCGAACCCGTTCCCGCAGGCGATCCTGCTCGCCAAGGCCCTGGGCAAGCCGGTGCGGGTGCTGTGGTCGCGCGAGGAGGAGTTCGGCATGGACGCGCTGCGGCCCCTGAGCTTCGCGCGCTTCCGCGCCGCGCTCGGGCCCGACGGGATGCCGGTGGCGCTCGAGACGACGGCCGTCGGCGAGGGCCCGATCGGGCGCTGGTTCGGCGCGCTGTTCAAGTCGCCGGTGGATTCCTCGGTGGTGGAGGGCCTCGACCAGAAGCCCTACGCGATCCCGAACCGGAAGCTCAGCTACGTGAAGGTGCCCCACCCGGTGACCATCGCGTTCTGGCGCTCGGTCGGGCACTCGATGAACGACTACTTCTACGAGAGCTTCCTCGACGAGATCGCCCAGGCCGGCGGCCAGGACCCGTTCGCCCTGCGGATGGCGCTCCTGAAGGACAGCCCCCGCCATCGGACGCTGCTGCAGGCGGTGGCGGATCTGGCCGGCGGCTGGAAGCCGGGGCCGTTCCAGGCGCCGGACGGGACGCGCCGGGCGCGGGGCGTGTCGATGGCCTCGCCGTTCGGCTCCGAGACGGCGACGATCGCCGAGGTCTCGCTCAAGGATGGCGAGGCGCGGGTGCACGACCTGTGGATCGCGATCGATCCGGGCCGCGTGGTCAACCCGGCGATCGTGAAGCGTCAGGTGGAGAGCGCGGCGGCTCTGGGCCTGTCGTCGACGCTGCTGGAGCAGGTCGTCTACGAGGGCGGGCAGCGCCAGGCACGGAACTTCGACGCCTACCCGATCCTCGATCGGGATCGGATGCCGCGGGTGCATGTGGCGATCGTGGAGAGCGGCGCGCCGATGGGCGGCATCGGCGAGCCGGGTCTGCCGGGCGTGCCGCCGGCGGTGGTCAACGCGGTGGCTCTGCTCACCGGCCAGCGCCTGCGCAGCCTGCCGCTGGCCAAGGCGCGCCTCTCTGGGGCGTGATGCAAAAGCTGCGCGGGGCGCGGCGACGGGACTTGGAGGATACGCGATGACGACGGCAGCCGCGCAGACGCCCCGATGGGCGCTGTTCAGGACCGGGCCCCGCTTCGAGTACCTGCCGGTCGCCCTGTTCGGATCGGTGATGGGGCTGACCGGCCTGAGCGTCGCGTGGCGGCTTGCGGCCCTGCGCTACCCTCTGCCGGGCCTCGTGGCGGACCTGATCGGGTGGGCGGCGCTCGCCGCCTTCCTCGCCCTGGCCGCGGCCTACGGGATGAAGGCGGTCACGGCGTGGCCGACCGTCGTCGCGGAGTTCCGGCACCCGATCGCCGGCAACCTGTTCGGGACCGTGCTGATCAGCCTGCTGCTGCTGCCGCTGGTCCTGGTCCGCGTCAGCCCGCTCCTGGCCCAGGGCGTCTGGATCCTGGCCGCCGCCGGCATGCTGGTCTTCGCGGTGATGATCGTCAGCCGCTGGATGAGCAGCCGCCAGCAGCTCGCGCACGCGACGCCCGCCTGGATCGTGCCGGTGGTCGGGCTCCTCGACGTGCCGCTCGCCGCCCCGGTCCTCGGCCTGCCGCACACGCAGACCGTGACCCTGCTGGCGCTGAGCGTCGGCCTGTTCTTCGCCGTGCCGCTCTTCACCCTCGTCTTCGCGCGCCTCGTGTTCGAGGAGCCGCTCGCGCCGGCAATGCGGCCGACGCTGATGATCCTGGTCGCGCCCTTCGTGGTGGGCTTCTCGAGCTACGCCGCGACGCTCGGGCGGATCGACGCGTTCGCCGAGGGGCTGTTCCTGATCGGCCTGTTCGTCTTCGTGATCCTCGTCGGTCTGCTCCGGGACCTGCCGCGATGCTGCCCGTTCCGGGTGTCGTGGTGGGCCGTGAGCTTCCCGGCGGCCGCGACCGCCGTGGCCGCCCTGCGCTACGCCGAGCACGCGCAGAGCGGCCTCGCCGACGCTTTGGCGCTGCTGCTCCTCGCCTTCGCGACGGGGCTGATCGGGGCGCTCGCCCTGCGGACCCTGACCGGCATCGCGCGCGGCGAGCTGCGCGCCCTCAGCGGCTGAGACGCCGTCGCACCGGACCGCGCGGAGCCGCACGCCATCGCGGCCCGCGCGACCGGCACCCACCACCATCGAATGTGCGAAATGTCACTTGCTTGATGAAAGTCATATCCGGTAACTTGCATCATGCAACGCACATCCTTCGATCAGATGCAGTGCCCGGTCGCCCGCTCCCTGGATCGGGTCGGCGAGTGGTGGAGCATCCTCATCCTGCGCGACGCCTTCTACGGGCTGACGCGCTTCGACCAGTTCGCGCAGAGCCTCGGCATCGCGCCCAACATGCTGACGCGCCGCCTGAAGGCGCTGTGCGAGGCCGGGCTGATGGAGCGGCGGCTCTACCAGGAGCGGCCCGCGCGCTACGAGTACGTGCTCACCGACAAGGGCCGGGACTTCCGGCCCGTGCTGTGGACCCTGTTCGCCTGGGGCAACCGCCACCTCGCCCCGGAGGGCGAGAGCGTGAGCCTCATGGACCCCGAGACCGGGTTGCCGGTCGATCCCGTCGTGGTCGACCGACGCACCGGCCGGCCGCTCTCCGACGGCGTCCGCGTCGTCGCCGGGCCGGCGGCGAGCCCGCGGCTGCGGCGGCGCTTCGAGCGCCAGACCGCGCTCTGACCGGCAGGCGCACAGAACCAGGAGCACGGGCCAGGGGCACGGGGTCAGGAGCACGGGACCATGAGCGGCGCGGCGATGGACGGGTTCGTGGAGGCGGTTCCGGCCGATGCGGCGGCCGGTCGGCGGCGATCCCGCAAGCGTGCGGCCGCCGCGTGCCTCGTGGTTCTCGCTCTGGCGGCGGGGTCGGCCTATGGCCGCTCTTGGTGGGAGACTGGCCGCTTCCTGGAGAGCACCGACGACGCCTATGTCGGCGGGGACGTCACCGTTCTCGCGCCGCGCGTGTCGGGCTTCGTGACGGAGATGCTGGTCACCGACAACCAGCGGGTCCAGGCCGGCGACCTCCTGCTGCGGATCGACGACCGCGACTACCGGGCGGCCCTGGCCAGGACCGAGGCGGCGGTGGCCGGCCAGGAGGCCACGCTCCTCAACCTCGACGCCACCCGGCACCTGCAGGAGGCCGTGATCGCGCAGGGGGGCGCCGATCTCGCGGCCGCGGAGGCCGAAGCCGCCCGCACCCGGTTCGACTACACCCGCTACCGGCAGCTCTCGGCCAGCCAGTACGCGTCCGAGCAGCGCTTCCAGCAGGCCGACGCGGACGACAAGAAAGCCCGTGCGGCGGTCGAGAAGGCGCGCGCCACCCTCGATGCGGCGCAGCGGCGGATCGCCGTCATCGAGACGCAGAAGCGGCAGGCCGAAGCCGCCCGCGCCCAGGCCGTGGCCGAGCGCGACACGGCGCGGCTCAACCTCGGCTACACGGAGATCCGGGCGCCGATCGCCGGGGTGGTCGGCAACCGCAGCGCCCGCACCGGCTCCTACGCGACGCCGGGCGCCGGCCTGATCGCCCTGGTGCCCGCGCAGGGTCTCTGGGTCGACGCGAACTTCAAGGAGGGCCAGCTCGCCGAGATGCGGCCCGGCCAGCTCGCGACCGTCGTGGCCGACGTGCGTCCGGGCGAGACCTTCACGGGCCATGTCGAGAGCCTGGCGCCGGCGACCGGCGCACAGTTCAGCGTGCTGCCGCCCGAGAACGCCACCGGCAACTTCACCAAGATCGTCCAGCGCGTGCCGGTGCGGATCCGCCTCGACGGCGAGGCCGGACGGCTCGGCCGCCTGCGGCCCGGCCTGTCGGTGACCGCCTCGGTCGACCGCCGCGGCGGCGCGCCCGAGCCCGACGCGCCGGCCCAAGGCGCGGGCGTCGTCGTCGGTCAGCTCACCCGATGAGGGCCGCGGCCGTCACCGGCGGCGCCACGGCCCCGCCCCGGGAGACCCCCGCCCCGCTGAGCGAGGGCCAGAAGGTCTTCGCCTTCGCGGTGATGTGCATCGGCTTCTTCATCGCGCTCCTCGACATCCAGATCGTCTCGGCCTCGCTGAAGGATATCGGCGGCGGCCTGGCGGCGAGCCCGGACGAGGTCGCCTGGGTCCAGACCAGCTACCTCATCGCCGAGATCATCGTGATCCCGCTCTCGGGCTTCCTCGCCCGGGTGATGTCGACGCGCTGGCTGTTCTGCGTCTCGGCGGCGGGATTCACCGCGACCTCGCTGCTCTGCGGCTGGGCCTGGGACATCGAGAGCATGATCGTCTTCCGGGCGCTCCAGGGCTTCCTGGGCGGCTCGATGGTCCCGACCGTCTTCACCACCGCCTTCGCGTTCTTCCCCGGCAAGAAGATCCTGGTGGCCGCCGCGACCATCGGGGCGCTGTCGTCGCTGGCGCCGACCCTGGGGCCAACGGTGGGTGGCTGGATCACCGACAATTACTCCTGGCACTGGCTGTTCTTCGTCAATCTGGTGCCTGGGATCTTCGTCGCCGTCGTGGTGCCGTTGCTGGTGCGGGTCGACGAGCCCGAGCCGGCACTCCTGAAGTCCACCGACTGGCTGGGCATCGCCCTGATGGCCGTGTTCCTCGGCTGCCTCGAATACACGCTCGAGGAGGGGCCACGCTGGAACTGGACCGAGGACGCCACCATCCGGACCACGGCCTGGCTGTCCGGGCTCGCCGGAATCGGCTTCCTCTGGCGCAGCCTCACCTACGCCCACCCGATCGTCGACCTGACGGCGCTCAGGAGCCGCAACTTCGCGCTGGGCTGCCTGTTCTCGTTCGTCACCGGCATCGGGATCTTCGCCACGATCTACCTGACGCCGCAGTTCCTGGGTCAGGTGCGCGGCTTCTCGGCCCTGCAGATGGGGCTCGCCATCTTCTCCACCGGCGTGTTTCAGGTGATGGCGATCCCGGTCTACGCCGTCCTGGCCAGGCGGATCGACCTGCGCTGGCTGATGATGTTCGGGCTCGGCCTGTTCGGGTTGAGCATGTGGTCGTTCACGCCGATCACGCACGAGTGGGGCTGGCGCGAGCTGCTGTGGCCGCAGGCGATGCGCGGCTTCGCGCAGCAATTCGCCGTGGCGCCGACCGTGACGCTGACGCTCGGCGGCCTCGCGCCGGCCAAGCTGAAGCTTGCCTCCGGGCTGTTCAACCTGATGCGCAACCTGGGCGGCGCCATCGGCATCGCGGCCTGCGCGACGATTCTCAACGACCGCACCAACCTGCACTTCCTGCGGCTGGCCGAGCACCTGAACCCGACGAACCCGGCGATGCTCGACCTCCTGCGCGGGATGGAGGCGCGCATGGCGGGCAGCTTCGCGGGTGATCCCGAGCACGGCCACGTCGCCGCCCTGCGGCAGCTCCGGTCGCTCACGCTGCGCGAGGCGCAGACCATGACCTACGCCGACGCCTTCACGGCCATCGCGCTCTGCTTCGCCCTGGCCACCGCGCTGGTGCCGCTGATGCGCAAGGTTGCCCCGCCGAAGGGGCCCTCCGCCGACGCGCACTGACCCGGGGGACCGAGGCAGGGCCGAACCCGCCAGACACGGAGACAGCGTCATGGCCATGACCGCATCGACCACGCCCATCACGATCGAGCACGTGACGATCCCTTCGACGAAACCCTTCGACGCCGTGCGCCAGGCCCTGGAGGATGCGGTCCCGCCCCTCGATCACGGCTACGCGGCCATCGTCCAGGCAGGCCGGGCCGAGGAGGCGCGCAGCCAGCTCGCGCGCGCGGCCCCGCTCTCGATCTTCGGTCAGCGCGATCACGGCGCTCTGCTGCGGATCGCTGGCCTGGAGCGCAAGGCCATTCAGTACGACATCGGCAACCCGCTGACCGCCTCCCGCATGACGCGCCACGTGCTCTCGGCGGCCCTGTACGCGCCGATCCGGGTGCTGCTGCGGGAGGGCGCCGACGGCGTCGCGTTCGAGTACGACCGGCCGGCGACCGCCTTCGGCCAGTTCCACGATGCGGCTGTCGATGCGGTGGCGCGCGATCTGGACGCGCAGCTGCGGGCGACGCTGATCGCGGCGGCCGCGTGACCGGCCCTCCGGGAGCCCAGCCCCGCCCGGTCGTGCATCGCCTTCGGCGTCTCGGGAGCGCGCGATCGCGGATCAGCACGCGGCCGCACGCAGAAGCCGCCGGATGAACGGGGCGGAGACTTGGCGGCAAAGCTGCATGGCCTTACCCGTCCCGTGACCGGAGTGGAGCTTCCCGATGACGCGCACCGTGGACGTGGCCGGGTGGCGGCCTATGCCAACCTGGGCGCGCGGACTGACGCGGTCGCGGGCTGAGCCCGCGCCGGCGCGCGCGGGACACGGCGCCCGCAGCCCTGCCCGGGGACAGCCGGCATGAGCGTCGGACTCGCGCCCGCGGCCGATCGGCTGATCGTCAGCACCGAGGCCGATTGGAACGACGCCTGGTACCTGGTCTGCATGAAGGTCTCGACGATCGGCTTCGTCGTCGTCGACGCGCGCGAACGCGTCGCCGCCATCGACGCGCTGCGAGCCGCCGGGATCGCCGACATCTCCGGTTATCTCGACGCCCATCCCGCCGTGGCGGACCGGCTGCGGCACGGCATGGTCATCCTCGACGTCAACGAGGCGGCCGTACGGATGTTCGGCGCCGCCGGCCGCGCGGACATGATCGGGCAGCGCACGCAGCGCTTCTTCGATCCGCTCTGCACCGCGCAGGTCAATTCGGCGCGGGCCTTCGCGGCCGGCGCCACCGCGTTCCAGCAGCAGGCGCACAGCGTCCGGCTGGACGGGAGCCGCTTCGAAACGCTCTTCTGCGTGGTGCCGCGGGCGGACGGGGCGACCTCCGGCCTGTGGCTGGCCTCCTTCGTCGACATCACCGAACACGTTCAGAGGCAGACATCCCTCAACACGTTGCGCGACGAGCTCGCGCATGTCGCCCGGATCTCGACCCTGGGCGAACTCTCCGCCTCTATCGCCCACGAGATCGGCCAACCGCTGTCGTCGATCGGCATGACCGCCGGGGCCATGCTGCGCCTCCTCGACCGGGACGATCTCGACCGGGACCTGCTCCGGCGGCAATGCCAGCGCATCGTCGATCAGGTCGCCCGCGCCGGCGACATCATCGATCGCACGCGCCGCATGGCCACCAAGCGGGACAGCGTCCGGACGCTCGTTTCCGTGGCGGAGGTCCTGACGGAATCCGTGCAGTTCGTGCGGCACGATCTCGACCGCATCGACGTCCGGTTCAGCCTCGCCTGCACCGGCGGCGACGCGCTGGTCCAGGCCGACCGGATCCAGCTGCAGCAGGTCTTCGTCAATCTGCTGATGAACGCCATCCAGGTTCACCGGCACGCCCGCACGACGATGCCGGAGATCATGATCGAGACGTCCGATCACGGCGCGTCCGTCGTGATCGACATCCTCGACAACGGGCCGGGCATCGACCCGGGGAACGCCGAGCGGCTGTTCGACGGGTTCTTCACCACGCGCGCCGAAGGGCTCGGCCTGGGTCTCGGGATCTGCCGCACGATCGTCGCGGCGCATGGCGGCTCGATCGAGGCGGGCGCTAGAAGCCAAGCGCCGGGCGCCCGCTTCTCCGTCCGTCTGCCGCTCCATCGGACGTGAACGGGCCGCCCGATGCGTGCGCCCGCGATGCGGCGGGGCGGGCCGTCGGGCTGCGAAGTGCCGTCGATCTCGGACCGTCCGGATGGCCCTAGACGAAATGGGCCGGCAGCGCCAACGCTTGCGCGGACTGGATCAAGGCCAGCGCCAGACCGCTGATCATGGTCCAGGTCACGATGCGGTCCGCGCCGGTCACGCTGTTGGTCATCATCCGGGTGGCCATCCGTCGTCTCCCCCTCACCACAAAAGCGGGTCGGCTGTTCTGGGATGGCTGTATGGCCAAGCTGGTTTGCGTGCGGATTGCGTCGATTGTTGCGTGCTCCGAGCGGATCACGGGAGCCCCGGTCACAGGCTCCTGACGCGTCGGCTCAAATCAATCCGACGGCCTCTTCCGGAAAGCGGATCGCGAACACCGCCCCGAGCCCGGGTCCCGCGCTCTCGGCCGTGGCGCGGCCCCCGTGCAGCTCGGCGATGCGGCGGACGATCGAGAGGCCGAGACCCGTGGAATTCTCGCCGCCGGTGGGTTTCGCCGAGAGGCGCTGGAAGCGCCCGAACACCCGGGTCGAATCCTCCGGCGACAGGCCGGGCCCGTGATCGACGACCGCGCAGACCAGCTCCGCACCCCGCGGACCCGGCTCGCGGCTGACCCGCACGGTGATCGCGCCGCCGGCCGGGCTGTACTTGATCGCGTTGGAGACGAGGTTGTCGAGGGCCTCGCGCAGGCGCTCGGCGTCGCCGCAGAGGAACAGCTCGTCCGGGCCTTCGCAGACCAGGGTCTGGCCCTTGGCGTCGGCCAGCGGCCGGTCGGCCTCGCAGACCTCCCGGGCGAGGCCCGCGAGGTCGACGGGCTCGCGGCGCAGGCTGATGTCGAGGGCGTCGTTCATCGCGTCCGCCATGAGGCTGTCGATCATGGTCGTCAGCCCCTTGGCGCTGGCGCGCACGTGCTGCACCTGCGCGCGCATCTGTTCGCGGTCGCCCTGCATGTCGATCAGGTCGGACAGCATCTCGGCGCGGCCGAGGATCACCGCCAGCGGGTTCTTCAGGTCGTGCGCGATGGTGCCGAGGATCTCGGTCTTGAGGCTGTTGGCCCGCCGCAGGTCCGAGCGCTGCAGGTCCAGCCGGCGGTTCGCCCGGATCAGCTCGGCGGTGCGCTCGACCACCCGCCGCTCCAGGCTGGCGTTGGTCTGCTGCAGCCGCTCGTAGAGGATGACGTTGTCGAAGGCGATCGACAGCCGGCTCGTGAACAGCGCGATGAGCGAGCGGTCGGTCTCGGAGAGCTGCCGGTCGGCCTCGATCAGCGCGACGATCTCGCTGCCGCTCGCGGTGTGCAGGTACAGGGTCGACCAATGCTCGCCGAAGCTGTGGCGGCGCTCGGCGAAGGCCCGCTCGACGAGGGGTTGCACCCGTTCCTCCAGCGGCCAAGCCGGCTCGCGGCCCGCGTAATGTCCGTAGCAGCCGGACCCGGCCAGCACGCAGAAGCGCTCCTGCGGGGCCGCGGTCTCGCGCAGGACCAGGATGCCCGCGCAGGCGACGTTCAGGAGCGAGGCGACCTGGGTGAGGACGCCCTCGGCCAGCCGCTGCATCGACTTGTGGTCGAGGAGCATCGGGGCTGCGTCGATGATGATCTCCAGCCCGCGCCGGGTCTCGTCGAGGCGCTTGAGCTGCTGGTAGGCGCGGAGCGCTGCGGTGAGGCTGGTGAACAGCTTGTCGGCGGTGAGTTCGGTCTTCGCCTTGTAGTCGTTGATGTCGTAATCGACGATGATTCGCCGCTCCGGCGCCTGGCCGGGCTGGCCGGTCCGCAGGATGATCCGGACCGTCTCCTGCCGGAGCTCGCGCCGGATGTAGTCGACGAGGTCCAGCCCGGCGTTGTCGGTCTCCATCACCACGTCGAGCAGCACCACCGCCACGTCGCGGCGCTCGGCGAGCAGCACCCGCGCCTCTGCGGCCGAGCGGGCTGTGAGGATCTCCAGGCCGCGCCCGTCGAGGGTGTAGCTCGCCAGGGCGTAGCGGGTGCCGTCATGGACCGCCGGATCGTCGTCGATCACGGCGATGACCCACGCCCCCGCATTCGGTTTCGCCTCGTCGAGATCGTCCGGAATCAGCGTGAGGGTGTCGTCATCCATGGCTGTGGCCTGAAATGCTGCTCGAAACCTGACGAGTACGCTAGCAATCGTGTTGAAAACTTGTCACGCTATCGTGATCCGATACGATTCCTACATTCGTTCCAGAGCGAAGCCGGAAAGTGCGCACAGCTGCGATGACCATTCCAGACAGCCCCGCCCTCGGCACCGCCCGTGGCGGCGCGGTGATGCCTTCTATTGCCGTGGTCGATGACGAGGCAGCGACCCGCGAGATGGTGGGGGATTACCTGAAGCTCCACGGGTTCTCGGTGGTCCTGTGCGACGGCGGACGCGCCCTGCGGGAGCACCTCGTCCGGCAGAGCCCGGACCTGATCGTGCTCGACCTGAACATGCCCGAGGAGGATGGGCTCTCCATCGTGCGCGACCTCAAGGCCCGGACGGCGATCCCGATCATCATGCTCACCGCCACGGCGAGCGCGATCGACCGGGTGGTCGGGCTGGAACTCGGGGCCGACGATTACCTGCCCAAACCGTGCGAGTTGCGGGAACTGGTCGCCCGGGTGCGCTCCGTGCTGCGTCGCGTGCAGGCGCCGGGCGCAGCGCCGGTGCCGAACCCGGACGTGGGACGCCGGATTCGGTTCGGGACCAAGTGGCTGGAACTCGACGCCCTGCGCCTGAGCGACGATGCCGGCCTCGAGCAGGCGCTCACCCGCTCGGAATTCGATCTGCTGAAGGCGTTCGCCGACAACCCGCGGCGCGCCCTATCCCGCGAGCGGCTGCTCGATCTCGCCGATGCCCGCGACCCGGACGCGTTCGACCGGGCCATCGACGTGCGGATCAACCGCATCCGCAAGAAGGTCGAGCCGGATCCCGGCAATCCGCGCTACATCCGTACGGTCAGGGGCCTCGGATACATCTTCCGGCCCGAGGGAGACTGATGGAAGGCGCCGAAATATTGCGTCCCGGCCTGCGGACGCAACATTTCGGCGCTCGGACCAGCCGGGACGCAATAACCGCGGCACGGAAAGCCCCTATCAGCGTGGCAGGACCGAGGGCCGAGGCGGCCCGGAGGACAGGCCATGCGACATGTGATCGGACCCTCGTCGGCCGCGGCGGCCGGCACGCTCTGCGTTCTGGCGCTCGTCGGCCTGGTCGCCCCGGGCGGCGCGGCGCCGGTGGTGGATCGTGATGCGCGGGCCTCCGCCGCGTCTCTCCGTGACGGCGCACCCTGTGCCGGCGCGGCCTGGCCGTACCCGCCGGGCGCCTGTGCGGGCCCCAGCGAAGCGGATGCGCCGCCCCGCCGCGTGCGGCTCATCGCGGTCGAGCCCGCGCCCGGCCCGCGGTGAGAGGCGGGGGCCGCCATGCCGCATTTCAGCGACGATCCCGGCGCCGGCGACGATCCCGACCTGCTGCGCCGGCTGCACCTCATGCTGCACGGCCGGGATCCCGCGCCGCGGCGCCCGCCGACCCGGGCGGAACGCTTCGGCGTGCCGGCGCCGCTCGGCGCGTCAACGCCACACGGCGTGCCAACGCCGCGCGATGGCGCGCGTGATCCGCAGGATGCGGCGCTGGCCGGTCCCGACCCGCGACCGGCCGGATCCCGACCCCGCTGAGACCGCGCGGGGTGGGTGGCTGCGACGCCGTCTGTGCGAGCGCAGCGACGCGATCCAGCAGCGCCGCACCGACCGGACGCGCGCAGCCCTGGGTCACGTCGCGGCGCGCGTGATGACGGAGCGGACGGCATCGACCGAAGGCTTCGAACGGAAACGGGATGGCCGCGTCACCGGGCCGCCGGGACTCGCCGGAACGCCGCCCGATTGCACCGCGCTCCGGCACGGCTTTAAGTTGATGCCGGACCCCTATGTCGGGACGCGGATGCGGGTTGGACCCAAGATCGCCCTGGTCGGAGGCGTGCCGATCCTCGCCGCCGGCGCGATCGCCATGGCCGGCTGGCTCCTCCTGGCCCAGGAGGAGCGCGCACGGGGCGGGGCGGTCCTGGTCGCCGACGTGTACCACGACATCGCCACCGCGCGTTTGGTCCGCGACCAGTACGCCGCCGCGGACGCGCAGGACCGACAGCCCTACGCCGAGCGCTTCGCCGGGCTGACGGCGCGGGCCGAAGCGGGCCTCGGCCGGCTCACGGGCTTCGCCCGCATCGACGCCCAGCGCGCCCGCATCGCCTCGGTGGAGGCGGCGCTCGCCCGCTACCGCAGCCAGATGGAGGCCTTCGTCCGGCGCACCCAGGAGAATGACGGCCTGATCCGCGAGATGACGCAGCGGGCCGACACCCTGATCGACCTCACCGACCGGGCCCGCCTGCGGCAGCAGGCCTCGAACGCCGACCTCGCCCGTTCGCTGGCCGAGAAGGTCGAGGCCTTGCGGGTCGCCCGCGGCCTCGTCGCCCGCCTCAACGCCCTGCGGGTCCGCACCGCCGAGAGCGCGGTGATCGCCGCGCAAGGCGTCGCCCAGAGCGCCGGCCAGATCACCGGCCAGATCACCGGCCAGGGCGCCGACCCGGCCAGCCCCGCGGCCGCCGAGTCCGAGGCCCAGCGCGGGCAGGCCCGCTTCCGCGCCGCCAGCAGCGACCTGGCAGCGGCGCTGCGGGCCGACGGCCGCGAGGCCGAGGCCGAGGCGCTCGACGCGCTGACCGTCGAGGCCGCGGGGCAGAACCCGGACCGCGGCAAGCTCGCCGGCTGGATCGAGCGCAATCTGAAGATCGAGACCTCCGGCCAGGAGAGCCTGCACGACGAGGTGGCGCAGCTGCTGGCCTATTCGGTGGAGGCCAACGAGATCGAGCAGGCCACGCAGAACGTCGCCATCGGCACCCTCAAGCTCGGGCCGCGCACGGCGGGCGCCCTGCTGCACCGCGACGCCGCCCTCGCCGAGCGGATGCTGGCCGAGGGCGAGCGCCTCGCCCGGAGCGCCGGCGCCTTGCCGATCTCGCCGCTGATCCAGGCGGAGATGATTCAGGCCCTCGACGGCTGGCGGGCGCGCCTGACCACGACCATCGGGGGCCTGCGCAGCCAGAACGCCATGATCGTCGCGATGGACGGGCTCGCCGCGACGATGATCGACAGCGCCAAGGCCCTGAACGACGCCTTCGTGGGCGACGCCGACCGGTTCGGCATCTTCATCCAGCGGATCCTGCTCGCCGGCGCGGCCGGGCTGCTGCTGTTCGGCGCCCTGGTGGTGATCTGCGTCGCCCGCTCGATCCTGGTGCCCCTGCGCGCCCTGCAGGGCGATATGGTGATGCTGACCGGCAACCCGGCGGGCGCGGCCGTGCGCGGCACGGGCCGCCGGGACGAGCTCGGCGACATCGCCCGCGCCACGGCCGTCTTCGTCTCCGAGATCACGCGCCGGGAGGGGGCGCTGCGCCGGGCCAAGGATCAGGCCGACGTCGCCCTGGTCGAGCTGCGCCGGACCCAGGACAATCTCGTCCGGGCCGAGAAGCTCGCCTCCCTCGGGCAGCTCGTGGCCGGGGTCGCCCACGAGATCAACACGCCGCTCGGCATCGCGCTGACCACCGGGACACTCATGAGCGACGAGGCGCGGACCTTCCGGACGGGCCTCGCCGCCGGCACGCTGTCGCGCTCCCGGCTCAACCACTTCGTCGACCGGGTCGAGGAGGGCGCCACGCTGCTCTGCACAAACCTCACCCGGGCCGCCGACCTCGTTCAGGGCTTCAAGCAGGTTGCGGTCGACCGCGTCAGCGACGAGAGCCGCAGCGTCGTGCTGGCGACCTGGCTCGACGACCTGCTGGCGAGCCTGCGGCCGATGCTGCGCAAGGGCGGCCACATCGTGGAGCGCGCCTGCCCGGAGGACCTCGTCATCGACACCAATCCCGGCGTGCTGGCGCAGATCGTGACCAACCTGATCGCCAACGCGGTCGTGCACGGCTTCCGCGCGGGCGAGCCGGGCCGGATCGCCGTGGACGTGTCGGAACGGGACGGCGGCCTCGTGCGGATGGAGGTCCGCGACACCGGCCAGGGCATCCCGCCGGAGCACCTCGACCGGATCTTCGATCCGTTCTTCACGACGGCGCGCAGCGCCGGCAGCACGGGGCTCGGCATGCACATCGTCCACAACCTCGTCACCGCCAAGCTCGGCGGTCGCATCGCGCTCACCAGCGAACTCGGCCAGGGCACGGTGGTGCAGGTCGAGTTTCCCGCTCGCCGCGCGGAAACGGCCGCCCATGCGCTCCCCACCGCGATCGGGACACCGTGAGGCCGGCTGCGGGAGGCCGGGCCGGGCTCCTCGCCCTGGCGGCCGGCCTGCTCCCCGGGCTTCTGCTGGCCCCCGGCCCGGCGGCGGCCCGCACCTTCGTGTTCTGCTCGGAGGGCAGCCCGGAGAGCTTCGATCCCGCCCGCGCGACGACCACCACCACGATGAACGCGGCCTGGCAGGTCTACAACACGCTGGTGGAGTTCGCGCCCGGCACCACGACGATCCGCCCGGGCCTCGCCGAATCCTGGACGGTCTCGGAGGACGGCCGGACCTACGTCTTCGCCCTGCGGGACGGCGTGCGCTTCCACGCCAACGCGCGCTTCACCCCGACCCGCACCCTGAACGCCGAGGACGTGGTGTTCTCCTTCGCTCGGCAGCGCCGGGCCGGACCCGACGGCGCCGCGCCGGGCTTCACCTACTTCCACGATCTCGGTCTCGCCGACCTGATCGAGGCCATTGACGCGCCGGATCCGCGCCACGTCCGCTTCCGGCTGCGCGAGGCCGACACCACGTTCCTCGCCAACATCGCCCAGGCCTTCGCGGCGATCCTGTCGGCCGAGTACGCCGCGGCCCTCGCAGCCGGCAACGCGTCGGACGACCTCGCCCGGGCGCCGATCGGGACCGGCCCGTTCGTGTTCGAGGGCTACCGGCCGGATCAGGTCCTGCGCTATCGCGCCTTCCCGGATTACTGGCGCCGCGCGGCGGACGACGGCGAACCGGGGGAGCGCCCCGACGGCCTCGTCTTCGCGATCACCCCGAATGCGGCGGTGCGGCTGACCAAGCTGCGGGCCGGGGAGTGCCACGCCATGGCGTTCCCGGCGACCGGGGACCTCGACGCGATCCGCGCCGAGCCGGGCCTGACGCTGCTCGCACTCGCCGAGCTCAACGTCGCCTATCTCGCGCTCAACACGACGAAGGCGCCTTTCGACGATGTCCGGGTGCGGCGCGCCGTCAATCTGGCGATCGACCGGCAGGCGATCGTGGCGGGCGTCTACGGCGATGCCGGCCTCCTGGCGCAGGGGCCGCTGCCGCCGGGGATCTGGGCCCACGACGCCGAGCTGCCGGACGCGCCCTTCGACCGCGCCGGGGCCCTGCGCCTGCTGGCGGAAGCGGGGCTCGCCGAGGGCTTCGAGACCGACCTGTGGTACCCGCCGGTCAGCCGGCCCTACAACCCGAACGGACGGCGTGTCGCCGACATGATCCAGGCCGACCTCGCGCAGGTCGGTATCCGCGCGCGCCCGGTCACGCGCCCCTGGAACGCGTACCGCGCCGCGCTCTACGGCGGGGAGCCCAGCCTGATGCTCTACGGCTGGACGAGCGACAACGGCGATCCGGACAACTTCCTGAACGTCCTGCTCGGCTGCAAGGCCGCCCAGGCCGGCGGGGCCAACCTCGCCCGCTGGTGTGACCCGGCCTACGACCGGCTGGTCGAGGCCGCCCGCCGCACCGGCGACCGCGAGACGCGCCAGGCCCTTTACCGCCAGGCCCAGGCCATCGTCCGGAAGGCGATGCCCTGGGTGCCCCTGGCGCACACCAAGGTCCATCTGGCGATCCGCAACGACGTGCTCGGCCTGACGATGGATCCCCTCGGCCGCCACCTGTTCGAGACGGTGCGGTTCCGCGCGCCCCGGTGACGGCGCGACCGCCCACCACGCTCACTTCTTGGTCCGCTGCTGGAAGACCCGCAGGACCTGGTTGCCCCGCGCCACGGCGTCGTCGAGGGCCTGCTGCGGCGACTTCGCGCCGTTGAGCGCCGCCTCCAGCTCCTCGGCCCACAGGTCGCGGATCTGCAGCATGTTGCCCAGGCGCAGGCCGGCGGTGTTGCGCGTCGGCGGGCGCCGGGTGAGTTCCTGCACGGCGACGTGGAGCTGCGGGTGCCGCTCGAAGAAGCCCTCCGCCACCGCGTCGGCATAGGCGGCGCGCGTCGTGGGGATGTAGCCGGTGTTCCGGTACAGCGCGGCCTGCTGGCGTCCCTCCATCAGGAAGGCCAGGAACCGGGCGACGCCGCGGTACTCGTCCGGCGTCTTGCCCTGCATCACGTAGAGGGAGCCGCCGCCCAGGATCGCGTTCTGCGGCTCCGGCACGATGTCGGGATAGAAGGGCATCGGCGCGACCGTCCAGTCGAACCGGGCCGCGGTCGAGACCTTCCCGTAGAGGCTCGACGAGGTGAGGAAGATCGCGCAGTCGCCCGAGACGAACCGGGCCTCCCCGCGGTTGACGCGGTCGTTGTACGCGAACACGCCCGCGCGGTGCAGGTCGACGAGGTTCTGCAGGTGGCGGACCTGGAGCGGGCCGTTGAAGACGAGTTCGGCGTCGTAGCCGTCCAGGCCGTTGGAGCGGGTCGCGAGCGGCCGGTCGTGCCAGACGGAGAGCTGCTCAAGATGCACCCAGGTCGGCCAGGCCGAGGACAGCGCGCACCGCGTGCCGTCCGCCGCCTTGAGCCGCCGCGCGGCCTCGAAGACCTCCGGCCAGGTCGCCGGCAGATGGTTGGCGTCGAGGCCCGCCTGCCGGAACCGGTCCCGGTTGATCCACATCACCGTCGAGGAGACGTTGAAGGGCAGGGACAGCATCCCACCCTCGGAAGCCAGGTAATTGGTGGCGACGACCGGCAGGAAATCCTCCGGCGTCGCCGAAAGCCCCGCCTCCCGCATCACGGTGGCGACCGGCCTGACGGCGCCGATGGCCGCCGCCATGGTCCCGTTGCCGACCTCGAAGACCTGGAGCAGGTGCGGCGCCGCGCCGGTGCGGTAGGCCGTGATGCCGCTGCTGATCGTCTCGGCGTAGCTGCCCTTGTAGACCGGGACGACCCGGTAATCGGCTTGCGACGCGTTGAAGGTCTCGGCGAGGCGGGTCACCAGCTCGCCGTTCGGCCCGTCGAGGGCGTGCCAGAACTGCAGCTCGGTGACGGCGGCGGCCGGGAGCGGGCGCAGCGCGAGAAGCAGGCCGGCGATCAGCAGCCCCAGGCGGACGAGGCCGCCGCGCGGGGCGTTCCGCATAGCTCTGCTCATGCCAGCCGCTCCGGAAGCCACAGCCGCAGCACCGTGCCGGCGCCGGCGCTGCTCTGCAGTTCGACCCGCCCCTGGAGGCGGTTCACCACGAGGTTGTGGACGATGTGCAGGCCGAGGCCCGTCCCGCCGCGGGCGCGGGCCGTGGTGAAGAACGGGTCGAACACGCGGCCGAGATCGGCGCTGTCGATGCCGCGCCCGTCATCCGCGATGGACAGGTCGATCCCGCCCCCGGTCCGCAGCGCCGTGATGGTGATGCGGCCGCCCTCCCGGTCCCGGAAGCCGTGCTCGATCGCGTTCTTGACGGCGTTCGACACGATCTGCGCCAGGATGCCCGGGAGCGTGTCGACGACGAGGTCGGGCGGGCAGTCGACCACGAAGGCGTGCCGGCCCGGCCGCGCCAGGGCCCGCAGGCTCTTCAGCAGCTCGTCGATCCAGTCTGCGAGGTTCAGCGCCCGGCGGTCCTCGATCGCCTGATCGGCCGCCACCTGCTTGAAGCTGTAGAGGAGGTCGGCGGCCCGCATGAGGTTGCTGGTCAGGAGCTGCGCGCCCTCCTGCATCCGCCCGGCATACTGGGTCAGCCGCGAGCGGGAGAGCTGGTTCTCCCCGACCAGGCGCGCGAAGGCCGCCGAGTCGGACTGGACCTGCGTGGCCGTGGTCAACGCGATGCCAAGCGGCGTGCTGATCTCGTGCGAGACGCCCGCCACGAGCTGGCCGAGCGAGGCGAGCCGCTCGGCCCGGATCAGGTCCTCCTGGGCCTGCCGCAGGGTCGTGAGCGCGTCGTCGGCCCGCTGGGACGCGTTGCGCCGGTCCGCCTCCCGGCGGCGGATCTGCTCCAGGAACGCGTTGGTCGCCCGGGCGATGTCGCCGAGCTCGTCGCGCCGGGCGAGCAGGTGGCCGTCCCGGCCGATATCCTCCGGCGTGGGCGCGCCGGCGGCGGTGACGATGCTGTGCTGGAGGGCGTGCAGCGGCCGGGTGATCGAGCGCGCCACCGCGGCGGCGGCGCCGATCCCGAGGCACAGGGCCCCGATTGCCCCGACGATCAGGAGCTGCCGGATCACGCTGCCGAACTGGTCGGCGTCGTCGATGAAGGCCCGGCTCAGGGTCTGGGCGTTGGCGCTCATGGTGGCGGCCCGCCGGTCCATGTCGGCGATGGTCTCGTTCTGCTCGCCGATCTTCTCGATCGTCGCGGCGAGCTGCGTGCGCCAGCCGTCGATCGCGCCCGCCATCTCGTCGCGGATGCTCACCGGGATGAGCAGCGTCCGGGAGGTGCCGGACAGGTCCGCACCCGCCGCCAGCACCCGGGACGCCTCGGCGGTGTCCCGGCCCGCCAGCGCCGCGTCCGTCCGCCGGGCGAGGCGCAGGGCCGTGAGGGCGATGTCCTGGGCGGAGAGTTCGGCCTCGTTCGACAGGACCGAGTGGCGGATGAGGAGCGCGACCTCCTCGTAGAGCCGGCTCTGGCGGGCGACGTTCACCTGGACGAGCTGGTCGCACCACTCGACCAGGACCCGGCCCGCCTGGGTGGCGCGGGTCAGCTCGAACCCCTCCGAGAGCACCCGGTTGAGGTCATCCTCGGTCCGGCTCCGGTCGCGATAGGCCTTCAGCAGCTCCGTCGCCCGGTCGGCCGCCCCGGCCTCGCCGTCGACGCGCAGGACCCGGCGCAGCCGGTCGCCCACCGCATCGAGCTGCCGCAGATCCGCGGCGAGTTCGTCGAACTCGATCGGGAAGACCGGGCGGCCGATGCGCGCCCGGTTCAGCTCCGCCGTGCTGATCGCCTCGCGCAGCTCCCGCAGCGCGGTGACGACGCCCTGGTTCCGCTCCAGCTCGGCATCCTTGACGGCGAGCACGGCGATCAGCTGGGCGTTGTCCTGCTGCTGGCGCCGGCGCGCGACGTCGGTCAGCGCCACCAGGGCGTCCGCCCGCCGGGCCATGTCGGCGATGGTCGCGGTCGCTGCCCGCTCCGAGAGCAGGAGCGCGCGCATCCGCGTCACCTGCGAGGTCAGGTCGCCCGTCACGGTCGCCACGAGGGCGGCCTGGCCGCGCGTCCGCGCGAGCCGCTCCAGCCTTTCGAGCTGCGCCGTCGCCGTCGCGGCGCGCTCGTCGAAGCGGCGCTCGGCCCCGTCCCGCCCCGCGACGCTGCCGCTCAGGGCATCCGCCCGCGCCCGGTTCATCGCCGCGAGCGTCTGCGCCGTCTCCGTCGCCACCACGGCGCCGGCCCGGGCGCGCTCGGCCTCGTGGAGCAGGATCCAGGCGCCGAGCGCGATCGCGGCGGCGACCAGGATCGGGATCGCCCCGACCACGAGGACGCGGCGCGCGATGCCGGACGTGCCGAACCCGCGCATCATCGCGCCCCACACCGTGTCCCGCGCCCCGCCACCGTTGCGGTCTCCCGTTCCGCCGCCGACCTCGCGACGACACATTCGGTTATTGTGACATCCGCGCGATGACTTCCCGAGAGCACTGAAGCAACACGGGACGCAATATTCCCGCATCACAGAACCCGTAGACACCGCCCCGCACAACGGTCCTCGAAGACCGAAAAAGGGGAAACACCATGCTCGACGTCATCGCCCGCCTGCTGCTCTCGGCCGGCATCCTGACCGGCACCACCTACCTGCCCATGCTCTCGCAGGCCGTCACCGCCCAGCCGGCCGATGCCCCGGCCTCCGCGATGGTCTCCCGCGCCTGCCCGGCGAAGGCCGCCGCGCCCGGCGCCCGCGCGCTGGCCTGCATCGGCTGACCGGCCATGGGTGCCCTGCCTCTGGTCCTCCTCGTCGGGACGAATGTCGTGGTCGCCGTCCTGATCCCGCTCCTCGTCTGAGCCGGCTGTCATGACCCGCGACGGTTGCCCTGGTGCGCGGCCTCGGTTAGCCGGACTCTGCGGTCGGTTCGCGCCGCGCTCCGCGTCCAGATCCGCCTCCGGCCCCGCATGCCCGAGATTGCACGCCTCGACAGGGACCGACGCCGCGTCGCGGCGGTCGCCGTGGCGATGCTGATCGGTCTCGGCGAGGCGCGGCCGGCCTTGTCCCTCGAGCAGCCGGACAGCCCGCGTCCCGCGCGTCCGGCCCGGCCGATCGCGCCCGAGCTGGCCGCGGCCCTCGCCGCGTACAGGACCTACGTCGTCGCCCAGGCCGACGCCTTCGTGCGCGAGACCGCGCGCTTCGTCGCGGCGATCCAGGCCGGGCAGCTCGCGGAGGCGCGCCGGCTCTACGCCCCGGCGCGCGCGCCCTACGAGCGCATCGAGCCGGTGGCGGCCCTGTTTCCCGAGCTGATCAAGCGCCTCGACGTGCGCAGCGACGAGTTCGAGCTGCGCGAGCGCGATCCCGCCTTCGTGGGCTTCCACCGCCTGGAGATGGCGCTCTTCACCCACGGCACCACGGAGGGCCTCGGCGAGGTCGCAGAGCGGCTCTCCGCCGAGACCGTGACCCTGCGCGACAGAATCGCGGCGCTGGCCATTCCGCCCGCCAAGGCGGTCGGGGCCGCTTCGGCCCTGATCGAGGGGATCGCCGCCACCAAGATCAGCGGCGAGGAGGAGCGCTACAGTCGCACCGACCTGTGGGACTTCCAGGCCAATATCGAGGGCTCGAAGGTGGTGTTCACGCTTCTGCGTCCGCTCCTGGCGGACCGGGACTTCGTGGCCCGGGTCGAGCGCAGCTACAAGCGGGTTGAGGACCTGCTTGCCCGCTACCGCAGCCCGGACGGCGCCTTCCAGAGCTACGACAACCTCACGGCCCGGGACCGCAACGCCCTCAAGGGGCCGATCACGCTGCTCGCCGAAGACCTGTCGACGTTGCGCGGCCGGCTGGGCTTAGACTGAAACCATTGCCAAGGTGCCGTCCTGTCGTCTTTGTTCGCGGCGACAAGCGGCAGAACGAACAGATCTCGTCGAGCGATGATGCGCTTTCCGTCTCCGGTCCCCACCCGCCGCCGTTTCCTCGGCGGTCTCGGCGCGGCCGCGCTCCTCGGTCCGGCCCGGGCCGAGGATGCGACGCCCACGCCGGCGACCGAGGGCACGCTCGTCGCCCAACCCTTCTACGGGCCCCATCAGGCCGGGATCGTCACCCCGCAGCCGGCCGCCGCCCTCTACGTCGCCTTCGACGTGCTGGCCGAGCGTCGGGGCGAGCTGCCCCACCTGTTCCGGACGCTGACCGAGCGCCTGGCCTTCCTGACCCGGGGCGGCGCCGTGCCCGATGTCCACCCGCAGCTGCCGCCGCGCAATTCCGGCATCCTGGGTCCGACCGTCCTGCCGGACAACCTCACCGCCACCGTCTCGGTCGGCGCGAGCCTGTTCGACTACCGGTTCGGCCTGGCGCGCGCCCGCCCGCGCCATCTCGGGCCCATGGAGCGCTTCTCCAACGACGCCCTTGACCCGGCCCAGTGTCACGGCGACCTGCTGATCCAGTTCTGCTCGAACACGGCCGAGACCAACATCCACGCCCTGCGCGACGTCATCAAGGCGACGCCCGGCCTGCTCGCGCCGCGCTGGAAGATCGAGGGTTTCCTGCCGCCCCACGTGGTGAAGACCATGGGGGCCGACACCGTGCGCAACATGCTGGGCTTCAAGGACGGCACCGCCAATCTCGACGTGCGGAATTCCCGGCTGATGGACCGCTACGTCTGGGTGGGGGCGGGGCAGGACGAGCCGGCCTGGGCCGTCGGGGGCAGCTACCAGGTGGTGCGGATCATCCGCACCCTCGTCGAGCGCTGGGACCGCACGCCGCTCGGCGAGCAGGAGGCGATCATCGGCCGGCACAAGGGCAGCGGCGCGCCGCTCCGGCAGGGCCACGAGCGCGACACCCCTGACTACGCGGCCGATCCGGACGGCGAGGCCATCTCGCTCGCCGCCCATATCCGCCTCGCCAACCCGCGCCTCCCCGGCACCGAGGGCAGCCTGATCCTCCGCCGCAGCTACAATTACTCCCGCGGGCTGACCACGGCCGGACAGCTCGATATGGGCCTGCTGTTCGTCTGCTATCAGGCCGACCTCGCGGCCGGCTTCATCACCGTCCAGAACCGCCTCTCCGGCGAGGGCCTCGAGGAGTACATCCGCCCGGTCGGCGGCGGCTACTTCTTCGCCCTGCCGGGCGTCGCGGGGCCCGGGAGCTTTCTGGGGGAAGGGTTGCTCGCCGCGGCGTAGGCTGATCGCGTCCCGATTCGCGTGGACCTGGCCACCCGGGGTTGGTCCTGCGCACCGTCATCCCGGGGCCGCGCAGCGGAGCCCGGGATCCAGAGCCGCCGACGCGCCAATGCTTTGCTCCGTCGGTGGTTCTGGATTCCGGGCTCGTCTGCGGCGCCCCGGAATGACGGCATGGCCGGCAGCCCAAGCGAATTCCTGATCGAGGGTCGCGATCTCGATCCTGGCGCGCCGCCGCCGGGGAACGCGGTTCGATGCCGCGAGGCGGGCGCGCTGCGGATCGACGGGACCTGTCACCACGCCCCATCCCTCAAGAACCGCCGCGCCGGCGGCCTTGCGCAATCCGGAAGCCGCCGCCTACAAGTTGCCGGCTCAAGCTCGGCCCGGATCGAGCGGCAACACGGTGGGGCGGCCTTAAGGCCTTGCTCCCCATGGAGGAAACCGCGTGACAATCGCCCGATGCGGTGCAGCCCTGGCGCTGCTCTGGGGACTGGGTTCGGTGTCGCCCGCTAAGGCCGACGACTGCCCCAATCGCGGCCAGCTCGACGACGCGTATTGCGACGCCAACAAGGATCTCGTCGCCGATGTGCCGGCGAAGACCCGTGATCCCAGCGTCATCGTGTTCGCCTACACGCCGGTCGAGGATCCCGCGGTCTACGAGAACTCCTTCAAGCCGTTCACCACCTATCTGAGCCAGTGCACGGGCAAGCGGGTCGTCTACTACCCCGTCCAGTCGAACTCGGCCGAGATCGAGGCGATGCGCTCCGGCCGGCTCACGGTCGCGGGCTTCTCGACCGGCCCTCTGGGCTTCGCCGTCAACATGGCCGGCGCGATCCCGTTCGCCGCCAAGGGCACCGAGAAGGGCGCCGAGGGCTACAACCTCATCGTCGTGGTGAAGGCAAACAGCCCGTACAAAACGCTCACCGATCTCAAGGGCAAGCGGGTCGCCCACACTGCCCCGTCGTCGAATTCCGGCAATCTCGCCCCGAAGGCGCTGTTCCCCGAGCAGGGCCTGAAGCCGGGCGAGGATTACAAGCTCATCTATTCCGGCGGTCACGACAAGTCGGCGCTCGGCGTCGGCACCGGCGATTACGACGCGGCCCCGGTCGCCTCCGACGTGTTCTACCGGATGGTCGCCCGCGGGACGATCAAGGGCGACGATTACCGGGTGATCTACACGAGCGAGAAATTCCCGACCTCGGGCTTCGCCTACGCCCACGATCTCAAGCCGGAGCTCGCCGAGAAGCTGAAGCAGTGCTTCTACGATTTCCGCTTCCCGCCCGACATGGTGAAGGATTTCGAGGGCGACGACCGCTTCGCGCCGATCACCTACCTCAAGGATTGGGCGATCGTCCGCAAGGTCGCGGAGGAATCCGGCACGCCCTACAACAAGGCTGCCTACGAGCGGGAGGCCGCCCGGGAGGCCGAGGCGGCGCGCAAGAAGGCGGAAAGCGCAGGCCAGAAGTGATGGCGGGCTCCGCGCTGCGCGAGGCCGCTCAATCCGCCGTCGTTCCGGCGGACGACCCGCGCGCCCTGGTGATCCGCGGGCTCACCAAGGAATACCGGCCCGGCCAGCCGGTCCTGAAGGGCATCGACCTCGTGGTGCCGGGCACCGGCCTCACCGCGATCATCGGGCCGTCGGGGACCGGCAAGAGCACCCTGATCCGCTGCATCAACCGCCTCGTGCAGCCGACGTCGGGGGAGATCCTGTTCCGCGGCGAGGATCTCGCCCAACTCTCCGGCCGCCGCTTGCGCCAGGCGCGTCGCCGGATCGGGATGGTGTTCCAGGAGTACAACCTCGTCGAGCGCCTGACCGTGATGGAGAACCTGCTCTGCGGGCGCCTCGGCTACGTGCCGGTCTGGCGCGCGTGGCTGCGGCGGTTCCCCGAGGCCGACATCGCCCGGGCCTTCGACCTCCTCGACGCGGTCGGCCTCTCGGGCTTCGCCACGCGCCGGGCCGACGCCCTCTCGGGCGGCCAGCGCCAGCGCGTCGGCATCGCCCGGGCGATCATGCAGGAGCCCGAGATCGTGCTCGCCGACGAGCCGACCTCCTCCCTCGACCCGAAGAGCTCCGTCGAGATCATGGAGATCCTGTCGCGGCTCGCGGCCGAGCGCGGCGTGCCGGTGGTCGTCAACATCCACAACGTGGCGCTCGCCCAGCGCTTCGCCGCGCGCATCGTCGGCATGTCGGGCGGCCACGTGGTCTATGACGGGCCGCCCGACCGCCTGAGCGAGCGCGACCTGCGCGGCATCTACGGCGGCGAGAACTGGCTCGAATGAGCGCCACCGCCGGACCAACCCCCGCGGCCGCATCCCGCGGCGCCGCGTTCCGTCCGAACTGGACGGCGCGGATCGGCTGGGCGCTCCTCGCCGTCTACGCGCTCTACGCCGCCAGCCAGCTCGGCTTCGTGCCCGAGCGCCTCGCCAGCGGGCTCGGCCATGGCCGGCAGTTCCTGGCCCGCATGTTCCCGCCGAACTTCTCGCGCTGGGAGCTGATCCAGTCCGGCATCGTCGAGAGCCTGCAGATCGCCGTGATCGCCACGGTGGTCGGCATCGCGGTCGCCCTGCCGATCGGCTTCCTCGCGGCGCGCAACCTGATGCCGCCCTGGGTGACGTGGCCGATGCGGGCGCTGATCGCCCTGTGCCGCTCGTTCCACCCGATCATCGTGGCGATCCTGTTCGTGAAGGCGATCGGCTTCGGGGCGCTGGCCGGCGTGATGGCGCTGATCGTCGCCTCGGTCGGCTTCATCGCGAAGCTGTTCGCCGAGGCGATCGAGGAGATCTCCCTGAAGCAGGTCGAGGCGGTGCGGGCGACCGGCGCGGGCTTCCTGTCCACGCTGATCATGGGCGTGCAGCCGCAGGTCCTGCCGCGCTTCATCGGCTTCGCCACCTACCAGCTTGATTCCAACCTCCGGAACTCGACCATGGTGGGGATCGTGGGCGGCGGCGGCATCGGCGCGACGCTGTTCACCGCCTATCAGCGCTTCGACTACGACGTCGTGCTGGCGATCCTGATCGTCATCGTCGCGCTGATCATGGTGGCCGAGATCGTGTCGGGCTGGGCGCGGAAGGTGTTCCAGTGAGCGCCGCCGCCGCGACCGTCTCCGCCGCTCCGGTCCCGCGCCGCTGGCAGCGCTTCTCCCTGGGTAAGCGCCTCGCGCGGCTCGCCTTCACGCTGTTCGCGGTGGCCGCCTTCGTGACGAGCCTGCGCACGATCGAGGTGATCCCGGAATTCCTCTACGACGCCCCCGACCAGCTCGCCGACCTGTTCGGCCGGATGTGGCCGATGGATGCCGGCTATGTCGGCCCGACGCTGCGGGCGCTGGTCGAGACGCTGCACATCGCGACGCTCGGCACGTTGATCGCGATCGGGATCGCGGTGCCGATCGGGCTGCTGGCGGCGCGGAACGTGACGCCCAGCCTGCCCCTGAACCTGCTGGCGAAGTTCGTCTTCGTGACCTCCCGCTCGGTGAATTCCCTGGTCTGGGCGCTGCTGTTCGTGGCGGTGTTCGGCCCGGGTCCGCTCGCCGGCACGCTGGCGATCGCGCTGCGCTCCGTCGGGTTCACCGGCAAGCTGTTCGCCGAGGCGCTGGAGGAGGCGAACCGCGGCTCGATCGAGGCGCTGCAGGCCGCCGGGGCCGGGCGGCTCTCGACCCTGCTGCTCGGCTACTGGCCGCAGGTGAAGCCGGCCTTCTGGTCGATCGCGCTGTTCCGCTGGGACATCAACATCCGGGAATCGGCCGTGCTCGGCCTGGTCGGCGCCGGCGGCATCGGCGTCGCGCTCGATACGGCGCTCAACCTGCTCTACTGGGATCAGGTGGCCGTGGTGCTCGCCGCCATCTTCGCCACCGTCATCGCGGCCGAGATCGTGGTCACGACCGTGAGAGCCCGCATGCTCTGAGACTAAGGCGACAGGTTCGCGTGGCGCGTCGACGCCGAGCGCCGGATCCCGCCGGGACCGGTGCTTGACGCTGGGATGCCAGCCATGCCCTCCTGTCGGCAAATAAAAAATCCGCCTCGGAGGAATGTCTGCCATGACGCTGATCCGGTGCTGCGTTCTCTCGGCCGCGATCAATCTGGCCGCCCTGATCGGGCCGGCTTCCGCCGAGCCGATCCGCGTCAAGGTCGGAATCCTCAACGACATGTCCGGCGTCTACGCGGATACCGGCGGCAAGGGCTCCGTCGTCGCCGCGCAGATGGCGGTCGAGGATTTCGCCAAGACCAACCCGGACGTGCAGGTCGAGGTCGTCTCGGCCGACCACCAGAACAAGCCCGATGTCGGGGCCGCCGTCGCCCGCCAGTGGTACGACCGCGAGGGCGTCGACGCGATCCTCGACGTGCCGACCTCCTCGGTCGCGCTGGCGGTGAGCCAGGTCACGCGCGAGAAGAACAAGGTCTTCATCGATTCGGGCGCCGGGACCACGGAGCTGACCGGCCGGCAATGCTCGCCGAACACGATCCAGTGGACTTACGACACCTACGCGCTGGCGCACGGCACGGCCGGCGCCATGCTCAAGCGCGGCGGCGACGCGTGGTACTTCCTCACCGCCGACTACGCGTTCGGCCTCTCGCTGCAGAACGAGGCCACCGCGGTGATCGACAAGGGCGGCGGGCGGGTCCTGGGCGCCGCCCGGGTCCCGTTCCCCGCCACCGACTTCTCCTCATTCCTGCTGCAGGCCCAGGCCTCGGGGGCGAAGGTGGTGGGGCTGGCCAATGCCGGCGGCGACACGGTCAACGCGGTCAAGCAGGCGCACGAGTTCGGGCTGACCGAGAGCGGCCAGAAGCTCGCAGCGCTGCTGATCTACGCCGTCGACGTCCACGCGATCGGGCTGCAGACCGCGCAGGGGCTGGTGCTCACGGAATCGTTCTACTGGGATCTCAACCCCGGGACGCGGGCCTTCTCCGAGCGGTTCTATCCGCGCAACGGCAACAGCATGCCGACGATGAACCATGCGGGCGTCTATGCCGGGCTGCTGCACTACCTGAAGGCGGTGGCGGCGACGAAGTCGACGGACCCGCAGGCGACCATGGCCTGGATGAAGGCCAACCCGACGGACGACCCGCTGTTCGGCAAGGGCACGGTCCGGGCGGACGGGCGCAAGGTGCACCCGATGTACCTGTTCGAGGTGAAGGCGCCCTCGGAATCGAAGGGCCCGTGGGACCTCTACCGGCTCCTCGACACGATCCCGGCCGAGCAGGCCTTCCGCCCCCTGGCCGAGGGGGGCTGCCCGCTCGTCGGCAAGCTGTAGAAACGGGAGCCCGGCATGCTGCGTGACATCGGAGGACAGGTCGCCTGGGTGACGGGGGCCGGGTCCGGCATCGGACAGGCGGCCGCCCTGGCTCTGGCGAAGGCCGGGCTGCGGCTCGCGCTCACCGGACGGGGGCGGGAGGCCCTGGAGCACACCGCCGAGCTCGTGCGCCAGGCGGGCGGGGAGGCACTGGTCGCCCCCGCCGACATGCGCGTGGCCGACGACGTCCAGCGCGCCTGGGAGGCGGTGGAGGCCGCCTACCGGCGCTGCGACCTGCTGGTGAATGCGGCGGGCCTCAACGTGCCGCAGCGGGGCTGGGACGCGATCACGCCGGCCGGCATCGACGCCGTGGTCGGCGCCAACCTCAACGGCCCGTTCTACGCGTCGCGGGCGGTGCTGCCGGCGATGCGCGCCCAGGGGAGCGGCCTGATCATCCACGTCTCCTCCTGGGCCGGCCGCTACGTCTCCAAGCTGACCGGACCGGCCTATTCGGCGGCCAAGCACGGGCTGGTGGCGCTCTCGGAGAGCCTGAACCAGGAGGAATGCGGCCACGGCATCCGGTCCTGCTGCATCTGCCCCGGCGAGGTCGCGACGCCGCTCCTCGACAAGCGGCCGGTTCCGGTGACGGCGGAGGACAAGGGGCGGATGCTGCAGGCGGAGGATCTCGCCGAGACGATCCTGTTCGTCGCGCGCCTGCCGGCCTCCGTGTGCATCAACGAGATCCTGATGAGCCCCACCTGGAACCGCGGCTATCTCGAAGGTGTGAAGCTCTGAGCGGTCGCGATGAGGGGGCCGCGCCGGCCTCAGCTCAGGGAAACCTCGAAACCGCGCTGCACGGCGGGGCGGCTCATCAGGGTCTGGTACCAGCGCTGCACGTGCGGATACGCGTCGAGGCTGACCTGATGGCGCTCGTGCCGCCAGGCCCATCCGAGGATCGCGAAATCCGCCACCGAGAGCGGGCCCGCCACGAACTCGACCTGCGCCAGGCGGCGGTCGAGGACGCCGTAGAGCCGCCGCGTCTCCTTCTGGTAGCGCTCCAGCCCGTAGGCCCGGTTCGCCGGATCGACGGTCAGGAAGTGGTGGACCTGGCCGGGCATCGGCCCGAAGCCGCCCATCTGCCACATCAGCCATTCCAGCGCGCCGACGCGTTGCCGCCGGTCCTCCGGCAGGAACCGGCCGGTCTTCTCGGCGAGGTACAGCAGGATCGCACCGGATTCGAACACCGAGATCGGCGCGCCGTCTGGCCCGTCGGGATCGACGATGGCGGGGATCCGGTTGTTCGGGCTGATCGCCAGGAAGGCCGGCTCGTGTTGCGCGCCCTGGGTGATGTCCACCGGCGTGACCCGGTAGGGCAGCGCCATCTCCTCGAGGGCCACGCTGATCTTGCGGCCGTTGGGCGTGTTCCAGGCGTACAGCTCGATCATCGCGGTCCATCCCCTCAGGCGCCGGATCGTCGGTCCCATGTACCGGCCCTGGCCGGTCCGCAGAAGCAGGGATCGCACGGGATACCGCCAGCCGCCCGGCTACCGGCCGCGCCGCATTCCCCATCCGAGCCTAGTTGCGCAGCGGATCCGGCTTCTGGCCGTCCGGCAGGATCTCCTTGAGATGATCGTGCACCATGTCGGCCGTGAACGGCTTGCCGATGAAGTGCGCCCCGTCGGGCATGTCATCCGGGCCCGGCTGGACCTGACCGGACGCCACCACGATGGCGATGTGCGGCCACTGACGGGCGGTCTCCCGCGCGACCGCGAAGCCGTCGCGGGAGCCCGGCATCTGCACGTCGGTGAACAGCAGGACGATCAGGGTATGGTTCTGAGCGAGCAGCGCGATCGCCGTGTCGCCGTCGCTGGCCTCGAAGGTCCGGAACCCCGCATCCTCCAGCATATCCATCGCATCCATGCGGATGAGGCCATCATCGTCGACGACGAGGGCGTAAGGGGTCGAGGGGGCAGGCGAGTCGGTCATCACCAGACAAAGCCCAACCCAGATCAAAGATCCGGGCCGCGCATCGGGCGAGGTAGCGGGCGGCACGCCGGGCGGCGCAAGCGCACCGGTCCGGTCGCCGTCTCAGGCGCCGGTCTGCCCGTCGTCGTACCGGGTCTGCGCGGCGCCGATGGCGTCGAGATGCTGGAAGGCCCAGGCCCCCAGCGCCTTCACCGGCTCGGCCAGGGAGCGCCCCATCTCGGTCAGCTCGTAATCGACCCGGGGCGGGATCGACGGCGTGACGGTGCGGCTCACCAAGCCATCCCGCTCCAGGTTCCGCAAGGTCAGCGTCAGCATCCGCTGCGAGATCCCGCCGATGCTGCGCTTCAGCGCGCTGAAACGGTGCGGTCCGCGATGCAGCAGCATGATGACGAGCACGCTCCACTTGTCGCCGATACGGGACAGGACCTGCGAGACCCGGCGGCAATCTGACGACGGCGAGACGGTCGACTCGGTCACATCCATGTAACCTCGGTATCAAATCTGTGCCGTCTTGCGGCGCCCAGCCAAGCTCATATCATCGCCCGGTCACAAACAGGAACCGGGTTCCGATATGAAACTTCTGCACGTGGATAGCAGCATTCTCGGGGCTGGCTCGGTCTCGCGCGAGCTGTCGGCCCTGATCGTCCGGAGGGTGACGGCGGGCGTCGCGGCGGAGGTCACGTACCGCGACCTCGCCGAGGCGGATCTGCCGCACCTGACGCTGGCGACGCTGCCGAGCGCCCATCCCCGGGCGGCCTTGGCGGGCGCGCTCGACGCGGCCGGGCAGTCCCGGCGCGACGCCAGCGACCGGCTCCTCGACGAGTTCCTGGCCGCCGACATCGTGGTGGTCGGGGCCCCGATGTACAATTTCGGCATCCCCTCGCAGCTCAAGGCCTGGATCGACCGCCTGGCCGTGCCCGGCCGGACCTTCAGGTACGGCGCGGGCGGTCCGGAGGGCCTGATGCGGGGCAAGCGCGTGATCGTCGCGCTGGCCCGCGGCGGCTTCTATGGTCCGGACACCGCGATGATCTCGGCGGAGCACGCCCAGAGCTACCTGCGCGCGGTCTTCGGGTTCCTGGGCATCGCGCCCGAATTCGTGCTGGTCGAGGGTCTGGCGGCCGGCGAGCAGACCAAGACCCACGCGATGGAGGTGGCGCGCGACGCCATCGGACAGCTCGCCGCCTGACGGGCACGCTGGTGCTGTGGGCGCGCGGCCGGTGTGACAAACCGCACGCCGGGACCGGCCTCGTTCCCGCATGACCGGCGCGCCGCTTCGGGACGCCGCCCAGACGCCCCGCATTCGAAAAGGTCCGCGATGCCCCTGACCCTGTACGACGCCTCGATCCCGGTGTTCACGCGCGGGCTGACGATCCTGTCGACCCTGCTCGACAAGGCGGAGGCGCACGCGTCCGAAACCGGCGCGGCGCCCGAATCCTATGTCGAGGCGCGGCTCGCGCCCGACATGCTGACGCTGGCCGGCCAGGTGCAGCGCGCCTCCGACACCGCGAAGTTCGGCGGCGCGCGGCTCACCGGCACGCAGGCCCCGTCCTTCGCGGACGCGGAGACCACGTTCGACCAGTTGCGGGCGCGCTGTGCGGACACGATCGCCTATCTCGGCACGCTGCCGCCCGACGCCTTCGCGGGCCGCGAGACGCAGGCGGTCACTTTCGGCGGCGGTGCGTTCCAGCAGACGCTGTCCGCCGACCGCTACGTCCTCCAGTTCGCGCTGCCGAACTTCTTCTTCCACGTCACCACGGCCTACGACATCCTGCGGCACAGGGGCGTTCCGGTCGGCAAGCGCGACTATCTCGGCCCCTTCGACGGCGCCTCCGCGTAGCGCCGGCCGGATTGACCGGCCCGGTGACGGTCGAAAAGACCGAGGCCGCACGCCCCGGTCTGGAATCGGCATCCGGCGCTCAGGCCGAGACCCCTGTTGCGACCACGGTCTCGGTCGCGAAGGCGCGGTAGCTGCGCAGCGGCCGGCCGAGTAGCTCGGTCAGGCGCGCGACGTCGCCGGCCTCGGGCAGCATGCCGTCGGTGAGGAAGCGCTCGGCCATGAGGCGCATGTCGAAGGCCATCCAGCCGGGCATGAAGGCCCGCAGAGTCTGCTCGAACCGGGCGGTGTCGTCGCCGCCATAGGCGACTGGGCGACCCAGCACCTCCGACCAGATCGCCGCGACATCCGCCCCGGTCAGCGTGTCCGGACCGACGAGGTTGATCCGGTCGAGCGGGAGCGGCCCGGGGGCTTGCTCGCGGCGCAGGAGTTCGCGGGCCGCGATCGCGCCGATGTCCCGCACGTCGATCATCGCGAGACCCTTGCTGCCGACCGGCATCGGGTAGACGCCGTGGCCCAGCACCACGTCCTTGATCGTCAGATCGTTGCTGAAGAAGTAGGCGGGGCGCAGGATGGTGGCGCCGAAGCCCATCCGCTCGATCATGCGCTCGACGGCGAACTTGCCGGCGAAGTGCGGCACGTTCACGTAGACGTCGCTGTGGATCACCGACAGGTAGACGATCCGCTCGATGCCGGCCTCCCGGGCGAGATTGAGCGCGATCAGCGCCTGCGAGACCTCGTCGGGCACCACCGCGTTCAGCAGGAACAGGGTGGAGACGCCCGACAGGGCATTCCGCAGCGCGTCGACATCCAGCAGGTCGCCCTGCACGACGGCGATGCCGGCCGGCAGATCGGCCTTGGCGGGATCGCGGACGAGGGCTCGGACCTCCGCCCCCTGCTGGACGAGCTGCGTGATGACGTGCCGACCGACCGTGCCGGTGGCGCCGGTTACGAGGATGGTCATGGGATCACTCCGGGTTGATGTCGTGGACAGCCCGAAGATGCGTGATCCACCCGTGCGCCAATAGATGGTATATTGGGATACACTGTCTCGCTGGTGGAACGGATGGATCTCCTCGCCCTCGCCGATTTCAACCTGGTCGCCCGCCACGGCGGGTTCGGACGCGCCGCCCGGGCCACCGGACGCCCGAAGGCCACGCTGTCCCGCCGGGTCGCGGAGCTGGAGGGCAGCCTGGGCTTGCGCCTGCTGGAACGCGGGACGCGCATCCTGACGCTCACCGAGGAGGGGCGGGTGCTCCACGCACGCTCCGGCGCCCTGCTGACCGAGCTCGAGGAGGTTGCTGCGGGGATCGCGGCGGGCGGACGCAACCCGCGGGGGCGCCTGAGGATCAGCGCCCCGCTGCTGTTCTCGCAGACCGCGATGGGCCGGCTCGCCGCCGGATTCGCCGGGCAGTTTCCGGAGGTCCGGCTCGAGGTGACGACGGAGGATCGCGCCGTCGACATGGTCGAGGAGGGCTACGACCTCGTGATCCGGGTCAATCCGGACCCGGATGACAGTCTGGTCGGGCGGATCTTCCTGCGCGACCGGCTCGTCGTGGTCGCGAGCCCGGGTCTCGATCGCGGCGTGGACGGCGCTCCCGTCCCGGCCGTCCTGCGCGGCGGGAGCGATCCCGTGACCGCCTGGACCGTGACGGGGCCGACGGGCCGGGTGCGCATCGCGGTCGATCCGGTCCTGCACCTGTCCTCGCTGATCATGGTGCGCGACGCGGTCCGGGCGGGCGCCGGCGCCGCCTGCCTGCCGGTCTCGCTGGTCGGCCGCGATCTCGCGGCCGGCACGCTGGTGCATTGGGGCGATGCGGACGGCCCGGAGATCGCGCTCTGGGCGCTCTACCCATCGCGCCGGCTGCTGAGCGCGCGGGTGTCGGCCTTCCTCGACCACCTGAAGGCGGCGTTCCCGCTCGGCACGCCGGAGGAGCTGGCGACCTTCATCACAGGCTGAAGGCGGCGGCGCTCCGGAGATACGCCCGGGGCCGGCTTGTCACATCCATAACGTGTTATGTATATCGCGCTCAGGAGCGATGCCATGAGCGCCGACATACTGCACGACCTGGGGCCCCTGTTCCTCGGCAGCCGCCTCAAGCGCCTGTCCGACCGGTTCCAAGGGGACGCGACCAAGATCCTGCGGGAGGAGGGGCTCGGGATCCAGCCGGCGCAATTCCCGCTCCTCGCCGCGGTCGATCGCTACGGCTCCATGACCGTCAACGAGGCCGCGCTCGCGCTGGGTGTGAGCCAGCCGGCCGTCACCCGCACGGCGGCCAGCCTCGTGGAAGCCGGGCTCCTGACCGAGACCCGCTCCGACCGCGACCTGCGCCAGAAGGCCCTGTCGCTCAGCGCCGCCGGGCGGGTGCTGATGGCGCGCGCCAAGGCGACGCTGTGGCCCCGGGTCCACGCGGCCGTGACCGACCTGTGCGACGGCCTGACCGGTCCGCTGCTGGACCAGCTCGCCGGGCTGGAGCACCGGCTCGATGACCGCGCCTTCGCGGCGCGCGTCCAGGCCGGCCCCCGCGCGGGCGGCGAGCGGCCGGCGCTCACGATCCGCGACTATGTGGACGATCTGGCCGAGGCCTTCTACGCCATCAACGCCGAGTGGATCGCGGCGATGTTCGCCCTGGAGGAGAACGACCGCCGGATCCTGTCCGATCCCCGGGGCGAGATCCTGGATCGGGGCGGTCTCATCCTGTTCGTCGAGGCCGAGGGTCTGGGAGTCGTGGGCACCTGCGCGCTGATGACCACCAGTCCGGGCTGCTTCGAGCTCACCAAGATGGCGGTGTCGGAGCGGGCACGCGGCTTGAAGGCCGGCGAGCACCTCCTGCGCGCCGTCTTGGCCCGCGCCGGGACGATGGACATCGAGACGCTCTATCTGCTGACCAACACCGCGTGCGCGGCGGCGATCCATCTCTACGAGAAGGTCGGGTTCCGGCACGATGCCGAGATCATGGACCGCTTCGGACGACGCTACGCCCGCTGCAACGTGGCAATGCGCTACGAACCGTGACCGGGATGGCCGCAGGCGGGCCGCCATCATCCAGCGTACCGGCTCCGGTCGCGCAGGTCTTCGATCTGCCGGATGGGTATCATGTCCCGAACCGGCCCGGTCGTGCCGGGCAAGTCTTGCTGCGCAGCCTCGGCGGATCTGCAGGATCGACGGCAGATCAGTAACGGAGAAGCACAGGCCGACGCTCCCGTTATGGAAGCGGCCTCGGAAAGACGTTCCGGTCTGCCCTGAAAATACGGAACCTCTTTCTGCGGGCCGGGGGATATCTTGGCGATGCTCCGGATGGGCCTGCCGTGATTCATGGTCGGCCGGTTCGTCCAGGGCCGAGCGCCCGCCTTTCTGCCGAAGGAGATCTCCGCGTGACGACCACACGACGCCGGGTCGCGGCCCTGCTTGTTGCCCTCGGCGCCGGCCTCGCGACCGCGACGGGCGCGGCCGCGCAGGCGGCACCCAGGGAGTTTCGGATCGGCTACCAGAAGGTCGGCGTGGTCGTGGTGGCGCGCCAGCAGGGGACCATCGAGAAGCGCTTGGCGCCGCAGGGCATCGCGGTGCGCTGGGTCGAGTTCCAGGCCGGACCGCCGCTGCTCGAAGCCCTCAACGCCGGCAGCCTCGATTTCGGCTTCGCCGGCGACACGCCGCCGGTCTTCGCCCAGGCGGCCGGCAGCACCCTCGTCTATGTCGGCGCCTCGGTGCTGTCCGGCGAGGGCGAGGCCATCGTGGTGAAGGCGGGCTCGCCGATCCGGACGGTGGCCGACCTCAAGGGCCGAACGGTCGCGGTCGGGCGCGGCACCAGTTCCCACAACCTGCTGGTGACGGCGCTCGAGAAGGCGGGCCTCAGCGTCTCCGACGTCAAGCCGGCCTACCTGCTGCCCTCCGATGCCGGCCCCGCCTTCGCGAATGGCAGCGTCGAGGCCTGGGTGATCTGGGATCCGTATCTCGCCCTGGCGCAGGCGCAGAACGACACGCGGATCCTCACGACCTCCCGGCAGACGCACGCCGTGTCGGACTTCTTCCTGGCCAGCCGGACCTTCGCCGACCGGTATCCTGGGATCGTGACGGCGGCCGTAGAGGGCATGGCGGAGGCGGCTTCCTGGGCGGAGGCCCACCGGGATCAGGTGGCGCAGGCGCTCGCGACCGTCACGGGCGTGCCGTACGCGATCGAGAAGGGCGTCGCCGATCGCACGGAATTCGGCGTCGGCCCGGTCACGGAGGCGCTCCTCGCCAAGCAGCAGGCGACGGCCGACCGATTTCACCGGCTCGGGCTGATCCCGCGCGCCATCCAGGTCCGGGACGCGGTCTGGACGCCGCCCCGGACCTGACTCATCGGGAGACGCGGACATCCGCCGTGGACGTCCCCGCGTGACGCTCAGGCCGCGTCCGGCATGCGCTCGAGGAGCTTGTCGAGGGTGATCGGGTAGTCGCGCACGCGGATGCCGGTGGCGTTGTAGATCGCGTTCGCCACCGCGGCGCCGACCCCGCTGATGCCGAGTTCGCCGACGCCCTTCGCCTTCATGGGCGAGGACATCGGGTCGACCTCGTCGAGGAAGTACACCTCCTGGTGCGGGATGTCGGCATGGACCGGCACCTCGTAGCCGGCCAGGTCGTGGTTGGCGAAGAAGCCGCGCTTGGTGTCGACGGCCAGCTCCTCCATCAGGGCCGCGCCGGTGCCCATGACCATGCCGCCGATCACCTGGCTGCGGGCGGATTTCGGGTTGAGGATCCGCCCGGCCGCGCAGACCGCCAGCATCCGCCGGACCCGCACTTCCGCGGTATAGGCGTCCACCGCGACCTCGACGAAATGCGCCCCGAAGGTCGAGACCTGCTGCACCTTCGAGATCTTGCCGAACTCGATCGCGTCCTCGGCGACCAGCTCGCCGTCGGCCGCGGCCTGGGCCAGCGGGATCGCGCGGTTGCCGGCGCGGACCTCGCCGTCCTCGAACACCGCGTCGGTGGCGTTGAAGCCGAGCTTCTGCGCGACGGCCTCCCGCAGCTTCACGCAGGCCGCGTAGACGCCCGCGGTCGACGAGTTGGCGCCGAACTGGCCGCCCGAGCCCGACGAGACCGGGAAGTCCGAGTCGCCCAGCCGCGCCACGACTCGGTCGAGGGGCACACCCATCATCTCGGCCGCGGTCTGTGCGATGATCGTGTAGCTGCCGGTACCGATATCGGTCATGTCGGTCTCGACCGTGACTCTGCCGTCGCGATCGAGCCGCACCCGGGCGCCCGACTTCAGCACCATGTTGTTGCGGAACGCCGCCGCCATGCCGAGGCCGATGAGCCGCTGGCCCTCCCGGACCTGCCCGGGCTTCGGGTTGCGCTTGGCCCAGCCGAACTTCTCGGCGCCGAGCTTCAGGCAACCGACGAGGTCGCGGTGCGAGAACGGGCGGTCCGGCTGGTTCGGATCGACCTGGGTGTCGTTCCGGATGCGGAATTCCACCGGGTCGAGGCCGAGCTTCTCGGCCATCTCGTCCATGGCGATCTCGAGCACCGCCAGGCCCGGCGCCTCGCCCGGCGCCCGCATGGCGTTGCCCTCGGGCAGGTCGAGACGCGCGAGCTTCATGGCGGTCAGGCGGTTTGCCCCCGCGTAGAGGAACTTGGTCTGGTTCACCGCCGTCTCGGGATCGCCGTCCGGCAGGTTGCCGGACGTGCTCTCGTGGGCGATCGCCGTGATAGTGCCGTCCTGGGTCGCGCCGATCCGGACCCGCTGGATCGTGGCCGGCCGGTGGGTGGTGTTGTTGGCGATGAGCGGGCGCGTCAGCGCCACCTTCACGGGCCGCCCCGCCGCCTTGGCGGCGAGCGCCGCCAGCACCGCGTCGGCGCGCACGAACAGCTTGCCGCCGAAGCCGCCGCCGACGAACGGCGCGTCGAGCCGGACCTTTTCCTTGGGCAGGCCGAGCATCTTGGCGAGGCTGCCATGGCCCCAGCCGATCATCTGGTTGGAGGTCCAGAGCGTGACCTTGTCGCCGTTCCAGGCCGCGGTCGTGGCGTGCGGCTCCATCATGGCGTGGCTCTCGTCGGCGGTCGAGTAGGTCGCGTCGAGCGTCACGGGGGCCTGCGCGAACGCGCCCTCGAAATCGCCGACCCGCTCCTCGCCGTCGCCGCCGCTGCCCTCGCCGCTGTCGGCCGGGACCGGCTTGGCCGATTTCGCCGCCTCGGCGAGATCGAACGCGCCGTCCTCCGGGGCGTATTCCACCGCGACCAGGAAGGACGCCGCCCGGGCCTGCTCGAAGGTCTCGGCCACCACCACGGCGATGGCCTGATGGTAGTGCTGGATCACGTCGCCGCCGAACAGGTAGGCGACGTTCATCACGCCGCGCTCGATCCGCGGCGTGTCGAGGGTGGTGACGATCGCGATGACGCCGGGGGCCGCCTTGGCGGCCGCGGTGTCGATCCGGCGCACGCGGCCCTTGGCGATGCCGGCGCCGAGCACGTAGCCGTAGGCGGCGTTGGGCGCCACGTCGTGGCGCTCGTAGGCGTAGGGCGCGGTGCCGGTGGTCTTGTACTTGCCGTCGATGCGGTCGGTGGGCCGGCCCACGACCTTGAGGCGGTCGATCGGGTTCGGGCCCGCGGGGGTGTCGAACTTCATGGCTCAGGCCCTCGCTTGGTTGAGCGCGGCGGTCAGCGTCCGCTCGGCGAGCGTCAGCTTGAAGGCGTTCTCGTGGGTCGGCTTGGCGTCGGCGAAGACCCGGGACGTCACGGCCTTGGCGCCCTTCGGGAGATCGGCCTCGGCCGCCTCCACCCGCCAGGGCTTGTGGGCGACGCCGCCGAAGGCGACGTGGCCGCTGCCGTCCTTGCCCAGGATCGCCGCCACCGAGACCAGCGCGTAGGCGTAGGAGGCGCGGTCGCGGACCTTGCGGTAGATATGCGTGCCGGCGACCGGCTTCGGCAGCGTCACCGCGGTGATGAGCTCGCCGGGCTTGAGGTTGGTGTCGCGCTGCGGCTCGTCGCCGGGCAGGCGGTGGAACTCGGCGATCGGGATGCTGCGCCCGCTGCCGGAGGCGTCGACCGTCTCGACGGTGGCGTCGAGCACGCGCATGGCCACCGCCATGTCGCCGGGATGCGTGGCGATGCAGGCCTCGCTGCCGCCGATCACCGCAAGCGACCGGTTCACGCCGTCGAGCGCCGCGCAGCCGGAGCCGGGCGCGCGCTTGTTGCAGGCCTGCGCCGTGTCGTAGAAATACGGGCAGCGCGTCCGCTGGAGCAGGTTGCCGGCGGTGGTCGCCCTGTTGCGCAGCTGGCCCGAGGCGCCCGCGAGCAGCGCCCGGCTCAGGACCCCGTAATCCTTGCGTACCCGCGGGTGGGCGGCGAGGTCGGTGTTGCGCACCAGCGCGCCGATGCGCAGGCCGCCCGCTTCGGTCGCCTCGACCGTGTCGAGGCCGAGGCCGTTCACGTCCACGAGGTGGCGCGGGCTCTCGATCTGCAGCTTCATCAGGTCGAGGAGGTTGGTGCCGCCGGCGATGAACTTGGCGTCGGGCGTGGCGGCGATGGCCGCGGCGGCTTCCGCCGGCGTGCCGGGGCGCTCGTAGGTGAAGGACTTCATGCCCGCGCTCCCGCGACCTCGGTCATCGCCTCGACGATGTTGGAATAGGCGCCGCAGCGGCAGATGTTGCCGCTCATGCGCTCGCGGATCTCGGCCTCCGTCACCTGGGGGGCGGCCTCGAGATCCGCGGTCACGTGGCTCGGGATACCGGCCTTGATCTCCTCGAGGACGGCGACGCCCGAGCAGATCTGGCCCGGCGTGCAGTAGCCGCACTGGTAGCCATCGTGCTTCACGAAGGCCGCCTGCATCGGGTGCAGGTGGTCCGGCTGGCCGAGCCCCTCGATTGTGGTGATCTCGGCGCCCTGGTGCATGACCGCCAACGTCAGGCAGGCGTTGATGCGTCGGCCGTCGACGATCATGGTGCAGGCACCGCACTGGCCGTGGTCGCAGCCCTTCTTGGAACCGGTCAGGTGCAGGTGCTCGCGCGCCGCGTCGAGCAGGCTGGTCCGGGTGTCGATTTCGAGGTCCCGGCGCTGGCCGTTCACCGTCAGGGTGACCTTCGCGAGAACCGGTTCGTCGGTCCGTACGGCTCCGGCACCTGCGCCCTCGGGCGCGCCGGCCGCGGCGGCGGTAGCTCCCACCATCAAGTCTCTCCGGTTCAGATCATCACGTCGCGAACGCTGCACCCCGATCTCCCGGCCTGAGGCAGGAGAGAGGACCGGCACGGGCCGGCCCGTCGCGGGCGGGATGCCCCAGGGAAACACCGACACCCTGGATTTGCTCCAAGGTATGGCGCGCGGGCGCAATGATCAGGGGGGCGGGCTCGTCTGCGGCGTTCCGGCAGGAGGGCGCGCGCGGCCGGTCCCGGCGGAGAACCCCGCGCCGGGACGACGATCCTGTCTGCCGGCTCGTGCCCGCGCCGCCCCGGGACGACGCGCTGTGCCCTCCGGGGCGACGGCGGGAACCGGAGATCGGCTAGGAGAGGCCGGGGCCTAGCCCAACGCCTCCGCCACCGCCTTGCCGCAGGCCTCCGTATCGGCGTTGCCGCCGAGGTCGCGGGTCCGCAGCGTCCGCTCCGAGAGCACCCGCTCGATCCCGCTGACGATCTCGGCGGCCGCGGCGTGCTCCCCGAGATGCTCCAGCATCATCGCGCCCGACCAGATCTGGCCGATCGGGTTGGCGATGCCCTGGCCGGCGATGTCGGGCGCCGAGCCGTGGACCGGCTCGAACACCGACGGGTGCACCCGCTCCGGGTTGATGTTGCCCGACGGCGCGATGCCGATCGTGCCCGTGCAAGCGGGCCCGAGGTCCGACAGGATGTCGCCGAACAGGTTCGAGGCCACCACCACGTCGAACCGGTCCGGGTTCAGGACGAAATGCGCGGTCAGGATGTCGATGTGGTACTGGTCCCACCGCACATCGGGATAGGCCTTGGCCATCTCCTTCACCCGCTCGTCCCAGTACGGCATGGTGATCGAGATGCCGTTCGACTTGGTGGCCGAGGTCAGGTGCTTGTTCGGGCGCTTCTGGGCCAGCTCGAAGGCGAATTTCAGGACCCGGTCGACCCCGTGGCGGGTCATGATCGTCTCCTGCAGGGCGAATTCCCGGTCGGTGCCGGCGAACATCCGGCCGCCGGCATTCGAGTACTCGCCCTCGGTGTTCTCCCGGACCACCCAGAAGTCGATGTCGCCCGGCTTGCGGTCGGCCAGCGGGCACTTCACTCCCGGCATCAGCCGCACCGGGCGCAGGTTGGCGTACTGGTCGAACTCGCGCCGGAACAGGATCAGCGAGCCCCACAGGGAGATGTGGTCGGGCACCCGCTCGGGCATGCCGACCGCGCCGAAATAGATCGCGTCGTGGCTCTCGATCTGCGGCTTCCAGTCCTCCGGCATCATCCGGCCGTGCGTCTCGTAGTAGTCGCAGCTCGCGAAATCGAACCAGTCGAGCTGGAGGCTGAAACCGTGCCGCTTGGCGGCCTGCTCCAGCACGCGCACGCCCTCGGGCACCACCTCCTTGCCGATGCCGTCGCCGGGGATGACCGCGATGCGGTAGCGGCGCTGCTGGCCGGTCTGCGGGCTTGTCTCTTGGCCGGGCATGGATCCTCCACGGGTTACGGCGTTCGGGCCTTGCGGACCCCTGGTTGCAGGCGCCAGGGTGATTGTTGCTCGCCTGTGTGCGGTCAACTCCCCGGCCTGACAATCAGTCGGTTTCCCCCGCCATGGCCCGGCGCTGGCGGTCGAGTTCGTCGCTGTAGCGCTTGAGCGTGTGGCTCTCGGTGAGCAGGCCCAGCACCCGGCGGGTCTCGGGCCCGTCGACCACCGCGAGCGCCTCGCTCTCGGTGCGGTCGAAGGCGGCGGCGGCATCCTTGGCGTTCATGCTGGGCGTCAGGAAGTCGCCGGTGTGGAGCAGCAGGTCGGCGAGCACCGGCTGGGCGTCGGCGGCGGCGTCCCGCGCGGCCGCGTGCGCCTCGGGGACGTTGACGATGCCGGCATAGCGCCCGCGCCCGTCGACCGCGATCACCCGGGACGGCGAGCCGAGCGGATGCGCCCGCAGGAAGGTGGGCAGCGGCGTCTCGACCGCCACGGTGCCGGGGTCCCGGCGCATCAGCCGGCCCACGGTCAGCGAGCGGATCCAGCCGACATCGTGGGGGCTGCGGATGCTCTCGCCGCGCAGGTGGAAGCGCCAGGTGGCGAAGGAGTAGCCGAAGGTCTTGCGCACGGTCAGCGAGGACGCGATCACCGCCGCCAGCACGACCCCGGTGATCGGCAGGCTGCCGGTGACCTCCAGCGCCAGGAACGTCATGGTCAGCGGGCCGCCGATGATCGCCACGGCGAGCGCGCTCATGCCGATCACCGCGTAGGCCAGCGGCGTGAGGCCGAACTGCGCGAGCGGCGGCACCAGCTCGGGGGCCAGGACCGCGAACAGCTTGCCGGCGATGGCGCCGAGGAACAGCGAGGCGAAGAACAGGCCGCCCCGGAATCCGGAGCCGATCGAGATCGCCGAGGCCGTGGCCTTGGCGGCGAACAGAGCGGCGAGCGCCGCGATCCCGTGGCCCTGGCCTTCGGCGGCGAAATGCATGTGCAGGGCGCCGTGGCCGCCCGAGAGCACCTGCGGCGTCGCCAGCAGGGCCAGGGCGCCGACGCACAGGCCTCCGAAGGCCGGGGCGGCCGCCCGCGGCAGGCCGGAGGCCTGGACCAGCCGCTCCACCAGGGTCACTCCGCGCATGATCAGGATGCCGAGGGCCGCGCAGACCAGCCCGAGGGCGAGGCTCGGCAGGATCTCCATGCTGGTGACGTGCGAGGTCGTGACCGCCTGCATGTCGCCGAGGTCGACCAGCGGCTGCGTCTCGATCAGCGACCGGGAGACGAGGTTGCCGCATAGCGCCGCGACCACCACCGGCGTGAGCGTGGCGATGGAATAGGTGCCGATGATCAGCTCGAAGGCGTAGAACGCGCCGGCCAGCGGTGCGCCGAACCCCGCCGCGATCGCGCCGGCCGCGCCGCAGCCGACCAGCGTGCGCAGGTCGCTCCGACGCACCTCGAAGGCGATTCCCAGCCGCGAGGCGAGGCCGGAGGCGATCTGCGTGTAGCCGGCTTCCAGGCCCACCGAGGCGCCGCATCCGTTCGAGATGACGTTCTGCAGGGCGAGGTAGACGCTGTCGCGCAGGGACATGCGGCCGCCATGCAGGGCATTGGCCTCGATCGGGTCGATCGCCGGGCGCTTGCGGGGCCCGCGCAGATAAGCGGCGGCGAGGATCACCAGCCCCAGCAGCGCGCCGCCGAGGCAGGGCCCCACGAGCAGGAGCGTCGGCGTCACGGCGTCGGCCGCGCTGAGCCGCGTTCCCGCGGGCAACCCGTAGAGCAGCTCGCGCAGGGTCTGGGTGAGCCAGGTCATGGCGGAGACGGCAATCCCCGAGACACAGCCGACGAGCGTCGCGAGCGCCACGAGGCCGCCCTCGCTGCGGCGGACGAGGCTGCGCAGCCGTCCCGGGGCCTGGACGAGACCCGCACCGGTCCAGCGCCGACGGGCGCGGCGGCCCGGCCGGGCCTGCGCCCGCCCTGGCTTTTCGGCGGAGGCCTGCCCCCCGCCCGCGGCCGCCGCTGGCTGTCGCGCGCTCACGGTCCGTCTCGTCGCCCCCGGCTCGGCGCGACGCGGTCCCAGCGACGCATCGGCCTTCCGGTCGCAGTTAGAGCCCCGGCCGTCCACGTTGCAAACACACCCGCCCCGGCGGAGCGCGGCTCCGGACCCTGGTGCGGGGCAGAGCCGCCGGGCCATGCCGGCCATCCGGTCGCCCGCGTCGGCACGCCGCGACGTCGCGGCCGCCGCATTCCGCGCAGGGCCCGGGCGCCGAATCGGCCCTGTGTCCAGCGGCCCCACATCCCCGTGCGCGGATGCCTTGAAAACTGCCGCGGGCCACGATACACCGCCCGCCAGTGCCGCCGTAGCTCAGTTGGTTAGAGCACCAGATTGTGGATCTGGGGGTCCCCCGTTCGAGCCGGGGCGGTGGTACCATCCATTCAGCTCGACAGCGCAAGGGGTTGGCGGATCGCCGACCCCTTTTGCTTGAACGGGGCCGGATCCGGCGCTCCCGCGGAACCGGCCGATCGCGGCATCGGGTTCGATCCACGGCCCCGGAGCGTGCGCGAGACGCCTCTCCGATCCGGTGATGATCGCGCCCGAGCATGCGCACGGCGCGACGCGCCATCTTCGCCCGTGCGGGCTCCGGTAGAAGGCAATGGCCCGCGCGCTCCCGCGGCCGGCAGTCCGCAGTTGAATTTGCGCGTATGTTATAGAATCGCCTAATTTGACCGCTTAAGGTGATGGCCCCGCGGGGATTGACTATTTTCATATGGGTGAAGACCGATATGGATAGCAGGATGCAGCAGGATCAACTTGAGATCGTCAGCGCGCTGGCGGCCTCTCTGGCCGACCGGATGCTGATGGAGCGCCTGACGCGCGGGACGCTTCCGCTGGCGGATGCCGGCCGGCTGTGGACCGCGTCGCTCCTTCTCGAAGAGCACGAGCGCCCGATTCCCGGCATCGTGACGGATGTCCTGGAACAGGTCCGTCACGTCGAGCCGGCCGACGGCGCGGATCCGGAAGCCGGTCCGGATGTGACGGACGCGGACGACCGGCCGGCGCCGCGCACCGGCCGGCTGATCCGGCTGCTGCGCCCGTTCCGGCCGGCGGCCGAGACCTGACGCCTCCGGGGCCGGCGTCTCCCGGCCGGTGACACGGCCGCCCATCTCGTGGATCCGGAGTTTCCCCGGCGCGCCGGGGGCGCTAAGACCGGTGCCGATCGCGGCGGCGGGTCCCGCCCCGCGGCCGGGCTTTCCGGGACACGTGAGATGACCATCCCTGAACGGCGCGTTCGAATCCTGTTCGACGAGGCGGCGATCGCCAAGCGCAACGACGAGCTGGCTGAGGAGATCCTGGCCGCGCGGCCGGAGAACCTCCTCGTCGTGGCGGTGCTCAAGGGCAGCTTCATGTTCGCCGCCGACCTGCTCCGGGCCCTGCACCGGGTCGGGCTCGCGCCGCAGGTCGAGTTCGTGCACCTGTCGAGCTATCGCACCGGAACGGTCTCCACCGGGCAGGTCGAGATCCTGCGCGACGTGCAGAGCGAAGTCCGCGGGCGGGACGTCCTGCTCGTCGACGACATCCTGGAATCCGGCCGGACCGTCGTCTTCGCCAAGGATCTGCTCATGGCGCGCGGCGCGCGGCGGGTGCTCACCGCGGTGCTCCTCGAGAAGCCGGGCAAGCGCGCGGTGACGATCGATGCGGATTTCGTCGGCTTCACCTGCCCCGACGTGTTCGTCGTCGGCTACGGCATGGACGCGGCCCACGCCTTCCGGCAGCTGCCCTTCGTGGGCGTGGTCGATTACGGCAGCGCGGATCCCGACCTGTTCGACCCGTGAGCCGGCTCGCAACAGGGCGCGACATTTTGGCCTCTCCGCGCGCGGCGGCGGCGGTTTCGGAACGCAACGTCTTGACAGGCGGCGGATCCGTCGGCGTCTGTCGTCTCCTCAAGAGCTAGGCGTCATCGCGGCGGGACGCTCGCGGGATCGGGGACGTTTGCGGGACCACATGGCGCGCATCCTTCTGGTGGATGACGAAGAGACCGTCCGGGGCTTCCTGAAGCGGGGGCTCGAGATCGACGGGCACGCCGTCGTGACCGCCAATGACGGCAGCGACGGGCTCGACCGGCTCAACGAGGCCGATGGCGGCTTCGACCTGATGCTCACCGACATCCGCATGCCGCTCATGGACGGCATCGCCCTGGCGCTCGCCGCCAAGCGCGACTTCCCGGAGCTGACCATCCTGCTGATGACCGGCTTCGCCGACCAGCGCGAGCGGGCGCGGGGGCTCGACGCCATCGTCACCGACGTGCTGACGAAGCCGTTCTCCCTCGCGGACCTGCGCGCCACGGTGAGGCGGGCGCTCGCCGCCTGAACAGCCGGGCCTCCGGACCGGCGCGGCGGGCCGCTCCGCGCGGGACGGCCGTCGGTGCGCCGCAGGGCTGATCCCCTCGGGCGCCGCAGGAGGGGAGGACGTCTGCACGGAGGGCGCGTCCGCTCGTCGTCCTCGGCACCTCGCGGCGCGGCGGCTTTGGGATATGGTCCGCCCAGCGACGGCGCACCGATGCGGCGCCCGCCCGCCCATCGGCTCCGGCCGGGACAGGCGCGGTCCGTGGGACTCTTGATGGCCTGACCATGACCTCAGACACGCGACTCGAAGTCCCCACCGAAGAGACCTTCAACACGGAAGGCTATCTCGCGGCCAATCCCGACGTGCGGGCGGCGGGGATGTCGGCGCGCCTCCATTTCGAGCTTCACGGGCGTCGCGAGGGACGCGTGCAATATGCCGGGCCGCCCGACCCGCGCGTCACGCGCATCACCGTCATGGGCAACTGCCAGGCGCCGGTCCTGGCCCTGTGCCTGCGCACGATGCTGCCGGACGCCGAGATCCACGGTGTCCATCTCGGGGTCATGAGCACCGAGACCGTCGCCGCGAGCGACCTCGTCCTGCTCCAGACCGAATTCGCCGCGCTCGCCGACAACCGGGAGATCATCCCCGCGCGGCAGGCCGAGCGCCTGCGGCTCTGGCCGACCTTCTACCACTCGGGGTTTCACCCCGATTTGGTCTATGCGCGGGCGGGTGACGGTCCGCTCGCGAGCCCCCTTCACGAGTATAATTCGGCGCTGGTCCTCTACGGGTGGCTGCGCGGCCTGACGATTGGGCAGACGATCAACCTGTTCCGCGAGGAGGTGTTCGACCGGCTCGGCTATTTCGACCACGCCGCGAGCGCGGATGCCTATCTCGCCGAGGATTTCGCGCGGGCCGGGCTCGACGGCGAGGCGCTGCTGGGCGATCTGAGGCGGCTCGCCCCGTTCTGCCATGCCGTCAACCACCCGACGCTCGCCGCGCTTGGGCGCATCGCGGAGGCGGTGCTCGCACCGACCGACCTGTCCGTCTCGGTGCGCCATGTCGAGCGGTTCCTGGCCGATCCGCTCCTGTCCGGTCCGGTCTGGCCGGTCTACCCGCATGTGGCGGACCGCCTCGGCCTCCCGGGCAGCTACGACTTCAAGGCGCCGGGCACACCCGGCCGCATCCTCGACCTCGAAGGGTTCGTGAGTGGTGCCTTCGCCCTGTACGCGGCGCATGATCGCGCCGCGATCCAGGTCGCCCGGCTGACCGAGCAGGCGGACCGCTACCGCGACCTGGAAGACCTGGCGCGTCCCACGCCCCGGCGCAGCGCCAATCCCTACGCGAAGCTGCCGGATCATCATTTCTGGCGGCGGTCGGTGGCGGGCGTTGCGTCGGCGGATCTCGATCCGGTGACGAAGCCCGGCTTCCAGCTCACCCCCGCCGACCGGATCGCCACCGCCGGCAGCTGTTTCGCGCAGCATATCGCGCGCACGCTGATCGACCGCGGGTTCAACTATCACGTCACGGAATCCGGTCCGGGCGGCTCCGACCTGTTCACCGCCCGGTTCGGCAACATCTACAGCGCCCGGCAATTGCTGCAGCTCGCCCGCCGCTGCTACGGGCTGTTCCAGCCCCAGGACGTCGCCTGGACCCGGCCCGACGGCCGCTTCGTCGACCCGTTCCGGCCGCAGATCGAGCCCGACGGGTACGCGTCGGAGCAGGCGGTGGCGCAGGCCCTGCCGCCTCACCTCGCCGCCGTGCGGCGGATGTTCGAGGAAAGCCACCTGTTCATCTTCACCGTGGGACTCACGGAGATCTGGGAATCGACCGTCGACGGCGCGGTCTTCCCGGTCGCTCCCGGGGTGGTCGCGCTGCCGCCGGACCCGTCCCGGTATCGGTTCGTGAACATGAGCGTGGCGGAGGTGCGGGCGGATCTGGCCGAGTTCATCGGCCTCGTCCGCCAGCACAATCCGGACCTCAAGATCCTGCTGACGGTCTCGCCGGTGCCGCTCGTCGCCACGTATGAGGACCGGCACGTGCTGCAAGCCACGACCTACAGCAAGTCCGCCTTGCGGGCGGCCGTGGACGAGATCTGTCGGGACCACGCGGCGGTCGACTACTTTCCCTCCTACGAGATCATCACCAGCTGGCACAACGGCGGCGCCTATTTCGAGGCCGATCTGCGCTCGGTCGCGGAGAGCGGCGTCGCCCACGTGATGCGGGTCTTCGAGCGGCATTACCTGCGGACCGTCGACCGGTCGGCGGCACGTCAGGATGCGGCGCTGCGGGCCGAGTTCGCGCGCGCGTCGAAGATCCTCTGCGACGAGGAAGCTCTGGACACGGGGCGCTGAGAGGTTCCGATCGCGGGCCGGTGACGCGGTCGGCGCTCCCGGGACTGGGCTTGATGGGCCGATGCGGCACGCGCAACGCAGCGGGCGGGATCGGGCGTCCCTGCCGGCGCGTTCGGCTCCGGCCCGCGCGTTTGAGCCGGCTGTGTTCAGGCGAACTTAAACATTCCCCTTAGGCGGGACTTCATGAAAGCGTGGCAGTCTTTGTCTGATCAGATCAGGCCGAGCACAGTCACGCCATGTACCGCCGGGACCGGGAGATCGATGCGCCGCCGCTCCGCCCGGACCGGTACGAATGGGACGCCTCGGAGCCGGACTGGGCCGCGGACCGGGACGGGCCGCGGCCCGCGCGGGCGGGGGTCTTCGGCCGGCTCGGCGCGCTCCTGAAGTTCGCGACCCTGGCGCTGCCGGCGGCGTTCTTCCTCTACGGCAGTCTGGCCGATTGCAGCGGGCGTCCCGCCGCAGGCTGGCTCGGGCTCGTCGGGGCCGGCGCTTGCGCGCGCAGCGAATTGCTCGGCAGCGTTCTCTCGATGCAGGACAATTTCGCGTTCCTGAAGCGCCTGATCGACTGACAGTGCCTCGCAGGAGGCCGGGGCATCCGAAGGCCTTCTCCTGACCGCGACGGTCCGACGGATGGCGCGTGAAAGCCCGTCGCGCCGCGCCGCTGCCCCCCGACCCGATCCGCCTCAGCACCCCCGTTCCGCGAGCCCGCCATGTCCAGCCGCTCCCTCACTCCCGCCTCCGGCAACACGCCCGATGCCGTCGAGGAGGCGCAGTTCCGCGCCCGTATGGCGCGGGTCGGGCCTGATCGGGGTGGGCGGCGTGCGCACCGGAGCGGCGCCCCCGGACGGGGCCGCGGCGTCCGGCTCGGCTGGAAGGGCTGGCTCGTCGTCGATGGTCTGGTCGTGCTCCTGGTCGTGGCCGGCGTGGTCTCCTGGCCGCCGGTCCAGGCCTGCAGGCATCAGGATCGGACAACCGGGTTCTACGCAGGCGATTCCCTCGACAAGTGCATCCGGCGGGGCATCGCCGCCCGGATCGACTTGGCCGACCAGCGCATCAAGAGCCTGATGCGCGGCTCCGGCCACTGAACGCGCCGTCCTGATCACCCGAGCCAGGGCGGCCGGCGACGAGGGCTGACCGCGCCCGATCGGTTCTTCCGCAGGCTCGGTCCCGACGGCCGCGGGCGGTGCCGTCGCGGATCGAGGCCGGCGCGCCCGTTGGACCGTTCCGCCACGAAACCCGGTCGGATGCGGGAGATCTCGGGCATCCGAAAGACACCCCGCGCGAGAGCGGTCCCGATGCGTGTCGGACCGGGGCCGTCCGGGGTGTTGGCTGCTCGAGCGCGCAGGCCGTGCGCGCGTGAAGCCGGCCGCTCGCCTGCGGCTTCCGACCCTGCCGAACGAAACATGAGCGCGCGGGTCGGCGCTCCATCTGCGGCTGACACCCGGGTGTGGCGCCCACGCCCGCCGGCGCCGGCGCGCGCCGGACTCGCAGCCTCACACCTCGAATCGCGCGCCGCGGCGTCGAGAGCGGCGAGCGTCTCGGACGCTGCCGCTGCATCGTGGAGCGCCTCTTGGTCTGGCTCGCTTCCGCCATCGCGCCAATCGCTGCCAGCGACCCGCCGATCACTGGTGCGCTTCATCTGCGCCTGCCTGGGCCGGTCCCGGGCGAACCGGTTTGGCCCGGATCCCGAGGGTGGCGATCTCCTTCCTCGTCGCCGGGGCAAAATATCATTCCTCGCGACCGTCGAATTATGACAGCACATTTTCTCACGTCTGTGGAATAGATGAAGCATAAGACAAAATGAGACGGGCACATTCGGGCGCACAAGAAATCGTCTGCAGGAAAAACGATTCATGAGCCTGCGGAGATGCACAGAATAGAGCGGGTGAATCGTCGAAATCGGTTCGTCTGCTGGCGTGCCGACCTCCGTATTGCTGAGGCAGGGTTGCACGCTACGGATCAAGACCTGTGTGCACGGTCCGAAGCCGTCTCGTCCCGCTGCTCGTCGTCAGGCTCCGAGAGGTACGACGCCCGCATGTCGCGAACCATCCGCTTCAACGCCTTCGACATGAACTGCGTCGGTCACCAGTCGCCGGGCCTGTGGGCCCATCCGCGCGACCGGTCGTGGCAGTACAAGGATCTGGAATACTGGCAGGATCTTGCGCGGACGCTGGAACGCGGCATCTTCGACGGAATCTTCATCGCCGATGTCGTCGGCTATTACGACGTCTACAAGGGCTCGAACTGGCACGCCCTGCATCAGGCGGCGCAGATCCCGGTCAACGATCCGCTCCAGCTCGCCGCGCCGATCGCACTGGCCACCGAGCATCTCGGCATCGGCATCACGGCCTCGACCTCCTTCGAGCACCCCTACACCTTCGCGCGGCGCCTCTCGACGGCCGACCATTACACGAAGGGCCGCGTCGGTTGGAACATCGTCACCTCGTATCTCGAGAGCGGTGCGCGCAATCTCGGGCAGGAGGGGCTGAAGCGCCACGACAACCGATACGAAGTCGCGGCCGAGTATGTCGAAGTCTTGTACAAGTTGTTTGAGGGCAGCTGGGAGGACGGCGCGGTCCTGCGCGACCGGGACCGGCGGATCTTCACCGACCCGGCCAAAGTCCACGAGATCGGCCATCGCGGTCGGCACTTCACGGTGCCGGGCTACCATCTGTGCGAGCCCTCGCCGCAGCGCACGCCGGTGCTCTATCAGGCGGGCGCTTCGGGGCCCGGCAAGGCCTTCGCGGCCGCCCATGCCGAGTGCGTGTTCGTCGCCGCGCCGCTCAAACCGATGCTCAAGGCCTACGTGGCCGACGTGCGCGCCCAGGCACAGGCCGCCGGCCGCTCGCCCCGCGACGTGCTGATCTACAACCTCACCACGATCATCGTCGCCGAGACCGACGCCGCCGCGCAGAAGAAGTTCGAAGAGTACCAGTCCTACGCCTCCTATGACGGCGCGCTGGTATTCATGTCGGGTTGGAGCGGTATCGACTTCGGTCAGTACGCGCCGACCGACCTGATCCGGAAGGTCGAGACCAACGCCATCGTGTCGATGGTCGAGCACTTCTCATCGTCCGAGAAGCCCTGGTCGATCGCGGAACTCGCCCGCTGGGGCGGCATCGGCGGGATCGGGCCGGTCTTCGTCGGCTCGCCCGCGACGGTGGCCGACATCCTCCAGGAATGGGTCGCCGACACCGACCTCGACGGATTCAACCTCGCCTACGCGGTCACGCCGGAGAGCTTCGAGGATGCCGTGAACCTGCTGGTTCCGGAGCTGCAGCGGCGCGGCGTCTACCCGAAGGCCTACCGCCCCGGAACCTTGCGCGAGAAGCTGTTCGGCCGGGGCCCGACCCTGCCGGAGACCCATCCGGCCCACGGTTTTCGCGATATCGAAGCCGTGAAGGCGCGCGAGGCGGCGCTCCGCCCCGCCGCCGCGGCCGCGGCCGAGTGAGGGGGCCCCGTGTCCGCCCAAGGACGCGCAGACCGGGCCATCCGGCGGCACCCCAATCCTCCACCCCGCGAAGGTTGCGAAACCGATGATCCTGTCGAATCCCGCGCCATCACCCGACCAGGCCGCGAACGTCGAGCCCGTGGATGCCGCCACGGCGGCCGCACCCTGGCCCCCCGAACGCACCGCCCGCGGCGCGCCGCCGAGCCCCCGCTACGAGGCCCTCGCAGCCCGGTTCCGGCCGATCTTCGCCCGGATCCGCGCGGGCGCCGCCGCCCGCGAGGTGGAGCGGGTGCTGCCCTACGATGCGATCGGGCAGCTGAAGGCGGCCCGCTTCGGCGCCCTGCGCGTGCCGGAGGCGGAGGGCGGCCTCGGCGCCAGCCTGCCGGACCTGTTCGAACTGCTCGCCGAATTGGCCCAGGCCGATTCCAACCTGCCCCAGGCCCTGCGCAACCATTTCGGCTTCGCGGAGGACACGGTCGGCAGCCCCGACGATCCGCGCCGCCGGCACTGGATCCCGCGTCTCGCGGCCGGCGACCTGTTCGGCGGGGCTTGGTCGGAGACCGGGTCGGCCGTGGTCGGAACCTTCGAGACCCGCATCCATCGCCAGGGCGACGGCTGGAGGCTGACGGGGCGGAAATACTACACCACCGGCTCCCTCTACGCCGACTGGATCGACGTGGTCGGCACCGGCGAGGACGGAGAGGAAACCTCGGTGGTGGTGGCCGCGAAGGGGCCGGGCGTCACGATCGCGGACGATTGGGACGGGTTCGGCCAGCGCCTGACCGCCAGCGGCACCGCCACGTTCACGGAGGCCCCCGCCATCGGCGAGCCGTTGCCCACAGAGGTGCGCTTCGCCTACGGGACGGCCTTCTTCCAGGCGGTCCACCTCGCGACGCTAACCGGCATCGCCCGGGCGGCCGCCGACGAGGCGACACGGGCCGTGCGCGAGCGGGCGCGGACCTATTCCCACGCGGCCGGGCCGCGGCCCAGCGCCGACCCGCAGGTGCTTCAGGTGGTTGGTCGCGCGCACGCGCTGGCCTACGCTGCGGGCGCCCTCAACCGCCAGGCCGCGGAGGCGGTGCAGCGGGCCTACGAGGCCCGGATCGGGGGCCTGCCCCAGGCCGACGTCCAGGCGGTCAACGTGGCCTCGGAGATCGAGCTGGCCCAGGCGCAGACCGTGCTGACGAGCCTCGTGCTGGACGCGACCACGATTCTGTTCGACGCGCTCGGCGCCTCCGCCACGAGCCGCCGCCACGCCCTCGATCGGCACTGGCGTAACGCGCGGACGATCGCCTCGCATAACCCGCGGATCTTCAAGGACCGCATCGTCGGTGACTTCGCGGTCAACGGCACCGAGCCGCCGTTCCAGTGGAAGATCGGGCAGGTGCTGCCCGCCGCGCCGTAGGAGCAGGGGGAGCCATGTTCGCGCGTTTCAGTCTCTGCGCCGCCCTCGCGGTGCTCGGTCTCGCAACGGCTGCCCGGGCCGCCGACACGGGCGCCCCGCCGCCCTTCGATCGCGGTGGCGTCAAGGTCGCGCTGGTCCGCTACCTGTCGGCCGGCGATTTCTACCAGGCCTACGAGGCCGGCGCCCGGGCCCAGGCCAAGGCGCTGGGCATCGATCTGCGGATCTTCCCCGGCAAGCAGGACGCCGCCCTGGAGCGCGAGCAGGTCGAGCAGGCCATCGCGCTCGGCGTCCAGGCGATCGTGATCGACCACGGCCTGCCGGAATCGCTCAAGGATGTCGCCCGGAAAGCCGTCGCCGCCGGCATCAAGGTTGTGGCCTTCGACGTGAACCTCGACGATCCCCGGATCCCCCAGGTCGAGCAGAGCGATCAGGCGCTCGCCCAGAAGGCGCTGGACCAGATCGTGCAGGAGAACGGGACCAGCTTCCAGGCGGCCTATGTCTATGTCGCCGGCTTCGCGCCGCTCGATCGCCGCGACGCGGTCTGGACCGCCTTCAAGACCGCGCATCCGGGCGTGATCGAGAAGGCCCGCTTCGGCACGGTCAGCGACACGACGGCGAGCGCGGTCGCCGACCAGGCCAAGGCGGCGCTCCGGGCCAATCCGAGCATCACGGTAATCTTCGCGCCCTATGACGAGTTCGCCCGCGGGGCGAAGCTCGCGGTGAACGAGCTGAACCTCGCGAACCAGGTCAAGATCTATTCGGCCGACGTCTCGACCGCCGATATCGGCGAGATCACCGAGCCGCATAGCCCCTGGGTCGCCACCGCGGCGACCAACCCGGCCGTGGTCGGCGCCGTCTCCATCCGGGCCGCGGCGCTCGCCCTTGCCGGGCAGGGTCCCGGGCCCCGGATCACCGTCGAGCCTGTACTGCTGACGCAGGGGGCGCTGCGGGAGGGCGGCGTGCGGACCATCGCGGACCTCAACGCCCGGATCCCGGCCTTCGGTCGCTCTGAGGCCGCCAGCGCCGCTTGGATCCCGCAGCCGCGCTGATCGCAGCCTGTCAGGCCCGCCGCGGGGCGAGACCGTAGGTGACCGTCAGGGCGCCGATCAGCACGGCGCCCTTGATGAGGTCCTGAAGGTAATAGGGAGCGTTCAGCATCGTCAGGCCATTGAGCAAGACGCCCACGAAGACGGCGCCCACGACCGTCCCGAGAATGTTCGGCCGATTGGCGCCGAGCACGGCATGGCCGATCAAAGCCGCCGCGACGGCATCGAGCATCAGCCCGTTGCCGGCCGAGACGTCGCCGCGGCCGATGCGGGCGGCCAGCAGGATGCCGCCGATGGACGCCACGAGGGCGGAGATGACGTATGCGGAGACCCGGTAGAGCTGAGTCGGCGCTCCGGCGAGCCGGGCTGCGAGTTCGTTGCCGCCCACCGCGTAGAACACCCGGCCGAAGCGGGTCCACTCCATCACGAGCCAGAGTGCGGCCGCCACGACCGCGAGGACCAGAACCGGGACCGGCAGGATATCCCAGAACCGGTGCCGGCCCAGCGCCAGGAAGGCGTCGTTGAAGGTGCCCTGCGCGACCGATCCGTCGATCAGGATCATGCCCGGCGCGATCGAGCGACCACCGGTCGGGACCAGCTGGAGGCCGGCCAGCAGGAACAGCATGCCGAGGGTCGCCAGGAGGTCGGGGATGCCGAGCCGGACGATCAGCACGGCGTTGCCGAGGCCGACCAAGATGCCGAGCCCAAGGCAAAGCAGGAGGGTGCTCCCGGTCGAGCCATCGAGCACCACGAGGCTATAGGCGGCCGCCATCTGCACAAAGGCGGCGAGCCCTCCGACCGAGAGGTCGAAGCCGCCGGCAATCATCGTGACCGTCACGCCCAGGCCGAGCAAAGCCACAATGGCGACGGCCTGCAGGATGCTGAACAGGTTGCTGACGCGCAGGAAGGCGGGCTCGGCGACGGCGAAGACCGCCACCACGCCGGCGAGCAGGATCAGGAGCCCGTAATCGATGGCGAGCCGGCGCAGGGACAGGGTCACGGTCGCGAAGTGGGCGGGCGATGGCATGGCGGGGTCTCGGCAGAGCAGAATGACGGGGTGTCGCCCAAGGCCGTCGTGCCGGTCTCGGCGAGATCGGCGGCCTCTCCGACCACGGCACGCTCCGCCATGACGAGGACCCGGTCGCCGATCGCGAGGGCCTCTTCGAGGTCGTTGACGAACACGATCGTGGCGCGGTCCCGCGCGGCGGACCGGATTGCCCGGACGATGTCGTCGCGCGCGCCGAGATCGATGCCCTGGAACGGCTCGTCGAGCAGCAGCAGCCGCGCCGGCTCAGCGTGCCAGCGCGCCAGGACGACCTTCTGCTGGTTGCCGCCCGACAGGGCCGAGGGCAGGTCCCCGGGACCGCGCGCCCGGATGCCGAAGGCGGCGATGCCCGCATGCGCCGCGCGCCGCTCGGCCGCCCGCGCCACGAGGCCGGTTCTGCTCCAGCGGTCCAGGAAGGGGAAGCCGATCGTGCCGGCGATGTGCGCGAACGGCACGGTGGCCGGGAAGAAGGTGGTCCGCCAGCGATCCTCGCCAGCCATGAACACGCCGTGCCGGATCGCGTCCCGGGCCGAGCGCGGCCGCCAGGGGCGGCCGTCGAGCTCCATCCGGCCGGCCGCGAGAGGCCGGAGCCCGAAGATCGCGCCGGCCAGCGTCGATTTCCCCGCGCCGACCGGCCCGGTCACCGCCACGACCTCGCCCGCCTGCGCGACGAGATCGAACGGCGCCGCTTCCGGCGCGAGCCGGGACTGGGACAGGCGCAGGACCGGCTCGGCTGCCGGCAGCGGGCGGCGGGGCGCCGCATCCCCGACCGCGCGGCCGACCATCGCGCCGAGCGCGGCGCCGAGATCCAGGGGGCGCTCGAACCGGCCCGCGACCCGGCCGTCCCGCAGCACGACGACCCGGTCGGCGATGCGGCGCAGATCGCCGGTCCTGTGCGAGATGTAGAGGAGCGCGACGCCGCGGCTCTTCAGCCGGTCGAGGACCGCGAACAGGCGCTCGGATTCCGGGGCCGAGAGGCTGGCGGTCGGCTCGTCGAGGATCAGCACGGCCGGGTCGTGCGCGACCGCGCGAGCGATGGCGACGAGCTGGCGCTCGGCGAGGGAGAGCGTTTCGAGCGTGCGGGACAGGTCGATCTCGAGGCCGATCCCGGCTGCGATCGCCGCGGCGGCGCGCCGGCTCCGCCGGCCGCCCATCCAGACCAGCGCGCGCACCGCGCAGACGCGGTCGAGCAGGAGATTGTCGGCGACCGAGAGGGTCGGGACGCCGACATCGGCGATCGACTGATGCACGGCGACGATCCCGTGCGCCCGCGCCTGCCCCGGCGACGCGAACGCCGCTGCCGTCCCGCGGATGCTGATGGAGCCCGCATCGGCCCCGTGGACGCCGCAGAGGATCTTCACCAGGGTCGACTTGCCGGCACCGTTGGCGCCCATCAGGGCGAGGGCCTCCCCGGCGGCGAGGTCGAAGGTCACGTCCGCGAGCGCCCGGGTCGATCCGAAGCACTTCGTCAGACCGCGCACCGCCAGCACCGCGGGCCTGTCCGGCGCCGGATCGGCCCACCCCGACACCTCAGCCCGCCCGGCCCCGGCCCGCGAAGGCCAGGATCAGGGTCAGGAGGATCAGCACCCCGGTCCCGACCTGCTGCCAGTAGAAGTTCCAGCCGATCAGCAGCAGGCCGTTGGTCATGAAGCCGAACAGCGCGACGCCGAGCAGCGTGCCGGGGACGTTGGCCCGCCCGGTGCGGCTGAGCGCGGTCCCGATGAAGGCCGCGCCGATGCTATCGAGCAGGTAGGCGTTGCCCGCGTAGGGCACGTAGGCGTTCACATGCGCCGAGAGCAGGATGCCGGCGACCGCTGCGATCGTCGCGCTCGCGACGTAGATCAGCGCCAGGATGCGCCGCACCGGCAGGCCGGAATAGAGCGCGACCGGCGCCTGGACGCCCACGGCCAAAACCTCGCGGCCGAACCGTGTGCGCCCCAGGAGCAGCCCGATGCCGACGCCCAGCACGAGCACCAGCCACAGGGCGAGCGGGACGCCCAGCCAGGTGCCGTGCCCGATGAAGGCCAGCGCCGGGGTGATCCGGCCGGCCGGGACGTAGACCGGATTGCCGCCATCGGTGGCGAGTTGCTGCAGGCTGTGGCCGATGAACAGGGTGCCGAGGGTCGCGAGGAACGGCGTGATCCCGAGCCGGGCGATCAGCAGCGCGTTGAACAGCCCCGTGGCGATCCCGGCCAGAAGGCCGAAGAACACCGCGAGGGCGACCGGCTGCCCGGCGCTCGTCGCCGCGATGAAGGCGAGGCCGCCGAGATCGACGGCGGTGCCGACCGACAGGTCGGTCCCGCCCGAAGCCACCGCCAGCGTCATGGCCAACGCCACGATCGCCGTCAGGGCCACGCTGTTGACCAGCACGCCGGTGACGTTGGCCATCGTGAGGAAGCCCGGCGCCAGGGCCGAGAACACGGCGAGCACCAGGGCCAGCATGGCCGGCAGCCCGAACCGCAGAAGCTCCGCCGCCGGGATCGGCCGGGACGGTCGTGCTCGCGTGAGGCTCATGCGATGCGCCCCCGGACCCGCCCGACCCCGACCACGGCGAGGATCAGCGCGCCCTCGATCCCGTTCACCCAGTAGGTCGAGACGTGCAGCAGCTGGAAGACGTTGGTCAGGCTGCCGAGGAACAGGGTCGCCAGCAGCGTGCCGGTGATCGTCGGCACGAAGCGGCGCGAGACCATGAAGCCCAGGAGGGCGGTTGCCACCACGGGCAGCAGCATCTCGGACGACCCGCCCGTGGCGCTGTTGAGGAAGGCCACCGACGCGATCCCCGCGACCCCGCCGAGCAGCCCGCTCGCGATGTACGATCCGGCCACGTAGCGCCCCGTCGCGATGCCGGCCGCCCGGGCCGCCGCCGGGTGGCCGCCGACCGCCTCGGCCCGGAGGCCCAGTGGCGTCACGCGCAGCAGCGCGGCAAGGCCCAGCGCCAGGGCGAGCAGGAGCCAGCCCAGGACCGGCACGTTCAGCGGGCCGGTGCCACCCAGCGCGTCGATCAGGGGCGAGGACGCGGGGATCGTGGTGTTCTCGGTGAGCACCAGTTCGAGCCCGGCGCAGATGTTCATCACCGCGAGCGTGGCCAGGAGCGGCGGAATCCGCAGCCGCAGGATCGACCCCGCGTTCACGAGGCCGACCGCGAGGCCCGTGCCGAGGGCGGCGGCCGTGCAGGCGGGATCGCCGTAACCGGCCTGGTTGAGGCTCGCGTAGGTAGCGGCCGAGAGCCCGAGGATCCCGGCGAGGGAGAGGTCGATGCCGCCCGCGATCACGTCCGTCCCCCCGGTGATCAGGACCAGCGTGAGGCCGAGGCTCAGGATGCCGAGCACCGCCGACTGCGACAGGATCAGCCCGAGATTGGACGGGTCCAGGAAGGACGGCGCCCGCACGGCGAAGGCCGCCAGCACCGCCAGGATCAGCAGGAGGCTGCCGGCGCCGCGCAGGCCGGCGGCGGCCTGGACAGCCTGCGCGATCCGGGATGCGGGGCCGGTCTCAGGGGCAGGCACGGCGAGGGTTGGAGCAGCGCTAAGCGGCACGGGCCACCTCCATTTCGCCGCCGGTCAAGGACGCCTGGAGCAGGGTCCCGGCATCGGTCACGGCGGCAGCGTGCTCCGCGACGATCGTCCCCCGGAACATGACGAGGATCCGGTCGCACAGGCCGAGCAGCTCGTCGGGATCGGCCGACAGCAGCAGGATCCCGGCTCCGCGCTCCGCGGCCTCGGCGATCAGCCGGTAGATCTCGGCCTTGGCGGCGATGTCGACCCCGATCGTGGGCTCGTCGAGGATGTAGAGGCGCGCCTCCCGTGCGAGCCACTTGCCGAGCGCCACCTTCTGCTGGTTGCCGCCGCTCAGCGTCCGCACCGGCGCGTCCGGCCCGCCGGCCTTGATCTGCAGTGCGCCGATGAGGTCCAGCGCCCGGCGCCGCTCCGCGGACCGGTCGAGCCAGCCCCAGCGGCTCAGCCGTCCGAGGCTCGCCAGCGTCAGGTTCTCGCGGATGCCGAGATCGGGCGCGACCCCATGCGCACGCCGATCCTCCGGCACCAGCGCGATGCCCCGGCGCACGGCCTCGACGGGGTTGCGCAGGCGCGCCGTCTGCCCGTCGACCGTCACGGCGCCGGCCGTGATCGGCGCGAGGCCGAACAGCGCCTGGACGAGGTCCTTGGCGCCGGAGCCGAGCAGGCCCGTCAGACCCAGCACCTCGCCGCGGCGGAGGGTGAAGGAGACGTCGCGGACGCCCGTGCCCACGCCGACCCCTGCCATCTTCAGAACGGGCGCGCCCGGCGCGGTGCGGTGGCGCGGGTAGAGGTCGGTCACCGGGCGGCCGATCATCAGCTGCGCGAGGCCGCCGGCCGGGACGTGCCGCGGATCGACCTGGGCGACGTCCCGCCCGTTGCGCATCACCGTGACGGTGTCACAGAGCTGCTCGATCTCCGCGAGGTAGTGGGAGATGTACAGCGTGGTCAGCCCCTGCGCCTTCAGCCGGCGGATGGCGGCGAACAGGTGCTCCACCTCCCGCTGGGCGAGCGCCGCCGTCGGCTCGTCGAAGACCAGGATCCGCGGCTCGGCGAGCAGCGCCCGGGTGATCTGCACGATCTGCTGCTGCGCGGTGGAGAGATCGCGGATCAGGACGCCCTTCGGCAGGCTGACGCCGAAAAAGTGATCCAGCGCCGCCTCCGCCCGGCGCTGCAGGCTGCCGCGCCGGATTCCGAAGCGGGAGTCCGCCGCTTCCCGGCCGAGTAACAGCGCCTCCCCGACGGTGGCGGTCGGCACCAGCAGCCGCTCCTGGTGGATGAAGGCGATACCGAGCGTTTCTGCGCCGTCGGGCGTCATGCCGGCGACCGGAGCGCCGTCCAGCGCAATCGTCCCGGCCTGCGGCGTCACGAGCCCGGCCAGGACCTTGATGAGGGTCGACTTGCCCGCGCCGTTATGGCCGATCAGCCCGTGGATCGTCCCCGGCCCGACCGTAAGGGAGGCGCCGTCGAGCGCCCGGGTCGGCCCGAAGGTCGCGACCAGTCCCTGCATCGCGAGGGCCGGCGGCACGGCGGAGGTCGTCATGCGGAAGGTCTCGTCCGGGCCGCTTCAGGCCTGCCCGAGCTGCCGCTGGACTTCGGCGGCGTTCGCCTTGTTGGCGACGATGGCCGGCACGAAGGTCTGGGACGGCAGGTTCGTCTGGCCCGCGAAGTAGCGGGCGACGTTGAGCACCGCCGTGCGGCCGATCACTGAGGGTTGCTGCGCCGCCACGGCACCCGCCGGCGCCTTCGGGTCCTTGACCAGGGCCAGCACCTGCGGGGTGCCGTCGACCCCGTAGGTGCGGACCTCCGTGCGCCCGGCCGCGATCAGCGCCTGCGTGGCGCCGAGCTGCGGGATGTCCCAGGCCGACCAGATCGCCGCGATCGAGCCCGGCTCGGGATACTTGGCGAGCAGCGCGGTGATCTGCCCGTAGGCATCCTGCACCGTGTTGGGGATCACGTCCCGCAGCTCGGGCTGGATGATCTTCGCATCCGGGTAGTATTTCAGCACGGCCCGCAGCTGCGTGTACCGGATCTCGCAGACCGGAACGCCGGCGAACCCGTTGAACACCACGATGTTGCCCCGGCCGTTGATGTCGGACACGAGCTGCAGCGCCAGCTGCGCGCCCAGCGAGAAATTATCCGAGGTCGCGGTGTTGATGACGTTGGTCGAGGGCAGGTCCACCGAGAAGACCGGGATCCCGGCCTGCCGCAGCTTCTTCAGCCACGGATCGACCACTGTGAGGGTGCCGAGCGTCTGGATCACGGCGTCGGGCTTCTGGGTGACCAGGGTCTGCAGCTGGCTGACCAGCGCCTTGTCGCTGCGCCCGGCATCGAGCCCGATCGGGGTGCCGCCCAGCTCCTTCACGGTCTCGACCTGCGCCTGATAGGCCTTGAGGTCGAAGAAATGGTCGGTGCCGGCGACGCTGATCGCGATGGTCTTGCCCTTGAGCGACAGGGTGCCGTCGCCTGCGGCCTCCGCGGCCTCCGCGGCCTCCGCGGCCCGTGCCGCGCCGGGCAGCAGGGCCGCCGTGCCGAGGGCCGCGCCCGCCCGCATGAGGGCGCGCCGCGACAGGGACGAAAACGCGTCGGACATGGATGTTTTCCGAAAATCGGCCGCGCCAGCGCGGCGCTGAAGGATCGCCCGCCGATCTCAAAACGATCAATATGTTTTTTGCGCAGATCGGGAGAAGTACATTTCTCTTTTGTGCGCCCATCGGATGTCGATCTGCTCCGATGTACCGCTGCAGTTGCACGAAGCTTGGCGCATCATCTTCAGATCGGAAGAATCGATCGCGCGTCGTCGTTGACTCGCCGGCGCGTTTGCTTTCGCCTGTCGGGCATCGCCCTCGTTTCCAATGCCGTCCTCTTCCGGATCCGCCATGACCACAGCCGCGTCGCCCACGCCGCAGCCCCGCGCCCATCGGATCACAACGGAAGCGGAGGCCTTGCAGATCGCCCGCGACCTCGCGGCGGAGTTCGCGGCCGGCGCGGCCGAGCGGGATCGCCACCGGCGCCTGCCGGTGGCGGAGCTCGACCGCTTCTCGAATTCGGGTCTCTGGGGGATCACAGTGCCCAAGGCCTATGACGGCGCGGGCGTCGGCTACGCCACGCTGGGCGAGGTCATCGCGCTGATCGCGGCGGCCGATCCGTCGATCGGCCAGATCCCGCAGAACCACTTCGCGGCGCTCGACGTCATCCGGGTGACCGGCTCAGAGGCGCAGAAGCGGCTGTGGTTCGACCGCGTGCTGCAGGGCTATCGCCTGGGCAACGCCTTCTCGGAGAAGAACAGCCGCCATGTCGGTGCGTTCGAGACCACGCTCCGGCCGCAGGGCGACGGTTTCGTCGTCGATGGCGACAAGTTCTACGCGACCGGTGCGCTGTTCGCCCACTTCATCCACATCGGCGCGGTCGACGCGGAGGGCCGCGTCCACCTCGCCATCGTGGACCGCGACGCACCTGGCCTGACGGTCATCGACAGCTGGTCCGGGTTCGGCCAGCGCACCACGGCGAGCGGCGATGTCGCGCTGCGCGGCGTCGCGGTCGCGCCCGAGGCGGTGATCCCCGCCTGGCAAGGCGGGGAGCGGCCGTCGTCGAACGGCCCGGTCTCCCAGTTCATCCAGGCGGCGGTCGATCTCGGGATCGCGCGGGGCGCCTTCGATGAGATGGTCCGCTTCGTACGGACGCGGTCGCGGCCGTGGATCGACAGCGGGCGGGAGCGCGCCTCCGAGGACGCCCTGACGATCCGCGAGGTCGGCCAGCTGGTCGTGGCGCTGCGGGCCGCCGAGGCCCTGCTGGCCCGGGCGGGGCGGGCGATCGACGGGATCCTGGACGGCCCGACGGAGGCGGAGGCCGCCGAGGCCGCGGTGGCCGTGGCGGAAGCCAAGGTGCTGACCACGGAGATCGCCTTGTCGGCCGCCAACAAGCTGCACGAGCTCGCGGGTACCCGCTCGGTGCTGGCGGCGGACAACCTCGACCGGCACTGGCGCAATGCCCGCACCCACACCCTGCACGACCCGGTGCGCTGGAAGACCTTCCACGTGGGCAACCACGTGCTGAACGGGATCGCGCCGCCGCGGCATGCCTGGAGTTGAACGTCTCGATGGCAGGCGCTGGAGATGGGGGCGCCCCACTCGGGGCGCGAACCGGCCCAGGCGATCCGGAAGGGCGAAGATCTCCCTTCGCCTACGCTTGAGACCGGCGCGCCGCGCGAGACCGCCTCCTGATCACCGTGCCGTGTCTCGGCTGGGACGTTTTCGATGACAGAGGATGATTCGGTTATCCGACGCTTCCGCCGGCCCTCCCAGGTCGACGACTGTGCCGCTTGAGACGAGGCTCAGAGCGAACCTGCGAAACGCCAGGCGGCTGCCAGCCTAACCAGTTGTTTCAAGGGCATAAAATCTGCTGGCGGAGACGGAGGGATTCGAACCCTCGATACCCATTTCTGGGTATGCTCATTTAGCAAACGAGTGCCTTCAGCCGCTCGGCCACGTCTCCGGCGCCCTGGCTCTAGAAGGTCGGATCGAGCGGGTCAACCCGATCCCGGCGGGCCGCGGCCAAACGGCGACGCTCTACGTGCTTGGCGACGCGTAGATGCCGGGAGATGGCGTAGTTCATGGCGGTGAGGAAGCCGTAGGTGCCGCGCACGATGTGGCGGCGGCCGAGATAGGCCTTGAGGAAGTTGCCCGGCAACTCGACGAAGACGCGCCAGGTCGGGATCACCACGCCCCGGGCTTCCAAGTCGTCGGCCTGCTGATCCGAGTAGCGGTTGAGCTTGTCCAGCTGGTCGCCCAGCGAGCGCACCGAGAAGTGGTGAATCACGCCCTTGAGCCGGCCGGGCGTCACCCCGGGCTCCAGCACCACGCGGTCGTGAACCGGCGAGGCCGAGTAGCGACCCCGGTCCCGGCGGTAGAGCCGCACCGGGGTCAGCGTGTAGGCGAGCGGGTGGGGACGGCCCTCGCCGGGGAAGATCTCGGCGATCGCGATCCGCCACGCCGGCCGGCGCGGTTCGCCCGCCGCGAACAGGGCGCGGATCTCCCGGGCGAGGTCCCCCGGCACCACCTCGTCGGCGTCGAGGTTCAGGAGCCAGTCATGCCGGCACTGCGCCTCGGCAAAGCGCTTCTGGGGACCGTAGCCCGGCCAGGGATTGTGGATCACCCGCGCGCCGAGCGCGGCCGCGAGCGCCTGCGTGCCGTCGGTGGAGCCCGAATCGACCACCACGATGTCGTCGGCCAGATCGCGCACCGCCCGGATCGTCGCACCCAGCCGGTCCGCCTCGTTCCGGGCGATGATGAAGACCGACAGCGGCAGGCGGCCGGCCGGATCCGCCACTGGCGCGGCTGGAGAGGCGCCCACAGGATCCCCGCTCACGCCAGCCAGTCCGGCACGCTGTCGAGGGCGACGAGCGCCTCGACCCCGACGCGCGGACGCACGACCGCCGCACGATCGGCCCGGACCAGCACCTCCGGCACCAGCGGCCGGGTGTTGTAGGTGCAGGACTGGACAGCCCCGTAGGCGCCGGCGCTCATCACGGCGATCAGGTCGCCGGCCTTCACCTCCGGCATATCGCGGTTGAGGGCGAGATAGTCGCCGCTCTCGCAGACCGGGCCGACCACGTCGGCGACGAGGCGCGGGGTGTCGGGCCGCGGCTCGAGGACGGGCCGCAGGCCGTGATAGGCCTCGTACAGGGTGGGGCGGATCAGGTCGTTCATCGCCGCGTCGACGATCACGAAGGTGCGGCCCTCGCTGTGCTTCACGTAGAGCACCCGGGTGACCAGGATCCCGGCATTGCCGACGATCATCCGGCCGATCTCGAAGACCGGCCGCAGGCCGAGCGGGGCGAAATGGGGCCGCAGGGTCGCGGCCAGCGCGGCCGGGTCCGGCGGCGGGGCGTTGTCGTCGCGGTAGGGGATCCCAAGGCCGCCGCCGAAATCGATGTGGCTCAGGGGATGGCCCGCCGCCATCAGCTCCCGGGCGAGGCCGGCGAGCAGACGCGCCGCGTCGGCGAACGGGGCCAGATCGGTGATCTGGCTGCCGATATGCATGTCAACCCCGTGCACGGCGATGCCCGGCAGCGCCGCCGCGGCCGCGTAGACGGCCGGGGCCCGGGTGATCGGGATGCCGAACTTGTTCTCGTACTTGCCGGTGGAGATCTTGGCATGGGTGCCGGCATCAACGTCGGGATTCACCCGGATCGAGATCGGCGCCTTCAGGCCGAGCGCCACCGCGGTCTCCGAGAGAAGCGCGAGTTCCGGCTCGCTCTCGACGTTGAAGCAGTAGATCCCGGCCTTGAGCGCCGCCTCCATCTCGGCGCGGGTCTTGCCGACGCCGGAGAACACGATCTTGCCCGGATCCACCCCGGCGGCCAGCGCCCGGTGCAACTCGCCGCCCGAGACGATGTCCATCCCGGCGCCCCGCGCCGCGAGCGTGCGCAGCACGGCCTGGTTCGAGTTCGCCTTCATGGCGAAGCAGACGAGCGCATCGTCCCCCGCGAACGCCTCCGCGAACACGCGGTAGTGCCGCTCCAAGGTAGCGGTGCTGTAGCAGTAGAACGGCGTGCCGACCTCGGCGGCGAGGGTTGTCAGGTCGACATCCTCGGCGTGCAGGCGCCCGTCGCGGTAGTGGAAGTGGTGCATCTCGGCCGTGTCTCGTCTGCGCGCCGGAGCGGAGGCTGTTTCCCGTGAAACACCCGGCCGCGGGACGAGGCGGACGCGCTCCGACGATCAGGTCACCGGATCGGCGCGGCACGACAACGACGCGGAGCGGCGCTCCGGCCCCCGCCGTCTACAGCAGCGGATCCAGAATGAAAGGCTCCTTCGGGACGCGGTAGCCCCGCCGCGCGCCGCGGCTGGTCTCCACCGGCGCTTCGGTCCCGCCCGGCGGCACCGCCGCCAGGGACAGCTCGTCGCCCGCGCGCACCGAAGCCGGGTCCGGTTCGGGCGCGCCGCCGCCGAGGCCGACCGAGACCGGCAGGGTCCGGCGCCCGCTCACCGCGTCCGAGCCCGCCTGCGCGGAGGCCGGCGCGGCGGGCGCGGAGGTCTGGGGCGGCTCGAGGGCCCCGCGCCGGCCGCAGGCGGAGACCGCCAGGGCCACGAGACCGGACGCGGCGAGGAGCTTCAGGGCGGAATTCGACAACATCGCGCGAGGGTCCGGCGGGCTCGGCGCCGGCACGGGGAGGCCGGCGGGAGCGTTACCTTAGCCGTTGCCGCGCTCCGGCGCGAGCGCGGCGCCGCTACAGGCCGGGTCCGATGCTCAGCCCCGACGCTCCCGGCCGCCCTGCGAGCCCTGCCGCCCCTTGGCCGGTGCGCTCTGCTCATGCTCGGCCTCGTAGGCGTCGATCGCGCGACGGCAGTTCTCGCTGAGCTTCTTCCAGTTCTTCTGGAAGCAGGCATCGGTCGCCGGATCATCAGGCGCCAGATTGCCGCAATAGGTGAGATAGTCGCCAGTGCAGTACTTCTTCAGGGTCTCGTTACCCCGCTTCGACTGCTGCGCCGCTGCCGGCAGCGTCAGGGCACAGGCCGCCGTGACGGCGAGGATGATCGGCTTCAGGCGCATGGGTATCCGTACCATCTGTTGAGAAGAAAGGTCGTGGGACAAGTCCGGGTTGCGATGGGGCCTTTGCGTGGTCGAAACAAGGCCAACCGCACAGGTTTTCGGGCCGGACCGCGTGGCGAAGCCCGGCGCCCGGATGCGAACCCGGTCAGACCCGTTCGGGTTGCGGCTGCGGGACCGGATAGGCGGCCCGCGGCATCGGGCCCGGGCCGGCGAGGGCGTCGGCAACCTCGATGATCCGCCGGCGCAGATCGGCGTTCTCGCGCTCGATCCCGGCGTGCGGTTCGCCCTGCCGGTCGGCCACCGTCAGGGCCAGGGCCTCCTCGGCCGCTTTCAGGCTCGCGCGCAGGGCGTCGCGCTCGGCGGCCAGTGCCCCGGCATCCTGATCGGCCGCCGGGGTCGCGCGGTGCCGCAGCGCCAGAAGGCTGTCGAGCAGATCCGCATGGGCGTCTTCCAGGGCCTGAAGCGTGGCCAGGCTCGCGGTCCCGTCCTCGCGCGCCACGGCCAGTTCGGTCTCGAGTTCCCGGGTCTTGGCCTGAGCCTGGGCGATCTCGGCGTCGCGCGCCGCGACGTCCCGGGCGAGGGCCGCGACCCGCATGGTCCCCGCGCCGATCGCCGCCATGTCGGCCTGGCGCTTCGCCTCCACGGTCTCGACCCGGCGCTCCAGGCGGCGCTGCTGCACGGCGAACTGCGCGCGCAGGAAATCGCGCTCGGCGGCGATCTCGGCCGGCGAGAGGGGCAGGCGTGCCTCCGCACGCCGCCGCTCCAGCCGGGCGGCGCGCGCGTTGAGGGCCGGCAGCAGCAGGAGGCCGCACAGGCTCGCCGCCAGGAAACCCAGCGCGAAGATCATTACCGTTTCGATCACGAGGGAACAGCCCGCGTATCCGGCCGGAAGACCCGGCCCGTCCTCAGTCTAGCCCAGGTCGGCCGCAAGGGTGAAATCCGGGCCTGCCGATCCCTCCTGCCGAACCCTCAGAACGGGTTCCAGGTCGGTTCGCGGGTGAACTTCAGATAGCCGACATTGATGCCGAGGCGGGCACCGACGCCGCTGCGGATCGGCACCACGATGATCCGGTCGCTCACCACCGCGGTCATGCCGAAGCCGCCGACCAGATAGGCCGAGCCGTCGACGCCGGCGAAGCGGCGGTACAGCTCGCGGACGTTCGGCAGGTTGTAGACCAGCATCATGGTGCGCGCGCCGTCGCCGCCGACGTCGAAGCCCAGCGACGGGCCCTGCCAGTAGATCCGCCGCTGGCCGGCATTGCGGGTGTAGAGCGTGCCCTCGCCGTAGCGGACGCCGGCCACGACCGCGCCGCCGCCCTCCTGGCCGAGGATGTAGCCGTTCGGCTCGCCCCAGCGCCGGCCCGCCTCCTCGACCGTGAGCGCGAGCCCGCGCGACACGCTGCCGAAGAAGCGGTGGCCGGATTCCACGACCTCGCCGGGCCGGAAGGTCTCGGGCGTGTCCAGATCCCCAGCGGCCGCCAGGGCCGCGCCCGCGCTGCCGAGGCCGGCGAGCGGGGTGCCGAGCGCCAGGGCGAGGCCCGTGCGCAGCAGGTGGCGGCGGTCGGTGCCGCGATCGTCTCGTGCCGTCATCGTTGTCTCCTCGCCCGGTTCGATTAACGGTTCGTGCGATGGACCTGTGCCGCTCCTGCCCCGGCGCGCCGACAGCGGCCCAGGGCTGTCATCCGGCCGGGCTCGGTCCCGCCGGGGCCCGGGTGGATGACTCGGACCAGCTTCTGAGGGAATTCGCAAGATGTGGTTAACGCGTCCTGACCCCGCACCCGGCGCGCCGCGCAGGCGGGGGTTGGCCCGCACGATCGCGCTGATCGCCGCCTTGGCCGTCCCCGCACCGGGGCGGGCCGAGCCCACCGGGACGCGGATCGAGCTGCTGACCCTCAACGGATTCGACCCGGTCAGCTACTTCCTGGAGGGCGGCCCGCTCGCCGGGACGGCGCGGTTCGAGCTGGCCTGGGGCGGGCAGGTCTGGCGCTTCGCCAGCGGCGCCAACCGCGAGGCCTTCCGGGACGAGCCGGCGGCCTATGCCCCGCGGCTCGGGGGCTTCGACGCCGCCGGGATCCTGGAGGGCCGGCTGGTGGAGGCCGATCCCCTGGTCTTCGCGGTGATCGGCGAGCGCCTCTACCTGTTCCGCGATGCCGAGCGCCGGGGCCGCTTCCTGGCGAATCCCGACCTCGCCCGGCAGGCGGAGGCGGCCTGGCCGGCCTTGCGCGGCCTGCAGGACGTCCCGCCTAGAGATGCGCCGCCTAGGGATGCGCCGCGCTGAGCGGCGCGACCGCGGACCGGCCGGTTGCGCAGGCGGGAAGGGCGAGCCGGGGCGCCAGGCTCGGGTCGCCGAGCGCCGCGAACGGGCCGTTGCGGTGGTCGGGACCCTGCCGCCCGTAGCGGATCGGGCCGCCGCCCGGCACCACCACGCAGCCGCCGGCGGCCGCGACGATGTGATCGCCCGCGGCGGTGTCCCACTCCATGGTCGGGCCGCAGCGCACGTAGATGTCCGCCTCGCCGGCGGCGATCAGGCCGAACTTGACGGCGGAGCCGACTTGGCGCGTCTCCAGCACCGGCAGGGCGGCGAGGCAGAGGTCGGTGGCGGCATCGCCGTGGCGGCGGCTGCCCAGGGCGAGCAGGCCGGCCTCCGGGACCGGGCGCGCGTGGACGGGTCGCGCCGCGCCCGGCCGCCCATCGACCACCGGCGCCTCGAGGGTCCGCGGGCCCGCCCACCAGACCCGGCCGAGGCCCGGTGCCGCGAGGGCCGCCGCGACGGGGCGCTCGCCCGCCACCAGGGCGATGTTGACCGAGTAATCCGGCGTCCCGGCGAGGAAGTCACGGGTGCCGTCCAGGGGATCGACCAGGAAGAAGGTTTCGGCCGGCCGCCCCGCGGGCGCGCCGCTCTGCGCGCGCTCCTCCGCGACCACCGCGATGCCCGGGAACCGCCCGGCGAGGGCGGCGACGATCAGATCCTCGGCCTCGACATCGGCGGCGCTCGACGGGGAGCCGTCGGGCTTCAAGCCATGGGGGCAGGGGCCCCGATGATAGCGGCGCAGGATCTCGCCCGCCGCGCAGGCGATCTCGGCGAGCGTGGCGGCAATCCGCTCGCGCTCAGGCCCCGAAATCGTCGCCGCGCCCGTCATGGTTCCTCCCAAGACCTCCATGAATGCCCGAGCGGGCCGCCGATGTCGACGGTTTCCGGGGTGGATCACCCGCCTTAGACACCGCGCGGCCCCCGCACCGAGCGCCGGATCCGCGCGAGCAGGGCCTGGCTCCGGCGCCGATGGCGGCGCAGCTCGGCCGCGAGGCTGCGCGCGTCCGGCAGGCCCACGGCCTTGGCGATCTGCCGGGACGCGGTCTCGGACGGTTCCGCGGCGGGATCCGCCATCACGAGCCGCTGCCATTGATAGACCGCGTCGAGGAAGCCGTAGGTCTCGGCGAGGGGCTCGGCGGTCGCCGCCGGCAGAAGGCCGCGCGCCGCGGCGCCGCCGAACAGATCCTCCGCGCCGAGGCCGATGCAGCCTGGCCAGCCGCCCGCGTGGCTCAGAACGATGGATTGGGCCAGGAAATCGAGGTCGAACAGGGCGCCCGGCGCGAGCTTCAGGTCGAAGGGGCCGGCATGGCCGCGCTCGCGGGCGACCAGGGCCCGCATCGCGCCTGCCTCGGCACAGACCTTGGCGGGATCGCGCGGCTTCCCCAGGATCCGGGCGATCTCCGCCGTGACCGCCGCGCCCAGATCCGCGTCGCCCGCTACGACCCGGGCGCGGGCGAGCGCCATGTGCTCCCAGGGCTCGGCCTCGTCCCGATGGTAGGCGGCGAAGCCGGAGAGCTGGACGGCCGGCGGGCTATGGCTGCCATAGGGCCGCAGCCGCAGGTCGACCGCGTAGAGGCGGCCGCGCCGGGTGGCGGTGGTGAGCGCCGCGAACAGGCGCTGCGCCAGACGGTTGTAGGCCACCACGGCGTCGAGGGGCCGCCGGCCGTCGCTGGTGCGGTTCTCCGGATCGAAATCGTAGAGGAACACGAGGTCGAGGTCGGATTCGGCGCTGAGCTGCCGCGATCCGAGCCGGCCGAGGGCGAGGACGCAGCACCGCCCCCGCGGCACCGCGCCGTGATCGAGACCGAAGCGGCGTTCCTCCGCCTCCAGGCTCAGCGCCACCGTGGCCTCGGCGATCGCCGTGTAGGCCTCCCCGGCCTGGCGCGGGGTGAGGATGCCGGAGAGGAGGCGCGCGCCGGTGACGAAGATCATCTGGCGCGTGGCGTCCCGGCAGCGGTCGAGGAATTCCTCGTGGCTCGCCGGCTGTCCAACCAGGGCCCGATACTGGGTCCGGACCGCGTCGGGATCGGTGGTCGGCACCACGAAATCCGCGTCGAGCACGGTATCGAGGACGTGCGGGCTCAAGCCCACCGTGTCGGCGAGGCGCGGCGCCGTGCCGAGGATGTCGGCGAACAGCAGCCGCAGCCGCTCGTGCGAGCGCAGGATCGCGAGCAGCTCGGCGACCGCCGGCATCCGCGCGAAGGCCCGGTCGAGGGCGAGCAGCGCCGCGTCCGGGTCGGCGGTGCCGCCGAGCGCCCGCAGCAGGGCCGGAAGCATCTCGGCGAGGATCTCCCGCGCGCGGCCGGTCCGCAGCGCCGGGCGGCGCCCGAGATGCCAGCCCTGCACGGTCTCCCAGGCGCGCTGCGGGTCGCGGAAGCCGAAGGCGCCGAGCCGGGCCAGGGTGGCGGGCTCCGGCTCGGTCTCGCCGAAGACCAGCGTGTCGTCCGCGTCCGCCTCCGCCTCGAACAGCAGGGCGTAATGGGCCTGCACCCGGCCGGCATGGTGGAGCAGCGCGGCCTCGAAGGTCGGCAGATCGGGGAAGCCCGAGAACAGGGCGAGGGCGGTCAGCGCCTCGGCCCCGGTGGGCAGGCGCTGGGTCTGCTCGTCCCGGACCATCTGGATCCGGTGCTCCAGGGTGCGCAGGAAGTCGTAGGCGGCACTCAGTTCATCCCGGGCCTTGCCGTCGATCCAGCCTTCCGCGACGAGACGGCTGAGCATCGCGACGGTGCGGCGACCGCGCAGGGCCGGCTTGCGGCCGCCGAAGACGAGCTGCTGCGTCTGGACGAAGAACTCGATCTCCCGGATGCCGCCGCGGCCGATCTTGATGTCGTGGCCGGCGACCGCGATGGTCTCGTGACCGCGGACCATGTGGATCTGCCGCTTCAGGGCGTGGATCTCGGCGATGGCCGGGAAGTCGAAATGCCGCCGCCAGATGAACGGCGCGAGTTCCGCGAGGAACGCCTCCCCGGCCGGGATGTCGCCGGCGATCGGCCGGGCCTTGATGAAGGCGGCGCGCTCCCAGTTCTGGCCGAGCGTCTGGTAGTAGTCGAAGGCAAAGACGGTGGAGAGCGCCACCGCGGTGGAGCCCGGATCCGGCCGCAGCCGGTAGTCGATCCGGTGGACGTAACCGTCGGCGGTCCGGTCGGCGAGGAGCTTCACCAGGCCCTGCGCGAGCTTGACGAAGAACGCCTTGGGGTCCCCGCCGGTCGCGGCCGCGGCGGACTCGGCCTCGTAGAAGACCACGACGTCGATGTCGCTCGAGTAGTTCAGCTCGCCGCCGCCCAGCTTGCCGAGGCCCAGGACGATCAGCCCCGACCCGTCCTGCGGCGCCGCCGGGTCCGGCGGCCGGAAGCGCCCGGCCGCCATGCCCTGCCGGAGCAGCGCCTCGGTCGCGGCGCTCACCGACGCGTCGGCGAAGTCGGACAGGGCCTGGGTCACCGCCGCGAGGTCCCAGGCGCCGCCGAGATCGGCCAGGGCGACCAGAAGGGCGTGCGCCTCTCGGTTCTCGCGGAGCCGGCGGCTCACCGCGGCGAGGTCCGGATTGGTGCCGCAATCGCCCCCGACCGCGCGCTGCTGCGCGATGATCGTCCGGCTGGCCGCGTCCGGCGGCTGCTCCAGCAGGGCGACGAGGCGATCCGGGGCGCGCGTGATCGCCCGCCAGAGAAACGGCGAATGATCGGCGATCCCGAGCAGCAGGTCGCGGCAGGGCGGTGTCAGGAAGCCGGCCGGAAAGGCCGGCGCGATCTCGGCGAGCCGGTCGTGCGCGGCCTCCGAATCGGCGACGCGGAGGCGGGGGCTCAGACTCTCGCGCAGGGTGGGGGCGGGCGGTGTGCTGGCGGGCGGCATGGGGGGCTCAGCGGTGATCGAAGCCGCGGCGGGGCAGGCGCGGCCGGGCCGCGGCCGCTCTGTTCCGGATGCCGGTCTCACGTCTCATGGCGCATCCTCCCTGGCCCGACGGATCGGGCATCGTACCCGATCCGCCCCGATCCTGTCCGCTGCGGCCGTCACGGCCGCGGCGCGGCCCCCGAATCCGGGGCCGGCCCGTCCCATCGTCCCACCCGGTAACGCTTTTCAAAGGCGGCCGTGGCGTCTATCCGTGCGGACCGGTCGTCGCCCCCGGTTCGACCTGCAGGCCGTGCGGGCTCCCTTCGGGCGACGCGATCGCCGCATCGGGCGGCCGAGTACCGGATATCCCGTTCGGGGTTCCGGCCCGCAGACGTCCGAATTCCAGATCCGCCCGCCCGGAGCGCGCCATGTCCTCCCCGAACTCGCCCACCCTGACCCTCGACGGCCTCGACCTCGCGGCTCTGCTCTGCTCCCGCGTCTGCCACGACGTGATCAGCCCCGTCGGCGCGATCGTGAACGGGCTGGAGGTCCTGGAGGACGACCAGGACGAATCGATGCGCACCTTCGCGCTGGAGCTGATCGGCAAGAGCGCCCGGCAGGCCTCGGCGCGGCTGAAATTCGCCCGGATCGCCTTCGGGGCGGCCGGGTCCGCCGGCGCCTCGATCGATCTCGCCGATGCCGAGAGCGTCGCCAAGGGCATGTTCTCCGACGACAAGACCAAGCTGACCTGGAGTGCGCCGCAGGCCCTGTTCCCGAAGAACAAGGTCAAGCTGCTCCTGAACCTCGTGATGATCGCGACCTCGGCGATCCCGCGCGGCGGCGTGATCGACGTGGTCGTCTCCGGCGACGGCGAGGCACCGACCTTCGTGTTCAAGGCCAAGGGCTCGCATGCCCGCATTCCCCCGCACGTCGAGGAACTCATGGCGGGCAGCCCCGAGAGCGGGACGGTCGACGCCCACGGCATCCTGCCGTTCTATGCCGGCCTCGTGGCGCGGGCCGCCAGCATGGCTGTTCGCTTCGCCATCCAGGATGACGAAGTGACGATCACCGCCGAACCCACAGTGATCGACGCGCCCGATGCTGCTGAGGGCGAGGCTTCCGACACGGCACTCGCGTGAAGACCTGAAAAACGTCGGCGCGGGGCCGGGATGGAAACGCTTCCCTAACCCCGCGCGAGTAAGTAGGTTGCGCGAGACCTTCTCCGCGTAACGAGTAGCGACTATGGACGACCTGCTTCGCGAGTTTCTGACCGAGAGCGGGGAGCATCTCGACACGGTCGATGCAGAACTGGTTCGGTTCGAGCAGGATCCGAATAACGAGACTATTCTTCGGAATATCTTCCGATTGGTGCATACCATCAAGGGAACCTGCGGATTCCTCGGTCTACCGCGGCTCGAAGCCTTGGCGCACGCCGCGGAAACCTTGATGGGTCGGTTCCGCGACGGGCTGCCCGCCACCTCGGACTCGGTCACGCTGATTCTGCTGACGCTCGACCGGCTGAAGGCGATTCTCGCCGACCTCGAGGCCACCGGCACGGAGCCGTCTGGCTCGGACGACGACCTCATCTCCGCCCTGGAGCGCATGGCCGAGGGGGTGGCCGAGGCGCCGGTGCAGGCGGCCCCACCCGAGCCGGTGCTGCCCGATCCGGTGGTCCGCGAGCTGAAGCCCGGCGAAGTCTCCCTGGATGACCTGGAGGCCGCCTTCCTGGCGGCGCCGGGACCGGACGAATCGGATTTCGCTCTCCCGCCGCCTGCCCCCGCGCCGGTCGCGAGCGCGGCGCCGAAGGCGGTGGCGCAGAGCGGGCCCGCCCAGGCCGACGCTGCCAAGCCGGACGCGGTCGAGGCCGACAAGGCCGAGGACAAGGCCGAGCCGGTCCGGGCCGAGAAGGCCGAAGGCGCCGAGGGCGAGACGGCCGCCGCCGCCAAGAACCAGACGATTCGGGTGAACGTCGATACGCTCGAGCACCTGATGACCATGGTCTCGGAGCTGGTGCTGACCCGCAACCAGCTCCTCGAGATCGCCCGCCGGCACGAGGATTCGAGCTACAAGGTCCCGCTGCAGCGCCTGTCGCACGTCACGGCCGAGCTGCAGGAAGGCGTCATGAAGACGCGCATGCAGCCGATCGGCAACGCGTGGCAGAAGCTGCCGCGCGTGGTCCGCGATCTCTCGGCGGAACTTGGCAAGCAGATCGACCTGGTGATGGTCGGCAACGAGACCGAGCTCGACCGGCAGGTCCTTGAGGTCATCAAGGACCCGCTGACCCACATGGTCCGCAACTCGGCCGATCACGGGCTCGAATCGACCGCTGAGCGCATCGCGGCGGGCAAGCCCGCCCGCGGCACGATCCGGCTCGCCGCCTACCACGAGGGCGGCACGATCACGATCGAGATCGCCGACGACGGCAAGGGCCTGAACCTCGCGGCGATCCGCCAGAAGGCGGTGCAGCGCGGGCTCGCCTCCCAGGCCGATGTCGAGCGGATGACCGACGCCCAGGTCGCCAAGTTCATCTTCCACGCCGGCTTCTCGACGGCGGCGGCGGTGACCTCGGTCTCGGGCCGCGGCGTCGGCATGGACGTGGTCAAGACCAACATCGAGACCATCGGCGGCCTGATCGACATCGCCACCACGGCGGGCCGCGGCACCACCTTCACCATCAAGATCCCGCTGACGCTCGCCATCGTCGCCGCCCTGATCGTGCGGGCCGGCGAGCACCGCTTCGCCCTGCCGCAGGTGGCCGTGCTGGAGCTGGTGCGGGTCGATGCCGGGGCGCAGCGGGTCGAGCACATCAACGGCGCGCCGGTGCTGCGCCTGCGCGAGCGGCTCCTGCCGATCGTCTCGCTCACCGGCCTGCTCGGGCAATCGACCCCGGGCACCGAGGCCGAGCAGGCCGGCTTCGTGGTGGTCGCCCAGGTCGGGCGCGAGCGCTTCGGCATCCTGGTGGACGAGGTCTTCCACACGGAGGAGATCGTCGTGAAGCCGATGTCGGTGAAGCTGCGGCATATCCCGATGTTCGCCGGCAACACGATCCTGGGCGACGGCGCCGTGGTGCTGATCGTCGATCCGAACGGCGTGGCCCGTCAGGTGGCGCAGGGCGTCCAGGGCAGCGGCGGCCACATCGATGCCGACGCCGACGAGGCGGTCGAGATGGCCGACACCAAGACCACGCTCCTGGTGTTCAAGGGCGGCCAGGGCAGCTTCAAGGCGGTGCCGCTGTCGCTGGTCACCCGCCTCGAGGAGATCGAGTGCGCCAAGGTCGAGTGGCTCGGCGGCCGCGCGCTGATCCAGTACCGCGGACGCCTGATGCCCCTGGTGCCGGCCGACGCGGCGATCACCATCAAGTCGGAGGGGACGCAGGCCCTGGTGGTGTTCTCCGACGGCGAGCGCGCCATGGGCCTCGTGGTCGACGAGATCGTCGACATCGTCGAGGAGCGCCTCGACATCGAGATCGCGGCCGACCGCTCGGACCTGATCGGCTCGGCGGTGCTGCGGGGCCGGGCGACCGACATCATCAACATCGCCCACTTCCTGCCGCTGGCCTACGACGACTGGGCGCGCGGCCTGAAGCGGCCCGAGCAGATCTCCACGATCCTGCTGGTCGACGACTCGGCCTTCTTCCGCGACATGCTGAGCCCGGTGCTCAAGGCTGCGGGCTACCAGGTGGTCACGGCGGCGAGCGCGGATGCGGCGCTGGCCGCCCTCGAAGCCGATCCGAAGATCGAGGTGGTGGTCACCGACCTGGAGATGCCGGGCCGCAGCGGCTTCGACCTCGTCGCGGCGATGCGCCGGGCCGAGCCCCGGCTGGCTGCCCTCCCGGTGATCGGCCTCACCGGCGCCATCGGTGCCGACGCGGTGGAGCGGGCCCGGACCCTGGCGATCAACGACCTCGTGGCGAAGTTCGACCGCAGCGGACTGATCGCGGCGCTCGCCGAGATCGGCGCCGGGACGGTGGCGAAGGCCGCCTGATCCCCGCGCCGCCAGCCCCTAGACGATCGACACGATCGAGACGACCGAATCCGGAGAGTTCCGATGCAGGCTGCCAACGCCAACGCCACCAGCACCGAGACCGGTGCCACCGATGACTTCGTCACGGTCTATGTCGGCGAGACCCTGTTCGGGCTGGCGATCGAGCGCGTCCACGACGTGTTCGTTCCCTCAGGGGTGACGCCGGTGCCCCTGGCTCCGGCCGAGATCGTCGGCCTCCTCAACTTGCGCGGCCGCGTGGTCACGGCCATGAGCCTGCGCCGGCGCCTCGGGCTGCCCGAGGCGGAGGCCGACGGCGCCAAGGCCAGCCCGAAGATGGCGATCGGCCTGGAGCAGGCCGGCGAGACCTTCGCGCTCGTGGTCGACGGCGTCGGCGAGGTGCTCAAGCTCGGTGCCGACAGCCGCGAGGCCGTGCCGATCAACCTCGATCCGCGCTTCCGCGACCTCGCCACCTGCGTGCACCGCCTCGACGGGCGCCTCCTGGTGATCCTCGACGTGGACGCGCTCCTGGGCTTCACGGCCGCCGGCGCCAAGGCGGCTTGAGGAGACGATCATGAAGGCGCCGCACGAGATCACCTGCCTGGTGGTGGACGATTCCGCGGTGATCCGGAAGGTTGCCCGGCGGATCATCGAGGATCTCGGAATCAACGTCAGCGAGGCCGAGGACGGGAGTGCCGCCCTCGAAGCCTGCGCGGCGAGCATGCCGGACGTGATCCTGCTCGATTGGAACATGCCGAACATGGACGGCTACGCGTTCCTCCAGGCCCTGCGTCAGAGCGAGGGCGGCGCAGCGCCGAAGGTCCTGTTCTGCACGACCGAGAACGACGTCGGGGCGATCGCCCGCGCCCTCCGGGCGGGGGCCGACGAGTACATCATGAAGCCCTTCGACCGCGACATCCTGACGGCCAAGCTCGAGCAGGTCGGCCTCGTCGCCGACGCGGCCTGACCGTACGCCCAATCTGCGTTTCCGCATCCGCGACTGAGTACCCGAGGCAAGCATCATGGCCCTGAGTCCCGCGGTCGCTCCGCTTCGCACCCCATCCACGCCCAGCACGACAGCGTCGGCCTCGGCGATCCGCGTGCTGGTGGCCGACGATTCCGCCGTGGTGCGCGGCCTCGTCGCCCGCTGGATCGGCGAGGCCGGATTCGAGCTCGTCGCCACGGCCTCGAACGGCCGGATCGCTCTGGAGCTCATGGCCAAGCACGATCCGGACGTGGTCCTGCTCGACATCGAGATGCCGGAGCTCGACGGCACCACGGCGCTGCCGCGCATGCTCGCCATGAGCCCGAGCGTGCAGGTCGTCATGATGTCGACCCTGACGACGCGCAACGCCGACATCTCGCTGAAATGCCTCGCCCTCGGCGCGGTCGACTACATCGCCAAGCCCGAGAGCAGCCGCGGCGTCACCACCTCGGACACGTTCCGGGCCGAGCTGATCGAGCGCGTCCGCGTCTTCGGCTCCGCCCGGGCCCGGACCCGGCGCCCGTCCCCTGCGGGAATCCCGGCGGCGCCCGCCGCGGCGCCCGCCTCTGCGCCGGCGGCCCACCACCCGGCGCCGGCCGCGGCGCGGCCCGCGACGCCCTTCACCCTGCGGCCGAAGGTGCGCAACCGGACCCAGCCCCGCGCCCTGCTGATCGGCTCCTCCACGGGCGGTCCGCGGGCGGTGGGCGAGATGCTGGAGGGGATCGGGGCGGCCGCGCTCCGCCGCCTGCCGGTGCTGATCGTTCAGCACATGCCGCCGATCTTCACGGCGGTGTTCGCCGAGCACCTGTCGACCCGCACCGGCCTCCCGGCCGCCGAGGGCAAGGCCGACGAGCGGGTCGAGCCGGGCCGGATCTACGTGGCCCCGGGCGGCCGCCACATGGGCCTCGCGGCGGGGCCGAGTGGGCCGATCATCAAGCTCACGGACGGGCCGCCGGTGAATTTCTGCCGCCCCGCGGTCGACGTGCTGTTCAAGGACGCCGCGGTCGTGTTCGGCGCGGCCACCGCGACCGTCATCCTGACCGGTATGGGATCCGACGGCACCAACGGCGCCCGAGCTCTCACCGAGGCCGGCGGCCCGGTGCTCGCCCAGGACGAGGCCACCAGCACCGTCTGGGGGATGCCGGGCAGCGTCGCGCGGGCAGGCCTCGCCGAGGCCGTGCTGCCGCTGCCCGAACTCGCCACGGCGCTGCGCGCCCTGATCACGGGGCAACCGGCATGACCGAGCTCGAATTCGAATACCTGCGCAGCTTCCTCAAGCAGCGCTCCGGCCTCGCGCTGACGCCCGAGAAGCGCTACCTCGTGGAGAGCCGGCTGACCCCCGTCTGCCGCCGCTTCGGCCTCGCCAGCCTCGGCGACCTGATCGGGGCCCTCAAGCTCGGCCAGAACGGCGCGATCGAGCGGGCCGTGGTCGAGGCGATGACCACGAACGAGACCTTCTTCTTCCGCGACCGGATGCCGTTCGACCTATTCCGCGACACGCTCCTGCCGGAGGCCCTGGCGCGCAATGCCAGCCGGCGCAAGCTGCGGATCTGGTGCGCGGCATCCTCCACCGGGCAGGAGCCCTACTCGCTCGCCATGCTCCTGCAGGAGGCGGCGCCCCGGCTCGCCGGCTGGCAGGTCGAGATCGTGGCGACCGACCTGTCCACCGAGGTGATCGAGAAGGCGAAGCTCGGACTGTACAGCCATTTCGAGGTCCAGCGCGGCCTGCCGGTGCAGTGGCTGATCAAGTACTTCACCCAGGTCGGGGAGCAGTGGCAGATCGCCCAGAGCCTGCGCAGCATGGTCGATTACCGCCAGCTCAATCTGCTGCACAGCTTCGCGTCCCTCGGCCAGTTCGACGTGATCTACTGCCGCAACGTGCTGATCTACTTCGACGCCCCGACGAAATCGGACGTGCTGGCGCGGCTCGCCGCCCAGTTGGCGCCCGACGGCGCGCTCCTGCTCGGCGCGGCGGAGACGGTGATCGGCCTGACCGACCGGCTGGCCCCGCATCCGAAGCATCGCGGTCTCTACAGTCACGCCGCCCCCGCGGCGCGCCAAGCCGAGATGATGCCGCCGCTGCGCGTGGCCGCGGGTGTCTGACCCGGCGCGCGATTGACGCCTTCGGCTGACGCGGGCCGCGCCGGCATCGCGCGGAGCGCAGTGGCCCAGGGTTGCGCGACGCCGCGAGGTGTGGCGCTGCCTGGATTGCTGCGCTCGCAACGGCGGGCGCGTCGAGACTGCCGATTCTCGGCGTCGTGACGCCTCGGCAAGTCCCACGGAGGAGGTCCCCGGGTCATCGGGCCGGGCCTGAGATCCGATCGACCGGACAGGGTGCAGGACGAGATCTGCATCGGCACATCGGATCCAGAGCCCGAGTGAAACGCGGCCTTAAGAAGCGCGTGGGTAATTTGCACACGGACCCGCCGCCGGGCGATTCCGGCAGATCCGTGCCACGAGCGCCTTCATGAGTACCGTCTCATCGACCACGACATCGCAGCTCTCCGCACCGCGATGGTCCTCCCAGAACAACCCCAAGACGCAGATGTCCGACACGATCAGCAGCGAGCTGTCGGCCGGGACACTGAGCGGCACTGACGCCACCGCATTGACGAACGCCCTGTCGTCGATCGATTCGAGTCTGTCGGCGGATCGGACCGCCTCGAGCAACAGCACGCCCCAGGCGAAGCTCGATCCGTCCTCCATGAAGGACCGGATCGACAGCCTGATCTCCGATCAGGTCAGCAGCGGCACGCTGACCAGCGACCAGGCCACCGAGCTGAAGAACCTGTTCTCCAGCCACGGCCAGAGCACGCAGACCTCCGACGCCACGTCGGATGACGGCGGCCTTTCGGGCGTCGGCGGCCCGCCTCCGGGGCCACCGCCCGGGCCGCCGCCGGGCGGCTCCGCATCCGGCTCCATGAACGGAACGTCGTCGGATTCCGGGAGCGGGTCCGGCACAACGTCGACGAACGACCTGCTCTCCACCTTCATCCAGCAGCTTCAGAGCGGCCAGTCGGGCAGCGTGGGCTACGGGGCGAGCGGCACCAACGCCAGCACCAATATCTCGGCCCTGCTGTTCGACTTCCAGAGCTGAGGCCGGCACGCGTCCCGCCGAAGGAGCCAGCGGGACGCGGTGCGCGCGTGGCCGAGGCCCCGAGCGTCTCGATCCGTCACCCGGCGCATCGCCCGAATGCGCCGGGCGGGGTCGACCCTCGCGGCGCGACGGGGCATCACGGCGCCATCGCATTCGCGCGGCCGAGGATGGCCGGGAGGCACGGCAATGGCGGCAGGACTGGCAGCAGGGCACGGGGCCGGATTGCCCAAGGTCGCGTTCATTGGAACCGGCGGGACGATCTCGTCGCTGGGGCGCGATGCCCTCGACATCCTCGACTACACCGCCACCGATCGGCGCCTCGAAGCCGGTGCAATCCTGGACGCCGTCCCCGAGCTGGCGACGGTGGCGTCCGTGGTCCCGGTCCCGTTCCGCGCGGTCCCGAGCCCGGCGATCGGCTTTGCCGAGTGGCGCGACCTCGTCCGGCTGTGCGCGCGCCTCGCAGACGAGCACCCGGACCTCGCCGGGATCGTGATCGGGCACGGCACCGCCACCCTGGAAGAGACCGCCTACGCCCTCAGCCTGACCCTGACGGTCGATCTGCCGGTGGTGCTGGTGGGCTCGCAGCGGCCCATGAGCGCGCTCTCCACCGATGCCAAGCTCAACCTCGTGGCCGCCGTGCGCACGGCGGCGGCACCGGAATCCCGCGGGCGCGGCGTCCTCGTGGTGCTCAACGACGAGATCCAGGCGGCCCGCGAGGTCACCAAGACCTCGGTGGCGCGCCTTCAGACCTTCCGGACCCCGGATTTCGGCGTGCTCGGCCACGTGGACGGTGACACCGTCCGCTACTATCGCCGCTCCGAGCGCGCGACCGCTCCGGGCACGCCGTTCGACATTCGTGACCGTCCGGCGCTGCCGCGGGTCGACATCGCCTACGGCTACGCCGATGCCGACGGCACCGCGGTGCGGGCGTTCCTGGCGGCAGGCGCCCGCGGCCTCGTCTCGGCCGGGCTCGCCCCGGGCATGACCCCGCCTGCCGAGGCCGAGGCCCTGGAGGCGGCCGCCGCCGACGGGATCGTGGTGGTGATGTCGACCCGGGCCGGGAGCGGCGTGGTGCCCCTCACCACCCGCTTGCGCAGCCGCGGCATCCTCAGCGCCGACAACCTCACGCCGCAGAAGGCCCGGATCCTGCTCGCGCTGGCGCTGACCGTCACCCACGAGCCGGACGCGGTGGCGCGCCTGTTCGCGACCTACTGAGGCGCGGCCCGCGAAGCGCGGCCAGCCACGCATGGGCGCGGCACCGAGCCTGACCGGGCGCGCATCGGCTCATCCCTCGGCGGCGTCGGTGCCGGCAGAGGCCGGAGCCCGATGCGGACACGCACAACGCGGTTTCCTGGACCTCCCATGGGGACCCGTCAGCCGGGTTCACGCCGCCGGCAGGTCCCGCGTCATGTCGATGGCGAACGTCTCGACCTGCTCGATGAGCTGGTTGATGGTCGCCAAGCCGTCGCTGATCTGCACGCCGAGTTCGACGTTGAGCCTGTCGATCCGGGCATCGCCGGTCGGCCCGCGGCGATCCAGGCCTGTCCTCTGTTCCGTGAGCTCGGCCCGTTTCCGATGCAGCTCCGCCAGCAATGCGTCGATCTGTGCGCCCACCAGACCGGCGACCGGGTCCTGGGGCTGCTGCGGGACGATGATCTGGGACATGGCAGTCTGGCTCTTCCTCCGGGATGAGCGGCTTAGCGCCCTTGGCCTTCCTGAAGCTGGCCTGCGCGGATCGGTGGCGGCGGCCGGCCGCGTGCCGCCGCGCCTCGCGTTGGGCCGGCGCGGAGGCTGGCCGCGCCGTGTTCGTCGGCCCGGTCAGCCTCGCCCGCTCAGAACTCGAAACCGGTCAGGCCGTGACCATGATGCGTGTCCACGACAGGAGCGCTGTCCGCGAGGGAGGCGCGGCACGCGACGGCCGGCCTTCGTGACAGCCGCACGACGGCGGTGCGCATGGCCCGCGGCGCGCCCCTCCGGCTGGAGGTCTGCCGAACCGCCACAGAAGAGACTTAGGAGATCCGACCGAACGCCGCTTCGGCACGCGAGACCCGAGACCCGAACCCAATGCCGCTGATCGATCCCGCCCGTACGCTCCTCCTCGTCATCGACGTTCAGGTCCGGCTGATGCCGGCGATCGCCGAGGGCGCTGGCGTGCTCGCCAACACGGGCCGCCTCGCCGCGGCCGCGAAGCTCCTCGATGTGCCGGTCCTGTTCACAGAGCAGAATGCCGGAGGCCTGGGGCCGACCGTGCCGGAACTTGCGCCGGAGCCGGGAATGGCCTTCCCGAAGATGAGCTTCGGCGCCGTGCAGGCCCCGGGCTTCCTCGAGCGTCTGCCCGCGGATCGCGACCTCGTGGTGGCCGGCTGCGAGGCGCATATCTGCGTGCTTCAGACGGCGCTCGGCTTGCTGGAGGCCGGGCGGCGGGTCTGGGTGGTCCGCGACGCGGTGGGCTCCCGCCGGATCGAGAACCGGGACGCGGCGCTCGTCCGCATGGCGGCCCACGGCGCCGAGATCGTCACCACCGAGATGGTGGTGTTCGAGTGGCTCGGAACCGCCCGGCACAGGCGGTTTCGCGAGGTCGTCCGGCTCATCAAGTGAGCGGCGCGCCGCTCGGCGCGGCGCCTCAGCTCCCGTCGAGGGCTGCGCGGGTCCGGGCGTCGGGTCCGATATCGTCGGTGCCGTCCATCCCCAGCACCTCGATCAGGCGCAGGCGCGCGCGGCTGACCCGGCTCTTGATGGTTCCGACCGCGACGCCGCAGATCGCCGCGGCCTCCTCGTAGGTGAAGCTCTGGGCGCCCACGAGGACCAGCGCCTCACGCTGGGCGGCAGGCAGACGGTTCAGGGCGCTCTGGAACTGCGCCATCTCCATCCGGACCTCCTGCTCGGGCAGGGCGGTCAGCCGGCCGGCATGCACGCCGTCGGCGTCCTCCACCTCGCGCTTGCGCTTGCGCTGCTCCGAGTAGAACAGGTTGCGCAGGATCGTGAACAGCCAAGCGGTCAGGTTGGTCCCCCGGCGGAAGCTGGCGGCGTTGATCCAAGCGCGCACCAGCGTGTCCTGGACGAGGTCGTCCGAGCGGTCGAAGTCGTAGGTCAACGAGAACGCGAAGGCGCGCAGGGCCGGGATCGCCCCGAGCAGCAGGTCGCGCATCTCGGCATCAGCGCCGGCCGGCGCGGGGCCGGACCCGCTCCCCGCGGGAGCAGCTTGCAGCATCAGGGTCATGGCTGGGCCTCCGTCTCGGCGCAGGCGGCGAGGTCGTCGAGGAGCGTCCGGAGCCGGTCCGGGATCGGCTGCGCCAGGACCGCCGCGTAGTGCAGCCGCAGGCCGCGCCCGATCCGGTCGCGCGCCGCCGCATCGATCGGGCGGCTCTGCCTCGCCCGGAGCGTCGCGAGGCCGAGATCGGCCGCTTCGATCGTCTCGGCGGCGCCTCTGATCGGCCGCTCGTCGTCGTTCCCCATCATGGCCGCGCCCCTAACGTGCGCGATGCGGCCCCGAGGGGCATGGCGGTCCGCCGTGCCGCTCATCGACCGAGCACGGCGCGAACACGCCTCATCGCCTTCCGGCGGCGCTGGTAGGCGCAGCGGATTTAATCGCCTCTGAATTGCACATTCATCTAATCTTAATCTTATAACGGTCGAGCTTGACCGGTTATAAACGCGGATCACCTTAGTTACAAATCAGAAATACTTATTTACAGCTTGGCCGTTACGGATATCGGTGGATCCGTCTGAACGGGGGCTGAGCGGCGACCCGCCCGGGCGGGCGTCCAAGACGCCCTGTTGGCGCGCGCTCGGCCTGTCGCGCGCTGTTGCATGGCGTCCTGGAGCGGAGGCGCGCATTGGTCCTGATCGATGGGCAGGCGCACCGCAGGTCCTGCGCCCGCGCGGGAAGCTGGGGCCGTGGAGGGGATCGAACTCCCGTCCTTCGGTTTGCGAAACTGACGAAAGGGCATCACGCGGCCTAACACAGGCTCACAGCGAGCGGATCGTTGTAAGGCTTTGCAGGGGCTTGTATTTTCGAGAGTATTGGCTCGTGCTGGTCACTGAGCCTAACAGACCCACGCGTGCCTTCGGTGTGCAGGCCAAGCTGCGTGCGGAGGGCCGGCTTTGACCCTGTTTCGAGGTGTTCTCCTGTCGCTAGGGCTAGGGGTGTGGCGGCTGGGACGGCAGGGAGATTGAGTACGGCGCGTCAATCGTCATCGTCCCGGTTCGATCTCCTCAGGCTGTGCAGCCAGATCGAGACAACCACCGTCACCGAGAGCGGAGCGCCGACGACGAGCGCAACGGTCTCAAGGGCACCATCCATGTGGCCTCTTTATCCGCCAAGGGCGGCCGTCCTCTTCCTGCGAATTGGGGAAGGACGTCTGTGATGTGTATCACACCGGCCACGTAGAAAGGCTCAGGTCCGCCACGGCCTTGAGCGGCAAGCGGGGCCTGCGAGCGGGGCGTGATGATGTCACCATTTCTCCTCGCTGATGAGCGTGCCGCCCTGGTCGAAGGTGCCACGCCAGCCGCTGTTCAGCAGGCGAACGGTTACCCGCGTGCAGCCCGCCTCCTCTTTGATCCGGGCGTCGACATAGCCGTAGCGCTCCAAGCGCTTCAGGTCCTCGGTACCCACACCGAGTCGTGCGGCGAGTTCGCGGGGATCGACGACCCAATCGCCCAGATGACCGAGGGTGAGCCGCATGGAGCGAGCCTCTATCGGCGCGACGGCAGATGAGGTCCTGAGGTCGGCTGATCAGGCGACGCATGCGCCACCGATCGGCAAAGGGCCCGCAGCGGCAGACGCTCCGTTGCTCTTAACCGATCACCAATCGGATGAGCAGGCAAGCCACCGATGAGCCGGCGACAGCGATGCCGAGCAGAACCGGACTGGCGAGCTGGTCTACGGCATCGACGCACTGACCGCGACGGTGGTCCGGATGGTTGGCCGCTCCATTGCTCGCCAAGCTTGTGTTGAGATCCGGATAGACTGGATAGACAGGCGCTCTCATGGGAATCTCCTGCTGAGAGGAGGCTCGACTCACCTGATTCCTAGGATAGCGCAGTCTCGAAAACTGTTCAAATCTAGACGGTAGGGCTGGCCGCCGCTGCTCGGCTTCATATCGACCTCGATTGCCCGTGTGGCTTCCTCAAAGGCCTTCTCTTCAGTCAGGAAAGCGCTGTCCGAGCGCTCGATCCGCTTCTCGGACTTCCGCAGCGTGTTCGGAATTGCATCCACGCCCGCCCGTCTGCCCTGGGGGACAAGTTCGCGGGCGAGCGTGGAAGGTCAGCGACCGGTCCCGCCGCCGATAGGGCGGCTTATGCAATCATCGTCAGGGTCATCGCCGTGACAGACTTGTTGCCTCTCATGAGCGCCGCTCGCGCATCCGGCGCGGGCCGCTGTAGCCGACATGGCTGAGGCCGCAGTCATCCCGGCATAAGTCGCTTGGCATCCGGCAGGTGAGAAATGGCGCCAAGCTGTTGTTAGGACTGGTGCCGGTGGAGAGGATCGAACTCCCGACCTTCGGTTTACAAAACCGCTGCACTACCGCTGTGCTACACCGGCAGGCACACGGAAACCATTGAGGAATTTGGCGGTTTCCGTGCGTCTGGCGCGACTTTGACAACGTTTAAGGGCGTCTCGTCAAGGCACAAAACCCGGCCCCTTCCGGTCCCGGGTCGTTCGCGTTCCCGTCAGGCGAGCGCAAACAGGCTCGCCCGCGGGCCATTACCCTGCGGGCGCATCCAATGACGGGATGAGGCCCGCGCATGGCAAGGCTGGGCCGCTGCGCCCGCGTGGGTGCGACCCGGGCGTTGTGCCGGCTGAGAGCGCGGCCTTCCCCGCCAAGTCAGTAAGAGTAATCCCGGCGCGGGTAGGCCTGAGGCGGGCCGTAGCCGGTTCCACGCGGCTGAACGCGTGCGCCGTAATCGATCTCGCGCCGCGCCTGACGGTTGGCCAGAGCCCGTCCGGTCAGGCACCCGGCGACCGCGCCGACCACGCCGCGCTCGGCCAGATAATGGCCGGCGAGGCCGCCGATGATCGCGCCCTTGATGCAGCCCTTGGCCTCGGCCGCTCCGACACTCATGAGGGCCATGACGGCGACGATGGATGCGCGTCCGACGATGTGCATGCTGGTGCTCCCGTTGATGCCGACAAGAACTTGCGCAGACGCAAGCGCGTTCCCCCCACGCTCATCGGCTTCAAGCCTGCACGCCGGTGCCGCGCTGCGCCCGCGTCGGGCCTGGGCGGTCGATGATCCGCAGGCAGGGAGGCCCGACAGAGCCCGCACCCGCGGGCGGCCGAGGAGGCTTGCGCGTCGGCCCATTTCTTCAGCGGCCGGTAGGAACGGTCTGCACGGGTGGGTGGTTCGAAGCTGTTGCGACGCCATCGACAAGGGAGACGTGCATGGACATTTGGCACCTCATCGAACGCGACCACGAGAACATCGGTGGCCTGATCCGCGAGATCCCTTACGCTCTCAACGATCCCGGCGCGGTCGGCGGCCGAGAGCAGATGCTGTCCGATCTCATGGCTGAGCTGGACCTACATGCGATCGCCCTCGACGCCAGCCTCTACGGTCCCCTGAGCCGCGAGAGCCAGACACGCGCGCTGATTGAAGACCTGCACCGCGGCCACGCGGAGTTCAGGCGCCAGTTGCAGCAGCTCGCCCGCTATTCGCGGAGAAACTCGGCCGGCTGGCTCGACACCTTCGAGGATGTCACGTTCCTCGTGGATCAGCACCTGCACCGCCATGTTCACGAGCTGGTCCCGGCAGCCCAGACCCTTCTCGGGCCCGAGGAGGTCGCCGCAGCGACACGGGCTTTCGTGCGCGCCAAGACGAACGCCCTTCGGACGCGCCGGCGGCGCACTGTGGCGGGGGGGTTGTCGAGCGAGGTCGCCCTCGTTGCGACGCTCGCCGGCGTGGCGGTCGGACTCGGTTATCTGGTCTGGAACGGCGGCCGGTTTGGCGGCTCGCGGTCGCGCCGCGCAGCCGAGGCGGGGGAGCGTGTCCCCCGGCAGGCGGTGCGCCCGATGCCACGGTGACCGCCGTCGACACCGCGGTGGGGCGCAAGGCGGCGCCCGCGCATCGGGACGCGCCGCCCACTTGGACCCGCCCCGAGCTGCTCGCGGGGCGGGGGAGCAACCGATCGCCCCCGCGGCCGTAGGGATGCGCTATGCCCGTTCAGCCTCAGCACGATGCGCCTCGTGTTGGCGCTGCAGGCCTTCGAAGGTGAGCAGAAGGCCCATGGCCTCCTCGACAGGCAATCCGTCTGCTCTGAGGCGAGCGACGAGCGCGCGCTGCTTCGCGACGTGCTCTGCACCTTCGCGAACATGCCGCCGCAGCATCTCGATCTCGGTTTCGCCCGGTTCCATGCGGGCAACATAACCGATCTCTGATGAGAACCGCCGTCGGCTGATCAGAGACTAGCGAGACGCCGCGCCGTTCAGCCGGCGCCCCGTGAAGGTCAGCGTCCCCGCGTAGATCTGGCTGCCTTCCTCATCACGGACCATCACCGTAACGGCTTGGTTGTCGCCGTCGTTTGAGGTGATCAGCTCTGCGACATCCGGCAAGCTTGCCATAACCCTCTCACGGGCGGCTTCGATAGTCTGGCATTTCAGGCCTTCCGCATCACGCTGGATCTCGCCATCGTGGATGTCGAAGTAGAAGCGAGGCGCTTAGGCCGCCTTCCGACCTTGATCTGCCCCATGGCCGTCAACGGCCGAGCTTCGGCATGCACGAGGTCATCCAAGGGGCTTGATCACAGGCGGGTGTGGGGGGGCGCTGCAAGGCGCCAACCTGCTCTTGAGCCAATCCGAACCGTGAGGCGGCTCAGCGTCAGGATGGCCGGCGGCAGGAAATTCAAGCTGCGCGCGGTGCCTTCGCCCGTCTCCGAATAGCGTGATCAACGCGCCGGAAGGACCTCCGCAGCGCCCTGTCGAGCGGCTAATCGGACATCGGTCGCGCGCTCACGCGCCCGTCCTTATCCTTCGAAAACTCATTTTTTGCTCGCAACAGCATGGCGCGGATATGCGCTCGTCTCTTGAGCCTATCCGAAAGGCCGTAATCGACTTGCCCCTCTCCTTTAGCAATGACCGCCATAATGGCGCCTCCAGAGCCTTAAGATGTACCGCAATCCATGCGATCGCGACTTAGGGACGCTCGTAGCTCGATTTCCGTTCCTATCCCTATGCGATTTCGCACAGGTTGACCTACGTTAGCACCAGGGAAGAGCGCTGTTCGGGGGCAAGAATGCTCAGACGGTTCTATTTCGACGTCGACAACGGTCGGGAGATAATCCGGGACGATGAAGGCGTCGAGGCCGCAGATCTGGAGCAAGCGCTGACCGACGCGCGCGGCGTCATCGGCGAAATGGCGGACGATCTCGGTACCACCGATCTCAACAACCCGTGGACGCTCGTCGTGCGTGACGAGATGGGATTGACTGTTGCGCACGTGCCAATCGGACTGTTCTCCAGCGCGCACCGGATGCCGCGTCGCGGCTGAGCGGCCGCTCTCATCGCGTTGGACTGTCGCCGGACGAGGATCGCGCGGCCGCCGGAATCATCGCGCGTGCCCCGACGGTTGAGCTGGAACGGCGGTCGGGATCGCTGGCGCCTCTGGCGATCTGCTCCGCGCCGTTGATGAGGCCGGCGGTGTTCCCGACACAGAAGAGCGCCGAGCCCCGCAACCCAAAAGCGCACAGCTTCGTTCCTGCGGCTGATCCGAACCGGGTCAGCTACGGGAGGAAACAATGCTACGTTTCGGAGTGGGGTTGGCGCTGACGATGGCCATGGGGGGCATCGCACTGGCTGCGCCGATGACGACAGAGGACAAAGCCGCGCTGCAGCAGCAATGCAGCGGCGATTTCACGACCTTCTGTGGCGACATGCCTCCTGCGGATAGTCCAGAGACGCAGGCCTGCTTCGACAAGAATATGTCCAAGCTCTCGCCGGGCTGCCAGAACGCGATCCAGGCCTACAAGAAGAAGGGCTAGGCGACTCCGCCTGCACGCGAGGCTCAGCGGCAGACGAAAGCCCGCCACAGCGGTTTGCTGGGCGGGCTGAGATTGTCGCGGGTCGGACGAGAAGTCCGGATTGCACGAAACACCGTCGCGGACCTCACCACAACGGAGTGCGGCCTTGGTCACTCAGGTGCGGCCGGTCCTCTGAGCGTCCGACCCACGGCGCGTACTCTGGCGCGGTTGGCCTCACCCTGCACGTAGCTGATAACGCGACGTCGGACCGCCACGTCCTCGATCTGCTCGAACGCCCGGATCAACTCGGCATTCTCTGACAGGCTCAAGCCCTTTGCGTCGTTGAGCTGTCTCGCGACCCGGAGGGTCTCGATCGAGATGCCGAGTGCATCGGCAATCTGCGAGAGGGCTTGTGCCGTGTCATCCATGCCCGGAACCCCAGGTCAGTTCGCAAGGCTCAACCGCTAGGTTTGTATGCAACCGCGTACAAATCACGGAAGCGTGCGTCGTCGGGTTTGATCGGCCTGCCGTGCTTCAGGCACATGGCTGGTTGCGCGCGGCGCGATCGATCCGGGCGGCGCTGATGATTCGGCCGTGCAGAGGCCGCGATGCTGGAACCGCCCGACGCGCGGCGGTCGCAGGATGGACCGAGGTCAGACGACGTGCGGCGGCAGGATCAGGAACTGCGCGTGCACGATCAGGCTGAAGGCCATGGCGGCCGTCACGACGGCGTCGACGAACCGGCTGGTCATCGTGGCTGGCTTGGTCATGGCGTACCCTTCCGATCCTGTGGCCGGCGACCGGCCGCGTCGGGACAGGCTTATGGTTAAGCCCGGTATCCGGCTGATTGCGCCGATTGTTGCGTCCGTGGCGTCGTTCGCGCGCTCCGCGCCTCCCCGGGCGAACGGCGCGTGCGCCCCTTCAGGGTCGCCGAGGGGCCCAGGCTTTCCTGCTCTACTGGAGCGTGCATGCGCCCGCGGGCACCTCGCGCCCGGCTTCCAAGAGGGCGCGCAGCTTCCGCGCTGCGATCAGGATGATGTCGGGACGCGCGACCCCGTGAGGCGTCTCGGTCACGAAGCGCCGAAGCGCTTCCGTGAGATTCCGCTCGATCTCATCCATCAGCTTGAGGCCCTTGGAGCCCTCAAGCCTCAGGTAAGCGTCGGAGAGCGTGAGGTAAGCCGCGCTCGCAAGGAGGAAGGCGACGCCGTTGGCCTCCTGCACCTCATCAGGAAGCCACTCGCTTTCCGCGACGCTGTTTTCCATAGGCCGGGTCCCGCCAAGTGTGTCTCGGCGGGTTGTGTATCGAGTTTTGGAACAGCGCTGATTGATAAATCTGCGCTTTCACCCAGTGCTGCAGTTCCTCCGATCATGCAACGCGGGTCGCTCATCGCCTATCCGGTGCCCGATCCTCCGCGCGCGCGGCTCGGTGCGGGCCACAGCACCCTGCCGGAGGGTACGATCACGCGGCGCAAACGTCAGGGCGCGAACTTCAGGCTGATCTTACGGCCGTCGTGCGAGACGACGTGGCACAGCTTGTCCACTTCCAGAGCCGCCGAGATCAGTCGCAGTTTCTGTGGGATGGGGCCATCTGACGCCACCTCGATCAGGGCTCCGCCCTTGTTGAGGTTCCAGATCAGGCAGCCGCAGCGTTCCTTCGGATCGCCAAAATAGATCTGTCCCGTTTTCAGGCCGGCTCGGATCGCCTCGCTCTTCCTGTTTTCAGACACAAAAACTCTCATACGTTATAAAATCGAATATTTATTATACTATCGGCCCATAGGCTAGCTTCCACATCAAATGATGCGCGCGATCGTGGCGTGGGATGAGTACTTACGCCCGCGGGACCCGCGAACTGTTCGGCTGACCGTCGCCGGAAGTTCGGGACACCGACCGTCAGACGACGCAACGAGGCTCCATCGTCGCGAGGCAATGCTGCCGAAACGCCCGACATTCACCGTTCTGCGGGGGGCAGGCGCGGCCGGGAGACCGCGCCTCGATCGGCATCGGGAGCGGGCCTGGGGCGCCTTCGGAAGCTGCGGGCTTCCGCAGGCCGCTGTCGTCCGGGACGCTCAGCGTGCGGGGGCTGCAGCCGGAGCGGGATTCTGCGGCGACAGGGCCGACCCGGAACTCTGCTGCGAGGCGGTGTGCTGTTGGCTCCCCGTCTGCCAGGTCCAGTACCCCGCGATCCCGCCCGCGAAGACGAGGCCCATCACCACGAGGCCGATCACGATCGGCTTGAGATCGCGCCACTCCCGACGCTTCGCTGGCTCCACGGTATTCCCTCTCGACGTGACGGATTGTGGCTTGCACGCCCCGAGCCGCTAACCGCGCAACCGCCCGACCGGGTCCGCCGCTCCGGCCCACAGCGGCGTTCCCGAATGTCGAGCCGGTCAGGTGCGGAGGCCGCGCCGTCGGCCCGCGCCCGAGCTCCACGATCACGTGTGAAACGGCACGGCCGTTCGCGCGGTGGTCTTGTCATCGGCGCGGCTCCGGCTCACGCGCGACACGATGATCGCGACGCGGCGCCTTCCCGACCGACCTATGGACGTTCCCGGAGACGCTTCGTGAGCGCGCACGCCGCACCGCCCGCTCCGGATGCCCTCCGGCTCGTGATCGTCGGCGGCGGCTTCACCGGCGCGGCGCTCGCCATTCATGCGATGCGGGCCGCTGCCGGTCCCCTCGACATCGTCGTGCTGGAGCCCCGGGCGGAACTTGGGCGCGGCGTGGCCTACGGCACGGCGGACCGGAACCATCGCATCAATGTGCCGAGCGACCGCATGGACGTCGCCGCCGCCGAGTCCGGGGCCGCGACCGCGTGGTTTCGCGCGCAGGGCCTCCTGCCGGAGGGCGAGGCGGCGCGCTACCTGCCGCGCGCTGCCTACGGTGCCTATGTCGGGGACCTGCTTGCCCGGACAGGCGCGACGGCCGGCGACCGGGTGCGCCTGCGCCATCTGCGGATGGCGGCCACCGCAGTGCGGCCGCAGAACGGCGCCTGGATGGTGGACACGGATACGGGTGAGCGGATCGCGGCGGACCGCGTCGCCCTGTGCTTCGGCCACGCGGTGCCGGCTCTGCCCTGTCGTTTCGGTCCGGGCGTCGCCGCGTCCCGCCGCTTCGTCCCGGATCCCTGGGCGATCGACGCCCTGGCCGCCATCGAGCCCGGGGCCTCCGTCCTGGTCGTCGGCACCGGGCTCACCATGGCCGACGTGGTGACGAGCCTCCGGGCGGGCGGCCATCGCGGAGCGATCACCGCGGTGTCGCGCCGCGGCCTCCTGCCCAGGGCGCACGGAGTCTTCCTGACGAGCCTCGACGTGCTGGGGCCGGATCGGCCGCGGACCGCTATTGATCTGCTGCGCCTGCTTCGGCGGCAGGTCGCGGCCGCCGATCCCGCCCTGGGCTGGCAACCGGTGCTCGACTCGTTCCGCAAGGTCCTGCCCGATGTCTGGAATGCCCTGCCGGCCGCAGAGCAGCGGCGGATCGTGCGCCGCCTGCTGCCGTTCTGGGAGGTGCACCGGTTCCGCATCGCGCCGCAGATCGCGGCCGGCCTCGCGCAGGCCGGGGCGGAGGGGCAGCTCTCCGTCCGGCGGGCCTCGGTGATCGGCCTGGCGCTGGCCGCGGATGGCCGCTTGGAGGCGGAATTGCGGGCGGGCAGCGCCACGGAACGCCGCCGGTTCGACGCGGTGGTGCTCTGCACCGGGCCGGAGCGCGACGTCTCGCGCAACCCGCTGGTGGCGGCCCTGCTCGCCGACGGCACCGCGCGCCTCGACGCGGTCGGGCTCGGGCTCGCCGTCGACCGCCGCAGCCGCGTGCTCGGCGCGGCGGGCGTGCCCCAGCCGGGCCTCTACGCCTTCGGCCCGATGACCCGGGGCAGCTTCGGCGAGATGAGCGGTGCCACCGACATCGCCCACCACATCGAGGCCGTCGTGGCCGGCCTGCTGGAATGGGATCTCGAGGGCGCTCTCCGCCGGGGCGGCCGCCGGCTCGGCGCCGGAGACGGCGGCCTCATCGACGAGCCCGTCGACCGAGCCTGACGCTCGAAAGCTCCTGCGCATCCGCAGGGCGTGAAAGGCGGACCCGGTCTGTGTCTCGTTGACGGTCGCCGGGAGGCTGGCCTAAGCAGCCCCATGATCTGTCGCGCCAGCAACGCCGTGAGCTATCGCCCGCCCTCACCATAGGGCGGCTGCGTTCGATCACGACCAACGATCATACCGAGCCGCCGCATTCCGGCGGCGCTTTCATATCCAGGCAGGTCTCCGGGGGCGGCGCGTCCACCACCGACGAGAGACCACAATGCCCTCCCAGCGATCAGCGTCCATCCCCTCGGCCGGCGACCAGCCGGTCGAACCTCAGGCACCGTGCCTCTTCGAGGTTGAGCACGGCGACACCGTCATTCGCATCGCTGACGATTGGGACGGTCATGTCCTCATCGAGAAGCTGTACGTTGCCCTCCGGGAAGCCCGTCAGGCGCGGGACAAGGCGGCCCTGCTGCGGGCAGCAGGGCCTGTCCGCGCGGACAAGCCCGCAGAGCGTCCAGCGACGTAACGGTTCGGTCCGCGCCGCAGGCGGCCCCCGCCACGGGTGCCAACCGTCGGGTTTCGCCCGGTGGCGCCCTGTCGGCGATCCTTGAATCGCCCACAGGGTTCTAGCCGGCCCGCCGCACGGTGCGGCGGACGGTCCGGCGCGGCTCGGCGCCCCAGCGGTACTTGTACGGCTCCTCACCCCGCAGGAAGTGGAACTCCGCGGCCCCCGCCGCCGCGGCCGTCTCGATCAGGCAGGCGAAGGCGAGTGTGCCGAAGCTCTGCCCCGGGACGCTCATGTCGACGGCGTTGATGTAGGAATAGCCAGCGCGCGGGTCGGCGAGGCCGTACAGCACGGCCATGATCGCTGCCTCGCGGCGGACCAGGGACATCCGGAGCAGGCCGGCCTCGGCCAGCGCCGGGGCCGCGCTCCGGTGGAAGGCCTGGATCCGGGGATCCGCCAGGACCCCGGGCTGGCCCTCCCGGGCCCAGCGCGCCGCGTGCAGCGCGAACAGCGCGTCCAGCGCCGGGCCGATCTCGGCGGGCGTGGCGAGCGCCTCGGTGACGCCGCCGAGGCGCCCGGCCCGATGCCGGTCATGCACGACCTTGCGGCGCTGCGTGCCGGTGAGGGCCGCGAGCGGCGAACCCGCGCCGGGCAGCGTCAGGACCGGGCAGATCTCCGCCTCGGTGTCGTGGGCCTGCCAGCCCCCGGGCACGGGTCCGAGGAGCGGGGAATCGGCGCGCAGGTCCGGCAGCAGGAGCTCGTCCCACCGGTCCGCCGTCGCCAGGATCGCGGACCACAACCGGTCCACCGGGGCGCCGGGCACGACCAGGGCATCGCAATAATCGCTGTGTCCGGCCCCGACCGGCACGAGCCGGCGCACGCCGGCATCGTGCCAGACGAACAGCGGCAGGGCCGCCACGAGATCGCCGGCCGGGTCGCGCACCGCCGCGTCCAGGCGCTCGCCGCCGCCGAGATGCGTCCACCACGCCTCCAGCCAGGCCGGGGACTGGAAGGGCGTGGCGCGCGGGTCGCGCCGCCACAGGGACCAATGCTCCTGCCGGTTCACGCGCGCCGCCTCAGGTGAAATCCCGTGCCGTCCCAGATCCTGAACGGGCGCTCGCCCGCCCGCAGCACCGCGAAGCCGTGGGCGGCGGCCAGCGCCCGGGCCTCGGCGTGATCCCGCTCCGGGTCGGACCGGTAGGACCAGTTGAACACCAGCAGGTCGCCGCCCGGGACCAGCACCCGCGCGGCTTCCGCCAGGAAGGCGTCGAGGCCGTCCGCCTGGACCACGTAGGGCAGGCTGTCGACCGCGATCAGGAGATCCACGGCGCCGTCCGGCACCGGGCAGAGGCCGTCGGCATTCTGCGCGAAAGCCAGGTTGCCGCGTTCGCCGGCCCGGCGGCGGGCCTCGGCGACCATGCCGGCGGAGAGGTCGAGGCCCAGCACGCGTCCGGCCTCGCCGGCGAGCGCGGCCGCCACCCGGCCGATGCCGCAGCCGAAATCCACCACCCGGCGTCCCGCCGGCGGGGCCCAGGCGCGGATCACCGCCACCAGCTCGTCGGTGGCGGCGGCGAGGTCGTCCGGGTCGCCGAACGTGTAGAAGGCGACGCCGGCCTCGGGCGCCTCGTCGGCCAGGCGGTCGAACAGAGCCGCCGTCGCCGCCCGGACATCCGCCCCCTCCGGCCACAGGCCCGAGCGCGCCAGCCGGCCGAGGGCGTCGAGGCGGCCGCGGTGGCGCTCCGCCAAGCGGGCCAGGGCGGCCAGCGGCGGCGCGTCCGGCCGCTCCGCAGCGGCGCGTTCGAGCCGCGCGACGTCGATCGCCCGGCCGGACAGCAGCAGGCGGGACAGGGCGATCTGGGGCGAGATCTCGCCGCGCGCGCAGGCTTCGAGGATCTCCGGATCGGTCATGCGGCGAGCCTCGCGTACAGGTCGAGATAGGCGTCGGTGGTGTGCCGGAGCGCGAAGCGCGCGCAGGCCGCCTGCCGGCAGGCCGCCGGGTCGATGGCGCCGACCGTCCGGATCGCCTCGGCCATCTGCGCCACGGTGTCGACGATCAGCCCGGTGGTGCCGTGCGTGACGATCTCCGGCAGGGCGCCGGCCCGGAAGGCGATCACCGGCGTACCGCTCGCCAGCGCCTCCATGGCCACCAGCGAGGACGTCTCCGGCGCCGTCGAGGGGATCAGGACGCAGCGCGCCTGCGCGAGCAGCCGGCGCTTCTGCGCGCCCTCCACCGGGCCGACCCAGCGGCGCAGGGTGTCGAGCCGCGGCGCGATCGCGGTCTCGAAGTAGCTGCGGTGGGCCGCGTAGGGAAAGACGCGGCCCGCTGCGATCAGGGGCGCTCCCGCCATCCGGGCGGCGTCGAGGGCATCGTGGAAGCCCTTCTCGGGGGCGACGCGGCCGAGCACCAGCGCGTAGGCTTTCTTGGCCGGGCCGGGCCGGTAGGCCTCGGTGTCGACCCCGTTGGGGATCGGCGGCAGCAGCGCGATGTCGGGCGGGGTGCGCCGCGCCTGGTCGGGGGAGACCGGATTGAGCCAGGTGCCCGGGCGGTCTGGCCGGAGGGCGCCCGGATCGTACCAGTCGATCGGCAGGTGCAGGGTCGCGAGCACCGGCACCCCCGGGGGCGGCAGGTACCGGTCGAAGTCCAGGCCGTGGAGGTGAATGAGGTCGGCGGAACGCGCGCGGACGATCCCGGCCAGCAGCGCCTGCAGGCGCTCGTAGAGGGCGGTGCGATGCACCTCGGTGATCTCGCCCGCCGGCGCCGGCAGTGGCGTCAGCGTTCCCGCCGTGCAGGAGCCCGCGGCGGCGATCACCTGCGCGCGGTGGCCGGCCCGCACCAGCGCCCGGTCGAGCTGCGCCAGCACCTGCTCGGCGCCCCCCGCCGGATCGGCGGTGACCGGTGCGAACGGGTAGGCCACGCTCACGACGGTCAGGCTCACGCCGCGACGGCCTCCGCCAGCCGGCGCCAGCGCGCGGCGGTGATCGACCAGCCGAACCCGTCGTAGAGGCTCGCGCCGGGCGGCGGCGGCGCGGTGAAATCGTAGGCCGGTGCGGGCCGCCAGCGCTCGGCCTGCGGGCACCAGCCGTCGATCACCGCGGCCTGGCTGCGATGGGCCGCGATCGCCTGCGCCACGCGCGCGCGCTCGGCCGCGTCGAGGGGCCTGACCCGTTCGGGGCAGCCCGCGTCGGGCCAGAAATGGCCGAAGCGGCGCGTGCCCGCGTGCCGGTGATAGCAGGCGAACTCCGCCAGGGCCGGTGCCCGGCCGGTCCGGTCGCCGATCCGCGCGGCCGCCTTCCGCACGGCGAGTGCGGCGGTGTCGTGATCGGGGTGGCCGCCCTCATACGGATGCGTCAGGACCGCCGCGACGTCCGTCAGGTCGTGCGCCAGCCGCGCGACGAGGTCCGGCAGGTGGGCGACGGCCTCCTGATCGGGGAGGCCGTAGGCGATGCGGCGGGGGCGGGCGTCCAGCACCGCCAGGGCCGCGTCGAGCTCGTCCGACCGGGCGCGGGCGTAATCCGCGCGGGTCGCGAAGCCCAGCCGCGCGGCATCCGCCATGTCGGCGGGCGCGCTGTCCGTGAGGTGGATCAGGATCAGCCCGGACAGGCGGGGCAGGGCGGTCCCCGCCCAGAGCGTCTCGTCGTCGGCATGGGCCACGACGAGGGCGACGGGGTCGGGGATCGGCGTTCCGGACGCGAGGCGCCGCGCGAAGGCGAGGGACGCGCTCAAGGATCTGCCGATCTGGGCAAGCAAGACACCCGCAGGCTGGGACCATCGATGGCCGCTGCAGGTCTATCCGCCGCCGCGGCCGGAAGTTCCCCGGCCGCTTGTCCGCCCGGCTTGCCCGGTGGGTCAGCCGAACAGGGTCCGGGCGACGATCTGCGGGTCGATCGGTTTCTGGCAGAGGGCCACGGCCCCGTGGGGCGGCGGCACGGCGGCCGGATCGTAGCCCGTCGCGAACAGGAACGGCACGCCCCGCGCGTGTAGGGCGTCGGCTACGGGGTAGACGAGCTCGTCCTGCAGGTTGATGTCGAGCACCGCGGCGTCGATCTCGGCGGTGCTGGCGATCAGGGCCAGCGCCTCGTTCACGCTGGGCACCGGGCCGAGGACCTGGGCGCCCCCCTCCTCGAACCAGCTCTTGAGGTCGACGGCGATGAAGTAGTCATCCTCGACCAGCAGGACCCGCCGGCCGGTGAGCGCCTGGGTGGACAGGGTCATGCTTGGCTCCCGATGGCTTCTCCCGCGGGGAGGGGAAGGTCAATCGCGCAGTGAAGCGCCGTCTCGCCTAGTTCGTAGCGGGTCTTGGCCTTGAGCGCATAGGGCAGCGCCCGCTCGATGAGTTCGCGCCCGTAGCCGCCCCGCGTCACCGGGCTCTGGATGTCCCGCTCGCGGACGAGACCTTCTTCGACCCACTCGACCAGCAGCCGGCGCCCGTCCTCCGACGGAAAGGTCCGCCAAGTCACGTTGAGGCGCCCATGGGGGGTGGTGAACGCACCATATTTCAGCGCGTTGGTGGCGAGCTCGTGCAGAGCCAGCGCAAAGGTCTGCACCGTCGCCTTGCGCAGGCGCACCATCGGCCCCGTAAGCCGGATCCGGCCCTGCATGGTCGGCGCGTCGAGGGCCGCCAGTTCCGTCTCGATCAGCGCCCGGAGCGTGATCGGCTCCTGGTCCGAGCGCGACAGGAGGCCCTGCACGCGGGAGAGCGCCGAGAGGCGATCGTTGAACCGCTCCCGGAACGTCTCGCCCGGCCCGGTCTGCGCCATGGTCTGCTTGGCGATGGACCGCACGACCCCGAGCAGGTTGCGGGTCCGGTGCTGCAGCTCGGCGACCATGACCTGCTGCCGCTCCTGGAGCTGGCGCAGGTCGTCGATATCGGTCGAGGTGCCGAGCCACTCGACGATCCGGCCCTCGGCGTCACGGACCGCCGTCGCGCGGGTCTGGAACCAGCAATGGCGGTTCTCGGGGGCGTTGCAGAGCCGGTGCTCGTACGAGAGATGGCCCGTCTCTGCCGCGTCGCGCCAAGCCGCCTGGGCGGTTGCCCAATCATCGGGATGGACCGCGTCCAGCCAGCCCCAGCCCAGGCTGGTGACGTCGGTCTGGCCGGTATAGGCCTGCCATTGCGGACTCGACCAGATGCACGTCCCGTCGATGGCGGCGCGCCAGATGAGCTGCGGGATCCCCTCGGTCAGGGTGCGGAACAGCGCCTCGCTCGCGCGCAGACGCCGCTCGGCGAGCACGCGTTCGGTGCTCTCGACCACGATGGCGATGACGCCGGCGGGCTGCCCGCTCGCGTCGAAGACCGGCGAGTAGTCGAGGTTCATCCAGACCTGCTCGGGCCGCCCGTAGCGGTGCAGGGTGAGTTCCTGATCCCGGTAGGACAGCGTGCCGCCGGCGAGCCCTACGCGCATGACGTTGTCGTTGAAATCGGCGACCTCCGGCCAGCCCTCGCGCACCTTCGAGCCGAGGAGCTGCGGGTGCCGGCCGCCGGCGAAGCCTGAATAGGCATCGTTGTAGATCATGATGCCGTCCTCGCCCCACAGCAGGACGATCGGCACCGGTGAGAGCAGCACGGTGCTGACCGCGAAGATCAGGCATTGCGGCCAGCCCGTGATCGGGCCCAGGGGCGTCTGCGCCCAGTCGTAGTTCCGGACGAGATCACCGAGTTCGCCGCAGCCGGCCGGAAGGGGCCACGCCTCGTTCATGCCCTGAACGAACCCCGGGACAACAGCACGGTCGAGCGCGGGACTGAGAGAGATGGCGGCGATCCCACGACGGCATGGAGCATTGGCCGGGCCGCTTGCCGAAACCGCCCGGCCGCGACGCTACTACATGGCCGCAAGCCTTGGTAGGGCCGCCCCTGCGCGCGCGCGGGCTTACGCCGCGGCGCGCTCCACAGCCTCGGCGAGCTGGCTCGCGACCGCGTCGCCCTTGTAGATCTCGTCCACCGCCTGCTTCAGCTTGGACGCGTCCTCGGTCCGGCCGAGGGCCTTGGCGTAGGCGGCGGCCGAGCCGAAGCCGGCCAGACCGTAATGCGACATGCGCTGATACTGCGCGATGATCGCGACGTCGCGCAGCTTGCCGTCGCTCGGCGCTTCCTTGATCCCGTGCTTCAGCGCCTCGGACACGAGACCCTCCATGCCCTTGCAATGCTCGGGCTTGGTCTCGCCACCGTTGGCCTGGATCAGGCTCTTCAGCACGTCCGTGTGCTTCTGGATGCCGCCGACCGAATGCTCCAGCATCTGCTTCAGCTTCACGTCGCTGACCTGCCCGCTGAGCTGCTGCACGGCCTTGACCATCTGGTCATTGGCCGACCAGAGATCCTGCATCTCATCGAGATAGACCTCTTTCAGGGTGCCGGGTGCCGACATCGCCGCCTCCGTGTTGGTTGCCGATGCCCGGTGAACCCAGGCTGGCAGGCGGTGTTCCGGGACGCCGCGGGACGCGGGACTTCGGTTGGCGGCGAACCTCCCGGCCGAAGGGGTGACGCTTCCCATGCCTGCAGTCCCCTTGCGTGCAGCGCGGCGCCCGGATGCCGAGCGGCAGCCGGTTCAACAACGTCACCCGGAGCGCCATCGACAGCGGCGGCAACGCCGTCGCCGGGAGCACCGCGGCCCCGAGCGGCCGGTGAGCCACACCGGGCCGGCGCGCGGCCAGCCCGGATTTCGCTCAGGCACCGCGATAGCCCGTCCCGCCGTTGCCCGCCGGGCTCTCGTGCTGGGGCTCCGCGTGAGCCTTGTTGTCGAAGGCACCCATGTCGCCGGGCTCGGACTGGCCCGGGGAGCGGGGCCCCTGCGGTCGCTTTGCTATGGGCTCCGGCGGATAGGGGCGGGCACCCGCCGGGTCCTCGGTCAGCACGTCGCGGGCCGGTCTCGGGTCGGACTCGCTCATCGAAGGGCTCCTGATCACGCCGCGTCGCTCAGGAGAAGGAGCGGTGGCCGGCCCAGTTCCCCGCGGGTGGCCTACCTGCGGTTAGCCGTCTCCGGGAAGCGGCGGGCGAACCAGTCACGCAGGATCTGGCGCTCGTAATATAGGCCGCCGGTCGAGAAACGCGGGTTCGACGTCAGCAGGAAGTTGATGTCGGTGACCATGTCCTCGCCCTGCGCCACGATGTGGCCGCCGCGGCGCAGGGCGTAGGCGAGGCGGATCCGCGGCGGCGTGGCGTCGGTCACGACCCGGACGCCCGTCGGCGTCGAGAAGCCCGGACGGTCAAAACCGGCGAGGTCGATATCGAGGACGGTGATGTCGAGGCGTTCCCCCGGCCGGAGCCGGGCGGCGCCGAGATCCTGGAAGATCCGGGTCAGCTCAGCCAGGGTGACCCGGAGCGGCTGCCCGGAGGCGAAGCGGTTCTCGGCGTCTGTGAAGCGCTCGGGTGCCGCGTAGCGCACCTGCACCTCCGCGCGGGCCGGCCCGGCCGCCAGCAGTGCCGCCATGAGGGCCAAGCCGGCCCAGCCGCCGGCGATGCGTGTGCGCATGTCGCGTGTCCTCTGTGTGTGGCCGCCGCTCGGGCGTCCGGGATCGCAGGGACCCGCTCCCTGGGTAACAGGTCGCGCCGGCCATCGTTTCCGCGTCCCGCTCCGTCGGGGACCTGCGACCGAATAAACCCGGCCCCGTTCATAGTCTCGCCGTGTTCCGGGCGCCTCGTGGCATCACCAGCCCCGCGGGGCTGCCCAGTCCTGGGAGAACGACCGCATGCTGAACTCTGTCCTCGCGCTCCTCACGGTCATCGCGGTGCTGGTGGTCACGGCACTGTTCAAGCTGCCGCTCCTGCCGTTCCGCCTCGCCGGCCGCCTGCTGCGCCATCGCCCGGCGGCCGCCTGAGCGTGCCGGTCATTCCGCCGCGTCGATGGTGAACGCCATCCCGCGGCCCGGCCCCTGGTCGGAATAATCCACGAGCGCCAAGCCGCGCTCGGCCAGCGTCGCCGCGACGGTGTCCCGCTCCTTGCGCACCATCTGGCCGACCGCGAGCGGCGTCAGCCGGGGGCTCGCGCGCCGCAGCTGATCGACCCCGATGCTCGCCGGCAGGCCTTCGCCCTCGGCGATCCGGGCGAGCGCGAGGCCCAGATCCTTCGCCTTCGTTTCCGCGGCGGATTTCGGCTTGAACGCCATGCTGTCTCTTTACCTCCTCGGCGCGCCGGCCCGACCTGGAGCCGGCAGTCTCTCCGTCACGCGGCCCTCGCGTCGACGTTCACGTCAGGGAAAGCCCTGATCCAGACGCGGCGACCCCGCGCGTCGTAGACCTCGACCTGCCAGGCCGACCAGTCGAACCGCTCGACCACTCGCTCCATAAGGGCGAGCGCCACGCGCTCGGCATGGACCCGCATCCCCGCCGCGTTCGGCAACCGGCTGCCCCTCAGGTCGGTCACCAGCTCGTGGCCGTCCGTGCAGTGGAAGCGGTAAAGCCGCATCGGCATTGACGTTTCCTCGACCAATCCACAGCGCTCCACAGCGATCCGAGAACCCGGCGCCGCGGCGGTTGAACCGACCCGGCCGATGCGCTTTGTTCATGAAATGTTCTATTCGGATTCGAGCCGCGATGCACGCAGATCCTGATGAAGCGCCTGTGGAGATTCGTCTCAGGGAGGCCGAAAGGATCGCCCTGGCCTATCATCGGGCCGCCCGCGGCGATGCATGGCACGCCCTGGTGACGGCCGTCGCGGACGCGCTCGTGGATCTCGCCGAGGCGGAGCGGTGCATCGCCCGGCAAGGGCAGCTGATCTCGCACGGCTATGCACGGGGCCGGACGGGTGCGTCCGAGGCGGCGGGGCCGTCGCGACCGGAACGGCCGTAGCGTAGGAGCCGGGCCGTTCCGCGTGGCGAGTCCGGAGCGCCGTTCTGCGGCGGCGCCGGCGCGGGTGCTTTCAAGACCCGCGCCGGGTGACATGTCAGCGAGACCGTTCAGGCGGTCCGGCGGCCCTTGCGCTCGCGCTCGGCCATGGCGCCGGGCTGTCCGAGGCCGATCGCCTTGGCCAGGGCGGAGCGCTGCTCGGCGTAGCTCGGGGCGACCATCGGGTAGTCGGCCGGCAGGCCGTAGCGATCGCGGTAGCTGCGCGGGTCGAGGCCGTGGCTGGTCAGGTGACGCTTGAGCGTCTTGTAGGTCTTGCCGTCGATGAAGCTGACGATCCCGTCGGGGCGGACCGACTTGCGGATCTGGGCGGCGCTCGGCTTCTCGACATCGGCCTGCACGGCCGCGCCGGTGTCGGCGGTCAGCGTGCCGGAGACGAGGCCGGCGATCGCGCCGTGCACGCGCGTGATCAGGGCCGGCAGCTCGGCAGCCGGCACGGGATTGTTCGACACATAGGCGGCAACAAGCTCAGCAGTGATAACGGCTAAGGTGTCGGTCGTCTCGTCGGGCGTCTCGTTCATAAGATCTCTTTCGATCCACGTTGGGTCTTCTTGTTGTTTGAGGCGGGCAAAGGTTTAGATGAGGTAAATTTTGAAGTAAGACCTTGCGAATATCGTGCAATTTTGCGCGTTATGCTGCGCGCCAGGCGGGCCTGCGTCCGGGGCAGAGTGTCTGACGTCGTCCCATCATCGTTTCGTCGCTGCGGTGACGGCCGGTATCGCGCTCGAGACCGGGGTCAATGAACCTGCCCGGGTCGGACGGGGGCGGGTCCCCGCTCCCGTGCGGGAGGGATCTCGTAGAGAGCCGGGTGAGGGATCAGATCTGTCCGGACGAGGTGCAATCCGGGTCACGCTTCGAGGGGAGCGTCGGATCCTGAAATGTCACGTTCCTCACCCCAACCCTCTCTCGCATGGGAGAGGGAGTACGTCGTCGCTGTGTCGGCCGGCGACGCCCATCTTCTGGACCGATCGCGTTGCACCCGGCAGCAGACCCCTCTGGGATGGCTGTCCAACCCCTTCGCCTCATCCCGGGGTGACCGCGTCAGCGGGCGTCGAAGGAAGCTTCAGGGATCGCGCGGCCCGCCGGAGGGCTGCTTCGAGGCGGCTCACGCTGCACCTCAAGATGAGGGGGATAGGATCCCCTGGTTCCAGGTGGCCGTCGTGTCCTGTGCCGCAACGCGATCGAGGGCGGCTCCGGGCCGGGCTGCCGCGCGCCGGGATCAGACCCGGCGCGCCGCAGCGCACGGCGGTCAGAGGTCCGTGGTTGCGGGATAGGCCCGGACCCGGCCCTGAGTCGCCGCCGAGCCGGTGGCGCCGGTGCCGGGGTTCGGGGCCGTCCAGCCCTCCGCGCGCCACGCGCTCGCCTTCTCGTCGAGATCGACCGGGCCGTGCCGCTCCAGGATCTCCGTCACGGCCGATGCCGGGACCGCCCGGGCCTCGGCGATCCGGACCGTGACGAGCGTCCCGCCCCGCCGCACGCCTTCGCCATAGGCATGCGCATCCGTCTCGCTCACGCCGGCGCCGGTGAGCGCGCCGGCAAGGCCGCCCGCCGCCGCACCGATCCCGGCGCCCGTCAGGGTGGCGACGAGCCAGCCGGCGGCCACCACCGGCCCGACTCCGGGAATTGCGATCAGGCCGAGACCGGCGAGAAGGCCGGCGGCGCCGCCCACGACGGTGCCGAGGGTCGCGCCGGCGCCGGTGCCGTCCTTGGCCCTGTCGGCCGTCTCGGCGGTTCCGTGCCCGCCGCCCGTGAGGCGGCCGGCATGGCGATCCCCCTCGTTGTTGCTGACAAGACTGACATCGCCGTGCGGGATGCCGACGCCTTCGAGTTCGCCGACGGCGGCGCTGGCGTCCTCATAGCGATCGTAGAGAGCCGTGATGGTCTGTTGGGCCATGATCAATCTCCTGTCGGGTTCCGAGGGGCTCACTGCGCCGACACGTTGCCCTTGAAATCGAGGCCGACCTGCACCGACTGGCCGCCATGCGTAGCGGTGCCGCGCCAGATGCCGTCGGCATCCTTCTTGAGGTCCTTCGCGTCGGTGTAGCCGGCCTTCGCGAGCCGCGAGCGCGCCTCGCCTTCGGTGAAGCTGTTGGCGCCCTTCTCCAGCTTGACGGTGCCGGCGGTGCCGGTCCCGTCGGGCGTCATCTTGTCGGTGTTCGGCCGCGTCACGCTCTCCTGGCCGCCGGATTGCTGGCTCGTCTTGGCGTCGGGCGCGGCGGGCGTCCCCGTGACCGTGGTCTGGGCGACGGCGCTCGATCCGAGCAGAGTCGCGAGGACGAGGGCGAGGGGTATACGCATGATGGACTCCGTCGACGGTTTCACGGTGACCAATTCGACGGACGGGCGATACGTTCCAGAAAGAGCAGATCCGGTCCGCAGGCGATTATCGCCGCGCTCGCCGAAACTCTCCATTCTTGTAGCGCAGAGATAGATCTTCCCCTGGTCTTGGATCGATCTCAAGTCGACCCGCTGGCCGGTGCAGAAGGACCCGAGGGCGACGCCAGGTCGACTCAACCAGCGCCGTAGCCGCCCTTCCGATTGTCAGGCTGAACGGCCGGTGGTCGGGTGTCGTAACCGCCGCTCTCCGGAGCGTCGTCGGATGCCGGCTCCACGGGGCCCGGCGCGTGCGGCCCGCTGCCTCCGGCCACAGGATCGACCTGCTTCGCCTGACCGGCCGGCCGCCCCGGCGGGACCGATCCGAGCGCTTCGCGTGCGGCATCGACATCCTGTCCCATGCGACGACTCTCCTGATCCGCCCGTCCGTGTGACAGGCCAAGGCGGCAAGCGGGCGCATGTTCCCGGAGAGACGGCATTCCGGCGCGCGCCGGGCGATCGGAGGCTGCGGCCGCCGCGCGAGGGCGGTCAGTGCAGGCCGCTCTCCCGGGCGATGGCGCGCCCGAGGCACATCAGCAGGCGGTCGACCGCGGCGTGGATCTCGGCCGCGGCGTCGTCGTCGAGCGTGCGCTTGAGGGCGATGGCCAAGTCGGCGGCGCGGCTCAAGGAGTCGAGCGGTGCCGCCTCGCCGCCGACGACGGGGCGCTCGCCGCCCTCGCGCAGCTCGGTGATGTCGATGATGATGCCGCCTGCGCGGACCGGATGCCCGAACGGGTCCTGGAACGCGCGCCCGCGGCTCAGCAGCCAGCGCACCGCTCCGTCCCGCGCGACGACGCGGTACTCGGCCAGGACCAGGCCTCCGGCCTGCACGGCCTGCTGGACATGGTCGAGGAGCCACGGATGATCGTCTGGATGCACCGCCGCAATCGCCTGGAGGCTGCCGATCCTCGTGTCGGCCAGGGAGGCGTCGCCGGTCAGCAGCCGCGCCGTGCCGGCATCGTACATCATGGTCCCGCCGACGATGTCCCATTCCCAGGTTCCGACCACACAGGACGCGTCCAGTGCGGCGCGCAGCCTGTCGAGCGGCTCGCTGAAGCCGTCGATCGCGTTGATCGGCGCTTCCGATCCCTCCCCCATTTGCCAGTCCTACCCCACGATCTCAGGATGATCTGGCGCATGGAGATGCCATTTCATCCAGACCGCGCGGAAAATTCACGTTCCGGTGAGGGGGATAGGCCGCCGACGGCTGCGCTCACGACGGGCAGCGCAACCCTCGGGCGGGACCAACGATCAACGCGCCTCGCGTGTGCAGAGCATCGCGCGCCGCACGATCTCGATGGTCCACGCCCAGAGCAGGTGGCCGAGCACCTCCGAGAACGTCTCGTGGGTCGAGATGTCCCAGATCTGCGGCGCCCAGCCGCCGAGGGGCAGCAGGAAGGCGTGGAACAGGACGGTGACGATCAGCCCGAAGGCCAATCCCTGCCACAGGGTGACGAGCGGGATCGGGATGGCCAGCAGGCAGTAGAGCAGGCCGAAGATGACCGAGAAGCCCTGATGCACCAGGGCGACGCCGTAATTGATGACGTGGCCCGTGAAGACATAGGTCATGTCCTCGGCGTTCAGGCCGAGCGCTTTGAGGATGGCGAAGGGTGGCGAGATGCGGCCCGCCTCGCGTGGCGGGAACGGGATCTCGGAGCCCCATTTGACGAAGCTCGACAAGTTCCCGCCCACGAAGCCTGCCATGGCAGCTGTCTTGAAGTCATGCCGCGGCTTCGTGGCCGCCTGAACATCCGTGATCGATCCCATCTTCAGAGACCCATTGTTTTTGCCCCGATCAAGACGTGATCCGCTGTCGGGCCGCAGCTCCCAGTTTTCGCAAGATCTGGGAATAGGCGGCCGGCCCGGTCGATTCGTCCTCGGCCCGCCCTGCTATCAGCAAAAAATCTTCAATCTCAAGACAGGGCTGTGGTCTTGTGAGATATGCGGTGCGTAGATAAATGATTTTCGCCCGTAGTATTTCAAATGAATGTCAGTTGCGAAACCGATATAGGAAATAATTACGGAGATTAGATGGATGTTAAGCTTTCATAAAGCATCAATAATCGTTGAACATCGTTGCAGCGGCTCATGCGCCTCGGCTCGGCACTCCGAAGGCGGCAGACGCACGGCGCCGCCTTCGGAGTGCCGATGGGGACCGGCGAATGCGGCGTGAGACGGGAGGGTGGGCGCCCGGTCCCGCAACGGCCCAATCCGAACCGGGCGCGAGCCGCCGCGCGCCCGCTCAGGGCCGCGCGCCGCAGGACTCTACTTCCGTTGGCTCGTGGGATTCGGGGTCGCGGACGTATCGGGCGACACCGCCGGGTTCACGGGCGTGACCTTCGACCAAGTGGCCGCGATCGCCACGATGGCGGCCAGCAGGGCGACGAAAATTCCGATGAGGACGAGGCGCTTCATGACAGGGCTTTGAGCTTCCGTACAGGCCCGGCCACGCCGGGGAACGGCCGGGGAACGGCCGGGGAACCGCCGGGGCCGATGATCGATCCCTGCCGCAGCCCAAATCCGACCGGTCCGGAACTCACCGGTGCAGGGCGCGCATCCGAGCCAGTGCCGCCGCGGCTTGGGCGGCCAGGGTTTCAAGGCGGCAGATGGTGGCGTCGTCGGGGATGACCGAGGCGCACCAATAGGCCCCGAGCGCCGCAACCGGCTCGGGAAACCCGATTGGCACGATCACGAGGCTGCGCATCGACGTGGTGCGGTAGGCGGCAATCGGAACCCGGGCGTCGAGCTCGATGTCCGGCACGATGACCGTCTCGCCGTTGAGGATCGCCCACCCCGACGCACATTCCGTCACCGGGAACCGGCGTCCGCGCCAGAGCGGCTCGATGGCATCCTCGGCCGCATAGACCACGCTCTCGCCCTCGCGCAGCACCACGGCGATCCCGTCGGAGCCGACGACCGCCCGCGCGGATGCCCGAAGGGCGGCCACGACCTCATTCAGGGATTGTGCTGTTTCGAGTTGGGCGGCGGCGAGCGCTAAGCCCGAAGCGGGCCGGAAATGCGTCTCAGCCATCCCGTAGATCTAGCGGGGTTGGGGCGCTCCGTCCACGCAAGGGCAAAGACATGTGGCGCCCCTGTCGACATACGGGCCGCTCGGCACGCGGGCGCGGGCTCACCGGGTAGCCTTGTGATGGCGCCGATGACAACCTGCGATAGGATTTCCTCTGGGCGCGCCCCGCCCCGGCCAGCATCTGTGTGCCGCGGCCAGAGGAGCGGCTGTCGACCCTATGTAATTTGTCTGACGCTCGGCTCTCCGCAGCAGACGTACCAGAATAGTTCCCGACCGATCGATCACCGGTCGGTGATGATGTGTTTTATCGCACTTTCCTGCTGATCCGTTTCGAACGGTACCGGAGCGGTGTTGCAGCGATGCACTATCGCCAAGGCTCATCCTGACGTCCTGTCGCGCCGCACACATCCCGCCCAACGGGAGACAGAGGACCAGATGATCAAGAAGCTTCTTCTCGCGAGCGCCGCCACGGCTCTCCTGACCGGCGCCGCCTCGGCCGCCGACCTGCCGCGCCGCGCTGCTCCGCCGCCGGTGTTCACCCCCGTCCCGGTCTTCACCTGGACCGGCGCCTACTTCGGTATCAACGCCGGCTACGCCTTCGACGCCAGCAGCCGCTCCAACAGCTCGGTGTTCGGCGTCCCCGCCCCCTACGCCGCCCTCGGCACCACCGCCACCTTCCGTGACCGCAGCCAGGACGGCTTCTCGGGCGGCGCGCAGGTCGGCTACAACTACCAGTTCACCCCGGGCTCGGGCGTGGTCGTCGGCATCGAGGCCGACGCTCAGTACCTCGACTTCGGCCGCAACCGGAACAACGCCTTCATCTCCGGCGCCGTCGCCCCGGGCTACTACGTGACCGACCCGCGCGGCCTGTCGAGCCTCGACTACTTCGGCACCGTGCGCGGCCGCCTCGGCTACGCCTTCGACCGCACCCTCGTGTACGGCACCGGCGGCTTCGCCTACGGCTCGGGCAGCGCTGACCGCTCGTTCGGCGGCTACGCCGGCAACGACAGCTTCCGCACCGGCTACGCGGTCGGCGGCGGCGTCGAGTTCGCCCTGCCCACCGAGTCGTTCCTGAACTTCTTCCGCTCGTCCGCCGTGACGTTCAAGATCGAAGGTCTGTACGTGAACCTGGAGCGCGGCAACCGCAACCAGGGCGCCCTGGTCGTCAACGCCGCCAACCTGGTCCCGGCCTATTACAGCCCGATCGGTCGCCGCGACGACGAGTTCGCCGTCGTCCGCGCCGGCCTGAACTACAAGTTCGGCTCGTACTAAGAGCCTGCAAAGGCCCGGGACGCGGTTCCGCATCCCGGGCCGGGTAGCGCTCGCCAGCACCGCACGATCGCGCGAGGCTGTCTCCGAAAGGGGGCGGCCTCGTTCGCGTTGGGGAGCGGGGTCAGCTCGCGCGGAGCTTGCCCTAGGCGGTAATGATCCTGTCCGGCTGGTGGGCGCGATCCTCGCGCTGCAGACGCTTCGTGCGTCGCAGCTGCTTCTCGACCTTGTTCAGGGCTGCACGGAATGCCCGCGGCACGCTCTCCCCCAAGGCCTCGGCGCTCATCATGCCCTGGCCGCTCATCTGCATGTTCACCGAGCAGCGGAAATCGCCGCCCTCCCGCGCCACGTGGACGGAGGCCGTGACGAGATTGCCGAGATACTTGTTGGCGGCATCCTGGATGCGCCGCTGCGCTTGATCGCGAAAGCTCGCGCCGAGTTCGAGATGCGCGCTGCCGACCGTAATCGTCCCGTTGATCATGGATGTCTCCCGTGCAGGGACAACCGGGGAGGGGGGCCGGGGTTCTGTCCCGGGGGGAGGCAGCCCGCCTTTTGAGCGGGTCTCAATAGCCCTTCCACAGGCCGGGCGTGGCAAGCTCCAGCAGGTGCGCATCCGGATCGCGGAAGTAGAGGCTGGTCCCGCCTCGCGGCCAATGGGTGCGGCCCTCGACGGCGATGCCGGCGGCCGCCAGACGGCCCTCCCAGGCGGAGAGGGCATCGGCGTCGATCGAGAAGGCGATGTGCGCCGGCCCCCGCCCGTCATGGGGCGGAATATCCCCGCCCGGGGTCGGGATCGGCTGGAGGGACCCGCCTTCCGGGAAGAGCAGCAGGACGCCGCGGCCGCCGACGTCGAAGGCGCGCATCCGTGCATCGGTGTGGATGCAGGTCAGGCCGAGGATGTCGCGGTAGAACGCGTCCGCGCGCGCGAGATCCGCGACATAGAGGGCCGTCTCGAGGACCGCGTTGAGCTTCGGCATGGAACCCCCATCCCGGTCGGACGGCTCACGGGCCGCCGGCAAGCGCGCCCGCGACGACCATGATCAGCGCGTCGATATCGATCCGCCCGTCGATCCGCGCGTAGCCCGGCTCGGACAGGTCCACCTTCGGCGCGGGATCCTCCGCCTCCGCTTGGCGCTGCAGCTCCGCCACGATGGCGTCGCGCACGGTGTCGTTCAGGTCCATGATGCTCTCCCGCTCTCGGTGCCGCGCGTCCGTCCGCGATCCCGGCGCTCAGGCCTGCTTCGGCTGCCCGTTCGAGGCGGTCAGGCCGCCGTCGACCGGCAGGTTCACGCCCGTGACGTAGCGGGCGGCGTCGCTGGCCAGGAAGGCGATCACGTCGGCCACCTCCTCCGGCTCCGCGCCGCGCCCGAGCGGGATGCGCTCGGCGAAGCGGCGCATCAGCTCCTGATCGCGCTTGATCTCTTGCGTCAGTCCCGTGAAGGTCAGCCCGGGATTGACCGCGTTGACCCGGACTCCCTGCGCGCCGAGCTCCAGCGCCAGGGAGCGGGTGAAGTTCGACACCGCGCCCTTGGCGGCGTTGTAGAAGCTCATGTTCCAGTCGCCGCCGAGGCCCGAGACGGACGAGACGTTGACGATGTTGCCGCCGGCCTGAACCAAGTGCGGAAGGGCGGCGCGGGTACAGAAGAACACGCCGTCGACATCGACCGCCATGACGGTGCGCCAATCCTGCACGGAGGCTTCGAGGATCGAGCCGGTGGGCACGACGCCGGCATTGTTGACGAGCACGTCGAGACGGCCGAACCGGTCGATCGCCGCGGCGATGAGCGCCTCGGCGTCCGCCTGCTCCGAGACGTCGCCCGTCTGAAGCACGACCCGGCCGGGGTCGAAGCCGGCCGCGACGGCCTCGAGCGGGCCCCGCGTGCGGTCGTTCAGGACGACCTGCGCGCCCGCGCCCCCGAACCGCTTCGCCGTGGCGGCCCCGATCCCGGATCCGGCGCCCGTCACGATCACCACTTTGCCGTCGAACTGCATGCCGATGCCTGGAGCCCCGCGTGTCCGGCCGTTTCACAGGGCTAACCGCCCGGTTCCGGAACCGGTTCACCCCGGGCCCGCAGGCCCACTCAGGCGGTCGACGGCCGGCGCGCGTTCGGGTCCGCCTGCCGCGCGCGACCGGGCACGAGCGACAGGGCGGCCGAGAGCAGGGCGAACACCACCAGCGGGATGAGGCTCAGGGTGAAGCTGCCGGTCCCGTCCTTGATCGCGCCGATCAGGTAGGGGCCGAGAAAGCCGCCGAGGTTTCCGACCGCGTTGATCGCCGCGATGCTCGCGGCCGCCGTCGCGGGCGGCATCTGCTCGGTCGCCAGCGCCCAGAACGGACCTTTGAGCATGTAGACACCCACCGCCGCCACCGTCAGCGCCGCGACGACCGGGCCGAGCCCCGTCAGCACCGTGCCGCCCGCCAGGCCCAGGGCCAGGACCAGGAAGGACAGCGCGAGGTGCCAGCGCCGCTCGGCCGTCCGGTCGCTGTGCCGGCCCCAGAGGATCATGGCGACCGAGGCGAAGCCGTACGGGATGCTGTTCAGCAGGCCGGTCTCGAAATTGCCGAGGCCGAAGCTCTTCACGATCTGCGGCGTCCAGAACGAGAGGCCGTAGCTGCTCGCCGTCGAGCCGAAATAGATCGCGGCGAACAGCAAGAGCCGCCGGTCGCTCAGGATCTCCCGCAGCGGCGGCTTCGCCGACTGGCCGCGCCGGGTGTTGCGCGCCGCCTCGGCCTGGAGCTGCCGCTGCAGCCAGTCGCGCTCATCCGCCGGCAGCCACGCCGCGTCCCGCGGTCCGTCCGGCAGCAGCCACAGGACCGCGACGGCCAGGAGCACCGCCGGCAGGCCCTCGAGGATGAACAGCCACTGCCAGCCCGCGAGCCCGAGCCCCGTCACGTTGAGCAGCGCACCGGAGATCGGCGAGCCGAGGAACGACGAGATCGGGATCGAGATCATGAAGACCCCGATGATCCGCGCCCGGTAGGCGGAGGGGAACCAGTAGGTCAGGTAGAGGATCACGCCGGGGAAGAAGCCGGCCTCGGCGAGCCCCAGCAGGAAGCGCAGGCCGATGAACGACCAGGGCCCCTGCACGAGGGCCATGGCGGCGGAGATCAATCCCCAGGTCGCCATGATCCGGGCGATCCAGAGCCGCGCGCCGAAGCGCTCCAGCATCAGGTTACTGGGGATCTCCATCAGGAAGTAGCCGAGGAAGAAAATCCCGGCGCCCCAGCCGAACACGGTGGCCGACAGGCCGACATCGTGGTTCATCTGGATCGCCGCGAAGCCGACGTTCACCCGGTCGAGGAAGGACACGAAGTAGGCGAGGATCAGGAACGGCACGAGGCGCCAGCCGATCCTGCGCATCGCCGAGCGTTCCAGCGCGGTGTCGTCCGGGGAGCCTGTCACCAAGCCTGTCATCGGGCGTGTCCTCGTCGCGTCATGGAATCCGCGCGGCGTCGAGGGCGTCGATGCACCGCCGCGACGGCGGTGAGACGGACGTCTCGGGCTTCCTCGCGGGCCGGTCATCTCTAGCGGTGACCTGTGCCGACCCTGCTTAACCCGTTCGCGACACGGCTGGGAAGCGCTCCCGGGGCTTCAACGGAGCGGATCTGTTGATCGTGACGGCGTCTTCGTATGGCAGGATACCGGTGAAGACCGCCGAACCGGCGATACAGCAGGCTCTTGCAGGAGGGCTGCGGAGGTTCTGCAGGGGCGCCGGTCGCCGGTCCTGCGCGATCCCGATCGCGGGAACGCGACCCTCGCCGCGTTCGGGTCTGAGGGACAAGGCCGCGCCCGCGCCCGGAGCCGCTGATCCCGCGCCCCCGGCCCGACGCCTTGGAAGGGGGTCGGCCCCTCCGCCTCAGCCCTTCCTGACGTTCCAGAACACCGGCACGCCGTCGAGCACCCCCGTCAGGGACGGCTTGTACGAGGTCTGGTTGAAGTACTGCCCGAGCGGCAGGTAGGGCAGGTCGGTGAAGGCCTGCTGCTGGAGCTCGCCCGCGAGCGTCTTGCGCGCGGCGGTGTCGGGAGCGTCGAGCCATCGATCCCGCAGCGCCTCGATCGCCGCGCTGGTCGGCCAGCCGATCGCCGCGCTCTGTCCCGTTCCCCGCAGGAAGGCGCTGACCGCCGGGTTGGCCTGATCGAGCCCCGCCCAGAAGGTGCAGAACGCGCTCCACCCGCCCTGGGCGACCGGATCCTTCTTGGCGCGCCGCTGCACCACCGAGCCCCAGTCCATCACTTGGTAGTCGACGTTGAAGCCGGCGCGGGTCAGCATGTCGGCCGCCACGTCGGCGAGCGCCTTCAGGCTCGGGAAGTCGGAGGCGCCCATCAGCACCACCTTCTCGCCCTTGTAGCCCGCCGCCGCGAGCGCCTTCTTGGCCGCCTCGTAGTCGCGCTTGCCCGTGAGCGCCCCGAGGCCGACATCGCTCGCCATCGGCAGGCCGGGGCAGAAGAAGCCGGTCGGCACGTGGATCAGCTTGGGGTCGGTGCCGGTCACGGCCTGCATGAAGTCGGTCTGGTCGACGACCTTCAGCAGCACCTGCCGGATCGCCGGATTGTCGAAGGGCGGCTGGAGCTGGTTCATCCGCAGGCAGCCGATCAGGCCGGTCGGGTCGGTGATCCGCGTCGTCAGGTTGCCGAGCGTCGGCACGAGGTCGGCCGGGGGCTGCTCCCACCAATCCATCTCGCCCGTCTGCATGGCCGAGGCGGCGGTCGCCTGATCGGGGATGATGGTCCATTCGACCCGGTCGACGAAGGCCCGCTTGGGACCGGACGTCCATTGCGGCTCGCCGCCCTCGCGGGGGACGTAGCCGGCAAAGCGCTCATAGACGACGCGGGCGCCGACCACCCGCTCGTCCGCCTTGAAGCGGAACGGGCCGCTGCCGACCATCTCGGTCACCTGGGTGAACGGGTCGGTCTTGGCGAGGCGCTCCGGCATGATCGCGCAGATCGACGAGCCGACCTTGCCGAGCGCGTCCGGCAGGAGCGCGAAGGGCTTCTTCAGGCGGAATTGGATCGTCCGGTCGTCGGGGGCCGAGAGTTCGTCCGTGTAGGCCATGAGCGTCTGGCCCATCGCGTCGCGCTTGCCCCAGCGGGCAATGCTCGCCACGCAGTCGCGGGCGAGCACCGGGCTGCCGTCGTGGAAGGTCAGCCCGGGCCGCAGGGTGAGGCGCCACAGCGTGCCGTCATTCTCCACCGTGTGGCCGGCGACCATCTGCGGCTGTGCGGCATAGCCGGCATCGGTGCCGTAGAGGGTGTCGAACACCGCGAGCCCGTGATTGCGAGTCACATAGGCGGTCGTCCAGATCGGATCGAGCACCGTCAGGTCGGCCTGCGGGATAAACTTGAGCGTCCGGGAGGCCGTGCCCTGCGCCAGCGCCGGGGCCGCGAGCGCGGCGCCCGTGAGGGCCACGAAAGATCGTCTGTTCAGCATGCCAGCCCGTCCGTCCGGTTTGTCCCGCCGGATGGTAGCACGCACCGGGCCAAGGAGCGCCAGGGTAGGGAACGCCAGGGCTGTGTCCGGGCCCAGTTAAGCCCGCCTCACGTCTCCCGCAGGCGCTGGATCACGGCTTTCATCGTGCAGGTGACGCCGTCCGGCGCGAAGCGGAGCACCACGTCGCCCCCGAGCGTGTCGGTCAGGGTTCGCTCGATCAGCCGGGATCCGAAGCCGCGTCGTTCGGAGGGCGTCACCGGCGGGCCGCCATGCTCGCTCCAGCACAGGTGAAGCGTTCGCCCCGCCTCGCCCCGGGCCGTGTGCCACACGATCCGCACGCGCCCCGTCTCGCAGGAGAGGGCGCCATACTTCGTGGCGTTGGTCGCCAGCTCGTGCAGGGCCATCGACAGGGCCACCGTCTGGCGCGGGCCCAGGCGCACGGCCGGTCCCGTCACGGCGAACCGCGCGGCGGCATCGGTCCCGGCATGGGTGGCCAAGGCCATCTCGACGGTGCGCTGGACCGACGTGCCGAGCCAGCGCTCCTCGACGAGAACCCGATGAGCCTGCCCCAGCGCCACGACCCGCGCCAGCAGGGCGGCCCGGCCGTCGGCGAGACTCGGCGGATCCCGCAGCGTCTGGCTGATCATGGCCTGCACCAGGGTCAGGGAGTTCTTCAGGCGATGCGAGAGCTCGCGCATCATGGAGGTCTGATGCTCGCAGCGCATCCGCAGACGGGCCGCTGCCTGCTCGGAGGCCTGGAGACGCGCCCGCAGGACCTGAACCTCCCACTCCAGGCTTCGCTCCCGGCTGGCATCCGCCTGCGCCCGGCTCTCCGCCACCTCCTGGACCCGCGCGGCGTCGATGTCCGCCATCAGCGCGAAGGCCCGCTCGGCCCGCTCGGCCCGCTCGCCGGCCTCTTCAAGGCAGCGCCGCAGATACGCAGTTTCGGCGGTGGATTCCGGACGCCGCCCCGACATCGTGGACACCTATCGACACGCCCCGGCCCTCGATCGGCAAGCGCGAAAATAGGCGATGTCGTGCGGCGGGCCGCTAACGTCCGTTAACGCGCGCGTTTTTTCGAGCGTGGGTTGCGGCCGGTTCGATGCCGCGCGCCGACCCGCCGGCCGGCATCGAACCGGCCGCCCGTTGCGCAGGACTGGCTTGAGACTCTTAACCGCTTATAAAGATCGAAGATAACAAGCTTTCGTCAATATAAGGACTTTATTGTAGGTCATCAGGTCGCGGTCGCCGCGCTGAGCGGACCGGCTTCCGGCCCTCGCGCGGTGTTGCCGTCCTCCAAGTCCGAGGGCGGGCGGGGCTTTCCAGGATCGTCGTCATGAATTTCACCGTCTCCGCACGCCTGTCCGCGCGCCGGTTCGCCTACCAGCACGTCTCGGTCCTGACCGCCCTGGATCAGGGCATGAGCCTGATCGCGGCCGGCATGGCCGACGTGACGATCACGGACGGCAGTGGCCGGGCCCGGACGCCAGCGGCTCTGTACCGGTCGCTGTTCGAGCCCAACCGCGCTGCGCCGGTACCGGTCGCGACGACCCAGGCGCAGGCCGCCTGATCAGGCCGAAATCCGGCGAAGTTCCAACGTTCCGGCGCTCGGATGCCGCGAGACCCGGTCTCAATACCGAAGAAATCTATCGCGTCCGGGTTCGTCTTTCTGGACATCTCCGGAGATCAGGCTTAGCCTGTGGGCGTTCGTGCCGCTGATGTTTCGGCCGGATGCTTCCAAGGATCGTTCTACATGAAGCGCCGCAGCGCGCGACCATTTATGGTCGAAGTCAAGCACACCCGTACCGCACGCACATCGCTGACCTCGTCTCATCCAGCCACGCGCTCGGCCAAGAGCCTGTGGCCGGAACTGGCCGAGGCCGAGACGAAGCCGACCCAGCCGGACCTTCAGGCTGCACCTGCCGCCCGGCAGGAGGAGCGCCCTGCACAGGCACAGGCACCGGCCCGGCGCGTTCTTCCGAGCCTGGTCCCGATGTTCGAGATCTCGGCCGAGCCGGAGGTCGCCCCCGCAGTCGAGTCAGAACCGGTCGCGACGCCGCGGGTGCGCCGTCCGCGGGCCCGCGTCGAGCAGACCCCCGCGGCGAAGCCCGCGGCCAAGCCTCGCCGGGCCGCCCCTCGGCCCGAGCCCTCTGCCGCTCCCGAGGTGGTCGAAGCCTCCGCCCGCGCGATCCCGGCCCAGCCCGGTCAGGCTCCGTCGCCGCGACCCGTTCCCTCCTGGCGCCGGGGGACCGAGCTGCGGCTCGGCGAGCGCTGGAAGCGCCGCCTGCCGCAATACTGCCGCTGATCCGTCGCCTGACCGACCTCCGGCGCGGTCAGGCGAAGAACGGCCTGAAGTTCTCGATCCAGCCGCGCAGCCAAGCCTCGCAGCCCCGCTGGGCGCCCTCGGCATCCTGGCCATGGCCCCAGATGTCCTCGGCGAGCGGGCTCCACCACGTCCAGAACCGGCTCGATCCGTCGTACTCGCAGATTCCGACCTGCACCGCGCCGACCCGTCCGACGAAGCGTGGGAGCGGCACGCCGGCCGTCACATCCTGCGTCCAAGTGATCAGGCTCTTGGTGGGTCCGTTGGTCGGGCGGTCGTGCATTCCGTTAGAACGGCGCCGCGACCCGTGCGTTCACGCGCCGCGCTCTCACGCCGCCAGCTGCTCGGGGAGGGCGCCCGCGGCCAGCCGGGAGTTGCGGTAGCGCGGGTCCGCCGTGACCTCGCGCTCGACCCACGGGGGCAGCACCACGGGCTGGTCCTCCCGATCGAGCTCGATCTCGGCCAGGATCAGACCGGCGAGGTCGCCGCCGAACACGTCAACATCCCAGACGGCGCCGGCATGCTCGACCCGGTAGCGCGTCTTTTCCAGCCGCCGACCGGCCGGCAGGCGGGCCAGAAGCTCCGCGCCGTCCTCCGGTGCGATCGGAAACTCGATCTCGTCGCGGCTGATTCCACGCCGGGGGCTTTTCCAGGTGACCAGCATGTGCGCGCCGGCTTGGCGGATGCGGATCGTGTCGGTGCCGTCGGCGACGAGATAGCCCTGAACGAGGCGCGTCCCCGATTGACACAAGGTCAGAACCGACGGGCTCGCAATGAACTTGCGCTCGATCTCGACCGGCATGCCGCGACTCGCTGGTGTTCGACGCCGAAAGCTTTCGCCAACAAGGCGGCGCAACGCAAGCGCGCCGGTAGGCTCGCGGCACGGCGTTACAGGCATGGCTCGCCGACACTTTAGCCAGGATGCAATGCCCACATCTTCAACTATGTAAAAGCGGGAGGAGACTTTCGATTGCAGGATCGCGCGCAGAAGAACCATTCCCTCTCGTCGCCGAGGTCAGCACTGAAGACGGTATCCAAGCGTCCCAGCCTGAAGAAGCTGCTGCGGAAGGCGCATGCCAAGCCGCTCAAGCAGGTTGCAGCCTTGCCGTTCCGCGTGGGTGCGGACGGCCGGATCGAGGTTCTCCTGATCACCTCGCGCGACACGGGGCGGTGGATCATCCCGAAGGGCTGGCCGATGCTGGGCCGCAAGGCGCATCGGGCGGCCGAGCGGGAGGCGTTCGAGGAGGCCGGCCTGAAGGGCCAGATCGCGGCCAGTCCGGTCGGATGGTATCGCTACGAGAAGCGCCTCGAGGACGGCCTCGCGCTCCCCTGCAAGGTGCGCGTGTATCCCCTGCGGGTCGAGGTGCAGCACGAGCGCTGGCCGGAGCGGGATCAGCGGACGTTGCAATGGTTCGCGCCGGAGGAAGCGGCGCGCCTTGTCGACGAGGACGAGCTCCAGCGGCTGCTGGCGGGCTTCGCGGCGGGGCCGCACGACCGCCGCGCGTGAGCGCCTACGACGACATGCCCACCGTCGTGGTGGTTCTCGTCCCGGTGGAGGGCGGTCTGCTCATGGTCCGCCGCGGCTTGGCCGACGGTTACGGCCAACTCGCCCTGCCCGGCGGCTACCAGATGCGCGGCGAGAGCTGGCAGAGGCGGGCGCACGGGAAGTGCTGAGGAGACCGGATTGCAGATCGCGGCCGAGCCGCTACGCCTCCTCTCGGTGGTGACCACGCCTGATCGGCGGCAGAACCTGCTGTTCTGCGAGAGCCAGCCTTCCCGGTTCGCGGATCGGGGCGAGCCCGACGGCGAGGTTCTCGAGGTTCTGGTTGTCGACGCACCCGTCCAGACGGCCTTCCCGACCCACGATGCCATGGTGGCAGCGTTCTTCGCGCGCTGATCCGCGCCGATCGGACCGCCTAGCTCGGGGAACCGGCCGGGCGCCCCGCCGTTGATGGGATAGATTGGATCATTTCTAAGTTCCAACCCCGTTTGTTCCAGGTCGCAGCGGCCCTGCGCCGCCGATCCCACAGGAGCCTGACCATGAACGAGAAGTGCGAGACCTGCCGGTTCTTCGACGAGCACAAGGGCAACGGCGCCGTCGCGCAGAACGATGCCGGCCTGTGCCGCTTCAATCCGCCCATCAGCCAGCCCGCACCCGAATCCAAGGGGCTCTGGCCGGTGGTCGCCGCACAGGATTGGTGCGGCCACTACACCCCCGAGATGACGGCGGCCGAGTAGGGCCGCTCCCCGACCAAGCAAAAGGGCCAGCCGTCAGGCTGGCCCTTCTCGTTTGGCCGCAGCGCTGGATGGGCCGGCCGCCGCGGAACAGGAAGTCCGGGCTCAGCGCGGCCGACGGCGCACGCTCACCACGTTGCTGGCCGGCTCCGCCTTGCCGGCGGCCTCCGGCAGGGTGTCGAGGGCGGTTTTGACGATGGTGGCGGCGTCCAGGCCGGCCTCGGCGTACATCTTCTCCGGGCTGTCGTGGTCCTGGTAGCTGTCCGGCAGCGTCATCGTCCGCACCCGGACCCGCCCGGCATCCAGAGCCCCCCGCTCCGCCAGGAGATGCAGCACCATCGCGCCGAACCCGCCCCGCGAGCCCTCCTCGATCGTGATCAGAACCTCGTGGTCCCGCGCAAGCTCCAGGATCAGCGCCTCGTCCAGCGGCTTGGCAAAGCGCGCATCCGCCACCGTCACCGCCACGCCCTGCTCGGACAGCGCATCCGCCGCCTTCAGCGCCTCCGACAGACGCGTGCCCAGGCTCAGGATCGCCACACGCGCCTCCGCGTCCCGGCGCACCACCCGGCCCTTGCCGATCGCCAGTGCCTCGCCCCGCTCCGGAAGCTCGACACCGACACCCTCGCCGCGCGGGTAGCGCAGCGCGATCGGGCCCGAGTCATGGGCGTGGGCGGTCGCCACCATGTGCACCAGCTCGGCCTCGTCGGATGCCGCCATCACGGTCATGTTCGGCAGGCAGCACAGATACGCCAGGTCGAACGCACCCGCATGCGTCGCCCCGTCCGCGCCGACCAGGCCCGCCCGGTCCATGCAGAACCGCACCGGCAGGTTCTGCAGCGCCACGTCATGCACGACCTGATCGTAGGCCCGCTGCAGGAAGGTCGAGTAGATCGCCACGAACGGCCGGTAGCCCTCGGTGGCCAGCCCGCCCGCGAACGTCACCGCGTGCTGCTCGGCGATGCCGACGTCGAAGGTCTTGTCCGGATGCGCCTTGCCGAACAGGTCGATGCCGGTGCCCCCCGGCATCGCCGCGGTGATCGCCACCACCTTGTCGTCGGCGTCGGCCGCCTTGATCAGGCTCTCGCCGAACACCCGCGTGTAGGCCGGCGCGTTCGGCTTGGCCTTGGCCTGCACGCCTGAGACCACGTCGAACTTGACCACCCCGTGGTAGCGGTCGGCGCTGGCCTCGGCGGGTGCGTAGCCCTTGCCCTTGCGGGTGACCACGTGCAGCAGGATCGGGCCGTGCTCGGCGTCGCGGACGTTCTTGAGCACCGGCAGCAGGTGGTCGAGGTTGTGCCCGTCGACGGGGCCGACGTAGTGGAAGCCCATCTCCTCGAACATGGTGCCGCCGCCCACCACCAGCGAGCGGGCATATTCCTCGGCCGCGGCGGCGCGCTGGTAGAGGGCCTTCGGCAGGAGCTTGCCGAGCTGCTTGGCGGTCTCGCGCAGGGACTGGTAGGCGCCGCCCGAGGCGAGCCTGGCGAGGTAGGCCGACATGGCGCCCACAGGCGGCGCGATCGACATGTCGTTGTCGTTGAGGATGACGATCAGGCGCGAGTGCAGGGCGCCGGCGTTGTTGAGCGCCTCGTAGGCCATGCCGGCCGACATGGATCCGTCGCCGATCACCGCGATGGCGTTGCGGCGCTTCTGCGCGCCGCCCGTCTGCTTGGCGGTGGCGTTGTCGAGGTCGCGGGCGACCGCCATGCCCAGCGCGGCCGAGATCGACGTGGAGGAGTGGGCGGCGCCGAAGGGATCGTAGACGCTCTCGCTCCGCTTGGTGAAGCCCGACAGGCCGCCGCCCTGGCGCAGCGTGCGGATGCGGTCGCGACGCTCGGTGAGGATCTTGTGCGGGTAGCACTGGTGGCCGACGTCCCAGACGATGCGGTCGTCGGGGGTGTCGAACACGTGGTGCAGGGCGACGGTGAGTTCGACGACGCCGAGCCCCGAGCCGAGATGGCCGCCGGTGATCGACACCGCGTCGATCATCTCGGCGCGCACCGCGTCCGCCACCGCCTGCAGCTCCGATTCCGGAAGCCCGCGCAACGCCGCAGGATTCGGGATTCGGTCGAGAAGCGCGCTCTGCTCGGGGGAAATTGCCACGGCATCAACCTCTAACGGATGGGATCGGTTTGATCGCCGAGCCTCAGGACATATCGAGCGGGGCGACGCCCTCGGGCCGCCCGTCGGCGCCGAGGGTGATCCGCTGGATCCGCGCCTCGGCCCGCTTCAGCAGCGCCTCGCAATGCTTCTTCAGCACCTCGCCGCGCTCGTAGATCGCCACCGACTCGTCGAGCGGAACGTCGCCGCGCTCGAGCCGGCGCACGATTTCCTCGAGCTGTTCCAGCGCCTTCTCGAAGGGCAGGTCGCCGGCAGCGGGGGCCACCTCGGGTCTGCTCGCACTCATCCCAGATACTTCCTTTGGAGGGTTTCTACGGCGCCAGCCCCCATCGCCACAACCCAGGGCACAGGTTTGGCGGCCGGCTCCGCACCGTTTTGGAAGCGTGCGGCGGCGTTTGCGCCACACTCGGGACGGGTGTGAGACCGCCGCCGTACGATCGCGGACAGGCCGCGGCGGCCGTGACGAAACCCGTTCGGGAGAGCGGTCACGCGAGCGTCAGGCAGAACGGCGTGCCCTCGAACGCGTCGGCGCCGCGGCCGATTCGCGCGATGGCCGCGACCATGCGCCCGTCGCGGCCGAGCATCCGGTCGGCGATGGCGACGAACAGCGGATTGGGCGTCGCCGACGGGGAGGCGGCCCGCAGGGTGTCGGCGATCGCCGCCTCGTCGCGCTCAGGCGCCAGGGCACAGGCCGCAATGAAGGCCGCGGCGGTGGAGCGGCTGATCCCGGCATAGCAGTGGATCACCAGCGGCTTCTCCCGTGGCCAGGCCCGGACGAAGTCGAGAACCCGCGCCACGTGCTCTTCTGCCGGCAGAACGTGTCCGTCGCGCGCCGCCGCGATGTCGCTGACGCCGATGACGGCGTGGTTCTCGGCGTCGATCACGGCGGGACGCTCCAGCGGCGTGCCGACATTGATCAGCGTGAGCACGTGACTGGCGCCGGTCGCCGCGACGGTCTCGGGCAGGCGTGAGAGAGGGCAGACGTGGAGGCTCGGCATGGTGGCCGCGCCAGTGGCGTGCGATCGTGACGGATCGAGGGCGGCCGCGTGTCAGCTTGAGCGGAGCGCGTCGAAGCGCGCGCGGAATTGTGTCTCGGCTTCGGCGGTCGGCCAGGGCTCGGCGAGCGCCAGCACCCGGTCCGGCAGGTCCGCGGCAGGTCCGAAATAGCGCTCGGCCTCCTCCGGCGCGAAGCCGGCGAGGCGGATCGCCTCGAGATGGGCGGCGATCCGGTCGGCCTGCTTCACCAGGCGGGCGAGCGCCGGCGCCGGGGCCGGGAGGCCGAAGCGGCCGCGGATGGCGTCCAGCAGCCGCAGCTCGACGCCGCGATACGCATCCCCGATCGCGGCCTTCAACGGCGAGATGATGTCCCCGACCACGTATTCCGGCGCGTCGTGCAGCAGCAGCTCCAGGCCGTCCGGGTCGGTGCAGGCCGGGGCGACATGTCGGCCCACCGCCTCGACCAGCAGGCTGTGCTGGGCCACTGAAAAGACATGCGGCCCTCGGGTCTGGCCGTTCCAGCGGGCGACCCGGGCGAGGCCGTGGGCGATGTCGGCGATCTCGATGTCGCGGGACGCGGGATCGAGGAGATCGAGGCGCCGGCCGGAGAGCATCCGCTGCCACGCGCGCGGGGCCGGGTCGGGCGCAGATCCGCTCATCGCGCCTGCCCCAGGTGGGCGCAGGGCCCGTGCCGGTGGCAGCCGACGAGGTGGTCGTTGACCATGCCGACGGCCTGCATGAAGGCGTGCACGATGGTCGGCCCGCAGAACGAGAAGCCCTCGGCCTTGAGGGCCTTGCCGATCGCGCGGGAGACCGGGGTCTCGGTGGCGATCTCGGCGCGGCTCCGGGCCGTGCCCTGGAGCGGCTGCCCGTCCACGAAATCCCACAGGAAGTGCGCGAAGCCGGGGCCGCGCTCCTCGATCCGCAGCCAGGCCTTGGCGCCCGCGATGGTGCCCTGGATCTTGGCGCGGTTGCGGATGATGTAAGTGTCGCCCATCAGCCGCGCCACGTCGTCGTCCGTGAAGCGGGCGATCCGCTCCGGATCGAAGCCCGCGAAGGCGTCGCGAAACCCCTCGCGGCGGCGCAGGATGGTGATCCAGGACAGGCCGGCCTGGAAGCCGTCGAGGATCAGCTTCTCGTAGAGGGCCCGGCCGTTGCGCTCGGGCACGCCCCACTCGGTGTCGTGATAGGCGACGTAGAGCGGATCGAGGCCAGCCCACCAGCAGCGGGGGCAGCCGTCGGGGTGATCGATCAGGCCGGTCTCGGACATGCGCCCGGTTTAGCGAGAACAGGAGCGGAACGCCATGGCGGTCCGCACCTACTCCGCGGCGACCGTCCGCGCCGGGCTGAAGCGGGCAAGGACCTGCCGCCGCAGGCCCGCGATGTCGAAGATCCAGACTAGGGCGCCGTAGGCGGCGACCCCGGCCGGGACCAGGACCGCCAGTGCGGTGGCGGGCGGGAGATGGCGGAACGGGGCGAGGGCGAGCCCCATCGCCGCGCAGGCGAGCGTCGCGACCCCGATCTCCCCCCACGGCAGGACGATGCGCTCCGGACCCGTGAGCGCGCGCCAGCCGAGCCACAGCCCGGCGGCGGCGAGGCCCGCGGTTTGCGCCAGCGCAACCCCGATCCCGCCCATCCGATCGGGCAGGATCAGCAGGCCGGCGCCGTTGACCGCGAGCCCGACCAGCGCGGCGGCGATCACCGGGAGCGTCCGGCGGCGGATCTGGAAGACTGGGTTGAGGGCGTAGAACATCATCGACAGGCAGAACAGGCCGGGCAACAGCGCGACGCTGTAGGTCTCGAACGGCCCGCGATAGGCGTCCGGTACCACCAGCCCCTGGAGCGCCGGCAGCACCGCCCAGAACCCGACCGCGCAGGGCGCCAGCAGCGCGAAGACGGTGCCGGCATTCTCCGCCACCTGCGCCTCGGCGGCCGCGCGTCCGCGCTCCTCCTCGGCCTGGACGGCGAGCTGGAACAGCAGCAGGTCGAGGGCGGTGCCGAGCGTCGTCAGCGAGCGGGACGTCACGTCGGCCGCAAGGGCGAAATAGCCGGCCTCCGCGAAGCCGGCATGGCCCGCGATAGCGCCGCGGTTCACGAAGGCGAGGCACTGATAGGCGGTGTTGGCCGCGATGAGCGGCAGGCCGTAGCGGGCGAAGACCCGCCAGGTGTCGGACAGGCGCGGCCGCTCGAACGGGGTGCGCGGGTCCCGCAGGGGATGGCGCAGGACGAACACCGCCGCGAGCTGGCTCAGGCCCGCCGCCGCCAGAACCCAGGCCGGCTGGACGAGCCACCACGCGGCCGCCGCCATCATGGCGAACGACAGGACGTTTTTCACCGCGACGAGGCCGAGATAGAGCCGCCCGTCGAACCGCGCTCGGGCGAGCGCCGCGTGATAGTCGAACACGCCGATGCCGAGGGCCGCCATCCCGGTGCCGCACAGGACCGCCTCGCGCCCGTCCGCGCCGCCGGCGAAGCCGAAGGCGCCGCACAGGGCGGCGGCGGCGAGCAGCAGCAGGCCGAGGCGCAGATAGGCCCGGTCGAGCCCGTGGCGGATCCAGGGTTCGTCCAGCCGCACGCGCCCCGAGTAGAATCGCGTCGCCGAGAGGCGCAGCCACTCGAACAGGACCGTGTTCAGCACGATGGCGCCGGTGGTCGCCAGCGCGAACCGGCCGAAATCGGCCGGCCCCAGAAGTTTGGCGATCAGCAGCCCGAGGACGAAGTTCAGCCCCGCATTGATGATGAAGGCGGCGATCACGGCCATGGACGGCGTCTCATGAGCGGCGGTGTTTCTCTCGGGCAATCCGCAGGATGTAGCGCGGGACCCGTAAAACTCCCCTAACCGGGCGGGATCGGGGCGGACCAAGCCGCGATGCGGCTGCCGCGGGCCTTCAGGCGGCGCGGACGGTGTCCAGGAAGCGCGCGACTTCGGCCGCGAGATGCTCGGATTGCCGCGACAGCGCGGAGGCCGCTTCGAGCACCTCGCCTGCCGCCCGGCCGGTTGTCTCGGCGGCCCCGGCAACGCCGAGGATGGTACTGGTCACCGCGCCGGTGCCGATCGCCGCCTGCCCGACATTCCGCACGATCTCCTGCGTGGCCGCACCCTGCTCCTCCACCGCCGCCGCGATCGAGTTCGCCACACCGCTGATCTCCTGGATCCGCCCGGTGATCGCGTCGATCGCCGCGACGGCCTCGCCGGTCGCCCCCTGAATGCCCGCGATCTGGCCGGCGATCTCCTTGGTGGCTCTGGCGGTCTGCGCGGCCAGGGCCTTCACCTCCGAGGCCACCACCGCGAAGCCGCGACCCGCGTCGCCGGCGCGCGCGGCCTCGATCGTGGCGTTGAGCGCCAGCAGGTTCGTCTGCCCGGCAATCGCGGCGATCAGCCCGACGACGTCGCCGATCCGCCCCACCGCGCCGCTCAGCGCCCGGACCAACGCGCCCGTCTGGTCGGCTTCAGAGACCGCGCCCGCGGCGAGCTTGGTCGAGCCCGCGACCTGCCGGCCAATCTCCTGCACGGAGGCGCCGAGTTCCTCGGCGGCCGCCGCGACGGTGTTGACGTTGGCGGCGGCCTCCTCGGCGGCAGCGGCCACGGTGCTGGACTGGCTGGCGGTCTCGGTCGCGGTGGCCGTCATGGTCTGGGCGGTGGCCTGCAGTTCGGTCGCCGAAGACGACACCATGCCGATGATGCCGCCGACCGTGCGCTCGAAGCGCTGAGCCACCGCCTGCAGGTCGGATCTGCGCCGGGCCTCCGCCGCAACCCGCGCCTCGGCCGCCTCGGCTTCGATCCGGCGGCCGTGGATCAGGTTGTCCTTGAACACCTGGACGGCCCGCGCCATCGCGCCGATCTCGTTCCGGTAGGCGCGCGCCGGGACCGTGGCGGACGCGTCTCCGTCCGCCAGCGCCTGCATCGCCGCCGTCAGCGCCCGGAGCGGGTGCAGCACGCCGGCAAACAGGGTCCACAGGCCCAGGGCGACCAGGAGGACCACCGCCAGCAACGTCACCACGCTGCGCGCGACGACGCTCCGGGCCGCGTCGGCGAGGGTCTCGGCGCGCGCCACCATCGCGTCGAGGGCCGCGTCGCAGAGGTTGACGATGAAGCGCTGGTTCTCGGTGTTGCGCTGGCGCAGCTCGTCGAACGTGTAGCCGGCGGCGGTGTGCGTGCTCAGCGCGTCGAAGACCGCCTGCGCGATGACCTTGGCGTCCCCCTCGAAATTACCGGCCTTCGCCTTCTCGAACGCGGTCCGGACCGCCTCCGTGACGTCAGTCGCGGCCTCGGTCGCGCGCCGCCACGCGTTCAGCAGTTCGGCCCGCTCTTCCGCGGCCGCGACCGTCTCGGGCAGGGACCACGACGTCCCGGCGACCAGGGACGCCTGCACCCGCACCGCGACGTTGCCGCTGGCGACGCGGGTGTCCCAGGCCGCCTGCTTGAGGGCGAGATAGCGCTGCAGGACGGGATCGGACCGGGGAATGGCCGCGTCGACCGCCCTGAGCGTCGCCGTCAGGGCCTCCAGCAGGTCCCGGAACGCGGTCAGCGCGGCGTCCCGCAAAGCCGGGTCACGCCGGGCTTTCGGCAAACTCAGGGCCGCGTCGATGCGGGGCCGGAGGGCCGCCATCACGTCCTGGGCGGCGTTCAGGCGATCGAGCGTCGCGCCGACCGCCGGCTCGGCCAGATCGTTCAGGCTGCGCTGAGCCCGACGGTAGTTCTCGATCATCGCCTGCCGGCTGGCCGCGATGGTCGACAGGGTCTTCGCATCCGCGGGCGCTTCACCCCCGAGGGCGAGTGTCGATCCGCGCTCGAGCCGCAGCGGCAGGATTGCCTTGAGGAGCCCCTGGCTCGCCTGGGTCAACGTCACGGCCCTGTCCGCAGCCTTCGCCTGCGACCGCGCGTCGACGAGAGTCTGAACGGCGTCGCCCAGTGCCATGCAGGCCATGATCACGATGACCAAGCACAACAACGTCCGAATCGAGAAGCGTCCCAGCCAGAGGGTCATGGGTCAGAATCCCAGATTGCGTGACGTTCTGTCTTACGGTGTAAGATTTGTGCAAGCAATAAAGGGAAAGTCGTTTTCTTGAGCTGGCAAGTCCGTGTATATTGCACGTTAAAATGCGCGAGTAAATAATAAAATATCAAAATTTTCCTTCGAGATAATCGATTTGCATTATAAATTGCGCCGCAGAACTAGGCATCCATCCGGCAGAGCGGGGCATCCGGCTCATTTCCACGCGACGGTACGATACGGAGCCGATCTCCGGCGTCCGGGTGCTTCCGTTCGTGCAGGCGCAGAGGAGCCCTCCCATCCAAAGCGGCGCGGACCGAGCCGGCGTTCCTCGGCCACTGGGCGCGTCGCGGCCCGCGTGATGGCGGAGTGGGCTGCATGGGCTGAAAGTGCCGGTCGGGCCCGTGACCGCGCCCGCGAGGTCCCTAGAGTTCGCGCTCGTAGCGCCAGGCCTCCATGCCGTCCTCGTAATAGTCGGGTCGCACCGCGAAGCGGACATAGCCCCGGCGCTCGTAGAGGCGGATGCCGGCGCCGTTATCGGCGCGCACCTCCAGCCGGAGCCTGTCGCAGCTTCGGGCGCGGGCGTGAGCCTCCGCGGCGTCGAGCAGCCTGCCGCCGAGACCAAGGCCGCCACGGTTCGGCGCCACCGCGATCGAGGCCAGCCGAGCGATCCGGCTGCTGCGCCGCCGCTCCAGCACCGCGGCGCCGACGAGGACCGGGGTCGGATCCGCGTCCGGCGCGTCGATCAGCGCTGCCAGCACGTCCATCGTGGGTGACTGGATCGCGTGGCGGATCGCCCGGCGCTCGGCCCGGTCGGTGGCGAAGGCGGCGTGCTCCAGGGCGACCAGGGCGTCGAGATCGGCAAGCGTGGCGGTGCGGATCGTCGGCTCGGGGAGCCCGGCGCCGATCGGGTTGCGCAGGGGGGCGCTCACGCCTTCGCCGTCGCGGTGGATCTGATCGGCCCGGCCATCGCTCGCTTGAATCCTCTATCCCGCCGGTCAGATGCCCGCTTCCGCCCCGCTTGGGAAGCCCGCACGGCCCGCCGCGCCCCGTCGCGATGCGGCGTTTTTGCAACGGACCGTGCCGGGTGTGGATTCCGGACGAAAAAGCGGGCGTTCCGGGGCGGCTTGCTCTTGTCGCGCCGGGCCCGCCTCCGTATATGCGCCATGCCCAATTTCGCACGTGCCTGTGGCCGCGTGTCGGTTGGTGGGCATCCGGTCAACTGCCGGACAGCCGCCAGGGGTCTTAAAGGATCGATGGTCGCAAGGGTGGATCCCTACGGCCGGCATCCAGGTGGCAACACCGGACCCCGACAACAACCGGCAGCCGGAGGCGAAACCGGCGAACCCCGCTCTCCACGGGGGACGCAGCTTAAAGCAACGACGAACGGGCTTTTTTGGTCTCGTCGGCCCTCCAAAGGCCGGCACCGAAGAGGCTTGTTTCTCTTTGCCCGGCGTGCGGTGGGGGTCATCCCTTCCAATCCACGGCAGCTTCCGGGTGCTCTGCGCCCGCACGGACACACGCGTCTCCAAAGCGCGTGGGCCGGCGCGACGCATCGCCCCCTGACGCCGGCGGCCCGTTCGGGCCGTCATCTTCGACAGCGCGCCCCGCGAAGGGCGCACGCGAACCCGTGCCGGGAGACGACCATGACCGACCGCATCCGTGACTTCCTGCGCGTGCGCCGCGACCTCGGTCAAGACGAGGGCCCCGTGATGGTCCTCGATCTCGACGTCGTGCGCGACAACTACACCGCTTTCGCGCGCTCCCTGCCGGACACCCGGGTGTTCTACGCTGTGAAGGCGAACCCAGCCCCCGAGGTGCTGCGCCTGCTCGCCGAGATGGGCTCCTGCTTCGACACCGCCTCGGTGGCCGAGATGGAGATGGTGCTGGCCGCCGGCGCCACCGCCGACCGGATCTCCTTCGGCAATACAATCAAGAAGGAGCGCTGCATCGGCCGCGCCCTGAAGCTCGGCATCCGCCTGTTCGCGGTTGATTGCCAGGCCGAAATCGAGAAGATCGCCCGGGCCGCCGAGGCCATGGCCGTGCCGGCCGGCGAGATCCGGGTGTTCTGCCGCATCCTGTGCGACGGCGCGGGCGCCGACTGGCCGCTGTCCCGCAAGTTCGGCTGCGTGCCCGAGATGGCCGCGGACGTGCTGGAGCACGCCCATCGCCAGGGGCTCGAGGCCTACGGCATCTCGTTCCATGTCGGCTCGCAGCAGGGCAACACCGAGGCCTGGGACGGGGCGCTCGGCTCCGCGGCCGGGATCTTCCGCGAGTGCGCGGAGCGCGGCATCGGCCTGTCGATGGTCAATCTCGGCGGCGGCTTCCCGACCAAGTACCTCAAGGCGGTGCCGGGCGTGGAGAGCTACGGCGAGGCGATCTTCCGGGGCCTGACCAAGCATTTCGGCAACCAGATCCCCGAGACGATCATCGAGCCGGGCCGCGGCATGGTCGGCAATGCCGGCCTGATCGAGGCGGAGGTCGTGCTCGTGTCGAAGAAGTCCGCCGAGGCCGACGAGGTCCGATGGGTCTACCTCGACATCGGCAAGTTCGGCGGTCTCGCCGAGACCATGGACGAGGCGATCCGCTACCCGATCCGCACGGCGCGGGACGGGGACGCGACCGAGCCCTGCGTCATCGCCGGCCCGACCTGCGACTCGGTGGACGTGCTCTACGAGCGGCAGCTCTACCCGCTGCCGGTCTCGCTCTCGATCGGCGACAAGGTGCTGATCGAGGGCGCGGGCGCCTACACCACGACCTACGCGGCGGTGGCCTTCAACGGCTTCCCGCCCCTTCAGCAGATCGTGATCTGATCGCGCGTGCCGCCCGGGACATTCCGGGCGGCCTTCTTCCGAAACCGTTCCCGGCGGGTGACACGCGGCAGGAGGCGGACGCACGGATCCCGTTCGTCTGGAACCACCCTGCGGTCACGCGGCGTTAAGGGCCGCTGTCGTTTCTCCGGAAGCGTCGGCCAGCCCTGATCGCTCGCCGAGACGATCCATCGCTTCTCCCGCATGCCGGCCCCGGGGAGGGCATTGTCATGATCGAGATCCGCGCGGAGCACCTTCACGACGTCCCGGCGCGCGAGCGCCTGCTCGACGCGTGCTTCCCCGGCAACCGACGCGGCAGGACTTCGGAGCGCCTGCGCGAGGGACGCCTGCCGGCGCGCGGCCTCGCCTTCGCGGCGACCCGCGCCGGGCGGCTGGTCGGCACCCTGCGGCTGTGGCACGTCGAGGCCGGCCTCGCCCGCCCGGCGCTGCTGCTCGGCCCGCTGGCGGTCGATCCGGCGATCCAGGGCCAGGGGCTCGGCTCGGTGATGATGCAGGCCGCCCTCGGCCGGGCCGAATCGCTCGGCCACGCCGCCGTGCTGCTGGTCGGCGACGCGCCCTATTACGCCCGCTTCGGCTTCGATCGGGTGCTCGCGGAGGGTCTGACCCTGCCGGGGCCGTTCGAGCGGGAGCGCTTCCTCGGTCTGGAGCTGCGCGCGGGTGCCCTGGCGGGCGCCGAGGGACTGGTCCGGGCGACCGGTGTGCTCGCACCGGTCGAGGCTGTGGCGAACGAGGCCCAGGTCGCGCGACGACGCGCGGCCTGAGCGAGGGGGTCACGGGTCGCCGGGTTGAGGCGGCTCGTCTTTGCCAGCGCAGCGAAGCAACCCAGGGCAGCGCGCGATCCCTTACCGTAGCGAATCCCTGAGTCGCTTCGCTGCGCGCGATAACGGAGTGCAAGCCTGGCATGTCGGGGCTGCGGCCGCGTCCACCGTCCTGGCCGCTCTCGTGCATTGCGCCGGGCGCCCGCGATCCCGCATAGACGGTCCGCCGGCCTCCGGAGAAGGTTGCTCGACCGATGCAGATCGCCACGCCCTACCTGATGTTCCTGGGCGACGTGCCCGACACGCTGGCGGCCAAGACCGCCTACGGGATCAAGGATTGGCGCCCCGAATGGTGCGTCGGCCAGATGCGCCTGCCGGGCTGCGCCGCCGATCTCGGCATCCCCGACATGACCCTGCCCGAGGCCCTGGCGAAGGGCTGTCGCACCCTGGTGATCGGCGTCGTCAATGCCGGCGGCGTGCTGCCGGACCATTGGGTCAAGGAGATCGTCGCGGCGATCGAGGCGGGTCTCGACGTGGCGAGCGGCCTGCACGTCAAGCTCGGCGCGGTGCCGGCCATCGCGGAGGCCGCGGCCCGGCGCGGCCGCCAGCTCCACGATGTCCGCCACACCGACGAGCGCTTCCCCACCGGCAAGGGCATCAAGCGGGCGGGGCGGCGCCTGCTCACCGTCGGCACCGATTGCTCGGTCGGCAAGAAGTACACCGTGCTGGCCCTGGAGCGCGGCATGCGCGAGCGCGGCCTCGACGCGGATTTCTGCGCCACCGGCCAGACCGGCGTGTTCATCTCCGGCAAGGGCGTCGCCATCGACGCCGTCGTCGCCGACTTCATTTCCGGGGCCGTCGAGACGATCTCGCCGGAGGCCGCCCCGAACCACTGGGATCTGATCGAGGGCCAGGGCTCGCTCTACCACCCGTCCTTCGCCGGTGTGAGCCTCGGCCTGCTGCACGGCGCCCAGGCCGACGCCTTCGTGGTCTGCCACGAGCCGACCCGCACCAATATGCGCGGCGTCAAGCATCCGCTGCCGACGATCCAGCAGGTCATCGATCTCACCGTGAAGCTCGGCAGCCTGACCAACCCGGCGATCAAGCCGGTGGGCATCGCGGTGAACACCCAGGCGCTCGCCGAGGGCGAGGCCCGGGCGCTCCTGGACAAGCTCGCGTCCGAGCACGGCCTGCCCGCCACTGACCCGGTGCGATTCGGTGTCGACGGGCTGGTTGACCGGATCGTCGCCGACTTCCCGGAGGCCTGACATGGCCCGTCGCCTGACTCTCGCCGTCGAACGCTTTCCCATCGCGGGCGCCTTCACGATCTCCCGCGGCAGCCGCACGGAGATCGCCGTGGTGGTGGCGACGATTACGGACGGCGACACGGTCGGGCGCGGCGAATGCGTGCCCTATCCGCGCTACGGCGAGAGCGTCGAGAGCGTCAGCGCCCTGATCGCGGGGCAGGCGGGGGCGATCGCGGCCGGGATCGGCCGAGAGGAGCTGATGGCGCGGATGAAGGCCGGCGCCGCCCGCAACGCCCTCGACTGCGCGCTGTTCGACCTCGAGGCCAAGCGCCAGGGTCGTCCCGCCTGGTCCATCGCCGGGCTCCCCGAGCCCCGGCCCGCGATCACCGCCTACACGCTGAGCCTCGGCACGCCAGAAGGCATGGCGGAAGCCGCCCGCAAGGCCGCCCACCGGCCGCTTCTGAAGGTCAAGCTTGGCGGGGACGGGGATCCGGAGCGCATCGCCGCCGTGCGGGCCGGCGCCCCGGAGGCCCGGCTGATCGTCGACGCCAACGAGGCGTGGCGGCCCGAGAACGTGGAGGCCAACCTCGAGGCCTGCCTGAAGGCGGGCGTCGCGCTGATCGAGCAGCCGCTGCCGGCCGACGCCGATGCCCTGCTCGCCGAGATCGCCCATCCGGTGCCGGTCTGCGCCGACGAGAGCCTGCACGACCGCGCCGGCCTCGACGCGCTCACCGGGCGCTACGACGCGATCAACATCAAGCTCGACAAGACCGGCGGCCTGACCGAGGCGGTGCTGCTCGCCTGGGAGGCGAAGGCGCGGGGGCTCTCGATCATGGTCGGCTGCATGCTGGGCACGTCGCTCGGCATGGCGCCGGCGGCGTTGCTGGCGAATGACGCGGATTTCGTCGATCTCGACGGGCCGCTGCTGCTGGCCCGCGACCGCGACCCGCCGCTGCGCTACGACGGCAGCCTGATGCACCCGCCCACGCCGGAGCTGTGGGGATAGCGTGTACGGGCGGGGGCGCGTATCGCCACCCGCAGCGCGGATCTCGTCGTCCCACGTGCGGCATCATCATTCCGGGGCGCCGAAGGCGAGCCCGGAATCCAGAGCCACCCACGGTGCTAGATCCTGGCACGCCAGCGCGGCTGGATTGCGGGTTCCGCTGCGCGGCTCTGAAATGACGGGGCGCGATGACCTCACCCTGTGGAGCGGCCGGCCGAAGAGGATAGGGATCGCCCAACCTGTCACCGGCGGGGCATCACAACGGGTTTGGGATTAGGTATACCAGAAGGCTTGCGTTCCGCCCGCCCGGCTGCCATCCATCGGCGGTGCGATGGGGGCGTGGCGCGGACGCGTTGCTCCCAGCAGCCAGACAACACAACAGCAGTCTTCAATGCTGGGGAGGAACGACGTGGCCAGAAATATCCTGATCCTGGGAGCCTCCTACGGCTCGCTCCTGGGGACCAAGCTCCTGATGGCCGGTCACAACGTGACCCTCGTGTGCCGCCGGAAGACCGCCGACCTGATCAACCGCGAGGGGACCGAGGTCCGCATCAAGCTCCGCGACGAGAAGGAGCACCGCGCGATCCACTCGCGCGACCTGCCCGGCAAGGTCGACGCCATGCCGCCGGAAGAGGTCGACGTGTCGCGATACGATCTCGTCGGCCTTGCCATGCAGGAGCCACAGTACAACAACCACACGATCCGCGTCCTGATGATCAAGATCGCGGCGGCGAAGCTGCCGTGCCTGTCGATCATGAACATGCCGCCGCTGCCCTACCTCAAGCGGATCCCGGGGCTCGCCGCCATGGATCTTGAGGACGCCTACACCAATGCCGGCGTCTGGGACCGATTCGAGCCGGGGCTGGTGTCGCTGTGCTCGCCCGATCCGCAGGCCTTCCGGCCGCCCGAGGAGGAGGCGAACGTCCTCCATGTCGGGCTGCCGACGAACTTCAAGGCCGCGACCTTCGCCGATGAGGCGCATAACCGCCTGCTCCGGGAATTGGAGGCCGGTATCGACGCCGTGCGCCTCGACGGGCAGGACGTCCCGGTGAAGCTCAAGGTGTTCGACTCGCTGTTCGTTCCGCTGGCCAAGTGGTCGATGCTGCTGACCGGCAATTACCGCTGCATCACGCCCGGCGAGCCGCAATCGATCCACGACGCCGTCCACGGCGATCTGGCGCGCTCGCGGGCGATCTACGAGCATGTCGACGGGATCGCCCGGAAGCTCGGCGCCGATCCGGCCGATCAGGTGCCGTTCGAGAAGTACGCCAAGGCCGCCGAGAGCCTGCTGAAGCCGTCCTCGGCCGCGCGGGCCGTGGCGAACGGCGCCCCCTACATCGAGCGCGTCGACCTGCTGGTGAAGCTGATCGCGCACCAACTCGGCGAGCCGAATGCCGAGATCGACCGCACGGTCGAGACCGTCGATCGCAAGCTCGACGAGCGCATCATCGAGGGCTGACGGAGGCGTCGGGCGCGACGCCGCACGGCGTCGCGCCACTTACGCCGTCCTCACAAGCGTCTCGAAGTGACCCGGAGCCGCGCGCCATCGATCGGTGTGGCGGTTCTGGATGGCGTCGCGCCGCTCGCCAGGACGGATCTGCGATCCGTCATTCCGCCAGATCCAGGAAATGCCGCCCCTGGCGGTCGTCGATCTCGATGATCCAGAGATCGGAATCGAACCGGATCTCCTTGGTCAGGCGCTCCTCAACGTCGAGCGGGCTGCCGCCGACGACCATTGCGGCGAAGCGCCGGTCGCCGCTCTCCTCGGCCTCGAACAGCGCCTGCGGCGCCGGTCCGTAGAGGTCGGCGCTGCCGTCGAGGCGATCGACCTTCACGAAAATCGCGCCGGCCTCTGCGGCTCCGCGCCGGCGGAGCACGGCCGGGATGCCCGCGACGTCGAGCCGCCGGAGATGGGCCGAGACCCAGAAATCGGAACGCAGGCGCATGCGTCTGGGACCTCGTGAAAATCGGCTCGCCGCAGGATGGGCAGCCCGATGCGGCGGTCGGATCCTGAACCCTGCGGATCCAGGGGAGTGCTGCCTTCGCCATGCGTGAAAGCGCCGGCTCGATCAACCTCGGCCGCGCGACGCGGCCCGGCCGGGCTGCAACGGTTCGGCGACTGGAATATTCCGGCGCATAATTTCGTATTTTTCGGGATTAAAAAAGAATTTGTCGATGTGTGAATGCGCACATCTATAGTATTGTTTGATGATTATCTGAGCAAAGGGCACCTGAATTCGCATTTTGCGATGAAAGAAGGAGCACTCCGATGTGGAGAACGATTTCGCTCGCGACGCTGATGCTCGCTGGCCTGTGCGGTATTGCGCCCTCGGCTCACGCCCGTTCGGAGACGCTCATGGATTTGCTCGGTAACCGCGACTCTGCGTCCTGCCCGCGCTACCAGCGGACGCCGCAGGATGCCTGCAACATCGTCGTGCATCGGCCGGGCGGGAATCCCACGCAGGACATGACCGGCTCGATTGGCCACGCGAAGTCCTGGCAGGCCAATGGTGGCCCGCGTTGTAAGACGATCTGCCGATTTACCGGCACGCAATACTAGAGACGCACGCTCACGCGCCGAACCGGTGTCCACTTTGGCGAAGAGCACCGTAACGGCCCACATCTGATGCTGGGACTTCCGCCCGCGATGTCCGCAGAGGATGGCCCTCACCTTGGCCCCGGGGATCGGAAGCGGGGGTTCCGCTTCCGATTCCGAAACCCGGAGCCCTTCTCGGCCGAGACGGTCCGTGCGCATCTCGGTGAGATCCTGCCCGATGGGCGGAGCCCAGAGCCGCTGCGCACCGGAACCCGCGGCTTCGTGCTCCCCACGCCGGTCGGCCATCCGGCGGCGATTCCATGACACGGCCTCCGGAAGTCGCTAGGACTGACCAAGCTGAGCCCCGTCCCCGGTCCATGATCCACCCCTCCGAAAGCTCCGTCAGGCCGGACACATCCGAGCCTGAACGCCTCGCCGAGCTGGACGCGTTCGACGTGCTCGACACGGCGCCCGAGGAGGCTTTCGACGATGCGGTGCACATTGCCCGGTTGATCTGTCAGACCCCGGTGGCCCTCGTCAGCCTGGTCGCGGCCAAGCGCCAGTGGTTCAAGGCGCGGGTCGGCTTTCCGGCCTGCGAGACTGATCTCGACCGGTCCGTTTGCGTCTACGCGCTGAGCGAACCGGATCTGCTGATCATCCCCGACCTCACCGCAGATCCGCGCACCCGCAACAACCCGCTGGTGACGGGTGAGCCCCATATCCGCTTCTATGCCGGAGCACCGCTGCGCACACCCAGCGGCCGTGTACTCGGCAGCCTATGCGTCATCGATCACCAGCCCCGGCCGGACGGGCTGACGGAGGCGCAGAAGGACGCGCTGCGGCGACTGGCGCGGCAGGTGATGATCCTGCTGCGCGAGCGCCGCCAGCTCGCCAAGATGCGGGCCTCGGAGGTGCTGGCCCGTGCCGCCACGACCCGGCGTCTCGCGTTGATCGAGTTGGGCGATCAGCTCCGCGACCTCCCTACGATCGACGCGATGACCGCCAAGGCGGCCGAGATCGTCGGCCGGACCCTGAACGCCAGCCGCGCCGGCTATGGTGAGCTGGATGCCACCGGTCAGGTGATAACCATTCCGGACGATTGGGCCTTGCCCGGCGAGGTCAGGCTGATCGGCCGTCATCGCTTCGCCGATTACGGCACGGTCGGACCCGGGATCGAGCGCGGCGACACCCTCGTGGTCACGAATGTCGAGACCGACATCCGCACCGCGGGTCACGCCAAGCCGTTCACGGCCATCAACGTTTACGCCATGCTCAACGTGCCGGTGCGCGAGCGGGGACGCACGGTCGGCGTGTTCTTCGTGCATAGTCCCACGGTGCGGGAATGGCGGCCGGAGGAAGTCGCGTTCGCCCGCAACGTGGCCGACCGGGTGCAGGTCGGCATCGCCCGCCTGCGGGCTGAGGAGCAGCAGGCGACCCTCAACCACGAGATCAGCCACCGCATGAAGAACACGCTGGCGATGGTGCAGGCCATCGCCACGCAGACCATGCGCAACGCTGTGGATCTCGATGCGGCCCGCAGCGCTCTCGCGGCCCGGCTGATCGCCTTGGGCAAGGCTCACGACCTGCTGCTGAGCGGCACGCGCGAAAGCGCCAGCATCGGCGCCATCCTGCGGGGGACGCTGGCGATCCACGACGACGCACAGGCCAATCGCCTGCGGCTGGACGGACCTCCGGTGCAGGTCGGCGCCCGGGCCGCGCTGTCGCTGGCGCTGATCGTCCACGAACTGGCGATCAATGCGGCCAAGTACGGGGCGCTGTCGGTTGCCGGAGGCCGCGTCCGCGTCGGGTGGACGATCGACACGACAGGACCGGAGCCGATCGTGCGCCTGTGCTGGAGCGAGCACGACGGTCCGCCCGTGACGCCGCCCACCAGCCGGGGGTTCGGCAGCCGCCTGATCGAGCGCGGCCTCGCCGGGGCGTTCGGCGGCGAGGCGAACCTCAGCTACAAACCCGAGGGCGTGGTGTGCGCGCTGACCGCCCCGCTGGCCGCGATCGAGGCGGACGAATAGGCGGCCGGGGCTGCCGTCCCATCCGTTTGCCTCAACGCGGCGAAACTTTTTTTCCGACGGCTCCGTAAAGGCGCGCGCTGCCCCGCTCAGAGGGGTCGGACGGAAGGAAACACGATGCTTGCCAGGAACACGAGCCGCCGCACCGCCAAGGCGCTCGCTCTGACCCTCGCGCTCGGCCTCGGGGCGAGCGGCGCAGCCTATGCCAAGAACCCGATGGTCGGCGGCGCGCCCATGTACGCCCAGAAGACCATCGTCGAGAACGCGGTCAATTCGAAGGATCACACCACCCTGGTTGCCGCCGTGAAAGCTGCCGGCTTGGTCGACACGCTGAACGGTCCGGGGCCGTTCACGGTGTTCGCACCGACCAACGCCGCCTTCGCCAAGCTGCCGCCGGGGACCGTCGAGAGCCTCGTGCAGCCGCAGAACAAGGCGACGCTGACGAAGATCCTGACCTACCACGTCGTCCCGGGCGTCTACACGGCTCAGGACCTGATGGCGCTCGCCAAGAAGGGCGGCGGACAGGGGACGCTCACCACTGTCGCCGGCGAGCCGCTTGCCGTCGAAGTGCAGGGCAAGAAAGTCTACGTGACCGACGTGAAGGGCAACACCGCCACCGTGACAATCCCGAACGTGATGCAGTCGAACGGCGTCATCCACGTCGTCAACGCCGTGCTGACGCCCTGATTGGCCCAAGCGGATCGGCGCCCGCAGCCCCGGCGAGGCTGCGGGTGCCGATCTCGCCCAGGACGAGCCGGCGGCGCGCCGACATCGTGTCAGTCCGCGAGAAGCTTGCCGGTATAGATCACAGGGCCGGTGGGCTGACCGGTCGGCGAACCGCCGGGCGGCTCCACCGAGACGGCGAGCATCCCATCCGGCGCGGTCCCCGTCGGCAGTCTCACTTGGCTCTGTCCGGCACCGACGAGGCCGAGCGGCCTCGGCCCCTGCGCGCCGACGTACCAGAGCTCCAGGCTGCGATCCGCGGGTGCCTCGGCGTTGACGGGTCTCACCTGCGCGATGCCGGTGCCGAGGTCCACACGCACGATCAGCGCCGGCACCGTGCCGCCACCCTGCACCACGGCGAGGTAGCGGCCGCCGGACGGCGTCAGCGACGGCCCCACCACTACGAACAGGGCAAGCCCGGCCGCCAGCAACCCGGCTCCGCCGGCGGCGATCCGCCACCACCGGAGCTGAGCGCGAAGAGCCGCGATCTGACCGGCGACTGCGTGGCCCGATCGCGGCAACGCCCGCAACAACGCGGCGCGCACGCGCGGCGGCGGCGTCTCGGCGGGGACCACCTCGGCCAGAGGGCCGAGGCGCTGTTCCCAGGCCCGAATTCGCGCCTGTGCGGCCGGATCGCCGGCGGCTGCGCGCTCCACGGCTTCGCGTTCCCGGGCGTCGAGCGTTCCCAGCACGTACTCCGCCGCGCGCAGGTCGGGATCGTCGGGGTCTGGTCCGCCCGGTCCGGTCACGACACGGCCTCCAGGCAGGTCTTCAAAGCGGCCAGCGCGCGATGCAGCCAGGTCTTGATGGTGTTGACGGGACAGTCGAACCGGCGGGCCAGTTCCTCACGCGAGCGACCCTCGCAATACGCCAGCACCACGCAATCCCTGTGGCGCGGGTCAAGCCGGCCGAGGCAAGCTGCGAGGGCATCGCGATTCTGGAACGCGACCGCCTCGTCGTGCGGGTCGATCAGCCGTGCCACCCAATCCTCGCCGCTCTCCAGTTCCGGCCCCTGAACCTCGACTTTCCGGCGCACGCTGTCGATGGAGCGGTTGCGTGCGATCGCGATCAGCCAGGGCATTGGCGGACCGGCGTCCGGCCTGTAGCTGCCCGCCGCCTGCCAGATCCGCATGTAGACGTCCTGGAGCACGTCCTCGGCCAAGGCCCGGTCGCGCTGGATACGCAGGATCAGCCCGTAGAGTTTCGGGCTCGTCAGATCGTAGAGTTCGGCAAGCTGGTCCGCCTCACCTCGGCCGATCCCAGCAAGCAGCCGGCGCAGCGTGGCGTCGTCGGCCAAGATGGCTCCCCGCAAAACCTCGAGGCGTCCTGTGTTGGGCGCCCTCCCCAACGCTGCTTTAGCCCACTTTTCGTGACTGGAAAGATACCGTGGCAAGGACAGGAGATCCCGGCGCAGCGTCCGATCCCGGGCACGGTCCGCGGCGTCAGGGATGAAGATGTGAGGTCCCGGCTTGGCGGCCCGGTCTTCGTTGCGCCCATTCAACCGGCGCCAGCCGCCGGATGGATGTGTTCTCGATCGGTATGAGACAGCCAAACGCAAAAAGCACCCTAGTCGCTCGCGCGTCCAGGGTGCCATCGACCTCGCCGACACTGTGATGCCGCTTGAGCTGCGAAGGTCAAATCAAGTTGCCACGATCCTCGCGGCTGAACCGTGACGAGGAGGATCAGGTCCTCGCCCGTAGGCCGCGGGCACCTTGGCAGGGGGGGGGCGGGTTCTGCTGCGCGTCTTGCTAGTACGACCCGAACTTGAAGTTCAGGCCGGCGCGCGCGATGCCGCCTTCGGTGCGGAACCGGGAGATGTAGCCGACACCCGGGCCGCCGACGGAGCCGACGAGCAGATTGTGGCTTCCGAGATCGTAGCGCAGGTACTCGGCCTTGAGGGTCACCGCGCTGGAGCGGAAGAAGTTCAGGACGGAGTCGGTCGGCAGCGCGTACTCGATGCCGCCGCCGTACGCGTATCCGGTGTCCAGCCGCGACCGGCTGCCGAAGTAGGTCAGCGGCGCGCCGGTCTGGAATCCGACGCGCTGGGTCACGTCGCCGTAGGCGAAGCCGCCGGTGCCGTACACGAAGACGCGGTCGAAGGCGTAGCCGACGCGCCCGCGCACGGTCCCGAGGAAGCTGAGATCCGTCCGATAGGTGTTGGTCAGGACGTTGGGATTGAATGCCGGGCGGAAGATCGACTGCACGCCGGTGCGCTGGAGATCCATGTACTGGGCGTCGGCCTCGACGCCGAGGACGATGCCGGACCCGGGCGTGAATTGATAATTGTAACCGACCTGGCCACCGGCGGTGAAGCCGTCCTGCGGCAGGCGGACCGCCGGGCTGCGCAGCAGGTTGTTCACGTTGTTCTGCAGGGTGCCGATGCCGACCGTCCGGATCGTGTCCGACTCGGTGTAGGCGTAGCCGGCGTTGACGCCGAAATAGGCGCCGGCCCACGTGAACACCGGCACGGGCGTGAAAACCGGCGGCGGGGCTGCGCGACGCGGCAGGTCGGCGGCTGAGGCGGTGGCCGTCATGGCGGCGAACGTGGCCAACACGGCCAGAGACGTCTTCATCTGCAAGTGGCTCCCCGAATTCTGATCGGCCGCAAGCTACCCACAAATGTCCGGGCACGATGTCTCTGCAAAGTCACAGCGGAATCTAAAACCTGGTGTTTGCAATCGAGTAGGGCGGAAAAATCCGGGAAAGTCGCACTTAGACCTGCGACAACATGTCTACATACTGATAAAGTGAGAGCAACGCATCAGGCTGTGCTTTAATCCCGGCGCGCCCGGGATTTTTGCAGACCGCTAGACCCGCTCTCCTGATCGCCGGGGCGGATCCGATCGGCCTGTCGGGCACCGGCCATCCGGATCTCGACGAGGGCACGCCGCCTATCAGCCCGACAGGCCGCGCAACCGTCAGCACGGTGGAGTCGCGGTCGGCCCGGACGGTGGGGGGCTCGTCGGCGCCGATCCATCTCCATGACGGCTCGCGCTGTTCCCGATCACGGTGGGTTGACGACGGCCGATACGGGTCGTGGCGTGGGGATGGGTCATCCCACCCGCACCTCAGGATGAGGGGAGGGATGGGCGATGGGGCGGTCGTCGCGGCGCGCGACAAGGTTCGCGACGGTACCGGTCGACGCGCCGTGCTAGCCGTGATCGGGCCCGGACGCTGCCAACCGGACCGTGACGGGGTTCGCGTCCGGGACCGGCGGGGCCGTCTCGCCCGGCCAGGATAGCGGTCTGCCGAGGCAGGCCGTGCCGGAACCGAGGACCGGAGCCTCCAAGCTCTGATCGCTCCCGCCCCCGCCGCCGAGGCTGCACCGCTTTGATGCAGGACGGCACGGGTCCGCGCGGGGCGGTTTAAAGGTCGATTCACGTCGATGCGGTTAGCGTGGCCTTACTGCAGTCCTGCGTAAACCGATCCTCCATGCCCCCATCCGTCGATGCTCCGCCGGACCTGTCCGGGCTCCTCGAACTGTCCCGCATCGAGAATCTCGATCTCAAGCCGGTGATCCTCCGGGTACAGACCGACCTGTTCGTCCGGGCACCGGGCCGGGACCGGACGGAGGTCGAGATCTTCGAGTCCCTGGCCTGCGGCCTGATCCCCACAGTGGATGAGGAGACGGCTCGCGTGGTCGCGCGCAAGCTCGCCCCTTGCCCCGAGACGCCCTCGGCGGTGCTGGAGGCCCTGGCGCTCCGGGGCGGCGGCGCCCGTGACGCGGTGGTGGAGCTGGCTCCGACCTTGAGCCATCGCCTGATCGAGGCAGCCCTCGCGGACGGGTCGGACCTCGCCGCCCGCATCGCGGCTCGGGCCGGCCTGAACCGCGAGGTCGTGGACGAGCTCTCCCGAGAGGGCCGCCCGGAGATCGACCGGGCCCTGGCCGCCAATCTCGGCATCACCCTGCGCGGGGCGACGCTCGCCCGGCTCGTGGGCCGCGGCCGCGGCAATTCCGACCTGGCCAAGCTGCTCCTGGTGCGCCCCGACGTCTCGGCTGCCGACCTCGTGCCCCTCTATCTGCATGCCGACCCGATCCGCCGCGACGTGATCGGCCGGACCGTCGAGGCGACCGCGGCCCTGCGTCCCTGCCCGCCGCCGCCCCGCGGCCTGGGCGAGGACCTGACCCGACTCTCGGGCGCGCAGGACGTGCCCGCCTTCATGGCTGCCCTGGCAGACGGGCTCGGCCTGCCCCGCGACTTCCTCACCGTGGTCGCCGATCCGGGGGCTCGCTACGATCTCCTGACCCTCGGCCTGCGCGCCGCCGGCCTGCACGAGGAAGAGGCGGTCTACATCTTCCTCACCCTGAACCAGGGGGTGGCGCGCTCGGCGGAACGGGTGGCCGCCCTCGTCCGGCTGTTCCGGACCGTCAGCCGACCGGCGTCCCGGGACCTCGTCGCGGCGATCCTCGACCGGCCGTTCACCGAGCGCGGGCGGAGCGAGGCACACCAGCCGCTGCACGGTCCCGAAGCCAAGCTGCGCCAGGGTGCCGAGCGCGCCGCCGCGCAACGCACGCCGCTGCCGATCCGCGCGCGCTCGGCGAGCGGCGGCGAGACCGGCTGACGGGCTGTCCTCAGCGGGGCTCGATCCCCCGCCAGGCCGGCTGCCGGTCGGCCGCCTCCAGGGTGTCGGTCGAAGCCGGCGGCTCCGCGGCGCGGCGGCTCAGCTCGGCCATCAGGCCCCGGGCCAGCACCGCGCGGACTGCGCGCTCGCGGGTCTCGGACGGCACCGCGTCGAGCGCTGCCGGGAGCACGGCCTGGGCGCTCGGCAAGGCGCCCGCGGCCTTGCGGGCCTCGGCGGCCGGATCGGCGCCGTTGCGCAGCAGCGCCAGGTACGAGAGCACGCCGATCACCAGCGCGGCGCGCAGCAGGACGGTCATGGGTCGACTCCTCCGCTCGGTGTCGAGCGCGAGAATTCGACAGATTTCGTGAACCGGCCCTCAACCGGTCCGGGCTTTCCCGCGCGATGGTGAACAAATCTTGCCGCAGAGCGGCTGGTTACCTTGCGGAAAGCATCCTGTTCATTCGGATATCTCCCGCAACACTCGTTTAAGCCGGCTCTGCGACCGTCCGGAAGTCGTTCGAAGTCGAACCGGAGGCGCGACGGATGCGCAAAACGTATCCAACGCGACGCGTGCCAGCCTTGCCCATTCAGAAAGTCCTGACTTCCTTGATCGACGACCGCCTCGCGGGTCTCGTCCACGAATCCGTGGCCGACAACGCGGCCGCCCAATCCCGCCACCAGCGTTTCCTGGTGTCGCGCCTCGCCACCGGCGCCGTGATGATGGCCGGGCTGCCGCCCTACCTGCTCTGGCGCGGCGTGCCCTCGGGCATCGAGGTGCTGGCGATCGCGAGCCTGCTGCTGCCGGTTCTCGCCGCCGTGCTGCTCGCCCGCACGGGGTCCCTGTGGCTGGCGCACGCGGTCTCCTCGGCGGGCCTGACCGGCATCGTGGTCGCCCTGGCGAGCGTCACCGGCGGCGTCGCTTCGCCGGCTTCGGTCTGGCTCGTGGCGATCCCTCTGGAGGCGCTGGTCTCCGGCTCCCTGCGCGCGACCGCCGCGGCGGCCGTGATGGCGATCCTCGGCGTTCTGGCCGTGGTTGGCCTCGGCGCCTGGACCGACACCCTGCCGGTCATGGACATCTCGGCGAGCCTCGCCCTGCCGGCCTTCGCCATCACGGCGATCGGCCACGTCGCCGCCCAGGCCCTGGAGCACATGCGCAACGAGGGCGCGTGGCGGGACCGCCTGCGCGACAACGAGGCGCGCGACCGGCTGCTGCTCTCGGCGATCGACGATCTCGTGACCTGGCACGACCGCAACGGCCGCGTGCTGGAGGCCTCGGTCTCGGCGACGCGGCTCCTCGGCAGCGAGCCGGCGCGGCTGCGCGGCCACGGATTGCTGGAGCGGGTTCACGTGGCCGACCGGCCGGCCTTCCTCAAGGCCGTCAGCGATGTCGCCGCCACCGGGCGCCCCGCGACCTTGCCGCTGCGGCTGCATGTCGAGGCGCAGGCCGACCGGCCCGACGGCGCGCGCCTGATCCATGCCGAGATGCGCGCCCATCGGATCGAGAACGGGTCCCACGACACCGCCATGGCGGTGGTGGCGGTAACCCGCGACATGACCGAGCATCATCGCCACGCCGAGGAGCTGGAGCGTGCCCGCGCCGAGGCCGAGCGGGCGGACGCGATCAAGGGGCGCTTCCTCGCCAACGTCACCCATGAGCTGCGCACGCCGCTCAACGCGATCATCGGCTTCTCCGAGGTCCTGGCGGGCGAAGGCGCCGTCAGCCTCAGCCCGGACCAGGCGCGGGAATATGCCGGGATCATCGGCGCGTCGGGCCATCATCTGCTCGGCGTCGTCAACACGCTCCTCGACATGAGCCGGATTCAGAGCGGCAACTTCGATTACGCGCCCGAGAGCTTCGACATCGCGGCGCTGCTCCAGGGCTGCTGCGACCTGATGCGCCTCAAGGCCGAAGCGGCCGGCGTCACGCTCGCGGTCTCGGCAGGGGGGCCGGTGGAGATCACCGCCGATCCCGGCGCATGCCGACAGGTTCTGATCAATCTCCTGTCGAACGCTGTGAAGTTCACCCCGCGGGGCGGCCGGGTCGAGCTGTCCCTGCGCCGCCGCGCGGACAGCCTGGAGATCGTCGTGGCCGATACCGGCGCTGGGATCGGCGCGGCCGACCTGCCCAAGCTCGGCACCCCGTTCTTCCAGGCGGGTGGCGGCGACTACAAGCGCCAGCACGAGGGGACCGGACTCGGCCTCTCGGTGGTTCAGGGCCTAGTCGGCCTGCACGGCGGCGCGCTGCTCATCGAGAGCGCTCCGCAGGCCGGCACCGCCGTGACCGTGACGCTGCCCCTCCTGTGCCGACCGCTGGCCGCACCCGGGCCCGCCCCGGTCCGCACGTCCGTCCGGGGCGCTGCGCCGTCCCGCCGCGTGGTGCGCCTGCCCCTCGGCCTGTTCGACGCGGAGCCCGGTCCCGCCGCGGCGCCCGCCGGCCCGGCCCTGCGCCGCACCGCTTGAGCCCACGGTCCCCCGGAAGGAGATAGGATGTCAGGCTACCGCGAGATCGCCATCCCGGGTGAAGTCGGCCGCGCCCGCCGCCCCGCCCCGCGCCGGGCCGCCGGCCAGGGCGACTGGCGCGCCGTCCTCATGGGGGCGCTGAAGGCGGCGGGTACGACCTGCCGGACCAGCCCCGGCACCGTGCTGGGCAGCCTTGTGGCCGTGGGCGCGGCGGCCTTCGTCTGCGTCAATGCCCTCGGCTATCAGGCCGGGCGCCATCCCGCGCCGATCCTGCCCAAGCTGGCTCAGAAGGCGCCGCCGCGTGACGCGGCCCCGGCCGCGAAGGAGCCCGTCCGGGACGTCGCGCGGGATCCGGCCCGCCCCGAGCCCGACCGGGCGGCCACGGCGGTTCCGGCCAAGCCGGCGAGCCGGGACGCGATCGGCGAGCTGATCCATGCGGACGAGACCACGGCCTCGGTGACCCCGAAGGGATCGCCGCCGCGCGCCGCCGCCAAGCCGGCGTCCAAGGAAGCCCCGAAGGAGGCGTCGAAAACGGCCAAGTCCGAGAAGGAGACGGATCCGGTCCTGCGGGCCCAGAAGGCGCTGTCGAAGCTCGGCTATCCGATCAAGGCCGACGGCGCGATGGGCCCGGGCACGCGGGCCGCGATCGAGAAGTTCGAGCGCAGCGCCAAGCTGCCGGTCACCGGCGAGGTTTCGGGCCGGACCCTGCGCGAGCTGGTCACCCGGGCCGGCGCCGTATAGCCCGCCGGGGCCTCGGTGCAGGCCCACAGGATCAGGCCGCGAAGGCGACGATCGCCACGCTTGTTCCAGCGATCAGGATAGCCGCGCGTTGCGCTGCGGTGCTGCGATCGCGGCCTCAATGCGTCAGCCAGAGCCCGACGCCGAGCGCCACCGCGGCCAGCACGATGAAGCCGGCATAGGCCGGAAGGACCCAGGGCTGCCGCTGGTGCACGTAGCCTTTGGCGGCCTTCTCGGAGGGCGCCCGCTCGTTCTGCCGTGCGAGCCGGACCTCCTGCGAGGTCGGGGGTGTGCCGCCGGCCTCCTCGCAGGTCCCGAGCGGGGCGGCGCCGACATCCATATGCGGGGTCTTGTCGGCCGTGCGGCCGCTGTCGATGTCACCCTTGAGCTGGGCAGTGGTCGGCGCGTCCGAATCCGGCGGCGGATCGACGGGCAGGTTCGCGGGTGGCGGTGGGGTCTCGGATCGCAGCGTCATCGGCAGGGCTCCAGCGTGTCTCCGTCAACGCCCGGAACCGTCGTCGGCTGCGGTCAGGATGTCGCGGGCCTCAAGCGTCGCCGGATCCGCGCTTCAGCAACGGACGCGCGAGGGTTCGACCTTCCTCGGTGAAGCCGGCGGCGGCGCAGAAGGCGCGCAGGTCGTCCTGGGTCGGGCCGACGGTGAGCAGCAGCCGGTCGCAGCCGGCCTGCCGTGCCGCGCGCCCGGCCGCCTTCAGTAGGATCCGGCCGATGCCATTGCGCCGGGACTCGGTGGCGACCACGAGGGTGGTGATGAGGCCGGATGGCCGCGGCGCGTCGAGCGTGCGGACCGGCGCGAGCGCCACGAGACCGCTCGGCGGCCCCCATTCGACGGCGACGAGGGCGGTGCCGCCGTTGCGTTGCAGATCGTCGAGCCGGGTCGCGAGATCGGCTGCCCCGACCGCGACGCCCGTCTCGCCCAGCAGGGCTGCGAGGCCCGCGGCGTCGGGGCCCGTCGCCGCGCGGATCTCCAGCCCGTAGCGATTGCCCAAATCCCGCTCCCGATCGACAAGCTCCGGCCATTCAACGCGGGACTGGGTGATCGGTCGCCCTCAGACCCGGCGCCAGCCCGGCTGCGACGGGTCGACCAGCCTGTAATTGACCGGTGCCATGCCGCAGATGGCGATGACCGCAGGCTCGGTGCCGTCGCGGACGACGCCGTCGTAATGCGGCGTTCCCGCAACCCGGCGGACGAAGCTGCCCGCCTTCACGGGCACGCAGGCGGCCGGATCGAAATCCGCCCCGCTGTTGCACCACCACGTGCCGGCCAGGACCATGCAGAACCGATCCGTGGTGTAGGTGTGCGGCGCGCTCATGTAGCCCGGCCACCACCGGATCAGGGTATAGTAGAGGCCGCTGCCGTTGATGTCGCCCGTGAGAGTGCAGCGGTCGACGCTGCGCTCGGGATAGCCTTTCGACGGCACCCACGGGAGGTCGTCGGGCGCGCGGATGATGGTCTGATCCGGATTGAGCGGGCTGGCCTCGGCGCCGGCGGCCAGGAGCAAGGGTAATGTTCCGAAGAGCGAGGCCGCGAGCAGGTCGCGCCGGCTCGTCTCCGCCCGGGTTTGCGTGTCCGTCATCGTGCGTTCCATCCCTGTTGCCGACGGCGTTCCCGGCGGCATTCCATCAGGCAATGGGGATGTTTCGCGTTTTTCTCTCCGGGCGCGTGAAACCGCGCCGCTCCTGATCACGGCCCGGAACGCGCCGGGCGCGCGGGGCATTGCTCTGCAGCCGCGGGGTCGGCGGGGAGCGCAGCATGGCGGGGCGGGTACCGGATCGGTCTCCGGACGGACAGGGCGACGCGCAGGCGTCGGAGACGGCACACCCGGATCGCCGGTCCGAGGACCGGAGCGCGCGCGACGGGGTCGAGCGCGAGAAGGCCGAGACGGAGATCGCCGCATGGGACGTGGCCGACGACCTCGCGGATTTCGCCTGACGGGAACGGCACGCGGGCCGCGTGCCGTTCGAGATCCGTAGAGCCGGCTCGCGATGGAGAGCCGGCGCTTGGCGTCAGGCCGTTTCCTTGGCCTTGCGCGGACGGCTCGCGCGCTTCGGCTTCTCGGCAACCGGCTCGACGGGCTCCTCTGCCGGCGCCGCGGATTTGCGGCGCTGCTGGCCAAGGCCGAGGCTGCGCGCGAGTTCCGAGCGCTGGGCGGAATAGCTGGCGGCCGTCGACGGGTAGTCCCGCGGCAGCCCGAAGCGCTCGCGATACTGCTCGATCGTCAGACCGTTGCGCGACAGATGGCGCTTGAGCGTCTTGTACGGCTTTCCGTCGATGAAGGAGATCAGCGCATCCGGGGTCACCGACTTGCGGATCTGGGCCGGCGTCGGCTTGTCGGCCGTCTCGGTGACAGTCGCCGTGGGGGCGGACAGCTTCGTCAAAGCCGCGTGGACACCGGCGAGAAGACCAGGCAGCTCGCTGATCGGAACGGAGTTGTTCGAGACATAGGCCGATACGATGTCCGATGCCTGCTCGATAAAGGTCTGCTGCTGTTCAGTGGCGTTGTCGTCCATCGATGATTCCCTCTATCTGACGGTGGTCCTACGGTTCTATCGTCTTTGCAACAAAATCAAGTCGTCGTCGAGCATTTCCCTGCACAAGGCTCAGGTCGTGAACACGCATATTATTCAAGCCGACGGTGGAGCTGAAATCGTAGCCTGAAAAATCCAGGCCCCAGCTGGCACACTTGCACGCGCTGGCGCCTCTCGACGCCTCCCCCCTCTGCCCGGCATCGAACCCCGGCAGGTGCCTTCGTCTGCAAAGAGCGTTTCCTGTCTGACAAGAAGCGCGAGGTCTCCCGAGATGTCCTGCGGAACGCGTCTCTCTGCATGCGCGGTCGCCGCCAAGTCTGGCGGAGACGGCTCGGACAATGTCGCGGGCGAAGCGTGGGCAAGTGTGCGGGCCTGGGTCATAACGGGTCTACCAGGGAGAGATCCGGAGCCATCGGCGTGAACCAGCAATCGGAGCCCGACACCGTCTTCGGCGCCCACATCCCCTTCGTGCGGTTCTGCGGGATCGAGGCGCTCGATGTGCGGGACGGCCGGACGCGGCTGCGTCTGGCGCTCCGGGCGGAGCATGCCAACAATCTCGGCATCGCCCATGGCGGCGTGATCTGCACCCTGCTCGACGTCGCCCTCGGCACCGCAGCCCGTCTGCGGGCCGGCCGGCCCGTGGTCACCCTCGATATGCAGACCCGCTTCCTCGCTCCGGGCCGCGACGTCCTGCTCGCGGAAGGCCGCGTCACCCGGGCGGGCCGCTCCGTGATCTTCTGCGAGGCCGAGATCCGCGATGCGGCCGGCGAGCTGGTGGCCAGCGCGACCGGTCTGCTGAAGCCAGTCGGCGAGCCGCCGACGGCGCGTTAGCGGCCTGCGGGCCGGCATCCGGCGGGAAGCGAATTGACGCCGGCGCGGCGCGGTGGGAAAGCCTCGTCCATGACAATGCCGGACGACGCGCGCGCAGCCCTGGTTGCGCCTCCCTCCGAGGCCGATGTCACGGCCATGAAATCTGAGGCCGCCGCGTGGTTCGAAAGCCTGCGCGACCGGATCCTGGCGGCTTTCGAGACCCTCGAGGCGGAGGCGGCGGGCCCGTTCCATCCGGACGCGCCGGAGAGCCCCGGTGTCTTCGAGAAGACCCCGTGGAACCGGACCGACCATACCGGCCGGCCGGGCGGCGGTGGCGTCATGGCGATGCTGCGGGGCCGCGTGTTCGAGAAGGCGGGCGTGCACATCTCCACGGTGCACGGCGAATTTGCGCCGGAATTCCGCGCGCAGATGCCCGGCGCGGCCGAGGACCCGCGCTTCTTCGCCACCGGGATCTCGCTGATCGCCCATCCGTGGAACCCGCACGTGCCGACGGTGCACATGAACACCCGGTTCGTCGCGACGACGCGGGCGTGGTTCGGCGGCGGCGCCGATCTCACCCCGGTCCTGGAGCGGCGCCGCAACCAAGACGATCCGGACAGCCGCCACTTCCACGCCTGCCTGGAGCGCGCCTGCGCGGCCCACGGCATCGATCACGCCCGCTACAAGGCGTGGTGCGACGAGTATTTCCACCTCAAGCACCGGAACGAGCCGCGCGGCATCGGCGGGATCTTCTACGATTATCTCTGGAGCGGAAATCCGCAGGCCGACCTCGCCTATACCCGTGATGTGGGCCAGGCCTTCCTGAAGGCCTACCCGAAGATCGTGCGCGACAATCTCGGCACGCCCTGGACCGAGGCGGACCGTCACGAGCAGCAGGTGCGGCGCGGTCGCTACGTCGAGTTCAACCTGCTCTACGACCGGGGCACGATCTTCGGCCTGAAGACCGGCGGCAACGTCGCGTCGATCTTGTCCTCGATGCCGCCGACCGTGCGCTGGCCGTGAGCGCGGGCCTGCCGGCTGCCTACGCCCCGCAGCAGGATGCGGCGCTGAAGGCGATCGCCGCGTGGCGGCGGGACGGCGGATCCCAGGTGTTCCGCCTGTTCGGCTATGCCGGCACCGGCAAGACCACGCTCGCCCGCCGCATCGCCGAGGATGTCGACGGCACGGTGGTGTACGGCGCCTTCACCGGCAAGGCCGCCTCGGTGATGCGCCAGAAGGGCTGCTACGACGCCGCCACGATCCACTCGCTGATCTACCGTACCAAGGAGGCGGAAGAGGGCGGGCCGACCTTCACGCTGAATCGCTCGGGCCCGGCCGCCAAGGCGGACCTGATCATCATCGACGAGTGCTCGATGGTCGATTCCGACCTCGGCAACGACCTGCTGTCGTTCGAGCGGCCGGTCCTGGTTCTGGGCGACCCGGCGCAGCTGCCGCCGGTGCGCGGCGGCGGCTTCTTCACCGAGGCGGAGCCCGACGTGATGCTCACCGAGGTCCACCGGCAGGCCAAGGACGACCCGATCGTCCGCATGGCGATGACCATCCGCGAGGGCGGGCGGCTGGAACTCGGCAGCTACGGGCAGAGCCGCGTGGTGTCGCGCCGCGCCCTGGATCCGGCCGAGGTGCTCGAATGCGACCAGGTCCTGGTCGGCCTCAACAAGACGCGTCGCCTCTACAACGCCCGGCTCCGGGAGCTCGCCGGCCACACCGATCCGATGCCGGCCATCGGCGAGAAGCTGGTCTGCCTGCGCAACGATCGGGTGAAGGGTCTGCTCAACGGCTCGACCTGGACCGTGCAGGCCCTGCGCGCGCCGCCGCGGCCTGACCTGATCCGCCTCGACGTGGTGCCGGAGGACGATCCGGCGCTCCGCCGGAAGCCCACCGACATCAAGGTGCTGCGCGCGATGATCTCCGGCACGGACGAGGAGATCCCGCTGTTCCTGCGCCGGGAGACCGACGAGTTCACCTACGGCTACGCGCTGACGGTGCACAAGGCTCAGGGGTCGCAGTGGGATCGGGTGACGCTGTTCGACGAATCCTACGCGTTCCGCGAGCACCGGGCGCGCTGGCTCTACACGGGCCTGACCCGGGCGGCGCAGGCGATCACCGTGGTGGTCTGATCCCTTGCCGCCGCGCTTTAGGTGTTTGATCCCGCGGTGTGGTGGTACGGTTGACCACCATGCTGCGAGGGATGCGCTATGGGCCAGGTTCTTCATGGAAGCGCCACCACGACGGAGGCAGTCCGTCGCGCGATCCAGCTACGTGAAGAGAGCGTAAGAGCGCTGGCCAAGCGCTACGGCGTCAGCCCGACGACGGTGCAGAAGTGGCGCAAACGGACGAGCACAGCGGATGCCCGGATGGGCCCCAAGGAACCGCGCTCCACCGTGCTCACCGTCGAGGAGGAAGCGATCATTGTCGCCTTCCGCCGGCATACCCTGCTGCCGCTTGACGACTGCCTCTATGGCTTGCAGCCGACGATCCCGCACCTGACGCGATCCTCGCTGCATCGCTGCCTGGAACGGCACTGCATCAGCCGACTACCCGAGATCGAAGGCGACAAACCCAAGAAGCAGCGCTTTGCGACCTACGCCATTGGCTACGTCCACATCGACATCGCCGAGGTGAGCACGGCCGAAGGTAAGCTCAGGCTGTTCGTAGCCATCGATCGAACCAGCAAATTTGCCTTCGTGCGGCTCGTGGAGAGCGCCGGCAAGATGGAGGCCGCCCAGTTTCTGCGCGACTTCATTGAGGCGGTGCCTTACCGCATCCACACCGTGCTCACAGATAACGGCGTTCAGTTCACATCACGTCGACAGGACATCTACGATAGTAAGCACATCTTCGACCGCGTCTGCGACGAGCACAACATCGAGCATCGGCTGACCAAGGTGAACCATCCTTGGACCAACGGGCAGGTCGAGCGGATGAACCGCACCATCAAGGATGCGACGGTCAAGCGCTACCACTACGACAGCCACGACCAGCTTCGAACGCATCTGCACCTGTTCGTCGATGCCTACAATCACGCTCGTCGGCTCAAGACCCTGCGCGGCCTGACACCCACCGAGTTCATCCTGAACGCCTGGACGAAAGAGCCCAATCGCTTCAGGATCGACCCGTCACACCTCATCCCGGGACCATACACCTAGATCGCTTGTGAAGCCTGATCCCGCGTGCTAGGCACCGCCCGTCTCATCGAGGCACCTTGCGGAGAGGTGGCAGAGCGGTTGAATGCACCGCACTCGAAATGCGGCATGCCTGCAAGGGCATCGGGGGTTCGAATCCCCCCCTCTCCGCCAGTTACCTGTCCGCTACCGTTTGCCCCTGTTCGGATCGGCCTGTTTTCCGCAGAGGACATAGCGTCCTGACGGTTGCCGGCGTTCGCAACCGTCCGCTACAATCCGGGCCAGATGCTGGGGTAAATGCTAGGGGTTGGGCGGACACATGCCCCGCGCTGTCGACAAGCTCAACGCCAGATCCGTGGCTACTACTACGGCGCCCGGTCGCTATGGTGATGGCGGCGGCCTCTATCTCCAAGTTGATTCGTCCGGCACGAAACGGTGGCTCCTGATATTCCGCAGCCAGGGTCGGCAGCGGGAAATGGGCCTTGGAGGCTTGGCCTCCGTCAGCCTCGCAGATGCACGGCGTCGTCGAGACGAGGCGCGAAGGTTGCTCGCCGAGGGCCGCGACCCGATCGACGCGCGCCGCTCCGTAGGTACTCGCCGGTCCGCGGCCGTCACATTCGGTGCCTTCGCCGATCAGCTCATCCCGGAGCTTTCAAAAGGTTTTCGCAACGAAAAACACGCAGCGCAGTGGACTTCGACGCTCGCGACCTACGCCGGCCCGCTTCGGTCCAAGCCGATCGCGGAGATCACTACCGAAGACGTGCTAATGGCATTGCGTCCGATCTGGACTGAGAAAGCTGAAACCGCCTCTCGTGTGCGGGGACGCATCGAGCGCGTGCTGGACGCGGCGAAGGCTCAAGGCCTGCGCGAAGGGGAGAACCCGGCCCGGTGGCGGGGCCATCTCGACCACCTCTTACCGAAGCGCCGTAGACTGACCCGCGGTCACCATGCGGCTGTGCCGTTCGTCGAGATGCCTGCGTTCGTTGCCGATCTCAGGCAGCGGACCGGGGTGGCCGCGTTGGCGCTCGAATTCCTAATTCTCACCGCAGCGCGCAGCGGTGAGGTCCGCGGTGCGACCTGGGCTGAAATCGACACTCGGAACCGCCTCTGGATCATTCCCGCAGAGCGCATGAAGGCAGGCCGCGAACATCGCGTGCCACTCGTCGCTCGAGTGGCTGAGATCCTCGAGACGGTCACCCCGCTACGGCGCGGCGATCTCATCTTTCCATCATTTCGGGCCGATCGACCCCTTAGCGACATGGCGTTTAGCGCGCTGCTGACCCGGATGGGCTGCGCCGCCACAGCGCACGGCTTTCGATCGAGCTTCCGTGACTGGGCTGGCGAAGCGACAGTGACCCCGCGGGAGGTCGCCGAGGCTGCGCTGGCACATGCGGTCGGCGACGCGGTTGAACTCGCCTATCGGCGAGGCGATGCGCTGGAGAAGCGGCGCGGGCTTATGGATGCGTGGGCGGCTTTTCTCGCCACATCGGCGGCCGGCAACGTCGTCCCGCTACGGCCAGCCGGAGCAGCCTGATGAGCCCCCTGCCCATCAACGTGCCGCCGGATCGCTTCACGCGCCTGGAGCAGGTGGGCGAACGGGACGGCCGCTTGATTTTCCGGGTTGCCACAGTCGCCGAGGAAGCATTCACGGTCACCGTTGGCGAGCTACTGACGATCGATCCGGAATCGCGGGCGGCGGACTTCCAGAGTGAATTCGCGGTCCGAACTTCCGCGGGGATCGCGCTTGCCGGGGTCGGACCACTTCACGGCCGCCCGAAGGATAGAGGTGGGGGCCTGACGCTGCGCTCGGCATGGCGCGATAACGCGCAGGCCGATATTCCGTTGTCTCCGGCTCAGTTCGCGGCGGCCTGCATCGGGCGACACGTCTCCGCCTCGGACGCGCCGAGTCACGAAGCGGTACCTGAAACGCTCTGGCTCGAGATCGACCGCGCGCGGGCAGACGAAGAACGCCGCGAAGCGGATCGAGCCGGCGCTCGCCTCGCTGCCGCCCGTGCCGCCGGGTGGCGGGCTCCTCTGGTGAGCGGCCACCTCGGAGAAAGCCCACCGCGAAAACCACTGAATTTCCGTGGGCCAGAGGGCTCCTGTGACATCGACAAAATCACTCGAAAGCTTCTCGAAGCTGGTCGGGTTATAAACGCCTTATTGCCCGACGAAGACGCTACGTCGCTATTCGTGCATGTCCGGGCGATGGCGCTGGGATTCGGAGAGGTTGCTTATAAGATCGCGAAGGAACGAGCCGAAGCATGGCCGCAAGTGAAGGCGGACAGACGCCAGATCAACGATCATTTACGTTCGATCATCGAAAATCTTGAAGGTTTTCTTGATCATGTCGATCATGATGACGCCAGACTATTCCTGGATTTTACGGCTCCAATACCCGATAACGAAGACCATCCGGTTGATTTGATTTTAGGTAATGCCGAACGCGCTTTAATGAGAGCAAGAAAGCGCGCGAAATGTCTCATCGCCAGTATTAAATATCTAGAAACTACGCTGCACGAGCCAATTTACGGCCGTGACAGCCGCAAGGATCATCTGGCAAACGAGTTCGTCGACCAGATGGCGAGTTCTTGGAGGCTCCTAACCAGCGAAACCCCCGGTCGCACCGGAAATGGCCTGTTCGAGGAATACGTTCGATCTGCCTGGCTGATGATGGGCTGGGAAGCGAGACCCCATGGGCACTTCGCCAAGCGCATCGAAGCGGGCGTCCATCTCAACGGCGGCTGAACTACCCCCACTCAGCATCTGAAAATTCCTTCGTGATCAGGGTTATCGCGACCCTGGCGCGTCAGCGATCGTCTAAGCGCTCCAGCGATTTGGGGCGATCGGAGACGTATGATGGAACGGGGTGTGACGCGCCGAGGCCACTCGATCGACGAGGCCGGCGAGATCATCGGTTGTAGGCGGACCAAAATCTTCAGCCTGATACGAGACGGAAGTCTTCGGGCACACAAAATCGGCACGAGAACAATCATCTTCGACACGTCGATCAACGAATATCTCGACACTCTGTGGCAACAGCGGCACTCTTTACCGTCATGGAGACGGCCCAGGTGGATGCCGTCGAAGCTGGCCGGGCGATGGCGCCCGATTTCCTCCAACCATGTTGGACGAAGTCTACTTGGGTCGTCGGTACCCACGAGACTCTTCATGTCGGAGAAGATATTTGCGGAGTGGGAGGAGGAAGTTGATGGGGATGTCGGACGAGCAGCTGAGGGCGCAGCTGGCCCAGATTTCCAAGCTTGCCGAGGAAGGCAAGTACGCGGACGCTTTCGAACGCGCTGAAGGCCTTCCCGTTGCCAAGGCCGCGAAGTTGGCCTTGGAGGCGACCATATTCCTGTCTGCCGGTGCTATTCCGCAGGCGGTGACGAAGCTCCGGCAGATCCGCGATAAGAAGCTGCCGCTATCTTTGGCACAGACTCTGCAATTTGCGCTTCTCGCACAAACAGCTCAGGATTCGCAGTTGTCGTCCGTCTTCGTCGTCGACGCCCTTACCGCAGCGTCGTCACAGGAGGAGCTAGAATCAGTCATTGAGGTCACTTATAATCTGGGGTTGGACTCCCTTGCTGAAGTAGCCGCAAAGCGCCTCGAAGACGTGGCGTCGCATTCTACCGTCCTCCTCAACCATCGCGTTTCCCGGGCTCAGCATAGTGGCGATCACCGACGTGCCGCCGAACTCCTCATGGCCGCCGGCCTTAAGGACGATGCCGCTTTCGAGATCCGGTTGGCCACGGCCTTGGAAGTGCACAGACCGAACTACGAAGCGGTGGTCGTTGCTCTGTCGGACGAGTCCGCTCGCTCGACGATGATCATTCAATCTGTGTGCCTCGATGCCCAGCGCCATCACCAGCACCTGCACGCCGTAGAACTTCTGCTCAGACACTTGGACGACGCACCATCGTCCGAGCTACGGACTGGTCGGTTAATCTCGGCGATGGGCGAGGCCCTGCTGAACGATGGCGCTGCAGAGTCTGACAACTTGGTTGCCGCACTCCTGCGCGTGACGGAGCATGCCCTAGAGCGCCTAAGTCGCTATCCAGAGGATCGTCTTACGCGAGGGAGCCTCGGGAGCCTGATGGCGACGAGCGAGAGCGGTTTACTTGGCCGGTTCGCCATACGTCAGATTTTCAATGATCGCGCCTCTCCTGCGCCAGACACGTCCGCTCCTCAGATCAACACGCCCGAAGTGAGCGACGACGAGTTCGAGGCATTCTTGTCCGCAGGACATGCTTGGCCTCGGCTGAGCGGCCAGGCTGTTCTGGTGATCGGTCGGTCGCGAGCCTCACTGGACGACCTGCCGTCGAGCTTTCACGCGGGCGTCTTGTTAAAGGCGATCCATCAAATTGAGAAATTGGGCCATCGCCTTGATGAACCAAACGGCATAGAGGTCCTGCAAAATTACGTCGCCATTATCGCGGCTTTCGCGCCCCACCTCAAAGGCGCGGACAGGAATCTAGACATTGAGGCTCTGAAGCAAGCGGCGACATTACTCGCGCGGGCTGGCCATGCCCAGAAGGCGCGCGACCTCATCGAAACGGTCCTGCAAATAGTTGAAGGCGATCCGCGCCGTGCACGCGCTGCATGGATCGCGTATGGGGAAGTGCACCGTATGACGGGCGATCCCTACGAAGCGGCGATCGCGGTGAGTGCCGCCCTGGGCTGCAAGGTTCCTATAGCCCCGGCGGATGCTTGGTACGAGTTGCTCGCCGTACACCGCTTGGCCCGCGACCTTGGCGAACGGGAGCTTGCCCTCAGCCTTCTCAATGAAGCCGAAGCGTTGCCGATCTTGGACCAGTCACCCCAAGCGCCTTCGCGAATCCAGACGATGCGCCTGCAGATCGACATGGTGCCGGCTATTGCGAGCGCCTCTTCAGCGCCAGCCACCCTAGAAGCCTTCGTAGCTCGCGCTGTGGCCGCCGGTCGCGCGGTGCTTGATGTAAACGATGACCCGTCGCCGATCGCCGCCATATTGCTGCAAACGCTTCGAATTGCGCGCTCTCACCAAATTTTAGTCTCCGGCGATGCGGATGAGATTATGGCTCAGCTCCTTAGGAGGATGCCTGAGCGCGCCGCGCAGCGGTTATCTCGGTTCAGCAGCGACCCAAATATTGAAGCTCTAGTTGGGGCGGCCACCGAGCTGCAAGGCGCGCGGTACGGACGCAATTTCGCGCAGGACGTCGCGCCCCTGGTCATTCTTGCCCGTCGTCACTTAGCGAGTGCCGGCCTCACTCCTAGCGGAGCTGCATTCGCGATCGAACTGTTGGCGGATCATGGCCTCATGCGACGCGACTTGGGCGGCGAGGAAATTCCGGGAAACTTGCCCGCCTCCCCGAGCGAGGTGATCAGCACTGCCCAAGCGATTTCAAAGTGCGGTTTTAATGTCTCCCTCCTCGGGCTCAACAGTGCAGATCAATTGGTGCGTGTGGACGTAGCCGACGGCGCTATCGCGGATCCGGTCCACGAGCCTGCTGACGTGTTTTCCCGGCCAAGACTTAACGACTGGCGCCGGAGCTATCCATTCCATTATGCCTTTCTGTCCGAGGCAGATGAATACGGTCGCGTGCCAGATGCCTTTCATCTTGGCCAGTTATTCGAGAACAGCGTTCGGGGACTTGGGGTGTCCGACCTGCCACTGCAACGCGTCGTCCTGGTGTTGGATGCTCAACTCGCCGACCTTCCAGCGAACCTACTGCCTGTGGACGGAGCGTTCGCCGGCGAGACGAGAAGGATAGCGGTAACGCCATCTTTGCATTGGCTGAGAGGTGCCGCTCAGCGACGCACGAAGCTGCGAGGTCCATCCTTTGCCTGGGTGCCCACAGTCGCCGCGGCAACGAACGACCTCCTACCGCGGGTGGCCATGGATCTGGAGCCGATCCTGGCCCAGGCCGGGATCCGTATGAGTCAAGCGGCAGAAATTCCGCCAGAACTCAAATGCGCCGAACTCGCGATCATCTGCGCGCATGGCGGACTTGGGAAGGTCGAGGGTCGTTTTTTTCGTAGTGTCGCGGACGAGCGACGCCACGCCATCTCCGGCGACCGGATCGCGAGGGGGCTCTCCGGCGCGAAGGTAGCCATTCTATTTATCTGCAGCGGCGGACGGCTTGACGTGGAGCCTGGGGCGCAAGCCAGCCTCGGCCTAGGTAGAATGCTGCTCGATCGCGGCTGCTCCGCTGTCATTGGCTCGCCGTGGCCGCTCAGTGGAGACATCCCGCGTCGATGGCTCCCAACGTTCTTAGACGCCTGGAGCCATGGTGTCCCGGTAATTGACGCCAGCGCATACGCGAACCAAGCAGTGCGAGGGCAAGCTGACTCGCGACATGCTATGCATGTTTATGGAGATCCAATGGTCACCCGAAATCCGAACTAAGAGGTTTTCTGGCTTCAGGTGAAGTCACCATCGCGCCTCTCGACGGAGCTTGGCCGCTACCGCCGAGCCGCTCACGTCTGCCTTCCTACTTGGTCCTGCGGAAGCTTTCTCTCTGCATCCTTTCAACTCGGGCCATACAAGGCGACCGCACAGCTCCCGCGTCCATATCCCCTCCGGGTGCTGATGCGGACCATACCTTGTAACGTTCATACGCCCGCAGACCACCCGGTCCGGACTGAACGCCTCCGGTGGTGAGCGCCCGTCTCGGATAGGCACAACTATCCTGCTGAGCGACCGACTTCGGCGCATCACTACCAGAGCAGCGGCGGAATATACGTCCGCATTCAGGAGCACCACGGCCGCACACGAACGGCTGCGTTGGGTCGGAAGCCGGCCCGAAGCATCGGTGCCATCCGTCAGATTTTGTCCACTAGCTCTTTTTGTGCGGAGGTATGAAACCAATACGATCTCCCGGCTCAGCAGTATCTCCTGCGAACCACTCGTAGTGCACAGCTTCTGCCACGTCAGCTGGGGGCTCTTTATTCTCGACGATGATGATCTGGATGCCCGGAGGTACACGCTTCAGCGCATCCCAAAACGCAGCTTCTACGCCCAAACTAATCGGGCCTTCAGTGCCATTTACTTGGGCGCCACGCTTTTTGTAGCTTGTAAGGGGGGAGTCGATAACAACGAAGCCTGGATGAGGGCGATTATTACGGGCACAGAAACGCAATAGGCCAATGACAAAAGCCGAGTATAGCACCGCCCGAACGCCTTTGCCGTGCGACTGCCTTGCCTGCCCATCGACGATGAGGTCATAACTGCGCGCATCGAACTCGACGCGTCCAGTTCCGTTCCATTGCCATTCCTTGAGAACGGCCTCAACCTCATCGCAGAAATCGCGTAGCGCTTTGCCCGGTAAGGGCTCCCACTCACGCTTTCCAGCGCGCGACGACGCTGCGGTACGTTCGATCTCTTCCTTCTTGGCCAAGAGCGTCTCGAGTTGCTCTCGATCACTCTTGGTCGTCTCGAGTGCGACCCGGCGATCCAGCAAATTCTGAAGCCGTCTAGCATCTGCCCGCAGGGCCGGTTGGACGATCTCTTCTAGTCGGTTCGTCGTGTGGGCGAGCGTCCGCTGCGCGATAGTCAGCTCGTGGCTCCGCACCTCACGACGGGCTTCCAGGCTCGCCACGGCATCATCCAGGTCGCCACGTAGCGCGAGAATTTTTGCTGCTTCCGCTCGCGCTGAGACATAAACGTTCTCGCTCCCGGCCATTGCAACATGTGAGTGTTCGGGTGTCATGAGTTGATCGCAGAGCGGGCATTTCACATCCTGGAGGCTCTCAAAATAGTGAGATCCTTCCGAAATAAAATCTAATCGTTCAAGATCAGAGCTATAGCGCTCAGCAAGGAGACGATACCTCGTCAGTAGCTCGTCGATCGCCACGAGCTGGGTCTCCGCGCGTTGATGATCCGCAATTGCCGACTGCCGACCGTTAACAAGTCGAACACGTTCATCCTCATGCTGCTCTATGGAGGCGGTGACGGAAGCAATTGTCGCCTCGACGCGCTCTATGTTGCCAGTCAGACCTTCAGAGTCTTCTCCGACCAGCCGCTTTTCCAGCGGTGCCAAAAGATCAACAATGAGACCGAGCTGGGCATTGAGCCTCGTGGTAGTTATCTCGCGACGCTCAGCCGCGATCACCCCTCTATCGTCCTTTCCAGAAAGCATGAACGCGAACATCCGTTCGCGGGCGGTGCTGTCGTATCCAGATCGCCCAAGAACGGGCGACTGCTCCTCGATAACTGAGATTTCGTCGACAAGGATCGGCGGGATAAAATTCCTTATCGAGAGCCGCTGAGTTTTGCCATCATTGTTCGCGCGAAGGGTTGCTTCAGGTATTCCTGAAAATGGGAACAAGACGGATGTAACGTCAGGCGCAATGCTCTTACCATGCCGCCGGTACGCGATCTTTTCGCCATCACCGGTGATGTCCTCAGCTCGACATCTGTAGGCGGAAAGATCTCCTCCTGAGAGATGCCGCACTAAACAAAGGAACTGTCCTCCAGAATTTTGAAACTCAACGAGCAGACGTGAGTACGGTTCGGCTTGTGGAACGCGTTTTCTAAGATCGTCAGACCCAAATATGTAGTCAATGCAATGAAGTAGGTAGCTCTTTCCGGTATCTGACTCGCCAGCAATGATATTTGCTGCCGAATCAAAAGATACGGAGGCGTTTTCAACGCCTTCCCCTTCAAGAATTATGCGACGAAGCTGTAGCATGGCCTACAGCTCCAAATCTTTGATGGCTGACAGTCGCTCAAATTCGGCGCCCCAGCGACCAATGTTTTCTGACATATATTGCTTCAGCGCTCCATCATCCAGCACGTGAAAGCGTTTGATTACCCAAGCCGCTCGGTCACGTAGAGCATTTGCGTACACGGTCTTCATCAGCCCCACGAAAGCGCCGGTCAGATCGTTTGCACGGTAGGTGATACCTTGCGTATCGAATTTTTTCTCAAGTAATTCTCGAGAAAACATCTGATTAAGTCCCACCTGAAGAACGTCTCTTTTCACTAATAATTCGCTCCCGCGAAAAGGGACCGCTGGGTGGAGGCTTTTTGGTCCACCAGGAACGTCGCCCGAGTGAACCATCAGGTAGTCGTAGGAGACCAGGCGCTGAAGATCGCACGCGTGCTCTCCCGCTGCAGCGAGAACAAAGAGGAGGCGCAAGCCGCATTCGAGCGGCGAGTTAAAAGGACGTTTGTGCTGTGAGCGTTCCTTCACGGCTCGCACCATTGCACGAGCCCCTCATTTGCCATCTGGTGACACATGCCCTCACGATCGTTCGCAAGGACGTGCGGGGCCAAAGCATGGCTACCAAGCTGAATTTGCTGCGCGCCTTTGACAGTATTTAATAGCCGCTGATAGCCAGACCACTGTGCGTCGCTATACCAGTGATATAATCCGTCGCTGAATTCATTGAGAAGGCTATGAAAAAAGCGAACATCTGCCATTTGGTCGCGAGCAAGCTCTTTCAACCCCTCGGTCGAATAAAACGTTAGGCGTGAACGGTCGAACAAGCGACGATGCTTATCGATGTGAGAAAAATCACTGAGCGACGAAACTGGCGAGCCGATTTGTTCGCCGATTACATCGAATAATTGGGTAATATAGCCCATTTCGCCCGGCGAAACTTCAGAAGGCGGAGCTGGTGGATTAGCGCGATCAATAAGTGGGGCGCCAAATACAGTCAGATGATAGCGTGTCGCCGCATGCTCATTTAGCAGTTCGAGCGGTTGTTTCGCGCCAAATATGGTGAAATCGAAGTTGTCTATATGGGCCCGCAGATCTTCTGTAAGTTCCAACGGTTCCTTCCGAACTTCTTCTCGGCAATATTTGTCCCAATTATTGATGACAAATTTCCTCAATTCATCGGGGGCGTCAAGCAGGTCCTGAAAGGGGGAGGTGACACCCTTGTGTGTGATAAAGACGTACTTCTCGGGAGCCGTATAGTCGCCACGCTGTGTATAGAACATAACTTTGGCTATCTCGCCTGCGGCCGTGCCCGCTCCCAGGGCAGAACCGTAATGCTTGCACTGATATAGCCGCCAACGTCGCTTTGGAGCGGTCGTGGGATCGAGCCAAGCTATAACGTCGCGCCCCTTATCTCCCGCGCCCCCGCGCTGCTGAACCTCGACAATTTCCGGGATCTTCGCTGCGAGAAAATCCGAAGCCCATTCAAGCGTGAATCGCTCGAACTCAGCCGGGCTGAACTGGGCGAGGCGGTCCAGCTCGCTGACCGGTAGACCAACCCCAAGACCGAGCAAGCGGGCATTTGCGCCAGGCCAAGGGCTGGGAGAGGGCAGAACTTCCGGGGCTCCGGGCTTGTCATCCGCTTTTTTAGCCACCGAACCCGATCACCCTTCCAAGCGCTTCCGTGTGCGCCTCGCTGGTAACATGCACAGCTCATGGTTGAGTAGATGTCAGACCGGCTCTTGCGCGGGCGAAAAAGCACTCAACGAACAGGCTGCGCACGCCCGTCGTGACATATCCGGCGGCTGAAGCGACAGGAAGAGGGGAGCACCGTGAGGCTCAAGCCGCATTACCGGGTTCCACCCGGCCGACCCCGCCTGCAGCTCGTGCATAGCCGGGCCGAGGTCCCATTCGTAACCTCTCCGCCGATCCTTGATCAGGCCATCGCAGAAAGCACGGCCGCCGACGTGATGGCGAAGCGTCGCCGTCTCGGCGCTGGTGTCTATGCCGATGATGTAGTCTGGCACCTCCGGTACCGGCGCGGCCTCACCGACCCAGTCGCGATCGAGCGCATCGCCCTGGTGGCCGCTGGGCTCGTGATTATGCGGACACGCGCTGCCATCGCTGCTCATCGCCGCCCAAAGCCAACTCGTCGCCGGCCGACGCAAAGCTCGACGATTCTGCAATTCGAATTTCAGTTTCTCGATTAGCCCCGTGCAGCGTGATGCTGCCACCTCACTGGGTTCACTGTAGGCAGAGCCGCTGGGGTAAATGCTGGGGCGCGACCAAGAGCAACGGCATCAAAGCTCATGAAATCAGAGCGATGCCTCGGAAATTGGTCGGACCCCCTCTCCGCCACTCAAGCATGACGCACACCATAGATTTGCGTTTTTTGCAGTGATCGTTGCTATGATCGCGGCATAGTTTTGCGGCTGCGGCACCGCGATCATTGAAAAATCAGGGAATTTTCTCCGAGCTTGTGGCGGTCGCGCTTTGAAGGAGGCCGTGATTGGTCTGCACTTCAGGACCACCAGTTCTGAGCGTGGTTCGACAAGCGAGGATGGGTACCCAATGCGAACCGATATAGGCATGCCGCCCAAACCACAGCGCCTCTGAGATCGTCTGGTGCCTCGGCTGTCACGTTGTTCCGAAGGCCCTAGTGGTCCCAAATCTGACGCGTGATTTCCATTCCTGAGGTACGCCCCGAACGGAAGGCGGAAGCTTCTCTAACGTCCGGAAGCGGACTTAAGAACGGTTGGGTTCGCGAGTGTGAGTCGCGCCATAAGCGGCCCTCCTAACAGAACCGCTGGAATGGCCGCCTAGCTTTCGAAGGCTGTCATTTACATGGAATAGCAGGTTCCGGCGGCCACAACGTCCTGATGTCGTGGCACACCAGATTGACCTTCGGAAAGCCTGGGCCGTACGGTCAGGCATCATGCCCAAGGCCTATTCCTACATCCGGTTCTCCCGTCCCGAGCAGATGCGCGGCGACAGCCTCCGCAGGCAGATGGCCAAGGCGGCCGCCTGGGCTGTGATTCGGGCCATGCCGTTCCCAGCCCGGTCAGTTGACCGACATGACCAGGGCGCCTTCGGCAGCCCGGACGAAGCGGGCGCGGTCCCGTGTTTCCCCCTTGCCGCTAAGCGTGGCGGTGAACTCGCACACGTGCCCGGCGCCGATCTCGACGGGCTGGCAGCCGATTTTCCGGAACGCGGTGATGGTCGGCATCGCCGGCATGCCGCCGCGCCCGGTCCCGACCACGAACGCCATCGCCGCGGTCTGCTGCTGGTACAGGGTAGACGTGAATTTGGTGACCGCTTGGAGCATCTCGGACTCGGACGGCTCGCCGGAACATGCGGCCAGGGACAGGCCGAGGGCGGCCACGGGCATTGAGAGTGATCTGAAGGGCACGGAAGTGGATTCCTGGTTGTGGGTGGCGAAGGGCGGTTGAGGCGAGCGCGTACGCCGGCATGGCCCGACGTGGCCGTGCGATGCGCGCGTTCACCCGAGCTAAGCGACACCCGGCGTCGCGACGCCGGGATGCCATCGGAGGGAGGTTCAGCGCAGGAGCTGCAGGATGCCCTGCTGGGCCGTGTTCGCCAGCGACAGGGCCGAGACGCCAAGCGATTGCCGGGTCGAGAGGGCCTGTGAGTTCGCCGCCTCCTCATTCATGTCGGCGTTCACGAGGTTTGCCGCGCCAGTGTCGAGGATGGTGTTGACCGTCTTCGTGAAGTCCTGCCGGGTCTGCACGCTGGACAGGTTCGATCCCAAGCCCGACTGTAGGCTCTTTAGGCTGGCCAGCGCGGTCTTGAGCGTGTCCTGCATCGAGGCCAGACCCTTGTCGGTCTGGATGTCGAATTCCCCGTCGGCGGCCGTGCCGTTCACCGCCTTGGAGACGCCGAGGCTATCGGCGGTCAGTTTGCGCCCGCTGACGGCGAGCTTGGATTGGTCCGTGCCGGTCTTCTCGTTGAACGCCACGGTCAGCATGTCGCCGCCGAGCAGGTTGATGCCGTTGTAGCCGGAGTCCTTCGCGATCTGGTCGATCTGGTCGCGCAGGTCGTTGAACTGCGAGGCCAGGGCGGTGCGGGCGGCCGAGGTCTTGTCGCTCGACAGGCCGCGGTCGTGTACGCGCCCGCCGTCAGGCCGATGGCCGTGTTCGAGTCCCCAGTCTTCGCCTTGACTAGCGCCGCGTCGGCGTCCGCGCCGCCGCCGAGGCCGACCTTCAGGCTGTCGGAGTTTCCGGTGACAGTGATCTTGCCGGCGTCGTCCACCGCGGCAGAGGCGAGGCCGGAGGCGTTGATCGCGTTGACCAGGTCACCCACCGTCGCGGTCTTGTCGAGCGTCTTCGTGAACGTGTTCTCGCCGTCGGTCAGCGTGATGGCGACCTTGTCGCCGGCGATGCCGAGCGAGCCCGCGGAGGCGTCGGAGGGCCGCGCGGCGGCACCGCCCAGCGCCATGTTCATGACCGTAGTGCGCAGGCTGGTGCCCGCGGCCTTCGCCTCGGCCGCGGTGGCCAGGGCGGAACCCGTGGCCGTCGGGCGGTTGGCGGCGGCCTCGGTCTGAGCCTGGGTGATGGTGGACTGGAGCGACTTCACGAGGTCGCCGATCTTGGACGCGCCGTTGTTGGCCGCCTGGATGGTCTGGATGCCGTTCGAGATCCCATCGAGGAGGCTGGAGAGAGCGCTCGACCGGTCGGACAGCCCCTGGGCGGTGAAGTAGTTCACCGGGTTGTCGAGGGCTGAATTGACCTTCTTGCCGGTGGAGAGGTGGCTCTGGTTGGTGGCGGCCAACGCCGCGGTGTCCTGCAGGGACAGCAGGTTCTGCCGCGTGGCGGCGGACAGGGTGATGGACGAGGACATCCGGAGGCTCCGTTCTGTGCCGTTCTCCGCCAGTTCGGCGGCAGATACATCCTCGGAACACGCGCTTTCAGGAGCGGTAAATATTTGAGTTCTCCCAATGGAGACTGGGTACTTATCGTCCAGATCTCGGTATTTTTTGTCCAGAGCTACAAATTCGAGCCTGCTTCACAGGAAAATGGACTTCGGCGTCAACGCTAGGTTGGCTTTTAGCTTGGCCGTTGCTACACGGGTTGCCTACCGGTCCATCACGCGGCCGCAGCGATCCATGTGACCGCATGATTGGCGACCCTCGACCGGACACCAGGGCCCAGAGGCCTTCCTCGCAGGATGCCGGCTCGCCGCCGCCTGATGGCGGTTGGTGTCGCTTGCAGGCGACGGTGCTACGACTTTGGCCGGCCTCGAGGCGGCACTGGCTTCGACTCTTGCAGGTCGAATCGCGGAGGAGATTGAACTCGGCGCCGGATCGGCCGGTGCAGGGCTTGGACCGGCTTCCGATCTCGCGATCGCTACGCACATCGCACGCAACATCGAACTGAGCTATGGCTTCGGTCATCTCGGCAACATCCATCTGGAGGCGGCATCCGGCGAGATGATCATGATCGCGGGTCTGCTGCCGGCGGTCGCCGAGAGACTACGTCGTGCGGGTGAGCGGGCACGAGCGATTCTCACGGAGCGCAGGCCGGCCCTGCAGGCGATCGCCCATCTCCTCGAACGAAAAGGGTACCTCTCCCGGGTAGAAATCGAACGCGTCTTGGCGACCAACGCCGAACAGAATCCGTGCGGATCGGTCTCCGACGTCGAGGAGGTGCAGTGATGTTCGTGTTACCGCCTTCCGCCTCCGAAATGGGCGATCTACAGCTTCTCGCGGACGCGATCGATGCCTTGTGCGAGATCCTCGACGGCGATCGCGAGATTCTCATCGAGGGTCTGACCGAGATAGTAAGAAGACGAGTAGAGTTCGAAAGACTTAGGCATGATCTCAGTCGTGGAGTTGCCCAGGACTAAGATTTTCGAAGTGGAACGTTTCTGGCTCGGACGTTCCGCCAACAAACGTCACTGCGTTAGGCCCCGGCGCGTAAGGCAAATATGTTCTCCGCGTCGGGGCATCCGTTCGCAAACACGCGATCTTCCAATCCGGCCTCGTGTTGCCGATAGGAATGAATTTCCGTTGCCGAACCCTACTTCTTCCTTGGAAGCGGCTTGATCGGGGCAAGCTCGATCCTCGGAGGCGGTCGTTTTTCTACGGCGCCGACCGAATTTTTCTCTCTTCTGATTTTCTGAACCACCTTGATGGTGGTCGTCGTGGACGAGGGGTTCGGCGTAGCTCCGGCCAAGCGCGATGAGCGTCGTACCTTGGTCTCGACCACCACGGGCCGTTCCCTCACAAAGGTTGGACCGTCCGGCAATGCTTCGGCCTCACGCTCGGCTTCATGGCGCTCGTCCTCGGAAGAATGTCGAAAACCCATAGGGGCGACTGTCCGGAGTTGCTCGTGGATTACGAGTTTCACGCCTATCGCGGCACGGCTGTAGGAGATGTTACCATTCCTTCGACATTGCTTCGGATCGAAGCAATGTCGAAGGAATTCGCCTACCTCGGCGCAGGCTCGCGAGGGTCGTCTCGAGCGCCGCATCGGGAAGGTTTGCGGCCGGTTATGACGGGACACGAGTTTAAAAACGCTCTGCGGCGCCTTGGTCGCACTCAGATCGGATTCTCGCACGAAATTGGAGTTTCCCGCCGCACTGTACACCTATGGGCCGAGGCGAGGGCCGCCTGCCCACGCCATCTACTTGATCAGTTTGATCGAGCGGTATGCCGTGCCGACAGAGCACCAGACCTCAATCGAGCGGCCGCTGCCCGATCCAGCAGCGGCACTAGACTCGATGCTTTCAGTGGCGGCATCCAGCGGTATGCGCCACGAATTTGTAGGTGCGGTGGAGGATTGGTTGGCAAATCATCGGTGGTCCGATCACTGATTTGTTGTTCGCACAGGCTCAGTTCGAACATCAAAGAACGAAATTTCTGAGCGGTCGTGGCGGACTGAAGATCAGATTTGGTGGATGGCCTATGCTTCATTTAACGGTAGAGGAATGCCAAGATGCGATAGGCGTCTATGTAGCCCTGGCCGTGTCTTAAAAGCAGACGGGCCGCAAGCGGCCAGACTCCGTCGCACCAGATCGCCGTCGCACGCAGGAGCGTAGGGGTGGACGCCCCCTGACGGCATCGCTGTGCCAGAGTGGAGGTGTTGCAACACCACTGCAGGAGGCGTCCATGGGTGAGGTTAGCACAGTCGGGATCGATCTGGCTAAATCAGTTTTCCAGGTTCACGGCGCGGATACGAGCGGCGCCGTCGTTTTCCGCAAGAAGCTGCGGCGCGATCAGGTGCTGACGTTCTTCTCGACACTTCCGCGTTGCATGGTCGCTATGGAAGCATGCGCCAGCGCTCATTACTGGGCCCGTGAGATAGCCTTGGCAGGCCACGAAACGCGGCTTATTCCACCAGCCTACGTGAAGCCGTTCGTGAAGCGGCAGAAGAACGACATGGCCGACGCTGAGGCGATCTGCGAGGCGGCGCAGCGGCCGACGATGCGGTTCGTTCAGGGCAAGAGCGCGCAGGCCCAGGCCTCCGCAGTGGTGTTCCGTACGCGCGACCTGCTCGTGCGTCAGCGGACTCAATTGATCAATGCACTACGCGGGCACCTCACGGAGTTCGGGTACGTCGTTCGCCACGGTGTCGGGCACGTCGGCAAGCTCGTGGCGATCGGTGTCCGCGACCCGACATCCGACGTGCCAGCCGAGGCACGGCCGGTCCTGGCCATCATTGCGGGCAGCCTGGAGGCGCTCCAGGCGCAGATCGCGCTTCTGGACCGCGAGATCGCTCAACGCGCGAAGGACGATGCCGTGGCCAAGCGGCTGATGACGATACCGGGTGTCGGCCCGGTAATCGCGACCGCACTCGTGGCTTTGGCACCGGCCGCCAGTACCTTCCGCCGCGGGCGCGACTTTGCGGCTTGGCTCGGTCTCGTCCCGCGGCAACACTCCAGCGGCGGCAAGGAGCGGCTGGGGCGAACGACCAAGATGGGCGAGCGCAGCTTGCGACGGTTGCTGATCCTGGGCGCGAGCTCTGCGACCAAGGTCGCGGCGCGTGATCCCGATAAAGCTCGGGCGTGGTTGGCCGGCATGCTGTCGCGCAAGCCGCGCATGCTGATCACCGTCGCCCTGGCGAACAAGATGGCGAGGATCGTCTGGGCCTTGATGGCCCATGGCGGCTCCTACAGAGCTCCGGCCAAGGCGTGATCGCCGCGGCCTGAGGCGTCAGGGAGGCAGGGAAGGTCCGTTGAGAGGTATGGCGCAACGGTCAGAAGACGGGGTCGAGAAAACCAGTGAATGTCCAGGCGCCTCGAGCGCGCCAAAGCGACTTGGACCCGATCCGCGATCTCCATACAGGCCCGCAGCCGTGAGCATGGCTGCATCAAAAGGCCGGACACACGGCAGCACCTGAACCTGCGCGCACAGATCTCTCAAACACCCCCTTGAATCCGATGGGGCGTCCACACACGGACATTCAGCTTTGCGCCCAACCCGGTCATCCAAAGCCGGAGGACAACTTCTTCGAAGCGGACATCGCGATCTAAGCGGCGCTCCGTCCGCACTCGATAGCTGTCAAGCGGTCATTCAAAAGTCGTCTCCTCGCGAGAGTCGCTCAGCAAAATCCGTAACATTTCAACTAAATCGCTCGCGCGATACGGCTTCTGCAGCAACTCGAAGCCATTGGTGTCCTGATCTTCTCGGAGATAGCCAGAGGTCAGCAGGATTGGCATTTGCGGCCATCGCTGACGAATGGTGTGTCCAAGCTCGATGCCGTTCGTTGCACCAGGCATGTTCACGTCGCTAAAGACGAGGGCGATGTTCGTTTCCATCTGCAAGAGACGCAAAGCCTCGCTCCCATCCTGCGCACTGAGCACCCTGAATGCTAGCGTCTCAAGGGTTGATACAACGGTGGATCGAACATCAGCGTCATCCTCAACGACGAGCACGGCCTTGCCGGCGCCGTTGATCGGGTTCGACGCTCCGGCAGTCATCCCCGGATCGATGTCCTGGGACGTACAATTCCTGCTAACAAGCGCGGGCAACGTGATAACAAATCGGGTGCCCTGGTCAGGGCTGCTGTCGACAGAGATGGTTCCACCACTCTGCTGCACGAAGCCGTAAACCATGCTGAGACCGAGGCCGGTTCCCTTGCCAGCCTCCTTCGTTGTGAAGAAAGGTTCGAATACGCGGGCGAGGATAGCGGGCGACATCCCGGTACCCGAGTCGGCGACCGCAATTTCTACGGAGCTTGAGTCTTCCACGCATCCGGCCGCAGGTGCGTCGCGACGCTGGATGCAAATGCTCAACGTGCCTCCGTCCGGCATCGCATCCCGCGCATTTACAGCGAGGTTGATGAGAGCGGCTTCGAGCTGGGCGTGATCGACGCAGACTTCCGGTAGGTTCGGCTCCACGTTCGCGGAGATCGTGATCCGCTCGCCGAGCGTACGCTCGAGGAGCTTGATCAGGCCAGGGATGAAGCTCGTGAAGTCGATCTCTCTTGGCTGGAGAGGAGAGCGCCGGGAGAAGGCCAGCAGACGGCTGGTGAGTTCTGCGCAGCGTTGCGCCCCCTCGATGGCACTCTCGATGCGACGGAGCGCCTTCTCATTCCCCTGGAGCGAGCCCTTCATTAGGTCGAGATTGCCGATCACGATGCTCAACATGTTGTTGAAATCGTGGGCGATCCCGCCGGTCAGACGGCCGACTGCCTCAAGCTTCGAGGCGTGCTGCAAGCTGAGCTCAAGCTCCTTGCGCTCAGTCACGTCGAACCACATCCCGAAGAGCTCGACCGCCGTTCCGCTCTCGTCGCAATTGACCGCGATCTGGTCGAGGATGTGCCGCTCCGTGCCGTCCGCGTTGCGCCAGCGATATTCCAGAGCCACTGCGCCAGCCTCCGAGACGGTGCGCAGAGCGGCCAAAACGCGGTCCCAGTCTTCCGCTTCGAGGCGGGACTCCCAGAGGCTGGATTTGGCGAAAGCGTCGCGCGAGAAGCCGGTGATGCGCTCGATGCTGTCGTTCGTGAAGTGGAGCCGCCGGTCTTCCACGCCGAGCGGTGAGGTATAGAGCGCGATGGGGAGGCCGCGCAGCACGGCGGCCTGATGCTCCGCCTGCCTGCGCAGCGCCTGCTCGGCCTCAAGCTTCTCGCCTCGCACGCGCAGGTTCTCCAGGAGCAGCTGCTTCTCAGCCGCCGCCTTGCGCTTGATCTCTTCGGTCTTGCGGTACAGGTCGACGAAGACGTCGACCTTCGATTTCAACACGAGAGGTTGGATGGGCTTGAACACATAGTCCACCGCTCCCGCCGAGTAGCCGCGGAAGATGTGCATGTCGTCTTTGTTGTGCGCCGTGAGGAATAGGATCGGGACACGCGCCGTGCGCGAGCGGCTGCGGATGAGCGCGGCCACCTCGTAGCCGTCCATGCGCGGCATCTGCACGTCGAGCAGGATTACGGCGAAATCTTCTCGGAGTGCCCGGCGCAGGGCTTCCTCCGGTGAGTTTGCCAGGACGAGGTCTATCGCCGGATCAGCGAGAATCTCCGAGGCGGCGAGCAGATTGCGCTGATCATCATCGACGATCAGGATTTTAGCCCGGATAGCATCCGCGCCGGCGAGCGCAGCGAGCTGTTCGGCAGCACCCGTACCAGTCGGATAGAAATCCAGTCGGTCCGTCATTGTGTCTGCCGTTCAAGGTCCTGTGCGCCGCCACGAACCGGCGCGGCGCCGTTCATGACCTCCCCACGCCTTGCCAGTTGCACGCGCAGCACGGCGAGAAGCTGATCCATGTCGATCGGCTTCGAGACGTAATCTGACGCGCCCGCCTCGAGGCACTTCTCGCGGTCGCCTTTCATGGCCTTCGCGGTCACCGCGATGAGCGGCAAGCTCCGGAAGCTGGACTGGGCCCGGATCGCCCGCATCGTCTCGTAGCCGTCCATCCCGGGCATCATGATGTCGATCAACATCGCATCGATGTTCGGGTTAATCTTGAGCAGCTCGATACCGTCCTGCCCATTCTCCGCGAACAGAACCTCCAGCCCATGCTGCTCAAGGGCGCTCGTGAGCGAGAAGATGTTGCGTAGGTCGTCGTCGACCAAGATGACGCGACACCCCTGGAGTGACGCCACGTCCTTCCGCTCGACGCGGATCTGCTCGTCGACCGGAACGCTGGCGATGGCGCGATGCAGGAACAGAGCAGTTTCGTCGAGGAGCCGCTCAGACGAGCGCGTATCCTTAAGAATGATCGTCGAGGCGGTCTGCCTGAGCTGCTGCTCCTCTGCGGCCGTGAGCTCCCGGCCCGTATAGACGATGATCGGCATCTCCTCGCCCTCCTGCGAGGCGCGGATTTGCTCGATGAGCTCGGAACCGCCGATATCGGGCAGGCCGAGATCGATGATCGCGCAATCGAACCGGCCGCCAGTCAGGGCTTCCAGCGCGGCCGCGGCCGTGCCGACCCCGAAGATCTTGACGTCTTCCTCGCTCATGAGCGCCGTGATGCTGGCGCGCTGGTTCTCGTCATCCTCGACGAGCAGGAGGTTGCGCACGGGCCGCGTGATGAACTCCTTCGAGCGCTCGAGGGCCCGCATCAGGCCCTCGCGCTCCACGGGCTTCTCCAGGAAGCCGAAGGCCCCCGCGCGCAGGCCGCGCTTCTTCTCGTCGTTGACCGAGATGACGTGGATCGGGATGTGCCGGGTGCGCGAATCGTTCTTCAGGAGGTCGAGCAGGGCCCAGCCGTCCATGTCGGGCAGGCCGATATCGAGGGTGATGGCGTGCGGCTTGAAGCGATGGGCGAGGCTCAGCGCGCCGGCGCCATCCTGCGCGATCAGGCCCTTGAACCCGCGCTCGCGCGCAAGTTCCAGCAGCACCGAGGCGAACATCGCGTCGTCCTCCACGATAAGCACGATATGATCACCCGGATGGATGGCATGACGGTCATCCGCCGAGGCCGAGAGCGCCATCGCGGCATTTGGCTGCCGGCCCATCAGCGCCGAGGTCCCGTTCCCCTCAGATATCTCCACTGCGCGGCCCGTTCCCGTTTGAACGGGCGGTTCGAAGGGCAGGAACAGGGTGAAGGTGCTGCCCGAACCGACCCGACTTTCCACCACGATCTCGCCGCCCAGAAGGCGGGCAATCTCGCGGCTGATCGCGAGGCCGAGGCCGGTGCCGCCGTACTTGCGGCTCGTGGTCCCGTCGGCCTGCTGGAACGCCTCGAAGATGATGCGTTGCTTGTCCTCGGCGATGCCGATCCCGGTGTCGGTGACGGACAGGGCCATCCACTGGCTCCCGGCGCGCAGCGGCGACCCCTCCGCGGAGCCAATCTTGAGGGAGACGCTGCCCTTCTCGGTGAACTTGAAGGCATTGGAGAGAAGGTTCCGGAGAACCTGCTGCAGGCGCTTCGAATCCGTGCGCACCGCGCGCGGCAGGCCCTGCTCGACATCGATAACGAAGGCGAGGTGGCGCTCCTCGGCGAGCTGCCGGAAGGTCCTGTTGAGGTTCTCGACAAGGTCCTGCAGCGTCACGTCACCGATTTCGAGCGACACCGTCCCGGACTCGATCTTAGAGAGATCGAGGATGTCGTTGATCAGCGACAGGAGGTCGGTCCCGGCCGCGTTGATGGTCTTGGCGAATTCCCGCTGCTTGTCGGTCAGGTTTCCATCCCGGTTCTCGGAGAGAAGCTTCGAGAGGATCAGCAGGCTGTTGAGCGGCGTGCGCAACTCGTGGCTCATATTGGCCAGGAACTGCGACTTGTAGCGCGAGGTCAGGCTCAGCTGCTCGGCCTTCTCCTCCAAAGCCGTCTTGGCGATGGAGACCTCGCGGTTCTTGCCTTCGACCTCGCGCTTCTGGATCTCGAGGAGCCGGGCCTTCTCCTCCAGCTCTTCGTTGGTCTGCTGCAGCCGCTCGCGCTGGTTTTTGAGCAGGTCCTCGGATTGCTGCAGCGAGGCAGCCTGCAGCTCCAGGCGGTCGTTGGTCTTCTTGAGTTCCTCTTGCCGGCTCTGCAATTCGCCGGTCAGGAGCTGCGACTGCTTGAGGAGGCCTTCGGTGCGCATGTTGGCGGCGATCGTGTTGAGCACGATGCCGATCGACTCGGTGAGCTGATCGAGGAAGGATTGATGCGTCTCGCTGAAGCGGTTGAACGAGGCCAGTTCGATGACCGCCCGGACCTCCTGCTCGAACAGGACCGGCAGCACGATGATGTTTAGAGGCGGTGCCTCGCCGAGCGCCGAGCCGATCGTGATGTAGTCGCCGGGGACGTGGGTGAGGAGGATGCGCTTCTTCTCGAAGGCGCATTGACCCACGAGACCCTGACGAAGGCGGTACCGGTTCGAGAGGTTCTTGCGCTCCGTAAAGGCGTAGCTTGCCATCAGATCCAGGACGGGCTCTCCGCCCTCGTCCTCCACCATGTAGAACACGCCGCGCTGGGCGTTCACGAGAGATGCGATCTCGGACAGGATCAGATTCGACACGGTGGCGAGGTCGCGCTCGCCCTGCAGCATGCGCGTGAATTTGGCGAGGTTCGTCTTCAGCCAATCCTGCTCGGCGTTCTTGAGCGTCGTGTCCCGCAGGTTGCGGATCATCTCGTTGATGTTGTCCTTCAGCGAGGCAACCTCGCCGGAGGCCTCGACCGAGATCGAGCGTGCAAGATCGCCCTTCGTCACGGCGGTCGCGACTTCCGCGATGGCGCGCACCTGGGTCGTGAGGTTCGCCGCGAGCTGGTTCACGTTGTCGGTCAGGTCGCGCCACAGGCCCGCGGCACCCGGCACCCGGGCCTGACCGCCGAGCTTGCCCTCAACACCCACCTCGCGGGCCACGTTGGTGACCTGATCGGCGAAGGTGGCGAGCGTCTCGATCATCTCGTTGACGGTGTCGGCTAGGGCGGCGATCTCGCCCTTGGCGTCCACCGAGAGCTTCCTCTTGAGGTCGCCCTGCGCCACCGCGGTGACGACATCCGCAATCCCGCGCACCTGTCCGGTGAGGTTCGCAGCCATCATGTTCACGTTGTCGGTGAGGTCTTTCCAGGTCCCGCCGACGCCGCGGACCTGTGCCTGTCCGCCGAGCTTGCCCTCCGAGCCGACCTCGCGGGCGACGCGGGTCACCTCGGAGGCGAACGAATTGAGCTGATCCACCATCGTGTTGATGGTGGACTTGAGCTCCAGGATCTCGCCCTTCACGTCGACCGTGATCTTCTTGGACAGGTCGCCGTTGGCCACCGCGGTGGTCACGTCGGCGATGTTGCGCACCTGCCCCGTCAGGTTGGCCGCCATCATGTTCACATTGTCGGTGAGATCCTTCCAGGTTCCGCCGACGCCGCGGACCTGGGCCTGACCGCCGAGCTTGCCCTCAATGCCGACCTCGCGGGCGACGCGGACCACCTCCGACGCGAAGGAGTTCAACTGATCCACCATCGTGTTGATGGTCGACTTGAGCTCCAGGATCTCGCCCTCGACGGCGACGGTGATCTTCTTGGACAGGTCGCCGTTGGCGACAGCCGTCGTGACCTCGGCGATGTTGCGCACCTGGCCGGTCAGGTTGGCCGCCATCATGTTCACGTTGTCGGTCAGGCCTTTCCACACGCCGCCGACGCCCTTGACCTGCGCCTGTCCGCCGAGCTTGCCCTCGGTGCCGACCTCGCGGGCGACACGGGTCACCTCGGAGGCGAACGAATTGAGCTGATCCACCATCGTGTTGATGGTCGACTTGAGCTCCAGGATCTCGCCTTTGACGTCGACGGTGATCTTCTTGGACAGGTCGCCGTTGGCCACCGCGGTGGTCACGTCGGCGATGTTGCGCACCTGACCCGTCAGATTGGCCGCCATCAGGTTGACGTTGTCGGTCAGGTCGGCCCAGGTGCCAGCGACGCCTTCGACGCGGGCCTGTCCGCCGAGCTTGCCTTCCGAGCCGACCTCACGGGCGACGCGGGTCACCTCGGAGGCGAAGGAATTGAGCTGATCCACCATCGTGTTGATGGTGTTCTTGAGCTCCAGGATCTCGCCTTTGACGTCGACGGTGATCTTCTTGGACAGGTCGCCGTTGGCCACCGCGGTGGTCACATCGGCGATGTTGCGCACCTGACCCGTCAGATTGGCCGCCATCAGGTTGACGTTGTCGGTCAGGTCGGCCCAGGTGCCAGCGACGCCGCGCACCTGAGCCTGTCCGCCGAGCTTGCCCTCCGAGCCGACCTCGCGGGCGACGCGGGTCACCTCGGAGGCGAAGGAATTGAGCTGATCCACCATCGTGTTGATGGTGTTCTTGAGCTCCAGGATCTCGCCGCGCACGTCGACGGTGATCTTCTTGGACAGGTCGCCGTTGGCCACCGCGGTGGTGACGTCGGCGATGTTGCGCACTTGGCCGGTGAGGTTGGCAGCCATCATGTTGACGTTGTCGGTGAGGTCCTTCCAGGTTCCGCCGACACCTTCGACCTGGGCTTGACCACCGAGCTTACCCTCCGTGCCAACCTCGCGCGCGACGCGGGTAACTTCCGATGCGAAAGAGTTCAGCTGATCCACCATCGTGTTGATGGTCAGCTTCAGGGCCAGGATCTCGCCCTTGACGTCGACCGTGATCTTCTTGGATAGATCGCCTCGCGCCACCGCGGTGGTGACCTCGGCGATGTTGCGGACCTGGCCTGTCAGGTTCTCGGCCATCATGTTCACGTTGTCGGTCAGGTCCTTCCAGACGCCGCCGACGCCCTTCACCTGAGCCTGCCCGCCGAGTTTGCCCTCGGAACCCACTTCCTTGGCGACGCGGGTCACCTCGGAGGCGAAGGAATTGAGCTGATCCACCATCGTGTTGATGGTCGATTTCAGATCGAGGATTTCGCCTTTGACGTCGACGGTGATCTTCTTGGACAAATCGCCGTTAGCCACAGCTGTCGTGACCTCGGCGATGTTGCGCACCTGACCCGTCAGATTGGCCGCCATCAGGTTCACGTTATCCGTGAGATCCTTCCAGGTCCCGCCGACGCCCTTGACCTGGGCTTGACCGCCGAGCTTGCCTTCCGAGCCGACCTCGCGCGCCACGCGCGTCACCTCGGACGCGAAGGAGTTCAGCTGGTCGACCATCGTATTGACCACCTTGCCGATGCGCAGGAACTCGCCCCTCAGCGGGCGGCCCTCGATCTCGAGCTGCATGGTCTGACCGAGATCGCCCTTGGCCACCGCCCCGATGACCCGCGCGACCTCGGTGGTCGGTTGAACGAGGTCGCCGATCATCGTGTTGACCGAGTCCACGCAGTCGTTCCAGCCGCCGGTCGCCGCCGGCAGCTTGCCGCGCTCATTGATGCGCCCGTCCTTGCCGACCGCGCGCGCGACCCTGTCGAGTTCCCGCGCGAGCCCCTGATTGAACTCGACGATGTCGTTGAACGCTTCCGCGATCTCGCCATCGATGCCTGTCAGGTCCAGCGGCAGGCGGGCCGAGAAGTCGCCCTTCCGAAACGCGCGGAGGCTCTTCAGGAGGAGCTTCGGCTCCAACTGCGACGTGGTCGGCGTCATTCAGATACAACCCCAAGGTAGCTGCTTACGGCCAGGCGAGATGGCCGTCTGGAACGCAGATGGCATCGAAAAAGCACCGACGACGACGAACAGCAATAGGGCCCGACGTGGATGGTTGCCCAATCGTTCGACTCGCGGAGTGGGCTAGTACGTTGCACATCCTGACGGGCATCGATTGGACCGAAAACGGAGCGCAGGTCACCGGATGTTGCTGTTTAGCTTTCGATGCACGCTTTGGACCTAATGCATGTTAGCGGCGTTCGGCTTTGGTTCGGGGCGTCTCCCGACCGCTTGCGGGAGTGAAATCATCGCGGCATTGATCGTGCGCGTCAGCGGCGGCAACGGGCTGACCCCGATGATGAGCATGCTGGAGACGATCACGGCGGCTACGTCTGAGCGGCCGACCTGGTACGTTCCCGAACGCAGTCACGCTGCCCACCAGCCGGTTTGACCCAAGTTCAAGTTTCCTCGAGAGCAGCCTCGTCGGGCGGTCCGCTATGCCGCGATTGAAAGCCCGAGCACATCCGCCATCGTGATCGGCCGCTTGGCCACGCTGCAGAGGTGCAGCAGGGTGGACTGGCGGAGCCGCAGGTCGCCTATGACCTCCAGTCCGGCCGGCCGGCGGACGGACAGCGGTGCGAACGCCAGGATGATCCCGGCGAAGGGGGTGGGCAGGGGCAGCATGGCGGTGTCTCTTGGCGGGGACGCCACCAGCCTATCCGTCACGCCCGCTTCGTCAGCTCCGCCCACTCGACCCGCCGCAAATGGCCAAAATCGAGCTTAGCAGCGGATCGGGAATGAGGATCACCGCGGAATCTACACGGCGACCGACCGACTGTTATGCCGGCTAACAACCAAAAATTGTAGGCTGTCTTGATCCAGTTAATTTCTCAGTCAAATCCGCTGACGCACGCTCCAGTGAGAACCGGTACTTGCATGAGTTCAGGCAGCGAAAGGGCCGCCGCTTCAAGCAATCCTCGGAGCATCACCATGACCGCTCGTGCGCAATCCCGCGATGAAGCTCAGGCTCGATATCGAGTGTACTGGCTCGGTGGTGAAGGGCGGATTGATGGTGCAGAAGCTATCCGATCTTTAAACGACGATGAGGCTATCGCTACAGCACGCGGGATGACGGACGGGCGCAGCGTAGAGCTGTGGGACAGAGGCCGGTTCATAGGCCGCTTTGATCCAACGAGCCTAGCCTCGGGTGAGTAGCCACAGGGCGACCTGATTGGCCGACGGTCGTACATATGTCACGCCAGAGTCCAATGCTCGGCTCGTCCGCTGAGGGTAGGTTGTAATACTGCGCCCTGTAGCCCTGCTCCACCAATCCGCATGCAATGCTCTGATGGCGGGCGCCCGCGGCCATTCGGAACAGTGCAGGCGCCGCCCGGTTCAACAGCGAAGGATCTGAGGGGCTCTGCCTGTGACGCGTGAACCTGATGGCAGCCATGCTTACGCGCCGCCGGATTCCGCTTTGTTCAAGACCGCTCTGGACGCGATCGGCGAGGCGGTACTCGTCACCACACCAAACCTCGATGCGCCCGGGCCGGTGATCCTCTACGCTAATCCCGCCTTCTCCCGCATGACTGGCTATACCCCTGAGGAGGTGATCGGCCACTCCCCGCGCTTCCTGCAGGGACCTGACACTGACCGCGCAGTTCTCGACCACGTCCGTGAGAGACTCTCACAAGGCGTCGCCATTCAGGGCGAGACGGTGAACTACCGCAAGGACGGCAGCACCTATCGCGTCGAGTGGCTGATCACACCCATGCGCAATGAATCTGGCGATCTCACCCACTGGATCGCGGTCCAGCGTGACATCACAGATTTGCGGCAGGTCGAGGCGGCTTTGCGCGACAGCGAGGAGCGTTTCAGGCAGTTCAGCGAGGCTTCGTCGGACCTAGTCTGGATGCGAAATGCCGAGACGCTACAGCTCGAGTATGTAAGCCCTGCCTTCGAGCGGCTCTACGAGTCCAATCGCAAATTCGCACTAGCTGACACACACATCAACACCTGGCTGTCCTTCGTTCACCCGGAGGACCGGGATCGCGTCATGGCCGGTGTACGACGAGCCCGCACTGGCGTCTCGGTCACCTACCAGTTCAGGACAGCTGACACCTCCGACGGCGGCTCGCGCTGGATCGAGAGTACGGCGTTTCCGCTGCCGGACGCGGAAGGTCGCGTGCGACGCATCGGTGGCATCGCAAAGGACATTTCCGAGCAGAAGGCGAATGCCGCTCGCCTGGAAGTGATGGTCGCCGAATTGCAGCACCGCACCCGCAACCTCCTGGCGGTCGTGCGCTCAATCGCGATGCAGACCATGTCACGCACCGGGCCGACCGAGGCGTTCACGAGACAGTTCAGCGACAGGCTGTCCGCCCTCTCACGCGTCCAGGGTTTGTTGTCCCGCTCCGAACAGGTGCCTATCACCATCCGGATGTTGATCCAGACAGAACTTGACGCGCTCGGCGCTGACACTGTGCGGGATCGCGCCGTGCTGGAAGGGCCCTCAGTCCGGTTGCGCAAGGCTGCGGTGCAGACCCTCGCGCTCGCCCTACACGAACTCGCCACCAACGCGTGCAAGTACGGGGCGCTGTCCAGCGAAGCTGGTCAGCTCTCGATAAGGTGGCAGATCCACAAGACCGATGCGGGACAGCGCCGCCTCGTGCTGGACTGGGTCGAGGAGGGCATCAAAGGGCCGAGCGGGGAGTACGGCGCCGTGATGCGAAGTGGCTATGGCCGAGAACTGATCGAACGCGCGCTACCCTACGCGTTGCGAGCCCTGACCAGCTACGACCTGGGCGAGAAGGATTTACGTTGCCGGATTAATCTGCCGCTCAGCTGACTTGCTAGAGATTGAGAGAGGCCGATCGGTCCACCCGGTCGCCCGACATGTCACCGGGACAGTTCAAAGCTCAGATGTCGGCACGGCGCAAGACATCATGCTGTGCCCGTCCATCTCCGAAGATTGCGATCTCGTTGGACGCGCAGCCGCAGGAGCTGCTTCAGCTTCGTGACCAACAGCCCTGCGGCCTCTGATTTGTCTCGCCCCTCTTAGTGCAACGCGCGGAGTCGATGCAGCAGAGCGGTGACCTCCTCATCGGCCGCCACGATCCTCGCATTCTGCTGCAGCAGCTCCTCGATCCGGGAGTCTGACATGCTCGTCCAGAAGCTTCTTCCGGCAGCTACGCGAGCGGCTCGCGTCCGAGCCAATCGCGTTGGAACGGTTCGCCCGTGCACGCCGTCTCTGGTCCGTGGTCGGCAACATCCTGACACGAGGGAGGCACTTCATGTTTCGCAAATCCACGTTGGCTGCGCTCGGCGCACTGACCCTAGCCGTTGGCGTCGTGGGGGCCACCTCGCCTGCCATGGCCGATCCGCCATGGGCCAGGGGTGAGCGCGGTTTCCGTCACGGTGGCCCGCCGCCCTGGGCACCGGCGCACGGCTATCGCGGCCACCGGGAGTTTGGCGGCTACGGCCGCCGGGACGTGCGCATCTACGAAGGACGTCCCGGCGGTTATGGCAGCTACGGTCGCTACAGAGCCGCTAGCGCCTCAAGGACGGTTCCCAGGGCGTCGGCGGTTCGGCGGGCCCTGTATCACAGCGGCGCACGACCGGCAGCACCGCGCGTAGGTGCGGCCGGATCGGCGCCTCGCTCTGTCGTGATGATCCGGGAGCATGCAAGAAGGACGCCCGAACGGTTTCAGCCGTTCGAGCGTTCCTGGTGCCTCGATGCGATGAGGCGCCGTGAGCAAGGCGCCGGGAGGGTGCCATGCGCACTTGGAGGACGATGGATCGGGCCCCGCACGATGGGCGGTGGATCATCGCCATCAACCGTGACGAGCCCGACCAGCGCGCCATCATCCGCTGGGATCCCAAGCGCGCTGACGATGCAGCACCTTGGCACGTCGCCTCGTGCGAGCACAGCTACCGGACCGACGCGTTCACACACTGGATGCAGTTCCCCGACTGCCCACCCGTCGATGGCAGGAGCGTAGTCCGGCAAGTTGAAGGAGCCTACGATGGAAGCGAAAGCCCTCGCAGTCCTCTCCCTGCAAGTTGAGATCTGTCCTGAGGACTCCTCGCGCTATCGCTGGGTCATCCGCGATCAGGACTGCATCCTCCGGCAATGCCTCTACTCGTTGTCCGACGAGCAGACGGCGCTCCGTCAAGGCGAAGCCGCTCTCCAGGAAATGGCCGCTCTGTGGCGTGACGCGCAGTGAGAGGTGAGAGCCGGCGGTGCTGGTCGTGACGTGGTCGGCCGCAGGGTAGCGGTCGTATTGGCTGCGCGACCTGTGTCCGCTTTCAAGAAAGGCGCCGATGCGCCATTGCGGCGATGTTGAGTCGGAAGCCGCGCGTCCGCTTTTCCGGCGGACGTCCTCGAGAGCAGACCGGCTGCTTCCGGCCAGACTACGCCATGCGGGATCGCTGAAGAGCGCAAAAGCGGCCGTTCAGCTTCGCGCCCATTTCGGCCATTCGTTGGTCGTCGTTGGCATCTCCGAAGCAGACGTCGGCTCGGGCCGGATTGCAGGTCCTACGCACCATTCCGAACCTGCGGCGCCGCTCAGACAAACGTCCGCGCCGAGAGTCTTGCCTAGCGAAATCGATCCGACGATGCTGCGCCGCAGCGGATGACCTGCGACAGGAACCACCATGGAATCGATCGGTCGTGACCTGCGCGAGATGCAGCGCATTCCCCTCGCCGCAACGCACGTCGCCGCACTCCGGGCCATCGGAGCCGAGAAGCACTACCCGGCCGGCACCTTCCTCGTGCGCGCCGGCGACCCCGCCGACCGCTTTGTCTATGTCGAGGCTGGCGAGATCGAGGTGGTGAACCCGTTCACGGACGAGCGCCATCTTCCTTCCACCCTCGGGCCAACTCAGTTCATGGGAGAGATCTCGTTCCTGAACGGCGGCGTCTGGTCGATGCCCATGCGAGCGTGCACGGATACCATCGTCACCGAGGTGCCGCGTCCGGCGATGCTGAGGTTGTTATCCGAGATCCCGGAGATGTCGGACATCATCATCACGGTTCTTGCCGCAAGGCGGCGCCGCCAGCTCGACTCACACGATGGCACCTTGGTGCTCATTGGCGAAGACAACGATCGGAGCGTCCGGCGGATCGCGGAGTTCGCCAGCCGCAACCGCCTCCCCTACAGGTCCTACCCGCTGGGCAGCCCGGAGGCGGCGAGCGTAGCCACGAGTTGCTCGATCTCGTCCGAACGACCGGCGGTCATCTTCGGCCGGGACATCGTTGTGACCGAGCCAACGCCCGCCAAGGTCGCGCAGCTGCTCGGTCTCGACTACGGCCTCGTCGACGACGAGGCCTTCGACGTCCTCATTGTAGGCGGTGGCCCAGCCGGCGTCGCGGCGGGCGTCTATGCGGGAGCAGAGGGGCTTCGCGCGTTGGTCATCGAGGATGTGGCGATCGGCGGTCAAGCCGGCACCTCGAGCCGGATCGAGAACTACATGGGATTCCCAACCGGGATCTCAGGCGCAGATCTCGTCTGGCGCGGTGAGGTCCAGGCGATGAAGTTCGGCACGCGGTTCGCGATGCCGCGGCGTGTGGCGAAGCTGGAACGGCTTGAGGACGGGTCGTTCTGTGCGACGTTCGACAACGGCCGGCGCGTCCGGGGACAGGCCGTCGTCGTCGCGACGGGCGTCCAATACAGGCGATTGCCAATCGAGCGCCTGGAGGCTTTCGAGGGCGCAGGCGTCTACTACGCTGCGACGGAGATCGAGGCCCGCTACTGCAGGAATGCCGAGACGATCATCATCGGTGGCGGCAACTCGGCGGGCCAGGCGGCGATGTATCTCAGTCGCTCGGCCCGGCACGTTCGCCTGCTGGTGCGCGGAAAATCGCTCGCAACCTCTATGTCGCGGTATCTTTCGAGTCGGCTGGAGGCAGATCCGGCGATCAGCATTGAGTATGGGGCCGAAGTCATTGCCCTACACGGCGACGACCATCTTGATGCGGTGACGATCCGCAATGTCGCCGACGGAACGACGCGCACGATCTCGACATGTGCCGTGTTCGTCATGGTTGGCGCCGCCCCCAATACCGGCTGGCTCTCTGGGCTCGTAGAACTCGATGGCCACGGTTTCGTCCTGACTGGGGACGCGATCGGCGCGAGTTCACCCTATGCGACGTCTCATCCGGGAATCTTCGCGGTCGGCGATGTCCGCGCCAACTCCGTCAAGCGTGTCGCAGCCTCGGTCGGCGAGGGATCGGTCGTCATCTCCAAGGTGTGGGAACACGTTCGGAAGTAGACCTCGCCTCACATGCCGCGTCCGATCGGGGCCCCGGATCCCCTGATGACGGGCTCGCGCTCTTGCCGTTGCAGCCCGGCGGATTGCGACGTTCAGCCGAGGCCCTCGGGACCTCGGCGACTAAGCCCTGAACTCAGTTATGCCGTGACGAGGCGCGGATTGCGGTCAGCGTGCCGGTGTTGGATCAAAGCCAGCGTGTCCGCTTCTTCGTTTTGGCCGCTCTGAAGCGGGAGGGGCGGTTTTCGGCCAACCTAAGTCGTGCCAGACCGCCACCGGGCGCAAAAACGGCCGTTCAACTTCGCGCCCATTGCAGCCGTTCAACCGCACTTACTTGCATCTCGTAAGCAGACATCGAAGAGAGGCTCAGTCGTTTAGCGAAAAATGTTACCCACTATAAAATCTGCGCTCCGGCTGGTCGAGCGAGCGGCGTGTTTGCCACACAATCGCTGTACTCTAGCGTGTGCCACACCTCGACCGGTTGCACGACAACCGTCAGAAACGCTCGCCGGCCATTTCCTCGCTCCTGGCCTGCAACGCAGGAGCCATCCACACAGGACATTGACACTCGCCGGACCAAACATCTTCGGTGCGTCCAGAGCAGACATCGGTTCGCCGCCTAGTGGCGGTCATGCAGTCTTTCGAGCCCCATCGCGGCTTTCGCTCAGGACCCTCGCTACGCAGCCTGAGCGAGACGCCATGCCCTAGAAGGTGCCCACGCGCAGGCAGCCGGGTATTTGCGATGATAGGCGTGCTACTTCGCTCGGCCGAGGCCGAAACTCCGCGCCAGGGCTGAACGCACGTCAGAATAGCCGGCGGCGGTCATTGGGTAGTCGGCGGGCAGGCCCCACTTTGCCCGGTATGCCTCCGGGCTGAGACCTCGCAGGGTTAGATGCCGCCTCAGGGTTTTGTACGGCTTGCCGTCCTCGAAAGAGACCAGTGCGTCATACGTGATGGACCGCTTGATCTGCGCGGCCGTGGGCCTCTCTTCGCCGGAATGGGCTGAAGTCCGAGTCTGACCGAGGCCGGCAAGCGCCACGTGCGTGGAGACGATCAGCAACGGCAAGTCCGCGTGCGGCAAACTATTATTAGCTACGTAGGCTGCAACGACCTCTGCCGTCAGAGAAATCGAGCCAGGGACCGACGGTCGGTTCACTCCCGAAATTTTGTTTCGTCTCATTAGGTGTAACCATCGAAGATCAAAAATTGAGGGCAACGCGAGAGACCCTGTAGCCGTCACGTCGATCCGCGGCGCCGGGTCGAGGCACGGCCTGCTACGTCGGCGCCGCCCAGGCCGGCACGCCTCTGCAACCGGGGCCGCCTTGTCAGCATACAGAGCCGCTCGTCGGCGGCAGGCCTCGATAGTGGTCGGCTTGGCGCTGCCACGAAGAGGATGCGCTTCGACCGACGACCGCCATCACCCATTGATGCCGGCCGCCGGCCGAAGCTCCCGCGCGACTTCAAGGCCCTACACGCTCGTCTGCCCAAACCAAGTGACAAGGGCCGGACACTTCTAGCGTGATCCGTTCCGCCACATGTCGGATCCGAAGTCGAGCGTGCAGGCGATGGTTCGCGAATTACTATCGGTCGGTGATGCGTCCTGGGCCGGGCATCGATCCGGCCGCCTCCTGAATATGTGCCTCAAGGAACCAGAGTTGTTTATCGACGCCGCGGGATAGTTCCGTGAACAAGTCCGCGGTGCCAGCATCGCCCGCCTCGTCCGTATCGTCTATGTTTCGACGTACGGCGCTGGCGAAATCGGCATATCGATCGGCCAGCGCTACGATATGGCTGCCGACCGCGTGTGCATCGATCGGATAAGGTGCTAGGCGCGATCTCGCAGCCACTGCGGCTACCGTGCCGCAAGCCGTTCCACCAAGCTGGACGATGCGTTCGGCTACCTTGTCATTGAGATCGTCCAGTTCGTTGCGAAACGTGTCAAGCATGAGATGAACGCCGATGAATTGCGCCCCCTTTAAATTCCAGTGTGCCTGCTTGATAGCTAATGCCAAATCAATCCCGTCTGCCAATCGCTCACTTAATGCCTGAATCGAAACGCTCTTCGCGTTCGCACTTACATCATTGCGTGTTCCGTAAAGTTGAAGATTCGTGAATTCGTTCATGATCCGGTTCTCCGCATGAGCGGCACGTCTCTCGAGCCGCTTGGTTGAGCGGCGAGGCGCCCGCCGTTAGTCCTCGAACAGGCCTGCCGCGATTGGCGACGGCGCAACAACTGATTCCCCTGCGGGCTGCGGAGCACCAGGGCTTCACTATCTTCAATGCTAGAAGCCAAGGTCATCGCGTGGGCGAGGTGCCGCGTCAGTCTTGCGGCGCGTAAGGCTCGGAGCGCTCGGTGTGACCTCTTCACGAGATCCCACGAAGTGGATTATTGCCGTGCCGCCATCTAGGGGCTCTTGCAGAAAATTCTTGTGTCAGCCTTGTACAAACGCACGCTCGATTGGACGTTCCGAGCTTAATTCATACGGATTGTCTGTACGACGGTCCCGGCTGGACCTATGGGGTTGGGGCGCGGCGACCCGGCCTCGCCGACCTGGAAGCCCATTCCGTCTGAGGCCGGGCGCTCTCATCACAGGCCCCTGCGCTAGAGCGAGGCTCGTCCGATCGGAAGCTGTGCTGGGTGGCTGGGGGTTGATGGGGCGAGGAGGCGCTCATGCGGACGACCTTGTCCGTCGATCTGCGCCAGCGCGTGGCATCCGCGGTCTCAGCCGGAGCGACCTGCCGGCAGGCCGCCGAGCGCTTCGGCGTGAGCCGGGTTAGCGCCAGCCGCTGGTCGCAGCAGAAGCGGCGCGTGGGCCACGTCGCGCCCAAGCCGCTGGGCGGCGACCAGCGCTCCCGTCACATTGAGGCTCATGCCGAGCTTATCCGGCAGACCTACCAAGCTCGCCCGCTGACCTACGCAGAAGCGGCATCATGTCGATCATCCCGGGCAAGCGAGGCCGCAAGAGAGGGATCCGTCACGACAAGCGGCGCTACCGGGAGCGCTGGCGCATTGAGGCGACGTTCAACCGCCTCAAGGACTTCCGCCGCATCGCCACCCGGTACGACAAGCTCGCCCGCAACTACGCCTCAGCCGTCGCCCTGGCTGCCGTCATCGCCTTCTGGTGCTGATCGAGTCCGAACCCTAGGTCGAGGTCGGTTATGGCCGTGGCTCGCGTCCGACGCGAGCCACGGGTTAGAGCACCTCGAGCTTTTTCGGTGCCGGCAATTTCTCGACACAACAGTCCGGCGTGAGCTCCGCCCTCAGATTTAGCCGCGATCTTCCGGATCGAGTAGTCGGCGCCAACGGCCGGGGCTGACTTGTTCCGCACGAGTAAAGATTCTCGTGAAATGACTCTGATCGGAGAAGCCGCAAGCCAATGCGATCTCTGCGAGGGAAAGGTCCGACTGTCGCATCAGCTGCTTCGCAACCTTGATACGCTCCTTGATTAGCCAAGCCCGCGGCGACGATCCAACTGAGCTGCGGAAGACACGTGCGAAGTGTCCGGTGGACAGGCCGCAATCTTGTGCCATCGTCTGCAGGCTCAACGACTTGGCCGGTTCGGATTCAACGCGTTGCTGAAGGCGGCGAAGTTGCCAAGGGGCAAGACCGCCACGCTTGCGTTCGCCTGCGCTGGAACTCAGTGCGTAGGTGCCAAAAACGTGGGCTGCGAGCGCCCGAGCCAATTGACGGCGAACAAGTGTGGAGTAACGATCCGAACGGCCTATGGTGGAAGCAGCCATCAGGATCATGTTGCGGGCCGCCTTGTCCAGCAGTGGCCTGTCAAAGCGATCCCTGAAAGCATCGAGCAGGTCGAGGCCGAGCTGGTCCTTCCCGCCGGAGATCTCCTCGAAGACGGAATGGCTTAAAGCAATGTGGATGGCGCCTGCGCAAGGCCGGAACGCGGACGCGCGCATATCGATCAGCCTTATCTCGTCTTCCGCGAATTTGTGGGCCGCGTATACCTCGCCCAACACGTCGAAGGACATGCTTGGGGCAGCCTGGATCAGGATCGCATTACACCGCCCGAACGGAACCGGACAATCGCGATTTGCCGGACTTATCCAGAAAGCGATGCCGTCCGACCAATCCTCGAACGCGACGGATGGCAAAGCGCGTTTCGCCAGATGCTCCCGCCCGACCGAGCCGCACAGTCCGTGCATATCTGGCGGCAGCGAATTTTTGCCGTCGCAAAAAGCAGGTACTCGGAACTCCATGGCGTTCATCGGCATCGCCACCGTCATGATCTTCCCTGTTGACTAGAAGGGCACGGTACATGCGGCCACAAGCGACGTATTGCGCGATGTTGCTCACCTATTGCGTCAGGTTGCTCAGGAGAAAGCGAAGCTGTCGATTAAACGATACACTGGAGGAATTCTAAAGGAATGCGGCTTCCCGAGCGCATCATTGGACTGCGGCTCTCTGTGGCATTATCCTACCGAACGGGTGGTTAGCTGACCATCTGCCGGTATGATCCTGGAGTGCATCCGAGCGCCTTCTTGAAAGCATTGCTGAAAGCGGACTGGTTAGAGAAGCCTGACAACAACGCGACATCTGCCAGAGAATGCTTCCGATCCGCCAAGAGCTTGCGTGCGTGATTCAGGCGTACCTCGCTGATTAAACCGTGAGGGGTCTTCCCTGTAGCTCGCTTGAACGAACGAGCGAAATGAAATGGACTGAGACAGCAAATATCGGCAAGCTCCGAAATTGTGATGTCAAGATGCGGATTCTCGCGGATGTAGTCAACGGCACGCTGGATGCGTTCCGGACACTCGACACGTTCTACCTTCGCGCTAATTGCGCTGGGTCCGGATTGTCCGTGAGCATGGGCAATTCTTGCTGTGAGTGCGAGGGCGGCGCTCTCAACCAGCATACGTCCGCCGGAAGACTCCTGCAGCAATTCAGTGAGGATCGTCATACCGAGTTGCTTAATAAGCGGGTCGTCGACGTCGGCGAGATATCGTACGTTGTCGGCACGAATGCGGCTGTCACCATATAGTTCATTCAGCGTCCCGAAGCGGTCGGCCGGCAGGTAGATGTGCAGGATGTCTGTCAGTGGTGCGGAGATGTTGGTGTCATCCTCTCCCACACCGACCGGGCACAGCCACACCGTGCCAGCTTCGACCGCGGTCGTCTGTCGCAGCCCCGCGCCCTTGCGGCTAACGTGGGCGCCAGCGCACCGGCGCGTTGCCAGCGTTATCTCCAGCTGAGTCGGGACTAGGGCAGGGAGGTTACCCGCAGGGTGCGACCGTAGCTCGGCCGCTATCCCTTGCCACCCGCGGTTGCGGGATGTGGCGTGAAGGCCTGCGTTCGGGAACTTGAGTGTGCCGTGCTGGTGTAGGTCCATGCACGCATCATTCAATCTATGCGCAAGCTAGGCTATTATACAGGCGTATCGCGGAGCCCCCGATCCCCTCCCGCATCCTCGCGGTACGAATGCTCGCTCGGCAACCGATATGCGACAGGTTTTTTCACGATGGCCAAGCCTGCCGCATTCCGCCCCAGAAGACCCCGCGAGTGCCCAGTGCCTACCGGCTTGGATGCTATCGAAGCCGACCCGCCGAGGACTCAATGGTCTTCGGAGCCTCGGAGGTGCGGCGCTCCTCGTCCTCCTTCCAGCAGGCACAGCATTCCTCGCGGGACGCGACGCCGTGCTCGATGTTAACGGCAGGCCCTTTGTCGGCATCCTCGCGCTTCTGATCGCTTCAGTCGCGACGCTCGCGGCCTACAGTGCATTGCGATCCCTCCGGGCGGCCGAAGAAGGCTTTCGTGCGATCTACGACCGCGCGGGCATCGCAATCTGGCGTGAGGACTGGACAGTTGTCGGCGAGGCGATCAGGCTCCTCCGGAGCAACGGCGTTGTGGACTTGGAAAGCCACTTCGCGAACCGGCCGGAGGAGCTTCGCGCCTTACGTTCGCAGGTGCAGATCAAAGATGTGAATGCCTTCTCGCTGGAGGAAACTGGAGCCCCCGACAAGAGCGCATATCTCGGTTCACTCGACCGGCTCTTGCCGGATACGGATCAGACCTTCGCGCAGTGGCTTGTGGCGTTCGGGCGCGGCGACCGGCATTTCCGTTCAATGGCGCATATCACGTGTCCAGACGGACGCGAGCTCGACGTGCTTTTCACGGCGGCGTTGCCGACAGACTTCGTCGGGTTCTCCGACATCATCGTGATCTCCCTCGATGTCACTGGCTTCATACGCTCTCAGGCACGGCTGGCCGCGGCCGACACTGAGCTTGCGCGCACTGTCCGGATCAGCACCGTCGGGGCTCTTGGAGCTTCAATTGCCCATGAGGTGAACTCGCCGTTGGCGGCGATACTCGCCAACGCACAAGCCGGACTTCGCTGGCTTCGGCGTCCCGTCCCAGAGCTCGAGGAAGCCACAGCAGCATTGGACGATATCGTCGCGGACGCAACGCGTGCCCGCGATGTCGTCGCGCGTACACGCTCATTCTTGAGCAACGCTCCTAGGCGATTGCAGCCTGTCGACATTGTGCAGGCAGCGCGCGAGGCTAATCTACTGATAGAGAGCGAACTCCGGAGGCACGGGGCCTCCGTCCACCTCTCCCCGGAGGAGAATCTCCCTCTTCTCCGGGCGGACCGGATCGAGATCCAGCAGGTGTTCGTGAACCTGCTTGTCAATGCCGCGCAGGCCATGTCGAAGCAGGCCGGCCGACGGGATATCACAATCTCGTTTCGCCGGACCGAAGAGTCCCTCACCGTCTCGGTAACGGATACCGGTCCCGGCATACCGCCGGATCGGCGGCGCAGGATCTTCGAGGCGTTCCATTCGGACAAGCTTGGCGGCATGGGACTCGGGCTTGCGATCTGCCGCAATCTCATCGACGGCCACGGAGGAGATATCTGGGCCGAGGCGGCGCCAACAGGTGGCGCGGCGTTCCATTTTCGTTTGCCGATCTTGCAGGGCTGAGACAGCGATGGGTGTTCCTGTCATCGCCATCGTGGATGACGATGCCTCCGTGCGTTCGGCGCTCGAACGCCTCACGCGCGCCCTCGGTTACGAGGCGAGGCTGTTCGAGGGCGGACGGGCGTTCCTGGATGCCTTGGCAGGCAACGGGATCGCGATGGTCATCACTGACGTACAGATGCCGCACTTAAACGGTCTCGAACTGCTCCGTCTTCTTTCTGAGCACAAGCCGGATCTGCCTGTCCTGGTCATGACCGCCTACCCAAGCGAGGCGATGGAGGGGCGCGCCCTTGCGCTCGGCGCACTGGCTTGCTTGGCGAAGCCGTTCGGGGCCGATCAGCTTGAAGGCTGGCTGCATCAATTGTTTAGCGACGGGCACAACCAAAATGCAGGATTTACTCAGGGCCGGACTTAGGTGTTTGATCCCGCGGTGTGGTGGTACGGTTGACCACCATGCTGCGAGGGATGCGCTATGGGCCAGGTTCTTCATGGAAGCGCCACCACGACGGAGGCAGTCCGTCGCGCGATCCAGCTACGTGAAGAGAGCGTAAGAGCGCTGGCCAAGCGCTACGGCGTCAGCCCGACGACGGTGCAGAAGTGGCGCAAACGGACGAGCACAGCGGATGCCCGGATGGGCCCCAAGGAACCGCGCTCCACCGTGCTCACCGTCGAGGAGGAAGCGATCATTGTCGCCTTCCGCCGGCATACCCTGCTGCCGCTTGACGACTGCCTCTATGGCTTGCAGCCGACGATCCCGCACCTGACGCGATCCTCGCTGCATCGCTGCCTGGAACGGCACTGCATCAGCCGACTACCCGAGATCGAAGGCGACAAACCCAAGAAGCAGCGCTTTGCGACCTACGCCATTGGCTACGTCCACATCGACATCGCCGAGGTGAGCACGGCCGAAGGTAAGCTCAGGCTGTTCGTAGCCATCGATCGAACCAGCAAATTTGCCTTCGTGCGGCTCGTGGAGAGCGCCGGCAAGATGGAGGCCGCCCAGTTTCTGCGCGACTTCATTGAGGCGGTGCCTTACCGCATCCACACCGTGCTCACAGATAACGGCGTTCAGTTCACATCACGTCGACAGGACATCTACGATAGTAAGCACATCTTCGACCGCGTCTGCGACGAGCACAACATCGAGCATCGGCTGACCAAGGTGAACCATCCTTGGACCAACGGGCAGGTCGAGCGGATGAACCGCACCATCAAGGATGCGACGGTCAAGCGCTACCACTACGACAGCCACGACCAGCTTCGAACGCATCTGCACCTGTTCGTCGATGCCTACAATCACGCTCGTCGGCTCAAGACCCTGCGCGGCCTGACACCCACCGAGTTCATCCTGAACGCCTGGACGAAAGAGCCCAATCGCTTCAGGATCGACCCGTCACACCTCATCCCGGGACCATACACTTAGGTTCTGTCGTCGCCTAAACCATTTTGTAGAGCGCACATTTTGTCTGTCATACCCGAAGAGGTACGATGCTAAGCGACAGGCAATTGAACCGCCCCGAGTTTCCCGGAGGCCGTTTGATTTAGCTCAAGCGGCCAAGGCTTGCGCCTCGGCTTGAGCAAAGTAGCGCGCCTCAGCCTCGGCGGGAGGCACGTTGCCGATCGGTCCGAGCAGGCGGCGGGTATTGAACCAATCGACCCATTCGAGGGTGGCGAACTCGACTGCCTCGAAGGATGGCCACGGCCCACGGGGATGGATCACTTCGGCTTTGAACAGACCGTTGATCGTCGCGGCCATGGCGTTGTCGTAAGCGTCCCCAATGCTGCCGACTGAGGGCTCGACCCCCGCCTCCGTCAGCCGTCCCGTGTAGCGCAGAGCGAGGTATTACGCGCCCCTGTCGCTATGGTGCACAAGCCCTCCGCCCCAGAGAGGACGACGTTCGTGCAGAGCCTGCTCAAGAGCATCGAGCACGAAGGCGGCGTGAGCCGTGCGGGAGACCCGCCAACCGACGGTGCGCCGGGCGTAGGCGTCGATCACGAACGCGACGTAGATGAAGCCGGCCCAGGTCGCGACTTAGGTGAGGTCGCTGACCCACAAGGCGTTGGGGCGCGGCGCCTTGAACTGGCGGTTCACCCGGTCGAGCGGGCAGGCCGCGGCCGGGTCCGGGATGGTGGTGCGAACCTTCTTGCCACGCACGATGCCCTGCAGCCCCATGATCCGGGGACGTTCCTCGGCATCCATCGAGGAACGCGCCGACGTTCGGGTTTAGCCAAAGGCGGCAGCGTTTAGAGCGCCCTACTTGCGCGGCAGGTCGTTCGCTGGGCCCCCGGCGTGGCTGCCGGAATATCGATATGCTTGACTCCTGACCGGACGCGCGACGGGCCTCGGTTTGCCGGCGGGAATGAGATCGTCGGCCGGCCCTCCCGCATGGCTTCCAGAATAGCGATACGCTCTATCCCTGACGGTCCGCACGACCGGGCGCGGCTTGCCAGTGCGGATGAGGTCGTCTGCAGGTCCTCCTGCGTGCGGACCGGAGTACCGATAGGCGGGGCTGGGGGTCTGGGCACTTGCGGTTGATGCGGACAAAGTCGCAGCAAGGATTATAAAGACCATTTTGTTCATTGCTTGTCGACCCTTTTTAAGTATCAGCCTTGGCATTTACTGAGTAGCACGATCCCTTGTTCTGCCAACTTCAAAGGGCGAACGGGCAGGCGCGCGCTGCTCCTGCCGCATCAGCGTCACCTTTCGCCTGCGCTGCGGGATGCGGGAGCCCGCATCGCGAGCGGAATCGTTGCGGGCGGCGGCTGGCTGCTCTCGGGCGGCCTGTCGAGCCGTGGCCCGACGATCCCGCGGCTGGACGGCTCGCAGGTCCTGATGCCTGGGGTGGCACTCAGCGAGTTGCCACTAGATCGAATGCGTGCTCCGTCTGTCCGCCGATGACAATTCGGCACGCCTGACACAGCTTTCTCTCAAGTTTTTAGACATCTTATCCAAACCGGTCCTGGTGGCCCCTTGAGCTGCCTCTCACAGATGACAGCAGCGCGCCGGCCGATCTTGTCGGATCTTGTCGTCTTTTGAAGCTGCGTGACGCATACTCGGGTTTTCTATCGCAGAAAAGTTCCTTCTCGGAAGACATGGTTGGATGCCGCCACGCATTGGGCGCGTTTAAGCATCATGGATCCAGAGGTTGGATTCGTCCAAATTCACTCTCGTTCCGACAAGATCGATCGCGGTAACGATCTGAGGATGCCGGCCACTCATTCGTTGAACCGGAAGCCCACGACTATGACAATATCCCCGCACTCTGGTCCGACTGTGGTCCTCGTCCATGGAGCATGGGCCGACGGCTCAAGCTGGCGTCGCGTTATCCCGTTGCTGCTGAGGCGTGGCATCTCGGTCGTCGCCGTCCAGAATCCAACGACGTCGCTCGCCGACGATGTCGCCGTCACTCGGCGCATGCTCGAAACCGTCGATGGGCCGATCGTGCTGGTCGGCCATAGCTGGGGTGGCGCGGTTATCACCGAAGCCGGAAATGATCCGAAGGTGAAAGCTCTCGTCTATGTTGCGGCTTTCGCGCCAAAGGCCGGCGAGACCGTCGGCGACCTCGTCAACGCGCACGCTGCGCCTCCTGCGCTCGCCTGTGTCGGCGACGACGGGAACGGTTTTCTCCGCATAAGCACGGAAGGGTGGGTCTACGACGTCGGGCAGGACCTACCCGAGGACGAGACGCGCGTCCTCGCAGTGCTTCAGCCACCGTTGGCGGCGAGCACGTTCAAGGACAAGATCACGAAGGCCGCGTGGGAAGCGCGTCCGAGTTGGTACGTCGTCTCGACGGAAGATCGCGTCGTGAGCGTCGAACTGGAGCGGAAATTCGCGGCGGCGATGCAGGCGAAGACCACCGAATTGAAGGCGAGTCACCTTTCGCTGCTCTCGATGCCGGAGGCGGTTGCGGACGTCATCATCGACGCGGTCCAGGCTGTGGCCGGCTGAGATCTGTCGTCGTCAGGCGTCGTAGGGCGCAACATCGTCGGAGCCCGTTCGCGGGAGGCGTCGACGCCCGACGGGATCGCTGACGTCGGTCGTCGGCGATACCCGCCCGCTCGGGCACTGTCCCTGGGCACCGCCGCGGTCCCAAAACGAACCACGGCCCAAATCTTGGAAATTGCTCGACGGTTTCCGAATGGACCTTGGGGTGTCACAAGGAGAGCGCCCAAACATCTGGTCGTTAATTGGATCTATCGGTCGAGGATTAGCGGTCATTGCTAGGCTCTTAAATTTTGATTGGAACAGGTCAGTCGATTTAGCGCGAGGTCGTTGTGATTACAGGACAGGCTATGGAAATTCGCTCGCGCATGTCGACTTGGCATCGCAGATCGAAGCTGTCGTGTGCTGTCGGCATCGGCCTCCTCTGCGGTGGAGTGGCGCTCGCGCAGCCCGACCAGACCGGTACGGGCGGCGGCCCGCTCTCGACCGAGACGGCCCCATATACGACTTCGACCGGACGGACTAAGCCGCCGAGCCGCGACGCAAGTCCCACCGCGAGAGACCTTCCCGTCAAGCGGTCGAAAGATGACGTCGACATGGACAAAATCGATATGAGCATCTGCATTGGATGCCTCCCGAAACGTTAGATGCTCGCGTCTCCGTTCGCGTTTGCCTCCGATCACGGGAAGGGCCGCTCTTGGATCTCTCAGGATCGCGCGAGTGGTTCCAGCGTCCCACGGCGGTCCCGGCCTTGAAAAGCGCCGACGCCCGCTTGATCGCCGCAAGTTCGTTCCGTCCACATCTCCGAGCAGTCGCGGCATGAAACCAATTCGAGCGAATTGAGGAATGTACACATGAGGTTGCTTGCCATTGTCGTTCTTCTCTTGTTCGCCGGTGCGTACGGAGGCTTGGCGCAGGTCTCGTCGGGGAGCCCGGTTAGGCGCGACTCGATACAAGGGGATCCGACGGATCAGAGCGTCGAGTTCCGCTTGCCGTCTGCGGTTGCGCCGAACCGTACCGATGGAGTCGTCGGTTTCGACGGCCCTCCGCCCTCAGTGAGCGGCGACGTCATCGGTCGCGGCGTGCTTCCGCCTGGATCTCCGGCCGACAGCGACGACTATTGAGGTACGGACCCGGCGTCCGCGTCGAGGAAGGGCGGGCGCGACACTTGTCAAGTCTGCGCCACTTAACGTCATTCGGACGTCCGGGAGAACGGCGCCTACCGGAGAGGCGCCCCGCTCGCCGGAAGCGCATCCTCGGATGCGTGGGCGTCCGCACGTCGAATCAGCCGCCTAGAGAGATCGCCGCATCGTTCCCCGTGTCTGGCGGGCTTGCGGTCATCGTATCCAAAGACGAACGAACCCAAGCGAAAGGTTAGTAATGGTCGCGATTCGCCGCCACACGGTCCACGCGAACGGCATCCGCCAACATTACCTTGAAGCCGGTTCGGGGCCGCCCGTGGTGCTCCTGCACGGCTTTCCCGAAACGAACTACGCTTGGCGACATCAGATCCCGGTGCTCGCCGAGCACTTCCGCGTGGTGGCGCCGGACCTGCGGGGCTACGGCGAGACCGACAAGCCGGCGAGCGGCTACGACAAGCGTACGATGGCTCTCGACCTTCTGGAGTTGTTGAAGTCGCTTGGAATCGGCCGCATCGCGCTCGTCGGCCACGACCGCGGCGCCCGCGTCGCTACACGCTTCGCCAAGGATCACCCGAACCTACTCGACCGTCTTGTAGTGATGGACAACGTGCCGACGCGCATCGTTGCGCGTAGCATGAACGCACAGATTGCCAAGGCCTATTGGTTCTTCATGTTCCATCTTGTGCCCGACTTGCCGGAGGCACTCATCGCTGGGCGGGAAGACATCTGGCTGCGTCACTTCTTCTCGGACTGGTGTTTCGACCCGTCCACGATCTCAGGCGCGGACCTCGAGGCCTACGTTGCGGCCTACCGGGCACCGGGTGCGGTACGCGGCGCGATGGCAGACTACCGGGCGAACGCCGAGGACAACGCGCAGGATCTGGTCGACGCGGATGTGAAGATCGCCTGCCCCGTCCTAGCTCTCTGGGGTGCGGATTTTGGGGCGGTGGGCAAGATGTTCGACATGGCATCTGTCTGGGCCGAGATGGCCGACGATCTTCGCACTGCCGCGATCCCGTCTTGCGGACACCTTCCACACGAGGAGCGCCCGGAGGAGGTGAACAGCCTTCTGCTCGATTTCCTCAACGGGTGGCACGGATAACTCCTAAATTCTCTCAATTGTCGCCTGCTGCCGGCACGGCCGCCGAGTCCGGCAAAAATCCACGCTTTTTGACCGCCGTTTTCGGCAAAGTTTGGCGACATCCGCTGGAGGCTTCAGCATGTTAATCGGCCATCAGCGCCGCGCTCCGCCTGCCCGTTCCTCGTCATTGTCCTGCAGGAGGCGGCGGCCGGGCTGGCCCATATTTTGGTCCGCCCAGACATCGTGTTTGAGGCTATTGCCTGTCACGGTGCTCGAGGCGCAGGTGGGTCGATGTATCGGGCGACCGAGCCAGTGCCGGCAGGCTCGGGAAGGCCGCGCACCGTGACAACGAGAGGGAAGGGCGGTCTAACATGAGGCTTCTGGCTATTGGCACCCTCGTGGCCTTCGCGGCCGCTCCCGACGCGTTCGCTCAGGGGCAGGATGTTCCGATCCGACGCGATCTCAGACGCATGGAACGTCTCGACCGGCGTCTCGACCGGGACGGTCAGCCAGCAATCGATCCGAACGTGACGCCGGACAACCCGGACGGCGTCGTCGGCTGGGATGGACCGCCCTTCAACTACGGTGATCCTGGCGTCATCGACGATGGCCCACTACCGCCTGGGTCGCCGGCGGACATCGACGAGGATTGATCCCGCCGCTCCGAGAACATCTCCAGGCCCATAGAATGCAAGACACAACGAGGGTCGGCGCACCCAACCTCATCGTCCAACCGGACCACGGAGTCGGACCGGTGGTCGCGATGCTGCGGAGCGCCGCGCGCGAGATCCTGCTCAAGCAGTTCACCTTCGACCATCCCATCCTGCTCGACGAGGTCATCGCGCGGCATGCGGATGGCGTCGCGGTTCGCGTCCTGCTGAATGCGGCCAAGGTCACTGGCGAGCGGATCAACGACGCGACCTTCGCCAGGTTCGAGGCGGCGGGCGTGCCGGTGCGATGGACACCTCCGCACTTCCTCGTCACCCATGAAAAGTCGCTGGTGGTCGACGGCGCCCGCGCCATGATCGCGACCTTCAACTTCATGGAAAAGTACTTCAGCAAGACGCGAGACTACGGAGTGGTCCTTTCCGACCCTGGCCAGGTCGCCGGCATCCGGGCCTGCTTCGAGGGCGACTGGAGCGGCGAGACTTATGTGCCCGACCGAGGTGGCGAGCTGTCGTGGAGCCCCGGCAACGCCCGTGCCGTCCTGTGCGACATGCTCGACGGCGCGGAGCGCAGCATCGACCTCGCGCATCCGAAGTTCGCCGAGCCGGTGATCTTCGAGCGGATCCACGCCGCCCTCAGACGGGGCGTCCGCGTCCGCCTCCTCTGCGGCGGCAAGCACGGCCTTCACCAGCCGGACCTGATGTACTCCTTCGCCCTATGGCGGCTGTTCCGGGAGGCTGGCGGCCGACTTCACAAGCAGCGCGGGCTTCGCAGCCACGGAAAAGTCGTGATCGTCGACGGAGACCGCGTCTTTCTCGGATCACAAAACTTCGACCAGCCCGCCTTCGATTTGCGGCGCGAGCTGGGCTTGATCGTGCGGGACCCTGCAGTGGTGCACGGAATAGCCGCCGTGTTCGAGGCGGACTGGAGGAGCTCGCGCAAGTATGAGCCGCCCTATCCGATCTCGCCGCCCGACCATATGGAGAGCACGGAGTTCAAGTCGGATGCCGACCTGCAGCACAGCTGAAGGCCGTGCGGGCCAGATTCCCGCCCCGTCGCTCCGCGAGCTCTTCCTGTTATTCAATCAGCTGACGCTGGTCAGTTTCGGGGGAGGCCTCACAGCCTGGGCGCGAAAGTTGATCGTCGAGGAGAAGGGCTGGCTCGACGACACCGAGTTCCTGAGCGCCTACGCGCTCGCCCGGGTTCTTCCGGGCGCCAACCAGGCCAACTTCGCGATATATGTCGGACATCGCTTCCGTGGCGTGCCCGGCGCCACCGCCGCGCTCCTCGGCCTCACCCTCGTGCCGTTCGGTATCGTCGTGGGTTTCGCCTGGATGTACTTCGACACAGGCACGTCGCCGGCGGTTCAGGACGTCCTTCGCGGGGTCACCGCGGCTGCGGTCGGCCTTGCACTGGCGGCGGGGCTGAAGGCCGGGGATGGCTTCGCACGCCGGCCGACCGGCCTCGCCTTCATTGCCTTGGCGTTCGCCGGTTCACTCCTGCTGCACTTGCCCTTGCCCGCGGTCCTGGCAATCCTCGGGCCGCCGGCCTTCCTGTTGGCGTGGCGCAATGTGCACCGGCGCGACAGGGACAGGATCGGGCCATGAAACTCACCGACCTCGTCGCACTCGCGAGCTTCTTCAGCACGTTGTCGATCCTGTCGATCGGCGGCAGCAACAGCGTCGTGCCGGAGATGGCCCGCCACGCCGTACGCGAGCAGCATTGGCTGACAAGCAATGCCTTCGCCGACGTCTTCGCGATCTCGCAGGCCGCCCCGGGGCCGAGCAACCTAATCGTCGCGATGATCGGCTACAAGGTCGCCGGGATCGCAGGCGCGGTGGTCGCGCAGGCTGCCATGATGGTTCCGGCCGGGCTGCTGATGATCCTGGTCGCACGGGTCTGGCAGCGGACATCGGCCAGCGGCTGGCACATTGCTCTGGAGCGCGCGCTCGGTCCGATCGCGGTCGGCCTTATCCTGGCGAGCGGCTGCATCATCGCCGAGAACGCCGGCTTCTCGTATCGCGGCTACGCTGCGGTCAGCCTGTGCACGCTTCTGTTCTGGCGCACGAAGCTTAATCCGCTCCCTGTTCTCGCGGGCGCAGGTTTTCTTGGCTGGACCGGTTTGATCTGATGCCAATCCTCCGGAATTGAGGTTTGCTCCTTGTGCATATTCGTCCTGCCATCGCGCCCAATGTGCTGTGAACGAGTCGCGATTCGTCGAGCATAAACTTCACTTGGGTCCGAAAGGGCTGTTCATCAGCAAAAGAAAGTCCCTTGGGGGGGCGCCCTCGCCGAGGGGACGTCGATCGGTTGACCGAGTTCATTCGGCCGAAATTCCTCAAAGCTCACACTGCTGCTCTGATGGATCACTCTAGCATTCGGCTGGATGTGACCTGCGGGTTTGTCGAGCTTTGAGGCGGCGGTCGAACTCGGCCAACGGCACGTTCGAGACGCGATTTCAATCGGATGGTTGGAGAAATGGTCCTGACAGTCGACCAGACTTCGTCGCCTACCAGCCGATCCGCCCGATCCAGGGCCCGAATCGACATGCTCCGGCGCAGGCCCGGGGCTCTCAGCCGACATCCCTGCCGGTGCAGGACGGCCCACCCAGACGTGCACCGAGCAGCCTCCGCCACTCGGATGCCCACTTCGCGAAGGACGACTCGCAACCGAGGAACTGAGGGGTAGGGCCCGGTCCCTGCCTCGGGCGGACGCGCACGGTCGCCGTCATGCCCGCCGCGAGATGCTGGTCTGGGGGCAGTTGCTTGATGCGGATCCGGACGGGAATGCGCTGGGCTAGGCGGACCCAGGTGAACACCGGGTTCACGGAGGGAAGGCCGGCGACCCCGGGTGTCGCGTTCGGATCCATGATGCCCCTGGCGAGGCTCTCGACCTCGCCCTCGATAGGCGCATCCGAGTAACCCATCAGCGTGATGGAGACAGGGTCGCCCACTGCGATCTGGCGCAACTGGGTCTCTTCGAAGTAGCCGGCGACCCAGTAGCTGTCGGCGTTGATCAGGGTCATCGCGGCCTGACCGATCGTGGCGTAGGTGCCGGCTTGAAGCAGGAGGTTAGTCACGTAGCCGTTGACAGGCGAGCGCACCTCAACACGCTCGAGATTCAGCTTCGCGTTGTCCAGATCGGCGGTGGCCCCCTGATAGGCCGCCTGCGCTGCATCTGCGACGCTTTGATAGGTCTGGCGAACCTCAATGCTCACCGCCAGATCGTCGAGCTGGTTGCGCCGGGCGGCCTTGGCTTGGCTGTTCCTTAGCTCGGCCGCTGCCCGTTCCAGCGCGGCCTGCGCCCGCAGCACTGCAATGCGGTAATCGCGGTCGTCGATACGGAAGAGCACGTCACCTTTGCGCACTGCCTGGTTGTCCGAGACGAGCACGTCGGTCACCCGACCGGAGACCTCCGCGGCGACCTGGGCGGTGTAGACGCGCACGCTGCCGTCGCGAGTCCAGGGACTATCGAAGTAATAGGTCCACGCCAGCCACGCGAGGAGGCCCGAGCCGACGACTGCCGCGGAGGCGGCAAACAGCCCGAAGGCCGAGGGTGGGACCGGCGTCGGCCTGTCGGGCGAGGGAGGGGTCACGGCAGCCAAGATCAGCTCGCTCCGTTTCAAGTGGGTTGCTCAGATGCGTCCGAGCAGGAGAACAAGGCTCGACAGCACGGCCACGAACAGCGTGAGTTCGAACAGGGGCGTGCTCGCCCATCGGCTGGCGGCGGGGATGCGGCCCAGTCTAGCCGCCACGCAGTACGTGGCAGCCACCGCTAGGAGTAGGCAGACGGCGAAGGGCGCGACAAAGACGCCGAGGACGTCGATTTCCCGGAGGGGCAGCATCAACGCATGCCCCTCCAGATCCGGTATGGGAAGACGACCCGAAATGCTAAGACGCCGAAGGCAATGCCCGCGAAGACAGCGGCAGCCTCGTTGAGAGAGGCCGCGAGGTCGTATTGCATCGGATTGCGCGGCTCGAGCGCGATTAGGAAGGAGAGGTTGTAACCGAGCGTCAGCGCAACCTTGCGTTGGTCGGTCATCCCGATGCCACCTATCAAGAGGAATGGAAACAGGACGGCCGCGAGCATCTCGAACGAGGACGATGAGCTCAAGAGGGCGTACTTAACGACGAGCCCGGTCGCTTGCCCGAGCGCCGCGCCCCACAAGTAGTCCCGCGCGCGCAGGTCGCCGTCAGGCATCGTCACGAACACGACCGAGACGACGCCGGCGAAGACTACGAAGAGGCCGCCAGACGGCCACGCTGTCGTAACCCAGATTGCCCAGGCGACCGCTACCACGAGGAAGGCGCGGACGGCGTTCGCCGTCACCATCTCCGCTGAGGGCAGGACGGTCGGAGGCGCGGATGCGCGGGCGGGCGGGGAGCCTTGTGCGATTTCGGCGAGCGCGCTCGCGACGTAGACGCACCCGACGCCGAGGACGATTTCGGCTCCGCGCGCCAACGCGATCTCGAGCGCCGAACCAGGATCCGTCGCGCTTAGGGCGACGATCAGGCCCGCCGTCAGCCCTGAGAGTGCGGCCCCGTAGGATGCCAAGCCGGGAAGGCGGCCGCCGACATAGGCGTTCAGGGCGAACCACAGGGCGACGAATGTTCCCATCGCGAGTGAGTCCTGAGCGAACCCCGCGACGCCGGCCAACCCAGCCCCGAGGCCGAGAATGGTCCCACCCACGCGCCACAGACCCTTGCGTCCGACCTGCCCACGCGTCGGGAGCGCAAGCGCCATGACGGTCCAAGCTGCCCAACGTGGGGTTTCGAGTTGGAGCCACATGGCGAGCCAGAGCGCCGCAAGAGCCGCTGAGGCGGAGCGGATGCCGAAGGGAACCCCGGAAGATGGCACCGACGCACAGACATTCATGTGTCGGCGGGGCCGCTGCATCGCGGCGTCGAGCGTCGATCCATCAGGGGTGGGGCGCATCGAGGATCCGGGAGTTGCTCCGAGCCGTCATGGTTCAGGCGGCAGCCGAAGGCCGGCTTTCCCCGCCTGAACCGAGGATCACAATCTTTGCCGCACCTTTCGGTCGCGCAGTCTGCACTTAATGGTATCCACCCTGGTCTCGTACTTTACCACGGAAGATAAAGTAGACCGCCGCCGTGTAGGCGAGGGTTATGGGGAAGACGAACAAACCCGCCCCCCAGAACAGGAAGAGGAGCGAACTCTCGGGCGAGGCGGCCTCATCGATCGTGATGGAAAACGGCACCATGTATGGCAGGAACGAGGCGGCCAACGTGCAGAATGCGGCGGCGAAGATTAGGGCGCCCATGAGGAACGGGCGCCGCTCGTCCCGCGCGCGAATGGCTTGAACGAGACCGGCGACCGCGGCGAGCCCGATCAGGGGAAAGATGATAAGAATCGGACGCTCGACCCAGCGGTTCATGACGCGGAGGTCGAGGAATGCCGCATAGGCGAAGGCGGCGAGCAGGAAGACCAGCAGCGCCACGAGCAGACGGGGTGCAGCCCGGAAGGCGAAGTCCTGCAACTCGCCCTCCGTCTTACCGGCGAGCCAGCACGAGCCGATGAGGGCATAGCCCAGACACAGGCCTGCACCGCACAGGAGAGCGAAGGGGCTTAGCCAAGCGAAGGGGCCACCCACGTATCGGCCGTTCTCGATGGCTAGTCCCTGCACCAGAGCTCCGACCGTCGCGCCCTGAACCAGCGTCGCCGTATAGGAGCCGACCACGAAGCCCACGTCCCACATCCAGCGTAGGCGGACAGTCTTGTACCTGAACTCGAAGGCGACGCCGCGCAGGATCAATCCGGCGAGCATCACCATCACAGGCAGGTAGAATGCCGACAGCAGCGTCGAGTAGACGAGTGGGAAGGCGCCGAAGAGCGTCGCGGCTGCGAGGACGAGCCATGTCTCGTTGCCGTCCCAAACCGGCGAGATCGCCGTGAGCATATGCCGGCGTGCCCTTTCGTCCGGTCCGAAAGGGAATAGCATGCCGACACCGAGGTCGAAGCCATCGAGCAGGACGTAGAGAAGAAGGGAGAGGGCGAGGGCGGCGGCCCAGAATTCGACCATGGTTATTCTCCTGCCGGAACGGTTGCACGCAGACCTGGGCTGTCGCCCGGGACGGACAGCGGACGCTTCGGATTAGTGGTTTGCAGGTCGAGGTCAGGAGCAGGGATCGGCCCGGCCCGGAGAAGCCGGTAGATGTACAGGGCACCGAACGTGAAGATGAGGCTGTAGACGGAGGCGAAGATCACCAAGCTCGTCGCGACCTGCGGCGTCGTCAGAAAAGGCGTGGTGGCCTCGGCGGTCCGGAGCATACCGTAGACCGTCCACGGCTGACGGCCGACCTCGGCGGTGAACCAGCCAGTTATGGTCGCGACAAAACCGAGCGGAAACGAGAGGAACGTGGCCCAAAGGAGCAGGCGGGCACGCAGGATCCGGTCACTGAGGCTCAGCCAGCTGCCGATCCAAGCGATCGCCAGCATCAGGAGGCCGCAACCTACCATGATGCGGAAGGTGAAAAAGGGGATCGCCACGGGTGGCCGGTCGGCGACCGGGAAGCTCTTCAGGCCCACCTCTTTCGAGGAGAGGCTCATCGAGCCGATGACGCTGCCGAGGTACGGAATAGCGATCTGGAAGCGGTTCGTCTCGGCCTTCTCGTCCGGCCAAGCAATCAGCACCTCGGAGGCGGGCTGCTCGTCGTTCCAGCGTCCTTCGATCGCGGCGAACTTGGTCGGCTGCTTGTCGTGGACGAAGTCGCCGGCGAGATGGCCGAAGCCGATTTGGACGGGGACGAGGATGGCCGCGAGGCGCAGTGCCATGGTCAGCATGGCCCGTCCTTCCTGAACGGCGTTTCCGCGCAGCATGTACCAGGCACCCGTCGCTGCAACGCAAAACGCTCCGGTAACGTAGGCCGCAAGCATCATGTGCGGAAAGCGTACGAGCACGGCGTGGCTGAAGATGATGGCGTGCCAGTCAACCGGAACAAAGACGCCGTCCGGGCGTGTCGTGAACCCGACCGGCTCCTGCATCCATGAGTTGTTCACCATGATCCAGAACGAGGACATGCTCGTTCCGAGCGCCACCATCAGGCACGCAAGGAAGTAGACCCACCGCGGTACCCGGTCGCGGCCGAACATCAGGACGCCGAAAAAGCCGGCCTCCAGGGCGAAGGCGGTGAAGCTTTCATAACCGAGGAGCGGACCCTGGATGGGCCCGGTGCGACGCGAAAGTTCGCTCCAGTTCGTCCCGAACTGGAAGGCCATGACGATGCCGGACACGACGCCGAGGCCGAAGGCGACAGCGAAGATCTTCAACCAGAAGTCCGACAGCCGCCGGTAGATGGCGCGACCCGTCACCAGTCCGCAGCCCTCGAGGAAGGTCAGCCACGCCGCCAACCCGACCGTGAAGGCCGGGAAGATGATGTGGAGTGTGATCGTAAAGGCGAATTGTATTCTCGATAGGAGGAGCGGCGTCACATCCATGGAGGATTATTCCCGTGAGAAGCTGTCGTAAGACGCTGGCGACCCTCAGCGGCGAAGCAGGTTGGTCTTGGCGAGATCGATCACCTCGTCGCCGCGCCCGCTCATCACGGCCCGCAGCAGCCAGAGGCTGAAGCCCTTGACCTGCTCGAGGCCGATCGTGGGCGGCATCGACAGCTCCTGCTTCGCGGTGACCACATCGAGGAGGGCTGGACCATCGTGGGCCAGGATCTCAGCGACTGCGCCAGGAAGGTCGCCCGGATCCTCCACGCGGACTGCGTGGATGCCCATGGCTCTGGCCATCGCCGCGAAATCAGGGTTCTTCAGATCGGTGCCGGTCTCGACGAAGCCCGACGCCTTCATCTCCAAAGCGACGAAGCCTAGCGTCCCATTATTGAACACCACGACCTTCACCGGCAGGTTCGCCTGCGTTAGCGTGATGAGGTCGCCCATCAGCATGCTGAAGCCGCCGTCGCCCGACAGCGAAATCACCTGTCGTCCTGGCTGCGCGGCCTGGATGCCGATGGCCTGCGGCATGGCGTTGGCCATGGACCCATGCACCAACGAGCCGACGAGGCGCCGTCGCCCGTTCATGGCGAGGTAGCGGGCAGCCCAAATCGTCGGCGTCCCGACATCGAATGTGAAGGCCGCGTCGTCGGCGGCTGTGTCGCTCACGACCTTTGCTAGGTACTGGGGGTGGATTGGCTTGCGACCCGGAGTACCCTGGGCGAGGTGATCGAGCCCGCGGCGCGCCTCCCGATAGGCAGTCAGGCTGTCATCGAGATGCAGCCGGTCCGTCTTGGTCCTCAGCTTCGGGAGGAGGGCCGAGATCGTCGCCCCGACGTCGCCGACGACGCCGAGGTCCAGCTTCGCCCGACGACCGAGGTTCGCGGGTCGGATATCGACCTGCGCGATCCGGCACGCCGTCGGCAGGAACTGCTTATAGGGGAAGTCCGTCCCCAACATCAGGAGAGCGTCGCAGGCATGCATTGCCTCGTAGCCCGAGGCGAAGCCGATGAAGCCTGTCATCCCGACATCGTAGGGATTGTCGTACTCGACATACTCCTTGCCGCCGAGCGCGTGCACGATGGGACTCTTGAGGGTCTCGGCGAGTTGCAAAAGGAGCGCGTGTGCCCCGGCGCAGCCGCGCCCGCAGAACAGCGTCACGCGTCCGGCCCCGTTCAGGAAGTCGGCGAGAGCATCGAGCTCCCGCTCGCGCGGTGTGACGACGACAGGTGGCGGGAGAAGTCCAGCCCTCGGGGTGACCACCTTCGTCGGCGCCGGCTTGAGGGCGACATCGCCGGGAATGGATACGACGGCCACGCCTCGCTCGCCGACGGCAGCCCGGATGGCATTCTGCAGCACGTAGGGGAGTTGAGCCGGATCTGAGACGAGTTCGCTATAGACGCTGCATTCCCTGAACAGGTTCTGGGGATGTGTCTCCTGGAAGTAGCCGCCCCCGATCTCGGCCGAAGGAATGTGGGCCGCGATGGCGAGCACCGGCGTGCGGGTGCGCTGCGCGTCGTAGAGTCCGTTGATGAGATGCAGGTTGCCGGGCCCGCAGGAACCCGCGCAGACTGCGAGCTGCCCGGTGATCTGCGACTCGCCTGCGGCAGCGAAGGCTGCGACTTCCTCGTGGCGGACGTGAATCCACTCGATCGTACCGCGCTTCTGAAGAGAGTCGGTCAACCCATTTAGGCTGTCGCCGACGACGCCGAAGATCCGCTGTACCCCCGCCTCGTTCAGGGTTTCGATGATGAGATCCGCGACAGTGCTGATCGACACGGCAGTCACTCCTTGAATGAGCTGGGCGGCCGACCGCCCGACGATTGAAGCTGGAAGGCGATCCTGACCGGAGCTGGGCCGCCCAGGGGTGCCGCCGCACGGGAAAGCGGATGCGGCGCTCTCAGCGCCAGCACGCGCATTTCGAGGTGTGGCCAATGCCTGGATTGAAAGTGTTGCGGGGATCGAGCTTTCGGTAGTGGTCAACAAGAGCCGGCTTAGCGTAATATAAATGTCCAACGTTGTGCTCGGCTGGATACTCTGCTCGCCTTGAGTCCAGTATTTTCCACATTTCGCGTTCGATTTCGTCGATAATGTACCCCTTTTTTACGATGTATTCCTGGTGAAAAACCTGACAGAAGAAATGTCCGTAATAAACCTTAACGTCAAGCTTATCTAATATTGACTTCGGTAGCTTCTCGAACCAATCCATCTCGTTGCGGGGCAGGGCGATATCGAGGGCGAGAAGCCCGGCGACATCCGGTCGGTGCACCGCACGGTAGCGGTTGGACCCACCGGCGACAGCGAAGCGATGGAGGAACGCCTTCTCGCCCTCATCCTTCGTGCACTCGAAGTAGTTGCCCTGCGCGGACGGGAAGATGCCGGAGAGGTACTTGCGCGCCTCGTCGATCCCGGCGCGCCCCATTCTCAAGATCAGGTGGTGCTCGAAGCGGTCGCGATAGTTATAAAGTCTCTGCGGAAGATGCTTCGGGAACACGCTTGCAATTGCTTGCATGATCCTGTCGGATAGATCGTGCGGCAGGAATTTGAAGCGTTCGCAGAAGGCATCGAACCGCCCTTTCATCGCGAACATCATCGGCAGCCGGTCGGTGCCGAGATACTGGATGGCGAGAAAAGTGTCCTTTCCATACTTCTCCGCGACGTCGAAAGCCTCGCGGTGCACGTACTCGCCCTCGATCGGCAGGGACGCGAACGTGGAGAGGATGTGCCGCCGGATCGCGGTCAGCTCGCTGGGATCGTTGCTCCCGATGTAGAAGGTCGCGGTCTCCGTCTCGATCGGGAACGTGTCCAGTCGCACGGCTAGGAGCAGGACCTTGCCCGCGCTCCCCGAGGCCTCGAAGAGGCGCTTTGGATCGGCGTTGAAGCGCGCCGGCGTGTCAGCCTCGATCTGACGGACGTGGTTCTGATAGTCGTGATCCGACGAATGCCGAGCGGGATCGTTCTCGATGGCTGCGGGATCGAAGCGCCCGGCCTGCACAGCCTCAAGGATCGCCTCCTCGTCCCCTGCAATCGAGATGCCGAGGTGATTAACGAGTTCGACCCGACCTGTCTCGTCGATCCTCGCGTAGAGGGTCGTCTGCGTGAATGCCGGTCCCCGGTGAATCAGGGCCCCGCCGGAGTTGTTGCAGATGCCGCCGAACACCGAGGCGCCGATGCACGACGAGCCGATGACGGAGTGCGGCTCACGGCCCAGAGGCTTCAGCAGTCTTTCCAAGTGGAAGAGCGTCGACCCAGGCAAGCATACCACCTGCTCACCGCCTTGGATCGGGTGTATGACGTCGAGCCGCATTCCGCTAATGATGACGATCTCACGGTCGTAGGTATCGCCGTCCGGCGTGGAGCCTCCGGTGATGCCCGTATTCGCGGCCTGTGGAATGACGATCTTATTTGCCCTGGCGCAAAGCTTGAGAGTACGCCACATCTCCACCAGCGACCCGGGGCGGACAACGGCAATGGCCGGACCGTTTCCGAAGCGGAATCCCTTGCGATAGCGCTGCGTCGCCGACGGGCTGGTCAGCACGTGGGCGGCTCCGACGACGTCGCGCAAGCCGGCCAGGAGTTGATCGTTGCTCAGGCTTGAGCCGACGTCCTGGCATCTGAAATCGGATCGCACGTTCATGATCGGGCTCCTCGCGCTGCCGGGCTTAGCTCGCGGATGGACTAGGGCCCTGTACGTCGGCACATCTTGTACGTTTCCGACGTTGTTTGGACGCGTCGTGGGTCGCGTTGCACCGCGCGTTGAATGTCTCGCGCTGGTGGTTTTCTGCGGCGACGACATGTAAGCCGTGCTAACCTCGAGTCACTCGAGATTTCTCGGTCAGTAGCTGGACGTCGACGTCAGGATGTGGGACGTTGTCTGGGAACAACACTATTCGGAGGTCGCATCGCGGGCGCTAAAAGCAGGGGCTAGCTCAGCGCACGGTCGCGAGTCGAGCGCCCCACGCCGTGCCGATCGAGCGCCACGTGCGTGTCGTCCAGAGCTTCGGGCCGGTGTCTCATACAGAGGTGGTCGTTGCTGCACTATGGTGGCGAACCGCGGGCTGCCGTCCGCGTGCCTCGAGATGGATCCAGCCGCATGCAAGGATGCGGCGCGAATTGTCGGCTCCCGTCGTGTCACGGGAGCTCGCGCATAGTCGGTCCAAAGCGCGACGCGAACGTGCAAGAACCTTGGCCACCGGTAAGAGACTGACTGGCGTCGGGCAGCCGGAGGTCTTCGACGGCGCCGAGACTGGCTCGCTCCGAACGGAACGAGACCTCGGATACCTCTCTCGATGGTAGGGGAACATGGTTGGTGCCTGTGCGCCCATGCCTATCCGCATCGGGACCCGTGAGTCCCTTGCCGGCCTTCGCGACCAAACGTTGCGATGGCTCCTTAGCGGCACGATCTGCGAGCGTTACCTCGATAACATCCTGGTCGCATTCTGCGAGCGTCTCCGCGCGGGCGGAGTGTCGGTCGCGCGCGCGACGCTCCACCTGAGCACTCATCATCCCCAATGGCTCGGCATCCGGATCCTCTGGCAGCTGGGCATTTCAGAGCCGAGATCGCAGCCTCTCGCATATGGCTACCTGGATGCCGAGGCCGCTGCCCACGGCCCTGTCGCCGCGATCCTGAGCGGCGCCGAACGGGTCCATCGGCGCCTCCACGCCGAGGGGACCGGAACAGCCGGCGCCGCTATGGACCCGCTGTACCGCCTCGATGGTCAAGGGCTGACGGACTACGTCGCCTGGCCCCTTCGCTTCACGCTCGGCAAGCGGCACATGGCGGATTTCGCGAGTGATCATCCAGACGGATTCTCGGACGCTGAGCGGGACCTGCTCGAGGACCTACTGCCGGCGCTCGCCGTCGTCGTCGAGGTTCGCCACAAGAATCGGCTCACGCGCTTGCTGTTGGACACCTACGTGGGTCCGCACGCGGGGGAGATGATCCTCGACGGCGTCACCCGGCGCGGCAGCGGAACGACCATGGAGGCGGCGGTCTTGATCGCCGACCTGAGGGGCTTCACCGAGCTTGCCGAGCGGCGTCCAAGGGATGAGGTGATAGGGACACTGAACGACTTCTTCGACGCCATCTGCGCCCCAATCGAACGCAATGGCGGCGAGATCCTGAAATTTATGGGCGACGGCCTCCTCGCCACATTCCCCTTGAGCGAGCCCGATGCCTGCCGTGCAACCCTCCGGACCGCTCGCGAGGCCTGCAGCGGCATGAAGGCCTTGAACCGCGACCGTGCTGGGCGCGGACTATCGCAGCTCGGCTATGGGATCGGTGTCAACGTCGGCATCGTGACCTACGGGAACATCGGATCGCACGCGCGGCTGGACTTCACCATGATCGGTTCCGCGGTGAACGTTGCAGCCCGGCTTGAGAACCTCACGAAGGTACTAGGATATCATGTGCTGTTCTCCGGTGCATTCGCCGCTCTGGCTCACGATGGGGGCGAATTGGCGCGTCTGGGCACTTTCCCTTTGCGCGGGCTCGCGAAGCCCCTGGAAGTGTTCACGTTCGAAGCATTCCTTTCGGACGGTGGCCGCCCGGCGGCGCGGGCCGACGATCGAGCCAGACACCATCAAACCGGCTGCCCTGTCCTGAACGAGTGAAGCGCGAGCTTGGCGAGGTTCGATCGGCAGCCACCTGTTCCAAAATCCCTAGCGATCCGGACCCGATGGCATTGAAAGAACAGGCTAACGAGCCCGCGAAGCCCGCTCCACCCAACATCGCTCTTTATATCCCTCAGCAACTCCTGCTCGAAGAGGATCATCCAAATGCCGACTATCAAGACCTCAGATGGTGTCGAGATTTTCTACAAGGATTGGGGCCCGAGGGGAGGGCGACCGATCATGTTCCATCACGGCTGGCCACTCTCCTCGGACGATTGGGATACTCAGATGCTGTTCTTTGCCCAGAACGGCTACCGTGTCGTCGCACACGACCGCCGTGGTCATGGGCGCTCCGCACAAGTCTCGGAGGGACACGATATGGATCACTACGCGGCCGACGCCGCCGCGGTCGCTAATCATCTCGACTTGAGGAACGCCGTCCACATCGGCCACTCAACTGGCGGGGGCGAGGTCGCGCGGTACGTCGCAAAGTTTGGCGAACCTCAGGGGCGGGTTGCCAAGGCCGTGCTGGTGAGCGCCGTTCCTCCCTTGATGGTCAAGACCGATGCTAACCCCGGAGGCCTGCCGCTGGAGGTATTCGATGGATTCCGCAAAGCGCTCGCAGACAACCGAGCGCAATTTTTCCTCGATGTGCCGACAGGTCCGTTCTACGGCTTCAATCGCGTCGGCGCGAAAATCTATCCTGGCGTGATCCAGAATTGGTGGCGACAGGGCATGATGGGAAGCGCCAAGGCCCACTATGACGGTATCAAGGCCTTTTCCGAAACAGATCAAACGGAGGATCTAAAGGCGATGACCGTGCCGACGCTGGTTATGCATGGGGAAGACGACCAGATCGTACCGGTAGCCGCCGCAGCGCTCAGATCGATCAAGCTCCTACAGAACGGCACGCTCAAGACCTACCCCGGCTTCCCACATGGCATGCTCACCGTGCACGCCGATGTCCTCAACGCGGACCTGCTCGCCTTTATCGGCGACTGAGGGGACACGACGTCCGGCCAAGCATCGGGCATGGACGGGCATCGTGCACGTGACGCACGCTTTGCAGGTCGGCTTCTGTCCGGAGGTGCTTTCCGAGGACCACGCGGGGGCATCACCGCGTTCTTGTTGAAGAGAACATGACCAGACCAGTTAGCGGCCGCGGTATGGTCGACGACGGGGCGCTTCGGGCGCCCCCGCACGTTCTCGAATTTCGGGTGCAACGGCGAAGCGCGCTGACTCGCGCACCCTGCTGGCGATTACGGACGACCATATAGGAATAGCCTAATGCGAGGTGGCGGAGGGCACCGACGCGGTCCGGAATGGGCCGAGCGGGAGGTCGTCGCCGTCGGCGCCGGGAAAGCTGGAAGGCGTTCCGGTGGTCGTTCCCAGTTGCCACCGCATCACCGCTGCCGTTTCGGCGCAATCCCGAGCCGATCGGCCATGCGGATCAGGTCGATCAGCGATGTCGCCTGCATCTTCTCCATGACGCGCCGCTTATGAACCTTGGCAGTAACCTCAGAGATGTCCAACTCGGCGGCGATCTGCTTGTTCATCAAGCCGCCAATCGCACAAGCCATGACGTCGCATTCGCGCGGCGTCAGGGTTTTATGGCGCCTCGCCAGTTCGTCGCGCGTCTGGGCTTCCGAGATCGCGGCGGCATCGGCTCTCAGGGCCCGATCGATCGCGTCGAGCAGAACCTCGTCCATGACCGGCTTTGTGAGGACGTCAGCGGCTCCCCCCCGCATCGCTTCGACGGTCAACGGGATGGTTCCGAAGCCAGTGAGAAAGATGATGGGAACCCGACATCCGGCGGAGCGAAGCGCTTCCTGCACTTCCAGGCCGTTGTGCTGGCCAAGCTGTACGTCGAGGAGGATGCACTCGGGACCGGAACGCTGCCTCGAGATAAGGCTCGCGATCCCACTGTGGCCAACGGCCACAAGACCTGCCGACCGACAGAGCCGGACGAGCGCGGTGCGCAGGGCCGGGTCGTCATCGACGATATGGACGGTGCCTTCGTGCATCTGGATCGCGAGGTTGGACACTCACTGGGAAGGTAATAGTACCAAATCTGACTGTCTGGTAAATCAGTTTGACCATGTCCGTCAATCGGGAAAATCGTTGCTCCGTGTTTGCGGCCAGCGTAGGCTGCGATCCATCAGGGGCAGTCCCCATGTGAAGCTCCGGTGTGCGGTACTGTGGGAAGCGAACGTAACAAGGCAGGCAGCGCCGCGGAGGCAGCAGCCAGCCATATCGAACGCCTGATCCTCGAAGGCTCGCTGCGTCCGGGCGATCAGCTCCTGCCGGAGCGGGAGCTGGCGCTGCCGCTGAACGTGTCGCGTCCCACATTGCGCCAAGGGATCAAGATGCTTGAGGACAAGGGCCTGATCGTTTCGGATACCGGGGGCGCTCGCCGGGTGGCGCCGCTCGCCAGTAGCATCGCCGACCCGCTGATCGAGCTGATGTCCACACAAGGTCAAGCGGTGGAGGACTACCTGGAGCTCCGCGCTACGTTGGAGAGCATGGCGGCTAGACTGGCGGCGGTCAGAGCCAACGACGTGGACCGCGCCATGCTAACTCGCTGCATGGAGCAGATTGACCGCGCCTACGCGGAGGCCGAACCGGAACAGGAGGCCGAGGCTGACCTCGACCTGCACATCGGCGTCTACGAGGCCAGCCACAACGTCGTTCTGCTACACATCATGCGGGCACTGTCGGGAATGTTGCGGAAAGGGGTCTTTCACAACCGAGAGAAGCTCTACGCGCGCTCCGAGATCAGGAACGTGCTGCGCGACCAGCACCGTGCCATCTACGACGCTATCATGGCCCATGACCCGGCTGCCGCCGGCAAAGCCGCCGAGGACCACATGCTGTACACGCGTCGAGTCCTAGGCGAGATCGCCGCTGCCGAGGCGCGACTGGAGATCTCGTTGCGCCGCATCCAAGGCGGTCATCTTAGCGCGCGCGAGAAGGACAAGGCGCGCGAGCGATCGAAGAGCTAAGATGAAAGTGCGGCTGCAGCCTGAAAACTTGAATCTGAAGCGAGCTTACGAGAAGCCTGCGGCGGGGGACGGTGTCAGGATCCTGGTCGACCGGCTCTGGCCACGTGGAGTCTCGAGATCCGGCGCCGCAATCGACATGTGGATGAAGGAGATTGCGCCTAGTAGTAGTCTTCGGAAGTGGTTCAATCATGACCCGGCCCGTTGGGATGAATTTCGAGCTCAATATAAGATGGAGCTTTGTCAGAAATCTGAACTGGTGAACCAGTTGAGAGATCTTATCGCAAAAGGCCAAGTAAGTTTGATCTACTCGGCCCGCGACCAGGCCCATAACGATGCGGTTGTGCTGCAGGAGGTGCTGTTGGACAAGTAGATGGAATATCAAGCGCATTGCGGGCGATCTCTACATAAAATGCAAGTGGATTGCCGTACGCAGGCAGTATGGACGGCGCCGATGTTTGCGGCCGGCAATGCTGGGACGGATTAACTCCGGCAGTGTCTCGGGGAACTGATCGTTCTAACGAAAGCCTTGAAGCTACCCAGGGGCATTCCTGCAGCGCCGGTAAGTACCGGAAGGCCAAGTTCTTCCACAAGGACGCCTGCTACTCGCCCGAGTTACCTTGCCATGACGAATTGGAGCTCTGTCCGGCCAACCTTTCAATCACCGAAAGGAGGATCAAAGGCCTTCCTAGGTGTTTGATCCCGCGGTGTGGTGGTACGGTTGACCACCATGCTGCGAGGGATGCGCTATGGGCCAGGTTCTTCATGGAAGCGCCACCACGACGGAGGCAGTCCGTCGCGCGATCCAGCTACGTGAAGAGAGCGTAAGAGCGCTGGCCAAGCGCTACGGCGTCAGCCCGACGACGGTGCAGAAGTGGCGCAAACGGACGAGCACAGCGGATGCCCGGATGGGCCCCAAGGAACCGCGCTCCACCGTGCTCACCGTCGAGGAGGAAGCGATCATTGTCGCCTTCCGCCGGCATACCCTGCTGCCGCTTGACGACTGCCTCTATGGCTTGCAGCCGACGATCCCGCACCTGACGCGATCCTCGCTGCATCGCTGCCTGGAACGGCACTGCATCAGCCGACTACCCGAGATCGAAGGCGACAAACCCAAGAAGCAGCGCTTTGCGACCTACGCCATTGGCTACGTCCACATCGACATCGCCGAGGTGAGCACGGCCGAAGGTAAGCTCAGGCTGTTCGTAGCCATCGATCGAACCAGCAAATTTGCCTTCGTGCGGCTCGTGGAGAGCGCCGGCAAGATGGAGGCCGCCCAGTTTCTGCGCGACTTCATTGAGGCGGTGCCTTACCGCATCCACACCGTGCTCACAGATAACGGCGTTCAGTTCACATCACGTCGACAGGACATCTACGATAGTAAGCACATCTTCGACCGCGTCTGCGACGAGCACAACATCGAGCATCGGCTGACCAAGGTGAACCATCCTTGGACCAACGGGCAGGTCGAGCGGATGAACCGCACCATCAAGGATGCGACGGTCAAGCGCTACCACTACGACAGCCACGACCAGCTTCGAACGCATCTGCACCTGTTCGTCGATGCCTACAATCACGCTCGTCGGCTCAAGACCCTGCGGGGCCTGACACCCACCGAGTTCATCCTGAACGCCTGGACGAAAGAGCCCAATCGCTTCAGGATCGACCCGTCACACCTCATCCCGGGACCATACACCTAGACGACTCCGGCTTCGTTCTAACCGGGGAACAGATTGGCGCGAGTTCGCCCTACGCCACGTCGCACCCTGGAGTTTTCGCCGTCGGCGATGTGCGAGCCCGTTCCGTCAAGCGCGTTGCGGCTTCGGTAGGCGAAGGGTCTGTCGTCATATCCAAGGTTTGGGACTACGTTCGGGCCAACGAGCCAGCCCCTCAGCGACCTGCCACCGCACCAACCTGAGGAACGTCCAAGAGGACAAAGCAGGGCTAACGCGGCTCAGGATTGTCGGCGAACTCAGCTGCACCGAGCGGGATCAGACCGAACACCGACATGCCGCCCCTCAGTGGCGCCGACTGATTTCAATGTGGATAATAGTATCATGTAGATCCTCATGCCCAATCGCATGACTCCGTTTCGATTTTTCAAATTGGCCGAGGCGGACACGCGCTTCACCGGACCACTTATCCACTCTCGGTAGCCGGCAGCCACCGCTGCGGCCCATTGAAAAAGGGGCAGATTTGGCCCCTATTGCGGTTGTCCGGCAGTGTCCGCCGTCAGCACTCCTGAGACAGATTGAGGGTCTTCACGAACGGAGGATGGCTGGTTCATCGTAGCCCCCAGGAGCGAAGATGAAACAGACGTCCGGGCCGGCGCGGAAGCCGGCAGAAGCCGTGATCAAGGACATCCGCCGCGCCACGCGCCGGCAGTTCTCGGCCGAGGAGAAGATCCGCATCGTGCTGGAAGGGCTGCGCGGTGAGGACAGCATCGCCGAGCTGTGCCGGCGCGAGGGCATCGCCAGCTCGATGTACTATGGCTGGTCCAAGGAGTTTCTGGAGGCCGGCAAGAAGCGGCTGGCCGGCGACACGGCACGGGCTGCCACGGCTGATGAGGTCAAGGAGTTGCGCCGCGAGGCAGGTGCGCTGAAGGAGGTCGTGGCCGATCTCGTCCTGGAAAACCGCCTGCTCAAAAAAAGCATGACCGGGGCTGGGGGCGACGAGGCATGAGGTACCCGGCCTCTGAGAAGCTGGAGATCATCCGGCTGGTCGAGCAATCCCACCTGCCGGTGCGCGCCACCCTGGACAAGCTCGGCATCCCGCGCGCCACCTTCTACCGCTGGTACGACGCTTTCCAGCGTGGCGGCCCCGAGGCAATGGCAGATCGCCCGTCCCGACCCAGCCGGGTCTGGAACCGGTTGCCCGCCGAGGTTCGCGAGCAGATCGTCGCCCTCGCGCTGAAGCAGCCGGAGCTCAGCCCACGCGAGTTGGCGGTGCGCTTCACCGATGAGCGGCGCTACTTCGTCTCGGAGGCAACCGTCTACCGCCTGCTCAAGGCCCAGGACCTGATCACCAGCCCGGCCTACATCGTCGTCAAAGCCGCCGACGCGTTCCGCGACAAGACCACCGCGCCCAACCAGCTCTGGCAGACGGACTTCACCTACCTGAAGGTCGTGGGATGGGGCTGGTACTATCTCTCGACCGTGCTCGACGACTTCTCGCGCTACATCGTGGCGTGGAAGCTGTGCACGACGATGCAGGTCGGCGACGTCACCGCCACGCTCGACCTTGCGCTGGCGGCCGCCGGGCTCGACCACGTGCAGGTGGTGCATCGGCCACGGCTGCTCACCGACAACGGATCGAGCTACGTCGCGGGTGACTTGGCTGACTGGCTCGACAGCCGCGGCATGACCCACATCCGCGGTGCCCCGCGCCACCCGCAGACCCAGGGCAAGATCGAGCGCTGGCACCAGACGCTCAAGAACCGCATCCTGCTCGAACACGCCTACCTGCCCGGCGAACTGGAGGCGCGGGTTGCCGCCTTTGTCGAGCACTACAACCACGCTCGGGCTCACGAGAGCCTGGGCAACCTCACCCCTGCCGACGTCTACTTCGGCCGCGGCGAGGCCATCCTGCAGGAGCGGGCGCGGATCAAGCGTCAGACCCTCATGGACCGCCGCTTGCGCCACCACGCGCAAGCTGCCTAACCTCTCACCCAGGGTGGACCAGAGCCTCCGTTCCTGAGCGCCTCCAATCGTCTCAAATCATCTGACGACGGACACTCTATACGGCCAAGGAGGATGGCCGAAATAGGTGTATGGAATGGAGACCAGTCGCGATTGCTCAGCAGAGCACTCGCCGCCGCGTCCTCAAAGCAGGCCGGATCTCGTTCAACGCCGGGCGGTCTGCCATCGATTGCACGGTGAGGAGCCTGTCCGATGCAGGTGCTGGCCTGCAGATCGTTAGCTCAGTTGGTATTCCGGAGACGTTCAAGCTCCTGATTGAGGCGGATGGCTTCTCTCGGCTATGTCAGATCACAAAAAAAGGTGGGAAAGAGCTGGACGTGATGTTCATCTGAACCGCCTCCCTGTGTGAGCGGACCAGGTGCCGCTGCCTTCCAGATAGGTCCTGCGCTCGTCAGGCTGGAGAACCCATCCGTCACCTACGTCGATGAATTAGGTCAGCCTCCATTCGGGCATCGCTTCATTGAGACTGAGCAGGACCCAAAGGCCGTATTACTACAAGGCCGGTGTATGGACCGGTTCGCTGAGATCAGCCTAACCATCAACGCCAGCTGCTCGCGCACGCTGTGTTGATCTCGGCCTGTGGGCGCGCTCCTCAGAGCGCGATCGGCGCGACCTCGTTGTGGCCGAGCCAGTACCCGTTCACTTGCTCGACCAAGGTGTGCAGAGCCTGCGGCTGACTCGGCTTAACCAGGAACGAGTTAGCCCCAAGGTCGTAGGCCTGCTTTAGGTCGGTCTGCTCGCGTGATGAGGTGAGGATCACCACGGGGATCCGACGCAGCTCTGGTTGCGCCTTCACCCAGGACAGGACCTCGAAGCCGGACCTTCGCGGCAACTTCAGGTCGAGTAGGATCACGATCGGCCGGATTCGCATGTTGGAAGGCGACATGACCTCACTGAGCAGCGTCACCGCTTCATCACCGTCGCTGGCAAAGCGGAGCGGGACACTCGTTCCAAGCTTCTTGAACGCACGGGCCAAGAGGTGCCGGTCATCCGGGTCGTCCTCGACGATCACGATCACGTCCTGAAGCGGTGCGACCATTCTCATGCCCTCTGCTCAACGGACCGGAGTTCGATCCAGAAACGGCTGCCCTGACCGAATTCAGACTCGACGCCGCATGCACCGCTCATACGGGTTACCGCACGGCGAACGATCGCCAATCCTATGCCAGTTCCGGGGTAAGCCTCGACCCCGTGCAGGCGTTGAAACGGGGCGAAGATGCGCTGCTGGTGCTCGGACGCGATCCCGATGCCATTGTCATCGATCCACAGGCGCACGCGACCTGAACGGAGCTCTGCGTGGACCGAGACCGCTGGTCTATCACCCGGCCCGACGAACTTCACCGCGTTCGTGATCAGATTGTTCAGCGCCTGTCGTAAGACCACACGGTTGGCTTGAACCTCGGGCAAGGGGCGCTTCACCCGCACCGCCGCCTCCCGCCTAGTGAGCACGGGTTCAAGGTCGGCCAGGACCTGATCGAGCACCGCCTCGAGCGACTCCGGCCTGACGCTGACCTCATCCTTGGCAAGGCGGCTGTAGGCGAGGATGTCGGCGATGAGATCTTCCATCCGCGTGGCTGCAGCGGCGATCCGCTGTGTGTAGTGCCGCCCTTCGGCGGGTAGCCCGCTTCCGAAATCCTCGATCAGTGCGTCCGCATAGCCCTGCATCGCCCGAAGCGGCGCGCGCAGGTCGTGCGAGATGGAGTAGGCGAACGCGTCCAGCTCGCGGTTGACCTCGGCCAGAGCCTGCGTGCGGTCCTCAACCCGGCGCTCCAAGTCAGCGTTGAGGGCAGCCAATGCATCCTGCGCCTGACGCACCTGGGTGATGTCCTCGGCAATACCGACCACGTACTCGAACTTGTCGTTCTCGTCGTGCACCGGCCAGCCCCGATCCCGTATCCACCGTAGCGCCCCGTCAGGCCGCGTGATGCGGTAGGTCTCGTCGTAGGTCCCGCGCGCGGCGTGCTCGGCGTAGCTGCCGCGAACCCGCTCGCGATCCTCGGGCACGATCGCTTCGAGCCAGAGCCGCGCATTCTTGTACAGCGCTGCGCGCGCGAGGCCCCAGATCCGCTCAAAAGCGGGATTGATGTAGAGGAGCGTGCTGGTGCGGGGGTCGGACACCCAGAACGCCTCTTGGATGTTCGTCGCCAAGTTCCGGAAGCGCTCCTCGGCCTCGAACAGCCGGGTTTGCGCCCGTTTCCCCACGAGGGAGAACACCCCCAGAACCGCGGCGGCGAGCGCGAGGACACCACTCAGGATCGCCACCGTCGTGGACCATGCCGCATCCCGCCGCTCATCCGCGGACTGCGCCTCCAGGATCCGGGACCCCGCGTCGCGCATCTCGTGGATCGAGGCGTCGATCCGCTCCATGAGTTGCTGGCCGATATCGCTGCGGACCACCTGAAGGGCCGCGTTCTGGCTGCGCGCGTGGAGCGCCACGGTGTTGGCCAACTCATCGAGCTTGCTCTCGATCAGAGCGCGTAAGCTCGCGAGACGCTGGACCTGTTGCGGAACGCGTACCGTCCGCTCTGCAGCCTCCAGATTGCTCCAGACGCGAGGCACGGCCTGTTCGTAGGTGGCGAGATAGCGCTGATCCCCGGTCAACAGGAAGCCGCGCTGCCCGGTTTCGGCGGCCCGCACGGCTTCGTGCAGATCGGCGACCTGTTTCAGGACGGTGTTGATGCGCGCGACCTCGACCCGGCTGGCGTCAAGCCGCCAGAGGTTGAGGACGAGCACGCTGCTGCTCACCGCCGTGAGGAGGAGCGCCACGACCACGGCTGTAACCCCGAAGGAGGACAAACCGCCACGCTTGTAATGGGTGATGCGCTCCATTTCAGCTTTGAAGCTTTGCCACAAGGTAGATCAACGTCGCTGGGCCGCATGCCGCAGGATCAAACGCCTGAACGCCTGGGTTTGAACCGTGAGTCTGTTCTCCTTACGTGTAGCGCCCATGCGAGTCATCGTAGCTGACGACGATCCGGATACCCGTGTCCTGAACATGCGGGCCATCGCGCACGAAATTCCCGATCTCGACATCGTCGAGGTGGCAGATCCCGCAAGCCTCGAGCAGGCGCTCTCCGCCGCTCCCGATCTGCTGGTGACCGACTACGACCTTCGCTGGACAGATGGCTTTCAGATCCTGACTCGCGTCCGCGACGCTCACCCGCACTGCCACGCGATCATGGTGACCGGGACGGGGAACGAGGATCTGGCGGTTCGCGCCATGAAGGCCGGCTTCGACGACTACATCGTGAAGGGCCGCAATCAGTTGAAGCGCCTCGGTCTCACCGCTCGCTTGGTACTCGAGCGTGGACAGACGCAGCGCGCGCTGTCGGAGAATAGAGATCTGGTTCTGGCCGAACTCTACCACCGGCTACACAACAACCTTCAGATCGTCATCAGCCTCATCCGCCAGACCGAGAAGACGCTCAGGGATGCCGCCGACCGCCAGCAACTTGCCGACCTTCGGCAGCGCATTCAGGCCCTAAGTAGCCTCCAAGAGCAATTCTACCGCTCCCCGGACTTCCGCCGCGTCGAGTTCGGAGCTTTTCTGGGCGAGTTGGCGGAGCGCCTGTCCGCGCTGGCTCCCATACCGGTCACGCTTGTAGCCGAAATCGAGGCTGTGGAGTTGCCGGTGGACGTCGCTGTGCCATTTGGTTTGCTGGCGAACGAGATCATCACCAACGCGGTTCAGCACGCCTTCTCAGACGAGGCGCAGGGGGGCAGGATGAGGGTGCGCTTGCAGCGCCAGGGTGACCGCTGTGTCCTGACGGTCGAGGATGATGGTCGTGGGTTTGAGAGCGGCCTCAGATCGCAACCTGCCGGAATGGGGCTGCACCTCGTCGAACGTCTGGCGCAGCAGATCGACGGCACGGTGAACATCGAGGACACCCACCCCGGCACACGGGTCAGCGTCGGAGTGGCCCTGTGAGCCGCAGCTTGCGCGTCCTGATCGTCGAGGATGAGTATTTCGTCGCCACCTACGTCGCCGACCTCATGGAGGATTGGGGCCATAAGGTCATGGCGATGTGCGCGACCGGAGAAGATGCCATCGAGCATCTGAAACGGGGTGGCGTCGAACTCGCGATCCTTGACATCAAGCTCAAGGGCGACCTGACGGGCGTGGATGTAGCCGAAGTTGCGCGCACGCAAGGCGTGACACACGTATTCTTGTCGGGATCCGGCGATCCGGCCACGCGCTCCGCCGCGAGAGCGACTGATCCGCTCGCGTTCTTGCAGAAACCGGTCAATGAGCGGCAGCTTAGCGCAGTATTGTCCGAGGTGGCTGCCGAAACACTCGGAACTTGAGCGACCGGCCTGACACAAGCCAGACGCACGATTGGCGGGCTGCCGTCGATCGTCTCGCCGACCATGGCCCGTTCATCACGGGCGCGATGTCGTCTCAGGTATCGCAGTACCGGCTCCTGAGGTCGGCCGGTGCATGTCGCCGAGGACCTCGGCGAGGCTCGTCATGAGGGTCGTCGAGCTCGGTTCCTCAAGCCACGAACATCGGGACTTTGGATCCGAGCATCAGGCTCATGGCCGAGCGCAAGCAGCGCGGCCCGGTTTGCAGCCAGTGACATGATCTGCTGGTGCGCGAAGCCATCGCGGGGCGCTGCTTCAAGGCTGCATGGATCAGGCCACCACTCGCAGGACCGTCTTCTGCCGTGCACGGACAAGCACTTCCTGCATTTGCGACAGGTCGAAGGGTTTGCGCAGGAGCGGGAAGCCCTCGGCTGCAGCTTGTTGCGCCACGTCGCTGTAGCCCGTCGCCAGCACCACAGGGATTGCGGCCCCGAACTCCTGTCGAACGGCACGTGCCAGATCCAGCCCGTTCATCCCGCCTGGCATGACGATGTCGCTGAAGATGAGATCGATCCGGGTCGATGAGCGCAGGATCACCAGAGCCGATGCCGGATCAGGAGCGTGGGTGACGGAAAAGCCAAGCTCTTCGAGCCGTCCTCTGGAGACATCTGCCACCTCTGCGTTGTCCTCCACCAACAGGACGTGATCACGCCGCCCATCCTGGCGGGCTGGAGCCACGTCCGCGCGCTGGGGAGATTGTGTCAGCACAGGCTCATCGGTGCGGGGCAAGTAGAGAGTGACCGTCGTGCCCTGACCCGGATGGCTTGCCACAGTGGCAGTCCCACCCGACTGCTGCGCGAAGCCATAGACCTGTGAGAGGCCCAAGCCGGTGCCTTTCCCAACCTCCTTGGTTGTGAAGAACGGCTCGAACACGCGCGCCAGCACGTCGGGCGGCATGCCGGTTCCCGTGTCAGTGACGCTCAGCGCGACGTAGTCGCCGCTCAGGCCGATGGTCTTCGCATCCGCAAGGCTCACGTTCTGTGCCGCCAGGGTCAGCCGACCGCCACCGGGCATCGCATCCCGTGCGTTGACCGCGAGGTTGAGCACGGCGAGCTCCAACTCGGACAGATCCACCTTCGTCGGCCACAATCCAGGCGTGACCTGCACCTCGACAGCGACGTCACCCCGCACGCTGGAGCGCAGCATGTCCTCAAGCCGGGTCAGGCACTCGTTGAGGTCGACCGGCACCGCCTGATGTGCCTGGCGGCGTGAGAAGGAGAGCAGCTGACGGGTCAGGCTGGACCCACGTTGCGCGGCAGCCTCGATCGCATCGAGCGCGCGGCGCTGCCGCTCGTCAGCGACCGGGTAGCGCTTCAGGCGCTCCAAGTTGCCGCTCACCACCATGAGGAGGTTGTTGAAGTCGTGCGCAATGCCACCGGTGAGCTGGCCGACCGCCTCGAGGCGCTGTGACTGCTTGAGGGCCGCCTCCGCGTTCTCGCGGCGCGTAACCTCGACGCGAAAGTGCTCGGTCCGGCGCAGTGCGTAGAGTGCGAGCCCGAACAGAGCGAGGGTTGCTGGCAGACCAAACAGCAGATGGCCCAGCAACGTCTGCCGCCACTCGCGCCACATCGTGGCGGTCTCGATCCCAGCCTGAGCGTAGATCGGATAGCCTGAGACTCGGCGGTAGCCGATGCGCCGCTCTACGCCATCGATCTGCGAGGTCGCGGTGAACAGCCCGCTATCCGGCCGATGCGTGACCATGCTCAGGAAGGCGCTCTTCGGCTCAAGTCGGCTGGGTCGATCAGGGTTTTGGGGAAAGCGGGCCAGGAACGCTCCGTCGGCTCGCATCAGAGCAAAGGAGTCCGCGACGCCGTGGGATAGGCGCTCGTAGAAATCCCAAAAGTGCGCGGGCAGCAGGCTGATCGCGACAGCACCGTTGAAGGTGCCATCATCGTGCTCCGGCCGTCTGGCGCTGACGACGAAGAAGCGGAAGTTGCCCACTTTCGACTGCACCACCTCGCCGATGAAGGTGCCGGCGTCGGAGGAACTCTGCGCCCGGAAGTAGTCCCTGTCGGCGTTGTTCAGGCTGGCCGGGACCGGAAAGACGGTGCTGGAGACGAGAGGATGCCCAAACGCATCGAACACCCAGATTGCCTGGATCTGCGGGAGCACATCCTGGATGCGTCGAAGCCGGCGTGAGAGTTGAGCCTCCTCACCACGGATGGCTGGATCGTCATACCCGCGCAGCACCTCGTTTGTCTCTGCAAGCGTTCGCTCGACCGTCTGGAAGGCCTTCAGCGTGTGCTCCTGCAGGATGTCGAGCGCGCGTTCGATCCGCTCATCCGAGCGCTGACTGATTTCGGCGTGAGTAGACCAAGCGGCATAGGCGAACAGGAGAGTGGGGCCGAGCAGGCTCAGGACTACGATGAGGCGAAGCGGCCAGGAAAAGCTGGGTTTGATGAGACGCACGGCGAACGACGCTTCGGATGGCGAGCCGGACTGCTACGGCGGTTGCACAAACCTGATAATAGGTCTCGGCCAACCTGTATCCAGCCAAGAGGGCGACCAAGCTTGGCTTGGCCTATGAGGTTCAGGCGCTCACACGGATTGGCCGATCGCACCAGCCATTCGAATGACATCAGACCTTGGCGTCGCTGTCGCGGGCCAGTTCCGCCCAGTCCAGTAGGTTGGACGCTCAGTGTGACCTGACCGGCTGGTCTTGGACCGGGCTGATTGAGAGGATCAGCCTGGACCAGAGGAGTTGGGGATGAAGCGAGGACAGAGGCCGAGCGCGGAACAGGTCGTGCTGATGCTGCGCCAGATCGAGGTGCAGACGGCACAAGGCAAAAGCATCGCAGTCGCCTGCAAAGAAGCGGACGTCTCCGAGCAGAGCTACTACCGCTGGCGTAAGGAGTACGGCGGCCTGAAGGTTGATCAGGCTAAGAAGATGAAAGATCTGGAGCGCGAGAACGCTCGGCTTCGTCGGCTTGTGGCTGATCTATCGTTAGAGAAGCAGGTCCTGGCGGACGTCGCCTCGGGAAACTTGTAGCCCCCGAGCGACGCCGGCAGGCGGTCGACGGCATTCGGGAGAAGTACGGCCTCTCGGAACGTCACGCCTGCCGGATCGTCGGCCAGCACCGCGGCACGCAGCGCACCGTGCCCACCGTGCCGGCCGACGAGGATGGGCTGACCCGAGCCATCGTTGCCTTGGCCTCCGAGTATGGGCGCTATGGCTACCGACGCGTCACCGCGCTGCTGCAGACAGACGGCTGGCGGGTGGGCAAGGACCGGGTTCAGCGGATCTGGCGTCGCGAGGGGCTGAAGGTCCCCAGCCGACATAAACCCCGCAGCCGCCTATGGCTGAACGACGGCTCGTGCGTGCGGCTGCGGCCACTCCACCGCAACCACGTCTGGAGCTTCGACTTCGTGCTGGCCCAGACGCACGACGGCCGGAGCCTGCGCATCCTGACGCTGATCGATGAGCACAGCCGGGCGTGCCTCGCCTTGAAGGTGGCGCGGCGCATCAACAGCCTGGGTGTGATCGAGGCCCTAGCAGAGGCGATGTGCCTGCACGGCATCCCGGAGAACATCCGCTGCGACAACGGTCCTGAGATGATCTCGAAGGCGCTGCGCAAGTGGGTCACTAAGGCCGGCTCGCAGATCCAGTACATCGCACCCGGCTCGCCGTGGGAGAACGGGTACTGTGAGAGCTTCAACGGCAAGCTGCGCGACGAGTGCCTGAGGCAGGAGATCTTCTACTCACTCAAGGAGGCACAGATCGTGATCGGCCTCTGGCAGAACACGTACAACCGCGTCCGGCCGCATTCGTCGCTGGGCTACCGACCACCCGCGCCTGTCAGCTTCCCGGATCTGGCCTTCCGGCTACCCATGGGCGCAACCATGCAGTAACCTCGCAACTGGCCCGGTCCAAAATACCGGTCAGGTCAATTGATACGCCTGGCTCAGTTTCCGCGAGGTGTGCCCGAGCACATACCGCCCAAAGACCTACCGCCGTCCGAGCTCCGAACAAGAAACACCCCAGGAGCAGGGCTCCCAGGGTGTCGCCGACCTCGCGGCCAGTTTGATCGGGCTGGGGAATGCGAAGGCCAGCCGGGCGGCTCCTCTTCAGCGGCGGAGAGCGATGAGGAGAACCAACTATCTTTCGCCCGCCGCCGCATCTTCCGGGACAGACACCCGGGAGCAGCTCGACCGGATCTTAGTACGAGCCGAACTTGTAGTTCAGGCCGGCGCGCACGACGGCGAACTGGTCATCGCGGCGGCCGACGCCGCTGTAGAGGACCGGGACGTTCGAAGCGGCGTCGATGAGGAACGCGCCCTGATTGCGGGTGCCACGATCCAGGTTCACGTACAGGCCTTCGACCTTCAGCGTCACGGCGGACGAGCGGAAGAAGTTCAGGAACGACTCGGTCGGGAGCGCGAACTCGACGCCACCGCCAGCCGTCCAACCGGTCCGGAAGCTGTCGTTGCCGGCGAAGCCGCCGAACGAGCGGTCAGCGCTGCCCGAGCCGTAGGCGAAGCCGCCGGTGCCGTACACAAGGGTGCGGTCGAACGCGTAGCCGAGGCGGCCGCGCACTGTGCCGAAGAAATCGAGGCTCGACAGACCGCGCGGGTCGGTGGCGTAGAAGCCGGGACGGATGCCGCCGTTCACGAAAGCGTTGTTTCGGTCACGCCCGAAGTCGAGGTACTGCGCGTCGGCCTCGAAGCCGATCACGACGCCCGAGCCCGGGGTGAACTGGTAGTTGTAGCCGATCTGGCCACCGCCCGAGAAGCCGTCCTGGCTGCGGTTGCGGAAGGTCACCGCGACCGGGGCTCCGCTGACGGTGTACCCGCCTGCGCCACCCGGCACGATAAAGGTGTTGCCGCTGTTGCGGTCGCTGGCGTCGAAGGCGTAGCCGGCGTTGATACCGAAGTAGGCGCCGGTCCAGGTGAAGACCGGGACGGGGGTGAACACCGGCGGCGGGGCAGCGCGGCGCGGCAGGTCGGCGGCCGAAGCGGCAGCGGTCAGGGCGGTGAAGGCGGCCAGCGAGGCCAGGAGCTTGGTCATCGGGTCAGGTCCAGATTTCAGTCTGGATGTATGACTACCGATCCGTGGCCGAATTGGCTGTAGTTTTACGGACACACTCGTCGACATCTAGGCTGAGCGACATAGTAAAGCGATTATGAACATGCCTGAAGCTGCCAGAATACTTCAGGCTGGACATGGCTGGGCGCCACAACATCTCAACGACGCTATGGTTGCGTCTGGCCGGTGAGTTTCGGTGTGCATGTGACAGAAAAGCGATGGGCTGGATCAACTGGAACAGCTGAAGCACTGCAAACTGGATCATCCGACCGTATGATCCACGATTGGTCAGGGCAGCAGTGGCAGCGCTGGCGTAAAATATTTCGCCGGAAAGCGCCTGGGACTTGCTCAGCGAATCCTGTGATTGAGATCGAGGCCGAAGCGGATCGGCCACCGGTCAGCTATCCTGATCGAGATCGAGCCCGCGGATCAGGGTTCCAATCGGGTCACCATCAGCATCCTTGCCCTGAGTAGTTGGAGGTAACAGCGTGCTCGACAATCTCGGCACTGTCCTCGCTCCTGGCGGCAGCGCAATCGTCAGACGATGAGCTAGGAGACTGCTGCTTTCCGCCATCAGTGCGGCGGGCTCAGTGCCGTGCAACCTTTGGGACGGATCAGTCCAGATCGTCGACACAGACGGCGCCTCAGCCGTCACTGTGACGACCCGTGCCTGGCGGCTTACCCGCTCATAATTGCCCGGGTGCAGAACGTGCGCGGCGACGACCAGTCCCAGTGCAGCTAGAGCTGTGGTCGCAAGGGTGGATCGATAGCGTTCCATGCTGGCAGAACATACTGCCAAGCTCGCCGTTCCACCCGAGTGCCTGGAATAGCTAATCGTGAATTTACAATTGCGCTGGACATAGCCCGTGGTTTCGGGCTGCGCTCTGGTCTGTGGCTACTCGATCACCTCAACGATGCGTCGGTTCCCCGGCTCGACGAGCACGGGATGGCCATTGATGATCGTGTAACTGTACTCCGGCAGCGCGAATTCCCGAGGCACATCGTAGTAGAACACACCCTCCTCTGGCAGAACGGTGCCGACCCGCACTGGGACGGCGAGCGCGATGGATGGGCGGTGCTCAGCCAGCGCGTAGATGCGGAAGCGCTCACGCCGGTCGACGCCGAGGATGCCGTTGGCCGTGCCGACGGCTGCACCGATTGCACCGCCGACGAGTGCCCCGAGCGGACCGGCGACTTCCTCTCCGCGTGCAACCCCGTCCCGGGCGCCTCGCTCCAACCCTTGTGCATGGGCGGCCCCCATGAGGGCAAGCGTTGCCATGAGCATGAGAGTGGTCGTGACCCGCATTCTGCATCCTTGAGGCTGGGTATGACTGGCGTTTAGCGGCACCAAGCAGCAGCTCCACACCACCGGATCGGCGCTTGGTTGATCGCGCCAGTCACCGTGGGATCAGCAGATGGCAGACGCGCGACCGTTGGTTCAGCGGGCCGATTGGCCTCCACCAGCATCGCGGCCGAGAAACAGCAGAGCGCGAAGGCAGCGATCCAGAGAGCGCCTCTCAGGGTTCGGATCGTTCGCTTTGACATACCGGCGACGGTGACGGCCGTCGGTTACCGAACCCTTGCACCGTCCGCGACGCCTCGGGCCGGATCCTTGCCCTCATGCCGTTCTGCGATGAGCCAACTCGTCGAGCAGCGTCTGGAGCGCCGCACTCGTGGGCCGTTGCGTCTCGTCGACAAGCACGAACAGCGCTTCGGCGACGACAGCGGTTCGCGACGTCGGGTCCTCAGACGATCTGGGGCGGGGCGTCGGCGGTGAGAAGGCCGACCGCAAGAACGCGGCGCTGTCTTGGTGACCGAATTCGCAGGCGGATGTTTGCTCTGTGAGTGGGCACAGCGCTGCATCGGTGATCGACCATGGTAGGTGGGTGGGAAACGATGGAAACGGCACCGACCGAGGAGGGTAGCAGAGTCCTTCTCTTCGACGGCACGTACCAGTTCGTGGGCGTTCTGACCCGGTACAACCATAAGCATACGGGAGAGTGGCGCCTATGGACCGGGGATAGGCCGGCTCCGTGGGACGGCGGGATCCCGACACATTGGATGCCGCTGCCGGATGTCCCTTCCAGCTCCTGAGCGGCCTGTTCCGACAAAGCGGCAGGCCGGTTCAGCTGACGGCCCTCTAACCTCCTACAGCCATCCTGCCCACCGAGCCGCGTAGCGTACTGGCTCAGGCCGTGTAGCCCACGGCACGCCCCGCCAGTCCGTGATCAGGTCGGGCGGCGGGGCAGCAACGGTCTCGTGGTTGCCGAACTGCACCGGCGGCCAAGATCCCTCAGCCAACCCTGAGGGATCTTCATGATGATTATCGACCCGCTGATCGCGGTAGGCGTCGTCGCCGCCACTGCCGTTACTGATGCGGCCTACGTTTTCTTCAACGCCGCTGTGGCTGCCCGCCGGCGCATCCCAGCCGCAAACTGGTCGGCATGCTGGTACCTGCTCTCGGCGTTCGCCGTGATCAGCTACACGGAGAACGCCGTGTACGTGGCCTTCGCCGCGCTCGGTTCTTGGCTGGGCGCTTTCGCGTCCGTCACGTGGCTCGTGCGACCTGTTTCTCCGCGGTAGCACGTACACGGGGCAGCGCCGGCCAGCGTCCTACGCCCGACCGAAATATCTCACTGGGACGGGTTCTCCCCGGGTCAGCTGAATCCCTGCGGGTTGAGATTTGAGTGAGCGCCCTACAAGCAGAGCGAGGCCAACTAAGGCGGCTGATCCGGCAAGAGCGACGGATGCACACCACCAGAACACGACATCAAGCATGGTGGACAGGGTGCTCCGATTACGTGCTGACGCTTGGAGCCGCATGGTAAATGCGCCGTTAAGACTGCGCTCAGTACATCTCGATCCAGGCTTGAAAAGCCCTACCTCGCGTTACCAGCACGGCGCGAAGGGCTTCGGCGAGCCCGTCATGCGCGAAGGGCTTACGCAGGAACCGCGCGCCCGTTGGCATTTGCTCCTCGCCCGGCCACTCCACTCCCGATACGATCAGGATGGCGACTTCGGGCCAGCGCGCCGCTACGGCTTTTGCCAGGGTAAAGCCGCTCAAGGGTTCGCCGGCCAAGTTCACGTCCGCGATCATGGCTACAAGCTCGGGGCGAGCCGCCAGATGGGCCTGAGCGGCCTCCACAGTCGAGGCCTCGGCGACCTCGTACCCAGCATCCCGCAACGTTGCAGCCGCTTCCATGAGCTGCACGGGATTGTCCTCGACAATCAGCACGGCGAGCCGTGGCGCGAAGGCGTCTGCCATTCAGGACCTCCGCATGATCGGTGCTACATCAACGCAGTCGCCCCCGATTGCGTCGCACTCAAGCGTGCCCGGCGCGGGGACGCTATCTTGGGCAGGCGGATCGGTCTCGGGCTGCTGGCGGCCGATGCGGCCGGCGTCCAGTGAGCAGACCGTGCCGCCGCGCGAGACCGTGCGGGCCGCATTTGGCGTTTCCGCCAGATGTTCAGCCCGTACGCGGCCAACTATCTCGTGGTGAACCGCGCACCGCCGGGCAATCTCACGATCCGCCCAGCTGCCCCACTCCTCGGCTTGCGGGATGGCACCGCGCAAGCCGCCCTGGCGCACATAGCTCGGCAGCTCGGAGCCCTAGGGCCGGATCTCCTCGACCTGGATGCCGCCGGCTCGCAGGTAATCAGGAATGTCGGAATGGTCGTAGTACCCAGCCTCGTGGGCCATGGCGTCCAAGGCGGCGAGCGGATCCGTCGCCGAGCCGGTCCAGAGGATTGTCCCAGTTACGCTCTGCCGAACTCGATAAACCTTCATCACGGCCACCCCTTGTTTGACCGCCGATCATCAGCACAGGATTGGAGAACGTCCCGTAGCGAGTCTGTATAGGTTGCGTTTCAGCCGCATGGAGTGAGAAAAATCACCTACGCGTCGCGCAGCTGACGGGCCTCGTGGATCGCCTTCCGGGCCAGGCCGAGATCCGTAACGGCAGGGATGCTCCCGGCCGGAGCATGGCACGAGAGGAGACGTCGCTTGCGAACATCTATGATCACCGCGGCTATGCTGCCCGCGTTCAGTGCCGCCGCCCTCACTACGCCGGCTTCGGCGGCGCCTTTCAGTCCGGCTCCAGCCGCCACTATCACCGGCGCCCAGGACAGCATCACCGACGTTCGCTGGCACCCGATCCGCCGCATGCATCGCGCGGAACGCCGCTTGATGCATCGGCACTTTCGCCACCGCAGATAGCAACTCGGCGGTCGCTGCTGGCGACGCCATCTGAGGCTCGACCGTGGACGACACCGCTGCTGGGGCCGTCTTTTGCGATTTGGCGCAAGGGCTCGGCACCTCGGCGCCAGCCGCTTCTGCCCGTTCAACGCCTTCGTCAGATGATTGGGGCAGACGGGGGGATGTCCACTTTGATCAAGCTGCGGGTAGCTCATCCAGGTTGGTTCTTGCGAGTCGGGGCTCCGGATGGGGTCCTCGGCCGCCCACGTCCGCGGTGATTGCCGTTGGCCCCCCTACGACGATAGATCGGCGGCGTGGGCGCTCTTTGCTTGAGCCACCCGCACCGGATGCGCGGGCGGCGTTCGTGTGGGATGGGGCGATCAGCCATCCGTAACGGCCGGCTCATCAGATAGAACCAGTCCCTCATCCAAAACAGCTTCTTAGATCCGCTGGTGTGTCATTTTCTGCTCCACGCTCCCTGTAGACATGAGATCTTCAATCTGCAGAGTTAATCAAATTTGCACTTCTGCACCAGATATATTACAATTATCGGATGAAGCCGTTTTTCGTCCTGATTTGCCTTGTTTATGGCGTGGCAGTTGCGCATTTGGCTGCCAAAGATCCATCCCAAAGGACATTGATGGAAAATATTGGCGGCGTGTTGATTGTTGTAGCGCTTGGAACGATTGGCTTTTGCATGCCGTTTTTTCGGTAAATCATCGAAGTACATCGGCATAATTATCGCATGTTAAGGACCGCTGTCTTTCTCGCCGATTAACTTAGCGTCGTCAGCCTCGTGCCGATCTCCACGCCTGTGCTGGGGCTCCTGAGGAGGAAGCCTTTGCGCGGCCTGGCTGCCACGTCTGACATGGCATGGCATTCGGCCTTGAATAATCTGTCGCATCAGCGTCGCGCCGACCTCCACGCCCTCTGGGAAGCCATCTTCCCCCCCTCAAGGCCAAAAGAGGACGTGGATGCCGACATTGATCAAGACCAACGCGACTGATCCAAGCCAGTCTGGCCCGTCGGGGCGCTAGGCAGGCAGCCCCGGCCGCCCACGCTCACTGTGATCGCCACATAACCCCAGTGGCGATAGGTCAGCGAGCGTGGGTGCCTTCGCCACGTTGTCCAACCCTCGGCCAAGTAGAGTCGCTAGCTTGGCGACTTACGCCTCACCGCATCGTTGCCAGCGACAGCAGGTTCACCCGAGCCGCCAAAGCTTCGGCCAGTCGCACCCGCTCTCGCGACGGTTCGAGGGCCTCATCACCATTGCGGCAAAGGCGTTCGGAAAGGGCCAAATTGTACTGGACTAGCAAGAGTGTCGTAGAAATCTGCGTCGACCAGTACGTGCCAGTTATGGATCGGCAGGCATTCGTTGAAGATCTTCGCGGCGGGGTGCTTGGCGGCACTCATTGGCCGCATCCTCTACTGCACCTTCGATGTCACAGGCCTCCTGCAGATCGTGGTCAATCTCGGCGGGGTTGCCGCGATGCTAGGCCTCGCTGGCTTCCTTGATCACCGTGCGCGCACCGTGCCGCACGGGACGCTTATCACAGGTCGTCAGCTGGGGTGTGGACGGCGGCGGCTGCAGCGGATTAACGAACAAAACGCGCTGAGGGCGTGGCCCTCGCTGATCGGCCGACTACGGCAACAGATGCCAGAGGTCGGTCCCGAACCTGATCACGAGATCGAGCGCGATCAGCGCAAACATGCCCGCCTGGAATATGCTGTCTCCTCGATCGTCTGGACCGCGAGAGGCGGGGTTCAGCAACCCGGTCTTCCGCCTCTTCCTCGGTGGCGCGAACGGGCTAACGATCTCCAAGGCCATTCTCCGGCTACGCAACACAGGCGGTGAGGAACGCCGACAGGTGACTGTTCGTGCCCAAGGTGCGGCTCGCCAGCCTCTTGCGAGGCCAGTCGCGCCGGACCGCCGCGGTGGGCGGAATGTTTCGTGCGGAACGGCATCGGCGCTCCACAGTTTCCTGACACAAATCAGGAGGGACCGTCATGAAGAAGCTCGCTATCTTAGCTATATGCCTGGTTTTCACTGGCCCAGCTCTCGCCGAGAGCGTGTCCGAGAAGACTGGTCTGAACTCGCTAGTCGGCGCCAGCCCGAATACGCAGGACTTCGTCACTGAGGCTGCTATCAGCGACATGTTCGAAATCCAGTCGAGTAAGCTTGCTCAGGAGAAGAAGGGCACGAAGGTAAACGATTTTGCGAACAAGATGATTGCCGACCACGCCACATCGAGCGAAGCCATCAAAAACTTAGTTCAAAGCGGCAAGGTGAAGGCGGACATTCCGGGATCTCTCGACAGCAAGCACCAGAGCATGCTCGATAAACTCAAGGGTTTGAACGGCGACGATTTCGAGAACCAGTACCGCTCCGATCAGATTTCCGGCCACAAGGATACGGTCGACCTGTACAGGCGCTACGCCAAGGGCGGCGATAACGCGGACCTGAAGGCGTTTGCGGAGAAGACGCTGCCGATCGTTGAGCACCACCAGAAGATGGCCGAGGATCTCGCCAAGTAAGGCCAACGAGCCTGGACGTACACTTGCCCTGTAGTGCGTCAGCTCGGATCTCACTGGCGGAAACGCCAGTGAGCCCACCACCCGGGCGTACCGGGATCGGCACGGCAACGTCACCCAGACGGACACCGCGCGGATCGGCTGGCAGCAGCCCGAGCCCGGTGCGATCGAATGAGACACAATCAGGGCCAGCTGCGTTGATGTAGCACCGATCATGCGGAGGTCCTGAATGGCGGACGCCTTCACGCCGCGGCTTGCCGTGCTGATTGTCGAGGACGATCCCGTGCAGCTCATGGAAGCGGCTGCGGCGTTGCGGGATGCTGGGTACGAGGTCGCCGAGGCTTCGACAGTGGAGGCGGCTCAGGCCCACTTGGCGGCCCGTCCAGAGCTCGTGGCCATGGTTGCAGACGTCGACCTCGCCGGTGAGCCCTTGAGCGGCTTCACCCTGGCAAAAGCCGTAGCGGCGCGCTGGCCAGAGGTCGCGATCCTGATCGTGTCGGGAGTGGAGTGGCCGAGCGAGGAGCAGATGCCGATGGGGGCACGCTTCCTGCGTAAGCCGTTCGCCCTCGAAGGGCTCGCACAAGCACTTCGCGCCGTGTTGGCGGCGCGGGGAATCGGCTCGTAAGCCGACCGCCCGCGGCAATCGCGGTTCAGTCTGCTGGTGGAGCCAGCGACGTCAGGCCTCAGCGCTCGACCACCTCTCCAGCACTTCCGACCCGGCATGCAGCTCGACATGATGGCCGTGGGCGTCGTCGCGAGTCTTGCAAAGGTCAACCGCTGAGGCGAAGCGCGTCCGTGCAGCCACCTCGGTCTTGACATCCTCGGCGATCACCTGCTGCCCGTCACGGAATGTGAGCACGCGAAAGAGCGGGTGCTTCAGGTCATTGGCTTCCACGTGCTGAGTCTCCGATCACGTCGTTGCACGTCAGCCAGCGCCGTGGCCGCCCTTGGCGTTGTCGGGCCTGGGCATGTCCGGCCGGTTGTCGTAGCCGCCGCTCTCAGGTGCCTCGCCAACATCAGGCATTGGACTTCCTGGAGAGTGCGGGCCGCTGCCGCCCGCTTCCGGCGTGATGTTCTTGTTCTCACGGTGTAGTGGGGCCTGCGGTACCGTGCCGAAGGCTTCGCGCGCCGCGTCTACGTCGTGTCCCATGCTGGCCTCCCTTGGTGTTGTGAGAGGAAGGCGTACGGACCACATGGGTTCCGGCAGGCCCGTCCGCTCGGCCCCGCCCCGAACTGCTCATGGGGCGGAGGAGCGTCCGATCTCACCAGCGTGAGCCGAGCCGATACGCAACTTGGCCCGAAAGCATGATGGAGAGGCCTCGGTTACGGGCGCGTGTATGGCGCCCGTGCGTCGCGCTCAGTAGCCGTAGTACCCGTAGCCGTAAGGCCGGCGGTAGTAGCCGTACGGGCCGGCATAGTAGCCCACGGGGGCGTAGCCGTCGTAGCCGTAACCGTAGCCGCCATAGGGATAGCCGTACCCGCCAGCGAGGCCGTATCCAAGGGCAGCACCCGTGGCCAAGCCGAGGCCAAGTCCCAGGCCGCCGTAGCCATATCCACGACCGTATCCGTAGCCGTAACGACCATAGCCGCCGCGGAAGCCACCGTACCCACCCCGAAAGCCTCCATAGCCACCGCGGAACCCAGCGCCACGGAACCCGCCACCAAAGCCGCCACCGTGGAAACCACCGCCGCCAAAGCCGCGTGCATCAGCACCAGTCGGAACGAAAGCGAGCGCGGCCAAGACCGCCGTTGAGGCAAGAGCAAGACGTTTCATCAGGATCATCTCCTATCCAGAAGCGTGATCTAAAAACCCGGTTTGCTGCACGCTGGATCCCGTCACGGGAAGTACAAGGCGTCGCAGATTTGAATCTTTGTGTTGCTGGCGGACAGAAAAGCCCGACCAAGGAGAGATGATCCCTGGCCGGGCGAAACCACTGTCGAGCACCGTGAGGGTGGTTCTGCTCGACACAGTTGCCGGGCCAACCGGTTGTACGGGTCAGAGTTCCCCGATGGCATCTGCTCGTGGGCGAGGACGCCTCAGCGTGCCGTTGCGCCGCGGATTTTACGCGGAAAGCCGGCCTGCGGGTTGCGAAATTGAAGGCGGCGTGAGGCCCGCTCTCTGAGGGGCGGGCCGTCTGCCTCAGTTGAACGAACTTACCGCTGGTAGATCACGGTCTGCCGAAGGGCGGCGCTTAATGATCTGCACACGCGGCAGCCGCGCCATTGCATCCGCATACCCAGGTGCAACGGCCGCGGGCACGAGAGCGATGCGCGCAGCTGCGCGGTCTTTCAAATTCGACATGGGGTACTCCGTAAAGCGCAGGGCCGAGCCCTGCGTGCGCTGCAACAGATATGGGGTGCGATGCGATAAGCCGCTGCTGCTTGCGGCGTTGTGTCAGCGCCGTGTGGACCCGGACTTTTTAACGAGAGCAGCCGATGCAGATGCCCTCGGTGATCGTATCGTTGCGCTGATCGTTCTGAGTGCGCCGCAGGATGCTGCCAGTCTCCTGAGGCCCAAGTACGCTCGGGTGCGGCGCCCTCCGTCCCGTATGCACCATGCCGGGCGCCCCCTCAGCCGAGGCACCCCCTCGGCCAGTCCCCATCTGGTCCATACCTTGGGCCAGGGCAGGATAAGAGGCCACGCTAATGAGCGTGGCCACCGCGATCAGTAACGGTGTGCGCATGTAAAAACCCGGCAGATATGCACGTGAAACTCAAGGTATGTGGGCATACTCGCACAAAGTCGCAAAGTTCCGTTTGTAAGGGTGCGGCAAAGATTTCGAAAACTTAGGCCTTCCAACTTTGAATTGTCGGATATCAAACTGTTTGATTGGCATGCAGGCGGATGGGGAGTGTTGAAGCCAGGCTTGCCCCTGGTCTTGGGAGCGGGCTTCCGCATCTCTCAGCCCCGCTCAGTCGTGAGCCGGTAGAGTCAGATCCGTAACCAAACCGCCGAATGATCGCCGCAGGCCGGCGGTAGGCACAGGCGCTTCCGCAACAGACATGAGCGAGGGCATGACGCGAGCCGATCTCGAGAAGCGTGCCGAGTTGACCGTGTGGCTTGGCCACGGCCGGGCACCCCTTTCGCGGGGGGCCACGAGTTCCCAATGCTCCGCGAGGCGCTTGCTGAGGCGGCTGAGGCCATGAATGCCGAGGACGGGCAGCCCTGGATTATCACCGAGGACAGCGACATCCTCTCGCCACGCTGGATCAAGGCCGATACCAACGCGGCCCGCCTGCAATGATAGGCCGTAATCCAGCGCTTGCAGTGTCCAGTTCTCCCGCCGCGCCGACTCCCACACGATTGCCCGGCCACGGCCTCACGGGCGAGCCCGAGGGAACCGGCCCAGAGGCGCCTGTCGTCACGTGCTTGCCCGCCGCGGGCCATGTGGTGTCGCGTATGCCTCAGGCGCACTGGCAGGAAGAAACGGCGCTGTAGCAGGTGCATACCGGCCGGTCGCCTATCGTCCCATCTGGATCGATCGCGCACCGAACCGGTTCGCTCCGTCACGGCACACGTCCCGTTTGGTGCCCTTGGTCTTGACCAAGGTGTGCATGTGGCTGTGCTATTTAAGCGAGTGCAGTTCAGCGAACGACGGCTTCGCGGTTATGAGCGGTGTTGTGGTGAGCGCGGCGGTGGTACGGCTCCGGTGCGCGGCTCTGGGAGTAGCCCGAGATCGGAACAGCTTCGGCTTCCGGTCGGGTCGGACCGCTCAAGAGCGCACCGAATAAGCCTCCGGGTCTGTATCCCTGAGCGGCGACGATCCTATTCGCCTTTTCGATGCTCATATCGCAGGCGCTCGTCATACCCTGGAGAGCACCGAGGGCCCGCTCGTATTCGGGGAGATTGACGCAGCCTGGTGAAGTCCAAGCCCAAGCTGGAGCCGGTCCTACTAGCCCAGCAACAAGAACGGTAACCGCTAAGCTTGTCTTGATCCCCACAACTAACTCTCCTCCATGCCCCTCGTTCTATAACAATGGTCAGAGACTCAGTGATCCCACCTGCGTCACACGGCCGAACCCTGCAGGTGAAGTGAAGATCGCAGCCGTGTCAGTGCCGGTGGCTTGAGACAGGCACATCATCGGCTTCTACGGCGTTCTTCAAACCGTCCAGCCGCAGACTGTTACCGCATAGCTCGACCCGCTCCACGACCCGCGAGATCTCTCATGAGGTCGCCTCGGCTGGGATTACGCGCTGCCCCGTTGTCAGCCCTTCGCCGGTTCTGCTGAATGCCGGTGGATGATAGGTTGTTCTCCAAGCAAGGCCGCACCGGAACGGCTCATGTCGGCCGGGCGGCACCGTTAAGTCAACGTTGGGGCAACGATGACCGAGCTTGAGAAGGTCGAGCGCGAGATCGCCATCCTGCAGGAGAGTGTCCGGTCTTCGACGCACGCCCTCAGCGACCCGACCCTGTCGGTTGAGGGCGCCAACCGCGAACGAGCGAGCATCGAGGTCTATCGGCGGCATCTCGACGATCTGTTCACGAAGCGCGACGATCTGCAGGCCCTAAGCGAGGATTAGGGGCTGTTTCTCGTCGGCTCCTTGGCATCGCCTCGGACTGAGCGTTACTCCGCGCTTTCAAGCGCCTGCGACAGGCCCAGCCAACCCTTCACCTTCGCAGGCAGGATGCCGGGGCGCTTCTTGGTGGAGTTGTCTGGGCCACGAACTGCGTCCAACCGGCTTGCCACCTCTTCCTCTTCCAGCGGATCCGCTCGTCGCCCGATGGCGAGCGCACCTTCGAGAGCTTTGAGCCCTTTGTCGAAGCTGAAATAATCCGGGAACAGCGGGCAGCCGATTTGTGCGTCGATGTAACGGGTCCGCTCAAGCTCGGCTGCGGGTGTGTCCGCACAGGCTAGCCGCGTCACAAATGGTATCAGGCGCTGCCGCTGCGTGTCCGTCGCCATATCGTTCAGATGCATGGCGAGTTGGCAGATTGGCCGGGAGAAGCAGGGCGGCATCGAATTGGCCGACCGGACGGGCCGATAGCGAAACCCGGCTGCCAAAATCGCCGCCTCGTTGATGCAGGTGCCGCCGTCTGGTCCAGGGAAGGCGTGCGAGCCCCGGAGAAGCTTCCAGTTTAGGATGTGATCGTAGTCGCTCATGGTGGCTAACTCCGTAGCCGCCCCCGCATGAGCCTCCTCCTGTACGGCTAAAGCGTCAATCGCGTCCTTCGTTCTGGTGCTGCCGAGCCTGTCAGCGTATCAGCCCGGCATGGCAAAGCGCGTGAAGCAATATCCTCAGGATCGGGGCTCAATCCTGTTTGACGTCGTGTTCGAGGATGGCAGCCGCGCCTCGAACCGGCGCGTGCCGATGGAGATCCTGGGCGGCTTAGACGGCGACGAGCCCGCGCGTCAGCTCATCGAGCAGCAAGAGGCCGAGATCGCCCAGAAGGCTGGTCGGACACCGCGTGCGATCCAGAGACTCACGCGAGCTGCCAAGCCCGAACCGAAGCTCACGCGGGACTAGAACACCTCTCGACTGTCAACCGTCACGTTAAACCACTCGGTCGGGCTGTACGGACTAGAACCACGACGCTTCTGACCGGTTGGCCGCATTGGCTTTGCGCTAACCTCTACGCTTGCCCTACGTGCCATCCGGGCAAGAGTGGAAGGCTCGGCGATCGTCCACGTCAGGCTGAGCAAGGCGAGGCGGACCCGGATCAACTTCGAGAAAGCTGATCTTATCCACGAGGTGAGGCGGCGGCTGAGCGCCTTCTGATCTCATCCAACGGACGCAAGGTCGCTCGCACCTTCGCGACCTCCAGCGGCTCTGGCGTTCCCAGCAAGGCCTGGATGGCCTCGTGGGTTGCTAGCCAGCGGCGGGCGATGACAACCAAGTCAACACCAGCAACATCAAGGCCCTGACGCGCAACGCGTCGGCGGGCACCCTCCAGCTGGCGGTTGAGCCACCGCACCCTCAACATCAGGATCAGGAGCCGGGCTGTGTCGGGCCAGGACAGGCGTTGAACGAGTGCAGCAGTGTTGGAGCGGCTAGGGAGCGTGGTCGGCATCTGCGCACCTTGGCGAGGTCGAGAAGCGCTACGCCGACAGCGGCCACGATGTTCCCGCGACCGTCCCACCAAAGAGGCGACACTTGGGTCACGAACGCCTCGGGCTGCGCCTCGGCCGCCACTTCCGGCATCAGGGTCTCAGCCGCTTCGGCTTCCTGGTCCTGATCCCGGCCGCGCGTTCAGGTGATCTAACTGAACTAGGTCGCGAACCGATAACGGCTGGCACGGTTGAACCGCGGCGTTGTTAGCCCTCTGAGCAGGAGGGTCTTGATGGCGCGGTTTGATCTGACGGATGCGGAGTGGGCGGTGATCGAACCGCTGTTGCCGACGGACGTGCGCGGCAAGGAGCGCGTGGATGATCGGCGGGTGCTGAACGGGATCTTCTGGCGGCTGCGCACGGGCGCGCCCTGGGCCGACCTCCCGGCGCGCTACGGCCCACATACGACCTGCGGCAACCGTTTTCGGCGCTGGCGCAAGCGTGGCATCTGGGATCGGCTTTTGGATGCGGTGTCAAAGGCTTACGACGGCGACCTGCAGATGATCGACGCGACCAGCGTGCGGGTTCACCAGCATGCCGCCTGCGCCCAAAAAAAGACGGCCGATCCGGTGGCATGGGTCGCTCGCGCGGCGGCCTGACGAGCAAGATCCACGCGCTGGTAGATGCCGACGGCCGTCCGGTGGCGCTCAAGATCACCGAGGGTCAAGCGCACGCTGGGCGCGCGGCGGCCGACATGCTGGGCGGTCTGGGCGCGGGCCAGATCCTGCTGGGGGATCGAGCCTATGACAGCGACGCGCTTCGCACTCGGATGGCGGAGCAGGGCGCGTGGGCGAATGTGAAGCCGATGCCCAACCGCAAGCGAGTGCCGGCGTTCAGCCCGTTCCTGTACAAGTACCGCAACTTGGTCGAGCGCTTCTTCAGCAAGATCAAGCACTTCCGGGCAGTCGCCACCCGTTACGACAAGGATCCCGACAACTTCCTAGCCAGCGTCAAGCTCGCAGCCCTGCGGGTCTGGCTGCGAGCTTAATGAGTCCGCGACCTAATGAACGCCTACAACCGCATGGCGATCAGCTTCAGAGCCATGCCAGCAGCGGGCCACGACTGAGCCGTGTTTCTGCATCTACATCCACTCGCCAGACCACCTCCAAGAAGGCGACCTCCTCGGCCCGGACGAAGACCCCTCGCCTCGCCGTTGTCCATCCTGTGATCCGCAGGCAGGATCTAGAACGGGCGCAGAACATGGCGAGGCGGATAACCGAGAACGCCGGCATCAACCGGCCGTGTGTCATGGGCAAGCACGAACAGAACAGCACCCGTTGACGGACCATTAACGATACGATGCCAGAATGACCGCAGCGACCGGTCGGGGGGCGAGCGCCGGAAGAGCAGCACCGAGGCCTATTCCCCCTTGGCCTCGGTGCGGCCTCGCCGGCGCAGTCGCAACAAGCCCGCACCTGGAACACCAGGGTGGGCTTTTCTCATTGGATCGGGCGGCGGGGCAGATGCAGGGCTATGTCACAGCCTGCGGATGTGGCGACGGTGTACCGGAGTACGTGTCAGACTTGAGCGGGCAGCCGCTGTGCGCCTTGCGGTGATACAGGCGCCGTTGGACGTTCGGTCCGCTGTACGTCCCGCTAAGTGCTACACGCCCGTGACAGGCCGGACAGCGCTTGATGGCCATGATGTGCTGGGCCGCAGCTTCGTCCAGACTGACGGCGATCCACGCGCCCCCGATCTTCACTTCACAGGTCTGCGGATCAGGGTTCGGCATGGCACCGACCTGCCATGCTGGAGCGCGGATCGCCAGCGCCTCAACGCCACACCGCTGTTCGCCTCCCTGTATCCTGGGCAACCCCCGCTTCTGGCCGCATGGGTATCCGATCGCGGCTGCCGTAGCTCGCGAATGGCTTCCAGTTTCGCGCCCTCCATGCTCCCCGACGCAGCCGCCCTCTGGTGCAGCGCTATCGAGGACCTGTCTCCACATGCCTCGCCCTGCCGGTATCTCGTCCTGGCCCACTGGGCGCCGATCCGGGAAGCCGCCATCGACTTCTGCGACCGTCTGGGCGCTGAGGCGCACGCGCTCGGCTGAACGGCAGTCGAGTTGTTTGCGCTCCATCCGGAACACGGGACGCTGCGGATCGAGGTCTGCGGGGTGATGATCACCGGCAACCAGGCGCAGGCCGCCGAGCCAACCCGAGTAATGTTCGAGCGCGGCTCGGCTTACCGGAACAAGCAGGGCCAACAGTGGGGCATTCCGGTCTGGGAGTTCGCCAAGAAGGGCGCGGGCCGGTGAGCTACCGGCTCTTCACGCAGATCAGCAGCACGCAGCCGTTGCTGGGCTTCACCGTGCTGGTCACGATCGAAGCGACCTGCGGTCTCTTGGGCGTGGTGCCCCGACAGCCCGCAAGACCTCCACCGAAACAGGTATCCGCACTATCATCCGCAAGCCAGCGGACCTGACCCAATTGGAACCGAGAACGATCCGTTAAATTAACCTACGTGGAGATTTCGGTGGAGCGTCCGCATGAATTTTACGGTTGTGGGCAGCAAGGACGACCACGAATTGGAGGATGCCGTCCGTCGCGGTGTCGCTGATGGGTTAGCGCGACTGCTCGGAGTGCCGAAACACCCGGTCGGCGTTCAAGCTTTCCTCGACACGAATGACCTTAATTACGATAAAGAACGTGAAGGCAAGAGCGAACAGACGCACTCACCCACTACGGCCGTAGTCGAGATCTGAAACACGCCCCGCTGGGCCGGAAAACCCACGGTAGCTGTGATCGCCATCAATCAGCGCTCCGTCGTGTAAGAGCCCATATAGAAGGCGTCCCTCCGCGCATTCCCGTGCTCTGGGCAACGGAGCGGAGGCCGAGATGGCTCGCGAACTCACGACCGGCAAAGCTCAGGCCGTTATCCCCGAAGACTTCAACGAACGCGTGAGGCGTCTGCTTGCCGACAAGCCGGACCCGCGCAAGGCCGAGCCGAGAAGCAAGAACTTCAAGGCCAGCAAGCTGGTCACGAAGGCCTGACGAGATTGATCCGAGGGCGTTCGCTCGAGGGCAACGCTCACGGGTCCATCGTCGGCTCGTCCTCAAGCAGCCTGATTGATGACGCGACCGGGCCGTCCAACGGGCCGACATGGGCGACGAAGCGTGCACGTGACCAGAGTTCGACGCGATCTCCGTCGCTCAGGTGCAGAGCACGTTCTGCAGCCTCCGCGTCGGTGTCAGCCTCAATCAAGATCGTCGATCTGACGCTGCCGTCTGGTGCGAACCGGTAAGCCCGATATGGCGAGATCGTGCAAGAGGAGCGCCGGTCGGCTGGAAAGCTCACGACGTCTGCCATGCGCACGCCTATCCGCTGCAAAGGGCGGGACCCAGAACCTCAAGCGTGGGAGCCTGAGGCCGTCCATTCGCCGATGACGGCATCCTGCGCCTCTATGGGCGGCAAGGATAGCGCGGATGATGAAGTGGCACGAAAGCTGACGGAACGGGCGGCCGATACGGCCAGTTCGAACCTGATGGCGCGCCACATTGGCGTGCCGCATACGATTAGGATTGTTGCGATGGCTACTGGCACCGTGAAGTGGTTCAACGAGACCAAAGGATACGGCTTCATCCAGCCCGACGACGGCGGCAAGGACGTGTTCGTTCACATCTCGGCCGTCGAGCGCGCCGGGATGCGCAACCTGATCGAGGGTCAGAAGGTCTCTTACGACATCGAGGCTGACCGGCGCAGTGGCAAGGAGAGCGCCGCCAACCTGAAAAGCGCCTGAGCCGCAGCAGGCCCACACAGGCTCGATGGCGTCGCTTCTGCGGTGGCGCCATCGCATTTGACAGGGCATAGGGTAGGCATGTCAGACGTGCCGCCCCCCTACTCCATCGAAGTCTTGCCGCTTACCAAGCCGGAGGGCCACTTCCAGTGGGCGATCCGCCGGAGCGGTAAGCTGATCGAGCGGTCTGATCGCCCGCACCGCAGCGAGGCCAAAGCCTTGGAGAACGCCATGGAAGCCGTAGAGCGGGCCATGAAGCCTAGCAGCGATTTCAGAGGCCGCTGAGAGCCCTACCATCCACCAAACATTTTGCCCGTGCACAGCGCGACCGTGCTGCTCGTTGATTGAGTCTATGATTTTATGGGCGCCAATTCGCATAGGGCGACGTCAATCGCCTGGATCAGATGTTCGGCCGCTTGAATAACCGCAGGTTCCCGCGCCATGACGGTGGTTACCTGCTGCAGCGAGCGAAACTGCTGAAGACGAGCAATTGGATCGACCCCTCGGGCAATGGAAGATTGCACGAGCCCCCGGACGAATTCATGCGCTAGATGCTCGTCGAAGTCCGGCAACGTCTGGACCTCACAGGTTGACCCGGCCCGCCTCTAACACCTTCTGCGCGAAAACGGATCCACGCCTCGCCGTTTCACCAGGGCCGATGACGGACGTGGCCCCGCCATCACGCGAACAGGGCCTCGGCCACCGCGACGGCGGACCGCCCATCGTCGGCGGCAGCGTCTGCCCCAATGGTGGTTGCACTGGCAGGCTCCCGCAGGAACAGCGGGCCGCCGACCATGACGCGAACGCCCGGGTTGCACGAGGCTGCACGCAGCTTAGCCACGAAGTCGGCCATCGCCGGCAGGAGCACGTCGCAGGACAGCGAGATGCCGATCAGATCGAACTGTTCCGCCTGGATCAGAGTGGCGGGATCCTGGTCCACTCCGTTCGACAAGACGACGTCCCAGCCCGCCTCGCGAAAGAAGCTTGCCACGAGGGCCAGACTGAAGAGGTGCGTCTCACCAGGGCAGGGTAGCAGGAGGACGCGCCGCCCGCTCATTGGAACATCCTCACCCTCCAAGTGGGCACACACCGCGCGGGTGAGGCTCTGAAGGCGGCCGAGCGCGACTGCAACATCGAGGAAGTCTGCCTCGTCCTCTTCCCAGAGTTGCCCGAGGCGGCGCGCTGCTGGGGCGAACAGGTCGAGCAAGAGAGTATCTAGGGATAAGCCCTCTTCCAGGAGAGCGCGCACCCATTCACCATGCGGGCTGCCCTCCATGAGCGCCTGGGCGAACGCCGCAACGCGTTCTGGAGTAGGCGATTGCGTATCCGATGCGAGCGCTTGCTTGCCTTCTTGGTGGGCGAGCGCGAGGCGCGGCAGGATCTCGCCCTCAATGATCCGCGCAAGACCCGCATGGATGTAGGCCGTGTTGCGGGTAGCCGCGCCGCGACTGCGGCCGGAGTGCTGGCCGGCACTCGTGCCCGCGCCATCGAGACCCACCATCTCAGGCATCAGCGCCCCCGATCTTCGCGGCACTATAGGTTTCTCTGGGAGCGGAAGGCAAATCTGAATAGGAATTATAGTTCGTTATCTGCGGCGTGGCTGAGGCGCGCAGCCGTTCCGGCTACTGCCTGTCCGGCAGGATTTCCTCGAGATGCGCCTCAACCATCTCGGCCGAGAACGGCTTGAGGATGAAGCGCGTCATTCGGCAGTTCCAACGGGCAGCACGACGCGGCTGCCAGACTTCAGAACCACGGTGCCGGTCTTGGCGGCCTGCGGCCTCATGGGCGTGAGCCCTGACGCCAGCACTAGGCCAGTGCGATCAGCATCCAAGCGCGTGCCTTCGCCTCAATGTCGTGATCGGCCGCAGACGGATCGTCGATGATAGCGCGATCCACAATCTGCCGGGCATCCTGGCCGCTCATGCCGATGCCCTGGATGAAGCCGCTCAGACGCGCCATCACGCGGTTGGCGACAAGCTCGTGCTTGGCGCTCAGACCACTCATTTCTGAACCGGGAAGCCCATGATGACGGCGGTCATCACCATCGTGCGGCGCAGGCCGGGCGCGCTTGTCTTATCCGCGAGCAGCTTCTTGGCTTGCGGGTGCATTTCGACCGTCTTGGCCACGTCGATGGTGTGCCCCGACTTGAAGGCGAACGGCTTGGCGCCCTCGTCCTTCAGGTAGGCCGCGGCTGCCGCCTCGATCTCATCATCCGAAACTTCGGACTTCCGGCGCAAGTCGCCGACGCCGGGGATTTCTTTGGCCATGCTCTGACGTATCGTCCCTGGCAGCCTGGTCGAGGCGCCGAAGGTCAACCCTTTCTCGTCAGCCCCCAACCATACCGTTGAGTCCTTTTCAGTCTCGCACACGACCTTCCGCCCGTGTTGATCCGCAGAGCCGGCGCGGGCACTCTCCCTGAGAGCCATCGCAGGTGTCGGCTTGTGAAGCTCCTCACCGAGCACCTGAAGGCGGAGGGCTATCTGAAGTGAGTGATAACGACGCTCAGCCCCGCGAACTGGAAGAGGTCCTCCGTCTAGCAACAGCGCTTGCGGAGCAGTTGCTGGTGTCCGAAATCCCGGCGCGCTCGATGTCTCCTGCAAGGGCCAAGGCACTGATCGGAGCTGCCCAGTTCCTTCACGAGAACGACGTGCCTTGGCCAGCGACCGTGCAGGGGGCTTTAGACAAAATCCGGGAGCACATGGCGGCCACCAAATCAGAGCCGGACGACGGCGACGCCGAGAGATAAGTAGACCATACTGGCTTCATCCGCCGCCTCGTAGAGGAAGCCTTGAGGGCGAAGCGATCATAGGTGACGCATGAGCGATCCCGAGCCAGATGCCGACTTTCGCGAGCGCTTGCTGCGAGAAGTCTCTGACGGCGATCGGGACCTTGTGATCAGCGCGTCCGGAAAGCGGCTCGACGCGCTGGGTCGCAAGTACGACGTGTACAGGACCGGTGTTCCACTCGATGGCTTCGACGGTTTCGAGGATGGCGCCACCGAAGATGATGACGCCTGACCCTCGGCCAGCCCGCCTTCAGGTTTGCCGCGAGGCCCTCGCCGAGCAAGCGAAGGCAAAGGGCTATCTGAAGTGAGCAGCACTTGGACGAGGTGAAAGCAGCGGCCGATCCAGACGTTGGTCGGCGGGTTACTTAGATTAGATAGCCCTCTGCAGCGATTGTCGGGATAAGATGAGCGACCCCGAACCCGACGCCATTTTTCGTGAGCGCCTCGTCCACGTCGTCAGCGAGGAGCTTCGACCCTATGTCGTGATCGCCTCGGGGGCCGAGCTTGATATCATTGGCCGTCGGTACGATCGGTTCAGAACCGGCGTGCCGCTGAAGGGCTTCGAAGCAGCGAGCGATCATCCAGCTTCGAGGTTGCCCGAGGGCTTGTGGAATAGGCGCTGAAGGAGGTCACCATGAACCCGGTCGTGCTCGCCATCATGGCCGCAATACTGATCGCCTAGATCGGAATCGGCGTTCTCGTAATCGCATACGGCACGCTGCTTGGCGTCGCCTTCTACGTTCTCGCTATGGTTGCCACGAACCCGAGGGTTTGGCGGTTGCACTGACCGTCTGCCCTCGTGGAAGAGGCGCCGGAGGCGATAGCCATAATTGCTCCACGGATCAGGCGTCTCCTCTCTGATGTTCACTCCGGGAGGAGCGGCCATGCCCTATCTGTCGAGCCACATTCGCAGGCTGCAGGAAATCAAGGCAGCCAGAGAGAAGGCGCTCCTCGATAACGCGGAAGGGCTTTGGGCGCGGGTGGAAGCCGAGCGCCGCGCTGTCGACCGATGTGCGATGCAGCTGCGAGCGGCGCTCCTAGCACGAGAGCACGCTCAGGTCTGAAGGCTGCTCCGTCCTGCCGCCCTCGAAGCCGCTCGCATCATCTTCATCGAGGAGAACGGCAAGGGACCGGGTGTGCGGCTGACGCTGAGGAAGGCTGTATCTGATGCCGATTGACCTGCTGCCGCGGAAAGGGCCGTGGGAGACGTCACCTCATTTTGCGCGCCGCCAGTTGCGTCGGCTGATGCAGAAGGCGCAGAACTGGCGGCTGAAGTTGTGGTAGTGGCTCTACCGCCGGTAGTGTCCCTGGCCTCGTGGAAGAGGCGCTGAAAGCGAGGGGCTATCTGAAGTGACTAGCGGCAGCAGCGGCAGCGGCCGGCCCGAGAAGATGGCTGAGGTTTCCGCGCTGGCGGCCGCAATTGCTAATCGCATCCTCGAACAGCACGAGGCGGGGACATCGATCCCGCCGGAGCAGTTCACCATGCTGGTGCGCGCCGCCAGGATGCTCCTTGATAACGGCGTGCAGTGGCCGCCGTCGGTCGAGTACCTCGTGATGGAGGTCGCTAAGCGGGTCGGGAGGACCGAGCCGACCACCAAAGGCGACAGTGTTGTCGTCCACTTGGGGCGGGATCTGACCTCCACGAAGAGATCCTAAGGGCTGCCACTGATGGAAGAGGACCGTGACTTTGAGCACTCGCCGCTGTCTGGCTCATTCAGCCGCGATAGCGAGACTGTGGACGTCGAGATCTACTGCTATGCCGGCACGCAGGAGCCCTGGCAGCTGGTCGTGATCGACCTGTCGTCAGGTGGCTGCACCGCTTGGAAGGAGGCGCTCGCGACGGATCAGGAAGCCTACGCTGCTTTTACCGCGATGGTCGAGGCAAACGGCATGGCAACTTTCACGGGTGTCGTTCCGCTCGTTCAGCACTGACCCGGTACGCCGGATCGCGGTAGAGGCGTTGAAGGCGATGGGCTGCTTGGAATGAGGAGCGCGTTGAACTAGCGCAGTCGCTCCCAAGTCAACAACCGGAACTTGCATGCGAGGGCCGCCTTACCCGTGCTAGGCGCGGAAGACTCGCTGTATGTCGAGTAGACGATCAAGGATGCAGTCTGGCTCTGCCCGAGGCGAACAACTCGTCGAGGCATGGAACCGCTCCGACGTCGAATTCATCCTTGACCAGCTCGCCGCCGACATTGTGCTGGAAGCGCGGCTTCCAAAAATGCCGGTGTTGCTGAGCAGCTTTCGGCTCAAAGGTAAAATAAAGTTTTCGCTCGGATTGCGATCATACCCGCGAAAGCTTCCGACATTTAACATCGTCAGCGCGATGGAGGATTCGCATACAATTTGTCTTGTGCTGGAAGATGCGGACCATTATCTACTGGCCGTCACCATCGAGCTGAACGATGACGATAAATTTGTACGCATAATCAGCTATAGATCAGGAAGACACCTGCGCGGTAGCACCCTATGATCTGCGCCAAACTGTATTCAGCGTACGAGAAGTGAGGAGCCAGCCCCCATCCGCCTTCGCCATCTGCCGCCCATGGTTCTGCACGATGTCGCGAAAGAGGTTAGCTGCTGACAGCGTCAGCGCATCCAAATCAGGATTGCGAGCAGGGTTACGAACTCGATACTGATAAGACCGGCCAGAAGCAGCAGGGACCGCTCGTCTGGGATGATCTCGGAAGCGTCCGCAGCGGCGGTCTCATCCGGCATATTCGCGTCTCCGGCGAACCTCCTCATACAACGATCGTTTGATGCCCCGAATCAACACAAGTTGTGGTTACGTGATGTATTATGCATACTTTAGGGCGGATCAGGCCTCGCTGGATCTTGGCGCGACACGAGAAAAGCCCGCTTCGGTGAATCGGGCGGGCCGAAGGTGTATGTCCGAGTCAAGGACCGAGCTCAGATTTGGGGCTTATGGTTAACGAAGAGTTAATGCCCAAATCTGAGTTGCCGCGCTGATCTCTGGTTTTCCTGAGCGCCAACGAAGGTGGCTCACGTGCCTCGGGCCGTAGACCACTGACCTGACCGGCTGGCTTTGGACCGGGCTGATTGAGAGGATCGGCCTGGACCAGAGGCGTCGGACATGCGGCGAGGTCAGAAGACGAGCGCGGAGCAGGTCGTGCTGAAGCTGCGCCGGATCGAGGTGCAGACGGCCCAGGGCAACCGCTTAGCACTGGCGTGCAAGGAGGCGGAGATCCCCGAGCAGAGCGACTCACGCTGGCGCAAGGAGTACGGCGGCCGGCAGGTCAATCAGGCGCGGAGGATGGAAGACCTGGAGCGCGAGGACGCTCGATTGCGGCGGCTTGAGGCCGATCTGTCTCTGGTGGGTCAGGCGCTGGCGGACGTCGCCTCGGGAACCTTGTAGCCCCCGAACGACACCGGCAGGCGGTTGCTGGCATCCGGGAGAAGTAAGACCTCTCGGAACGTCACGCCTGCCGGATCGTCGGCCAGCATCGGGGCACGCAACGCACCGTGCCCACCGTGCCGGCCGATGAGGGCGCGCTGCCTCGCGCCGTTATCGCCCTGGCGTCCGAGTACGGGCGCTATGGCTACCGCCGCGTCACCGCGCTGCTGCAGGCCGCGGGCTGGCAGGTGGGCAAGGATCGGGTTCATCCTTCGAGAACCTCAGGATGAGGGCATCTGGCGTCGCGAGGGGCTCAAGGTCTCGCAAAAACACAGACCACGCAGCCGGCTGTGGTTGAACGACGGCTCGTGCGTGCGGCTGCGCCCGCTCCGCCGCAACCACGTCTGGAGCTTCGACTTTGTGCAGAGGCAGACGCACGACGGCCGGAGCCTGCGCATCCTGACACTGATCGACGAACACAGCCGGGCCTGCCTCGCGCTGAAGGTGGCGCGACGCATCAACAGCACCGGCGTGATCGAGGCCCTAGCAGAGGCGATGTGCCTGCACGGCATCCCGGACCACATCCGCTGCGACAACGGCCCTGAACCGAAGGACCGTGCAGCGAGATGATCTCGAAGGCGCTGCGCAAGTGGATCGCCAATGGGTCGCCAAGACGGGGCCGCAGATCCAGTACATTGCACCCGGCTCGCCGTGGGAGAGCGAGTCTTGCGAGAGCTTCAATGGCAAGCTGCGCGACGAGTGCCTCCGCCGAGAGATCTTCTACGCACTGAAGGAAGCTCAGATCGTGATCGGGCTGTGGAAGAACACCGACAACCGCGTCCGGCCGCACTCGCCCTGGGCTACCGGCCCCCGCGCCTGTCAGCTTCCCAGATCTGGCCCTCCGGCTACCCGTGGCCGCTACCATGCAGTGGCCTCCCACTCGGCTCGGTCGAAAATACCGGTCAGGTCAACGGCAGCTCAGCTCTTGGAAGGCGTCGTACAAATTACCCATGATAAGGGCATCTATCGTGGGGAATTTGTGGATTGGTAGGAAATGAACGGCTAAGCTCCCGCCATGGAGCTTGACGCCGCCGATCCAGTCTCCGAGCCGCCCCGCGACTCGTTTGCCGCGCTGGTCCCGTTCGCCGACGCGCTGCCGCCGGGCCTCGACCTGCTGATCGAGCGGCTGGAGCAGCACGCCCGCGCCGCGCGCGGCGCGTTCGCCGACAACACGCTCCGCGCGCTCGCCGCCGATAGCCGGATCTTCGCCGCTTGGTGCCGGGAGGCGGGGAGGGCGATGCTGCCGGCGACCCCCGAGACGGTCGCCGCGTTCATCGACGCGCAAGCTGAGACCAAGGCGCGCCACAGTCGAGCGCTACCGCTCGTCGATCGCGGCGCTGCACCGCGCCGCCGGCCTGCAGAATCCCTGCGCCGACGAGATCGTCCGGCTCGCGGTGAAGCGGATGAACCGCGCCAAGGGCCGGCGCCAGAAGCAGGCCGAGCCGCTCAACCGCACCAGCATCACGCGCATGCTGCAGGTGAAGACGCCCGGACGACTGCACCGGCGCGTGACGGAGGCCAAGCGCGAGACGCCGTTGATCGCGCTGCGCAACGCCGCCCTGGTCGCGGTCGCCTACGACACGCTGCTGCGCCGCTCCGAGCTCGTCTCTTTATATAGCGGATCTGCAGAAGGGCGCCGACGGCTCCGGCACGGTGCTGGTGCGGCGCTCGAAAGCCGACCAGGAAGGGGAGGGGGCGATCAAATACCTCGCCCCCGACACCGTGGAGCACATCGATGCCTAGCTCGTGGCTGCGCAGCTCACGAGCGGGCCGCTGTTCCGGCCGCTGACCAAGGGCGGGCAGGTCGGCGCGACCGCGCTCGGGGCAGGGGAGGTGGCGCGGGTGTTTCGCGACCTCGCGACAGCGGCCGGGCTGAAGCTGGCGCGACTGCCCTCAGGGCACTCGACCCGGGTCGGGGCGACGCAGGACATGTTCGCAGCCGGCTTCGAGTTGCTCGAGGTGATGCAGGCCGGATCGTGGAAGACGCCCGCGATGCCGGCCCGCTACGGCGAGCGATTGCGAGCTCAGCGCGGAGCCGTGCGCAAGTTAGCAACGTTGCAGAACAGGGCGTAAGCGGGTTAGGGGGCGCCGTTCCCTTCACGCACGCAATCTACTGATTGTCTCCTCAAGCACCTGTCGTCTGACTGCAAATGCACTCAGTGATCTTTCGGTCAAATCAAGCCACAGATCCCACGCCTGGGATAAGCCGCGTGGATAATCAGCGTTGTCCATGATGGAACCACGGCGCGCGATTTGGTCCATCGTCGCTTTGAGCATGGACCGGAGAGACTCCACGTCTAGATCTGGTTTAGAATCGAACGATTCTCTAATCGTTCTTTCCAAATAATTGTCGTCCGCTTTAATGCTTTCGTATAGCATCATCTCCAACCTGCTCCTGCTCATAGCTTCCCGCAAAAGGACATCGAGCAGATCTATATCACGTTGGAATTCCTGAGGCGCGTCCCGGTATTTGCCCACTTTCCTCAGTTCCACAATAAATAACAAGACGTCCATGAATGTATCAGGAATTTTATTTCCTGGAAGATTGTAGCGTAAGACGATGTCATGGATCTTCGAAAAGATAGCCGCATATATCTCGGCGTGTATAAATGCCTGTTCGCTGACGGGACTCGGACTGCGATCGCCGTCGAGCGCGCTCATCCTTTCCGCGTTTCTAGGCGCCAGGATCTGCTTGAAGACAGTGTTCGTTACATCGTGGAAGCAGGACGAATGTTCCAGGGTGGCCGGCGTGATCTTGAGAGGATCGCTATCGGCAAATTCCCTAGCGCCCACCGCCCGATAGGCGGTCGCCACCAATGCCGAACAGAAAGTGCCTCGGTCTTCCCGAGGTACGATCTTGGAAGGGAGTATCGACTCGAAGGCTAGTCGCACCGAGTAGTTCTGGCCTAGACGGGTCAACGCCCAATTGCCAGCGGCACTGGCAATTGAATCATCGTGGTGCCTGAGTAACCGAACGTCCGTAAGGTTATGAGCGTAACAATTCTGAAGGCTGAGGTTCGAGACGCCTAGTCCGACTGCTTCGATGAACGTCGGCGATCCAGTGCACAGAAGAGCGTGACTGAAGTTTCCGCCTGATAACACGCTGATGATATCCGCTTGCCGTCGATCGTTCAGAGATGTCGTCATCCGGTTTCGGGTGAGGAGTACATCCCCGGTTCTCAAGAGAGAAATATCAGCAACGAATATCTTCAAGCCATCGAACTTAGGGTCGTACGACACAAAATTTTCCTGCTCGGCTGAGTGCATCCTTCATGTAGAAAAATCAGCGCGCCTGGAAGCCGGTTACTCGACGATATCGGGAATTCTCAACGTTCGCCCGACCTGCACCGATCTGGCTCGAGGGTCGTGCTCCAGATTGGTGAGATTGTACGCCTTCGTGACGGCCGTGAAGAGCTGATCACTCACGCGTGCGCGCAACGTCACGCCTTGAGGGACATAGCGCGGCGTCGTCACGTTCACCGCGACCTCGACATCGTCGGATGGGTTCATCGTGGCCTCGCGTGCCGTAGGCACCTGAACGCGGCTGCGTTCGTTGTTCGAGATCGCGAACTTCATCTCAGCGCTCCTTGCCGACGGAACTTATATACACGGCAGCGTTCGTACAACGTTCCCTTACACTGTTTTGCGCTCGCTGCCGGCATCGTGGTCAGGCAGGTCTGCCACGGAACCACACGCCGGAGAGGGATCGTCAGGGTTCCCCGCTTTCGCGACAAAAGGCGTCGCAGTGAGAAGCGCCATGCCAGCCGCGACTTCCAGGCGTCCGGCGCTCCATCGCCGGTTCCACCCGGCCTCGCCGGCTGGCCTCCGAGCGGACTGGATCAAAAGGGATCGCGACTCATGGGCCATCAGCTTGAGCGATCGGGACGCTGCCTCGGCAAGAATCAGCGCAAGCGCTCCCGCGACCGCCGGCGCGGCCATGCTCGTTCCCGATTTAGAGCGCCTAACAGAACCGTTTGATCTGGTTGAGTGTGATGAGGCTGGCCGCGAGGCTGGTGAAGGGCTCGTAGATGTCGGCGCGTCGCTCGTAGCGGACCGGCAAGCGCCGGAAGGGATTGAACCAAGCGTGCGTGCGCTCCACCACCCATCGGTGCCGGCCCAGTCTCTCGCTGCTCTCGATGCTGCGGCGTGCGATGCGCGGTACAATCCCACGTGCCCGGCACTCGTGTCGGCGCGGTCGAGCGTCGTAGGCTTTGTCGGCGTGCAGTTTGTCCGGGCGGTGTCGCGGCCGGCCCCGCCGACCGTTGCGCACGGGTGGGATGGCATCGAGGGTCGGTGCCATCATCACGCTGTCGTGCCGGTTGGCCCCACTCAGGCAGACGCCGAGCGGCGTACCGCGCGCGTCGGTGACGAGGTGGCGCGTCTGGCCCGCCTTGCCCCGGTCCGTCGGGTTCGGGCCGGTGGCAGAGCCCCTTTTTTGGCCGGGACAGAGGCGCTGTCCAGGCTCGCTCGGCTCCAGTCGATCTGACCCGCCCCGTGCAGGCGCTCCAAGAGCACTTGATGCAGGCGCGCCCACACGCCGGCCGCCTGCCAGTCCCGTAAGCGGCGCCAGCAACTCATCCCGCAGCCGCAGCCCATCTCCGCAGCCCATCTCCGCAGGCAGCCTCTCCCACGGAACGCCTGAGCGCAGCACGAACAGAATGCCGGTCAACGCAGCTCGGTTCTCGATCGGCCGACGGCCGCCTTTTGGACGTGGGCGGGGCGGCGGCAGAAGCGGCGCAATCTCGGTCCAGAGATCATCGGGCAGAAGCGGACGAGCCATCACCACCAACGCCCGCCCACGCAATCCGTGCCCGTTCCGTTAGGCGCTCTAAGCCGCCTTCGATGCATCCGCCGCTCAGAAGCGGACGGGCAGGAAACCACCCATCCCGGCAGTGGCCTCAGGCTCGCCAATCAGCCCTCAAGCGGACATTCCCAGCTTCCGCAAAGGGTGGCAACCGGACCTTGGCCTTCCACCTTGAAGCGGACGTTTCGCCCACGAACCAATAACATCGTAGAAACCTGCTGGCGCCGTTCCCGGAAGCAGGCGTTCGGGGTGCAGCAGTCAAGGGCAATCAATTAGGCCCCCGCCTTGATCGCTGACGCGCCCTCGTCGACGAACGGGCGCGTCTTCATACTCGGACCGCACGATCGCAACACGGGGATCCGCACCGTCTGCTCATCAGGCAGCTTCGCGAACCAGCTCCGATGCGTGGTCGATTGCGGCGATGACTTCTCTTGGTGCCAGATGCTGGATCATGTGGCCCATGCCGGGGACGACGATGAGGTCACTGTTACGTAGCTCGCTGTGCAGGCGCTTCGACTGCCGCTCCACGTCGGCGATCTGATCGTCCCCGCCTACGATGATCACCACCGGGAGCTTCAGGTCGCGGTAGCGCTTTTGAAGCTCGACCGTCACCGGCGTCATGAGCGCGGCGTCCTCCGCCGAGGCCCGTAGCTGCAAGGGCCGCAGCATCATGGCTTTCGGGAATGTGCGGTCAAACCGCTCTGTGACGGCGGCGGGTGCGAACATAGCTTTGATCAAGGCGGGCTGCAGAATACGCCCGAGCACGGGCGAGATCGTGTAGCGCATCACATCCCCGAGCACCGGGATGGCAGGTGGGGAGAACAGGACCACATCGGCCCGCAACGTTGGATAGTAGTACCCGGAGGCCAGGACGAGGCTACGGACGAGCTGCTGGGCCTGAAGCGCGAGGGCGACCGCGACCAATGCCCCCCAGGAGTGCCCGAGCACGACAGCTTGCGTGACGCCGAGCTGCTGAAGCGCCTTCTGGAACAGCGTGGCGTGGGCGCGTGGCGTCCAGAGTCCGCGCGGGCGATCGCTGTAGCCGTAACCGGGTCGGTCGATGATGATGACGCGATAGCGCTTGGCGAGATCGTCGACGATGCCGCTGACCAGAAAATCCTGGATCATCATGCCATTGCCGTGGATCAGCACCAGCGGCTCGCCGCGGCCCCGCTCGATGTAGTGCAGCCGCACCCCGTCGACGGTCAGGAACTGGCCGATCGGCGGGGTTTGGCGCTCAGCATCCCGCGTCTTCGAGGCAGCATAGAGCGCCGATGCAGCGACCGCTGCGGCGGATCCGAGTAGCGTCGGTCCGAGCCAACGGCCGGTAGAGGAATGGCGTGTCATGAGATGATCCTGGTGGATTGCGGGACATGCTCCTCGATCAATCGGATCGCTCTGAAGCCATGCGGTACAGTCGGCGCGGATTGAATGCCGAGCCGGGAGTTCCTGCGCGCTACGGCAGCGCGCCAATCATGCCCTTGGCTTGAGTCATCGTGTCCTCGCACGCTCGCTGATGACCCTGGCGATCCTCCTCGACGGCTCGGCTCAGAAGCCGACGCGCCTCAGCGACGTGCGCCGACGTGGGGATCATCGTGGCGTCGCTGGGTTCGCCAGTCGGAGCTGCGGCGAGAGCCTTTGGCGAAGAGCTGCTGCGGATCGCATGGCCGTCCTGGAGACCGGCCACGTGAACAGCGCCGGCGCTGTCGAGACGGCGGTCGATTGTCCCGATCTGCTCGGCGCAGGAGCTGGCCCGAGCAGGGAGCTACGTAAGGCCGAGTAGAAGGGCTGAAGCCGCAAGAGAGAGTTCGAGGCGCATGAGGGGTCCTTTGTACCGCGAGCCGTTGATCCACGCTTTGCCATGGCGGCAGGCCGCACGATCCGAGCGGCAGCGGGATACTCACGCGGCCGACGGGTGATTGCAGGGATGGTTGCGGTGCAACATGAAAACCCTCGGATGCCGAGAACGATCCCTAGCGATCGAGGAAAGATCCGAATTGGGGCGGGTGCACCCGGCGTACGGGGCAGCGAAGCCTACGTCGCGGGTCCGCAGTCAGGCCGGACTGCAGATACGAACGCGTCCTGGATTGTCCTGGTTTGCTACGAACGGCGGCGAAACGCGTGGCTGCGGGACATAGAGGGTACCCGACTCGATAAGGTCATTGCCGGTCGGGCCACGTTGTGCGTTACAACCAGCAGACGGCCTGAAAGCGAAACGTCGCTGAACCGACTATCCCGATCATCCGCCTCCGCTTGATCGGATGGGACAGAAGCGGACACTCTCAAGGTCTGAGAAGGGTCGTGAGCGGGCGGTGCGGCTGGCCCGGGAGCATGAGAGGGAGCACGGCTCGCAGCTGAGGGAGCGCTGGCAGTGGCCTGCCGGATCGATGCTTCTTCTCATGGGTTAATGTGAACGGGCGCCACATTCCGTCCGCGAGGGCGAAGTGATGGTCATGCCTCTAGAGATCCCGGTCGACTGGGTTGAAGAGTACGCCCAGGCTGCCCGGCGGAAGATCGATTCCCAGCTGGAAGAGCGCGACTGCCCAGAGTTTTGGGTCATTGTAGCCAAGTTGTATGCTCGTGGCCTGGCAGACGAGACACCATCGCGTCCGGCGGCATCGGGATCATCACTCCGCTTGCAGTAGACTGCGATTTGGACGCCGATCGGCGGGTTAAGGTTTCGACCCAAAAGAGGCGAGTGGGTCCCTTTTGGGCTCTGACGCATAATTGGTGCGATCACACCTACAGCTTGCTCAATCCGAGCACCCTCCGGCCTACAGATTAGCGGCATAATGGTCGTCCCGTCCCGCCCTCACCGGATGCGCGAGCGGCGTTCGTGAGGGCTGAGATGACTACGTAGAAAACCACATTGTTGCCGCACTGTTGCTGAAGCTTAACCATACGCGCCGCATTGTTCGAACGCGACGCGCGATGGAGCCCGCACCCAGGAGAGCCGATGCTGGTCAACCACGAGCGCCGCCTGCTTACCAAGGCCGCCCAGTCCACCGACGGATGCGTCTCTGTCAAACGCCAGCTGGACCGAGCTTGGCCCGGTGATCACAGCCGCTTGTGCAATCTTGAGAGCCGAGGCGAACTCGTGTGGCTTGGGGAGCAGGCAGGCCCTCATCTCGGTGGCACCTTCTCGAAGTGGCAGATCACTCCGGCAGGCCTGGAGAAGCTCGGCGCGTTTGACCACCGAGGCGCCTGATGCCCTCGGTCAAGATCCGCGTCACTGATGACGGCACCTTCGCGGTCTACCGCAACGGTGCAGCCGTCGCGTCAGGACTGACCCGCAACCAAGCCGAGCGCTGCGCGACGGTTCTCGGCTGGATCGCGCAAGGCGCCTAAGTCTGACGCTCGCACCCGATGTGTGAGCGGCATTCGCGAGGGCGTTGATCAGGCTGTTGTCCCGGTCTCAGCTAACGGCTGCTGTCGGCGGTCACCGGACTGCCCGACCTTTCGCGCCCGCTCGATGCTTTGTGTGCGCCCAAAAAAGCCGTCGCCGCGCCCGTGAATGCTGTAGTTAACCGCCCCAATCTGCGCTGTTTGCAACCTCTGGGATCCTTAGCCCATTCGGAGACTGGGTTGATCTAGGTTAAGCACAGTGGTCGAGGTCTCGGGATGGGGGCTCGACCGCCCGCGTCCGCAGTGATCGCCACACCCTCCTTGGGCGATAGGTCAGCGGGCGTGGGTGCCCTTGCCCGTTTGGCGAACCCTCGGTCGGCCAAGTGGCCAAGTTGGCCGCTTGATCCAGCCGCACGTGCCTTAAGGCCGACGCCGATTTGCTACTTCGGCGCAGGTTGACTGAGTTGGTGGCAGCCCCGCGCCACTGACCTTCCACGCCCGCTCTCTCTTCCCGATCCGAGCGGGCGGGCGTGGATGCCGTGTCAGAAGCAGGTAACCAGTGTTGCCGGGCAGAAGGAACCTTCCAATGTCGCTGATCCTGGCGACCGCCTACGTTCTCGGAGTTTGCTTCCCCCGGTGAGAGGTCTGCGGGCGTGGGTGCTATTGGATTTGCAATCCACAGATTGCGAAGGCGGAAGTCTTGGAAGGCGGTTTTTGCCCCGTCCAGGCTCAGTATATTCCTGCCGAGTCTAGCTTATGCTGGACGGAAGCTTGAGCCCTTCCGTTCGGCCCGAATTTCTGTATAAGGGTAATATGGCTTCGGCATCACTTCCTGTGGAAGGAAAAAAGCGTGGTCGTCCAGCAGGCGCTGCTTTCGCTGATCCGATCCCGGTGCGGATGACGCCAGCATGCGTGGCCGAGGTCACCGCCTATGCTGAGTGCGAGGGTATCAAGGTATCTGAAGCCATTCGTCGCCTCGTGAAGGAAGCCCTGAAGGCGAAGCGAACCTAGGTGACGCATGAGCAATCCCGAGCCTGATGCCGACTTCCGCGAGCGCATGCTGCGAGAAGTCCATGACGGTGATCGGGACCTTGTGATCAGAGCGACGGGAAAGCGGCTGGACGCGTTGGGTGGCAAGTACGACGTGTGCTGGACCGGTGTGCCGCTGGATGGGTTCGACGGCTTCGGGGATGGCGGCACCGAAGATGATGACACCTGAGCCCGAGCTGACCAGTCTTCAGGTTCTCCGCGAAGCCCTCACCGAGTGACTGAAGGCGAAGGGTTATCTAAAATGACAAACGCCGACGCAGAGCCTACGAAGATGTCCGAGGTTCTGCGTTTGGCAAACGCGCTAGCTGAGCAGATGCTCGGTTCACAGATCATGGGCCGGTCAATTCCAACGAGCCACCTCACGGCGCTTGTGATAGCTGCCCGGTACCTAACGGACAACAACATCACTTGGCCGCCCCTCGTGCAAGAAGTTGTGCGCGAGATGGCTGAGCGACTGGAGTCGGCTCGGCCAGTGTCCAATACCTGAACTTCTGAAGCGATCCGCCGCCTTCTCGGGGAAGTGTTGAAACCGAAGCGTTGGTGAAGGAATTTATGAGCGATCCTGAGCCCGACTCACTTTTCCGTGCTCGTCTACTACGGGTGGTCGACCGCAAGGATCTTCACGTCACGCTCTTTGGGTTGGGCGATCAGCTCGATAACGTCGGCCGCAGGTACGACCGCTTCAGAACTGGCGTGCCGCTCAAGGGATTGGGCGCAGGACAAAGCCGCACCTGATCCTATCCCAGGCCGCCGCTCAGCGAGGAGAGTGCATGTCCCACTTCCCGTCATCCCACCACTTTGATCGCACAAGCGCCCAACTAAAGGCAGAGACCCGAGTGTCAACATCTGCTCAAGTAAGGGATGAAATTGAAGCTGAGCGCCAGACGCTTGATGAGCGAACGGAGCGGCTGCGGGCGATGAGGCTTGCACGGGAGAGCGCGGCAACCTGATGGCTCACGGACCAGGATTACGTACGGCGCTGCGGGGTCCTGAGTCAGCGAACTGACGGAGTTTCCTATGGCTGACAACCACAGCAAAGAGCGACAGCACGCCGAGGAGGCTTTTGCCAAAACGCAGGTCCGTCCCGGCGGTGATGTCGCTGTCGAGACAAGCCTCAGCGACGCGGACCAAAACACGGCTCGTCTGAAGGCCGCACGGCTTGCACGAGATGCCTCCGCGGCTGGTGCAAAGAAGCCGTGATATGAGTGTCGTTGCGTAGCTCCTCACCGAGCACCTGAAAGCGAAAGGCTACCTGAAGTGAGTCTGACGCCGTTCGCTATGCGAGCTTCTAGGGTGCTCCTTTCCTAGTCGTCGCGCGTTCCCTCCCGATGGCGTATGCCTGGCGCCAAGCAGGAGGCTTCCATGGCCGATCAAGATCGTGCACTCATCGACACGCACGGCGAACAGGACAGCGTCGCCTTAGCCCAATTGGGAGCGGCCGTGATCCTGGCGTGGCCCCTACTGGAGGCCGACATGCAGCGTGACTTGATCGCGACTGCGACCGTCGTGGATGGCGTGGAAAGAGACCCGAGCTTTGAAGAAGTGCTGACCCGGCTTGTTCAGATGAACAATCGGAGCGGAGGTTAAGCATGGCTACCACCCTCACCGAGCGCCTGAAAGCGAAGGGCTATCTGAAGTGATGCTGGGGTCGCTCACGATGCGTAGAGCCGCCTTTCCGGCAGAGAGGGAAAACGCACTGGGCCAGGCTGGGGATCGATGGCTAGGCCGCCACCGGTCAGGATGATGCCGCCGCGCCCGCGAGGCGCAATCAGATTGCGGATCGTCCGAGCTGCCGCGTAGGCTCTGACCACGTTCGCCTGGAGGTTCGGCCGCGAAGTTCCGTGGCACGGGTGCACCGGGAGCCGGATGCGGATCCTGTAAGCGTTATAGACCAAAACCTCGATAGGCCCGCGCTCACACGCAAGGGAACGTAAGGCAGCTTCGAGGCCAGCGTTCCAGGCCGGTCGCCCTTTGGTGGCCGGATCGTATGCGGAATGTCCCATCGCCTTTCGCCTCGTCAGCGCATGCCGACGAGGCGAGAAGTCGCTCGAACCGATGCTCCCTGCGGTGAGGCCCTTTGAGCGGACGGGCTGGTTTCGACCCAACCCCGCCGATGCTGCTGATGCGCGCCAATCTCGAAAGCAGACGAGTGGAGCAGCGTCCAATCGTCGCTTCCGGGACGGAGATCAACCGTACGGACATCTTATGGCAAATGAATTGGTCCGGGATGTACGGCTGGGAAGATGAAGCTTACGTCTTGTCCGGCTCTGTCGCGGGAGCGGCAACAGCTCTCATGCCGTTGCTCATCTCGGTTCCTGTATGGGGCGGCACACCGCTCGGCAGTACGGGAGCGGCCGCAGGCTCCTCCTGAACATGTCCGAGTCCAGCCTCCACCTCGTGGATGAGGTCCACAAAATCGTACGGCTTGCTCAGCAGGCGTGTGCCCGGCGGCAACACGTGCTGCATATCCGCTCCAGCTCCCGAAGTGACGATGATGCTCACAGCGGGCCAACGGCGATGGACGAGGTGGGCCAGGGCGACACCATCGCCCACGATTCTTCGCCCCGTGATCAGGATGTGTACAGCGGCCGGGCCTTCGAGCACCACCAAGGCCTCAGCTGCAGTCTGCACCTCGATAGTCCGGAAGCCCACGTCGCTCAGCATGTCGGCCGTGATCGTACGGACGAGCCGATCTGCTTCCGCGATGAGGATTGCTACAGGCCTGCTGTCGACGACCATCAAGCCCGCTCCTGATCTCGAACTTACGGTCGTCAGGACGAGGAGCTTCGGAGCACTCCGGCATGGCGATGTCGCTGCTCCATGAATGTAGGAGCCACTCGATATCGTATCGCACCAGGGGCAGGATGCCTAATCCGGGAGCTGTCTCCACCGGCGAGCGCGCTGTTGAACCGCGTCGTCGAAAGCTCAGGTTCCGTCTGTCAATCCTTCGCCACATCCGGGACCGTCGCAAAATCACCCTCAGCGCCCAGGCTGCGTCTGACTCAACTTTGCCTTAGAGGCCGCCCTAAGCCGGGCTCAAACGTAGTCGTTCGTCTCGGCGGCATCTCGGTAACCGTCTGCATTTTTCGATCCTTCGATCGGTTCAGACGTAGCACGGTACCCAGACGCTTTTACCGGTCCGTAAGCTGCCAGCACAAATGCGTTCTACGGATTTCCACATATTGGAGCCGCCTCTGCTGCTCGTCGGACGACGCCGAGACCTATGGTGCAGAAGTCGACGCTTTGCGCCGCAACAATCCTGTGTTGTGGCCGAAGCGGAACTTTGGTTTACACCGCCCATTGCGAAGAGGAATTATCGCGGCAGAGGCTTAAGCTTGCACGATGCCGATTGCATCGGCGATGCCTTAATCGCGAAACAGGGACGGACTGCCTACTTCCCTCGGCAGTCTCACGCACGAGTCGGGTGAAAGGCGATGCAGGACAACGACAAAGCTGCTGCTGGTGACGGCACATCCCGCCCGGCTGGGTGGACCAACAACCCCTTGATCCTGAAGCTGGAGAGCCTCACCAGGCTCTCCGATGACGACCGGGTGGTGCTGGAGCGGATCAGCGCCAAGCCGCATCTTGTCCCAGCCGGTACGGACCTGATCCGTGAGGGCGACAAGCCGGACGGCGTCTACCTGATCCTCGACGGCATCGCCTGCCGCTACAAGCTCAGAGCCAGCGGTGCGCGCCAGATCATGGCCTACCTCGTACCGGGCGACTACTGCGACCTGGACGTGGCCATGCTCAAGGCCATGGACCACGCGATCGGCACGCTGTCGGCCTGCCAAGTGGTCCGGATCGATCTGGACACCATCGAGAACCTGCTGCGAGACCATCCCGGCATCGCGCATGCGTTGCGGCTGGCCACGCTGGTGGATGAGGCGACACTGCGCGAGTGGCTGGTCAACGTCGGCCGGCGCTCTGCGGACGAGCGCATCGCGCATCTCATGTGTGAGCTGTTGCTGCGGCTGCGCGCCGTGGGCCGGACGGCTGGCGAGGGCTACACCCTGCCGATCACCCAGGAGGATCTGGCCGACACCACCGGCCTGACCAGCGTCCACGTCAACCGCATGCTCGGGACCTTGAAGCAGCGCGGGCTGATTGAACTGTCAGGACGGCAGTTGAAGATCCTGGATCGGGCCGGCTTGGAGGCGCTGGCCGAGTTCAAGCCGAACTACCTGCATCTGGGCGGGAGAGACGCGGCATGAACCTTCGCCTCCAACCCGTGCAGGTTGCAACGGGTAGCGACGACCAGGAGAGCCAGCTTGTGTTCCACGACGGCTACCTCGTCGCGATCCTGGTGCGCCTCTCCGACCAGCACGAAGCAAACGCCGGCAAGTGGTTCCTGGAAGCGGGCTTCGGCCCGGTCAGTGACTTCTCCGGTCCCGTGTTCTCCGACATTGACGCGGCGCAGTCCTGGATCTTGGGCAAGCTCGGACTGCCTTTCGCTTGAGCCGCGGCAACATAGGCGAGGTCGATACGTTGAGCTTAGCGGCCAGTGGAATTGCGTCCTCGAGCACAGGGTGGGAACGTGATGACCGGATCTCTCCACCCGCGCGGCACGCACCCATTCGTGCGCAAGGTAGAGAGCATCGCGCTCTTCCCTCTGTCGGAGGCGGAGCGGGCCGCGCTGCTCGCCCTGCCGATGCATGTGGCGCAGTTCGACGGGTCTCAGGACATCGTACGCGAGGGTGACCGGCCCTCCCGCTGCTTCGCCGTGCTGGAGGGTTTCACCGCCGTCTACAAGACCACGCGCTCAGGCAAGCGTCAGGTCATGGCCTACCACGTCCCCGGCGACGTACCTGATCTTCAGAGTCTGCACCTGAAGGTGCTCGACAACAGCATCGCGGCGGTTAGCCCATGCCGGATAGGCTTTGTCGAGCACGATGCAGTTCGTGCGCTGTTTCAAGCTCAGCCGAGGCTGCTGGGCGCGTTCTGGCGTTCGACGCTGATCGATGCGGCCATCATTCGCGAGTGGATGCTCAACATCGGCCGGCGCGACGCCTATGCCCGCATGGCCCATCTCTTCTGCGAGTTGATGACCCGCTTGGAGGCAGTCGGGCTCGTCCAGGATCGTACCTGCTCGCTGCCCATGACGCAGCCCGAATTGGCCGACGCGCTCGGGCTTACGCCGGTGCACGTGAATCGCACCTTGGGGAGCCTCAGAGAGGCGGGGTTGATCACACTGCGCAGCAGACGGCTGACAGTGAACGATTGGGAGGGGCTAACGGCGGCGGCGGAATTCGACCCGACTTACCTACATATGAGTAGCCAGGACGGCATATAGGCTTCTGTTTTGGTAATCGTGAACGCCGAGCCAGGCTCGGACACATCGTTTACTCGATAAATGCACCGCGACTTTCAACTCAGAAATAGCTTGAGCGAGACTGCCCGCTTCGGTCGGTTCCCTTTGAGTGACTGACCAGCCTAATCGGACGTTCTCAGCATCCGCAATGGCTCGAAAGCGGATCAGGGTGTCGTCATCGACGATGAGAGCGTGAGGCTCATCGCCCTAAGCAACATGGGTCACAGAGTCTAAATCCTATTTTGCCGGACAAGTCTCCCCCGACGAATTCCTGATCCCGGCAAGCCGATCGCGCTCCGGATCAGGATAGGGCCGAATGCATGCTAGGCTGCGTCGGAATAGCTGGCGCGCCGCGCGGACGTGAAGAATTGAGAGGGCGATTCTTTGGTCGAGCTTCGTATTCGCCACCGTACGACATACCTTTATCGCCAGCCAGTCAGCCTCGGACCGCATCGGCTGATGATGAGGCCGCGGGAGAGCCGAGACCTGCGCCTGCTGTCGAATGACATCAGCCTATCGCCGGACGCGACTCTCACCTGGGCCTACGACGTCGCCGGCAATGCCGTGGCGACTGCGACGTTCGGGTCGTTGGCCGAGCGCCTTGTCGTGGAAAGTGTATCGCGGGTCGAACTCTCGGCCGCGGCCTATCCGGTCTTTGCCATCGCCGGTTCCGCCATCACGTTTCCCTTCCGGTACACCGACGACGAATGGACGGACCTCGGCAGTCTGACGGTTCGGCAGTATGCGGAGGAATCGCCAAGCCTGAGGGTCTGGGCGCAAGGGTTCGTGGCGGCCTATCCGACCGACACGCTGTCCTTGCTCAAGGACCTGAATGCGGGGGTCGGCAGCACCATCGTCTACCGGGTTCGGGAGGACGAAGGTACGCAGTCCCCGAGTGAGACCCTGTCCCTCGGGGTGGGTTCGTGCCGGGACTTGGCGACGCTCCTCGTCGAGGCGGTGCGCAGCCTCGGCTTCGGAGCCCGGGTCGTCTCAGGCTACCTCCATGACCCGTCGCGAACGTTGCTCGGCTCTGCGGATGCTGGAGCCACGCATGCCTGGGCAGAAATCTTCCTGCCGGGTGCGGGGTGGGTCACATTCGATCCGACGAACCAGAGCGTCGGCGGCGCGAACCTAATCCCCGTCGCGGTCGCACGCGACATCAGGCAAGCTATGCCGCTGATCGGAAGCTTCGTCGGGCCGGCAGATGCCTTCTCGGACATGTCCGTAGAGGTCAGCGTCGACGGGTAGGCGCCAAATGCTGGTTGTCGAAGATGACGTCGAGGTTGGCATGCTGATGGTGATCCGCGTCTGTTGCATACGCTGATCCGGACAAGGCTCGCCGAGGGTCGATAGGGGCGTTCATCCTGCGTGGAGTTCCGACGGCGTTCGTAGTCGGCAGGGGCGATAGCGACGTCGGGATTGGTTCTTAAATCCCTTGACGGACAACGGACGCGAACGGCACGGCTCGCCGTCTAAGGTCGAAAATCCATACGATGACGCAGCGACGCGCCGTGTTCCTGTTTGAGCTCGGCTCGCGACGCGCCAAGCGAGCGGTCATCATTGACGGCCTGAAAACCGTAAGTGCGGCGCGGAGCTGTCGTTAGTCTCAGCCGACCAATCCACCACTCAGCGGTGCTCCAAAGCGCTCTCCAAACAGCCGCATCGCGGCATGCCGGAGAGCGCTTTGAGTCTGTTTGGCAGGTCAGAAATCCATCCCACCCATGCCACCGCCGGCAGGCATGGCAGGAGCCTCCTTACGCGGAGCCTCGGAAATCATCGCCTCGGTGGTCACCAGCAGGCCGGCCACGGAGGCAGCTCCCTGGATCGCTGCACGGACTACCTTGGCCGGATCGACGATGCCGGCCTGGATCATGTCGACGTACTCTTCGGTCTGGGCGTTGAAGCCGAAGGTCTCCGACGAGGTGTTGTCGGTGATTTTGCCGACCACGATCGAGCCCTCGACACCCGAGTTCTGGGCGATCTGGCGCAGCGGGGCCTCGAGAGCCTTCAGCACGATCTTGATGCCGGCCTGGACGTCGGGGTTGTCGTTCGAGAGGCGCTGAACGGCTGCCTTGGCGCGCAGCAGCGCGGTGCCGCCGCCCGGGACGATGCCTTCCTCAACCGCCGCGCGGGTGGCGTTGAGGGCGTCGTCGACGCGGTCCTTCTTCTCCTTGACCTCGACCTCGGTCGAACCGCCGACGCGGATCACCGCGACGCCGCCCGCGAGCTTGGCCAGACGCTCCTGCAGCTTCTCACGGTCGTAGTCCGAGGTGGTCTCCTCGATCTGCGCCTTGATCTGCGAGATGCGGCCCTCGATGTCGGACTTCTCGCCGACGCCGTCGATGATCGTGGTGTTCTCCTTCTCGATGCGCACGCGCTTGGCGCGGCCGAGCATGGGGAGCGTCACGTTCTCAAGCTTGATCCCGAGATCCTCGGCGATCATCTGGCCCTTGGTCAGGATCGCGATGTCCTCGAGCATCGCCTTGCGGCGATCACCGAAGCCCGGCGCCTTGACGGCCGCGACCTTCAGGCCGCCGCGGAGCTTGTTGACCACCAGCGTGGCCAGAGCCTCGCCCTCGATGTCCTCGGCGATGATCAGGAGCGGCTTGCCGGTCTGGACCACGGCCTCAAGCACCGGCAGCATGGCCTGGAGCGAGGAGAGCTTCTTCTCGTGGATGAGGATGTAGGGGTCCTCGAGCTCGGCGACCATCTTCTCCGCGTTCGTGATGAAGTACGGGGAGAGGTAGCCGCGGTCGAACTGCATGCCCTCGACGACGTCGAGCTCGGTCTCGGCGGTCTTCGCCTCCTCGACCGTGATCACGCCCTCGTTGCCCACCTTCTGCATGGCGTGGGCGATCATCTCGCCGATCTCCTTGTCGCCGTTGGCGGAGATCGTGCCGACCTGGGCGATTTCTTCCGACGAGGCGACTTTGCGTGAGCGTTCGCCGATATCCTTCACGACTGCGGCTACCGCCAAATCGATGCCGCGCTTCAGGTCCATCGGGTTCATTCCGGCGGCGACGTACTTCACGCCCTCGCGGACGATGGACGCGGCCAGCACGGTCGCAGTGGTGGTACCGTCACCGGCCGTATCGCTGGACTTCGAGGCCACTTCGCGCACCATCTGGGCGCCCATGTTCTCGAACTTGTCGGCGAGCTCGATCTCCTTGGCGACCGTCACACCGTCCTTGGTGATCCGCGGGGCGCCGAAGCTCTTCTCGATCACGACGTTGCGGCCCTTCGGGCCCAGCGTCACCTTCACCGCGTTGGCGAGCAGTTCGACGCCACGCAGCATCTTCTCGCGGGCATCGACCGAAAAGCGAACGTCTTTGGCGGACATGGTGGGGCGCTCATCATCTGTCGTTTGACCCCGAGGCACGCCACAGCGGGCGCCTCAAAGGGCAGGTCGAGGATCAAGGCCGTTGCGGCCTGATCCGAGCTAGGCGACGACGCCCAGGATGTCGGATTCCCTCATGATCAGGAGGTCCTGACCGTCGATCTTGACCTCGGTGCCGGACCACTTGCCGAACAGGACGCGGTCGCCGGCTTTCACGTCGAGTGCGTTGATCTTGCCGGCCTCGTCCCGTGCACCTGGCCCCACGGCGACGACCTCACCTTCCTGCGGCTTCTCCTTGACCGTATCGGGAATGATGATGCCGCCCTTGGTTTTCTCTTCGCCTTCGATGCGACGGAGCACCACGCGGTCGTGCAGCGGACGGAATTTCATTGTGAGATCCTGATCGTTCCCAAGCGAGATCCAACCGACATGGTTGGCGCTGTCGCGGGAGAGGTAGCGGCGAAGAGGAGCATCGCGGCCCGATCGATGCACCTTAGCACTCGTCATACGGTAGTGCTAATCCTATTCCGGCAACCAAATCCGCCTTTTCACCTGTCGGGATACCTCGGAGAAGCGGGAGCATCAGTTCAAACATTACAGCTGCACGCCGCCTGATTCAGTCCGCTGATACTGTCACGATTCGGGTCATTCTCCCGCAGCTACACGTCCCGCCGTGCTCGTCGGTGTACCCGTTTAAGCCATCGCCGTTGGCGGCCTAGATGCCGCCGCTCTGCTGCGACACGAAGTCGAACACGTTGGCGGTGAGCATGCTGGGTGCGTACGGCTTGGCCATGAAGCGCGCGCCTTCTGGCAAGTCGGCGGCTTTGGGGTAGCTCTGGCCTGACACGATCAGCAAGCTGATCTCGGGCCACCGCGCCGAGACTGCCTTCGCCAGCTGATGGCCGTTCAGGTCGCCGCGACACATATCGACGTCAGTGATCATCACACGCACGTCGGTGCGAGTCCCGAGTACGCCAAGCGCCTCGCCAGCGCTGCGCGCTTCGAACACGACCATTCCGGAATCGCCCAACATCTGGGCCATGTCCATCAGCTGCACTGCATCATCGTCGACGATGAGGACGCCGAGCTGGTGCAAGGCCAACTTTGCCCGTTGGTTTAGAGCAGCGGGGGCCGTCATGATCCGGACGGCCCGCTTAGGTGGCTTGAGAGGGTGGTGATTCGGGAGCCGACCATTCTCACCGCCTTGCGCAGCTGCGCGTCCGTCACGCCGAAACGCTCGGACCAGGCAGCTCGAACGACGTGATCATGAATGTCGATATGGATGGCGGCGCGACTTTGATCGGCTGTCGAGCTGAACGGCATGGGAGCTTCGCGACTTCTCACGAAGACCGCGCCTCAGGTATTCTGTTGGATGGATGATTGCCAACGTGGGACAACCGGCAGGGTTGCATCGTTCCCTCGCCGAATGCTGCTACCTCTTCGCGGACTGACAGCGGCTCCCAATCGCGGCTTCAGCGACGGATGAGCGACCGTCGTAGATCCATGCAGATCGAGGCCCGCGTTCGCATCACACAATGCGATGTGACGTGTATGCTTAGCGCGCAGCAGGAGCGACCATGAACTACACATTCGAGTTTTACCGCATCAGGCCGGGCGATAAGGCGCATGCCACGCTAGAGCGAATCCAGCAGGAGGCATCGGATCTGGATGCCGCGATGATGAAGGCTCGTTCTTTGTTCGGGTCTTTGGACCTCCCGCAAAAGCCTGATGGCGTTCGCATTCTCGATGAAGGCGGAGCCGAGGTCTTCGTGTGGAACCCGGGAGGACACTGAGGCCGGCCGGATCTGAAACATCACGGGCAGCATCGCAGCCAGGTCTGATCACGGCTGGCGAGGCATGTTGCCGCTCCGCAAAGCTGGGGCCAACCAAATATGCGATGCCGCCCAACATGCAGCGTAGGGAAGGGTTGTTAACCTAGTCTCAACAGTTGGTCACGCTCGCGCGGCTCCTCATGGCGGAGTATGCTTGGCGCCAACTGAGGAATATGGGACCCGGAATGCGCACGCTCGAGCTTTATGCCAGTCCTGATGGAGACCGATGGGACTAGATGCGCAGTTTTAAGGGCGGCCTCGCTTTCGTCCGACACTCGGCCAACGAGGCGTTCGGTGAAACCGTCACTGATATCGACCTCGGCTCATTCCCAGCCCTCGGCCCCGACAACCCTGAGCATCGCGAGAGTCTTCCCGGAGAGGTATCACCCAGCAGAGCCACGCCGGCGGTCGCCGAGATCCTGTCACGCCGTTTAGATTCCCACGCTCGCAGCACCGGCTTCAGCCGCCTGTTTGACGGTTGCCCCCCTGCGCAGCGCCTCGGCTATTGTGGACGATGCTGTGTCGATCGCGCCGGCCCGCTCGTCCCCGAAGTCACGCATGCTGTTTGTCTCGGTACCCATCCGCGCATGGTAATTGTCGGGGAAGCGCGCGTCCATTCGCATCTTCAGGATCTTCGTGGCGGCGCGATAATCGTCATCGAAGTTCCTGCTTCTGGTCGCGGTCTGGCCCCTGTAGGCTCCTGCCTCGTTCTCTTTTCCAATCGAGGTGCTTCTACGCTGCCCCCCACTGCCGAAGAGAAACTGGACGATTTTGGAGAGCAGCCACATGAGTGAGTTCATCGGAGTGTCCTGAACGGGCAGCAGCGGCGGTGCCTTTTCGGAGGCAACGCATACCAGCTAGCTTCGGGCTCAGAGGCGCCGCCATGATGCCCGCTGAGCAGTAGAGCCGAATGGCAGGCCCACGAAGCGGGGCAGCGAGCGAGGCAGACTGAGTGCGTCCAGTCATAGAGGCTTCAAGCCGACTAATTTTCTTCCTATGTTATACAGTCGCTTCTCGTCTTCATGCGCGCATCTTGAAAGATTCGAAATTTTGTGATTATCGCGCTGGCCGTGTTTATAAGATTGTATTACAGCATCCATGTGCCGTGAATTGTCTTTGCTGAAGGCTGCTTTCAGGTCGTTGCGGCCTTGAACATTTTCCCCCGAATTCAAACTCCAATCCAAGTCCTCTTTGACCGCTTTCCAATTTGCAGACATTTATTCCTCCCGTGCCCTCTTGTGGAGCTATCGGAGAATACGCTCGTTTTCGGTTCCGTCGAGTCGATGAGTATCCGCTGTCGAGTAGCGGGGGCCGTGCGCTGATCTCACTTGGTGCGAGGCAAGAGATTGCCACCTACCGAGACAATGGCAGGTCCGCGCCATGATGCAGAGGCCTGCATTGGAACGGGAGCCGCCCGTAAGTTGGGGCCCAGGAAGGCGAAAACGAGGTGTTCGGCGCTGGTAAGCAAGCGCACTTCGGGCACGGCGACCGCCAGCAGGACCCGGAAGGCGGCATGACCGGCCGGATGGACGAACGGGCCGGCCGCCCATTCGGCTTTGTCCTGTCCGAGGACGAGGACCGGCGCGAGTGCATCGGTCGGTCGCTCTCGTCGGAGGGCTTCGATGTCTTGGCGTTTATCGACTTCGGCAGTGCGCAGGCGTAGCACGACGAGGAGACGCCGGAGGTCGCGATCGACGCCGCCGCGGCCGGTCACGGATTAGAGATCGTCGCCGAAATCCTCGCTGCGCGGCGGGCGCATAATGTTAATCGCCTGATCTCGCTGTCGGACGGCTTCGAAGCTGGGACCTACTTCGCCGCGCACTGCTTCAGCGTGAAGGGCTCGCATCGCCGAAGTGACGGCGTCGAGCCTACTCGTCTGCGACTTCGACGGGCATGTCCGTGAAGGGAATGGGAAGCCGGAGGCGACGGCGTTCCATATCCATGACCGGCCTCACCGATCTCGTCCAAGGGCGCGAGCCGAATTCCAGCGCAAGCCTTCCGATGCCGCCCGCAATGGCTTCAAGCGGAACGCACGAACCGACCAGTGGGAAGTCTCGCCCGGAGTGCTCCCAGAGCCTCGTTGGCGGCCCTTCGCCCGCTGTCGTGGGCCCCGTGGGCGGTCGTGAAGTCGAAGGGGTGCGTCGCCTCGCCCGCGAAGAACAGCCGGTCCTCGAACGGCCGGGCCAGCCGCGCCCTCGCGTTCGATTGCCCCGGCAGGGCGCAGCTATAGGCGCCGCCGATGGACGCCATTCGGCTCCATGACGTGGCCGCAAACGGTCGGAGGGTCGAGGCCACATCACTCCCGAACAGGGCGCCCAACTCGGCCGTAGCGCGGGCGAAGCCGGCGGCCGGGCCTTCCTCCTCCAAGATGCGGGCTCCTTCGCCGCCGAGGAACGCCTCGATGACCGGCCAGCCGTTGGGCCGGATGGAATACGCGGCTGACCGCGCGTCGCGAAGGTTGCCGTAGGCGTGCGAATCCGGCTCGAAGGCGGCGTCGCGCCCGATCTCAAGGAAGACCTTCTCGTTACGACCGAGCGGCAGGGCGGCGGCCGCATCGCGCCAGGGCTCGGTTCCCGGGGGCAGGCGGATGGCGTCGCCGGCCAGGACCGCGGTCGAGACCGTGAGGATGGTGGCCTTGGCGCGGACGGTGCCGGCGCGCGTCGAGACGGCGACGCCGTCCGCCGTCAGTTCGATCCGGCCGACGGGGGTCGCCAGACGCAGCACCACCGAGGGCGGGAGGCTGGCCGCGACGAGCGTGCCGTAGCCGAGCGGCAGGTTCCAGTTCTGGCCCGTCGAGGCATCGTCGTAGGCCACGTAGTCGGTGGCGGAGATGCGCTCCGGCGCGACCCCGCTCATGAAGCCGGCGATGGCTCGCACGTAGGCGTTCCACTCACCCCCGGGCTCCAGGGCATCGCTCGCACGGTCGCTGCCCTGCGCGACCGCCCGGAGCCGCTCCTCCCAATCGCCGAACGCCTTCCGGGCCGCCTCCTCGTCGTCCTCGTCCCAGGCGATGCCGGGATGCGCCTTCGCCCACGGCGGGTCGGTCCGGTCGACCGGGAAGCCCGACGCCTCGGCGATGTCGACCCAGGCGTTGCGGTCGCCCGAGTGCAGCCATTCGCAACCGAGGTCGAGCGGATAGCCTCCGAGATCCTGGGTGAAGGCGCGGCCCCCGAGCCGCAATGACGCCTCAAGCAGGATCACGCCCACGCCGCTCCTCGCGAGGTTCCGCGCCGCGCCGATTCCGGCGGCTCCTCCGCCTACGATGATGACGTCGAAATCGCTGGCCATGTGGACGTAGGTGAGACCGACCGTCGGATGACACAAGCACCGAGGGTCGCGGAGAACGACCTGTTGAAGCCGATGAACGCTACTCGGGCTTACGCGCTGGGCTGCTCGAACGTCCTGTGTGGATGGCTCCCGCATTGCAAGTGGCGAATTGAGCTTCTGACGCGTTGGTCGGGTGCAGTCTTGTGTCCGGCTGTTGATGCAGTCGTTCATGTTGACCGCTGGCCCTGATGGTATCCGCGAGCTGGGTCCCACTCTGCTTTGCGGGCTATGATGCCCTGGACAGGCGGCGGGGTGTCCCGGCTCCCGGTCTGACCGGTTCGCCATCAACTCTCATCGTCCTCGCAACCTGGAAACGTCTCCCCTGCGTGCTGTCAGGCGGCCGTGGCCGCCGGTGCGCGGTAGGTGCCGCCGCGGGTCATGATCGCCCAGGCGACCCGCGCCGTGCGATTGGCCGCCGCAACAGTCACCACACGCACCGGCTTACGCTGCAGCAGCGCCGGCAGCCGCGGGTCGACCGAGGTCGGTGTCGTCTTCGCACGCCGGATCAGAGAGGTCATGCCGACTACGAGCAGCCGGCGCAGGTAGCGGTCGCCCATGCGCGAAATCCGGCCCAGGCGGTCCTTGCCGCCACTGCAGTTCTGCAGCGGTGTCAGGCCCAACGAGGCCGCGAACTGCCGACCGGAGCGGAAGCGCTCGGGCTCGCTCACCGAGGCGGCCAACGCGGTGGCCGAGACGATGCCGACACCCGGGATCGTCGCCAGGCGCTGCGACAGGTCGCTGTCCCGATGCCAGGCGAGCAACTCCTTCTCCAGTCGGGTGAGTTGGATCTGCAAGGCACCGATCTGATCGGCCAACCCGGTCACCACGCGCTGGGCTAACGGCGGCACCTCGGCCGCGTCTCCGGCCGAGAGCCGGGCCGCCAGTTCGAGCGCGTGCCGCAGGCCCCGCGCCATCTCGATCCCGAACTCGGCGAGCAGGCCGCGGATCATGTTCACCAACTGCGTGCGTTGCTTGACCAGCAGGTCGCGCGTCCGGTGCAGCGCCAGCGCCGCCTGCTGCTCGGTCGACTTCACCGGCACGAAGCGCATGCTGGGGCGCGTCACCGCCTCGCAGATGGCAGCAGCGTCGTTCGCATCGGTCTTGCCACGCTTGACGTACGGCTTCACGTAAGCCGGCGGCATCAGCCGCACGTCGTGGCCGAGCTTCATGAGTTCCCGGGCCCAGTGGTGCGCCGTGCCGCATGCCTCCATGCCGATCAGGCTACGCGGCAGCTTGGAAAAGAACGGCGTGGACCTGAAAGATGCTCTTGGCCAGATCGATGCCGACGGTGGTGATCTCCATGAGAATGGCTCCTGCATCTGCGTGGCTGCTGTTCGACAGCAACCACATCTTGGCACCGAGATGCCGTCAGTCGGAGCGGGAGCCATCCACCCCATCTGCTTTCGCGGCGTTCCGGGTATTGAACCGAACGCAAGGTGATTCATCGCATTTGGGGGACGCGGCTCACAAGCTCGACAGCCGCCCGCCTCCCAATCAGCGCGCTCGCTCCAAGCCGAGCCGCGTCCTCGTCTGGTTCACGCTTCCCAAGATGAGGGCCTGTCCGTCGCGCCACACGACGCGGCACGCCTCGTTTGCCCTGCCCTCAACAGGCTCCACCGAGATCACGGAGCGTGGATCGATGCCGACCATCCCCCAATCGCCGGCTAGATCGAGGTCGACACGGGTTCCGGTCAGCGGCGCGTCCGCCGATTGTAGGTCTACCGCGTTCCGCGGCTGATCTGTTCCGATCCCCGCGACGGAGCGGCTTGCCGTTGCGCAGAGGAGCAGGGCCCCGACCGCAACCGCGCGACGCGACGCCGCCATGGTCAGGCGGATCGCGCGAAGGCGATCGGCTCCTTCGGCAATCTCGCCAGCTCATCCTCGCGCAAACCAAGATTCGCCGCGATCACCTGCCGAGGGGCCAGCGCCAGCCACTGCGAGAGCGAACACTCCTGGTGCGCAGGGCTGTCGTGCACGCCTACAAACGTGCAGGGCTCGCTCCCGATGTTCTCGATCATGTGCGCGGCGGCTTTCGGGAAGTATGCACAATCGCCCGGCATCAGCTCCGCCGTGGCGAGCCGCTTCTCGGGCTCGAACACCGTCACACGCGTGCGGCCTTCGAGCAGGAAGTGCCACTCGTTCGCCCCGGGGTGCCAGTGCGGCGCGTGCAAGGCGCCTGGAAGCAGCGTCTCGCTGAAGCCCGTCATGGTGGTCGACATCGGGAAGGCCTGGGCGGGCGCAGCGCGCAGTGTCCCGGCCGCACGCGCGATCATGGGCTGAGCCTGGGCGAGGGCGAACCGATGGGAGGCCGCAGCGTTCACGCGACGCTCTTCGCGCGCGACGGCCCCGTCCAGCGGGATGACGGGCCCCTGCGCGATATAGACCTCGCCCTCCGGCAGGTTGCGGATGACCGTATCCGGTAGGCTGAACGCGGCCTGCAGGGTCGTGGGGTCGAGACGACTGAGCCAGTCACTCAGGCCGAAGGTGCCGTGATCCCCGTACAGGCCGTCATCAAACGCCAGGATCGCGTGGCACGGCGTCTCGCCGAGCGTCGGGATCGCGTGGGCATGGCCGGCGGGAAACGACCACGTGTCACCGGGACCGAAATTGACGACCTCGAGGCCGCCGTCGGGATCGATGATCGTCACTTGGCACTGACCGGCGATGATGTAGGCCCACTCTGCCGAGGAGTGCCAGTGCATCTCGCGCACACCGCCCGGATTGAGGAACAGGTGTGCGCCCGCGATGCCGGTCGCGATCGGCAGCTGACGGGCGGTCAGATCGCGGGCCCACCCGCCCGACGTCGCCTTGATCGCCCCCCCGTCGAGGTGCCCGGTGAAGGCCTGGGCTGCACCGGTCTTGCGCGGGATCGTCCGGACGAAGCTCGAGGAGGACGACGCGTTTTTGCCGTCTGCCCGACCGTCTCCGTCGGCTCCAAGCGCCCGGCCGGACACAATGGTGCCGACGCCGAAGGCGAGGCCGCCGAGAAAAAAGCGCCGCTCTGTCTCCACGTGCCCCTCCGGTCCGGCACGGCTCGCCGCCGATCCGGGGTGTTGCGCGCAGCGCGGTGAGAGAACGTGTAAGCGCTGCCGTGACGATGGGGCTACATTACTGCCAAGGCTCCATTTGTCTTCCCTCGAATGGATGATAGAACGTATTCGATAGAAAATTGATCGGCGATATTCGGCAAACGCTGTTGTGTCCGGCGACAAACGACTGATGTCATTCCACGCGGAGCGTCTCGATCTCGGCCCCCGCTTGGACGGCGAAGAGGGACAGGTGTTCTGGAGCAAGCCTTGGGCTCGGCGGGGCTCCGAGCAGCCACCAGGGCAGAGCCGCTTGCGCAGAGATCCTCGGGGCGTCCAATGACACGGCGCTCGAACCGCGGTGCACCGGTTGGATGAGCTCCACTATAACTCTGAAGGGCTGAGATGGGAGCTAAGCAGTTGGCCAGTCCTGGCCGATAGCGGCACGGCAGCTTTTGGGTGCGTTGCTGGCCACAGCAGACGGTGAACGCCTCCTCTCCTCAACGGTGTTTTCCTCGGAGGAGAGGTCTGTAGCTCTTGTTCTATGCGGATCGTCCAATCAGGTTCTCAACCAAGCCGAGGATCGCTTGTCGAGAAAGGCCCGAACTCCTTCGGCGAAGTCTCGGCTGCCGTAGCAAGTGCGGATGCCGTCGCCCCCGTCGATGTTGGGATCGACGGCGAGCGCGGCCAGCATTTCCCGGGTGACGCGCATGGTCACCGGCGCCTGGCCGAGCAGGCGCTGGCAGATCTGCGCCACGGTCGCCTCCAGCGTCTCGGGGCTGGTGATCGCGGCGCGGTAGCCGAGCGGCTCCAGGCTCTCGGCCGTCGGCCAGGAGGAGCATGCGTTTGACGGTGCTCAGGCCCACGTCGCCGTGAGACGACGCAAGTTCGCGGCGACAGGCAGTTGCCGAGGGTCCGGGCGATCGGAACGCCAAACCGCGCTCCGGCCGCGGCGATGCGCAGATCGCAGGCATTGGCCATCGCAAGACCGCCCCCGACCGCCAGAGCCCCTCGACGAGAGCGATCGTCGGGACACGCACGCGTTTCAGCGCGGCGACACAGGTATCAATCTGCGCCTCGTAGGCCACCCCGTCATCCCCGGAGAAGCCCACGAACTGCTCGATATCGGTACCGGCGACGAAGGCCTTACCACCAGCCCCGCGCAGGACGGCGACGCGGATCGCCGGGTCGTCCTCGATGCGGGCGAGCCCGGCAGCCAGCTCTTCGTACACACGGCAGCCGCGGCCTCGGCACGGCGTCCCAACCAGACTTCCTGAAGCTTAATCCCCAAAGGAAACAGCGTGAGTCCGAGTTCATCACGCCAAAGGCCGACCCAGCGGGTCTATGGCTTACTTGCGGCCTTCTTTGACGGCTCGGCCGGTTTGATGCTTCCCGTCTCGGATACTCGATCACGAGCTTGATCGAAGCGCTTCTTCGAAGCGATAAGCTCGCGCTGTGAACCGGCTAGCTGCCCCTTCGCTGCGTCACGAGCCGCGATAGCTTGGCCGAGTTCCGCGCGGGCAGAGGCGAGTTTGCCCTGCCACTCACGAACGAGCTCGATGCTCGCCTGCTCCGACTCTTTCTGACGGCTCACTAACCCGTCTCGCTCCGTCTGAAGGAGGGCGACCTGAGTGGTGAGATCGCGGTTGGCTGAAGCTTTATTCGCATAGGCTCCCCAACCCGCTAGGGCGTAAACCCCCAGGATCAGGGGCAGCAACTGAGCACGTGTCGGCTTCCATGCAAAAAGCATCTGAAGTTTCCAGCGCAGCAGTTCGAGCAGGCGAGGCATGGACCGGTTGTCTCCCGTCTCGAGTGGGCGGACCCCGTTGGTCCGAACGGCTAATCGATCAGGCCCAGAACGATGCCCGCGCAGAGTTAATGCTTGTTTACGGCGCACATCATCGGGCGGTTTGAGGATGTATCGCGAGTTGCAGAAGTCGGGACTCCGCCGCTTTGCGCCTGGTCAGTCGCGCCGCTGCGCCTCAAGCCGCGCTCATCGAACTCGCGGCAGCGATGCAGCCGTTCAATCTCTACCCAGCGTGTCTGCGCCGGATAGACTTAGCGGTTATGCTGCGGCGCGATCTCAACGCGTAGATGTGACGAGAAGCTTCCGCCCTTTGGCCGAGGCCGAACGCCCAGCAAGGTAGCCGATACCGGCCGCAGCAGCGCAGACGGCGCAGGCCCGTGCGATTCTGGCCAACGTCAGTTTATCGGATCTGCGACCATGCCGTGCCTTCAGAGTTTGCATCTTCGCACGAACGAAGGCGTGTGCGGCGGCATCGACTTGCGCCGGAGAGAGAAGCTCCTGAGCTGCCGGTATCAGCTCCTGAGTGTAACGGCGGAGGTGCTGACCGATCAGAGCGACGTCGAGGATCATACCCGTCTGCGAGGAAAAGCCGCCCTGCCGCGATCTCGCGAGAGCATCAAGTTGCCCGAGGAACTGCGCATGCTCATGGTGCAGGTCCTCGGCGAGTTGGCGTGTCCGATCCAGGTGGCGCAGCGGCGCATAGAGACTGGCCTCCAACGCCTCGGCATGAGCGGCAAGCTCATCGATTAAGCCGCCCAGCACCTCCTCACGGTCGTGGATCGCCGACCCACCGAAAGTGTACCGACTCTCTGCGATCAGATGCGCGAGGTAGGCGTGATCGTGGGCGATGAGCTGCCAGACGTTCATGCGCCGGATCATCTTTGCGGGTGGCCTTGGCCAACCCGGAGGAGGTCGGCTCGTTTCCAACGGGCGATCGGTTGATCCGGCGTCGTAGTACCCATCGAGGTCCGCGGCCTGACTATGCGAGGATGTTGACGGCGCGTGCGGCGACAAGGGCCACAGTAAGCAGGGAGATCAACGCCTCAGCCATCATCAGCAATTTCGCACGCGGCGTCAGCGGCAGCGTGTCAGTGGGTGAGAAGGCGGTGGCGTTGGTGAAGGCCAGAAACAGATAGTCTACGAAGCCCGGCACGAACGGGGCTGCCGCATCCTGCTGCGGAAGCGTCATTTGTGGGAACAGAAAGTCCGGATCCCGCGCACTCGGATGGCCGCGCAAAGCCGCACCACCGCGATCTGTCGTCCAGAACCACAGGGCGAAGATCACGACATTGGTGCCCCAGATGTTGAGGGCATCGATCAGTAAGGTCGGGCCGCCGGCTGCCTTGCCGTTCAGGAGGGCGTGGACCAGGGCCGCGAGGGCGGCGGTGTTGGTCACGGTGACCAGCGCAGTCATGAAGAGTGCCATCCTGCGGATCAGGCGATGGTGGCGGTGGACCTCGGCCCAGTGTGCGTCCGTCGTGGCGCGCCGCGCCCGGCCCTGGTTCCAGGCCGTGGCGGCCGAGAGTGGCACCAGCAGCGCGAGTTCGAGCGTCGGGGCAAGCCAGCGCGGTCCGAGCGAGAAGTCGTTCACAACGAGCAGTTGGAGGGCGGCAACGCAGGCGACGGCGCTTCGGGCCAACCAGAAATCCAGGGCGCTGGTCCGAACACGATCAGGGTGCGGCCTATCCATCAACGACGTCCCCTGAGGAGATACCCTGTTGTGGCGAGCGCCCCCCTAACGCTTTTTGCCCAACTCGGCGGCGATATCCTTGGTCATTCGACCGACCTTCCGATGCGCCGCCGTGAGCTGGTCCTGCGTGACGCCCCAGCGCTTCATCCAAAACTCGACAGCCTTGCGTTCCGACAGATCAAGTCGGTCCTTGTCGATGAAGCCACGTTTGTCTTTAAGGCCGGCCATGGGGAATCCTATCGGTTTGGTTTCACGTGATCTGGAAAGGGTCTCAACCGACCTGGCGGTGAGGCGTGCAAAGGGATGCGAGGAACCGCAACGGCAGCCTAGCCTGACTGGTGCTTCGGCCTCCGGTTGAGGCGGCCGAAACGGCGCTTGATGATATCGGCTGAGCTAGAGAACGAGCGCGGCTACAGCGGCTGTGAAATCATACGAGCCTACCTGGAGCTTGATGCCTCGACGCTCAGAGGGCGAGTTCCCGATATGGGTTGCCGCTCACTTGATGTCATGATGCAGACCGACACGACAGCCAAAATCGGCGTTTGCTCGATGTGCGGGATTCCGGTCATGTTCGATGTGACGAAGATGCTGGCCGACGCGCTCGGCGAGCATCTCGCTCTAACCTATCAGCGCACCTTCGGCAGTCGCGAGCCACGTTTTGCCGAGGTGATCGAGACGTCCGCACGTCTGACCATCGAGCGGATCGTCGGCAGCGATGCGCTCTACCATGACGGCGACCACACGGCTCTCGTCACCCTCGTCGCTCAGGACATCCTGCGCGGCCGGTTCCTCGACAAGGGCATCACGCCGGAGGATTGGCTGCACATGATCCTGGCGGCTCTGTACCATGACATCGGCTACGTGCGTGGTGTCTGCTCAGGCGACCGGGCGAACGCCTTCGTCATCGACGCGCAGGGCACCACCATCGGTCTGCCACGAGGTGCGTCCGATGCAGCGCTGGCACCTTACCACATCGAGCGCTCGAAGCTGGCAGTGCAGGAGCGCTTCGGCACGAATGACCTCGTCGATGCGCAGCGGGTGATCCGCGCCATCGAGTTGACCCGTTTCCCCGTGCCTGCGGACGACGAGCACCGGGAAACCGGGACCGAAGCCGGCTTGATGCGTGCGGCTGACCTGATCGGGCAACTTGGCGATCCGCTCTACCCTCGTAAACTGAACGCGCTGTTCCACGAGTTCGCCGAGGTCGGCCTGGCTGACCAGCTCGGCTATGCGAACCCGGCGGACCTCGCGGAGCGATACCCGGCGTTCTTCTGGGGCAAGATCGAACCGGTCATCGGGGACGCGATTCGCTTTCTCGATCTCACGGTTGAGGGGAGGAGCTGGGTGGCGAACCTCTACAGTCATGTGTTCGCCATCGAGCATGACCGCCGCCGGATGGGACCGCACCCGGGCTGAGCCACGCAAGAGCAAACCTCGCAACTCCTCGCGAAAGCTACACCAACCACCAAGACAAACTCGCTGTCTTGGCGAAATCGGATGATGATCAATTTTATACGTTGGCGGACCAACAGACAGGGAGAGAAACTACTCTCCGGGCACTTTCCGCTCGTCTTGATATTTGAGCCAAATCGCGCGATCCGCTTCAGCGCGCTTGAGGCGGTCGGATTCTCTCTCATGCGTCAGCCACAGGACGACGGCGACCATCGTCGCCAGGACGAGCGGGCCGAGAAAAAGAACAACCATCTGTGCGAGCGTCAGGCTCACGCGCGCAGGGCTCCGAGCAGGCGTCTAGCCACCAGATGTAGTATACCTGCCAGGAGACTCCAACCAACCAGGAGAGTGCTGGCTGTAAGCGCGCTGGCGGTGCCCGAGAAGATTGCCACTGACGGGGAGATGCCGCCGACAGCCACGGAGGCGACTGCGACCCCGTTGACCCACATCGCCGTCAGCTTCGCCCGCTCATTGCGGATCAGCTTAGCGTCGTCGGGGCTGAGTGGCGGGATTTCGGTATCGGCCATGACACGGGGTAGCTCGGAGCAACCGAGGGGTTGAACAGGGGCTCGATCCGTGAGGCCATTTAGAACAAAACAGGAACAAAATCCAGGGTCGATCCTGCCTTTTCGCCGGTTTTGGCGCCACCATCCCCAATATACGAGCGCTCGGCTGTCGGCGGTTATCGGCGGCGGAGGAGGCAGATGGTGAGCGTACGCCGCTTCTTGGATGAGGTCGGCAGGCGCCTCGAAGCGCTTGATATGCGCTGTGGGGACGGCAGCTAGGCCAATCCCAGCTTCCCATGCGCCTCGGCGGGCGTCATCTGCCGAATGGCTTCTTCGGAAAAGCCAAGCTCACGAAGCGCCGCCCGCTGACGGTTCGTGATCATCAACGACACGGCAGGAGACGTCGCAGGCGCGCTGCCCATCGCGTTCAGCTCGGCGTCCTCGGGGAGGCCGACACGGTCGAGGAACGCTTCCTCTGCCGCGGCCTGGTTGAGGAGCGGCCGAAGGCTGTCGTCAGTTCCCGCCATTCATGACCTCATTGCTCCCCGACCGACCTCGGGAGTGCGCCGGATCAGCGACGGAACGGCGGTACGGCCCGCTCTGACGAAGCAGCAGGTTAGGGCCGTCAGGGCTGTCCCGTCAGAGCCGGATCTTGCCTACCGTCGCCCCGAGTGGAAGCGGTGACGCCAGCCCTCATTCAGCCTGCGCTCCTCAGCGCTCTCCTCCGGGACAGCGTCCAGACGCAGCAGGATCATCGCAAAGCCGTTCTGCTGACGGTACACCTGCTCATAGAGGTCTGGCGCGCGGAGGTCGCGCTTCACGTCGATCCAGAGATCGGGACTGCACGCGGCGGTGTCGCTCACGATGTTCGGCCGATGTGGGCTGCTGTGAAAGAGCGAGCCTGTCGGGACCGGGCTGCCGACCGCGCAGGTGATGGTGGGAAAGGAGAGGCTCCGGTAGCACCGCTGCACCCGGCCGTTGCCCGCCACGACGATGGCGATCCGCTCGGGATGGTATTGTACGTAGGCCCGAGCCGCCGCCTCCTTGCCGACCGCGAAGTCGCGCGCGAGCACAAGAACGTGCTCCAGATCCAGCTCACGAAAGGCCGCCATCGCTCCCCGCAGCAGGTGCGGAGGCATCAGCATGAGGGTGGCGAAGCGGTTGGCCTCGACCTCCCTGCGTTTCCGCTGATCGCCCTCCTTCGCTGTGACGCGGAGCAGGTCAGAGCTCTTGCACAGGAACCGCCCGGGCTGATCCGGGACGTGGTGCGCCATCAGGAAGTGGCCGAGTTGATGTGCGATCGTGAAGCGGCGACGCGGTTCGCCCCCGCGCCTGGCGAGGATGGTGCCTTCAGATCGCTTCGCGTCGGTAACGAGGCCACCCTCGAACTCGTCGGTGTCGAGGTCCTGGATCCGGAGGATGCCGAGTCGTGCGCACAGCTCTTGGATCGGCACGGGCACCGGAAGGTTCGGCTCGGCCTGTAGGATGCGTTTGACGAGCGCCTCCGGCGAGCCCGCGTCCACGAGGTCCACCCTGCTGACCGACATTCGCGCAGCCCCTTCCCGTCCCGGAGTCGATCCATCAGGCCGCCCAGCACCCGCGATCCGACTCAGACCGCGTGCATGCGGCCTGAAGCACACCGCGCAGCGCTATTGGCTGATCGTAGCTTGCAACGTCCGCTTACGGGAAGTCGCCACAGTCAGCTGAATGGCCGGGATGGGCGCAAAGCGGCACGTCCGCTTATCGGCGCTGAGTTTGGCCCCAGTGCTGGCGCTGTCATGAGCGAAGGGCCTCGCAATCCGGCAGCACTACCGGATCGTATGCTGATACCCATTGGCCCTGAGAGCGGGTGATCGCGCGCCGTTCTGACCTCTCCCCACGTTTGACGGGTGTCCCGAGACGTTGCTACGAAGTTTCGACTCGGAGCGAGCAAAAGCCTTTAATTTGCAGTGGGCTCGAGCGTGCGGCGGCGAATCCACCCTCTCCGCCAACTATTTATTTTAAATCATTGTTTTAACTCAAGAAATCGGCCCCTTTAAAGCTGCGGGCCCACATTTTCAATTGGCTTGTTTCGGCCATTGGCGGACAATGACCTCGCGCGCGAGGGCCGACGCCTCGCCTCGATAGCAGCGATGAGGCACAGTAGGGTTGATGGTCGGCACGTAGCGGCCACGCTGATCTAGGTCGCGGACTCATTAAGCTCGCAGCCAGACCCGCAGGGCTGCGAGCTTGACGCTGGCTAGGAAGTTGTCGGGATCCTTGTCGTAACGGGTGGCGACTGCCCGGAAGTGCTTGATCTTGCTGAAGAAGCGCTCGACCAAGTTGCGGTACTTGTACAGGAACGGGCTGAACGCCGGCACTCGCTTGCGGTTGGGCATCGGCTTCACATTCGCCCACGCGCCCTGCTCCGCCATCCGAGTGCGAAGCGCGTCGCTGTCATAGGCTCGATCCCCCAGCAGGATCTGGCCCGCGCCCAGACCGCCCAGCATGTCGGCCGCCGCGCGCCCAGCGTGCGCTTGACCCTCGGTGATCTTGAGCGCCACCGGACGGCCGTCGGCATCTACCAGCGCGTGGATCTTGCTCGTCAGGCCGCCGCGCGAGCGACCCATGCCACCGGATCGGCCGTCTTTTTTTGGGCGCAGGCGGCATGCTGGTGAACCCGCACGCTGGTCGCGTCGATCATCTGCAGGTCGCCGTCGTAAGCCTTTGACACCGCATCCAAAAGCCGATCCCAGATGCCACGCTTGCGCCAGCGCCGAAAACGGTTGCCGCAGGTCGTATGTGGGCCGTAGCGCGCCGGGAGGTCGGCCCAGGGCGCGCCCGTGCGCAGCCGCCAGAAGATCCCGTTCAGCACCCGCCGATCATCCACGCGCTCCTTGCTGCGCACGTCCGTCGGCAACAGCGGTTCGATCACCGCCCACTCCGCATCCGTCAGATCAAACCGCGCCATCAAGACCCTCCTGCTCAGAGGGCTAACAACGCCGCGGTTCAACCGTGCCAGCCGTTATCGGTTCGCGACCTAGAGCCTCGCCCGATCATGTAGCAATGGCCACGTCGTCTCCGTATCCGGCGGCGGCGAGGCAGTTGCGGCACTCGTGCGCTGTGAAGCGGGCAAGCGCCTGCCGGATGGCAGCCCACAGGTCGGGCACGGTGCGGGCTGCCCTAGTTTGGAGCAGGCGCTTGAGCTTGGAGACGATCTGCTCGATCGGATTGAAGTCGGGCGAATAGGGCGGGCGGTAGAGGAGCCGCGCCCCTGCCGCCTCGAGCGCCTCACGCGGCAGGCGTTCGCCGATTGGCAAGAGCGGCCGGCCCTGAACCTCATGCTGATGCTCTGGCGCTTCCTCAAGGACCCGACCGACCGCCAAGTTTTGATCCTGTGCGAAGGCTCGGCGATGGACCAGGCGATGCAGAAGCTGATGCCGATGTGCGAGTATGGCTTCCAGGGGCCTGAGGACGGCATTGCGGCCCAGGAGCAGGCTGGCGCGCTGCTCAGCCGTCTTCAGGCCGAGGGACTATATCGCTGACCAGCACCCGGCACCTTGCCGCTTCCACGCCATAGCGGCTGTTTGCAGAAGGGAACGCTACGGAACGAGGCAGGGCGCGGCTTTCAGCGAACGCGCGTATTCCATCATGCGCCTCGGAACGGCCCGCATCCAGGCAGCCGACGATGCAGAAGCCTACCGACGACTTGATTGAGTGGTTTCGCGGTGGTCCGCTTCCGAGCGACGAGCGCATCGGAGCGGACCTCATTATGACATTGGCGTTCGACCCGCCGTAGTCATATCAGTCGAGGTATCATTTCGCGAACACTTCCTTGGCAGCAAACAAGCCGTTCAGAGCCGCGGGAAAGCCGGCGTAGACGGCCATCTGCATAATGATCTCGGTAATTTCCTCGCGCGAGAGACCAACATTAAGGCCCGCCTCAATGTGAACCATGAGCTGCGGGGCCGCGTTGCCCATCGCCGTTAGAGCTGCGATGGTGGCGATTTCGCGGGCGCGCAGGTCAAGGCCGGGGCGGCTGTAGATGTCGCCAAAGGGGAATTCAAGCAGATAGGTCGCGAAATCAGGGGCAATGTCGGCGAGCGAGGCGACGACATTCTCTCCGGCCTGGCCATCGATCTCAGCGAGCGCCCGCCGTCCGCGTTCGAGCCGGCTTTCGCCGCCGCTGTGGTGGGATTTCGTCATAGGCCTGTGTCCTCTCGTCCGGACCGGCGTAGCCGGCGATCTTGGTGTCGAGGACGAGGAGGCAGGCTTGTAGATCAGCCACATGGGCGCGGACGCGCTCACGGTGCTGCTCCAGCATGTCACGTCGCTCAGCCTCCGTGACGCCGCCGCTCTCCCGCAAGGCTGCGTAGCGCAGCATCTCCCGGATCGGCATTCCGGTCGTCTTGAGACGGCCGAGGAACGCGATCTAGGTCAGGATCGATGCATCGTAGTCACGTTGGCTCGATTGGTCCCGGTCGGCATAGGGCAGCAGCCCGATCCGCTCGTAATAGCGGATAGTGTGAGCGGACAATCCCGAATGCTTCGCCAGTTTCCCAATCTTCATGAGCACCGTTCTCGCCACGACGCGTCTGAGGCTAGGAGTTTGAGTGCGCTCTAAGTCAAGGCCCTATTTGAGCCGCTATGGGGAAGCGCTGATAGCGCCGCAGGCAACCGGATTGGGTTGCAAGCAGCCCGTCCGGATCTGGACGAGGCGTCGAGGTGCGATCGCGATCCTGAGCCGGCCATTCCCATAACATGCGGTATGAACCTGGATCTGAAACTAACCCCGCTCGCCAGCGATACGAGAGGCTGCCCTTGACGGCGTGGTCGCTCGTCCGCGCCCCGATCTGGCCGTCGTAGCTCAAACCCATCACTCTTCCCGGCGCCACCGCCCAGTTTAGGCCTGCGGTCACCATGGCCGCGTCCGGGGCCAGCGGCGCGCCGGACGTCCGGAAGGCCGTGCTGCCGCGGAACGCCAGCAGCGCGGCCGGCACCACGTCCCCGAACGCCCGCCGGTAGCCGATCAGACCCTGCGCTAACAGTGGGCCGGCGTTCCCGAACAGATCTGCCACCACTATCTGCGCCTGAACGCCTGCCGTGGCCGTCTCGATCATGTCGGTCCGCCGGAATACTGCCAGCGCCGCCGAGCCGGCCGTCTCGGTAAAGCGGTCCTGGCGCAAGCGCAGCGCCGCCTCGCCTACGAACGGCTCGACGTAGCGCTCCGCCCCGCCGATTCGGTAGCCTACCTCGCCGAAGCCTTGCAGCGTGCTGCCTCCGTCGCGGCCGCTGACTGCCTGCGAGAAGCCCGGGAACAGCACCGTACGGCGGGTGTCGAGAGCGTCCCTGCCATGCATGGCTCCGAGCCGGACCTGCACGGGTCCAAGCGTTCCGGTGACATAAGCGGCGCCGAAGCTGCCCTCGATCCGACCGGGCGACTGGCGGGTTGTCGCGTCGAACTGCGTGACGCCGGAGCCGCCCGCCACGCCGAGGCGTCAGCCGTCGAGGCCGGAGCCCGTCGCCGAGCACGGCCGGGCCGGTCTCGGCGCCGAGCACGAAGCCGCCGGACTCCCGGGTGAGGCGGGCGGTGTTGCGAGTGGCGTCACTCGCACCGAACACCCCGAAGGCTTGGCCCCAAACGGTGTAGCGCGGCGCGAGCGGCCGCACCGGCACGAGGCCGGTGGCAGGTTCGTCCGGGGTGAAGGCAGTGTAGCCGGCCGGCAGGGTGGTGCCGGGGGCGAAGCGCTGGCCGGCAGCGCCTGTCAGGCTGGGACTACCGGCCGAATCGGCGCCGAAGCGCAGGTGTTCGAGCAGGGTGCCCTGCGCGGCGAGGGCGCTGTGCGCCCGCAACATCACCGCCGAGCCCTGGATCTCGCCCGACAGGCTGTTGAGCGCCCGCACGACGCCGGACGCGGTCTGGTTCAGGAGCGCCGTGGTCACCTGCGCGGCCGGGCTCGACACGACCGTCGTCGTGCCGGATTGCGGGAGGCGAATCTCGGCCAACCCTACGGTGCAGTCACGATCGGCGACGGCGCCGCCCTGGAGGCGACGGCGAGCTTCACGTCAGCGCGCCCATTCACCCTGCAAGGTGTCTCGGGTCTGGCCATTGACCCGGCTCAGACCCTGACGGTGTCGAACGTCGTGTCCGGTCCGGGGATTTTGTTCAAGCTCGGGCTCGGCACGTTGACGCTGAGCGGCACGAACACCTCCTCGGGCGGCGTCGTCCTGGCGGGCGGCACCCTCTCGGTGTCGCGCGACACCAACCTTGGCGCCGCCAGCGGTCCCCTCGCCTTCGACGGCGGAACCCTCCAGGTCACCGGTAACGCCTTCACCGCACCGGATGATCACCTACCGGTGTTCGTTCGGCGACCTGGTCACGACCGTGCCGCTGGCATTCCGGGGGACCGGGGCACGGTTCACGAGCCGGGGCCTTCCGATCGACCGGAATGCGCTGGTGAGTGAGGTTGGGCTCAAGGCTATGCTGGCGCCGGGCCTGAGCGCCCGGCTGTCCTATACCGGGCAGATTGGGGAACGCGCCCAGGATCACGCCGCCAAGGGACGCTTGGTGTACAAGTTTAAAAGAAATTGGTCGTGAGGCCTGCCCCCTGAAAACATCCTCCACATGGCGCAAAGACATACCTCAGGGAGGACCGCTTTCTAAGGGAGTGAGACAGTTTTCGGCATGCGATTGTTGATCCATCAAACTATATACAATAGACGATCGAACCTTCCAACCTGCGCTGTTGAATGGCAAGTTGTAGGCCAGGGCTGCGGAGGTAACCTCTGTTCTCGACCGAAGGATGTCATCTTGGTATCGCCTTCCGCCGATGGCGGGAAATGATGTGCAGTTAGATGGTGCCGAACGAGATCCGGCAACTTGACGCTGCGCCATTGCAAGGTCGGATCGAGTTCACCGCGTTCGAACCTTTGCAAATTATGCGAAGCGTTCAGAGCTCCGCTCACACCGAAGTAATACCCGAGGCAGTTCGGCGGAACGGCCGGGACGATTGCCTCTCTGCGCTCTTAACTCAACGCGGCTGCCATGCCGTCCAGCAGAACCAGCGTGAGGCGGTGAGCCGGGGATTTCGTCGTGCTCGATCATCGAACGGGCGTAAGCGAAATTCGGCATGCTGGCTTACGGCTGCGGCTTCAGTAGCCAGGCGCATTTCGCCCGCCGCTTCAAAGATCGCTACGCCATGAACCCGCGTGAGTACCGGCACGCGCACAGGCGGGATGTGCAGTCGGTCGCGTCCGCTTTCCGGCTGTCGTCCTCGTTAGCTGATGGACTTCGTGTGAGCGTCTCGGACGGATGCCGATCTGCCATAGAGCTTCCGGCTGAAAGCCGACGTACCGCAATGCGCCCATCTCGGACGCTCAGCCGTCTCTTGCGGCATCCGCGAAGCGGACGTTTGACCGCCTCGGCTTGTGCGTCCCAGTTGCGCCACTTCGAAGCCGCTGACGGGAGCGGCCGCAACGGGCGCCCGCCACCCAACCGCAGCCATTGGTCGAAAATTCCACGCTGGGCGGCCATAACATCATGGGACGCATCGATGACGGGCTCTGCGCCGTCGCGGAGGAAGGGCTCACAAAGCCATGAGCTAGACAGCGCGACCCTGCGAGGCGTGCCGCGCCCGAGTCACCGTCAGCCATATCGCCGAGACCAGAAAGTAAAAGGCGCCGAAGGCGGCGTAAGGCGCGATGTCCGTAATCCCAGGGACCGTAGGGCCATTCGCCTTCACAACGAAGTGGGTGCCCGCCAGCGCTGACTGCGCCCCGCTCAGGATCATCGCCCACTGAGCGCCCGTGCTCCAGCGCCGAACGCCGGTAGCAAGCTGCAACAGACCAGCCAGGATAGCCCAGGCGCCGAATACGTCGAGCACCGCGTAAGGGCTTTGCCGCAGGGCAAGAGCCGCCGCTAGCGCGGTGACGATGCTGACGACCGCGTTGATGACCTGACTGGGGTTGCGAGCCAGTCCGCCGCTGTGGCGGGCATCGGCGAGGTTTGCGGCGGCATCCCAAGCCGGATAGGCGACCAAGAGCGCTGCCGCGAAAAGAGGCGTGCTGCGCCCGATTGTGTAGGCCGCCGCAACCCAGGCCGCGGCAACGCCCGCGCGAACGAAGTAATAGGAGGTCAACCAGCGTGGTGTTGTAAGAGGTATCATCGCCTTGTCTTTCGTGCTGGGTTATCCGCGCCGAGGATCGGCAAAGCGCCGATCAAGCGGAGCGACGAGTAGGCGCACGGGTGCGATCCCAGAATATCGCTCGCCATCAATGGGATAGGCGCCGTCGTCGGAGGACTTCGTAAAACCCTCAATCGATACAGGCCATGACGGGAACGCGGGAAAACTTGATCAATCCTCCGGACGCCGGTTCGCGCGGCGCCTCCGGCGATCTTCTCTCGCACGTGTTGGCGCAGATCCGCCTCACCGGGGACCAAGTCCAAGCGCGCACCGTCGCGCAGGCGGCCCGGCTGGAGCTTGAGATTGACGCGGCCTATGTCCTTGTAGTCGCGGAAGGCTCTCTTCGCATCAGCGCCGGTGATGCGCTCACCATGATCGACGTGGGCGACCTGGTGCTTCTACCCCGCGGCCCCGGGGCGTCACGCCTTGAGGCACCGCACGGGCAGGCGGTCGCCATCGTCTGCCGATTTTGGTTCGACCCCTACAGCCTGCGAGGCATGATTTCCGCCCTGCCGGAGCGCATCCACATCTGCCACGCCGACGGGGCGGAATGGCTCGACGGTATGGTCCCCTTCATGATGCGTGAGACCGTCGACGCGCAGCCCGGGGCTGCCCTGATGATCTCTCGGATCATCGACCTGCTCGTCATTCGTACCCTGCGCACGTGGGTGCATCTCGGGCACACGTCCGGATGGCTTGGCGGCTTATCCGACGCGCGCATCGCGCGTGCGCTCAAAGTTATGCACGAGCGGCCGATGCGGCCCTGGAGCGTCGAGGAACTGGCCGAGGTGGCGGGGATGTCCCGTTCGAGTTTCGCCGAGCGCTTCACCGAACTCGTCGGACGCGCACCGCTGCGCTATCAGAACGAGTGGCGGCTCGGTCTTGCCCGGGACATGCTCATGCGGCGTGAGGCGCGCGTTGGTGAGATCGGACTGCGGGTTGGCTACGAGTCGGAGGCTGCCTTCAGCCGTGCCTACAAGGCGTTGTTCGGGCATCCGCCGCGGGACGAGGCGTGAGGCTTGCAACCGTTTCACGGCGGATGGCTTCGCCGACGTCCGCTTCGGCGATCGTTAGCCGAGGCAACCGACGACCGACTTGGACCGATAGGCGGCCGTCCGCTGTTCCGGCGACGCTGATCTGAAGCAGCCATTCCCCGTTCGGTCAGACTTCGCCACGCCGGATTGCCAGCGCGCAAGACCGGACGTTCGGCTTGGCGCCCATATCAGCCATCGGGCACGTCATCGGTTGAACCCAGAAGCGGACATGGCAGCGGACGACAACCAAGGCCGCGAGGATCTGCTCCGGATGATCGAGACCGCCTATCGAGCGCCGAGCAGCGGCAGCTAGCCGAACACGCGCAACTCCTGTCCACGCTCTGCTGCTTCGAGTTGGCTCTACGCCGCCGCACGAAGCTCGGCGTCGACGGTAGCCAAGGCGGCCTCTCGCTCGTTGAGTTTGAAAGCAGTGCGGTTGAGCGCCTTGATCCGCTCCTCGACCACCTTCAACGCATCGAGGCGCTCGGTGCGGGCAACGAGGTCCGGATCTTCGCGGGCCGGCTCGCAGTCGAGGATCTGCTCCAAGACGTAGTGGTGTTCGACCTTGGGCAGGTTGCCGACGACGAGCCAGATTAGCCCGATCAGGAATGCCGCGAAGAATAGGGCGACGAACCACAAGCGGCATTGAGCCAGCGCGTGGAAGGACGTTTGCCGGTGCCCAAGCGATCAGATCCCTGTATGCGCCGCTGACAGGTGCACGCGGGCGCGAGAGGCCGCGAGGTAGCGTCCGACCAGCACGGCGAAGGCGTCGGGCTTCAGGCCGCGCGCGCCCAGAGACTGCACGCTGACGTGACGTCGCCGTCGGCTAACACGGGCCTGCGAGAACAGGTGCTTGGCCCTCGGCAGTGCGGCGTCTGGCGCGAGTGCCAGCGTCAAGGTGAGCCGCTTGCCGTGCGTGACCTGGAAGTCCGCCACATCCTGCCACGCGACCGCGCCGTCGAGCAGCGGCGAGCGCAGCACGTCCGGCGTCAGCACCAGCAGCGGCGTCCGGCCGCGTCGATGCACGTGTGCGGCGACGATGCCTGCCAAAGCGACACCCGCCGCGGCGACGGCGGCGAGGATCTGCTGGGCCAGCGCATCGTGCGCGATGCCGAGTGCGCGGGGGTACAGCAGCAGGCCGGCGCCGGCCCCGGCGGAGAGGAGCGCTAGGATGCCCATCGTCCAGACCATCGGCGCACCATTCTCGTGCACCAGCGTCTCCTCGACTGGCACTGCCGCCGCGGTCTCCTCCAAGTATAGCCGCTCGGCAGCCCGGTGCTCCCGTGCCCCGGTGAGGAAGTCCGCGCTGAGCCAGCGGCACAGGCCAGCCCAGTCCGCGACCAGGGCGGCCGGCCAGGCGCGATCCCCTACGGTGAGCGGCCGGGCGGCGCGGGCGAGTAGCTCGGCGTCGAGCGGAACGCCGAGCGCCGCGATACGCTGCCGATCGGGCGGGTGGGTGTCGGTGGGGTGCGCCTGCCGGTCGTCGAGGTGCGCCCCCGGGTCGGGGAAGCCGGCAGCGGGGATTGCGTCGAGTACGCCCGCGACAAGATCGTCGGGCGCCGCGTCAGGCTCGCCGTAGGCGTTTCCGAGCGTCTCGCCCACCACCGGGCCGAGGACGCCGACGCGCAGCAGGGCGGAGGCAGCGGGCGGTGCTCCAGAGACCTGGGCACCGCGCCGGTCGGCCTCGAGCTCGCGCGCCCGGCTCCAACGCGCCACCGCCGCGTCGAAGGTGCCGAGGCTGCGGTGGCCGACATAGGCGGCTGGGCGGGTAAGCAGGTCTCCGGGACCGACATTGCCCAGCGCGGTCAGCGCGCGATGTAGGCCGGCGTAGATCGGGGTGAAGCGCCGACTATAGGCGGTGTCTTCGCCCGAGAAGTGCGCGAGTTCGTGCCCGATCACCGCGGAAAGCTCGCGCCCGTCAAGCACGCCGAGATAGGGGGCCGGCAGGTACAGCGTGCGCCCAGTCAGCGTCCGCCCGTCTGGACTCAGGCGCACGGCGGACTCTGTGACGAAGAAGCCACCGGTCAAGCCGACGACCACCGCGTCGGGGACCAGCGCTTCTCCGCGCCCGGCGAGCTCGCGCACAAGGCGCCACAGACCCGGTGCATCGGCCTCGTCGAGGACGCGGCCGCGTACGTCGATGGGCTCGGGGGTGAACAGCGCGAACACCCCGCGCAGGCCGCGTACCGCCGCGACCGCGGCCCAGGCCGCCAAGGCGGCGATGACCAGCGCGCCGAGCAGCAGCTTGGCCTCGCCGGCCGAGAACCGCTGCGTGAACCACAGCCCGGTGGCCTCGAACAGAGCGGCCGCGAGCACCGCGAGGCTCAAGCCCACGATCTGCAGTCCAAGCAGCATCGGCAGCACGCGGCGCACGAGGCCAAAACTGGCGAGCAAGGCGTCGCGCGAGCGCCGCGCCCACAGGCCCGCGGCTCCGCCGCCGGCCAGCGCGACGAGACCGGTCAGCAGTGCGAGCAGCGCGCCGCCGAGCGTCGCGTACGGCACCCACGCGCGAGCCCGGGCCAGCGGCAGGTCGCGTGTGGCCGCGGCCAGCGCCTCCTGAGCTTTGTCGGCGGCCAGTGCCGCCCCGTAGGCGGTGCGCCCGCCTTCGAAACGGACTGAGGCGTAGGGATCTGTCGCCGCCAGCAGCCGCAGTTGGACGACGGAGACCGGCAGCTCAACCAGTCGCCGCGTATAGCTCTCGGCGCTCGCCAGCCCGCGCTCGACCTCCCAAGCCCCGAGCCCGCCGAGCAATGCCGGAACGCCGACGACCCAGGCGACGAGCCAGACGACGGGAGGAAGCCAGCGATTGCCGCGGCGGTCCTGATGAAGCGGCATGATCATCTGCCCCTCGGCGTTCGATTGTCAGTGGCTGCCAGCCTGCGCTGTGCCAGCGTCGGTCAGCTCGGCCGCACCCTATTCTCGTACCGCTGGCAGGATTCGAGATCGCGCACCGAGCGGTTGTAGGCGTCGTTGAACAGCCGCGCCGGCTGGCTCGGGTCACCTTTCGCCTTGATGTCTCGGGCGACGTCGCGGCCGTGACCGATCACGCTCGCCACCGTGTCCGCGTATCCGATGCACGACGAATTCGCTTTGGGGTTCATGCCGTCGAACGCTGCCCCGAGCTGTCGATTCGCGGTCGACACGTCGCTGAGAGCGGCCAGGAACGGGGCGGTATCGGACCTTGGCGCCAGGGCCTCGAAGCGCTGCACTGCCCGGCGTAGCGCCAAGCTGGTGGCGAGCAGTCGGCGTGCTGGGGCGTCCTCCGCCAGCAACGCCATCCGCCGCTCGTCCCGGGCGAGCTCGCGCTCGAACAGGGCGGTGCCGTAGGCGTCCATCGCCTTGGCGGCGGCTTCGACCTTGGGCACGAGGATCGGATGCTGTTCGCGGGCGAACTTGTAGCCGTCCTCCTTGAACTCTCGCGTGGTCTGATAGCGGGTCAGCGCCTTCAGTACCGGGTTGAGCTCGCGCAAGGCTGCGAGCAGCCGGGTGGCCTGGGAGTCGACCTCGGGAATGGTCCCCGGCAGGGCGGTCGCTTTGTCCAGTTCGTCGATCACCCCGTCAAAGTCCACGATGCCGAAATGGTACCAGGCGTTGGCACCCAGCTTCGTGCCGAGCTTGAGCACGCGCTCGTTGTCGCGTCGGTATTCGGCGAGCTGTCGTTCCAGGGGATGGGAACGCACGAGGTGGTTCTGCACCTCGGTGTAGGCGTTCACCTTGGCCACCTCCTGCATCTCGGGGCTTGGCGGGGGTGGGGTGGCGCGCACGGCCCCCCGGGCCGGCGCTTGTGCCGAGGCCGCGGGTGGCGCGGCCTGCAGCAGAGCCTGGGAGGCCGGCGGCGGAGCGGGGAAGTCGCACCTGAAGGCGTCGACCATGCTCTTACGCACGGCCTCATGGGCCTGCGCGCACTGGTAGGCGACCGTCGGGCGGGCGGCCGTGTTGCGGCTGATGGCGTCGCGGAAGCTCTCGCGCAGCGTGCCGATCCCTTGCCGGATGTTGGGGCGGGCGGCCTCCGGCACGCCAGGGCTTGCTGCACACTGAGCGTAGGCATCTAGAAAGGCGTCGCAGCTCTCAACACCCACAGGCGTCATCGGTGTCACGGCCGTGGCGGGCGTAGCCATCACTACGGTGAGACAGGCCACAAGGAACCGACGGGGTCTCTCCGCACGCTCACAGCTGCCACGCGGCATGCTCATCTCCTCAACTGTATGACTGGTTGGGGGCGTCAGATTCAGAGATCGCGCAGGGCAAGCAATGGGACGAGCGCGGCAAGCGCGACTGGCACGGACCAGTACTGCACCGGTACCCAGAACAGCGCGTGTCGACGGCGGAGAAGAACGCGTTCGCTCGTGGTCGGATCAATGAGTTCGCGCGGCGCCCTGCCGTTCATTCGCCGGCCGACGATCCAATTGGCGGCTGCGGCCGCGAACAACCCGAGGCTGATGGCGAGAAAGGTGAGTTCGGGGTGACCGAGGGCCCGAAGCGCCACCCCGCCCACCGCCCCGACCGCGACAGCCGTGCCGACCACGACGGGGATGACCACGATCCCCCAGCCTGACCAGATGAACAGCATCAACACCGCCTAAGTTCTACCCGAAGCCTCCAGCCGAGGTGGCGAAGAGACATGCATCGCACGGGATGGCGATTCGGCAGCGCCTTGTGGGAGCGCTCGGCTTCCTCTTGGGCGTGGGAATGAGGCGCCGCTGTGTTCACGGCGTTGTGAACTGATCAGAATAAGCGTTGAGCGTGATTTCTGGTCTGCAGGATTAGGCTGTGCTGTTTTTCCATCACGGCGTGCGGGTACGGTGGCCACGGCGGCGTGGTTCATCTGCGTCGGCTTCGCGCCGCTCATCGCCATGCTGGTGGCGAGCACCTTAGGGTTGATTGCAGTGGGTGCTTCCCTCCTCCCCCGGTGCAGTCTGCACGCTTGTAGCGCAGGCGCTTAACCGTTGGGTCTGTGCATCGTAGTGGCTCGAAGCTCCTGCTACGTGACAGTACCATCTTGGCGTGGCAGCATGTGATGCACAGGCCATCTACCCTGTCTGCTTCACACCACCGATCGCCAGAAACCAGACGGACAGCTTTCGGCCAGATCCGGATGCCGCCGATGATCCTCCGAGCGTCTGGGATGGGTGGAATTGCAGTGGTCCGCTTCCGAGAGGCAAACGCACCAGAGCGGACGTAGCCATTCCGCTCCTTCTCGGCACCCAGCAAACCGTCAGGAGACCTGTGACAGGGAGTGACGCAGATCGGCTATGAGGTCGGCAGGCTCCTCTAGCCCAACGTTGAGCCGCACCACACGACCTTCGTAGCCCCGCTGCATGCGTGGCAATGGCGGGTAGGCCATGACGAGGCTGTGCGTGCCACCCCAACTGAACCCTAGCCGGAACAGCCGTAGCCCCTCCACGAAGCGCGTGATCCGCTCGGCATCCCACTCGGGCCGGAACACCACTGAGAACACGCTCGCCGAACCTGTGAAGTCGCGCCGCCAGACATCGTGGCCGGGACAGTCTGGTAGCGCTGGGTGAAGCACTAACTCGACCTCTGGGCGCGTCTTTAGCCAGTGCGCCACGTTTAGCGCTGTCGCTTGCAGGCGGTCTAAGCGTACCGCCAGCGTCTCCAACCCGCGCAGTGCCAGCGCGCAATCGTCCGGCGACACCGCCAGCCCGAGAAGGCGGTGCGTTGCACCCACCCGCTCGTGCGCCTCGACCGTACCCACCGATACGGTGCCGAGCAGGAGGTCGGAGTGGCCGCCCACGTACTTGGTGAGCGCCTGCATGCTCACGTCCACGCCATGGGCGAAGGCGTCGAACAGGACGCCCGCAGCGTAGGTGTTGTCGAGCGCCACCGGCACGCCTCTCTCGTGCGCGGTCGCGACGATGGCGGGTACGTCCTGCACCTCCATCGTGATCGTACCGGGGCTCTCACACCAGATCAGGCGCGTGTTCGGGCGGATCAGTGTCGCAATCTCAGCGCCGAGCAGCGGGTCGTAGGCTTGCACCTCGATACCGAGCCCGGCGAGCAGCTTGTCGGCCAGTTCGCGGTTGGGGCGGTAGGCGCTCTCCGGCACAAGGGCGTGGTCGCCCGCGCGACAATGGGCAAGGTAGACGAGGGCGATGGCGGCCTGCCCGCCCGGCACGACGAAGCTGGCTTTCGCGCCCTCCAGATCCGCGACGCGCAGAGCGAGTTCGCGCGTGGTAGGCGTGCCGTAGAGGCCATAGGTGTAGCCGTCCCCACGCCAGTCATCGCGAGCATCGGCTACACGATCGAACAGCACCGTGGAGCCGCGGTGGACCGCGGGAACGAGCGCCCGGAAGTCCTGAGGGGCCCTCACCCCGGGATGCACCAGCTTCGTGCGCCAGTGTGGAGCAGGGTGCTCGTCAGTCATCGTGCCTCGGTCGATGTCGTCTGGTGCGATGTAGGGCAGCAACGAGGGACGGCACTAGAAACGACTGGTACTCACCCTGCGCCGACCGGGAATGGAGGCCGACCTACGGCTGCTTTCGGAAGGTCCTGCCGACCGTTGGCACGCCTGATATGGGTCAGAAGGAGATCGTCAGCTTTTCCGGCGGACCCACGCTCCGCCACGTAACTTTGAGTAGCAGCGCTTGTTCGGCTGACGCGGGGCTCGCCCCACCTTTTGTCCCACCATCAAGCTGGAGTTCTGGACGGAAGCCGCATGGTTGATGCCCTGCATATTGCAGGCTCGTTCGACCCGACCACCGTGCCTTTTCCATCGCGGGGGATCGAGGATTTTTACCCTGTAGGTGCCGCCGGGCGATCATGTTCATCGACACGATCGGCAGAGATCAGGCGGTTCTTGCAGATTGCGTTCTCTCGCTTTCGCCGCAGCGCTCGAGGACCAGCACTCGCATCGGGCGGATGGCCCGGGTGACAGGCCTCATCGCTCGCAGATCATCGAGGCATGGACAGCCTCTGTCGAACTTCCATCAGCAGGCCGGTTGATCGGGGCGCGTCGCGGCCCGACGGACCGTCGAGCGCGCGGCCTCGATCGCCACCGTGGCGGCGCCGAGCAGCCGCGGCTCCGTCGGTCTGTTCAGGGCGTGACGGGCGATGCTCGCCGCTAGGTCGTCGACCTCAGCCGCGATGGCGTCCAGACGGTCCCGGTCGGTCTCGCGCCGGGCGGTCGAGCGGAGGGCGAGGAGGCGCGTCGTCGCGACCTCGATCCGCTGCCGGCGGATGCGCCCGAGGCGCTGCCGCAGCCAAGCGATGGTCGAGCAGACGCCGCCGCCCAAGATGGCCACGAGATAGATCCAGCTCTCGTAGCGCTCGATGAAGGTCTCCTGCTCACGCTCGTAATAGTCGATGGCGCCCGGGTGAATGGGCAGGCGGGCGGTGGTGGCATCCGCCGTGTCCTCATAGGCCGGATAGGTGAGCGCCTCGGCGGCCGGGACGGTCTCGGCCAGCGCCGTGCGCATCTCGAACAGATGCTGCGTGACCTCGGCGGCGACGCTGCGCGACAGGCTGGCGCGCGCCATCAACCGGTAGGACGAGCCGACGGTCGCGATGTCCTCGGCCGGCAGGCGTGGGTTGCCGCTGAACAGCCCGGCCGGCACCGTGACCGACTGGAGGCGCGGCCAGCGCGCCAGCACCGCGGCGGTGTCGGGCACGCCGACCAGCGCGACCGTGCCGTCCTCGCTCGCCGCGCGGACGAAGCCGACCAAGCGCCGCGCCGCCGGAAGCGTGGGCGTCGTCACAAGCGCCATCGCGTCGATGCGCCCGTCGCCGAATGCGGCCGTCACGTCCGCTTCCTCGAGCGGCACGAGGAGAACGGCCTGCGGCGGAACGGGGCCGTTCGGGGCCTCGGTAAGAAGTTCCAGCCCGTCGCGGGTCAGCAGGTCGCGCAGAAGCGTCCTGTCCGCGTCCCGGCTCGCCAGCATGCCCAGCCGCTTGCCCGCCAGATCCGGGATGCTCCCGATGCCGGATCCCGCCGGCGCCGCCGCGAAGGCCGCGAGCTCGCGCAGGATCGCGAGGGTCAAGCCGTTCCCGGGCATGGCGACGTCCGGTCGGACCACCGCCAGATCCGCCTTGCCGGTCCTGAGCGCCTCCGCACTCTCGCGGACTCCCGGGAAGTCTAGGATCCTGAGCTGGACACCGGTTTTCCGGCGGGCGAGCTCGCCCGCGTAGGCCCGCAGCAAGTCCGGCTCGGTTCCGCCATTCGGGGCGACCGCAAGGGTCAGGGTCGTGGCGCGGGTGAAATAGAACCCCGCTGCCGCGGTGGCGACGAGCACGAGCACCAATCCGAGGGTGAGCCATGCCTCACGACCGACTGGAAACGCCGATTTGCGCATGCCTACTCCCGGCCCTCAGCCGCTCGACGTGTCCGTTGCGCTCTGCCGGGCGAGCGGCCCTGGACCGCGATGGCATGCCATCATGATCGACTGTTGTCCTGGCGCGTGCTCAAGTATCATCGATTCCGGGGGAACGACATGCTGGCGCAACTCGCGATCGGCGCGCTCGGGAGCGTGTGCAGCATCACGATCCACGCCTTCATGATGACCCTCATCCTGAAGGTGGTTCGTGTGCACGGCGCTATCCGCGGCTACAGCAGCGTGACCCTCTGGCGCATCATGTCGTCAGCCGTGTGCGTCATTATGGCGGCGCATACTGTTGAAGTTGCGATCTGGGCCGCGATCTACAAAATGATCCGCATAGCGCCAGCAGGATCCGACTTTCTGTACTTCGCGTTCGTCAATTATACAACGCTCGGCTACGGAGACATCGTTCCAGCCGAACGCTGGCGCCTCCTCGGTCCGGTTGCCGCAATGAACGGGATCCTGCTGTTCGGCTGGTCGACGGCTGTGATCTTCGAGATCCTGCGACGAACCCTGGCCCTCATGGAGAGAGATGCGTTCTGAGGCCACGTCCTGTATGTCCAGCTTCCGGGCGCCGTCCGGCGTCGATCTTTCAAAGCCGACCCGAAAAACAGATCAGACGTCGCCGCGTCTTCACCCCGCAATACTCTCCCGAACGGTGCTACAGTCGGTTGTGTGCCCTGAAGACGGGGGTTCCGATGAGAGATCCCGGCAAGGCGCGTCGAACTGACGGGAACCGTGTGTCACCGGATCTCGGCCACGACGTCGTGGCGGGGCTCACGGCCGCGACCGTCGTCCTGCCGAAGGCGATGGCCTATGCTACGGTGGCCGGACTGCCGGTGTCGGTCGGGCTCTACACCGCGTTCGTGCCGCCGCTCGTCTACGGATGGCTGGGCTCGTCGCGCGTCCTCAGCGTGAGCTCGACGACGACGCTGGCTATCCTGACCGGGGCCGAGCTCGGCACTGTGGTTCCGGACGGCGATCCGGCGAGACTTGCGGTCGCCGCGGCGACATTGACGGCCCTTGTGGGCGCGCTGCTTCTGGCGGCGCGGGTCCTGAAGCTGGGCTTCATCGCAAGCTTCATCTCCGTGCCGGTGCTCACGGGTTTCAAGACCGGTATCGGTCTCGTGATCCTGCTGGACCAAGCCCCCAAGCTCCTCGGGCTGCATATCGCGAAGCAGTCGTTCTTCGCCGATCTGGCGAGCGTCGTCCGCCACCTCCCCGAGATCTCTCTGCCAACCTTGGCCGTCGGTGGCACGACGCTGGCCATCCTCATCGGCATGGAACGGTTGAAGCCGCACTCGCCGGCGCCCCTGATCGTGGCCGCCGCCGCGATCGCCGCCTCGTGGATGCTGGACCTCGGCGCGCGGGGCGTCTCCACAGTCGGGCCGATCCCGCAGGGCCTGCCGTCCCTGACCGTGCCCGATCCCGGACTCGTCCTCGCGCTCCTGCCGGGCGCGGTCGGGATCGCCCTGATGAGCTTCACGGAGAGCATCGCGGCGGCACGGGCCTTCGTCGGCCCCGGCGATCCGCCCGTCGATGCCAACCGCGAACTGGTCGCGACCGGATCGGCAAACCTGGGCGGAGCCCTGCTCGGCGCCATGCCGGCGGGTGGTGGAACCTCGCAGACGAGCGTCGTTCGCGCGGCCGGCGGCCGGACGCAGGCGACCTCGCTCGCGACCGCCGTCGCCGCGCTCGCCACGATGCTGTTCCTCGCCGGGATCCTCGGCCTCCTGCCGCAGGCGACCCTCGCGGCGATCGTCGTCGTGTACTCGGCCAGCCTGATCCAGCCGGCGGAGTTCCGCGCCATCTATACGGTCCGATGCATGGAGTTTCGCTGGGCCGTCGCGGCGGCAATCGGCGTCCTCGCCTTCGGGACGCTCCAGGGCATCGTCGTGGCCATCGTCCTCTCGTTCCTGGGCCTCGCCCTCCAGACGGCTCAGCCCCGTATCTCGATCATCGTCCGTAAGCCCGGGGCCGACGTCCTGCGTCCACAGTCCCTCGACCATCCCGAGGATGAGACCGTCGACGGGCTTCTGATCCTCCGTCCGGAGGGCCGTCTGTATTTCGCGAACGCCCAGACCGTAGGGGAGCGGATGCGGGCGCTGACGGAGGAGCACAAGCCGCGCGTCGTCGCCCTCGACCTCAGCCGCGTGCCCGACATCGAGTATTCTGCGCTTCAGATGCTGCGGGAGGGCATACGGTCCGCTGCCGTCAGCGTCTGGCTCGTGGGCTGCAACCCGGACGTGCTCCGGATGGTGCGGCGCACGGGCCTGGACCGGGAACTCGGCCCGGACCGCCTGTTGTTCAACGCCCGTACGGCCATTGCACGCTACGGTGCGCTCCGGTCGGCCACGGCACCGTCGACGGAACCCTGAGCGGCAGCGCGGCCGGCGCCGGCCGCCCGCTCCTGCGTGACCGCTCTTGGATGACGCCTCCGGAGGCTAGTAGTCGTACCCGACGCGCGCACGTTGGCGGACGTAAGGGCCGGCGGCACCGGGCGCCACGACCATCACGGCCCGCGGCGCTGGGTCGAACGGCATCGTCGCGGCGCTGAAGGCGATGAACCCGGCCGCCGCCCGAACGTCGTCGGGCTGACGGGGATCCCGAGCGATCAGGTCTGCCTCCCGCGACAAGCGGAGATTGCAGAGCCGAGGCGGCAGGCCGCCCGCGGGCGTACACGCATCGTGGCGCGCGCAGGCGCGATCCAGCGCGTCGACGGGGGGAAGCGGTGCGCGGTTGCCAAGGCCGCAGTAATTGCCGTGCACGAGGAGCGGCGGCGTGCTCGAGAAGTCCTGCGCCTGCGCCTGTGCGGACGACAATCCGGCAGCGGCGAGACAGAAAGCAGCAATCCTGGTTCGCATGACGGACACCTCATCGGATCACGTGACGGGGTGATGCGGAACGCCGGAGGTCGGCGTTCCTGGCGCGGTAATGCCGTCCCTGTGGTTGACCTCAGTTCGGGCGGCAGACGCCGGCATAGGCGTCCCAGTATTGGTACGGACCGCATCCGCCGGACGTCGCTCCGTAGTAGCCAGCCGCCGCCGCGGCGGCACCGACGCCGGCGGCCGCCAGCCCGTAGCCATACGGGCGATAGCGATAGCCGTAGGCACCGTAGCCGGGGCGAACGTAACGGCCATAGCCGCCGCGATAGGCATAGGCACCGCCATAGCGGCCGACGCCGCCGCGGTAGGCATAACCACCGCGGTATCCGCCGCGATAGCCTCCGATCCCTCCGCCATGAAAACCGCCGGCTCGGAAGCCACCGGCTCGGAAGCCGCCCGCGTGAAAGCCGCCGCCGCGGAAGCCGCCACCCCGGAAGCCGCCACCCCGGAAGCCGCCACCCCCAAAGCCGCGTGCCTCCGCAGCGGCGCTGGTGACAATCAGGGCGGTGACGGCGGAGACAGCAATGATGAAGCACTTCATGAGATCGGCTCCTCCTTGTTGATGGAACGGCCGGCCCAGCCTCGTCGCGTGCCAAAGCGGAGATATGAACATTCCACCATGCGAGTAGATTGGCTCGATTTCTAATCTAGGCCGGATCGGAAAGCTTGATCGAAAGGGACACACGCGATGGTTCCGGACCGAGGCCGCCCGGCCGTATTGGAAGCAGGACTGAAGGACGATTCCTGCCCGATACGATTGCCGGTAGATGATATGGCCTGGATTGCTTCAGATTAAATTTCATAGATGTAGCAGAAGCGCATTCCTGGGCTGATTGTTTTGGCCTATGATCGGAAAGGTCATCGCGTACGGTCGCTCGGCAGAGCCGAACTGCTACCCTGCGACGCGTGCGTACGGGACAGGCGGCTGTCGATGATCATCGTCGTCGCGCACGGCGTTCGCGATCGGACGATCCAGGACGGTCGGACAGGAGGGGAGCGGATGAGCACGCCCGCTGATCCGGCAATCGTCCGCAACACCGGGGCGACGGATCGCTGGCGGCGTATCGGACGGCGCGTGTCCCAAGAGGCGAAACGCATCGCCGCGATCTTCATCTATCTGTGGGTCGTATTCGGCGTGCTGGTGCTGCACGAATCGGTGGTGCTGTCGCGGCACGGCCTGAGCGCCCAGTTCTACGGCCTCGCCTTCATCAATGCCTGGATCCTCGCCAAGGTGATGCTGGTGGCGGAAGGGCTCGACGCCCGCCCGCACTTCGCGGGCCGGCCGTTGATCCTGCCCATCGCGCTGCGATCCGCCGGGTTTGCCCTGCTGCTGGTCTGCGCCTACGCGGCAGAGGAATCGGCGATCAATCTGTGGAAGGGGCATAGCCTCGCCGACGCCCTGCCGGCGATCGGCGGCGGCGGCGTGCGCGGCCTCGCGGTCATGACGGTGATTATGGCCATCGCGCTCGTCCCCTACTTCACGTGGCGCGAACTCGGGCGCGTGCTCGGCCGCGACACGCTGAGGGCGCTGATGCTCTCGGGTTCCGAGGTGCCACCGAGGGCCTGATCGGTCCGGGCGGGAGGTCCGGCTGTCCCGTCCGATCAAGCCGGACAGACGCAATCTGCAAGGATGCGCGGGGATTCTCCGGGCGAGGGACGGTCATGTTCCGCTGGTCTCGTTGTCTCTTCATCCTCGCTCTTCTGACCGCAGGATCGCATTCCGCCGCCGCGGAGACCGCGCCCGCCGCGGCGCTGCCCGTCGGCACCGTCGCCGCGCAGAAGAAGGCCATCGACACGGCGCTCGATTTCGTCGGCCGGGTGGAGGCCGTGAGCCGCGTCGAGGTGCGGGCGCGGGTCACGGGGTACCTCGACGCGGTCCTGTTCAAGGAGGGCGAGCTGGTCGCGGAGGGCGCGCCGCTCTACCGGATCGAGCCCGACCTCTTCGAGGCCGCCGTCCGTCAGGCGGAGGGGGCGCTGGAGCGCACCCGCGCGGCCGAGACGCTCGCGGCGATCCAGCTCCAGCGCGCGCAGGATCTCCTCGACCGCAATTCCGGCACCGTGGTCGCGCGCGACCAAGCGCGCGCCGCCCTCGAACAATCGCAAGGCGCCGTGATGGGCGACGAGGCGAGCCTGAGAACGGCGCAGATCAACCTCGGCTACACCAAGATCCTCTCCCCGATCGCCGGCCGGATCGGACGCACCAGCGTCACGAAGGGCAACGTGGTCGGGCCGGACAGCGGGGTGCTCACCTCCATCGTGAGCCAGGATCCCATGTACGTCGCCTTCCCGGTCAGCCAGCGCGAGTTCCTCCGGGTGCAGCAGAGCGGTGCCCACCTGGACCGCAGCAAGATCGCCGTGCGGATCCAGTTCTCCGACGGCACGACCTACGACCAGCTCGGCCGGGTCAACTTCGTGAACATCAGCGTCGACCGCACCACCGACACGGTGCTGGTGCGCGCCAGCATGCCGAACCCCGCCGGCACCCTGCGGGACGGCCAGCTCGTCAAGGTCGCGCTGCAGACCGGTGCGCCTGTGGAGAAGGTGATGGTGCCCCAGGCTGCCCTCATCGCCGACCAGGGCGGCGTCTACGTCTTCGTCGTCGAGGACGGGCGGGCCGTGATCCGGCGGGTCAAGCTGGGCTCCGGCGGCACCGGACCGGATGCCATCGTCGACGAGGGCCTGTCGGGTGGCGAACTGGTCATCGTCGACGGCCTCCAGCGGGTGCGGCCCGGGATCGCCGTTCGGGCGAACCCGATCGCCCAGTCGGCAAGCGGGATCTGAGGCCATGCTGTCCGCGATCTTCGTCGACCGCCCGCGCCTGGCAATCGTCATCGCCATCGTCACGTCGATCGCCGGTGCCCTGGCGCTGCTCACCATTCCGGTCGCGCAATACCCCGACATCGTGCCGCCGCAGGTCTCGGTGACGACAACGTATCCCGGCGCCGCCGCCGCGGTGGTGGAATCCACGGTCGCCCAGCCCATCGAGTCGCAGGTCGTGGGCGTCGACAAGATGATCTACATGAAGAGCGTCAGCGGCAACGACGGCAGCTACACGCTCACCGGGTCGTTCGAACTCGGAACCGATCCCGACATCAACGCCGTCAACGTCAACAACCGGGTCCAGATCGCCCTGGCCAAGCTGCCCGAGGACGTTCGCAAGCAGGGGATCACGGTCAAGAAGAAGTCGTCCGCCCTGCTCGGCGTGCTCGCGGTCTACTCGCCCAAGGGCGCTCAGGACCCGCTCTTCATCTCGAACTACGTCACCATCAACCTGCTCGACCGCATCAAGAGCACGCCCGGCGTCGGTGACGCGACCCTGTGGGGGCCGCAGGATTACGCGATGCGGGCCTGGGTCCGGACCGACCAGCTGACCGGGCTCAACCTCACCACGAGCGACGTGATCGACGCGATCAAGGCGCAGAACGTCCAGGCGCCCGTGGGGCGGATCGGTGCCCGGCCGATCTCCAACGCGCAGCAGCTTCAGCTCAGCATCCAGACCCAGGGACGGCTCACCTCGCCCGAGCAGTTCCAGAACATCGTCCTGCGCACGAACCCGGACGGCTCCCTGCTTCGCCTCGGCGACGTCGCCCGGATCGAACTGGGTGCGGCGAGCCTCGACCGTGAGACCCGGCTCAACGGCAGCCCGGCGACCGTCGTGGCGATCTACCAATCGCCGGGCGCCAACGCGATCGCGACGCTCAAGGAGGTCAAGGCCCGCGTCGCGGCGCTCGCCCCCTCCTTCCCGGAGGGGCTGGAGTGGAAGGTCACCTACGACCCGACGGCCTTCATCACCGAGACCGTCCACGAGGTGCAGAAGACCCTGATCGAGGCGTTCGTGCTGGTCGTGGTGGTGGTGTTCCTGTTCCTCGGCAGCCTCCGCGCGACGCTCATCCCGACGCTGGCCGTGCCGGTCAGCCTGATCGGCACCTTCATCGCCCTGAAGGCGGTGGGGTACTCGGCGAACTCCGTCTCGCTGCTCGCCATGGTGCTCGCCATCGGCATCGTGGTCGACGACGCCATCGTGGTCGTCGAGAACGTCGAGCGGGTGATGGAGGAGCATCCCGAGCTGTCCCCGCGCGAGGCCACCAAGCGGGCGATGGCCGAGATCACGGCCCCGATCATCGCGATCACCCTGGTCCTGCTCTCGGTCTTCGTGCCGGTCGCCTTCGTGCCCGGCATCTCGGGGGAGCTGTTCCGCCAGTTCGCCGTGGCGGTCGCGGTCTCGATGTTCCTCTCGGCGATCAACGCGCTGACGCTCTCGCCCGCGCTCTGCGGGGTGCTGCTGCGGCCGCACCACGGCCCGCGCCGCGGGATCATGGGCTTCATCATGCGCGCGATCGACGGGGTGCGCGACGGCTACGGCGTGGCGGTCGCCCGCATCGTCCGCCTGTCGATCATCGGCGTCGTGCTGTCGCTCGCGGCGGCCTGGGGCACGGTCGAGCTGGCCAAGATCACGCCCACGGGCTTCCTGCCGGAGGACGATCAGGGCGCGTTCTTCGTGGTCGTGCAACTGCCCGAGGGTGCGTCCGTCGACCGGACCTCGGCGGTCGCGGCGCAAGCCGAGGCGATCCTGCGCGAGGAGCATGCGGTCGCGGACACGACCACGGTCGTCGGCCTCAACTTCATCGACAATTATTCGCAGGGCAACGCCGCCTTCCAAGTGGTGACGCTCAAGCCCTTCGAGGAGCGGAAGGGCGCGGGCGACGGCGCCGCGGCGCTGATCGCGCGGCTCGGCCAGCGCTTCCGCGAGATCCCCGGCGGCACGGTCGTGCCGATCGCGCCGCCGCCGATCATCGGTCTCGGCACCGGCGGCGGCTTCGCCTACGTTCTGGAGGACCTGCGCGGCGGCGACCCGAAGGAGCTCGCGCAAGTCTTGCGCGGGCTCCTCGTCGCGGCGAACCAAGAGCCGAAGCTCAATCGGGTCTTCAGCACCTTCTCGGCGACGAATCCCTCGGTCTACCTCGATATCGACCGCAACAAGGTCCAGATCCTCGGGGTGTCGCTCGACGCCGTGTTCCAGGCGCTGCAGGCCTCGCTCGGCGGCTACTACATCAATGACATCAACCTGTTCGGCCGCGCGTGGCAGGTCCAGGTCCAGGCCGAGGCGACGGACCGCCAGAAGATCGACGACATCTACCGCATCAACGTGCGCAACAAGGACGGCGGGATGGTGCCGTTGCGCAGCCTTGCGGAGGCCCGCATCGTTGTCGGGCCGCCCGCGCTGATCCGGTACAACAACCTCCGTGCCGTAACGGTGCAGGGCGGCCCCGCGCCGGGCGTCTCCTCGGGCCAGGCGCTCGCGGCCATGGAGGCCGTCGCAGCGCGCACACTGCCCGCGGGCTTCGGCGGGGAATGGACCGACACCGCTTTCCAAGAGAAGCGGGCGGAGGGCAAGACCGCGATCATTCTGGCCTTCGCGGTGCTGTTCGCCTTCCTGTTCCTGGTCGGCCTGTACGAGAGCTGGACCATCCCGGTGCCCGTGCTGCTCTCCGTGACGGTCGGCATCGTCGGCGCCTATTTGGCGATGGTCTGGGGCAACCTCACCCTCGACCTCTACGCGCAGATCGGCATGGTGGTGCTGATCGGCCTGGCCGCCAAGAACGGCATCCTCATCGTCGAGTTCGCCAAGGAGCAGCGCGAGAAGGGCGTGCCACTGCGCGAGGCCGCGACGGAGGGCGCGCGCCTCCGCTTCCGCCCAGTGATGATGACGTCCTTCGCCTTCATCCTCGGGCTCCTCCCGCTCGTGATCGCCACCGGCGCCTCGCAGCTCGCCAGGCGCGATGTCGGGACGCCGGTGTTCGGCGGCATGATCGCCGCATCGTTCCTCGGCATCTTCGTGATCCCGCCGCTCTACGTCGTGTTCCAGGGCCTGCGCGAGCGGGCGTGGCGGCTCCTGGGTCGCGGGAAGGGCAGGGATCATCCGGCAGTGCCGCCCAAGGTGCCCGCCGGTACGCCGGAGCATCTGCCGGCCGAGTAGCGGAGGGTTGCCCCGATGGACGAGACCGATCAGGTGCTGCTCGCCGACAGGCCCGCCGACGCCGAGCCGCTCGTCGAGCACAGCCGGCTCAAGCGCAAGGCCTACGAGCGCGAGTTGCGCAAGCTCCAGGTGCAGCTCTGTCACCTGCAGGCCTGGGTGAAGGCCACCGGCGCGCGGATCATCGTGGTGTTCGAGGGCCGCGATGCGGCCGGCAAGGGCGGCACCATCAAGGCGATCACCGAGCGGGTCAGCCCGCGCGTGTTCCGCGTCGTCGCTCTGCCGGCGCCGTCCGACCGCGAGAAGAGCCAGCTCTTCCTGCAACGCTACATCGCGCACTTCCCGGCTGCGGGCGAGATCGTGATCTTCGACCGCAGCTGGTACAATCGCGCGGGCGTCGAGACCGTCATGGGGTTCACGAGTGAGGCCGAGCAGCGCCGCTTCCTGACCCTCTGTCCGCAGATCGAGCAGTTCATCACCGGGAGCGGAATTCACCTCGTCAAGTTCTGGCTGGAGGTCGGCCGCCAAGAGCAGAAGCTCCGCTTCGAGGCGCGCATCAGCGATCCGCTGCGGCAGTGGAAGCTGAGCCCGATGGACCTGGAATCGTATCGGCGCTGGTATGATTATTCCCGCGCTCGCGACGCGATGCTCGCGGCAACCGATTCCGATGATCTCCCGTGGTATGTGGTGCGCTCCAACGACAAGCGCAGGGCGCGGCTGAACTGCATCGCGCACCTGCTGCATCTGATCCCCTACAGGAAGCTCAAGCCCGAGCCGGTGACCCTGCCGAAGCGCTGCAAGAAGAACGCCTACGACGACACGCTGCGCGACCAGCGCTTCGTGCCGGAGCTGTACTGAGCGTCGGCCGCCGTCCGCGTTTCACCGCGCGCTCCGCATCGACGACGATCGAGGTGGCGCTTGCCAAGGTCGGTGCTGTTCCGGTGTCCTGTTCGATCAAGCAGGAAACGAGGGGTCGGATTAGCTGGCGTGGGAGGATGCGACGATGCCCCTGTCCGTCGCGTTGCGCACCAGCTTCTGCCTGACCGAGGCGGCCGTGGCCGAGCGCTCCGACGCGCCCGTCCGGCTCGATCGGGACAGGATCGCCTTGGTCGTTCCGGCAACGCGCCTCCAGCAGACGATTGCCGGCGCGGACCCGGCCGTTCGCCGACGGGTCTGAGACTGGAAAAACCGCGCTCGGGTTAGGGAGGGACAACGGATGCGACACCCCGTTCGCATTTTGGCTTGCACCCTCGCCGTGCTCGCCACCGCGGCGCGCGCGCAGGAGACCCGGTCGCTGGTCGCGGTCGAGACGGATTCGCGCATGCAGATGGCTGCGGCCTCGCTGATCCCGACACTCCGGGGACGATGGCTCCATGCCGATCACAAGCTCGCCGTCGGGCGCGTGCAGGATGTCCGGGTCTCGCCGGACGGCCATACGCTGATTGCCGTCGTCGCCCGCCGGCGATGGCTCGGGGGCGGGGAGATCGGTATCCCGGTCCCACGGCTGCATCAGCGCGACAACGACCTGACCGTCAGCGCCACGCGCGACGATATCCGACAGCTTCCGGTGATCAGACCCTGAGACGGGCGCCGACCGGATCAGCGCCATGCGTCCTCAAGACCGCGATCCGGGCGTCCGTCGACCTGGGCGCGGCGGCCGCCGGCCGCATCGGCCTTCGCTCTATCACGGCTCCCGCGCTTGCCACGCGCGCCGGAGGCGTTCGCCGCGATGCGGGCGCACGCGTAGGTGCGGGCCGATCAGCCGCCTGAACGCGTACGCGACCTGTTTGTACTCATCGCCGCACGTCGTGGCCCGATCGGCCGGTAGATACCCCTTCGCGACGACGTCGGCGTAGCGACGCGGATCGGAGCCGTAGGCGAGGCAGACGAGGCTGTAGAATCTCTGCCACGACAGGCCGTGGACATCGGCGAAACGGCTTGTGTCGGTTGCTTCCTGCCGCCCGAGCATCGCGAAGAAGTACCCGCTGCCGCCGACGAGATCCCGGGCTTGCGCAGGGGCGAGGTGGAGCAGGAGCAGGGCGGCGAGTTGATCGGCCGCGTCCTCCTCGCGCCCGAAGATCGGGACGCGCAACAAGTGGAACAGGGCATGGCCGGTCTCGTGCACGAGGATCTGGGCGATCGGCCCGCGGGTCGCCTGCTCCTGGGTGACGCCGGCCGGCGAGGGCTCGTGCGGCGCGCGCGCGATGATGCCCGCGACCAGCTCGTAGCACATCGTGACGGCGCGGCTGTCGGAATCGTACCAAGCGTTCGCCTCTCCCGCGCACCCTTTCATCCGGAGGGTCAGGCGCCGGGGCAGCCGCACGAGGCGCACGACCGCGCCGAGCCGCTCCAGCACGTGCTGCCGCCGCAGAGCCCGATAGATCTCGCCATGCGCGGGGTCGCTCGGCGGCACGTAAGTCACGACGACACGATCGCGGCCGTGCGACACGGGCAGGGCATGGGCGGGCGCAGCCGACAGGAGGGTGGCGGCCGTCAGCAGGACCCCGGGGATGGCTCCAAACCGGACGCGCTCGACCCTGCCGCCGTCCCGGCCCCGACCGCTGAACTCGGATGTCGGTATCGTCTGTGGGTTGTGTGCCATGTCCATGACGGGCAACCCGACGGATGAGAGGTCCGTAAGGGTCGGATCGGCCCAGTTACGGTCTCACGGTGATCATCCGACCGGCGAATGGACGCCCCGTTTCCGGGGGCCCGTCCGGTCGAGCGCTGCGCCACATCCCGTCGGCCGCCGAGATCATAACTGCCGCCCGGCCGCGCAACCTAGCAGAATGTCGGCCAACGAAAATCGGATTTCTCGAGTAGAGGTTTGTCCCATACGATCAAGCAAAATGTATCCGTTTCGTTGAAGATCCAAATATTCACCGCTTCACACGCGCGTTCTCGCCGCGACGCAGTGTGTTGGATGTTGCGGCAAGATTGGCAGCTGTCATCCGCGCGCCTGGTCTCGCTGGAGCGAGGGCGGGCGGCCAGATCGGGAAGCCTCCCATGGCCGATTGGCTCGTCAAGACCTTTCAAACCTATCCTGAGCTGGCAATATTCCTGTCACTGGCGATCGGGTTTGCAATCGGTCCCCGGAAGATCGGGGGCTTCAGCCTCGGGAACGTCACGGCGACCCTTCTCGCCGCCGTCGCCATCGGTCAGCTCGGGATCGCCATCTCACCCAACGTCAAATCGACGTTCTTCATCCTGTTCATCTTCGCGGTCGGCTATGGGGTCGGGCCGCAATTTGTGAGCGGCCTGACCAAGGAGGGGCCGCGGCAGATCGGCTTCTCCCTCGTCGTCCTCGTCCTCTGCCTGCTCGCCCCGGTCCTGTGCGCGAAGCTCGCCGGCCTCGATCTCGGCTACGCGGCGGGGTTGTACGCCGGCTCGCAGACCATCTCGGCCTCGATCGGCGTGGCATCCGACCAGATCGCGCGGCTCGACATGCCGGCCGACCAAGCCAAGACCTATCTCGATCAGATTCCGATCGGTTACGCGGTCACCTACATCTTCGGCACGATCGGGTCGGCGATCATCCTGGCGCAGCTCGGGCCGAAGCTGATCGGCGTCGACCTCGAGAAGGCCTGCAAAGACTACGAGCGTACGATGGGCGGCGAGGTGAGCGAGGGCGGCCTCATCTCGGCCATTCGCCATATCGAGCTCCGGGCGTACCGGGTGCCCGACGACGACAGCATCGTCGGCCGGCCGGTGCGGGAGATCTGGCCGGGGATGCGCGTTTTCGTCGAACGCGTGCGGCGCGGCGATCAGATCATCGAGGCCGATGGCGAGACCATGCTGCGGCCGGACGACATCGTGGCGGTCTCCGGTCGTCGCGAGCGCCTCGTCGACAGCCTCAACCCCATGCTCGAGGAGGTTCAGGACCGGGAACTCCTCAATGTTCCGGCGGAGGTCGTCGATGTTCTCGTCACGCACCGCACCGTCGCCGGCATGACCCTTGAGGCGCTTGCGGGCCATGAATGGGCACGCGGCGTCTATCTGCGCAAGATCATGCGCAACATGGTCGAGATCCCGGTGCTGCCGCGGACCGAGATCCTGCGCGGGGACATCCTGACGCTCGCCGGAGGCCGCCGGCACGTCGAAGCGGCGATCAAGCAGCTCGGCTACCCGGACCGGACGGTCGAGACGACCGATATCGCCTTCCTGGCCGCCGGCATCGTCCTCGGCGGCCTCGTCGGTGCATTGAGCTACAAGCTCGGCGGCATCCCGATCAGCCTGTCGACCTCCGGCGGCGCCCTGCTGGCCGGTCTGGTGCTCGGCTGGCTGCGGACCATCCGCCCGGTCTTCGGGCGTATCCCGGGGCCGGCCCTCTGGCTGCTGAATACGCTGGGCCTCAACATCTTCATCGCCGTCGTCGGCATCAGCGCCGGTCCGGGCTTCGTGGCGGGCGTTCAGGCCGTGGGCTTGAGTCTCCTTCTCTGGGGCGCCCTGGCGACCGCCATCCCGATGGTCCTGTCGGTCTACATCGGCCGGTACATCTTCAAGTTCCACCCGGCGATCCTGTTCGGCGCCTGTGCGGGCGTGCGGACCACCACGGCGGCCCTCGGCATGGTTCAGGAAGCCGCCAAGAGCAAGATCCCGGCTCTCGGCTACGGCATGCCCTACGCCATCGGCAACACTGTGCTCACCATCTACGGGATGGTGATGGTGCTCGTCTTTTCCTGAGGCAACCCGCAACGGGGAGTATTGTCATGTCAGAATCGTTCGATCTGCGGGACTTCGAGTCGCTCAGCCCGTTCGAGATCAAGGACGAACTGATCAAGCTGGCCAAGGCGACGTCGCGCCGGACACAATCGGCCTTCCTCAATGCGGGGCGGGGCAACCCGAACTGGGTCGCCACGACGCCGCGCGACGCCTTCTTCCTCCTCGGCCAGTTCGCGATGAGCGAGAGCCGGCGCGTGATGAGCCACCCGGCCGGGCTCGGCGGCATGCCGCAGGCGTCCGGAAGCGCCGAGCGGCTCGCAGCCTGGCTGCAGCAGCGTGCCGATCAGCCCGGCGCCGACTTCCTGGCGGCCCTCGTCCCCTACGCGACCCGGACGTTTGCCTTCGAGCCGGACGCCTTCGTGCACGAACTCGTCGATTCGATCGTCGGCGACAATTACCCCGTTCCGGATCGGATGCTCGTCCACAACGAGCGGATCGTGCACGAATACCTGATGTGGGCGATGTGCGGGTCGCGCAAGCCCGCCGGCCGTTTCGACATCTACGCGGTCGAGGGCGGCACGGCGGCGATGTGCTACCTGTTCAAATCCCTCAAGGCCAACCGGCTCCTGATGCCGGGCGATACGATCGCCCTCGGCACGCCGATCTTCACGCCTTATCTCGAGATGACGCATCTCGAGGACTATGCCCTCGACGTGGTTCACATCAAGGCGCCGCAGGAGAACAAATTCCAGTACACGGATGCCGAGATCGACAAGCTGCTCGATCCCAAGGTCAAGGCTTTCTTCGTCGTCAATCCCGGCAACCCGACCGGGATGGCGCTGAGCCCGGAGACGATCGCAAAGATCACCCGGTTGGTCAGGGACAAGCGGCCCGATCTGATGATCCTGACCGACGACGTCTACGGCACGTTCGTGCACGACTTCCGATCGCTGATGGCGGAGCTGCCGCACAACACCATCGGCGTCTACTCGTTCTCGAAATATTTCGGCTGCACGGGCTGGCGGCTCGGGGCCATCGCGATCCACGAGGACAATATCTTCGACACGGCCATCGCGAAGCTGCCGGCCGACGTGACCGCCGATCTCGACAGGCGCTATGGGCCGCTGACCCTGGAGCCGCGCAAGCTCAAGTTCATCGACCGCATCGTGGCCGACAGTCGCGACATCGCGCTCAACCACACCGCCGGCCTCTCCCTGCCGCAGCAGGTGATGATGAGCCTGTTCTCGCTCGCCGAATTGATGGACGAGAACAAGGCCTATCAGGATGCCTGCATGGAGATCGTCAACCGGCGCGCCTGGTCGATGATCGAAGGGCTCGGCCTCCAAATCACGCCCAACCCGAATTACGATGCCTATTACGGGCTGATCGATTTCGAGTTCTGGGCGCGCAAGAACATCGGCGAGGAGGCCGTTGCCTACCTGAAGCGCAACGTCCATCCCCTCGACCTCGCCTTCCGGCTGGCCGAGGTCCACGGCATCGTGCTGCTCAACGGCGGCGGGTTCGAAGCGCCCGACTGGTCCCTGCGGGTCTCCCTCGCCAACCTGCCCGACGAGGCCTACGCCGATATCGGACGCGGCGTGCGCGCCGTCGCGCGCGGCTATCGGGACGCCTACGAGGCCGCCACGCGCGCCTCCGCGGCGGGCACGCAGGAGGTCGAGCAGGTCCCGGCCGAGTGACCGCCCCGACGCCGGGTGCCGGGTCCGCGCGCCGGACCCGGGCCGGCCGACCGCATCTCCGGGCCGCCTCTAGGCTACACTTGGACCGTCGAGGCGCCGACGATGGCTTTCATCGGTCAGGCGGACGCCGCCATGACACATCCGCCGGCCCGTCTTCGGGCGCTTCTGGACGGCCACCGCGCGCGGCGCCTGCTCGCGGCAGGGCTGCTCTGCCTGGGGACGCAGGCCGCCGTGGCGCGGACGATCTACGTCACGCCCGCAGGGTCCGGACCGGGCTACGATGCGGACGGCCGGATGATCGCCCCGCAGACGCAAGCCTTCTCCACCGAGGCGATGCGCGGACTGCGCCCGGGAGACGTCGTCCAGCTTCTCGCCGACAGCCCGGATCCTACCGTCGCGGCGCTCTACGCCAGGCGGATCGTTCTGTCCGGCTTGGGCGTGCGGGACGCGCCGCCGATCCTGATCAGGGGTCTCGGCGGGCGCACGCGGCTGGTTGGACGCACGGTCGATGAGGTCCGCGGCTGCCCGATGCCCGAGGACGATGTCGAGCAGGCCTGCGGCGGCCTCGCGACGGCCCTCGCGGCCCCCCAGGCCTCGGACCTGCTCGGTGCCCTGACCACGCCGGCTTCGACCGGCGAGCCGGAGCGCAGCCGCCGCTCGCGGCTCGCCATACCGATCGGCCGTTCCGGGCGGCTTGCGGAGGCCGCCTGCCTCGACATCGACCGGAGTGACGGCGTCACGATCGAGGATCTGACATTCGACGGGTGCTGGCTCGCGGCCGTCCGTGCGATCGGCAGTCGCCGCGTCACGCTGCACCGCTCCCTCGTGATCGGGAGCAGCTACGGCCTTGCGGCACGCGGCAGCCGGGAGCGTCCTGTTGACTCTCTCGTGGTCGAGGACGTGACATGGGTGCAGGACGCGAGCGGCTACGACGCCGCGGCCCTGACACGCGCTGGGCCGTTCCGCTGCGTCGACGGCCGCGTCAGCCCGCTCGGTTGCCCGGGCCTGCTCTGGCGGAGCATCCCCTGGGGCGTGGGCCACCACGGCGCCTACGATCATTTCAACGGCGCGCTGCTCGGCGGAACCGACGTGCGGGGACCGATCATCTTCCGCCGCAACACGGTCCTCTCGGCCTATAACGGCGTTCGGCTGAAGGCTTCCGCCTGCGACGACCGCAAGGCCTCGGACCTCTCGCCGGAAACCTGTCCCTACAATCGGGACGTCTGGATCTACGACAACCTGTTCGCCTACGTGCGCGACAACCCCGTCGAACTGGAGACCTGGGCGACGGACGTCCGGATCTACCGCAACCGGATCGTCAATGCCCACGCGTGGTTCTCGTTCGACGACATGGGCGGCGGTCCGATCTACGTCTACGGCAATCGCGGCTGGTTCGACGACGTCCCGGCGATCGCCTTGCCGGATCATTCATCGTTCCCGCCGCCCTGCACGCGCCATCCTGTCGAGAAACCGGCCGCCAACGGGGCGTTCGACCCGAAGCTCGACCGGCGCTACGACTACGCACGCGCCCGCTGGCTGCCCGTCGGGGTCGAGAGCATCGGCCCGGCCGGTGACGTCTCCTGGATGGATCCGCGCGATCAGACCTGCGAGGCCAGCCTCCAGGGCCGGGTCGTCAAGCTCGCGCTTCCGCCTCTGGACGGGCAGCCCGGGACCTATCGCTACGCGGAGCGCGGGGCGATCTACCTGTTCAACAACAGCTGGTACCTGCGTTCGCCGGTGACGGGGATCGGCCCGGCCGCCAATCTCAGGCACTGGAACAACGCCCTGCTGTTCTGCGAGGACGGCGTGCCCGGTTACAAGAGGGAGTTGTGCCGGCCGAGGCCCGGCAGGTTCGATGTGAGCACCTGCGGACGCGGCGTCGTCGGCGGAGACGGTCTCGCCCGCTATCTCGGCGAAACGGGAACGCTGCCGTTCTTCGACTGCTTCCGGTGGCTGCCCGTCGACGAGTCCGGCCGCGATCTCCCCGCGCTCGCGAGCGTCTTCGATTACGATGTCAGCAGCAACGGCTTTCCTGTCGCGCTCAAGCACGCGCGCGGGATCGAGCCTCACGGACGTGCCGGCGATCCAGGCTTCGCGGCGCCCGAACGCGGCGACTTTCGGCTCATTCCGGGCGCGCTGGCGGCAAATTCGGGATGCGCGGTGACGGAGGATTCCGAGCAGGATCTCGTCTGCGCGGAAACCAGCGGGAGTCAGGCCTTCGCCGGTGCGTTCGGTCCTGACGGTCAGCTCTACGCGGGACCCGCCTCCGCGCGATTTCGACCTCCGGAGTAGAAGTCGCACTATTTCAGGTTGGCTTTGCCGTTCTTCCTGTGCTCGCACGCCGCCATGGTGTCGAACAGCACGAATTCCGGGCCTTTCGCGCTCAGGCAGCTCTTCCCGAAACTACGAGACGAATTCAGCTTGCTGCACGTGTAATGAGTCGACAGTCGAGACGCCAGCAAGGCGCTCACCCGCTCGCACCGTTTCTGGTGGTATCCGGAATCGGGCTGGTAGTAGAACTTGCCCAGCGCCTCGATGTGGCCCGGGGCCGACGTCGCTGACCAGCATGCCGAGAGAGCAACAATCAGGGGCAACAGCAGCTTGGGGTTCATAACGGCACGTCTTCGTTGTTGGCCGTCGCACTGTGTTTCGGGGCCGAACAGCCGCCGCTGCGCCTGATACGCGCGCTTATGCAGGGTCGATCGGGGTGGGCAGATGACAGAAGAAGATCGGACCTCTGAGATACCGGGCTCGGAATAAGGGGTTGGGCCTTTCGGTCGCGTTCCGAGCGTTCATGAGCTGAGCGGTGTCCGCCGGCTTGTTCTCGCGCCGCCACGCGCTCGGCGTCGTGCCCGACCAGCGCCGGAACGCATGTGTGAAGGCGGCAAGTTCGGAAAAGCCGAGGACCTCCGAGATCTGCGTCACGCTCATGGTGGTGTCAGCGAGGAGCTGCTTGGCCACCCGGAACTTCGCCTCGTTGGCGAGCTGCCTGAAGGTCGTTCCCTCAGCCCGCAGGCGACGGCTCAAGGTGCGGCGGTCCACGAGCCGCATGCGCGCCACGCGCTCAGCCTTGCAGCGCTGCCGCGTCACCTGGATCCGAAGATATTGACGAAGCTCATCCGTCAAATTCGACGCTTGTTCGGCCTCAAGCCGGCGAATGCGGCGCTCTGCCATCCGGCAGACAACCGGTTTTGCCCCGGCGACACGCTGATCCAGAAGCTTGGCCGAGAACACCAGAGCGGCGACTTCCTGATCGAACCGGACGGGCGCTTGGAAGAAGCGGTCATAGGGACTGGCGTCGCGCGGCTTGGCGCGCGGCAGCAGAACCTCCTGCAGAGCCCAATCGGCCCCGCACAGCGCCCGAAGGACGTTGGCCATCGTGGCGAGCGGCCGCTCCGAATGAATGGCCGCCCAATCGGCTTCCGGACCATACGGAGCGTAGCTGAGGATGGCGACGTCGCAGTCGATGCCAAGCCCGACCACCGCCCCCCAGTTCTGGACGCAGACGTGCAAGACGAGCGCGCGCAAGGCGTCGCCAACGGTCTCCGAGTGCCGCATCAGCACGCCGAGCTGTCGCAAAGACCCCAGCGACGCGCGCTGGCCGATGAGCAGCCCGAGATGCGGACAGTTCGTCCGGTCGGCCCCGAGCGCGATGAGCCGGTTGAGGTCCGCGTAGGGGACGCGCGTGCCGCCGTGGAAAAAACCGGGGTCAAGCTTGAGCTCGGCAAGGAGGTCGCCCGGATCGGCACCGAGTTCGACAAGGGCGGCGTAGATCGCCTGTTTGACCCCCGGACGGCTCAACGCGACGGGAAGCGGCTGCCCGTTCGCACCGGCGCTGCGAGGTCCCATGGGCCGCGCTGCGTGTCCCGGCGCTCCTGCTGTGACAGAAGAGGACATGGCCACCCCTGTTTCAACCCTGAGTCGGTACAAGCAGTGCAGTTGACATAAGATAAGACGGGACGTCTTGATCGAATGGGACTCTGTCCGGGATCAGACGGACGCGAAGGCCCCGAAAGGTTCAGTCGGCCAGGATCTGCTGCCGGCGAGAAGCAGCCGGTTGCAGCGCTGTTTCACCGTTCGAGCTTTGCTCGACACGCGACAGAGACTGCCTCCGAAACCCTCCTCAGCAGTCCGCTGTCCCGATCCGCGGTGTTCGCGTGGCTTTCCAGAACCGGCACGCTGGCGCGCACGCGTCTCGCCGAACAGCTGGACCCCGGGGCACCAGCGCCCGAGGATGTTGGCCCGTGGCATCCTAGGTCAGGCTGGCTGCAAGCGTGTGGCCGAGCGCTCGCGTCTGCGCGTGCGGCGTCCCGGCTCGGAGGTCGCGTCGAGCCAGATGACCAGGGCGAGGGCAATCAGCGCGGGCGCGCCGAGCGCCAGGAACGAACCGGTCCAGCCGAGCACGGACTGCGCCAGGCCGCCGTACCAGGCCGAGAGCGCGCCGCCGATGCCCTGCACGGCGTTGACGGTGCCGAGCGCCGTCTGGGTGCGGCCCGAGCCCCAGGTGAGATCCGCCACCACCACGGGCACGGCCACCCCGACGATCCCCGAGGCCACGCCGTCGAAGATCTCGGCCGAGATGAGCCAGACCGGGTCGTCGATGAAGGCGGATAGGGCTGCGCGCACCGGCAGCACGGCGAGGGCGACCAGCAGGAGCTTGCGGCGCCCGCGCTTGTCGGCGAGCGAGCCGGCGAAGAGGGCCACCGGGATCATGACCAGCTGCGCGACCATGACGTACCGGGCCGTCCAGGCCGTGGCGTCCGTGCCGGCCGCCACGAGCTTCTGCCCGAGCAGACTCAGCATGCCGCCATTGCCGAGGTTGAACAGCGCGAGCGCCACCGCCAGCACCATCAGCTTGCGGTTCGCGAGCACGCTGCGGGTGGTCGCACGTTCCGGCTTGTCGTCCGGATCGTCCTCCTTCCAGCCGACCGCGCGGCGCCCGTTGTAGCAGTGACCGGGCGTCGTCACGCTGGCCGCGATGGCCAGCACGGCCATGGCTCCGAGCACCCAGAAGGCCACGGCGGGTCCGAACTGGACGGTGCCGAAGCTGATGAGGCCTGCCGCGATGAGAATGCCGAGGTGGTTGTAGGCCTGATTGCGGCCCTGCTGCTTCGGGAAGCGGTCCTTGCCGACGATGCCGAGCGTCAACTCGGTGACGGCGGGCAGAAGCAGCACGCCGCCGGCGGCCGCCAGCATCTGGGCGGCAAACACGGCCGGGAAGGACTTGGCCGGCAAGATCAGCAGCGTGCCGGCCAGGATGGCGGCGCAGGCGGCGGCGATGAGGAGGCGGGGGCGCCCGATCCGATCGACGAGGGCGCCGGCCGGCCCGCTCAGGCACAGCGCGCCGACGCCCACCAGCGTCGTGACGAACCCGACCCGCGCCGGTGACCATCCGCCCGTCTCGGCGAGCCACGTTCCCAGGAAGGGGCCGAGGCCGCCCTGGATGTCACCGGTGAAGACGTTGATGAGCGCAAGGTGCGTGGTGGCGAGCATGGTCTCAGGCCGGTGTGCCACGACCTCCCGGAAGAAGGGCGTCGTAGCCCGCGCTCGATGCGCGAAGACAGGTCACCAGAGACGTTCGAACAACCTAAACCGTTCCGCGTCGGACGCGTTGCGCGTGATCGCAGGTAGACGGCCGGAGACGTAGCGCCGGATCAAGTTTAGCGATTGCCTCAAACCAGGGGTCGTACTTCGAGGGAACGGTTTTCGAGGCGATGACGTTCTTGGAGCCATTATTGAAGCGGAGACACAGCTTGAAGACAATCGCTTTGACCCTCGCCGCCGGTGCCGCTCTCGTGGGCGCCGCCTCCACTGCCCAGGCGCATGAGTGGGGTGGCGGCTACGGCTATGGTCCCGGCTACGGTCACTCCCGCGTCATCGTTCGGGAGGGCTATCGCGACGGCTACCGCGGCGTCGGCTCCCGGCATCGCGACTGGGATCGCCCGGGCGTGCGTGTGATCGAGCGTCGTGATGGCGGCTTCCACCGCCATCACGACTGGGACGACTGAGCGGCCGCCCCGTTCGGAGACTCTCGGGGGCGCCCTGTCGGGCGCCCCATCTGGGTTCTTGCCAGCCCGATGCTGGCCGCTTCGCGGTTCTCGCCAGCCGCAACTCGCCCGCCGCGCGGCGCCAAGGTGCTGCTGAAGCCATGTCCGGTCTCGGCCCGGCACCTCCCGCCCGATCGAGTAGCGGTTTTGCTGTACGACGCTGGATCGGTTTGGCCGGCAGGGACGTTAGAGGGCCCATGCACCGGTCCGATGGGGCTGCCTGCTTTGGCTGGGGGAGCACCCTGAGATGCCTCACAACCAGTTCCGGGTGACGCTGGAAACCCGCGACGGTCGACGCGTCCTCACCGCGGCCGCGGAGCGCGAGGCCGCCCTGATGGCCGAATCTGTCCTGCGCCGCTACGCGGGCGAGCCTCTCACGGTCGGCTTCAGCGTCGAGTGCGCGGATCGCGAGGCGAGCCGCCGCATCGCATTCTACCTGACGGATCTGGTCCTCGAACTCGATCTCGCCTGAGACCGGACCCGAGCTTCCGGGCGCGGATCGCCCCGGATTCTCGGCTGCCACCGCGGCCGTTCAACCATCCCCACTCGCAGCCGTCATCCCGGTCGCGAGCGCGTCGGTGTCGGGGGCTCCGACGAGGGCGTTGCAAACGCTACGCGAGTTCGGCGACGAGCAGGGCTCGGGCGCGGCTCACCCGGCTTTTCACCGTGCCGGTCTGACACCCCATCACCTCGGCGGCCGCCTCATACGTGAGGCCTTGTGCACCCACGAGCAGCAAGGCCTCGCGCTGAAGCTCGGGCAGTTTGCCGATATGGGACCAGACGGTCTGCAGGTCGGAACCGTGCTCCTGGGCTGCCGGAGCCGTGAGTTGCGCCGCCGCAGCGCCATCCACATCCTCGACCTCGCGCTTCCGCTTGCGGCACTCGGTGTAGAACTGGTTGCGCAGGATGGTGCAGAGCCACGCCTTCAGGTTCGAGCCTGTTGCGAACAGGTTCTGGTGAGCCCAGGCCCGCAGGACGGTCTCCTGCACCAAGTCGTCGGCGCGCGAGGCGTCGGCGATGAGCGACAAGGCGAACGCGCGCAGCCCAGGAAGCGCTTTGGTCAGCTCCGCGCGAAAGAACAAGGCCCTCTCGCGGCTCTGCCCCTCCAGGGTGGCGTCGAGCTGCGCCACGAGATCAAGCAGACGCTGCGGTGTCTGCGCCCGCGTCAGCGCTTCGTAGGCGCCGCGCAGATGGGCGCCGAGATGATCCCGCACACCGGGAGGGAGTGAGGCCGTATCCAGGCGGTCGGGTGGTTTCGGCCGGCCGGATGCCGACCCTTCGCTCATCAACCTGTCGGTCAAGACATGTCCTCTCAAGACATCCGCCGTACTGCCGAGCCCCGGTCCATCGTGCACGTCGTCCGACGTGACGGCGCGAAACGATGGGCCATCCAGCGATGGCGTCCCGGAAATGCGCGTCTTCAAGCGTCCACCCTCTGCCATAGGCCCCGCCACCTGACTGTACAGTGAACATCTAACCCTGCAAGCCGAGGATCGTTCTGTGAGGCTTGTGCGTTTGTGGTGGCTCCGTTCGGTCGGCAGCGGAGTTTGGTGAGACGAGCAGGAGCCGCGAGGATCGTTGCGTTCAGCGATGCCCGGACCTCGGGCCGTGCCAAACGAGGGGGCTGGTCGGGAACGGCGCTCGTTCGGGGCGCTGCCGGGGACGGGTTTGGATCGCTCCCGTTGTCGTTCGAAAAGGAACCGCTGGGCAGCGACGATGCCACAAAGCGTAGTCTATCGAATCGAAGACAGGTCGGACGGCCGTTTCGATGTTGTCGTGACGCTCGCATCCGGCAAGGTCTTCAAGCGTTCTGGATGCGTCACGCGGGCCGAGGTCGATGTTTGGATCGACGGGTTACGGGTCCTGATGGCGGCGGTCGGTGCGCCCGTATCGTCGGCCGACGGCGCGTCGCAGGAGGCGTCGCGCCTGGGATCGCAGACGGCGCACGATGCCGATCAAACCACGTCTTGAGCGTGGGCCCTGCCTCCATCCGCCTCGGAATCTGCTCTTCCACGCACCCGCGCCCCAAGGGCAAACGACGGCCTAGGCTTCGTCGTCCTCGGCCCGGGCGGTGAGATCGCCGAACAGGATCTCGTACGTCATCGGATCGTAGAAGCGCATCACGTTCCGGACGAACTCCCGGGGCTCGATTTTCAGCGCCTCTGCCCAGGCCCGGTAGCGATCCGGAGGGATGCGGCCGCGCCCCGTCTCGAGTTGCGAGATGAACGTATAGTATTCCGCACCCACGAGAGCGGCGAGCTGCCGTTGCGACAGGCCCTGCGCCTCCCGCAATTCCTTCAGATACCGCCCACCTTCGCGACGCAGCTCCAGCACCTCCTCCGAGTCCAGGCGTTGGTAATGCGCATACACGAGGGTTTGCCTTCCTGCGTGCGATCGCGGCTGCACGCGGTGCTTATACAGTAAAAGCCATATAGCTGCGACGGCCATGCCCTGTCCAGACACCGGCCGATGAACGTCGTCGCTCCCGCGACGAGATGCTTGGCATGCCTCCGAATGGCCCTATCATGTTGATCTCGGGGACCAACATGGAAGAGGGTGCCGATGGCCAGCCTGCCATATGGTCTTCCCGATCGGCCGCTCGGGCGTGGCGACGATCGGACCCTTGGCTCAAGGGTGCGGAGGTCGGCGTCCGGTGGTCGTCGGCGCGATGACTTCGCGACGTGGGGTTTCGAAGGCCGCTGATTGCGCCGGTCGATTGCAGGACGAAAGCAGTATGGGCGATCACTCACTGCCGTCGACCTTGACCACCGGCCTGCGCGCGCTTCGACCGGTTCTGGCGACGGCTGTGATCTTCGGATTGTTCATCAATCTGCTGCTCTTCGTCAGCCCGCTGTACATGCTTCAGATCTACGATCGCGTCATTCCGAGCCGCAGTGAAACGACGCTCATCGGGATCACGCTGATCGCCGCGTTCGGCCTTGCCGTTTACGCGACCTTGGACATGCTGCGCTCGCGCCTTCTGGTGCGTGGCGGCGTGATCTTCGACCGGGAGATCGCCGATCCGATCTTCGATGCCGCCCACCGCGGCATGCTGATCCGGCCCGGCGCGCGTCACGACACGGCGCTGCGCGACGTGGATGTCCTGCGCGAGTTCCTGACCGGCAGCGGGATGCTTGCGTTCTGCGACCTGCCCTGGATCCCGATCTTTCTGCTCGCCTGTTTCGTGCTGCATCCTTGGTTCGGCTGGATGGCGCTCGTGGGCGGCGGCACGATCCTCGGGCTGACGTTGCTCACCGAGATCGCGACGCGCTGGACACTCGACGCCGCCAGTCAGGCCTCGCGCGAGGCGGGGCAGCAGGCCGCCACCGTCTTCCGGAACGGGGAAGTGTTGCAGGCCATGGGCATGCTGGCGTCCCTGCGCGGTCTCTGGCGTCGGCGCCACGACGACGTCCTGGTCCTTCAGGCCCGTGCGAGCGATCGGGCCGGCCTGATCGTCGCCGGGACGAAGTTCGTCCGTATGCTCCTGCAGACCCTGGTTCTGGGGGCGGGCGCGTACCTTGCCATCCGCCGCGAGATCTCCGCCGGGTCGATGATCGCCGCGTCGATCATCATCGGCCGCACGCTCGCGCCGATCGAGGCCGTCGTGGGCAACTGGAAGGGCTTCTCGGCCGCCCGCGCCAGCTACCGGCGGCTGACGGATCTCATCGACGTCGCCGGGCCGGAGACCCGCCGCCTAATGCTGCCGCGCCCGCAGGGCTCGATCCAAGTCGAGAATATCTCCGTGGCGGCACCCGGCTCGACGCGGCCGATCCTCAGCGCGGTGAGCTTCCGGCTTGAGCCCGGCAGCCTCGTGGGCATCATCGGCCCGAGTGCGGCCGGCAAGTCGACCCTCGTGCGCGCCCTGACCGGGGTCTGGCCCCTGCTCGACGGCACCGTGCGCATCGACGGCTCCGACCTGCGTCACTGGGACAAGCAGGCGCTCGGCCAGCACGTCGGCTACCTGCCCCAGGACGTGGAGCTGTTCGACGGCACGGTGGCGCAGAACATCGCGCGGTTCGCCGCCGAGGACGACGCGCGCGTCATCGCGGTGGCCCGGAGGGCGGGCTGTCACGAGCTGATCCAGTCCCTTCCGGACGGGTACAATACGGTGATCGGGCGGGACGGGCACGGATTGTCCGGCGGCCAGCGTCAGCGCATCGCGCTGGCCCGCGCCCTCTACGGTGAGCCGAGCTTGGTCGTGCTGGACGAGCCGAATGCGAGTCTCGACCAGGTCGGTGAGGCCGCGCTGATGCAGGCGGTGGCGGAGCTGAGGCAGTCGGGCACGACGGTGGTGATCGTGACCCACAAGGTGAGCCTGCTGGCCGAGGCCGACCGCGTCCTGCTCATGAGCGGGGGCACCTTGCAGACCGACGGCACCGCGGAGCAGGTTCTGTCACAGATCACCGGCCCGCGCCCGGTCCCGACCCTGGTGCCGCCCGTCGCTACCTCGGCGTCCCAGGGCCGCCGGGACTTCGAGGCGCAGCGGGGCGCGGGATAGGCGATGACCCTCTCGCGAACCGCGATGCCGAGCCTGTCGCCCCCGCAGCGCACGCCTGACGTGGAGCGGGCGGGCGGCGGTCCTACGAATTGGCGCGTGTACGCTGTCGCCGGCTACGCCGTCATCGTCGCGACGTTCGGCGTCGTCGGGAGCTGGGCCGCCACTGCGCGCCTCGACCGGGCGGTCATCAGTCCGGGCATCATCGTCGCGGAAGGCAGCCGCAAGGTGGTGCAGCATCTCGAAGGCGGCATCGTGCAGGAGGTGCTGGTGCGAGACGGGCAGACCGTCCACGCGGGCGACGTCCTGCTCCGCATCGATCCCGTGCAATCGCGCGCCAGCAACGATTTGCTCCGCGGTCAGCTCGACGCGGCCCTGATCCTCGAGGCGCGGCTGCGCGCCGAGCAGGTGCAGGCGCCGGATCTGGTCCTGCCGGAGGAGATCGCGTCGCGACGGGATGACCAGGCCGTGGCCCGCATGATCGACGACCAAGCCAGTCAGCTGTCGGAGCGGCGCGCGTCGTTTCAGGCACAGCTTGGGCTCATTCAGGCGCGCGTCACGCAGCTGAAGACCGAGATCGCCGGACTCGCGGTCGAGAAGGCCTCGGTCGAGCAACAGGTCGCCCTGATCCAGCAGGAGCTGGAAGGCCTGCGCGGCCTGCGCGAGAAGAACCTCATCCCGCTCTCCCGCGTCCTGATGATGGAGCGGGAGCACGCACGCCTCGCGGGTGTGATCGGGCGGTCCGTGGCCGAGACCGCCAAGGCGCAGAACGGCATCAACGAGGCGGGGATGCAGGCGGCGCAACTCAAGCAGAAGCTCCAGGAGACACTGACGGCACAGCTTCTGGATGTCCGTCAGAAGAGTTCCGAACTGCGCGAGAAGCTCATCGTTGCCCAGGATGTTCTCCGGCGGCACGAGGTCCGGGCCTCGCATCAGGGCGTCATCCAGGGATTGAAGGTCTACACGATCGGGCAGGTGATCCGCTCCGGCGAGCCGCTGATGGAGATCGTCCCGACCAACGACCGGCTCGTGATCAGCGTCCAGTTCGCGCCGAACGATCTGGAGGCCGTCCATGCCGGCATGCGCGCCGAGGTCAAGTTCCCGGCCTTCCAGACGCGCCGCACGCCCGCCATCTTCGGAACGCTGACGATGGTCTCCCGCGATCGCCTGCTCGATGAGGGGACAAAGCAGCCTTACTTCGCCGGCACGGTCGAGATCGACGATCAGCAATTGCCCGACGACGTACGGCCCCGTCTCCTGGCGGGCCTGCCTGCCGAGATCGTCGTGTCGGCCGGCGAGCGCACGGCGCTCGACTATCTGGTTGCGCCGTTCTTTGAAGCCCTCGGACACGGTTTCCATGAGCGATAAAGCCTGTTCGTCAGTCCACGTGCGGAAGTGAGGTCCCGATGGGTGCGGTCATCTCCTTCTTCCGGCCCGCATCGACCAGCCAGGGCGGCTGGTCGCAGCAGGAGCTCGCGGAGTTCTACCGCGTCGAGGCCGCGCTGATCCGGGCCGGCCTGCAGATCGGCAGCGAGCAGGGTCTGAGCGACGAGGCGGAGCCCTGGTTCGTCTTCTGCCGGCCCGACGGCGACGCGATCATGCATTTCGCCCGGATCGACGGCAGCTACGTCATTGCCTCGGAAGTCTTGGACAGCCCGATGCGGGGCAGCGACTTCCGTGCCCTGATCAACCAGGTCGCCCAGCGCTACCCGGAACTCCTTCCGATCCCGCAAGGCGCCGACGGAACGAAGCTCTCGGTCCATCCGGCCGCCCTGCTTGCCGCTCTCGTCGCGGCTGCGGCTTTGAGCCTGTCACCCCAAGACGCGTTCGCGGCTGACCAAGAGCACGCGGGCAACAGCCCGGTTCCGGCCGGTCCATTGGGCCAAACGCTCCAGCACCGGGCGGCGGGCGCCGGAGATTCCGGCGATGCCGATGAGCGCGACAGCCATCGCAAGCAGTTCGGCGTCATCGTGTTCTCCGCGATGGTCTTCGCGGCCGATGCCTTCGCGGCCGACCACGGCGAGCCGGCGACGGAGCCGGGCCTGTCCTTCGGCTCAGCGGGCGGCAACGCTGCCGCCGTGTGGGAGCAGGGCAGCGTCCCGGTGCCTGCAGGCGAGGCGATCCGCACCGCGAGCGCGGGTGTGCCGCTCACGTCCGGCGCGAGCGGCCAGGCCGCGAGCGGAACTGCCGGTTCCACGACGGCCGAGCCGATTTCGGTCGCGCCCTCCCAACCGGGCAGCACCGATGTCAGAGCCATCGGTCCCGGACATCCGACGCTCGTGCACGGTCCTGCCTGGGCAGGCCTGGAGCCCGCATATCAGGCTTCGGCCCAAGCGGCGGAGGCGGGCACACCCCGAACCGCAGGGTCGTCGACGTCGCCGGAGGCCCGGTCGGACGCCGGTGCGGCTGCGTCGGGCAGCGCCGACGGTGCGGGGCAGGCGGGCCCGTCGCCCGCCACGAATGGTGAGACCGCGTCTCAGCATCAGAGCGCAGCGCAGACAATCGGGCATTCAGCGACCGAGACGCCGTCATCGCTGATCGACGGGCTCACTGCGACGACGCAGGCCGACCTGACTCGTTTGGCGCCTGCGCGGAGGGAGGACGGGACCGGGGGACAGGAGCACGCCGCGCGGGGCGGCCCCGTTTCAGAGAAAGAGGCCTTGCGTGCCGCGAATGCGGTTGGAGATCCGGCTCATTCCGGCAGAAGCGAGCCGGATCAAAACCGGCCCGGCGCCGACGGTCATGGCGGCGCCAACAGCACGAATGCGGGCCATCAGTCCGGCGCGTCGCAGGCTGAGGCGACCGGCGCGGATCCAGGCTCTGCTCAGGCCGACGGGTCGCCTGGCAAGAGCGGCGAGGCGCCGGGTCAGCTCAAGGAGGCCGGATCGGCCACGCACGGCGCCGACGGTCATGGCGGCGCCAACGGCACGGACGCGGGCCATCAGTCCGGCGCAGCGCAGGCTGAGGCGAACGGCGCGGATCCAGGCTCTGCTCTAGCCAGCGAGACACCCGGCAAGAGCGGCGAGGCACCGGGTCAGCTCAAGGAGGCCGGATCAGCTACGCACGGCGCCGACGGTCACGGTGCCGCCACGGGCACGAATGCAGGCCATCAGTCCGGTGCATCGCAGGCTGAAGCGAAAGGCGCGGATCCAGGCTCTGCTCAGGTCAGCGAGGCATCCGGCAAGAGCGGCGAGGCGCCGGGTCAGCTCAACGAGGCCGGATCGGCCACGCAGGGCGCCGACGGTCATGGCGCCGCCAGTGGCACGAATGCGAGCCACCAGCCCGGCGCAGCGCAGGCGGAGGCGAGCGGCGCGGATCCAGGCTCTGCTCAAGCCAGCGAGACACCCGGCAAGAGCGGCGAGGCACCGGGTCAGCTCAAGGAGGCCGGATCAGCTACGCACGGCGCCGACGGTCACGGTGCCGCCACGGGCACGAACGTGGGCCATCAGTCCGGCGCGTCGCAAGCCGAGGCGAACGGCGCGGATCCCGGCTCTGCTCAAGCCAGCGCGACACCCGGCAACAGCGCCGAAGCGCCCGGTCACCTCAACGAGGTCGGATCAGCCACACAGGGCGCCGAGGGTCATGGCGCCGCCGCCGGCGCGAACGCGAGCCATCAGTCCGGCGCGTCGCAAGCCGAGGCGAACGGCGCGGATCCAGGCTCTGCTCAAGCCAGCGAGGCACCCGGCAACAGCGCCGAGGCACCGGGTCAACTCAAGGAGGGCGGATCAGCCACGCAGGGCGCCGGCGGTCATGGCGCCGTCAACGGCACGAATGCGGGCCATCAGTCCGGAGCATCGCAGGCTGAGGCGAACAGCGCGGATCCAGGGCACGTCCAACCCGGCACCGAGGCTCAGGGCGCGCCTCACGCCAACACTCCTGCGTCGGCAGATCCTGGGCTGCAGATAAGCTCCGGTCAGCCGGTTGATCCGCCAGGCTCGGGCGCATCGCCCGCCGTGAGCGGTGGTCAGCCGTCCTCCGTCAGCCAGACATCCCATGCCGGTGGGCAGAGTCAGGCGCAGCCGCCGGCAGCGCAGGTCGACCCAGCCGGAAATCTCGTGTTCTCATCCGATGGCCAGCGCGGGCATGCTGCCGCGCCAAGCCACACACCGGCCGAGGCTGGGTCGCATGGCAACGTCGAGCTGATCGGGCTTTCGGATCAGGGCACGAACGCGCACCACATCGATCTGCACCACTGATGGCGCGGTCGAACACGCGACCGCTCGGGAGCTTCAGGGCCGGCTGGACGTGGACCCTCAATTAACGGAGCCGGCCGATCGCCCTGCCGCGGCCATGCCCAGATCGGGGAGTTCGCGGTCCGTGTCGCGCCTGTGGGACAAGACGCTGTTCCGCATCATCGCGAAGGCCCATGCCTTCAAGTCGCTGCTCGGGCGGTATTGATCCTGGCTCTGCCAAGCCCTGAGAAGCGTCTCTTGGACGAGGTCTTCGGCCTGCTCGGCCGCCTGCGTGACCGATCTCGCAAAGTGCCTCAGTTCGGGCAGCAGCCGCAGAAGGTCGTCGCGAAACAGGTCCGGGTCAGGCGCCTGCGACGGCTCCGCATCCGCCCGATCGATCTGCCCAGGCAGGCTGTGCAGGCGAAGGTCCGCGGTGCAGGTTTGGACGCGCGGCAAGTTCGGCCGGCCTTCGGCCTTCGGATGCGGCGCCGTTCCGCTTTCATCAGCGCGGGACTGTGAACGGGTATCCGGGTGGAGCGGCATGGGGTGATTGATCCTGATCTCACCATGCAAAATCGTACAGCGAGTATACGATAGAGGTTTGCTGTATGGCTAGCTGCGCATACGCGCCCGGCGTTCTGCTGCCACCCGTTGAAGGTGGTGGTGCGCCTGTCGGCTTCCCGGCGCGTGCTGGATGAAGCGGACGCCGCTGTGGCGACCGTTCTCGACCATCCCGGACGTCAAGCATGCGTATCGATAAATCCGGGAGGGGATGAGGGGCGAAAGGCACAGCTCTTTTCACCCGCCTCTCGCACCGTGAAGCAGACCGCTGGTCAGGCCGGCGTGGATACGGAGCGTCGTGGCGTCGCTTAGATGCGCCTGCTCATGTTGCGGCCATTCATGCCCTCGCAACAGCAGCTGCCCTTCTTGGCCTTGCCGGTATGGCTCGTCGCCATGCTGTTCTTTCCGCACATCATCGCGCCCTTGCCTCCGCCACAGCAGCTCATGGCCAAGGCGGGGGCCGCGCTGAGCATCAGCAGGGCGGCAGTGGTCACGAACAGGCTTTTCACAGGACGTCTCCTCTCGGCTCAGCGGTCCGATCGGCAACGCTGCACCTTGCCATCGTGGCAAGGTCAACCCGCTTCGTAGGCGGCGCGCTCAACGTCCAGCCACCGCATCACCCGGGCGTGATCGACGCCCCGCTCGGTTGACCGGGCTGGAGCGGGGTTCCAGCGGGCCGCTGTTCAAGCGGTCAGGATCGCCCAGCCCTGTGGGCCGAGGCTCACCCGCACGCCACCCGCGTCGCTGACGAGTTGACCCTCTCCCACCTCGATGCGCCGAGCCTCCGGTACGGGCAGCGAGACCGGCTCATCGGCGAGGTTCAGCGCGACGAACAGCGCCTGGGCCGCCTCCGTCATCGCGAGCACGAGCTGCGCGTTGGCCAGATGCACCTGCCGCGTGCGAGCGCGATGCAGCCAGGGATGACGGCGGCGCAGGGCGATGAGGCTCTGATGCAACCGGTAAATCGGCCATCCATAGGGAGCGAGTTCTGCCGGCGTCGGCGGGAACGACGGGCGGATCGCATCATCCCCACCCACCCGTTCCTCCTTGACCCCGCGGAAGGCCTGCTCGTCGCCGGCGTAGATCGAGGGCGTGCCGCCGCAGGTGAACAGGATCGCGAGCGCGTGGGGCAGGTGCCGCTCGTCCGTGAGGCGACTGGCGATGCGCGTCACATCGTGATTGCCCACGAAGGTCAGCGGCACGAAGGCATCCAGGTAGCCGTTGTGGCGCTCCAGCGCGTGGGCGAGCTCGAACAGATTGCGGTCGTTGAGGCCGCTCCAGATCGCCTTCCAGAGCTCGTATTGGGTCACGGCATCCATGCCGGTCTCCCGCACGATGCCGGTGTAGTCGCCGTGGATCACCTCGCCGACGATGTAGGCGTCCGGGTGCGCGGAGCGGACCTGGGACAGCACCTGGGCCCAGAACCGACGCGGGACCGCGTAGGCCGCGTCCAGGCGCCAGCCATCCGCGCCGCGACTGAGCCAGTGGTCCATGATCGCCGCGACGTAATCCGCCACTTGCGGCGCGTCGTGATTGAGCGTGACAAGCTGCCGATGCCCCTCGAAGCAGGCATAGTCCGGCTCGGAGCCGGGCACGGTGCCGCGCGGCCAGGACAGCTTGAACCAATTCGCCCGCTCTGCCTGCGGGCCGCGATGCAGGACCTCCTGGAAAGCCGGATGCCTGCGGCCGACGTGGTTGAACACCCCGTCGAGGAGGATGCGCAGGCCGCGTGCGTGCGCGGCCTCGATCAACGCATCGAAATCGGCATCGTCTCCGAGACGCGGATCGATCCGGAAGGGGTCGACGGTATCGTAGCCGTGGGTCGAGGCCGCGAAGATCGGCCCCAGGGCCAATCCCGAAGCGCCGAGTTCGACGGCATAGTCGAGCCAGCCGTGCAGGTGGGGCAAACGCTGCACGACCGGCGCGGCGGGCGCAGCCTCGGGCTCGGCTCCGACGAAGCCGAGTGGGAAGACTTGCCACCAGACAGTGTGTTGGATCCAGTCCGGCACCAGGCCTCCTTGCACCGCGCGCCGCGGGTGAACGTCACGCCGCCGTTAACGTTGCAGTGCCGATCCCGTTCGCTCCCACCGTCGCGAGTCGAGGGCGGGGCGTCCGATCAGGTGGTGTACTCGTAGGCGCGCTCGCCATGGCTCGCCAGGTCCAGCCCGTCATGCTCGGCCTCTTGGTCCACGCGCAGCGGGGTCACGACGCCGAGAAGCCGCGCCAGGCCGAATGTGAGGAGCCCCGACCACAGGGCGGTCACCCCGACGGCGAGCGCCTGAACCGCGAGCTGCCCCAGGACCGTGCGGCCCTCGCTCAGACCGACGCCGCCGAGATCCGGCAGCAGGAAAACCGCGAGCAGGAGCGAACCGAGAATGCCGCCCACGCCGTGCACGGCGAAGACGTCGAGGGAATCGTCGATGACGAGGCGATGCTTCACGTACAAGGTGACGAAGAAGCAGACGAGACCGCCGGCGGCCCCGATCAGCAGGGAAGCGGCCGGCGAGACGTAGCCCGCGCCCGGCGTGATCGTGGCCAGACCCGCCACGCAGCCGGTGACGATCCCGATCGAGGTGGGCTTGCGAATCTTCACCCATTCCGCCGCCGTCCACGCCATGGCGCCCGCAGCGGCCGACAGATGCGTGACCAGGATGGCATTCGCCGCGCTCGCGTCGGCGGCAAGGGCAGAGCCGCCGTTGAAGCCGAACCAGCCGACCCAGAGCATGCCAGCGCCCATCATGGTCATTCCGGGGCTGTGTGGCGGCGTCAGCGTCGTCGGGAAGCCGCGACGGCGGCCCACGAGAATGGCGAGGAGCAGGGCCGAGATTCCCGCCGTGGTGTGGACCACGACGCCGCCGGCGAAGTCGAGGGTTCCGAGCGCGGCCAGCCAGCCGCCGCCCCAGATCCAGTGCGCCACCGGGACGTAGACGAGCAGCAGCCACAGGGCCGAGAACAGGGCGACGAAGGGAAAGGCCACGCGCTCCGGGATGGCACCGATGATGAGGGCCGGCGTGATCACCGCGAAGGTCATCTGATAGAGCGCGAACACGGGCTCAGGCAGGAGCGTTCCGGTCCGCAGCGGCTCGAGATGAGCCAGGAACGCCTTGTGGAGCGTCCCGATGAGCGCCCCGTCCCCGTCGAACACGAGGCTGTAGCCGCAGATCGCCCAGAGCACGGAGGCGATGCAGCAGATCGCGAAGCACTGCATCAGCACGGACAGGACGTTCCGCGCGTGGACGAGCCCGCCGTAGAAGAGGGCGAGGCCCGGCAGAGTCATGAACAGGACGAGGGCGGAGGCAGTCAGGATCCAGGCCGTGCTGCCGCTGTCTGGCGTGGGGGCTGCCGCCAGACTGGGCGTGGCGGAAAGGACCAGGAGCGCGAGGCCGGACAGGCCCCGCGTGGAGAGCGACAACATGAGGGGCACCCTTGGGAACAGCCGCGCTCTCAAGCAGACTGCCTAGCAACTAGGCAAGCACGCGCGTGTCCCCGGCGGGGGCGGCGCCGAACAAGTTCTCGTGTGTCGCGGCCGCGATACACCCGTGACTGCGGCGCAGGATTAAGCGCGATGCGCCTCACCACGTCGTCAGAATGTGACGGGCATACCTGCGGTCGCAGGCTCCAGAGCGGTCACGGCCGGAGCGCGCGCCGGCGGCCCCGGGCGCATCTCAATATTTCACGACAACCGGCTTCGCCTCCGCGGTGGCCTTCGGCGGCGCGACCCAGAGCGGGGCCGAGATGGTCAGGTACGTCGCGGTGCCCTGGAACCGGTTCCGGACGTCGAATTCGCGATAGACCCTGACGCTCGTGGAGATGGGGATCTCACCGGCGTGAAAGGTGTAGCCGACTTGGCCGCCCAGCGACACGACCCGGCCCTTGAACGGGCCGATCCGGTCGCCGGACCCGCTGTCACCCGTCAGCTGGTCGTAGAAATAGCCGACGAGGCCGATCGACAAGTCCTTGCTCAGGTACTTCGATGCCGACCATTCCAGGTGGAACTCGGTGCCGGTCAGGTATCGCGTCGCGGGGTTGATCCAGTTGAACGTGATGCCGGGCACGATCGAGAGCTCGTAGCCGAGAACCGGGTCGAGGTAGGTGAGAGCGCCGCTGAGATCGAGGGCCGGGCGGTTCAGCGCGATGTTGGACAGCTGGCCGTTCTCGAACGAGCCGGAGGGAACGACGCCGAGCGCCGTCGCAGTCCAGTGGAAATTGCCGGCATGCCAGCCCACGAAGGACGCGAGATAGATATCGCCGACGTTGAAGACGGCATCGTGCTCGCGGCCGGCGATGATGCGGTCGATGCGCGGTGAGGACAGGACTGCGGCCGCGCTGACATCCGGCGTCCCGAACGGGATGGTGATGGAGAAGCCGAGATTGCCGCCCAGGATCTCGACCGGCGTCACCCAGATCGGCGACGCAAAGTTCGCCACGGTGGAATTCTTGACTCCCGCGGCCACGACACCGCCACCCTGGAAGACACGGTTCGCCCCCAGGTCGCCTTGATAGAAGTACGTCTCGCTCTCGAAGTAGAAGCCCGGCGGCGGCGTTACGCCCGCGAGCGGGCCGCGATTGCCGAGCACGTAGACGCCCTGCGCATATTCAGCCGCTCGGGCCTCCTCGGCGGCCATCAGGGCCGATACGCCCAGGAGAGCTGCCGCAGCCCATCGGATGGGCGTGCCGGGGCGTTGCATATCTTCAGCTCCCAAGTTTTGGCGAGGGGAATCGCTGAGACTTTAAGCAACGCTGGCACAGCATGTGCCGGTAAACAAGCGTTCGAGCGGAGCGAGGTTTTATAATGCCGGCCGTTTGATGTAATTTTGCGACACTCTCTGTGGATGAAGGCGGTTTCGATGTGACGGATACCGACCGCAATTCCATGACACTGTGTTTCGGCAGCGCACGATGGCCATCGGCTTGGATCGGGGGTCGTGGAGTTGCGCGTGCCGGAACTGATTCTTGTACATCCTGGCGCAAGACGCGCGCCTGCCAGGAAAACATTTGCGCGGACGACGTCGGCGAAAGGCGCCGTGTTTCGCGTCTGTCTCGTGCGAGGGCCGCGACTGTCCGTCTTGCGACACGCTTCGCGCGTGGGGGCATATTGGCGAGCCGGCAACGACCGGCCCATGTGCCATCCCCCTCATCCTGAGGCGCCGAAGCGTGGCGGAGGCCTCAGGATGAGGTCGCGGCGGGGATGATCCGATCCGGCGCAACGATTCGTGCCGTGTCGTCGGCCGTCCCAACGTGACCGGGAGCGGCTCTAGGACCGAGCAGTGCAGCGGATATGGACCGGCGATCTACCCGGACCCTCACGTAGCGACCATGCGAGCCATTGATGATGTTGGGTGATCGAGAGCGGATCGCGCTTCGTTTACAACCGGAATTGCGTATTAATTCTAGAGCAATCATCTCCGACCAGTGTAATTCGATTGCGGCGTGCCCCGGCTCCTCACTCTCGTTCGGCATCCGCCTGCTCACTTCCCCTTAAGTGGCGCTCTTCATGACAATCCATTTCGACGTGTCCGCTTGACACATTTGGATGTCAAATGTTTATTGTATCGGTGATCCAACAGCGAGTCGGCTGCCGATTACAAACGTGGCGCGGCGACCTATTGCTTGACGCGGAGCGTGATTTTGCCCGGACCCGAGTCGGGCCGCCTGATCCATCCCGCGTTGAGTGAGAAAGCGTATCGCGTCGAAGTCCAGCGAAGGGGCAGGCGATGTTGAAGCCGTTGGGCCTGCTGATCCTGGCACTTCCCGCCGCAACGGCTGCTTATGCCGAGGAGGTGCCGCGCTTCGACATCAAGGCAATCTGCGGCGCAGCACCGTCGATCGGTCAGAGCGCTCAGGCGACCGATCGGGGCTGCATCCATGACGAGACACAGGCTCGCACACAGCTTGAACAGCAATGGCCAGGGTTCAAGACGAACCGCCGCAACGCCTGCGTTCAGGAAGTGAGCATCGGTGGGCCGCCGAGCTACGTTGCGTTGCTGACGTGTCTTCAGATGTAGATCCTTGTGCGTCCACATGGATCAATGCAGCTGTATTCACAGTCCGTAGACTGAGAAACTTACGGATCCGCTGCTCCAACGGAAGCACGGGGGCATTTGGATGAGGAGCATGCGATGGCGGGTGCTTCGCTCTCCACGCTGGCACGACGTGTTCCCGACTCGTCTTCGAGGACCGGTGAAGGGATGATCCGTATCCCCGGCGGAACCTTCCGCATGGGGTCGAACAATCACTATCCCGAGGAAGCGCCGGCGCATCGTGTCAGCGTCGACAGCTTCTGGATCGACCCGGTCCCGGTCACCAACCGCCATTTCAAGGACTTCGTCCGCGCGACCGGCTACCGGACGGTCGCGGAGAGCCCCCCGGATCCGACACACTATCCGGGCGCGCAGCCGGAGATGCTCTATGCCGGCTCGCTGACCTTCCATCCGCCGCGTGAGCCCGGCGACACGCGCGACTGGACGCGATGGTGGACGTTTCTGCGGGGAGCGAACTGGCGGCATCCCTACGGTCCGGGGAGCTCGATCAAGGGCCTCGACGATCATCCCGTGGTGCACGTCGCGCTCCGCGACGCCGAGGCCTACGTCGCCTGGGCCGGCAAGGCCCTTCCGACCGAGGCGGAGTGGGAGTTCGCGGCCCGTGGAGGGCTGGATGGCGCGGAATACGCCTGGGGTGACGACTTCGCGCCCGCGGGACGCCGGATGGCCAACACGTGGCAAGGCGACTTCCCGCATTTCAACACCGCCACCGGGCCCGACAAACGCACGACGCCGGTCGGCGCGTTCCCCCCGAACGGCTACGGGCTCTTCGACATGATCGGCAATGTCTGGGAGTGGACGTCCGATTGGTACAGCGCGACGCATCCGGCCGAGGCCGCGAAGGCCTGCTGCATCCCCCGAAACCCGCAGGGCGGGCGCGAGGAGGACAGCGTCGACCCGCGCAATCCGCAGGTTCCGATCCCCTGCAAGGTCGTGAAGGGCGGCTCGCACCTGTGCGCGCCGAATTACTGCCGCCGCTATCGGCCGGCGGCCCGGCACGCGCAACCCGTCGACACCTCCATGAGCCATGTCGGCTTCCGGTGCATCCTGAGAGAGGGGGATCGGTCATGACGCACGCTGGCTCGGGGACATGACCAAACCCGATGTCCCCTCCATCACGAACCTGCGGCTCGACCCGTTCGAGCGGACGGGCTGGCCCGACAGTGGGACCAAGACCGGCACACAGGACTACATGAACTGGTTCCTGTACGAGGTCTGGCGCTTCACCTTCGTCCAGCAGGAGATGGAGAAGCTGGCGATGACCGCCATCGAGTTCTCGCCGATGCGGAAGGGCGCGAGCTTCAACCTCGACGCCGGGAGGCGAAAATCCAGGCCGCTCGGGCGGCGATGGCGACATGAGCCGGGCCCTCTGGGGGCAATGCGTCGGCTCCTCCCCGGAGCGGGCCGGCGGCGCGCGGCCGTTGCCGCCCGCTCTCCGTAGCGCGTGAAGAGGTGCCCCGTCAGCGCGAACGCGGCTCCAATCGCGCCTGCATCCGTCGGAGGGCCTCAAGGTCGAACACCGCGTCCGCGCGCCCGTAGCCGCCATCCACGACCTCATCGACCAGAACCATCGTGTGGGCGCGCGCGCCCTCACCGAAATACGAGACCAGCAGATCTGTCGTGCGGTGAATCAGGTCCGCCTTCTGCGCGGCGGTCATCATGCCTTGCGGGATCTTGAAGTTGGCAAACGGCATCGGCTTTCTCCGAATTGAAGCGACGAACACGGGTCGAGCGGCAGGCCTCAGCGTTGCGCCGCGCGTGCTTGGCGGGCGGCCTCGTTCAAGGTCGTCACGGCCGCATCGAAGCGGTGCTCGGCTTCGGCGTTGCGCTGAAAGGCGACGCGCTGCACGAGGATCTCGCGCGGCGTCGGCTGCTGCTGGAACAGGGTCATGACCTCGTCGATGAAGTCGGTCAGCGGCAGGTAGCCCGCGCGGGTGGACTGGCCCGGCGTCAGGTCGGTCTGCACGGCGGGGGGTACGAGTTCGATCACCTCGACCCGGTCCTTCAGAACCTCGCGCAGCGAGACCGTGTAGCTGTGGATGGCCGCCTTCGTCGCCGAGTAGGTCGGGGTCGCCGTCAGCGGCACGAAGGCCAGGCCCGAGGACACGTTGATCAGCGCCGCATCGGGGCGCCCGACCAGATGCCCGATCAGGGCGTCGGTCAGCCGGATCGGGCCGAGCAGGTTGGTGGTGATCGTCGCCTCGGCGTCCGCGAGGTCTCGGGCCCGATCCAGCGCCTCGAAGCGCATGATCCCGGCGTTGTTGATCACCACGTTCAGGGCCGGGTGCTCGGCAATGACCCGCTGGGCGAACGCCGCGATGTCGCCGGCATCCGCAATGTCGAGCGGCATCGCGTGCAGGCCCGGCCGGCCGGCGGTGACCCGTTCCAAGGCCTCCAGCCGGCGGCCGGCGACGATGACATTGTTGCCCAGATCGTGGAAGCGGTGCGCGAGCGCGGCTCCGATCCCCGACCCGCCTCCGGTAATGAGGATTGTGTTGCCCGAGGTTTTCATGACGGCGACCTCCGTTGTTGTCGCCGCAGAGGGTATGGATCACACTCTCCAGCCTGAAGTAGGCACCGAAAAGATTTGTACTTACCGAAAGGAGAGTGTCGGATGCGCAGGGCCGCCCCGGATCCCGCGATCGAGGCACAGCGGCGCGGGCCGATCCCGGACGATGTCGACCCGGCGATCGAGGCGCTGGTGAACGACATCATCGCAAAGGTGGCCGACAAGTGGACCATGCTGGTCCTCGAAGCCCTGGACGAGCACGGGACCCTCCGGTTCACGCAACTCGGCAAGGCCGTGGGCCGGATCAGCCAGAAGATGCTGACGCAGACGGTCCGGCAGATGGAACGCGACGGTCTCGTGCGGCGCAGGGTCCACCCGGTGATCCCGCCGCGTGTGGATTACACGCTGACGCCGCTGGGCCAGAGCCTGGGAGCTGCGTTCTGCGGTGTGTGGATCTGGGCCGAGACGCACCACGCCGAGGTCGAGCGAGCCCGTCGGGCATTCGCGGCCGCCGAAGCGTCGGACCCGACCGCCGGCGCTGAGACGCCGTGACCGGTCCAGGCGGCAAGAGGCGTGAGGCCGTAGAGGAGCGACCGAGGTCGGAAGCCGGCCTCGGATTGCCTGTTCATCAGACGCGCGAGACCGTCACTTGCGCAGCGGCACGCCCTTCGTGGTGAAGCGCTGGCCGCCGCCCGGACGGTACACCGGTCGCGGCTGGCCGCCCGTCCGGCCCGCCCCCGCGCCGGTTCCCGGCGGCTGCGAGAACGGCACGAGCTGGTCCGGCCGCGGCCCGATCAGATCGGCGCGGCCCATCTCCCGCAGCGCCTCGCGCAGCAGGGGCCAGTTCTCGGGGTCGTGGTAGCGCAGGAACGCCTTGTGCAGCCGGCGCTGGCGCAGCCCCTTGATCGCCTCGACCGGCTCGCTGCCGCCGCGCCGCACGCCCCGCAGGGTGTTGATCTCGGTGTGGTACATGGCGGTGGCGGTCGCCATCGGCGAGGGCAGGAACGTCTGGACCTGGTCAGCGCGGTAGTCGTTCTTCTTGAGCCAGAGCGCGAGGTGCATCATGTCCTCGTCGGTCGTCCCCGGATGCGCCGCGATGAAGTACGGGATCAGGTAGTACTTCTTGCCCGCCTCCTTGGCGGCGGCGTCGAACATCTCCTTGAAGCGGTCGTAGGTGCCGATCCCCGGCTTCATCATCTTGTCGAGGGGGCCGCGCTCGGTGTGCTCGGGCGCGATCTTCAGGCGGCCGCCGACGTGGTGGGTGACGAGCTCCTTGATGTATTCGGGGCTCTTCACCGCGAGGTCGTAGCGCACGCCCGAGGCGACCATCACCTTCTTGACGCCCTTCACCTCGCGGACCTTGCGGTAGAGCCGGATCAGGTCGTCGTGCGAGGTGTTCAGGTTCGGGCAGACGTCCGGGAAGACGCAGGAGGGCAGCCGGCACGCCGCCTCGATCTTCGGGTCCTTGCAGGCCATCCGGTACATGTTCGCCGTCGGGCCGCCGACATCCGAGATCACGCCCGTGAAGCCCGGCGTCTTGTCGCGGATCCGCTCGATCTCGCGCAGGATCGAGCCCTCCGAGCGGTTCTGGATGACGCGGCCCTCGTGCTCGGTGATCGAGCAGAAGGTGCAGCCGCCGAAGCAGCCGCGCATGATCGTCACCGAGAACTTGATCATGTCCCAGGCGGGGATCTTCGCGTCGCCGTAGGACGGGTGCGGGGCGCGGGCGTAGGGCAGGTCGTAGACCGCGTCCATCTCGTCGCTGGTCAGCGGGATCGGCGGCGGGTTCAGCCACAGGTCGCGGTCGCCGTGGCGCTGGACGAGCGGGCGCGCGTTGCCGGGATTGGCCTCCCGGTGCAGCACGCGCGAGGCGCGGGCGTAGGCCTCCTTGTCGTCCTTGACCTCGTCGTAGGCGGGCAGCCGGATCACGGTCTCGCCCGGCCGGCGGGTGGCGGCCTCGTCCGTCGAGTCGAGGTCGTCGGCGGGCAGCTCGGTGTAGTGGGCGGGCACGCGGCGGAACAGGGCGACGCCCCGGATCGCGTCGAGCTGGTGCGGTGCCTCGCCGGCCGCGAGGCGGTTGGCCACCTCGACCACGGCGCGCTCGGCGTTGCCGTAGATCAGCAGGTCCGCCTTGGCGTCCGCCAGGATCGAGCGGCGCACCTTGTCGGACCAGTAATCGTAGTGGGCGATCCGGCGCAGCGACGCCTCGATGCCGCCGAGCACGACCGGCACGTCCTTGAAGGCCTCGCGGCAGCGCTGCGTGTAGACGATGGTGCAGCGGTCCGGGCGCCGGCCGCCCTCGCCGCCGGCCGTGTAGGCGTCGTCGTGGCGCAGCCGCCGGTCCGCCGTGTAGCGGTTCACCATCGAATCGAGGTTGCCGCCGGTGACGCCGAAGAACAGGTTCGGCTTGCCGAGCGCCTTGAACGGCTCCGCCGACTGCCAGTCGGGCTGGGCGATGATGCCGACCCGGAAGCCCTGCGATTCGAGCAGCCGGCCGATGATGGCCATGCCGAAGCTCGGGTGGTCTACGTAGGCGTCGCCAGTCACCAGCACGATGTCGCAGGACTCCCACCCGAGCGCCGTCATCTCGGCGCGGCTCATCGGCAGGAACGGTGCCGCCTTTCCGGTCGAGGGCTTGCAGGCGAACGACGCTACGGCGGGTGTGGCGGAGGCTTGGAGGTCCATGGCGCCCATGCATAGGCCGTCGGAACCGCGATCTCAACGAAGGGGAGGGGAGGGCCAAGCCGCGCGAGCGCGTCGAAGCGGCTGAGGCGTCTTGTCTGGCTGCACCAGAAATCGCGCTGGTAAGCGGCTATGCGTCGTCAAGGATCGACGTGGTCCCGCATGTCCGTTCACAGCTCTCCGGAGCGGACCAGCGGCGTTCGGCCACATCGGGACGCCCGGCCGCAGCCCCGCTCACGGGGCCCGGGCTTCCGGTCCGAAGCCGAGATCGGTCACGAAGCGGTTCCAGGTCTCGACGCGGACTTGGCCGCCGGTGGCGCGTCGATGCCCCTGGGCGAACTGGTCGTCCGGCCCGAGCGGCGGTGCGCGGTCCTGGAGGAACGTGATCAGGTCCGGCTCGGACGCGCTGCGCGCGGCGAAATGCACGAAGCCGGTGCGGAACGACGCATTCGCGCCGATCACCACCTGCCGGCGCAGGCGGCCGGTCCACGATTGCGCGACGAGCGGATGGATCTGGCACGGGGAGTCGCAGCGGATCAGGGCGACCGGACCGGCGAAGAGCGGCGGGATGCGGCGCGCGGCATCGAGCGCGGCCTTCACCTCGGAACGCGCCTCGCGCAGAGATTCGGCCGCCGGAGCGGTCCCGGTGACGATCTCCGCCGGACCAGAGGCACGAAGGAGCAGCAACAGGGCGGCCCTCGCATCGCCCGAGGCCGTGCGCCGCGGCGCGTTGACGAGGCTCACGGCCTCGCGCAGCGCCTTGACGGTGTAGGATTTGCGCAGCGGACCCATGATCTCGGGGAAGTCGCTGCTCGCGTTGCGCTCGCCGAGATCGCCGACGAGCCCGATCCCGGCAAGCCACGCGAGATCGTCCGCAGGGCCCAGGGCTGTCGCGCAGGCCAGTGCGAGGAGACTGGAGGTGGGGATCGGCGCGTCCGCGTGGCCGCTGATCACCGTGGCCGCGTCGGCTTCGGGCCAGGAGCGCGGCACGTGATGATCCACCAGCACCGTCGGCACGCCCGGCAGGATCGGTTCGGCCTGGACGCCGAGATCGGCAACCACGAGGCCGCCGGGCGTCTGGGCCGCGAGCTCGTCGCGGAGGGCGGCCGACCACGGGGACTCGCCGCGGCCGATGATGCGGACCCGGGTCTCGCTGTGCCCGGCGCGCATGAGGGCTCGGGCCAGGAGGGCACCCGCCGACAGGCCGTCCGCGTCATCGTGGCAGAGGACCACCGGTGCGCCCGGTCCGAAGTGTGCGGCGAGGCGGGCGAAGGCGGCTCCGTGCGCTGCGAGGGCGGTCACGACGGCCCGGCCGCCGCTGGACGCGGGCGTATCCCGGCCGCCAGCGCGGGCCGGCCGGCCACACCCTGCGGCGGGCTGTCGGCCCGCGTCATGCGCGCGCCGCCGCGCCGAACGCCTGAAGGGCGGCCTCACCCGCGTCCTGCGCGTCCTCGGGCGAGGCGTACGCCTCCGGCGAGACCCGGATCGACACGCCGTCGGCGTCCGTCAGGTGCCAGCGGAACCGCGCGCCGCCGTCGCCGCAGGATTCGACGGTGACGGCGATGGGCGTCGGATCGTCCATGGCTCAGGCCGCCTTCAGGGGGTCGTGGCCCCAGTTCATCAGAGACAGCCGCCAGGGCGAATCCTTCACCTCATCCTTGTCCTTCGGGCCGCCCTGCTTCAGGTGCCGGTGCACGTAGCCGATCACCTTGCGCATGTGCCGGTAATCCTCGTCCGACAGCTCGGATTTCTTCTTGTGCAGCATCGCGACGATGTGGCGCCCCTCCACGTGGCCCGTCGCTTCGCCCCCATCCTTCTTCTGGCCGACCGATTGGCTGGCCTCGCTCGCGAGATGCTTCTCCAGGGCGGAGGCCGTCATGTTCACGACCTCCTTGAACTCCTTGTAGGTCGTCGCGTGATCGTCCGTCTCGGCCATGGGTCACCCTCCAATGGTGGGATGGGCGGCCCCGCAGGCGCGGCCGCCCCGACAACTAGGATCGACTGCGGATCAGCTGTCGGCCTTGCCGCCGGCGAGCGTCAGGTCGAGGTAGGTCCGGGTCACCGGCTCGATGAGCGCGGCGATCTCCTCGGCCGCCTTCGTCTCCTCCTCGACCGCCGCGCGGAAGGATGAGGCCTGGTCCGACTTGCCGGCCCGCTCCGCGATGACCGCCAACGAGCGATAGGCGGCGATCTGGTCGTACTGGTAGGCGTATCCGGCGTAGAGGTTCTTCAGCGTCTCGTCCTGCGCCGTCGCATGGACCGCGGCTCCGATCGAGCCGGCGACGCTCGTGACCGTCTCCTTCAGCGTGGATGCGCTCGCGCCGATGCCCTCCAGCGCCCGGTCCAGACGGGCCAGCTGTCCCTTCGTGGTCTCGGCATGCCGGCGCAGCACGGCGGCGTAATCCGGGTACCGCTCCAAGCCGGAGAGCTGCCGCTCGATCTGTTCCAGGCCCTGCTTCTCCAAGGCGCGCGTGTTCCGCAGCGCTCCGGCGTAGATCGTGCCGATATCTGTGCTAGCCATGCTTTCGAAGCTCCAGGTTCGTTTCGGGTTCGTCGGCAAACGTCGATGGCGATCCCCGTTTCCAGTCGAAGGCTGCGACGTAAACGCCGCCCACCGGCGCGGGATGACGGTTCTGCTTGGCGCGTTTGTTTCAGGGCGTGTTCGCCACCACGAAGATTTCCTCGGGCCTGTCGTTCATTCAAATGGATCTCTGGAAGGCTCGCGAATGCCACGGTTGTCCTGAGGCCCGGTCGTTTTGGTCGCAGCGTGGCCCAGGAAAATTCGGGCTTGCCTTAAGTTGGTTTTCGGGGTCGCCAGGCAGTCTGGTGCGGCTGTCGGAGGCTGTCGCGACATGAAAACCGAGAACGCCTGCCGAGGCCGGGACCAGGGACCGTCGCCAAAGGGGGAGACCGCCATCCCGGTTCGGGATCGGGTCGGGCGGGCCGACCATGTCTGACCCAGGGGTCCTGGCCTACCGCGTGCAGAAGCACGCGGCCCGCCGGCTGCACTACGACTTCCGGCTGCAGGTCGGCGGGGTCCTCAAGAGCTGGGCGGTCGCGCGCGGGCCGAGCCTCGTCGCGGGCGAACGCCGCCTCGCCGTCGCTGTCGAGGATCACGGCCTGGACTACGCGGACTACGAGGGCGTGATCGCGCCGGGCCAGTATGGTGCGGGCACCGTGCTGCTCTGGGACCGGGGGACCTGGGAGCCGGAGGGCGATCCGGACGCGGCACTGGACTCGGGGTCGCTCGCCTTCACCCTGCATGGGCAGAAGCTGACCGGTCGCTGGCGTCTCATGCGGATGCGGCCGAAGCCGCGGGAGCGCCAGGTCTCGTGGCTGCTGGTGAAGTCCCACGACGGGGCGGCCCGCGCGGCCGGCGAGCCCGACATCTTGGAGGAAGCGCCGCGATCGGTCCTGACCGGACGCACGGTCGAGGATATCGCCGCTGCGGTGGCCTAATGGGGGGAAGGCGCATGGACCAGAGGACTCCGATCAACCTGGCCTTCGACGCCGTCGCGGTCGCGCGACAAGCGTCGATCACTGCGGCCGAGCGCGCCGGCGCCCAGGACCGCGACGACGGCTTTCCGGCCGAGGATGTCGCCGACCTCGCCCAATGCGGCCTGCTCGCCGCGCCGGTTCCGTCCAGCGACGGTGGGGTCGGGCTCGGCGAGGAGCCGGGCGCGCGCAAGCTCGCGGCGGTGCTGCGGCTCGTCGGGTACGGCAGCCTGGCGCTGGGGCGCCTCTACGAGGGCCACGTCAACGCGCTCCAGCTCGTGGCGCGCTACGGCGCCCCCGCGCAGCAGGCACGCCTGTTCGCCGATGCGCGCGCGGGGCACCTGTTCGGAGTCTGGAATACCAACCGGCCAGGCGACAGCCTGCGCCTGGGAGAGGATGGCCGGCTCCGGGGCGTGAAGGCCTTCGCGTCGGGGGCCGGTTATGTCACCCGCGCCCTCGTGACGGTCACGCGGGAGCCGGATGCGGCGTCGCTAATGCTGGTCGTGCCCCTGGAGCCCGGCAGCCGCGCCGATCTGACCGGCTGGCGCGCGCACGGCATGCGCGCCTCCGCCACCGGCACCGTCGATTTCGAGGACATCGCCGTCGGCGCGGACGCGATCCTCGGCGGGCGGGACGATTACCAGCGCCAACCGACCTTCTCGAGCGGGGCCTGGCGGTTCGCGGCCGTGCAGTTCGGCGGCATCGAGGCCGTGTTCGATGCGTGGCGCGCCCACCTCGGCGCAACCGGTCGTGGCGGCGATCCCCATCAGCGCGCGCGGCTCGGCGAGGGTGCCATCGCGGTCGAGGGTGCTCGACACTGGATCGAGCGCGCCGCCCGGATCGTCGCGGAGAACGACCTTCCGCCCGAGCGCGTCGTCGCCTTCGTCAACCTGACCCGGCTCGCCGTGGAGAAGGCCGGGCTCGACGTGCTGCAACTCGCTCAGCGGTCCGTCGGCCTGCAGGGTTTCCTGCGGTCCCATCCCCTGGAGCGCCTGTCCCGCGACCTCGCGACCTACCTGCGCCAGCCTGCGCCGGACGGTGCGCTCACCAGCGCGGCCGAAGAGATCCTGCGGGTGGGCGGCGCGGCGGAGCACCTGTGGGCCGGAGGCGCGGAATGAGCCGGGCCGCCGCACCGCCACCGGGCGAGAGCGTCACGCACCGCGCCGTGCGCGGCGCGCATGCAATGCTGCCCGCCTACGGACGAGCCACAACGGACCACACGCGGCGCCACGGGCGCGTCGGCCAGGAAGGCCCATCATGCGGATGAACGGCTGGCTCGACACGCCGCAGCGCTACGGCCGGATCAGCCGGGCGTTCCACTGGCTCATGGCCGCGCTCTTCGCTTGGCAATTCGCCGGCGCGCTCCTCTACGTCGCGATCGGCGACACGGCCCTGACACGCTTCGTCGGCGGCAGCCACTTCACCCTCGGCTTCACCCTTTTCGTCCTCGTGCTCCTGCGCGGCCTCTGGGGGCTTGCGAACGTGGCGCGCAGACCGCCGCATCCCGGACGCCTGGGGCGTGCCGCGGTGGCCGGTCACGCGTTCATCTATCTACTGATGGTCCTCACGCCGGGCCTCGCCCTGCTCCGCCAGTACGGCTCCGGCAAGCCGTTCACGCCCTACGGCCTTCCTCTGATGCCGGGGCGGGACACGAAGATCGCCTGGATGGTGGCTCCGGGCGATCTCCTCCATCACTGGCTCGGCTTCACCCTGCTGGTCGTCGTGCTCGGGCATGCCGCCATGGCGCTGATCCATCGCCGGGTGCGGCAGGAGGACGTGCTGGCCCGGATGGCCTGACGCGGCTCGCACGGCACCGCGCGGTCGCCCGCAGGAACTTCGATCGCCGGCGATGCTTTGCTCGACGCGCGGGCACCCCGCCCGGCGGCGAGGTCCGTCATGTCGAGCGACACCGAAAAGCACCACGCCCTTCTCAGCGCGCTGAGAGCGGCCCAGGGCAAGGGCGACGGCAGCTTCGAGCAGGCCGTGACCGATGCGTTCGCGCACGTCTTCGAACATCTGAGCCGGCTCAACAATCACGTCTCGCTCGGTGGTCCCGACGGCGAGGACCGGCACCTGAAGCCGGGCGAGTCGCCGACCCTGCGCTAGCATCTTCGAGGCGGGACCAATCCTAGCCCTCTGAACAAGCCGGCCGCAGCGAAGGCGAAGAGGCGTGTCCGGACGCGCCCGCCGCGAACCGGCCGTGGCTGCCACCAGCGGGCCGGTTCGATGCAGAGCCGGCTCAGCATCATCGGTTCTGCGGCGCGCGTGATCCTGTCGCGCCGGGCGCTGCACCGGTTCGCAAGACGAGCGTCATCGGCCGAGGCGGCCGCGACGTGCTCCCTCGATCCCGTCGTAACCCGATCGGGACGGGGGCTAGGCGAGACTCTGAGCCGCGGCGCGCAGCGTCTGCGTGGCCTCGTCGGCCTGGCCGGCGGACTCGGCGATGAGACCGAGGCCCGAGGTGATCGCCCCGACCCCCTGTGCTGCGGTCTGCATGGTCGTCGACATCGCGCGGGTCACCGCGGATTGCTCCTCGACGGCCGTGGCGATGGTGGCCGCCACCATGTTAAGACCCACGATCGTGGCCTGGATCGAGCCAACCGCCGCCACCGCCTTTCCGGTCGCGGTTTGGGTTCCGGTGATCTGGACAGCAATCTGCTCGGTCGCCTTCGCGGTCTGATCGACGAGCGCCTTCACCTCGGAGGCGACCACCGCGAAGCCCCGGCCCGCCGCGCCGGCGCGGGCCGCCTCGATGGTCGCGTTGAGCGCCAGCAGATTCGTCTGGGAGGCGATAATCTGGATCAGCGCCACAACCGCGCCGATCTGCTCGGCCGAGTCATTCAGACCCGAGATGATCGCCTGCGTCGCCTGGGCCTGCTCTACGGCCCGTCCGGACATCTCGGACGCCTGCACGACCTGAGCGCTGATCTCCGCCACCGAAGTGGCGATCTGCTCCGCCCCCGACGCGATCGACTGGATGTCGCCGGAGACGTGGGCCGACGATTGCGCGCTCTCTCCCGCCTGGCGCGAGACCTTCGAGGACGCCTCCGCGATGGCATTCAGGTCCCGGGCCAGCGCCGTCTGCAACTCCGTCCGGCGTTGGCGATCCAGCACCTGCGCGGTGACGTCGGTGGCGAACTTTACGATCTTCAGGGGGCGTCCGTCCCGATCGAAGATCGGGTTGTAGCTACCCTGGATGAAGACTTCGCGGCCGCTCTTGGCGCGGCGCTTGAACTCGGCGGCCTCGTACTCACCGCGGCCCAGACGGTCCCAGAACGCCCGGTACGCGGCGCTGTCGCGGACCTCCGGCTCGATGAACAGGCTGTGATGACGCCCCGTGACCTCCTCCAGACGGTATCCCATGGCGGCGAGGAAGTTGTCGTTGGCGGTCAGGATCGTCCCGTCGAGCGCGAACTCGATCACCGCCTGGGAGCGGTTGATCGCCCGGATCTGACCCTCGTAGGCGATTGCGCGCGTCACCTGCTCGGTGACATCGCTGGCGAACTTGACGATCTTGAGCGGTCTGCCGCGTCGGTCCAGGATGGGATTGTAGGTCGCCTGAAGCCAGACCGCGCGGCCGTCCTTGCCGATCCGCTTGAATTCGCCGGCTTGGTAATCCCCACGCCGGAGCGCCGCCCAGAAGTCGCGATACGCGTCGCTCTCCCGGTATGCCGGATCGACGAGTTCCGCATGCGGTCGGCCCTGGATCTCGTCCAGCGCGTAGCCCAGCGTGTCGAGGAAGTTCTTGTTGGCGGCCAGGATCGTCCCGTCGGTCGCGAATTCGATGACGGCTTGAGATCTGTCCAGGGCCTTGATCCTGGCGTGCAGATCCTTGTCGCGCACGAAACCCACTGGTCGTCCCCTCCTTGCTTCATCCCGGCCGGATGAAGATTTTATGCTTGACCCGCTGCCGCGTCGGATCTCGGGCTGCCAATGTGGGCGCAAGCTTCTTCGCTGTCGATGTTCCCGTCAAGCAGTACGTGTGCATGAGCAATGATGATTAACATGCATGGTTGCGGATCGGACGAATGATACTGTTGTTGGCTCGGATAAGATTGCTTTTGTTTCTATTATTATTCAAACCTGTTCTCAGAGACAGGTATCATAAGCAAACTGGCTTCTAGAAGATCATTAAAACCGGGGCGGCGCGCCGCGGACGGCTCCGATCGCGGCGCGCCTCGTGCGGCTTACAGGTGGAACACCACCTTCACGCAGCCGTCCTTCTTGTCGCGGAAGGTCTTGTAGAGGTCCGGCCCGTCCGCGAGATCCTGCGAGCGGTGCGTGATCAGGCCGGTCATGTCGAACTTGCCCTCTTGGATCAGCTTGGTCAGCGTCTCGAGGTAGCGCTTCACGTGGGTCTGGCCGCTCTTGAGGGTCAGGCCCTTCTGGACGATCGAGCCCATGTTGACCGGGATCGGGCCGCCATAGACGCCCGGCACCGAGACGATGCCGCAGGGCCGGACTGCCTTGATCGCCTCCGCCAGCGCGTAGGGGCGCTCCGTGGCGGTGAGCTTCTCCTGCACCGTGGAGAGCACGCCGGTGATGCCGCCGTGGCCGCCGCTCGCCTCCATGCCGACGCAGTCGATCACGCCGTCGGCGCCCTGGCCCTTGGTGATCTCCTTGATCCGCTCGAACACGTCCTCGTTCATGAAGTCGATCACGTCGGTGGCGCCGACCTTCTTGGCCAGGGCGATCCGCTCGGGCACCGTCTCGATAACGATGATCCGCTCGGCGCCCATGATCTTGGCCGACTGGATGGCGAACAGGCCCACCGGCCCTGCACCCCAGATCGCGATGGTCTCGCCGCCCTGGATCTCGCAATGCTCGGCGCCCTGCCAGCCGGTGGGCAGGATGTCGGTGAGGAACAGGACCGACTCGTCGTCCATGCCGTCCGGGACCTTCATGGGCGCGACGTCGGCCATCGGCACGCGCACATACTCAGCCTGACCGCCCGCATAGCCGCCGGTGAGGTGCGAGTAGCCGAACAGGCCGGCCGTGGTGTAGCCAAACTGGGCGGCGGCCATCGCGGCGTTGCGGTTCGAGCGCTCGCACACTGAGAAGTTGCCGAGCTTGCACTGACGGCATTCGCCGCAATTGATGTTGAAGGGCACGATGATCCGGTCGCCCTTCTTGTACTTGGTGAAGCCCTGGCCGACTTCGACGACTTCACCCATGAATTCGTGGCCGAGGACGTCGCCGCTCTCCATGGTCGGCATCAGCCCGTCCATGAGGTGCAGGTCCGAGCCGCAGATCGCGCAGCTCGTCACCTTGATGATGACGTCACGGGAATCCTCGATCACCGGATCCGGGACCGTATCGCAGCGGATGTCGTTGCGGCCGTGCCAGCACAGTGCCTTCATCGCAAGGGTCTCCAGAGGTCGATGGGGGTGTGACCAAGTCGGCCACGTCGGAGGTAAAGCCTGCGGCCGTACGGCCAAGTTCCGGCACCGCGACATCGCAACCACGGATGCGGGGCGCAGGAACGCTGACGCTTCGTCCATCTCCGGAACCGGACGCCCGCTTCAACCTGTTGTCAGGCCGGCGGCAGGGTTCGTGGACCTCTCGCCGACCCGTGGTGCCGTCCGATCGTGGCGCCGCGCCGGCCCGCCTCTCACCAGTCCCAGCGAGACATCATGCCGAGTAGCCCGATCCTCCAGCCCGTCACTATCGGCGACTTGGAGCTCAAGAACCGCGTCGTGATGGCGCCGCTGACCCGCAGCCGCTCCAACAACGAGGGTGTGCCGCCGGACTTCGCGGCCGATTACTACGGGCAGCGGGCCAGTGCCGGCCTGATCATCGCCGAGGCGACCAACATCTCGCCGCAGGGCGTGGGCTACGCCTACACGCCGGGCATCTGGTCCGACGCGCAGGTGGAGAGCTGGTCGCGCATCGTCCGGACGGTCCATGCCAACGACGGCCTGATCTTCCTCCAGCTCTGGCACACCGGCCGGATCTCGCATCCCGAGCTTCAGCCGGGCGGGGTGCTTCCGGTCTCGGCCTCGGCGATCAAGCCGGAGGGCACGGCTTTCACGCAGGACGGCATGAAGCCTCACGTGACGCCGCGAGCGCTGGAGACCGACGAGATCGCCGGGATCGTCGCGGATTACCGGCGGGCGGCCGAGAACGCCAAGCGTGCCGGGTTCGACGGCGTCGAGATCCACTCGGCCAACAATTACCTGCTGGAGCAGTTCGTGCGCGATTCGACGAACCGGCGCGCCGATCGGTACGGCGGCTCGGTCGAGAACCGCCTGCGCTTTCCCCTGGAGGTGGTCCAGGCCGTCACCGAGGTGTGGGGCGGCGGCCGGCGCGTCGGCATCCGGATCTCGCCCGCCACGACGCAGCCCGGCGAGACACCGCTCGATTCCGATCCGCACGCCACCTACGGCGCCTATCTCGACGCGCTCAGCGGGTTCGATCTGCTCTACGTCCACGCGATCGAGGGCGTGACTCAGCAATCCCGGGACGTGCCAGACGGGATCGATTTCCTCGAACTGCGCCGCCGGTTCAAGGGCGCCTATATCGGCAACAACGATCTGACCCTGGACCTCGCCGAGAAAGAATTGGCCGAGGGCCGCGCCGACCTGTTCAGCTTCGGTCGCCCCTATCTCGCCAATCCCGATCTCGTCGGCCGTTTCACCAGCGGCGCACCGCTGGCCGAGGCGCCGAAAGCCTATTGGTATGGGGGTGGTGCCAACGGCTATTCCGACTGGCCCGGCATGAACGGACCGGTGCCGGTGCGCCGGTGACGTTTCTGCGGTCGCCAGCATTGGTCGGGCCGGTGGTTTACAAATGTTTCACGTGAAACGTTCGTCTTCACCTGCTCTTTACGCATGAACCCCGTCATTCCGGGGCCACGCAGCGGAGCCCGGAATCCAGAAACGCAACGTGCCACGTTTCGGCACTGACGGCGTTTCTGGATTCCGGGCTCGCCTCCGGCGCCCCGGAATGACGTCTGATCGTTCCATGGAAGATTGACGCGGCGATAGGTTCCCGAACGCGTGTCGCCCTAGGACGCTTGCACGGGGGCGATCCCGCCGATGTCGATCGCCAGCTGCTCGGGGCCGCGGAGCGAGGCGCCCGTCCGATAGGGCGGCGGATCCCGGACCAGGCGCGGCGTGGCGAGGCGGCGGCTCAACGCGACGAGGGCGATCTCGGCCTCGAGCCGCGCCAGCGGCGCGCCCACGCAGAAATGCAGCCCGCCGCCGAAGCCGAAATGCTCGATGTCCGGACGGTCCGGATCGAACCGGTCGGGGGTTTCGAAGCGGGCCGGATCGCGATTGGCTGCCGCGAAGAGCAGGATCACCGGCGCCCCCTTCGGGATCGTCTCACCGGCCAGGGTGATCGCGCCGAGCGCTTTGCGGGTCCGGAAATGCACCGGCGGCTCGTAGCGCAGCACCTCCTCGATCACCCGCGGGGCGCGCTCGGGATCGGCGCGCAGGCGCTCCAGCTCCTGCGGATGCCGGAGCAGGGTCAGCATCGCGTTGGTGATCAGGTTCACCGTCGTCTCGTGGCCCGCGACCAAGAGCAGAATCGCCGTCGAGATCAGATCGAAATCGCTCATGCGTTTCGCGCCGCCCGGCCCGGGCGCGGCGAGCCCGCTCAGCATGTCGTCGGCCGGCCGTGTGCGCTTCTCGCGGATGAGGTTGCGCATGTAGTCCGAGATCGCGTCGAAGGCCGCCACCGTGCGCCGCCGGCTCTCGACGTCGCCGCGCGCATCCGGCTCCAACGCAGTGGCGAGCTGCGTCGCCCAGGATTGGAAGCGCGGCTCGTCGGTCACCGGCACGCCGAGCAACTCGCAGATCACCGAGACGGGCAGCGGATAGGATAGGTCCTCCACGAGGCAGAGCCGGTCGCGCCCGTGGCACTTGTCCAGGAGCGCATCGACCTCGCGGACCACGCGGGGGCGCAGGCCCTGGACCCGCGGGATGGTGAATTCGCGCATCACCGCGGCGCGAAGGGTGTCGTGGTCGGGCGGGTCGCGGAAGATCAGCGGGCGATGCGCCGTGGCGATCCTGCTGCGGATTGGGTTGATGATCCAGTCGCGGATCGGGTTCCCGGTGGACGGCCGCTTGAACGGCGGCAGATCCTCCGAGCTGAGGCGCGGATCGAAGATCAGCGTCCGGATTTCCGCGTGGGTGCTGACCACGTAGCTCCCGTCGCGCTGGCGCGAGACCGGGCGCTCGCGCAGCCGGGCGTAGAGCGGATAGGGATCGGCCCGGTTGGCCGGGTCCATCACGGCGGCGAACAGCGCGTCGTCAGGCATGCACGGTCTCGGAGCGGCTGGGCGCCGGGGCGGTCGCGCGCGGCGGCGGGAAACCCGGCGCGGCCGTCTCGATCCGGGGCTGGTCGGTGGCATCGACGATTGGCGGGAAGGCGCTGCCGGCCGTGATCGCCTGCGCGTAGGCCGGCAGCCAGCGCGCCTGGTCGAAGGAGAGGGCGGCGATGCTGCGCCCGTTCCGACCATAAACCGCCAGGAAACGCCGCGACGCCCGCGTGCCCTGGACCACGGCCAGTGCGTCGGCACCCGCGGTCAGGCCGGTCAGCTTGATGTTGATGCCGAACTGGCTCGACCAGAAGGCCGGCGTGTGCTGGTAGGGGTGCTGGTCGTCCGGTGGCGCCAGCATGTTGCGGGCGGCGTGGCCCGCCTGCTCGACGGCATTGCCCCAATGCTCCACCGAGACCAGGCGGTTGCCGTAGAGCGGGATCGGCCAGCGCGCCACGTCGCCGGCGGCGTAGATGTCGGGGCAGGGCGTTCCGTCGGCGTCGAGGACCCGGCAGGCCGCGTCGCAGGTGAGGCCGCCGGAATCCGCCCGCAGGCCGGCGCCCTGGAGCCAACCGGTCGCCCGGGTCGCGCCGAGGGCGGCGATGACGAGGTCGGCCTCGATGGTCCCGCCATCCGACAGGCGCGCGCGGGCGACCCGACCCGCCGCGTCGCCCTCGAAGGCGCGCACCATCGTGCCGGGGCGAAATTCCGCGCCGGCGTCGCGCAGGCATTCGGCGATGACCCCGCCGACGAAGGTCCCGAGGGCGGCGGCCAGGGGGGTGGAGTTGGGATCGACCAGGGTCACGGCCAGGCCGAGGTCGCGCAGGCACGAGGCCGTCTCGCAGCCGATCAGGCCGCCGCCGACGACGAGCACCCGGCGCGGGCGGGCCTGCACGGTCGCGCGCAGGGCGGCCGCGTCGTCGCGTCCGCGGAGGGTGAAGACGCCGCTCAGACGCCCACCGGTCTCGCTCGGCCAGGCGCGGGCCTCGGCCCCGGTGGCGATGAGGAGCTTGTCGTAGGCCAGCGCGGTTCCGTCGGCGAGCCGGAGCGTCCGGGCGGAGCGGTCGAGGGCGATGGCCGGGCTGCCGAGACGCCACCGGGCGTGCAGGGGTGCCAGCTCCGGCAGCCGGGTCGCATCCGCGTCCAGGTCGCCGACCAGCACGTGCTTCGACAAAGGCGGGCGGTCGTAAGGGCGATGCGGCTCCGCGCCGACCAGGGTCAGGGGACCGGCATAGCCCCGGCGGCGCAGCGCCTCGGCACCGCGCAGGCCGGCCAGCGAGGCACCGACCACGACGATGCCGGCCGGCTCAGGCGTCACGACGTCTCTCCATCATCCGCGCCGGCCTGAAGCTGGATGGCGCGGACCGGGCAGGCCTGAACCGCCCGCTCGATCGCGCTGCGTCGCGCGGCCGGCGGGGCAGGATCGTAGAACAGGATCTCGTGGCCGCGTAAGGTGAAGGCATCGGGCGCCGCGTAGCAGCACTGCGCGTAGCCCTGGCAGCGGTTGAGATCGACAACGACGCGCAGCGCCTTTGCATCTGTGGCCATCGTCACGCCGACCTCGCCATCGGGACCGCGTCGCGGCCGGCTCTCGCCCCGGACCGGCCGAGATCGTCCACCGCCATCAGGATGGCGGCCATCGCGTCCCGGGCCGCGAACGCCTCGCTGATGCGCCCGGCGCGCTGCCGGAACCCGGGATCATCGAGCACCCGCGACACCGCCTCGCCCAAGGCCTCGGATGTCGGTGCGTTGGTCCCGAGATTGACGCCGACGCCCGACCAGCCGATCCGCGCGTTCACCTCGGCCTTGTCCTCGGTCAGCCCGGCCGAGACGATCGGCACCCCGGCGGAGAGCGCCTGCGAGACGCTGCCGTAACCGCCATTCGTGACGAGCACGCTCACCCGGGGCAGCAGCTCGCGGAACGGCAGGAAGCAGGAGACGCGCGTGTTGGCCGGGATCGGACCGCGCAGCACGTCGACGGGACGGCCGCCCGTGGTGGCCAGGACGAGCAGGTCGTCCCGATGCGCCAGGGCCGCGAGGGTCGGCTCGACCAGTTCGCCGAAATCCGCGTTGGCGAGCGTTCCCTGCGTCACCAGCACGACCGGCGTGCCCGCCGCGTTCGCCCGCTCCAGTTCCGGCCACCAATCCGGCAGCGGTGCCGGGGGCGTGGGCGGCTGCAGCAGGCCGATGAAGCGCACGCCCGGCGGCAAGGTGCCGTAATCGTACTCGAAGCCCGGCACGGTGGGCTGGAGGAACAGGTCCGGCAGCAGCACGATGGAGTGCGTCAGCGAGGCCGGGATCGGCGGCAGCCCGAGCCGGGCCAGCTGGGCATCCGTGTAGGCGCGCACCGGGTTGACGAAGGCCGCATCCATTCCGGCCTTCAGGGCCGCGTAGCGGACCTGCTCGGCCTGGTCCCGGGCGGGCGGCAGGCCGAGACCGACGGGCGCGTGGTCGGGCCGGTCCAGGAACAGGAAGCTGACATTGACCGTCGCGATCGGCGGCCGCGGCGCCGTGTCGAGCAGAAGGGGCAGCACACCCAGGAACATGCTGCCGGCGACGATGACGTCCGGCGCCTCTTCGGCGATCAGCCGACGCAGGGTCGCGGCCTGGACCGGCATGGGATCGATGAACCGCCGCTCGAACTCGCGCCGGTAGCGCTCCGGTCCGGCGGGCAGGTCGGTCTCGCGGAACGTCGCCGAATCGTTGTCGGGATAGCCCGTGAAGCGCAGGCCGGCCGCCTCAACCTTCGGTTGGAAGGCCGGATCCGTCAGGACCAGAACCGCGTCCCCCCGCGCGGCGGCGGCACGGCCGACGGCGAGCAGCGGGTTCACGTGGCCGGTCAGCGGCGATGCGGCGATCAGGATCTTCATCACGGCCTCCTCGGGCAGGGCCGGTCGGCCGAACCCCGCGTCACCCGGCGCCGTCACGTAGGCGGCAGCCGCCGCAGCGGCGCGGGTCTCAACGGCAAAATCGCACGCGCCGCCGGTCGGTTACGGTCCGCCAGAAACCTTCGTGCGGCGTCGCACAAGCTGTGCCGCAAGACATATCCCAAATCAGAATCTGCATCACCGGCCTATCATCGATAGCCTTTGGTTCCACCCCGGCATTGAACCGGACGGCGGACGCGGTTCAATCGACGACGATCACGCGGTTGGGCAGCTCGTCCGGATCACCGATCCCCGCCGGAAGATTCTCCGCGAGGCACCGGCCGACCTGCTCCACCGCCACGGTCAGCCCGGCCTCGATCGCGCCGCGCCCCAGGGCGGTGACGAGGTCGGCCAGGATCCCGTCCCAGGCGGCGGGCGCGATGTGCCGGAGCACGCCGAGATCCGTGACGATCTCCGCATGGCGCTCGGCGAGCGAGAGGTAGAGCAGGATGCCGGTGCGCCCGCGCGTGAGGCTCAGGCCGCGGGACCAGAAGGCCCGCTGGGCCGCCTCGCGGGCCCGGGCGCTGCGCAGCCGCCGCGGCACCAGGGCGAGGCGCAGCCGCTCATTCTCGCTCGCCACCAGGATCGCGGCCACGAGGGCGGCCTGGGTCAGGACGATCGACGCCGCGCTCCAACTCGTCAGCGCGATCAGCGGCCAGGGCAGGACCAGCGCGGCGATCAGGGCCGCGAGCAGAGTGATCGACCGGTAGGCGCCCGCGCGGCGGCTCACCATCACGACGATCTCGCCGGACGTGCCGGCCTCGGCCCGCGACACCGCCCGCGCGAGCCGTTCCCGCGCCTCCGGCGTCAGCACGTCCGCGCCCTTACCAGTCACCGGAGGCTCCTCCACCGCCCGACGAGCCGCCTCCGCCGGAGAATCCGCCGCCGAAGCCCCCGGACGAGCCGCCATCCGAGAAGCCGCCGCCCCATCCGCCCGAGCCCGGGCCCGGCAGGATGATGATGCCGCCGCGTCCGCCCCGGCTTCCAACCCGGCCGCCGCCGCGGCTCATGCGCCAGGCGACGAACAGCACGATCAGGAACAGGATGATGAAGACCGCGACCTGGCCGCTATCCACCTCGTCGGCGCGCACCTGCGGCTTGCGCTGCCACTCCTGCGCATCACCGGCCAGGATCGACAGGATCCCGTCGACGCCCGCGTCGAGGCCCCCGTAAAAGTCGCCGGTCTTGAAGCGGGGCGTGATCGCGCTGGCGATGATCACCCGGGAGAGCGCGTCGGTGAGGGCGCCCTCCAGCCCGTAGCCGACCTCGATCCGAACCTTGCGCTCGCTCGGCGCGACGAGCAGCAGGACGCCGTTGTTGGTCTTGGCCTGCCCGAGCTTCCAGGCCCGGAACAGGCGGTTGGCGTAATCCTCGATGGTCGTGCCCTGGAGATTGGGCACGGTGGCGACGACCACCTGGTCCGAGGTCTTGTCCTCGTGCGCCTTCAGCTTGCCTTCGAGCTGGCCGCGTTGCTCCGGCGTGAGGATGCCGGCCACGTCGACCACGCGGCCGGTCAGCGTCGGGAAGGTCAGCTCGGCGGCGAACGCCCCGACCGCGTAGATCGTCAGGCAGGCGCAGAGGACGGCGAGCGCCAGGGCGAGCCGCACCCGGTTGGGGATGCTCCGGCCCATGGGCGGCATCCTAGAACTTCACGTTCGGCGGCCGGTCGGCGTTGGGCGTCGCCGTGAAGGTCTCCATCGGCTTGGCGTCGGGATACAGGAACGCCGCGATCCAGCGGCCCGGGATGGTGCGCACCTCGGTGTTGTAGGCCTGGACGGCGGTGATGTAGTCGCGCCGCGCCACCGCGATGCGGTTCTCGGTGCCCTCCAGCTGCGATTGCAGGGCGAGGAAGTTCTGGTTCGACTTGAGGTCGGGATACTTCTCCACCGTCACCAGCAGCCGGCCGAGCGCGCCCGACAGCTGGTTCTGGGCATCCTGGTATTCCTTGAACTTCTGCGGGTCGCTGACCGTGGACGCGTCGACCTTCACGCTCGACGCCTTGGCGCGCGCCTCGGTGACGCCGATCAGCACGTCCTTCTCCTGCTGGGCGTAGCCCTTCACGGTCTCGACGAGGTTGGGGATCAGGTCGGCGCGGCGCTGGTACTGGTTCTGCACCTCGCTCCAGGCGGACTTGGCCTGCTCCTGCAGGGTTGGCACCTGGTTGATCGCCCCGCAGCCCGACAGGCCCGCGGCCACCAGGATCACCGAGAGCACGCCGAGGAGGCGCGCCGCCGCGGATGTCGGGCGCCATCCGCCGGCGCTCAGCGTCGTTCCCATATCGTCCCCCGTTCGCCGGGCCGGTCCGGCCCGTTGATCACAGAACCGAGAGATAAGGGCGCGAACCGCCAAGGTAACCCCCTGGCCGGCGCCGCCTTGAAGGATTGTTGCTGCGCCCGGTAAGGCGTCACGGGCAACGGACCGCGCCGCGGGGCGTTCGGGAGATCGAGTCGGAGCCGCGGAGACCGGGAATGGATGCAGCACTCGCCGACCATGTCAGAGCCGCCAGCGCGGCCGCGCGGCGCCACGCCCTGGCCTTCAAGGCGCCGTCCGGCAAGGACGCGCTGCCCTGGTCCGTCATCGAGGCGTTCGACGCCAAGATCCGCGGCCACGTCGCCCGCGACCCGCGGATCGAGGACGAGCGCGACCGCGTCCTGATCGCCGCCGTGAAGCTCGCCGAGACGCCGGTCGAGGAGGGCGAGGACAGCATCGCCGAGGCCCGTGCCCATCTGGTCGACGCGATCGCCTATCTGGAGCAGGCGGTGCTGCGCTTCGGACTCGTCAACCGGGAGGGGGCCAAGCTCGGCTACGGCACCTACGGCCAGCCGGTCGGGTCCCGGGACTAGCGCCGGCCGCCGACCGGGATCGCCGCCGGATGTCCGCAGACCTGCCCGCGGCCGCGACCCTGAGCCGGCTCGACCTGAAGACGCTGCGCCTGTTCGCGGCGATCTGCCAGGAGGGGACGCTGAACGGCGCGGCCCGGCGGGTGGCGATCGCCCCTTCGGCGGTGAGCAAGCGCCTCGCCGATCTGGAGCACGCGCTGGGCTGCACTCTGCTGACCCGCGAGCCGCGCGGCATGCGGCTCACGCCCGCCGGCGAGACCCTCCTGCATCACACCCGCCGCATGCTGGCGAGCGCCGAGCAGATCGCCCTGGAACTCGCCGAGCACGCCCGCGGGGTCCGCGGCTTCGTGCGCGTGCTCGCCAACCTCTCTGCGATCGTGGAATTCCTGCCCGAGGACCTGCAGGCCTTCTTGGCGGCGCAGCCCGGGATCCGGCTCGACCTGGAGGAGCGCCCGAGCGGCGGCGTCGTGGCCGGTGTCGAGGAGGGGCTCGCCGATCTGGGCCTCTGCGCCGACACCTCCGACACCCGCAGCCTCACCGCCTATCCGTACCGGAGCGACCGCCTCGTCCTGGTGATGCCGGCCGGCCATCCCCTGAGCGGGCGCGGCGGCGTCGCTCTCGCCGACACCCTCGACTACGACCATGTCGGGCTGCACGCGGAGAGCTCGATCTACGCCGCCCTGCGCGACGAGGCCCGGCGCCTCGGCCGTCCGCTGCGGCTGCGGATGCACGTGCCGAGCTTCGACGCGATCTGCCGGATGGCGCAGGTCGGCATGGGCCTCGGCACCGTGCCCGAGCATGTCTACGCCCTGCTCGGGCCGCCGATGCGGCTCGCGGCGGTGCCGCTCACGGATCCCTGGGCGCAGCGCACGCTCTCACTCGTGGTCCGCCCGGGTCCCCTGACGCCGGCGGCGACGCTCCTGCTGGAGCATTTGCGCGGCGCCGCGGCCGGCGCGAGGCGGGATCCGGCCTAGAACGCCCGCACCGTCGTTCCGGGGCGCCGCAGGCGAGCCCGGACCCGGAGGGGCACGCCCGAGGCGGGCAACCCGGAGCCGCTGTTGGTGCCATGTCTTGGCGCCTCGGCGGGTCTGGATCCCGGGCTCCGCTGCGCGGCCCTGGGATGACGGGTTGGTCATCTGGGACGTGGCTCGCTTTCGGAAATCCGAGGCTGCGTCGCCCTTGTGTCCTGAAATCTTGCGTTCTCCGCACGAGAACGCATGCTGGCGCATGACGTTTGGACTTCGCGGCGGCAACGGCAGTATGGCCGAGACAACAAACGATGGAGGAAAGCCGTGTCCGGTCCGCTCAGCGGTATCCGCGTTCTCGAGCTTGGTCAGCTGATCGCCGCGCCCTTCGCGACGCGGCTGATGGCCGAGTTCGGCGCCGAGGTCATCAAGGTCGAGCCGCCGGGCGAGGGCGACCCGCTCCGGAAATGGCGCAAGATGCACGAGGGCACCTCGCTCTGGTGGTACCTGCAGTCGCGCAACAAGAAGTCGATCGCCGTCAATCTGAAGTCTCCAGACGGCCTCGACATCGTCAAGCAGCTCGCCCAGAGCGCCGACGTAGTGGTCGAGAACTTCCGCCCCGGCGGCCTGGAAAAGCTGGGGCTCGGCTGGGACGTGCTCTCGGCGCTCAACCCCAACCTCGTGATGGTCCGGATCTCGGGCTACGGCCAGACCGGCCCCTACCGCGACCGCCCGGGTTTCGGCGCCATCGGCGAGTCGATGGGCGGCATCCGCTTCACCACCGGCAGCCCGGATTCGCCGCCCGCCCGCGTCGGCGTCAGCATCGGCGACACCCTGGCCTCGCTCCACGGCGTGATCGGCGCGCTGATGGCGCTGCTGCGGGTGAAGACCGGGCAGGGCGCCGGTCAGGTCATCGACGTCTCGCTCGTCGAGAGCGTGTTCAACGTCATGGAGAGCCTCGTCCCCGAATACGACCTGCTGGGCGAGGTCCGCACCCGCACCGGCGGCGCCCTGCCGGGCATCACGCCGTCGAACACCTACCCGACACGCGACGGCGGCTACGTGGTCATCGCCGGCAACAGCGACCCGATCTTCCGCCGCCTGATGACGGCGATCGGCCGGCCCGACCTCGCGGACGACCCGGCGCTGCGCAACAACGAGGGCCGCTCGCAGCAATCGGCGATGCTCGACGGCACCATCGCCGACTGGTCGAAGACCCAGACGGTCGAGGAGGCCCTCGCCGCCCTCGCCGCCGCCGACGTGCCGGCCGGCCGGATCTACTCGGTGGCCGACATCGTGGCCGATCCGCACTACCAGGCGCGCGACATGATCCTGCAGGCGGAACTCCCCGGCGGGACCGCGGTGAAGATGCCCGGCATCGTGCCGAAGCTGTCGGAGACCCCCGGTGAAGTCCGCTGGCAGGGGCCGGCACTCGGCGCCCACACGGATTCCGTGCTCGCCGAACTCGGACTCGACGATGCGCGCATCGCCGCCCTGCGCGCGAAGGGAGCCGTGGCATGAGCGCCTTGTCGAGCGACGCCTTGATCGTCCAGGAGGTCGCCACCCGCGACGGCTTCCAGATCGAGCCCGTCTTCGTGGAGACGGCGGAGAAAATCCGGCTGATCGACGCCCTGGCGGAGGCCGGCTTCAGCCGGATCGAAGTCTCGTCCTTCGTGTCGCCGAAGGCGGTGCCGGCGCTCGCCGACGCGGCCGCGGTCTTCGCCGGGATCCGGCGGCGGCCCGGCACGGTCTACGTCGCCCTGGTGCCGAACCCGAAGGGCGCCGAGCGGGCGCTGGCCGCCAAGGTCGACGAGATCAACCTCGTGGCCTCGGTGAGCGAGACCCACAACCGCGCCAACATGGGCATGAGCCCGGCCGACTCGATCGCCGGATTCGCCCGGATCATGGATTCGGTCCGCGGCGCGCCGGTGAGCACCAACGCCACGGTGGCCACCGCCTTCGGCTGCCCGTTCGAGGGCGACCAGCCGGCCGACAAGGTCCTGGCCCAGGTCGAGCGCTACCTGTCACTCGGCATCGACGGCGTGACGCTCGCCGACACCACCGGCATGGCCAATCCCCGGCAGGTCGCGCGCCTCGTCGCGCGGGTCCTGCCGCTGGTCGGACCGGAGCGCCTGACGCTCCACTTCCACAACACCCGCGGCCTCGGCCTCGCCAACGTGCTGGCGGCCTACGATGCGGGCGCACGGCGGTTCGACGCGGCGCTCGGCGGCCTCGGCGGCTGCCCGTTCGCGCCGGGCGCGACCGGCAACATCTGCACCGAGGACCTCGTCAGCATGGCCCACGAGATGGGCGTGCCGACGGGCCTCGACCTCGCGGCGCTGATCGGCCTGTCGCGGGACCTGCCCCGCCTCGTCGGCCACGACGTGCCCGGGCAGGTCGCCAAGGCTGGACGGCCCTGCGACCTCCACCCGGCGCCCGCCAGGGCGGCTTGAGACTCTGTCAGCTCCTGCATCCTTGAGCCCGCGCGACATGATGGAGATCCCACGCGCGCCCTCATCCTGAGGTGCCGGAGCGTAGCGGAGGCCTCGAAGGAGGCCTCCAGGGATCGCAGAGCCGTCTGGAGGGCTCCTTCGAGGCAGCTTCGCCGCACCTCAGGATGAGGGCGCGGGCTGGAGAGGCCCAATCGAACAGGCTCTGAGTTCACGCGGACAAGCCGCCCGCCCGAAGGCGGCACCGCGCACCACACGCCCCAAAAACACACAACGGAGGAAACCATGACCGCAGCCCTGTCCGGGTCGCCGGCCGCCGCCGAGGCCGGCGCGGTGACCGAGAACGGCGTCGTCCGCAAGGTCGCGTGGCGGCTCATGCCGCTGATCATGATCTGCTACATGTTCGCGTTCTTCGACCGCATCAACATCAGCTTCGCCAAGTTCCAGCTCCAGAGCGACCTCGGCTTCAGCAACGTCGCCTACGGGCTCGGCGCGAGCATGTTCGTCGTCGGCTACGTGATCTTCGAGGTGCCCTCGAACCTGTTCCTCTACCGGGTCGGGGCGCGGCGCTGGATCGCCCGGATCATGATCTCCTGGGGCATCGCCACCGCGCTGATGATCTTCATCCGCAGCGAATGGCACTTCTACGCCCTGCGCTTCCTGATCGGCGCCATGGAGGCGGGCTTCGCGCCGGGCATCCTCTACTACCTGACCATCTGGTTCCCGGCCTCGCATCGCGGCCGGATCACGTCGTTCATGTTCGTCGCCTCGGCCTTCTCGGGCATCTTCGGCGCGCCGGTAGCGGGCCTGATCCTGGGCGGGCTCAACGGCGTCGGCGGCCTCGCCGGCTGGCAGTGGCTGTTCCTGGCCGGCGGCCTGCCCTGCCTCGTGCTCGGCCTGCTCGTGCTGACGCGCCTCGACGACCGGATCTCCGACGCGCGCTGGCTCACCGAGCCCGAGAAGGCGCTCCTGTCCGGCCGCATCGCCCACCACAACCGCGAGATCGGCGACCACTCGCTGCTCGGGGCGATCCGGCAGCCGGGCTTCCTGATGATCGGGCTGATCTACTTCCTCCTGCAGATCGGCTCCTACGGGCTGAATTTCTGGGGCCCGGACCTGATCAAGACCGCGAGCGGCGGGCAGGCGGCCTCGGTGGGCTTCCTCACGGCGATCCCCTACATCTGCGGGGCGATCAGCATGGTGGTGATCGGGCGCCTGTCCGACGCCTCGGGCGAGCGGCCGAAATTCGTCGCCGGGCTGGCCATCGCGGCGGCGCTCGGCTTCTTCGGCGCCGGCCTGTTCGACAAGCACATCGTGCCGCTGATGTGCGCCCTGGCCCTGCTCGGCGCCGGTATCGTCGCCTCGATCCCGACCTTCTGGACTCTGCCGGCCAAGCTCGTCACCGGCGTCGGCGCGGCGGGCGGGATCGCGCTGATCAACACGCTCGGCCAGTTCGGCGGCATCGTCAGCCCGGTGATGGTCGGCTGGGTCAAGGACCTCACCGGCTCGACGACCCCGGCCCTCTACGGCATCGGGGTGCTCTGCCTCGTCGCGGCCGGGCTCGCCCTCTTCGCCCTGCCGGCGAGCCTGCGCCGGAGCGACCGCTCGGCCTGACCCAGAACGCGTCGGGCGTCCCGGGCCGGTGGATCACGGGGCGCCCACGAGGGCTGCGTGCCGGTAGTCCCGCGGCGTCGTTCCGTGGCACTCCTTGAAGCGGCGGGCGAAGTGGGCCTGGCTGGCGAAGCCGCAGCCGTAGGCCAGCAGGCCGATCGACAGGTGGGCGCAGGCGGGGTCGGCCAGGCGCTGGGCCGCCGCCGCGAGCCGGCGCTCCCAGATGTAGTCGGCGATGTGCTGGCCGCGTTCGTGGAACAGCTCCTGAAGCCGGCGCAGCGACACGCCCATCGCGGCGGCGAGGTGGGGTGGGTCGAGCGCCGGATCGCCGAGATTCGACTCGACGAAGGCCTTGGCGCGCTGGACCGTGGCGTTGCCGTGGATGGAGCGTGGCACCTCCTGGGTCAGACGCTCGGCGAGGCCGGCCACGATCAGGTCGATCCCGATCGACGCCATCCGCGCCTTGCCGTCAGGGGGGAGCTGGTCGCCCACCCGGATCAGTTCCTGGACATAGGTGCTCGTCAGGGTCGTGGACGCGCGGTCGGCTCCGATCGTGAGGGCGGTGAACAGCCGGGACGGACCGAGCACGCGCTCCAGACGCTCGCGCGGCAGGTCGAGGATCAGGAAGGTGCCTGTCTCGATCGCGCTCACACCCGGGCGATGATCGAGCACGACGAACTCGCCGGCCAAGCCCATGGCCTCGCGTTCGTTCTGCTGGAGGGCATGGCGGCCGGATTGGGTGAAGACCGCGTAGAGGCGGTCGCCCCGGCCATTCCGCCGAACCGCCTCCGGCGTCACCTCGGTGCGCGTCGAGCTTTGGACGCTGCGCGTGATCAGGAGCGACCCGAACGCGGCGGCCTCGATCCGGCCGTGGAACCGTGCGGCGTCGAGGCTCCGGATCTCGTTCGGCACCATCTGGTCGCACATCACCTCCCGCCATCGGCGGAAGGCGTTCCTGGGATGGATCCCGTCTGTCGAGAAGAAGGTCTGCATCGCCCGTCGTCGCGTCGTGTGGGTGTGTCCGGATCCGTCCGCCGCCGCGGGCTCAGCTCGCGCCGCTCCGGCGCTGCCCGACCCGGCGCCGTGCACGCCTCAGGCGGGGCTCGGCTGGTGGGCTGCGTGCCGGTATTCGCGCGGGCTCAGGCTGTGCCGTTCCTTGAAGCGCCGGGCGAAGTGGGCCTGGCTGGCGAAACCGCAGCCGTAGGCCAGCAGGCCGATCGGCAGATGGGCACAGGCCAAATCGGTCAGCCGCTCGGCGGCGGCGGCCAGCCGGCGTTCCCAGATCCAGTCGGAGACGTGCCGGCCGCGCTCGTGGAACAGTTCCTGCAGCCGTCGCAGCGACACGCCAACCGCGGCCGCGAGCTGCGGCGGGTCGAGGGCGGGGTCGCCGAGATGCACCTCGACATAGGCCTTGGCGCGCTGGACCACGACCGAGCCCTGGACGGGCCGAGGGACCTCCTGGGCCATCCGCTCGGCGATGCTGGCCACGATCAGGCCCACGCCGATTCCGGTCATGCGCGCGACGGCCTCCGGACCGAGCTGGTCGCGGATGCGGATCAATTCGTGGAAGAAGGTCGTGGTGAGTATCGTGGAGGCGAGGTCCCCGCCGACCGTCAGGGCCGTGTAGAGCCGGGCCGGTCCCAGGAGCCTCTCCAGGCGCGCGCGCGGCAGCTCCAGGAACATGGATTGGCTGCCCGCGCCGGACGTCAGCACGGCCGGGCGGTGATCGAGCACGAACAGATCGCCCGTCCGTTGTGGGCAGGACCGGTCGTCCTGCGACGTGGTCGACACACCCGCGAGCTTGAAGACCACGACGAGCGTGTCGCCCTTGTCGAAGCGCCGGATGATCGCGGGCGTGATCTCGCTGCGCATCGGCCCTTGCGTGATGCGCGTCATCAGCAGCGGGCCGATCCCGGCGACGTCGAGCCGGCCCTCGAACGACCCGGGGTCGAGGCGCGTCTGCTTGAGGGGCACTCGGCGCTCGAGCAGGATCTCTTGCCAGCGCTGAAAATTGTTCCTCGGATGGAGCCCCACGGTCGAAAACAGTGGCTGCATCAATCGTTTACCTTGTCTGGCCCCCCGTTCGCGCGATCGGGCAAAAAACATCGCGCTCCCGGACAAGATGCTCCCGTTTCATATTGTATATTATCTGCATCCTCAAGAAATGGTGGTTTGAAAACTTGAGGTGATACGGAATTCAGACCCGGCGCGGCCTCACCCATCCGCCAGAACTCATGCGGTGCAGACGCTTACGATCTGACCTTCCAGAGAGCAGCCGATACGGCCCACAGTAGCGATGACGCAGATGAACAACCTGAACGAAACACACGCCTCCTTCATGCTGGAAAAGGTCGGCACCATCGTCGCCGCCTACGTGTCCCGCAATGCCGTCGGAATGGCCGACCTGCCCGGCCTCATCGACCAAGTCCATTCGGCGATCTCGGTCCTCCGGGGCGGCGGCTCGGGCGCAAACTCAGCCGGGCTGACGCCCGCGCAGGTCGAGGCCTCGATCCAGCGCGATGGCCTGATCAGCTTCATCGACGGCCGCTCGTACAAGACGATGAAGCGCCACCTGACGGCGAACGGCCTGACGCCCGAGCGCTACCGGGCCAAGTACGGCCTGCCGGCCGATTACCCGATGGTCGCCCCGGGCTACGCCGCCAGGCGGTCGGAGATTGCCCGGGCGATCCAGCTCGGACAGAAGGCCGGCTGAGCCATGGCGTCCGGCCTTTCGCAGGCTCCGGACCGGTCGCCGGAGCCGCGTCCGGACACGGCGCGGTCTCGGGACGCCCTGGAGCGCGTTGCCCGGACGCTCGGCGTCCCGGTCACGACCTTCTTCCCGGACGAGGACCGTCCGGACGCGGCGATCGCGCAGGCGGCCGACCTCGTCTCCGCCTTCGTGGCGATCGAGAACCCGGCCGCGCGCCGGACCTGCCTGGCCTTCGTGCGGGCGATGTCGAGTTCCTGAGGAGTCGGGGGGCACCTCAGGAGGCTGGGTCGGAGACTGTTCGTTCCGTTGCGCGGGGCGGCTGCGGTCACCGGCCCGGCCACGCGTCAGAACAGGTGGCGCAGGAGGAAGAACAAGAGCGCCGCGAGCGTGATCGCCGCCGGCAGGGTCAGGATCCAGGCCAACGCCATGTTGCGCACCGTGGACGTCTGGAGCCCGGAGCCGTTGGCGGCCATCGTGCCGGCCACGCCCGAGGACAGGATATGTGTGGTCGAGACCGGCAGGCCGTAGAGCTCGGCCAGCCCGATCGTGCCGGCGGCCACGATCTCGGCCGAGGCACCCTGGGCGTAGGTGAGATGGGTCTTGCCGATCTTCTCGCCCACCGTCACGACGATGCGCTTCCAGCCGACCATAGTGCCAAGCCCGAGGGCGAGGGCGACGCAGACCTTCACCCAGCCCGGGATGTAGCGGGTGCCGTCGTTGAGCAGGCTGGAATAGCGTTTCAGCGTCGCCTTGTCGGTCTCGGAGAGGTCGGCCCCGGTGCCCGGCAGCAGCCGCACCGCGTCGGCGGCGAGGTACATGTCGCTGCGCAGGTTCTGCGTCTGGGCGGCCGGCACGGTCCGGATCGCCCCGTAACTCTTCACGCTTGCGGCGATGTCGTTCGAGAGCGCCGCGAGCGCGGCATAGACCGGCGGCTGGTCGAGCGCCTTCGTCTTCAACGCCTCCGTCACCGTCCGGCGCGCCGCGGCGGCGTCCGGCGCCGGTGCGCCGGGGGCGCGGGCGGAGAAGACCTGGCTCGCCGCCGTCGAGCTCTGCACGAAGGTCGGGGTCGTGTCGTCCGCCATGGTGCGGTTCAGCGCGTAGGCGGTCGGGGCGGCGCCGATCAGGATCAGCATGATCAGGCCCATGCCCTTCTGCCCGTCATTGCCGCCGTGGAAGAAGGAGACCAGCGTGCAGGTCAGGATCAGCAGGCCGCGGATCCACAGGGGCGGGGGCGTATCGCCCTTCGGCGCCTCGTAGAGGTCCTTGCGGCGCACGGCGAACTTGAGCGCGAGCAGCAGCAGGGCCGCCAGCACGAAGCCGCAGACGGGCGAGAACAGCAGCGCCTTGAACACGTTGAGCGCCTGAGTCCAGTCGACCCCGGAGGTGCCGTCGCCGCCATTCATCAGCTGGTTGGCGAGGCCGACGCCGAGCACCGAGCCGATCAGCGCGTGGGACGAGGAGTTCGGCAGGCCGAAGGCCCAGGTCCCCAGATTCCAGATGATTGCGGCCAGCAGCAGCGCGAAGATCATCGCGTAGCCGGCATGGGAGCCGACATTCAGGATCAGCTCCACCGGCAGCAGGGTGACGATGGCGTAGGCCACAGCCCCGGAGGAGAGCATCACCCCGAGGAAGTTGAAGAAGCCCGACCAGATCACCGCCACGAGCGGCGGCAGCGAGTGCGTGTAGATCACCGTGGCGACCGCGTTGGCGGTGTCGTGGAAGCCGTTCACGAACTCGAAGCCGAGCGCGATCAGCAGCGCGAGCCCGAGCAGCGCGAAGGCGCCGTAGGCCAGCGGCGCCTCGCCGACCGCGTTCATGTCGGCGATCAGGCTCACGACGGCGTAGGAGAGCCCCGCCACCAGCACGAGCAGGAAGGCGACGAGGCCGCCCAGATGCATCCCGTGATCGAGGCGCGGGCCGCCCTCGGGCCTGCCTCGCGCGGCGCCCGACGGTATCACGGCGGAATCGGACATGCAGCCTCGCGCGAAATCATTTTTGGTGGTGAGCCGGGATTAAAATGCGCGCGTGACGGCCCGGTGACACAGCGCCCGTGACCGGTCGTCGAAGCCATATCCGATCGGCCAGGACCTTAGGATCAACGCGGGCGTCTCCGCCTAGCCTGTCTTCACCGCCGAAGATCCGATCGCCGATCGATGAACGACGCGCCCGGGCCGGGTGACCGGCCGCTCCGACGGTCGCCCCGCCGTCAGGCGGCTGTCACACGCCTGACGCGATCGGGCCGCTAGCGACCGGACCGCGCACGAGCGAACGAGAGATCCGCATGATTGACGCCACGGTGCCGGCCCTGTCGTTCGGCGCGCTCCTGGCCCTCATCCAGATCGGCAGCATCGCCATCGCGGGGCGACGCCTCGGGCAGGTGCACGGCCCGTCGCGGTTTCCGGCAGGCGCGCCCGTCTCGCTGATCCGCCCGCTTCACGGGCTGGAATCCTACAGCGAGGAGATGCTGATCCGGAGCTTCCGCCTCGATTATCCGGCCTACGAACTGATCTTCTGCGTGGCCGATCCGGGCGATCCGATCGTGCCGATGGTGGAGCGCCTGATCGCCGCCCACCCGCAGGTGCCCGCCCGCCTGATCCTCGGCGATGAGCGGATCAGCGAGAACCCGAAGCTGAACAACTGCCTGCGCGGCTGGCGCGCCGCCGCCCACGACTGGGTTGTCCTGGCCGATTCCAACGTGGCCATGCCGCCGGACTACCTGCAGCGCCTCCAGGCGGCGTGGCGCGCCGATACCGGCCTGGTCTGCTCCACCCCCGCCGGGGCGCGCCCGGGCAGCTTCATGGCCGAGGTGGAATGCGCCTTCCTCAACACCCTGCAGGCGCGCTGGCAATACGCCGCCGAGGCCTTTGGGCTGGGCTTCGCGCAGGGCAAGAGCATGCTCTGGCACAAGCCGTTCCTGGACCAGCGGGGCGGCCTTCAGGCGCTGGCCGCCGAAATCGCCGAGGACGCGGCCGCCACCAAGCTGGTGCGCGCGGCCGGCAAGCGCGTCCACCTCGTGGCGAGCCCGTTCGAGCAGCCGTTGGGCCCGCGCGGCTTCCGGGAGGTCTGGTCCCGGCAGCTCCGCTGGGCGCGCCTGCGCCGCGTGACCTTCCCGCTGTTCTTCGCGCCCGAGATCGGCAGCGGCGTCCTGCTGCCGGCGCTCCTCGTCGCCCTCTGGGCCGGCAGCCTCGCGGGCCTTGCCGGCGCTGCCGGCCTCGCCGCCCTGTGCTATGGCGCCGAGCACCGGCTCGCGCTCCGCGCGGGCTGGCACCGTTCGCCCCGCATGCTGGCGGCCTTCCTGGTGCGCGACGCCCTGATCCCGGCGATCTGGCTCGGCGCCTGGGTCCAGAGCGCCATCGTGTGGCGCGGCAACGCCATGGACGTGCGCCCGCGGCGGGCCGCCGAGGCGCGCAGCTACGCGCCGACGGCCTGACGGCGCCCGACAATCCGGAGGCCGAGACGTGTCGCGCCGCTACGCCCTGTACTGCCTGCCCGCCCCGAACTCACGCCTCGAAGCCTTCGGACGGGGCGTGCTCGGTTACGACAACGTCTCCGGGGCGCCGGTTCCCCATCCGGCGGGCCTGAACGAACTTGCGGCCATCACCACGGGGGCCCGGATTTACGGATTCCACGCCACCCTCAAGGCGCCCCTGCGCCTCGCGGCGGGTGCCACCGAGGCCGGGCTCATCGCCGCCGCCCGCGACCTCGCGGCCGCGCACCCGCCGGTGGCGGTCGGGCCTCTGGTGGTCGCCGCGCTCGGGGCGTTCCTCGCCCTGGTGCCGGAAGACCCGCCGCCGGCCCTGGGGCTGCTCGCCGCCGAGTGCGTTGCGGCGCTCGACCCGTTCCGCGCGCCGCTCACCGAGGCCGAGCGCGCGAATCGCCGCCCGGAGCGCCTCGACCCGCGCGGCCGGGCGCTGCTCGATCGCTGGGGCTACCCGTACGTGTTCGAGGCCTTCCGCTTCCACATGACCCTGACCGACGCCCTGCCGGAGGCCGAACGCGACGCCTGGCACCGGCGCCTGTCGGAGGCCTACGCCGCCTCCGGGCCCGAGCCCCTGGTGATCGACGCCCTCGGCCTCCTGACCCAGGACGGGGCCGGGCCGTTCCGGCTCCTGGCACGCCTGCCCTTCGGAGAACCCCGTGGCTGACCTTTCCCTCGGCCTCGAGCCGGCGGTCGACCCGAGCGCCCGGGTCGCGGATTGCCGCCTCGGCCGCTTCACCGAGATCGGCGCCCGCACCCGTCTCACCGAGACAAGCCTCGACGACTATTCCTACATCGGCCAGGACGGCGAGGTGATCTACACCACGATCGGCAAGTTCTGCTCGATCGCCGCCAGCGTCCGGATCAACCCCGGCAATCACCCTATGGAGCGCGCCTCCCAGGCGCATTTCACCTACCGGGCGCAATCCTACTGGCCCGAGGAGGCCGACGAGCCGGCTTTCTTCGACCGACGCAGGGCGAGCCCGGTGTCGATCGGCCACGATGTCTGGATCGGCCACGGCGTGGTGGTCCTGCCCGGCCGCACCATCGGCACCGGCGCGGTGGTCGGGGCCGGCGCGATCGTCACCCGGGACGTCGAACCCTACACGATCGTGGTCGGCAATCCCGCCCGTCCGGTCCGGCGCCGGTTCCCGGACGCCGTCGCCGCGCGCCTGGACAGCCTTGCCTGGTGGGACTGGGACCACGAGCGCCTGCGCCGCGCGCTCCCGGATTTCCGCAGGCTTCCGATCGAAGCGTTCCTCGACCGGTACGAAGCCGAGAGCGGCAATCGACAGTAGACGTTGTGCCGGCAAACAACATTGGATCGTATTCGTCATCCAATCGTCGTGGAACCGGCGTTTAGGTGCGGCCATTCCGCGGCGGATGGATGCATGCTGGTCATTGAGGATCTTACGCGCCAGTACGGCGGCCGGCGCGCCGTCGACGGTGTCTCGCTGCAGATCGAGCCCGGCAGCTTCGTCGGCGTGATCGGCCGGTCCGGTGCCGGCAAATCGACGCTGCTGCGGCTCATCAACCGGCTGACCGACCCGAGTTCCGGGCGCATCCTCCATGACGGGCGCGACGTCACGCGGCTGCGGGGACGCGCCCTGCGGGATTGGCGCACCCGCTGCGCCATGATCTTCCAGCAGTTCAACCTCGTCGGCCGCCTCGACGTGATGACCAACGTCCTGATGGGCCGGTTGAGCCACGTGCCGAGCTACCGGTCCCTGCTGCGCCAATGGTCTGAGGAGGACCGGGCGATGGCGCTCGCCGCCCTGGAGAGCTTCGACATGGGCGAGTTCGCCGGCCAGCGGGCGGACGGCCTGTCGGGCGGCCAGCAGCAGCGCGTCGCCATCGCCCGCGCCCTGGTGCAGGAGCCCGAGATCCTGCTCGCCGACGAGCCGGTCGCCTCCCTCGATCCGCGCAACACCCGCCTGGTGATGGACGCGCTGGCCGAGGTGAACCGCCGCTACGGCATCACCGTCCTGTGCAACCTGCACTCCCTCGACCTCGCCCGTGCCTATTGCGACCGCCTCGTCGGGCTCAGCGCCGGCCGGGTGGTGTTCGAGGGCGGGCCGTTCGACCTCACCGAGGATGTCGCCCGCCGGCTCTACGGCCTGGAGGCCGGCGAGGTGCTCGATGATTCGGCGCGGCGCGAGGCCGAGCAGCGGGCGGCGATGCCGGGCCGGCCCGGCCTCGTGCCGGCGCGGCCCGTGCGCGAGGCCGCTCTCGGCGCCTGAACCGGGCCGTCCGGCCCCAACACCAACCACGGATCGGGAAACGCCCGGCCGGCCACGCGCCCGGCCGAACCCGCGACACACGCCGACACGAAGGACGACACGATGATCACCCGACGCACCCTCGCCGCGGCCGCCACGGCCCTCGCGCTTCTAGGCCTGCCGGCCGCCGCCCAGGACTGGAAGGCGCAGTATCCCGAGCTGACCCTGGCGGTGATTCCGATGGAGAATGCCAGCGGCACCGTCGACCGCTACGCGCCCCTGGCGGACTACCTGACCAAGACGGTCGGCGTGCCGGTGAAGCTGCGGGTCGCCAGCGACTACGCCGCGGTGATCGAGGGCCAGCGCGCCGGCAACATCCAGCTCGCCTTCTACGGACCGGCCTCCGTCGCCCGCGCCGCGATGACCGGCGTGAAGGTCGAGCCGGTGGTGAGCCCGATCCACGAGACCGGCGCCGCGGGCTACTACTCGGTGATCTACGCGCTGGCCTCCAGCCCGTACAAGACCATCGAGGATCTGAAGGGCAAGAACCTCGCCCTGGTCGATCCGAACTCCACCTCCGGCAACCAGGCGCCGCGCTTCTTCCTGAAGCGGGCCGGCTACGACGTGGACAAGTTCTTCGGCAAGGCGGTCTTCGCCGGCAGCCACGAGAACGCCGTCCTGGCGCTGACCCAGGGCACGGTCGAGGCCGCCGCCAACCTGTGGAATTCCGAGACCGACTCGATCGTCACCCGCATGATCACCAAGGGCATGCTGAAGAAGCCCGACGGCACGCCGATGCAGACCTCCGACTTCCGGGTGGTGTTCAAGTCCGACTTCCTGCCGGAAGGGCCCTACGCCATGCTGTCCACCCTCCCGGACGACCTGAAGGCCAAGATCCGGGACGCGTTCGTCGCCCTGCCGAAGGCCGACAAGGCCGCCTTCGACCGCCTCTCCGACGGCAAGGACCAGGGCCTCAAGCCGGTGACCCTCAAGGATTACCAGCCGATCATCGATATGCTGCGGTTCAACGACGAGCAGCGCAAGAAGTCCTGATCCGGAGGCGACGGCCTTGCCTGGCCTGACGAAGCTGCCGCCGGAGCGGGAAGCCGCCCTCTCCAGCCTCTACGCGGCCTCGACCGGTGCCGCGCGGCGCCGGACGCTGGCCGGGTTCGCGGCGGTCGCGGCCCTGGCCGTCCTCGCCGGGTACGCCGCCGAGGTGCGGCCGCTGGTCCTCGCCGGGAACATCGGCAAGTTTACCGCCTACATCCAGCAGATCCTGCCGCCGGTCGGCCTCGACCATCCGGTCGAGGATCTGCGCGCCTGGTACTGGGGCCTGCCCGGCTGGCTGGCGCTGCTGGGCGAGACCCTGCTGATGGCCTATCTCGGCACGCTGCTGGGGGCGCTGGCGGGCTTCGCCCTCAGCTTCGTCGCCGCCGCCAACCTGGTGCGGTCGCGGCTGCTGCGGATCCTGGCCAAGCGCTTCCTGGAGGTCTGCCGCACCGTCCCGGACGTGGTGTTCGCGCTGATCTTCGTGATCGCCTTCGGCCTCGGACCGATGGTCGGCGTGCTGGCCATCGCGATCCACACCACGGGGGCGCTCGGCAAGCTGTTCTCCGAGGTGGTCGAGAATATCGACATGCGGCCCGTCGAGGGCCTGTCCGCCTCGGGCGCCTCCTGGGTCGAGACCGTGCGCTTCGCGGTGCTGCCGCAGGTGCTGTCGAACTTCGCCTCCTACGGGCTGCTGCGCTTCGAGATCAACGTGCGCGGGGCGGCGGTGCTGGGCTTCGTCGGGGCAGGGGGGATCGGCCAGGAGTTCCTGGCCGCAATCCGCAACTTCTACTACGCGGACGTGAGCGCGATCCTCGTGCTGATCATCCTGACCGTATTCTGCATCGACCTCGCCACCGAGCGGGTCCGCCACCGGCTGATCGGCCCGGAGACCGCCCGATGAGCGCGGCCCGCACTGGAGCCCTGCGGGCGGCGGCCCGCGCCGACCTCGCCCGGCTGCGCGCCCGCTACCCGGCGCAGTTCCGCGCCGACCGGGCGGCGCGGGCGCGCCTCGTCGTCGGTCTCGGCGTCCTGGTGGGTCTCACTGCCCTGGCGTGCTGGCGGCTCGACATGTCGGCCGCGCGGATCCTCCACGGGCTCGGGCGGCTCGGCACCTTCGCGGTGCTGATGCTGCCGCCGTCCCCGGAGGGCCATCTCTGGACCTTCCTGCACGCGCTCGGCGAGACGCTGGGCATCGCGTTCCTCGGCACGCTCACGGCGGCGGTGCTGGCCTTCCCGGTGGCGTTCCTAGCCGCCCGGAACGTCGTGCCGAACCCGTTCGCCCGGTTCGCGGTCCGCCGCGGCCTCGACATCCTGCGCTCCGTGGATGTGCTGATCTGGGCGCTGATCTGGATCAACGTCGTCGGGCTCGGCCCCTTCGCCGGCCTGCTGGCCATCGCCTGCTCGGATGTGGGCGCGCTGGGCAAGCTGTTCTCTGAGGCGATCGAGACCTGCGACCGCCGCGCCGGCGAGGGCGTCGTCGCCTCGGGCGGCTCGGCCCTCCACCGCATCCGCTTCGGGCTGATCCCCGGGGTGCTGCCGGTGCTGGCGAGCCAGGTGCTGTACTTCTTCGAGTCGAACACCCGCTCGGCCACGATCATCGGCATCGTCGGCGCCGGCGGCATCGGCCAGTACCTCACCGAGCTGATCCGTGTGCTGGAGTTGCAGCAGGTCGCCTTCCTGGTGCTGATGATCCTCGTCACGGTGGCGGCGATCGACTGGATCTCGACCCGCCTGCGCCGGGCGATCATCGGGCCGGCGGCGCGCTGAAACTCTGGCCGGGTGACGTCATTCCGGGGCGCCGCAGGCGAGCCCGGACCCGGAGGCGGGCAATCCAGACCCGCCGACGCGGCAGGATTGCACATCGCAGGCGGTTCTGGGTTCCGGGCTCCGCCTCGCGGCCCCGGAACGACGCGGCGCGTGAGCGGGACCCGCCGCATCCGGGCCTCATCCAGGTCTGCTCACCCCCCGATCACCAGCTCCACCCGGTCGGCGGCGAACAGGGTCCGGTTCGCCTGGATCGGCACGCCCGCGGGATCGACGTTCACGCTCGACACCACGAGGACGACCCGCCCCGGCGCGATATCGAGCCGCCGCGCCTCCTCGGCATCGGCCGGGCGGGCGCGGACGCGTGTCGAGAGCCGGGTGTAGTCGGGGACGCCGCAGGCCGCGAAGGCCCGGGTGATCGACCCGCGCGCAGCATAGGCCTCGCCGAAGCCGGCGAAGCGCGGCAGCGGCAGCCAGGTCAGCGCGGTCGAGAGCGGCGCGTCGTCGGCCCGGTGGACCGTCAGCAGTTCCAGAACGGGCGCGCCGGTGGCGAGGGCGAGCGCCGCCGCCTGCTCGGGCCCGGCCGGACGCGTGGTCGAGCCGATCAGGTCGCCCCAGGCCTCGCGGCCCGCCCCGGCGACGATCTCGGAGAAGCGGGTGCGCGGCCCGATCGGGTAGGCGAGGGGCGCCTCCTCCACGAAGGTGCCTCGGCCCTGGCTGGCGCGGACGAGGCCGCCCTCGGCCAGAGCGGCCAGCGCCCGCCGCACCGTGTGCCGGTTCACCGCGAACCGCGTCGCCAGGACGGCTTCCGGGGGCAGCTTCTGGCCCGGTGCGTAACCGCCCGCCGCGATCTCGGCCGTCAGGGCGTCGGCGATCTGCCGCCACGCCGTCAGCCCCTCGCCCCGGACAAGGCCGGGTGCCTGCGCCTGCGCATCCATCCTGTCATCCAAACTTCATTTGTGGCCAGTACGCCAGTTGTCTATACACCTATACAACCGAGCGAAGGAGGGAGTCGCGGTGACGACGAACCCGAGGAATCCGGAATGCGGCGGCGATGGCGCGGCGCGCCGCGCCGTGATGGCGCTCTGCGCTGAGGCGAGCCGCGCCGACCTGGAGGCAGCCCTGTCGGCGCTCGACAGCCCGGCCAGCGCCGATCTGCGGCCGCCGGAGACCGGCCTGGTGATGGCGACCGGCCGGATCGGCGGCGATGGGCGCCCGTTCAATCTCGGCGAGGTCAGCGTAACCCGGGCCGCGATCCGCCTCGCGGACGGCCCGGCCGGCTTCGCCTACCATCTCGGTCGCGACCGCACGAAGGCGCGGCTCGCCGCGATCCTCGATGCCCTCTGGCAGGACCCGGCCCGGCGCGCCCGGGTCGAGGCGGCCCTGGAGCCTGCCGCCCGGCGGGTCGAGGCGTCCCACGCGCAGGCGGCCCGGCGCACGGCCGCGACCCGGGTGGATTTCCTGACCCTCGCCCGCGGAGAGGATTGAGCATGCTCGCACCCGGCTTCGCCGATCCCGTCCACGATGCGCAGGCGGCGTTCCGCGCCGTGATGGACGCGCTCGCCCGGCCCGGCCGGATCCGGCCGCTCGACCCCGGCCTCACGCCGCCCGCGCCGCTGACGCCGGAACTCGCCGCCGTCGCGCTGGCGCTCACCGACGCCGAGACGCCGGTCTGGCTCGACGCCGCCCTCGCCGACGCGCCGGAGGTCGCCGCCTATCTGCGCTTCCACACCGGAGCGCCGCTCACCGACGATCCGGCCCGGGCCGCCTTCGCGCTCGTCCGCGAGCCCGCGCGCTGCCCGTCGCTCGGCTGCTTCGCGCCGGGTACGCCGGCCTACCCCGACACCTCGACCACCCTGGTTCTCGCCCTCGACGCCATCACGTCGGGGGCGGGGCTGCACCTGACCGGTCCCGGCATCGCGGGGAGCGCCCGCATGGCGCTGACGCCCCTGCGGGCGGGCTTCGTCGGCCAGCTCGCCGAGAACCGCGCCGACTTTCCCCTCGGCGTCGACCTGATCCTCACCGCTCCGGGCCAGGTCGCCGGCCTGCCGCGCTCCACCGTCGTGACGGAGGCTTGAGCCATGTACGTGGCCGTGAAGGGCGGCGAGGCCGCCATCGACAATGCCCACCGGCTCCTCGCCGAGACGCGCCGCGGCGACCCGTCCGTCCCGGAACTGTCCGTGGCGCAGATCCGCGCGCAGATGGCGCTGCTGGTCGACCGGGTGATGACCGAGGGCTCGCTCTACGATCCCGACCTCGCGGCTTTGGCCCTCAAGCAGGCCCGCGGCGACGTGGTCGAGGCGGTATTCCTGGTCCGCGCCTACCGGACGACGCTGCCCCGGTTCGGCGCCTCCGTGCCGCTGGAGACCGGCGCGATGGCGGTGGAGCGCCGGATCTCCGCCACCTTCAAGGACCTTCCGGGCGGCCAGGTGCTCGGGCCGACCTTCGACTACACGCACCGGCTGATCGACTTCGCCCTGGCCGCCGAGGCGGACGTCGAGCCCGCGGCCGAGGCCGAGCCGCGGGCCGATACCGCCACCTGCCCGCGGGTCACCGACCTGCTGGCGCAGGACGGCCTGATCGAGCCGTCGCCGCCGGATGACGGCGCGCCCGCGGGCGACCTCACCCGCGAGCCGGTGGATTACCCGGCCGACCGGGCGCTGCGGCTCCAGGCGCTCGCGCGGGGCGACGAGGGCTTCATCCTGAGCCTCGCCTACTCGACCCAGCGCGGCTACGGCCGCACCCACCCGTTCGTGGGCGAGATCCGGGTCGGCGAAGTCGCGGTGGAGTTCGTGCCGGAGGAGCTGGGCTTCGCGGTGCCGCTCGGCCGGGTGCGGCTCACCGAGTGCCAGATGGTCAACCAGTTCAAGGGCTCGCGCGCGGCCCCGCCCCAGTTCACCCGCGGCTACGGGCTGAGCTTCGGGCAGAGCGAGCGCAAGGCCATGGCGATGGCCCTGGTCGACCGGGCGCTCCGCGCGGAGGAGCTCGGCGAGCCGGTGGCGAGCCCGGCCCAGGATCAGGAATTCGTCCTGGCCCATTGCGACAGCCTCCAGGCGACCGGCTTCGTCGAGCACCTGAAGCTGCCCCACTACGTCGACTTTCAGGCCGAGCTGGAGCTGGTCCGGCGCCTGCGTGCCGAGTTCGAGCAGACATCCGAGTCCGTCGAGATGCAGGAGGCCGCCGAATGAGCGCCGCGATCGCGCAGCGCCCGGAGAGCGAACCGGGTTACAACTTCGCCTATCTCGACGAGGGCACGAAGCGGATGATCCGCCGGGCCATCCTCAAGGCGATCGCGGTGCCGGGCTATCAGGTGCCCTTCGCCTCCCGCGAGATGCCGATGCCCTATGGCTGGGGCACCGGGGGCGTGCAGGTCACGGCCGCGATCCTCGGGCAATCGGACGTGCTCAAGGTGATCGATCAGGGCGCCGACGACACCACCAACGCGGTCTCGATCCGCCGCTTCTTCGCCCGGACCTCCGGTGTGGCGACCACCACCCGCACCACCGAGGCGACCATCATCCAGACCCGCCACCGCATCCCCGAGACGCCGCTCGCCGAGGGCCAGACCCTGGTCTATCAGGTGCCGATCCCCGAGCCCCTGCGCTTCCTCGAACCGCGCGAGACCGAGACGCGCCAGCTCCACGCGCTCGCCGAGTACGGCGCCATGCACGTGAAGCTGTACGAGGACATCAGCCGGCACGGCCACATCGCCACCACCTACGCGTATCCGGTGGAGGTCGCCGGCCGCTACGTCATGGACCCGTCGCCGACGCCGAAGTTCGACAACCCGAAGATGGACGATTGCCCGGCGCTCCAGCTCTTCGGTGCGGGCCGCGAGCGGCGGATCTACGCGGTGCCGCCCTTCACGCGGGTGCGCAGCCTCGATTTCGAGGACCACCCGTTCCGCGTGCAGGAATTCACCCAACCTTGCGCCCTGTGCGGGGCAAGCGGCCACTACCTCGACGAGGTGGTCACCGACGATTCCGGAGGCCGGATGTTCATCTGCTCCGATACCGACATCTGCGAGACCCGCGTGGCGGAGGCGGCCCGATGAGCGCGCCGCTCCTCTCCGCCCACGGCCTGACCAAGGCCTACGGCAATCGCCTCGCCTGCGCGGGGATCGATCTCGACGTCACCGAGGGCGAGGTGCTCGCCATCGTGGGCGAGTCGGGCTCGGGCAAATCGACGCTCCTGTCGCTGCTCGCGGGCGAGCTGGCCCCCGATTCCGGCGAGGTCCGCTACCGGATGCGCGACGGGCGGACCCGCAGCCTCGCCGATCTCGGGCCCGCCGAGCTGCGCCGGCTGATGCGCACCGACTGGGGCTTCGTCCGCCAGGACGCGCGCCAGGGCCTGCGCATGGCGGTCTCGGCCGGCGGCAATGTCGGCGAGCGGCTGATGGGCATGGGCGAGCGCCATTACGGCCGGATCCGCGGCCAGGCGCTGGACTGGCTCGGCCGGGTCGAGATCGAGGCCGGCCGCGTGGACGACCCGCCGAGCCAGTTCTCCGGCGGCATGCGCCAGCGGCTGCAGATCGCCCGCAACCTCGTCACGGGGCCCCGCCTCGTGCTGATGGACGAGCCGACCTCGGGCCTCGACGTCTCGGTCCAGGCCCGGCTCCTCGACCTGATCCGGCGCCTCTCGGCGGAGCTGGGGCTCGCGGTGATCATCGTGACCCATGACCTCGCGGTGGCGCGGCTGCTCTCGCACCGGATCGCCGTGATGCGGGCCGGCCGGGTGATCGAGACCGGCCTGACCGACCGGGTGCTCGACGATCCCGAGCACGCCTACACCCAGCTCCTCGTTTCCTCGGTGCTCGCCGCATGACCGCGCTTCTGACCTTCGAGGACGTCGCCAAGAGCTTCACCCTGCACCTGCGCGGCGGCATCGTGCTGCCGGTGGTGGGCGACGTCAGCTTCACGGTCGAGCCCGGCGAATGCGTGGTGCTCGGCGGCCCATCGGGGGCGGGCAAGTCCTCGCTCCTCAAGATGGCCTACGGCAATTACCGCTGCGACGCGGGTGCCATCCGGGTCCGCGACGGCGACGCCGTGGTCGACGTCGTCCGGGCCGACCCGCGGGTGGTGCTGGCGCTGCGGGCGCGGGTGATCGCCTACGTGTCGCAGTTCCTGCGGGTGATCCCGCGCGTCTCGGCCCTCGACGTGGTCGAAGCCGCGGGCCGCGAGGGCGGGCTCGACGCCGAGACGGCGCAGGCCCGCGCCAAGGACCTGCTCGCCCGGCTGAACCTGCCCGAGCGGCTCTGGGGCCTGCCGCCGGCGACCTTCTCGGGCGGCGAGCAGCAGCGGGTCAACATCGCCCGGGGCCTGATCGCCGACCGGCCGCTTCTGCTGCTCGACGAGCCCACCGCCTCCCTGGACGCGCAGAACCGTGCGGTGGTCGCCGACCTCGTCTGCGAGAAGCTCCAGGCCGGGGCCGGCGTGCTCGGCATCTTCCACGACAGCGAGATGCGCGACGCTGTGGCGACCCGGGTGGTCGATGTCACCCGCTTCGCGCCGCAAGCCCGGGCAGCCTGAGGAACAACGATGGACGACCTGATCCTCGAGAACGCCACCCTGGTCCTGCCCGACCGGGTGCAGCGCGGCTGGCTCGCCGTCTCCGACGGGGCGATCGCCGAGATCGGCGAGGGCCGGGCGCCCGCGCGCGGCTTCGATTGCGCCGGCGATTACCTGATCCCCGGGCTGATCGAGCTGCACACCGATCATCTGGAGAGCCACTACGCGCCGCGCCCCAAGGTCCGCTGGCACCCGCTCGGCGCGGTGCTCGCCTACGACGCGCAGATCACCGCCTCGGGCATCACCACGGTGTTCGATTCGCTGCGCGCCGGCAGCGATCCGGACGGCAGCGGCCTCGGCTCCGAGCTGGAGCAGCTCGCGGGCGCCATCGCCACCGCCCGGGCCGGCGACCTGTTCCGGGCCGAGCACTTCACGCACCTGCGCTGCGAGTTGCCCTCCACCGACGTGCTCGACACGGTGGCTTCCTTCACGGCCCGCTATCCCGTGGGGCTGATCTCGCTGATGGACCACACCCCGGGCCAGCGGCAGTTCCGCGACATGGAGAAGTACTACACCTACGCCACCCGCGGCGGCCGGCCCATGGAGGAGATCCGCGCCAACACCGAGCGCAAGATCCGCGACGGCCGGGCGCTGAACGCCAAGAACCGCCCGGCGCTCGTCCAGTTCGCCCGCGAGATGGGGATCCCGCTGGCGAGCCACGACGACACCACCCTGGCGGATGTCGATCTCGCGGTCGGCGAGGGGGTGCGGCTCGCCGAGTTCCCCACCACCCTGGAGGCGGCCGAGTCCGCCCACCGGCACGGGATCACCGTGATGATGGGGGCGCCGAACCTGATCCGCGGCGGCTCGCATTCGGGCAACGTCGCCGCCGCCGCCCTGGCCGAGGCCGGGCGCCTCGACATCCTGTCGTCGGATTACGTGCCGGCGAGCCTGCTGATGGCGGCCTTCCTGCTGCCCGAGCAGATTCCCGCCATCACCCTGCCGGCGGCGCTCGCCACCGTCACGGCGAACCCGGCCCGGGCCACCGGCCTGACCGACCGCGGCGCCCTGCAGGCCGGCCTGCGGGCCGACCTCGTGCGGGTGCAGCGGGCCGAGGGCGTGCCGGTGGTCCGCGCGGTCTGGCGCGCCGGGGCGCGGGTCGCCTGATGCCGGGCTGCCTCGTCCTCGTGGTCGGCCCGAGCGGGGCCGGCAAGGACACGCTGATCCGGCTGGCCCGCGAGGCTCTGGCCGACGATCCGCGCTACGTCTTCCCGCGCCGCCTCGTAACGCGGCCGCCCTCGGCGGACGAGGACAACGACCAGATCGACGAGGCCGCCTTCGCCGAGGGCTGCGCGGCGGGCCGGTTCACCCTGAGCTGGCGCGCCCACGGCCTCGGCTACGCCCTGCCGGAGGCGGCGGGCCGGCTCGCGGCGGACGGGCACGTGGTGGTCTGCAACGTCTCGCGCCGCATCGTCGCCGAGGCCCGGGCGGCCGGCCGGCCTGTGAGCGTGGTCGAGATCACCGCGCCCCCCGAGATCCTGGCGCAGCGCCTCGCGGCCCGCGGCCGTCCGGAGGACGGCGACCTCGCCGCGCGCCTGGCGCGGGAGGGGCAGGTCGAGCCGGATGTGCGGATCCTCAACACGGGGGCGCCGGAGGCGGGGGCCGCGCGGTTGGTGGCGCATCTGCGCGGCTGTTGAGCGGCGATCACTGGCCCTGCCGCCATTTCAGATAGGCTTGGTAGATCTCTTCCTTCCCGGCCTTCCGGTTGGGCTGTGACTGGAAGAACCGGTCGAGATCCGGCCGGTCGGCGGCCTCCTGCTCCCGGTGGCGATCGAGCCAGTCCTGCGCGGGCCGGAAGCGCGTCCAGCCGTTCACCGAGGCGGCCAGGTTGACCTCGCGCCATTTCGGATGCCGCTGCGGAGCCAGGAACTTGTCGAACTGGCCGAAGAAGGCGTCGACGAAGCGGACGAGCTTGTCGTAGCGCGCCGAGCCCCGCGGACTGTTGTAGACGCCGAGGACCGTGCCCACCGCGACGGTCTCCACCGCCTCGTCGGCCACGAGCTTCGGGTAATCGGCCCGGGTCAGGGCCGCGGGGATGTAGGCCTCGTTCATCGTGTCCGGGTAGGGCGCCTTCACGAAGTGGAAGCGGTCCCCCGGATCGAAGCCCGCGATGAAGGCCACGGGCTTCGCCGCCACCGACACGACGGCCGCGATCTCGCCCTTGCGCAGCATCTCGAGGGCGGTCGGTTGGTCGACGTTGATCGCCTCCACGGTCACGCCGAGTTCGCGGAACATGGCCCTGCCGCTGTAGTCGGTGCCGCTGCCCTTGACGTCGAAGCTGACCCGCTTGCCGGCCAGATCGCCGACCGTCCGGACCTCTTTGGGCGCGATGACGTGGAGTTCGTCATCGAACAGCTTGGCGATGAACTGGATGTGCCGCTCGATGTTCTTGAGCCGCTTGTCCTGCCGAAGCTGCTCCAGCGTGTCGGTGCGGACGAAGCCGAGGTCGACGCCTTTCAGGAAGCGGATGTCGTAGGCATTCTCGCCCGCCCCCTTGCCGAGGATCGGCAGGACCCGAAGCTTGTCGCCGTCGTCCAGCACGAAGGCGAGATCGGCACCGACGCGGAAATAGGTTCCGCCGGGCGTGCCGGTCACCACCGTCACGGTGTTGGCGTTCATGCGCTCGCCGAGAGCGGCCTCCGTTGTCGGGCCGCTATCGGGAGGCGAGGAGTCGGAGGCGGCGGCGGCGGGGCCGGACGCCATCAGGGCGAGCCCGAGAAGGGCAGCGTATCGGGCAAGCCTCGGCATGTGCGTGTCCCTCGGTGATCGTCGGATTGTGGTCAGGGCGCGGGGTCAGCGGCCCGTCGCGGCGAGCAGCCGCTCGTCGGTCGGGTTCTGACCCGCAGCCTTCGCGTACAGACTTCGGGCGAGATCCGGATCGGCCCGCAGGCCGCGCACGTTCCAGCGCCGCAGCATGGCCGGGTCCCAGGTCTGGGCGAGGAGAAAGGTCGCGTCCGCCGCGTTGCGCGCCTGTGCACGCTCCAGCAGGAGGCGGGCGCCGCTGATGTCGCCGCGCCGGATCAGGCCCCTGGCGCGCTCCACCAGCGGGTCGACCTGCGGCGTCGGCTGGGCGGTCCCCGGGGGATGCGCGAGCCGCCCGGACTCGCCCTCGGCGGTCGGCCGCCTCTCGACGACGGCCGGCGGCGCCGGGCGATCGATCGCCGCAATGGTCTCGGTCGGCGTACCGCTGGCCGGCGGCACGCCGGCGCCCGCGGTCGTGACCGCCGCATCGGGCGCCGCGGCCTTGGCGATGACCGGGGTGGCCGACGGCGCGCCGCGCGTGGGTGCCGGTGGCGAATCGGAGCCGCGCGGCCCGTCGCCGGCGGTCACGGGCCGGTCAGGATCGTTGGGGAGGAAATTGACGTTGAGGAGGCTCGTCGCAACATCGACCTGCCCACCGGGCTCCGGCGTCCAGATCGCCGCGACGGCGAGCGGAAAGCTGCTCTCGCGCCCGTCGGTCTGGGTGATCTGGATATTCGGAAGATCCCACGCGCTGATGTCCACCTCCCGCTTGTCGTCGGACGGCGAGAAGGTGTTGGTGGAGTCGCTGATCGTCACGCCTCGGGGCAGGCCGAGCAGATGGATGGCCTCGATGGAGATCGCACCCACGCGGACAAGCCTGACATCCAGCGGAAGCGGGGTCCCGAGCTTTCCGGACACATCGTGCGTGGCCACGAACAGATCTGCCGTCTTGCCCCGCGCGGGATCCGCATCGCTTGCGCTGCCCGGCGCGGCGGCATCGGCGGGAGGCTTACCGCCCGCGCTCTGCGCAGAGGCCGGCGGCGCGAAGCAGGCGATCGACGCGAGTGCTGCCAGAGTCGGCGCGTATCCCGCCCTATTTCGGCAAAGCGTTTCCATCGGATGCACTCCTTGTCGGGCGCTATTCCGTTATATATGGCGTCGAGTACAGTGATGATCCGTCGTCGTCAATTAATATTGGTTAGACTCAGAGGATGTATCGTGGAAATAGGTGACGAAATCAGTTGATTTGAAAGTGATTCTGATCGGCGACTGCGTCACGTCGCAGGGTTCGGGCGCGGTCCACAGTCACGGACGGCCCCATCTCAATCCCTTCACGGCGCCGGGTCGTTTCGGCCAGTCGCTGTCGTCGGCTTGCGCGAGGGGTGTGCCGCGAAACCGGGTCGCATGATTCGGGCGGTCGAGCGGAAGGCCGCCTGAATGTGGGCCACTCTTGTCAGCGCAACTTCCGAGAAGCACGCGAGTGATTTGTGATCAGTAGGTGAATAAATCTGTTGCAGGCTGGCTTTGATCAATTTTGGCAAGGGTATTCGGCGAAATAATAGACCGTCCGCTTCGCAACGGATGGGCACGAAGAGGCCTGCAACGTCGCGCGCCGCATCGTCGCCGGGGGGCCGGGCCGGCGGAATGTGAGCGGGGTCGAGATCGCCGCGCGCCCTGAAATTCCAGCGCGGCGTCTCGCGGCCCGGGCTGCTCACGGCCTGAGGCGGGTCTTCGAAGGTCCGCTGGCCGGCCGCGGGACCACCTGTTGCAGCCGTTGTGAGGCCGCTGGGATGCGCAGCGCCGATCCGGGTCGCCCTCGTCCGGAGGAGAGCTGCGCTCAGACGGCGGCCTGCTTCTCGACCACGGTCGTCTCGACGATATCCGCGGGTTCATACAGCCACCGGGCCAAGGCCCCCGCCGCCATCGCGCCCACAATCGGCGCCAGCCAGAACAGCCAGAGCTGACCGATGTACGCGCCGCCCGCGATCAGGGCCGGTCCGGTGCTGCGCGCCGGGTTGACCGAAGTGTTGGTCACCGGGATCGAGACGAGGTGGATCAGCACCAGGGTGAAGCCGATCGGGATCCCGGCAAATCCCACCGCGGCGCCCTTCGACGTCGTGCCGATGATGATGAACAGGAAGAAGAATGTCGTCAGGAACTCGGTGATCAGGCAGGCTGCGAGGCCGTACTTGCCGGGGCTGAGCTCGCCATAGCCGTTGGACGCGAAGCCATTCGGAACCCAGCCCGCCTTGCCGGAGGCGATACTGTAAAGGATCCCTGCGGCGAGGACGGCACCGATCACCTGAGCGCCGATATAGGGCAGAACGTGCCGCGTCGCGCACCGATGGCCCGACCAGAGTCCAAGCGTCACGGCAGGATTGAAGTGGCCGCCTGAGATGTGGCCCACGGCGTAAGCCATCGTGAGCACCGTGAGACCGAAGGCGAGCGCGACACCCAGGAAACCGATCCCGAGTTCGGGGAACGCGGCCGACAAGACGGCGGCGCCGCAGCCGCCAAAGGTGAGCCAGAACGTGCCGAAGAACTCGGCCGTCGCCCGGCGCATCGTATCATGATCCATGCTGATACCTCCCGCCGCGTAGGCCCGCGAGGCACTCATGAAGCAGGTTGCGAAAGGGTTCTTGGCGCGTCGCGAGGGTGACTTGCCTGCGTCAGCTACGGACACTCTGCTGACGCAGCGCGCGATGATTGCATGTCACAAAATCATGCGCAATTATGAGGCCGTCGATTATTTTTAATAAAGTATAAACTGTCAAAAAGGCGATGGGAGATGGTATTCGATGATGACTTTCCGTCGGCTGACGGACGATGGATTGCCCGAAGCGATGGGGGAAATGCCGCGTCGAGAAGCTGGTCTCCGCGACCTTGATCACGATGGAGCGTCCGCCGCTCACGCCCGTGCCGCCGCCCCCTCCAGCACGGCCCGGATCCGCGGCAGCGCCGCCCGGGCGGCCCGGTGCCCCAGGGCGATCCCCTCGGCGGCGCGATGGAAATCGAACAGGCCGAAGCCGGCCACGTCCGGGCCGATGGCCACGTCCGGCGGGTCGCGCTCCAGCCGCGCCCGGGAGATCCGGTCCTGGGTGATGTTGAACGCGTCGAGCACCACCCGGGCGATGCCCGGCACGGCGATCTCGGGTTCGGCCCGGTCGAAGCCCGGCAGGCGCCCGCGCACCACCCGCAGGAAGCCCCGGCGCGGGGCCGGCTCGGGCGCCTCGCGCACGACCGGGCCGCCGGTGTCGCCGTTGAGGTTCACGCAGATCACCAGATCCGCGCCGAGCGACCGGGCCAGAGCCACCGGCACCGGGTTGACCAGCGTCCCGTCCATCAGCACCCGTCCGTCATGGGCGACCGGAGGGAACAGGCCGGGGATCGCGTAGGAGGCGCGCACCGCGTCCACCGCAGGCCCCTCGGTCAGGCTGACCTCGTGGCCGGTGCCGTACTCGGTGGCGACGCAGCCGAAGCGGACCGGCAGGCTCTCGATCCGGCGCTCGCCGAGATCGGCGGCGAGGCGCTGGCGCAGGCGGTTGCCGGCGATCAGGCCGGAGCCTGGCAGCCGCGGGTCGATCAGCCCGACCACCCGGCGTCGGGTCAGCGCCCGCGCGAAGGCCTCGAGCCGGTCGAGCCGCCCGGCCGCGTAGCAGGCGCCGACCACCGCGCCGATGGAGCAGCCCGCCACCACTGTCGGCGTCAGGCCGGCTTCCTCGAGCGCCCGGATCACCCCGATATGGGCCCAGCCACGGGCCGAGCCGCCACCCAGGGCGAGCCCGATCCGCGGACCGGCGCTCGGCGGCGGCCGGACCGGCTCGACGGTGCCGGGGAGGAACAGCGACTCGGCCGATTCGCCTTGCCACTTTGTGGCAAGGGGCCGGCTCATCGCCCGGCGGCCTTCAGGACGACACGGCCGTCCGGGGCACGCTCGACGCTGCGGTAAAAGCAATCCCGCCGGCCGGTGTGGCAGCAGCCGCCGTCGCCGCCGACCGCGACGCGGATCAGCAGAGCGTCCTGGTCGCAATCGACACGCATCTCGACGACGCGCTGGATCTGTCCGCTGGTGGCGCCCTTGTGCCAGAGTTCCTGCCGGGAGCGCGACCAGTACCAGGCCTCGCCGGTCTCGAGCGTGCGCGCCAGCGACTCGGCGTTCATATAAGCGAGCATCAGCACGCGGCCGTCCTCGGCGTCGACCGCGATGCAGGCGACGAGCCCGTCCCGGTCGAAGCGGGGGGTGAGGGCCGTGCCCTCCTCGACCTCGGCGCGGGTGCCGGGGGGATCGAATGCGCTGTCGCTGCCGGTCATGGCGCCGAGGATCGTCCGGGAGGTTACTTGGCGCCGCCGCGCACCAGGGTCAGGAAGCGGACCTGCTCGTTGGCGTCGTCCTTGAACACGCCGCGGAACTGGCTGGTGATCGTCGAGACGCCGGCCTTCTGGACGCCGCGCATCGCCATGCAGAGATGCTCGGCCTCCACCATCACGGCGACGCCGCGGGGTTTGAGGATGCTCTCGATCACGTCGGCGATCTGGGCCGTCATGGTCTCCTGCGTCTGCAGGCGGCGGGCGAAGGTGTCGACCACCCGGGCGAGCTTCGACAGGCCGACCACGCCCTTGGTCGGGTAGTAGGCGATGTGGGCGAGGCCCATGAACGGCACCATGTGGTGCTCGCAGTGGGAATGGAACGGGATGTCGCGCACCAGCACGATGTCCGAGTAGCCCTCGACCTCCTCGAAGACGCGTTCGAGCAGCGCCTCGGCATTGACGCCGTAGCCGCCGAACAGCTGCTCGTAGGCCTTGGTCACCCGGGCCGGGGTATCGCGCAGGCCCTCCCGGGCCGGGTCGTCGCCGGCCCAGCGCAGGAGCGTGCGCACGGCGGCCTCGGCCTCGGCGCGGCTCGGGCGGCCGGTCTCGATCCCGTCGGGCACGCGGGTCGCGGAGGCCGGCTCGGGAGCGATCTCCACGGAGCGGCCGTCATCGGCCGGCCGATTGTCATTGCGCATGCCGTTCAGACCTTGCCCGTTGATCCCGTTCCGGTCGAAACCCTGGCCGTCGCCCTGATAGGATAAGGACTTGAGCGCGGCATCCATGGCATCTCCGGCCCGCGCGATGCGGGACTTCATCGGGGTGCTGTCGGGCTTGGCGTACATCGTCGGATCGCGTCGGGCGTTTGAGGGAAGATCCCGGGCTCGAAAAAGGTTTCAAGCCGGCGCCCCGGTTGGAAGAGAGCCTGGGCTCACCCCGGCCGTGGGCGCGACCCTGGTCGACGACGCGCCTCCTCGCGAAGCGGCCGTGAGGGGCCTATATCATCGTTCGCGGGGCAACACGCAATGCGCAGGCAATGCGCGAGTCGCGCGGCAGAGTCCCGAGGGCTCTGCGCCGCGCTCCGCGCACCCGGCCGAGGATCCGATGCTCGACGACATCTACAACCGCCGTATCCTGGAACTCGCCGCCGACATCCCCCGGCTCGGCCGGCTGGAGAGCCCCGACGCCAGCGCCACGGCGCATTCCCGTTTGTGCGGCTCGACCGTGACGGTCGATCTCGTGCTGGGCGAGGACGGACGGGTGGCGGATTTCGCCCACGAGGTCCGCGCCTGCGCCCTCGGTCAGGCCTCCTCGTCGCTGATGGGGCGGCACGTGGTCGGCGCCAGCGCGGACGAACTGCGCGGCGTGCGCGCGGCCATGCGGGCGATGCTCAAGGAGAACGGCCCTGCCCCGGACGGCGCCTGGTCGGATCTCGCGGTGCTGGAGCCGGTGCGGGAGTTCAAGGCGCGCCACGCCTCGACGCTCCTGACCTTCGACGCCGTGGTCGACGCCCTTGACCAGATCGCCGCCAAGCGCCAGGCCGCGTGAGCGCGTGATCCGGCGCGCCGCGCACGGGCTGATCCGCGGCTACCAGCTCACGCTGTCGGGGGTGATCGGCCGCCAGTGCCGGCACTGGCCGAGCTGCTCCGAGTACACCGACACGGCGATCACCCGGCACGGGCTCTGGCCCGGCGGCTGGATGGGCTTCGCGCGGATCTGCCGCTGCGGCCCGCTCGGCACCCACGGCATCGACCTCGTGCCGGAGCGGCTGCCGGACGGTTCGGCCTGGTACCGCCCGTGGCGCTACGCCCGCTGGCGCAGCGTCGAGGCGCCGCCCTCGCCCTTCGTGTGCGAGGCGATGGAGGAGGGTGGCCGGGTGGAGGCACGTTGAGCAGCCAGCGTTCCTGTTTTGTTTCACGTGAAACAGACGGTGTGGTCTCTGATCCGCGCCGTCGTTCCGGGGCGCCGCAGGCGAGCCTGGAATCCAGAAGCGCTGGCAGAGCCAGGATCTGACGCATCGGCGGGTCTGGATCCCGGGCTCCGCTTCGCGGCCCCGGGATGACGGCCCGTCGCCTCACGCCACCCGATTGGCGGCGAGCCGTTCCGCGAACTCGATCGCCTCGATCAGGCTGCGCTCGTTGGCGATGCCCGTGCCGGCGATGTCGAAGGCGGTGCCGTGATCGACCGAGGTGCGGATGATCGGCAGGCCCAGGGTGATGTTCACCCCCGACAGATCCATCCACTTGCCGGTCGCCGGGTCGATCTCGAAGCCGAGGAGCTTCACCGGGATGTGCCCCTGATCGTGGTACATGGCGATCACCGCATCGTACTGGCCGGCGCGCAGCTTCACGAACACGGTGTCGCCCGGCACCGGCCCGTGGATGTCGAGCCCGTCGGCGTTGGCCATCTCGATCACCGGGGTGCTGACATCGATGTCCTGGCGCCCGAACAGGCCGCCCTCGCCGGCATGGGGGTTGAGCGCCGCCACCGCGATCTTGGGCTTCGCGAGGCCGAGCCCCTTCAGGGCCTTGTCGGTGAGGTCGATGACGAGGCGCAGGCGCTCCGGGGTCAGGCGCTTCGGCACGTCCTCCAGGGCCACGTGGGTGGTGACGTGGGAGACCCGCATGTTGCCGTGGGCCAGCATCATCACCGAGCCGCGCACGCCGGTCAGCTCCGCCAGCATCTCGGTGTGGCCGGCATAATGGTAGCCGGCCTTGTTGAGCGCCTCCTTGTTGAGCGGCGCCGTGACGATGCCGCCGATCTTGCCGGCCATGGCGAGGCGCACCCCGGCCTCGATCGCCTTGTAGGCGAAGCGCCCCCCATCGGCCGAGAGTCGGCCCGGCTCGATCGGCGCGCCCTCGGCATCCGCCTGAAGGCAGCACAGGGCCGGCCAGTCGCCGTCCTCGGCGACCTCGGCGATCTGCTCCGGCAGGAGCTTCAGCGCGGCCTCGGCGCGGCGCAGGGCCGGGGCGCTGCCGATGACCATCAGGCGCAGGTCGCCGGCGTCGATCCGGTCCTTCAGGCGGGAAGCGGCCTTGACGATGATCTCCGGGCCGATGCCGGCCGGATCGCCCATAGTGATGGCCAGGTGTTGGGTCATGGGTCGCTCCTGTCGGGCGTCAGCCCGGTCTGAGGCCGTTCCGATGAAGTAGATCGCGCCAGACGCCCTCCGTTCCGAAGGCGCCCGATTTCGACACCACCGCGAGACCGTCCCAGCGGCCGCCCCGCAGGGTCGAACGCGGCAGGCCGGGGGTGATCTGGCCGGTCACGTCGAGGCGCTCGACCTGGAGCGCGAGGCACAGCGCCTTCAGGGTCTCGCCGCCGGCGACCAGCAGCGTGCCGGGCTTCGGCATCCGGTCGACCACGCCCGCGAAAGCTGCGGCGATCCGCGCTGCCGCGTCCTCCCGGGCGGTGCCGTCGGGCAGGGCGAGGCTCGCCAGGACAACGCCGTCCCGGTCGAGGCGCGTCCGCACGGCGCCGGCGTGGTCCGGGTGGTCCGGTGGCAGGATGAGGTGGTGGCCGCCGCAGGCCGCGAGCTGCGCGGCGGTCTCGGGCCGGTCGGAGCCGAACAGGCCGAGCACCGGGCCGGCGAGACGCGCGTCGCTCGGGGCCGCGACGCCGCGCGCCAGGGCCGCCGCGAGGCCGCCGCTGCCGCACCACAGCACAGCGCCGTCCCGGCCGAGCTCCGCCACCTGCGCCAGATCGGCGTCGCTGTCCGCGTCGTAGACCGCGACGCCCGGAACCGGCCCGTCGGCGACGGAGGCCCGCCGCGCCGGCAGCCCGACCGCCCGCAGCGCCTCGGCGATGTCGCTCGAGACCGGCGCCCAGCCACCGTCCCGCCGGGCGAGCTGGCGCCCATTCTCCGTGCGGCGGCCCTGATAGGGGAAGGCGGGCGCGACGATGCAGCGATCCCAGGCCCCGAGGCGCATCACGGCGGCGAGTTCCGCCGCCCAGGGGCCGCGCAGCAGGCTGTCGACCTTCTTGAAGGCGATGTCGGCGTCGCGCAGCCGGGGCGCGAGGCCGCCGACGATCCCGGCGGCAGCCCCCTCCGACAGCTCGCGGGTCCCGGAGTCGATCGCCAGGCAGCCGGGCGCCTCGGCGGGCAGGATCTCCGGCCACGCCACCGGGATCGGCCCGCACAGGCCGGTGAAGCCGGCCGCCGTGTCGAGGGTGCCGGTCAGGTCGTCGGCGATGAGGCGCAGGCGGGTCATGATGCGCGAGAGGCATTCACCGCGGCATGGCCCGAGCCGCGCCTGTGCCGGTCCTTGCGGCCGGCGGCCGGATCGCCGGCCGGTCCGATGGCAGCAGCGCCGGCTTCGGCACGCATCCTGAGGATCCTCGCGGTGGGCACAGCCCTGACTTGTTGTGAAGCTGTTCGCCGGATACGCCCGACTCGCGTCGCCGGTCAAGGAACGCCGCAGAGGGCGTCGCGTGCTGACGAGGCCGCCGGAACGGTGGCGATCAAACCGCACCGTCATTCCGGGGCCGCACAGCGGCGCCCGGAAACCAGAACCGCTGCGGTGCCAGGACCGGCCGCGTCGGCGGTTCTGGATTTCGGGCCCTGCTTCGCAGTCCTGGAATGACGAGGTGATCTGTCGGAAACCGCCTGCCTCGTCGCGACACCGGCGCGCCGGATACTCACGGCGGCGACATCGACAGGTCGAGGAGCCGCCCCTCGAACAGGCGGTCGCGCGAGCGGCGGATATGGGCGTCCATGCGGGCGCGGGCGACCGCGGCATCGCCGTCGCGGATCGCCGCGAAGATCCCGCGATGCTCCTCCAGCACCCCGCGCAAGCCGGAATTCGGGCCGAGCAGGGCGAGGCCGTGGATCTTCATGCCGATCGCGATGTGCGATTGCAGCGCCTGCAGGGAGGCCGCGAAGTAATGGTTGTTGGCGGCCGCCGCGACCGCGTGGTGGAAGGCGAAATCGGCGTCCTCCCGATGCTGCTCCTGACGGGTGGCGACGGTGAGTAGGTCGAGGGCAGCCTCGATCCGGGCCAGGGCGGTCGCGTCGCGCCGCGCCGCGGCGTGGCCGGCGGCGTCCGGCTCAATCGTCAGGCGGAACTCGTAGCAGCGCTGGATGTCGGCGATGCTCTCCACCGGCGCGAAACCCGGCGCGGGGCTGGCCCCGCGCGGCCGGACGAAGCTGCCCGCCCCCTGTCGCGAGACGATGGCACCCTCCCGGCGTAACTGATCGAGGGCCGCCCGCACCACCGGGCGCGAGACCCGGAAATGGCGTGCGAGGTCGTGCTCGCCGGGTAGGCGGGCGTGGGCCGCGTAGGTGCCGTTGGCGATGCCCGCGCGGATCGCGCGGTAGATACCGTCGGCCGGAGCGGTCGGCCGCACCGGCACCGTGACGGGACGGGATGCCGGATCGGAGGCCTCCGCTTCGTCGGGCAGGGCTGACGACATCCCGAAGCACCTCCGTCCGCGCTCGGCCAAGTCAGCGTGGAAGCCGCACGCTTGTCAACGATTTGTCGACAAGGACACCGGCCGAGCGACGTGCGAGGCGGCGTGTTGCACGCACTTGTCGAAAGGTTGTAGCAGGCGGCCGGGGGGACTTGCGGGTGTCAGGCCCGGGACAGAGGCCGCACCGGAGGACGACCCATGCAGATTCCGATCAAGCGCTCGCTGGAGCGCGTCCCCGGCGGCTTGATGGTCGTGCCGCTGTTCCTCGGGGCGATCCTCCACACGCTCTTCCCGAACACCGCGACCTTCTTCGGCTCGTTCACCGGCGCCCTGTTCAACGGGGCGCTCCCGATCCTCGCCGTGTTCTTCGTCTGCATGGGCGCGGGCATCGACTTCCGCGCCACCCCGGCGATCGCCCGCAAGGGCGGGGTGCTGCTGGCCGCCAAGGTCGGCGTGGCGGCGCTCATGGGCGTGGTGGTCGGGCACTTCCTCGGCGAGGCTCCGGTCCTCAGCGGCGCCTTCGCGGGCATCTCGACGCTGGCGATCGTGGCCGCCATGAACGACACCAATGGCGGGCTCTACCTCGCCCTGATGGGCCAGTTCGGCCGCCCGAAGGATGCGGGCGCCTACGCGATCATGAGCCTCGAATCCGGCCCGTTCCTGACCATGGTGACGCTGGGGCTGGCCGGCCTCTCCGCCTTCCCGTGGCCGACGCTGGTGGGCAGCATCCTGCCGCTGCTCATCGGCATGGTTCTGGGCAACCTCGACCGCGACATGCGCGCCTTCCTGTCGAGCGCCGCGCCGGTGATGATCCCGTTCTTCGCCTTCGCCCTCGGCTTCGGGCTCGACCTCGCCAAGATCTGGCAGGCGGGCCTGCTCGGCATCGGGCTGGGCGTGGCCGTCGTCGTCGTGACGGGGGCGGTGCTGTTCGTCGCCGACCGGCTCACCGGCGGCAATGGCGTGGCGGGCGTCGCCGCCGCCTCGACGGCCGGCAACGCCGCCGCCGTGCCGGCCATCATCGCGGCCGCCAACCCGGCCTACGCGGATGCCGCCGGGCCCGCGACGGTGCTGGTCGCGGCGAGCGTCGTGGTCACCGCCCTGCTGGTGCCGCTGCTAACCGCCTTCGTGGCCGCCCGGGTCCGGCAGGAGGCGCCGGAGGCCGAGCCGCTGCTGGACCCGGTCCCGCAGCCCGTGACGACGGCGCACTGACCCCGCGACGGACAGGCCCCGGCCGCGCCCCGGGGCAGCAACCGAATCCGGGGACGTCCGGTTGTCTCGGCAGACAGCCCGGCACAGCCGCGGCGCACCGACAGACCGGAGCGGGCACAGCATGTCCACTGAAGCGCGAGGCAAGACCCATATCGACATCTACGACCGGACCGTGCGCGAGGCCTGGGCCCATCGCTTCGGAGTGAGCGAGGAGCGGCTGCGCAAGGCCGTCACCATGGTGGGCAGCCGGATCACCAGCGTGGCCGCCTATCTCGACAGGCCGGCCCCCTGATCGCCGCCGGCGGCGACGACGTGAAGCCCGACCTTCATCCGTCCCCGGGGGCTTCGGCCCCGGGGCGCCCGCCTCAGCCCCCTGGGTCTTCGCCTGTGCCCGATTCCCCGCGCGCGCCTCCGCCGCCCCGGGCGCCGGATGCCATCACCTTCGAGCAGATCCGCGAGCGCGCCTACGAATTGTGGGAGCGCAATCACCGGCCCGAGGGATTTGAGATCGAGTTCTGGCTCCTGGCCGAACGGGAGCTGCGCAAGGAGCGCGAGCGCCAGAAGACCACCGACACGCCGCCGCCCGCCCAATCCGACCCGCCGCCGAGCTAGAGCGCGGCCCAACGGGGCGCAGGCCGGTCGCGGCCCGGGTGGGCCGGCTTGCGCCGCCGCTCAGGCCCTCTTGGCAGGCAGCGTGAACAGGTCGACGAAGGCGCGCGCGAGATCGGCCTCGCCCGCGAAGGCGAGCGTGCCGCCGGCTCCGTCCCGGGCGAGGGGCGCCTTGCCGTAGATCGTCCGGCGCAGCGCCCGCGTATCGCCCGTGAAGGCGAGGTCGGGCGCGTCCATGACACCGCGGCGTACGTGAACCTCGCCGCCCTCGACGGTCGCAACGAAATCCTCGCCGGGGAAGTGAAATCCGGCCGACACGGTCAGCGACGCGGCGCGCTTCGGATCGACCAGGGCCTGGAGCGACATCATGGCCGAGGCCGCCGACATGAACAGGCTCCGGTCGTGCCGCGGCGAGCGCGCCGCCCAGCGCCCCATGGCGCGCATCAGCGGCGCGGCCTCGCGGCCCCACTCCGTCAGATCGTAGACCTGGACGCTGGCGGGCGACGGCAGCCGGTAGCGCAGAACGATGCCGGCCTCCTCGAGGCTCTCCAGGCGCTGGGTCAGCACGTTGGCGCTCAGGCCTGCGAGATTCGCCCGGATCTCGCCGAAGCGGCGTGGGCCGAACACGAGCTCGCGCATGATCAGCAGCGACCAGCGCTCGCCGATGAATTCCAGGGCCAGGGCGGTGCCGCAGGCATCGTCGTAGCGGCGCTCCCGCGAGCTCGGTCCGACGTTAGTTATTTTTTCTGACTGCATGGTTGCTTTGTGTAACCGAGACTGCCAGCTTGTGCAAAGCGGGGCCGGACGAATCGCCGCCACACAAATCGCCGCGAGAAACGCGCCGCGCTGGGCCAACGTGCCCACTCACACGGAGGAATGCGCCCGATGCCCATTTCCGAGGGGACGCCCGTTTGGTTCGAGCTGAACGCCGGCGATCCGGATTCGGCTCAGGCCTTCTACGAGGCGGTCGCGGGCTGGCACGTCGCGCCTTCGCCCATGCCCGAGCACGGCGGATACCGGATCGGCGCGGCCGACGGGCACCCCGTGGCGGGGATCCGGCAGACGATGCCGGAGGCGCCCGGCTTCCCCGGATGGGCGGTCTATCTCGCCACCCGCGACGTCGATGGCGCCGCCGGGCGGGTGGTGGAACTCGGGGGTCGGGTCCGGTTCGGGCCGGTCGACATCCCCCATGTCGGCCGCTTCGCGATGATCAGCGACCCGCAGGACGTGGTCTTCGCGCTCCTGGCGGCGACCGATCCCGGGGAGAGCCGGGCCTTCGGGCCGGTGCCGCTCGGGACGCAGCCGACCGTCGGCCACGGCGTCTGGATCGAGCTCGCCACCCCCGATCCCGCGGGCGCCTTCGCGTTCTACGGCGCGCTGTTCGGCTGGGAGAAGCTTGGCGCCATGCCAATGGGCGCGATGGGCGAGTACGCCTTCATCGGGCGGGGCGACCTGCGCCCCGGCGCGGTAATGTCGAGCGCGGCGACCGGCACCCCGGCACGGTGGAACTGGTACGTCCATGTCGCCGACATCGACGCCGCGCTCGCGACCGTCCGGGAAACAGGCGGCACGGTGCTCCAGGGGCCCGACCCGATCCCCGGCGGCAGCTACTCGGCCAACATCGCCGATCCGGCGGGCAACAGGCTCGGCCTCGCCGGCCCGCGCAACGCAGCGTGAAGGGGAGCGACCCGCGATGACCGGCGACAAGCTGACGACCTGCCTGTGGTTCGACCACGGCGAGGCCCGCAGGGCCGCGGAATTCTACGCCGAGACCTTCCCGGACAGCCATGTCGGCGCCCCCATGAACGCCCCGTCGGATTTCCCGGGCGGGTCCGCGGGCGCCGAACTCACGGTCGCGTTCACCGTGCTCGGCCGACCGTTCGTCGGCCTCAACGGCGGCCCCGCCTTCAGGGCCAATCAGGCGGTCAGCTTCATGGTGCTAACCGAGGATCAGGCGGAGACCGACCGCTACTGGGACGCGATCGTGGGCCGCGGCGGGGAGGAGAGCCAGTGCGGCTGGTGCCGGGACCGCTGGGGCTTCTCGTGGCAGATCACGCCGCGGGCGCTCCTGCGCGCCAACAGCGATCCCGACCGGGCCGCGGCGCGGCGCGCGTTCGAGGCGATGATGACCATGCGCAAGATCGACATCGCCCGGATCGAAGCGGCCCTGCGCGGAGGCTCCGCCGATGCGTGAGATCACCGGCTCCCTATTCCAGTCGCTCGACGGCGTGATCCAGGCGCCCGGCGGGCCTGAGGAGGACCAGACCGGGTTCCGGCACGGCGGCTGGACCTTCCCGTACTTCGACGAGTCCCTCGACGGCCCGATGAGTCGGCTGCTCGGGAGCGATTATGAATTGCTGCTCGGGCGGCGGACCTACGAGATCTTCGCCGCCTACTGGCCGCACAACGGTGACCAGCCAATCGGGGCGACCTTCAATGCCGTGCGCAAGCATGTCGTGACGTCGTCCGACCGGTCGCTGGACTGGAACAACAGCCAGCGTCTCGTCGGCGATCCGGTCGCGGAGGTCACGCGCCTCAAGGATAGCGACGGTCCCGATCTCCTCATCCAGGGCAGCAGCCTGCTGTACCCGGCCCTGCTCCCGGCAGGGCTCATCGACCGGATCGTGCTGATCACCTTCCCGGTCATGCTCGGCCGCGGCAAGCGCTGGTACGCGGACGATCCGGCGGCAGCCCGATCGTGGACGCTGATCGAGCAGGCGCACGCGCCGAACGGCGTCCACTTCGCGTCCTTCGCGCGCGGCGGCGCGGTTCGAACCGGCAGCTTCGCCACCAAGCCCCCGAGCGCGGAGGAACGCGCCCTCCGTCAGCGCCAGGCGGAAGGCCGCTGGTAAGGCCGCTTCCCTGGCGCGGCCCTTGCGTCGTCCCCCGGTCTGGTGAGCCGGGAGCGTGCGGGATGGGGCCGATCTGTCGCAAGAGGGCGGCGCAGGTTCCTCCGGCCGCCGCTGCGGCGTGCGGTTGAGCGCAGCCCCGTGTCGCCTGTACCATCTCCGATCGATCGTCCTGCGCCCGAGGAGCGGCAGGCGCCACACGCGGAGCCCCTTGCCCTGACCCGTCGAAGCCTCGCCGCACTCGGCCTCGGCGGCGTCGCGGCCGCCGCGTCCGGGAACGTCGCGCACGCCCAGGCGCCGGGGGCGCCGGGCAAGCCCGGGACGCTCACCGCCGGCCCGGTCTCGCAGGCGGGCCTCGGCCCGCGCCTGACGCTGCACGCCATCGACAACTTCCACGGCACGCCGGGGGCCGGGATGGTCTGCGACCTGTCCGTGCGCGACGGCGACACCTACCGGCTGCTCAAGACCGTCACCACCGCTGCCAACGGTCGGCCGGCCGAGCCGCTCCTCGTGGATGACGCCCTCAAGCCCGGCCAGTACGAGCTGCTGATGCACGTGGAGGCGTATTTCGCGGCCCTCGGTGTGATCCTGCCGAGCCCGAACTTCCTCAGCCGCGTGCCGATCCGCTTCCGGATCCGCGATGCCGGCCAGCGCTACCACCTGCCGGTGCTGTTCACGCCGTGGGGCTATTCCTACTATCGCGGCAGCTGACGCCCGCTCCGAACCGCTTCGCTGAGGACCCCGCAGGCATGGCCGGCATCTCGACCCACGTCCTTGACACCGATCGCGGGCGCCCCGCCGCCGGGGTCCGCATCGACTTCTCGGTGCTGGACGGGGAGACGTGGCGGCTCCTGAAGAGCGTGGTGACCAACGCCGACGGGCGGACCGACGCGCCAATCCTGGCGGCGAACGAGGCCAAGGCCGGCCAGTACGAGCTGGCCTTCCACGTCGACGATTATTTCCGGGATCGTGCCGGCACCGACGAGGCCGACATCTTCATCGACAATCCCGTGGTGCGCTTCGCGATCTTCGACCCGAAGCAGCATTATCACGTGCCGATGCTCTGTGCGCCCGGCAGCTTCACCACCTATCGCGGCAGCTGAGGCCCGTGCCCGATCTCGCCGCCGTCAACCGGATGGAGGAGGACGCCTTCGTGGGCCTCCTCGGAGGCGTGTTCGAGCACGCCGCCTGGGTGGCCTGGGCCGCCTGGCACGAGCGGCCGTTCGCCAGCGTCGCGGCCCTGCACGCCGCGATGATGCGGGCGGTCCGCGCGGTCCCCGCGGAGACGCGGCGCGCCTTCCTTAACGGCCATCCGGAACTCGCCGGACCGGAGGCGCGGGCGCGCAGCCTGACGGCGGCTTCGGCGAGCGAGCAGGGCGGCGCCGGGCTCGACCGCATGACCGAGGCCGACGCAGCAGCCTTCGACCGCCTGAACGCCGCCTACCGGGCGCGGTTCGGTTTCCCGTTCATCATCGCGGTGCGCGGCCGGAGCCGGGCCGAGATCCTGGCGGTGTTCGAGGCCCGGATCGGGCGGGATCCGGCGGCCGAGGAGGCGACCGCGCTGGACGAGGTCGCGCAGATTACCCGCATGCGCCTCGATCGCCTGATCGACGCCTGAAAGTGGCTCAGGCCACGGCCGCGCGGGCGTCCTTGATCGCCGCCTCGAAGGCGACGAAGGCGGTGGTGGCCTCGTCCCAGGCATGGGCGCGCACGTGGCGGATGAGGGCCGCCGCCTGCTCGCGGGCACGCGTCAGCGGCGCCTCAAGGCCGGCCGGCCGCGTCGAATCGGCGGCGATGCCCGCCGGCGGGTTGTCCGCCGAGCGCATCCCCACAAGGGTCGCCGCGATGGCGCGGCGCCACGCGGCGCAATCGGCCGGGATGCGGGCCAGGCGGTCGTGCACGGCCTCCGCCTTCTGCCGGTCGAGCAGGGTCCGGCCCAGATCCTCGATCTGCTCGAGCTGGCTCAGGGCGTCGCCGATCTCCCGCCGCGCCTTGTCGGTGCCCTCGGCGATCCGGCCGACATTGCGGGCGATGTCGCCGGTCGCCAGGATCTGCTGGCCTAGGATCTCGGAGGCCTCCCGCATCTGCGCGGCGACATTCGCCACGGCGCCGCTCTCCGTCTCGACCCGGGCATTGGCCCGCACCATGGCGGCGGCGCCGGCCTCGACCGCGTTGCGGCTGCGCGTGACCGCCGCCTGCATCGCGGCCATCTCCTCGCGCAGGCCGTTCACACGGGCGCGGATCTCGTCGGTCGCCTTGGCGGTCTGCGCCGACAAGGTCTTGACCTCGGCGGCGACGACCGCGAAGCCGCGGCCCGCCTCGCCGGCCCGGGCCGCCTCGATCGTGGCGTTCAGCGCCAGGAGGTTGGTCTGGGCGGAGATCGCCGCGATGGTGCCGGCCATCTCCTCGATCCGCAGGGCCGCGACCGAGAAGCTGTCGAGCCGGCCGCCGATCTCCTCGGTGCCTTCCTCGATCCCGCGCATGCCCTCGGTGGCGCGATGCAGGTCGCCGACGCAGGTGGCGATACCCGCCCGGGCCGCCTCGGCGGTCTCGGCCGCCGAGGAGGAGCGGGCCGCGATCTCACCGGTTGTGGCGGCGAGTTCCTCGCTGGCAGCGGCGATCAACCGGGCCTGCTCGGCGGTGCCGGAGGCGTCGTGCGTCATCCAGCCGATCGAGGTCCCGGCATCCGAAGCCGAGGCGGACAGACGGGCCAGAAGGGACAGCCACTCGCGATCGACGGCTGGGGCCGTCTCGGGGCGAGGGCTCGTTTCGGCAGGAGCAGCGGGCGGCACCTCGGTCGCGGCAATCGCCTTCACCGGGGTTACGGCCGCGTCCTGGCTCTGGCGCTGCCGGCGCAAACTGAACATGCGGTTCCCTCCGACGCATTAATCAGCGGGACTGTCGCACCGAATCTTCAACCAATGATGAAGGTTGAGGCATGTCTCTGCGCCCGGCTGGAATCGCGGATTCAGCAGAGCGTTCACGTCGTCGTGCGCGATTACGGTGCCCCTGGACCTATTCAGTCCAGGGGCACCTGAGATTACTCGCCCGTCAGAGCCGCCTTGGTGCGGGACCACCAGCCGGCGCGCTTCGGCCGGTCCGGATCGGACGGGGGCGTCAGCACGACCGCGACGGGTTCGGGCGCCGGTTCGGCCGCGGCCTTGGCGGGCTCCGCGGCTTCCGGCGCCGCAGAATCCGGCGCAGATGCCACCGGCAGGTCCACCGCAGCCTCGTCGCGGTTCGCCGCCGGTGCGGCCTCGACCGCCTCGGCCACGGCCTGCGCGCTCACCGGCTCTTCCGCCGGCAGAGCGACCGCCTCGCCCGCAGCCTCCGGGGCCTCGTCCTGCTCGGCGGATTCGCGGCCGCGGCCCTCGCCGCGCCCACGTCCGCCGCGGCGCCCCCGGCGACGGCGGCGCCCACCCTCGTCGTCCGCGCGGGCCGACTCGTCCGGTCCGGCCACCGCCTCCTCGGCATCCCCGGCCTCGGCCGCAACGGCAGGCTGGGCCGGCTCGTCGGCGGCCGGCTCCTCGCCGTCCCACTCCTCGTCCGGGCCGTCCTCCTCGGAGCGCTCGCCGGCCTGGCGATTCTCCTCGGCGCTGCCGTCCTCCGAGCGGCCTTCCTGCCGACCGCCGCGCCGACGCCGACGCCGCCGACGCCGCCGGCCGTCGCCCTCTTCGCGCGACGCGTCCTCGCGGGCCTCGGCGTGGCCTTCCTCGGCCTCGCCCTCGGTTTCCGCCTCGGCCTCGGCCTCGACCTCGACCTCGTCGGCCTCCTCGTCCTCGTCCTCGAACTCGGTCGTCGGCGAGATTGCCTGGGCGCGTACCCCCGTCACCGGGCCCTCCGCGCGCTGGGCCGGCTCGCCGCGGTCGAGCTGGAACGCCGCGGTGGCCGCCAGGCGCTCGTCGGCCGCGATCGTGATGGTGACACCGAAGCGCACCTCCAGCTCGCGCAGGTGCCCGCGCTTCTGGTTGAGGATGTAGAGGGCGACCTCGGTGCGGGTGCGCAGGACCAGGTTGTGGGAAGCCGACTTGAGCAGCGCCTCCTCGATCGAGCGCAGGATGTGCAGGGCCACCGAGGCGGTGGCGCGCACGAAGCCCGAGCCGCCGCAATGGGCGCAGGGGATCGAGGAGGATTCCAGCACGCCGGTGCGGATGCGCTGGCGGCTCATCTCCATGAGGCCGAAGGGCGAAATCCGGCCCACCTGGATGCGGGCGCGGTCGTTCTTCAGGCACTCGTTGAGCTTCTTCTCGACGGCGCGGTTGTTCCGCTTCTCCTCCATGTCGATGAAGTCGATGACGATCAGGCCCGCGAGGTCGCGCAGGCGGAGCTGGCGGGCGACCTCCTCGGCGGCCTCCAGGTTCGTCTTGAGGGCGGTATCCTCGATGTCGTGCTCGCGGGTGGCGCGGCCCGAATTCACGTCGATCGAGACCAGGGCCTCGGTCGGGTTGATCACGAGGTAGCCGCCGGACTTCAGCGAGACGTGGGTCGAGAACATCGCGTCGAGCTGCTGCTCGACCCCGAAGCGGGCGAAGATCGGCGTCGGGTCGCGGTAGGGCTTCACGACCTTGGACTGGCCGGGCATCAGCATCCGCATGAAGTCCTTAGCCTCGCGGTAGGCGTCCTCGCCGGCGACCAGAACCTCGTCCAGATCCTTGTTGTAGAGGTCACGGATGGCGCGCTTGATCAGCGAGCCCTCCTCGTAGACCAGCGCCGGGGCCATCGAGGTCAGCGTCAGCTCGCGGACCGATTCCCACAGGCGCATCAGGTACTCGAAGTCGCGGGCGATCTCGGGCTTGGAGCGCGAGGCGCCGGCGGTGCGCAGGATCACGCCCATCCCCTCGGGGACCTCCAGGTCCTGCACGACCTCCTTGAGGCGCTTGCGGTCGGCCGCCGAGGTGATTTTGCGGGAGATGCCCCCGCCGCGGCCGGTGTTGGGCATCAGCACCGAGTAGCGGCCGGCGAGCGACAGGTAGGTGGTGAGCGCCGCGCCCTTCGTGCCGCGCTCCTCCTTGACCACCTGCACGAGGATGATCTGGCGGCGCTTGATCACCTCCTGGATCTTGTACTGGCGGCGGTAGTGGCGGGGCCGCTCGGGGATCTCGGCCAGCGCGTCGCCGTTGCCGCCGACCTGCGCGATCTTGGGCTCGGCGTCGGGGTCGTCGGAATCCTCGTCCGAGCCGTCATCCTCGTCCGAGTCGTCATCCTCGTCGGACTCGTCTTCGTCGTCCTCATCCTCGTCGTCGTCGGACTCCTCGTCCTCCGCATCCTCCTCGTCGGAGGACGCGTCGGCCTCGTCGTCGGCGACCGGCTCGGACGCGTCCGCCGTGACGGTATCGGCCGGCGCCTCAGCCACGGTCAGCGCTTCCGCGATGGCGATCCGGGCCTCGGGCTCGACCGGGCTGTCCTGGTCGGTCGCGGCGTCCTCGGCCTGCGCCGCGACCGGGGCGGGGTCGATGGCTTCGGCGGCGGGCTCGGCGCCCTGCGCCGGCTCGGCGATATCCCCGGCCGCGGTCTCGGAGGCGAGCGCCTCCTGCACCGCCTCGGGGTTCTCGGCGAGCGTGTCGGGCATGCCGGCCGGCGCGATCCCGGCCTCCGGGGGCGTCTCGGCGCGCTCCGCGGCCTGACCCTCGTCACCCTCGACCTGCGCGGCTTCGTGCGCGTCCTCGGTGCTCACCGTCTCGTCGACGCTGCGGGCGCGGGCCTCGGCGCGGCGACCGCGGGAGCGGCGGGGCGAGCGGCGGCGGCGCTCCTCGCGCTCGCGGTGCTCCTCGGCGTCGCGGGCCTCCTCCTCGAGGAGCGCCTGCCGGTCGGCGAGGGGGATCTGGTAGTAGTCGGGGTGGATCTCGTTGAAGGCCAGGAAGCCGTGGCGGTTGCCGCCGTACTCGACGAAGGCCGCCTGGAGCGACGGCTCCACCCGGGTGACCTTGGCGAGATAGATGTTGCCGCGCAGCTGACGCCGGTTGGCGGCTTCGAAGTCGAACTCCTCGACCCTAGACCCGTGAACCGTGACGACTCGGGTCTCCTCCGAGTGCATCGCGTCGATCAGCATTTTGTTGGCCATGTCGGACTCTCGGCATGGCGGCCGACGTCGTTCTCCGTGCCCGTGGTCCCGGCGGCGCCTCGCCCGACGTCAAACCTGTCGGGCGTGGTGCCGGCCTCGTCGCCGAGGCGGATGGGTTCGAGGGGAAATTGCCGTCAACCGCCGTTCGGCGCCCTGGGCGCCTGGGGTTGAAACAGGCCGGATCGAGGGACGGACCGGACCGACGCACCTCTCGCGCCTCCGGGGCACGCGCAGCGTTATGCTGGGCCGTGCGTCCGTCCATCGTGGTTCCGACCTCGCGAAACGATCTCGGCCGGCGGGAACCGGCCGTGAATTCCTGGGGTGCGGCGGAGGATCCCCGCCGCGTCGTGCGACACCTGCCCGATCGCGGGCGACAACCGTCGCCGCCAGACGGACCGACAGGATCCGCCGCGATACCGCAACCGTTTTCGCAAGGAATTCGGCCACGTCCGCGGGCCGTTGCGGCGGCCGGCGGGACCGGAAAGGGGTCGGTATCATTACAGACCGCTGCGCGGATTTGGCAAGGGTCAAGCGTGAAGAGATGTCACGGGGCTGTCACGGCTGTGATGCCAAGCGGCCCGTCATCTCGGGGCCGCGCAACGGAGCCCGGGATCCAGAGGCGCCAACACAGAAAGTTCTGGCGACGACGTGGTTCTAGATCGCCCGCCTCAGGCGTGCCCCTTCGGGTCCGGGCGCGCCTGCGGCGCCCCGGAATGATGGAGCGGGTGCAAACGTCGTCCTGCTTCTACTCGGCCGCCGCGAGTTGCGGCGCCACCCCCGACAGCGCCGCGGGCCTCGGGCCGCCGGTCGCCCAGTCGAGCAGCTCCACCGTGTGGACGATCGGGATGCTTGTGCCCTTCCCGATCTGCGTCGCGCAGCCGATGTTGCCGGTGGCGATCACGTCGGGGCGCACGCGCTCGATATTGGCGACCTTCCGGGCGCGCAGCTTCAGGGCCAGCTCGGGCTGGAGGATGTTGTAGGTCCCCGCCGAGCCGCAGCAGATATGGCCCTCGGGCACGTCCTTCACGGTGAAGCCGGCCCGCTTGAGCAGGGCCTTCGGCTCTGTCCGGATGCCCTGGCCGTGCTGCATCGAGCAGGCCGAGTGGTACGCCACCACCAGGTCGCTCGCGTCCGTGGTCGTCTTCAGGTCGAGCTGCGCCACGTACTCGGTCACGTCCTTGGCCAAGGCTGAGACCCGCTGCGCCTTCTCGGCATAGGCCGGGTCGTCCCGGAACATGAAGCCGTAATCCTTGATCGTCGTACCGCAGCCGGACGCCGTCACCAGGATCGCGTCGAGGCCCTTGGCGATCTCGGCATCCCAGGCGTCGATCGTCTGCTTGGCGTGGGCGTGGGCCGAATGCTCCTTGCCCATGTGGTGGGTGAGCGCCCCGCAGCAGCCCTCGTTGGCGTGCACCACCTCGATCCCGTGGCGGTTGAGCAGCCGGATCGCCGCCGCGTTGAAGTCCGGCCGCAGCACGCTCTGGGCGCAGCCGCGCAGCAGCGCGACGCGCTTGGCGGCCTGTCCGTTCGCCGGCGCGAACCGGCCCGGCCGGTTTGTCGGCTCACGGGGCGGCATCCCGGCCGGGGCGAGGTCGAGCATCGCGGCGAGGCGGTTGCCCACGCGCGGCAGGCGGCCGACCAGCCCGCGGAACGGCGCGCCGAGCTTGGCGGCGACCAGCGCGAGGCGGAAGCGGTTCGGGTAGGGCAGGACCTGAGCGAGCAGGGCGCGCAGGAAGCGGTCGCCCGTCGGCCGCGCGTAGGTCTTCTCGATATGCGCCCGGGCATGATCGACGAGGTGCATGTAATGCACCCCCGACGGGCAGGTGGTCATGCAGGACAGGCAGGAGAGGCAGCGGTCGACATGCTTGACCACCTCCTGCGAGGCCGGCTTGCCGCCCTCCAGCATGTCCTTGATCAGGTAGATCCGCCCGCGCGGGGAATCGAGCTCGTCGCCGAGCAGCAGGTAGGTCGGGCAGGTCGCCGTGCAGAAGCCGCAATGCACGCAGGTCCGCAGGATTTTCTCCGAGGCCGCCATGGCGGGGTCGGCGAGCTGGGCGGGGGCGAAGTTGGTCTGCACGGGTCACATCCTCGGCGCCTCGCATCCCCGCGACCGGGAAGGGGCGGAATCTGAAGCTTACAGTCCGGCGTACATCCGGCCGGGGTTGAGCAATCCGGCGGGATCGTGCGCCGCCTTGATGCCAGCGGTGAGCCGCATCAGCGGCTCAGCCAGCGGCTGGAACACCGGGACGGCGGCGCGCACGGCGTCGGGGGCGCGCACCAGCGTGGCGTGGCCGCCCTGGGCCTGCACGGCCCGGCGCACCGTCGCGGCGCCGGCATCGCCTTCGGAGCCGGTGGCGAGCCAGATCAGGCCGCCGCCCCAGTCGAAGAACCAGCGAGCGTCGCACTCCGCCGCGACCGCCGCCGCCAGGGCCGGCCCGTGGGTCGGCACGGTCGAGATCCGCCAGAGCGCGGCCTTGCGCGGCTCGGCCAGCGGCGCGGCATCGCGCACCGACCGCCAGAGGGCGGCGCCCGCCTCGCCGTCCAAGATCTCCGCCGACCCGTAGCGCTTGAGCAGGCGGCGCAACTCGCCCGTCCGGTAGTCGATCGAGTCCGAAAAGCCTTCGAGGCGCATCAGGGTCCGCGCCTGCGGGGCGTCGATCCCCGCCGGCAGGTGGGCCGCTCCGGTCAGCTCGAACGGCGAGCCCAGGGCCTCCGACAGGGCCGCGATCCCGCGCGCGTCGTCGAGACCCGGGAAGATCAGCGTGGCGACGCGCTCGCAGGATGGCAGCACCTTGAAGGTCACCTCGGTGAGGAGCCCGAGCGTGCCGTGGGCGCCGGCCATCAGCTTCACCAGGTCGAGGCCGGTGACATTCTTCATCACCCGGCCGCCCGACTTGATCGCCTCGCCCCGCCCGTTGACGAAGCGCACGCCGATCAGGCTGTCACGCGCCGCCCCGGCATTGATCCGTCGCGGGCCGGCATTGTTGATCGCCGCCACGGCCCCGAAGGTCGGTTCGCCGGTGGTGCCGTAGAGGCCGCGCAGGTCCATCGGCTCGAAGGGCAGCATCTGGCCCCGGGAGGCGAGCAGGGCCTCGACCTCGGCGAGCGGCGTGCCGGCCCGGGCGGCCACCACCATCTCGGCAGGCTCGTAGAGCGTGACGCCGGTGAGCGCTTTCGCCGAGAGCGTCGCGCTGTCCTGCGCGGGCCGGCCGAGACCCGCGGCGGTCCCGCCGCCGGCCAGCCGCAGGCGCTCGCCGCGCCCGGCGGCTACCCGCACGATCTCCCCGGCCTCCGCCTCGGTGCCGGGCTCGTAGACGCCCATCGTTTCCGCCCCGGTCCTGTTTGTAGCCATTCCAGGACGGGTGTCGCCGGAACGGGCGGCGGATTCAAGCGGAGGCGGCGTCGCGGGGTTTCAGCGGCCGGCTTTCCTGATCTGAGCCGTGTCCGCGGCGCGATCGCAGCTCACCCGGCCGGGCTCGCTGCGGCCTCCGGCATCGGGAAGGTCGCGTAGGCAGGCCGCTCCAGCGTCGCGGGGCGATCACCGGCAAGCGGTGTCTCCCCAGCGGCGAGCGCGTCGGCCAGCCGGTCGATCCGGACCAGGGCGAGGCCGCGCCCGCCGGCGGAGCTGCCCGTGGTGCCCAGAACCTTGCCGCCAGCCGTGATCTCGGTGCCGGGCGCGGGGGGGCCGTCCGGGTAGGCGGCCGCCAGGATGCGGGTCCGGGCGGTACCCCGGTGCTGCATCCGCGAGACCACCTCTTGGCCGACATAGCAGCCCTTCTTGAAGTCGATCCCGCCGAGCTGGTCCATCAGCGCCTCGTGCGGGAACGCGTCTCCAAAGGCGTAGTCGCGCCCGCCCTCCGGGATGCTCAGCCTGATCCGGAGCGCGTGGTAATCGGCCTCCGCGGCGTCGGCCGAGAAGGCGCCTTCGGCCGCGTAGAGCCGGGCCCCGAGATCGGCGTGGCGGGAATCGGCGACCGCCTCGGCGGCGGCCGGCGCGGGCCCGTCCCAGGCGGCAGCCACCGCCACGGTCGGGTCGGCGGCGATCGCGACCTGGGCGCGCAGCCGGTAGAGCGTCAGCCGCTTGGCGAGATCGGCCGCCCGGTCCGCCTGCACGTCGAACCGGAACCCGTTTGGCAGCCGCGAAACAAGGAAGTCGAACAGGATCTTACCCTGGGCCGTCAGCAGGGCACCGAGGCGCGCCTCGCCGGCCTGCAGCGTCTCGACATTGCAGGTCAGCACGCCCTGAAGGAGCGCGGCGGCGTCCGGGCCGGTGACGGCGACGAGAGCGCGGTCCGGCAGCAGGGCGACGGGCATGGCAGGCTGATCCTCACAGGACGGGAGCGGTCCAGCGTGCCGGACCGCGGAAGCGGGAGGTAGTCGCTGCCCGCCCGCGCCTCAACCGTCCGCGATCCCGGCTCTCAGTGCTGGAGGGTCGTGGTGAAGGCGCCGCCGCGGATGCGCTCCGGGAATCCTTCCGCGTAACGGGCCGTGGCTTCCTCACCGTAGGTCATGACCAGTTCCTGGAAGGCGGCGAACAGGGCGGCCTGAGCCATGCAGTCTCCGTCGAGCCCATCGAGGCAGCCTTCTGCGAACGCTTCCGAGACGTAACTCAGCGCGACACGTTTCTCCTCGACATCGACCTCGAGAGGAGCGGTGTGAGAGATATGCTGCATGGCCCGATACTTCCATTGCGCCGGGCACAAGACCCAGCGGACACAACGGATGATAAGCAGGTCCCTGCGGCTCGGCCAGCCGGGAATTTCGAATCGGTTAACGCGAGGGCTCAAATCCGACGCTTCGCCGGCATCCCTGAGCAGTGTGTTGCGCCTGCATCACCCCCCGAAACGGCCTGCCAGCGCGTGCGACAGCCGGTCGCCCTCGGCGACGTAGCGGGCGGCCGCCTCGTGGGCGGCCGGCGTGCAGACCCGGTAGGTCAGCGCGTAGCCGCGATAGCCGCGGTTGTAGGCGCCAGCCAGACGGTCGCGGCGGGCGGGGGTCACGCCCTCGGAGTCGATCAGCGCCTTCATGCGGGCCGGCCAGTCCGCGGCATCCGGCGCGCTGCAGAGGCCGCGCAGAAAGGCCAGCGCCCCGATGATCTCGGACATGCGCATCAGGTCGCGGTCGTAGGGGGCCGGACTGTCGGCGGGTGCATTCGCCTCCTTGGGCGCGTCCTTGGCGTCTTTGGTGGCGGACGCCGCCGGGCGGCCGGAGCGCTGCTGCGCCAAAGCCGGCGCGGCGGCGTGGGCGGCGAGCGCCGACAGCAGGCACAGGATCGTCGCGGCGCGCCTCACGCCGTCGCCTCCCCGCCGCGGGCCGGATTGCGGTCCCGAACCCGCGCGAACGCCTCCTGCAGGGTTTCGACCAGGCCCGGCGTCGTCGGCAGGGTGGCGACCTCGGCGAGCGTCGCCCACCGGGTGCCGAGGGCCTCGGGTCCGGCCACCGGCTCGCCGCCGTGCCACAGGGCGGCGTGCGGGTGCACGACGTAATGGTGCCGGGCGCGGCCGGCCTCGTCCCGGACGATGATCTCGGTGGGCGAGAGCACGCCGACCACCTCGGCGGTCAGGCCGACTTCCTCGGACAACTCGCGCAGGGCCGCCTCGGCCAAAGCCTCCCCCGCCTCCACGAGGCCGCCCGGCAGCGTCCAGACGCCGCGCATCGGCTCGTTGGCGCGGGCCGCCAGCAGGACGCGCTCGTCCCGGATCACCGCGATCGACGCACCCACGAACGGGCGCGCCGGGAACAGGCGGCTGTCGGCCTGGGCGTCCGCCGTCATGGTTTTCCCCCATCGGGCGCGACGACCGCCACCCGGCCGTCGGCGAGGCCGACCAGCAGCCGCGCCGCCGCGCCCTCGCCCAGGACCACGATTCCGGTCTCGGCCGGGGCCGGGAGCGGCACGCGCAGGCGCTCGTGCAGGGATCCCTTCGCCGAGACCAGGGCGATCTCGGCGCGGCCCGCCACGGGCAGCACCAGCTCGGGCGCGCCGCTGGCGGGTGTTGTCACGGCGAGGTCGGAATCGCCGTCGCCGGCCGCGTAGCCCTCGGCCGCGCCGGCGGCCTCGATCCGGTCGGGATGCAGCGTCCAGAGCTGGAGCCGGCCGCCGGCGCTGACCGTCGCGGCCTGGACGGCGCCGGACCCGGAGAAGTCGGCGATGCCGGCAATCTTCAGGGGCGGCCTGGGCTGCGGCGGCGTGCGTGCCGCGACTGTCCAGGCCGCGCCCCGGTCACCGGCCTGGCGCTCGATCAGCGCGAGCCCGCCGGTCTCCGCACCCGAGCGCGTGGAGGCCAGCAGCGCCGGACGATCTCCGAGGCGGAGCAGGCGCGGCCGCAGGGGCGCGAACACCGCGTCGCCCCCGGCCGGAACCGTCACGGTCGCCACCGGGACGGGCTTGGGGTCGGTGCTGACCGCCATCGGCTGGCGCTCGCGGATGGTCAGGACGGCCGCCGCGGCGCTGCCGTCCGGCGCGCGGGTGCGTCCGGTGAGATAGGCGCTCAAGGGACCGGAGAGCGCCCGGCGCGAGCCCGGCACGGCCCCGCGCGGCGTCTCCGCGGCGGTCAGCCCCTCGACCGCCTCCCGGCCGATCGGGCGGACGCTCACGGCTCCCTCGGAGAGCGACAGCACGGCACCACCGTCGTCGCCCCAGACCACGGCGATCGGCGCGCTCTCCTCGTCGCCGGCCTGCTGGCTCACCTTCGCGCCGGCGATCGGCAGCAGCCCGGAGGTCGCCACCGAGACGGCGGCCTCGCTGCGGGGGCCGCGCAGGGCCCGGACCTTGAAGGGCAGGTCGAGGATCCGGATCCCGGGCTCCGCCCGCGCGGCGGCCAGAGGCACGCTGCACAGGAGCAGGCCGATGAGGAGCGCCCGGCGCAGAGGAGCCGGGCCGTGACCCACGGCGTTCGTGCCCGAGGGGGCAGGCGTTCTGGTCAAACGTGCTGGCCGCCGTTGATGTGGAGTTCTGCCCCGTTCACGTAGGACGAGGCCTCGGTGCACAGGAAGTAGATCGCCTTGGCGACCTCGTCCGGTGTGCCGAGCCGGCGCTGCGGGATCTGCTCGACGAGCTTCTCGGTGCCGGGCGACAGGATCGACGTGTCGATCTCGCCCGGCGAGATCGCGTTGACGCGCACGCCCAGCGGCCCGAAATCGGCGGCCATCTCGCGGGTCAGGCCGGCCAGCGCCGCCTTCGAGGTGCCGTAGGCGGCGCCCGCGAAGGGGTGAACGCGCGAGCCCGCGATCGAGGTCACGTTGACGATCGAGCCCTTGGCCCGGGCGAGCTCGTCGCGCAGGCCGCGGGCCAGAAGAATCGTGGCGAACAGGTTGACCTGGAACACGCGCTGCCACGCATCGAACTCGGTCGCCAAGGCGCCGAGGCGCTCGCCGTCCGGCCCCTTGGGCGAGATGCCGGCATTGTTGACCAGCGCGTGCAGCACGCCGCCCTCGGCGGCGAGCCGGCCCCGGACCTCCTCGACGGCGCGGACCGTGTCCTGCGCATCGGCGAGATCGACCTGGAGATGGTCCTCGGGACCCATCTCCCAGGGGCAGTTCTCCGGGAAGGCGTGGCGCGAGCAGGTGATCACGCGCCAGCCCGCGGCCGAGAACCGCTTGACGGTGGCGTGGCCGATGCCCCGGCTCGCACCCGTGAGCAGCATGATGCGCCGGCGTTCGTTGACGGGGAGGGCCAAAGCCGTAAGCCTCGCTGGCGTTCTAAAGGATCGCAGCCCGGTCCGGGCGCGCGGGTCGTGCCGCTGAGCCTGAACGGTCTAGGCGCACGGGGACCGGAAATCCAGAGCACGCCGCGTGCCGGGCACGATGCAGGGACGATGCAGGGACGATGCAGGGGAGGGAAAACGCATGGCCAGCGAGAAGACCAGCGCGGAGCGCATGCCGGCGCTCCCGGCCGACGGCCTCACGGAGGCGCAGGCCGCGGCCGCGGCGGCGTTCGAGGCCGAGCGCGGCGTTCCGGTTTTCGGGCCGTTCGTGCCGCTGCTGCGCAGCCCCGAGCTGATGCTCTGCGCAAGCCGGATGGGGCTCTACCTGCGCTACGGCAGCGCCCTGCCGCTGCGCATCAGCGAGTTCGCGATCCTGATCGTGGCCCGGGACTGGAGCCAGCCGGTGGAATGGGCCATCCACCACCCAATCGCCCTGAAGGCCGGCGTCGCACCCGAGACCGCGCAGGCCGTGGCCGAGGGGCGGCGCCCCGACACGATGAGCGCCGACGAGGCCCTGGCCTACGCCTTCTCGACCGAACTGATGCGCAACCGCGCGGTGAGCGACGCGACCTACGCGGCCGTGGTGGCGCGCTTCGGCGAGCAGGGGGCGATCGATCTCACCGGCATCAACGGCTATTACGCGCTGCTCGCCATGACGATGAACGTCGCCCGTACGGCGGTCCCGGAGGGCGGATCCGCGCCGCTGCCGCCGCTGGTGGGGTAGGGTGGGGAGGTGCCGTCGCAGCGCCCCTTCGCATCGCAGTCCCCACCCGCATCCGCACCGCTTGTGGCGCCGGCCGCTTCGGTCTAACCGTCCTCCCCCATGCGGGCGCCCGTCGTGCGATCCGCCAGCCCCCGAAAACCCGGCCGGACGAGAGCCATGGTCGCCCATACCCGCGCCGATTCGGCGCCCAAGCCCACCGATCCGGCCCTGGCCGGTGCCCGGATCCTCGTCGTCGAGGCGCGCTACTACGACGCGATCGCCGACGAGCTCCTCGCCGGCGCCCTGGCGGCGATCGAGGCGGCCGCCGCGCAGGCCACCGTGGTGACGGTGCCGGGCGCCCTGGAGATCCCCGCCGCAGTGGCGATCCTGCTCGACACGGGGTCCTACGACGCCGTGGTAGCGCTCGGCTGCGTGATCCGCGGCGAGACCGGCCATTACGACATCGTCGCCGGCGAAAGCGCCCGCGCGCTGATGGACCTGTCGGTCGGCCGCCGCGTGCCGCTGGGCAACGGCATCCTCACCGTCGAGACCGAGGCGCAGGCGCTGGCCCGCGCTCGGGTCGCCGAGATGAACAAGGGCGGCGGCGCGGCCGAGGCGGCGCTCGGCGTGCTCGCCCTGAAGCGCGCGGCCGAGGCCGCCCGCCCGCGATGACGGATACCTCAATGACCGGGACACCCGAGACCCAGCCGGAGACCGGCGCCGCGTCCACCGAGACGACCGCCAGCACCGTCAAGTTCAGCCCGCGCAGCGGCGCCCGCCTCGCCGTGGTGCAGGCGCTCTACGAGATGGACATCTCCGGCAAGGGCGTTCTCGACGCGCTCGCGGAGTTCGAGGCCTTCTGGATCGGCCGGGAGGTCGACGGGATCGCCCATCCGAAGGCCGAGACCGCCTTCTTCCGCGACCTCCTGCGCGGCACCGTCGAGGAGCAGCGGGCGATCGACCCGAAGCTCGATCAGGCGCTCGCCCAGGGCTGGCCGCTGCGGCGCATCGAGATCGTGCTGCGGGCGATCCTGCGGGCCGGTGCCTACGAACTGATGTTCCGGCCCGACGTGCCGGTGGGAGCGGCGATCTCGGCCTATGTCGACGTGGCTCACAGCTTCTACACGGCCGACGAGCCGGGCCTCGTGAATGCCGTGCTCGACCGGCTTGCCCGGGAAGTCCGGCCGGGCGAGGTCGGGGCCGCCAAGGCTTCGAGCAAGCCGGGCTCGTCGAAGCCGCTCTCCGGCAAGTCCGGCTCCGCCAAGGAGCCTTCCGCCAAGAATCCTTCCGCCAAGAAGGCCTGAACCCTTGGCCGGCCCGTCCCGCATCTCCGAGGACGGGCTGATCGCCCGGTACTTCGCGCCGCTGGCCGGGCCGGGCGCCGACGGGCTCCGGGACGACGCCGCCACCCTGACACCGACCCCCGGCCACGACCTCGTCCTCACCGCCGACGCGGTGGTGGCGGGGATCCACTACTTCCCGGACGATCCGCCGGCCTCCATCGCCCGCAAGGCGCTCGGCGTGAACCTGTCCGACATCGCCGCCAAGGGCGCGGTCCCGCGCGGCTTCCTGCTGACGCTGGCCCTGCCCGACGACTGGACGGAGGCGTGGCTCGCCGGCTTCGCGGGCGGACTCGGCGGGGCGGCAGCGGAGGCCGGCTGTCCGCTCCTCGGCGGCGACACGGTGCGCTCCAGCGGGCCGGCGCTGATCGGCGTGACGATGATGGGCGAGGTGCCGACCGGCGGGATCGTCCGGCGCCACACGGCCCGGGTCGGCGACCGGATCTGCGTCACCGGCACGATCGGCGACGCGGCGCTCGGCCTGCGCCTGCGCCTGGAGCCGCAGGCGCCCTGGTCGGCGGCGCTCGATCCGGCGCTGCGGGCCCTCCTGGCCGACCGATACCTGCACCCGCGGCCGCGCCTCGCGGCGGCACCGGCCGTCCGCCGCCACGCCTCCGCGGCGATGGACGTCTCGGACGGTCTGGCGGGTGATCTCGCCAAGATGCTCGGCGCAGGCCGGAGCGCCCGGATCGACGGAGCCGCCGTGCCGCTCTCGCAACCGGCCCGGCGCGCTCTCGCGGCCGAGCCCGGCCTGATCGACACGATCCTGACCGGCGGCGACGATTACGAGATCCTCTGCACGGTGGCGCCGGAACAGCTCGACGCCTTCCGAGCCGAGGCGGAGGAGGGCGGCGTTCCGCTCACGGCCATCGGCACCGTCACCGCCGGCGATGGGCCGCCCCGTTTCGTGATGGACGATGGCGCGGCGCGTGTGTTCGCCGCGGGCTCGTTCAGCCACTTCTGAGACGGTTTCCGGTCGACCGCTCCGGCATGGCCGTCTCCGCGCGATGACGGAGAGTGGACGTTGCCGGAGGATCTCCACCGGAAAGTGAAGGGTCGGGCACGGCGTCCGCCGTCGTCCAGCGGGGAGGGCGCCGTGCCCGTGCCGGCCGCTGGAATCCCGGTCCCCTGCATCGCCCCTGATCGGCTCAGCCCAGAGCCGCCAGATCCGGATCCTGCACAATAATGCGCCGGCTTCGTGTTTCCGCAATGCAGCATTCGCGCGCCGCGCTGCAAACATCTTCAACTCGGCGTTTGCGCTCTCCAGCGAAGTTTGGCAATCAAGGCCTTGTTTTGGGAAGGAAAGCCCCGAATCCGAGCACCGCGTCCCATGGCCGTCTCGCGGCGGTCAAGCTCGACAAGCACAAGCCCACGCCAGGCACGATAATAACAAGGACGGTCGAATGATTCCCTTGGTTCTGATCATCGCGGGCGGGCTCTGCGCCGTCGCCTACGGCATCGTCACGATTCTCGACTTGATGCGGCGCGACGCCGGCACTCAGCGCATGCAGGAGATCGCCGCGGCCATCGCGGAGGGCGCGCAGGCCTATCTGCGGCGGCAATACACAACCATCGGTATCGTCGGCGTGGTGCTGTTCGTGCTGCTCGCCGTGTTCCTCGGGATCAAGGTCGCCATCGGCTTCCTGATCGGCGCCGTGCTCTCGGGCGCGGCGGGCTTCATCGGCATGAACGTATCGGTCCGGGCCAACGTCCGCACCGCCCAGGCCGCCTCGACCTCGCTGGGCGGGGGCCTCGACATGGCCTTCAAGTCCGGCGCGGTGACCGGCATGCTGGTCGCCGGCCTCGCGCTGCTCGGGGTCGCCCTGTACTACCTGTATCTCACCCGCGGCGCCCATCTCGACCCGTCGAGCCGCGAGGTGATCGACGCACTGGTGGCCCTGGGCTTCGGCGCCTCGCTGATCTCGATCTTCGCCCGCCTTGGCGGCGGCATCTTCACCAAGGGGGCGGATGTCGGCGGCGACCTCGTCGGCAAGGTCGAGGCCGGAATTCCGGAGGACGATCCGCGCAACCCTGCCACCATCGCCGACAATGTCGGCGACAATGTCGGCGACTGCGCCGGCATGGCGGCCGACCTGTTCGAGACCTACGCGGTCACGATCGTCGCCACCATGGTGCTGGCGGCGATCTTCTTCTCCGGCCCCACCGGCAGCGGCCGGGATGTGCTGGAGCCGATGATGCTCTACCCGCTGGCCATCGGCGCGGCCTGCATCGTCACGTCGATCGCCGGGACCTTCGCGGTGCGGCTCGGGGCCAACCAGTCGATCATGGGCGCCCTCTACAAGGGCCTGATCGCGGCGGGCGTGCTCTCGGTCGCGGCCATCGCCCTCGTCAACATGACGCTGCTCGGCGGCTTCGCCACGTCCTTCACCACCTCGACGGGCGTCACTTTCACCTCGGCCGCCCTGTTCGGCTGCGCGGTGATCGGGCTCGCCATCACGGCGCTGATCGTGGTGATCACCGAGTACTACACCGGCACCAATTTCCGCCCGGTGAAGTCGATCGCCACCGCCTCGGTCACCGGCCATGGCACCAACGTGATCCAGGGACTGGCGATCTCCCTCGAATCCACGGCCCTTCCCGCCCTGGTGATCGTCGGCGGCATCATCAGCACCTACGCGCTCGCAGGCCTGTTCGGCATCGCCATCGCGGTCACCGCCATGCTGGCGCTGGCCGGCTTCATCGTGGCCCTCGACGCCTTCGGGCCGGTCACCGACAATGCCGGCGGCATCGCCGAGATGGCGGGCCTGCCCTCCGACGTGCGCAAGTCGACCGACGCCCTCGACGCGGTCGGCAACACCACCAAGGCGGTCACCAAGGGCTACGCGATCGGCTCGGCCGGCCTCGGCGCGCTGGTGCTGTTCGCCGCCTACACGTCGGACCTGAACTACTTCATCGCCAATGCGAGCCCGACGCAGTACCGCTTCTTCCAGGGCGTCAGCGTCGATTTCTCCCTGTCCAACCCCTACGTGGTGGTGGGCCTGCTGCTCGGCGGCCTGATCCCGTTCCTGTTCGCCGGCATCGCCATGACGGCGGTCGGGCGCGCGGCGGGCGCGGTCGTGGAGGAGGTCCGCCGCCAGTTCCGGGAGAAGCCCGGGATCATGCAGGGCACGGACCGGCCGGATTACGGCCGGGCGGTCGACATGCTGACCCGCGCGGCGATCAAGGAGATGATCGTCCCGTCGCTGCTGCCGGTGCTGTCGCCGATCGTGCTGTTCTTCGTGATCCAGCTGATCGCGGGCAAGAACCAGGCCTTCGCTACGGTGGGGGCGAGCTTGCTCGGCGTGATCCTCACCGGGCTCTACGTGGCGATCTCGATGACCTCGGGCGGCGGCGCCTGGGACAACGCAAAGAAGTACATCGAGGACGGCCATCACGGCGGCAAGGGCTCGGAGGCCCATAAGGCGGCGGTGACCGGCGACACGGTCGGCGACCCCTACAAGGACACCGCCGGCCCGGCGGTGAACCCGGCGATCAAGATCACCAACATCATCGCCCTGCTGCTGCTGGCCGTGCTGGCGCATAGCTGAGATCTGGCGAAAGCCGGATGTGCGACGAGGACCGGGCTCCGGACGGGCCCGGTCCTTCGCATTTCAGCATGTGCGCGCCCGCACGCCGCCGTCGTTCCGGTTGCGCTGCACCTTGGCATCACCGCGCCGCAGCGCCACCTCGGCGCCGGAACGAACCGGATGCGGCCTCCCACGTCGCACCAGCACGAGGTAATCCATGCCATCCCTGCTCGACCCGATCCGCATCGGCGCCATCAAGGCCAAGAACCGGATCTTCATGGCCCCGCTCACCCGGGGCCGCGGCACCCGCGAGCACGTGCCGACCCCGATCATGGCCGAGTACTACGCCCAGCGCGCCGGCGCCGGCCTGATCCTCACCGAGGCCACCGGCATCTCCCAGGAGGGGCTGGGCTGGCCGTTCGCGCCCGGCATCTGGTCCGACGCCCAGGTCGATGCCTGGCGGCCAATCGTGAAGGCGGTCCACGACAAGGGCGGCAAGATCGTTTGCCAGATTTGGCACATGGGACGGATGGTTCATCCGGACTTCCTCGGCGGCGCCAAGCCGGTCTCGTCCTCGGCCACCACGGCGCCCGACCAGGCCCACACCTATTCCGGCAAGAAGCCCTACGGTGAGGCCCGAGCCCTGGAGCTCGCCGAGATCCCGCGCCTGCTTACAGATTACGAGCGCGCCACCGCCAATGCGCTGGCCGCGGGCTTCGACGGCGTGCAGATCCACGCGGCGAACGGCTACCTGATCGACGAATTTCTGCGCGACGGCACCAACCACCGCACCGACCAGTACGGCGGCTCCATCGAGAACCGGGTGCGGCTGCTGCGCGAGGTCACCGAGGTGGTGGCCAAGGTTGCGGGACCCGAGCGCACCGGCGTGCGCCTCTCGCCGAACGGCGCGATCCAGGGCTGCAACGACTCGAACCCGGAGCCGCTGTTCGTGGCCGCCGCGCAGGCACTGGCCGATATCGGCATTGCCTTCCTGGAGATGCGCGAGCCGGGCCCGGACGGCACCTTCGGCAAGGCCGACCACCCGCCGATCGCCCCGGCGATGCGGCGCGTGTTCCGCAACCCGATGATCCTCAACGCCGATTACGACGGGATCAGCGGCCAGAAGGTGCTGGATGCCGGCGAGGCCGACGCCATCGCGTTCGGCCGGACCTACATTGCCAATCCGGACCTGGTCGAGCGGATCGCCAAGGGCGCGCCGCTCAACAAGGACAACGCCGCGACGTGGTACAGCCAGGGCCCGGAGGGCTACATCGACTACCCGACCCTGAGCGAGGCCCGCGCCGCCTGAGGCGCCCGCGGCCTCGATCAGCCGCCGCGCCCATGAAAGCGTGGCGGCAATGCGCGGCGGTGCCTAGGCAGGCGCCGTCGGCGCACCTATTTGGGGACGGGACCATGGATGTGCCGGCACCTCACGCGCTCGCGGCTTCCGAACCGACCGACGCGCGCTGGAGCGCCTCGGCCCGGATCGCGGAACTGCGCGACCTCGCGATCCTCGATTCGGAGCCCGAGCCGCTCTACGACGATCTGGTGCGCGTCGCCGCCTATGTCTGCCGGGCGCCGGTCGCCCTCGTCAGCCTGGTCGATGCCCAGCGGCAATGGTTCAAGTCCGAGGTCGGGCTCGGCAAGCGCGAGCTCCCGATCAACTGCTCGGTCTGCGCCTACACGATCGAGGCGGGCGAGATGCTCGTCATCCCGGACCTCACCACCGATCCGCGGACCGTCGAGAACCCGCTGGTGACCGGGCCGGAAGAGTTCCGGTTCTACGCCGGCGCGGTGATCCGGGGCGGGCAGGGCATCCCTCTCGGCGCCCTCTGCGTGCTGGACCGCGTCGCCCGGCCGAAGGGTCTCGATTCGGAGCAGACCGCCACGCTGCTCGCCCTGGCGCGCCAGATCTCGAGCCTGCTGGAGCACCGCCGGACCCTCGCCAAGGTCGCGGCCCGCGAGGCGGAGATCGCCGCGAGCGAGCGTCGCTTCCGGGTGATGACCGCGGCAATGCCCCAGATGGTCTGGACCACGCAGCCGGACGGGTTCCACGACTATTACAACGACCGCTGGTACGAGTTCACCGGCGTGCCCTACGGCTCCACCGATGGCGAGGGCTGGAACGACGTGTTCCATCCCGAGGATCAGGAACGGGCCTGGACACGCTGGCGCCACTCGCTGGAGACCGGCGAGCCCTACGAGATCGAGTACCGTCTGCGCCACCGCGACGGCGCCTATCGCTGGACGCTGGGCCGCGCCATGCCGATCCGCGACGCGGAGGGGCGGATCGAGCGCTGGTTCGGGACCTGCACCGACATCGACGACCTGAAGCGCGCCGAGGCCGAGGCGCGCCAGCTCGCCGCCATCGTGGAGACCTCGAAGGACTTCATCGGCCTCTGCACCCTCGAGGGTGAGATCACCCACCTCAACGAGGCGGCCCTGGCCCTGGTCGGACTGCCCGACCTCGCCGCCGCGCGCCGGCGCAGGATTCCCGATTTCTTCACGGACGACAGCCGCCGGGTGCTGGCCGAGACCGTGATGCCGGCGGTCCGCCGGAACGGCTTCTGGGAGGGCGAGCTGGCGTTCCGGCACTTCGTCAGCGGCGAGCCGGTGGCGGTCCTGTACAACATCTTCCCGGTACGCGACCCGACCGGAGCCGAGGTCGGCTACGCCACCGTCACCCGCGACCTGCGCGAGGCCAAGCGCGCCGAGGAGGCACGTGACCTGCTGATCCGCGAACTGTCGCACCGGATCAAGAACATCTTCGCGGTGGTCGGCGGGCTGGCCGCGCTGACCGCGCGCAGCGATCCGGCCGCCAAGCCCTTCGCGGCCGCCTTCCGGGACCGGCTCGGCGCCCTGGCGCGGGCCCACGAATATGTCCGGCCGCACTCCCCCGACAGCGCCCCCGCGGTGGCGGGCCAGACGGTGCTGGGGCTCATGCGCCTGATCATGGCCGCCTACGAGGAGGGCGGCCGCGCCCGGGTGGCGATCTCCGGCGACGATGCCGAGATCGGCGAGCGCACCGCCACCGCCCTCGCGCTGATCATGCACGAGCAGGCGACCAACGCGATGAAATATGGCGGCCTCTCCACCAAGGCGGGCGGGGTCTCGCTGATGGGGCGCCGGGAAGCGGACCGCTACACGCTGACATGGCAGGAGGCGGGTGGCCCCCCGGTCGTCGGCGCGCCGTCCCGCAAGGGTTTCGGCACGGTGCTGGCCGAGCGCAGCGTCGCCGGCCAGCTCGACGGCGTGCTGGAGCACGACTGGGCGCCGGGCGGGCTGCTGCTGCGCCTCAGCGTCCCGCTCGAGAACCTGCGGACCTGAGATGGCCCGGGAGCCCGCGCGCGGGCTTGGCCTCATCGTCCTCGATTTCGACGGCACACTGGCCGACAGCTTCGACTGGTTCTGCTCGGTCCTGAACGGCGTGGCCGACCGCTACCGGTTCCGGCGCGTCGAGGCGCATGAGGTCGAGGAGCTGCGGCTGCAGGGCGCCCGGGCGATCGTGGCCCATCTCGGCATCCCCCGCTGGAAATTGCCGCTCATCGCCCGACACATGCACGCCCTGGCCGCGCGCGACGCCGCACGGATCGCACTGTTCCCCGGCGTCACCGCGATGCTGGCCGAGATCGCCGAGGCGGGCGTGCCGCTGGCGATCCTGTCGTCGAACCGCCGGGAAACCGTCCGCCGCGTGCTCGGGCCGGGCAACGCCGCCCGCATCGACGCCTACGCCTGCAGGGCCTCGATCTTCGGCAAGGCGCGTCGGCTGAAGGCGCTGCTCGCGCGGACCGGGATTGCCGCGGACCGGGCGCTCTGCATCGGCGACGAGATCCGGGATCTGGAGGCGGCGCGCGCCCTCGGCTGCCCGTTCGGCGCCGTGGCCTGGGGCTACACCGATCCGCGGGCGCTCGCGGCGCTCGGACCCGAATACGTGTTTTCAGAACCCGCGGAGATCGCCCGCCTTGCGGCGGGCGCCGTTGTTCAGAGGCCGCGGTTCGCGCCCGGCACGACGCTGGCGCCGTTGCCGCTGCCGAACGGCTCGTAGCGGGTCAGGCCGCGGAACAGCTGGCTGAGGAAGGCCCGGTCGGCGCCGCTCGTCGGCGTGGTGCGCTCGATGAAGTCGAACACCCGGCCGTCCTGGAGACCGTAGAGCGCCACGCGCTCGACCTTGAAGCCGGGGCTGAAGTAGACCGCCGTGACCTTCTGGTCCTCGACCTGCTCGCCCATGAACATGATCGTCCGGCGGGTGTTCTGGGAGATGTAGTACCAGGACTTGTTGCCCACCGTGGAGACCGTCGAGGGCGTGCCGAGGATCTGCAGCACCTGCTCGGGGCTCATGCCGGGCTTGATCGTGGCGAGCGCCGCCTGATCGACCTGATAGCCGTGGCGCAGCTCCTCGCCGATGCAGCCGGACAGGCCGGCTCCCGCAAGGCCGAGCAGGGCGAGGCGCGCGAAGGACTGGACGAGACGGCGCCGCATCGGGCCCCCAGAGAGCGTGTGGACGGACGGGACGCAACCGAGGCCGCCGGCACGGGATTCCGACGGCGCTTGCGCCCTGGGCGTGGGTTGCCGTACCGCGGGGTTATGGCTTTGACAAGGCAAGCTTGGCCACAGGCAGCCGACATCCGTGCCGGGTGCGGCGCCGTCCGATTTGTCCCGCTGGGGTGCCCATGATCGCCGGGCTGTTCCGCCGCGCGAACGCACGCCGCCGTGCCGTCGAGGGGCTGCACCTTACCCTGAGCATGGCCGCACGCCAGCCGGGCCTGTACACGCGTCTCGGCGTCCCCGACACCGTCGAGGGCCGGTTCGAGGCCCTGTGCCTCCACGCGATCCTGGTCCTGCGCCGGCTGAGCCGGCTGCCGGCGCCGGCCGCCGAGGTGGCGCAGGATCTCGTGAATTCGGTCTTCACCCAGCTCGACGCGTCCCTGCGCGAACTGGGCGTCGGCGACATGGGCGTGTCCAAGCGGATGAAGAAGCTCGGCGCCGCCTTCTACGGCCGGGCCACGGGCTACGACGCCGCCCTCGACGCGGGCGACACGGCGGCGCTGCGCGCTGTCCTCGTCCGCAACGTGCTCGGCGGGCAGGGGGACGGGACGGGCCTCGCCGCCTACGTTCAGGCGGTCGACGCGGCTCTGGCCGCGGTTGACCTCGACGGGCTGCTCGGCGATGGCCCGCCCTTCCCGAAGCCGGACGGCTTCGCGCCACCTTTCGCGCCCAACGAGGACAGAGCAGGAGACCGCGCATGACCCGGGACAGCAGCCAGGCCAGCGGCCCGCTCTCGCGCTGGGTGAATGTCGAGCGCCTGCCCCAGGGACACGGCAGCGCCACCGTGGAGGCGAGCCCGGCCGAGTGCGCGGCCCTCGCGGCCGATTTCGGGATCCCCGCCATCCGCGACCTGGTCGGGCGGTTCGAGATCCAGGGTTCGACCAGCCGGATCACGGTGACGGGCACCGTGGAGGCCATCGTGACGCAGGTCTGCACCGTCAGCCTCGAATCGTTCGAGGCCCCGGTGCGCGAACCGGTCGAGGTCGTGTTCACCGACACCGACCGGCTCGCCGGCACCGATGCCGAGGACGCCGACATCCCCGACCCGCTCGTCGGCGGCCGCATCGATTTCGGCGCGCTCACCGCGGAGTTCCTGGCGCTGGGGCTGGACCCCTATCCCCGCAAGCCCGGCATCAGCTTCGAGCCCGTGGTGGTGGGCGAGGACGCAGGCCCCCTGGCCGGGCTGCGCAAGCTTCGCGACGGCGAGGGTTGAGCACCGACGCCCGCGCACCGCGCGGCATCGATCGCCTGCCCGCCGCGCGACGCCATGACGTCACGGACGCGCCGTCTTTCCGGGGCGTCGTAGGCAAGCCCGGAATCCAGACACGCCGACGCGTCAAGATCTTGCACCGACAGCGCGTCTGGATTCCGGGCTCTGCTGTGCGGCTCTGGAATGACGGAGGATATTCCGACCGTCCTGGCAGTCCCGGGCCCCGAGCGGTTACGCCACCACATGGCGGCGACCTGGCGCGTGCTGCCCGAATTCATTTGCCCGCCGGCCCGGTATCGCTATGGTCCGCCGCGCCCGACAGGGCTATCTCGTCCCTGTCCACCGCTTTTCCCGCCGAGACCCCGCGACCCGCCTGAACGACATGTCTCAACGCGTGTGCATCTCGCTCGACGCCATGGGCGGCGACCACGGGCCCTCCACGGTCGTGCCCGGCGCGGCCCTCGCCCGCGAGCGCCATCCCGGCACCACCTTCCTGATGTTCGGCGACGAGGCGGTGATCGCACCGCTGGTCGCCAAGGAGCCCCGCCTCAAGGATTGCGTCGAGATCCGCCACACCAGCGTGGCCGTCGCCATGGACGACAAGCCGAGCCAGGCGGTGCGCCAGGGCCGGGGCAAGTCGTCCATGTGGCAGGCGATCCAGGCGGTGCGCGACGGTCAGGCAGATGCCTGCGTCTCGGCCGGCAACACCGGCGCCCTGATGGCGATGTCGAAGATCTGCCTGAAGACCATGTCGGGCATCGAGCGCCCGGCCATCGCGTGTCTGTGGCCGACCGTGCGCGGCGAGAGCATCGTGCTCGATGTCGGCGCCACCATCGGGACGGATGCCGAGCACCTCGTCGAGATGGCCGTGATGGGTTCAGCCATGGCCCGCATCGTGTTCGACCTCGACCGGCCGACTGTCGGCCTGCTCAACGTCGGCACCGAGGAGATGAAGGGCAACGAGGCCGTCAAAGAGGCGGCCCGGATCCTGCGCGAGATGGAGAGCCCCGGCCTCAGCTATCACGGCTTCGTGGAGGGCACGGATCTCGGCCGGGGCACGGTCGACGTGGTCGTGACCGAGGGCTTCACCGGCAACATCGCCCTCAAGACCGCCGAGGGCACGGCCAAGCAGATCGGCAGCTATCTGCGTGCGGCCATGACGCGGACGCTGGCGGCCAAGATCGGCGCCCTCTTCGCCCGGCAGGCGTTCCGCGCCCTCCGCGACAAGATGAACCCGAGCCGGGCCAATGGCGGCGTGTTCCTCGGCCTGGAGGGCATCGTCATCAAGAGCCACGGCTCGGAGAACGCGCAGGGTTTCGCGGCCGCCATCGATCTGGCGCACGACATGGCGCGTCACGACATGATCCGCACGATCCGCGAGAGGCTCGACCAGACGGCGGCCCTGGCGCCGGCCTGAACGGCCGGTGCCGGCCTAGGCCTATTGGCGGACAGGATGGAAATCGGGCGTCCACGGCGACACACCGGAAGGGTGTGAACCCGCGCTGCCCGGGAAGGACAATGATGGCAACCCTCCGTACAGACCCCGAGCAGAATCGGCGCGTCCCAGCCCTGCGCTCGATGGTGGTCGGAACCGGATCGTGCCTGCCCGCGCGCGTGGTGACCAACGCTGCCCTGGCCGAGCAGGTGGACACCTCGGACGAGTGGATCGTGCAGCGGACCGGCATCCGCCAGCGGCACATCGCGGATTCCGACGAGACCACCTCGGTGCTCGGCACCCGGGCCGCCCAGGCCGCCCTGGACGATGCCGGCCTGACGGCGGACGACATCGATCTCGTCATCTGCGCCACCTCGACGCCGGACCACACCTTCCCGTCCACCGCGACCCAGATCCAGGCCGCGCTTGGCATCCACCAGGGCGCCGCCTTCGATCTGCAGGCCGTCTGCGCCGGCTTCGTGTTCGCGGTCTCGACCGCCGACAAATTCCTGACCACCGGGGCGGCCCGCCGGGCGCTGGTGATCGGCGCCGAGACCTTCTCGCGAATCGTCGATTGGGAGGACCGCACCACCTGCGTCCTGTTCGGCGACGGGGCCGGGGCGGTCGTTCTGGAGGCGCGGGAGGACGCGGACGGCCGCGGAGTCCTGAGCACCAGCCTGCGCTCGGACGGGCGGCACCGCGAGAAGCTCTACGTCGACGGCGGACCCGGTTCGACCGGCACCACCGGGCGCCTGCGCATGGAGGGCCGCGACGTGTTCCGGTTCGCCGTCGGGCAGGTCACCGACGTGATCGTCGAGGCCTTCGCGCAGGCTGGCGTCACCGCGGACGAACTCGACTGGTTCGTGCCCCACCAGGCCAACCGCCGGATCATCGAGGCCTCGGCCGACAAGCTCGCCATCGCGCGGGAGAAGATCGTGCTGACCGTGGACCGCCACGGCAACACCTCGGCGGCCTCGATCCCGCTGGCCCTCGACGTGGCGCGCCGGGACGGCCGCATTCGCGCGGGCGACCTGGTGATGATCGAGGCGATCGGCGGCGGCTTCAGCTGGGGGGCCGCGCTGATCCGCTGGTGACGCATCCGGAGACACGCCCGAAACAATTCGGTGCGCCGGCGCGGTTGACCGGGGGCGGAGCGCCGATTAGCGTGCCGGATCATAGGGATACGCCTTCAGCGTTCGGTGCGGCCATGGGTGCTGCGCCATGCGCCATGGGGCGAGCGATGCGGGCGAGGGGACACGGCATGGCAGGCAAGACGGTGACGCGCGCCGACTTGAGCGAGGCCGTCTACCACCAGGTGGGCCTGTCGCGGACCGAGTCGGCCGCCCTCGTCGAGACCGTGCTGTCGGAGATCTGCACCTGCCTGGCGAGCGGCGAGACGGTGAAGCTGTCCTCCTTCGGCTCCTTCGTGGTGCGCAGCAAGGGCAAGCGCGTCGGCCGCAATCCCAAGACCGGAGTGGAGGTCGCGATCGAGCCCCGCCAAGTCATGGTGTTCAAGCCGTCGAACGTGCTCAAGGCCAAGATCAACGGCCTCAACGGTGCGGATCAGCACGACGACGATTGAGGCGAAGCGGGCCCGCGCAGGGCCTGTCGCGCGCGCTGTCCCGTCCCGGAACGCGGCGGAATTCCTGCGCTGGTCAGGCTTGAGTACGGCTCTGCGAGCCGGCAAGATCGTGCCGTCTCCATCCGATCCGTACGACAGCCATGCCGCCAGCCCTCGCCGCCGAAGAGACCGACGAACCGCCGGCCGTCACCGGCGAGAAGAGCGCCCACGCGTTCCGCACCATCAGCGAGGTCGCCGAGGAACTCGACGTGCCTCAGCACGTGCTGCGCTTTTGGGAGACCCGCTTCGGGCAGATCCGCCCCGTGAAGCGGGCTGGGGGACGGCGCTACTACCGGCCCCAGGATGTCGAGCTCGTCGCCGGCATCCGCCATCTCCTGCACGTGCGGCGCTACACGATCGCGGGGGCGCAGCGGGTGATCAAGGAGAACGGCATCCGTTTCGTCCAGGCGGTGGGCCGCGGCGAGGCCGTGCCGGCCGAGCCGTTGTTCCCGGAGGCCGAGTTCGAGGCGGGCGCCCGGACCGAGCCGCTCGGGGTCTCCGACCGCTCGGTCCTGGCGGACGTCCTGGAGGAGCTGCGCGCCTGCCGCGCCCTGCTCGACGGCCTGCGCGAGATGCCCGGCGCGGAGACCTGACCGGCACCGCGGATCCGCCCGGACGCTCCGGTGCCGATCATACACGTGGCAGGCGAACTTTCCGGCAACAACTCGCGTTGTCGCCCGCATGGCCGTGCCCAAATCCAAGCTGTCGCCCAGCCAGGAGCTGATGGCCCGCATCATGCGGATCGTCCGCACCTGCCCGGAAGCGGCGTCCGAAGTCCTGGAACTGATGTTCCTCGTCAGCCAGATCGAGGCCGCCACCAACGTCGACCGGGAGTACCGCGACGCGAAGCGCGTGATCAGCCGCCTGCGCAACCCGCTCTGGGAGATGGGACCCACCGATCGGGAGAAGCTGCTCTCGGCCGCGGAGGCGATCCGCCGCGTGTGCCGTCTCGCCGAGGACGAGATTCCCGCCACGCCGATCGCGGATGCCGGGGAGCGCGCGCAGGTCGAGGCGCGGCTCGCTGCCGCCCTGGCCGGAGAGCTCGACGCCGCGCAGATCGCCCGGGTCACGGGGATCGTGGCCGCGGCGCTGCAGAATTAAGCCACCGGCCGAGCCCTCGACGCTCGTGCGCGGCGTCCCCACATGTTCTCGACCGATGAACGGGGCACCGGGCGGCGTTTCCGGAGACAGGCCCCGGGTCGGCACCGGAGAGACGCTGCCATGATCGCCCTTCGTCCGTTCGCCGCGCTCCTCGTGGGCAGTCTGGCCCTCGCCGGGCCGGCTTTCGCCCAGTCCACGGCGAACCGAACCAAGACGGTCGCGCCCGGCAAGTCGGTGCGGCTTGAGATCGCGCCCAACCTCAAGAAGGATTGTTCTCCTGGGCCGATGCCCGAGTTCAAGGTTTCCGGGCCGCCGAAGAACGGCTCGATCATCACCAAGGTCGGCAAGCTGAAGACGCCGGCAAGCTATCGCTGCCCCAACAAGGAAGCGGCGGTGCAGGCGCTGTTCTACCAGCCCAACAGCGGTTTCACCGGGTCCGACGAAGTGACGTTCGAGGTGAAGAGCTCCGACGGACAAGTCCAGACCCAGACCGTGAAGATCACGGTCGGAGCAGCGGCAGCCAAATCGGGCGACGAGTCCAAGAAAGAGGGCACCGATTTGTGAGCCGAGTCGGCCGTTCGCGGGTCGGGTCCTGTTTTGCCGCTTCCGGCATGCGGCGCGAGACGGCGCGGAGACTCGTCCGCGCCGCGCTCAGCACCCGTAGGTGTTGCAAGCAATCGACATGCCGAGCACCATGCTCGCCGCACTGCGACAAAAGCGGGCCTGTCGGTTGCATCCAAGCCGAGACAGGATGAAGCTGTCACGGTCTGAGAGGGTTATCGAATGCCCATGCATGCGACGAACGACCTTTTCCAGAGCTTCGCCCGAGGGTACGAGGCCCGCCGCGACACGGAGATGACGCTCTCCGAGTACCTCGAGGCCTGTCGCGACGAGCCCCTGATGTACGCCTCGGCCGCCGAGCGCATCCTGGCGGCGATCGGCGAACCCGAATTTGTGGATACATCCAAGGATTCGCGCCTCGGCCGGATCTTCATGAACCGGACGATCCGGACCTACCCGGCCTTCCGCGAGTTCTACGGGATGGAGGAGACGATCGAGCGGATCGTCTCGTTCTTCCGCCACGCCGCGCAAGGGTTGGAGGAGCGCAAGCAGATCCTCTACCTTCTGGGCCCGGTGGGCGGCGGTAAGTCGTCGCTGGCCGAGCGGCTGAAGCTCCTGATGGAGGTTCACCCCGTCTACGTACTCAAAGCTGGGGACGAGGTGTCGCCGGTTTTCGAGAGCCCGCTGGGGTTGTTCGACCCCGAGACGATGGGCGAGGAGATCCAGCGCCGCTACGGCATCCCGCGCCGGCGGCTGACCGGCTTGATGAGCCCCTGGGCGCTGAAGCGCCTCGACGAGTTCAACGGCGACATCTCGCGCTTCAAGGTGATCAAGGTCCGGCCCTCGCGCCTGCGCCAGATCGCCATCGCCAAGACCGAGCCGGGCGACGAGAACAACCAGGACATTTCCTCGCTCGTCGGCAAGGTCGACATCCGCCGGCTGGAGACGCTGTCGCAGGCCGATCCCGACGCCTACTCGTACTCGGGCGGCCTGAACCGGGCGAACCAGGGCATTCTCGAGTTCGTCGAGATGTTCAAGGCGCCGATCAAGATGCTGCACCCCCTGCTCACCGCGACGCAGGAGGGCAACTACGTCGGCACCGAGAATATCGGCGCGATCCCGTTCACGGGCGTGATCCTGGCGCACTCGAACGAGGCCGAGTGGCAGACGTTCAAGACCAACAAGAACAACGAGGCCTTCATCGACCGGATCTACGTGATCAAGGTCCCGTACTGCCTGCGCGTGACCGAGGAGCAGCACATCTACGAGAAGCTGATCTCCGGCTCGGAGTTGTCGGACGCGGCCTGTGCGCCCGGCACGCTGGAGATGCTGGCCCGATTCTCGGTGCTCTCCCGCCTGCGCGAGCACGCCAATTCCAACGTCTTCTCGAAGATGCGGGTCTATGACGGCGAGAGCTTGCGCGAGGTCGATCCCCGCGCCCGCTCGATGCAGGAATACAAGGACACGGCCGGCGTCGACGAGGGCATGGACGGGATCTCCACCCGCTTCGCCTTCAAGGTGCTGGCCGCGACCTTCAACCACGACACTACCGAGGTCTCGGCCGACCCGGTGCACCTGATGTACGTGCTGGAGCAGTCGCTGCGCCGCGAGCAACTCCCGCCCGAGACCGAGAAGAAGTACCTGGAATTCATCAAGACCGAGTTGGCTCCGCGCTACGCGGAGTTCATCGGCCACGAGATCCAGAAGGCCTATCTCGAATCGTACCACGACTACGGGCAGAACCTGTTCGACCGGTACATCGACTATGCCGACGCCTGGATCGAGGACCAGGACTTCAAGGACGCCGAGACCGGCCAGCTGATGAACCGCGAGCTCCTGAACCAGGAGCTGACCAAGATTGAGAAGCCGGCGGGCATCGCCAACCCGAAGGACTTCCGCAACGAGGTGGTGAAGTTCGCCCTGCGCTCCCGAGCCCAGCATGGCGGCCGCAACCCGAGCTGGACCTCTTACGAAAAACTGCGCGAGGTGATCGAGCGGCGGATGTTCTCCCAGGTGGAGGAACTGCTGCCGGTGATCTCCTTCGGCTCCAAGAAGGACGGCGAGACTGAGAAGAAGCACGGCGAGTTCGTCGAGCGCATGGTCGCGCGCGGCTATACCGAGCGGCAGGTTCGCCGCCTGGTGGAATGGTACATGCGGGTGAAGCAGGCGGGCTGAGGCGCGGGGCGCCCGGCCGGGTCCAATCCGGCCGGGCCAAGTTTAAACCCTCCGCCGCCACAGTTTCGGACGACCGGCCGGTGAAGATCTCAGGCCAGTTGCGAAAGAGGGATCCATACCTCCGGTCGCAGCATGGTACGATAAAGGTCCGGACCCGGCCGGCACACGCGGACGAGGGTTTTCGCAGCGGATGCACATCGTCGACCGACGTTTGAACCCGGGCGGCAAGAGCCTCCCCAACCGCCAGCGCTTCCTGCGCCGTGTGAAGGACGTGGCTCAGCGTGCCGTGCGGGAATCCGCCCGCGAGAAGGACATCAAGGATCTCGGCAAGGACGGCCGGGTCAGTGTGCCGGCGGACGGCGTGCGCGAGCCGCGCTTCTCCCGCCAGCCCGGCACCGGCCTGCAGGACCACATCCTGCCCGGCAACAAGACCTACGTGGAGGGCGACACGATCGAGCGTCCGCCGGGCGGTGGCGGCGGGCGCGGCTCCGGAGAAGGCGGGGAGGGCGGCGAAAACAGCGAGGACGCGTTCCGCTTCGTGCTCACCCGCGAGGAGTTTCTGGAACTCTTCCTCGAAGACCTTGAGCTGCCCGACCTCGCCAAGCGCCGCCTCGCGGTGGTGGAAACGGAGGGGCTGCGCCGGGCGGGCTACACGGTGACGGGCTCGCCGGCGAACCTCGCGCTCACCCGCACACTGCGCAACTCGATGTCGCGGCGGATCGCCCTCAAGCGCCCGAAGCCCGAGGAGGTCGCGGCCCTGGAGGCGCGGCTCGACGCCCTGCCGGAGGGCGACCCGGAGCGGCCGGAGCTGGAGCAGGCGCTCCTGAAGCTGCGCGAGCGCGCGAAGCGCATCCCCTACGTCGACCCGATCGACCTACGGTTCCGCCGATTCGAGCCCTATCCGCGGCCGATCGCGCAAGCGGTGATGTTCTGCCTGATGGACGTGTCCGGCTCGATGACCGAGCACATGAAGGACCTCGCCAAAAGGTTCTACATCCTGCTGCACATCTTCCTGACGCGCCGCTACCGGCACGTCGAGATCGTGTTCATCCGCCACACCGACCGGGCGACCGAGGTGGACGAGGAGACGTTCTTCGGCTCTCGCGAGACCGGCGGCACGTTGGTCTCGTCCGCGCTGGTGGAGATGAAGCGCGTCATCGCCGAGCGCTACGATCCCAACGACTGGAACATCTACGCCGCCCAGGCCTCCGACGGCGACAACGTCTCCTCCGATGGGCCGACCTCGACGGAGCTGCTGCGGTCGCACATCCTGCCGGCCTGCCAGCACTTCGCCTATCTGGAGGTCGGCGACGAGAACGGCCCGCGCGCCGGCTTCGTCGAGCACCGCACCACCCTGTGGCGGACCTACGAGGCGATCGCCAAGGCCGGCGGGCCGATCGCCATGCGCAAGGTCAACCATCGGCGGGAGATCTACCCGGTCTTCCGCGAGCTGTTCGGCCGCAAGGACGCGCGGGCGGAGGCGGAGGGGTAAGTTTGTCCCTCCCCCCCTGGTGGGGAGGGATAGGGGTGGGGGTGGTTCAGGTCTGATCGCCGCGGTGCCTCTTGCACCATCCCCACCCCCGGCCCTCCCCACAAGGGGAGGGGAGGATGTGATGAGGGTTTCATGGTGACCAGCCTCAGCCGATCCACGGTGCGTGCGCCGGCCGTCAAGGTCGATAAACCCCTGTTCACCGGCAACGACTGGGATTTCGACACGATCCGGCGGATCCACGACGCCTGCGAGGCGGTGGCCGGGCCGCAGCTCGGCCTGTCCTGGTATCCGAACCAGATCGAGATCATCACGGCCGAGCAGATGCTCGACGCCTACGCGTCGATCGGCATGCCGCTGTTCTACAAGCACTGGTCGTTCGGCAAGCACTTCGCCCAGCACGAGGCTGGCTACCGCCGCGGCCTGATGGGGCTCGCCTACGAGATCGTCATTAACTCCGACCCGTGCATCTCCTACGTGATGGAGGAGAACACGGCGACCATGCAGACGCTGGTCATCGCCCACGCCGCGTTCGGCCACAACCACTTCTTCAAGAACAATTATTTGTTTAGGCAATGGACCGACGCTGAAGGTATTCTGGACTACCTGGATTTCGCGAAAGGCTTTATCAGCCGCTGCGAGGAGCGCTACGGCCACCAAGCCGTGGAGCAGGTGCTCGACGCCGCGCACGCGCTGATGAGCCAGGGCGTCCACCGCTACCCGCGCAAGAAGCGGCCGGACCTCGCCTCCGAGCAGCGTCGGGAGCGCGAGCGGATCGAGCACGGCGAGCAGATCTACAACGACCTCTGGCGGACCCTGCCGCAGAAGATCGGCACGGCGCGTCCGGACGCGGCCGCCGAGCGGCGCAAGGCGCTGCTCGAACTGCCGCAGGAGAATATCCTGTACTTCCTGGAGAAGGCCGCGCCCCGTCTACGCCCCTGGCAGCGGGAGATCCTGCGGATCGTCCGCCTGGTGGCCCAGTATTTCTACCCGCAGCGCCAGACCAAGGTGATGAACGAGGGCTGCGCCACCTACTGCCACTACCGGATCATGAACGCCCTTTCGGAATCCGGACAGATCACTGAGGCGGCCTACCTGGAGTTCCTCCAGTCGCACACCAACGTCATCCGGCAACCGAACTACGACGACCGCTCCTATGGCGGCCATAATCCCTACGCGATCGGCTTCGCGATGATGCAGGACATCGCCCGCATCACCGAGCAGCCGACGGAGGAGGATCGGGCGTGGTTCCCCGACATCGCCGGCACCGGCGACGCCATGGCGGTGCTGCGCGATTGCTGGGAAAATTACCGGGACGAGAGCTTCATCCAGCAGTTCCTGTCGCCCAAGCTGATGCGCGACCTGCGCCTGTTCCACGTGGTCGATGACCCCGAGGAGCCGGAGCTGCGGGTGGAGGCGATCCACGACGAGCGCGGCTACCGCAAGCTGCGCCGGGCCTTCGCCCGCCAGTACGACGTGGCGTGGCTCGACCCGGATATCGAGGTGGTGGATGTGGATCTTGAGGGCGACCGGCGCCTGATCCTGCATCATAAGGCGATCAACAAGATCACCCTGCAGAAGGACGATGCCAAGCGCGTGCTGCAGCACCTCGCCGACCTCTGGGGCTACGACGTGGTGCTCAGGGAGGTCGAGCCGGCCACCGGCACGGTGCTGGGCGAGATCACAGCCAGCGCGCGGCCGATCTTTTTCTGAGCGGGTTGGCAGAACCGGTGTTCCAACCCGACACCCTCATCCTGAGGTGCCCGCGATAGCGGGCCTCGAAGGAGACCTCCAGCCAGGCTCGCGATCCCTGGAGACTTCCTTCGAGACCTGCGCTGCGCTCCGGCACCTCAGGATGAGGGGACAGGCGGGATCAGGCCGGTTGCCCCACATCTCCGCCCATGCTGCAAACACGCATGAGCGCCACGATCCTGACCCTCGCCGAGACCAGCGACTTCCTTGATCGCGAATTCCCGCAGATGCAGGCGGGCGGGCGCGCCTACCATCTTGAAGAGGTTGGCCCGCTCTCGGCGCGGATGCGGCTGGAGGCCCACGAGCGCTTCCTGCGCCCCGGCGCGACCGTGTCGGGGCCGGCCATGATGGCGCTCGCCGACTACGCCCTCTATGCGGCGATCCTCGCCAATATCGGCCCGGTGGCGCTCGCCGTGACGACGAGCCTGAGCTTCAACTTCCTGCGCAAGCCCGCTTCGGGGGATCTCGTGGCGGAATGCCGGCTACTCAAGCTCGGCCGGCGGCTGGCCGTCGGTGAAGTGCTGATCACCGCCGCCGGCAGCCCGGACCTGGTCTGCCACGCCACCGGCACCTACTCGATCCCGCCGCGCTGATGAGGCTTCGAGCCGTCATTGCGAGCGGAGCGAAGCAACCCAGCGCTGCGGGATTGCTTCGCTCCGCTTGCAATGACGAAGGCTTTCGGATCAGCCGGCTCGCGCCTCGCTGAGCCGAGCGGCGTAGCGGGCGATCAGGTCGACCTCCAGGTTGAGCCGATCTCCCGCGCGCCGCTCGCCCCAGGTGGTGACCTGCAGCGTGTGGGGGATCAGCAGCACCGAGAACAGGTCGTCCCGGACCGAATTCACCGTGAGCGAGGTCCCGTCGAGGCAGACCGAGCCCTTCTCGGCGATGAACTTGGCCAGGTTCCAAGGCGCCCGCAGGGTGAAGCGCTCGCTGGCACCCCAGGCGTCGGCCGTGACGGACTCGCGTTCCACGATCTCGGCGAGGCCATCGACGTGGCCGGTGACTAGATGGCCGCCGAGCTCGTCGCCGATCTTCAGCGAGCGTTCGAGGTTGATCCGCGTGCCCGCGACCCAGGAGCCCACAGTGGTGCGCGCCAGGGTCTCGGCGGCGGCGTCCACCGCGAAGACACAGCCGCCCTCGGCCGGCTCCACCGCCACCGCCGTGAGGCACGGGCCCGCGCAGGCGATCGAGGCGCCGAGCGCGATCGTCGCCGGGTCGTAGGAGGCGCGGATCGCGATCCGGCGCAGGTCGCCCTCGCCCGCGATCGAGACAACCGTGCCGATGGCGCTGACCAACCCCGTGAACATCGCTTACGTCCTGTTGCGTTCGTAGGTCACGGCCGCGTCGGGCCCGAGCTGCGACCGCTCGCCCTCGCGGAAGCGGTCGCTCGCCAGCGCCTCCGCCAGGACCGGCCCCAGCGCCGGCAGGCCGCCCGCTGGCCCCAGTTCCACCGGCCCGGTGACCAGCGTGCAGGCATCGATCAGATCGGCCCGCGCCAGCGCCTCCGCAAGGCGGGGGCCGCCCTCGCTGCACAGGCGCGTCAGGCCACGCTCGCCGAGATGCGCCAAAGCTGCCGGGAGATCGATCCCACCGGCCGCGTCCGCCGGCACGGCCGCGACCTCGACGCCCAGGGCCTCCAGGGCGCGCCGCGCATGGGCCGGGGCCGAGCGGGTGGTGAGCACCAGGGTCGGCGTGTCGCGGGCCGTCCGGGCGAGCACGCTGGCCGGGGAGAGCCGCAGATGTGTGTCGAGTACGATCCGTAGGGGCGAGCGCGCCGCCAGCCCCGGCAGCCGCACGGTCAGCGACGGGTCGTCGGCCCGAGCAGTGCCGATGCCGATCAGGATCGCGTCCGCATGGGCCCGCCAGAGATGGACCGCCCCGTCCGCCACCGGCCCGGTGATCCGCAGGCGCTCCGGCCCGGCGGCCGCGCAGAAGCCGTCGCGGGTGCGGGCGAGCTTCAGGTGCAGGGCCGGCCGGCCGCGTGTCACCCGGGTGATATGGCCGACATGGTCGCGCCCCGCCGCGTCCCGCAACAGCCCGGTCTCGACCGTGACGCCGCCGGCCCGCAGCAAGGCGTGGCCGCGGCCCGCCACGCGCGGGTCCGGATCCTCGATCGCGCTGACCACCCGGGCGATCCCCGAAGTCAGGATCGCGTCGGTGCAGGGCGGCGTGCGGCCGTGATGCGAGCACGGCTCCAGGGTGACGTAGAGGGTCGCGCCGCGGGCAGCGTCGCCCGCGGCGGCGAGCGCCAGAGGCTCGCCGTGCGGGCGCCCGCCCGGTGCCGTCGCCCCCGTCCCGAGGATCCGCCCCGTCCCGGGTTCGACCACGACGGCGCCGACCGACGGGTTCGGCCAAGTGGTGCCGAGCCCGCGTTGGCCCAGCGCCAGGGCGAGGCGCATGAAGTTCGTGTCGTCGCTCATGAGCGGCCGGCGCGGCGGCGTCCCGATGCTTCGGGCTCCGGCTCGACCTCAGGCCCGGGCGGGGCCGCCGGCACCAGGGTGCCGTCGCTCAGCGTGCCGAGCAGGTCCTCGAAATCCTTGGCCTCGCGGAAATTCTTGTAGACCGAGGCGAAGCGCACGTAGGCGACATCGTCGAGACCTTTGAGCCCCGCCATCACCAGTTCGCCGATCGCCTCGGAGGTCACCTCCGGCTCGCCCGCACTCTCGAGCTGCCGGGTGATGCCGCTGACCAGCCGCTCGATCCGCTCGGGATCGACGGCCCGCTTGCGCAGAGCCACGTCGATCGAGCGCTGGAGCTTGTCCCGGTCGAAGGGGACACGCTTGCCGGAGCGCTTCAGCACCACGACCTCGCGCAGCTGCACCCGCTCGAAGGTGGTGAAGCGGCCGGCGCAGTCGGGACAGACCCGGCGGCGCCGGATCGCGGCGCCGTCCTCGGAGGGCCGCGAGTCCTTCACCTGGGTCTCGGAGCCGCCGCAATAAGGACACCGCATGGGTTTCGCACTCGGGCATGGAAACGGCCGCGGACCGGTTGGGTCCGCGGCCGTTTCCTAATCCACTCGGGGGCGGGCCGGAAGGCCGCCCCGCTCGGGCCCCGCTTGGGCCTCAGCCGTAGATCGGGAACCGATCCGTCAGTGCATGGACGCGGCGCTTGACGTCGGCCTCGACCGCGCTGTCACCCGCCTCGCCCTTGGCGGTGAGCCCGTCCAGCACCTCGACGATGAAGCCGCCGATCTGCTTGAACTCGGCGACTCCGAAGCCGCGGGAGGTGCCGGCCGGGGTGCCGAGCCGGATGCCCGACGTGATGGTCGGCTTCTGCGGGTCGAACGGCACGCCATTCTTGTTGCAGGTGATGTCGGCCCGCGACAGCGCGGCTTCCGCCGCCTTGCCGGTCAGGCCCTTCCGCTGCAGGTCGACCAGCATCAGGTGGTTGTCGGTGCCGCCCGAAGTGATGTCGTAGCCGCCCGAGATCAGCGTGTCGGCGAGCGCCTTGGCGTTCTCGACCACCTGGCGGGCGTAGATCTTGAACTCGGGCTTGAGCGCCTCGCCGAAGGCCACGGCCTTGCCGGCGATGACGTGCATCAGCGGGCCGCCCTGGAGGCCGGGGAAGATCGCCGAGTTGAACTTCTTGGCGAGCGCCTCGTCGTTCGTCAGGATCATGCCGCCGCGCGGGCCGCGGAGCGTCTTGTGGGTCGTGGTGGTGACCACATGGGCGTGCGGGAACGGCGACGGATGCACGCCCGCCGCGATCAGACCAGCGAAGTGGGCGGCGTCGACCATGAAGTAGGCGCCGACCGAGTCGGCGATCTCGCGGAACTTGGCGAAGTCCCAATGGCGCGGGTAGCCCGAGCCGCCGGCGATGATCACCTTCGGCTTGTGCTCCTGCGCGAGCTGGGCGACCTGCTCCATGTCGATCCGCTGGTCGTCACGGCGCACCGTGTAGGAGACCGGCTTGAACCACTTGCCCGAGACGTTCGGCGGGGCGCCGTGTGTCAGGTGGCCACCCGCGGCGAGATCGAGGCCGAGGAACGTGTCGCCGGGCTGCATTAGCGCCAGGAACACGCCCTGGTTGGCCTGGGAGCCCGAGTTCGGCTGCACGTTGGCAAAGCCGCAATCGAACAGGCGCTTGGCGCGCTCGATGGCGAGGTCCTCGGCGATGTCCACGAACTGGCAGCCGCCGTAGTAACGCCGGCCCGGATAGCCCTCGGCGTACTTGTTGGTCAGCACCGAGCCCTGCGCCTCCAGTACGGCGCGGGAGACGATGTTCTCCGAGGCGATCAGCTCGATCTCGTGCTGCTGGCGGCCGAGCTCCTTGGCCACCGCCTCGGCGATCTCGGGATCGGCCTCGGTCAGCGGGGCGGCGAAGAAGCTGTTGGAGAAGTGCTTGTCGGCGGCGGTACCGGCGCTCATGGTCAGCCTCTGTTCTGGTAGGGGCGATGCCCGGCCTTTCGTCGGCGTGCACGGGCGGGCGTTGAAGGTGGGATTCCTACACGCGCGACGCGTTCAGGCCAAGCACAGGCATTTTGGGCGCGCACAAAGAATAATTTGCCGCAGGTTGGGTTTGTCCGGACCGTCGGATGTTCCGGACTGCCGTGGACGGGTACATGCCGGCAACCTGGGAAGGCGGCGAGGTCGGGTTCGAGTGCTCGGTCATTCCCCTTTCTGACCTGACGGAAACTTACCCGGAGATCGATTTCGGGGGCATGGGCTTGCGTCCCTGCGTTCTACGTCTCCACGTTTCCGGGCTGCGCCGTTGCCTGGATGGCGGTCGCCGCCCGCGTGAACCGATTGGGCGGCATCGCCTCCGATCCACAGGGGGGCAGCTTGATCGCCGCCGAGGATGCGATGCGCTCCGCCCACGAAGCCTTGACCAGCCTCGTGCGGGAAGAGGCTTCATCCGGCAGCACTCCGCCCGGCGGAGGGCCGATCCGGAAGCCGGTCTCCGGATCTCTGTCAGCCCTGCGCCGAGAGGTTCGTCTCGATCAGCACGGTCTCGGTCTCGAACATCGCGGCATGCCAGGTCTCGGCGGGGAAGTGGAACACGCTGCCGGCGGAGAACGGCTTGCGGCCCTGCTCGGTCTCCAAGACGCCCGATCCCGAGATGACCTGCACGAACTGCTCGTGCGCGTGGCTGTGGCGCGAGGCCGAGATGCCCGCCGGCACCGCCACGCGCACGAGGCTCGCGCCCGCGCCCGGAATCGTGCGCTTGGCAACGCCGTTCTCGGCGACGCTCTCCGCGCACTCGGCCCAGGCGGTCAGGTGGTCGGTCATCCTCGGATCTCCTGCGCGACAGGACATGCTGTCCGGACCCATCGGGTCAACGGCACCCTGAGGCCGCGTCCCCGCGTCAACCGGTCCCGCCGGACGGCCGCCCGCGCCGGGGCTTGGGCGCCGCCGGATCGGGGGATGGGGAAGCGGGCGGGCCGCCCTGGGGCGCCGCGCCGGCCGTCGCGCCGGTCGAGGGCCAGAAGGTCTCGAACAGCTCCTGCATCGCCCGGATGTTGTTGCCCTGGACCTCCGCGCCGGTGCGGAGCATCTGGTGGAGCATGTCGGAGCCGGCCTCGCCCGCCTTGACCTCGGGAGGCTTGGGGGCTGGCTTCGGAGCGGGCGCCGCCGCCGCGGGCAGGAACGCCTTCGCCATCTCGGCCCAGGCCGGACCGAACGGGAACGGCACGGGCGGGGGCGGCGCGCTCGGCTGGGCGTGGACGGGGGCGGCCTGCGGCTGGTTGAGCATCACGTGCACGATGCTCGCCACCACGGCGCCCGCCATCATCGGCAGCATCTGGCGCAGGACCTGGGCGCCGACGCCGCTCGTGGCCGAGGCCTGTTGCAGCACGGCCTGCATGAGCTGCGCCGAGCCGAACATCTGGCCAAGCGCCTCGAGCCCCTGCGGTGCCGCGGGCCGAGCCGCCTCGGGCAGGCCGAACATCCGGGTGAAGCTGCTCGGGTCCATGCCGACGCTGCGCTGGAGGCCGAGCGTCAGGGCCGGCATCAGCGCCTGGAAGGCGCGGGCCGTCTGCTCGGTCGTCAGACCGAATTGCTGGGCCATGGCCTGAATCCCGGCCTCGCCCTGCGCCTGGAACATCTCGAGCGGGTTGAACATGAGGCCTCGATCCTGCCCCGGTCGGACCGGCCGGGACAGGGCATCGTGACCGTTTGCGCAGGGAAATACCAGTTCTGACCCGCGAAACCTGTGTCCGGCCCCCGCGCCCTCAGCTCAACGGCTCGGGATGGGCGTGGCCCGGCGGCAGCGGCGCCGCCCGCTGGGACGCCTCTGCCGCGCTTTGAGGTTCGCGCCGGCGCGGACCGCCCCCCTCCAGCCGATCGACCGTGCGACGGGCGAGCAGGATGCCGAGCACCCCGAAGACCAGCGAGCCGAGCCCCATGCCGGCCACCACGCCCCGGGGTCCGAAGAGCGACGCGCCGAGCATCGCGGGTGGGATGGTGCCGAGCGTCGCCCGCCCCCAGTTCAGCAGCGTCGAGCGTAAGGGAAAGCCGAGATTGTTGAAGGCGGCGTTGCCGAGGAACAGCAGCCCGTTGAAGAACCAGATCGCGCCGCCGACGAGGCAGAAGAAGCCGAACAACTCGGCCGCGACCCCGTGCAGGCCGAACAGGGCCGCCAGCCAGCCGCGGGCGAGCGCCAGGACGAGCCAGACCACCGTCACGTAGGCCAGCGTCACTCGGACCGAGTCCCGCAGGACGCCGCGCATCCGGTCGAACCGGCCCGCGCCCCAGTTCTGCGCCAGGATCGGACCGATTGCCCCCGAGAGAGCGAACAGGCCGCCGAAGGCCACCGGCGTCAGGCGATCGATCACCGACGCGGCCGCGACCGCGTCGGCCCCGTAGCCGGCAAAGAGGCGTGCCAGGAAGGCGCTCGCCACCGACGGCGCGAGGTTGGTGAGGATGGCCGGTCCCGCGACCGTCGACAGGGCGGCGGCATCGGAGGGCAGGTCGGCGAGGCGCGGCCGCCCGAGAAGCCCATGGCCGGCAACGCCGCGGATTCCGACCGCAACGAAGGTGGCCCGCGCCACGCAGACCGTGATCGCCGCGCCCTCCACGCCGAGGCCGGCCCCGAAGATCAGCAGCGGATCGAGGAAGGCCGTGATCACCGCGCCCGCCAGGGTGACCAGCATCGCCTGCCGAGCCTCGCCGACCGCGCGCAGCAAGCCGGTGAACAGCATGCCGGCGGCGAGCAGCACGTTTGACGGCAGGGTAATGTGCAGGAACAGGCGCGCTATGCTCAGGACCTCGCCGCTGGCGCCGATCAGGGCGAGGAGCGGGTCGGCGAGCGCGACAATCAGCACCGCGATCAGGGCGGAGACGACGCTGCCGAGCACCAGCGCGGACGTCGCGAAGCGGCGCGCCGCCACCGGGTCGCGCGCGCCGACCGCTTTTCCGACCAGCGCCCCGGCGGCGATCATCAGGCCGATATTCACCGCCGTGGCGAAGAACTGCACGATTCCCGCGAAACCGACCGCGGCCGTCAGGTTCGGGTCGCCGAGCCGCGAGACGTAGAACAGCGACAGCAGGTCGACGACGAAGATCGCCATCAGCCCGACCGAGCCGGTCGCGGCCATCACGATCACGTGCCGGAGGATCGAGCCCGTGACGAAGCGGCCCGTCCCGGCCGCGGGGGCCCCGTCAGACATCCGCGCCGTCACGCATCCCGGGCGCTGCCTTCGGACTCCAGTTCCGCGTCCGGATCGCCCTCGGCGTCCGCACCATCGGTCTCCTGCGGGGCGAGGGCGGGTTTCTCCAGGAGCCGCTCGGCCGCCTCGCGCCGGTCGCTGCCCACGAGGTCGCGGGTCTCGGTGCTGAGGGCCCGGGCGGGCCGCACGGGAACGGTCAGCGGCTCGGGCTTGAGGCCGGCCGCGGCCCCGCGCATCCAGCTGGACCCGTCCGGCAGGGCGCCGGCCTGCTGCAGCACGAGGCGGGCGATGTCGCGCTTGCGCACATCGTCGGCCCGCGCCGCGGCCGCCTCCGGCGACAGCCCGAGGCCCTCCAGGGCCGCCCGACCGAAGGCGAGGGCGGATTCGGAGGTCTCGCGGATCTGGTAATCCACGTCCCGGTTCATCAGCTCGACCGCGTGCAGGCGGTCGTAGGCGCGCACGAAGGTGCGCACGCTGGCGAATTCCTCGTGCACGATGTCGACGATCTTGAGGGCGCCCTCACGGTCGTCGGCGCAGATGCAGACCAGCTCGACCCGCCCGATCCCGGCGGCCCGGAGCACGTCGAGCCGCGTGCCGTCGCCGTAATAAATGCGGAAGCCGAAGCGCGTGGCGGCGCGCAACTGCTCCACGTCCTTGTCGATCACCGTGACGGGGATGCCCTCGGCCAGCAGTACCTGCGTCAGCACCTGCCCGAACCGCCCGAAGCCGATCACCAGCACCCGGGCGTCGCCGCTCTCGGCGAGTTCGGACGCGGGCTCCTCAAGGTCGTGCGTGGTCCGCGCGTTGCGCCGCTCGATCAGCTTGTCGAGGCCCTTCGCGGCGATCGGCCCGATCAGCATGGTCAGCGCGGCCAGCGCCACAGCGAAACGCGTCGCCTTGGCGCCGGTGAGCCCGAGTTCCTCGGCCTGCGGGAGAAGCACGAAGGCGAACTCGCCCGCGGGCGCCAGGACGGCGGCGCCGCGCAAAGCTCCGAGCGTATCCGAGCCGAACAGCCGGAACAGGCCCGCCACCAGCGCGACCTTGACGAGGATCGCCGCCAGCGTCGCGCCGAACAGGGCCGGCCAGACCTCGCGCACAAGGGCGCCGTCGATCGACATGCCGACGCTCATGAAGAACAGGCCGAGCAGCATGCCGCGGAACGGCTCGATGTCGGCCTCGAGCTGGTGGCGGAAATTCGACTCGGCGAGCAGGATGCCGGCAAGGAACGCGCCCATGGCCATGGACAGGCCAACCTGCTCCATCAGCAGCGCCGTGCCGAGCACCACCAGCAGCGCTGCGGCAGTCATCACCTCGCGGGCGCCGCTCGCGGCCAGCAGCCGGAAGAACGGGTTGAGGCCGTAGCGGCCGACCAGCACCACCGTGAGGATCGCGGCGAGCGCCTTGCCGGTCGAGGCGGCGGCCTCGCCGAGCCACGACGCGTCGGTCGCCTCGCCCGCCGAGGCCAGCAGCGGCATCAGCGCCAGGATGCCGACCACCGACAGATCTTGGAACAGCAGCACCGCGAAGGCGCGGCCGCCATAGGCGCTGCCGAGGTCGCCCCGCTCCTCCAGGAGTTGCAGCGCCACCGCGGTGGCCGAGAGCGCCAGGGCGAGGCCGATCACCGCGGCGGCGCCGAGAGCGAGGCCGGCCAGCACGCCGGCACCGCCCAGCACCAGCGCGCAAACCACGAGCTGCGCGGCGCCGAGCCCGAAGATGTCGCGGCGCATCGAGACGAGCTGCGACAGGTGCAGTTCCAGGCCGACGATGAAGAGCAGCAGCACCACGCCGATCTCGGCGACGCTGGCGGCGGTGTCCGGCTCGGCGATCAGCGACAGGCCGGACGGCCCGATCAGCACGCCGGCCACGAGGTAGCCGAGCACGGCGCTCTGGCCGATCAGCCGGAACACCGGCACGCCGATCACGGCCGCCGACAGGAAGGTCAGGACCGGCGGCAGGAAGCTCGCATGTTCGACGGGGCTCGCCATGAAGATCGTCCTGGCGGTTCTTCTAAGCTTCGCGCGCGTGGAGCACCCGCTTAGCGCGCGCGGCGCCGCGATGCGAGCCGTGCGCGGGTGCCGTTCGGCACCAACGGGGCTTCTGCGTGCCGCGCGATCAGCCCAGAAGGCGCGGGCGGGCCCGCCGCGAGCCGTCGATGAACTCGAATCCGCCGGCCGCGCTCAGCATGTGCAGGCGCGAGCCGGGCCAGGCGGCCCCGGGCTCGAGGCGCGTCTCGACGTGCTGCGCGTAGCCGCCCTCGTCGAGGCGCAGGATCCGGGCCAGGCCGAGCGCCGCGCCGTAGCCGCCGCGGCAATCCTGGACCGGCCTGATCAGGGCGCCGTCCCGTTCCACGATCGCGCCGGCCGCGCGGGCCGAGCCGACATCGATCAGCACCGGGTTGCGCCGGTGCGGGATCCAGGGACCGCGGAAATCCAGCGCGTGCCAGAGATGCAGGGTGTCGGAGTAGCTGCCCCCGCCGGCCCGGACCGTGGCGAACAGCCACCAGCGGCCGCCGTGATGCAGCAGCGTCGCATCGCTCGCCACGACCCCGTCCACCAGAACCCGCTCGTGGACCCAGCCGCGCGGGAAGGCGGTGGCCCGGTAGAGGTCGATCGTCCCCGAGGCGTGGGATTCCGGGATCATCCAGACCTGCCCGTCCGCCTCGAACACGAACGGGTAGGAGAGGTGGGTCTCGAGTTCCAGGACCGGCTCCGGCCGCCCCTGCGGGCCGTCGGCCGCGAAGCGCACCGCCGAGATCACCCCCTTGCCGCGGCGATAGTCGAACTCCTCGACGAACAGGGTCACGTCCCCGTCCCGGGCGATGGCGAAGGGGTCGGCATAGAAGCGGCGCCCGTCGTCGGGCAGGTCGATCCAGCCGCCCTCCGGGTGATGGCGCAGGTCGATGAGGTCGGGGCCGGCGAGCCGGCGCCAGCCGACCCGCCATTGCGGCCGGTGGAAGCAGAGGGCGTAGAGCCTGCGGGCAATCTGCCGGGCGAGCCCCTCGGCGGCGCGCCGGCCGACCCCGAGGCCGCCGAGGTCGAAGGGGCTACCGGGCTGCAGCGGCGCCTCGGTCCCGTCGGGAAGCCGGGTCGCGCGCGCGCCGTCGAGGGCGGCCACGATCAGCGTGATGGTCCGCGCAAGGTAATCCTCGAAGGCGGCCAGCATTACGGTGTGCGATTCCGCGCCGAGGCGCCCAACCGCCACCGGAGCGCCGTCCGGCCCGCGCAGGGCCGCCACCGGCGCGCGCTTTCCGAACAGGGCGGCGAGAAGGCCCGCCTCGCCGGGCACCCCGTCGAAATCGAGCCGCCACGTCGCGGCTTGGGCCGGATCCGCGGGGGTTTCCGACAGGTCGAGGACGATCTCGCCGTCGGCCGCTCCGGGGCCGGCCTCGTAGGACGCGAGGGCGACCGGCTCGGCCGCGGTCGCCAGGCCGGGCCGCGGCAACCCGTGGATCGCGGCTTCCAGCCGGAACAGCAGCTCCGCGTTCGGCGGCAGGCCGCCCGCATCCTCGGTCCAGGCGATCCGGATCCGGCGGTCGGGTCGCTGCCCGAGCTGGTCGAGGAGGCGGATGTGCCAGCCGCGCAGAGACCTGCGGTTGAGCCGCACGGTGACCACCCGCACGATGGGGCAGGATTCGGGGATCCGCGTCTCCGGATGGGCCGGAGCCCGGCCGCCGCCGGCTTGAGGCCGATCCGTGCCGCCGATCGTCCGCTCCATCAGCAGGGAAGCCTCGCCCCCGACACCCCGGTTTTCGTAACGATGTTCACGGCGACCGGGATCCTGAAAGCGCCCGCCGACACCGCCGATACGGTCGCTGCAGGCTCGAAATCTGTTGCTCGACGGCACGATCAAGCAAGAGGGGCTGGGAGTCTACCGGTACAAGCCTGCCATGCGGACGGATTTCTGCTGACATCATCGAAAAGGGTCGGGTTTTCTCCGCTCTGGTAAATCCCCGTTACAGCAGCGTGATACCGTGTCGCGCGGTCGTCGGCGCCCAGCCCGGGAACCCCCCGTTCGGCTTGGCCGTTCGCTATCGAAGACGTGATGTGGAGACACGACATGATGCGCAAGACGCTGGCGGTGCCGTTCGCGGCGATGCTCCTCGCCGCCGTCCCGGGTGGGGCCTTCGCCTTCGGGGGTGGCGGCGGTGGCGGTGACAGCGGCAGCGGGCTCTCGCCCTACGCGGCGCTCAGCGGCAATGACCGCTCGGCGGGGGTCAACAACGGCAATTACCGCGATCCCGCCCTCGACCCGTACATCCGGGCCTACGATCCGGAGGCCGCGGCCCGCTACGCCGCCCCGCCGGCCGCCCAGCCGCGCCTGCGCATGCGGCCGTATTACGGCTACCCGTATTGAGGCGCTTCTGACGGATCCCGCCGGGTCCTCCCGCGAGGGCCCGGCATCCCTGGCTCTCAGGAACGCTCGGTCTTCGTCGCGGTCCGGACGCGCTTGAGCGTCCATTGGCCGCCCGACGGCTTGCAGCCGGTGCCGCGCACGAACCGGCTCCGGCCCGGCGCGACTACCGAGGCGAGGAAGTTGCGGCAGATCAGGTCCTCGGCGACGTAGGGCAGTCCGGTCGGATTGACGGTCCCGTGCAGGCCGGTCTCGGGATTGTCCCACTTCACCGGACGCCCATTGCCCTGTGGGTCCAGCGCGACGCCCAAGGCCGCGCGGGCGCGGCGCCAATCCTCCTCGGCGAGATCGTCCCCGAAGCTCATGGGGCGCTTCTCGATGCTGCCGGTGACGACGGGCTCCTCGACCACCCGCGGCGCCTCGGCGACCTCGCCGCGGAACACGAGCAGCGGCTGGCTGCATCCGCACAGCGCGACCGTCAACGACAGGGCCGACAGGGACGCGACGATGTGCGACCGCCGGCTCGGCTCTTTACACGCGCATCGCCGCATTACACCTGACTCACGACGGGCTTTCCGCTCGACCGAACATGCCGATGTCGGTGCCCCCTCAGGCCCCTGGACGCGGCAGGCAGGAGTCTTGGCGTGGATCAGTTAAGGACCGATGACCCGAAGCGTGCGGACTTCACGCTGAGCGAAGATCCGGTCGCGCTGTTCGCCGCCTGGATGAAGGAGGCCGAGGCCGCCGAGCCCGAGGATCCGAACGCGATGGCGCTCGCCACCGCCGGGTCCGACGGGCTGCCGGACGTGCGCATGGTGCTGCTGAAGGACTTCGATGCGCGCGGCTTCGTGTTCTACACCAACACCCAGTCTACCAAGGGCGCGGAGCTGGCCGAGAATCCCCAGGCCGCGCTGGTGCTGCACTGGAAGAGCCTGCGCCGGCAGGTGCGGGCCCGGGGCCCGATCGAACCGGTGACGCCGGAGGAGGCGGACGCCTATTTCCAGAGCCGCCGCCGCGAGAGCCGGCTCGGCGCCATCGCCAGCCAGCAATCGCGCCCGCTCGCCGACCGCGACACCTTGATGAGCGCCGTGGCGGCGTTGTCGGAGCGCTACGGGGACGGTCCGATCCCGAGGCCGGCGCACTGGACCGGCTTCCGCATCGCGCCGGTGAGCATCGAGTTCTGGCAGAACGGCGATTTCCGCCTGCACGACCGGGTCCGCTTCACCCGGACGGGTGAGGGCTGGAGCCGCGCGCGGCTGTATCCGTAGCCGCGTCATCCCCGGGTCGCGGAGCGGAGCCCGGGATCCAGGCCCACCGACGCGGGACGGCTTGGCACCGGCAGAGGCTCTGGATTGCCCGCCTTCGGCCCTGCCCCTCCCGGATTCGAGCTCGTCGGCGGCGCCCCGGAACGACGGCGCTGACCAGACCCGTTAGGTCTGGCGGTCGTGGCAAAAGAAGACACTCGTGCCCCGGGCAGCACGTTGCGCGCCGGGCGGGGGCTGGGTTGCTTCGCACCGCTCGCAAAGACGGCCAACGGCGATCGGTCTGAACGCAAAAGAGCCCCGGCAGGGCCGGGGCTCTCGCTTCGCGTGACAGGTGGCGACGAGGCTCAGGCCTCCTCGCCGTCCTTCTTCTCGCCGTCCTCGGCGGACTCTTCGGCCTTGTCATCGGCGGCCTCGGCCGACTGCGCCTCGGCGATGGCGGCCTCCTCGGCCTCCACCTCGGCGCCCAGCACGGTCGGCGGCACGATGTTGGCCACCGGGTCGGTCGGCGCGCCGGTATGGGTGCCGGCCGGGATCTTGATGTCGGAGACGTGGATCACGTCGCCGATCTGGCGGCCGGTCAGGTCGACCTCGATGGCGTCCGGAATCTGGTCCGGGGCGACGTCGAGGGTCAGCGTGTGGGCCACGATGTTGAGGGTGCCGCCGAGCTTCTTGATGCCGGGAGCCGCGTCCTCGTTGACGAAGTGCACCGGCACCTCGACCGTGACGGTCTGACCCGAGACGACGCGCAGGAAGTCGACGTGCAGCGGCACGCCGCTGACCGGGTCGAGCTGGAAGTCGCGCGGGATCGCGCGGACCTTCGTGCCGCCGGCGTTGATCTCGAACAGCGTGGTCTTGAAGCCGCCGGCGTAGATCAGGGTGCGGGTGCGGATGAGGTCGACCGCGATGGATTGCGGCGGCTGGCCGCCCCCGTAGATGACGGCGGGAACTTGGCCCTGGCGACGAACGGCCCGGGCGGCCCCCTTGCCGACCCGGTCGCGTGCCACGGCCTCAAGCGTCTTCACAGCGCTCATGGCGTGATCCTTTACGATTGCTGGAGCCGGAACGCGAAAAAGCCGCCCGATGCGGACGGCTCACGACCTTCCCGGCGCGCCCCTGCCTCCAAGGGTGTCTCGGGGGCGCGCGGTGCGCATACACGGACGGGGGTAGATTGGCAATGTCGAGGCTCCATTGACCGATGGCGGGCCGGCCGCCCGGCCTCCCTCACATGCCGGACAGCGCCCGCCGTGCCCGGCGCTTCTGCAGCCACAGGGTCAGGACGAGCGCCGTGCCGATCACCAGGGCCGAGACGGCCGTGGTGATCGTACCGAGCGCGTAGATCTCGGGCGTCGTCACCGTGGTGGTCAGGCCCTGCAGTTCCAGCGGCAGGGTGTTGCGGCCGCCGATCGCCTGGCTGGTGCGGGCGAGCTCGTCGAACGACAGGGTGAAGCCGAACAGGGCGACGCCGACAAGCGCGGGCGCGAGGATCGGCACCACCACGTGGCGGAGCGTCTGCGGGCCGCTGGCGCCCAGGTCGCGCGCGGCCTCCTCGTAGGCGGGGTCGAACCGGTTGAACACCGCGAACATGATCAGCAGGCCGAAGGGCAGCGTCCAGGTGAGATGCGCCCCCAGCGCCGAGGTGTAGAGACCCATCAGCGTGCCGTGCTCCTGCAGGAACCCCCAGCCCGTGGCGGCGGCCAGCGCATTGACGGCGTCGTCGAGGAGCCGGAACTCCAGGCCGATGCCCAGCGAGACCACGATCGAGGGCACGATCAGGCTCGACACCGCCAGGGCGAAGACGAGGCCGGCCCCGCGAAACCCCTTCCGGAAGGCGAGGCCGGCGTAGAACGCGATTCCCACTGTGAGCGCCATCACCACGAGGCCGAGGGCCAGCGAGCGCCGCAGCGCCGCCCAGATGTCGACCACGCCGACGCCTTCCCACAGCTTGGCGAACCAGTGGGTTGAGACCCCGTTCATCGGGAAGGTCAGGCCGCCGGACGGGCCCTGGAAGCTGAGCGCCAGGATCGTCAGCGTCGGCCCGTAGAGGAAAAGGACGTAGAGGGCGAAGACCGCCGCCAGTAGGTAGAAGGCGCGGCCGCGGGGCTGGTCCATCGCTACAGCTCCCGCCGGAGGTCGATCATCCGGGTGAGCCCCAGGATCATCAGCAGCACGGCGGCGAGCAGCACCACGGCGTTGGCGGCGGCGGCCGGGAATTGCAGGTAGGACATCTGCACCTGGATGACCTTGCCGACGCTGGCGATCTGCTGTCCGCCCATGACGCCCACGGTGACGAAGTCGCCCATCACCAGGGTCGTCACGAAGATCGTCCCGATGGCGATGCCGGGCTTGGCCAGCGGCAGGATCACGTTCCAGAGGATCTGCGCGCCGGACGCGCCGCCGTCGCGCGCCGCCTCGATCAGCCGCCGGTCGATGCGCGCGAGGCTGTTGAAGATCGGCACGATCATGAACACCGTGTCGAGGTGCACGAAGGCCAGGACCACCGCGAAGTCGGAGTAGAGCAGACCGTCGATCGGCGCGCGGATCAGCCCGAGGGTGCGGAGCGTGTCGTTGACGAGGCCGTTGCGGCCGAGCAGCGGGATCCACGAGATCATGCGGATCACGTTCGAGGTCCAGAACGGGATCGTGCAGAGCAGGAACAGGCCCATCCGCACCGTGCCCGAGCGGATGTGGAAGGCCAGGAAGTAGGCGATGGCGAAGCCGAGCGGCAGGGTGATCGCCAGCGTCAGCACGACGAACTTCACCGTCGACATGTAGGTGCGCATCGTGGTGCAGAGGTCGGCCGACAGGCAGCCGTCGAACACGTCGGCGTAGTTCTGCAGGGTGAGCGCCGGGATGATCTCGTACTCGTTGTACTCCCAGAGCGAGACGATCCCGGTGAGCACCAGCGGCACCACGAGGAAGACAAGGAAGACAAGGGCCAGCGGCGCGGCCTGGAGGTAGGCGAGGGCGCGGCGGGGCTGAAAGGGCGCGACGCGACTCTCCTCCCCCTTGTGGGGAGGAGCCGGAGGTGGGGGTGGTGCAGGATCGAGCGGTGCGGTGCCGTCTGCACCACCCCCACCCCTGCCCCTCCCCACAGGGGGGAGGGGAAAGGTGAGCCCGCTCACGCCGCGATGAACTCGTTCCACTTGCGCACCATGTAGGTGTTCTCGTCCATTACGGCGTTCCAGCAGGCGACCGCGCCCATCCGCGCCTCGAAGGAGCCGCCGTCGCGGGTGGCGCCGGCCTTCTCGATCAGGGTGCCGTCGGGGCCGAGGATGTCCTTCTCGGCCGGCTTGCCCTCCATCCAGAAAGCCCACTCGTAGGGCTGCATGTTCGCTTGGGCGGTCTCCAGCACCGCCGAGTAGTAGCCCTGCCGGTTGAGGTAGGCCCCGGCCCAGCCGGATAGGAACCAGTTGATGAAGTCGTAGGCCGCGTCGAGCTTCCGGCCGCTCAGGGTCTTGGGGATGCCGAAACCCGAGGCCCAGGCCCGGTAGCCCTCCTTCAGCGGTTGGTAGGTGCAGGGCACGCCCTGCGCGCGGACCTTGGTGACGGCGGGCGACCACATCGACTGGATCACCGTCTCGCCCGAGGCCATCAGGTTGACGGATTCGTTGAAGTCCTGCCAGAAGGCGCGGAACTGGCCGGCGCGCTTGGCCTCGATCAGCACCTTGATGGTGCGATCGATCTCGGGCTTCGTCATGTTGCCCTTATCGCCGTAGGTGTAGTCACCGGTCGCCTCCACCACCATGGCGGCGTCCATGATGCCGATCGACGGGATGTTGAGGATCGAGGCCTTGCCCTTGAAGGCCGGGTTCAGGAGCTCCTTCCAGCTCGTGACGGGCACCTTGATCAGGTCCGGCCGGATGCCCAGCGTGTCGGCGTTGTAGACCGTGGGGATCAGCGAGATCCACTGGGTCTGTTCGCCGGCAAATTTCTTGGACTCCTGGCCTTCCAGGTAGAAGACCTTCTTGGGCGCGGTGCCCTGGTCGCCGATCTTCTTGCCCGCCACCTCGCCCTTGGTGAAAACGGAAGAAATCTTGTCGGCGAGGTTGATCCGCCTGGCGTCCATGCCCTGCAGGTTGCCCGAGGGCAGGATCTTCTTGAGGCTGAAATACTCGGTGTCGATCAGGTCGAAGGAGTTCGGCTGGGTGACCGCGCGCTTGGTCACCTCGTCGGTGACCACCGGGATGTACTCGATGGTCAGGCCGAGATCCTCCTTCACCTTCCGGGCGATGTCGGCGGACTGGTTCACCGCGGTGCCGAGGTAGCGCAGGGTGACGGGCTCGGCGGCGTGCACCGCCGGGAAGCCGGTCACCGGCGTCGCGGCGAGCGCGGCGGCGCCCTTCAGGAGCGTGCGCCGGCTCGGCTTCTGGGGCAGGTCCATGGTCGTCTCCGGGGCTGTCAGGCGTCGAGGCGGTGGGCGGCGGACGCGTCCCAGCCGACCGGGATCGTGTCGCCGAGATGGAACGGGCGGGCCGCGAACGCCGCGTCGCTGAGGATGGCGGTGAGGGCGGCGGGGCTCTCGGGCGCGCGCTCCAGCCCCTCGGCGTCGAGGCCGACATGGACGCTGGTGCCCTGGTACTCGACCGCCACCACCCGGGCCGGCAGGGCGGCGGGCCCGGCCTCGGCGCCGAGCCGCATCCGGTCGGCCCGCACGGCGACGAGGCCCTCGGGCAGCCGGATCACGTTGTGGCCGCCGATGAACCGGGCCACGAAGGCGGTGGCCGGACGCTCGAACACGGTGCGCGGGTCGGCGGCCTGCTCGATCCGGCCGGCATTCATCACCACCACGAGGTCCGAGAGCGCCATCGCCTCCTCCTGGCTGTGGGTGACGTGGATGAAGGTGAGCCCCAGCTCGGTCTGGATCCGCTTCAGCTCCACCCGCATCCGCACCCGCAGGAACGGGTCGAGGGCGGAGAGCGGCTCGTCGAGCAGCAGCACCTTCGGGCCGGTGACCAGGGCGCGGGCGAGGGCCACGCGCTGCTGCTGGCCGCCCGAGAGCTGGGCCGGCAGGCGCCCGGCGAGGTGGCCCATCTGCACGAGGTCGAGCATCGCCATCGCCTTGGCGCGGCGCTCCGCCTTGCCGATTCCGCGCATCTTGAGGCTGAAGGCGACGTTGTCGCGCGCGTCGAGATGCGGGAACAGCGCGTAGCTCTGGAACATCATGGCGGTACCGCGCTCGGCCGGGGCCGCGTCGCCCACCGCCTTGGGGCCGATCACGACGTCGCCCGCGCTGGCGTGCTCGTGGCCGCCGATCATCCGGAGCGTCGTGGTCTTGCCGCAGCCGGAGGGGCCGAGCAGGCAGCAATAGGCGCCGGACGGCACCTTCAGGTCGATGCCGTCGACCGCAATGGCCGCGCCGTAGCGCTTGGTCAGGCCGATCAGCTCGACGTCCATGCGGTTCTCCCCCGGGCGCTGCAGGCAAGCGGCGGGCCAGCGTGACCGTCAGGCCTCCCGCCGCTCGGCCGGGTCGACCGCCCGGTCGAGCACCCGTCCGCGTCCCGGCGCGGAGAGAACCTTGCCGTCCTCGGCGATCACCTCACCGCCCGCGATGGTCACCACCGGCCAGCCGGTGACCTCAAAGCCTTCCCACGGTGTGTAGTCGGAGCCGTGGTGCAGGTTCGCCTGGCGGATGGTCTCGCGCTTGTTCGGGTCCCACAGGGTCAGGTCGGCATCGAAACCCGGGGCGATCGAGCCTTTACGCGGGTAGAGGCCGTACAGCTTGGCGTGGTTCGTGGCGGTCAGCGCGGCGAACTGGTTGAGGCTGATTCGCCCCTTCGAAACCCCTTCCGAGAAGAACACCGGTAGCCGCGTCTCGATGCCGGGGATGCCGTTCGGGATCCAGCGGAAGGAGGTCTTACCCCGCGGGTTCAGCTTGCCCTGCGGGTCGTCGTAGCGGAACGGGCAATGGTCGGACGAGACCACGTCGAAGATCCCGCGCCGGATCCCCGACCAGACCGCCTCCTGGCTCTCGACGTCCCGCGTCGGCGGTGAGCAGACGTACTTCGCCCCCGCCATCGAGTCATCGTGGCCGAGCCCCTTCATGTCCTCGGCCGTCAGCGTCAGGTATTGCGGGCAGGTCTCGGCCCGGATCTTCAGGCCCCGTCCTTGAGCCCAGGCGATCTGCTCGGTGGCCTCGCGGCCCGAGACGTGGACGATCACGATTGGCAGGTCGATCAGCTCGGCGTGGCTGATCGCCCGGTGGGCCGCCTCCCGCTCGACGATCTCGGGGCGCGACAGGGCGTGGCCGTAGGGTTTGGTCTCGCCCGCCCGCTCCAGCCGCTCGCTGAGATAGCGGATCGCGTCGTAGCCCTCGGCGTGGACCATGACCCGGGCGCCCTGCCGCCGCGCGACGTGGAACACGTCGAGGAGCTGGCGGTCGTTCAGGACGAGGTCGTCGTAGGTCATGAAGACCTTGAACGAGGTGTAGCCGTCGGCGACCAAAGCCGGCAGCTCCTGGCCGAGCACCGCCTCGGTCGGGTCCGAGATGATCATGTGGATCGCCACATCGACGTGGCACTGACCCTCGGCCTTGGCCCGGTAGGCGTCGACGGCGCCGCGCAGGGAGTCGCCCCGGGGCTGAAGCGCGAACGGCATCACGCAGGTATTGCCGCCGGCCGCCGCCGCCCGGGTGGCGCTGGCGAAGTCGTCGGCCATGACGATGCCGGGGCCGGATTCCTGGGCGATGTGGACGTGGCTGTCGATGCCGCCGGGCAGGACCAGCAGGCCGGAGGCGTCGATCACCCGGGCGGCGTCGGCGATGCCCTCGGCCACGGCGACGATCCGGCCGCCGCGCACGCCGATATCGGCCCGGACCGTGTCGCTCGCCGTGACCACCGTGCCGCCCCGGATGGCAAGGTCGAATTCGGGCATGCCGCTCACTCCTCCGCGCCAACGGGCGCGCCGGGCCGATGCAGGGTCCGCGCCGATTCGGGCGGACGGGGTCGGCACGGCAGGAGGTCACAGGCGGCCGTTCGGGTCCAGCGCGGGCCGCGCCGCGCGAGCGGAACGGCCTGACGCCAACGGTTTCCGATCGAGGCCTTCGGCCGTCGTCGCTCGCGCCGTCATCACGAGCGCAGCGAAGTGACCCAGGGCTGCGCGACGCCGGTAAGCGGAGCGCTATCCTCGATTGCTTCGCTGCGCTTGCAAGGACGGCTGATGCGCGGAGTTCCAGGCAGAACCCCGGCCTTCGGGCTGCGGGATGACCGGCCCGGACGCCTCATCCGAGGATCCGGAGCGCAGGCTCGACGGCGCCGCCGGGTGGAACTGCCGCCAGACGCGGCGCATGTGCCGGGCGGAGCCGAAGCCGGCCCGCTCGGCGACCTGCTCCAGGCCGAGGTCACTCTGGGCGATCAGGTCCCGGGCCAGCGCCACGCGGGACCGGTTGATCGCGTCCGTCACGGTCATGCCAGCGTGGAGCCGGAACAGCCGCGCGAGGTTGCGCGGGCTCGCGCCCACGACCCGGCCGAGCAGCGCCGGCGACCAGTCCCGGGCCGGGTCGGCGGCGATCGCGTCCTGGGCCCGATGCACCGCCGGGTGCAGGTGGCTGCGCCCCTCGAGCCAGGGCGAGAGCTGGGGATCGTCGGGCCCGCGCCGCATGTACACGACGAGCGTCCGCGCGACGGCGACCGCCGTCGCCGGTCCCGCCCACTCCGCCACGAGGTGCAGCATCAGGTCGATGCCGGCCGTGACGCCGGCGCTGCTGAACCGGTCGCGGTCCTGGACGAACAGGCGGTTCTCCAGGACCCGGGCCCGGGGCGCCGCCGCCATCAGCCGGTCGCAGCTGGCATGGTGGGTGGTGCAGGCGTAGCCGTCGAGGAGCCCGGCCCGCGCCGCCAGCAGGGCGCCCTCGCAGACGGTCGCGACGGTGTGGCCCGGCCGGATGAGGGCGCGCAGCCACGCGACGATCTCGGCCTCCGCGTCGGCGTCGGCTGCCGAGTCGGGCGCGTCGCCGAGCACCTGCGTCGCGGAGCCCGGCAGGAGCACGATTGTCCCGTCGGCTACCGTATCCGGCAGAGGTCCGGCACCGCCCAGGTCGAGCCCAATCGAGCAGCGGGTGAGCGCCCGCGGCGCCGCGTAGGCCACCGCGAAGCCGACCCGGTCCTGGACGGTGCCGGCGATCCGCAGCACCTCCAGTGGGCCGGCGAGGTCGAGCAGCAGCGCGCGCGGCGGCAGGACCACGAGGACCGGGATGTGCCGCGCCGTCCCGCTCATGCGGCGACCGGCAGGTCCGGGCCGGCCAACGCCTGGTCCACGGTGGCGATCCGGGCGAAGCGGTCGGTCAGCACCAGCTCGGTCCGGGCCTTGATGTCGTCCGCGCCGAAGCGGCGGCCGTCCGGGTGGGTCATGGCGAAGGTCAGGGTGGCTTCCGTCACGTAGTCGATCTGCCAGCCGCTGTCGGAGGCGTGGCGGGCCGTGGTCTCGCAGCACTGCTCGGTCCGGATGCCCGACACGATCAGCCGGCGAATGCCGTGCTGCGTCAGCCAGCCGGACAGGCCGGTCTCGACCAGGGCGCTGTGCCGGCGCTTGTGGAAGGTGGCCGTCGGCGCGATCACGATCGGTTCGAGGGTGCGGACATGGCCGGAAGCGATGGCGAACGGTCCGCTCTCGGCGACGTGGAAGACCTGCAGGACCGGGATCTGCCGCGCGGCGGCGCCGTCGATGAGTGCCTGCAGACGCTGGGTGAAGGGCGGGACATCGGCGTCGTTCCAGAAGGGCCTATGCCGGAAGGATTCCTGGACATCGATGACCAGCAGCGCAACATCGGACATTTCGTGTTTCCCGCTCAGTAAAGCGAGCCGCAGCATTCACCGGTTGGACGCTGCGGGAAAGAAACCGCACCGCCAACCAGCGGACATATCCGGCCAATCTCCGACGCGCAGGAGCCGCCCATGACGGGACATCCCAAGACGATCTTCGTGCTGACCGGGGCCGGCGTCTCGGCCGAGAGCGGGCTCGGCACGTTCCGGGATCGCGGCGGCCTCTGGGCGCGGTTCGACCCGATGAAGCTCGCCACCCCCGAGGCCTACGCGGCCGACCCCGACACGGTGCTCGATTTCTACGATCATCGCCGCCGCGGCGTGGTCGCGGCCGAGCCGAACGCCGCGCATCGCGCCCTGGCGCGGGCCGAGGCGCGGATCGCCGCGCGGGGCGGGCGGCTGTTTCTGTGCACGCAGAACGTCGACGACCTCCACGAGCGGGCCGACTCGCGGGCGGTCACCCACATGCACGGCGAGTTGCTCAAGGCCCGCTGCTGCGCCTGCGGCGCCGTCACGCCGTGGCGCGCCGACCTGAGCCGAGCGGACAATTGCCCCGCCTGCGGCGCACCGGACCGGATGCGGCCGGACGTGGTCTGGTTCGGCGAGATGCCGATGCATCTCGACGCGATCGAGGCGGCGCTGGCCGCAGCCGACCTGTTCGTGGCCGTGGGCACGTCGGGGGCGGTCTACCCGGCGGCGGGCTACGTGCGGCAAGCCCAATCTCTCGGCATCCCGACCTGCGAGATCAACCTCGAACCGTCGGACAACGCCGATGCCTTCGACGAGGCGCGCTACGGGCCGGCGAGCGAGGCGCTGCCGCGCTATCTGGCCGATCTTGGTCTGTGACGAGCCAAACTCCGGCAAGCCTCTGAAAGGACTGGATTTCTGATCCAGGTTTCAGCTGCCGCGGACGCGCGACAGCGTTTTGAGGCCCGCGAATCACGTCCGTGCGAGCTGTCAAGAACTGGTCGGGCAGTTGCCCACGGGTTACAACAGTCAAGCTCGGGATCGGCGTCGCGGCCTACCCGAGCGTTCGTTGAAGCCACAAGGGGAAGCAACTACCCATGCAGCACTTCACCGTAACCGACCGCGAGCGTGACACCGTCCTGGCGGCGCTGCGCTATTACCAGTTCTACCGGATGCAGGGGCATCCGTTCGATCCCCGACAGGATCACCTGATCGACACCATCGCCGGCCGGGCCGGCGATGCGCTGGACCTCGCCGAGATCGACGATCTCTGCGCCGGCCTGAACGGCAACCCGCACGCGTTCGGCGCCGCGGCCGCCTGAGCCCTCTCCGGGGCGGTCGATGCCGTCCCCGACTGCCCCGCGGCCGGCCCAGGGATGAGGCCGGAGGACGGGCCGCCTCCGAGATGAGCGGGTCACCGCCGCCGGAGCCGAGCTATCCTCACCGGGGCCGGGCATCTGCCCGATCGACACCCCGCCGACGCGCATTCGGGATCTCCCACGGCGCGTCGGCCCGACGGGCGGGTCCGCACGACGGGCCCCCCGAAAGGCCGGTTTCGCGCGACGTCGAAACGTGGCCTAACGGATGCGCGACGGCCGCAGGGCCGCGCCTTCCGGGAGCGCCGAGGCCGATGATGCGGACGGGTTCGCGACGGATCCGCCGCGGCGTGCTGCGGGGCGCCGGCCTCCTGCTCCTCGGGCTCGCGCCCGCCAAAGCCGAGCCCGTCAAGGCCGCGCCCGAGAGCGTCGCCACCGCGCTCATCGTCTCCGTGGACGTCTCGCAACCCGTCGACGAAGCGCGCTTCCGGCTGCAGATGGAGGGCATCGCCGAGGCTCTGGAGGATCCGTCGGTCCTCGGCGCGATCACCGGCAATCCGGGCGGGATCCTGTTCGCGATAGTGACCTGGGCGGACCGGGCGGACCTCGCGGTCGGCTGGCGGCGGATCGCTGGCCGGGCCGACGCGGCCGCCGTCGCCGCGCTGGTCCGGGCCACCCCGCGTCAGGCGGGCGAGTTCACCTGCCTCGGCCAGATGTTCCGCACGGTGACCGCCGCCGTGCTCCCGGCGCTGCCGGTTCCGGCCGAGCGCGTGGTGATCGACGTCTCCGGCGACGGGATCGACAACTGCACCGACGCCGACAGCCTCGCGGAGGCGCAGCGGACGCTGCTCGACACCGGCGCGACGGTCAACGGCCTGCCGATCCTGGTGCCGGGCGAGAACGACGTGGTGGGGGCCGGGGCCTGCCGGGCGCCCGGCTACGGCCTGCTCCCGACGCCGCTGCCGCAGGAGCGCACGAGCCTGGAGCAATGGTACCGCGCCCACGTCATCGGCGGCCCGGGCGCGTTCCTGCTGGCGGCCGCCGGCTACGGCGACTTTTCGCGGGCACTGCGTCGGAAATTCGTGATCGAGATCAGCGCGCTGGGTCGGTAGGGGCTCTTGCCTCGGGCGTACGTCACGCGGATCGAAGCGCGCTTGCGGCCGGCATTGAGCCCACGGCGAGGGGCCGGCGTGGACCTGACGAAGGCTCCCGGTGTCGCTTCTCCCCGTGATCACGAACGAAGCGAAGTGACCCAGGGCAGCGCGATCTCGGATAGCTTGGCGTGACCCTGGGTTGCCTTACTCCGCTCGCAAAGACGGTGGGATCGAAGCAGACAACCAAAAAGCGTATCAGCGCCTCACGGCGCCTTCTTCAACTGCTGCTCGGCGCGGGTGAGCGCCGCCTCGCACGCCTTCACGTCGCCCTTCTGATCCGCCGTGCGCGCCTCTTCCAGGGCGACCTTCGCCTGCTGGGCGGCGTCCGCCCCCTGGCCGGCCTGGGCCGACTTCTCCGGCGGCGCCTGCGGCGACTCGTTTGCCCGCTGTCCCTCCGTCCCGGTGAGCCCCTCACCGCCGCGCTTGGCGGCGTTGCCCTGGCCGCTGGTGTTGGCCGAGATCGACTGGCTCACCTCGGACTGGACGCGCTTCGACACGCTGTCGATCCGGTCGCCGCAGGGCGAGGCGAGGGCGGGGGCCGCCGTCAGGATCAGGGTCAGGCAGGCCGTCAAGGCAGGACGCATCATCGGGTCGGGTACTTTCCAAAAAGAAGGGGCCGCGGGTTCCCCCACGGCCCCAACGTCTCGCGACGGGTGACGGTTCAGGCGCTCAGCTGATCGCGGATCGGCAGCTGCCGGACCCGGCGGCCGGTGGCCGCGAAGATCGCGTTGGCGATCGCCGGCGCCACCGGCGGCACGCCGGGCTCGCCGACGCCGCCGAGTGGCCCGTCATAGGAACCGGTCGGCACGAGGTGCACGCGGACCACCTTCGGGGCGGCGTCGATCCGGAGGACCTCGTAGCCGTCGAAGTTGTTCTGCACCGCCCGGCCCTGCTTGAAGGTGATCTCGGAGGTGAGCGCCAGCCCCATCCCCATGACCACCGCACCCTCCATCTGCGAACGGATGCGCTCCGGGTTCACCTGCGGCCCGCAATCGACCGCGATGTCGATCGCCTTCACCTTCACCTGGCCCTTGTCGTCGACCTCCACCTCGGCCGCCACCGCCGTGTAGGTGACGAAGCTGTAGTGGCCGGCGACGCCAAGGCCGCTGCCCTTGGGCATCTGCCGCCCCCAGCCCGCGCCCTTGGCGGCCGCCTCGATCACGCCGCGCAAGCGGCCGGTCTCGATCGGGTAGCGCTTGGGATCCTCGCCGTAGTTCCAGACGTCGCCGATCTCGGTCGGGCTGATCTTGCGATCGGGTCCGATGAGGTCGAGCAGGTACTCCTTCGGCTCGCGGCCGGCGGCGTGCGCCAGCTCCGACACGAAGGACTGGATCGCGAAGGCGTGCGGGATGTTCGACACCGATCGGAACCAGCCGATCCGGACATGGGCGGCGGCCTCGGGGTTCTCCAGCCGCATGTTCGGAATGTTGAGCGGCGTGTTGACCAGTCCCATCCCGAGCTCGAACGGCAGCTCGTGCTTCGGGTCGGGCGCGAAGATCGAGCCGATCGTCGGCGCCACCGAGCGGTGCAGCCACGCCACCGGCATGCCCTTCTCGTCGAGGCCGGCCTCCAGATGCTCCACCGAGATCGTGTGATAGAAGCCGTGGTGGAGGTCGTCCTCGCGGGTCCAGGCGAGCTTCACCGGCGCGCCGCCAACGGCCTGCGAGCAGAGCGCCGCCTCGACCACGTAGTCGGGCTTGGACTTGCGCCCGAACCCGCCGCCGAGCAGCGTCACGTTCACCTTGACCTTGTCGTCAGGCAGCTTGAGCGCCTTCATCAGGCGGTCGTTGGCCGCCTGCGGACCCTGCACGCAGGCCCAGGCCTCGCAGAACCCGTCCTTCACGCGGGCGACCGCCGCCGGGGGCTCCATCGGCGCCTGGGCGAGGTGGGGCACGAAGTACTCGGCCTGGACGCGCGTCTTGGCCTTGGCCAGGGCGCCGTCGACATCGCCCTGCGTGCGCACGACCTTGCCGGGCTTGCGGGCCGCGGCCTCCAGCTCCTTGCGGAACGCGTCGGTGTCGTAACCGGCGTTCGGGCCGTCGTCCCAGGTGATCTTGAGGGCGTCCCGCGCCTTCATGGCCGACCACGTGTTCTTGGCCACCACCGCCACGCCGCCGAGTGGCATGAACTCGGACGGGATCTCGCCGCCGTCGATCTTGAAGATCTTCACGACGCCCGCGACCTTCTTGGCCTCGCTGTCGTCGAACGACTTCACCTTGCCGCCGTAGACCGGCGGGCGCGCGACGACCGCGTACAGCATCCCGTCGAGCTTGGTGTCGAGGCCGTAGATCGCCTTGCCGGTGGTGATGTCGAAGTTGTCGATCAGCCCGACCTTGCCGGTGCCGATGTAGCGGAAGTCCTTGGGATCCTTCAGCTTGACGTCGGTCGGAACCGGAAGCTCGGCGGCGGCCTGGGCCACCGCGCCGTAGCCGAGGGTGCGGGCCGACTTGGCGTGGCTCAGCGTGTGGTTGACCGCCGTCACCTCGGAGGCCGGCACGCCCCACTGCTTGGCGGCGGCCTGGATCAGCATCAGCCGCGCGGCGGCGCCGGCGTGGCGGAAATGCTGGAAGAAGTGGCGGGTCGAGCGCGAGCCGTCCGTGTCCTGGTTGCCGAAGCGGGTCTCGTCGCCCCAGGCCTGGACCACCTTCACCTTCGACCAGTCGGCCTCCAGCTCGTCGGCGACCGTGAAGGCCACCGAGGTGCGGATGCCCTGGCCCATGTCGGAGCGGTGGTTGGTCACCGTGACGGTGCCGTCCGGCGCGATCGCGACGAAGACCTTCGGATCGTCGCGCCAGCCATGCGGCATGCCGTCGGCGCCGAATTTCTGCTCCTTCTGCTCCTGGGTCTGGGTCTCGTCGGCCCGGGCGGGGCGCAGCGAGAGGGCCAGCACCAGGGCGCCGGCGCCGCCGAGGATGCCGCGGCGGCTGACATTGTCGAGGGCCGGCTTGGTGCCGGCGGCGCGCTCAGCGCTCAGCTTGGCGTCGTGGATCACAGGCGCTCTCCCTTGCTGGCGGGCGCGGTCTGGCCGGCGGCCTGATGGATCGCGGTGCGGATGCGCGGATAGGTGCCGCAGCGGCAGATGTTGCCGCTCATCGTGTCGTCGATGTCCTGGTCGGTAGGCTTGGGCGTGTCCTTCAGGAGGGCGGCGGCCTGCATGATCTGGCCGCACTGGCAGAAGCCGCACTGCGCGACGTTCTGGTCGCGCCACGCCACCTGCACGGGGTGGTTGCCGTCCGGCGACAGCCCCTCGATGGTGACGACCTCCTGGCCCTCGGCCGCCGAGACCGGGGTGATGCAGGCACGGGTCGCCGCGCCGCCGAGATGGATGGTGCAGGCGCCGCAGAGCGAGACGCCGCAGCCGAACTTGGTGCCGGTGAGCCCGAGCTCGTCCCGCAGGTACCACAGCAGCGGCATGTCGGGGTCGCCGTCGAAGCTGCGCGCAGCCCCGTTCACGGTGAGTTTGATCATCGTTGCGTCCTGTCTGGCGGCGCCGGAGCGGCGTTCAGTCGGGTCCGAGCCGGGCCTGGGGCCGGTGCCGGCTTTGCCGGCTCACGCGTGCCGATGCGGGGAAGATCGCCGGGCAAACGCTCAAGCTCAGAATAATAAATATTCTAAAGCAGGCCCTGTCCCGGGCGCAACGCACGGACGGGGAAGGTCATCCTCGCTTGGTTGCGCTCAGGTCATGCCGCGTGCGGCGGCGCACATGATGTGCGTGGCCGTGGGAACAGCTCGAGGTTGTGTCCAATCGGCCGGCGCGGCTCGTCAGGCCCTGCCACCGAGTGTTGCAGGATCAACCTGCCGATCAGAGGCCCGGATCCCATCCTGAGGGAGGAGCGATTTGGCGCCGCCGCGGGACCCCCGCCAGAGTTGCCCCGCGGCCAGTGACAAGGGTGCCGAACAGCCGGCGCGCGAGCCCGGCGCTCACCCGTCGAAGATCTTGTCGTCCCCGATCAGAAGGTCACGCCCGTTCTTCGGCATGGGGAAGCCGTAGCCTCTCCCGGGCCTGTCGAACACCAAGATGCCCGCTTTGTGATAGGCGCTGGCATAAAGCGCGATGCCGATTTTCTGAAGCGTGAGGTGGAGCGCTTGGAAGGCGTCCACGCCAGCGCCGAAGCTCTCTTCCGGAGCGGTCGGCCATGAAATTGTATAGCGGCAGATCCACATCCCGTCGGCGTCTTCAGGCGCGTGCATCGTAACCTTGCACGCTTTGGGCTCGGGTCCGTCCTCTATCGAGAGAGATCGCTCTGCGATCACCATGGTTCGACCTCGAGAAGTCGCAAGGACTCATTCGGCTGATCTCGGAGACTTGCCTATGTGCCGCTCCGACTCAAGCGCGGAAACTGAATGTCTATTCGGCGAAAAAAGGCTCGAAAAATCGTATGGCTGTGTAAATCTTGGCGGCGGAAGCGCAGCATCAGTCTGAACTGTGAATCGGATTTATTCTGTGTCGGCGAGGCCGCCCGCCTACACGGTCACCTGCGTCCCGACCTCCACCACACGCCCGGTCGGAATCTGGAAGAAGTCAGTCGCATCGTTGGCGTTCTTGGCCAGCGTGATGAAAATCCGGTCCTGCCAGAGCGGCATGCCCGAATGGGCGGCCGGCCGGATCGAGCGGCGCGACAGGAAGAACGACGTCGCCATGATGTCGAACTTGAAGCCCTGGCGGCGCAGCAGAACCAGGGTCTTCGGGATGTTCGGCGTCTCCATGTAGCCGAACTTCATCACGACCTTGAAGAAATGTGGGCCCACCGGCTCGATCCGCACCTTGTCGGCCTCGTTGGATCGGGGCGTGTCCACCGTCTCGACGGTGAGGATCACGTTCTTCTCGTGCAGCACCTTGTTGTGCTTGAGGTTGTGCAGGAGCGCCGCCGGGGCGATCTCGGGGTCGCTCGTCAGGAACACCGCGGTGCCGCGGACATGGTGCGGCGGGCTCTTCTCCAGCATGCCGACCAGTTCCACGAGCGGCACGTCGGTCTTGCGCGTCTTGTTGAACAGGATCGTGACGCCGCGCACCCAGGTCCACATCAGGATGATCAGGCCGCCGGCGAGCAGCAGCGGCACGTAACCGCCCTCCACCACCTTGATCAGGTTGGAGAGCAGGAACAGGAATTCGAGGATGATGAAGGGCAGCATCACGGCGGCCGCCGCCACCGGCGACCAGCCCCACATCCGCCAGATCACCAGGAAGGTCATGGAGGCGGTGAGCAGCATCGTGCCGGTCACCGCGATGCCGTAGGCCGAGGCGAGCGACGAGGAAGTCTTGAACAGCACCGCCAGCAGCACGACGCCGATCATCAGCAGCCCGTTGATCTGCGGCAGGTAGATCTGGCCGGCATGCGACTCGGAGGTGTGGCGGATCTCCAGCCGTGGCAGCAGGCCGAGCTGGATTGCCTGCCGGGAGAGCGAGAACGCCCCGGTGATCACCGCCTGGCTCGCCACCACGGTCGCCAGCGTCGCCAGCACCACCATCGGCAGCAGGCCCCAGGCCGGGACCAACTGGAAGAACGGATCGGCGGTATCGGGCTTCTCCAGCACCAGGGCCGCCTGCCCGAGATAGTTGAGCGCGAGCGCCGGGAAGACGAGGCAGACCCAGGCGACCTGGATCGGCTTGCGGCCGAAATGCCCGAGATCGGCGAACAGGGCCTCGGCGCCCGTCACCGCCAGGAACACCGCGCCGAGCGCCACCAGCGCCCCGCTGCCGTGGCCGAGCAGGTAATGCACCGCGTACCAGGGGTTGATCGCCCGGAACACCTCCGGGTGCAGGCCGATATGCGGCAGCGCCGCGAGCGCCATGGCGACGAACCACACGACGGTCATCGGCCCGAAGAAGGCCGCGACCTTGGCGGTGCCACGGTTCTGCACGAGGAACAGGGCGACGATGATCGTCACGGTGATCGGCAGCACGTAGTCGTTCAGGGCCGGGGTGACGAGCTTCAGCCCCTCCACGGCCGAGAGCACCGAGATCGCCGGGGTGATCACCGCGTCGCCGTAGAACAGCGAGGCGCCGAGCAGCCCCAGCATGAACACGATGCGCGAGCCGCCGAGCGCCTTCCGGGCCAGCGCCATCAGCGAGAGGATGCCGCCCTCGCCGTTGTTGTCCATGCGCAGCAGGATCGCGACGTATTTCACCGTCACGATCATGAACAGCGCCCAGAGGATCAGCGAGACGGTGCCGATCACCTCCTCTGGCAGCAGGATGCCGTCGGTGCGGGCCGGGACCAGCGCTTCGCGGAACGCGTAGAGCGGGCTCGTGCCGATATCGCCGTAAACGACGCCCACGGAGCCGACCAGCAGCGTCCAGAAGCCGGCATGGCCGTGGCGCGTCTCGGCCTTCTCGGGGGCATCGAGCGTGCCGGAGGTGGCCGGCCCCTGGATGGAACCCTCGCCCTCGGCCGCCGGAGCGGCCTCGCGCGGGGCGTCGGGCGCCGCGGGCGCGGGCTGGGCTGCTACGCCGGGTGCGAAGGTTTGGCTCATGTGGATGTCGGAAGCTTGGGCGTGGCCGGCGCTTCGCGGTTCGGCTCAGGGGCCAGTCGGGGCCGGGCAGAAAACGCGAAGACTCCGCCGAACCGCGCGGGACGGCCACCGGGCCGACCTTTCACGGGATCGTGCCGCGTTGCTACCACGGCCGCGTGCAGGCGGAAACCGTGTGCAGATGCGAAGAGCGCGGAGCTGGGTCTCGGCGCGGTGGGCCCAGACCTGGCCGCCGTCCCGTCATCCCGGGGCCGCGGAGCGGAGCCCGGGATCCAGAGCCGCCGACGCGCTCAGACTTTGCACCGCCAGCGGTTCTGGATTGCCCGCCTCCGGCGTGCCCCTCCGGGTCCGAACTCGCCTGCGGCGCCCCGGAATGACGGTGCGGGAGACTGATCTTCCGGTCGGAGGAGACCCGCCCCGCGCCTCTTACTCGGCGGCGGTGCGCGTCCCGCCCTGCTGGCCGAATCGGCGCTCGATGTAGTCGATGACGATCGTCTCGAAATCCTTGGCCAGCGTCGGGCCGCGGAGCGTCATCGCCTTCTTGCCGTCGATGAAGACCGGCGCGGTCGGGGTCTCGCCGGTGCCGGGCAGCGAGATGCCGATGTCGGCGTGCTTCGATTCGCCCGGGCCGTTCACGATGCAGCCCATCACGGCGACGTTCAGCCCCTCCACGCCCGGATAGGTCTTCTTCCACTCCGGCATCGAGGTGACGATCCAGTTCTGGATGTCGCGGGCCAGTTCCTGGAAGGTCGTCGAGGTCGTGCGGCCGCAGCCCGGGCAGGCCGCCACCATCGGCACGAAGGTGCGGAACCCCATGGTCTGCAGGAGTTCCTGGCTGGCCTTCACCTCGACGGACCTGTCGCCGCCCGGCTCGGGGGTCAGGGAGTAGCGGATCGTGTCGCCGATCCCCTCTTGGAGCAGCACGCCGATGGCGGCCGAGGCGGCGACGAGGCCCTTCGAGCCCATGCCGGCCTCGGTCAGGCCGAGATGGATCGCGTAGTCCGAGCGGCGCGCCACCTCGCGGTAGACCGCGATCAGGTCCTGCACCGCCGAGACCTTGGCCGAGAGGATGATCTTATTCTGCGGCAGGCCGAGTTCCACGGCCCGGTCGGCCGAGCCGATCGCCGAGCGGACCATCGCCTCGCGCATGACCGCGCGGGCATCGATCGGCCGCGGCAGCTTGGCGTTCTCGTCCATCAGGTGGGTGAGCAGCTCGCCGTCGAGGGAGCCCCAGTTGGCGCCGATCCGCACGGTCTTGTTGTGCTTGATCGCCTGCTCGATGATCGACGAGAACTGCGTGTCCTTCTTGTCCTTGAAGCCGACGTTCCCGGGGTTGATCCGGTACTTGGCCAGCGCCTCGGCGCAGGCCGGGTGGTCGGCGAGCAGCTTGTGGCCGATGTAGTGGAAGTCGCCCACCAGCGGCACGTGGACGCCGATCCGGTCGAGGCGCTCGCGGATCTTCGGCACCGCGGCGGCCGCCTCGTCGCGGTCGACCGTGATGCGCACCAGCTCCGAGCCGACCCGGGCGAGCTGCGCGACCTGGGCCACCGTGGCGTCGATATCGGCCGTGTCGGTGTTGGTCATCGACTGGACGACGATCGGTGCGCCGCCGCCGACCGTGACCGCGCCGGCGCCCTCGCCGACCGTGACGCCAACCGTGCGGTGGCGCGGGGCGGGGCCTGCGATCTCCGGACCGCCGCCGGCCAGCGGGTTCTCGGCGGGGATTTCGGAACGGGTGGCTTCCATGACTTCCATCGTGGACCTTCGCGTGCGCGTCTCGCGGGCCGTGGGAGCCCTGAGGGGCTGCCGGACCGGTCCGGGGACGCGCCTCGCCGGGACTTCGGGGCTGCCTTTGGTTAGCTGCGGACGACCCGGCGCCGCGTCAAGCCGGCGCCGCGCAGGACAGCATCGCGCATGACAGCATCGCCGCTGTCATGTCGTATCCGGGCGCGGATGTCGAGTTTGCTCGGCACGCCGCCGGGTTTTCGTCGGCGTCTGTTGCCGATTCGCGCGGGGCCCGTCCGGGTCGCGCTTCGGGCCGCAACCCTGATGCGCGGTTGATGCTGCAGCGCAGCATCCCATCTTCGGTCCTGTTCGAGGAGGCCATCATGAGCGAGCATTCCGGCGAAGCTGCGCCGCAGAACCCCGCGACGGCCGTGCCCGAGGGTCCGGTCTCGGACGCGATCGAGGCCGTGTCCGCGCAGCCGACCGGTCAGGTTCTGTCCGGACCTCGGGCCGAGAAGCCGGTCTCCCTGGCGCTGCAGGGCGGGGGCGCGCACGGCGCGTTCACCTGGGGCGTGCTCGACGCCCTGATCGAGGACGGACGTCTCGCCTTCGAGGCGGTGACGGGGGCAAGCGCGGGTGCGATGAACGCCGTCGTTCTGGTGGACGGCTGGCTCAAGGGCGGCCCGGACGGCGCCCGCGACGGGCTGGAGCGATTCTGGCGCGAGGTCAGCCTCGACGGCGATCTCGGGCCGGCCCAGCGCAACGTCGTCAGCGGCCTGTTCAGCCTGTGGAAGGGCAATCCGGTGGCCGAGTTCTGGGCCAAGATGCTGTCGCCCAGTCCCTACGTGTCGAACCCGCTCAACATCAACCCGCTGCGCAAGGCGCTCGCCGAGCAGGTCGATTTCGACCGCCTGCGCGCGGCCGACACGGCGGGCCTGTTCGTCTCCGCCACCAACGTCTGGACCGGCAAGCTCGCGGTGTTCGAGCGCGAGCGCCTGACCATCGACCACCTGATGGCGTCGGCCTGCCTGCCCACGGTCTTCCAGGCGGTGGAGATCGACGGCGTGCCGTACTGGGATGGCGGCTATCTCGGCAATCCACCCCTCTATCCGCTCCATCGCGGCGCCCGGACGCGCGACATCCTCCTCGTACAGATCAATCCCGTGGAGCGGCGTGAGACGCCGCGCACCGAGAGCGAGATCCGCGACCGGCTCAACGAGATCACCTTCAATGCCAACCTGATGCGGGAATTGCGGGCCATCGACTTCCTCGACGGGCTGATCGAGGAGGGGACCCTGGGCCAGGGGCAGTACCGCCGGGTCTTGGTCCACCGCATCGATGGCACCGACGCCCTGGAAGCGTACAACGCGGCGTCCAAGCTCGACGCGCGGTGGACCGTGTTCAAGCGCCTGCGCGACAAGGGCCGGGCCGCCGCGCAGGCCTGGCTCGCCGAGAATTACGAGCGGGTCGGCCGGGACTGCACCGTCGATCTGCAGCAGGCGTATCAGTAATGCCGCCCGAGTCACAGTTGTTGAGCGATTTTGGTGATTAAAACTTTTCCGTTTAAAGACCGGTGGTCGCAAATAAAGCAGTAGAAAATCAGTTTTGACGTTGATTTATGCGGCTGGATGCACGTTGATGGAGCGGATTTTTGCGATGACGGCTTGATTTTTACAGAGATCATCTACCTGATCCGCGCGAAATGGTTGCCCCGTCGGGCTCCATCGTGAGGGCGGGGCGGTTCATGGGCGTTCGATTGGCCGATCTCAGGATCAGCGTGAAGATTGCGCTGACCATGGCGGTAATGCTGGCGATCACAGTCGGCGTCTCGGTGATCTCCCTCCGGAACGTCGGCCAGATCGAGGAAGCGGAGACTTGGACCGTCCACACCCACGAAGTCCTGTCCGAGATCGGCCGGATGACCACCGCGATGATCGACCGTGAAACCGGGTTGCGCGGCTACCTGATCTCCGCCGATCCCCGCTTCCTCGAGCCCGAGGCGGCGGGCCGGGCGACCTTCGCGGCGGCCTGGGCCGCGGCGCGAGACCTGACGGCGCGCAACGCGTCGCAGCAGGCGAGACTCGCGGACCTGAAGGTGCTGGCCGAGGAGTGGAGCCGCACCGTCGCGGATCGCGAGATCGCCCTGATGAAGGATCCGTCGACCCGGGACGAGGCGCGGCGCATCGAGAGTTCGGGGACCGGCAAGGCGGCAATGGACGGTCTGCGCGCGAAGGCGGCCGAGCTGACGAAGACCGAGCAGGATCTCCTCAAGATCCGCGCCGCGGGCTCGACGGCGGCCATCGCGTCGTCGCGCACCGCCAGCTTCGTCGGCTTCGGATTGATGGTGTTCGCGGCCCTTGCCGGGCTGGCGCTCCTGCAGGTGAGCATCGCCCGTCCGATCCACGCAATCACGGGGACGATGACCCGGCTGGCCGCGGACGAGCTTTCGGTGGCGGTCCCGGGCGTCGGGCGCGGCGACGAGATCGGCGCGATGGCCGATGCCGTGCAGGTCTTCCGGGACGGGCTCGCCCGGGCCAAGGTCCTGGAGTCGAAGGCGGCGGAGGCGCGGGACGCGCTGGACGCCCAACGCAAGGCGGCGATGCACGAGATGGCCGACGGCTTCGAGGCGGCGGTCGGCGGTGTCGTGCGCGCCGTCTCCGAGGCCGCAACCTCGCTGCAATCCACCGCCGAGACCATGAGCGTGGCCGCGACCGAGACCGCACGGCAATCGACCGCCGTGGCCTCGGCGGCCGAACAGGCGGCCTCGAACGTCAACACGGTGGCGGCGGCGGCCGAGGAACTCGGCGCCACGGTCGCGGAGATCGGCCGGCAGGTACAGAACTCGGCGGACTTCGCCGATGCGGCCGTCGCGGAGGCGGGAAAGTCCGCCGACCTCATGCAGACGCTGCGCGCGGGCGCCGCCCGGATCGGCGACGTGGTCGGCCTGATCTCGGGCATTGCGGCGCAGACCAACCTGCTGGCGCTCAATGCCACGATCGAGGCCGCGCGCGCCGGCGAGGCGGGCCGCGGCTTCGCGGTGGTGGCGAGCGAGGTCAAGGAGCTCGCGGGCCAGACGGCCAGAGCCACCGAGGAGGTCGCCAAGCAGATCGGCGAGATCCAGTCCTGGACCGGAGATGCGTCGGACGCGATCGCGGTCGTGGTCGGCCGCATCGGCGAGATCAGCGGGCAGGCCGGCGGGATCGCCGCGGCGGTCGAGCAGCAGGGCTCGGCGACCCAGGAGATCGTCCGGAATGTCGGGCAGGCGGCGCTCGGGACCGGAGAGGTCACGACCAGCATCGCGGGCGTGGCCCGCGCGGCCGAAGGCGCCGGCACGGCCGCGGCGCAGGTCCTAGACTCGGCCTCGGGCCTCTCGACCCAGGCCCGGAAGCTCGACGCGGAGATGCGCCAGTTCCTCGACTCGATCCGGGCGGCCTGAGGCGCAGCTGGCGTCTGCGACGAATCGACCCCGCGCGTGACGAAACCCCGCGCGGCGTGGCACGTTCGGGCACCTGCCATCGGGCGCGCGGTCGCCCCCTCGGAACGAGGCTGCCGTCATGACATTGCTGCGCCGGGAAGCCCTGATCCTGATCGGCGCCGGGCTCGCCGGCGGCGCGCATGCGGCCGATGGGCCGCGGGCGACCGATTTCGGTTTCGATACGCCGGAGGGCGGCCCGATGCCCCTCTCGGCCTATGCCGGCCGCCCGATCCTCGTGGTCAACACCGCGACGGCCTGCGGCTATGCCGGACAGCTCGCCGGCCTTCAGACGCTGTGGACCCGCTTCCGCGACCGGGGCCTCACGGTCATCGGGGTGCCCTCGCCGGATTTCGGCAATCAGGAGCCCCTGGACGGGCCGGCGATCGCGGAGGCCGCCCGGAAGAACCACGGCGTCACCTTCCCGTTGACCGCCAAGACCCGCGTGCGGATGCCGGGCGCCCACCCGTTCTACCGTTGGGCCGCGGCCGAGCGCCCGGCCGAGACGCCCCGCTGGAACTTCCACAAGTACCTGATCGCCCGCGACGGCACCCTCGCGGCCGCCTTCGCCACGCAGGTCGAGCCCACCGATCCGCGCGTGATCTCGGGGATCGCCGCCACCCTCGATCAGGCCTGAGCAACGCCGTGCGCGGGCGGAGGGATTAAACGTCCGCGCGTCCGCGTTCACACCCTATGGCATCGGATAAGAACAAGCGTCCCGACCTTCTCGATCTGCTCGTGCCGCTGCGGCGCTACGCGCGGTCGCTCACCCGCGACACGCTGCGGGCCGACGACCTCGTGCACGACACCCTGGTCCGCGCCCTGGAGATGCAGGGCTCGCTGCGCCCGAACACGAACCTGCGCACCTGGATGATGACGGTGCTGCACAACGCCTTCATCGACGAGCAGCGCCGCAGGCAGGTCGAGGCGCGCCACGCCGACACGCTGGTCCGGATGGCCGACGACATGGCGCCGCCGGCCCAGGAGGGCCGGGTCCGTCTCGCCCAGATCCGCCAGGCCTTTCTCACCCTGCCCGAGGAGCAGCGCGCCGCCCTGCACCTCGTGACCCTGGAGGGAATGGCCTATGCCGACGCGGCCGCCGTGCTCGGCATCCCGATCGGCACGCTGATGTCCCGCCTCGGTCGCGGCCGGGCGGCGCTGCGGGCCTTCGAGGAGGGCGCGCGGACCGACCGGGCCGCCGGTGAGGCGGAGTCCGGCCGATCCCCCGAGACACGGCGCGGGCCACCGTCGGCGCTGCGGCTCGTCGTGTCGGACGAGCCGCAGCGCCACTCGGTTTGGCCGCTCCGGCGGGCCGTCGGTGAGGCCTGAGGATAGGCCGGCACCGCCCGCGGTGCCGGCAGGATAGGACGATTGCGACCGGCGGATCGCCCTCCGGGCTACGCTGGATTCGAGGACTTCACGATGATTGATCCGATCACAGACGACGATCTCATCGCCTTCGTCGACGGGCAGATCGACCCGATGCGCCGCCTCGAGGTCGAGGCGCATCTGGCGGCCGATCCCGCAGCCGCGGCCCGGGTGATGGCCGAGATGCACGACCGCGACGCCCTCCGGGCCTGTTTCGAGCGTGTGCCGGGACCCGGGCCCGACCGGACCGTCGCGCTGGCGCGCCGTTTCGACCGGAACCTGCGCTGGCGCCGGGTGGCCTCGCGCCTGAAGCGGGCCGCCGCCATCGCGGTGCTCGTCGGCGCCGGTTGGCTCGCCCACGACGAGATCGGCCAGTTCGGCGTGCCCGATACCCTGGCGGCGACCCCGGATCCGGCGCTGCTGTCGGATGCCCGGCAGGCTCGCGCGGTGGCGCAGCTGCGCAAGAGCATCGCCGGGCAGGGCGACGGTCCGGTCTACGACCGGGCGCGCCTCCGCACCGTCACGGGCATCGACCTGCCGACCCTTCCGGAGGGCTGGCACGTGCGCGACATCCAGATCTTCCCCGCCCGGCACGGCACCGGCATCGAGATCGCGCTCGACGCCGGGACCTTCGGCGAGGCGTCGCTGTTCGCTACCCGCGGGATCCGCGGCGGTCCGGCGACGCTCACCGGCTCGGACGACGGCGACGTCCTCTCGTGGAATGCCGGCGACACCGCCTACGCCCTCAGCGGCCCGCGGGACGACGCGGATCTGCGCCAGGCCGCGAGCCTGCTCGGGGCCGGCGCGGCGATCCGCTGACCCTACCCTGACCGAACTTTGACCTCCGGTGGGGCCCTCGACAGGGCGCCCCGGCGGGTGCCAAAGATCGGCCATGCAGGCCGTCGGTTCAGGACACGAGGATGACGGGCTCGCCGCCCTGTTCGCGGCAGCCCGGTCTGTGCGCGAACGGGCGCACGCTCCGTATTCCCGCTTCCGGGTCGGCGCCGCGCTCCGCGACGAGGTCGGCGCGATCCATGCCGGCTGCAATGTCGAGAACGCCGCCTATCCGGTCGGCACCTGCGCGGAGGCGGGGGCGATCGCCGCGATGATCGCGGCCGGCGGCCGGCGGGTCGCGGCGATCCTGGTCTGCGGCGACGGCGCGGGCCTCGTGACGCCCTGCGGTGCCTGCCGCCAGCGCATCCGTGAATTCGCCGCGCCGGACACGCCGATCCACGCGGCCGGGCCGGAGGGTGTCCTCCGCAGCTTCACGCTGGCGGAGCTTCTGCCGGAATCCTTCGGTCCGGAGACGCTGGGTGAGTGAGGCGGCTGCCCTCGATACGCTGCGCGCCGCCGGCTTCGCGGGACCTTACGCCTGCGCGGTGGTCACCGGCACCGGCCTCGGCGGCATCGCCGCCGCCCTCGCGGACGCGATTGCCATCGACTACGCGGCGGTCCCCGGCTTTCCGGGGCCTGGCGTCAGCGGCCACGGGGGCCGGCTGCACCGCGGCACCCTGGCAGGGCGACCCGTCCTGGTGTTCGAGGGGCGGGCCCATGCCTACGAGCACGGCGATCCGGCGGTGATGCGCGTGCCGCTCGCCTGCGCCCGGCAGCTCGGCGCCCGGCGCCTGCTGCTCACCAACGCGTCCGGTTCGCTCCGGCCTGAGACCGGCCCCGGCAGCCTCGTGCTGCTCGCCGACCACATCAATCTCTCCGGCCTGAATCCCCTGATCGGTGAGGCCAGCGACGCCCGCTTCGTGCCGATGACCGAAGCCTATGATCCGGACCTTCGGGCGCGGCTCCGCGCGGCGGCCGCGGCCTGCGGTGTGCCTCTGGGAGAGGGCGTTTACGCGTGGTTCTCCGGCCCGAGCTTCGAGACGCCCGCGGAGGTTCGTATGGCGGGCATCCTCGGGGCCGATTGCGTCGGCATGTCCACCGTGCCCGAGGTCATCCTCGCCCGCTTCCTCGATCTGCCGGTCGCCGCGGTCTCGGTGGTGACCAATCTGGCGGCCGGGATTGCCGGGGGCGCGCCGCACCACGCGGAGACGAAGGCGGTGGCAGCCCGCGCCGCGGCGGATCTCGGACGCTTGGTCCGGGCCTTCGTGGCCGGCCTGCCCGACGGAGACATGTCCGATGAGTGATCCCGAAGCCGGCGCGGTCGCCCGCCGGGCGCTGCCACTCCTCGACCTCACCGATCTCGGCGAGACCTGCACCGAGACCAAGATCGATACCCTCTGCCGGGACGCGAAACGCGGCGGCGTGGCGGCGATCTGCGTCTGGCCCCGCTTCGTCGAGCAGGGCGCACGGGCGCTCGCGGGCACGGGGATCCGTGTCGCCACGGTGATCAACTTCCCGGCTGGCGGCGAGGATTGCGCCCGCGCCACCGACGACACCGCCGAGGCGCTGCGCGACGGGGCGAACGAGATCGACCTCGTCTTGCCCTACCGCGCCCTGCTGCGGGGCGACGCGGCCCTCGCCCGCGACATGGTGGAGGCCGTGCGCGACACCTGCGGCTCGGCGATCCTCAAGGTGATCCTGGAGACGGGCGAGCTCGCCGATCCGACGCGGATCCGGGAAGCCAGCCGGCTCGCCCTGGAGGCGGGCGCCGACTTCCTCAAGACCTCTACGGGCAAGAGCCCGGTCTCGGCGACTCCGGACGCGGCCGAGGCGATGCTCTCCGAGATCCGCGCGAGCGGCCGACCGGCGGGCCTCAAGGTCTCCGGCGGCCTGCGCAGCGTCGCCGACGCCGCGGCCTACCTCGCCCTGGCCGATCGGGTCATGGGGCCGGGCTGGATCACCCAGAAGACCTTCCGGCTCGGGGCGAGCAGCCTGTTCGAGACCCTGATGCAGGCGCGGGAAGTCTGAGGGTGCGGCTTCCCCAGGAGACGATCCGCGCCAAGCGAGACGGCCTGTCCCTCGACCCCGAGGAAATCCGCGCCTTCGTCCAGGGTCTCACCAACGGTGCGGTCGGGGAGGGACAGGCCGCGGCCTTCGCGATGGCGGTGTTCTTCCGCGGGCTCGCGCTGCCGGAGCGGGTGGCGCTGACCCGCGCCATGGCCGAGTCGGGCCGCGTCCTCACCTGGAGCCTGCCCGGTCCGGTGCTGGACAAGCATTCCACCGGCGGGATCGGCGACACGGTGAGCCTGCCGCTCGCTGCCATGGTGGCGGCCTGCGGCGGCTACGTGCCGATGATCTCCGGCCGGGGGCTCGGCCATACCGGCGGCACGCTGGACAAGCTCGGCAGCATCCCGGGCTACGACGCCACGCCGGGGCTCGACGCGTTCCGACGGGTTGTCGGGGAGGTCGGCTGCGCGATCATCGGGCAGACGGCCGACCTCGCCCCGGCCGACCGGCGCCTCTACGCGATCCGCGACGTGACCGGCACGGTGGAATCCCTCGACCTGATCACCGCGTCGATCCTGTCGAAGAAGCTGGCCGCGGGCCTCGACGGGCTGGTGATGGACGTCAAGCAGGGCTCCGGCGCCTTCATGGAGAGCCTGCCGGCGGCGCAGGCGCTGGCCGAGAGCATCGTCACGGTGGCGGGCGGCGCGGGCCTGCGCACGACCGCGCTGATCACCAACATGGACGCGCCGCTGGCCAGCGCCGCCGGCAACGCCGTCGAGGTCGCCTACGCGATCGATTACCTGACGGGCGTACGCCGCGAGCCGCGCTTCCACGCGGTCACGCTGGCGCTGGGCGCCGAGATGCTTGTGGCCGGCGGTCTGGCGCCGGATCGGGACGACGCTGCGGCGCGGCTGGAGCAGGCGCTCGCCACGGGCCGGGCGGCCGAGCGCTTCGCCCGCATGGTCACCGCCCTCGGCGGGCCGGGCGACCTCCTGGAAAAGCCGGCCCGGTCCCTGTCCGAGGCGCCGGTGCAGCGGCCGGTCCATCAGACCGGAACCGTCGCGGCAGTCGCGACGCGGGCGCTCGGCTTGGCGGTGATCGAACTCGGCGGCGGTCGCACCCGGCCGGAGGATGCCATCGACCCACGGGTCGGCTTCACCGATCTCGCCGGCCCCGGCGCGTCCGGCGGCCTGCTCGGGATCGTCCACGCCGCCGATGAGGCCGCGGCCGATCAGGCGGAGGCCGCCCTGCGGGCCGCCTATCGGATGGGGGCGGCGCCAGCGGAGCGGCCGGCCGTCATCGAGCGGGTGAGCGCCGGTTAGCGTCCGGCCCGTCGAGCGGCCGCACCCGGGTGGCGGCCGGGCGCGGCTGCGATGTCCTGAAAAGGCGCGCCCCGCTCACGTGGAACGCGCGCCCCTCAGGAGCCTACCAGCGGCCGTGGCCGTGCCGATGACCCCAGCCGCCGTGGTGATGGTGACGCGGGCCGAAACCATGGTGGCGCCAGCCGTAATGGTGCCCCCGACCCCAGCCGCCGTGATGGTGATGGCGCGGGCCGAAACCGTGGTGACCCCAGCCGCCATGGCGGTGACCGTAGCCATGACCGTACTGGACGGTGTGGACCTCGCCGGAACCCTGCTGCAATCCTGCGTCGCGGCTCAGCGGCGCGGCCATGGCCGGCGCCGCGAGGGCAAGGCCGCCGAAGGCCAGCGCTGCAGCCAAGCGGGTGCGTGCGGTCTTGGTGAACATCGAGGTTCTCCTGTTCCACGCCGGGCGCGATTGCGCGTCCGGCCGTGTCTCAGGTGTGAACCGTTGAAGTTGACATCAACGTGAGCTGCTCGCTCAGCCCGTGTTCAGGTCGACCCGGCCGCCGCTTCTGAAACGTCTGCTCTTCTCCGCGTTCGGGGGCGCGTCGACGCATAAGCCTTCACCCGTCATCCCGGGGTCGCGCAGCGGAGCCCGGGATCCAGAAACGCGGACCTGCCAAGACCTTGCACGGACGGTGCTTCTGGATTGCGGGCTCGCTTGCGGCGCGCCGGAATGACGGGGTGGTCGATCGCTGCCGTCTGGACAATCGTCCCTGCAGCGAGGGCCGTGTTCAGCTCAGGGCCGGCGGTAGACCCAGACCCGAGCCGGCGGCAGGTTCAGCCAGACCCGGTTGGAGCGGTCGGCGGTGTAGCTGCCGGCCTCGCAGCGGGCCGGGATCGGCGGCACCACCGCGTAGGTGAACTGCACGAACGGCGCGCCCGGCTGCATCAGGTCGTGGGCGGTGTTGAGCAGGTCGAGCCGCTGCTCCAGCGGCTTGGTGAACAGCGGCAGGCTGGAGATCGTCGCGGCGGCGGGCTGCGTGAGCACGGCCTTGAGGCTGGCGCGCATGTCGTAGGCGTCGCCGCGGATCACCGTGACGCCGGGGAACCTATGCGTGAGCAGGCGGCAGAAGTCGGGGTTGAACTCGACGAGGATCAGCCGCTCCGGCGCAACGCCGCGCCGGATCAGCGCCTCGGTCACCGGGCCGGTGCCGGGCCCAAGCTCGACGACCGGGCCTTCCCGCCGCGGATCGACGTAGGATGCCATGGTCCGGGCCAGCATCTTGCCCGAGGGCGTCACGGCACCCGTCACCAGCGGTCGCTCGAACCAGGAGCGGAGGAAGCGGGCCTCGTCCTCCAAGGGGTCGCGCCGCGGCCCGAAAATCGCGCTCCTGGCGGCAGGAGCCTTCGCGTTGGGACGGCGGAGCGGCGGCAAGTCCTGGATTCCTTGATGCCGGATGAGAATGAAAGGCTAGAGAACGGCGCTGTCTTACAGTCAAGCCGGGACGGCGCCTAGGGTACGCAGGCCACGCCGACCGCATGCATAACAGGTCTTCCCCGGTTTGGGATCCGACCTCACGGACGGACGGTGCCGCCGAAGAAGTCCCGCACCTTCGAGAAGAAGCCCGCGGATTCGGGGTGGTTCTCCGGGGAGGCCGACTGGTCGAACTCCTGGAGCAGCTCGCGCTGGCGCTTGGTCAGGTTCTGCGGGGTCTCGACGAAGACCTGGATGTAGAGGTCGCCGACCTCCCGCGAGCGGAGCACCGGCATGCCCTTGCCCTTGATGCGGAACTGCTTGGCGGTCTGCGTGCCCGCAGGGATGCGCACCTGGGTCTGCGAGCCGTCGATCACCGGCACGGTGATCTCGCCCGACAGCGCGGCGGTGACCATCGAGATCGGCACCCGGCAGAACAGGTCGGCGCCGTCGCGCTGGAAGAACTCGTGCTGCTTGATCGACAGGAAAACGTAGAGGTCCCCCGCCGGGCCGCCGCGCAACCCGCTCTCGCCCTCTCCGGCGAGCCGGATCCGCAACCCGTCATCGACGCCCGCCGGCACGTTGATCGAGAGGGTGCGCTCGCGGTTGACGCGCCCGGCGCCCTGGCAGGCGGTGCAGGGATCGTCGACGATCTCGCCGCGGCCGTGGCAGTTCGGGCAGGTGCGCTCGATGGCGAAGAAGCCCTGTGCGGCCCGGACGCGGCCGTAGCCCGCGCAGGTCGGGCAGGTCCTGGGCTTCGAGCCGGGCTTGGCGCCGGAACCGTCGCAGGCCTCGCAGGTCACCGAGGTCGGAATCTTGATGGTCTCGGCCTTGCCGGCGAAGGCCTCCTCCAGGGTGATCTCGAGATTGTAGCGCAGGTCGGCCCCACGCTCGCGGCCCGGCGCGCCGCCGCGCCCCCGGGCGCCGCCGGCGGCGCCACGGCCGTCGCCGAAGAAATTGTCGAAGATGTCCGACATGAAGTCGCCGAACTCGTTGCCGAATCCGGGTCCGCCGGCGCTGCCCTGGCTGAAGGCCGCGTGGCCGAACCGGTCGTAGGCGGCGCGCTTCTGGCCGTCGGAGAGGCACTGATAGGCCTCGTTGATTTCCTTGAACTTGATCTCGGCGTCCTTGTCGCCGGGATTGCGGTCGGGATGATAGGTCATCGCGAGCTTGCGGAAAGCGACCTTCATCTCGCTTTCCGTGGCGGTCTTGGTGACCCCCAGGATCTCATAATAGTCCCGCTTCGACATCCCGCCCTCAGGTGCCTTCCCGTCGGCCCGAACTTCGGATCGCGACGCTTCTACTCTCGCTTCGTCATTCCGGGGCACCGCAGGCGAGCCCGGAATCCAGAAGCACTGCCCGTGCAGAACGTTGATCTGTCGGCGCTTCTGGCTTCCGGGCTTCGCTTCGCGTCGCCGGAATGACGGAGCCTTCGGATCAGCTGCCCACGCAAACGCAGGGCCGGATCGCTCCGGCCCTGCGCGGTCGTATCAGAAATGCGCCTCAGGCGCGCTTCTTCTGGTCCTTCTCGTCGACCTCCTGGAAGTCGGCGTCGATGACGTCGTCCTTCTTCTCGGAGGCCGCCGCCTCGGCACCGGCGTCCGGGCCGGCCGCCTGATTGGCGGCGTACATGGCCTCGCCGAGCTTCATCGAGGCCTGCATCAGGTCCGTGGTGCGGGCCTTGATCGCCTCGACGTCCTCGCCCTCGAGCGCGGTCTTGAGCGCGGTCATCGCGGTCTCGATCGCCCCCTTGTCGGAGGCCGGGACCTTGTCGCCGTACTCGGTCACCGACTTCTCGGTGGCGTGGATCAGGCTCTCGCCCTGGTTCTTCACCTCGACGAGCTCACGCCGCTTCTTGTCGGCCTCGGCATTCGCCTCGGCGTCCTTGACCATGCGCTCGATGTCGGCGTCCGAGAGGCCGCCCGAGGCCTGGATGCGGATCTGGTGCTCCTTGTTGGTCGCCTTGTCCTTGGCCGTCACGTTGACGATGCCGTTGGCGTCGATGTCGAAGGTCACCTCGATCTGCGGCATGCCGCGGGGCGCCGGCGGGATGCCGACGAGGTCGAACTGGCCGAGCAGCTTGTTGTCGGCCGCCATCTCGCGCTCGCCCTGGAAGACCCGGATCGTGACCGCGTTCTGGTTGTCTTCCGCCGTCGAGAAGGTTTGGGACTTCTTGGTCGGGATCGTGGTGTTGCGGTCGATGAGCCGGGTGAACACGCCGCCCAGTGTCTCGATGCCGAGCGACAGCGGGGTCACGTCGAGGAGCAGCACGTCCTTGACGTCGCCCTGGAGCACGCCCGCCTGCACGGCGGCGCCGATGGCCACGACCTCATCCGGGTTGACGCCCTTGTGGGGCTCCTTGCCGAAGAAGGACTTCACCACCTCCTGGATCTTCGGCATGCGGATCATGCCGCCGACCAGCACCACCTCGTCGATCTCGGAGGCCGACACGCCGGCATCCTTGAGCGCCTTGCGGCAAGGCTCGATCGTCCGCTGCACCAGATCGTCGACGAGCGACTCGAACTTCGCGCGGCTGAGCTTCAGCGCGAGGTGCTTCGGGCCGGTGTTGTCGGCGGTGATGTAGGGCAGGTTGATCTCGGTCTGAGTGGCCGAGGACAGCTCGATCTTCGCCTTCTCGGCGGCCTCCTTGAGGCGCTGAAGGGCGAGCTTGTCCTTGGTCAGATCGATGCCCTGCTCCTTCTTGAACTCGGCCGTCAGATACTCGACGACCCGGTTGTCGAAGTCCTCACCGCCCAGGAAGGTGTCGCCGTTCGTCGACTTCACCTCGAAGACGCCGTCGCCGATCTCCAGGATCGACACGTCGAAGGTTCCGCCGCCGAGGTCGTAAACGGCGATCGTGCCGGACTTCTTCTTGTCGAGGCCGTAGGCGAGCGCCGCCGCGGTCGGCTCGTTGATGATGCGCAGCACCTCTAGGCCCGCGATCTTGCCGGCATCCTTGGTGGCCTGACGCTGGGCGTCGTTGAAGTAGGCCGGGACCGTGATGACCGCCTGCGTGACCGGCTGGCCGAGATGCGACTCGGCAGTCTCCTTCATCTTCTGCAGCGTGAAGGCGGAGATCTGCGAGGGCGAGTACTTCTTGCCGTCCGCCTCGACCCAGGCGTCGCCATTATCGCCGCGGGCGATCTTGTAGGGCACGAGGCCCTTGTCCTTCTGGGTCATCGGGTCGTCGTAGGTCCGGCCGATGAGCCGTTTGATGGCGAAGAACGTGCGCTCGGGGTTCGTGACCGCCTGGCGCTTGGCCGGCTGGCCGACGAGCCGCTCGCCGTCGTCCGTGAAGGCGACGATGGACGGCGTGGTGCGCGCGCCTTCCGAATTCTCGATGACCTTGGGCTGCGTGCCTTCCATCACGGCCACGCAGGAATTGGTGGTGCCGAGGTCGATGCCGATAACTTTACCCATGGTGGGATCCCTCTTTGTGTCGCGTTCAAGCAGACCGCCGAGCCCCGAAGCAGCTCGGCCCATGGCGGTGTACGGAGGTGATGTGAGTATGGGACCCGGGCCGGATCAAGGGCCGTGAACGGCTGAAACCCAGCGCGCAATCCCGCGTCGAGGGCGATATAAGAAGCCCGCAACGGGCTCGCAAGGCGAAGCCTGCACGCGGCGATCGGCCGGGCGCAGCGTTGCTATCTCCTTGTGTTCCCGGCAGGATATCGCCCGAGACTGCGATCCTGCCGGATGGCGTGATGGCATTTTGTTGCTTCGCTGCCACGTCCGCGCCATCGAGGGCGTGTTAACGTTTCGACAAGGGGTTGCGTGTGGCCCCGCCACTTCGTGTCCCCCGTAGAGAACGATGCGTCTGAACCGCAGCTTCCTGCTCCCGATCCTGGCGGTCGCCGTCGCGGCGCCCGCGATGCTGACTTCGCCGCCTGCGCATGCGCAGAACTTCTTCGAGCGTCTGTTCGGCATCAAGCCCGATCGACCCCCGGTGCCGCCCCGCGGCGTTCCCGAGGCTCCGCCCGCGGCACCCGCGCCGGGCGCACCCGGTGAGCCTGGGCAGCCTCCAGCGGCGGAAGCGCCGCGCCCCGCGCCCGTGCCGGCGCGCCCGGTCGTGCTCAAGGCTCCGTCGGAGGACGGCATCCTCGGGCAGGAGCTCATGCTGAACGGGTTGTCCGGCGCCCTGAAGCTGGAACGGTCCGGCACCGCGATCACCGCCCGGATCAAGCTGCCGGGGACCAAGATCTCGCAGCCGGCCGAGACGTGCACGGTGCCGCTCGCGGGCGGCAATCCCGTCTCGTTGAGCGCCGAGGGCAAGCCCGAGGGCGTCCCGCGTTTCGAGGCCGCCGGGGCCGAGTGCCCGCTGCGTTTCGACGTGACCGAGGGTGGGATCCTGGTCTCGACCCTCGGCTCAGGTCCGGTCTGCACCTTCTCGGCCGCGGACTGCGCCACGACCCCCACGGGTCTCTGGGGGCCGGCCGCCGCCACCCTGATTCCGCGGGCCGGCGAATTCGACACGGGTCGGGGCGTCGCCGACAAGGCCGTGCGCGACAATTACAAGCTCATGACGCAGCGGGCCCGGCGCGAGGACGTGCGGCCGATCGTAAGCGAGCAGGCTGCCTTCTCGTCGGATCGGGAGCAGCTCTGCCGCACCTATTCTCGGGAAGGCTCGCACGGGTTCTGCCACCTGCGCGTCACCGAGAACCGGGCTCTGGCCCTGGCCACCCGCCTCGGTGCCAACACGGCGGTTCCGACCGCCGCGGCCGCGCCGCGCCGGCCCCGGCCGAAGCCCGCCGTCGAAGGCATGAACCCGGACGCGGGCGGCGGTGCCGACGCCGTTCAGGAATAGGCCACCGCGCCGATCCGCGCCTCATCGCCGGCTGGCAGTTCGGCTCGAGCGCCCTTGCGCGCCAAGCAATGCAACCCGGCGCAACGTGAGGCCAGTCGCGCTCCCGGCCGGATCAGGCCCGGCCGGCGGTCATCGACAGCATCGCGGGGTCGATGCCGTTCGCCCGCAGGGCGAGGTCGTACTTCGCGTCGAGGTCGGCGTTGAAGATCAGGGCCGGATCGGCCGGGCAGTTGAGCCAGCCATTGGCCATGATCTCACTCTCCAGCTGGCCCGCCTGCCAGCCGGCATAGCCGAGCGCCAGCACGGCGCTCGCCGGTCCCTCGCCGCTGGCGATGGCCCGAAGGATCTCCACGGTCGCCGTCAGGCAGATGCCGTCGTCGATGATCAGCGTCGATTGCTGGATGTGGAAATCGTCGGTGTGGAGGACGAAGCCGCGTCGTCCCTCCACGGGACCACCCATCAGGACCGGCATGTGACCGACGCGCTCGCGCAGGCGGATCGCGTCCGCCTCGGGCGCCACGTCGAGCTGGACCAGCAGATCCGGCATGCTGATGTCGGTCGCCGCCTTGTTCACGATGATGCCCATCGCCCCGTCGGCGGAATGGGCGCAGACGTAGATCACCGAGCGGGCGAAGCGCTCGTCCGCCATCCCCGGCATCGCCACAAGGAACTGGCCGTCGAGGAAGTTCGGTCCGGAGAGCGCGGAACGCGCGGGCGACGCTGGGTTCTGCATACCCACATGCTACGCGGTGCCCTCCGCTTGTCCAGCGGACAAAGCGCGCGACCGGCTTGGCGCGGCGTCATGAGCACCGGACTTCAAGCACGCGGCTTCCTCGACAGGTCCTGTCTGTCACGCTAGGTCAGGCGCGCTGCTCACGCGCGCAATCTTGGCGCGCGGCAACGAGGAACCCGCGATGATCCAGGTTGGCGACCATCTGCCCCAGGCCACGTTCCGGGTGACCGGTCCGGAAGGCCCGATCGCCCGCACCACCGACGACGTGTTCAAGGGCCGGCGCGTGGTGCTGATCGGCGTGCCCGGCGCCTTCACGCCGAGCTGCCACCGCAACCACTTGCCGGGCTTCGTCACCCACAAGGACGAGATCCTCGGCCGCGGTGTCGATGCGATCGCTGTGACCAGCGTCAACGACGTGTTCGTGCTCGACGCCTGGTCGAAGGCCAGCGGGGCCGAAGGCCTGGAATTCCTCGCCGACGGCAATGCCGACTTCGCCAAGGCGATCGGCCTGGAGATGGACGGCACCGGTTTCGGTCTCGGCATGCGCTCGAAGCGCTACTCCATGCTCGTCGAGGATGGCGTCGTGCGCATCCTGAACGTGGAAGAGACTCCCTCTAAGGCGGAGGCCTCGGGTGCGGAGGCGCTCCTGAAGGTGCTCTGAGCCGGCTTCCCGCCCTCGGCGAGCCCTTTTAAGGCCACGTTCCGCCCGCTTCTGTCTTCGGGCTTTGCCCGAAGACCGGCCTCGAGGACCGCATGGCCTTCCTGAACGACCTGCCTATCGCCGATCTGATCGCGAATTACGGCTACATCGCCATCTTCGTGATCATCACCCTGGAAAGCGCCGGCGTGCCCTGCCCGGGCGAGACGGTGCTGATCTCGGCCGCCGTCTATGCCGGCAGCACGGGCAACCTCAACATCGGCCTCGTGATCGCCGCGGCCGCGGCGGCCGCGATCCTGGGTGACAATGTCGGCTACTGGGCCGGTCGCCGCTGGGGCATGCCCCTGCTTCTGCGCTACGGACACGTGATCGCCCTCGATCACGGACGCCTCAAGCTCGGCCAATACCTGTTCCGCCGCCATGGCGGGAAGATCGTGTTCTTCGGCCGCTTCACCGCGATGCTGCGTGCCTACGCGGCCCTGCTGGCGGGCGTGAACCGCCTGGATGCCCGCCGATTCTTCGCCTTCAACGCGCTGGGCGGGATCACCTGGGCGGCCAGCATGGGCATCGGCTCATATTATTGCGGGCGCTCGATCGAGCACATCGTGGGTCCGGTCGGCCTGACGCTGCTGGCCCTGGTGGTGTTCGGCGGCCTGGCCCTCTGGCTGTTCGTGCGTCGGCACGAGGCGCGCCTGCTCGGCGAGGCGGAGATCGCCATTCCCGGCCCGCTCGCCTGAAGCCGTCACCGCGCGGCGAGGTCGAGCGCGGCGAGGGCATCGTGATGCAGGAGCAGCACGCCCGTCGCGGCCGCGAGCCGGCGGGCCGCCGGCGTGAATCCGGCATTCGACACGACCGCGGCGCGGTCGCCCGCCCAGTAGCGCTGGGCCGCCGCCGCTTCCTGCACCGCGGCATTGCCGACGGGCTTGCTCAGCCGCTTGCACTGAACCACGAGGCGCAGGCCGTCACGCACTGCGACGATGTCGGCACCCTGATCGCCGCTCGCCGGCGTCCTGTGCGCCCGCCAGCCGGCCTCAGCGAGGCGATCCGCGCAGAAGCGTTCGTACTCGAGCCCCTCCTCCGGAGCGTCCTCCTCGTCCGGGAGCGCGACCGCAGCGGCCTCGGCCTCGACGATCGCCAGCATCCGCTCGCGCTCCGAGACGGCGAGATCGGCGTAGCGTGGACCAATCTGCGGCAGCACCGTGCGATCGAGGAAGTACGCCCGCTCGCGCAGCCAGCCGTCCTCGATCCAGTTGCCGTAGGCGTCGCAGAAGCTCTCCTGGCGCCGCCGGAGCGCCAGGGTCTCGCCATGCGCCCGGGCGATGCGGCGGACCCGAGCCCGGAACCGGCGGGGCCGGCCGACATGGCGCGTCAGGACCAGCGCGAGAGCGGCGCCCGTCGCCGCGAAGCCGGGTGTGCCGAACCAGAACCCGAATGGGCAGCCGATCACGGCCGTCCAGAACAGGCGGGCGACGGGGCTGGGCTTGCCGGACATCGGGTCTCGGGAGTGCGGAGGGGCGTCCGACCCTCGCAAGCTCCCCTTGCCCGATACCTAAACCGGGGCTGGAAAGCTGTGGATGCGCGTGGACGCGCTCAGCCTTTCCGGCGCTGATGGCCGAGCCCCATGCTCTTGGCGAGGCTGGACCGGGCGGCCGCATAGTTCGGCGCCACCATCGGGTAGTCGGGCGGGAGACCCCATTTCTGACGGTACGCGTCGGGCGTCATGTCGTAATGGGTGCGCAGGTGGCGCTTGAGCGACTTGAACTTCTTCCCGTCCTCCAGGCACACGATGAAGTCCGGCTGGACCGAGCGCCGGACCGGGACGGCAGGCCGTAACTCCTCCGCCGGCGCCGCCGCCGGCTGGCTGAGCCCATGCAGAGTCGCGTGGACGGCCGCGATCAGGCTCGGCAGTTCCGGCGCGGGCACCGGATTGTTGCTCACGAACGCCGATACGATGTCGACCGACAGCGTGAGATAGTCCGGTTGCCCTTCAACCGTGGCATCCATCCCGCAATCTCCTCGTGATCCCTGGCCTCGGCCGTCGCTCTGCGCCGAAGGGCCGGAATCTGTTTCTGGTTGGCCCGATACAGGGTAGTTGAGGCGCAGTTACTATGGTGGCGCGAATTTGATGGCAAGACCAATCTAGATCGGTTCACAAAATCCGTTTTGACGACGGTAAAGGTTGATAGATATTGGACATCGCGGGTGTCTCTGTAGGGCCCGGCAGCCCCGGAGCCGCGTCCGACAGGGGCGGGCCGATCGGGCATTGCCCGTGCGGCGGGCTGCGCCATCTGGTAGAGCGGCGCAGGCCTGGAGGCTCGCCGGATCCCGATGCCAGCGAGGGACACCGCATGCACGCCGGCACGCATCCCCCACAGGATCTCATCCCGTGACGGCGGACCTGTGAGCGGCCGGTCGTGAGTACCTATCGGTTCGACAAGCTGCTGGCGCCCCGCTCGATCGCCCTGGTCGCGGCCATGACGCGGGAGGGCTCGCTGGGTCGCAGCGTGCTGGACAGCCTGCGCGGCGCCGGCTTTCCGGGCGCGATCATGCCGGTGCAGCCCGATCAGGCCACCATCGACGGCCTGCCCTGCGTGCCACGGATCGCCGATCTGCCAGCCGTCCCCGATCTCGTCCTGATCGCGGTGCCGCCGCCGGGTGTTCCCGACGTGGTGGCGCAGGCCGCCGCGATCGGCGCCGGGGCGGCCGTCATCCTCACTGCCCGGCTCGGCTCGGAGCCGGACGATCCCGGGCCGACGGCCCATCGGATCGCCCGTGCGCATGGCCTGCGCCTGCTCGGGCCTGACAGTGCCGGGCTCGCGGTGCCGGGCGCCAAGCTCAATGCCAGCCTCTTCGCCCATGCCCCCAAGGCCGGGGACCTCGCGCTCGTCTCGCAATCCGGCACCGTCGCCGCGGCCCTCGTCGAATGGGGCGCCCGCCACGGGACCGGCTTCTCGGCGGTCCTGTCGCTGGGCAGCGTGCTCGATATCGGCGTGGCCGATTGCCTGGATCACTTCGCCGCCGATTACCGCACCCGCGCGATCCTTCTGTGCCTCGACCGGGTCGCCGATGCGCGCCGGTTCATGTCGGCGGCGCGCGCTGCGGCCCGCGCGAAACCCGTCGTGGTTCTGCGCGCCGGCCGTCACCGCCCGGACAGGCGCGCGGCCGTGACCCATACCGGCGCGCTGGCCCGGCCGGACGCGGTCTACGCGGCGGCCTTCCGGCGGGCCGGTCTCCTGGCCGTCCAGGATCTCGACGAGATGTTCTCCGCGGTCGAGACCCTCGGGCGCCAGCGTCCGTTCCCGGGCGACCGGCTGGCCATCCTGTCGAACGGCCGCGGCATCGGCCTGCTCGCCGCCGACCGGCTGATCGAGAAATCGGGCAGCCTTGCCGGAGCCGCCGCAGCCGAGGGGCGTCCGGCCGGCAATCCGCTCGACCTCGGCATCGACGCGGCGGGCCCGGCCTTCTCGGGCGCCCTGGGCCCGATGCTCGTGGACCGGACGAGCGATGCCGTGCTGGCGATCCACGTCCCGACCGCCCGCTCGGAGGCCGGCGAGGTCGCGAGCGCGATCGCCGACACGGTCAAGCGGGCCCGGGCCGGCCAGACGCGCAAGAAGCCGGTCTTCGCGGTCTGCCTGGGCGACGCCGAGGCCGCGCGCGACGCCTACGCCCGGGCCGGGATCCCGCATTTCACCACCGATTCGGAGGCGATTGAGGGCTTCCTCCATCTCGTGCGTTACCGCGAGGCGCAGGACGACCTCATGCGCACGCCGGGTTCGCTGCCGCGCGACTTCTCCCCCGATACGGCCCGCGCCCGCTCGATCATCGCCGGCGCCCTCCGTCAGGGCGCCGCGTGGCTCGATCCGGTCGCGGTGAACGGCCTACTGGAGGCCTACGGCATCCCGACCGTCCCTATCACCCTCGCCCCCGACAAGGATGCGGCCGCCGCCGCCGCGTGGCCGATCATCGCGGCGGGCGGGGCCGTAGCCCTCAAGGTCGTCTCTCCCGACGTCGTGCATAAATCCGATGTCGGCGGGGTCCATCTCGACCTCACCAGCGAGGCCGATGTCCGCGCGGCCGCGGGCAGCATCCTGACCCGGGCGCGCCGGGAGCGGCCGGATGCGCGGGTCACCGGTTTCGCCGTGCAGCCGATGGTGCGCAGGGGCCAGCGGCGCGAGCTTATCGCCGGCCTCGCCGAGGATCCGGTCTTCGGCCCTGTCGTGGTTTTCGGCCGCGGCGGCACGGCGGTGGAGGTGATCGACGACCGGGCGCTCGGCCTGCCGCCCCTGGACCTGATCCTCGCCCGCGACCTCATCGGCCGCACCCGCGTCGCCCGGCGTCTCGACAGCTACCGCGACGTGCCGGCGGCCGACCTGCCGGCGATCGCGCTGACGCTGGTGAAATTGTCCCAATTGGCCGCCGACCTGCCGCAGGTCCGCGAACTCGACATCAACCCGTTGCTCGCCGACGAGACCGGCGTGCTGGCACTCGACGCCAAGGTCCGGATCCATCGCTCCGAGAAGAGGCAATACGGCCGCGGCCATCCGCGCTTCGCGATCCGCCCCTACCCGGCGGAGTGGGTTCGCACCCTCAATCTCAAGGACCGCACGATCCGCGTGCGGCCGGTTCGACCCGAGGACGAGGGCCTGTTCCTGACCTTCTTCAAGGGGCTCGACCCGGAGGATCTGCGTCTGCGCTTCTTCGGGCCGGTGCGCGAGTTCAGCCATGCCTTCCTGGCGCGGCTCACCCAGCTCGACTATGCCCGGGCCATCGCCTTCGTGGCCACCGAGGTCGAGCCGAACGGTGGCGAGCGGATGCTCGGCGCTGTGCGGCTGCACGCCGACGCCAACCACGAGAGCGGCGAGTACGCGATCGCGGTGGGCCGCGACGTCCGGGGCACGGGTCTGGCCTTCGCCCTCATGCGCCTGATGATCGACTGGGCGCGCTCGGAGGGGATCGGCCGGGTCGAGGGCTCGGTGCTGGCCGAGAACAGGCCGATGCTGGCCGTCTGCCGCCGCCTCGGCTTCGCGCAGAGCCGCGACCCGGAGGATCCCGGCTTGGTCAAAGTGCGGCTGGATCTGGCGGGGGCTTGATGCCTGCTCGGATGCAGGACGCCTTCGTCGCTAAGCCCCCGCCATCGTCATCCCGGGTCCGCGGGAGCGGAACCCGGGATCCAGACCTACCGACGCGGCAAGCCTTTCACCGACACGGCGTCCGGATTCCGGGCCCGCCTGCGGCGCCCCGGAATGACGCTGAGGGGTGACCCTCGAGGACGTCAGGCTTCGCGAGGCTCTAATCCGAAAGCCCGCACCCGTGAAATGGCCGCTGTCGGTGGCGTTCCGGACGATCTGGTGGCGCAAACACGAGCGCTCATCGACATCGCGGGGTTGGGTCAGCGGATAGCGTCAACGGATTCCAAAGTGCGGCGCTCCGCCGTGGGCTTGGCCGAAGCGGGCTTCGTCGGGCCGGGCTTGGCCGCCGCTGCGGGCATCCCAGCGGGTCTGGCCGTCGGCGCGGCGGCGGCCGGCTTCACAAGCGCGGGGACGCTGCCCGCAGGCGGGATCGCGCCGGTGGCCGCGGGTTCCGGAGCCGGCGTGTCGAGATTGTAGATGTCGTCGCGGAAATGCGCCTTGCCGTCCGGGGTGGCGTAGCCCGTGAGGTACACGAAGGTCACCGGAACCGGCTTGGGCAGTTTGATGTCGCGGCGCTCGCCGTCGGCGATGCCGGTCTCGATCTCGATCGGCCCCCAGCTCGTGCCCGGGCCGTTCGGGCCGTCGGTGCCCTGCAGCAGCCACCCGACGAGCTCCTTCACCTGCCCGACGCGGACGCAGCCGTGGCTGTGGAAGCGCACGCTGGCGGCGAACAGCGATTTCGCCGGCGTGTCGTGCATGTAAACGGCAAAGCGGTTCGGCATGTCGATCCGCACCTGGCCTAGCGAATTGTCGAAGCCGGAATCTTGCCGCAGCGTGTAGTTGACGGCCTTCTCGCCCGCCCAATCGATCTTAGTCGGGTCGACCTCGCCGGAGGGCCCGAGGATCCGGATGTGGTTCTTGGCGAGATAGCCCGGATTCTTGCGCATTTGCGGGATGATCTCGTTCTTCACCACCGAGGCCGGGACGGTCCAGGTCGGGTTGAAGTTGATGTCGGTGATGCGCGTCTCCACGGCTGGGGTCGCCTTGTCGGGGGAGCCGACCACCGCGACGTAGCGGCGGACCACCGTGCCGTTCTCCACCGCCTCGACGACGGCCGAGGGGATGTTGACCAAGACGTAGCGCTCGCCGAACGGGAATTTCGAGCCCATCAGCCGGGACGCCGAGGCGGCGAGCTGACGCTGACGCACCGAGGCGGGCACGTTGAGCGCGTTGATCGTGAGCCGGCCCAGGATGCCGCTGTCGGGCAAGCCGTGGCGGCCCTGGAAGGCCGCGATCGCGGCTACGAGGGGCGGATCGAGGCGGTCGCTCGGGGGCGCGTCCGCCGGCAGGTCGCCGGTCAGGGTCAGATGGTGGCGCAACGCCGGGATCGCCGGGTTGCGCTCGCCGGGCTTCAGGCGCGCGAGATCCTCGGGCAGCCGCTCCCAGCCGCCGGCCTCCGCAAAGGCCGCGTAACGCTCCGCCGCCCGAAGCGTGTCCAGGAAGGTGCGCGCCGTCAGCGTCGGGTTCGGGTCGGCGGAGACCTTGGCGTAGACGAGGGGCGCCGGCTCACGCGATTTCCGCGCCGTCTCCTGCGGCTTGCCCGGGAGGGGCTTTGATTCGGGGGATGCCGTCTCCACGGGCTTGGATTCGGCCGGCTTCGTCTCGGGGCCTTTCGCCTCCGGCACCTTGGTCTCCGGGCCCTTGCCGGCCGATCCGGTGTCCGGGCTCGGCGGCAGCGTAGCCGGAATGGCGCGCGGCGGTACCGGCCCCGGAGGCGGGCTGGCCGCCGGGACGGCCGCGGGGGCGCCCTGCGCCAGCGCCGCGACGGACGTGCCGAGCAGCGCCAGGAGCGACAGGCCCGTACCGAGACGGGCACGCGGGCCGGCAGGACGGCGGGGTGGGACCGGGACCATACGCAACACTCCCGACGCGCTCAGGCGGCGCGACCGGGCCGGATGATGGGCCGGCGTGGTTACCAATCTCCTCCGGCCATGAGAGTGGCCCGAGACCCGGATTCACGATCCTGCAATTGGTTCAGCCGCGTGAGGTTTCGTGCGGATGTCAGCTGGCGCGAAAACGGCGCTTATACATTTTATGACGTGCTGGCTTCGGCACCGCCGTCTTTGCGAGCGGAGCAAAGCAATCCAGACAGCGCCCCGTTCATCGACGGCGCGCTGCCCTGGGTCACGTCGCTCCGCTCGCGATGACGGCGTGAGACACCTCAATCGAAGCGTTCCATCGGACACCGCATGGCTGGTCCGCCACGGCTGCCCAGACCCAGACAGGAGATCGGTTCCCGCCATGCCGCATCCCGGAGACCCGTGTCCCGCAGCGATGCCCTACCTGCCGCAGCTCGACGGGGTTCGGGCGCTCGCCATCCTGATCGTGTTCGCGGCCCATTGCGGCTACAGCCACATCGTGCCGGGCGGCTTCGGCGTCACAATCTTCTTCTTCCTCAGCGGCTATCTGATCACCACGCTCCTGCGGATCGAGCGGGCACGGACGGATGCGGTCTCGCTCTCCGCCTTCTATCTGCGGCGGAGCCTGCGCATCCTGCCGCCGATGTACCTGACGCTGCTCGCCTCCGGAGCGCTCTACGCGGCGGGTCTCCTCGACTGGATGCCCGTCGCGCCGGCGGCGGTGCTGGGTCAAGTGACGTTCCTGACCAACTATCCCGGTCTGTTCGGCACCGAGGCGGTCCTGCCGGTGCCGCTCTGGAGCCTCGCGATCGAGGAGCACTTCTACCTCGTCTTCCCGCTGGCCTTCGTGCTGTGGCTCGGGCGTCTCGCGCCGCGCCGGGCCGCGCTCGCCTGTCTGGCACTCTGCGCGGCGGTCCTGGCGATCCGGTGCAGCAATGTCTGGCGATTGCCGGATTACAGCCTGAACTACAGCTGGACCCACACCCGCATCGACGCGATCCTGTTCGGCTGCTGCCTCGGCCTGTGGAACAACCCGGTGATCCCGGCCGACCGGGCTCGGCGCCCCACGCTCTGGCAGGTCGCCGCCAGCCTCGCGGTGATCCTCGGGACCCTGGCGGTCCGCGATCCCGCCTTCCGCGAGAGCCTGCGCTACACGCTCCAGAGCGCCGCCCTGTTCGTGCCCTTCGCGTACCTGCTGCACGGGGAGGGGTCTCTGGTGCGGGTGCTGGCGAGCCGGCCGATGCGGCAGCTGGGGCTCTGGTCCTACAGCTTCTACCTCGCCCACATGACGGTGGTGGCCCTGGTGCTGCACCTGCGGCCTGGACTCCACGGGTTCGGGCTGATGCTGGCGGCCTTCCCGGTGACGCTGCTCTGGTGCTGGGGCATGTACGGCCTCGTCGAACGCCCCTGCGCGCGACTCCGCCGCCGCCTCCTGGCGGACCGGCCGCCGGAGCCGAGTCTCGCCGAGGACAGCCGTCGGGCCGGCGTCACGCCCGCCTGAGCTTGTCGCGGGTGGCCCTGTGATCCGGCGCGGCCTCGAAGGCCGCCTTCACCGCGTGCCAGAGCGGCTTGCGCTGGAACTGCGCGTCGAGCGGCAGCGCCCGCTGCGGCAGGCCATCGGGTCGCTTGCGGTAGGGGTGGTCGTTCAGCCACGTATCCGGGTCGTAGATGTCCCAGGTCACGACATCGAGGCAGGCGGGCTCGTCCAGCACCACGTCGAGGAAGCGGCGGGCGAAGTCGGCCACCCTCCGGTCGCGGGTGGCCACGTCGGACGGAAACGCCCGGTCGTCGATGTCGAGCTCGGTGATCTCGATCCCGAGCCCCATCTGGCCGATCTCCCGCAGGAAGCGGCGCAGCTGGCCCTGGTCGATCGGGATCGTGCTGGTGAGATGCGATTGCAGGCCGAAGCGCCGGATCGGCACGCCGCGGGCGCGCATCGCCTCCAGGCGGCGCAGGACCTTGGTGCGTTTGGCCTCCATCCAGGGCACGCCCTGCTCCACCGCGTCCTCGTTCCACGTGCCGGCCGCCGTAGGGTCGGTCTCGTGCAGGATCCGGAAGGCCAGGTCGACGTAGCCGGGGCCGATCGAGGCGAGCCAGGGCGAGTCGCGCAGGCCGCCGCCGCGGTCGGGATCGGCCTCGTTGCCGAGGATCTCGTTGACCACGTCCCAGGCGACGATCTGGCCCCGGTAATGCCCCGCGACCGTCTCGATCCAGCGCCGCATGAAGTCCTCGGCCTGGACGGCGCTGGCCCGGCCGAGCAGTGGCCCGACCCAGGGCGGCAGCGCCGCGTGCCAGACGAGCGTGTGGCCGCGCATGCGCTGGCCGTTCGCTCGGGCGAACCGCAGGATGGCGTCGCCGCGGGCGAAGTCGGTCTTGCCGGGGGCGGGCAAAACCTCCTCCATCTTCATCTCGGTGCCGCAGACGAGGAGGCCGCACTCGCGTGCCACCGCCTGCCGGTAGGCGGGGGTCGCGTCGAAGCGGTGGAACGGCACCTCGCAGCCGTAGAGCAGGCCCTTGGCCGACGCGGCCGCCTGGAGGCTGTCGCCCGACCAGGATGGGCGGCCGGGAGGGCCGAACCCGGCCGGACCGGCCGCCCGCGCCGTCGCCGCGAGACCGAGGGTGGCCACACCGGCCAGGATCGACCGGCGGCTCGGGGGAGGGGGCATCCGGGTCCTGGAATCCTGAGGGCGCAGCCTCACCCTAACAGACGCCGCTCCTGGGGCGATCCGCGGGTTCTGCGGGGTTTCGGTACGCTGCCGCGAACTCGCCTTCCTCCAGGCTCGCCCCATCTGATGGGCGCCAGTCAGCCGAGGATCCGTCATGAGCCAGCACCCCGCGATCAGCCCCGGTCGCAACGTGGTCGTCACCGGTGCTGCGAGCGGCATCGGGCTTGCCGCCGCGCAGGCCTTCGCCCGGGCCGGCATGAATGTCTGGCTCGCCGACCTGCCGGGGCCGGCCCTGGACGCGGCCCGGGCCGCCGTCGCCGAACTCGCCGCCGTCGAAGTGCGCGCCGTACCCACCGACGTTTCGGACCGGGGCGCCGTGGAGGCCCTGGCGGCCGCCGTCGCCAAGGCCGGACCGCCCGCCCTGGTGATGCTGAATGCGGGGATCGAGGCCGGCGGAAAACTGTTCTCCGACGCCGATACCTGGGCGCGGATCCTGGGCACCAACCTCGGCGGCGTGGTCAACGGCATCCACGCCTTCGCACCCGCCATGATCGAGGGCGGCAAGGCCGGGGCGATCATCGTCACCGGCTCGAAGCAGGGCATCACCACCCCGCCGGGCAACGCGCCCTACAACGTCTCGAAGGCGGGCGTGAAGGCGGTCACCGAGGCGCTCGCCCACGAGTTGCGCAACCGAGAAGCGTGCCAGACCACCGCGCATCTCCTGATCCCCGGCTTCGTCTATACCGGGCTCACCAAGGCCCGCGGCGTCGCCGAGAAGCCGGCCGGCGCCTGGACGCCCGAGGAGACCGTGGCGTTCATGCTGGAGCGGCTCGCCGCCGGCGACTTCTACATTCTCTGCCCCGACAACGAGACCACCCGCGCCCAGGATGCGAAGCGGATCGCCTGGGCGTCCGGCGACATCGTCGAGAACCGGCCCGCCCTGTCGCGCTGGCATCCGGACTACGCCGAGGCGTTCAAGCGGTACATGGAGGGCTGACCCAATCGGCCTCGCGCTGCCCTGAGTCACTTCGCTGCGCTCGCGAAGATTGAGCGTGACGCGATCGGGTCGCCCGGACCTGTCGCGGCCGAGCCCCGGCCCGGGCAGCGCAGGCCTGCGCCCCTCGTCTGGCGAAGCCCTTGCACACGGGCTAGGTCAGTGCGACGCAGCCGCCGCACGAGACCAGCGCACGACAACCGGGAGCCGCACTTGGCCACGATCATCCCCGTCGCTTCCTTCGACTGCGTCGTGTTCGGCGCGACTGGCGATCTGACCGCGCGGAAGCTGCTGCCGGCGCTGTTCTACCGCTTCCGCGACGGCCAGATTCCCGAGACGAGCCGAATCATCGGTGCCTCGCGTTCGGAACTGTCCATCGACGCCTTCCACGAGCACGCCCGCGACGCCCTCAAGCGCTTCGTGCCGGCCTCCGACCTGACCGAGGACATGCTCCAGCGCTTCCTCGACCACGTCGACTACGTGGCGGTCGACGGCGCCGGCGACAGCGGCTGGACCGACCTCGTCGCCAAGCTCGACGAGCGGCCCGACCAGGTCCGGCCCTACTATCTCGCCACCTCGCCCGACCTCTACGGCTCGATCTGCCGCAACCTCGCCGCACACGGGCTCGTCGGCGAGAAGTCCCGCGTCGTGCTGGAGAAGCCGATCGGCAAGGACCTGAAATCGGCCCGGGCGATCAACGACGCGGTCGGCGAGGTCTTCCCCGAATCGCAGATCTTCCGGATCGACCACTACCTCGGCAAGGAGACGGTCCAGAACCTGCTGTCGCTCCGGTTCGCCAACACGATCTTCGAGCGGCTCTGGACCTCGGATGTGATTGACCACGTCCAGATCACGGTCGCCGAGACCGTGGGGGTCGAGGGGCGGGCCGGCTACTACGACACGTCGGGCGCCATGCGCGACATGCTGCAGAACCACATCCTGCAGCTCCTCTGCCTCACCGCGATGGAGAGCCCGCTCAACCTCGAAGCCAATTCGGTCCGCGACGAGAAGCTGAAGGTGCTCCGCGCCCTCAAGCCGATCACCGCCCACGACATCCAGTTCGCCACGGTCCGCGGCCAGTACGTGGCGGGCGCCGTCGACGGCAAACCCGTGGAGGGCTACCTGACCGAACTCGGTCACGAGAGCCGGACCGAGACCTTCGTGGCCATGAAGGTCGAGATCCAGTCCGGGCGCTGGGCCGGGGTGCCGTTCTACCTGCGCACCGGCAAGCGGCTGCCCCAGAAGCTCTCCGAGATCGTGGTGCAGTTCCGCGCCTCGCCCTTCTCGATTTTCCCCGAGGAGGCCTTCGGCCGCGAGCCGAACCGGCTGGTGATCCGCCTGCAGCCTCAGGAGGGCATGAAGCTCGAGGTGATGACCAAGGATCCCGGTCCCGGCGGCCTGCGCCTGCGCCCGACCGACCTCGACATCTCCTTCGAGGAGACCTTCAAGCAGCGCTATCCCGACGCCTACGAGCGCCTGCTGATGGACGTGGTCCGCGGCAACGCCACCCTGTTCATGCGCCGCGACGAGGTCGAGGCCGCCTGGGCCTGGGCCGACGGCGTGCTCAAGGCCTGGGCCGATCGGCCCGAGGCGCCGCGGCCCTACCCGGCGGGGAGCTGGGGGCCGACCGCCGCCATCGCGCTGATCGAGCGCGATGGCCGGACATGGCACGAGGAATTGCGGTAACGACGCGCGCCGGTTTACGGCCAAGCTGCCTTGATGCGGTCAAGCCAGATGTGAACACTGTCTGTGCCGCCGATCACCGCCCCACAAGAGGGTGGATACGGTATGCACGAGGGATCATCACATGCTGGCCACCCATCAGGACCCGGCCGCGCAGGCCGAGCGCCGCTTGGAGCGTTCGGTCGCCGCCGCCCTGCGCGTCATCGCCGCCGCCCATGTCGAGCGGCAGGCGCCGCCGATCTCCGCCGCACGCCGCCGCCTGAGCGAGGTGTACGGCGCCACCCGTCTCGCGCGTCGCCTGGAGCAGGAACGCCGGACCGCCTGAACGCGCCCGGCCCGGAACATCCGCGCGCGAGGCAATCCCGGACCGCACCGGCCTTGCCATCCTGCGCCTGCTAGAGTCGCCTCGCTGCATGCGCGGACGGGCTCACACGGCGGCGTCCCAGGTCTCGCTGAGGGGCGTCGTCCCACGGATGAGCCGGGCGCGCAGCACGACATCGCCCCTCGGCATCGGGTCCGGCGGGCGCCACTCGACGTAGATCCGCCATCCGCCGGTCTGCGGCACGAAATTGGCCACCGGCTCGTGCATCGTGCCGGCGCTGGCCGAGACTTCCGCGGCGACGTCCTCGTCGGCGCCCTTCGGCAGGTCGGGACCCTCGAAATCGATCACGCAGAGCCGCCGCTGCGGGCTCGGCGGGTTGGTCGGGCGCAGGCGTTCCGCCGAGCCGAAGCGCGTGGAGGTGACCCTGGCGAGGGCGGTCTGGGGGATCGCCGCCACGGGCTCCGCTCCGACCGTGGTCAGGCCGTAGGCGAGCCGCAGCGGGGTGCCGGGCTGCGCCGGAGCCGCCGGCACGAAGGCCGCGACGATATTGTCGGCGTATTCCTCGCCGGAGGGAATTTCGTAGAGCTGCACCGCGCCCTCCGCGAAGGCGCCGCGCGCGCGATCGGGCGCGACCCACAGGCCGGGCCGTGCCTCCTGGCGCGCCTCCACGTCGAGATAGGCCTCAAACCGTCGCTCGCGCTGCAGCAGCCCGAAACCCGCCAGCGGCTTGGCCGCGAAGGCGGAGATCTGCGGCTGACTGCGACCGTTGACCAGAGGCCTCCAGAGACGGTCGACCCGCGCTGGATCGCTCCCGGCCGCGACGCACAGCCCGTCGGAATCGTGCACCTGCGGCCGGAAGTCGTCGAACGGCGTCGCGCCCCGGGCGCCGGGTCCGTTCTGGCCGTGCAGGAACATGCTGGTGAGCGGCGCCAGGCCGAACTTCGCGAGCGTCCGACGCGGATGGAGCGCCGCGGTGACGGCGATCCGGGCCGGGTCACCGGGTGTGATCTCGAACCGGTAGGCGCCGGCCACGCTCGGGCTGTCGAGGAGCGACATCACCGTCAGGCTGCGGGCCTCGGGCTCCGGCTCGCAGATCCAGTGGGCGATGAAGTCGGGGAATTCCTCGCCCTCCGGGGCACCCGTGCCGATCGCGAGCCCGCGGGCGGAGAGGCCGTATTCCTGGTTCGCCGCCCGCAGCCGGAAATAGGAGGCGCCGAGAAAGACAAGGAATTCCTCTTGGAAGCCCTTGGGGCGCCACGAGGGCGTGTCCGGGAGTGCGTAGTGCAGGCGGAAGCCCGCGAAGCCGAGATCCGGCGCGAAGGTCTGCCCGGCGAGCGTCGGGCCGAGGTCGAACAGGCGGCTCTCGTAGGGGATCCGGTGCGCCGGCCCGCGCTGCGGCTGGAGGTGGAGGGCCACGCGCTTGCGCTGCAGGAAGCCGCGGTGGAAGAGCTGCGCACTGAAGTTGTTGCCGAGGCGCAGGCTCTCGTCCGGCCGGAACCTGATGGCCCGGTAGCGGTCGTAATCCAGGCCTGCGAGCGCCGCCGGCAGGTCCTCGGGCGGTGCGGTGTAGGGGGCGGAGGCCAGGCGCGCCGCCTGATCCGACAGCGTTTCGAACGTCATCGGGCCGTCCTGCGGCGGAAGCGCCGACCCGGCCCACGTTCTGGACCCATTCAGATCGGCCGCGCTAGGTAGAACCGTGCCGGCAGCCGCGGTCAGGACTGTTCCAAGAACGCGGCGCCGGGAGGGGGGATTGATCCGTTCGGCTTCCGGCGGCCTACGCGGCCGGGTCGGCTCCGTGTCCTCACCCCGCACATCGGTATCCACGGTCATCGGTTCTCGGCTCCAGACGGCCGGGCGGCCGGCAGCCTTCCACGGTCGAGTTCCTCGCGCCATGTCCCCACGCGTTACCTCCTCTGCCGAGCGACCGCATCGGAACGCAGGCCCGGTCACATCCGATCCATCGACCGGGATCCCACAGCACGAGGTCTGGACGGGTACGCGACCGGCGCGCGCACTCTGGGCTCGCCGCCTCGCCCTGGCGATCCCGAGCCTCGTCACGGCCGGTGGTCTCGCGTGGCTCGCCGCGCTCGCCTATCCGGCGGGTGTCAGCCCGCTCGCCTGGGCGGTGCTGGTGCTGTTCAGCCTCGTCATGGGCTGGCAGGCCTTCGTCGCCTGCCAATACGCCTACGGGCTCATCGCCGGCTTCCTGGGTGACCGGGCCAAGTCGGTGCTGGAGCGCCGCTCCGAGCAGGCCGAGGCCACGATCGCGGGCGCGGGACGCACCGCCGCCGTGGTGGCGATCCACGCCGAGGACGCGGTGGCGGTGTTCGCCCGCCTGCGGGTAATGGCGCGCTCGCTGGCCCGCGCCGAGGCGCAGGATATCGACATCTTCGTTCTCTCCGACACGCGCGACGGCGCGATCGCCGCCGTCGAGGAGCACGAATTCGCCCGCATCCAGGCCTGGGCGGCCGCCGACCCGGCGCTGCCGCGGATCCGCTACCGGCGCCGGACCGAGAATGTCGGCCGCAAGGCCGGCAACATCGGCGAGTTCTGCCGCAGCTACGGCGCCGAGTACGCCTTCATGATCGTCCTCGACGCGGACAGCCTGATGACGGGCGCGGCGATGACCCGGCTCGTGCGGCTGATGCAGGAGAGCCCGCGCACCGGCCTGATCCAGACCGTCTCGTACGCGGCGGGCCGGGACACGCTCTTCGCCCGCATCCAGCAATTCGCCGTCCGCCTCTACGCGCCGCTGGCGCTGCGCTGCCTGGAGACCTGGCAGGGGCCGGAGGGCAGCTACTGGGGCCACAACGCGATCCTGCGGATCGAGGCATTCGCGGCGAACGCGCAGCTTCCCAAACTCCCGGGTCGGGAGCCGCTCGGCGGCGAGATCCTGTGCCACGACATCGTCGAGGGCGCCCTGATGGTCCGCGCGGGCTGGGAGGTGCGGTTGCTGCCCGAGATGGGCGGGACCTGGGAGGAGATGCCCACGAACCTCGTCGACCTGCTCGGCCGCGAGCGTCGCTGGTGCCAGGGCAACCTCCAGCACCTGCGGGTGCTGCCCTGGACGGGACTGCGCGCTGCGAGCCGCTGGCACCTCCTCGTCGGCATTCTCTCCTACGGGGTGCTGCCGCTCTGGATCGCTTTCGTCGGGCTGGCCGCCTGGCAGGCTGCGCGGACCGGCGATCTCGGCCTGCTGGCCTACGGCCTGACCGGGCAGGGGGCGGCGGCCCATGCGCTGGCGATCCTCAGCATCGCCGTGCTGGCGCTGCCGAAGCTCCTGAGCCTCGGCCATGTCCTGGCGGCGCCGGAGCGTCGGGCGGCCTTCGGCGGCACCCGGGCGCTGCTCGCGAGCGCCGCCCTGGAGCAGGCCGTGTGGGTGATCCTGTGGCCGGTCCTGACCCTGTTCACCGCCAGCGCCGTGGTCTCGACCTTCCTGGGCCGGGTGGTGCGCTGGGAGACGCAGGATCGGGATGACCGGCAGGTCTCTTGGTCGGAGGCTTTCCGGCTCCAGGCCGATGCCGTGGTGGTCGGCGCGCTGATGATCTTCGCCCTGGTCCTCGTCGGGAGCCTTTGGCTCGCACTCTGGTTGGCGCCCGTGGCCCTGGCGCTGCTCACGAGCCCGGCCCAGAGCGTCTGGACGAGCCGGGCCGATCTCGGCCGCGCCGCCCGGGCCCGGGGCCTGTTCCTGACCGCCGACGACACCGCGCAGGCGCCGGAACTCGCCGAACTCGCCCAGCTGCGCGGCCTGCCCGCCGCGCCGGCCCCGCTCCGCTCGGCTCCGCGCGAGCCGGCCATCTGGCTCGCCGCCGACGAGGCCTGACGCGGCCGCGCACCGTCCGAGTCGCCGCAGGCAGGCCCGGAACCCGGAGCCGCGCTCGGAGCAGGGTACTGGCGCCGTGATGCATCTGGATCCCGGGTTCCGGTGCGCGGTCCCGGGATGATGCGGCGAGACGGCAGCGACGCCTCCTCACGGCAAGGCTTCCGACGCGCCTTCGAGCCGCCCGCGGGGACGGGTCGCGAACGCCCGGGCCCGCACCGTTCATCCCCGCTCTTACGGCCAAGCTGCCACAGTGTTGCCATCGAGTCACGGACGGGCGGAACCGCCTGGATCGGGCGGTTTCAGGCTTGGATTTGAGGCGCGAGCGTTTACCCCTTGGCGAGGATCGGCACGGCATCGTGCCCCGGTATTCGCCGCGTTCCCGCCATAGTCCGCGCCTGCCCCGAGAGGCTTTGATGCGTCGTTTTCTCCCCGCCCTGATCGGGCTTTTCGGCGCGGCCGCGTGCGCCGCGCCGGCTCTGGCCTACGAGATCGACCCGCTGACCCGCCAGCCGCTGAACGACGCGCTCACCGTGCGGGTGCGCCCGCAGGCGGTCGAGACCGTCGCGGTGCCGGTGGCCAACGCCTCGCTCAACCCCGCCGACCCGCTGAGCGCCGACGCCGCGGTGCCGCAGATGTCGGCGATCCCGCGGGAGACCGTGGCGTATAACGGCCCCTACGGCGCCGGCACGATCGTCGTGTCGACGGCCGAGCGGCGGCTCTACTACGTGCTGGGCGGCGGTCAGGCCCTCCGTTACGGCGTCGGCGTCGGCCGTCCGGGCTTCACCTGGGGCGGCGTGCAGACCATCACGATGAAGCGCGAGTGGCCGGATTGGCGCCCGCCGGCGACCATGCTGAAGCGCCGGCCCGACCTGCCGCGCTACATGAAGGGCGGTATCGAGAACCCGCTCGGCGCCCGCGCCATGTATCTCGGCGGCTCGATCTATCGCATCCACGGCTCCAACGAGCCGGAGACGATCGGCACGGCCGTGTCGTCGGGCTGCATCCGCATGACCAACGAGGACGTGATGGACCTCTACACCCACGCCAAGGTGGGCACGAAGGTCATCGTCCAGCGCTGATTTGTTCGGGGCTTTTCGGGGGAGGGCCGGCCGTGAGGTCGGCCCTTCTGCGTTCAGGCCGCCGGCAGGGTCACCAGCGCGTCCGGGCGCTTCACCTCGATCTCGATGAACGCGATCGGGTGGTCGGACCCGTTCATCACGTCGTGCCGGATGCCCGCGGGACGCATGTAGGATTGCCCGGCCGCGAGTGCCGTCTCGCTGACCGCCGCACCGTCATGGACGCGCAAAATCCCGTCCACCAGCATCACCACGAAATACGGCCAGCCGTGCTCGTGCCATCCGGTCACGCCGCCGGGCGGGAAGTCCCAGCGCGTGATGCGCACGGTGGCGTCGTCCTGCTGGATCGTAGGCGTAGCGGGGATGGTGCAGGCGAAAGCCATGGGGTCTCCAGAGATGGCGAGCAATCGGATGAGGCACGCGTCTCACACGATGCAAGCCTCCGGCCTTCTCGGCGGAACAGCTCAACACCCCATCATCGCGCGCAGCGAGGCGGCCCAGCAATCCGCGACGCCGATAGCCGTGGCGCCGCCCTGGATTGCGTCGCTCCGTTCGCGATGACGTCGACGCCCGATGCCAGAATCCACACCGAACAGAGCGGCTGCCCTCAGTGGCACCCGCAGGAACCCGACCCGCAGCCCCCGCCACTCCCGCCGCCTTTCACCGGCGCCTGCCGCGCCGTGTCACGGTCGAGACCGCGCTCGGCGAGTTCGCTGAGATAGGTCTGCCAGCGGCTCTCGTACTCGCGGCCGAGCGTATGCAGGTAGCCCCAGCCGTAGATGCCGGTGTCGTGCATGTCGTCGAAGCCGAGCTTCACCGCGTAGTTGCCGACCGGCTCAACCGCCAGGATCGCCACGGACCGCTTTCCGCCGATCACCTTGCGCTCCAGCGGCGAGTGCCCCTGCACCTCGGCGGACGGGCTCGACACCCGCAGGTACTCGGCCGGCAGGGCGTAGCGCGCCCCGTCCTCGAAGGCGACGTTGAGACTCCGCCGGTCGGCCGACAGGCGGATCTCGGTCGGCCACAGATCCTCGGTCACGGGTCACACTCCTCACGCAATCTGGGGCTGCGGCGCGGGACCTGCTTGCCCGCGACCGTTTGGGGCATCATATGCCGGACAATGCTCGATGACAGCTCCCTGACGCCGCAGACGTCCGCGCTCGGCGCGCCCACCGGGCCCGCGCCGCTGATCGACCCGTTCCAGCGGGCGATCTCGTACCTGCGCATCTCGGTGACGGATCGCTGCGACCTGCGTTGCGCCTACTGCATGTCCGAGCACATGCAGTTCCTGCCCAAGCGCGACCTGCTGACCCTGGAGGAGCTGGACCGCCTCTGTGGCGTGTTCATCGCGCGCGGCGTGCGCAAGCTCCGGATCACCGGCGGCGAGCCGTTGGTGCGTCGGGACATCATGCACCTGTTCCGCCGGCTCTCGCGTCACCTCGATTCGGGAGCGCTGGAGGAGCTGACGCTCACCACCAACGGCACGCAGCTCACGCGCTACGCCGACGAGCTGGCGAGCCTCGGCGTGCGCCGGATCAACGTCTCGCTCGACACCCTCGACCCGGACAAGTTCCACGAGATCACCCGCCGCGGCGACCTCAAGGTGGTGCTCGACGGCATCGCGGCGGCGCGGGCTGCCGGGATGAAGGTGAAGATCAACGCGGTGGCGCTCCGCGACGTCAACGCCGACGAGATCCCCGACATGATCGCCTGGGCCCACGGCCTCGGCATGGACATGACGCTGATCGAGGTCATGCCGCTGGGCGAGATCGAGGCCGACCGGACCGACCAGTTCCTGCCGCTGTCGGTGGCGCGGCAGCGCCTGGAGACCCGCTATACCCTCACGCCGCTGCCCGACCGCACCGGCGGCCCGGCACGCTACGTGCGGGTCGAGGAGACCGGCGGGAAACTCGGCTTCATCACGCCGCTGACCCACAATTTCTGCGAGAGCTGCAACCGCGTGCGCCTGACCTGCACGGGCCAGCTCTACATGTGCCTGGGCCAGGAGGATTCGGCGGACCTGCGCGCGGTTCTGCGCGCCTCCCAGGATGACGCGGTGCTGGCCCAGGCGGTCGTCGAGGCGATCACTCGCAAGCCTAAGGGCCACGACTTCGTCATCGAGCGCCAGCGCCCGGCCGCCGTGCCGCGGCATATGAGCGTGACGGGGGGGTAAAAGCCTCAGCCGTCTTTGCGAGCGCAGCGAAGCAATCCAGGGCGGCGGGCGTTGCCAGAAGGTGGCGTGTCCCCGGGTTGCTTCGCTGCGCTAACAAGGACGGAGGCGCTCACACCTCTTCGTCGGCGTAACGCGATTGTTGCCGCCCGCGCTGCCCGGAGCCCTTCCGCGGCGCGCCCGCGCTGATCCCCGCCACCAGATCGGCGATGTGGCGCAGCGTCTCCACCGACAGGGCCTTCTCACCCTCGCCGCGACCCTGCGGGATCAGCGCCTTGGCGAAGCCGAGCTTCTGGGCTTCCTTCAGCCGCGATCCGGCCTGTGCGACTGGCCGGATCGCGCCGGAGAGCCCGATCTCGCCGAAATACACCGTCTCGGGCGGCAGCACCGCGCCCGACAACGATGAAACGAGGGCGGCCGCCACCGCCAGATCCGCCGCGGGCTCGGTGATGCGCAGGCCTCCGGCGACATTCAGATAGACGTCGTGGCTGCCGAGCCGGATGCCGCCATGGGCCTCCAGCACGGCCAGCACCATCGACAGCCGGTTCGGGTCCCAGCCGACCACGGCGCGGCGCGGCATGCCGAGGGAGGAGGGGGCGACGAGCGCCTGGATCTCGACCAGCAGGGGCCGCGTGCCCTCCATCCCGGCGAAGACCGCCGTGCCCGCCGCCTGGTGGTCGCGGCCCGCCAGGAACAAAGCGGAGGGATTGGGCACCTCGCTGAGGCCCGCATCGGTCATCTCGAACACACCGATCTCGTCGGTGGGCCCGAAGCGGTTCTTCACCGCGCGCAGGATGCGGAAATGGTGGCCCTGATCGCCCTCGAAGGAGGCGACCGCGTCGACCATGTGCTCCACCACCCGGGGGCCGGCGATCTGGCCGTCCTTAGTGACGTGGCCGACCAGGATGACCGCCGTGCCGGTGGTCTTGGCGAAGCGGATCAGCGCCTGGGCCGAGGAGCGGACCTGCGTGACCGTGCCGGGGGCGGATTCCACCGTCTCGGTCCACATGGTCTGGATCGAGTCGATGATCGCGAGCGCGGGCGGCCGGCCCTGGCTCAGGGTCTCGACGATGTCCTCGACATTGGTCTCGGCCGCGAGCTGCACCGGGAGCGCGCTGAGCCCCAGCCGCTCGGCCCGCAGCCGCACCTGCCCGACCGCCTCCTCGCCCGAGATGTAGGCGACCCGCTCGCCCGTCCCCGCCATGGCTGCCGAGGCCTGCATCAGCAGGGTCGACTTGCCGATCCCCGGATCGCCGCCGAGCAGGATCACGGAGCCGCGCACGAAGCCGCCGCCGGTCACCCGGTCGAGCTCGCCGATTCCCGAGGGAATGCGCGGTGCCTCCTTCGCCTCGCCGGTCAGGCCTTCCAGCGGGAACACGCGGCCGCGGCTGCGCGACGGCCGAGTCGCGGCTGGCCCGGACTGGCCGGGAGCCGCGGGCGCCTCCTCGACGATCGTGTTCCAGCCGTTGCAGGCCTCGCAGCGCCCGCGCCAGCGGTTGTAGACCGCCCCGCAGGATTGGCAGACGAAGGTCTGGTGGATCTTGGCCATGGCTCGGTCGGGTCCAGCGTCGCGTGCCTTCGGGACTGGCCGTCATTCCGGGGCCGCGGAGCGGAGCCCGGCATCCAGAGCCGCCGACGCGCCAAGGCCCGGCCGCGGTTCTGGATGCCGGGTTCGCCTGCGGCGCCCCGGAGTGACGGAATGTCTTTTCAGTGCGACGGGTGAATCAGCAAGACTCTACATAGGTTCGAACATAACGAGAACCCAGGCCGGTAAGAATCTCGTAGCCGATTGTTCCGGCGGCGCGGCCGACCGCGTCGATGTCGAGAGTGTCGCCGATCAGCACGGCCGTGGCGCCGCGCTCGGCCGCGGGGGCCGCGGTGACGTCGAGGATGATCAGGTCCATCGAGACGAGGCCGAGGATCGGGCACGGGACGCCGCCGACCAGCGCCTGTCCGCGTCCGCTGATCGCCCGGGGGAAGCCGTCGGCGTAGCCGAGCGAGAGCGTCGCCAGCCGGCTGGGCGAGGCGGCGGCCCAGCGGCCGTTATAGCCCGCGGTGGCGCCGGTCTCGACATCGCGCACCTGCGCGATCATCGCCTCCAGCCGCACCACCGGGCGCATCGGATTCGCGGTTCCGGGGGTCGGGTTGCCGCCGAACAGGGCGTAGCCCGGCCGCAGGAGGTCGTGCTGCGCGCCCTTGAGGAAGATGCCGGAGGAGTTCGCCAGCGAGGCGGGCAGGGCCGGATAGGCCGCGCGCACCCGGGCGAAGTCGGCGATCTGCCGGGCATTGACCGGATCTTGCGGCTTCTCGGCGCTGACGAAGTGGCTGAGGATCAGATCGATGCCCGACGCCGCGAGCCGCGGGTCGCCCGCGAGATCCAGCGCCTCCGGCACCGACAGGCCCAGCCGGTTCATGCCGGTGTCGACATGGAGCGCCGCGAGCGCGCGGCCGGCCGAGAACGCCGCCCAGTCCGAGAGTTCCTCGATGCTGCCGAGCACGGGACGCAGTCCGTGCTCGGCGAAAGCCGCGGCGGCGCCCGGGGCCAAGCCGTTCAGGACGTAGATCGCGGCGTCCGGCAGGGCGGCGCGGGCCGCGACGCCCTCGGACAGGTGGGCGACGAAGAAGGTCCGGCAGCCGGCCGCCCAGAGAGCCGGCCCGACCCGAGCGATGCCGCAGCCATAGGCATCAGCCTTCACCACGGCGGCGCAGGCGACACCGCCGCCGCGCGCGGCGAGGGTTCGCCAGTTCGCCGCGATCGCCCCGAGGTCGATCGTCAGCCGGGCCCCGTGGGCACCGATGTCGGTTGCGGATTGCGTCACCGTACTGCTCCCGATCCCCGATCCTTGAGGAATGGGGATGCACGACGCGGACCTGCAAGGCGAGATGCGGTCGGCATCCGGTCTCCGCGAAGCGAAGCTGCGCCTCTGCACGGAGATCGCCTTGCCGGTCACCGCCGTCTCACTCCGTCATCCCGGGGCCGCGCAGCGGAGCCCGGGATCCGGACACGCCGACAGATCGGGTCCTGGCGACTACATGGTTCTAGATTGCCCGCCTCCGGCGTGCCCCTTCGGGTCCGGGCTCGCCTGCGGCGCCCCGGAAAGACGGCGCGGGTCGATCGGCGCGAGACCGCGACGTGCCGAACGGGTCGGTGACCGGCATGCGGTAAGGGGAACTCAGACCGGCCCGGCGCGGCATCGTGACAGAGCCCATCTGATGCATGGACGGCACAGCCTCGGACCGAGGCGCGGGCCCCGGGTGACGGCCGAGGTCCGGCTTGGTATAAATCCACTGCGGTCCGGGGGAGCCGCACGGCCGACGCGCTATCCCCGCGGGTACCAAAAAGCTCAACGATGCCGTTTACCGTCCTGGATCTCGTCGTGCTCGGCATCGTCGCGGTCTCCGCGCTGCTCGCGGCCGTGCGTGGCGTCACCCGCGAGGTGCTGGCGATCGTCGCCTGGGTGGCTGCCGCCGCGGTCGCCTGGACGCTGTACCCGATGCTTCTTCCGACCGTGAAGCAGCACGTGAACAGTGACACCGTCGCGCTGGTCGCCTCGATCGCGGCGATCTTCCTCGGCACGCTGATCATCGTGTCGATCATCACGGTGAAGATCTCGGACGTGGTACTCGATTCGCGCATCGGCGCGGTCGATCGCTCGCTGGGCTTCCTGTTCGGGGCCGCCCGCGGCTTCCTGATCTGCGTGATCGGCTGGGTGTTCCTGTCCTGGCTGGTCCAGGGCAAGGTGCCCGATTGGGCCGCGCAGGCGCGCTCGCGCCCGATGCTGGAGAAGTCCGGCGACGCCCTGGTGGCGCAGCTGCCCGAGAATCCGGAAGGCTTCCTCAAGCAGTTCAAGAAGCCGAAGACCGGCGCGCCGCCCAACGAGGCTGCCGACGCGCCGGCCGAGACCGATCCGGCGCCCCAGCGCCGCACCGAGACCGCGCCGACCCCGACGCGACGCTGATCTGCGGTATTCGCCGTAGGTTGGCGCGCGCGGAACCCCTAGATAGCGGTTCCGGTGTTGATCGGATTGTATCCGCGACGACCGGCGCGCCGGCCCGTCGCCGCCGGGTCCTGTGAGTGATCGACCGCCTCATGTCACACGCCGCCAATCCCAGCGCCGATTTCGACCTCGACGGCGACACGCTCCGCGAGGAATGCGGCGTCTTCGGTATCTTCGGACATCCGGAGGCCTCCGCCATCGTGGCCCTCGGGCTGCACGCCCTCCAGCACCGCGGCCAGGAGGCGGCCGGCATCGTCTCCTTCGACGGCTCCGTGTTCCACTCCGAGCGGCGGCCCGGCCTCGTGGGCGATTCCTTCTCGGACGGCGAGACCATCGCCCGCCTCAAGGGCCGCGCCGCCATCGGGCACGTGCGCTACTCGACCACCGGCGGGACGATCCTGCGCAACGTCCAGCCGCTCTTCGCCGAACTCGCCAGCGGCGGTCTCGCGGTCGCCCATAACGGCAACCTGACCAATGCCCTCTCGATCCGCCGCGACCTCGTGCGCGACGGCGCGATCACCCAGTCGACCTCCGACACCGAGGTGATCCTGCACCTCGCGGCCCGCTCGCGGAAGCCGCGGATCATCGAGCGCTTCATCGACGCCCTCCAGGCGATCCAGGGCGCCTACGCGATCGTGGCACTGACCAACAAGAAGCTGATCGGCGCCCGCGACCCGCTGGGCATCCGTCCGCTGGTGCTGGGCGAGCTCGACGGCCGCTACATGCTGGCCTCCGAGACCTGCGCCCTCGACATCATCGGCGCCCGCTTCGTGCGCGACATCGAGAACGGCGAGATCGTGGTGATCTCCGAGGAGGGGATCGAGTCGATCCGCTTCGCCGACGCCGTGCCGATGCGGCCCTGCATCTTCGAGTACATCTACTTCGCCCGGCCGGACTCGGTGGTGAACGGCAAGAGCGTCTACGCGGTGCGCAAGGCGATCGGCCGGGAGCTGGCCCGCGAGGCCTCCGTGGCGGCCGACATCGTCGTGCCGGTGCCGGATTCCGGCGTGCCGGCGGCACTCGGCTTCTCGCAGGAGACCGGGATCCCGTTCGAGATGGGGATCATCCGCAACCACTATGTCGGCCGGACCTTCATCCAGCCGACCCAGTCGGTGCGCGAGCTCGGCGTGCGGATGAAGCATTCGGCCAACCGCGCGGCGATCGAGGGCAAGAGCATCGTCCTCGTGGACGACAGCCTCGTGCGCGGCACGACCTCGGTGAAGATCGTCCGGATGATGCGCGAGGCCGGCGCCGCGGAGGTGCATTTCCGGATCGCCTCGCCGCCGATCACCTACCCGGATTTCTACGGGATCGACACGCCCGAGCGGGAGAAGCTGCTCGCCGCGACCCACGATCTCGAGGGCATGCGCAAGTATATCGGCGCGGATTCGCTCGCCTTCCTGTCGATCCCCGGCCTCTACCGGGCGATGGGCGAGGAGGCGCGGGACGCGGCCTGCCCGCAATACACCGACCATTGCTTCACGGGCGAGTACCCGACCGGCCTGACGGATCTCTCCATCGCCGGGCCGAAGCGCTTCGCCATGCTGGCCGAGGCGGACTGACAGGATCTGGGGGTTCCGCGCGAACGGGTCTCCAACGGAGATCCCCTGCGCGCGGAAATGCGCTAGGTCCTGCGCATGGCTGAGTCTCAGAGACCCCTCGAAGGCCGCGTCGCGGTCGTCACCGGCGCATCCCGCGGCATCGGGCGCGCCGCCGCCCTGGCGCTCGCCGGCGCCGGCGCCCACGTGATCGCGGTGGCGCGCACGGTCGGCGCCCTGGAGGAGCTGGACGACGCGATCCGCGCTGCCGGCTCCAGCGCCACTCTCGTGCCCTTCGACCTCGCCGATTACGACGCCATCGACCGGCTCGGCGCGGCGATCAACGCGCGCTGGAAGCGGCTCGACATCCTCGTCGGCAATGCCGGCATCCTCGGCGCGCTCATGCCGATCGGCCACATCACCCCGAAGATCTGGGGGCAGGTGATGGACGTGAACGTCACCGCCAACTGGCGCCTGATCCGGTCGCTGGATCCGCTGCTGCGCATGTCGGATGCCGGCCGGGCGATCTTCGTCTCCTCCGGGGCGTCGTCGAAGTGCCGGCCCTATTGGGGGCCGTACTCGGTCTCGAAGGCCGCGCTTGAGGCGCTGGTGCGCACCTACGCGGCCGAGAGCGAGACCACGGCGATCAAGGCGATGCTGCTCAACCCGGGTCCCCTGCGCACCGGGATGCGCCGCTCGGCGATGCCGGGCGAGGATCCCGAGACGCTGCGGACGCCCGAGGACCTCGCACCGCATTTCGTGCGGCTCGCCGCCCCGGACTGGACCGAGACCGGCAAGCTCTACGACTTTCCGACCGACCGGGTGCTGAGTTTCCGCGCACCCGAATGACGGGATCGGCGGTTGCTTGATTGGGTCGTCCCACCCGCCACCTCAGGATGAGAGATGGGACGGGACAAACCGGCTTCCTTTCACTGAGTTGCCTTCAATGATCGACGTCCGCTGCATCTGTGCGATCGGCCTGCGCGGCCAGCTCGGCCTCAACGGTCACTTGCCCTGGGAGGGGAACACCGACCCGCTGTTCGTCGAGGACGTGACGCGCTTCTTCGCGCTCACCATGGGCCACGTGCTGATCGCCGGGCCGAAGACCGTGGCCTCGGTGCCCGAATTCGCCTTCAAGGACCGCACCATCGACGTGATCCGCAGCCACGAGGATCCCGAAGAGGTGCTCAAGCGCTACCCGGGCCGGCGGATCTTTGTGGGCGGCGGCATCGCCGTGTGGAACGTCTACGCCAAGTACATCCAGAACTGGGACATCACGCGCCTGCCCTATGACGGCGAGGCCGACCGCTGGTTCGATCCCGCGTGGCTCGTCGGTGGCCCGCTGCGGGCAGCCTGAGGCGCGGGTTCCACGGACCGCGCCGCCCCGGCCGCCGGGGGAAGCAGCGCCATCAGCGCCTGCAACGGGGCGCTGGCCTCCCCTGACCAGACGAGTTGGGTCCGATTGAGGCGCAGATGCGCCGGCAGCGGATGGCGCTCGACCGCATGCCCCACCACCGCCTGATCGAGCACCTCGGTCGGGATGATCGCGACCTCGGTGCCGGCGGCCACGCAGGCCACGATGGCGTGATACGAGCTCATCTCCAGGATCCGCGCGGGCGCGGTGCCCTGTTCGGCAAGCCACTCGATCAGGCGCTGACGGTAGGAGCAGCCGTGCGGGAACGCCACGACGGTCTGCCCGCCCAGCGCGGCGGAGCGGCCGCCACGCGGCGCCGTCCGTCCGGTAATCAGCACCAGATCTTCGTCGAAGGCCGGCACCGACGACAGCTTCCCGCGCTCGAACGGTTCGGACACGAAGGCCGCCTCGACCTCAAAACGCTCCAGCTGCTGGAGCAGCGCACGGGTCGTGCCGGTTCTCAGCTCGATGGTCACGTCGGGGTAGCGCGCGTGGAAGGCCGATAGGATCGGCGGCAGCCGGGCGCCGGCGGCACTCTCCAGCGAGCCCAGCCGCAGCAGCCCGCCCACGACGCCGCTGCGCAGCTCCTGCTCGGCGAGGTCCGCCAAGTCCAGGAGCTTCTCGGCATGGCCCAGGAGCGTCCGTCCGGCCTCGGTCAGGGCGAGATTGCGGCCTTGGCGGCGGAACAGGGCGACCCCGAGGCGCTCCTCGAACTGCTTGATCCGGGTGGTGACGTTCGACGGCACGCGATGGAGCAGGCTCGCGGCCCGCGTCACGCCGCCCTCCCGCACCACGCAGCGGAAGATGTGCAGGTCGTCCAGGTCCATCGTTCTCATCGAGAGAACGATACGTCAGAAGAATTCACTTTTTCAACGGGGTCGCGCCGTGCTCAATCCGTCCGATGAGCACCCGCGATCTTTCCTCCCGTCCCGTCGACCCGGCGGCCCTTGCCGTCGTCGGCAGCGGCCTCGTCGCCCTGGCGGTCGCCATGGGGATCGGCCGCTTCGCGTTCACGCCGCTCATGCCGCTGATGATGCGCGACGGCACGCTCAGCGCCGACGCGGGCGCCGAATGGGCCGCGGCGAACTATGTCGGCTATCTGGTCGGTGCCCTGACGGCTGCGCGCTTTGCCGGCAACCCGCGCCGCGGATTGCTGCTGAGCCTGCTCGGCGTGGCGCTGGCGACGCTGGCGACGGCGGCAGCCGACAGGGCCGCGGCGCACGTGACGGGCGCCGGTCTGCGCGCGGCGACCGGCGTGTTCAGCGCCTGGGCCCTGGTCTGTGCGAGCAGCTGGTGCTTGGCCGAACTGGCCCGGCGCCGGGCCCCGCAGCTCGGCGCGTGGATCTACGCGGGGGTCGGCCTCGGGATCGCGCTGGCCGGCACGTTGGCTTGGCTCGGTGGCCGTCAGCCGGCGGATTGGCTCTGGCTCGAACTCGGCTTGCTCGCCGCGGCGGGCGCGCTCCTCGCCTGGTCGCTGCCACGGGGCCCGGATGCGGCCTCGGACAAGCAGGTGGCGCGCGAGGCAGCGGCGACGGCCCATGGCGGCCGGAGCGGGCAGCTCGGCCTGGTGCTGTGCTACGGCACGTTCGGGTTCGGCTACATCGTGCCGGCCACCTTCCTCCCCGCCATGGCGCGGGCGCTGGCGCCGGATCCCCTAGTGTTCGGCCTCGCCTGGCCCCTGTTCGGCTTGGCGGCGGCCGTCTCGGTCGCGGCCGTGGCGCTGTGGCTGCCCCACGTGCCACGCCGGCGGCTCTGGGCGGCGGCCCAGGGCATCATGGCGCTCGGGACGGCCTTGCCCCTGGTCGTCCAGGCCCTCTGGGCGGTCGCGGTGTCGGCGATCTGCGTGGGCGGCACCTTCATGATCGCCACCATGGCCGGCCTGCAATTGGCGCGTGAGGCGCGGCCCGACAATCCGACGCCCCTGCTCGCCCGGATGACCACTGCCTTCGCGGCCGGACAGATCGTCGGCCCGCTGCTCGTGCGCGGCATCGGTCCCGGCCGCTGGGCCGGCTGGGACGCGCTGAGCTGGGCCGGCGCGCTCGCGACGCTCCTGTTGCTCCTCACGGCCCTGTGGCTGTGGCGCGGCGCGCGACCGGACCCCACGAGCGTCCGGCCAGCCTGATCCGACCTGATCCCGGGACGTTCGGGCCCGCGCGCCGGATCGGTTCGGTCCTGTGCGGTCGAAACTGCGTCTGCGGCGTCTATCTTGGAGTGATGATCGCCCGGAGACCACGATGAGCGCCCACAGCTACCGCTTCGGCATCGAGGAGGAGTACTTCCTCGCCGATGCCGAGACCCGCGGGACGCCGCGGGGCGACCTCGCCGCCTTCCATGCGCGGGTGAAGGCGGAACTGCCCGAGACCGGGCGCGAGCTGGTGGCCGCGCAGGTCGAGGTCTGCACGCCCCCGCTCACCGAAGCGCAGGACGCCCGGGAGAATCTCGGCGGCCAGCGGACGCAGCTCGCCGGCATCGCGGCGGAGAACGGGCTCAACCTGCTGGCCTGCGGGACCCATCCTCTGGCGCGCTGGGCCCGCCAGACCGCCACCGACGGGGCTCGGTACAAAGGGATCCTGTCGAATGTCGGCATAGCGGCCCGGCGGGCGCTGATCTGCGGGATGCACGTCCACGTCGAGGTGCCGGATCCGGACGCGCGCATCGATCTGATGAACCGGCTGCTGCCGTTCCAGCCGCTCCTGCTCGCCTTGTCGGCGTCGTCGCCGTTCTGGCAGGGCGAGGCGACGGGGCTGATGGCCTACCGGCTCAGCGTGTTCGGCGAGCTGCCGCGCACCGGATTGCCGGAGATCTTCTCCGATGCGGCCGCCCACGCGCGGTTCGTCGACATCATGACCCGGTCGGGCGCCATCGCCGACGCGAGCTTCCTGTGGTGGTCGCTGCGACCGTCGATCAAGTTTCCGACGCTGGAGCTGCGCATCGCCGATGCCTGCACGCGCCTGGACGATTCCCTCTGCCTCGCCGCCTTATTCCGCTGCCTCGTGCGCCTGTGCGTGCGCCGGCCGGACATCCATGCCGGTCTCGACGGCGTCTCGCGGGCCCTGGCCTCAGAGAACCTGTGGCGCGCCCAGCACAGCGGCGTGCGGGCGACGCTGATCGACGAGGCGCGCGGCGAGGCCGTGCCCTTCGCGGAGGCGCTGGAGGCGGTCCTGGCCCTGGTGGCCGAGGATGCCGACGCGCTCGGCTGCGCCGCCGATGTGGCCCGCGCCCGGGTGATCGTCGCCGAGGGGACCAGCGCGGACGGGCAGATCAGGGCCTTCGAGGCGGCACTCGCCGAGGGGAGAGACGAGCGCGCCGCCCTCGCGGCGGCCGTGGATTGGATCGCCGAGGCGGTCCGCTGAGGGCTGCGCACGGCTGCCGCAACCGCTTCGTCATCACGAGCGGAGCGAAGTGACCCAGGGTAGCGCGACATCGGGCATCGTCGCGCTACCTGGATTGCTTCGCTTCGTTCGCAAGGACGGCGAGCAGAGGCGGGGTCACCCCTTGTCGAACGGGTTCTGCGAGGTCCGCAAGCTCAGCCGGATCGGCGTGCCCGGCAGGTCGAACGCCTCGCGCAGGCCGTTCACGAGGTAGCGCGTGTAGGATTTCGGCAGGGCGTTGAGCTGGTTGCCGAACAGCGCGAAATGTGGCGGCCGGCTCTTCACCTGCGTGGCGTAGCGTATCTTGATCCGCCGGCCCGAGACCGCCGGGGGCGGGTTGCGGGAGGTCGCCTCGTTCAGCCAGTCGTTGATGCGCGAGGTCGAGATGCGCCGGTCCCAGACCTCCGAGGCCTGCACCACCGCCTGCATCAGCTTGTCGACGCCGTCGCCGGCGAGGCCCGAGAGCGGCACCACGGCGACGCCGCGCACCTGCGGCAGAAGCCGGGTGCAATCCTCGCGCAGCTGCTTGAGCAGGCCGGGCTGGTCGGCGACCAAGTCCCACTTGTTCAGGCCGATCACCAGGGCGCGGCCCTCGCTCTCGACGAGGTCGACGATGGTGAGATCCTGCTTCTCGAACGGGATCGTGGCGTCGAGGAGCACCACCACCACCTCGGCGAAGCGGACGGCGCGCAGCCCGTCCGAGACCGCCAGCTTCTCCAGCTTGTCGTCGATCCGGGCGCGGCGGCGCATCCCGGCCGTGTCGTGCAGCTTGATGCGGCGCCCGCGCCATTCCCAATCGAGGGAGATCGAATCGCGGGTGATGCCGGCCTCGGGGCCGACGAGCAGGCGGTCCTCGCCGAGCATGCGGTTGATCAGCGTCGACTTGCCGGCATTCGGGCGGCCGACGATGGCGACCTTCAGGGATCGGCTGCCGGCGGCGTCCGCGTCCTCCTCCTCATCGTCGTCGCGCTGGGGCAGGGCGCCCTTGAGCGCCTCGTGCAGCTCGCCCAGGCCCTCGCCGTGCTCGGCCGAAAACGGGATCGGGTCGCCGAGCCCGAGGGTGAAGGCCTCGTAGGCGCCGGCGAGCCCCGCGCCGCCCTCGGCCTTGTTGGCGATCAGGATCACCGGGCAGCCGGCGCGGCGCACCAGCTCGGCGAAGGGCTGGTCGGCCGGCAGCACGCCGGCGCGGGCGTCGATCACGAACAGCACCACGTCGGCGGCGAGGATCGCCGCCTCGGTCTGCATCCGCATCCGGCCGGTGAGGGTCGCGGCGTCGGCCTCCTCGAGGCCGGCGGTGTCGATCACCCGGAAGTGGAGGCCGCCGAACGCGACGTCGCCCTCACGCCGGTCGCGGGTGACGCCCGGGCGATCGTCGACCAGCGCGAGCTTCTTGCCCACGAGACGGTTGAACAGGGTCGACTTGCCGACGTTCGGCCTCCCGACGATGGCGACGGTCGGCATATCCATGGTGGTTCTCGAACAGTCAGAAGTGAAATCAGCGCGTGATCGGCGGGGGCGGCGCGGCGGCCTCGGGCTTGGCCTCGGTGACCGTGACGGGGCCGCCCGCGACGATCGCCGCGTAGACCTCGATGCGCTCGCGCAGGTTCCGCGGGGTGTCGGGATCGGCCACGATCTGGTCGAACCAGCGGCCGGCCTCCTCATAGTCGCCCTTCTTCAGGGCGGCGAGGCCGAGCATCTCGCGGGCGGTGTGGCGGAACGGCGTGCCGGCGGCCAGCCCCTGAAGGTTGGCCAGCGCCGGGTCCGGGTTCGGCCCGTCGAGGCGCAGCAACGCGGCGCGCAGGCGCGCGAGATCGCGCAGGCCATCGCCGAGGCCGGTATCGTCCGCGAGCTTGTCGAACTCCGCGGCCCCCGCCGCGGCGTCGCGCTTGCCGGTCTCGGCAGCCGACCGGAACCGGGCGAGCAGGCGGTAGCCTGCCGGGCCCTGCGCCTCCAGGGCGTCGAACACCTTGTCGGCCTCCGCGACCTTGCCGTCCTTGGCGAGGCGGTTGGCATCGTCGAACTGCACCGAGGCGGTCTCTGCGGCCGCGCGCTGCTGGTTCTGCCAGTAGCGCCAGCCCGCGACGCCCGCCACCACGAGCACGGCGAGCGCGATGATCACGCCGCTGTAGCGCTTCCAGATCTGGAGGATCCGGTCGCGGCGGTAATCCTCGTCGACCTCGCGAAGGAACTCGTTGTTCTCGGCCATCATATCCCGGCCCGCCTGTATCGGCGCGCCACCTCGTACCTCGATCGGGCCCCGCGCCTAACACACGGGCGCCGGGTTGGCGACAGCGGTGTCTCTCGGCCGTGGCTCAGGCCGTTCCCGGCCAGACCGGCACGCCGATCACCGGATAGTGCAGGTAGCGGGCGAAGACGAACCACGCGGCCGTGCCGATCACCAATGCCAGGATGTCGTTGCGCCAGCCATGGGGCGCAACGGCCGGGCCGGCGTGCTGGGCGACGACGGCGCCTGGGGCGAGCGCCCGGCGCTTGGCGCTGATCCGCGCCGAGACCGCCCAGGCCAGGAAGCCGCCGAACAGTAGGATCGAGCCGAGATCGCCGTTGGCCAGGAGATGCGCGGTCGCCCAGATCTTCACGGCGAGCAGCATCGGGTGCTTGGCCTTGGCGCGGATATGACCCGGCAGGTAGGCGGCCGCCAGGCAGACGAAGGCCAGCCAGACCAGGGTCAGGGCGAGGTGGCGCGTCCAGACCGGCGGGTCCCAGACTGGGATGTAGCCGTTCAGCCGGTAATCGTGGAAGCCGACCCCGATCAGCACCAGACCCAAGAGGGAGAGGGCCGTGTAGCCGAGCTTGTAGCGGCCCTCACCGATCCGGCCGACGATCGCGGCGCGCCGGGTGCGCGCCATCGAGAAGGCATGCGTGCCGAGGAACAGCACGAGCCCGAGGATCAGGAGGACCATGGGAGACTCTTGGACGGGCCAGTGGAGTGCAAGCACTCTGTAATGGTTCTCAAGCGAATCTCGCCCTGTTTGTCCAGGCGTGGCCGGGACGCAGCCGGGTGGCGGCCATGGGCGTAGCGGATCGGATCTTCGCGGGATCGTGTCGCGGTGCCGCGCGTCTGTGCATAGTCGCGCGCACGGCTCAGCGGCCTTTCCGTCGCTCCTTTGCGGGGGGACGGAGCGCATCGCACCGCGCTCGCGCAACGCTGCTGCTGGTCCTTGCCGTAGCCTCGCTCCCGGCCCGGGCCGCCTCCGAGCCTCCGCTCTCGGCCCTGACCCTCGTCGGCCCGCCGACGATCGTCTTCAAGGCAGGCCGCGACGCCTGCGACGGGGCCGACGTGCCGGATGCGCCGACGCGCGCCTTCCGCGATGCGTCGGGCGCGGTGGCGGTCTTCGGCCTGCATTACCGCAACCGGGCGCTGCGGGGACCAAATCTCGGCCAGCTCAAGCTCGACTGCACGGTGGTGCTGGATTCCGGCGAGAAATCCGATCCGGCCCTCTACGACGACCGGTCCTGGATCACCGCCACCTGGACCGAGGACGGCAGCCACGTGGCCGCGCTGCTCCACCACGAGTACCAGGCCAACGAGCATCCCGGCCGCTGCCCGGCCGGGACCTACATGGCCTGCTGGTACAACACGATCACGGCGGCCGCGTCGGCGGATGGGGGGCGCAGCTTCAAGCGGAAGGCTCCGCCGGTCGTCGTGGCCGGCGCCCCGTTCCGGCAGGACGTCGACCAGGGCCGGCATCGGGGCTTCTTCAACCCGTCCAACATCGTCGCGGACGGGCGCTGGCGCTACTTCTTCGCCTCGACCACGGGCTGGACCCGCCCCGGCAGCGATCAGGAGGCGGGGGTCTGCCTGTTCCGCAGCGACGAGCCGGCCGACCCGGCCCGCTGGCGCGCCTGGACCGGCACCGGCTTCGGCGCAGCCTTTCCGGACCCGTATCTGGCCACCCGCCCGAACCCGGCCACCTGCCGGCCGGTCGGACCGTTCCCGGGGCCGGTCGGCGCCGTGGTCCGCCACCGGGGCTCGGGCGCCTGGATCGCCGTGTTCATGGCCAAGGCCGGCGAGGGGTTTCCGCGCTCCGGCTTCTACTGGACGTCCTCGCGCGACCTGATCACCTGGGACAGCCCGCGCCTGCTCGTGGAAGGCGCCACCCTCTACGACGACCCCTGCACGGCGACGGCCCCGCTCGTCGCCTATCCGTCACTCCTCGATCCGGACGCCAAAGGGCGCAACTTCGACGATGTCGGCGATACGGCGCTCCTGACCTACGCGAGCCTGCGCATAGAGGGCTGCACCATCACCTCCGACCGGGACCTGATCCGCCGCCCGGTGGCGATCCGTGTCTGGCCCTGATCCACCTTGACCGAGACCAGCCCACCGCGTCAGGTCGGGCGCATCCTTTCCGACCAGACCGCCGCCGCTAACGTCGTCGATGCGGAGGCGACGATCGCCGGCGCCGATCGCACGCGGCTCTACTGATCGATCGGGCCCGGCGACAGCCAGGACGGCGCACCGGCCTCGGCCGTGCCCATAGGCAGGCCGATCCGCTGGCAGAGCACGGTTCCGAGGGTCACGCTCAGCATCAGCGCGGTGGCCGAGAGCAGGAATGTGGTCGCCCGGGCGTAGGGGCGTCCGACATGAATCAGCACGCAGCCGAAGGAGAAGATCGCGAGGGCCTGGAGCAGATGCTGCACGGAAAGGCTCCTTTCTGGCCGCGGATGCGCGGTCCGGGTCGGTGGTCAGCCTCCGCCCTCGGCGTGAAAACGCGGTTAAGGTCGGGTATAGGGATCGTTCCGACGGACGGATCGCGAGAGGATCCCGCATGAGCGCATCGAGGGTTCCGGAGGAAGCCGGCCGCCACGCGGCTGCGGCTGGACCGCCCCGCGACACCGCCGTGCTCGGGGCGGGCGCCGTCGGGGCCGGAACGGTGGGAGCCTCGGCCCTGGGCGCCCTCGCGGTCGGGGTTGCGGCCATCGGGGCGATCGCGCTGGGCGCCTTCGCGATCGGCCGCCTCTCGGTCGGCCGCGCCCGGGTCGATTCCCTTCAGGTCGGGTCCTTGGACATCGACACGCTGACGGTGCGGTCGCTCCGCCTGCCGGACCGTGACCGCGACTGAGGCGCGCGGCCGGCGCCGCCTGTCGCGCCGGCCCGAACCGCGTGGACAGGAGGATGCGATGACCGAACCGAAACCGCCCTTCCGCCCGACCGAGGCGGTGGACGTCCTCGGCGAGACCGCGGGCGATTTCGTCCTGCCGCTCTGCCTGCCGAAGCCCAGCCTGCTGATCGGCGAGGATCTCGCCGTCGTCGTGCTCGATACGATCCACGGCCAGCGGGTCGGCCTGCCCCTCAGCCTGCAGGGCGCCGCGGATCTGCACGCGGTGCTGGGCGAAGCCCTGCGGCTGCTCCAGGCGCGGGACGGGGGCTCGGTCCAGTGACGCGTGCGGCTGCCGGCGCGACGATCCGGCGGCGCCCCGCACGCTAAGGCTTCGTTGAGGCGGGAAGCGTAACCAGAGCGCGAACCTCCCGCGTGGCGGCCGATGCGCGCTCCGTTCCTCCTGCTGCTGCTGGTCTGCGCCGCGCCCGCGCAGGCGCGGCCCGCGACCTTCCTGGCGGTGCATGCCTTGGGCATGGCCGCCCTGCCGCCGGTGCCGCCGAGTGCGGCGCCCATGCCGGCCGCGGATGCGCGCGCCCGCTTCCTGCCACTGATCGCCCGCGAGGCGGCCGGGACCGGTCTGCCGCTGGCGGTGGCCGACGCCGTCGCGCGGATCGAGAGCGGCTACGATCCCACCGTGGTGGGCAGCGTCGGCGAGGTCGGGCTCATGCAGGTGCGGCCCACCACGGCGGCGATGCTCGGCTTCCGCGGCACCGTCGCGGAACTGGCGGCGCCGGAGATCAACGTGCGCTACGGGGTACGCTACCTCGCCGAGGCGTGGCGCCGGGCCGACGGTGATCTCTGCCGCGCCCTGATGAAGTACCGGGCCGGACACGGGTCCGAGGTGATGTCGCCCCTGTCGCAGCTCTACTGCGCCCGCGCCCAGGCGATCCTTGCCGATCCCGAGGCGCGGCTCGCCAACGCGAGTCCGCGCCCGGCCGGGCCGATCCGTTTCGCCGCCCGAGCGTCGGCCGCCGTGCATCGGGAACGGGCGGACCCGGTGCCGGCAACGCCGCGCTCGTTCTGGGAGGCGCACCGGGCGCGGATCGCCCGGCTCAACGCCGCCGTAGTGGCGCGTTGGCGCGGCCGCGGCTGGAGCGCCGAGAGGCCGCCCGCCGCGGCAGATCCGTCCGCCGATCCCGCCGGCGGCTGACGCGGACGGGCTGCCCCGGTCAAGCCTCGTCGATTCCGGGCCCGTCCGACCGCGCGCCGCGGGCCACCTCGCGCATCGCGTCGTCCGGCAGGGGGCGCTGCAACCGGAGCGCCTCGGCGGTGGGCGCTTCGAGCCAGGTCGCCCATTCCTCCGGCTTGGTCAGCAGCACCGGCATCGCCTTGGGGTGGACCGGGCCGACGATTCCGTTCGCGTCCGTGGTGAGGAAGGCGAACACCCGGTGCTCCTGCGCCACCCGGTCGGGGTTCTCGCGCTTGGTCCCCCGCACGCCCGTCCAGGGCCGCCAGATGCCCGCGAAGGCGAAGAGCGGCCGTTCCTCATCAAGGGCGAACCAGACCGGTGTCTTGCGCGGCTTGGTATCGGCGTACTCGCTGAAGGCGGTGACCGGCACGAGGCAGCGATGGGCCGGTCCCAGCCAGGGGCGCCAGTGCGGGCTTGCCGTGTTGCGCACGTTGGTGACGGGTTGTTCGCCGAACGCCTTCGGCCCCGGCATGCCCCAGCGCATCATCGCGAGGTCCCGGCCGGCCGCGCCGGTGTGCACCACCGGCGCCAGCTGGTCGGGAAAGATCGCCGGCAGCGGCGGCAGGTTGCCGGTGTGGTCCTCCGCGATCCCGAAGGCCCGGCGCAGCTCCGCGGGTCCGGTGCGCAGGCTGTAGAGGTTGCACATCGTGATCCCGGACGGTTCGCCCGGCGCCCAGCCGCGCCGCGCGACCGCGTATACACGTTCTCCGCGATCCGGTGCGGGAAGGCCGGCCGTCAGCCCGCGCCGGGCAGGTGGATTGTCCAGGGCTCCGCGAAGACGTGTTCCTCGAGGTTCGCGCCCGGCCCGCCGCGGTCGATCACGACGAAATCCTGGCTGGCCCCGAACGGCGTCAGCACGCCGTGCCACGTGCCGCGGGCGTAGCAGATTCCCTGGCGGGGTGCGGTGACGAAGGCCTGGGGCCGGCCGGGCCGGCCATCCGCGTCCGGGCAGACCACGACCAGGAACGGGGCGGCGCTCAAGGGGACGAAGGCCTGTGCGCCGAGGGGATGGCGCTCGACCAAGGTCAGGCGCAGCGGCAGCGGGTAGGGCTGCGCCTCGACCAGCCCGATCACCGTGTGGGCCCCGTCGCCGACGACCTCGATCGCGGCGAGATCGTGGAAGCGGCGCGCCATGCCGGCGTTCATCGGGCGCGGCGCCGTCCCGGCGGTGTCGATCACCTGCCCGAACGGCGCGAAGGCTTCGGCCGTCAGCGGCCGGGCCGTGACAGAGCGGGTGGCCGGCTGCGCGCTCATCGCGCGGGACCGCGCAGGCTGAGGGCCGGGTGCCGGTTCACGTCCTTGTAGAGGAGATAGCGGAACCGGCCGGGGCCGGCCGCGTAGCAGGCCTGGGGGCAGAAGGCGCGCAGCCACATGAAGTCGCCCGCCTCGACCTCGACCCAGTCGCGGTTGAGCCGGTAGGCGGCCTTGCCCTCCAGCACGAACAGGCCGTGCTCCATCACGTGCGTCTCCTCGAACGGGATCGTCCCGCCCGGCTGCATGGTGACGATGTTCACGTGCATGTCGTGGCGCAGATCCTCCGAGGCGACGAAGCGGGTCGTCGCCCAGGCGCCGTTGGTGCCGGCCATGCCGGCCGGCTCGATCGCGGATTCGTGCGTCACGAAGGCGTCCGGCACCGCGAGGCCCGGCGCGGGCTCGTAGATCTTGCGGATCCAGTGGAAGCGAGCCGGCTCGGCGCCGCCGTTGCGCAGGCTCCAGGCCGCCCCGGGGGGCAGGTAGGCGTAGCTGCCCGGCCGCAGGGCATGGGTCCGGCCCTCGAGGCCCAGGCTGAGATCGCCCTCGACCACGAACAGCACGCCTTGCGCCTGCGCATCCGGCTCGGGCCGCTCGCTGCCGCCGCCGGGCGCGACCTCCATCAGGTACTGGGCGAAGGTCTCGGCGAAGCCCGACAGGGGGCGCGCCAGGATCCAGGCCCGGGTGCCGTCCCAGCCGGGCAGGAAGCTCGTCACGATGTCGCTCATGACGCCCCGGGGGATGACCGCGTAGGCCTCCGTGAACACCGCGCGGCCGGTCATCAGCGACGTCTGCCCCGGCAGGCCGCCGCAGGTGGGATGGTACGTCGGTGCGGTCATGACAGGTCTCCGATGATCCGCCGGGCCGGGACGCCGCCGTCAGGCGGATTGGGGGTGCGGGATGGGCGCATCGAGGATCAGCGCCGTGTCCGTCGCCGGCTCGCCGTCCAGGATGCGCCGGGCCTGCGCGCGGTCGATATCACCTTCCCAGGCGGCGATGACCACCGTCGCCACGCAATTGCCGATCAGGTTGCCGAGCGCCCGGGCGATCCCGACGAACCAGTCGACCGACAGGACCAGCACCAGCCCGATCACCGGGATCTCCGGCACCGCCGACAGGGTGGCGGCCAGCACCACGATGGCCGAGCCCGGCACGCCGTGCGCGCCCTTCGAGGTCAGGAGCGCGATGCCGAGGATCAGCATCAGGTGGCCGAAGGACAGGTCGGTGTTGGTCGCCTGCGCGATGAACACCGTCGCGAGGGTGAGATAGAGCGAGAAGGCGTCGAGGTTGAACGAGTAGCCCGTCGGAATCACGAGGCCGACGGTGGAATCCTTGATGCCGAGCCGCTCCAGCTTGCGCATCACCTGCGGCAGGACGCAGTCGGAGGAGGCGGTGCCGGCCACGACCGTCAGCTCCTCGCGCAGGTAGGCGAGGAGCTTGAAGATGCTGAAGCCGGCGAGCCGCAGGATGCCGCCGAGCACCACCAGCACGAAGAACGCGACGCCGGCGTAGAACAGCACCACCAGCATGCTGAGCTGCTTCAGCGAGACGATCCCGTATTTGCCCACCGTGAAGGCGACGGCGCCCAGCACGCCGAGGGGCGCGAGCCGGACGATGAAGCCGACGATCTTGAACAGCACCTCGGTGATCCGCTCCAGGCCGTCGGCCAGCGGCTGGCCCCGCTCGCCGAGCAGCGACAGGCCGGCGCCGAACAGGATCGCGAGGATCAGGACCTGGAGGATGTCGCCCTTGGCGAAGGCGTCGACGAAGGTCGTCGGCACGAGCTTCATCAGGAAGTCGACGTTGCCGGTAACCTGCCCGACGCGCTCCGTGTAGCCGGCGAGCGACTTGGCATCGAGGGTTGCCGGATCGATGTTCATGCCGTGCCCGGGCGCGAACAGGTAGGCGAGGACGAGGCCGAGCGCGAGCGCGACGGTGGTGACCACCTCGAAATAGATCAGGGCCTTGAGCCCGACGCGGCCGACCTTGCGCAGGTCGCCGGCGCCGACGATGCCGTGCACGACGACACCGAACACCAGCGGCGCCACCACTATCTTGATCAGCTTGATGAAGACGTCGCCCAGCGGTTTGAGCGCGACCGCGAAATCCGGCCAGGCCATGCCGAGCACGATGCCGGCAACGAGGGCGACCACCACCTGCCCGAAGAGCGACGCGAAGAAGCGCCCCATCGCAACCTCCCTGATAGTCTCGGGTCGCTCTTGCCGTGCCACCCGGCCTCGCGGCGTCGGCGGCGGGCCGAGGCCGATCAGTGGCGTTGTGCCGGGCGGACACGCGTCGACTCTGCGCTCGGCACAATCCTTCGAGCCCATTGAGACGTCAAGTATATCTTTCGTCTGAAATCATATGTAAAACATATCGACATGGAACTCCGGCACCTGCGCTACTTTCTGGCCGTGGCCAAGCACCTGAGCTTCACCGCGGCCGCGGAGAGCCTGGGCGTCGCGCAGCCGCCGCTGAGCCAGCAGATCCGCGATCTCGAGGCGGAGATCGGCACGCCCTTGTTCGAGCGGACCACGCGGCGCGTGACGCTGACGCGGGCGGGCGAGGATCTCCAGGCACAGGCGTCGGCCATCCTGGAGAAGGCCGGCGAGGCCGTCGGCCGGGCCCGCGCCATCGGGGCGGGCACGGCCGGCATCCTCAATGTCGGCCTCACGGGATCGATGCTCGCCGGCCCTCTCGGCCGGGCGATCCGGGGCTACGCGAACGCCTATCCCGGGGTCGATCTGCGCATCCACGAAATGTCGCCGGACCGACAGATCGCGATGCTGAAATCCGGTCAGACCGATGTGAGCTTCCTGCGGTGCCCGCCGCACGATGCCGACCTGGTGAGCGAGCTCGCGTGGCGGGAGACCGTCAGCCTCGTCCTGCCCAAGGATCACCGCCTCGCGGCAGCGCCGGTGAGACTCGCGGATCTGAGGGACGAGACCTTCGTCTTCCTGAGGCTCACCGACTCGCTGTTCGCCAAGTACCTCTGGGATTGCTGCGTCGCGGCCGGGTTCGTCCCGCGGATCACCCACCAGACCGTGGAGGCCGCGTCCCTCACGAGCCTCGTCGCGGCGGGGCTCGGCGTGGCGATCATCCCGGAATTCGTCGCCCGGCTGGCCCATGCCGACGTCGTCTACAAGCCGATCCAGGGACCGCACATCCGGGCCGACGTCTACGCGCTGTGGACCCGGCCGCGGCAGCCGCTGGTCGAACGTTTCCTCGGTCTGGTCCGCGCCGACGGCGACCCGGCGGGGCGATCCACCGATCGCGCCGCTCAGGATCCGAGCGACATGCGCAGCGGCGGCTCGACCTCCGGCGGCAGCGGCGAGACGTAGCCGGCCGCGCCGACCCGGCGGGCGAGATCCGCCTTGGCGGCGTCGCGCAGGGCCGCGTCGGTCACCGCCCGGGCGCCGGTGGCGGCCATCGCCTTGGCGACCTGCACCATCGCCTTGTGGGCCGCGGGAGTCTTGCCCTGCGCCACCACCTGCCAGGTGTGGAACGGCGTGCCGATCGCCACCGTGGGTGCGTGGGCCTGGACGGTCGGCACCACCCAGCTCACGTCGCCGACATCGGTGGAGCCCACGGCCGGATTGCGCGGCGCGTCGAGGGGCACGAGGAAATCGGCCAGCGGTGCCTCGGTGCGCGGCAGCCCGATGGCGCGAAACACGGCATCGATGTCGCCGTCGGTGAGGGTCGCGCGGATCTTCCCGGCGAAATCCCGGTCGGCATCGTCGAAATGCGGCGGTCCGAGCTCCTCCATTACGCCGTGCAGCGCCTGCTCCAGCGGCGTATTGCCCAGCAGATTGGACACCGCGCTGACGATCCGCACCTCGACCGCGGTCTCGGTCATCAGGGCGGCACCCTGCGCGATCTTCTTCACCCGCTCGACCAGCGCCAGCATGCCGGGGAGGTCGCGGGCCCGGATCGAGTAGCGGACCGTCGCGCCGGCCTGGACGACGTTCGGGGCGATGCCGCCCGCGTCGAGATAGGCGTAGTGGACCCGCGCGTCGGACGGCATGTGCTCGCGCATGTAGTTCACGCCGACGCTCATCAGCTCGACGGCGTCCAGCGCCGAGCGCCCGAGATGCGGGGCCGCCGCCGCGTGGGCGGTGCGCCCGGTGAAGACGAAGTCGGCCCGCGTGTTGGCGAGCGCCACCGGCGGCGCCACCTCCCAGAAGCTGCCGGGATGCCAGGAGATCGCGATGTCGGCATCCGCGAAGGCGCCGGCGCGGACCATGAAGGCCTTGGCGGCGCCGCCTTCCTCCGCCGGGCAGCCGTAGTAGCGCACGCGGCCGGGGGTGCCGGTCTCGGCGAGCCAGTCCTTCAGGGCGGTGGCGGCGAGCAAGGCCGCCGAGCCGAGGAGGTTGTGGCCGCAGCCGTGGCCGTGCCCGCCCGCCTCCACCGGCCGGTGCTCGGCGACGCCCGCCTCCTGCGACAGGCCCGGCAGGGCGTCGTACTCGCCGAGGAACGCGATGACCGGCCCGCCGTCCCCGGCCTCGCCCATCACGGCGGTGGGGATGCCGGCGACCTGCTCGGTAATCCGGAAGCCCTGGTGACGCAGCTCGGCGACGTGCTCGGCGCAGGAGCGCGTCTCCGTGTAGCAGACCTCCGGCATGCCCCAGACCCGCTCGGACAGGGCGATCAGCCGCTCCGTCTGCGCGTCGACGTGGCGCCACACGGCATTGCGGTTGTCCATGGCGAAGATCTCCGGGAGGACGTGTCGGCCGTCCTGTTGCAGGGTCGGGGCCAGGAAACCACAGGGATAGAGTCGGCCACGACACGTTTCGGTTGAACCGTCACTGGCCCGCCCCTTGCCAAGGCCGCTGCCGGAATGTTGCTGTGCCGCGCGTGGCGGTAGACGGGATGCGTACATGGACGAGCGGGATCTGCGCGGCCTCATCGGGCGGGTGAGGGACGGCCGCCTGTCGCGGCGCGCCTTCGTGCAGCGGATGGTGGCTGTCGGCCTCACCGCGCCCATGGCCGGACTGATGCTGGCCGGGAACGGGGTCGCGATGGCGGCCGACATCCGGGCCGGCTACAAGCCGAACAAGGCCGGCGGCGGCGGCGCCCTCAGGCTGCTCTGGTGGCAGGCGCCGACGCTGATCAACCCGCATTTCGCCATCGGCACCAAGGACCAGGACGCCTCGCGGATCTTCTACGAGCCGCTCGCCGCCTGGGATGCGGACGGCAACCTCGTGCCGGTGCTCGCCGCCTCGATCCCGTCCAAGGAGAACGGGGCGCTCGCCGCCGACGGCCGCTCGGTGGTCTGGACGCTCAAGCCCGGCGTGAAGTGGCACGACGGCAAGCCGCTCACCGCCGACGACCTCGTCTTCACCTGGGAATACGCCCGCGACCCCGCCACCGCGGCGGTGACGGCCGGCTCCTACAAGGATTGCAAAGTCGAGAAGGTCGACGACCTCAGCGTCCGGGTGCTGTTCGACAAGCCGACGCCCTACTGGTGCGACGCCTTCGTGGGCATCGTCGGGATGGTGCTGCCGAAGCACCTGTTCGGACCCTACAGCGGCGCCAAGTCCCGGGACGCGCCCCAGAACCTCGCCCCGGTGGGCACCGGCCCGTACCGGTTCGTGGAGTTCCGGCCCGGCGACATCGTCCGCGGGGAGCGCAACCCCAACTACCACCTGCCCAACCGGCCGTATTTCGACACGGTCGAGATGAAGGGCGGCGGCGACGCGGTCTCGGCCGCCCGGGCCGTGCTCCAGACCGGCGAGTACGACTACGCCTGGAACATGCTGATCGAGGACGAGGTGCTCAAGCGCCTGGAGACCGGCGGCAAGGGCCGGGTCGACGTGGTCTACGGCGGCAAGCTCGAGTTCCTGCTCCTCAACGCCACCGACCCGAACGTCGAGGTCGACGGCGAGCGCGCCTCGATCACCACCAAGCACCCCGCCTTCTCCGACCCGAAGGTGTGCCAGGCGATGAACCTGTTGGTCGACCGCAAGTCGATCCAGACCTACATCTACGGCCGCACCGGCAGGCCCACCGCCAACACGGTCAACGGCCCCGACCGCTTCGTCTCGAAGAACACGAGCTTCGCCTTCGACCCGGCCAAGGCCAACGCACTCCTCGACGAGGCCGGCTGGAAGAAGGGCTCGGACGGCATCCGCGCCAAGGATGGCAAGAAGCTCAAGCTAGTCTTCCAGACCTCGATCAACGCGCCGCGCCAGAAGACGCAGGCGATCATCAAGCAGGCGGCTGCCAAGGCCGGCATCGAGATCGAGCTGAAATCGGTGACCGGTTCGGTGTTCTTCTCCTCCGACCCGGCGAACCCCGACACCTGCACGCATTTCTACGCCGACATGGAGATGTACGCCTACAGCATGACGCAGGCCGATCCGGCGATCTGGCTGCTGATGTACGCCTCCTGGGAGGTGGCCCAGAAGGCCAACAAGTGGCAGGGCCGCAACGTCGTGCGCTGGCGCGACGCCGCCTACGACGAAGCCTACAACGCCGCCCAGAGCGAGCTCGACCCGGTCAAGCGGGCGGCGCTTCTCATCAAGTGCAACGACCTCGTGGTTTCCGAGAACGTGCTGCCGCTGATCCATCGCGCCGAGGTCTCGGCGGTGGGCGCCACGCTCACGGCGCCCCGCAGCGGCTGGGACAACGACCTGTCGTTCCTGCCCGACTGGTACAGGGAGGCCTGAGCGGGAGGCGTAGCGCCAAGAGTCGAGCACAAAAATGGGCGCCTACATCCTGCGACGCCTCCTGATCGCGATCCCGAGCCTGCTCGGCATCAGCCTGATCCTGTTCACCGTCCTGGCGTTCGCGCCGGGCGACCCGTTCGGCGAACTCGCCAGCAACCCGAACGTGCCCCCGGAGGTCCGGGCGGCGCTGCGGGTGAAGTTCGGCCTCGATGACCCGATCCTCACCCGCTACCTGCACTGGCTCACCGCCATGCTGCAGGGCGACTGGGGCTTCTCCTTCGCCAGCCGGGTGAATGTCGACACGCTGATCCTGCAACGGCTGCCGACGACCCTGTTCATCGTCGGCTCCTCCCAGGTGCTGGCGCTGCTGATCGCCGTGCCGGTCGGCCTCTACGCGGCGCGCCGGCCCTACTCGCTCGCCGACCAAGTCGCCAATACCCTGGCCTTCGTGGGCTTCTCGCTGCCGACCTTCTTCACCGGGCTGCTGTTCATCCTGCTGTTCTCGATCAAGCTCGGCTGGCTGCCCTTCGTCTACCAGGCCGACCTGCCGGGCTCCGGACTGCCCTGGGTCTGGGCGAATGTCCGGCAGGCGATCATGCCGGTGGCGGTGCTGGGCTTCTTCCAGGCCGCCTCCTACACCCGGTACGTGCGCGCCTCGGCGCTGGACGTCGCCCGGCTCGACTACGTCACCACGGCCCGCGCCAAGGGCCTGACCGAGGGCACGGTGACTCGCCGGCACATCGCCCGCAACGCCCTGATCCCGGTGGTGACGCTCGTCGCCCTCCAGATCCCGGCGGTGTTCGGCGGCGCCATCGTCACCGAGCAGATCTTCCGGATCCCCGGCATCGGCTCGCTGCTGATCGATGCCATGCTGGCCAACGACACGCCGGTGGTGATGGCCGTGACCTTCGTGTTCGCCGGCCTCGTCATCCTGTTCAACCTCGTCGCGGACCTGCTCTATGGCTGGCTCGACCCTCGCATCGCCCTCCGATGAGGCGGTGCCCGTCGCCCGGCCGCCGGCCTCGCCGGGGCGGGAGACGTGGCGGCGCTTCCGGCGGCACCGGCTGGCACTCGCCAGCGTCGGCGTGCTGGCGCTCCTCGTCGCCGGCGTGGTGTTCGGCGGCCTGCTCTGGCCCGTCGCCATCGACGACATCGACTTCGCGGCCCAGCTCCAGGGCCCGTCCTGGGACCACCCGTTCGGCACCGACGATCTCGGCCAGGACCTGCTCGCCCGGATGATCTACGGCGGCCGGATCTCGCTCGCGGTCGGCTTCGCCGCCATGGCGGTGGCGAGCCTGATCGGGGTGCTGGTCGGCGCGCTCGCCGGCATGTCGCGCCGGTTCCTCGACCCGGTGCTGATGTGGCTGACCGACCTGTTCCTGTCGCTGCCGCAGCTGCCGCTGCTGCTCCTCGTGATCTACCTGTTCCGCGACAGCCTGAAGGCCGTGTTCGGCAGCCAGGGCGGCGTGTTCCTGATGATCGTCGCGGTGATCGGGGGCCTGCGCTGGATGCCGGTCGCCCGGCTGGTGCGGGCGCAGTTCCTGTCCTTGCGCGAGAAGGAGTTCGTGGAGGCAGCCCGATCTCAGGGGGCGACGACCGGACACCTCGTGCGCCGCCACATCCTGCCGAACGCGCTGGGGCCGGTGATCGTGGCGGCCTCCATCGAGGTCTCGTCCGCGATCATCGCGGAATCGACCCTGTCCTTCCTGGGGCTCGGCTTCCCGCCGGACATCCCGACCTGGGGGCGGCTGCTGTTCGACGCCAAGGACCACCTCGACGTCGCGCCGCACTGGGCGCTGTTCCCGGGGGGCGCGATCTTCCTGACGGTGCTGTCGATCAACTTCATCGGCGACGGGCTGCGCGACGCCCTCGACCCGCGGCGGGTGCTCTGAATGGCGCGGTCGGCTCCCGGATCTCCCATCCGCCTCCCTCATCCTGAGGTGCGGCGCAGCCGCCTCGAAGGAGAACTCCAGGGATCTCGGCGGCATCTGGAGGGCTCCTTCGAGGCCTCCGCGTCACTGCCGCGCCTCAGGATGAGGGCGCGGATGGGCGGATCCTTGCGGCGCCAAACCAGGATGGATCAGGAGTGAAGCCCGTGACGGACCCGATCCTCTCGGTCTCAGACCTCACCGTCTCCTTCCGCTCGGACGGGCGCTGGCGCGAGGTCGTGCACGGCGTCTCCTTCGACGTGGGCCCGCGCGAGACCGTGGCGCTCGTCGGCGAATCCGGCTCCGGCAAGAGCGTCAGCGCCCTGTCGATCCTGCGCCTCCTGCCGCGGGACGCGAGCCGCATCGGCGGCCGCGTGCGCTTCGAAGGCCGCGAATTGCTCGCCGCCCCCGAGGCCGAGATGCGGCGGGTGCGCGGCGATTCCATCGCTATGATCTTCCAGGAGCCGATGACCTCCTTAAACCCGGTCCTGACCATCGGCTTCCAGATCGCCGAGGCGCTGATCCGGCACCGGGGCCTGTCGCGGTCCGCCGCCGAGGCGGAGGCGCTGCGGCTCCTCGACAAGGTCCGGATCCCGGCCGCCCGGTCGCGCCTGCACGAGTATCCGCACCGCTTCTCGGGCGGCATGCGCCAGCGGGTGATGATCGCCATGGCGCTCGCCTGCCGGCCGAAGCTCCTCATCGCCGACGAGCCGACCACGGCCTTGGACGTCACGATCCAGGCCCAGATCCTCGATCTCATCAAGAGCCTGCAGGACGAGGAGGGCATGTCGGTCCTGTTCATCACCCACGACATGGGCGTGGTCGCCGAGATCGCCGACCGCACCGTGGTGATGTACCGGGGCCGCGCCGTGGAGGCCGGACCGACCGCGCGGATCTTCGACACCCCCGCCGAGCCCTACACGCGGGCGCTGCTGGCCGCGGTCCCGCGCCTCGGGACCATGGCGGGCCGCCCCCGCCCGATGCGCTTCCCGGTGGTCGACCGGGCGACCGGCCTGGCGGCGCCGACGCCCGAGACGCCCGACACCGTCCGGGCCGCCGAGCGCCCGGTGCTGGAGGTGCGCGACCTGACCACCCGGTTCGACATCCGCTCCGGACTCCTCGGCCGCGTCACCGGCCGCGTCCACGCGGTGGAGCGGGTCTCGTTCAGCCTCGCGGCCGGCGAGACCCTCGCGCTCGTCGGCGAGTCCGGTTGTGGCAAGTCCACCACTGGCCGCGCGATCCTGCGCCTCGTCGAGCCGCTCTCGGGCTCGGTCCTGCTCGACGGCGAGGACGTCACCGGCCTCGACCCGAAGACCCTGCGCGCCCGCCGCCAGCGCATGCAGATGATCTTCCAAGACCCGTTCGCCAGCCTCGACCCGCGCCTGAGCGTCGGCGCTGCGGTGGCGGAGCCGCTGCTGATCAACCGCCTCGCGACGCCCCGCGAGGCGCGGCGGCGCGCGGAGGACCTGCTGGCCCGGGTCGGGCTTCCTCCGGAGACCGCCGGGCGCTTCCCGCACGAATTCTCCGGCGGCCAGCGCCAGCGCATCTGCATCGCCCGGGCGCTCGCCCTGAACCCCCGCCTGATCGTCGCCGACGAGGCGGTCTCGGCCCTCGACGTCTCGGTGAAGGCGCAGGTCGTGAACCTGATGCTCGATCTCCAGGCGGAGTTCGGCCTCGCCTACCTGTTCATCTCGCACGACATGGCGGTGGTGGAGCGGGTGAGCCACCGGGTGGCGGTGATGTATCTCGGCGAGATCGTGGAGATCGGCCCCCGGGCCGCGATCTTCGGCGACCCGCAGCACCCCTACACGAAGAAGCTGCTGGCTGCCGTGCCCGTGCCGGATCCGGCCCGGCGGGGCGAGCGGCACGCGCTGCCGGACGACGAGATCCGCAGCCCGATCCGGGCCCCCGACTACGTGGCGCCGGAGCGGCTCTACCGGGAGGTCGCGCCCGGCCACGTCGTGCAGGATTGGGGGACCGACTGGGCCGCAGCGGCGCCGGAGATCGCGGCCGCCTGATCAGGATCCACTCCAGATCCCGGCGCGTCACTCGGCCGGGATGAAGCACAACGTGCCGGCGCGGCGCGTCGGCTTGCCGGTATCGTTCGTGTGGTTGACCCCGTCCATCACCGGCACCTCCGGAAAATCGAACGGGCTGACCCCGTCCAGGCACGCCGCGTTGACGGCGTAGAGGTCCTGGTTCGAACGTCGCTGATGATGGGTATAGATCCCGCATCGGGAGCAGAAGAAGTGCTGCGCGGCGCCGGTGTGGAAGCGGTAACTCGTCAGCGTGTCCGCGCCGCGCAGGATCCTGATCCCGCCCTTCTCGGCCATGACGACGACGGCTCCGCGCATCCGGCAAAAGGAGCATGTGCAGCGCCGGGCCGAGGCGAGGTCATCCGTGAGCCGCGCCTCGAACCGCACGGCGCCGCAATGGCATTGGCCGGACCGGATGGTGATGTCGCCCGCCATGGTGGGGGTGTCTCCCGTCAGATTCTGTGCCGACCCGGTCCGTCGGGCGCATCCATGCGCATCGGTGCCGCCGGCGGGTGAGGCCCGGATACGGCCTCCCGCGTGGGTCCCGACAGGCGTGGGTTGCCAGCATCGTCCGCAGACTGGACGCGGCGTCAGGCGCGATTGATGCGGATCCGATCGCTGTCGTGCCTGCGGGGCGCTGATCGTGATCGGACGATAAGGCGCGCGATACGACCGAACAATCCATCAAGTCTTCACGCATCACGTGAGGAAATTGCACGCGATGCGGCGCAGCGTTCGCGAATCGTGTGTTCGTCGGGCCGCCATGTGGCCGAGCTGGATGGCCTTGGCGCTCTGCGAGCGCTTGGCGGCGTAGCCGGAATCGACCTTTGCGTGCCCAAAGCAGTCGTACGCCTCCGCTTCGCGGACGGCGGAGACGGGCGTCGGTAGACGATCCAATCAGCGAGGCTGTAACGACCGGCTGCCGTCCGGGCGTTCCTGGCCGAGCGGGGCCGTGTCATTCTGACCGAAACCGGGAGGATGACATGAGATGCGGGCGCGGCCTTGCTGTGGCGGGCTTCTGTGTGGCGGGCACCCTGATCCTCGCGGGCGCCGCGACGGCGCAGGAGGTCAAGCGGACCGAGCTCAGCCGCATGCCGGTCTCGGGCGACGACAGCCGGGAGATCGTCATGCAGCTGGTTGAGATTCCGCCAGGGGCGACCTCGCGGCGACACTTTCATAACGGCGAGGAGGCCTTCTACGTCATCGAGGGCGGCTCGGCGCAGTTGCCCGGTCAGGGGCCGAAGGAGCGGCCCACGGGCGAGCGCGGGATTAACAAGCGCGGTGTTCCCCATGCCGGTTACACGGTGGTCGGCGACAGGACCTTGAAGATCCTGTCGGTCTACGTCGTCGACAAGGGCCGGCCGCTCCAGGAGGCTGCCGACTGAGCCGGTCGCCACAGGGGAGGGGCTGCCTCATCCGTGGCGACAATGTGTCGAAAGCTTGACTATTCGGCTCGAATCACTTTATAGCTTGACCGTTGCGTTGCGGATACATCGCCCGGGTCCCTGGAGGTTCGGATGTGCGCGCGGAAGACCTACTACATCTTCGTCAAGGCGACTGACGACCGGCAGTTCTGCGCCATTCGGCAGGATCAGCCGATTCCGCAGATGATCGACGGCGTGCAGTGGATGTATGTGAGCTGCATCGACACGTCGCGGGACAGACCATTCGGGTTCGATGTCGACGCGGCACACGAGGCCATGCGGCACCGCGGCGTCTACTTCTACCGTCGCGAGCTGATGTTCCGCCGCACCAACTTCCTCCTCGAAGCCGCCTGATGGCGGGTTCGGGCGGGCGCCGCCAGAAGGCCGTGCGGGTCTGTTTCGGCGCGGCCATGGTCGTCTGCGGGATCGCGGCCGGGACCGGCATGCCGTCAGGAGCGGCGCGGGCCCAGGTCCCGGCGCGGATCGGCACCTGCGTCGCCACCACCATCGCGCGGATCGGGACGCGGTCAGCGACCGGCTGGTGAAGCCGCAGCGCGACGGCCTCGACGAGGGAACCAGCGTCGACCTGAAGAACGGCGTCTACGGAATTTCCTACGCGTATGTCGAAGCCGTTGCGCGATCGCGGGTCGGCGATCGCGCCATCACCTGCCTCGTCGCCCTGCCGAAAGGCTGTCCGAAGGGCGACGATCGCGGGAAGATGTACACCACCACCAACCTGCGGACCCTCGATTCCTGGACGTTGCCGGATTCGCAGCACATGTGCGGCGGCGCCTGAGTTCGGCGCGCACCCTTCGTGGGCTGTCGCGTGTTGATTCTTGGCTTTGGTCGGTCTCGGGCCTCGACCGCGGGAGGGTAGGCTTTGTCGTTCAGGAAGGGTTTTGCCGCCGTCGTGGTCGCTGCGTTGGTCGGAGCGCCAGTTGCGGCCCGGGCCTGGGGCGTTCCCGGATGCACCAACCTGCCCGAATACAATCGGGCGTTGGGCGCGTTGCAAGGCATGACCAGCGCCTGTGACATGAGCGTCGAGGAGGCGCGCCGCGTGATCGCGGCGCATGACGGCGTCACCGCGCCGCCGCTTCCGAACGCGGCGCCGCTCCCGGACGCGGCGCCACAGGCCGTGTCGAGGCCGCGTGTCCGGCACCGCCATCGCGGGAAGCGCGCGCATCACAGGACAGCGGTCCTGCGGCACCGCTGAACCGCCGCGCAGGACCGACGGGTCTAGCGCTCGCTCGACGCGGCCGCCGCGCGGGCGCGCGCCCAGTCGCGGTCGCGCTCGGCCTGCCGGGCCCGCTCCTCGGCCGCGTAGGCGTCCTGTTCCGCACGCTCCCGCTTCCTCTGGCGATCGGCAGCGGCCGAAGCCCGCTTCCGCCAAGCTTCGGTCTCGGCCTTCTGGCGCGCCAGCTCCTCGACGGTGACGGGCTTCACCGGCTCCTTCGGCTGCGCCCAGGCGTAGGGACGGCGGGGTGCCGGCGAGGGCCGGGCTTCCGAGCGCGGTGCCTCTCGCCGTTGCCCGAACGCCCGGGTCGCCTCGGCCAGCGTCAGGCCGGCGCCGCGGGCGATGCGTTCGGCGGCCGCGCGGGCGGCCGTCCGTTCGCCGGTCGTGGCGCCGTGCTCGGCGAGCACGAGGCATTTCTCGAACCGATCCCGGTCCGCAGGCGTCATCACGGACTTCATGGCCGCTGTCATACCGCCAAGCCCGTCCGTCTGTCCCGCCGCTCATCGCGAGGTCCGGGACGTCGGGCCGGGACCGGCTGAAGCCCGGGACCGACGCGCGGTCTCGGGCCTCGGTGGCTACGCCCTCAGTTCGGCTTGGCGCTCGCCACGGTGTTGGTGAAGCTGTAGCTGCCGAGCTTCTCGCCGACCACCTGCACGGCCCCGTCCGTGAGCGTGTTCAGCCGGCGGGAGCGGATCTTCATCGTGCCGGACAGGCCGGCGAACTTGCCCGTGCCGCCGATCCACTCGCCCGTGCCCTCGTTCGCCGCCCCGAGAGGCTGCACCGGATAGTCCCACTTCTCGAACACGTGGTCGCCGTCGGCATCGACGTAGTCGCAATAACCGTGGTTCTCGACCGTCTTGGCGGTGTTGTCGATCAGCGGCGCGGAGGTGCAGCGGCCGGCCATGTTGTGCAGGAGCTTCCCGCCGGACTCGTTGACGGCCGTCATCATGTTGATCGTGGCTGACGCCATGCGGTTCTCGCCGATTGTCACAGGTTTCGGCGCGGCCGGAATCGTCGCCGTGTAGGTGATCCGGAACTCGCCCTGGCGCGGCATGTCCTCCGCGGCCGACGGTCCGGAACTCAGAAGCAGCATTCCGAGTGTCGCCGCCGTGCAGGTGACGAGCGATGTTGTCCGTCTGTCCCTTCTTGTCACGGTAACCTCCCTATCAGGCGCAGAGAAGGCCGCTAGACACCGATCGTCGTTCCGAGGTCTGGCCCTCCGAATCGATTGCGCCAGGCGAAGAGTGATGCTGACAAAATCAATATTCAACAATTCTATGTAACTGATGCTGTGCAATGTTCGGCCCGCGATGGAGTGGGCCGAATTCATGTCCATGAGGTGGTGCAATTCTCGGTGACGTTGGCCCACCGCCCGATCGTGCTGCACGGCCGGAGCTGTTCGTCGTGGCCGGTCGCGGATCATGGCTGAGGGCGTCGCGAACCGTGCGCCCGTAGCCGCAGAGCTCTGTATCGGGGCTCATCGACGTCCTGGTTGTCGGCGGTCGCTGAAGCGGCGGCCTTGGTGCTCCGTTCCATATCGAGGAGCGGAAGGAGCGCCGCCCGGTTGAGCGGAATTCCAGGCCGCACCTCCCTCGGTATGGCGGCGGGCCGGCCGGACGGCTCCGATGCGCTTCCCGTCCCCCGGCCGCGCCCTGGTGCGGTCTCCGGCATGTGCTCGTAAGCACAGTGTCGGAACCGGATGGCCGCGTCCGGGCAAAGTGCAGGTTTCCGGCAGAGCTTCGCGCTCAATCGCGGGTCGGCCTGCGCACATATTCGTGAAGAAACGCTTTCTCTGTCTGGATGTTTTGGGTGCACTTCCGGCTTTTCGCAAACGGCCGGGCATCAACGGACGACATCTCGATCGAGCGTCGCCACGTGATGACTTTGCTTGCATTTGACAGGAGGAAGACATGCGAATGAAGCTTGCAGGCGCCGCATTCCTCGCGCTCGGCATCCTGACCGCCACAATCGGCACGGCGGACGCCGCGCAGGGCTGCGGCCCCGGGTTCCATAGGGGCTTCTACGGCTGGTGCAAGCCCAATTGGCGCCCCTACGCCTACCGCCCGGTCTACTACGCACGGCCGGTGGTCTACGGCTGGCACCGTCCCTGGGCCTGGCGCCACGTCGGTTGGCACCGCCCCTGGGGTTGGCACCACCATGGCGGCTGGCGTCACGCGGCTTGGCACCACGGATGGTAATCGGGTGAAGGCCGCGGAGCCGGCACGCGCGTGCCGGCTCCCGTCCAAAGCGTCCCATCGCTCCTACCGATGAGACCCGGCCCGGCGCGCCGCTCCGGCTTCGAGCACGCGCAGGCCGGCGTCGATCAGGATCGCCAGCGCCGAGACCACGAGGCCGCCCTGCAGGACGTAGGCGGTGTTGCCGGTGAGAAGGCCGGAGACGATGACCTCGCCGAGGGTGCTGGCCGCGACTGTCGAGCCGATCGTCGCCGTCGCGAGGCCGATGACGGCCGAGAGCCGGATCCCCGAGAGGATCATCGGCAACGCGAGGGGGAGCTCCACCTGCACGAGCCGCTGGCGATCGGTCATCCCGATGCCGCGTGCCGCCTCCATCAGCGCCGGATCGAGGCCCTCCAGGCCGGTCAGGGCAGTCTCGAAGATCGGCAGCAACCCGTACAGGATGAGGGCGATCAGCGTCGGGACCGTGCCGAAGCCGAAGATCGGCACCGCCAGCGCCAGGACGGCGACCGGCGGGAAGGTCTGGCCGAGATTGGCGAGCGCGCGGGCGAAGGGCAGGACGTCGCGCCCGGCCGGCCGGGTCGCCGCGATTGCGGAGACCAGGGCGAGCAGGCTGGCCGCCAAAGTCGCGCCCGCGACCAGCAGGAGGTGGTTGACGGCCAGCGTCAGGAGCGGGGTCTGCGTGTAGATCGGCGGGGTGCCGGCGGGCGCGAACGGCCGGAACAGCCCCGCGAACGCGTCCGGCGCCGCCAGGAACGCGACCAGCAGGACGAGCAGCGCGGCCTTCGGGATCGACGCCCGGCTCACGGGCCCGCGCCCTGCGCCTCGAGGGTCGCCCGCGTCACCCGGCCCAGGATGACGCCGTCGCGGCTCACCGGCAGGGCCGGGCGCTGCGACCACAGGCTCTCGGCCAGGGCGGCGCGCACCGAGGTGCCGGCCGGGATCGGCGCGCCCGGCGCCGAGCCGGGCTCGACGAGATCGTCCACGATCCGCAAAGCCATGAGCTGGAAGGCGCGGTCGCCGCGGCCGAGCAGGGCGCCGACGAATTCGGTCGCCGGCGCGCCGATCAGAGCCGTCGGGTCGGCCTCCTGCACAAGGCGCCCCCGGTCCATTACTGCGGTTCGGTCGCCGAGGCGCAGCGCTTCGTTTATGTCGTGGGTCACCAGCACGATGGTGGTGCCGTAGCGCTGCTGGATTGCCTTCAAATCGTCCTGAGCCCGGCCGCGGATGATCGGGTCGAGGGCGCCGAAGGGTTCGTCCATCAGCAGGATCGGCGGCTCGGCGGCCAGGGCGCGGGCGACGCCGATCCGCTGCTGCTCGCCGCCGGAGAGCGCCGCCGGAAAGCGGTCCCGGTAGAGCGCCGGATCGAGACGGAACAGGGCGAGGAGCTCGTCGACCCGCGCGGCGATCCGCGCCCGGTCCCAGCCGAGGAGCTTGGGCACCACGCCGACATTCTCCGCGACGGTGCGGTGGGGAAACAGCCCGTGACCCTGGATGGCGTAGCCGATTTCGCGGCGCAGCGCGTGGGGCGGAACGGTCCGGACGTCCCGGCCCGCCACCCGGATCGTGCCGGCGCTCGGCTCGACGAGGCGGTTGATCAGCCGCAGCAGGGTCGTCTTGCCCGAACCCGAGGTGCCGACCACCGTCAGGATCGTTCCGGCCGCGACCCGCAGGCTGACATCGGCCACGATCGTGCGCCCGCCGACGACGCGGCTGACATGCGCGAGTTCGATCATGGGATCCGGTCCGCCGCCCGGCCGCGACTGAGGTCGATGACCGCATCGAGCAGCACCGCCGCGCCGCTGGCCATGACCACCGTCGGCAGCGCGCCGAGCAGCACGAGGTCGCCCGCATTCTGGCTGATGCCCTGGAAGACGTACACGCCGAGACCGCCGCCGCCGACGAGCCCGGCGATCACCGCCAGCCCGATATTCTGGACGAGCACGATGCGGAGACCGGTGAGGATGGCCGGGAGGGCGAGCGGCAGCTCCACCTGGGCGAGGCGCTGCCGGTCGGTCATGCCGACACCCCGCGCGGCGTCGCGCACCGGCCCGGGCACGGCGTCGAGGCCGGCGACGGTCGCGGCGGTGACCGGCAGGAGCGCGTAGGCGAACAGGGCCACGAAGGCCGGCGCGGCGCCGATCCCCGCGATGCCGAGATCCGCCACCCCCGGGACCGTGCGGCCGATCCAGGCGAGGGGAGCGATCAGCATCCCGAACAGGGCCATCGACGGGATCGTCTGCACGACGTTGAGGACCGAGAGCAGCGCCGCCCGTAAGGTGGGGACCGGGCGGGCCAGGATCGCCGCCGGGATCCCGACCAGGGCGGCGGCGGCCACCGAGGACAGGGCGAGGCCGGCATGGGTCCGGACCTCCCGGCCGAACGTGTCGGAGCGGCCGACATATTCCCGCAGCACCGAGAGGTTGTCCCAGAACCCGGAGCGCAGGACGAGCCCTACGAGGGCTGCAACGAGCGCCAGCGCGCCGATCCGCAGCGCCGGGCTCGGCCGCAGCCGCGCCAGCCCGTCGCCGGCCGCGAGGCCGGCGGCCGCGAAGGCCAGCCACCAGCCCGCATCCAGGGAGATCCGGCCGTAGCGGTCGCCGGGCGGCGTCAGGTGATCGGCCGCCCAGCCGGCCGCGAGGCAGAGCAGCCCGAGCGCGGCACTCCCGGCGGCGAGGCGCAGGCCCGGTGAGATCCGCAGCGCGAGCAGCGGCGCGACGCTTCCGAGGACGGCGCCGAGCGCCAGGGCTTGGCCGAGGGGCAGGGCCGACCACGCCATCAGGGGCGTGCCCAACGCGATCCGGTTCGGGCGCGCCGTCACCAGCGGCAGGGCGAGGAGGCCGAGGCCGAGGAGGGCCGCGAAGACCGAACCCAGCGGGTCGGCCGCCGTCCGAGCCGGGCGGGAACCGGCGCGCGCCTGTGCCGCCATGTGTCCGCTCATCCGGTGCTCCGAGCGCGGCCGTAACTGGCCCGCACTAGAGCCGTTTCCCGCCGCGTTGCAATCCGGGGCGGCTCTGAAGGCCGTGCTCCGGCTGAGGGCGCCTAGGGCACGAAGCCGTTCCGCCTGAGGTAATCCGCCGCGACGGACGAGGCCGGCTCGCCGCCGAGTTGCACGCGGCCGTTGAGTTCCTGCAGCGTGGCCAGATCGAGCCTGCGGAAGATCGGATCGAGCACCGTGGCGATCTCCGGATGCGCCTTGAGAACCGGACCGCGGACCACCGGCGCTGGCTGGTAGACCGGCTGGACGCGCTTGTCGTCCGCCATGACGACGAGCCGCGCGACGGTGAGGCTGCCGTCGGTGCCGAACACCATGGCGGCGTTCGTGCCGGAGGTGCCCCGCATCGCCGCGGCGATCGTGCCGGCGGTGTCGCCGCCCGACAGGATGACGAGCTGGTCCGGCCTCAGCGCGAAGCCGTAGGCCTTGCCGAAGGCCGGGAGCGCGGCCGGCGCGGAGACGAACTCCGAGGACGCGGCGAGCTTGATCCGGCCGCCGCCGGCCACATAGCGGCCGAAATCGCTCATCGTCCGCAGGCCATTGGCCTGGGCGATGTCCGCGCGGACCGCGATCGCCCAGGTGTTGTCGGCCGAGGCCGGATTCAGCCAGACGAGGTCGTTCGCCTGGAGATCGAGGGTCCTGGCGGTCTCGTAGGCAGCCTCCGGATCTTTCCAGACCGGGAGGTCCGCCTTGCCGAAGAAGAACGCCGCGTTGCCGGTATATTCCGGGTAGATGTCGATCTGACCCTCCAGCAGGGCTTGGCGCACGATCGGTGTGGCACCGAGCTCGATCTTGTCGACGGTCGGCAGGCCTTTGGCCTTCAGGGCCTGCAGGATGATGTTCCCGAGGACGCTGCCCTCCGTATCGAGCTTAGATGACACGACGATGCCGGCCGCCTGCACGCCGGCCACCGTCAGAAGCAGCGCGAGGAATCCCGCCAGAAGCCGCTTCGTCATCGCGTGAGACATCCCGTCTGCGTCATCCGATCGTCCGTAGCGCTTTTTGCCAGGGGGTTCAGGACCGAGACGGAGGAGGCCGTCGAGCGCGAAGCGTCGCGGGCGTCGCGACAGAGGGACGGCGCTGGTCCAAGACCGGCGACCTGGCGCGAATTGTCGCGCCGTCGGGCCTCGACCGCAACACATGTTGTGTTGTTCGCTGCGCGACAGTTTGAACCATAACGCAGATTAACGGATCAGGGATGAAGAATGATCTTTCGTGAGGTCGGAGTAACTTTCGCTGCTGGCTATAGGGATTTTGATTAACCGGTCGAGCCTAGGCCTTAAGCCTCGGAGCTTGCCATGCGATCCGTCTATACGTGTCTCACCGAGGCACATGATCACCGCCTCATCCTGCTCGCTGCGGGCATCTGCGTCACTGGCGTCTACGGCTCGTTCTCGGTGGCGGCTCAGGCGGCGCGCTCGGCGGGGCGTGCCGCCTGGACCTGGGGCGCCGCCGCCATCGTGGCGTCGGGCTGCACCGCCTGGGCCACCCACATGGTCGCACTGCTCGCCTTCAGGCCCGGCATGCCCGCCGGCTTCGAGCCGACCCTCACGGCCCTGTCGCTCCTGATCGCCATCGGCGGCATCGGGATCAGCATCGGATTCGTGATCGGCCAGCGGGATCGGGCGCGCCGGTTCGCGGCCGGCCTCGCCCTCGGGATCAGCATCGCGGCGCTGCACTATCTCGGCGAGGCCTCCTACCTGGTCGCCGGGACCGTGGAGTGGGATCCAGCCCTCGTGGCCGTCTCGCTGGCGGCGAGCCTGCTGATGTTCGGTGCGGCCCTGATGGTCGCCGGCGAGCGGCGGCGTCCGTGGCGGCGGGCGGCGGCACCGCTGCTGCTTGCGGGGATCGGTGTCCTCCATCTCGGCGGCATGGCGGCGATGACGCTGACCTTCGATCCGGAGCGACCGCTGCCGGCCGAGGCGGTCCCGCCGGAGGTGGTGGCGCCGATCGTGGCGTGCGTCTCGTTCGGGCTCCTGACCCTGGCCCTCGTCGGCCTGCGCCTGACCCTGAGCGCCCGGGCGCAGGCCCGACGGGACCAGGAGCGACTGCGTGAGCTGGCCAACCTCGCCGTCGAAGGTCTCGCCGTCTGCGACGGCGAGACCATCAAGACCGCCAACCGGAGCCTGGAGCAGATGTCGGGTGTCGGCGCCGGTGCGCTGAGCGGCCGCCGCCTGTCGGAAGTCCTGCCCGGCCTCGTCGTCTCGGCCCTGCCCGAGCGCGAGGAGCGGGAGGCCGAGCTGATCGGCGCCGACGGGCAGAGCGTGCCGGTGCGCGTGCTGCGCAGCGAAGTCCCCCTCGGCAGCGGGCTTCAGACCGTGCTGGCCGTCCGCGATCAGCGGGAGCGCCTGCAGACCGAGTCGCGGATGCGCATGCTGGCCTATTCGGACGCGCTGACCGGCCTGCCGAACCGCGCCCATTTCCACGACCTGCTCGCCCGCCACGCCGCGTCCTGCGGCGAACGCGATCAGCCCTTCGCGGTCTTCATTCTCGATCTCGACCGGTTCAAGCTCGTGAACGACACCCTCGGGCACGGTCTCGGCGACACGCTGCTGCGCAAGACGGCCCAGCGCCTTACGGCGGCGCTGGGCCCGCAGGACGTGGTCGCGCGGCTCGGCGGCGACGAATTCGCGATCCTGCAGCCCGCCCCGGACGGTCCAGAGGCGGTGCACGCTCTGGCCGCGCGCATCATCGAGCTGATCGACCGCCCGTTCCTGATCGACGGACAGCTCGTCAATGTGGGCGCCTCGGTCGGTGCCGCGCTGGCGCCGGCGGATGGCGACGAGCCCGGCACGCTGCTGCGCAACGCCGACCTCGCGCTGTACAAGGCCAAGGCGGATGGCAAGGGCACCTTCCGCCGGTTCGATCCCATGCTGGACGCGCGCCTTCAAGCCCGGCGCAGCCTGGAGGCGGACCTGCGCCGCGCGATCGTGGTGCAGGAATTCGAGCTGCACTATCAGCCGCTGGTGGACGCGCGCTCGGGCCGGATCACCGCGGCGGAAGCGCTGGTGCGCTGGCGCCATCCGGAGCGCGGCCTCGTCCCGCCCGCCGATTTCATCCCGCTCGCCGAGGAGACGGGCCTGATCGGACCGCTGGGACAATGGGTCCTGCGCACGGCCTGCACCCAGGCGGCCCGCTGGCCGTCGCACATCCGGGTGGCCGTCAATCTCTCCCCGGCCCAGTTCCGGGACCTCCGCCTCGCCGAGACCGTGAAGGCGGCGCTCACCGCTTCCGGTCTTGCCGCAAACCGCCTGGAGCTGGAGATCACCGAGGGCGTGCTGCTGGCCGACGAAGAGCGCACCCTCGCCACCCTGACCCGATTGCGGGCGGCGGGCGTCAGCATCTCGATGGACGATTTCGGGACGGGCTACTCCTCGCTGAGCTACCTGCGCCGCTTTCCCTTCGACAAGATCAAGGTCGACCGATCCTTCGTGCGGCAGCTTCCGGGCGACCCGGAGAGCGCCGCCATCGTCCGGGCGATCATCACCATGGGGGCGTGCCTCGGCATGACCATCACGGTCGAAGGCGTCGAGACGGCCGAGCAGTTCGCCTTCACGGCCGCCTCAGGTTGTGACCAGGTGCAGGGCTATCACGTCAGCCGCCCGCTGCCGGAAGCGGAGTTCCTGTCGTTCGTCGACGCGCGCGAGGCCGCATGAATCCCAGGGACCGCTCCGACCTGTTCCGGCTGGTTTACCGGAGCCGCAGCGCGATCGCGGGCAGCCCTGCGGAGGTGCAGCGCATCGTCGGCGCGATCGTGGCGGCGTCCCAGCACCGGAATGCCGGGGCCGGCGTCACCGGTGCGCTGCTCTTTGCCAGCCTGCACTTCGTGCAGGCTCTGGAAGGGCCGGCCTCCGCCGTGGAGGCGACCTTCGACCGGATCTGCCGCGACCTGCGCCATACCGGCATCGAGGTGGTCGAGTGCGGACCCGTGCTCGAACCGGCCTTCGGCAACGGGCCCATGAGCCACCTGGTGCCGGATGCCGATGCCGGCGCCTTGCTGGACCGGCTCGACAGCGAGGCCGAATGCGTCGAGGCCGCCGCGGCGGCGATGAAGCTGATGCTGACGCTGCTTCAGACAACGGCTGCCGGGAAGGATCGCGAGCCGATCCCATTCATGCGCGCGTCCTGAAATCCGGGCGCAGCCGGCCGCGAAGCAGCATTCCCTCAGGTTCTCCACACGGCTCCGGCACTTCACGAACAGGGCAGGGTGATCACCGGGCGTGATCACGTGAAGCGACCCGCGGTACACGAGCTTCGCCGCATCCCGCTCGACGAAGATCCGATCAAAGCGTCGGAGGCTGGTTAAAACCGATTAACCTTTACGTCAGCCTGCAATGAACGGCTACGGTCCGTGTGATTTATACTCGCATAGGTTGTTTTAAGATCGGGCCGAGTGAGGCGTATGTCGTATTCGATCTTCGTTCGCGATCTTGCCCAGATGGATGGGCGGTCTCCGCAACTCCTGGCCTATGACATCCATGATCGTTCGGCGGCGGCGGCGCTCGTGTCGCTGATCGCCACGTCGTATCGGGATCATGGGTTCAATCCGGCCACCCGCGTGCACTGGTTCCGGGCCGACGGCAACGTGCACGAAATCTATACTTGGCCCCACGCCTGAGGAAGCTCCGAGCCGAGACCCCGCCCTGGGTCAGGTGCCGCAGAACGTCCGGTAGCCGACGCCGCCCCCCGCGGGTGCCTCTGCGTAGGCAGCGTTCTCTGGCTGCTCAGCGTAGGGCCGGGACAGCACGGTCAGAAGCGTCTCGAAGGGGGTGAAGTCGCCCCGCTCCACAGCAGCCTCGATCATCGCCTCCACGCGGTGGTTGCGCGGGATGAAGGCCGGGTTGACCGCCCGCATCGCCGCCGCGGTGGCAGCGGGGTCGCGGCCCTCCTGGGCCAGCCGCTCGCGCCAGCGGGAAGCCCAGTCATCGAAGGCCGTGGGGTCAACGAACAGGTCGCGCACCGCCCCCACCTCCGGCCGCTCTGCCGCGGCGCACAGGTTCCGGAACGTCAGCGTGAAGTCGGCTTGGTTCTCGGCCATGCGCTTGAGGAGGTCGCCGGCCAGCGCAGGGTCGCCCTCGCGTGTCTCGCCCAGACCGAGCTTCCGGCCGAGTCCGCCGTGGTAGGCGGCCTCGAAGCGCGCCGCGTAGCCGGCGAGCGCCGCTTCCGCCTCGGCGACCGCAACGCTCTCGTCGTCGGCGAGCAGCGGCAGCAGGGTCTCGGCCAGCCGCGTCAGGTTCCAGAGCGCGATGCGCGGCTGCTCGCCGTAGGCGTAGCGCCCGTTCCGATCGATGGAGCTGTAGACCGTTCGAGGATCATAGGCATCGAGGAAGGCACAGGGGCCGTAATCGATCGTCTCGCCGGCGACCGACATGTTGTCGGTGTTCATCACGCCGTGGACAAAGCCCACGAGCAGCCAGCGCGCCACCAGCTCGGCCTGCCTGGCGATGACCGCGTCCAGCAACGCCCGGTAAAGGTTCGCCGCCTGCGCGGCCTCCGGATAGTGCCGGGCCACGACATGGTCGGCAAGCGCCCGCACGCCCTCGACATCGCCCCGCGCCGCGAAGAACTGGAAGGTGCCGACCCGGATGTGGCTGGCGGCCACGCGGGTGAGGACCGCGCCGGGCAGCAGGGTCTCGCGCACCACGGGCTCACCCGTCGTGACGGCGGCGAGCGCGCGCGTCGTCGGGATGCCGAGCGCCGCCATCGCCTCGCTGACAAGGTATTCGCGCAGCACCGGACCGAGCGCCGCGCGCCCGTCACCGCGCCGGGAGAACGGCGTCGGGCCCGAGCCCTTGAGCTGGATGTCGCGGCGGTGCCCCATCCGGTCGATCACCTCGCCGAGCAGGATCGCGCGGCCGTCGCCGAGCTGCGGCACAAAGTTGCCGAACTGGTGTCCGGCATAGGCAGCCGCGATCGGATCGGCGCCGTCCGGCACACCGTTCCCGGCAAGCGCCGCCACACCCTCGGGGCCTGACAGCCAGTCCGGGTCGAGGCCGAGCGCCTCAGCCAGCGCCCGGTTCAGCCGGATCAGGCGGGGTGCCGCCACGGGCGTCGGCGCGCGGCGGGCGTAGAAGCGCTCCGGTAGGCGGACGTAGCTGTTGTCGAAGGGAAGGGCTGTCATCGTCAGGATCTATGGAAGGGGTGGCGGGCGGGCAAGCGGAGCCGCGCGGCGGGTGCGGGGTCAGACGGCGCAGCGGATCCCGGTGAGCGCCTCGGACACCGACCAGAGCCGCTCCGCCGTGCCCTTGTCCCGGGCGTGCGCGGCGATGTCGGCGCGGGTCGGATGGCCCTTCAATTCCCAGATCCCGTCCGGCCCGTAATAGGCGCCGCCCTCCGCCTCGGGCGCCGTGGCGGCGAAGAGCAGCGGCAGCGCTCCCTGTGCGGCGGACTGGCCGATCACCGAGAAGATCGCGTGCCCGGCGAGCCGCTGGACCGGCCCGGCCCGGTCGCCGCGCCGGAAGACATCCGTGCGGGCCGCGCCGGGATGGGCCGGGACAGACCGGATCGGCGAGCCGGCCGCCTTCAGCCGCCGGTCGAGCTCAAGGCCGAACATCAACATCGCGAGCTTCGACTGCCGGTAGGCGCGCTGCGGGCCATACGAGCGGGCAAGCTGGAGATCGTCGAAATGGATCCGCCCGGGCCTGTGGGCGAGGCTCGCGACCTCGACGACCCGCGAAGCCGCATCCCGTCGAATGAAGGGCAGGAGCAAGCCGGTCAGGGCGAAATGGCCGAGATAGTTCGTGCCCAGCTGGCGCTCGAACCCGTCCTCGGTCTCCTCGCGGTTCGGCACGGTGGCGATGCCGGCGTTGAGCAACAGGATGTCGATCGGTCGGCCCTCGGATTGCCACCGCTCGCCGAAGGCCCGGACGGAGGCGAGGCGCGCGGTGTCGAGGGACTCAAATGCGAGCCGGGCGCCCGGGTGCCGTCGCCGGATCGATGCTATCGCGCGCTCGGATTTCGCCGCGTCCCGGGCGGCGAGGACGACTTCGGCGCCGGCACCCGCCAGTGCGAGCGCCGCCTCGTAGCCGATCCCGCTGGTGGCGCCGGTGACGACCGCGCACCGTCCGGCCAGGCTCGGCATGGAGCGGGTCGTCCATCGGGTCTGGGGCATGGTCCCTCGCTTCTCCGCTGTCCGGCTAATCTCCCGGATACGCGCTGGTTCGCGGTCCCGCTGCCGCATCTCTCAGGCGTCGGCCGCGCCGATCGCGCCGGCGGTGGGCGGTGGACATTCCAGTGCGGTGACCGTCTCGCGGCGCCGGCCCCTGGTCCGACACGCGAGGGCCGCGCCCGCGAGCAGCGCCCCGGCCAGCACGTCCGGCAGGTAATGGCCGCCTGCGCCGATCGTCGCGACGATCACGGCGGCGTTGAGCAGGATCGCGAGGGGCCCGAGCACCGGGACCGGTGCCAGCGCCCAGGCGGTCAGGATCGCCAGGCAGACGTGGAAGGACGGGAATGTCGCGAGGCCCCGCAGGTCGCCGAGCGCGAGCGTGTCCAGCGTGCCGGTCCGCAGCCGCGCGACCGGCTCTAGGTGCCAGAGCGCCCCGACCGTCTCCAGGTGCTCCGCCGGTACGATCCTCGGCGCGTAGTACGCGTAGGGCCCCAGCGCCGGCAGCAGCGCGGCGACGACGATCACGCACAGGAGCGTCACGGAAAACAGCCGGACGTAAGTCCACAGCCGCCCGAGCCGGCGGGCGGCGCTCAGCGCGATCACCACGAGACCGACCTGCGGTCCGCTGGAATGGTAGGCGAGCGCCAGCCACCACGACAGGGTCGGATGCCGGGCGAGGAAAGCCACGTAGCCCGTCCAGTCGAAGCCGAGGCCGGCCTCGAACCGGGCCAGCGAGCCATCGACGAAGGGCAGCGCGAGCCCCGCCGCAAGGAAGTGCAGGACCGCCACCGGGACCGTGAAGGCGATCAGAAACGCGCTCCCCAGGGCCATTCCGCGTAAGGGCGGGTCCGACTTCAGCGTGCTCAAGCAGGCTGCAGCGATCAGGAGGATCGCGACGGCCGCCGCCGCGAGCGCGAAGCCCGCCGGTTCGGCGTCGATCCGGGCGATCCGCATCCACACGGCATCGATCCCGACGATCGCGAGGGCGAGTGCCCAGAGGCGGGGATCGGGGGCGGCGATCCCGGACGTGTGCCGGTGCACGTGCCGGAGCCAGGGACGGGTGCGGGCTCGATCGGGCGCGGCGGGTTCGCGATGGGCTTGAACGACCCCGTCTTGACGCATGATCCGGTCTACCTCGCCCGCCACAGCCGATGCTTGGCCGCGACAGGGAGACTCCCGAAGGCCGCATTGGTTCGCGCGCGGACGCTTCGAGTCCGTCCGCACCGCGCTGCGCGGTCTAGCGGCCCGAGGCCGGAGCTTCTCCGCTGGTCGGCGGCTTGCCGGTGCCGACAGCGCCTTCGGCGGGCGGCACTGCGGAGGGATGGGTCACGGCCTCCGTGGCGGTCTTGCCCGGGTCCTGCGTGTCGGCGGCCGGCTTGCCGGCGGTCTCGGCCAGCGGCGCCTGCCCGGGGCTGGCCCTGTCCTGCGCCGCGACCGTTGCCGGGACGCCGATGAGGGCCGCGGCGGCGAGAAGAAGGGCGGGGATCGATTGGTTCAAGCGCGGCTCCCTGGCGTTCAAGCGAGGCAACGGCTGCCCGCCCGCCTCGTTCCGGGCATGGGAACACTATCCCGGTCCCGCGGTCCGCCGGGCATCCGCCGCAACCGCCGGCGGGTGTGACGAACTCGTGAGGCATCGATGGCAGGCAGCAAGACCCACGACCTCGAGATCCGGACGATCGAGCACAAGGAGGGGCCGAACGTGCCGGCGGGCGGCGGTGCCAGGATCCGCAACAGCCCGCCGCGCGCGCTGCGCAGCCAGTCCCAGCAGGAGAGCCGGGATCATCACAAGCACAACAACGCCGGTCAGGACGGCCACGGGCCGCAGAAGCACAGCCCGGCCGAGGAGAAGCACTGACCGGCGGCGTTCCGGCCTCGACTCGCGAGAGGCCGGGCCGGAACGCTCACGCCTCGGCGTCGGCCTTTCTGGACTTCCGGCCCTTCGCGGTCTTCGTGCCGCGACCGGTTGCCTCCGAAGCCGCCGGGGCGGTTTCGGATACCTCGGCGCGCTTCGCGGCCGGAGCCCGGCGCTTGTGGCCGAGGCCGGCATTGCGGGCGAACTCGGCGCGCATCGCCGAATAGGCCGACGCCGTGGTCGGATAGTCCGGCGGAAGGCCGTAACGCTGCCGATACTGCTCGATGGTCATGCCGTTGCCGGTCAGGTGACGCTTGAGTGTTTTGTAGGGCTTGCCGTCGATGAAGCTGATCAGCGCGTCCGGCGTGATCGACTTCTTGATCTGAGCGGGCGTCGCCTTCTTGAACTCCGGCTCAGCCGGAGCGGAGGTCTGGCCGAGACCGGTCAGAGCAGCATGAACGCCGGACAGAAGCGTCGGCAGATCAGGGACCGGAACGGAGTTGTTGGCCACGTAGGCCGAAACGATGTCGGCGGTCAGTTCGACGAAATCGATCTGGTCTTGGTTCGGGACTGAAGTGCTGTCGTCCATTAGCGCCTCTCACGCGGGAGTGAGCCATGAACGTGGAGTCTCTTCTCCGCAGTCAAGTGCTTATCTGCAAGAAGATAACCGATAATCGTCGTTATCTACCGTATCTGCGGCCCAATACCAACATAGATCAGTGGACTGCTGCGCGCAGATAAAATGAGTTACAAAGCGCTCTGGGCGTGGGTTGTCCCAGTCGAGCGTGTCCGGTCGGACGAAGCGAACGGCGCGCAGACATTTACGGCGCGTTAACTCTGCCGTGGTCTGTCGGGACGCCGCTCCGGCTTTGGGGACAGAAGCCGAACGGCAGGCGGGTCGAGCTCTGTCCCTGAGGCTCGACCCGCGCCTTCGTCAGCGCTCAGGCGCTGGCGGCGTCTCCGAGCGGCGTGGCGATGGCGCCCCGCTTGCCGGATGGCACGACAGCCTGAAGAACCCGCGCCGGACCGGCCCCGTATTCTGCCCGGTAGGTCCGCTCCAGCGTCATCAGCGTCCGCATGGGTGCCTCCGCCAAATCGAGCAGGCGCGCGTCGCGCCAGCGAAGCTTGGTCAGCCCGCCGCGCCCGAACCAACGCGGCCGCTCTTCCTCGACGAGCAGGACCAGCTTGCCTGTCCACGTCTTGCGAAACCAGAATCGTCCCGTGAGTTTGGCCGCGCCGAACATGCCGCACCTCGCGTGTGACCCCCGCGGGAGCAACGCTCGGAAAGCTCGGCAGTTTCCGGGCCCGGCCGCGTGCCGGCCGCCTGAACGGGCCGGCGCCGGACCGGATTCATCCACCCGCCCGAGCGTTCAGGCGTCGGCTCGCCAGACCTGCGAGCGCCAGGCCCGCGACCGCACCCGCCAGCGCGGCACCGGCCTTCACCAGGAAATCGTCGAACCGGCCATGGCGCGTGCCGGTCAAGGTCTGCGCCGCCTCCAGGCCGCCGGCCAGGAGGATGCTGCCGATGAGGATCCGCCGCCAGTGCTTCGGATAGCTCACCATCATGAGCAGCCCAGTCAGCGCATAGGCTGCAGCCCGCTCGACGCTGGGATTGGCCGTTACCACCGGCCGGAGTCCGAGCGGCACGAGGGTGACGGCGACGATGAGGGCGACCAGAATCCAGGTCGCGGTGCGCACCAGGCCCAATCGCTGCATGACCCCTCTCGGCATCGAAGCTCCGTAACATTGCACTGACAGCACGAGCCTACAGTGATCGTCGACCGTGGCTTGTAGCATACTGGCTGCCGAGGACCGGAAGACCTGATCATGCGCCGGCTGCTGATCGTCGCCACCCTGCTCGCCGTCACGTCGGTACCGGCTGCCCGCGCGGCCAACCCGGTGCGGGACGTGCTGTGGGTCGCGCTTCAGGGGTGTGTGCTGGCCAAGAAGGCGGCCGGCCGGAGCTTCCCGTGCCTGTCCGTCGATCTCGGGGACGGCGAGCGCCCGGGGACGGCGGTGCTGCGCGCGCCGGGCCAGCCGACCCATACGGTCGTGATGCCGACCGACAACGTGTCGGGGATCGAGGCGCCCGTGCTTCAGGGGCCCCGCGGCGCGGCCTACTGGCGGGCGGCGCTCGCAGCCCGGCACGCCGTGTCGGACGCGCTGCAGGGCCGGTTGCCCATCGCGGCCGTCGGCCTTGAGGTGAACTCGGTGGGCGGCCGCAGCCAGGACCAGCTGCATATCCACCTCGACTGCATGCGCCGGAGCGTGATGGCTGCCCTGAAGGCGCATGGACCCGCGGTCGGCGAGACCTGGGCGCCGTTTCCCATCCCGTTCGGAGAGACGCGCTACCTCGCCCTCCAGGTTCCGGCCGATCGGGTGGAGGGCTTCAACCCGTTCGCGGCGCTCGCCCGCGCGCCGGGCTGGCAGGGAAAGCTGCATGACGTCAGCTTCGCGGCCGTCGCGGCCGACCCCGAGAACCCGCAAGCCGGCATGATCGTCCTGGCCTACAGGATGCCGGAGGCCAGTGCCGAGGATCTCATGGATCACAGCTGCCGGGCGGCCCGATCGCACCGGGCCGATTGAGCCCTCGGCGCACCGACCAGGCTGTACTGTTGCCGATACGTTCTATCCGGCCGATGCCGCGGTGGGGCATAGGAGGGGCATGCGCATGCCGGTGCTCAGCCTGTCCGCGATGCTCCTCCTGGTCGCCCCTCCGGCGGTCGCAACGCCGGCGGCCAATCCGGCCGATCCGCGGGCGCTGGAGCAGGCTTGGCACCGCTGCCTGCGCGAGGCTTACGCCCACCAGCCGTCAGGGCAGGGCCGTGCCGGCGACGAGCGCAACGCCCTCGACGAGTGTAAGCCTCGCGAGGACGCGCTGGTCGCGGCCCTTATGTCGGGTCGCGGCGCCGAGGACGGCCGCAGCGGAACGGTCTGGGCGCGCACCTGGGCGGCCTTCGTGGAGCCGCTGACAGCCTGGTTCGGTGCGCTGCGGCGCTGACCGCCGCGGCGTTCCGGTCCGGCCTGCCGATCACGACGTCGACCACTCGCGCTTCACCTCGTCGGCCGGCCGGTCCAGGTGAACCTTGCCGTCCGTGACCGACTGCACGAAGTCGAGGGGGATATAGTGGTGCAGGCCGCCCGCAGCGGCATCGCGCTTCGTCAGCTTGATCTCGCCTTTGTCGACATGGTCGACCGTCCCGACATGAACCCCATCAGAGCCGACCACTTCGGCATGTTCTTGGATCTGCGCAGCATCGGCCATCTGGATCCTCCCGGTTTCTCCAAGACAATCGAGCCGGTCCGGACCCGTTCCGAGCGGAGCAGGCACCGCGACGATCTTCGCGGCGACACCGACTGTCCTGCCGGCCCGGGGCGCCCCGCGGAGGCCGCGATCTAGACGGGCTGGCGTGGGAGGGAACAACGACCGTCGTCACCGCGTCCGCGCTTGCGGCGCTCCAGGCCGATGGAAGGACCACGATATGCCTGGAGGCGATCGGGCGGCCGCGTGTCCGGTCAGGCGCCACCGATGCCGGTGGTCACCTTGCCCGTGCCCTGGCACTCGGTACAGGTCTTGTCGGCGACCTTGCCGGTGCCACCGCAGGCGCGGCACAGATTCTCGCCGGTTCCGGACGTGCCGGGAGGAGCCTCGTCGCCCGGTTTGGCAGGGTCGGTATCGCCCATCGTCCTCTCCCTTCTGAGATGTCGTTCCTCGACAGGATTCAACCAGAGCGGGAGGATGCTGTTCCTGTTCGCGTCTTCGCCCAGGCCATCTCTTGGAAGGGGCCGATCTCCGCGGCGTCACACCGCGCCGGACGCGCCGAACCGCAGCGTCGGCGGATCGTTGGGCGATCATGACCGACCCGACCCATACGCCGCACCTGGATCCCGTCGTCGAAGCGCGACGCCGCGAGATGGCCACCGAGCATCTGCTGTTCGGGACGATCCGCTTCCTGGCTCAGCGCCATCCGGAATTGCTGGACGAACTCGAGGGCAGCCTCGACCACCTTTGGGACAAGGTCGAGGGCGAGGCGCGGGATGATGCGGCCGTGCGCAAGATCGCCAGCCGCATCGTCAAGAGCTTACGGGCCGAGCGGTGAGCCGACCCAGTCCAGCGTCAGCGCTGGCCGCCGTCGTTCAACCGGATGGTCGGGATCATCTCGACAGCCTTCGCGGTCACACGGTCGAAGACCTCACCGGTCAGGCCACGTTCCGTCGCCAATTTCCTGATGCGATCCGCGTGCTGTGACAGTGTTAGGCCGTAATAGGTCTTGTCTGTCGCCTGCTCGACAGCCTCGTTCGCCACGCCGTAACTCCTGTTCATGGTGAGTGCGGCCACTGATTTGGTCGAAGGCGCGCGCGCCTTCAAGACCTGAGCGATGCTTCGCGACGCGGTCATGAACAGCCATCGGGCCGGTGCCGCGTCCGGTCGCCGGCCCGACGGATCGACCTTAGCGGGAGCAGCCGATGCAGATGCCGCGGGTGATGGCGTCGTTGCGTTGCTCGGTGGCGTCCCGGCGCTCGATGCTTCCGGTCTCGTTGGGATTGAGGGCGCCCGGATTCGGCACGGTCTGGCCGGTCGCTGCGGTGTGCGGCGCCTTGGCCGCCGAGGTGGGGCCGCCGCCGGTGCCCGTCTGGCTGATAGACTGGGCGAAGGCCGGGGCGGCGCTCAGGACAAAGGCCGTGGCCAGCGTGAGGATCGTCGATCTGCGCATGTGAACCTCCCAACACGGCATGCGTCTGCCTTCATGAAATCGACGCATCCGAGCGACGGAAGTTCCCGCTGCTCGACCGCGCCGCCCTCCTGACGGCATATCGGTCATGGCCTAAAAGGGGCTGCGGGCGGCCAATGGGGGTGGGTGGATGACCAACGGCGACGGCACCGGCGCGCCGAACGCGAAGATCGCGGAGGTTCAGCGCCTGGCGACGGCGCTCGCGGCCCGGGTCCGCTACGCGCAACTCGTCGGGCGACCGGTCTACGAGGAGCAGGTCGCCGCCCTGGTCAGCGCCGCGCGCCTGATGGATGAGGCGAACGCGCCCTGGCCGCCCATGGTGGAGGAGGTGCTGACCGAACTCGCCAAATCCCTCGACGGCGTCGATCCGGCCCCGGAGACCGGCGGCCCTTGAACGCGCCGCGTTCAGGACCACCCTTCTCTTTCTCAGCATAGGGATCGAGGCAGGTAAGCAATGGAGCAGGACACCCCAGGCGTCGATCGGACGGCCCGCACGATCGCCGAGAACGTTCACGCCGCCTATTGGCGCCAGGCTCAAGGGGCCGAACACCCGCAGGTCGAGCAGACATTCCTGACGCGCCTCGTCGAGGCGATCCGGCCGGAGATCCCGGGCGGCTCGCCCGGCGCAATCATCGGCGCCGCCAATGCCGTGCTGGACGCCCTCGAGCAGCAGAACCCGGGGCTTCGCGGCCCGCGGGTCAGTGCCCTGAACCGAGCGGAGGGCTCGGTCGGAATGGATCCGCCCGGCGCCTGATCCGACGGCTGTGTCCCCGCGTCAGGCGGGGACCTCGGCGATGGACCGGATCTCCCGCACGGAATGCGCGCCGGCCTCCCTCCGGATGCGCGCCATCTCGGGATAGGCGCGCATCCGGGCCCGGTTGATCGAGCCGAGCGGCCGGTGCGCCGCGAGGCTGTGCGAGACGCAGAACGACAGGGCCTCGTCGACATAGGCACGGCGTGCCGCGCTGAACGCGTCCTGCTTCGGGAAGCGGAGCCGGCCTACCGTCTGGTAGGGACTCTCGTCCTCGCGCCAGGCGACGCTGGCATCCTCGACGGGCATCCGATCCAGATCGGTGCAGAGCTGCACGCGCACGTCAAATTCCGCGTCGTGCTCGCGCAGGTAGTCAACCGTGGCCGTCCGAAGGGCGTCCGGATCCTGGGCCGGGTCGACGGTCGCGTCCGCGAGGGCGCGCTGGGCGGCCCCCACCGGAACGACCGCGAGCTTGGCGATGTAGGCGCCGAAGCGCAGGGGCGCCTGCGAGAAATAGGCTTCCGCCAGCGGATGCACCCGGGGATGGCCGAAGAAGTCGAGCATCGCGCTGCCGGCGCCGACGGCGTCGAGGGCCGCGTTTCCGGCCCGCGCCACAGACGAGACGGCCGCCTTCACGCCGTCCGGGATCTGCGGGCCGTGCTCCAGCGCGAGATGGTTCGCCAGGAATTGCCGGGCTGTCCCGGCCGCGAAGCGGGGACCGCTGTCGAGCACGAAATCCTGGGTCAGCTCGCCGGCATGCCCGGGCAGCATCGCGCCTGGAACGCCGATGACCTTGAAGGAGAAGCCGCGCTGGGTGGCGACCGCGTCGGACGCGATCTCGCCCGGAACGTTGGCGAGTCGCGCCACCACGGGGTAGCGTCCTGGCTCCGCGAACAGGCCCTGCCGGAGCCAGGGCGGCAGATTCGGGAGCACCTCCAGCTCGCCCAGTGCAGCGCCGTGCAGCTTGCCGTGCGAGGCGCGTACCGGGCGGCCAAACGTCTTGAGATTCCGGGCGTGCAGCCGCTTCTGTGACTCCACGATCCGATCGATCGTCGCGTCCTCGTCCGCCGCGATCGTCTCCACATCGGCGCTGTAGCGCACGTGGCGGAGCTCGGCCGGGCTGCTGGGGATCCGCCGGGTCCGGGTCTTGGCCCGGGTGTTGGCCTTCAGCCAGAAGGCGGTGTCCAGCAGGACGATCGGCGCCACTGCCAGGGCGGCCGCGAGGGTGCGGCCCCGTCTCGGGTTGGAGGGCGTGGCCCGCGCCGCCAGCAAGCCGCCGTCCAGGACGTCCCCGGCCACGCGCAGGCCGAGGTGCCGCTCCGGCTCGTCCGCGGCCAGGATCGCGACACCCGAGGCGATCTCGCGCAGCCCGTAGATCTGGATGAGGCCCTCGTGTCCCTCCAGCCCCGTCGCTTCGGCGACGCGACGGGGCGCGAAGGTCTCGGCCAAGCCCAGGCCGATTCCGAACCAGGCCAGCCCGCGGGCCATCGTCCGATCATCGATGGAAGATCCCGTTCTGCGCCGCCGATCCATGATTGGCCAACCGGACGGTCCTGGCGGTGTTCCAGGGCATGACTGGCTCGGAACTTCGGCGAAACGGGCTGATTGGCCAAGAGGTGCGGATGAGGGGTGTCGCTGATCGCGAGCATGGTGGGTCCTCAGTCCGGAATCCCTGTTGGAAAGCCGATCGCCGCATGATCCTGAGCCTGCAGCCCGTGCAGGTCGCGACGAACAGCGACGATGCCGAGAGCCAGCTCGTCTTCGCGGACGGCTTCCTCGTCGCGGTCCTGGTCCGATTGTCCGAGCAGCACGGCGCGGATGCGGGGAAATGGTTCCTCGAAGCCGGGTTCGGCCCGGTCAATCCGGTGGCGCCCTCCCTGTTCGAGGATCTCGGTGCCGCGCGGCTCTGGATCATCCGGCAGCTCGCCGCCGGGTCCTGAGCCGGGTGCGGGACCGGGCTGGCGCGATCAGTCGAACGCGCCGAGCCAGCGCAGGGATCGCCGCAGGTGCGCGGCGCCGTCCCGCATGAACCACAGGCCGTGGGCGAACACGACCCGCTCGGGCTTCAGCGCGAGGAGCTCCGAGACCGCCTGCACGGCCGCGCGCCGCCGCAGCCTGATCACGAGGCGCAGATAGGGCGGCGGCTGCCCGTCCGGCGTGGTCATGCGGGCGAGCCGCAGGAGCGGGCGCAGGAGCGCCGGCATCTTGGCCGGTTCCAAGTTGAGGACGAGGTCGGTCAGGATCAGGGTGCGGCTCGCCCCGTGGAAGAACCCGACCTCCCGGAACGAAAGGCCGCCCGGTACCACCACCTGGCGCAAGTCCGTGGCCCATTCCGGCGGCGCCGCGTCATCGAGCACCCGGTCGATGCGCAGGCCCGAGCGGCGGACCTGCCCGCGCTGGCGCAGGTTCGGGGCGGCCCAGGTCAGTGCTTCCGGACAATGCGTCTGCCACTCCTTCAGGAAGGTCCAGTGGGCGATGTTCGGCGCGACCATGTGGCGGATGGGCCCCAGCGCGGCAATGTCCTGGTGCAATTGCGGATCGTAGCGCGTCGGCGAGTGCAGCCAGATCGAGCCGTCGCGAAGCCGGATCACGGTCATCCGGACCGGGAGCGGGATCCCGAGGGCGCGCAGGGGGCCGCTGTCCACGATCCAGAGGCCGTCGGCCACGGGCTTGAGCACGTCGAGCGGTGGATAGGTCGCCTCGGGCAAGAACGGACTCTCCGAACGAAGACAGGCGGCCCCGTGCGCCAGGGTCGGCACTACGGGAACACCGGAGACCCAAGGGGTTTCCCGGGCGCATCCGGCGACCGGGTCGCGCGATGCGTTCTGTCCGGTCGGGTTGAAGCCTTCGTGCGCGACGGTCCCCACCGTGCCGAACGGAGCAGGCGGGGACACCGGGCTCATCCTCCGCGTCGTACCCGCCGGGCGGCTCGGTCTGAATCCGCCAGGTACGTCCGAGGGAGAGGGCGTCTCGCCCGCGGGCGCAGGGATCTTGGAACAGCGCAGGTATCCGTTCGAGCTCTACGCCTTCCCCACCGCCATGAGCGCGAAGGCGTAGATCAGCGCGACCTCCTCGAGCCGGTCGAACCGGCCGGCTGCGCCGCCATGGCCGGCCTCCATGTTGATCCGCAGCAGCACCGGCCCGCCGCCGGTCATGGTGGCCCGCAGCCGCGCGACCCACTTCGCCGGCTCCCAGTAGGTCACCCGCGGGTCGGTGAGCCCGCCGAGCGCCAGAATCGCCGGGTATTCCTTGGCGGCGACGTTGTCGTAGGGCGAGTACGACAGGATCGTCCGGAAGGCGGCCTCGCTCTCCCCCGGGTTGCCCCATTCGGGCCATTCCGGCGGGGTCAGCGGCAGCTCCGCGTCCAGCATGGTGTTGAGCACGTCGACGAAGGGCACGTCGGCGACGATCCCGGCGAACAGCTCCGGTGCGAGGTTGGCCACCGCACCCATCAGCATCCCGCCCGCCGACCCGCCATGGGCGACGATGCGCTTCTCTGACGTGTAGCGGGCCTCGATCAGCGCCCGCGCGCAAGCGATGAAGTCCGTGAAGGTGTTGGGCTTCTTCTCGCGCTTGCCGTCGAGATACCAGCGCCAGCCTTTCTCGGTGCCACCGCGGATATGCGCGATGGCGTAGACGAAACCCCGATCGACGAGGCTGAGCAGGTTCGTCCGGAACGCCGCCGGCATCAACGTGCCGTAGGAGCCGTAGCCGTAGAGCAGCAGCGGCGCGCTGCCGTCGAGGGCGAGATCCCGCCGGTGCAGCAGCGAGATCGGGACCTGCTCGCCGTCGGGCGCGGTGGCGAAGAGCCGCCGGGTCACGTAGGCGGCCGGATCGTGCCCGCTCGGCACCGTCTGCCGCTTGCGCAAGGTCCGTCTCCGGCTCGCGCAATCGTAATCCCAGGTCTCCGACGGCGTCGTCATCGACGAGTAGACGAAGCGGATCGTCGCCGTGTCGAAGGCGAGCCCGGCGCGCAGGCCGAGGGAATAGGCCTCCTCGTCGAACGCAACCGTGTGCTCGGTGTCGTCGGTGAGGGCGCGCACGACGATCCGCGGCCTGGCGTTCTCGATCTCCAGCCGGATCAGGTGGCCGGCGAGCACGTGCAGGTGCCGGATCATCACACCGGCCCGGTGCGGCACGAGGTCGGTCCAGGTGGCGCGGCCCGGATCGTCGAGGGGGGCGGTGACGATCTTGAAGTCCTCGGCGCCGTCGGCGTTGGTCCGGATGAACAGCCGGTCGCCGCGATGCTCCACCCCGTAGATCAGCAGCGGCGTGCGCGGCTCGATGAGGCGTAAGGGTGCGCCCTCCGCGTGGCGGTCGAGCAGCCGGACCTCGGAGGTCTCGTGGTCGCTCGCCGTCACGTCGAGGAACGCGCCGGACTGGGTCTTGCCGATATGCACGAAGTAGCCGGCATCGGCTTCCGTGTAGAGGGTCTCGTCCGCGCTCTGCGGGGTGCCGAAGCGGTGGCGCATGACCTTGGCGGGCCGGTGGTTGGCGTCCACCGCTACGTACCAGAAGCTCTTCCCGTCCCCGGCCCAGACTGCCTCGCCGGAGGTCGCGTCGACGCGGTCGTCGCTGTCGAGGCCGGTGGCGAGATCGCGAACCCGGATCGTGTAGAGTTCGGAGCCCTTGGTGTCGACGCTCCAAGCCAGCCGGGTGTGATCGTCGGAATGGACCGCGGCGGCGATCTCGAAGAACGGCAGGCCTTCGCCCTCGCGATCGCCGTCGATGAGGATGGTCTCGTCCGGATCCGGCCCGGATTCGGGCACGTCCGGCGCGGTCACCGGGCGGCGACAGACCAGCGGATGCTGCCCGCCCTCCCGGTGGCGGGTGTAGTAGGCGAACGGCCCGTCGGGCTCCGGCACGCCGCTCTCGTCCTCCTGGATGCGCCCGCGCATCTCGGCGACCAGAGTCTGGCGCAAGGCCGCGGTCCCGGCGAGCGCCGCTTCGGAGAAGGCGTTCTCGGCCTTGAGGTAGGCGGCAATATCCTCGGGGAGGGCGGCCGGGTCCTTGAGGACCGTCTGCCAGTTCTCGGCCTTCAGCCACGCGTAAGGGTCGGTGACCTCCTGCCCGTGGACGCTGAAGCGCCGCGGCCGGGCTTCGGCGACCGGCGCGCCGATGGATTGAGCGTGCAAGCCGTGGCCGATCTCCGTCATCGTCTCTCCGTCAGATCCCCACACATCCGGGTGAGGGGATGTGTCCCGCCGGGCGCCGCGATGCAAGGCGCCAGGGGCGCAGGACCGGGGCCCGACGCGTGTGTCGCGGAGGAAGATGGGAGACGCGGAGTTCCGTGCGGATCGCCCGGTCATTCCAAGGCCGCGCCGCGGAACCCGGAACCCGGCCCGCTGACGCTGCCAGCCTGCGCACGTTCGCTGCCTCCGGATCCCGAGCCCGCCGGCGCCGCCGCGGACTCGCAAACGCCGGACGCTTATCGGGAGCCCGTGACAACCTCGGGCGTTGAACCGCGGGCCGTGGCGACGATCACGGCCGCCGTTCGACGCCGAGGTGCCGACATGGTCGCGACCCCTGATCCGCAGGACGATCACCCCGAGGCGGATCTGGAGCAGGTGAACGACCTGCTCGCGAGATGGGCGGCGCGGTCCGCGGCGACCAGCGCGGCGCTGATCGAGCGCTTCGAGGCGATGGGCTACGCGGTTCGCGGCAAGTCGGAAGATGAAATCGCGGATGTGCTCCATCGCCCGCCGACGCTGCGGTCACAGACCGCCTCGGAATAGCTGTGAGTTGTAGGTAAAAATACCTTGACGCGCTAAAATTTCCTGAGAAGATCAGGGTCTCGCGCACCCGGCTTAGCACCGTTGGAACAAAACATGAACAAAAAGGACAAGGACAAGTCTGCCAAGACCGTAGTTGCGGAGCGGGTACGTACCGCTACAAGCGACCTTCCGGTCGAGGCGGCCCGCCTGCTGGCACGGCTCGGTGAGGCTGGCGCTTACGCGCGGCCCGATGCTCTCGTCGAGGATGCCCTGGTGGCTCGGCGAGAAGGCGGCGGGGTCTCGATCGGCAGCGGACGCTTCGCGACGGCATCGGGCCAAGTCCTCGCGGCCGCCGATCTGGCGACGTGGAATGCCGCCGGCACGCAGCTGACGATCACGGCTGCCGGCCGGGCGCGGCTGCGGCGGCAGGCCATGCCGGGCGACATGGCTTTCCCGGCGCAGCACCATGACCTCACCGTGGTGGAAGGCGGTTCGGAGCCGATCTTGCGCAACGCTTCGGAGAATCCCCTGTCCTGGATGGTGCGCCGACGGGACCGGGACGGGACGCCGCTGATCGACGCAGCCTCCTTCGAGGCGGGAGAGCGGTTGCGCCGGGACATGACCACGGCGGCGCTGCTGCCGCGCATGGGAAGCGCGTTCGGCGCCCCGCGCGTCGATGGCGCCGGCCCACGCGACCCGGCCTCCGCGGCGGATCACGTGATCGCGGCCCGGCAGCGCGTGCGCGGCGCTCTCGACGCGGTCGGAAGCGACCTGTCGGGCCTGCTGATCGACCTGTGCGGTTTCCTGAAGGGCTTGGAGCGAATCGAGGCGGAGCGGCGCTGGCCGGCCCGGTCGGCCAAGGTCGTGGCCCGCATCGCCCTCGGGCGGCTTGCCGAGCATTATGGCTTGGAGCGGGAGGCCACCGGGCCTGAGCGCGGGCGATTGCGGCTGTGGCGCGGGTGAAAGGGCCCTGTCGGCGGCTACAATCTGCAATAGGGCGCCGCCCCGAGCCGCCCGCTCGCAAGGACGGCGCGGCTTCTCAGGTCTCCGCGGCGAGCCGGACCGCGTCGCGGTGGATGCGCTCTGCCATCGCCCGCACGCCGTTCGAGCGCTTCGAGGTCACGTGAGCGCCGAAGCGCAACTGCCGGAACAGGTCCAGGCCGTCCGTCTCGGCGGCTTCCCGCGGAGTCTTGCCGGTGTAGAGCGCCACCATCAGCGCGACGAAACCGCGGACGATGAACGAGTCGCTGAAGCCGTGCAGGACGAGGCGCGGCGTTCCGCCCGACGGCTCCGCCTTCGTGTTAATCCAGACCTGGCTCTCGCAGCCCTGGACACGGTTGGTCTCGGTCCGCTCCGCCTCGGGCATGGGCGGCAGGGCACGGCCGAGCTCGATCAGGTACTCGAGCCGCATATCGTCGTCTTCGACGATCTCGAAGTTCTCGATGATAGTGTCGATCGGGGGAAGCATGCTCGGCCGGATCCGGAGTGATCTGCGCCGCTATAGGCCGCCCGCGCCGGTGTGGCGACAGGGCGCTGCGCCGCGGGTGGTCATTGCGCGCCGGGACGCGGCGTCGGCAAGGTCAGGCGCAGGGGATCGGCCGGGCTGGCATCACCCTGGACAACGATCTCGGCCTGCGCCGCATAGGCGGCGATCAGGCGTGGCCCAAGCTTCGGCACGTTCGGCCGGCCGGAGGCGGCCATCTCGCTCACCCCGGAGACGATCGCCAGGCGCAGGGGCTCGTCGCCCGCGGCCTCCATGTCGATGGTGATCGAGCAGGCAACGTGCTCGGCGGTGGCGTCGAGGCACTCGGCCACGATCTCCGCGACGATCATGCCGAGGGCATTGGCGATCCGCGGCTCGACCAGACCGTTCCCCGATCCGCCGACCTGGACGCTGATCCGCCCGGCCCGCCGAAGTTGCCCGAGTCCCGAGGCGAGGCGGTGCAGATAATCCTTGAGGTCGATCGACGCGATATGCGGCGCCTCGTGCAGGTGCTGCTGCACCAGCGCGATCGCCCGGACCCGCTGACCCAGGGCCTCGAAGCTGCCGCGGCAGGGATCCGGCGCCGCCCGGCCGTAGAGGCCGATCAGGCTGACCATCACCTGCAGATTGTTGCGGACGCGATGGTAGACCTCCGCGAGCAGCGCCTCCTTCTCGGCCAGCGCATGCTCGATATGCTCCTCCGCGTGCTTGCGATCGGTGATGTCGAAGCAGGAGCCCAGATAGCCCTGGAACCGGCCGTCCTCCACGAGGGGGCGGGCGGTGTCGAGCAGCCAGCGGTACTCGCCGTCGTGCCGGCGGAGCCGGAACTCGACGGTGAAGGGCTGCCGCGCGTCGAAGGCGTCCGCGACGACCTTGGCGTGCCGCTCGAAATCCTCAGGATGCAGTCCGCTGCGCCAGCCGAGGCCGAGTTCCTCTTCGAGAGGCCGCCCGGTGAATTCCAGCCAGCACTCGTTGTGGTGGATCGCGTGGCCGTTCTCGTCGGAGCGCCACATCATCAAGGGCACGACGTCGGCGAACCGCTTGAAGCTCGCGCTCAGGGCCGCCGCCTCCGCGGTTCCCTGCGCCGGACCCGTTCCGGTACTTCCCGCCGGACCGTCGTCCGGCGGCTCAGCCTTTCCGAACCCTGGTGGCTGACCGACCATTCGTGACCCGATTCGCTTTGACAGGATGTGTGAGACGAGGTGACCGCAAGCGGATCGCGCCGGTCAACGTGCCGGCCGGATCGCCGTTCCGGCGTGAAGCCGTGTTTGAGGCGGTCATTCACAGGGATCGGGCCGCATCGCTCCGGCCGGGTGCAGGTCAAGCGTCTAGGCCTCGGCCGGACCCGCCGCTTCGATGCTCGGGCAGACCCGCCGCGCCGCAGCCCGCATCTCGGCCGCGCTCGCGCGCATCTCGGCGATCTGGGCTCGCATCTCGGCGACCAGCCGCCGCCCCTTCCGGACCTCCGCCAGGCAGGCGAACTGCTCCGGGACCGGATTAGGCCGTCCGGGCCTGCGCCCATCGTGCAACTGCTCGTTGAACGGCACCTCGATCAGCTCGGTGTCGTCCGCATCGCAGATCAGGAACGCGCAGGCCAGCGGCGCCGTGCCCTCGTTCAGGAGGTCGACGCACAGGTCCGGAATCGTCCGGCAGGCTTCCAGATAGGCTGATTCCACACTCGGCCGGTCGAGACCGAACGCGTCGCGCTCCAGGCCGTGGGGGGTGCGCAGATGGAAGAAGTACAGCGGCATGACCTCAGCGCACCGGATTTGAGGGAGCATGGGCGTGGTGCAGGTAGTCGGGCCGGAACTCGCAATAGGCGGCCAGACGATCCGAATCCGGAACATGCATCCGGCGCCGGTCCAGCAGGATCAGGCCGTTGTCGCGCAGAACCCGCAGCGACCGGTTGGCGTGAACAGGCGTCATTCCGGTCACGTCGGCGAGGTCGTCCTGCGTCAGCGGCCAGTCGAAGCCGCGCTTGACGGGTTCGTCCACGGCCTGCAGCCGGGCGCGCACCTCGCAGATCAGGTGGGCGATGCGCGGGGCCGCGAGACGCCGCCCGTTGTTGATCAGGGCCTGACGCAGGAGGCTGTCGGTCTGGAGCGTCGACCAGCGTACGGCCCGCGCGAGGCCCGGCCAGCGCTCCAGCGCCCCGGGGATCTCGGCAGGGTTGATCTCGGCGACCACGCCCGCGGTCAAGGTGGTCACCGAGTAATCCGCATAGCCGAGCAGGTTCGACTGCACGTGGCTGATGTCGCCGGGCAGGATCAGGTCGGTGATCAGGCGGTGGCCGCTGGCCAGCAGCTTCGAGCGGCAGGCCCATCCGTCCAGCATGACGAGGACCCGCGGGATCGATTCCCCCTCGCGGACGAGGCTGTGCCGCGCCTCGACGGCGCGGGTGTGCCGGATCATGTGCATCAGGCCGGCGCGGTCCTCCTCCGAGAGAACGGCGCCGTAGGCCAGCTTGCGGATGAGGCGGTGCGACAAGGCAGCGGATATCTGGACCGATGACGGGTCTAACATGTCCGAAAACAAGTATCCGTTCCAATGGGTCTCGCACAATCCGCAGCCGGTGAGGTCCGGTGGTTCAGCCGGTGGCGTATTCCAGCTCCGGTGCCAGGACCTTGTCGCTGTCGGCGTGCACCGTCACGGGAATCGTCTTGGCAGCCGGGGTCTTGCTGCCGATGGCGTAGTGCCAGATCGGCATCAGGACATTGCATTCCGGATAATAGCCGCCGATGCAGCCGATCGGGATGTTGTACGCGACGACGAGCAGTCCCGAGAGCTTCCGATCGATGCCGTCATCGGCCACTGTCCGCAGCGTCACGGGCTGCCCGATCTTGAGGCCGAGCCGATCGATATCCGACCGGTTCATCAGCACGACCTTCCGCGTGTTCTTGATGCCCCGGAACCGGTCGTAATAGCCGTAGACCGTGGTGTTGAACTGGTCGTTGCTGCGGAGCGTCATCAGGCGCAAGACGTCGTGCCCGACGCCGGGCATGTCGGCATCCTCGTCGAGACCGGTCGGCGTGATGAAGTTGGCCCGGCCCGATTCCGTGTGCCAGTCCCGCCGATTCGCCGGCAGGTCACGCTGGAAGCCGCCCGGCTCCCACATGCGCCGCTCGTAATCCCAGAACGAAGCCGGCAGGGTCTCGGCGATCTCCTTCCGGATCTCGGCATAATCGTCGGTATAGAGGTCCCAGCGCACGCGCGGGTTGGGGTCGAGCACCCGCTGCGCCAATTCGCAGATCAGCCGGATCTCGCCGATCAGGTGCGGCGAGGCCGGGCGCCGCACGCCGCGGTTGCCGTGCACGCAGGCCGAGGTGTCCTCCATGGAGAGCACCTGCTGGCCCTTGGCGGTCTCGATGATCTCCAGGCGGCTGATCACCGGCAGGATGTAGCTGATGGCACCCGGCAGCAGCGCGGTGCGGTTGAGCTTGGTGATCACGTTGACCGTCAGCCGCTGGCGGCGCCAGGCAGGCTCCATCTGGCCGTGGTCGGGGATGGCGCGGGCGAAGTTGCCGCCCAGCATGATGAAGGCCTGGACCTCGTCCCGCAGGATCGCCTCGCAGGCCTCGACGGTGTTGTAGCCCGCCTCGCGCGGCGGCTCGAAGTTGAACTGCTGCCCCAGCCTGTCCAGATCGAACAGCTCGGGTTTCTCGGTGATCCCCATCGTGCGCTGCCCCTGCACGTTGGAGTGGCCCCGGATCGGGCAGATCCCGGCGCCTTGGCGGCCGATATTGCCGCGCATGAGCAGGAGGTTGACCAGCATCTGCACGGTCTCGACACCGGCCCGGTGCTGGGTCAGCCCCATGCCGTAGACGCCGATGACCGCCTGCGAATGGCAGTAGACGTGGGCGGTGGATTCCATGTCGGCGCGATGCAGCCCCGCGCGGCGCTCGAGCTCGTCCCAGTCCTGGGCGCGCAGCCAGTCGGCGAAGGTCTCGAAGCCGCTCGTGTTGTCGCGGATGAAGGCTTCGTCGAGGACCGAGCCGCCCTTGGCCTTCGCCGCGTCATGGGCGGCGAGGACTGCCTTGCAGATGCCCGCGATGGCGGCGAGATCGCCCCCCGCCTTGACCTGATGGTATTGCGAGCTGATCCGCGTCGCCTTGCCGGTGAGCATCTCGGTGGGCGATTGCGGGTTCAGGAACCGCTCCAGGCCCCGCTCGCGGAGCGGGTTGTAGGTGATGATCGGGACGCCGCGCCGGCTCGCCTCCTGTAACGGATGCAGCATCCGCGGCGCGTTGCTGCCGGGGTTCTGCCCGAAGAACATGATGCAGTCGGACTTGCCGAAATCGTCGAGCGACACGGAGCCGACCGCCTGGCCGATGCTCACCGGCAGCGCCACCGAGGTCGTCTCGTGGCACATGTTGGACGAGTCCGGCAGGTTGTTGTTGCCGTAGAGCCGCGCGAAGAGCTGATAGAGGTAGCTCGCCTCGTTCGAGAGGCGGCCCGAGCTGTAGAACACGGCGCCCTTCTTCCGGTCCTCGACGGCCCGGAGCTCCTGGGCGATCTCGTCGACGGCATGGCCCCAGGAGACCGGCACGTACTTGTCGCTCGCCGCATCGTAGCGCAGCGGATGCGTCAGGCGGCCGGTCTGCTCGAGCTGGTAATCGTCCCAGTCGAGCAGTTCGGTGACCGTATGGGTGGCGAAGAAGTCCGGCGTGCAGCGGTGCGCGGTCAGCTCCCAGGCCACCGCCTTCACGCCGTTTTCGCAATACTCGAACGGCAGCGGGCTCGCCGGCTTTACCCAGGCGCAGCTGTTGCACTGGTAGCCGTCGACCTTGTTGTGCCGGCTCAGCACGACCGGCACGCTCGCCAGAACACCCTCGCGCTTCAGGATGTTGCCGACCGAGAGGGCGGAGCCCCATCCGCCCGCGGGGAGGGCATACGGCTTGAATTCGGGCTTGTCCAAGGGGCGATCTCCGGGCCGTTGCAGTCGCGGGATACACCGGCTGCATCGCGGCGTTCTCCATCGAAACCGCGGCCACGGAGCTTTGTTCGCGGAAATACGATGACCTTAACGGAGGTTAGCTTGGTGATCGGCCAGGACTACTTGCTGAAGAAGCCGTCGGGCCCATCGGCACCGAAGCTGTTCCTCGACACACAGGTTGTGCCGCTGGTCGCCAACATTGCCGGAGGCCTGGAGGTGGCGCTCGATCGAGCCGCGGTTCGGACCGGGGTTCGGCCGGCCTTCATCCTGGCTGGCGCGACGGGGCTCCTCGGCTTCGGCCTGATCCGCCTGCTCACGCATCGCGCCGAGTCCCGGCGGCCCTACCGGATCTGACGCGCCGGCCGCACCGGCATCGGCCCCAACAAGAAACCCGCCGCGCAAGGCGGCGGGTTCGGGATTCCCGGATCCGGCGACAGGCCTAGAACGGGATGTCGTCGTCGAGGTCGTAGCCGCCGCGGCTGCCGCCGCCACCACCGCCCGAGGAGGCCGGAGCCGGACGCCGCTCGCCGCCCTGGGCGCGGCCGCCGCCGAAATCGCCGCCCCGGTCACCACCGCGATCGCCGCCGCGGCTGATCTGGCCGCCGCCCTCGTCCTCGCCGGCGAAGTCGCCGCCGCCGCCGCGCCCGTCGAGGATCGTCATCTCGCCGCGGAAACGCTGGAGCACCACCTCGGTGGTGTACTTCTCGACGCCGGAATTGTCGGTCCACTTCCGGGTCTGGAGCTGGCCCTCGATGTAGACCTTCGAGCCCTTGCGCAGGTACTGCTCGGCGACGCGGGCGAGGTTGTCGTTGTAGATCACGACCGAGTGCCACTCGGTCTTCTCCTTGCGCTCGCCAGACGCCTTGTCCTTCCACGACTCCGAGGTGGCGAGGCGCAGGTTGCACACCGGATCGCCCGAGCCGAGGCGGCGCATCTCAGGGTCCCGCCCGAGATTGCCCACCAGAATTACCTTGTTGACGCTGCCCGCCATCGCTCTCTCCTGACCGTACGGATCTCACAGGGCATTTGCCCGGCGGCGCGCGAACCATGCGCCCGGGCCTCCGGAGCGGCAACCTGCGGGACGGGCTTGTGCCCGCTTTCCGCAGCGCCGCCGGATTTGTTTGTTCTACATCCGTTCCAATTCGGCAGCAAGCCGGGGTTATGAAACCCGCACGACCAGCTTGCCGAAATTCCGGCCTTTCAACAGGCCGATGAAGGCTTCCGGGGCGTTCTCCAGCCCCTCGACCACGTCCTCGCGGTAGCGGACCCGGCCCGCCTGGATCCAGGCGCCGACCTCCTGGCGGAACGTCTCCGCCTGCGCGGCGAAGTCCCAGACGATAAAGCCCTGGATGTGCAGCCGGTTGGTCAGGACCGAGCGCATCAGGCCGGGCAGGCGGTCGGGACCGGGCGGGACCTCGGTCGCATTGTAGGCCGAGACGAGGCCGCAGACCGGGATCCGTGCGAAGGGGTTGAGCAGCGGCATCACGGCGGCGAAGACGGCGCCGCCGACATTCTCGAAATAGACATCGATGCCCTTGGGGCAGGCGGCCGCGAGCGCCCCGGGCAGGTCGGCGCCGCGGTGGTCGACGGCGGCGTCGAAGCCGAGTTCCTCGGTGAGGTAGCGGCATTTATCCGGACCGCCCGCGATCCCGACCGCGCGAGCGCCCTTCAGCTTGGCGATCTGTCCGACGAGCGATCCCACCGGACCGGCGGCGGCGGCCACCACGACCGTCTCGCCGGCCTTCGGCTGTCCGATGTTGAGCAGGCCCGTGTAGGCGGTCATGCCCGGCATCCCGAGGACGCCGAGCGCCGTCGAGGGCGGGGCGACGGCGGGATCGACCTTGCGCGAGCCCTTGCCGTCCGTGACGCAGTACTCCTGCCAGCCCGCGAAGGCGGTCAGCAGGTCGCCGACGGCATGGTCGGGATGGTTCGAGGCGACCACCTCGCCCACGGTCTCGGCGGTGATCGGCGCGCCGATCTCCACGGGGGCCGCGTAGGATTTCGCGTCGCTCATCCGGCCGCGCATGTAGGGGTCCAGGGACAGCCAGCGGGTGCGCAGGAGGACCTGGCCGGGTCCGGGCTGCGGCACCGGCACCTCCTCCAGGCGGAAATTCTCGGGCCGCGGCTCGCCGTGCGGGCGCGAGGCCAGGACGATGCGGCGGTTCATGGCGGTGGTCATGGCGGACTCCCGGAGACTGGCTGCCTCCGATCTGGGGCGCCCGGCCTCGGCGGCAAACGCATAGGCGTGATCTCATGCGAGGATCGCGCGTTGTCCCGGCTCGGAAGCGCGGAGCGGCGGCATGCGGGAAACGGCACTCGGCCTTGGGCTGGCGGCGATGGCCGCCATGGCGGCGGGGGCTGCCCTGGCCGGTCCCCTCGACGGTTATCGCGGCCGGGCGCGGGTGCTGGTCCTGTCGGCGCCCGATTCCAGGGACGCGCAGCTCCGGGCGCAGCGGGTCGCGCTGGCCTCGGACCGCGCCGGTGTCGCCGAGCGCGACCTCGTGGTGCTGGAGGCGGTCGGTTCCGGGGCGGAGGCGCGGGCCCTGCGCGAGCGCCTCGGCCTCCCCGCGGACAGCTTCCGCGCGATCCTGATCGGCAAGGACGGGGGCACCAAGATCACCGAAGCGGCGCCGATCGCGCCGCAGCGGCTGTTCGCCACGATCGACGCGATGCCGATGCGCCGGACCGAGATGCGCGAGCGCCGCTAGGGCCTCGTCCAGGGCCTGGTCCCCTGTGCACGGCGGGGCCGCGGACACCAACGGTTAAGCCTACCGGCCTATCACCGAAACGTGTCGACGGCCGCGAAACGGCCGTCCGTTGAGGCCCGCCAGGACGCTCGGACGAGACGCTCGAATCGATGACCCGACAACAAGTCGCCACCGCCATCCGCCGCCTCGTCGACCTGCAGGTCGAGGATATCGAGCGCGCGGTCCGCGACGGCCACAAGACCATTGCGCTGAACGAACTGGCGGATTTGAACCGCCAGCTCAAGGCCTTCGCGGCCGCGCTCAAGAAGGCGCCGGTCCGCATCTGAGCCGGCTTCACATCGAGGCTGGCGGTTGATGTATCGCGCTCCGTCATCACGGACGGAGCGCGATGAGAATCGGGGCACGCGACCGCCATTCTCCCGAATAGTTTCGCTTTGCTCGCACGGACGGCGATGCCGGAGCGTCGACCGCGGCCTGGATCAGGCGGGACCTACCAACGGGGGCCGCCCCAGTGACGAGGCGGGATGTCCTCCGGGGGCAGAGGGGGCGGCGGCCCACGGTCGACCACCGGTTCGTCGCAAACCCGCACCCGGCGCAGCACCGGCGCGCCATCCGGATCGAACCGCCGGCGTACGAATTCCCGGCAGGCTTCGGGGGGCGCCGCGGTGAAGCGGGGCCCTCGGAATTCCGGTTCCGGCCGGGGTGGTGGCGGAGGCGGCCGGCGCTCGGGCTCGTCCTCCTGAGCGAGGCCGCCATCGTCGCGCGGCGGATAGGGGCCGTCGAAATCGGCGGCCAGGGCCGGGCCGGCGGCGAGGAGCAGGGCGCAGAAGCCGGTGCGGACGAGAAGACGACGAGCGGGCACGGGGGCCTCGGCTTGATCGGGCGCGCGGGGATCGCGGCCATCGTCCCCGGAGATTGCACCGGATTGCCTGAACCGCCCCCGTGCGGCGATGACGGCTGCCGTTCAGCCGGCTAGTTCTGCAGCGCGTTGACCTCGCACTGGGCGTATTCCGAACTCGCCTTCACGTAGGCGTTGAGCTTCTGCAGGTAGGCCTCGGCGATCGGCCGGAAGGCCTGCGCTTGCAGATTATAGGCCTTGATCGCGTCGTTGTAGCTGTAGGCCTCCCAGCCCGGGCAGCCTTCCTTGGTGTCGAGGCAGGCGGGCTTGGCCGGCAGCGCCGGTTTGGTCGGCCGGGCGGCGGCCGGCGGCGGCTCGGGCGGCGTGCAGGATGCGGCGGCCGGCGCGGGGGCCGTCTGGGCCGTCGCAGCGGGCGCCGCCTTGGCGGCCGGCTTCGCGGGCGGCGCCGCGACGGCGGCGGTCGGCGCGAGCAAGCTCGCGATCAGAAGAAGCGTGCCGCGCATGGCGTCTTGGAAGCTCCGCTGGGCCCGGCGCCGCCGGCGGCGGGGGACCGGGAGCGGGTTCTGCGGCATCAGGCCCGCGGCGACAAGGGCTCTCCCGCGGCCTCGCGTGCGAGTTCCCGGCGGGGCGGAGAGGCCGGCCGGCTGCGTGGGGCCTGCCCGGCCGCGCGCGGTCTCGGACCACGCACCAGCGCCACGATGGGCAGCACCAGCCCGACCGCCAGCACCCACCAGGCCGGCCGGATCGGGCCGGAGAAGTCGAGGTTGGCCGCGAGGACGAGGTTCGCCGGGACGCCGCTGGCGAGACCGTACCACGCCGCCTCCAGCCCTGCGGTCGCGAGCGCGGCGAGGACCGCGAGCAGGAGGAGCGACCAGACCCGCTCCGGCCATCGGAAGCGCCGCATTACCCGCCAGCCCATCAGCAGCAGGAACAGCCCGGCGGAGAAGACCGGATCGGTGACGTCGATCTTCGACTGTAGGAAGTAGTGGACCAGGGCCAGCACGGCGATCGTGTAGACGAGCCGGTGCAGCCGGTTCCAGTTGGGGCCGAGGTTGCGGATCGCCGCGTCCGTGGAGGTCAGGCCCAGGGCGATCAGGCCGATCAGCGCCACGAAGCCGATCGTCAGGTAGAGCCGGAGCGCGATCTCCGAGACGACCTTGGTCAGGATCAGGTTCTGGTCGACCGCGTAGAGGGTGAGGTGAGCCACCGCGTAGGCCATCACGGTGATGCCGAGCATCCGCCGGACGACCAGGACCTTCGGCCAGTCGGCGATGCGGCGCAGCGGCGAGATCGCCAGGGAGAACAGCAGGAAGCGCACCGCCCACTCGCCGGTGGCGTGGATCAGCGCCGTGATCGGCTTCGCGCCGAGCGCATCGAGCCGGTAGGCGGCGGCGAGATACAGGGCGGGCGCGATGCAGGCGAGGAGCACCGCGAGCTTCAGCCAGGAGAGGCGGCCGGCCCGGTCGAGCCAGGGGAGGGGGACGGCCAAGCGGTCGATCATGGTCTCCAACAGGGCGCTCGTGAGGGAGGCGGGCGGCGGTTTGCTCCGGGCGAGAACGATCGCCCGGCCGTATCGTGCCGGCACGGGTCGGTTCGCCGCGGTCACAGTCAGGTTACACGTGGTGGTTGACCTCAGCGTCCCCGCGGCGAATTAGCGTGAGGACGGACACCGGATGGATCCCATGCAGTACCGCAAACTCGGCCGCTCCGGCCTCAAGGTCTCGCCGATCTGCCTCGGCACGATGATGTTCGGCGGTCCCACAGACGAGGCGACGGCCGGCCGGATCGTCGGCAGTGCCCGCGAGGCGGGGATCAACTTCATCGATACGGCCAACGTCTACACGGAGGGCCGCTCGGAGGAGATCACCGGCCGGGCGATCAAGACCGAGCGCGACGCCTGGGTCCTGGCCACCAAGGTCGCCAACCCGACCGGGCAGGGTGTCAACGACCGCGGCCTCTCGCGGGTCCACGTGATGAAGGCCGCCGAGGACAGCCTGCGCCGGCTCGGGACCGACTTCATCGACATCTACTACCTCCACAAGGAGGACCACGACACGCCGCTAGCCGAGACGGTGCGGGCGATGGCCGACCTCGTCCGCGCCGGCAAGATCCGGCATTTCGGCGTCTCGAACCACCGCTCCTGGCGGGTCGCCGAGATCTGCCGCCTGTGCGACGAGAACGGGATCGACCGGCCGGTGGTGAGCCAGCCCTATTACAACGCCTTCAACCGCATGCCCGAGACCGAGCACCTGCCGGCCTGCGCCCATTTCGGGCTCGGCGTCGTGCCGTACTCGCCACTCGCCCGCGGCGTGCTCACCGGCAAGTACGATCCCGACGCGCCGCCGCCGGCCGAGTCCCGCGCCGGCCGCCAGGACACCCGGATGATGCAGACCGAGTGGCGGCCGGAATCCCTGCGCATCGCCCGGACGCTCAAGGAGCATGCCGAGGCGCGGGGCATCACGGCCGGCCAGTTCGCCACCGCCTGGGTGCTGAACAACCGCCTCGTCACCGGCGTCATCGCGGGGCCGCGAACCGAGGCGCAGTGGCAGGAATATCTCGGCGCCCTCGACTACGCCTTCACCCCCGAGGACGAGGCGCTGGTCGACGGGTTTGTGGCCGCCGGCCACCCGACGACGCCCGGCTACAACGATCCGGCCTACCCGCTGGAGGGGCGGGTGCCGAGGAGCGGCTGAAAGGCACCCGATCTCCAACCATCCCCGTCATCCTGAGGCCTCCGCTGCGCTCCGGCACCTCAGGATGAGGGCGAGATTTGGAAGAACCGGGCCGCGCGGTGCAGCGGATCCACCTTGCACTTCCAACAAAGGGTCGCTATCTAGCTCTCAACAGTTCTGATGGCAGTCGCGAGGCTGCGGTTCGGGAGTGGGCCCCACCGGGTCCGCTCTTTTTTTTCGCCGCACAGCCTCTCGCCGCTGAAGGCCGCACGCTGCGGACGGGCCAGGCAGAACGCCGCGAAGGTTGCGCGCTCAAACCCATGTCGTCCGAGATCGAAGCGGATCTGTCCGAGAAGCGCCTCGTCCGAGAGGCCGGCGTCGCCGCGCGCGTCGCGCAGGCGATTGAGGGGCCGCTCGAGGGCCTCGGCTTCCGGCTGGTCCGGGTGAAAGTGTCCAACATCAACGGCTGCACCGTGCAGATCATGGCGGAGCGGCCGGACGGCACCTTCACCATCGACGATTGCGAGGCGGTGAGCCGCGCGATCTCGCCGATCCTCGACGTCGATGATCCGGTCGGGGGCGCCTACAACTTGGAAGTCTCCTCGCCCGGGATCGACCGGCCGCTGGTGCGGGTCTCGGATTTCGCCCGCTGGGTCGGCTACGAGGCCAAAGTCGAGCTGAGCCCGCCGCTCGACGGGCGCAAACGCTTCCGCGGCATTCTCGGCGCGCCTGATTCGGCTGGGCTGACGGTCCCGATCGATCTGCCCGACGTCAAGGAAGGGCTGCCGAGCCGCATCGACCTGCCGCTCAAGAACCTTGCCGAGGCCCATCTCGTCCTCACCGACGAGTTGGTCCGCGAGTCGCTTCGGCGCGGCGGGCCGCCTGCCGAGGATGAGGCGGATGAGGGCGCGGACGAGGAAGTTGCCGAGGATCGCGCGGCGCCGCCGGCCCGAAGCCCCTTCCGCCCGCAGGGGCCGAAGAAGGCCAGCCCCGCGGCGAAGCCCAAGCATCCGGTCCGGACCGGTCCCAAGAAGCCGATCGTGACCAAGGCATCCCGGCTCAAGGACCGCGACTCCCTGCACTGAGACCCCAGCGTCGGCCGCCCAGCGGCCGGCCCGAAGATTTGACGGAAGAGAAGGACCGACACCGATGGCCGTCGTCAGCGCCAACAGGCTCGAACTCCTCCAGATCGCCGACGCGGTCGCCCGCGAGAAGGTGATCGACCGCTCCATCGTGATCGACGCGATGGAGGAGGCGATCGCCAAGGCGGCCCGCTCCCGCTACGGCGCCGAGACCGACGTTCACGCCGAGATCGATTCCAAGACCGGGGCGTTGCGCCTCTCGCGTCACCTCCTGGTCGTCGATCAGGTCGAGAATGACGCCCGCGAGATCACCCTCGATCAGGCCCGCCGCTACAACCCGGGCGCGCTGGTCGGCGACGTGATCTCCGACACCCTGCCGCCCTTCGATTTCGGCCGCGTGGCCGCGCAGTCGGCGAAGCAGGTTATCGTCCAGAAGGTCCGCGACGCCGAGCGCGCCCGCCAGTTCGACGAGTACAAGGACCGCATCGGCGAGATCCTCAACGGCGTCGTCAAGCGCGTCGAGTACGGCAACGTGATCGTCGATCTCGGCCGTGGCGAGGGCATCGTGCGCCGGGACGAGATGATCCCGCGCGAGACCTTCCGGCCGGGCGACCGGATCCGCTCCTACCTGTTCGACGTGCGCTCGGAAGTGCGCGGCCCGCAGATCTTCCTGTCGCGCTCGCACCCGCAATTCATGGCCAAGCTGTTCGGCCAGGAAGTGCCCGAGATCTACGACGGCATCGTCGAGGTGAAGGCGGTGGCCCGCGATCCCGGCTCCCGCGCCAAGATCGCGGTGATCTCGCGCGACGGTAGCATCGACCCGGTCGGCGCCTGCGTCGGCATGCGCGGCTCGCGCGTGCAGGCCGTGGTCGGCGAGCTTCAGGGCGAGAAGATCGACATCATCCCGTGGTCCGAGGACGAGGCGACCTTCATCGTCAACGCCCTCCAGCCCGCCGAGGTGGTGAAGGTGGTGCTCGACGAGGAGGCCGACCGGATCGAGGTGGTGGTGCCGGACGATCAGCTGTCGCTGGCCATCGGCCGCCGCGGCCAGAACGTGCGCCTCGCCTCGCAGCTCACCGGCTGGGACATCGACATCCTCACCGAGGCCGAGGAATCGGAGCGCCGCCAGAAGGAATTCGCCGAGCGGACCCAGGTGTTCATGGAGGCCCTCGACGTCGACGAGACCGTCGGCCAGCTGCTCGCGGCGGAAGGCTTCCGCAACGTCGAGGAGATCGCCTACGTCGACATCCAGGAGTTGTCCGGCATCCAGGGGCTCGACGAGGAGACCGGTACCGAGATCCAGGCCCGCGCCCAGGACCACCTCGCCCGGATCGAGCAGGCCCACGACGCCCGCCGCACCGAGCTCGGCGTCGCCGACGAGCTACGCGAGATCGAGGGCATCACCACGCCCATGATGGTCGCGCTCGGCGAGAACGACGTGAAGAGCGTCGAGGATCTGGCGGGCTGCGCTACCGACGACCTCGTCGGCTACACGGAGGGCCGCGGCCCCGAGGCCGTGCGCCATGCCGGTTACCTCGACGGGTTCGACCTGTCCCGCGCCGAAGCCGAGGCCCTGATCATGGCCGCCCGTCTGAAGGCCGGCTGGATCGAGGCCCTGCCGGAGCCGGAAGGCGAGGACGGCGCGGATGCCGCCGAGGGCCATGAAGGCGATGAGGCGGCGCCGGCACAGGCCGAGGCCTGAGCGAGAGGCGGCGCGGAGGCGCGATGGTCGCGGTCGACACGACCTTGCCCGAGGATGGGCTGGTTGCCGGGGGGCTCGATGCCGGCCCCGGCCGCCGCGCGCCTGAGCGGACCTGCATCGTCACGCGCGTTGCCCAGGCGCCGGACGCGATGATCCGATTCGTGCGCGGGCCCGATGGCAGCGTCGTGCCCGACCTGCGCGCCAAGCTGCCGGGCCGCGGTGCCTGGGTCAGCGCCCGGCGCGCGGTCGTCGCCGAGGCCGTCCGCAAGAACCTGTTCTCGCGGGCTTTCAAGGGGCCGACCCCGGCCGCCCCCGACCTGCCGGACCGGATCGCCGCCGCGCTCCGGGACGACCTGCGGCAGGCGATCGCGCTCGCCAACAAGGCGGGCTGCATTGTGGCGGGCTTCTCGAAGGTCGAGGCGGCGATCGGTGGACAACCGGGCGCCATTGCGGTGATTCATGCCGCTGAGGCGAGCCCGGACGGCCGGCGGAAGATCGCGTCGGCCTTGCACAGGCGTCACGGCGGGGCCATGTCAAGGATCCCGATCATTGATGACCTGTCCGAAGACGAATTGGACATGGCCTTAGGTCGGGATCATGTGATACACGCTGCGCTCGTCGCAGGAGCCGGAGCCGCCGGCTGCCTGTCGCGTTGGCGTCGGCTACGCTCCTTTGAGGGCACCGCCGCGGCGACCGGGGAGCCCGATCCAGCCCGAATCGGCGGGATCGACGAAGCCTCACGTTGACGACGCAGGACTATTTTGACCGGCGCCACCGGGTGTCGGTTCACGGGACGATGGAAACCCTCAGGGTTCAGGCTGAATGAGCGATACGAACAACCCGGGCGACAAGACTCTGAACCGGACTTCCCCGAAGCCGCTCTCTCTCAAGCGGCCGATCGAGGCGGGCACCGTGCGTCAGAGCTTCTCCCATGGCCGCTCCAAGCAGGTCGTGGTCGAGACGGTGAAGCGCCGCGTCATCGGTGCGGCACCGGCCGCCCCTGCCCGTGAGCCTACTCCCGCTCCGCGTCCGGCAGCCCCCGCACCGACGACGCCGCCCCCGCGGCCTGCGCAGCGCGCCGCCTCGGGCGTCGTCCTGCGCACCCTGAGCGAGCAGGAGAGCGCCGCTCGCGCGGCCGCCCTCGCCGACGCGCAGCGTCGCGAAGCCGAAGCGCGTCAGAAGGCGGAAGCTGAAGCTGCGGAGCGCCGCCGCGAGGCCGAGGAGCAGGCCCGCCGCGAGCGTGAAGCCGCCGAGGCTCGCCGCCGCGAGGAGGAAGAGCGCAAGGCTGCGGCCGCTGCTGCCGCTGCCGAGGCGGCAGAAGCCGCCAAGGCGGCCGCTGCTGCGCCCCCGCCCGCACCCGCTGCCCCGACACCGGCCGCCGCGCCTGCCGCCGAGGCGCCGGCCGCTGCGCCGTCTCGTCCGGCTCAGGCTCCTGCGCAGCCCGCCGCTGCGCCGGCTCGCCCGGCTGCTGCAGCTCAGGCTCGTCCGGCCGCGCCGGCTCGTCAGCCCGATGCCGCTCGCCCGGCCGGCGCGCGGCCCGCGCCCGCCGCGACTTCGCCCGCTGCCCCGCGCCCGCCGCTGACGCCCCGTCCGTCCACGGGCGAACCGCGCAAGACCATCACGGCCGATTCGCGCAAGCCGCGCGACCTCAACTTCATGGCCCGTCCGGCCCCGGCGCCTGAGCCCGAGAAGAGCGCGACGCCGACGACCGCCGCGCGTCCGGCCGGTGCGGGTGCCGCAGCGCGTCCCGCCGGTCGCGGAGCCCAGACCAACGACGACGAGTCCGAGACCAAGCGGGTGATCCGCCGGCCGGGCATGCCGCTCAAGATCATCACCCCGCCCAAGACGCCGAAGTCGCCGGGTGGCGACCGCAACCGCGGCCGCCTGACCATCGCGACCGCCACGTCGGGTGAGGACGAGCGCACGCGCTCCGTGGCGTCGTTCCGCCGCCGCCAGCAGCGGATGAGCGGCCGTGGCCATGTCGAGCAGAAAGAGAAGCTGTCCCGCGAGGTGACGATCCCCGAGACGATCACCATCCAGGAACTCGCCAACCGCATGTCGGAGCGGGCCGTGGACGTGATCCGCATGCTGATGAAGCAGGGCCAGATCCATAAGATCACCGACGTGATCGACTCGGATACCGCCCAGCTCATCGCCGAGGAGCTCGGCCACACGGTGCGGCGCGTCGCCGAGTCCGACGTCGAGGAAGGCCTGTCGTCCGACGAGCCGGATCTCGAGGAGGATCTCGATCCCCGCCCGCCGGTGGTCACCATCATGGGCCACGTCGATCACGGCAAGACCTCGCTGCTCGACGCGATCCGCAAGGCCAACGTGGTCGAGGGCGAGGCCGGCGGCATCACCCAGCATATCGGCGCGTATCAGGTCGCGGCCCCGTCCGGCGACATGATCACCTTCATCGACACCCCGGGCCACGCGGCGTTCACGTCGATGCGCGCCCGCGGCGCCAAGGTCACCGACATCGTGGTGATCGTGGTGGCTGCCGATGACGGCGTCATGCCCCAAACCATCGAGGCCATCCAGCACGCCAAGGCGGCGGGCGTCCCGATGATCATCGCGGTCAACAAGATCGACAAGCCGGATGCGAAGCCGGAGCGGGTCCGCACGGAACTGCTCCAGCACGACATCCAGGTCGAGTCGATGGGCGGTGAGACCCTCGAGTTCGAGGTCTCGGCCAAGACCGGCGCCGGCCTGTCCGAGCTGCTGGACGGCATCCAGATCCAGGCCGAGATCATGAACCTGCGCGCCAACGAGAAGCGCGACGGCGAGGGCACGGTGATCGAGGCCCAGCTCGACCGCGGGCGTGGTCCCGTGGCGACGGTCTTGGTTCAGCGCGGCACCCTGTTCACCGGCGACATCGTCGTGGCGGGCGCCGAGTGGGGCCGCGTGCGCGCCCTGATCGACGACCTCGGCGAGAACGTGCAGTACGCCGGACCGTCCGTGCCGGTCGAGGTGCTGGGCTTCAACGGCACGCCGGACGCCGGCGACCGCGTGATCGTGGTGCCGAACGAGGCGCGCGCCCGCGAGGTCACCGAGTACCGCGCACGCCAGAAGCGCGAGCGCCAGAATGCCCGGACCGGCGGTGCCAACCGCTCGCTGGTCGACATGATGCGCGACCTCAAGGAAGGCGCCGGCCGCAAGGAGCTGCCGGTCGTCATCAAGGGCGACGTGCAGGGCTCGGTCGAGGCGATCTCGGGCGCGCTGGAGAAGCTCGGCAACGACGAGGTTGCGGCCCGCATCCTCCTGTCCGGCGTCGGCGGCATCACCGAGTCCGACATCACCCTGGCCCAGGCGTCGAAGGCCGTGGTCATCGGCTTCAACGTGCGCGCCCACAAGGAGGCCCGCGAGGCCGCCGAGCGGGCCGGCATCGAGATCCGGTACTACAACATCATCTACGACCTCGTGGACGACATCAAAGCCACGCTGTCGGGGATGCTGCCGCCGACCCTGCGGGAAGATCGTCTCGGCGAGGCGACCATCCAGGAGGTCTTCGAGGTCTCGAAGGTCGGCAAGGTCGCGGGTTGCCGCGTCACCGACGGTATCGTGGAGCGCGGCGCCCATGTCCGCCTGATCCGCGACAGCGTCGTGATCCACGAGGGCAAGCTGAAGACGCTCAAGCGCTTCAAGGACGACGCGAAGGAAGTCACCTCCGGCCAGGAGTGCGGCATGGCCTTCGAGAACTTCGAGAACATGCGCGCGGGCGATGTGATCGAGTGCTACCGGGTCGAGGAGATCCGCCGCACGCTCTGATCGTCCGGACCCGTCCGGACAGGGCGGCCGCGGCACCCGCCGCGGCCGTCTTTTCTTTTTTTCAGAACGTGATCCGGCCACCCCAGCGGCGCCGGCCCGAGACAGAATGGCCCAGAAACCGACTTCCACCGGCCCCTCGCAGCGCCAGCAGCGCGTGGCCGAACTCATCCGCCACGCGCTCGCCGAGGTGCTCCAGCGCGGCGACATCCAGGATCCGGTGCTCGGCACGCATGTCGTGACTGTGCCGGAGGTGCGGATGTCGCCCGACCTGAAGCTCGCCACGGCTTACGTCATGCCGCTCGGCGGCCTCGATGAGGCGCCGGTGATCGCGGCCCTGGAGCGGCACCGGAAAGTGCTGCGCCAGGAGGTGGCCCGACGCGTGAACCTGAAGTTCGCGCCGGAGCTGCGCTTCCGCCGCGACGAGACCTTCGATGAGGCGGCCCGCATCGATAAGCTGCTGCGGGACGAGCGTGTGCAGCGCGACCTCGATTCCGGGCGCGACGACGAACCGGAGACCGGGACGGGGCATTGAACCCTGTCACCGAACAGAAAGGGACGGGGCATCGACCCCGGGGACACGCGGACATGACGGTTTCCATGGAAGATCAGCCGCCGGCCGAGCGCGCCGCTCCTGCTCCGGGCGCAGAGCGCCGGGGCTCGGAGGGACGGCGCCCGCAGCGCGGACCTCGTCCGGACCGGCCGAAGCGTCGGGACGTGTCGGGCTGGGTGATCCTCGACAAGCATGTCGGCATGACCTCGACCCACGCGGTCGCGGTGGTGAAGCGCGCCTTCAACGCCAAGAAGGCCGGCCATGCCGGCACCCTCGACCCGCTGGCCTCCGGGATTCTGCCGATCGCGCTCGGTGAGGCGACCAAGACCGTCCCCTTCGTGATGGATGGCCGCAAGGCCTACCGCTTCACCGTGCAGTGGGGCATCGAAACCGACACCGATGATGCCGAGGGGCGGCCCGTGGCGACCAGCGACGCCCGGCCCGACCGCGCGGCGGTCGAGGCGGCGCTGCCGGCTTTCGTGGGTGCGATCGAGCAGGTGCCGCCGCGCTACTCGGCTATCAAGATCCAGGGCGAGCGCGCCTACGATCTCGCCCGCGAGGGCGAGGTCGTGGAGCTGGTCGCACGCCCGGTGCAGATCGACCGGCTCGCGGTCGTCGAGCATGACGGCGAGCGGACGGTGATCGAGGCGGAATGCGGCAAGGGCACCTACGTGCGCGCCCTGGCCCGCGATCTCGGCCGCATGCTCGGCTGCTACGGCCACGTCTCGGCCCTGCGCCGGACCCGCGTCGGCCCGTTCTCGGAGGCCGAGGCGTGCCCGGTCTCGGTGCTGTCGGAGGGCACCCCCGAAGCCGCACTCGCCTATCTGCGTCCGGTCGAGACGGCTCTCGATGCCATCCCGGAGGTCGCCGTCTCTCGCGATCTGGGCCTGCGCCTCATGCGGGGTCAGCCGGTGATCCTCCGGGGCCGCGACGCTCCCGTTGAAGGCAAGGCGTTCGCGACCTGCGCCGGAATCCTGGTCGCCGTGGGGGACGTGGAGCGCGGCGAGCTGGTGCCGCACCGGGTTTTCCACCTCGGCGGCACGGCTCCCGGCCGCAGCGCCTGAGTCCATAGCCCTGCGCAGTCGGCGACGGCGCGTGCAGGGCCCCGGCCGGTTCGGATCGGACTGAGGCGCGAGCGCACAGGTGGAACGAACCTGAGCCGTGAGACTTTGGCCCCGGCGGAACGTCCGGGGTGGTGATGCGCGAACTCGATGTCGATGTGGCGGTGATCGGGGCCGGAACGGCCGGCATCGCCGCGCATCGCGCCGCCACGGCCGCCGGTGCCCGCGCGGTGCTGATCGAGCGCGGACCGGGCGGCACCACCTGCGCCCGGGTCGGCTGCATGCCCTCCAAGCTGCTGATCGCCGCCGGTGCCGCCGCGCACGCGGCCCGCAGGACCGATCTGTTCGGAATCCGGGTCGCTGGCGTCACCGTCGACGGCCCGGCCGTGCTGAGACGTCTCCGCGCCGAGCGCGATCGCTTCGTCGCCAGCGTCCTCGAGGGGCTCGACGCGCTGCCGGACGACACCCGGATTGCGGGCAGTGCCCGATTCGTCGATGCGCGTACCCTCGTCGTGCAGGATCAGGCGCAGATCCGGTTTCGCGCGGCTGTCATCGCCACGGGATCGAGCCCGGTCGCGCCGGCGCCGCTCCACGGATTGGGCGAGCGCCTCCTGACCACCGACACCCTGTTCGAGATCCCCGACCTGCCCGATTCGCTGGCCATCCTCGGCGCCGGCGCTGTCGGGATCGAGATCGCCCAGGCGATGGCGCGGCTCGGCGTCGCGGTCACGGTCATCGATGCCGGCAATGCCGTCGCCGGCCTGTCCGAGCCTGCACTCAACCGGCAGGCGATCGAGATCTTCGGTGCAGAGTTCGACCTGCACCTCGGCGCCCGGGTGCAAGACGCCGCACCGGACGGCGACGGCGTTCGCGTCGCCTGGACCGATCGTGCCGGGCAGCCGCAGGTCACGCGGGCGACCCGCATCCTCGCCGCGGCGGGCCGGTCACCCAATCTCGCCGATCTCGATCTCGAGGCTGCCGGCCTGCGCGTCGGCGAGAGCGGCGTGCCGGATTTCGACCGCCAGAGCCTCGTCTGCTCAGGGGCGCCTATCCTGATCGCTGGCGATGCCGATGCCTGGCGGCCGGTGCTGCACGAGGCGAGCCGACAGGGCACGATCGCCGGAGCCAATGCCGCCGCCCTGGCCGCCGGCCGTGCCGTCGAGTCGCCTGGGCCCCTTCCAGGCTTCGCCATGGTGTTCACACACCCCCAGGTTGCTGTGGTCGGAGCGCCTCACGATCCCGAGGACCAGGACCGCGTCGTCGGAGGAATGGACTTCTCCAATCAGGGGCGGGCCCGCGTCGAGGGCCTGAACCGCGGCGGCATCCGCCTCTGGGCCGATCGGAGCGGCCGGCTGCTCGGCGGCGAGATGCTGGGCCCCGCTGCGGAGCACCTTGCGCATCTGTTGATCTATGTTCTTGCCGAGGGCCGCACGGTGAGGAGCCTGTGCCAGAGACCGGCATATCATCCTACAGTTGAGGAAGGACTTATGAGCGCAATGTCCGACGTTCAACGAAAGATTTACGGGTCTTGATCTTGTCGCGACCACAATCGTTGCGCTTGGTCCATCGTGCCGTCATATCCGATTGAATGAGCTGGTTTCGTTCCTGATGCCGCCGAGCCAGGTCCCCGATAACGGCGTCGACCTCGACGTGCTCGCGCCCGACGCGATCGACCGCCTGGATCAGGGGGTCATCGGTCTCGACGCGGCCGGAGCCGTCGTGGCGTTCAGCGAGGGCGCGAGCGCGATCTCGGGCCTGTCACGCGACGCCGTCCTGGGGCGCAACTATTTCCGCGAGGTGATGCCGGGCACCAACGTCCCGGGCTTCCGGGGCCGCTTCCTCGCCGGCGCCCGTCGCGGCGCCCTGGACGAGAGCTTCGACTACGTCTTCGGTCGGCTGCCGCAGCCGCTCCGGGCCCGGGTCCATATGCGTCACGGAACGATCGCGGCGGGTGCTCCGGTGACGTGGCTGACCATCGATCCGCTTGAGAGCCTCGGGGCCGGCCTGTCGCGCGAGGCCGTGATGGCGGCGATCGGGCAACGCGTCCGGGCCGAGCCGGTCGATGCCAGCATCTGCGAGCGCGAGCCGATCCACATCCCCGGCTCGATCCAGCCCAATGCCGTGATGCTCGCCGCCGACGCGGCGACCCTGCTGGTGCTCGCTTACTCGGCGAACGTGTCCGAGATCGTGGATCCGTCCGAGCTGCCGCTGGCGGGCCGCCCGCTCGCCGATATCCTGCCGGTGGCGTTCATCGAGGCGGTTCAGGCGCGCTTGGCGAGCGGGACCTTGGATGACGGCCGCTCGGTGCGTCGCCGGCTGCTCCTTCCGGGCCGGAGCACCCCTTACCACGCTGTCGCCCATGCCCATGCCGGACGGCTCATCGTCGAACTCGAGCTGGAACCCGACTCAGCCGACGACTTCGCCACGGCCAGTCAGGTCGACGTCGAACTCGCAGTCGGCCGCCTGCGCGAGGCCGCGACCCTAGCGGGTGCCGCCCGGATCGCCGCCCTCGAGATCCGCGCCCTGACGGGTTTCGAGGCGGTGCTGGTCTACCGGTTCGACAGCGACTGGAACGGCGAGGCGGTGGCCGAGGACAAGGTGCCCGATTGGTCGCGGAGCCTGCTGGGCCTGCGCTTTCCCGCCTCCGACATCCCCGCCCAGGCACGTGCCCTCTACACGAAGGCCAAGAGCCGCTTCGTGATCGACCGCGACAGCGTGCCGGTCGGTCTGGTTGCGGCGCCCGCCGCCGGCAACGCCCCGATCGACCTCACCTTCGCGCAGCATCGGACGCTGTCGCCGATCCACTTGGAGTACCAGCGCAACCTCGGCGTGAACGGGTCGATGTCGATCTCGATCATGGTCGAGGGCCGGCTCTGGGGCTTGATGATCGGCCACCACCGCCGTCCGCACTACGTCACGCCGGAGACCCGCTCCGCCGCGACGGTGCTCACCGACGCCTTCGCCATGCGGGTGCAGGAGATCGAGTCCCGCCGGCTCTGGGACGAGCGCCAGGCCCATCTCGATGTCGAGGGGCGCCTCGTGCGCGGGCTGACCCGGTCCGACGATTTCGTGGCGGCCCTGACCGGCGGCGCGACCACGCTGCTCGACCTGTTCAGCGCCACGGGTGCCGGCATCGTCTCGGGTGAGCGGGTCACGCAGATTGGCCGGACGCCGCCGCCGGACATGATGGTGGCGATCGCGGGCTGGCTGCGGGAACGGATGCCCTCGGGGGAAAGCGTCTACAGCAGCAACAGTTTCACCACCGAGTACCTGGAAGCGGCGCCGCACCGCGAGATCGCGAGCGGCCTGCTGGCCGCCTTCGTCGACGAGTCGCGGGAGAACCTGCTGCTCTGGTTCCGCCCCGAAGTGCCCAGCACCGTCACGTGGGGCGGCGACCCGCGCAAGCCCGTTCTCGCCGGAAGCGGCCCTGTCGCCGTGCTGCCGCGCCGCTCCTTCGAGCGTTGGGTGGAGGAGCGCACCGGTTTCGCGGCACCCTGGGCGGAGTGGCAGCTCCAGCTCGCGGCTTCGCTGACCGAGGCCGTGGAGGGCGTCGTGCTGCGCCAGAGCCGCAAAATCGACGAGCTGACGAGCCTTCTGGCCGAGAAGGAGCGCCTGCTCGAGCAGAAGGACTTGCTGACCCGCGAGATCGACCACCGGGTGAAGAACTCCCTGCAGATCGTCTCCGCCTTCCTGCAGATGCAACGGCGGCAGATCGCCGACGGCGAAGCCCGGCAGGCCTTCGCCGATACCTCCGCCCGGGTGATGAGCGTCGCCCGGGTGCACGACAGCCTGTATCAGGCGGAACGCTTCGACGAGGTCGATCTCGGCCAGACCATCGAGAGCCTGTGCAACGATCTCGCGGGACTCGCCGGCGACGGACACGCCGTGGATATGTCCGCGGAGCCGGGCCTGATGGTGCCCTACCGCAAGGCGGTCGCGCTCTCGCTGATCGCCACGGAACTCGTGACCAACGCCTTCAAGTACGCCGCGAATCCGGCCGGGGGCGGCCGTGTCGAGGTGAAGGTCTCGGCCTCCGGTCCCGGAGAGGTCCAGCTCCGGGTCTGCGATGATGGCGCCGGCCTGCCCGACGATTGGGCCGACGCCAAGGCCCGCGCCAAGGGATCCGGCCTGGGCATGAAGCTGATCCGGGCGATGCTCGAACAGATCAACGCCCGGCTCGACGTCGCCAACAATCCCGGCGCCTGCTTCACGATCACCGCGTGAGCGCACCGGGATCGATGGGCCGCGACAGCCTGCATGCCAGGCTTCGGACGGCCACGGGGCCAGCCCACCAGGCCCTGGAGGATTCCCTCGACTGGCGGGCGCGCGTCGCGACGCTGCCGGGCTATCGCACCCTGCTGGCGCGGCTCCACGGTTTCCATGCGGCCTGGGAGCCGGTGATCGGCGCCGAGCTGGCCGATGACGCTTTTCTCGCACCGCGCCGCCGCCTCGCGCTGCTGGCCGCGGACCTCCAACATCTCGGGCTGAGTGCCGATGCGGTGGCCGCGCTGCCGCTGCCGATGCTTGGCGGTCGTGAGGGGCCCGTCCTTCGGGGACCGGCCGCGGCCACGGGCGCGCTCTACGTGCTGGAGGGCTCGACGCTGGGCGGCAAAGTGATCGGCCGGCATATCGCTGACCTGCATGGCCTGTCCGGCGCCGGGCTCGCCTATTACCGGGCGCACGGCCCGGCCGCCGGGTCGATGTGGGCGGCCCTCCGGGCGCGGCTCGAAATCTTCGCGGACGATCCGGCCGCGGAAGCGGTCCTGACCGGAGCCGCGGTGGCCACCTTCGCGGCGATGCGCGCGTGGCTGAGCCCCGCGCCCGAGGGTGCTGCCGGGCCCTGAGCGCCGCATATCCAGCCGGCGGGCGCGCGGGTTTCCCATAAAGCCAGCAGGCACGGCATTTGACGGCCTGCGCCGGAGCGGCTGTCACTCCGGGTGGATCAACCCCTCCAAACAGGCCCGTTCCCCGATGCTCGCTCTCGCGATACCCGCCTTGCTCGCTGTCCTGGCAGGGGCCGGCCTCGTCCTGCAGCAGATCCTGAACGCGAATTTGCGCGCCGGGCTCGCCTCGGCGTCGTGGGCGGGATTCGCCAGCTACGCGGTCGGCCTCACCTGCATGGCGCTCCTCGCCGGAGCCCTGCGCGATCCCGTGCCGGCAGCGAGCGTGGCGGGGCGCATCCCGTGGTGGACCTGGAGCGGCGGCCTGTTCGGCGCGCTCTTCATCGGGCTGGCGATCCTTCTCGTCCCGAAGCTCGGCGCCGCGACCTTCTTCGCCCTCCTGGTGACGGGTCAGATGCTCGCCTCGATCGTGTTCGATCAGTTCGGCCTGCTCGGCTTGGCGCAGCGATCCGTCGACCTGCCGCGCCTGATCGGGGTCGGGCTCTTGATCGGCGGCGTCGTGCTGATCCGCCGATAGGAGCGCTCTCGGTCCTTAGGGCGTCTCGGCCAGCAGGCCGTCGACGAACTGCGCTAGTCCGGTGCGGCGCGCGCGCTTGAGCCGCTCGGCCGCCAGGATCCCCTGGAGCGCCTTGAAGGCGTTCTGCAGGTCGTCGTTGACGATGACGTAATCGTACTCGATCCAGCGCTGGATCTCGGTCCGGGCGTTGGCGAGACGCTTCTCGATGGTGTCGGCCGAATCCTCGGCCCGGCGCTCGAGGCGCTGGCGCAGTTCGGCCATGCTGGGCGGCAGGATGAAGACCGTCACGACATCCTGAGCCAGCTTCGCGCGCACCTGCCGTGTGCCCTGGTAGTCGATGTCGAAGATCATGTCCCGGCCGGCCCCGAGCACCTTCTCCACCGGCCGGCGGGGCGTCCCGTAGAAATTGCCGTGGACCTCGGCCCATTCGAGCAGGTCGTCGCGGCTGCGCAGGTCCTCGAACGCCTCGCGATCGATGAAGTGATAGTGGCGCCCGTCGATCTCGGACGGGCGGCGGGACCGCGTGGTCACGGAGATCGACAGGTCGAGCGCCCAGGCCGGATCCTGCGCGATCGCCCGCGTCAGGGTGGTCTTGCCCGCCCCGGAGGGCGAGGACAGGATCAGGATCAGCCCACGCCGCGCGATGGGGTTGGAGGCGCTGCCGGCCGGCTCGGTCATGCGCGTGTCTCCGCGGGGTTCGGCATCCATATCCTCACGTCTCGACCGGTCATTCGATGTTCTGGACCTGCTCGCGGAACTGCTCGACCACGGCCTTCAGGTCGAGCCCGATCCGCGACAGGGTGATGTCGTTAGCCTTCGCGCACAGGGTGTTGGCCTCGCGTCCGAATTCCTGGGCCAGGAAGTCGAGGCGGCGGCCGATCGCGCCGCCGGCGGCCAGCAGCTCCTGGGCGCTGGCGACATGGGCCCTGAGGCGGTCCAGCTCCTCGCGGACATCCGCCTTCCCGGCGAGCAGCATGGCCTCCTGATGCAGACGGTCGGGATCCAGGCTGCTGCCGCCCAGCGCCGCCACGGCGGCCGCCAGGCGCGCGCGCACCGCCTCGGGCTGACGCGCTGGGTTGTCCTCCGCGGCCTGCGTCAGCGCGGCGATCCGGGCGACCTGGGCGCCGACGACCTGCTCCAGCTGACGGCCCTCGGCGCGGCGCGCCTCGACGAGATCCGCGACCAACTGGACGACGCTGGCGGCGAGGTCCCGGGTGAGCACCTCCGTGTCCGTCGCCTCGTCTTCCGTCTCGATCACGCCGCGGATGCCGAGCAGCCCGTCCAGAGTGGCAGGTGCCACGCCCTCGGGAACCGGCACCCGGGCCACGGCCTGCGCGAGACTGGCCAGAAGGGCCTCGTTGATCCGGACCCGCGTCGTCGCCTCCGGCCGGGTCAGCGTCAGCGTCAGCTGGCACTGGCCGCGGGTGAGGGTTTTCTGGAGGGCCGTGCGGGCGGTCTCGCCGAGGCCGTCATAGCCGGCCGGCACGCGGACGCGCACGTCGAGGCCGCGCCCGTTGACGCTGCGGACTTCCCAGGCCCATTGCACCGGCCCGGTGGTGCCCGCCGCGCGGGCGAAGCCGGTCATGCTCGCGATCTGGGCCATGGCGACCCCCATCCCCCCTCGAAGATCGGGGCCTGTAGCACGGATCGGCGGGTGGGGAAGAGGTCGGTCGGTTCGTCGGCGCCGGCGAGGCCCCTGGAGGAGGGGGGCACGGTGGGATCACGCGCCGGGCTGATCCTGCGTCACGGCCGCCGCGTCCATCCACATCAGCTCGATCACGTGGCCGTCGAGATCCTCGAGGTTGCGGCTGTACATCATCTCGCCCATCGCCTGCGGGGCCCTGAGGTCGGCGCGTCCTCCGGCGTCGACCGCTTGCGCGACGCGCGCATCGACCGCGGCCCGGCTCTCCTCGGACAGGCAGATCAGCACCTCGGTGGCGGTGCGGGCATCGGCGATCGGGCGCGGCGCGAAATGGGCGAAATGTGCGTGGCTGAGAAGCATCACCACGATCGCGTCGGAGAACACCATCGCGGCGGCCGTGCCCGGCTGGGAGAAGCGGGCGTCCCGCTCCGCCCCGAGGGCCGCGTAGAATCCGGCCGCGCGCTCGACGTCGGCCACGGGCAGGTTCACGAAGATCATCCGGGGCATCCGGCTCTCCCTTCCGCGGCAGGCGGCTCGACGTCCGGCCGGGCGTCTCGGAAACGGCGGGGCCGCGATCCGGCCCCGGCCGTCAGCGCCGGCCGCGCGGCGCCGGCGTCGGATCGGCGAGGGCCGGGACGGTCTTCGGCGAACCCAGATCGTAGCTGCGGTTCTTCAGCGGATCGAGGCGCGTGCCCTCGGAGGCGTCGAACGCCCGCGAGCTCGGCGCTCCGGTTTCGAGGAAGGCCGCGTTCGTGTTGGTTCCGTTCCCCGCGGGCGCGCCGCCCGGCGCGTAGGCCGAGGCGCGGCCCGGCGTCGCCGGATCGGGGCCGGGCTCGACCTTGTCGACCGCGTCCGGCGGCGCCTGCCGGCTCTTCTCCACCGCCCGCCAGCGGGCGACGTTGCGCTGATGCGCCTCGAGCGAATCGGCGAAGGCGTGCCCGCCGGTCCCGTCCGCCACGAAGAAGAGGTCCTTGGTCCGCGAGGGGTTGGCGACCGCCTCCAGGGCAGCCCGGCCGGGATTGGCGATCGGGCCCGGCGGCAGGCCCTCGATCACGTAGGTGTTGTAGGGCGTCGGCCGGTCGATCTCCGAGCGCATGATCCCGCGGCCGAGGGTGCCGCGGCCGCCCACGAGCCCGTAGACGATCGTCGGGTCGGATTGCAGCTTCATCCGCTTGTTCAGGCGGTTGATGAACACGCCCGCCACCCGCGGACGCTCGTCGGCGCGGCCGGTCTCCTTCTCGACGATCGAGGCCAGCGTGACCATCTCGGCCGGGGTCCGGACCGGCACGTCGGCGCTGCGCCGGAGCCAGATCTGGTTCAGCACCTCGCGCTGCTTGGCCTTCATCAGGTTGACGATCTGCTGTCGGGTGGCGCCGCGCTCGAACTTGTAGGTGTCGGGCAGGAGCGAGCCTTCAGCCGGGATATCGTTGACCTCCCCGGTGAGCACGTCGTTGTCGTTGAGGCGGGTCACGATCTGCTCGGAGGTCAGGCCCTCCGGGAACGTGATGGCGTGCTGGACCTGCCGGCCGGTGGCGATCGTGTCGAGCGTGTCGGCGATGCTCGCATGCGCCTTGAACACGTACTCGCCGGCCCGGAGCGCCGGCCGGCCGCCGAACCGGGCGGCGAACTCGAACAGGCCGGTATGGTCGATCACGCCCTCGCGCTTCAGCGTGTCGGCGATCTCGGACGTTCCGCTGTGGGTCGGGATCACCACGACCTTGTCGGCCGCGAGCGGTCCCGGCTCGCGGACCTGCCGCTGGAACAGCGTGATCCCGATCATCGCCGCGATGGCGATCACCACCGCGAAGGTCAGCGCCCCGCTGACGATGCCCACGAGCCCGCTCCGCTCGCGCTCGGGCTTCTCTGGCGGCGGCGGGGCAGCGGTCGGCTTGATCGCCTCGCCGGGCGAGCGCGGCGAGAGCCGCTGCGGCAGGGCCGGCCCGTCCGTCGGATCCAGCGCGGTGGTCTCGGGCGCGGGGGGCTTTGAGCGGCGGAAGAACATCGGGATCCTGTCTGGGCCCGCGCGACCCGTGACGCGTCGCGGGCCGGGATCGGCTGCCCGCAACCGGGTGCGCACGTCGAGGGCTCCGACCCTAGCCGGGTTTGTGGCGAAAATGCCGTTTCGCGGCGCGAGAGTCGACGGATCGGTTCCGTCAGTCGGGGGGCTGACAGGCGGCGCAGAAGAAGGTCGAGCGGTTGGCCTGCACGATGCGGGTGATCGCGCCGCCGCAGCCCGGCCGGCTGCAGGGCAGGCCGACCCGGTCGTAGACCCGGAAGGCGTGCTGGAAGGCGCCCGAACGGCCGTCGGTCTGCGCGTAGTCGCGTAGGGTCGAGCCGCCGGCCTCGACCGCCGCCTCCAGGACCGTCACGATCGCCTTCGCCAGGGCGTTGGCCTTGGCGGTCGGGCGACCGTCGGGCTTGGCGAGGCTCCCGGCCGGCGCTTCCGGATGCAGGCGCGCCCGGTGCAGCGCCTCGCAGACGTAGATGTTGCCGAGACCCGCGATCAGCCGCTGGTCGAGGAGCGCGGCCTTCAGCGGCGCGGACTTGTGGCGGAACAGCCGCGCGATCACAGCCCCCGTGAGCCCGTCGAGGGGCTCGACGCCCATCCGGGCGAAGTGGCGGCAGGCGGCGAGATCCGCGCTCGGGACGAGATCCATGAAGCCGAAGCGGCGGGCATCGTTGTAGGTGACCGTGGCGCCGGTGCTCATGGCCATCACCACGTGGTCGTGCTTGGGGGTGCCCTGGGCCCCTTCGAGGTAGAAGTCCCCCGGCGACAGGTTGCGGCCGTCGGGCAGCGCCACGTCGAACCGGCCGCTCATGCCGAGATGCATGACCAGCGTCTCGCCCGAGTCGAGGTCGGCGGTCAGGTACTTGGCCCGGCGCGCGAGATGCGTGACGGCCCGCCCCTCGAGCCGGGCGGCGAAGCGCTCCGGGAATGGGAAGCGCAGATTGGCCCGGCGCAGGGTGACGCGGCTGAAACGCGCCCCCACCAGGGCGGGGGCCAGTCCGCGCCGCACGGTCTCGACTTCGGGAAGCTCCGGCATCTCTCGAACGGCTGTGTGCGCGGCGCCGCGTGCGCCGGGCCCCGATATCGGCGCGAACGGGCCTTGCCGCAACAGCGTGGCCCCGCGCGGTTTGACGCCCCATTGGGTCGAGCCAGACGGCCAGAAGGCGCCTCGGGGTGGGCGGGGGAGACCGAAGGCCCTGCCGTTGGACGGATCCGGGCCGGAACGACGCGCGATGCCCTATCGGCGCCGCAGGCGCACATAGAGCGCGCCGCCGCCGCCGTGGTGGCGGGCGGCCTCCTCGAAGCCGAGGACGATCCCGCGCAAGTCCGGCCCCCGGAGCCAGTGCGGCACGCTGCGGCGCAGGACTCCGCGCTCGGCGAAGGCCTCGGAATAGCCCGGTCCGCCCTTGCCGGTGACGACCAGCACGTAGGCATGTCCGGCGGCCCGCGCCCGCAGCAGGAAACCCGTGAGCGCGGCATGGGCCTCTGCCTGCACCATCCCGTGCAGGTCGATCCGCGCCTCGATGGGGAGGCGCCCGCGGCGCAGGCCGACCTTGGCGGTTCGCTCGAGCCCCGCGCTCGGCGCGTGGTGCTGAGGCGGTGCCTGGTAGGGGGCGGCGGTCACGGGACGCGGCGGTGCCGCTGCCGGCTTGGGCGGAGGCTTCGACCGCGGCTTCTTGGCGGCCGGTGCCGCGCTCGGCTTCAGGATCGGGGCCGAGAGGGCCGGCATGGTGGCGGTCGGCGTCGCCGGGATGGGGGCGGCCTCGGGGATCGGCGGCGCGCGTCCGGGCAGCGGCGTCACCAGCTTGGCGATCGCGTCCCAGAGCCGGGCCTCGCCCGCACTGAGGCGGCGCCCGCGGCGGGGCGCCCTCACGGCGCCAGCTCCCGGGACGCCTTGCGCTTCGGCAGCAGGACCACGAAGCCGATGGCATCGCGCAGGTTTCCAGCGACGATGCCGGCCCGGGCACCGGTGCCGACGAAGAGATCGCCGCGGGCCGGCCCGACGATCGCCGATCCTGTGTCGGCGGCGATCACGAGGCGTCCCGCCCCGCCTTCGGCTCGATCGGGCAGCCTTCCGGCGAGCCAGAACGGTAGCCCATAGCGCCAGAGGCCGGCATCCACCGCGAGGCTGTAGCCGGGGCTCAAGGGCGCGTTCGCGGCCCCCGGGGGGCCGAGGGCGGGATCCGCCACGTCGGCGAGGCGGAAGAAGATGTAAGAGGCATTCGCGCGGATCAGCCGGCGGGCGGTGTCGGGATGGTCGCGCAGCCACCCGGTCCAGCGGGCGAGGGTCAGGCCCTCAAGGGGCAGGTGCCCCTCCTGAACGATCAGCTTGGCCACCGCCGTGTAGGGCCGGCCGTTGCGCCCGTCATAGAGGACCCGCACCGCGCGCCCGTCCGGCAGGCGGACGCGCCCTGAGCCCTGCACCTGCAGCACGAGCAGATCGACCGCGTCGCGTAGCCACAGGATCGGCCGTGCCTGCGCGCCGAGCGCCCCGTCCTCGATGGCGGCGCGGTCGGGATAGGGCGCGAACCCGGCCGGGGTGGCCCGTGCGGCCCGCAGGGACGGATCGAGGCCGGGGCGGGTCTCGCCGGGGCCGAGGGACACGAGGTCGTCGGGGCGGGCGAGCACCGGCGTCGGGAAATCGCCGGTGGGATCGAGGGAGCCTTCGAGCTCCGGCTCGAAATAGCCGGTCAGGAAGCCGGGCTGCCCGGCCCCCGGCCGCTCCACGCGGAACGCGTCGAAATGATCGCGGAAGAACGTGGCGGCATCCGGAACGTCGTCCGCGGACGCCGCGCAGGCCTCGGCCAGGGCTGCGGGATCACCCGCCACACTCGCTTGCTGCGGCAGGGCCGGGGGCGGCGCGGTGCAGACGCGGCGGAAGGCGTCGCGCGCGGCGGCGGGATTCGGGCCGGGAAAGCCCGGCAGAGTCTCGATCGCGACGGGCGTCAGGACGGCGCCGCCGACCGTCTCAGGTGCGGCGCTGGCCGCATAGGTCAGGACGAGCTGGGTCAGGGCGAGCGCGGCGACGGCGGCCGGAACGGTTCCGGATCGGAGGCGTGGCAGCGGCACGGCTCGGCTGCCACGCGTTCAGGCGCCGGCCTCGGTGGCCACGAGCTGCCAGTTCGGATCGCGCGAGCCAAGAGTGCGGGCGAAGGTCCAGACATCCGGTACTTCGACCACGGTCTCGGCGCTGCCATCGACCACCTTGCCCTCCGCGTTGCGAGTGGCCGTGATGAGGTTCGACAGGAAGCGCACGGTCACTTGTGCGACGCGGTTGCGCACCTCGACGGCGACGATCTCGGCCTTGTCGATCGACACGAAGGTGGTCTCCAGCGTCTGCCGGTTGCGCTCGCGCTCGACGATCGCGCGCTCGAACGCCTCGCCGACCTCCTTGGACAGGAGCCCGCGCAGGGTCTTCCGGTCGCCCTTGGCGAAGGCGATCATGATCGCCTCGTAGGCCGACTTGGCGCCCTCCAGGAAGGCGCGCGGATCGAAGCCGGGCTCGGCCTGGACGCAGGCCTCAAGGCCGCGCGCGATCTCGGAGCCGGGCTCGGCGATTCCGCGCCAGTCGCGCGGTGCCGCGGCCGGCGGCGGCGCGGGCTGAACCCGGTCGGCGCCCGGCAGGCGAACCACGTTGTCGCCGTCCGACCGCGCCTGGGGCTCGGTGCGGCTGCGATCGACCGGCTTGAACGGGGAGCGCTCCGCTCCGGTCTTCTGGCCGAGCACCGAGCGCAGACGCCAGATCACGAAGACTGCGAGCGCGAGGAAGATGATGGTCGTAACGTCGAAACTGTCCTGCATCACCGATCCGATGGTGGCCGCGGCAAGACCCTGTGCCATTTGCTCAGGTCAGACGCGGTGCGGCGCCGTTGAGGCACGCATAGGTCCTGGCGACTCATATCCGACCAACGCGTAAGGAGCGAGCCGGTTGTACGCGTGCGGAGTCGGCTCGCGCGACTTGATCGCGATATGGGTCGCTCGGGCCGGCAACGCCAGCGTCGCGCCAGCTCGCTTGTCCAGGGATGGTCCGCGTGCTAGCGGCCCTGCAGTTTGGGCAGTTCCGCGGCTTTATCCAGCGGCACCCGCCGCGACACCAACCCGCGCCGGCCGCGCCGGCTGATCGAGAAGGATGATCCGCATGGCCGATTCCCCGGCAGCGAACGGCAACGGCGGCGGCATGCCGCAGGGCGACGTACCGACCATCAACGCCCTGGCGCAGTACACGAAGGATCTCTCCTTCGAGAACCCGAACGCGCCGCGCTCGCTGCAGCCCAAGGAGGGGCAGGGGCCGCAGATCAACATCCAGGTCAACGTCAACGCGCAGCAGCTCTCCGAGACCGATTTCGAGGTCGAGCTGAAGCTCGAGGGCGACGCCAAGGTCCAGAACGAGGTGCTGTTCGCCTTCGAGGTGACCTACGCGGGCGTGTTCCGCCTGCTGAACATTCCGGCCGACCAGATCCATCCGGCCGTGATGATCGAGTGCCCGCGCCTGCTGTTCCCCTTCGCCCGCCAGATCGTGGCCGAGGCGGTGCGCAACGGCGGCTTCCCGCCCCTGTACATCGACCCGATCGATTTCGTCGGTCTGTACCGGCAGAAGATGATCGAGCAGCAGGGCGCCCAGGGGCCGCTCGCCTCCTGAGGCTCACACCGGCGGCCCGTCAGCGGCCGCCGGGGTTCCGGTAGGCCGCCGCCAGAGCCCGCAGGGCCTGGGCGGCGCGCCCGTCCAGGCGGCGGGCGCGCAGCACGATCCAGGTCCGGGGCAATTCGGGCAGGCCGAGCCGCGCGCCGACCTCCATGGCGCCCGGCGGCGCGGTGCTCGGCGCCAGAGCCGCGACCGCGAGGCCGGCCGTGACCGCCGCCCCGACCGCCATCACGCCGCCGCCGACGAAGACCTCGGTCCAGGGCAGGCCCGCCGCGTCGAGGACGCGCGTCGCGGCACCCCGGACGTTGCACGGACCGGCGAGACCGGCGAGCCGCAGCGGCTCGCCCGCATGTGGTGCGGGAAAGTCCGGCGCGGCAAACCAGCCCAGGCGCTCTTCCGCCAGCACCGTTCCGTCGTGCCCGGACGCCGCTTCCGTGCGCAGTATTACCGCGTCGTAGCCGCCTTCGCCGGGCGCGTCGAAGGCGGCCGCGAGATCGCGCGACGCCACGATCCGCACCTCCGTAACGAGACCGGCCCCGTCGAGGCCGAGCCGCCTCAACAGAGCGGGGAGGCCCGGCCCGGCGACATGGTCGCTGATGCCGAGGCTCAGGCGGGCCGGCACCGTCCCCGCGACCTCCGCCAGCGCGCTGTCATGCGCCTCCAGAAGCCGCCGGGCCGCCGGCAGGAACTGCGCACCCTGTCGGGTCACGGCGACGTGCCGCGGCGTCCGGTCGAGGAGGCGCGTGCCGAGCCTGTCCTCCAGACGCTTGAGGCGCAGGCTGATCGCCGCTTGCGAAGTGGCAAGCGCCTCGGCGGCACGCGTGAAGCTGCCGAGATCGGCCACCCGCACGAAGGTCAGGACACCGTCGAGATCGAGAGGAGGTACGGTCATAAAAAAATGAAATGACAGATATCGGTTTCGATATGTCGCAGTTATCAAACTGTCGTGCAAGCTTGCGGGCGCCAACGAGGTTTGCCCGATGCTGATCGCCCGATACCGTCACCGCCTGCCGGCCGACTACGACATGAACCGCATCCGTGCGCGCGTCGCTGAGCGGGCACCCGCCTGGGATGTCATGCCGGGGCTGGTCCTCAAGGCTGTCACGATCGAGGAGCGGGGCCGGGGTGCGGCGACGAACGCCTACAGCTCGCTCTATCTATGGCAGGACGCCGGCGCGGCGGCCGCCTTCCTGGCCGCTCCCGCTTTCCGAGCCGTCGTCGACAGCTTCGGGCGACCGCGTGTCGAGACTTGGCTGCTCTCGACGGTGGATTTCGGGCCTGCCGCCACGGCCCGTTTCCTATCGGAGGAGTCACGCCTCGTCGCCCCCGAGGAGGATCTCGCCACGCTGAGCGAGACCGAGCGGACGCGCGGCCGCGCCATCGCCGGCGAGCCCGGCATTCTCGGAACATTGGCCGGCCTTGATCCCGAGGGCTGGCGGCTGACCCGCTTCACGCTCCGGTCCGAACCGGCCACCGGTACGCCGGCCGTGGCGATCGCGCATCTCGCCCGTCCCGGCCTCGCCGCGGCGCGCGGCCACTGATCACCCGGCTTCCTTGGAGTGTCACGATGCCCCTGACCCGTATCTCCCTGCGCGCCGGCACGACGGAGGCTTATCGCGCCGCCCTCGTCTCCGGCATCTACGCCGCGATGCGCGAAACCTACGCGGTGCCGGACGGCGACCTTTTCACGGTCATCCACGAGCATGCGGCGGCGGATTTCATCTTCAGCCCGGAATATGTCGGCATCCGCCACAGCGCGGATCTCGTGATCGTCCAGATCATCGCGAGCGCCACCCGCAGCACCGCTCAGAAGCGGGCCCTCTACGCCGCCATCGCCGACAATCTCGGCCGCGATCCCGGGGTGAATCCGGCAGATGTCATCATCACTCTCGTCGAGGTCTCGCCCGAGAACTGGTCGTTCGGTCACGGCCTGATGACGTATGGACCTTCCGAATCCTGAGCCTGCGACGCGGATTCGCGCGGTCCACAGGTCCGGCGGCATACGGCCGCGGTTCGGTGCCGCGACGGGCGGCCCGGGCTTGACCGTAACCGGGTGCAAGTCCAGGTCCGGGGCCCGAAACGGCTCCAGGATCGCATGGCTCCCACCGCTAACCTTGCCCTGATCAACCTGTTCATCGGGGATATCCAGGGTGGCCTCGGGCCGTTCCTGGGGACCTGGCTGGCGGAGGCGGCATCGTGGAGCCCGGCGCGGGTGGGGTTCGTCATCACCCTGGTCGGGTTCGGCACCCTGTTTCTCAGCGGCCCGTTCGGTGCCTTGGTCGACCGCTCCCGCTCGCCGCGCCTCCTGATCGCCCTGGCCTGCGGGGCGATCCTGGCGGGCACGCTGCTGCTGCTTCCGGCGCGCAGCTTCCCCGCCGTGCTGTGCGCGCAGCTTCTCGCGGCGGCGGGCGGGACCCTGCTGCTGCCGGCCGTCGCGGCCCTCACCCTCGGCATCGTCGGCAAGGACCGCTTCCCGAAGCAGCAGGGCCGCAACCAGGCGTTCAACCATCTCGGCATCCTGATCGCGGCCGGCGGCATCAGCCTCGGAACGGGCTATTTCGGCCCCGCCATCGCGTTCTGGGTCCTCGGCGGAATGGCGGTCGCGGCGATCGTCGCGACGCTGACGACGCCGGCCGGCGCCTGGAACCGCCGCCGGGCCGTCGGCTGGAAAGAGGACGACGAGGACGAGCCGGAGCGCAGCGGCATCCGGCAGGTTCTCGGCAACCGCCGGCTGCTGGTGCTGACCGTGGCGCTGACCCTGTTCAACCTGGGCAACGGCGGCATGCTCTCGCTGCTCGGCCAGAAGCTCGTGGCCACCGCCGCGGACGCCACCACCTGGACGGCCCGCTACGTGATGGTGGCGCAACTCGTGATGGTGCCGGTGGCGCTGTTCGCCGGATCGCTCGCGGACAGGCGGGGCCGCCGCCAGATGCTGATGGTCGCCTTCGCGGTCTTGCCGGTCCGCGCGCTGATGTCGGGCCTGATCGACGATCCGGTCTGGCTGATCGCCGCCGAGGTGCTGGACGGCGTGGCTTCGGGCATCGTCGGCGTGGCCGTGCCGGTGGTGGTGGCCGACCTGACCTGGGGCTCCGGGCGGACCCAGACGGCGCTGGGCAGCGTCAATGCGGTGCAGGGCGTCGGAGGCGCCCTGTCGAGCTGGTACGGCGGCTTGGCTTACAGCATGGTCGGCTGGACCGGCGCGTTTCTCGCCCTCGGCCTACCGGCGCTGATCGCCCTTGCGCTGGTGATCTGGCTCGACGCAACCCCCGAGCCCGGCCGCCGCCGCCGTCGGCGGGAACGGCACAGCGCCGCCGTCCAGAGCGCTTGAACCGGCAGCGCGATCAGGGAGCCCAATCGACCCGTCTTTGCGAGCGCGGCGGAGTGATCGAGAGCCGCTCCTGATCGGGTTGCGCCAGGCGGCAGGCCACTTCGAAGAGCGGTCGTCCAACTCCTGCCCCTCATCCAGAGGTGCCCGCGTCAGCGGGCCTCGAAGGAGGCTCCAGCCAGCCGCGCGATCCCTGGAGGTCTCCTTCGGGGCCTCCGCTGCGCTCCGGCATCTCAGGATGAGGGGGAGGGATCGGGCACCGCGGCCCAGGACGCGGTCCTTTCCTGTGACCCAACGCGGTCGGGAGCGGCTCTAGATCGAGCTACGGTCCCGACCTCTCGCTAACCCTGAGCCGCTTCGCTACACGCGTCGAGGGTGGCGCAGCGAGCAGCTGAACCCTCAAAACGCGAAAGCCCGGCCGAGGCCGGGCTTCGGGACGACGCGTCGTGCCGGTCAGCCGATATGCGGGCTGCCGGTGGCGGCCGGGAAGCGATCGGCCAGGGCGCGACGCAGCTTCTCCAGGGCGCGGTTCTCGATTTGACGGACCCGCTCCTTCGAGATGCCGAGACGCTGCCCGAGGGCTTCGAGGGTCGCCTGATCCTCGGCGAGGCGACGCTCGCGCAGGATGCGCAGCTCGCGCTCGGACAGGACGGTCAGCGCCTGCTGCAGCCAGCTGAGGCGACGCTCGCCATCGACCGTCGCGCTCACGGTCTCGTCCGGCAGGTCGGCACCGTCGACCAGAAAGTCCATCCGCTCCGAGGAGGCGTCGTTGTCCTCGCCCACCGGGGCGTTGAGCGACATGTCGGGACCGGACAGGCGCGCATCCATCAGGGCGACGTCGTCGCGCGAGACGCCGATCGCGCTGGCGATGCGGCGGTGGATCTCGTCGCCGACATGCTCCTCGGTGGATTGCATCAGCCGGGCGCGCAGCCGGCGCAGATTGAAGAACAACGCCTTCTGGGCCGAGGACGTCCCGCCGCGCACGATCGACCAGTTCCGCAGGATGTAATCCTGGATCGAGGCCCGGATCCACCAGGTCGCGTAGGTCGAGAAGCGAACGTCCCGCTCGGGCTCGAAGCGGGCGGCCGCCTCCATCAGGCCGACATGCCCCTCCTGGACGAGATCGGCCATCGGCAGGCCGTAGTGACGAAAACGCCCCGCCAGGGCGATGACGAGGCGCATATGGGCTGAGATCAGGCGATGGAGGGCGCGCTCGTCGCGATCGTCCTTCCAACGGACGGCGAGGCCGCGCTCTTCCTCCCGGGCCAGGAAGGGCGCCTCCATGGCAGTCCGTATGAACTGCCGACGAATTCCCGCGATCTCAGCCATCCGCCTGCCTCTTGTTGTCGAGTGCTGTTGCGGCGCCGGACCTGCTGCCCGGCGCGCAGGCGTCACCGAGGGGCGACGCCAGGCAACCGACAACGGAAGGCTGAACGCGAAAGTTCCGCCGCGTTGCCCCAGAATGCGACAGTCGGCCGGCCACGATTTCGTGTTCTCTCGGGATCAGATGGGCTTGGCTGCCGCTCCGTCCAGTCCCGGATTGCTCGAAGATGTCTGGCCGGCTGGCGGCGGGCGCGTCAGCAGGCCAAAAAAAACCCGGCCACTGGGGCCGGGTCTGTCGTTGCTTCAGGGCGTGGCTGGCCTCAGGCCGCCTCCTCCTGGATATCGTCGCCCTCGCTGTCACCCTCGGCTTCGGCCTCGGGCTCCGCCTCGCTCTTGGCCCGCCGCGGCGACTTCGCAAGGCTCTGCTCGATGAGCTTGAGGGCCTCCGTTTCGGTGATGCGGTTTACCGAGGAGATCTCGCGCACGATCCGGTCGAGGGCGGCCTCGTACAGCTGACGCTCGGAATAGGATTGCTCGGGCTGAGCCTCGGAGCGGAAGAGGTCGCGCACCACTTCGGTGACGGCCAGCAGGTCGCCCGAGTTGATCTTGGCCTCGTATTCCTGGGCGCGGCGCGACCACATGGTGCGCTTGATCCGGGCGCGGCCGGTCAGCAGGTCCAGGGCCTTCTTCACCAGTTCCGGCTCGGCCAGCTTGCGCATACCGACGCTGTTGGCCTTCGCGGTGGGGACGCGCAGAACCATCTTGTCCTTCTCGAACGACACTACGAACAGCTCAAGCTTGTAACCCGCGATCTCCTGCTCCTCGATCGCGGTGATGCGACCGACGCCGTGGGCCGGATACACGACAGCCTCGCCGGTCTTGAAGCCCTGCCGGCCTGTGGTCGTCGTCTTCTTGGCTGTGGTCATGCGAGAAGGGCCTCCACTGGCGCGCAGCGTTTCGACGCCGCGCGAAACCGTGTTCTTCCGGGCGGGACACCCGGTTTGCCTCGCCGCTCCCAGGACCTTCGCCAAAGTGCGAGATCCCGGGCGTTCCCCGGCGCGGCCGCGCAAAAGCCTGGAACGTCCGCCGAAGTCGCCTTCAGCGGTCGGTCGCGTACTACTCCTAACCCACGAAGATCGAAGGTGTTTCGGCTGGAGGAAGCACGTCAGGCGCAAGCGACGGCAGACCGATTGTGTACCACAATCCGGCGCGCAGATCAAAGCATACCTGAAGACGCACACGCATGCCCTGCGCGGCGACGAAGAGTTTTACACCGGCGTAGCCGGGCAGAAATGCCGCAGCTGCGGATCAGGGCTTCGTAAGACGCAGGCCAAGCAACGTCACCGCACGCGATGGTCGGCCGGCAAAACTCTGCCCGCCGGGTCGGCTCGGGCGAGATGCAGTGGGAAAGCCTGTGGACCCGCCGCCCAGTTCAGTCGCCGGAGCCGGGGTTGGGCGAGAAATGGGCTTCCAGTTTCCCCGTCTTGCCGTCCCAATCCTTGGCGTCGGCCGGGGCTTCCTTCTTCTGCGTGATGTTGGGCCAGGTCTTGGCATAGTCGGCGTTCAGCTTCAGCCACGTGTCGAGGTTCGACTCGGTGTCGGGCTTGATCGCCTCGGCCGGGCATTCCGGCTCGCAGACCCCGCAATCGATGCACTCGTCCGGGTGGATGACGAGCATGTTCTCGCCTTCGTAGAAGCAATCCACCGGACAGACCTCGACGCAGTCCGTGTACTTGCACTTGATGCAATTGTCGGTGACGACGTAGGTCATCGGATGTCTTCGTCCTAAAACACGACTTGGCCCGGGCGGAGCCTGGGGACGGCCCGCACGCCCGGGTGGCGCTGCGAGGGGACGCCGGTGAGGTCCGGCGCGGAGCCGGGCTTCGAAGGCCACGGCTCTAGACGCTGCCTCTCGGGCTGACAAGCGCGCGGGCGCCGCATGTTGTGCTGCCGATCGCTCTGAGGACGGTTGTGACCCCGTCGCGTCACTCGGTGGGATCCGCGTGAACGGAGCCGCCCGACAGATCGTCGTAGAGAAGCCGCGCCTCCGGGGCCGGTCCGCGCCGCGCGCCGAGGCCGAGAACCCGCACGGCCAGCGTGGCGTGCGGCGCGGCGACCGTCACCACGTCGCCGATGCCGATACCCTTCGCCGGGTTGTCGGCGCGCGTCCCGTTCACCCGAACGAAACCGTCCGAAGCCAGCCGCGCGGCGAGGGACCGGGTCCGCGCGAAACGCGCGAACCACAGCCACTTGTCGAGGCGCTGCCGGTCCTCCCGCATGCGCGGGGATCAGCGCTTCCCGCCGTCGCCGGCTTCGAGCTGCGCCTTGAGCGCGGCCAGCTTGGCGAAGGGCGAATCCGGATCCGGCGCCCGCTCCCGCCGGGGCGGCCGCTGATCGGGCCGTGGACCCGCATGGCGCTGCTCGGCGCCGCGCTGATCGTCCCGGCGCTCCGGCCTGCCGCCCTCGAAGCGGTCGCGACGGGGGCCGCGATCCCGTCCCGGACGCGGTCCGCCGTCTCCGCCCTCGGCCGCCCGGCGGTGCTCCGGCCGGCCGCCCTCGGGACGTCCCTGTCCCGGGTGCTGACCCTGCTGGCCACCGTCGCGGCCGCGGCCGGCGCCGCGGGGACGGTTCTGCGGCCGCTGATGGGTCGGGCGCTGATGGCGCTGCAGGCGCCACACCTCGATCTGCGGCACCTCTGCGGTCGGCTCGCCGTCCGGGGGCGCGGTTTCGGCCGCCGCCTCGGCGGTCACGTCGCCAGCCACGTCGGCGGCCGCTTCGGCGCCGGCCTCGGCCGGCTCGGACCCTGCCTCGCTCTCGGCCACGACGGGCGCCTCGGGCGCTTCGGCCGGCTGATCCACCTCGGCAGCGCCTGCCTCGGCCGGAGGCGTGTCCGCCGCCGGCTCCTCGACGGCCGCGATTTCGGTTTCCGGAGCCGGGATCTCGGCGGGGGGCTCCTCGGCTCCGCTCGCGGAGACCTCTTCCGCGGAGGCGTGGGCCTCCTCGGCGGAGCCTTCGCCGCGCTCGGCCGCTTCCGTGGAGGCCTCGTCGTCGGCCGGCTCGGCGGCATCCGCCTGCGCGGTGACCGCCTCATCGGAGGCGGCCTCGGCGGCCGCCGCCGGTACGGCCGGCGCGGTGGCGGCGGCCGGGACGAGCGGCACGGTGATGGCCGGGCCGGGGCGCGCCTCGGAATTGTAGCCGAGCGACTTCAGGATCGAGGCGAAATCCTCGCCCGAGCAGCCGACCAGCGAGGTCATGCCGACGGTGGCCACGAAGCCGTCGCCGTCGGCGGTGCCGTCCGGCGGGGCGCCCGGCGTGGTGCCGGGCCGGTAGGCGATCGCCGGGCGGATCAGATCGGCGAGCCGCTCCAGGATGTCGACGCGCACGGCGCGCTCGCCGCTGACCCGGAAGCCGGCGGCGCGGTAGAGGCCCTTGGCGATCTCCCGATCGACCTTGATCGAGGTGCGGCCGGAGCCGGCGAGATGCGCGATCTCGTCGAGGCCGCGCTGGTCGAGGCCGCCGTTGCGCAGGGCCCAGAGCTGGGCCGCGAGGGTGCGGGGCGCCGGCTTGAGCAGGGCCGGCAGGAAGATGTGATAGGCGCCGAACCGGACACCGTGGCGGCGCAGGGCCCCGCGGCCGTCCTGATCGAGGCTGCGCATCTCGTGCGCGACCTTCGAGCGCTCCAGCACGCCCAGCGCCTCGACCACTTGGTAGCCGATCCCCTTGGCGAGACCGGTGAGGTCGGCCGCGGTCTCGATCTCCATGAGCGGACCGAGGAGGCGCACGATGGTGGCCTTCAGCCACGCGTCGAGGCGCGCTTCGACCTTCTCGCGATGGGCACCGGTCAGGCTGTCGTCCGCCAGCAGACGGATCTGCGGGGCGAACAGCTTCTCGCCGGGGGTGAGCTTGGCGACGGGCGCGCCGGTCCAGCGGATCGTGCCGTCATGCGCGAGCACGAGGGTCGAATCGGCGGTGGCGCCGAACCGGTCGGCCCGCGCCTCGATCTCGCCGGCGAGCGCCTTCTCGGCGGCACTCCTCAGGGTCTTGGCTTCGTGCCCCTCAGCGCTGGCATCGGGAACGAACAGGAATCCGTGAAGGTGGCCGACATGCTGACCCTCGACGGTGACGTCACCGTCGGCGGTAATCTGGGCTTCGAGCATCGTGTTCTCTCTCAGGCGCCGCATCAGGACGCTTGTGCGCCGGTCGACGAAGCGGCTCGCGAGGCGTTCGTGCAGGGCGTCGGACAGCCTGTCCTCTACCCGACGCGTCTCGCCCTGCCAATGTTCTGGGTCGCGCAGCCAGTCGGGTCTGTTGGCGACGAACGTCCAGGTGCGTCCTTGGGCGATCCGACGGGACAGGGTGTCGATGTCGCCGTCGGTGCGGTCGATCATCGCCACCTGCTCGGCGAACCACGTGTCGGGGATCCGCCCGGCCATGCCCTTCATGAGGAATCGGTAGAGCTGGGCCACGAGGTCGGCATGCACCTGCGGGTGGACCTTGCGGTAATCCGGCACGCCGCAGGTGTCCCAGAGCCGCCGAACCGTGGCGGCGCTCCGCGCCATGTCGCGGATGTCCTCCTCCTTCATCAGGATCTCGAGGGCCTGCTGGTCCTCGCCCATGGGGGCGCGGGTCAGGCCCGATTCGCGCGGGTGCTCGTCGAGGCTCGCCTGCAGCGCCTCCAGGTTGCCGAACGCGAGATCCGGGTTGCGCCATTGCAGGATGCGCAACGGGTCGAAGTCGTGGCTCTCGAGGCGCTCCACCAGCTCGGGCTCGAAGGGCGGGCAGCGGCCGGTGGAGCCGAAGGTGCCGTCCGCGAGGTGCCGCCCGGCCCGGCCGGCGATCTGGCCCATCTCGGCGGGGGTGAGCTTGCGGAAGCGGGTGCCGTCGTACTTCCAGTTGGCCGCGAAGGCGACGTGGTCGACGTCGAGGTTGAGTCCCATCCCGACCGCGTCGGTGGCGACGAGGTAATCCACGTCGCCCGCCTGGTACATCTCGACCTGGGCGTTGCGCGTCCGGGGCGAGAGCGCGCCCAGCACCACCGCGGCGCCACCGCGCTGGCGGCGGATCAGCTCGGCGATGGCGTAGACCTCCTCGGCCGAGAAGGCGACGATGGCGGTGCGGCGGGGCAGACGCGAGAGCCGCTTCTCCCCCGCAAAGGTCAGCTGCGACAGCCGCGGCCGGGTGGTGGTGTGGACGTTTGGGATCAGGCTCTGGACCAGCGGCAGCACGGTCGAGGAGCCGATCAGCAGGGTCTCCTCCCGGCCGCGCACGTAGAGCAGGCGGTCGGTGAAGACGTGGCCGCGATCCATGTCGGCGGCGAGCTGGATCTCGTCGATCGCCACGAACGCCACGTCGAGGTCGCGGGGCATCGCCTCGATGGTGCAGATCCAGTAGCGCGGCCGGTCCGGTTTTATTTTCTCTTCCCCGGTCACCAGCGCGACCTTTTCCGGGCCGACCTTGGCGACGACGCGCAGGTAGACCTCCCGGGCGAGGAGCCGCAGGGGCAGCCCGATCATCCCGGTCGAGTGCGCGAGCATCCGCTCAATGGCGAGATGCGTCTTGCCGGTGTTGGTCGGCCCGAGGACTGCCGTGACGCCGCGGGCGCGGGCGTCTCGGGACAGCGAGCGGCTGGGCGAGGGGCGAAGCAAGGCGTCGATGGTCGGCGATTCCTTCGGACCGGAAGGCCGTCGCGGCGCCGGCAGGGCGCGGAGCGGGGGATGCTGGGGCGGCCGGTCGCGTCAGGGACGATAGGGCCGGATCAATCCTCCCCCATATGGGATGCCGCCGCCGCCAGGTCCAACCTGCGGCGTGATGAGCGGGTAGACGTCGATCTGCGTCGTCGGCGTGCCCGGCTGGGGCGCCACATCGGCGCAGAGCGTGTCGGGCATCGCCACAAGCGGGCCGCGGCGGTGCTCGACGATCTCGGCCGATGAGTAGGCGTCGCCGCCGCAGCCGGATTCCGCGGTGCCGGCGGTCAGCGGTCGCGCGGCGGCCGGGCCGCCGAGGACGGTCAGGGCGAGGGCGATTCGGAGGGCAGATAGGCGCATCCGCGGATTATCGCGCGGCGGATGAAGATTTCGTCCACGGCCTCCGTCGCCGCTTCGCAGTGCCCGCGATGCAGTGGGAAACGAAGGGTCCAACCGGAAGCGGCTCAATCCACGCCTTCCACCAGCACCACCTCGCCGATCCCCGCCGGCCGGCGCTTCTCGATCGCGGCCTGATACTCGGGCGAGAAGTAGTAGGTGCGCGCCGCCTCGTAGGATTCGAATTCGAGCACGACGTTGCGCGGACGGGCCTCGCCCTCGAGCGCTTCGCTGCGGCCGCCCCGGACCAGCGGCTTGCAGCCGTACTTGCGCATGGCCTCGGAGGCCATGGCGGCGTAGTCCTTGTAGGCGTCCGGGTCGGTGACCGTCATCCGGACGATGATGTAGCCTTTGGGCACTGGCTGACCTCCCTGGCGCGGCGGACGCGCCGGGCGGACGTGCCGGGAAAGCCGCCGCCGGTCAAACCGCCCTTACTGCCCGGCCAAGCTCGCCTGCGCGACGCTGCCGCCGGCGGCGCCGGCCGTCGCGGTCGTGGTCGGATTGCCGCCCTGGCTCCAGCGCGTGGCCTCGATGATGTTGGTGCCGATCGTGGTGAGCACGGAGATGCGCAGCGGGATCAGGACGCGCGTTCCCTCGACGGGGGCGAGCCAGACCGACATCTCGCGGTTCTCCTCCATGAACTTCACCCCTGGCCGGTCCGGGCGGTGGCCGGCCACTGCCTGATAGCGGGCGTTGCACACGAGAACTTGGCCGGCATAGCCGGGCTTCTGCACCGGGCGGGTCTCGGCGTAGCTGAGCACCACGTTGAAGCGGGTTGCGCCGTCGAAGACCGGCAGCGTTCGATTGCAATTCTCCGGATCGAGGGGCTCGCCGCGCCCCTGGGTTGGCATCAGCAGGGCACTCACCGGGTCGATGATGCCGCGCTTGTTGGCCGGGGTGACCGGCACGCGGTCCTGCATGTCGATGAGCGGCGGCGTGACCTCGGCCTGGACCACGTTCCCGTGCGCCAGGGCCATGCGCACCGCGATGCCGGAACTCGCCGTCTGCGTTGCGATGGCGAAGGCGCCGGGCTGCGGCGCGGCCGAGAAGCTCCCGGAGGCCCGGGCCGAGCCCTTGCCGCCGGTGATCGCGCCGACGAGGCCGGTGAGCACCGCCGACACGTCCATCGCGTAGCGGTCGCGTTCGAAGGATCCGGCAAGACGCGCCGTGCCGATCGGCAGGCCGGCGAGATTGATGCCGTAATCCACCGCCACGGTCGCGGCGGCCGGAGCGGCGCGTTTCCCGCGTGACCCGCGCGCGGCGGCATCGGCCGGGGCCGCGAGGGCCGCGACCGCGAGAAGGCTGCCCGCGAGGCGCCCGACAGCGTGCTTCGTCACAGGCTTGATCATCCGACCGATTGGCGTGGCGCTCATGATCCGGATCGCATCCCAGGGCGGGCGGCCCAAGACACCCGCTCGAACACACCCTCTCGAACACCCGCTCGTCGGCATCCTCTCGACGCCCGGAGCCGGGAGAGGCACCTTCCTGCAGGTGGAAGAAGGCTATATCCCAACATCGTGGTTAACAGACCGTTGGACGGCCGATGCGCCGCCTCTGCCCGCCGGCACCTTGACGCGGCGCGGCTTTGTCACCTATAGGCTCGCGCCTTCAACAGGACTCCGCCGGACCTGGAACACGCAATGGGCGCCGCCCGCTGCGACGATGATCGCGCCGGTCGCGATCGGGTCTATTCGGGCGGAACGAGACGGGATCGTTTTTTATCATGGCGCGCCGCTGCGAACTCACCGGCAAGGCCGTTCAGGTCGGCCACCTCGTGAGCCACTCGAACCGCAAGACCAAGTGCCGGTTCCTGCCGAACCTGTGCAACGTCACCCTCCAGTCCGACGCGCTCGGCAAGCGGGTGCGCTTGCGGGTCACCGCGCACGCCCTGCGCTCGGTGGAGCACCGCGGCGGCCTCGACGCCTTCCTGATCAAGGCCGGCGAGGGCGACCTGTCGCAGACCGCGCGCCTCCTGAAGCGCGAGATCCATAAGAAGCTCGCCGAGGCCCCGGCCGCCGCGGCCTAAGGCTTCGGGCTTCACGCCCCTCATCGGACGGTTTAAGCCGCCTTGGCCATCAAGGCCGCGGCGGTTTCCGCTTGCGTGCGGTACGTCGCCGGATCCGAGCGACCCAGTGGCGCCTTCATCCTGAGGTGCTCATGCCGGGCGGCCTCGAACGAGGGCTCCAGGTCTCTCAGCTTCTCCTGGAGGCCTCGTTCGAGGCTTCGCTGCGCTCCGACACCTCAAGATGAGGTTCTGGATGAGACGGGCCTGAGGCCTGAGAAGGTCCGCGAAGCCCGGCGGGCCGTCAGCGCCGGCCGCCCGCCGCGCGCAGCATCCGGCCCGTCGGTGCCGGCGCGCCGTCCTCCTCGAACAGCTCAGCCAGCTTCTCGGTCATCGCCCCGCCGAGCTCCTCGGCGTCGATGATCGTCACGGCGCGGCGGTAGTACCGGGTCACGTCGTGGCCGATGCCGATGGCGAGGAGCTCCACGGGCGAGCGCGTCTCGATCTCCTCGATCATCCAGCGCAGGTGCCGCTCGAGGTAGTTGCCGGCATTCACCGACAGGGTCGAATCGTCCACCGGCGCGCCGTCGGAGATCACCATCAGGATCTTGCGCTGCTCCGGCCGGCCGAGCAGGCGCTTGTGCGCCCAGTCGAGCGCCTCGCCGTCGATGTTCTCCTTGAGCAATCCCTCGCGCATCATCAGCCCGAGGTTTTTGCGCGCGCGCCGCCAGGGTGCATCGGCCGACTTGTAGACGATGTGGCGCAGGTCGTTCAGGCGACCGGGATTTGGCGGCTTGCCGGCGGCGAGCCACGCCTCGCGGCTCTGACCGCCCTTCCAGGCGCGGGTGGTGAAGCCCAGGATCTCCACCTTCACGCCGCAGCGCTCCAGCGTCCGGGCCAGGATGTCGGCACAGGTCGCCGCCACGGTGATCGGCCGGCCGCGCATCGAGCCCGAATTGTCGAGCAGCAGCGTGACCACCGTGTCGCGGAAATTGGTGTCCTTCTCCTGCTTGAAGGACAGCGGCTGGTAGGGATCGATGACCACGCGCACGAGCCGCGCCGGGTCGAGCTGACCCTCCTCCAGGTCGAAATCCCAGGCGCGGTTCTGCTGCGCGAGCAGACGCCGCTGGAGCCGGTTGGCGAGGCGCCCGACCACGCCCTGCAGATGGGAGAGCTGCTTGTCGAGGTAGGAGCGCAGGCGCGACAGCTCGTCGGCGTCGCACAGCTCCTCGGCGTGGATGACCTCGTCGAATCGGGCGTTGAACACCCGGTACTCGGGCCCGCGCGCCTCGTTGCCTTGCCGCTGCGGCGGGCGCGACGCCTCGGAGGCCTCCTCGGACTCGGCATCCTCGGCCTCCTCCGGCAGCTCGCCCGAGGGGGCATCGGCGGATTCCTGGGCGCCGTCCTCGATTTCGTCGGAAGCCTCCTCAGAGGTCTCGATCTCGGCGCGCTCGCCCTGGCTCTTCTCCTCCGAATCGCCCTCGCTGGGGTTCTGCTCGTCGTCCTGGGCGTCGTTCTCGTCGTCGTTCTCGTCGTCCTCGGCGTCGAACGGCGTCTCGTCCGACATGTCCAGCGAGGTGAGGAGGTCGCGCACCGAGCGGGCGAACTTGCGCTGGTCCTCGATCGAGCCGAGCAGCCCGTCGAGGTTCGGGCCGGCCTTGGCCTCGATATGCTCGCGCCACAGCTCGACGATCTTGGTGGCGGCCTCCGGCGGCTTCTGACCGGTCAGCCGCTCGCGCACCATCAGGGCGACGGCGTCCTCCATCGGGGCATCGGCCCGGTCGGTGATGGTCTCGTACTTGCCGCCGCGGTGGTAGCGGTCCTCCAGCATCGCCGAGATGTTGCTGGCGACGCCTGCCATCCGCCGCGAGCCGATCGCCTCGACCCGGGCCTGCTCGACGGCGTCGTAGACCGCCCGGGCGGCGCTGTTCTCGGGGGCGAGGCGGCGGTGGACGGCCACGTCGTGGCAGCCGAGGCGCAAAGCCATGGCGTCGGCATTGCCGCGCAGCACCGCGACGTCCTGCGCCGAGAGCTTGCGCGGGGGCTCGGGCAGGCGGGCCTTGTCGCCGGTGAGCGCCGGCCGGTCGGTCGCGTAGGTGACCTCGACCTCGGAGCGCCGGGCGATGGCGCGCAGGCACCCGGCCACCGAGCGCTTCAGGGGCTCGGCCACGGGTTCGCGGCGCTCGCCGGGCTTGCGGTTGGAGATGGACATCAGCGCTACCGGTCGTCCTCGAACGCGAAGGGGCGGTTCAGGATCTCGTCCCAGGTGTAGGGACAGTCCGCGGGCAGGGATTTGAGCGCGCGCTTCATCTCGCGGGCGGCCCGGATTCGACCGAGCCTGAAACCCTCCGAGATGGCCTCGACGATCCGCGACTGGAGGCCGGGATCCTTGCGCAACTGCTTGTCGATCCGCACCCGCTGCTCTGCGATCGTCAGCGACCAGCTTCGGCTGCGCCGCTCGGGCTGATGGTCCCACGTGAGGGCATGGGCCAGCAGCACATCGATCGCGCTTTCAAGCTTGTCGTATTGCTCCGAGCCCACGTCGCTCAGCTCCTCGGCGATGTTGTCGAGGTCGAGCGCGTCCACCCGGCCGGCGCGAAGCAGCGCCACCTGCTCCTGAACCCAGGTGTAGAGATCGTCCGCGTAGCGCGTCCGCACCCGTGCGTGCGCAGTCGCCGGAGCGTCCTCGCGCGTCGGGGCCGGATGCGCCATCGCGTCCTCCATGCGGGTCAGCTCAGCGCGACGTTCACCGCGCTCTCGGGCAGCTCCTTGCCGAAGGCGCGCTGGTAGAACTCGGCCACCAGCGTCCGCTCCAGCTCGTCGCACTTGTTGAGGAAGGTCACCCGGAAGGCGAAGCCGACATCCTTGAAGATGTCGGCGTTCTCCGCCCAGGTGATCACCGTGCGCGGGCTCATGACGGTCGAGAGGTCGCCGTTCATGAAGGCGTTGCGGGTGAGATCCGCGACCCGCACCATGCGGTTGACGATGTCGCGGCCCTGGTCACCCCGATAATGGGTCGCCTTCGAGAGCACGATGTCGACCTCGCGGTCGTGCGGCAGGTAGTTCAGTGTGGTGACGATCGACCAGCGGTCCATCTGGCCCTGGTTGATCTGCTGCGTGCCGTGATAGAGGCCCGACGTGTCGCCGAGGCCCACCGTGTTGGCCGTGGCGAACAGCCGGAAGGCCGGGTGCGGGCGGATCACGCGCTTCTGATCGAGGAGCGTCAGGCGGCCCGACAGCTCCAGCACGCGCTGGATCACGAACATCACGTCCGGTCGGCCGGCATCGTATTCGTCGAACACCAGCGCGACGTTGTTCTGCAGCGCCCAGGGCAGGATGCCGTCCTGGAACGCGGTGACCTGCTTGCCGTCCTGGAGGACGATCGCGTCCTTGCCGACGAGGTCGATGCGCGAGACGTGGCTGTCGAGGTTGATGCGGATGCACGGCCAGTTCAGCCGGGCGGCCACCTGCTCGATATGGGTCGACTTGCCGGTGCCGTGATAGCCGGTGACCATCACGCGGCGGTTGCGGGCGAAGCCGGCGAGAATCGCGAGCGTCGTCTCCCGGTCGAAGATGTAGTCCGGGTCGAGATCCGGCACGTGCTCCTCGGCCTCGGCATAGGCCGGGACCTTGAGGTCGAGGTCGATGCCGAAGACATCGCGGACGGAGACGGTGCGGTCGGGCAGCGCGGCGGGCGTAGCGTCAGAGAGCATTCGGAACCTCGTGAGGCGCGGGCGCTCCACTGCCAAACAGTGAAGCATCCGCGCGGAAGAACGTCGAGCCGGGCCTCCGCGGCGGGGCGGAGCCATCCTTAAACGGCGGCGCGCTCGCGCGCCACCGACCGGCATGGATCCCATATAGGGTCCCGTCGCGCGGTTTTCCCTATCCTGGGATTGAACCGGCGTGCATCCTTCGTGCCGTTCAGCAGAGTCCGGCCGCGCGCAGGACGTCGTGGGCGCGGATGATGTCGCGCAGCCGCTCCTCGAAGGAGCGGTCGCCGCCATTGGCGTCGGGGTGGAACCGCTTCACCAGAACCTTGTACTGCGCCTTGATGGCGGCCGAATCGGCGTTCTCCTCGAGTCCCATCACGTCGAGGGCGCGGCGCACCGTCGCCGAGTGTTTGGGCTTGCGCGGCTCCTCGGGCTGGCGGGCGCGCCGGCGCGCGTCGCCGACACCCTCGCCGCGCAGGATGCCGAGCGGATCGACATACGCCCAGTCGCGGACAGGCTCGTCCGCCGGCTTGGCCTCGCCGGTCCGGTTCACGCCCATCGCCCAGGTCGGGCGATGCCCGATGATCGCGTCCTTCTGGTAGGCCTGCACGGCGGCGTCGTTCATGCCGTCGAAGTAGTTGTAGGTGGCGTTGTAGGCGCGGACATGGTCGATGCAGAAGCGCCAGTACTGGCCCTCCGCCTTCCGACCCTTCGGCGCCCGGTACAGGCCCGGCTGCGTGCAGCCCGGACTCTCGCAGACGCCCTCGGCCGCAGCCTTCGGCTCGTCGCAGGATGGCTTGATCCGGATGCTGTCGAACAGGCGCGAGTTGAGATCCATGACGGGCCGATTATGAGGGGGCGGACCTGAGACACAAGGGCACCGGGCCTGATGACGCATGCGCGAGATCGGGCTTGACGGGCACCCACGAACACGACGCGAGGGCACGATGGCGGACGGTGCGGGCGCGGGCGGCACCCTGCGGGACTGGATGGAGGCGCGGCTGCGCGAGCAGCTCGCGCCGGCGCGCCTCGACGTGATCGACGAGTCGCATCTGCATGCCGGCCATGCCGGGGCACGGCCGGGGGGCGAAACCCATTACCGGCTCGACATCGTCGCGTCGGCTTTCGAGGGCAAGAGCCGCGTCGAGCGGCACCGCTTGGTGAACGCGCTTCTGGAGGATGCGTTCAAGCGCGGCCTCCACGCCCTCGCGCTCCGGGCCCGGACGCCGGCCGAGGCCGCCTGAGCCCGCCCGTGGTCTTCCGCTGTGCGGCCCGGGTTCGAGATGTGACGCCATCGTCGCGCGCGCAGCCAAGCCAGCCGGTCGGCGCCACGGAGCGTGTCGCTGCGCTCCACTGGGACGCTTCGCTGCGCGCGCGATAACGGGACAGATCGCTCCGGCAGCGGAGGGTGATCGGGACGGGGAGCACGAACGCGATATGGTGATGCGGGCAACGATCTGCACCGGCTCGGTCGTCGGCCCTGCACCCGATGAGCAGGCGCGGCGTGCCTCCGCTAGCGTGCCGGGGAGGCCGCCATGCCCCTGCGCGTGACCCCACGCATCGCCATCGACGATGACGAGATCGAGCTGTCCTTCATGCGCGCCTCGGGCGCCGGCGGACAGAACGTCAACAAGGTCGAGACCGCGGTCCAGCTCCGCTGGCCGGCCCTGGACTCGCCCTCCGTGGACGACCGCGTCAAGGCGAACCTCGTGCGGCTGGCCGGACGGCGGATGACCAAGGACGGCGTGCTCGTCCTGGCGGGCCAGCGGCACCGGACGCAGGAGCGCAACCGGGCGGACGTCCTGCAGCGCCTCGTCGATCTCGTGGCCGAGGCCGCCAAGCCGCCGCCGCCGATCCGCCGGCCGACGAAGCCCACCCGGGGCTCGCAGGAACGGCGCATCGGCGCCAAGAAGAACCGCGCCACGATCAAGCAGGGCCGGGGCAGCGTCCGGGATTCGGACGGCTGAGCGGCCCCGGCTCGTCGGTTCCGCTCAGTGGATCGCGTCGATCACCTTGGCCTTCGGGCTCGCGTCGGGCGCGGGCGCCGAGCCCGCCACCAAGGTGCTGCCCGGCTTCGCGACCGTGAGGGCGATGGCGATCAGCGCCAGGATGGCGGCGAGCGCCGCCGGGAACAGGAACGCCGATTCGCCGTAGCGCATGTCGAGCAGACCGCCCAGCACCGCGCCGGTGCTGAGGCCGGCCCAGAGCGGCGCCTGGATCCAGAAGGAGGGCGCCACCGTGCCGAGCAGCAGGTTGGCGCAGCCGGTGCCGAAGCGCACGACCGCACCGGTGACGTAGGTCAGCGCCAGGGAGCGGCCGCCCTCGTCCTGGAGCGTGGCGTTCTGGAGCCCCAGAGCCAGCACGATCGGGTAGGCGTGCAGCGGGTAGGCGAAGGTGCCCCAGGGCATCAGCAACCCGCCGGCGAGCAGCAGCGCCTGCAGGGTCAGCAGGACGGCCAGGCGCCAGCGTCCGACCCAGGCGGCGATCAGGGTGCCCAGGAAGGCGCCGAAGCAGAAGACGCTGATGGTGCTGGCAACGCGCGTGACGTTCTCCCAGTCGGCATTGGCCACCGCGACGCCGAAGCGCGTGGTGTTGCCCGACATGAACGACATGAACAGCTGCGAGAACTCCAGGAAGCCGATGGAATCGGCGCAGCCCGCCAGGGTGGCGAGCGCGATGGCGAAGGGAATCCGCGTGCGCGGATCGGCCGGAAAGGAGCGGTCCGCCGGCGGATCGGGCTTCCGCTCGGGCGCGTCCGCCCCTGTCCTGCTGCCGTAATTCGCCATGCTGATCCCCCGATTCAGCGGCCGCGCCTGTCGCAGCCGACTGACAATGGACGAACAGCAAAGCAGTTTCATGCTGCTGTGCGGCGCAACACAACGACGCGCCCCGGCACCGGTCGGCGGGCCTCGCGCCGGACGTCGGCGGACCGCAATGTCAGGATCGCGAGGCCGGCTCCGGCGGCCGCCGCCGCGACATGGGCATCGGCGTGGGCGTAGCGGCCATCCGGACCCAGGGCGGCGCCAGTCCCGTCGTGGGACTGTACCGTGAAGGCGGCGAGGCCCCCCGGCCGCAGCACGCGGCCCATCTCGGCCAGGACGGGGCCGAGATCGGCCACGTAGATCAGGACGTCAGCGGCGAGGCAGAGATCGGCGGAGGCCGCCGGCTCACCGACCAGGAACGCGGTCAGCTCCCCCTCGACCAAGCGATCGTAGAGCGGTCGCGCGTTCTGGAGCTTGGCCCGGGCCAGGGCCAGCATGCCGGGCGAGAGATCGACCCCGGCGAGATGACCGACCCGGTCGCGGATCGCCGCGCCCATCAGGCCGGTGCCGCAGCCGAGATCGAGTGCCGTTGCGAAATGCGGGGGCTCGGGCGGGAGCGCGTCCCGGACGAGGTCCGGGCCGACATAGCCCAGGCCCTCGACCAGATGGCGCTCGAAGCGCGGCGCGTAGCCGTCGAACAGAGCCCTGACATAGGCGGGGGAGAGGGCCGGGAGGCCGTCGCTGCTGCCCAGGCGCACGAGGTGCGCCCGCACGCCGAGGGTGTCGTCCGGGTCGATGTCGAGGGCGCAGGCATAGGCCCGGGCCGCCGCGGCCCGCAGGTCCGGATCGCCGCCGGGCTCGGCCAAGCCTTCCCGTGCCCGGCCGAGGAGCAGCCAGGCGGGCGCGTAGCGGGGGGCGATCTCCAGGGCCTGCTCGGCGAGATCCGCCGCCCCGGCATGGTCGCCCTCCGCCAGACAGGCTTCCGCGTAACGATAGCGGCGATCGGCGAGGAGATCGCCGGAACTGAGCTGCGAGGCCATGCGTCTGCCGGATCCGGGGCGCCTATATATCGGGGCTTCCGCCGGACTCCACCGGTAGCACGGGCCCGATGCCAATACGCGCCAGCGATCTCCTGACCCTGACCCGCGAGGGTCTCTACTGCCCGCTCGGGCGCTTCCACATCGATCCGACCTGGCCGGTGGAGCGCGCGCTGATCACGCACGGCCATGCCGACCATGCCCGGTCGGGCCACGGCCACGTCCTGGCGACCCCCGAGACCCTGCGGATCATGGCGGTGCGCTACGGCGCGGATTTCTGCCGCCAGCGGCAGGAGGCGCGGCTTGGCGAGTCCATCCGCATCGGTGAGGTCACCGTTCGCTTCGCGCCTGCCGGACACGTGCTCGGCTCCGCGCAGATCGCCATCGAGCGGGACGGTGTCCGGGTGGTGGTCTCGGGCGACTACAAGAGGGCGCCGGACCCGACCTGCCTGCCCTTCGAGGTGGTGCCCTGCGACGTGTTCATCACCGAGGCGACCTTCGGCCTGCCGGTGTTCACGCATCCCGACACGCGCGGCGAGGTCCGCAAGCTCCTCGACTCGGTGGCGCTGTTCCCGGAACGCGCCCACATCGTCGGCGCCTACGCGCTCGGGAAGGCGCAGCGGGTCATGGCGCTGCTGCGCGAGGAGGGCTGGGACCGGCCGATCCACCTGCACGGCGCCATGGAGAAGCTGACCGCCCTCTACAAGGACGAGGGTGTGCCGCTGGGCGACACGCCGAAGGTGGTGGCTGCCGAGCGCAAGGATCTGCACGGGGCGATCGTGCTCTGCCAGCCCTCGTCGATCCAGGACCTGTGGTCGCGCAAATTCCCCGACCCGGTGACCTGCTTCGCCTCGGGCTGGATGCGCGTGCGCGCCCGCGCCCGCCAGAAGGGCGTCGAGCTGCCGATGGTCATCTCCGACCATTCCGACTGGCCGGACCTGTGCCGCACCATCCGCGAAACCGGCGCCGAGGAAGTCTGGGTCACGCATGGCCAGGAGGACGCGCTGGTCCACTGGTGCGGGACGCAGGGCATCCGGGCGAAGCCACTGCACCTGCTGGGCTACGGCGACGACGGCGAGACCGAACCCGGCATCGAGGCGGAGGCGGCCGCGTGAACGACTTCGCCCATCTCCTCGACCGCCTCGCCTACGAGCCGCGCCGCAACGCGAAGCTGCGCATGCTCCAGGATTACTTCGCGCGCACGCCCGATCCCGAGCGCGGCTACGCGCTCGGCGCCATGACCGGCACGCTGAGCTTTCGCGAAGCCAAGCCGGCGCTGATCCGCGGACTCGTGGAGGCGCGGATCGACCCGGTGCTGTTCCGGCTCTCGCACAACTACGTCGGCGATCTCGCCGAGACCACGGCGCTGATCTGGCCGGGCCCGGCAGAGGCGCCGCGGGAGCCCGGGCCCGGCCACAACAACCCGCCGCCCCACGTCCCGACCCTGGCCGAGGTCGTCGAAACCCTCGCGACCATCCCGAAGCGCGAACTGCCCAGCCATCTCGCCGACTGGCTCGACGCCCTCGACGAGACCGGACGCTGGGCGCTCCTGAAGCTCGTCACCGGCAACCTGCGGGTCGGCGTCTCGGCCCGTCTCGCCAAGACCGCGGTCGGCGCGCTGGGCGGTCACGACGCCGATGCGGTGGAGGAGGTCTGGCACGGGCTGACCCCGCCCTTCGAGACCCTGTTCGCCTGGGTCGAGGGCCGGGCCGAGCGGCCCGAGACCCTCAACCCGGCCCCGTTCCGGCCGCCGATGCTGTCGCACCCGATCGAGGAGGAAGCCGATCTCGAGAAGCTGGAGGCGGAGGCGTTCTCGGCCGAGTGGAAATGGGACGGCATCCGCGTCCAGCTCGTCGGCGGTCGCGACCGGGCCGGCCATCAGGTCGGGAAGGTCTATTCCCGCACCGGCGAGGACATCACCGGGGCGTTCCCGGATCTGGCCGAGGCGATCACCTTCACGGGCGCGCTCGACGGCGAGCTTCTGATCCTGCGCGAGCGGCGGGTGCAGTCGTTCAACGTCCTGCAGCAACGCCTGAACCGGAAGGCAGTCACGGCCAAGCTCCTGGAGGAGTTCCCCGCCCATGTGCGGGCCTACGACCTCCTCACCCTGGAGGGCGACGACCTGCGGACCGAACCATTCGCTACGCGGCGAGAGAAGCTGGAAGCCCTCGTCACGCGCCTCGACCACGGACGGATCGACATCTCGCCGCTGGTGCCCTTCGCGGATTGGGAGGCGCTGGCCGCCGCCCGGGCCGATCCGGCTTCCGTCGGCGCCGGCGAGGATGCCGACGCCATCGAGGGCGTGATGCTCAAGCGCCTCAACAGCCCCTACCTGCCGGGCCGGCCGAAGGGGCCGTGGTGGAAGTGGAAGCGCGAGCCGCATATCGTCGACGCGGTGATGATGTACGCCCAGCGCGGGCACGGGAAGCGCTCGTCCTTCTACTCGGACTACACGTTCGGCGTCTGGCGCGCGGCTCCGGAGGGCGGGGACGAGCTGGTGCCGGTGGGCAAGGCCTATCACGGCTTCACCGACGCCGAGCTCGCCAAGCTCGACCGTTACGTCCGCAACAACACCACCAAGCGCTTCGGCCCGGTACGCGAGGTCGCCCACGGACGGGAGGCGGGGCTCGTCCTGGAGATCGCGTTCGAAGGGGTGCAGCGCTCGACCCGGCACAAGTCGGGCGTGGCGATGCGCTTTCCGCGGGTCAGCCGCATCCGCTGGGACAAGCCGCCCGCAGAGGCGGACCGGATCGACGTGCTGGAACGGATCCTCGCCCGCGGCGAGCGCGAGGTCGCGCCGGGCGCGACGCTGCTGGAGAAGAGCGCATGAGGCAGGGCAAGATCGGTCCGGTGGAGATCCTGGCCTCCGGCCGGATCGAGCGTCATGCCAGCGGGCGCCTCACCATCGCGACCGCCGGACAGGGATTCACGGACTTTTCCGGCGCGGTTGCGGACTTCGTGCGCGGGAGCGGCATCCGCGACGGCTTGGTCACGGTGTTTTGCCGGCACACCTCGGCCTCGCTCACCATCCAGGAAAATGCCGATCCGGACGTGCAGACCGACCTGATGACCGCACTGGACGGGTTCGCGCCACGCAACGCCGGCTACGTCCACGGGGCCGAGGGGCCCGACGACATGCCCGCCCATATCCGCACGCTGGTCACCGATTCCGCCCTGAGTATCCCGCTGATCGACGGACGGCTCGCGCTGGGCACGTGGCAGGGGATCTACCTGATCGAGCACCGCGACCGGCCGCACCGGCGCGAGATCGTGCTGAGCGCCGTCGGCGCCTGACCCGTCGGTCCCGTCATCGCTGCACTCGCCCGGACGGCGGCGGTGCTCGAACCCGGTCTCAAGCCCGCAACACTCCGTCACACACGGCCGGTTAACCATAGTGGGCGCTTATGCTTCTCCGTCGGATCGGTTTCTGCCGGTCTCACGGACGGAGACCCCGATGAGCCTCTACGACGCGCTCTCGAATTCGATTTCCGGCGCCTCGGCGCAGTCGCTGGCGCTCAACAACATCTCCGGGAACATCGCCAACACCCAGACGGCGGGGTTCAAGACCACGGAGACGAGCTTCGCCGACATGCTGGCGCAGTCGGCGAAGGCTCCGCAGCAGGCCGGGGGCGTGGCGACGAGCACGCGCAACAGCCTGAACATCCAGGGCACGGTGCAGTCGACCAGCGTGCCGACCAACCTCGCCATCTCGGGCAACGGCTACTTCATCGTCCGCGAGAATACCGGGACGGATCAGAGCCCGACCTTCGCCGGCGAGACCGGCTACACGCGGCGCGGCGACTTCTCGGCGGATGCGAACGGCTACCTCGTCAACGGCGCGGGCTATTACCTGTTCGCCGGGCCATCCGCGACGGCGCCCGTCACGGTTCCCACCGGCGCGAACACGCTGGCGAGCCTCGCCGTCTCGCCGGCCGGCACCCTGACCGGCACCAAAGCGGATGGCAGCTCCCTGCCGCTGGGCGCGCTGACGCTCGCGCAGTTCGGCCAGCAGGACAACCTGACCGGGCTCGACGGCGGGACCTACGTAGCCAACGGTCAGTCCGGGACGCCGAGCTACGGCCTCAACGGCGCGACCGTGACGGCCAGCGCCGTCGAGCAGTCGAACGCCAGCATCACCGACCAGTTCTCGAAGATGATCGAGACGCAGCAGGCCTACACGGCCAACACCAAGGTCATGAGCACCGCGGACCAGATGCTGCAGGACGCCATCGCGATGTACGCCTGAGCCGGCCGCGCGTCACAGCACCTTCAGCGGGTCCTTCTCGGGCGGCGGCGGCGCCACGTCGGCGCGGTTCCACCAGCCGCCGCCCAGCGCCACGAACAGCGCCGCGGTGTCGGCATACTGGGTGGCGCGCGCGCCCGCCGAGGTGACCAGGGCCGAGAGGTAGCCCTGCTGGGCGATCAGAACCTGCGAGGAGGTGATCGCGCCCGCGGTGTACTGCTTGCGGATCAGGCCGAGGCTCTGGTTGGTGGCGCTCACCGCGGCATCGGCCGCGGCCACTGCCTTGGCGTCGGCCTGAAGCGCCCGCAGGGCGTCGGCGACGTTCTGGAAGGCGGTGATCACCGTCGCCTTGTACTGCGCCTGCGCCTGCGTCAGCGATTCCTCCGACGCGCGCTGACGCCGGAACAGGGTGCCGGCATCGAAGATCGGTGCCGTCGCCTGCCCGATGATCGTGAAGAACGCCGCGCCCGGATTGGTCACCTGCGCGATCCGCGTCGCGCTGGAGCCGCCCGTGGCCGTGAGACTGAACTGCGGCAGGCGGTTGGCCACCGCGACGCCGACATTGGCGCTCGCCTCCTGCACCAGCGCCTCGGCCGCCTTCACGTCGGGCCGCTGCTGGACCAGCCGCGAGGGCAGGCTCACCGGCAGCTTGGTCGGCAGGCGCAGGGCGGCCAGGTCGAAGGTCTCGCTGACCTCGTCGGAGGGCAGCCGACCGGCGAGTGCCGTGAGCAGGTTGCGCTGCTGGGCCAGGGCCTTCTCCAGCGGCGGCAGCAGCTGCTGCGACAGCGCCAGCGCGGCCTGTTGCTGGATGACGTCGGCGCCGGCGATCTGCCCCAGGGAGAGCTGCTTGTTGTAGAGCTGCAGAACTTCGGTCTGGGCCTGGATCACCTTGCGGGTGGCGTCGATCTGCGCCCGCAGCGCCGCCTCCTGGATGGCGGCGGCGACGACGTTGGCAGTCAGGCTCAGATAGGCCGCCTCGAGCTGGAAGCGCTGGTTCTCGGTGGTAGCCTCCAGGGACTCGATCTGGCGGCGATTCCCGCCGAACACGTCCGGATTGTACGAGACCACCGCCTGCGGCGTGGCGAGGCTGTAGAGATAGTTGGTCTGATTGTTGAGCGGCGATTGCAGGTCGAGGCCGGGGGCGAGATTGCCCTGGATCTGCGGTGTCGCGGTCAGGCTCGGGTAGAGCGTGCCCTTCTGGGCGAGCACGTTCTGCTGCGCCACCCGCAGCGAGGCCTGGGCCGCCTCCAGCGTCGGGTTGTTGGCCAGCGCCTGCTCGACGACCCGGTTCAGCGCCTTCGAGTGGAACAGCGTCCACCACTGGCCCGGGATGTCGGCGCCCGAGACGAAGCTCTGGTCGGCCGAGCCGCCCTGCCGGGTTCGGATCTTGTCGGCGGCCGACGGGTTCCTCAGCGGCTCCTTGGTGTAGCGGCTGACCGGCGGATCCTCCGGCGGCACGAAGTTCGGGCCGACCGCGCAGGCCGACAGGGCCAGGGAGGCCGTCAGCCATGCGGCCGCCCGTCCGCACCTGTTCGGCCCAAAGCTCACCATTCCGCCCCCGAAAGCCTCACCCTGGTAGAGCGGCGCGGCGCGCATCCAAGTCAATGCAACTGTCCCCAGGTCGCGCGCGCGGCACGGGCGTTGTGGCCCCCCTGCAACGCGTTGTCCCGGCTTCCTGGGTCGGCTCACGCGGCGACCTGATGCTCAGTCCGCGCCCGTGCGTCCGGGTTCGGGCGGCGCCGCGAGAACAGCGAGATCAGCACCGGCACGACCACGAGGATCAGGTTCGGCGCCAGGATGATGCCGCCGACCACCACGAGCGCCAGCGGCTTCTGCACCTGCGAGCCGATGCCGGTGGAGACCGCCGCCGGCAGCAGGCCGACACAGGCCGCCACGCAGGTCATCATCACCGGGCGCATGCGCACCACGGCGGCCTGCCAGACCGCCTCCTGCTTCTTCCAGCCCTCGTCGAGGAGCTGGTTGTAGTAGGCCAGCAGGATCACCCCCTCCATGGTCGAGATGCCGAACAGCGCGATGAAGCCGATCGCCGCCGAGATCGAGAACGGCGTGCCGGTCAGGAACAGCGCGAAGATGCCGCCGATCATCGCCATCGGGATCACCGACAGGGTCAGCAGCATGTCGGCCACCGACGAGAAGTTGATGTACAGGAGCAGCGCGATCAGCAGCAGCGTGAGCGGCACCACGAGGCTGAGCCGGGCCGCCGCCTCCTTCAGGTTGGTGAACTGCCCGACCCATTCCAGGCGGTAGCCCGGCGGCAGGTCCACGGCGTCGGCGACCTTGCGCTGGGCTTCGAGGACGGCGCTGCCGAGGTCGCGGCCGCGCACCGAGAACTTCACCGGGATGTAGCGCTCCTGATCCTCGCGGTAGATGAACGATGCGCCCGAGACGAGGTCGACGTCGGCGATCTCGGAGAGCGGTACCTGGATCACGCCGCCATTGGGGTTCTGCGCCCCCACCGCGATGTTGCGGATCCCGGCCAGCGACGAGCGGTACTCCTTGGCGAGCCGCACCCGCATGGGGAAGTGGCGGTCCGAGCCGTACTCGTAGAGGTCGCCCGCGGTCTGGCCGCCGATCGCCGCCTGGATCGTGGTGTTCACGTCGCCGATCGACAGGCCGTAGCGGGCGGCCTTGTGGCGGTCGACGTCGATCCGGACCGTCGGCTGGCCGAGGGATTCGAACACCGACAGATCGGTGACGCCCTGGACGGTGGCCAGCGCCGCCTTGACCGCATTGGCGGTCTTGGTGAGCTGCGCGAGGTCGTTGCCGTAGATCTTGACCGAGTTCTCGCCCTTCACGCCCGAGGCGGCTTCCTGGACGTTGTCCTCGATATACTGGGAGAAGTTGAACTCGATGCCGGGAAATTCGGATGCCAGCTGCTTGCTCAGGTCCTGGATCAGCGTCTCCTTGTCGAGGCCCTTCCGCCACTGATCGATGGGCTTGAGCGGCGCCAGGAACTCGACGTTGAAGAATCCGGTGGCGTCGGTGCCGTCGTTCGGGCGGCCCTGGTGCGACAGGACGGTGGTGACCTCCGGAACCTCCTGGAAGATCTTGCGCATGCGCTGGACGTAGGCATTGCCGGCCTCCAGCGAGATCGAGGACGGCATCGTCCCGCGCACGTAGAGATTGCCTTCCTCGAGCCGCGGCAGGAATTCCAGGCCGAGATTGCGGGCCGTCAGTCCCGAGACCAGCAGCACCGCCAGCATCACGGCGAGCGCCAGGACCCGGTTGCGCAGGCCGAAGGCCAGCACGCGCTCGTGGCCGACGCGCAGCACCCGCACGATCAGCGTGTCGCGCTCTTCCAGGTTCTTGGGCAGCATCAGGGCGGAGAGCGCGGGCGAGACCGTGAAGGTCGCGAGCAGGCCGCCGAGCAGCGCGTACGCGTAGGTCTTGGCCATCGGGCCGAAGATGTGACCCTCGACGCCGGTCATCGTGAACAGCGGCAGGAAGCCGACGATGATGATCGTCGCCGAGAAGAAGATCGCCCGGTTCACCTCGCGGCCGGCGACCGCGATCGTGCCGAGCCGCCCGGTCAGGCCGCCCGGCGGGACCTCGCCCTTGACGTGGTCGGGCTCGGCGATGTGGCGGAACACGTTCTCGACCATGATCACGGTGGCGTCGACGATCAGGCCGAAATCGATCGCGCCGAGCGACAGGAGGTTCGCCGAATCGCCGCGGATCACCAGGATCAGGATCGCGAAGCCGAGAGCGAACGGGATCGTCGCCGCCACGATGATCGCGCTGGTGAGCGAGCCGAGGAACAGCCACTGCACCACGAAGACCAGCACCACGCCGAAGACGAGGTTGTGCATCACCGTGTGGGTGGTGGTGTGGATCAGGCCCGAGCGGTCGTAGATCCGCTCGATCTTCACGTCGGGCGGCAGGATCGTGGAGCTGTTGATCTTGTCGATCTCGGCCTCGACCCGCTCCAGCGTCGGCAGGCTCTTGCCGCCGCGGGTCATGAGCACGATGCCCTCGACGATGTCGCGCTGGTCGTCGTGGCCGACGATGCCGAGGCGCGGGGCGTTCGACACCCGCACCTCCGCCACGTCCCGCACCAGCACCGGGGTGCCGTTGACGAGGCTGATCATCGTATCCCGGATGTCGTCCATGTCGCGGATCAGGCCGATGCCGCGCACCACCGCCGATTGCTGGCCGACATTCAGCGTCTGGCCACCGACGTTGATCGAGGCGTTGTTCAGCGCGTTGGTCAGCTGCACCAGGGTCAGGCCCTGGGCCTGAAGCCGATTCAGGTCGACCGCGACCTCGTATTCCTTGGCCTTGCCGCCGAAGGCCGTGACGTCGACCACGCCGGGGATCGCCTTGAACCGGCGCTGCAGCACCCAGTCCTGCAGGGTCTTCATGTCCATGGGCGAGTAGCCCGCCGGACCGACCAGCTTGTAGCGCATGATCTCGCCCACCGGGCTCGTCGGTGAGATCTGCGGCGTGGCGCCGTTGGGCAGCGTCGGGGCCTGCGACAGGCGGTTGAGCACCCGCTGCAGGGCCTGCTCGTACGTGTACTCGTAGTTGAACTGGACCTTCACGTCGGACAGGCCGAACAGCGAGATCGTGCGCACCACCTGGGCGTTGGGGATGCCGGCCAGCGCCACCTCGAGGGGAATCGTGATGTAGCGCTCGATCTCGTCGGCCGACTGGCCCGGGTTCTGGGTGATGACGTCGACGAGCGGCGGGACCGGGTCGGGATAGGCCTCGATGTTGAGCTGCGTATAGGCTCCGTAGCCGATGCCCAGCATCACCACGAACATCAGCACCACCAGCACGCGCTGGCGGAGCGAGAAGACGATCAGGCTGTTCATCGGACCGAATCCTCGCTCAGGACGCCTTCTCGCCGCTCGCCGCCCGGTCGATGAACAGGGCGCCGCGGGTCACCACCTGCTCGCCCGGGCGCAAGCCCTCGACCACCTGGGCACTCTCGCCGTTGATCAGCCCGAGCTTGATGTCCCGTGCCTCCACGGCTCCGTCCGGCCGCGCCACCCAGACGTGGGTGCGGTCGCCTTCGTACACGACGGCGCCCACCGGCACGCTCGGGCTGGGCTCGCCCTTGCCGGTGACGATCGTGTAGGTGGCGAACATCTCCGGGCGCAGCACCCGGTCGGGATTGTCGACCTCGCTCCGCACCGCGAGCCGCCGCGTCGCCGGGTCGAGGCTGGAGGCCATGTAGTTGACCCGGGCCTTGAACACCCGCGCGCCGAAGCCCGCCACCTTCGCCTCGACCTCCTGGCCGATGCGGATCTTCGGGATCTCGCTCTCGCGGACATTGGCGATGAGCCAGACGGTCGACAGGTCGCCGATCACGAAGACGGGGTCGCTGGACGCCGACAGATACTGCCCGGTGCCGACCTTGCGCTGGACGATCGTGCCGGCGATCGGGGCCCGGATCTGGGTCTCGGGGCTCATCGTGCCCTTCTTCTCGAAGGCGGCGATCTCGGCATCGGTCTTGCCCAGCAGCCGCAGGCGGTTCTTCACGGCGTCGAGGGCGGCTTCCGCGGTCTTCAGGTCGCTCTGGGCGGCGATCACGTCGTTCTGGGCGGATTGGTAGTCCTTCAGCGCCGTCGCGTGCGCCTGGAACAGTTCCTGCTGGCGCTGTGCGATGGTCTGGTCGAGCTTCAGAAGCGCCTGCTGCTTCTGAAGATTGTTCAGGGCCGCCTGGTAATCGTTCTGCGCCTGGACCATGTCGGTGGCCTCGAGCGTCAGCAGCACGTCGCCGGCCTTCACGTCGTCGCCCGCGCGGGCCAGCACCTTCGTCACCCGGCCCGCATAGGGCGATACGACCGGGACGTTGTCGTCCTCATTGAGGGCGATGCGTCCCTCCGCGGTGCCCTCCGGACGGAAGACCTGCGTGGCGACCGGCAGGATCTCGAAGGCGGCCCGCTGCTCCTTGGTGGGCCTGAAGATCCGCTCCACGGCCCCGGCCTTCTCCGCATCGATCCCGGGATCCGGATTGCTCGGCGCGAGCAGGCCGCTCAGCGAGGCGACGAGGCCCGACGTGGCCTCGCGAACCCGGTCGGAGAAGGCGAACGCCGCCCCTGCTGCGGCCGCGAGCAGCAGGAGGATGAGGAGGAGCCCCGGTCCCCGGCGCTTGCGGCGGGGTGCGGAGATCGCCTCATCCTGGTCCAGCGGATTTCGGGCGTCCATGCGAATGATCTTCCGGGTCCGGGCGAAGAGACCGGGTTGACTGACAAGTGTACGATTCGCGCCGGGACGAGGCCCACATCAATGCGATCGTCGGTGCTTTTCTATGGCGTACCGCGCGGAAGAGTCCGCGCGGCATCAAGTGCCTAGAGCAAAGCTTGTCCGACGCGCAATCGATCGGGAGCCGTGGTCGCGAAACCGTGTGGCTCCGTCTTCCTTTGACGGGATTTGTTACAATATGACAACGCTCATGGGCGCACCGCGCCCGTCCGCTGACCCCATCGAAGAACCCGCCATGACCGACACGAGCCCCGTTTCCGCCCAAGCTGGACCCACGGCCGGATCCACGGCCGGGAAGATCCCGGTGACCGTGCTCACCGGCTATCTCGGCGCGGGCAAGACCACGCTCCTCAACCGGATCCTCACCGAGAACCACGGCAAGCGCTACGCCGTGATCGTCAACGAGTTCGGCGAGATCGGCATCGACAACGACCTCGTCGTCGGCGCGGACGAGGAAGTGTTCGAGATGAACAACGGCTGCGTCTGCTGCACGGTGCGCGGCGACCTGATCCGGATCATGGACGGGCTGGTGAAGCGCCGGGGCAAGTTCGACGCGATCATCGTCGAGACCACCGGCCTCGCCGACCCGGCGCCCGTGGCGCAGACCTTCTTCGTCGATCAGGATGTGGGCGAGGCCGCCCGGCTCGACGCCGTGGTGACGGTGGCCGACGCCAAGTGGCTGTCCGACCGGCTGAAGGATGCGCCCGAGGCGAAGAACCAGATCGCCTTCGCGGACGTGATCCTGCTCAACAAGAGCGATCTCGTGTCGCCCGCCGACCTCGACCGGGTCGAGGCCGAGATCCGCACCATCAACCCGCTGGCGAAGCTCCACCGCACGCAGAACTGCGCCGTCCCGCTCGACGCCGTGCTGGAGCGCAATGCCTTCGACCTCGACCGGATCCTCGACGTGGAGCCCGACTTCCTGGAGGAGGGGCACCACCACCATCACGACTCCGACATCCGGTCGCTCTCGGCGAAGATCGAGGGCGAGGTGGATCCCGAGAAGTTCATGCCCTGGATCTCGAACCTGACCCAGGTCCAGGGGCCCGACATCCTGCGTTGCAAGGGGATCGTGGCCTTCCCGAACGAGCCGAAGCGCTTCGTCTTCCAGGGCGTCCACATGATCCTCGACGGGGACGTGCAGGGCGATTGGGGACCGAATGAGCCGCGCGTCTCCCGGGTGGTGTTCATCGGGCGCAACCTCGATGAGGCGGCGATCCGCGCCGGGTTCGAGAGCTGCCGGATTTGAGGTGAGGCGCGTGGGCTCGCGCGTCCACGAAATGACAAGGCTCCCGCGGAAGAAGTCCGCGGGAGCCTCGAACCTTGAGCACGCGACGTTGAGCGTCGCGGACGACTTACTTGATGAGGGCGAGCAGCGCCTTGCCGGCCTTGGAGTTCAGCTCCTTGGCGTCGAGGGTGCCGTCGCTGTCCGGATCGGCCAGCTTGAAGCGCTCGCCGACCGCAGCGAGGTACTCCTTCTTATCGAGGGTGCCGTCGTTGTCCGGATCGGCCTGCTTCACGCCGGCCTGGCTCAGGCGGCCCTTCAGCTCCTTGGCGTCGAGGGTGCCGTCGGCATCCTTCTCCAGGCGATCGAAGGTCGCCGAGGCCACCGCCTCCACTTCCTTCAGGTCGACCGTGCCGTCGTTGTCGGTGTCGATCATCTTGACCGCGCTCGCACCCGTCGCCGGCTTGGCCAGTGCGGCCGGGATCGAGAGGCCGGACAGCGCGAGGGTCACCGCCGCGAAACCACTGATAAAACGAACGGCCATTGCCAGATGCTCCCGAATTTGTCTGCCCGAGCGTCCTAGCTCGCAAGCGGCTTTGCTGCAAGTGCGAAATTGCCGATTCCTCCTGGATCGCCATGTCTTGGGACGGGCCGGCACAGACAAGGAAAGGCCGGCGTGAGCCGGCCTCCCAGAAGCGACGAGTGATCGGAAGGCATGCGGCAGGCCGAAGCAGTATCCGGTCCCGCGGCAGACAGGGCATCGATTGCGCCTGCCGCAGGATCGGCCTGTCGAGGCGGTCGCCGTCCCCAAGCACAGGCGGTTCAGAACTTGCCGCGTCGGCCTGTAGGGCTCCCGGGCTCCGCTGCGCGGCCCCGGGATGACGGAGGCGATTCGAGGCCGTCCCGCCGCCTCGAGCCTGGTCAGGCGAGCGTGGCCAGATCCTGGAACCAGTGCTGCGCCTGGACATAGTTCTTCACCCGCGGTGAGAGCGCGTGCGGATTGGTGTCGTGCACGACCCAGACCTGTACGGCATCATCGACGACGATCTCGTGGATCCGCGCCAGCAACCGGTTCTGCTCGTCCGTGTCGAGGCTCGCCTTGACCTTGTCGCAGAGGGCATCGACCTCCGGATTGCGGTAATGGCTCCAGTTGACCCCGTTCGGAGCGATCTGCTTCGAATCGTAGAAGCGCAGGATCGCGTAGAACGGGTCCGAGGTGACGTAGGCGATGTTGCCGGCGCTGACCCCCTTGAGGCTCGGATCCGCTGCCCCCTGGCGCCAGGCCGTGTAGGCCACCTCCAACTCCACGGTCTTGAATTCGACCTGGATGCCGATCTCGGCCCAGCTCTGCTGCAGGAACTCGTTGATCGGCAGGGATAGCATCTGCCCGGTGCCGCCGGTCGGGATCAGGATCGTCGCCTTGACTGGATTCTTGACCGAGAAGCCCGCCTCCTCGACGAGCTTGCGCGCCGCGTCCACGTCCGTCTTGATCTGGAAGCTCGGCTTGCCGAACCACGGGCTGGATTGCTGCACCTGCCCGATTGCGGGCTGGGCCAGGCCGCCCATCAGCTCGACGACCCCGGCCCGGTCGATCGCGAGGTTGGCGGCCTTGCGCAGGCGCAGGTCCCGCCAGGGCGAGCCCTCCAGCATCGAGAGATGGTAGTTCCAGACATGGGGCGTGTCGTTGCCGACGACGCGCATGCCGGCGGCCTTCAGGCGCGGTACCGCATCGGGCGCCGGCGATTCGATCAGGTCGACATTGCCGGACAGGAGCGCGTTCACCCGGGCGAGGTCTTCCGGCACGCAGGTGAGCGTGAGTTTCGACAGCTTCGGCACCCGCTTGGGGTTCCAGTAGCCGGCATTCGGCAGGAGCTCGAGGCGCACGCGCGGGACCAGCTGCCCCATCCGGAACGGTCCCGTGCCCGAGGGCTCGAAGGCGAACTTCGCCCAGTCCCGGCCCACCTTCTCGTACTGGGCCGGCGAGGAGATCAGGAACCAGAGCATCTGGTAGGGAAACAGACTGTCGGGGGTCTTGGTCGTGACCTGGACGGTCTTGGCGTCGAGCTTCCGGTAGCTCGCCACGCCGGGCAGCCGCGGGCGGACCTGGGCGGCCTGGCGCTGGTCGAAATGCGGCGCCTCCTTGTTGAGCACCTTGTCGAAGTTCCAGATCACCGCGTCGGCATCGAAGGCCGAGCCGTCGTGGAACGCCACGCCCTCGCGCAGGTGGAAGGTCCAGACCTTGGGATCGGCCGGATCGCTCTCCCAGGACGTGGCGAGCCCGGGGACCATCTTGCCCGGCCGGTTCGCGACGTCGAGCTCCCAGGCGACCAGGGGGTCGTACAGGGTCAGGCCGGTGAACTGGTAGCCGCCCGCGCCCCGGTCGGGCTGGCCGGTGGTGAGCGGCAGGTCGGTCATCGAGATGCCGTAGGTCAGGCTGCCGGGGGCCGCGCCCTGCGCGCCGGCCCGGCCCGCCGCCCCGAAGGCAGCCAGCGCCGCGCCTCCGGCCATCAGTGAGCGGCGTGTCGGCTTGATCAGGTCCATCGTGTCTCTCGGCTGAAAGCGGGTGCACCGCATGGAGCGGCGCACGCCGTTCAGGCGCGCGGCGGACACCTCAGTGCCGCGGATCCATGCTGCATGCGGTATGATGCACGCATCATGCCTATTGGGGCGGCAGCCGATCCGCCGGCGTTCAGGCCTGCCAGACCTGACCGGGCCGCAAAGCGACGAACCGCTCGGGCGGAAGCGCCGCCTCCGCGAGCGCCGCCGTCAGCGCCTCCACGGGCCGCTCGACACCCTCGTCGGTCAACTGGAACGTGCCCCAGTGGTGACCGAGCCCCTGCTCGGCGCCGAGCAGCATGAAGGCCTCGACGGCCTCGGCCGGATTCACGTGCTGCGCCCGCATGAACCAGCGCGGCTCGTAGGCGCCGATCGGCAGGGTCGCCAACCGGGGCGGCCCGAAGCGGGCCCGGATCTCGCGGAAGAGCGCACCGTCGCCGAACCCGGTATCGCCGACGTGATAGTGCACGCCCCGGGGCGAGGTGATCACGAAGGCGCACCACAGCGCCATGCGCCGGTCGTTGACGCCTCGGGCCGACCAATGGTTCGCGGGCGTCAGGTGGACCTGCAGGCCGTCGCCGAGATCGACCGACTGGCCCCAGTCGCGCGTCTCGACATGCATCGTGTCATCGTAGCCGCGCAGGATGGCGTCGTTGCCCAGCGGCGCCACGATCAGCGGCTGGTGCGCCTGCCAGATCCGGGCGAGGTTCGGTCCGTCGAGATGGTCGTAGTGATTGTGGGTGATCAGCACCGCGTCGACGGGCGGCAGATCGGCCAGCGCGATGCCCGGCGGGTTGACCCGCTTCGGCCCGGCGAAGCGGACCGGGCTCGCGCGCTTGGCGAAGATCGGATCGATCAGGATGTTGCGGCCGGCGACCTGCACGAGGTAGCTCGCATGGCCGATCAGCACGACCCGCAGCCCGGAGACGCGCTCGGGCGGCCGGTCCGCCGGAAACGGGCTCGGAAACGATTTGGGCCACGGCTCGCGCTGACGCTTGGTCTGCCAGCGGAGCACGTCCGGCAACGACTTGTCGGTCGCCTGATCGGGCGAGAAGAACCGCAGCCCATCGAAATGGTCCGAGGTCGGTCCGCCATAATAGGGGTTCTTGCCGCGCCGGTGCGCGGCATAGCCGACACCGCCGAGCGTCATTACCGTGGCCGCGCTGGCGACCGTGAGCAGGCTGCGCCGTTTCATGGACCGGAGATGGCCGATCGCGCGCTCCGGTCAAGTTCTCGGACCTTGCGGCAGCGAGACCCAGGGCGGGGCCGTCGCCGGATCGCTCAGTCGACCATCTCGGCGGCGAGGGACAGGCGCGCCCGGTAGACCACCTTGCCGACGCCGTCGCGCACGCAGGCCACGTAATCCTGACGCTCGACATCCGGCAGCATGTCGCGGGCGATCGCCGACATGATCCGGGTAACCTTGGCGCGCGCGGCCGGCAGGTCCGGCAGTTCGAAGCCGACCTCGTCGTGGATCGGCTGCAGGCCGTCATGAAGGTCGATGAAGAAGCGGGGCATCGGCGCGTAGCGTCCCAGAAGAGGTACTGCGCCGGAATGATTGCTCTTAGTATGGTTAATAGGGTCTTAAATCACGGGATATGTGCGGTTCGACGTCTGGCCCGCCGTCAGGATCGCCAGCGTAACTCACGACGCTCCAGCGGGTTCGTGAACGGTCGATCATCGCGGGCGGATTCGAGCGCCTCGCGCTTGAGGCGGAAATACCATTGCGACGGCAGGTCGCCCTGGCCGAACAGCACCATGGTCGGCTTGCGGTCGAGCCCGTCCTGCGCGTGCTGGAGCACCTGCTGGTCCTGGGTCAGGAACTGGCGCATCAGCGGGCGTGCGACGGGCTTCAGCAGGTTCAGCGCCGGCATGCTCCAGTACAGGGCGTTGGTGAGCAGCGTCCGGTCCGGCGTGAGCGGGGTCGCGAAGGTGTAGTTCGCCACCCGCTTGGCCCCCGCGCGGATCCGCTCGAGGCGGACGCCCGGCAGGCGGAACTCGATCTCGACCTCGGGCACCCCGCCGAGCAGGCGATAGACCGGCGAGCTCGTCGTGGTGGCGTGGCTCGTCATGACGAAGCCGTGGGGGACCGGCTGGAAGGTCTTCACCTTCTCGCGGAGCTGCTTGGAGGGCCGGAACCACCAGGAATCGTGGACGAAGGCGACATGGCCCGGATCCACGAGGCTCAACGTCGTGAGATCGAAGGAGGCCTCGACCACGAGCTCGACCACCAGGGATCCCGCCGGCGCGAAATCCAGCTCCGGAACGGCCGGCACGTCGCCGGCTGCCGGCCCGATATGCGGGTTCACCCAGAGGAAGCCGGCGCTCTCGCGGATCGGGAAGCGCTGCACCTGGATTCGGGAGAAATCGGCGGCGTCGTGCTCCGACAGGGTCGGGACGTCGCGGCAGCGCCCGTCCGTTCCGAAGCGCCAGCCGTGGAAGGGACACATCAGCGTGTCGCCGTCGAAGCGGCCCTTCGACAGGGCCATGCCGCGGTGGGGGCATCGGTCGCGCAGCGCGAACGGATTTCCGTCCGGGGCGCGGCCGATCACGATCTGCTCGCCGTTCAGCGCCACGGCCCGGAGGCCGGACTTGGTGCCCGCCTTGCCCAGGCTCCGGGACTGGCCGACGCAATACCACGCGTTGCCGAGCGGCTGGCGCATCGCGTCGGGATCGAGCGCGGCCTCGTCGGCGGGACGCGGCGGATTCGTGAAGGGCGCGTTCAAGGCGGTTCGGGCTGACTGCGGAGCGCCCGTCATACGCCCGGCCGCCCGGGCGGCAAAGCGTCGGCGCGGGGGAGGACAAACGGGCGCAGGCACGGGGCTTCACAAGCCGGGCGCGGCCACCTACCTTCGCGTCATCCGCAACCAACGAAAGGAGGTGATCCAGTGTCTCATTGTCATCAGCCGTGTGTCTCGGCTCATCGGACCTGGACCGTCGCCTCCGGCGTGTCGTTCTAAGACGCGTCAGAGCTCCGATCTCGGGACAGTTCCGCCGGACATCACGGTTCGGCAATGGAAGGGCCACCCTCTCGGGTGGCCCTTCGGCTTTTCAGGGTCGCGTCCGGGCGCTCTCAGCGCTTCTGGCTCTGGAACAGAGGCTGGGCCAGCGCTTCCGTACGGGCCCGCCACAGGTCGCGCTCCTCGCGCAGGGCATCGCGCTCGCCCGCCAGGGTGAGGCGCTCGAGTCGAAGCGTGTCGCGCTCGGTGATCGCCCGGTCGCGCTCGGCCCGCATCTCTTCCCGCTCGATGCGGAACCGCTCGCGCTCCCGGCGGAACTCGTCGCGCTCCGCACGGATCTCCTCCTGCTCGGCCCGCAGATCCTCCATCGAGCCGATCTCTTCGCGGATATGCTCGCGCAGCGTGCGGATCTCCTCGGCCAGGATCGCCTGGAGTTCATCCTGGCGCTCGGCTTCCACGCGAAGCTTGGCCTTGAGCATCAGGTTCTCGGCCATCAGCTCGGACACGTCGGCATCCTCGGCGACGGCACGGGGCTGCTCGGCCGGTTGCACGAGCCGCGGCGACCAAGTCTCGGCCGGGCGACCGGCCTTCGGCTCGGAATGCGCCTCCTCGGTCCGCGCGTCGCCGCGCAGCTCGGCCGGAGCCTGGGACTTCATGGCAGCGAGCCAGTCGCGGAGCGGACCGGGCGCGGAGCGCCCGCCGGCCTCGAGCGGCGGTGTGGAGCGGGCGGGTTCCGACATCGGCAGGCGTCCTGAGCGAATACCTGGCAATGACAATCGCAACATACTTAACGATCGGTAAAAGTTAATGGCGATGGGCCGCCCCGTTTCGGGCCTTGCAAGCTTGGCTCGGCGTCGCGCGGGACGAAAAATTGACTTTCCGCCCCATCGCGGCTACGCCCCGCCCTCCCGATCCGTAGCTGATCGACCGATGCCAAGCCGACCGGTCCCGTGAGACCGGAGGTCAACGCCCGACAGCGCGTCTGCGCCCTCGGGCGCGATGGGTGTTGGCTCGATCCGCCGCGACGGGATTCGCCGGCCGAGGCACCCGCATGACGCGAGATCAAGAAGCGTTGAAGATCGAGGACGCGATCAACGAGACCTGCCCGTGGTCGGGCAAGCCGATCTCGGCCGACTCGCTGACGCTCTATAACGGCGCCGTGGTGGGCTTCTGCAACCCGGAGTGCCGGGACAAATTCGCCAAGGCCGTGCGCAGCTTCGAGGCCGCCCTCCAGGCGCGCCGCGTCGAGCGCGCCGGGCTCGAGCAGTAACGGCGGGGCGTCAGGATCATGTTCGAAGGCCTGTCCGATCGCCTCTCCGGCATCCTCTCGGGGCTGACGCGCCGCGGCGCGCTCACCGAGGCCGACGTCACCGCCGCCATGCGCGAGGTGCGCCGCGCCCTGCTGGAGGCCGACGTCGCCCTCGAGGTGGTTCGCGGCTTCACCGACAAGGTGCGCGAGAAGGCGGTGGGCGCCGTCGTGCTCAAGTCGGTGACGCCCGGCCAGATGGTCGTGAAGATCGTCAACGACGAGCTCGTGGCGATGCTCGGCACCGATGCCGAGACCGTCGATCTCAACGCCCCCGCTCCGGTGCCGATCCTGATGGTCGGCCTGCAGGGCTCGGGCAAGACCACCACCACCGCCAAGATCGCCCGGCGCCTGGCCGAGCGCGAGAAGCGCAAGGTGCTGCTCGCCTCCCTCGACACGCGCCGCCCGGCCGCCATGGAGCAGCTCGCGGTGCTGGCGAAGCAGGTCGGCGTCGAATCCCTGCCGATCGTCGCCGGCCAGTCGGCGGTGCAGATCGCCAAGCGCGCCATGGACGCCGCCCGCCTCGGCGGCTTCGACGTGGTGATGCTCGACACCGCCGGCCGCACCACGGTGGACGAGGGCCTGATGGCCGAGGCCGCCGAGGTGAAGGCCGCGACCCGGCCGCACGAGGTGCTGCTGGTCGCCGACGCGCTCACCGGCCAGGACGCGGTCAACACCGCTCGCGCCTTCGACGAGCGGCTCGGCGTCACCGGCATCGTGCTGACGCGTATGGACGGCGATTCCCGCGGCGGTGCGGCGCTCTCCATGCGGGCCGTCACCGGCAAGCCGATCAAGCTCGTCGGCGTCGGCGAGAAGGTCGACGCGCTGGAGGAGTTCCACCCGTCCCGCGTCGCCAACCGCATCCTCGGCATGGGCGACATCGTCTCGCTCGTCGAGAAGGCGGCCGAGACCATCGACCACGAGCAGGCGCTCCGCACCGCGGAGAAGATGCGCAAGGGCAAGTTCGATCTCGAAGACCTGTCCATGCAGCTCGCCCAGATGGAGAAGATGGGCGGCATCGGCGGCCTGATGGGCATGCTGCCCGGCATGGGCGCGATCAAGAAGCAGGTCGAGGGTGCCAACCTCGACGAGAAGATGTTCAAGCGCCAGCGGGCGATCATCTCGTCGATGACGCCGCAGGAGCGGAAGAATCCCGACCTCCTCAAGAACAGTCGCAAGAAACGCATCGCGGCCGGCTCGGGGGTCGACGTCTCGGAGATCAACAAGCTCCTGAAGATGCACCGGACCATGGCCGACATGATGAAGGCGATGGGTCAGGGCAAGCGCGGGATCGGGCAGGCGCTCGGCTCGATGTTCGGGCTCGGCGGCGGTATGGGGGGTGGAATGGGCTCCGGCATGCCCGGCCTTCCGCCCGGCATGCCGGAGCCGACGCCCGAGCAGATCGCGCAGCTCGAGAAGCAGTTCGGCGGCAAGCTGCCGTCGATGCCGCCGGGCCTGGGCGGAGGCGGAATGCCCAAACTTCCGGGGCTTCCGGGCCTCGGCGGTCCGAAGCTGCCGGGTCTCGGTGGGTTCATGCCGGGGAAGAAGAAATGAGCGTGCTCGCGGCGCAGGCCGTCGATCCCGAACTCGCGCGCCTGCGGGACAGCATCGACAATTTCGATGCGGCGCTGATCCATCTCCTCGCCGAACGCTTCCGCTGCACGCAGCGGGTCGGCGAGCTCAAGGCCCGAAAGGGGATCCCCCCTTCCGATCCGGACCGGGAGGCCCGTCAGGTCGCCCGGCTCCGCAAGCTCGCGGTCGACGCCAATCTCGACCCCGACTTCGCCGAGAAGTTTCTGGCCTTCGTGGTCAAGGAAGTCATTCGGCACCACCAGTCGATCAAGGCGGACCACGAGTCCCAGATCGAGCAACAGCGAAAGTAGTCAGATTATGGCCCTCAAGATCCGTCTCACCCGCGGCGGCGCCAAGAAGCGCCCCTACTACCGCATCGTCGTCGCCGATGCCCGCGCCCCGCGCGACGGCCGCTTCATCGACAAGGTCGGCGCCTACGATCCGATGAAGGCCAAGGACGATCCGGCCCGCATCATCCTCGACAACGAGAAGATCCAGAGCTGGCTCGCCAAGGGCGCGCAGCCGACCGACCGCGTCCTGCGCTTCCTCGATCAGGCCGGCCTTGCCAAGCGCCCGACCCGCAACAACCCGCAGAAGGCGGAGCCGGGCGAGAAGGCTAAGGAGCGTGCCGCCAAGCGCGCCGAGAAGGCCGCGGCGCCCGCCGAGGACGCCGCCGCGTAAGGCGCTCGGTCATGGCGCGCCGCCCCGCAGGTCCCACGCCCCGCGACGGCGGCCGCCGTGGCCGCACGAGCACGGCGATCGGCGCGATTGCGCCGGGCGCCGCAACCTCGCCCAAGGCACCGGCCCCCAAGCCCGCGCCGCCGCCCGTGCCGCCCGATCCGAACCTCGTCCTTTTGGGCGAGTTCGGGCGGGCGCACGGTCTCACCGGCGAGATCCGGCTCAAATCCTATACCGGCGATCCGCGGGCGATCGCGGGTTACGGCCCCCTGCAGACAGCGGACGGGCGGACGCTGACGCTCGCCGAGGTGCGCCCTGCTCCGGGCTCATCGCCCGACATGCTGATCGCCCGAGTCACCGGCATCTCCGGGCGCAACGCCGCGGAGACGCTCAACCGCGTTGCCCTGTTCGTTCCCCGCGACCGTCTGGCCGCGCCCGAGGATGACGAGGAGGTCTATGCCGCCGACCTGATCGGCGCCACGGCGGTGGATGAGGCCGGGGCGACCGTTGGAGTGATCGTCGCGGTGCCGAATTACGGCGGCGGCGACCTGCTGGAACTGCGCCCTCCGGGCGGAGGCGCCACCGCACTCCTTCCCTTCACGAAGGCCTTCGTGCCGGTTCTCGACCTGGCACAGCGCCGCGTCACCGTGATCGCGCCGGAGGACCTGTTCGCCCCGCCCGGCGAGAAGCCCGCCGACGATCCAGGCTGAGGCTTCCGGTCGAAACCCTCGGTCTATGAAGCGCGCGTCACCATCGCGCGTGTCGGGATCGACCTCGGGACGCCCGTCGGCGTCGTGCAGGCCGGATAGCGTCGCACCGCCGCTGTCGGCGAAGCCACCGGCCGGGGAGGGGCTCAGGCCCACAACCCGTATCTGGGCTTACGCCGCGCGCAGCTGGCGAATGGCCCGCAAGGCGGTTGCCCGCTGGACCTCCAGGCGCCGGATCAGCGGCATCAGGTCGGCGCCCGCATGGGCGGCGGCCTCGACCTCGCGGCACAGGCTGGACAGGCCGACGAAGCCCAGGAGCCCCGCCGCCGCCACCAGCGCGTGCGCGTCGTGGGCGATTTGAAGCCGATCGGTCTCGCTCGGCCGGAACCGCTCCGACAATTCATTCGCCAGGAGATCGAGAAGGGCCGACACGCGGTCGGATCCGAAACTCACCTCCATCTCGCCGAGCACCGCGGCGTCGAGGATGGCGGAATCGATCTGCGCCCGGCGGCGCGGCTCCTCCGAGCGTGCCGGACGGCGTGCGCCCGGCGCCGTCCAACGGCTGATCGTGGCGAAGAGGTCGGCCCGGCGGAAGGGCTTGCCGACATGATCGTCCATCCCGGCCTCGCGCAGCTCCTCGATCTGCGCCGGCAGGACGTTGGCGGTCATCGCCACGATCGGGATGTCACAGGCCGGCGGCGCGAGCGCGCGGATCCGGCGGGTGGCGGTCAGCCCGTCGACCAGGGGCATCTGGACGTCCATCAGGACGAGGTCGTAGGCGCGGCCCGCGGCGACCGATGTCCCGACTGCCGTGATCGCTTCGGCCCCGTCCCCGGCGACGTCCACCGCGTAGCCCTGCGATTCGAGGACCGCGCAGGCGAGTTCCTGGTTGAGCGGCACGTCTTCCACGAGGAGCAACCGGAGCGGCGCCGCTTTCGGAGCCGTTTGGGCCGCGGCCTCCACGACCGGCGACGATCGCCGCGCCGCGGCCGTGTCGTCGCCGGCGGGCACGCCGTTCGCGTCGGCGACCTCGGCGCTCCGCGGCAGGATGAGCCGGAACCAGAAGGTCGATCCCTCACCCTCGCGGCTCATGACCCCGATCTCGCCGCCCATGAGCGTGACGAGGTGGCGGGAGATCGCGAGGCCAAGGCCGGTGCCGCCGAAGCGGCGGCTGATCGAGCCGTCGACCTGGCTGAAGCGCTTGAACAGCCGGTCCTGCTGCGCCGGCGCGATGCCGATTCCGGTATCGGTCACGGCGAACCGGACGACGTCGCCGGGATTGCCGTCGGGCGCGAGGCTCTCACCCTCCCGCTGCACGGTCACGGTGACGGAGCCGGCGGGGGTGAACTTCACGGCGTTGTTGAGGAGGTTCAGCAAGACCTGCCGTAGGCGGCCCGGGTCGCCGACCACGAAGTTTGGGAGCGCCTGATCGATCCGGGCCTCGATGGCGAGGCCGCTCCGGATCGCGCTGCCGCGCACGATCGAGACCGTGCTGTCCACGATCGAGATCAGCGGGAAAGGGACCGGATCGAGGGCGAGTTCGCCGGCCTCGATCTTCGAGAAGTCGAGGATGTCGTTGACGACGGTGAGCAGCGCCGCGCCCGAGCTCTGGATCAGCTCCAGGCGGCGCCGGTCCTCGTTCTGGATGGTGCTCTCGTCGAGGAGAAGATCGGCGTAGCCGATGATGCCGTTCAGCGGCGTGCGGATCTCGTGGCTCATGGCGGCCAGGAACTCGCTCTTGGCCACGCTCGCCCGCTCGGCCTCGGCGCGTGCTGCCTCCGCGTCCCAGGTGGCCGCGCGCAAAGCCGCCTCGGCGGCCTTGCGTTCGGTGATGTCGAGATGCAGGCCGACCATGCGCTGCGGCTGGTCCTCGGGCCCGAACACGGTGCGCCCGCGGGCGTAGAGCCAGCGCTCACCCACCCGGAACTCGGCCGTGTAGGTGGTGGAGGTCTCCACCGCCCGCCGGATCTCGTTCCAGACATCGCCGACATCGTCGGGGTGGAGGAGCGCCGTCCAGTCCGCCGCGGCGAGCGTGTGGGGTTCACCGGAATCGGGGAGGCCGTGCATGCGCGCGCTCTCCGGGCTCAGAGTCGCGAGCCCCGTGCGCATGTCCCAGTCCCAGGTGCCGGCGCCCGCGGCATCCAGGGCGATCCCCAGCAGGCCGCGGGCCTCCTCGACCGCCAGCCGCGCCGTGACGATGTCATCGACGTCGAGGGCGGTCCCGAGCCACTCCGCCACCGCCCCGCTGGCGGGATCGAGCCGGATCGGGATCAGCGAGATCTTGTGCCAGCGATAGACGCCGTCGTGGCGCCGGATCCGCCACTGGCCGCTGTAGCCCGTACCGGTCTCGACGGCCCGGTTCCAGGCCGCCTCCATGGCGGCGGCATCCTCCGGATGGTTGCGGACGAGGCGCTCGGCCCGCTCCGGCCCGATCGGTCCGTAGTAGCTGTGGAACTGCGCGTTGGCGTAGGTCGCCTGCCCGTCGCCGACCCGCATGGTCCAGACCAGGAGCGGCAGCGTCTCGGCAAGGCCGCGGTAGCGCAGCGCGCTGCGGCGGACCTCGTCCTCGGCGCGCCGACGTTCGGTGACGTCGATCAGCACGCCGACGAGGCCGCCGACCGCGCCATCCCCGCGGACCATCCCGCGGACGACCACGTGGCGGGTCTGACCGTCGGGGCGCAACAGCCGCGCCTCGAAGTCGAAGCTCCTGCGGTGGGCAATGGCGTCCGCGACGATCGCCTCGACGCCGGCCCGGTCGTCGGCATGGTAGATCTGCGCGAAGTCTGAGAGGCGCGGTGGCGGCGTATCGAGGTCGCGACCGGCGATCGCGTGGAGGCTGGCCGACCAGACCTGCCGGCCGTCGGCGAACTCGACGCGCCAGTTGCCGATGCTGGCGAGCTGCTCGGCCATGGTGAGCTGGTGGTTCACCGCCTCTTGGGCGCGGGCGCGGGCGTTGATCTCGCGGTGCTGCTCACGGATCAGGGCCTCGCGGATGGCGCCCTGCTCGATCTCGCGGCCCCGGCGCGCATTGGCCTCCGTCAGGCGCAGATGGGCCACGACGATCTCGGCGAGGTCGCGCAGGGCCGCCCTGTCGGCCTCCGAGAAGGTGGCGCGGGGCTCAGGATCGGCGAGGCAGAACGTGCCGACCCGCAGCCCCTTCTCAAGGCTCAGCGGGACGCCCGCGTAGAAACGGATCCCGTCCGCGCGCGTCACCAGGGCCGTGTCGCGGAATCGGGGATCGAGCCGGGCATCGGGAACGACGAGCAGGGCGTCGCCGCGGATCGTATGCTGACAGAAGCTCTCCGAGCGCGGCATCCGGGCCGGAACGTCGGCGCAGGGCGTCTTCAGCCATTGATGCGTGTCGTCGATCAGCGCCACGAAGGCGCTGCGCACGCCGAACAGGCGGCGGGCGGTGCGGCAGACGGCGTCGAAGTGCGGCTCGGGCGGGGTGTCCAGGATCCCCAGGGCGTGCAGGGCCGCGAGCCGATCCTCCTCAATGTCCGGCTGTGTCGTCACGTACCGCCTCCCGGTGCGGCTGCGCCGCTCAGCGATCAGCTCGGCCGCGGGCCAGCGATGACCCGGCCGCGGCCGCGTTACAAGCGCGCCCGGCCTGCGGCGTGCCAGCGCGCACCCGCGCGGCCTCCAGCGCCCAGACCATGCCCAGCATCATGTAGACGTGACGCCACTTCTCGATGTCGATCTGGAAGGCCTGCAGGAAGAACATCAGCAGCGCCGGCCAGACGATCTGCGCGTGCGCCCGGACGGGCGACGGCCGCATCAGGAGCCGGAAGCCGACCACGCTCGTGGTCAGCACCAGCCCGATGAAGACCGCGCCCCCGAGCCAGCCGCCATTGGCGAAGGATCCGATATAGGAATTGTGCGGCTCCAGCCCGAAGATCAGCCGCCAATGCATCGGCCCCATCCCGAACGGGCGCTCCAGCAGCATGGCGAAGCCCCGGATCTGGTTGCCGAAGCGGCCGGTCTCGCCCTGATCGTAATCCTGGGTCAGGGCGGCGCGGGTCTCGAACATCTTGTGGACGTGGTCGACCGAGAGCAGGGCGATCACCGCCACGGTGCCGAGCACGATCGTCGCGAGCGTCAGGAACGCGATGCGGCGGCGCAGGCGGGGCGAGGTGCTGCCCGCGTAGACCGACCCCACCATCAGCAGCACCGCCACGACGCTGCCGCCCCAGGAGCCGCGCGAGAACGACAGGAAGATGCCGGCGACGATGATCAGGAGCCCGGCGAGCGATACCAGCGGCCGCCGCGTGGAGCCGGTGAGCAGGCCGTGCATCAGGTAGAGGGCGCCCAGCGTCAGGAACGAGCCGAACACGTTCGGGTCCTGGAATGTCCCCGAGGCGCGGTCGTACTTGTAGAACAGGTCCTCGATCCCGAGCCATTGCAGGTAGCCGACGATGCCGAGCGCCGCCGAGAACACGCAGCTCGCCGTGTAGGCCTTGAGCGCCAGCTCCATCCGGGCGTGGGTGTCGTCCGCGAAGAACATCGCGAAGAAGATGCAGGTGACCGTGAGGTAGATCAGCTGGATCGTCCAGGTGACCGGGAAATCCTCGTTGAGGTACGGCAGCAGCGCCGTGACGATTGCCGCGAGGTAGAGCAGAAGGAGCGCGAGCAGCGGCACGGTCCCGCGGTGGAGGCGCACGCCGAGGCAGAGCCACAGCACGATCGTGGGGATCGCCACGGCGTCGTAGGGCGACGTCTCCGAGAAGGCGAAGCAGGCGAAGAAGATGAAGGCCGCGAACAGCGCCTTGGCCAAGCCCTCGATGGCCGCCAGGAGCGGGATGCCGGCCGTCATCCCGGACGGAGCCGGGGCGCCGGGCGCTGCGGTATGGGCCATGATACGCGGGCTCCGCGGGCCGATGACGCAGGCCCGCAGCCGTCAGACTGACAGTCAATGGTTGAGAATCGGCTTCGGGTCGGAGGCGCGAGAGTCCGGATCGCGCCGAGCCGTTCAACCTCCTGACGTGTTGCGGTCGAGGAAGGCGCGGAGATAGCCGCCGGCGGCTTCGGCGCGCTCGACGGCCAGCAGATGGGCGGCCCGCGGCAGCACCACGAGCTCGGCCTGGGGAATCCCGTCGCAGATCTCCTGGGCCATCGCCGGTGGCGTCGACGGATCGTCGCGTCCGGCGATCACCAGGGTCGGCGCCGTGATGGCCGCGAGGGTCGGCCGCAGATCCATGCGTCCGATCGCGCCGCAGCAGACCGCGTAACCCGCCGGGTCGCAGGCGAGGAAATGGTCTCGGATCGCCTGCACCGTCTCCGGCGCGCGCTGCGAGAAATCCGCGGTGAACCAGCGCCCCAGCGTCGCCTCGACGACTGCCGCGGTTCCCTGGTCCCGCACGGTCTCGGCGCGCTCGTTCCAAGTCTGCGCGCTCGGCATGGAGGCGGCGGTCGCCATGAGGGTCGCGCTGAGCGGCCGCGCGGGATCGGCGCTCGCGAGCGCCTGCACGGTCATGCCGCCGAGCGACAGGCCCACCAGATGAGCCCGGCCGAGGCCGAGGGCATCGAGCAGCCCTGACAGATCCTGGGCCAGGGTGGCGATCTCCGTGGGCGCGTCGTGCGTCTCCGAGCCGCCGTGGCCCCGCGTGTCGTACCGGAGGGTCCGGTATCGCCCGCCGAGTGCCGGCAGCAGGGCATCCCACATCTCCAGCGTCGCACCCAGCGAGTTCGAGAAGGCAACGACCGGGGCCCCCTCGGGCCCCTCGAGGAGGTACCGGAACGAGAGTCCGCCGATGGTGATCTGCGGCATGCGATGATCTCCGAGTGCAGGTCCGGGCCACGGCGCGTCACGCCGTCAGGAGGCAGGTTCCGTCAAGATAGGCCCCGCGCCAGCGTGTCGAGGCTCCCGACGATGCGCCCGTTCACGGCCTCGGCGATCGAGCCGGGGCGCTCTCCGCGGATTTCGCAACTGCACGTTCTCCAGGTACGAGGTCGCCGTAAGCTGGCAAACCATCGGACGGGATGTCGGTCCCCTGCCGTGTGTCGGGACCGGCCTCGACCCCGTGCAGCGCCGCCCCGCGATGACGATGCAGTGAGCCGCGCGCTGCGGACGGGCGATCCCGGCCCGGCCTTCAACATGGGTCAATGCGGCCCCTCCCGAATGGCCCGACAAGCCGCCCGTGAGCCGGAAGGGACGAGCGATGCACGAGCCTTCGATCGGAAAGTCCATGGGAAACCCCGCCGATTTCTGGGACTCGGTTGCCGGAACGGTGACCGCCAAGGTCGAGCCGGTGATCGGCCGCGGCGAGAAGCAGCGCGGCCCGCTGATCGACTACCTGCGTGACCTCGAGGCGCTGGCCCGGCGTCAGTGCGGCAGCCGGGAGACAGTGCAGATCATCGCCTCGGGCCGGCGGCTTCTCGGCGATCGCAGCGAGATCGGGCCGCCGGACGGGTCGTTCACGCGAGGCTGAGCACCGCGGCGCCGACGGGAGACTAGGGGCGGCGTCCCAGCGCGGCGGTCGGGAGCCGCGCTCCCCGCAACCGGATCAGATAGAGCGCGGCCGCCACCGCCCAGGCCGCGCAGGTCGGCGCGATCCATTGCTGCAGGTTCGGCACGGACCAGCCGTACAGGAACTCGGCGCCGAGATGCGCCTGAACCGCGTCCCAGCCGGCATGCTTGATGTCGTGCTCGCGCTGTCCGGCCTCGCGGCCGTAATAGTAGGTCGAGACCAGAAGCGCCGCGGTGCCCTCGGGACGGGGCGTGCGCAGGAGGATCAGGGCCGCGGCCATCCCGGCGGTCTCCAGAACCGCCGTCATCGCGTGGCTCGCCGCCGGGTTCGCGATCATGAAGCCGATGAGAATTCCGAGCATGGCGGCCGCATACACCAGGGCGGCCGGTGCGTCAGGGAGCGATGTCGAGGAGCACCACATGGCCGAGCCCTACGATCTCGACCGTTTCGTCGCCGCGCAGGAGGGTGTGTACGCCCGCGCCCTCGCGGAGCTGCAGGCCGGGGCGAAGCGCAGCCACTGGATGTGGTTCATCTTCCCGCAGATCGCCGGCCTCGGCTCCAGCCCGATGGCGCAGCGTTACGCGATCGGATCCCTGGGCGAGGCGCGCGCCTATTGCGCGCATCCGGTGCTCGGCGCGCGCCTGCGCAGCTGCACGGAGGCCGTCAACGCCGTGGCCGGGCGATCGGCGCACGCGATCTTGGGCGCGCCCGACGACGTCAAATTCCGCTCCAGCATGACGCTGTTCGCCGCCGCCGCGCCGGACGAGCCGCTCTTCGCCGAAGCGCTGGCACGTTATTTCGGCGGCTCGCCCGACCCGCTGACGCTCGCCAAGCTCGGCCGGGCCTGACGCCCTACCGGCCCCACAGGCCGACCCGCTCGGCCCGTGCCTGCTCCTCGGCCCCGAGCAGGTCCGGCGGCGCATCCTCCGCGGCGCGGGCGCCGCCCGCCGCCAGGATCAGCCCGGCGAGGTCGTCGCCCTCGATGCGGCAGCGGGCCTTGGCCCCGTCGGAGACGCCCGTGCAGACCACCTCGCGCCGCCGCAGGTAGCTGGCGAGCTGCCGGGCGAGATGTCCGCGCTCGCCTTCCACCCCGAGAAGGCGCACGACGCGGCCGCGCAGGTTCAGGGTCCCGGTATCGATCACCTCCGGCACGCCCCGGATCTCGCCGGCCGGGGGCGGATCCGCCGCGGCCGCGACCGCCCGGGCCGGCTCGGCCCGCTCCGCCGAAGGACGCGGCTTGCCCTTGGCGAGCTTCTCCGACGCCCGCTGGACGAAATCGTGGAAGATCCCGGCCGGCATCTCCCCGCCGAACATCCGGCTCATCGGGCTGTCGTCGTCGTTCCCGATCCAGACCCCCACCACGAGGTCCGGCGTCATGCCGACGAACCAGGCATCGCGGAAATCCTGGCTCGTACCGGTCTTGCCGCCGATGATCTGACCGGGCACCCGCGCCGCCCGGCCGGTGCCGGACTCGACCACCGCCTGAAGCGAGTCGAGCATCATCGTGCGCGGCTCCTGCGCGAGCGTCGCGCCGGGTGCCGGATCGGTCTGGACGTAGAGCGGCTGCGGCGCCGCTCCGCGGATTGCCTGGATGCCGTAGGCCTGGAGCGGGGTTCGGCCGGAGAGGACCGATCCGTATGCGCGGGTGATCTCCAGAAGGGTCACGCCGCCGGAGCCGAGGACGAGGCTCGGCACGTTCGGCAGGTCGGACTGGATGCCGAGCCGGCGCGCGGTGGCGATCACCGCCGGGATGCCGACCTCCTGGCCGAGCTGGGCCGCTACCGTGTTGATCGAGAGCGCGAAGGCGGTCCGCAGCGGCACCGGGCCGCGATAGCGCCCGTCGTCGTTCTCGGGCTCCCAATTGCCGATCTGGACCGGACGATCGACCAGGACCGATTCGGGGCTGTAGCCGTTCTCATAGGCGGTCAGGTAGACCAGCATCTTGAACAGCGAGCCCGGCTGGCGCTTGGCCTGGACGGCGCGGTTGAACTGGCTGTCCTCGTAGTCGCGGCCGCCCACCATGGCGAGGATCGCACCCGCCTTCGACAGCACAACCATTGCCGCCTGACCGACCTTACGGCGCCGCCCGTCCTTATCGAGACGCCGGGCCACGACGCCTTCGGCGAGGCTCTGCAGGTCGAGGTTCAGGGTCGAGCGGACGGTGACGTCGCCGTCCTTGCCGGCGAGGCGCTTCACGTCGCCGGCGATCATGTCGAGGAAGTAATTGGTCCCGGGCGGCGCCTCGGGCGGCGTCTTCAGGGTCACGCTCTGCCGGCGGGCCGCGTCGGCCTCTCCTTGCGTGATCGCGCCGGTCTCGACCATGGCCTGAAGCACCACGTCGGCCCGCTCCTTGGCGCCGCCGAGGTTGCGGGTCGGGGCGAGCTGAGACGGCGCGCGCACCAGACCGGCCAGCATGGCCGCCTCTGGAAGACTCAGGGCCTTGGCCGGCTTGCCGAAATAGCGCCGCGCCGCCGCATCCGCCCCGTAGGCGCCGGCGCCGAAATAGGCGGTGTCGAGGTAGCCGAGCAGGATCTCGTCCTTGCTCATCGTCGCCTCGACGCGCAGGGCCAGGAAAGCCTCCTGGACCTTGCGCCAGAGCGTCTTCTCCTGATTGAGCGAGGTCAGGCGCGCATATTGCTGCGTGATCGTCGATCCGCCCTCGCGCACGCCGCCGCCCGTGACGTTGCGCCACGCCGCCCGGACGAGCCCGCGCAGGTCGAGGCCCCAATGGCTGTAGAAGCGCCGGTCCTCGATCGCCACGATCGCCTGCGCGAGATGCGGCGGCAGGTCGGCGGCGGTGAGCTTCTGGCCGCGGAAGCTTCCGCGCGTGGCGAACACGCGCCCGTCATCGGCCTCGACGGTGATCGCCCGCTGACCGGTCTCGACGACGGCCCCGCCGAGCGGCGGCAGGGTCAGGAGCGCGGCGAGCAGGTAGAGCGCCAGCGCCAGGGCCGGCAGCAGGATCGCGGCACCGGCCGCGAGCAGGACCGGCCGCCGCCGCACTTGTCCGCCCCAGCGCGTCCCCGCTTCGGCGGCAGGCCGGTCGGCGGCGGGCACGCTCGGCCGAGCCTCCGTTCGAGCCCGATCGCGCCTGCGCGCCAGGAGCGCGCCGGAGCGGGCGGATGCGGCGCCCCCGAGGCGCGCGACCCCGCGGCCGCCCGCGGCGAGCAGGACCCACAGGTGCCGGAGGAGGTCGAGAGCAGCGCGCCGCGCCTCGCGGGCGGCCAGGCGCGGGTCGGGCGCATCGCTCTTCGCTGGGCGCGCGGCCTTCGGATCTGACGGTGTCGGCCCGTCGGTCGGGGCGCGCTCCGGCGCGTCGGGCGTCATCGCATTGCAGGGTCCGGGACCGGCCGCTCCGGTCGACGCGGTGTTCTAGGCTGCTTCAGGCCCCGTGTCCCGCAATCACCGCGGCGTGATCGAACCCGGATGACGATCCCACCGCGGCCGTGTGGATCGGGCCACGGATCCGGTTCGTATCAGCGCCCGGTCAGGGTGATGGACGACCCGGCGGCTCCGTGCCGGCTCCGAAGCTGGAAGGCCAGGATCAGCAGGAGCACGCCGAAGGCGAAGGTGTAGGAGCCGATCCACCACGTCAGCACCAGGGCCGACATGCCCGGCTCGAGGATCAGCGCGATCCCGAACAGGATCGACACGATGCCGCCGAGGACGAGCCACCAGCGGCCGTAATGGAGGTGCAGCCGGAAGGCGGCGGCGATCATCAGCCCGCCGGTCACCAGGGCCCAGACGGCGAGCAGCAGCACGAAGGCCCAGACCGCCGCCGCCGGGACCAGAACCGCCGCGACACCCACGATGATGTCGACGAGGCCTTCCAGCAGCAGGAAGCCCCAGCGCTCGTGACGCTGCGCCGCCCGGACCGCGCCGATGATGGCGAAGACGCCGTCGGCGACCATGTAGGCGGCGAAGAACAGCACCAGCGAGAGCACGAAGGCCCCGGGCGCGATGAAGGCCACGGCGCCGAACAGGATTGCGATGACCCCGCGCAGGGCGATGAGCCACCAGTTGCGGGCGAGCGCCGCGCTCATGGCGTCGAGGCGCGCGACGCCGACGAGCGGGACGCCGGACGGAGACGTAACGGTGGGGCCGGAATTCGGTGTCGGACTGCTGGTCATTGCGAAACTCCGAACCTGGCAGCCGTGAGCGGCAGAGGTTCCCGGCGCAGAACGCCGCAGTGCGGCAAGCGTTCCTGGGGGCGACCGCCGCACCATGGAACCTTGGGCCAGCGCTCGGCTTTTGCAGTGCGAGGCGGGCGTTATGCACTGTCCGGCCACCTTTGGGGGCCGGCCCACCGGGCGACGATTTCCCATGTTTGACGATCAGCGGCAGGCCTCCGAGGCGGCGCGCGCGCGGCCGGCCGATGGCCGGGTCGATACGGTCGACCGCGATGTCGTCGACCGCGATGTCCTGGATCTCGGCCGGCCAGCGCAGGAGCGCGAGACCGCGCGCAAGCCCGGCGCGGAGGGCGAGGACCAAGAGACGGATCAGGACGCGCCGAAGGAGGAGACCGACGACGGGGCGGACGATCAGGAGGACGAGGAGCGCCGCCCCAACATCCTGCGCCGCCACCCGTTCGCGTTTCTGCTCGGCGCGCTCGCGGTGGTCGCTCTGTGCGTGGGCGTGTTCTTCTATTGGCTCCTGTACATGCACCCGTACGAGAGCACCGACGACGCCTTCGTCGACGCGCGCAGCATCTCGATCCAGCCCAAGGTCGGCGGCTACCTCGTCGACGTGCCGGTCACCGACAACCAGCACGTCGAGGCCGGGCAGGTCCTCTTCCAGATCTACCAGCGCGACTATCAGATCGCCCTGGAGCAGGCGAACGCCCAGGTCGAGGCCGACAACGCCGCGATCAAGAACATTGATGCCCAGATCCAGGCACAGTACGCCAACATCGACGTGTCGAAGGCGCAGGTCGCCACCGCCGAGGCGGCGCTGAAATTCGCCCAGGAGGACGCAGCCCGGTACAAGGACCTCGCCGAGCGCGGCTCGGGCTCGATCCAGCAATCGCAATCGGCGACCTCGACGCTGCAGCAGCGGCAGGCCTCGCTGCAGAGCGCCAATGCCAGCGTGGTCGCCGCGCAGAAGCAGATCGGCTCGCTCCAGGCGCAGAAGGCCTCGACCGAGGCGCAGCTCGCCCGCGACAAGGCGCAGGTCGAGCAGGCGGAACTGAACCTCGGCTACACCACAATCCGCTCCGTGCAGTCCGGCCGCGTCGTCCGGCTGACGGGCGGCATCGGTCAGCTTGCCCAGGCCGGGCAGACCCTCTCGACCTTCGTGCCGGACGACATCTGGGTGACGGCGAACTACAAGGAGACGCAGATCACCGACATGCGTCCGGGCCAGCCGGTCGACATTGCGATCGATGCCTACCCGAGCCGCAAGATCCACGGCACGGTGGCCTCGGTGCAGCCGGGCTCCGGCACCGCCTTCAGCCTGTTGCCGGCGCAGAACGCCACCGGCAATTACGTGAAGGTGACGCAGCGCATCCCGGTGAAGATCGTCGTCAGCGACTGGCCGACGGACGTCTCGATCGGCCCGGGCATGTCGATCGTTCCGACCGTCACGGTCCGGTGAGCGCGATGGCCGCCGAGGGCGGGTCGGCCGCGCCCGGGCGGAAGCCGAATGCGGACAAGCCACGGATGGGCAAGTCCGCTTCGGGCAAGTCCGCTTCAAGCAAGGCGCCGGGCGGCCACAATCCCTGGCTGATCGCCGGCGTGGTGGCGCTGGCGACCTTCATGGAGGTGCTCGACACCACCATCGCCAACGTGGCGCTCCGCTACATCTCGGGCGGCCTCGCGGTCGGGCCCGACGAGGCGGCCTGGGTGGTGACGAGCTACCTCGTGGCCAACGCGATCACGCTCACGGCCTCGAGCTTCCTGGCCAAGCGCTACGGCCGCAAGGCGTTCTTCATGTGGTCGGTGGGGCTGTTCACGATCTCGTCGATCCTGTGCGGCTTCGCCTGGAGCCTCGAATCGCTGCTGCTGTTCCGGGTGCTGCAGGGGCTCGGCGGCGGCGGCATGGCCCCGCTCGCCCAGTCGATCCTGGCCGATTCGTTCCCGCCGGCGAAGCGCGGTCAGGCTTTCGCGCTCTACGGCGTCGCCATCGTCGTGGCGCCGGTGATCGGGCCGACGCTCGGCGGCTGGCTTTCCGACAACGCCTCCTGGCACTGGTGCTTCCTGATCAACGGCCCCGTGGGCGTGATCGCGCTGGGGCTGATGTACTGGCTGATCGAGGACAGCGAGGCGGCCAAGAAGGAGCGCCGCGCCCTGGTCCGGAAGGGCATTCGCTTCGACATCGTCGGCTTTGTTCTGGTCGCCCTGTTCCTCGGTTCGCTGGAGGTGATCCTCGACGAGGGGCAGCGGAAGGACTGGTTCGGCACCTCGACGCTGATGAACGTGTCGGGCGTGCTGATGGTGGTCTCGTTCGTGGCCATGATCCCGTGGCTCCTGAACAAGAAGAATCCGGTCGTGGACCTGAGCCTGCTGGGCAACCGCCAGTTCGGCTCGTGCTTCCTGGTGATGATGTTCACCGGCGCGATCCTGATCTCGACCACGCAGTTCATTCCGCAGATCACGCAGGAATATTACGGCTACACCGCCACCCTGTCGGGCCTCGTGCTCGGTCCCGGCGGCATCGTCACGGTGGTGATGATGTTCCTCACCGGCCGGGTCTCGGCCTACGTGCAGCCGAAATGGCTGATCGCCGCCGGCATGACCATCGTGGCGCTCGGGATGTACGACCTGACGCGGCTCAACGGCACGACCACCTTCGCGTTCTTCGCGTGGTCGCGCGTCTGGATCGGCATCGGCCTGCCGATGGTGTTCCTGTCGATCACCTCGGCCTCCTACGAGGGCATCCGCAAGGACCAGACCGACCAGGCCTCGGCCCTGATCAACGTCGCCCGCAACGTCGGCGGCTCGATGGGCGTCTCGCTCGCCCAGAACATCCTGGCCTATCGCAGCCAGTTCCATCAGAGCCGGCTGGTCGAGAGCATCAATCCGGCCGAGCCCGCCTACCAGGAGACGATGCGGCGGGCGACGCAGTACTTTTCCGAGCACGGCTATGTCGGCGTCGAGGCCCAGAACCAGGCGACGGCCTGGATCGGCAGCGTGCTGAGCACCGAGGTCGCCTACTGGGCCTATATCGACGTATTCTGGGTGCTGGGCATGGTCGCCGCCTGCGCGGTGCCGCTGGCGCTGAGCCTGAAGAGCGTCAAGCTCGGCGGCGGTGCGCCGGCCGGCGGGCATTGAGGCGGACGATCAGCCTCGGGAAGCACCGCGCTCCCGGCTCCGCCGTTCCGGAGCGCCGCAGGCGAGCCCGGAATCCAGAAACACCGCGCGTGCCAGGACCTGACGCATCGGCGGCTCTGGATACCGGGTTCCGCTGCGCGGCCCCCGAATGACGGGGTGATGCCTGCGACGCCTCAATCACGATACCCTTGCGCGTCAGGATGGAGACCCGGTCCTCACACCCCGTCCGGCGGCAGCGCTTCCGTGACCTGCACGCGGCGGTTGCCCGCAGCCTGCCCTGCCTCGTCGGCGGCGACCTCGGTCTGAGCCGGCGTTTTATCCAGGGCCTCGGCCACTGCCGCGACGCCCTTGTAGCGCGTCAGCCGCCGGTCGATCATGTCCTCGATCCGCCCGTGCAGTTCGGCCACGGTCAGACTGCGGCGCTTGCCGCCGGCCTTCTCGGTGAACAGGCTGCGATTGGCCCGCGCCGCGCTGCGGAACTCCCGCCCCGCGACCTCGTCGGGCCTCTCGGAGGAGAGCGACAGGAAGCGTCCGGCGCTGGCCGTGCCGAGGAAATGCGCGAGGTAGAGCTCGGTGGTGGAGAGGGCCCGACCGACCCGCGCCTCGATCCGTTCGCGGTCGCGCTTGATCAACTCGGCCGCCATCAGCGCCGCCACGCGCGGATCGTTGCGCAGGCCGAGGACCCGGGTGCGCATTCCGGCCGTGACGGTGATTGCAGAGCCGCGGCCCTTCACGGCGGCGGCCTCGTTGGCGAGCCCGTAGCGGGCGCCGTAATCGCGGATCATCTCCAGCCAGGTGCGGGCGACGAACTGAAACAGGCCCTGCGCCGAGGAGGTCGCAGCCTTCGCGTCGGTGTCGAAGCTCGATTCCTTGTCGGCCAGCGCCATCATGTAGACGGGATCGACACCGGCCTCGTCGGAAGCCTTTACGATCGTGTCGACCACCTTGCCCGGGACGCTGCGCTGGCCGAACCGGACGGCGGCCTCGCCCTGCTCCTGGGTCACGCGCGGCAGAGCGGCGAGGTTGTCCTGGATCAGCGCCGTGGTGGCCGGCTCCTGCTCCGGAACGGGCAGTCCGCTCCAGGCGGCGTAGGCTTCGGAAGAGGCCTCGATCGGCGCGGCGTCCATCGCGGAGCGGGCGAGCGCCTGCGCGGCACGCGGGCTGGTGTCCACTCGGTCGTGAGCCTGCGCGGCGGGCGCGAAATAGGCCGGCGCGAAGGCCGCCTGCGGCAGGCCGAACCCGGCGATCAGGCCCAGGACCAGCGTTCCGGAGAGCCGGCGGATCCCATTCTGGCCTGTGCGGCGAAGTGACCGGCGCTCCGTTCCGCGTCCGGCCCGCGGCAGCCACGCCACGGTTTCATCCTCGATCTGGCTCGCGGTCGGCGCGAGTCGGCTCACGTCGTCGGCGCAACGCGCCGGCTCCGGGAAAACCCCCATCACTGGTCCTCTTCAGATTTTTCCTTTGTCGGCCCGGCGTCTGGCGGCCAGGTCCTTGGAAGCGGCGGCCGTATCGGCGCCGGCCGTGACCAGAATGGGACGGCTCCGTGATCCAAGCGTGGCACGGTCAACGAAGGGTTAACCCTGCTTTTTAAGGCCGCCGTAACGCCGTGATCGCGCCGCGCCCCAAGGAACGGAGGCGCAAAGTTGTCGCATTCGGCTTGGAACGCTGCACGTCCGAGCCAGTTAGGTACCGCCCGGGGGGGCCGAACTTTCCGTCCCAAGACGCCACCCGCGTCCCCACAAGGACATCAGTTTCCGATGAGCATGCAGTCCGGTCGCCGCGTCGGTGTCGCCTTCGTTGGGATGGGGGGCGCCGTCGCCACCACCGCCATCGCCGGCATCGAGATGATCAAATCCGGCTCGAACCGGCTCGACGGGCTGCCGCTCGCCGGCCTCTCCGTGGCGGGCCTGGCCGATTACAAGGATCTCGTCTTCGGCGGCTGGGACCTGAACGGCGACGACCTCGCCGCGGCGGCGAGCGGGCACGGCGTGCTCTCGAAGGACGACATCGAGAACGGCGCCCAGGTCCTGAAGGGCATCACCCCCTGGCCGGCGGTGGGCAGCGCCAAGTTCTGCAAGAACATCGACGGCCAGAACCGCATCGTCGCCAAGGACCACCGCGAGGCGGTCTCGGTGATCGCCAACGACCTTCGCCGCTTCCAGAAGGAGAGCAACCTCGACGATGTGGTCGTGGTGAACCTCGCCTCCACCGAGCGCTGGCCCGACCTGAACGACCCGACCCTGAACTCGACCGCGGCCTTCGAGAAGGGCCTGGATTCGAGCGACGAGGCGATTTCTCCGGCGATGCTCTACGCTTACGCGGCGATCAAGAGCGGCATCCCCTACGCCAACTTCACCCCGAGCGTGGCCGCGGACGTCCCGGCGCTCCTGGACCTCGCCAAGGAGCTGAACGTCCCGGTGGCCGGCAAGGACGGCAAGACCGGCCAGACCATGATGAAGACGGTGCTGGCCCCTGCCTTCAAGGCGCGCGCCCTGCACGTCGACGGCTGGTTCTCGACCAATATCCTGGGCAACCGCGACGGCCTGGCGCTGAACGACCCGAACTCGCTGCAGTCCAAGCTCAACACCAAGGGCACAGTGCTCGATTCGATCCTCGGCTACCCGGTCGAGGACCACCTCGTGCACATCCACTATTATCGGCCGCGCGGCGACGACAAGGAAGCCTGGGACAACATCGACGTCACCGGCTTCATGGGCCAGCGAATGCAGATCAAGGTGAACTTCCTCTGCAAGGACTCGATCCTGGCCGCCCCGCTGGTCATCGAGATCGCCCGCGTCCTCGACCTCGCCAACAAGCGCGGCGATGGCGGCGTGCAGGAGCAGCTCTCGACCTTCTTCAAGGCGCCGATGGTCAAGAACGGCCATGGGCCGGAGCACGCCTTCGGCAAGCAGGAGAAGATGCTCCACGATTGGCTGGGCGTGCACTGAACGAGCGCTGACGCACCACAATGTACGCTCCTCCCCGCACAGGGGAGGAGACGCGCGCTTCAACCTTCGTCGGTTGGCGAGCCGGAAGGGTCCTTGGGGCGTCCGGTGCAGGCCGCACCCGAACTGCTGCACGCCGTCTGAAAGTAACGATGCCGAGCGAGAACCACCCGTCCCCCTCCGGCGCCGCCGCGCCGGAGGCGTTGCGCGACCTTCTGGTCGAGATGAACGACCTCAAGCGGGTCCGCTCGGCGGGCCGCCAGGGGTCGATCGCCGAGCGGCTGTTCGCGCAGGGATGGGGACTCCTCACCGGCGGCGGCGCGCCCGATGACGTCGCCCTCGATATCACCGCGACCACCCTCGCGGCGACGCGCCTCTGCGACCTCGACGCGGCCTTCCTGACCGCGGCGGGGCTCTCCGACGCGGACGCCTCCGCGGTGCTGGTGGCGGGCTTCGACGCTGTCACCGGAGACCTCGATCCGGAACTCCGCGACCGCCTGCGTGCGCGGCTCGCGCCGCGTCCGGCGGGCCGGCCCGGGCCGCTGCCGGGCTTCGTCGCCGCCCTGGCGCAGCAGCCGCGGGCGGGCGTCACCTGTCCCGGCCGCGCCCGGATCCTGCTGGAGCCGCCCGAGAACCATGCCGAGCATTGCCTGATCGTAGCGGTCTACGGCGTCTGCCTCAGCCCGTTCCACCGGGCCGATCCCGGCACCGTGTTCCTGGCCGCGATGGCCCACCACTTCCACAATGCCGCGATGCCAGATGCCGGCTTCACCGGCGAGATGCTGCTCGGCGGCCATCTCGGCCCGATCATGGCGACCACCACCGCCTGGGCGCTCGCCGAGCTCGACGAACCCTTGCGCGGTCAGGTCGAGCGTGCCCGTGCGATCCTGCCCGACGACGCCACCGCGGAGGGCCGCGCCTTCCACGCGGCCGACTGCATCGACCGGGTCCTTCAGATCGCCCAGCATCTCCGCGGGGCCTCGACCACGATGGGGATGGTGCTCGACGAGTGGGAGCTGGTCCATGCCGGCCCGGTGAAGGGCTTCCACGATCGTGTCCTCGCCGACATGCGCATCCCTTGATCGCCGGGCCCGGTCGCCCATCTGCCCGGGCGGCTCCGAGAACCATGATCCCGTTCGAACTCAGATCGCCGGAAACCGGCAACCCGCTGAAGGCCGACGGCCCGCACGCCCTGCGCGATGCGGAGACCGGCGCGCGCTGGCCCGTGATCGACGGCATCCCGTACCTGCGAATCAACCGCGCGGCCCTGGTCGAGCGGGTGCTCGCCCATCTCGACGCCGGCGAGCCCGACGAGGCGCTGGCCGCGCTGCTGGTCGATCAGGACGATTGGTGGAACGGGCCGCCGGCCGATCCCGCCGGGATCATCCGCCTGATCAAGGAACGCCGCACCGCGACCCTGCGCGATGCGGTCGAGCTCCTCGGCTGGGGCCGCGTCGGCGACTACTTCCTGCACCGGTGGAGCGACCCGACCTTCCTGGCTGGCCTGTCTCTCTTGGAAGCGCACTGGAACGAGCCCGTTTGCGTCTTCGAGTTCGCCTGCGGCATCGGCCACTACCTGCGGGAGCTGCAGCGGCGCGGCTGCAAGGTCGCCGGGGCCGACGTGGTCTTCGCCAAGCTCTGGGTGGCGCGCCACTGGGTCGTGGCCGAGAAGGCCCAGCTCGTCTGCTTCGACGCTGGCTCAGCCCACTGGCCGATCCCTGGGGCGCCGGTCGATCTCGTTGTCTGCAACGACGCCTTCTACTTCCTCGACGACAAGGCGGCGCTGCTCGACTGCCTCCGCCAGAATGCCGGCGACGACGGCTGGCTGGCGCTGAGCCACATCCACAACCGCGACTGCCCGGGCTTCTCGGCCGGCCGCGCGGTGACGGCCGAGGACATCGCCGAGCTGTTTCCCGACGCCCTGGTCTACGACGATGCGGAGCTGACCCGCGCGCTAGTTGAGGCGCGGGCCCCGGGCCCGCAGGAGCCTGCGGCCCTGCGGAGCTGCGAGGCGTTCTCGGTGGTGTGCGGCCCCGGCATGCGCCCGGCGCCGCGCGCGCTGGTCGATGGCCTGACCCTGCCGAAGCCGGGGACCGTGCTGCGGCTCAACCCGCTCTACGCGCAAGAAGGCGACGGTTACGTCATCCGCTGGCCCTCGGAGCGCTACGAGGCGGAATACCGCCCCCGCGCCACCTACCCGCTGCACTCGCCGGGACCCGAGACGCTGACCTTCGACGAAAGCCTCGATGCGTCGGAGACGCAGCGCGTGCGGGTGCGCGAGTTCGTCGACCTCCCGGAGCGGTGGTAATGGATGCGGTCGGCTGGGGCATCGTCGGCTACGGCTGGGTCGCTCGCGACTACATGGAGCCGGGCATCCGCGCGGCCGGGCACCGTCTGGTCGCCGTCTGCGACCCGAACCCGGAGAGCCGCGCGGCCGCCGAGCGGGCCGGCGCTCGCGGGCACGCCGATCTCGCCGGCCTAATCGCCGAGCCCGCGGTCGAGGCGGTCTACGTGGCGACGCCGAACCATCTCCACCGCGGCGCCGTCGAAGCCCTGGCGGCTGCCGGCAAGGCGGTGCTGTGCGAGAAGCCCATGGCGGCGACGCTGAAGGACGCCGAGGCCATTACCCACGCCGTCGAGGCGCAAAACATCTTCTACGGGACGGCCTTCGACCAGCGGCATCACCCGGCTCACCGGGCGATCCGCGCGCAGCTCGAGGCCGGCCGGCTCGGCACCGTGACGGCGGTGCGGATCGTCTATGCCTGCTGGCTCGGGCGCGACTGGTCGGAGGCCGGCCAGCCGAACTGGCGGATCGACGCCGCCCAGGCCGGGGGCGGCGCCCTGATGGACCTCGCCCCGCACGGGCTCGACCTCGTGGACTTTCTGCTCGGCGAGCCGATCACCACCATCGCGGCCCTGACCCAGATCAAGGCCCAGGATTACGCGGTCGACGACGGCGCCCTGCTGATCGGGCAGACCGCGGGCGGTGCCCTGGCGAGCCTGCACGTTGCCTATAATTGCCCCGACGCGCTGCCCCGCCGCCGCCTGGAGGTGGTCGGCACGAAGGGCCTGCTCGTCGCCGAGAACACGATGGGCCAGACGGCCGGCGGGTCGCTGACCTTCGTCGACGGCGCCAGCGGGCGCGCCGAACCGCTCGCCTTCGACGCCGACAGCTCGCCCTTCACCGAGCAGGTGCGCGCCTTCGGCTCGGCCCTGCGCCGGCCCGAGGAGCGGGCCGCGTACTCGGCGGCGCGGGACCTTCACACGATGCGGCTCGTCGCCCGCGCCTACGGGCAGGGGTAACGACCGCCGGACAGGATGACACAACACCGAGCCGCGACCCGATCCATCTCACCCGCGCCCGCATCCTGAGGTGCTGCGCAGCAGCCTCGAAGGAGGGTTCCAGAGATCACGGCGCCCTCACGGAGCCCTCCTTCGAGGCCTCCGCTGCGCTTCGGCACCTCAGGATGAGGTGGGTGGATGGGACAGGGGCACGGCGCACGGCTCGCGGCAGACGGAAACACGACTTGACCCAAGCAGACGCCTTCAACGACCAGGACGACCGCGCCCGTCACGAGCGGATCAAGGCGCCGCGCCCCTACCGCTTCGGCGCCAAGCGGCCGATCGAGGGCCTGCCCGAGACCCTGCCCGACCCGGTCAAGGCCTATCTCGACGTCCTGCCGGAGGGGCGCATCGTCGGCTTCCCGCTGGCGCCCCTCGATCGCACCGGCATCCCGGTCTGGTTCGTGGCCCTGTTCCTCGACGACCCGTTCTTCGTCGGCGCAATGCCGTCGGGCATCGGCTACGGCGCCACCGATGACGAGGCGCTGATCGGCGCCGTGGCGGAGATCGCCGAGAACCTGATGCCGTCGCTCGCGGTGCTCCCGCGGGCGAAGGAGCGGGCGAGCTACGCCGACCTCGTGCGCGTCTACGGCACCAAATCCGTCGCCGACCCGCTGACCCTCTGCCTCCCGGCCGGCTCTCCGGTCGGTCGCGACACGGTCCTCGAATGGACGCCCAGCGTCCGGCACGCCACGGGCGAGATCGTGCTGATGCCGCTCGATATCGCCGCCACCGACTATTTCGAGCTGTCGGAAGGCTACAAGCCCTTCACCAACCTGATCACAAACGGGCTCGGCGCAGGGCCCGACGTGCCCTTCGCCCTGGGCCACGGCGTGCTGGAGCTGCTGCAGCGGGACGGCAACGGCCTGCTGTTCCGGGCTCTCGACCAGGGCGTGATGCTCGACCTCGACGGCATCGGCCCGGAGAACGCCGCGATGCTGGCCCGGCTGAAGGAGCTCGGGATCCGGGCGCTCCCGAAATTCGCCACCGACCAGTTCGGGCTGACCAACCTCTACGTCGTCGGCTACGACGAGGATCCGGCGCGCACCCCGGCGCCGATCGCGTTGTCGGCCTGCGGCGAGGCCTGCGATCCGGACCGGGAGCGGGCGCTGCGCAAGGCGCTCCTGGAGTTCCAGGCCGCGCGGGTCCGCAAGACCTTCGGCCACGGCCCCCTCGACATGGCCGCCACGGTGACGCCGCCCGGCTACGTCGATGCGTTCATCCAGAAGGCGCTCCCCAGCCTGGACCTGGAGGAGAGCCGCGCCCTGCAGGCGATGCTCGAATGGATCGAGATGCCGGCGGCCGACCTGCGCGGCGTGCTGGCCGACACGGTCTATTCGGAGCGGAGCACCAAGCGGTTCTCGGAGCTGCCCTCGACCTCGGCCGCCGACGGCCATGCGCGGGGCAAGATCGCCTGCGACCGGCTGCTGGAGGCCGGGTTCGACGTGCTCTACGTCGATTGCACGCCGCCGGGCGGCCGGGTCGGCGTGGTCAAGGCGATCGTGCCGGGGCTCGAGGTCGAGACCATGAGCTACTACCGGATCGGTGAGCGCAACACGCGAAAGCTCCTCGACCGCGATCACCCGCTGATCCGCTTCGGGACCGAGAGCGAGACCCTTCGCCCGGTGCGGCTCACGCCGGAGGCCCTGGAGCGGTTCGGCGGCCAGCCGCTGTTCGACACGGCCCTGGCCGAGACGATCGTCGGGCGGCACTATCCGCTGTACCGCGAGCCGGAATCGCACCATGCGCCGTTCCGCCTCGCCCAACGGCAGGGGAGGGCGGCGTGACGCTCCGGTTCGCCTACAACACCAACGGCGCGGCCAACCACCGCCTCGACGACGCGCTCCATCTGATCAAGGCGGCGGGCTACGATGGCGTGGCCCTGACGCTCGACATCCACCACCTCGATCCGTTCGCCGAGACCTGGGCGGCCGAGGCCGGCCGGGTGGCGAGTCTCTTGGAGAAGCTGGAGCTGACCTGCGTCATCGAGACTGGCGCCCGATTCCTGCTCGACCCCAACGCCAAGCACGAGCCGACGCTGGTGACGGCCGATGCCTCTGGCCGCGCCCGCCGGGTCGGCTTCCTCAAGCGGGCCGTTGAGATCGGCGCCATGCTCTCCGCCGAGGCGGTGTCGTTCTGGGCCGGCGTGCCGAAGCCCGGCGTCGATCACGGCGAGGCCCGGCGCTGGCTGGTCGAGGGGTTGCACGAGGTCGCGACCTTCGCCACCGAGTCCGGGGTCGTGCTGTGTCTGGAGCCGGAGCCCGGCATGCTGATCGAGACGCTCGACGACTATGCGGCCCTCGACGTGCCGGGGCTCAAGCTCGCCCTCGACACCGGCCACTGCCTCGTCACGGGCGAGCGCGAGCCCGCGGCGGCGGTGCGCGAATTTTCAGACCGGATCGGCACCGTGGCGATCGAGGATATGAAGCGCGGCAGCCACATTCATCTGCCTTTCGGCGAGGGCGACATGGACGTGCCGGGCGTGCTGGAGGCCCTGGAGGAAGTCGGCTTCGGCAAGCTGATCTGCGTCGAGCTGTCCCGCGAGAGCCACCGGGCCGACGTGATGATCCCCCAGGCGCTGGATTACCTCCGCGGCTGCCGCCGTGCCGGCCCGGTGCTGGCGGGCGAGCAGGAGACGCGGCGGCAGTGGCAGTGAGGATGGCGGCCCGCCTCTCCTCTCCCTTGCGGGGAGGAGCCGGAGGTGGGGGTGGTGCAGGATCGAGCGATCGGGTGCCTCCTGCACCACCCCCACCTCTACCCCTCCCGGCAAGGGAGAGGGGATCCCGACCGGCCCGCACTCCGCATCGCGTGCAACGATGAGAATTCTCTTCCTCAGCCGTCGCTACTTCCCGGCAATATCCGGCATGAGCGTCTACGCGCAGAACCTGCTGCGCGAGCTGGTCGATGACGGCCACGACGTGACGATGATCTCGCAGTACCGAGGCGACGCCTTCGGCACCCGCGTCTACGGCGGCGGGCCGCCGCCGCCGGTGCCGGGCGTGCGGGTGATCGGCCTGGAGCAGCTCGGTGAGCAGACCTCCGGCGATTTCGAGCGCGACATCGACACGATGGTGGACGCCATCGCCCGAGAGCATGCCGAAAAGCCCTTCGACGTCCTGCACGCGCAGTACGGCTACCCGACCGGCTGGGCGGTGCTGCTCGCGGCGCGCAAGCTCGGGGTGCCGAGCGTCATCTCGATCCAAGGCGGTGACGGCCACTGGGTCGGCTCCTGCTGCGAGACGCACCGGGTCGCCATGTGCGAGGTCCTGGCCCACGCCAACGCGCTGCTGATCGGCGGCGCCTCCTTCGTGGACGAGGTCTGCGAGCGGTTGGGATCGGATCCCGCCCGCTTCACCATCGTGCCCGGCGCGGTGGACACCGACCGCTTCGCGCAAGGCACGCCCGACGGGCTGCCCGCGCCTCATGCCGGGCCGGTGCGGCTGTTCTACCATGGCCGGGTCGACCGCCGGAAAGGCGTGCTCGACTTCATCAACGCCCTGGCGATCCTGCGCGAGCAGGGCACGCCGTTTGCCGCAACGATCTCGGGGATCGGTCCCGACGTGGAGCCCGCGCAGGCACTGGCCGCGGAGCTGGCCTTCTCGGAGCGCGAGATCGCCTTCACGGGCTATGCCGAATACGGCTCCGTGCCCGACCTGTACCGGCGCGCCGACGTGTTCGTCTCGCCGACCTACGCGGAGGGGTTTTCCAACACGATCCTGGAGGCGCTTGCGGCCGGGCTCGCCACGGTGTCGTGCCACGCGGTCGGCGTCTCGGACTGCCTGCGCGACGGCGAGAACGGGCTGCTTGTCGATCCCGGCGACGTGCCCGCGCAGGCCGCCGCGCTCACCCGGGTGATCACGGATGCGGATCTGCGCCGCCGTCTGGCGACCGCCGGCCTGGAGGAATGCCGGCGGATCTATTCCTGGCATGCTGTCGGGCGGCAGATCATGGACGTCTACGCCCAGGTGCGCGACGAACGGCCCGCCACCGACTTCGCGACGGACCTGCCCCACGATCCGACCTGCCGGTTCCGCGCCGAGCCGCATCTGCTCTGAAGGCGCTTCAGTCTTGGAAATCCAACCCGCGGCCTCATCTTGAGGTGCCCGCGCCAGCGGGCCTCGAAGGAGGGCTCCAGATACCACTGCGATCCCTGGAGACCTCCTTCGCGGCCTCCGCTTCGCTCCGGCGCCTCAGGGTGAGGTGACGGGTTGGAGCTCGCACCAGCCGATAGACCCTGAACCATGCCCACCGCGCTCGCCCTCTCGCCCCATCTCGACGATGCGGCCTTCTCCTGTGGCGGCCTTTTGGCGAGTCTCGCGCAGGCCGGTTGGCGCGTGGTGATGGCGACCCTGTTCACCGGCAGCGTCGCCGATCCGCAAGGCTTTGCGCTGGCCTGCCAGCTCGACAAGGGTCTGGCGCCGGATGTCGACTACATGGCCCTGCGCCGGGACGAGGATGTTCGCGCCGCCGTCGCGCTCGGCATCGCTCCGCCCGTGCACCTGCCGTTCCGGGAGGCACCGCACCGGGGCTACGGCTCGGCGCCGGAGCTTTTTTCGGACACCCGCGCCGACGACGGCGTCGCGGCCGAGCTCGCACCCGCGCTCGCGGGCCTGATCGCCGCGGAGAGCACCGATCTCGTCCTCGCGCCCCAGGCGATCGGCGGCCATGTCGATCACGTGCAGGCGGTCCGGGCGCTCCGCAGCCTGGACGTCGCGGCGCCGGTCCTGTGGTGGCGCGACTTCCCCTATACGGTGCGGGAGGCCGCACCGAAGGAGCCCCTCGTCGGCCTGTTCGCCACCCTCGCCGAGGCGGAAATGCGCCTGGATCCGGACGCGCAGGCTCGGAAGCGCACGGCCTGCGCGGCCTATGCCAGCCAAATCGGCTTCCAGTTCGGCGGCGAGGCCGGACTGAACGCGCGCCTGGCCCGCGAGGCGGGGATCGAGCGCTTCCGCCTCTCGGGCCGGCTCGGCGCGGCGATCCCAGGCCTCGATGAGGGCTGAGCCGCAGGCGCCGAAGGCGCTGGCCGATCCCGATGCCCTCGCGGCGCGCCGCGCCCTGATCGGGGCGCCTCACATCGCGCCGATCCGGGCGCTCGCGGACCGGATTGCGGCGGAACGCGGGGCGCCGGTCCCCGTGCCGGACCCCCTGGATGGCGGCGTCGGTGCGCGGATGCTCCTCCTCCTCGAGACGCCCGGCCCGGCCGTGCTGCGCACCGGCTTCGTCACCCGCGACAGCGCGAACGGCACCGCCGCCAACCTGTTCCGTTTCCTCGCCGAGGCCGGGATCGCCCGGGCCGACACGCTGATCTGGAATGTCGTGCCCTGGCTGATCCACGAAGCGGGCGCCCTCAATCGTGCCCCCCGCCGGGCCGAGGTCGCGGCCGCCGCGCCCTATCTGGCCCCGCTCCTCGACCTGCTGCCGCGCCTCGCCGTCGCGGTGCTGGCCGGCCGCTTCGCGGGCGAGGCGGCGCCGGCTGTCGCGGCGCTCCGGCCGGACCTGCCGGTGATCCGGGTGCCGCACCCGAGCCCGACCTATGTCTGCACCTCACCGGACGTCCCGGCCCGGATCCGGAACGGCCTCGCCGAGGCCGCCGCGATCCTCGGTCGGCCGGCCAGTTGAGGATAGAACGTGTGTCCGGGCGGCGCCTTCCCTGGCCTTGCGCGCCCGTTCGGCCTACATGCGGGGCAACGGGCCGCGGTCCGGGAGACTCCGGCACGGGCTGATGCCCGGCGGCCGGGCCGCGCAGCCGGAAGGGCGGACGCCGAACGGCATGAATTTTCAGGGACAGCACCGGAGCGCGGCCGAGAAGGCCGAGCCGGTCCAGCACGACCCCGCGGCCGTACCGCGGAAAAGCCGGCGCAGCCGCTATGCCTGGATCGGCACGGGCGCCAGCATCGTGCTGTTCGCGGTCTCACTCGGCGTGCTGTGGAAGCTCGTCCAGAGCGTGAGCTGGGCCGAGGTCCACGCGGCCATCAAGGCGGCGACGTTCGAGCAACTCAGCCTGGCCTTCCTGTTCGTCGGCATCAGCTACCTGTTCCTCACCGGCTACGACGCGCTGGCCTTACGCCAGCTCCGGATCAAGGTGCCGTACCGGATCACCGCGCTCGCCTCGTTCACGAGCTACGCGGTGAGCTTCACCCTCGGCTTTCCCCTGCTGACCGCCGGCACCATCCGCTACTGGATCTACGCCCGGCAGGGCCTGTCCACCGCCAAGATCGCGGCGCTCACGGTGATCGCCGGATTCACCTTCTGGCTCGGCATGGGTGTGGTGCTGGGCCTGAGCCTGATTATCGAGGCGGGCCAGCTCGCCGGGCTCGCCTTCACGTCAATCCGGATCAACCAGAGCGTGGGCCTTGCGGCGCTCGCCCTTGTGCTCGGCTATCTCGCCTGGGTCTCGGCCAAGAAGCGCAGCATCACGGTCAAGCACTGGCGCCTGGAGCTGCCCGGCGCCTCGGTGTCCATCGGCCAGATGATCGTCGGGATCGGCGACGTCTGCGCGGCGGCGGCCGTGCTCTACGTCCTGCTGCCGCAGGAGACGACGCTGGCCTTCACCACCTTCCTGGCGATCTACGTGCTCGCCGCCATGCTGGGCATCGCGTCGAACGCGCCGGGCGGCATCGGAGTGTTCGAGGCGACGATCCTGCTCGCCCTGTCGAGCCTGCCGCGCAACGAGGTGCTGACCTCGCTGCTCCTGTTCCGGGGCTGCTACTACGTGGTTCCGTTCGTGACCGCCCTGGCGATGCTCGGCCTGTACGAGATCGTCAAGCGCGCGGGCGGCGCGCGCGATCCGGGACCGCCGGAGGGCACCGCCGGCCCGTCCGGCCGGGCGTGGCACGACGGGTCCGGCCCCCGCTGACCGGATCGGCCGGCCCGCCATGCCCGACCGCCCGCTGCCCGACCGCCCGTTGCCGGAGCGCCTGCGCGGTTCCCCGGCCTGGACGGGCGCCGCGATCGCGGCCGGGCTGTTCGGGCTCGCGGCCGCCCTGGCCGGGCGCCTCGACCTGCCGCTGATCCTCGCGGGCCTCGGCGCGGTCTGCCTCGGCGGCTGGCTGGCCGGCCGCGACCGGGCGCTGTCGCCGCCGCGGCCGGCCGCGGCCGCGCCGCGCAGCGCGGTCGCCGAGGCGCTGCTCGCCCATGTGCCGGACCCGGTGATCCTCGTCGATCGCCGGACCCTGGTGGTGGAAGCCAATCCTGCCGCCCGGGCGCTCCTGCCGGCTCTGCACCAGGCCCGGCCGCTGTCCTTCGCCCTGCGCGACCCGGAGGTCCTCGACGGCGTGGAGGCGGTGCTGAGTTCCGGCATGCCCCGCCGGATCGCCTTCTCGACCCGGATCCCCCTGGAGCGGACCTTCGAGGTCCAGATCGGCGCCCTGCCGATGCCCGACGGGTCCGGCGTCAGCGCCGTGCTGTTCCTGCGCGACCTGACCTCGGCCCGGCGCCTGGAGGCGATGCGGGTCGATTTCGTCGCCAATGCCAGCCACGAGCTGCGCACGCCGCTCGCGACCCTGATCGGCTTCATCGAGACCCTGCAGGGGCCGGCCCGCGACGATGCGCAGGCGCGTGCGCGCTTCCTGGAGATCATGCGCGTTCAGGCACTGCGCATGACGCGGCTGATCGACGACCTGCTCTCGCTGTCGCGGATCGAGCTGCGCGAGCACGTGGCGCCGACCGCCGTGGTCGATCTCGGAGCCCTCGCGCGGCAGATGGTCGACGCCCAGGGGCCGCCCGCCGAGGCCCGCGGCGCGTCGATCCGGTTCGAGGACGGGGCCGGCCCCTATCCGGTGCCCGGTGATGCCGATGAGCTCGCCCGGGTGATCGAGAACCTGATCGAGAACGCGGTGAAGTACGGCGGTGGCCAAGTCAGTGTCGGGCTGGCCCGGGAGGAGGATGCCCGGCTCGGCCGCCGCATCATCCTGTCGGTCTCCGATGACGGGCCGGGCATCCCGCCCGAGCACATTCCGCGCCTGACCGAGCGCTTCTACCGCATCGATGTCGCGTCGAGCCGGGCGCGGGGCGGCACGGGGCTGGGGCTCGCCATCGTCAAGCACAGCCTCAACCGCCATCGCGGCCGCCTCGCCATCGAGAGTGCGGTGGGGCAGGGGACGATCGTGCGGGTCAGCCTGCCGGAACACGGCGCCACCGCGCCGCTCCCGGCGGCGGCCGATCAGGCATAGGCGCCGATCCCGAGCTGCGCCTCGACGCGCCCGATCCAGCCGCGGACAGCCGGATACGGTCCGAGGTCGAAGCCGCCCTCATGCGCCATGCGGGTGTAGGCGACGAGCGCCACATCGGCGAGCGTCAGGGCGTCCCCTGCCATGAAGGCGGAGCGCGCGAGCGTCCCGTCCATCAGCCGCAGCGCGTCCGCGCCGCGTTCGGCAAGCTTCGGATCCAGATCCTCGGGCGCGCGCCTGAGGTAGCGGAGCTGGTAGCGACGGACCGCGATGTAGGGTTCGTGGCTGTACTGCTCCCAGAACATCCATTGCAGCATGCGGGCGCGGTCGAGCGGTGCCTCCGGGACGAGCGGGGAGCCCTCCGCCAGGTAGACGATGATCGCGTTCGATTCCGACAGCACCGCGCCGTCGGGGAGGACCACGACCGGCACGCGCCCGGCCGGGTTCAGCGCCAGGAACTCGGGCGTGCGCGTCCCGCCGCCCGGCACGTCCACATCGCGCCACGTCGCGGGAATGCCGAGATGGGCCGCGACCCATTTGACCTTGAGACAGTTCCCGGATCCCGGATCGCCGTAGATCGTGAGCGGCTCGGTCATCCCTGTTCTCCGCAAGGTTGCTGGCGGACCCTGGCCGGACATGGCCGATTCCACAACCATTGCCTTGGGAAATCCCTGCGCATTGCCGCGCATCGCTCTGGCGCCAGTCCCGCCCCTTGACCTTCCCATGATGGGAACCCCCATCTCACTGGGCCTGGAAGCTTCGAACGGAACCGCCGCCATGTCGGACCCCGTCGCCCTGACCCTCCCCGTCGAGGGCATGTCCTGCGCCTCCTGCGTCGGCCGCGTCGAGCACGTCCTCGCGGCATTGCCCGGCGCCCGCGACGTGGCGGTGAACCTCGCCACTAACCGCGCCAGCCTCGTCCTGGGCGGCGGCGCGCGGCCATCCGACGCCGCGGCGGCGCTGGCGGATGCCGGCTACCCCGTTCCCGAGACGCAGAGCCTGCTGGCGCTGGAGGGCCTGTCCTGCGCGAGCTGTGTCGGCCGTGTCGAGCGGGCGCTCGCCGCCGTGCCGGGCGTGACCGGCGCCAGCGTCAACCTGGCCGCCGGGCGCGCCGTGGTCCGCCATCCCAAGGGCGTCGTGGCGATGGCCGATCTGGTGGCGGCCGTGGAGGCGGCGGGCTACGCGGCGCGAGCCGTCGATGCGGCCCAGCCGGTCGACCCGGCGGTCCGGCAGGACGCCGAGGGCCGAACCCTGCGCCGCGACCTGATCGCCGCGGCGCTCCTCTCCGCACCCGTGGTGATCCTCGACATGGGCGGCCACGTCCTGCCGGGCCTGCACGGCGGCGTGGTGACGGCCCTGGTCCAAGCCGTCCTGGCCACCGCGATGCTGGCCGGGCCCGGCCGGCGGTTCTTCCTCAAGGGAATTCCGGGGCTGCTGCGCGGCCGCCCGGACATGAACGCCCTCGTCGCCCTCGGGGCTGGGGCCGCCTACCTCTACTCGCTGGTCTCGACGCTGGCGCCCGGCCTGCTGCCGACGGGCGCGGCCCATCTCTACTTCGAGGCCAGCGTGCTGATCGTCACGCTGATCCTGCTCGGCCGGACCCTGGAGGCTCGCGCCAAGGGGCGAACCGGGCAGGCCATCGCCCGGCTGATGGACCTCGCGCCGAAGACCGCCCGGGTCGTCCGGGACGGCGCGGAGGCCGAGGTGCCGCTCGCCGCTCTGCGCGTCGGCGATGTGGTCCGGGTGCGCCCGGGCGAGCGTGTCGCCGCTGACGGTGTCGTAGCCTCCGGCACCAGCCACGTCGACGAGAGCATGGTCACCGGGGAGCCGGCGCCGGTGCGCAAGGCGCCGGGCGACCGCATGGTCGGCGGCACCCTCAACGGTCGCGGCAGCCTCGACCTGCGCGTCGACGCGGTCGGGGCCGCCACCGTGCTCGCGCAGATCGCCGCCATGGTCGAGCGGGCCCAGGGCGGCAAGCTGCCGATCCAGGCGCTGGTCGACCGGGTCACCGGGCGGTTCGTGCCGGCGGTGATCGGGATCGCCGCGGTGACCTTTCTGGCCTGGCTGCTGCTCGCGCCGGCGCCCGCGCTGGGGACGGCACTGGTCAATGCGGTGGCGGTGCTGATCATCGCCTGCCCCTGCGCCATGGGCCTGGCGACGCCGACCGCCATCATGGTCGGGACCGGGCGCGCGGCGGCGCGGGGTGTCCTGTTCCGCGACGGCGCCGCGCTGCAGCGCCTGCGCGACGTGCGGGTCGTCGCCCTCGACAAGACCGGCACCCTGACGGAGGGGCGGCCCCGGGTCACGGATCTCGCCCCGGCCGACGGCGTCGCGGCGGACGAGGCTCTGGCCCTGGCGGCCGGCCTCGAGACCCGCTCGGAACACCCGCTGGCCGGCGCCGTCGTGGCGGCCGCCCGCGAGCGCGGCCTCCGGGTGCCCGAACCGGACAGCTTTGAGGCAATGGACGGGTTCGGCATCGCTGGCCGCGTAGCCGGCCGGGCCGTGGCGCTCGGCGCGCCGCGCTATCTCGACCGGCTCGGTGTCGTACTGGATCCGGCGCTCGCCGACCGCGCCGAACGGCTAGCCGGGGCGGGACGGAGCCCGGTCCATCTGGTCCTCGACGGCCGCCACGCTGCCGTGCTGGCCCTGGCCGATCCCGTGAAGGCCGGTGCGCGCGAGGCGGTGTCGGCGCTCAAGGCGCGCGGCCTCACCGTCGCGATGGTGACGGGCGACGATCCCCGCGCCGCCGCTTGTGTCGCCGAACGCCTCGGCATCGACCATGTGGCCGCCGGGGTTTTGCCCGGCGGGAAGGTCGAGGCGGTCCAGCGGTTCCGGGCGGCGCACGGGCCGGTGGCCTTCGTGGGCGACGGCATCAACGACGCGCCGGCGCTCGCCGAGGCCGATGTCGGGCTGGCCATCGGGACCGGCACAGACATCGCCGTGGACAGCGCCGACGTGGTGCTGATGTCGGGGAGCCTGGACGCCCTCGTGGAGGCGCTGGCGCTCTCGCGGGCGGTCATGGCCAATATCCGACAGAACCTGTTCTGGGCCTTCGCCTACAACGCCGCGCTGATCCCGGTCGCGGCGGGCGTGCTGGTGCCGTTCGGCGGCCCGGCCCTGTCGCCGATCCTGGCCGCGGGCGCCATGGCGTTCTCGAGTGTCTTCGTTCTCGGCAACGCGCTGCGGCTGCGCCGGGCCGGCGGGCGGCCGACCCCTGCCGAGCCGGCGGCGCTCACCCCGAGGACCGCATGAGCGCGGCGCTCCTGACGATCGGCGAGGCGGCGCGGCGCACCGGCGTCTCGGCCAAGATGATCCGCTGGTACGAGGCGACCGGCCTGCTGCCGCCGGCCGCGCGTTCCGAATCCGGCTACCGCCATTACGGCGAGGCCGATCTGCACACGCTGCGCTTCATCCGCCGCGCCCGCGACCTCGGTTTCAGCGTCGACGCAATCGCCGACCTGCTGGCGCTCTGGCGTGACCGGGATCGGCCGAGCGCCGGCGTGAAGGCGATCGCGCAGGAGCAGATCGCGGATCTGCGCCGCCGCATCACCGAGCTGGAGGGTATGGCGCGGACGCTGGAGCATCTGGCGGGCGCCTGCTGCGGCGACGAGCGGCCGGACTGCCCGATCCTGGACGACCTCGCCGCGGCGGACCGTCCGCCCACGCCTCGGCCATCGCGCCGCGGGCTCTCCGGACGCGGCGCCGCGCGCAGAGCCGGGTGAGCGCGGCGACTTCTCTTCGGAGGGAGGTCGCCACGTCCCTGGAACAGGCCGGTCTGGGCTGTCGTTCAGACGCTTGAGCGTTTTCGGAACGAGCTGACTTGGAAGATTTTGGTTTTCGCAGGACTTCGCCAACACCCCGTCCGCATTCGCATCCGGGCGGGTTACGATGCGGCGGTTGACCAGGCCGATCCCGTGACGATCTCCATGAGTGGCGCACCACTCAGCGCCGCAAGCTGGCAGAGCCCGCACGATCGATTCCTCTAATTCATCCAGCGTCTACGCGGTTGGGTTTCTACCCCGCTGCTCGAACCTGTCGAGCGCCGCCACGTCCGAGAGGAACGAGAAGCGAAACCGAGCGACCCCGCCCTGCGTCGTGTGCCGTGCGTGAACGTGTGGCGGAGGATTGTCCTCCGCAGCGATGAAGATCTGAATCGCTCCGACCCGGAAGACCTCTCAACGTTACGGCGACGCGGCTTCAGCCGCACTGCGCTGGAGAGGCTCGGGTTGAGAAGCGCTCGTTCGCCGCTCAGGCGGCCGTACGACGTTGCCCTCCCAGCGCTGTGCTGAAGCGATATTGTTGCGGAAGCGCTAGCATTCAGATTGTCTCAGATCGCTGATGATCGAGAAGGCAATCAACGCTTCGCTCCTATGCAGACGCAGGCGCGTAAAGTCCATCGACCAGGGTATTATAGGAATAATTTATCCGGTTACAGAAATAGATCTCTATATTGCGCACCTCTGCATTCCGTGCTGATATGATCCCGATCGACACATTTTATTGGTCGTGAAAACAATTCATTGAGCGGAGCCTGGGTCCTGACGGAGGCGATCAATGCGCAAAATAAGTATGTTTCTGGCCGCTCTCGGTCTCGCGACGAGCGTGTTCTGGCTGACGATGTTGACGACGCCACCTGTCTCTGAAGCGAGCCCCCAGGCGCAAATCGACACCCGCGATTTGACGTTGAAAGCACATCCGGATGGCGGCTTGCCATGCGATGCATTTTAGGGTCATCTTGCTTTTATAGATGCTTTACTCAAATCCATGGTCAATTTGCTTGCGATCGGGTCCCGTTGGCATCGGGCCTCGCCGTGCTCAAACCGCTCGACTCAAAGCTTGGCCGGTTGAGGTTAGTGTATCCCATGCCGCCCGAAGCCTTCCCTCGTGCACAGGCCGTAACGTAGCTGCGGGATTGGGTAAGACGGGCGGAACAGCAACGCCGCCGCCGCGTACGATGTCGACGATTAACGGCGATGAGGCGACAAGCCAGAAGTGATCCGGATGATCGGCGGCATCTTCGTAAAAATGTTGATTGTAAATCATTCGTGACCTGTTCGTCGGCTTCGGCGCGCCAAAACTAAGCCCGGAGGTGAAAATCGGGACACTTCCAGGACTCCGCCTCGAAGTGTGACACGGTGGCTGCGGGGCCGTGCTTTACTGGGCGCGGCTGACCATACCGGCTGCGGTTTTGGGATCTTCGGAGAGACCGCTGCTTCCGAGTGCATTTCGCAACATGTGTTTGCGAGTTAAGTGGCTGATCAAGGTCGACAAAGCTGCGAGCAATCAGGCATCCTGACCAACAAGCGCATCCGAAGAGTTGCGTTCGGGAGAGGGAGTGCCGTCGTGGCAGCGGAACGATTACATCTCACCGTGAGCGCGCGTTATCGACTGAAGCTCCTCTCCCGGGGGCCTCGGCAGTACGGCCCTGAGGATTACCAGTGTAAAGCTCTGTCCCGCCGTGGCCTGATCGCGCCTCTTCCCGATCCGTCCGCAGATGGCACGCGCCGATGGGCCATCACCGAGGACGGCCTGACCGTGCTGCAAAGCTACATCCAACCGATCAGGACGGTCGCCAGACAGCCGGAACGCAGCGCCATGATCCCGCAGGAGCGCCGCTCGATCGATGACAGCGCGGGTTAGGCCGGCTGCCCTCAATCATGCTTCCGATGACGGATGGGGCACCAAACATTGTGGCAGTCGCCATTCAATGAGCGCAAGATTTAGAGAGCGAGCATCTTTCTTCGGGTTGATTTGGTATTCGACCCCCTGCTTGGACCGGGCAAAGCCGCCCCACTACAAGGTATCCGCGAGACAATATTTGTGCACGGCAATTATCGCTGGTCTCAGCTGAAAATGCTTGATCGGGCGTTCGTCACAGCAGGCCTTCCAAAGGCTCTGAGCGCGGTCGACACGATCGCCGGGCCGCCGGCCGCACCGTCGATGAACCCAAGGGCACAATCCATCGTTCTCGTCGTGTCTGTTTTGGCACGAGTTCAGAGAGCCTGGGATGCGCGGTGCCCTTCTCAAAGCCAGGATGCTGGGTGTCCTCCTCGTCACCGCCGCGCTGCCTGCGGCGGCGTCGCCGTCCGCGCCGTCGGATGCACCCGCGGCCCGGTTCATCGAAGGCCCCGAGCCCGGAACCATACCGGCCTCGCAGATGATCGGGGTTCCGGTGATTGGAATGGACCACGTGGGGGTTGGAAAGATCGAGGACGTGTTGGTCGACGGAGGTGGTCAGGTCCGGGCCGTGATCATCGGGGTCGGCGGCTTCCTGGGACTGGGCGAGAAATCCGTTGCGCTGCCCTTCGACCAGATCGCCTGGAATTTCAGCGATGTGTCGCTGACAAGCGGCCCGAACTCGATCGTGACGCCCAAGACCGCGCCCGGCGCCGAGGCGGCCGAGCGGGCGGGGCCGGACACGATGCCGGGCGCGCGGACCACCCGCGATACCCTCGGTGCGGTTCAGAACCAGCATACCGGGCGCGTGACCGAAGCGACCGGCTCCGTGGAAGCCGAGCGACCCAGCGGCACGCCGGCGACGGTCCTCGTCGGCGAGAAGCTCTGGCGCGCCGAAGTCCGCTTGACGCGGGCGCAACTGGATGCAGCGCCGGCGTTCCGCTCCGGGAAGTCCCGCCTCTAGCGTTCACGCCTCGCCCGGGAGAGAGTCATGCGAAGCGCCGTTCTCACCGGCCTGATCTGGGCTTCGAGCCTTCAGGGCGCGCTGGCACAGCAGACCCACCCGGCACCCCCGATCTCGGAGTCGGGCCCCGCGCAATCCAGCTCGGGCGCGGCCACGGCCGCGGCGGTCGACTTCAACTGGGTCTGGCTGAGTCTGGTCGTGGCCGTCGTGGTTCTTGCCCTCTGGTACATCGCGCGTCGACGTCAGTCCGGTCCGCCACCCCGCTGATCCCCGGCCCGCGCGTCACGGGCGCGCCGGCGCCGCACAGCAGGGGCAGCGCGTCCCGGAGCGGCAGCAGGGCCGCGGAGGCGGTTCGGATCATCGCCGGAGCGATGCGTCATCCCGGATTGATGATCAGGATTCGACCTGTGCGCCGCCCCGGCAATGCCGCGCGCTTTGTATCCGCGCCCGGAAGGCGATCGATGACCGCCGGAGTCGCCGCGACAGGCCGGTCGGCGCTCCGCTATGGTGGACGGCCCCTTGAGAGCCGAGCCTCGATGACCAGCTTTGCGCGGATCCTGGGCGTGATCGCCCTCCTGCTGCTCTGCGGCGCCCCGGCCCGCGCGCAGATGCGCGGCCACGGCGGCCCAGTCCGGGCGCTCGCCGTGACTGCCGACGGTCGCCTCGCAATCTCGGGCGGCTTCGACCAATCCGCCATCGTGTGGAGCATCGAGACCGGTGCCGCGCTCGGCGTGCTGCGCTTCCACGACGGCGCCGTGAATGCGGTCGCCGCGCTTCCGGACGGCCGTTTCGCCACGGCCTCCGAGGACGGGCGGATCGCCCTGTGGCGCCTGGGGCGCGCGGAGCCGGAACGGGTGCTTGACGGTCATACGGGCCCGATCGTCGCGCTCGCGGTTTCGCCGGACGGCCTGTCGCTCGCCTCCGCCTCCTGGGACGGCACGGCGCGGATCTGGCCGCTCTCCGGGAAGGACAGCCGGTCGCTCGATCCGCACCGCGGGCCGGTAAACGCGGTGGCCTTCCTGCCGGGCGGCGCGCCGGTCACGGCCGGTGCCGACGGGGCGGTGCGGATCTGGCCCCCGGAGGGCGGATCCCAGGTACTCGCCATCGCGCCCACGGGCCTCAACGCCGTCGCGGCCGCGGCGGACGGCGAGATCGCGGTCGCCGGGGCCGATGCGATCCTCCGCTTCGTCCGCACCGACGGCGTGGTCCGGGCCACTGCCGAGCTCGGCCCGAACCCGGTGATCGCCCTGGCCCTGTCTCCGGACGGGGCCAGGGTGGCGGCTGCGACAGCGGGCGGGACCATCGCGGTGGTCGACCGGGCGACCGGCCAGGTCCAGCTGCGGCTCGTCGGACCCGGCCTGCCGGTCTGGTCGCTCGCGTGGCGTCCGGACGGGGCGGAGCTCGTCACGGGCGGCGGCGACCGCCTCGTCCGGCGCTGGGACGCGAAGAGCGGCGCACCGATCGGCGCGCTGATCATGCGGCGCCCGGCAGATCCCCTCGCTGTCCGGCAGGGCGGCCGGGGCGCCGAGGTGTTCGGGGCGTGCACCGCCTGCCACACCCTGACGTCCGACGAGGGCGAGCGGGCCGGGCCGACGCTGGCCGGCCTGTTCGGCCGCCGGATCGCCAGCGTGCCCGGTTACCGGTACTCGGACGCGCTGAAGCGGATGGACCTCGTCTGGACACCCGAGACCGTCTCGCGGCTCTTCGAGATCGGTCCCGCCCGCTACACGCCCGGGACGAAGATGCCCGAGCAGACGATCGGCAGCCAAGCGGACCGCGCGGCGCTGATCGAATTTCTCGAACGCGCCACCGCGCGCCACTGAGGCGCCCGTCAGCCGCTCGCGCGTTCGCGCAGGTAATCCTCGGTCGTACGGGGCTTGTCGCGTTCCGGCGCCGCGTGCGGATCGAAGCCCTGATTCACCGCGACTTCGACCCGGCAATCCTCGCACATCGTCAGTGCTTGCAGGCGTGCCTCGCCGCCCGCCCCGCTGAACATCCAGTGCCGCTCGCGCAGCCGCTCGACGATGCGCTCGATCGTCGAGCGCGTGCCGAAGGGCTTGGCGCACTGCGTACAGCAGAAGGGCTCTTCCTCCTTGACGACCCGACGGGGCGCCGCCCAGGCCTCGAAGTCCACCTGCGGACGCAAGGCGATGACATCCTCGGGACAGGTCGCGGCGCAGAGGCCGCACTGCACGCAGAGGCTCTCCTCGAAGCCGAGAAGCGGCTGCTCGGCGCTGTCGGAGAGCGCGTGGGTCGGACAGGCGCTGACGCAGGCCAGGCACAGGGTGCAGTCCGCGACCCGGAAATCGAGGCCGCCGAAGGGGGCGCCGGCCGCGAGCGGAACCCGGCTCACGGGTGCCGGTGCGGCGCTGTGCATGTCGCGGAAGGCGTGGCGCAGCACCTCGCGCTTGTTCCCCAGGAACAGCAGACCGGCCGGCGCCGCGGCCTGCCGCCCCGGCGTGGCCTGCCGGAGGGCGGCGCCCAGGAGATCCGGATCATCGGTCTCGATGGTTTCGACCACGCGCCCGCCGCCTTCCGCACCGTAGCCCAGCGCCTGCGCCAGCGTCTCCCCGAGGGACAGCGTTCGGTACAGGGGTTCGAGGTCGTGCTTGGCACGGGCCCGGACCAGGACCCGGATTCCGGCCGCGCCATAGGCAAACAGGGCCGCGATCACTTCGGGTCCGATCTGCGTCACCTCGTTGACCTGCACCGGCAGCACGTGTGCGGGAAGGCCGTCGCCGTAGCGGCCGAGCGCGTCGACGAGGGGTTCGCCGTGGTCGCCGTCGTGGAACAGGACGAGGCCGTTCTGTCCGCCCGCCGCCCGGTAGGCGCGCATCAGGCTGCGCAGCCGGCGCATCAGCGCGTCGGAGGTCGGCAGCGTGTAGGCGGCGGCCCCTGTCGGGCAGACCGCGGCACAAGAGCCGCATCCCGCGCAGACGTAAGGGTCGATGTGCACGGTGTCGCCCGCGGGCGCGATCGCGCCGGTCGGGCAGATTTCGAGGCAGCGCGTGCAGCCCGTGATGCGGGAGCGGCTATGCGCGCACAATTCGCCGTGGAAGGCGATGAAGCGCGGCTTGTCGAACGTGCCAACCAGATGGGACGCGTCCGCCAGCACGCGCTCGACGGCGGCCGGATCGCCCGGGTCCGCGCGCAGATAACCGCTCCGCACCGCGTGTGCCGGAAACAGCGGCGCGCCGGCCGAGAGGTCGATGACGAGATCGCAGGTCGATACGGCGCCGTTTCGCGGTGCGCCGAAGACGAGGTGCGTGCGCGAGGACGGGGCCGGGAGGGCGTAATCGTCGATGCCGAGCTCGAACGCTCCGAGGTACCCTTTCGCGGTCCGGATCGTGCCCTGCAGGACCGGGAAGGCGTTGCGGTGAAGCGGCGGGATCTCGCGGGGGCGGGTCAGCAGGACGGTGATGTCCAGATGCTCGGCGAGGCGCCGGCCGGCCTCGAGGGCCACCTCGTCGCGCCCGTAGATCAGGGCCACGCCGCGGCTTTCCAGGGAGACGGTGCCGGCGTCGGGGAGCGGCTCCGCCGCCGCGGCGAGCAGGGCGGCCATCTTCGGTCCGGCCGAAGCGGCGTCGGACGACCAGCCGGCGGTTTCCCGGATCTTGGCATAGGCGACCCGGTCCTCTCCGCCTGCCTCCTCGGCCACCTCGTCGAACAGCGGCGCCTGCAGCGTGCAGGACACCGTGACGGGCCGCCCGGTGGCCAGGGCCTCCCGGAAGCGGTCGAGTTCGCGGCCGCAGAGCTGATCGGCGGTGCGAAGCTCGCCGCCGCAGGCCTGGCCCATGGCGGCGGTGTCGAGGGACATCGTCCGCTCGCAGGAGCAGGCGAGTACGAGGCGGTCGGACAAGATCGGACCCGAATACAACTGCGAATGGATAGCCCCTTCGCGCGGCGGGGCCCGTCCCTTATACTCGAACCATTCGAAACAACGATCCGGCATGCGGGCGCAGGCCGCAACCCTGGCCCGCACTCTTATCGGCCCCTCGCCAAAGCCGCTCCATGACCATCCTTGTCGATGCCGGCCCGTCGAGGCTGGTCCTGCCCCCCGGCTTCAGCGAGCGCGCAGCGGAGCCGCATTCCGACGCGCACGCGGAAGCCTGCCGGCTCGCCGCGTCGGGCGAGGCGGAGGCGGCGACGCTCGTCCTGAGCCGGCGCGACGACCTGATCGACCTCGCCGTGGTGCTCGCCCCGGCCGAGCCGCTCGCCACCGCGCGCCGCGCGCATTTCGCCGGGATGGTCGCCCTGGCGAATGCCGTCGGCGTCTTCGGACCGCCGGAGATCCCGGTGACGTTCGAATGGCCCGGGACGCTGCTGTTCAACGGCGCGCGCCTCGGAGGGGGGCGCCTCGGTTGGCCTGAAGCGTGCCGCGAGGACGAGGAGCCGGACTGGCTGGTCTTCTCGGGGATGCTGCTCGCCTCGAAGCTGGCGGCGGGCGACCCTGGCCACACGCCGGATTCCACCGCCCTGGAGGAGGAAGGTTTCGGCACGGACCTGCGCGCGCCGCTGGTCGAGAGCTTCGCGCGCCATCTGACTAAGACCTTCGAGATCTGGCGCGAGGACGGTTTCGGCCATGTCGCGGCGCTCTACCTCGCCCATCTGCCGCGGGAATCCGGTTTGCGGGCCGCGATCGAGCCTGAGGGCGACGGGAGGCTGACTTGGCCCGACGGGCAGGTCGAGCACCTCCCGCTGCGCGCGAGCCTGGAGGCGCCGGACTGGCGCGATCCGAAGACCGGCGGAGTCCGGCTGTGACGCTCAAGCTCCCCCGAACCCTGCGGCTCGACCCCTCCGACACCTTCGTGTTCGCGCAGGCCGCCGAACCCGGAGAATGGGCCGTCACCGGGACCTTCCTGTTCCTCGACGGGGATCCGTCGCGGCTGACCGGCAAGGCCCTGACGGCCTTCCGCTCGGGGTTCGTCGGCGTCCGCTCGCTCGGCTTCTCCACCCTGGTGGTGGTGAGCGAGGCGAGCGAAGAGGAGCGCGCGCAGGCGGAGGAGCACCTCGCCGGTCACATCCACGCGCGCTTCGGGGCTCCCGACCGGGAGTCCGCCCGTGCGGCCGCCCGCGAGGAACTCGACGTCGCCGCGTCCCTCTGCGATCTGCCGGTCGGCAGCGTCGTCGCGATGCACCGCGTCGCGACGGACGGGGCGATCCGGGAGGATTTCCGGACGCTGCACCAACGGCCCGGCGTCGACCGGTCCCACGGGCGCGCGTTCCTGTTCGTCGAGGCCGACGCGGACGAGCCGGAGGAACAGGCCGACCTCGTCGGCCTTCTGCGTGATACGACGGCGGGAGGCTGACCGGATGACCGAGTTCTGGGTCTCAAGCGGCCATCACCTCACGCAGCGCACGGCCGGAGGCGGCCTCACGGTCACGGACGAACTGATCCTCGCGTATCTGGCGCGGCCCGAACTCGTGCCGCCGGACGACGCCTGCGCATCCGAGGTCGCACTCCACGCCGCCCTCCTGGACGCGCCCCGGCGGCCTGTGGAGCCGGCCGAGATCGCCGCCATCGCCGACGCCGACGCCCGGGAGAACTGGGCGGTGATCCTCGCCTTCCGCGACCGGCTGCTCGCGTCCCGCTCCGTCGAGGCGGGATATCTGTCGCTCGTGCGCGGCGACCTCCAGGGCGTGCCGTCCCTGTTCCTGAACCAGCTCGTCCACCTGATCCTGCGCAACGCCCTCGACGGCTGCGACGACCCCTTCGTCCTGCGCGCGGCCGAGATGTTCTTCCGCCCCCAACGCGTGAGCTTCCACGAGGGCGCCGTGCTCCTGGCCGACGCCGAGGTGATCGCCGCCCGCGAGGGAAGCGCGCCGCTCTCGCCCCTGTTGACGATGCTGGGCAAGGAGGCAGCGAACGAGCTGGACGTGCTGACGGCCGAGAATGCCTGGACGTACTGGAGCCGGTCGGACGCCTTCACGATGGCGCTCAATCTCGGCTCCGATCCTCGCAGCCGCGCGGGATTGGCGCAGGTGATCGAAACCTTCGTCGGCCACCTGCTGAACGTCGCGGTGCGCGTGACACCTCTCGACCGGCTGGACGACCCCGACTGGCGCTGGTTCGTCGGTCTCGACCAGGAGGGGACGCGCATCGGCAACGCGCTCTGGCGCGGCGACACGCTCGATGCCGGAACACGCGAGCGAGTGCTCGCCGTCTTCAGCCTGACCTTCGACGACCCCGCGCAGGTCCTGCCGACAGTGGGGGAGCGCCCGGTCTATCTCCTGCTCGCGGCGGCGCCGGATCGCAGCGTGCAGCTCAAGCCGCATAATCTCGTCGTCGGATTGCCCCTCGCCGAAGGCCGGGAGGCCGCCTGACATGTCCACGACGCCCGAGCATCGTTTCGAGGTCGGCATCATCGTCGCGCGGCGGCGCCTGACCGGCCCCTGGGCGAGCCATGCCTGGCTCCCGGTCGGCGCCCTGCCGGCGGCGGCCGCCGCGTCGCCCTGGACGAAGCTTTCCGAGACCGAGGACGAGGCGACCTTCTATGCCGGCTCGTACGAAGTCGCGCTGCATCCGGGCGAGACCGGGCACTACCGCGACAATCTCGTCTCCGGGCGCCCCTCCCTCTGGGTCGCCCTGCGCAACAGCGGCGACGAGACCTACGAGGTCGCGAGCGTCACGGCCGACCCGTATGAGGGGGAATCCATGGCCGAAGGGGTCGGCGAGATCGTCGAGCCGGTGCCGATGCCTCCGGAGGTGCAGGCGAAGCTTCTGGCCTTCTTCGAGGCCTTCCACGTCGAGCGCAAGTTCGAGAAGCGCAAGCGCGATCGCGCCGATCCCGAGGCGCTGGCCCGCCGGGCGCACGGGGCCCGGGAGCGGCGCGAATGAGCGAGGGGTTTCTCTCGCGGTGGACGCGGCGCAAGCTCGCCGTGCGCGCCGCCGCCCTGGCGGAACGCGGCGCGCCGACCGCCCCCGACGCGGCGCCTCGCCCGGCGCCGGACGCGGGGGCCGCCGAGACGGATCTCATCGCGCCGCAGCCCGGATCCGAGGCGCGGCCGCCGGAACCGGAGCTGGCGGACGATCCGGTTGTGGATCTCCCGCCCCTCGAAGCCCTGACCCCGGAGACCGATCTCGCCCCGTTCCTGCGGGCCGGCGTTCCGACGGCCCTGCGCAACGCGGCCCTGCGCCGGATGTGGTCGCTCGACCCTGCCATCCGCGACTTCGTCAGCGAGGCGCGGGAATACGCTTACGACTGGAACAGCCCGGGTGGCGTCCCTGGTCTCGGTCCGCTTCTGCCCAGCGACGACGTCGAGGCAATGCTCCGGCGTCTGCTGGGCGGGGCCGCCAAAGCGACGCCGGCGTCGGGTGAGACCCGCGATAGCCAGCCCGAAGGTTCGCCGGAGCCCGGTCGGGCGCCGGAATGTCCCCTTGTGGCCGATGCCGCTCCGCCCGGACCCGATCCGCAGGACCATGCGCCGGCCCTCCCGGCCCCCGCGGCCACAGTCCAGCGAGCCGCTCCGGCCTTCCCTGATCCGACGCCCGCGCGCGATCCCGTGCCCGTGGTCGACGGAAAGGAGACGAGTCCGGGACCGCGCCTGCGGCGGCACGGCGGCGCGATGCCCAATACGAGCTAGGAGTTTTGGATTGCGGGAGATAAGAGCCCTTCTTATTGTCGTTCCAGAGAGCGAGATCCGTCCGATCTCGGGCGAGTAGAAAACTCCAGTGGCGTCGGCGTTCGGACCTGTGGAATCGGAGGCGCTGGGCGGCGCCCGCGTGGACGACGTCGACAGTCTCCGCGCGCGGCACTACGATCTCCTGGCCGTCCTGCTCGGACGTCCACCCAGCCAGGCCCTGCTCGATACGCTCGCCGGCCTCTCGGGCGGCGAAGGGATCCTCGGCCAGCACGTCGCGGATCTGAGCCGCGCGGCGGCAGAGGCTACGGGCGCGGGGGTCGAGCGCGAGTTCTTCGCGCTGTTCATCGGCGTGGGCAGGGGCGAGCTGCTTCCCTACGCCTCCTACTATCTCACCGGCTTCCTCAACGAGCGCCCGCTCGCGCTGGTCCGAGAGGATCTCGCGGCCCTCGGCCTCTCGCGAGCCGAGGCTATGAGCGAGCCGGAGGACCACCTGGCCTTCCTCATGGAGGTGATGGCGGGGCTCGCCGGCGGGCGGTTCGCGGCCGAGCCCGATGTACAGGCGCGCTTCTTCGGCCGGCACCTCGTCCCCTGGGCGGACCGCTTCTTCGGGGATCTTGAGCGGGCGAAGAACGCGCGCTTCTACCGGGCGGTGGGCAGCCTGGGACGGATCTTCATGGAGGTGGAGGCGGAAGCCTTCGCGATGGATGCGTGACGGGGATGCGGTGCCCGGTGGTCGGAGCGTGACCGAAAGGCGTGACGTGGGTTTGCTATCAAGCGGGTGTCGCTGAGGGAGTTGGATGATGCGGCAGGATCCGAAGACGCTCGGTCGTCGCCAGTTCTTCCGGGCGCTCGGCGGAAGCACCGTGGCGGCCGCCGCCGCGGTCGCGTCGCCGATGGCTGCGACGGAGGCCCAGGCCTACGACCCGGGCCAGGACGAGACGCGCAGCCGGTACCGCCTGAGCGATCACGTGAAGGCGTTCTACCGGACCAACGGCTACGAGACGCTCCTGAAAAATCCCGATCCTGCGCCGGGGACGAAGTGAGGCTGCCATGCTGACGAAGCGGAAGAGCGGCGAGGCCAGCCGCAGCAAGCATCAGGCGGTCGCGGCCGGTCTCGCTGCGGGCGTGCTCGACCGGCGTGCGTTCCTGCGCAAGTCTGGGCTCACGGCCGGAGCGCTCGCCGCCGCGGGCTCGATCCAGCTCGGCGCCGTCCGCAAGGTCGAGGCCGCCGGCTCGTCGGCGGTCGGGCCGGGGACGGTCATCAAGAAGAACATCTGCACGCATTGCTCGGTCGGCTGCACGGTGACCGCCGAAGTGGTGAACGGCGTGTGGGTCGGCCAGGAGCCGTCCTGGGCGAGTCCCATCAACCGCGGCACCCATTGTGCCAAGGGGGCCGCCATCCGCGAGCTGGTCTCGTCGGACCGCCGCCTGAAATACCCGATGAAGCTCGTCGGGGGCCAGTGGCAGCGGATCTCCTGGGATCAGGCGATCGACGAGATCGGCGATAAGCTGCTGCAGATCCGCGAGAAGTGGGGTTCCGATTCCGTCTACTGGCTCGGCTCGGCCAAGTACACGAACGAGGCCGCGTACCTGCTGCGGAAATTCGGGGCCTTCTGGGGCACCAACAACGTCGACCATCAGGCGCGCATCTGCCACTCGACCACCGTGGCCGGCGTGGCGAATACCTGGGGCTACGGCGCCCAGACCAACTCGTACAACGACATCCGCAACGCCAAGACCATGATCATCATGGGCGGCAATCCCGCCGAGGCGCACCCGATCTCGATGCAGCACGTGCTGTCCGGGAAGGAGATCAACCGCGCCAACCTGATCGTCATCGACCCCCGTTTCACCCGCACGGCGGCGCACGCCACCGACTATGTGCGCATCCGCTCGGGGACGGACATCCCGGTCGCGTGGGGCATGCTCTGGCACATCTTCCAGAACGGCTGGGAGGACAAGGAATTCATCCGCCAGCGCGTCTACGCGATGGACGACGTCCGCAAGGAGGTCGCCAAGTGGACGCCCGAGGAAGTGGAGCGCGTGTCCGGCGTGCCGGGCGAGCAGCTCCGCCGCGTGGCGGAGAAGTTCGCCAAGGAGAAGCCCGCCACCATGATCTGGTGCATGGGCAACACGCAGCACACGGTCGGCACCGCCAATGTGCGCGCCCTCTGCATCCTGTGCTTGGCCACGGGCAATGTCGGCAAGCCGGGCACGGGCGCCAACATCTTCCGCGGGCACACGAACGTGCAGGGTGCGACTGACCTCGGCCTCGATGTGACGACGCTGCCGCTCTACTACGGCCTCGTCGAGGGCGGCTGGCGGCACTGGGCCCGCGTCTGGGAGGTGGACTACGCGTGGCTGCAATCGCGCTTCGATGAGGTTCCCGCGGCTGCCGGCCGCAAGGCGCGGTCCCGCAAGGAGAACATGGAGACCCCGGGCATCACCTCGACCCGCTGGTTCGACTCCGTGAACCTCCCGCCCGACCAGATCGATCAGCGCAGCCCCACGCGGGCGATGATGATCTCGGGCCATGGCGGCAACACCGTCACGCGCCTGCCCGAGGCCCTCGAAGGCCTGAACAAGCTTGACCTGATGGTCGTCGCGGACCCGCATCCGACCACCTTCGCGGCGCTCGACGCCCGGCAGGACAACACCTACCTGCTCCCGATCTGCACCTCGCTGGAGATGGACGGCTGCCGCACGGCCTCGAACCGGTCCCTGCAATGGGGCGAGCAGATCGTGAAGCCCGCCTTCGAGTCCAAGAACGACTACGAGTTCCTCTACCTGCTCTCGAAGAAGCTCGGCTTCGCCGACCCGATGTTCAAGAACATCAAGGTCGAGAATAACGTCCCCTTGGCCGAGGACATCCTGCGGGAGATCAACCGCGGCGGCTGGTCGACGGGCTATTGCGGGCAGTCGCCCGAGCGCCTGAAGGCGCATATGCGCAACCAGCAGAAGTTCGACCTCGTCACCCTGCGGGCGCCGAAGGACGACCCGGAGGTCGGCGGGGATTATTACGGCCTGCCCTGGCCCTGCTGGGGCAAGCCGGAGATCCGCCATCCGGGCTCGGCCATCCTGTACAACACGGCTTTGCACGTGAAGGAGGGCGGCGGCACGTTCCGCGCGCGCTTCGGCACCGAACGCAACGGCGAGACCCTGCTGGCCGAGGATTCCTACTCCAACGGCTCGGACCTGACCGACGGCTATCCAGAATTCACCCTCGGCGTGTTCAAGAAGCTCGGGTGGGACAAGGATCTCACGGCGGACGAACTGGCGACGATCCTGAAGATCGGCGGCGACAAGCCCGATACGGTGAGCTGGGCGACCGACCTCTCGGGCGGCATCCAGCGCGTCTGTCTCGAGCACGGCGTCTCGCCGTTCGGCAACGGCAAGGCGCGCGCGAATGCCTGGAACCTGCCCGACCCGGTGCCGGTCCACCGCGAGCCGATCTACTCACCGCGCCCCGATCTGGTCGCCAAGTACCCGACCCGGCCCGATGAGCGTCAGTTCCGCATGCCCAATATCGGGTTCTCGGTGCAGAAGGCGGCCGTCGAGCGCAACGTCGCCCGGGATTTCCCGATCATCCTCACCTCGGGCCGCCTCGTCGAATACGAGGGCGGCGGCGAGGAGACCCGCTCCAACCCGTGGCTCGCCGAGCTGCAGCAGGACATGTTCGTCGAGATCAACACCGGTGACGCGGCCGAGCGCGGCATCAAGGATGGTCAGTGGGTCTGGGTCACGGGCGCGGAGAACAACTCCAAGACGAAGGTGAAGGCCCTCGTGACCGACCGCGTGGGGAAAGGCGTCGCGTTCATGCCGTTCCATTTCTCCGGCTGGTACCAAGGCAAGGACATGCGCGACTACTACCCGAAGGGCACCGACCCGGTCGTGCTCGGCGAAAGCGTCAACACCGTCACGACCTACGGCTTCGATCCCGTCACCGGCATGCAGGAGACGAAAGCCACCCTGTGTCAGATCCGAGCGGCCTGAGAGGAGCGACCTGATCATGGCGCGCATGAAGTTTCTCTGCGACGCGGATCGTTGCATCGAGTGCAACGCCTGCGTCACCGCCTGCAAGAACGAGCACGAAGTGCCGTGGGGCATCAACCGGCGGCGGGTGGTGACGCTCAACGACGGAAAGCCCGGCGAGCGCTCGGTCTCGATGGCCTGCATGCACTGCACCGACGCGCCCTGCGCGGCCGTGTGCCCGGTCAACTGCTTCTACACCACCGCCGACGCGGTGGTGCTGCACTCCAAGGACATCTGCATCGGCTGCGGCTACTGCTTCTATGCCTGCCCGTTCGGCGCTCCGCAGTATCCGCGCGTCGGGAACTTCGGGTCCCGGGGCAAGATGGACAAGTGCACCTACTGCTCGGGTGGCCCCGAGCCCGATCTCTCGACCGCCGAATACGAGAAGTACGGTTCGAACCGGCTCGCGGAGGGTAAGCTGCCGCTCTGCGCCGAGATGTGCTCGACCAAGGCTCTGCTCGCGGGCGACGGCGAGATGATCGCCGAGATCTACAAGCAGCGGGTGATCAAGCGCGGGTACGGCTCGGGGGCCTGGGGCTGGAAGACAGCTTATCGCGAGACGATCGCGATCTGATGTGGGGCTGCTCCTCCGCTGAGGGGCGCGCAGGAACAGGGACCGCGGCAGCGTCCGCGGACCGCTCGACCGATCTGAAAGGAACGCCGATGCGGCGGGCATGGACGCTTCTCAGCACTCTCGTCCTGGCAGCGGCGCTCTGGACGGCACCGGGTGTCTACGGGGCCGCGCAGGCGCAGAACCCGATCCAGGCCGATGGGCAGAACCCGATGGGTGCGAATCCCACGGCGGATTCGATCAATGAGGAGCTTCTGTTCCGGCAGGCCCCCAAGATCAGCGGGCGCATCAGCATCCCGGACGGCAAGGCCGCCAACCTGATCCAGCCGCAGGGCCGCGCGTACCAGATGTTCCGCGAGGGATGGCTGCCCTGGATCGGGGCGCTCGTGATCCTCGGCATGCTCGCTGCCCTGGCGCTCTTCTTCCTCTGGCGCGGCCGGATTATCACGGATCACAGCCAGGAATCCGGCAAGAAGATCCTCCGGTTCAACGCGTTCGAGCGCTTCACGCACTGGATGACGGCCGTGTGCTTCATCATCCTGTCCCTGTCCGGCCTGAACTACATCTTCGGCAAGCGGCTGCTGATGCCGCTGATCGGGCCGGATGCCTTCGGTGCGCTGGCCCAGTATGCGAAGTACAGCCACGTCTATCTCGCCTGGCCCTTCATGCTGGGCGTCGCCTTCATGATCGTCGTCTGGATCCGGGACAACATCCCGAACCGGATCGACTGGGAGTGGCTGAAGGCGGGGGGCGGCTTCATCGGCAGCAAGCACCCGCATGCGGGCCGCTTCAACGCGGGCCAGAAGGGCGTGTTCTGGATGGTGGCCGGCTTCGGCGCCGCCATGGGCGCCACCGGCCTGATGATGCTCTTCCCGTTCGCGCTCCTCGACGTCAACGGGATGCAGATCATGCAGGTGATCCATTCCCTGATCGGCATCGTCTTCATCGCCGGTATCCTGGCCCACATCTACATCGGCACGCTGGGGATGAAGGGCGCCTACGACGCGATGGGCAGCGGTCAGGTCGATCTGGCCTGGGCACGCGCGCACCACGACCTCTGGGTCGAGCAGGAGCAGGCTCGCACCGCGAGCGGCCCGCAGCTCGGATCCCGCCCGGCACCGGCCGAGTGATGGGCCGGGCTCAGATCAGGACAAGCTGACATGAAGGCTTTCATCGCCGCCGTCCTTGCCGCCGTTCTCCTGGGCGTCGCGGCCATGCTGGCGCTCACGAGCAATCAGAAGTTCGCCTACCAGGCATTCGCCACCTCCGGTGCGCGGGTCTCCGAGCCGGGCACCAACCTGGTCGGCCCACGTTGGAACGGCGACCCGTCCCCCGATGAGTTCGCCGGCGAGCCGCATGGGAAAGCCGAGGGCGCCGCCTCGCAGCCGAAGCGCTCCTGAGGCCCGGCATTCGAGCGCCAGCAGCGACGAGACCAAGCTTTCAGGAGGAGCGCATCCGATGAAGCGGCGACTGAGCACTTTCGCCCAGGCAATCGGTCTGGCAGGGGCCCTGCTCGGAGCGGACAACGCGCTCGCGCAGGAGAGCGGCACAGCCGCCCCGTCCGGGCGTCCAGCCAATCTCTGCCAGGAGCTTCTGGCCTTCGTGAAGCAGCCGGAGCCGGCGAAGGAGGCCGCCGCGACGCCTCCGCAACAGGCGACCGCTGTTTCAAATCCCTCGGGGGCAAGCCAGGGTACGGCCTCTTCCGCAGGCGGCGACGTCCAGCAGAAGTCCGGGCTGAGTGGCCCGACCCCGGGAGGTTCGCCAAATCAGGCGGGCACCGATGCTCAGCGCGGGCCGGCGAATCAGGCGAAGGATGCGCCGGCTGCCACCAAGCCGGCATCGGCACCTCACCCGGACGCCGCCACCATCGCGGCGGTCGAGGCCGCGGCCGCAGCCGACGACCAGCTCGGATGCCGTTCCGCCGCGCGGACAATGCGGATGCACGGTGTTGCCCTCCCGCCACCGCTCCTTGCGCTCGCCGCGCTCGATCCGAAATTTTACGGTCGGTAGCATCCGGTCTTCAGCACCTCACGTCGCGGTGCGCTGGCGGCTTCTAGAACCAGCGCGCACCGGCCGCGTCCGGCCTTCGTGATCCTTCGCGATGATGTCTCAGGCCAAGGGCGGATGTAGGGCCCCGCGAGGCGCGGATCATGCGGCGGCGCGCGCAAGGGCTTCGAGGACCAACTCGATTACGGCCTCGGGCTGCTCCTGCTGCACCCAGTGGCCGGCCCCCTCGACGAAGTGGCAGCCGAGCATGCGCGCGCAGGCTTCCCCCTGCATACGCTCCAGCGCGCCGGGGGCTTGGAACGGACCCCAGTCACTCTGCCCGGCCACGAACAGCGCGGGAACCTCGATCCGCCGACCGGCGAACCGCGCGAGGTCGCGGGCCAGGCTCCCATCCATTCGGCAGCGGTAGCCCTGGAGCGCCCCCTGGAAACCGGTCCGCGCGTACGCGTCGATGTAGACTGCAAGTTCCCGATCGGTCAGCCACGCGCAGTTGCCACCCGCGTCGGCGGGCATCTCGGGGGCGACCGTCGCCGGCATGCTCCGTCCGAGATCCATGATGTAGTAGGCCGGTAGCTCCGCCAGCGTCTCGGCGGTCCAACGCGCGAGCGCGTGCGGGCGGTTGTCCGGCCAGTCCGCACTCTTGTGGTGGAAATAGGCGCGCAGGAAGGCCGTCAGGCCCTGCGGGCTGCCATCCATGTCGGGCGCGGCCGATCGTGACGCATAGTAGAGGTGGTAGTGCTCGCGCGGGCGCGGCAGGGCCGCGAGCGCGGCGTGGATCGGGTCGTCGGCGGGGGCATGCAGACTTCGCTCCAGCGCGTCGAACGTCGGGGCACCGGCAAACGGCGCGCTCATCAGCACGACTGCTCCGAACACGTCAGGCCGGGCCAGCGCGCAGTAGCCGGCGATCCAGGACCCAAAATCGTGCCCGATGATGGCGGCGGCTCGGTGCCGGCCAAGTGCGCTCGCCAGACACAGCAGATCGAGAAGGTGATTGTGTAGGCGGTAGGGCGCGAGGTCATCGTCGTAGCCGACCGGGCCGTTCGACGTGCGACCATAGCCGCGCAGGTCGGGGGCTACGACGTGGTAGCCGGCCGCAGCCAGGGCCGGCATGATCTTGCGCCAGGAAAAGGCGATCTCTGGGAAGCCATGCACCAGAAGGATAAGGGGGCGGCCGGGCTCGCCGTGGCCGGTCTCCAGCACGTGCATGCGCAGCCCGTTCACGCCGTCGACGAAGCGCGCGCGGATCCCGTGTGGAAGCGCCTCGAAGGAAAGTGGCGAGAGGTTGGCAATACCCATTTCGTGCGCTCCACGGCTGCCAAAGGGGCGCGGTGCCCGAACCTAGCGCGCGACCCGGGACCGGCCAATCCGGCCGCGGAGCAACGCAGCTGAACTCCCGCAGCAGCTTTCCCAAAGCGCCTCTCTATAGATCGGTTCAGACCGCCGCTTGGACGAGCGGACACCGTCCGCTTGCGGGATCCTGCCGGGTTCCGCTGGACGGCAACAATCGGCGGTAAGCCTGCTTGACGGCCACCCCCGACCAGAATGCGCAGAGAGTTGCATCCCGCTAGAACAGAAGAGTGGAGTGCCGCGTTGCCTCGTGCAAGCGCGAGGTTCCGCCATGGCAAGCGTCACGTACCAAGTGGTCGAGCACGATGGAGGTTGGGCGTATAAAGTCGGTGATGTGTTCTCCGAGACGTTCCCAACTCGGAAGGATGCGCATGCGGCTGCGGAACGTGCGGCAGCGGAGCAGCGTGCACCGGACGATGACACCGTGATCAGCTACGAAGATGAGAAGTACCGGTGGCACGACGAGACCGCCCGGGGCGGTGACCGGCCCGAGACGAACGTCGAGGATTGATGGTGGTGGGTAGCAGACCTGCCTGCTTCTCCCGGCTTTGGCGTTCGTCCACCGTCAGATCGACTTTTGCGCGCTCATCCGGGCCTGAGGGCGCCTTGGGGCTGATCGGGGAAATGGACAGCCGTTCAGGTCAGATGCTGTCCGGTAGCCGCCTTTGCCCGTTGAGGCGCGCCTCAGCGAACGGTCCGCTCGTGCGTGTCAGCAAGCGGCAGATCGATCGAGCAGCGTAGCTCGTCCTCACCCAGTTCGTAGCTCGTGTGCGCCTTGAGCGCGTAGGGCAGCGCCTTCTCGATCAGCTCGCGCCCGTAGCCGCGCTGGACCGCGCTCTGCCCCTCAGGCTTCCGGATCCCCTCCTCAAGCCACAGCAAGGAGAGCCGCTGCTCCCCGGCCTTGGCGGTATAGGTGTCCCAACTGACCCATAGCTCGCCCTGCGCGCTGGCCAGAGCCCCGTATTTATGCGCGTTGGTGGCCAGTTCATGCAGGGCCAGAGCCAGTGTCTGCACGCTGGCCTTGCGCAGAACCACGCGCGGCCCCTCAAGCGCCACGCGGTTCTGCATGGCAGACACCCCGAAGGCCTCGAGTTCCGTGCGGATCAGCCCCCTGAGCGTGATGGGCTCCTGGTCGGAGCGCGAGAGCAGCCCCTGCACGCGGGCCAGAGCTGAGAGCCGGTCGTTGAACTGCTCGCAAAACGTTTCCGTCGGGCCGGTCTGCACCATGGTCTTCTGCGCGATGGCGCGCACCACCGTGATCAGGTTGCGGGTGCGGTGCTGCAGCTCACCGACCATCACGGCCTGACGCTCCTGCAACTCGCGCAGCTCGTGAATGTCCATGGCCGCGCCAAACCATTCCGTCACCTGGCCCTGCGCGTCGAAGATCGGCACCTGTCGCGCCAGAAACCAGCGGTACTGCCCGTCTCGGCCGCGCAAGCGGAGCTGCATGCTGATCGGCTGCCGGCTCTCGATCCCGCTTCGGAAGAGCTCACGGGCGGCCTTTCGGTCGTGGGCATGAATCGGCTCAAGCCAACCGAAATCGTCCACCTCACCTGTCAGCTGGCCGGTGTAGTCGAGGAAGGACCGGTTCTCCGAGAAGTTCGTGCCGCTTGCGTCCGAGCGCCACAGGATGACGGGCACAAGGCTCGCCAGGGCCCGGAACCGCTCTTCGCTTTCCCGGAGACGCTCCTCGGCGCCGTGCCGGTCTGTGAGATCGGCTGTGACCGCCAGCAGCGTGCTCGGCTGATCTGGTCCATGGTGCAGCGGCTGTACGCGGCTGTTGGCCCACACGAACGTGCTGTCCGGGCGCATATAGCGCTTGTCGAGGGAAGCGGGCTGATTCGTCCGGAGTGCCTCGGAGACGGCCTTCAGGCTCGGTGGGACATCGTCCGGGTAAGTGACATCCATGACCGTCAGGCGCAGAACCTCGTCACGGGTGCGCCCCAGGATTCGGCAGAGTTCATTGTTGGCCCGCAGGAAGCGGCCATCCTGCGCGAGTTCCGACAACCCGACAGCTGCATTGCCGAAGATCGCGGCGAGTTGCTCGTCACTCGCACGCAGAGCCGTCTCGGCGCGCGTGCGCCTGCCGATCTCGGTGCCCACCATGTGGACGTAAGCCACATGTCCCGCCTCCTCGCGCACGGGCGTGAGAATGGCGTCGAATGCGGCGGCCTGCGGAGTGCCTTCGCCGCGCGTGTCGAGCGGCTGACCGTGGACTTGCACGACCTCGCCCGCGAACGCCCGCCGGTAGAAGGGTTCAGTCGTAACCCAACCGGCCGGAAAGGCTTTTGGCAGAGGCTGGCCGAGAGCTGCGGGATGGTGCGCACCGTAGAGCGCGGCGGCGGCATCGTTGTAGATCAGGATGTGATCGGGCCCGCAGACAAGGCTGGCCACCAGCGGGTTGGCCAGCACCATCTCGACAGCGAGCTTGAGGCGCGGCGACCAGTGCTCGACCGATCCGAGCGGTGTTGCCGCCCAATCATGAGCACGAATGCGCTCGGCCATCTCTCCCTGGCCGGGTCTCCACACAGGCGAGCTGGTATTGCTACCCATCCTGCGTCTCAAATCTTGCCGTCAGGACCGAGTTTATCCGAGATTTGAAGCGACGGACAGCAACGCAGGTGACGCCGCTTGGCTCAGAGTCTCGCGTGATAAGGGCTAGGCAGTAATCAGGTCTGCCGCGTCGGAGAACAGCCGACACCTTCAGTCCGCTGAGCGGCCAGAGACAGCAGAGCGCATTCAGCAGCGCACGCCAGTCTCAGCTTCCACGTGATGCCGCGCCTTGCTGAGGACTGAGCAGGGATCATACCCTCTGGTTCTCGCGAGAAGCAGCAGGTCGGTGATCAAGTCTACGATCTCGCAGGCGGGCACACCACCGGTCCAACGCCGGTCAGCGCCTTCGGCGTGGAGGTAAGCGTCGAGAGCGGCTTGCGCGAGTTCAACGCGTCTGATCGTCGTGGGCATAGGCGTTCTCCCAGCCGCCCAGCCATGTCGACGATTGAGCTGGCGCGGACATGCGCGCGCTGCGCCTTGAGAAGAACGTTGCGGAACTGGAATGCGTCCCCTGGTGATCCCTGGGACGCTGACATCGCGGCGGTGCTGTCGCGGCCCGCGAGCGCAATGCCAAAGCGCCTATCGGGCCCTGAGCTGCTGAGTTGGTGTCTTCGACGACGAACCTTGGAACGCGCACAACATACCTGGTCACCGCGTGTCAGCCCGCGGGGCAGCGCGTCGATGCCAGTCCGGCCCTCCGACGCGCGGATACCGGGTCAGCGCGTCACAGGCGCGCCGGCGCTCGGGAAGAACAGCTGTTCGCCGCCGACCTTGTAGCCCGCGATCGCCTGCTGCCCCGCCGGTGAGACAAGCCAGTCGATGAAGGCCTGCCCCTCTTTCGCCTTCACGCCAGGGTGCTTGTCGGGATTGACCAGCATCACGCCGTAGGGGTTGAACAGGCTCGGGTCCCCCTGAACCAGGATGACCAAGTCGGCGCGGTTCTTGAACGCGAGCCAGGTCCCCCGGTCGGCGAGGATGTAGGCGCCGAGCGCTGAGGCCGCGTTGAGCGCGGGGCCCATGCCCTGGCCGACATCCCGGTACCAGGGTCCGCGCACGGCCGCGAGATCGACGCCCGCCTCCTTCCAGCCGCGCAGCTCGGCGCTGTGGGTGCCCGAGCGGTCACCGCGCGACACGAAGGCCGCCTTGCTGGCCGCGAGCTTGGCGAAGGCCTCGCGCACGCCCAGGCCGCGCACGCCGGCCGGATCGGAGGCCGGGCCGATCAGCACGAAGTCGTTGTACATCACGTCGTACCGCGTCTTGGCGAAGCCCTCGGCGAGGAACTTGTCCTCGGCGGGACGGTCGTGGACCAGCACCACGTCGGCATCGCCGCGGCGCGCTGCGTCGAGCGCCTGGCCCGTGCCCAGAGCGACGACCTTCACGTCAATCTTGGATGTCTCCCGGAAGAGCGGGAGGATGTGCTTGAACAGACCGGACTGCTCGGTCGAGGTTGTCGAGGCGACGACGATCGAGGTCGGTTCGGCGTCAGCCGACGGCAGGAGGCCAGCCGCGCTCAGGAGGGCGGCCAATCCCAGGGTCAGGATGCGACGACGGAAGGGGTCCACGGCAACTCCCCAGCGAGGTAGGCCCGCGCCTCGGAGGTGCGCGGCGAGAACAGGATCTGGCGGGATGGACCATGCTCGACGGCGCGGCCGGAGGCCAGCACGATCGCCGTGTCGGCGAGGCGCGCCACCTGCCCGAGATTGTGTGAGACGAGCACCACGGTGGTGCCCGCCCGCGCCATCGCGGACACCAGCCCCTCGACGATCTCGGTCGAAGCCGGGTCGAGGTTCGCGGTCGGCTCGTCGAGGAGGAGCAGGTCCGGTTCGACCGCCCAGGCGCGGGCCAGCGCCAGCCGCTGCTGCTCGCCGCCGGAGAACCGCGTCGCGGCATCGCGTGCACGCTCGGCGAGGCGGACCCGGGCGAGCGCCTCCTGCACCCGCGCGGCGCGCGCAGGACGAGGGAGGCCCCCGAGAGCCAGCGCGACGTTCGCGGCCGCGGTTGCGCGGATCAGCGCGGGCCGCTGAAACACGAAGGCCCGCCGGTGCGGGCCGACCCGTACCGTTCCGCTGTCGGGTCGCAGGAGCCCGTCGATGACCCTGAGGGTGACGCTCTTGCCCGCTCCGTTCGGGCCGATGATGGCCGTGACGCTGCCCGAGGCGACCTCCAGGCAGAGATGGTCGAGCACCGTTCGCCCGTCGAGGGACAGAGCCACGTCTTCGAGGCGGATGGCCGGCGTCGCGCTCATCCATACACCCGTGCGGCGTGCCGGCGGAGCAGGGCCACGGCGACATTCACCACCAGAACGAGGCCGATCAGCACGAGGCCGAGCGCCAGGGCGAGGCTGAGATCGCCCTTCTGGGTCTCCAGCGAGATCGCCGTCGTCATCGTGCGGGTATAGCCGTCGATGTTCCCGCCGACGACGAGGACCGCGCCGATCTCCGAGATCGCCCGGCCGAACGCGGCGAGCGCCGCGGTCACGAGGGAGAAGCGCACGTCGTAGATCATCGCCCCGGCCTGACGCGGCGCGGAGAGCCCGAGGGAGCGCAGCTGCTCCCCGAGATGCACCCGGGCGTCGGCGACGACCTGCTGCGTCAGGGCGGCGACGAGCGGGGTCGCGAGCGTCGCCTGTGCGGCGATCATCGCGCCGGGGGTGAACAGCAGGCCGAGCGGTCCGAGCGGACCGGAGCGGGAGAGGACGAGGTAGAGGGCGAGGCCGACGAGCACCGGCGGCAGCCCCATAAAGGCGTTCAGCAGGCCGACCACAGCGCCGCGTCCGGGAAAGCGGGCGACAGCCACGCACGCACCCAGGGGTATGCCGAGCACGAGACCGATGCCGACGGCGGTGAAGCTGACACGCAGCGACAGCCACGCGATCGCCAGCACGTCGCGATCCAGACTGCACAGGCGGGACAGGATTTCCTGAAGCGTCTGCATCATGCGCCCGGGCCCGTCCTCAGGAACGGGACGACGCGGATGGCGCGATCAGCCGATGAGTCCGACCTCGAGACGCAGGTTCGGCGGAATGGACCTGTCATGCCTACCAGGGAAACGCGTGCGGATAGTCAGTGATCATATCGCCCGAGGCGACCGTTGTCGTGGCGTCGGGACGTTCGACGAGGCCATCGCTGTCCGTCAGGGAAGCGAGCAGTCACCCTTCGCGGGGGAACATGCTCGCCACGGGAGCATCGTCGTGCCGCATTCCAGGCAGAGCCGCACGTATTCTCGCCGACGCGGCTTCTTTCGGTATTCGAACGCGGCGCACGCCGGGTCGACCGCTGCGCCGAGCGGAAGCAGCGCGCGCCGGATCGATTGAAGGCAGTGGCCGCCGACATCGTGTTCGTCTAGCGCGCGAGCAGGCATGGAAGCACCGGTCGCCGATGTGATGAAACGGGGGTGACAGGGGTTCACGATGCCGGCCCTTGATCATCGAACCCGGATGGCGCATCGCCGCCATGATGATCCGAAATGCGTCCTCGGCGCTGATCCCGCTTCGGGAGGCGGCGAACCTGCTCAGCGGCGAAGCTGCTCCTGTCGCCCCCGCGACGGTTCCGCTCGCAGCGGCGCTCGGACGCGTAGCCGCAGGAGCGGTCGTCGCGCGCTCCGATGTGCCCGTGGGTTTGACGGCAATGCGGGACGGCTTCGCGGTCGATGCCGCTTCGGTGGGCGGCGCATCGGCCTACGCGCCGATCTTCCTGGGGCGGCCACCGCCATGGGTCGAAGCCGGACAGCCGCTGCCGTCCGGCACCGATGCGGTCTTGCCTCCGGAAGGCTTTGTGGACGGCATGGTCGTCGCGGATATCGCCCCGCGGGAAGGTGTGTGTGGAGCCGGCGACGACGTCGCTGGCAGCGAGAGGCTGATCGAGGCGGGCACCCGGATCGAGCCGCTTCACCTGCTCATCTTGGAGTCGGTCGGTCTCAAGGTGGTGAACGTCCGTCAGCCGCTCCTGCGCGTCGTCACCGCGGGGTCGTCCATCCTCGATACCGTGTCGCCCCTGCTCGGGCGTCTGATCGCGCGGGCAGGCGGGGCGACCGAGGCCGTTCGCGCCCAGGGAGTCCGGGACATCGCTGAGGCCATCCGCGGCGGCGCAGCGGACGCGGTGCTGGTGGTCGGGGGAAGCGGTTTCGGCCGCTCGGACCATAGCGCTGCGGCCCTCGCCATCGCCGGGGAAGTCCGCGCGCACGGCATCGCAATGCGGCCCGGGGAAACCACCGCCGTCGGCTCCGCAGCCGGCAGGCCGGTTCTTCTGGTGCCCGGGCGTCCCGAGGCGGCACTCGCCGCATTCTTGGCCCTCGGCCGTCCTCTCATCGCGCGGCTCGCCGGCGCGCAGGATTGCTTGCCGCGGCGGCACGTCCTCGTACGGAAGATCGTCTCGTCGATCGGTCTGTCCGAGGTCGTCTTCGTCCGGAGTGGCCCGGATGGCGTCGAGCCACTCGGCGGAGCCGGCCTTCCGCTCAGTCGGTTGGTGCAGGCGGACGGCATCATCGTGGTCGAGCCGGAAAGCGAAGGCTTCCGGGCCGGCGAGGAGGCAGAGGTTTGGGCCCTGTGAACGCCGATGCAGACCGTAACGAGGCAGCGGATTTCGCCGAGCGTCTCGCCGCGGCCTCGAGCCAGGAGCAGTTTCTCAGGGTGATGAGCCGGGACGATGCGCTCGCAACGTTCCGGGCGGCGGTCCCGCACACGCGCCTGCCTTCCGAGACGGTGCCCTTGGAAGACGCGCTCGGGCGCGTGCTCGCCCGCGACGTCGACTCGCCGATGGACGTTCCGCCCTTCGACCGTTCCCTGGTCGACGGGTTCGCCCTGCGCGCGGCCGATACCGAAGGAGCCGGGCCGGCGAGCCCGCGGCGTCTCACGCTGAACCGCGAGATCCTTGCCTGCGGCGTCGCGCCGACCGTCGTCGTCCGACCGGGAACGGCGACGCCGATCTCCACCGGCGGCATGGTCCCTCGTGGCGCCGACGCGGTGGTGATGGTCGAGCACTCGGAGTTCGACGCCCGGAGCCTCGCCGTCGATGTCCTGACCGCGGTTCGGCCCGCGCAGTTCGTGGGCTATGCCGGGGCCGATATGGCCCGCGGCGAGACGGTGCTGCGCAAGGGAGCGCGGATCACCGCCCGCGAAATCGGCATGCTGGCGGCGTGCGGCCTGTCGGCCGTCGATGTCACCAGACGCCCGCGCGTTGCGGTCCTGTCCACGGGAGACGAACTGGTCGCACCGGGCGAGCCCCTGCCCGAAGGCGCGATCTACGACTCGAACGGCGCGATCATCGCGGCCGCAGTGACCGAGAACGGCGGGGAGCCGATCCAGCTCGGGATCGTGCGCGACGATGCCTCCGTCCTCGAGGCAGCCATCCGGTCCGCCCTCCGGGACAGCGACCTCGTCGTGCTGTCGGGAGGCACGTCCAAAGGCGCCGGCGACGTCTCGCACCGTGTGCTGTCCCGCCTCGGCGAGCCGGGAATCCTGTTCCACGGCGTGGCCCTGAAGCCCGGGAAGCCGCTCTGCGTGGCGGTGTCTCAGGGAAAGCCGATCATTGTCCTGCCGGGATTCCCCACCTCCGCGATGTTCACCTTCCACGACTTCGTCGTCCCGTTCGTGCGGGCGCTTGCCGGGCTGCCGCCGCGGGAGGACGAGACGATCGAGGCGCGCGTGTCACAGCGGGTACCCTCCGAGTTCGGTCGCACCGAGTTCGTGATGACCTCGCTCGCCCTCGGTCCAGAGGGGACGATGGCCCTGCCGCTGCCGAAGGGCTCGGGTTCGGTCACCGCCTTCTCGCAGGCGGACGGGTTCTTCGCGGTTCCAGCCGCGCGCGCAGGCATTGAAGCCGGAGAGGGCGTCGCCGTGGTCCGCCTGGGGGCCGGCGTTCGGGCGCCTGACCTGACGATCGTCGGCAGCCATTGCATCGGTCTGGACCGGGTGGTCGGCCTGCTCGCCGAGCGCGGCTACCGCGCCCGCACCATCTGGGTCGGATCGGCCGGCGGCCTTGCCGCCCTGCGACGCGGCGAATGCGATGTCGCCGCCATGCACCTCTTCGATCCCGAGACGGGCCGGTACAATGCCCCGTTCCTTGCCGAAGGGATGTCCCTCGTGCCCGGCTGGCGCCGCCTCCAGGGCGTCGTGTTTCGCCGCGGCGACGTCAGGTTCGAAGGTCGGGACGCCGCGGACGCGGTCGCCGCCGCGCTCGCCGACCCGGACGCCGTGATGGTCAACCGCAACGCCGGATCGGGCACGCGCCTGCTTGTCGACGGGCTGCTGAACGGTGCCCGGCCGGCGGGGTTCTGGAACCAGCCGCGCTCGCATAACGCCGTCGCCGCGGCGGTCTCGCAAGGCAGGGCGGATTGGGGCGTGGCCATAGCAAGCGTCGCGGATGCCTACGGGCTTGGCTTCCGTCCGCTGACGGAAGAGGCTTACGACCTGGCATATCGCGACGACGCCCAGGGGATGCCGGCGCTCGCGGCCTTCCTGAGTCTGCTCGGCGAGCCCGGGACGGCCGCAGCGCTGCGCGATCTGGGCTTCTCGCCCGCCGCAGAAACCGCGTGACGCATGCATGGCCCGCCGGCCTGGTCGCAGGCGGCGTGCCCCCGACCCGCGATGAGGTGGACCCACCTCGATGGAACGAAACGGACGATCCTGTTGGCCGCCGGGATGATCGACGAGGCCGTTTCGCGTAGGGACGCCTGCGAGGCGCTGGGGCCTCCGGCGAAGCGGCGGTGTGCGTTGGGCGAGGACACGAGCATCAGTTTGCGGATCGAGCTCGGCTCGGACACCTTGCTGGGACCGGGCAAGGCCGCCCTTCTGAGTGGCATCCGCGACACCGGCTCCATCGCCGCCGCAGGGCGCCGGATGGGCATGAGCTACAAGCGAGCCTGGTACCTCATCGATACGTTGAACAAGGCGTTCCAGGAGCCGCTCGTCTCCGCGAGCAAGGGGGGACGCCGAGGCGGCGGGGCGGTCCTGACGAGCACGGGCGACACCATCCTCGACAGTTATCTGCGCATGGAGCGGCTCGCCTCGGGGGCCGTGGCGGGCGAACTCGACCTTCTCGCGTCGCTGATGAAGCCCGACTCCTAGGATCAAGGACGGCGCGCGGAGGCACGCATCCGTCGGGCGCAGTCTCCCGAGGTCGGGCGTCGGCCCGTCATACGGTGTCCGGTTGAATACTTCGGTCTGTGCAGCCCGCCGCGTCATCGCGAGCGCAGCGAAGCGACCAGGGCTGCGCGACATCTGTCAGCGGAGCGCCGACTGGATTGCTTCGCTGCGCTCGCAAAGACGGCACCGACTGATCAACCGGAAACGGTATCAGCCCGTGGCTCGGTGTCGGTAGGCCAGCTGCTCCCGGCGCCGCCCGCGACATGCGCCCGCTGTCCGCTACCAGGATCCAGCGGCACGCCTGAGCGCGCCGCCGGAGGTCTCGTCGCCTATTCGGCGGCCATGGGCGTCGCGTGAACGGCGGAGGCCCGGGCCGCGCAGAACTTGAACTCGGGGATCTTGCCCATCGGGTCGAGCGCCGGGTTCGTCAGCAGGTTGGCCGCGGCCTCGGCGTAGCAGAACGGCATGAAGATCATGCCGACCGGCACGTCGCGGTCGGAGCGCACCTTCAGGTGGACGGCGCCGCGGCGCGTCTCCAGCTTCATCGTGTCGCCGGGCTCCAGCCCGAGCCGGTAGAGCTCCTTCGGGGCCATGAAGGCGACCGCCTCGGGCTCCAGCGCGTCGAGGACGCCGGCGCGCCGGGTCATCGACCCGGTGTGCCAGTGCTCCAGCACGCGGCCGGTCGACAGGACCATCGGGTAGTCCTCGTCCGGCAGCTCGTCCGGGGGCACCACGGCGGCCGGGACGATCTTCGCGCGCCCGCTCTCCGTGGGGAAGCCGGCGTAGAAGATGATCTCGTTGCCGGGCTTGTCCGGCGCGTCGACCGGGTAGGTCACGGCGCCCTCGCGCTCCAGGCGCTCCCAGGTGATGTTGTTGAACGACGGCATCACCATGGCCATCTCGCGGAAGATGTCGGCCGGACCGCCGTAGTTCCAGGGCAGGCCGAGGCGCTTCCCCAGTTCCTGGATGATCCACCAATCCTGCCGCGCGTCGCCCGGCGGGGACACCACCGGCTGCGAGATCTGCACGCGACGGTCGGTGTTGGTGAAGGTGCCGGCCTTCTCGGCGAAGGCGGAGGCCGGCAGCACCACGTCGGCGTGGAAGGCGGTCTCCGTCAGGAACAGGTCCTGCACGACGAGGTGGTCGAGCATCGCCAACGCGTGACGGGCGTGGTTCAGGTCGGGATCGGACATCGCCGGGTTCTCGCCCTCGACGAACATGCCCTTGATCTCGCCGGCGTGGATCGCCCGCATGATCTCGACGACGGTGAGACCCCTCTGCGGGTCGAGCTTCTGACCCCAGAACTCCTCGAACATCTCCCGCACCGCGGCCTTCTCGACCGACTGGTAGTCCGGATAGACCATCGGGATCAGGCCGGCGTCGGACGCGCCCTGGACGTTGTTCTGGCCGCGCAGCGGATGCAGGCCGGTGCCCGGACGCCCGATCTGCCCCGTGATGAGGGCCAGAGCGATCAGGCAGCGCGAGTTGTCCGTGCCGTGGACGTGCTGGCTGATGCCCATGCCCCAGAAGATGATCGACGACTTGGCGCGGGCGTAGAGCCGGGCGACCTCGCGCAGCGTCTCCGCGTCGATGCCGCAGACCGTGGCCATCTTCTCCGGCGTGAACTCGACGATCTTCTCCTTCAGCGCCTCGAAGTTCTCGGTGTAGCCGGCGATGTACTGCTCGTCGTAGAGCCGCTCCTCGATGATCACGTTGAGCATCGCGTTGAGCATCGCCACGTCCGAGCCGGGCTTGAACGCGAGGTGCTTGTAGGCGTGCCGCGACAGTACCTGCCGGCGCGGGTCCATGACGATCAGCTTGGCGCCGCGCTGCTTCACGGCGTTCTTGAGGAAGGTCGCCGCGACCGGGTGGTTCACGGTCGGGTTGGCGCCGATCACGATGATGACCTCGGCGTCGAGCGCCGCCGAGAACGGCGCCGACACGGCGCCCGAGTTCAGGCCCTCCATGAGGGCGGCCACCGACGAGGCGTGGCACAGCCGGGTGCAGTGGTCGACGTTGTTCGAGCCGAACCCGAGCCGGACGAGCTTCTGGAAGAGGTAGGCCTCCTCGTTCGAGCCCTTCGCGGAGCCGAAGCCGGCGAGCGCCTTGCGGCCGTGCGTGTCGCGGACCGTCTTGAGGCCGCCGGCGGCGCGGTCGAGCGCCTCCTCCCAGGTCGCCTCGCGGAAGTGCGTCCACGGGTTGGCCGGGTCGACTTGGTCGTTGGCGTCCTTCCGAACGTTGTCCAGGCGGATCAGCGGCGCCGTCAGGCGGTGGGGGTGGTGGACGTAGTCGAAGCCGAAGCGCCCCTTCACGCAGAGCCGGTTGTGGTTGGCCGGGCCGTCCACGCCCTCGGCGTAGACGATCTTCTCGTCCTTCACCTTGTAGGAGACCTGGCAGCCGACACCGCAATAGGGGCACAGCGAGGTCACCTCGCGGTCGGGATAGACCGTGCGGGTGTTGTGCTCGGCGTCGAGATAGGCGGACGGCATCAGCGCGCCGGTCGGACAGGCCTGGACGCACTCGCCGCAGGCCACGCAGGTCGAGCCGCCCATCGGGTCGTCGAAGTCGAACACGACCTTGGTGCCCGCCGAGCGGTAGGCCATGCCGATGACGTCGTTGACCTGGACCTCGCGGCAGGCGCGGACGCAGAGATTGCACTGGATGCAGGCGTCGAGATTGACGCTCATGGCCGGGTGGCTGAAGTCGCCGGTCCAGCGCTCGGCCGCGGGGAAGCGGCTCTCGGATACGTCGAGGAAGTCGGCCTGCACCCAGAAGTGCGATGTCGGGTCGTGCGAGGTCTCGCGCTCGGGCTGGTCGGCCACGAGCAGTTCGAGCACCATGGCGCGCGCCTTGGTGGCGCGCTCGGTCGCGGTCTTGACCTTCATGCCCACGGCCGGCGTGCGCTTGCACGAGGCGGCCAGCACGCGCTCGCCCTCGATCTCGACCATGCAGGCGCGGCAGTTGCCGTCCGGACGGTAGCCGGGCTCGGGCTTGTGGCAGAGGTGCGGGATGTGGGTGCCGAGGCGCTTGGCGACGGCCCAGATCGTCTCGCCGGGGCCGGCCTCGACCTGCTGTCCGTCGAGCTCGAACGCGATGGTCGGGGGTGCGGTCGGCCGCTCCTTCAGATCGTGCAGTCCCGACGGCTCCGGTGCCGCCTGGCCGCCCGCCTTCGCGCCTTCCGAGTAGGAGCCGCCGGCCTCCGGCTTCGGGCCCTGCGCGGGCCCGCCTGCATCCTGCAGCCCGTCGGCCCGGATCTCGGACTTCTCGGTCTTGTTGCCGTGCTGTTCGGGGGCGTTGCTCATGCGGCCGCTCCTGGCTCGGACATCGGGGTCGGGTTCGCCTGCGCCATCGGTTGCCTCACTCGGCAGCCGCGGCGCGCGGGGCGGGGAACAGGTCGGGGAAATACTTGATGACGCTGCTGAGCGGGTTCGAGGCGGCCTGGCCGAGGCCGCAGATCGAGGCGTCCCGCATGCACTGGGACAGCTCGCCCAGGAGCTCGGTGTCCCAGACGCCCTGCTCCATCAGGATACGGGCCTTCTGAGTCCCCGAACGGCAGGGGGTGCACTGCCCGCAGCTCTCGTCCTCGAAGAACCGCATCAGGTTCAACGCGGCGCCGCGCACATCGTCCCGGTCCGACAGGATCACGACGGCGGCGGACCCGATGAAGCAGCCGTACTTCTCCAGCGTCCCGAAATCGAGCGGGATGTCGTTCATCGACGCCGGCAGGATGCCGCCCGACGCGCCGCCCGGCAGATAGGCCGCGAAGGTGTGGCCGTCTGCCATGCCGCCGCAATACTCGTCGATGAGTTCCTGGATGGTGAGGCCGGCCGGGCCGAGCTTCACCCCCGGTTCCTTCACCCGCCCCGAGACCGAGTAGGAGCGCAGCCCGACGCGGTCGTTGCGGCCGTGGCTCTTCCACCAATCGCCGCCCCGCTCGATCAGGTCGCGGACCCAGAACAGCGTCTCGATGTTGTTGATCAGCGTCGGACGGTTGAACAGGCCGACCTGGAACGGGAATGGCGGCTTGTGCCGCGGCAGCCCGCGCTTGCCCTCGAGGGACTCGATCAGCGAGGATTCCTCGCCGCAGATGTAGGCGCCGGCGCCGCGGCGCAGGTGGATGCGCGGGCCACCCTCGGGGAGCTTCGCGATCTCCCGCGTCAGGATCTCACGGGAGATGGGGTACTCGTCCCGCAGGTAGATGTAGACCTCCGGCGCCTCGACGACGTGGGCGCCGATCAGCATGCCTTCGAGGAAGCGGTGCGGGTCGGTGTTGAGGTAGAGCTGGTCCTTGAAGGTGCCGGGCTCGCCCTCGTCCCCGTTGACCGCCATCAGCCGGGGGCCGGGCTCGCCGCGCACCGAGCGCCACTTGCGCCCCGTCGGGAATCCCGCGCCGCCGAGGCCGCGCAGGCCACCGTCGTCGAGCACCTTCAGGATGTCGTCGACCGGAAGGTCGCCGCTGCGGAGCCGGTCGAGGGTCGCGTACCCGCCGGCGGCCCGATAGGCGTCGTAGTCGACATAGTCCGGGACGTGGGCGTGCGTGTCGCCGGCCTCGACCGCGGCCCGCACGGACGCGAGGTCGGCCTTAAGCAGGAAGTTGTGTCCGACTTCGACGGCGGGCGCGTGGTCGCACAGGCCGACGCAGGGCGCGCGCACGACGCGGACGGCGTCGGAGGCGAGTTCCCGCTGGAGCGTCTCCAGCAACGCGTCGGCGCCGAACATCGCGCAGGTGATGCTGTCGCAGACCCGGACGGTCAGCCTCGGGATGGAGGCGTCACCCTCCTTCACCACGTCGAAATGCGCGTAGAAGGTCGCGGTCTCGAACACCTCGGCGAAGGCCAGGGCCATCTCGTCGGCCAGCGCCGCCAAGTGCTCGGCGCTGATCTGGCCGTAGGTGTCCTGGATCAGGTGGAGGTGCTCGATGAGCAGGTCGCGCTGGCGCGAGCGGGAGCCGAGAAGCTCCTCGATCTCGACCTTCGCCCGCGGCTCGACCTGGCGCCCCTTGGGTACGCTGCGCGCCTTGTTCCGCCCCCGGCCGGGATGCGAGAAGGTCCTGACTGTCCCCGGTGCCTCACTCATTGCGGTATCTGGTTCTCAACTGCTGGGGCGGGTGGTCGCGGCGTCCCGCGGTCCGATCGGATCTACTGGCCGCCGAAGGCCCGGAGCGGCTGGCCGGCCTCGGACCGGTGTTTCATCGCGACGGCTCCTGTCGCCTCGTCCAGGGACGTGATCCTGGGCCCGACGACGGACCGGAGCTCGGTCTCGAACGCGTCGAGGGCGTCGTTCAGGCGGTCCATTAGGGAATTCGGGGCGTCTCCGGCCGGGGAAGCGACAGCTTTCGCGAGCGCGTCGCGGACCTGGTCGGTGAGCTCCTGCGTGAGCGGCGGTTTCGCGTCGGCGCAGTAGGCGTCCGTCACGATGTCGGCCCAGTCCGCCGCAGGGGATGCGTCGCCCATGCTCATGCCTGCGCGATCGAGGGAAGGTTGAAGTCGTGCATGGCGTGCCCGTTCGGGTCCGTTGGCGTGGCGTTCGCTCGTGGCATACCAAATGGCAGCCGTTATAGCGCAGGTGTTATATCGTTTTTGAAGGCGTTTCAATTTGTGCGGGGCCGCAGTCACGCGTCCCGGGGCGTGGCTGATGCTTGCCCTGAGCCGTCGAGCGGGGCAGTGGAAACGTCACGAGGGGGGCAGTGGTGTCCGGCATGCGCGTAATCGGACTTGCCGGGTGGAGCGGGGCTGGCAAGACCAACTTGCTGGTTCGGGCCATCCCCGTGCTCGTCGCCCGCGGGGTGAAGGTGGCGACCATCAAGCACGCGCACCACGACTTCGACACCGACTGGCCCGGGAAGGACTCGTACGAGCACCGCAGGGCGGGGGCGAGCGAGGTTCTCGTGTCGTCGGGTCGCCGGTGGGCCCAGGTCCACGAGCTGCGGGATGAGGAGGAAGCGACCCTGAGTCAGCTCCTGCGGCGGATCAGCCCCTGCGACCTCATCGTCGTGGAAGGGTACAAGCGGGAGCCGATCCCCAAGATCGAGGTCCATCGCGCCGACAACGGCCGCCCGCCCATCCATCCTCTGGACACCACCATCGTGGGCATCGCGAGCGACGTCGCATTTCCGGCATCGGTCATTCCCGTCGTAGATTTGAACGACGCGGAGGCGGTGACGGGGCTGATGCTCGGGGTGGCCGTTTCCTTCGAAGACGTCCTCGGGAGGCTCTAGCCGGATGGCCCAGCTCAGCGACGACTGCTTCGCGTTCGGCGGTCCTCTGATGACCATCGAGGACGCGCACGCGCTGTTCGGCGAGCGGCTCGTCGCGGTCGTCGGCACCGAGAACGTTCCCGTTCTGGAGGCCGACGGACGCATCCTGGCCGAGGATTGCGTCACGCCCATCGACGTCCCGCCGTTCCCCAACTCGGCCGTCGACGGCTACGCGGTCCGTTTCGCGGACCTGCGCGCCTCCGATGCGACGATCCTGCCGGTTGGGGCTGTCGTCGTAGCCGGCGGCTCCTCCGAAGGCGTGTCGGTGGCGGGCTCGGCCGCCCGGATCTTCACCGGGGCCCCGATGCCGGCGGAGGCCGACACCGTCTTCATGCAGGAGGACGTCCACGTCCTGCCCGACGGCCGGGTGTCCTTGCCGCTCGGGCTGAAGCGCGGCGCCAACAGCCGCGACGCCGGCGAGGATGCGGCGAAGGGCTCGTCGATCATCCCGGCCGGCCGGCGTCTCCGGCCGCAGGACTTGGCTCTGGCGACCGCGGTCGGCCTGCGCACGTTGAAGGTCCGCCGCACCCTGCGGGTCGGCGTGTTCTCGACGGGCAACGAGCTCGTCGAGCCGGGTGCGCCCTTGAGGCCAGGCGCGATCTACGACTCGAACCGCATCCTGCTGCTTGCCCTTCTCCGGCGGATGGGCGTCGCGGCGCGTGACCTCGGGGTCATCCGTGACGACCCGGCGGCACTCGCGGCGAGGCTCTCGGCGGCGGCCGCCGAGCATGACGTGATCCTGACGTCGGGCGGCGTGTCGACCGGCGACGAGGATCATGTGAAGACCGCCGTCGAGACCGTCGGGGCGCCTCGTGTTCTGGAGGCTGGGGATCAAGCCGGGACGGCCGGTCGCGATGGGCATGATCGACGGCAAGCCGTTCCTGGGCCTGCCGGGCAACCCGGTGGCTGTCTACGTCACCCTGGTGTTCGTCGTGCGGCCGCTCCTCGCCCGGCTCGCCGGCGCGGCTTACGCGCCGCCGCGCGGATTCACCGTCAGGGCGGCTTTCTCCTATCGGAAGCGCGCGGGCCGCAGGGAGTTCGTCAGGGCCAGCCTCGCTCAGGACGCCGACGGCACCTGGGAAGCCCGGAAGTTCCAGCGCGACGGCGCGGGCATGCTGTCATCGCTCACCGATACCGACGGCCTCGTGGAGCTGGAGGAGGGCCGGATCGAGGTCGTGCCGGGCGACGTCGTGCGGTTCCATCTGCACGAAGCCCTCTGGTAGCGAAGCCGTACTCAGAGCCTCGCCAGACACAGACCGCGCTGGAGCATTGCCGGGCTCGGGCTTCCGTTATATCAATTCTGCTATATCGCTTGTGATTGGCCGTGCGAACGGCCGCTCGATCGGCGGGCTTGGACAACGATGTTCGATGGTGTCTGGCGGAGCCAAGCAGGCGCGGAACTTCGCCTCCTCCAGATGGGCGAGGCCGTCTCCGGGACCTACACCGCCGCCAATCCCGGCTTTGCGCAGACGTATCGAAGCCGCATCCTCGTCGGCACGGCCGAGGGCGACATCATCGGCTTCGTGACCAGCACGTCGTCGCCACAGGAAATCACGGCCTGGACCGGGCGTCTCGTCCGGGCCGACGAAAAAACGGCCGAGGAGATCCACGCGGTCTTCCATGCCGTCGAACGGTGTTCGCAGCCGAAGGCCGTGGACGATCACATCGCGCTCGAAACGACCATCTTCTCAAAGGTCGAGAACGCCTGTTCATAAAGGCAGAGCCTCGTCCCTCCTCGATCTTGTTCTGAGGAACGGGAGGAGAAATCGAGGCGACGCGCGGTCGGCGCATCGATTGCCGGCAAAGATCGGCTTTCCCTCACCGCAACCGTTCCGAGGACAGGCGCGGGCCGACTGCTCCTCTGTGTGAGTCGCCTTTCAAGGATTGCGACGAGTTGTACGGTTCTTCCCTCGGCCTATTCTCGTCGTGAAATCGCTCTTGTGGCCAAAAGCTGGTTCCGGTTCTCGATGAGTGTATTAGATGCTCAATGCAGGTGTGATCACTCGGAATCGATTTGAATATTGAGTACATTTCGCGCCGCGAGGGAGGGCATATGGGCACACACTCTGGTCGAACGGCAGACGAGTGGGCCGGCATCATCAGCGAGGCGTATGCTGCTAAAACACGGCCGCCCTTGACGCGCCAACTCGTGACGGAGGTCCGTCAGGTGATCGCCGAGGCGCTTCTGGAAGCAGAAGCAGCGAACAGCCCAGACAGTGAATGGTGCGAGCGCGTCAACCTCGTTCTGGATCGCAGCGAGATGTCCCTCCATGCAGCCGTGGGGCCTCGGCTTGCCGCGATCGATGATGCTGCAGGAACGGCCGTGATGATGCACCGGTCGGAAGCCGGGCGGCCCTTGCGCGCCTTCGGCGGGCAATAGCCGTTGCGACACGGGATGCACCTGCACTGACCAATGGCGTTTCACAGGCAGCAACACGGGAGCGGCGGGAGCGAGACCATGAGTTCCGTGAATGAGGTGTGTGAGGTCACCGGCCCCGGACCGGCATGGCCAGCCGCCAATGCGGATTGGCCGACGATCCGTGACTGGCGCAAGGAAACCCGGGAGCGACTGATCGCGCGGCGTACCAGCATCTCGGCCGAGGATCGGTCCGCTTGGAGCGAGAGGATCAGCCGGACCCTGGAAGCGGTTCTCGAGCCGTACGCCGGCAGACTGATCGGCTTCTACTGGCCGTTCCGGGGCGAGTATGATCCACGAGCCGTTCTCACCGCGATGCGGGAGCGCGGCTCACGCCTAGCTCTGCCGGTGATCGTCGAACGCGGGCAGCCGCTCGTCTTCCGGGAGTGGTCCCCTGGCAGCCTGATGGTGCAAGGAACTTGGAAGATCCCGATGCCTGAATCGGGCGAGGCAGTCTTCCCGGACCTCCTCGTGGTGCCGCTGGTCGGGTTCGACAGGCAGGGCTACCGGCTCGGCTATGGCGGCGGCTTTTATGACCGGACCATTGCCGCAATGCCGGAGAGGCCGCGCACCGTTGGTGTCGGCTTCGAACTCGGACGCCTGGAAACGATCTGCCCGCAGTCGCACGACATTCCGCTGGAGCGGATCATCACGGAGGCATGACGTGACCTGAAAGGTCGACTTCCGACTGCTCTGATCGGGTGAGTAGACCGAGGGTACTTGTCGAAGGTGTCGGTGACTCATGAAGCCGACATTCTGCAGTCGGTCCCAGTCTGCCTTCGCGGGTTGCGGGCCGAACTTCGATTTACGGCGCGCTGTAGACCGGATTTCTATGCCGTAAGTCGAGTTGGGCAACATACGTAACGCAGCGGTTGGACAATCGAGCGCGTCCAGGGCTGTCTGATTGACGTGGCCCGGCGCGGCAGGCGGCCCTGGACGGTGCGGCCTGTGTCGGGCGCCGGATCACCTTTCCCTGTCGACGGATGTCCGGGAGGGAGGGCGTCGGTTCCCGCGCTGCCGCTCCGACGGGCCGGTCGAGCGAAAGCGGATCCCGATCTCAACCCCAGCACAGGACGCGCCGCAGACTCGCCGAGCGCGGCCGTTGACGCCGGCTCTGGCCCCGGCTTTGCTGGAGGCCGAAACCCGAAGGCCACGAGAGCCCCAACCCAATGCCCGTCCTCGAACGGATCCGCGACTTCGCCGACACGATGCAGGCGTGGCGCCACGACCTGCACGCCCATCCCGAGCTGCTCTACGACGTGGAGCGGACGGCCGGATTCGTCGCCGAGAAACTCCGGACCTTCGGCTGCGACGAGGTGGTGACCGGCATCGGCCGCACCGGTGTGGTGGGCGTGATCCGCGGCAGGGGCCACAGCTCCAACCGCGCCATCGGCCTGCGCGCCGACATGGACGCCCTGCCCATCCAGGAGGTGCGGGACCTGCCCTACCGCTCCACCGTCCCGGGCATGATGCATGCCTGCGGCCATGACGGGCATACGACCATGCTCCTCGGGGCCGCCAAGTACCTCGCCGAGACCCGCGATTTCGACGGCGCCGCCGTGCTGATCTTCCAGCCCGCCGAGGAAGGCGGCGGTGGCGGCGAGGCCATGGTCGAGGACGGGCTGATGGAGCGGTTCGGCGTCGAGTCGGTCTATGGGATGCACAACATCCCCGGCATGAAGATCGGCACCTTCGCGGTCCGGCCAGGGCCGATCATGGCGTCCACCGACCGCTTCACCATCACCATCGAGGGCCGGGGTGGCCACGCGGCCCTGCCGCAGAACGCCGTCGACAGCGTGCTGGTGTCGAGCCACGTGATCATCGCCCTGCAGAGCATCGTGTCGCGCAACCTCGACCCGGTGCAATCCGCGGTGGTCTCGGTCTGTACCCTCGAAGCCGGCGAGGCCTTCAACGTGCTGCCGCAGACCGTGACCCTGCGGGGCACCGTGCGCACCCTGTCCCAGGCGGTGCGGACGCAGGTCCGGACGCGGATCGAGACCCTGGTGGCCGAGATCGCCGCGGGCTTCGGCGCGACCGGCGTCACCGAGTTCGGCGGCAGTTACCCGGTCACCGAGAATCATCCGGCCGAGACGGTTTTCATGGCCGACGTCGCCGAGGCTGTGGTCGGTGGGGAGAACGTCGACCGCGCGGTGGCGCCGATGATGACCGCCGAGGACTTCTCCTACATGCTCGAGCGCCGCCCCGGCGCCTACATGTTCATCGGCAACGGCGACAGTGCCTCACTCCACCACCCGCATTACGACTTCAACGACGCGGCCGCGCCGTACGGGGCTTCCCTGTGGGCGCGCCTGATCGAGACGGGGCTGCCGCTCACGGCCTGAAACGCCTGCCGACCCTCGCCGAGGCCGTCCCGGTCTGGCTGCGGGTGGCGGCCCTATCGTTCGGCGGCCCGGCCGGGCAGATCGCCGTGATGCACCGCATCCTGGTGGAGGAGCGGCGCTGGATCTCGGAGCGCCGCTTCCTGCACGGGCTCGGCTTCTGCACGCTCCTGCCCGGGCCGGAGGCGCAGCAGCTCGCGACCTATATCGGCTGGCTGATGCACGGGCCCGCAGGCGGCCTCGTGGCGGGCGGGCTGTTCGTCCTGCCGGGGCTCCTTGCCCTGATGGCGCTGAGCTGGCTCTACGTGCTGTACGGCCATGTCGATGTCGTCGCCGGCCTGTTCTTCGGGCTGAAGGCGGCGGTGCTGGCGATCGTGCTGCACGCCCTCTGGCGGCTCGGCGGCCGCGCCCTGCGCGACCGGACGGACCGGCTCGTCGCCCTCGCGGCCTTCGTGGCGATCTTCGCGCTGGCCGTGCCGTTCCCGCTGGTGGTCATCGCGGCCGGCCTGCTGGGCCTCGCCCGCGGCCGGCGCCCCGCCGGCGAGACCAATGCGGCGCCCGCGGACGAGGCGGACGTGGTCATCGGTGAGGCGGCGCTGCCGCGGGAGCGCGTCGGCGCCGCAGCCTCGCTGCGCGTGGCCGCCCTGTGGCTGGCGATCTGGCTCCTGCCAGTGGCGGCGCTGCTCGTCCTGCCCGGCGTGCCGCCGGTCTTCGGGCAGACGGCCCTGTTCTTCTCCAAGATGGCGCTCGTCACCTTCGGGGGCGCCTACGCGGCCCTGGCCTACGTGGCCCAGCAGGCGGTGGAGCATTACGGCTGGCTGCAGCCCGGCGAGATGCTCGACGGGCTCGGACTCGCCGAGACCACCCCCGGCCCGCTGATCATGGTGCTCCAGTTCGTGGGCTTCCTGGCGGGCTTCCGGGCGCCCGGCACCCTGCCGCCGCTCGTCTCCGGGACGCTCGCGGGGCTCCTCACCACCTGGGTCACCTTCGTGCCGTGCTTCCTGTGGATCTTCGCCGGCGCGCCGCTGATCGGGCGCCTGCGCGGCAGCCGCCGGCTCGCGGGCGCGCTCTCGGCGATCACCGCCGCGGTGGCCGGGGTGATCCTCAACCTCGCGGTGTGGTTCGGATTGCGGACGCTGTTTGCCCAGGTGGAGACGGTTCCGCTCGGGCCGCTGCGCCTCGACCTGCCGGTGCCGACGAGCCTCGACTTGGCCGCCCTGGCGCTGACGCTCGCCGCCATCCTGGCGGTGTTCCGCTTCGGGCTCGGCACGCTGCAGACCCTCGCGCTCTGCGCCGGGGCCGGGATGCTGCTGCGGCAGGCGGGGCTTGCCTGAGCCGCGCCGTCATCGCGCGCGGGGATCCGGTAATGCGATGCCCGAAAGGACCCAAAGCTCGCCATCACAGCCCGTCATCCCGGGGCCGCGCAGCGGAGCCCGGGATCCAGAGCCGCCGAGGCGCCGGATTATGGGCCACGGAGTCTCTGGGTTTCGGGCTCGCTTTCGGCGCCCCGGAACGACGATGGTGATCCGTCTCGCACACGGGCCCTGATACGACTCGACCGATGCCCCCGCGCGCGGCGCCGAGGCCGGATCAGCCGCCGTAGCGCGCCTTCAGCAGCGCGTAGGTCAGCCGCGCGGTCTGGACCTCGCCGCCTTCGGGGCGACCGGGCTTGGTGGACGGATTCCAGCCGTAGAGGTCGAAATGGCCGTGGGCCTTGGTCTTCGGCGCGAAGCGGCGCAGGAACAGGGCGGCAGTGATGGCACCCGCGAACGGGCCGCCCGAGACGTTGTTGAGATCGGCCACCTTGGAGTCGAGCAGGCTCGCGTAGGGCGCGTGCAGCGGCATGCGCCAGACCGGGTCGATCGCCCGCAGCCCGGCCTCCGTCACGGCGCCGGCCAGAGCCTCGTCCTCGGTGAAGAAGGCCGGGAGGTCCGGCCCGAGCGCCACGCGCGCAGCACCCGTGAGCGTCGAGAAGTCGAGGATCAGTTCCGGGCCCTCCGCGTCCGCCAGGGTCAGCGCGTCGGCAAGGATCAGCCGGCCCTCCGCGTCGGTGTTGCCGATCTCGACGCTGAGGCCGGCCCGGCTCGGCAGCACGTCGCCCGGGCGGAAGGCGTTCCCGGACACCGCGTTCTCCACGGCGGGGATCAGCACGCGCAGGCGCAGGTTCAGGCCGGCGCCCATCACCATGTCGGCGGCGGCCAGCGCCGCGGCGGCGCCGCCCATGTCCTTCTTCATCAGCAGCATCGCGGCCGACGGCTTGATGTCGAGACCACCGGTATCGAAGGCGACGCCCTTGCCGACCAGGGTCACACGCGGCGCCTCGGCCGGTCCCCAGGTCAGGTCGATCAGACGGGGCGCCCGCGGCGAGGCGGCGCCGACCGCGTGGATCAGCGGAAACGCCCGTTCCAGGGCATCGCCCTGCGTGACGCTGACGGCGGCGCCGTGGCGCGCCGCGAGCGCCCGCGCGGCGGCCTCGATCTCGTCGGGCCCGAGATCGTTGGCCGGCGTGTTGACGAGATCGCGGCCCAGCGCCATCGCGGCGGCGATCCGCTCCACCTCGGCGGCATCAATGCCGGCCGGCGCCGCGAGGCGCGCCTTGGTCCCGCCCGCGGAGCGATAGCGGCCGAACCGGTAGCTTCCCATCAGCCAGGCGAGGGCGGCCTCGGCGGGTTCGGGCGCGTTCTCCAGGCGGAAGGTGCCTTCGGGCAGCAGGCCGGGCAGCTTGCCGGCGAGCAGCCGGTCGTAGGCTCCCGCCTCGGGATCACCGAGGCCGAACAGCACCCGGGCGAGGGTGCCATCCGGGCCGGGCAGCAGGGCGAGGCTGCCCGCCTTCGGCTTGAACCCGACGGCGTTCGCGAAGCTGCGCTGGAGCGGCGGCAGGGCAGCCTCGGCCTCCGCCCAGTTCGCCGTGGTCACCAAAGTGACCGGCACGGCCGGCGTGTCGCCGGGCAGCAGAGCGGGCGTCGATGCCTGGGTATCGGCCTGGGTCATGTGCCTCTCATGCGCCGTCGAGACCGGCGGCTTAACCGGTGATTAGGGTTAACGCTCTATCACCGGCCGGCCGGGGGCGTGAAGCACGCGCCAGAGCCCTGGGCTGAGCTGGCGGCGGAGCGCACGATGATGACGGCCCTGATCCGGGTCCCGGGACCTGCGGCATCCGCCGGACGCCGCGTAACGCTCTTGGCGATGTTCGTCGCCCTCGGGCTCGCCGGCTGCAACACCCGCTCCCCCGAGACCACTGGCTCGATCGGCGAGCTCGGTGGACGGCCGCCGGCCGCGCGTCAGGAGACGGCGTCCCTGGCCGAGCGCTTCAACGCCAATCCCGGCGACGCTCGCGTGGCGATCGCCTATGCCCGCGCCCTGCGGGCGAACGACCAGATCAGCCAGGCCTCGGCGGTCCTGCAGCAGGCCGCCCTGCGCAACCCGCGCGATACGGCGCTCCTCGGCGCCTACGGCAAGTCGCTGGTCGAGGCCGGCCGCTTCCGGGAGGCGATCGACGTGCTCGCCAACGCCCATTCGCCGGCCGCGCCCGATTGGCGGATCCTGTCGGCGCAGGGCTCGGCCTCCGCGCAGCTCGGCGAGCAGACCCGCGCACAGAGCTTCTACGAGGCCGCCCTCAAGATCCGACCGAACGAGCCCTCGCTCCTGTCCAATCTCGGCCTGTCCTACGCGCTGTCGCGAAACCTCGACCAGGCCGAGCAGACCCTGCGGCTCGCCGCCGACCAGCCCGGCGCCGATGCGCGGGTGCGGGCGAATCTCGCCATGGTGCTGGGTCTCAAAGGCCGCTTCGCCGATGCCGAGGCGCTCCTGCGCCGCGACATGAGCCCCGAGGAGGCGGCCGCCAATGTCGCATCCCTGCGCAAGCTCGCGGCCCAGCCGAACCGGTCCAAGGCGCTGCCGGGGGGAAGCATCCCGGGCTAGGGTCGCGATAGCTTCGGCTGGATTGCTCCGGCCCCATCGTCCTTGGAGCAGAGCGAAGCAATCCAGGGCAGCCGCACCGTCATTCCGGGTCGCCCCGGGCGAGCCCGGACCCGAAGGGGCACGCTGGAGGCTGGCAATCCAGAACCGCTTTCGGTGCCGGGTTGTGGCGACTCGGTGGGTCTGGATCCCGGGCTCCGCTGCGCGGCCCCGGGATGACCGGCTGATGCGGCTCCGAGATCGTGCGGCAGACCTGAACGGGTGTCACAGCCGGCCGCCTCCGCTCGTCCATCGTATCTCCGACAGGAAAACGCGCCTGTCATCGCGACCCGGTAGCGGCCAGATTCGAAAAGTTCTATATCCCTCCCTGGCTGCGCCGCGCGGCTCCACGGGCGTCCAAATCGCCCCCGCGCATCGTCTCCTGCCCGGGCACTCCCGGGGCGGCGCGCGCCCGTCGGGCGCTACACAGGCCGAACACAACTTCGTAGCGCAGGTCTTGCCTGCGCGTGTTCGACAACCCGCAGCGAGGATAGAACCAGCCGTGCCCTCACTCGACAGCTTCAAGGCCCGCCAGACGCTCGAAGCCGGCGGCAAGACCTACACCTACTATTCCATTCCCGCGGCCGAGAAGAACGGCCTCGCCTCCGCAGCCGCGCTGCCCTTCTCCATGAAGGTCATTCTGGAGAACCTGCTTCGCTACGAGGACGATCGCTCGGTCAAGAAGGCCGATATCGAGGCCGCCGTCGGCTGGCTCGACCAGAAGGGCAAGGCCGAGGTCGAGATCGCGTTCCGCCCCTCGCGCGTGCTGATGCAGGACTTCACCGGCGTGCCGGCGGTGGTCGATCTCGCGGCGATGCGCGACGCCATGGTGGCGCTCGGCGGCGACCCGCAGAAGATCAACCCGCTGGTGCCGGTGGACCTCGTCATCGACCACTCGGTGATCGTCGATGAGTTCGGCACCCCGAAGGCGCTGGCCGACAACGTCGCCCTGGAATACGAGCGCAACGGTGAGCGCTACACCTTCCTGAAGTGGGGCCAATCGGCCTTCGACAACTTCTCGGTGGTGCCCCCGGGCACCGGCATCTGCCACCAGGTCAATCTGGAATACCTGTCGCAGACCGTCTGGACCAAGTCCGAGAACGGCTCCGACGTGGCCTACCCGGATTCGCTGGTCGGCACCGATTCGCACACCACCATGGTCAACGGCATGGCGGTGCTGGGCTGGGGCGTCGGCGGCATCGAGGCCGAGGCGGCCATGCTCGGCCAGCCGCTGTCGATGCTGATCCCCGAGGTCGTGGGCTTCAGGCTGTCGGGCAAGCTGCCCGAGGGCACCACCGCCACCGACCTCGTGCTCACCGTCACCCAGATGCTGCGCAAGAAGGGCGTGGTCGGCAAGTTCGTGGAGTTCTACGGCCCCGGCCTCGACGACATGGCGGTCGCCGACCGGGCTACGATCTCCAACATGGCCCCCGAGTACGGCGCGACCTGCGGCTTCTTCCCGGTCGACCAGAAGACCATCGACTTCCTGAAGGTCACCGGCCGCTCGGACGACCGGATCGCCCTGGTCGAGGCCTACGCAAAGGCGCAGGGCATGTGGCGCGACGCCAGCACGCCCGACCCGGTCTTCACCGACACGCTGGAGCTCGACATGGGCGAGGTCCGTCCGTCGCTGGCCGGCCCGAAGCGCCCGCAGGACCGTGTGCTCCTGGACGGCGCCAAGCCAGGCTTCGCGGCCTCCATGGAAACCGAGTTCAAGAAGGCCGCCGACCTCGCGCGCCGCTACCCGGTCGAGGGCACCAACTTCGACATCGGGCACGGTGACGTGGTGATCGCCGCGATCACGAGTTGCACCAACACGTCGAACCCCTCGGTGATGATCGGCGCCGGGCTGCTCGCCCGCAACGCCGTCGCCAAGGGCCTGCGCTCCAAGCCGTGGGTGAAGACCTCGCTGGCGCCCGGATCGCAGGTGGTCGGCGAGTACCTGGAGAAGTCCGGCCTGCAGGAGCCGCTGGACGCGCTCGGCTTCAACCTCGTGGGCTTCGGCTGCACGACCTGCATCGGCAATTCCGGCCCGCTGCCGGAGGCGATCTCCAAGGCGATCAACGACAACGACGTCGTCGCCGCGGCGGTGCTCTCGGGCAACCGCAACTTCGAGGGCCGCGTGAACCCCGACGTGCGGGCGAACTACCTCGCCTCGCCGCCGCTGGTCGTCGCCTACGCGCTCGCCGGCTCGCTCCAGATCGACATCACCACGGAGCCGCTAGGCCAGGGTTCCGACGGCAAGCCGGTCTACCTGAAGGACATCTGGCCGACCTCGGCCGAGGTTCAGCAGTTCATTGAGGAGAACATCACCTCGGCGCTGTTCAAGTCGCGCTACGCCGACGTGTTCGGCGGCGACCAGAACTGGAAGGACGTCCAGGTCACCGAGGCCGAGACCTTCGCGTGGAACCCGGGCTCCACCTACGTGCAGAACCCGCCCTACTTCGTCGGCATGGAGAAGACCCCGAAGCCGGTGGAGGACATCGCGGATGCGCGCATCCTCGGCCTGTTCCTCGACTCGATCACCACCGACCACATCTCGCCGGCGGGCAACATCCGCGCGGCGTCACCGGCCGGCGCCTACCTGCAGTCGCATCAGGTGCGCGTGCAGGACTTCAACCAGTACGGCACGCGACGCGGCAACCACGAGGTGATGATGCGGGGCACCTTCGCCAACATCCGCATCAAGAACCAGATGGTGCGGGACGAAACCGGCACCGTGGTCGAGGGCGGTTGGACGCTCTTCCAGCCCTCGGGCGAGAAGATGTTCATCTACGATGCGGCGCAGAAGTACGCCGAGCAGCACACGCCGCTCGTCATCTTCGCCGGCAAGGAGTACGGCACCGGCTCGTCGCGCGACTGGGCGGCGAAGGGCACGAAGCTACTCGGTGTGCGCGCCGTGGTGGCCGAGAGCTTCGAGCGCATCCACCGCTCGAACCTCGTCGGGATGGGCGTGGTGCCGCTGGTCTTCCAGGGTGACACGAGCTGGCAGTCGCTGGGCCTGAAGGGTGACGAGACCGTCACCATCAAGGGCCTCGCCGGCGAGCTGAAGCCCCGCCAGACGCTGATCGCGGAGATCAAGTCCGCCGACGGTTCGGTGAAGCAGGTCCCGCTGACCTGCCGGATCGATACCCTCGACGAGCTGGAGTACTTCCGCAACGGCGGCATCCTTCCTTACGTGCTGCGCTCGCTCGCGGCCTGATCAGGTCGGGTCCTTTCGGAGAGGCGATTGCTGCCGATCCGTCATCCCGGGGCCGCGCAGCGGAGCCCGGGATCCAGATCCGCCGCGGTGTCAGAATGGGCACCGTTGCGGTTCTGATTTCCGGGCTCGCCTTCGGCGCTCGGGAATGACGGTGCGAGGCGCCGGCCCAGCCCGGCCAGCATGAGGTGGCGCTCAACCGGGCGCCGCCTCATTTGCTTTTCAGTTCGTGCATTTCGTTTGCGCACAACCTTGTTTGCCGAGCGCGGCGCCCCATAACCCGGCTCCTGAAGCCAGGATGGGACCTCGATGAAGCACCTCAGCAAGACCCTCGTCGCCGCCGGCCTGACGGCCCTTCTGTCGAGTGCAGCGTTCGCCGCGCAGGTCGAGCGCGTCCGCGGCACGGTCGACAAGGCCGACGGCAGCACCGTCACGATCAAGACCGACGACGGGAAGTCCGAGACCGTCGATGTGAGCGGCGCGAAGTTCGCCTGGGTGGTCCCGTCGAGCCTCGACCAGATCAAGGACGGCGTCTTCATCGGCACCGCCACCAAGGGCGAGAACCCGATGACTGCCCTGGAGGTGGTCCTCTTTCCCGAGTCGATGCGCGGCACCGGCGAGGGCCATTACGGCTGGGACACGATCACCGACCAGACCGCTGGCGCCGGCGCCAAGGTGAAGAGCGCCATGACCAATGGCACCGTGAAGGCCGAGACGTCGAACGCGCCCAAGGTCAAGAGCGCTATGACCAACGGCACGGTGAAGGCCGACAAGGCGGCCTCGGGCGGCGAGCGCACCTTGACGGTAAGTTACGGCAAGGACGGCTCCAAGGAGATCGTGGTGCCGTCCTCGGCGCCGATCGTCGCCTTCGAGCCGGCCGACAACGCGATCCTGACCCCCGGCTCGAAGGTCTTCGCCGTGGTCGCCAAGGACGGCAGCAAGGCCGAGGGTAAGCTCGTGGCGGTCGGCAAGGATGGCCTGACCCCGCCGATGTAGGCAGGAACGCAGGACGCCCTCTCAACCCAATCCCATCGTTCGGCGGCCGCCATGCTTCCCGTTGAGGCACGGCGGCCGCCACGACGTGCCGCTTGTGTTGACATCACGACCTGCCGTCTCTCGACTGAACCAGTGTGCAAAATTATTTCACAGACTCGGGCATCGTATAAGCCCGATTGTTTTCGTTATGCGCCCGATTTGCGAAGTAAATTCAAATATATTTAACTCATAGTTTGCTGTATTTCCTTTAGGTTTGCTGGACATCTAGTTGATAGAAGCATAAGTGTCCGCGCGTTTAAGCCCGTAACGCGAGACGTGTCATGTCTATGCTTCGCGACGCCAGGATATTTTTCAAGTTTATGCTGCCTATTCTGCTGGTCGCCGTGATCTCCGGCGGTCTGATCGCATACGCGCGGCTGAACATGTTGAGCTTATCCTCTCAGATGCGTCGGATCGTCGACGTCGAGGCTCGGCACCTCAACCTGATGTTGCGATTCCGGGTCGTGGTCGGCGATCTAGCCACGCACGTTCGGGATCTGATTATTGAGACCGGCGATAAGGAAATGGCTGCCTACAAGGCGCGGTCCGATCAAAGTCGAGCGCGTGCAGACACATTGCTGCATCAATTGATTGCCTTGCCGGATGATGACGCGCAACACGCTGCGGATGTGCGTCTTCGGGCAAAATTCGCTGACTTCTTATCTGCACTCGATCACGTGTCCGCGCGTGCTCTCGTGAACGACAACGTGACGGCCAGAAATATCCTGATCAACGACGCGGTTCCGATCAGTATCGAGATGAACAGTATCGTGCGTGCGCAGCTCGAAACGCTGGAAAGCGCGCTGCAGGCAGTGCGTGATCAATCCGATCATGAAGTCGAGCGGTCCGTTACCATGCTGGTCATTGCCGCCGTCCTCGGTCTCCTCTCTGCGATCGGTGTCGCCGGCCTCGTCGTCCGCGTCGGGGTCACCGGTCCGCTGCGTGGCTTGCGTGGGGTCCTGCAGCGTATGGCTCAGGGGGATGTGGAGATCGCGATCCCACAGGCGGCCCGTGCCGACGAGATCGGGGCGGTGGGCCGGGCCGTCGACGATATCAAGCAGTTGGTTGCCCAGCAGGCCGAGGAGCAGGCCGAGATGCGTCAACGAGCCGCCGTCGCAGCCGAAGCGGGGCGCAAGCGTGCCATGAGCGAACTTGCGGACACGTTCGAGCAGACGATCGGCGGGGTCGTGGACGTGGTCTCGTCCTCCGCTACGCAGCTGTACGCGACGGCCGAGATGTTGACGGCCACGGCCGCGGACTCGGCCGAGCAATCCAATACTGTTGCGGCGGCGGCCGGGCAGGCGGCGGCCAACGTCGAGACGGTCGCGGCCGCTGCCGAGGAACTCGGTTCATCCATCCAGGAGATTGGGCGCCAGATCGCAGCTTCAGTCGGCCTCGCCCGGAACGCGGTCGACGAGGCCGGCGCAACAACGCAGTTCGTCAACACCCTGCACGAATCCTCGCACCGGATCGGCGAGATGGTCGGGTTGATTGCCGATATCGCGAGCCAGACCAATCTCCTGGCGCTGAACGCGACGATTGAGGCTGCCAGGGCGGGAGCGGCCGGGCGCGGCTTCGCGGTGGTCGCCGCCGAGGTGAAGGCTCTGGCTGAGCAGACCGCCAAGGTCACCGCGGCGATCACCGGGCAGATCGACGAGGTTCGGTGCGCCACCGGACAGGCCGTCGCGGCGATCGGCACGATCACGGCGCGGATCGGCGAGATCAACGGTGTGGCGGCGACGATCGCCGCTGCGGTCGAGCAACAGGGCGCCGCGACCAGCGAGATTGTGCGCAACGTCAGCGAAGCATCAGCCGGTACCGGAGAGGTGACGACCAACATCGCCGCTGTTGCCGAGGCCTCGGGTCAGACGGGGACGGCTGCCACGCAAGTCCTTGGCGCCGCCTCGGAGATGTCGAGTCAGGCCGATCGACTGAGATCCGAGGTGATCCGTTTCCTCAACAGCGTGCGTGCGGCCTGATCGGCGGGCATCCCCGGACGGGAGCCGCCGACGCGCGGCCCCGGTCCGAAATCGGTCATCCCTTAAGGGCGGTCGTGAAATCCGCCTCGGTCTTCGACCGGATCTCGTCCTCGGTGACGCCGTCGGCGAGCTCGATGAGCTTCATGCCGCCGTTGCCCTTCTTGTCGATCTCGAACACGCCGAGATCGGTGATCACCAGATCGACCACCTGAGTGCCGGTGAGCGGCAGGTCGCAGGCCTTCAGAAGCTTCGGGCTCTCGGTGCCGTCCTTGTTCTTGGCGACGTGCTCCATGACCACGACGACGCGCTTGACGCCCGCCACCAAATCCATGGCGCCGCCCATCCCCTTCACCATCTTGCCGGGGATCATCCAGTTGGCGAGGTCGCCGTTGCCGGCCACCTGCATGGCGCCGAGAATCGACAGGTTGATGTGTCCGCCGCGGATCATCCCGAACGAATCGGCCGAGGAGAAGTAGCTCGTCGTCGGCAGCGCGGTGATGGTCTGCTTGCCGGCGTTGATCAGGTCCGGGTCTTCCTCGCCCTCATAGGGGAAAGGGCCCATGCCGAGCATGCCGTTCTCCGACTGGAGCTGCACCGACATCCCCTCGGGAATGTAGTTCGACACCAGCGTCGGGATGCCGATGCCGAGGTTCACGTAGAAGCCGTCCTCCAGCTCCTTGGCGGCGCGCGCCGCCATCTGCTCGCGGGTCCAGGCCATATCGTTCGCTCCCTTCCCGTCCGATCAGTGCGTGCCGCCGCCGGCCGCCGCGGCCGGGGTGCTGTCGCCGCGCTTGCGCGTGGTGCGCTGCTCGATGCGCTTGTCGCGCACGCCCACGTCGATGATGCGCTTCACGAAGATGCCCGGCGTGTGGATCGTGTCCGGATCGATCTCGCCCGGCTTTACGAGGTGCTCGACCTGCGCCACCGTCATCTTGGCCGCGGTGGCCATCATCGGATTGAAGTTACGAGCGGTCATCCGGTAGCGGAGATTGCCCTCGGTGTCGCCGGTATGGGCGTGGACCAGAGCGATGTCGGCGAACAGGCCGCGCTCCATCACGTAGGGCTCGCCGTCGAACTCGCGGACCTCCTTGCCCTCGGCAACCTTGGTGCCGACCCCGGTCTTGGTGAAGAAGGCCGGGATGCCGGCGCCGCCGGCGCGGATCCGCTCGGCCAGCGTCCCCTGCGGGTTGAACTCGATCTCCAGCTCGCCGCCGAGATACTGGCGGGCGAATTCCTTGTTCTCGCCGACATAGGACGAGATCATCTTACGCACCTGGCGGGTATCGAGGAGCTTGCCGAGGCCGACGCCGTCGATGCCGGCATTGTTCGAGACGACCGTCAGGCCCTTGACGCCCGAGAGGCGCACCGCCTCGATCAGCTCATCCGGGATGCCGCACAGCCCGAAGCCGCCGCACATCACCATCATGTCGTCGCGCAGGAGCCCGGCCAAGGCCGCGGCGGCATCCGTATAGACCTTCTTCATCGAACCGTCCTTTTCCCGCCGGGCCTGACCGGCCGAAACTTTGGCAAGCGCGTTTCCTCGCGCCTGCTGTTCCCGATTCCGCCGTCGAAATCCAGTGCTGCGCCGCGCGAGCCGGTGCGGTCCGGGTTGATCCGTAACCGCCGCGGCCTGGGGAGGGACCAGCGGCTTCGCGCAGGTCCGGCAGACAAACGCCGCGAAGGGCGCTAGAACACCCCCTCGACGTGCAGACCCTGCCGGGCCGCGACGGCTTGAGGGGGCCTGTTGCGGCACCCGGCTTCCGGCCGCAGCCGCGGCCCGTCCGGAGCATGATGTCGCTGCGCCGCCCGACCCTCGTCCTCGCTCTCGGGAGCCTGATCGTTGCCGGCCTCGGCCTGCGCGACTGGCCGGTCGAGGCCGACCGGGCGACGGCCTTCGTCGGTCAGGCCTTCGACGCCTACGGGCTCACCTTAAGCGCGCAGGGGCCTGCGAGCCTGACCGTGCTGCCTCTGCCGCGCCTCACCCTCGGCCGCGTGCGGGTCGCAGCCGGGACCACGGGACCGGCTCTGGTGGAGGAGGGCCGCCTGAGCATCGACCTCGATCCGTCCAGCCTGCTCGGCGGCCGCGCGGCAATCGGCGGGCTGCGCCTCGAAGGCGCGCGCCTGTCGGGGGAGGCCGCGGCGTGGAGCGGGCCCTTGGGGCGCCTCGGCGCGCAGGTCCGGTCCGATATCACGGCCCGGCCGCGCCGGATCATCGTGACCGGCGCGCAGATCGCGCAGGGCATAGAGGTCCGGGATCTCGATCTCGACCTTGCATGGCCGTTTTGGAGCGGGTCGGCCGAAGGACACGCGACGCTGACATGGCGGGGCGTCCCGACGCAGGTCGCGCTCACGCACCTCCGGCCGGCCGACATGGCTCTGGGCGGGCGCAGCCCGTTCACCGCGGCGGTGACATGGCCGGGTGGCAGTCTGGCGGCGGATGGGACCGCGGAGCCTTTCCCGGAGGCAGCCGCGCTGCCCAACCTCATGGGCCAGGTGCGTTTCGAGACCCGCTCGCTGCCGGAGACCCTGTCGTGGATCGGCTGGGATGCCCCGCTCTCGCCGCTGGCGGGCGCGGTCTCGGTTTCCGGCCACTTCGAGACGGCGGAACGGTCCGTATCCTGGCCGAGCCTGCGAGTCGGATTCGGCCAGAACGTGCTGGAGGGCGCGGGTGCCGTCGCGCTCGGCCCGGGCGAGGCGCCGCGGCTGTCGATCCAGGCGACGCTGGCGGCCGAGACGCTCGATCTCGCGCCCCTGGTCGGTGATCTCGTGCGGCTGTCGGAGCCGGAAGCCGTGCCGCTGGCCTTGGCGCCGTTCACCCGGGGCGATCTCGACCTGCGTCTGTCGGCGGCCGATGCGCGGCTCGGATCGGTTCCGGTGCAGGACCTCGCGGCGAGCATCCTGGTTCGGGACGCCGCGATGGAGATCGCGGTGAATCGGGCGCGCGTCCAGGAGGGCACCTTCAAGGGACGGATGACCCTGGTGAGCGGGGCCGACCCAGCCGAGACCGAGATGCGCCTGCAGGGAAGCCTGGACCACCTCGATCTCGGGAGCCTGTCCGGCGAGATGGGAGCCTCGCGCTGGGTGGGGGGACCCGTGCAGGGGCAGTTCTCCCTGGATTCGAGCGCCCGCGACAGCGCCGGCCTCCTGGCGCATCTCGGCGGACGGGCGGCGCTGTCCGTCGAGGGCGGCGCGATCGCCGGGCTCGATCTCGCCGATGTCATCCACCGCAACGGCGCCATCGCGCCCGGGGCGCTCGCGCGCCGCAACAGCCGGACCGCGTTCGAGCGCGCCGCCATCACCCTGCGCTTCACCGACGGGGTCGGCGAGATCACAGAGGCGGGCCTGATCGGTCCGAGCGTCGGCGCGACGCTGCATGGTCAGGTCTCGCTGCCGGATCGGCGGCTCGACGCCAGGGGCAATCTCGCCCTGCGACCCGCCTCCGCCCCACCGCGCGGTCTTCTGTTCGCCGTCTCGGGACCCTGGAGCGCGCCGGCCGTCCAGATCCTGGCGCACGGCGAGGCCGCGGAAGCCGCGAGCCGGCCCGGCGAGGCGATGCTGCCCGAGAGCCTCAAGCAGCCGGCAACCCTCGGCCTGCCTGGCAATGCCCGCGCCTATGCCCCGTAGCACCGCGATGGCGTCCGTCATGGCCAAGCTGTAAGATCGGGCCCCGAACGCCTCCATGATGCCCATGCGCCGCCTACTCGTCGAGGAACCCATCACCCGTGCGGGGCCGCTGGCCAGGCGGCTGGCGCTGTTCTCCATCCTCGTGACGGGGCTCGCCCTGATCCTGGTGCGCGATCCGCGTGCCGATACCGACGCGGCGCTCGCCGCCCTCATGGCCGGGTTCGGCGTCGCGCTGGTGGCAGCCGCTGCCGCGATCTTCGCCTTCGTCCGGGTCTGGCGCGAGGGCGCGCGTGGCCTGGGCGCCGCCCTGGCCGGGCTGATCCTGGCGCTCGTCGTCCTGGGCTATCCCGCCTTCCTGGGTCTGCGCGGTCTGCGCCTGCCCGCCGTTCCGGACATCAGCACCGACATCGACAATCCGCCCGCCTTCTCGCGCTCGCGGGCCGCCTTCGCGGCCCGCGGCGGACGTTATCCGCCGGATCCGGGACCGGCGCTTCGCGAGCGCCAGCGTGGCGCCTATCCGCAGATCGCGCCGCTCACCCTCGATATCGGCGCTGACGAGGCGTTCGAGCTGGCCCGGAAGGCCGCTCTCAATCGTCACTGGCAGATCGTGGAGGCGATCCGGCCGGGCGGCCGCACCGGAAACGGCCGGATCGAGGCGGTGGCCCGGGGCCTGATCCTCAACCTGCCCGACGACGTGACCGTGCGGATCCGCCCGCGCGCCGACGGGGCGCGGATCGACGTGCGCTCGGCCTCACGGCTCGGCGGGCGCGACTTCGGCAGCAACGCCGACCGGATCCGCGCCTACCTGGACGATGTCGCCAACCTCGCCCTCGCAGTGAAGTGATCGTCGGCCGCGAAGGGGTTCAGGCGGCCGTGTAGGCCCCGTCCAGCCGCGGTGCGCCCTCGGACGCGGCGAGGCCGCGCCCGACGAGATCCTCGAGATGGGCGAAGACCGACAGGGCTGCCGCGCCTCTGAGGCGCGGATCGAGCCCCTGGTAGATCGCCGCGACGATGTCGGCGATCCGCGTATCGCCGGCGGCCAGACGCGCGCGGATCGCGGCTTCGCGCTGCCGGCGATGGCCCACGAGGCCGCGGAGGAACCGCGCCGGATCGCGTACTGGATCGCCGTGGCCGGGCCAGAAGATCGTCTCGGTGCGGCCCCGCAGCTTGTCGAGGGACGCCATGTAGGACCGCATCTCGCCGTCCGGCGGGGCCACGATCGTCGTGGACCAGGCCATGACATGATCCCCCGAAAACAAGGCCTGCGCCTCCGGCAACGCGAAGGCGAGGTGATTCATCGTGTGGCCGGGCGTTTCCACGGCCACTAGCGTCCAGCCCGGGCCTGAGACCGTATCGCTCTCCGCCATGACACGCTCGGGCGTATGGGCCCGGTCGGCGCTCGCGTCGAGCATCGGCATCTCGGCCTCGGATAGCGCCCGTGCGGCCCGGTGCGGAGCGCATCCGAGGATGGGCGCGCTGGTTCGGGCGGCGAGGAGACGGGCCCCCGGAGAATGATCGCGGTGCGTGTGGGTGACCAAGATGGCTTCGACCCGCTCACCGGCGAGATCCCGGAGGAGCGCATCGATGTGGGCCGCGTCGTCGGGCCCCGGATCGAGGACGGCGACGCGGTCGCGGCCCACCACGTACGTGCAGGTGCCGCTAGCCGTGAACGGGCCGCCGTTCGGCGCGATCCGCCGGCGGATCAGCGGCGCCACGGTTTCCAGCCGATCCGGCTGCGGCATCGATCGATCGAAGGTCAGGCTGCTCTCGTCCGTGTCCGCCATCGCTTACCCCGCGCGAGATGGTCGACCACTCCTAAAGCGGCTTCCGGCTGCGTCCGCAATTGGGAAGCGGCCGGAGCCCCGCAGGACGAGGCCCTGCCTCTCGGAAGGTTCCAGCCGTCCACGGCTGGTACGATGCGCGGCACCGGCAACACCGCCGCGCGAGGGGGCGGGGCCGGCTGCTCTGCTCGGCCCCGCGGCGTGCTGGGAAGGGATGGCTCAGCGCGATCGGTCTGAGCGGCGGGCGCGCACGCGGACCGGCACGGGCGCCGGCGATACGACGAGCCCGAGAAGCGCGGCACGCAACGCGTCGCCGGCCTTGTCGGCCACGTCGGCGAGGCGGCTCGCCATCGCGGCGGCCTTTGATTGAACGGCACTCTTGGCAGATTGCAGCATCGCGGATCCCGGATCGAACCTGAAGACCTATCTTCGAACGCTAGCGCTCTTGTCCCGTTCCGTCACCCATCGTCGCGGCCGGATCGGCTGCCCGGATCTACGCACACGACTCTGCCAAGTTGGCGGAACCGGACCGAAACCTTGGCGTTTTTGTGTTCAGAACGGCGCGGCTGAGCCCGCGTTGGCACTTTTGAAGGATACGAACGATGCTCGGTTGGGCCGTAACTTTTCTTGTCGTTGCCCTCGTGGCGGCTCTGCTTGGTTTCGGCGGCATTGCCGGCACCGCCATGGAGGCTGCGAAGCTGGTCTTCTTCGTGGCGATCGTCCTGTTCGCGATCTCGGCCGTTGTCGGCCTGATGCGGGGCCGCTCACCGACCCTTTGAGGGGGACTGTAGCAGCCGGGACTGGTCTCAGGCTGGTGAAGAAGGTCGGAAAGGGCTGCCGCCCGACGCGGCAGCCCTTTTGCAAGTCCAGGTCCTGCACGGTTTTGCCTGCACGTGCGAGGCGGGCGTGATGGGCAGACTGACGGACTTGAAGACAAGTGGATAATGTCAGGCTTTCTCGCGGTCGCCGCTGTCGAGCTTGGCGATGAGGTCCGCGAAGCGGTCGGGCACCGGTTGTTGCGCGATCGAGTCGTACATGGTGCGCAGCTGAGAGGCGATCCGGTTGCGGGTGTGCTCGCTCAATCCCGTACGGGATGCCGTGGGGCCTGTATTTGAAGCGGATGATGCGCCCGCCTCGACGGGATCGCCGGTCTGCTCGTCGGAAACGTCGTCCGCAGTACCGTCCGCGCGCGGCCGAAGCGCGCGGGGACGCGCTTCCTTTCCCTGGTCCACCATCAACAGGCCCCTTATTGCCGAAGTCGGCCCGGCCGCATTGTGCTGCGGCTCGACATACGCCATGGCTGCGCCGGCAACGCCTGCCCGCCGGGATCGGTTCCGCCGGGGGGTGGAACGGAGTGCGGGCCTCCGCGTTGGGCGGTAGGCTGCGCAGGACACAAAGCCGGCCCCGGCAGGCCCTCGGTCAACGGATCGAGGCGATCGCGGCCGGGCAACACGGCGAGGCACAGGGGATCGAATGTCGACATCGCAACTCGTGGTACAGCACCTGCCGTACCTGCGCCGCTACGCGCGTGCGCTCACGGGTAGCCAAGTGGCGGGCGACGCCTACGTGGCCGCCACCCTGGAGACCCTCGTCAACGAGCCGGACACGCTCGGCCGGAGCACCAACATCAAGGCGGATCTGTTCCGGGTCTTCACGCGGATCTGGAACTCGCTGTCCGTGAACGGCCGCAGCGAGCAGGTCCAGCACGACCTGCCCGCCGAAGTGCGCCTCGGCCAGATCACGCCGCTGCCGCGTCAGGCCTTCCTGCTCTCCTGCCTGGAAGGCTTCTCCGAGGAGGACGCCGCCATCATTCTGGGCGTCGACGTCTCTGAGGTGCGCGACCTCGTTGACGAGGCCGGCCGCGAACTTGCTGCCGACATGGCGACCGAGATCCTCATCATCGAGGACGAGCCGCTGATCGCGATGGATCTCGAGGCGCTGGTCGAAGGTCTTGGCCACAACGTGATCGGCGTGGCACGGACCCGCACCGAGGCGGTCAAGATCGCCGGCGAGGGCAAGCGTCCGGGTCTGATCCTGGCCGACATCCAGCTCGCAGACGGCTCGTCCGGGCTCGACGCGGTCAACGACCTGCTGAAGTCCTTCGAAGTGCCGGTGATCTTCATCACCGCCTATCCGGAGCGCTTCCTGACGGGCGAGCGTCCCGAGCCGGCCTTCCTCATCGCCAAGCCGTTCCAGCCCGCCAACGTCTCCGCGGTGATCAGCCAGGCGCTGTTCTTCCAGCAGACGGCCCGCCGGCGGGAAGCCAAGACGGCCTGAGCCTGGTGCCGCGACGGAGATCCTGACGGGTCTGCGGCACTCTCATCGATACGAGAAACCCCGGCGCGAGCCGGGGTTTTTTGTTGCCGCGCGGTCGGCGACAGGACGCAAAAAAACGGGCCGGAGAAGGCTCCAGCCCGTCGGTGAGGTTCCGGCCGATGCACAAGGGGAATGCGGGGAGGACCAGGTGGCCGGGTGTTGAGGTAACGGCCGCCGGCCAGGCAGGTTCCAGAAAATGCGCTTTTTCGGCTTACGTGGTTTCGATGCAACAGGGGATGGGTGTGGATGAGGCGGGTGCGCCGCCGCACCAACGGCCGAGCTGCCATCGAATACTTAAATCCTCATAGACGCGAGACAGTCTAGGAACCTGTGATTGCAGGGCGCGTTATCAAAACATCCTGTCAAGCTCTCGCAATGAGGTCGGGGCAATGCTGCGGTCTGGTTTCCTCCTGGGCGTGAGTGCTCCTGCCGCTCTCCTCACCGTGCTGGTCCAGCCGGTGGTGCGCGACACGGCCGACCGCTGGACGCCCCCGACGCTGACGGCTCAGACCGTGCAGATGCCCCTGCCGGGCATGCGGCCGGTCTCGCTGGCGATCAGCCCGACCCGCGTGGCGGGTGTTCAGAAGCTCGAAAACCGGTCCCCCATCGCCGGCGAGGCACAGGAAATGGGCATCCAGCCGGTGCTCAAGCCGCCGGTGCGTCGTATGGTCCGCGAGGGCTGTGAGACCGCTCTCAGCTCTCTGGTAGGCCCGGAGGCGCGTCGTATGACGCCGGGCCGCTGCATCTCCTGATCCGAATTCAAAGCCGGACCGCACAGCAAAAGGCCCCGTCGATGAGGCGGGGCCTTTTGCTGTGCGGAAGCCATCACAAAGAAAAACGGCGCCGGTCTCGAGGACACGGCGCCGCTACGCGACACGGTTAGTGGTCTGCCTCACTCGGCGCGGCCGGTACCCGTGGACTGGCCACCCTTACGCCCGGCGGACGAGGCGAGTTCGCGATCCTGAGAGAACGAGCGCTTCTCGGCGGGGACGCTGCGGCCGCCCTTGCTGGCGATCTCGCGCTGCCGCTCCAGGTCCATCGAGGCAAAGCCTCGCTTCGAGGTCGAATTTCCGGATGCCATCAGTTCCTCCTCAGGCTTCGCTTCACCCCGCAACAACCTTCAGCAATAACCAAGGTTCCTATGTCGAGACCTAGCCAAGCTTCGAATAGCTAAGCTTGACGGCAACCGGGGTCTTATCTGCCGCGTTGGTTGTCGATCGACCTGGGTAGACGACCGCATCTGCCCTGAGGGACGCTTGCCGAACTGGCTCAGAGGCCGGAACGGAGCGTTCGACCGTGCGGGATGCAAGAAGGTGATCGCGTATGACGAACCGCAACATGGTCAAGGATGCCGCCGGTGGTGGCCCCGATGTGAGGCCGAATACGCCGCCGCTGCCGCCGATGCCCGCCCCGGAAGACTCGGCGACGCCGACGACCCGCGAGGAGCCGGTCGACTCGCCCCATCTGAATGCCAGCCTGAAGCGCGAGGCCCCGGCGGCCGGTGAGCAGGGCCTTTCGACGCGGCGCTGATTCGGGCTCTCAGCCCGCCCGCGTTCGCGCGAGGCGGGTCAGTCCGAAAATGAGGACGCCGATCGCCAGGATCGTGACGAGGCCCGCCACCGTCAGGATGCGCCGAACGAGGGGGGTGTAGACGCCACGGGCCGCGTCGTAGCCGTAGCAGAGCAGGGCGAGCCGGTCGGCCAGACCCCCGACGCGGCCTTCCCCGGCCTCCGTGAGGGCGAAGCGGAGGTCCCGCCCGGTCAGCGCCAGGGGTGAGAGCACCCGGCCGACCCGTCCGTCACCGGTGAGCAGCAGGGCGGCGGCCGGATGGGCGAAGCTGTCGGTGCCGGGATCGTACACCGCATTGTAGCCGAGCGCCCCGGTCAGACGGGCGAGTGCGGCGTCCGAGACGATCAACGCCTTCAGCCGAACCGACGCGGCGCGTTCGCCCAACGTGTCCACAAGCATGCGGCGCGCGGCCGCGGCATCGTCGCGCGGATCGATGCCGACGAGCACCAGCGTCGAGTCACCGGGTGCGAGACCCGTCGCCGCCAACGCTTCGGCCGACATCGACACCATCGGGTCGCAGACATTGCTGCAGGTGTAGTCGACCGGCAGCAACAGAACGGGATGTCCCGCCAAGACCTGCCCCAGCGTCGTCGACTGACCGGTCAGGGCGTCCGTGACGCGGAGATCCAGCGGTGCCTGCGCTCCGGGTGCCGGCGCCGCGGCAACGCGGGCGAGTTCACTCTGGCTCAGCCGGGCCTGGGCCGGACCACCCACAAATAGGACGGCCAACACGAGAACTGCGCAGACCCCGCGATGCTGGCGGTGACGGGCTGCGTCGGGTGCAGGGCTGGACAAGTGCCTGATGAACCGCATGGATGCGCAGGCTCGTCCGTTCCCGCCCCGAGACCCGTCGTGGAGCCCACGTATGACCCTCGACACCGAGGTTTCCTCTCTCAAGCAGGTGCCACTGTTCCGTGAAGTTGAACCGGCGCGCCTGAAGCTGCTGGCCTTCACCAGCGAGCGGGTGCATTTCGAGCCTGGGCAGCGCTTCTTCGCCCGCGGCGATGTGGCCGATGCGGCCTACGTGATCCTCAAGGGGACCGCGGAGGTCAGCATCGATGGTCCCGCCGGGCCGGTGCGGCTGGCGCTGCTCGGCCAGGATGCCCTGGTTGGTGAGATGGGCATCCTGGCCGAACAGCCCAGGTCGGCCACCGTGACGGCCGAATCCGCCGTGACCGCGCTCCGCATCGACCGCGGCGTGTTCCTCGAACTCCTGGCACAATTTCCACAGATCAGCATCGCACTGATGCGTGTGCTGGCGTTGCGGCTGGAGCAGACCAACCAGGCACTGGCCGAGAGCCGGGGCTGATCAGCCTGTCGGGTAGGTGATGAACTCGAGGAGCGAGCCGTCCGGATCCCGGAAATAGACGCTGATCCCGGCGCCCGCGGCGCCGTGCCGCTCCACGGGCCCGAGTTCCACCGCGACGCCGGCGGCATTGAGATGGGCGATCGCATCCGCGATCGGCCCCGACCATCGGAAGCAGAGATCGCTGTTGCCGGGCTCGACGGGGCGTAGCGCCAGGGGCTCCGCCTTCACGCCGGGACCGTGGCAATTGAGCTGCACGCCGCCGAACCGGTAGGCGTAGCCGTTCCCCCGCTCGATCACCTCGGCGCCCACCACGTCGCGATAGAAGGCGTTGGACCGCGCCCAATCGCTGACGTGGATCACGCAATGATCGAGGTGGATCGCAGGGCTGAGCGCCAGGGCGGGCGGGACCTCTGCCGGCTCGGGAATCGTCTCGGTCTCAGGCATCGATCGCCTCCGCGCGGCGCTCGACGAAGCACCGCCTCCATTATGAATTAGGGCGCAACCGTGGCCGCGGGAGCGGGCCGCACACGGCCTGCTGCGGCGGAAAAGCTACATCGTCACTGGCGGGGAGGCGGTAGGCAGGACCTGAGGACCTTAGCCTGCATGACAGAACTGATGACCGTGACGCGCCCCCTGGCCTGGACCCGGATCCGCCGGATCCTGCTCTCGCGCCTCGTACTCGCTCTCGTGGCGATCGCGCCCCTCGCAGCCTGCCAGACCCGCCCGGCCCAGCTCGCGCAGGACGACGACGCGGCGTGGTATATCGGCGCCAAGCCCGACAAACCTTTCGACATTCCCCTGGTCGATACCGGGCGACTCGATCCGAAGTACCGTCGGCAGCAGGTGAGCTACAACGGCCCCGAGCAGCCCGGCACCATCCTGGTCGACATCGACAAGCGCCAGCTGATGCTGGTTCAGGCCGACGGGACCGCGATGCAGTACGGCGTCGGCGTCGGCAAGGCGGGCTTCTCCTGGAAGGGCGAGGCCCGGGTCGGCCGGAAGGGGGTCTGGCCGGATTGGAGCCCGACAGCCACCATGGTCTCGCTCAATCCGGACCTGCCGCGGACCCGTAAGGGCGGCCTCGACAATCCCCTCGGCGCCCGCGCCCTCTACCTTTACCAGGGTAACCGGGACATCCTGTTTCGGATTCACGGCACCAACGAGCCGTGGAGCATCGGCGAGCAGATGTCGTCGGGCTGCGTGCGGATGCTCAACGAGGACATCGCCGATCTCTACGAGCGCGTGCCGGTCGGGACCCGCGTGCTCGTGAAGCGCAGCGGCAAGTACCGGGCCTGACGCGGCCACGCTCTGGACGCGCGGTTCAGACGCGCTGGTCGTCCCAGGATCCGGGCCGGTGGTTGGTCCGGGTCCTGAACGCCGCCGCGCCGGCTCGAAATGACGGAATGGCCGCGCTGCCTGGCGACCGGGACCCGCCCGTCAACTGGCGGGCCTCTCGGCCGCGCCTGCCGCCAGGGACTCAGCCGAGGCAGCGCGGGCGAGCCTGTCGAGGGCCGCGCGGTCGAGGCGGTCAACTCCCGGCGAACCGTCCGGCGTCATGCCGTCACTGGCCAGCACCGCCGCGGCCGTGAGGCCCGAGGCCGGCTCCGAGCCCGATCGCTCCGGTCCAATCGCGTAATCGGCCCAGATCAGGAGCGCCGCGCAGAGGGCGACCGTGCCCAGCAGGGTCTTGAGAAACGCCATGCGTCACAACGGTCGCTGCCGGGCCGCCGTTCCCGCGGTGCCGGGTGGAACACTTTCGCAACCCCAGAGCGGCATCCTTCGCCTCCAGGCGAACCCTGCGCCGGGGCCGCCCGGCAAAATCGCCACATTGGCGGCGCAGCATCCCGGCTTCACCAGCCTTTTGCCAGTTCGACCGCCCTCCGCGTGGACAGTCTCCCGATGATCAGACCGATGCTTGCCCTGCTCCTCCTCTCCGGCTCCGCCGCGGCGGCCGGCACGATCAGCGGCCCCGCGACGGTGATCGACGGCGACACGATCGAGGTTCAGGGCACCCGCATCCACCTCTACGGCATCGACGCGCCCGAGACGGCGCAGAGTTGCGAGACGGCGTCCGGTCTGGAGTATCGCTGCGGCCGTGAGGCCGAGCAGGCCCTGCGCGCGCGGATCGCCGGCAGCGTGGTCACCTGCGAGCGGCGCGAGGGGGGCGGCGCGGGCCGTGTCGCCGGCGTCTGCCACGTCCATGGCGAGGACCTGTCCGCCTGGATGGCGGCGCAGGGCCACGCCCTGGCCAGCCGACACGTCACGGCGTCCTATGTCCGGCAGGAAGGTCAGGCCTGGGCCACCCGCCGCGGCATCTGGGCCGGCACCTTCGAGAAGCCGGCCGACTGGCGTCAGGACCGGCGGCGCGTCGAGGCGAGTGCGGTCGACTAGGGTCCCCTCCGCCGCGGCGTCCCGCCCTTCGGCAGGACGGGGCGGGTGAATGCGGATACCCGGAGCCGTTCCGGATGGCGGCACGATCCGGCACGGCTCCGAGTGAGGCCGGAGCTCAGGCCGTCTCGTCGTGCCCCTCAGTGAATTCCCGCCACAGCAGGACGAGGGCGGCCATCACGGCGGGACCGACGAACAGGCCGAGCAGGCCGAAGGTCTCGACGCCGCCCAGGATGCCGAGCAGCACCCACAGGAACGGCAGCTTGGTGGTGCCGCCGATCAGGGCGGGCCGCACGAAATGGTCGGCCACGAAGGTGACGACGAGGCCCGCGACGGCGACCACGATCGCCGCCTTCGCCGAGCCGGCCGCCACCAGCAGGAGTGCCGCGATCGCGATGGCCAGAGCGGCGCCGAACGGGATCATCGCCGCCACCGCCGTGAAGGCGCCGAGCAGCACCGGGTGCGGCACGCCCGCGAAGTAATAGACGATCCCGAGCAAAAAGCCCTCGCCGAGGCCGACGAGGACTAGCCCGTCGACGGTGCCGTGCACCGAGGCCACCATCTGGCGGGCGACGCGCTCGCCGCGCGGGCCGAACAGGCGGTGGCAGGCGGTCAGCGACTGATCCCGCACGGTGCGCCAGTCGCGGAACAGGAAGAACAGGGCTACGAGGCTGAAGCCGAACAGCACGATCCGGTGCACCACCTCGCGCCCGAAGTTCCGCGACGCGCCGATCACCGAGTGATTGTCGAACCGGTGCAGCAGGTCCGAGCCTGCCTGCGCGTGGCCGAGATTATCGTTCCACCACGCGGTCGCCTGCGCGGCGCCGTAGGGCAGATGCTGCAGGAATTCGGGTGCGGGGACGCCGTTCGCCTCCGCGTTGCGCACGAAATCGGCGACGTCGTGGGCCTCGCGGGCCGCCTGCACGCCGAGAATCGCCAGCGGCACCAGGAAGATCAGCGCCACGGCAGCCGTCATCAGGGAGGGCAGCAGGATGTTGTGCTTGCCCGGCGGGAAGCGGTGCTCCAGGCGGGTGTAGAGCGGCCACAGGGCGATGGCGAGCACGAGCGCCCAGGCCAGCGCCGGCAGGAAGCCGTGCAGGATCCACAGGCCGAGCGCGGAGAGCGCCAGGACCAGGAGGACGCGGGCCGCACCCTGCGAGCGCGCCCGCTCGTGCGGCGCCAGCGGGGGCGCGGGGGGCGCCGCCTCGATCCGCGCCGGCGGAGCGGCGGGTTTGGTGATCGGTGGCATCCGTCTGAACTCCTGGAAACGCGCGGTCGCGCGTCAGCCGGGGCCGGCGCGGCCAGAGCGTCCGCGCGTCCTCACCCGCAGCGACGCGCGCTTGTGGATACGCGCTGAAACGCCGGGGGAACCGTCGCGGTTGCCGCTCCTGACACCCTCGTGTAGAGGTCGCCGCCATCCGACGGGGCCGCGTACGAGGCCCGACTGACGTTTAGGGTGGCCGCGCGGGGCGTGAGCGCCGGGCTGCCCGGCGGCGAGGGGGCTCCCCGCCCGACCGATCCGGAATTCGAACAGCCCGCGAGAAGACATGTCCGACGAGCCCGCCCACGGCAGCGCCACCTTCGAGCGCGTGGCCGACATCATAGCCGAGACCGCCGACATCCCGCGCGACAAGATCACGCCCGAGAGTCACGCCATCGACGATCTCGGCATCGACAGCCTCGCCTTCCTCGACATCGCCTTCGCGGTGGACAAGGCCTTCGGCATCAAGCTGCCGTTGGAGCGCTGGACCCAGGAGGTCAACGAGGGCAGGGTCCCGGCCGAAGAGTACTTCGTCCTCAAGAACCTGTGCGCGCGCATCGACGGTCTGGTGGCCGAGAAGGCCGCCAAGGTCTGACGCCCGCACTCTGATTCGCCCCGCTACGTCGGTCCTGCCATGCGCCTCGAATATTTCGAGATGATCGATTCCGTGCGGCTCCTCGACCGGGCCGCCGGGCGGATCGAGGCGCTCGCGCGGGTGCCGCTCGAGAGCCCCGTCTTCGAGGGGCATTTCCCCGGCCATCCGCTGGTGCCCGGCGTCCTCCTGACGGAGACGATGGCGCAGGCCTCCGGGTATCTCGTGCTGGCCCATCTGGACTTCGCCCGGATGCCGTTCCTCACCGGCGTCGACAAGGCGCGGTTCCGTTCCTTCGTCGGCCCGGGGGCGGAACTCGTCGTCACGGCCAGCCTCGAGCATGACGGCTCGGGCTACGCGGTGACCAAGGCGGCGATCAGCCATGCCGGCAAGGCGCTCTGCGACGCGGAGCTGCGCTTCCGCACCATGCCGTTCCCGGACGGGCTCGACGCGCCGATGCGCGCGCGGGCGCAGGCGATCGGTCTGTTCCTGGATCCCGCGCAGTCGTGAGCCCGCCATGAACCGCCCCGTCGTCGTCACCGGGCTCGGCCTCGTCTCCTGTGCTGGCGAGGGCGTCGAGGCCCATCTCGCGGCCCTCGACGCGCAGGCTGCCCCCCGCACCGACACCGAGACCTTCGCGCCCTATCCGGTGCATCCCGCGCCGGCGATCGCCTGGGACGGGCAGATCCCCAAGCGCAGCGACCAGCGCCAGATGGAGGCGTGGCAGCGGCTCGGCGTCTACGCCGCGGGGCTGGCCCTCGACGCCGCCGGCGTGAAGGACGAGGCCGCCCTCAAGCAGGCGCTCCACCTCGTCGTGGCGGCCGGCGGCGGCGAGCGCGACTACGCGGTCGATGGCGCGATTTTGACGGGCCTGCGGGAGGCCACCGATCCGGGCGCCTACCTGAACGAGCGGCTCCAGAACGACCTGCGCCCGACGCTGTTCCTGGCCCAGTTGTCGAACCTGCTGGCCGGCAACATCGCCATCGTCCACGGGGTCACGGGCGCCTCGCGTACCTTCATGGGCGAGGAATCCGCCGGGGTCGATGCCCTGCGGATCGCCCAGGCCCGGGTCGCCTCGGGCCAGATCGACGCGATCCTGGTCGGCGGCTCGTACAGTGCCGAGCGGCCGGACGTGCTGGTGATCCACGAGATGGGCGGCTACCTCGCGCGCGGCAGCTTCAGCCCGGTCTTCCAGCGTGGCGAGACCGGCGGCTTCATCCTCGGAAGCTGTGCGGCGTTCCTGATGCTGGAATCGGCGGACCATGCGGCTGGCCGCGGCGCCCGCGCGCTCGCCCGGCTCGAGGCGGTGGCCAGTGACCGGACCCGGCGCGAGCCCGGCGGCGTCGCGGCGAGCCTGGAGACCCTCTGGCGGCAGGTCGGGATCGCGGCGCCCGACCACGTCCTGTCCGGAGCGACCGGACTCGCCCCGATCACCGCCGAGGAGCGCGACACCCTCGGGCGGCTCGCACCCGAGGCGCGCCTGCGCGCCCTCGGCGACGTGATCGGGCACGGGCTCGAAGTGGCGGCCCCGTTCGGTGCGGCCCTCGCGGCCGCGCTCGTCGCCAACCACGGCGCGCGGGAGGTCGCCGTGACCGCGATCGGCCATCGTCGCGGCGAAGGCGTGCTGCGTCTCGTCCCGGCCTGAGCGGATCCCGGATCCGCCGCGTGCCAAATGGCACGACGGAAACCACAGGTTTCAAGTGTTCCCGCGACCGTACATTCCGCTCTCCTGCTGTCAGATGGCGATTCCGGAGCGGATGATCGCGTTGTTCCGGCAAGAAATTCGCGGCCGCCGGGCCGCCGGCCGCGGTAAATAGTTCCTCGCGCTTGCCAAGAAGCCCCGAAGGGTCTACCTCTCACTCATCGGCACGTGTCCGGATATCTTGGACCGTTACGCCTTCGCAGGGCGGTTCTGACTTTCCTATCGCTATCGGTCGATGCCGGCGCCACGCCCCACGGGTGTGTGCCATCTCTCACTATTCCTGCGAAGATCAAGGACTTCCATGAGCACCGGAACCGTCAAGTGGTTCAACGAGACCAAGGGCTACGGCTTCATCCAGCCGGATGACGGCGGCAAGGACGTGTTCGTCCACATTTCGGCCGTCGAGCGCGCCGGCCTGCGTGGCCTGAACGAGGGCCAGAAGGTCACCTACGAGCTCGAGACTGACCGCCGCAGCGGCAAGCAGTCCGCCGGCCAGCTCCAGACGGCCTGATCGCCGTTCGAACGGTCTTTTTGAAGCCGCTCCTCCAAGAGCGGCTTCTTCGTATCTGCAATCCCCTTTCGGGGCGTCGGCCTCCGCCGCGCCCGACCCAGGAGTGTCTGTGAGCTTTCCGAACAAGCAGGGTGTCGTCGATCGCCTCGAGACGGCCGCGAAGGCGCGGTCCGAGATGCTGGCCCGGTTCCGGGCACGCCCGTCCGCCGACGATCCCGCCGTCCTGGCCCGTCAGTCCGCCCGCCGCTCGGTGATCGATGCCCGCGAGGCCCGTGCGGCCGAGCGCGCCGCTATACGGCAGGCCGAGATCGCGCGTGCCGCAGCGCTCGCCGAGGCCGAACGCCTCGCCGAGATCGAGCGCAAGCACGCCGAGCAGCTCGCCGCCCAGGAGCGTGCCAAGGCTCTGCAGGCCGAGCAGAAGGCCCAGCGCGACGCGCGCTATCTCGCCCGCAAGGCCAAAGCCCAGAAGCGCCGCTGAGGCGTCGCCCATCGACACCTCGCTCCCGGAGTCCGGCATGTCCCACAAGTTCAAGATCGGCCAGCGCGTGTGCCGGCCCCGGCTCGGTCTTCCTGGCGACAAGGGCGACGGCGAGGTGTTCGAGGTCCTGCGGTTGATGCCGGAGGACCAGACGGGCGAGCGCAGCTACCGGATCCGCACCCAGACCGGCGAGCGGGCGATCCGCGAGAGCGATCTGGTGGAGGCACCCCTCGGCTGATCGGGTCGCGACCCGGCTCCCTCTGAGCTGGGATTCTCTAGGCCGAACTCCGGAAGAGGCCGGGGCTGAACACCTGCCGCTGGAGCTTCCCAGGACGGTCTAACCCTCAGAGTGTCCGGAACATCACCAGGGCGTCGACAAACCCGAGGCTCGGATGCGCGAAGGCGCCCGGGAGCCGGCCGACGATCGCGAAGCCGAGGCTCTCCCAGAGCCGCACCGCCCGGATGTTGGTGGTCACCACGAAGTTGAACTGCATCGCCGCGAAGCCGCGCGCCCGCGCGGCTTTGAGGGCGTGCGCGCCCATGGCGCGGGCCACTCCGCGTCCCGTCGCGGCCGCATCGGTCATGAAACCGCAATTGGCGACATGGGCGCCCCCGCCCGCCTGGTTGGCGCGCAGGTAGTAGGTGCCGAGCACCGCTCCGTCCGCCTCGGCCACGAAAGTCTCGCGGTCCGCGCCGGTCCAGTAGGCGAGGGCGTCGGCCTCGCTCAGGTCGCGGTCGAGCGCGTAGGTCTCCCCCGCGCGGATGGTCGGCAGGATGATGCGGGCGATCGCCGCGTGATCGACCGCGCGCGCCGGTCTGATCGTCAGGCTCACCCGAACTGCTCCCGGAGGATGCGCTCGTCGAGGCTGTGGCCGGGATCGTGGAGGAGCACCAGCTCGGTGGCCCGGTCGAGGGAGGTTTCCACCGTGCAGACCCGACGGAACTCGATATGGTCTGCCACCGCCGCCACCGGCCGGTGCGGCGCATCGAGGACGTCGATCCGGATCCGGGCGTAGTCCGGCAGGAGCGCGCCGCGCCAGCGCCGGGGCCGGAAGGCCGAGATCGGGGTGAGCGCTAGCAGCTTCGCGTCCAGCGGCAGGATAGGGCCCCCGACCGACAGGTTGTAGGCGGTGGAGCCGGCCGCCGTGGCGACCAGCACGCCGTCAGCGATCAGCAGATCCAGGCGCACATTGCCGTCGACGGCGATCTTGAGCTTGGCCGTTTGGTGGGTCTGGCGCAGCAGGTAGACCTCGTTGATCGCCCGCGCCCGGTGCGAACGGCCCTCGGTGTCGAGCACGTCCATCACCAGCGGGTGGATGACGCTGCGCTGTGACGCCTCCAGGTGTTCCAGGAGATCGTCGTCCCGGAACTCGTTCATCAGGAAGCCGACCGTCCCGCGGTTCATCCCATAGATCGGCTTCGGGTTGTCCATGAACCGGTGCAGAACCTGGAGCATCAGCCCGTCGCCGCCCAGGGCGATGACGACGTCGGCTTCCTCGGGCGGGACGTGGTCGTAGCGCCGCATCAGGGCGGCGGCTGCCTCGCGGGCATGGCCGGTCGGGCTCGCCACGAAGGCGATCTTCTTGAAATGCGGCATGGCTCAGGCGCAGCCGGTCGGATGGATCGGGGTCGCGTCGGGTGTCACGTCACGGCTCCAGTCTCATGAGCGAACCGCCCGGTTGACGTTCATACCCTGCAGGCGCCTCACTCTCCGGACGCACGCATATCCGGAGGCATAGCATGGAGCGTCCGCTCCTCGTCTACACCACCTTTCCCGACGCCGCCTCGGCGCTCAACATCGGCGAGGCCCTGGTCCGCGAGCGCCTGATCGCCTGCATCAACGTCCTGCCCGGCATGCGCTCGGTCTACAGCTGGAAGGGCGCGGTGGAGCACGGCGAGGAGGTCGCGGCGATCCTGAAGAGCCGCACGGGTCTCGCCGATGCCCTGTCGGTCGCGCTCAAGGCCCGTCACCCTTACGACACGCCGATCATCCTGCACCTGCCGGTTGCCGGCGCTGATGCCGATACGGCGGCCTGGATGCTGGCGGAGACCGGCCTCGGCGGCGCGGTCTCGGCGGCCGATCCGGGCGCCACGGGCGGAAGCTTTGGGAGGCTGGGCCCATGATACGCGCCAAGGATGCAGGTCGCGCGGCCGCGCTTATGCTGGCTACGCTTGCGTGCGGTGCGGGCGCGCGGGCCGATGGCACGGCCGGCGAGCCCCCGATGACCATCGCGCCGGCGCCCTCCGGCCCGGCCGGCCTCGCCTCGGCCGATCCGCCGGTCCTTCGCTACGGCGTCCTCTACGCGGACGACAGGGGGCAGAGTCACGTCCAGTACTGCGACGTGAAGAACTTCGTCTTCAAGAGCTACGCGCCGCCGGCGGCGCCGCAATTCGTCGGCGTCCCGCCGGGTGACGTCACGTCGATCAGGTACGCGGTGCTGCCCGTCGGCTATGTCGGCGCGTGGCACGCGGCGCCCGGCCCGCAATGGGTCATCACCCTGTCGGGGCGCTGGTCCGTCGAGGCGACGGACGGCACCGTGCTGGAGCAGGGGCCGGGCGAGGTGCAGTTCAACGCCGATATGGGATCGACCCCGCAAGGGCCGGAGAAGCATGTCGGGCACCTGACCCGGCAGGTCGGCGACGTGCCGAACGTGCAGCTCATCGTCTCCCTGAAGAAGCCCGCGGGAGCGTCCCCTTCAACCGAGCCGTGTCAGCCGGCATCGCGGTGAGGACCGGGTTCCGGCGGAACGGATCTCAGGCCCCGCTCACCGGATAGCTGCGGCCCTTCCAGGTGGCGGCGCCGGCCCGTTCGCGGCGCAGGAGCACGTTCCACTGGATCGCCAGCGCCACCAGGACGGTGGCCGGATGGAGCGGGATCGTCGCCAGCGGCGCCCGCGTCGCCAAGGTGATGGCCGCCCGGGTGGCGATGGACAGCCCCCAGGCCGAAGCGGCCGGCAGCAGGGCGGTCGCGGGGATCAGGCCGAGGAAACCGAGCAGGACGAGGAGCGGCGGCAGGACCTGCCCACCGCCGAGCAGCAGGGTCCAGACCGGCAGGGCGCGGGGCGTGGCCATGCCTTCATGGGCGTTCTTGGAGAAGCCCGCCCAGGCCTGCGCGAAGCCCTGGTACATCCGGCAGGTAGCGAGGCTCGCGGCCGCCGCGAGGTCGGTGCGGTATCCCGCCGCCCGGAACAGTCGGGGCAGGCGCACGCCGTCGTGCAGGGAGGTCCGGATCGCACTGTGCCCGCCGGTGGCGACATAGGCCGCGCGGTCGGCCAGGATCAGCTGGCCGCAGGCCGCCCCGAGCGACGGGTCGGGCAGGCGGCGCATCAGCGGCACCGGCAGGTAGCCCAGGAGCAGGAAGTCGATCATCGGGACGGTCAGCATCTCGCCGAGCGTCTCCGTGCGCTGGCGCGGCACCCCGCTGACGAGCGCCGCGCCGGTCCGACGGGCCTGCGCAGCCAGGCACGCGGCGGCCTCGGGCGCGAGGCGCACATCGGCGTCAATGAACAGGAGCTGGCGGCCGCGGGCGAGGCCGGCAATGTGGCTGCAGGCGTGGTTCTTGCCGGTCCAGCCCTCGGGCAGTGCCGGCACGGCGACGAGGCGCAGGCGCGGATCGTCGATGGCGCGCACGATCGCGGCGGTCGCATCCGTGGAATGGTCGTCGCCGACGATCACCTCCACCGGCACCGTCGTGCTGGCCAGGGCCGCCCGCACGGTGCCCTCGATGTTGCCGGCCTCGTTCCGGGCCGGGATCAGGATCGAGACCGGGCCGGGATCGGCCTCCGGTACCGGCCGGCGCAGGACCGCGAGGTTCACCGCCGCCAGCACGGCGGGCAGGAGGGCCGCGGCCAGGCAAACCAGGGCCAGGGCCGTGAGGATCGAATCGGTCATCGTCCGTGCCGGGGTAGGAGGCGGCGATCCCCCGGCATCGCATGCGGGCCGGACGGGACGGAAGGGGTCATGGCGCGCGATCATTGCCGTTCAGGGTCCGGTGCGCCGGGTCGAAGCGGCGCCCGGTGAGCCAGGCCGCCACGCGCCGCCAGACATCGTAGATCCCGCCGACGCCCTTCCGGCCCGACACCAGGGCGCGAAACCGGGCCGGCTCGCGGCTGATCACGTCGGCGCTGAGCCGGTCGAGGGTCGCGGTCAGGTCGGCCTCCAGCCGGGCGAGCCGCTCCGCCCGGGGCAGGACGGCGAGGTCGGATCCTCGGATCCCGGTCCCGAACGCCGCGAAAGCCCCGGCGCCGCGCTCGTCCCAGAAGGCGTATTCGAGCGCGAGCGGTACGAACAGGGCGTCGGGGGCGAACTCGGCCAGCCGCGCCACTCCAGGGCGCAGCGCCAGCGGTCGGGCGCGGGCATCGGCGAAGCGGCCCTGCGCGGTGATCCACATCATGCCGTCCGGCCCTGCCAGGATCGCGCGGGCGGCGGCCAGGAACTGCGCGGCCCCGCGGGGCGTGTCGAGGTCGACCCCGAAGGCGCCGATCCGCTCGAAGATGCGGTAGCGGGCCAGCATCGCGGCGTCGAAGGGCGCCCGGCTCGCCCGCTCCGGATAGAGCCGGCCGGCCAGCACGATGATCAGGGCGGCATCCCACCAAGCGGGGTGGTTGCAGTAGACGACGATCGGGCCGCGATGGTCCGCGGTCGGCGGCGTGCTCCAGAGCGGCAGGCGCAGGGCATCGAGATGGCGGTGCAGGTAGCGCTCGAACCACGCCACCATGAAGTTCCGGATCGGCAGCGAAACCCGCGGAAGCGGCACGCCGCGGGTTCCGCGCCCTCTCTCCCAAACGGAGGGAGGGGACGGCGGCGTGGGTCTCACGCCGTCTCGCGCAGGGCGCCGCGCGCATCCTGGTCGTGCGCGTCGGCTGCGATCCAGCCCGACATCATCACCATCGGCATCCCGGGCCCCGGATGGGCGGCGCCGCCGGCGAGGTAGAGGCCGCGCACCTGCCGCGAGCGGTTGCCGGGCTTGAACGCCCCCATCACCCGGCCGTGCGAGGCAAGCCCGTAGATCGCGCCGTTGAGGACCTTGTAGCGCTCGTGAATGTCCTGCGGGGTCAGGTGGCGCTCGACGACGATGCGCTCCTCCAGGTCGGGCATGCCGGCGGTGCGCTTGAGCTTGTCGAGGATCGTGCGCCGATAGTTCTGGAACAGCGGCCCGTCCGGGCGCCAGTCGTGGTGCGGCCGGAGGTAGGGCGTGTGCACCAGGACGTAGAGCGCCTCGCCACCGTCGGGCGCCACGCTCGGATCGGTGGAGGAGGGGGCCGCCAGATAGGCGGTGGGGTCCGGGGCCGGCTCGCCCTTGTTGTAGATGTAGTCGAACTCCTCTTCCGGGTCGCGGGAGAAGACGAAGTCGTGGTGGTTCAGGTGCTCGTAGCGCTTGTTCAGGCCGAGATAGAGCACCACGCCCGAGCAGGCCGGCTCTGGGTTCTTCTTGGCGTAGGTCTTGGCCGCCTCGCCTCCGACGAGCTCCCGGTAGGTGCGCACCGAATCCATGTTGGAGATCACCGCGTCGAAGGGCGTGACGCCCTCGGCGGTACGCACGCCCCGGACCGCGCCGTTGGCGGTCTCGATCCCGGTCACCTCGGTGTCGGTCTTGCAGGTGGCGCCGAGTTCCTGGGCGAGCTTCGCCAAGCCCTCGGCGACGGCGCGGGTGCCGCCCATCGGGTACCAAACGCCATCGGCCGTCTGCATGTGGGCGATCGCGCAGAGCACCGCCGGCGCCCCGTAGGGGGAGGAGCCGACATACTGCACGAAGTGGTCGAGCATCTGCGCGAGGCGCGCATCCTTGACCTTGCCGCGGATCGTCGAGGCCACGGAGGCGTGCATCCGCAGGGACAGCACGTCGCGCAGCGTGCCGGGATTCATGTTGGCGCGGATGTTGATCGTGTCGAACAGATCCTCCACCGGCTTCCAGAAGAAGAATCGTTCTGAAACCCCGTGCAGGTGCTCGGAGATGGAGATGAATTTCTTGTAGCCCTCGCCGGTGCCGGGGGCGAAGCCCTCCATGTCGTCCGCCATCCGCTCGACATCCTGCATCAGGTCGATGTGGGTGCCGTCGTCGAAGAAGCAGCGCCATTGCGGGTCAAGGCGGCGCAGGTCCATGTAGTCGTGGACCGAGCGTCCGGCCTCCGCGAAGATCCGCTCCAGCACCCGCGGCACGGTCAGGATGGTCGGGCCCATGTCGAAGCGGAAGCCGCCCTCGTGCAGCACCGCCGCCTTGCCGCCGAGCCAGCCGTTCTTGTCGTAGACCGTCACGCGGTGGCCCCGCGCGGCGGCGACGCACGCGGCCGCGAGTCCGCCGAGCCCGCTGCCGATGACGGCGACCGTAGAATCCTGGCTCATCCTGCTGGGTCGCTCCCCGGGCCCGAAACGGCGTGGCCCGCAGGAGCGAAGCTAGACCTGAGACCGGGCGGGTCAACGCGCCACCCGGTCGCGGCGGCTGCCGGTCAGGCCTCCCCTGTGGACAGGTGGGCCAGGAAGTTGCCGATCTCCCGGCGCCGCAGATCCGCCTCGAGCACCTCCGGGCCGATGCCGTGGCGCCAAGCGAGGCGGCGCGCCGCCTCATAGTCGCTGCCCTGCAAGGCGGCGATCTCGTCGGCATAGGCCGCCACCGCCTGCGGAGACTCGGCAAGGCCCGCTTCCACGATGCCCGTGTCGCACAGCCGCAGCATCGCAGCGAGTTCGTCGAGGTCGAGTTCGGGATGGTACTGCGTGCCCCAGAACCAGCCGCTCCCCTGCCGGATCTCGACGGCCTGGATGCCGAGCATGCGGTTGCCGGCGAGCACCCGGGCACCCGGCGGCGGCTCCAGGACCGCGTCCGAGTGGATCGCGGGCGCGTCCCAGGTCGCCGGCCGTCCGGCCAGGAGGGGATGGGTTCGGCCCTCTTCGGTCGGGGTGATCGCCCGGGCGAAGCCGTATTCGGGTCCGCGCGGGTTCGCCGCGGCGTGGCCGCCGGCCACGGTGGCGGCGACCTGCACGCCCCAGCACGAGCCGAACACGGCGAGCCCGGCCTCGAAGGCGGCACGCATCAGCGCGAGTTGCCGGGTCACCGCAGGCGTACCCTCGGAGACCTTGAGCGTCGATCCGGTGAAGATCAGCCCATCGAAATCCGACAAACCCGCCGGCACGGTGGCGTCGGCATCGGCGGGGTTGATGTGCCGGCAGGCGGATTCCGGCGCGAGATCCTGCACCACCGCGGCGTAGGATTCGGCCGATGTTCGGCCCGTGGCCGCGACGTGGCGGTCGCGGGCGGCGCGGTCGTTGCCGTCGGCGATGAGCAGGCGGAGCATTCTGGATTCCGGTGAGCGGGGCAGTGACGGATCAACGCCGCTATGACGGTGCGCGGCACAGCACAGGAACGGCGCGGATCGTCGCGGGAGCCCGGCGCCGCACGGTGGAGGACGGCATGCCGGATCCGCCATCCGCCGTCGAGCGATCCTCGGTCGGCCCCATAAGCCGCGAGGCCGATCGTGACCCTCAAATGGATGATGTGCGGCGGGCGGCCGTGGCGGTATCGATGCGCCGTCAAACTCCGAGACATGGTCGGCGCGGAGGACACGATGCCAGATCTCGCTGAGCTGGAGCATTATTGCGTGGAGGCCCGGGAGATCCTGGCCCGCGCCGAAGCGACCCTCGATTGTCTGGGACGGAATGGAGCCTGCGAGGGCCATCTCATGATGGCGAAGCAGGGCCTCACGGCGCTCCGGCATCTCAGCCGGATCATCGACCGTCATCGCACTCGTTTGACATTCGAGGCGCTGCCCAACGCGGTGAGCCCGCCTACCCCCCAGAAGTGGACGTGGCGGCCTCTCCTGCGCCAGCGTCCGGCCGATGAGGGCTGGTTCGCGAGGACGACGGCCTAGCGCGGGAAGGGCACCGCCGGGTTCGGGCACTCCGCGATCGATCGCCCTGCGGCACAAACTGTAAATTCTACGCGGAGAGGAGGCTCGATCGGCGAGGCGACGGTATGTTGAGAGCCCTGCTGATATGGCCGGTGCTGCTGGTCTTGGAGACGGCGATCCCGGCCTTCGCGAAGAGATCGCCTCCGCCAGTTCATCAGGCCGCGGAGATCGAGACCCTCGTCAACAGGGCGGCCGAGGTGCTGGAAGAGCAGGGCGCCCGGGCGTTCGGCGCGTTCAGGCGGAAGGGCGGCGGCTGGCGCTACGGGGACGTCTACCTGTTCGTCTTCGATCTGCGCGGGATCGTCCTGTTCAACGCCGCCCGCCCGGACCGGGAGGGACGCGATCTGCTCAACGAGCGCGATGCCGACGGGAAGCAGTTCCACCGGGACCTCGTCGAGGTCGTGACAACATCTGGCTCCGGCTGGGTCGACTACATGTTCCCGAAGCCCGGCCAAGCCGCACCGAGCGTGAAGTGGAGCTATGTCTGCGCGACGCATGTTGATGGGGTGGAGGCGCTCATAGGAGCCGGCGTCTATGTCGATTAGCGCCGGCTCGGACCGGCCACCGTCCTACGCGGTCCGACGCGCCGCCAGCGCGAGCGCGAGGCCGAGCCCGCACAGCGTCAGCGCGCCCATCACTGCAAGCGCCGGGGCCGCGGCGGCGAATCCCTCGCCCAGCGCGCTCTGATAGGCCTCGATCGCCCAGGCGTTGGGCGTCAGCCAGCCCGCCTGCTGCAGCCAGGGTGGCATCAGGAACCGGGGCACCATCGAGCCGCCGACCGCGGAGAGCAGCAGCACCCCGAAGGTCGAGGCGAGGTGCGCCTGTTGCCGCGAGGCCGCGAGCGCGCAGGCCGCGAGCGCCAAGCCGGCCGCCATGGCGGAGACCAGCAGGCAGGCGGTCAGGAAGGCCGGCCAGTGGGGTCCGATCTCGACGCCGTAGAGCAGAGCGGCGGCCAGGAAGATCAGGCCGGCCTGGACGAGACCTTGCAGCGTCAGGAAGCCGAACTTCCCGAGCACCACCACCGGCAGGCCGCCGGGGCCGGCCATCAGACGCTCGGTGAGTCCGGTCTCGCGCTCCTCGACCAGCGACATCGCGCCCTGCATGGCAGCGAAGAGCAGGAACACCGCGGTGATCGCCCCCGCGTAGTAGCTGATGCGGGCATTGGCGGTGCCGGCGGCCGTGCTGCGCCGCTCGACCAGGGCTGCGAAGCTGAACGGCTCCTTCCTGGCGCGCTGCTCGGCGAAAGCATCCTCCAGGAAGCGGCGCTCGTCAGGGCCGATCTTGCCGGTGCGCTCCACGTCGGCGACGATCCGGGACAGCACCACGTCGGGCAGGGCCTCGTTCAGCACCCGCTGCAGCTGGCCGAGGGCGATCGGGGTCGCGAGCGCCTTGGCGGGGTTCTCGACCAGCACAACCGGCTGGTCGACAGGCCCGGGCGCGTCGCCCGCTGGGGCGGCGATCAGGTCGCCGCGGAGGACCAGCGCCACGTCGACCTCGCCCGAGCGGACGGCCTGGGCCACGGCGTCGAGGTCCGTCGCCGGCAGGCGCGTCACCCGCAGAGAGGGGTCGGCGGCCAGCGCGTCCACCAGGCGCCCTGTCGCCACGGTGTGGGCGAAGTCGGCCAGCCCGAGATGGATGCGGATCCGGTCGCCGGTCGCCCCGGAGAAGATCGCCGCGAAGATCGAGAAGATCACGGTCGGCAGCACGAAGGCCATGACCAAAGCCGCGCGGTCGCGCAGGAGGCTCAGCGCCATCACGCGGAACGCCGCGCCGATCACCCGGCCGCTCCCGCCCGCAGGGGCGTCGATGCCCGTGCTGCGTCGTGGTCGGCGATGCCGCGGGGTCGAAGCGCGTCGAGATAGAGCGCCTCCAGCCGCGGCGCGCGGACCCGCACTTCGGCAACCGGCACGCCCTGGGCCCGCAATCGCCCGAGCAGGGCCGCGCCGTCGAGGCCGCCGCGCTCCACCGAGCGCCAGAGCACGCCGCCGGGCTCGGCGGGCGCGAAGCCGGCGCGGCGCAGCACCGCCTCGGCCGAAGCATCCGCCGGGACCGTGAGGCTCAACTCGCGTTCCGGCGCGCCCGTGCGCAGCTGCGCCAGCAGATCGGCGAGCCGCCCGGCCCGCACGATCCGTCCCTGCGCCAGGAAGGCGACCTGCGAGGCGAGGCGCTCCGCTTCTCCGAAATCATGGGTCGCGATCAGGATCGCGGTGCCGGCCGCCTTGAGCCGATCGAGCACCGCGTGGATCGCGGCCCGCGCGGCAAGGTCGACCCCGCTCGTCGGCTCGTCGAGGAGGACCAGCCGGGGCCGGTTCATCAGGCTCGCCGCGATGTTGACCCGGCGCCGGTAGCCGCCGGACAGGATGCCGACCGGCCGACGGGCGACATCGGCGAGATCGGCCATGTCCAGGGCCGCTTCGACGGCGGACCTCCGGTCGCGCCGACGCACGCCGGCGAGCTGGCCGAAGACGCCGAGATTCTCCGACACGGTCAGCTTCGGATAGAGGGCGATCTCCTGCGGCACCCAGCCGATGGCGCGACGGGCATCGCCCGCTCGGAACGGGTCCGCTCCGGCCACGCGGACGGAACCCGCATCGGGCCTCAGGCGGCCCGCCACGAGGCGCATCAACGACGACTTGCCGGCCCCGTTCGGTCCGAGCAAGGCCAGGGTCTCGCCGGCTTCAAGGTCGAGGTCGACCCGCTCCAGCACCCGGCGTCCGCGCAGGTCGAGGCCGACGCCCTCGATCCGGACGAGGGGCTCGCCCATCGTGTCACCGCCGCGGCAGGGCGCGGGCGAGACGCACCCGCAGGGCTGTGCCCGGCTCGCGCAACGCGAAGGCGGCCTCGGCGAAGTCCGGCCGCGCCCGGCGGCTCACCGCACCGGAGAAGCCGTAGGGTTCCAGCGGCAATCCGAGGCCTGTGCGGTCGAGCCGCCCGTCGCCGTTGGAATCCTGGTACGCGGCGACCGCGTAGGTGCCCGGCGCGACAGCCTGGAAGGTGAACAGCGCGCGGCCCGCCGAGGCCGGCGCGTCGTCACCGCGGGCGCAGGACGCCTCCGAAAGGCCGCCCTGGCACAGGGCGACCCGCACCCTGCCGGCGCCCGGCTCGATCCCGTCCACCTCGACTTGGACGGTCGCGGCCGAAGCGGGCAGCGCGACGGCGCAGAGAGCCGCGATCAGGACGATCCGGGCGCGCAGCGCGCTCACGAAGCCTCGCCGGAGGTCGCCAGCGGTGCGGTCTCGGGGATGCCCGCGGTGGCGGCGGCGCGGGCGCCGGCCAGCTCCTCGATCAGCAGCCGCGCCGAGATCCGGGCACCCTCGTAGATCACCGGCAGGCCGGAGCCCGGATGGGTGCCGCCGCCGACGATGTAGAGGCCCGGCCCGAAGCGGTTGTGCGGCCGGAAATACAGCATCTGCATCAGGTCGTGGGCGAGGTTGAAGGTGGCGCCCTCGTGGACGGCGAAATCCTCCTCCCACTGGGTCGGATCGATAATCCGCTCGTAGCGGATCCGGGACTCGATATCGCCGAGCCCCAGGAGCTTGAGCCGCTCCAGGATCAGGGCCCGGTAGGTCTCCCGAATCGTCTTCCAGTCGATCCCGGCCTTCAGGTTCGGCACCGGTACCAGCACATAGAGGGCCGTGTGGCCGGCGGGCGCCATGCCGCCATCCGTGTAGCCCGCGTGCTGCACGTACAGGGACGGCTGCATCGGCAGCGTGCCCTCGGTGATCTCGCGGATGTTCTTCTCGTAGCCTTCGGCCAGGAGGATCGTGTGATGCCCGAGCGTGTCGGGCATTTTCCCCTCGATGCCGAGATAGAGCATGAAGGTCGAGCAGGAGAGGCGGGCCTTCTGGATCTTGGCGTCGCGCCAGCGCGGGCGGTGTCGCTCCGGCACCAGGGCGCGCATCACCTTGGCGAAGTCGCCGTTGATCAGCACCGCGTCGGCGTTGAACGTCTCGCCGTCCGCCACCAGCCCGCTGGCGCGCTTGCCGTCGAACAGCACCCGCTCGACGTTGGTGTTGAGCCGCAGGTCGACGCCGATCCGCGTAGCCAGGCCCGCCATCGCCTCGGAGACCGCGCCGCAGCCGCCCACCGGGTGGTAGACCCCGTGCTCGTATTCGAGGAACGACAGGATCGTGAACAGGCTCGGGCACCGGAACGGCGACATGCCGAGGTATTTGGTCTGGAACGAGAAGGCGAGGCGCACCCGCGGGTCGGCGAAGTGGCGCTTGAGGTCGCGGTCGACGCTCCGGCCCGGATGCAGGTAGGGCAGGGCCGCCAGCATCGCCGGGCTCACCATGCTGCGCAGGGTGTGGAAGGCCTGCTCGAGCACCGGCTTGAAGTAGCGCAGCTTCGTGCGGTTCTCTTCGAAGAAGGCTTTGACGTTCTTGGCGTCGTCCGGCGCGAGGCCGGCAATCTCGTGCTCCAGACGCTCGACGTCGCCGGTGGCGCGGATCGTGCCGGAGATCCCGTCTGGGCCCTCGAAGACGAGATGATATTGCGGATCGAGCCGTTCGAGCTTGACGTGATCCTCGAGCCGCTCGCCGCAACTCGCGAAGATGTCGGCGAGGATCTGGGGATAGAGGAAGAAGGTCGGGCCGATGTCGAACCGGTAGCCGCCCGGCGCCTCCACGGTCTTGGTGCGGCCGCCGACCTGCGCGTCCTTCTCGAACACGGTGACGTGGATTCCGGCGCGGGCCAGGAGCAGGGCTGCGGCCAGTCCGCCCGGACCGGCTCCGACCACAGCCACCCGGCGTCCGGTCAACGCCCGCAACCCATCCCCAGACTGAAGCAACGCTGACGACTCCCCACCGAATCCCCGCACCCCTGCGGCCAAGCTAGACTTGCATTCTCGCACGGCAATTGCAGCCGTTTGTCGCGCGCAGATTCACGGACGCGGCCGTACCGTGCGGACGTGGATGGGAGATCTGTGCCAGCGTGCCGAAGTCGCATCTTCGTTCGACCCTCTCGGCGGGAGCACTTGGGACCCGCCGTCCGATGCCGGGTCCGTCCGGCGGGGAACATGGCTCTGGGGCCGAACAGAGCCTGGTCCGGGAGCCGGCTATTCCCGCTACGCGGGCAGGACGACGACCTTCGTCTTGACCGGCGTGCGTGCGTAGAGATGGATCATGTCCTGGCTGAGTAGGCCGACGCAGCCGCTGGTGATGCCGGAGCCGATCGATTCGGCGTCGCTGCTCGCGTAGATCGTGTAGAGCGTGTAGGCGCCGTTCTGGTAGAGGTGGAGGGTCCGGGCGCCGAGCGGGTTGTCGAGGCCCCCCGGCATGCCGCGAGCGTATTTCGCCGCCTCCGGCTGGCGCCGGATCATCTCCGCGGGCGGCGTCCAGGTCGCCCACTCGGACTTGCGGCCGACATAGGCGTCGCCGCTCCACAGGAACCCCTGGCGGCCGACATTGGCGCCGTAGCGGGTAGCAGCCCCGTCGCCCTCAACCCGGTAGACGTAGTAATTGGCCGGATCGACGATGATCGTGCCGGGCGCTTCCTTGGTCTGGTAGCTGACGGTGCGGCGATAGTATTTCGGATCGACTTTGCTGATGTCGACCGCCGGGATCGGGAACTTCTCGCCCGGCATCGGCCCGTAGGTGTTCCGCGCCTCGGCGAGGAGCAGGCTGTCGGAAGTCCCGCAGCCGCCGAGCCCGAGCGCGCCGATACCGAGCGCTGAGCCGACCAGGAACGATCGGCGGCTGAGTTGCTCGGAGCCGCGCGGGAACCGCGCGTCCTCGTCCGCTGAGCCGGCACCGGCATTCGCAACGTTCAACAGCATGGTTCCGGACTTCCCATGTCCTGCGGCCGGAGGGTTCGTGCGCGCACGCATCCACCCGTCGGCCCTGAGGCGCAGCGTGAACGTGCCGGGATCCTGCGGACCGGCAAGCTCGGCCATTCCAGAATTGAGAGCGGGCCGAATGCGTCGAGAGTGTGACCAATACCGATCGACAATCTCGGGAACGGTGCCGGAACCGTTCTTTAACCACGCCGGCCACAGGATCCAGATCTCCAAGGATGCGGCCCGATGCGCAAGACCGTTCGAGCAGCCCTGTGCGGGCTCGTCCTGCAGGCTGCCGCATCTCTGGGCGTCGGACCGGCAAGTGCCGGCGACTGCCGGGCTCAGGCCATCGACGTTCTGAAAGCCGCGTCGTCGAACGGTTACGCCGTGTTCCGCACCGTCAAGGACAAGGCGTTCTTCCGCACCTGGCTCGATTGCGACGATGCCCAGTACGGCTTGCCGACGGCCGTGCACGAATCGGTGCACCTGATCACCGCGGACGGGGACGCCTATCCGCTCGTCGGCGGGGGCGCGGTGAAGCGCCCGGCCGAAGACGGGGCCCTGCTCGCGCCGGCCAGGATCGCGCGGCTATTCCGGTCCAGCCTGTTCGTGGACACGTATCTGCGACCGAAAGGCGCGACCTCCGCGGTCGACTTCCGCTACCTGCTCGACGAACTCAACGCCTACACGCACGACCTGGACACCGCGATCGCGCTCAGCGATCGGCGCGATCCGGATGTCCAGCGGCACCATCGGGACGGGTTGGCGGCGCTGATGAGCTTCGTCGCGCTCTACGTCGAGACTGCCGAGAACGACCCGGCCGCCTGGTCCGCGCTGAAGCGCCCCGGGACTGCGGCCGCTGTCTCGACCCTCTGGACGCAGGCCGAGCACACGATGGTCGCGTCCTGCCGGATCCCGGATTTCGGCGACGAGGACAAGGATTTCCTGGGCAAGCTGTGCGTGATGCGGACGCAAGCCGCGCTTGGGCGTTTGCTCGGTCGCGCCCCCATCTGCCCGAAGGCGTGCCTGAATACGGGATCGAAAACGGCCAGCCGCGATTGAGCGGCCGGCCGAGAACGGCGGCGCGAGGCCGGGGCAGGCTGGGCTCAGTTGCAGCCGCAGCCGTGATAGTAGTTCTGCACACTGTTGGTGTGGATGTACTGTGCCGGCAGTCGCTGCACGCTGTACACGTTGACGTTGCGGATCACCGGCACCGTATGATGATGAACGCGCGTGACGGTATGGACGCGCACGATCGGGCGGACACGCGTGACATTGTAGATGGGACGCGTCTTCTGAACGTAGTGCGTGCGCTGAACGTCCCGATACTGCGTCCGGTTCGAGACCTGATTCACGGTCCTGACGCGGTAGCCGGGCGACACCGGGCCGCAGCGGTGGCAGCCGGCCCGCGCATCGTCCGCAGTCCCGACGAAGGCCAGAGCCGCGATCAAAGCGGCGCCGGCGGCCGTGATGGTGCGCATCATCATTGAATTCCTTGCTCAAAACGACGTCAAATCCGCCGTAGCAAAGGCAAATCCGCGGACCAAGCCGAATCCAAAAATCTACGTATTGTTTTTGGGGAATTAAGTTGCCGGCCTCTCAAGACGGCGCACTGGATTGTCCGCTGCCTGCCTCCGACTGCAGGCTGGATCCAGACTCTTTCTCGGCTCGGCACCATTTCCATCGATCGATGAGCGGTGCGGGCGCCGGCATGGACGCGCCGTGCGGCCCGTCAACCCGTGCGGTCTTCCACGATCGAAAAGGAGCTGCATCGTCCGCGGCTCATCAGCTTCTGCTCGTGGGCTCCGGTGTCAGTACTTCCGGATGATCGGCTCCGGCGTCATCGGCACCGGATCGGCCCCGAACCTGTATGTCAGGCCGGCATAATTCGAGAGCGGCGGCGCCAGGGTGGTCGTGCGCGGATCGTTGATCGAGAGGTTGCCGGCCACCGCACCCTTCTCCGCGAAAGTCCCGAAGGTGGCGTAGCGGTTGTTCGTCAGGTTGGTGATCCGACCGAAGATCTCCAGGTTCTTGGTGACCTGATATTTCGTGGTCAGGTTCAGCACGTAGTAGGCCGGCAGCTTGCGGTTCAGGTACGACTCGTCGCCGCGGAAATAGGACGACGTGAAGGCAGAGACGTTGAGGCCGAAGCGCCAGTTCGGCGTGATGCTGTACTCGAATCCGGTCTTGATCTGGTGGTCCGGGATCAGCGGGATCTTGTCGCCCGGCCGCACGCGGATGCCGCCGTTCGGGATCACGTCGCCGCCCACGGCGCCGCCGGCCGCCCCGGCGCCGGCCAGCGGGTCGTTGGGCGACCAGAGCGTCGCGTGGAACTGGAAGGTGGCGTCGATCAACCCGTAGTGCGACCATCCCGGCTGCGCGGTGGTCGATCCGTCAGGCGCGGTCGAGCCGTCCCTGGGCGCTGGCGATGGCGTGCAGGGCGATACCCGCTGCAGTAGCGACGTTGAGCGAGTCGAAACCGGCCGCCATCGGGATCCGGACCGGGCGCGCCCGGCCGAGCGTCGCCGCGTCGAGGCCCGGTCCCTCCGTGCCGAGGATCAGGAGTGCCCGTGCCGGCACGGCGCCGTCCTCGAGGGTCTCGGCGGCCCCCGGGCTGAGCGCCAGGGCTTGAAGCCCGAGGGCTTCCGCAACCTCAAGCCAATCCTGCCCTGCGGAAAGGCGCGCGAAAGGCTGGATCAGCGCCGCGCCGGCCGAAACGCGGATGCTCTTGCGGTAGAGCGGATCGCAGCTGCCCGCGTCGAGGAGCACCGCGTCGGCCCCGAAGGCGGCGGCGTTGCGGAAGGCGGACCCGACATTGTCGTGGTTGGTCAGCCCCGAGAGGCCGAGGACGAGGGCCGGCGCCGGGGGCGGCGGCACGATCGTGGCCGCGTCCGGCTCCGCGCCCCGCACGCCAATCGCCAGTACCCCGCGGTGGATCGGGAAGCCCGTGACGGCACTCATCACGGCCTTGGCGGCGCAGTAAACCGGCGGCGGGTCCGGGCAGGCGGCGATGGCGTCGGCCAGTCCTGGCCAGCGCTCCGGCGCGAGCAGGACCGATTCCGCGCGGAAGCGGCTGCGTCGGCTCAAGAGCAAGCGCAGGGTCACCTCGCCCTCGGCGATGAAGCGCCCGGCCCGGCCGACGAGGTCGCGCTCGCGCATCCGCGTGTAGGCGTCGAGGCGCGGGTCGTCCGGATCGGCGATCGTCTCCGGGACCGCCTCGGTCGCCGCCACCTCAGCCCTGCGCGCGCTCGGTCCGGCTCGCGAGCGGGTCGGCCTCGGCCTTGGTCGGCACCTTCACCAGCGCCTCGCCGTCGAGGACGGTCTCGCCCGCCACCGCGCAGCGGCAGGCGAGCCGGGCGCGCCGCCGCTCGGGCATCAGCTCGGCGACCGTGACGGTGACCTCGACGACATCGCCGATGCGCACCGGCGCGCGGAAGTTCAGGGTCTGCGAGATGTAGACGGCGCCCGGTCCGGGCAGGCGCGTGCCGAGCACCGCCGAGATCAGCCCCGCCGTGTACAGGCCGTGGGCGATGCGCGTGCCGAAGGGCGTGCGCGCCGCGAAGTGCTCGGAGAGGTGGATCGGGTTGCGGTCGCCGGTGATCTCGGCAAAGCCCACCACGTCCGAGGAGGCGATCGTCTTCGACAAAGTCTCGGACAGCCCGACCTCGAGATCCTCGAAATAGAGCACGCGCAATTCGGGCAGCATGGCTCGGCAGACCTCCGGTTCCCGCCGGTCGCCCGTCTCGCGCGGCCGGCTCCCGCAACCGCCTCGCACGATCCCGGCGCCGAATCCACCCGGACAAAGGCGCAAGATCCCTGAACTTTCTTGAGCGGCGGGCGCAGATTTCTCAACAGGCCTCGACAGGCGGGCGGGCGTCGGCGAAGACGCGCGCCGTGATCGCCGATGATGCGCAGCGGGCCGAGCCGCCCTCCCTCCGTCCGGTCGTCGCCCGCGTGGCGGCGCTCAATCTCGGCTACTTCGGCATCGAGATCGCCGTGGCGCTCGCTATCAGCTCCGTGGCGCTGATCGCCGACAGCCTCGACTTCCTGGAGGATGCGGCGATCAATCTGCTGATCTTCGCGGGCCTGGGCTGGAGTGCGCGGAACCGCGCGCGGCTCGGCACCGCGATGGCGGGCATCCTGCTCCTGCCGGCGCTCGCCGGCGCCTGGGCGGCCTACGCGAAGGCCTCCGACTTCGTGGCCCCGGCGGCGCTGCCGCTGACCCTCACCGGCCTCGGCGCGCTGGCGGTGAACCTTACCTGCGCGCTGATGCTCGCCCGGCACCGCTCCGGCTCGGGCAGCCTGACCCGGGCGGCCTATCTCTCGGCCCGCAACGACGCCTTCGCCAACCTCGCGATCATCGCGGCCGGGCTGGTGACCGCCCTCCATCCTTCACCCTGGCCGGATCTCGTCGCCGCGGCCGGGATCGCCATCCTCAACGCTGACTCTGCCGCCGACATCCTCCGGGCCGCCGCGGCCGAGCGCCGGGCCGCCGGATAACGACACCCATGCGCATCTTCCCGATCTCTGACCTGCACCTGGAGCGGCGGCGCCTCGACCTGATCGCGCCGCCGGCCGAACCCTTCGACCTTCTAGCGTGCCCAGGCGACCTGTACGAGGGTCACCCCGAGCGGGGGCTCGCGGCGCTGCTGCACCTTGCGCAGGGCCGGCCGATCGTGCTGGTGCCGGGCAACCACGAGCGCTACGCCCCGACCGGCGACCCGCGCACGGCGCCCGAGCTGCTGGCGGCCCTGGAGGCGGAGGTCACCCGGGTAAACGGACTCGGGGCCCGCATCCATCTGCTTCAGCGCGCGCAGAGCTGCGTCATCGACGGCGTGCGCTTCATCGGCACCACCCTGTGGAGCGATTGGACCCTCGCCGGGCGCTGGCTCACGGCCGAGACGCCCGATCGCCCCGAGGATCCGGTGGCCTACGCGGCCGCGCGCATGACCGATCCGGTCACCGGCTCCCGCGAGTATCGCGGATCGATCCGCAAGGCCGACGGCTCCCCCTGGCAGCCAGCGGACGCGATGGCGGCCCACCGGATCGAGCGGGCGGCCCTGCACGAGGCTCTCCGGATCGCCCATGACGGCCCGACCGTGGTCGTGACCCATCACCCGGCGAGCCCCCTGGCGGCCGACCGGTTTCGGGACGCGCCCGGCGTCCCCTGGTGGGTGCCGGCCTTCTACGCCTCCACGGTACTCGACGACCTCGCGGATCCCGAGCGGCCGGGCCTGTGGATCTCCGGCCATTTCCACGCGGGTCACGATATGCGGATCGGCCGGTGCCGCTGGGTCGCGAACCCGGTGGAGGGGGCGACCTACCGGCCCGATCGCGTCGTTGTCATCGACGGCGAGTAGTTTAGTCCCGCTTCGTCCCATCGAAATATCGATCCCGTGTCGTTCCACACAGCTTGGCTGTAACGGCGGGATTTGGGCGCTCCGGATGTGCGTCCAACCCTGATCAGCCCCGGATGTCGGGGCTTTGGTTCGGGAACCTCATGGCCGGATTTAGCCTGACGACACGCGGGATCGCGGCGGCTGTTCTTGCCGTCTACGGAGCCCTCGCTACGACGGATGTGCGCGCCGGGTCCGCGGCTCAGCCCGGCCAAACCGTCGGGCTTCCGGTCGGCGCCCAGCTCCCGGTGGGCTTGTACTTCGTGAACCTGTCGAGCTTCGGTACGCGCAGTACGCACCCGCGCGACTCCTCAACGAACGTCAACCTACCGACCTTCGCGTGGTCGACCCCCTGGGACATCGCGGGCGGGCGCCTGCAGTTCTTCTTCACGCAGCCGGTCGCGGCGGCGAGCAGCCGGGGCGCGCCCTATCAGAGCGGGATCGGGCAGCAATTGCTGGCCGCCCAGCTCCCCTGGGATCTCGGCGGTGATGTCGGCGTCAGCTACCTGTTCGGCGGCTATCTGCCGATCCAGACAGGGTTTCTCACGCAGTCGGCCTCGCTGACCCACCGCTTCGCGACGAGCTACACCGGCCAGGACTGGAACCTCACCGCGAACCTGCTCTACGGGATCTTCCTCGACCCGCGCTCGCCGGCCGGCACGCTCTATCCGGACTACCTGAACCTCGACCTGACGGCGACGCGGAAATTCGGCAAGTGGCAGGTGGGCGCGGTCGCGTTCGGCTCCACCGACCTGCCGACCCGCGTCGTCGGCTACCGTCCACAGGGGCAGATCGCGGTGGGCGGTCTCGTCGGCTATAATTTCGGGCCGGTGAACCTGCAGGCCTACCTCACCCGCGACGTGGTCGCGTGGAACTACGGCGGCCGCGAGATCCGCGGCTGGCTGCGGGCGATCGTGCCGCTGTACCAGGATTCGGCCGAGGTCGAGCCGGGCCGCACCCTGGTGACCCGGCGTCAGGCCGAGTAGGCGTGCCCGTCCTGGTTGCCCCAGCGTCGTCTTTCCGGGGCGCCGCAGGCGAGCCCGGAATCCAGAGACACCGCGGCCGCCGATACGAGTCGCCTCGGCGTGTCTGGATCCCGGGCTCCGCTCCGCGGCCCCGGGATGACCTGTTGGCGCCGGACCCTCAGCCGTGCACCAGCACGTTGCGGAACTGCCAGGGATCGCGGGTGTCGATGTCCTCCGGAAACAGGCCGGGGCGGTCGGTCAGCGGCGTCCAGTCGGTGTAGACGCCCACGACCGGGCCGAGATACGGGGTCTGGACTTCCAGGCAGCGGCGGAAATCCATCTCGTCCGCCTCGACGATGCCGGCCTCTGGGTTCTCCAGCGCCCAGACCATGCCGGCGAGCACCGCCGAGGTCACCTGCAGGCCGGTGGCGTTCTGGTAGGGTGCGACCCGGCGGGTCTCCTCGATGGAGAGCTGCGAGCCGTACCAGTAGGCGTTCTTCTTGTGGCCGTAGACGAGCACGCCGAGCTCGTCGATCCCGTCGACGATCTCGGTCTCGTCGAGGATGTGGTGCTGCTCCTGCACCTTGGCGGCATTGCCGAACATCTCGTGGAGCGACAGCACCGCGTCGTCGGCCGGGTGGTAGGCGTAGTGGCAGGTCGGCCGGAACACCGGCGTCTCGCCGTCGCGCACCGTGTAGTAATCGGCGATCGAGACGGCCTCGTTGTGGGTCACCAGGAAGCCGAACTGCGCGCCGGCGGTCGGCACCCAGGTGCGCACCCGCGTGTCGGCGCCCGGCTGCAGCAGGTAGATCGCGCAGCGCGAGCCCTTCTCCTGCTCGCGGGCATTGGCGGGCTTCCAGGTCTCATGGGTGCCCCAGCCAAGCTCGGCCGGCTGGTTGCCTTCCGAGACGAAGCCCTCAACCGACCAGGTATTGACGAAGACGCCGCGCGGCTTCGGCGTCTTGGCGCGCTGGGTGTCCCGCTCGGCGATGTGGACGCCCTTCACGCCCAGATCCTTCATCAGGCCGGCCCACTCGGCCTTGGTCTTGGGCTCCGGCCGCTGCAGGCCGGTATCCTGCGCGATGTTCAGGAGCGCCTGCTTGACGAACCACGACACCATGCCGGGATTGGCGCCGCAGCAGGAGACCGCGGTCTTGCCGCCGGGCTTCTGCGCGCGGGCGTCGAGGATGTCCTGGCGGAGCGCGTAGTTGGTGCGGTCGCCCTGGCTCTTGGACTTGTCGAAATAGAAGCCCGGCCAGGGCTCGGCCACGGTGTCAATGTAGAGGGCGCCGAGTTCGCGGCAGAGTTCCATGATCGCGCGCGACGAGGTGTCGACCGAGAGGTTGACGCAGAAGCCCTGACCGCCGCCTTCGGTGAGGAGCGGGGTCAGCACGTCGCGGTAGTTCTCCGGGGTCAGCGCGACCTTCTCGAAGCGCAGGCCGTGCTTCCCGGCCAGCGCCCGGTGTGTGTCGACCGGATCGATCACCGTGAAGCGGGTGCGGTCGTACTCGAAGTGCCGCTCGATGAGCGGCAGGGTGCCGCGGCCGATCGAGCCGAAGCCGATCATCACGATGGGACCGGTGATCCGGCCGTGGATCGGGTGACGGGTCGGCTGGTCGGTCATGCGGGAGGTCCTCGGTCGGGCGGACAGGTCGTGAATCCGCGGGTTCTGGCTGGCGGGCGGGTTATGGCGCGCATGTGACAGGGCGGCGACAGGCCCGCGCAGGCGGGGCCGATACGGCCCAGGGTCCGAGTCGCCGGAAGCGCGCTCAATGGCGGCTCAGCCGCCGACGGTCAACCGCGCCGCAGCGTCGGCTCGTGCTTGGAATCGGCACTGCGGACCGAAAGCAATGCAGCTCAGTCCATCGCGGATGCTGTGCCGGAAGCTGCACCAGAAACTGTTAAGCTTCCTTTGAACATCCCGGAGTCGGGCATGAGTTCGGCGCATGCGTCATGCGCGTCCGATCAGATGGCAGGCGCCGGCTGCAGGTCTCATATTGCAATGCAACAAGGCCGCCGAGACGGTCGCGCGATAGGGGTTTGCGGAAGCGCTCGAGATCTCGATTTCGGAGTCCGTCATGCTCGCGCTCATCACCTCTCGGATCCCCGGTCCGGCCACCGAGTCCGCCGACCGCGATCCCGGCTTCCTGACCCTCGTGTTCGCCGTCGCCCGTGCCGTCCGCACCGGCAGCGAGACTGCCTTCGCCCGACGCTGTGCGCTGGCCCGCGCTGTCGGCGGCCCGAACCCGCTCTGACGGCATCACGACCGCGCGTCGTGCATGCCTCGGCGATTGCGTCCCCCCGGCTTGGGCATTAGGCGGCACTGCCGCTCTCTGGCCACGGGGGATCGTGATTCCATGTCGACACTTCGCGCGCTGGTACGCGTCAGCCTGATCGGGACGCTGGCCCTGGCCGGCTCGACCCTGTCGCTGCGCGCTCAGGATGCCGAGCCCGAGGCGGCTCCGCCCGCCGACGCGCCCGCGCAGGCCCGTCCCAAGCCCCGTCCCAAGCCCGCGCCGAAGCCGGCGGCCAAGTCCACGCCGGCCAAGCCCGGCCCGGCCGAGGCCGCCGCACCGGCGGCGACGCCCGCGGCAGCGCCGGCCCATGCCGCTTGGCCTACGGGTGCCAGCACCGTCAGTGAGAGCTACGGCGACTGGACGATGACCTGCACGCGTCCCGGCGAGAAGGTGATCTGCATCGTGGCGCAATCGCAGGGCGATTCGCAGACCGGGCGCCGCAAGTTCGGTTTCGAGCTCCAGACGCCGGCGAACGGCCGGTCCGAGGGCATCGTCCTGATGCCGTTCGGCCTCGCCATCGAGCCGGGCGTGACGTTCAAGCTCGACGAGCAGACTCTCGGCAAGGGTGCGCCCTACACGGCCTGCAGCCAGGACGGCTGTTTCGTGCCGATCAGCTTCCCGACGCTCGCCCTCGACGGCATGCGGACCGCCAAGAAGCTGATCGTGACCGGCCAGAAGTCGGGCAGCTCCGATCCGGCCGCGATCACGGTCCCCCTCGAAGGCTTCGCGCAGGCCTTCGATCGCGCCGTCGCCTTCAGCGGCTGAGGATCGGCGCGCCCGTGATCCCGGGCACGCCCGCGGCGACCGAGGCGGCGTTCCGGCCGATTTTCCCGATACGGTTAAGGCAGCGTTAGCCGCGCTGCCGCAGGATCCCGCTGTGATGTGGCGCCGCGCGCTGCGGCCCCACTGGTGCCGCGCGCCGGGATCGGATCGGCGAGGCAATGGGATCGGAGGGCGGGCGCCCCTGCATCGGTCGTGGGTTCGGCGTGCGGCTCCTGCGCATGTCGCTGCCCGTGCTCGCCCTTTTGGCGTCGGTCGATCCGTCGCTGGCCGCCAAACTGATCGGCGCCAAGGGCAGCGAGACCGGCAGCGGCGCGGGCGGCTACGGCCGGATCGTGCTCAATTTCGACAAGCCTGTTTCGGTCAAGGCCAAGCTTGCGGGCGGTGTCCTGCTGGTCGGCTATGGCGAGCACGTCGCGCAGGGACCGGAGCATCTGGCCGACGAGATGCCGGCTTACGTGTCCAGCGTCCGCCGCGATCCCGACGGGACCGGCCTGCGGGTCGCCCTGCAGAGGCCCTATCGGATCAATGTGCAATCGGCCGGTGAGCGCGTGTTCGTCGATCTGTTGCCGGAGGGCTGGTCAGGCCTTCCGCCGCCGTTGCCGCCGGAGGTCGTCGCCGAACTCGCGCGGCGGGCCAGGGTGGCCGAGGAAGCCCTCAAGGCGCGCATACCCGAACCGGTGCGCAAGCCCCTGTCCCTCGAACTCGCCCGGCTTCCGACGCTGACGCGTCTGTCGCTGCGCGTCCCGGCGGAAGCCGTGACCACCGTGACCAGCGAGGGACCGGTGACGCGGCTGCGGGTCGTCGGAGCCTGGACCATCGATTCCGGCGAGACCCGCGGACGACCACGTCCCGGAATCGCCAAGCTGGCAACCGAGACCGATGCGACCTCGGCCAGCCTCCTGGTCACGCCCGAAGACGGGTACACGATCGGCACGGAGCGGGAGGACGGGGCTCTCGTCCTCGACGCGGTCCGTCGGAAGCCGCCCGAGCCGGTCAAGACCGTCGTCGAGGTTCCCGGGCCGACCGCGCAGCCGGCCGCCGCGGCTCTGCCCGGTCCCGCTCCGGTGACGCCGAGCCGCGCGGAGGCGCCGGCGGTCCGGAACCTGTCGCCCGAGGCGCCTCCGCGGCGCCAAGCCGGGTCCGGTCTCGTCTTTCCGTTCCAGTCCCTGCCGCCGGCACTCCTGTTCGAGCGCGGCGGCATCGCCACCCTGGCGTTCGAGACCACCGAGCAGGTCACCCTGCCGACGAGCAGCCAGGGGCTGGTCCCGCTGGGCCCGCCGTCTCGGACCGGGCCGCTGACGGTGCTGCGCTTCTCGGTTCCGCAGGGGCGCCTGGTCGACCTCAACGCGGTCACAAAGGGGAGTGGCCTCGGCTGGGAGCTGTCGGCCGGTGATACGCTGAGCCCGAGCGACAGCCTCGATCCCGTACGCCAGCCCGACCCCTCGGGCCGCGTCGCCGTCTCGCTCGGCCTGCCGCGGCCCGGCTCGGCGACATGGCTCGATCTCGATGGCGAGCGCGTCGCGGTGGTCACCTCCGCGGCGCGGCGCCCCGTCGGCAATCCGAAGAGCCGCCGCTTCGTCGATTTCGAGATCCTGCCCAGCCGGCACGGGCTGGCGGTGCTCGCCGGGGCAGACGACCTCGCGGTACGGCCCGAACTCGATGCCGTGACGATCGGGCGGGAGGGCGGTCTCGCCGCCTCGGCAATCGCCCGGAAGGCCGAAACGGTTCTCGCCGAGGCGGGGACCCTCGCCATCGCGCGGGAGGCCTGGGAGCGGGCGCGGGCCGGAAACGTGCGCGAGACCCTGCGCGGATTGGCCAACGCGGCCTCCGCGGCAACGCCTGCCGAGCGCGGCCCTGCCCGCCTCACGCTCGCGCGCGCCGATCTCGCCAACGGTCTCGATTTCGAAGCCCTTGCGGCTCTCGAGACGGCCGCGTCCGACGATCCGCTGCTCGCGGCCCAGCGCGACACCGCTGTCCTGCGCGGGATCGCACTCGTCCGGATCGGGCGGACCGCCGAAGCCCTGAAGGCACTGAGTCTGCCGACGCTCGCCGACGACCCCGAGGCCGCCCTATGGCGGGCCATGGCGTCGGCCGGATCGGGAGACTGGAAGGCCGCCGAGAACGGCTTCCTCAGGGTTCTGCCGCTCGCGAACGGCTACCCCGCCGATCTCGCCCAGCAGATCCGCGCCGCCGCGGCGGAATCGGCGATCGAGACCGGCGACGCCGAGACTGCGGCGGCTCGCGCGGAGGATGCGCGCGATCTGTCGCCGTGGATCCGCGACCGGCTGGCCCTGGTCCGCGCCCGCGCCGCGGAAGCCACCGGTCAGACCGAGGCGGCGCTCGACGCCTATACCCGCCTGGAGGGCACCGCACTGCGCCCGGTCTCGGTCGAAGCGAGCCTGCGGGGCGCGCTCCTGGCCCGGGCTGCGGGCAAGCTCACGTCCGACGCCGCAATCGAGCGGCTGGAACGCATCGGCCTGACCTGGCATCGCGGGCCGATCGACGAAGCCATCACGGCCGGCCTCGCGCGTCTCTATCTCGCGGCCGGCCGCTGGCGCGATGCCTTCACGACGGTGCGCCGAGTGAACGCGTTCGCGCCGAATGCGCCCGCCTCGGAGGCCCTCACGCGCGACGCGCAGGCCGCCTTCGAGGACCTGTATCTCACCGACAAGGGCGACAGCCTCTCGGGGGTCGACGCCGTCGCGCTGTTCTTCGACTTCCGCGAGATGAGCCCGATCGGGCGGCGCGGCGACGAGGTGGTGCGGCGTCTGGCCGATCGTCTGGTCGAGCTCGACCTGCTGGACCCGGCCGCCGACCTCCTCAAATACCAGATTGACAACCGGCTGACCGGACCGGCCCGCTCGGCCGTCGCGGCGCGGCTCGCCACGGTGCGGCTGATGGACGACAAGCCCATGCAGGCGCTGCAGGTGCTCGACGCCACCGATCTGCCGGAACTCCCGCGCGAGTTGAAGCGCGCCCGCGGTCTCGTCCGCGCCCGCGCCCTGTCGGATCTCAGCCGCACCGATCTCGCGCTGGAGACGATCGAGGACGAGAGCGGCCCCGACATCCAGCGGCTGCGCGCCGACATCTACTGGGGGGCCCGCCGGTGGCGCGAGGCCGGGGAGGCGCACGAGGGGCTCCTCGGCGACGCGTGGCGGTCGGGCCAGCCTCTGGACGAGACGGCGCGTTCCGATGCCGTGCGCGCCGCGATTGCCTACGATCTTGCGGGCGAGGTGATCGGCCTGGAGCGGCTGAAGGCGAAGTTCTCGGAAGCCATGGCAGCGAGCCCGGACGCGCGCACCTTCGCGCTGCTCACGGGCGCCAACCCGACCCTTGCCCCGGGTTTCCGCGCCATCGCGGCCCGCGCCACCAAGGCCGAGACCCTGTCGGCGTTCCTGGCAGAGTACCGCAAGCGCTACCCGGACGCCGCGACGCCCGAGCGCGGCAAACCGAACGCCGCGGGCGGCCAGGAGCCGTCGGGCGCCGAGCAGCAGAGCAGCGCCGCGCCGGCCGGTTCGCCGCCGGGTTGAGCGGCACGGCGGGAGCTCGCAAGGGATACAGGGCGATCGCGGGCCCAGGCCGAGTCGTGCCTGGCACCGCCCGGATGCGCGAACGTGGTTGTGCCTCCACGCTGCCGCGCAGGCAGCCGGTCGGCATGATGCGAAGGCTTGTCGATCTTCCACCCCGTCATTCCGGGGCCGCGTAGCGGAGCCGGGAATCCGGAACCGCCGGCGCACCGAAGGTAAGCACCCACGGCGGATCTGGTTTCCGGGCTCGCCTGCGGCGCCCCGGAACGACGGGCTGGCTTTGTCGCCCACGCGGATCCGCCGGTTCGGCAGCCCACCGCGCCGAGGATCGGGAAAACCCGGGTCGCCCGGTGTCTACTGCGTCAGGTGGGCGACCTGCAGGGCCTTGTCGAACATGGCGTTGAGGGCGGACGTGATGTCCGCCGGGGAATTGGCCGTGAAGAAGAAGCCCGGCGACGCGCAGCTCTGCAGGGGGGTCGCCAGCGTCGGGCTGAACCCGTTGACGCGGTTGTTCTCCCAGGCGATGCCGCCGCCGTAATCCTTGAAGTTGATGATGTTGTACGGGATGTACAGGACCGAGACCGTCGCGCCAGCCTTCTTCAGGGCCGCGCATTGGGACGGATCGATCTGAGCGGGCTGGGATCCGTCCCAGTTCCCGGCTGCATAGCCTCTGAACGTCGAGGGATTGCCCGGGTAATAGTATTTCCCGCCGCTATTTGTGGAGTAATGCTGGCTATTCTGCATCCCGTCGGTCACGAGGAAGACGAAGGGCTTGCGTGCTGTCGTGCTGGAGCCGTCGTTGAAGCCGCCGGACGCCGTGATGGTGCTCTGCATCTGCGGCAGGACGACCTCGAAATGCGTGCCGCCGGCGCCCGTGCCGGTGCTCGGGTCGTTGTTCGTGTAGAGCTGCGTGGTGCCGGTATCCAGAAGGTTGGTGAGCGCAAGGGGCCAGGGCTGGCCCGAGCACTGGGCAGCCGTGTTCAGCGTCGCGATGGAGCTGTTGATGTCGGCGAGCACGCCCATCTGGTTGATGAAGGGGTAGAGGCCGACCCGGTACTGGTTCTGCATCGTCGGGTTCGAGGCCCGGGTGATGAGGGAGCAGACCGCGCTGTTCAGCGCGTCCGACCGCAGCTGGATATTGCCCGAAGCGAGGCTCCAACCCTTGTAGCCCGGAAAGTGGCAGGCGAACTGGCAACCCTGCTTGTAGTCCGACCAGTTGTCGGTGTTCTGGGATGCGAGTTTCGCCATGCCGTCGGTCGTGGCCGGCAGGCCCATGGAACCGGAAACGTCGAGCAGGAGGTAGAAGTCGAGATAGCTCGGAAGATCGGCCGTGGCCGTAACGGTGTTGCCGAATGTCGTGGTCGGCGTCCGGAACATCTGGCCGAAGTTGTTCTTGACCGTGGCCGTGTAGGTGATCGTCGAGGTGATCGTCTGGCCCCGGCGGGAGATCTGCGGCGCCTGAAGCTGGACTTGCGCGAACGGCACGTTGCCGGTGTTGACCGTGAAGGCGTTGGTCGCCTGCGCGGCTCCGGCGGCGAATGCGTTGGCGCTCAGGTTGGTCTGGCCCGGATTGGCCGCGAAATAGGCCTTGCTGGCGACGACACCCGCGATGGCGGCCGCGTCCGCGGCGGCATCGACCTTCGCCTTGTCGGTGATCGCCACGCCGTAATCGACGCCGTAGCCGACCAGGCCGATCAGCGGGATCAGGCTGAAGGCGAACATGATCGTCACGTTGCCGGATTGGGCACCGCGCAGGGACGCGGCCCGGTCCCGGAGGCGGCGGGCAGGGTTGCGGATCAGGGGCATTTCGTGGCGATCCCGTCGTTGCCCGTCGGGTCGAGATCGACGAGCGAGGCGTAGCGCGGCTGCACGTACATCGAGCGGGCGATCCGCATGGCCGGGATGAACCGCGCGCCGAATGACGGCCGGAACGTGAAGACTACGTCGACCGCGATGAGGGAGCCCGGACCGAAGACGGAGCGCGGCAGCGTGGCGCGGCTCGGCGCGGCGGTGTTGTCGGCGGGGAGCTGTGCGGGCGTGCAGGGCCGGTAGTTCCCCCCGGTCGTCCCGGTGCTCGTCCAGACGACCTTGGCGGCGTAGCAATTGCTCAGGTCGGTGGTGCCCATGCAATTGGAGGCGGTCTGCGTGAAGTTGACCGACGCGAAGGTGATCGCGATGTCCTGCCACCATTGCAGGCCCTGCCGGGGCGCGTCCTTCATCAGGTAGGGGAACAGGACGAGGGCCGAGTCGAAGCTGAAATGCAGGTCCGCGGCGTTGACGGTGGCGGTGGTGGAATTCTGGGGCGGCTGAGCCTGGGAGATCATCTGGCTGATCGACTGCGCGATCAACTCCACCTTGCGGGTAGCGTTGATGTAGGTGACGAGCTGGATCCCCGCGAGCATCAGGACCAGCAGGATCGGAAAGATCAGCGCGAACTCGACCGCCGACACCGCGCGGGTGTCGGCGATGAAGCCGCGCGTCGGCGATGGCAGGCCGGCGGACATCAGTACAATTCGTTGCGGAAGGCCGCCGTCGAAACCGTCAGGTAGGCGGGCGCGCCGTTGAAGGTCGCGCTGCTGCCGAGGATCGATGCAAAGGCCGCGGGCATGAACGTGATCGGGTAGATCACCAGCAGGTATTGGTAGGCGCCGCGCGAACCCAGCGTGTACTGCCCCGAACCCGGTGTCAGCGTCGGGATCGCCAAGCCGCTTACGTCCGATTTGACGAAGCTGTAATACCCGCTCGGCGAGCCTCCGGGCTGCACCACGTACAGGTTGATCATGACGTTGCTGCATTTGAGCACGGCGGGCAGGTAGCCGCACAGAGCCGTCCTGAACCCGGCCTGATCCATGGACTGGGTCTGTGCCGCGCCGGTCATGATCTGCCGCGACGCGCGCGTGGTGGCATAATCAAGTGATTGATTGATAAAAAGTATAGTGGCTACTGTCATGACAAACAGAATAGCCAGGATGAACAGTCCGGCGACGAGGGCGAACTCGACGGCTGCGGCGCCTCCACGATCGTGAACAAAGCTGCGCATGGAAAACATGCACCTTGTTCGCATAGGATTGCTAAATGTCGGTTAAAGCAACCCTGAAGACTCCGATGTTAAGTCTATAGGTTGTTATCCACCATAGCTCTGCACCAGCGAGCCCGCCACCAGGGTCCACCCATCGACCAGCACGAAGAAGATCAGCTTGAACGGCAGGGACACTGTGGCCGGCGGGACCATCATCATGCCGATGGCCATCAGGACCGAGGCGACCACGAGGTCGATGATCAGGAACGGGATAAAGAGCAGGAAACCAATCTCGAAGGCGCGGCGCAACTCCGAGATCATGAAAGCGGGGGTCACGATTTCGAGACCGACATCCTCAGGACCTTTCGGCGCCGGAATCTTCGCGAGGTCGAGGAACAGCTTGAGGTCCTTCTCGCGCACGTTGCGCAGCATGAAGGTCTTGAACGGCGCCGATGCGCGCTCGAAGGCCTGAGCCTGCGTGATCCGTCCGGCGATCAGGGGTTCGATCCCGGCGCTGTAGGCCGTCCGCCCGGTGGGCGCCATCACGAAGGCCGTGAGGAACAGCGCGAGGCTGACGAGCACCGCGGTCGGCGGCGCCGTCTGCGTGCCGAGCGCCGAGCGCAGGATCGACAGCACGACCACGATCCGGGTGAAGGCCGTGGCCATCACCAGCACGGAGGGCGCGACCGCCAGGATGGTGATCAGCGCGACCAGCTGGAGCGCGCGCTCGGTCGTGCCGCCGGCGCCCAGATCGAGGGTGACGCTCTGGGCGAGCGCCGGGCTCGCGGCGAGCAGCGCGCCAGCCAGCCCTGCCAGGGCGGCCAGGACATGGTGTCGGGAGCGCGGAATCGGGCGCGTGGAGGTCAGGCGGGTCGGCACGTCGATCATCGGCGTCACGGGCAATATCAGGTCGGTGTCGCCGGGCGCACGTTGGACCGCCGGGCCTCGAGATTCTGCCATACGAGCAGCGCGGGCAGGCCGAGCACCACGTCGGGCACCCGGCGGGCGAGCGAGAGGGCGATGGCCGTGCCGGCATCGATCCCGAACAGGCCGCAGACCAGCACGAGGCCGCCTTCCTGCACGCCGAGGCCGCTCGGGACCAGGAAGGCGGCTGCCTTGATGGCTTGGCTGAGCGCCTCGATCACCAGGATCTCCGAGATGCTGACGTGGTCGATCCCGATGCAGGCCAGGACGACGGCGATCTCGGCCGCGCCCAAGAGCCATGCCAGGGCGTGCAGGACGCAGGATTGCGCGAGGTGGCCGCGCCGTCCCGCCGCCCAGACCGCGTCCAGCGCGCCCTGGATGCGCTGGCTCGGCTCGGGGCGGGCCTCGGTCTCGCGGACGAAGCGTCGTCCGAGGGCGGCGACCCGATCCTCGATCACCCGCACCACACCGGTGCGCTGGAGCGCGAAGAAGGCCGCGATCGCCAATCCTGCGACGGCCAGCGTCCGCAGCGTCCAGTTCGCGAGCTCGGCGGCCTGCGCGCCCTCGACCCGGGTCAGGAGCCCGGCCCCCAGGCCGGCGAACAGGCCGAGCGTTCCGACCTGGAACAGGAGGTCGGCGAGCACCGAGGCGGCCGCCAGGGAGCCCGCGACACCCCAGAAGGTGAGGAGCCGCGCGCCCACGACCTCGCCACCGACCGAGGCCACGGGCAGCAGCACGTTGATGCCCTCGCGCACGAAGCGCAGGATCAGGCAGGCTGCCGCCGGGGCGGGTGACAGCCCATCGAGGATGCGCGCCCAGGCGATGCCGCACAGCACGATCACGAGCGCCCGCACCAGCGTGACGCCGGCAAAGCCTGCCACCCCGATCCGCCCGAACGCCGCGGCGACGGCGCCGAGATCGTTGGTCGCCACGAGCCAGACCGCGAGCCCGAGGCCGATCAGCGTGCCGAACAGGGGCAGGCGGCGCAGCACGGCCCGGGCGGCCCGGCTCTTCCAGGAGACGCGATTGCCGGTCACAGTCGGGGCGTGCGGGTTGCGCGTCGGGAAGGGGGCAAGAACGGCAGCTCCAGGTCTGGGCCGGTCAACCGGCCGGCGGCGATTCGTCGGTCGGCATCGCCGCTAGAGCGGTATTAGGGCCGAATTCGGGGGCCGAAGAACGAGGCCTCCCGGGTTGAAGCACGGCGGCGAGCGCCTCTTCCGGGCTGGCCCCAGGGTCCAGGAGGATGACGCGACCGGCCGCGACGCTGGCCCCCGTCGCGACCGCCACCGCGCGCTTCGGGCAGGGTCCAAGGCATCCGGATTCGACGATGCAGAGCTTCGTCCGGCTGCCCGTCCGCCCATCCTTGGCCGCCTGCTTCCCGGCCCGCTTCAGAAGTGCACGGACGGCGCGCGGGCGCAGGCCCTGCCGCTTCGCACATTTCGCGCACACCACCACGACCTCGGCGAGCTTGGTTTTGGCCAAGCCTTTGGCCACAGCCTTGGCCGAGCAGCCGGCGGGGCGGCGATCCGCATCGCCCTCGAAACGAGGTTCTGTCATCATCCGGAGACTCTAGGACGCGATACGGGAGCTGGGCTACGGTGCCCGTCGCCGCGGTGCGGCAAACGGCGGGGGCGCCATAAAAAGGGCCTAAAAGAACGGGATTCCGAAGCCGCGCACGGGCCGCCCCTCGGCCGGCGCCGCGGCAGCGGAACCGGCGCAGACCCAGGAACACAGAGCGGATGAGCTTCGACGACGTCAAGGACGACACGCGCGAAGGTGAAATCGTGACGTTTGCCGCCTCGGCCGTGCCCGAGCTGCGGCGGAGCGCGGAAACGATTCGGCCGGTTCCCGAGAAGCGCAACGCCCGGGCGCTGATGGCCTCGATCCGCGAGCGCATGGACTGGACGCGCCTGCCGGGCCTCGGCCCGCGCGAGGAGGACACGTCCACCTACGGTTCTCGGATCATCCGGCGTGTCGGCCTGTTCGTCCTGCTGCCGACCCTGGTGATCGGGCTCTACCTGTTCGGCTTCGCCTCCAATCAGTACGTCGCCGAGGCCCAGTTCGCGGTCCGCGGCAATGTCGAGCCGATGGAGAACATCTCGCTCGGCCAGTACACGAACCTGATTCAGAAGCACAACAGCCAGGACAGCTTCATCGTCCGCGACTACATCGGCAGCCAGACGATGGTCGAGGCGCTGGAGAAGAGCATCGGCATCTCCAAGATGTTCTCGCGGCCCGAGGCCGATTTCTGGACGCGCTTCGACCCGAGCGACCCGATCGAGGATCTGACCAAGTACTGGCGCAAGCACGTCGAAGCGCATATCGACTCGATCTCGGGCGTGATCCGCCTCACGGTGCGCGCCTTCACCCCCGAGGATGCCCTGACTATCACCCGTGAGGTGGTGGTCCGGTCCGAAACCCTGATCAACGCCATCTCGAAGCGCGCGCAGGCCGACATGGTCACGCAGGCTCAGGCCGACGCCGCGACGGCGCAGGAACGCCTGCGCAATGCGCACGTCGCGCTGCAAAGCTTCCGCAACCAATGGGGCGTGATCGACCCGATCAAGTCGGCCGAGGGGACACTCACCACCCTGAACACCCTGCGGAAGGATAAGCTGAAGAACGAGAACGACCTGCAGGTCTTGCGCAGCTCGAACCTCGACGAGCGTTCGCGCTCCATCCAGACGCTGGTTGCCAACGGCGCGGCCATCGACCAGCAGATGAAGCTCCTGCAGGACGAGCTGACGAGCGCGGGCGCGGCGGCGGGCGGCGGTCCCAACCTCACGGAAGCCCTGCTCCAGTACGAGGGGCTCTTGGTCGAACGCACGATCGCCGAGAAGCTCGAGGAATCGGCCAGCGGGATGCTCGACCGCGCCCGCGTCGCAGCCAGCAAGCAGCACATCTTCCTGGCGACGTTCGTGCCCCCGGTCCTGCCGACGGACAGCCTCTACCCCGAGCGGGGCCATACTCTCCTCGTGGCGTTCTTCTGCTTCCTGGTGATCTGGAGCTCGTGCTCGCTCCTGGTCGCCGGCATCCGCGACCAGCGGATGTAGCCCGCCGCAGGCGGGCTCTGGATCCCGCGCTTCGCGGTCTGTAGAGGGAAGCGGCCCGGTCTCCGGGCGCCCCGGTGAAACGAGCGAAGTCTAACACTCCATGTCGGATTTCTCCGATCTCGTCGCGAAGGCGATCCAGCCGTCGATGACCCGGGAGGAGCGCGAGGCGGTCTATACCGTGGTGCGGCAGGCCGTGCTCCGTCTGCAGGAGCGGGAGGCGCTGCCGCCCGACGACCCGCGCGTGGCGCTCCAGCGTCATCTCGTCGAGGAAACGATCCGCGACGTGGAGGGCGACGTTGCCCGCTACGCGTCGCTGCGCAAGCTCGAGGCAGCTTTCGCGGCCCAGAACACTGCCGACAAAGCGTCCCAGGCCGGCCGCCGCTAGAGCCTTCTCCGCCGAAGCGGATGCCGGTTAAGCGGCGAGCGCGCGGTCGAGCCAGGACCCGGAGCCGTGCCCGATCGCATCGCGACCGGCACGGCTCCCGCGCGGTCCAGCGGCCCTGAATCCTCTCAACCGCAGGCCATGCTCGCCCGGACGCTGCCGGGCTCGGCCACGTCGAGGCCCGCCGATACATACTCGTTCAGCTTGTTGCGCAGGGTCCGGATCGAGATCCCCAGGATCTTGGCCGCGTGGGTCCGGTTACCGAGGCAGTGATCCAGCGTGTCGAGGATCAGGTCGCACTCGACCTGGGCCACGGTTCGGCCGACGAGCCCACGGGTGGCGGCCTCGGCGACCTGCGCGGCCCGCGCCGCCGGTCCCTGCGCGGTGATCGCCTCGCCCTCCGGCGACAGGATCGCCTCCGGGCCGATCGCGTCGCCCGAGGCCAGAAGCACCGCCCGATGCAGGGTGTTCTCCAGCTCGCGGACATTGCCGCGCCACGGGTTCTTCAGCACCAGCGCGCGCGCCTCTGCCGAGAGCGGACGGGCCGGGACACCGTTCACGGCGGCGTATTTCTTGGCGAAATGCGCGGCGAGCTCCAGGATGTCGGCCGGCCGCTCGCGCAGGGGCGGCAGCTTCAGGGCGACGACGTTCAGCCGGTAGAACAGGTCCTCGCGGAACGTGCCTTTGCGGACCTCCTCCACGAGGTTGCGGTTCGAGGTGGCGAGAACGCGGATGTCCACCCGCACGGGGGCCGTGCCGCCGACCCGATCGATCACCCGCTCCTGCAGCGCCCGCAGCAGCTTCGATTGCAGGCGCACGTCCATCTCGGAAATCTCGTCGAGGAGCAGCGTGCCGCCGTTGGCCTCCTCGAACCGGCCGATGCGCCGGGCGACCGCGCCGGTGAACGCGCCCTTCTCGTGGCCGAACAATTCGGATTCGAGCAGAGCCTCGGGGATCGCCGCGCAGTTCACCGACACGAAGGGCTTGCCGGCGCGGTTGGATTTCTGGTGGACGTGGCGGGCCAGCACCTCCTTACCGGTGCCGCTCTCGCCGGTGATCAGCACCGAGGCCTCGGAGCGGGCGACCTGCTCGGCGAGCTTGACCACCCGCTCCATCGACGGGTCGCGCCAGACGAAGGCGGCGCGGTCGGTGGCGACTGCCTCCAGCACCGCGGCGATCAACTCGGGATCGGGCGGCAGCGGGATGTACTCCTTGGCGCCGGCCCGGATCGCCGCCACGGCGGCCGAGGCATCCGCCGAGACGCCGCAGGCGACCACCGGCGTGCGGATCCGCTCCCCTTCCAGCGCGGTGACGAGGTCGCGGATCGGCAGGCCCACGTCGATCATGATGAGGTCGGCGCCGCGGGCGCGCAGGACGTTGAGGCCCTGCGGCACGGCATCCGCCTGCGTCACGGAGGCGCCGCGCTGCATGGCGATCTTCGAGGCGGTGATCAGCTCGCCGTTGAGCCGCCCGATCATCAGGAGCCGCATGGTTCGTCCCTCTCAAACATCCTGGCGCGGGTTGCGCGCGCGTTGGGTGGGCTGCCGGCGTCGGCGCCCGTCCCGCCCATCATTCGCCCTTGACGATCTCGGTCATCGTGACGCCGAGCCGGTCCTCGACCAGGACGACCTCGCCGCGGGCGACAAGCCGGTTGTTGACGAACACGTCGATCGCCTCGCCGACCTTCCGGTCGAGCTCCAGCACCGCGCCGGGCGCCAGCCGGAGCAGATCGCCGATCGGCATCCGGGCGGAGCCGAGGACCGCCGAGACCATCACGGGCACGTCGAAGAGCTGCTCGAGATCGGCCGCCGTCTTCGGGGTGGTGGGCGCGTCGCGGATCGACCCCGCCGCGTAGTCGGTGTCGTGGTCGCCGAGCTGGGGCAGGCTGAAATCGTCGGACATCAGGATCTCCTCACGGGCTCGTCGGCAGGCCGAGGGCGTCCAGAACCGCCGCCTCGATGCGGGCGCGCTCCCGCACGATGCCGCCATCAGCCCATTCGATGCGGGCGTCGCCCGCCGCCATGTCGGGATCGCCCAGAACCACCAGGCGGCCCTCGTAGCCGCGCTCGCGGGCGAGGCGCTTCACCAGGGTCTCGGCCTCCTCGACGAGGCTGTCATGCACCCGCACCACCAAATGAGGCACGCCGCGCAGATGCTGGAGCGCCGTGCGGGCCGCCTCGCCGATGCCGGCGAGGGGCGCGGCGTCCAGGGCGTCGCCCGCGACTTTACGGGCGATCAGGATGGCCACCTCGACCGCCTGCGCCTCGCGCTCGAGGTCCCGCGCGTCGGCCTGGGCGATCAGGCCCGCCGCGGCCAGCGCCAACCGGGTCATGGCGTCAGCGAGCCGGCCCTGGACCTGCGACTCGGCCTGGATCCGCCCCTCCTGCACGCCGCGCGCATGCGCCTCCGCCTCTGACTGGGCGGCGGCCTCGGCGGCGCGCTGCGCCTCGGCGCTGGGACGTGCGCTGCGGAAATCGGTCTCGAACAGGAACGGCTTGGCGCTCCGGGCGGATTGGGCGCTCAATAGACCAGCTCCTCCTCGGCGCTATTCTTGGCGATCATGATCTCGCCCTTCTCGGCGAGGTCCTTGGCGATCTCGGTCATCTTCGCCTGCGCCTCGTCGACCTCCTTGAGCCGGACCGGGCCGAGGGAGGCCATCTCGTCCGTGAGGTTCTTGGCCGCCCGGGTCGACATCTGCTGCATGAAGAAGGCCCGGGTCCGCTCGTTGCCGCCCTTCAGGGCGCGGCACAGAGTTTCGTTGTCGACCGAGCGCATCAGGGTCTGGACGCTGCCCGGATCGAGCTTCAGCAGATCCTCGAAGGTGAACATCAACTCGCGGATGCGCTTGGCCGAGCCGCGATTGGCCTGATCCAGGGCGGCGAGGAAGCGGCCTTCGGTCTGCCGGTCGAAGGCGTTGAACACGTCGGCCATCATCTCGTGGGCGTCGCGGCGCTGGGTCTGCGCGATGGTCGAAACGAACTCGACCCGCAGGGTTTCCTCGATGTGGCGCAGGGCCTCCTTCTGCACGGTCTCCATGCGCAGCATCCGGTTGAGGCAGTCGATGGCGAAGTCCTCGGGCAGGATGGTCAGCACCTTGGCGGCGTAGTCGGCCCGCACCCGCGAGAGCACCACCGCCACGGTCTGCGGATACTCGTTGCGCAGGAACGAGGCGAGGATCTCCGGATCGACCTGGGCGATCGAGGCCCAGACGCGCTTGCCGGACGCGCCCTTGATCTCCGCCATGATCAGCGAGACCTGGTCGCTGGGGAAAATCTTCAGGAGCAGCGCCTCGGTCCGCTCGAAATTCGACGAGATGCCGCCGCTGTTGCCGAGCTTTGTCACGAACTCGATGATCAGCTTCTCGACGGTCGCCGCCTCCAGCGTGCCGAGCTGGACCATCGCGGCGCTGACCTTCTTGATCTCCTCCTCTTCCAGCATCTGCCAGATCGGCGCCCCTTCCTCCTCGCCGAGCATCAGCAGGAGCGCTGCCGCGCGCTGGGGACCGGGCATCGTCGCGAAGGAATCGCCGCCCGCCGCCGCCAAGGTGTTCGCCAATCCTGCCGCCATCGACCTACTCTCGACTCCCTACGCGTCACTCATCCTGGATCCAGGTGCGCAGCACCTCGACGGTCTCGGAGGGGCTCGCCCGGACCATGTCGACCACGCGCTGGACCGTCTCGGCCTGGATCTGGCCGTTGATCTTGGCGAACTCCATCAGCCGCGCCGTCGGGCTGTCGCGGTCGATGACCGTGACCGTGGCGCCCGGACCCGCGACCACGGACGCGTCGCCGACGATGCCCATCCCGGGCCCGGCGAGCGACGGCGGCGCCGGAATCGGCGCGAGCACCTGACGCACCAGCGGGCGCACGACCGTGAGGAGGACGACCAACGTCAGGAGAGCCAGCACGGCGAACTCGGCCATGCGCAGCACGTCCTCCTTGGTGGGGGCGAGCAGCGACTCGATCAGCGTCGGCTCGGTGAATTGCGGCACGCTCGGCGCCTCCGCGAAGCGCAGGTTCACCACCTCGATCTGGTCGCCGCGCGCCTTGTCGAAGCCGACCGCACTGCGCACCAGGGCGGTGATCCGCTCAAGTTCGGCGGCAGGCCGCGGGCTGTAGGCCGGCTTCCCGTCCGGCGCGGTGGCGTAGAGCCCGTCGACCACGACGGCCACCGACAGCCGCTTGATCCGGCCGCCCTCCGCGATCTCGGTCTTGGTGACGCGGGAGATCTCGTAATTGGTGGTCTCCTCGTTCTTGTTGGTCGCGTCCTTCGGGCTGGGCGCCTTGTCGCCGCCATTGGCACCCGGCAGCTCGTTGCCGACGCTGACCTGCCCGTCGGCATTGCTGGTCAGCGCCGATTCGGTGCGGGTCTGGGCGGAGCGCACCACGCGGCTCTCGGGATCGAAGGTCTCCGAGCGGCTCTCGATGCGGTTGAGGTCGAGCTCCGCGTTGACCTGAACCCGTGCCCGGCCGGGGCCCACGATGCCGGCGACAACGTCCTCGATCTGGCCGCGCAGGCGACGCTCGAGGGCGACCTGCCGGTCCTCGAAACCTTCAGCGCCGTCGGCCTTGGCGTCCCGGGCGCCGTCGGCCAGAAGCCGGCCGCGCTCGTCGACGATCGAGACCCGCTCAGGCTTGAGCCCCTCCACCGCCGAGGCCGCGAGATGGCGGATGGCCCGCACCTGACCGGCATCGAGGTCGCCCATCAGCTTCAGCACGATGGCGGCGCTCGGGCTCTCGCGGTCGCGCTCGAACAGGCGGCGCTCGGGCAGGACCAGATGGACGCGGGCCGCCTGCACCCGGCCGATCGCCCGGATCGAGCGGGCCAGCTCGCCCTCGAGCGCGCGCAGGTGATTCACGTTCTGCACGAAATTGGTGGACGAGAACGCGTCGCCCTTGTCGAAGATCTCGTAGCCGACGCCGGCCTGGGTCGGCAGGCCCTTGCCGGCCAGGTCCATGCGCAGCTTGGCGAGATCGGGGCGGGGCGCCAGGATGGTCTGACCAGCATCGCCCCGGGTCTCGTAGCGGATGCCGCGGCTGTCGAGTTCGCGAACCACGTTGGCGGAATCCTGCATCGACAGGTCGGAGAACAGCACGCCCATGTCCGGGCGCGAGACCCGCAGGATGATGAAGGCGAAGAAGCCGATGAGCGTCAGCGTCACCGCCGCCATGGCGGCGATGCGGGCCGGTCCGAGCTTCGTGACGAGATCGAGGACCGGCTTCACGGGCGGGGTCGCTGCACTCTGAACGCGAGGCGGACCCCCACGGCCCGCCCGGCAGAAATTGCCCGGTCCATGGTTAGCGGGCCGTTAATGCCGGGCCGTGCGGCGGCCGCAGGAGGCGCCGAGACGCTGAAAAGCCGCGCCCGGGGTCCGGACGCGGCTTCATAGTCTCCCGAGACCGATCCAAAGACCCAAACTGCGTTCCCGAGGGCGCACGCTTCGGGAGCGGTGACCATCCCGTCCTTCCCGGGCCACGAAGCGGACCCCGGGTCCAGAACCGCCGATGCGCCATGTCGTGGCACCTTCGGTGTTGACGAGTTCCGGGATCGCCTGTGGCGCCCCGGAACGACGGTGCGATGGCGAAGCTCTGCGTGTCGAAGCAGGGCGGTTGCGGTCCTCACGCCACCGTCCTGTGGTGGCGCCGGGGATCAGTGCCGGTAATGCTGGATCCGGGTGGTACGCAGGCCCGCCAGGCCGTGCTGGTCGATGGAGAATTGCCAGCTGAGGAATTCTTCGGTGGTCAAGGTGTAGCGCTTGCACGCCTCCTCCAGGCTGAGGAGACCGCCGCGCACGGCCGCCACGACCTCCGCCTTGCGCCGGATCACCCAGCGGCGGGTGCTCGGAGGCGGAAGATCCGCGATCGTCAGGGGGCTGCCGTCGGGCCCGATCACGTACTTCACTCTCGGGCGGCTCGGTTCGGTCATGATACGCTCTACACTCGACTGACCTGTCGAGCATTGAAGGTACTTGCGCCCGCTTAAGAGATGTTGAAGCGAGTCACTCGGATGTGATTCGTTAAGTGCCACTTGTGGACAACCCGATGGTCTGCACGCTGGACAGCGGCACTTTCTGTGAGCCGATCATCAGGACCGGCGTCGTCCCGCTGAGATCAACCTCGTCCACGGTGCCGGTCAGGCTGGTGTCGACCGCGACGCTGGAGCCGGTGGCATCCGTGGCCGAGACCTTGATCGAGTAGGTGCCGTCCGTGGAACTGAGCCCGGCCGAGGTCTTGCCGTTCCACGTGTAGGTCTGGCTGCCGGCGGTGAGCGACGTGGTCTGCGTGGCCACGACGTTGTTCTTGGAATCGAGGATCGTGATCACCGCCTTGGAGGCTGCCCGGGCGGGTGCCAGCGTCCAAGAGGCGGAGCCGTTGGAGAGCTGCGCCGAGCTGCCGTCGGCCGTGATGGTCTTGCCGATGTAGCTGGTGGCCGAGGCCGAGCTCGCCGATTGCGACGCGCTCAGGATGTTGTCGAGGCGATCGTTGGTCTTGAGCTGCTGCTCGACGCCGGCGAACTGCACCAGCTGCTGCGTGAACTGGTTGGTGTCCATCGGGTCGAGGGGGTTCTGGTTCTTGAGCTGCGTGGTGAGCAGCGTCAGGAACTGCGTGAAGTTGCTGGCGATCTCGGTGGCGTTGCCGCTGCTGCTCGACGAGGAGCCCGTCGTGGACGTCGTGTTGGTGAGGCTGGATATGCCGCTCGTCATGTCGTTCTCTCCGATGAGGCATCGGAGCGCGGGGCCCGGATGCGCGATGTCTGTATGTCGGTCCGTGGGACCGGCTAAATCCTGATGTCGACGCCGCCGTAGCCGCGGAGCCAGCGCGTCGGCGCGATGTCCTGCGGAGCCTCGGCCTGATCCCGGCTCCAGGTGGCCGGTCCGCCGCGGGGCGCGTCGCCCTGCTGTCCGCCATTGCCGCCCTGCGCGCCGCCGTCGCCGCGCAGCGACAGGTTCAGGCCTCCGGCCGAGGGATCGAGGCCCGCCTGAGACAGCGCCTGCTGCAACTGGCCGGCATCGCGTTGCAGCATCGCCAGGGTCTCGGGCCGATCGACCACCAAGTGGGTCGTGACCGTGCCGCGCGCCTTGTCGATTTCCAGCTTGACGTCGATCCGCCCCAGCTCAACCGGGTCCAGCCGGATCTGAAACTCGCTCGATCCGTTCATCGAGCGCAGGCCGATGGCCATCGGCACCTGGCCCATGGGAATCGCCGGGTCCGTCTGGGCGGGAGCGGCGGCCTGCGCGGCGGTTGCGGCATGCGCTGCATTGGTCCCGGCGGCCGGCAGAAGGCCGGGATTCGCCGGAGGCGCCGCCTGCACGGCGCCACCGGCCGTGCCCGGACCCGCATCCTGGGCGCTTCTCTGGCCGGCATCGGCGAGGGCCGCGAGGAAATCCTTGCCATCGGCGGCCGACGCACCCACCGGGTCGCCGGTACCGGGTTGTACGACCTCGACCGGAGAGCTGCTCTTTCCGGCCTTGCCGGAGGCCGTCGACGTCGTGAGTGCTGCCGCCCCGGTGACCGACCCCGCCACTCCGGCGACGCCGTCCCTGGCGTCACCGCCCGTCGAGCCCGCGCCGGGCTGTCCGGGTGTCACCGCGCCGGGCGAGGCTAACTCGGAACCGTCGCCAGCCGCCGCTGCACCGGCGGCGCGGGCCGAGCCGCTCTCCGCCGGTGTGGTCAGCAGCGCCAGCAGCGTGGCTGCGGGATCGGCGGTCGCGGCCGGAGGCACGGCGTTCGCCTGTGGCGGCTGCGGCGCCGCTTCGGCGTGTTGGTCCTGATCGGGCGCCACCTCGGACGCTTGGGGGCTTGTCTCCCCGGCGGCCGCTGTCGTCGCGCCGGCTTTCGGTGCGACCGGAGCCGCATCGCCGCTCCCCGCCTGGGTCGTGGCAGTCGATTTTCCCGCATCTATCGCTGAGGCGGTCGAGGCGGCCGGACCATCGGTCCGCGACGTGCCCGGAGCTTGCGCGGAGACATGCGCCGGCTTGGTTTGGCTTGCACGCCTGTCATCCGCTCGGGCCTCGGCCTGCAGGCTCGCACTCCGCGTGCGCTCCGAAGCCGCCCGCGTCGCGTCGGCCTGATCGCGCTGAGCCGTCTGGCGGGCGCGCGCCGCGTCATTTTGGTCCTGGCGGGCGGTCGCCCGGGCGCGCACCTGGACCGCGTTGTCCCGGGTCTGGGCGGCGCTCAGGGCGGCGCCGAAATGGTCCTGCGACGAGTCTCCGGCACGGGCCGCGACACCCGCTGCTTCCCAGCCCGAGCGCGTGGTGGACGCCGTCCGCGCGGATGAGATCCACGATGTGACATCCAATCGATCCGTCGTGCCGCTCGCCATGCCGGGCTCCTCTCGACATCCCTCACAGCAAGGCGCGCGCCACCGAATGGTTCGGATAAGTAACTCAGAAATCAGTGCTTCTCGTGTCGGGCTGTCGCGCCTTCAGGGCCGAAGCTGCCGCACGCCCGGCAGGATCTGCCGAGCGAGCATGTCTGGGCGCATCGGCTGGCCTGGAAAGCAGAGCGGAGTCCCGCTATAGACGCACCGTGCAGCCAGGAAGCTTCCGAGCCGGCGGCTGCGGACCTTCATGATGAACGCGCTCGATCTTCCCAAAGCCCCCCACGAGACGCGCGTCGTCGTCGCCATGTCGGGCGGCGTCGATTCCTCCGTGGTGGCCGGCCTGCTGAAGCGGCAGGGCTTCGACGTGGTCGGCGTGACGCTTCAGCTCTACGATCACGGCGCGGCGACGCATCGCAAAGGCGCCTGCTGCGCCGGCCAGGACATCAACGACGCCCGGGCCGCGGCCGAGCATCTCGGCATCCCGCACTACGTCCTGGATTACGAGGACCGGTTCCGCGACGCGGTGATTGAGAAGTTCGCCGAGAGCTATCTCGCGGGCGAGACGCCGATTCCGTGCGTCGAATGCAATCGCACGGTGAAGTTCCGCGACCTGCTCGGCCTCGCCCGGGACCTGAACGCCGACGCGCTCGCCACCGGCCACTACGTGGCGAGCCGCGCGCTGCCGGGCGGTGGGCGGGCCCTCCACCGCGCCCTCGATCCCGCCCGGGACCAGAGCTACTTCCTCTACGCCACCACGGCCGAGCAGCTGGACTTCCTGCGCTTCCCGCTGGGCGAAATGGAGAAGACCGAGACGCGCGCGCTCGCGAAGGAGCTCGGTCTGTCGCTTGCCGAGAAGCCCGACAGCCAGGATATCTGCTTCGTGCCGCAGGGCCGCTACAGCGACGTGATCGCCCGCCTGCGCCCGGACGCGGCGCGGCCCGGCGAGATCGTCGACCTCGCCGGGCACGTGCTCGGCCGGCATGACGGCATCGTCCACTACACGGTGGGGCAGCGGAAGGGGCTCGGCCTGTCGGGGCCCGAGCCGCTCTACGTGGTGCGCCTGGAGCCGGATACGGCCCGCGTGGTGGTCGGTCCGCGCACCGCGCTGGCCACGACCCGCATCCGCCTCTCGGACCTGAACTGGCTCGGCGCAGGCCCGGTCGAGACCGTGCGCGACCTTGCCGTGGCGGTGCGCGTGCGCTCGACCCGGCCGCCGCGCCCGGCGACGCTCACGGGCGGGCCTGACGGCACCGCCGAGATCGTGCTCGCCGAGCCCGAGGACGGCGTGTCGCCGGGCCAGGCCTGCGCGATCTACGCGGACGACGGCCCCCGGGCGCGGGTACTCGGCGGCGGCACCATCCGGCGCGTCGACGCGTTGTCGGCCCGGCCCCGCGAGGCCGCCTGATCTCAACCTCTGGAAATTGCGAACGATGCTGAGCGAGCCGCAGATGGCCGGGCCGAGCACGGCCCTGATGCGCAAGGCCTATGCCCGCTGGGCGCCCGTCTACGACGTGGTCTACGACAAGCTCACGGAGCCGGCGGCCCGCGCGGCCGTCGAGGCCGCCGCCGAGCACGGTCCGCGCATCTTGGAGGCCGGTGTCGGCACCGGGCTGGCGCTGGGCTATTACCCGAAGGCGAGCTTCGTCTGCGGCGTCGACCTGTCCGAGGACATGCTCAAGCGCGCCCGCGCCAAGGTCCGGCGCCGGAACCTGTCCCACGTGAAGGGCCTCCAGGTCATGGATGTCTGCCACCTGGGCTATGCCGATGCGAGCTTCGACGCCGTGGTGGCGCAGTTCCTGATCACCCTGGTGCCCGATCCCGAGGCCGCGATGTCGGAGTTCCTGCGCGTAGTGCGGCCCGGCGGCGGCATCGTGCTCGCCAACCATTTCGGCCAGAGCGACGGTCCCGTCGCCCGCGTCGAGGAGATCGTGGCGCCGCTCTGCACCAAGATCGGCTGGTCCTCGGACTTCAAGGCCACCCGGATCGAGGCCTGGGCCCGGCGCAACGGCGTCGAGGTGGTCGGTCTGAAGCCGACCTTCCCGGGCGGGTTCTTCAAGATCCTGCGGATGCGCAAGCCCGGGTGAGGGACATCGCGCCCGCACCCGTCGTCGAGGGGCGCTGGCGGCGATGGCTGCGCTGGCTGCCGCTGGTGCTGCTCCTGAGCGTGTCGGCGATCGTGCTCGTCTCGGGGGCCGCGCACCTCCTGAGCCTCGATCGGCTGCTCGCCTCGCGGGCCTGGCTGCGCGGCTTCGTGGAGGTCGGCTATCTTCGCGCGCTGGTGGCGGCCTACTGCCTCTATGTCGGGGCTGTCGTGGTGTCGGTGCCGGCCACGCTGATCCTGACCATGATCTGCGGCTTCCTGTTCGGGATCCTGCCGGGGGCGCTCACCGCAGTCTGCGCGGCCACCACGGGCGCCGCGATCGTGTTCTCCATCGGCCGCGGACCGGGCGCCGATCTGCTCCGCCGGATCGGCGGGACCCGTTTGGCGGGTCTCGCCGAGGGTTTTCGCCGCGACGCCTTCGGCTACATCGTGATCCTGCGTCTGCTGCCCCTGTTCCCGTTCTGGTTGACCAATATCGCGCCGGCCGCGTTCGGCGTGAAGATGCGCGTGTTCGTCCTCGCGACCTTCCTGGGCCTGCTACCGGGCGCCTTCGTCTACGCGACCACGGGGGCCGGGATCGAGGACGTGGTCGCCGCCCACGAGACCGCCAAGGCGGCGTGCCTCGCGACCGGCGAGGGCGGCTGCGACAATGCCTTGGCGCTGCGAGCGCTCGTCACGCCGAAGATGGTGGCCGGGCTTGTCCTGCTCGCCGTCTTCGCCCTGGCGAGCCTGCTGGTGAGCCGGCGCGCCCGGCGCTGTTGAGCTCCGCATTTCGAAGCGGTTCATGTGTTCCTGTGTCTAAGAACGCATGCAACCGCGTGCGGGTGGTTGCCGTATAGTGCTCGCCATCGAGAGTCTGTAGTCCCGCCTGCGAAACTGTGGCTTGCGAACATGTTCTCCGCGAAGGCCGGGACCGGCTCGAGCACCTACGACCTCCACTCCGCCGATCCCCATCTGCGATGCCCGCGCGGAGCATGACCGGCGTGACCCTCGAGTCCAACACCACGGCCGCGGCTCCGCCGGCGCCGGGGACAGCCTCCACCCGCGAGGGCCTCGACCGGCGCGCGGCGCGTCTCGGCCTGTCCGGCCGGCTGTTCCTCGTCACCGTCGCCTTCGTGGTCGTGGCCGAGGTGCTGACCTACGTGCCAGCGGTGGCCAATTACCGGATCGAGTGGATGTCCGACCGCTTGGCCGCCGCCCAGGTGGCGGCCCTGGTGCTGGACGGAAGGACCGGCGAACCGGTCTCCGAGGCGCTGGAGAGCCGGCTGCTCGCCGGCGTCAACGCGCGGGCGATTGCGGTTCGCGGCGGCGGAGCCCAGCGCCTGCTCGCCATCGAGCCGATGCCAGAAACCGTGGCCGACACGGTCGATCTGCGGGACGTGACCTCCCTGTCCGCCATCCGCGGCGCGTGGCGCACGCTCGTGGCTCCGGTGCGAGAGCCGATCCGCGTGGTCGGGGAGGGCGGGATCGGCTTCGAGCGGGTCGAGATCCTGCTCGACGAGGCGCCGCTGCGCACCGCGATGATCGACTACGCCCTGCGCCTGCTGGTCTCGTCGCTGATCATCGCGGCGTCGGCGGCGGGCCTCGTCTTTGTCGTGCTGCAGGTTCTGATCGTGCGCCCGGTCCGGCGGCTCGCCACCAGCATCACGGTCTTCGCCGACGATCCGGAGGATGCCGGCCGGATCATCGCCCCGTCCCGCCGCAGCGACGAGATCGGGCAGGCCGAGCTCGCCCTCGGGCGGATGCAGCGCAGCCTCGCCGACCAGCTCCGCCAGAAGCGGCGGCTGGCCGAGCTGGGTCTCGCGGTCAGCAAGATCAGCCACGAGCTGCGCAACCTGCTCACCGGCGCCCAGCTCCTGGGCGACCGCCTCGAGGGCACCGCCGATCCGACCGTGCAGCGGGTGGCGCCGCGCCTGGTCGGGACGCTGGCCCGGGCGATCCGGTTTTGCGAGGCGACCCTCGCCTACGGCCGCGTCTCCGAGCGGGCGCCGAACCTGACCAGCACGCCGCTGGCGCCGATCTTCGCCGAGCTTCCGGATCTGGCCGCTCTGGCGGGGCATCCCGTCGCCGTTCAGGTCGCGGCGGGCGGCCTGAGCGTCCAGGCCGATCCGGAGCAGCTCGGCCGGGCGCTTGCCAATCTCGTCCGCAACGCCGTGCAGGCCCTCGACGGCGCGGCGGTCGAGGGCGCCGAGGTGCGGGTCACCGCCTGCTGTGGCGAGCCGGGCCGCGTGACCATCCTGGTCGCCGACAACGGCCCGGGCCTGCCGGCGCGCGCCCGGGAGAACCTGTTCGCGCCGTTCCAGGGATCCATGCGCTCCGGCGGCACCGGTCTCGGCCTCCCGATCGCCGCCGAGCTGATCGGGATCAACGGCGGCACCCTCAGCCTCGACGGCTGCGAGCCCGGTGCGCGGTTCCGGATCGCGCTGCCGGAGGGCTGACGCGATCGCGCGTGCTTGATGGAGCCTGCACCGTTATCGCGAGCGCAGCGACCCAGGGTGGCGCGACAGAGGGATGCGTTACGCCGACTGGATTGCTTCGCTCCGCTCGAAGAGACGCGGAGCGCTGCCGGTGAAGCGGCGTCCGCGGCCTACTCGGCCGCGGCGCGAACCGGCTCGCCGACGCGGATGCCGAGATCGGCCAGCAAGGCGGCATCGTCGTCCTGACCGTTATTGGCGGTGGTGAGCAGCCGCTCGCCGTAGAAGATCGAGTTGGCGCCCGCCAGGAAGCACAGAACCTGCGCCTCGCGGGTCAGGCTCTTGCGGCCGGCGCTCAGCCGCACCCGGGACCGCGGCATCACGATCCGCGCGGTGGCGCACATGCGCACGAGGTCGAACGGATCGATCGCCGGCTGGTCCTCGAGCGGCGTGCCGGGCACCGCCACGAGCGCGTTGATCGGCACGCTCTCGGGCTGAGGCGCGTGGTTGGCCAGAACCTGCAGCATCGCGGCGCGGTCGGTGATGCCCTCGCCCATCCCCACGATCCCGCCGCAGCACACGCCGATCCCGGCTTCGCGGACGTTCTCTAGCGTCCGCAGCCGCTCGTCGTAGGTCCGTGTCGAGATGATGTCGCCGTAGAAGTCCGGTCCGGTATCGAGGTTGTGGTTGTAGGACGTCAGCCCCGCCTCGGCGAGGCGGCCGGCCTGGGAGGGCGTGAGCATGCCGAGGGTGACGCAGGCTTCCATGCCCAGCCCGCGCACGCCGCGCACCATCGCCAGCACCGCATCGAATTCCGGGCCGTCCTTGGGCTGGCGCCACGCGGCGCCCATGCAGAAGCGCTGGGCGCCCGCGGCCTTGGCGGCGGCGGCCTCGGCCAGAACCGTCTCCACCGGCATCAGCCGTTCGCGGGCGACGCCCGCGCCCTTGTGGTGCGCCGATTGCGGGCAGTAGGCGCAATCCTCCGGGCATCCGCCGGTCTTGATCGACAGGAGCGAGGCGCGCTGGATGTCGGCCGGGTCGTTGTGCCGGCGGTGCAGCTGCGCGGCCCGGAACACGAGGTCCATCAGCGGCAGGTCGTGGATCGCGCGGATCTCGGCCACGCTCCAGTCGTGGCGGATATCGGTCGCGTGCGGGTCGGCGGCTTGGCTCATGGCTCCCTTGAGTGGGATCGGCGACGAAAAATCAAGCGCCTCCGCGCGAAGCGGACCCCGCGGAGGCGGCGCGGCCTCTCAATCGGTCGGTTGGCCGGCCGAGACCTTGGCGGTCCAATCGTCAAAGGCGATGACCTTCTGGCGCTGCTCGCCGAGCCGCTCGATGCGCAGCACCATCTCGTCGCCCGCCTTGAGGTAGCGCGGCGGCTTCATGCCGAGGCCGACGCCCGGCGGGGTGCCGGTGGTGATCACGTCGCCGGGTTCCAGCAGCATGAAATGCGACGTGTAGGCGACGAGCTGGGGCACGTCGAAGATCATCGTCGCGGTGGAGCCGGTCTGGCGGCGCTCACCGTTCACGTCGAGGCTCATGGCAAGATTCTTCAGATCGGGAATCTCGTCCAGGGTCACCAGCCACGGGCCGAGCGGCCCGAAGGTCGGCGCGCTCTTGCCCTTGGTCCAGGTCGGGCCGCGGTTCATCTGCCATTCGCGCTCGGAGACGTCATTGCAGATGCAGGCGCCCGCCACGTAGCTCAGCGCCTCGTTGGCGTGGACGTAGCTGGCGCGCCGGCCGATCACGACGGCGAGCTCCACCTCCCAATCGGTGCTGTGCGAGCTCTTGGGAATGATTACCGTATCGTTCGGTCCGCACAGGCTCGACGGCGCCTTGTTGAAGATGATCGGCTCGGCGGGGATCGGCGAGCCGGTCTCGGCGGCGTGGTCGGCGAAGTTCAGCCCGATGGCGACGACGTTCCGGGTGCCGCCAACGCAGGGGCCGAGCCGCACGTCCGGCGGCAGCTTCGGCAGGGTCTCGGGATCGAGGGCCCGCAGCCGGGCCAGCGACTCGGGCGCCAGCGCCGGGCCGGTGATGTCCCGGACGATTCCCGACAAGTCGCGCAGCCCCCCATGCGCATCCACGAGGCCGGGCTTCTCGTCGCCGCTCGGGCCGTGCCGGAAGAGCTTCATCGCCGCACTCCTCATCCTTCCCTGGTGCCGGTCTGCGCCGGACGGCGGGACCATGGCCGGGCGCCCGTCCCGGCGCAAGCGCACAGGCCGGGTCGCCGGACCACATGGGGTGTCGCAACCGCGCAACAGGCCGGCGGAAAAGTGCAGATCCGGTGGTTTCCGGATCTATTATTCATGGCAAAGAATGTCGGAGGCAACTCAAGATTTAAGCGGCGACTACTGATGATCGTTTCGCTGCACTTGTGCGTGGGCGTTGATCGCAGTCGTTACTCCGTGCCTCGTCTTGGCTCCGGATAGGGAGATGGTCGTTGCGATTCAGCTCGTAAAACCGGCACCATGCACGAAACGGCCGTCGGATAACGGGTTTCGGGCAAGCAATCGGTGCCGGTCAGAACAAAGGATCTGGGGGAACAAGATGGGCGGGACAGTGCGCGCGGCGATGCTCGCAGCCACGGTGGCGATCCTCGGCGTCGGGGAAGCGCAAGCGGGCGCCTTCGGCATCCGGGAGCAGAGCACCGAGGCGCAGGGCCTCGCTTTCGCGGGCGCGGCGGCCGGCTCGGGCGGCGTCTCGTCGATCTTCTGGAATCCCGCGACGATCACGATGAACCCGGGCTTCGTCGCGGAGCAGAACTTCACCTTCATCGGCCTGTCCTCCACGATCCGTCCGGATCTCGGCACCAATCCGGGTTTCGCGCGGCTGGGCGGCTCCGGCGATATCGGCCAGGGCGCCGTGGTGCCGGCGGGCGCCACCTCCTATCAGCTCAACGACCGCCTCTGGCTCGGCCTCTCCACCGGCGCCCCGTTCGGTCTCGTGACCAAGCCGCGCGACGTGTGGGCCGGCGAGGTCTACGGGCGCTCGTCGCGGATCTTCTCGCTGGCGATCAACCCGGTGCTCGGCTTCAAAGTCAACGAGTGGCTGTCGGTCGCGGCCGGCCCGAACATCGAGTATTTCCGCCTGACCCTGCGGCAGGCCCTGCCGATCCCCGGCATCCAGCCGACCGTTTATCCGAGTTCCTTCCTCAAGGGTGAGTCCTGGGGCGCGGGCTTCACTGCCGGCGCCACGCTGACGCCCCGCGACGGGACGGTTCTGGGCATCGGCTACCGCTCCTCGGTGCATCACGACATCGACGGCTCGATCGGCGTGCCGCTGGTCGCGCTGGCGCCGCTGGCCGGGCAGGTCCGCGCGCGGCTGAACACGCCCGAGAAGCTGAGCGTCGGCCTGACCCAGGCGATCTCGCCGGTGGCCCGCGTGAACTTCGGCTTCGAGTGGGACAATTGGTCGAGGCTCGGCAATATCGGCATCGTCTCGAAGACGCTCGGCCTGCCGGTCAACTCCCTGCCGCTCAACTACAAGGACGGCTACACCTACTCGATCGGCGCCGAGTACGACGCTAGCGCGAACCTGACCCTGCGGACCGGCTTCGCCTACGAGACCTCGCCGATCGACTTCTCGAACCGGTCGGTGCGCCTGCCCGACGGCGACCGCTACAACGTCTCGGTCGGCGCCAGCTACCGCTGGAGCCAAGCTCTGACCCTCAACGTCGCCTACTCGCACTTCTTCCTGGACCGGTCGCGGATCCTCGCCGGCATCGGGCGCGACTACAACGTTAGCAACATCGCCTTCGCGGGCGTGGTCGATTCCAGCGCCGACATCGTCTCGGTGGGCTTCCGCTACGTGTTCGGCGCCCCGCCGGCCCCGGCCCCGGCCCCCGCGCCGCTGGTGCGGAAGTACTGAAAGCCAGCTCTGGTTGAGCGCTTCGCTGTCGCCGTCCTCGCGCCCGCAGCGAAGCAATCCAGGGTAGCGCCACGCTGACGGATGTCGTGCTGCCCTGGGTCACTTCGCTCGTGACGACGGTGCGGTTATCGCGCCGATCCCGTTCCGATTTCGGGATGCGTCGTCTCAGGCGCGCATCCGCACGTAGGTCCCCGGGGCCGGCCCCAGGGATTGCAGCGCGTCGCCGCCCGGCTGCCGGGCCGGGACACGCTCGGGCGCCTGCGCCTCGATCCACTGGAACCAGTAGGGCCACCACGAGCCCTTGGTCTCAACCGCGGCGGCGATCCAGGATTCCAGCGTCCCCTTCACCGGGCCGCCGGTCCAGTAGCCATATTTCGGCTTGGCCGGCGGGTTGATCACGCCGGCGATGTGGCCCGAGCCCGCGAGCACGAAATCGACTTTGCCGCCGAAGGCCTTCGAGCCCTCGAACACCGAGAGGGCCGGCGCGATGTGGTCCTCGCGAGTGGCGAGGTTGAAGATCGGCACCTGAACCTTCTTGAGGTCGAGGCGGACGTTGCCGAGCACCATCCGGCCCTGCGCCAGCGTGTTGTTGAGGTAGCAGTTGCGCAGGTAGAAGGAGTGATTGGCCGCCGGCATCCGGGTGGCGTCCGAGTTCCAGTACAGCAGATCGAAGGCCGAGGGCGTCTTACCCTTGATGTAGTTGTTCACGACGTAAGGCCAGATCAGGTCGTTCGGCCGGAGCATGTTGAAGGCGTTGGCCATCCGGGCGCCCTCCAGGTAGCCCTGGTCGGCCATGCGGGCCTCGATCTGGCGGATCTGCTCCTCGTCGGCGAAGACCTTCAGGTCGCCCGCATGGGTGAAGTCGACCTGGGTGGTGAGCAGCGTCGCGCTCTTGATCCGCCGGTTGCCCGTGGCCGCCTGCATGGCCAGCGTCACGGCGAGCAGGGTGCCGCCGACGCAGTAGCCGGCCGCCGTGACCTCGGTCTCACCGGTGGCGACGCCGATCGCGTCGATGGCCGCTTCGATCCCCTCGCGCATGTAGGATTCGAAATCCTTGTCGGCGTGGCGCGTATCCGGGTTCACCCAGGAGATGCAGAAGACGGTTAGCCCCTGATCGACCATCCACTTGAAGAAGCTCTTCTGGGGATTGAGGTCGAGGATGTAGAACTTGTTGATCCAGGGCGGCACCATCAGGAACGGGCGCTTCAGCACGGTCTCGGTGGTGGGCGCGTACTGGATCAGCTCGATCAGGTCGTTGCGGAACACCACCTCGCCCGGGGTGACCGCCATGTTGCGGCCGACCTCGAACCCGCTCGGATCCGTCTGGCGCACGCGCAGCTGCCCGCCGCCGGCCTCCAGATCCTCCTCGTACATCTTCAGCCCGCGGACGAGGTTGGCGCCGTTCTCCTGCAGGGTGTGGCGGATCAGCTCCGGATTAGTCGGCAGGAAATTCGAGGGCGAGAGCATGCTGGTGAGCTGGCGCAGGTAGAATTGCGCCTTGTGGCGCGTATGCGCGTCGAGACCCTCGGCCTCGTCGACGAGGCTCTCGGCCCAGCGGGTGGCGAGCAGGTAAGCCTGCTTGATGAAGTCGAAATACGGGTTGGTCGACCACTCGGCATGGGCGAAGCGCGCGTCCCGGGACTCGGGGAGCGCCACTGGATCGGCCGGCTGGCCCTGCAGGCGCAGGTAGGTCGAACCCCACAGCGTCAGGAAGGCCTGCGACAGACGGGCCTGCGCCTCGGCGCTCCGCTTCGGATCGGCGAGCCAGGTTTCGGCCACCTGTCCCAGGACCTTGGCCGCATCGCTCAACTCGTCGCCGGGGCCGCCGGCCTGGGTCTCGGGCTTGAGGAGGCGGCCGACATTGCGGCCCATCGCCTCCACGAACTGACCCGCATTGCGGGTCAGCGCCTCGATATCCGGAAGCGGGGTCTGGATCCCGTCCGGCATCGCACCGTCTGAGACCGACTTCGGAGGTGCAGTCCGATCCGGCGCCTGCGGGCTCGTCAAGCGTGCCTCCCTGTGTTTGGTCTGTCGGCGCGATGGCGCGGGCCTCGTTTCCGACAAAATAAGGAGCGAGCCAGAGGTTTCGCCAGCCCGGCTCCCGACGTCGCCGAAACATCCGGCCGATCTTCTCATGGGCATGTGACGATGGAGCGCGCCATTTTGAACCCCGTCGCGCGTGCGCATCGCGGTGCCGCGATGCCTCGGATCGCCGGTGCGGCCGTCGTGGCGTTCCTGGCGGGATCGCTGGCGGCCTGCTCGGGCGACGTCGTGCGCTCCCTGGCCTCCGATGCAGGCTACGGGCCACGGAAAGTCGCGGCGCCGGACTTCGTCGCGGAGTCCCGCAGCAAGGAGCAGCCCGACTTCATGCCGGTGGGCGTCGATGCGCCAAAGCGCTCGGTCCGGGCGAAATCGGTCACCGGCCAGAAGGCCCTGGAGGCGGAGCTGGAGGGCGCCCGCGGGCGCAACGAGGCGCGCGGGCGCGCCGCCGCGAGTGCCGGCCAGGGCGCCGCGGCCACGATCAAGCCGGCCCCGGCGCCCCCGCAATAGCAACGCTTTTGTGGGTCGGCGACGGCGCGCAAATCTGCTACGGCAGATGGTTCGCGCGACCGGCACAGACGAGAGACGCCAGATTCGGGACGCGCCGATGGACACGCCCATGACTGACTTCCACCGCATCAAGCGACTGCCGCCCTACGTCTTTGAGCAGGTCAACCGGATCAAGGCCGCCGCCCGAGCGCAGGGCGCCGACATCATCGACCTGGGCATGGGCAATCCGGATCTGGACGCGCCGAAGCACGTCATCGCCAAGCTGTGCGAGACGGCGGGCCGGCCGCGGACCGACCGCTACTCGGCCTCGAAGGGCATCGCGGGCCTCCGCCGGGCGCAGGCCGGCTATTACCAGCGCCGCTTCGGCGTGAGCCTCAACCCCGACACGCAGGTCGTGGCGACCCTGGGCTCCAAGGAAGGCTTCGCCAACATGGCCCAGGCGATCACCGCCCCCGGTGACGTCGTGCTGGTCCCGAACCCGAGCTACCCGATCCACGCTTTCGGCTTCCTGATGGCCGGCGGCGTGATCCGCTCCGTGCCGGCCGAGCCGACCCCGGCGATGTTCCCGGCGCTCGAGCGGGCCATGCGCCACTCGATCCCGAAGCCGGTCGCCCTGGTGGTCTGCTACCCGTCGAACCCCACCGCCTACGTGGCGAGCCTCGACTTCTACAAGGACCTCGTCGCCTTCGCGAAGCAGCACGAGCTGATCCTGCTTTCGGACCTCGCCTACGCGGAGGTCTATTTCGACGGCAACCCGCCGCCGTCGGTGCTGCAGGTGCCGGGCGCGATCGACTGCACGGTGGAGTTCACCTCGCTGTCGAAGACCTACTCGATGGCCGGCTGGCGCATGGGCTTCGCGGTGGGCAACGAGCGCCTGCTCGCGGCGCTGACCCGGGTGAAGTCCTATCTCGATTACGGCGCGTTCACGCCGATTCAGGTCGCCGCCACCGCCGCCCTCAACGGGCCCGACGACTGCATCAACGAGATGCGCGGCATCTACCGGAAGCGCCGCGACGCGCTGGTGGAATCCTTCGGCAAGGCCGGCTGGACGATCCCGTCGCCCGCCGCCTCGATGTTCGCCTGGGTTCCGATCCCGGAGCGCTACCGGGAAATGGGCAGCCTCGAATTCTCCAAGCTGCTCTTGGAGAAATCCGACGTGGCGGTAGCGCCTGGTATCGGCTTCGGCGAGTTCGGCGACGAGTACGTCCGCATCGCGCTGGTGGAGAACGAGCAGCGCATCCGGCAGGCGGCCCGCAACGTCCGTCGTTTCTTCGACGGCGGCGACAAGACCCTGCACAACGTCGTGCCCATGGCCCGCGTCGGCTGAGGCGCCGCCCGGCGAACCGAGATCCGGTTCGTCACGAGCGAGCGCGGTGTCGCCAAGATCTGAAGCCGCCGTCCCGGTGCCACCGGGGCGGCGGCTTCTGTCGTCGATAGCCGAGGCTCGGTATCGGGCGCGCGGGTCTGCTTTCGACCCATGCAGGACGCTCCTTAGCTCCCAGAAACTTCCGGAAGCGGACGTTCGCCCTTCGTTGAGGCCGGTGCCGAAAGTCACGCCCTCAAGTCGTTTGTCATTTTTTGCCGAAGTGGCGCTCATACTCGGTCGATGTCGCCGACCGAAGGGTGCGAGATTGAAGATTGTTCTCGTCAACGTGCCTCATCCGGCCATCGGCAGCCGCATTCCCAAGGAGCAGCTGCCTCCCTTCGGTCTGCTCTGCATCGGCGGCCCCCTCATTGATGACGGGCACGAGGTCGAGTTGATCGATGCGGAACTCGGTCCCATCGAACTCACGGACCTGACGACGACGATCATCTCGCGGAAGCCGGAAGCCGTCTTGTTCGGCCATTCAGGTTCGTCGTCGGGCCACCCTATCATCGCTCAAGTATCCGCCGCCGTTGCTCAGGCCCTGCCCAATGTCGCGATCATCTACGGCGGCGTTCATCCAACCTATTTTTGGCGGGAGATCCTCGCGCAAGAACCACATGTCCGGGCAATCGTGCGGGGAGAAGGCGAAGAGACCGCACGACGTCTCATGCGGGCGATCGATCTGGATCATTCTCTGAGCGACATCGACGGTATCGCCTTCATCCGCGACGGGAAGCCTGTTGCAACAAGTGCGGCAACCGTAATCATCGATCTCGATGCTTATCGCGTTGGATGGGCGCTTATAGACCATGCGCGTTACAGTTATTGGGGTGGCAAGCGCGCGGTCGTGATCCAATTTTCTCGCGGCTGTCCGCATCTCTGCAACTACTGTGGCCAACGGGGCTTCTGGACACGTTGGCGTCATCGCGATCCTGTGCGGCTTGCGAAGGAAATCGCCCGCTTGCACCGTGACCATGCTGTCGAGGTCTTCAATTTCGCTGACGAAAATCCCAGCGCCTGTCGCAAGCCCTGGCGAGCCCTCCTCGAAGCCCTGATCGAGGAAGATATTTCGGTCACTTTGGTGGGCTCGACCCGCGCTGATGACATCGTGCGCGATGCCGATATTCTTCACCTTTACAAGAAGGCTGGCTTTGAACGCTTCCTCATGGGAATGGAGAATACCGACGCGGCGACGTTGAAACTGATCCGGAAGGGAGGCGCAATTGCCAGTGACCGCGAGGCCATTCGCCTCCTGCGGCAGCACGGCATCCTTTCAATGGCAACGTGGGTTGCCGGCTTCGATGATCAGACCGACTCAGATCTGTTGCGCGGGCTTCGCCAGCTCATCTCATACGACGCGGACCAGATCCAGGCACTTTATGTGACGCCGCATCGTTGGACCCCTTACTATCGTCTCGCGCAAAACCGTCTCGTTGTGCAGCAAGATTTGACGAAATGGGATTACAAGCATCAAGTCTTAGGCATGTCTCGTATGTCGCCGGTCCGTCTCTTTGCTTGGGTCAAATTGATCGAAGCCGCCGCGCAGCTTCGCCCCAGAGCGCTTATGAGGTGGATCTGGCACCCGGATCCGAAGATACGGCACGCAATCCGCTGGTACTATCGAATGGGTCGTCGAGTGTGGATCCACGAAATAGCGGCGTTTATATTCCTGGACCACGCTCGAGCTGACGGCCGAACAGTCTTCGATCATCTCGGCGCGGCACACGACCACGAGGAAGAGGCTTCCAGTGCGGCCCGTTCGCCGAAGCCTCACCTGATCGGAGCTACGACGCACGGCACTGTTGGTGCCCCTTAATCGAAGGCCACGTTCTGCCAGGCCCGTCCAGCTCACGCCCCCGAGTATGAGTTTCGCGTCCGGAGCGGCGACATCAGCCCCGGTTGCGATTGATGGACCCTGTGGTCTCGGGAGGCGTGCCAGGGCCCGCCTCCTTCAGGGCTCGTCGGCTACGGCTTGTTGGCGGGAGCCGGATTTGTCGTCGTCGCCGGCGGCGCGGGGTTTGCCGGCGCAGTGCTGGCAGAGGGCGGAGGAGGCGCGGGATTCTCAGCCTTCTTCTCGTCTTTGCAAGCCGTGAGCGCGAGCAAGCCGACGAGTGGCAGCAGATAGCGAATACGCATGGGCGTTCCTCTTGTTTGGCCAGTGTAGGCGGTGAGGAACGTCATCCGACCGCTATTCGATCCGCCGCGCCGCGTGTCGATCACTGCTTCTCTGCAGCCAGGACCGCCGCCACGATCGCGTTGGCGTGTCCGTGACCCATCCCGTGTTCGGTCTTCAACATCGCGACCAGGTCCATGTGCTTGGCCGGAAGCTTGTCGCGCACGCGTTGCAGCCACTCGCCGATGGGGCGTCCGTAAGTCTTCTCGATGGATGGGAAGTACGACGCCGGTCCCTTGGTGGCTTCAGCAGACACGGCGAGCATCCTCCGGACGGTGGCGTCGGGCGGCGGTTCGATCCTGCGGCCGTTCACAGCGCGAGGCACTTTACCGGTTGATGCAGGCCGCGCGTCAAGACCCGCTCGGAGGCAGCCCGTCGCCGGAAGATTCGACTGCCAAACAGATCCGGTGCGCCCGACACGGCCGCGTCCCAGGCGACCGACCTTGCCACCGGCAGTCCGGTCCGGATTGTTGCCGCGGGGCGACAGGCCTCGCCAAAGGCACCCAGGTCCTGCGCCGACGCTTGTCAGGGCGGATTGCGATGGCCAGGGTCAGCCGCGGGGGTCTTCCCGCGTCCCGAGAGCCGCATGCGCTGCCTGAACCTGATCGCCGCCCTGCTGCTCGCCGCCGCGGCTTCGGCCTGCGCGCCGAACCCGATCATCGCCCGGGATCCGGTGCCCGCCCCGGGGCCGGCGGACGTGTACGCGTGCGACTCGAAGCCGTTGCCGCTCAACACCTTCATGACGGATTGCCGTCCCGTGCCGGCGAGTCCGCAGGTGGTCCTGCGCGCCCGCGGCTGATCCGGTCCGGCGTTTCGGTAACCGGTCGACTCGGATAGGCCGGACAATCCGCCCGCGATCAGCTAGAGTGTAGGCCAGTTGCCGGCCCGGCCGGCCCCGTGACGGAGCATCGCGTGAGCACCAAGACCCTGATCCTCGCCGGACTGCTCGCCCTCGGGGCGGGGCAGGGCGCCTCCGCGTCGGACGCGGCCTACCCGACCGCGCCCTACCAACCGCGGGCCTTCGTGTTCACCGCCCCGAACGGTCCGACGGTCCTCCGGACGGAGGGCTGCTGCCAGGTGATCGTGCCGCCGGGACGCCCTGACCTCGCCGTCCCTCCGGTGCCGGTGGCCGAGGTGATGAACGGCGGCGGCTTCGGCTATACCGGCTTCGACTATTTCAGCGACCAGATCACCGAAGGCCGCTTCGGCGCGCGCAAGCGTCCGAAGGAGTACGTGATCGCGCCCGCCTACATCATCCCGCCGCGGTACTGAGCCGCCACAAGGCGCCCGCGGGACGCGAAATCCGCCCGGGCGTCTCAGGTCGGCGCGCGGTTGTCCCTTCGAACGGGCACCCGCCCGTGGCGATGGCGACGCGGGGCCGCGGCGTTTACAGGCCGCGCCCCGGGGGCTATCACCCCGGCCCGACACGAACCATCTCTCTCCTGCACCTCATTCCCGAAAAACCAGATGCGCGCCGAGATCGAGCAAGCCTCGGATGCCGCCAAGCAGTCTATAGGGCTGCTGAGGAGGCATCTTTGACTGGGATACAGTCGATAAACGCCTCGCGGAGCTGAACGCGGCTTCCGAGAACCCCGACCTCTGGAATGATGCCGAGGCCGCCCAGAAGGTCATGCGCGAGCGCCAGCAGCTCGACGAGGCCGTCACGGCGATCAAGAAGCTCGAGCGCGATCTTGAGGACGGCGCCACGCTGATCGAACTCGGCGAGATGGAGGGTGACGAATCCTCGATCCGCGAGGGCGAGGCGGTGATCCTGGCCGTCGAGAAGGAGGCCGCGAGCCGGCAGGTCGAGACGCTGCTGTCCGGCGAGGCCGACGGGTTCGACACCTATCTCGAAGTCCATGCCGGCGCCGGCGGGACCGAGAGCCAGGACTGGGCCAACATGCTTCAGCGCATGTATGCCCGCTGGGCCGAGCGCCGGAAGTACAAGGTCGAGGTCGTCGAGATGACCGACGGCGAAGAGGCCGGGATCAAGGGCGCCACGCTCCTGATCAAGGGCCACAACGCCTATGGCTGGCTCAAGACCGAGTCTGGCGTGCATCGTTTGGTGCGGATCTCACCCTACGATTCCAGCGCCCGGCGGCACACCAGTTTCGCCAGCGTCTGGGTCTACCCGGTGATCGACGACCGGATCGAGATCGAGATCAAGGAATCCGACTGCCGGATCGACACGTACCGGTCGTCCGGCGCCGGTGGCCAGCACGTCAACACCACCGACTCGGCGGTGCGCATCACCCACAATCCCACCGGGATCGTGGTGGCGTGCCAGCAGGAGCGCTCGCAGCACAAGAACCGGGCGACCGCCTGGAACATGCTCCGCGCCCGGCTCTACGAGGCCGAGCTGAAGAAGCGCGAGGAGAAGGCCAACGCCGAGGCCGCCTCCAAGACCGATATCGGTTGGGGCCACCAGATCCGGTCCTACGTTCTGCAGCCGTACCAGCTGGTGAAGGACCTGCGCACCGGCACCCAGTCCACCGATCCGGACGAGGTGCTCGACGGCGACCTCGATCCATTCATGGAGGCGTCGCTCGCTCAGCGAGTCTACGGCGGCGGCGAGGCGGTCGAGGATATCGACTGAGGCGGCAGCGAGGGCTGCCGCACCGTCATCACAAGCGCAGCGAAGCGACACAGGGCGGTGCGCCATCGATCAGCGTCGCGCTGTCTGGATTGCCTCGCTCCGCTCGCAAAGACGGTGGTGCCGATGGAAGCCCACCCTTCCGGGCACCCGAGGGTGAGAATGGGCAGCGCCCACCCCCGTCAAACACTTCTCAATAGCCCAGCGCCGCCCCGTCCTTGCGCGGGTCCGAGCCGGCCGCCAGCGTGCCGGCCTTGCGGTCGATCCAGATGATCTGTCCGCCGCCGAGCGGGAGCGGCGCGCGGATCGCCGGGTGGCCACGCTCGACCAGCCCCGCCATCACGGCGTCGGAGATCCCGCCCTCAATTTCGAGGCTGCCGCCATAGGCGAAGCTGCGCGGGGCATCGAGGGCCTCCTGCACGTCGAGGCCCCGGTCGAGCAGGCCGGAGAGCAGCTCGACATGGCCCATGGCCTGGTAGTGGCCGCCCATGACGCCGAACGGCGCGACGGCCTGCCCGTCCTTCATCAGCATGCCGGGGATGATCGTGTGCATCGGCCGCTTGCCCGGTCCGACGCTGTTCGGGTGGCCGCCCTCCGTGCGGAAGGACAGGCCGCGATTGTGCAGCAGCACGCCGCTCTCCGGCGCCAGGATGCCCGAGCCGAACCCCTGGAAGATCGAGTTGATCAGCGACAGCGCGTTGCCGTCCCGGTCGACCACGCAGAGATAGACCGTGTCCTTGTGAGCGCGGCCCTCGGCGACCTCCCGGGCGATCTCGGGATAGATCTCGGGCTCGCGGGCGCGGCCCATGTCGATCGCCCCGTGGGCCGCGGCCTTCCAGGCGTCGGAGAGCAGGTGCTCGATCGGGACGTTGGCGAGGGCGGCGTCCCCGAACAGGACGTCGCGATGGTGGTAGCCCTGCTTGCACACCTCGGCGAAGAGGTGGAGCCGGTCGAGGTCCGAGAGCGCGCCGACATCGTAGTGTGAGAGGACGTTGAGCATCATCAGCGCCGCCAGGCCCTGTCCCGCGGGCGGGCACTCGTACACGTCGTAGCCCTGGTAGCGGGTCGAGACCGGCACGACCACGTCGGGTCGGGCGGTGGCGAAGTCGTCCAGGGTGTGCAGGCCGCCGAGGGCATTCAGCCGGCTCACCATGTCCTCGGCGACCGGTCCCGTGTAGAAGGCGCGCGCACCCGCCTCGGCGATCGTCCGGAGCGTCGCCGCGAGCTTCGGCAGGCGGACGACGCTGCCGATTGCCGGCGGCTGGCCGCCGGGCAGGTAGGTCTCGGCGGCATGCGGATCCGCGGCAACGCGCTCGGCGCCGCGCAGCCAGTCCCAGCCCACGCGCTGCTGGACGACGAACCCGTCCTCCGCGTAGCGGATCGCCGGCTGGAGCAGCTCGCCGAGGGAGCGGGTGCCGTGCTCGCGCACCAGCAGCTCCCAGGCCGCGACCGCGCCCGGCACGGTCACGGCATGCGGCGAGGTCGGCGTGATCGCGACGCCGTGCTCAGCGTACCAGTCGGGCGTGGCCGCGGCGGGCGCTCGGCCCGAGCCGTCGAGGGCGATGGGCTTCGTGGCGCCCGCAGGGGCGTAGAGGGCGAAGCAATCGCCGCCGATGCCAGTCATCAGCGGGTCGACCACGCATTGCACGGCGACCGCCGCGATCCCGGCATCGACGGCATTGCCGCCTGCGCGCAGCACCTCGATGGCGGCGAGCGTCGAGAGCGGGTGCGAGGTCGCGACGGCGGCGTTGGCGGCGTAGACCGGGGAGCGGCCGGGGGCGGAGAAGTCTCTCACGGGATGTCCTGTCGTTTCCGAGTCGTCCAGCGGATCCCTCCCCCTTGCGGGGAGGGGTAGGGGTGGGGGTGCTTCAGGATCGAGCAGTGCGGTTCCTTCTGCGCCACCCCCACCTCCGGCTCCTCCCCGCAAGGGGGCGGAGAGGGGGCGTCCTACTCAACCAGCACTGCCGACTGGCAGCGCCACCCAGTGCCCCGGCGCCACCTCGGTGAGCGGCCCGTCGGGCGGCTGATCGTGGCCAGCGAGGTCCCGGGCGGCGAGGCGGGCGCGCTCCTCGGCCGGGTGCGGCACCGGCACCGCGGCGAGCAGCCGGCGTGTGTAGGGGTGGCGCGGATCCTCGTAGAGGGCGTCGGCCTCGGCCAACTCGACGATCCGACCGCGCCAGAGCACCGCGACCCGGTGGCAGAGGTAGCGCACCATCCGCAGGTCGTGGGAGATGAACAGGTAGGACAGGCCCATCTCGTCCTGCAGGTCCTGCAGCAGGTTCACCACCTGCGCCTGGATCGAGACGTCCAGCGCCGCGATCGGCTCGTCGGCGACGATGAAACTGGGTTTTAGGGCGATCGCCCGGGCGATGCAGATGCGCTGGCGCTGGCCGCCCGAGAACTGGTGCGGGTAGCGGCCCATGAAGCGCGGATCGAGCCCGACCCGTTGGAACAGAGCCGCCACCGCCTCCCGCCGCTCCGGGCTGCGCATGGCGCGCCGGTGCAGCTTGAACGCCTCCGCGACGTAGTCTCCGGCGCTCATCCGCGGGTTGAGGGCGGCGTAGGGATCCTGAAACACGGTCTGGATCCGCGCCCGCATCTTCCGCATCGCTCCCGCGGAGAGCTTGGCGAGGTCGGTGCCCTCGAAGGCGATCGTGCCCGAAGTCGGCGGGTTGAGCATGGTCACGGCCCGGCCGATGGTCGACTTGCCGGAGCCGGATTCGCCGACGAGGCCGAGGGTCTCGCCGGGGCGGATGTCGAAGCTCACGCCCTCGACCGCGCGGAACACCGCGCTCTTGCCGCCCCACCAGGACCGGAGGGGATAGTGCTTGGACAGGTTGCGCACCGACACGATTGGTTGCTCCAGCCCGCTCATCGAGAGGCCTCCTGGCTCAGGAGCTTCGGCAGGTCGTACCAGGCGGCGACGAGGTGGCCGGGGGCGGCGCCTTGCGCCTGCGCCAGGGGCGGCATCTCGGTCCGGCAGCGGGGTGTCGCGAAGGCATTGCGCGGCGCGAACGGGTCGCCCGGCGGGAGATGGCGCATGTCCGGCGGCGCGCCCTCGATCTGATGAAGTCGGCGGCGCCCGGCGCGACCTCCGGAAAGGTCTGGCAGGGAGCGAAGCAGCCCGAGCGTGTAGGCGTTGCGCGGATCCGAGAAGATGTCGTCGACCGGGCCGCACTCCAGGATGCGGCCGGCATACATCACCTGGACGGTGTCGCTGATCCCCGCGACCACGCCGAGATCGTGGGTGATCCAGATGATCGCCATGCCGAGTTCGCGCTTCAGCTCCTGCACCAGGGCGACGATCTCGGCCTGTACGGTGACGTCGAGGGCGGTGGTCGCCTCGTCGGCGATCAGCAGCTTCGGCCGGCAGCTCAGGCCAATGGCAATCATCACCCGCTGGCGCTGGCCGCCGGAGAACTCGTGCGGGTACTGGTCGAGGCGCGCGGCCGCGTTCGGGATACGCACGAGGTCGAGCAGCTCCTTGGCCCGGGCGCGGGCCGCGCGCGCGTCGAGGCCGAGATGGATGCGCAGAGGCTCGATGATCTGCGCCGCCACGGTCATGCCGGGGTTGAGCGAGCTCATCGGATCCTGGAACACGAAGCCGATCGCGCCGCCGCGGATGTTTCGGAGGTCCCGCTCCTTCAGGGCGAGCAGGTCGCGCCCCTCGAACAGCACCTGACCGCCTGTGATGCGGCCGGGCGGGCGCGGGATCAGGCCCAGCATGGCGAGCACGTGCACGCTCTTGCCGGAGCCGGACTCGCCGACGATCCCCAGCGTCTCGCCCTCGTGCAGGGTGTAGGACACGCCGTTGACCGCGTGGACCGCCCCGCCGTCGGTGTCGAAGGCCACCGCGAGGTCGCGGACTTCGAGGAGGGGCTGGGTCATGTGCGCTGCCTCGGGTCGAGGGCGTCCCGCAGGCCGTCGCCGAACAGATTGAAGGCGAGCACCGCCAGGAAGATCGACAGGCCGGGCCAGATCGCCATCCAGGGCGCCTCGTCCATGAAGTTCTTGGCGGTGTTGAGCATCGCCCCCCAGGACGGCTCGGGCGGCTGCTGGCCGAGGCCGAGGAACGACAGGCTCGCCTCCGCGATGATAGCGGCCGCGATGGTCAGCGTCGCCTGGACGAGGATCGCCGGGACGATGTTGGGCAGGATGTGGACCCGGGCGATCCGCCAGGGCGGATTACCCATGGCACGGGCCGCCTCCACGAACTCCTCCGCCGCCACGGCGCGCACCTGCGCCCGGGTCAGCCGGATGAAGGTCGAGGTCGCCGAGAGGCCGATGGCGATCATTGCGTTGACGAGGCTCGGACCGAGGAAGGCGGCCAGCGCGATCGCCAGGATCAGGAACGGGATCGCCAGCAGCGCGTCGGTCAGCCGGGAGATCGCGCCGTCGATCCAGCCGCCCGCGTAGCCGGCCAGCAGTCCCAGCGGCAGGCCGAGGGAGACGGCGAGCGCCACCGAGACGAGGCCGGCGCCGAGCGAGGCCCGCGCCCCGAAGATGATCCGCGAGAGCACGTCGCGCCCGACCTCGTCGCCGCCGAACGGGTGGGCGAGGCTCGGCGCGCCGCGGACGTTGCCCCAGTCTGTGGCGGTAGGGTCGTAGGGGGCGATCCAGGGGGCGAAGACCGCCATCAGCACCAGCAGGCCGACGATGACGAGGCCCGCGACTGCGCTCTTGCGCGCGCGCAGGCGTCGCCAGAAGGCCGCAAGGGTGCCGGGCTCCTGGAGGACGACGTGGGCGGGGGTGCCGGACGGGGCGGCCTCCAGGCCGACGGCCTCGGCGCGGGCGATCTCGCTGCCGGTGCTCATGCCCGCCTCAGCTTCGGGTTCACGGCGGCCGAGAGCAGATCGGCGGCGAGGTTCAGGGCGATGTAGGTGGCGGCGGTGCAGATCACGACGCCCTGTACGGTGGCGAAGTCCCGGTTGAACACGGCATCGACCATCAGCTTGCCGAAGCCCGGCACGGAGAAGACCTGCTCGGTGAGCACCGCCCCCGACAGGAGCTGCCCGAATTCCAGCGCCCCGAGGGTGATGATCGGGATCGCGGCGTTGGGCAGCGCGTGCCGCAGGGTCACCCGCAGCGGGGAGACACCCTTGGCGCGGGCCGTGCGGACGTAGTCGGAGCCGAGCACGCCCAGCATCGCCGCGCGGGTGTGGCGCATCATCACCGCCGCGATGGCGTTGCCGAGCACGAAGGCCGGCATCACCATGGCGGCGAGGTTTTCGGACAGGCTCTCGAACGGCGAGACGTAGCCCGAGGCCGGCAGCCAGCCGAGCTCCACCGAGAACAGCAGGATCAGCAGGATCCCCAGCCAGAAGTTCGGCACCGACAGGCCCCAGAGGGCGATGCCGTTGGCGACCGTGTCGGCGGCCTGGCCGCGCTTGACCGCCGAGAGCACGCCCATGGGCACGCCGATGGCGAGCGCCACCAGCATGGCGAGGCAGGCGAGTTCGAGGGTCACCGGCAGCTTCTCGACGATCAGCTCGGAGACCGGCTTCTGCAGCCGGATCGATTCGCCGAGATCGCCCCGCAGCACGCCGCTGGCCCAGTAGGCGTAGCGCACCGGCAGGGGCTCATCGAGGTGGTACTTCTCGCGGATGAAGGCGATCACCTGCGGGTCGCGCTCCTCGCCGGTCAGCGCCGTGGCGACGTCGCCCGGCAGCAATTGCTGCAGGGCGAAGATGATCATCGAGGCGAGGATCAGCGTCGGGACCGCCAAGGCGAGGCGTCGGGCGAGAAAGCGCAACATCAGTTGAGCTTCAGGCCGGTGAAACGCACGAGCCCGTCCGGATAGGGCACGAAGCCGGTGAGCTTCTGGCTGTAGGCCCAGAGCAGCTTGCGGTGCAGGATGTAGATCCCGGGCCGGTCCGTCAGCACGTGATCGGCCAGCGCCTTCCAGGCTGCCTTGCGCTTGGCCGGATCGATCGTGCCGCGTTCGGCCTGGAGAGCCGCGTCGGCCTCCGGGCTGCAGTACTTCGGGTAGTTCAGCGCCGCCTTGCAGAACAGGAAGCTGAACGTGTTGCCGTCCGGATCCGAGCGGCCGCTCCAGGAATAGAGCTGCGCCTCGTAATTACCCTTGTCGGCGGCATCGAGCGCCGTGGTGAAGTCCACTGCCTGGATCTTCACGTCGAAGCCCGCTTCCTTGGTCATCGCCTGGATCACTTGGCCCACCTGCGGCGACTCGCTGTTGGCGTAGACGGTCAGCGTGATCTGCGGGTTCGGCTTCCCGGCCTCGGCCAGCAGCGCCTTGGCCTTGGCGACGTCCCGCTTCGGGATCGGGTACTCGGCGACGTAGTTCGGGTTCTTCGGGTTGACCCATTGGTTCCCAGCCAGGAACTCGCCGTTGTAGACCACCTGATTGATGGCGTTGCGATCGATGGCGGCCTCGAAGGCGGCGCGCACCTTCGGGTCGGAGACCGGCGAGCCGGCCTTGTGGGGGTTGAACAGGATCTCCTGGAAGCCGAGCTCGGTGGTCGAGTCGAGCTTCAGCTTGGCGTCGCGCTTCACCTGCGCCACGTCGGTGGGGGCGAGCCGCTCCAGCAGGTCGAGCTGCCCCGCCCGCAGGTTGGTGAGCCGCACCGTCGCGTCGGGGATCGGCCGGAACTCGATGCGCTGGATGCTGATCGCGTCCTTGTTCCAGTAGTCGGCGAAACGCTCGACCACGATCCGGTCCTGAGGCACCCGCTCGACGAACTTGTACGGACCGGCGCAGACCGGCGCGGAGGCGAACTTGTCGCCGAGCCGTTCGGCGGCCTTGGGCGAGACCATCATGCCGGCCCGGTCGGTGAACTGCGCGAGCAGCGGCGCGAACGGCTGCTTCAAGTTGATGCGGAAAGTCAGGTCGTCGACGACATCCACGGAGTCGATCGGCGCGATCTCCGAGCGGCGCTGCGAGCCCGGCATCTTCATGTGGCGCTCAATCGAGAACTTGGCCGCCGCGGCGTCAAGCCTTTCGCCGTCGTGGAACAGCACGCCCGGGCGCAGGTGCATGGTCAGCGCCTTCTCGTCAGGCGAGAGTTCCCAGGAGGTCGCGAGCTGCGGCACCGGCTTCAGATCGGGCCCGATATCCACGAGCTTGTCGCAGAGGGCGGCGAACACCATCCGGCTCGCGAAGGTGCGGGCGAGCGTCGGGTCGAGGGCGTCCGGATCCTCCATCATGCCGTAGCGCAGGGTCTGCGCCGCGGCGGGCCCGGCGACAAGGGTTCCGGCGAGGAGGCAGGCGGCGAGACGCAACATGGGACCGGTCCGGATGCAGGCGCGAGGAGTGGGACGGGACCGGCGCGACCGATCCATGCGACGACGGGCAGTGTCGTACGCCGCCGTGGTATGCACAATCCCAAGGCAGCATCCATGCCAATCAGTCAATATGCATTTTGTATGCAATCAGATCGCCCGCGCCACCGCTGCGGATGACCGCCGATGGCCTGCTTTCGCTAGGGTTCCGAATGAGTCCTCTGCCTGCCGCGATCTAAAGAACAGCGTGCACGAGACAGAAGATCAGTTCAATTTTACAGACCGCATGAATGTCTCGTCAGGCTGATCCATCGCACAACGCAGCCATGTTTCGGGTACGGCGTTGAAGGGCATGAATGGCCAACGACACCACGTCATCTTGCCTGCCCTGTGCTGGAATCAGCGCCGCCGGGATTTCTACGCTATCACAACGGACGTCTCGACCGAGGGCATCCGCTTCCGATCCTCATCCCGGCTGAGCCCCGGCGAGGATCTCACCTGCAGCATACGTCACATCGGCCTTCTCGAGGCGCGGATCGACCGGGCGGTCGGTGAGGAATTCACCGTCTCGGTCCGGGGTGGCCGCTCGGCGTTGACGGATCTGGCCCGCCAGTTCGTCGCGCTGTCGCGAGCTCAGGACCTGCGGCCCGAGGTGGTGCGCGTCCATCACCGCATCGTGCCTAAGCAGAAGATCGTCCAGGTCACACTGGATGGCGGCCTTGGCGTCTCGGGTCACGTGCTCAACATCTCGGCCTCCGGCGTCGCGCTGCTGGTCGAGCAATCGCTCGAGATCGGCGCAACAATCCAGGTCGGGCGGAAGCTTGCCCGGGTAATGCGTCACTTTACGCATGGAATCGGCGCCGCCTTCCTGGAGCCGTTCGAGCCGAGCGCGGTCCACGAGGCGATGACGTTGTAGCGGCGCGGGCGACCCTCGCACCGACGCGGAAACGGCGCTACATCTGCCCGGGACCAGCGAAGGATCTCCCATGAAGCGCCTGCTCAAAGCTCGACTCGCCGTTCCTCTGGCTGCGCTCCCGACCGCGCTCGCGCTGCTGCCGCAGGCGGCGCTCGCGCATCCGGGCCACGGCGTCGCCACCGGTGCGGAAGCCGGGTTCCTGCACCCGCTGATGGGCGCCGACCACATCCTGGCAATGGTCGCGGTCGGCCTGCTGGCGGCGCTGCGGGGCGGGCGGGCGCTCTGGGCCCTGCCGCTAGCGTTCCTGGCGCTGATGAGCGCGGGAGCCGGGCTCGGCATGGCCGGGATCGCGCTGCCCTATGCGGAGACCGGGATCGCGCTCTCGATCGTCGTCTTCGGCCTTGCGGCCATTTTCGGCCTGCGGGCGCCGGTTGCCCTGCTCGCCGCCCTGGTCGGGGTGTTCGCGGTCTTTCACGGCTACGCACACGGTGCCGAGACGCCGGAGACTGCCTCCGGCCTGTCCTTCGGGCTGGGCTTCCTGGCGGCCACGGCCCTTCTCCACGCGGCCGGCATCGGCCTCGGGATCGGCGCGACACGCCTCGGCGTCGGCCGCACGGCGCCAGCCCTCGGCGCCGGCTTCGCCGCTTTCGGGCTCGCCATGCTGGCGCTTCCCGCCTGAGCGCGGTCGCCGAGACCCCTGCGGAGCGCACACCGCGTCTGAGCATCCGCATCGATTTCGGGCCCGGGCACCGTCTCGGGCCCGGCAAGGTCCGCCTTCTGGAGCTGATCGCCGAGCACGGCTCGATCTCGGCTGCGGGCCGGGCGCTGGGCATGTCGTACCGGCGGGCTTGGCTCCTCGTGGAAGCCATGAACACCGGTTTCGGACGCCCGGTCGTCGAGGCGCAGACTGGCGGTCGGACCGGGGGCGGCGCCCGGCTCTCGGCGTTCGGCGGCGCGGTGGTGGCGCAGTACCGGGCCCTCGAAGCGGCCGCGGAGGCGTCGGCCGCGCCGTTCCTGGCAAGGCTCCGGCAGCCCGGCTGAGCGTCCGTCCCCCTGAACCGGTCGCGATGTCACAGGGCCTCCGGGGCTGACGCCGGCGCTTCCCGCCCCAGGTCCCGCCCGCCGCGCCAATCCGGCCGGCGAAGGGATCCCATGATGTCGAAACTCTTTATGCTCGCCATGGCGGGCCTGCTCACCGCCGCGACCGGAGCGCAGGCCGCCGCGAAGGTCGAGCGCCTGCGCGGAACGATCGAAGCGCCCGACGGCAACGGCTTCACGCTGAAGACGGCCGACGGCAAGTCCGAGCGGATCGCGCTTGCCTCGGACGCCAAGGTCTCATGGGTCGTGCCGGCCCAGCTGGACCAGATCAAGGACGGCGTGTTCATCGGCACCGCCACGAAGGGGGAGCCTCCGGTGGCGCTGGAGGTCGTGCTCTTCCCCGAGGCGATGCGCGGCACCGGGGAGGGGCGCTACGATTGGGACATGATCCCCGATCGGACGGCCGGCGGCTCCCAGGTCAAGAGCGCCATGACCAACGGCACCGTCACGGCTGCACCGGCCTCCACTGCACCGGACGCCCCCCGGGTGAAGAGCAGCATGACGAACGGAACCGTCAAGGCGAGCGGCGGCGGCGCGGAGCGGACATTGACGGTGGATTACGGCCAGGGCCAGTCCATCCAGATCCTGGTTCCGCCCCAGGCGCCGGTGGTGACCTTCGAGCCGGCCGACAAGGCCGCCCTGACCGCCGGCGCCAAAGCCTTCGTCGTGGTCGGGCGCGACACCGACGGCACGATCACGGCCCGCCGGGTGGCCGTTGGCAAGGACGGCCTGACGCCGCCGATGTGATCCGCCGCGGCTGTTGCTCACGCGGGAGCCGCCCGCGAATCGCGCCCGGCCTGCCGGAAACGGGAGGCCGGGCTTTTCGTGACCAGAAACGCAGCAGAGACGCACCGCGAATTGGCATCCGGCTGCGGCGATTGGGGAATTGCCGGCTAACTCACCCCAAAATTGTTGCCAGGCGGCAACATCGCTTCGGAACAGCCAAGCCGGATCAGAATCCTCGTTGCCGGCCGAAACCCGTTCGCACATGGTGAGGGTGCACGGGGGCATCGCCAAGCGAGAGCCCGCAGGAGCCTGCCGCTCAAGACGCAGGCCAAACCTACAGAACGTGCGGCTAGACCCGGAAAACCGGGCACGTCCGCATCATCGGGTCTCGAAGCTTTGGAGATATCTATGAAGCTCTTGAAGAGCTCGCTGCTCGGGTCCGCAGCCGCATTCGCGGCCGTGGGTGCCGCGCACGCCGCCGATCTTCCGGTGAAGAAGGCGGTTCCGATCGAGTACGTCCGGGTCTGCACCGCCTACGGCGCCGGCTTCTTCTACATCCCCGGCACCGATACCTGCCTGCGCATCTCGGGCCGCGCCCGGTTCGAGGGCGGCTACCAGACCAGCTACTCGCGCCAGTACGGCAACAACATCGGCGACACGTCAGGCTACCAGGGCCGGATGCGCATCAACCTCGATGCCCGCACCCAGACCGCCTACGGCACTCTGCGCGCCTTCGTCCGCCTCGATGCCGGCGCCCGCACCGGCTACTCCGGCGTCGGCCAGTCCGGCACCCAGCAGCGTATCGGCCAGGCCTATGCCGGCATCGGTACCGACCAGTTCGGCCGCGACTCGCAGTACATGAACGTCGACAAGGCGTTCATCCAGTTCGCCGGCCTCACCGCCGGTCGCGCCTCCTCGTTCTTCGACTTCTACGCCCACGACTTCGAGATCGCCGGTGCCACCGCGGGCTCCGACATCTTCTCGACCAACCTGCTCGCCTACACGGCCACGATCGGCAACGGCCTGTCGGCCACGATCTCGATCGAAGATCCGGTCTTCCGCCGCACCCCGATCTTCTCGCCGTTCGGCGTCTCGCCGACCGTCTCCACCGGCAGCGCCTCGAACTTCGGCGTGCTTGTCCAGCCGACGCCGATCTTCGTCGGTCCGGGCCGGTTCGGGCTGGTGGACAGCATCGAGAAGTCGCGTCTGCCCGACTTCGTCGGCGTCGTGCGCCTCGACCAGGCCTGGGGTTCGGCCCAGATCTCGGCCGCCACCCACGAGCTGAACGCCGGCAACCTGTCGAGCGCCGCCAATGCCGGCGGTCTCGGCACCGGTCCCATCCTGGTGCCGGCGCACACCAAGAACGTTCAGGGCTGGGCAATCCAGGGCGGCCTGAAGATCAACACCCCGTTCATCGCCCCGGGCGACGCCCTCTACCTGCAGGGTGCCTACGGCGACGGCGCGCAGCTCTACACCGGCTACTCTCAGTACACCGGCTCGTACATCCAGAGCACGACCACCATCCAGGGCCAGAAGTTCGCTCAGTACTTCTCGGACGCGACGATCAACCCGTTCACCGGTCAGCTGCAGACCTCGCAGAGCTTCACCGCCGTCGCATCGTACCTGCACTACTGGTCGCCGGAGTGGCGCTCGGCCGTCTTCGGCTCCTACGGCGAGCAGAGCTTCTCGCAGAGCGCGCGTGCGGCTCAGGGCGCGATCTACGGCCTCGTGAGCGGTCTCACCGGTGCCCCCGGCTTCGGCACGAACGCCGTCGGCGTTCCGGGAACCCGGTTCTACCAGCTCAGCCAGGCGCTGCGCGACACCTACCAGTTCGTGGCGGGTGCCAGCCTTATCTGGTCGCCGGTCAAGGATCTCGATATCGGCGTGGAGGGCTTCTACACGCAGATCGGCCTGAAGAACGGCCGCGCGATCGACCTCGACAAGAACCCGGGTGCCTACAACCTGGTCTCCCAGATCAACGCCGGCACTTACGTCCCACGGACTGCCACGCAGGACTCGGTCTCGCAGGTCCGCTTCCGCGTCCAGCGCGACTTCTGATCGACATTGCCGGGGCCGCGGCCCCGGCAGTTCCCGTGCTGCACGGACCTCAAGGCTCGGCTTCGGCCGGGCCTTTTTCTGTGCGCGCGGCCATTCGCAGGACGGCCCCCACCGACGCGATGCTGAGGACCGAGCCTGCGCATCGGGCGGCTTCGGTGGGCCGTGACCGTGTCCCGGATGCCGGCCTCCGGCCACCCGTTCCCGCTCGGCCGCCGAGCTGCCGCGCCTTGAGGCTGCGTCGCACCCGGATCGCGTAAAGCCGCATCCGTCGCGACCGCGTCGCGCCGAGCAGGCCTCGCCGTGCGGCCGCGGGAGCGAACCGGCCAATCTCGCCAATTGCGGCGTCCAAGCCGAACGCGATCCGACCGGGTGCGCTTGGTCGCAGCCGCGCGATGCGCCCCGACTATCCCAATCGGAATCTATCGCGTCGGAGCGCCGAACGGTCCGCGATCGGGTCGGGGGCGTCGTGCTGATCGATTCGCCGATTCGGCTGGACTCGCGCCGAGTCGTCGTCCCGGCGTGGCACCGGGTGCCATATCCGCACCGCCCATCCCCGAAATCCGAGGCGCCGCAACCCGTCTCAGTGCCCATTTGTGCGCGATGGCGAAACGCCGCCACGGCTATCAAAATCTTCTATTATCAATCTCGATAATGCATAGATAAACGAAATATATTATTCGAAATCTCTATAGTAAATCCGACACGTTTTCATAAATGTACTGACTAGTTAGCTAGATCTGTGGCTGTGGAGCAACAAAGAAAACAATGATAAACGCCGTACACGATTCAGTGTTGATCAGATCGTGGTCGATCAAACACTGTGCCGCTGCAAACGGCATCTCGGACGCGAGAGGCCTGATGATCGCATCAGATTTGATGTCGATCATTGTATAAAATGCCGTTCAAAGCACAATTGTGTTCAATGAATGGTGTCATCGGGTCTCGAAGCTTTGGAGATATCTATGACGCTCTTGAAGAGCTCGCTGCTCGGGTCCGCAGCCGCGTTCGCGGTCGTGGGTGCCGCGCATGCCGTCGATCTTCCGGTCAAGAAGGCGGTTCCGATCGAGTACGTCCGCGTCTGCGGCGCGTATGGCGCCGGCTTCTTCTACATCCCCGGCACCGATACGTGCCTGCGCGTCTCGGGCCGCGCCCGGTTCGAGGGTGGCTACAGGACCGTCTACACGCGTCAGGCCGGCACGAACGCGGGCGACGACGCGGGTTACCAGGCTCGGATGCGCATCAACCTCGATGCTCGCACCCAGACCGCCTACGGCACCCTGCGCGCCTTCGTCCGCCTCGATGCCGGTTCCCGCACGGGCTACGACCGCTCCGGCACTCAGGCGCGGATCGGGCAGGCCTACGATGCCACGGGCGTCGATCAGGCCGGCCACGCACAGCAATACGTGAACGTCGACAAGGCGTTCATCCAGTTCGCCGGTCTCACTGCCGGTCGCGCCTCCTCGTTCTTCGACTTCTACGCCCACGACTTCGAGATCGCCGGCGCCACGATGGGCTCGGATGTGTCGTCGACCAACCTGCTCGCCTACACGGCCACGATCGGCAACGGCCTCTCGGCGACGCTCTCGATCGAAGATCCGGTCTTCCGCCGCAGCCCGGTCTTCTCGCCAGCGGCGGGTACCGCGCCCGTCAGCCCCGTCTTCGTGGGCTACACCAACGGTGCTCCGTCCAGCTACAGCGCCATCGACGACATCCAGCGCGAGCGCCTGCCGGACTTCGTCGCCGCCCTGCGTGTCGACCAAGCCTGGGGTTCCGCGCAGATCTCGGCCGCGGCCCATGAGCTGAACACAGGAAACCTGACCACGGCGGCACCGCTGCCGGCTGCGAGCCGCGTGACCGCCGGCATCGCTCATACCAAGAGTGTCGAAGGCTGGGCGGTCCAAGGCGGCCTGAAGATCAACACGCCGTTCATCGCCCCGGGCGATGCCCTCTATCTCCAGAGCGCCTACGCGGATGGCGCCCAGATGTACACCGGCTACTGCGCCTTCACGGGCTGCTATACTCAGGTCAACACCTTAATCCAGCTTCAGAAGATCGGGCAGACCTTCGCGGACGCGACCATCAACCCGTTCACAGGCCAGCTGCAGACATCGACCAGCTTCTCGGCGGTTGCATCGTATCTGCACTACTGGTCGCCGGAATGGCGCTCCGCCATCTTCGGTGCCTACGGCGAGCAGGATTTCACCCGCAGCGCACGCCTAGCCCAGGGCCTGATCTTCAATGCCGTGAATCCGAACGGCGCCAACAGCTTCGGGTCCAACGGCGTCGGCGTGCCGGGCACGCGGTTCTACCAGCTGAGCCAAGCCCTGCGCGACACCTACCAGTTCGTGGCGGGCGGCAGCCTGATCTGGTCGCCGGTGCGCGACCTCGATATCGGTGTGGAGGCTCTGTACATGCAGGTCGGCGTGAAGAGCGGCCGCGCGATCGACCTCGACAAGAGCCCGACCGCCTACGCGAACGTCGCCGGCATCAACAACGGCACCTTCGTGCCGCGCACCGCGACGCAGGACTCGGTCTCGCAGGTCCGTCTCCGCGTGCAGCGCGACTTCTGATCCGCAACGCCGGCGCCAGAGCCTCAGCTCTGGTGCCGGCCCCCGTGCAGGATGACTTCGAAGCCCGGCTCCGTGCCGGGCTTTTTTTGGGCGTCGCGGCGTGACGCTGACCGGCTCTGATCCGGCGGCAGGAGGCATGCGCCCCGACCCTCAGCCGCTGGTCCCGTGCCCGCCCGATCAATTGCCGGCGTCTAGCGCCGCGCGAATCGCAGGCCGTCCACGTAGGCCGGAGCCCGGCGGAGGGCTGCCCGAATAGCCGAATGGTCGGCCGCCGGTCGCAAATTCTGCCCGCTGTGGCCAAAAGGTGGCGCTTCCAAAACAACAATAACAAGATACGAATGCGCCTTTATCCGTGTTATTCCATGTAATATAGATCTATAGCTAATGTATATATCATTACAGCACCGATAATTTTACTCTTGTGAGTTACGGCCAATCTTGTTGTGCAGCTGCAACAAGATCGCGTCGAGTTTCATAAACGTCGCGTTCTCCGTTGATGCTCCCGAAAAGGCATTGCAGCATAAAGTCGAAGATGAATCAGCTTAATGAAAGCAGAAAACATCTTCTACAAGCAGGATGAGAAGCGAAAATATTTTCTCAAATACAAACAACGTCTCGCGAAGCTGCTGTCATGCTCGTAAGACCGGGGGTCACAATGCGTTTGTTCAAGCGTTTTCTGTTCGGGTCCGCCGCTGCCTTGGCGGTCGTGGGTGCTGCGCATGCCGCCGACCTGCCGGTCAAAAAGGCGGCTCCGATCGAGTACGTTCGGGTCTGCACCGCCTACGGCGCCGGCTTCTTCTACATCCCCGGCACCGACACCTGCCTGCGCATCTCGGGACGCGCCCGGTACGAGGGTGGCTATCAGACCAGCTACAGCCGGCAGGCGGCCAGCGGTGGCGACACGTCGGGCTACAGGGGTCAGCTCCGCATCAACCTCGATGCCCGCACGCAGACCGCCTACGGCACCCTGCGCGCCTTCGCCCGCCTCGAGGCCGCGTCGCGCACCGGCACCATCCATTCGGGCACGCAACTGCGCATCGGCCAAGCCTACGGTGCCGTCGGCGTGGACGAGCGGGGACGGTCGCAGCAATATGTGAACGTCGACAAGGCGTTCATCCAGTTCGCGGGCCTCACCGCCGGTCGCGCCTCCTCGTTCTTCGACTTCTACGCCCACGATTTCGAGTTCTACGGTGCCACCGCCGGCTCGGATAATTCGTCGACCAACCTGCTCGCCTACACGGCGACCTTCGGCGACGGCCTCTCGGCGACCCTGTCGATCGAGGATCCGGTCTTCACCCGTTCGCCGGTCTTCGCGCCGACCGGCAGCACCCCCGCGGTTAGCCCCGTCTACGTCGGCTACGCCGACGGCATCCCGTCCCGCTTCGGCAACGTCGATAGCGTCCAGCGCTCGCGGCTTCCCGACTTCGTCGCCGCCCTGCGCGTCGATCAGGCCTGGGGCTCCGCCCAGCTCTCGGCCGCCACGCACGAGATCAACGTCGGTAACCTGAGCACCGCCGCGGTGGCGGGCGCGGGCGGCGTGCTTACCGGGATCCCGCACACCAACTCGGTCCAGGGCTGGGCCGTGCAGGGTGGCGTGAAGATCAATGCGCCCGTCATCAGCGCCGGCGACGCCCTCTACCTGCAGGGCGCGTATGCCAAGGGCGGGCAGATGTATATCGGATACTGCATGGTGGCCGGCTGCTACGCGCAGGCCAACAGCGGCTGGGACGGTCAGAAGTTCAACCAGTCCTTCGCCGACGCGACGATCAACCCGTTCACCGGACAACTCCAGACGTCTGCGGGCTTCTCGACGGTCGCCTCATACCTGCATTACTGGTCGCCGGAATGGCGTTCGGCGCTGTTCGGGTCTTACGGCGAGCTGGACTTCACCCGGGGCGCCCGTCTCGCCCAGGGGGCGCTCTTCGGCCTGTTGAATCCGAACGGCGCCAACGCTTTCGGATCCAGCGCCGTCGGCGTACCTGGCACCCGCTTCTACCAGTTGAGCGAAGCGCTGCGCGACACCTACCAGTTTGTGGTCGGCGCCAGCCTGATCTGGTCGCCGGTGAGCGATCTGGATATCGGCATCGAGGCGTTCTACACGCAGGTCGGCGTGAAGGGTGGCCGTGTCATCGACTCCGACAAGAGCCCAACGGCCTACGCTAACGTCGCGGGGATCAACAGCGGCGCCTTCGTGCCACGCACCGCGACGCAGGATTCGCTGACGCAGGTTCGCTTCCGCGTCCAGCGCGACTTCTGATCCCTGCGCCGGCGCGGGGATTTTGTCTCGGCGCCGGCACATGACGTCGGGCTCCAGCCTCAAGCCGGGCCACTGGCAGCAGGTTGCACGCTCAAGGAAGCTGCGAACGTTGTGTCCGCAACTTTTAATCCCAGTTCACGGAACAGGTCGCGCGCTTTGTTCCCGGCTGCGCGTTGCCGCCCCCCGCCAGCGCTGATACGCCGAATGTCACTTTATCTCCGCCGCCCGAACGGGCCTTGACGGGCCGAGGCGGATTTCGGCCGCCGCGAGACCGGGGTCGAGACGGCCGGCGCGCGGGCAGACATCCGGGGGGACGTCCATGACCAGCACCGCGTCGCCGAGGCCGATCCCAGCCCCGGTCGAGAGCCCGTCGTCCGAGGGGCGCGCGATCCGGTTCTGGCCGGAGGGCTGGTGGCGCCTCATCGACCTCAAGATCGGCATCATACCGCTACCGATCTTCGCCGTTCTGGCGATCCTCATCGCCGTTCTGGTCCAGGAGGGCGAGATCAAGCCCGACGGCCCGACGATGATCGCCGTGCTGGTGATGGGCGGCTTCACCTGCGCGGAGATCGGCAAGCGGATCCCGATCCTGAAGAACATCGGCGCCGGCGCGATCTTCGCGACCTTTATCCCCTCGGCGCTGGTCTACTACGCGCTGGTGCCGCCGCAGATGGTGAAGGCGATCACCGATTTCACCAAATTCACCAACTTCCTCTACATCTACATCGCCACGATCATCGTCGGCTCGATCCTCGGCATGGACCGCGAGGTCCTGATCAAGGGGTTCCTCAAGATCTTCGCGCCGCTCGCCCTCGGATCGGTGGCGGCGGCCCTCGTCGGCACGCTCGTCGGCACGCTGCTCGGTCTCGGCCCCTACAAGACGTTCTTCTTCATTGTCGTGCCGATCATGGCGGGCGGCGTCGGCGAGGGAGCGATCCCGCTCTCCATCGGCTACGCGGCGATTCTGGGGATGCAGCAGGGCGTGGTCTTCGCCCAGGTGCTGCCGCCGGTGATGCTGGGCTCCCTCACGGCCATCATCCTGTCGGGCACGCTCAACTCGGTCGGCAAGCGCTACCCGCACCTCACCGGCGAGGGGCGGCTCCAGCCCGACTCGGACGGGATCAAGTCGAGCGACGCGCAGGCCAGGGCCGAGGCGGCCAAGGGACAGATTGATCCCGCCACGATCGGCGCGGCCGGGCTCACGGCGATCACCCTCTACCTGCTCGGCGTGATGGCCCACCACCTCGTCGGCCTGCCGGCGCCGGTGGCGATGCTGTTCCTGGCCGTGTTCGCCAAGCTCGCCAGCGCGGTGTCGCCTCGTCTCCAGGCCGGCGGCTTCGTCGTCTACAAGTTCGTGCAGGTCTCGATGACCTACCCGCTGCTCTTCGCCATCGGCGTGGCGCTCACCCCCTGGCACGAGCTGATGGCCGCGTTCACGCTGGTGAACCTGATCACCATCGTGTCGACCGTGGTGACGCTGATGACCGTCGGCTTCTTCGTCGGGCGCTGGCTCGGCATGTACCCGATCGAGACCGCGATCGTGAACGCGTGCCACAGCGGCCAGGGTGGCACCGGCGACGTGGCGATCCTCACGGCGGCGAACCGCATGGCGCTGATGCCGTTCGCGCAGATCGCCACCCGGATCGGCGGTGCGCTGACCGTGACCGGCACGATCATCGCCATGAAGTGGATCGGTGCCTGAGCGGCACCCAGAGAGGATTGCGTCATGGCCGGAGATCCGGGGGCCGTCGAGGCCACGCTCAAGTCCAGGATCGGGGCGATCCTCCGCTCGACCAGCGGCAACTTCCTAGAGATGTTCGACTTCTTCCTGTTCGGGTTCTACGCCACGTATATCGCGCGGGCGTTCTTCCCGTCGGGCAACGAGACCACCGAGCTGCTCCTGACCTTCGGCACCTTCTGGCTCGGAGCGCTGATGCGGCCGCTCGGGGCGATCGTGCTGGGCGCCTATATCGACCGGATCGGCCGCCGGAAGGGCCTGATCATCACGCTCGCCATCATGGCGAGCGGCACCGTGCTCATCGCCTTCTGCCCGAGTTACGACACCATCGGCGTCGCCGCGCCGCTGATCGTGCTCGCCGGGCGCCTGCTGCAAGGCTTCTCGGCCGGCGTCGAGATCGGCGGCGTGTCGATCTACCTGTTCGAGATCGCCACACCAGGCCGGCGCGGCTTCTACACCTCGTTCCAGTCGGCGAGCCAGCAGGTGGCGATCATGTTCGCCGCCCTGATCGGCTACGGGCTGAACGCGTTCCTGACCAAGCAGCAGCTCGGCGATTTCGGCTGGCGCATCCCGTTCTTCATCGGCTGCCTGATCGTGCCGTTCATCTTCTTCATCCGGCGCTCGCTCCAAGAGACGCAGGAATTCGCCAAGCGGACCCGCCATCCGAGCACCCGCGAGATCCTGACCACGGTGGCGGCCAATTGGCGGATCGTGCTGCTCGGCATGATGCTGACCACGATGACCACGGTGACGTTCTACATGATCACCGTCTACACCCCGACCTTCGGCAAGAACGTTCTCAAGCTCACCGAGACCGACAGCCTGATCGTGACGCTGTTCGTGGCGATTACCAACTTCATCTGGCTGCCCGTGGGCGGGGCCCTGTCGGACGCGATCGGGCGCAAGCCGGTGCTGCTGACGATCTCGACCCTGTCGCTACTGACGACCTACCCGGCCCTGCACTGGCTCGTGGCCGACCCGACTTTCGGCAAGATGCTCGCCGTCGAGCTGTGGTTCTCGTTCTTCTTCGGCGTCTACAACGGCGCCATGGTGGTCTCGCTCTCCGAGGTGGTGCCCGCCCATGTCCGAGCGAGCGGCTTCTCGCTGGCCTACAGCCTCGCCACCGCGCTGTTCGGCACGGCCACACCGATGGTCTCGACCTACCTGATCCAGACGACCGGCGACCGGGCGGCGCCGAGCTACTGGCTGATGGCGGCTGCCGCCTGCGGCATCGTCGCGACGCTCGCGCTGTTCCGGAGCGGTCCGCGGGTCGAACGTGTCCCCTCCCACGCCTGAGGGCTGAGGCCGCTCAGGCCTCCTGCCAGATCCGTATCCGGGCCTTGAAGGCGGCCCGGATATGTGCACGGGCGGCTGCCTCGGCGCCGTCCGCGTCATGAGCGCGGATCGCCGCCACGATGGCGGCGTGCTCGGCGAGGGATTCCGCGGCGCGATCGGGCGCCGCCAGCGTGGTGGCGCCCGGCAGCAGCACCAGCGACAGGCGCATCGTCTCCAGCGTGCCCTGCAGGAAGCGGTTGCGCGCCGCCCCGTGGATCTGGCGGTGGAACTGGCGGTTGGTACGCGCCAGAGCCGGCGCGTCTACCAGCAATGTCCGATCCCGGGCGACCATCTCCTCCAGGATCTCGGTCTCGACCGTGCTGGCGTGGATCGCCGCGAGGCGGGCGGCCGTCCCTTCGAGCACCTCCCGCAGATCGTAGAGTTCGCTCACCTGACCGTAATCGAGCTGCGCCACGCTGGCGCCTCGGTGCGGCTCGTGGGCGACAAGGCCCTGCGCCTCCAGACGACCGAGCGCCTCGCGCACCGGCGTGCGGCTGATCTGGAAGCGCTCGGCGAGCTCCGCCTCACGCAGCCGGCTCCCGGGGGCGAGCTCGCCCTCCTCGATCGCGCGCAGCAGCCGCTCATAGGCGCCGGCGCCGCTGGAGCGCTCCGCTTCGCTGGCCTTCATCCCGGCTCTCCTCAGCTTGGCCATAGCGCGAAACCGCGCGGTCCGAAATGCTTGCGACAAATTGCATGCAGGCGTATACAATATGGAGAGTGCGGTTCGTGGAGAGGAGGCAGGCATGCAGCGTCCGGGTGATGATCATTGGGATGTGGTGGTGGTCGGGTCCGGCAACGCCGCCATGAGCGCCGGCCTCGCTGCTCTGGAGCGCGGCGCTTCGGTGCTGATGATCGAGAAGGCCGAGCAGGATCTGGCAGGCGGCAACACCGCCTACACGGCCGGCGCCATGCGCTTCGTCTACGAGGGTAACGACGACCTGATCCCTCTGCTGGTCGACCCCGAGGATCCGCGCCTGCCGCGGACCGATTTCGGCGCCTACACGGCGCAGAAGTTCGAGGAGGATCTACTCGGCTTCAACGATGGCCGGCCGCTGTCGCGCGAGCAGCGCATCCTGATCGACGAGAGCGGCGCGGCTTTGCGCTGGCTCGCGACGCAGGGGGTGAAGTTCGAGCCGATCTATTCCCGGCAATCGTTCGAGAAGGACGGACGCTTCGTCTTCTGGGGTGGCCTGACGCTCGCCACCCACGACGAGGGTTTCGGCCTCGCCCGGACCGAGCTTGAAGCCTTCACCAAGGCTGGCGGTGAGATCCGCTACGGCTGTCCCGCCACCGGGCTCATTGTCGAGGACGGGCGCGTGGTCGGCGTGGAGACCCCGAAAGGCGTGTTCCGCGCCGCATCGGTGGTGCTCGCCTGCGGCGGTTTCGAGTCGAACGCCGCGTTGCGGACGCGCTTCATCGGCGCGGGCTGGGACAAGGCCCGGGTCCGCGGCACGCCGCACAATCAGGGCGACGGTCTCGAGATGGCGCTGGCCCTCGGGGCGAAGGCGCACGGCTTCTACGGCGGCTGCCACGCCACGCCGATGGATCTGCATATGCCGGAATACGGCAACCTCGAGTTGCCGCACGGCGAGCGCAAGCACTACCGGAAGATCTGCTACTTCCTGGGGCTCATGCTGAATGCGAACGGCGAGCGGTTCGTCGACGAGGGCAAGAATTTTCGCAATTACACATACGCCCAGTTCGGCCGCTCGATCATGGAGCAACCTGGGCACGTGGCGTGGCAGATCTTCGACGCCAAGGTCGATCACCTGCTCTACAGCGAGTACCGGTTCCACGACGCGCACTTCGTCGAGGCCGACACCCTGGACGGGCTGCTCGACAAGCTCGACGGCATTGATCGCGGCGCGGCCAAGCAGACCATCACGGCATTCAACGCCGCCGTGGACGAGAGCGTGCCCTTCGACCCGACCGTGAAGGACGGGCGCGGGACTAAGGGGCTTCCTCTGCCGAAATCGAACTGGGCGCAGAAGATCGAGACGGGACCGTTCAAGGCCTACCCGGTCACCGGCGGGATCACGTTCACCTATGGCGGCGTCGAGGTCGACGACGACGGCGGCGTGAAGCGCGAGGACGGAACCACGATCCCCGGGCTCTACGCCTGCGGCGAGATGGTCGGCGGCGTGTTCTTCAACGGCTACCCGGGCGGCTCGGGGCTGACCTCCGGCGTCGTGTTCGGCCGGCGGGCGGGCTACGGCGCTGCCGCAGGGGCGAAGGGCTGAACGGGAACACGGGCTTCAGCGCCACCAACCGTGCTCCGGCCCGCCTCCAAGGGGCCCGCTTCGCGGATGAAGCGATCCGGCCGGACCATTGTGCCCGCCGTCATTCCGGAGCGCCGCAGGCGAGCCCGGAATCCAGAACCGCCGACAGGGCAGTCTCGGGTCGCGGCGGCGTGTCTGGATTCCGGGCTCCGCTTCGCGGTCCCGGAACGACGGGGCCCGCGGCACAGGGCGGCGCATGCCGAAGTCGTGACGCGCGCGTGGCGCCGCGACGGGCGCAGTCGGCCATCCGCCTTGATCCCGGCAGCGGCTCATCGCCCCCTGTCCGGAACATCGCCGCGGGCGTAGAAGCCTGACCATGTCCGCCAGACCGGCCGTCTTCACCATCTCCCGCGGCGTCCCGTTCCTGCCGACGCTCGCCGAGGCGCTGCTCTCCGGCCAGCTCGTCGGGCCGGTTGCGGATGACCCGTTGGCGCTTGCCGCCGTCACCATCTACCTGCCGACCCGCCGCGCGGCGCGGGCGCTCAGCGCGATCCTGGCCGATCGGCTCGGCCGGGACGCGCCCGGGCAGGCCACCCTGCTGCCGCGGATGATCCCTCTCGGCGAGGCCGACGAGGCGGAGCTCGACCTCGCCGCCGAGCCGCTGCTGGAGGAGAATGCCGACCCGTTGAGCGTCCCGATGCCGGCGCTCGAACGTCGGCTGATCCTCGCCCGCCTCGTTCAGGCCTGGGCCAAGACCGTCGACCGGACCTTGCTGCCGCTGGATGCCGAGGTGCCGTTCCTCGTGCCGTCCTCCCCCGCCGACGCGGTTGGGCTCGCCGGCGATCTCGAACGGCTCATGGACGCGCTCACCGTCGAGGGGCTGCCCTGGTCGGAGATCGGCGCCGCCGTCGAGGCCGAATATTCCCGCTACTTCGGCCTGACCCTCGACTTCGTGAAGATCGCCGCCGAGAACTGGCCGAAGCTCCTCGCCGAGCGCGGGCTGGCCGACCCGGTCGCCCGCGCGCGCGGCCTCGTGCTCGCCGAGGAGCGGCGCCTGTCGCGCAGCGCCACCCCGGACCCGGTGATCGTCGCCGGCTCGCTGGGCTCCGTGCCCGCCACGGCCCGGCTCATCGCCGCCGTGGCGAAGCTGCCCCGGGGCGCCGTGGTGCTGCCGGGCCTCGATCTGGACCTCGACGCTTCCGGCTGGGACGGCATCGACACCGGCGAGGGCTTCTCCCGCGTGATCGCTCACGGCCACCCGCAGGCGGTGCTGCACCGACTGCTCGGGCCTGAGAATCTCAACTTGAGCCGCACGGAGATCGTCGCCCTCGGCGAGCCCGATGCCGGTCAGGCCGCGCGAGCCGCGCTCCTGTCCCAGGCCCTGCGGCCGGCCGACACCACGGACGCCTGGGCCGCCCTCGACTCGGCCGGACGCGATACCATGGCCCGGCTCGGCCTCGACGGGCTTGCGCTCGCCGAGGCCGCCGATGAGCGCGAGGAGGCGCTGGTCGCGGCGCTGGCGTTGCGCGAGACGCTGCAGACGCCTGGCGCGACCGCGGCCCTGGTCACGCCCGACCGCGGACTCGCCGGCCGGGTCGCCGTCGAGTTGCTGCGCTGGGGCATCGTGGCGGAGGATTCCGCCGGATTGGCGCTGGCCGGAAGCCCGGCCGGGCGGCTCGCCCGGCTCGCGGCCGAGTTCGCCGCCGATCTGGCGCGCAACCAGGCCGATGCGATTCCGGCCCGGCTGATCGCGCTGCTCTCGCACCCGATGGTCCATCTCGGCCTGCCGCGCGCGGACGTGGTCCGGGGCGCCGCCGCCCTGGAGATCGGGCTGCTGCGCGGTCCGGTTCCGGCCCCGGGCTTCGACGGCCTGCGCAACGCCCTCGCCGCCGAGCAGGCCGGTCCGCCCGAGCATCGGCCCCGGGCCAAACGGCGCCTGAAGGACATCGACTGGGCGCTAGCGGCGGATCTGCTCGACCGGCTGGATCTGGTGTTCCGGGATTTCCCGGGGACCGATGGCGCCGGGGATTGCGATCTCGTCACCACGGCCACCAGCCACCGGGTGGCCTGCGACCGGCTGATCGCCGGACCGGAGGACGCGCCCGAGACCGAAACGGACGGATCCCTGTCCTGTCTGGACGCCCTGTTCGACGATCTGGAGATGGCCGAGCCCGGCCTGATGCCCGGGCGGTTCGACGACTACGCCACCTTCTTCACGTCGCTCGCCCGCGAGCGCAAAGTCGCCTGCACCGGCGACGCGCCGCATCCGCGGCTGCGCATCCTCGGCCTGCTGGAGGCGCGCCTGCTGTCGGTGGACCGGGTCGTGCTCGGCGGCCTCGACGAGGGCGTCTGGCCGGTGCGCACGCTGACCGACTCGTTCCTCAATCGGCCGATGCGCGAGCGCGTCGGCCTCAACCCGCCCGAGCGGCGGATCGGCCAGATGGCCCACGACTTCGTGCAGGCGCTCGGCTGCCGCGACGCGGTGATCACCCGGGCGCTGAAGCGCGAGGGCGCGCCGACCGTGCCGTCGCGGCTGATCCAGCGGCTGCGGGCGCTCGCGGGCGATCCCCGCTGGGACACCGTCCTAGAGGCGGGGCGCCGGCTCACCGGTCTCGCGGCCCGGCTCGACGCGGCGCCGCCGGAGCCGCGGCTGAAGCGCCCGGCGCCGAAGCCGGACCCGGCCTTGTTCCCGCGCTCGCTCAGCGTCACCGAGATCGAGACGCTGGTGCGCGATCCCTACAGCATCTTCGCCCGCCACGTGCTCGGGCTCGACCCGCTCGACCCGCTGGCGGCGGCGCCGGGCGTCGCCACTCGCGGCTCGCTGGTACACGACGTCTTCGCGGAATTTGCCAGCCGCCATCCCAAGGACCTGCCGCCGGATTCGGCGGTGCGCCTGTTGAACCTCGCGGTGAACGCCTTCGCCGACATCGAGGCGGAGTATCCGAACCTCTACGCCGAGTGGTGGCCGCGCTACGAGCGCATGGCGACCGCGTATCTCGACTGGGAGGCGCAGCGCCGGCTTGGCCTGTCCCGGGTCTACCCGGAAGTCTCCGGGCGCTGGGTGATCCCGATGGGGCGCGAGACCTTCACGCTGCGCGCCCGCGCCGACCGGATCGAGCTGCGCGCCGACGGCACCGCCTGCATCGTCGATTACAAGACCGGCGCACCGCCCTCGGCGAAGATGATCTTCTCCGGGTTTTCGCCGCAGCTCACCCTGGAAGCCGCGATGCTGATGCACGGCGCCTTCGCGGATCTGCCGGCCGTGAAGGCGGTGCCGGACCTGCTCTACGTCCACGCCTCCGGCGGTCGGAAGCCGTTCCTGCCGATCCCCGTCAAGCCGCCCCGTGGCGAGGAGCGCGGCGTCGAGGCGATCGTCGCCGAGCATGCCGAGCGCCTGCGCGGGCTGGTGGCCCGGTTCATGACCGGAGAGGCCGCCTACACGGCGCGGCCCTATCCGCAATTTGCCAGCAAATACGGGTCCTACGACCATCTCGCCCGGGTGCGCGAATGGTCGTTGGCCGGAGAGGAGAGCGGGGAGTAATCCGCACAGCTCGGTGCCGGCTCATCCCACCCACGCCCTCATCCTGAGGTGCCCGCGACAGCGGGCCTCGAAGGAGACCTCCAGCGAGCCGCGCGATCTCTGGAGCCCTCCTTCGAGGCGGCTTCGCCGCACCTCAGGATGAGGTGATCTGGTGGGAGTCGCGTCCTCCGGGCCTTAGAAGAACGCCTGCAGCCCCGTCTGCGCCCGGCCCAGGATCAGGGCGTGGACGTCGTGGGTGCCCTCGTAGGTGTTCACCGTCTCGAGGTTCTGGGCGTGGCGCATCACGTGGTACTCGCCCATGATGCCGTTGCCGCCGTGCATGTCCCGGGCGGTACGGGCGATGTCCAGCGCCTTGCCGCAATTGTTGCGCTTGATGAGCGAGATCATCTCGGGCGCCATCCGGCCCTCGTCCATCAGCCGCCCGACCCGGAGCGAGGCCTGGAGGCCGAGGGCGATCTCGGTCTGCATGTCGGCGAGCTTCTTCTGGACGAGCTGGGTCTGCGCCAGGGGCCGACCGAACTGCTTGCGCTCCAGCGTGTAGTTGCGGGCGCGGTGCCAGCAATCCTCGGCGGCGCCCATCGCGCCCCACGAGATGCCGTAGCGCGCCCGGTTGAGGCAGCCGAACGGCCCCTTCAGCCCCGAGACGTTCGGCAGCAGCGCGTCCTCGCCGACCTCGACGCCCTCCATAACGATCTCGCCGGTGGTCGAGGCGCGCAGGGACAGCTTGCCCTTGAGCGTCGGCGCCGACAGGCCCTTCATGCCCTTCTCAAGGACGAAGCCCCGGATCGCGCCCTCGTGCGCGTCAGACTTCGCCCAGACCACGAAGACGTCGGCGAACGGCGCGTTGGAGATCCACATCTTGGCGCCCGAGATCCGGTAGCCGCCGTCGATCTTCTCGGCCTTGGTCTTCATGCCGGCCGGGTCCGAGCCGGCATCGGGCTCGGTGAGGCCGAAGCAGCCGATCCACTCGCCCGAGGCGAGCTTCGGCAGGAACTTCTTGCGCTGCTCCTCGGAGCCGTAGGCGTGGATCGGGTACATCACGAGGGAGGATTGGACGCTCATCATCGAGCGGTAGCCGGAATCCACCGCCTCGACCGCCCGGGCCACCAACCCATAGGCGACGTAGGAGGCGCCGGCGCAGCCATATTCCTCCGGCAGGGTCACCCCCAGGAGGCCGAGCTCGCCCATCTTCCGGAACAGGCCCGGATCGGTCTTCTCGGTGGCGTAGGCTTCGACGATGCCGGGCAGGAGCTGCTCCTGCGCGAAGCTCTGGGCCACGTCGCGGATCGCCCGCTCGTCCTCGGTGAGCTGGTCCTCCAGCAGGAAGGGATCGTCCCAGACGAAGCTCGCCGAGGCTGGGGCGGACGGGGAGGCGCTGCCCGGGGGGCGCATCGGAGCGTTCATGAAAATTCCTCGCCTGCAGGGAAGCGCCGGTCTTCGAGGCCCGCGCGGTTGTCCCTACCCTAGACCCGCGCGGCGCGCGGTCCAACGCGCGCGGTGACGCCGGGGCGCTGCCGTCACGCCCGGCCGAGGAGCATGAGCCACGCCAGTGTGGTGAGCGGCGCCAGCAGGGTCGAGACCAGGACCGAGGCGGCCACCATCCCGGTCTCGGTCTTGTAGCGCACCGCCAGCAGGTAGGCGTTGATCCCCACCGGCATGGCGGCGAACAGGGTCGCGACCCCCGCATAGGCGGGCGGCATCGCGAAGACATGGAAGGCCAGGATCCAGACCGCCAGCGGGTGCAGGAGGTTCTTCAGGAGCGCGATCACCAGGGCGCCCTTGAGGTCGAACAGCACCCGGTACCGCTTCAGGCCGGCACCCAGCGCGACCAGCGCGCAGGTGGAGGCCGTCCCCGCGAAGGCATCGATCAGCGACTGGGCGATGCCGGCCGGTGCGAGGTTGAACCCTTTCATGCCCATGCCGATCAGGAGCGCCACGAAGATCGGGTTGCGCAGGAGCACGAGGGCGAGGCCCCGGATCCGCGCCAGGACCGGCAGGCCGGAATCGGACTCGATCAGGAAGGTGGCGCTGCCCATCATCAGCGGCAGATGGACCGCGAGCAGCATGAACAGCGGGAAGGCACCCTCCTCGCCGTAGGCCTGGAGGATCATCGGCACGCCGACGAACACGGTGTTCGACTGGCTCGCCGCGAAGCCGTGCAGGATCGCGCCCCGCCGCTCGATCCCGGCGCGCCGGCGTGCGATCAGCGTGCCGACGAACCAGGCGATGCCCGCGCCGCCGAAATACGCGACCCAGTAGGACCACGCCACGGTGCCGCTCATCCCGGGCTTCGTCAGCGTGGCGATGATCAGCGCCGGGACGGCCACCGCGAAGACGTATTCCGACAGGCCGTCGCTCACCTTGTCGGAGAGCAGCCCCGCGAGCGCCGCACCCCAGCCGATCAGGACGATCCCGAAGATCGGGGCGATGATGGCGAGGGCGTTCACGGATCCGGTCGGCGTGCGGAGGGCGGGAACGCAGCCCTTAGCACGTGACAGCGGCGTCCCGCGTCTGCACCGGGAGAATGGCTCGCCGGCTCCGGCCGCGGCGGCCTACTTGTTCTCCAGCACCTGAATTGGGTTGGTGCGCTGGCTCGCGGGTGGCTCGCGGGTGAGATTGGCGCCGCCCTCCTGCTGGGCCTTCACATCCCGCGGCGAGCCTGGGCCGCCGACCGCACGGCCGCCCTCGTTGCTCTGCGTCGGCACGGTCCCGGAGGCGAGTTCCAGGCAGGTCACCATCTCGACGTAGGACGGGAAGCCGCCGGCCTTGAACTGGTCCTGGCACTGACGCTTGGCGGCGGCGGTGTAGCTGCCCCAGTGCTGCTCGGCCTCCTTCTTGGCCTCGCGCTCCGAGCGGAGGCAGCCATCGTAGTTGGCTTGGTCGCTGATGGTCGTGTTGGTGACCTGCGCCGATCGGCAGGTCCGCTCGACGTCGAGGCTGGGCACCGCATCGGCGTGGGCCGCCGTCACGGCGAGGCCGAGGAGAGCGGCGGCGGGGAGGAGGGATCTCATCGGCGTGCGGTGCTCACAATAGCGGTTGCGCCCGCGAAGGGCATCGCCATCACAACGCGCCGTTCGCCGCTTTGGCACCGCCGGTCCATCGATGCCCTTAAGGTGCCTTTAAGCTGGGGGGCGTGGAGACCCCGCGCCGACCCGCTGGGCGTCGGCGCAGCGGAATTTTCACGTCGATGCCGAAACACCTTACGTTATCGAACCCGAGCCGCCGCGGCCTGCTGTCGGCGGCCGCCTTGGGCGGCATGGGCCTGCTCGCGGGCCGCGCCTGGGCCAAGACCTTCGACTTCCACGTCCCGGGCGGCCCGAGCACCCGGCCGATGTCGGCCACCTACCCCGAGAAGGGGCGCATGATCGTCCAGCGCACGCGGCCGCCGTGGCTGGAGACGCCCTTCGAAGTCTTCGACACGGGCGTGTTCACGCCGAACAACCGGCACTTCGTGAGCTGGCACTGGGCCACGTTCCCGACCCGCGTCGACACCGACAGCTTCACCCTGAAGGTCCGGGGCCTCGTCGAGCGGCCGCAGGCGCTGTCGCTGCGGGAGCTGATCCGCGACCTGCCGCGCTTCGAGATCGCGGCGGTCAGCCAGTGCGCCGGCAATTCGCGCCTCTACGCCCAGCCCAGGGTCGCCGGCGCCCAGTGGGCCAACGGCTCGATGAGCAACGCCCTCTACACGGGCGTGCGCCTCAGGGACGTCCTGGACCGGGCCGGCGTGAAGGCCGGTGCCACCCATGTGCGCTTCGGCGGGCTCGACGAGCCGCTGCTGCCCGACGCGCCGAAATTCGTCAAAGCCCTGGACATCGACCATGCCCGCGACGGCGAGGTCATGCTGGCCTTCGCGATGAACGGCGCGCAGCTGCCGATGCTCAACGGCTTCCCGCTCAAGCTCGTCGTCCCCGGCTGGTGCGCCGTCTACTGGATCAAGATGCTCGACGACATCGAGGTGATGGATCACCCCGATCCGAGCGTCTGGACGACCCGGAGCTACCGCGTGCCGGACACGCCGCACCACACGATCGAGCCCGGGCAGAAGGGCGTCGCCATGATCCCGATCACCCGGAACCTGCCCCGCTCGTTCGTGACCAACCTCAAGGCGGGCGACAGCGTCCCGGCCGGAGCGCCACAGACCGTGCGCGGCATCGCGTTCGGGGGCGACCGCGGCGTCGCTGCCGTGGACCTGTCCCTCGATCATGGCCGCACCTGGCAGCCCACGAATCTCGGCAAGGACGAGGGCACCTACGGCTTCCGGCAGTGGCAGACCACGATCAGCTTGCCCGAGCGCGGGGCGCACACCGTGATGGTCCGCTGCACCAACACCGACCGGGTGATGCAGCCGATGCAGCGTGTCTGGAACGCAGGCGGCTACATGACCAACCAGGTCGAAGCCCTCGACCTCGTGGCGGCTTGAGGAGCAAAACCATGCTGCGCCCCATCCGCGCCGCCGTTCTGGCTGTCCTGAGCCCGCTGGCGGTCGCCACGTCGGCCGCTCTGGCCGCCGCGCCGCTCGAGCTTCACCCGACGCCGGAGGTCGAGCTGCCCTTCGGCGACGCGCCGGGTTTTCCCGCCGGCACGGGCTCGGAGGTCATCGCGTCCAACTGCACGGCCTGCCACTCCGCCGACCACACCCTCAACCAGCCGTCGCTCTCCCGCGAGGAATGGCACACGGTCGTCGACAAGATGATCACCGCCTACAAGGCGCCGATCACGCCCGAGGATGCCAGGGTGATCGTTGACTACCTCGCCCGGGTCAAAGGCGAGCCGTAGCGGCGGGCGCGCATCGGGCGAGCCCGGCGTCGAAGACCGCGCTCGCCCGCAGCCCGGGCCCGTCGTTCCGCCCGTCGAGCCGCAGCCGGGCGCCGGACTGCTCAAGCGCCATGGTGACGATCGAGAGGCCGAGGCCGCTGCCGACCTTGGCGCGCCGGCTCCCGCGCACGAAGCGCTGGACCACCTGGGCCCGCTCCGCCTCGGCGATGCCGGGCCCCGCGTCGACGAGCGACAGGGTGGCGCTTCCATCCGCGCCGAGCGCGGCCTCCCATGTGACCGCGCCCGGCTCCGGGGTCATCAGCAGGGCGTTCTCCATCAGGTTGCGCATGGCGAGGTCGAACAGGTCCTCGTCCATGCGGATCTCGAGGGTCGCGAGGGCGGGCGCGAAGGCGACGCGCTCCGGCGCCGGCATATCGGCCATCCCGGCGAGCAGGTCGCGCAGCCGCTCCTCCACGGGGATCCAGGCGGTGGCGACCGACCGGACGCTGCTGTCGAGGCGCGAGAGCGTCAGAAGCTGCTGGACGAGGCGCGCCGACCGATCGACCGCGCCCAGGGTCTGGGCGAGGGCGGCGTCGCGCATGGCCGCATCCTGCGCCCCCATGGCAACCTGGACCTGGGTCTTGAGACCGGCCAGCGGCGTGCGCAGCTCGTGCGCCGCGTAGGCGAGGAAGCTGCGCTCGTGGTCGCGCGCGGCCGCCACCTTGCCGAACAGCCGGTTCAGCGCATCGACCAGCGGGCGGATTTCGGAGGGCATCCGGCCGACCTCGACCCGCTCCAGATTGTCGGCGTCCCGGGCGGCGAGGTCGCGTGTCGCGTGGTTCAGCGGACGCAGGCCGCGGCCGACGCTGAACCAGATCAGCGGCGCCAGGATCGGCAGCACGCAGCCGGCGGTGAGCAGCAGGCTGCCGACGAGGCCGTGCTCCAGCTGTCGCCGCTGCCCGAGATTGTCGCCGACCAGGATGCGGAAGCCCTTGGCCGGATCGGACAGGGCGAACACCCGCCACGCCTGCCCGTCGATCACCCGGTTGGAGAAGCCGTCGCGCTGATCCGACAGCTTGGGATCGGGTGCGCCATCCGAGGCTCCGATGAGCCGTCCGTCCAACGACCAGATCTGGCAGCTGAGATGGCGGTCGTAGCTCACCATATGGGTCAGCGCGGCCTCGTCACCGTCCGCGCTTCCCGGCCGCCGCGCGGTCGCGGCCCGGGCCGGTGTGAACAGGCTGTCGACCATGCGGGCCGCTTCCATGAGGCGGCGGTCGAGGATGCTCTCGAACTGGGCCCGGCTGTCGACATAGGTCCAGACGATGGCGGCGAGCCAGACCAGCCCGGTGGCCGTGACCAGAGTTGCGAACAGGCGCATGCGCAGGGAGTTCACGCCCGGTCCTCCCGCATGCGGTAGCCGAGGCCGCGCACGGTCTCGATCGCGTCGCGGCCGATCTTGGCGCGCAGATTGTGGACGTGCACTTCGAGGGCGTTGCTGCCGATCTCCTCGTTCCACCCGTACAGGCGCGCCTCGAGCTGGCTGCGCGACAGGACACGCCCCGGCCGCTCGATCAGCGCCTCCAGCAGCGCAAATTCGCGGCGCGACAGGGGGAGGGCGGCGCCCGCCCGGGTCACGGATTGGCGGCCGAGGTCGATCGTGAGACCGCGCCACGCGAAGGTCGGGGAGGCCCGCCCGGCCGACCGGCGGATCATCGCGCGCAGCCGGGCCGCGAGTTCGCCGAGGTCGAACGGCTTGCCCATGTAATCGTCCGCGCCCCAATCGAGTCCCGCGATGCGGTCGGCGACGGCGTCGATTGCGGTCAGGACCAGGACGGGGGTGGCGTCATCACGCGCACGAATATGCCTGAGGACATCCAATCCGGACCCATCGGGCAGCATGAGATCAAGGATCGCCGCGCTGTAGTTCGTCGCATCGAAGATCGCGACGGCATCTCCGCAGGTCGATACGCAATCGACTGTCATGGCATGCAGCGACAGGCCCGAGATCAGGCCATCCGCGAGCATCGGATCATCTTCGAGAACGAGGATGCGCAAAGGTCGCTCGCTTCAGCGTCGGGGTAGGGGCGTCATCGAAGCCGCGACGCGTCCCTAGAGCCGGCATGGGGCGACTTTGTGGGTTCTTGTTGGGAAATACAGGTGGCGATCGCAATCGCGGGGCTCGCACGGCAGTGAATAGCCTGACCGATCTATCATTCGCGGTCCGCAGCCGCCGGATCCCCTCAGGCCACCGCGTGCGCCGCCCGCAGCGCTTGATCCAGATCGCCGTACAGGTCGTCCGTGTCCTCGATGCCGGTCGACAGGCGCAGCAGGTCCGTCGGGCAGGGGCTGCCCGGGCCTTCCACCGAGGCGCGGTGCTCGATGAGGCTCTCGACGCCGCCGAGCGAGGTCGCGCGCTTCCAGAGCCGCACCCGCGCCGCCGTCGCGATGGCGCCGGCCTCGGCACCCGCGACCCGGATCGACAGCATGAAGCCGAACCCGTCGCGCATCTGCCTTCGGGCAACCGCGTACCCCGGATCGTCCGGCAGCCCCGGATACAGGACGCGGGTCACGTGCGGGTGCCCTCTCAAACGCTCGGCGAGCTTCAGGGCGCCTGCCGACTGTGCCGCCGCGCGCAGATGCAGGGTGCGGAGAGAGCGCATCAGCAGGTACGCCTCGAACGGCCCGAGGATGCCGCCGCTTCCGGCGCGGATACTCCGGATCCGCTCCCAAAACGTGTCGGCTTGCGCGCCCGCCAGCACGCCCGCCACCACGTCGGAATGGCCGTTCAGAATCTTGGTGGCCGAATGCATCACGATGTCGGCACCGAGTTCCAGCGGGCGCGTGTGCACCGGCGAGGCGGCCGTGGAATCGACCGCGAGCCGAGCCCCCGCCCCGTGGGCGATCTCGGCCGCGGCGGCGATGTCGGTCACCGTCCAGAGCGGATTGCCCGGGGTCTCGATCCACACGAGCTTGGTCCGGCCCGGCTCGATGGCGGCCCGTAGGGCGTCCAGGTCGTCCGTCTCCACGAAGGTCAGCGTGATGCCGCGCCGGGGTGCCTCCTCCCGCAGCCAGCGCTTCAGCGCCCAGTACATGACAGTGCCGGCGACGACATGGTCCCCGGGTTCGAGGGCGCCGAACACCGCGGTCGCCGCCGCCATCCCGGACCCGAACAGCAACGCGCCGGCCGCGGCGCCCTCCAGCATCGCCAGGACGGCTTCCGCCTCGCGCACCGTCGCGTTGTCCGGCCGTGCGTAGCAGTAGCCCGAGCTGTAGCCGTTGTCGGGATCGCGGATGAAGGTGGTGGAGACGTGGAGCGGCATCACCACCGCCCGGGTCTCGGGTTCGATCCGGCCCATCGCCTGGGCGGCAAGGCTCCGGCGGGTGACATCCGGCGCGGCTTCGCTTCGGCTATCCGACGGACCCTGCGGCGCGTTAGGCTGTGACATCTGGCGAATCTCGGCGGATGGAAACGGGCGCGTGCCACGGCGCGTGGGCCCCGGCAAGCCGCGCGCCCATGCGGCCTGGAGACGTACGACCATGACCGCCGCGACACAGGTCCCCGGAGGATCGCCCCTGCCGCGCTGGCTGCGCCTCGCCGCCGCGATCCTGCCGGTGGCGGCCACCGCAGCAATCGGCTCGGCCGCGACGCAGGCCGAGATCCCGGGCTGGTACGCAAGCCTGAACAAGCCGGACTTCAACCCGCCGAACTGGGTGTTCCCGGTGGCCTGGACGATCCTCTACACGATGATCGCGATTGCGCTCTGGCGGCTGCTCGGCGCCATGCCCAGCTCCGGGCCGAGCCGCAATGGCTGGTGGCTCGCGCTGGCCGCCTTCCTGGTCCAGATCGCGCTCAATGCCGCCTGGACACCGGTCTTCTTCACCGCCCACGCGATCGGGGCCGGCCTGATCGTTGTGGCGATGCTGCTGGTGATGGTGCTCTGGACCATCCGCCTGACCTGGCGGTTCGACCGGGTCGCGGCCTGGCTCCTCGTGCCCTACGCCGCCTGGGTCGCCTTCGCGACCCTGCTCAACGCCGCGATCCTCCGGATGAACTGACGCCGGCTCCGCTCTTTCAGTTATGGCTTCGCTCCGCCCGCGAGGACGGCGGCGTCTCGCGGATTCAGGACGCGCCGCTCGGCTTCTCTTCGCCCGCCGGACGTCCATCGTCCCGCGCGCGGTGGAGCAGGAAGATCGCGAAGACCATCGTGACGATCAGGCCGGCCAGCACGCCGAGCTCGATCATCGAGGCCTGAAACAAAGCCTGCTTCTCGGGCGACCAGTCCTTGGCGTGGGTGATCTCGGAGGATTGCAGCGTGATCACCAGGACCCGCCGGATCGAGGCGATGAGCCCGACGATCAGGAACGGTTCGCAGGTCAGCGTGCCCGACCGCATCGAGACCCGCACCGTGTGAAGGATCTCGATCAGCATGAGCAGAAACAGCAGCCGGTCGATCACCTCCAGGATCTGCGCGGCGCCGCCGAGCGCCCGCATGGCTTCCAAGGTCAACCCGGCTGCGTCGACCAGCGCGATCAGCGCGGTGAGCGCCAGCAGGAGGCCGAGTGCCGCGTAGATGGCGTGTTCGGTGTGCAGGAAGATCGCGCTGGCGATCTTCGTCAGGCGTCCCTGTTCTTCTGAGTGATCCGACATCATTCCCCCCTGGAATATGCCGAAACGATCAGCTTCCAACGCGCGCGTCCAGCCCGGCGCCGCGCGCGGTCAATCAATCGCCAGCGATCGTGGCGTTACGCCGCTGTCCCGCCCGGACGATCCTCCATGCGATCCTCAATGGAAGAACGGCAGCGCGTGCGGTGCGAGGTAGCCGAAGCCGAGGAGCACCGCGCCGGCGAGCCCCAGGAAGCCGCCGGCGAAGACCAGCAGGGTGATGCCGGTGATCACCTCGGCCGAGGCCAGAACGATGCCGATCTGAAAGGCCGCCGAGGCCAGCTCGTAGTGATGGTAGCGCAGAAGCGACAGGTCGCGCCGCTCCTCCGAGGCCTTCGCCTTCGCGGTCAGCTCCTTGCGGCCCTCGCCTGTGGCAGGTTCGGATTCCCAGCGCGCCAGCGTCTTGGCCCATTCGGCGCGCTTGGCCGCGATCGCATCCTGGTTGGGGCCCGGCGGAACCAGCGCCAGCGCCTCATCGGCGGTCTTGAGCACCGTCGAGCGGATCGTGCGCGCCTGGAAATAGGCCCACTGGTTCGCGGCCTCGACGTTCGCGCCGATTGACTCCGTCTGGGCCGCCTTGCCCAGGGTCTCGCTGAAGGCGAGGAACAATGCCAGCACCGAGATCAGCAGCGCGACGCGCTTGTTCGAACCCTCGACCGCCCCGTGACCACCCGACATCGCTTCTCGTGTCCTCGTTCGATTCGCTGGCGGGAGTCACAGCCCATCGCGGCGCCGCGCGCAATGCGCACGGCGGATACACAGGGCTGAGAACCCGGGCCCGACCGCTTCGCCTGCTGGCGCTGCACGCACCGGGATCATCCCGGCGCCCGCTGCGCGGCCTCGGGATGACGGAACGGACGACATTCCGGCCGCTCCGTCCTACTCCGCGGCGATCCGCGGCGGCGCCGGATGCCCGTCATTGGCCGGATGGACCGAGTCGAAGGCGACCGCATCCTCCGGATCGTCGCGCTCGCCGACGAAGCGGCCGAACAGGCGCTTCATCAGGCGCGACAGGTCATCCATCAGCACGAAAATCGCCGGCACGAAGACCAGCGACAGCACCGTCGAGACGATCAGGCCGCCGATCACCGCCACCGCCATGGGCGCGCGGAACTCGCCGCCGATCCCGTAGGCCATCGCGGACGGCACCATGCCGGCCGCCATCGCGATCGTGGTCATCACGATCGGCCGCGCCCGCTTGCGGCCGGCATCGACGATGGCGGTGTTGCGGTCGATTCCGGCGTGGATCTGCTCGACGGCGAAATCCACCAGCATGATGGCGTTCTTGGTCACGACGCCCATCAGCATCAGGATGCCGATCACCACCGGCATCGAGATCGGCATGTGGCAGATCAGCAGCGCCAGGATCGCGCCGCCGATGGAGAGCGGCAGCGAGAACAGGATGGTCAGCGGCTGGAGGAAGTTGCCGAACAGCAGGATCAGGACGCCGAACACCATCATCAGGCCGGCGCCCATGGCGAGCGCGAAGCCCTCGAAGACCTCGCCCATCACCTCGGCGTCGCCGGTCTGGCTGATCGTCACACCGGGCGGCAGGTTCTTGGCGGCCGGCAGGTTCATCACCTGGCTGATCAGCTCGGCCAGCGCGTCGGTGCCCTGCATGTCGCCCTCGAGCGCGACGCGCACGGAACGGTCGTAGCGGTCGATGCCGGTCGGGCCCTGGCCGAGGCTTATATCGGCGACGGTGGCGAGCGGAACGGCAGTCCCGCCCTTCACCGGGACCTTCAGGGTCTCGAGGTCGGAGAGCCGGCCGCGCAGGCTCTCTGGCAGCTGCACGCGGATCGGCACCTGCCGGTCGGTGGCGTTGAACTTGGCGAGGTTCATGCCGATGTCGCCGATCGTGCCGACCCGCACGGTCTCGGCGATGGTGTCGGTGGTGACGCCGAGATCGGCCGCCACCGCGGGCTTCGGCCGGATCCGGACCTCGGTCCGGTCCAGCGGCGCCGTCGACATGACGTTGACGAGGTGCGGGACCTGCTGGGCCTCGCGCTGCAGCTTGGCGGCGGTCTCGGCCACCACCGCCTTGTCGGGGCCGGCGATGATCAGGGCCAGATCGCGCTGACCGCCCTCGCGCAGTGCCCAGAAGCGCAGGTCCGGCTCTTCCCGAAGGATTGCCGCGACCTCCGCGTCGACCTGCTTCTGGGTCCTGTGGCGGGTGTTCTTGGGGACGAGGTTGATGGTGAGGCTCGCCAGCCGCACCTCCTTCTTGGCCGGCAATTGACGGCCGCCATCCACGAACACGCTCTTCACCTCGGGCAGCGCGCGGATCTTCTCCTCGATGCGGTCGGTGACTCGGACCGTATCGGGAAGCCGGGCGCCCGGCGGCAGCTCGACCACGAACAGGGTGCGGGCCTGATCTTCGGCCGGCAGGAAGCCGGCCGGCAGCAGCCCCGTGGAGGCGATGGAGGCGGCGAAGCACGCGATGCCGAGCACCAGCGTGATGAACTTGTGCCGCACCGACCACGCCACGAGCCGCGTGTAGCCGCGCATCACGAAGCCGTCGCGCTCGTGATCCGGTCCGTGATCGCGCAGGAAATAGGCGGCGAGAAGCGGCGTAATGAGCCGCGCCACGAGCAGCGACATGAACACTGCCGCCGCAATGGTCAGGCCGAACTGCTTGAAGTACTGGCCGGCGATTCCGCCCATGAACGAGACCGGCGAGAAGATCGCGATGATCGTCGCCGTGATGGCGATGACCGCGAGCCCGATCTCGTCGGCGGCCTCCAGCGACGCGCGATAGGGCGACTTCCCCATTCGCATGTGCCGGACGATGTTCTCGATCTCCACGATCGCATCGTCCACCAGGATGCCGGTGACCAGCGTGATCGCCAGGAGGCTGACCGCGTTGAGCGAGAAGCCCAGCGCGCTCATCACCCAGAACGTCGGCAACACCGAGAGCGGCAGCGCCACGGCGGCGATCAGCGTCGCGCGCCAGTCGCGCAGGAACAGCAGCACCACCACGACGGCGAGGGCCGCGCCCTCGATCAGGCCCATCATGGCCGAGTGGTAGTTGCCGATCGTGTTGTCGACGCTGGTGTCGATCAGGTCGAAGCGCACGTCGGGGTTCGCCGCGTGGAGCGCCGCGATCTTCTTGGCGACGCCCACCGAGACGTCGGCGTCGCTGGCGCCGCTGGCGCGGGAGATGGCGAAGGCGACCACCGGCTCGCCGTTGAAGCGCGCGAAGGTGCGAGGCTCCTCGGCGGTGTCCGACAGGGTGGCGAGCTCGTCGAGGCGGACCTTGCGGTTGCCCGGCACCACGATGGAGGTCTTGGCCAGCGTGTCGAGACTCGCCGAGGCGGCGAGCGCCCGGATCGACTGCTCCTGGCCGCCGACCTCGGCGCGGCCGCCGGCCATATCGGCCGAGGTCAGGCGCAGCTGCCGGTTCACGTCCGCGGCCGTGATGCCGAGGGCGAGCAGCCGGTCGGGCTTGAGGGTGACGCGGATCTCGCGCGCGACGCCGCCGAGCCGCTCGACGCCGCCGACGCCCTTCACGCTCTGCAGGCCGCGGGCGACCACGTCGTCCACGAACCACGACAGGTCCTCGGGCGTCATGGCCGGCGCCGAGGCGCCGTAGACCATGATCGGCAGGCCGGCGATCTCGACGCGGGAGACAATCGGCTCGTCGATGGTGCGCGGCAGGTTCTGGCGGATCTTGGCGATGGCGTCCTTGACGTCGTTCGTCGCGCGATCCTGGTTCACCTCCAGGCGGAACTCGATCGTGGTGGTCGAGGTGCCTTCCGTAATCGTCGAGAGGATGTGCTTGACGCCCTTCACCCCGGCGACCGAATCCTCGACCCATTTGGTGACCTGGGTCTGCAACTCGGACGGGGCCGCGCCCGACTGCGTGATCGTCACGGAGACGATCGGGATGTCGATGTTCGGGAACCGCGTGATCGGCAGGGCGCGGAAGCTCACCAGCCCCAGGATCATCAGGACCAGGAACAGGACCACCGACGGCAGGGGCTTGCGGATCGCCCAGGCGGAGACGTTGAGGCGCATGGCCGGATCCTTCGACTCGTCCTACCGCGGGGCCGCGTCGGCGATCGGCGTGCTGGTGTTCGCCGGGACCGGGCGCACCCGGTCCCCGTCGCGCAGGAAGCTGCCGGCGCGGGCCACGATGCTCTCGCCGGCGGCGGCGCCGGAGCGGATCTCCGTGAAGCCCTCGGCGGAGAGTCCCGTCGTCACGGGCCGCGCTTGGACGCGCCCGTCCTTCACGACGAGGACGCTGGCGCGGCCGTCGGCGGCGTAGAGTAGGCTGGAGACCGGGACCGCGACGCCCGTGCGGCGCGCCACTTCCACGTTGCCGCGCGCGAAGGCGCCGATCCGCAGGACCGGATCGTCGCCGAGCCGGATGCGCACTTTGCCGAGTCGCGTCGCACGATCGACCTCCGGGTAGACCCGGCGCACCTTGCCGGCGAGGCGGCGGCCGTCATCGAGGTCGAGGCTCGCCGGGTTGCCGACCTGGATGCGGGCCAGCGACGTCTCGGGCACCTCGCCCTCCAGCTCGATCTCGCCCCGGGCGATCAGCCGGAACAGCGGCTCTCCCACCGCGGTCGCGGTGGCGCCGATCCGGGCGGTGCGGCGATTGATGATCCCGGCCTCCGGCGCCCGGATGTCGGTGCGGGCGCGCCGCAGGGCAATCTCGGAGCCGGCCGCCCGGGCGGTGGCGAGGTCGGCCTGGGCGGATTGCAGGCCGCCCCTGGCGGCGGCGAGGCGCCCTTCCGCCCCTTGCGCCGCCGAGACGCGCTGTTCCAGCACCGCCGCCGTGGCGTTGCCGGTCTTGGCGAGCGCCTGGGCCCGCTCCAGCGACTGCTTGGCTTCGACGTTGGCGGCCTCCGCCTGAACGATCTGGCTCTGAGCCTGGACGATCGCCGCCTCGGCCCGGGCGATCGCCGCCGCGTTCGAGGCCTCCTGGGTCGCGATCATCTCCAGCGACAGCCGGGCGAGCACCTGGCCCTTGCTGACGCGGTCGCCTTCCTCGACGAGCAGCTCGGTGATGCGCAGGCCCTCGACCTCCGGAGAAACCAGGATCTCGTCACGTGGAACCAGCGTCCCGGTGACCACCGCCCGCTCGACGATCTCGCGGCTATCGGCCGGCACGACGGTGACCGCGGGCGCAATGGCGGCGGCATCGGGAACGGAGGCGGTCTCGACGGCCTGGGCCGGTGCCGCGGCGAGCATCGCGAGCCCGCACAGGGCGCTGAGGCGGGACGCGCGCCAACGGACGTACTTCACGACGGGGGCCTCGCGCTCGGTGCTGGATTGATGACGCACCTCTATCATTGTGCAGGCCGGCGTTTTCATGGCGCGTTGTCCTTCACGGAAGCCAGCATAGCGCCGCCGCACGTTCCCGTCGCCGGATGTCACGCCGCATGTCCCGGAACGGGGACGAAGACCGCTCTTTGACTGTCCCGGCCTGCAACCGGCGGAGAATAGCGACGTTGTCTCCGCGATGGTCTTCTCAGGATGGGGGATGGATCGATGAGCATCTTTCAGATCAAGCAAAAGAAGAGTGGTGCGGTGCTTTGGACCGGCGCGGCCGACGACGAGCAGACGGCCCTGGACGCGATGGCGCGTGAAGCCGGATACCGCGACTTCTCCGCGATCCCGGACGCGATCCGGGCGGACGGAATCGAGGCGGCTAAGCTCGACCTGATCTCTTAACGATCCGTGCGTCGAAGCCGCATATCGGTTCGGCTCGCCTCGACGATGAAAGTCTCGGCCGATTGAGTCGGCCGGACCTGACGCGTCAGAGCGCGGACGACAGCGTTCGAGCGCGGCGTTCAACCAACCCCATACGGCGCGATCGGCGATAGCTTGTTCAGCGTGGCCAGTAGGGCACGACATCACTCGAGACTGCCGGCGTTCTTCTCATACTGGTCGAAGTGCCATTGCAGAAACGCCCGGTCGGGCGAATGGTCCAGCGCACAGACCCACTTCTTCCGATCGTGTAGGTCCTCGCTCCCATGGCGACTCGACTACGGCTTCCAGCCGGTGGGGGGTCAATGCCGAAATTCGGAGTGGCCTGCTCCGGCTTGAGCGCATTGCGGGCGTGCAAAGCAGCGTGCGGGTGCCGCGTTCAGGTTCGCTCGAATGAAGCAGCCAGCGCATCGATCCCCGCCGCGCACTCGGCGACCGCGGTCGGACTATGCAAACCGCCGATCACTGCCGGATCGAGGGCGAGTCCCGCCTGGATCAGGCCCGGCCATGCGGAGGCTTCAGGCCAGCCCTCCTGCACGACAGCGGCACCGAGTCGAGCCAGGGCTGCCGCCTTTTCGGTCTGCTCGCCGTAGGCCCGCGCCTCCGGCAGGCAGAGAAAGCGCTTGGCCTGCGCCGCAGCCAGCGCCACGACCCCGTCGCCCCCGCCTCCGACCAGCAGGGCGGCCCGTGCCACATGGGCCGCGACGTCGGGGACCCAGCCGTGCAGGTGCAGATTGTCGGGGATCGCGCCCGAGCCAGAGACCGGGCCCAGCACGTGCCAGTCCCGGTCGGGCACGGACCGCGCCGCCTCGGCCAGGGCGGGAACGTCGCCGCCCACGCCGCCTTGGCCAAACACCACCACGATATCGCGGCGCGCCTCGGTGTTGGCCAGGGTCGGTCCGGTGAGAAAACCCGCGTAGACTGTCTTGGCGCGAACCCACTCGGGCACGCCCCCGCCGTCCAACGCCTCGGGAAAGGGCGCGAGGAGGCGGCTCGCGCTGCGGAAGGCTTCGAGATGCGGCCGGTCGGTGCGGGTGCCGGCGAGCCGCACCACCAAAGTCGGCACCGAGAGCAGGCGCGCGAACAGCGCCACCTCCACCGAGACATCGACCACGAGGAGCGCCGGGTCGGTCCGTGCCACCCATTCGGCGATCCGCGCCATCCGGGCGCGGAGGCCGGGATGGTTCAGAGGGGCGTAATGCAGCGCCTCCGGCCGGTCGGCCGCGCCGTCCCGTCCATCGAAGGCGGCATCGCCGAGCGGCCGGTCATCCGGCAGGTCGAGGACGGCGAGTCCGGTCGTGTCGAAGCCGGCGACCGTGCCCAGGATCGTGCAGGGGCGGGGCAGATGCGCCGCCACCGCTCGGGCCCGTTGAAGGTGGCCGGCGCCCTGGTGATGGACGTACCAGCCGATCCCCCGGGTCACGCGGCATCCCGCAGGGCGAGAGCCAGCGCGTCGAGATCGGCGATGGCCCGGTCGAGGGGGCATTCCCGCGCTGGCGCGGCGCGCGCTTCGAGGATTCGGTCGGCCCGCTCCACGAAAGCGATGTCGTTGGGACAGTCGCCGACAGCGGCGAAGTCGTCTGGGCCGAGCCCGAGGCGCGCGCAGGCGGCCGCACGGGCCGGAGGCTGGAGGTGGAACGCCCGGCGCAGGGCCGCCCGGCGCAGGATTAGCGTCTGCCAATGGGCCGCTTCCGGCAGCAGGTAGGCCTCACCGCCGATCGCCCGGGCGCGGCGGACCATCTCGGTGGCCATGCCGCCCGAGACCCGGCCCTGGTGGCGGGACGAGACCATCACCCGCACCGCCGGGCAGTGACGCAGGCGGGCGCCGCGCGCGCGCAGCAGCCCGACCAGGGCGTTGTCCTCGCCGCAGGGCAGGGGCGGCAGGCCGCCCACGGCCTGGTAGAGAGCCACTGGGACGGCGAGGCTCGCGCCGGTATGGTCGCCGTGGCGCGGCGCCGGATCGTGCGGCGGCGGATCGAGGATGTCTTCCAGCCGCCGGACGCCGGCCCAGTAGCGCTCGATCCGGGCATGCAGCGCCGCGAGCGCCGGATCCGCCTCGCCGTCATCGTCGATGACGAGCCGGCCACCGACCACGTCGGCCGCCTCCAGCGCGCGGAGATTGGCTCCGACCCAGTCGGCCGGCAGGCGCGCATCGGCATCGGTGGTCAGCAGGATGCCGTCTGAGATCCCGTCCGCGGCGAGCCATTCGGCCCCGGCGTCGAGCGCCCTGCGCCGCGCGGTGCCGACATGCGCCTCCGCACCAGCAAGCCGCACCTCGATCAACCGGAGCGCGAGCGGCGCCAGGGCGCCGGACGCTTCGAGGGCGCGGATCGCCGCCACGGTCCCGTCGGTGCAGTTGTTAGCGAGGACCACGACCCGCAAGGCGCTCCGCAGCGGAATACAGTCTTGCTCGGCCAGGGAGGCGAGCAGCCGCGGCAGGCGGTCCGCCTCGTTCCGTGCCGGGATACAGACGGCGCAGGGCAGGGTGCGGTCCGCGTCGGCGCTCATGTCAGGCCCGCCGTCCGGCGATGCGCAGGGCCGGCCGCGCCCGCTCGGCGCAGCGCGCGATCACCGCCTCGTAGGCATCGAGGTACCGGTCGGTCATGGCGGCGGCATCGTAGAGCGCCTCGGCCCGATCGCGACAGGCGCGGCGCGACAGGCCGGCCGCCTCGCGGATCGCTACCGAGAGATCCTGTGCATCGTCCGGACGGGCGAGGCGGCCGCACCGGGCGTCGAGGATATTCGGCATGGCACCCCGGCGGAAGGCGGCCACCGGCGTGCCGCAGGCGAGCGCCTCCGCCACGACGAGGCCGAAGGGCTCTTCCCAGCGCGGTGAGACAATCGCCACCCGGGCGCGCCCGAGATGATGCGCGAGATCCCGGTGCGAGAGATGCCCAAGATGCGTTAGGTCCGGGCCGAGGCGCGGCGCGATCTCGGCGGCCCAGTAGCCGGGGTTGAGCTTCGGGCCCGCGAAGGTCAGCGGCAGCCCGGCCGCGCGGGCGGCGTCGATGGCAAGGTGCAGCCCCTTCTCGGGCACGATCCGCCCGGACCAGAAGGCAAAGGCCGGAGCGTCGGCCCTTTCCGAGAACGCGAAGGTCGAGAGATCGACGCCGTTATCGACCACTTGTGCGCCCGGCACGAGCGAGGCCCATTCCTGCGCCAGCGAGGGCGAGACGGCCAGGAACGCCATGTCGGGATCAGCCTCGACCACCCCGGCCGTGAGGGCGTCGAACGGCGGCGTATGCAGCACCGTGACCCAGGGCAGGCCGAGCCGGGCACTCTCGCGCAAGGGCAGGGCGTGGAGGGAATTGTTGTGCACGAGGTCGAAGCCGCCGGCCGCGACCATATCCATCATCCGCCGGTAGGCATCGTGCTCGGCGCGGTCGATCGCGTCCTCGCGCTCCGGGTCAAGCAGCGCATCCCCGGTCGGATCGCAGAGCATCACCGGGTCCAGAGCCGGGTCTGACCCGCGGCTCGCGAACAGCGTCACCTCGTGCCCGTGCCGCTTCAGGGCGACGGTAAGGAGGTGCGTGTGCATCTCCAACCCGCCGGCATAGGGCTGACCGATCGGGTATTTCAGATGTGCGAGGACAGCGATCTTCACGCGCGCACCAAGTCCGGGAGGATGGGGAAATCTGCCGCCCACCGTGGCGCGAAAGGACTTCTTTCCGCGGCAAGCGTGGCAGGGATCATGCCGATTGTTTCTTCAACAAGCGTTGCGATGAGAGGGCCTGAGCGACGACAAGCGCGACGCTTTCGTCTGTCCTAAGCGCGGCGGCCTGAACCGCTGATGATCAGATCCGCAGGGCGCGCGTTCACGCAGCGCTCGGTCCATCCCCGGATTGTGGATCGCGCCAGCGCGGATGGGCGGCGCTCGCGGGCACGCGGCTCAGCTGATAGGCTGCGCTTCAGACCGTCGGCCGGCATCCGCGCGCGGCGGATCAGGGGGCCATCGATGGATCTTCCGCTCGGGCTGAGCGTCTTCGCGGTCGGCGCCGCGGCGCTGGCGGTCATCACCCTGGCGGCCGGCGTGAAAATCGTGCCGCAGGGCTATGTCTTCACGGTGGAGCGCTTCGGCCGCTACGCGCGCAGCCTGGATGCCGGCCTGGGCTTGATCACGCCCTTCGTCGAGCGCGTCGGCCGGCGGGTCAACGTGATGGAGCAGGTGATCGACGTGCCGAGCCAGCAGGCCTTCACGCGCGACAATGCCGGCGTCACCATCGACGCGGTGGTCTTCTACCAAGTGCTCGACGCGGCGCGGGCATCCTACGAGGTCTCGAACCTCGACCTTGCCGCCACGACCCTCACCATGACCAACATCCGAACCGTCGTCGGCTCGATGGATCTCGATCAATTGCTCGCCCATCGCGACGAGATCAACGAGCGCCTGCTCCGGGTCATGGATGCGGCGGCCTCGCCCTGGGGCGTCAAGATCAACCGCATCGAGATCAAGGACATCGTGCTGCCGCCCGATCTGGCGGGGGCCATGGCCCGGCAGATGAAGGCCGAGCGGGAGAAGCGCGCCTCGATCCTCGAGGCGGAGGGGCAGCGCGCCGCCGAGATCCTGAGGGCGGAGGGGCGCAAGCAATCGGCGATCCTCGAGGCGGAGGGCCGGCGGGAAGCGGCCTTCCGCGACGCCGAGGCGCGCGAGCGCTCCGCCGAAGCCGAGGCGGCGGCGACCGGGATGGTGAGCCGGGCCATCGCCGAGGGTGATATCGCGGCGGCGAATTTCCTGGTGGCGGAGAAATACGTCGATGCCGTCCGCGCCATAGCCACCGCACCCAACCAGCGGGTCGTCGTGGTGCCGATCGAGGCGGCCGCGCTGGCCGGGACCCTCGGGGGCATCGGGGAGCTGACCCGCAGCGTGTTCGGCGACGGTGCGCCGCCGCGCCGCGCGGGAACCCCGCCCAACGTGGCGTCGCCACGGGCGTGATGCCTATGACACTCACGTCCGTCCTCGGCGCCGTCGAGTCTGTCGGAGCTGCCTGGATCTGGGTGATCGCCGGCCTCGTCCTGGCGGCGGCCGAGATCCTGATTCCCGGCGTGTTCCTGATCTGGCTCGGCTTGGCGGCGCTCGCCACCGGGCTCGCCGCGGCCGCGATCTCGATGCCCTGGCAGGGCCAGACCCTGCTCTTCGCGGGGCTGGCCGTCATCCTGGTCGGGATCGCCAGCCGCCTGCACAGGCGCGGCGCGGGCGGGCCGGCGCTGAACCGTCCCGATCGGGGCCTGATCGGGCGGGAGGCCATCCTGGAGGAGCCGATCGTGCAGGGTGCGGGTCGCATCCGCTTCGATGACACGCTGTGGCGGATCGCGGGACCGGATCTGGCCGTCGGCGAGCGGGTGCGGGTCACGGGCATCAGCGGAACCGTGCTGCGGGTCGAGGCGGCGTGACGCCCCTCTGCGGGGATGGTTTCGCCACCGCCGTGTGTTCGCGCGGCGTCAAGAGCGACCTGTAGGGGCTGCGCGGGAAATCCTCGCGCGAAGTCCGTCCCGAGGCCCAGCTGCGACAAAGAGTGAGTTGCGCGCAAGCGAGTTATCCGGTGTTACGGTCAGGCTGGAACGGATGCGGAGGACGCATGCCGGTGGTCGCGGCGTGGGCGACGGATAGTGACAGATCACCAAGAGCGCAGCCGCTTCGAGGCGGAGTTTGCACGGACGGACGCCAGCACGGATCCGTTCGTATCCGCCGTCCGGGCGACGCGGATGCCGATGCTGATCACCGACCCCAATCAGCCCGACAATCCGATCGTGTTCGTGAACGCGGCCTTCTCGAAGCTGACCGGCTACGGCCACGACGAGATCGTCGGCCAGAATTGTCGCTTCCTGCAGGGTCCGGAGACCAACAGGGACGATATCGCCAGGATCCGGTCCGCCATAGCCCGGCGTGTTCCTATAGAGATCGAGCTGCTGAACCATAAGAAGGACGGCGAGGTCTTCTGGAACCGCCTGCTGATCTCGCCCGTCTTCGACCAGGACGGAGAGCTGACCTACTTCTTCGCCTCGCAGTTCGACGTCACGCTGGAACGGGACAAGCTGGCCCGAATCCAGCGCGACCGCGACGCGCTGGAGCAGGAGGTCGAGCGCCGCACCAACGACCTGATGCGCAGCGAGGAGCGCCTGCGCTTCATCCTCTCGGCCGCGCGGCTCGGCTCATGGACCCTCGACTTGACGGAAATGCGCCTGCTGGCCTCGGAGAGCTGCAAGCGGAATCTCGGTCGCGAACCCGACGAGCCGTGCACGTACGAGGACTTGGTCGAGGCGATCCTGCCGGAGGATCGCGCACGGATGCAGGCCGCCGTCCAAGCCTCGATTGCGACGCGGGCCGACTACGACATCGAGTACCGGGTGCGCACGCCGCGCGGTGAGGTCCGCTGGCTGCAGGCCCGCGGGCAGCCCTTCTACGGCGCCGAGGGCCAGCCCTTGACGATGGCCGGCGTCACCATCGACATCACCGATCGCAAGCGTGCCGAGGAGCATCGGACGCTTCTGGCCGAGGAACTCAACCATCGGGTCAAGAACGCGATGGCGACCCTGCAGTCGATCGCGCACCAGACACTCCGCAATGCGGCCTCACTCGAGGAGGCGTACCGGACGTTGGATGCCCGGCTGCAATCGCTCGCGACCGCCCACGATGTGCTGACTCGGAAGGATTGGGTGGGCGCGCCGCTCGGGCAGATCGTGGACGAGGCGTTGCTGGCGTTTCAGAGCGGCGCTGCGCGACGCTTCGTCGTCAGCGGTCCCGAGGTCTGGCTCCCGCCGCGCCTGACCCTCGCCTTCACCATGGCGCTGCACGAACTGGCGACCAACGCGGTGAAATACGGTGCCTTATCGAACGACAGAGGCCGCGTAATCCTCAACTGGGACATGGTGGACGGATCGCAACCTGCCCAACTCTGGTTGCGCTGGGAGGAGGTCGACGGGCCGCCGGTCGTCGCGCCGACGCACCGCGGGTTCGGCTCGCGCCTGATCGAGCGAGCCCTGGCCGCCGAGATGGACGGCACGGCGGCGATCGACTACCGCCGCCGCGGCGTGGTGTTCACGCTGGAGGCGCCGTTGCCGGATCAAGGCCGTAGCCCGTAGGCCCGCGGTCTGACGGCCAGCCCATCACAGCCCGCGTTCGTCGCGCTGACTGGGTGTCGGGACGCTCCTGGATCGCGCCAGCGCCGACAGGCGCCGCCAGCCGAGCGCGCCGCTTCTACCCAAACGCCCCGACCTCGTGCTGGATCATGCCGGAGATCTCGCGCACCTGGTCGAACATGCGCCGGATCGGCTGGAACAGGTTGGCGTGCTCCGCCTCGTAGGTGCCGACATCGCGCGGGCCCGCCGGCTCGCCGAAGTTGAGGCCGAGGGTCGGATCCGGCGTGATCGGAAAGATCTCGTCGAGAAGCTTCAGGCAGCCGTCGATGTCGAGCCGCAGGAAGCGCTCCAAGAGCTGCTCGCGGGAGATGCCGGCCTGCGGCCGGAAGCCCGGGATGTGCACCGCCAGGAACCAGATCCGGTGGATCAGCGCGAGCCGGAGGGCGTGCAGCAGCGTCAGCCGTGCCGACATCGCCGGCAGGTCGGGGGCCGCCGCGGTGAGGGCCAGCCAGTCGCGGGTCAGTCGACCGAACAGGCTCCGGAGAGCGGACGCGAGATCGAGGCGCTCCAGCGCGCCCGAGATCACCACCAACTCGTCGCGGCGGAAGTCCTTCTGCGTGCGCCGGGCGCGCTCCAGCCACACGGCCGGATCGAGCGTGTCGATATAGGCGCGCAGCACGTCGAGATCGCCCACCGAGGCGGCATGCTGGACCAACCGAAAGGCACGCGAGAACCGTACGGAGTCGCGCCGCATATCCCGGAACAGGTCCGGGCCGCGCTGGGCGGCGCGGCCGATCCCGTGCAGCGAATTCGCCAGGAAGCCGAGCTGGTGCAGAATCGCGTTGTTGGGAATCGCCCGCATCTGCCGGGGATGGGTGATGCGGGCCGGGCCGCCATTGTCGCTCTGGCGCGCGACGGGGCGGGAGCCGGTGCGGTCGATCAGGCTCGGGCCGAAGGTGCCGAGCAGGGCGGCGTACCCCGGATCGTCCACCAGCGCCTCCATGTCCTGGCGGGCCGCGGTGAAGAATTCGAGGGCGAAGTCCGGCTCGGAATAGATCGGGTCGTCCGTGGCCTCGGCGATCGCCTGCGCATCGTTGAGGGCGTAGTCTGAGAACGTGTCGTCTTCGGCCACATCGAGTGCGTAGACGTGCTCGGCGATGCGGGCGACGCTTGCCGCTGCCATCGCCTCGGTGCCGTAGAGCAGGTAGCCGTCGGTGCCCTGGAAGCTCGATTCCAGCCGGACCCTGATCCCGGCCTTGCGGGCTCGGTCCCGGGCATCCTCGGGCGCGAGATAGGCGAGGCGGTCGCGCAGCGAGGTGGGATGGGCGCCGCGCCCGATCGACTCGCCGTGGGTGTCGAAGATCGCGAGCTCGATATCGGCCAGGCCGTTCTGCACCAGCATCTCGGTGATGCGCAGCCGCAGCCGCTCAATCCAGAAGGTCGCGGCGAGCTGGCCGACGTAGCGGCCGGAATCCGAGTAGCCGAACTGCACGGTGAGCCGGCCGATGCGCTTCAGGTACTGACGCCAGTGCGGGTTGCGCAGGGCATCGTCGAGCACCCGGATGCCCTGTTCCAGGGCGCTCGCCGTCTCGAAGAGCGGTGTGATCTCCAGCCGGTCGGCGATGCCATAGTGGCGGGCGAGCCAGAGGGCGGCGAGCAGGGTGTAGCCGGTCTCGGTCTCGGCGATCAGGAAGCGGACCGGGTGCGTGCCGTCTACGTGCTTGAGGATCTGGGCGATCGTCATCATCAGCCGGGCGGCCGAGGCGCGCTCGGCGGCCAGCGCGCCGAAATCCACCGCCACGGGCCGCACGTCGTTCAGCAGCGCGTGAACTGTCGCCAGATGCGAGCGGCGGCGCGCCGCGTCGGTGGGTTCGCCCTCCAGGTCGACGACGCGGCGGACCGCGTTGTGGATCTGGCTGGCGTTCAGCCGGAAATGCGGCAGCGCGTTCGACAGGCCGTGCGTGGCGACGCCAGCCCGCAGGACGGCGATCCTGCGCTGGTCGGCCGGATCCCCGGCTGCCTCCAGCGCCGCGGTGAGACCGGCGATCAGTTGGCCCGCATCGGTCTGGGCGCGCTCGCGCTCAATGATCAGCGCCAGCGAGAAGCGGTGCACCGCTTCGAGGGAGGGCTTGTCGCCGAGGCGGGGCGCGACGGCGAGCTGGCGGTTCACGGCCGCCAGGGCGCCCTCAGCCAGGGCGCGGACCTCGCGGCAGGCCCCGATCTCGGGCAGCTCGCGCATCACCCGGTCGAACTGCATGCGCTTCGAGATCAGCCGGTAGCGTAGGGTGTCCCACCAGCCGATATCGGTGCGGCCGTCAGTGTCGCAGCCGACCCAGCTGGCGATCGCGAAGGGGCGGGGGGTCAGCTCGGTCCAGCGGTCGGGCCAGCGGGCGCGGGCGGCGTCGAGCACCGCGCCGTTGAACGCATCGAGGGCGAGCCGGCCGTTATTGGCGGCCGCGCAAGCCTGCTCGAACTCGACATCCAGGGTGATCGGCGCGTCCGGACGGGTCGAGTGCGAAGCGGCTTGCGCGATCAGGCCGGTGCGGGCCGTCTCGTCGGGCAGGCTGGCCGCCTCCGCAAGCAGGCTCGCCACGGCCCGCGGCATGCCGAAGGTCGGATGGGCCGTGAAGACGACCGCGAAGGCGGTGCGGCGGATGAAGTCCGCGAAGCCCTCGAAGGCGTCGGGCCGGTCGGGAACCGCCGCGACCAAGCGCACCGGGATGGCTGCCTGCGGGTCGGCCGGCCCAGCCTCCAGCCCGACATAGGCCCGCAGCCGCGCTGCCCGCGAGTCCAGGGACGCGGCGCGCAGCCGTACGAACAGGCTGTCGAGATCGGCCGCTGAGATCTCGTTCCGGTCGAAGCGGCGCGTGATCGCCAGGGTGACCGCCAGGACCGGGTTGCGGAACGGATCCTCCCGGGCTTGGTCGCGGGCTGCCTCGATCAGGCCGAGGAGGTGGCCCTCCAGCTCCTCAGGCTTGCGGCTCGGCTGGTGCTGCATCGATCGATTCCGCCTCGGGTCTGCCCGCATCTACCCGCTCCGCCGCTCCACGCAAGGAGCGTTCCGCGTCATCGGCCGCGCAGGAAGGCGGTGGGGGATCCGGCCCCGCGAGAGTCGATTCCGGACACCGGGCGCAGGCCGTCGCGCGCGACGGGGTGACGGCGCCCCTCCAGGCAGAGTAGAGCTTCGACCAGCATGGAGCGCCTGCTGATCATCCTGGCCGTACTGGTCTTCGCCGTCGCCATCGTTACTGTTCTTGCCATGGCGGCGAGGACGCAGCGCGAGCCCCTCCGCATGGACTCCGAACTCGACGTGGATGACGAGCACCTGCTCATCGGCTCGGTCGGCGCCCGCCGGAGCCCGATCGACCGCACGGCACAGGTGCTGGATCCGCGTGTCTTGGATTTGGACGCGATCGAATTGGAACCGATCAGAGCACTCGACAGGACGGAGCGGATCGAGCGGCCGCGGCGCGATGGGCCGGAGTCCGGGCGATGAGGGCATTCGCGTGGCTGCTGCTGGCTGGTGCGGCCTGCCTTTCGGCCGTGCCGTCTCAGCCGTCCCTGGCCCAGAACGCGCCCGCACCGGCTGCGCCGAGCCCGACGCCGGATCCGTCAACGCCGCAGGCGGGGACGCCCACGCCGGCCGCCGCTCCGCCGGTCGAGCAGCCCTGCGGGGCGCGGGCCGCTCGCTTCGAGGGCGCGAAGGGCTTCAAGATGGTGGTGACCCGGGCCGGGCAGGTCCGGACGATCAACCCGCTCCGACCCCTGACGCCCGAGGTCAACGAGGTCCTGCTGGTGGTGGTGGGCGGCAAGGTCGCCACCGCCTACGGGCCGGATTTCAGCACCCTGCGGCGCGGCAGCGCCCCGGCGGCGATCGAGGCGATGCTCGGCGGCCCGATCCGTTGGCAGGCGGCCCTGCCGACGCTGCCCGATCCCATCGCCATCGTCTCTGAAGAGGGCAGCCCTCTGGCGGAGCTCACCTTCCGGGCCTGCGAGGATCCGCCGGCCGTGAAGGCGGCACCGAAGCCCGTGGCACGGAAGAAGAGCCCGGCCCGGAACGCGGCCCCGAAGGCCGCGGCCGAGAAGACACCCCCGGGCTTCTCCATGCCTCAGGGCGCGATCGCCGAGTAGGCGGTCACTTCTGCTTGGCGATCACCTTGTCCTTGATGCCGTCGTAGACGTTCTTCGGGATGATTTTCTTGGAAACCAGCTCGTCCTTGCCGCGATAGGGGCGGCCCTTGATGATCGCCGCCGCGCGGGCCGCGCCGATGCCGGGGAGCGCGTCGAGCTCCTCGGTGCTCGCGCTGTTGAGGTCGAGGAGCGCGCCCTTGGCGGCATTTGGCGATCCGGTGACGGGGGCGCTCGGCGCCGTCGGCTTGGCCGGGGCGGTCGGCGCCGCGGTCGTCGGGGTCTGCGGCGCCTGCGCCAGGGCAGGGGCGCCGACGAGACCCGACAGCAGGGCGATGAGGGCGAGGGTCTTGGTGGAGGAAGCCATGGCGTTTCTCCCGAGAGGCACGGCCCGCTCCGCGGCACCGTCACGTCAGGTTTGCACGGCTTCGCTTGAACCCGCGCTTAACGGTTGTGGTCAGGCGCCTCTAGCCAGGGGGCGGCGCCGGCGCTATAAGCGCGCCCTCATCCGTATCCCGCGGTGTGCGTGGCGATCCTCGATCGAGGAGCCGCCCGCGCGCCGCTTTGTCCGCGGCGTCACGAAGGATCCAGTCATGGCCGTTCCGAAGCGAAAGACTTCCCCCTCCCGCCGCGGCATGCGCCGCTCGGCCGACGCCCTCAAGGCGCCGACCTACGTGGAGGACAAGGATTCGGGCGAGCTGCGCCGTCCGCACCACATCGACCTGAAGACCGGCATGTACCGCGGCCGTCAGGTGCTCAAGGTGAAGTCCGCCGAGGCTTGAGCCTCGCGAGGGCGGCGCCTCAGGCGAGGCGCCGCGCGGCCTCCGCGTAGCACGCGGCGGCCATACGGGTTCGCTCCAGACGCGACGGAAGCAGCGCCGGGTCTCCGGCCGTCAGCAAGTGTGCGATGAAGCCCGCGCGCGGTTTTCCCGCGGCCGGGCGTTCCGCCGATGCGACCCTTTCGGACCGCTCAGACTGCCCACCATCGATCAGGACGAGCGCGCGTGCCTCGGACGCGGGTGGCGCGCGCCGTGGCGGCTGCGTGCCCTCCTGACGCGTGCCTACGGTCGACCCTGGCACGTCCCGCACGGGCCGGACCTGTGCCGGCTCGGGACGACTGCCTGTTCCGATCCGCATCATCGCGACATCCTCCGCACGTTTCCGTGCCGATGTCGCAAAGGTGGGGCCGATGTTTACTAATCGTCAACCTTCGATACCGCCGCACCGGCGGTAATTATTTCTTTGCGAGCGCTTCCAGGCGCTGCTGCATCTCGAGCATCTGGCGCTTGAGGTCGTCCAGCTCGCCGCCGGCATAGGGTGTCGGTGCGGGCGCTGCCGGCGGGTGCGACCCGGCGGCGGGCGGTGCGAAGCCCGTGAACATCTTCATGGCATCGCCGAAGAAGCTCATGTTGGTGCGCACCTGCTGCTCGATCGCGTTCTGGAACGCGGCCGGGCCGAAGCTGTGGGCGAACTTCTCGCGCAGGCCGTCCTGATCCTTGGCGAAGTTCGCCATGGAGAATTCCAGGAAGCTCGGCACCATCGTGCGCATGCTGTCGCCGTAGAAGCGGATCAGCTGGCGCAGGAAGGCCACCGGCAGCAGGTTTTCCGCGCCGGCCTTGTTCTCCTGCTCGAAGATGATCTGGGTGAGCACCGAGCGGGTGATATCGTCGCCCGTCCGAGCGTCGTAGACGACGAAGTCCTCGCCGTTCTGGACCATCGTGGCGAGGTCTTCCAGCGTCACGTAGGTCGAGGTGCCCGTGTGGTAGAGGCGCCGGTTGGCGTACTTCTTGATGACGGTCTGGGTGGCCTTGACGGTATCCGCCATCGGGAACGGCCTTTCTGGACTCGGGACCTAGGGGCGTTGCAGGCGCGCGGTGCGGCCTGGCGGGGGCCGTCTTCGCGCCCGCAGCACGATCCTTAAAGCCTTCTCCGGGCGCAGAAAACAGCAAATTGCACGTCTTCAACGCAGAATAATGCAGAGCCCGCCCGCCGGCCAGATCATTTCAGTCTCTTCGACACGTCATCGGGGGCTTCACGCCGCCGATGCACAACCTTGACTTCGCCTCTCTCACGCCCTTCATCCCAAGACCGGCACAGAGCGCGCCCGGGAAGAGGAAGGCGCGCCGGCTCGTGAGAGGAGAACGTTCACATGGCAGGCAGCGAAGAGATCGTCATCGTCGGGGCCGCGCGCACGCCGGTCGGCTCGTTCGGCGGCGCCTTCGGGACGGTGCCGGCCCACGAGCTCGGCGCGACCGCGATCAAGGCCGCTCTGGAGCGCGCAAAGGTCTCGCCCGACGACGTGGACGAGGTGATCTTCGGCCAGGTGCTCACCGCGGGCGCCGGCCAGAACCCCGCCCGTCAGGCGGCCATCAAGGCTGGCATCCCCGAGAAGGCCACCGCCTGGGGCCTCAACCAGGTCTGCGGCTCGGGCCTGCGCACGGTCGCCATTGGCATGCAGCAGATCGCCAACGGGGACGCCAAGGTCATCGTGGCCGGCGGCCAGGAATCCATGTCGCTCTCGCCCCATGCGCAGTATCTGCGCGGCGGTCAGAAGATGGGCGACCTCAAGCTCGTCGACACCATGATCAAGGACGGGCTCTGGGACGCCTTCAACGGCTACCACATGGGCCAGACCGCCGAGAACGTCGCCCAGGCCTTCCAGCTCACCCGCGAGCAGCAGGACCAGTTCGCGACGCGCTCGCAGAACAAGGCTGAGGCCGCCCGCAAGGAGGGCCGCTTCAAGGACGAGATCGTCCCCGTCACGGTGCCCGGCAAGAAGGGCGACACCGTCGTCGATACCGACGAGTACATCCGCGACGGCGCCACCATCGAGGCGATGGCCAAGCTGAAGCCCGCCTTCGCCAAGGAGGGAACGGTGACGGCCGCCAACGCGTCCGGCCTCAACGACGGCGCCGCCGCGCTCGTGCTGATGTCGGCCTCGGAGGCCGAGCGCCGTGGCCTGACCCCGCTCGCGCGGATCAAGTCCTGGGCGACCGCGGGCGTCGACCCGAAGGTGATGGGCACGGGCCCGATCCCGGCCTCGCGCAAGGCGCTGGACAAGGCGGGCTGGAAGCCGTCCGACCTCGACCTGATCGAGGCCAACGAGGCCTTCGCGGCGCAGGCGCTGGCCGTGAACAAGGACATGGGCTGGGATGACGCGAAGGTGAACGTCAATGGCGGCGCCATCGCCATCGGTCACCCGATCGGCGCCTCCGGGGCCCGCGTGCTCGTCACCCTGCTGCACGAGATGAAGCGGCGCGATGCCAAGAAGGGCCTCGCCACGCTCTGCATCGGCGGCGGCATGGGCGTCGCGATGTGTATCGAGCGGACCTGATTCGTCCGGAACGTCTGTCTCGACCAACAACATAGACTTAAGGCCGAAGTCAGAAAAAATCGCGTGCGGACGCCATCCGCACGCGGCATCACGTGATGCGAACAGGAGGAAACAATGACCCAAGGACGCGTCGCCCTCGTGACGGGCGGCACCCGCGGTATCGGCGCGGCTATATCCAAGCGGCTCAAGAACAAGGGCTACAAGGTTGCTGCCAATTACGGCGGCAACGACGAGGCGGCCAACGCTTTCAAGGCCGAGACCGGCATCCCGGTCTTCAAGTTCGACGTCGGTGATCTTGCCAGCTGCGAGGCCGGCATCAAGGCGATCGAGGCCGAGCTCGGCCCGGTGGACATCCTGGTCAACAACGCCGGCATCACCCGCGACGGTGCCTTCCACAAGATGACCTTCGAGAAGTGGCAGGCGGTCATCAAGACCAACCTCGACTCGATGTTCACCTGCACCCGTCCGCTGATTGAGGGCATGCGCAGCCGCAGCTTCGGCCGCATCATCATCATCTCGTCGATCAACGGCCAGAAGGGCCAGGCTGGGCAGACCAACTACTCGGCCGCCAAGGCCGGCGTGATCGGCTTCGCCAAGGCGCTGGCCCAGGAGAGTGCCGCCAAGGGCATCACCGTCAACGTGATCGCGCCGGGCTACATCGCCACCGAGATGGTGATGGCGGTGCCGGAGGACATCCGGAACAAGATCATCTCGACGATCCCGACCGGCCGCCTCGGCGAGGCTGACGAGATCGCCCACGCGGTCGAGTATCTTGCCAGCGACGAGGCCGGCTTCGTCAACGGCTCGACGCTGACGATCAACGGCGGACAGCACTTCGTCTGATTGCGACCGGGCGCGCCGGGTTCGGCCCGGCGCGTCCATAAACCTGCTCCGGTTCGACGCATCGTCTCTTCGGGTGGACCGAACCCACCGCACCCGCTCCGTTGCACGCACGGGGCGATGACGTCCTGCGGATGAGGGCCGATCCCGGTCGGCCGGGATGGCCCGCCCCGCGCTCAGCCGTGCACGTGTGAGGAAATCCCTTCCCGATTCACGTTATTCAGTGTCCCGGGAAAACGGGCATTGCGGGAAGGGATCGGCGCAATCGCGCACGTGCTGTGAAACACGAACAAATCGATGCACCTCGTATAGGTCCCGTTCTGTCGCGTCGCGGATGTTCGCGCGGACAGAAAAACGAGACCGCCGGCATCATGAACACCTAGTTGTACGGTAAATTCGACGTTCATCCTGTTGGCGAAGGTCGAGGCTGTTCTTCGCGCGAGGCTGCCGTTCGGCGCGGGTTTCCGACCGTCTTCAAGCTCGGCCTCGCGGTGGCCTGCGCGCTCGGCCTCGCCGCCTGCGTCACCCCCCAGGAACGGCACGCGATGGATCAAAACCGGTGCTACGCGTTCGGGTTCGAGCCCGAGACCGACGCTTTTGCCGAATGCATGATGGGGCTTCACCAGCAGCGCGCCGCAGCCCAGGCCAACAGCAACCTGTACTGGCAGGCTCAACTGGCCGAGCAGAACCGCCGCCGTGAGGCACGGCAGGATCTCTACAAGTTCGTGAGCCTTCAGCGCAGCGGCGACCCGCGCTTCCCTGTCTGCGGAGCCTCGTCCGACGGCGGCATGGATCGCCGGACCCTGACTTGGTACGGCCCGAACTGCCGCGCCCGCTGACTTGGTTCGAAGGAGGTCCCCATGTCCGACGTGACGACGCGCGGCCCGCGCGACCCGAGCACGACCATTTTCGTGACGACGGCCCTGTTCAGCATCGCGGTCGGGTTCGTCACCCAGGACATCGCGTGGTTCATGCTGGCCGTCGTCGCCAGCGCCACCCTGATGTGCGGCGGCTACGCCCTGGTCCGGCGGTGGCTGGGCTGGAAGCCGCTGGATGGCGACTACCTGTTCGACCTCGTCCGGGTGATCAGCCCGCCCTGAGACGACGCCAAACTCGGCCCGCGCGGATGATCCGCGGGGCCATCCCGGGCGGCGCGGGTCTGAACGCCGCGTCGCTTCTCAATCCCTTTCCGGCACAACGCCCCGCCGCCGAGGCTACCATGACGCTTGCTCTGATCATCGCCGGCGTCCTCATCGTGAATTTCGCGATGGCCGGTCTCTTCTCGCTCGTCGCCCTGTGGGCCGACTGAGCGGCGCCCCCCTACGGTGCTCCCACGCAATTGGCGTAAAACGTCGTGGTGGCCGGCCAGTCGGAGAACACGCCCATGACGCCGACCTGCCTGTGCAGCACGTCGAGGAGCCGCAGGATGTCGCCATCCCCGGTCACCACCGGCTTGATCGACTGGTAGTAATAGCCACCGCCGTCCTTCAGCGGGCCCGAGCGTTCCAGCGACCAGGCGATCAGGCCGAGCCCGGCCTTCTTCGCCTCCCGGGCATAGGTCGAGGGCTCGATCGCGCCCTCCGGCCCGGGCCGGACCAGCATCCACAGCGGCGGCGCCAGGATCCGGACGCCCTTGGCCGCAAGCTCCGACATGCCGGGGGTCCAAGTTGCCGGCTTCTCGGGGTCGAACCCTTTGACGGTCTCGTCGCGGTCGTCGAGGAAGATCGCCTGACGGCCGAAATCCGGATCCTTCTCCAGCCAATAGAGGATGTCGCGCAGCTGGAAGCTCTGGGGATAGACGTCGGAGGACGGGATGCCGGCCTCCCGATACTCATCGATCAACTGCTGGGCGTACATGTCCTGGGTATAGGTGCCCTCGAACGGCATCGTGACCTGCGGTGCCTTCAACTCGGGGGTGAACTTGCGGCCCATGCCCTTCACCAGCGCGAGGTACTCCTTGTGGGACATCAACGTCCCTTTGCTGGCGTAGAGATCGGTCCGCCAGCGGGGCGTCGCGTTCATGTAGGCGGACACCGTGGTGGCGTCCGGATCGGCCGCGTCCATCTTGCCGTTGAGCGACTTGAACTCGTCGAGCGTTAGATCGCTGGTGCAGCACTTGGCGGAGGCCTTGCGCCCGGTCGCGGGGTCCGCGGGCTGGAAGCCCTGCGTGCATTTCGCCGCGAGGTTCGGCCGGGCTAGGATGTCGGTGGTCGTGTGCAGGTCGCACTGGCTGTGGCGGCAGACGAGCTGGCGGTCCTTGGTGAAGGCGACGTCGCACTCAATGATGCCGGCGCCCATGCGGTCGGCGGCGAACAGGCCCTCGCGGGTATGCTCCGGGAACATCAAGGGTGCGCCTCGATGCGAGATCGAGAAGGTCCGAGGCGTGTAGGTGCGGTCGGTCCCGCAGGCGGCGAGCGTGTCCTTCAGCGGGCCGGGCTTCAACTGATCGACGAGGTAGAACGGCCGCGGTCCGAGCTGGGCGGCGTCTCCCGCCTGTGCCGGACCGCCCGCGAGGATCAACGCCAGCCCGGCTGCAATCGCACGCATCACCGCTCTCCCTATCCCTGCCCGCCGGTAGGACGCCCCAATGACAGGCACATGACCGCACGTCTCGCCGATTCGGGATCCGCGTGATAGCCGCGGCGCATGCGTGAAACCGCGTCATCCCTGTCCCGCCGCGCCACGTTCGGCCGCGACCCTCGCGGGCTTTGGCGCCATCCTGCTCTGGTCGCTGCTCGCGCTGTTCACCGCGGCCTCCGGCGCGGTGCCGCCGTTCCAGCTCGCCGCCATGACCTTCCTGGTCGGCGGCCTGTGCGGCGGCCTGCCCTGGATCGCCCGACCGGCGCGCGCCCGCGCGCTCCTCCAGCCCTGGCCGGTCTGGATGCTCGGGGTGGGCGGCCTGTTCGGCTATCACGCCCTTTACTTCAGCGCCTTGCGCCTCGCGCCGCCGGCTGAGGCCGGGCTGATCAACTATCTCTGGCCGCTGCTGATCGTCCTGTTCTCGGCCCGCCTGCCGGGATCAGGCGGCCTGCGGCCGGGCCACCTCGCCGGCGCCGCGCTGGGGCTTGCCGGCGTCGCGGCTCTCTTTGCAGGCCGCGGCGAACTCGGCTTCGCCACGGGGGCGCTGCCGGGCTACGCGGCGGCCCTGGCTGCCGCCTTCGTCTGGGCCGGCTATTCGGTACTCTCGGCCCGGGTCGGGGCCGTTCCGACCGATGCGGTCGTGGGCTTCTGCTTCGCGACCGCCGCGCTCAGCCTCGCATGCCATCGAGCCGTCGAGGCGACGGTCTGGCCGGTCGATGCGGTTCAGTGGAGTGCGGTGCTGCTGCTCGGCCTCGGGCCGGTCGGCGCCGCCTTCTACCTCTGGGATATCGGCTGCAAGCGCGGCGACGTCCGGCTTCTCGGCGTCGCGGCCTATGCGGCGCCGGTCCTCTCGACGCTGATCCTGGTGGCGGCCGGCCATGCCAAGCCCGGCCCTGCGCTGGCGCTCGCCTGCTTGCTTATCGTGGCCGGGGCGCTCGCGGCGGTGCGAGCGTCCCGGGCCGCGCCGAGAGGCTAGCATCCGTTGCCGAGAGGTCGCGTTGGCCAGGTGGCCTCAGGGCGGTTACCGGGGCCGATCACCGACCCCGGCTGAGCCACAGATTCAGCCGCGACCGACCTGCATGCGAGGAGGCGCGGTCATCGGGATCGCATGAGACCGATACATTGTCTGGTGGGCGGTGACGGGCTCGAACCGCCGACCCTCTCCGTGTAAAGGAGACGCTCTACCAACTGAGCTAACCGCCCGGACGGCGACCGTTACGGCATGGCGCCGGTTCGGTGCAAGGTCCGCATTCCGGATCCGCGTCAGGAATCCATCAGCCGCGCCGCCAGGGCTGGTGCCAGGCCGACGCTTTCGACCGGGTCCGGCCTGAACCAAGCCGAGTCGGATCTGCCAGCTGCGGCCAGAACCGCGCGGGTCCCCGCCTCGACCGAGCAGATTATCGGAACAGCGACCTGCGAAGCGATCCGCGTCGCCAGCCCCGCAAGGCCGGCACCGCCCAGGATGACCGTCTCGGATCCCGACGCTACGCAGGCGCGGCAGGCCTCGACCAGCATCGCCAGCGCCGCGTCCGGGTCGCTGGCGATGGCGCCGCCGCTCGGAGCCACGGTTCGGAGCGCTGCCAGGGCGTCGGACAGGCCGAGGGCCGCCACGAACTCCCGCAGCATCGGTTCCCAGGCTCCGCCGCCGGTGACGATGCCGAAACGGCCCCGCGCGGCGGCCTCGCGGCAGGCGGCCTCCGCCATGCCGACCACCGGCACCCGTGACAGCTCCCGCAACGCCAGCAATCCGGGATCGCCGAAGCAGGCCAGATAGACGGCGTCGCAGTCGGAACCGTGCTCTGCAAGGGCGTCGAGCGCGGCGTGACCTGCGATCGCCGCGGCGGCCCGGCTCGCGATGTAGCGGGCCCCGAACCGGCCGGTGACGGCGCGCAGCTCCGCCCGGCCGTCGAGCTGCGTGCGGACATGACCGGCGACGAGGTCGGTGACGTGCGCGCTGGTGTTGGGGTTGATCAGCAGGATGCGCATCCGACCTCCGCGCATGAAAAAGCCCCCGGCGCGCGAAGCTCCGGGGGCTTGTCTCATTCGACCCGATGGATCAGTGCGCCACGAAGGCGGCACCGTCCTCCTCGGTCCGGGCGGGCTTGGCCACCGGCAGCGGCTCTTCCCACTCGATCGCCTCGGGCTGGCGGACCAGCGCCTTTTCCAGCACCTGGTCCATCCGCGAGACCGGGATGATCTCCAGGCCGTTCTTCACGCTGTCGGGCACCTCGGCGATGTCCTTGGCGTTCTCCTCGGGGATCAACACCGTCTTGATGCCGCCGCGCAGCGCCGCGAGCAGCTTCTCCTTCAGGCCGCCGATCGGCAGAACCCGACCACGGAGCGTCACCTCGCCGGTCATCGCGACGTCGCGACGGACCGGGATCCCGGTCAGCGTCGAGATGATCGCGGTGGCCATGGCGATGCCGGCCGACGGACCGTCCTTCGGGGTCGCCCCCTCCGGAACGTGGACGTGGATGTCACGGCGCTCGAAGAGCGGCGGCTCGATGCCGAAGTCGATGGCCCGGGAGCGGACGTAGCTCGCCGCCGCCGAGATCGACTCCTTCATCACGTCCTTCAGGTTTCCGGTGACCGTCATCTTGCCCTTGCCGGGCATCATGACGCCTTCGATCGTCAGCAACTCGCCGCCGACCTCGGTCCAGGCCAGACCCGTGACCACACCGACCTGATCGTCCGCATCGATCTCGCCGTAGCGGAACTTCGGCGGGCCGAGGAAGACGGGGAGGTTCTCCGGCGTCACCGCGATCGACTTGGTCTTGGTGATCAGGATCTCCTTCACCGCCTTGCGGATCAGGTTGGACAGCTCGCGCTCCAGGTTGCGGACGCCGGCTTCCCGCGTGTAGCGGCGGACCAGCATCATCAGCCCGTCGTCGTCGATCGACCACTCGTGCGTCCCGAGGCCATGCTTCTTCAGGGCGTTCGGGATCAGGTGCTTGCGCGCGATCTCGACCTTCTCCTCCTCGGTGTACCCGGCGATCCGGATCACCTCCATCCGGTCCATGAGTGGGCCCGGGATGTTGAGGGTGTTGGCCGTGGTCACGAACATCACGTTCGAGAGGTCGTAATCCACCTCCAGGTAGTGGTCGTTGAAGGTGCTGTTCTGCTCAGGGTCGAGCACCTCGAGGAGCGCCGCCGACGGATCGCCGCGGAAATCCATGCCCATCTTGTCGATCTCGTCGAGCAGGATGAGCGGGTTCGAGGTCTTGGCCTTGCGCATCGACTGCACGATCTTGCCGGGCATCGAGCCGATATAGGTCCGACGGTGACCGCGGATCTCGGCCTCGTCACGCACGCCGCCGAGCGACATCCGGACGAACTCGCGACCCGTCGCCTTGGCGATGGACTTGCCGAGCGAGGTCTTGCCGACGCCGGGGGGGCCGACGAGGCACAGGATCGGGCCGGTGAGCTTGTTCGCCCGCTGCTGCACGGCGAGGTACTCGACGATCCGCTCCTTGACCTTGTCGAGGCCGAAATGGTCCTCGTCGAGCAGCGCCTGGGCACCGAGCAGGTCCTTCTTGATCTTCGAGCGCTTGCCCCACGGGATGCCGAGCATCCAGTCGAGGTAGTTGCGCACAACAGTCGCCTCGGCCGACATCGGCGACATCTGGCGCAGCTTCTTCAGCTCGGCCGTCGCCTTGTCACGGGCTTCCTTGGTGAACTTGGTCTTCTCGATCTTCTCCTCGAGCTCGGCCAGTTCGTCGCGGCCATCCTCGGAGTCGCCCAGCTCCTTCTGGATCGCCTTCATCTGCTCGTTCAGGTAGTACTCGCGCTGGGTCTTCTCCATCTGCCGCTTCACGCGGGTCCGGATGCGCTTCTCCACCTGGAGCACGGAGATCTCGCTCTCCATCAGCGACAGCACGCGCTCGAGGCGCTGCGCCACCGTGGGCGTCTCCAGGATGCCCTGCTTGTCGGAGATCTTGACGAGCAGGTGCGAGCCGATCGTGTCGGCGAGCTTGGACGGCTCGTCGATCTGGGTCACGGCGGAGACGACCTCGGGCGAGATCTTCTTGTTCAGCTTGACGTAATTCTCGAACTCCGAGAGCACGGAGCGCGCGAGCGCCTCGGCCTCGACGCGATCGCCGAGCTCGTCGTGCAGGGCTTCCGCGGTAGCCTCATAATACTCGTCCGAGCGGGTGAAGCCCGTGACCTTCGCCCGGCCGACGCCCTCGACCAGCACCTTCACGGTGCCGTCGGGCAGCTTCAGGAGCTGGAGCACGGAGGCGAGAGTGCCGATCTTGTAGATCGCATCGGTCGCCGGGTCGTCATCGCCCGCGTTGATCTGCGTGGCGAGCAGGATATGGCGATCTGTGCGGACCGCCTCCTCGAGGGCGCGGATCGACTTCTCGCGGCCCACGAACAGGGGGACGATCATGTGCGGGAAGACGACGATGTCGCGCAGGGGGAGGACGGCGTAGGAGCCCGTCGAACCCGGGACCACCGGCTGGCGCGATTTCGACTGTGACATGCTGACTTCCTCTCAGGACGCCCGGGTTCGGCGCCTCCATGCACGGAGCGCGCCTACAGCCAGGGGCCGACCGGGCCGCGAGGGTCGGATTTCGCTAACTTTGCGGCTGGCGACGCGGACCGAACCTCGAAGGAGCGTGCGGCCACCGCGCTGAGCCTGAGGTGGCTGCGGGGCGCAGCGTTTTCAAGATGTTCCCCGCAGCGCGCCCGGCCTGAGCCGGGCGCTTAATGCAACCCTACCAAGCGCTTAGGCGCTGACACTGGCGGGCGCGTCCTTGTTGCGGTCGCCGTGGATGTAGAGCGGGCGCGACTTGCCCTCGACCACCTCCGGACCGATCACAACCTGCTCCACGGACTCAAGGCCCGGCAGGTCGTACATCGTGTCGAGAAGGATCGTCTCCAGAATTGAACGCAGGCCGCGAGCACCGGTCTTCCGCTCGATCGCCTTGCGGGCGACGAGCGACAGAGCATCGTCCTGGAAGGTCAGGTCGACGTTCTCCATCTCGAACAGCCGCTGGTACTGCTTGACCAGGGCGTTCTTCGGCTCCTGCAGGATCTTCTTCAGCGCGGCCTCGTCGAGATCCTCCAGCGTCGCCAGGACCGGCAGACGCCCGACGAACTCGGGGATGAGGCCGAACTTCAGCAGGTCCTCCGGCTCGACCGAGCGGAAGATCTCGCCGGTGCGGCGGTCGTCCGGGGCCTGCACGGTCGCGCCGAAGCCGATCGAGGTGCCCTTGCCGCGCTGGGAGATGATCCGCTCCAGCCCCGCGAAGGCACCGCCGCAGATGAACAGGATATTGGTGGTGTCGACCTGCAGGAATTCCTGCTGCGGGTGCTTCCGGCCGCCCTGGGGCGGGACGGAGGCGACCGTGCCCTCCATGATCTTCAGGAGCGCCTGCTGCACGCCCTCGCCCGACACGTCGCGGGTGATCGACGGGTTGTCGGACTTACGCGAGATCTTGTCGATCTCGTCGATGTAGACGATGCCGCGCTGGGCCCGCTCGACGTTGTAGTCCGAGGCCTGGAGCAGCTTGAGGATGATGTTCTCGACGTCCTCACCGACATAGCCGGCCTCGGTGAGGGTCGTGGCGTCCGCCATGGTGAACGGCACGTCGAGGATCCGGGCTAGCGTCTGCGCGAGCAGGGTCTTGCCCGAGCCGGTCGGCCCGATCAGCATGATGTTGGACTTGGCCAGCTCGACGTCGTTGTGCTTCGTCGCGTGGGCGAGCCGCTTGTAGTGGTTGTGCACCGCGACCGAGAGGACCTTCTTGGCGAAGTCCTGGCCGATGACGTAGTCGTCGAGGACGCGGCGGATCTCCTTGGGGGTCGGCACGCCGTCGCGGCTCTTCACCAGCGAGGATTTCGACTCCTCGCGGATGATGTCCATGCACAGCTCGACGCACTCGTCGCAGATGAACACCGTCGGGCCGGCGATCAGCTTGCGGACCTCGTGCTGGCTCTTGCCGCAGAACGAGCAATACAGCGTGCTCTTCGAGTCGTTGCCGCCAGTCTTGCTCATATCGGTCTCCGATTCCTCGCATCCGCAGCCGGCTAGGGGCGGACGCGCATCGCATGAATGTAGGGGGCCCGTTTAAAGAAACAGTGTGCTGCGCGCGTTTGACCGAAGGGCCCAATCTCGGATGCAAACACGCTGCCGCGGCGGGATCAAGGCCGCGCCGCGGCGGTCAGGCGCCGCATGCCGCTCAGGCGGCAGCCGGCTCGGGACGCTTCTCGATCACCTCGTCGATAAGCCCGAACTCCTTGGCCGCGTCGGCGGTCATGAAGTTGTCGCGCTCCAAAGCCGTGTGGATCGTGTCGTAGTCGCGGCCCGTGTGCTTCACGTAGATCTCGTTCAGGCGCCGCTTCAGCGCCTCGATCTCGCGGGCGTGGATCAGGATGTCGGTCGCCTGACCCTGGAAGCCGCCCGATGGCTGGTGGACCATGATCCGGGCGTTCGGCAGGGCGAAGCGGTGGCCGGGCTCGCCGGCGGTCAGCAGCAGCGAGCCCATCGAGGCGGCCTGGCCGACGCAGAGGGTCGTCACCGGGCAGCGGATGAACTGCATCGTGTCGTAGATCGACAGGCCCGAGGTGACCACGCCGCCGGGGGAGTTGATGTAGAAGGAAATTTCCTTCTTCGGGTTCTCCGCCTCGAGGAACAGCAGCTGCGCCACGATCAGCGACGCACCGTAATCCTCCACTGGGCCGGTGAGGAAGATGATGCGCTCGCGCAGCAGGCGGGAGTAGATGTCGAAGGCGCGCTCGCCGCGGCTCGATTGCTCGACGACCATCGGCACGAGCGCGTTGTTGTAGACGTCGATCGGATCTCTCATCTCGTCCTGCCCAAGTGAGGCCCGGAGCTGCCGCGAATCAGGGCAGCCCCGGACATGTCAGCGAACACCGGCGATGCTTAACCATCGCCTAACCCTTGCCCGCCGTCCTGGGACAGAGCGGGACTCAGTCGGCCTTGGGCTCGGTCTCGGCCCCGGCCTTGTCTGCCGGCTTCTCGCCGGTCGTGTCGTCCTCATCCTCGTCCGCGAAAAGCGCCTCTTTCGAGACGGGCTCCTCGACGAGTTTGACCTGCCCGAGGACGTGGTCAACGACCTTCTCCTCGAACAGGGGCGCGCGGAGTTCCGCGAGCGCCTGTGCATTCTTCCGGTAGAAGTCCCAGACCTGCTGCTCCTGGCCCGGGAACTGCCGGACCCGGGCAATGAGGGCCTGGTTCACCTCGTCATCCGAGACCTTGATATCGGCGCTCTCGCCGACCTGCGCAAGCACGAGACCGAGACGGACGCGCCGTTCCGCGATCTTCCTGTACTCGGCCTGGGCCTTCTCCTCGGTGGTGTCCTCGTCCGCGAAGGTCTTGCCGCGGGTCTTGAGATCCTGCTCGACCTGGGCCCACACGGCGGCGAATTCCTGCGCCACCAGGGACGGGGGCAGCTCGAAGGCGTACTTGCCGTCCAGGGCGTCGAGGAGGTCCTTCTTGAGGCGGCGGCGCGTGGCGGCCTCGAAATCGCGCCCGATCGCCTCGGATACGGCCTCGCGGAGCTTCTCCAGCGACTCCATGCCCATCGACTTGGCGAGCTCGTCGTCGATCTTGGCCTCGCCCGGCGCCTGGATCTTCGTGACCGTCACGTCGAACTCGGCATCCTTCCCGGCGAGGTTCTCGGCCCCGTAGGCCTCCGGGAACGTCACCTTCACGAGCCGCTTGTCGCCGACCTTGGCGCCGACAAGCTGGTCCTCGAAGCCCGGGATGAACGAGCCGGAACCGAGCTCCAGGTCGATGCCCTCGCCCTTGCCGCCCTGGAACTCCTCGCCGTCGATGCGGCCGACGAAGTCGATGGTGACGCGGTCGCCGCTCTGCGCCTCGGCACCCTCGTCGCGCTCGGCGAACGGACGGCTCTGGCCGGCCATGCGCTCGAGGGCCTCGTTCACCTCCTCATCGGAGGGCTTGGCGACGAACTTGGTCAGGCTGACGTCGGAGAGGTCGGCGAGCTCGAAGCTCGGCATCACCTCCAGGGCGACCTTGAAGGCGAGATCGCCCTTGGCATCCAGCGCCTTCTCGACCTCAGCTTGGTCGGTCGGGAACTCGACCTGCGGCTCGAGGGCGAGCTTGAGGCCGTTATCGGTGACGATCTGGCGGTTCGCCTCGTTGACGGCGTTCTGCACCACCTCGGCCATCACCGAGCGGCCATAGACCTTGCGCAGGTGCGCGACCGGCACCTTGCCCGGGCGGAAGCCCTTGAGCTGCACCTTGTCCTTCATGCCGGATAGCTCGTTGGTCAGGCGCTCCTCGAGTTCCTGGGCGGCCAGCAGAACCTGAAACTCGCGCTTCAGCCCCTGGGCGTTGATCTCGGTCACCTGCATCGTCGTCGTCGCTCTTCAAAGAAACCTGGGGTCGCCGGCCGGGCCGGCATCGTGCTCACGCGGTTCGGGATGCCGAGACGTCGGGTACGAAGACAGGGCGGTCCGCTGGGACCGCACCCTCAGGAGACGTCCTGGTGCGGGCGGAGGGGCTCGAACCCCCACGTCTTGCGACACTGGAACCTAAATCCAGCGCGTCTACCAGTTCCGCCACGCCCGCGCGCGCCGACATCCGGCGCATCGCCGGCCGCCGGAAGCGCGCCCTATAGCATGGGCCAGCCGGCCCGCAGCAAAAAACTTGTCCCTGTGGCGCGCAAGCCCGCACGCCGCTAAGGAGCGGGCCCGTCGCGAGCCGCAGCCGAGTTCCCATGCCGCCATCCCGCCCCGTGCCGCCGACCGATTCGCACGCCGGTGGGCCGTCGCGACGGACCCTGATCGCGGCCGCGGCCGCCTTCGGACTCGCCCCGGAGGCGGTGCGGGCCCAGGCGCCGGGGGCTGCGCCGGATACGCCGGCCGCCGCTCAATCGGAACCCGCCGTTCTGCAAGCGGCGCCCGGCAAGGCGCGGTTCAGGCCGGAGCCCGCGCCCGAGATTCCGGTCTGGTGCTTCGACGGCAAGGCCCTGCCGCCCGTCGTCCGTGTGAAGCTCGGGCAGGCGGTGCGCCTCAAGGTCGAGAACCGGACCGACAAGCCGCTGTCGCTGCACTGGCACGGCGTGCGCAATATCAACGCCATGGACGGCGTCGGCGGGGTGACCCAGGCTCCGATCCCGCCGGGCGGCGACTTCCTCTACAGTTTCACGCCGCCGGATGCCGGCTCCTACCTGATCCGGCCCCTGATCGTCGGCGGGGCGAGCGAGCCGTCGGGCCGCGGGCTCGCGGGCATGCTGGTCGTCGAGGAGGCGAACCCGCCCGCCGTCGACGCCGATGTCAGCGTTGTCCTGCAGGACTGGCGACTCCAGGACGACGGCACGCTGATGGCCTTCGGGCAGACGGCGCTCGCGGCCGCTCATGGCCGGCTCGGCAACCTCGTCACGGTCAATGGCAAGCCGGTGCCGGGCGCCTTCGAGGCCCGGCCGGGCTCCCGGATCCGCCTGCGGCTCGGCAATGCCTGCAACGCCCGGGCAACGCGCATAAAGTTTGAGGGCGTGAAGGTCTACGTGGCGGCCGTCGACGGGCAGCCCACCGACACGTTCGAGCCGCTGCGGGCCACCCTGCCGTTCCCGCCCGGCACCCGCTACGACCTGATGGTCGATCTGCCGGAGGAGGAGGGCGCCCGGTGCGCGATCGAGGCGCTGATCGGGAAAGGCCTGACGCTCGCGAGTGTCACCACCAAGGGGGCCAGGATCACCGAGAAGCGTGCGCCGATCGGACCGATCGGCGAGAACAAGCGCCTGCCGGCCGAGATCAAGCTGCAGAATGCCCTGCGCCGCGACGTGGTGATCACCGGCGGCGCCTTCGTGCCGAAGACCAAGGACGGGACCAAGGACGGCGCCGCACCCGATCCGGTCTACACCGGCGACCCGCAGAAGATCTGGTCGGTAAACGGCGTGAGCGGCGCCGTCGGCCTCCAGCCAATCTTCTCGGTGAAGCGCGGCCAGGTCGTTGTCTTGGCCCTGCGCAACGAGTCCGGCTTCCCGCAGGCCCTTCACCTGCATGGCCACTGCTTCCGCCTCCTGCATCCTCTCGACGATGGCTGGGAGCCCTACTGGCTCGACACGTTCCAGCTCCTGGAGGGCCGGACAGCCCGGATCGGCTTCCTGGCGGACAACCCAGGTCGCTGGCTGATCAGCGCCACGGTGCTGGAGCGGTTCGACACCGGCCTCTGGACGATGTTCGAGGTCACCTGATCGGTCAGCCTCCGATCGACGCGACGAGGTCGCGCAGCACCGCCGGCATCAGCTCGGGGATGTCCTCGGCGATCAGGCCCGGCCCGTGGCGGAGGCCGACATCCCCGTGGAGCCAGACGCCGGCCGCGGCGGCCGCGAAGGGTTCCATGCCCTGCGCCAGCAGGCCGGCGATCAGGCCGCCCAGCACGTCCCCGGACCCCGCGGTCCCGAGATAGGGGCTGCCGTGATCGTTGATCGCCGCGCGCCCATCGGGAGCCGCGATCACCGTGTCTGCGCCCTTGAAGACCACCACGGCGCCGGTGAGTTCGGCCGCGGCACGGGTCCGCGCGACTTTGTCGGTGCCCTCCGCCATCGCGTCCGTGTTCTCGAACAGCCGCGCGAACTCGCCGGCATGCGGTGTCAGCACAGCCCGCGCATCCCCGTCGGCGAGATGGGCGGCCAGCAGCGGCGCCTGCCCGGCGAAGCTCGTCAGCGCGTCGGCGTCAAGGACGAGACCGCGTCCGGCCGCCGCCGCCACGGCGACCCGTTCGCGGGTCGGCTCGCCGGTGCCGAGCCCCGGCCCCGCCAGGATCACGTTCAGGCGCTCGTCGGTGAGCAGGTCGTCGAGGTCGTCGGCGCTCTCGCAGGGCCGCAGCATGATCGCCGTGAGGTGGGCGGCGTTCTCGGCAAGCGCCGCGGTCGGCGACGCGATCGTGACGAGCCCGGCGCCGACCCGCAGGGCGCCGCGGGCGGCCAATCGGGCCGCCCCGGTCTTGGTGGCCGGCCCCGACAGCACCAGGGCGTGGCCGCGGGTGTATTTGTGGCTGGCTCCGGTGAGCCGCGGAAAATCCCGGATCCACAGGCCGGGCCCGTTCCGATGGAGGCGCGGACAGGCGGCGAGACCGGCCGCCAAGGCCTCCGGGCCGGTCCCGATATCCGCGAGGCTGAGCTGGCCGCAGAGGCCACGGCCCGGCTGAAGCAGATGCCCCGGTTTGAAGGACACGAAGGTCACGGTCTCCACCGCTTGGATGGCAGCGCCGCGCACCGCGCCGGTATCGCCGTCGACCCCGCTCGGCACATCGACGGCGAGCACCGGGGTCCCGGAAGCGTTCACCGTCTCGACGAGCGCGCGGGCGGAACCGTCGAGGTCGCGCGACAGGCCGGCTCCGAACAGAGCGTCGATCACGAGATCGCAGGACGGCAGCGCGGCGCCATCGGGCGCGTGCACCGGCCCGGTCCAGGCCTTGGCCGCCTGGGCGGCATCTCCCGTCAGCTTCGACGCCTCGCCGAGACAGAAAAGGTCGATGGCGTAGCCTCCCTCGGCCAGCAGGCGCGCGGCCACGAAGCCGTCGCCGCCGTTATTGCCCGGCCCGCACAGGACGACGGCGCGGCCACCCGCCGGCAGCCGGGCCCGGGCGCAATCGGCTACGGCCGCACCGGCCGCCTCCATCAACGTAAGGCCCGGCACACCGCCGTCGATCGCCGCGGTATCGACCTGCCTCATTGCCGCGACCGTCAGCACATGCATATCCATCTCCGCCTCTGCCCGTGTGCCGATCAGCTCTGACTAAAACCGCGCCAGAATCCTGGGAAGCGCCCGAAGGATGTGCGTGAAACGCACACGAAATAGGCACTATGGTCGAACACGCCGCGAAAACGGCATGGCGAAGGCGTCACGAGGATGTTAGAAATGCCACGCACCGCAGCGCAGGCCCGAGCGGCATGAAGAAGATCGAAGCGATCATCAAGCCTTTCAAGCTCGACGAGGTGAAGGAGGCGCTCCAGGAGGTCGGTCTCCAGGGCATCACCGTCATCGAGGCGAAGGGTTTCGGCCGTCAGAAGGGCCACACGGAGCTCTACCGGGGCGCCGAGTACGTGGTCGATTTCCTGCCCAAGGTGAAGCTCGAGATCGTCCTGTCCGATGCCCTCGTCGAGGGGGCCGTGGAGGCGATCCGCAAATCGGCGCAGACCGGGCGCATCGGCGACGGCAAGATCTTCGTCTCGACGATCGAGGAAGCGATCCGCATCCGCACCGGCGAGACCGGTACCGACGCGATCTGACGCGCCTCCGCCTGTGGTCCCGGCACTGCAGGCGGCAGCCGGCCGCGCGACGTCTGCCTAAGATTTCGCACTGCGCGAATGTCCGGCAATGGCGTCTCTGGCTCTGGAGCGCCGTCTTCCGCACCCCACATCATCGGGAACGGCCGGCCTGATCGGCCGCTTGAACCCGTTGAGGAGGATGTGCGATGGCCGCCATGGACCCGCGCGAAACCGCCAAGATCTACGATCTGTCCGCGTTCCGGCGCGCACGGGCGACGCCCCGCGCCGTCGCGGAGGCGAAGCCAGTGCCGGTGCCGAGCTTCGGCGGCGGCGCGTGGTACCACGAGGCCGCCATCCGCGAGGACGAGCGCCCGCGGCGGCCGTGACATCGGACAGCGCGCCGTCCGCGCTGCAAGCCCCGGCGTCATCCCGGGTCCAGGCAGCGGAGCCCGGGATCCAGACGCGCCGATGCAGCAAGACTTTGCACCTGCGGCGGTTCTAGGCTCTGGGTTCGCCTGCGGCCTTCCGGAATGACGGCGCGGGTCTCGGCCCCCCTCCCGTCGGCCACATAATTGACCGTCCCAGAAACGGCGAAGCCGGACCCGAGGGCCCGGCTTCGTTGATGACACCGGGAAGCTCAGGGCTCCCCCTGCGTCTTACGCGGCTGCAGCGGCCTCGGTCGGCACGGAAGCGATCGTCTTCAGCACCTGCGAGGCGATCTGGTAGGGGTCGCCCTGCGAGTTCGGACGGCGATCCTCCAGGTAGCCCTTGTAGCCGTTGTTGACGAAGGAGTGCGGCACGCGGATCGAGGCGCCGCGGTCGGCCACACCGTACGAGAACTCGTGGATCGAGGCGGTCTCATGCTTGCCGGTCAGCCGCATGTGGTTGTCCGGGCCGTAGACGGCGATGTGCTCCTCGCGGGCGTTCTTGAACGCCTCCATGAGCTTCTCGAAATAGGCCTTGCCGCCATGCTCGCGCATGAAGGCAGTCGAGAAGTTGCAGTGCATGCCCGAGCCGTTCCAGTCGGTGTCGCCGAGCGGCTTGCAATGGTACTCGACGTCGATGCCGTACTTCTCGCACAGGCGCTGCAGGAGGTAGCGGGCCATCCACATCTCGTCGGCGGCTTTCTTGGAGCCCTTGCCGAAGATCTGGAATTCCCACTGGCCCTTGGCCACCTCGGCGTTAATGCCCTCGTGGTTGATGCCAGCATCGAGGCAGAGGTCGAGGTGCTCCTCGACGATCTTACGGGCGACGTCGCCGACGTTGGAGTAGCCGACGCCGGTGTAGTACGGGCCCTGCGGCGCCGGGTAGCCGGAGGTCGGGAAGCCGAGCGGGCGGCCGTCCTTGTACAGGAAGTACTCCTGCTCGAAGCCGAACCAGGCACCGGCATCGTCCAGGATGGTGGCGCGCTTGTTGGACTCGTGCGGGGTCACGCCGTCCGGCATCATCACTTCGCACATCACCAGCACGCCGTTCTTGCGGGCCGGGTCGGGGAAGTGGCGCACGGGCTTCAGCATGCAATCGGAGCTGCCGCCCTCGGCCTGCTTCGTGGACGAGCCGTCGAAGCCCCACATCGGGAGCTGCTCGAGGGTCGGGAAGCTATCGAATTCCTTGATCTGCGTCTTGCCGCGGAGATTCGGGGTCGGCGTGTACCCGTCGAGCCATATGTACTCGAGCTTATATTTGGTCATTCCGGTTCTCTCGTCCGTATCAATGCGCGACCTGGGCAACCCGGGCAGACGCGAACGGCTTGCCGCCTCGTAGACGGCCGGGGCCGCATTCGCATGGATCGTGCCAGGCGGGCCATTGCCGGGGAACAACGATGCCCTAAAAACGCTCGTGCGCGATCACGCTTTCGAGATCGCGCGGGATCGCGGGCCGACCGTTCTATCCGACAGCCGATTCCGGCACCCGGCGGGTGGCAAGGCACGCCCGCGCCGGATATCAAGCCCCGCTTGCTTGCGCACCAGACCGCGTGCGGGTGCGCCACGAGAGACGTTTTTCGAAGATCCCTGGAGGATGCCCACGATGACCACTGCGGCCGAGGTGCTGAAGACGATCCGGGACAACGATGTGCGCTACGTGGACTTCCGGTTCACCGACCCGCGCGGCAAGTGGCAGCATGTCACGTTCGACGTGTCGCTCATCGACGAGGAGATCTTCGACGAGGGCACCATGTTTGACGGTTCCTCGATCGCCGGTTGGAAGGCGATCAACGAGTCCGACATGCTGCTGATGCCGGATCCGGTGACCGCCACGCTGGACCCGTTCTTCTCGGCCGCGACCATGTCGATCGTCTGCGACGTGCTGGAGCCGGCCACCGGCGAGCCGTACGGCCGCGACCCCCGCGGCACCGCCAAGCGCGCCGAGGCCTACCTGCAGCAGACCGGCATCGGCGACACGATCTATGTCGGTCCCGAGGCCGAGTTCTTCGTGTTCGACGACGTGAAGTTCGGCGCCGATCCGTACCGCACCGGCTTCGAGCTCGATTCCACCGAGCTGCCGACCAACGGCTTCACGGATTACGAGGGCGGCAACCTCGGCCACCGGGTGCAGACCAAGGGCGGCTACTTCCCGGTGCCGCCGCAGGATTCGGCGCAGGACATGCGCGGCGAGATGCTCGCGGCCATGCAGTCCATGGGCGTGAAGGTCGAGAAGCACCACCACGAGGTGGCCTCGGCCCAGCACGAGCTCGGCATGAAGTTCGACACGCTGACCCTGCTCGCCGACCACATGCAGATCTACAAGTACTGCATCCACAACGTCGCGCAGAGCTACGGCAAGTCGGCGACCTTCATGCCCAAGCCCGTCTACGGCGACAACGGCTCAGGGATGCACGTCCACCAGTCGATCTGGAAGGACGGCAAGCCGGTCTTCGCGGGCGACAAGTATGCCGGCCTCTCCCAGGAGTGCCTCTGGTACATCGGCGGCATCATCAAGCACGCCAAGGCGCTGAACGCCTTCACCAACCCGTCGACCAACTCGTACAAGCGCCTGGTGCCGGGCTACGAGGCGCCGGTGCTGCTCGCCTACTCGGCGCGCAACCGCTCGGCCTCCTGCCGCATCCCGTGGACGAAGAGCCCGAAGGCCAAGCGCGTCGAGGTCCGCTTCCCCGACCCGATGGCAAACCCCTACCTCGCCTTCTCGGCGCTGCTGATGGCCGGCCTCGACGGCATCCGCAACAAGATCGACCCGGGCCCGGCCATGGACAAGGACCTGTACGAGCTGCCGCCGCGGGAGCTGAAGAAGATCCCGACCGTGTGCGGCTCGCTCCGCGAGGCGCTGACCAGCCTCGACAAGGACCGGGCCTTCCTCAAGGAGGGCGGGGTGTTCTCGGACGACCAGATCGACTCGTTCATCGAGCTGAAGATGACCGAGGTGCTGCGCTACGAGATGACGCCGCACCCGATCGAGTTCGTGCAGTACTACTCGCTGTGAGGTGAGAGGGGCCGGGCGCGATGCTCGGCCCCTCTAATAGTCAAGACGCTGAGTCTGGCAAATAGGTCGGCTACCGTGGTTCACGGCTCAGACAATCTCAGATCTTCTGAACAATCAGAACGTCTTGGTAATCGGCAAAGCTCATTTCTTTGTAGCCCAATATACGGCAGTCAGCTCGGGCCTCGACTCGATTGATAGCCCAGGACGGGGCTGTGTAGGAGCCACCGTAGCTCTGACCGTACATCCGCGACCACAACGGGCAAGAAAAATAGCCGAAGCCGCGACGCATGAAATGCCTGTTTATCGCCTTTTTCTGATCTAACGTAGTTGTGTATTTAAATTTTATAAATAAGTGCCTAAGGAGATGTCGCTTAATATATTGCCTCCGCAAGCTATGAGCATGATTATACTGCAGCAAATCGTGACTGACGCAGCTTCGTCCATGGAGCGTCACGACAGCGAGCCCCGACGGACTCAGCGCCTCTATGAAGTAGTTCAATGCCCGATCAAACATGGGTCGGTCGAAATGCGTAAGCAATGATCCACAAAATATCAGATCGAATTTTTGACTTGGCATGCCTACATAATCTTTCTGAAAAGAAAATTTCCTTACGTTAAATTTATCAATAACAAATTGTTCTTTTTCTTGATCGATGTCCGCCACGAACAGTTCGCTATCGGGTAGGAATTTTGTCAAATGCCGCGTGACGCGTCCTCCGCCACAGGGCAAGTCGAGCACAGACCCAAAATCACCCCGCCCCGCCAACAGCATGGCCTCGGCAATGATTCTCACCGCCGATCGGCCAACCTTCAGATATCCTTCAAGTCCATCATCAGATTTGAAGTGCATGTCGTCGTTTTGAGCGACGGAAAGATCAATAAATGATGATGAATAGCGCTGCCAACGTTGCATGATGTCGACTATAACGTTATCCGCGGGCGGATTTTGCACAATCGGAGGATTTTGCCATATTTTTATTGGCATACGTTCAGAACTTTTCGCGTATTCGACCGACATTAAAGTGTTTTCCGAGTTCGGTATGGGCCAATTCGTCCGCCTTTTTGTGTGGTGGCACAATTTTACGATAATACATAGCTTCTGCAGGTTATGCGAGACGCAGTTGTTCTCAATGAGACATGCCTCTTCGCGGCGGCGGCACAGACATCCGCAGAATATTTTTGTCTGATTTCAGCACTATATGCAGTAAGACTCGCGCAAGATTAAATGCCGAATCGTCTTGGAGGCCTGATCTATAAATGCTCTTCCTCGACCACCTCGTCGTCGTCGCGCCGGATCTTGCGAAGGGCGTAGCGCATGTCCGCGACTGCCTCGGACTCGGCATTCCCGAAGGCGGGCGCCACCGCGAGATGGGCACCCGCAACCACCTGCTGCGCCTCGGCGAGGCGACGTTCCTGGAGGTGATCGCCGTCGATCCGGAGGCACCCGCCCCGCCCCGCGCCCGCTGGTTCGGCCTCGGCGACGCCGCGCAGGTACGGGCGGACTGGGATTCGGGCCGGCGGCTGCGTGGGTTCGTCGCCCGCACCGACGCGCTCGTCGGCGTGCTCGCCGCCCACGGTGACCTCCTCGGGCAGGCCGCCACGATGACCCGCGGCGCGCTGTCGTGGCGCTTCGGCGTGCGTCCCGACGGGGCTTGGCCGGCGGACGGTGCCGCGCCGTACGTGATGGATTGGGGGCCTCGCGGGAACCCCGCCGCCTCGATGCCGGATCTCGGCGCCCGCCTCGAAGCCATCGTCCTGACGCATCCGGAGCCGGACGGCGTGGCGAAGCTTCACGCCGCCCTCGGCCTCGCCGCTCCCCCGACCGTCGTGGCAGGTCCTGGCCCGTGCTGGAGCGCACGGATCACGACACCCTCCGGTGTCCGGACGCTGACCTGAGTCGTCGACGGACCCTCCTCGCCGGCCTGATCGGGAAAGTGACCGGCGAGGAGGGCCTGGCCGAGACTCGAAAGCCGCGGCACGGGCAAACTAGCAGCGGCGTTCCGCGATGCGGTGGCAGGAAAGGCTCACCCCGCACGGGAATCGCGCCGGATCCCGCCGAAACGACGTCACGTGTGCGCGAAGATGTCGGTCTCGGGCCAGCCGTCGAGGTCGAGGCGCGCCCGGGTCGGCAGGAAGGCGAAGCAGGAAGCGGCGAGCTCGGTCCGGCTCTCGCGAGCCAGCATCGCGTCGAGCCTCTCGCGGGCGGCGTGGAGGTGGAGCACGTCGGAGGCCGCGTAGTCGAGCTGCGCCTGAGACAGGCTCTCGGCGCCCCAGTCGGAGGATTGCTGCTGCTTGGACAGATCGACGCCGACGAGTTCGCGGACCACATCCTTGAGCCCGTGCCGGTCGGTGTAGGTGCGGGCGAGTTTCGAAGCGATCTTGGTGCAGTAGACCGGCTGCGGCATGATCCCGAAGGCCTTGTACAGGACCGCAACGTCGAACCGGGCGAAGTGGAAGATCTTCAGCACGTCCGGATCCGCCAGGACGCGCTTGAGGACGACCGGCTCCGGGCCGGCCTGCGGGATCTGTACGACGTCGGCGGTGCCGTCACCCGTGGAGATCTGCACCACGCAGAGCCGGTCGCGGTGGGGATTGAGCCCGAGCGTCTCGGTGTCGATGGCGACCGCGCGGCCCGCGTCGTAGGTGGCGGGCAGGTCGCCGCGGTGGAGGCGTACGGTGGGGCTCGGCATGTTTTTCGGACCTTGAGGGTTTTCGGCCGGTACCATCGGTGCCAAGTGCCGGCAAGCCCGAGGCAATTCGCGCCCGGCCCGAGGACGGAGAGGCGGACATGACGGCGGCCGAGGTGATCGCGATGCTGGGGCTGAAGCCCCATCCGGAAGGCGGCCACTACCGCGAGACCTTTCGCGACCCCAGGACCGTGGACGGTCGCTCCGTCGGAACCGCGATCTATTTCCTGCTCGATCTCGGCGAGGTCTCGGCCTGGCACCGGGTGGACTCCACCGAGATCTGGCACTGGCATGCCGGCGCGCCGCTGGTGATCACCACGAGCCCCAACGGCCATGACGCCGCCGCGCAACATCTCGGGCCGGATCTCGCCGCCGGGCAGCGACCGCAATGCGTGGTGCCCGCCGGCCATTGGCAGACGGCCACCAGCCTCGGGGCCTGGACGCTCGTGGGCTGCACGGTCTCACCGGGCTTCGACTTCGCGGGCTTCGAGATGGCCGCGCCCGATTGGCGGCCGACGCCGCGCGCATAGCTGTCCAGGCAGACCAAACGACAAGGGACCGAAGGATCCGGTCAGATCAGGCTTCCCCCGGGCGATCCCGCGTTCAGCGATCGGCCTGCTCGCGCCACGAGCTGCGCGAACGCCATCGCGGCAGCCGAGGCCTGGGTCTGCGTCGGGAACGCCCGGTCCGACTCGGCGACCGTCGCCTCGGTGTCATCCAGAAGCACCCAGGTCCAGAGATGCCGGCCGGTCGCGCGAATCTTGAAGTGCATGGCGGGCTCGCGAGCTACGTCATGGTTCGATGATGCACCGCGAAAAGGCTCGACGCGTTAATGGCTTGGCCTGCGCAACAACCTGTGTCGGCTAAGCGAAGGCTTGTGCCCGCTATCCCCGCAGAGCACAGGCGGGCATCCGGCCACTTGCGGGCACGCGCAGGGGCGCTGCCGCGCGAGGATCATACCTGAGGCGCGGCATCGCGCCCGGGTCGGGTCGAGATATTCGGATCGCGCCGCGCCGTGCATGCAGCGGCACGCGGGAGCCCCGGAGCACCGGCAGACCTATGCCGCCGGACGCAGCGACAACGCCGCACGCACCACCGCGTCGGCGTGGAAATGGTGCAGCATGTGGCCGGCTCCCGGCAGGAGCTCGAACGTGGCCGGCGGCATCAGGCCGGCGGCGCGCCGCCCGTGGACGAACGTGTTCACGACCAGATCGGCGCTGCCGCACACGAAACGCGCCGGTGCGCGCGCGGTCGGGTAGGACAGAACGCTGCGCGTGAGCGCTGGCCAGAGCCATCCGGCATCCTCGCCTTCCGCGGTGATCTGCGCGGGCCGTGCGGCGAGGTCGAAGGGGAAGCGGCGGGCGAACGTGTCCGGCATCGCCTTGGGGAAGAACATCGCGTTCCAGAGCAGCGGAAGCAGCGCCCTGTCACTTCCGGCGCTCAGGAGTTTGGACAGGAGATCGCCGCCGAACGGCAGCGCCCGCGGGCCGAACAGCACGTGCTCCAGGCGGGGCTCGGGGAAGCAGATCGGTGCGACGGCAACGACGCCGGCAATCTCCTCCGGGTGAAGCATTCCGTAGGCGAGGGCGACCGCCGCGCCGAACGAGTGACCGACGATCACCGGACGGTGCACATCCAGGCGCTGCACCGCGTCCCGGATCCGGGCGGCCTGATCCCAGATATCGGCCGCGCGTCCGCGAGGGCGCAGGCTGAAGCCGTGCCCCGGACGGTCGACCGCGATCACCCGGAAATGCTCCGCCAGCGCCGGCACCGGCCCGAGCCACATGTCCTCCAGGCACATCAGCGTGCCGTGGATCGCCACGAGATCGGGGCCGCGCCCGGTTTCCGCGTAGGCGATGGTCCGGTCTTCGGAGAGCTGGACGATCCCGCGCGGGACGACCCGCGGGTCGCGTTGCGCGTCCGACGCAGGTCGGCCCGGACCGGGCAGAGTGTCCATCACAAGGGTCAACTACAGAGGCCGACGGCGACCGGGCGCGTTGCTGAGCACGGCCAGCGCGGTAGCCGCACCGATGCCGACGAGGCCTGCCGCCGCGGCGAGCGGGTGCAGCGTCGCCCGGGTGTATGCGCTGGTCCGCAAGACGGGGAGCGGCGGGTCGCCACGCATCTCGCCCGCCGCCACGGGCGCATGCAGAGCCCCATCCGGATTGCGGGGGGCGCTCGCGCGCTTCTGGAGCGCGATGATCGCCGGGGCGAGATAGTCGTAGGCGCCGGGCGCGAACTCCTTGCCGGCCGTGAAGGCCTTGCCGGCGCCGCCCACGAAGATGTCGCGCTGCGGGTGCACCGCCGCGTGCAGGATGGCGTTCGCGACCTCCTCGGGCGGGTAGATCGGCGGCGGCAGGCTGGGCTCGCGGTCCATGTAGTTGCGCGCGCGCTGGGGCAGGGGGGTATCGATCGAGGCCGGCTTGATCAAGGTGACCGACACCGGGTCCTTCTCGTACATCAGCTCCATGCGCAACGCGTCGGTGAAGCCCTTCACCGCGTGCTTCGAGGCCGCGTACATGCCCTGGAACGGGAAGGCGAGGTCCGAGGCAATGCTGCCGACGTTGATGAGCGCGCCGCCATGCTGGCGCAGGTGCTCGGTCGCCACCAGCGACCCGTAGACCGTGCCCCAGAAATTGGTCTGGATCAGTCGCTCATGGTCGGCATCGCTGATCTCGCGCAGCCGGCCATAGATCGAGCCGCCCGCGACATTCACCCAGGTGTCGAAGCCGCCGAAGGTCGCCTCCGCGCGGTCGGCGACGGCCTGGACGTCCGCCCGGCGGCCGACATCGGCGACCACGTCGATCGCCTTGCCGCCGATCCCCTCGATCTCGGCCCGGATGCGCGCCAGGGCATCGCCGCTGCGCGCCGCCATGACGACGCGGGCGCCGCGCTCGGCCGCCATCCGCGCTGTGGCCAGCCCGATGCCCGACGATGCGCCGGTGATCACGATGACCTGCTCGCGGAGCGGCTTGTGCTTCATGAGTCTCCCCCGGTGTCTCGATATGCGGCTGCCATCCGCGAGGGACGCGACCACACACTGCTATTCACCGGGAGGGCTTCATGGTTCCAGATACTGGAAGGGTGTTTGCGTCGCAGGGCGCGATTTCGGTCAGCGCCCGTAGATATCCTCGACGCGGATGATGTCGTCCTCGCCGGTATAGGAGCCGACCTGCACCTCGATCAGCTCCAGCGGGATCTTCCCCGGATTGGCCAGTCGGTGCATCGACCCGATCGGCAGGTAGACCGCCTCGTTCTCGTGGACCAGAACCACCCGCTCGTCGATCGTAACCTCGGCGGTGCCGCGCACCACCACCCAGTGCTCCGCCCGGTGGTAGTGCTTCTGCAAGGACAGGCGGCCGCCCGGCACCACCTGGATCCGCTTCACCTGGAACCGCTCGCCGATGTCGATCCGCTGGTACCAGCCCCACGGCCGGTACATCCGCAGATGCGCGTCCGCCTCCGGCTCACCCTTCGCCCGCAGCGCGGTCACCAGCTCCTTCACCTGCCCCGAGCGCGCCTTCGAGGCGACCAGCACCGCGTCGGGCGTGGACACCACCACCACGTCCTCCAGGCCCACCACGGCGGTCACGCCGTCGCCCTGGCTGTGGACCAGGCTGTTCTTCGTCTCGATCAGCGACACCCGGCCCCGCACGGCATTGCCCGCCTCATCGTGGTCCAGGACTTGCCAGACCGCGTCCCAGGTGCCGACATCCGACCAGGGGAACGACACCGGCAGCACGCCAGCCTGGGCGGTCCGCTCCATCACCGCGTAGTCGATCGAGATCTTGGGGGCCAGGGCGAAGGCCGCCGCATCGAGGCGCACGAAATCGAGGTCGGTGACCGCGGCCTCCAGGGCCGCGCGCGCGGCCGCGAGCACGTCCGGCACGAACGCCTCCAGCTCGGCCAGCATCAGGTCGGCGCGGAAGAGGAAGTAGCCGGAGTTCCACAGCGCGCCCTCCGCGATCAGCGCTTCGGCGCCGGCCCGGTCGGGCTTCTCGACGAAGCGTGCGACGCGGGCCGCGCCCGGCGCCTCCGTGATCGGCTCGCCGCGGCGGATGTAGCCGTAATCGGTGGCGGGGCGGTCCGGCTCGAGGCCCAGCGTCATGGTGTAGCCCGCCTGCGCGCCGGCGGCCGCGCGCACCACGGCGTCCACGAAGGCGGCCGTGTCGGGCACGACATGGTCGGCGGCCATGATCAGCACGACCGCCTGCGGGTCGGCCACCGCCGCGTGCAGCGCTGCCACCGCCACCGCGGCGGCCGAGTCGCGCCCCTGGGGCTCGAGCAGGATGTCGGCGGCAAGGCCGAGCTGGTCGCGCTGCTCGGCGACGATGAACCGGGCCTCGGCCGAGGCGATCACGGTCGCCTTCGCGAACACGGCCGCGTCCGACACCCGCGCCAGCGTCGCCTGGAACGTCGAGCGCTCCGCGTCCACCAGCCGGGCGAACTGCTTGGGCATGCTCTCCCGCGAGGCCGGCCACAGCCGCGTCCCCGTCCCGCCGCACAGGATCATCGGGTGGATGACAGCAGAGGCCCGGGACATGATGACGTCTCCCGATAGGATCGGCCGGCGGCCCGCATGGCCTGGGCCCGGGCCGCTTCGTAAAGCTTTGGTACGCCATCGGCGACCGTTTTCCGGATGTGGCCTTAACGTCGGACCCGGGGCGGAACAATCCTGTGCGGATTGTCCGCGTGCTGCCGGGCTGGCCCGGCGCCGGCGGATCGTTATCTGTTCTTCTGCATGAGCTCATCCGCCCAGATCCACCCGAGCGCCGTCGGAACACCCCGCCGGATGCCATCCGTCGAGCGCTTGGTCGGCAGTGCGGCGGCGGCCGATCTGGAAGTCTATGGGCGGACAGCCTTCACCGACGCGATCCGGGCCGTGCTGGCCGACCTCCGCGTTGCGGGTGGCCCGGTGCCGGACGAGCCGGAGATCCGGGCTGCCGCGTGCGCGCGCCTCGCTGCCGAGCGACGCCCCTCCCTGCGGCCTGTGTTCAACCTCACCGGGACCGTGCTCCACACCAATCTCGGTCGCGCCCTGCTGCCGCGCTCGGCCGCCGAGGCGGTCGCCGCCGTGATGGTGCAGGCGAGCAACCTGGAATTCGATCTCGAAACCGGAGGCCGGGGCGAGCGGGACGACCACGTCGAGGGCCTGATCTGCCGCCTGACCGGTGCGGAGGCCGCGGTGGTGGTGAACAACAACGCGGCCGCGGTCCTGCTGGTGCTGAACGCGCTCGCCACGCGCAAGGAGGTGGTGGTCTCGCGCGGAGAGCTGGTGGAGATCGGCGGCTCCTTCCGGGTGCCGGACGTCATGATCCGCGCCGGATGCCGTCTCCGCGAGGTCGGTACCACAAACCGCACGCATCTCGGCGACTACGCGGAGGCGATCGGCCCGCGCACCGGCCTGGTGATGAAGGTGCATCCGAGCAATTACGCGATCGCGGGCTTCACCGCCGCCGCCGACCCGGCCGCCCTGCACGCCCTCTGCCGCGAGCGCGGCGTGCCGCTTGCCGACGATCTCGGCAGCGGCAGTCTCGTCGATCTCACCGCCTACGGCCTTCCGGCCGAGCCCACCGTCCGGGCGGCCCTGGCGCGGGCCGACGTGGTGACGTTCAGCGGCGACAAGCTCCTCGGTGCGGTCCAATGCGGCATCGTGGCCGGCCGGAAGGACCTGATCGCCCGCGTCCGCAAGAACCCTTTGAAGCGGGCCTTGCGCGTCGACAAGATGACCTACGCGGCCCTTGAAGCGGTGCTGCGCCTCTATCTCCACCCCGAGCGGCTGCGGGCGGAGCTGCCGACCCTGCGGCTGCTGACCCGCGACCGCGCGGCGATCGCCGAGCAGGCGGAGCGGCTCGCGCCCGCGGTGGCGCAGCGGCTCGCCGGCAGCGCGACGGTCTCGGTGGCAGCGTGCATCAGCCAGATCGGCTCCGGCGCCCTGCCGGTCGAGACCCTGCCCAGCGCCGCGCTGGTTCTCCATCCGGATCCGGGGGGCGGGCCGGGCCGGCGCGGCGCCGGCGGTCGGTGCAAGCGGCTGGCCGAGCGCCTGCGCGGGCTGCCGATACCGGTGATCGGCCGGATCAGCGACGACACGATCGTCCTCGACCTTCGGACCCTGGAGGACGAGACCGGGCTCCTCGACACCCTGGCGGCGCTCGCATCGCCAAATAGTGAGTCACGATCCCAACCCGGTTGTTAGGAAATCGTAACGCTCGGCTGGACCTTGTGCGCCGGCTTCGCGTGTTATGGTATGATGACAAACCCGCGGTCGCGGTCGAGAGTGGCGGTGCCTGGACCGCGATGGGCGAACGATATGGCGTACACTGCCGACACGTTAGAGGCGGAGCGAGAGTCGGACCCGCTCCTCCTGGATAATCAGCTTTGCTACGCGCTCTATGCGGCCGCACACCGGATGACCAAGTCGTACCGCCCGTTCCTGGAGCGGCTCGGCCTGACCTATCCGCAATATCTCGTCCTTCTGGTCCTGTGGGAGCAGGACGGCGTCACGGTTTCCGAGATCGGCCGGCGGCTGCGACTCGATTCCGGGACCCTCACGCCGGTGCTGAAGCGACTTGAAGGCGCGGGCTTCCTGCTCCGCACCCGCCGTCAGTCCGACGAGCGCGAGGTCGAGATCGCGCTGACGCCGAAGGGCTCGGCACTCCGCTCCGAGGCCGTCTCCGTCCGTGAGAGCGTGATGTGCCAGCTCGAACTGAGCGAGCCCGAGATCCGCGCCCTGCGCAAGGACCTCAGCCTCGTCATCGACCGCCTGAGCGTGGGCGAGTGACGGCTCCGCGCAGCGGGCCGCAGCCTCCCATCATCGGCGCAGGCGGTTGCCCAGGACGAAGCCGTAGAGCCCCATCAGGATGATGCCGACCGCGCCCTCGAGGCCGACCAGCAGGTTGGTGACGCGGCCGGTGGGCTTCAAACCGATCTCCGGTGGGTTGGCGGTCATCATGTTGAGCGCGCTGTAGCTCAGGAGATCGAGGGGATTGTAGGTCGGGCCCGCCTCCGGCCCGGCCAAGATGAACAGGCCGCCGGTCAGCCCGTAGAGGCCCGCGAACACGACGATCAGCAAGGCGAAGGCCCGGGCGATGCGCGACAGGCTCTCGCCGTAATCGCACAGCCACTCGACGAAGCGGTCGGCGGTCCAGCGGTAGCCGTGCCGCAGAACGCCGGTCCAGTCCCGCTCGGTCCAGGCGGCCAGCGCCTGCCGCCCGGCATGGAAACGTCCCATCCGGCGGCCCCGCTTGTAGGCCCAGCTCGCCGCGTCATGGCTGCCGATGCTCTTCCAGTTCTGCTCCAGGGCCAGATAGCTCGCTTGTGCGGCTTCGTAGGCGCCGGCCACCTCCTCGCCGACCGCGCCGCCGAGCTGCTCGACGCTCATCCGCGTGCCGTTCAGCCACGCGCCGGAGAAGCGGGCGTGCCGGAGGCGGCAGGTGGCGAGATTCAAGCGCACCAGATCGGTATCCGACAGGTCAGCCCCCGACAGGTCGGCCCCGTCGAGCTTCGCCCCGGTGAAATTCGCCCCCCGCAGCCGCGAGCCCGCCAGGCTCGCCTTCGTCAGGCTGGCGCCAGCGAAATCCGCGTGGGTGAGGTTGGCATCCGCGAGCTTGGCTTCGTCCAGGCGGGCCTCGCGGAACACCGTGTCGTCGGCGTCCGCCCCGGAGAAATCCGTGCCCCAGAGATCGGCGCCCGCGAAATCCGCCCCGTCGAGGAGCGCGCCGGACAGGTCGGCGAACCGCATCGCGGCCTGGCCGAAGCGCGCATCCTCCAGCATGGCGCCGACGAACTTCACTTGGCCCGCGACCGTCCCGGTGAAATCCGCGCCCGATAGGTCCGCCTCGGAGAGGTCGGCCTCCTCCAGGATGGCGCCCGTGAAGCGGGTCGAGCGCCCGACCACCCCGCCGAGCGTGGCCCGGCGCAAATTCGCCCCGGTGAGGTCGGCCTCCTCCATCCGGGCGCCGGAGAGATCGGCCCCGGTGAGCGGCAGGCCGCCGGACTCGGGATCGGCGGTCCCCGCCTCAGCGGCCAGCACATCGGGGCACGCCCGCAGATGCGAGAGGTCCAGTCCCGGCGCCCGCAGGGGCGTCTCGGCCGCGATCCGGTCAAGGAGGGCGAGCAGACGCGGATCCGCGTAAGCGTCCGGTCGTGCGTCGGGTGGGGTCGCCTGGTCCATGATCGTTCCTTGCCGGAAGGAGCGACCGCGCGCCAGACGCTCCTCTCAGCCCGAGCGGGCCGCTGCGGTCACCCGGACGGTGATCGCCTTGGCGGCGGGCGTCTTGGATTGCTCGTCATGATGCCAGAGCGGCAGCAGGACGTTCAGCTCGGGGTAGTAGCCGCCGCAATTCCCTTCCGGAATGTCGTAGGCCACGACCCGGAGCCCGCCGACACGCCGCGGAACCGAGTCGTCGGCCTCGGTCTCCACGTCGACGCCGCCGCCATCCTTCAGTCCAAGCCGAGCAATGTCCTGCCGGTTCATGAACAGCACGTCGCGGGTGCCCTTCACGCCGCGGAAGCGGTCGTCGTAACCGTAGACCGTCGTGTTGAACTGGTCGTTCGATCGGAGGGTGATCAGGTCGAGCACATCCGGGCCGCGGGCCGGCAGGTCCGGGTCGGCCTCCAGGCCCGCCGGCACAGCGAAGTTCGCCTTGCCGGTCTCCGTCTCCCACTTCCGGTCGCGGGCGCCCAGCGGCTTGGTCAGGCCGCCCGGCTGGAACATCCGCCCGTTCAGGTCGTGGAACACCTTGGGATAGGTCGCCTCGATGGCCGCGCGCACCCGGCCGTAATCGGCGACCCAGGAATCCCAGTCGATCCGCGGATTCGGTGGCAGGGTCGCCTTCGCGATCTCCGCCACGATCCAGGGCTCCGAGCGCAGGTGCGGGCCGACCGGATCGGAGACGCCCCGGGAGCCGTGGAAGCGCGCGGTCGAATCCTCCATCGAGACCACCTGCGGGCCGCTCGCCTGCCGGTCGATCTCGATGCGGCCGAGGCAGGGCAGAATGTAGGCCACCGCCCCGTTCACGAGATGCGAGCGGTTGAGCTTGGTCGAGATCTGGACGGTCAGCCGCTGCCGACGCCAAGCCGGCTCCATGCGGCCGGTGTCGGGGACCGCGCGCAGGAAGTTGCCGCCCAGCCCGATGAAGGCCTTCACGCTGTCGTCGAGGATGCCCTCACAGGTCTCGACGGTGTTGAGCCCCTTCTCCCGCGGCGGCTCGAAATCGTAGAGTTCCTTCAGCTTGTCGAGGGGCGCCAGTTCCGGCTTCTCGGTGATGCCGACCGTGCGCTGGCCCTGCACGTTGGAATGGCCGCGCACGGGGCAGATCCCGGCCCCGGGTTTGCCGATATTACCCCGCAGGAGCAGCAGGTTGACCAGCATCCGCACGGTCTCGGTACCTTTGCGGTGCTGCGTGAGGCCCATCCCGTAGATGCCGATCACCGCCTTGGCGCGGGCATAGGCTGCGGCCGCGGCTTCCAAGGCAGCCCGGGTGAGCCCGGAGCGCCGCTCCAGCGCGGCCCAATCCTGCCCGTCGCAGAAGGCGACGAAATCCTCAAACCCGTGGGTGTGCTCGGCGATGAAGGCGTGGTCGAGCACGCCGGGCCGGCCAGACGCGGAAGCCTCCCGGTCCATAGCGAGCAACGCCTTGCACAGGCCGGTGATCGCCGCGAGATCCCCGCCCGCCTTCACCTGATGGTACTGGGTCGAGATCTTCGTGGAGGACCGCGTCAGCATCTCCACCGGCGATTGCGGATCGGTGAAACGCTCCAGCCCGCGCTCGCGCAGCGGGTTGAAGGTGATGATCTGCGCGCCGCGGCGGCGGGCCTCCTGGAGCGGGTGAAGCATCCGCGGCGCGTTCGACCCGACATTCTGGCCGAAGAAGAGGATCAGGTCGGTGTCCTCGAAATCCTCAAGGAGCACCGTGCCTACGGGCGCGCCGATCGATTGGGGCAGCGCCACCGAGGTCGGCTCGTGGCACATGTTGGAGGAATCCGGCAGGTTGTTGTTGCCATAGAGACGCGCCAGCAGCGCCCACATGTAGCTGGTCTCCAGGGAGGCCCGGCCCGAGGCGTAGAACACGACCGATTTCGGGTCGGCCGCGCGCAGGGCCTTCAGCTCCCGCCCAATCTCCGCCATCGCTTCGGCCCACGAGACGGGGCGATAGCGGTCGGTCTCGGGATCGTAGCGCAGGGGATGGGTGAGGCGGCCCTGCTCCTCCAGAGCGTAATCGCTCCAGCCGAGCAGCTCGGTGACGGTGTGGGCCGCGAAGAAGTCCGGCGTCGCACGCCGCCGTGTCTGTTCCCAGGCGGTCGCCTTGGCGCCGTTCTCGCAATACTCGAAGGCGAGCGGCTTGGCGGGCTTCGCCCAGGCGCAGGACACGCACATGTATCCGTCCGGCTTGTTCTGCTTCAGCAGCATCGCCGAGCCGGTGACCGGCACACCCTCACGCGTCAGGATCTCGACGAGGGAGCGGGCCGAGCCCCAGCCGCCCGCCGGGCCGTCATAAGGCTCGATCCGTACGTCGCCGGTTTCTTGTTCAGCCATGCCGTCCTCCCGTCCGGCACGCCAACGACCGGACGAGGGAAACGCGCGAGCCGGGAAACGGATCACGGGCGCGTCACCGCGGCCGGGCCGGCTTTGCTTATGGATGTCCCGGATCTAGCGTCGACTCGTCCACATAAGAGCACAGGAGGAGATCGTGGCCAGCGTCGACGTCGAGATGGTGAAGTGTGCCTGCCAGGACTGCGTCTGCGTGATCCCGGTCGCGAAGGCGGTGTCCCGGGACGGGAAGGCCTATTGCTGCGACTCGTGCGCCGACGGGCACACGGATCATCCCGGCTGCGACCATGCCGGCTGCAGCTGCCACGGCTGAGGTCGATTGGGCGTCCAGACCGCGCGGCGGGAGCGCCGCGCGCCGCGTCAGGAGACGGCCGTCAGCTTGTCGGCCATGGACTGGTCCTTGTCCCGGCGCGTGGAGAAGATCAGCGTGAAGAAGGTCCGCTGAACCCCGAGTTCCGCGAGCTTCGCCTCGCACCGCTCGGCCAGCGCGCAGATCTCCGAGAGCTCGCCCTCGATGTTGGTGCCGTTGGGGTGCATCGTGGCGGTCAGGCCGCTCGACTCGATGATCGCCTTGATCGCGCGTACGTAGGGCGAGACCGACGGACCGACGCCCATCGGCACGATGCAGAGGTCGGCCGAAACCTTCATGATGTGTGCCTGATCCGGAAGAGGCGCGACCCGGCGCGGCGACCGCGGCCGGCGGCGCGGGCTGGAGCGGGTGAAGGGAATCGAACCCTCGTATTCAGCTTGGAAGGCTGCTGCTCTACCATTGAGCTACACCCGCGCGGTCGGAGCGTTAGCACGCCGACCCGCGCGTGAGAAGGTGGCTCAGCCAAGCCCGAGCGCGGCGCGCGCCTCGGCGGGCGTCGCGACACGGCGGCCGTGGCGGGCCACGGCCTCGGCGGCGAGCCCGACCAGCTCGGCGTTGCTCGCCGCCAGACGGTCCTTCGCCACCCGGATGTTGTCCTCAAGCCCCGTGCGCACCGCGTCGGCGCCGCGGGCCAACGCCCAGTCCATCACCACCGCCTGATTGCGGCCGATCCCGGCGGCGGTCCAGGTCGCCTCGGGCAGGATCCGCCGCGTCTCGGCGAGCAGGATGTCGAGGAGGTGCTCTTCGGCCGGCATGGCGTTCTGGACGCCCATCACGAACTGCACGTGCGGGCGCGCGTCGATCAGGCCCGCCTCGATGAGGCGCTTGGCGCCGTGCAGGTGCGAGAGATCGAAGATCTCGATCTCGGGCCGGACGCCGTGCTGCTTCATCTGGCTGGCGAGTTCGGTCACGAGGCTCGCGGAATTCTCGTAGACGATGGTCGGGAAGTTCACCGAGCCGGTGGACAGGGAGGCCATGTCGGGCCGGTGCCTGAGCGAGAGGCCACGGGCAGCCGGGTCGCGCCCGCGCCCGCCCGTGGAGAACTGCACGATCATCCCCGGGCAGTGCTGGCGCAGCCCCTCCTGCACGGCGGCGAACTTGTCCGGGTCGGAGGAGGGCGACTCGTCGTCGTTGCGCACGTGGATGTGGCAGAGCGTGGCGCCCGCCTCGAAGGCCTGATGCGTCGATTCGATCTGCTCGGCCACCGTGACGGGCACGGCCGGATTGTCCTTCTTGCGCGGGACCGAGCCCGTGATCGCCACCGCGATCACCACGGGTGCGTCGCTTCGGGATGCCGCCATCCATTTATTCTCCCTGCCTCATCCCCTCGCGCCGTCCGGGATAGCGCCGCAGGTCGCGGATCTGAACCGACCGGCGTGTGACTCTGGTCCGTATGCGGGACATCTCCGGCCGGATGACATCCTGCCCTTGTGTCTTGCCGGCGCTTGCCGCACCTCTCGGGCCGCGAGGCACACGATGAACGAAACGATCCTGGTCCTGAACGGGCCGAACCTGAACCTGCTGGGCAAGCGCCAGCCGGAGATTTACGGCCGCGAGACGCTGGCCGATGTCGAGGCCCTGTGCCGCGAGACCGCCGCAGGCTTCGGACTCGCGGTCGAGTGCCGCCAGAGCAACGCCGAGCACGTGCTGATCGACGCGATCCAGGAATTCCGGGTCGGCTCGGCCGGCATCGTCATCAACGCCGGCGCCTACACACACACCTCGGTGGCCATCCTCGACGCGCTCAATACCTGCGAGGTGCCGGTGATCGAGTGCCACATCTCGAACGTCCATCGCCGCGAGGCCTTCCGCCACCACTCCTACATCTCGCTCGCGGCGACGGCCGTGCTGGCGGGGTTCGGGACGCACGGCTACGCTCTGGCGATCCGGCACCTCGCGCATCTGCGGGCCGGCAAGACCGCGTGAAGTGAAGCGCGGATAGCGCGCTGCGCAGGGTTGACGCTGGCGGAGACAGGGCGGAGGAGGGCGGTCAGGCCCTTATTTAATGCGTTCTCTCCGGCCGGACTGGTCTTCAAGCCCCGGAGAGCACCCAAGCGGAGCGCGCACGCCGCATGACCAGCCCCTTCCTGCCCCTCGACCGGCAAGTGATCGCCCGCGAGGCGGCCAAGATGTTCCTCGAGATCGGCGCGGTGCTCTTCTACAAGGACGAGCCGTTCAAGTTCACCTCCGGCTGGGCGAGCCCGGTCTACACCGACAGCCGGAAGATCATCTCGTTCCCGCGCCTGCGCTCGACGCTGATGGATTTCGCCACCGCCACGATCGTGCGCGAGATCGGCTACGAGAAGCTGACCCACATCGCGGGCGGCGAGACCGCCGGCATCCCCTTCGCCGCCTGGATCGCCGACCGGATGATGCTGCCGATGCAGTACATCCGGAAGAAGCCGAAGGGCTTCGGCCGCAACGCCCAGATCGAAGGCGAGATCGTCGAGGGCGCCCGGACCCTGCTGGTCGAGGATCTCGCCACCGACGGGCGCAGCAAGGTCAATTTCTGCAAGGCCCTGCGTAATTCCGGCGCCCAGGTCGATCACTGCTTTGTGTTGTTCTACTACGACATTTTCCCCGGTAGCGCCGCGCTGATGGAGGAGATCGGCATCAAGCTCCACTACCTCACCACCTGGTGGGACGTTCTGGCGGTGGCCAAGGAGATGGACACCTTCGATCCGAAGACCCTCGAAGAGGTCGAGCGCTTCCTCAACGCGCCGGCGGAGTGGTCGGCGGCCCATGGCGGCATTTCCGCCTTCGGTCAGGCCTGAGGAGTTTCGCGATGGGCGTCGCAGACCTCTTCCCCGCCGAGCGCCAGGAGGCGAAGCCGGTCGACCGGATCACGATCCGCCGGCCGGACGACTGGCACATCCACCTGCGCGACGGTGCCATGCTGAAGGCGGTGCTGCCCTACACGGCGGCGCAGTTCGCCCGGGGCATCATCATGCCGAACCTCGTGCCGCCAGTGACCACGGTCGCGGCCGCGCAGGCCTACCGGGAGCGCATCCTCGCCGCACTCCCCGGGGGAATGGATTTCACGCCGCTGATGACCTGCTACCTGCGGGACGACACCGATCCGGATGAGATCGAGCGTGGCTTCCGGGACAAGGTCTGGGTCGCCGCCAAGCTGTACCCGGCCGGCGCGACGACGAACTCGCACGCGGGCGTCACCGACCTCAACGGGATCGCGCCCGTGCTGGAGCGGATGGAGCGGATCGGCATGCCGCTCCTGATCCACGGCGAGGCGACCGACCCGGAGATCGACATCTTCGACCGCGAGGCCGCCTTCATGGAGGGCAGCCTGATCCCACTGCTCGGCCGCCATCAGGGACTGAAGGTCACCGTGGAGCACGCCACCACGGCGGAGATCCTCGACGTGGTCCGCGAGCACCGGAGCCGGTGCGCGGCGACGATCACGCCGCACCACTTGGTGATCAACCGGACCCACATCTTCCAGGGCGGCCTGCGCCCGCACCTCTACTGCCTGCCGGTGGCCAAGCGCGAGCGGCACCGGCTGGCCCTCCGCAAGGCCGCGACCTCGGGCGAGGCCTGCTTCTATCTCGGCACCGACACGGCCCCGCATGTCCGCGGCGCCAAGGAGGCGTCCTGCGGCTGTGCCGGCGTGTTCTGCGGGCCTTCCGCGCTCCAGACCTACGTGCAGGTCTTCGACGAGGAGGGGGCACTCGACCGGTTCGAGGCCTTCGCGTCGCTCAACGGTGCGCGCTTCCACGGCCTGGAGCCGAATGCCGGGACCTTGACCCTAGAGCGGCGGCCGGGCCGGGTCGCCGAGGCGGTCGCGGTCGACGACACAACCGTTGTGGTGTTCCGGGGCGAGGAGACCCTGCCCTGGTCGGTGGCGTAATCACCTAGGGCAAGGTCTGCGCACCGTCATCGCGCGCGCAGCGAAGCGACTCAGGGCAGCGCGAGGCTGAACCCGCGTTGCGCTGCTGGATTGCTTCGCTCCGCTCGCAAAGACGGTCACCGATCTTGCATCGCGGCGTGGTCGGTGCAGCCCACCAGATCGAAGGAGCGGTACGATGCAGGACGCGCGACCGGACGGCATCACGGCCATGGGCGCGGTGGACCTCGCCGCCGCCATCCGCGGCCGGATCGTCTCCTGCGCCGAGGTGATGCGCGCCTATCTGGACCGGATCCACAGGATCAACCCGCAGGTGAACGCCATCGTGGGGCTGCGGGACGACGCGGCGCTACTTCAGGAGGCGGATGCCGCGGATGCCGTCCTGGCGCGCGGTGAGGCGGTCGGACCGCTCCACGGTTTTCCACTCGCCGTGAAGGACCTCGATCCCGTGCGGGGCCTGCGGTTCACGCAGGGCTCACCGATCTTCGCCGACCGGATCGCCGACACCGACTCTATCATGGTGGCCCGGCTTCGCGCCGCCGGAGCGATCTTCATCGGCAAGACCAACATCCCGGAATTCGGCCTCGGATCGCACAGCTTCAACCCGGTCTACGGGACCACCGCCAACGCTTACGATCACGACAAGACCGCGGGCGGGTCGAGCGGCGGCGCCGCGGTCGCGGTGGCCCTGCGAATGCAGCCGGTCGCCGACGGCAGCGACCATGCCGGATCCCTGCGGAACCCGCCGGCCTTCAACAATTGCTACGGCCTGCGCCCGGCCTGGGGGCGCATCCCCGCCGAGGCCAAGGACGTGTTCAGCCCCGGCCTCGGCGTGCTCGGGGCGATCGGGCGCACGCCCGCCGATATCGGCCTGATGCTCTCCGTCCAGGCGGGCTACGACCCGCGCAACCCGAACGCGATCCGTCAGGACCCCTCCGCCTTCGCTAGCCCGCGCGCCCGAGATTTTCGCGGCACCCGCATCGCGTGGCTCGGCGATTTCGGCGGGCAGATCCCGTTCGATCCCGGTGTGCTGGAACTCGGACGCTCCGCACTGACGACCTTCGTCGAGCTGGGCTGCATCGTCGAGGAGGCGGTGCCGCGCTACGATATGGAGCGGCTCTGGCAGGATTGGCTGGTGCTGCGGGCACTCACCGTCGCGGCGGCTTTGCGCCCGTTCTACGATGAGCCCCGCCATCGGTCTCAGCTGAAGCCGGAGGCCGCCTGGGAGGTTGAGCGCGGGCTGGCGCTCACCGCCGACCAGATCATCGCCGCCCTCGAGGGCCGCACGCGCTGGTACGAGACCTTGCGCCGGTTCATGGCGACTTACGATTACCTCGTGATGCCGACGGCGCAGGTCTTCCCGTTCGACAAGGCTCTGCGCTGGCCCGAGACGGTGGGTGGGCGCCGAATGGATACCTATCACCGCTGGATGCAGACCGTGATCCCGGTGACCATGGCGGGCTTGCCGACCCTCGACGTGCCGGCCGGGTTCGGAGAGGCCGGACTGCCCACCGGCATCCAGATCGTCGGTCCCAACCACGGCGAGCTCGCCTGCCTGCAACTCGGCACAGCCTACGACGCGGCGAGCAACTGGGTCCGCCGCTACCCGCCGCCGGTGTCGTGAAGGCGCGGAAGCGGCTCGAAGCACCGAAACGGCACGACAGAGCCGTTGACCCGCTCCCCGCTCTCCGCTAAGAGGCCCGACACTTCACGCGCGATCCGTTGCAATCCATGCTGGATTGGTCGGCCGCCGCGGGGCGAGTTCGGATATCCGATGACCACGATCCTTATTGTAGCGGTAGCGTCACCGACGGGGCGGCCCTGAGCTAGGGCCGCGGTCCGAGCGGTGGCGCATGCAGGGTCCCTCGGGGCCCTTTTTTGTTGCCCGCGTCAGGGCAGCATGGGATCGGCGCAGACGGGATATCGACGCGAAGGGCACGTTCGGGCGAGGCGGAGACCGCTTCGCGGGACGAAGGTGCAGTGAGAGAGGACGGGGCAGGGCGGCGATCCGAGGATCGCGGTGGCTCCGGAGAGCGCGAGGAGACGAGCATGAGCGGCGAGGTCATGACCGGGGCCGAGATGGTCATCCGGGCCTTCCAGGATCAGGGTGTCGACACGCTGTTCGGGTATCCGGGCGGCGCCGTACTTCCGATCTACGACGCGCTGTTCCACCAGAACGCCGTCAAGCACATCCTCGTCCGCCACGAGCAGGGCGCCGTCCACGCGGCGGAGGGCTATGCCCGCTCCTCCGGCAAGGTCGGCTGCGTCCTCGTCACCTCGGGTCCCGGCGCCACCAACATCGTCACCGGCCTGACCGACGCGATGCTGGATTCGATCCCGCTGGTCTGCATCACCGGCCAGGTCCCGACGCACCTGATCGGCACCGATGCCTTCCAGGAATGCGACACGGTCGGCATCACGCGCCACTGCACGAAGCACAATTACCTGGTCAAATCGATCGACGACCTGCCGCGCATCCTGCACGAGGCGTTCTACGTCGCGGCCAACGGCCGGCCGGGCCCGGTGGTCGTCGACCTGCCCAAGGACATCCAGTTCGCCTCGGGGCTCTACGAGCGTCCTGAGATCGCGAGCCACAAGACCTATCGCCCGGCCGTGAAGGGCGATTCCGATCGGATCCGCGCCGCCGTCGAATTGATGGCAACGGCGCGCCGGCCGGTCTTCTACACCGGCGGCGGCGTGATCAACTCGGGCCCGGAGGCTTCGCGCCTGCTGCGCGAGCTCGTCCGCGAGACCGGTTTCCCGGTCACCTCGACCCTGATGGGGCTCGGCGCCTATCCGGGCACGGACGAGAAGTTCCTGGGCATGCTCGGCATGCACGGGACCTACGAGGCCAACCTCGCGATGCACGAGTGCGACGTGATGATCTGCGTCGGCGCCCGGTTCGACGACCGGATCACCGGCCGGCTCGACGCGTTCTCGCCGTTCTCGAAGAAGATCCACATCGACGTTGACGCGTCCTCGATCAACAAGGTCGTGAAGGTCGATGTCGGCATCGTCGGCGACTGTGCCTCGGTGCTGGCCGACATGCTCGAGGCGTGGCGCGCTTTGCCGTCGCGGCCGGATAAGTCCAACCTCGATTCGTGGTTCCAGAAGATCGGGACCTGGAAGGCGCGGGACTGCCTCGCTTACTGGCCGTCCGGCACGATCATCAAGCCGCAATACGCGGTCCAGCGCCTCTACGAGGCCTGCAAGAGCCGCGAGACCTACATCACCACCGAGGTCGGCCAGCACCAGATGTGGGCCGCCCAATACTTCAAGTACGACGAGCCGAACCGCTGGATGACGTCTGGCGGCCTCGGCACGATGGGCTACGGCCTGCCGGCCGCGATCGGCACGCAGCTCGCGCACCCGAACGGGCTGGTGATCGACATCGCCGGCGAGGCCTCGATCCTGATGAACATGCAGGAGATGTCGACGGCGGTGCAGTACCGCTTGCCGATCAAGGTGTTCATCCTGAACAACGAGTACATGGGCATGGTCCGGCAGTGGCAGGAGCTGCTGCACGGCTCGCGCTACTCGCAGAGCTACTCGGAGAGCCTGCCGGATTTCGTGAAGCTGGCCGAGGCCTACGGCGCCAAGGGCATGCGCTGCGAGAAGCCGGGCGACCTCGACGGCGCCATCGCCGAGATGCTCGCCCATGACGGCCCGGTGATCTTCGACTGCATCGTCGACAAGACCGAGAACTGCTTCCCGATGATCCCGTCGGGCAAGGCGCACAACGAGATGCTCCTGTCCGATTACCTCGGCGAGACCGGCGTCGAGCTCGGCGACGTGATCTCCGAAGAAGGCAAGATGCTGGTGTGAGGGCGGGCGGCCCGGCGTCGAAGCCGGGCCGCGATCCGCCGCTGCGGCGGCGATGGGTCGAACGACGAGGACGAGGCCGGCGATGAACGCGATGAACACCCACTACCCCGATGCGGTCCGCGTCGAGCCGGTGAACCGGCACACGCTGGCGGTGATCGTCGACAACGAGCCCGGCGTGCTCGCCCGCATCTCGGGCCTGTTCTCCGGCCGGGGCTACAACATCGAGAGCCTGACGGTCTCCGAGACCGAGGAGGCGCGCCACATCTCGCGCATCACCATCGTTACGACGGGCACGAACGCCGTGATCGAGCAGATCAAGGCGCAGCTCGACCGCCTGGTGCCGGTGCACCGGGTCGTGGACCTGACGCTCCAGGGCAACGCCATCGAGCGCGAGATCTGCCTCGTGAAGGTGAAGGGCGAGGGCGAGCACCGCAGCGAAGCCCTGCGGCTGGCCGCTGCATTTGGCGCCAAGACACTCGACGCGACGCTCAACTCCTTCGTGTTCGAGCTGACTGGCGCCACAGAAGATGTCGACCGGTTCGTGCGCCTGATGAGTGTGATCGGGCTGGTGGAGATCTGTCGCACCGGCATCAGCGCCATGGGGCGCGGGTCGGACCCGCTCTGAGCTTCTGACGCGCGGCCAGTCGGTGCTCGGGGGAGCCGGAAGACGTCGTCGGCATCGAAGGCGACAGCCGGCTGGCCGTTGTCGCTGAAAACGCCGCGCCCGCGTTCGTCGATTAAGGACTCCGCATGACCGCCCGCACTCTCTACTACGCCCCCGGCGCCTGCTCGCTCGCCGCCCACATCATCCTGGAGGAATCCGGGCTGCCCTACGAGGGTAATAAGCTCGACCTCGCCGCGGGCGACCAGCGTCGGCCGGAATACCTGTCCATCAACGATCGCGGCCGCGTGCCGGCGCTGACCGAGGACGGCTGGGTGCTCACCGAGTGCGCCGCGATCCTGCGCCACGTCGCCCGTCAGGTGCCGGAAAAGGGGCTCTGGCCCACTGACCTGCGGGAGCAGGCCGCCGCGGACGAGTGGCTCGGCTGGCTCGCCTGCAACCACCACGTGACCTACGCGCATGTCCGCCGGCCGGAGCGCTACACCGAGGACGAGAGCGCCTTCGACGGCATCAAGGCAAAGGCCGCCAACACCTATGCCGATCTCGCCACCATGACCGAGGTGCGCCTCTCGCACGGTGGCTGGGCGGTGGGTGACCGCTTCAGCGTGGTGGACGCCTACCTGATGGTCTTCTGGTTCTGGGCGAACGGCCCGACTCTTCGGTTCGACATGGCCGGCCGCTTCCCGGCCTGGACCGCCCATGCCCGCCGGGTCGCCGAGCGCCCGGCCGTCCAGGCCGTCTTCGCCCGCGAGGGTCTGCCTCTCCCGCGCTGACACGGCCGGCCGCGGCACCCCCTTGCCGCGGCCTCCGAATCGGCCTACAGCGCGTACCGTACGGTACGGTACGCCATTTCGAGACGATGCAGGCCAGCGCCACAGCAGAGCAGGACGCACCCTCGGCACGCCAGCAGGCGGTGCTGGACGCCGTGCTCGGCCTCATGGTCGAGGACGGCGAGCAAGTCACCATGGACGCCGTCGCGCGCCGGGCGAGCTGCTCGAAGGAGACGCTCTACAAGTGGTTCGGTGACCGGGACGGATTGCTGACCGCGACGGTGCGCTGGCAGGCCTCCCGGGTTCATGCCGGGCGCGACGCCGCGCAGGTGCTCGACGGCGTGACCCTGCGGGAGCGCTTGCAGGACTTCGCCGTGACGTGGCTGGAGGTCATCACCGGCCCGACCTCGGTCGCGCTGAACCGCATCGCCATCGCGCATGCGGGCTCGCGCAAGAGCAACCTCGGCGGCATCGTGCTCGCGAACGGGCGCTTCGCCATCGGCGAGCGGGTCAAGCCCGTGCTGGAGGCCGGCCGCGCCGCCGGCCTGCTGAGCTTCGCCGACAGCGAGGCCGCCTTCCGCACCTTCTTCGGCCTCGTCGGCCGGGATATCCAGATCCGACTTCTGCTCGGCGAGACCCTCGACCTCGACGGGGCCGAGATCCGGCGCGATGCGGGCCGCGCCGTCGAGCAGTTCCTGACCCTCTACGGTCAGGCCAAACCCGACCCGAATCACCGAACTTAAGAGGAGACAGACATGCGGGTGTATTACGATCGCGACGCCGACCTGAACTTGATCAAGGGCAAGAAGGTCGCCATCGTCGGCTACGGCAGCCAGGGCCACGCCCACGCGCTCAACCTGCGCGATTCCGGCGTGAAGGACATCGTCATCGCGTTGCGCGAGGGCTCCGCGACCGCCAAGAAGGCCGAGCACGAGGGCTTCAAGGTCCTGTCGGTCGCCGAGGCCGCCAAGTGGGCCGACGTCGTGATGATGCTCACCCCCGACGAGCTGCAGGGCGACATCTACCGCGAGTCGCTGGAAGGCAACATGAAGCAGGGCGCCGCGCTCCTGTTCGCCCACGGCCTCAACGTCCACTTCAACCTGATCGAGCCGCGCAAGGACCTCGACGTCCTGATGGTCGCCCCGAAGGGCCCCGGCCACACCGTCCGCTCTGAATACCTCCGCGGCGGCGGCGTGCCGACCCTGATCGCCATCGCGCAGGACGCGAGCGGCAACGCCCACGACCTCGGCCTGTCGTACGCCTCGGCGAATGGCGGCGGCCGCGCCGGCATCATCGAGACGACCTTCAAGGAGGAGTGCGAGACCGACCTGTTCGGCGAGCAGGCCGTGCTCTGCGGTGGCCTCGTCGAGCTGATCAAGGCCGGCTTCGAGACGCTGGTCGAGGCGGGCTACGCCCCCGAGATGGCCTATTTCGAGTGCCTGCACGAGGTGAAGCTGATCGTCGACCTCATCTACGAGGGCGGCATCGCCAACATGAACTACTCGATCTCCAACACGGCCGAGTACGGCGAGTACGTCACCGGCCCACGCATCGTCACGCCCGAGACGAAGGCCGAGATGAAGCGCGTGCTCAACGACATCCAGTCGGGCACCTTCACCCGCAACTGGATGCTGGAGAACAAGGTCAACCAGACCTCGTTCAAGGCGACCCGCGCCAAGCTCGCCGCCCACCCGATCGAGGAGGTCGGTGCCAAGCTCCGCGGCATGATGCCGTGGATCTCCGAGAAGGCGCTGGTCGACAAGACCCGCAACTGATTTCTTCTCATCGTGCGGCCGGGCTCTGCTCGGCCGTGCTGGGGGCCGGTCACGCGCGAGCGAGGCCGGCCCTTCGCGTTCTTGGTTGCCGAGCGCGGCTATTCCCAGCGATAAGCCCGGCCAGCGGTCCCGCGCGACGAGGACCGACGAAGGCTGGGAGGATACGCCATGGCATCGCTCTATTCCGACGCGCACCGGGCGCTGCAGAAGGAGTTCGGGACCACCAAGCTCGCCGTGCGGCTCGACGAGGATTGGGTCCACGAGAGCATCCAGCCGGAGGAGGGCGCCTTCATCGGCTCCCGCGACATGTTCTTCCTCTCGACCGTCGACCCGGACGGGATGCCGACCGTCTCCTACAAGGGCGGCCCCACGGGCTTCGTGAAGGTGCTCGACCCCAGCACGCTGGTGTTCCCAGGCTTCGACGGCAACGGCATGTTCTACTCGATGGGCAACATCGAGGGTCAGGCCAAGGTCGGCCTGCTATTCATTGACTTTGAGACGCCGCACCGCATCCGCGTTCAGGGCCACGCCACGCTGCTGCGCGACGACACGCTCATGGCTGAGTACACCGAGGCCAAGTACCTCGTGAAGGTCGCGGTGACGAAGATCTGGGTCAATTGCCCGCGCTACATCCACAAGTACAAGAAGCTCGAGCAGAACAAGTACGTCCCAAGGCCCGGTCGCGAGACGCCGCTCGCCGCATGGAAGCGTCTCGACCTCGCGGGCGATGTCATCAGTGATGCCGACAAGGCGCGGGTTGCCCAGGAAGGCAAGCTGGACGTGTCCGAGTACGAGGCGCTGGTCGCACGCGGCGAAGCCTGAAAGGAAGCTGCCGGCCGCCGGATCCCGCCGTCGGCCGGCGAACTCGCTTCTTCGGTTATTTTCAAAAAATATGCTTTGATTTATTTGAGCATATAGCCATCATTGGAAGTAAATTTGGATTTTATATTGTGTAATTGATCTGCAGATACGCATGTTGTTCGTAGCGTTGACGGCAGCGAACCGGTTAGATAGCGTAGGAATGCTCGGCGAAAGCCACATAATCTACGTGCGGACGCTTATCCGAAATGTTCTCGCTTCCGCTCCGCGTCGCAATCATATGCAGTGTCTTGATCGCCGCGATTTTTGCGGCCGGAACAACGTTCCTGATCCGCCGGATAAACTCTGCTTTTGAGGAACAGACGGCAAGAATCCAGTCAGAGACGCTGTCGAGTGAGGCGCGCGACGTCAGGCTTCGTCTCTCTGCCGCAGCCAAGACCGCCGAGAGCCTCGCGGTTGCGGCGTCGGCCCTGCGCGCCGGCGGGATCCGGGATCGGGCGGTCTACGATGCGACGCTACGCGACCTGCTGCGCGCCAACCCCGACCTGATCGCGACCTGGACGGGCTGGGAGCCGAATGCCCTGGATGGGCGGGACCGCGAGTTCGCCGGCACGGCATCCTCGGACGCGAGCGGCCGCTTCATGCCGTACTGGAACCGCGGCAGCGGCACGATCAAGCGGGAGGTTCTCACCGGCTACGAGACCGAGCCGGACGGCGCCTATTACCTTCAACCCAAGAAGCTCAACCGTCTGGTGGCCATCGAGCCCTACATCTACCCGGTTGCCGGGAAGGACATCGTCATGATGTCGTTCGGCGCGCCGATCATCGTGGACGGCGCATATCTCGGCACAGCCGGCGTCGACATCGACCTCGGATCCCTGAACCGGGCGCTCGGCGCGGTGAAGCCGTTCGGAACCGGCTACCTGGCCGTCGTCTCGGCGAGCGGGACGACCGTGGCGCACCCGACCGGCGAAGCCGCCGGAAAGCCGCTGCAGACCTTTGACGCCTCCGCGGCCGCCGTCGCCAGGCAGTCGATCGCGGCGGGCGCGAATGTGGTCGTCGATGCGCCCGGCCCGGATGGCGCGCCGTGGCGCTACATGGCGCAGCATATCCAGGCCGGCGAGACGCCCGATCGATGGGCCATCGTGGTCGCGGTGCCGGTCGCGACCCTGACGTCCGCGGAGGATCGGGCCCGCGCGATGTTGATCGGTATCTCGGTCCTCTGCGTGCTGATCGGGTGCGCGGCTCTCCTCGGCGTGCTGCACCGCCTCGTCGGGACACCGATCCGCAGCCTCGGCAGGACGATCGGCGACATGGCGGCGGGGAACTACGAGGCGCGCGTACCCGAGGCGCGGCGCCGCGATGAGGTCGGGCTCGTCGGACGCGCCGTCCTGAGCCTGCGCGACGCGCTCCGCGCCCAGGCCGAGGCCGACGCCCGGACCCGGGCGGCCGCCCTTGCCCAGTCCGAGGAGGAACGCCGGCGTGCGACCGCTGATCTGGCGGAGGCGTTCGAACACGCCGTCGGCGGCATCGTCGGCTCGGTCACTGCGGCGGCCACCGAGTTGCAGGCCACGGCGCGCGGCTTGGCCGATACGGCCTCGGAGACCGCCAGCCAGTCGATCACCGTCGCGGCCGGAGCCGAGGAGGCGGCCTCCAACGTCCGCGCCGCAGCCTCGGCGGCCGAGGAACTCGGCAGCTCCGTGCGGGAGATCGGACGGCAGGTCCAGGGATCCGCACGGCTCGCGCAGGCTGCGGCTGACGAGGCGGCCCAGACGGTCAGGCTGGTGGAGGATCTGAACGCCGCGGTAATCAAGATCGGCGACGTGGTGGCGCTGATCCATGGAATCGCCGGCCAGACCAATTTGCTGGCCCTGAACGCCACCATCGAGGCGGCCCGGGCCGGGGAGGCCGGAAGAGGCTTCGCGGTGGTGGCCGCCGAGGTCAAGGAACTGGCTGGCCAGACCGCGAAGGCGACCGAAGAGATCTCGGGCCACATCGCCCGCGTTCAGGCCTCCACCGGCCAGGCCGTGTCGGCGATCGGCAGCATCACGGGGCGCGTCGGTGAGATCAGCGGGGTGGCGACAACGATCGCTGCCGCGGTGCGGGAACAGGACGCCGCGACCCAGGAGATCGTGCGCAACGTGACCCAGGCCGCCGCCGGCACAGGCGAGGTGACGACCAACATCTCCCGGGTGGCCGGCGCTGCCGACATGACCGGCGCGGCCGCCAATCAGGTGCTGGCTTCGTCCTCCGACCTGTCCCGGCAATCCGAGCACCTGAGTGCCGAGGTGAGCCGTTTCCTCGGCACGGTGCGCGCGGCCTGAAGGAGCGGGCTGCTACCGCGGTTTGCGCGCCACGATGAACACCCGCGGGAAGGCGAGAAGGCGCTGCCCGTCGCTCCGGGGTAGATAGCCTTCTGCGATGGCGCACTCATAGGCGGCCAGGAAGCGGGGCTTTTGATCTGTGTCGAGCGGATCGAGGAAGGGCCGGAGACCGGTTGCGCTGACCCAATCGACGATGGAGGCGGCATCCGCCATGCGGTGGTGGTAGGTCGTGCGCCAGACATCGACCTCGGCAGCGTGGGGTGCCAGCAGATCGTAATAGGCGGTTGGCTCCAGCATCCGGCCGAGGCGGCCGGCCACGGCCGGATCGCCGATGGCCGCTGACCATGGGCCCGCGCCGGCGACCTCGCGCATCAGCCGGTGCGAGGGCTCTGCGAGATTGTCGGGCATCTGCACGGCCAGCACGCCGTCCGGGGCGAGGAGACCGAACAGCCGCGGCAGCAGGGTCGCGTGGTCGGGTAACCATTGCAGGACGGCGTTGGCGAAGATCAGGTCCGGCGCGCGTTCGGGCACCCAGGTCGCGGCATCAGCCAGCGCGAAGGCGAGACCGGAGAGCCGGGCGCGGGCGCTCTCCAGCATGGCCGGCGAGGTGTCGAGGCCGATCACCTCCGCGTCGGGGTAGCGTGCCGCGATCAGTGCGGTGGAATTGCCGGGGCCGCAGCCGAGATCGACGGCCAGAACCGGTGCGTCGAGGGGTACGCGGGCGAGGAGTTCGGCTGCCGGCCGCGTCCGCTCGTCCTCGAAGCAGGTGTAGAGGGCGGGGTTCCAATCGGCCATCTGGACCCTCCGGTATGTCCGCCTCAGCAGCCGAGCTGGTCGGCGAGATCCGCCAGGTCCAGCGCCGCGTGGGTGACCGGCACCGTCGGCGCGGTCTCGCCGCCGGCCGGGCCGTGCTCGTGCGGGCGGGCGATGTGGGCGGTCGACAGGCCGTGGCTCGCCGCCGCCGCGAGGTCGTTGGAATGGGCGGCGACCATCATGGTCTCCCCAGCCGCAAAGCCGAAGGCCGCGACTGCATCGCGGTAGAGCGCCGGCTTCGGCTTGTAATCGCGGGAATAGCCGGCCCCAAGGATAGCGTCGAAGATCAGGCCGTTACGGCGGGCCAGGTCGACCATCAGCCGGACATGCCCGTTGGAGTTCGGCGCCAGGAGGTGCTTCTCCCGCAGCCGCCGCAGCGCGTCCGGCACCTCCGGCCACGCGTCGAGCCGGTGCCAGGCCTGGACCAGCTCCCGTTGCACGGCCTCGGAGACGCCCGTGACGCCGAACTGCGCCAGCACGTCGGGCAACGACTCGGCTTGGAGCGTGTCGAGGTCGACGAAGGGCCGGGCGCCGGAGCGCACCGTCTCCATCGACGGGTTGTAGCGGGCGCGCCACGCATCCGCGAAGGCGCCGGCATCGAGGTTCGGCGCGACGGGCGCGAGCAGCCGCCCCGCCTCGCGGGCGACGCCGGAACGCCAGTCGACCAGCGTCCCGAAGACGTCGAAGACCAGCGCGCGGACGGTCACCGCACCGCCTGTAGGCTCGGACCGCGCCGGACGAAGCCGACGATGTCCTTCACGGCGTCCAGCGTCTGCGCCGCGATGGTCTCGGCCCGGGCGCTGCCATCGGCCAGCACGGCGTCGATGTGGCCCGGATCGGCGGTGAGGCGGCGCATTTCCTCGGCGATCGGCGCGAGACTCGTCACCGCGAGATCGGCGAGCGCCGGCTTGAAGGTCGAGAACTGCGCCCCGCCGAAGTCGCGCAGCACGTCCTCCCGGGCAATTCCAGCGAGCGCCGCGTAGATCCCCACGAGGTTGTCGGCTTCCGGCCGCTCCTTGAGGCCCGCCACCTCGGAGGGCAGGGGCTCAGGGTCGGTCTTGGCCCGGCGGATCTTCTGGGCGATGGCGTCCGCGTCGTCCGTGAGATTGATCCGGGCGTTGTCGGACGGGTCCGATTTCGACATTTTCTTGGTGCCGTCACGCAGGGACATGACCCGGGCGGCCGGGCCGCCGATCAGCGGCTCCGTGATCGGGAAGAACGCGTCGCCGTGGCCGTGCGCCGTGATCGATCCCGAGAAGTCGGTGTTGAACTTCTGGGCGATGTCCCGGGTCAGCTCCAAGTGCTGCTTCTGGTCCTCGCCGACGGGCACGTGCGTCGCCCGATAGGCCAGGATGTCGGCGGCCATCAGCACCGGGTAGTCGTAGAGGCCGATCGAGGCGTTCTCCCGGTCCTTGCCGGCCTTCTCCTTGAACTGGGTCATGCGGTTCAGCCAGCCGAGGCGGGCGACGCAGTTGAACACCCAGGCGAGCTCGGCGTGCTGCGGCACCTGGCTCTGGTTGAACACGATCGAGCGCTTGGGATCGATGCCGGCGGCGAGGAAGGCGGCCGTGACCTCGCGGATCTGGCCGCGCAGGGCCTCGGGATCCTGCCAGACGGTGATCGCGTGCAGGTCGACCACGCAATACAGGCACTGCGCGTCGCGTTCCTGCATCTCTACGAAGCGCTTCACCGCCCCGAGGTAATTGCCGAGGTGCAGGTTGCCGGTGGGCTGGACGCCCGAGAAGACCAATTCGGTGAACGCGGCCATCGGCGCCGATCCTGAGCAAGGTAAGGCCGGGGCTCAGCGCCGTCCGGGCGCGGGGTTACTCGCACCCGTAGGCCGGACCGGTCAAGGATTCGCTCAGGGCTCCCGCGTGGGCAGCTTCGCGCTCGGGCAGAGATCGACCAGGACGCAGCGTCCGCAGGCCGGGCGATGATGGTGGCAGACCTGCTGGCCGTGGAGCATCAGGATCTCGTGATTGTCGTAGAGGTCCTGGGCGCTCCAGTCGGCCGGGAGCTGCGCCCGCAGGATCGGGTGCGACGGGCCTACATCGACCGACTTGCCGATCAGCCCGAGGCGCTGGGCGACCCGGTGATGGTGGCTGTCGACCGGCAGGGCCGGCATCCGCAGTGTGGAGAAGGACAGGACCGCCGCGCTTGTCTTCGGCCCGACGCCGGGAATCGCCTGCAGCCACGCCCGTGCGGCCTCGACCTCCATGTCGGCCAGGAAGGTGAGGTCGAGGCTGCCACACCGGTCGCGCAGGGTCCGGAGCACGTCGCGGATGCGCGGCGCCTTCAGCTCCGGCCAGGTCACGCCCGCGATGGCGGCCTCGATCTCCGGAACGTCCGCGTCGATCACCGCCTCCCAGTCCGGGAAGCGCGCCCGCAGTGCCTTGAAGGCCCGGCCGGATTCGGCGTTGCGCGTCCGATGCGACAGGAGCGAGGAGACGAGTTCGCTGACCGGATCGAGGCTGTGGAAGTACGGGATCGGGCAGCCGTAGACCGGGCAGAGCCGCGCGTGAATGACGAGCGCCTTCTCGGCGAGCGCGGGATCCGTGACGGCGGGGGCCACCTTGCGGCGCGGACGCGGGACGGTCGCGGATCTGATGTCGGCAGCGGGCATGTCGAGCGAATCCGCGAGCCGACGCCCCTGTTCCTGCCGTGGCGGGGTAGCGGCGATCTGTCCGCGTCGTCGGGTTCGCACGCCGGAGAGGCTGCGCCGCTCGCACGTCTCAGGCGGCAAGCGCGGCCGCTGGCAGCGTGTGACCCCCACCCCCCCTCCCGCATGGGAGAGGGGACCCGCGCTCGATCCCGAACAGGACGTGGCAGTCGAGTGGGACGCCGCGGATCGGCGCCGGATGGCGGCCGCCTACTTCACCAGGGCGTAGATGTTCACGTCGAGGTTGTCGTCGGTGCTGTCCTTGAGGTCGGTGGCGTATTCCTCGACGAACCGGTCCTGCACCACGATGTCCTTGGCATCGAGATAGGCGGTCAGGGTCTCGTAGGTGCTGTCGATCGACTCGTAGGAGCCCTTGTGGGCGAAGCGCAACGCCTTGCCGGAGGGCGTGGTGCCGAAGCGCAGCCCGTCAGTCTCGGCCGGCGCCGGGTTCGGGGCCGCCGAGACCGGCATCATCGCCTCGAACTCGAAGCCGTCGTCGTCGGTGCGGGTGAAGACCGCCAGCGGCCGGCCGGCCGGCGCGACGCCGATCTTGGCGAGGTCGGCCTCGATCCGCGCGAAGGCCTGTTTGAGGTTCGGAACCGCCTCTTCCCACTTGGTCTTGCCGGACAAGATCGCGGCCGGCTTGGCGGGCAGCGTGACCTCGTCGACGTCGCCGGGCTCGCCGGCCTTCTCCAGGAGCGTCGGCCGCGCGGGCGTTCCCACGGCGGACTGGCCCGCAGGCGGTGGCGCCACCGATTGTTGGGGCGCCGGGGCCGGGCTCTTGCCCGGGTCGGGCACCGGGTTCGGCGCCGTCGTCGTCGGCAGCGGATTCGTCTGGGCTGGCGCGGGCGCCGTGGATGGCGGGGGGGCGGGCTGCTGTTGGGCGGCGATCGGGCCGCCGGACGCGAGCACGAGAGCAGCCGAGAGGGCGACGAGCGGACGAAGGCGGATCACGGTGAGCGCTCCGGTCGAGGCCAGCGGATGATCGCGCGGGCTCCCGGCGCATAACCTAATGGCGAACGGGACGGCCCGCGAGACCGCCGCGGACGAGAGCTGCAGGTGCGGCGCATCTGCCACGCTGCGCGTTCCTCTCGCGCTCGGGGGCCGCTTTTGCCATATAGCCCGCCACCTCCCTTTCGTTGCGGGACCGCATGAGCGCACTCGCCCACAGACGCTTCCTGAAGATGCACGGCGCCGGCAACGCGATCGTGGTGCTGGACCTGCGCGGGTCCTCGGTGACGGTGCGGCCCGAAGAGGCGCGCGCAATTGCGCAGGATCCGGGGTCGAGCTTCGACCAGCTGATGGTGCTGCACGATCCCGTGAGCCGGGGCACCGATGCGTTTATGCGGATCTACAACACCGACGGCTCGGAATCGGGCGCTTGCGGCAACGGCACGCGCTGTGTCGCCTACGCGATGCTCGACGACCCGGCCATGGCCCGGCCCGCCGAGGGCGGTCGACTAACCCTTGAGACGGCGGCCGGTCTCCTCGGCGTGCGCCGCGTCTCCGAGCGCGCCTTCACGGTTGATATGGGTCGGCCGCGGCTTGCCTGGGACGAGATCCCTTTGTCCGAGCCGTTCCCCGACACCCGCCGGATCGAGCTGCAGATCGGCCCGATCGACGATCCGATCCTGCATTCGCCGGGTGCCGTGAACATGGGCAACCCGCACGCTGTGTTCTTCGTGGAGCAGGATCCGGACAGCTTCGACCTCGCCCGGATCGGCCCGATGCTGGAGAACCACCCGCTGTTCCCGGAGCGCGCCAACATCTCGGTGGCGCAGGTGACGGGCCGCGAGACGATCAAGCTCCGGGTCTGGGAGCGGGGGGCCGGGCTGACGCTCGCCTGCGGCACCGCCGCCTGCGCCACCGTGGTGGCCGCCTCGCGGCTCCGCATGATCGGCCGGCAGGCGCATGTCGCGCTGCCGGGCGGCGAATTGTTCGTCGAATGGCGCGCCGACGACCACGTCCTGATGACCGGCCCGGTCGCGCTCGTCGCCGAGGGCACCCTGGCGCCGGAGCTGTTCGACAGCGCGGCCTGATGACGGTCGAGACCCTGACGTTCGGCTGTCGCCTCAACACCGTCGAGTCCGAGGCCCTGCGGGCCCACGCGGCGGCGGACGGGCGGGATCGGGTGGTGGTGAACACCTGCGCGGTGACCGCTGAGGCCGGGCGGCAGGCCCGGAAGGCGATCCGGCGCATCGCCCGGGAGCGGCCCGGGGCCGAGATCGTCGTCACCGGCTGCGGCGCCGAGGTCGAGACCGAGGCCTACGCGGCGATGCCCGAGGTGTCGCGCCTCGTCGGCAACAGCGAGAAGCTCCGGCCTGAGGGATGGACGGAGGCCGGCACGGGACCGGGTGCGGTGATGGCGGCGCGGACGGCCGAACCGACGCGGTTCGAGGCGATCGCCGGGCATACCCGCGCGTTCGTGCCGGTGCAGAACGGTTGCGACCATCGCTGCACCTTCTGCGTCATTCCCTTCGGCCGTGGGAATTCCCGCTCCGTGCCGGCGGCCGACGTCGTCATGCAGATCGCGCGGATCGTGGAGCATGGCGGCCGCGAGGTGGTGCTGACCGGGGTGGATCTCACGGCCTATGGCCGCGACCTTCCCGGGCCCCCGCTCAGCCTCGGTACCCTGGTCCGGCAGATCCTGCGCGCGGTGCCGGGCCTTGCGCGCCTGCGCCTGTCCTCCATCGACTCCGTGGAGGCGGACGCGGCGCTGCTCGCCGCCATTGCCGAGGAGGAGCGTCTGATGCCGCACCTGCACCTGTCTTTGCAGGCCGGCGACGATCTGATCCTCAAGCGGATGAGGCGCCGGCATCTGCGTGCCGACGCGATCCGATTCTGCGAGACGGCGCGGCGGCTCAGGCCCGATATGGTGTTCGGCGCGGATCTGATCGCCGGCTTTCCCACTGAGACCGAGGCGCAGTTCGACCGTTCCCTCGATCTCGTGGCGGAATGCGGCCTAACGCACCTGCACGTCTTTCCGTATTCCCCCCGTCCCGGAACGCCCGCAGCGCGCATGCCGCCGGTGGCCCCAGAGGCGATCCGCGCACGGGCGGCGCGGCTGCGCGAGGCCGGAGGAGATGCCCTCCGGCGGCACCTCGACGCTCAGGTGGGCCGCCGCCTGACGGTTCTGGCGGAGCGCGGCGGCGTCGGGCGGAGCGCGGATTTCACCGCGGTGCGCCTCGCCACGCCCGAAGCCGCGGGGACGTTCCACAACGTTGCCATCGCCGGGCACGACGGTAGGCGGCTCATCGGGGCCTAACGCGCGGCCTTGGCTTGAGTGCCTACTCAATCAACCCCGTCATTTCGGGTCCGCTCGGCGGAGCCCGGAATCCAGAGCCGCGGTGTCGTAAGGACGCTCCTCCACACCCGGATCACGCCGTGGTTATGGGTTCCGGGCTCTCACCTGCGGCGCGCCCGCAACGACAGTGCCGAAGCGCAGGAGGGTTGCAGACGGAGGAACCGAACCTGCCTATCGCGGCCCTGACCGTTCGTTCTCGCGAGCGGAGCGAAGCCATCCAGCGGCGCCACGTCCGCGCCGTCGCGCTGCCCGCGATTCTCGTCGCTGCGCGCGTGATGACGGTGCAATTCAGGCGCGCATTCCGCCCACCACCTCTGCGATGTGCGGCGGTGGCGGCGCCGTCACGGTGATCGCGTCGCGCTTCGGGTAGAGCGGGATCGAGAGGGTCTGCGCGTGGAGGTGCAGGGCGCTGCCGCGTGGCGCGGTGCCGTAGATCGCGTCGCCGCGGATCGGCCAGCCCGAGGCGGCGCAATGGACCCGCAACTGGTGGGTGCGCCCTGTCACCGGCTTCAGCTCCAGCCAAGTCCGACCGTCCGACCGCCCGAGCACGCGCCAGTAGGTCAGCGCCGGGTCCCCCGCCGGGTCGGACTTCATCCACCACGAGCGCGGATCGTCCGAGCGCCGCGCCAGCGGCAGGTCGATGCGGCCGCTCTCCTCGGACGGGCCGCCCTCGACGATCGCCCAGTAGGTCTTGTCGACGGCGCTACCGGCGAACAGCTTGCCCAGCCGTGCCAGCGCCTTGGCGTGGCGGCCCAGCGCGAGGCAGCCCGACGTGTCCCGGTCGAGCCGGTGCGCGGCTTCGGGCCGACGGGGCAGGCCGAACCGAAGCGCGTCGAGATGGTCGGTGAGCGTCTCGCCGCCGCGTGGACCCGGATGGACCGGCAGGCCCGCCGGCTTGTCGATGACGAGCAGCAGGGCATCGCGGTAGAGGAGGCGCGCGCCTATGTCGAAGGCGTTGAGCATCCGGATCGGCTAGAGGGTCGGCGCCGGGTCGGCAAGGTGGGTTGAGGACGCGATTGCATGGCGAGCGAGGAGAAGCCCGGCTGGTTGGGACGCCTGTTCGGGCGAAAGGGCCAGGCGGCGGCCGACGATAAGCCCGAGGCCGAACTGCCGGCGGAGGCAGCGTCGCCGTCCGAGGGCCAGCCCGACTTCGCCACCGGGGCGGAAGACGTCGAGCAGGTGCCGCTGCCACCCGAGGAGACGGGCGAGCCCGTCGCCGACGTCGTCGAGGGCGCGGATCTGCTGCCGATCGCCGGCGAGCCCGAGCGCCCGCCCGCCGGCACGGCCGGCGACGATCCGCAGCACGGGGCCGATCCAGTCGATACCGGGGACGCGGTTCACGCCCCGATCACGGATCCGGCTCCTGACATCCAGCCGCTCGATTCCGCCGCTGCCCTCGCACACGATGCCGGGGCCGGCCCGGGCCGCGAGCCCGAGGCCAAGGGCTGGTGGAGCCGTCTCACCTCCGGGATGAAGCGGACCTCGTCGGCTCTGTCCGACCGGGTCACCGGCCTGTTCACCAAGCGCAAGCTCGACGCCACCACCCTGGAGGATTTGGAGGATGCCCTGATCCAGGCCGATTTCGGTCTGGAGACCGCGATGCGGATCTCGGAGGCTGTCGGCAAGGGCCGATACGAGAAGGGCATCTCGCCCGACGAGGTGCGGGCGATCCTGGCGACCGAGGTCGAGCGGGCCCTGGAGCCCGTCGCCGTGCCGCTCGCCATCGATGCCGCCCGGAAGCCGTTCGTGATCCTCACTGTCGGCGTCAATGGCGCCGGCAAGACCACGACGCTGGGCAAGCTCGCCTCGAAGCTCCGGGCGGAGGGGCGCACCGTGATGCTCGCGGCAGGCGACACGTTCCGGGCCGCGGCCATCGACCAGCTCAAGGTTTGGGGTGCCCGCACCGGCACGCCGGTGGTGAGCGGCGCGCAGGGCGCGGATGCGGCCGGGCTCGCCTTCGACGCCCTGAAGCAAGCCTCGGCCGCCGGAACCGACGTGCTCCTGATCGACACCGCCGGCCGGCTTCAGAACAAGGCCGGGCTGATGGCGGAACTGGAGAAGGTCGTCCGTGTGCTGCGCAAACAGGATCCGGACGCCCCGCACGCGACGCTCCTCGTCCTCGACGCCACGGTCGGCCAGAACGCGCTGAGCCAAGTGGAGCTGTTCTCGCAGGCCGCGCCGGTCTCCGGGCTCGTGATGACCAAGCTCGACGGGACAGCCCGGGGCGGGATCCTGGTGGCGCTGGCGGCGAAGTTCGGCCTGCCGGTGCACTTCATCGGCGTCGGCGAGGGCGTGGAGGATCTGGAGCCGTTCGCGGCCCGCGACTTCGCCCGGGCGATCGCCGGCCTGGAGAAGGATTGAGGCGCGGGTGGCCGCCGGTCTTCGGCACACGCCGTGATGGACTTCGGCCGCCCCGCGTTCCACACACCCGCAACCGAGTGAGTCCGGCGCCTCGAATATGTCGAGGGCGCCGCATCCGAGCTAGCCAGAGCGCATGCAGATCGAATCCGTCCCCCCGCGCCGACACCTGCCGCCGCTCGTCAAGCTGGCGCTCGAACTCGGGCCGCTGGTACTGTTCTTCCTGGGCAACGCCTATTCCGAGCGCTTCGGCATCGCGCCCGATCAGAAGCTGTTCGTTGCGACCGGCCTGTTCATCGCCGCCACTGTGGTGGCGCTGACGATCCACTACGTCCTTGTCCGCCGCCTGCCGATCATGCCGCTGGTCTCGGGTGTGGTCGTGGTGGTGTTCGGCGGCCTGACCCTGGCGCTGCAGGACAAGACCTTCATTATGGTCAAGCCGACCATCGTGAACGCGCTGTTCGGCACGGTGCTGCTCGGCGGACTCGCCTTCGGGCGCTCGCTCCTGTCGGTGGTGCTCGATTCGATGTTCAGCCTCACCGAGGAAGGCTGGCGCAAGCTTACCTTCCGCTGGGGCGTGTTCTTCTTCGTGCTGGCGGCGCTCAACGAGGCGGTGTGGCGGACCCAGACGGAGGATTTCTGGGTGAACTTCAAGGTGTTCGGCATCATGCCGATCACCGTGCTGTTCGCGCTGGCGCAGACGCCGCTGCTGACCCGCTACGAGCGCAAGGAGCCGCAGCCCGGCGCGTAGGCGCTACTGCGCCGCCGCGACCTTTCCGGCAGCGCGGATGCGCGCGAGCACGCTCGCGAAGTTCTCCGGCGTCAGGATGCCGACGAGCTTGTCGCGGATCACACCGTCGGGTCCGACGATGAACGTCTCGGGCACGCCGTAAACGCCGAAATCGATGGCCGCACGTCCGCTGGCATCCGCCCCGACCGCGCTGAACGGCACGCCGTGCCGGGCCAGGAAGCGCTGGCCGGCCTCGGGGCTCGGCTCCTTATAGTCGATGCCGACGAGCCGGATCCCGGGCTCCTTCGCCAGCCGCATCAGCATCGGGTGCTCCACCTGGCAGGGGGCGCACCACGAGGCGAAGACGTTCAGCACCGTGATCTGCCCCTTCAGGTCCCGGCTCGACAGCCCCGGCACGGGTGCGCCCGCGGCGGTCAGCCCCGGCACGGCGGGCAGGTCGAAGCTCGGCACCGGCTTGCCGATCATCGCGGAGGGCAGGGCCGCCGGATCCGCGCCCGAGCGCAGGCGCAGGAACAGCACGGCGGCGAGCGCCGCGAAGGCGAGGGCCGGCACGATCAGCAGGAGCGAGCGGCGGACGGGCGGCGGCCGCCCGGTCGCCTCGTCGAGGGGGGTGGTCATCGCCGATCCTCGCCGAAGCCCCGGAGCGCGCGCAACTGCGCCCGCCGGTCGCGGATCGCGTTGCCGAGGAGGGCAACCATCACCAGCCCCGTGAAGCCGTAGGCCGCCAGGATGAAGCCGCCGTGAGATCCGAGATCCATCGCGGTCCTCCTAGACCGGCTGACCGACCGGCAGCGACGCCGGTGTCGGGGTGAGGCGCGGCTGGGTCCGGTCCAGGCGCTCGGCCTCGCGGATCGTCAGCGTCCGCACCCGGCGACGCATGATCTCGGTGCGCATCGCGTAGAGGTGCAGGGTCGTCCCGCCGAGCGTCGCGGCGGCGATCATGACCAGCAGCGGGTAGAGCATCGACGGATCGATGGTCGACCCGCCCATGCGCAGGATCGAGGCCGGCTGGTGCAGGGTCGACCACCAGTTCACCGAGAACTTGATGATCGGCAGGTTCACGGCGCCGACGAGGGTCAGGATCGCCACCGCGCGCGCGGCCCGGTTGGGGTCCTCCAGGGTCCGCCACAGCGCGATGATGCCGCAATAGATCAGCAGCAGGATCAGCATCGAGGTCAGGCGCGCGTCCCAAACCCAGTAGGTTCCCCACATGGGCTTGCCCCACAGGGAACCGGTGACGAGGCAGATCAGCGTGAAGGCGGCCCCGATCGGCGCCGCGGCGCGCTGGGCGACATCAGCGAGCGGATGGCGCCAGACCAGGCTGCCGATCGCCGACACGCTCATGGCACCGTAGAAGAAGACCCCGAGCCATGCTGCGGGGACATGGATATACATGATCCGCACGGTCTCGCCCTGCTGGTAATCGGGCGGCACCACGAAGAAGGTCATGTACAGACCGACGGCCAGCACGCCGAGCGACAGGGCGGTGAGCCACGGCACCAGCGCGCCCGACCACCGCATGAAGTGGCTCGGATTCGACAGGCGGGTCCAGAGGGAAGGGGTCATCGCGGCGGCTGCCTCAGACATCGTTCCTGCGGTCTAACCTAGGATGCGGTGCAGCAACAATGCGGGTCTCCGGCGCAGCTCTGCCGGTGAGCGGCTCCTGAGCGAAGTTCGCACAGGTGATCCGTCGAAGACTTGCGCAGGCAAGGGGTCAGCATCCCCGAATGCCCTCGCATACGCCAACGCTGCTCAACACCCCGCACGCAGGCCACGAAATCAGCCCCGTCGTTCCGGGGCGCCGCAGGCGAGTCCGGAACCCAGAACCGCCATCGGTGCCGGACTTTCGCGCGTCGGCGGGTCTGGATCCCGGGCTCCGCTGCGCGGCCCCGGGATGACTTGGCGGGTCGCGTCACGCACAGCGAGCGCGTACGGCCAGACGCCCGGAAATTTTCCCATGGGTCCGACGGCCCGCAAATCCGCGGCCGACCCTTGCGCATCTCGGGGGGATTGCGCATATAGATACGAACAAAAAGAGAACAAAAGTGCGTCGCCGTACAAAGCTGTGGACGACGCGGCCCAATCCCGCCGGAACGAGCCCCGCATGCGAACCGCCGACAAGCAGATCGCCGACATCCTCGTCCGCTACGGCGAGCCCTTCGGGGGCAACGTCTGGCGCGTCCAGGGAACGGCCGTGATCTACCATAAGACGCTGGAGCGCATCGCCGCACAGGCCGGGATCGTGTTCGAGCCGCCGACCATCATCCGGTCCGAGCGCGACGAGGCCGTGATCCTTGTGACCGGCCGCCTGCCCGGCGCGAAGCCCGGGACCGAGCGGGTCGAGTGGTCGCTGGGCGAGGCTCTGGTGAATGTGAACTACCGCGTCTCGGGCAAGCAGGCGGCCTACGTCTACGCCATGGCCGAGAAGCGGGGTAAGGACCGCGTCATCCTCAAGCTGATCGAGCTGCACGGCCTCGTCTACTCGGAGGAAGAGGCCGACGAGTTCCGCGCCCACCAGCCCGCGGTCCGGGCCGTGGACGAGGATTTCGAGGAGCCGCCGGCCTTCGACGAGATCACCGAGGCCGAAGGCGATCTCAAGCGCCGGATCGACGAGGCCGAGACGATCAACGCCGTCACGGACCTGATGCTGGACGGCGCCACCCAGGCCGTCCTGGCGACGATGCCCGCCGGCACACGCGACGAGGTCCGGGACTACGCAAAAGCGCGCCTCGTGGCGCTCGGCTGGCCCAAGCGGTCCGGCCGCAAGAGCGCCGCCTAACCCATCCGCAATCGATCCCCCTACCGAAGGAGACCGCCATGCATCGCGCGACGAGCCGCCGCACCATGAAGGCCCGCCGGGACGCCCACCGGGGCTGGAGCATCGAGACGTTGTCGTACAGCCCATCGCGGATCGTGCGGCTCGGCGCCGAGAAGGTCGCGATCCTGTTTCCACCGCTGGAGCCCGGTGCCGCTTGGCAGCTCTATCCGCACCCCGATACGTTCCCGGGGCTCAATTTCGAAGGCCTGCCCGAGCCGCTGCGCCCGGAATTCTTGTCCTTCCCGGATCTCACCGAGGTAGAGCGGTTTCTCGGCATCCGCGAGGAGGAGCCGGCGGCCCTGGCCGCGTGAACGGAGGGGTCAGGCGGGCCGCCACGGTGCTCCGCGATGGAGCGCTGCGGCTTCCGGGGTGAAGCGCCCGTCGGGATCGTGCAGCACGAGCGGCGGGCGCAGACTCAGCGCGGCGCGGCTGCCCTTGGTCGCGCTGATCAGGAGGCGGATCGCGGGTGCCTCGGCCCGGGCGTGGACCGGGCGGATCGCGATGCCGCCGTAGCGTCCCTTGAGTGCATCGAGACAGGCGGGCAGCGCGTCGGCCCGGTGGATGAGCCCAAGGCGACCGCCGGGTCGAAGGACCGCCGTGCAGGCCCGGATCCAGGCGTCGAGGTCCTGCCCGGCAAAGGTGTGGGCGGTCGCCCGTCCTGGATTGGGCGAGGCCCGGTGGCCGCCGCCGTCGAAGAAGGGCGGATTGGTCAGCACTAGGTCGAAACTGTCCGGCAGCAGGCCCGCAGCGCGGCGTTCCGCCGCGGACGCGAGCAGGTCGGCCTCGATCACCCGAGCCTCGATGCCGTTGAGCCCGGCATTCGCCCGAGCCAGTTCGGCGACGTCGTGATCGCGCTCGATCAGCGTCGGCTTCAGGCCCGGCACCAGCGCGGCGCAGCCGAGGCCGACGGCGCCCGTCGAGGCGCCGGCGTCGCAGAGCCGATCGCCGGCCGCCGGAACCAGCAGCTGCGCGAGCAGGATTGCGTCCGTCCCGGCCCTGTGCGCGCCCCGCGGTGGCTGATGCAGGCGCAGGCGTCCGCCGAGAAAGCCGTCCGGCTCCGGGCTCACGGCTGGCGCAGCTCGTGAGCGATCCCGGCACCGACGAGCAGGCGCCGGGCCTGGGCCTCATGGTCTCGCGGCACCAGCAGGCGCTGCCCGAACACGCCGATCGAGCCCTCCATCAGGCTCATGTGGCTGTCGGCGACGAGAACCGGGATCTCGGCCGCTTCGAGAACCGAGCGGGCGAACCCGATCAGCACGACGTCGTTGGCACGGATCAGCTCGATCATCGGGCGCGCACCGAAGTCAGAGGAGCGCGGATCGGCGCTTTCGTCGCGTGAGATCCGCGTTTCCGGCACACCATATCCAGCCGGGAGCGATGTTGCGGCGCCGCGGGGCGCGTGCGAAGGGATCGCCCGCCCCCTGTGGGGCAACCGGTCTGGAGGTCACGGATCTTGGGTATGGCCCTCTCCATCGAGAACCCGAAGCCCGAGGCCGAGGCGGGGCTGAACGACCTCGTCGCGCTGGTGGCTGACGGCATGGCGCGGGTCAACACCACGATCCTGTCGCGGACGGGATCGGACGTGGCGATGATCCCCGAGGTCGCCAATCACCTGATCGCCAGCGGCGGCAAGCGCCTGCGCCCGATCCTGACGCTCGCCTGCGCCAAGCTCTGCCACTATGCGGGCGACACCGACGGCGACGTGAAGCTCGCCGCGAGCGTCGAGTTCATGCACACCGCTACGCTCCTGCACGACGACGTGGTCGACGAGAGCGACATGCGGCGTGGCCGCGTGGCCGCCCGGATCAAGTGGGGCAACGAAGCCTCCGTGCTGGTCGGCGACTTCCTGCTCGGCCAGGCCTTCCGGATGATGGTCGAGGTCGGCTCGCTCCGGGCGCTCGACATCCTCTCGGCGGCCGCCACGGTGATCGCCGAGGGCGAGGTGATGCAGCTCACCAACGCCAAGAACCTTGAGACCGACGAGGCGGCCTATCTCGCGGTGATCCGCGGCAAGACCGCCGAGCTGTTCGCCGCGGCCTGCGAGGTCGGGCCCGTCCTCGCCGGCCGGCCGGAGGCGGAGCAGGCGGCGGCCCGCGCCTACGGGATGAATCTCGGCATCGCCTTTCAGCTGATCGACGACGTGCTCGATTACGGCGGCACCTCGGCGGAGCTCGGCAAGAACGTCGGCGACGATTTCCGCGAGGGCAAGATCACCCTGCCGATCGTGCTGGCCCATCGCCGGGGCAGCGAGGGCGAGCGCGGCTTCTGGCGTCGGACCCTCCAGCAGGGCGAGATCCGCGACGACGATCTGGAGACGGCCCTCGATCTGCTCCAGCGCCATGGCGCCCTGGAGGAGACCGTCGCGCGCGCCCACCATTACGGCGCCCAGGCCCGGACGGCCCTCGACGTCTTCCCGGACGGACCGGTGAAGACGGCGCTCATCGGCGCCGTGGAGTTCTGCGTGGCGCGGGCACGCTGAGGCAGCACCTCAGGGTTCCCGCGTGGAGAGCCACCAATCGCCGCCATCGTACCAGCAACTCGTGTCGCGCGGTCCCGCGAGCCGGAATGACCGCACCGCCAGGAGGTCGCCCCTGCCGAAGGCCGTGGCGAGTGCCGGGGCGTCCTCTTGCGGCATGTCCCGCAGAGGTATGAAGATCGCGAAGGACACGAACCGGGCCGGCCAAGCCGACCCGCTGCTCGGACACTGCAGCAGCAGCATTCCGCCGCGGCCCTGACCGGACTGGAGCGGGAAGAGCAGGCGCCCGCCCGGCCGCAGAGCCCCGAGCCAGGCGCGGGCCGGTCTCGCCGCGCCGGCATTGACGTAGATCGCGTCGGCGGCGGGGAGCAGGTCCGACACGCCCGACCGTGCGCAGACCTGCACCCAGGGCCACGGCGTGAGGTTGGCGGTTGCACGGGCGGCGAGGTCCGGATCGATCTCGTAGGCGTGGACCTGTCCTGTCGGCCCGACCAGATGCGCAAGCAGCGCCGTGTAGTAGCCGCTGCCGGTGCCGACCTGGAGCGCGGTCTCGCCGGGCTGCGGCGCCAGGGCGTCGAGGCAGAGGGCGTGGAGGCTTGGCTGGCCGATATGGATGCCGCGCTCGGCGTCGAGCGCGATCAGCACGTCCTGGTAGAGAAAGGCGGGATCGTCGTCCGGCGTCCGCACGTAGACCGGACCGCGCTGCCGCAACCGACGGGGCGCCGGTGTCAGGATCGTCCAGGGCGCCGGCCCGGCGAACGTTTCCCGTGGGATCGCCGCGAAGGCCGCCTCGATCCGCCGGTCCGCGACCGACGCGGGGCCCGCGACCAGGGCCGCGTAGACCTTTCGCAGCTTGGCGCTGCGCGCTTCTGAGTCGCTCCGGCCCGCCATCGGTTGCTCCCGCAGCAAGCGGGCCACCGGCGTCGCGCGCCGTCAAGGCACGGCCGGCTTCAACGCCTCGACCAGCGCCGGTGCGAGATCGCGGAGCTCTTCCAGATGGGCCGCCGTCAAGGTCCTCAGCAGCGCCTCGGCCCGCGGGGTGAGCGACAGCTCGCTCCGTCGCCGGTCCTCCGCCGCGCGCGCCTTGGCGAGCAGACCGCCCTCGACCATCCGGGTGACCAGCTCAGCGGCGCTGTGGGGGGCGATCAGGAGCTGCTCGGCCAGCAGGCCGACCGTAGCGGGTTGGCGCCCGGCATGGCCCGCGAGGGTCAGCAGCGCCTGATGCTGCTGAGGTGGCAAACCCGCCCGGGCGGCGGCGGCCTCGCTGAAAGCAAGAAACCGTCGGAGCCGGAACCGGAAATCCGCCAGCGCCGCGTACTGCTCAGGCGAGAGCGCTTCGGTGTGTGCGTCGCCCTTCGGCGCTGCGTGACTCATCACGGCCTCCAGATGTCCCGGCTCGGATCCCGGCGTGCGCCTTCTGTGCCACCGCCGGCCCGACCCCCTCACAAGGCCCGAACAGCGTTCGGTCCGCAGCCGCGCAGTTGTGGAATATATCGTATCACGACATAAATGGCGGACACACCAACCGGAGATCCAGATGAACGGCGGGACCGAGATCAAGCGTGGCGGCGAGAGGCCGCTGCGCCGGGCGTTGGGCGACTTCAGCGCGGATCGACGGGTCCTGACGCTGGCCGGGATGGCCGTGGTCACCGGCACCGCCGCGAGCGGCACCGCCTGGATCCTGCTGACGCTGATCGGCCTCGTGACCAACTTCGCGTGGTACGGCCGCTTCGACACGGCCCTGACCTCCCTCGCGGACGCGACGCCAGGGCCGTGGATGGTCGCCATCCCGGTGATCGGCGCGCTGATCGTCGGCGCCATGGCGCGCTATGGCTCCGAGAAGATCCGCGGTCACGGCATCCCCGAGGCCATGGAGGCGATCCTGATCGGCGGCAGCCGGATGTCGCCCAAGGTGGCGGTGCTGAAGCCGGTCTCGTCGGCCGTGGCGATCGGGACCGGCGGCCCGTTCGGCGCCGAAGGGCCGATCATCGTCACGGGCGGCGCGGTGGGCTCCCTGTTCGCCCAGTTCTTCCATCTAAGTGCCGCGGAGCGGAAGACCCTCCTGGTGTCGGGGGCAGCCGCCGGCATGACGGCGATCTTCGGCACGCCGGTGGCGGCCGTGCTGCTCGCCCTCGAGGTGCTGCTGTTCGAATGGCGCCCGCGCAGCCTCGTCCCGGTGACGGTCGGGGCAGTGACGGCGGCCTGCTGGCGTCCCGCCCTGTTCGGGGCCGGCCCGCTCTTTCCCTTCGCGGACAACCCGAACCTGCCGTGGTGGGGCCTGCCCGCCTGCGCGGCCGTGGGCATAGCCTGCGGGTTGATCTCGGGCAGCCTGACGCGGATTCTGTACGCCCTTGAGGACGGCTTCGGCCGGCTGCCCATTCACTGGATGTGGTGGCCGGCCCTGGGCGCCGTGGTGGTCGGCCTGGGCGGCCTCGTGGAGCCGCGGGCGCTCGGCGTCGGCTACGACGTCATCCACGATCTGCTGTCCGGGCACATGCTGGCCGGCGCCGTCGTGACCATCCTGGCGGTGAAGGCAATCATCTGGCTCGCCGCCCTGTCCTCCGGCACGTCCGGCGGCGTGCTCGCGCCGCTCCTGATCATAGGTGGTGCGGTGGGATGGCTGCTCGGCCTGCTCCTGCCGGGTGCGCACGGCTTCTGGGCGCTGATCGGCATGGCCGCGATGCTCGGCGGCACTTTGCCTGCACCGCTCACCGGCGTGGTCTTCGCGGTCGAGGTCACGGGGGACATCGCCGCTTTGGCCCCGCTGCTGGCCGCCACCATGGCGGCCTACGCGGTCACGGTCCTGCTTCTGAAGCGCTCGATCCTCACCGAGAAGATCGCCCGGCGCGGCCAGCACGTGACCCGTGAATACGGGATCGACCCCTACGACCTGGCGCGGGTCGCGGCGGTGATGACCCCGAAGGTCGAGACCTTGGCCGCCGACCTGCCGCTGACCGACGCGCTCACGGCTATCGAGGACGGAGCCCATCATGCCTACCCGGTCGTCGACGGGGCAGGCCGCCCCGTCGGATTGGTCTCGCGCAGCGACGCGCTGGACTGGGCCCTGGAGGAGCGTGACGGCGACGCGGCGGAGGGCACCCTCGGCGAGCGCGTCTCGGATGCCGATCTCGCGGTGGTCCATCCGGGCGACGTGGTCTCGCACGCGCTCGACGTGATGCTCGCGGCCGGGCAGGGGCGCCTGCCGGTCACGGATCCGCAGAGCGGCCGGCTGGTTGGACTTTTGACGCGCAAGGACCTGCTCCAGGTCCGCGCAACCGTGGTGCGCGCCGAGGCCGAGCGGCGGGCGTTCTTCCGCAGCCGCGATGCGCGCCGAACACAGGTCGGAGCATGACCGAGGGCCTTCGCATCCCGGGGCGGACGATCAGGCTCGACCGAGTCCGGCCCGGGGCCTGCTGCCTGATGGCCGGCCGCGACGGGCCGGATCTTGCCCTCCTGGTCAGCCGGGAGGGGCGACCGGCGGCGCTGCTCCTCAACCGGCGCAGCACGGAGGGCGGCCACCTGCCCGTCCGCTCCGATCTGCCGCCCGACGCGGACGTTCTCGAATTGCGCGGCGCCGTCATCGCGCCGAGCGGCGCCCCCGCATCCGGCCAAGCCGCGACGTCAGCGGCCGCCCTCCATCTCGGTGACGGGCGCGCCTACCTGTGCGGCCGCGATGAATCCGGATGGGGCGCACTCTTCGATGTCGCGACCGGCCTCGCCAGCGCCGTCGATCCGGCCGCGTTGCCGCGGACCCGATGCTGGCGCGTGATGGTGCCGGAGGCCGGCGGCGTCGTCACGCTTTATGAGGCGGAGCCCGCCTGAGATCCCGCGCCTCAGCGCAGGAAAGTCGGCGCCACCCACCAGCCCGGATGGGCACGGCGCAGGGCGGACGCCGCGCGCACCGCGCCGCGGCGGTCGGAGAACAGCGCGAACACCGTCGCGCCGGAGCCCGACATCCGCGCCAGCCGGCAGCCGCGCGCCCGCAGTGCCGCCAGGACCTCGCCGATCACCGGTGCCACGGTCAGGGCCGGCGCCTCGAGGTCGTTGCGGGCCGGGCCGATCGCCGCGACGACGGCGTCCCGGTCGAGACCCGCGGCGATGACCGGATGGGCCGCGCCCGCGCGCGTCTCGCCGACCGTCAGGCCCAGCGCCTTGAACACCGGCGCGGTGGGGACCGGGACGCCGGGATTGACCAGCACCGCCGGGAGCGGCGTCACGCCGAGGGCGGGTCCGATGTCCTCGCCGGCGCCGCGCATCATCCGGGCCCGCGGATCGAGGCAGACCGGAACGTCGGCCCCGGTCTCCCGCGCCGCCGCGACGACGGCCGGATGGTCGAGGGCGAGCCCATTGAGGCGCGCGAGCAGGCGCAGGGCCGCGGCGGCATCGGAGGATCCGCCCCCGATGCCGGCGGCGACCGGCAGGCGCTTGATCAGGTGGAAGCCGCCCGTCCGCAGGTCCGGGACCCGCGCGGCCAGCCCCCGGGCCGCGCGCAGCACCAGATTCTCCGCCGTCGGGCCAGCCGGCCCGGCCGTCGGCCCGCTGACGGCGAGCCCTAGCGGAGCGCCCGGATCCAGGGTTAGCCGGTCCGCGGTGCCCGCGAAGGCCACGAGGCTTTCGAGCACGTGATAGCCGTCGCCCGCCCGCCGTCCGAGAACGTGGAGCGTCAGGTTGACCTTGGCGGGGGCGCGGTCTGCGAGCAGGGACACGGAATCTCGAAACGGTGGTGGAAGCGCTCCGCGAGGCTCTACAGGCTCGCGCACGGGAACAACAGCTCAGCCGAGATCGCCATGCGCGGTATAGGGGAGGGCATCGCCGACGCGGATCGCGGTCAGGTCCTCGGCGAGTTCCACCAGCCCGTCGCTGCCGGACAGGCTCGACAGGGCGCCCCCGGGCGCCGGGACGGCTTCGGGTGTCCCATCCGCGCCCGGCCGGAGGCACACGCGCAGGAACTCGCGCCGGCCCGGACGCTTCGCGCTGGCGAAGCCGCTCCGCACGGTGAGCGACGGCGCCGCGTCCAACGCCCCCGACAGGTGGAGGACCAGCGGGCGGAGAATCGCCAGCGCCGTCACGTAGGCGGCGGCCGGGTTGCCCGGCAGGCCGATGAAGGGCGTGCCGGCGACATGCCCGAGGGCCACGGGCCGGCCCGGCTTGATCGCGAGGCGCCAGAAGGTCAGGCCGCCCGAGGTCTCAACGGTGGTGCGGACGTGATCCTCCTCGCCGACCGAGACGCCGCCCGAGGTCACGATCAGGTCGTGATCCGCCGCCACCGCCGCGACGCGCTCCCGGAGAGAGGCGGCCGAATCGCGCAGGATGCCGAAATCGACCGGCACGGTGCCGAGTCGGCAGAGAAGGGCGGCGAGCATCGGCCGGTTGGCATCGTGGATGCCGGCGGGCGGCAGGGGCTCGCCCGCCGGTGCCAGCTCGTCACCCGTGGAGAACAATGCCACGCGCAGCGGCACGCGCAGCGGCACGCGCAGGCGCAGGCCGGGCAGCCCGAGCGCGGCGGCGAGCGCCAGATGCCGCGGGCTGAGACGGGTGCCGGCCGGGATCGCGAGGCGGCCGCGGACCACATCCTCGCCGGCGCGGCGGCGATTGGCGCCCAGCGCCAGGCCGGCCGGAAGGACCACGGTCCCGCCGTCGAGGCGCACATCCTCCTGCATCGCCACCGTATCGGTGCCGGGCGGCAGCGGCGCTCCGGTGAAGATCCGGACCGCGTAGCCTGCGCCGGCCTCGCTCGGTGCACGCCCCGCCGGCACACGGCCGCCGAGGGGCAGGCGGGTCTCTGCTCCGGGTGACAGATCGGCCGTCCGCACGGCGTAGCCGTCCACCGCGGCGTTGTCGAAGGGCGGCAGATCGATCGGCGCGACCAGATCCTCGGCGAGCACGCGGCCATCCCCGCGCCCGAGGTCCACCGTCTCGATCCCGGACAGAACCGGCAACCGACTCCGGATCAGCGCGACGGCATCGGCGACCCGCATCGGGGCGGGCGCGGCGTCGAAGCAATCGGCGCTCAGGCGGCCCATGGCGGCGCGGGATCGCGAGTGGGCAGGTGGGTCGGCACGGGCGGCCTCGGGGATGTGGTCCGCCGGCTTGCGGCATCGGGGCGGCGCGATCAAGCTCCGGAGCGTGGCTCCGACGGGTCCGATCCTCTACGGTCCCGCCATGTCGACCGCCGAAGAGCTCCCGTCCCAGCGCCACCTCTTCGAGGTCCCGCCCGGGGTCAGCTACCTCGACGCGGCGGCGTGGTCGCCCCTGCCGCGGGCCGTCCGCGCGGCCGGCGAGGCGGGCATCCTGACCAAGAGCCGTCCCTGGGAGCACCCCCGCGAGGCCATCCCCGCCTGGGCCGAGCGGGCCCGTGCGGCCGCCGCCGGGCTGATCGGGGCGGCCGCCGACGACGTCGCGATCGTCGGCTCGATCAGCCACGCCATGGCCGTCGCCGCGCGCAACATCGAGCCGATGCCGGGCGGGCGCCTGCTGCGGGTCGCCGACGAGTTCCCGTCCTTGCGCTTCGCGTTCGACATGCTCGCCGCCGTCCACGGCCTCGTCGTCGAGGAGGTCGCGCGTCCCCGGGACGGCGACTGGACCGCCGCAATCCTGGACGCGATCGAGCGCCCGGGCGCCCCGCCGCTCGCGCTCGCGACCCTGACCCCGCTGCACTGGACCGACGGCGGCCTGATCGATCTCGACCGCCTGGCGCCCGCGGTCCACCGGACCGGCGCGGCTCTGGTGATCGACGCGACGCAGGCGGTGGGTGCCGTGCCGGTGGATGTCGCGCGCTGGCGGCCCGACTTTCTGGCCTTCCCGACCTACAAATGGGCGTTGGGACCCTACGGCCTCGGCTTCCTCTACGCCGCGCCCCACCGGCAGGACGGCACCGCGATCGAGGACAATCTAGGGAACCGCCCCCCGGCCGTGGGCGCGCGCCGCTACGATCGCGGCGAGCTGAACGATCCCGTCGCTCTGCCCATGGCGGCGACCGGGCTGGAATTGATCGCCGGCTGGGGCGTGCCGGCCGTGGCGACCCGGCTGCGCGGGCTCACGGATCGACTCGCGGAGGCAGCCGCGGCGCTGCCGCTCTCGGTCGCGCCGCGGCACCTGCGCGCGCCCCACATCCTCGGATTGCGCTCGCCGAGCGGACTTCCCGCGGGCGTCGTCGATCGCCTGCACCGCAGGGGCGTGTTCGTGAGTGAGCGCGCGCAGGCCCTGCGCGTCAGCCCGCATGTCTGGGCCGACGAGGATGACCTCGCGCGCTGTCTCGCCGCACTGCAGGACGAATTCGGACGTGAAACCAGACACGCTGCGGGAACGTAGCGGGGCTAGGCCAAGCGTCCGGGACAGTGCGGATGCCGTGCCGATCCCCGACGCCTAGGTCTCCGCCGGCAGCCTCTCTCGCTGCCTGCGGCGAATGGCTGCCCGCACGCGTATGTCGAGACACATGTCGTATCCCGATGACCTTCTGCGCACGACGGATGCCGGCCGTACGCGGCCCGGCCGGCTGCTCGGTGCGCTGAGGGCTGCCGTCTCGGGGCGGTTCGCCGTGATCCTCTCCGGCGAGCTGACCCAGAGCCTGTTCCACTTCGTCCTGAACATCCTGCTGGTACGCGAACTCGACGCGCACGATTACGGGCTGTTCGCGATCGTGTTCACGGTGGGCGCCGTCGGCATCACCTACATCCGCGCGCTGGTGGCGATTCCGGCGACCCTGCATGTCGCCCGCAGCATCGGCCGGCCGGCAGCTCTCGGCTACGACGTGATGTTCGGCTCCGGCGCGCTGCTGGTCTCCGGCGTGATGGGCATCGGCGTCGGGCTCGCCCTCGTGCCGGTGATCGGCCTCGGCGCATTGGCGGCCGGGGCTTTTGTGGGTCTCTACGCCTTCCGCAGCTACCTGCGGATCGTGCTCCTTGCTCGCGGCCGTGCGCGGATCGCCGGGCTCAGCGACGTCGTCTACGCCGCCTGCGGGACGGTGTTCGCGGCACTCGGTCTCGACGGTTCGGGCGCGGTGCTCCTCGATCATGCCTTCGCGGCGATCGCGCTGGCTCACGCGGTCGCCATCGCGGTGGCCTACGGGGTGCTCCGCGAGCGGCTCCGGATCTCGCTGCACGCGCGGACCCGGGCGCGCTACCGGGCGATCTGGCGAACCCTGGCCTGGTCGCTCGCGGGCGTGACCAGCCTGACGGTGCAGGGCCAGGGCCTGACCCTGCTGTTCGCCCTTCTCGCCGGCCCGGCCGCCTACGCCCCCATCGCGGCGACGCTCGTGCTCTACGCGCCCCTGCGCATTCCCACGAGCGCGCTGATGAACATGGTCCTGCCGGAGATCATCCGGCTGCGCGCGACCGGGCAGGTTCAGGCGGCCCGGCGGATCGTGATCCGCCAGGCGGCGCTGCTCGGCTGCGCCTGCCTCGCCTACGGGGCCGCGATGGCCGCGCTGCTGCCGCTGATCGAGGAGATCCTGTTCAAGGGGCGGTTCGCCGACGCGCCGCTCGGATGGATCGGGCTCGGCGTCTGGGCCGTGGTCACCGTCTCGCTGCTCTACGCGCTCCCCCGCGCCTACCTGGAAGCATCGGCGGCGTTCCGGACCATCACCGCGGGCGCCGTGGCAAGCGCTGCGCTGGGCTTCGCCCTGATGGTGCCGGCCCTCCTGCTCCTGCCGGCGGCCACCGCGCTCCTCGGCCTGCTCGCCTCCGAGATCGCCACGCTGGCCTGGTCGGTGAACGCCTTTCGGAGCCTCGCGCGCATGTCGCACGCCGCGCCGTCCGCCTGCGCGACCTGAGGCCGGGCGCGTCCGGAAAGGATCTGTCGCGTCAGGTGACAGCCTCGGCGGCCGGCGCCGTGTCCACGGGCGCCGCCGGTGTACCGAAGCGGCCCCGCAACGCGTGGCGGGCGCGGTCCACGAAATGTGCGGCCGCGCCCTGCGGCGTGCGCGCGCCCATCAGCGAGGCCAGGGTGATGATCTCGGTGCCGAAACGGCCCTTGAAGCCCTCGTCGCCGCATAGGAAATCGACGGTCTGCAACCCGTGGTCGATCGACCACATGATGTAGTCCATCATCAGGACCATGCCGGGGGAGCCCCGCTCCGCGGCCGGATCGTAGGTGGTGACGAAGGCCATCATGGCGCCCGCCTGGACGAAGTTGATTGAGACCGCCACGACCGCGCCGCCGCATTCCAGCACGAAGGCATGGAGCAGCCCGGTCTCGCGCAGGACCTCGACCATGGCAGGCAGAGCCTGCGATCCCTCGTCGTAGAACGCCGTCGAGGCCAGCCCATGGGCCGCGAGCCAGGCCCGCTTGAAGGTGGTCAGCCGCTCGAGAACCGGTGCGAGCGGCTCCTCCGGACCGAGGAGGCGGAAGGTCAGCGCGCCGCGCTCGCCCATGAATTTCTGGCCGCGCCGATAGTTCTGGCGGGTCTTCTTCGACTGTGCGTCGAACCACGCCGCCCCGGATTTCCAGGGACCGCGCACCCGCCAATTCGCCTCCTCGCGATGGTTCAGGCGCAGCCGGATCCCGCCGCCCGGGCTGTCGAGCAGCGCCCGGGCTGCGGCGCCCGGGAGAAGCCGGTTCAGGTAGGCGAGGTCGAAACCGCCGGCCTGACCGGCATGGCGCCACATCCGCCGCACGAGATCCCGGTCCGTCCCGGGGGCCAGGAGCGCGTCACCGAAATCCGCGCATTCCTTCGCGGCCCATTCGAGAACCCGGAGGCCCTTCCGGCGCACGGTCGCGAGCGGCATCACGCCGACGAGCGACTCCCCGCGCCAGGCCAGCACGATGGCCAGGGCCCGGCGCTCCCGATCCGGCGTGCTCGCCCACCAGGCGGAGATCCAGGCGTGACTCTGGAAGACGAGGGCGCCGCTGCGTCGCCACAGGTCGGTCCAGGCCGGACCGACCTCGGCCAGCCGCTCGCTCGTGCGAATCGTCTCGAAGTGCTCGAGGGCCATGGTCATGCGCCCGGACGCGGCTGAGACACGGCTCCGCGCAGGCGCCTGGCCTGCCGCGTGATCCGCCGGCCCATCTTCTTCAGCGGCAGCAGGTAGAGGCCCGAGAGGGATTGATAATCCGCAACATCCCGATCGACGAGCCCGAATTTGAAATCTTCGTTGGGCTCCGGCACGCACAGCGTCCCGAACAGGCGATCCCAGAAGGAGAACAGCAGGCCGAAGTTCTTGTCGTAGTGATGCGGTGCGGTGGAGTGATGGAGCTGATGCCAGTGGGGGCACAGCACGACGTTGTTCAGCGGCCCGAACGAGATCTTGAAATGCGTGTGCCGCACGAAGTCCATCATCAGGATGTTGCGCATGATGTAGACGTTGATGCCGAACACGGTCAGCTCGACGGGATTGAGGGCGACGAGGCTCCAGATCCCGAAGCAGATCCCGGGGATCACCCCGTCCCAGGCCCGGTTCATCAACTCGTCGAGCGGGTGCACCCGATCCTTGGTGATGCCGACCATGACCTCGGCCGAGTGATGGACTTTGTGGAGCTCCCAGAGAAACGGATAGCGGTGCTGGGCCGTATGATAGAGGTAATAGGAGAGGTCGTAGGCGAGGAGCATCGTGGCGGTGAAGATCACCACGGTGATCGCTCCCGGTGCGCCGAAGACCGGCTCGTGGATCCCGAAGATCGCGCCCAGGACCCTGTTGGTGGCATAGCCGACTGCGACCACGAAGGTCACGCCGGCCGGGATCAGCAGGAACGGCATGATCGCCTTGCGGGTGATGTAGAACAGCAGGTCCGCCCGCGCGGACGGATGCGCGATCACCTCACGGGGGATCGTGAATTCGAAGAATTCCGCGAACGAGTATCTCTCCGCTGTTCGGAGATACGCGATCAGCGCGCAACCGAGCGCGGTCGCGAACAGCATGCCCGCCGCGAGCAGATTCTCGGCCGAGACCTTCTGGATAATCTGCTGGATGAAATGGGCAATATCCATAAAGTCGCGTTCCCTTCGCCGAAAAAGGCCCGATTCCCGCGAATGCGGCGCGTGCGCTGCCACGCTTGAACCCGGATAGATCGCCGGCAAGACCTTCGACCGGTGCTCACCCCCACTTGCGTGCTCTCTAAATCAGCCGTCTTAGACTGGTTCCGGTCGAGGAGCGGGCCGCTCATAACATGGAACGCGATACCGGACCATTCGCGGCCGAATACGGGGCTGCCTCCGGCTTCGCACGGGTTGGCAGCCCTGTTCACGGTGCCGACGATCGGCTCAGGGTCGCCTGCACCATGGTGGTGATGCCGTCGGCCGCCGAGCGTTCCGAGAAGAGGGCCTCGTAGCGCGCGCGTGCCGCACGGCCGAAGTCTCGCCAGCTCTCCGGTTCGGCGACGATCCGCGCCAGCGCGTCGGCGAGCGGCTGAGGGCCGCCGGGCGCCACGATCCATCCGGTCCTGCCGTCATCGACGACCTCCGGCAGCCCGCCGATCGCGGTCACCAGCGGCGGCACCCCGTACGACATGGCTTCGATGGCCACCCGCCCGAGGGATTCGGGCCGCTGCGACGGCATGGTCACCACGTCGGCCCAGCGATAGAGCGTGTCCGGGGCGGCCACGAACGGCCGGAGGCTGACTTGGTCCGACAGGCCGGTCTCGGCGATCCGGGCCGCCAGGGCGCGCTCGCGGGCCTCGTCCTCGAAGGCGTTGCCGACGATGCGCAGTTCGATCCGACGCCGCGTCGACTCCGGGAGGGAGGCCAGCGCCTCGATCAGCACGTCCTGGCCCTTGATCCGGCTGATCCGCCCGAGCATCAGCACCCGGAGCGGACGCGTCCCGTCGTAGGTCGACGGGTTCGGCTCGGCCGGCCCGGCGATGCCGTTGTAGACCACCCGCGTCAGGAGGCGCGGCGGCAGCGCGAAGGCGCGCTCGGTGGCGCGCGAGTTGAACACCACGCTGGCGCCGCTCCAGCGGATCAGCCCGCGCAGGACCGCCAGCACCGCCCCCTCCGCGATCTCGTGGACGTGCACGATGCTGCGCCCGGGGCTCAGCCGGGCGGCCAGCAGGTAATCGGCCACGACGGAGGTGTTGATGTAGACGAGGTCGCTCGCACGGATCCGTCGCAGCGCGCGCAGCACCGCACTCGGCAGCGCCATCATGCCCAGCGTGGCGAGGCGCGGCAGGTTCTTGCGACGCAGGATCCAGAGCGGCTCGACCACGATTCGAGACGCATAGGGCTCCAAGGCCGCGACGATCGGGCCGGCTTGGGGTAGGACCACGTCGATCTCTGCCCGCGGATGGGCGGCCCGCAGGGCGCGCACCGTCTCGATGAAGCAGCGGTCGGACCCGTAGAGTTCGTAGCCCTGGTGCACGCAGCTTATGCGTAGTCCCCGCTCAGGCACGCCGCGACCACCCCCGGAACAAGTCATCTTCTATGTCGATCTACCCGCTGGAAGATTGGTTCCGGTGATCAACTATGAACCTAAGGTTGAAAATTTGACTAACAGGGTTGGTGTTCACAGGCCTAATACAATATGAGGGGCAGGCTGAGAAGGAAGGACGATGTCGGATCGCGCGCCCGCGGTACTTATTCTCGGAACGCGCGGCATCCCGGCCGCCCATGGCGGATTCGAGACTTTCGCTGAACGCTTCGCGCTCCATATGGCCAGCCGCGGCTGGCGCGTCGGGGTGTATTGCCAGAAGGACGTCGATCGCGTGGGCACACGGGTCTCGTCGCGTTTCTGGGAGGGCGTCGAGCTGATCACCGTCGAGGTCGGCCTGCGCGGCCCGGCCGCCACGCTGGCCTTCGATGCGATCTGCGCCCACGACGCCGCCAATCGGGACGGGGTCTGCCTCGTGCTGGGCTATAACGGGGCGGTGTTCCTGCCCTATCTGCGCGCCCGCGGTGGCCGGATCCTGACCAACATGGACGGGATCGAGTGGCGCCGCCCGAAATGGTCTCTGCCGGTCAGGGCGTTCTTCTATGTCAGCGAGTGGATCGCCGCCTGGTCGTCCCAGCGCCTGGTCGCGGACCATCCGGCCATCGCCGATCATCTCGCCGAGCGCCGCACGCGCGACGCCATCGCGACCATCCCCTACGGGGGCGATCCGCCGCCGCCGGGTCTCGGGCGGCCGCCGCTCGGCCTGGAACCCGATCGTTACCTCGTCTCGATCGCCCGCATCGAGCCGGACAACAGCATCCTGACGCTGGTCGAGGCGTTCTCGCGTCGGCCGAGGGGGATGCGGCTCGTGGTGCTCGGCACGATGACGGTCGGCGATCCCTACCACCGCGCCGTGGAGGATGCCGCCTCGCCCGAGGTGCTGTTCCCCGGCGCCATCTACGACGCCGACCAGGTCCAGGCCCTGCGGGTCCACGCCCGCGCCTACCTGCACGGCCACACGGTGGGCGGCACCAACCCCTCGCTGGTGGAGGCCCTGTGGGCGGGCAACGCGGTGATCGCCCACGACAACCCGTTCAACCGCGGCACCGCGGGCGAGGCGCAGTTCTACTTCACGGACGGTGTTTCCTGCGCCGCCGCGATCGAGCGCGTGCTGGCCGACGCGACCGCGGTCAACAGCGCCCGCGCGGCGGCGCGGCGGCGCGCCGAGAGCTTCCGCTGGGACGACGTGCTGGCGGCCTACGAGGACGAGGTGCGGCGGGTCGGCGGCTACCCGAAGGCGCCACCCCGCCGCCCGCCGCCCGTCGTCGCGCCCGCCCGCGCAACCGCGGGAACGGAGTTGTAATGCCGAGCCGGCGGGCGCTCCTGGCGGGCGGCCTCGCCGTCGCAGCGGCGGGACCGCGCCCGGCCCGGAGCGACGTGGAGCCGCTGCGGCTCCGCCGCGGGATCGCGCTCTGGCCCTGGTTCTCGCTCACCACCGAATTTCCGGCGCCGCGAACCGATTATGCCTGGCCGCCGTTCCAGGCGGACCGGCCGGTGCCGAGCCGATCCGACTTGCGCCAGCTCGCGGCGCTCGGCTTCGACTTCGCGCGTCTTCCGCTCGATCCCGGTCCCTTCGTCGCCTTTACCGGCGCGCGGCGCAGCGAACTCCTTGGCGATCTGTCGTCTGCGATCGACGCTGTGCTGGCGAATGGGATGCGCGTCCTGGTTAATGTCCAGGCGAACGCGGCGACGCACCACTACACGCCGGACGCCTTCTACGGATCCGACCGGGCACCGCTCTTCCAGCCCTATCGGGATCTCATCGTCGATCTGGCCCGTCTGTGCGCCCGGAAGGGCGCCGACCGGGTGGCGCTGGAGCCGGTCAACGAGCCGCCGCAGGCCTGCGGAGCGCTCGCCTGGAACCGCGTCCAGGCGAGCCTCCTCACGGCCGCGCGCACGGCCGCGCCGTCGCTCACCCTGGTGGCGACCGGCGCCTGCGGCAGCCTCGTCGACGGGCTGACGGCCCTCGATCCGGCCTCGCTCCGGACGTTCGCGCCGCTCCTCTACACCTTCCACTTCTATGAGCCCTACCTGTTCTCCCACCAGGGCGCGACGTGGCTCACCGAGGAGCCGTTCTACCGCTGGCTCAACGCCGTGCCGTGGCCCGGCACCCACGGCAGCCTGAAGGAGACGCTCGCGGCGGTCCGGGCCCACATGGACGCCAACCCCGCGGTTCCGCAGGCGGAGAAGACCCGCGACCTGGCGGTGATCGAGGCCAAGCTGCGCGAGTACTTCGCGGCCGAGCCCGGTCCGGCCTACATCGCCCGGGCGATGGCCCCCGTCTCGACCTGGGCCGACCTCTACGGCATCCCGCCCGCCGCCCTTCTCATGGGCGAGTTCGGGGCTCTGCGCACCGATGCCCGGTTCACGGCCGCGCGCGCGCCCGATCGCGCCGCCTACATCCGTGACGTGCGCGAGGCAGCGGAGCGGGCGGGCTTCGGGTGGTCGTTCTGGAACCTGTTCGACGGGCTCGGCCTGATGAGCGATGCCCACGTCGTCGATCCAGGCCTCGTGGCAGCGCTCGGCCTGCGGCGCTGAGGCGTCCTCAGCTGCGCGGCGCGCGTCGGCCGGGCGGGAACAGGACGATCAGCATCAGGGCGAACTTGGCGAGCATCGTGGTCTTGCCGGCCAAGCCTTCGAAGGTGTTGACCAGGATCACGAAGGCGAGGATCGGGAGCCAGACGCCCCGCCGGCAGGTGCGCGCGACCTCCGTGAGGTAGAGGCCCACCGCCAGCACGAGCACCGCCGTCACCAGGACGCCGTGATAGAAGACGTCCGAGATGATCGAGTTCTCGATGCCCCATTCCAGGCCGTAGATCCGCCGCAGGGTGCTCACCTGGAGGAGGTCCGGCCCGAACATCAGCTGCCGGAGCGGGATGGCGTCGAAGATCGCCAGCATGTCGACCCGGGCCTGCGCGCTGCCGCCGTCGGAGACGAAGCGGCTCAACAGCGTGTCGAAGAAGCCGATCTCGGCCAGGGCCGCCACGGCCAGCGGCACCAGCGTGAGGGCGAAGCAGGCGCAGGCCGCACCGGCGAGCGGGATCCGGCCGCTGCGCAGCGTCCGGTTCAGCGCGACAAGTCCGACGCCGCTGCCGAGGACGAGCGTCGTCACGGTGGCCGAGCGGCCGCCGAAGGTGACCAGCGCGACGAGCTGCAGGGCGATCATGCCGGCGCGCAAGGGTGGAGCGAGCCGGCCGCCGCCCTTGGCCAGGGCGAGGATGTAGCAGGCCGTCATGGTGGCGTTGGCGAGCGGGTGACCCTGGAGCGCCGCAGACCGGGTATCGGTTTCGAAGGCGGCCCCGTCGAACCGGAACGGGAAGAGGCGCTGGCCGCTCACAGCCTCGTAGAGCCCGAGCAGGGCGTTGGCGAGCATGACCAGGTGGAACACGGTCTCGAGCCGCCCGAGCATGGCATCGTCGCGGTCCATGAGAAGGATCGGGACCAGGCCGGCCAGCACGAACGTGTCGATCGAGCCTGCGAGGCCCGTCCCGCCCCGGGCCGCGATCAGGACGAGGAGCAGGACGCCGCAGACCGCCAGTAGAACGCTGGCCGGGCGGCGGGTCAGCGCCTTGGCCACCGGAATGACCGGGTTGCCGGCGCGCAGCATCACCCAGCCGAACAGCGCGACCGCCATGTAGGTGGCGGGATGGATCTTGGACGGCGCCGAGCCGCTGATCCCATCGTAATTGAGCCCGAGTGCCCAGAGGAGGCCGCCCGAGACGCCGACGAGCGCCAGCGTCCAGAGTAGGAAAGCCACGGTCTCGGCCCGCGCCAGCACGCCCGTGCCCGCCCGCGGGGGCGCATCGAAGCGGTGCCCGATCGAGGCCGGACGCGAACCCATCAAGCCCGGCGTCCGCCCAGCAGCACGGAGCCCGAGATCGGCCGCCCCAGCGTCTCTGAGGTGTCGACGAGGTCGATCAGGTCGCTCTGGCGCGTCGTGCCGTTGCAGGCGACCAGGAGCAGCCTGTCCGCTGCGGCCGCCAAGGGGCCGAGCCGCAGGTTCTCGGTGAGCACGCCGCCGTCGATGATCACCAGCTCGAACCGGCCCTTCACCCCCGCGATGAAGCGCTCGATGTTGGCCTGGGTGAGCGCGTCGCGGATCGGTTTCTGGGTGTCGCCGAGGCCGATCCGGCGGACTCCGGATTTCGGATCCGTCTGCGTGACCGCGTTGAGGCTCTGCTCGCTGCGCAACACGTCGAGAAGGCCGCCCGTGCCGGACCCGTCCGCGCGCAGATCCGCGTCCACGAGCAGCACCCGGTCCCCGCGCCCGACCGCGACCGACGCAAGCAGCCGGATGACGGCCCGGCGCTGCGCGTCATCCGCCTTGCCGGACGTCACGAGCAGCGCCAGCGAGGGTGCGCGGCTCCCCGATGTCGCCGCGAGATGGTCGAGGGTGAAGCCCGCGGCCGCCGCGTTGGCGCGGCTCGGCCGAGCGCCCGGCAGCACGGAGAGGACCGGCGCGTTCGAGAGCCTCTCGAGCTGACGCGAGGAGAGAACGGTCGGCGCGAGGTGCTCCCGCGTCAGCGCGAGGCCCGCGCCGAGGCCAAGTCCGCCGGCGAGCGCTGCGGCAACCAGGATCAGCCGGGGCGGCCAGCTCGGATCCTGCGGCGGCCGGGCCGCCGTGATGATCCGGGCGTTGGAGCTGTCGATGCTGGTCTGCTCCTTGATCTCGCGGGCCCGGACCAGGAAATTGTTGTAGACCGAGCGCGCCGCCTCGACCTCGCGCTCCAGTTCGCGCAGCTGCACGGACGACTGGGCGGTCACCGCCGATTGCCGCTGCAGCTTCTCCAGCTCGGCCGTCAGCGTCCGCTCATTGGCCTGGGCGCGTTGAGCCTCGGTCTCGGCGGCGCCCGCGATGCGGTTGAGTTCCGCGTCGATCAGCCGACGGACGTCCTGCATCTGCGTGCGCACGGCGGCGATGAAGGGGTGGCGCTCCCCCAGATTGGTGCGCAGATCCGCCTCCTTGGCGGCGAGTTCGGCGTACTGGCCGCGCAGGCGGTCGATCGCGGAGGACTGGACCGCCTCCGGCATCGCGCCGGACCCGACCGGCTGCCCGCGGGCGCTGCGAATGCCCTGCAGGCGCGCCTTCGCCTCGGCTGTCCGGGCCTGGGCGGCCACGAGCCGGGTATTCAAATCGGTCAGCTGCTGCTCGTTCACCAGGCGGCCGCTCGAAGCGATCAACCCGTTGCGGGCCTTGTAATCCTCGAGCTTCTTGTCGGCGACGTTGACCGCCTTGCGAAGCTCGTCGAGCCGGCCCCGCAGGTCGCCCGCCGCGCGCTTGGCGGCATCGGATCGGGCATCTGTCTGGTCCGCCAGGTAGGCGTTCGCGATGGCGTTGACGATGCGGGCCGAGAGGTCCGGGTCCGTTGTCGTGACGACGACGTCGATCACGAAAACCTTGTCGGCGCGCTTCACCGCGAGGCGCCGCCGCAGCTGGTCGAGCGCGCGGCCGCGCGGATCGACACGCCGCTCAACACTGGGACCGGTGATCATCTCCCGCAGGGCGGCCAGCGCGCTGAGCACGCGATTGTCCTGCGGCACCCCGAAACCGGGTTCCTTCTCCAGCCCGGCCTGCGCGACGGCGCGTCCGAGGACCACGTCCGATTCGATCACCCGCACCTGGCTCTCGACCTGCGCGATGCCGCCGTCCGGAGAGAGCGCACCCGGATTGACGTCGTTGGACACGACCTGCCGGTCGCGCGGATCGATCAGGATCTGGGCTGTTGCGGTGTAGAGGGACGGAGTGATCAGGGCGTAAGCCAGGCCCAGCAGGCCGAGCAGCAAGGCCGTCCCGAAGACGAGCCGCTTGCGGCGCCACAGGATGCGCCAAAGGTCCCCGAATTCGGCCGTGGTCTCCGGCTGGCTGGGGCTCGGCCGCTCGGGATAACCGGGCTGCACGGGGGTCAGCCAGGTTGCGACAGCGATATTAGGGTCGATCCGTGCCACGATCGGTCACCGTCGTCTCAATCCAGGTCAGTCCCGCCCGGGTGACATGCCCTGCTGCAAGAGTCGCGCGGGCTTCTGACAAGCCGTGATAACTGCGATCGGTCGAGCGAGAAACGCTGATTACTGGAACGTTGGTAAACGCTCTTCACAGGTTTGAGCGCCTTTTCGCGATGTTATCGTTCTCGATACGGCTGACGGTATATAGCGTTGCACGGTCCACGGAGCGACGGATCATCGCGCTGGGCCGGAGCGCGAACGCCGATGCATGTGAGAGTTCGCCTCGACGGGACGCGACCGCTCCGGTGGCAGGCTGCGCTGCTGCGGCGGATCTCAGACATCCCCGAAATCCTGAGCGTGAGCGTCGACGATGCGCCCGGGCCTGGGGCATGGCCGACCAGCGCCGATCTGCTCTTCCGGCTCGAGGCCCTGGTCCATGGCCTGCAGCCGCTCGGATCGGCGCCCCTTCCGCTACACGAACTCGACCGGTGGCGTCACCGCGGCACGGCAGCCGATCTCGTGATCGACGTGTGCGGCGACGTCCCGCCCGGTCCTGCGACCTGGCAGCTGGCCTATGACGGCGCGCCGGGCGAGGCGGCGCTGCTCGCCTCTCTGCTCGCCCACGCCGTTCCGCGTGCCACGCTGGCGGCGGACGGCCGGATCATCGCCGAGAGCCGTCTCGGCGCGGACCGGCCGGGCGTCGTGCTCCCGAGCTTCGACGATGCGCTGGCCCGCACGGTGACGGTGATCACCGCGGCCCTGCGCGACCGGATCGCGGGGCGCGCGGCCGCGCCGGCCGGCTCGGCCGAGCCGGAGGCTCGATCCGGTGGCCTGGCGCTGCCGGTTTTCGGCAGGCAGGCCGGGCGGATGCTCGCCGGCGCGCTCGTCCACCGGCTCTACCGCCTCTGCTACAACGCCCCGCACTGGCGTTGCGGATGGCGGCGCCTCGTGGGACCCGACCTGATCGATCTCGGGCGGTTGCCCGACTCGGGCTGGACCGTGCTGCCGGATGACGGTCGCCGTTTCTACGCCGATCCGTTCCCGATTGCCGTTACCGGAACGACCCACCTCTTCGTCGAGGATTTTCCGCACGCGACCGGAAAGGCCATCATCTCGGCAGTCCGCTTCGGTCCGGACGGTCCCGAAGGCGCGCCCGTCCCGGTTCTGGAGGAGCCCCACCACCTCTCGTATCCGTTCGTCTTCAAACGCGCTGGTTCGGTCTGGATGGTGCCGGAAAGCTCTGCGGCCGGCACGGTCGACCTGTATCGCGCGACGCGCTTTCCCGGCGGCTGGGTCAAGGAGACGACGCTCCTGTCCGGCGTGGTCGCGAGCGATGCGACCCTGGTCGAGCATGGGGGGCACTGGTGGATCTTCGCCACCGTGCGCGATGCCGAGCGCGACGCGCCGGCCGGTGCGGGCTCCTTCCACGACGCCCTCTACCTCTGGTCCGCACCGGACTTCCGGGGGCCCTACACGCCGCATCCGTCCAATCCGGTGCTGGTCGATCCCGCGCTCGCGCGTCCGGCCGGGCGCATCGTCGCGCGCGGCGGACATCTGATCCGCCCGATCCAGGATTGCGCCGCCGGCTACGGCCGCGCCCTGGCGCTGGCGCGGATCGACCGGCTCGACGGCGCGGGCTTCGCGCAGACCGTCCTCGCCCGGATTGAGCCGGGCCCAGGCTGGCCGGGCAGCCGCCTGCATACCCTGAACGCCGGCGGCGGCATCGAATGCATCGACGGTGCCGCCCGCGCGCGGCGGTTCTGACGCCGTCTCGTTCCCCGTCCCTGACGCGGCGGCGGGGAACCGATTTTTAGCCGGCCTGGCCCTGGCGGTTGGCTGCCCGGACAGCTACATGTCGGTGGCGGGGCTGCAGAGTTCGTCAGGAGCACTATCCCCGGGGCCTTATCGACTCCCTCGGGAGCTGTCCCTGGCCTCGTCCCTGGACTTGGCCAACACGGCGCCCACCTACGCTGTAGGTTTCCCGGGATCGATCCTCCAACGGCTCACGTGGCTCCGCACCCGACTTCTCCCGATACCGTCTCTCCCGACGTGGCGCGCAAGGCGGAACTCCGGCGCGGGGCCCTCGCGGCGCGCGACGCGCTCGACCCGGCCGCGCGGCAGGCCGCCTCGGCGGTGATCGCCCGGGCGCTGCTCGCGCTGCCCGAACTCACCGATGCCCGCCTGGTCGGGGCCTTCTGGCCGATCCGCAGTGAGGTGGATCCGCGTCCCGCCGCCGAGGGCCTGCTCGCCCGCGGGCAGGCCGTGGCGCTCCCCCATGTGACGCCGGAGGGCCTCGTCTTCCGGGAGTGGCGCCTGGGCGAGGCCCTGGTCGCCGGCCGCTTCGGCCTGAGCGAGCCGGATCCCGCGCTGCCCCCCGTCGATCCCGACGCCCTGATCGTGCCCCTCGCGGCCTTCGACCGGACCGGTCAGCGCATCGGCTACGGTCGCGGCTACTACGATGGCGCGATCACGCGACTGTCGCGCCATCGGCCGATCCTGACCGTCGGGATCGGCTTCGCCGCCCAGGAGGTCGCGGACGTGCCCGCCGAGCCGCACGACCGGCCGCTGCGTTTCGTGATCACGGAAGCGGAGGTCATCCGTTTCGACAGGACGGCCTGACCCATGCGCCTGCTCTTCCTCGGCGACGTCGTCGGCCGCTCAGGCCGCAATGTGGTCTGCGAGCGCCTGCCGCGCCTGCGCGAGCGCTGGCGCCTCGACTGCGTGGTGGTGAACGGCGAGAACGCGGCCGGCGGCTTCGGCATCTCCGAGACGATCTGCGACGAGCTGATCCAGGCCGGCGCCGACGCCGTGACGCTCGGCAACCACAGCTTCGACCAGCGCGAGGCCCTGGTGTTCATCGCCCGCCAGCCCCGGCTGGTGCGCCCGGCGAACTACCCGCCCGGCACGCCCGGCCGCGGGGCGACGGTCATCGAGACGCAGGCCGGCGCGCGCGTCCTGGTGGTCAACGTCATGGGCCGGGTCTTCCTCGACGCGATGGACGATCCCTTCGCTGCGGTCGAGCGGGAGATCGAGGCCTGCCCCCTCGGCGCGGCGGCCGACGCCGTGGTGGTCGACGTCCACGCGGAGGCGACCAGCGAGAAGCAGGCCTTCGGCCATTACCTCGACGGCCGCGCGAGCCTCGTGGTCGGGACCCACACCCATACCCCCACCGCCGACCACCGGATCCTGCCCGGCGGCACGGCCTACATGTCGGATGCCGGCATGTGCGGCGATTACGACTCGGTCATCGGCATGCAAAAGGACGAGCCGATCCGCCGCATGATCCAGAAGACGCCGGGATCGCGCTGGGAGGTCGCCGTCGGCGAGGGAACGCTCTGCGGGATCGCTGTCGAGACCGACGCGCGCGGCCTCGCCACCCGGGTCGCGGCGCTGCGCCTCGGGCCGAATCTCGAGGAGAGCGCGCCGCACTTCTGGGATTAGCGTGTCCATCGCGTGACTTGATCGCGTGCAAGCCTGCCCCCACAGTGGCCGCGACGGGCGCCGCCGGCGGCCGCATCTCGAGATTAGGCTAAAGCGATCGATGGCCGCCCGCGATACCGGCGAAGTCAAGAGAGAGCCGCTGGCACGGCCCGGGATCTATCTCGGGCGGATGCTGATCTTTTTGATCCTCGTCGGCTTCCTAGCCTTCATCTTGTTCAAGCAGATCACGCCGGCCTTCCTGGCCAATCCCGGACTCAACGGGCTTATCCTCGGCGTGCTGCTGATCGCGGTGCTGATCGCCTTCGGCCAGGTCATCCGGCTGTTCCGCGAGACCAGCTACGTCAACGCCGTGGCGCGCGGCGCCCAGGCCAAGCGGCCGCCGGCGCTCCTGGCCCCCATGGCGCCGATGATCGCGGCTCGGGCCGCCGGGACGACCCTTCCGGGGACCGCCGGCTATCTCGACACGATCGCGGTGCGCCTCGACGAGGGCCGCGAGATGCTGCGCTACATCGCCGGCATCCTGATCCTGCTCGGCCTGCTCGGCACGTTCTGGGGCCTCATCGACACGCTCTCGGCGGTGGGCGGTGTGATCAAGGGGATGCGCGGCGGCGGCGATGCCGGGGTGATGTTCGACGAGCTGAAATCCGGCCTGGCCGTGCCGCTGTCGGGGATCGGCCTCGCCTTCTCGGCCTCATTGTTCGGCCTCGCCTCCTCGCTGATCACCGGCTTCCTGGAACTGCAGGCGGGCCAGGCCCATGCCCGGTTCCACAACGAATTGCAGGACTGGCTGATGTCCGGCGAGACTTCCGCCGAGGCGGGGGTCGTGGTGGCCCGGCCGGCTGCCGGCACGCAGGAGCTGAAGGACGCGATCGATCGCCTGAGCGCCCTGGTGGCCGAGGGCGGGGGCAGCCGCGCCGCCACGCTCGCCATGACCAACCTCGCCGAGGGCATTCAGGGCCTCGTCCAGCACATGCGCGCCGAGCAGCAGATGATCCGCGACTGGGTCGAGGCGCAGGCGAGCCGTGAGCGCGAGCTGAAGCAAGTGCTCGACCGGCTCGGCCGGGAGCGGGTGTAGTGGCCTCCACGGCGACCCGCACGCGGCGCACGCTCAATGTCTGGCCCGGCTACGTCGACGCGCTGGCGACCTTGCTGCTGTCGGTGGTGTTCCTGCTCACGATCTTCGTCGTCGGCCAGTTCTTCCTGTCTCAGGAACTCACCGGCCGGGACGAGACGCTGGTCAGACTCAACCGGCAGATCGCCGACCTGACCGATCTCCTCGCCCTGGAGCGCTCGAACCGTCGCAGCCAGGAGGACGAGGCCCGGAATCTCCGCACGACACTCGCCGGCGTCGAGGCCGAGCGCGACCAGGCCAAGTCCCAGGCCGAGGCCGCGACGGTCAGCCAGGGCGCGGCGGGTGCCCTCGACAAGCAGCTCGAGGCCGAGCGGGGCGCGACCAAGCGGGCGCTGTCGCAGGTCGATCTGCTCAACGAGCAGATCAGCGCCATGCGCCGCCAGCTCGCAGCCCTGGAGGACGCCCTCGCGGCCTCCGAGAGCCGTGACCGGGAATCTCAGGCGCGCATCGCCGAGCTCGGAAGCCGGCTGAACGTCGCGCTGGCCCAGAAGGTCCAGGAACTTGCCCGGTACCGGTCGGACTTCTTCGGACGCCTTCGCCAGATCCTCGGCAACCGCCCGGACATCCGCGTGGTCGGCGACCGCTTCGTGCTGCAATCCGAGGTACTGTTCCCCGCCGGTTCCGCGACCCTGAAGCCCGAAGCCGGCCCCGAACTGGACCGCATCGCCGGCGCCATCGCGGACCTCGCCAAGCAGATCCCGGCGGATCTGCCCTGGGTGCTGCGGGTCGACGGGCATACCGATGCCCGGCCGATCAACACGTCGCAATTCCCGTCCAACTGGGCCCTCTCGGCCGCCCGCGCCATCGCGGTGGTGCAGTATCTGGCCGGCAAGGGGATCCCCGCCCAGCATCTCCTGGCCGGCGCCTTCGGCGAGTTCCAGCCGCTCGATGCCGGCACCACCGAAGAGGCCTACGCCCGCAACCGCCGGATCGAGATGAAGCTCACGGAGCGCTGAAGGCGTTCCTGGGGCGCCTTGAAACGATCGATGATGGGACACTGATGGCGGGCTGGGGCTGGGGCATCCCCCGCGACCTCATCCTGAGGCGCCGGAGCGCAGCGGAGGCCTCGAAGAAGGCCCCGAGCCAGCCGCGCCGTCCCTGGAGCCCTCCTTCGAGGCCCGCTGACGCGGGCACCTCAGGATGAGGGCGAGGACGGGGGAGGAGCCGGTTATCACGGCTCGCCCGTACGCTCCTTGCCCGCGCAGCGTCTCGCGAGGCCGAAGCTGGCGACCCACGCTGCCACTCGATCTCATGGGTCGGGCCGTTCGCATGTTTCTGCAGATTGGCAGATAGTATTTGTCTGGCCGGTCTCCCCTGGCGGGAAGAGATCTCTCGCGAAATCTGGTCCGCTCCTGCGGGCAATAAGCAAATCGCGCTGGATAACAAAAAAAGTAAAACTGGAAAAAGCTTTGCGCTCCGGCTCTCTGCCAGCACCTATATGAAATTAACTCTGCGTTATCCTTGATGCCGCAGGGTGCGGGCGATCCGAGGAGGGTGGGATCGATGTCGAATCGCAACGTATCAACGCGCCCCGACGGGCGAACGGCGACCGAACTCTGCGGGACGAGGCCTGTCGAGACGGCCACGACGGAACGTGATCCTGAAGAGGCCGGCGGGCAGGCCGAAGCCGTCGCGGCGGCCATGCGGGTTTTCGAGGACGGGTTGGTCCGGCTACGGGCGATCGAAGCGGCGGCCGCTCCCGCCCATGACCTATCGGCGGGCGAGGACGTGACCGGCCTGCTGGCCGCGATCGCCGGACAGACCGGCCTGATGGCCCTCCGAGCCTCGATCGCGGCGGCCCGCAACGGCGAGGCCGGGCGCGGCTTCGCGGCTGCCGCCGCGGAGGTGAAGGATCTGGCCGGGCAGATGGCCAGGGCCACGGACACGCTGGTGTCGCAGGTCGGCCGGATCCAGGCCGCGGCCCAGCGGTCGCAGGACAAGGTCGATGCGATGCGGCGCGCGCGCGCCTGAAGGCCTTCAGGGCGGCCTCAGCCGGCGAGCGCTTCCTTGTAGGCGAACAGGCCGGGCGTCCCGCCCGTCATCAGGAACAGCACGGACGACCCTGCCGGGTAGAGGCCGGCCCGGACATCGTGCAGCAGGCCCGCGAAGGCCTTGCCGCTGTAGACCGGGTCGAGGAGCTTGCCCTCCGTCCGTGCCATGAGCCGAACCGCCTCGAGCATGCCGTCGGTGGGGATGCCGTAGCCCGGCCCGCGATGCGTGCCGTCGAGGTTGATGTCCTGCGGCGACACGCGCCGCTCGGACCCGATCAGCGCGAGCGTGGCGTTCGCCTTCTCGAGCACTTCTGCGCGGGCGCGCGTGTCCTCGGCGAGCACCGCGAAGGATTTGGCCAGCGTCGTGTCGAGGCCCATGGCGGCGAGGCCCGCCACGAGGCCGGCATGGGTGCCGGCGCTGCCGTTCGCCGTGATGATCTGCGCGAAGCTCAGACCCAGCTGGTCCGCCTGAGACAGGATCTCCGCGGCGCAGTTCGCGTATCCCAGGCAGCCGGTCGGGCTCGAGCCGCCGGACGGGAAGGTGTAGACCCGGCGGCCCTGGCCCCGAAGCTCTGCGGCCCGCGCCTCGGCGGCCGCCAGGGAATCCGCGTCGCCCGGCAGCTCGTGAACCGTGGCCCCGAACACGTCGTCGAGCAGCCGGTTGCCGTTGCCGGTATAGTCCGGATCCTGGCGCGGCACGCTGCGTGTCAGGAACAGCTCGCAGGCGAGGCCTGCCTGCGCGGATGCGGCCGCGGTGAGCCGCGCGTGGTTCGACTGGATGGCGCCGACCGTGACGACGGTGTCGGCGCCCTCCGCTCGGGCCGCGCCGAGCAGGTATTCGAGCTTGCGCAGCTTGTTGCCCCCGAGCCCGATCCCCGCCAAGTCGTCGCGCTTCACGAAGATCCGCACGCCGTTGAGGGTGTCGCCGAGATGGCGCGTCAGCCCGTCCAAGGGCTCGATCGGCGTCGGCTGCGTCAGCAGCGGCAGGCGCGGGAAGCGGGCGAGGTCGAGCGTCGGCATCGCAACAGTCCTACACGGTGGGGCCGTGCCTGTCGCGGTGCAGCGCGCCTCATTCTGCCGCCGGCAGACGCTCGCCGCGCGTTCGCGGCTCCTTGCCCCGGGCGGTCTCGTCCAGCGCGTCGGTGAATTGCAGGTTCGCGAGCTGCGCGTACAGCGCGCCCTGCGCCAGCAGGGTCTCGTGGGTCCCAGTCTCGACGATACGGCCGTCGTCGAGCACCAGGATACGGTCCGCGGCGCGAATCGTGGCCAGCCGATGTGCGATCACCAGGGTGGTACGTCCCTGCATCAGCGTGTCGAGGGCGGCCTGGACGGCGCGCTCGGATTCGGCGTCCAGCGCCGAAGTCGCTTCGTCGAGGAGCAGGATCGGCGCGTCCTTGAGAATGGCCCGCGCGATGGCGACGCGCTGCCGCTGGCCGCCCGAGAGCGTCACGCCGCGCTCGCCCACCTGGGTCGCGTAGCCCTGCGGCAGGGCGGTGATGAAGCCGTGCGCGTTGGCGAGCTCAGCCGCGCGCCGGACCTCCGCCTCCGCGGCCTCGGGGCGGCCATAGCGGATGTTCTCGATGACGGTCCCGGAGAAAACCACCGGGTCCTGCGGAACCAGGGCGATGCGGGCGCGCAGGTTCTCGGGATCGACCTGCGTGATATCGGCTCCGTCGACCACGATCCGGCCGGCCTGTGGATCGTAGAAGCGCAGGAGCAGCTGGAACACCGTCGACTTACCGGCCCCGGACGGCCCCACGATGGCGATGCGCTCGCCGGGCGCGGCCGCGAAGCTGAGGCCGCTGAGGGCGGCGTGTTCCGGGCGGGTCGGATAGGCGAAGCGCACATCCTCGAAGGCCACGGCCCCCCGCGCAGGGTCGGGCAGCGGCAGGGCCGGCGACGGCGCGCGGATCGCGGGTTCGGCGGCGAGGATCTCGGTGAGGCGCTCGGCCGCCCCGGCCGACATGGCGAGGTCGCCGTAGACCTCGGAGAGCTGGCCGAGGGCGCCCGCGCCGAAGACGGCGTAAAGCACGAATTGCGAGAGTTCCCCGCCCGTCATCGTATGGTTGAGGACGCCCTGGGCGCCGTACCACATCACCCCGACCACCGAGGCGGAGATCAGGAAGATCGCGACGCCGGTCAGCAGAGCCCGGGCGCGGATGGAGGCGCGGGCAGCCGCGTAGGCGTCCTCGGAGGCGGCCGCGAACCGGGCCGCAGTCGTGGCCGAGCGACCGAAGGCCTGCATGGTTCGAACCGCCCCGACCGCCTCGGCGGCGTAGGCGGAGGCATCGGCCAAGCGGTCCTGCGCGGCGCGGGAGCGGCGCCGCACGCCGCGGCCGGAGAAGATCAGCGGGAACACGATGACCGGGATGGCCGCCAGCACCATCACGGAGAGGCGCGGGCTCGTGATCACCATCATGGCGGTGGCGCCCACGAACAGGAACAGGTTGCGCAGCAGGATCGAGACCGACACGCCGAAGGCCGACTTGATCTGCGTCGCGTCCGCCGTGAGGCGCGAGACGATCTCGCCGGACTGGGCCCGGTCGAAGAAGGCCGGATCCAGCTGCGTCAGCCGCGCGAACACGGCGCTGCGCAGGTCAGCCACCACGCGCTCGCCCAGCGTCACCACCGTGTAGACGCGCGCCGCGCTCGACAGCGCGAAGGCCGCGACAACGCCCAGCAGCGCGAGGAAGTAGGCATCGATCACGCCCGAGCCGTCTGCCGTGAAGCCGTGGTCGATCACCCGGCGCATGGCGATCGGCACGACCAGCGTCGATGCCGAGGCGCAGACGAGGGCGATGAGGCCGGCGACGATTCGCCCGCGATAGTGCAGCGCAAAGGGCAGCAGCGGCCGGAGCGCGCTGAGCGGGGCTTTGGGCCGGCCTTCCGCGGCCGCCTTGGGTCTACGGGCCATCACGCCTCACGTGTCAGTCGTTCTCCCGGTCCGCGGCGCTTGTGACCGGGGAGAGCCTGCGGTATACGCCGCCGCTCATCCGATTGCGTGTGTTCAATGGCCGCGGGCCGCCACCACGGTCGGCTTGGACGTGCCGTTGCCACGAACCCACGGTTCGGTGCAACCGGTGATATCTTCCGCATTCCGGGTCGGGCGGCGCCTCCTGCGCTTCCCGCCGGCGTGCCAGATCAGGGACGACAGGTCATGGCGAAGGACGCGGCCGCGAAGGCCAAGGGGACCGAGCACCCCGACTACCACTTCATCAAGGTCGTTATGACGGATGGTACCGAGTACCAGACCCGTTCGACCTACGGGAAGGAGGGCGACACCCTCAATCTCGACATCGATCCGCTCACCCACCCGGCCTGGACCGGCGGCGAGCAGAAGATGCTCGACCGCGGCGGCCGTGTCTCGCGCTTCAACTCGCGCTTCGGCAACCTCGGCAAGCGCTGAGATCCAGACGGATCGGGCGCTGCGCCTTCGGCGCGGCGCCGACAGGACGGGCGGTCTTCGCGTGAGGCCGCCCGTTTTGCATTGCGCGCCCGGTCGGTGTGGCGGCCGTCCTCAGCAGATGCCCGCTGAGGACGGGTGTTGCATCCGATCATGCCCGGACGCGGTCAGCCCTCGGCCATGCGGAACGCCATCCGCAGGAGTCCCTGCTGCTGCGCCACCGGGCTCTCGACCGGAGCCGGGGTCGGCCGGTCCTCAGTGATCAGCACGTCGAGGTGCAGAATGCGGGTGTGCAGCCGCCGCGCCCGCAGGATCAACTGCTGGAGCCGCACCGGCAGCAGGGTGAAATCCTGCGGCTTCGGCGGCTCGGTACTGCCGAGCTTGACCCGGTGCTTCTCCAGGAGCGCCTCGGCCGGGGTCATCTCGCCCTCGGCGACCGCGCGCTGCACGAGCAGCCAGGAGGCGATCTGCATCAGCAGCGTCGTCAGGCGCATGCTCTCGGCCGCGTAGCTCAGCGTCGCGTCGCGGGAGACGAGACGCGACTCGTCGCGGCCCTCGCCGTCGAGATAGGCGGCCGTCTCCTCGACGAGCGTCATCCCCTCGCGAAACAGCGTCTTGAAGGCTTCGGAATTGACGTAGGACTTACCGAAATCGACCCAGTCCTGATCGTCCCGGAACGTGACATCGAAGCCGTTCATTCTGCCTCTCCTGTGCCGTCCGACGGCCTGTCCGTCCGGATTTGGGACGCTCCGTCCGTGGCTTTCCGACGACGGGGCAATCTTAGCGCCGATCGGCGGCGACATCAGGGTTCATCGTTTTTTAACCTTAATGGGCCGCTTCCGTCTGCACATATAATCGTCGGCGGCGGATGCCAGCGCTCAGAACGAGGCGCGGACGCCGCCGAATACGCTGCGACCATTGCCAGGATAGAACGCCGCCAATGCGCCCGCACCGCCGGCCGTCGCGGCGGCGTTGGCGACCACCGCGATGTCCGACACGTAGCGCGCATCCGTGAGATTGCGGGCATCCACGAACAGCGAGACGCCGTTGGCGAAGTCGATCCCGGCCTCGATCCCGAGGAGCGCGTAGCCCGGCACCCGGAGGGTGTTGGCGTGATCGGCAAAGGCGCCCTGCGGTACCCAGTCGAGTGCCGGAGCGATGTGGAAGCCGCTCGGGTGCCGGTAGCTGAGGACGGTGCGCAGGACATCCGGCGGAATGCCCGCGATGCGGTTGTTGCCGAAGACCGGATCGCGGACGAAGCGGAAGTCGTTGTGGGTCCAGATCTGCGTCAGGCTCAAGCCGTCGCCGGCCGCGGCGAGATCCCGGGCGAGATCGAGCGTGACGGCCGCCTCCACGCCCTGGTGGATCGAGCGCGGCGTGTTGAAGGTGGCGGCCGGGATGTTGAGGCCGGGATTGGTCGAGAAGTTGATCAACTCGTCGCGCAGGTCCGACCGGTAGAGGGTCACGTCGAAGGCGAGGCGGTCGATCCGGCCGCGGGCCCCGGCCTCGTAGGTCCAGGCCCGCTGGGCCTGAAGCGGGACGAAGGTTGTGTTCAGCAGGTTCTGCTGCACGAGGTCGGAGAAGTCCGGCACGTCGCGGGACCGGGTCACGTCGCCGAAGACCTGCAGGTCGGGCAGGGGCTGCCAGAGCAGGCCAATCTTTGGGTTGATGCCGGAATAGGTCAGGTCGGCGAAGCGCGGCGTCACGTTCCCGGGTACGCCCCCCTTGTCGCTGAAGGTCCGGTTCGACGAGAACGCCTTGGCGCCCGTCATCAGCGCCACGTCCGGCAGGAACCAGAACCGGTTCTCGCCATAGGCCTCGTAGCTCGACGCGCTCTGAAGAGAATTCAGCGTCTGGGCGCCGCGCTGGCCGCGGATGTTGACGAACTGGAGCGCCGAGTTCTGGCCCGCGTAGGCGCGCAGGCCCAGGACGACGTCGTCGCGGTAGCCGCCGAGATCGAACGTGCCGGCCCAGTGCGGGCTGATCCCGTAGGTCCAGCCATCCTGGTCGATGGCCTGGAAGATCGGATGATACAGGCTCTTGTGGATCGCCCAGGTGTCCACGTCGAGCTTCCCGACATCGAGCAGGAACGAGGTGCGGTTGGCGATCCGCTCCGTCTCGACCTTGCGCGACTGGTTGCCGGTGATCGCGGCGGGGTTGGCGAGCGTCGGGGTGGTCAGGCTCTGGCCGAGGGTCAGGCTGCCCGGCAGCTTCTGGTCGGTGATGTAGGTGCCGAGATAGAAGCGGGTCTCGATATCGGGCGCGATCCGGTAGCCGATATTGGCGTTGAAGTTCCGGGTCGCCTGCGCCTCGTGGGCGCGGAAGCCGTCGGAATTCGTGAGCGTCGCGTTGACCAGCACGTCGAGCGGCCCGTCGATGCGGGACATCTGCGCCTGCTCGCGGATCGTGCCGAAGCTGCCGCCGTCGAGACGCAGGATGTTGGGCGCCAGTGCCGTGTAGGCGGTCGGCGTGACGAAGTTGATCGCGCCGCCGAGCGTGGTCGCCCCGAAGGTGAGGGCGTTGCCGCCCTTGTAGACCTCGACCGAACGCAGGGCGAGCGGATCGATCTGGTAGAAGTCGCCGCTGCCATCCGCGAGGTTGAACGGGATGCCGTCCTGCAGCAGCTCGATGCCGCGCAGGTGAAAGTTCCGGGCGACGCCGGAGCCGCGCACCGACAGGCGCAGCTCCTGCCCGTAGCGCTCCTGCACGTAGACCCCGGGCACGTCCTTGAGGACGTCGCGGATGGTGTTGGCGTAGCGATCCTGGATCGTGGCGGCGTCCACGAAGGCCACCGAGCCGACGGTCCCGTAGAGTGTCGCACGCTGCGTATCGACGCTCGGCACCGAGAGCGAGCCGCGCGCTTCCCCCGGCAGCGGGCCGGTCGGCGTGGCGCTGCCGACCACGCTGAGTTCGGGGAGGGCGACCGCCGCCGCCGGCGCGGTCTGACTACGCGCGGCGAGCGGCACCGCGCAGGCGAGGAGGGTGAGCGCGGCGCGGCGGCCGACCCGGGTTAGGCGGGGCATGGGTGGAAATCCGTGTCTGGCGATCGGGAGAGGCGGGCGATCGATCAGACGGCGGGGGGCGCGCGGGCTCCGAGACCGAGACGGGGCGGCGCCCGCGGCATGGTTAGGCAATGCGCCCGCGCTCCCGGCGCCGCGACGCGGATCGGACGCCGCGTGACCGCGTCCGGTTCGGGTGCGGGGAGGGCGGCAGGACCGGCGGCGTGGCAGAATGTGCAGCAGGTCAGATGGCCGTGGGCCGGCAGGTGCGTCTTGTCCGGCGTCGACCCGTGCGCGCCGCCATCGGCGAGGCACAGAACGTGGTCGGGCCCGAGCGCGGCGGCCATCACCATGCCGCCGAGCACGATCTGGAGCGCCAGCGCGTAGAGAACCAGGACCGCCAGGAGCAGGCGGCCCGGTCCGGGTCCGGTTCGCAGTCGCGGCAGCACGACGGGCGCTCGCTCCCGCACGGGGAGGGGCGTCGGGCCCGCAGGCCCGCTTCTGGCAAGAACCGGGGCCGTCATGATCCGCCGCTCGGCGGGACGTCCGGAAACGCTAGTGCTGGTGCTGGTGCTGCCCGCCCGGCGACGCCGCACCGATCGGCGCAACCGAGAAGGTCACCGGCACGGAGCCGGCGCGCTGGAAGGTCAGCGTGCCCGACACGCTCTCGCCGGCCTTCGGCGCCCCGGTGAGCCCCTCGAACATGAGATGGTAGCCGCCGGGCTTCAGCTCGACGGTCTCGCCGGGCTTGATCGTCAAGCCGCCGGAGACCGGGGCCATCTTCATGACGCCGCCCTCCATCGACATCGAGTGGATGTCCCCCGACTTGGCGAAGGGCACGGCGGCACCGGTGAGCGTATCGGGCGTGCTCCCGGTATTGGTGATCCGGACATAGCCGCCCGCCACCTTGGCGCCGTTCGGCGTCGCCCGGAGCCAGGGCGTCTCGATGGTCAGGTCGCCGGCCTTCACGGGCGCCGATGCGGCGGGACCCGCCGCGGGAGCCGCCATCGCCCCGCCCATCTGCGCGACCTGAACAATGCGGAACGCGGGAGCGGCGGCCTTCAGGTCATGGGCGTCCTGACCGGGCTTCGGCACCTCGGTCCAGGAATAGCCGCCCTCCGAACAATCCTGCTGCACGGGGACGTAGACCGTCGCGCCCGGCTCGAACGTGTCGGCCACCTGCGCCAGGAAAGTGAACTCGTCGACTTCGTCGTCCGGCAGGGAGCCGCCGCTCCAGGTGATCGCCGTCACCCCTTCGGAGGCGGTGCCGTGATGAGTCGTGTAGGTCTTCGCGTAGGCACCGCGCGTCGTCGCCAGCGTCCAGCCGGGCTTCGGCATCGGCTTGGCGCCGATCAGCCCCTCCGGGATGGTCACGCTCACCCGGGTGGTCGGCCTGCCGCTGCAGCCGTGCATGATCTGAACGACGCCGCGATACAATGCGCCGGGGCTCGCCTGCTTGTGCTCCAGCACCGCGTGGGCCTGCGCCGCGGAGGCGAGCAGGCCGAGCCCGAGGGTGGCCGAGACAAAGGTCTTCATGGGAATGCATCCGTCCTGAGAGATCCGAGGGGGGATATCGCTCAGGCGGCGGGGGGACCTCGCGGTGACGCAATGCCGCCGGGCGGGGCGCGGGCGCGCGGCCCGTCGGTCGTCGCCCAGGTTGGGCGCGCGGCCGCAGCAGTCGTCCACACGATGACGGCCGAAACCGCCCGCGCCGGAAGCGCCGTGGCGGAGGCCTGCGCGACCGTGCAGCAATCGCCGTGGCCGTGCGGCAGGGCCTTGCCCGGCGCCGCGTCGCTCGCGGCATGCTGGGCGCACAGTCCGTCGGCCGCGGCCGGGACCGGCATCAAACCGCCGAGGAAGGCCTGGAGCACGAAGGCGTAGAGCGCCAGCACGGCGATCGCCGCCCGCAGAAAAGCGGCCGGAGGTCGGTCACGTCGATCCGTGGGGGACGGGCCCGCTCTCATGCTGCTCCCGCGCGTCGTCCGGTCCGGACGGCTATGGCATCACTGCCACACCGGTATGGCCTTGGCTGTTGCCAGCGTGCCGCACCGGGATGCTGCGTGCGCTAGCGCACCGCGATGCCACATTCCGGCCCCTTCGATAAGGGTTCTTAACGTCAGACCGACACCGTGGCGTCCGAGACAATCCGCTCCCGCCACATTCTGACGTACTCCGGACCAGAGCCAGCGACCGATGCGCATGAAGGCACAAAACCGGTTCACCACCCTCCTGAGCGTCGCCGCTCTCGGCGCGCTGGGCGTTGGCGCCGCCGAAGCCCGCGACCAGGGCAACTACGCCCAGGCCGAATGGGCGCAGGACTACGCCTCACCCGCCGCGATGCAGGTGCAGCGCGAGACGGTTCCGATTCTCTCGCCCCAGACGGTCTCGGCCACTGAGCAGATGGTCGAGCGCTATAAGGACATCGTCGGCCGCGGCGGCTGGAAGCAGGTTTCCGGCGCCGACCACCTGCGGATCGGCTCGCGCGGCCCGGCCGTGGCGGCCGTCCGCCAGCGCCTGATCGTCACCGGTGACCTCGATCCGGCGGCCGGCGGCTCGGGCGTGTACGATTCCTACGTCGCCGCCGGCGTGAAGCGCTTCCAGGCCCGCCACGGCCTCAGCCAGACCGGCACGATGAGCCTCGCCACGCAGCAGGCCATGAACGTCCCGGCCGAGGTCCGGCTGCGCCAGCTCGAGACCAACGTCGTGCGCCTGCGCTCCTACTCGGGCGACCTGGGCCGGCGCTTCGTGATCACCAACATCCCGGCGGCCCTGGTCGAGACCGTCGAGAACGGTCAGGTCGTGACGCTGCACGCCGCGGGCGTCGGCAAGATCGACCGGCAGTCGCCGATCATGAACACCAAAGCGACCCAGATCAATTTCAACCCGACCTGGACGGTCCCGGCTTCCATCGTGAAGAAGGACCTGATCCCGAAGATGCAGAAGGACCCGAACTACCTCACGGACAACCGGATCCGCATCCTGTCGAACGGTCAGGAGATCTCGCCGAAGTCGGTCAACTGGTTCTCCGACGAGGGCACCCGCTACACCTACCGGCAGGATTCGGGCGCCGATTTCAACTCGATGGGCATCGTCCGCATCAACATCCCGAACCCGTACGGCGTGTTCATGCACGACACGAACACCAAGGGCGTGTTCGGCGACGATTTCCGCTTCATCTCGTCGGGCTGCGTACGCGTGCAGAACGTGCGCGAGTACATCACGTGGCTGTTGAAGGACACGCCCGGCTGGGATCGCCAGAAGGTCGAGGAGGCGATCGAGAGCGGCAAGCGCGTCGATGCCAACATCGCCCAGCCGGTGCCGGTCTACTGGACCTACATCACCGCCTGGTCGACCCCGGACGGCCTCGTGCAGTTCCGCGACGACATCTACAAGCGCGACGGCGTGAACGTGCCTTCGACCATCGGCGCCCCGACCCCGGTTGCCAGCGCCGAGCCGATGCCGCAGTCGTTCGAGCCCGGCGACGAGGAGTAGGCGTCCCGCGCGCCGCGGAGTTCTTCGAGCTCGATACTGATAGGCCGCGGCCCGCATCCTCCGGCAGGATGCGGGCCGCGCGCGTTTCGGGGACCGCCGTCTTTACCCGTTCGTCGCCGAGCCGTTCGAGCGCTACCCGGAGACGAAGAAGAGCTGGGCCAGGATACCCTCACTCAACCCATATCTGTACGGCGCGGCGCCCGGACGATCTCCCGCCGGGCGCCCATCGCGTCACGGTCGAGGGCACGGACGAGTACGGCTGGCCGATCCGGAGCTGCACCGTCCTCAAGGTCGCGGGCGAGCGCGGGCGCAGCTCGTCGCACGCGCGCGTGACCTCAGGCCACGAGCTGTCGCGTGCCATGGCCGCCTTCCCGGATCTCCTCGATGATCTTGGCGCAGAACGCGTCGAGGTCGCCCGGATTGCGGCTGGTGACGATGCCGTGATCGGTCACGACGTCCTTGTCGTACCAACGGCCGCCGGCGTTGATCACGTCCGTGCGGATCGAGCTGAACGATGTCAGGTCGCGGCCCTTGGCCGCGCCGGCCTCGATGAGCAGCCACGGCGCGTGGCAGATCGCGGCCACGACCTTGCCGGAGGTCAGGAAGCCCTTGATCACCTCCAGCGCCTTCGGCTCGAGCCGCAGCTTGTCCGGGTTGATCTGGCCACCGGGCAGGACCAGCGCGTCGTAGGCGGACGGATCGACCTGCTCCAGATCGGTGTCGACCGCGACCTCCTTGCCCCAGTCGGTCTTGTCCCAACCGCGGATCGTGCCCTTGCTCTGGCGGGATTGCGGGGCCGCGACGGTGACCTTCGCACCGGCCTGAGACAGCTTGGATTGCGGAACCGTCAGCTCGGCTTCCTCGAAGCCGTCGGTCGCCAGGATCAGGATCTTGGCCTGCTTGATGTCGGGCATGGCGGGTGTCCTTCGTTGCGGGAATGTGCCCGACCAACGGAAGGCCGATCACCCCGTTCCCGCGGTCAAACGGCGGTCGAGGTTGGCGCGGGCGGTCCAAGGAACCGCCGGGAGCGCAGTCCGTTAGTGACCATCCCCTCACGCATCAGGAGTCGCGCCATGGCCAATCCCGGCCTGCCCGAACCCACGCCCGGCGATCTGCCGCCTGTGCCGCCCACGCCCGACGAGGAGCCGGATATCGGCCCGACCGGTCCGCGCACGCCCTATCCGGTCAACGATCCCGGCATCGGCGAGCCCGGCGGCCCGGGTTCCGAACCCGACATCTTCCCGGGGACGCCGACCGATCCCGGGACGCGGATGTGACCTGCGAACAGCGATGAGAATCAGTGGCCGCCGTGCGAGGTGCGAACGTCGCGGGGGGCGTTAAGGATCTCTGAGAGGCTCGTCACGACGTGGCGGGCCTCTTCGTCCGTCAGACGAAGCTGGAAAGGCGGCAGCGCACCGGCCTGCAGGGCGACCACCGCCTGACCCTCGTCGTCGGTGCCGATCTCGATGGCCGAGGAGGTCACTTCGAGCATGGCGACCTCCTCGTCGCCCATCTCATCCCCCACATCCGGCTCGTCGGTATCGTCGATCGCCGTGAGCAGCTGGCCGACGGCGCGCACCAGGGCGCGCGCGGCGCGGGCATCCATCACCACCGCCGTCGCCTGATCATCCTTCTGGAAAGAGAGCTGGATGTTCGCACCGTCCAGCGAGACCGAGATGCCTGCCATGTACCGTCCAGAGCCACGTGCCTTAACTGCTTGAGCGCATTCCGTATATGCATCGTGAATGCCGAGAATCACAGGGGGCGGCGCGCCTCGGAGGCGCCCGCGATCCGGCCTGCGACGCAGATGTTGCGTCCGAACCGCCTTGTTGCGGCCGCAGCCGATCCCTAAATACGTCCTCGGGGGGCTTACCCACCGAGACCGACGCTTTAAGGGTCCGGCATCTCGCGCCCCGCCACACTGGCCAAACCCCAGAAAGACCTTGGCGCATCACGCGGCTCATTTGTCGCGCGGGTGGCCTATGGACGAACGAGGTACACTACGTGAATACCGGCACTGTGAAGTGGTTCAATGAGACCAAGGGCTACGGTTTCATCCAGCCTGATGATGGCGGCAAGGACGTGTTCGTTCACATCTCGGCCGTCGAGCGCGCCGGGATGCGCAACCTGATCGAAGGCCAGCGGATCACTTACGAGATCCTCACCGACAAGCGCAGCGGCAAGGACGCCGCCGGCAACCTGCAGGCGGCCTGACCGTCCCGCAGGTTTGAAAGACCCTCACAGGCCTCCCGCTGCGCCCTGCGTGCGGAGGGAGACCGTCCGGAAGATGGACGCTTGTGAGGGATCCTGAACCGGCCGCGCGATGCGGTTCCCCCTTCCGACGCTTCCATGCCGGACGAGACCGTTCGGTATCCGGTCGCGTCGGAGGCAACATCCCAGAAACGACGCCGGGCGGCGTAAAACGTCCGGTCCAGAAAAGAAAAGACCAGATTCATGATGTTCGAATACACACGGCGCCGCGGCGTCCATTCCCCCGTCACCGATGCGCCGACCTTCCGGGTGGGCAAGCTGGCGCGGGCCAAGACCACGGACCAGACCGGGGCCGATATCAGCCACCTGATCGACCGGTCCTACAACTACCATTCCCCTCGGGAACTGCACTGGCATCTCGCCGAGCGCCTCGGCCTCGCGCCTGGCGCGGTCATGCTCCGCGAGTCCGCGGCAGCCTGACGGTCAAGACGTCGCGGCGAGTCGCGTTACCGATCGCTTCCCGCTCATCACGCCATCATTCCGGGGCGCCGCAGGCGAGCCCGGAAGCCATAAGCGCCGCGGTTGCTAAAACCGTGGCGCCTCGGCGTGCCTCGATCCCGGGCTCCGCTGCGCGGCGCCGGGATTCCGCCTATCCCGAATGACGAGATAGGATCGCGGTCGTCACCCAGCGTGATTGGGCCTTAGCCGACTTAAGAGGAGTCCCGCGCGTCAGCGGCCCCAGGCCGCCAGGACGGGATCGCGCAGCACCACCGGAGCGGCGAGCAGCTCGCCGTGAACCGGATCCGGGCGATTATAGGGTGTGGCGTCACCGTTGAAGTCGCACACGATCCCGCCCGCCTCGCGCAGAACGAGGTCGGCGGCCGCGAGATCCCAGTCGCGGGCATGGCCGGAGATCATCCCGACATCGACGGTCCCGTCGGCCACGCGGGCGAGCCGCAGGGCGAGCGACGGGATCCGCGCGACCACCGAGAAATCCGGATCCGGGCCGGCGCCGCGCGTGAGGCGGTCGAGCATCGGCTTCGGCCCGGTGATGCGTGCGCCGGGCAGGCTCTGCCGGCCATCGACCTGGATCGGTTCGCCGTTCCGGGTGGCGCCCCGCCCGCGCACCGCTTCGTAATCCGCACCGCCGGCCGGCGCGTGGACGAAGCCGATCAGCGGCTGGCCCCTGGAGAGCAGGGCGACCGCGATCGCCCAGTCGGGATGGCCTGACAGGAAGGCGCGGGTCCCGTCGATCGGATCCACGATCCAGACGAGGTCGTGGCCGATGCGCGCCGGATCGTCGGCCGTCTCCTCCGAGAGCCAAGCCGCCTGCGGGACGAGGCTGCTCAGCCGGACCTTCAGGAAGGCGTCCACCGCGACGTCGGCCTCGGTCACCGGCGAGCCGCCCGCTTTCGACCAGATCCGCGCGGAGGTCTGGCCGCCGAGCCTGAAGAACGGCCGCGCGATCTCGGCAGCCTCGCGCATGACAGCGCGCAGGTCCGGCATGAGGGCGGAGACGGCGTCGTCGGTGAGAGGCTCGGACATCGCGCTCCGCATGGAATCGGTCTGGCCCCGCAGGGGGCCTCGTTGCGCCGTCCATCCGGCTGAGCGGATGTCGGGGCCCGGCTGGGCTGAGAGAACCGGGCGCGGGAGGGCCGCGCATCCGGCCGCTCCGTTGTACGGCGCCTCCCGAAGCGCCACAAGGATGTTGGTTGATCGATCGATAATGATCGAACAGCGCAAGGAAATGTTGAGCATTCAAGGAAGCATTGAGCATTCCGCAAATGACAGCGCTGTCCAGATTCGCTTAACGACGGCTCTTAAGCGGTGCGGAGGAGTTCGGGTGCGATTTTGCTTGGCATAACGGACGGCCCGACAGGGGTCGCCACTTGATCCAGGGACTCGGACCGATGAACACTTCCCCGATCGCGGATGAACGTCGCACAGGACAGCCGATGCTTGATGCGGACATCGCGCTCTGTTTCACGGCTTCGCCGCTCCCGGTGATCGGCCGGACGTCCGGCGCCCGCCGGGCTGCCGGCATCGCACTCGCCTACGCGGCCGAGGATGCCGAGATCACCGGGACCGACCGGTTCACGCTGATCCTCGTCGACGCGGACGGCCACGCGCTTCATCGCCTCGGCAGCTTCGACGAGGACGACGTCGTGGCCGTTTGGCGCGACATTGCGGGCCGGGCCGGGCTGGTGCGGATGATCGTGCGGGAGGACGGCGTCCTCGTGCCGGTGTCCCAGCAGATCGGCCGTCTGATCCTCGGTCAGGTGCGCATCCGCCGCCGCCATGCCGGGCTGGGCGCCCGCCGCCCGCGCTTCCTGGCCCGCCGCAAGACCGGCCGGCTGCCGGCCCGGCCGCAGATCTTCCGCGGCGAGAACGAGATCATCGCCCGCACCTGACGGCCTCCGCAGGCCTCAGAAGAGACCACGCAGCAACGCGTCGGCAGCGAGGCCGACGAACAGGATCAGGCCCGCATCCCGGTTCGACCGGAACAGGGTGAGCGCTCCGCGCCCGTCGCGCTCCCGCAGCGACACGACCTGCCAGGCGAGATGCGCCGCGAAGGCCGCAACGCCCAGGTAACCCACGACACCCGCGCTCGCGCCTCTGGCCGCCAGCAGGATCAGGATTGCCGCCAGGGCGTAGCACAGCCCGACGGCGCCTTTGACACGCCGGCCGAACAGCCGGGCCGAGGACCGGATCCCGGCGATCTCGTCATCCTCGATGTCCTGAACCGCGTAGATCGTGTCGTAGCCGATGACCCAGCACAGCGCGCCCGCGTAGAGCAGCAGCGCCGGCGGATCGAGGCGGGCGAACACCGCCGCCCAGCCCATAAGCGCGCCCCACGCGAAGGCCAGGCCCAGAATTGCCTGCGGCAGCGGCATGATGCGCTTCATGAACGGGTAGATCGCCACCGGCACGAGGGAGCACAGCCCGATGAGGATCGCCTCCTCGTTGAACTGCACCAGCACCGCGAGCCCGATCAGCGCCTGGACCACCAGGAACACGGCCGCGTGGCGCGGCCGCACCTGCCCCGAGGGGAGGGGGCGCAGGCGCGTGCGCTCGACCTGAGCGTCGAGGTCGCGATCGGCGATGTCGTTGTAGGTGGAGCCCGCCCCACGCATCGCCACCGCCCCGATCAGGAACAGCAGGCAGTGCCAGGGGTCCGGGAAGGGCTGTTCCGCGGCGATCGCCGCCAGCGCGGCCGACCACCAGCAGGGCAGGAGCAGCAGCCACCACCCGATCGGCCGGTCGATGCGCGCCAGGCGCAGATAGGGCCGCCAGGGCCGTGGCGCGAACCGGTCGACCCAGTGCCCGCTCACGGCGTCCGCCGGCCGCCCGTCGTCAATCGCCGTCCTGCTCATCGCTCGGATCTCCGGTCGCCGCACTAGAGGCCCCCTCCGCTGCAGAGGGGATCCGCGCCGGATCCGTGATCCTCTCAGACGATCTTACAGGGCGCCCTGCGGCAGCTTGAAGCTGCCGGTCAAGCCCGGACCGCCGAGCAGGCCGCCGCCGTTGCCATTGGCCTGAGCCTGGGCCTGGGCGCGGGCCTGCGCCTCCATCTTGGTCGCCTGGGCGGCGACACTGCAGATCTTGGTGCGGATACCGCTGACCTTCAGGTGGTCGGCCTTGAAGCCTTCGGCGAAGGAATCCGGGATCGAGCACCATTCCTTGTTGGCGGTGATCCACTTCAGGCCCTCAGCGCCGTTGGCCTGGAGCTTGCCGAACAGCGCGCAGGCTTCCTGCGGCGTCATCTTCTTCTTGGACTGCGAGGCCGCGTTGGCGCGGCCGACCAGCGCCTTGCGATCGGCGAGGGTCTTCTGAATGGCGCCGCATTCCGGCGTCGCGCTCTGCGCGGAGGCTGCGGTACCGAACAGAACGGTGCCGACCAGCACCGCGGCCCCCAGACTCAAGCTCCCCTTCGCCATTCCAAGACTCCCTCGACGCCCCTGCCGAATCCGCGTGCGGCCGGCTCTCATCCGTTTCCCTGGGTTCGCCATAGGATTGTGGCGTCAATCAAGCGGCAAACCGGCTGCGCGATGCAGCGGTGGACGAGGCGCGGAAAAGCCGCTTTCGTAACCTTTTGGCAACAGAGTGCGGAGGCTGGTCCGCGTTGACACGCCTGCCGGGGCGGGCAACCACGCGCCGATGCCGGCCTACGACTTCACCGCTCCGCGCCTCTACGTCGCGCCCGATCTCGCCGCGGGCGTGATTCTTCCGCTCGACCGGGCGCAGGCGAATTACCTGCTCAACGTCCTGCGCCGTGGGCCGGACGATCCCGTTCTGGTCTTCAACGGTCGCGACGGCGAGTGGCGTGCGCACCTCGTCCAGACCGGCCGCAAGGGCGCCGACCTGCACGTCGCGGCGCGCACGCGCCCGCAGCCTCGGCCCGCGGACCTGCACTACCTGTTCGCACCTCTGAAGAGTGCGCGCTTGGACTACCTCGCGCAGAAGGCGGTGGAAATGGGAGCCGGCACGATCCAGCCGGTGATCACCCGCTTCACGCAGGGCGAGCGGGTCAACATGGACCGGCTGCGCGCCAACGCGGTGGAGGCCGCGGAGCAATGCGGCATATTGGCGATCCCGGACTGTCCGGAACCTCAACGCTTACCCGCGGTGCTGGCCGGCCTCGCGCCGGACCGTCTCCTCGTGTTCTGCGACGAGGACGCCCCGGTCGGCGATCCGGTGGCGGCCCTGCGCGGGGCGGGCGATCCGCAGGCGCCGCCGCCGCTCGCCGTCCTGGTCGGCCCGGAGGGCGGCTTCTCCGAGGACGAGCGGGCGCTGATTCGGGCCCGGCCCAACACCGTTGCGCTGTCGCTCGGGCCGCGGATCCTCCGGGCCGACACCGCCGCTGTCGCGGTGCTGACCCTGGTCCAGGCGGTTCTCGGAGATGCGCGCTGAAATGTCCGCCTGTCGGATCCATGTGTGCCGGCGCACATAAGGATGATTCGGCGGGCGATTGTCGCGCCGGATCAGACGTGAAGCGGGGCACCGGTCGGCGCCGCCGCGTTGTGGGTTCCCGGCGGCTCGACTATGTCCCTCACCGGACGCCGCCTGCGCCGCGGGCTCATCGGGGTCGGGGGCGGGTGTCAGCCCGAACCCCATTCGCGAGATGGGGTTTGCACCGGGCGGACCCGCCGAAGCAGTTCGGCGCGCCCTCTCCCAGGCACAGGTCAGACGCACGGGCAGGCAGCGCATGGCGCGCGACAGCAACGACACCACGCCGCTCACCGCGCGCGCCGAACTGATCGAGTGGTTCGCCGCGGGCGAGAAGCCGCGCGAGCGCTTCGCGATCGGCACCGAGCACGAGAAGATCCCGTTCTACCGGGAGACACGGGCGCCCGTGCCCTACGACGGCGAGCGCGGGATTCGTGCGCTACTGGAAGGTCTCGGCCGCGAGACCGGCTGGGAGCCGATCCTCGATCTCGGCAACATCATCGGCCTGTCGGCGGAGGAGGGCGGCGCGATCTCGATCGAGCCTGGCGGTCAGTTCGAGCTGTCCGGCGCGGCGCTCCCCGACGTGCATGCCACGGCCGCCGAACTCGCCACCCATCTGGCGGCCACGAAGCGGGCCGCGGATCCGTTGGGTATCGGGTTCCTCACTCTCGGCATGAGCCCCAAATGGCGCCGGGACGAGACCCCGGTCATGCCCAAGAGCCGCTACCGGATCATGGCCGGCTATATGCCGAAGGTCGGGTCGCTCGGCCTCGACATGATGCTGCGCACTGCCACCGTGCAGGTGAACCTCGACTTCGCCTCCGAGGCTGACATGGTGCGCAAGCTGCGCGCCTCGCTGGCGCTGCAGCCGGTGGCCACCGCACTCTTCGCCAACTCCCCTTTCACCGACGGACGGCCCAACGGCTTCCTGTCGCGCCGGTCGGAGATCTGGCGCGACACGGATGCGGACCGCACCGGGATGCTGCCCTTCGCCTTCGAGGCGGGGTTCGGCTACGAGGCCTATGTCGACTGGCTGCTCGACATGCCGATGTACTTCGTCAAGCGCGGCGACACCTACCACGACGTTTCGGGTGCCTCGTTCCGCGACCTGATGGCCGGCAAGCTCGCGCAGCTTCCGGGCGAGTACGCGACGGTCTCGGACTGGGCCAACCACGCCTCGACCGCCTTCCCGGAAGTCCGCCTGAAGCGCTTTCTCGAGATGCGCGGCGCCGATGTCGGCGATCCCGGCATGATCGCCGCGCAGGCGGCCTTCTGGGTCGGACTGCTCTACGACGAATCAGCCCTCGGCGCCGCCCTTGACCTCGTGAAGGGGTGGAGCCCCGCGAACCGCGAGGCCGCGCGAGCCACGGCGCCGCGGCTCGGTCTCGCAACTCCGGTGGCCAACACGACGCTCGGTGCGGTCGCGGCCGAGGCCCTGGCCATCGCCCGGGCGGGTCTGCGCGCGCGGGGCCGCCGCGACGCCGAAGGGCGTGACGAGACGATCTACCTCCAGCCGCTCGAAGCCATCGTGGCGGCGGGCCGGACCCGGGCCGACGATCTGCTGGCCGATTACGAGGGACGCTGGGGCTCCTGCGTCCGCGCCGCCTTCTCGGAATGCGTGTTCTGATCGCGCTCCGAGCATGCAGGGGCCCAGGCGCGAATCCCTGAACGGACGTGCTATTGGAACGTTCTGAGGCCCGCTTCGGCCTCGCCGGGGGGGCGTTCCATGATCCGTGTGACAACCATCTTTCTGGCCGCGATGGCTGCTGTGACGATCGCGGCCGGCCCGTGCCGGGCCGCCGACCCGGTCCCGTACAACGGGGCCGGTCGCTGGCACCATGGTCCCGAAGGCCGAATCGCCGGTACGGTGACGGCACGCGGCCGGCCGCAATACAGCTACTACGGCGAATACGGCTACCCGGCCCCATTCGGCTACGGCGTCGCCTACGCGCCGGTGCCGAGCCACGGGTTCGACACCGGGTATTACGGCCCGCGCTATGTCTGGTCCGCACCGGCCGGTTATTACGGCCCAGCCTTCGGCTACTACGAATGGTGAGGCCACCCGCTGGCATCGGCGGTCACGGGTCCCTATGACCGACCCGGAGCGGGCCTCTGCGCCGTTCCGGGAGCCAGCCGTTTGCGGAACGACGATCCGGACTGCATCGAGGTCGATCTCAGCGGGCTGAAATGTCCGCTGCCGGTGCTGCGCACCCGCAAGGCTCTCCGGGCGCTGAAGCCCGGCCAGACCCTCGCGGTGACCTGCACCGATCCTCTGGCGATGATCGATATCCCCAACCTCGTGCGTGAGGAGGGCGCGCGCCTCGATTCGGCCGAGCGCCTCGGCGAGACCGTGCGTTTTCGCATGACTGCCTCCGTGAAGCCGCCGCATTCCTGAACGATCCGTCAGGATCTCGGAATGAGGTTGGGAACGGCATGGCACCACGGATCGGGGGCGTGCGCCTCGTGCACGACGGTTGGGCGCGCTATCTCGTGGCGGAGGTGATGCAGGAGGACGGGACCCGCATCACGCGCGAGATCGAGGATCACGGCCGGGCCGTGGCGGTGCTGCCCTACGATCCCGACCGGCGCGTCGCGACGCTGGTCTCGCAGTTCCGGGCTCCGGTGCTCTACGCCAGCGGCCCGTCGAGCCACCTCGAGGTGCCGGCCGGCCTCCTCGACGAGGGCTTGCCGGAGGACGAGGCGCGGCGCGAGGCCATGGAAGAGACGGGCTTACGCCTCGGGCAGCTCGATTTTGTCTCCAGCGCCTGGTCGATGCCGGGCATCTCCACCGAACGGATGGACCTGTTCCTGGCGGCCTACCGCGAGGCCGACCGGACCGGCGCCGGCGGCGGCTTGGCTTCGGAGAGCGAGGCCGTCGCCGTGCACGAGATCCCGCTCCCGGAACTGGCCGCGATGGGTCGGCGCGGCGCCCTCACCGACATGAAGTCGCTGGTGCTGCTGTTCGCGCTGCAATTGCGACGACCGGACCTGTTCACCGAAGCGGGCTGAGATCACCCGATCCGGTGTGGGAGGCACGCCCGGGCCGCGATGCCGACGAAGCGCCAGGATTTGATGAAGTACCGGCGGAACAGCCTGCGCGGCGCCTGAAGGAACCGGAAGATCCACTCGAGGCCGAGGCGCTGCATGACGCTGGGCGCCCGCTTCAGGCATCCGGCCGCGACGTTGAGTGCGTCGCCGACGCAGAGCACCATCGGGTTGCCCACGGCCGAAGCATACCGGTCGACCCAGATCTCCGATTTCGGAGCCCCGACGCCCAGGACCAGCAGCGTGGTGCCGTGCGCTAGGATCCGCTCCGCCAGGGCGCGGCTGTAATTGCGGTCGTTCTCGAACCCGAAGGGCGGCACGACGCTCGCCACCGCCCCGTCCGGCAGACCCTCCGCCCGCAGGCGGGCGGTCAGGACATCCGCCGCATCCTGGCGCGAGGACACGAAGAAGACGCGCTGGGCGAAGGTGTGCGGGTCGGCGAGGACGCAGGCCAGGAGGTCGTGGCCGGTGACCCGCTGCACCGGCTGACGAGACACCGCCCGCGCCAGCCAGACCAGCGGCATGCCGTCGAGGGTCCTGGCGACGGCCCGGGCATAGGCGCCGCGGAAACCGGCATTCTCGTTGAGCTGGACGATGTGGTCGATGTTGGCCGTCACGATCATGCGCGGCGCATCGTCCTGTCGGGCCGCCACCGCGGCGACGATCGCGGCGGCGGTCCCGGTGTTAAAGCGCAGGCCGAACAGCTCCACGGTCGCGCACGCCTGCACGGCGCCGGGTACCAGGGAGGCTGGAAGCCGCGCGGTGCGGACCTCGCGACGGGGCGCGTCCGCAGCGTCCAGGCCGAAGCCGACATTCCCAATTTCACGCATCGGCGGCCCGGAAGCTCGCGGCGGGACGGGCGGCGGCGCGCTGGTTGCGTCGGCGGTCGCTGTCTGCACCCAGCGCCAGGGCAATGCTGCCGCCGAGAAGCAGTCCGAGTACCAGGGCGACCGGGAGGACAATCTTGGGCGAGGGCGGGAAAGTCCGCTGGCGGGCGGGGATCGCCACCGAGATCACCCGCACGTTGGTGGTGTTCAGCCGCTCCTGCTCGCTCGCCTCGCGGGCCCGCTTCAGATAGGCCTCGTACACGCCGCGGCGGGCATCGAGCGTCCGCTCCAGCTCGCGCAGGCCGACATAGGCCCGGTCGCTGGACACCGTCTCGGTCTTGACCCGGTCGAGATTGGCCCGGATCGCCGCCTCGCTGGCGGCGGCGCGGTCGTAATCTTTCTGGGTCGTCTCGATGATCCGCTCCTTCTCGCGCTGGATCAGCCGCTGAAGGTCACGTTGCTGGGCGTACTGCTCGGCCATCGCCGGGTGCCGCTCGCCGAGACGGGTGGCGAGTTCGGCGGTGTTGCGGGAGAGCGTAGCGTATTGCTGGCGCAGGGCCTGCATCTCCAGCGATTGCAGCATCTCGGGGAGCGCCGTGCTGGGATCCGAGGACCGCATCCTGCGCGCCTGCTCCAGGCGCGACTTGGCCTCGGCGGTCTTGATCGAGGCCGTGACTTGCTGCTGGTTCAGGTCGCCGAGCTGCTGATCGGTCAGCAACCTGCCGCTGGAGGCCACGAGCTTGTGATCCTCGCGGTAGCGAACCACCGCGCTTTCGGCCTGCTCGACATCCCGCTTCAGGTTCGCGAGCCGGCCGGCCAGAGCCTCCGAGGCGCGCCGCGCCGTGTCGGTCCGGGCCGCGGCCTCTTCGGCGAAGTAGGCGTCGCCGATGGCGTTGGCGATCCGCGCGGCCTTCTCGGCGTCGCGGGACTGAACCGCGACGTCGATCACGAAGGTCCGCTCGGCCCGCCGAACCGTGAGCCGGTTCTGGAGCGTGTCGAGGGCGATGTTGACCGGATCCCGGCTCGCCGGCGGCGGCAGCATGCCGAGCGCGCCCTTGATCCAGTTCAGGGTGGGGTTGTTGCCGTCCGGCAGCACGAACTCGTCATCCTGATCGAGGTGCAGCTTGGCGATGACCCGGCGCAGCACGTTATCGGACTGGATGACCCGCACTTGGCTCTCGGCGATCGAGACGCCGCTGTCGGCCTGGGGCTGGCGGGCGTTCACGTCGTTCTCGACGACGCGCAGGTCGCTCGGATCGACGAGCACCTGCATGCTCGATGTGTAGCGCGGCGTGATGAGCCCGAGCAGCGCGACCGCGACCGCGACCATGAACAGCGCGCCCAGGACGATGAAGCCGCTTCCCCGCCACAGGCGCCGCAGGATCACGCGCGGTTCCGTCCGAGGCGTGACCTGGGGCAGCACCATGCGCACGGGCTGATCACCGCCCATTCGTGTCGAGAAGTCGAACATACGCCTCGCTCCTTGACCTGCCGGGGCGGAGAACGCCGCCCGTCACCGCCTCCATCGCCCTGTCTCTCCGCGGTGCAGCTACGTGCCGATCCGGGACAGATCCTCGCTTGCGGCGGTCTCGTCACCGGCAGTCGAGCAACCAGCATACCGAACAAGTACTCTCGCCGTGGTGCAGGTTCCTGACGCAGGAAACGCGCAGATAAGCGATACAGCGACAAACGTAAGTGTCACGGCTGAGGGGCACGGGAACCCCTGATTTTGTTGGGGACTACGTACTCCGTGTCATGCGTCGCCTCTGGGTGCGACAATTGACTCCGGCGTGTCGTAGGCTGTTCGATCGCCGGCCAGAAAACTTTGGAAGCGCCGCGCATCCTCGGCCGCAGCCGCGTTCCAGCGTGCCACGTTGGCCCGGCTCGCCTGGATCGCCCGGGTCAGACCGCCTTCCGCGATCCAGCCGAGCAGCGCCGCGGCGGCAGAATCCGGTTGATCCGGGCGGATCAGAAGCCCCGACGCGCCGAGAACCTCGCGGAACACGGGTTCATCCGGCGCCACCACCGGCAGGCCGCCGTGCTGCACCTCAAGGAGCGGCAGACCGAGCCCCTCCGCCTTCGATGTCGAGATCAACAGATGGCACGAGGCCGCGAGCCCGCGCAGCTCGGCATCGGACACGTAGCCGTAGCGATGCAGGAAGGGGGGCGGACCGTCGAGGAATTCGTGCCGGCCCCAGCCGACGCGGCCGACGAGATGGAGTTCGGCCGGCACGCCGGCGCGGATCAGCGCGGCCGTCAGGGCCAGGGCGGCCGGATAGTCCTTGCGCGGCTCGATGGTGCCGATCGCGAGCAGCCGCAGGGGTCGGCCGGCGGCGTAGCCGGCCGGACCGGGCAGGTCGCCAAGGCCGAAGGCGTCGCGCACGCCGGGGCGGAGGAGCGCGACGCGCGCGCGGTCCGCGCAGAGGGCGCGCACGGCCTCGCCGGTGGTGCGGCTGTTGACGAACAAGTTCGGGCACCAGCGCAGGGCGAGGGCGAAGCTCGGGCTCATGTAGAGGCGGCTGCGCAGGCTCAGATCCGCCGTTCGGGTGATCAGGAAGGTGTCGTGGACGTAGAGCAGGCACCGCGCGGCCGCGACGGCGCAGAGCAGTCCGGGCGGAAAGCCGGGAAACAGGAACAGGGCCTCCCGGTCCCGGAGCGCCCGCAGCGGCAGGCCGAGCTGCTGCGCGGCGATCATGCCGGGCAGCGATCCGCTGGTCACCGGGCGGACCTCGTGCGGTGCCAGGGTCTCGGGCGCGAAAAGGTCGAGCGTGATCCGCTCGATCCCGGTCACGTGTCCGCGCAGATGCGTCTCGTCGAGATAGATTCGCCGTCTTCCGGCCTCGTCCCCGCGCCTCACGGCGCGCTCCGTCGCAGCGTGCCGGCGAGGTAGAGGCAGCGGCGCACGAAGAGCGGCATCCGGCGGCCCAGCACCATCTGCTTGGCCCGGCGCAGCCGGCGCACCAGCGGCGGCGAGGCCGCCGGAACCGTGCCGACGGCACCCTTCTGCAGCGCGGCGGCGAACGGGAAGTGGCCGAGCATCGCCGGTGCGAAGGTCGGGCGCAGCGTGGCGTCCCGCAGGCCCTGCCGGCGAAACACCGCGTCCAGGGACAGGGCGGCCGCGGCCGGGCTGTGGCGGCTCTCCAGAGCGATCCGCGCGAAGGCGCCGAGCCGCGCCCGTGCGTCGCCGTCCTCGACCAGCGCGGTCAGGGCCTCCGCCAGGGCGCCGGGCCGCACCGGGACGAGGCGGCCCGAGACGCCGTCGATCACCGAGGAGGTCAGGCCGGACACGCGGTAGGCGAGCGTCGGCACGCCGCAGAGACCGGCTTCGATCGGCGTCTGGCCCAGCGTCTCGTGGCGGCTCGCCGTGACGTGGACGTCGCAGGCCCCGTACCAGGCGGCGAGGGTTTCCTCGTCGGCGATGAGGCCCGGCGCGAACAGGTTCGGGACACCGAGCTTGCTCGGGTCGTCGAGCCGGCCGATCGCCACGACCCCGACGCCCGGACGCATCACGGCCTGAAGCGCGGCACGCAGGTCCGAGAAGCCCTTGTCGGGCCCGTCGACGATCACCGACGAGACCAGGATCAGCACGTCGCCGGGCGGCAGACCGAGCCGAAGGCGAAGGGCGGCGCGATCGCCCGGCCGGAACACGGCGGTCGGGAAGGCCAGGCGGATCCGCTCCGCGATCGCGCCAGGCGGCGCGAGATCCCGGGCGCGCGCCAGCGTCCAGTCGGAATTCGCGAGCAGCCACGGGCCTGCGGGGCCGGCAAGCACCGCGCGCTTGCGGACATGCATGCCGGCGATCCGGTCCGGGGCGAGCTGCGGGTACTCGTCCGGTGTCGGGCAGGCGGCGTCGCAGCCGGCGAGGGCGCGGCCGCAATCGCGGGGATGGCTGCAGCGGCCTGTGAGCGGGAACAGGTCGTGCAGGACGAGGCCGACCGGTCCCCGCCGGGCGAGGCGTCCGACGACGTCGAGGCTGCGAGTCGCCCCGTGCAGGTTGCCGGCGAGCACCAGATCGGGAGCTGCCGCCGCGACCGCCGCCTCGGCTTGCGGGAACGTGTCGGTCCACTCGGCGGCCTCGGGGCGAATGCTCAACGCGACTTCGGTCACGCGGTGGCCCGCGAGCAGAAGAGCGTCGGCCAACCGCCGCTGCGCTACGCCGGCGCCGCCCTGGGTGCCCGTGCCGGTAAGCGAGACGATCGACAGGTCGTCCCCCTGGATCGGCGCCGCCGCGAGGCCGTGCAGAAGCACGGGGCGTCCGATGATGGCTCGCCGAGCCTCGCCGAGCGCCGACCAGGCCGCGGCGGCCTGCAGCGCGCCATCGGCATCGAGGAGGGCGTGCGTGGACAGCGCGTTCCGCGCCCACAGGATTGCGCTACCCGCAAACGCGCCGTTACCCGGCTCCACCATGGCGGCCGGCGCATCGAGAGCACGGACGGCGTCGTCGTACAGAACGCGCAGGCCCGCGACCGCGGCGGCGCCCCTGAGCGCGGCTTCGAGCGCTAGGGCCGTGAGGGCGCCCGGGGCGAGGAGATCGCCCGCGCCGAGCCAGAGCAGGTGGTCGATGGTCGGGTCGTCCAGCATCCGCTCGACCGCGGCGCGGCCGGAGCCGGGCGGCAGGAGGTCGTGCCGGAAATCCGAGTATTCCTGGCGCAGGACCGACGCCACGGACCCGGTCGGATCGACCCCGTGCCGCGTGACCGTGATGACGCGGATGCGCGGCCACGGCCACCCGTCGGGCAAGGACGCGGGACGCGCGAGGCCGCCGGCGGCGGTCCCGAACGGCCAGCCGGCGATGCCGTGCGGGGGTGGCGGCAGGATTGAGGTGTCGGTCACAGCGGGTTTGGCGGCAGCTCTTGCACTCGGCGGGGCGAGAGCCTGAACGCGATTGTTGAAGATTGCCTCCCCGGCGACGCCGCGTCCTCAGCTGTCAACACGGATCCGGGGCGGCCCCGTCTCGACCCGGCCGATCCGGGCCGCTGCCGGGTAGCCGGCGGCGTGGATGCGCGCGAGGATCGCATCCGCCCGCTCGGCCGCGCAGGTCACCAGCAATCCGCCGGAGGTCTGCGGGTCGGTCAAGAGGTGGCGGCGCCATTCGGGAAACCCCGCCGGCAGGTCGACCGCCTCGCCGAACGCGGCCCAGTTGCGATGCGAGGCCCCGGTGACGAAGCCGCCGCGCGCCAGCGCATCCGCCCGCGGCAGCAGCGGCAGGGCATCGGCCTCCAGGACAAGCGTCAGCCCGGCGCCGCGGGCGAGTTCCAGCCCATGTCCGAGGATGCCGAAGCCGGTCACGTCGGTGAGGGCGTGCACGGCGGGCTCGGCGGCGAGATCCGCCCCGACCCGGTTGAGCAGCGTGGTCGTGGCGACGAAATCACGGTAGCCGGCCTCGTCCAAGGCCGACCGCTTGATCGCCGCCGAGTAGACGCCGACCCCGAGCGCCTTGGTCAGGATCACGGCGTCCCCGGGCAGCGCATCGGCGTTGCGCCGCACCGCCTCCCGGCGGCAGGTTCCGATCACTGCGAGCCCGTAGATCGGCTCGGGCGTGTCGATCGAGTGCCCGCCCGCCACCGGTATGCCGGCCTCGGCGCAGGTGGCCGCGCCGCCTTGCAGGATCCGCGCGACCACCTCGGGATCGATCTTGCCCACCGGCATGCCCAGGATCGCCAGAGCCAGGATGGGACGGCCGCCCATGGCATAGACATCCGAGATCGCGTTCGTGGCGGCGATCCGGCCGAAATCGACGGCATCGTCGACCATCGGGGTGAAGAAGTCGGTGGTGGCGATGACGCAGGTGCCGTCGTCCAGCTCCCAGACCGCGGCATCATCGGAGGTCTCGTTGCCGACGAGCAGGCGTTCGAACGGGCCGGCGGCGGGCTGCTGGGCGAGGAGTTGGCGCAGGACAGCGGGATCGAGCTTACAACCACAGCCGCCACCATGCGCGAGACTGGTCAGACGGGGAGGCTCGGTCATCGCTGATCTCCGCTGCGGGCGCTGGCGCCGGCTGTCAGTAGCGCGTCGTGATCGTGTTCAGCCAGTCCGGCGAGGCCGCGACGGCCGCAGCCTCGACGCGCTTGTCCAGCCCCGTCAGGAGCAGCAGGCCGAGCAGGACCATGACGGCGCCCATGGCCGCCTTCGCGGCCCGGCCGGCGGCCGCCAGCCCGCCGCGCCAGCGCATCAGCGCCTGACGGGAGACGAGACCGAGAAGCATCAGCGGCGCGGCCGCGCCGATCCCGAAGGCCAACATCGTGAGGGCCACGCTCCAGAGGTGCTCGCCCCGCGACGCCATCAGCGAGGCCGCTCCGAGGGTCGGGCCCACGCAGGGGCTCCAGGCCGCTCCGAGCAGGACGCCGACGGCGAACTGGCCGGACAGACCGCCGGTCCCGATTCCGGCGAAGCGCTCCTCGGCCCAGGCTCCCACCGGCCCCGCCGCGGTCGCGACCTGGGCCTGGAGGCGGGGCAGCATGAGGACCACGCCGAGGACCACCAGCAGGATTGCGCCGGCGCTCCGGAACACGTCCCCGTCGAGCCCGATGGCGAAACCGATTGTCGCCACGAACAGGCCGATGGCCGTGAAGGCGATGGCGAGCCCACTCGCAAGGGCGACCGGACCGAGCCGATGCTCCGACGCCGCGGTCCCGAGCACGATCGGCACAAGCGGCAAGACGCAGGGCGAGAGCACCGACAGCAGGCCGGCCAGGAAGGCGAATCCGACCGTGCCCAGCATGTCCGCGCCCTCCCACGATCGCACCGGATGCCACGCTTCGCGCCTGTGGCCGATGGCGTCAACGCGCCGGTGGGTCACGGTTCCGATGGAACAACGCCGCTGCCGGCGCGCTTCGCGGCGAGGCGGCGGGCTCAAGGTGGAGCGACGGGTGACGACCTTCTTCACGGGGGACACGCATTTCGGGGATCAGCGGGCCCTGCGCTTCGACCACCGTCCCTATCCCGATCTGGCCGCCCACGATGCCGGCCTGATCGCGGCCTGGAACGCGGCCGTGACGCCCACCGACATCGTCTGGCATCTCGGCGACTTCGCCCTCGGTCCGACCGGGGCGCGGATCCGCGAGATCCTCGACGAGCTCAACGGCGAGAAGCACCTGATCATCGGCAACAACGACGGTCCCGAGACCCTGACGGCACCCGGCTGGGCCTCGGTACGCCACTATGCGGAATTCGCGGTCGAGGGCCGGATGGTGGTGCTCTGTCACTACGCATTTCGCACCTGGAATGGCATGAGCCGGGGCGCACTCAATCTACACGGGCACAGCCACGGCAAGCTCAAGCCGATGCCCAAGCAATACGATGTCGGGGTCGATCCGATGGGGCCGGCCCCCGTGGCGTTGCCCGCAATCCTCACCTCTCGCCTGCGCCGGAAGAGCTGACCACAGACCGGAACCTTCATGTCAGCTTCACCGTTTGAGCGGACAGAGATGGGGAGGACGCGAGCCGCCCCGAGAAACCCGGCGGACCGAACCAAGGTCTGCCATCACATCCAGTGTGTGAGTGTTCCCGTGAGTGCCAGTTCGGCCACTCTGTCCCGATGCCTCGCCAGTGTTCTGGCCGGCCTCGTCATGACCTCCTCGGCGCTGGCTCTGCCGGCGTGCCTAGAGGCTCAGCGCAAGGTCGATGAGGCGAATGCCCTGCGCTTTCAGGCGCGCCAGGAAGTGCGGCTGGGCAACCACGATCGTGTCTGCGACACGCTCGATGAGGTTGGCGACCGTTACGACGATGCCCGCGATGCGTTCGAGCGATGCGGCGAGGGTGTCGTGGCGATCGATCTGCGCAGTGAGCTTCGGGGCTTGCGGATCGCCAAGAAAATCAACCGCTGCGACTGATCGGGTGCGCGCCGGCACCTCGGCCGCGCCACGCCAGCAGCATCATCCTGACATGCGCGACTCACGTCGCCCAGAAGGTTCTGTGCCGATGACCCCCGCCACCACGCTCTCGAACGATGTCGACTCCGCGACCGCTGTCCGCACCGGTCCGTCCTTCGCCGCCGCGCTCTGCGGCTTCGTCAGCACCACGGTCGCGACGACCATGCTGCTCGTCCTGATCGGCACCTTCTGATCAGGGCGAAACCGACCAGAATCTCTGACGGTTGAAGAGCATATCCTGCGCGCCGATCTTCGGAGCCGCATCGGGGCGCCGGACGCAATCCGGCTCCGGCGGCTTCGGAAGCGCCGCCAGAGCCATCGGCGGCAGGGTCGGTTTCAGGCCGAGTCGCGCCTGAATCTCCGGTTGACGTGCCGCCGCGATGGTCAGAACGCAGGCGATCAGGCCGCCAGCAACAGTTCCGAGACAGAAATTCAGCATTGGTGAGGGGGTCCGGCGGCGGATTCCTTCGAGCCACAAACCGTGGTCGTTGTCCAACCCGGCAGTATCATGGCGGATCTGACGCTCACGCCGTCTTAACTCCTGTTCTGCGACAGCTACGCGCAAGCCTGCCGCGCAGGTGAGTCCGATGCCGGGAGGGGACTGCTGATGAACACTGCCGCCAATGCCTATGCCAGAACCGCGCGCAGCGCTCTGTCGCCCCGTGAGGCCGAGTCCGCTCTGCTGCTGAAGGCGGCGCAACGCCTCATCAGCGCGGAGCATGGGCTCGCCTCCGGGGAGGTCCGGTCGCTGAACGAAGCGCTTTCGTTCAACCAGCGGATCTGGACGCTGCTCAGCTCCGAGGCGACGGCCGACGAGAACCCGCTTCCGGCCGACGTGAAGCAGGGTGTCGCCCGTCTCGGTGTCTTCGTGCTGCGCAGCTGTGTCGACACGATGATCGAGCCGACCTCCGAGAAGATCGCGACGCTGGTCTCGATCAACAACCAGCTCGCCGCCGGTCTGCAGGGCAATCCGGGCTGAGGCGCGGCGCGCTCAAGGCGCCGCCGGAGCCTCCAACGAGATCGCGCTCTCCCACTCGACGAGCTTTCGGCCGAGCTTGAGCGCGCGGTAATACTCGCCGGCCTCGACGAGTTCGGCGATGGCGGCAATCTGCTGGGCGGCCGCCGGAACCAGGCGGATGAGGTCGGTCGCCTGGCGGAAGAACAGGTCGATCCCCTGTGCGGGGTCATCGGCGAGGTAGATGACGGTCAGCGTCAGGTGGAGCTGCTTGCAGGCCGTATCGGCCTCGCTCTCCGTGATGATCTCGCTTTCCCGCAGGAACTTGCATTGGGTCTCGATCAGGAACGCGGACCGCCTGTCCCCGTTGCGGATCAGGGCACCGTTGATGATGAGCCGCTCGAACGGCTTGAGTTCCAGGCGCAGAGGCACGGCGTTTTCCTTTCTAGAAGACGCAGCGATCTCATTCGGCAACTCTTAACGTTTCGCGAATCCACGACGCCTGCCGGAGCGTTGCGGCGCGTCGGCACGCGGGTAAAACTCCGACAATTCGGGCGCGGAGGTGCTCGCGATCGAGGAGGGTCGTCCGATGTCGTCAACGCCTGGGAATCGCGCGATCTATCCGAGCCTGCAGGGCAAGCTTGTGATGGTGACCGGGGGCGCGTCCGGGATCGGCGCCGGTCTGGTCGAAGCCTTCGTGCTGCAGGGCGCGCGCGTTCTCTTCTGCGATATCGCCGACGCCGCGGCGCAGGCCTTGATCGCGAGGCTCTCTCCCGGCGCAGCGTACGCGCCACTCTACCGACGCTGTGACCTGACTGATGTCGAGGCTATCCGGGGTCTCGTGACCGAGGCCGAGACGGTGCTGGGCGGCCTCGACGTGCTGGTCAACAACGCCGGCAACGACGACCGTCACAAGCTCGATGACGTGACGCCGGCCTACTGGGACGACCGCATGGCGGTGAACCTGCGCCATCTGTTCTTCGCCGCCCAGGCAGCGGTGCCGGCGATGCGGCGGGCCGGCGGGGGTGTAATCCTGAATTTCGGCTCGATCAGCTGGCATCTCGGATTGCCCGACATGCCGCTCTACCAGACCGCAAAGGCCGCGATCGAGGGCATGACCCGCGCGCTCGCCCGCGATCTCGGCCGCGACGGCATCCGAGTAGCGGCGATCGTGCCGGGGAACGTCCAGACCCCGCGGCAGGAGAAGTGGTACACGGCGGAGGGGGAAGCCGGGATCGTCGCGGCCCAATGCCTCGACGGCCGGATCCAGCCGGCCGATGTCGCGGCCCTGGTTCTGTTCCTGGCCTCGGACGACGCCCGGATGTGTACCGGCCACGGCTACTTCGTGGATGCCGGCTGGCGGTGAGGGCGGGCCGCCGTCACCCGCGATCACCATCCGCCTGTGCGGACGAGGCGTTCGCGGCCGGACCTGTGGAGAGGCCCGACCGCGCAGGGCCGTGCCTCAGTCGCACGACTCCTTCTTCACGGTCTTGGAATCGCCCATGTCGTTCTCCTTGCGCACCGTCTTGGTGACGCAGCCGTCGCCGTGTTCGTGGACGGTCACGGACTTCGACTCGGAGGCCGGACGATCGACGACGACCGCCGGCCGGTCACGCTCGATGACGGTGGTCTGCGCCTGCGCGGCGGCGCAGAGGCTCAACAGGGCAGCGGTGGCGAGCAGGGTCTTGCGCATTCTCGGACTCCGGTAACCGATATTGGTCCCCGGTAACGGCCGGCCCAGCTTGGGCGTTCCGCAGCCAACGCAGTCTTGAGGCGGGCCGAGCCCGTAAACGAACTTGGCTCGGAACGCGCGCCGTTCGGCATGAAGCACAGCCGGAGCGACGGCGTTAGAGACGCCGGAATCGTGACCGGTTCAAGCTGGGTCGACTACGTGCGCGGCGCCCCTCAGCCACCGGTCATCGGCGGGAAGAAGGCGATCTCCCGAGCGCCGACAATCGAGGCGTCGGGCTTGGCATGGGCGCGATCGATGGCGGCGCGCACCACGCCCGGATCCTCGAAGGCGTAGGCGTACTCCTCGCCCCGCCCGCGCAGCCACGCGACGAGATCCGTCACGGTGGCGACCTCCGGTGGCGGGGCCAGCTCCTCCTCGGGGCGGCCGATCCGCTCCCGGACCCAGGCGAAATAGACGAGCTTCATGGCAACACCGCCGAACAGAGGCCTGGGACCGAGCCGCCCGCGCGCCGCGTCATCAGCGCGGGTCGTCGATGACGTGCTTGATCCCCGCCCGCATGTAGTCCCAGCCGGTCCACAGCGTCAGGGCGGCGGCAAGCCACAGCAGCGTCAGGCCGATCGATTCCGTGCCCGGCAACACCGTTTCGCCCGCAGGTCCGGCCACCAGGAAGCCCAGCGACAGCAGTTGCACCGTCGTCTTCCATTTGGCGATCCGGCTCACCGGCACGCCGACCTTCAGCTCGGCCAGATACTCCCGCAGGCCGGACACCAGGACCTCGCGGCACAGAATCACGATCGCAGCCCAGATATTCGAGCCGATGATGGTGTGGTCCGCCGTCAACATCAGCAGGCAAGCGGAGACGAGCAGCTTGTCGGCGATCGGATCGAGCATCCGGCCGAGCGCGGAACTCTGGTCGTAGGTCCGCGCGACATAACCGTCGAGGTAGTCGGTGATCGCGGCCGCGACGAACACGCCGAGCGCCGTCCACCGCGCCGTGTGGGACTCGGGCCAGAACAGCAGCGCGACCATCACCGGCACGGCAACGAGGCGCCCGTAGGTCAGGCAATTCGCGAGCGTCCAGGCCGGCGACCGTCGTCGGGGAAGGACGGCGTTCATCGCCGGGGTGAAATCAGAGCCCGGCGCGGGCGTCAACGCCTTAGGACCCGGTTCGGTCATGACGGCGGGGTTCTCAGGCGCCGGCATGGAAGAAGTCGTAGACCGCCCGTGCGGTCGCGGCGTTGACGCCCGGTGTCTTGGCCAGGTCCTCGAAGGCGGCGCGCTCGATCGCCTTCACGGTCCCGAAATGGTGGAGCAGCGCGCGCTTGCGGCTGGGGCCGATGCCGGCGATCTCGTCCAGGGGATTCTTCACCATCTCTCGCTTGCGCTTGGCCCGGTGGCTGCCGATGGCGAAGCGGTGAGCCTCGTCGCGGAGTCGCTGCACGAAGTAGAGCGTCGGATCGCGCGGCGGAAGCTTGAAAGGCGGCCGGCCGGGTACGAAAAACGTCTCGCGCCCGGCGTCGCGGTCGCGTCCCTTGGCGACGCCGATAAGCGGCACGCCCGTGACGCCGACCTCGTCGAGCGCCGCCCGGGCCGCGTCGAGCTGGCCCTTGCCGCCGTCGATGAGCACGAGGTCGGGCCAGGCCGGGAAGGTCTCGCTCTCCTCGGCTGGGACCGGCACCGGCTCCTGCACGCCGCCTTCGGCCGCCGCCAGGGCGACCTCGCGCTCGGTGCGCGGCGCCTCCTTCACGAGCCGCTTGAACCGCCGCTGCAGCACCTCGCGCATCATGCCGTAATCGTCGCCGGGCGTGAGATCCTCGGACTTGATGTTGAACGTGCGGTAATGCGTCTTCATGAAGCCCGTGGGGCCCGCGACGATCATCCCGCCGACGGCGTTCGTGCCCATGATGTGCGAGTTGTCGTAGACCTCGATCCGCCGCGGCGCACGGTCGAGCCCGAAGGCCTGTCCCAGGGCCACGAGCAGCTTGCCCTGCGAGGCCGTGTCGGCGAGCCGCCGGGCCAGGGCTTCCTTGGCGTTGCGTTGGGCGTAGTCAACGAGGTTCTTGCGCTCGCCGCGGCTCGGGCGGTGCAGCTCGACGCGGTACTCCACCCGGCTCGACAGGGCGGCGGCGACCAGCTCCGCGTCCTCGATGGCGTGGCTCGTGAGCACCGTCCGGGGCGCCGGCTTGTCGTCGTAGAATTGGCCGATGAACGAGCCCAGCACCTCGTCGGGCGTCATCGTCCGATCCGCCTTCGGGAAGTAGGCGCGGTTGCCCCAGTTCTGGAAGTTGCGGAAGAAGAACACCTCGATGCAGAACTGACCGGCCTGCTCGTCGAGGGCGAACACGTCGGCCTCCTCGACGCCCTGCGTGTTGACGCCCTGCACGCCCTGGATCGCCGAGAGCGCGGCGATCCGGTCGCGGAAGCGGGCGGCGCGCTCGAATTCCATGGCCTCGGACGCTTCCTGCATCTCGCCGCGCATCCGATCCTTCACGGCGTTGGACTTGCCCGCCAGGAACGCGCGCGCCGAATCCGCCATGGCCGCGTAGTCCTCAAGCGCGATCTCGCCCGTGCACGGGCCGGAGCAGCGCTTGATCTGGTAGAGCAGGCAGGGCCGGGTGCGGTTCTCGTAGTAGCTGTCGGTGCAGGTGCGCAGCAGGAAGGCGCGCTGCAGGGCGTTGACCGTCCTGTTGACCGCCCACACGCTGGCGAAGGGCCCGTAATAGCTGCCCTTCCGGCGCCTCGCGCCGCGGTGCTTGACGATCTGCGGAGCCGGGCCGTCGTCGGTGACCAGGATGTAGGGGAACGACTTGTCGTCCCGCATCAGCACGTTGAAGCGGGGCTTCAGCTGCTTGATCAGGTTGGCTTCGAGGAGCAGCGCCTCGGTCTCGGTGGCAGTGGTGACGAACTCCATCGCCGCCGTCTGCGAGATCATCCGGGCGATGCGGTTCGAATGCGCCTGGCCGCGGGCATAGGAGCCGACGCGGGCCTTCAGGTTCTTGGCCTTGCCGACGTAGAGGACGTCGCCGCGATGGTCGAACATCCGGTAGACGCCGGGGGAGGACGGCAGCGTCGACCAGAAGCGCCGGATCACCTCGGTGCCGGCCTGGACCGCGCCCGGCTCGAAGTCGAAGTCGATCTCCGGCGAGGCGTCGGCGGCCAGTCCGGCCTCGTCGGCGCTCTCATCCCGCTCGGCATCGCGGCCGTCGTCGAAGGTGTCGGGGGGCAGGTCGGTAAGGGCTCTGCGGCTCATACCGCAGATCTAAGCGTTCCTGCCGCCGAGGGGGACAGGGCGGCGAACAAAAATCGTGCGCCGCCGGCCCGCAGACGGATCAGTCGAAGAGCGAGTCGATGTCGCTCTGATCGACGTGACCCGGATCATGATCGAGCTTCGGCCCGTTGAGCAGCGAGCTCTCGTCGTCCAGCGCCGTCGGCACAGGCATGACGGTGATGAGTTCCTTGAAGCTGTCGAGTTCCGACCAGGTTGCGATCAGCCGGTCGAGGTGCTCCTCGATGAACTTCATCACGCCGACGATCTTGGTGATCCGCTGGCCGGTCAGATCCTGGAAGTTGCAGGCCTCGTAAGCGGTGATGACACGCTCGAGGATCACGTCGACGTGCGGCTTCATGCCGGGCGGCAGGGTCGCGGCATTGAGCATGCCGGCGTGGCTCTCGATCTCTTCGACCGCCCCGAGGAGCTGCGTCGTGGCGCGCTCGGTCGAGTCGACCACGGCATCGAGCTCGTCGGCTGCCCGGCGCATGCCCTTGCCCGTGTTCTCGGTCCGGTGCAGCGTTGCAAGCTCACCCTTTGTCCGCGTGATCGCATCCTTCATGATGTCGAGTTCGGTGCGCATCGCGAGCGCTTCGTGCAGCTCGCGGCGGCAGGACTCGATCGTCTCGCTCGCGCTCATCTGAGTGACGCGGCGCAGGTCCTGGATAGCGTTGAAGATGTCTTCGAGGCGCTCCCCAGAAGCGGGCGTGCTCGACGCCGGCGGGGGAGCCCCGGGAAGCCCAAGGGCGTCTTCGATGCGATAGCGCTTCTGGGTCATCGTCCGGGCGTAGGCGTTCGGGTTCGGTCGCGATAAGTGTCTAACACATCAGTTAGCGGACTGTGACTGCCACGCTTCGATCGCGCATTTGCCGCGTTCTCGGCCGCGCCCGACGTTTTCCGGGCCGCGGCAGCGATGCTTTACCGCTGATTCACGGTATCGTCGCCGGATCGTGGGACAGCGCCGAGCCGGCACTCGATTCACCACGCTCATTCACCTGATTCGCGGATTTCGGGCGGGACTATTCGCGCGACGGGGATGTGCAGCCCCGGTGCGGGAGCGTGCGACGATGCGGGGATCAGTCCATCTCGGTGTGTGGGCGAGCGTGGCCGCCCTTGCGTGGTGCGTGCCCGCCCACGCACAGCAGGCGCGCTACGCGGAAAGCGGTAACGGGAGCAATTACGGCGGCGGCCTCATCGAGTATCTGATGACCGGCAGCGCCGGGAGCGGCGGCCGGAGCTTGCCCCAGCGCTACGCCAACCCGCAACAAATCCGGGCTCCCCAACCCGTCGTAGCCCCGCAGCGCGTCGCGGCCTATTCCGGCGAGCTGCTGCCGGCCGAGCCGGAGGCCCAGGCCTATGCGGTGCCGCCCCGGCCGTACGGAGCCGCCCCTGCGGGTACCGCCGCTGCCGGACCCTACTATGGCGCGCCCCAGCCGGATCCGAGCCGTATCGCCCGCGCGGTCGCGCCGGAATACCAGCGCCAGGAGGTCCCGTTCACCGGAACGCAGAGACCGGGGACGGTCGTGATCGACACTTCCGGCAAGCACCTGTACCTCGTTCAGGCCGGACAGCGGGCGCTCCGCTACGGCATCGGCGTCGGTCGTCCCGGCTTCGCCTGGTCCGGGCTCAAGACCGTCAGCCGCAAGGCCGAGTGGCCGGATTGGACGCCGCCGTCCGAGATGCTGGCCCGCCGCCCCGATCTGCCGCGCCACATGGCGGGCGGCCCCGAGAACCCGCTCGGTGCGCGGGCGCTCTATCTCGGCTCCTCGCTCTACCGCATCCATGGAACCAACGAGCCCAACACCATCGGCCAGTCGGTCTCATCCGGCTGCATCCGGATGATGAACGAGGACGTCATCGATCTGTACGACCGCGTCCCCGTCGGCACCCGCGTCGAGGTTCTCTGACGCTCAACGCACATCCGACCGTAGGCGGGTATAGAAAGGCCCGGCCGTGCCTAAGCACGACCGGGCCCTGTTGCGTCATCGGCCGGGTAGGCGATCAGGTCCAGTCGCTGTCGTCGCCGCCGCCCAGGTCGCCGCCGAGATCGCCGCCCGGATCGCTGTAGCCCGCATCCTGGAAGCCGCCGAGGTCGCTGCCGCTGTTGTCGAGGGCTGAGCCGAGGTCTTGGTTGCCGCCGTCGCCGTAGTAGTTGTTGACGACCGTCTCACCACCACCCCCGAGACCCGCCGCCGCGGCGCTGCCGAGGCTCGAATGGCCGCCCGCGAAGGCATTCGACAGGGCGCTACCGAGCAGCATGCCACCCGCCGCTCCCGCGGCCATCGGCAGTGCGTTCGCCAGGAAGCCGCCGCCGCGCGCCGGAGCCTGTGCCTGCGGCTGGCCGCCCCACGGGCCACCCTGTTGCTGCGGATAACCCTGCTGCGGGTAGCCCTGCTGGGGATAGCCTTGCTGCGGATAGCCCTGCGGCGGCGCGCCGGTATTCCCCCACGGCTGGCCGGCCGGGCGCTGCTGGGCGTAGCCCGGCTGCTGCTGCGGCTCCTGGCGCTGGCTCCCGCCTCCGCCGAAGATGCTCGACAGGAAGCCCCCGCCACCGGAGGACTGCGCCTGCTCGCCCTGTCGGCGCGCCTGCTCGAGCTGCTGGTTCAAGCTCTTGATCGCCTCTTCCTGCACGTAGATCAGCTGCGCCATCGCGTAGGGAGCGTAGGGCTGCGCGCGGATCTTGTCGGCGATGAAGCGCTCGGCCTCCGCGTCGCGGGGCTGGGTCTGCGCCTGTTCCAGCCGCTGGAAGATGCCCGATATGACGTCGCGTTCTTCGCTGTTCATGGAGTCGTCCTCCTCGAATCTCACCCGCGGGCTCGAACGCGCCGCATGGCAGACACGACATGGGTGCGCGGCGACGCTTTGTCAGGGGCGATTGCGAAAACTTCATTCGTCTGGAAGCCGAAAGCGAAAAGCCCGACCTCTCGGCCGGGCTTCTTGCTTGATCGGTCGGATCAGCGCGACCGAAGCCGCGCCGTCGCCGGCTCTCAGTACGAGCCGAACTTGTAGTTCAGGCCGGCGCGGACGACAGCGAACTCGTCGTCGCGGCGGCCGATGCCGGTGGTGTAGACCGGCGCCAGGTTGGCGGCGTTGACGACCAGGACGCCCTGGTTGCGGGTGCCGCGGTCGAGGTTCACGTACAGGCCTTCGACCTTCAGCGTCACGGCGGACGAGCGGAAGAAGTTCAGGAACGAGTCGGTCGGGAGCGCATACTCGATGCCGCCGCCGACCGCGTAGCCGGTGCGGAAGCTATCGTTGCCGGCGAAGCCGCCGAACGAGCGGTCAGCGCTGCCCGAGCCGTAGGCGAAGCCGCCGGTGCCGTACACGAGGGTGCGGTCGAAGGCGTAGCCGAGACGGCCGCGCACGGTGCCGAAGTAGTCGAGGCTCGACAGGCCGCGCGGGTCGTTGAGGATCAGGCCCGGTGCGATCGCGCCGCCGGTGACGAAGGCGTTGTTCCGGTCGCGGCCGAAGTCGAGGTACTGGGCGTCGGCCTCGATGCCGATCACCACACCCGAACCCGGGGTGAACTGGTAGTTGTAGCCGATCTGCGCGCCGCCGGAGAAGCCGTCCTGGCTGCGGTTGCGGAAGGTGGCGACCGCGGCCGGGCCGGTGGTCAGGCCAACGCCGCCCGGAACGACGAAGGTCGAATTGTTGGAGCGGCTGCTGGCGTCGAAGGCGTAGCCGGCGTTGAAACCCGCGTAGAAGCCGGTCCAGGTGAAGACCGGGACGGGGGTGAACACCGGCGGCGGAGCAGCGCGGCGCGGCAGGTCGGCGGCGAAGGCCGAGCCGGCGAGGGCGAAGCCGGCGAGGGCCGTGGACAGACGGAGCAGGGATTTCATGATCTGGTCCTCACTGGTGGTTCCGTACCGCCCGTGGACCGGACTGGTGCGGAGCGCGGTTCTGGTTGTCGTCCAGCGGTTCCAGGGCTGCTTTGCGCTCCGCGGTGTCGCCGACCGCTGATCGCGGCCCCTTAAGGCAACCCGCCGTTTTTCCCCGGCACCTTGACCCCACAACGCGCTCGAATGGCCAAGGTTCGCCTCCGGCTACGCTTTTTTTCGAGGGCCAGGTTGGCAAATTGTCGCACCCGATTTTCGTCTTCGTAATCAGCCTTCAGGGCGCGAGTGCGATGGCCGAGATCAGGCGGCCGTAATCCGCTTCGCCGCGATGCGTGGTGCGTCGATAGCTGTAGAAGCGTTCCGGGTCGGCATACGTGCACAGGTCGAGCGACGTCGCATCGCCGATCCCGGCTCCGGCCAGCCGCGCCAGGATGAAGCCCGGCAGATCGAATTGGGCGTGGTCGGGCCGTGTCCCGGCGCCGAGAAACCGCTCCATGCCGGGCGCCTCCGTCCGGAACCGCGCGACGAAGTCGGGCCCGACTTCGTAGGAATCCTGGCTGATCGTCGGGCCGAGCACCGCAACGATCCGATCCCGTCGCGCGCCCAACGCCTCCATCGCCGCCACCGTCGCGTCGATCACCCCGGTGAGCGCGCCCTTCCAGCCGGCATGGGCGGCCCCCACAACTCCGTTCTCGGCATCGGCAAAGAGGATCGGCCCGCAATCGGCGGTGGCGATGCCGAGGGCAAGCCCCGGAACGCGAGTCACCATGGCGTCGGCCCGGGGGCGCATCGCCGCCGGGAACGGCGCCTCGACGGTCACCACCTCGGCGGAATGGACCTGGTAAAGGCTCACGAGCCTGTCCGGCGGAACGTCGAGCTGGGCGCACATCCGAGCCCGATTGGCGACGACGCGCTCCGGATCGTCCTGCGACCCGAGACCACCGTTGAGGGAGGCGTAAATGCCGTCGGATACGCCGCCCTGGCGGGTGAAGAAGGCGTGACGGACGTTCGGATGCGCGGAGAGTTGCGGCGCCTTGATCGACATGCCTGAAGTCACGCTCGCTCCCATTCCGGTTCCCCTGTCGCGCTCCGATACCGCAAGGCCCGCCCCTTGACGATGTCGTTCAGGCGTCAGATTCTTGCTGCAATGCAGTATGGGGCCGAGGACGGCTCCATTCCGAGAAGGATCGCAATGGCCCAAGGGATCGAGACCGACGCCCTGATCGAAACGACCAAGCCGGAGTCCGAGGAGCCCCGGATCCCGAGCGCGCCCGCACATCCGGTCACGGGCGAACCCGCCGCCTTCAATCCGAACGATCCGAACCCGCCCGCGCCGCCGACACCACGGGCACCCAGCCAGACGGATTCGGGGTTCGGTTCCTTCGGCTGATCCGACTCGGTCCGCAGGGCCGGGCCATCAACCGGCTGCCGACGATCCGGCGTCCGGAAACCCCGGGAGCGGCCCCAAGCTTGGGCCGCTCACCGCCAGAACCTTGAACAGAGAGCCCATTCCGCGCGCACCGGACTCCGTCAGCCGGGCGACCGCCCTGTCGATCTCGATGGATTGGGCGTCGGTCGCGCGCGTCTTCAGCCGTTCGGCACGGGCGCGCAGACCGAGGGCGAACAGGAAATCCCGCTGATCGACAGGTCCGTGGACCTGCGCCCCCTGGCTACTCGCCGCCCGGGCCAGCGCCTGGAAATCCACATGATGGGTCAGGTCCGCTTCACCGGGGGCAGCCAGCGGATCCGCGAACCGGTGGCCCGCCACGGCCTGCAGGGTGTCGCCGAAGCCGGGTCGGACGTGGCCGTAATCGATGGCGAGCAGAGCGCCGCCCGACGTGCGGAACCGCTGCGCCAGCGTCCGCATCGCCGCGAGACCAACCGTCGGCACGCTGAGCAAGGCTCCGTCCGGCCCGTCGGCGTCGAGCCCCGCGCTCGGCTCCGGCGCGAGGCCGAAGACGAAAGTGCCCTGCGGCCCGAGGCCGACCTGCCGCTCGTGCCAACCGGTCGGCCGGCGTTCGAACTGGCGCACCGGCAGGCAGTCGAAGAACTCGTTGGCGAGCAGGATCGCCGGGCCTAGAGGCAGCGTCTCGATCTCCGCGTGCCAGATCGCGCCGGTGCCGCTGAGGGTCCGCTCCTGCGCGGCCCGCAGGATCGGACTGGTCTCGACGAGGTGCGGCGCGACCCGCACGTCCGGGATCGCGGCGCGCAAGGTCCGCAGGGCGTCGGCCATCAGCGTGCCGCGTCCCGGGCCGAGTTCCACCAGGACCAGCGGATCCGGCTGGCCCATCAGCCCGTGAACGTAGGCGGTCCAGGCGCCGATCAGCTCGCCGAACATCTGGCTGATCTCGGGCGCCGTGGTGAAGTCTCCCTGCGCGCCGAGGGGATCGCGGGTGCGATAGTACCCGTGGATCGGGTGGCCGAGGCACAAAGCCATGTAGCGATCGACGCTGATCGGCCCGTTCTGCCGGATCAGCGCGGCGATCTCGGCCCCGAGGGGCGTCACGCCTCCACGGGCGCCTTGCGCGCCTCCTCGGCGGCAACGGGTCCTTCGACTGGATGGCGCGGTCGTGTCCGGCCGGTGGCGGCCAGCACGATGTAGGTCAGCCCGACGATCATCATCGGCACGCACAGGAGCATGCCCATGGTCACGCCGCCACCCATCGGGCCGAGATGGTCGCCGAACAGGAAGCCGAGCTGCCGGTCGGGCTCCCGTAAGAACTCGCAGAAGGTTCGGGCCAGGGCGTAGCCGAGGACGAAGATGCCGCCGAGCAGGCCGGGCTTGCGGAAGCCGAACCGGCGCACGGCGATCGCCATGACGATGAACAGCAGCAGGCCTTCCGTCGCCGCCTCGTAGAGCTGGCTCGGATGGCGTGGCAGCGGCCCGCCGCTGGGGAACACGATCGCGTAGGGGAAGTCCGGCGCGACCCGCCCCCAGAGCTCGCCGTTCACGAAATTGGCGATGCGGCCGAAGAACAGGCCGATCGGCACGACCACGGCGCCGATGTCGAGCAGCGTGTAGCCGTTGAGCTTCTTGGCCCGGGCGAAGAGCAGGAAGGCCAGGATCGCGCCGAGAAAGCCGCCGTGAAACGACATGCCGCCGTTGCGGATCGCCAGGATCTCGATCGGGTCGGCGAGATACATCGGCAGATTGTAGAACAGCACGTAGCCGATCCGGCCGCCGAGCACGACGCCCAGCGCCACCCAGACGACGAGGTCGTCGATGTCGACGACCTGCGGACGCTTCACCACGCCCCAGAGGCAGTCGGCCATCACGAGGCGGCGCGCGTAGTACCACCCGCCGATCAGGCCGGCGATGTAGGCGAGCGCGTACCATTTGATCGTGATCGGCCCGATCGCGAGCGCCACCGGATCGATGGCCGGAAAGGGCAGGGCGAGGAGCGGCATCAATCTCACCTCCGGGGCGGCCGGATTGGACGCCGGAGGGGCGACGCGTCAAGCCCGCGCGGGGCTTGCCGGGCAGGTGCGCTCAGGCCCGCACGAACAAGAAGCCGTGTCCGTCCGGCCCGGCACAGTAGACCGTCGTGCCGTCGGCGGAGACCCGCGGCGCCAGTCCGGACGCGCGCAGTCGTCGCGACAGGCCCTCCGGATCGGTCGCGGAGAAGACGTAGCGGGTCGCGGCCCGGTCGCCCGGACCGACACGCTGCCGCCGCTCGGTGGTGGGCAGGCGGTAGTGCAGCAACTCGACGTGCGGCGCCGGGACCGGCGGTTCCAGCGCGATCACGTCGACCTGCGGAGCCTCCACCCCGTCGAGGCGCGCCTGCTCCGGACCCTGGTTCAGGCCACGCTCCGCCACCGTGAGGCCGACGGGGGCGGTGAGGAAAGCCAGCGTAGCGTCGAGGTCGGTGACGGTGATCGCCGAGTGATCGATGCCCAGGAACAGGCCCGGCGCATCGCGCCAGCGGGCGGCGGGCGGCCCACCGGGAAATGCGATCAGCTCCAGGGGATGCCCGTCGGGGTCGCGGAACTTGTAGGCGGTCACGCCCCCCGTGGAGGCCGGCAGCCGCTGCGGCCCGCCGTGGCTGATGGGCGTCGGGGCGAGCCGCGCCAGCTGCGCCATCGCGGCCTCCATGTCGCGGACCGGAATCGCGAGGTGCTGGAAGAACGGGTCCGTCGCCGCAGGTTCGGCCGGGTAGGGCGCGCCGGGCGGATCGACTGCCAGGAAGGCGACGGTCTGCCCGCCGAGCCGCATGCGCAGCTGTGATGCGCGCCGATCCGCGAGGCCCATCGCCTCCACCTGCGCGACCGGCACGGGTTCCGGCGGGGCGATCCGCGCGAAGCCGAGGCCGTCGCGGTAGAACGCCTCGGTAACCGAGAGATCCAGGACGGTGCGGCCGAAGCCGACGATCGCCCGCACGCCGCTCACAGCAGCGGGGCTCCGCGCACGTTCACGTAAATCGCGTAGAGCGTATGCGACGCGCAGAGGAACAGGCGGCTGTTGTTCCGTCCGCCGAAGGTCAGATTGGCCACGGTCGAGGGCACCAGGATCTTGCCGACCAATTCGCCGCCCGGATCGATGCAGTGGACCCCGTCGCCGGCGCTCGACCAGAGATTGCCGTGCTCGTCGCAACGGATCCCGTCGGCATTGCCCGGATCGATCGTGCAGAACACGCCACCGCCGGACAGGCCGCCGTCGTCGGACACGTCGAACACCCGGACGTGCTGGAGCGGGTCGGTGTCGAACTGAAGTCCGGTCTCGACGATGTAGAGCCTGCGCTCGTCGGGCGAGAAGCAGAGCCCGTTCGGCCCCCGAAAATCGTCGGCCACCACCCGTAGCGAGCCGTCGCGCGGGTCGAACCGGTAGACCGCGGCGGGCAGCTCCGATTCCTGCTTGCCGCCCTCGTAGTCGGTCTGGATTCCGTAGGGCGGGTCGGTGAACCAGATCGTGCCATCGGACTTGCAGACGATATCGTTGGGCGAGTTCAGCCGCCGTCCCTGGTAGCCCTCGACCAGGCTGGTGACGCGCCCGTCCAACTCGGTCCGGTGGATGCGCCGGCCGCGATGCGAGCACGACAGCAACCGCCCCTGACGGTCGCGGGCATGACCGTTCTCGAAGTCGCTCGCCTCCCGGTAAACGCTCAAGCCCGCGTATTCCGCCCAGCGCATCACTCGGTTGTTGGGCAGATCCGAGAACAGCAGCTCGTCGCGGTCACCGAACCAGACCGGACCTTCCGTCCAACGGAATCCCTCGGCCAGCTTCTGCAAGGGCGCGTTCGGCAGAACGTAAGCCTTGAAGCGCGGCTGAGTGAGTTCGAAGCCGTCCATGGCCGGTCCTTACTTGAACCGGCCCGGCTGGTTCACGGTCGGCTCGACCTGGAGGCCGGTCACGATCATCGTGCAGGGCTCATCGCCGACCGTGCCGGAGAGGTGACCCTTCCTGCCGTCCCGTTCCTTCGTGTTCTGGTCTTCGCCCATCATCAGCTCGCCCGGGCCCATCTCGACCCGATGGCCGTCCATGGTCTCGACGAACCAGCGTCCGGAGAGGATCGCGATCCATTGCGGCCGCGGATTCTCGTGCCACTCGCCGACCCAGCCCACCGGCAGGACCGTGAAGGTCACGACAGACGGCGCGGGATCCATCTTGTCGTTCCACTGGGGCGCGGTCTCGGGGTTGATCCCCTCGAACTTGAAGCGCTCCAGGTGGAACAGCTCCTGGCGGCTCACCCCCTCCGCGTCGGTGTAGACGTGCCAGTACGGCATCTTCGGAGGTGTCGGCTCGCTCATCGTCGCTCCTGCCGCGGCGGGAAATCGTCCTCGCTCAACGGCCGGAGCTGCCGATGGTTCGCAGGCGGGAACGCGGGGACTCGGATGGCCACCGCGCGGTTCTCAGGCCCGCCTACCAGGAAGCCCCGTCGTCCTTGCGAGCGGAGCGAAGCAATCCAGGCGCGCCACGATGACCAATCGCGCCGCCCTGGGGTCGCTGCGCCGCGCTCGCGATGACGGAGTCGGCCGAACCGATGGCGCCTTACATCTGCTCGGGGATCCGATCCGTCTGGGCGAGGTTCGAGAACCGGGTGATGTTGGCGTCGAACTGCAATTCCACCGTGCCGGTCGGGCCGTGACGCTGTTTGCCGAGGATCACCTCGGCCTTGCCGTGGACGCGCTGCATCTCGGCTTCCCAGGCGAAGAACTCCTCGGTCCCTTCGCGGGGCTTCTTGTTGCCGACGTAATATTCCTCGCGGAACACGAACATCACCACGTCGGCGTCCTGCTCGATCGAGCCCGATTCACGAAGATCGGCGAGCTGCGGACGCTTGTCGTCGCGGTTCTCCACCTGACGGGAGAGCTGAGACAGGCCGATGATCGGCACTGCCAGTTCCTTGGCGAGTGCCTTCATGCCGGTGGTGATCTCGGTCATCTCCTGCACGCGGTTGTCGCTGCGCTTGCCGGAGCCCGACAGCAACTGGAGATAATCGACGATCAGCAGGTCGAGGCCCTTCTGGCGCTTGAGGCGCCGGGCTCGGGCGGCGAGCTGGGCGATCGAGATGCCGCCGCTCTGGTCGATGTAGAACGGGATCGTCTGCATGTCCCGGGCGGCGTCGGTGATCTTGTAGAAATCCTCGGGCCGGATATCGCCGCGGCGGATCTTGTAAGAGGGGACGCCCGACTGCTCGGCGATGATACGGGTGGCGAGCTGCTCGGCCGACATTTCCAGCGAGAAGAACCCGACGATGCCGCCGTTCACGGTCTTGGTGGTGCCGTCCGGCTGCTTCTCGCCGCGATACGCCTTGGCGATGTTGAAGGCGATGTTGGTCACCAGCGAGGTCTTGCCCATGGCCGGGCGCCCCGCGAGGATGATCAGGTCGGAAGGCTGCAGGCCGCCCATCTTGGCGTCGAGATCGCTCAGGCCGGTGGCGATACCCGAGAGCTTGCCGTCGCGCTGGTAGGCCTTGGCGGCCATGTCGACGGCGGCGGTGAGCGCGTCCGAGAACTTCTGGAAGCCGCCGTCGTAGCGCCCGGCCTCGGCCAGTTCGTAGAGGCGGCGCTCGGTCTCCTCGATCTGGTCCCGCGGGGCCTGCTCCACCGGCGCCTCGTAGGCGCCGTTGACCAGATCCTCGCCGATGGTGATCAGCCGGCGGCGGATGGCGAGGTCGTAGATCGTGCGGCCGTACTCGCCGGCGTTGATCACCGTCGTGGCATCGGCGGCGAGCCGGGCGAGGTACTGCATCACTGTCTGGCCGCCGAAATCGGCGTCGCCCAGATAGGTCTTCATGGTGATGGGGGTCGCGAGCTTGCCGGCCCGGATCAGCGATGCCGCCACCGTGAAGATCTGCTGGTGGGCATCCTCCATGAAGTGCTCGGCGAGCAGGAAGTCCGACACCCGGTAATAGGCGTCGTTGTTCACCAGGATCGCGCCCAGCAATGCCTGCTCCGCGTCCACGTTGTGCGGGGCGACGCGGTACTCGGCCTGAACCGCTTCGAGCTTGGCCGTGAGCGCATTGGGCAGGGCCATCGGCGGACGACTCCGTATCAGGCGCCGCGGCGGGCGCACCAGGATCACACCGCACGACCTTGGCCGCGGTATGGTTACCGAAGCCTAGCCGACACCGCGTTTCTCGGGTGGGTCCCGAACAAACGAACGCCCGCCGACTCTCGCAAGCGGCGGGCGTCCATGCTGGAACAAAACTGGAACGTGTCAAGTCTCGGGGACGATGATCCCCGATGTTCACCGGTATACAGGCACCGTCGATCTGCCGCAGAGCGGCCCGCCGACGCCGCGCCACGATGGCGGCTCCGGCCGAGAGGCCGGCCGGAGCCGCCAAAGGACTCAGCCGCGGTCGTCGGCGCCCTCGCCGGCATCGGCCAGCGCCGCGCCGACCTCGAGGCCGAGGTCGTCGAGGTTGAACGCCTCACGCTCGGTGACCGACTCGCCACGGGCCTGACGCTCGGCCTCCTCGGGGCTGCGGGCGACGTTGACGGTGATCTCGACTTCGACCTCAGGGTGGAGCACCACCGGGACCTTGTGGAGGCCGAGCGTCTTGATCGGCTGGTTCAGGGTGAACTGGCCGCGCTCGACCGTGAAGCCGTCCTTCGCGACGACCTCGGCGAGGTCGCGGGTCGAGACGGAGCCGTAGAGCACGCCGGTCTCGCCCGACTGGCGGATCAGGATGAAGCTCTGGCCGTTCAGCTTCTCGGCCACCGCCTCGGCGTCCTTCTTGCGGTCGAGGTTGCGGGCCTCGAGCTGGGCGCGCTGACCCTCGAAGTGCTTCTTGTTGGCTTCCGTCGCGCGCAGGGCCTTGCCGCGGGCGAGCAGGAAGTTGCGGGCGAAGCCGGGGCGGACATTCACGGTCTCGCCCATCTGGCCGAGCTTGGCCACGCGCTCGAGCAGGATCACTTCCATGGTTTTTCTCCTTCAGGTGGTCGGCCGCTGAGGCCGGGGTCTACGGCGCCGGACTGTCCTTCGGACGACGGCGGTCGAGGGCGGTGTCGGCCAGGCCGAACAGGGTGAGTGCCACCAGGGCGATGCCCTGGGTCACGAACAGGGTCAGGTACATGCCGAACAGCATCAGCCCGCGCCCCGGGCGACCGCGCGAGCGGTCGTGGAAGGCGGCGAGCCCCTGGAGCGAGAAGGCGGCGCTGAATGCGCCGACCAGCGCGACGCCGAGCACACCGACATAGCCGGGTGCGAAGCACATCAGCACGGCGGCCGCGAGGGTCGCCAGCGTCGCACGCGGCATGGCGGTCGACGGGATGTCCGGCCAGGGACGCGGCAGCCGTCCGGAGATCTTCACGATCCTGGCCGAGGCCCAGAGATAGAAGGCGAGCAGCAGAGCGAGCCCGTTCGCCGCGAAGGCCGGCACCACCCGCGCCAGAGCGTCGGCCAGCTCGGTCCGCGTCACGTCGGCCGGCTCCGCGTCCGGCACCGCCTTCGGATCGGCAGCCGCGTCCCCGGTGTCGGACGCACGCCCGGCATCACGGGTCTTTCCCGCCTCGGTCGGCGCGTCCGGCATCCGGGCCTGCACCAACGTGTTGGCGAGCCCGCGCAACTGCGCCTCGAAGGCGGCGTGGTTCGGCGAGGACAGGACCGCAATGGCGATGAAGGCGAGGGCGGCCGTGGCGGCGATCCAGCCGAGCAGGCGGCCGGTCGGATACCATTCGAGGCCGTTCGGCGTCTCGCGTCCCAGCAGGGTCAGATAGGCGAGCCACCACGCGGGCAGGGCGATATAGGCGCCGAAGGCCAGTCCCATGAAGGGCGCGATCAACAGGGCGAGCGCGAGGCTTCCGGTCGCGACCGCCGCGAGGGCGGCCTTGTGGCTCCAGCCCAGTCCGACGATCAGGATCGGCAGCGGCGCCACGAGGTAAAGCAGGATCGCCAGCGGGGTCGCCTTCAGCAGCACCCCGAACAGGAGTGCGGAGACGAGGCCCGCGCCGATACCGATGCCGATATGCTGTGCCATGGATTCCGCTGTCCCGCTGCCGCTGCGGCAGGGTTAGAGGCGGCGTTGCGCCCCAACGATCGGGCGGCGTGAGCCGCCCTCTGCGAGGACCGGCCCGGGCTGATGCCGGGCCGGCGGGTTTCGTTCAGCCTACTTGATCACGTAGGGCAGCAGGCCGAGGAAGCGGGCGCGCTTGATCGCCTGGGCGAGTTCGCGCTGCTTCTTGGCCGAGACCGCGGTGATCCGCGACGGCACGATCTTGCCGCGCTCGGACACGTAGCGGGACAGGAGCTTGACGTCCTTGTAGTCGATCTTCGGCGCGTTCGCGCCGGAGAACGGGCAGGTCTTGCGACGACGGAAGAAGGGACGGCGTCCGCCGCCCGCACCAGCACCGAATGCCATGGGTTAGCCCTCCCCGCCGAAGCTGCGCTCGCCGCGATCACCCCGATCGCCGCGGTCACCCCGGTCGCCGCCGAAGCCGCCGCCACCGAAGCCCTCGTCGTCACGACGACGGCCGCGCTCGCGATCCTTGCGGTCGTCGCGGTCCCGCTTCTGCATCATGGCGGACGGCTCCTGGTCGAGCTCCTCGACCCGGACGGTCATGAAGCGCAGGACGTCCTCGGAGATCTGCATCTGGCGCTCCATCTCGGCGATGGCAGCCGGCGGGGCGTCGATGTTGAGGAGCGCGAAATGCGCCTTGCGGTTCTTCTTGATCCGGTAGGCGAGGGACTTCACGCCCCACATCTCGATCTTCTCGAGACGGCCACCGTTCTGCTCGATCACACCCTTGTAGGTGTCGATCATCGTCTCGACCTGCTGGGACGTCACGTCCTGGCGGGCCAAGAGCACATGCTCGTAGAGAGGCATTGTCGGGCCTTTCGTCGTCAAAAGGAGCCCGGCCGCCGGGGGCGGAGGTTCGGGCCGGTTCATCTCGCGGATCGCCCGGCGCCAAGCCCTTCGAGCCGATTTTCAGGCCCGAGCGGTTGATCGAAGGCGGAGACACCGGACGACGGGTTCTTGACGAGCCCTATGCCGCAAGCGGCACCGTCCGTTCAGCCCCCGGCCGGAGCGAACGCGAGGGGCGGCGCTTAGTCGGTTTTCCGGGCGCTGGCAAGCCCACGGGCGGGCCGTCCCGAGCGCCGGGCGTCGACGGCCCGTCTTGTCGGGGCGGCCAAACGCCAGCATATCGCAGCTACGGAGCGTCGGCGTGACGCGCGCCAAATCTTGCCCGCAGGCCTGTCGAACCGCGCCGACACGGGGACGAACGAGCGGATGACTTCCGAAAAGCTGCGCCTCGGCGTCAACATCGACCACGTCGCGACCGTGCGCAACGCGCGCGGCGGCGATTATCCAGACCCGGTGCGGGCCGCGCTGCTCGCTGTCGAGGCGGGCGCCGACGGCATCACCGCGCACCTGCGCGAGGACAGGCGCCACATCCGCGACACGGACATCGCGGCGCTGAAGCGCGGCCTCACCGTGCCGCTCAACTTCGAGATGGCCGCCACCGACGAGATGGTGGCGATCGCGCTGGACACCCGTCCCCACGCCGCCTGCCTCGTCCCGGAGAAGCGCGAGGAGCGCACGACCGAAGGCGGGCTCGACATCATTGGCGGCCGCGACCATCTCGCCCCGCGCATCCGGGCCCTGGCGGAGGCCGGCATCCGGGTCTCGCTGTTCGTCGAGCCGGAGCCGGCCGTGATGGACGCGGCCCGCGCCCTGGGGGCACCGGTGGTGGAACTCCACACCGGCAGCTATTGCGAGGCCGCCCTGGAGGCGGACGAAGCCCACACTGCGCGCGAACTCGCCCGCATCCGGCGGGCGGCCGAGCATGGGGCGGCTCTCGGCCTGGAGATCCATGCCGGGCACGGTCTCACCCTCGGCAGCGTCGGCCCGGTCGCGGCTCTGCCGCAGATCCGGGAGCTGAATATCGGCCATTCGCTGATCGCCGACGCGATCTTCGTCGGACTCGCCCAGGCCGTTCGGGACATGCGCGCCGCGATGGACCGCGCGCGTACACCATGATCATCGGGATCGGCTCGGACCTCTGCGACATCCGCCGGATCGCCCGGACCCTGGAGCGTCACGGCGAGCGCTTCACGCACCGGGTTTTCACCGACGGCGAGCGGGCCCGCTGCGACCGGCGGGCCGCCCGCGCGGAGGGCTACGCCCGCCGCTTCGCCGCCAAGGAGGCCTGCGCCAAGGCTCTGGGCACCGGTCTCAGCGCGGGCGTGTTCTGGCGGGACATGGAGGTGGTCAACCTGCCTTCCGGCCAGCCGACCCTGCGACTCGCTGGCGGCGCGGCGGCGCGGCTTCAGGAGCTGCTGCCGGCGGGCCATGAGGGGCGCCTCCACGTGAGCCTCACGGACGATCCGCCCATGGCACAAGCCTTCGTGATCATCGAGGCGCTGCCGGTGGCCGGCATCGGGTAAGATCCGGCAGCGCGGATTAGCCGGCCGCTCTCGCGCGTTGCGGGGGGCTCGCGCTTGGTCTAGACCGCCGCACACAGCGGACACGATTGCGGCGCATTCCTCAGGACAACCGCACATCTAAGCCGCGCGCGGCGGGGCCGCGCCCCGCTGGCGGCAGGCGACGGAACCTCAACCGAAGACGGGACGCGCGCGTGGATTACGACGGCAAGCCGCTCAGGAAACCCGCCGAGACCGGCACCTGGGCCAGCATCCGCGAGACGCTGAAGGTCGGCATCCAGGCGCTGCTCATCGCCCTGGTGGTGCGCACGCTGCTGTTCCAGCCGTTCAACATTCCCTCCGGCTCACTGGTCCCGACCCTGCTGATCGGCGACTACCTGTTCGTCTCGAAGTACTCCTACGGGTACTCGAAGTACTCGCTGCCGCTCTCAGAATATATTCCGATCCAGGCGGACGGACGGGTGTGGGGGTGCCGAGCCGAAACGCGGCGACATCGCGGTGTTCAAGCTGCCCAAGGACAACGCGACCGACTACATCAAGCGCGTGATCGGCCTGCCGGGCGACAAGATCCAGATGATCGACGGCGTGCTCAACATCAACGGCAAGGCTGTGAAGCGCGAGCGCATCGCCGATTACGAGACCACCGATCCCTACGGCCAGGCGACCAAGGTCCCGCAATATCTCGAGACGCTGCCAAACGGCGTGGTCCACCCGGTGATCGAGCGCGACGGCGACAACGGCTTCTGGGACAAGACCGAGCCCTACACGGTCCCGGCCGGTCACTTCTTCATGATGGGCGACAACCGCGACAACTCAACGGATTCGCGCGACCTCGCGAATGTCGGCTACGTTCCGTTCGCGAATCTCGTGGGGCGGGCCGAGATGATCTTCTTCTCGATCGATGAGGGCACACCGGCGTGGCAGGTGTGGAACTGGCCGGCTCATGTCCGCTGGTCGCGCCTGTTCACGACGATCCATTGACCGGTTCGGACTTGGACGACGCGGCGCAGCCTCGATCCTCCGCGCGGACGCGACGCGCCCACAAGCCACGCCCGCCGCTCGGCGCGCTCGAGGAACGGATCGGCCATCGTTTCGCCGATCAGGACCTGCTCACGCGCGCCCTGACCCACACCAGCAAGGCGAGTGGGCGGGGCGGCAGCTACCAGCGCCTCGAATTCCTCGGCGATCGCGTGCTCGGTCTCGCGGTGGCGGACCGCCTCTACGGCGCCTTCGCCGACGCGGACGAGGGCGACCTCTCGCGCCGGCTCGCCGCCCTGGTGCGGCGGGAGACCTGCGCGACGGTTGCCGCGTCGTGGGAGGTCGGGCCGCACCTGATCCTCGGCCAGGGCGAGGTGATGGGCGGCGGCCGGCGCAACCAGACGATCCTCGCCGATGTCTGCGAAGCGATTCTCGGCGCCATTTACCTCGATGCGGGGTTCGACGCCGCCCGGGCGGTGGTCGAGGCGCATTTCCGGCCGGGCGAGCCGACGGCCGCGGCGCGCGGCCGCGACGCGAAATCCGCCTTGCAGGAATGGGCGATGGGGCGGAGTCTGCCGATCCCCACCTACGCGGTGGTTGAGCGGACCGGCCCCGATCACGCGCCCCGGTTCCGGATCGCCGTCCAGGTCGAGGGTCTTGAGCCCGGCCTCGGCGAGGGCACATCGAAGCGGATCGCCGAGCAGGCGGCCGCCCAGGCGTTATTGGAGCGGGAGGGGATCGGGGCCCTGCCGGAGGCGGGGCCGACGGAGACAGCATGAGCGAGAATGATCAGGACGACGGCCCGACACCAGCGGAGGGCGGCAACGCGGCCTCGGCCCTTCCGGGTACGCCCGCCGACGCCCGGGCGGGCTTCGTCGCGCTGATCGGCGTTCCGAATGCCGGCAAGTCGACGCTCCTGAACAACCTGGTCGGGACCAAGGTCTCCATCGTCTCCCGCAAGGTGCAGACGACCCGGGCGCTCGTGCGCGGCATCTTCATCGAGGGCTCGGCGCAGGTCGTGCTCGTCGACACGCCCGGCATCTTCGCGCCCAAGCGCCGCCTCGACCGCGCGATGGTGCACTCGGCCTGGAGCGGCGCGGCGGATGCCGACGCGGTCTGTCTGCTGGTGGATGCCCGCAAGGGCGTGGACACCGAGGTGGAGGCCGTGCTGCGACGCCTCGGCGAGGTGAGGCGCGAGAAGTTGCTGATCCTCAACAAGATCGACCTGATCCCGCGCGAGCGGCTCCTCGACCTCGCCGCGAAGCTCAACGCTGCCTCGCCCTTCGCCGAGACGTTCATGATCTCGGCGCTCAACGGTAGCGGCGTCGATGATCTGCGCCGCGCGCTGGCGGCACGCATGCCGGCCGGACCGTGGCTCTACCCGGAGGATCAGGTCTCGGACGCGCCGCTGCGTATGCTCGCGGCCGAGATCACCCGGGAGAAGATCTACGACCGGCTGCACGAGGAGCTGCCGTACCGCTCCACGGTCGAGACCGACCAGTGGCAGGTCCGATCGGACGGCTCGGTGCGCATCGAGCAGACGATCTTCGTTGAGCGGGAAAGCCAGCGCTCCATCGTCCTCGGCAAGGGCGGCCAGACCATCCGGTCGATCGGACAGGCGGCCCGGATCGAGATCGCCGAGGCGGCCGACGCCAAGGTCCACCTGTTCCTGCACGTGAAGGTGCGGGAGAACTGGGCCGACGATCCGGCCCGCTACCGCGAGATGGGCCTCGAATTCCCCCGAGGGTAATGCACCTCGTCGGGCTTCTTTCGCTGCGTCCGGCAGGGACACGTGAGACGGTTTCCGGCTGAAGCGCTCGGGTGACGGACCCTCCGTCATCACGAGCGCAGCGAAGGGATCCAGGGCAGCGCGACCTCTTCGGGTGTGGCGCTGCCGGATTGCTTTGCTCCGCTCGCAAGGACGGGCAGGCCGAAGCGATCTCCTGAACGGATAAGAGCGTCGGGCGGAGCCCCAGCCCGGCACGGGCGCCTGGACTGCCCTTCCGGGGCTCTGTGATCGCGCCCGGAAGGCTGGGCATCCGGGCCGGTTTCGGTATAAACGCGGTGTTCCCCCCGGATGAACCGAGTCGGGCGCGGGTCTCCCCGCTCCGCAGCGGATTCGCGTTCCGGCTCCGGTTCTCAAGATCCCGAATCCTTCATGCGCCATGCCGTCTACGGCTTGCCGCCGGTGGACCTCGCCGAGGTCCCCGGCGATGCCGTCCAGCTTTCCCCGTTGATCCCCGGCGCCGCCCGGCTGGAGGATCTGCCCGAGAACAGCCTCGACACGGCGACCGTGCTGGCGCCACCCGGAACGGTCGAGCGCCGCTACGTGCTGGCCCAATTGCTGCGGGCCCTGGGCCCCGGCGGCCGCATGGTCGCCCTGGCCCCGAAGGACCGGGGCGGCACGCGCCTCGCCAAGGAACTGACGACGTTCGGCTGCGCCGCCGCCGACCAGCCGCGCCGGCATCACCGGATCTGCACGGCCGAGCGCCCGCAGGTTCCGGCCGGCCTCGCGGAGGCGATCGACGAGGGCGGTCCGCGCCACGTCGACAATCTCGCTCTGTGCACGCAGCCCGGGATCTTCTCCTGGGACCGGCTCGATGCCGGCACGGCGCTGCTCCTGGCGAACCTGCCGAGCCTGAAGGGCCGCGGCGCCGATTTCGGCTGCGGTCTCGGGATCCTGTCCCGGGCGCTGCTCGGATCCGACGCGGTGACCGCTCTGACGCTGGTGGAGATCGATCGCCGGGCCGTCGAGATGGCGCGCCGCAACGTCGCCGACCCGCGGGCCACGATCCACTGGGCGGATATCCGCACCCCCGGCGTGGTGCCGGACGGTCTCGATTTCGTCGTGACCAACCCGCCGTTCCACGAGGGCGGAGCCGAGGACCCGTCTCTCGGCCGGGCCTTCATTGCCCGGGCCGCCGAGGTGCTGCGGCCGGGCGGCGCGTTCTGGCTCGTTGCCAACGCGCACCTGCCCTACGAGGCGACCCTGCGCGAGTCGTTCCGGGCCGTCACCGTCGCCGTGCAGGCGAATGGCTTCCGGGTCTACGAGGCCCGCCGGTGAGCGCGGCGAAATCCATCCGGCTCGACAAGCTCCTCGCCAATCTTGGCTACGGCTCGCGGCGCGAGATCCAGGGCCTCGCCCGCGCCGGCGCGATCCGTCTGGACGGCGTCGAGTTGGAGGATGCCGGCGATCGCATCGCCCTCGATCCGGACCTTCCGGACCGCCTGACGATCGACGGCGCGCCCCTCGATCCTTTGCCGGGCCTGTGCCTGATGCTGCACAAGCCGCTGGGCGTCACCTGCTCGCACAAGGAGGCCGGTCCGCTGGTCTACGGGCTTCTGCCCGAGCGCTGGCGCCGCCGCGACCCGCCGCTCTCTACCGTCGGTCGGCTCGACAAGGAGACGTCGGGGCTACTGCTGCTCACCGACGACGGCGCGCTGCTGCACCGGATCATCAGCCCGAAGTCCCAGGTGGCGAAGCGTTACCGGGTTACGCTCGACCGGCCGCTGACGGGCAGCGAGGCGGCGGTGTTTGCCGCGGGGACGCTGATGCTGGAGGGCGAGGAGCGCCCGCTGCTGCCGGTGCGGCTCGACGTCGAGGATGCCACACGCTGCGCCGTGACGCTGACGGAAGGCCGCTACCATCAGGTCCGCCGGATGTTCGCCGCGGTCGGCAACCACGTCGCGGCGCTGCACCGGGATCGGGTCGGAGGGCTCGATCTGCCGGAGGATCTGGCGGCTGGGGCCTATCGCGTCATGAGCCAGGAGGCCGTCGCGCGCGTGTTCGCCGCATCCTGACGGCCTGGGTCTACGGGCTGGCCGGGGGGACTGCCCGATCCTGCTGCGCCTTCCGCGCTAGACGTTGAAGTCCGTCGAACAGGTGCTCCAGCCCGTTCGCGGATGGCGCTGGATCTGCGCCTTCGCCGGGTGGGGCATTCGACAGATCGATGAGGCAATCCATTAGGTACTCGCCCAGCCGCCGATAGCTCTCGAAATCACTCTCGGTGAAGAACTGGTTCAGGGTGCTCTCGTGCGGAAAGCTCGTTTTCCGCTTCTGCATCGCCAGCAATTCCACCGGCGCATCCGGCGGCAGCCACGCCTTCAGGTAGATCAAGCGGCCCGTCTGCGGCGGTTCATCCTCCGTCGTCTTCCGGTAGAGAATCTCCGCGAAGGCCCCCTGGGCCTCCAGCTTGGCATCGCCGACACGGATCGGCGGGAGGAAGGTGATCTCCGCGCCGAGGTCGATGCGCGCGTACTCGATGCTCCGGGTGAGATCCTCGTAGGCGTAATGCTGGTCGTGCCCGGCATCGATGGCGAGGATCATGCCGCAGCGTCGGCGCAGCATCTCGTAGATACCGAGATTGTCGAAATGGCCGCCGTCCGAGAGGTAGACGTACGGACGCTTCAGGCTGGCGAGACCCAGCAGGTCATAGAGCAGGACCCCGACGGCGTTGCGTGGGCCGGCGCGGCCGAGAAGCTTCGGGGCGTTGACGACGGCCGGGTTCGGAAGCCACGCCCCCAGCCGGACATTGAACAGCGTCATCACGCTCGCGATCAGGGTCGTCGAGTGGTAGCCCATATTGGGGCTCGCGGCGGCGCCGGAGATCGTGATCGCTGTTCCGAGGCTGATGCCTTTGCGGTCATCGAGCAGGCCGGTCTGCTTCTCGTCGCCGGCATATTTGTCGCTGCGCACATAGGCGCCCTTCGGGTCCGCCATGTTCCGTTTCAGATCGAGCGCCGCGGAGCCGCAGCGCAGCGGCGTGATCGTGAACGACACCGCCTTGCGCTCGGCCCGCGCCGGATCCTCACCGACCGTGCTGTTGAGGGCAACGTTGATGACCGGAAACAGGCGGTTACCGCCCGACGGCCGGTCGAAGGCGTCCGCCATGCGCAGGTTGTCGGCCGGATCGAAGCCCGTGAAACTGTCCGGATGCCGGCTCTCGGGCTTGCGGGCCGCACCCAGGAAGGCGCGCGTCAGACGGTTGCGGTAGACCGCGTGCATCGAGAAGCGGTTGAGGTTGATCGCGAGGCCGAGGCCCCAGGCGAGTCCGGCGCAGGCCGCAGCGACGGCAAAGGAGAGGACGGAGATCCCGAATATTCCGGGCTCAGCCGGGGCGGTGATCCGGGCTGCCGTCGCTCCGATCAGGATCGCCATGCCGTGGCCGATCAGCGCGAACAGGGTGGCTCCGAACACGATGACGGCAACGTTGGCGATCGCGGCGAGCGGGAGTTGAAGCCCGGGCGCGGGGCCGCCGACGGTGCGCGGCGTGAAGACCGTCGCGGCGCTTCGCCCGATCCAGGCCACGAGGCCCCCCGAAGCCAGACCGCCTCCGGCCAGCGCCTTGAAGGCGCCGCCACTGAGCAGCGCGAGCCCGTCGCCGCCGACCACCACGACGGCGCCGCCCGCGGTGCCAGCCAGGATGACGAGGAGTTTGGCGCCGCTCATGCGGGCAAGCCATTCTCGATCGAGGTCGCCGCGGATCCGCTTATGGCGCAACGCGACGAACACCGTCGTTCGCAGTGTCTCCGCCACACCGACCCAGAGCGGGCCCGCAATGGCGAGCCAGAACAGGCCACCGTCCCGCGCGAGGGCGATGCCCGCCCAAAGGAACGCGCAGGACAGCGCGGAGCCGGCCAGCCAGGGAAGGAAGCCTTGCGCGAGCACGGTGAGATGCTTTTTGCGCGGGTCGATGGGTTTCCCGTTCCGCGTAATCGGCGCGTAGCGCCGTCGCGCGATAAGGAGATACGCAATGAGGTAGGCCAGGATGCACGCACCGGCACTCGAGACCGGTAGCCGCCACAGATCGGCGGCGGAGGGGTAGCCGGGGCGCGTGGGCCGTGCGCAGGCCGTTGTTGAGACCGCTGCGCCGCAGGATCGGCCGTCCGCCGCAATCGACGAGTCCCTGGCGGCGATCCGCAAGGCTTCGCGCACCACCGCGGTCAGCGGCGCCTGGCCGTCTGCCCGCGGGCACGCCGCCGGCGTGCTGGCGGGGCACGCCACGTCCGGCCACGTGCCGAACACGGTCTGCGCGTGCCGGATCTGTGCAGGTGGCAGGACGGTGTCGGCGACCATCAGCGGGACCAGCACGCACCAGGCCAGCATCGGCACGACGACCACGGCGAGAATCTTCTGCCACGGTATGCCGTACGGGCCCTCTTTCGGGGGGCTCGCCTCCGGGTCGGGATGATAGTGGCTGGGCAGGTAGAGGATCGATGCCGCCGCGCCTGAGATCAGACCGAGGAAGGCGACCAGCGCGACCAGCATCTTGATCGGACTATTCACCGGGACCCCGATCATGGCCGCCGTCAGGGCGAAATGACCGAGGGGCAGGCTCGCCACCGCGCTGAAGATCGGCAGGAAGATGAGCCAGTTGACCAGCGTGTTGCGGATCCACAGCAGGATACCCGCCAGGGTATCGAGGGACAGCAGGCCCGCCTGCGGCGCCAGGAAGCGGGTATAGCGGCGCAGCTGCCGGACCGGTGCCGCCTCGCCTTCATGAGCGCGTTTGCCGATCGTCCGCGTGATCGCCGGGATGACCCGCTGCGCCCTGTCCTGATCGGCGATGAACCGCGTCAACCAGGATCCGATATATCCGCCGCCCGAGACGGTGGAGAGATAATGGACGTTCTGGAGCAGCGCGTGCTTCCGATCCGCCAACGAACGCAGGACGCCCAGACACAGAGCGGCGCTGCGCACGCCACCGCCCGAGAGGCAGAGGGCCGCCGGCTGGGTGTCTCCGTCGAGGCCGAGCGCTTGCTGTTCTTCGGCGAGGGCTGTCTTCCAGTCGACGCGCAGCTCGCGTGATTTCTCCTCCGATGCCCCCGCAGGATTGACCGACGCCATCGTTGACGATCTCCCCAACAAGCCGCGGACCAGCGGCGCGCATGGTTCCGTCGCACCGCGCCGGCCCATCGAGCGACGGGCGGCGCGTCGAAATTCAATCTATCAGCTTCAAATTAATCGTATTTGAGTCGGAATTGCCAATTTTATCCAACAAATACAATATAGATCACAAGTTATTGCTGGCGCAAGACGATTTCCGGACGCCGACGGGCGTGGTGCCGCTGGACGGTGGCGCTCGATCGAACGGGCGCGGAGATCCTTTCGAGGTGGGGCCCGCAGCTTCTCTCGCCGTCCGGATCGCACCGGACAGACTTGCTGCGGGGCGCACATTCTGCTAAGCGCCCGCCTATCCCACACGCGGAGCCGGCCTCATGCCTGAATGAGGCGTTTCCGGTGGTCGTCCGAGCATTCGGGCGGCCGCATCCCTCCGCGGCGGATTTAACCGGAGAGCACAAAAGACATGGCCGTCGATTTCTCTATGCGTCAGCTCCTCGAGGCGGGCGCCCATTTCGGTCACCAGTCCCACCGCTGGAACCCGAAGATGCAGCCGTACATCTTCGGCACGCGCAACAACATCCACATCATCGACCTCGCCCAGACCGTGCCGGCGCTGCACACGGCGCTGCAGGCGGTGAGCGACACCGTCGCCAAGGGCGGCCGCGTGCTGTTCGTCGGCACGAAGCGCCAGGCGGCCGACACGATTGCCGAGGCGGCCAAACGTTCGGCCCAGTACTACGTCAACTCCCGCTGGCTGGGCGGCATGCTCACTAACTGGAAGACCATCTCGGGCTCGATCTCGCGCCTGCGCAAGGTCACCGAGACGCTGGAGACCGGCGGCCCGGGCCTGACCAAGAAGGAGCGCCTGATGCTCTCCCGTGAGAAGGAGAAGCTCGAGAAGGCGCTCGGCGGCATCAAGGACATGGGCGGCGTGCCGGACCTGCTGTTCGTGATCGACACCAACAAGGAGCAGCTGGCGATCAAGGAGGCGAACCGCCTCGGCATCCCGGTGGCCGCCATCGTCGACACCAACTGCAACCCGGACGGCATCACCCACATCGTCCCGGCCAACGACGACGCCGGCCGCGCGATCGCGCTGTACTGCGACCTGATCGCCAAGGCCGCCATCGACGGCATCTCGCGCGCCCAGGGCTCGTCGGGCATGGATCTCGGCGCCTCCGAGGAGCCGATGGCCGAGGAGCTGCCGGCCAACGACGACGCGGCCGTCTCGGTCGAGTCCGACGCCCTCGACCCGGCCGACGTGGCGATGCTCGCCGAGACGACCGAGCATTTCGAGCTGCTCGCCGCCCCGCGCGGCGCGCCGGACGACCTGACCAAGCTTAACGGCGCCGGCCCGCAGATCGTGCAGAAGCTGAACGATGCCGGCATCTACCATTACTGGCAGCTCGCCGCGATGACCCCCGAGGACGTCGCCAAGGTCGATGCCGACCTGAAGCTCAACGGCCGCATCGACCGCGATTCGTGGGTCTCGCAGGCCCGCGGCTTCGTCGAGGCCGCCGCCGCGGCCTGATCTATCGGGACTCCGCGACGGCCCCGTCATCGGGCCGTCGCGGTTCCAGGCATACCGGGCCCGGCCGCTCACCCGCGCGCCGGGCCTCTCTCATCCAGACCACACGAAAGGGATCGCCATGGCCAACATCACCGCCGCGATGGTGAAGGAGCTCCGGGAGAAGACCGGCGCCGGCATGATGGACTGCAAGGGCGCGCTCAACGAGACGCAGGGCGACATCGAGGCCGCCGTCGATTGGCTGCGCAAGAAGGGTCTCGCCAAGGCCGCCAAGAAGGCCGGCCGCGTCGCCGCCGAGGGCCTGGTCGCCGTCGAGTCCGCCGGCCATCACGCCGCGGTGGTCGAGGTGAACTCCGAGACCGACTTCGTCGCCCGCAACGATGCCTTCCAGGCCTTCGCCCGCGAGGCCGCCAAGATCGCCCTGAACACCGACGGCACGCTGGAGGGCCTCCAGGCCGCCCACTTCCCGGGCGCCACCGAGACCGTCTCCGAGAAGCTGCAGGCCCTGATCGCCACGATCGGCGAGAACATGAACCTGCGTCGGGTCACCAAGCTCGAGGTCAAGAAGGGCGTCATCGCCTCCTACGTGCACAACCAGATCTCCGAGGGCCTCGGCAAGATCGGCGTGCTCGTGGCTCTGGAATCCGAGGGCGACGTCGACGCGCTGTCGGCGCTCGGCCGTCAGATCGCCATGCACGTCGCGGCGACCAACCCGGTGGCGCTGGACGCCTCGGGCGTCGATGCCGCCACGGTGGAGCGCGAGTCGAACATCCTGCGCGAGAAGAACGCCGGCAAGCCGGACCACGTCCTCGCCAAGATCATCGAGAGCGGCCTGAAGAGCTACTACAAGGAGGTCACCCTCCTGGATCAGCCCTTCGTGCACGACGGCTCGAAGACGGTGAGCCAGGTCCTCAAGGAGGCCGGCTCCAAGGTCGGTGGCCCTGTGACCCTGACGGGCTTCGTCCGCTACGCGCTCGGCGAGGGCATCGAGAAGGAAGACGGGCCGGACTTCGCCACCGAGGTTGCGCAGCAGGCCGGCCGCGCCTGATCGCACCGGCCTCGTGTGATTTGAGCCCCGTCCGGCGCGAGCCGGGCGGGGCTTCGTGTTTTCGCAGGCCGGATCGTGTTCCACGCCGGATCGTGTTGCGGCGCACACGCCATTCTGCCGCGCTGCGCTACGTTCTACGCATGGCTTTGAAATCCTTCTCCTACCTCATGATCGGCGTGTTCGCGTCCGGTCTCGCAATGACCGTCCTCGGCGCCGTCGGCGTTCTGGTCGGCAGCTGAAAACGGGCGCCGGCCTGCCCTCAATCAGGCCGGCGCCTCGCTCGCGCACGAATGAATCGTGAGGCATCCGCGCGTGTGTCGGTGCCGATTTCGCTGGGACGCCCTACCCGGATCCGCCGCAACCCCTCGACGCGGCTCCCGCGCCTGACGTAGAAGCCTCCCGGCTTGCCCGATACGGGATGGAGCCGGGAGACCCGATGCCGGATACGACGCCGTTTCGCCGGATCTTGCTGAAGCTGTCAGGCGAGGCACTGGCCGCCCCGGACGGCTATTGGCTGCATCCCCCGACCCTGGCGGGGTTGGCCGAGGACATCGCCCGCACGATCGAGGCGGGCGCCGAGATCGCCATCGTTGTCGGCGGCGGCAACATGATCCGTGGGGCCCGGATCTCGGCGGCCGGCTGGATCGACCGGGCGACCGGCGACTCGCTCGGAATGATGGCCACCGTCATGAACTCTCTGGCCATCGAGACCGCGCTGAACGCCGCGGGTGTCCAGGCCCGCACCATGTCGGCGGTCTCCATGCCGACCATCTGCGAGACCTACGCCCGTCAGCCAGCTCTGCATCACCTCGACAAGGGTCAGGTGGTCGTCCTGGCGGGCGGCACCGGCAACCCGTTCTTCACCACCGACACCGCCGCCGTCCTGCGCGCCGCCGAGCTCCGCTGCGACGCCGTGCTCAAGGCGACGCAGGTCGATGGGGTCTATTCGGCCGATCCCAAGACGGACCCGAGCGCGACCCGCTACGACCGCATCACCCATGACGAAGCGATCGCCCGCGACCTCAAGGTGATGGACACCGCCGCCTTCGCGCTCGCCCGCGAGAGCAAGCTGTCGATACTCGTCGGCTCGCTGCACCCGCCGAGTTCGATCGCCGCGATTCTATCGGGTGAAGCGCCTTCCACCCTCGTGGCGCCCTGACGGAGCCGTCTGTCCGGCGGCGTTCCGGGGCCGGCAGCCCACATCGTCATACCGAAGCCGCGCGCGGCGCCCGGGATCCGGACGCGCCGGTAGGCAAGAGCAAGGCACCGTCCGGGGTTCTGGTTTCCGGGCTCGCCGCCGGGGCCCCGAAATGACGGCACACGTTGCACCTGCCCGTTCCACCGGCCCCGACGGGCTTGGGTGTGATCCGACCGGAAGACGGTTTGCGGCCCTGAAAAAATTCGTCCATTGAGGCCGCGACTGCCCGCGCCGGGCTCAAGACCACGTCAGACGTCTCGGGACGACCCTCATGGCCACACCGGAATTCGATCTCAACGACATCAAGCGCCGCATGCAGGGCGCTGTGTCTTCTCTCTCGAAGGATCTCGGCTCACTGCGCACCGGACGCGCCACGCCGTCGCTCCTCGACCCGATCCAGGTCGACGCCTACGGCTCGATGATGCCGATGGCCCAGGTCGCCACGGTCAGCGTTCCGGAGCCGCGGCTCCTGTCGATCTCGGTCTGGGACCGCAGCATGGTCACGGCCGTCGAGAAGGCGATCCGCGAATCCGACCTCGGCCTCAACCCGCAGACCGAGGGGCAGACCATCCGGCTCCGCATCCCCGAGATGAACGAGCAGCGCCGCAAGGAGATGGTCAAGGTCGCCCACAAGTACACCGAGGAGGCCCGCGTCGCCGTGCGCCACGTGCGCCGGGACGGCCTCGACCACCTCAAGAAGCTCCTGAAGGACAGCGCCATCTCGGAGGATGACGAGAAGCGTCAGGCCACCGACGTTCAGAAGGCGACTGACCAGTACATCGCCGAGATCGACGGCGTGCTGGCCTCCAAGGAGAAGGAGATCATGCAGGTCTGAGGCGAAGAGCGGGACGCGCGTGACCTCCGCCGCCGCACCGGCCGCGCGTCCCTCGGGGCGGCGCGAGCTGTGGCTGCGCGTCGCCTCGGGCCTCGTGCTCGGGGCCGGCGTGCTGGCCGCTTTGGTCTATGGCGGCTGGCCCTTCGCGGGGATCTGGCTCGCCGCCGGTATCGTCGGCTACGCCGAGTGGATGGTGATGAGCCGCACCGAGCCCCGCGAGGTGCTGATCGCGCTGGGCGCGGCGACGCTCGGCGCGCTGCTGCTGTGCCAGCGCGGCGGCGCCCCAACGCCGGCCTGCCTCGCGGTCCTGCTGCTGGGTGCCGCGGCCTGCGCGACGGTGGCCCGGACCGGCCGGGGGCGGCTCCGTGCCTTCCTCGGCGTGCTCGGCGCGGCGGCGATCGCCGCGGTGCCGGTGGCCCTGCGCGACGATCCCGCCATCGGCCTCGTCGGACCGGCCTGGATGTTCGCGGTGGTCTGGTCCACCGACATCGCGGCCTACTTCGCCGGCCGGAAGATCGGCGGCCCCAAGCTGATGCCCCGGGTCTCGCCCAACAAGACATGGTCGGGCGCCCTCGGCGGCCTCTTCGGCGCGGTCGCGGCCGGGACGCTGGTCCCGGTGGTTGCCGACCTCGCGGGAATGACCCTGCCCAGTGCCGCCTCCCTGCCGGTGGTGGCGGGCGTGAGCGCGCTGGCCTCCGTCCTCAGTCAGGCGGGGGACCTGATCGAATCCGGTCTCAAGCGCCATTACGGCGTCAAGGATTCGGGCAAGATCATCCCGGGCCATGGCGGCGTCATGGACCGGCTCGATGGATTCTTCGCGGTCGCTCTGCTGGCGGCTGTCTATCTCGCCCTGCGCGGGGGCGGTCTGATCACGTGACGATGAGGGAGTTGAACCCGTGACCCAGATCGTCAGCGTCTTCGGCGCCACCGGCTCGATCGGCCGCTCGACCGCCGACCTGCTGGCCCAGCATGCCGACCGGTTCCGCGTCGGTGCGCTGGTCGGCGGCAAAGATCCCGTCGCGCTGGCCAAGGTCGCCCGCGAGCTGAACGCCTCGTTCGCGGCGCTGGCCGACGAATCCGCCGGCCCTACGCTCGCCGAGGCCCTGTCGGGCTCCGGCATCCCGAGCGGAGCGGGGGAGGGGGCCGTCATGGAGGCCGTCGCCCGGGACGCCGATATCGTCGTTGCGGCGGTGAGCGGGGCGGCCGGGCTGAAATCGACCCACGCGGCGCTCCGCCTCGGCCGCAAGGTCGCGCTGGCCAACAAGGAAAGCTTGGTCTGCGCCGGCGACGCCTTCATGCGCGACGCTGCGCGCTATGGCGCCACGATCCTGCCGATGGACTCCGAGCACGACGCCCTGAGCCAGGCGCTCGCCGGCCGGCCGCTCGCCGACGTCCGCACCATGATGATCACGGCCTCGGGCGGCCCGTTCCGCACCTGGACCCGCGAGCGGATTGCCGCCGCCTCCGCGGCCGAGGCCGCTGCCCATCCGACGTGGTCGATGGGCATGAAGATCAACATCGATTCGGCGAGCCTGATGAACAAGGGCCTCGAGCTGATCGAGGCGCACCACCTGTTCGGCATCGAGCCCGAGCGCCTGGACGTCGTGGTGCACCCGCAATCGGTGATCCACGGCATGGTCTACTGGCTCGACGGCGCCGTGACCGCCGAGCTGGCGCTCCCCGACATGCGCGTGCCGATCTCGCACTGTCTCGGCCTCGGCGACCGCCTGGCCATCGAGCGGGGTCGGCCCCTCGACCTCGTGAAGCTCGGATCGCTCACCTTCGAGGCGGCGGACGAGGCGCGCTTTCCCTGTCTGCGGATCGCCCGTGCGGCGCTGGCGGCGGGCGGTGCGGCGCCGACCGTGATGAACGCGGCCAACGAGATCGCGGTGGCGGCCTTCATCGCCGGCCGGATCGGCTTCTACGGGATCAGCGATATCGTCGAGCGCGCCTGCACCCACTTCGCCGGGCAGTACAGATCAGCGCCGGCCGACGTCGACGAGGCGCTCGCCATCGACGCCCATGTCCGCGTCTGGAGCGCCGAGGCGCTGCCGGAGCTGCGCGCGGCAGGCTGAACCCCGTCTTCGCGGGCGCAGCGAAGCCAAGACGGTCGCCGCAGGAGCCGCGCTTCAGCGCTCCGGCCCATACCCGGCCAGGAACATCCGCACCGCCTCGTCGACCTGATGGCGCATCTGGGCCGCGTCGGCGATGCCGCCGGCCCCGAACAACAGCCGGGTCAGCAGGCCCGCCTGGCACAGGTGCAGGAAGTGACGGGCCGCGAGTTCGGTATCGGCGATCCGCAGCCGGCCGGCCGCGACCTGCGCATCGAGATAGCCCGACAGGCGCTCGACGCCGCAGGCCGGGCCCGCTTCGTAGAAGGCCAACCCGAAGCGCGGGAACTTCTCGCAGGCGCCGATCACCATCCGAACCACCGAGACGTGCTCCGGCCGGCACATCTCGGTCAGGAAGCTGGTGCCGAGCCGCGCCAGCACACCCGGCACGTCCGGGTCTCCGGCATCGAGGGTGAAGAGCGCTTCGGCGAGGCTGGTCTTCTCCTGGATGATCAGCGCCTCGAACAAGTCTTCCTTGTTCTCGAAGTAGACGTAGAGCGTGCCCTTGGAGACACCGGCCGCCCTGGCGATCTCACCCATGCTGGCGCCGTCGAAACCCGCCGACAGGAACACCGTCCGCGCGCCGTCGAGGATCTGCCGCCGCTTGTCACCTTCGTGCTGGGCCTGAACCCGCTCCAGCACCGCACCCTGTGCCATCGTACCGCTCCGCGCCCGAGACGCCGCTACGCTTGACCGAACCGTTCGGTCAACATAATCTGCGGCGTCTTCCGAGGCGCGTCAAGACGTGTCCTCCTCATTGACCGAACGGTTCGGTCAGCCACCTTGAGGCGCTGAGATGTCCCTTCGCGAGGACGCGGATCGGCCCACATCCGGTATCGAGAACCCTGCCGAGACCGGCGCGGACGAGCGCGCGGAGCATGCGGCGCCCCGTGCGACGGTTGCCGCGGCGGCTGCGCCGGCGAGCGCGGTGGCGCCTTCGGAAGCTCCGCGGCGCAAGCGGCCCCTCAGGAGGCTCGTCCTGCTTGGATTGCTGGCCGCCGCACTCACGGGCGGTGCCTACCAGGGCTGGCAATGGTGGACCGTCGGGCGTTTCTTCGTCGCCACCGATGACGCTTACGTGCAGGCCGATATCTCGGTGCTGGCCGCAAAGGTGCCGGGCTATCTCGAGGCGGTCCCGGTGGTGAACGGACTGTCGGTGAAGAAGGGCGCCGTCATCGCCAAGCTCGACGACGGCGATTACCGCCTCGCGCTCCAGGCCGCACAGGACAAGCTCGCGACCCAGGAGAGCACGATCGCGCGGATCGGTCGGCAGGCCGAGGCGGCGCAGGCGCAGGTCGCCCAGGCCGCCGCGCAACTCGACGCGACCCGCGCCGACGCCGTCCGCGCCCAGGCGGACTTCACCCGGGCAACGCAGATGCAGGCGGATTACGTCGCCAAGTCCCGCATCGACCAGACCCGCGCCGACCGCGACCGGACCGAGGCTTCGGTCAAGGCCATGGAGGCCGGCCTCGTCGCGGCCCGGGCCAATGTCGACGTTCTGCAGGCGCAGAAGCACGAGGCGGAGAGCCTCGCGGCGGAGCTGCGCACCGCCGTCGACCGGGCCCGGCGCGACCTCGACTTCACGGTGATCCGCGCACCGTTCGACGGCGTGGTCGGCAACAAGGCCGTCGAGGCGGGTGCCTACGTGTCGCCGGGTACCCGGATCGCCGCCCTCGTGCCGCTCCAGAGTGTGCGGATCGACGCGAACTTCAAGGAGACGCAGGTTCAGCGCATGCGTCCCGGCCAGCCGGTCACGGTCACGGTCGACGCCTATCCGGACCGCGAGATCCACGCCGTGGTCGAGTCGTTCTCGCCCGCCTCCGGCTCGGTGTTCAGCCTGCTGCCGCCCGACAACGCGACGGGCAACTTCACCAAGATCGTTCAGCGCCTGCCCGTGCGGGTGCGCGTTCCGGAGGACGTCGCCCGCGAGGGTCTGCTGCGGCCGGGCCTGTCGGCGGTGGTGCGGGTCGACACCCGCGCCGGTGCGGACCGATCCGTGCTGGACCGGGCCGCCGGCGACCGGCCGGTCAGCACCGCGAGCCGCTGAGGCAGGCCGTGGCCGCCACCGCCGCCATCCCCGCGGGCGCGCCGGCGCGCGCCGCCGAGCCGCCGCTGGACCGCCGCCGCATGGTGGCGTTCCTCTGCATGGTCTTCGGGATGTTCATGGCGATCCTGGACATCCAGATCGTCTCGGCCTCCCTCAACGAGATCCAGGCCGGCCTCTCGGCCTCGGGCGACGAGATCCCCTGGGTTCAGACCAGCTACCTCGTCGCCGAGGTGATCTCGATTCCGCTCTCCGGCACCCTGTCGCGGGTGCTCTCGACGCGCTGGATGTTCGCGATCTCGGCCGGCGGCTTCACCGCCATGAGCCTGATGTGCGCCACCTCCTCGTCGATCGGCGAGATGATCGTCTGGCGGGCCGCCCAGGGCTTCATCGGCGGTGGCATGATCCCCACCGTCTTCGCCGCGGCCTTCACGATCTTCCCGCCCTCCAAGCGGACCATCGTCTCGCCGATGATCGGCCTCGTGGCGACGCTGGCGCCGACGATCGGCCCGACGGTGGGCGGCTATCTCACCGACCTGATGTCCTGGCACTGGCTGTTCCTGATCAACGTCGTGCCGGGCATCTTCGTGACGGTCTCGACCTGGATCCTGGTCGATTTCGACGAGCCCAATTACGGCCTGATCAAATCGTTCGATTGGGCCGGGCTCGCCTTCATGGCCGGGTTTCTCGGCTGCCTCGAATACGTTCTGGAAGAAGGCCCGAACCACGACTGGTTGCAGGACGAGGCGGTCTTCACCTGCGCGGTGATCTGCGGGACCTCGGCACTGCTGTTCTTCTGGCGAGTGTTCACCGCCAAGCAGCCGATCGTCGACCTGCGCGCCTTCTCGGACCGGAATTTTGCCAGCGGCTGCGTCGCCAGCTTCGTGCTGGGCATCGGCCTCTACGGGCTGACCTACATCTACCCGGTCTATCTCGCCCGGGTCCGCGGCTACTCGGCGCTGATGATCGGCGAGACCATGTTCGTTTCCGGCCTGTGCATGTTCGCGACGGCGCCGATCGCGGGCCGTCTGTCCGGCAAGGTCGATCCGCGCCTCATGATGGGGCTCGGCTTCGTCGGCTTCGCCTGCGGGACCTGGATCGTCACTGGTCTCACCAAGGACTGGGACTTCTACGAGCTGCTGCTGCCGCAGATCCTGCGCGGCTGCTCGCTGATGCTGTGCATGATCCCGATCAACAACATTGCGCTGGGCACGCTGCCGCCGGCGCGCATGAAGAACGCGTCGGGCCTGTTCAACCTGACGCGCAACCTCGGCGGCGCGGTCGGCCTCGCGCTGATCAACACGATCCTCAACGACCGCTGGGACCTCCATCTCACCCGGCTTCACGAGCGCTTCACCTGGGCGAATACGGCCGCGCTGGAGCGCCTCGACACGTTGCAGCGCGGCTTCGATTCCTACGGCAGCGCCGCGCCCGGCATGGCGCTGCAGGCGATGACCAACACGGTGCGGATCCAGGGTCTGGTGATGGCCTTCGAGGACGTGTTCCTCGCGCTCACGGCGTTGTTCCTGGCGATCGCCTGCGCCGTGCTGCTGATCCGCCGCCCGAACGCCGCGGCGGGCGGGGGCGGCGGCCACTGACGCTCCCGCCCGGCAGGCGCGATCGGAGCGTGCGGAATCGGACGGCGCGTGCGACCTTCGGCAGCCTGCGCGCAGGATTGCGTTGGCAGGGGGCGGCCCCGATCTGCTAGAACGGTTCGATGCCTGGCCCGAGAAGCCGGCGCGAAGACGGCCAGGGAACGGCTTATGGACTTCCTCAACGCGATGACCGGCACCGCCGGCGGCTTCTTCGGCGCCGTGATCCCGTTCCTGTTCGTGCTCACCGTCGTGGTGTTCGTGCACGAGATGGGCCACTTCCTGGTCGGACGTTGGTGCGGGGTCGGCGTGCACGCCTTCTCGCTCGGCTTCGGCCCGGAGCTGTTCGGCTTCAACGACCGCCGCGGCACCCGCTGGAAGCTCTGCGCGATCCCGCTGGGCGGCTACGTCAAGTTCCACGGCGACGTGAACGGGGCGAGCATGCCCGATCCCGAGGCGGTCGCCCGGATGAGCCCGCAGGAGCGGGCGATCAGCTTCCCGACCCAGCCGGTATCCAAGCGCGCCGCGATCGTCGCCGCCGGGCCGGTGGCGAACTTCATCCTGGCGATCCTGCTCTTCGCCGGCGCGATCTGGCTCGGCGGCCGCTACGAGCTGCCCGCTCGGGTCTCGTCGGTCGAGCCCGGCAGCGTCGCCGCCCAGGCCGGCTTCCAGCCGGGTGACGTGATCACCGCCATCGACGGCGAGAAGATCGGCGACTTCAACGCCATGTACCGGACGGTGACCGGCAGCGCCGGGACGCCGCTGACCTTCACGGTCGAGCGCAACGATCAGCCGATCACCATCCAGGCGACGCCGGCCACCTTCGAGGACAAGACGCCGTTCGGCCGCCACCGGATCGGTCGCCTCGGCATCCGCTCGCCCGCCGGCTCGGAAGCCCGGCTGGTCCGCTACGGGGCGCTCGATTCACTCGATCTCGGGGTGCGCGAGACCTACTTCGTCGTCGAGCGCACCTTCTCGTATCTCAGCAAGCTCGCCACCGGCCGCGAATCCGCCGACCAGCTCTCCGGCCCGATCGGCATCGCCCGCGTTTCCGGCGAGGTCGCCAAGACCGGCGGCGTCGGCGGCCTCGTCGGTCTGATCGCGCTGCTCTCCGTCTCGATCGGCCTCCTGAACCTCTTCCCGGTGCCGCTGCTCGATGGCGGCCACCTGCTGTTCTACGCCTTCGAGGTGGTGCGCGGCCGCCCGCTGAGCGAGCGCGCCCAGGAGATCGGCTTCCGCATCGGCCTCGCCCTGGTCCTGATGCTGATGCTGTTCGCGGCCTGGAACGACATCCTCAACCTCGGCGCGTCCTGGCGGAACACCTGACGCGCCGCCGCCTCGAGCGGTCGCGCTGGGTATCCTGTCCGTGGTCCACGGGAAAGGATGCCTCATTCCCGCCGCGATCTCGCCAGGAGACCGCCCTGAACAGGCCCTCGCGCGGGTCGAAATCTCGGTTAATGCTGCGTTTGCAGGGGCGACGACGGGTCTGAAAAGGCTCGTCGTCGCAAGCGTTTACGGGTCGTTTACCACGATCTGCGGTTTGCCCACAGGCTGACCGCACCGTTAAGTGGCGCGAAGGCCACGACCCCCCAAAATCCCCTGACGATGGCCTCCCGCGCGTTTGCTTGGCAGGGGAATCCCGCTAAGAGCTACGCTTGGACCGAAGCCACGCTTGGACCAGGTGACGGGACGACCGGTCAACGGTCGCCTGAGACGGGCTAACCCCCGCGACCAGAACAGAAACGGGCGATTGCATGATGTCGTTGACGGGGAAGCGCCGACGCAAGTCGGTGCGGAGAACCATCGTCCTAGTCACCGCGGGTCTTGGCGTTGTCCTGAGCGGAGCCGCTCAGGCGCAGCAGATCGTCGTCCAGGGCAACCAGCGCGTCGATGCAGATACGATCCGGTCGTACGTGACCGGAACGGCCTCCGGCTCGGCCGAGGAGGCCCGCCGCAACCTGCTGGCGAGCGGCATGTTCTCGGACGTGAAGGTCGCCCAGTCGGGCGGGCGCACGGTGGTGACCGTCCGCGAGAACAACCTGATCAACCGGGTGGTCTTCGAGGGCAACAAGAAGGTCGAGAAGGCGACCCTCGAGGGGATCGTCGAGGCCAAGGCCCGCGGTCCTTACAGCGAGGCGATCATCAACGCCGACCTCGCCCGCATCCGCGACGTCTACAAGCGCTTCGGCCGCGGCACCGCCAAGGTCACCTACCGCACAGTCGATCTGCCCAACGGCCGCGTCGACGTGATCTACCAGATCGACGAAGGCGATAAGACCGGCATCATCTCGATCAACTTCGTCGGCAACAACGCCTATTCGGAGCGGACGCTGAAGGGGCTGATGAGCTCCTCGGAGATGAACTTCCTGTCGTTCATCAAGACCTCCGACGTCTACGATCCCGACCGCATCACCAACGACCTCGATCAGGTCCGTCGCTATTACCTGAAGAACGGCTACGCCGACTTCCAGGTGGTCAGCGCCGACGCGCGCTACGTTGAGGGCGAGACCTCGGGCTACGTCATCACCGTCACGGTGAGCGAGGGCGAGCAGTACAAGGTCGGCGCCGTGCAGGTGGATTCTCGCCTGCCGGGCCTCGACACCGCGCAGCTCAACAGCGACGTCGCCACCGCCGTGGGCGACGTCTACAACGCGGACGACGTCGAGAAGACGCTCAACAACGTCACCCGTCAGGTCAACCGCGCCGGCTACCCGTTCGCGCAGGTCCGCCCGACCGGCCAGCGCGACCCGGGGAGCCACCAGGTCTCCCTCGGCTTCGTGGTCGAGGACGGCCCGCACGTCTACGTCGAGCGGATCAACATCCGCGGCAACACCCGCACCCGCGACTACGTCATCCGTCGCGAGCTCGATATCGCCGAGGGCGATGCCTACAACCGGGTGCTGACCGATCGCGCCGAGCGGCGCCTGAACGGTCTGGGCTTCTTCAAGAAGGTCCGCTTCTCCAACGAGCCGGGCTCGGCCCCGGACCGCGTGGTCATCAACATCGACGTTGAGGATCAGCCCACGGGTTCGTTCTCGGTGGCGGGCGGCTACTCCACCCAGGACGGCATCATCGGCGAGGTCTCGGTCTCCGAGTCGAACTTCCTCGGTCGCGGCCAGTACGTCCGCCTCGCCGGCACGGGTGGCCAGTACTCGCGCGGCGTCGACTTCTCCTTCACCGAGCCGTACTTCCTCGGCTACCGCCTCGCGGCGGGCTTCGATGCCTTCTACAAGTACTCCGACCTGACCCGGTACTCGCGCTACGAGACCACGGTGTACGGTGGCCAGCTGCGCCTCGGCCTGCCGATCACCGAGGAGTTCGGCATCACCCTGCGCTACTCGCTGTACAACACCGAGCTGAAGGTGCCGAACACCCTCAAGCGGCCGTACAACGACTGCTCGGTCCCGATCCCCGGCTACACCGCGACCTACGCGGCAGGCACGATCGACCCGAACACGGGCCGCAACATCGGCGGCCAGGCGCTCTATCCGAACTGCGCGTATGACGGCGAGGCCTCGATCGCCATCAAGGGCTCGCAGGGCAACACCCTGACCTCGCTGGCCGGCCTGACGCTCGCCTACTCGACGCTCGACGTGATCGGCGCGCCGCGTAATGGCCTCTATGCCGAGCTGAAGCCCGACGTCGCCGGCCTGGGCGGCGACTCCAAGTTCTTCCGCGTGACCGCCGATGCGCGGTACTACAAGGAGATCTTCGAGGACGTGGTCGGCTTCGTCCGGTTCCAGGGCGGCCACATCTCGGCGATCGACGGCAAGCCGCTGCGGGTGACCGACGAGTTCTTCCTCGGCCCGTCGCTGGTCCGCGGCTTCGCGCCCAACGGCATCGGCCCGCGCGACGTCGGCATCGCCGACGCCCGCTCGAACGCGATCGGCGGCTCGACCTATATCGGCGGTACCCTCGAAGTGCAGTTCCCGCTGCCCCTCGTTCCGCGCGATCTGGGCCTGAAGGGCGCGCTCTTCGCCGACGCCGGCACGCTGTTCGGCTACAACAGCCGCCGCAACTTCGACGTGAACGGAGACGGCTTCATCAACGGCACGTCGCCGGTCACCGGGCGCTGCAACTTCAACGCCTTCAACGTCGGCGTCGAGCCGGAATGCGTGAACGTCCGCGACAGCGCCACGATCCGCTCCTCGGTCGGTGCGTCCATCCTCTGGAACTCGCCGCTCGGCCCGATCCGCTTCGACTACGCCTACGCTCTGACGAAGGATGAGGGTATCGCGGTCTACGTGCCGATCCTCGGCAAGTACGGGCACGTCGGCAAGGATCAGACACAGGCGTTCCGCTTCTCCGGCGGCTCGCGCTTCTGATAAAAATCTCGCGCGTCGGCCGGTTTGTCCCGGCCGACGCGTTGCCGAACATGTCAGATCCCATCTTCTTCACCGCCGCGGGCGGCCTGACCCTCGCCGAGGTCGCGGCAGTCGCCGGCGCGACCCTCCCGGAGGGTGCAGACCCGGACTTCAGACTCGACGGCGCCGCGCCGCTGGAGAGCGCTGGTCCCGGCGAACTCGCCTACATGGACAATGCCCGCTACGGCGACGCCCTCGCCGCCACGCGGGCGGGTGCCTGTCTGGTCTCCCCCCGCTTCGCGGCACGCTGCCCGGCGGGAACCGTCTCCCTGATCAGCCGCGATCCCTACCGGGCCTACGCGGTGCTGCTCAGCCGCCTGCATCCGGACGCGTTGCGTCCCGGCTCACAATTCGGGGCCCGCGGCATCGCACCGGGCGCCCACGTCCATCCGGACGCGCGGCTCGAGGAGGGCGTCGCGGTCGATCCCGGCGCGGTCGTCGGCCCCGGCGCGGAGATCGGCACCGGCACGGTGATCGGCCCGAACGCGGTGATCGGTCCGGGCGTGCGCATCGGCCGCGACTGCGCGATCGGCGCGGGGACCACCCTCAGCCACGCACTTCTCGGCAACCGGGTGATCGTGCATCCGGGGGCGCGGCTAGGCCAGGACGGCTTCGGCTTCGCCATGGGCGCCAGCCACCTCAAGGTGCCGCAGATCGGGCGCGTGATCGTCCAGGACGATGTCGAGATCGGCGCCAACACCACGATCGACCGGGGCGCCTCACGCGACACGGTCATCGGGGAGGGGACCAAGATCGACAACCTCGTGCAGATTGCTCACAACGTCGTGATCGGGCGCCACTGCGTGATCGTGTCGGGCGTCGGTATCTCGGGCTCGACGACGCTGGAGGATTACGTCGTCCTCGGCGGCCAGGTCGGCGTCGTCGGCCACCTGCGCATCGGCCGAGGATCCCAGATCGCCGGCTCCTCCAACGTCAACCGCGATGTCCCGCCGGGCAGCCGCTGGGGCGGAACCCCCGCCAAGCCGGTGCGGGCATGGTTCCGTGAATTGACGACGCTGGCCCGTCTTGCCGAGCGCTCCGGAAAGGACGCGGCGGGCGAGGAGGCGTAGCCTCAGGATCCTGTGCCGCAGCCGGCGCAAACCCGGGTCCGGAGATCACAAGGTCTCCCGGCCCCTCCCTGAAGGCCTCCGCACTGCTTCTGAGCCTGGGGATGAGGGACAGGGCGCCCGTCCTTTCGGCGCGGCCCGGCCTCGTCCGAGTGTCAGGGACCGGGTTTGCCGCGCGCGCATGACCGGGAAGACCTTGCGCTTTCGACGATTTCTTCCGAAGAGGGCGATCCGTCCGCCGTCGGCGGTCGGATCCCAGGCCGCCTCGGGCGGCACGTCGAGGTGCGAAATCTGATGAGTGAGGCGGCGCGCGAGACCGGCGGCGAGCTGGGCACAGCCGATATCCAGACGCTGCTGGAGCTGCTGCCGCACCGCTATCCATTCCTGATGGTGGACCGCATCGTCGAGATCGATCGCGACGAATCCTGCGTCGGCATCAAGAACGTCACCGCCAACGAGCCGCAGTTCATGGGACATTTCCCAGGTCTGCCGGTCTTCCCCGGCGTGCTCCTGATCGAAGGCATGGCGCAGACGGCGGGCGCCATCTGCTGCCGTCACATCCGGACCGACGAGCTGCGCACCAAGCAGGTGTTCTTCATGACCATCGACAAGTGCAAGTTCCGCAAGCCCGTTACCCCCGGGGACCAGGTGCGCTTCCACATGACGAAGATGAACCAGCGCCGGACCATGTGGTGGTTCCGCGGCGAGGCCCGGGTCGACGGGACGCTGGTTGCGGAGGCCGAGATCGGCGCCATGCTGGTGACGGAGTGAGCGCGCCGTTCATCCATCCGAGCGCCGTGATCGAGCCCGGCGCCGAAATCGGCGACGGGGCGCGGATCGGCCCGTTCTGCCATGTCGGCGGCGAGGTGGTGCTCGGCCGCGATTGCGAGCTTGTCAGCCATGTCGTGCTGGCAGGTCGCACCAATGTCGGTCCCCGCACCCGGATCTTTCCCTTCGCGTCGATCGGGCATCCGCCGCAGGATCTGAAGTACCGCGGCGAGGCCTCGACCCTTACGATCGGCTCCGACTGCCTGATCCGCGAGGGCGTCACCATGAATCCCGGCACCAGCGGCGGCGGGCTGGAGACCCTGGTCGGCGACCATTGCACCTTCCTGGCAAATTCGCATGTCGGCCATGATTGCCGCGTCGGCGACCACGTGATCTTCTCGAACAACGTGATGCTGGCCGGTCATTGCTCGGTGGGCGACTACGCGATCCTCGGGGGCGGGGCCGCGGTGATTCAGTTTGCCCGCGTCGGGGCGCATGCCTTCGTGGGCGGCCTCTCCGGCCTGGAGAACGATTGCATCCCGTACGGCATGGTGCTCGGCAACCGCGCCACCCTCTCGGGGCTCAACATCATCGGGCTGCAGCGCCGCGGCTTCGCGCGGGAGGACATCCACGCCCTGCGGCGGGCCTACCGCCTGCTCTTCGCCCCCGAGGGCACGCTGATGGAGCGCGTCGAGGACGTCGCGGCGACCTTCGAGTCCCACACGGCGGTGCGGGAGATCCTCGACTTCATCCGCGTCGGCGGCAAGCGCTCGATCTGCACGCCGCGCGAGGTGCCGACCCCGATCAGCGCCGCCTGACCGGCGCAGGGCATGGCGATCGTCGATCCCGCGCCCGAGGGGGCCCTCGTCCTGATCGCCGGGGCCGGCCGTCTGCCGGAACTCGTCGCCGAGTCGCTCCGCCGGGCCCGCCGGCCGTTCCGGGTGATCGCGTTGCGCGGCTTCACCGGCCGGACCCTGCGCGCCAGCGCCGACGCAACCGTCGATCTTCTCGATCTCGCGGCGACGCTGAAGCTGCTGCGCCATTGGGGGCCGGCCATGGTCGTGCCAGCCGGCGGCGTCTCCCGCCCGAGCCCGGCCGCCATTCTCAACGCCGGCGCGGCCCTGCGCAACCGCGAGGCCCTGCGCGCCATCGCGGGCGGGGGTGATGACCGCCTGCTCCGCGCCGCCCTCTCCCTCGTCGAAGAGGAGGGACACCGGATCCTCGGCGTCCACGAGGCCGCGCCGGACCTGCTCTGCCCGGAGGGACACATCGGCCGCCGGGCGCCGGACGCGGAGGCATCCGCCTCGATCCGAACCGGGCGGGCCGTGCTATCGGCCCTGTCGCTCTACGATCTCGGTCAGGCGACGGCGGTCGCGGGGGACCGGGTGCTCGCCGTCGAGGGACCGGAGGGCACCGACCGGATGCTCGCCCGGGCGCGCGCCCTCGGGCGCCGGCCCTTCGGCTTCGGGCGGCCTTTGCCGGCGACCGTGCTGGTGAAGGCGCCCAAGGCCGGCCAGGACCTGCGCGTGGACCTGCCGGCGGTCGGGCCGCGCACGGTCCGGAACGCGGCCCGGGCCGGCTGCGTCGGCCTCGCGCTGGAGGCCGGCGGTACCCTGGTGATCGACCGTGAGGCCACCGCCGCGGAGGCCGATCGCCTCGGGCTGTTCGTGACCGGCTACGGGAGCGCTCCGTGAGCGCCCCTCCGTTCCGGACGATCTGGCTCGTCGCCGGAGAGGATTCCGGTGACCAGCTCGGGGCCAAGCTGATGCGGGCGCTGCGGGCGGCGGCGCCGGATCTCGCCTTCGGCGGTGTCGGCGGCGAGGCCATGGCGGAGGCCGGGTTCACGTCCCTGTTCCCCCTCGATGACGTGGCGGTAATGGGCTACCTGCCGGTACTCGCCCGGGCCCGGACGCTGCTGCGCCGCATCCGCGAGACCGCGGAGGCCGCGGTGCGCGCCCGGCCGGACGTCCTGGTGATCATCGACAGCCCGGGCTTCACCCACGCGGTGGCGAAGCGGGTGCGCAAGGCCGCGCCCGGCATCCCGATCATCGACTACGTCTCGCCCAGCGTCTGGGCGTGGCGTCCCTGGCGGGCGAAGGGTATGCGGCCCTTTATCGATCATGTCCTGGCCCTGCTCCCGTTCGAGCCGGACGCGCATCTGCGGCTCGGCGGCCCGCCCTGCACCTATGTCGGGCATCCGCTGATCGAGCGCTTGTCGGAACTGCGTCCCAACGATCCCGAACTGGGGCGCCGCGAGGCGCAGCCCTACACCCTCGTGGTGCTGCCCGGGTCGCGCCGATCCGAGATCGAGCGGCTCATGCCGGTCTTCGGGCAGGTGCTGGCCCAGGTCGGTCGCACGCTGCCCATCGCGGCTTCGCTGCCGGCTGTGACGCGCCACCGCGCGCTGATCGAGCGCTTGGCGGCGGATTGGCCGGTCCCGGTTCGGATCGTCACCGGCGAGGCACCGAAATACGCCGCGTTCCGCGGGGCTCGCGCGGCGCTCGCCGCCTCGGGGACGGTGACGCTGGAACTGGCGCTCGCGGGCGTTCCGATGGTCGTCGCCTACAAGGTCTCGCGGGCCGAGGAGTTCATCGCCCGCCGCCTGATTCAGGTTCCGACCATCGTACTGCCGAACCTGATCCTGGCCGAGAACGCCATGCCGGAATTCGTCCAGGCCGATTGCACGCCCGCGCGCCTCGCGGAGTCCCTGCAGCCGCTCCTGTCTGGCGGCGCCGCCCGGGACGCGCAGCTCGCCGCGCTCGCCCGGATCGATGGCCGCATGCGGCTCGCGGCTGCGGACACGCCCAGCCGGGCCGCCGCGCGGATCGTCCTGCAGGCTGCGGGGCTGGTCGCCCCCGGACCGTGACGCTCAGCCGGCGCGGCGGCTGCAGCGGATATACGCCGAAGTGCCGCGGCTGCTCGACCAGGTCAGGTGATCGCCCTCCACCGTCAGGCGGACCTGCGAGGACCAGTGACGGCCGCGGTCGCTGCACTCGGCCGACGTGACCCAGGCGCTTCCGCTGCGGCGGGTGTCGTGAAAGGTGCAGACCGTACGGCCGGCCCGCGCGCGATCCTGCGTGATCGTTGCCGGAATATAGCCCCGCCGCCTAGAGCGAGACCCGCAGGCCTCGGGCGTCGGACCCCAGACGCCGACGTATTCGGCACTGATCGGGGCTGAGGCCGGAGCGGGTCGAGCGGCCGGGAGCGGCGCCGGCACGGGCGTGGCCGGCACGCTCGGCGCGGGCTCCGCCTTTGTCTCGGGAGGCGTAGCCAGGGTCGGCAGATCGGGCGTATCGAGCATCACGATCCGGCTCGATGGTGCCCGCTGCGCGGCGGCATCTGCCGAGGCGGTCGCCTCGGACGGCTGCGAGCGGAAGGGCAGGTCCTCGGTCAGGTAGGCGGCGCTGTAGGCGAACAGGCCGATCCATCCGAGAATGAGCAGCGCCGGCAACGCGTAGCGACGCCCGGAACCGGAACGCGCTCCGCCTCCCGGATCGGCCAGCACCAACGCCCCCATCGTCCACCCCCCAAATGTCCGATCAGCGGCCGAAGATGCCTTTCAGGAACTGCGCCGTGCGGTTGCGCTTGCGCTTGCGCTCCAGCTCCGACGCGTCCTTGAGCCACGCGACCTGAACCACGCGTCGCTCGCCCTCGAACGGCTCGTGGCCGTGCCAGGAATTGTCGGCCCTCTGGAAGGCGAACATCGTGCCCATGGTCGGGGGCACCTCGACCGCGAAAGGCTCGTAGTTCTTGCCGTCGTAGAGCACCCGCAGGCGGCCCGCGGCGGGAGCGTCCCAGACGTCGTTCATGTAGACGAGGAGCGTCAGCACCTTCGACGGGCCGTCGGTGTGGATCGAGCCGTATTTCAACTGGCTGCGCCGCATGATCGTCGTGAGCCGCGGGCACGAGACCAGATCGATCCCGAACTTCTCGCCGAGGATCGCGGAAAATTCGTCGCTCTCCAGCTCGTCGATCAGCGCCTTGAACCGGCCCTTGAGTGCGACCTCGTCGACGGTGAGGTAACCGGGCTTGCCGATCTTGGGAAAGTCGCGCCGGATGTCGTCGATCGCGTCCGGATTGAGCACGTTGTTCCCGAGGGTATAGGCGTAGGGCTCCCGGGATACGGGCGCGGCGCGCACCGCAGAGACGTCAAGGATCGAGAGGGCGGACATCGTTGGATCCCTTGGCTCCGACGCAGGTCGACCGGCACGCCGGGCGCCGGACACGCGTGCCGAAGGCCGTTCGCGACGCTTTGCCGGGGTCGCCCGCGCAGGCGGCCCCGGTTCGGAGTGTGCAACGCTTCGCGGCGGTCCGAAAATCTCATAATCCGCCGATTGCGGCGGTCCGACGGCGAAAGCCGTGCGGTGGCGCATTCCGGTGACAGTCTCCGGCAGCCGGCCCGTGCAGGATGGTGCGATGCCCGTGGGCTTTCTTCCCGGGTCCGTGTTGGAATCCGTTCTTGATGAGGCCTTTGGCCCTCGCTTTGCTGTGCTCGCACCTCGCCGCCGTCGCGGCCGGGACGGGGGCGTTTGCGCAACCGCGCGCGCCGCGCGGATCAGTCACCGCCCGGATGAGCTGCGCGGAGGCGATGGCGTTGGTGAAGGGCGAGGGCGACGTGGTGATCGTCGCGGGGGCTGCCCCAGAGCGCTTCGTCAGCGGGCCCGGACAGTGCAGCGGCTCCGAGATCGCGGAGCTGCGCTTCGCCCCCACCCGCGACAACCCGCAATGCCCGATCGGCTATCGGTGCCGCGAGCCGGGCTTCGAGGAATGGAACTGGTAGGCGCGCCAACGGCCTAAATCGCCGCAGCGCGGCAACGTGACGAAAGTTTCACGCGACAGCGCGGGGCCAGTGCCACTATCTCGCCATCAGCCGGGGCCAAGGCCGCCGGGTTGCGCCCTTGACCGGGTGCGAACGGGACGGGGGATCGACGCGTGGCTGCACTCAGGACCGGGCTCGGAATCCAGGCCGTGCTCACGGCCGTCGCCGCGCTGATCCTGCTGGCGGTTCCCGGTATCCCGAGCCCGCCGCTCTACGTCTCGTTGGCCGGCTTCGCCATGGCGGCGATCCTGATCGCGTCCAACCGCATCTCGGCCTATCTGAAGGTCTTCGTCTCGGTCTACGGCGTCGGTTACCTGCTGCTCGCCGGGTCGAAGACCATCGCAGCGATGGGCCTGCTGCCGCCGGTGATCGCGGCGCTTCTGCCTCCGGCCTTCGCCGCCACCGGCGCCGTGGTGTTCGCCGCCATCGTGCTCGGCATCTCGTATCTCGAACCGATCCGGGCGATCACCAACATCGCCGACCCGTACTTCGCCAACCGCGACAAGCCGACCAAGGAGATCGGCCTGTTCCGCTGGTTCGGCACCACCGAGGGTCGGATCGGCCGTAACCTCGTCGCGCTCTCGATCTTCGTGAACTTCGCCGACGTCGCGCTGACGCTGCGGTTCAATTTCTTCTACCGCGACATCTACAACTCACTGCAGGAATACGACGCGAACGCCTTCTGGTACCAGCTGCTCTGGGTGTTCGTGCCGCTCGCCACGATGAACATCGCCATCGGCATGTTCGACCTGTTCGTGGATTCCTCGCTGCTGATCCGCTGGCGCACGTGGCTGACCCACAGCCTGTACGAGCGCTGGCTCGGCAACGGCACGCATTACCGGATCCCGTTCACCGACGAGGAGGCGGACAACCCGGATCAGCGCATCCAGGCCGACGTCAACAGCTTCATCGTGCAGACCACGACGCTGTCGATCCGGCTGCTCAGCCAAGCCGCACAGCTCGTCTCGTTCATCGTGATCCTCTGGACCCTGTCGCGCGACTTCGTCGTGCCGTTCACCGACGCGGTGATCCCGGGCTTCCTCGTCTGGCTGGTGATCGCCTACGCAGTTGTGGGCACTTGGCTCACCCATCTGATCGGTCGGCCGCTCATCGGGCTCGACTTCCGGCAGGAGCAGGTCGAGGCGAATTTCCGCTTCGCGCTCGCCCGCAATCGCATCTATTCCGAGCAGATCGCGCTGCTGCGCGGCGAGCGGGCGGAGGCCTCGCGGCTCGCGACGCTGTTCCACAGCGTCATCGACAACTACATCGGCATCATCTTCCGCCGCATCAAGCTGATCGCCTTCACGTTCAGCTACCGGCAGGCCAGCGTAATCTTCCCGATGGTGCTGGCGGCGCCCTCGTTCTTCGCCAAGAAGATCACCCTGGGCGCGCTCCAGCAGACCTCGCAGGCCTTCGGGCAGGTGCAGAGCTCGCTGTCGTTCTTCGTGGATTCCTACACGACGCTGGCGGCCTACAAGGCCAACACCATCCGTCTCGGCTCCTTCCGCCGGGCGATGACCAAGGCGGAGGCGCTGGAGGCGGCGGGCTACGGGCTCGTGCAGGGCAACGACAGCACCGGCGACGTCACCGCGCGCGGGCTCGTCCTCGCGCTTCCGGACGGGCGGCCGATCGTCACCGCCGACGCGATGACGCTGCCGCGCGGCGGTGCGACCCTGGTCACCGGTCCGTCCGGCTCGGGCAAGTCGACCCTGTTCCGCGCGATCGCGGGGATCTGGCCCTTCGGCAAGGGCCGGGTCGACGTGCCCGCCGGTCAGTCGGCGCTGCTGCTGCCGCAGCGGCCCTACATCCCGCAGGGCACGTTGCGCGGCGCCGTCGTCTACCCGAACACCGTCGACCAGTTCTCCGACGCGGCGATCAAGGATGCGCTGACGGCGGCCCAGCTGGCCCCGTTGGTGGACCGCCTCGACGAGGTCGACACCTGGGAGCGGCGGCTCTCGGGGGGCGAGCAGCAGCGCCTCGCCATTGCCCGCGCCCTGCTCGCCAAGCCGGAATGGCTGTTCCTCGACGAGGCGACCGCCTCGCTGGACGAGCCCTCAGAGGCGGCGCTCTACCGGATGCTGCGCGAGAAGCTCCCGGGCACGACGATCGTGTCGATCGGCCACCGCTCGACGCTCGAGGCCTTCCACGACCGGCGCATCATCTTGGAGCCGAAGGGCGGGGTGTTCACGCCACGGGACCAGCGGCAGCCGCTGCCGGCGGAGTAGCGGGCCCCACCAGTGCTCTTCTCCCTACGGGGAGGGGAGCCTTGTCCGGCCACTCAGCCATCCGGTCTCTTGTTGATCGACACCGGCGCCGTGAACTCCCCGTCATCACGAGCGTAGCGACGTGACCCAGGGCAGCGCGACATCTTCGAGATGTGGCGCGGCCCTGAATCGCTTCGCTCCGCGTGCGAAGACGGCGGTCGCTGCGTTTACGCCGTCCGCAACCCCGCGGCCGCCTGGGCCGCCTGCGCGATCGCCGCCGGATCCGGCGTGCCGGGTTTCACCACCCAGCTGCCCCCGACGCAGAGCACCGAGGGAAGCGCCAGCCAGTCGGGGGCGGTCGCCTCGGTGATCCCGCCCGTCGGGCAGAACCGCACCGCGCCGAACACCGCCGCGTGCGCCTTCAGCGCCTTGATCCCGCCGGCCGCCTCGGCCGGGAAGAACTTGAACCGGTCGAGCCCGTGATCCAGGCCGCGCATGATGTCGGCCGCCGTGGCGACGCCCGGCAGATAGGGCACGCCGTTGGCCTTGGCGGCGTCGGTCAGCAGCTCGGTCAGGCCGGGCGAGACGATGAATTCGGCGCCCGCCGCGAGCGCGTTCTCCAGGTCGCGGGGATTGAGCACCGTCCCGGCCCCGACGACCGCGCCCTCGACCCGGGTCATTTCCCGGATGACGTCGAGGGCGGCGGGCGTGCGTAGGGTGACCTCGAGGGCGGTGAGGCCGCCCTTCACCAGGGCCTCGGCGACGGGCCGCGCATGGGCCACGTCGTCGATCACCAGGACCGGAATGACGGGCACGGAACGCATCAGAGCGTCGATGCTGGTCAGATCGTTCATGGTCGGCACCTCCTGTGCGGTTTCAGAGGCCGGCGGCGGCGAGCATCGCCGAAGCGCCGCGCTCGGCCGTGTCGGCCCCATGGCGCATGAACGCGAACAGCTCGCGCCCGGTGCCCTGTGCGGGTGCCGGTGCGACGGCCTCCGCGCGCGCGGCCAGCTCGTCGTCGCCAACCAGCACTTCCAGCAGCCCCTCGGCGGCGCTGAGACGGACGACGTCGCCATCGCGGATCCGACCGATCGGGCCACCGCCGAGCGCCTCGGGGCTCACGTGGATCGCGGCCGGAACCTTGCCCGACGCCCCTGACATGCGCCCGTCCGTGACCAGGGCGACCTTGTGGCCGCGGTCCTGCAGCACACCGAGCGGCGGCGTAAGCTTGTGCAGCTCCGGCATGCCGTTCGCCTTCGGGCCCTGGAAGCGGACCACCACCACGACGTCCCGCTCCAGCTCGCCGGCCTTGAACGCCTTGAGCACCTCGTCCTGATCCGAGAAGACCCGGGCGGGGGCCTCGATGGTCCGGCGCTGCTCCTCCACGGCGCTGGTCTTGAAGGTCGCCCGGCCGAGATTGCCCTTCACCAGCCGCATGCCGCCGTCCGGCTGGAACGGGTTCTCGGGCCGGCGGAGCATCGTGTCGTCGAGGCTCTCCGGCACGGCATCCTCGAAGACCAGCTCCTCCTCGGCGAGCTTCGGGTCGCGGGCGTGGTCGCGCAGCGACTGGCCCGCCACCGTCAGGATGTCGTCGTGCAGGAGGCCGGCATCGAGCAGCGCGGCCATCACGAAGCTCATGCCGCCCGCGGCATGGAAGTGGTTCACGTCGCCGGCCCCGTTCGGATAGACCCGGGCGATCAGCGGCACGGCGCTGGAAAGGCGGTCGATATCCTCCCAGTCGATCACGATGCCGGCGGCGCGGGCGATGGCCGGCAGGTGGATCGCGTGGTTGGTCGAGCCGCCCGTAGCCAGCAGGCCGACCGCGGCATTCACGATCGCCTTCTCGTCGACGCACAGGCCGAGCGGCCGGTAATCGTTGCCGGCCGCGCCGATCTCGGTGAGCCGGTGGATCGCCGCGCGGGTCACGGCCTGCCGCAGCTTCGTGCCGGGATTGATGAAGGACGCGCCCGGCATGTGCAGGCCCATCATGTCCATCATCATCTGGTTCGAGTTAGCGGTGCCGTAGAACGTGCAGGTGCCGGCTGAATGATAGGAGGCAGACTCGGATTCGAGCAGCTCCGCCCGGCCGACCTTGCCCTCGGCGTAGAGCTGCCGGATCCGCTGCTTCTCCTTGTTGGCGAGACCCGACGGCATCGGCCCGGCCGGGATCAGGATCGTCGGCAGGTGGCCGAAGCGCAGCGCGCCGATCAGCAGGCCCGGCACGATCTTGTCGCAGATGCCGAGCAGCGCCGCGCCGTCGAACATGCCGTGGCTCAGCGCCACGGCGGTCGACAGGGCGATGGTGTCGCGGGAGAACAGCGACAGCTCCATGCCGGTCTGGCCCTGAGTGACGCCGTCGCACATGGCGGGCGTGCCGCCCGCCACCTGGGCGGTCGCGCCGCGCTCCCGGGCGAACAGCTTGATCTGGTCCGGGTAGCGTCCGTAGGGCTGATGGGCCGAGAGCATGTCGTTGTAGGCGGTGACGACACCGATGTTCATCACCGTCCGCTCGTCGCGGATCGCCGCCTTATCCTCGCCGGATGCCGCGAAGCCGTGGGCGAGGTTGCCGCAGGCGAGCTTGCCGCGCCGGACTCCCGCCTCGCGCTCGCGGGCGATCAGGTCGAGATAGGCACGCCGGGTCTCGCGGGAGCGCGCCACCACGCGCTCGGTGACCGCCGCGACTTCGGGATGAAGCTCGGTCATGCTCGTTCCTCCAGGATCGATGCCGACGGGTAGGGCCAAGGCCGCGATTCGGTTCGGCCCGCGCAACCGCGGCGCAGGCCGGTATCTAAGGGGTGCGCCGTGGGATGTAACCCGGGGCGGGTTCCGGTGGCAGCAGCGATAGGCCGTCAAGGAAGCCCCAAGTCTTGTCGGCTCCGGTTGGCGCTCCCGACCGACGCCGTCCGCAAAGGCGTCACCAGCGGAGCGAAGTGACCCAGGGCGGCGCGACCCCCGACGGCGTGGCGCTACTGGATTGCTCTGCTCCGCTCGCAAAGACGGCAGCCTCGACGCCATCGTCCGGCGTCAGCACGCCGCGTCGGGGCTCCTTCGCGGCGTGCTACAGGGTGCGGCCGAGCTTGGAAGACGTGGCACGTCGCCGGGCTCAATACTCCCAGAAGATCCGCTGCAACTCCTTGGTGTCGCTGGTCTTGGTGAGCGCCACCGCGGCCAGGATCTTGGCCTTGGCGGGGTTCAGGTCGTGCGCGACCACCCAGTCGTACTTGTCGTCGGGCTGCTCGGCGTTTCGCAGGACGAGGCCGTCCGGCACCCGCGAGGAGCGGATGACGAGCGTGCCCTTGGACCGGATGTCCTTGAGCTTGTCGACGAGGTAGCCCGCCACCGAGCCGTTGCCGGTGCCCGCGTTGACGATGGCCTTGGCGCCCGCCTGGACCTCGGCTTCGTAGACGCCCGGGATCATGTTGCCCGAGCCGTAGACGATGCCCACCAGAGGCAGGCTGTCGATCTGGTCAATGTCGAATTCCGAGCTCGTGTTGTGGCGCTTCGACAGGGAGCGGAAGAAGTAGGTCTTGCCCTCGATCACCATGCCGAGCGGTCCCCACTGGCTGTAGAAGGCGCTCGGCACGACGTTGGTCCGCTTGGTCACGTCGCGGCCGGAGTGGATGGTGTCGTTCATCGTGACGGTGACGCCCTGGCCGATCGCCTCCTTGCTGGCGGCCACCGTCACGGCGTCCAGCAGGTTGAGGGCGCCGTCCGCCGAGATCGCGGTGGAGGGCCGCATCGAGCCGACCACCACGATCGGCTTGTCGCTCTTCACTACGAGGTCGAGGAAGAACGACGTCTCCTCCAGGGTGTCGGTGCCGTGGGTGATGACCACGCCGTCGACGTCGTCCTGCTTCAGCAGCTGGGACACGCGCTTCCCGAGCTGGACGAGCTGCGCATCCGTGAAGCTCTCCGAGGCGATCTGGAAGACCTGCTCGCCGCGCACGTTGGCGACGGCGCTCATCTGGGGCACGGCGGCGATCAGCTTGTCGACCGGAACCTTGGCGGCCGTGTAGGTGGCGCTGTTGGCGGCATCCGCCCCGGCGCCCGCGATCGTGCCGCCGGTGGCGAGGATCACGACGTTCGGCTTCTTCGCCGCCGCCGCCGTGCCGGCCTCGGGCATCTCGCGGGCGAGGAGCGGACCCGCCCCGAGCGTGCTGGCCAGGGCCAGCGCGAACACCGCTCCGCGCGCGGTAAGAGCCGCGCCGCTTCGGCTTGAGAACATCGGTGATCCTCGATGGTTGAAGGAAAGCGAGTCAGACTCGGCGCCGCGATGGTAGCCGCGCTTCCGCGCGAGGCAAGGATCGTGCGGGATGCGGCCGCGCGCGGACTCTGGATCGTTCGGCAAGCTCGGGCGTTGTTAGGGGTTGCTGTCCGTTCGGAGGTAAGCCCCCATGCTGCATCTCGCCGGCCTGCTCGAGGAACTCGAGCGGAGCGAGCCCGCGCGGGCCGCGATGACGATCCTCGAGAGCTCCCTCGCGCGCCGCTCGGTCGAGGAGCAGGGCGCGTTCTGGCGCGCCATCGATCTCTACTACGTCTCGCGCAAGGCCCCGCCGGAGGCGACGGTCGCGGCGATGCCGCCGAATCCAGTTATGACCGCCGCCCTCTGAGGCCGCCCCGCGGGAGGGGGACACCGTCAGCATCGCCGCTGCGGCTGCCTCTTCGCGTCTGCGAGCGGCGCGAAGCTGTCCAGCAGTGCCACCCTCGCGATGGCGCGGTACCCTGAGTTGCCTCGCTGCGCTCGCAAAGACAGGGTCGGCGAAGGAGCCCCCGAATATCCGCCACTCAGGCGCTCGCCGGCACGGCCGGCGGTAGAGTCCCGTCGCTCTCCGGCTCGCTTGCGCCGCTGCCGCGGGTCTCGGGCATCAGCATGAGGTAGAGCACGAAGCCCAGCGCCGCGATGGCCGCGAGCGCCAGGAAGGCCGTGGAATAGCCCGCCGACACGATGATCACGCCGGCGAGCGTCGCGCTCAGGGATGCGCCGATCCCCTGTGCGGTCGCGACCGCGCCCTGGGCCGCGTTGAAGCGACCGCCGCCGCGGGTGAGGTCGGCCACCACGATCGGGAACAGCGCGCCGTAGACGCCGGCGCCGATCCCGTCGAGAAGCTGCACGCCCACCAACCAGAACGGATTGTTCGACATCGTGTAGAGCACGCCGCGGAGCGCCAGGACTCCGAAGGCCGCCAGGAAGATCGGCTTGCGGCCGATCACGTCGGCCTTGGCGCCCACGAAGATCGCCACCGGCACCATCACGCACTGCGCCGCCACGATGCAGACGGCGATCAGCGAGGTCGCGTGATCCTTGCCCGACAGGTGCGTGAGGAGCTGACCGACGGAGGTCAGCATCGCCGCGTTGGCGAGGTGAAAGATCGCGCACAGCACCGCAAACAGCAGCAGCGCCCGGTTCTGCAGCAGGGTGGCGAGGCCCGATGGCTTCTCCTGCGTCTGCGCCTCGTCATCGGTCATGCCGCGGGCGAGGTCGTTGTCGATGGCGTCGGCCGGCACCATCAGCATGGCGCCGATCGAGAGTGCTGCCAGCACCCCCATCAGCCAGAACACCACGACCGGCCCGAAGAAGTAGGCCAGCCCGCCCGCGACCGCGGCCGAGACCGCGTTGCCGGCATGATTGAAGCCCTCGTTGCGGCCGATCCGCTTGGCGAACATCTTCGGGCCGACGAGGCCCAGCGTGATCGCGGCCAGCGCCGGCGGGAAGATCGTCCCGGCGACGTGGGCGATCGATTGTGTCGCGGTCACGAGATAGAAGTTCGCGATGAACGGCAGGACGAGGCAGCTCGCCGTCACCGCGATCGCGCCGCCGATCACCACGGCGCGCTTGTGGTTGGTCGCGTCGATCAGCGCGCCCGCCGGCGTCTGCGCGACGATGCCGAGGATGCCCGCGATCGTCATGACGAGGCCGGTCGTGGCCTCGTTCCAGCCCTGATCGGGGCCGCGCACCGCGATGAGATAGATGGCGAGGTAGGGGCCGAGGCCGTCGCGCACGTCGGCGAGGAAGAAGTTCAACGCGTCCAGCCCGCGCAGGGCTTTGGTGTCGGCGGTCCGCACGCGCGCAGTCCGGGCCTGCCGGCCCCCGTCGATCCTGTCCATCGTGCCTCGATCCCCCGATCGACGGCGAGGCCCAGTACACATGATCCGCCGGCCCGCCGCGATGCTCGACGCGCGCACAGGCCTGCGGTTCCCACGGGTTGCGGGCTGCACCCCACCGCCTCAAGATTCTGTGTACCGTGAGCGGCTTAGCCCGCCTCAGAGGGATCCGAAGCGTCGGGATTCACGACATCCCCTGTCGTGTCTCCCGACAGGTCGGCGCCCGGCGTGCCGAGGCCGTAGCGCTCGATCTTGGCGTAGAGGAGCTGGCGCTGGATACCGAGGCGGCGGGCTGCCCGGGCGCGGTTGCCGTCGGCCTCGCGCAGGGCGGCCGCGATCATGGTCCGCTCCAGCCGTGCTACGGCTCCGGGCAGGTCGCCGGAGAGCCAGTCCTGAAGTGATCCGTCACCGGCTCGCCGCTCGGGCCGGGCCGCCGGCAGGTCGATGTCGTCGGCCGCGATTACGCCACAGCGCACCAGCACGGCCGCCCGCTCCACCACGTTGCGCAACTCGCGCACGTTCCCCGGCCAGTCATAGGCCAGCAGGCGGGATGCCGCGCCGCCGCTCAGGCGCTTGCCCGACGGGGCCAGGAAATGCTCGGCGAGCGGCACGATGTCGGCGAGGCGCTCGCGTAAGGGCGGCAGGTCGATCGGCACGACGTTGAGCCGGTAGTACAGGTCGGCCCGAAAACCGCCCTCGGCCACGAGCGCAGGCAGGTCGCGATGCGTGGCGGCGACGAGACGGACATCGATCCGGGTGGAACGGCCGCCGAGCGGCGTCACGACGCAATCCTGGATGACGCGCAGGATCTTGGCCTGCATGGCCGCCGGCATGTCGCCGATCTCGTCCAGGAACAGCGTGCCGCCCTCAGCCTGATGAAAGGCCCCCGCGCGGTCCGCGGTCGCCCCGGCGAAGGCGCCGCGGACGTGGCCGAACAGCTCGCTCTCCAGCTGGTCTCCCGGGATGGCCGCGCAGTTCACCGGGATGAACGGCCGCGCCCGCCGTCGCGAGAAGGCGTGGAGGGCACGTGCCACCTCCTCCTTGCCGGTGCCGGTCTCGCCGCGGATCAGCACGGTGGACGCGGTGTCGGCCACGAGACCGATGGTCTTCTGCACCCGCCGCATGCTTTCGCTCGATCCGACGAGACCCGGATGGCCCGCATGCGCGGCTTGAGCGGCCGCGTCCGGCTGGGCATGCGCCAGCATCGCGTCGAGGGCGGCGGCGAGGTCCGAGCGGCCGATCGGCTTGGTGAGATGGTCATGGGCGCCCAGGCGCATCGCCTCGATCGTGTTGGCCGGGCTTGCGAAGGCGGTCAGGACGGTCACGGGTGGCCGGTCCGGCAGCGCGCAGATCCGCTCCAGCGTGGCCATACCGTCGAGATCGCCGGGCATCCGTAGGTCGAGGAGTACGGCCGCCACCGGGCCTTCCTGCAGCCGCGCGAGCGCCTCCGAGCCGGACGCCGCCGGCACGGGCGTGTGGCCGAGGTCGGCCACGGTCTCGGTGAGGCCTTCGCGGAGGGCTCGGTCGTCGTCGACGATCAGGATGGTCGCCATGGCAGGTCCAGACAGAAGGTGGTCTCCGGCGCGTTCTCGACCAGCCTGGCTGTGCCACGATGCGCCAGCGCGATCTCGCGCACGATCGCGAGGCCGAGGCCGGTCCCGTCGGGGCGGCCCGTGACGAACGGCTCGAACAGGCTGGGGTGGATCGCGGGATCGACCCCGGGACCGGTATCGCTGACGCGAAGCCGCAGACGCATCGTTCCATCGACCGTGTCCCGCGCGGCTCCGAGGCGGACACGGCCGCCGGCGGGCGTGTGTTGGAGCGCGTTCAGCAGCAGGTTGTCGAGCGCGCGCGCGACCTGGACCCGGTCGATATGCGGGTGGTCCGACTCTGGCAGACCGTCCGACACGGTTTCGATCCGGACGTTGCGGGCGGTCGCGAGATCCTCGTGCAGGCGCGCGCATTCGGCGAGCAGCTGTGCGATCGCGGTGGGCGTCCGGTGGAGCGGCCGCGCCTGGGTCAAGTTGAGGAGGTCGCGCAAAAGCGTGTCCACTCGCGCAATCTGGCCGAGCATGGCTTCGAGGGCCAGGGCGGCCCGGTTCGAGTCACCGCTAGCCAGGGCGTTCTCGGCCTTGAGCCGCATCGCGGCGATCGGGTTGCGGATCTCGTGCGCGATGCTCGCCGCCAGCCGGCCGGCGGTGGCCAGACGCTCGGCGGCCACGATCCGCGCCCGCGCGTCCCGGAGGCGCCCGCCCGCCGCATTCAGGGCATCGACCAGGCGGTCGAGTTCGCGCTCGCCGGTCGGTTCGAGCCGAGGCAGATCCTCACCGTCCGGCTGGGTCGCGAGCGCGGCTTCGAGCCGCGCGATCCGGCCGGAAAACCCGTACAGGAACCATCCGAGAAAGGCCGCCGACCCGAGCACCGTGGCGGTGAGGAAGCCGAGTCCCGCCAGGAAGCGCGTGTAGGTGGGGCCGTCGTTGACGCGGGCGCGGCCCATGGTCCAGGCGGTCAGCCCGGGCTCGGGTCCGTGCATGGGACAGGCATGAAGTAGCAGCACCTGCGTGCGGCTCGGCCGACGTTGCGGCACCGCATGGTCGACGCGCAACGCCTGGGCGTTGACGGCGGCGATCGTCTCGCGCTCGGCCGCCGGGAGATCCGTCTTCGGTCCGGTCCCTTCGTAGGTGGGATAGGCATAGGCGATCGAACCGTCCGAAGCGCTCCAGACTCCGCCTTCGACACCTCCGAAACCGCCGAGCGCCCCCTCGACCACGTCGGCGAGGTCACCTTCCGCCGTCCGCGCCCCACGGTTGCGGACCAGCGCGGCGTATCGGTCGATGATCGCGCGACAGGCCCGCGCCACCGCGACCTCCGCCTGAGCCACCTGCACGCCGGTCGACTGATTGTAGACGCCGTACATGAGGTAGGCCGTCGCGGCCGCGGAGGTCAGCAGCAGCACCCACAGGGCAAGAAGCCGCGCACGCAGGCTGTAGGCTGTCACGGTGCCGTCCGGTCAGACAAGCTGCGCGCTCCTCGACGGTTGTGCGCCGCCTGATTCGAATGCTTAGCACCGCCCGTCGCGGCGGCCACCAATCCGTCGGCAGAAGTCGTGGACAAGCACCGGCTTCATTGAGGTAACCAATGCAACTTTACGGTGAAGCCGGCGTCCGAAATCGGGGTGCGGCGCCTAAATAGCTTCGCGACAGTGCTTGCAAATCAGCGCGGTTCTGCGCAGGTTCCGCTGGAAGATTACGCTTCTTTTTCAAAACGTGGCACAGGCGGCGACAGGGTCCGCGTGACCGCGTTCCCGGGGCAAGAGCCCGAGGGTGGACCACCCTCGCATCATGCCCGGTACCGGAGACGGACGGTGTCACACGCGCTGGTGAATCGGGATGCGCTCGACGAGCTCACGGCCGCGATCGGCCGGGACAAGCTCGTCCGTATCCTCGACCGGTTCGTCGCCAGCCTCGTCACCGCCTTCGAGGGCCCCGATAGCGGACCGGCCGAGTACGGGCGCGAGGCGCATACCCTCGTGTCCATGTCGGGCATGCTCGGCTGCACACCCCTGTCTCTGGCATGCCGCGGTCTCGAGGAGGCCGCCAAGGCGGGCGACGACATCACGGGCTCGCTGATCGACCTTAGAATCCTCCGCGACCGGACGATCACGGCTCTCCGGGACATGCGGCCCGCGGTGGAACCGTCGATCCGGCTGGCGACCGGGTAACGGGTCCGCCGCATCGCCCATCCGAACGTCACGTCCGACCATGCGGCCGGGAACCGCGAGACACCGGTCCCTGGTCAAGCCGCCACCACGGCGTCGAGCGGCGCCTCGAAGGTCAGGACGGCCCCGGTGCGCGGGTACAGGAGCGTTGCCGTCCCGCCGAAGCCGTGGGCGAGACTCCTGGCGATCAGGCGGGTCCCGAATCCGGTTCGCGTCGGAGGGACGACCGGCGGTCCACCGGTCTCTTCCCAGCGGAACCGCAGAGCCGGACCGCGCTCCGTCTCGGTCACCTCCCAGGTGATGCCGACCCGACCGGCCGCTACGGAGAGCGCGCCGTACTTGGTGGCGTTGGTCCCGAGCTCGTGCAGCATGAGCGCCAGGGTCAGGCCGTGGCGCGCGCTCAAGGTCAGTTCGGGGCCTGCGACCGCGAACCGACCCAGGACGCCGTCGCCGTGCAGGGAGACGGCTCCGTCCACCAGGTCGGTCAGGGAGGCCCGGGCGAAGGAGCCCTGAAGCAGCACGTCGTGCGCCTTGGCGAGGGCCAGCAGCCGCGCCGACAGCGCCTCACCGGCCGCTTCCAGGGACACCGCGTTGCGCATGGTCTGGGCCGCGACAGCCTGGACCAGGGCCATGGTGTTCTTCATCCGATGCGCCAACTCCTGCATCAGAAGCGCCTGCCGGGACTCGGTCAGCTTCAGCTCGGTGATGTCGCGCGACACCGCGAGGATGCGCTCCGACCGATCGGGCGTCGCGCCGAGCGGCGTGACGGCGACGTCCCACCATCGCACCGTGCCGCCGGTCTCCAGCTCCGCCTGGAAGCGGCTCGGTCGGCCCGCGCGGGCCCGGTCCAGGGCGGCCGCCGCGGCTTCGCGATCCTCCGGACGGGTCCAGATCTCCATCCACAGGCGACCGACCGCGTCCGTCTCCTCGCACAGGCCGAAGAGCGCCGGCCCATCCTCGCTGCCCGTGATCAGGCGGCCGTCGCAGTCGAGCAGCTCGAGGTAATCGTTGGCCGCCTGATGCCGTGCGGAACGTGGCGCCCGTTGGTCATGGCCCGAAGTCATGTCCGAGCCTGAGCGCCGCGTCGGACCCGGCGGGGGCGGTTCGCGCCCGGCAGCGAGGCGGCCGGCCTCGACCCGGCTTGCTGCCTCGATAATGCGACCGAGCCGCCGGCTGCGCTGGCGCTCCCGGTCAGCCTGCGCGGTCGCCTGCGTCAGCAGGTCCCGGAGGCGGATGTTCTCTGCTTCGAGCGCGCCGAGGCGGCGCGTCGCCCCATCGGTCCACGGCAACACGATGCCCGCATCCATCGCCCGCCCCCTCTGGTTCCGGCAGGCGCCTGTGCGCGGCGCGCCGCCAGCCTTCCACCGATGGCAGGGCGCGGCGACGGATTGTCGAGAACTCGGCTACACCGACGGTTTAACCGCTTCTGGTGCATACCTCGTCCGCGACCCGGCGAATCGTTGGATGAGTTACGCTAACACGCCGCGGACGATAATCAAACGAGCCCGGTATTCGCCGCGGAGTCATAACTTAGGTTTGTAACAAGATCGGCGATCAAGTCGTCTACTTGTTACGCATCAGCAGCACGAGCCAGCCGATCCCGAGCACGAAAATAATTAATCCAATCGACACGAACACCGGCGTGCCGAGGTCGATCAGCCGCGGGGCGAGCTGGGTGGCGAAGGCGGCGACCACAAGCGCCACGGCGACGCGGGCGGCGGCGCGCTCGATGCCGCGGGTGACCTTGTCGAGCCCCTTGACCTCGATCTCGACCGTGACGCGGCCCTGCTTGAGGCGCACCAGCATCAGGTGGATCAGCGTCGGGAGCTCCGAGGCGGCCCCGTAGAGACCGACGCCCAGAGCCTCGGCCTTCTGCTTGAGGGCGGAGAGCGAGAACTGCGTCTGCATGCTCGCCCGGACCGTGGGACCGGCCGCGGCGAACAGGTCGAAATCCGGGTCGAGGTGGCGCATCACGCCGTCGGCGGTGACCAGCCCCTTGAACAGGATGGCGAGATCGGTGGGCATCGCGAGATCGTTCTCGCGGGCCATGTTCATGAAGTCGGTGAGCACGAGCCCCAGATTGAGCGGGATCGAGGAGTGGCTCTCCACGAAGGACTGGGCCGAGACCTGGAGGCGGGTCAGGTCCGGATTGCTGGTTCCGGTCCAGTCCAGAAGCACGGCCATCAGGCCGTCGGCGTCCTGCTTGAGCATGGCGCCGATCAGCACAAGGAGCTGGGAGCGCCGCCGCTGCGACAGCCGGCCGATGATGCCGAAATCGATGAAGCCGATGCGGTTGCCCGGCAGTGCCAGCATGTTGCCGGGATGCGGGTCGGCGTGGAACAGGCCCTCGATCAGCGCCATCCGCAGGAAGGCGTCGGTTCCCTTCTGGGCCAGCAGCTTCTTGTCGACACCGGCCGCCTTCAAGGCCGCCTCGTCGTTCGGCGGAATGCCGTGGATGAAGTCCTGCACGAGCACGCGCTCGGAGCAGTACTCCCAGTGGATCTTCGGGAAGACGATGTCGTCGCGGCCCTCGAAGATCTGGGCCAGCAGCTCGCAGTTGCGCGCCTCGTTGAGGAGGTCGAGCTCGCCGTTCAACCCTTCTGCGAGGTGGCGCATCTGCTCCCGCGGCTGATAGCGGGCCATGTCGGGCCACTCGTTCTCGACGATGCGGGCGCCGTGCGCCATCAGGCGCAGATCCGCCTCGATGATCTTGCGCAGGTTCGGGCGCAGGACCTTGACGATCACGTCCTCGCCCGAGTGCAGGCGCGCCCGGTAGACCTGGGCGATCGAGGCCGAGGCGATCGGGTTGGTGTCGAACTCGGCGAACACTTCCAGCGGCGAGCCGCCGAGATCCTGCTCGAGCTGCGGCCCGATCTGCTCCCACGTGACTGGTACGACCTGGCTGTGAAGCTTCTGCAGCTCCTCGGTCCAGGCGGGCGACAGGAGGTCGGGCCGGCTCGCCAGGACCTGCCCGAACTTGATGAAGGTCGGACCCAGCGCCTCGATCGCCCGCCGCAGGCGCTCGGGCTCGGACAGGCGGGTGACGTCGAGCCGGGGCTGGCGGCGCGGCAGCAGCGGCAGATAGCGCAGGCCGAGGCGGTCGACGACCCGCGTGACGCCGAAGCCGATCAGGATCGTCGCGATCTCGGACAGCCGCTGGCGGTCGCGGGCGGCAACGAAGGCTGTCTTCAGCATGGAGGGCGCGATCCGGTCCGACGGGATGAGGTGTCCGGACAGCACGAGCATAAGGACTTTTTTGCGGTCGCGAACCCGGGATGGCGAACCCTAGGGCGACTTCGGCGTCGCGGGTGGGGATCTGGGAGCGATCCCCACGCGGATTGCGTCAGGTGCGCGGCACCACCGCCGGGCCTGGAACCGGCGCCGGCTGGCGGGCATCGCCGAAGCGGGCATTGACCACCAGCAGGGTCACGATCACCGCCGAGAAGGCCAGTGCTGCCAGGAAGTACAGTCCGGCCTCGAAGCTGCCGCTGGTCTCGCGGATCCAGCCGACGATGGACGGCGCGACGAAGCCGCCGAGATTGCCCACGCAGTTGATCAGCGCGATGCCGCCGGCCGCCGCGCTGCCGGAGAGGAAGACCGGCGGCAGCGCCCAGAACGGCGCCTTGCCGCCGTAGAGGCCGGCTGCCGCCACCGCCATGAAGGCCACCGCCCAAAGCGAGCCCGTGGCGAAACCCGCGAGCGCCAGACCCGCCGCCGTGAGCATCAGGGCACTGGCCAGCGTCACCCGGCGGTCGTTGGTGCGGTCAGAGATCCAGCCGATGGTCAGGCCGCCGACCACCCCGAACACGTAAGGAACCGCGGTCATCAGGCCGGTCTGCATGTCGGACAGGCCGGTGCTCTTGAGGATCTGCGGCAGGAAGAACGCCAGCCCGAGATTGGCGCCGGTATTGGCGAAGTAGATGAACGACAGGGCCATCAGCCGCGGGTCGGCGAAGGCCTTGCGCAGGCTGGTTCCGTGGGTGGCCGCGACCGCCCGCTGCTCGGCGTCGATCACCGCCTGCAGGGCGGTGCGGTCCGCCGGCGCCAGCCACGCTGCGTCCTTGGGCCGGTCGGGGATGAGGGCGAGGAAGACGAAGCCGAACAGGGTGGTGGGCACGCCCTCCAGCAGGAACAGCCATTGCCAGCCCTTGAGGCCCAGGAGCCCGTCGAGCTGCATGATCGAGGTCGAGAGCGGTGCGCCGATCGCCAGGGAGACCGGGATCCCCACCGCGAAGGCGCCGAAGATCCGCGCCCGGTAGGCCTTGGGGAACCAGTAGGTGAGGTAGAGGATCACGCCCGGGTAGAAGCCGGCTTCGGCCGCGCCGAGCAGGAAGCGCAGGACAAGGAAGCTCGTCGAGCCCTGCACGAACATCATCGCCGCCGAGAGCAGGCCCCAGGTGATCATGATCCGGGCGATCCAGCGCCGGGCCCCGACCTTCTCCAGGATCAGGTTGCTCGGCACCTCGAAGAGGAAATAGCCGATGAAGAAGATCCCGGCGCCGAGGCCGAACACGGCCGGGCCGATGCCGAGATCGGCGTTCATCCGCAAAGCCGCGAAGCCGACATTGATCCGGTCGACATAGGCCATGACGTAGCCGATGAAGAGCAGCGGCATCAGCCTGAAGAAGACCTGCCGGACAATCCGGTCCTGTTCGTTCGGGGGCATCGTTTCCTCGTGAGACATCGTTCTGTTCGACCGGTTTCGCCGGATCGTCGCCGCGCCGGTCAGAAGGCCGGTTCGAGGCCGCTGGTCCGGTAGGCCTCGGCGGCCTGCGGCGTGGTCAGGCCCGCGAGGAAGCGCGCGGCACCCGCGCGGTCGGTCGCGCCGCGCATGATTGCGGCCGAGAAGGTCGTCATCTCCTGCACCGGATCGGGGAGGGGGCCGACCACCTCGATGCCCGGCACGACCATCAGCTCGCTGATCTGCTGAACCGCGATGTCGGCCTCGCCGGAGACCAGCTTCTCGGCCGTGAAGCCCTGCGGGATGATGGTCGCCCGGGCGTTCACCGCCTCGGCGAGCCCGAGCCGCGGCAGGAGCCCCGCGAAGTAGATCCCGCTCGCGCCGGTGCGCGAGTAGGCGACGGAGCGCGCCTCGACCAGTGTCCGCTTGAGCGCCTCCACGGTCGAGATGTCCGGGTGCTTTGCCCCGGCCTTCACGGCGATGCCGTAGCGGGAGCGCACCGCGTCGACCCGGCTCTCCGCCTCGACTTTGCCCTCCGCTATCAGGCGGTCCATGGCGTCCGACAGGACGAAGACCGCGTCGGCGGTGGCGCCGGCCTCAATCTCCTTCATGATCACCGCAGTCGGCGCCCAGTGGATCGCCGCCCGGCCACCGGCCGCCTCGAAGGCCGGCACCACGTGCGCGTCGAAGGCGCCCCGCACCACGAGGGCACATTTCAATCGGGTCGCGGTCTGCTCGTCTGCCATATCGTGTCTCATCACTTCATCTGAGAGCCGGTCGCCCGACGTTCCGCCGGGTCGCACACGCGTGTCTTGGGTTGCCCGCCTACGGCCTCATCCTGAGGTGCCGGAGCGCAGCGGAGGCCTCGAGGGAGGGGTCCAGAGAGCGCTGCGATCCCTGGAGCCCTCCCTCGAAGCCCGCTTCGCGGTCACTTCAGGATGAGGGCGGTGAAAGGGGATTGGCGGTTCGATCCTCCTGTCATCACCGCGGAGGTTCGCTGCGGGAATAGTCGAGGGCGGTGAAGCCGCCGCCCTGGTAGCGCTCGGCCACCGGGTTGCCGCTGGTTTTTCCCTCCAGCGCCGCCGCGTAGGAATCGGCGCTGTCCTGCGGCGCCCAGCCGATGGTTTCGCGGCCGTCCCGACGCCACCAGGTCATGCGGCTGTTCTTCGAGGCGCCCCAGATCACGGCCGTCCCGGAGGGGCCGAGGGTCGGGGCCAGGGTGGCGCGCATGACCAGGCGGGTCATGTCGCCGTAGGAGAGCCACGTGGCGAGCATCCGCGCATCGGTCGGCTCGGGGAAGCAGGAGCCGATGCGCAGGAAGACGCTCTCGACGCCGTGCTTGTGGCGATACAGGCCGCCCATCATCTCGCCGTACGCCTTAGACAGGCCGTAATAGCCGTCCGGCGCCAGGGCGCAGTCGTCATCCAGCACCTCGGTCCGCTCGTGGAAGCCAATGGCGTGGTTCGAGGAGGCGAAGACCATCCGGGCGCCCTCGCGGCGCGCGGCCTCGTAGGCGTGATAGAGGCCGCGGATATTCGGGCCGATCACCGTCTCGAACGGGTGCTCCACCGAGATCCCGCCGAAATGGAGGATCGTGCCGCAGCCCTCCGCGAGCCGCAGGATCGCCGGCCCGTCCTCAAGGTCGGCGAGCTGGAAGCGCGATCCCTCAGGCAGCGGGTCCGGGAAGGGCACCCGGTCGGTGAGTCGGAGCGTCCAGCCCTGCTCTTCGAGCGCCCGCGTGAGCACGCGCCCGAGGGCGCCCGAGGCCCCGGTCAGGAGGACGGGTTTCTGCGGGACGGTGTCGGCACGCGTGCTCATGGTCTGGCCCTCCGGGATCAGGCGGTCTCGATCAGGCGGTCTTGGCCGCATTCAGGGGATGGGCCGCTTCCGGAAGACGGGGGCGGCGCACGAAGATCGCCATGGCGATCACGCCGGCTGCGGCGATCAGGGCGGCGATGACGAAGGCGCTGGCGTAGCCGCCGAGATACTGGACGGCGAGCCCGGTCGCGGTCGGTCCGACGATGCCCGAGATGTTGCTGAGCAGGTGGATGAAGCCGCTCACCCCACCGACCCGCGCCTCCGGCACCAGCTCGTGGATCGTCGCCCAGCAGGACTGCACCGAGCTCGTCAGCATCAGGACGGCCAGCGCGATCAGCGCAACGGCGGCGGCGGCGTTCGGCGCGGCATTGACGGCGATCAGCGCCACGCCCGCGATGGCGAGCGGCACGATCGTGGTGAGCTTCCGGGCGGCCAGCTTGTCGCCCATGCGCTTGTACAGGTGATCGGCAACGATACCCCCGCCGACATAGCCGACGAAGCCGCAGGCCCACGGGATCGAGGCCACGAGCGCCATCTGCTGCACCGGCATGTGCAGGGCGTCAGTCAGGTAGCTCGGGAGCCACGAGAGAAAGATGTAGAGGGTGTAGTTCACCGCGAACATGCCGAGTCCCAGCGACAGGGTGCTGGGCAGGAACAGGTACTCCCGCAGGGACCGCGCGTGATCGGACGGCGCGAGATGGGTCACGGCCCGGCTGCGCTCGACGAGGGCGATCTCCTCCGGGCCGACCCGCGGATTGTCCTGCGGCCGGTCGGTCATGAGGAGCCGCCACGCCACGACCCAGAGCAGGCCGACGGCGCCGATGGCGACGAACGCCACCCGCCAGCCGTACTGGATCGCCAGCAGGCCGACGACGGGAGCCGCGACGGCGCTGCCCACGGTCTGGCCCGAGAAGGTGAAGCCGATCGTCCGGGCGGTCTCCTCGCGCGGGAACCACGTGGTGATGGTCCGGTTCGTGGTCGAGTTCATCGGCCCCTCGGCGAAGCCGAACAGGGCGCGGACCACGAACATCTGGGCGAAGCCGGTCACCGCGCCGGTGAGCATGCACAGGATCGACCACGAGGCGGCGGCCCAGCTGTAGACGCTGCGCGGGCCGTAGCGGTCGGCGAGCTGGCCGCCCACGAAGGCGAAGATCGCGTAGCCGAAGAAGAAGGTGCTGAAGATCACCCCCAGCTCCGAGGGCGACAGGTTAAGGTCCTGCTTGACGAACGGCGCCGCAACGCCGAGCGCCGCGCGGTCCATGTAGTTGATGATCCCCGCAATGAACAGAAGGAACGCGATCAGAAACCTGTAGCGCTTGGCAAACATGGGATTTCCTCCGGGTAGATCATGTTTTTATTTGTATCTTCGTCGAACAGCTTTTGATCGATCTCTTGAAAAGCGTCGTCCTCGAGAGTGGAGTTAGGCGACCCAGGGCAGCGCGACGTCGGTGAACATCCTGCAACCCTGAATTGTCTTGCTTCGCGCGGAAGGACGACCGCGCATCCGGATGTCTCCGTCACAGGAACGCGATCGTGCAGGGGCTGAGGCTCGTGCGCGTGCCCGTCCGGGACAGGTCGCCGGTGGCGGGGTCGATAGTGAACTCGACGAGGCTGTCGCCCTGCTCGTTGGCGACGAGCAGGTGCTTGCCGTCGGGTGCGAGCGTCATGAAGCGCGGGTCGCGGCCGCCGGACGGCGTCCAGCCGGTCGGGTCGAGCCGCTCGGCGGCGTCCTCCAGGCGGAAACGGGCGATGCCGTCCTGACCGCGGTTTGAGGCGTAGACGAAGCGCCCGCAGGGCGTGACCACGATCGCCGCGGCCGTGCTCGCGCCGAAGAAGTCCGGGGGCAGGGTCGGCACGAGATGCAGGGGGACCAGTGTCCCGGTCGCCTCGTTCCAGCGGCAGGTCGCGACGCTCGAGTCCAGCTCGTTGACCAGGAAGGCGAGGGGGCGGCGCGGGTGAAACCCGATGTGGCGCGGGCCGGCCCCGGGGCGCATCACCGTTTCCGACACGAGCGCGAGCCGGTCGCCGTCGAGCCGCAGGACGAAGACGCGGTCGAGACCCTTGTCGGGGACGAGCACGTGGCTGCCGCCCGGCGACACGACCACGTGGTGCGGGTGGGCGCAGGCCTGCTCAGTCCGATGCGGGCCGGGATCGCCCGGGAGCGGCAGGACGTGGCTCGCTGGTTCGAGTCCGCCGTCAGCGCGCACCGGCAGCAGTGCCACCGAGCCGCTGGCGTAATTGGCGACGATCAGGAAGCGCCCGCTCGGGTCGAGGGATTGGTGCACGCTGTTGGTGCCGCCGGTAGCCGCGCTTCCGAGCGTGCGCAGGCTTCCGTCGGCCTCGGCCGCGAAGGCGCTCGCCGCCTCGCCGTCGCCCTGAACGGTGTACACCACGGCACGCGCCGGATCGGTCACGAGGAAGGACGGGTTCGTCAGCCCGTCCACCCGCCCGAGATGGGTCCAGCCCTCCAGGCTGGCGCCGGTGCGGTACACGTCGATGCCCTGTCCGCGCGCCCTGCGGCGCTCGGTGGTGAAACAGCCGACGAAGGCGAGACCGAGCGGGGCAGGGCGGAGCGCGGCATCGGGCATGGCGATCTCCGGCTCAGCCCCGACGCGGGACGCGGCGCAGGAACTTGGGATTGAGCTCCGATAGGCGGTTCACCCCGATCAGCGCCATGTCGCGGTTCAGTTCCTCCTTGAGGATCCGCATCGCGTGCTCGACGCCCGCGACCCCGCCCAAAGCTGCGGCGAACATGAAGGGTCGGCCGAGCAGGACGAAGTCGGCGCCCAGCGCCAGCGCCTTCATCACGTCGGTGCCCCGGCGGATGCCGCTGTCGACAATGATCTTGAGGTCGCCTTTCCGGGCGGCGATCTCCGGCAGCACGTCGAGGGGCGCGATGGCGTAGTCGAGCTGCCGCCCGCCATGGGTCGAGAGGATCACGCCGTCGGCGCCGCATGCGCGGGCGATCTCGACATCTTCCGGGGCGAGCAGCCCCTTCACCAGCAGGTTGCCCGACCAGCGTTTGCGGATCGCCTCCAGGTTCTTCCACGAGAGCTGGTCACGGGCGATGGTGTTGCGCACCGCCCCTTGCGACATCATCGGGGGGCCGCGCTCGGCCTCGGTGTTCTCGAAATGCGGGGCGCCGTGCTTGAGGAAGGTCCGGGCCACGGTGCCGAGCAGCCAGCGCGGATGGGTCGCGCTCTGCCACGCGACCTTCGGCGTGACCTTGATCGGCATGGAGAAGCCGCTGCGGGTGTTGTGCTCGCGGTTGCCGAGCGTCGGCGTGTCGGCGGTCACCACGAAGGTGCGGTAGCCGGTGGCTTCCACGCGGTTGAGCAGGCGGTCGATCCGGTTCTGGTCGCCCGGCAGGTAGCCCTGGAACCAGGCCTGCGGATTCTGGTCGTGGACATCCTCCAGCTTGATCAGCGACGAGGCGCTCAGGCACATCGGCATATTCATGCGCTTGGCCGCCTCGGCCAGGACGAGATCGCCCCGGTAGGCGATGAAGGCGGCTCCCCCGAGCGGCCCGATCCCGAAGGGCGCCGCGTAGGTCTGGCCGAACAGCTCGGTGGTGGTGTCGCGCGCCGAGGTATCGCGCATCAGCCGCGGCACGAGGGCATAGTCGGCATAGGCACCGCGGCTGTGCGCCAAGGCCGAGCCGGTCTCGACCCCGCCGGACACGTACTGGAAGATCATCGGCGGCAGCAGCCGTCGCGCGTGGCGCTCGAAATCGTCCAGCGCCAGCAGGTCGCGGAACCGGTAGGGCGTGACGGCGTCGCTGCGCTTGAGGCTGGTCACGATCGCCTGCGGCGCGGCGATGCCCGCGGCCGTGGCATCCGCCCCGCCCACCGTCGGCGCCTCGCGTTCCGGTGACCCCAGGCCGGAGGCCGGCCGGTCGAGCGTCGCCATCCGCTCCTCCCTGTAGACCGTCGCGCCGGACGGCTTTTGAAAGCGCTTTCAGATAGTCAGGCGGTGCGAGGAGTGTCAATATACTGCCTGTCCGAGTCGGCGCACACGCCGAGAAGGGGGCTGAGCCGTCGCGCGACAGGCGAAGCCGGGTGACAGGGGAGCGGTCGATTTCAGTGCTGGATCTGCGGGGCGACATCCTCGAGCCACCGTCGCGCAGCCCGGTCGCGCGGGACGTGGCCCGCCGCGCCGGCGTCTCGACCGCCACCGTGTCCCGGGTTCTCAACGGCTCCGCCGGGGTGCGGGCCGATAAGCGCGAGGCGGTGATGCGGGCCGCGCAGGATCTCGGCTTCGTCGCGAACGGTGCGGCCCGGGCGCTCTCGACCCGCCGGTTCATGGCCGTGGGTGCGGTGGTCCCCAACATCGAGAACGAGGCCTTCGTGCGCGTTCTGTCGAGCTTCCAGGACCGGCTGCGGCAGGCGGGCTACACCCTAGTCGCCGCCAATGCCGGCTACGACCTGGAGGACGAATTGCGGGAGGCGACCTTCCTGCTGGAGCGGGGCGTCGACGGGCTGATGCTGGTCGGCGACATCCACCACCCGGACCTCTACGCCCGCATCGCCAGCACCGGTATTCCGATGGTGCAGACCTTCAGCCTGTCGCGGGAGCGCCCCTGCGTCGGGTTCGACAACGCCGCCTCGGCGGCCCGGGCGGCCAACTACCTGATGGATCTGGGCCATTGCCGGATCGGGGTGATCTCGGGCCTGCGCAAGGACAACGATCGCGGCGGGGCGCGCGTAAACGGCATCGCGCAGGCGCTCGCGGACCGCGGCCTGCGACTCGCGCCGGAGCACGACATCGAGATCTCCTACGGGATCGGCGGCGGCCGCGACGGCTTCCGTCAGATGCTCGCGAGCGGTCCGCCACCCACCGCGATCATCTGCGGCACCGACCAGATCGCCTTTGGCGCGATGATCGAGGCCCGCGCCCGCGGCCTCGCCATTCCGGGCGACCTGTCGGTGATCGGTCACAACGATTCCGACTTCGCGCCCTTCCTGGATCCGCCCCTGACCACGATCCGGATCCACTCTGCCGAGATCGGCCACGCCGCCGGCGATCACCTGATCGCCCGGATCCAAGGTCGCCCGGTGGTGCGCCTCACCGAGATCGACGCCGAACTGATCCTCCGCGCGAGCACAGCGCCGCCCCGGCGCTAGGTCTTCGGGCCTAGCTTGCGTTATCTTGCTCCCTGTTTGAAATCGCTTACAAGTCGATCGATGGCGCTTCGGCCCGGTGCCGAAGCGCCCAACCTGAGACACAGCATGGCTCCCCGCATCGTTCTCCTGCATGCCACGCCCGTCGCCATGGCGCCGATCCAGGCAGCCTTCGCGGAAAACTGGCCGGAGGCCGAGACCGTCAACCTCCTCGACGATGGCCTGTCGCTCGACCGGGCCAAAGAGCCGGGTGAGATCTCGGAGGGCATGATCGAGCGCTTCGTGCGGTTCGGCCGCTACGGCCACGACATGGGCGCGGACGGCATCCTGATCACCTGCTCGGCCTTCGGTCCGGCGATCGACCGGCTGATCGAGACCGTGCCGGTCCCGGTGCTCAAGCCCAACGAGGCGATGTTCCGCGCGGCGATCGCGCAGGGACAGCGCATCGGCATGCTGGCCACCTTCGGCCCCTCCGTCGGCACGATGACCGACGAGTTCGAGGAGTTCGTCGGGCAGGCCGACCGGCCGGCGACCTTGCGCACGGTGCTGGTGGACGACGCGATGGCACGCCTTCGGGCGGGGGATGCCGAGACCCACAACCGTCTCGTCGCCGAGCGGGCGCCAGAGCTTTCCGATTGCGACGCGATCATGCTGGCGCATTTCTCGACCTCGCGAGCGGCCGAGGCGGTGCGCAAGGCGGTGAATGTCCCGGTCCTGACCGCGCCCCACGCGGCGGTGGACCGGATGCGCGCGATGATCGAGACCGGCAGGAGTGCCTGACCCATGAAGCTCGGTGCCTACAAGGACCGCCTCAGCGGCCATTGCGGCTTCCTGTTCACGGAGCTGCCGCTCGCGGAGCGCTTCGCTGCCGCCGCCAAGGCCGGCTTCCGGGCGGTCGAACACCCGAACCTGTTCGCCACGCCGGCGCGAGAGGTGGCGGGCTGGCTCGAACGGGCGGGCGTGCCGCTGGTCCAGACGGGATTCCCGGCCGGCGACGCATCCAAGGGCGAGAAGGGCTTCGCGGCCCTTCCGGACAAGGTCGACTATTACCGCTCCACCATCGAGCCGACCCTGGACTACGTCGCGCAGCTCGGCTGCCGCATGGTCCACCCGATGGCGGGCGTCCGACCCGCCGGGGTCGAGCAGGCGCGGCTCTGGGAGACCTATCTCGACAATCTCGCCTTCGCGGCCGATGCCGCCAAGGCACGCGGGATGACGGTGATCGTCGAGCCGATCGGCCCCGGCTCGATCGCCAATTACGTGATCGACGACCCGCTGGTGGCCGTCGAGGCGATCCGGGCGATCGGGCGCGACAACGTCAAGCTGCTGTTCGACGCGTATCACTGCGTCTGCCTGGGCCACGACCCGGCGGCGCTGATCCGGGCGCACGCGCCGCTCATCGCCCATGTCCAGATCGCCGACGATCCCGGCCGCCACGAGCCCGGGACCGGGACGATCGCGTTCGAACCGATCTTCGCCGCGTTGGAGGAGGTTGGCTATGCCGGCTTCGTCGGCTGCGAGTACCATCCGGCGGCCGGCACCGAGGCGGGGCTGGGCTGGATGCGGGCGGCGTAACGAACTGGCAGAATTTAGATTCCAACCCGCACCTCAGGCTGAGGGTGAGGGTTGGGCCGACGCCGGATAAGCGGCGCCGCGCAAAACTCAGCCCAGCAACCGCGCCCGGCGCTCAAGCACCGCCGGCCAGACCTCCGGGTTGACCAGCCGCGGCGGCGTCACGCCGTTCAGGATGCCGATGATCTGCTCGGCACCCCACGCCGCCACGTTGCGGCGAGCCTCATGGGTGACACCGGCGGTGTGGTAGGTCGCCACCACGGTCTCGAGCTTGAGGAGCGCCGAGTCGAGGGGCGGCGGCTCCGGCGCCCAGACATCGAGGCCCGCCCCCGCGAGGTGCCCCGAGGTCAGAGCCTCGGCCAGCGCGGCCTCGTCGTGGACGCCGCCCCGGGCGGTGGTGATGAACAGCGCCCCGGGCTTCATCGCCGCGAAGGTTTTGGCGTCGAAGCTGCCGCGCGTGGTGTCGTCAAGCGGGCAATGCAGGGACACGATGTCGGACTCGGCGAGCAGCCGCTCCCGATCGACCGGCTCGGCGCCGCGCGCCCGGATCTCCTCGGCGGAGAGCAGCGGATCGTAGGCCAGGACCCGCATGTCGAAGCCGCGGGCAAGCTTGGCCACCGCTTTGCCGGTATGCCCGATCCCGACGAGCCCGAGGGTCAAGCCGCCGATTTCGTGACCCATCAGCGATTCCCGCGAGAAGCCGCGCTGGGTCCGGAGCAGGCGGTCGGACACGCAGATCTTGCGCGAGACGGCGAGCATCAGGCCGATCGCGAGCTCCGCGACCGACTGGGCGTTGCCGCCGACCTGGTTGACCACCGCGACGCCGGCCCGGGTGCAGGCCGCGGCGTCGACCGTGTCGAAGCCGGCACCACCCGATGAGACGGCGAGCAGGTTCGGGCAGGAGGCGAGCAGATCGTCCGTGACGTGCCAACGGCGCGGCAGCTCGTCCCGCGCCGGCGAGACGTGGAAGACATGGGCCTGCTCGAGCAGCGCCTGGAGCGCGCTGTCCGGACCTTGCAGGTCGCCGATCTGCAGGTCGATGTCGGGCTCGGCCCTCAGCCGCGTATCGAAGACCGGATTGATCCAGACGTTGAACCGGCAGACGCGCTTGAGAGCCGCCACGGCGTCAGCCCTTCACCACGGCGTCGATCGCGTCGATGACGTGATCGATGTTGTGGGTGTTGACCGCAGCCACGCAGATCCGGCCGGTTTCCAGCGCGTAGACCTCGTGCTCCTCGCGCAGGCGGGTCGCCTCCGCGGGGCTCAGGCCCGTGTAGGAGAACATGCCCTTCTGCGTCTTGATGGCGTCGAAGCCGCGCTCGGGGTGGCGCTGCTGCAGGCTGTCGGCCATCCGGTCGCGCATGGCGCGGATCCGGTCGCGCATCTCCGCGAGTTCGCGTTCCCAATCGGCGCGCAGCTCCGGATCGGTGAGGACGATCTCGACGATGGCGGCGCCGTGGGTGTGCGGGTTCGAGTAGCTCGCCCGCACCAGCCGCTTGGCGAACGCCTCGACCTTCGCCTTCGCGGCCGGGTTCTCGGCCACGATGGTCAGCGCCCCGACGCGCTCGCCGTAGAGCGAGAACGACTTCGAGAATGAGGAGGCGACCAGGAATTCCTGACCCGACTCGGCGAACAGGCGCACCGGCTCGGCATCGGCGTCGAGGCCGTTGCCGAAGCCCTGATAGGCGATGTCGAGGAACGGGATCAGGCCGCGCTCGGCCATCAGGGGGACGAGGTCGCGCCACTCGTCGAGGCTGAGATCCGCGCCCGTCGGGTTGTGGCAGCAGGCGTGCAGCACCACGATCGAGCCCTTCGGCAGATCCTGGAGGTAGGCCCGCATGGCCGGGTAGTCGGCGCCGCCGGTCTCGGCCGAGAAATAAGGGTAGTCGACCACGGTGAAGCCGGCCTGGCTGAACAGGGCCTTGTGGTTCTCCCAACTCGGGTTGCTCACCGCGACGGTGGCGCCCGGGTACAGCTTGGCCAGCACGTCGGCGCCGGTCTTCAGCGCGCCGGTGCCGCCGATGCTCTGCAGCGTCGCGACCCGGTTCTGCGACAGGATCGGCGCGCCCTTCCCGAACAGCAGCTCCTGGACCGCGTCCCGGAACGGCTTGGTGCCCTCGATCGGCCGGTAGGTCTTCGGCAGGCCCTTCTCGATCCAGCGCTTCTCGGCGGTCTGCACGGCGCGCAGGCGCGGCACCTTGCCGTCCGCATCCGTGTACACGCCGACAACGAGGTTGAGCTTTTTCGGGCTCGGATCGGCGTTGAAGGCCTCGAACAGCCGCATGATCGGGTCGAGCGGCGCGTCCTGGATGCCGGCGAACAGCGAGGTCATGATCGTCAATCGTCCCAGAGGGTCTTCGAGGCAGGCCACGAAGGGCGGTTCAGTCGACCGGCGAGGATCGGGCCGAGGGCCTTATTCCGCACATCGCCCGCGCGCGCCAGCGCTTCCGCGCGTATCTGCATCCCGATCGGTTCAAGGATGTACATAATCCCTCGATTGACGACGCTCATTGTCACGCATTGCGCAGCCGGGGTCCCGCAAAGATCGGCCTTCCGGCGGCGCCGGACTCCGCCGTAAGGTGCCGGGATGCTGCGCTCTCTCGCCGTGACCCTCGCGGGCCTCCTCGCCGTCGCGCCGGCCGCCGCACAGAATGCGGTGCGGATCGGGCTCTCGGCCCCGTTGACCGGCCCGGACGCCGTCTTCGGCCAGGGCCTCCGGCAGGGGGCCGAGCAGGCGGTGGCCGACCTGAACCGGGCCGCCGGCGGGCGCCCACGCTGGGTTCTCGTCCCCGCCGACGATGCCGGCGATCCCAAGCAGGCGGCGGCGGTTGCCCGGAAGTTCTCCGCCGACGGGGTGCGTCTCGTGATCGGGCCGTTCGAATCCGGTGCGGTCGCGGCCGCCGCACCGGTCTACGAGGATGCCGGCGCCGTCACGGTGACGACCGGCGCGACCTACACGCCTCTGACCAGCCGCGGCCTCTGGAACCTGTTCCGGCTGGCGCCGAGCGATGCACAGCAGGGCCGGGCCGCGGCGGCGTACCTGGCCAGGGCCTATGCCGGGCGCCGTGTCGGCATCCTCAACGACCGCTCGACCTTCGGGCGCGGTCTCGCCGACGCCGTCTCGGCGCGGCTGAAGGAGAGCGGCGCGCCGGAAGTGCTGTTCGACGGGTTCGCGCGGGGCACCCGCGATCTCTCCGACCTCGTCGGCCGCCTGAAGGCTGCCCGGCTCGACGCCATCTATTTCGGCGGGCTCGCGCCTGAGGCCGTCGCGCTGCTGCGGGCGATGCGGGAGGCGGGCCTCGGCGCGGCGCTGGTGGCCAGCGACGGGATCCTCGACCCGAGCTTCCCGGCCGCCGCCGGAGTTGCCGCTGAGGGCACGGTGATGACGCTGCTCCCGGACCCGCCGCGCCTGCCCGACCCCCGCGGCGGCAAGCCCGTGCCGCGGTCCCCCGAGGCGGAGACCGTGGCGGCCGGCTCCTATGCGGCGGTCGAACTCCTGGCCCGGGCGACCGAGCAGGCCCGTGCCGCAGACCCGAAGACGGGCCGGATCTCCGAGGGCCGGAAGGTGGCCGAGATCCTGCGCGGCCCGCAGCCCGTGCGCACCGTGCTCGGTCCCGTGAGCTTCGACGCTCGCGGGGATCGCACCGGCAACGCCGTGGCCCTGCGGATCTGGCGGCGGTCGCCGGACGGGCGCATCGACTATGCCGGCAACGACATCGAGCCGTAAGGCGGCGTAATTCATGTCGATGACGGAGCGGGTTCGGCGTCCGTGACTTGCGGGCCGTTCCCGCGGCGACTACATGCGAGCGGTGCTGCTGAGCTGGCGCGGTCGATCCACCGGATCGGATCCGCGCCCTGCGGCGTTTCCCGAGCTCGATGACAGCCGAGAACGCATTGCCGGAACGCCTGCTGCCGGACGGTCCGACTGGAGAAGGTGCATGGCGAAAGAAGAATTGATGCAGTTCGACGGTCTCGTGATCGAGATCCTGCCGGATGCGCGCTACCGCGTGCAGCTCGACCAGGGCCACGAGATCGTGGCCTACACGGCCGGCAAGATGAAGAAGAACCGCATCAAGACGCTGGCCGGCGACCGCGTGACCGTCGAGATGTCGCCCTACGACCTTGAGAAGGGACGCCTCGTGTTCCGCCACAAGGACGAGCGTTCCTCCGGCCCGCGTCCCCCCGTCCGCGGCGGTCAGTTCCGCCGCCGTTGACGACCGAGCGCGCGGCCCGGGCTCCGTCGGCCGCGCCCGCTTACCTCCTGCTCACAGCCACGGCCCTGCTCTGGGCCGGCAACGCGGTCACCAGCCGCTGGGCGCCGGGCCACGTCTCCCCTCAAGTGATCACGACCCTGCGCTGGGCGGTGGCCTGCGCGGTGCTGACGCCGTTCGCCGCCCGACGGCTCGCGGCCGAGTGGCCGCTCCTGCGCCCGCACTGGCTGCGCATCCTGCTGATGGGCGGGCTGGGCTACACGGCCTTCAACTGCCTGTTCTACGCGGCCGGCGTGCATACCGGCGCGATCAACCTCGCGCTCTTCCAGGGGGCGATCCCGGTTCTGGTGATTGTCCTGAACCGCCTGGCCTATCGCGTACCGGTCACGGCCGGCCAGATCGCCGGCGTGGTCCTGACGCTGATCGGCGCCGGCCTCGCCGCGACCCACGGCGACTGGTCGGTGATCGCGCACCTGGCCTTCAACCGCGGCGACGTGCTCGTCTTCGGGGCCTGCCTGCTCTACGCGGGCTACACGATCTTCCTGCCGACCCGGCCGAAGGTCTCGGCGCTGGCCTTCTTCGCCGCCATGGCGGTGGCCGCCTTCGTGACATCCCTGCCGCCGCTCGCCGTCGAGTGGGCGACCGGGCACGCCGTCTGGCCCAGCCGCGAGGGCTGGGCCATGGTGGCGTTCGTCGGCCTGGGGCCGTCGCTGCTGGCGCAACTCTTCTTCATGCGCGGCGTCGAGCTGATCGGCCCCAACCGCGCCGGCCTGTTCGTGAACCTCGTGCCGATCTTCGGCGCGATCCTCGCCGTCCTTCTGGTCGGCGAGCCGTTCGGGGCGACGCAAGCCGTCGCCCTCGCGCTGGTCCTCGGCGGGATCGCTTGCGCCGAGCGCCTGAAGCCGGCGCTCGCCGTCGAGTCCGTCCCGGAGGCCGCTTACTCGCAGACGCGGACGCGGCGGATGTAGACGTCGCCGTAGGGATCGACGGTGCGGCGGCGCTCGAAGTGGCAGACCGGGCCGTAATCCTCCTCGACGTAGACCGGCGGCGGGGCGCGGTAGACCGGACGGCCCGGGTAGTAGCCGTTATTGGCGGACGCGATGGCGCCGCCGACCGCCAGACCACCGAGCACGCCGAGCGCGGCCGCGCCGCCGGCACCGATCCCGTCGCGGGCCTGGGCGGCCGGCGCGAGCGTGGCAAGACTCCCGACGACAAGGCTCGTCGCGAGAAGGTACTTCATGACTTCCCCCTGAAAGCAGGCGATTCGTGCCGAACGTCGGCACAGTCCCGCTAGCACACCCGAGCTTTGGGGCGTTTGTTCGGCCACACATGACGGGACTCGGCGGCTTGACGTGAGGTGTGCCGTCGCACCAAACCCAGGGCGACAGCGAGGGGCGCGGAGGCCGGTATGGTGACACGGGGCTTCGTCGGGCGCAGGCAGCCGCCCGAGACCGGGGCACGCCTGCCGCCGGGCCAGTATCTCACCGATGATTTCCCGATCCTGCAGATCGGCCCCAACCCGGTGGTAGACCTCGCCACGTGGCAGTTCACGCTCCGCGAGGGATCCCGGCCGATCAAGTCCTGGAGCTGGGACGCGTTCGAGACGCTGCCGCGGACCACGTGGCACGGCGACATCCACTGCGTCACCAAGTGGTCGAAATTTGATACGGATTGGGAGGGGGTCAGCTTCGACGACCTTCTGGCGGATGCCGGGATCGCGGCGCCGACGGGGTTCCTGCTGGCGGAATCCTACGACGATTACACCACGAACATTCCGGTGGCGGATCTCGTGGGCGGTCGCGCCCTCGTGGCCACACGCTACGCCGGTGAGCCGATTCATCCGGATCACGGCGGGCCGGCGCGGCTGTTCGTGCCGCATCTCTATTTCTGGAAAAGCGCCAAGTGGGTGAAGGGGCTGCGCTTCACCACCGTCGACACCGCCGGCTTCTGGGAGCTGCGCGGCTACCACATGTACGGGGATCCCTGGCGTGAGCAGCGCTACATCGGTGACTGAGCCTGTCGTCTTCCGCTGGCATCAGGCCGAGATCACCGCGATCGCGCCCGTCACGCCCCACGTGAAGAGCGTCCGGCTGCGCTGCGGCTTGGCCGAGCAGTACCGGGCTGGGCAGCACGTCGATGTCCGCCTCACTGCCGAGGACGGCTACCAGGCCCAGCGCAGCTACTCGATCGCCTCGGCGCCGGACGGCAGCGGCACCCTCGAGCTGATGATCGAGGGCCTGCCGGACGGCGAGGTTTCTGGCTGGTTCTCGGATTGCGCCGAAGTCGGCGACCGGGTGGAGCTGCGCGGGCCGATCGGCGGCTCGTTCTCGTGGGACGGGCCCGACGGCGGCCCGCTGCTCCTGGCGGCCGGCGGCTCCGGTGTGGTGCCGCTGCTCGCAATGCTGCGGCGGCGGGCGCAGGGCTGGCGGGAGATCCCGGCGGCGCTGATCTACTCGGCCCGCACCCGCGCCGATGCGATCGCGGTCGCCGAACTGGAGCGGCTCGCCGCGACGGATCCCGGCGTCTCCCTGCATCTCGCGGTCACTCGCGAACCCGGTGGCAGGCGGATCGACGCTGCCCTAGTGGCCGCCGCGCTGGCGCGGACCGGGCCGCCGGGGAAGGTGTTCATCTGCGGCTCCAACCGGTTCGTCGCCGCGGCGTCGGACCTGATCGTGGCCGCGGGCGTCGCCCCGGGCCTGATCCGCACGGAGCGCTTCGGCGCCTGAGCGATGGGATTGGGGCTGTCGCGGCCCGACGCGTAATGTCCTGCGTTTCGGCGCCCTCGACTCGATGACCAGCGCCGTCGTTCCGGGCTCGCCTGCGGCGCCCCGGGATGACGGCGTTGAACCGGTAACCCGCGCCGATCACGGGCTGAAGATCAGCACGAGGTAGACGAAGAACAGCACGAGGTGCACCGCGCCTTCGAGCACGGTCGTGCGCGAGCCCGAGAAGGTCTGGGCGCTGAGGATCAGCGTCACGGCGAGCAGGGTCATCTCGGTGGGCTTGAGGCCGAGCACCACGGTCTGTCCGGTGAGCAGGCCGATGGTCAGGATCGCCGGTACGGTGAGGCCGACCGTCGAGGTGGCCGCACCAAGGCACAGGTTGATCGCCCGCTGCAGCTCGTTGCGGGCTACCGCCTTGAGCGCCGAGATGCCCTCCGGGGTGAACACGATGGCGGCGATCAGCACGCCGCCCAGCGCCGAGGGCGCGCCGAGTGCCGCAATGCCGTGGTCGAGGATGACCGCCAGGCTCTTGGCCAGGATGACGATTGGCAGAACATTGGCGAGCAGCAGGCCGACATGCTTGGCGATACTGCCGCCCGACACGGAGGAGGCCTCACCGGGATGCGCGTCCGCATCCCGAGCCTCGGCGTCGATGAAGAACTCGCTGTGCCGGCCGGTCTGGATCAGCAGGAATACGCCGTAGAGGGCCAGCGTGAACACCGAGAACGTCACCGCCTGCAGGGTCGTCAGCGTCCCGTCGCTGGTGGAGCTGGTGAAGTTCGGGATGATCAGCGCGATGGTGGTGAGCGGGATGATCACCGCCATGAAGGCCGAGGCCCCCTGGAGGTTGTAGCGCTGCTGGTGGTGGCGCAGGCCGCCGACCAGGAGGCCGAGCCCGACCACGCCGTTCAGCACGATCATCAGCACGGCGAACATCGTGTCGCGGCCGAGCGTCGGCGCGTCCTTGGCCGAGAGCATCACGGCGGAGATCAGCGCCACCTCGATGATGACGATGGCGAGGGTGAGCACCAGGGTGCCCAGAGGCTCTCCCAGCCGATGGGCCAGTTCCTCGGCCTCATGCACCACGCCGAACGCCGCCCACACGATCACCGCCAGCAGCCACGCGAACAATCCGCCTGCGAAGAGCCGCTGCGACAGGTCGCCGAGCCAGTCCTTGCCGAACCACGCGAAGGCGAGAACCGTCGCCCAGGCTACCGCCACTCGCAGGGCTGTCGTCATGTCCGTGATGGTCTCCGTGCCGACCGCGGCCAAGCTGTGGTGTGCGATACGTAACCGTCTCTAGGCCATCTGATCGCGGATGACAGGGCCGGTGCACCCTCGGCTGACCGCGCGCAACCGCCCCATGCTGCGGCGGGAGTGGTCAGCTGGCCCGCGAGGCGTTACGTTCCCACCACCCGAATAGAGTCCGGTGCCTGATTCCTCCGCCGCGCGATGGCGCGCTGCCGGGTGCGGCGCGGCCGTTGAGAGTTCCCCGAGCTTGCCTTTTCCGACCCTGCCCGCCCCCCTCGCGCGGGCCCTTGCCGATCGTGGCTACGCCGATCCCACCCCGGTCCAGGCCGCGGTGCTGGAGGCGGCTGCCGGCTCCCGCGATCTCCTCGTCTCCGCCCAGACCGGCTCCGGCAAGACCGTGGCGTACGGTCTGGCCATGGCGAGCCTGCTGATCGGCGACGGCGAAATGCTCCCGCCGCCGGCGGCGCCGCTCGCCCTGGTGATCGCTCCGACCCGGGAGCTCGCGCTCCAAGTGCAGCGTGAGCTGTTCTGGCTCTACGGCCCGGCCGGCGGCCGGATCACCGCCTGCGTCGGCGGCATGGATCCGCGCCGGGAAAGCCGGATGCTCGCCGAGGGCACGCATATCGTCGTCGGGACGCCCGGCCGCCTGCGCGACCACTTGGAACGGCGCAATCTCGATCCCACCGCGCTGCGGGCCGTCGTCCTCGACGAGGCCGACGAGATGCTCGATCTGGGCTTCCGCGAGGATATCGAGTTCATCCTCTCGGCGACGCCGCCGGAGCGGGCGACCTACCTGTTCTCCGCGACCCTGCCGAAGGGCATCGAGGCGCTGGCCGAGCGCTATCAGCGCGACGCGCTCCGGCTCGCGATCAAGAGCGAGACCCGGGGACACGCCGATATCGCCTACCGGGCGGTTCGGATCATGCCGCGCGAGACCGAGCACGTGGTGCTCAACCTCCTGCGCGAGGCGGACGCCAAGACGGCGATGGTCTTCTGCAACACCCGCAACGCCGTCCGCCATCTGCAGGCGAGCCTGACCGAGCGCGGTTTCTCGGTGGTGGCGCTCTCGGGCGAGCTCGGCCAGGGCGAGCGCAACGCCGCGCTCCAGGCCCTGCGCGACGGCCGCGCCCGGGTCTGCGTAGCCACCGACGTGGCCGCCCGCGGCATCGATCTGCCGTCCTTGAGCCTCGTGATCCACGCGGATCTGCCGCACGATGCCGAAGTGCTCCAGCACCGAAGCGGCCGGACGGGCCGTGCCGGCCGCAAGGGCACCTCCGTGCTCCTGATCCCGAACTCGCGCCGGCGGCGGGCCGAGCAGATGTTCGCCATCGCCAAGGTGAGCCCCGAATGGTCGGGGCCGCCCTCGGCCGACGAGATCCGCCGCCTCGACGGCGAGCGCATGCTGTCCGACCCGCTCTTCGCCGAGCCGCCGGCCGAGGAGGATGTGGCGCTGGCCGAGACGCTCCTGGCCAGCAAGAGCCCGGACGAACTCGCCGCGCTCCTGGCCCGCGTCTACCGCACCCGCCTGCCGGCGCCCGAGGAAGTCAGCGATCCGGGTGAGGGCCGCGCCCCGCGGGGCGAGCGGCCGCCCTACGACCCGATGGATCCGGAGCGGATCGCCGCCATGGGGCCGGCCGTCTGGTTCCGGCTCAATCTCGGCCGCCGCGACAACGCCGACCCGCGCCGCCTGCTGCCGATGCTGACCCGTCGGGGCGGCATCGGCCGTCAGGAGATCGGCGCGATCCGGATCTTCGAACGCGAGACCAAGTTCGAGGTGCGCGGCAATGCGGCGGCGCGCTTTGCCGAATCCTTCGCCCGCAACGGATCGCCGGAAATCCAGGTCGAGGCGCTCGTAGGGGATGCCCCTCCCGGCGAGCGCAGCGGACGGCCCAGCGGCCCGAAGGGCTTCGCGAGCCCGCGGGCCGGAAAGCATCAGCGCAAGGTCGAACGGACTGGTCCGAAGCCGGACCACAAGCCGGGCCGCCATTCGGGCCGAGGCTGAAAAGCTCGCTGCAGCCCGCCCTGTCGCGTCGCCGTCGTGCGGGGCGCGCCTCTCGCGATCGGTGAGGCCGCAGGCGGTTCGGGTGACCGACCGAGCGATCCTCGGTGATCGTTCACGGCGGAGCGGGCGTGCGAGCCCAGCTCAGCCTGTCTTCGCTGAGTGCCGCAGGCCGCTCAGAAGACGTTCTTCACCGCGTCACCGAGCGCATCGACGCTCTCCTTGAGCTTACGTCCCGCCGGCGCGAGGGACGGCAGCTTGATGCCGAGAACCTCGGTTTCTTCCGGTTCCGAAGCCTCGGCCTGTGCCACGGCGGTGGACGCCGGCGCCTTCGCCTTGGCGGCAACTTTGGGCGGAGCAGGCGGCTTCTGGGCTGCCACCGCCTTGCGCCCCGGCTTCTCGCCCTTCTCGGCCGCCGGCGGCGCGGCCACGGGCGCGGACGCGGCGACCGGTTTCTGAACAGGCGTCGCGGCGGGCTCGACCACGTCGCGCGCTTTGATGGCCTCCGAGGCACGCGGAGCGATGAGCGCCGCTGTCCGGCTCGGCGGCAGCGTCGCAGCCTGGCGCCCAGCGGCGATCGGCGCGATCGGGGTCGGGACCGGGATGCGGCGGGCCGGCGGTTCCGCGGCGGCGGCAACCTTTGCCGGCGGCGGCGCGGCTGGATTTCCGGTCGGCGCGGCGGCCGGCGTGAACGCCTCGGGCAGCGCGGCCATTCGCAGGGCGGGCGATACAGGTTCGGCCGCCGGCACCGGCGCCGATGCCACCTTGCCGGAGCCTGCGAGCGCGGGGAGACCGTCTTTCAAGTCGGGCCAGTCGGCCGCTTTCCCGGAGACTTTGAACGTCGCTGGCGCCGGTGCGGCGAGGCCGGCCATCAAGGTCGAGGCGGCGACACCGAAGCCGCAGAGGGCCCCGGCCCCGGCGAGACCGAACAAGATGACGCGCAGGTTGACGCCGCGCTTCGGACGCAGCTCCGGATCCCGAGTCTCTCGGGTCTCAGAAGGATCCAGGGCGAGATCGATCATGGTCCGGGGTCTCTGACACGATGCACAATGCGCGCGACCGGGCTCCCCCGCGACCGGCCAGCGTCTTCCGATTGAACGGAAGAGGTTCGTCGCTGCATCCGACAGTGGAAGCGCAATACGGCGCAAAGATGTCGGCTCGAATTGGCACGCAGCCCAGTCGTGGCTCGGCTATCCACAAGATATACACGTGCCGCTTAAGAATCCGTCATCGCCGGGATCGCACCGGTTCCGGTGCGGCGCAACCCGTCCCGAGTTCCGTTCCACGGGACGGCTCGGCATGGACTTCGGCGGCGCGGCCGCTATGCGTCACGGGGTGGATACAGGACCGAAACATCTGACGCTGGACGACGCGCCTGCGCCTTTCAAGCACCGTACCGGGCGATGGCCGTGGGCGGGCTGGTCCACGCGCGCGCGGCTCGTCGCCGTCGTGCTGCTGATCGACGCGCTGGCGGCCCTGATCTCCTGCGGCGTGATCGTGCTAAATGCTCGCACGGCCGTGCGAGTCGAGACCCGCGCGTCGCTGGCGACCGTCGAGTCCCTGGTCGCGGACACGATCCGCCTCTCGGACACCAGCAACCCCGACACGCTGCTTCAGACCCTCGACCTCCGCTTCAAGGTGCTCCGTCACGTCCGCGTCGCCGTGCGCGACGCCGACGGGGACCAAATCGGGCAGCCGACCTTGCCCCACCGGTCCGAGCGCGAGGCGCCGCGCTGGTTCGCCGACCTGATCATGCCGCCGATCGAGCGGCACACCCTGCCCATCGCGGTGAACGGCCAGCAGCTCGGCACCGCGCAGATCACCACGCAGCCGCTCGACGAGATCGACGAGATCTGGGGCTACGCCCGGGCGCTGTCGCTGACCACCCTGGCGATCAACGCCGCAATGCTGATCGCGCTCTACGTCGCCCTCGGCCGCATCCTGGCGCCGCTGCGGCGGCTCGGCGTCGGTCTGACGCAGCTGGAGCACCACGATTACACGGCGCGGCTGGAGCCCCCCGGAGCCCGCGAGCTGGCGGTGATCGCCGATCGCTTCAACAAGGTGGCGGCGGCACTGGGTGAGGTCCGCGCCGCCAACGGCCGGCTCAATCGCCAGCTGTTGACCGCGCAGGATGACGAGCGGCGGCGCACCGCCCTCGAATTGCATGATGAGTTCGGCCCCTGCCTGTTCGCCCTCGAAGCCAATGCCGCCTCGATCGCCCGGATCGCCTCCGGTCCCGCCGAGCCCAGCCGCGAGAAGCTTGCGGCCCGGGCCGACGAGATCAGCACCATCGTGGGCCAGGTCCAGACGGTGAACCGGGAACTCCTGAACCGCCTGCGGCCGCACGGGCTCGGCCAGGCGCCCCTGGCCACCTGCCTCGACCTGCTCCTGCGCGGGTTCGCCCAGCGTCATCCCGCCATCGCCTTCGTCGGCCGGTTCGACGGGCTGGCGCGAGGCTACGGCGACCTCGTGGACCTCACCGTGTTCCGCTGCGTGCAGGAGAGTGCCACCAACGCCGTGCGCCACGGGGGCGCGACGCGGGTGGAGGCCGAGGCCTGCGAGGTGGACGGGCGGGTGCAGGCCACGATCCGCGACAACGGCACCGGAATCCCGGCTGAACACGGGACCGGACTCGGTCTTTCGGGGATGCGGGAGCGCGTCGAGGCCCTCGGTGGCAGCTTCGCCCTTGACAAAGGCGGCCCCGGAGCAATCGTCCGGATCACGATCCCCGTTCCGCCGGAGCAGGGCGACGAGAACAACGCGCCGAGCGCATGAACGCCATCGCCTCCCAGATCGACGTCGCAGCAACCCGTCTGCCGGTCCTGGTGATCGACGACCACCCGATCGTGCTCCAGGGCTGTCGACGCGTGCTGGAAGATGCCGGCGTCGAGACCATAGCGGAAGCGACCACGGTGGTCGGCGGCTACCGCATCTTCCACCGGCTGCGACCGCCCGTGGTGATCTGCGATCTGACTTTCCAGGGCAGCGGCATGGCCGGCCTCGGCCTGATCCGAAGGATCCGCGCGGTGGCGCCGGAGACGCGCATCCTCGTCTTCAGCATGCACAACGATCCGGTCATCGTCGCGCGCGCCCTGGAGGCCGGCGCCCTCGGCTACGTCCTGAAGGACCATGCTTCGGCCGAGCTGTTCGAGGCCTTCGGCAAGGTGCGGATCGGCGAGGTCTATCTGGACCGCCGGCTCGCCACGGAGGTGGCGATGCTGCGCGCCGACGCCCGCCGCACCCCGGAATCCCAGCTCACGCCCCGCGAGCAGCAGATCCTGGCCCGCCTCGCCCAAGGTCGCTCCTACGGCGCCATCGCGGCCGACCTGTCGGTCAGCTACAAGACCGTCACCAACGCCTGCTCGCAGATGCGCCAGAAGCTCGGCGTGCGCACTCTCGCGGAACTGATCCACGTCGCCGTCACTCACGCGCAGCGGCAGGGTTAGAGGAATGGCCCTCGCGATGACGGGTGACGGCGGCCCGGGCTCCTTTTCCGGCCAGGCCTGGACGCGCAATGCCGCCGCCTGCGACACCATCGGGGCGATGCCGTTCAACGCGGAGCTTGCCGCCGGCACGCTGCCGCGCGCCACCTTCCAGCACTACATCGTCCAGGACGCCCATTACCTGATCGGCTTCGGCCGGGCGCTCAGCCTCGCCGCCGCGAAGGCGCCGGAACCGGACGGGATCGTGCAGTTCTCCCGGGCCGCACAGGACGCGATTGTGGTGGAGCGCGCGCTCCACGGCGGCTTCTTCCGGGATTACGGAATCGGCCCCGAGAGCTTCGCGGCGACGCCGCTGACGCCGGCCTGCGACCACTACGTGTCCTATCTTCTGGCGACGGCCTACGCGGAGCCCTTCGAGGTCGTCTGCGCCGCCCTGCTGCCCTGCTTCTGGATCTACAAGGCCGTGGGCGACGACATCTTCGCCCGCGCGGCGGCCGGGAATCCGTATCGGGCCTGGATCGACACCTATGCGGGCGAGGAATTCGCCGAAGCGGTGGCCGGAATGATCGCGGCGACGGATCGGGCGGCGCTGACGGCTTCGGCGGGCACGCGCGAGCGGATGCACCGGGCCTTCACGCAGGCGACCCGGCTCGAATGGATGTTCTGGGACAGTGCCTACCGCAACGCCGGGTGGCCGGTCTGAAGGGTCGGCGGCATCCGTGAGAGCGCCGTCGGGCCCGAGCCGGCGCGACCTGATGGCCGCCGCAGCGGCGGCTGCAGCCGCCTGGCCGGCGCTCGCCGCAGGATCCGACACGCCCGGACTGATCCCGCCGGATCGATCGGTCCGGATCGCCATGCTGCTGTTCCCCGGCATGACCGCCCTCGACCTCGTGGGGCCGCAGACGCTGCTCGCCGGGATGGCTCAGGACAGCCTCTACCTCGTCGCCGAACAGATCGGTCCGGTCGCGACCGACACCGGACTCGCTCTCGTGGCGACGCACAGCTTCGAGACCTGTCCGCAGGCGCTCGATGTCCTGTTCGTACCCGGCGGCGACGGCACGCCGGCGCAGATGCGCAATCCGACGCTGCTCGCCTTCCTGCGCGAGCGCGCCGCGCGGGCGACGTGGCTGACCAGCGTCTGCACCGGTTCGCTGATCCTCGGCGCCGCCGGGCTGCTGCGGGGTTACCGGGCCACCTCGCACTGGTGTCTGCGCGATGCGGCCCTGCCGCTCCTCGGCGCCGAGCCGATGGCCGAGCGCGTGGTGTTCGACCGGAACCGCGTCACGGGCGCGGGCGTCTCGGCCGGGCTCGACCTCGGATTGGCCCTCGCCGCGCGTCTGCGCGGTGCGGAGTACGCCCGAACCGCTCAGCTCGTCGCCGAGTATGCGCCGGTACCGCCGTTCCAGGCCGGCACGCCCGCGCAGGCTGGGCCGGCTGCCGTCGAGGCAGCCGACGCGATCCTGGCGCCGCTGGTCGCGGGAGCGACGGAAGCGGCGCGATCACTTGCGCCCGGCCTCAGCGATGCAGCTCTGCCACGCTGAGCGGCGACGTGCGGGCGCGTCCTTGACGGAGGCAGCCGCCCATCCGAACTGTGCCGTGCAAGATCCGCCGGAGCCGACATGTCCTTGATCGCACGCCTGCGCGCCTACGCGACCGAGGCCCTCGGCGTCGGCAGCCACGAAACCGTCGACGACACGCATCTGGCTGCCACGGCGCTTCTCGTTCACGTGGCCCGAGTCGACGGGATCCTGGCCCCGTCCGAGAGCGAGCGCCTGTCCCGCCTCGTGCAGGGTCATTATGCGGACGGCCCGGACGCGGCGCGCGCGCTCATCGAGCGGGCCGCCGCCATCGACTCCGAGACGCGCGACGTCGCGAGCCTCGTGGAGATGATCCCCCACGAGGCCGACAGGACCGAGCGGCAGGAGCTGCTGACCATGGCTTGGTCGGTCGCGGCCGCAGACGGCCATGTCGACGAATTCGAGGAGGCGCTGGTCGAGCGCCTCGGCCGCCTGCTCGGCTTCGACGACGGCGCCATCGCGGCCGCGCGGCGCAGCGGTCAGCACAGCGTCGGAATCGCCTGACGCCCCGGGGACGGCGATGATCGCGAGCTTGGCGCTGATCCTGCTCGCCCAGCTCCTGGGTGAGATCCTCGCCCGCGGCGCCGGGGTGCCGATCCCGGGCCCGGTCATCGGCATGGGGCTGATGTTCGCGTTCCTGCTTGTGCGCGACAATGCCCGATTCGGCTTGCCCCGCTATCTCCCGAAGCCGCTCACCGACGGAACGCTCGAATCCGCGGCGCGCGGCCTGCTGATGAACCTGTCGCTCATGTTCGTCCCGGCGGGCGTCGGTGTCGTCGGCCGCCTGGACCTGCTGCGGGCGCAGGGCCTCAAGCTCGCCATCGTGCTGGTCGTCTCGACCGCGCTGTCGCTCCTAGTCACCGTCCTGGTCTTCCGCGCCGTGGCGGCCCTGGTGGAACGGCGCGGGTCCGACCGGGAGCCCTGACGCGTGAGCGGCGACTTCTCCCTCTGGGTCTATCTCGCCAAGACGCCGCTGCTGTGGCTGACGGTGACCCTGACGGCCTACGTCCTGGCGGACCGGATCGCCGCGGCCACCGGCCGGCATCCGATCGCCAATCCGGTGCTCATCACCGTGGCGTTGGTCGGCGGGGTTCTGGCGGTGACCGGAACACCCTATCCCGCCTATTTCGAGGGCGCGCAGTTCGTGCACTTCCTGCTCGGACCCGCCACCGTGGTGCTGGCCATGCCGCTCTACGAGCGGCGGGCCACCGTGACGCGCGCGCTGGTGCCCATGCTCACGGCCCTGGCCGCGGGCTCGGCCACGACCTTGGCCGTCGTGATCGGCTTGGCGCGGTTGCTCGACATCCCGCAGCCGGTTCTCGTGTCGCTCGCGCCGAAATCGGTGACCTCGGGTGTCGCCATGGGCATCGCCGAGGCGCTCGGCGGCGACCCGACGCTGACCGCCATCCTGGTGATCCTCACGGGCATCATCGGCGCGATCCTCGTGACGCCGATGATGAACTTGCTGCGGATCCACGACATGCAGGCCCGGGGCTTCGCAGCCGGGCTCGCGGCGCACGGCATCGGCACGGCGCGCGCCTTCCAGGTCAGCGAGGTGGCCGGCACCTTCGCGGGCATCGCCATGGGGCTCAACGCGTTCGTGACGGCGATCCTGGCGCCGCTGGCGCTGCACCTGCTGTTCTGAGCTCTTAACCCGCTGACTTGAAGTCAACGCGGGTCTGGCGCTCTGCGCCAGTTGAATCGCAGCCTGCCTTCCACGGCTTCGGTCGCGTCGTCCGCACCAATCGGCGTGATGTCCGGCGGCAGTTCCCGAGGCCTCATCGCATCCTCGCCGATGCAGCCGCGTCAGCGGACCGGATTTTTCAACTCGAGGTGGTATTTATGGTGCGACAAATGCGCGCCATAGTTGTACTATGTTGCTCATGGCGCATAATAGCCCACGGTAGAGCTAATGCCAAAAAGATGGGCAAGCGCCGGATCGGCCATAAAGAAAAACCGAGGAGACGACCATGCGCACCGCCTCGCCGAGTGTTGAACTCGCAGCGAAGATCTTGAGCGCGTATGTAACGCGCAACAGCGTGCCCGCGGATCTTCTGCCCGAGCTGCTCTTGCAGGTTCACCGCTCGATCGCGGCGCTAGACCAACCCGCGAAGACGTCGATCGATCGACCGACCGACGCGCAGATCCGCGCCTCGATCCGCCCCGACTCGCTGATCAGCTTCGAAGACGGGAAGCCCTACAAGGCCTTGCGCCGCCACCTGACCATTCGCGGTCTGACCCCCGAGGCCTACCGGGCGAAATGGGGCCTGCCCGTCGACTATCCGCTGGTCTCGGCCGCCTACAGCGCCCGCCGGTCGAACATCTCGCGTCAGATCGGAATCGACCAGCGGCTGCGGGTCAGACAGGCGGCGGAGTAGCGCCGCACCGTCCGGCTGCGGACCGGCGGGGCGCGTTACGGCCAATCCGACGCTGACGCCTCGACGGCCGCCGTCGCGATGTCCTGGATCAGCAAGGCCACGAGCCCGGACCATCCGGTCTGGTGCGCGGCGCCGACGCCGCGTCCGGTGTCGCCGTCGTAGTATTCGTAGAAGAGGACGTGGTCGCGGAAGTTCGGGTCGTCCTGCTCGATGCGGCTGTCTCCGTAGACCGGCCGCTTCCCGTCGGATCCGCGGGTCGAGAGGCCGATCAGGCGCTGAGACAGATGCCGGGCGATCTCGCGCAGCGAGGAGGTCCGCCCCGAACCGGTCGGCGCCTCCACCCGGAAATCCGGTCCGTAATAGTCGTGGAAGCGGTTGAGGCCTGCGATCAGCAGGTAGTTCACCGGCATCCAGACCGGGCCGCGCCAATTCGAATTGCCGCCGAACAAGCGTGACCGGGACTCAGCGGGCTCATAGGCGAGGCCGAGGTCGCGGCCGTCCCACGCGAAGCAGAACGGCTGGTCCGCGTAGGCCCGGGATACGGCGCGCAGGCCGTGATCCGACAGGAACTCGCCCGGATCGAGGGCTCGGTGCAGCAGGGCCTTCAGCCGGTGGCCGCGCAGCAGGGAGAGCAGCGCGGTCTGACCCTGGCCGGGCTCGTTCCACCGCGAGACCAGGGTCGCGAGATCCGGTCGGTTCTTGAGGAAGAACGCCATCCGTGCGCGCAGCGACGGCAGCTTCTCGAGGTCGCACGCGTTTATCGTCGCCACGGCGAAGATCGGAATCAGGCCGACCATGGTCCGCACCCGGATCGGCAGCCGCTGGCCGTCCCAGGTCTCGATCACGTCGTAGAAGAAGCCGTCCGCTTCGTCCCACACGCCCGCGCCGGTGGCGCCCGCGATCAGGAGGAAATGCTCGAAGAACTTCTCCGCCATGTCCTCGAAGGTGGGATCCTGCAGAGCCAGCTCGATGGCGATGCGCATCAGGTTGAGGGCGTAGGTCGCCATCCAGGCCGTCGCGTCGGACTGGGTGAGGGTCGCTCCGTCGCCCACCGGCTTCGAGCGGTCGAAGATCCCGATATTGTCGAGCCCGAGGAAACCGCCCTGGAACAGGTTGCGGTCGTCCGCATCCTTCCGGTTCACCCACCAGGTGAAGTTCAGGGTGAGCTTGTTGAAGATCCGCTTGAGGAAGGCGTGGTCGGGCACGCCGGTGAGCGCGCGGTCCAGCTCGAACACCTGCCAGGCCGCCAGGGCATGAACCGGCGGGTTGGCGTCGCCGAACCCCCACTCGTAGGCCGGAAGCGCCGCGTTCGGATGCGCGTAAGCCTCGTCGACGAGGAGCAGCAGCTGGTTCTTGGCGAAATCGGGATCGATCAGCGCGAACACGATCGCCTGAAGGGCGAGGTCCCAGGAGGCGAACCAGGGATACTCCCAGGCGTCCGGCATCGAGATGATGTCGTTGGCGCGGAGGTGCGCCCAATCGCTGTTGCGCCCGTGCCGGCGCTCGGGCGCGGGGGCGGGTTGGGCCGGATCGCCCGCGAGCCACTCGCGCACGTCGTAGTGATAGAGCTGCTTCGACCAGAGCATGCCGGCCAGCGCCTGCCGCTGGACGAGACGCATCTCGGGATCCGCGATCGGCGCCTGGAGCGCCGCGTAGAACGCGTCCGCGTCGTCCTCGCGCGCGGCGAAGACCGCATCGAAATCCGCGAAGGGCTCCCCCGCTACGGTCTCGGCGCGCAGCCGCAAGCGCAGGATCCGCGTCTCGCCGGGCTCGAGATGCAGGTCGTAGCGGGCGGCGCACTTGGTGCCCGACAGCCCGTTGGCCGCGCCACGGTCGCCGCCGACCACGTGGCGGTCGATCCCGTCCTTGTAGAAGCCCGCGGCCGGGCCGCTGCCGAACAGCCGATGGGTGTTGGTCTCGTTCTCGGTGAACAGCAGCTCGGCCGCGCCCTGCGCGAAGAACCGCATCGGCGGGCATCGCGGCATGACGGGCCCAGACCGAGCCGTCGGACCCGGCCATCAGCTCCGGCTTGGCAACGTCCGGTTTCCAAGACCAGATATTGCGGGCCCAGAGCTGCGGCAGGAGCGTTAGGTCGGCGGCATCAGGACCGCGGTTCGTCGCGGTGACGCGCATCAGGATGTCGTCGGGTGCGGCCTTGGCGTAGGCGATCTCGACGTCGAAGTAGCGGCCTTCGTCGAACAGACCGGTGTCGAGCAGCTCGTATTCCGGGTCGTCGAGGCCCCGCCTCGCATTCTCCGCGACCAGCTGTCCGTAAGGGAAGGCGGCCTGCGGGTACTTGTAGAGCATCCGCATGAAGGCATGGGTCGGGAGGCCGTCGAGGTAGTAGTAGAGCTCCTTCACGTCCTCGCCGTGATTGCCCTCCTGGTTGGTGAGACCGAACAGGCGTTCCTTCAGGATTGGGTCGCGCCCGTTCCAGAGCGCGAGCGACAGGCACCAGTTGAGATGGCGGTCGCCGAAGCCGCCGATCCCGTCCTCGCCCCAGCGGTAGGCCCGGGAGCGGGCATGGTCGTGGGGCAGGTAGTCCCAGGCGTCCCCGCCCGCGCTGTAATCCTCGCGGACCGTGCCCCATTGCCGGTCGCTGAGATACGGACCCCACTGGCGCCAGGCCGGGTCGGTGCGAGCCTCGACGAGACGACGGCCCTCGGCTGTCTCGAAGAGGTTGCGCGGCACGCCGTTGGGCTTGGTCATCGGCCTGCTGCTCCTGGACCCGATCCTCGCAGGCCCGATAGTGCCGCGCTGTGCCCGCGTGAAGTCAATGCCCGACCTGTGGCGGCGAGGCCGATCCGCTCAGCCGCGCGCGATCACGCGGATCCCGTCCGCGGTAGCTTCGACCGAGAGCCCGCGGTAATTTGGGATCGCGGCGTGTCCCGCGCTCACCGGCCTGTGATGGGTGGCGGTGACGACCAGCACGGTCGCGCCGGCGGCCTCGGCCGCCTGGATGCCGGCCGGTGCATCCTCGAAGACCAGGCATTCCGATGCCGCGACGCCCAGCCGCTCCGCCGCCATCAGGAAGCAGTCCGGCGCGGGCTTGCCGTGACGAACATCCTCGGCGGCCACCATGAGGGCGGGCAGCGGCATCCCGGCCGCCGCGAGGCGCCGGGTCGCCAGCGCCCGGGGCGCCGAGGTGACGATCGCCCAGCGCTCCGGCGGCAGCGCCTCTAGGAAGGCTCGCGCCCCGGCAATCTCCGCGATGTCGCCGACATCCTCCATCTCGGCCCGCGTGATCGCGGCAGCTTCGGCCTCCGGGTCGACACCGGGCAGGTTGAGGCGCCGGATCGTCTCCACCGACTGCACTCCGTGGATGGTCGGCAGGAACGACGCCACGTCGAGACCGTGCGCCTCGGCCCAGCGCGACCAGACCCGCTCCGCCGAGGCGATCGAGCTGATGATCGTGCCGTCCATGTCGAACAGCATCGCGGAGAAGGGGCGCGTCGGAAGCGAGGTCTCGGACATGCGACCAGCTACGCAGCTGCAGCGGGCGCGACAATCGCCCGCCGCGCATGGCCGCGTCGCACGCGTCGGAACGCCCGCGGGCGTGACGGCTGTCGGCATCGAAGCGCAGCCGCAAGAGCCGCCCGCTTCACGGGCCGGCGCCTTTGGTGTAGCGCGGGTGCAACCCCGGGCCGTTCTCGCCCCGCAACCGCGAACACCGCCAGACCATGCCGAGCCGCATCGACGCCACCTTCGCCCGCGCCCGCGCGGAGAACCGGTCCGTCCTCGTCACCTACGTGATGTCGGGCGACCCCGATCCCGAGACCTCCCTGGAGGTTCTGAGGGCGCTCCCCGGCGCCGGCGCCGACATCCTGGAATTCGGCCTGCCGTTCACCGACCCGATGGCGGACGGTCCTGCGATCCAGGCGGCGGGCCTGCGGGCGCTGAAGGCCAAGCAGACCGTTTCCGGCACGCTGGACCTCGTCCGCCGCTTCCGCGCGGAGAACGACAGCACACCGATCGTGCTGATGGGCTACTACAATCCGATCCACACCTACGGGGTCGACCGGTTCCTGGAGGATGCGGTCGCGGCCGGCGTGGATGGCCTGATCGTGGTCGACCTGCCGCCGGAAGAGGATGCCGAGCTGTGCCTGCCGGCGCTGGCCAAGGGCCTGGCCTTCATCCGGCTGGCCACGCCGACCACGGACGAGCGTCGCCTGCCCGCGGTGCTCGCGAACACCGCGGGCTTCGTCTACTACGTGTCGATCACCGGCGTGACCGGTACGGCGACGCCCGATTTCGGCAAGGTCTCCGAGGCGGTCGCCCGGATCCGCCGCCACACCGACCTGCCCGTGGTGGTCGGCTTCGGCGTGAAGACCGGCGCCCATGCGGCCGCGATCGCCAAGGGGGCCGACGGCGTCGTCGTCGGCTCGGCGCTGGTCGACGCCCTGGTCCGCTCCCTCGACAGTGAGGGCCGGCCACAGGCCGGGAGCGTGCCGGCCGTCGTGGACCTCGTGCGCGAGCTGGCCGAGGGGGTGCGGTCCGCCGGTGTTGAGCGGGCGGCCTGAGCGGGCCTCCTGAACCCTGGCGGTGGGGCGCGCCCATCCTGATATCTGCGCGAGCTTGAAGCGGACGGACGCAACGCAATGGTCGAACCGATGAACTGGATCTCGGAGGTTGTGCGCCCCCGGATCAAGACTCTGTTCAAGCGCGAGACGCCGGAGAACCTCTGGGTGAAGTGTCCGGATACCGGGCAGATGGTCTTCCACAAGGAGGTCGAGGCCAATCACTGGGTCATTCCGGGCTCCGAGCATCACCTCAAGATGGCTGCCCAGGCGCGCCTGAAGATGATGTTCGACGAGGGCACCTGGATTGACGTCGCGCTTCCCGAGGTCGCCCCCGATCCGCTGAAGTTCCGCGACGAGAAGCGCTACGCCGACCGGCTCAAGGAGGCGCGCGCCAAGACCGGGCTGCAGGACGCGTTCAAGATCGGCTTCGGCCGGGTCGGCGGCCTGCCGATGGTTCTGGCCGCGCAGGAATTCGGCTTCATGGCGGGGTCCCTCGGCATGGCGGCCGGTGAGGCCTTCGTACGCGGCGCCGAGACGGCGCTGGAGAAGCGTACCCCCTACGTGCTGTTCGCGGCCTCGGGCGGTGCCCGCATGCAGGAGGGCATCCTGTCGCTGATGCAGATGCCTCGGACAACGGTGGCGGTGCGCCGGCTCAATGCCGCGCGCCTGCCCTACATCGTGGTCCTCACCAACCCGACCACCGGCGGCGTCACCGCCTCCTACGCGATGCTCGGCGACGTGCACCTCGCCGAGCCGGGTGCCCTGATCTGCTTCGCCGGCCCGCGGGTGATCGAGCAGACCATCCGGGAGAAACTGCCCGACGGTTTCCAGCGGGCGGAATATCTGCGGGAGCACGGCATGGTCGACCAAGTGGTGCATCGCCACCAACTCAAGGAGACGATCACGCGCCTTTGCGGCTTATTGACCAACGTCGCCCAAGCCGGTGCGCCGGTCACGGCCTCCGAGGCGGCGTAAGTCCCGCGCGATGGCCTCGTCCGACGCCCTGATGGCGCGTTTCCTCGCGCTGCACCCCCGAACCATCGACCTGTCGCTGGGGCGGATCGAGCGGCTGCTCGGGCGGCTCAACCATCCGGAACGGCGCCTGCCGCCGGTGATCCATGTCGCCGGGACCAACGGCAAGGGCTCGACCATCGCGTTCATGCGGTCGATCCTAGAGGCGGGCGGTCTGGCCGCGCATGTCTACACCTCGCCGCATCTCGTGCGCTTCCACGAACGGATCCGGATCGGCGGGATCGGCGGCGGCCATTTCGTGGACGAGGACCGGCTGGCCGACGCCTTCTCGCGCTGCGAGACCGCCAATGACGGCGAGCCGATCACCATGTTCGAGATCACCACGGCCGCGGCGCTGCTGCTGTTCTCGGAGAGCCCCGCCGACGTGCTGCTGCTGGAAGTCGGTCTCGGCGGACGGCTCGATGCCACCAATGTGATCGAGCGGCCGGCCTGCGCGGTCGTCACCCCCATCGGCCGCGACCACGCCGAATACCTCGGCGACACCGTCGAGTCGGTGGCGACCGAAAAGGCCGGGATCTTCAAGCGCGGCTGTCCGGCTGTGATCGCCGCCCAGGACTATGCCGAGGCCGACGCCGTGCTCTGCCGGCGGGCCGAGGCCGTGGGCGCCGGACCGATCCTGGTGGGCAACCAGGATTTCTCGGTCCACGAGGAGCGCGGCCGCATGGTCTATCAGGATGAGACGGACCTGTTCGACCTGCCGCGTCCCCGGCTCGCCGGCCGCCACCAGCTGGTCAATGCCGGCACCGCGATCACGGCTTTGCGCGCGGCCGGTTTCGGCGACATCGGAATCACCGCGCTGGAGAAGGGCCTGACCGAGGTCGAGTGGCCGGGCCGGCTGCAACGGCTCGGCCGCGGTCGCCTCGCCGCGCAGCTCGATCCCGGCGCCGAGCTGTGGCTCGACGGCGGCCACAACATCGATGGCGGCCGGATCCTGGCCGCCGCGATGGCAGATCTGGGCGAGCGGAGCGACGTGCCGCTGGTGCTGATCGTGGGCCTTCTCGGCACGAAGGACGCCGACGGCTTCCTACGCAACTTCGTCGGTCTCGCGCGCGCGCTCGTCGCTGTGCCGATCACCGGTACGATGGCGGCACGTCCCGCGGACGAGGTGGCGCAGATCGGCGCGAGCGTCGGCCTTTCGACCTACGCGGCGCCGAGCATCGAGGCTGCTCTCGCTCTCGTGAAGGACATCGCCTTCGAGCAGCCGCCGCGGATCCTGATCTGCGGCTCGCTGTACTTGGCCGGCTTAGTCCTTGCGGCCAACGACACGCCGCCGGTCTGAGTGCTCGCAAGTCCGGAGCGGTTCGGAGCTGCCGCGGCAGCTCCAGGGCTTGGCTCTGGACATCTCGCGAACTTTGGTTTCCGAGTTCCAAACGTCGTCGATTCGCCGCAATCAACGCGGCGAAAGCCGCTCCACGGCCACGCTTTCCCCCGGCTGTGGCAGCTAAGCTACATCCCCGAAAGCCACGATCGCTTATTTTCACTCTCGATCGGGCTAATGCTGGGGATCACAGTAATGAAGAAGCTTGTTACCTCTCTTGCGGCGTTTACGGCGCTCACCGCCGCCGCTTCGGCCGCCGACCTGCCGCGTCGCGCTCCGCCGCCGGTGTTCACCCCCGTTCCGGTGTTCACCTGGACCGGCGCCTACTTCGGTATCAACGCCGGCTACGCCTTCGACGCCAGCAGCAACTCGACCCGCGGCTTCGTCCAGACGCCTGGCAACCCGGTCGCTCTGGTGCCGGGCGGTCTCGTCCCCTACCAGGCGCTTCTGCCGAACGGCTCGTCGCTGGTCTACGACAACAACAGCCGCGAAGGTTTCTCGGGTGGTGGCCAGATCGGCTACAACTGGCAGCTGAGCCCGGGCAACGGCGCCGTGATCGGCTTCGAGGCCGACGCGCAGTACCTCGACTTCGGCCGTCGCGCCCGCTTCGCCACCAACGCCGGCGCGATCAACCCGGGCTTCATCCCGGTCAACGGCACGCTCAACACCATCGACTTCTTCGGCACCGTCCGCGGCCGTCTCGGTTACGCCTTCGACCGGACCCTCGTGTACGCCACCGGCGGTTTCGCCTACGCCACCGGCACGGATGACGGCGCGCGCGTCGGCTTCCAGAACTTCGCCGGTCGCCGGAACGACTTCAAGACCGGCTGGACCGTCGGTGGCGGTATCGAATACGCCCTGCCGACCGATTCCTTCCTGAACTTCTTCCGCTCCTCGGCCGTCACGCTGAAGGTGGAAGGCCTGTACGTGAACCTCGACAGCAACAACCGCGCCCAGTTCCCGCTGGTCGGCGCCGCGATCTCCCCGGTCGGCCTCGTGCCGGTGTACTCGCTGGCCACTGCCCGTCGCGACGAGAACGCCTTCGCTGTCGTCCGCGCCGGCCTGAACTACAAGTTCGGCTCGTACTGAGACCGGACGTTGAGTCCCGGGCAGAAGCCCGGGACTTCATAAGAACAGGGTCTTGAAACCGAGAAAGCCCGGCCTTGCGGCCGGGCTTTCCTTTTTGCCGTCCTCGCGGATCGTTCAGGCGGTCTGCGCGCCGATCCAGCGGGACAGGTCGCCCTTCGGGGCGGCGCCGACCTTCTGGTCAACCCGCTCGCCGTTCTTGAACAGCAGCAGGGTCGGGATCGAGCGGATGCCGTACTGGGCGGCGATCTGCGGATTCTCGTCGACGTTGACCTTGGCGATCTTCACCTTGCCCTGAAGATCGGTCGCGATCTCCTCGAGCGCCGGGCCGATCTGACGGCACGGGCCGCACCACTCCGCCCAGAAATCCACCACGACGGGCTCGGCGGACTTGAGAACGTCCTGCTCGAAGCTCGCGTCGGTTACTTTCACCGTCGCCATAACGTCACCTTTCGGAAGTCGCCGCCGGTCGGGCAGCGTCGAACGGGCAGGGGCCCGCGCGGTCCGACCAGAATTGGCGACGGGTGACTGCGCGGTCAAGAAGTCCGGTCGCTCCCGCGGGAGCGGGCTCCCGTCTCCCGTTGCCGGGTGTGCGCTGGCGCATGTCGGCACCGGCGGAGCGCGGGGGACGCGTCCTCAGGTCACGATCCCGGCATGCGCGAGGGCCGCAGCGACGTCGGTGGCATCGAGGGGGCGGATCACCGGGCCGGAGGTCCAGATCAGCATGGGGCGAATCGTTCGGCCGGGATAGATCTGGCCGAGGAGCCGGGCATACAGGGCGATCTGGCCCGCTTCGGCCGGCGGCAGCGGCGCGTCCTCGTCCGGCGGGCGCCCAGTCTTGAAGTCGGCGATGCGCACCGCGTCGGCCGTGACCGAGATCCGGTCGACCCGTCCCTGGACCGAGCGCTCGCCCTGCTCCGTTCGCACCCGCCCCGACAGGCTGACCTCTGCGCGTGCTTCGGGCGCGAAGAGCGGCGCGAGGTCCGGGTCATCGATGAGTCGCAGCACCGACCGGACGATGCCGTAGACGGCGGGGCGCGGTAATCCAGGCGCCCGCGACCGTACGAAGGCGAGCCCGGCGGCCTCCCGGCGTGCCGGCTCGACCCGGGGCAGATGCTGCAGGAGCGCGTGGATCAGGATGCCGCGCCGCCGGGCCTGCGCATCCGCCAGGCGTGGCGGCGGCACGCGAGTGCCGTCCGCGGCCTGGAGCGCGCCCGACGGGCTGAGCGTCGGTACCTCCGGCTCCGGCGGCACGGGGCTGCGCAGCCAGGACGGATCCCGGTCCGGAGCGGCGGCTTGCGGCGGCCTATCGGGTTCGCGGGCCGTCTCCATCCCGTCGTGCCACACGGTCGCGGAACCATAGGACAGCTCGATCGACCGGCCGACGCCGAAGGCGTTCTCCAGCCCGGCATGGATCATCCGGCACCATGCCGTCTCGCTCTCGCGTTCGTGGCCGCGGAAGGGGGCGACGATCAACCGGTCGGCGGCGCGGGTCATGGCCACGTACAGCAGGCGGTTGTGTTCCTGCCGGGCACGGGCGAGCAGGGCCGCGCGCGCCTCTCCGGCGGCCGCGCAATCCTGCGTCTTCCCCCCGGACCAGACCGGCGGCAGGACGGCCCCTTCCATCGCCAGCGGCAGCAGCGGCGGATCGTTGCGTCCCAGAGGCTCGCAGCCGTCGAGGATCACGACCACCGGCGCCTCGAGACCCTTGGCCCCGTGCACGGTCATCACGCGGACCTCGTCCCGACCCGATTCGAGATCACGCTTGACCGTATGCCCGGCCTCGGCACCGACATAGCGCGCCAGGAAGCCGCCGAGTGAGGGCGCATCCTCTCCGGATTCGGCCTGGGCCGCGGCGGCGAGGAACACGTCGATGGCGTCGCCGGCCTCGCCGCCGAGGCGGGCCACGAGTTTCGCGCGGCCACCCTGCGGGCCGAGAAGCCGGGCGTAGAAGCCGAACGGGCCGTGAAGGCCGGCGAGCCGGATCCAGTCGGCAAGCGCCGTGCGCCCGCGGATCGCCGCCGCGTCGCCGGCCTCGGCGTGCCGGTGCAGGGCGTCCTCCAGGGTCTCGGACAGGTCGCGGCGGGCGGCGATCCGCACCAGATCGTCGTCGGTGAGGCCGACGAGCGGCGTCTTCAGCGCCGTGGCGAGGGTCAGGTCGTCGGCGGGAAGCAAGCCGGCCCGTCCGGCCGCGACGAGGTCGGCCACCGCGATATGGGCCGAGACCTCCAGCCGGTCCTGCCCGGCGACGGGGACTGCGAGCCCCTTCAGGGCCCGGATCACCTCCTCGAAGGCGGGTCCGCGCTTGCGCACCAGGATCAGGACGTCGCCGGGACGCCAGATCCGGCCGGTGGCGTCGCCGCGCGTGGTCCAGGTTCGCACCGCCTGCGCCACGCGACGGGCCGTCACGATGGCAGGGGCGCTGATCTCGGGCGCGTCCAGCGGCGCCGTCCAGGCCTCGGGCTCGGCCGCCGGCTCGGGCTCGGCGATCGGCCACAGCTCGACCGCGCCCGGCGCCCCGGGCCGGGCGCTGGCATGGACGGTCTTGCGCACCGTGTCGTCGAAGGACAGGCCCTCATTGTGCGCGTCGAGGGCGAACACCGCATCGACCGCCTGCAGGACCAGGCTCGTGGAGCGGAACGACAGCGTGAGCGGGACGTCCTCGAAGGTCAGGCCGGCCGAACGCGATTCGGCGATCCAGGCCGCCCGGGTAAGGGCGAATTCCCGCGGCTCCGCGCCCTGGAAGCCGTAGATCGACTGCTTGGGATCGCCCACCGCGAAGCGCGTGCGGGTCCCGGTCCGGGCGCCCTCGCCGGCGGCGAATTCCTGCGTGATCGCCCGCAGGATCGCCCATTGCTCCGGGTTGGTGTCCTGCGCCTCGTCGACGAGCACATGGTCGATGCCCCGGTCGAGCTTGTACAGCACCCAGCCCGCGCCGACGCGGTCGAGCAGATCCAGCGCCTTGTGGATCAGATCATCGAAGTCGAGGGCGCCGAGCCGGGCCTTCTGGGCTTCGACCCGCCGATGGATCTCGGCCGCGAGCTGGAACAGCGCCTGCGTGCGGGCATGGGCGCGGGCGGCGCGCAGGCGGTCGAACAGCGGCACCAGCCGCTCCCGCTCGGCGATCAGGGCCTCCTTCACGGCGGTCGGGACGCTCTTGGTCCCGAGGCTGCTGTCGGCCTTGGGCTCGTCCTTCTGGGTGAAGAACACGCCGCGATAGAGCGCGAGCGCCTCGCTCCGGTCGGGAAGCGCCTCGGAGCGCACCCGCTCGGCCTCCGCGGCGGCGAGCGCGTCCGCGAGCTTCTCGTCGTTGGCCTTGCCAGTGCGGAGCGCCGCGACCAGCGCGCCGCGCTCGTCCGGCGCACAGCCGGGGCCTCCGTCCAGGATCGCCGCCTCGATCCGCTCGGCGGTCTCCTCCGCGGCGAGCCCGAGCGCGCCGTGGAGGCGCGCAAAGGCGTCGTCCAGCCCGGCCCGGTCACCGATCAGGCCGCGGGCCCGCATCGCGGAGCGGATCGCCGCCCGGAGGGTGTCGCCCGTCGCCTCTGGCGTCACGCGGGCGAGGGCCGCGCTCAGCGGCGTGTCGCCGTTCGAGACCGCGTCGGCCAGGACGTTGGCCATCTCGATCTCGAACAGCTCGCGCGCCTTGGTGTCGTCGAGCACCACGAAGCGGGCCGGGACGTTGGCCTCGAACGGGAACATGTGCAGCAGCCGCTCGCAGAGGGCGTGCAGCGTCTCGATCTTCAGGCCGCCCGGCGTCTCCACGGCCCGGGCGAACAGGCGCCGCGCCATGCGCAGCCGATCCGGCCCGGCGCGCTCGCCGGTCAGATCCGCGAGTTCGGCGGCGAGGGCCGCGTCATCCAGCGTCACCCAGCGCCCGAGAAGGCGGAAGACGCGGATCGCCATGTTGGCGGCGGCGGCCTTGGTGAAGGTCAGACACAGGATGCGTCCGGGCGGCGCGCCGTCGAGCAGCAGCCGCACCACCCGGTCGGTCAGCACCTTGGTCTTGCCCGCCCCGGCATTGGCCGACACCCAGGCCGAGGCGCGCGGGTCGGCCGCCCGGCGCTGGTTCGCCTGCGTCAGGTCATCGACGACGAAGGGTCTGAGGGCTTGCGTGGTGGCGCTGCTCAAGGGTCCGTCCGGCTCGGCTGCCGCCTCTCTCTACAACAGAAACGGCCTCGCGCACCCGCCAATGCGTCACACCAGGCGATGCGGGATTGCCCCCGGCGCCGCGCCGCCGCATGGATGCGGACGACCCTCGCAGCGACACCGAACACGCCCGTGACCCAGCCGACATCCGAGCCGGCGCGCCCGCCGATCCGCTTCCGCGGCCGCTCCTTCATGGCCACCGTTCTGGCGCCGGTGCCGCCGGTGTCCGAGTGGTTCGGCGACCTGGACGCCCTGAACCGGCGCGCACCGAACTTCTTCGCCGGCCGGCCGGTGATCCTCGACCTCGGGGGCTTGCGGCTCGGCCGTGAGGATCTCGACGGGCTGTTGGCCGAACTCGCCGCCCGCAACATCGCGATCCTCGGCATCGAGGGCGCGGCGCCGTCGCTCCTCGGATCCGGAACGCCGCCGGCCTTGTCGGGCGGTCGTCCCGCGGGCGAGATCGACACGCCCGGTGAGGCCGCGCCGGCCGAGACGCCGGCGAAGGAGGTCGCGCGCTCTCTGATCCTCGACGCACCGGTGCGGTCGGGCCAGACCGTGCTGCATCTGGAAGGCGATGTGACCGTGCTGGGGGCCGTCGCCTCGGGTGCCGAGGTGATCGCCGGCGGCTCGATCCACGTCTACGGGGCGCTGCGCGGACGGGCCATTGCCGGCGCCGCGGGTGATCCCACGGCGCGGATCTGGTGTCGCCGCTTCGAGCCGGAGCTCGTGGCGATCGACGGCCTCTACCGGGCCGCCGACGACCTCGACCCGGCTTTCCGCGGACAGGCCGTCGAGGTCCGGCTCCTCGAGGATGCGATCAAGCTCAATCTGTTCGAGCGGGGTTGATGGGCTTTTCGCGAGAGCGGTTCGTTCGGCCTCTCGAAACCCGTGCCGTCCTTGCGCGCGCAGCGAAGCGATCCAATCGGCGCTCCAATCTCAGGGGTGACGCCGCCCCGGGTCGCTTCGCTGCGCTCGCGATGACGAGAGCGCTCGACCCCGTTTGCGACGGTCGCGGCCGAACCGTGAAAGTGTCCTCTTCCGCACCGATACAAGGATCCCGGCAGAATTTGCCGACCGGATCAGAAACTTAACCCTTCGGTAACCATACCCGCCGTCAATGGTCCGGTAAGGACTCTTAACGGGCGGACATGAGCGAGACCCTCCCCGAGCCGATCGATCCGGAGACCGCCCAGGCGGCTTCTCCCTCCGCGCCCCGGCCGCTCAGCCTGCGCGGACGGGCCTTCAAGGCCCTGGCCCTCTCCCCCGAGCCGCCGCTTCCCGAGTGGCTCGCGGGCCTCGACGCGGCGCTCAAGCGCTCGCCGACCCTGCTGAAAGGCCGGGCCGTCATCCTGGACTGCGCCCAGCTCAAGCCCGAGCCGGACGCGCTCGAAACGTTAATGGCCGAGCTCAAGGCCCGTGGCATCGCGGTCCTCGGGATCGAGGGCGCCGACGCGGTCGCGGCGGGCCTGCCGCCGCTGCTGGTCAAGGGCCACCCGTCCGAGACGATCGAGATCCCGAGCGTCCCGGCCGAGCCGGAGCCGCAGGTGGTCACCTCGATCACCGTCGAGGGCTCGGTCCGCTCCGGTCAGAGCGTTATCAACCCGACCGGCGACGTGACCGTGATGGGTTCGGTCTCCTCGGGGGCCGAGATCCTGGCCGGCGGCTCCATCCACGTCTACGGCGCCCTGCGCGGACGCGCGATCGCCGGAGCCGCGCGCAACCCGCGCGCACGAATCTACTGCCGCAAGTTCGAACCCGAGTTGCTGGGGATCGACCGCCTCGTGCGGACGGCGGAGGACATGGGGACGGCCCTGCGCGGCAAGGCCGCCCAGGTCTGGCTCGATAACGGCAACATCCGAATGGCAAGCCTGGATTAAGGGAGATCGACGCGTGGCAAAGGTTCTCGTCGTCACATCGGGCAAGGGCGGCGTCGGCAAGACGACGACGACCGCGGCCCTCGGAGCAGCCCTGGCACAGGGCGGACAGAGCGTGTGCGTCGTCGATTTCGACGTCGGCCTGCGCAACCTCGACCTGATCATGGGTGCGGAGCGCCGGGTCGTCTATGACCTGATCAACGTGGTCAACGGCGACGCCAAGCTGCCGCAGGCGCTGATCAAGGACAAGCGGGTCGAGACCCTGCACCTGCTGCCGGCCTCTCAGACCCGCGACAAGGACGCGCTCACCGACGCCGGCGTCGCCCGGGTGATGGAAGAGCTGCGCGACAAGTTCGACTGGGTCATCTGCGACTCGCCCGCCGGCATCGAGCGCGGCGCCCAGCTCGCCATGCACCACGCCGACGTGGCGGTGGTCGTGACCAACCCCGAGGTCTCCTCGGTGCGCGACTCCGACCGGATCATCGGCCTCCTCGACTCCAAGACCGCTAAGGCCGAGAAGGGCGAGGACATCGAGAAGCACCTGATCCTCACCCGCTACGACCCAGGCCGGGCCGACCGCGGCGACATGCTCAAGACCGAGGACGTGCTCGACATCCTGTCGATCCCGCTGCTCGCCATCATCCCGGAGAGCCAGGAGGTGCTGCGCGCCTCGAACCTCGGCTGCCCGGTCACCCTCAACAACCCGCTCTGCGCCCCGGCCCGCGCCTACGCCGACGCGGCCCGGCGCCTGAAGGGCGAGGAGGTGCCGATGAGCCTGCCGGTCGAGCGCAAGTCCTTCCTCGACAAGCTGTTCATGCGGAGGGCGGCATGAGCATCCTCGGGATCTTCCAGAAGCGCAATTCCGGCACGGTCGCCCGCGACCGCCTGCAGCTGATCCTCGCCCACGAGCGGGCCGAGTCGGGTCGCCCCGACCTCGTGCTCCAGCTCCGGGAGGAGATCCTGGCGGTGATCGCCAACCACGTCGCGGTCGAACCCGACAAGGTGAAGGTGACGCTGGAGCGCGGCGAGGGCGTCTCGACGCTGGGCCTCGACATCGAGCTGCCGCTCGGTGCCGCGGGCAAGCTCGACGCGAAGCTCGCGGCCAAGCTCGCCGAGGTGGCCGCCAACAAGGGCGGCGGTAAGCTGGCGTCCAAGAAGGCCGCTTGAGCCGGGCCGGGATCGCTCCCGCCGGCATGGATCGACACAAGCCGCGTCCGGGCAGCCGGGCGCGGCTTTCCGCTTGCCAGTCCGTCTGGGGAGCTTTGGGTCGGCGGATGGAGACTGAGCCGCTTCTCGATCCGGCGTCGCGACTCCACGCCCTGTCATTCCGGGGCCGCGTAGCGGAGCCCGGAAACCAGAGCCGCCAGCGCGCCAAGATCTTGCACCGACGGCGGTTCTGGATTCCGGGCTCGCCTGCGGCGACCCGGAAAGACGGTGCTTATTCTCTTGGGCCGAGCGGAGAGACGTTTCACCTCGGCCGTTGTTGAAGGCTGCCGCATCTCCGGCGGCTCGGGTTATCGGTATGGTGTGCCGGGGGGCATCAGCACAGGGATCGCCATGCCGAGCGCCACGACGGATGACGGAGTTCGCCTTCACTACGAGGAGAGCGGGCGCGGGACGCCGCTGATCTTCGTCCACGAATTCGCCGGCGATCATCGCAGCTACGAGGCGCAGCTCCGCCATTTCGGCCAGCGCTATCACGCGATCGCGTTCAATGCCCGGGGCTATCCGCCCTCCGACGTTCCGGAGGCCGTCTCGGCCTACACGCAGGCGCGCGCCGCCGATGACATCCTGGCGATCCTCGATCATGTCGAGGCTCAGACGGCGCACGTGGCCGGGATCTCGATGGGCGCCTTCGCGACCCTTCATTTCGGCCTGCGCCATCCCGGCCGCGCGCTGTCGCTCTGCCTCGGCGGCGTCGGTTATGGCGCGGAGCCAGACCGGCAGGCGCTGTTCCGGGCCGAGGCCGACGCCACCGCCGCGATGCTGCGCCGCGACGGCATGGCGGCCTTCGCCGAGCGCTACGCCTACGGACCGACCCGGGTGCAATTCGCCAACAAGGATCCGCGGGGCCACGCCGAATTCAAGCGGATGCTCGCCGAGCATTCGGCCGTGGGCTCCGCCAACACGCAGGCCGGGGTCCAGAAGGAGCGGCCCTCACTCTACGATCTGACCGAAGCTCTGGCAGGCCTCACCGTGCCCACCCTGATCCTCGCTGGCGACGAGGATTGGCCCTGCCTGGCTCCGAGCCTGATGCTCAAGCAGGTCATCCCGTCCGCCGCCCTGGCCATGCTGCCCAACACCGGCCACGCGCTCTCCGTCGAGGAGCCGGACGCCTACAACCGGCTGCTCGACGCCTTCCTCGCGCAGGTGGAAAGCGGCCGCTGGCCGCTGCGCGACCCGCGGGCCGTCTCGGCGACGATCACCGGCATCAAGGGCTGACCGGATCCCGCGCGATCAGCCGGAACAGAGCCGCCCGGTCCGGCTGGGTGGTGACCACGGCCTGCGGCAGGACCGGTTCCCTCTCGTCCAGGACGATCCGGAACCGCGCCAGCAGCCGCGCCAGCGACAGGACCGCCTCGCTCAGCGCGAATTGCGCGCCGATGCAGACGCGCGGGCCGGCGCCGAACGGCAGGTACGCGAAGCGCGGCGGCTGCGGCGCCCCCGGAAGGAAACGGCCCGGATCGAACGCCTCGGGGTCGGACCAGAGGCCACGGTGCCGGTGCAGCACCCAAGGGCTGACCATCACGATGTCGTTCTTCTTCACCGCATGGCCGGCGACCATGTCCGGGCCGAGCGCCCGGCGGACGACCACGAACGCTGCCGGATACAGGCGCAGAGTCTCGTCGATCACCGCGCGGGTGAGGGGAAGCCGCCCGTCGCTCTGGCAGCCGGTCGGGTCCGCGAGGTCGGCACCACGCGCCTCCGCGGCGGCGCGCTCCTGCACCTCGGGGGCGAGGGCCAGCAGGTAGGCGGCCCAGAACAGCGTGCCGGCGGTCGTCTCGTGGCCGGCCAGGATCATGGTGGCGACCTGATCGCGCAGCTCGCCCGGCGAGAAGGCGGCTCCCGTATCCGGGTTGCGCGCCGTCGCCAGCAGATCCAGCAGGTCGCCCGAGCGGGCCTGACCCCGGTCCGAGGCCTGGCGGGCCGCGATGATCCGGTCGAGGAACGGGATCCACCGGCGGCGGAAGCGCGACCGCGACCAGTCGAGGGGCACCGGCCAGCCCGGCGGCGTCACGATGTCGAGAAGATGCGGCCGCCCCATCCGCTCGGCGTACTCGGCGATGAACCCGCGCAGCTCCGCGCCGTGCTCGTCCATGCCCACCGAGAACATGGCGCGCCCGGCAACCTCGAGCGCCAGCCGGTAGAACGCGTTGAACAGATCGACCGGCCCCGCGGCCGCCTCTTCGGCGATGCGGTCTAGCCCCTCGTCCACGGCGGCCGAGATGTGCGGGACCAAGCCGTCGATCGCCCGCGGCGTGAAGGCCGGGGCGAGCGTGCGCCGCTGATGGCGCCAGGCGGATCCCTCGCTGATCAGGAGCCCGTCGCCGAGGATCGGGCGCAGGATGCGGGTGGTGCCGGTGGTCCGGGCGTAGTTGGCCTGGTTCTCGACCAGAACCCGCCGGATCGCCTCCGGGTCGTTGAGGATGAAGCTCGAGCGCCCCAGCAGGCCGCGGCGGGTCACCGGCTCCTCGTAGGCCCGCTTGGAGAACCCCCGCAGGCTGTTGTCGCGGATCGAGCGCAGGTAGGCCGGGATCGGCAACTCGCGCTCCGGCGGGGCGCGGTGCGGCGGCACCACGCGCGGCAGGCCGGCGAGGCTCGCGGTCGACCGGGCCGGGGTTGCGGTCGCGTCCATTGATGTGGGCATGGGGCGCCATCCTGTGCCGGACACGCGATGATCTGTAAACCGCCGCCGGCGCGCCGGGTGCGCCGGTCACGCCTCCGTCATTCGGCGGCGCTGCGCAGGCGCGTGTCGGCATCGCGGAGCGGCAGGCGCGCGGGAAAGCGGGCGAGATCCGCGTCCGGCGAGAGGCTGGCCACCAAGCTGGCGCGGGGCAGCGTGGCGTCCGCGACGTCGAGCAGCGTCTCGACGCCGCGCTCAAGGTGCTCGTCGACCCGATCGACCACCAGGATCTCGGGTTCACGCAGGATCGCCCGGGCGAGGCCGATCCGCACGCGGACACGCTCAGCCAGCAATTGCCCGCGGTTGCCGACGTCCTTCTCGAGACCGCGCCGCTGGATCGGCCGCTCCAGGTCGAACTCCCGGAACACCGCCCGCGCCTCCTGCTGGATCAGCGCCTCGCCGTGCATCCGCGCCGTGTCGATGCGGCCGAACAGGAGGTTGTCGAGGACCGTGCTGCGCGGGTTGATCCGGTTCGGATCGTAGGATTCGACGTCGCAGCCGTCGTCGCCGTGCATGAAGCCCTGCACGATCCCGCGGGCGCCGACCATCCGCTTGGCGAGCGCCTCGTCGAGCAGGCCGAAACGCATCCGGGGCTCCACGTAGGCGAGCGCCAGCGCCAGGAAGGCGACGCTGTCGGCCTCGCTCAAGCGCCCTTCGGCCGGCAGGCGGGCGAGCCGGCGCAGGTAATCCGGCAGCGCGTCGGGCGTGATCAGCGAGAACCGCCGGAACAGCGGGTGGCCGGGCGGCACGTCAGCGAAGATGTCCTTGAGGTTGCTGGCGATCGCGACGCCCATGCGGTCGAGTTCGTCGAGCAGCTTCACCTTCTCGAGGGCTTGGCGGAACAGGGGGGTCGCCGCCAGGCGCTGCGGCTCCTTCAAGCTCGGATCGCGCGGGACGCCGAACAGCAGGTTCTCACCGACGGTCGCCTGATCGTTGTAGCGCCCGCGGGCGAAGGGGATCACCAAGTCGGCTAGGCCCTTGCGGGCGAAGTGCTCGCGCAGATGCTCCCGGGCCGCGATCATCCGCTGGCCCACCGGCGTGTCGTGCGCCACAGAGCTGAGCGCCCCGAGACCGAACCGGTACAGGTCGTCGCCGAGGTCGAGCCGCCCGAGCAGACCGACGAGCCGCTCGTCCAGCTCCCCGGCATCGCGGACGCCGAGACGCCGATAATCCACCCAGGGATCCTCGACGCTGTCGCACGGATTGCCGGTCTTCACCGCCTCGTTGATCCGGGTCTTGCTGAGATCGAGTCCGTTCGTCCGCAGCGGCCGGACCCGGAGGCCGTAGAGGATGTTGTCGCGCAACGTTCCGGGGAACAGCACTGGTTCGACGCCGGCATACGCGATGCGGTGCGCGTGGACGGGACGGGCCAGGGTGAACAGGTCGTGCTCGCCGATCCGGATCGAGCCGCTCGGCGCCGTCTGAAGGCCCGCCAGGACGCGCGTGAATTCCTGCGCGACCGGGCCGGACGGCACCAGCGCGAGGCGCTGCGGAAGGTTCACCTCGGCATCGCGCACCTCGACCGGAGCGCCGCCCTGCGGATCGCGCAAGGTCAGGCCTTCGACCCGGAGCGGACTGCCGAGCCGGGGCGGCGACCCTTGCGATTCGTGCTCGGCGGGTCGCAGGCGCTGCGGCCCGAAATGCGCCGCCACGGTCTCGTACTTGACCTCCACGTCGAGGCGCTGCTGATCCCAGTCGATCAGCTCCTTCAAGGGCGGGGGCAGGTCGCGATAGGCGGCGAGGACCGCCACCAGCTGGCCGATATCGAGTTCACCCTTCAACGCGAAGTAGCCGCCGATCGCGTAGAACAGGAACGGCGTCACCTGGGCGAGCAGGTTGTTCAGGTATTTGACTGCGAACTTGCGCCGATAGATCCGCAGGCGCAGGTCGTAGAGGCTGTAGAGCCGGCCGCCGATCTCCGCCCGTTCCCAGCGCCCGGTATCGTTGAGCAGGACCGCCGGCAGCCCGTCCAGCACCTCGGCGACGCGGCCCGCGAGGTTGCGCGAGGCGATCTGGCGCCGCCGGCTGAGGCGGATGATCTCGCGCCGCAACCGCGGGATCACGATCATCTGCACGCCCACCATGCCGCCAGCCGCGAGGCCGAGCCAGAGGTTCTGCATCATGATGAAGGCGAGCGCGGTGGCGGCCTGCGTCCCGAGGAACACCGGAACCACGATGGCGTCGCCGATGAAGGAGCCGATCGGCTCGACCTCGTCGCGGATGATCGTTGCGGTCTCGGAGGATTTCACTTCCCGCTGCGCCTCGGGCGAGAAGCGCAGCATCAGGGAAAAGAGCTGGAACCGGAGCCGGCGCAGCATCCGCTCGCCGAGGATGCCTTTCTGGAGGTTGATCCAGAACTTGAAGGCGCCGTTGATCAGGACGAGCGTCAGGAACAGCGTCGAAAGCCCGAGCAGCAATTCCAGCCGGTCCAGCTGGAAACCCTCGAACAGCCGGGTGGTCCCGCCGCCGAGCGCGTCGGGCCACTGGACCGTCATCTCGAGGAAGGGTGCGGTTCCCTCGCCGTGAGAGAACGCCTTCCCGGTGATCGCGTCGTTGACGATCCGCTTCGGCAGGTCCAGCGACGCGAAGTAGAACGGCAGCGACGCGAACACCACGGCGCAAATCTTGAGCTGATCGGCCTTGGAGTAGCGCCAGATGTATGGGAACAGCCGCGGCTCAAGCGCGCGCATCGTGTCCTTCCGACGTAAGTCCGTTCTGGTGGGGCGAGGGCCGAATCGCGGCGGCCGGACGCAGTGCAGCCGCCGTCACGGTACCCGAGCGGTTCGATTCCATCCAACTCAACCCGAAGCGGCAGGCAGCCGCCGCCGAGGCGCATGCACGTCCTGATATAGGGCGGTAATCTCCGCAGCGGACACGCGTGCAGGGCAGCCCTGCACGAAAGCAGCGACGGTCCGCCGTTCCGGCTGACGCGCGAGCGATGACCGCGACTGCCCCCAGCGATTCGGGCTGTGCGCCCCCGCCATGTCCTCGGTGGCCTTGCCGACGGGCGCGTGTCCTTATATTGCGACGCAACCACCACGACTCCGTACCTGAACCGGCGCGGACGGCCGCGCCGCGCGGCCGCCAGGGAGCCGGCACAACCCGTTTCGGGCCGCCATGAATCTGCGCAACATCGCCATCATCGCTCACGTCGACCACGGCAAGACGACCCTCGTCGACAAGCTGCTGGCCCAGTCCGGCACCTTCCGCGAGAATCAGCGGGTCGAGGAGCGGGCGATGGACTCGAACGACCTCGAGAAGGAGCGTGGCATCACGATCCTGGCCAAGGCGACCTCGGTCGTCTGGAAGGACACCCGCGTCAACATCGTCGATACCCCCGGCCACGCCGATTTCGGCGGCGAGGTCGAGCGCATCCTGTCGATGGTCGACGGCGTGATCGTGCTGGTCGACGCGGCCGAGGGCCCGATGCCGCAGACCAAGTTCGTGGTCGGCAAGGCGCTCAAGATCGGCCTGCGCCCGATCGTGGCGATTAACAAGGTCGACCGGCCGGACGCGCGGATCAACGAGGTCGTGAACGAGGTGTTCGACCTGTTCGCCGCCCTCGACGCCACCGACGAGCAGCTCGACTTTCCGATCCTCTACGGCTCGGGCCGCAACGGCTGGATGGCCGACACCCCGGAGGCCGACCCGTCGGTGGGTCTCGAGCCGCTGTTCGATCTCGTGCTCAAGCACGTGCCGCCGGCCCGGACCGAGGAGGGGCCGTTCCGGATGCTCGGCACCCTGCTGGAGGCCAACCCGTTCCTCGGCCGCATCATCACCGGCCGCATCGCCGCGGGCTCGGTGAAGCCGAACCAGTCGATCAAGGTGCTCGATCGCACCGGCAAGGTCGTGGAGACCGGCCGCGTCTCGAAGATTCTCGCCTTCCGCGGCCTGGAGCGCGCGCCGATCGACATCGGCGAGGCGGGTGACATCGTGTCCATCGCCGGCCTGATGAAAGGCACCGTCGCCGACACGTTCTGCGACCCGCAGGTCGAGACGCCGATCCAGGCGCAGCCGATCGATCCCCCGACCGTGACCATGTCGTTCATCGTCAACGACAGCCCGCTCGCCGGCACCGAGGGTGACAAGGTCACGAGCCGCATGATCCGCGACCGCCTGTTCAAGGAGGCCGAGGGCAACGTCACGCTCAAGATCGAGGAGGCGGCCGATAAGGACAGCTTCTACGTCTCGGGCCGTGGCGAGCTGCAGCTCTCGATCCTGATCGAGACGATGCGCCGCGAGGGCTTCGAGATCGCCGTGTCGCGCCCGCGGGTCGTGTACGAGCGGGACGAGGCCGGCGGCCTGCTGGAGCCGATCGAGGAGGTCGTGATCGACGTCGATGAGGAGCATTCCGGCGTCGTCGTCCAGAAGATGTCCGAGCGGAAGGCCGAGATGCTGGAGATGCGGCCGTCGGGCGGCAATCGCCTGCGCCTCGTGTTCCACGCGCCGACCCGCGGCCTGATCGGCTACCAGGGCGAGCTGCTCACCGACACCCGCGGCACGGCCATCATGAACCGGCTGTTCAAGGCCTACGAGCCCTACAAGGGCGAGATGCCGGGCCGGCGCAATGGCGTGCTGATCTCCAACGACCAGGGCGAGGCCGTGGCCTACGCCATGTGGAACCTGGAGGACCGCGGCCCGATGATGATCGAGCCGGGCTGGAAGGTGTACCAGGGCATGATCGTCGGCGAGCACAACCGCGAGAACGACCTTGAGGTGAACGTGCTCAAGGGCAAGAAACTCACCAACATCCGCACGACCTCGAAGGACGAGGCCGTCCGCCTGACGCCGCCGATCCGCATGACCCTGGAGCGCTCGCTGGCCTGGATCCAAGACGACGAGCTCGTCGAGGTGACCCCGAAGTCGATCCGCCTGCGCAAGGCGGTTCTCGACCCGAACGACCGGAAGCGCGCCGAGCGTGCCAAGGAGAACGCGGCCTGAGCCGAACGGCCGGGGCAACCGGACGTGAACAACCGGCAACCGGGCGCTCAGGCCCGGTTGCTGATGCGGTCCTTATGGTGAGCCTCACTCGAGTCTATCGAACCCTTATGCCGTGTGGCGTAACGCGGCATGGCGGACCCGAGAGGTCCGCGTGAACCCCATGACCTCCATGTCCGTCGCGTCGAACTCGCTCCCGCCTGTCCGGTCGCTCGGTTCTCCGGCGCCGCTGTCCTACCTCGTCGGCCAGGATGGCGACGGCCACTGGGTCGCTGTCGAGACCGGAGGACGGGCAGGGGGCATCTTCCGGACCCGCCAGGACGCGATCCGCTACGCCTGTATCGAAACGGGTTGCCGGCCGGACGACGTCCGGCTCTCCGCCGAGCCGATCCCGTTCCGGCTCGTGTGAGCGGCGCCGGGCGCGGCGGGGATCGCTGCGTCCGCGTCACCCTCAGCTCAGCTGCTGCCGGGATCAGTTTCGTCGCGCTGGGTCCCGCCAGCCGGCGGCCCCATCCCGGGCTTGCCGTCGGTCTTCTCGTTCGGATCCTTGACCGCGTCGGGCGCGACGTTTTTCGGCTTCTCCGGCTCCGCGCCGGTCTCCTCGCGCTCGCTCATTCCCGATTCTCCCGCTCAGCCCGGTAGCGACCGCCCGCGACCTTCTCGTCCTCGGCCGGGCCGCGCGACGCCTTCTGATCGGAGTGCCCGCCCGATGAGCCCCCGACCGCCGGCGGCGACCGCCCAGGCTCGCCCGCGTTTCCCCAGCCCTCTTTCGGCTCGGTGCGCGGCGTTCCGCCGGTGCCCATCTCGGTGATGGCGGCCTGATCGGCGGTCTGCCGACCGCCGCCGGCAGGTGCATCCCCGCGTGAGCCGACCGCGTCGTCGGGCTTGCGGGTGACGGTGCCAGAATCGCTCGTCGGCCTGACCATCAGCGCTTCCCGTCGTCTTGGCCGACCGCAGCCGTGGCGCGATCGATCGCTTCACTCAGCTGCGGGTTGGCCTGACCCTTTGCTCCATCGCGGTCCTCGCGCGACGATCCCGCTTGGGAACCGGTCTTGCCGGACTCCGATGCGTTCGTGCTGCCGGCAGGTGCGTCGTTGTCCTTCGGCGACGATCGGTCTGCGTGATTCGTCATCATCCGCCTCTCTGCGTCTTCGCGGGACAACGGAGGCGGAGACGGACGGTTGCGCGATCGGTGCCGACCCGGACGTCAGGGGCCGACGATACGCGGCATGATCGTCTGCACCAGCCGCTGTACCGTATCCTCGGCGCTCCCGCGGCTCGTCGCCCGGGCGTCGATCGAAAGCAGGTCGCCGTCGCGCAGGATCACCGCAGTCGCGCCTCCGCCGTTTCCGAGCGCGTAGACGGTGATCCAGCCGATAGCGGGGCCGGCGGGAAGGCCGGACAGCCGGCAATCCGGATTCCGCTTGATGCAGAGCGCTTCCAGGGCGCCGAAGGAGGTCTTTCCGGACCGGACCCGCTGCTCGGTGCCGTCGCTCAGCCGCCCGAGCTGCAGTTCGGCCAACGGTGCGCCTGCGCAGCCCGTGCACGTCAGGGTGAGATGCTCCGGCTCCGCCTGTGCCGATGATCCGCTGCCGAGGCTCGCGCGGGCCGCTTCGGTGACCTGCGTCAGGTCGTGGACGGCGAAGCCCCGGGCTGATCCCGCCTGTGCCCAGAGGCAGCAGAGAAGGCAGAGCAGGCCGCGCATGTGAGAATCTCCTTCCGGTCGCCCGATCGGCGGTAGCGGAAGGATGAACGAAGATCCAGATCGACTTCGCGCAGGTTCCATCGCGATCTGCGCCGGCCCAAGGTCGTCCTATGCGAGAGCTGACGCGCAGTATCGAAGCATATTTTCTGTAGAGGTGATCGGCTTTAACCGAAGAGGTGGTAATTAAGGGTCGAAAATATCGGTTATCGATAAAGAGGCCAACTCATTAACGGCCAATAGCGTCTGGATTGGCCTTCTACGCCTGCGGCGAGCCGTGCACCGAGCCGTCGCCTCATGGTCATCAGTCCGGGGTACCAGAGGCGAGCCGGGACTCGAAAAGGTATGCCGGCGGCAGCCCATCCAGAGACCCGCTCGGTCTCGATCCTTGACGCACCTGTGGGTCTGGATCCCGGGATCCGCGATGCGGCCCCGGGATGACAGATTTAAATTTCGGCGCGAGGGCGATGTTCGGGCGCCAGGCCGCTCAGCCGATTCCGTCGAACAGCGCCGACGAGATGTAGCGCTCGGCGAACGAGCAGGCGATGGTGACGATCCGCTTGCCCTGGAAGTCCGGCCGTTTGGCCAGTTCAAGCGCCGCGGCCACGTTGCCGCCGGTCGAGATGCCGCCCGGGATGCCCTCGAGGCGGGCGAGGGCCCGCGCGGTCTCGAAAGCAGTTTGGTTGGAGACCTTCAGCACGCCGTCGAGGATGTCGGTGTGAAGATTGTCGGGGATGAACCCGGCCCCGATGCCCTGGATCTTGTGCGGGCCCGGCTGGCCGCCGGAGATCACCGGCGAGTCCTCCGGCTCCACCGCGAAGACCTTCAGGTTCGGCAGGCGCGGCTTCAGCACCTCGCCGACGCCGGTCACGGTGCCGCCTGTGCCGACGCCGGCCACGAAGGCGTCCAGCTGGCCGCCGGTGTCGGTCCAGATCTCCTCGGCGGTGGTCTTGCGATGGATCTCAGGATTCGCCGGATTCGAGAATTGCTGCGGCATCACGGAGCCCGGGATCTCCTTCAGGAGCTCCTCGGCCTTGGCGATCGCACCCTTCATGCCCTGCGCGCCGGGGGTGAGCGCCAGCTCGGCGCCCAGGAAGGCGAGCATCTTGCGCCGCTCCAGCGACATTGTCTCCGGCATGACCAGGATCAGCCGGTAGCCTCGGGCCGCCGCCGTGAAGGCCAGGGCGATGCCGGTGTTGCCCGAGGTCGGCTCGACCAGGGTGCCGCCGGGCTGAAGCTTGCCGGACGCCTCGAGCGCGTCGATCATGTTGACGCCGATGCGATCCTTGACGCTGGCGATCGGGTTGAAGAACTCGAGCTTCAGCAGGATCTCGGCATCGACACCCTGTTCCTTCGGCAGGCGGTTCAGCCGGACCAGCGGTGTGTTGCCGATCGTCTCGGTGATCGAGCCGTAGACACGGCCATGGCCGACCTTCTGCGGCGCGTTGAGGGTATCGGCCATCGCGGAACTCCTGCTCGTGAAAATAGGACGAACGGACGTCGGGTCCGGACCACCCGCACCGAAGACCTTCGATCGGGCGCTGCCGTGTCCGGCGCCGGACAGGAGGGTGCGATATCGCGTTGCCGCCGCGGGGGCAATCGGGCTAAGTCCCGTTGCCGAAAGTTCTTTCCGCTTTAGCAAGTCAGGAACGCCGGAGGTGGAACGGCTATGCTGAATTTTCCGGCCACGATAGAAATTCGTTCTCCAGACCGGCGGCGCACGCCGGTCCGGGCCCGATGACGCGCGGGCGCGCCGGTGCCCCGCCAAACCGACGTCCGACTCGCCGGGCGGCGCTCCTGTCGGGACTTGGGCTGATGCTGGCCCGCCCCGGCCACGCCGCCGAGGCGCGGGTCGTGCTCGCCACCGCCACGCCCGGCGGCGGCTTCCCCGCCTTCGGCGAGGCGTTCGCGGCAGCGATCCATAGGGCCGACGCCACACTGACGATCGAGACGCGGAACTCGGGCGGATCGGCGCAGAATATCGGGCTCCTGCGCGACGGGCAGGTCGACTTGGCCCTCGTGCAGGGCGAGTACGCCTATCCGGCCCTCGCCGCGGCTGACGGCCTGACCATCCTGGCGCCGATGTACCCGACGCCCGGCCTGTTCGCGGTTCCTGCCGGCAGTCAGATCCGAACGGTGGCGGATCTGCGTGGGCGCGCCGTAGTGCTCGGCACCCACAATTCCGGACTGACGGTCATGGGGCGCAGCGCGTTGGACGCCTCGGGCCTCGATCCCGCGCGGGACATCCGTCCGATCCTGCTGGATCGGGCCGGCGACGGGCCCGCCCTGGTGCGGGCGGGACAAGCCGACGCGCTCTGGGGCGGTGGCCTGGACTGGCCGGGATTTCAGGCCCTGGCGCGGGATCCGGGCGGCGCCCGGTTCTTCGGACCTTCGGAGGCGGGCATCGCGCGGCTGGCCCAGCCGGGGGCGGCGATGCGGCGGCTCACGGTGCCGGCGGGCAGCTTCCCCGGGCAATCGGCGCCGATCGAGACGGTGGGCTCGTGGAGCTTCGTCCTGGCGCGGCCGAACCTCGACACTGCGCTGGCCGACCAGATCGTCCGCGCCATCGCGCGCGCCGATCTCGGGGCAACCCACCCGAAGAACCTCGTCGGCCTCGTTCCAGCGGCCTGGATCAACCCCGCCACCGCCCGCCTTCTTACCGAGGCGGGGATCAGCCTGCGTTGAAGCGTCGGACGTTCAGCGGAATGACGCCACCCGGCGGTCGCGCTTCCGCTCCGTGGCGGGTTGATAGGCGATCTCCGCGTGATGGGTGCAGTAGGGCAGTCCGGTGATCGAGCGCGCGCCGCAGAAGCGGAATTCCGGCGTGGTCGGATCCCCGAGCGGCCAGCGGCACATGGATTCCCGCAGGTCCATGATGGTGACCCGCTGAGACACCGGAATCGCGACCGGCTCCTTGGCGGCCGCGGCGGCGGGAAACTCGGGCGTCGGCCGATGCGACAGGATCGCCACCGGCTCCGGCGCCTGGGTCTCCACCACCGCGATGGCGGTCTCGATCTCCACGATCTTCGATGGCGTTGCGGCGGTCGGGGCTTCATCGGCGCCGCGGGCGCGGCCAGCCAGACCCAGGCGATGGACCTTGCCGATCACCGCGTTCCGGGTGACGCCGCCGAGCTGCGCGGCGATCTTGCTCGCGCTCTGCCCGTCCTCCCAGAGTCGCCGCAGCAGAGCTACGCGATCATCCGTCCAGCCAAGGCCCGCTTCCATAATCCCCTCCGCCCCCTGCGACCTGACTTGCGCCACGCGTGCGGTGTGCATCCCGGGTCCATGACCCGTCATCCGGCTATGCAAGCCGTCGGACAGACCGCGCGCCGACGAAATGGCTGCCGCATCAGGTGCGACACCCTGTCTTGTCAGGCCACGACCGGACCCTAGCGCGGCGTTTGCGAGCGTTGCAAGGGCATCGCCCTGCCTGGCGCTGGCCCTGTCCACCGGCAATGGGCGACGCGTGCGGGCTCGCTGATCCGGCGCGGCCACGCTCGCGCCGCGATCCCGTCCGATCGTGACCGCGGGGCAACAGCGCGGCCATATCGTGCCTCTGAGCCAGCGAAGGCGGAACGCCGGATACGGCCAAGCTCGTTCCGTATGGCACAGTGGCTCGGGTTTCACGGATTGAGGTCAGGACGATGGGTTTCCGTCAGAGACGCCTGCGCGCGCTGCTCGCGCTCGGGCTGGCGGCTCAGGTCGCGGCCTGCGGGAGCGTCCCGCGCGCACCCTACACGGCCGAGCAGGCCGCCTTCGCCAGCGTGCCCGGCATCCCGGGCGCGCGCGTCTTCGCCGACGCCTCGGTTCAGACGATCGCGGAACTCGCGGCCAATCCGCAGCGGCGCTCCGCCGGCTTCACCTATCTCGCGCTCTCGGGCGGCGGCGGCGACGGCGCCTACGGGGCGGGCGTGCTGAACGGCTGGACCGCCTCCGGCAAGCGGCCGGAATTCACCCTGGTCTCCGGCGTCTCGACCGGCGCGCTGATCGCGCCCTTCGCGTTCCTGGGCTCGGCCTACGACCCGTACCTGACCGAGTTCTATACGAGCGGGGTCGCGGGCGAGCTCGTGGCCTCGCCCAACCTCGCCAACGTGCTGTTCGGCTCGGGCCTGTTCGGCGACGGGCGCCTGCGCAGCCTGATCGACCGCTACGTGACGCCCGACCTGATCCGGGCAGTCGCCGAGGAGCACGCGAAGGGCCGGCGCCTGCTCGTGGTGACGACCAATCTCGACTCGCAGCGCGCGGTGATCTGGAACATGGGCGCGATCGCGGCGAGCGGCGTGCCCAATGCCCGGGAGCTGTTCCGCGACGTGCTGGCCGCCTCGGCCAGCATCCCGGCGGTCTTCCCGCCGCAATTCATCGACGTCTCGGCCGGCGATGCCCGCTTCCAGGAGATGCACGTCGACGGCTCGGTGGTCACGCCGGTCTTCACGCTGCCGCAGACGCTGCTGCTGCGCGACGGCCGTATCCGCACCGGTGGCAAGGCCGAGATCTACGTGGTGATCAACGGCCGCCTGGAGCCGGACTTCGAGGTCACGAAGGACAACACGCTCTCGATCGTCGAGCGCTCCTTCACCACGGCGAGCCGGGCGCGCTCGCGGGCGACGCTCACTGCGACCTACGCCCTGGCACGCAACAACGGCATCGGCTTCAACCTGACCTACATCGACGAGAACGGCCCGAAGGCGTCGGCCGCCAAGGGGTTCGACACCGCCTACATGCGCGCCCTCTACGAGGAGGGGTTGGAGAAGGGCCGGAGCGGCACCTTCTGGCAGCACACGGTGCCGGCGGCGCCGGTCGTGAAGGCGACCACCAGCGCGCTCGCGAATTGACCCCGCCAATCGCGCGCCGCGCGCCTCCCGGGCGCGCGGCGGCGGACTGGGTTACTTGCCCAGGATCTTCGTGACGAGCCGGCCGATCGGCGTCGCCGTGCTGGCGTTCCGGTCGTCGCGATCGATGGGGCGGTTCTCGTTGCCGAGAAGCTTGGTGACAAGACGTCCGATCAGGTTCATGGGTCGGCCCTCCGGTTTCGCGCCAAAACGGCGCAGCTTTGGATTCAACGGGTGACCCGGCGACCGCGTTCCACCGGCGGCCGTACCGATGCGCGCCTCGTGCGATGACCAGTGAAGCCTCCGGGCGGGTCCTCGCCGTCATCACGAGCGCAGCGAAGTGACCCAGCGTGGCGCGACCCTTTCGGGTTTGGCGCTGCTGGAGTGCTTCGCTCCGCTCGCAAGGACGGTGTGGCCGAGGTGATCACCCGGACCCGGATCAGATCTGCATCAGGCGGATGTTGTTGGTGTTGCCGGCGGTGTGGAACGGGATGCCGGCGGTGACCACGATGACGTCGTTCGGCTTGGCGAAACCCTCGTCCTGCGCGTGGTGGCAGGCCTTGGTGGTCATCTCCTCGTAGGAATCGACATCCTCCGTGAGCACGCTGTGCGCGCCCCAGAGCAGGCTCAACCGGCGCGAGGTGGCGAGGTTCGGGGTCAAGGCCAGGATCGAGGCGGCCGGACGCTTGCGCGCGACCCGCGCGGCCGTCGTCCCGCTCGCCGTGTAGGCGACGATGGCGGCCGCGTGCACGGCTTCCGCGAGGTCGGCCGTGGCGGTCGCCACGGCGTGGGGCGGGGTCTCCTCCTCGCCGGGCTCGGACGCCGCCACGATCGAGTGGTAGAGCTTGTGCCCCTCCACGCTCCGGATGATCCGGTCCATCATCGACACGGCCTCCACAGGATAGCGGCCGGTGGCCGATTCCGCCGACAGCATCACGGCATCCGCGCCGTCGTAGATGGCGGTGGCAACGTCGGACGCCTCAGCCCGGGTCGGTGCCGGCGCGCTGACCATGGAATCCAGCATCTGGGTGGCGACGACCACCGGCTTCACAGCGAGCCGGCAGGCGCGGATCAGCTCCTTCTGCCGGGCCGGGACGTCCTCGTGCGGGATCTCGACACCGAGATCGCCGCGGGCGACCATCACGGCATCCGAGAGGCGGATGATGTCGTCGATCCGCTCAAGCGCCTGCGGCTTCTCGATCTTCGACATGATGCCGGCGCGGTCGCCGATGATCCCCCGTGCCTCGATGACGTCCGAGGGTTTCTGGACGAAGGACAGCGCGACCCAGTCGACGCCGAGATCGAGGCCGAAGGCGAGGTCGGCCCGGTCCTTCTCGGTGAGCGGCGACAGGTCCAGCAGCGTGCCCGGCAGGTTGACGCCCTTCCGGTTCGAGATCGGCCCGCCGGTGAGGACCTCAGCGGTGATGGCGGTCCGATCCGGTCCGGTCACCCGGACCCGCACCCGTCCGTCGTCGATCAGCAATTCCTGGCCCGGCACCACAGCGTCGAAGATCTCGGGGTGGTGCAGCGGGATCGCCTGCTTGTCGCCCTCGCCGCCCTCCAGGACGAAGCGCACCGTCTCGCCGGCCTCAAGGTCCAAGCGGCCGCCCTGCAGCGTGCCGATCCGGATCTTCGGACCCTGGAGGTCCTGCAGGATGCCGATCGGTCGGCCGACCTCCTTCTCGAGGGCGCGGATCGCGGCATGGACCTTGGCGTGATCCTCCTGGACGCCGTGGCTGAAGTTGAGCCGGAAGGTGTCGACCCCGGCGAGGAACAGGGCGTGCAACCGGTCCGGCGACGAGCTGGCCGGGCCCACGGTGGCGACGATCTTGGCGTGACGGTGACGGCGCATGCGGTCTCGGGCTCCTGAGGCTGCCTCGGGGGTGTCGCGCCGGCCGAGCGGTCGCGCCGACGCCGCTCACATCGGTCCTCGACGATGCTGCGGCGAGGGGCGGGGGCGGCATTTTTCACGCCAGGCCGCGATCCGGACGGAACTCACCGTGCCGTCTCGCGAGCGATCCCGGCAAGCCCGGCATCGAAGACGCCGGTGATGTCAGCGACGGCCTCGGCATCGCTCATGCCGTCCGCATCGAAGGTCGCGCTCCAGATCACCGTCGCGCCGGTCCCGTTCGGGCGAACCGCCAGCGTCGCGTTGTAGGCGCGCACCGGCAGCGGGCCTTGGATGAAGCTGTAGGTGTAGCTCATGCCGGCCTCGTCCCGGGCGGTCTCGACCTCGACGATCGTGCCCAGGCCGCCCTTCACCACGAGGCCGCGGATCTGCGCGCGGATGCCGTCATCGTCGTCGTCGTTCGACAGGACGCAGCGCTGCACCTGCGGGTGCCAAAGCTGGATGGCGCAGAAATCCCCGATGAGGGCCCAGACCGCATCCGGCCGCACCGGGATGTCGCGGCTCCGGGAGACTTCCAGGGCATGGGCGGGCTCGGCGACGAGCAGCGTCGCGCCGAGCACCGTGCAGGCAATGCGCTTCACGGTTTCCCTCTCCGTCGGGCCACGCCGGATCGATGTAGGGCGCAGCGTGCGTCCGTCGCGGTGCAGGCCCGCGCCTAGAAGTCGCTCGGCCTTGGCGGCTATGCTGGCTGACAGACACGGCTTGGGCCACCGGAGACCCCATGGATCACGGCAACGCGCAGATCCGGCACGCGAAGCGGCGCGGCTCGGTCCGCCTCGCGGTCACCGCCTGCGTGCTCGCGCCGGCTCTCGCCGTCGCGGAGACGGGGTCGCCTCCGATCGCCTCTCCGCAGCCCTTCGAGACCTGCCGGACCGAGCTGATCGCCTGGGCGACGGCGCGGGCCGTACCGCAGAGCCTCGCGGAGGCGCAGCTCGGCAACCTCACCCCCGATCCGGACGTGCTCGCCGCGACCGGAAGCCAGGGCGAGTTCGTCAGGCCGATCTGGGATTACATCGAAGCCAGCGTGACGCCGGCCCGCATCGAGGCCGGCCAGCGCAAGCTCGCCGAGCACGCCGACACCCTGGCGGCCATCGAGGCGAAGTACGGCGTCGACCGGCATATCATCGTGGCCTTCTGGGGCGTCGAGTCGAGCTACGGGGCCGTGCTCGACAATCCGGCGATCGTGAAGCCCGTGGTCCGTTCCCTCGCGACGCTCGGCTGCGGCGATGCCGCCCGCGCCCCGTACTGGCGCGACGAGCTCGCGGCCGCGCTTCAGATCCTGGCCTGGAACCAGGCGCCCCTGGACCGGATGCCCGGCGGGCTGACCGGATCCTGGGCCGGCGCCATGGGCCACACCCAGTTCATGCCCTCCGTCTACCAGCGTGACGCGGTCGATTTCGACGGCGACGGCAAGCGCGACATCTGGACGTCGGTGCCCGACGCCGTGGCGTCCACGGCCAACTACCTCCGGGTCCACGGCTGGAAACCCGGAGACGGCTGGGGCACCGAGGCGGTACTGCCGGAACGCTTCGACGCCGCGCTCGCCGACGAGACCACCGCCCGCAGCGTCGCGGCATGGCGGGCGCTGGGCGTGATTCCGGCCCACGGCCGTCCGATGCCGGACGACGCCCAGGCGACCCTGATCCTGCCCGCGGGGATCCGCGGCCCGGCCTTCCTGATCCAGCCGAACTTCGCGGTGATCCTGCGCTACAACACCGCCCTGTCCTACGCGCTGACGGTGGCGCTCCTGTCGGACCGCCTCCGCGGCGATCCGGCGCTCACCCGCGACTGGCCGCGGGGCGACCGGGCCCTCACCGCGGACGAGCGCCGCGACCTCCAGACCCGCCTGATCGAACGCGGCTTCGCGACCGGGGGCGTCGACGGCAAGATCGGGCCGAAGACCCGCGCCGCGCTCCGCGCGTTCCAGGGCTCGGTCGGCCTGCCGCCGGACGGCTATGCCGACGCGCCGCTGCTCGACCGGATCCGCGCGGCGCCCTGAGCCGGTCAGGCGAGGAAGGCCGGCTCGTCCCGGGCGAGGACGCGCTTGACGCTCTCCAGGTGCAGCCGTGCGCTCTCGGCGCGCCCGGCCGCCTCCTGGGCCGCCACGTGCCGGACGATCGCCTCGGGCACGACCTTGACGGCGCGCCCGGTGCTCATGGCGAGGATCTGGGCCTGTGCGGCCCGCTCCAGGTAGTAGAGGTCGTCCCAGGCCTCCGCGATGCTCTCGCCGAGCACCATCACGCCGTGGTTCTTCAGGAACACCACATCCGCCTCGCCGGCGCTCATCGCGATCCGCTGGCCCTCGGACGAGTCCAGCGCCAGCCCGTTGTAATCCTCGTCCACCGCGATGCGGCCGTAGAAGCGCAGGGCCGTCTGGCCGGCCCACATCAGGGGCTCGCCCTCCAGCATGGCGAGCGCCGTGGCGTAGGGCATGTGCGTGTGGAAGGCGGCCCGGGCGCGCGGCTTCAGCCGGTGCAGCTCGGCATGGATGTGGAAGGCGGTCGCCTCCGGCTGGCCATCCCCTTCGACGACATTGCCGTGGAAGTCGCACAGCAGCAGGCTCGACGCCGTCACCTCCGCGAAGGCGAGCCCGTAGGGATTGACCAGGAACAGGTCCGGCCGCTCCGGCAGCACCGCCGAGAAGTGGTTGCAGATGCCTTCCTCGAGCCCGTTGCGCGCGGCCCAGCGCAGGCACGCGGCCAGGTCGATGCGGGCGCGGCGCACGCTGTCGGCGTTCAGGGGCTCGTTGCTGCGCGCGGGCGGCGTGCCCGAGGCGGTGACGGCGTGAGCCATGCGTGACGACCTTCCTGCTCTCTCGGATCTGCAGCCGGCGACCCGGCCGGCGCGGTCTTCTACGCTCCTGATCGCGGCGGCGCACGCCGTGCGCGTCCCCCGCGCGTTCAGGGCCGTCCGTCGGTGACGCCGCCGACGAGGTTCAGCCCCAGCAGGAAGTCGGACGCGAAATCCGTCCGGACCACCGGCTCCCGGCGCACCGGTTCGGCAAGGACGTCGCGCTCGGCCCGCCGGGCCGCCACCGCCTCGGCCACCGAGACGCGCCGGAACGACAGCCGCGCCCCGCCGCGGATCTGCGCGAGGCGCCCGAGATCGGGGCCGATGACGGTGGCGATCTTCGGATAGCCGCCCGTCGACTGGCGGTCGGCCATCAGGATGATCGGCAAGCCGTTGCCGGGCACCTGGATCGCCCCCATGGCGACCCCGTCGGAGACGATGTCGTGACCCTTGGCGTGTGTCAGGGGCGTGCCGTCCAGGAAGCAGGCCATGCGGTCACCCCGCGGCGAGACCGTCCAGGGGCCGGCCAGGAAGGCCTCGATCTGATCGGCGGCGAAGTAGTCGTCCTGCAGCCCGAGCACGACCCGGATCTCCCGCGGATCCCGGTCGAGCCAGGGCGTCACGAGCCGCTGGGGCGAACCATCGCCGGGCCTGGCTTCGCGGATCGGCAGCCGGTCGCCGGCGGCCAGCGCGCGGCCGTCGAGACCGCCGAGGCCCGAGCGCGTGTGGGTGGCCACCGAGCCGAGGACCGGCGCCACGTCGAGGCGGCCGCTCACCGCCAGATAGCCCCAGGCGCCCGCGTCGCCCGCCCGGACGACGAGCCTCTGTCCGGGTTCGAGGGTCAGCGCGACGGCGTCGGGGAGCGCCGCGCCGTCCAGCGTGACCCGGAAGCCCGGGACGACCAGCGCGAGCCCAAGGGCGCCGTCCGCGGCGGTGACGGCCAAGCCACCGGTCGAGATCTCGATCGCGGCGGCGTCCACTGGATTGCCCGCCGCCCGGTTGGCGGTGGCGTAGATCAGCGGATCCATCGGCCCCGCGGCCGTGATCCCGTAGCGCAGGTAGCCGTGCCGGCCGCCATCCTGCAGCGTGATCCCGGGCCCGGCGGCCTCGACGACGAGGGCGGCCATCAGCGAGCCTCCCCGCGCCGCGCCACCGGCTCGCCCGCCGCCTCCCGGGCGGTCAGGGCCTCGAAGGCCGCGGCATCCACCGCCTCGAAGCGGATCAGGTCGCCGGCGCCGACGAAGAAGCTCGGATCGCGCTCCGGCGCATAGAGGCGGGCCGGCGTAGCGCCGATCACGTACCATCCGGTCGGCATCGGCACGGTCGCCACCGCGGCGAGACCGCCGCCGATCACCACGGCGTTCGCCGGATGCGGAGGCCGCGGGCTCGCCCGCCGCGGCACCGCCAGGGTCTTCGGCAGGCCGCCGAGATACGCGAAGCCCGGCGCGAACCCGTACATGTAGACCCGATAAGTCGCCCCCGCATGGGTCGAGACGACCGCCTCCGGCGACAGGCCGGTGCGTTCGGCCACCTGGGCGATGTCCTCGCCGTGCGGGGCGTCGTAGCAGCAGGGCAGCGTCCACAGGGTCGGCGTCGCCGCCCGCGCGGCAGCGCCCGCCGCGAGCGTCCGCACCCGCGCGGCGAGGGTGTCGCGGTCGAGCACCAAAGGATCGTAGTGCAGCATCAGCGAGCGGTAGGTCGGCACGCGCTCCCGCAGCCCCTCCGGCGGATCCGCGCCGAGGGCGTCGTCGAGCGCGAGCACGCGGTCGCTGATCGCGGGATCGACGGTGGTGCCGAACTCGACGACCAGCGCCGCCTCGCCGGCATCGAGGAGCCGGGGTTCGTCCGAGACCGCGCTCACGGCCGGAACGGCGCCAGCGTCACCCCTGCGCCCTCCAGCCGGGCGCGCACCGCCCGGGCGGTGGCGACAGCATGGTCGGAATCGCCGTGGACGCAGATCGAGCGGATCGGTGTCGGCAGATGCGTGCCCGCCGCCGTGATGATCGCGCCGGCCTCGACCATGCGCACGACCCGGTCGGCGGCCGCGTCAGCCTCCGTGATCAGAGCGCCGGGCTGGCCGCGCGGGATCAGCAGGCCGGCCTCCGTGTAGCCGCGGTCGGCGAAGATCTCCTGATGGACCTCCAGCCCGCAGGCTTCGCCCGCCGGCACCTGGGCGGTTAGCGCGATGGCCAGCAGCGCGAGGTCGCGGTCCACCGCCCGGACCGCCCGGGCGATGGCGTCGGCCACCGGCCGCTCCTCGGCGGCGATGTTGGCGAGCGCTCCGTGCGCCTTCACGTAGGTGATGCGGTGACCGGCATAGGCCGCGAGCGCCTGCGCGGCGCCGACCTGATAGGCGACCAGCCGCTCGATCTCGGGCGGGCTGAACGGCATCCGCCGCCGACCGAAGCCCCAGAGATCCGGGAAACCCGGATGGGCGCCCACGGCGACGCCGCGCTCCTTCGCCAGCGCGAAGGTCCGGGCCATGATCTCGGGGTCGCCCGCATGCAGCCCGCAGGCGACGTTGGCCGAGGTGACGATCCCGAGGATCGCCGCGTCGTCGCCGCAGGCATAGGCGCCGAAGCCCTCGCCGAGATCGGAGTTCAGATCCACGCGCGTCACCGGACTTGCTCCCTCAACCGTGCCGCTCCGTCATTCGGAGCGCGATCCGACCCCACCCGCCGATGTGCTCTAGCAGAAGTCGCGCGCCGGCCTCCACCGTCTGCAAGGCCGATGCCTGGTCATTGTCTGGCCGACGTCCAGCTCCGACGTCGGATCGGCCCGACACGCGCTGCTCGCGGTCGGCAAGACCCCGGTCGTGTATCGCGGCCCGTCGGCGTGATGCCGCAAGCCTGCGCACCGCTCCGCGTTGCACAGTTTCAGTTTCGCAAAGCGCACCCTCCGATCGGCGCCTCGAAGACATGAGCTTTCGACCGTCCATCATCAAAATACCGACACTATTAACGGAACTCCCGGGTCGATCTGGCAATTACGTCCGAGGAAAAACTCTGGAGGAACGTTTTGATGAAGGTCTCACGCCTGGCCAGCGCGGTCGCGCTTTTCGCCCTCGCGGCCGGCCCCGCCCTCGCCGCGCCCTGCAACACCGGGACGACGAAGTCGAAGACGCCGGACCAGCAGTCATCCAACCCCAGCAGCTCGGACGTCGACAAATCGAGCAAGAACCTGGCCGGTGGTCAGCAGCCTGCCTCGCCCGGAACTGTCGGCGCCATGAACAACGCCGGTGCCACGCAGACGGCTGACACCGCCAAGACAAGCCCGGGTGCCAAGTCGAACTCGACCGATCCGGCTGCCGCCAACCTTGCGGGCGGCCAGCAGCCGGCGTCACCTGGCACCGTTGGCGCGATGAACAACGCCGCCGCCAACAGCCAGACGGCCCCGGTGTCGGGCAACGACTGCTAAAGCTCAGCCAAGACGCTCGGAAATCGGTGAAGGCCCGCCTCGTCAGCGCGAGGCGGGCCTTCTGTTTTCCGAGCATTGTCGACAAAGATCCGCGCCGATGCGCGCCGTGGCCACAGTGCCGGCGCCGTCACGCGAAGGCGGTACGATCAGGCCCAGTCCGGCATCGTGACCGGCGGGCAGAGACTCGCGACATTCCTCTGGATCCTTGCCCCGCCCCAGCGCGGCGCAGTTTGAGCCCAGCGCATCCGGGTGTATTCGGCATTAGAGCCGGGTAAATTCGGCAATGGCGCAGGGGAGGGACGGGACGTGGGTCAGCGGCGGACGCTCCTGCTCGCCGGAGGCTTGCTGCTCGCAGCCGCGTGCGTCGCCTTCACGGAGCCCGGTGCGCTGCTCCGTGCACGCGCGGCTCCGATCCTCTCGGACCTGCGGCAGCAGCTTGAACCGCTTGTCCCCGGCCTGCGTGGAGACGCCGTTGCCGAGGCGCGGCTCCCCGCGCCGCGTACCGCGATCGAGGACGGGCGCACCGTCGTGCGGCTCTCTACCGCCGAGCGCGAGCGGATCGGCCTCGTCACTGAGACGCGGCCCTCGGTGAGCCACGAGCAGGAGCTGACCGCGTATGGCAGCGTCCTCGATCTCGCCCGCATCACCGAGCTCGCCAACAGCTACGCGGGGGCCGTCGCGGCGCTTCAGACGGCCCAGGCGCGGGTCGAGGTGTCCGCCAGCGCCGCGCGACGCGCGCGCAGCCTCGGGGCCGGGGTGGTGGCTGTGGCGCAGATCGAGACCGCCGAGGGCACGCTTCTGACCGATCGGGCCGCTGTGACCGCGGCCGAATCGCAGGTGCGCACCCTCGCGGCCACCGCCCGGCAGGAATGGGGCTCGGTGCTCGGCAAGGCGATCATCGAGCGCTCGCCCCTGGTCACGCGGCTGATCGAGCGCGCGGATTTCCTGGTCCAGGTGACGCTACCGCCGGGCGAGAGCCTCCCGGAGCCGCCGAAGCAAGCGTCTGCCGAGGTGCCGCCGCAGAGCGAGCGGGTGCCCCTGCGGCTCGTCTCGCCAGCGACCCGCACGGATCCGCGCATCCAGGGCCAGAGCTTCTTCTACCTCGTCTCGGGCGAGAGCGGGCTCCTGCCAGGCACGAGCACGATGGCCTTCCTGCCGGCCGCGCGCCCGGTGCGCGGCGTCCTCGTCCCCGAGGATGCCGTCGTGCACGGGGAGGGGGGCACCTGGGTGTACCGGGGCACCGGCGAGGGGGCCTATGTGCGGCATCCGATCCGTCCGGACGCGCCCATGTCGGCGGATGCCTTCGTGGTGGAGGATCTGCCCGAGGCGAGCGAGATCGTCCTGAAGGGCGGCCAGGCCCTGCTCTCCGAAGAGATGAAGAGCCGCATCCGGGTCGTGGGCGACGACGATGACTGAGCCGCCCGCCGCTGCCGGTCGCGGCGGACCCCAGGCGTTCCTCGTCGGCTTCGCGGTCCGGCTGCCGCGGGTGGTGCTGGCGCTGGCCTGCGCGGTGATCGTCTTCGGCCTCTACGCCCTCGCCGGCGCCCGCTACGACGTCTTCCCGGAATTCGCGCCGCCGATCGTGACGATCCAGACCGAGGCGCCGGGCCTCGATTCGGAGCAGGTCGAGGTACTGGTGACCCAGCCGGTCGAGGTCGCGGTCGGCGGCCTGCCCGGCCTGGAGACCCTGCGCTCGACGTCGATCCAGGGCCTCTCGGTGATCACCGCCGCATTCAGATCCGGCAGCGATGTCGACCGGGTGCGCCAGCGCGTCAACGAGCGTCTGGCGGCCCTTGCGGGCCGCATGCCGGACGGGGTCGCGGCGCCTGCCATGACCCCGCTGACCTCCTCGACGCTCACGGTGCTCCTCGTCGGGCTGACCTCGAAGACGCGCGATGCCATGGACCTGCGCCATGTCGCGGAATGGACCGTGCGCCGCCGCCTGCAGGCCGTCCCGGGCATCGCCCAGGTGTCGATCTACGGCGGTTCGGTCCGGTCGCTCCAGGTCCAGATCCGCCCGGACGACCTGATCCGCTACCAGATCGGCCTCAACGATGTCCTGGCGGCGGCCCGCAAGGCGACCGGTGTCCGGGGCGCCGGCTTCGTCGACACGCCGAACCAGCGGGTCCTGCTGCGGACCGAGGGACAGTCGCTCACGCCCGAGGCTTTGGGACGGACCGTCCTCCATAACGATGGCGGGGCGAGCGTGGTCCTGTCGGACGTGGCAACCGTCACGGCCGCGCCCGAGCCCGCGATCAGCGGCGCCCTCGTGGACGGGACGCCCGGCGTGCTGCTGATGGTCGGCGCCCAGATCGGGGTCGACACCCGTGCGGTGACCGCCCGGCTGGAGGCGGCGCTGGACGAGCTGCGCCCGGTTCTCGACCGCGAGGGCGTGAGCCTGCGCCCCGACCTGTTCCGGCCGGCGAACTTCGTGGACGTCGCCACCGGCAACGTCCTCCAGGCCCTGGCGCTCGGCGGGGTGCTGGTGGTTCTCGTGCTCCTCGTCTTCCTGGCGGATTGGCGGGCCGCTCTGATCAGCGCGGCGGCGATCCCGCTCTCGCTCATCGCCGCCGCCCTGGCCCTCCAGGCCTGGGGCGAGAGCCTCAACACCATGACGCTCGGCGGACTGGCGCTGGCCATCGGCGAGGTGGTGGACGACGCGGTGATCGGCGTCGAGAACGTCGCCCGCCGGCTGCGAGCGGCCCGCGGCACCGGCCGCGGGGCGGCGCGCGTGGTGTTCTCCGCGATGCTGGAGGTGCGCACCTCGGTGGCCTACGCCACCCTGGCGGTGCTCCTGATGTTCATGCCGGTGCTGGCGCTCAACGGGGTCGCCGGACGCCTGTTCGGCCCTCTGGCGCTCGCCTACATCGCGGCGGTCGTCGCCTCGCTCCTCGTGGCGCTGACCGTCACCCCGGCGCTGGCGCTGCTGCTGCTGGCCGGCCGGCTGAAGGGTGGCGAGGCCGTGCCGTTCCGGGAGCCGCCGGTCGTGCGCTGGAGCCGCGCGGCCTATCTCCGGCTGCTCGCCCTGGTCGGCCGGGTGCCGCGGCTCGCGATGCTCGGCAGCCTTCTGGTGACGCTCGTCGGTGCCGCCATCCTCCCGACCCTCGGGGCGGTCTTCCTCCCCGATCTCCGGGAGGGGCACATGATCCTGCACATGGTGGCCATTCCCGGAACCTCGCTGCAGGAATCGCAGCGGCTCGGCACCCTCATCACCGCGGACCTGAAGCAGATCCCGGGCGTGCGGGCGGTGGCGTCGCAGATCGGCCGGGCCGAGGCGGGCGAGGACACGGCCGGCCCACATTACAGCGAGATCCACATCGATCTGCAGCCCGGCCTCGACGGGTCCGCCCAGCGCTCGGTCGAGACCGCGATCCGGGCGCTGATCGCGGGATTTCCCGGCGCGGCCTTCTCGCTCAAGACCTTCCTGACGGAGCGGATCGAGGAGACGGTCTCGGGCTTCACCGCACCGGTCGTGATCAACGTGGTCGGCAGCGACCTCGACCGGATCGAGGCCGCCGCCCGCTCGGTGGCCCAGGAACTGTCGGAGGTGAAGGGCGCCCGCGACGTCCAGCAGGCCTCGCCCGCCGGCCTGCCTCAGGTCACTGTCGCCCTGCGCCCGGTGGACCTACGCCATTGGGGCCTCGACCCGGTCGAGGTCCTGGAGGCGGTCCGCACCGCCTATCAGGGCGATGTGGTCGGCCAGACCTACCGCGGCAACGCCGTGTTCAACGTGCTGGTGATCCTCGACGCCCAGGCGCGGGGGCGCCTCAGCGCGGTGGGCGACCTGCCGCTGCGGACGCCCGGTGGCCGCTACGTCCGCCTGTCGCAGGTGGCCGACGTCTACGAGAGCGCCGGCCGGTACCAGGTGCAGCACCTGGGCGCGCAGCGGGTCCAGGCGGTGACCGCCAACGTCGTCGGGCGCGATATCGCGAGCTTCGTGGCGGCGGCCAAGCGCAAGGTCGCCAAGGAGGTGCGGCTGCCCGGAGGCGTCTACGTCACCTTCTCGGGGGCTGCCGAAGCCCAGGCGGCCGCCCGGCGCGACCTGCTGCTCCATGCGGCGCTCGCCGGGTTCGGCATCGTGGTGCTGCTCGCCATCGTCACGGGCTCGGCGGCGAACCTGCTGCTGGTGCTGATCAACCTGCCCTTCGCCTTCGTGGGCGGTGTGGCGGCGGCGGCGCTCACGGGCGGTGTGCTGTCGCTGGGCTCGGTCGTGGGCTTCGTGACCCTGTCGGGGATCTCGCTGCGCAACAGCGTGATGATGATCGCCCATTACGAGCAGATGGTGACGCGCGATCACCGTTCCTGGAACGCCGCCACCGCCGCCGAGGGTGCGGCCGACCGGATGGTGCCGATCCTGATGACCTCGCTGGTCACCGGCCTCGGCCTGCTGCCGTTGGCGCTGGGCGCCGGGGAGCCCGGGCGCGAGATCGAGGGGCCGATGGCGCTGGTAATCCTCGGCGGCCTCGTCACCTCGACGGTTCTGAACCTGCTGATCCTGCCGGTGATGGCCCTGCGCTTCGCGCGGTTCCGGCAGGTCGAGCCGGCGGCTCGGGAGCTGGCACCGGTTCTCTGAACGCGCCGATGTCTAACGCGATGCGGATCAGCGCGCCGGCGGCGTCCAGATGGCCAGAGCGCTGGCATCGACGGCACGGGGCAGCAATCCTTCGGCGCGGAACGCGTCGGCGATCTTCTGCTGCTCCGAGAGGCCAGCGCGGGTGACCGGTTCGACCCGGTAGCTCCGTTGCGCGTTGGCGCGCACGATCACCTCGGGCTCGATCTTCCAGAGGGGCGCCAGACGGGAGGCGGCCTCGGCCGGGTTCGCCTTGACCCAGGCCCCGGTCTCGGCGAGCCGGTCGAACAGGGCGGCGAGCACCGGGCCGTTGGCGGCGACGTAGGGATCGGCCGCGAGGTAGTAGCGCTTGTAGAGCGACAATCCGGCCCCGTCGCGCAGCACCCGGGCGCCCGATTGCTGCCGGGCCGCGGACAGGAAGGGATCCCAGGCGACCCAGGCCTCGACGCCGCCGCTGGCGAGCGCCGCGCGTCCATCGGCCGGCGTCAGATAGGCCGGCGTGATGTCCTTGAAGGTGAGCTTGGCTTCCGCGAGCGCCGCGAGCAGCAGGTAGTGGCTGCCCGCCCCCTTGGTCACGGCGACCCGCCGGCCCTTGAGGTCCGCCACCGCTTTCACCGCGGACTCGGCGGGCACCAGGATCGCCTGGGCCTCGGGGGAGGGCGCCTCCTGGGCGATGTAGGTGATCCGGGCGGCAGCGGCCTGGGCGAAGATCGGGACGGTGTCGGCGACATCGGCCGAGACGTCGATCTGCCCGGCATTCAGCGCCTCCATGATCGGCAACCCGCTGGTGAATTCGTGCCAGGACAGGCCGGTGCCGAGGGAGACCAGGGCGCGCTCCAGGGCGCCGTCCTGGCGCAGCAGTGCGATCAGGGTCGAGGAGCGCTGATAGCCGATGCGCAGCGTGGCGGCGGCCCGGGCCGGGCGGCTCAGCCCGGCGAGGACCGCGGCCGAGAGGCCGGTGAGCAGGGTACGGCGCGTGACGGGCATCGAATCATCCATGGATCGGGTCGCCGGGCGGCGGTGGCTCACCACCAGCTGGCGCGAGTCTCGGGGGTGGGACGGGGGCCGGTCTGGGCCGGTCGCAGGGAGCGGTCGAGGGCAGCCAGCACCCGGCGCACCGCCTCCTCGTAGGTGGGCGCCACGGGATCGCGCGGGCGGCTGAGCCCGATCGCCACGGTCTCGTCGAGCCGGCCCGGCCGCGGGCGCATCACCACGACCCGGTCGGCGAGCGTGACGGCCTCGCCGACATCGTGCGTGACGATCAGGATCGTGGGCTTCGACTCGGTCCAGAGGTCGAGAAGCTGCTCGTGCAGTCCCTTCCGGGTGAAGGCGTCGAGCGCCGAGAACGGCTCGTCGAGGAGCAGCACCCGGGGCTGGGCCACGAAGGCCCGGGCGATGGCGACGCGCTGCTGCTGTCCGCCGGAGAGCTCGCGCGGCCAGCGATGGCCATATTCGGCGAGGCCGACGCGGTCGAGGGCGTGGGCGACGCGGCTCCGGCGCTCGGAGCGGGGGAGGGCGGCGAGCCCGAAGCCGACATTCCCCGCCACGTCGAGCCAGGGCAGGAGCCGCGGCTCCTGGAACACGACGCCGACGCTCGGATGGGGCGCGCGGATCGCCTCGCCGTCGACCTGCACGGACCCGCGGCTCGCCTGATCGAGGCCCGCGATCAGCCGGAGCAGCGTCGTCTTCCCGCAGCCTGAGCCGCCGATCAGCGCGACGATCTCCCCCTGCCGGACCGACAGGCCGATGCCCGACAGCGCCTCGGTGCCGTCGGCATAGGTCTTCGAGAGGTCGTCGACGTTGAGCACGGGTAACCTTGGTCCGTCGGGGTCGGTGCGCGGAGCCGGCTCGAATGGCGCGGGTCTCGGATCGGCCGTCACAGGTTCTCCCGCACGGTATCCTGCCAGCGCGTCAAGGGGTGTGTCAGCGTGATCAAGGCCATGTCGGCGAGCTTGCCGACCACCGCGAAGGCGATGATCGCCGCCACGATCTGATCCGGCTTGCTGAATTGCTGGCCGTCGACCAGCAGGTAGCCCAGGCCCTCGGAGGCGCCCATCAGCTCCGCCGCGACGACGAACAGGAAGCCGAGCCCGAGGCCGGTGCGCAAGCCGATGAGCGTGGCCGGCAGGACGGCCGGCAGCAGGATGCGGCGCGCGAGAGCGAGGCGCGACAGCCGGAAGATCCGCCCTACCTCCACGAGCTTCCGATCCACCGAGGCGATCGCCCCGGACACGCCGACGTAGACTGGGAAGAACACGCCCACGGCGATCAGCAGCACCTTGGGCGTCTCGAGGATGCCGAACCACAGGATGAACAGCGGCACCCAGGCCAGCGACGGGACGGCGCGCAGCGCCTGGAGGCTCGGATCGACCAGCCAGCGCAGGACCGGAACCGTGGCGACCAGCGCGCCGGCCAGGATTCCGGCCGCGGCCCCGCACAGGAAGCCGAGGCCGACCCGGACCAGGGTCGCCTCGACATGCATCCAGAGATCCCCCGACGCCGCGAGGTCCCACAGCGTCGCGCCGATCCGGCTCGGCGGCGGGAGCAGGCGCCCGGACGCGAGCCCCGTATCGACCGCGATCTCCCATCCGATCGCGAGGAGGAGCGGCAGAACCAGCCCGAGTCCGGCGCGACCGCCCCGCTGCAGCAGCGGCACGCCGCGCCTCACCGCCCGGCGACGGGATTGAAGCTCGCGTCGAGCAGGCCGTCGACCGCGGCCGTCACGTCGGTGCCGGCGGGGATCACGCCGGCCTGCTGCAGCGCGAGGCCGGCGGCCTTGATCGACTCGGCCTGGGCCGGGCCGACCGCCGGCTGGGACAGATCGTTGCGCTCGAGCTGGCGGGCGATCACCGACTCTGGCAGCTTGGTGGCCGCGACCAGAGCGGCGGAGAGCGCCTGCGGGTTGGCCAGCGCATAGGCCCGCGCCCGCTCGTAGGCGGCGATCACCACCCGCACGAGATCGGGATTTTCCTTGGCGAAGGCCTCCCGGACGTCGAGCAGGCCCCAGGTATTCGCGGCGGCGTCGCGGTAGAACAGGACGTCGCCGTTCTCGATCTCGGCCGCCGCCATCATCGGGTCGAGGCCCGCCCAGGCGTCCACGTCACCCCGGTCGAGGGCGGTGCGCCCGTCGGGGTGCTGCAGCAGGACGAGCTTGGCATCGCGCTCGGTCAGGCCGGCGCCCTGGAGCGCGCGGATCAGGAAGATGTGCGGATCAGTGCCGCGGGTGACCGCGACGCGCTTGCCCTTGAGGTCAGCCGGCTTGGTGATGCCGGTCTCCTTGCGGGTAACGAGCGCCGTCCATTCGGGGCGCGAGTAGGCGTAGATCGCCTTGATCGGGTTGCCGTTGATCCGCGCCACGAGGGCTGCCGCGCCAGCCGCCGAGCCGAAATCGATGGCCCCGGCATTGAGGAATTCGAGAGCCTTGTTGGAGCCGAGCGACTGGACCCACCGGACCTTGATCCCGCGCGGGGCCAGCGCTTCCTCCAGGAAGCCCTTCTCCTTCAAGAGCAGGCCGACCGGATTGTAGGTGGCCCAGTCCAGCCGGATCTCCTTGGGCTCCTCGGCCCGGGCCACCGGCCCGAACGGGCTCGCCAGACCGGCCAGAGCAAGGCCGGCGGCCAGGACGGATCGGCGGAGCAAGGACATGGGCATAACCTAGGGCTCAGGAGGTTGGCGTTGCGCGCGGTTCTGGCGCCCCGCTCGGGAGGCGAAGGCTGCGCCCGGCGCGTGGTTTTGGTCGGTCTGGTTGACGGAAAACGCCGCTCAGTGCTGCACGATCGACGGCACCCGGCGCGGCGGGACGCGGCTCGTCGATGTCGGACATCGCGGCAGGCGCGTGCATCCGCGGTGACGCGGCGCGGCGTCTCGATCGCGGGCGCGCGTGCGGCCTTCGCGCAAAGTCGCTCCGGGGCCACTGCCGGACGGCTTCTGCGTCTTCATCGTTGCCGCGGGGTCCTTGGTGCAGACAGTGTATACAAGATCCTGTCGGAGCATGCCCGAGTCAACGAAAGTGCGTTCTCTACTTTGGAGTTTGAAGACAATAATCTTCGGCGTTCGGTCGCGCTGCGAGAAGAATTCAATCACCTGGCCTTGTCCGTGAGGCCGCCGCTGGAGGTCGCGGCCGTTTCAAGCGCTCGAGATTTTCACCGCGGCTGCAACCGGCGGTTCGCGGCCGGGGCTCGGTCGGCTACACTCCGTCCCGTGACGCGGCCCGAAGCGGGCCGTCCCCGTAGCCGGTCGGATCGATGAGACAGGACACCCTGCGCCTCGGCGCGTTCTTCTACGCGACGGGTCACCATGTGGCCGGCTGGCGTCATCCCTCCAGCGAGGCCGACGGCGGGCTGGTGCTGGAACGCTATGTCGGCTGGGCACGCCGGGCTGAAGCCGCGAAATTCGACCTGATCTTCCTCGAGGACGGCACGGGTATCCGTGATCTGGACCTCCGCTCGAGCGAGCGCACGGCGCGCTCGACCCATTTCGAGCCGCTGACCCTTCTCTCGGCCCTCGCGGCCGTGACGAGCCGGATCGGCCTCGTCGCCACGACGTCGACGAGCTTCAACGAGCCCTACAACGTGGCGCGGCGGTTCGCGTCGCTCGATCACCTCAGCGGTGGTCGCGCCGGCTGGAACCTCGTCACATCCGCCACCGACGCGGAGGCGGCGAATTTCGGCGGCGACCGGATCGCCCGCCACGCCGACCGGTACGAGCGCGCCGAGGAGTTCGTGGACGTGGTCCTCGGCCTCTGGAACACTTGGGAAGACGGCGCGGTGATCATCGACCGCGCCAGCGGCCAGTTCTCGAAGCCGGACGGCTTCCGGCCCCTCGACCATCACGGCAAGCATTTCGAGGTGCGCGGTCCGCTCAACATCTCGCGGACGCCGCAGGGCCAGCCGGTGCTGGTGCAGGCTGGCGCCTCCGGGCCCGGCAAGGACCTCGCGGCGCGGACCGCCGAGATCGTCTTCACCGCGAACCAGACGCTGGACGAGGCGGTCGAGTTCTACGGCGATCTCAAGGGGCGCATGGCCGGGTTCGGTCGTGTGCCGGATGACCTGAAGATCATGCCCGGCCTGTTCCCGGTCGTCGGGCGCAGCGAGGCCGAGGCGCGGGCGAAGTTCGAGGCGCTTCAGGACCTGATCGACCCGGTTGTCGGGCTGGCACTGCTCGGCCGCATGATCGGCGGCCACGACCTGTCGGGCTACGATCCCGAGGGGCCCGTGCCGGAGCTGCCCGAGACCGAGGGCATCAAGTCCCGCCAGCAGCTCATGTTCGATCTCGCCCGCCGCGAGGGTCTGACTCTGCGCCAGCTCTACCTGCGCATCGCGGGCGCCCGCGGCCACTCGCAGATCGTCGGGACGGCGGCGCAGATCGTCGATGAGATGGAGGCGCGCTTCCAGGCCGGCGGCGCCGACGGCTTCAACATCATGCCGCCGACCCTGCCCGGCGGCCTCGACGACTTCATCGAGCTGGTGCTGCCTGAGCTGCGGCGGCGCGGCCTCTTCCGCAGCGAATACGAGAGCCGGACCCTGCGGGGCCATCTCGGCTCGCGCCCGCCCACGGGCTTCGGTCCCGGGACAGTTCCGGCACGCTGACCGCCGTCGGCGGCGCGAGCCGTCCCGACGCCGCGAGGCACGATCGAGCGGCGGAAGCTCAGGTCCCGCAGGTTCCGGCCGCGTTGGTCTCGGCCGCCCCGTCCTGGGCGAACCGGGCCGCGTAGGCGTTCAGGATCGCGGCGAGCATGCCGGGAAACCGGGCATCGACCTCGACGAAGCGTGAGTGGTTGCGCATCTCCACGCCGTGGCGCTCGGACCGGATCAGGCCCGCCTCGCGCAGCACCTTGAAGTGGCTGGACAGCGACGATTTCGGGATCACCCGTTCGCCGAGCGCTGAAACGGCCGAGCAGGCCTCGACACAGCCCGCGCGCGTGATGCGCGCGAAGATCGCCGCCCGATCGGGATCGGCCAGCGCGTGCAGGATCGCCTCGGGCTGAACGTCTTCAATCGCAGGGTGAATCAGGGGCCTCATGTTTCACCCATATGGGGCCTTGAACTCCGTTCTATTAGTTCCGAAATCCGGAACTATGGGACGATCGCTTCCATCCCGGAACCGGCCCATGTCGAAGGTTAGCACACATGTCGAAGCTCGACGGCAAGGTCGCAGTGGTGACTGGGGCATCGAAGGGGATCGGTGCCGCGATCGCGAAGGCGCTGGCGAAGGATGGAGCCGCGGTCGTGGTCAATTACGCATCGAGCCGGACGGGCGCGGACGCCGTCGTGGCGGCGATCACCGCGGCGGGGGGCAGGGCGACGGCGGTCCAGGCCGACGTCTCCAACGCCGCGCAGGCACGCGGGCTGATCGAGGCGGCGGTGAAGGCGTTCGGCCGGCTGGACATCCTGGTCAACAATTCCGGCGTCTATGAATTCGCCGCGCTCGCCGAGGTGACCGAGGCGCACTATCGCCAAATCTTCGACGTCAACGTGCTGGGGGTGCTCCTGGCGACGCAGGCCGCCTCGGAGCATCTCGGCGAGGGCGGCAGCATCATCACCATCTCGTCGGTGGCGGCGAGCATCCATCCGGCTACCACGGCGGTCTACAGCGGCACCAAGGGGGCCGTGAACGCGATCTCGGGCGTCCTCGCCAACGAGCTGGCCCCGCGCAAGATCCGGGTCAACGTGGTCAGCCCCGGCTACGTGGTGACCGAGGGCACGCGTACGGCGGGCATTTCCGGTTCGGAGATGGAGGCCGGGATGGTCGCGCAGACGCCCCTCGGCCGCGCCGGCCAGCCCGATGACATCGCGGGCGTCGTGGCGTTCCTCGCGTCCGACGAAGCCCGCTGGGTGACGGGTGAGGACATCAACGTCGGCGGCGGGGTGCGCTGACGCGCGGCGGTGATCGGCGCGCGGGCCGCCTCAAGCGCCGGCGCGCCGGGCAAGATCGGGTTGCCAATCCAGTGTTCGTTGTCACTGGAAGTTTGTTTCGCGCTTGAATTCCCAGTCTGTTTATCCTCCATTCGGGGGAGGCATCTGAATTGACCGACGTCTAATCAATTTTCGAAGCAACCTGAGAGGCGGCAGGTTCAGGCCATGCCCGAGATGCGATCGTGACTCGATCCAGGATCGCAGGCGTTGCGTTCGCCACGCTGCTCATGCTCACGGCACGACCGGCGACACCGGCGGGCGCGGAGCAGCCGGGGCCGGCGCCGCACTTCCTCAATCAGTCTTGGAGCGCCCAGGATCGGGCGTGGTTCTACACGGCGAGCCAGGGCTCGCAGATCATGCCCTACGCGTGGTTCATGTCCCTGGAGAGTGCGGAAGGCGGCCGCCTGTTCGTGGCCGACAGTCTCGCGCGCTTCGGATACCTGCCGAATCCCTATGACGGTGCGCCCGGCTCCGTCCGCACCGGCCTCCCCATCGGCTTCGTGAAGGATGTCGACGACCGCGGCGAATGGGTCGGCATGACCTGCGCCGCCTGCCACGTGAACCGCGTCGAGTTGCGCGGGCAGACGATCCAAATCGATGGCGGGCCGACGAACGCGGACATGTTCGCCTTCATCGAGGAACTCGGCCGGGCCCTAACCCTGACCGCGAGCGAGCCGGACCGGTTCGAGCGCTTCGCAGGCCGCGTCCTCCCGCCGGAGCTGTCTGCACACGACCCGGGCGCAGCGGAGGCCGACCGGGCCCGCCTGCGCAAGAGCCTCGACAGCTTCGCCAAGGATTTCTCGGACTATGTGGAGACGAGCCGCGCGGCGGTGCCCTGGGGGCCGGCGCGCCTCGACGCGTTCGGGATGATCTTCAACCGGGCGACAGGCCTGGATCTGCACGACCGGCGCAACATCGCCAAGCCCGATGCACCCGTCAGCTATCCGTTCCTGTGGGACACGTCCTGGCACGATAAGGTGCAGTGGAACGGCTCCGCGCCGAACAAGCTCGCCGTGGAGCGCCTCGGCCGCAACGTCGGCGAAGTGCTCGGCGTCTTCGCCTACGCCGATATCCGCGAGCCAACCCTGCCGCCGCTCTGGTTCGAGACCTCGGCGGACCGGCTCAACCTGCTGCGGATCGAGAACCAGCTGGGCGCTCTGACTGCGCCTGTCTGGCCGGACCGGATCGCGCCGCGCACCGAGGCCCAGAAGCGCGACGCCGTCGCCGGCAAGACCTTCTACGATCAGCTCTGTCTGTCCTGCCATGCGATCGCTGCGAAGGGATCCAACCGCGCCCAAACCGTCGTCATGACGCCGCTCGCCGAAATCGGCACCGATCCGAAGATGGCGGAGAATGCCGCGAACCGGCGGGCCAAGACCGGCATCCTTGAGGGTGTCCGCATGCCGTTTCTGGCGACCACGCCGCCGCTACCCGCCGAAACGCGCAGCCTCGACCTTGTCGCCGCGATCGTCGCGGGCGCGATCCTGGCGCCGATCGATAAGGCTCCGGATCTGACCCGGATCCGCGCCGATCAGGGCGTTGTCATCGACCGCCTGCTCAAGCGGGGTGCCTCCACGATCAGGTCCGGCAACCCTCTCCTCAACGACGTATCGACAGCCGGCGGTAAAGGCGCGGTCGCCGATTTCCTCGACAGGCGCAAGGACCGCGATCTCCTCGCCTACAAGGCGCGCCCGCTCGACGGGATCTGGGCGACGGGACCGTTCCTGCACAACGGCTCGGTGCCGACCCTGTACGAACTTCTGCTTCCCTCGGAACGACGTTCCAAGACCTTCCGTGTCGGAAGCCGGGATGTGGACGAGGCCCGCCTCGGCTTCCGCTCGGATGTCGGCCCGTTCCTGTTCGACACGACGTTACCGGGAAACTCGAACCGTGGGCACGAGGGGCCCGCGTACGGGACGGACCGGCTCGACGACGCGCAGCGACGGCAACTTCTGGAGTATCTGCGGACCTTGTAAGTCGATAATACGTCTAAACCTCTGTTGAAACTGAAATGTTCGATCGGAGTATGATCGGAATTAATTGGTGTCTGGTGTCGCCCATGCCCCGCCGATACTGATCGAAAAGGGAAACGACGCGCACGCACGCCCGCTGCCAACTTTGGAGCCCCACGATGCAGGACGTTGAGGCCTACTCGCACTTGGTCGGATCCATCTACGACCGTGTCGGCCAGCCTGAGGAATGGTCGGCTCTCCTGGGAGATCTCACGAACTTCGTCGGCGGGCGCGTCGGCCAACTCGCGGTGTTCAGTCTCGACGGGAGCCGCAAGCCGATGTGGGCGGTGTCGGGTTTCGACCGCACGCAGTACCGCACGTTCCTCTACCGGCACGCCACGGAGGATCCCCGGCTGCCCTACATCCTGTCGAACCAGGGCAAGGTCATCCGGGCGGAGGAGGGTGTCGACCCGGTCCAGTTCCGCGAGACGGCTCTCTTCAAGGAGGTCGTGCGGCCTTTCGGTATCGAGCACAGCCTCGTGAGCTACTTCGCCAAGGAGGCCGACGTCATGGCGACGCTCGCCGCCATGCGCGACGAGGAGGCGGGGCCTTTCCGATCCGTTGAGGCGCGGCGCCTGGCGATGCTGGTGCCGCACCTGCGCCGGGCCTTCGAGTTCTATGCCCTGATGCGCCAGGCCTCCGAGCGCTCCTCAGATCTCGCCGCCGCGCTCGACCTCCTCGACGCTGCCGTGATCCTGACCGATTCGCGCCTGCGGGTCGCGCACGCCAACCGCGCCGCCGAGGAGCTCGCGAAGTCACGCACCGGCCTGTCCCTCGACAGGGGCAGCCTCGCGCTCAGGGACGGCCAGTGCTCCCGGCGGATCGCGCAAGCGGCCAGCGAGGCCCTCGCGGCGGCGACCGGCCACGTGAAGATCACACAGGCCGAGCACATCGCGATCACCTGTGCCGAGAGCGGCACCCCGTTTCGCGTGTCGCTGCATCCGCTGTCGAAGCGGCCGTCCGGAACGGGAACGCGGGTCAAGGCCGAGCTGGCCGTCGTGATCCGCAGCGGCGGCAACAAGAGCCAGGATGGCGCGGTCCGTCTTCAGAGCCTGTTTGGCCTGACGTCTGCCGAGGCGATCCTCGCCCACGCGGTCGCATCGGGGCGCTCGCTCGACGCCCATGCCCGGGAGCGCGGCATCGCGATCTCGACGGTGCGCACGCAGCTGCGCGCCCTCTTCGCGAAAACCGAAACGCACCGGCAGGGCGAGCTCGTCGCGCGCCTGCGCGAAGGCCTGGACATCTCGCTCAACTGACGGCCCGCGCCGCAGCGCGTGGCCGTCCGGGCCGGATCGCAACAGATTGGAAGAGGTCCATGCGCCCAGCCGACCGTGATGCCCCCTGTCTCGACAGCCTCGAAGCCCTGCCCGTCGCCGAGCGCTGGCCGCTCGCCCGGGATTGGATCCGACGCGCACCGCGGCCGTTCTTCGCGCAGTTGCGTCAGCGGCGGCCGGTGCTGGACTGTGGCGCGGTCGTCCTTGCCGCCCGCCGCGCCGAGATTGCGGAGATCCTGTCCCTGCCGACAATCTTCTCGGTGGCGCTCTACAAGCCCAAGATGGGTCAGTTCATGCTGGCCCTCGACGGCACAGACGTGAATTATCGAGACAAGGCGGTGATGCGCGCCATGCTGTCGTGGGAGGATCTTCCGGCTATCCGTGAGCAGTCCGGCGCGATCACCGATGCCGCCCTCGACGCGGGAGGCGGGTCGCTCGACGTGGTCGCCTCGATCTCGCGCCTGGTCCCGTTGCGGATCGTGCAGAGCTATTTCGGCTTACCGGCCCCGGACGACGACCTGCTGCGCTGGTCCTACGTGAACCAGCTGGACCAGTTCAACAATCTTCCCTTCGACGATCGGTCCGATGCCGAGGCCGTCCAGGGCGCCGCGCAACGGGCCCGCGAGGAGATGCGCGCCGCTTTCGCGTCACTGATCCCGGCAAGACTCGCCGCCCTCAAGGCGGGCACTCCCGTACCCGACGATATCCTCACCCGGCTCCTCCGGCTGAATCTTCCGGCGGCGAGCGGTTTCGGCATGGACCGGGTGGTCATCAATGTGGGCGGCCTTCTCATCGGCGCGATCGAGACGACCGCGGAGGCGGTGGTGAACGCCCTCGCGGAGATCCTCCGGCGCCCCGACATTCACGCGGCCGCGCGCGCGGCTGCCGACAGTCCCGCCACCTTCGATGGCTATGTGTGGGAAGCCCTGCGCTTCGCGCCGATCGTCGCCTTCATGTTCCGTCAGGCCGAGGCCGATCACGTGCTCGGGCGCGACAGCGCATGCGAGACCCGCATCCGGAAGGGCCAAGTCGTGCTGCCTTTGAGCCTGTCGGCGATGTTCGACCCGGATTGGGTGTCCGATCCCGAGCGGTTCGATTCGGCCCGGCCCGATCATGCGTTCCTGCATTTCGGTTTCGGGCATCACGAATGCCTGGGCCGCTACGTGGCGGGAGCGATGATTCCGGAAATCATCCGCCGAATCGTTCTTCGGGATGGCCTGCAGGCGGACGGCGCGGTCGAGGACGGCGGCACGCCGTTCCCGACAGCCTACAAGATCACCTACGCGCAGAAGCCGGCAGGCGCTCCCAAAGCCGCTTGAACCGAGCGGTACGGAGTCCCCCGGCGTTCGCAGCCGACGGCACCAAACGGGCTGTAATCCTACCGGAAAGGTGTGCTGGAGCGGGCGATCGGGATCGAACCGACGACATTCAGCTTGGGAAGCTGACGTTCTACCACTGAACTACGCCCGCCCACATGGACGTCACGGATCATCAGGGCGGAACCGACGGTCCGCGCGCGACCCCTGCGCTCATGCACGGCCATGGTCTAGCAGCCGGACGGCGACGGCGTCAAACGCTTGACCCTGCCTCCGGCCACCCATGCGGGTGTTCGATCCCGCGTCGTTCAAGGAACGTCGCGCCGCGCCGGCCGTTTCGCTCCGTTGGAGCGGTCACGCCGCCGGAACGAGGGCCCACAGCGAAGATGTGCGGGATCTGCGGTGAGATCAGCTTCGATGGACCGGCCGATCCCGCTGCCGTCCAGGCCATGGTGGGCTGCCTGCGCGCGCGCGGCCCGGATGGCGAGGGCCTGTTCGGCTCCGGCCGCGTCGTCTTCGGCCACCGCCGGCTGAAGATCATCGACCTGTCCGAGGCCGGTCAGCAGCCGATGGTCGATCCGGGCCTCGGACTGGCGATCGTCTTCAACGGCTGCATCTACAATTTTCGCGCGCTGCGCGCCGAGCTGGAGGCGAAAGGCTACGTTTTCTTCTCGACGAGCGACACCGAGGTCGTGCTCAAGGCCTATCACGCCTGGGGACCAACCTGCGTCGAGCGGTTCTACGGCATGTTCGCCTTCGCCGTCCTGGAGCGCGACTCCGGACGCGTCGTGCTCGCGCGTGATCGGCTCGGGGTCAAACCCCTATATTACAGCGCGGTGACGGGTCGCTTCCGCTTCGCCTCGTCACTCCCGGCCCTGCTCGCGGCCGGCGACGTCGATACGGCGATCGATCCGGCGGCGCTCCACCATTACATGAGCTGGCACGCGGGCGTGCCGGCGCCGCTGACCATCCTCAAGGGCGTCCGCAAGCTCGCGCCGGCGACGATCCTGACCCTGGAGAAGGACGGCACCCGGCACGAGGAAACCTACTGGACGGTCACGATCGGCCCGCGCGAGGCCGATCGCGGCATGACCGAGGCCGATTGGCGCGACGCCGTCCTCGAGACCCTCGGCGCCGCGGTGGAGCGTCGGCAGGTCGCCGACGTGCCCACCGGCGTCCTCCTGTCGGGCGGGCTCGACAGCTCGCTCCTCGTCGCGCTCCTGGCCCGCAACGGCCAGACCGGGCTGAAAACCTTCTCGGTCGGGTTCGACGCCGTGAACGGCGTCGAGGGTGATGAGTTTAAGTACTCGGACATCATCGCCCGCACCTTCGAGACCGACCACACCAAGCTCGCCGTGGACGGTTCGCGCACTCTGGAGGCGCTGCCCGCGGCGATCGCCGCCATGGCCGAGCCGCAGATGAGCCACGACGCGGTTGCGTTCCTGCTGCTGTCGCAGGAGGTCGCCAAACACGTCACGGTGATCCAGAGCGGCCAGGGTGCCGACGAGGTGTTCGGCGGCTACCATTGGTATCCGAAGCTGATGGGCTCGACGGATCCGGTCTCGGATTATGCCAGGGCGTATTTCGATCGCGACCATGACGAGATGCGCGAGGCGCTGGCGCCGGACCTGCTGAACGGCGACTACAGCACCGCGTATCTCGAAGCGTTCTTCGCGGACTCAAAAAGCGCCAGCGCCATCGACAAGACGCTGCAGCTCGATCAGCAGATCATGATGGTCGATGACCCGGTGAAGCGGGTCGACAACATGACCATGGCCTGCGGTCTCGAAGCGCGCGTCCCGTTCCTGGACCACGACCTCGTCGAGCTGGCGGCGCGCATCCCGGCAGAGCTGAAGGTCCGCGACGGCGGCAAGTACATCCTCAAGGAGGCCGCCCGCGCGGTCGTTCCCGCCGAAGTCATCGATCGGAAGAAGGGCTACTTCCCGGTTCCCGCACTGAAGCACATCCGCGGCCCCTTCCTGGACTTCGTCCGCGACGTTCTGGACAGGCCGGAGGCGCGGGCACGCGGCATCTTCAACCGCGCCTACGTCGACCACCTGCTCGCCGATCCGGACGGCACGCTGACACCCAAAGGCAATTCCAAGCTCTGGCAGGTCGCCCTTCTGGAGAGCTGGCTGCAGACCCACGGCGTCTGAGGCTGACCGTCGCGGCACGGTTCTCGCGAATGATTGTGATCGACGCGGCGCTCAAGGTGCCGCGCTTTGTCCACGATCGTCCCGGATCAGCTTCGCGACACGCACCCGGAGGACCCCGTCGATGTGCCGCTGGATCGCCTATGCGGGACGCACCATCCCGCTGGAGCATTACGTCACCGAGCCGTCCCACAGCTTGGTCTCGCAAAGCATCCAGGCGCTGGAATCGACCGCGGCGACCAACGGCGACGGCTTCGGGCTTGGCTGGTACGGAGATCATCCCGAGCCGGGTCGCTATCGCGAGGTGCAGCCCGCCTGGTCTGACGACAACCTGCGCTACCTGTGCCGTCACCTGCACTCGCACCTGTTCTTCGCGCATGTGCGGGCGGCGACCGGCACGCCGATCACCCGACCGAACTGCCATCCCTTCGCGTGCGGGCCGTGGCTGTTCATGCACAACGGCTATATCGGCGACTGGAGCCGCCTGCGGCGGCCGGTCGAGGCGATGATCCCCGACGAGCTCTACCCGTCCCGTGCCGGCACGACGGATTCCGAGGCGATCTTCCTCGGCCTGCTCGGCTGCGGCCTGATGGGGTCCGGACCGCGCCGCGATCCCGTGGAGGCCACGACGCGCGCACTCGTGCACCTCACCGAGTTGGTGGGCGAACATCCGTTCCGGTTCACGGCCGCTCTCGCGGACGGACGCGATCTCTACGCGTTCCGTTACGCAGCCAACGACAAGGCCAACTCCCTCTACTACCGCGCGTCCGACGGCGGCGTCGTCGTCGCGTCCGAGCCGCTCGATCGCGACCACGGCACGTGGACGTCCGTCTCGGAGAACAGCGTCCTGATCGCTCGGCGCAATCAGCCCGTGGAGATCCTTCCGCTGGCGTCGTTCGGCCTGCGGAACACCGCCTCGGACGACCGCCTCCGCCGCCTTCGGGCCTGACCCGGCAGCCTCAGGCCACGCGCGACAGGCTGCCGGGCTGGGAGTTGCGCGTCCCGTGCGCGGAATCGTAGGCGCGATTGCGCAGAGCGGTCTCGCTCGGGAGCTGATCGATCACGGTGCCGGACGTGGGGTCGAGCACCTGGAAGACGATCGTGCTGGTGTCCGGGTCCTGAATGTAGCGCGCTTTGCCGCCATTGGTGCCGATATCAAGCTTCACCGCGGGTTCGAGCGGCGCGGCATTGGTCTCGGGTTCCGGCGCCTTCTGGGTCACTGCGGCGGCAGCCGTGGCTCCGAGGGCGTCGAGGCCCTGCGGCCCCGATGGCGTGGTCGTTAACGGGCGGATCTCCATAACCAGTCTCCTGCGATCCTGTGATAGGAGGATTGAACCGGCGACCTGCCTAATCATCGGTTAAGGGCGGCTGTCAGTCCACGGGACGGCTGTGGGCGTTCGGAGATGCGATGAACATCTCGTTACCGCCACGCGATAAATCCGAGCTGCATTCGTTTCAAAGTCGTCGCGCTGCACGGGCAGTCGCAGCGCTACGTCCGGTGCAACTTCCAGGACCGGGATGCGTGGATGCTCTGCGAAGCCGCGTCGGCCGCCGCCGGGCCGCGCCGGATGGGAATGGCCTGCGGCTGAGCGCGGCCGCCCTGGAGTCGCTCCGCTTCGTTCAGGATGGTCCGGGGACGATTGCGCCCGGATCATGGAGCTGGGGCTCAACCGAACGTCCGCACCGCCGCGGATCTGATGCTCGCGGCGCTGCACGATGCCCAAGGTTCTTGCCCGGGTGCCGTCTTCAATATTGAGGCCCCGTACGGCGGCACGCCGGGTCGGGCTGCGGCACGCCCGAATCCTGAACGGACCGGGCGTGCCGCCGTCTCACTCGGCGGCGTCGACGTAGAGCTTGCCGCCCTCGGCCAGGAATTCCTGCGACTTCGCCCGCATGCCGGCCTCGGCCTCGGCCTTCGACATCGCGGGCGACGCGCCCACGACCTCGCCGGCCTCCTCCATCGCCAGCACCTCGGCACGCAAATCCTGCGTGATCTTCATCGAGCAGAATTTCGGCCCGCACATCGAGCAGAAATGCGCGACCTTGTGGGCGTCCTTCGGCAAGGTCTCGTCGTGGTAGCGCCGGGCCGTATCCGGATCGAGGCCCAGGTTGAACTGATCCTCCCAGCGGAAGTCGAACCGGGCGCGGCTGAGCGCGTCGTCGCGCAGCTGCGCGGCCGGGTGACCCTTGGCGAGGTCGGCGGCGTGGGCAGCGATCTTGTAGGTGATAACGCCGGTCTTCACGTCGTCCCGGTCGGGCAGGCCGAGATGCTCCTTCGGGGTGACGTAGCAGAGCATCGCGGTGCCGAACCAGCCAATCATCGCGGCACCGATGCCCGAGGTGATGTGGTCGTAGCCGGGGGCGATGTCGGTGGTCAGCGGGCCGAGGGTGTAGAACGGCGCCTCGCCGCACTCCTTCAGCTGCTTCTCCATGTTGACCTTGATCTTGTGCATCGGCACGTGGCCGGGGCCCTCGATCATCACCTGGCAGCCCTTGTCCCAGGCGACCTTGGTCAGCTCGCCCAGCGTCTCAAGCTCGCCGAACTGCGCGGCGTCGTTGGCGTCGGCGATCGAGCCGGGGCGCAGGCCGTCGCCCAGCGAGAACGACACGTCGTAGGCCCGCATGATGTCGCAGATCTCGTCGAACCGCTCGTAGAGGAACGATTCCCGGTGCCCGGCGAGGCACCAGCGCGCCATGATCGAGCCGCCGCGCGAGACGATGCCGGTGACGCGCCGGGCGGTCAGCGGCACGTGGGCGAGCCGCACGCCGGCATGGATGGTGAAGTAGTCGATGCCCTGCTCTGCCTGCTCAATGAGCGTGTCCTTGAACACCTCCCAGTCGAGCTTGAGCGGGTCGCCGCCGACCTTCTCCAGTGCCTGGTAGATCGGGACCGTGCCGATCGGGACCGGGCTGTTGCGGATGATCCACGAGCGGATGTTGTGGATGTTGCGGCCGGTGGACAGGTCCATGACCGTGTCGGCGCCCCAGCGGATCGACCAGACGAGCTTCTCGACCTCGTCGGCGGCCGAGGAGGTCACCGCCGAGTTGCCGATATTGGCGTTGATCTTGACCAAGAAGTTCCGGCCGATCGCCATCGGCTCCAACTCGGTGTGGTTGATGTTGGCCGGGATGATCGCCCGGCCGCGGGCGATCTCGTCGCGCACGAATTCCGGAGTGATGAAGGGCGGGACCGACGCCCCGAAGCTCTGGCCGTCGGCGAGCGCGGCCTCCGCGCCCTCGAGCATCTTCTCGCGGCAGACATTCTCGCGATGGGCGACGTAGATCATCTCCTCGGTGATGATCCCCGCGCGGGCGAATTCGTACTGCGTCACCATCTGGCCCGGCGCGGCCTTGCGGATGATCCGTTCGGCGGGGCAGGCGGCCACGAGCTTGTCGCCCGCGAAGCCGTTATCCTCGGGCTTCACCGCCCGCGGCGCGACCGCCGCGTAGCCGCGACCGGCGATCCAGGGCTCGCGCACGCCCGGCAGGCCGGCGTTGAGGTCGATGCGCGCATCCGTCTCGGTGTAGGGGCCCGACGGGTCGTAGACCCGCACCGGTTCCTCCTTGGGATTGGAGAGGACAATCTCGCGGTAGGGCACGCGGATGTCCGGCCGGCCGGCCGGGCTCGCATAGACCTTGCGCGATCCGGTGACCGGACCGGTGGTCACGGCCTCGGGGCTGCCTTTCACGTCCTTGGGGAGAACGGGTGCGTTCATCGTGGGCCTCTCCTCGTTCTGGAGCGGTCCGGTCCACGCGATGGCTGAGATGAGAGCCGGCCGCGCGCACGCGACCGCAGGTTCCCGTCCCTCCGCCGGTATGAGCCGGATCAGGTTCAAGGGTCAGGGCAGCGTGCCCAATCTCAGCCCCCTGCAGGGCCCCCCTCGGAACGATTCAAGACTCGGGCTCTCGGGCGGCTTTGTCAATGCTGGGTGCAACCCGTAGACAACAGATCCTCCCGGCCCGTCGCGCGCTTCGGCGAATGCCGTGCTCTCCAGCCAGCGGATATGCGTCTCCTGATCGGCTTGGCTCTCGCGGCCATCCTTTTCTACGGCCTGGCCCTGGTCGTGCTCGGCCTCAACCAGAGCCGGCTCCTCTATTCGGGCGCCTATAGGCCACCGTCCGCCGGAGTGCCGGTTCCGGGTGTGGCCGCGATCACCCTCGTCACCGAGGACGGCGAGACGCTGCACGCGCTGTGGAAGCCGCCGCAGCCGGGCTGCGGCGTGGTCGTCAGTTTCCACGGCAACGGCTCGCGGCCGGAGCCGCAGGGTGCCCGCTTCGCCGACGGTCCCTGGCACCGCGGCGGCTGGGGCGTCCTGGCCCCGGCCTATCGCGGCTATCCGGGTTCGACCGGACACCCGAGCGAGGTGGGGCTGATCCGCGACGGGATAGCGGCGGTGGCTGCAGCGGCCGCTCGGGCGCCGGGTGCGCCGATCCTGCTTCACGGCCATTCCCTGGGCGCCGCCGTCGCGGTCGCGGTCGGTGCGCGCACAGCGCCGCTCGGCTTGTATCTGGAGGCGCCGTTCGACTCGATGACCCATGCCGTGCGGCTGCATGTCCCGCTGGCCCCGACCTGGCTCCTGCGCGACACCTATCGTTCGGACCTGCGCATCCGCACCGGGACGGCGCCTGTGCTGATCGTTCAGGGCCGCGACGATCCTGTGGTGCCGGCCAAGCTTGCGGTCGCCCTGGCGGCAGCGGCCGGGCCGCGAGCCCGGATCGAGCTCGTTCCGGGCGACCACGTCTCCATCCTGGGCGTCGGCGATCGCGAGGCCGAGGCGCTGTTCCGGAGCCGCCTCGCGCGGGGCTGCGCGCCGGCGGCGCAATCGGAGCGGTAACGGGTCGAACGAGGGAGGATGTGCGTGGTCGGACGGCGCTCACGGCGCTGGAGCGCCGATGACCCCGATGCGCCGGGGACGGCCGCGCGCGCGCATCCGGTCTGCCCGCTCTGTGAGCGGTCGATCCCGCCCGGCGCTCGTTCCAGCCTTCACCACCTGACCCCGAAGCTGAAAGGCGGGACGCACCGGGGCACGGTCCGGCTTCACCAGATCTGCCACTCGGCCATCCATGCCCGCTACAGCGAAGCCGAGATCGCCAAGCGCCTCGCCGATGTGGAGGCTCTCAGGGCCGATCCGGAGATCGCCCGGTTCCTAACCTGGGTCCGCGGCAAGCCCGACGATTTCCACGCCGCAACCCGCACAACCCGTGACCGGCGCGCAGCACGGCGCAAGCACTGACGGGCGGCATTTACCGCGCGTTCGCCACGTCGACAGCGCGCGCCGGCGCAGAGCCTTGTCGTCAACCGTTCCGGGTCCAGGATCGCCTCGACTGCAAGGACGGGACGATGGCCGGAACCGGAGATGCGCGCGATCGGCTCGCCTGGGTCGATGTCGCCAAAGGCATATGCATCCTCCTCGTGGTCATGATGCATGCAGTGACCGGCACCGGCGACGCCATGGGCGGCGAAGGTTTTCTGCATCCGGTCGTGGCCTTCGCGAAGCCGTTTCGGATTCCGGACTTCTTCCTCCTGTCCGGCCTGTTCATGGGCCGGGTGATCGACCGTGACTGGCGCCTGTTCTCCGACCGCCGCGTCGTTCACTTCGCCTATTTCTACCTGCTGTGGCTCGTGATCCAGTCGGCCGCGCGGTACGGGAAGATCGTGGGCGACGGCGGGCCGACGGCCTTCGCGGCGCATCTCGCCCATTCACTGATCGAACCCTATTCAAGCCTGTGGTTCATCTATCTGCTGGCGGTGTTCTCGGTCGTAACCAAGGCGCTCCGTCAGGTTCCCGCGGGTCTGCTGCTGACGGGTGCTGCCCTGCTGCAGATCGCCGACATCCGCACCGACTCGACGCTCATCGACGAGTTCTGCGCCCGGTATGTCTACTTCCTCGCCGGGTATCTGTTTGCGGGTCGGATCTTCGCGCTGGCCGATACCGCGCGCCGCCGGATCGGTCTCGCCCTGTGCGGCCTCGCCGTTTGGGCTGGCCTGGAAGGGTGGCTGGCACTGAGCCCATGGAGCAACCCGGATCACCCGACCTTGGCCAGCCTGCCGCTCGTGAGTCTTGCGCTGGGCGCGGCAGGGGCGCTGGCGATCGTCGTGACCGCTGCGCTGATCGTCCGGTTGGGAGGTCCGGTCGCCGAGGCGATCAGGACCTGCGGCCAGCGCTCGATCGTGATCTATCTCGCCTTCTCGCTGCCGATGGCCGCGACGCGGGAGCTTCTCGTGCGCAGCGGTTGGATCGCCGATATCGGCGCGGCGAGCCTGATCGTCATCGCGATGGCGGTGCTGATGCCCTTGATCCTCGAGCGGCTCGTGCGCGGCACGCCATTCGATTTTCTGTTCGTGCGACCCCGGCGCTTTCGCCTCGCCACGGCCAGCGGCCGATCCGTGCCCGCTCTGCAACCGGGCTGAGGCGCGGGCTCAGCCTTCGACAGGCGCGAAGGTCAGGCCGATCCGGCGGCCTCGCCGCCATGCCACGGCGACCGGCCGCGGGTCACCACCTTCGGTCAGGCGCAACAGGAACTTGGCCGGAACGACGTGGTCGCCCTCGACTTCGATCTGCGCGCCCGTCTCGGTGATGTCCCAGACCAGGCAGCCGACTGCGCCGCGTTCGAGCAGCAGGCTGCCCATCGTGAAGGCGTTCTTCCGGAAAACGCTGCGGCGATTTTCCGTCATGGCCTCCCACCGATCACGTCAGCCCGCGAAGCCGGGCTCCGCGCCGCATCATGTTGCCGACCGGCGGTTAACAGGCCGGGTGCGCGCGAAGGCCGAGTTGCGGTGCCGCAGATCAATCCTCGTCCGGATCGTCCCGGTAGCGGCGCCGCGCAGGTCCGTAATCCTCGTCGTACGGGCGGCGTGCCGGTGGGCGATCGTAGTCGCGACCGTAGCGATAGGTGTCGCGGCGCGGCTCGTCGTCCTCGTCGATCCGTCTCCGATCGGTACCGCCGCCCGCGGTGATCCGCGGCGCGTACCAGCAGCTCTTCGCCTGGCCTGGAGCCGGGTCGCCGAAGGTCTGCGTGTTGCACGGAACCATGCCGCCCTGCGGGAACGGGCGACCGTTGGTCCGGCCCGGCACGCCGTAATACACGTTGGTCGGGTAGGGCATCCGGCAGACCCCGCCGTCCTGGGCGCAGCCGATCAGGTTCACGGTGTCGAGCTGGTAGGCCTGCGCCGGCGTGAGGTGCAGCACGGCCGATCCCAGCGATAAGGCTCCGAAGGCCACAACGATCCGATGGCGCACGTCCCTGATTCCCCCCTGGTTCGTGGTCACGCTGCCGAATAATCCGGAAGCCGGCTTCCGGCCAGCGGCGGCGCTCGCTATGCCGTCGCCGGCAGCCACCGACATTCGCATGTTCTGACGACATCGCGCGTTACGAAGGCGGCGCCGCAGGAGGCCTTGATGAGAGATGCGTCCGCGCAGGAGCTTCTGCTGCTCAGCGCGCTGCAGGAATGCCGGATCCAACTCACGGCCGCACGCAACGACGCGCTGGCCAGCGCGGACCTGCGGCACGAACTTGAGGCCGCACTCCAGCGCGAGGAGCACCTCAAGACCGAACTCGTGCAGGAGCGGGAGCGGACGGAGGCCGTCCGCCTGGTCCTTCATGCACTTGCCAAGAGCATCGGATGGCTCGGTCTGCGCCGGCGGCTCTTCCTGTCTCGCATCGCCCGCCTCGGCCGCGAGACGCCGGATTCGGGTCCGCAAGCCGTGCGCCACGACGTGCTTCTTGCCGAGTCCCGGCATGTGCTCGGAGTGACGCCCCCCACCGACCAGGCGCCGGGATCCTGACGCTCTTCCGGGTCGAAGCCTGGAGCGCGTGCGGACCGCATCGATAACGGCCCCTTAAACGGCCGCATTTAGCGTGCGGAAACCGTCACGCGTCGCACGAGACCCGCGCGTCGGTTCGGATCAATGCGAAGACGGGATGCATGGCCAAGGGTCGAGGCAGGATTGAGCCGAACTTCGATGTGCCCGAAGGGCGCGTGAGGGATCGCGGCGAACTCGATCTGCGCCTGTCCCGGGAGGACCGTCCCGGGTCAGGAGAGCGCGTGGCGAAGCGATCGGGCGGCACGGCGCGGCAGCCGGCCAAGACGGGCGGGCGACCGAAGCGTTCGGGTGGCGCCCGGCGTCGCCGCTCGTGGCTCGGCCGGATCGTCTACGGCACCGTCGTGCTCGGCCTCTGGGCCGTGATCGGGCTGGCCGGGCTCATCGCCTACCACGCGTCCCAGCTGCCTCCGATCGACCAGCTCGCGGTGCCCAAGCGCCCGCCCAACATCGCCATCCTGGCGAGCGACGGCTCGCTGCTGGCCAACCGCGGCGAGACGGGCGGCCGCGTGGTCTCGATCAAGGAGCTGCCGCCCTATCTGCCCCGCGCCTTCGTGGCGATCGAGGATCGGCGCTTCTACCAGCATTTCGGTGTCGACCCGGTCGGCATCCTGCGCGCCATCGGCCAGAACCTAACCCGGCGCGGCGTGGCACAGGGCGGATCGACCCTGACGCAACAGCTCGCCAAGAACCTGTTCCTGACCCAGGAGCGCACCGCCTCGCGCAAGATCCAGGAGGCGATCCTCGCCCTGTGGCTGGAGCACAAATACACCAAGGACGAGATCCTCGAGCTGTATCTGAACCGCGTCTATTTCGGCGCCGGCGCCTACGGCGTCGAGGCCGCGGCGCAGCGGTATTTCGGCAAGCCCGCCAAGGAGGTGAGCCTCGCGCAGGCCGCCATGCTCGGCGGCCTCGTGCAGGCACCCTCGCGGCTCGCCCCGAACCGCAACCTGCCCGCCGCCCAGGCGCGCGCCGCCCAGGTGCTCGCCGCCATGCAGGAGCTCGCCTTCGCGTCGCCGCAGGACGTCAAGGTGGCGCTCGCCCAGCCGGCGAAGCCCGCGAACGCCCGCGGCGGCGGCTCGGCCAACTACGTCGCGGACCTCGTGATGGACGTACTCGACGATTACGTCGGCAAGTTCGACACCGACATCACCGTGCAGACCACCGTCGATACGGGCCTCCAGGCCGCTGCCGAACGCGCACTCACCGACGAGCTCAACGCCAAGGGTGCGCGTTTCAACGTGGGCCAGGGCGCCATGGTCTCGATGCGGCCCGACGGCGCGATCCGCGCGCTGATCGGCGGCCGCGACTACGCTCAGAGCCAGTTCAACCGCGCGACCACCGCGAAGCGGCAGCCCGGCTCGTCGTTCAAGCCTTTCGTCTATCTCACCGCGGTGGAGCACGGGGCGACGCCCGACACCGTGCGGGACGACGCCCCGATCCGCATCGGCAACTGGGCGCCGGAGAACTACTCGCACCGCTACGAGGGTCCGGTGACCCTGCGGACGGCGCTGGCGCAATCACTGAACACCGTCGCGGTGCGTCTCGGTCAGGAAGTCGGCCCGAAGGCGGTGGTGCAGACCGCGCAACGGCTCGGGATCACGTCGCCGCTCCAGGCCAATGGGTCGATTGCCCTCGGCACGTCGGAAGTGACGCTGCTGGAGATGGTCGGAGCCTACGGCGCCTTCGCCAACGGCGGCACAGGCGTGATCCCCTACGTGGTCACCAGCGTGAAGGGTCAGGACGGCAAGGTGCTCTACAAGCGTGCCGACAGCGGGCTCGGTCGGGTCATCAGCGCCGATGCCGACGGCATGATGAACGCGATGATGCACGAGACCTTCGTCAGCGGCACCGCCAAGAAGGCTGATATCCCGGGCTGGGACCTCGCCGGCAAGAGCGGCACCACCCAGGATTACCGCGATGCCTGGTTCATCGGCTTCTCGGGGAGCCTCGTGACCGGGGTCTGGCTCGGCAATGACGACGGCGAGCTGACCAAGAAGGTGACCGGCGGGAATCTGCCGGCCGAGGTCTGGAAGACCTACATGACCCAGGCGCTCAAGGGCCAGAATCCGGTTCCGCTGCCCAACATCAACCGCTGGCGCAGGGCGCCGGAGACGACCGCTTCGGTGGCGAGCGCCGCGCCGGGCTCACCGGCCGGCATACTCGGCCAGATCTTCGGCGAGCCGGAGGCGCCGGCGCCGCGTCCGGCCGCGCCGGCACGCCGGGCTCAGAAGGACGACCGCAACTTCATCGAGAAGCTGTTCGGCATCGGTGACTGAGGAGCGGTCGTCCTTGGGTGCCGGGGCCGAAGCGGGTCTCGGAGAGCGATGAGGCGAACGGAGGCATGCGGGATCCGAGGCCCGCGTGCCAAGAAGGCCGAGCGTGCACGCGCGGTGCGTCTGACAGGCCGCGGTTCGACACGCCGGTTCACCGATCGCTAATCTTTTCGGTCATGTCTTTGTCAATCTTCCTGGGCGAGTATTCGCGTCAATTATAAGTTCAGCGACCGCGACCGCGAGCGCGCGTTCGACTGTAGCCGTGGTGACGCGACGGTCATGATCCTGCGATCGGCTGCTATAGCCCTGCGTGCGCATCTCGCTGATCGGGCCACACGCCTGATCGCCGCGGCCGGCGCGAGCCTGCTCGTCTGTCTGACCTTGCTCGGCGCCTATCTGTGTATCGACCTGCGCGACATCGCTTGGCACGGCGCCCGGCGCAACGGCGCCAACCTGCTGGCGGTGATCGAGGAGGGGGTCGGCCACAGCATCCGGACCTACGATCAGTCGCTGCGTGACGCGGCCCGTCTGGCGAGCCGGCCGGATATCGCCGCCCTGGAGCCCGAACTCAGGCGGTTAGCCCTGTTCAATGTCTCGCCTCTGCAGTCGGGCCTGGGTCCGATCGCCGTCACGGACGTCGACGGCCACATCCGAATGACGAGCGACCCGAACCTGTCGCCTCAACTCAATCTGAGCGATCTGCCCGAGTTTGAGACCCTGCGTTCCGATCCGCAGGCGGGTCTGCTTCTGACGGGTCCGACCCGTTCCCGCATGACGGGGCGCCAGATCATCCGCATGAGCCGTCGAATCGAGACGCCGGAAGGTGCCTTCGCCGGTATCGTGACGGGGTCAATCGTCCTGGTGCACTTCCAGCGGCTGTTCGACCGTTTGCGCTTCGACGACGGTCTCATCATCAACATCTTTCACAGAGACGGGACGCTGCTGATGCGGGCGCCGGAACGCCCGGCGGCGCTCGGCCGGAATATCGGAAGCAGCCCCGGCTACCAGATCTATAGGACGCACCAGCAGGGCGAGTTTCTGGGTCGATCGAGTCTCGACGGAGAGGCGCGGCTCTACGCGTTTTCCAACCTCCACGATCTTCCGCTGATCGTGACGGTGGCCACAAGCGTCGAGAGCATCCGCGCGCTCTGGATCTACAAGGCTGCGATCATCGCTGTCCTGATCCTCTGCCTGAACGTCCTGACCTTCAGCCTGACGATCCTGCTGCATCGGGAAGTCGGACGTCGGGCGCTCGCGGAAGCCTCCACGCAGCAGGCCAACGCCGCGCTCGCCGTCCTAGCGCGGACGGATGGCCTGACGGGTCTTCCGAACCGGCGCAGCTACGACGAGCACGTCGCTGCGGAGTGGACGCGTGCGGTCCGATCCGATGCGCCCCTGGCGCTGATGATCGTGGATGCGGACCACTTCAAGCAGTTCAACGACCGGTTCGGCCATCACCGCGGTGACGAAGTCCTGAAAGTGATCGCCGATTGCCTGCGGCGGACGCATCCGATCGATGGGCTCTGCTTCCGGATCGGGGGTGAGGAGTTCGTGGTGCTTCTGCCGGGGCTCGACGCGGCGGCGGCTTATGACGTGGCCGAACGGGTGCGCAGAGCGGTGGTCAACCTGCAGATCGCCCACGCCCCGGAGGTCGGCGGCGTCGCCACCGTCAGCATCGGCGTCGCGAGTGCCGATCCTGGCTCCGGCGCTGCGCCAGACACGCTGTTCATGGCGGCGGATGCGGCGCTGTACGCGGCCAAGAAGGCGGGCCGCAATCGGGTGCGCGCTGCTGCTGCCGAGGAATTGGTCTCGCGCGCGCGGTGTGCCTGAGGCTCGGGGACGGTCAGAGCATCGGCAGCATCCGGGGGCGCGGGCCACGCGGGAAGTGCGAATCGATCATGGCGATCTCGGCCGGCCCAAGATGCAGGTCCGCCGCGCCGGCATTCTCGACCGCCCGGCTGGTACGGCTCGTTTTCGGGATCGTGAACGTCCCGGGGCTCCGCGTCAGGAAGGCGAGGGCCACGGCGTAGGGCGTCGTCCCGTGCGCGCGTGCAATGCCCTCCAGAACCTGCCCGCCGACGCTTGCGGGATCGGGGAACTCGCCGCTGCCGAAGGGCGAGTAGCCGACCATCGCGACACCGTGGGTCTCGCACCAGGGCAGCACCGCGTGCTCGATCGCCCGCTCGTTCAGATGATACAGGACCTGGTTGCAGGCGATCCGGTCCGGGCCTGCGATGGCGAGCGCCCGATCGAGGTCGTCGACATCGAAGTTGCTCAAGCCCCACGAGAGGATCTTCCCCGCCCGGCGCAGATCCTCAAATCCGGCGATCGTCTCCGCGAGCGGGTGCTGCCCCGGCCAATGCAACAGGTAGCTGTCGAGCCGGTCGGTTCCTAGGCGGCGGAGCGAGGCTTCGCAGGCGCGCACGACACCCCGGCGGGTGGCATTGCCGGGCACCACCTTCGAGACAAGAAAGACCTCCTCGCGGCAATCCGCGACCGCCTCGGCGACGATCGCTTCGGCGTCGCCATACATCTCGGCGGTGTCGATATGGGTCATGCCGGCATCGATGCCGGCCCGCAGAGCGCGAACCGCATCCGCGCGATCCGCGCTGTCGATGTGCCACGTGCCCTGGCCGATCACCGAAACCGGGACGCGTGTCGCACCGAAGCTCCTGGCGTACATGGCAGCGCTCCCTTCCCTGCCGCGACCTGATTTACGGGACGCGCCTCATGGCTGACGGGCCCCGCTCGGCGTGCAGTATCCCTGCCGCTCATCGTCCGGCACGCCTTACTCGCGCCATCTTGGGGCGTTGAGCAATGGCTGGGTGATGCCCACGGCGCTAAACTTTAGGCCATGGCCTGAAATCGGGCGACGAGGGTCTGCCGCGTCTTCCGGTCCCGCGTCCGCGCGGAGCGTGGTTCGAGGCGCGGTCCATCGGTAGGCCATGCTGGAGATGCGCCGATGCTGCCGGCCCACCGGATGTTCTGGGCGCTGATCCTTCTGGCCTCCGCGGGCGCCGGACTTCTCTACAACGTCATCTTCGCGGCGGGAGCGTCGCCGCTCGCGGGGTTCACCTACGGGCTCTGCACCGGCGCGACGGTGCTGGCCTTCGATCGTGGCCTGATCCTGGCCGGGCTGCAGGCGCGGATCCGGCGCTTCCCGGCATGGCTCTACGTGCCGGCCGCCGAACTCGCCTATGTGCTGATGATCATGGCGGGCAACGCCATCGGTGGGCTGGTTGTCTGGTCCTTCGCCCTCACGCCCGACGATCTGGCCACCGCGACCCGCATGACGGCGCGCGTCCTCGCCTACGCGCTGGCCGTGTCCGGCCTCCTCGTGTTCGTGATCCGGATGCGCGACCTCATCGGCGGCGAGGTGTTCGTGAACTTTATGATCGGCCGCTACCACAAGCCGGTGGCGGAGGAACGGGTCTTCCTGTTCCTCGACGTGGTCGGCTCGACGGCCTTCGCCGAGGCCCACGGCGATCTGAGAGCGCAGGAATATCTCGGTGCCGTCTTCGCGACCCTGGCCGAGCCGGTGCGGCGCAACGGCGGATCCGTCGACGACTATGTCGGGGATCTTGCCATGGTGACCTGGCCGATGGCCCGGGGGCTCAAGGATGCGCGGTGCGTCACGTGTCTGTTCGACGTGCTCGATCGGATCGAGGCGGATGCCGCGGCCTGGAAAGCCCGGTTCGGGACGGTGCCCCAGCTCCGGGCGGCCCTGCACGGCGGCTCCGTGGTCACGGCCGAAGTGGGCGTCGATCGGCACAAGATCGCCTATTTCGGAGACGCCGTGAACGTGACGTCGCGGATCGAAGCCCTGTGCCGCCCACTGGGCGTCGGTATCCTGATCTCGCAGGATCTTCTCGGGCGGCTTCCGCGCCTGCCGGCGGGCGTGCGGGCGCGCTCACTCGGGGCCCATGCCCTGCGTGGCCGCGGCGCGCCGCTGGCCGTGGCGACCCTGGAGCGGGGCCTCGCCGAGACCGTACCGGTCGAGGACTTGGCCGCGCGTCGGGCGGTGGCCGCCCGTTGATGACCCAAGCCGGCGCGAGGCGTTCGACGCTTCTGATCACCGTGAAGATGGCCCTGCGCTTCGGGCTGCCGCTGATCGGGCTGATGGTGTTCGGTCGCGCCATCGTGCTCTCGGTCGGCGGCGACATCGAGCACGGGCAATTCGCCCTCGGAGTCCTGCTGATCCTGGCAGGCTTCGTCTCGAAACTTGTGCCGCGTTCATGAGCGCGGAAAGAGCGACTCCGCCGATCTACCTCGACGGCGACGCCTGTCCGGTAAAGGACGAGACGTACCGGGTGGCCGCGCGTTACGGCCTGACGGTCCACGTCGTTGCCAACAGCGTGCTGAACCTGCCGCGCGAGCCCTGGATCGTGCGCGTCGTCGTCGGCTCCGAACTCGACGCCGCCGACGACTGGATTGCCGCGCGGGCCGGTCCGGGCAGCATCGTGCTGACCGCCGACGTGCCGCTCGCCGCGCGTTGCGTGAAAGCCGGTGCGACGGTCCTCGCCTTCACCGGCAAGCCGTTCAGCGAGGCCTCGATCGGCATGGCGCTCGCGACCCGGGATCTGATGCAATCCCTGCGCGAGGCGGGCGCTATCACCGGCGGACCGAAACCGTTCTCGCGCGCCGATCGGTCGGCGTTCCTGTCGGCGCTCGATCAGGCGGTGAACCGGATTCTCCGGCAGCGTCCGACCGGCGGCTGACGGTGGATAACCGTCGGCGATCCTAGGCGCCGGCGACGAGTGCCTTCAGCGCCTCGTTGATGCGGTCCTGCCAGCCCGGCCCATCCTTCTGGAAATGCGCGAGGACGGTGCTGTCGAGGCGGAGGCTGACGACCTCCCGCGCACCCGGGATCGCGGCGGGGGCTGCGGCCGGCCGCGAAACCGGCTGCGGCGGCGGTGCGGACGGCTTCGGTGTCGTGGCGGCCCGGAAGGCGGCTTCGGCCGCCGCGCGGGGATCGGTGAAGCGGCGGCGGTTGCGATCGTCGGCCATCGGCCTCTAATCCTTCGCGGCCGTCTTCTTCGGCGCTGCCTTCTTGGCTCCGCCTTTACCTGCACTCTTGGCGGCCGCCTTGGCTTCCATCTCGGCGGCTTTCGCCTGCGCGTCCGCGGCCTCCCTGGCGAGCCGAAGGGAGCGCAACCGTACCGTCCGCTCGTCGACCGCCTTGATGGCCGCGTGGTGCTCCGCCATGGCCTGGGCACCTTCGCGGGCCATGCGCTCGGCGCGCTCCGCCCGCTCGATGCGGTTCTCCGCACGCGTCTTCGCTTCGGCTTCCGCGTCGCGAATGGCATTCGCCTCGTCGAGGTCGAACTCGGTCTCGTCGCTCATCCTATCCCTTTCGCCCCGGCTCAGTGTTCCCGGCCGCACCTGCTGCGCGAGACGGTGACTGGGCGGGTCCGGCCTGTTCGAGGGGGGAGGGGCAAGGCCGGATTGATCGCTCCCGCGCAGCGTCATCGGACGCGCACAGGAGCGAGGTCACGAAAGCCTTAGCACGCTCGTCGGTCGGATGGCGAATCTGCGAGGCACGTTCGGTACGTCAGCGCACACTATTCGCCGCGCCAGTGGAAGTCCTACGCAGTCCAACGAGCCGGATCACGCTCGCGCAGCGTTGTGCGGGAGAGTTTAGCGCACGCGGAAGTTGAGAGGGATCGACACCGACAGGCTCGACTGGGTCACGCCGGGCGGTGCCGGCGGCAGAGAGCCGCGAACGGCCGAGAGTGCGGCGCTATCGATCTGACCAACCCCGCTGGATCGCGCGAGACCGGCTCCCGTAACCTGGCCTGAGCGCATGACCGTGAACCGGACCACCGCCGTTCCGCCGCTCGTGCCGTTGGCGGCACCCGCATTCATGCGCCCGTGGATCGCCGAACTGATCGCGCCCGTCCATTGGCGCAGCGCGCTCGGATCGTTGCCGGCCGCCGCACGGCCGGCCGCGTTCTGGCGCGATGCCGAGGCCGAGTCGCGGGCTTCGGCGCCCTGCTGAGCCTTGGCTTGACGCGCCTTCGCCTCGCGCGCGGCCTTCGCCTTCGCTTCACGGATCTCCTCGAGCCGCTCCTGCCGGGCCTCCTCGCGCTTCTGCTCGCGGATCTTCTCCTCGCGGATCTTCCGCAGCTTCGCCTCGCGCTCGGCCTTGAGCTTGGCGGGATCGGGCTTCGGCTTGGGCGGCTCCTCGGTCTTGGCCACCTCGGTCGGGGGTGCAGCCAGCGGCTCGGCCGCCTCGGAGGTCGAGGTGATGACATGGTTCTGGGCTTCCACCGGCTCGGCGGCAGGCGGCGGTTCGACGGCCGGGGTCTCCTCGGGCTTCACTTCCGCCATCTCGGCGGGCGGCGGCGGCTGTACCGCCTCGTCGGGCGGCAGCTCGACCGGCTTCGTCTCCGGTGGCGCGGCCTGGCTCATCTGCTGCTCCGCCGGGGCTTCGGTTGCCGCGTCGGTCATGACCGGTGCCAAGTCGACGGTGATCTGCTGCTCACCGGGAGGGGCAGGCGGCGAGAGCCGGAGGAACATGACCGCGGCCAGCACCAGGGCATGCAGGATCAGGGCGACGAGGAAGGCGGCGACCAGCCCGGACGGGCGGCGCTCGCCGAGACCGGCCGGCAGATCCGTCGACGTAAAGGTGCTCATCGGGTCAGCGGGCAGTCCCTGCGGGCGCGGCCGGGGCCGCGGGGGCCGCTCCGCCCGGCGATTGGGCGATCAGCGACACCTTGGTGAAGCCGGCTTGGCCGACGAGGCCCATCACCTCCATGACCTTGCCGTAGGGGACGTCGCGGTCGCCGCGGACCAGGATGACCTGGTCCTTGTCGGCGGCCGCCATCTCACGCAGGCGCGGCACGATGCTGTCCATCGTGAACACCTCTTTGGCGATCGACGGATTGCCGTCCTTATCGACGGTGACCTCCTGCGGCTTCTTCGACTGCGCCACCTTGGGAGCCGCCGTCTTCGGCAGCTGAACCGGCACCCCGGTGGTCATCAGCGGGGCGGCGACCATGAAGATGATCAGCAGGACGAGCATCACGTCGACCATCGGGGTCACGTTGATGTCGGACATCGGCGCGTCGTCGAGATCGTCGTCGTCGCTCGCGCGAATGGATCCCATCGCCATCGGGGCGTCTCCGGTTCGGTTACGTTCGGCCCGTACGGGCAGGCGCGCGGAGGAGTTACTCGGCGGCGGCGCGGTGCGCGCCGGCGCGGTCGCGCGCGAGGCGGTTCCCGAGCACAGAGATGTAGGATCCGAAGGTGCTCTGGACGCCGCCGATGTCAGCCGACAACTTGTTGTAGGCCATCACGGCCGGGATCGCGACGACAAGGCCGATCGCGGTCGCGAACAGCGCCTCCGCGATGCCCGGCGCGACCACGGCGAGCGACGTGTCCTGGCTGCGGGCGATGGACGAGAACGAGTTCATGATGCCCCAGACCGTGCCGAACAGACCCACGAACGGCGCCGTCGAGCCTGAGGTCGCCAGCAGCGACAGGCCGGTCCGCAGGCGCTTCACCTCGAGGGTGAGCGCGCCCTTCATGGCCCGCTCGATCCGCTCGCGACGCTCCGCGCGGGTCTCGGACGAGTCCTGATCGCGCCATGCATCGATCGCGGCCTTCACCACGTGGCCCGCGATGCCCCGGTGGTCGCCGTCCAGGCTCCCACCGGAGCGCACCAGCGTCGCGAAGGCCTTCGCCTGACGCCGGGCGGCGGAAAGGCGGATCACCTTCTCGAACACGACGGTCCAGCAAGCGATCGAGGCGATGACCAGAAGGATCATCACACCCTTCACGATCGGGTCGGCCTGAAGGAACAGGCCGAGGAACGAGAAGTCGTGGGCCGCCTCGATCGGGGCTTGTGTCGGGTCCATCGCGGGCTCCTGGCGTTCTGATCTCACGCGGTCTCGTGCCGCATCCGTCGCATTGTGCGGCGAAAGCCGCTCGCCGCCCGGCGGCGCGCGCTGCAGGGCGGTTTGGTCTCGTCGGCCCTCAAGCCACCCGCATCAGCGGTCGAAGGGGAGGCCGGCCTTGGTCTCTGTCTCGGTTCGTTCGAGGCAAGCTTCGCGGGCGGAATCGCCGCCGTCGCAAGCCAGAACGTCGTTGAGGAGGATCCGGCCGACCTTGTTGCAGGCGATGCCGGGGAAATCGAAGATCTTGACGGTGGTCTTGCGGGGTGGAAGCGGTCCGAGTTCAACGGCCACACGCTTTTGCGCGACGCCTTCCGTGTCGAAGGCGAAGAGGTCGACCTTGTAGGACTTCAGGGCGGTGCCTTTGGTGTTGTCGATCACCATGGTGATCCGGCAGGCCTCACCGGCCGTCTCGACCTTGTTGAGCTGAAGCTTGAGCGGCACCGCCTTCTCGGACCCGTCCTGCGCGAGCGCCGAGACGACGAGGAGCGCCGAGAGCGCGAAGCAGGCGGCCGTGTCGAGGGCGATGCGCCCGATACGGCGACGGTACAGGGGAATGCTCAAGGCAAGCACCGAACGGATTTCCTCTTCCTCTTCAGCCCAGCCACGCGGCACGCCGCCCGACCGGTGTCCTTCAACGAGAAGCAGCTCAATGGAAGACCACGCCGCCGGGTCTGGCCGCCGGCGCGAGGCGCTCGGCCGCCGCATCCAGCGGTCCGACCGCCGCACGGACCGCTGCGACGAGGCGCGGCGCGGTCTCACGCCCGGTGATCGCCGCCGCTGCCTCCTCGAGATCCGCCCAGAGCCGCTGTCGTCCCCGGTTGATCAGGTTCACCAACGCGCATTCATGCCCGGTCACCCGGCAGCAGCTCGCCGGCATGAACGACCAATCGTCATCCCGCTCCGCCCGCAGCGCACGGATGATCGCCACCACGCAGGCGACGAACCGGCAGCCCTCCGCGGGGCCGAGCAGCTGCTCGGCCCCGTCGAAGGCGGCATTCCAGCAGGCCACATCGCTGGTCATGTAGCCGGCGGCCACGAAGCGGGCCACCGACAACGCCAGGATGTCGGCCTCATCACCGCACACGTCCGCGACGCGCCGCATCACCGCATGATCCGCCGGGGTCGAGGGCGCGCTCATGGGCTTCGATGCCTCGCGTGGCAGGGTGTTGCAGGAGATCCGTGTACGACGGACGGTGATCAGCCGCGGCAGTATCCATCAGCGCCGCTGGGATCAAGGCCTGGCGAGAAAATCAGAGCAGTTCCAAACTGTTACCGGAAAGCGTGGCCGTTTCGGATATTGCCTAAGCTTCCCAATTAGATGTGCCTAAATCTCCCAGTTGCTGCCATCCCGGCCGCTTGACCGACAAAAGGTCGGCCTCCCTTGATGGCTCGCAAGGCCTCGGCCATATCTCTGCCTTGCCGAGGCGTCCTGCCCGGCGGAGCGCTGCCCCGTGCGGGCTCCCTATCGCCGAGGTGCTCAACGTTCCCCGGGGCGCGGCAAGTCCCGGAGTGCGGAGGCCTCGCTCTCTGGATGACGGCCGCGATGACCCGATCCTCGCCCTTCGGGCACCCGTTCCTGCTCGGCTTCGACGAGATCGAGCAGGCGCTCGACCGGGTTTCCAAGGCCGCCAACGATGGCTATCCGCCCTACAATATCGAGCGTCTGCCCCGCACGGAGAGCGAGCCCGAGCGCCTGCGCATCACGCTGGCCGTGGCCGGGTTCACCCGGGAGCAGCTCGACGTGATGCTGGAGGAGAGCCAGCTGGTGGTTCGCGGTCGGCAGGTGGACGAGCGCGAGCGCCATTTCCTCCATCGCGGCATTGCGGCGCGCCAGTTCCAGCGGGCCTTTCTCCTGGCCGACGGCATGGAGGTTCTGGGGGCAGACCTCGCCAACGGCCTTCTGTCCATCGACCTCGTGCGTCCGGAGCCCGACCGCATCGTGCGGAAGATCGATATCGGCTCCCGCGGCTGAGACAGATCGACCGTCCGATTGATTGGCCGGCGACAATCCCCACATCAGATCCGATCCGCCGGTGCCTCTCGGACCGACGGTGGACGCTCTGCCACCCAGGAGGGCATTGATGACTGACCTGAACCCGTCGCCCCTGACCCCCGCCGATCTCGACCCGGCCGATTTCCAGCCGGCCGATCTCGCTGCGCTAGGCGAGGGGCACATCGCCTACGTTCGGCCGATCCGGTCCGACGAGGTGCGTCGCTTCTTCCCCCAGGCCCCGGAACTGACACCCGGCCTGGATCTGTTCGCCCTGCTCTCGGCGAGCGGCGCGCCGATCATGCTCGCCGACTCGCGGGATGTCGTGCTGGCCAACGCCTTCGCGCACGACCTGCAGCCTGTCAGCCTCCACTGACCCGCGTGCAGACCCGATGAGGGTCCGGATCAGCCGATTTCGGCCACCGCCGCGATGAGCCGCGCAATGTCCTGCGGCCGCGATAGGCGGTGGTCGCCGTCGGCGATCAGCGTGGCAACCGTGCCTTCTGCCGGCAGCCGCCCCAGAATCTTAAGGGCGTGCGTATAGGGCACATCGGTGTCGCGCATGCCCTGAAGGATATGGATCGGGCAGGCGGGATCGAGCGGCCGATCGAGCAGGCAGTTCCGGCGGCCATCCTCGATGAGATTCAGGGTGATGGGGTCCGGTTCCGGCGCGTAATCGCTGGGCCGCCGCAGGACGCCATCCCGAACCAGCATCATGCGGGCGGCTTCGCTCAGGCGATCCCAGATCAGATCCTCGGTGAAGTCCAAGGCGGGCGCGATCAGCACCATCCCGGCCGTCTTCGCGCCCTGTGCCGCGCGTTCGCGCGCCGCGAGGCAGGCAATCCAGCCGCCCATCGACGAGCCGACCAGGATCGGCGGCGCATCGACATAGGCCGCGAGCACAGCCTGCGCGTCCTCGAGCCACGACGAGATGGTGCAATCCGCGAAGGTGCCGCTCGAGGCTCCGTGGGCGGCATAGTCGAATCGAACCAGCTTGCGCCCCGCCTGATTTGACCACTCGTCGAGGGCGGTCGCCTTCGTGGCGGTCATGTCCGAACGAAAACCGCCGAGCCAGACGACCGGCGGCCCCGCGCCGTCGCGCACGCGGACCGCGATGCGGCGCATGGCGCTGCCGGTACCGACGGTGATGAATGCGGGGTCGGTTTCGGTCATCGTATTCTCCGATAACTCCGTCTGGGAGCGGACGAAGTCCTTCCTTGACCGAGTCGGTTTCAATCTCCGTTTACCGGACCGTAAAGCGCGGCGTTGATGCTGGAGCAATGGCAGCGAGCATTTGGCAGATACCGGCCGGGGGCATGCGCGTCCTCGCCGAGGGACCGCGAATGGGCGACGAGGGCCGGGGTCTGTCGGGCTTTCCGACGGAGGTCGGCGTCCTCGCCGGAGCGCGGATCCTGCAGATCATCCCGGAACTGGACGCCGGCGGCGCGGAGCGGACGACCGTCGACGTCGCGGCTGCCCTGGCGGCCGTCGGCGCGCGCGCCCTGGTCGCGACCGAGGGCGGCCGGCTGATCGGAGAGCTGCAGGCGAAGGGTGGGCACTGGCACCAGTTCCCCGCGGCGTCGAAGAACCCGATTGGGATGGCCGTGAACGTGCTGCGGCTCATGGCGCTCTGCCGCCGGGAGCGGGTACAGATCATCCATGCCCGCTCGCGGGCTCCGGCCTGGGTCGCGCTGGGTGCGGCGCGTCGCCTTGGACTGCCCTTCGTCACCACCTATCACGGCAGTTATTCCGGCCGGACCGGCGTAAAGGTGCTGTACAATTCCGTCATGGCCCGCGGCGATGTGGTGATCGCCAATTCGCACTACACGGCGGCGCTGATCAACCAGCTTCACGCCGAGCAGGCCGGCGATCGCGTCCGGGTCATCCATCGCGGAACGGATCTGGCCACCTTCAATCCGGTGGCCGTCGGCACGGCCCGCGTCGAGGCCCTGCGCCGCGCCTGGAACGTGGCACCGCACGAGCGGGTGATCCTTCTGGCAGCCCGGTTGACCGCCTGGAAGGGGCATCGCGTCCTGATCGAGGCGGTTGCGCAGATGCGCGATCGCGGCGTCCCGGACATTGCCGTCGTGCTGGCCGGCGACCCGCAGGGCCGCGCCGCCTACGAGCGCGAGCTCGATGCGCTGATCGCGGCCCGAAATCTGGGCGGTCTCGTCCGCAGGGTCGGCCATTGCACCGACATGCCGGCGGCCTACCGGGCCGCCTCGGTGGTTGCCGTCCCATCCGTCGAGCCCGAAGCCTTCGGGCGCTCCGCCGTCGAGGCGCAGGCGCTCGGGGCGCCGGTGGTCGTCTCGGATCTCGGAGCCGTCCCTGAGACGGTTCTGGCCCCGCCGGACGTACCCGCCGGCCAGCGCACCGGCTGGCGCGTACCCCCCGGAGATGCCGCTGCGCTGGCGGCGGCGCTCACGGAAGTCCTGTCGCTCGGCGCAAGCGCCCGTGATGCGCTGGCGCGGAGGAGCCGCGCGCATGTCGAGGCCAACTTTTCGCTCGAACGGATGGCTGGCGACACGCTCGCGGTCTACGCGGAGCTGCTCGGACGCGGCCGGTAAGCGGTGCGTCAGCTTGTGCCCGAAGTCGCGACGCGCGGGGACCGATAAGTCGGACCGCCGAGCGAAATCTCCGATCTTGGAGAGCGCCTGTTACCGCCACGCCGTCACTCCCGGCACTGATCTGAGAGTACACGAAGGCGAGCGCCTCGAACGTCCGCGACGCCCCACCGGCGGTCACCGGTCGTGACGTTACAGCCGGTTATTATTGCGCGCTGTCATGGTAGGCCGTTGACTCTGGCCGCGCTTCCCCCAACGTAGTATGTCCGGATGAGACCGGAACGGCTGGCGGTCAGGAGATTCTCTCGGGGGTCGTCTGGTCCGCCGTTTCGTCGTTGCAGCAGGAGACCTAAGCCATTCGTAGACCGATGAGAGCCATGCCGGCCCCGCAGAAGGACGGGCCGCGCGCCAACCGCGACATTCGCGGGGTGCGGGAAGTGCAGCTGATTGACGATACCGGGCAGAACCGCGGCGTCGTCCCCTTCTTCGACGCCCTCAATCTGGCTGAGGAAGTCGGCCTGGATCTCGTGGAGATTGCGCCGAACTCCGTGCCGCCCGTCTGCAAGCTGCTCGATTACGGGCGCTTCCGCTTCAACGAGCAGAAGAAGCAGAACGAGGCGCGCAAGCGGCAGAAGACGGTCGAGGTCAAGGAGATCAAGCTCCGCCCCGGCATCGACAAGCACGATTACGACACCAAGATGAAGTCGGTGCACCGCTTCTTCGAGGAGGGCGACAAGGTCAAGGTGACCCTGCGCTTCCGCGGTCGTGAGATGGCTCACCAGGATATCGGTCTGCGCCTCCTGGAGCGCGTGAAGCACGAGACGGCCGAGATCGCCAAGGTCGAGAGCGAGCCGATGCTCGAAGGCCGGCAGATGATCATGATCCTCGCGCCGCGCTGAGCGGCACGAATCCAGGAACTTGAGATCCACGCCGCCTCTTCACCGGGGCGGCGTTGTCTTTTTCAGCGCTTCCGATCGGCGGCGCCGCGGATTATGGGCAGCCTATGGCCCTCGCTTCCGATGAGATCGAACGCTACGCCCGCCACCTGGTCCTCGCCGAGGTCGGCGGTCCCGGTCAGGCCCGGATCAAGGCCGCGCGGATCCTGGTCATCGGGGCAGGCGGGCTCGGCGCGCCGCTGATCCAGTACCTCGCTGCCGCCGGAATCGGCACGATCGGCGTCGTCGACGACGACACGGTCTCGCTCTCCAATCTCCAGCGGCAGGTGATCCACGGCACCCCGGATCTCGGCCGGCCGAAGGTCGAGAGCGCGGCCGACGCGGTCGCGCGCCTCAACCCGCACGTGACCGTGGTCTCGCATCCGTTCCGGATCGACGCGGATAACGCGGTTGACCTGATCGCCAGGTACGACCTCGTCGCCGACGGGTCCGACAATTTCGCTACGCGCTACGCGGTCTCGGACGCCTGCTTTCGGGCGCGGCGCCCGCTGGTCACGGCGGCGCTGGGCCGCTTCGACGGCACGCTGACCACGATCCGGGCGCACGAGACCGGACCGGACGGTGTTCCGAACCCGACCTACCGCTGCCTCTTCCCGAACCCGCCGCCGCCCGGCAGCGTGCCCGCTTGCGCGGAGGCCGGCGTGCTGGGCGCGCTCGCGGGTGTCATGGGCTCGCTGATGGCCATGGAGGTGCTGCGCGCCGTGGCGGGCTTCGGCGAGCCCCTCGTCGGGCGCCTCCTGATGGTCGACGCCCGCGCCATGCGGTTCGAGACGCTGAGCTATAGTTGGGATCCCGAGAACCCGCTTAGCGGAACGGCCGCGTCAGCGGCCTAGCGGCTCCGGCGGCATCCAGGGCCCCTCCGCCTCCACCTTGCCGAGGCAGCATTTCTTGAACTTCTTGCCCGAGCCGCAGGGGCACGGATCGTTGCGGCCGACATCCTTGAACGGGTTGCGCTGCGGCTCGCCTGCGCCTTCCTCGGTCCAGTCGAGGGCTTCGACCGGATCGTCGAGGTAGCCGTACTGGTAGGGACCGAGCCGGTCCCGGTCTTCCGGCTTCGTCTCCGCCTTGCGCAGGGCCTCCTTGAACCAGTCGGCGTCGCTGACCTCGTCGGTCAGCCGTCCGTCGGCGCGGGCCGCCGCCGCGCGGGGCGCGAGGTCCCGGAAGCCGAGATGCGCGATCGTCTCTTCCCATCCGACCCAGGCGGGACCGTCCTCCACGGCGGCCTGCGCATCGTCGAACCGGACCAGCAGGTCGTGCATCGCGGCCCGGTCGATCCGCCCCTCCAGCGTCAGGAAGGTGCAGGCGCACATCAGCGCCATACGCGCATGATCGTCCACCGTGCTGTCCAAGATCAGCCGGAACAGCGGCTGCGGATCGCCGTCGAACAGGCTCGCCACGACCTTTGCGAGGGTTGCCGTGACGGCATCGCCGAGCACGGCGTCCAAAGTCTCCTCGTCGTGCCGGAGCAGCCTGAGGAGCGGCGCCAGGGCGCGCGTGTTCCGGGCTTGGGCCATGACGTGCAAGCCCCAGAACAGGAGGTTCGTCTCCTCCGGAGCCAGCTCGCGCCCGTCGGCGGCCGCCTCCAGCAGCGGCAGCGTCGCCTCCGCGACGGCGGCTGGATGGTTGAGGGCCTCCCGCAACGCCGCCTTCGGCCGGTATTCGGCCGCCGCGAGGTCGGCGATGAGCAGGGCAATCCGGTCCATGGCGATGCCTCAGGCCCGGAGGGTCGCGCCCGTCCGGCGGGTGACCTCGGCGACGATCTTGGCGCTCACCGCCTCGATTTCCGCGTCAGTCAGGGTCCGCTCGGAGGGCTGGAGGCGCACCGCGATCGCCACCGATTTGGCGCCGTCCGGCACGCCCGGCCCCTCGTAGAGATCGAAAACGTCAACGCCCGTCACGAGCTTGCGCTCGGCGTTCTGGGCGGCCTTGACGATGTCGCCCGCCGGCACGTCGCGGCCGACCACGAAGGCGAAGTCGCGCGACAGCGGCTGGAACTCCGACAGCGCCAGGGCGGCCTTGGCCTTGGTGGGCTTGTGTTTGGGCAGGGGCAGGGCGTCGAGGACGATCTCGAAGGCCACGAGGGTCCCCTTCAGGTCGAGTGCCTGCAGCGTCCGCGGATGCACCTCGCCGAACCAGCCGATCTCGGTCTTCGGGCCGAAGCGCAGCGTGCCCGAGCGGCCGGGATGCAGCCAGGACGGGCCGCCCGCCGTGATCTGGAGGCCGCCCGTCGGCACGCCGAGGCTGCCGAGCAGGGCGAGGGCATCCGCCTTGGCGTCGAAGGCGTCGACGGTCGCGGCTTTGCCGTCCCAGTGCCGCCCGGCGCCGGCCAGGGTCGCGCCGCCGCGGCGGACCGCCGCCGCGCGGATGGTCTGGCCCTCAGGCTCGTCGGAAGCGAAGCACTGGCCGACCTCGAACAGGGCGGCGTCCGGGTAGCCGCGGTCGGCGTTGCGCTGGGCCGCGCGCAGGAGGCCCGGCACCAGGCTCGGCCGCATGTCGGACAGCTCAGAGGCGATCGGGTTGGCCAGCACGAGGTCGGCTCCGCCGCCGCCGAACAGGACGGCATCGTCGTGCGGCACGAACGACCACGTGACCGCCTCCATGAGGCCGCGGCTCGCCAGGGCGCGCTTGGCCAGGCGGGTCCGCTTCTGCATCACGGTGAGCAGCGGGCGGCCGATCCCGGCGAGCGGCGGCAGGGGCTTGGCCTCGATCCGATCGAGCCCGGCGATGCGCACGACCTCCTCCACGAGGTCGGCCTTGCCCTCGACATCGGGCCGCCAGGACGGGGGCAGCACCGTCACCCGGTCCCCGGTGCCGGAGATATGGAAGCCCAGCGTCTCGAGGATCTGCTGCATCTCGGCGCGCGGCACGTCCAGGCCGGCGAGGCGGCGGACCTCGGTCCAGGGGAAGTCGATGTTGCGCTCGGATTTGGGCGCTTCGCCGGCGATCCGCGCCTCGGTCGGCGTGCCGCCGCAGAGATCGACCACGAGCCGCGTCGCGAGGTCGAGGCCGGGGAGCGCGAAGGCCGGGTCGACGCCCCGCTCGAAGCGGTAGCGCGCGTCGGTGATGATGCCGAGGCGGCGGCCCGACTGGGCGATGTTGGTCGGGTCCCACAGGGCCGACTCGATCAGCACGTCCGTGGTCCCGGCGTCGCAGCCGGACGCCTCGCCGCCCATGATGCCGGCAATTGATTCGACGCCGTTCGCGTCGGCGATCACCACCGTGTCGTCGGTGAGGGCGTGGGTCCGGCCGTCGAGGGCGCGCAGGCTCTCGCCGTCGCGTGCCCGCCGCACGGTCAGCGTGCCGGCGACCTTGGCGGCGTCGAAGACGTGCAACGGCCGGCCGCGATCGAAGGTGACGTAGTTGGTGATGTCGACGAGACTGTTGATTGGGCGCAGGCCGATGGCGCGCAGGCGTGCCTGCATCCAGGCCGGCGACGGGCCGTTCTTGACGCCGCGCACCAGGCGCAGGGCGAAGAGAGGGGCGAGGTGCCGGTCGGCCGGCGCGAAGTCCAGCTCGACCTCGACCGGGCAGGGACCCTCACCGCGCACGCCCGGCAGCGTCGCCCGCTTGAGCGTGCCGAGGCCGGCGGCCGCGAGGTCGCGGGCGATGCCGTGGACCGAGGTGCAGTCCGGCCGGTTCGGCGTCAGGTTGATCTCGACGACCGGATCGTCGAGTCCGGCATAGAGGGCGTAGGCCTGGCCGACCGGCGCGTCGGTCGGGAGCTCCAGGATGCCGTCATGGTCGTCGCCGAGCCCGAGCTCGGCGCCCGAGCACAGCATGCCGAGACTCTCGACGCCGCGGATCGTGCCCACCGACAGGGTGATGTTCTTGCCCGGGACGTAGGTGCCGGGCGGCGCGAAGACCGAGACGAGGTCGGCCCGGGCGTTCGGGGCGCCGCAGACCACCTGCACGGGCGCGCCCGCGCCGGTGTCGACCGTGCAGACCCGGAGACGGTCGGCGTTCGGGTGCTGCTCGGCCGTGAGAATCCGGGCGATCACGTAGGGCTTGAGCGCGGCGGCCTTGTCCTCGACGCCCTCCACCTCCAGGCCGATCCGCGTGAGCGTCTCGGCAACGGTGTCGAGGGAGGCCTCGGTGTCGAGGTGGTCCTTGAGCCAGGAGAGGGTGAATTTCATGATGGACCTTCGAGAGCCCGGTATCGGCTCGACCGTCGGAGGAACAGAATCGCGGTGACGCCGGGGCGGCTCAGCCGGTGAGGCCGCCCACGAGGCTCGGCACGTCGAGCGGGCGGAAGCCGTAATGGTCGAGCCAGCGGACGTCGGCCTCGAAGAACGGCCGAAGGTCCGGCATGCCGTATTTCAGCATGGCGATGCGGTCGATGCCGACGCCGAAGGCGAAGCCCTGCACGGCGTCCGGGTCGAGCCCGCAATTGCGCAGCACGTTCGGGTGGACCATCCCGCAGCCCAGGATCTCCAGCCAATCGTCGCCCTCGCCGAAGCGGATCTCGCCGCCTTTGCGCGAGCACTGGATGTCGACCTCCGCCGAAGGCTCGGTGAAGGGGAAGAAGGACGGGCGGAAGCGCATCTTTACGCCCTCCACCTCGAAGAACGCCTTGCAGAATTCCTCCAGCACCCATTTCAGGTTGGCGATGTTGGCGTTCGTGTCGATCACCAGTCCCTCGACCTGGTGGAACATCGGCGTGTGGGTCTGGTCGGAGTCGTGCCGGTAGGTCCGCCCCGGGATGATCACGCGGATCGGCGGCGTCTGCGCCCGCATGGTCCGCACCTGAACGGGCGAGGTGTGGGTGCGCAGCACCTTGCGTTTCCCGTCCCGGTCGGGGGCCAGGAAGAAGGTGTCGTGCATCTCGCGGGCCGGATGGCCGGGCGGGAAGTTGAGGGCCGTGAAGTTCAGCTCGTCCGTCTCGATGTCCGGACCCTCGGCGACTGCGAAGCCCATGTCGGCGAAGATCGCGGTGATCTCGTCGATGACCTGGGAGATCGGGTGGATCCGGCCGCGCACCTCAGGGGCCTCGCGGACCGGCAGGGTCACGTCGACGCGCTCGGAGGCGAGGCGGGCCTCCAGGGCGGCCTCGGCCAGTTCGGTCTTGCGCGCCGTGACGGCGCCCTGGACCCGGTCGCGCAGGCCGTTGATCAGGGGCCCGCGCTCCTTGCGCTCGTCCGGCGTCATCGCGCCGAGAGTCTTCAGCAGATCCGAGACGCTGCCCTTCTTGCCAAGCGCGGCGACGCGGACCGCGTCGAGGGCCGCCTCGTCGGACGCCGCGCCCACCTGGGCCAGGAGATCGCGTTCGAGGGTGTCGAGATCGGTCATCGCTGTCTTCGAGCAGGGTTGGCGGAGTCGGCCGTCGGGCCGTGCTCTCGCGCGTTAGGCGCCCGGGCGCAAGCGCGGGGCGCGGGACCTCGTAAACGACGAAGGCGCGGCTCCCTGGGGAGCCGCGCCTTCCGTCCGTCTCACCTCAGGCCTGGATCAGGCCGCCTTGGCGGTGTTCTGCGGCAGCGCGGCCTTCGCCTTCTCGACGACGGCGGCGAAGCTCGCCGGCTCGTGGATCGCGAGCTCGGACAGCGCCTTGCGGTCGACGATGATGCCGGACTTGGCCAGGCCGTCGATGAAGCGCGAGTAGGTCAGGCCGTGCTCGCGGACCGCCGCGTTGAGGCGCTGGATCCAGAGCGCGCGGAACGTGCGCTTCTTGTTCTTGCGGTCGCGGTAGGCATACTGCATGCCCTTCTCGACCGCCTGCTTGGCGATGCGGATCGTATTCTTGCGCCGGCCGTAATAGCCCTTGGCGGCCTTCAGAACTTTCTTGTGCTTCGCGTGACTGGTCACGCCGCGCTTGACGCGGGCCATCGGTTATCTCCTGGATTCGACGAAAGACAGTGGCAACGGGTGTTGAAGGACTTACCGCGCGTTCGGCAGGAAGTACTTCTTCACGTTGGCGGCATCGCCCTCGAACAGGGTCGTCGTGCCGCGCAGGTTGCGGATCTGCTTGGTCGTCCGCTTGATCATCCCGTGGCGCTTGCCGGCCTGGGCATACATCACCTTGCCGGTGCCGGTGATCTTGAAGCGCTTCTTCGCGCCCGATTTCGTCTTCAACTTGGGCATTTGGCTCTCCGTTGCGCGAAATGATCTCTGCCCGATCCGGGAGGATCGGATGAGGTTCGCGCGCTGATGCTTCTGGTGGAGCAGCACGAGCCGCCACGGCAGCCCTATCGGCCGGGCGGTTCGACGCGGGGCGGCTTATGACAGAAAGCTGACGCGGCGGCAACGGCCGTGGGGCGCCGTGACGGGTGGGGCACTCAGACGGCCATGAAGGTCTGTGCCGTCATTCCGGGCCCTGTTGCGCAGTCCTGGAATGACGGAGTGGTCGCTGGGGCCGCCTCGGGGTGGGTCGGCGCGCACGCCACCCCATCTGATTCGGGGGAATTCGGGGACAGCTTGCGCGCTGCACAAAACGATGCGCGACAGCGGGCAGCGCCAGGAACCATAACCTTGGCCGTCCGTTTCATTCATGTCCCGCTCAGGCCAACAGGGTTAGACCCCCCGTCAAATTCGGCCAACCAGGAGACACTTCGTGCGCATTGCCCAGATCGCTCCGTTGTCGGAGGCCGTCCCTCCGAAGTTCTACGGCGGCACCGAGCGCGTCGTCAGCTGGATTACAGAAGAACTGGTCCGCCAGGGCCACGAAGTCACGCTGTTCGCCAGCGGTGACTCCGAGACGTCTGCAAAGCTCGCCGCCTGCACGCCGGAGGGGCTGCGCCTGCTCGGGTACCGGGATCACACCGCCAGCCACCTGGCGATGCTGCATCAGGTGCACCGCCGCGCGCACGAGTTCGACATCCTGCACTTCCACATCGACCTGCTTCAGTATCCGATGTTCGAGGATCTGAATCACAAGTGCATCACCACGATGCACGGTCGGCTCGACGTGCCGGACTTCATGCCGGTCTACCGCACCTTCACGGGCATGCCGCTGGTCTCGATCTCCGACAATCAGCGCCTGCCGATGCCGCCGACCTCCAACTGGCTGGCGACGATCCATCACGGCCTGCCGGCCGAGAATTGCCCGTACTACCCGGACGCAAAGGGCGGCTATCTCGCCTTCCTCGGCCGGATCTCGCCCGAGAAACGGCCCGACCGCGCGATCGAGATGGCGATCCGCTCCGGCACGCCCCTCAAGATCGCCGCCAAGGTCGACAAGGCCGACCAGGATTACTGGGACGAGGTCATCGAGCCGATGATTCATCACCCGCTGGTCGAGTACATCGGCGAGATCAACGAGGAGCAGAAGAAGGACTTCCTCGGCAACGCCCTGGCGCTCGCCTTCCCGATCGACTGGCCGGAGCCCTTCGGTCTCGTGATGATCGAGGCGATGTCGGCCGGCACCCCGGTGATCGCGTTCCGCAACGGCTCTGTGCCGGAGGTGATCAAGGACGGCGTCGGCGGCGTGCTCTGCGATAACATGGACGATGCCGTGGCGGCGGTCGCCAAGGTCAAGGCCATGAGCCGCGCCGGCGTGCGCCGCCACTTCGAGAGCGCCTTCACCGCCGAGTGCATGGTCAAGAAGTACGTCGCCGCCTACGAGGACCTGCTCGCCCGCGGCGCCGACGTGATCAAGCTGCCGAAGTCCGGCTTCAAGCCGCAATTCGGTGAGGTCAACGGCTCCGCGCGCCCGGCGATCCCGGTCGCCGCCATGCCGGCCTGAACCCCGGCACCGGGCTTGCGAGGCGGGTCCGGCTCGGCCTAGCGTCTTAAAGGCGACTCATCCGTAGGGTGAACAAGGGCTGCTGCATCGAATGGGTGCAGCAGCCCTCTCGATTCGCACCTCTCACTTGCACCCGGAGATGCCCTGCATGGCGGCGGACAACACGGCAGCGGCCCACGACGCGAAGGCCCGGACCGCGGCGAGCGCCGGAAGCGTGGCGCATGGATTCCAGGACGCGGACGACGTCCTGCCGACCTATCACATCGAGGCGCAGACCTCCCTGGTCGAGCGGCCCCTGCGCTCGCTGAAATTCGGCGAGGCGTTCGGCGTCCTCGATTCCTACGGCGATATCGGCGTTCAGCCCGGCCCGGAGGGGCTGTATTTTCAGGACACGCGCTACCTCTCGCGCCTGGAGGTCACGGTGGAGGGGCAGCGCCCGCTGATGCTCTCCTCGGTGATGCAGGACGATAACGGCGCGCTGAGCGTCGACATGACGACGCCCGACATCCGCATCGACGCCCACGACGAAACCTCGATCCCGCGCGAGACGATCGCGATCGAGCGCACCAAGTTCCTGTTCCGCGGCGCCTGCTACGACCGGATCGGCTTGCGTTCCTTCGATTCGAAGCACCGCCGCCTGCGCATCGCGGTGACCTTCGACGCGGATTTCCGCGACCTCTTCGAGGTTCGCGGGACCGACCGTCAGGCGCGCGGCAAGCGCGGCGTCCTGGTGGCGAGCGACCGCGAGGTGCAGTTCCGCTACGTTGGTCTCGACGAGATCGTCCGGACGACGGCACTGCATTTCGGCCCGCAGCCCGATTCGATCGAGCCCGGCAAGGCGGTCTTCGACGTGTCGCTCCCGCCGGGCGGCCGGACCTCCCTGTTCATCCGCGTGACCTTCGAGGCGCACCGGGCCTTCACCAAGCCCCCGACCGATTCGATGGTCGGCGAGGATGCGGCCGCCAAGCTGACGCTCGCGGCCAATGCCGGCGGCGCCCGGCGCGAGCTCAAGGACCTCGGGGAGGGGACGATCTTCGCCCGCGCCTATCGCGACTCGCGGCGCGATCTCCGGGCGCTCACGGGGGGGATCACCACGATCATCTCGTCGAACGACCAGTTCAACGAGGGCCTGTGCCGGGCCACGGCCGACCTGTACATGCTGGCGACCCGTACCCCGGAGGGCATCTACCCGTTCGCCGGCATCCCCTGGTACTCCACGGTGTTCGGGCGCGACGGCATCATCACGGCGATGATGGCGCTCTGGATCGACCCGAAATTCGCCCGGGGCGTGCTGCGCTATCTCGCCTCGACCCAGGCCAAGGCGGTCGATCCGGCGGCCGATGCCCAGCCCGGGAAGGTCCTGCACGAGACCCGCCGCGGCGAGATGGCGATGCTCGGCGAAGTGCCGTTCCGACACTATTACGGCACCATCGACGGCACGCCGCTCTTCGTGATGCTGGCCTGGGAGTACTACGCGGTAACGGGCGACCTCGAGACCGTCCGGGCCATCTGGCCGGCGCTGGAACTCGCCCTGGAATGGATGGACCGCTACGGCGACCGGGACGGCGACGGCTTCGTCGAGTACGCCCGTGATACCGACAAGGGCCTGGAGAACCAGGGCTGGAAGGACAGCCACGATTCGATCTTCCACACCGACGGTCAGCTTGCGAAGGGCCCGATCGCCCTGTGCGAGGTGCAGGGCTACGTCTACGCGGCCAAGAACGGCATGGCGAAGCTCGCGGCGCTGCTGGGGCACGACCCGATGGCCGAGCGCCTTACGCTGGAAGCTGCCACGCTCCGCGAAAAGTTCGACACGGCGTTCTGGAACGAGGAGATCGGCACCTACGCGCTGGCCCTGGACGGCGCGAAAAAGCAGTGTGCGGTGCGCTCGTCCAATGCCGGCCACGCCCTGTTCACCGGCATCGCCAAGCCGGAGCGGGCGGCCCGGGTCGCCGAGACGCTGCTGTGCAAGGACGGCTTCAACGGCTGGGGCGTGCGCACGATCGCCAAGGGCGAGGCGCGCTACAATCCGATGTCCTACCACAACGGCTCGATCTGGCCGCACGACAACGCGCTGATCGCGATGGGTCTCGCGCGCTACGACCGCAAGCACGAGGCCGCGCGCATCTTCCAGGGGATGTTCGACACCTCGCTCTACCAGGACCAGAAGCGGCTGCCGGAGCTGTTCTGCGGCTTCATGCGCCGCAAGCAGCGCGGGCCGGTTTCGTATCCGGTGGCCTGCAGCCCGCAGGCCTGGGCGGCAGCGGCGCCGTTCGCGTTCCTGGCGGCCTGTCTCGGTCTCGAACTCGACCACGATCGCAATCGCGTCCGGCTCAAGAACCCGATCCTTCCGGCGTTCCTCGACGGGGTGACCCTCTACAACGTCAAGCTCGGCGGCTCGCGCCTGGATATCCGCTTCCAGCGCTACGACGACGACGTCACCGTGTCGGTGCAGCGCCGCCACGGCGACGTGCAGGTCGTGGTCACCAAGTAGGGCTCGGGACGGGAGTTCCGGGGCGGCCCGCTTCGGGTTAAGCGGGCCGCGCGGCATGTCACGCCGCCAAGGACGGGTCCATGCCGGCTGATCATCATGCCCCCGACGCGGCTCTGCGCCTCGCGCAGGCCCTGATCCGCTGCCCGTCCGTGACGCCGGAGGATCGCGGCGCCCTCGACGTGGTCGCCGACGCGCTCCAGCCCACCGGCTTCGCCGTCGAGCGGCCGGTCTTCTCCGAGCCCGGATACGCCGATACGCCGAATCTCTACGCGCGCATCGGGCGGGACGGTCCGTGCCTCGTCTTTGCCGGCCACACCGACGTCGTGCCGGAGGGTGAGGGCGCGTGGCGCCACGACCCCTTCGCGGGCGCGGTCGCCGACGGGATGCTGTACGGCCGCGGCGCCGCCGACATGAAGGGCGGCATCGCTTGTATGCTCGCGGCCACGCTCGCCTTTCTGGCACGGCGCGGCGCCGATTTCGGCGGCTCCATCGCGTTCCTGATCACCGGCGACGAGGAGGGCCCCGCGGTCAACGGCACCGTCAAGCTCCTCGATTGGGCGCGGCGACGGGGCGAACGATTCGACCATTGCGTCCTCGGCGAGCCGACCAATCCGGGCCGGCTCGGCGAGATGATCAAGATCGGCCGGCGCGGGTCGCTCACCGGCAAGCTCACCGTGCTGGGGCGGCAGGGCCACGTCGCCTACCCGCACAAGGCCGAGAACCCGATCCCGGGCCTGCTGCGCCTCGCCTCGGCGCTGGTCGCCGAGCCGCTGGACCGCGGGACGGCGCATTTCGACGCCTCGAACCTCGAGTTCACGACGATCGACGTCGGCAACCCGGCCACCAACGTGATCCCGGCGACTGCCCGGGCGACCTTCAATGTCCGCTTCAACGACGACTGGACGGCCGAGAGCCTGGGCGCCGAGATCCGCCAGCGTCTGGAGCAGGCGGCCGGGAACGCGGTGCGCTTCAGCCTGGACCTTCAGCCCTCGAATGCGCCGGCCTTCCTGACGCGGCCGGACGCCTTCGTGACGCTCGTCGCGGAGGCGATCCGGGCCGAGACCGGCCTGACGCCGATGCTCTCCACCACCGGCGGCACGTCGGACGCGCGCTTCATCAAGGATGCCTGCCCGGTGATCGAGTTCGGCCTCGTCGGCGAGACCATGCATCAGGTCGACGAATGCGTGGCGGTCGCCGATCTGGAGCGGCTGACGGCGATCTACGAGCGGGTGCTCGAGGCCTATTTCCCCGCATCGTAGTCGACGCCCACGAACGTCAGCCCTGCGGCCGGGGCCAGCGGTCCGCACCGGCGCTTCTCGCCCGAGGCCAGGATCTCGGCCACGTCGTCCGCGGAAAGGCGGCCGCAGCCCGCAAGCATCAGCGTGCCGACCATGGCCCGTACCTGATGGTGCAGGAACGAGCGCGCCGCGGTCGCCACCACGATCTCGTCGTGGAGTGCCATCGGCGCGCGGGCGACGTCGAGCTGCTCCAGCGTGCGGATCGGGCTGTTCGCCTGGCATTCCGCGGCCCGGAAGGCCGAGAAGTCGTGGCGGCCGACGAGGCGCTGGGCGGCGTCGTGCATGCGAGCCGCGTCGAGGGGCCACGGCACGTGCCAGACATGGGCTCGCGTCAGCGCCGCCGGGCTGCGCCGGTTGAGAATGCGGTAGCGGTAGTGCCGGCGGACCGCCGAGTGGCGGGCGTCGAAGCTCTCCGGCACGATCTCGGCAGACAGGATCGCCACCGGCTGCGGCCGCAGATGAGCGTTCAGGGCATCCCGCACCGTGTCGGTCCGCCAGTCCTTGGCGAGGTCGAGATGGGCCACCTGATGGATGGCGTGCACGCCGGCATCGGTCCGGCCCGCGCAGGTGAGCCGGACTTCCTCGCCGGAGAAGCGCATGACGGCCGCCTCGATCGCGCCCTGGACCGTGGGATCCTCGGCCTGCCGCTGCCAGCCGCAGAACGGGCTGCCATCGTACTCGATGACGAGTTTGTAGCGGGGCATCAGCCGGCTCCCTCAAGGTCTACCGAGGGCGCTCTGATGTTCGATTTCGCGATATGACACAAAGCTTTGGAATGATGTGCGCGCGATCGTCTTTGCGAGCGTAGCGAAGCCATCCAGTGTCGCGCCAAGCCTCGCCAGGGTGCGCTGTCCTGGGTCGCTTCGTTGCGCTCACGATGACAGGTTGGACCGAGTGCAGAAGACCTTGATCGGGCTACGCGCATCAGCCGAGGCGGGCGCCGGGCGTGAGACGGGCGCCCCGGACGAACTCCGCTCCGCTGGCGCTGCCGCCTTTTCCCGCACGCCGCAGCTCCAGAAGCCGGACGGCGCCGTCGCCGCACGCGACAATTCCCTCGCTATCGCGCAACGTCCCCGCCTCGCCTGCGCCCGCGGCCGGGATGGCGCGCAGCACCTTCACGCGCTCGGGACCCTTGCCGAGATCGACCTCGAAGAACGCGCCGGGGAAGGGCGACAACCCGTTGATCCGGTTGGCGACCTCAGCCGCCGGCCGGGACCAGTCGATCCGCGCCTCGTCGTTGGTGATCTTGTGGGCGTAGGCGACGCCGTCCTCCGGCTGCGGCGTGAAGGTCAGCGTGCCCGCGTCGAGACGGGCGAGGGCCTGCGCCATCAGATCGGCGCCGACCGGCATCAGCGCGTCGTGCAGCGCGCCCGCCGTCATGCCCGGGGCGATCGGGAGCCGGGCCTCCAGGGCCACGGGGCCGGTATCGAGGCCCGCCTCCATCCGCATCACCCCGACGCCGCTCTCGGCATCGCCGGCCATGACGGCGCGCTGGATCGGCGCCGCGCCGCGCCAGCGCGGCAGCAATGAGCCGTGCAGGTTGAGGCAGCCGTGCTTCGGCGCGTCGAGGATCGCCTGCGGCAGGAGCATCCCGTAGGCCACGACGACGGCGACGTCGGCCTGGTGGGCCGCGAAGGTCTCGGCGGCTTCGGGCGTGCGGAGCGTCGCGGGCGTCAGGACCGGCACGCCGAGCGTGTCGGCCAGCGCGTGGACCGGCGAGGGGCGCAGGCTCATGCCGCGGCCGGCCTTGGCGGGCGCGCGGGTATAGACTGCGACGATGTCGTGCCCGTCCTGCGCGAGCCGGGCGAGCGTCGGCACCGCGAAGTCCGGCGTGCCCATGAAGACGACGCGCATGGCCGGCTCAGGCCGCGTCGCGCTTGGCCGCCTTGGTGAACTTCTTGATCACCCGGTCGCGCTTCAGCTTCGACAGGTGGTCGATGAACAGCACGCCGTTGAGATGGTCGATCTCGTGCTGGATGCAGGTCGAGAGCAGGCCGTCGGCCTCGATCTCCTGCTCCTGGCCGTCGAGGTCGCGGAACTTCACGCGCACCCGGTCCGGCCGCTCGACCTCGGCGTAGTAGTCGGGGATCGACAGGCAGCCCTCGTCGTAGACCCGCTTCTCCTCCGAGGACCAGACGATCTCGGGATTGATGAAGACCCGCGCGTCGCGGACGCCTTCCTCCTTCGACGTGTCGATCGTGACGATGCGCTTCGCCACGCCGATCTGGATTGCCGCGAGCCCGACGCCGGGGGCGTCGTACATCGTGTCGAACATGTCGGCGACGAGGGTGCGGATCTCGGCGGTGATCGGACCGACCGGTTCGGAACTTTGGCGCAGGACGGAATCGGGGAGGATGACGAGCGGGCGGATGGTCATGGCGGAAACCGGCAGGGAAGGCGCCGGGACGGGTCCGGGCTCAGCGTCGAATAGGATGCGGTCGTGGACCGGTCAAATACCGGCTCACGCCGGCTTCCCGCCCCTCAGAACGCCGTGCGGCTGCGGATTGCCGCCGACAGGGTGCCCTCGTCGAGATAGTCGAGCTCGCCGCCGACCGGCACGCCGTGGGCGAGCCGCGTGACCTTCACGCTGCAATGCCGGATCGACTCGGTCACGTAATGGGCGGTGGTCTGGCCGTCGACGGTGGCGTTGAGCGCCAGGATCACCTCGGTCACCTCGGGCGGGGCCACGCGCTCAACCAGACTTGCGAGGTTCAGGTGCTCGGGCCGTACGCCGTCGAGCGCCGAGAGGACGCCGCCGAGCACATGGTAGCGCGCCTTCACGGCGCCCGAGCGTTCCAGGGCCCAGAGATCGGACACGTCCTCGACCACCACGAGCGTCGTCGTATCGCGCTCGGCATCGCGGCAGATCGTGCAGGGATCGGAGGTATCGACGTTGCCGCAGCTCGTGCACACGATGATGCGGTCGGCCGCCACCCGCATGGCGTCGGCCAGCGGCCCGAGCAGCGTGTCGCGCTTCTTGATGAGCTGGAGGGCAGCCCGCCGCGCCGAGCGGGGTCCGAGGCCCGGCATGCGGGCGAGAAGCTGGATCAGGCGCTCGATCTCGGGGCCGGCGACGGCTTGGGGCATCGTGCCTCTTGGGCGAGGAGGGGCTTAAGGTCCGGACGGGCATAGACGCCGCCAAGCGGCGCGCAAGGGTTCAGGCACGCACCTCTGGTATATGGGTATTCCAGAGCCGCTCCGCCCGTACCGTTCTGCTGCACGACGTGCGAAACGGCTTACAGACTTGGGTTCCTGAGTCCACGACTGTGGTCTAACCTGTTTGTCCACATTGCGGGCCCCTGGAGGAGCCCATAATGACAGCGAAGCTTCGCCGCCTACTCGTTGCAGCGGCGGCAAGCAGCCGGGAAACGGAGATCCTGCGCGCGGCGGACCTGTACGACCGCGCGGACGTCTCCCGGTCGGATTCGGACGGCGGTCCCGTCCGGTTCAGTCGCGTCGACGGTCGAACAGGGGCCCGGGAGATACGATCTTGACCAACATCGGTGATCACAACGCGGCCCACGGCGCCGAGGCGGCCGGCTTCCGCGACCTCAAGGCCGTCCACTGGAACTTCGAGGCGCCGCGCCTCTACGAGGAGGCGCTGTCCCGCAAGGAGGCGCAACTCGCCCGCGGCGGCGCGATCGTCGCCACCACCGGCAGCCATACCGGCCGCTCGCCCAAGGACAAGTTCGTGGTCCGCGACGCCGGCACCGAGAACGAGATCTGGTGGGACAACAACGGCGCGATCACGCCCGAGCAGTTCGAGACCCTGCGCCACGACTTTCTGAAGCATGCCGAGGGCAAGGAGCTGTTCGCCCAGGACCTCTACGGCGGCGCCGATCCGACCTACCGGGTGAAGGCGCGGGTGTTCACCGAGTTCGCGTGGCACTCGCTGTTCATCCGCAACCTGCTGATCCGGCCGGATCGCTCCGAGATCGCGTCCTACGTGCCGGATATGACGATCATCGACCTGCCGAGCTTCCAGGCGGATCCCGCCCGGCACGGTTGCCGGTCGAAGACGGTGATCGCCATCGATTTCTCGAAGAAGCTCGTGCTGATCGGCGGCTCCGCCTACGCGGGCGAGATGAAGAAGTCGGTCTTCACCTACCTGAACTACATCCTGCCCGGCCAGGGCGTCATGCCGATGCACTGCTCGGCCAACGCGGCGCTGGACGCCGAGGGCGGCTCGGCGATCTTCTTCGGCCTGTCGGGCACCGGGAAGACGACGCTGTCGAACGACAGCTCCCGCCAGCTGCTCGGCGATGACGAGCACGGCTGGTCGAATTCCGGCATCTTCAACTTCGAGGGCGGCTGCTACGCCAAGACCATCCGCCTCTCGCGCAACGCCGAGCCGGAGATCTACGCCACCACCGAGCGCTTCGGCACGGTGATGGAGAACGTGATCATCGATCCGGTCACCCGCGTGCCAGACTTCGACGACGCGTCGCTCACCGAGAACACCCGCTGCGCCTACCCGTTGGACTTCATCGCCAACGCGAGCGCCACGGGCCGGGCCGGGCATCCGAAGAACATCGTGATGCTCACCTGTGACGCCTTCGGGGTGATGCCGCCGATCGCCAAGCTCACCGGCGCCGAGGCGATGTACCACTTCCTCTCGGGCTACACCGCCAAGGTGGCCGGCACCGAGCGCGGCCTGACCGGACCCGAGGCGACCTTCTCGACCTGTTTCGGCGCGCCGTTCATGCCGCGGCATCCGAGCACCTACGGCAACCTGCTGCGCGATCTGATCGCCAAGCACAGCGTCGATTGCTGGCTCGTCAACACCGGCTGGACCGGCGGCGGCGTCGGCACCGGCCGGCGCATGCCGATCCGCGTGACGCGCCGCCTGCTGAGCGCCGCCCTCGACGGCTCGCTGGCACAGGCCGAGTTCCGCCGCGACCCGTATTTCGGCTTCGCGGTGCCGGTCTCGGTTCCGGGCGTCGAGCCGCACATCCTGACCCCGGTGAAGACCTGGGCCAACAAGGGCGCCTTCGTGGAGACGGCGGCGCGCCTCGTGAAAATGTTCGACGACAACTTCAAGCGGTTCGAGGCCCATGTCGACGCCGACGTGCGCGCCGCCGGGCCGACCGCGCAGGCGATCGCAGCCTGACAATGAGATCGGGCGGCCCGTCGGGCCGCCCGTGATCGCCCGATCCAAGGGGTCGCGCACGGGCCAGACGGCCCGTCATCCCGGGGCGCCGCAGGCGAGCCCGGAATCCAGACGCACCGGTGGTGCGCGTGTCTGGCAGGTCGGCGGGTCTGGATCCCGGACTCCGCTGCGCGGCCCCGGGATGACGGGGCGCGGAGATGATCGGCCCGCAGGCTGGAGACCCCTCCGCGTCGACAAGCCCTAGAACGGCAGCTTCATGCCCGGCGGCAGCGGCAGGCCCTTGGTCAGCTCGGCCATGCGCTCCTGCATGGTCGCCTCCGCCTTGCCGCGGGCGTCGTTGCAGGCGGCGACGATCAGATCCTCGAGGATCTCGCGCTCGTCCGCCACCATCAGGGACGGGTCGATGCTGACGCCCTTCATCTGGCCCTTGGCGGTCATCGTGACCCGAACGGAGCCGCCGCCCGAGGCGCCGGTGACCTCGATCCCGTCCATCTCGGTTTGCAGGTTGGCCATCTTCTCCTGCATGGCCTGGGCCTGCTTCATGATGCCCATCAGGTCGCGCATGCGGCTCTCTTCCCGTTACCTTGTCGTGGTGTGATCTGGGGATGCCGGCCGCCGCCCGCCATGGGCGAACGGGCCGAGGCCTCAGGCTTCGTCGTCCTCGACCTCGTCCACCGGGGCGGCGTCTCCCGCCCCGAGGATCTCCTGCTCGGCCGAGGGGAGAGCCTCGGGCGCAGTCTCGCGCACGTCGACGATCTCGGCCCCAGGGAAGCGGGTGAGCACTTCGCGCACGAACGGATCGGCGGCCGCGTTCTCCCGGCGGGTTTCGGTGGCGGCACGGGCCGCGGCATCGCGTGTCGGCGCGCCTTCCTCCTTCGAGAGGGCGACGACCCAGCGCCGTCCGGTCCAACGCTCGATGGCGGCTGCGAGGTCGGTGGCGAGGCTCGGACGCCCGCCGGACGCGAGCCGGAACTCGATGCGGCCCTCCTCGAATCGCACGAGGTGGATGTCCCGCTCCAGCGCCGTGCGGAGCAGGATGTCCCGGTTGGCATCGGCCAGCGCGATCAGATCCTCGAAACGGCCAAGACGCGGCGTCGGCGGCGCCACGGCTGCGGGCCGCGGGGCCGCGACGGCCATCGCCATCGGCACGGCCGCGGGATTGGGCTGCGCGAGTTCGGTTCGGGGTGAAGCCGCGAGAGCCGCAGAGCCGCCGCCGCGCAGATCGGGGATCGGTGGCAGAGGCGGACGTCCCGACGGCGCAGGCGGATCGTCCTGTGGTGCGGCGGCCGCCTCGGCCTTCAGCTGGCGCAGGGCCTCGTCCGGCGTGGGCAGGTCTGCCGCGTAGGCGAGGCGCACGATCGCCATCTCGGCCGCCGCGAGCGGGCGCGGGGCGGCCTGTACCTCCGGGATGGCCTTGAGCAGGATCTGCCACGCCCGCGACAGCGCACGGATCGAGAGCTTCTCGGCAAACTCGGCGCCGCGGACGCGCTCGGTCTCGCTCAGCGTCGGATCCGACGCGGTCTCCGGCACGGCCTTCAGCCGGGTGACGAGATGGGTGAAGGCGGCGAGATCCGAGAGGACGACCGACGGGTCGGCGCCGGAATCGTACTGCGCCCGCAACTCCGCGAAGGCGGCCGGGACCGACCCGCGCATCACAGCCTCGAACAGGTCGAGGATCCGGGCGCGATCGGCGAGGCCCAGCATGTCGCGCACGCTCTGCGCGGTGATCGTGCCGGCTCCGTGGGCGATCGCCTGATCCAGCAGCGAGAGCGCGTCGCGCACCGAGCCCTCCGCGGCGCGCACGATCGCGGCCAAGGCCTCGTCCTCGACGGAGACGCCCTCGGCCGCGCAGACCTTGGCGAGATGGGCGTGCAGCGTCGGCGCCTCGACCCGGCGCAGGTCGAAGCGCTGGCAGCGGGACAGGATCGTCACCGGCACCTTGCGGATCTCGGTGGTGGCGAAGACGAACTTGGCGTGCGGCGGCGGCTCCTCGAGCGTCTTCAGGAAGGCGTTGAACGCCTTCTCGGAGAGCATGTGGACCTCGTCGACGATGTAGACCTTGTAGCGCGCCGAGACCGGCCCGTAGCGGATGCCGTCGATGATCGCCCGGACGTCGTCGATGCCGGTATGCGAGGCGGCATCCATCTCCAGCACGTCCATGTGCCGGGATTCCATGATCGCCGCGCAGTGGAGGCCGAGTTCCGGCATCGACACGGTCGGGCCGGTATCCGGCTGGCCGGCGCGGGCGTAGTTGAGGCCGCGGGCGAGAATGCGCGCCGTCGTGGTCTTTCCGACCCCGCGGACGCCGGTGAGCATCCAGGCCTGCGGAATGCGGTTGGCCGCGAACCCGTTGGCCAGGGTCCGGACCATCGCATCCTGGCCGATCAGGTCGCCGAAATTGGTGGGGCGGTATTTTCGCGCGAGCACCCGGTAGGGCGTCGCCGCGGCTGCGGGCGCTGGAAACCCGGGCAGGCCCGGCTCGTCGTCAGGCGTGCCGGTCGAAGCATCCATGCCGTGTCAGAATCGGGCTGCCGCGCGCAGGGAATGAGGTGGGAGGCTGGACGAAGACCCGCTCGGTCTCGTTAGGGCTGCTTCCTTCCGGACCTGACCCGGTTGGCGAGTGAAACGTCCCTCGCCAACCCCCCGCCGGCTATATGGCCGGGCCTCGCCCCGAACGCAAGCGCTGCCTCTACGCCGCCTACTCGGCCTTGCGCTTCACGATCGCCAGGGTCTTGGGATCGAGCTTCAGGTCGAACTGCTTGCCGCTGGCGTCGATCGCGTCATCCACCTCGATCATGCCGTCGTCCAGCTCGATCTCCTTCCACTTGGTGAAGCCTTCCTGCTTCAGCATGGCCTCGACCTTGGCCTGCTGGTCGGGCGGAAGCTTCTCATCGGCTTGGGCCGCGGTTGCGAGGCCGAGAGCGAAGGTCAGCGCGAGAAGTGGCGTGGCGAGGCGCAAGGCAGTCTCCAATCCATCACGAGTTGTCGGCTGTGAACAGGAATGCAGCAGAGGGGTTCCCTCGCGCCGTGGATCCTCTTGAGTCCCCTACAATTCTCCCGCAGATCTGGGACGCCCAAGCCTGCGGCGTCGAGGATTCTTCACCTATGGTCACGCGCGTCGCCACCGTCGCCTTCGAGGGCATCGAGGCGCGCGCGGTCGACGTGCAGGTCCAGATCATCCCGGGCTCGGTGGTGTTCACGGTGGTGGGTCTGCCCGACAAGGCGGTGGCCGAGTCCCGCGAGCGGGTGCGCGGCGCTCTGATCGCCTCGGGGCTGGCGCTTCCGGCCAAGCGCATCACCGTCAATCTCGCCCCCGCGGATCTGCCCAAGGAGGGCTCGCATTACGACCTGCCGATCGCGCTGGGCGTCATGGCGGCGATCGGCGCGATTCCGGCGGATGCTCTCGCCGGCTACTGCGTCCTGGGCGAGCTCGCCCTCGACGGCAGCATCACCGCGGTGAACGGCGTGCTGCCGGCCGCCATCGCGGCGGGCGCGCGCGGCCTCGGCCTGATCTGCCCGGCTTCGACCGGGCCGGAGGCGGCCTGGGCCGGCGGCGACCTCGACGTGCTCGCCCCGCGCTCGTTGATCCAGCTCGCCAATCACTTCAAGGGCAGCCAGGTCATGGCGCGCCCGGAGGCCTCGGTGGCCGGTCTCGCGGGACCCTTGCCGGACCTGATCGACATCAAGGGACAGGAGGGGGCCAAGCGCGCCCTCGAGATCGCCGCCGCGGGCGGCCACAATCTGCTGATGAACGGGCCGCCCGGCTCGGGCAAGTCGATGCTCGCCGCCCGGCTGCCCTCGATCCTGCCGCCCCTCGGCCCCCGCGAGCTGCTCGACATCTCCATGGTCCAGTCGGTCGCGGGCGAATTGAAGGACGGCGCGCTCTCGAACCGCCGACCGTTTCGACAGCCCCACCATTCCGCCTCGATGGCCGCGCTGGTCGGCGGCGGGCTCGGCGCGCGCCCGGGCGAGGTCTCCCTCGCCCATGGCGGCGTGCTTTTCCTGGACGAGCTTCCCGAATTCGCCCCGCAGGTCCTCGACAGCCTGCGTCAGCCCATGGAGACCGGCGAGGTGATGATCGCCCGCGCCAATCACCGGGTTACCTATCCGGCCCGGTTCCAGCTTGTGGCGGCCATGAATCCGTGCCGCTGCGGCCAGGGGTTGGAGCCGGGCTACGCCTGCCGGCGGGGCCCGAACGACCGCTGCATGGCGCAGTATCAGGCGCGGATCTCGGGCCCGCTGCTCGACCGGATCGACCTGCGCATCGAGGTCCCGGCAGTTACGGCGGCCGACTTGATACTGCCGCCGCCCGCGGAAGGGTCGCCCGAGGCCGCCGCCCGGGTTGCTGCGGCGCGCGCCCTGCAAAGTGCCCGCTATGCCGGCCGGGGTTTGTCGCCCGCCACCACCAATGCCACCTGCCCGGCGAACCTGATCGAAGAGGTCGCCGGCCCCGATGCCGACGGGACAGCGCTGATCCGGCAGGCGGCCGAGAGCATGCGGCTCTCCGCCCGCGGCTTCCATCGCACGTTGCGTGTCGCCCGGACGCTCGCCGATCTCGACGGCGAGACGCAGGTCCGTCGGCTGCATCTGGCCGAGGCCCTCTCGTATCGCGGCCGCGGCGACGGCACGGCGGTCGCGGCTTGAGTACGGCCCCCAGCAATCCGGGTTCGGACCTGGCCGTATCGATCGGCCAGCACAGCACCGCCGGCCACAAGGACGCCAATCAGGATTTCCACGGCGCCCTCGTGCCGCAGCAGCCGGAGCTCGGCCTGAAAGGCATCGCCGTGGCGCTGGCCGACGGGATCAGCAGCAGCGCGGCGGGGGCTGCGGCCAGCGAGACCGCGATCAAGAGTTTCCTCAGCGACTACTATGCGACCCCCGATACGTGGTCGGTGAAAAACTCGGCGCAGAAGGTGATCGCGGCGGCCAATTCCTGGCTCCACGCCCAGACCCGGCGCGGCCTCGATCCGAACGATGCCGACCGTGGCTACGTCACGACCTTCGATGTCCTGATCCTGAAGTCGCGCACCGCGCATCTCTTCCACGCCGGCGATGCCCGGATCTGGCGTCTGGCGGGACGATCCCTCGAGCAGCTCACCGAGGACCACCGCGTCATCGTCTCCGCGGCGGAATCCTATCTCGGTCGCGCTCTGGGCGTGAACGGCCGGGTCGAAATCGATTACCACACGCTCAGCATCGACGTGGGCGACACCTTCGTGCTCACCACGGACGGCGTGCACGAGCATGTCACGCCGCGCGATATGGTCTCGGCGATCGCGTCGGCGGAGAACCTCGATGCGGCCGCTAGGGCCATCGTCGAGGCGGCTCTCGCCGCCGGCAGCACGGACAACCTGACGATCCAGATCGTTCGGGTCGATTCGGTGCCGGCGGGTGAAGCCGTCGATCTCCTCGAGGATGTTCAGGGTCTCGACCCGGCGCCCCTGCTCGACCCGCCTGCCGAGTTCGACGGCTACCGCCTCCTGCGCACGCTCCATTCCGGTCCCCGGAGCCGCGTCTACCTCGCGACGGATCTGGAGACCGGGGCACGTGTCGCCCTCAAGGTCCTGTCGCTGGACCTGCGCGATGATCCCGCCCAGCGCAAACGGTTCGTCATGGAGGAGTGGATCGCCCGCCGGATCGACAATCCGCACGTCCTCCAGGCCCATCCGCAGAACCGGCGCCGCAGTCACCTCTACACGGTGATGCGCTACGTCGAGGGTCAGACCCTGACGCAGTGGATGCGCGATCACGCCGCGCCCGAGCTCGAAGCCGTGCGGAGCCTCGTCGAGCAGCTCGCGAAGGGCGTCCAGGCCTTTCACCGGCGGGAGATGGTCCATCAGGACCTGCGGCCCGACAACGTCCTGATCGACGCCTCGGGGACCGTTCAGGTCATCGACTTCGGTGCCACGAAGGTTGCCGGCGTCGTCGAGGGCGATCCGCGGATCGACCCGGCCGAGATCCTCGGCACGGTGCAGTACACGGCGCCGGAATGCTTCCTGGGCGTGCCGTCAACGGCCGGGTCCGACGTGTTCGCGGTCGGCGTCATGGCCTACCAGATGCTGACCGGCCGGCTTCCCTACGGCGATGCGGTGCCCCGGGCGCGTACGCCGGCGGCGCAGCGCCGGCTCCGCTACGTCTCGGCCCTGACGACGCGCCCGCTGCTGCCGGTCTGGGTCGATGGCGCTCTGCGGAAGGCCGTTCATCCGAATCCGGCCCGGCGCTATCAGGCCCTCTCGGAGTTCATCCAGGATCTCAGGTATCCCAACCCGGCCTTCTTGGACGGGAGACGGACATCGTTGCTGGAGCGGGATCCGCTGCTGTTCTGGCGACTTCTGTCGCTGACGCTGGGGATCGTGGCCCTGATCCTCGCCGGCATCCTCGTCGCCCATCCGCCCCGGTGAGGAGCCGCCTCCTCAGACGTCCAGTTCGGGATAGCGGCGAAAGATGCCGTCCTCGTTGAACGGGATCCGCCTCTCGCTGGCGAGATAGGCGGCGATCCGCGGTCGTTGCGCCACGGCCTCGTGGAGGCGCACGACCTGGGGTGTGTCGCGCAAGGCCGCGCCCGCCGACTTCGGGAAGGCGTAGCGCAGTCCCTCGACGAGCTGGAACAGCGACAGATCCGCGTAGGACAGATCGGAGCCGACCAGCCCGCCGCCATTATTGGCCTCAAGCACGCGCTCGAAATAGCGGAGGAACTTGGGAATGCGTTCTTCGCGGAAGCCCCTGGCCCGGCGCAGGGCTTCGGGCTTCTGCTCGGCGTAGTATAGGCCGACCCCGAGCGGATGGTGGGTATCGTGCGCCTCGTCCACGGCGTCTGCGATGGTGAGCTGAAGCTGGTGCGTCCAGATCCGGTCGCGCTCCGACGCGCCGACGAGGCCGAGACGCGGGCCGAGATAGAGCAGGATCGCGGCCGTCTGAGCCACGACCACGTCCCCGTCGCGCAGGAACGGCGGTGCGAACGGCGGCCGCGCGTTCGCCGGATCGGAAAGGCGACCGAGCATCGGTTCGATGCCGCCGGCCTCGTCGTCCTGCCGGGCGACATCGACGTAGTCGACCCCGGCGTCTTCCAGGGCGAGGCGGACGAACTCGCCGCGCCCCTGGATCATCGGCCAATAATGAAGCTCGTAGGCCACAGCCGCCTCCTCGCTGGCGAAGACGGTACCCGAAGAGGCCGTTCCCGCGTCAGTTGCCGGCCGCGGCGTCCTCGGCGGCCGCCTTCTCGGCGGGCGGCTCGGCACTGGCCACGGCCTTGTGGGCCAGCATCGGCTGGAGCCGCTCGGCGAGCTGCTGATCGAGATGCTTGGCGTAGGCGCCCTTGAAGTAACGCTCCCCGGTCTTCGCACCGTAGAGCCGATCATGGGCCTTGATCATCGCGGCGACTTCGGGACGGCAGAGGAAGCCCGTGATGCCGACGGCCTCGTACCAGTGGCCCGCCCGCGCCTCAGCGGTCGCCTTCGGGTTCGATAGCACCGTATCGGCGAAGCACTCGGTGGCGGCCTGCCGCAGCGGCGCCAGCACCTTCTCGGCCTCCGCCGCGTTCACCGCCGGAGCCGCGGGCTGCCGGTGCGGGCGCGCCTGCGCCGTGGAGACGAGAGCGAGGACGGTGAGGGAGGCGAGGATCGAAGACTTCATGCGGGCGGCCTCGTCGGGTATCCGAACCACGTTCAGCATTCCCTCATGATTGCGTCGGGAACGGGGCTGATCGGTCTTTCGGCGTGCCCGATTCCGGGCAAGATCCAGACCGTTTTGCGACGGCTTCCGACCGGAGCTCAGCCCCGGCGTTCGGCATTCCAGCGGCCCCGGCATTCGAGGGATCCGGAGGCGACCCAGGTCCCGGCGCCGAACCCGTTCGCGCCGAGGCGTCCGTTGACGACGGCCGTGGCCATACCGTTCGAGATCGAGCCCCGGACAGCGCCGTTTCCGGCGACGCTCCCCTGAACCGTGAAGGCGGCGCCGATGAAGCGGGCCCGGCCGTGCTCGATTCGGATCGGGTAGCGGTAGGCCCGGTCGCACGTGCCCGCCTCGGTGATGATCTCGACGCTCCACGTGCCGTCGAACCGGTCCGGAACCAGCGGCCTGCGCGACGCGGCCGCGGCGGGAACCGTACAGGCGACGAGCAGGGCGGCGGCAATCAGGCGCGTCATGCGGCTCCGGTCCGGGGGGATCACGCGATCCGGTGACGGGTCAGGTCGCCGGCTGCTGGGTCGGCGCGCGCATCGCTGTGCGCAGCGCCGCATTCAGCAGGGCGAGGAGGTCGCAGCCGGCATGCAGGAAGGCGTCAACGCCCGCCTGCTTCAGCGGCTCGGTGAGATCCGCGGGCTTGCCGGCGAGGTACACCGTGCCGGCACCGGCCCGGGCCAGCGCCTCAGTGGCCGCGACGGCGCGCTCCGCGTAGATCGCGTCGGTGGAGCAGATGCAGGCGAGCACGGCCCCGGACTCCCGGAAGGCGGCCGCGAGCGCGTCCGCGTCCGTGAATCCGTCGTTCGACAGGGCTTCGATGCCGCCCGCCGCGAAGGCGTTGGCCGCGAAGGTCGCCCGGGCGTTGAAGGCGGCCACCGCGCCGAGGTTGGCGAGGAAGACCGCCGGCCGGCGCCCGGTCTTGGCGAGAAAGGCGTCGGAGGCGTCGCGCAATGCCTCGTAAGGTTCGGCGAGGCGCTGGGAGGGCAGGGCGTCGCAGGCGACCGCCGCGCCCGATCCGAAATTCGATCCCCGCGGCGCGCTGACCGGCGCCACGTCGAGCACGGTGACGGGCTTCTCGGCGAGGTTCGGAAACTCGCTGGCTCCTGTCAGCGCCTCACGCCGGGTCGCGACCGCCTTTGACCGTGCCTCCCGGGTGAGCTCGATCCGCCGTTGCAGCTTGCCGACGCTCAGCGAGGCGACGATCCCGCCCTCGGCCTCGATCGTCTGGAACGCCGCCCAGCCGGCCTCGGCGATCTGGGCGGTGAGCGCCTCGAAGCCGCCGGCGCCCGCCGCCGGATCGCTGACCCGCGCGAGGTGTGATTCCTCGATCAGGACGATCTGACTGTTGCGGCCCACACGCCGGGCGAAGGCATCGGGCAGGCCCAGAGCCTGCGTGTAGGGCAAGACCGCCACGCTGTCGGCCCCGCCCATCCCGGCCGCCGCCGCAGCCATGCCGGTGCGCAGGATGTTCACGAACGGATCGCGCTTCGTCATCATCCGCCATGCGGTCTCGGCGTGGACCCGGAGCGGCTTCGGATCGAGGCCGCAGGCCTGCTCGACCCGTGCCCAGAGGCGCCGCACGGCGCGGAACTTCGCGACCGTGACGAACTCGTCGGCATCGGCCGCCAGCAGCACCGCAATGCGGTCGCGGGCGCTGTCGAGGTCGTGGCCGGCGGCTTCCTGCGCGCGCAAGTAGGCGACGGCGGTCGCCAGCACGGCGCCGAGCTCGGCCGCTTCTCCGGCTCCGGCCTCGTGGTAGGGCCGTCCGTCGGCCAGGAAGGCCCGCCCGCGGAAACCCGCGGCGCCCAGCTCCGCGACGGTCTCGGCGAGGCGCGGCGCGATCTCGCTCCAGACGGCGCCGAGACTGCCGGTGGCGGCCAGGACGCCGACCGGGTCGATGCCAAGATCGAGATCGTAGGTGGCGAGATCCTCGCCCCGACGCTCCGCCAGGGCCTTCACGAGGCGAGCAACTTCGAGCCCCTGGCCGCCGGCATCGACGCGCAAGGCGATCAGCGGCAGCATCACGCCCTTGAGGACCGCGTCGAGGGCCTCGACGGTCGCGGCGGTCAGGCCGTAGCCCCGGGCGGCGGGCGCACTCGCGAAGGCCAGGACGAGGGCGTCGGCCCCGCCCTCGAGGTCGGTCATCGCCAGCGCGTTGGCGGCGGCGATGTCCGGATGATCGACGCGCTGCGCGATCCGCCACGGGCCGGGCTCGCGGACCGGCTGAGCTGCCGGCTCGGCCGGACCGTAGAGCGGCTCGATCCGCAGGCCGTCTGCCGTCCGGGACACGAGCCGCTTCTCGAAATCGGCGCCCTTCAGGACACCCTCGACGAGGCCGAGCCAGCGCGCCCGGTCGGCGGGCTCGAAGAGGTCGGCGAGCGGTGTGTCTTCCATCGGAGCGTCCCAGGGCGCGGCGTCTGCTGCGCCGCTTTCATGGGATTGCCTCGCATGCCGTTCCGCCGGAGGCAATCGCCCGAAGGTTTAGGAAACCTCAAGCCGCGGGTGACCGAATTTTGATCGAGCGCCGCCGCGAAGGCCTGCGGGTCAGCCGAAGATGATCAGCCCCGCGAAGCCGAGTGCGCCGACGATGATCCGCCACCATGCGAACAGCCAGAAGCCGTGCCGGGACACGTAGTCGAGCAGCACGCGCACCACGAACAGCGCCGAGATGAACGACACGATGAAGCCGATCACGATCAGGCCGACATCGTTGCTCGACAGGTATTTGTAGTTGTCGAGCAGATCCTTGGCGAAGGCACCCGCCATGGTCGGCATCGCCAGGTAGAAGGAGAACTCGGTGGCCGAGCGCTTGTCGGCGCCCATCAGCATCGCGCCCACGATCGTGGCGCCCGAACGCGACACGCCGGGGATCATCGCAAGGCACTGGAAGATGCCGATCTTCAGGTCCATCGGCAGCGAGAAATCGTAGACGTCGGTCTTCTTCACCCGCAGATCGGTGTCGTCGATGACGAGCAGCACCAAGCCACCCGCCACCAGGGTCGCGCAGACGATCCACGGGTTGAACAGGTACGCCTTGATCATCTTCGAGAAGATGCCGCCGATGATCGCCGCCGGCAGGAAGGCCACCAGGATGCCGAGAACGAAGCGGCGCGCCTTCGGATCGTTGGGAAGGGCGGTGGCGATGCCCAGCAGGCGGCGGAAATAGACCGCCAGGATGGCCAGGATCGCGCCGAGCTGGATCAGCACCTCGAAGGTGTTGTTGGGCGAGTGGAAGCCGATGAAGTGGCCGACGAGCAACTGGTGGCCGGTGGAGGAGACCGGGATGAACTCGGTCGCGCCCTCAACCAGGGCGAGCAGGACTGCCTTGCCGATGCTTGCCGGATCCATCGCGAAGCCTTGTGCCGCGGGCACGCGTCGACCCGTGCCGGGCACGCCGCGAACCACCTGAATAGTTGTGCCGGTGGCTTCGCCGATCAGGGTTGACGGGCGGTTACCGGAGCCGGCTGCGCGTGTTAAGGGCTCGGCAACGGTCGGGCAATAACGCTCGGTCCGAAGTCCTGCGCGCCGAAGATCTGCGTTTCAGGGCCCTCGACGAGCGCGGGACCGGCCGCGCTGGCAGACCGAACGTCCCGCACGGCCTCGATGGCGACCCTCTACCACTTCCCCTTCTGCGCGAATTCCCGGTTCATCCGTCTCGTGCTCGCCGAGATGGGCATGGAGCCGACGCTGTTCGAGGAACGGCCCTGGGAGCGGCGCGACGATTTCCTGCTGATCAATCCGGCGGGCGTGACGCCCGTGCTGCTGGAGCAGACCGGTCTGGTCATCCCCGGTGCCGGCGTCATCGCGGAGTATCTCGACGAGACCCGCGGTCTCGGTCTGTCGGGGCGGCGGATGCTGCCGGAGGATACCGTCGAGCGCGTCGAGGTGCGGCGCCTGCTCGACTGGTTCCTGGTCAAGTTCGATTCCGAGGTGACGGCCTATCTCGTGAACGAGAAGATCTCGAAGCGCTTCATGTCGGCCCACGAGGGCGGCGGCCCGCCGGACATGAACGCGATTCGCGCCGCGCGCAGCAACGTGCGCTACCACCTCAAGTACATCGGCTACCTGATCGCGCGCCGCCGCTGGATCGCCGGCGACAACCTGACCTATGCCGATCTCGCCGCGGCTGCCCATCTCTCGTGCGTCGACTATCTCGGCGACGTGCCCTGGGACGAGGACGAGATGGCGCGAAACTGGTATGCGCGGATCAAGTCGCGGCCCTCGTTCCGCGGCCTGCTCGCCGACCGGGTGCCCGGCATGGCGCCGGCCGCCCATTACGCGGATCTGGATTTCTGAGCCACCGACGGACCTATTTCGGCGCCGATCTGCGCCGCCTCGTCGAGACCCGGGCCCGGGCGCTCGGCTTCTGCGGCCTGCGCGTCACCCGTCCGGACCGTCTCCCGGATCTGCCGAGCCGCCTCTCGACGTGGCTCGCGGAGGGCGCGCACGGCACCATGGACTGGATGGCGGAGCGGGCGGATCAGCGCGCCCGGCCGACCGGCCTGTGGCCTGGCCTGCGCAGCATCCTGGTTCTGGCGATGAGCTATCGGCCGGACGACGATCCGCTGGCGCTGACGGCGAGGACCGACCGCGGCGCGGTCGCGGCTTATGCGCAACGCCGGGATTATCACGAGGTTTTGAAGGGCCGGCTCAAGGAACTCGGCGGCTACCTATCGGCGAAGGGCGACGTGCGGGTGAAGGTGTTCTGCGACACCGCCCCGGTGATGGAGAAGACCCTGGCCGAGGCCGCCGGGCTCGGCTGGCAGGGCAAGCACACGGTGCTGATCTCCCGCGAGCACGGCAACTGGCTGCTCCTCGGAGCGATCTATACCAGCGCAGAATTCGAGCCCGACCCGCCCGGGCGCGATCATTGCGGCTCCTGCCGGGCCTGCCTCGACATCTGCCCGACCGATGCGTTCCCGGCGCCCTACCGCCTCGATGCCCGGCGCTGCATCTCCTACCTGACCATCGAGCATCCCGGCCCGATCCCCGAGGCGTTCCGGCCCGCGATCGGCAATCGCGTGTTCGGCTGCGACGACTGCCTCGCGGTCTGCCCCTGGAACAAGTTCGCTCGCACGGCCGCGGAGAACCGGCTAGCCGCCCGGGCGGATCTGGCGGCGCCCGCCCTGAAAGATCTCGCGGCTCTGGACGATGCGGCGTTCCGCAGGTTCTTCGCCGGCACGCCCGTGAAACGCACGGGCCGCGACCGCTTCCTGCGCAACGTGATGATCGCGATCGGCAATTCCGGCGATCCGGATCTGGCCGAGACGGCCATGGCCCGGCTCGCGGATGCGTCGCCGCTGGTGCGCGGCATGGCGGTCTGGGCATGCGGCCGGCTTCTCGGGCAAGAGGCGGTCGAATCCCTCTATCGTAGGTTCGGCGTCGGAGAGACCGACGTGCATGTCCGCGACGAGTGGCGGGCTTCCGGCTTGACGGGAGTGGGGGTGGGCGAGACATCCGCCGCATGAATCTCTTCGTCTTCGGGCTCGGCTTCACCGGCCGCCGTTTCGCCGAGCGCGCGCGCGACCGGTTCGCGATCGTGCGCGCCACGGTCACCGAGATGGCGTCCGCCGACCGCATCGCGGCGGAGACCGGCTTCACCATGCGCGCCTTCGGCCCGGAAGCTGACGACCCCCGGATCGCCGACGACCTCGCCGACACCGACGCGCTCCTGGTATCGGCACCGCCGGGCGAGGAGGGCGACCCGGTCCTCGCCCGCTACGAGGCGGCGGTCCGGGCCAGCCGGATCGGCTGGATCGGCTATCTCTCGACCATCGGGGTCTACGGCGACCAGGGCGGGGCCTGGATCGACGAGACCACGCCGGCCGCGCCGCGCAGTGCCCGGTCGCGGATCCGCCTGGATGCGGAGGCGGCGTGGCTCAAGCTCGGCGCCGAGACCGGCAAGGCCGTGCAGGTCTTCCGGCTGTCGGGCATCTACGGGCCGGGCCGCAACCCGATCGTCAAGCTGCGGGAGGGCCGCTCCCAGCGCATCGTCAAGGCCGGTCAGGTCTTCAACCGGATCCACGTGGACGACATCGCCACGACGCTGCTCGCCTCCATCGACCGGCCGCGCGCCGGAGCGATCTACAACGTCACCGACGACGAGCCGGCCGCGCCGCAGACGGTCACCGAGCACGCCGCCGCCCTTACCGGATTGCCGCTGCCGCCCGAGATCGATTTCGAGACCGCCGACCTGTCGCCGATGGCGCGCAGCTTCTACGGCGAGAACAAGCGTGTCCGGAACGCGCTGATCCGCGATGAGCTTGGTGTGACGCTCGCCCACCCGACCTACCGTGAGGGGCTGGCGTCCCTGAAGGACCGGCCCTGATCAGGCTTCGAGGTGGCGCGTCCGGACGAGGCGGCGAAGCAGGCCGCCGCGGGGCCCGACCATCATCGAGGCGACATACAGCGCCCCGGCCGCCAGCACGATGGCCGGACCGCTCGGCAAATCGAAGTGATAGGACAGGCTGAGCCCCGAGATGCTCGCCGTCGCGGCGATCAGCATCGAGACCGGAATGAGACCGCCGAGGTCGCGGGCCCAGAACCGCGCGGCGACCGCAGGAAGCAGCATCAGCCCGACCGCCAGTAGGGTGCCCAGCGCCTGGAAGCCGCCGACGAGGTTCACGACCACCAGAGCCAGGAAGGCGAGATGCACCGGGCCGCCGCTGCGGCTCACCGTGCGCAGGAACAGCGGGTCGACGCATTCCATGACCAGCGGCCGGTAGATCAGCGCGAGCGCCAGGAGGGTGAGCGTGCTGATGCCGCCGAGGAGCCATAACGCGGCATCATCCAGCGCCAGGACCGAGCCGAAGAGGAAGTGCATCAGGTCGATCTGCGAACCGCGCAGGGAGACCAGCAGCACGCCGGCCGCCAGCGAGATGAGGTAGAAGGCTGCCAGATTGGCATCCTCGCGCACCACCGTGGCGCGGGTCACGGCGCCGGCAAGCAGCGCCACCGCAAGGCCGGCGACAAGGCCGCCGAGGGTCATGGCCGGCAGCGACAGGCCGGCGACCAGGAAGCCGGCTGCCGCGCCCGGCAGGATGGCGTGGCTCATCGCGTCGCTCATCAGGCTCATCCGGCGCAGGGTCAGGAACACCCCGACCGGCGGCGCCGACACCGACAGCGCCAGGCAGCCGGCCAGCGCCCGGCGCATGAAGCCGAACTCGACGAACGGCGCCAGGAATGTTCCGAACGGATCGATCACGCTGCGTCCTCGTGATGACCGTGTGCGCCTGGGCCATGCGCAGCGTGGTCATGCGCGTGCGCATGGTCGTGCGCGCCTGCGGCTTGCCGGCCGGCGCAGATCGGCGCGCCCTCGTCCCAGGCCTCGGAGAGATTGCGCGCCCGTGCCAGGTTCTCGTGCGTCAGCACCCGTGCGGTCGGCCCCCAGGCCACCGGCTCCCGCGCGAGGAGCAACGTGGACGGGAAATGCGCCCGCACCTGTGCGAGGTCGTGGAGGGCGGCAATTACCGTACGGCCCTCGGCGTGCCAGGCCGCGATCAGCGCGAGAAGATCGTCCACCGTCCGGGCATCGATGCCTGTGAACGGCTCGTCGAGGAGCACCACGGGACAATCCTGCAGGATGAGCCGGGCGAACAGGGCGCGTCGGAACTGGCCACCGGAAAGCGTGCCGATCGGCCGCGCCTCGAACCCTTCGAGACCGACCGCCGAGAGGGCCGCCTCGATCGCCCGGCTATTCCGGCGGAGGCTCCGCCAGGCGCCGGACCGTCGCCAGAGCCCCATGCCGGCAAGGTCCATGACGCTGAGCGGAAAGCTCCGGTCGATCTCGTCCGCCTGCGGCATGTAGGCGAGGGCGCCCGCGCGCTCGATACGCCCTTCCAGACAGCGGATTTCCCCGGCCATGCCCTTCAGCAGGGTCGATTTGCCGGCCCCGTTCGGCCCGACCAGCGCGAGCAGATCCCCGGCCCGGACCGTCCCATCGAGATGGTGGACCGCCGGATGCCGGTCGTAGCCGAGGGTCAGGCCGACAAGCCGGATCGGGGCCGGCTGCTGCCGCGAAACACTCATGCCGTGAGCGCCCAGGCGATCGTCAGCCACACGAAGGCCGAGAGAGCTCCGGCAAGCGCCAGGCGCAGCCCGAACCCGCTCTGAAACAGGGATCGCCGGGCCGCGTGTCTCGGGCTGGGAGTGATCGGCAAGGCGTCCTCGTCGCGCGCTCGGGCCGGCGCGGGGACCGTGCAGGGCTACTGGTGCGGTCCAGGGTGGCGGTGATACACTGTAACAAACCCGCGGGACAACCTGCGGATTAGTCCACTGGAGCCATCATGCACCGTCACGAGGGTCACGACGCGTGCCATGCCGGCGCGGGTGACATGCTCGCGCGGGCGGAAGCCCTCTGTCGCGAGCGCGGGCTGCAATTCACGCCGTTGCGCCGCGACGTGCTGGAGGCCGTGGCCGAATCCGGCAAGGCGCAGGGCGCGTACGACATCGCCGAGCGCCTCAGCGCACCGGGCAGGCGCGTGGCACCCGTCTCGGTCTATCGCGCGCTCGATTTTCTCATGGAGCAGGGGCTGGTCCATCGGATCGCCAGCCGCAACGCCTTCATCCCCTGCGCGCATGGCCATGCGCCGGGGGAGGGGGTCATCTTCCTGATCTGCCGCACCTGCGGCGGCGTCGACGAGACCTCGTCGGAGGAAGTCGAGGGTGGCCTCGGGCGCACGCTGAAGCGGGCCGGTTTCACGCCCACGCACAGCATCCTCGAGGTCGAAGGCGATTGCGACGCCTGCAGCCAGGGGAAGCATGCGTCCTGACGCCGACGGATCCCGGCGCCATCGCCGCGACAACGCCGCGCGGGTCGTGCGATGCCAAGCGCGCGGCGCGGTCTCAGCAGCCCGTCAGAACGCGTTCCGATAGGCGCGGCGGGACACGATGGTCTGGACCATGATCTGGATGTCGAACCAGATCGACCAATTGTCGATATAGTGGAGGTCGCAGGCGACACGCCGCTCCATGTCGAGGTCGGTGAGCGTCTCGCCGCGGAAGCCGTTGACCTGCGCCCAGCCAGTGATCCCGGGCCGAACGTTGTGGCGACGGGCGTAGAGCGCGATCCGCCGCTCGAAGCTGCGATCGTGGGCGAGCGCGTGGGGCCGGGGGCCGACCAACGACATCTCGCCCCGCAGGACGTTGATCAGCTGGGGTAGCTCGTCGAGGTTGGTCCGCCGCAGGAACGCGCCGACGCGGGTGATGCGGCTGTCGTTGCGGGTCGCCTGACGGAACGCCGCGTCCGGCTCAGCCCGCATCGATCGGAACTTGAACACACCGAACGGCTGCTGATTGAACCCGTACCGCTTCTGACGGAAGAAGACCGGCCCCCGGCTGTCGAGCTTGATCGCCACGGCGATCGCGACCAGCAACGGAGACAGCGAGACCAGCGCGATCGCAGATACCGTGAGATCAAACGCGCGCTTCAGCAACACCTCGCCCAGATTGAGCGGGCGACGGCCGATGTTGATCCCCGCGACGCCGCCGACCCGCGCGACCTGCAGATCCGGGAACCGGTCGAGCACCGTGCCGGGGCGCAGATGCAGGGCGGAGGGAACCCGCAGGAATGCGTCGATGCAGCGCTCGACCTCCGCGGTGTCGGCCCAGGGCACGAGCACGAACACATCGTCCGGCCGCAGGAAGCGGACGACCGAGACGGCGAGGTCGAGGTCTTCCTGCAACTGATCATGGCGGGTCGCTGTGTCGGCGCCCGGATCGACCCGGCGGAGGTAGCTCGTGCCGACGATCCGCAGGCCGAGACTCTCGGACTCGTTGGCGGCGTAGAAGCGGGTGATGTCGTCCTCGTACCCGACCAGATGGACGCGGCTGACGGAAGTCGATCCGGCCGTCAGACGCCTGCGCACCACGCGTGTCATCAGGTCCCGCGTCGCCATCAACGTGGGGAGCCCGAGCAGGAAGATCCCGATCGACACGATCCGCGAGTAGTCGTTGGTCGTCTTGGTCATGAAGCTGACCACGAGCAGAGCCGCCCAGGCCACCAGCCACAGCGACGCCACGAGCTGAAGATTCGCCTTTCGCGCGATCACGTTGTCGAGATTGTATTCGGAGCGCAGTGCAGTCGTGGCGACGATGACCAGGCTCAGCAGCGCCGAAAGCCTTAGCCCGCGTAGGCTGCCCAGCCAGAGCGGGCCGTCCTCGTACGCGACATGGTAGCCGAATTCGATGCAGAGTGTGACCGCCAGGATCGCCAGGACGTCGGTGAAGGCCAGCGCCGATGACAAGCCGATCCGCGCCACGGCGCGACCGCGACGGGGAAGCACCGCCGACCACGCGTTGCGGCGGTGCTCCGCCGTCTCGGGCAGGGCCTGGAACGTTTCCGGAAGCCGATCGTGAAACATTTGCCGCGCCACGTCCCGTCTTGATCGGACTCTGTACCAGTCTGAAACGCGCAAGGTTTCAGCGCCGGCCTGTATCCGGGACGGAGCAAGCCGTGGGCCCGAACGACTCACGATTCCGGGATTTCGAGCTCGGCGCGACTTAGTGCGCAACCTGAACCACGGCAATACATGATTAATGCTGAACTAATGCTGAGCGGCTGTATCGCGCTCTCAGCACCCAAACGGTCCGGCGCAGGACCGTTTGGGCCTGCGCCGGTTTCATCCAATCGCGTTGGCCGGGGTTGCGGCGGACGGTGATCGATCCCGCTGATGGCAGAGCCTCACGCCGTTGAGACGGTGGCCGCGACCTTTTGTGCAAGCCAAGCTTGATCAGCTGGCCTCGACGCTCTCCGGGTCTGCACTTGAGGAGCCGACGGTCTGAATCGCCTCGAAGCCTTCGAATTGCGGATGGCCGAGATAGAGAGGCTTGGTCGAGGGAACGCGGCCATGAGCCTTCCGGAACTGTTCGGAACGCGTCCACGCCTCGAAATCTGCGCGCGAGCGCCAGATGGTATGCGACGCATACAGAACGTGGTCCTCATGCTCCGGACCACGAAGCAGGTGGAACTCGACGAAGCCCGGCATCTCGCCCAGATGGCTGTCGCGACCTAGCCAGACCGCCTCGAAATCGTCGGTCGCATCCTTGACCACCTTGAAGCGATTCATCGCGATGAACATGCGTTTCTCCTTTTCGGCGTTAATCATACAAGCGTCGCTGTCTCTGGGGTGACCCGCGGCGCGGCGACAAGGCGCACCACAGAAACTGCGCAGAGTTTCGCTATCGACATTTCAGCAACAATGTTGCAAAGATGTATAAGGTTAAACTAGAAGCTGTAACCTTAGACTTGCGAAGCCTGACAACTTGGTGTCCTACTGCGGCGTCGCTCGATTGTGTCGCGGGGCTGGCGTTTGCCGGCTGCGAGCACTTGAGCGGGTAGATCGACTCGTACGACATAGGACGCAGGGGCGGACGGTGAAGCGGCGCGACAGCGAGGCGAAGACACCGCGTCCGCAACAGGACGCAATCTCTTCCGCGGAGAAGGATCTGTCCGGTCAGGCGATGCCGAAGCAGACCACCGACGTCGACCGCCTCGTTGGTATCCGCATCACGGCGTTGCGCAAGGCGCGGGGCATGAGCCAGACCGCGCTGGGCAACGCGGTCGGCGTGACCTTTCAGCAGGTGCAGAAATACGAGAAGGGCCAGAACCGGGTCGGCGCCGGGCGGCTGCGCGAGATCGCACGACTACTTGAGGTGCCTGTCTCGGCGTTCTTCGAGGAGAATGAGCCCCGCGAAAATTCCCGGGAGGATGTGTTCGGCTTCCTCAGCTCACATGGAGCGATCGAACTGCTGCGGGCCTACGCGCAGATCGAGGACGAGCAGATGCGCCGCGACGTGCTGGCGCTGGTCCGCAGCGTTGCGCGCCTCGCCCAGGCGCGCAACGTCCCGCCTCCGGCCAACCCGACCTGACCGAAGCCGTCCTCCGCAAACCCGTCACCGCGTAGGTCTCAAGCCTGCGCCTGGTCTGCGGCGATGACATGGAAGAAGCTTCCGGTAACCGTGCCGAGTCGATGCCCGGCGAGGCCCAGCGCGACGTCCTCCGCATCCGTGACCTGGGCAAGCGCCGCCGATACATCCGGCACCGGCGACACTTCGCTGGCGTAGTGGAACTCGTGTCCGACCAAGCGCGCGCCGCGCCTGCCAAGAACGCCGTCGCCGCAGAGCCGCGCGACACGGTAGCCGAGGTGGAGCTTGCGATGGTGGTATGAGGTCCGGACCGGCAGCAGGCCCGCCATTGCGTGAGTCGCGCCGTCCGCATCTTCGAGACTCTGCCCCAGGACCATGTAACCGCCGCACTCACCGTGGACGGGGCGCGCCTGCGCGAAGCTGCGCAACCCTTCCATGAACCGGCTGGCGCGCGCCAGCCGGCCCGCGTGCAGTTCCGGGTATCCGCCGGGCAGCCAGCACACGTCGCAATCCGCGCGGGGTGGCTCGTCGGCCAGCGGCGAGAACGGGACGAGCTCAGCCCCGGCCTTGCGCCACCCGGCTTCGATGTGCGGATAGAGGAAGCTGAAAGCCGCATCCCGTGCGACGGCGATGCGCTGTCCGGGCGGAGCGATCAACGAGCCCGTCGTGACCGGTACGGCGCCACCGGCGCAGGCTGTCACGGCGTCGAGATCGATTCCCGCCTCGGCCAGATCGGCCAGCCGGTCGAGGCGCGTCTCGAGATCGGTGGTCTCGCCGGCCTGAACCAGGCCGAGATGACGCTCGGGCAAGACGAGTTGTGCGTCGCGCATCAACACACCGAGGACCGGCAAGCCAACCCGCTCCATCCCGGCCTCGACCAAGCGGCGATGGCGCGCGCTCGCGACCTTGTTCAGGATCACCCCGGCAATCGTCAGCCGCGGGTCGTAGAGCTTGCAGCCGAGCGCGACCGCGGCAGCCGACTGGGCCGCGCCGGACACATCGACCACCAGCACCACCGGCCACCCGAAGCGGGCGGCGATGTCGGCATTGGCCCCGGTCCGGCTCTCCGCAGCCCGCACACCGTCGAAGAGGCCCATGGAGCCCTCGGCGATCACCAGGTCGGCATCGGTCGCCGTGGCCGAGGCGAGGGCGTCGAGCAGGGGCGGCGCCATGGCGAAGCTGTCGAGGTTGAAGCTCGGCCGGCCGGTCGCGGCCCTGTGAAAGGCCGGGTCGATGTAGTCCGGTCCGCATTTCGCGGCCCGGATCCGCAGGCCGCGCCGGGTCAGCGCCCGCATCAGGGCGAGCGCCACGGTGGTCTTGCCGGAGCTGGAGCGGGGCGCCGCGACGAGGAGTCCGGGCGCGCTCACGACGCGGTCCCGACGTTGCCGCCCGGGCGGTAGCGCCGATCATAGTCGGGGGCGTAGAGGGCGCTCTCGCGGAAGGTCTCGGCGCCCAGCGCCGGCCCGACGAGGATCAGCGCGGTCCGCTCCAGGCCCGCCGCCGCGACCAGGCCGGGCAACGTAGCGAGGTCGCCCAACAGCACCCGCTCATCCGGCCAGGACGCGCGGAACACCGCCGCCGCCGGGCAGGACGGCCCGTAGAACGGGATCAGCTCGCCCGCCACCCGCTCGGCCACGTGGATCGACAGATGGATCGCGAGCGTCGCGCCGGTGGCCGCGAAGGCCGCCAGCGTCTCGCGCTCCGGCATGGCGCTCGCCCGGCCGGAGGTGCGGGTGAGCACCACGGATTGGGCCACGCCCGGCACGGTGAGTTCGCGCCGCAGCAGGGCGGCCGCGGCTGCAAAGGCTGGGACGCCCGGCGTCACCGTGTAGGGAATCCCAAGCCCGTCGAGCCGCCGCATCTGCTCGGCCAGCGCGCTCCAGATCGACAGATCCCCCGAATGAAGGCGCGCCACATCCTGTCCGCTGGCATGCGCAGCTTCGATTTCCGCCATGATGGCGTCGAGGTCGAGGGGGGCGGTATCGATGATCCGCGCGCCGGGCGGGCACCAGCCGAGGATCTCGGGCGCCACCAGGGATCCGGCGTAGAGGCAGACCGGGCAAGCCGCGATCCGGTCGCGGCCACGCACGGTGATGAGATCCGCCGCGCCGGGGCCGGCGCCGATGAAGTGAACCGTCATGAGGCAGGATTCGTGTTGGGCCAGAGGGCCAGCGCGCAGGTGGCGCCGCCGCTCGCGATCCGGGGAAGAACGAGGCGGCTCTCTGGTCCCGCCACGGCCAGGGCGGCCGCTTCCGCCAGCGAGCCGATCCCGCGCAGATTCTCGATGCGCGCGGAGCGTGTGACGACCCGTGCGTCGGAGGCCGCCAGGGCGTCGGGTCCGACCGGGCAGGGCGCCAAACCGAACCCGGCCGCGGCCGCGGCGATGGCGGGTTCGCCGGCGCGGTCTGCCGCGGTGGCGACGGCGGCGAGCGCCGTGCCGTCGACGCCGGCCTGCCCGAGCGCGCGGGTGATCAGCGCCGCGATCTCGTCGGGGCCGGTATTCCGGCGGAATCCGATGCCGGCGACGAGACGACCGGTCATGTCTTGGTCCAGGCCCATTGGGTCACCGGCATCGCCGGGCGCCAGCCGTGCAGGCCGCCCACCGGGCTCGCCCGGTCGACCGAATAGCGTCGCAGGCTGCCGCCCTGTTGCGCGAAAGCCGCCAGCAGGGCGGCTTCGCCCTGGAGCGTCACCGCGTTGGCGACGCAGCGCCCGCCCGGCCTGAGCGCCGCCAGCACCGCCGGCAGGAGGCCCGGCTCCGAAACGCCGCCGCCGATGAAGACCGCATCCGGCGCCTGCAGGCCGGCGAGCCCCTCGGGGGCTGCACCGGTGACCACCGCGAGATCGGGGGTGCCCAGAGCCTCGGCGTTCCGCCGGATGCGCTCGGCCCGATCGGGCCGCGCCTCGATCGCGGTGGCGCTCAGGCTTGGATGGCGGAGCATCCACTCGATCGCGATCGACCCCGCGCCGGCTCCGATGTCCCACAGGTGCAGGCCCGGATGGGGGCGCAGGGCCGCGAGCGTCATGGCGCGGATCTCCGCCTTGGTGAGCTGCCCGTCATTCTCGAACAGGCTGTCGTCGAGCCCCGGCGCGAGCGGGAGGCTGCGGCCCTCGCCGGCGACGGCGATCGCCACGGTGTTGAGCGGGTCGATGATGCCGAGATCGAAGGCGTCGGCGCGAGCTGCACGGACGCGCTCCCGGGGGCCGCCCATGGCCTCGAGGATGGTCAGCAGCGACGCGCCGAAGCCGCGCTCGCGGAGCAGGCCGGCGAGCGCCGCCGGGGTCGATCCGTCCCATGACAGCGCGAGCAGCCGGGCGCCCGGCTGGATATGTGGGATGATCCGGGCGAGCGCCCGACCATGGAGGGTGACCAGGCCGCACTCGGCCAGTGGCCAGCCCAGCCGTGCGCAGGCCAGGCTGAACGCCGAGGGCTGCGGAAACGCGCGGATCTCGGCCGCCGGTACCAGCCGGGCGATCTCGGCGCCGATGCCGTAGTGAAACGGGTCGCCGGTGGCGAGGATGCAGGTGGGCTCGCCTCGACGATCGAGGATGCCCGGATAGGCCGCGTGGATCGGGCTCGGCCAAGGTCGCATCTCGGCGTAGAGCGGGCCCGCGAGAGCAAGATGGCGCCGGCCGCCATAGACGACGCGGGCGGCGTCGAGCGCGGCAGCGGCGGCGGGCGCGAGCCCCGCCCGCCCGTCCTCGCCGATGCCCACGATCGACAACCAGGGGGTTGGGCTGGTCCGGCTCGACAGTTGCTCAGCGCTCATGGACAAGGTGCCCATGACGAACGGCGGCATGCGGATCCTGATCCTCGGCGGGACCGGCGAGGCGAGCGCCCTTGCGCGATCTCTCGCCGGTCGGTCCGACCTGTCCCTGGTGCTGTCGCTGGCCGGCCGGACCACCGCGCCGAAGGCCGAGCCCGTGCCGACCCGCCTCGGCGGTTTCGGCGGGGCCGAGGGGCTGGCCCGGTACCTCGCCGCCGAGGGCGTCGATCGCCTGATCGACGCGACTCATCCTTTCGCCGCAACCATCTCCGCCAACGCCGCACGCGCGGCCGCGCTGACGGGTGTGCGGCTCCTCGCGATCCGCCGTCCACCCTGGTACCGCGGCGCCGGCGACCTCTGGAACGAGGTCGACACAATGGAGCAGGCCGTTGCCGCCCTGGGGCCGGAACCCCGGCGCGTGTTCCTGACGATCGGTCGCCAGGAAGCCGGAGCCTTCGCGGCGGCTCCGCAGCACAGATATCTGGCGCGTACCGTCGAGCCGCTGGGCGACCTGCTGCCGGTGCCGCATCTGACCGCGCTCGAGGCGCGCGGCCCCTTTGACGCGGACTCCGAGGTTTCCCTGATGCGCGCCAACGCTATCGAGATCGTGGTCAGCAAGAATTCCGGTGGCGCGGCGACCTACGGCAAGATCGCGGCGGCGCGCGATCTGGCGATTCCCGTCATCATGGTTCGCCGGCCCAAGAAGCCCGACGTGCCGAGCGTCCCGGATGCCGAGGGCGCGCGCCGCTGGCTGGATTTCGGCGATCACGCCGTCCCCTCGACCTTGCGCGCGGTGTAGACGAAAGGCGGACGGCCGTCCCGGGGGATCAGGCGCGTGGTCGAGGCGCCCAGGATGACCATCGTCGCCATGTCGGCCGGCACGTCGCGGGCCTCGGCGAGCGTCGCGACCCGGATCGCCTCGTCGGGCCGGCTGATCGCGCGGGCGAACATCACGGGCGTTTCCGGAGCGCGGATCCCGGCCGCGATCTCGAGCGCGGCCCCGAGCTGCCAGGGCCGGGCCGACGAGATCGGGTTGTAGAGCGCGACGACGAGATCCGCCCGCAGCACAGCCTCGAGACGGGCGATCACCACCGGCCAGGGTTTCAGGTTGTCCGAGAGCGACAGGGCGCAGAAGTCGCCCCCGAGCGGTGCCCCCAGCCGCGCCGCGGCCGCCAGCATGGCGGTGATCCCCGGCTCGACCGTAATCGCGAGGTCGCGCCAGCCGGGTTCGCCGTGCTCCACCGCCTCGAACACGGCCGCCGCCATGGCGAAGACGCCGGGGTCGCCGCCGGAGACGACCGCCACCCGACGGCCCTCGGCCGCGAGCTGCAGGGCGTGGCGGGCGCGGTCGACCTCGACCCGGTTGTCGCTGGCATGCCGAACGAGGTCCGGACGCTCGGGCACGCGGGCGACATAGGGAAAGTAGCCGATCAGATCCTCGGCCGCGTCCAGGGCACGGCGGGCGGATTCGGTGAGCAGGCTCGGGTCGCCCGGGCCGAGGCCAACGACCGTGACGCTTCCGCTCAAGGCCGCCGTCCCTCGCCGGGCAGCAGCACCATCGAGAAGTACGGGGCGTCGTCGTCTGCCTTGTCGGCGAGCCGCACGACGCGCTCGCCCGCCATCGTGCCGCGCTCGACATAGACCGCGCGCTCGAGCAGCCCGGCCGCCGCCAGCGCGGCGCGCACCTTGGGCAGGTGCCGTCCGAGCTTCATGACGACCGCGGCGTCGGTCCCGCGCAGGCGTTCGGTGAGCGCATCGAGCGACAGAGTCGCCGGCAGAACCGTGAGAACGTCGTCGCCCCAGGTGATCGGGGTCCCCGCCCGGGTCCAGCAGCCGGACATGCCGGTCACGCCCGGCACCACCTCCACGGTGAAGCGGTCCTTCAGGCGCCGCCAGAGATGCATGAACGAGCCGTAGAAGAAGGGGTCGCCCTCCGACAGGATCGCCACGTCGCGTCCGGCGCCGAGATGGTCCGCGAGCTGCCCGGCCGCATCGTCGTAGAACGCCGCGAGCGCCGCGACGTAGTCTGGATGCTCCGGGTGGATCTCGGTGGTGTAGGGATAGGCCAGCGGCATCTCGCGGGCGGGATCGCGCAGGATCGCGTCCGCGATGGTGCGGGCGTTGCCGCGCTTCCCGCGCTTGCAGAAATGCACCAGCACCGGCGCGCGCATCAGGATCCGCTGCGCCTTCACGGTCAGCAGCTCCGGGTCGCCAGGACCCATGCCGACCCCGTAGAGCGTACCGGTCACCGCCACGGCCGGGATCTCCTCGGCGGGCGCGTCCAGGCGTTCGAACCCGTCCATCACTCGACCTCGCTGGCGAGGGCGTTGACCGCGGCGGCCGTCATGGCGCTGCCGCCCCGCCGCCCGTGGACCACCACGAAGGGGACGCGGCCGTCCCGGGCGAGCGCGTCCTTCGACTCGGCAGCCCCCACGAAGCCCACGGGGATCCCGATCACGGCAGCCGGGGGCTTCACCCCGGCATCGAGCAATTCGAGCAGGCGGAACAGGGCGGTCGGCGCGTTGCCCACCGCGACGACGCTGCCCGGAAGGTGCTCGCGCCACAGCTCCATGGCGGCGGCGGATCGGGTGGTGTTGAGCTGCTTCGCCAGATCCGGCACGCGCGGGTCGCCGAGCGTGCAGATCACTGGGTTCGCGGCCGGAAGCCGCGCCCGTGTGACGCCGTCGGCGACCATGCGCACATCGCACAGGATCGGTGCGCCGCCCAGGAGTGCCGCCACGCCGGCCTCGGCGAAATCAGGCGACATCTCCACGTCTGAAGGAAGGTCGGTCATGCCGCAGGCGTGGATCATGCGCACGACGACGCGCTCGGCCGCGCCGGACCAGCGCGCGAGGTCGGCCTCGGCCCGGATCATCGCGAAGGAGCGGGCGTAGATCGCGCCGCCGTCACGGATGTAATCGTAGCGGGACGGGGGTTCGTGGGCCGCGGCCGGCTCCGATCCTGTCTGGCGCAGGGCGTTCTGGCTCGCGCTCATGCCGGTCTCCTGGTCCTCCCGGACATCGTCAGGTCTGTATCCGGCGCGAACGCGGCGGCGAGCCCGACAGTCTTGGCCCTTCCTAACCGCTCCAGCACCGCCTCGATAGAGAGATAGAGCGCCGGCTCATCGCCGGGCGCACCCCCGACGATCGGGCCGTACAGGCCATCCTGGCCGACGAGGGTCAGGTCGGCCGGACCCGGCCGAGCGCAGCCCTTGGCGCAGCCGGAGACGTGCGCTGCGAGCGGCGACATGTCCAATGATCTCAACGCCTCAGCTAGACGCGCGGCATCTGCCAGCGTCGGCGTCGATCCGGAAGCGCAGCCCGGCGCGCCCGTGCAGGCATCGATCCCGCGCCGGGGATCGTCGGGTGCGACGATGAACGCGTCCGCGAGTGCGGCCAGTGCCGGTGCGGCATCCGTGCCGGGTGCCGCGAGAAGGACGAAACCGCGCGTCGGCGAGAGGCGGATCGCGTCCGCGCCGACCGCATCCGCCACCTGTACGACACGATCGAGGGAGTCCGCGGTGCACCGGCCGAACGGCGCGTCGATGGCGAGGATGTAATGACCCGACACGGTGCGAAGGCCAGCGGCTGGGGCGAAGGGTCTGTAGCCCTGGGCGACGTTTCCGCTCCGACGGTCCACCGCGCAAGGTAGATCCCGCACGCGACAGAGCGCGCGCAGAGTGTCCGTGAGGTCCTCGAGTCTCTCGTCCGACAGGTCGCGCATCCGGCGATGACCCGTGCGCGCGAAGGCGGCCAGGAATGCCGCCACCAGGGCAGGGGCCTCCTGTTCGGAGCAGGTGACGAGGTCGCGCCGGCCCTCGGCGGTCCCGGCCGCGATCGCGACCGTACCGGCGCCGCTGGCGACCACGAAGCAGTCGGCGTCCGGCAGCGCCACATCCGGGCGCCCCTCGACGACGACGAGGGTCTTGGCCGGCAGACCTGGGACGGCAAGGCCCGCAGCCTCGATGGCGCGGGCCAGCGCCGTCACATCGATCGCTTCAGAGGCGTCGCGGCCGGCGAGCGGGTTCGTGAGCGTCAGTCGCTGCGGACCGCCATCGGCGCGCACGTCGCCGAGCCCAGCCGTTTCCAGCAGGCGGGCAAGGGGCGCCCGGGTCACGTCGGACACGCCGCGGATCTGCAGATTGGCGCGGGCCGTGAGGTCCAGATGGCCGTTGCCGAACCGGCGCGCGCCCTCCGCCACGGCCCGCGCCTGATCGCGGGAGAGCATCCCGAGCGGCGGGTGCACGCGCGCGAGGAGACCGTCGCCGGTGGGCATCGGGCGGGCGAGACCTGGGCACCAACCCCGGCGGGTAGGGGCCTCCGGCAGCGCGCGGCGGTGCTGGCGCGCCGGGGCGCTCATTCGGCCGCCTCCGGCATCAGCGCGTCGGCAGGCAGGGCGTTGCGGCGGCTTTGCCAGAGGCCGCGGTCTCGCGCTTCGTCGAAGCGCTCCAGGATCGCCCGGGTCGCCGCCGGATTGGCGGCGCGCAGCCGCTCGAACACCTCCGCATCGGCGATCCAGGCGGCGTAGAGCCGGTCGAAGCCGGCATCGGTCACCGCGTCGCTCGTCGCGGCGAGGACGAAGACCGCGTCGAGACCCTGCGCCAGTTCCTGCGCGCCCCGATAGCCGTGGCGCAGCTGCGCGGCGATCCAGCGCGGATCGGCGAGCCGGCCGCCGATGAGGCGTGCCGCATCCTCTCGGGCCGTGCGCGCCTTCGGCCGCTCCGGCACGGAGACGTCGAGGCTGTAGAGTTTCGGGCTGGCGCCCCCGAGGGAGGCGGCCGCCGCGAAGCCGCCCATCGCGTCGACTGCGGCATCGCCGTCGAAGAGATCGCGTTCGGCCACGTCGAAGGCGTGCAGGTAGGCGTCCGCCGCCGCCACCCGGGCGGCGAAATCCGCGTCGGGGCCTTCGCGGTCGCCGTAGGCGTGGCTGCTGGCCGCCAGGTAGGCACGCCCGAGATCGCTGCGCGCATCCCAGCCGCCGTCGAGCGCGGCGGCCGCCGCTCCCGCGCCGTACCGGCCCGGAGCCGCGCCGTAGACCCTGACCGCGGTCTTTCCACGTCGCCGGGCTGCCGCCAGCGGGTTCTCGTCATCCGGCTCGTCACGGTCTGCGACCGCCCGCGCGGCCCGGTCGAGCAGCGCGAGTGTGTCGGGGAACGTATCGCGGAATGCGCCGGAGACTCGCACCGTCACGTCGATCCGCGGCCGGTCGAGCAGGGCGAGCGGCAGCACCTCGAAACCGGTAACCCGGGTGCTGGCATGGTCCCAGACCGGCCGCACGCCCATCAGCGCCAGGGCGTGCGCCACGTCCTCCCCGCCGGTGCGCAGGGTCGGGGAGGCCCAGAGATCCATGACCATCCGCTCGGGATAGGTGCCCTCGTCCTGGAGGTAACGGGTGACGACCGCTGCGGCCGCTTGCTCGCCGAGACGCGCCGCGGCACGGCTCGGGATGGCGCGGGGATCGAGGGTGGCAAGGTTCCGGCCGGTGGGCAGCACGTCCGCACGCCCGCGCGACGGCGAGCCGGCGGGACCGGGCGCGACGAACCGGCCGTCGAGGGCTGCCAGCAGGCCGGTGCGCTCGCCGGTCGCGCAGGACGAAGCCGCGTCCGCGGCCCCGTCGGCCGCGCGTCCGAAGACATCGGCCGCGCGTCCGAAGACATGCAGGCCGTCACGAAAGACGGTCTCGCCGAGGTCACAGAGATGAGCGTCGAGCCGTGTCAGCGCCTCGTCCATCGGGGTTTCCGGGCCGATGCCGGCGCCGTCGAGCAGCCCGGCCGCTTCGGCATCCTCCAGGATGGCACGGGCGATGAGCGCGGCCCGGCGCGGATCGAGGACGCTCGCGGCGGAATACTCCTCCACCAACTCGCGCAGGCGCGCAGCCTCGGGCGGCAGGTCGTGCGCCGCGGTCGTCGGGGTCAGGTGACCGAGCGCGATCCCGCCAAGGCGCCGCTTCAGCGGGGCCGCCTCGCCCGGATCATCGACGATGAACGGGTAGACCACTGGAAGGCTGCCCACGCAGAGGGCAGGGAAGCAGGTGGGCGCGAGCGCCACGGCCTTGCCGGGCAGCCACTCGGTCGTTCCGTGCGTGCCGAGCTGGACCAGCACGTCGAAGCGCTGCCGCAATCCGAGATGGAAAGCCAGGTAGGCGTGGGCCGGGACGCGCTCCGGATCGTGATAGCCGGCCTTCCGGTCGGGATCGCGCCCGCGGTCCGGCTGGAGGAAGACGGCGAGGCGACCCTCGGCCGCAGCCGGCGCGCCCTCGGCCACGCGGAACCGGAACGCGCCATCCACGCAGCCGGGGTCGGCGTCGGGCGGACCCCACGCGTCGGTGAGCGCGGCGCACGTTTCCGTGGGAAGCCCGGCGAGCCAAGCGGCGTAGTCGGCGAGCGGCACGCGGAACGATGCCGGGCCCTGCGTGAGTGCGGTCATCAGGGCGCCGGAATCCGGCAGCCCGGTCGCCGCGTAGCCGGCTTCGGCGAGGTCGGCGGCGATCATCCGCGCGCTCTCGGGCGTATCGAGTCCGACCGCGAAGCCGGCCCGGCCACCGCGGGCCGGATAGTCGGACAGAACCAGGGCCACGCGTCGCTGCGTGCGGGGCAGGGCGGCGAGGCGCAGCCATCCGGCGGCCCGCTCGGCGAGCGCCGCAATCCCGGTCGCGTAGGGAACGGCCCGGCGCTCGGCGAAGCCGGCGACCTCCGGGGCCTCCTCCTTGAACGAGATCGGGAAGCCCGAGAGTCGTCCGTCGAATTCTGGCAGGGCCACCTGCATGGCAAGATCGGCCGCGCCCATGCCCCGGGCCGAGACCTCCCAGGCCGCCCGCGACGCGCCGACCGTAAAGGCCTGAAGCACCGGACAATCGGCGCCGTCGAGCACGAAATCGAGGCCGTCCTCGCGGGCCGAAAAGGCCGTGGCGGCGATCACGAGATCGGGCCTGCGCGCCCGCACCGCCTCCGCGACCGCGGCGGCGGCGACCGGCTCCTTGAGGCTCGATACCGCCATCGGCAGCACGCCGATCCCGCGGGCGCGCAGGGCTTCGGCGAGCGCAACAAACGGCGCGGTGTCGCCGCCGAGCACGGCAGATCGATAGATCAGGAGCAGGGCCAGAGGTGTGCTCGGCGTCCTGCAATCCGCGAGCGGCACGGCGCTCGCAGCGGCCGCGACAGCTCGATCGAGGGGAAGAACGCCGCAGCCTGCGCACCAGGGAAAACCACGCGGCAGCGGCTCGGGCGGCTCCACCGCCAGATCGGCGCCCGTCCTGGTGGCCAGCAGCCGCAGCATCCGGCGCAGGTTGTCAGGACCGCCAGCGCGGAAATAGCGATCGAGGCGCTCGGCTAGGTCCGGATCCGTGGAGAAGGCCGCAAGCCGCGGATCTGGCCGGTCGTCACCCGGCAGCACCGCCAGCACGACGCCGTGCGCCCGCGCCGCCTCGGCGCAGCGCTCGACGCCGTAGCGCCAGTAATCCAGCCCGCCGAGGCAGCGGATCACCACCACCTTAGCTTTCGACACCACACGCTCGACGTAAAGGTCGACTGACAGCGGGTGGCGCAGCTTGGCGAGCTTGGCGAGGCGCAGGCTCGGCAGACCGGGCTCGGCGGCGTGCGCCTGCCCGATCCCCGCGAGGTCGCTGTCGGTAAAGGACAGGACGACGAGATCGCCGGGCTCCTGCCCGAGGTCCACCGCCGCCTCGCCCTCGTCGAGGGAGACGGTATCGATGCGGACGAGATGCATCGCGACGGCCCCTAGACCGTGACCGCGCGCGACCGCGCGCCGACGCGGGTCGTCAGGGCGCGCGCGGTCACCGTCATCCCGCCAACGCCGCGGCGACCGCGTCCTGGTCGAAGCCCTTGAGCCCGATCACCACGAGCTTGCCGTCTCGAGACTCGCCCGACCGCCAGGGCCGGTCGAAATGGTGAGCGACCCGCCGGCCGACGCCCTGCACCACGAGGCGCATCGGCTTGCCCTCGACCTCGGCGAAGCCCTTGATCCGCAGGACGCCTTCGGCCTCGGCCGCCTTCTCGACGCGGGCGGCGAGATCGGCCGCCGTCACCGCCGGGCGGACCGGCAGCGCCACGGTCTCGAAATCGTCGTGGTCGTGATCTTCGCCCTCGCCGTGGTGCGAGGGCCGCGAGGCCAGATCGTCTTCGGCCGCCGCGCCGAGGCCCAGCAGCACCAGGGGATCGATAACGCCGTTCTCGGTCTCCACCACCTTCACGGCGCGGGGCAAGTGACCCTCGACCTCGCTGCGGACGCGGGCGCGGGTCGCGGCATCGATCAGGTCGGTCTTGTTGAGCACCACGAGATCGGCGCAGAGGAGCTGATCCTCGAACACCTCCTCAAGCGGATTGTCGTGATCGACCGACTGGTCCGCCGCGCGCTGGGCGGCCAGGGCTTCCGGATCCTCCGCGAAGGCGCCGGCCGCGACCGCCGGCCCATCGACCACCGCGACGACCCCATCGACCGTGACCCGCGAGCGGATCGCCGGCCATTGGAAGGCCTGGACCAGGGGCTTCGGCAGGGCGAGGCCCGAGGTCTCGATCAGGATGTGCTCCGGCGGCTCGGCGCGGGACAGCAGCGTCTCCAGCGCCGGCACGAAATCGTCCGCGACGGTGCAGCAGATGCAGCCGTTCGGCAGCTCAACGATGGAGTCCTCAGTGCAGCCCTCGACGCCGCAGGCGGCCAGGAACGACTTGTCGAAGCCGACATCGCCGAACTCGTTCACCAGGATGGCGAGGCGACGACCCTTGGCGTTCTCCACCACGTGGCGGACCAGCGTGGTCTTCCCGGCACCGAGGAAGCCCGTGACGATGGTGCAGGGGATTTTGTTCACGAGGGTCATTCCGCGGCCTCCAGGGTGCCGGCGGTGCGCGGGCGGGGTTCGGGAAAAGGGGGGATGCGGGCGATCACGCCCTTGCGGAACTCGGCCGGGCGCTCGCGCCAGGGCACGATGCCGTCCGGCGTCGCCGCGTAGGCCGCGAGCCCGGCGAGGATGGTCTCGGCGGAGGCCGCCGGATCCATGTCGCCGTACACGTAGGTCCAGCGGTCGGCCGAGGCGACCGCCACCGTGCAGGGGCGCTTGCACACCGACAGGCACTCGACCGGCTCGACCCGCAGATCCGGGGCATCGCCGGCGCGGTCCCGCAGGGCCTCGAGCAGGCGCGCGCCGGCCCGGGGACCGGCCGCGTCGTCACCCTCGCGGCGGCAGGTGGTGCAGACGTACAGGACGGTCTCAGACACGGGCGGTCCCCGCTGCCGTCTCGCGCGAGAAGGCCTGCCACGCCCAGCCGAGGCCGAGTCCGATCAGCATCCAGAACACGAAGCTGATCGCCAGCGAGCGGGCCGCGAACTGTGCGGCCAGCGCGGCGGGCAGCTCGGACGCGCCCTCCGGTGCCGGCGGCGCGCCGACGGCGTGTGGCGCGACGATCAGGACGAGTCCGCCCAGGATCGCGATCAGCGAGCGCCGGATCCCGATCAAGTACAGGCCCATCCCTGTGGCGGCGGCGGTCATCACCCACCAGAGCTGCCGTGCGGCGAGCGGCGCGGCCTCGCTGCCGGGCAGTTCCGGCGGCAGGCCGAGACCCGGGGCGAGGGCGACGCTGGCGAAACCCGCCACCGCGAAGGCGAGGCCGACCTGCGGCGTCGGATCGCGCCCGCAGGCGAGCATCACGGCGCCGAGCAGCAGGGCGTAGCCCACGCCGCCGACCAGGGTCGCAAGCGCGGTGAACGCCATGCGCGGGAGGCCTTCGCCGGGCTGCCATTCCGGCGCGGCGTCGGGCGCGGCATGGTCGTGCCCGGCATGCGCCAGCACGATCGGCAGGCCGATCGTCGCCTGATGCGTCGGTTCCTTGTGCTCGTAGCGCTCGGCCGCCACGATCAGCGGCGAGGTCAGCGTGAGTTCGAGCCCCGTCACGACCGCAGCCGCGAGGAAGCCGGCGGCGAGCGCCGCCGACAGAAGCCGGATGATCATCCCTGCGACGCAGGCGTCAGTGGCAGGGGAAGTTCTGGGTGTGCCGGAAGTCGTGCGCCGCGTTGTGGAGCGCGATCGCCGGCGAGAAGCCCGCCATGAACAGGAGGCCGAGGCCCAGGAAGGCCGCAAGCGCGACGGCGACCGAACGCTCGGACGAGCGGGTGCCGGAGGCGACGGGGGCGAGGGTCGAGGTGGTCATCAACATGTCTCCAGCCGCCCCACCGGCGGCATTCCGGGATCCTGGCGTGACGGCAGGTCTCCTGGCTCGCAGCTCTGCGCGCCTGCCGCCTTCCCGGATCGCTCCGGTGGCGCTCTGGCAGGCGCTCGCCGCTCACAGTTGCGGGGGCAGCCGCGGAGTCGAGGCTCGCGCCCCTCACCGCATTCCCTTTTCACCCCGTTGCCGGGGCACCGTCACGGAGCCGTTGTAGACGCATGGCGGCTTGCGCACAACGGAGTGGCGAGCGGTAAGATCCGGATTATCCAGAGCGCGCGCCTCTCATCGCTCAGGGCGTATCCTTGAGGCGCTCCGCGGGCGCTCCCGCCGGTGCCGGTCCGGCGTCGCGCGCCTTCATGGCATCCGCGTAGAGCCGCTCCACATCCGCCTTGAACGCGGCGCGGGAATCCGGCCGCGTGTAGAACATGTGGCCGCCGGGGTAGACCGCGAGGCTGACGCGACCGGCGCCGTAGGCCGGGACCTGCGCGAGCAGGAGCTTCGAGGCGTAGTAGGGCGTCACGAGATCCGTGAAGCCGTGCGCCACCAGCACCCGCAGACGGCCATCGAGCGCCAGGGTGCTCTTGAGGTTCGACAGCACCTCGGGCGCCTGCCGGCCCGACCCCCAGCTCCAGCCGCGGTTCACCGCATTGTTCAGGAGTTCGTAGCGCATATTGGGCACGGGCCATTTCAGAGTGCGCGCGTAAAGGTCGAGCATTGCGCTGGTCAGCGGCGCCTGCAGCGCGGTCAGCTGCGGGTCGTCGAAGCTCGATTGGGCCGCGTCCGGATTGGGATCCCAGCCGGTGATGCCGGTATCGTAAGCGCTGGTCACGCGACCCTCGGCGCGGTCGATCTCGCGCTGGACGCTGCGGGTCGACAGGCGCGCGGCCTGCGCCCGCACCAGGGCGGCATCGAGCCCGACCAGGGGTGCGACCCGCTCGGTCATGCGTGCCACGGCGGTCGCGTCGCTCGGCCCCTTGAGCAGGTCCGCCAGATAGGCGCCCGAGGCGTACGATTCGGCGTCCTTCAGGAGCGCCGGGGTCGGGATTGTGCCGGACCGCTCCAGGGCGCCGGCCGCCAGGGAGGGCAGCTTCAGGACGTAGCCCCAGGGGTTGGCACGCGGCGTTTCCAGCCACGCAAAGTCCAGAACCGGCGAGAGCAGCACCATCCCGGACAGGCCGACCCCGATATCGTCCTGAAGCTTCTCGGTGATGAGCGGCCCGCGGAAACCGCCGTAGCTCTCGCCGACGTAGAATTTCGGGCTCGCCATCCGGTCGTTGACGCGCAGGTAGCGAGCGATGACCGCAGCCAGGGTCGAGGCGTCGGAATCGATGTTCCAATAGGCCTTGCCGTTGCCGTCCGCAGCGCGGCTGTAGCCGGTGCCGACCGGGTCGATGAAGACCAGATCGGTGAAGCCGAGCCACGTCCCGTCATTGGGCGTGAGCGCCACAGGCTGCGAGGGGCTGATGCTGTCGCCGCCCGTGGGCAGTCGCCAGGGTCCGATCGCGCCGATGTTGAGATAGGCGGAAGCCGCGCCGGGCCCGCCATTCACCGCGAAGGTGACGGGGCGCTCGCGACCGACTTCCGGCGCCACCGTATAGGCCACGTAGGCGATCTCGGCCTGCAGCTTCCCGGCCTCGTCGACGAGGGGCAGGCTGCCGGCCGTGGCGGTGAAGTCGAGGCTCTTGCCGTTCGCCAGGGTGAGGCTGTGCCGCGTGGTCGAGTCCGGCGGCAGACGGCGGCCTTCCGGCCCTCTCGGCGCCTGCCTGGATTCCGACGGCCGAGGATCGTGCGGCGCATCCTGTGCGCCCGCTGCCAGCGGCGCCCCGAGGGTCAGAGCGGCGGCGAGAGCGGCACGCCCGAGGCATTGGCTGAGGAGCACGTTACGCCTTCTTGTTCCAGCGGCCCGAATCGTCCTGCTGCCAGTAGGCGACCGCGTGGCCCGCCTCCTTGGCCTGCTTCCACTGCTCGCGGGCGCGCAGCAGCGCATCCTGGTCGGTCCCGTCGAACAGGATGCAGATCCGCTCGTAGGCTTCGGCATCCGGCGGCAGGTCGGCACCTTCGACCAGGAAGCGGATCGAGGCGGTGTTGGGGTTGATGTCGCGCAGGGTCAGCACGACCGGCTGGCTCCCTGCATCCGGCTCGCGATCGGTGCCGTGCGGCAGGAAGCTCTCGTCCGAGTAGGTCCAGAGGTGGTCGTCGAGCGCCTGCAGGCGCTCCTCGGTGGCGGCCTGGATCGCGGCCTGCCAGCCCCGGTCGAGCGAGCGCTCGACGAGGTTCGGCAGCACCTTCTCCAGGGGCTGACGCTGCATGTGGTAGAAGAGAATCTCGGTCACGGTCCGGTCAATATAGGGTCCGGAACCACGGCGCGAGGAGCGGCGCGCCGCCGCGCCCTCAGACCAGCCGGCTCTGCTCGATCGCCGCGCCGACGAAGCCCTTGAACAGCGGATGCGGCTCGAACGGGCGCGACTTCAGCTCCGGATGGAACTGGACGCCGATGAACCACGGATGCCCGACATGCTCGACCGTCTCGGGCAGGAGCCCGTCCGGCGAGACGCCCGAGAAGCGCAGGCCCTTGGCCTCCAGCCGCTCGCGATAGGCCATGTTGACCTCGTAGCGGTGGCGGTGCCGCTCGGAGATCTGCTCGGACCCGTAGATCTGGGCGATCTTGGAGGTCGGATCGAGCTTCGCCTCGTAGGCACCGAGCCGCATGGTGCCGCCGAGGTCGCCGGCCGCGGCCCGCCGCTCGAGCTCGTTGCCGCGCAGCCACTCGGTCAGCAGGCCGACAACCGGCTCCGAGGTCTCGCCGAACTCGGTCGAGTTCGCCTCAGGCATCCCGGCCAGAGAGCGGGCGGCCTCAATCACCGCCATCTGCATGCCGAAGCAGATGCCGAGATAGGGGATGCGCTTCTCGCGGGCGTAGCGAGCCGCCCGGATCTTGCCCTCGGCGCCGCGCTGGCCGAACCCGCCCGGCACGAGGATCCCGTTGAGACCTTCCAGGAACGGCGCCGGGTCCTCGCGCTCGAACACCTCCGCCTCGATCCACTCGAGGTTGACCTTCACCCGGTGGCTGATGCCGCCATGGGTCAGCGCCTCGGTGAGCGACTTGTAGGCGTCCTTCAGCCCCGTGTACTTGCCGACGATGGCAATCGAGACCTCGCCCTCGGGGTTGCGCACCCGCTCGGCGATGGTGCGCCAGCGGCCGAGATCCGGCTCCTCGCCGTGCTCCAGGCCGAAATGGCCGAGCACTTCCCGGTCGAGGCCGGCGGTCCGGTAGGAGAGCGGCACCTCGTAGATCGACGCCACGTCCCGCGCCTCGATCACAGCGGTCTCGCGGACATTGCAGAACAGCGCCAGCTTGCGCCGCTCGTCGACCGGGATGTCCCGGTCGCAGCGACAGAGCAGGATGTCGGGCTGGATGCCGATGGAGCGCAGCTCCTTCACGGAGTGCTGCGTCGGCTTGGTCTTCAGCTCGCCCGCGGACGGGATGTAGGGCAGCAGCGTCAGGTGCACGTAGCAGCAGGTGCCGCGGGGCAATTCCTGGCCGAGCTGGCGGATCGCCTCGAAGAACGGCAACCCCTCGATGTCGCCGACCGTCCCGCCGATCTCGACCAGGACGAAGTCGAAGCTGTCGTTGCCGTCGAGGACGAAGTCCTTGATCGCGTTGGTGACGTGCGGGATCACCTGGATCGTGGCGCCGAGATAGTCGCCCCGCCGCTCCTTAGCGATGATGTCCTGGTAGATCCGGCCGGTGGTGATGTTGTCGGCCCGGCTCGCCGGAACGCCGGTGAAGCGCTCGTAATGGCCGAGGTCGAGGTCGGTCTCGGCGCCGTCGTCGGTGACGAACACCTCGCCGTGCTGGGTCGGGCTCATCGTGCCCGGATCGACGTTCAGATAGGGGTCGAGCTTGCGCATCCGGACCCGGTAGCCGCGGGCCTGAAGCACCGCCGCCAGGGCCGCCGAAGCGAGACCCTTACCGAGAGAGGAAACCACGCCGCCGGTGATGAAAACGTACCGCGTCATGGGCCTCGGTCCATAAAGAAGGTGCTGGCGTTTGCCAAACGGCGAATGCCCCGGCCCGTGTATGGACTGGGGATCGCGCCGCGCATGGGACGAATCGGCATGGCGCCGATCCAGCGGGAAGGAGTGAGACGCTGCGCCGCTCCCGGCGCGCGCCGTCAGCGCGACTGCGGCGCGTCCGGAACCGCCGGCTGCGCCGGGGTGGCCGGCTGGGCCGGGGCCGTCGCGGGGACCCGGTCCTGCTGCTGCCGGAGCGTGTCGAGCAGGTTGTCGGCACCGGTCGGCTGCTTGGCGGGCTGACCGGAGGTCTGCGGCGCACCGGTGTCGAGGATCGACTTCGGCGCCGCGGAGCGGTGGGACAGGATCGCGAGCATCAGGCTGGTGGCGAAGAACAGGGCCGCCAGGATCGCGGTGGCGCGGGTCAGGGCGTTGGCCTGGCCCCGGCCGGTCATGAAGCCCGCGACACCGCCGCTGCCGCCACCGCCGAGCCCGAGGCCGCCCTCGGAGCGCTGGAGCAGCACGACGCCGATCAGTGCGAGCACGATGATGAGGTGGACGACGATCAGGACGGTCTGCATCGGGATTCCGAAAACGTCTTCAGGCTCGCGCGGGGCGGCCGGTCGCGGGGACCGGCGAAAGCGCGCGACGGCCGGTGCTCTGGGCAACGGCCGCAAATCTGCGCCGGCCATACACCACTCGCGGTCCGGCGCCAACTTTATGATCCGGTCGCACGTGTCGCCCGCGGGCCTCGCGCGCGGCGGCGAGCTGTGCTCTGTCTCGGATCGTAGGACGGCGCACCCAATCCGCCGCCCCATCCGGGAAGGAAGCCATGCCGATCTCACGCCGCGCAGCGCTGGCCGCTGCCCTCGCCACGCCTGTCCTGCTGCGGACGCGTCCCGGCACGGCCGCCGGTTCGGACGCCGCCGCCGTGGAGGAGGCGGTGGACGCCCTGACCAAGGCCCTGCTCGCCGGCGACGGGCCGGCCCTGGAAGCCCTGACCCTCGACGGGCTGAGCTACGGCCATTCGAGCGGGCTGGTTCAGGACAAGGCGGCCTTCATCGAGCCGCTCGCGACCAAGCGCGCCTCCTTTCCGAGCATCACCCTGTCCGACCGGTCGGTCTCGATCGTCGGTGACGATGCCATCGCGCGCCACGTCTTCACCGGCGAGTCCACCGCGAACGGCAAGACCTCCCCGGTGCATATCGGTGTGATGCAGGTCTGGCGCCGGGACGGCGGGCGCTGGCGGCTGATGGCCCGTCAGGCATTCAAGATCTGACGGCGCCTCGGTTCGACCGTCATCCCGAACGGAGCCGGGCGTTTCAGCGGCGCCCCGTCATCCCGGGGCCGCGCAGCGGAGCCCGGGATCCAGAACCGCCGGCGCGCCGAGAACGTGCACCGACAGCGAGACTGGATTTCGGGCTCGCCTTCGGCGACCCGGAATGACGGCGCGGATTAACAATCGATCGGAAGATGAATCTGTAACGCACGCCGCATCTTGCTTCATGATCGCGGCGCGCAGGCGCGCTCACGAATAGGCGGCGCAAATCCCCAGGAAATCCTCGGCCACGAGGCTCGCACCGCCGACCAGGGCGCCGTCGACGTTGTCGACGGACAGGAGTTCCTTCGCGTTCCCGGGCTTCACCGAGCCGCCGTAGAGGATGCGGATCTTCTGCGCTTCGTCGCCGACGAGCTTGTCGAGCATCTCCCGGAGCGACGCGTGGACCTCGGCGATGTCGCGCGGCGTCGGGGTGCGGCCGGAGCCGATCGCCCAGACCGGCTCGTAGGCGATCACCGTGTCGGCCGCGGTCGCACCCTTCGGCAGGCCGATGGCGAGCTGGGCGCGGACGATGTCGAGGGCGCGGCCCTGCTCGCGCTCCTCGATGGTCTCGCCGACGCAGATGATGCCGCACAGGCCGGCGCGGCGCGCGCCCAGCGCCTTCGCGTGGACGCCGTCATCGGTCTCGTGGTGGTAGGCCCGCCGCTCGGAATGGCCGACGATCACGTACTTGGCGCCGAGATCGGCGAGCATCTCGGCCGAAATCGAGCCCGTGAAGGCGCCGCTCGGGCGGGCGTGCAGGTTCTGGCCGCCGATGGCGATCGGGGAGCCGGCGGCGGCCGCCACGCAGGAGCCGATCAGGGTCGCGGGCGGGCAGATCAGCACGTCGATGCGGGCGGCGAGGTCCGGCGAGAGGCGCTCGCGAATCGCCTCGACCACTTGGATCGACGCCCGCGTGCCGTTCATCTTCCAATTGCCGGCGACCAGCGGCCTGCGCCCCGACTGCGTCATTCCCGCCCTCTTTCCGCCGCGGCTGTTCCGAAGTTGTCGCGGCCTACCAGAGCGAGCTTGAGCGCGCAAACGGAGTGCGGCGCCCGAGCCTTTGCCTGTGCACGCGAATGGTCTATCGCGGTCGGCTCTCAGGGAGAGTGCCGGTCCGGCGACGGATCGGCCGCTGAAGGTATTCGATCACAGACCATGCTTCAGGGCATCCGCAACGCGAGCCAGCACTGGCTCGGCAAGATCGTCTTGACGGTCGTCTTCACGCTGCTGATCGCCGGCGTCGGCATCTACGGCGTCGAGGAGTTCTTCCGGGGCGGCGCCAGCAACAACGTGGCGACCGTCGGCAGCACGCCGATCACCGCCGAGCAGGTGCGGTCGGCCTATCAGAATCAGATGCAGCGCTATCAGGCGCAGCTGAAGCGCGCGCTCACCCCCGACCAGGCGCGGATGCTCGGCCTCGACCGGCAGGTGATGTCGCAGCTGATCACCGAGGCTGCCCTCGATCAGAAGACCCATGATCTGGGCCTCGCCGTGCCGGATTCCTCGGTGATCAAGGCGATCCACGACGAGAAGAGCTTTCAGAACCAGCAGGGCCAGTTCGAGCCGCAGCTGTTCTACCAGACCCTGCAGCGCGCCGGCCTGAACGAGGGCATGTTCGTGCGCGAACAGCGCTCGGTGATCGCGCGGCTCCAGCTCGCCGAGGCGGTGTCGTCCGACCTGCACGTGCCGGTGGCCCTGCGTGAAGCGGTCCACCGCTACACGACCGAGCGCCGCGCGGCGTCCTACCTGATGCTGACGCCCTCGACGGCGGGCCAGATCCCAGATCCGACCGACGAGGAGCTGAAGACCTGGTACGAGGCCAACAAGTCCGGCTTCCGCGCCCCCGAATTCCGGTCCGCCAATCTCCTGGTGGTCGATCCGGAAGCGATGGCCAAGCCCGAGGCGATCACCGACGCCGATGCCCGCGCCGCCTACGGGCTGAACAAGGATCGCTACGGCAGCCCGGAGAAGCGCACGATCCAGCAGATCGTGTTCCCCGACAGCGCCGCCGCCGAGGCCGCCCGCAAGGCGATTGAGGACGGCTCCAAGACCTTCGAGGCGGTCGCGACGGAGCGGGGCACCGACGAGAAGGATCTGACCCTCGGCACGCTCACCAAGAGCGAGCTGTTCGACAAGGCGGTGGGCGATGCCGCCTTTGCGCTGCCGGAGGGCGGCGTGAGCCAGCCGGTCCAGGGCCGCTTCGGGACGGTGCTCCTGCGTGTGACCAAGATCGAGCCGGGGACCGTGAAGCCGTTCGAGCAGGTCGAAGGCGAGATCCGCAAGGGCCTCGCCCTGGCCCGCGCCCGCGACGCGATGGAGACGACCCGCGACGCCATTGAGGATCAGCGCGCCGGCGCCAAGCCGCTCACCGACATCGCGGCCGAGCGCGGGCTCAAGCTCGTGTCCGTGAAGGCTGTCGATCCCAACGGCAAGGATCCGGAGGGCCGGAAGGTCGGCGACATCCCCGATCCCGACACGACCCTCCCGGCCTTGTTCCGCGCCGAAATCGGCGGCGACAACGAGCCCCTGCGCACCAAGGCCGGCGGCTATGTCTGGTACGACGTCACCAACATCGACCCCGCCCACGACAAGCCGCTCGATCAGGTCAAGGACGGCGTGAAGGCCGGCTGGACCACCGCCGAGATCGCCAAGCGCCTGCAGGCCAAGGGGCGCGAGCTGACGGAGAAGCTCAACAAGGGCGAGTCCTTGGAGGACGTCGCCAAGGACGTCGGCGTCAACCCGCAGGAGGTGCAGGATCTGGCCCGCAACCAGGCCAAGGACATGCTGACGACCGATGACGTCAACCTGATCTTCGCCACGCCCGTCGGCAAGGCCGGGACCGCGGCGGCGAACGATTCCCGGGCGGTCTTCAAGGTCACGGCCGCGACGATGCCGGCCTTCGTCGCCGACAGCCCGAGCGACCGGACGATCACGCAGAACTTCCAGGCCGCGCTCGCCGACGATGTGCTGTCCCAGTACATCGCCGAGGTCCAGAAGAACGCGGGCGTGAAGATCGATGCGCCGGCCCTGCGCCGCGCGATCGGCGGCGAGTATTGAGGCATGGCCGAGGCTCCCGATTACGCTGCCTTCGCTGAACGCTACGAGGCCGGCCAGCCGAGCTTCGTCGCGCTGAGCCTCGTGGCCGATCTGGAGACGCCGGTGGCGGCGTTCCTGAAGCTGCGTGCCCGGCACGCGGGATCGGCCTTCCTGCTCGAATCGGTCGAGGGCGGCGCCGTCCGCGGGCGCTACTCGATGATCGGCCTCGATCCGGACCTCGTCTGGCGTTGCCGGGACGGCGCCGCCGCCATCGCGCGCGGTGCCGATCTGACGCGCTTCGAGCCCGACGACCGGGCGCCGCTCGCGAGCCTGCGGGCCCTGATCGCCGAGAGCGCGATCGGCGCGTCGGAGGGCGAGGATCTGCCGCCGATGGCCGCCGGCCTGTTCGGCTATCTCGGCTACGACATGGTCCGCGCCATGGAGCGGCTGCCGGAGCCCAACCCCGATCCCCTCGGGGTGCCGGACGCGATCCTGATCCGGCCCCGGGTGATGGTGGTCTTCGATTCGATCCGCGACCTCATCACCGTGGTCTCGCCGGTGCGGCCCTCAGGGGGCGTTGCGGCCCGGGCGGCCTACGAGGACGCGCTCCAGCGCCTCGACCGGGTGGCGGCCGCGCTTGAGGGGCCGCTCCCGATCGAGGCGCGGATCGACCTCTCCGCGGTGGCCCATCCGGAGCCGGTCTCGAACACGTCGCCCGACGAGTTCTTCGCCATGGTGGCGCGGGCCAAGGAGTACATCGTCGCCGGGGACGTGTTCCAGGTGGTGCTGTCCCAGCGCTTCTCGGCGCCGTTCACGCTCCCGGCCTTCAGCCTGTACCGATCGCTCCGCCGCACCAACCCGGCGCCGTTCCTCTGCTACCTCGACTTCGAGGCTTTCCAGATCGTCTGCTCCTCGCCGGAAATCCTCGTGCGGGTGCGCGAGGGCACCGTCACGGTCCGGCCGATCGCCGGGACGCGCCGCCGCGGCGCCACGCCGGCCGAGGACGCGGCTCTGGCCGAGGAACTCCTCGCCGACCCGAAGGAGCGGGCCGAGCACCTGATGCTGCTCGACCTCGGGCGCAACGATGCCGGGCGCGTCTCGCGGATCGGCAGCGTGCGCGTGACCGACTCGTTCTTCATCGAGCGCTACAGCCAGGTCATGCACATCGTGTCGAACGTCGAGGGCGATCTCGACCCGCGTCACGACCCGCTCGACGCCCTGGCGGCGGGCTTCCCGGCCGGCACGGTCTCGGGTGCGCCGAAAGTGCGCGCCATGGAGATCATCGACGAGCTCGAGCGCGAGAAGCGCGGACCCTATGCCGGGTGCATCGGCTATTTCGGCGCGCGCGGCGAGATGGACACCTGCATCGTCCTGCGCACCGCCGTGGTGAAGGACGGGCGGATGCACGTCCAGGCCGGCGCCGGGATCGTCTACGATTCCGATCCCGCCTCCGAGCAGCAGGAATGCGTCAACAAGGCCAAGGCCCTGTTCCGGGCCGCCGAGGAGGCGGTGCGGTTCGCCGCACAGGCGAAGCGGGGTCAGTAGCGGGCTGCGCTCCGGACTTTCCCGAACGCGCCCTCATCCTGAGCTGCTAAAGCGCTGCGGAGGTCTCCGGACAGCGCCGCGATCCCTGGATCCCGCCTTCGACGCCCGCCGATGCGAGCACCTCACGATGAGGTCTTCGGATCGGAGGGGCGCGCCGTGCGCCGTGCACGGTTGACCCCATCGTCCCGAGCGGTCACATCGCCTGCATGCCCGAGCGTGCCGCCGCGATGTCCAACGTCCTCGTCATCGACAACTACGATTCCTTCACGTGGAATCTGGTCCATCTGATCGGACCGCTGTGCGGCGCGATCGATGTCGTGCGCAATGACGCGCTCACCGTCTCCGAGATCCGCGCCAAGGCGCCGGATGCGATCGTGCTCTCGCCCGGCCCGTGCACGCCGAACGAGGCGGGGATCTGCCTCGACGTGGTGCGGGACCTCTCCGAGGAGATCCCGATCTTCGGCGTCTGCCTCGGGCTCCAGGCGATCGGCCAGGCCTTTGGGGGCGACGTGGTGCGGGCGCCCCTGCCGCTGCACGGCAAGGTCTCGACCATCCGCCACGGCGCGCGCGGCCTGTTCCGCGGCCTCAACGACAGCTTCGAGGCGACGCGCTATCACTCCCTCGTGGTCGATCACGCGAGCTGCCCGAACACGCTGCGGGTCACCGCCGAGGCGGACGGCCTGATCATGGGCCTGGAGCATGCCGAGCGCCCGCTCCACGGCGTCCAGTTCCATCCGGAGAGCATCCGCTCGCAGCACGGCACGGAGATCGTGAAGAACTTCCTGGATCTCGCCGCGGCCTGGAACGCGGCGCGTGACAGGACCCGCGCCGACGTGCATTGACGCCCGGAGGCCGGGGCGGCCCTCCGATAGAACCCATGGACAGCTTCAGACCCCATCTCGCGAAGGTCGCCGGGGGCCTCGCCCTCGACCGCGCCGAGGCGCGCGCGGCCTTCGACGACCTGCTGTCGGGCGAGGTGACGCCCGTTCAGGCCGGCGCGTTCCTCGCCGCCCTCAAGGTGCGCGGCGAGACCGTCGAGGAGATCGTCGGTGCGGCCGAGGCGATGCGCGCCCGCATGACCCGCGTCGCGGCGCCGGCGGACGCCATCGACGTGGTCGGGACCGGCGGCGACCATTCCGGGAGCGTGAACGTCTCGACCCTGGCGGCGATCCTGGTCGCGGCCTGCGGCGTGCCGGTCGCCAAGCACGGCAACCGCGCGGCGACGTCGCGCTCCGGCGCGGCCGACGTGCTGGCGGCCCTCGGCGTCCGGCTGGGGCTTGATGCCGAGAGTCAGGCGCGTTGCCTCGACGAGGCCGGGCTGTGCTTCCTGTTCGCGCAGGCCCACCACCCGGCCATGCACCACGTGGCCGCCGTTCGCTCGGAGCTGCCGGTCCGCACGATCTTCAACCTGCTGGGACCGCTGAGCAATCCGGCCGGCGTCGCCTACCAGCTCTTCGGCGTCGCCCAGGAGGCGCTCGCCGAGCCGCTGACACGGGTTCTGGCCGAACTCGGCAGCCGCCGCGTCTGGACCGTCCACGGGTCCGACGGGCTCGACGAGATCACGGTCACCGGGCCGACGCGGGTCGTCGCCCTGGAGGACGGCCGGTTGACCCGCTTCACCATCGATCCCCGTGACCTCGGGCTGCCCCTGCGCGCGCCCGAGGAGCTGCGTGGCGGCGATCCGGCCGACAATGCCCGGGCGCTCGAAGCCGTGCTGGCGGGGGCACGCAACGCCTACCGGGATATCGCGGTTCTCAATGCGGCGGCGGCACTCGTCGTCGCGGGTCGGGCGCCGACCCTGGCGGATGGACTCGCGCGGGCGCAGGATGCGGTCGATTCCGGGGCGGCCCGGGCGACTCTCGCCCGCCTCGTCCAAGCCTCGAACGACCGCTCCAATGGGCAGGAGGGCCGATGAGCTCGCTCACGCAAGAGGCGACCCACGAGACCGGCGCGGAGGCGCCGCCCGAGCGGCCGAACGTGCTGGCCCGCATCGAGGCCTACAAGCGCCGCGAGATCGCCGAAGCCAAGCTGCGCGTGCCGCTCGCCAAGCTCGAGCGCAAGGTCGCGCAGGCCGATCCGGTCCGCGGCTTCGCGGCGGCGATCCGCGCCCACCGCGCCGAGGGGCGCCCGGCGCTCATCGCGGAGGTGAAGAAGGCCTCGCCGTCGAAAGGTCTGATCCGGGCCGATTTCGATCCCGCGACCCTGGCCGCCGCTTACGCGGCGGGTGGCGCCACCTGCCTGTCGGTCCTGACCGACGAGCCGTCGTTCCAGGGGCGGCCGGAATACCTGACGCAGGCGCGCGCGGCCTGCGGGCTGCCGGTCCTGCGCAAGGATTTCCTGTTCGAGCCCTACCAAGTCTACGAAGCCCGGGCCTGGGGCGCCGACTGCATCCTCGTGATCATGGCCTGCCTCGACGACGACGAGGCTGTCGCGCTCGTGGAGACGGCGCATCTCCTCGGGATGGATGTTCTGGTCGAGGTGCACGACGAGGCCGAGCTCGCGCGGGCGGTCCCGCTCGGCACGGCGCTGATCGGCATCAACAACCGCAACCTCAAGACCTTCGAGGTCTCGTTCGAGACGGCGATCCGCCTCGCACCCGGCATCCCGGAGGACCGGATCGCGGTGGCGGAGAGCGGCATCGGAGGCCATGCCGACGTCGCGCGCCTTCAGGAGAACGGCCTCGGCGTCGTCCTGGTGGGCGAGAGCCTGATGCGTCAGGCCGACGTCACGCAGGCGACCCGGGCGCTGCTATTCGGTGACGGCGCGGCCAAAGGCGCCGACACCAAGGGCGGCAAGGCTCGGAAGAAGGGCTGAGCGATGCAGCCGGGCACGACGCTCACCCATCTCGATACCAGTGGCGCGGCCAACATGGTCGACGTCACCGACAAGCCCGCCACCGATCGTACCGCCCGTGCCGAGGGCCGCATCGTGATGGAGCCCACGACCCTGGCGCTGATCCGCGAGGGCGACGCCAAGAAGGGCGACGTGATCGGCACCGCGCGGCTGGCCGGGATCATGGCGGCCAAGCGCACACACGAGCTGATCCCGCTCTGCCACCCGCTGCTGTTGTCGAAGGTCCGGGTGGAGATCGAGCCCGACGACGCGCTGCCCGGCCTGCGCATCGCCGCCGAGGTCCGGGTCCAGGGCCCGACCGGCGTCGAGATGGAGGCCCTCACCGCCGTCTCGGTGGCGTGTCTCACCGTTTACGACATGGTGAAGGCCGTGGACCGCGGCATGCGGATCGAGGGCATCCGGCTCATTGCCAAGGATGGCGGCCGGTCGGGCGCCTACCGGGCCCCTGCCGTATGAGCGGCCTGATCCCGGTCGCCGAGGCACTTTCGCGGGTCCTGGCGAGTGTCACCGGCCCGGTAGAGGCCGAGACGGTACCCCTGGCTCAAGCCGCCGGCCGCACGCTCGCTGCCGACATCGTCGCGTCGCGGACCCAGCCGCCGTTCCCCGCCTCCGCCATGGATGGCTACGCGGTGCGCAGCGCCGATGCCGATCGTGCCGAGGCCAGCCTGCGAGTGATCGGCGCTAGCGCGGCTGGTCACGGCTTCACCGGGCGCATCGGGCCGGGCGAAGCGGTGCGGATCTTCACCGGTGCGCCGGTGCCGGACGGCGCCGACGCGATCCTGATCCAGGAAGACGCGCGCGCCGAGGACGGAATTGTCCGTGTCCTCGAAGCGGTCGAGCCCGGCCGCTTCATCCGCCGTGCCGGCCTGGATTTCACCGCGGGCGATACCCTGCTGACTGCGGGTCACAGCCTCGATGCCCGCCGCCTGGCCCTGGCGGCCGCGGCCGGCCACCCGCGCCTGCCGGTCCGGCGCAGGCCCCGGGTCGCGATTCTGGCGACGGGAGACGAGTTGGTGGAGGCCGGCGCGACGCCGGCCTGGGATCAGATCGTCGCGTCGAACAGCCTCGCGCTTGCCGCCCTGGCAGCGGAGGCCGGTGCCGAGATCATCGATCTGGGCATCGCGGCGGATGATCACGGCGCCCTGGAGGATGCCTTGCGGCGCGCGCGCGCGGCGCGGGCCGACCTGCTGATCACGCTCGGCGGCGCCTCGGTCGGCGATCACGATCTCGTCGAGGCGGCGCTCACCCGGGAAGGGCTGGAACTCGGCTTCTGGCGCGTCGCGCTCCGGCCCGGCAAGCCGCTGATGCACGGCCGCCTCGGCGAGATGCTGGTGATCGGGCTACCCGGCAATCCGGTCTCGTCCATCGTCTGCGGCCTGCTGTTCGTGGTCCCGGCGATCCGCGCGCTCCAGGGCGATCCGCAAGCCGGGGCCGATCGCAGCGAGCCGGCGACGCTCGGCCGCGATCTCCCGGCCAATGACGGCCGCGCCGATTACATGCGGGCGAGCCTCGCCCTCGGGCCGGGCCGGCTGCCCGTGGCGACGCCCGAGCAGCGTCAGGATTCCTCGATGCTGGCGGTGCTCGGCCGCTCCGAGGCGCTGCTGATCCGTGCTCCTCATGAGCCGCCCGCCCGGGCCGGCGATCCGTGCCGGATCATCCGGCTCGACCGCCGCCTGCTCTGACGCTCAGCGCGCGACTTCCCAGACCTTGAGCGGACCGGGCACAGCCACAGGTGCGAGCCGGTCGGATTCCGCCGCGCCGCGGGCGAGCCGCGTCGCGAAGGCGGGCCCAGCCTGGAGGTCGTCGGCCGGCCGGGTCGGGCAGGCGACGAGATAGCGGATCCGGAACGCCGTCAGCACGCGATCGAGGTCCGACTCGGTGCCGCCCAGGCCCTCGATCGCTGCCGTCAGACCCGGGATGGCGCGGTGATATGGAGCGGCCACGACGCTGTGCGGGGTGCGCAGCAGGATCGACGGTCCCAGGAAGATCGGCGCCAGCACCGTGCCCGGCGGCAGGGCGGCCAGCGGCCTCAGCGCCGCATCGCCCTGACACGCCGCGGCGCCGCCGGGATCGGGCGCCGTGCGCGAGCCCGGGAGCAGAACCTCACCCAGGAGCGCGGGCGCCATCCAGAGCGTGCTCACCATCCCGCCGCCGAGGAGCGCGAAGCTCCAGCGGCGCATACCGATTCCGGATTCGGCTGCCTGCGTCAGGGCGCGGTCGAGCACGGCACCCGCGACCAGCGGCACGAAGCCGGCGGCGATGTAGAGGCCGCGGAACTGGAAAAATCCGAGGATCAGGCCGGGCCACAGGAACACGGCCGCCACCGACCAGGCGCGCCGCGCGCGGCCGCGCCACGCCATCCAGGCGGCGGTGAGGCTCGCGAGCGCCACGACCGGGTGGAAGACCAGCGCTTCCCACTGGCCTTGCGCGACGAGCTTCCGCACCGAGGCCATCTCGTTGACCGTCAGCAGCCAATGGTCGCGCACCAAGGGCGGCATGCCCGGGAACGGCCCACCCATGCAGGCCGGAAACACCAAGGCGAAGCCGCCGAGCAGGATCGCGCCGCACAACGCCGCCAGGGTCACGCGCTTGCCCATCGTAGCGAGGCGGTCGCCGACCCAATTGGCTGCCAGGACGAAGATCAGGCCGGCCGACGCGAGGAAGAGCCAGGGTGGCGAGAGCGCGTCGCATCGCGGGACGGCCCACAGGTCGGGTGAGGTCTGGGCGGTGAACAGGAGCGGTGCCGCCGCCCCGAGCCCGAAGCCGAACCCGGACAGCGTCGGCCGCGCGGGCCGGCCGCGCAGGCACCAGTCGCCGACCAGATACAGGGCCGCCATCGCGACGGTGGGCAGGCCTTCCAGCCCGATCGCCAGCGACAGAGCAGCCAAACCGCCGCCGATCAGCCCGCACCGGAAGCCGCCGCGGATCATGCAAGCGGCCAAGCCGAGCAGCGCGATCATCTGGACGTTGTGGTGATCGACACGTCCCGGTTGAAACTGGATCGTGACCCCGAATGTCTGGGTCGCGCCAATGACCGCAAGAAGGGCCGCCCTTTCGCCGAAGCTGTGCCGGACGCCGCGGTAGAGCACCCAGCCATACAGCCCGAACAGCAGCAACGGCCACAGCGCGGCCGTCAGGCCTTCGGCCAGTGCCGGGCCTGCGAGCGGCGTCAGTGCCAGGATCATTCCGGCGATCGGCGCATCCACGAGGCGCGACCAGTGGCTCGGCACGCCGTCCGGCGGCAGGAAGCGGTGCTGCACGGTGTCGTACCAGGCCTGGCCGGACACGAGATCACGGACCCCGACGAGGCGCATGGCATCGTCAGGGTCGGGCACGCGCAGGTGCCGGATCGTATCCCAGACAGCCTCTGGCGTGCTCATCGTCGCGACGCACAGTCCGACGACGATCCAGAGGGCGGTGCGGCTGTCGAGGCGGGGGAGCGCCCGGGTGCTGGTCTGCGCTGAGGCGGTCACGATGGATCACCCTGAGCGGGCGGCGGGTGCCTTGGCGCGCATCGTCGGTCAGGCGGACTTAACACGGCGTCAAGGATGACGGTTGTCCGCCGCGCTCCCGAGCCCGGTACGGAGCGGCCGCAGACCGTCTCGGTCGGCGCAACACTGATGATCCTGCCAGCGATTCCTTAACCACGAAGGCCCATGCTCCCGGCAGGTCGGCGCTTCGCGCGTCGTGCGACCCACGAACCGCCGGAGCAGGGGATGAGCCACCACACCGAGACGCTGGTGATCGGCGCGGGGCCCGCGGGCCTCACCGCCGCCTACCTGCTGTCGAAGCAGGGTCGGTCCGTCACCGTCCTGGAGCGGGATCCCGCTCAGGTGGGCGGGATCTCGCGCACGGTCTCGTACAACGGCTACCTGTTCGACATCGGTGGCCATCGGTTCTTCTCGAAGTCGCAGGCCGTGGTCGATCTCTGGGACGAGATCCTCCCCAACGACTTCATCGAGCGGCCGCGCCTGTCGCGGATCTACTATCGTGGCCGGTACTACGCCTACCCGTTGAAGGCCTTCGAGGCGCTCCGGAACCTCGGCCTGCTCACCAGCGCGGCCTGCGTCGCCTCGTACCTTCATGCCCGGCTGCGGCCGACGCAGGACCCGAAGACCTTTCATGCCTGGGTCCGCAACCAGTTCGGCGAGCGCCTGTTCTCGATCTTCTTCAAGACCTACACCGAGAAGGTCTGGGGCATGTCGTGCGACGCGATCTCGGCCGATTGGGCCGCGCAGCGCATCAAGGGCCTCGATCTCGGCGCGGCCATCCGCGACGGGCTCAAGCGCTCGCTCGGCCTGCGCAAGCCGGTCAAGACCGGCGGTCCGGTCATCAAGACGCTGATCGAGTCGTTCCGCTATCCCCGCCGCGGACCCGGCATGATGTGGGAGGCGGCTGCAGCCAAGATTGAAGCCCAGGGCGGGAAGCTCCACCTCGATCGCAGCGTCGATTCCCTTAGCTACGATGCCGGCACCGGCATCTGGACGGTGGCGGCCCGCCGCGCCGACGGCAGCCGCGAGACCTTCACGGCCCGGCACGTGATCTCCTCCGCGCCGGTGCGGGAGCTGGTCGACGCGATCCGGCCTCGGCCGCTGAGCACCTTCAACGCCCGGGCGCTGAAGTACCGCGACTTCCTCACCGTGGCGCTGATCGCCAAGTCGCAGAAGAACTTCCCCGACAATTGGATCTACATCCACGATCCGTCGGTGAAGGTCGGCCGCGTCCAGAACTTCCGCTCGTGGTCGCCCGAGATGGTGCCGGACGCGGACCATACCTGCCTCGGCCTGGAGTATTTCTGCTTCGAGGGCGACGGGCTCTGGAACGCGGACGATACCGAGCTGGTCGCGCTCGCCAAGCGTGAGATCGGTCAGATCGGCCTGATCGACCCGGCCGACGTCGTCGATGCCTGCGTGGTCCGCCAGCCCAAGGCCTACCCGGTCTACGACGAGGATTATGCGGCCCACGTCGCCACCGTGCGGCGGGAGCTGGAGCGGGATTTCCCGAGCCTGCACCTCGTCGGCCGCAACGGCATGCACAAGTACAACAACCAGGACCACGCGATGATGACCGCGATGCTGACCGTGGAGAACATCCTCTGCGGTCGGCGCCGGCATGATGTCTGGCGGGTCAACGAGGACGCCGAGTACACCGAGGCGGGCGTCTCCGGGGCCGATGCCGCGCTGGGCAGCGAGCGCCTCGTACCGCGCAAGGTCGCCTGAAGCCGGTTCTGCTCGACCGGCTCGGCTCCACCGAGGCTCCATCCGGAAACCCTGTGGCAGGCGACAGGGCTTGGGCCGCGTCACCGCTGCGGCTTGCCGGCCCCTGCCGCGCCTCTATCGTTGCCTCTCGGCGACGCCCTGGTTCAAGGGCCGCCGGGAGGAATTCATCGATGCGATCTCTGCTTCTCGCTGCGCTTTTCGCGGGCGTGGCCATGCCGGCGGCGGTGCTGCCCGCCCTGGCGCAGGGCGCCGCCCCTGCCGAGACCAAGGCCAAGACCGACGATCTGGAGAAGCTCCAGGGCTTCCATAGCACCAACACCCAGGCCGCCGCCGAGGTCCCGCAGACCGGGCGGCGGGCCGACGCGATCCGCAAGAACCTGTCGAAGATCAAGCTGCCCGACGGCTTCAAGATCGATCTCTACGCCGTCGTGCCGGATGCCCGCTCGATCGCGGTCGGCCCCAATGCCGGTGTGCTGTTCGTCGGCACGCGCAAGAGCAAGATCTACACGGTGACCGACCGCGACAAGGATCGCGTCGCCGACGAGGTCCGTCCCTTCGCGCCGGGCATCGAGTTCAAGATCCCGAACGGCGTCTGCTTCTCGAAGGACGGCGTCCTCACCGTCGTGGAGCAGAACCGGGTGCTCGCCTTCCCGGCCGCCGAGTTCTTCTACGAGAACCCGGACGTCGCCGCCGGCGTGCTGGTCAAGCAGGGCGAGCTGATCCCGGCCGCCGAGGAGAGCTTCAACCACACCGCCCGGGTCTGCCGGGTCGGGGCGGACGGCAAGACCTACATCGCGCTCGGCCAGCCCTACAACGTGCCGCCCGCCGAGAAGATGGACCTCTACAAGAAGACCGGCATCGGCGGCATCATCCGCATCGATGCCGATGGCAAGAACCGCGAGGTCTACGCCACGGGCATCCGCAACTCGGTCGGGATGGACTTCAATACCGACAAGACGCTCTGGTTCACCGACAACCAGGTCGACGGCATGGGTGACGACAAGCCGCCGGGTGAGCTGAACCACGCCACCAAGGCGGGCGAGACCTTCGGCTTCCCGTGGTTCGGCGGCGGCTCGGTCCGCACGGTCGAGTACAAGGACCAGGCCCCGCCGGCCGACGCGGTCGCGCCGATGGCCGAACTGCCGCCCCACGCGGCCGATCTCGGCATGACCTTCTACAACGGCAAGCAGTTCCCGGCCGCGTACAAGGGCGGCATCTTCATCGCCGAGCACGGCTCGTGGAACCGCACCGAGCCGGTGGGCGCCCGGGTCATGTTCGCCAAGCTCGGCGCCGACGGCAAGGTCGAGTCGGTCAAGCCGTTCGCGGAGGGCTGGCTCACCGGCGACGGCGAGTATCTCGGCCGCCCGGTGGACGTGGCGGTGATGCTCGACGGGTCGCTGCTGGTCTCGGACGATTCCGCCGGAGCGATCTACCGGATCTCGTACGAGAAGTAAGGGGGTCTTCCCTCTCCCTTGCGGGGAGGGATCGAGGGTGGGGGTGGTTCCGGTAAGGCGCTGCGGTGTCTCCTGCACCACCCCCACCTCCAACTCCTCCCCACACGGGGGAGGAGAGTGCCGTCGCGCAATCCGAGCCCGAAATGATCCGTCCGCTTCTCGTCCTGATTGCCACCCTCGTTCCGCTCGCAGCCCAGGCAGGCGATGCCGCCGCGGGCAGGAAGCGCGCGACCGCCTGCCAGACCTGCCACGGGATGGATGGGCTCTCGAAGCTGCCGGAGGCGCCGAACCTCGCCGGGCAGGTCGAGCCGTACCTCGTCAAGCAACTCACCGACTACCGCGACGGCAAGCGGCAGAACGAGATCATGAACGTGGTGGCGAAGGATCTGTCGGACGCCGATATCGCGAATCTCGCAGCGTATTACTCGGGCATCCAGATCGATGTGCTACCGCCGGGGTAAGCGGCACCATCGTCATTGCGAGCGGAGCAAGGCAACCCAGGGCAGCGGGCCGTCGACGAGCGTCGCGCAGCTGGATTGTTTCGCTCCGCTCGCAACGACAGCGTGCTTCAATCGTCCATCTTCAGGGCGGCGATGAACGCCTCCTGCGGGATCTCGACGCGCCCGAACTGGCGCATCTTCTTCTTGCCTTCCTTCTGCTTGTCCAAGAGCTTGCGCTTGCGCGAGATGTCGCCGCCGTAGCACTTGGCGGTGACATCCTTGGACAGAGCCTTGATCGTCTCGCGGGCGATGATCTTGCCGCCGATCGCCGCCTGGACGGGGATCTGGAACAGGTGGCGGGGGATCAGGTCCTTCAGCTTCTCGCACATCGCCCGGCCGCGCGATTCGGCGCGGGTGCGGTGGACCAGCATCAAGAGGGCGTCCACCGGCTCGGCATTCACCAGGATCGACATCTTCACGAGGTCGCCCTCGCGGTAATCCGAGACGTGGTAGTCGAAGGAGGCGTAGCCCTTCGAGATCGACTTCAGCCGGTCGTAGAAATCGAAAACCACCTCGTTCAGCGGCAGGTCGTAGACCACCATGGCGCGCTTGCCGACGTAGTTGAGGTCGATCTGGACGCCGCGGCGGTCCTGGCAGAGCTTCAGCACGCCGCCAAGATACTCGTCGGGCGTCAGGATCGTGGCGCGGATCCAGGGCTCCTCGATCGACTCGATCTTCATGATGTCCGGCATGTCGGCCGGGTTGTGCAGTTCCTTCACCTCGCCGTCGCGCATCTTGAGGCGGTAGACCACCGACGGCGCCGTGGAGATCAGGTCGAGGTTGAACTCACGCTCCAGCCGCTCCTGGATGATCTCCAGGTGCAGCAGCCCGAGGAAGCCGCAGCGGAAGCCGAAGCCGAGGGCGGCCGAGCTCTCCATTTCGTAGGAGAACGAGGCGTCGTTGAGCCGGAGCCGGCCCATAGCCGAGCGCAGGTTCTCGAACTCGGCCGCGTCCACCGGGAACAGGCCGCAGAACACCACGGCCTGGACCTCCTTGAAGCCCGGCAGCATCTCGGTGGTCTGGCGCTTATCCTCGGTGATGGTGTCGCCGACGCGGGTGTCGGCCACCTCCTTGATCGAGCCGGTGAAGAAGCCGACTTCGCCGGGGCCCAGGGCATCGATATCGGCCATCTTCGGCCGGAACACGCCGATCCGGTCGACGCCGTAGACCGCGTCCGCGCCCATCATGCGGATGGTCATACCCTTCTTGAGGGTGCCGTCGATGATCCGCACCAGCACCACCACGCCGAGATAGGCGTCGTACCAACTGTCCACGAGGAGCGCCTTGAGCGGCGCGTCGCTTTTGCCCTTCGGCGGCGGGAGGCGCGTGACGATCGCCTCCAGCACGGCCTCGATGTTGAGCCCGGTCTTGGCGGAGATCGGCACGGCGTTGGAGGCGTCGAGGCCGATCACCTCCTCAATCTGCTCCTTGACCCGGTCCGGCTCGGCGGCCGGCAGGTCGACCTTGTTGAGGACCGGGACGATCTCGTGGTTGGCGTCGAGCGCCTGATAGACGTTGGCGAGCGTCTGCGCCTCCACGCCCTGGGAGGCGTCCACCACCAGCAGCGAGCCCTCGCAGGCGGCGAGCGAGCGCGAGACCTCGTAGGCGAAGTCCACGTGGCCGGGCGTGTCCATCAGGTTCAGGACGTAGTCCTTGCCGTCTGCAGCCTTGTACTCCAGGCGCACGGTCTGCGCCTTGATGGTGATGCCGCGTTCCTTCTCGATGTCCATCGAGTCGAGCATCTGCTCGCTCATGTCGCGCAGCGCGACGGTGCCGGTGGCCTGGATCAGCCGGTCGGCCAAGGTCGATTTGCCGTGGTCGATATGCGCGACGATCGAGAAGTTGCGGATGGTGTCGATCGGGGCTGTCATCGGCATTCCGTTGGGGCGCGCGCCGGCGCGCACCGTCTGACGTCGGGACGTGTTCGGATGAGGCGGCTCCCGCGCGAGATATCAGTGTGGCGGGAAGGCGCCAAGCGCGGCCTAAGCGCCGACGAGGATGCGAAGCCCGGTTGAAGCATCCGCTGTCATTCCGGGACTGCGCGGTAGGGCCCGGGAGGACGACTGAAACGGATCCGGTCGGCCAAGACACGAAAAGAACGGGGGCCAACATAGGCCGGCCCCCGGTTCAAGGACGTGTCAGGCGCTCACGAGCGAACGGCCGCTCAGCGGCCGCGGTCGCGGATCAGGCGCTCGATCTCGGCCTCGCCGTGGGAGCGCGCCTTGGCCTCGGTCGGATGCTTCCGGTCCGAGCGCTGGTGCAGCTTGCCGTGCTTGCGGATGCTCCACTGGAACAACGAGCCGCTCTCGCCGACCGGCTCCACATCAAGGCTGAAGGGGTAGGTATCTGTCTGCGTCTCACTCATGCGCCCGATATGGGGCATCCGGCGACTTTTCGCCATGCCCCTTCGTGAAGTCCTTGCGCTCTCAGGCCTCAGTGCCGGTCGCGCGTGCCTGCGCGGCCATGGCAACCAGGCTCTTGCGCAGCGTACCCATGTCGGTGACGCGCTCCGGGTACAGGACTCGCGCGGTGCGATCGCCTGCCATCAGGTCCATGCCTTCGGGGTCCAGGCCGGTGAGTCGCCAGGGCAGGCCGGCGTCCGCACCCGATCCGGCGGCGTAGAGCGCCAGCGCGTCGGCGTGATCGGCATTCATGTGCTCCACGGCGCCGCGCTCGCCCGCCACGACTGCGTCCGCGCCGGCGAGATCGAGGAGCAGCTGGTCCCGCGTCAGCGTCGCCGCCTTGGCGAAGCCGCCGTTGAGGTGGCCGGCCGACGGATCGAGGGCGAAGAAGCCGAAATCTGGGAAGTCGGCGTAGAGCTTGGCCTTCGGGTGCCGGGCCAGGAACCGGTCCCGGACACGGGCGTCGGTGGTCTGGGCCGCGCGCCCGACCACGGTCAGCCGGGGATGGGCGAGGGCGTCGCCCTTTCCGCCCTGGGAGAACAGCAGCGAGCAGCGGGGATCCGCGAGCAGGTTGCGGGTATGTGCCGAGAGCCGCGACAGCAGCATCAGCGGCGTGCCGTCCGTGTCGGTGGCGATGGTGACCAGCGAGGCGAAGGGCGTGCCGTCCGGATCGAGCGTCGCGAGTGCACCGGAGCGGATGCTGCGCAGGAGGGTGCGCGACAGGCCGATCGCGTCGAACGGTGCGGCCTCGGCCGGGAGCGGCCGCGCCGGACTGCCCGGTCCAGATCCGGTCTCGATCGTCTCGCTCATTCGCGCACTCTCCCCCCGTTGCGAGCGCAGCCCGTGTCCGCCGCCACATTAGGGGCGCCCTTGACGGCGCGCGAGGCGGCGGGACCGCGTCAGATCGGCCGCGACCACCGACGTTACGGCCAAGCTATGACCGCCGCTCGCTTTTTCCGATCGGCCGTACTAAAGCACCTGTCCCTTTGCGCGAGCCGGGCTGTGCCAAAACCGGTCTGTCTCGCGTGTCCGCCTGCCCCTCGGGGGCCGGGACGTGGCGCGGCCTGTGCGTTGAGCCGGGACCGCGCCTGAGCCCGTTCAGTCAGGGACCGCGCATGCCGACCATCGCCCTCGTCGACGACGACCGGAACATCCTCACGTCGGTGTCGATCGCGCTTGAGACCGAAGGCTACCGCATCCAGACCTATACGGACGGCGCCTCCGCCCTGGACGGTCTGCGGCATTCGCCGCCCGATCTCGCGATCTTCGACATCAAGATGCCGCGCATGGACGGAATGGAACTTCTCCGACGCCTGCGGCAGAAATCAGACCTTCCCGTGATCTTTTTGACCTCGAAGGATGAGGAGATCGACGAGCTTTTCGGCCTCAAGATGGGCGCCGACGACTTCATCCATAAGCCGTTCTCGCAGCGGCTGCTCGTGGAGCGGGTGAAGGCGGTCCTGCGCCGCTTCGCCAAGGAGGCTCCCGGTGCCACGCCGCGCGGGGCCGAGGAGGTCGCCGCCCGCTCGCTGGAGCGCGGCGCGCTGATGATGGATCCGGAGCGCCACACCTGCACGTGGAAGGGTGAGCCCGTCACCCTGACGGTGACGGAGTTCCTGATCCTCCAGGCCCTCGCGCAGCGTCCCGGCGTGGTGAAGAGCCGGAACGCCCTGATGGACGCGGCCTACGACGATCAGGTCTACGTCGACGACCGCACCATCGACAGCCACATCAAGCGGCTGCGCAAGAAGTTTAAGGTGACCGATCAGAGCTTCGACATGATCGAGACGCTCTACGGCGTCGGCTACCGGTTCAAGGAGGCGTGATCTTCAGGATCCGCCGCGTGTCCGCCCGCATACCCGCCCAGGCCGAGGATGCCCCGGCCCGTCCCTCGCTGGCCCAAGCCCTGTCCCGTCCGCTCGGTTGGCCCCGCGCCCTTTGGGACGCGGTCGGCCAGCGCGCCTCGTCGAGCCTGACGCGCCGCATCGTGGTCCTCAACCTCGTCGGGTTGATCGCGCTGCTCGTCGGGTTCCTCTACCTCAACCAGTTCCGCCAGGGCCTCATCCAGGCCCGGATCCAGAGTCTCGCCATCCAGGGTGAGATCATCGCGGGGGCGATCGCGGCTTCCGCGTCCGTCGATACCGACACGATCCGCATCGATCCCGACAAGCTGCTCCAGCAGCAGGCCGGGGAGGCGGTGGAAGAGGAATCGCAGCCGCTCGCCTTCTCGCTCAACCCCGAGAAGGTGGCGCCGCTCCTCTCGCGCCTCGTCACCCCCACCGGCAACCGCGCCCGGGTCTACGACCAGGAGGGCGGCCTCCTGTTCGACACCCGCACTCTGTTCAAGCGCGGCGATGCCGGGCGGCCGGATCCGCTCGAGCCCAAGCCGCACAAGCCGGGTATGCTCGAATCCGCCTTCGAGACGATCCAGACCAAGCTCGGTGGCCTGTTCCGCAGCCGCACCGAGCAGGCCGAGGAGACCGGTCCGGTCAACGGCCATTCGCTCCGCGAGGTCCAGGCCGCGCTCGGCGGCAACCGCGGCAGCCTCGTCCGGCGCAACAAGCTCGGTGAGACCACCGTTTCGGTGGCCGTGCCGATCCACCGGGCCGGCTCGGTCCGCGGCGCGCTACTCATCTCGACGCAGGGCGACGCCATCGACCGCGTCATCGCCTCGGAGCGCTTCGGCCTCCTGCAGGTCTTCCTGGTCGCCTCGGCCGTGATGGTGGTGCTGTCATTCCTGCTCGCGGGCGCCATCGCGGGCCCGGTGCGGCGCCTCGCGGAGGCCGCCGAGAAGGTGCGCATGGGGATCAAGACCCGCGAGGAGATCCCGGACTTCACCGAGCGCACCGACGAGATCGGGCACCTGTCCGGGGCGCTCCGCGACATGACCCAGGCGCTCTACCGGCGGATCGACGCCATCGAGAGCTTCGCGGCCGATGTCAGCCACGAGCTGAAGAACCCGCTCACCTCGCTGCGCAGCGCGGTGGAGACTCTGCCGCTCGCCAAGACCGACGATTCGCGCGGGCGGCTGATGGCGATCATCCAGCACGACGTGAAGCGCCTCGACCGGCTGATCAGCGACATCGCCGACGCCTCGCGCCTCGATGCCGAGCTGGCCCGGGCGGAGGCGCGCCGGGTCGACCTGCGGCGGCTGCTCACCACGGTCGTGTCGGTGGCCAACGAGCGACGCCGGCCCAAGGACTGCCTCATCCAGCTCGACGTCGAGGCGACGGCGTCGGACCTCGATGCGCCGTTCACGATCATCGGCCATGACAGCCGGCTCGGACAGGTCGTCAACAACCTCCTCGACAATGCGCGCTCGTTCTCGCCCTCGGACGCGAAGGTCCGCGTCGTGCTGCGGCGGATCCGGGGCGAGGTCGAGCTGGTCTGCGAGGACGAGGGGCCGGGGATTCCGGAGCATGCGCTGGAGCGGATCTTCGAGCGCTTCTACACCGACCGTCCCGAGCAGGGTTTCGGCCAGAATTCGGGTCTGGGCCTGTCGATCTCGCGCCAGATCGTCCAGGCGCATCGCGGGACGATCCGCGCCGAGAACCGTCCCGGCGCACCTGACGAGGAGGGCGAGCCGACGATCCGCGGCGCGCGCTTCATCGTGCGCCTGCCGGCGGCGCCCCGCCAGCTTCACGCCTGATGATCGTTCTCCACGCCGCCTGCTGCACGCTCGGAGGCGCTGGGATCCTCGTCCGCGGCGAGTCCGGGTCCGGGAAGTCGAGCTTGGCGCTGCTGCTCGCGTCCGGCGAGGATGGAACCTTCGTGGCGGACGACCGGGTCGTCTGCGCGGTCGAGGAGGGGCGGCTGGTGGCCCGGCCCCATCCCACGCTGGCCGGGCGGGTCGAGGTGCGGGGGCAGGGCATACTGGCGCTCGCCGATCTCGGCGTTGAGACAAGGGCCGAGACGGTCCTGCAACTCGCGGTCGATCTCGTCGCGGAGGCGCCGCGCCTTCCTGAACCGGCCGACGCCGCGATCGTCCTCGGGGTCAGTCTCCTGCGGGTCGTCCTGGACGCCGGCGTGCGTTCCGCGGGCCTCGCGCCGCTGATCATCCGTTCGGCGCTGCGAAAAGCGCAGCCGTGACTTCGCAGCCGCACAGGTGCGCCGAGTCGCGCAACGGTGGTATGCCCCCATGGCGCGCACGAGGCAGCCATGGCATGATCACCGCAATGTCCGGGCAAAAAAGTCGCGTTCGCCTTGTGGGGGGCTGTGCGATGCACAACATGGCAGCACACACAGGACGTTGGAACACGTGTCGATGATTGGCATGGTGCTCGTCACTCACGGGCTGCTGGCGACCGAGTTCAAGGCCGCTCTGGAGCACGTGGTCGGCCCGCAGGATCAGATCGAAACGATCACGATCGGGCCGGAGGACGATATGGAGCTGCGACGACGGGACATCATGTCCGCGGTCTGTCGCGTCAATACCGGAGACGGCGTGGTGGTGCTCACCGATATGTTCGGCGGCACGCCTTCCAATCTGGCGCTCTCGTGCATGAACGGCGGTTCGGTCGAAGTCGTCGCGGGGATCAACCTGCCGATGCTGATCAAGCTCGCCAGCGTCCGCGACGAGGAAAAGCTTGGCGACGCCGTGCTTCACGCCCAGGAAGCCGGACGCAAGTACATCAACGTCGCCTCGCGCGTTCTCGCCGGCAAGTAACGCCGCTCACGTCTCCAGGATCGCCGCCTGGGGTGCGGATCGCCGCGAACCGACGGTGATTCCCGCGGAGGCCGCGATGACGAGGCCGATCGCGAGCCATTGAACGGCACTGATTCGCTCACCCAGCAGCACGAGGCCGGCGCAGGCCGCGACGGCCGGCTCCAGGCTCATGAGCACGCCGAAGCTCTTCCGATCGAGGCGGCGAAGGGCCGTCATCTCCAGCGAGTAGGGCAGGGCGCTCGACATGATCGCCACCGCGAGACCGGAGAGCAGGATTCCGGGTGCGAGGAGGCTCGCCCCCGCCTCGGCCACCCCGAAAGGTGCCACCACGAGCGCGGCGGTGAACATGCCGAGCGAGACCGCTTGGCCGCCATCGACCCGGCCGGCGCGCTGGCCGAACAGGATGTAGAGCGCCCAGGCGAGCGCCGCCCCGAGATCCAGCGCGACACCGACGGGGTCGAGCCCGTCGGTGGTGGCGATCGGCAGGAGCAGCATCAGCCCGAGGATTGCGAGGCCGATCCACAGGAAATCGGACCGGCGCCGCGACGCGATCAGCGCGACCGCCAGCGGCCCGGCGAACTCGATCGCCACAGCCGGCCCGAGGGGCAGTCGCGCCAGGGCGAGGTAGAACAGCAGGTTCATCAGCCCCAGGGCCGCGCCGTAGAGCGCGATCCAGCCCGCCTCCCGCGCCGGCAGGCTCCGTCGCCACGGCCGCCATACGGCAATCAGGATCAGTGCCGAGAAGCCGACCCGCAGCGCGGAGGTCCCGGCCGCACCGACGGCCGGGAACAGGCTCTTGGCGAAGGTCGCCCCGCACTGGAGCGAGACCATGCCGGTGACCAGGGCCGCGACCGACAGCGCGACTGCGGACGGGGCGCCCCGCCCGAGGATGCTCACAAGATGAACCGGCTCAGATCCGCGTTGGCCGCGAGATCCTGCACCCGGGCACGCACATAGGCGGCATCGATCGGGACAGTCTCTCCCGATCGGTCGGTGGCCGTGAAGGAGATCTCGTCGATCACCCGTTCCAGGACCGTCTGCAGCCGCCGGGCACCGATATTCTCCACCGAGGAATTCACCTCGACGGCAACGCGGGCGAGCGCGTCCACCGCGTCGTCCGTGAAGGCGAGGGTCACACCCTCGGTCTCCATCAGGGCGACGGTCTGCTTGATCAGGCTCGCCTCGGTGGTGGTCAGGATCTGCTTGAAGTCGTCCACGGTGAGCGGCTGCAGCTCGACCCGGATCGGCAGGCGCCCCTGAAGCTCCGGCAGCAGGTCCGCAGGCTTCGACACGTGGAAGGCGCCGGAGGCGATGAACAGGATGTGGTCGGTCTTCACCGGGCCGTGCTTGGTGGCGACTGTCGTGCCCTCGATCAACGGCAGCAGGTCGCGCTGCACGCCTTCACGGGAGACATCGCCGGACGCGCGGCCCTCGCGGGCGCAAATCTTGTCGATCTCATCGAGAAAGACGATGCCGTTGTTCTCAACCTCGCGAATCGCCTCGCGCACCAGCGCTTCGTCGTCGACGAGCTTGTCGGATTCCTCGGCCATCAGCGGCGCGTAGGCGTCGCGGACCAGGACGCGGCGCGGCTTGCCGCGCTGGCCGCCGAGGGCCTTGCCCAGCATGTCGCCGATGTTGATCGCACCCATGGACGCGCCCGGCATGCCGGGAATCTCGAACATCGGCAGCCCTGCGGGCGCGCCGGCGGTCAGTTCCAGCTCGACTTCCTTGTCGTCGAGCTCGCTGTTGCGGAGCTTGCGGCGGAAGCTATCGCGGGTGGCGGCGCTCGCGGTGGGGCCGACCAGAGCGTCGAGGATCCGGTTCTCGGCCGCGGCCTCGGCCTTGGCCTTCACGCCCTCGCGCTTCACCTGGCGGGTCAGGCCGATCGCCACCTCCACGAGGTCGCGAACGATCTGCTCGACGTCGCGGCCGACATAGCCGACCTCGGTGAACTTCGTGGCCTCGATCTTCAGGAACGGCGCGTTGGCGAGTCGGGCGAGGCGCCGGGCGATCTCCGTCTTGCCGCAGCCCGTCGGGCCGATCATCAGGATGTTCTTGGGCGCCACTTCCTCGCGCAGCGGCCCGGTGAGCTGCTGGCGGCGCCAGCGGTTGCGCAGCGCGATCGCGACGGCGCGCTTGGCGTCGTGCTGCCCGACGATGAAGCGATCGAGTTCGGACACGATCTCGCGCGGAGAGAACGTCGTCACCGCTTAGCCATCCCTGTTCCCCGGCCCGACACGCAGGCCCTGCGCCGGGAATGGGGTCGCGCGCCGCCGCGCGCAAGGGGCGGCGCGCGCGCGAATAGCCGCCTCAGTGGCTCGCCAGCGCCGGCGCTGCGCCGGCCTTGTCGTGCGTGCCGAAACGCTCGACCAGGGTGGCGCTCGCGGCGTTGAGCCCGATCACCTCGACGCTGCGTCCCCGGGCGCGGGCCTTGAGGACCACGCGGTCGAGGGCGGCGACCGCCGAGATGTCCCAGAAGTGCGCGGCGTGCACGTCGATCACGAGATGCTCGACCGGCTCCAGCACGTCGATCGCGTCCGTGAAGGTGCCGGCCGACGCGAAGAAGACCTGGCCGGTGACGTGATAAGTCCTGGTCCTGCCGTCGGCGGACAGCGCGGCGGTCACCCGGCTCAGCCGCGACACCTTCCCGGCGAAAAACACGCCGGACAGGAGCACGCCCACGAGGACGCCGATGGCGAGGTCCCGGGTCGCCACGACCACCAGGACGGTGGCCAGCATCACCGCCGAGGACGGCAGCGGGTTGGTGCGCAGCTGCGCCAGCGAGCGCCACGAGAAGGTGTTCAGCGAGACCATGATCATCACGGCCGTGAGGGCCGCGACCGGGACGACGGCGAGCAGACCCTGCAGCGCGACGAGAAGCACCAGCAGGAAGGCGCCGGCCACCAGCGTCGACAGCCGGCCGCGCGCGCCCGACGAGACGTTGATGACCGACTGGCCGATCATCGCGCAGCCGCCCATGCCGCCGAACACCGCCGAGGTCATGTTGGCCAGACCCTGGCCCATGCATTCGCGATTTTTGTTGCTGCCGGTATCAGTCATGTCGTCGACGATCTGCGCGGTGAGCAGGCTCTCCAGCAATCCCACCGCCGCCAGGGTCACCGCGTAGGGCAGCAGGATCCGCAGGGTCTCGAGGGTGAGCGGAACGTCGGGCAGGGCGAAGCTCGGCAGCGCCGAGGGCAGGGCGCCCAGATGCGAGACCGTCCGGACGTCGAGGTGGAACGCCGCCGTGAGCGCGGTCAGCACCGCGATCGCCACGAGCGGCGACGGGATCGCCCGCGTGATCCGCGGGAAGCCGTAGATGATCACGAGGCCGAGGGCGATCAACCCGTAGGTGGCCGGCGTTACGCCGGTCAGCTCGGGAAGCTGCGCCAGGAAGATCAGGATCGCCAGCGCGTTGACGAAGCCGGTCATGACCGATTGCGACACGAAGCGCATCAACCGGCCGAGCTTCAGCAGGCCGGCGAGAATCTGGATCAGCCCCATCAGGATGGTGGCGGCGAACAGGTACTGGACGCCGTGCTCGCGCACGAGATCGACCATCACCACCGCGGTGGCGGCTGTGGCCGCCGAGATCATCGCCGGGCGGCCGCCCGCAAATGCGATCGTGCAGGCGATCACCACCGAGGCGTAGAGGCCGACCTTCGGGTCGACTCCGGCGATGACCGAGAACCCGATGGCTTCGGGGATCAGCGCGAGGGCGACCACGATCCCCGAGAGGGCGTCGGCACGCACGTTCGACCTCCACCCGTGAAGGAGGCCGGCAGTTCCGAATATATTGCGTGACATGAACATTCCGCACGGGACGCGGGTCCGCCGGCTTGGGCGGAGCGATCAGCGTCTCGAATGCGTGGTCCGGCGGATCGGCGGCCGGAAGAGCCACCCGGGCTTTCACCGGGTCCTTGCGAATGGCCGGACCCTACGGGGCCCGGCGCTGCAATGCAACATCGCCGCGAAGCGCCGCCGTGGCTCAGGCGGCGCGCACCTGTGCTACGAACCCGGCGACTTCGCCGCCGAGGCCGTTGGAGCGGCGCGCGATGTCGGCGGCGGCGTCCAGAACCTCGGCCGCGCTGGCGCCGGTCTGGCGGGCGGCCTCGAGGACATGCGCCATCGTCTCGGTGACCGACCGGGTGCCGCTCGCGGCCTCGGAGACGCTGCGGGCGATCTCCTGCGTGGCGAGCTGCTGCTCCTCCACCGCCGCGGCGACGCCGAGCGCGATGCCGTGGACCTGCTCGATCGTGCCGCCGATTTCCTCGATGGCGGCGACCGCCTCGTGGGTCGCGGCGCGCATGGCGGCGATCTGGCCGGCAATCTCCTCGGTGGCCTTGGCGGTCTGGGTCGCGAGATCCTTCACCTCGGTGGCGACCACCGCGAAGCCGCGGCCGGCCTCGCCGGCCCGGGCCGCCTCGATCGTGGCGTTCAGCGCCAGGAGATTGGTCTGGCCTGCGATCGTGGAGATGAGAGAGACGACCTGCCCGATGCCGTCGGCACTCCGGGCGAGCGCCTGGACGCTGGAGCGCGTCCGGCGCGCCGCCTCGACGGCGCTCTCGGCAGCCGTGGAGGTCTGGGTCACCTGGACCCCGATCTCGCTGGCGGTGGCGGCCAGCTCCTCGGTCGCGGCCGCGACCGCCTCGACATTGTGGGCCGTCGTCTCGGCCGCACGGGTCACGGCCTGCGACTGCGTGCCGGTATGTTCGGCATTGCCGGCCATCGCGGCGGCGGCACGCTCCATCCCGTTCGCGGCGCCTGCGAGATGATCGACGAGACCGCCGATGCTGCCCTGGAACCGGTCCGCGAGACTCGACATCTCGGCTCGCTTGCGCATCGTCGCCTCGGCATCCATGCGCTCGTGATCCTGGCGCAGGGCCTCCGCGTCCCGCATCGCCGCGCTGAACACCTGCATGCTCGTCCAGATCGCCCCGATCTCGTCGCGGCCCGGCTTGATGGCCGGCAGGGCGTGATCGCCGCGCGACAGGCGCTGGATCGCGTCCGAGACCGCCCGCAGCGGCCGCGCGATCTGGCGCTGCCCGACCAGCAGGCCGAGCGCGCCGCAGATCAGGGCTCCGGCCAGGGCGAGACCCAGAAGGAGCAGCGTCCGCGCCTGGAACAGCGCCTGCGTCTCGCCCTTGATCGCCGCCATCTCGGCACGCCCCTGATTCACCAGGGTGTCGATGCTCGCCTGGAAGGTCTTGCGGTTGGCGCGGTTCGCGTCGTTGAAGCCGAGATCGGCGGCGGCGCGCGGGCTCACCGTCTCGCCCGCTTCGGCGAGGGCCGTGCGCAGCGCGCGGAACGCGTCGGCATTGCGCGCCATTGCGTCGAAGAGCGGACGCTCCGCCTCCGTCACCTGCGGCGCCCACTCGGCCCGCAGCGCGTCCATGTCGGCCAAGCCCTTGCGGACGCCGGCGGCGTATTTCGCGGCCTCGGTCCGGTCGGCGGACGCGTAGACGCCGCGCGAATCCATCGTGACTTCGGCGGCGAGGCGGTTGAAGTTCGCAGCATTCAGCGACCGGATCGAGGCGCTCTCGACTCTGGTCAACGAGCGTTCGAAGCTCTGAAGCGTCGCTACGCTGACACCGGCCACGACCAACGTCGTCAGGCTGCAGGCGCCGACGAACCCCAGGATCTTTCCGCCGATTTGCATTGTATTCCAACCCTGAGGCGTGGTTGGAGGCAAAATGGCGTCAATTGTTCAAGGGGTCGTTAACTCAAGACCCGGGGCGATATCGGTATCCGACAAATCCCGGCCAGATCCGAGAGGCGTCCGGCAATCTCCGGACCACGCGCGATAGAACATCCGGCCGATCGTCCGCTTGAAGACCAACCTCGGCGCTCTCCGACCTGCACCTCCCGACCTCCACTGGCTGAGAGGTGCGCCTGTCAGTTCGACGAGTCCGGTTCTCTCCGTCACGCCGCCCGCACGGTTGCCAGAAAGCGTCCGACCTCGGACGTGAGGTTTCCGGACTGGCGCGACAATTCCGAAGCCGCGTTCAGGACCTGATCAGCTGCGGCGCCGGTCTCTTCGGCGGCGCCCGCGACGCCGGAGATGTTGGTCGTCACCTCGCCGGCGCCGAGTGCCGCCTGAGCGACGTTCCGAACGATCTCCTGCGTGGCCGCGCCCTGCTCCTCGACAGCCGCCGCGATCGACGTGGCGACGCTGCTGATTTCGCGGATGCGCCCGGTTATGCCGCCGATGGCTGCCACGGCCTGCCCGGTCGAAGCCTCGATCTGAGCGATCTGGCCGGAGATCTCATGCGTGGCCTTCGCAGTCTGCTCGGCCAAGGCCTTCACCTCCGCGGCCACCACGGCGAAGCCCTTGCCCGCCGCGCCGGCCCGGGCGGCCTCGATGGTCGCGTTGAGCGCCAGAAGATTGGTCTGTCCGGCGATGTTGGAGATCAGGCCGACCACGTCGCCGATCCGGGACACCGACCCGCTCAACTCCTGGACGAGTGCGCCGGTCTGGTCGGCCTCGCTCACCGCCAGCTGGGCCAGCTGGGCCGAGCCGTTGACCTGCCGGCCGATCTCTTGGACCGACGATCCCAGCTCCTCGGCCGCCGCCGCGACGGTGTTGACGTTCGAGGCGGCTTCCTCGGCCGCGGCCGCCACGGTGGTCGATTGGCTCGACGTCTCGGTCGCGGTCGCCGACATGGTCCTGGCCGTAGCCTGCAACTGCGTGGCCGAGGACGAGACCATGCCGACGATGCCGCCGACGGCGCGGTCGAAGCCATCGGCCAGCTCGATCATGGTTTTCCGCCGCTCGGCCGCGGCCGCCGCATCGGCGATGCGCTTCGTCTCGGCGTCCTCGGCCGCCTTCTTGGCCACCATTGCCTTGATGCCCTCCACGGCCTTCCCGACCGCACCGATCTCGTCGCCGCGCTGCGCCTCGGCAATCGGCGCCTCGATCTCTCCCCGCGCCATCCGCTGAAGCACGGCCACGAGCCGGCTCAGCGGCCGTGTGAGCATTGCGAAGACCAGCATCCCCAGCAGACCTGCGATTACGACGCTGGCTGCGCTGCCCAAGATGCTCGTGAGATAGGCCGTCCTGAAGGATTGCTCCTGCGCGGTGCTCCGGATGGCGAGAAGATCCCGCTCGGCCTGCGCCGCATCGCCGACCTTGGCGCGCAACGCGTCCATCGATGCCTTTCCGGCGCCACCGGCTTCGCTCTGCTGGGCCTTCGCGAGATTGCCCGCTTCGACGAGCGCAATCTCCTTGGCGGCGACGTCGGACCACGTCTGGGCGGACTGACCGACAGCGTCGAGGCGCCGTTGCTGTTCGCCGTTGTCGGCAGTCAAGGCCCGCACCGCCTCGAAGGAGGCCCTGTAGGCCTTCTGGCCGGCCCGAAAGGGTTCAAGGAACTTCGGATCGGCCGACAGCAGGTATCCGCGCAGACCCGTCTCCTGATTGACCATCGACGTGGTCACGCTTTCGAGCTCTGTCAGAACCTTATAGCTGTGTTCCGTCATGCCATTGGTGAGCTCGATAGCCGATAGGCGACTGTATCCGATCGCACTGATGCCGATAGTGACTGCAGCGAGCGTTCCGAATGCGACCGACAGCTTGGTCACGATTCCGGTGTCGTTGATGAAGCGCATCCTGCAGTTCCCATTACGCGGCGACATCGGCGATTTGCTGATCTCGCACGAACGTATTAACTTGCATGATGTAAAGTTTGTCTTACTTCATGCGGGCCGGGTGCGCGCTCGAAGACATAGACAAGCATCTGACTGCGTGAGCGCCGGACGCTTCGCAGTCGAGCCGCAAATATTCATACCGGGTATTGAGGACGTCGGCGCGGCGAGCGGCTAGGTACTTCGTGAGCGAGCAGGTGCCGTGCCCGAACTCTGTCCGGTCAAATCACGGCTGAATATCAGACTTCGTTCAGGCGTGGAGAAAGCAATTGCCTGGACGCGTATTCTCGATCTCGGCGAAGATGCCCGCGCTGGACTCCCTCGGGGTCGGGAACGCGATGCGGGGCCAGTCTGCGGTCGACGCCGCGGACTGGCCCACTCAGGATCGCTCTTCGGATCTCCATCTCACCCGTCAGGGCGTTTCGATCAGGCGGGCCTGCCGGATGGCCTCAAGCCGCGTCGAGCGCCTCGATCACGAGATTGCCGTTCGTGTAGACGCAGATCTCGGCTGCGATGGCCATTGCGCGGCGCACGATCGCCTCGGCGTCGAGTTCGCCATCTTCCAGGGCGCGTGCGGCCGCGAGGGCATAATTGCCGCCCGAGCCGATCGCCATCACGCCGCTCTCCGGCTCAAGCACGTCCCCTGACCCCGACAGGAGGAGGCTGACGTCGCGATCGGCGACCAGCATCATCGCTTCGAGGCGGCGCAGGTACCGGTCGGTTCGCCAGTCCTTCGTGAGCTCCACGCAGGCGCGGGTCAGCTGGCCGGGATATTGTTCGAGCTTGGCTTCGAGGCGCTCGAACAACGTGAAGGCGTCGGCCGTGGCACCCGCGAACCCGCCGATCACCGCACCCTTCGCAAGACGCCGGACCTTTCGGGCATTGCCCTTCACGATCGTCTGGCCGAGGCTCACCTGACCGTCGCCGCCGAGCACGACACGGCCGCCCTTCCGGACCATCAGGATGGTGGTCGCGTGCATCTGGGGCGGATTGCCCCGGTCGTCATACCTGAATGCGTCTTGGCTCAAGTTTCGGCTCCGCTCTCGATCGCGCCGAGATGGGGAGCCTTGTCGGCGCCGTCCAGCCGCTGACCCACAGTGCCCGCTTCGCGGCACCCGCACCCTTCGCGATGGCGAGACTTACTCCGCAACGGCCTCGGCCGTCTGCGTGCTGCCGGCGTCCTGCAGGATCGATTGCGCCGCAGCCTCGGCGAGAAGGGCGTAGCCGCGATCAGCCATATGCAGGCCGTCGGAGGCGAAAAGCTGCTTCGGAGTCAGCTTTCCCTCGCGAACCCAGCCGTGCATCAGGTCGGCGCGGCGGATGACCGGCACGTCGAGCTCATCGCCGATGCTGCGCACCGCCTCCAGGAACCGCGACGAACCGGGTGTCGCCTCGAGCTTCGGGCACCATTGCGGCTCCATGAGCACGACATCGATGCCCGCTTCGCGGATCCGCCGAATCGCCGCCACCGTGGCTTCGCGGAAATGGTCGATCGAGACGCCGCGCAGGGGATCATTGCTCCCCGTCTGCCAGATGACCAGCTGCGGCTCGGCCGCGATCACATCCCGATCGAGGCGTGCCAGCATGTCGTCCACGTGCTCGCCGCCGATGCCGCGGTTGATCACGGCGACGTCGATCCCGCGCAGCTTCTTGCGCAGATTGATCTGGAGACGGGCCGGATAGGCGTTCGCGGGGCTGGAAGCGCCCACCCCTTCCGTCGAGGACGAGCCGAACGCCACGATCTTCAACGGAGCGCCGATCGCGATCTGACGGGCAACGTGCGGCAGGTCCGGGCTCTCACGCAGGTCGAGCCCGAGAAGATCCAGCGATTCCGGAAGCAGGTCCGCGTAAGCCAGGACAGCTGTCGGCAAGACGAGGAGGCTACAGAGGACACCAAGCCGTCGCAGCATCTTGCGGACTGGCCGGGCGGGACCAAAGCTGTTCATAGTCTGGGACACGGGACCGACGGCTCCGGCTCTCGTGAGTAACGGATACAATCTGACACATGGGCTTGCAAAGTGGGGTTCCGCCCGCCGCTTGAAAGCATGATGAATTCGTAACACAAAATTAGCGAAGCTGGGCTGCCGAGGCGCTGCTCCGACCCCCTTCGCGGATCCGAACGGCGACCGTGACGAAAGATCAGGTCCCGCCATGCGGACAAGGCTGATCTTGGTGCCGGCGCCTGTCGTCGGCTGGCCGTGCCGGTCAACGGATCAATGATGAAGGCCGGCGCCGAGATCTGCGCGCGGCACGAACCATGCGTCGAGCCGGCTGCGGATCTCCGGCAGGGCGGCGGAGAACGCGGTTCGGGAATGCGGGCGCGACGCCCGGACCGGCTGCGAGCCACGACTGACCGTCCCAGGGTCGACAGCTTGCGCATCGCGATCCTCACGCGCTCGAGCCAACCCTGCAGCAGCACGGTCCACGCGCTCGCCCTCGGCGAAGCCCTCTGTGCGCAGGGGCACGAAGCTGTGGTCCACGTCCCGGATCCCAGCGGGCGCGGCTTCTTCCGGGATGCAGGCTGCCCTGTGGTTTCGGTGTCGGCCAAGCCGGTGACCGGATCGGCCGCGGTCCAGGTACAGACCCGGATCGCCGATTACCTCGCCCATTTCTCGACGCCGGCGGCGTGTGACTTCGACGTTTTTCACGCGCAATGCGGCATCAGCGGCAATGCACTGGCGACCCTGACCCGCCGGCGCCTCATCGCCGGTTTCGTGCGCACGGTGCATCGCGTGAACGCGGTCTCCGACCCCCAGATGGCGCAGTGGCAGGAGCGCGCGATCGTCGATGCCGCCCGGCTGCTCTGCGTCAGCCGGACCGGCGCCGCAGCGTTGCTGGCCGCGTACGGGGCACGGGCCGAGATGGTCGGCCATGGTGTCGACAGCGCCGTGTATCGGCCCGAACCCGAGCCCGGCGACGGTGATCTGCGCCGGCGGCTCGGGCTCGGCGCAGGGCCCGTCTTCCTCAGCGTCGGCGGGTTCGAGCCACGCAAGAACACGCTCACGATTATCGAGGCCTTCGCGACCGTCCGGCAGCTTGTGCCGGATGCGCAACTCGTCGTGGCTGGCGACGCGGCGCGCCCCGACCATGCGGGCTACGAGGCCCGGTGCTGCGCGTCGCTGGAGCGCGCGGGCTTGGCAGTCGGTCCGGGCCAGCCGGTCATCCGCACCGGTCCGACGGCGCAGGCGGACATGCCGGGCCTTTACCGGCTCGCCGATACGCTGATCGCGCCGTCGCTGACCGGCGGCTACGGTCTCTGCGTCCTGGAAGCGATGGCGTGCGGGACGCCGGCGATCATCTCGGCGCGGGAGCCCGGCGTGGTTGGCACCGCGTCGGTCGAGGCCCTCGCGGCCGACCCGGACGATGCCGCTGCGGTCGCAGCGGCGATGCGGACCAGCCTGGTGCCGGCGCGCCGCGCACAGCTTCGCAACGCCGGCCGCGCGGTCGCCCGGGCCCACACCTGGGCAACATGCGCGGCCCGCCACTTGCCGACCTACGAATCGTTCGCGCCGGGGCCCGCACCTCTGATGCCGGTGGCCACGGGCTCGGCAGCCTGGAATATTCAGCGGTTCCCGCGCGATGCCTGAGATGCACTTCCACATCCGCTGGCCGGACGGGTCCCGGGATACGTGCTACTCGCCGTCGCTGGTCATCAAGGATCACCTTGCGGTCGGGCAGGACTACCCCGTCGAGGAGTTCGTGGCCCTGAGCCGCCTGGCCCTCGGTATCGCCAGCGAGCGCGTTCGCGCCCGCTACGGTTTCCCCTTCGGCCGGGCCCAAGCCCAGCTGGCCCGGATCGAGACGTCGGCGCGCCGCCAGGGCCCCGGAACCGTCCATATCGAGTCCTTCGAGGAATAGGCTCGCGCCTGGGAGCCGACGTGGCGAACCGACACAGGGAAAGCGCCCGGACCGGCCGGGTTGTTCGCACATCTCTCCGCGAACGACAGGCAGAGGCGATGAAGATCCGGATTGCCGCGGCGCTGATCCTGGCCGCAACCCCGGCCGTAGCGCAGACCCGGCCCTCGAGCACGAGCATGACCTGCCAGCAGACTGTGCGTTTGATCCAAACGCGGGGTGCCCTGGTGCTCGGGACCGGCGGCATGACCTACGATCGCTTTGTTCGGGACCGCTCGTTCTGCGAGCCCACCGAGATCGCCAAACGCGCGTTTCGGCCGACCCGCGACAACCCGAACTGCCTGATCGGCTACACCTGCTACGAGCCGGGCCCCGGCGACTGGCCCGGCGAGGATTTCTAGGCCGAACCCCGGCTGGGAAAGCCCGGCTCCAGGCCGACGATCACCCGGCGATCTCCGGCCCGCCGGGTGAAGCCCACCGCGTCGAGGTGCTCGAGGAGCGGGATCGAGAACTTGCGCGAGATCCCCAGGGTCGCTCCGGCCTCTCGAGCCAGGAAGCCCGACTCGGCCGTGGTGGCGTTCGGGAAGGCCTCGGTCAAACGTGTCCGGGCACCGGCAACCGCCTCCCGGTGGAACAGCACCGCGCGGCGTTGCACGCGATCGACGGCGCGGATCACCGTGCCGGCGCCGACCAGATAGGTCAGGGCCTCGCGTCGGCGCACGTCGCGACCCACGGCGTCGCTTTCGTCTGGCGGGTTGAGGCCGGCGCGGCGGAAGAGCTGCTCCAGCCGGCGCGCGACCTCGTTCTCGTTCCGAGCCGGATCGAAATCCGCACGCCGCCACAGAGTGCCGGCCTGAGTGACCGCACCTGAAGCGGCGAGAGCCCGCAGGACCGTGCCGGTGAGCGCCTCGGTGAGAGACAGCGAGCGGGACAGACGCTCGATTGCGATGCCGTGCTCCATCGGGTTGTCACGATGGTGCTGGGAGAGGGCTGCCAGCGCGCCGGTCCGGAGGGCCTCGAAGGCTCCGGCCCCGATGATCCGCTCGCCGACCTCCCGCGCGTCGGATTCGAGCAGCAACGCCCCGGCCCGGTCCGGGGCCACACCCGCGAGGCGTGCCAGCTCGATCAGCGACGCGCCGGCCGCGCCGGCCTGCCCGAGACGGACCGCAATCACCTCGGCCGGCCGCCCCGTCGCCAGCGCGGCGAGATCGGCCATCACGCGCGGATCGTTCCGCCGGCGCCGCCGGCTGGTCGGATCGATCACACGACCGCCCGCCACCGTCGCCGCCGGCGAGTCGAGCCGCAGGACGAAAGGCTCCCGAGCCGGCACCGAAACCGGGTCTGCGAGGTGCAGCTGCGCCTGGCTGCTCGCGCCGGGCTCGAGGGCGTCGCGGTCGAGCAGTCGAAGCCGAGCCTCGACCTCCGTGGTGCCGACCAGCAGGCGGCAACCGGTGCCGCCGGCCAGCGCCGCCTCCGCGCTGGTCGCGGCCGTGATCGCCACGTCGATCCACTGGCTCGGGGCGAGCAGGCCCGGCAGCGACAGGGCCTGACCCCGGGCGATCTCGTCGAGGCCGACGCCGCGCAGGGCGACGGCGGTCCGACGCCCGGGCTCGGCGCGATCGACCGGGCGGCCGTGGATCTGAAGGCCGCGCACCGTTGCGGTCCGGCCACCGGGCACGATCTCCACATTGTCTCCGACCGCGAGCGGACCGCGACGCAGCGTGCCGGTGACCACCGTGCCGAAACCCGGCCGCGAGAAGACCCGGTCGACCGGCAGATAGGGGAAGCCGCCGTCGATGCCGGGCTCTGCCTCGACCAGCAGCGCGGACAGAGCCGCGGCAAGCTCAGAGAGGCCCGCGTCGGTGATCGTCGAGGTGGTGATGACGGGACCGGCCTCGATCCCGGCGCGGGACGCCGCGGCGGCGATCTCGGCCGACCGCGCCGCGATCGCCTCGGGCGACGCGAGATCCGTCTTGGTCAGCGCCAGCACACCGCGGCGGACGCCAATCAGGCGGGCGATCTCCAGATGCTCGACGGTCTGCGGCTTGATGCCTTCCTGCGCATCGACGGCGAGAAGGACGGCCCGCATGCCGGTGGCGCCCGACACCATGGCGCGAACGAATCGTTCGTGACCGGGCAGGTCGATGAGGTCGATCTCACCCTGGTCCGAGGACAGCAGGGCGAAGCCCGGGACGATCGACACGCCGCGGGCCTGTTCTTCCTTGAGCCTGTCCGTCTCGATCCCGGTGAGCGCACGCACCAAAGCGGTCTTGCCGTGATCGACATGCCCGATCACGCCGACGAGGAGGGTCTTCAACGCAGCCACCGACCGGACCATCTCCGCGGTGCCGCCGTCCACGCCGGGCGCACCACTCACGCAGCAGGGGAAGTCTGCCTCACCGGCTCAACGTTGAACCGCGAGCCGCCGGACGGTCGGGACCGGAGCGTGCGAGGTAGATTGGATTGTGGACAATTTGTTTTGCCACGCGATTCGAATTTGGGAAAGCGCGTTTTTAACGCAGCGCAACATGCCTCATGCGCATACGGCGGTGCTCTTGCGTCCTGCTTGACGTCGTGGAAGCGTCTATGTCCCTCAGGATGCTTTGTTGGATGGCCAGCCCGAGCCGCAGCAGCGCGACTCTTCGATGCAACCGGATGAGCGCCTCGCGCCATTAGGCAAGGCAGGTCACAAAGAGGAGAGCATGAGCGACACCGATAGCGCCGCCCCGGCAGAGCCCCGTGAGATCGAGCTGAAGCTCGACTGCGCCGGTCCGGACCTGACCGCGCTCGCCGCCCATCCGCGGCTCCAGGGCGCTGCGGCCGTAGACCCCGAGCTCCTGGTCACGACCTACTACGACACGCCGGGCCGTGACCTCCGGGCGGCGGGCCTGACCTTGCGCGTGCGCGCGAAGGGCGGCCGCTATATCCAGACCGTGAAGGCGGGCGGCGGCAATGTCGGCCTGTTTAACCGGGCCGAGTGGGAATCCGAGATCGCCGGCGAGACGCCGGACCCGGCGGCCTGGGCCGAGACTGCGGCAGAGCAGGTCTTACGCGACGCCGATGCGCCCGTGGAGCGTCTGTTCTCCACCGTGGTGAGGCGCCGTGAGATCCCGGTCGTGCAAGGCGCGTCGAAGATCCTGGTCACCCTGGACGAAGGCCGTGTCGAGGCCCCGACCGGCGATGCGCCGCTCTGCGAGATCGAGCTGGAGCTTCAGGAGGGCGACCCGGCCGACCTCTTCCTGGTCGCTCAGGGGCTCGCCGAGACCGTGCCCCTGCGCCTGTCGGTGAAGGCCAAGAGTGCCGTCGGCTTCGCGCTGCTCGACGGCAAGGGCCCGTCGATCGTCAAGGCAGAGACGCTGGACCTTCCCGAGGGCGCGAGCGCCGGCGACGTCTTCCGTCGCGTCGCGCGGGCTTGCCTGCGCCACATGCGACTCAACGAGACGGCGTTCCTGGAGGGCGGCCGGCCCCCGGAGGCGCTTCATCAGATCCGTGTGGCGCTGCGCCGGCTGCGCTCAGCCCTGTCGCTGTTCGCTCCCATGCTGGAGGGCGATCCGCGCGCGGAGGGCTTCAACGACGAGATCAAGCGGGTGACCGAGCCGTTCGGCCACGCCCGCAACCTCGATGTGTTCCTCGGGCACACGCTGCCGAGCTTGGTCGAGGAGCGTCCGGATGATCAGGGTCTCGACGGCCTGCGCGAGCGGGCCGAGGCGGAGCGGGAGCGCGCCTACGACGCGGTTCTCGCAACTCTGGAGAGTCCGCAATGGCGCGGACTCATCATCGAGTTTGCCGGCTGGATCGAGACCGGCTCCTGGGCGGCACAGCCCGCGGCCAACGAGGACGGTCGCGATTTCGCGGGCCGCGTGCTCGATCGGGCTCGGCTGAGGCTCAAGAAGCGCGGTCGCGGCCTCAAGAAGCTCGACCCCCATACCCGCCACCGTGCCCGAATCGCCGCGAAGAAGCTGCGCTACGGCGCGGAGTTCTTCGCCGGTCTCTTCCACAAGAAGAAGTCACGGCGGCGGCAGGACAAGTTCGGGGCGGCCCTGTCGGACCTGCAGGACCATCTCGGCGTGCTGAACGATCAGGAGACCGCCCGCGCGATGACCGAGAGCCTGTCCGGGCCGCCGATGCCGGGTCCGGACGACCCGGGGGTACAGAAGCTGCTTGAGGCGGCCGCGGAAGCCCGGGCCGAGCTCATCGACGTGAAGCCGTTCTGGCGCTGACGCGTCGCGCGCGCCGCCGCACGGTCCGGAACTCGGCCGGTGCGGTGGCGTTCGCCGGAAGGTCCGCCCGGGCGCGGGCAGGGAGCGCCGATGGCCCACGCCTACAGGTTCGGTATCGAGGAGGAGTTCTTCCTCGCCGATGCCCACACACGCGGGACACCGCGCGCCGGGCTCCGGGCCTTTCACGCCGCCGTGCGGGCCCGCCTCGACCATGCCGAACGCGAGCAGCTTCAGTGTCAGGTCGAAGTGGCCTCGCCGCCGAGCGACGATATCGCCGAGGCCAGGGAGCACCTCGCTGGCCTGCGGCGCAGCCTCGCGGAGATCGGCGCCGACCGGGGAGTGCTGCCTTTCGCGGCGGGCACTCACCCTACGGCGCGCTGGCGCGACCAGCGTCCCACCGACAAGGCGCGCTATCACGGCATCATGGCCGACCTGCGCATGCTCGGCCGGCGCAACCTCGTCTGCGGCCTTCATGTCCACGTGGAGGTTCCGGACCCGGAGGCACGGATCGGGCTGATCAACCGGCTGCTGCCGTTCCTGCCGGTGCTGCTGGCGCTCTCGACCTCATCGCCGTTCTGGCAGGGTCAGCAGACCGGGCTGGCCGGCTACCGTATGCGCGCCTACGCCGAGTTGCCGCGGACCGGCGTGCCGGAGCTGTTCGCCGACGCGGCCGACTACGTCCGCTACGTCGACGTCATGACCAGGGCCGGCGCCATAGCGGATTCCAGCTATCTCTGGTGGCACCTGCGCGCCTCGCTCAAATATCCGACCCTCGAATTGCGGGTGGCCGACAGCTGCACGCGCCTCGACGATGCGCTCTGCATCGCGTCGCTGTTCCGGTGTCTCGTACGGCACGTCGTGCGGGACCGGACCTGCAATGCCGGCCTGACCGCGGCCTCGCGGGGCTTCGTCATGGAGAACCTGTGGCGGGCCGAGCGCGACGGCATCCAGGCTACGCTCATCGATGAGGCTCGCGCTGAAGCGATACCCTTGGTCACGTGCGTCGACGATGTGCTCGGCTTGATCGGAGAGGACGCAGACGCCCTGCACTGCGCCGAGGCCTGCAGACACGCCCGCACGATCGCGGCCGAAGGGACGAGCGCGGATCGCCAGATGGCGGTGTTTGCGGCAGCGCGCCGGTCCGGAGCCACGGAGCGCGCAGCGCTCTCGGCCGTGGTGGACCATCTTGCCAACGAGACCGCCGCCGGCACGACGCCCGGGCCTGGGGGGCACCCGAACAACGTTCCGGCGGCGTGACGACGGGACAGGATCCGGCTGAGGGGGGATGTCGGAGCCTGCGATCCGCCGACCGCGCTTTGGCGGCGCGGTTGTCACGATGAGTCGCACACGCATGTTGCCGAAGCGTGTCTATCCGCCGAACCGATGAGCGTTTGGCCTATATTCGGCGAAGCCGACCGTCTGTCATCTGCCCATACCAGTGTTGCGGCGACGGCCTGCACCGCAGCGGCTTCCCTCGCAGCCGTGCTCTGCTATCCCTCACGCGTTTTCCGCAGCCACTCGCGATCGTCCGCCATGAGCCTCCTGCGCGACATCATCGGCCAAGTCGGCCGCACCGTGACCGCTTACGCGGGCGACAAGGCGCTGATGCTCGCCGCCGTCTCGGCGGCCGCCAACGTCATCGTGGCCGACGGCGAGGTCGCTGGTCGGGAATTCGACGCCGCCCTCCAGGGCCTTCGCGCCGATCCGGTGCTGATGAAAGGCTACGACGCGCTGATGCTGGAGACCGAGCTCTACGAGGGGATCGCCCGGGCGCGCACGCGCCTCGGCCGTGCCGAGAACCTGCGCCATGTCGGGGCGATTTCCGAGCGACCCGCGATCCAGCGCGAGAACGTGTTCCTGATCGCCGCGGATGTCGCCGACCAGGACGGGATCAGCAACATCGAGGCGAGCGCCCTCGGCGAGATCGCGGCGGCGCTGCGGGTTGACGGCGTCGGGCTTCTGCGAGCCAATCCGGTCCGCCATCCGCCAGCCTGACCGGTGCGGTTGGCATCGGCGTTGCTGGACGGGCGTGCGTCGCAGAGACGGCGGCGTTTCCTCACAAAGCACTTGTCCCACGGCGTTGCGCCGTGAAAGGAACCGGCATGGCCGAGACGATCCCGAGCAAGACCCACAATCTGCGCGCCGACGGCACGCGGCTCTGGTCCACGATTCTGGAAACCGCTGCGTTCGGCGGTACGCCGGCCGGCGGCATCAACCGGCTGACCCTCTCGCCCGAGGATGGGCGCGTGCGCGACTGGTTCCGGGACGCCTGCGAGGCGGCCGGCCTGACGGTCTCGGTCGACGCGCTCGGCACCCAATACGCCCTCCGGCCCGGCCGCGACATAAGCCGGAAGCCGATCGCCTTCGGATCGCATCTCGACACCCAGCCCACCGGCGGGAAGTTCGATGGCGTTCTCGGTGTCCTGGCCGGTCTCGAAGTGATGCGCAGTCTGAACGACGCCAACATCGAGACCGAGGCGCCGCTGATGGTGGTGAACTGGACCAATGAGGAGGGCTCGCGCTTCGCCCCTGCCATGATGGCCTCGGCCGCCTATGCCGGCGAATTCACCACCGACGCGATCCTGGCCAAGCGCGACGCGGCCGGCACGACGGTCGCGGAAGCCCTGGACGCCATCGGCTATCGCGGCGCCGAGGCCGTGGGCGCGCAGGAAATCGGCGCCTTTGTCGAACTGCACATCGAGCAGGGACCGATCCTCGAGGCCGAGGGCAAGACCATCGGCGTGGTCGAGGGCGGCCAGGGCATCATGTGGTTCGACGGCGTGATCACGGGTTTCGAGAGCCACGCCGGCACCACGCCGATGCCGCGCCGCCGGGACGCGCTGCTGGCGCTGTCGGAGTTCGCGCTGGCCGCCGAGCGGATCGCCCTGGCGCACGCGCCCTCGGCGGTGGCGACGATCGGCGAGGCGGCGATCCTGGCTCCGTCCCGCAACGTCGTGCCGGGCCGGGTCGCCTTCACGGTGGACGTCCGCGACCCGCGCTCCGAAACCCTCGACGCCATGGAGGCAGCACTCCAAGAGGCGGCGGCCGAGATCTTAGCGCGGCGCAAGCTCGAGATCGCGCTGAACCGGATCTGGCGAAAGGAGCCGGTGCCGTTCGATGCCGCCATCGTGGCGGCCATCGATGAGGCTGCCGAAGGGCTGGGGCATGCCCGCCGCCGGATCATCTCGGGCGCCGGCCACGATGCCTGCAATCTCGCCGGCAAGGTGCCGGCTGGGATGATCTTCGTGCCCTGCAAGGACGGGATCAGCCACAACGAGGCGGAATCCGCGACCCAGAGCGACTGCGCGGCCGGAGCCGACGTGCTGCTGCAGACGGTGCTGCGGCTCGCCAACGCCCCAAAGGCGGCGACAGCCGCCTGACCGGCCGGAGCGTGGTCCGGATCGCCGCAGCCGGTGGCGGCGCTTCGGACCACGTTGCGTCGCCCGGTGTGCGAAAGCGTAAAAATCCCTTAAGGACCACGGCATGAGCGCGCGATCGTACCGCGACGCCAAGGGCCGGCCGCTCGTCGCGGTCACCGGCATCGGCGTCGTCTCCTCCCTCGGCCAGGGCCAGACGGACACCTGGGCCGCCATGACCGAGGGCCGGTCCGGGATCCACGCCATCGGCCGGTTCCCCACGGACGGCCTGCGCACGCGCATCGCCGGCACGGTGGATTTCCTGAATACCGAGCCGCTGGTGGCGCCGCTGTTGTCCGAGCGCTTCGCCGCCGTCGCCGCCGAGGAGGCGGTGGCGCAGTCCGGGATCGGGACCAAGGGCGATTTCCCGGGGGCGCTGTTCATCGCGGTGCCGCCGGTCGAGATGGAGTGGCCGCAGCGGCAGGCTCTGGCCGAGGCCGCCGGCGGCAACGGGCCGGTCGATTATGCCGGCCTGCTCCGGGCCGCCGCAACGCGCCGGTTCGATCCCTGGCATGACCTCTTCATCTTCGGCACCGTCGCCGACCGGATCGCCGACCGCTTCGGCACCAAGGGCTCGCCGATCTCGCTGTCGACCGCCTGCTCGTCGGGCGCCACCGCCATCCAGCTCGGCGTCGAGGCGATCCGGCGCGGCGAGACCGCGGCGGCGCTCTGCATCGGAACCGACGGGTCGGTGAATCCGGAATCGCTGATCCGCTTCTCGCTGCTCTCGGCACTCTCGACCCGCAACGACGATCCGGCAGCGGCCTCGAAGCCGTTCTCGAAGGACCGCGACGGCTTCGTCATGGGCGAGGGCGCGGCGGCTCTGGTCCTCGAGGACGCGGAGGCCGCCGCCGCCCGGGGCGCGGCGATCCTCGGCTACGTCCTCGGCTGCGGCGAGAAGGGCGACGGATTCCATCGCACCCGCTCCAGCCCGGACGGGGCGCCGATCATCGCGGCAATCCGGGCGAGCCTGGAGGATGCCGGGATCGAGGCCGACGCGATCGACACGGTCAACGCCCACGGCACCTCGACGCCGGAGAACGACAAGATGGAGGGTCTCGGTCTCGGGGCCGTCTTCGGCGCCCGGGCCGCCACCCTGCCGGTGACGTCAAACAAGTCGATGATCGGCCATACCCTCACCGCCGCCGGTGCGATCGAGGCGGCCGTGTCGCTGCTGACGCTGCGGAACGGCCGGATCCCGCCGACCATCAACCATCGGGTGCCGGATCCCACGATCGTCCTCGACGTGGTCGAGACCGCCCGCGATCTGCCGGTCCGCACGGTGCTGTCGAACTCCTTCGGGTTCGGCGGCCAGAACACCTGCTTGGTCTTCGGCGCGGAACCGGCGTGAGCGGCGTGACCACCCCGCGCCGGGTCCTCGTCACCGGCGGCGCCTCCGGGATCGGCGCGGCGATCGTGCGCGCGCTCGCTGGTGCGGGTCACGCGGTCGACTTCACCTACCGCGCCTCGGCCGACGCGGCGGAGACCCTGCTTGCCGATCTGCGCACCGCGCATCCGGAGCGTGCCTTCGCGGCCCATGCCCTGGACCTCGCCGACAAGGTGGCGCTTGACGGCTTCTGCGAGACCGTGGAGGCGGCGGGCTATTACGGGCTGGTTCACAATGCCGGCCAATCCTGCGACGCGCTCGCGGCCATGCTCGATCAGGAGCGGGCCGAGGCCGCCATGCAGGTCAACTTCTTCTCGCTGACCCGCCTCGCGAAGGCCCTGGTGCGCGAGATGACCCGGGCGCGGTACGGCCGGATCGTGGCGATCGGCTCGGTCGCAGCGCTGCGGGCCAATGCCGGCAACGCCGCCTACGCGGCGACCAAGGGCGCGCTCATCGCCTATTGCCGGACCCTCGCCATCGAGACGGCCAAGCGCGGCGTCACCGTCAACGTGATCGCGCCGGGCTTCGTCGACACCGCCATGATGGAGCGCTACGCCGCGTATCGGGACGGTATGGAGCGCCAGATCCCCGCAGGCCGCTTCGCGCGTCCTGAGGATGTCGCCGCGCTTGCCGCCTTCCTGCTGGGCGATGGGGCTTCCTACATCACCGGAGCCGTGCTGCCCGTGGATGGCGGCATGACCGCCATGATGGGCGTGCATCGGACCTGACCGGTGACGCCGCCGAACCGGACGACCCTGCCGATGCGCGCCCGCCTCGCCCTCTCTGTCGCTCTCTGCATCGCGCCGCTCGCGGCGTACCCAGCCCGGGCCGAGCCTGAGACGTACCGCATCTCGGGCCTGGCGCCCGGCGAGGCTTTGAGCATTCGCGCTGAGCCCGACCCGTCGGCCGAGCAGATCGGCGAGATCCGGTCGCGCGCCCTGGTCTTCGGCTGCACCAACGAGACCCCGAGCCGTACCACGTGGTGCCGGGTCAAGGCCGGCCGGGTTCTCGGCTGGGCGCGGCGACGCTACCTGGCGCCGGACTAGCGGCGGGTTCCGAGCCCCGATTTTCCCTGCCATGCACGAACCCCGTCGCCGCGCCGCCAACGGAAAACAACGCTTATGCAAGCCCTCCAGCTGTTCGGTGACCGCGATCTGCGCCTGAGCGAAATCGAAGCGCCGCCCGCGCCCAGCGCCGGCGAGGTGCAGGTCCGTATTCGTGCGGTCGGCCTCAACTTCATCGACGTCTGGGGGTTCCGCGGCATGGCCTTCGCCAAGCGGAAGATGCCGTTGATCGTCGGGGCCGAGGCCGCCGGGATCATCGAGTCGGTGGGGGAGGGCGTGGCCGATCTCGCACCCGGCGACCGGGTCGTCCCCTACGGCGCCATGACCTGCGGGCGGTGTCGCGCCTGTCGCGAAGGCCGCGACAACCTCTGCGAGGATGTCTCGGGGGTCATGGGCTTTCACCTCGACGGGTTTTCCCGCGAGTGTGTGACGATGCCGGCGCGGCTGGTGGTGAAGGTGCCGGACGGCGTCAGCGACACCGACGCGGCCTGCGCCGGCATCGCCTTCGGGACGGTGCAGCACATGCTGTTCGACAATGCCCGGCTGGAGCCCGGCGAGAGCGTGCTGGTCCATGCCGGCGGGTCGGGGATCGGCACCGCGGCGATCCGCATGGCCAAAGCGATCGGCTGCACGGTCTACACGACGGTCGGAGACGACGAGAAGGGCCGCAAGGCCGCCGAACTCGGCGCCGACCACGTGATCAACTATCGCACCGAGCGCTTCGAAGGCGAGGTCCGGCGCCTGACCAAGCGGAAGGGTGTCGACGTGGTCTTCGAGCATGTCGGGGCCGACACCTGGAACGGCTCCCTGCTGTGCCTGAAGCGCGGCGGCCGGCTCGTCACCTGCGGATCGACCTCCGGCGTCTCGGCTACCATGAACCTGATGCAGCTGTTCCAGCAGCAGTACCGGATCACCGGCTCGTTCGGATGCTCGCTCGCCAACATCCGCGAGTCGCTCGACAAGATGGCGGCCGGCATCCGGCCGGTTGTGGATACCGTCTACCCGCTGGCCGACTTCGCGCAGGGCCTCGAGCGGCTGGAATCGCGCCGGGTCTTCGGGAAGATCCTCGTCAGCCTCTGAGTAATGGCTACGCCGCACGCGCGCTATCGTTCCGGGCTCTGCCTGCGGTTCTGGGTTCCGGGCTCGCCTTCGGCGCCCCGGAACGATGGCGCCGAATCGGATCTAACGGCGAGGATCAACGGCGGGGCGGTCACGCCCATTTCGCACTGCAGGAGACATGGCTTAAGCTTCGCCCTACGGACGCGTCGGGGGGCCGCCCGTGTCAGGCCCAGGATTCGATTGTGCTGCGTCTCGCTCTCCTGTTGAAACGGTCGTATCCGCGCCTTGCCGGCTTCGCCACCATCCCCCTGATCCGAACGCTGGTCTGGCTCGCGCGGGCCCTCGGGCCGCAGCGGTCGACCGCCCTCGGGGCCGCGTTGCTGCGGGTCGTCGGCCCGCTCATGCCGGCACACCGCACCGCCCTGGCCAACCTCCGGGCTGCCTTTCCGGAGAAGACGGAGGCGGAGCGAAAGCGGATCGCCCTTGAGGCATGGGACAATCTCGGCCGGACAGGCGCCGAGTACGCCCATCTCGACAGCCTGTTCGACTACGATCCCGCGGCCACGGCACCCACGCGGACCGAGGTCGCGGGAATCGAGCATTTCTTCGCCCTGCGCGACGACGGCGAGCCGGGCCTGATCTTCTCGGCCCATCTGGCCAATTGGGAGCTGCCGGCCATCTGCGCGGCCCGCTTCGGCTTGGACGCGACCGCCGTGTTCCGACCGCCCAACAATCCGGCCGCAGCCCGCCTCGTCCAGGAGGTACGCCGCCGGTCCATGGGCGGGCTGGCCGCCTCGACGCCGGGTGCCGTCTTCGCCATGCGCGATGTCGTCGCGAATGGCGGGCACCTCGGTCAGCTCATCGACCAGCACTTCACCCGTGGAGTCGTGGTTCAGTTCCTCGGTCGGCCGTGCCTTGCCAATCCGCTGCTGGCCAAGCTCGCCCGGCACTACGAGTGCCCGGTGCACGGCGTCCGCGTCGTCCGGCTGCCCGAGGGGCGCTTCCGGCTGGAGCTGACGCCGCCCCTCGACCTGCCGCGCGCCTCCGACGGGACCATCGACGTCGCGGGCGCCATGCAGGCGATGACGTCCGTAGTCGAGGGCTGGGTGCGCGAGAATCCCGGCCAGTGGCTCTGGATGCACCGGCGTTGGCGCCCGGACATGCTGCCGAAGCCGCGGCCGACCTCGACGGCACCTCAACCGATGGTAGAAGGCTCTCAAGCCAACGTGATTTCACAGACGGTGTCCCAGACGTTCTGATACCCGAATGACGCCCCGGCACCGCGCCCTGACCCGCGACAGCCGCGCGCTCTGCGCTGCCGTTCTGTTCTTCACCCTGGTGCTGGCGTCGGCGGCGCGGGCCGAGCCGGTTCGCGCTGTGGTGGAATTGTTCACCAGCCAGGGTTGCGGCGCGTGCCGCACGGCCGATCCGGTTCTGCGCGATCTGTCCCGTCAGCCCGGCGTGATCGCCCTGACCCTGCCGGTGACCTACTGGGATTATCTCGGCTGGAAGGACACGCTGGCCCTGCGCCCGCTCACCGAGCGCCAGCGTGCCTATGCCAGGGGCCGCGGCGCGCGCCAGGTTTTCACCCCGCAGGTTGTGGTCGACGGCAGCGCCTTCGCGGTCGGTTCCGACAGGAGCACGCTGGATCGGCTCCTGCGCGACGCCGCGCAGCGTGGGGGGTTGCCGGTCCCGGTGCAGAGCGAGCGGCAGGGTGACCGGATCCTCGTCGAGGTCGGCGCCGCGCCCGAGGCCAAGACCGAGTTGCGCGGCGACGTCTGGCTGGTGCCGGTGCTGCGCAGTCGGGCGATCGCGATCCAGGGCGGCGAGAATGGCGGCCGCACGGCGACCTACGTCAACGTCGTGCGGGGCATGCAGCGTCTCGGGTCTTGGACCGGGCAGGCGACGCGCTTCGACGTGCCCTTCACGCAGACGAAGACGGCCGACGCCGACAGCTGGGTCGTTTTGCTTCAGGGAGCCGCGGACGGCCGCCCGGGCCGCATCTTCGGGGCGGCCAAGGGGCCAGGGCTTTAGCGACCGACCGCGGGCGCGCGGGGTTCATTTGAGGGTGACGGGATCGATCTGTCGGCGGCCCTGCTGCCTGCGCCGCGCCCTGGACTCGCGGGCCAATTCCGCCAGTTGCGCATCCAGGCGCTCGGACAGGCGGCCGACGAGCCCGATCGTCGCGTCGAGCGCGCGGCTGACCATCGCGACCGTACCGGCGACGCCTCCGACCACAAGGGTCTCGATGACGCGTCCGATCCGATGAACAATTCGCATGTAGCAGACCTTGCTGGAGACAGTGCTGACCGCACCGCTGAGCGGGCGAAGTAGCGCGCCGGCGTCCGGTCGGGATGAGGCGGAAAGCGGAGCAGCCCCGAGCGCCACGCGCGGAACTTTCCGGGCTTGCGGCACAGCGGCCGGTCGTCCCGGGGCGGCTCGAGCCGAACCAGAGGAGCGGCAGGCTCGTTGCATGGAGGTGGCCGTCCGCCGTCCCGTGTGGGCGCCCCTCACCGAGTGTCGGCCATGCGGCGACGCCATCTTCTGTCCGGGATGCTCGCCGCTGTGTCGCTGGCGGGCCGCCGCGCCGGTGCCGCCGAGCAGTCGGTCGATGTCCTGCTGGTCCTCGCCGTCGATGTGTCGCTGAGCATCAGCGAGGACAGGTTCGAACTCGAACGGCGCGGCTATGCCGAGGCGTTCAGCGATCCGCGCGTCCTGCGCGCCATTGGAGAGGGGCCAACCGGCCGCATCGGGGTCGCGCTGTTCGACTGGGCGGGACCCGGGGAGCAGCAGATCGCGGTGGACTGGATGGTGATCGCCTCCCCGCGGGACGCGAACGTTTTCGCGGCCAAGCTCGCCGCGGCGCCGCGACCGTTCTACGGCCGTACGGCGATCGGCTCGGCGCTCCGCTTCGCCTCCACGCTTCTGGCACAGGCGCCGTATCGGACCGACCGCAGGGTGATCGACATCTCCGGCGACGGCACCGGCAATGCGGGCCCGTCCGTCACGGAGGCCCGGGACGCGGCTGTCGCGGCCGGCAGCACCGTCAACGGCATCGTCATCCTCACCGATCCGGAAGGCATGCCCGGCTTCCTGAAGGAGCACACCAACCCGGCTGGCGGTCTGGCGGCCTACTACCGCTCCGTCGTGATCGGGGGCGAAGGGGCCTTCGTGATGAGCGCCGAGAGCTTCGCAGCGTTCGGGCGCGCCCTCATCGCCAAGCTGGTGCGCGAGATCTCCTGACCCGCCCCCGAATCGCCGAGGATCTCTCCCCGATGCGCATTGCCGTGCTCCAGTTCACGCACGAGACCGTGACCTTCCTGCCGAACGACACGGCTCGGGAAGACTTCATCTATCCGGGCTCGCCCGCCTCCGGAGAGGCGCTGCTCGCGACCGATCCGAAGGGCTACATGGGCGGCTTCGTGCGGGTGGCGCGCGAGTACCCGGGCGTCGAACTCGTCGGGATCACCTCGCCGCTCTGGCCGCGCACCGGCACCGCCTCGGGCTGGATCACCGCCGACGCCTACGCGTACTTCCTCGGAAACATGGTCGCGGAGTTGCAGGCGCAGGGGCCCTTCGATGGCGTCTATATGGCGCTGCACGGCGCGATGGCGGTGCACGGGGTAGCCCGTCCGGAGGCCGATATCGCCCGGCAGGTCCGCGACGCGGTCGGGACGCGGGCCGTGATCGCCGGGACCTTCGACCTGCACGGCAACGAGGATGACGCGTTTCTCGCCTATGCCGACATGGCGTTCGCGGTGAAGTACTTCCCCCACTACGACGGCCATCTCCAGGGCGAGCGCGCTGCCCGCATGCTGGTCCGGGCCGTGCGCGGCGACTACCGGCCGGCCCACCGCGTGATCAAGGTCCCGATCCTCTCGCCCACCGTGGTGCAGTGGACCGGCGCCGCACCGTGGTCCGACCTCGTCCAGCGGGCCTTGGTCTGGGAGGCGCGCGAGCCCGACGTCTACGTCAACGTCTTCTTCGGCTTCCCCTGGGGCGACGCAGTGGACGGCGGCATGACCGTGCAGGCGATGACCAACGGCGATCCCGACCTCGCCGACAGAGTGGCCCGAGACGTCGCCGCCTTCGCGTGGCGCCACCGGCAGGGTCTGCTGGACGCGGCGCGGATTCACCCCATCGCGGACGGCGTGCGGCTTGCCCGTGAGGCCGTCGCCGTGGGGGAGGGGCCCGTCGTGCTGGCCGACCACAGCGACCGCTCCGGGCAGGCCACGTGGCTGCTGCGCGAGATCGCGGCGCAGGGCCTGACCCGGACCCTCGTCGCCACGATCGCATCGGCCGAAACCGTCACGGACGCTCTGGCCTGCGGTCTCAGGCCAGGTGACGCCTTCGATGCGAACGTGGGCGGCGGCGCCGACCCGTCCGCCGGAACGCCGGTGCGGATCACCGGAACCGTGCTGCAGGTGGTCGCCGCGCCGGCGCCGGGCGTCGCCGGGAGCGGTGGCGGGGGCGGCCACTGGATCTGCATCGGCTTCGGATCCGGCAACGTTCTGGTGCTCAGCCCGCAACTCGCCCAGATCGTCGAGCCCGCCGAGCTCTGGAGCCTCGGCCTCGACCCGGCCGCGTTCGACGTTGTGGCGATCAAATCGCGGGTGCATTTCCGGCGCGGCTTCGACGACAGCGGCTACGCCCGGACGATCCTGCTGGTCGAGCCGCCGGACCCGTTCCTCGGCACGGTCCGGCTCGACCATCTGCCCTACAGCCAGATGCGGGCGGCCGACTTCTTCCCCTACGGCGATCCGCCGCAACCGGGGCCGTGACCGGGACGACATTCACCGCCGTGCCGTCACCGCGGGTGCTCGCGCAGCACGTGTGAGGGCGCTAGGTTCATCCCGCACGCGCCCGACGAGGCGCGGCCAGGGAGGACACGGGATGCGGATTTCGGCCGACAGGCTGTCTGCCTATGTGCGAGACATCTTCGTGCGCGAGGGCTGCGCGGAGGCGGAGGCCGAGCGGATCGGCCGCTTCCTCGTGGCCGCCAACCTCACCGGCCATGACTCCCATGGTGTCGTCCGCGTCACCCGCTACGTGGAATGGCTGCGGTCGGGCGAGGTCGAGGCCGGCCGAACGCCCGAGATCATCACCGACGCCCCGTCCTTCGCGCTCCTCGATGCGCAATACGGCTTCGGGCAGACGGCGGGGCCGTTCGCCACCGATCTCGGCATCGCCAAGGCCAAGGAGACGGGCGTCGCCATCGTCGCGCTCCGCCATGCCGGCCATCTCGGGCGCATTGGCGAGTGGGCGGAGCGCGCCGCTGCGGCCGGTCTGATCTCGATCCATTTCGTCAACGTGGCGGGGAGCCTGCTGGTCGCACCGTTCGGCTCGGTGGAACGCCGGTTCTCCACGGCGCCGTTCTCCGCTGGCTTCCCGGTTCCGGGCGCGGATCCGATCATCCTCGACTTCGCCACCTCGGCCGTGGCTGAGGGCAAGGTGCTGGTCGCGTCCCGGGGCGGCAAGCCGCTGCCGGAGGGCGCGCTCATCGAGCCGGACGGAAGCCTCAGCGCCGATCCGGCCACGCTCTTCGGACCGCTCGAGGGCGTCGAGCGCGACAACCAGCGCGGCGCGGGGGCGATCCGGGCCTTCGGCGAGCATAAGGGTTCGGGTCTCGCGCTGATCTGCGAGCTTCTCGCCGGCGCGTTCACCGGGTCCGGCGCCGCCGGGCCGGGCAAGCGGCGGATCTGCAATGGCATGCTGTCGATCTACGTGATGCCCGAGGCCTTCGGGACCGAGAACGCCCTCGCCGTGGAGGCGCGGACCTACCTCGACTTCTTCAAGAGCGCCAAGCCGATGCCCGGCGCGGAGGTGCTGCTGCCCGGCGAGCCGGAGCGGCGGATGCGAACCGAACGCCTCGCCGACGGCGTCCCGCTGCCCGAACCCGTCTGGGAGACCCTGCTCGCCGCCGGACGTCCGCACGGGCTGGACGGCAACGCCTATCGCGACTGAACCGGAGCCGCGCGCCCCGGACTCGACGAGATGCGCCTGCGGAAGACCCTCGGATAACGGGGCGCCGCACTGCCCGGGGACGCCATCCCCGCGACTCGGGAGGAACAGGATGTCCAGACTGCGCTGGCTCATGATCGGCCTCTGCATGGCCGCCAACGCCATCAACTACATAGACCGCGCCAACCTCGCGGTGGCCGCGCCGACCATGTCGAAGGAGCTGGGCCTCAGCGCCACCGATATGGGCCTGATCCTGTCGGGCTTCTTCTGGACCTATGCGGTGATGCAGCTGCCCTTCGGCTACGTCGCCGACCGGGTCGGGGCGCGGCTGTCTCTGATGGTCGCGGTGGTCTGGTGGTCGGCCTGCACGGCGCTGACCGCGGTCGGCCGAGGCTTCCTGTCCCTGCTCGGACTGCGCATGCTGCTGGGCGTCGGCGAGGCCGGGGCCTATCCATCCTTCGCCAAGGTCGCGGCCTCGTGGTTCCCGCGCTCGGAGCGGAGCTTCGCCAGCAGCATCTTCGATAGCGGCTCCCGGGTCGGATCGGCGCTCGCGATCCCACTGGTCTCGTGGGTGATCGCGACGCTCGGCTGGCGCGAATCCTTCATCATCACCGGCCTGCTCGGCTTCGTCTGGGCGGTGTTCTGGATGTGGCTCTACCGCGAGCCCGAGAACCATCCGGCGGTGACACCCGAGGAACTCGCGGCGCTGCGGGCCGCGCAGGAGCGGCCGAAAGCGGTCGATGCCGCCGATGTCGCCGATGCCCAGAACCAGGTGCCGTGGCTGTCCCTGTTCCGCTACCGCACGGTCTGGGGGATGATGGCCGGATTCTTTTGCCTGAATTTCGTGATCTACTTCTTCATCACGTGGTTTCCGACCTACCTGGTCAAGGCGCGCGGCTTCTCGCTCGCGGAGCTCGGCACGCTGGGCAGCCTCCCGGCGCTCGCCTCGATCCCGGCTGGCTGGCTCGGCGGCTTCGCGTCGGACGCGCTCTACCGCAGGGGCTGGAGCCTCACGGCGGCGCGCAAGACCTGCCTGGTCGGCGGCATGCTGATGTCGTCGGTGATCACCCTGTCGATCATCGCGCCGAACATCTACGTGGCGCTGCTCTGCTTCGCCGTGGCCTATGGCAGCCTCGCCTTCACGGCCGCGTCGATCTGGGCTCTGCCCGGGGATGTCGCGCCGACACCCGCCCACGTCGCGTCGATCGGCGGCATCCAGAATTTCGCCTCGAACGTCGCTGGGATCGTGACGACCACCTTCACGGGGTTCATGCTGACCGTGACCCAGGGTTCGTTCGCGATCCCGCTGATGGTGGCCGGCGGCTTCTGCCTGCTGGGCGCCTTCATCTACCTCTTTGTCGTCGGCGAGATCGCGCCGCTGCCGGTCCGGGACGCCCGCGCCCCGGCCCTCCGGCCCGAAGCGGCCCGATGAGCGAAGCCGCAACGACGGATTGTCAGGAGAGACCGATGTGCGCCTATCCCGTCATCACCCTCCGCCCCGACGACGGCGTCGTCGTTGCCCGCGGTGCCATCGAGCCGGGCACGCCGGTCGCGGACGGCGTCACGGCCGCCGAGCGGATCCCGGCCGGCCACAAGGTCGCGGTGCGTCCGCACCGGAGCGGCGAGGCGGTGACCAAGTACGGCCAGATCATCGGCTTCGCGAAGGACGACATCGCGGCCGGCCGGCACGTCCACGTCCACAATCTCGGGATGGGCGAGTTCGCCCGCGACTACGCGTTCGGCGTCGATGCCAGGCCGACGCGGCTGGTCACCCCGCCGGCCACCTTCCAGGGCATCCGCCGCCCCGACGGCCGTGTGGCGACGCGCAACTATGTCGGCATCCTGACGTCGGTGAATTGCAGCGCCCACGTCGCCGATCTGATTGCCGACGCCTTCCGGCGCCACCCGATCCTCGGGCTCGATCCGCTGGCCGCGTATCCGAACGTCGACGGCGTCGTGGCGCTGACCCACAAGACCGGCTGCGGTATGGCCATGGGCGAGCCGCTCCGGCTCCTGCGCCGGACGCTCGCGGGCTACGCGCGGCACGTCAACTTCTCGCACATCGTGATGATCGGGCTCGGCTGCGAGGTGAACCAGATCGGCGCCTTCCTGGAGGAGCAGGGCCTCGGCGACCGGATCCGCAGCATGAACATCCAGAGCCTCGGCGGGACCCGGAAGACCGTCGAGGCCGGCATCGACTTCGTGAAGGGCATCCTGGCTGAGGCGAACGTGGTCCATCGAGAGCCGGTGCCGGCAAGCGAGCTGATCGTCGCCCTGCAATGCGGCGGCTCGGACGGCTATTCCGGCGTCTCGGCGAACCCGGCGCTCGGCATCGCCAGCGACCTCGTGGTGCAGAATGGCGGTACGGTGATCCTGTCGGAGACCACCGAGACCTACGGGGCGGAGCACCTCTTCACCCGCCGCGCGGTGAGCCCTGAGGTCGGCCAGAAGCTCGTCGACCTGATGCGCTGGTGGGAGGAATACACCCGCAAGGAGGGCTCGGAGATCGACGCCAACCCGTCGCCCGGCAACAAGGCCGGCGGCCTGACCACGATCCTGGAGAAGTCGCTCGGCGCCATGGCGAAGGCTGGGAGCACCAACCTGGTCGAGGTGCTGCGCTACGCAGATCCGGTCACCGCCAAGGGCTTCGTGTTCATGGACACGCCCGGCTACGACCCGGTCTCGGCGACGGGGCAGGTGGCGGGCGGGGCGAATCTCGTATGCTTCACCACCGGCCGCGGCAGCGTCTTCGGGTGCAAGCCGGCGCCGTCGATCAAGATCGCCACGAACTCGGCCATGTACCGACGGCTAGAGGAGGACATGGACGTTAATTGCGGCACGATCCTCGACGGAGAAGAAACCGTGGAGCAGGCCGGACAGCGGATCTTCGAGCTGATCCTGAAGGTCGCCGGCGGCGAGCGCACGAAGAGCGAGCAGTTCGATTTCGGTTCGTCGGAGTTCGCGCCCTGGCAGATCGGCGCGACGGTGTGATACGCTGAGTGTCGTTTGCATTCTCCGGGATAATTGAAACCCTCGTCCCGGAGGTATTCTGGTCCACCTGCGATAATCCGCCCCGTCATTCCGGAACGCCGAAGGCGGGTCCGGGATGACGACGGAACATGATCGTCAGAGATCCGTCCGAACCACGTTCGGAAAGCCCAGGATGAAGTCCGGGCCGAAGGCGGTGACCGGCGTGTGGAAGCCCGCCGCCACCGCGCCGGAGGCCAGGCGCCGGGCGACCTCCAGTGCCGTCCAAGCCGTCAGGGTGTAGCCCTCTGGCGTCTCCATGCGGCTCGCCGTCCGGTGGCCGGCCGCATCCCAAGCCTCCGCCAGAAAGGTGCTGCGGGCCGAAGCCCGCGCCGAGGCCGATGGCCCTGCCGGCAGCCGGTCGATGCCGCGGTTGATCAGACGCTGCGCGGTGCGTCCGGCGATGATCTTCCTAAGGCCGGCCGGCAGCCCGGCCGCCGCCGCCATGGCCGGGAATGCCTCGAAATACACGTCGATGTTGGGGACGCCGGTGGAATACCATGCGCTCGACACGTCGCCCCAGCCGAGCCCGACGGTGCGCCGCGGGCCGCGGCCGAAATCGGCGCTGCTGCGGGGCGGGCTCGGCAATTCGACGATGCGGCCGTCCCGGCGCACCCGCGTCCCCCAGGCGATGCCCTCGGCCATGGTGCGGGCGGTGCCGCGGCTGAACCCGCCGAAGCCGCCGATCGAGATCCGAAGCTGCGTCGCGCCGGGCAGGCGGCGCGCCACATGGGCCGCGAGGCAATCGCTCGGGACCACGTCGAAGCCGGCAGCCGGAAGCAGGACGATCCCAGCCGCCTTCGCGTCCGCATCCCGCGCCGCGAGGGCTTCCAGAACCTCGATCTCACCGGTGATATCGAGGTAATGCGCGCCCGCGGCGAGACAGGCTTCGGCCATGGGCCGCGCCGTCATGGAGAACGGACCGGCCGCGTGGATCACCGTCGCGACCCCTGCCAGAATGGCGCGCAGGCGCGAAGGATCGTCGAGGCGCGCGGCGCGCGTTTCCAGCCCCAAGCGCGCGGCCAGCGGCTGCAGCTTGTCCGGATCGCGACCCGCCAGGATCGGGCGCAAACCTTGGGCGGCGGCGTGCTCGGCCAAGAGCTGCCCAGTATAGCCGTTGGCGCCGTAGATCAGGATCGCGGTCATGTCGGGCTTCTGCCACCGCTTTCGCCGCTGTCAAAACGCGCGGGCCGCGTGAGCGCTGTCGGTGCTCAGCGATGCCCCGTGGTCGCACGACGCATCCTCGATCGGTGAGTGGCGCTTAAATCGCAGCAGCAGACGGCGTAGCCTGCACCCGGGCCGGCGAGAGGATTGCCAGCCGCACCCGGGGGGATGATCCATGCACGCATCCCATGCGATCGACGATATTGCCGGGCCGTTCGACGCCTTCGCGGCGGCGCTGCCTGAATTGTCTCCGCTCCGGGCGGCCGTCGTCGCGGCCTGCCGCTGGCCCGAACCGGATTGCGTCGCGCCGCTCCTCGATCAGGCGCGCTTCTCGCCCGATGCCGCCCGGCGCGTGGCCGAACAGGCCCGGCACTTGGTCGAGGCCCTGCGTCGGCAGACCCGCCGCGGCGGGGTCGAGGGCCTGATCCACGAATACGCGCTGTCGAGCCAGGAAGGCGTGGCGCTGATGTGCCTCGCCGAGGCGCTCCTGCGCATCCCCGACGCGGCGACCCGCGATGCGCTGATCCGCGACAAGATCGCGGGCGGCGACTGGCGCGCCCATCTCGGTCACAGCCCGTCGCCGCTCGTCAATGCGGCGACCTGGGGCCTGCTGGTCACCGGCCACCTGGCTGCCACGCGCGACGAGGCCGGCCTCTCCGCCGCGCTGACCCGGCTGATCGCCCGCGGCGGCGAGCCGGTCATCCGCACGGGGGTCGATCTCGCCATGCGGATGATGGGCGAGCAGTTCGTGACCGGACGGACCATCGCGGAAGCCCTGCGCAACGCCGCCCGCATGGAAGCGAAGGGGTTCACCTACTCGTACGACATGCTCGGCGAAGCCGCGCTCACCGCCGCGGATGCGGAGCGCTACACCCGTTCCTACGAGGGGGCGATCCGGGCCATCGGCGAGGCGTCCGCCGGGCGGGGCGTGCTCCGCGGGCCGGGGATCTCGATCAAGCTCTCAGCACTCCATCCCCGCTACGTGCGGGCGCAGCGCGGCCGTGTCCTCACGGAGCTTGTCCCCCGGGTGCGGGCGCTCGCCGTTCTGGCGATGGGCTACGACATCGGCCTCAACATCGACGCCGAGGAGGCCGACCGCCTCGATCTGTCCCTGGACATCCTCGAAGCCCTCGCGCTGGATCCGGCGCTTGCCGGCTGGGACGGGCTCGGTTTCGTCGTTCAGGCCTACGGCAAGCGCTGCCCGTTCGTCATCGACGTGATGATCGACCTAGCCCGGCGCAGCCGGCGCCGTCTGATGGTGCGCCTCGTGAAGGGTGCCTATTGGGACAGCGAGATCAAGCGCGCGCAGGTGGATGGGCTGGCCGACTTCCCGGTCTTCACCCGTAAGGTCCACACCGACCTATCGTATCTCGCCACCGCACGCAGGCTTCTCGCCGCGCCCGACGCCGTCTTCCCGCAATTCGCGACCCACAACGCTCAGACCCTGGCCAGCATCGTCGAGATGGCGGGCCCGGCGTTCCGGCTCGGGCAGTACGAATTCCAATGCCTGCACGGGATGGGCGAGCCGCTTTACGAAGCCGTCGTCGCCGGAACCGACCTGCGGCGGCCGTGCCGGATCTACGCGCCGGTCGGCACGCACGAGACGCTGCTCGCCTACCTGGTCCGGCGGCTTCTGGAGAACGGAGCCAATACGTCCTTCGTGAACCGGGTCGCCGACGAGGCCGTGCCGATCGCGACGTTGATCGCCGATCCGGTCGCGACGGTGGAAGCCATGCCGCGGCCCGGCGCCCCGCACGAGCGCATCGCGCGCCCAGGCGCGCTCTACGCCCCGGCCCGGGCCAACGCGGCGGGCCTCGATCTCGCCGACGAGGCCGCGCTGGCCCGGTTGTCCGAGGCCCTGGCGGCGAGCGGCCGGATACCCTGGCGTTCGGTCCCGACCGGTGCGGATCCGGCCTCGGCGGACAATCCGGTGCGCAATCCCGCCGATCATCGGGATCATGTCGGGGCCTGGCGTCCGGCCTCACCGCCGGACATCGAGGCGGCACTCGCACGCGCCGAACGCGCCACCGAAGCCTGGGCCTCGACCCCGCTCGGCACCCGCACGGCGTGCCTGCGCCGCGCCGCCGACACGCTCGAGGCGCGGATGCCGGTGCTGATCGGGCTGATCGTGCGCGAGGCCGGGAAATCCTATGCCAACGCCGTGGCGGAGATCCGCGAGGCCGTGGACTTCCTGCGCTACTATGCGGCCGAAGCACAGCGCATCTTCGAGGGCGCGCAGGTTTCCCTCGGGCCGGTGACCTGCATCGCACCCTGGAACTTCCCGCTGGCGATCTTCGTCGGGCAGGTCGCGGCCGCGCTGGCGGCGGGTAATCCGGTCCTCGCGAAGCCGGCCGAGGAGACGCCCCTGACCGCCGCCGAAGCGGTTAGGGTGCTGCATGAGGCTGGCGTCCCGGAAGACGCGCTCCAGCTTGTGCCCGGCGACGGCGCCGTGGGTGCCGCCCTCGTCGGCGACAGGCGCATCGAAGCGGTGATCTTTACGGGCTCGACGGCAGTGGCCAAGGGCATCCAGCGCATCCTCGCCGAGCGCCTGAGCCGCCATGGTGAGCCGGTGCCGCTGATCGCCGAGACCGGCGGTCAGAACGCGATGGTGGTCGATTCCTCGGCGCTGGCCGAGCAGGTGGTGGCGGACGTGATCGCGTCCGCGTTCGATTCCGCGGGCCAGCGCTGCTCCGCGCTGCGGATCCTGTGCCTCCAGGAAGAGATCGCAGATCGCACGCTGCACATGCTTCGGGGCGCCTTGCGTGAACTCGCGCTCGGGGACCCGCGCCAGCTCTCCGTCGATGTCGGCCCGGTCATCACCGCCGAGGCCGCGCACACGATCACCGCCCACGTGGCGACGATGCGCGACCGCGGCTTTGCCGTTGAGCAATTCGCGTGTCCGACGCAGGCGGCAAACGGAACCTTCGTGCCGCCGACCCTGATCGAGATCAGCCGCGTCGCGGATGTCGAGCGCGAGGTCTTCGGGCCGGTGCTGCACGTGCTGCGCTACCGCCGCACGGATCTCGACCGGCTCCTCGATACGATCGATGCCACTGGCTACGGCCTCACCTTCGGCCTGCACAGCCGCATCGACGAGACGATCGCGCATGTGCTGGACCGCGTCCGGGCCGGAAACCGTTATGTGAACCGCAACATCATCGGCGCGGTGGTGGGCGTGCAGCCCTTCGGCGGATCCGGGCTGTCGGGGACGGGTCCGAAGGCGGGCGGCCCGCTTTATCTGGGCCGACTGGTCCGGAGGCAGCCGGCCGCTTCATTGGACGGGCTCGGAACCGGCGATACGCTCCTATGTCCCTACGCGGCGTGGCTGAGATCGAAGGGGTACGGTCGGTTGGCGGAGGCCCTCACATCCGCCCGGTACCCGGCCGCCGCGCAGATTGACCTCCCGGGGCCGGTCGGCGAGCGAAACCTTTACGGCCTCCGAGCACGCGGGCGTGTCGCGGCCATCGCCGCGACGGAGCCGGGCCTCTTCCTTCAGGTCGGCGCGATCCTGGCGTGCGGAAATCGCGCCGTCGTCATCGCGCCTGAGCCGATCCGGGCCGCGCTTCACGGTCTGCCGGAGGCCTGCGCGGCACGCGTTGACGACGCTCCGGCTCTGGAGGCAGCTGGCGACGTCGCGGCTATCCTGTTCGAGGGCGATGCCGACGGCCTTCGGGGTCTGAACCGGACCGTCGCGGCGCGCGCCGGGGCGATCCTGCCGGTCCAGGCCCGGACCCCGGAGGCACTGGCAGGGGGCGACCTCTACACCGCGATCGGGCTCGTCGACGAGGTCTCCACCGCGATCAACACGGCCGCGGCGGGGGGCAATGCCAGCCTGATGAGCGTCGGCTGATGGCCGCGTCGGTGGTCAGGCCGAGCGGCGCAGGTTCCAGAACAGCGGCAGGCCGGTGAGCATGCCCTCGAGGTCTCGTCGGTAGGCGGTGGGCTGGAAGTACTGGCCGCACGGAATGTAGGCGCCAATCTCCAGCACGCGCGCCTGGATCCGCGCCGCAACCGCCTTCTGGGATGCGAGGTCGGGCGCAGCGAACCAGGCGCTGCGCAGCTCCTCCAACGCGGTGTCGGTCTGCCAGCTCGGAACGCCGGCTCGACCGTTCCCGCGGATGACCAAGTGATAGGCCGGCGACAGATGGTCCAGTCCGCCGGAGAAGATCCCGAACATCGACCAGCCGCCCTGGTCGAGGGGCTTCGGGCTCAGGATGCGCTGGTTCACCGTGCCCCAGTCGGTCGCGACGAGATCGACGTTCATCCCGAGCTTGCGACAGAGATCGGCCATTACCTCGCAGATCGCGTTGATCCGCGGCACGTCCGTGCCGGCGAGCAGGACGACCCGCTCGCCCTTGTATCCCGCATCCGCGAGCGCCCGCTTCGCCGCCGTCAGGTCGCGCGGGCCGGTGAGCGACTCCAGGCCGACTTCGGACGCCATCGGGCCGCCGGGCGTGAACACGCCCGCCGGACCGCGCCGGATCGTGGCATCGCTGCCGGCGACCGCGTCCATCATCTCGGCCTGGTCGACGGCCGACAGCAGGGCCCGGCAGATCGCCGGGTTGTCGAACGGCGGCAGCGTGTGATTGAGCCGGATCTGTCCGATCAGCCCGGCCGTCTCCACGAGATCGACGCGCAACGCCGGCTGTCGCAGCAGGTCGGGCACGAGATCGACCAGCGGCTGCTCCCACCAGTCGATCTCGCCGGAGCGCAGGGCGCCGGCCGCGGTGGCGCCGTCGGGAATCGTGCGCCACTCGACGCGGTCGAAATGTGCGATCCGCGGCCCCGCCGTGAAGCTCGGCGTGCCGCCCTCACGGGGACGGTAAGATTCGAACCGCCGGTAGACGTTGAGCGAGCCGGGCACCCGCTCATCCGGGACGTAGCGATACGGTCCGCTGCCGACGATCTCCGAGACAGCTTGGGTGGCCGGAATCGTGCTCAGCCGCTCCGGCATGATGGCGGGGAGGTAGGAGGTCGGCTTCGCAAGCGCGTCCGGCAGGAGCGGGAATGGCCGCTTCAGGCGGAACGTCACCGCCGTGTCGGACGGTGCCGTCAGCGCGTCCACCGTCGCGAACAGCGCCCCACCATAGGCGTCGCGCAACGCCCAGCGCTTGAGGCTCGCGACCACGTCGCGGGCGAGCACCGGCGTACCGTCGTGGAAGCGAAGGCCGTCGCGCAGGGCGAGCTGCCAAGTCAGACCGTCATCCGACACCTGATGACCGGCGACCATCTGGGGCTGTGCGCGATACCCGGAATCCAGGCTGTAGAGGGTGTCGAACACCATCAGCGCGTGGGTGCGGGTGACGTAGTTGGTGGTGATGATCGGGTCGAGCAGCGCGAGATCGGCGTAGGGCACGAATTTCAGCGTGGTTGCGGAGGCTGCCCGGACCAGAGCCGGCCGGGCGAGCGTCCCGGCAACCAGGGCGCCGGCGCCTCGCAGCAGCGTGCGTCGCTTCATCGATGGGTCCCCGATGCGCCGGCGAAGGGGCGCGCGGCCCGGCGTTCGCAAATGCTACGCCAGCGGCTCGGCATCCCGGCGCCCGAGAACGAGAAAACCCGCCCGGCTGGCAGCCGAACGGGTTCAGTCGCCCGGCATGGCACCGGGCGCAGGCAGATCAGCCGATCAGACCGGCCGCGTGAACGTCGTTAGGCGGCGCGGGACCAGCGGATATCGCCGAGGCTCTCGCGAAAGGCGAAGCGGGCGAGGTGGTCGGAGACCACGTTCTCCAGCCGGGTGAGGTTGACTGGGTCGGCGCTGTCGATGCGCATCACCAGAGCGTCCGGCTCGGCGTCGAACGTGCACACACGGTCCTCGCCGAACGGCACGGTGCCGTGCTCCGGGGTCGCCTCGACCTTGAACTTGTGGCTCCAGTGCCGGCAGAGCTGCTGCAGGTAACGGCTCGCTTCCGTGGTCTGCACGCGGGCCTGTGAGGTGGGCATTCCGTCGGTCTCCAGAAGAATGGCAAGCTGTCTGTCGTTGACGGGTCGTCGATCGATCTCGCATCTGCGAGATAGGTAGTGCCGAGAGCAAATGCCATGCCTGATGCTGACAGACATGTCCCCGCCGTCTGTGATAAAGGTCAGTCCGAAGCGTTAGCAGCCGCTTAACACCCCGCGCGTCCGCGGCGGAACGCGACGACGCGTGGCACTCCTGCACCCGTCTGCGCGCCGAATTATGGCGCGCCGCACAAATTTCTCAGACGGCGGGAGGGTCGCGTTCGGGCGCGGCGACGACCTTGCCCGGATTGAGCAGGGCCTGCGGATCGAGGGCGGCCTTGAGCCGCCGCATCAGGTCGAGCCCGACCGGATCGCCGTAATGCTCCAATTCGTCGCGCTTGATCAGGCCGACGCCGTGCTCGGCCGCAATCGAGCCGCCAAGTTCGTGCACGATGTCGTGGACGATCCGGTTGAACCGGCCCCATTCGGCCAGGAACGCGGCCGGCTTCATGTCGGCCGGCTGCGTCAGATTGAAGTGGATGTTGCCGTCGCCGAAATGGCCGAAGCCGCAGGGCCTCAGACCCGGCATCGCGGCGACGCAGGCGGCGCTTGCCCGGTCGAGGAACGCGGGCAGGCGCGACAGCGGCACCGAGATGTCGTGCTTGATCGAGGCGCCCTCACGGGTCTGCGCCTCCGGCACACCCTCGCGCAGACGCCACAGGGCGTCGTTCTGGGCGCCGCTCGCGCCGATCGTGGCATCGGCGATCAGCCCGTCCTCGAGCGCTTGGCCCAGTGCCGATTCCAGCTCGGCACGGGTGTCGGCATCCGGACGCGCCGAGGCCGCCTCGATCAGCGCGTAGGCGCCGTGGGCGCCGTCGAGCGGGCGTACGGCGCCCGGAACGTGCTGCAGGACGATCTCCAGGGCGAAGGGCGGCAGGTATTCGAAGGCCGTGAGGTCGCGGTCCATCCGGCCCCTCAGGAACACGAACAGATCCAGGGCGGCCTGCGCCGAATCCAGGCCGACGAAGGCGACGCTGGTCGAGCGCGGTTTCGGAAACAGCTTGAGGACCGCCGCCGTCACGATGCCCAGCGTGCCCTCGGAGCCGATGAACAGCTGCTTGAGATCGTAGCCGGCATTGTCCTTGCGCAGGGCCTTGAGCCCGTTCCAGACCCGCCCGTCGGCCAGGACCACCTCCAGCCCGAGGACGAGGTCCCGGGCGTTGCCGTAGGCCAAAACCGCGATCCCACCCGCATTGGTGCTGATGCCGCCGCCGATCCGCGCCGAACCGCGGGACGCGTAGGAGAGCGGGAAGAGCATGCCGGCCGCATCCGCCGCGTTTTGCACATCCTGCAGGATCATCCCGGCCTCGACTGTGATCGTGGCGTCCACCGGATCGACCGCGCGCAAGCGGGCCATCCGCTCGAGGGAGAGCACCACGCCGCCTGAGGGCACGCCGCCGCCGGTGAGTCCGGTATTGCCGCCGAGCGGGACCACGGCGATGCCCGCCTGCGTGCAGGCGCGGACCGCGAAGGCGACTTCCTCGGTGCTTGCCGGCCGCAGCACTGCCAGGGCCGAGCCGGTGAACAATCGCCGCGTCTCGACCAGATAGGGCGCCAGATCCTCCGGGTCGGTCAGGACATGCCGCGCGCCGAGCGCGTCACGCAGCGCCGTGAGCAGGGTGTCGTGGGAGGTGCCTGGGGAGACCGCGTTCGGAGTCATCGGTAAAATTTTGTAGGCCAGGGCGCCGTCTTGGCAAGCGCCGCTATGGCGCGCGGCGATGCGCACCTTACAACGATTTCCTAGGTCTCGGGCGGTTCAGCGCCCGGCCATCCGGACGATCCACCGCAGAGGCAGTGATGCTCTCCGTTATCCAGAACCCGCCCCGCGTCGCGCTCCCCATCGTCGGCAGCAGCGATCTCTTCCCGGTCCGCCGCGTCTACTGCGTCGGGCGCAACTACGCGGCCCATGCCCGCGAAATGGGGGCCGATCCGGATCGCGAGCCGCCGTTCTTTTTCATGAAACCCGCCGACGCGCTGCAGATCGTCGGGTCCGAACCCGCCAAGCACATCTATCCGCCAAAGACGCGCAACTACCATTTCGAGATCGAGATGGTGGCCGCGCTCGCAGGCGGCGGCAGCGACATCCCGGTCGAGAGCGCCCTCGATCATGTCTACGGCTACGCGGTCGGCCTCGACATGACCCGGCGCGATCTCCAGGACGAGGCCAAGAAGATGTCCCGGCCTTGGGATACCGGTAAGGCCGCGGACGGCTCGGGGCCGATCGGCGCGCTCCATCCGGTCTCGCTGATCGGGCATCCGGCGCGCGGCGCGATCACCCTTACGGTGGATGGCGAGACGCGCCAGAAGGGCGACCTCGCCGACATGATCTGGTCGGTGGCCGAGCAGGTCGCCTACTTGTCGGGATACTTCGATCTGCAGCCGGGCGACCTGATCTTCACCGGGACGCCGTCCGGCGTCGGCCCCGTCGAGCGCGGTCAGCGCATGGTCGGTGCTGTCGAAGGCCTCGGATACATCACCCTCGACGTCGTCTGACCCGGCATGCTCCTCGACCGGCGCCTGCTACGGCACCTGTTCCATCTCGGTGCGCTTGCCTCCCGCGGCATGACCCTCGGCGTGCGCGGGATCGCCATCGACCCGCAAGGCCGCGTGGCGCTGGTGCGCCACACCTACGTCAGCGGCTGGCATCTGCCGGGCGGCGGCGTCGAGCGCGGCGAGACCGCGCTCGACGCGATGGTGCGTGAGTTCCGCGAGGAGGCGGAGATCGTCCCCGAGGGGCAGCCGCGCCTGCACGGGCTCTACCGTAACGTGGTGGCCGCGCCGCGCGATCACGTCGCCCTGTTCGTCCTGCCTGCCTTCACGATGCTGCGCCCCAAAGCGCCAGACCGGGAGATCGCGGCCTGCGATTTCTTTCCGGTCGACGCCCTGCCCGAGGGCACCACCCGCGGGACCCGGGCCCGCCTGCGGGAGATCCGCGACGGGCTTCCGCCGGACCCGAATTGGTGAATCGTGACGGTTCGCAAAAGAGGCGCTTGCGTCGCCCGGCGGAATGGTGTTTAGAGAGCGCCGCCGGGGGCCGCCGGCACGAAAGTCCGGGCGGCACGGTACAGTGAGCGGGTGTAGCTCAGGGGTAGAGCACAACCTTGCCAAGGTTGGGGTCGAGGGTTCGAATCCCTTCGCCCGCTCCAGTTTTCCCAACCAGACGAACGACTTCCAAGGCCGCAGCTCCCTGCGGCCTTTGTCGTTTCTGGCTGCTCGTGGCAGCCTTCCCTTGGACGAGCCGCATGGACCAAGTGGGCTCGTCGACCTGAAGAGGGGCGCCAGCGCGGCGCCCCAAGCGTCCCAACTTCTCGGCGGCCGTCTAGGCCCGCCTCAGGAGGTTCGGAGACCGGAAATCCGAGTTCCGGCTGTGCGCAACCGTAGACCGCGGCCCGGCCGCACGCTCTTCCGTCAGGCGGATCTGATCGATCAGCATCGGCTTAGCGTAGTAGAAGCCCTGCGCGCAACGGATCTGGGTCGCCCCAAGCAGGTAGGCGACCTCCTCGAAGGTCTCGACTCCTTCGGCCACCACCGACATGCCCAGTGCCAGCCCGAGTGACTCGATCGCCTTCAGGACGATCTGGCTGCGCGGCCGCTTGTCGATGTCGGTGATGAACGAACGGTCGATCTTCAATTCGTCCGCGGTGATCTCCGCGAGCGCCGCGAGCGACGAGTAGCCGACGCCGAAATCGTCGATGGAGACCCGCGCGCCGATGGCCCGGATCCGCGGCAGGACGTCGCGCTGGAAGCGGCCCTTCGTGAAGAAGGCCTCCTCGGTGAGTTCGAGCACGAAGCGTCGTGCCAGGCCGGTCTCGCCGAGGGCGTCGCAGAAGGCCGCCATGAACGGGACGTCGCAAGCCTGCTTGGCGGCAATGTTGAGGCTCACCGACACGTCGGGCCCGAAAATCTCGTCGATGTCGGGCATCGCCCGCACGGTCTCGGTCAGGACCTGAAGCGTAATCTCGTTGATCAGGCCGAGTTCGATGGCGAGCTCGATGAAGTCGCCGGGGGCCTGAATCATGCCCAGTTCGTCGCGCCAGCGCAGGAGCACCTCGACGCCGAGCACCGCGTGGGTGCGCATGTCGACCTTCGGCTGGAAGGCGCAGCAGAAGCAGCGGTCGCGGATCGCCAGCCTGAGTCGCTGCTCGACTGCCATGCGCGCGGTGGCGGCGTGGCTCATCGTCTCCTCGAAGACGCTGACGCCGCCCTTCACACCACCCTTCACCCGGTACATGGCGTTGTCGGCCTGGCGTCGCAGCACCTCGTAGGTGGTGCCGTGCTCCGGGAACAGGCTCAGCCCGATGGACGCCGACGCGAAGATCTCGTGACCGTCGATGAAGAACGGCTGCTTCAGGCGTTCGGAGATGCCCTGCACCGTCGCCAGGGTGCTGCTCGGATCGGAGATCGGGTTGAGCAGCAGCACGAATTCGTCGCCGCCGATCCGCGCCAGCAAGTCGCTCGGACGCAACGCGCCGCGAACCCGGTCGGCAACCTTGCGCAGCAGCGCGTCGCCCGCGTCGTGGCTGTAATAGTCGTTGATATGCTTGAAGTTATCGAGATCGATGAAGGCCAGGGCGAAGCGATCCGCCGGTCCCACCTCCACGAGGAGTTCCTCGATACTCTGCTCGAACATCGTGCGGTTCGGCAGGCCCGTCAGGGCATCGATGAACGCCCGGGCGATCAGCTCGCGCTGGATCCGGTGATGCTGCGTGACGTCAGCGAGGGTGGTGAGCGTGAAGGTATCCAGCTCGGCTTGTAGCGGTAAAGCCCGCGCCTCGACCACGCGCTCGCCGATCTCCTCGATCACCGCGCCTTCGGGCTGATTGCAGGCCGCCTCCGGCAGGTCGTGAAGGGCTTTCGGACCGAGGGCGCGCGCGGCCGCGTTGGCCAGCACGCACAGGCCGTGGGCGTCGTGGACCACCACGCCGACCGGAAGCGTCTGAATCGCGGCTTCCAGCAGGCTCTGCCGGTCGCTGGGCAGGGATTGGCTCACGCTCAGCCCTGCTGCCAGAGCGTCTTGGCGGACCGCAAGCCGGCCTCCGCGGCGGCGTCGCTTCCATCGAGGGGCCGCCGGAGAAGGCGGCGATGGACCTGATCGAGAGCCGCGCCGTGTCCGCCATCGCCGCCCGCCTCGCGGCCGAGCCGCGAAAGCGCTGACTGGTCCGCCTCAAGCCCGATCACCTTACTCATGGTCGCGCCGCGCCAGCGCTCCACGACGGCGCCCACGAAGGCCGCGCCGGCGATTGACGCGCCATCCTCGGGCGCGCGCCCGCTCATATCGTTGCGCGGCTGCCGCTCGGGCGGGAGGGGATAGAAGGTCATCCGCGCCGGCATCGGCACACCCTCGCCGAAAGCGATGACTTCGCCGGTGCCCAGAGAGGGGACGAAGGTGAGCAGATTGACCGCGTCCGAGACGGCCGCCGCCAGGAAGGCCTGGTCTCGGTCGTTGGTCATCCGCATGGCGAACAGCGTGCTGCACTGGGACATGATCGTCGGATCGAGCTCGGCGGGGCGCTGCGTCACGAGACCGAGATAGATGCCGTGCTTGCGGCCCTCACGGGCGATCCGCGACAGGGCGCGGCGCGTCGGAGTGAAACCGACCGAGCGGTCGGCCGAGGCGTAGCGGTGCGCCTCCTCGCACACGAACAGGAGCGGGATCGCGCCCTCGCTCCAGATCCCGAACTCGAAGGCGAGGCGGCAGAGGACGCAGACGACGGCGTCGACCACTTCCATCGGCAGGCCCGCCAGCTGCATGATCGTCATCGGGCGCCCGTCCGGATCGAGCCGGAACAGATGCGCCAGGATCTCGCCCATCATATCGCCGCCGACATTGGCGTTCTCGAACATGAAGGCATAGCGCGGGTCGTTCCGGAGCGCCTCGATCCGGGTCATCAGGCGGTGGTAATGCATCCGCGAGACGCGGTTCTCCAGACGCCCCATCCGCTCGTCGATCAGCGCGATCAGGTCCTGCAACATGTAGGGGACGGGCGTGTCGATCGTATAGCCGGCGCCCTTGCCGATCGAGCGCTTGACGATCTGTCGATCGCTCGCCTCCTTGTACTGGGCGTACTTGCTCTTCGCGAGCGGGATCACCTCCGCGAGGATCTCGATCTCTTCGTCGACCGGCGAACGGCCGCCGTAGATCACGTCGGCAATCTCTTCCAGGTTGAACAGCCAGAACGGAAGCTTGAGGTTGCGCGGATTGATGACGCTGGCACGGTCGCCGAAGCAGGCGGCGTACTCGTTGTGGACGTCCAGAAGGAAGATGCGCACGCTCGGCCGCGCACGCATCACCTGATCGAGGATGACCGCGACGCCGCTCGACTTACCGACCCCGGTCGTGCCCAGCACCGCGAAATGCTTCGTGAGCAGGTCCTCGATCTTGATGCAGGCCGGGATATCCGGGTCCTGATACAGCGCGCCGACAGAAGCCGTGTCGGAGGCCGTAGCCTGGTAGACCACGCGCAGCTCCGAGGGGGGCAGCAGATCGACCGAGTCGCCGATGGCAGGATAGGCGGTGACACCCCGACGGAAGCGCTGCGCGCCCTCCTCGATCACGATTTCGCCGAGGAGGTCGAGACTGGCATAGGCGCCGGGCTGGCGCCCGTGGTCGCTGCCCGACGACAGGGTCGTGATGATGCCGATGAGCAGGGCGTTCCCGGCGTGGATCCGGACGAAATTGCCGACGGTCACACGCACGTCCGGACGGCCATGCTGGCCGGCGAGGGCGAGATGAACCTTGGATCCGTCGATGGAGGTGACGGAGCCGGTTCGAGCCATGGGCGCCCCATCCCGGTCCATCCTGTCGGCGCTCAGCATCGCTCACTCCTCGGCCGCTTCTCGGACGTGCGCCGAGACTGCACGAGCGGTATTAAAGATCCAACTATGATAGAGTTCAGGCGGTGAGATGATTAATCATTGCCTACTCAGATCATCGAGTAATGCGGCTTAGATCCTGGCCTGTATCAACAGTTGCATAGCGACGTGCGCAATCGTTGCGACACGCGCTGGCGCCACGTGCATGCGGTCACGATGCTGTCAAAGGATGCTAAGGCATCGTGCGTGCGCTCTACCGAGGCCCGGTCCCGGATGCTGCTCCTCCCGTCCCGGCTCACGACATGCAGGGAGGGACAATGAGCGCTGACCAGACGCCATATTGCGTCTCGCTTTGGGCTTTCGAAAAGACGGTGCAGCGGCAACCGTGATCACGTGCGATCGTCTGGCAGGATGAAGCGTTGCGCTTTGCCGCGCCGGAATTTCTGCGAAGAGGAGCCTACTCCCGGGCGGGAATGCGGGAGGTCACGTCTTTTTGCCTCGTCGCCGTCCACCAAGTCGAAACGGGATCAGGAGAGAGGCTAACCGCCGCGTCCCTCGTCGAAATGCTCGCGCATCCAGCACTCACCGGAGATGCGCGCGCCGTTCGATGTCACGAACGCGTAGGGCGAGTGCTCGACGACCGCGCCGCTGCGGGCGCGGATGATCCAGCGGTAACACCGCGGATCGTCCACGCAGGGGACGATCTCGACGGAGTGGGTGCGGGCAGATTCGATCGACATGCCGGGTTAACGTCCAGGATCGGGCTTCCGCTCCAATCGCGCTGTTCGGACGGTTACTGAGATGCGGCGTTGCACACACGGTATCGGGTCCCGCGTCCATCGCCGGAACCTTCGGCGGTCCCGTCCGGTTCGGGCGGGACGGGAACGATCGGGTTCGATACCACCACCGAGCGACAAGGACGCGGAATGCCGATCAAGGCCCTGAACGACCGGAACAAGCTGTCGAACGACTTCAATGAGGCCAACGATGCCTTCATCGACGAGGTCTTGAGCGCGCTCCAATCCGGCCAGATTCCCCTGGATCTCGCGCGCGCCTACCTCGCGCATCCCGTCGCCATGATGCACACCGATGGTGCCCAGGCGGTGGCCAATTATTTCGAGCGGATGCTGGCCCAGCGACCGAACATCGACTGGGCGCCGGGCGGCTGAGCGGGGACCGATCCGGTGGAGGAGTGCAGATGACGTCCGAGGAGATCGAGGACTTGAACCGGGCCCGCGCGGCGCTGGCGCGGCAGCGGAACGCCATCGCGCGGCGGCTCAGCGGCCTCGACGTGGCGCCGATCTCGATGGCCGAGGATCTCACGCGGACGCTTTTGGCCATCGAGGCCGTGGACCGCGCCTTGGTCGATGCCGGACAGCCCCACGTCGACATCGGATACGCGCCTGACCCGTAGTGGTCTCGGCCCGGGCGTGGCGCACGGCTCGACCTTGCGCCACGCTCCCGCGCGGGCGTACAGGCTTGGGTGATCCGAGGAGACTCGACGATGACCGACCGCCTGCCCGGCTTCAACACGCTGGCGATCCATGCGGGCGCCGCGCCCGACGCAGCTACGGGCGCGCGCGCGACGCCGATCTACCAGACCACCAGCTTCGTATTCGACGACGTCGATCACGCAGCCTCGCTGTTCGGGCTCCAGGCCTTCGGCAACATCTACACGCGGATCACCAATCCCACGAACGCCGTGCTGGAGGAACGCATCGCTGCGCTCGAAGGCGGAACGGCTGCTCTGGCGGTGGCATCCGGCCACGCCGCCGAGTTCCTGACGATGCACGCCCTGATGCAGCCGGGCGACGAGTTCGTCGCCTCGAACAAGCTCTACGGCGGCTCGATCAACCAGTTCAATCACTCGTACAAGAACTTCGGCTGGTCGGTGGCCTGGGCCGAGAACGATGATCCGGCCTCCTTCGAGGCGGCGATCACGCCACGCACAAAGGCGATCTTCTGCGAGTCGATCGCCAATCCCGGCGGCGTCATCACCGACATCGCGGCGCTGTCGCAGATCGCCAAGAAGCACAACATTCCTCTCGTCGTCGACAACACCATGGCGACGCCGTACCTGATCCGCCCGTTCGAGCACGGTGCCGACATCATCGTGCATTCGGCGACGAAGTTCCTCGGCGGCCACGGCAACTCGATCGGCGGCCTGATCGTCGACGGCGGCTCGTTCCAGTGGGCGGGCGATGCGCGCTACCCGATGATGAGCCAGCCACGGCCGGAATATTCCGGCATGGTGCTGGCCGAGACCTTTGGCAATTTCGGCTTCGCTATCGCCTGCCGGGTCCTAGGACTGCGCGATCTCGGGCCGGCCCTGTCGCCGTTCAACGCTTTCCTGATCCTCAACGGCATCGAGACGCTGCCGCTGCGCATGCAGCGCCATTCAGACAACGCGCTGACGGTGGCCAAGCATCTGTCGACGCATCCGGCGGTCTCGTGGGTCAGCTATCCCGGGCTGGAGAGCGACCGCTATCACCAGCTCGCCCGGCGCTACACGCCCAACGGGGCGGGCGCGGTGTTCACCTTCGGGCTGAAGGGCGGCTACGAGGCCGGCGTCAAGCTCGTCTCGAACCTGCAGCTGTTCTCGCACCTCGCGAATATCGGCGACACGCGCTCGCTGATCATCCACCCGGCCTCCACCACGCACCGCCAGCTGACCGACGCGCAGAAAACTGCCGCCGGTGCGGGTCCGGACGTGGTCCGGCTGTCGATCGGCCTGGAGGATCCGGCAGACCTGATCGAGGATCTGGACGCGGCACTCGGCAGCTGATCCCGCGCGTCATCGCACGCACAGCGAAACGACCCGAGGCAGTGCGCGGTCTGGGATCGCGGTGTTGCCTGGATGGCTTCGCTCCGCTCGCAAGGACGGCGGAAAGGGATTGACAGTCCGCCGCGCGCTACGCCTCCAAGGGCGCGGTCGGCGAGACGCTCAGAAAGCGTCCGCCTCGAGGACCATGGTGCTCTCGGCCCCGGCCTTGATCCGCGTCAGGCGCAGGCCGGTCTCCGGCAGCATCCGCTCCATGAAGAACCGGCCGCCTGCCAGCTTAGACTCCCAGCGCGGAGAGGGCGCCTCGGCGTGCTTGGCCAGGGCCGCCTTGGCAATCCGCGCCCACATGTAGCCCAGGGCCACGAGGCCGAAGAGGTGCATAAAGTCGGTCGCGCCCGCCCCGGCATTGTCGGGTTTCGCGAAGGCGTTCTGCATCAGCCACATCACGGCGCTCTGCAGGTCGTTCACCCCGGCCTGAAGCGGCTTGACGAACGGCGCCATGGCCGAGTCCTCGCCGTGATCCTTGAGGAAGGTCTGGACCTCCCCCAGGAAGGCCATCATCGCCCGGCCGCCGTCCTTGGGCAGCTTGCGGCCGATCAGGTCCATGGCCTGGATGCCGTTGGCGCCTTCGTAGATCATCGCGATGCGGGCATCGCGCACGAACTGCGACATGCCCCATTCCTCGATGTAGCCGTGACCGCCGAGGAGCTGCTGCGCTTCAACCGCGTTGGCGAAGCCGCGATCGGTGAGCACGCCCTTCACCACCGGGGTCATCAGCCCGAGATAATCGTCGGCGGCCTGCCGCTCCTTGGCATCCTCGGAGCGGTGCAGGATGTCGGCCTGAAGCGCGGTCCAGAGCATCAGGGCGCGCGCCGCCTCGTTGAAGGCACGGATCTGCATCAACGTGCGCCGCACGTCTGGATGGACGATGATCGGGTCGGCCGCCTTCTCGGGCGCCTTCGCGCCGGTGAGCGCCCGGCCCTGGAGGCGGTCCTTCGCGTAGGCGGCGGCGTTCTGATAGGCGACCTCCGACTGCCCGAGGCCCTGGACACCCACGGCGAGCCGCGCCTCGTTCATCATCACGAACATGGCGTTGAGGCCGCGATTCTCCTGGCCGACCAGCCAGCCGGTCGCCCCGTCGTAGTTCATGACGCAGGTGGCGTTCCCGTGGATGCCCATCTTGTGCTCTAGGGAGCCGCAGGACACGCCGTTGCGCGCGCCGAGCGAACCGTCCGCGTTCACTAGGAACTTGGGCACGACGAAGAGCGAGATGCCCTTGGTCCCGGCGGGCGCGCCCTCGATCCGGGCGATGACGAGGTGCACGATGTTCTCGGCCAGGTCGTGATCGCCGGCCGAGATGAAGATCTTGGTGCCGGTGAGGCTGTACGAGCCGTCGCCGTTCGGAACCGCCTTGGTCTTCAAAAGGCCGAGATCCGTGCCGCAATGCGGCTCGGTGAGATTCATGGTGCCGGTCCAGGCGCCCTCGACCATCTTGGGCAGGTAGAGCGCCTTCTGCTCCTCGGTGCCGTGGACCAGCAGGGCGGCCATCGCACCCTGGGTCAGGCCGGGATACATCCCGAAGGCGAGATTGGCGCCGGAGGCGAATTCCTGGATCGCCGTGTTGAGCGTGTGCGGCAGTCCCTGCCCGCCATAGGCCTCGGGAACCGAGAGGCCCATCCAGCCGCCTTGCGCGTAGGTATCGTAGGCCGCCTTGAAGCCGGTCGGCGTGCGGACGGTGCCGTCGGCCTCCCGGCGGCAGCCCTCGACATCGCCCGTCCGGTTCAGCGGGGCCAGCACCTCTTCCGCCAGCTTGGCGCCCTCGCGCAGGACCGCCTCGACGACGTCCGGCGAAGCGTCGGCGAACCCGGCCAGGTTGTCGCGCGCGTGAAATCCCAGGACGTCCGTGAGCAGGAACAGCGTGTCGTCGACCGGTGCGCGGTACTGCGGCATCTCTGGCTTCCCCCGGCTGTGCGCGGACCTTTTGCATCGATCCGCCGCGTTGGCCGCATGTAAACGGTCCGCCGCCCGGCGATCAACGGCGAAGCCTTGCCGCAGGGTGACGCCCGGCCTCAGCCATCACGATCTTCCAGGCTTGGTGATTACCGGACAATCGAACCCTTAACCTCGTGTTTACCAAGAAAGTTAATCGTCACGCTCGAACGATCCGATGTGCGCGTTCCGTGGATGCCCAGCCGGGCTGTCTCCGTCGTGCACAGGATCGGTTGCCGAACGCTGCCGACGACAGGCCACCGATGACCCGCAACGCGATGCCGCAGCTCGACAGTTTCGATCCCGAGGTGCTGGATGCCGCCCGGGATGTCGCGGCGCGCGCGGGTGTTCCGCTGGAGACCTGGATCGCCTCGGTGGTGCCGCAGGGGCAGCCGGCGCCGGGAGGCAATCGGCGTCACCGTCGCCGTCATCGCGCCGAGCAACTCGCGCATAGCACCGGCCGGTCCGAGACCGTGGCCGCCGAGGAACGCCGTGCGGCCAAGGCCGAATCGGCCGAAGGCTACGGCAACGGCATCAACGCCCTGATGGACCGCCTCGACGGCCTTAACCGGGGGCTCGACGAGGAGCGGCGCAGCGCCCAGGAGGCCGAGGCCCGCCGGCTCGCCGAGATCGAGGCGCGCATCGAGCGCGCCCTGAAGGCTGCGCCCGTCCAGGAAGTCACCGACCGTCTCGGCGATATTGAGCGCCGGATGTCGCAGCTCGGGGAGCAGGTCGCCGCCACCCGCCCGCCGGGCCGCCGCGCCCGTCCCGCAGCCGCCGACATCCGCAACGCGGTCCAGGATATTCGCCAGCGGCAGCGGGAGCTGTCGCAAGAGGTCGCCGCCGGACCCACGCTCGATGCCGCCTCCGACGGGGGCGTGGTCGCCAGCATGCGCCTGGACCTCGCCCGCCGGCTCGAAGCCCGGATCGAGGAGGTTGCCGCGCCTTCTGCGGCCTTGTCCGAGCTGCAGGACGAGACTGCCCGCCTGCGCGAGGCGATCAATCAGCTGGCTACGAGCCGCGATATCGGTGCGCTGGAGCAGGCTGTCGTTTCGCTGGCGAGTGGCGTCGAGCGCGCCCAGGCGGGGACCGATCTCACCGCTATCGCGGTCCCAATCGAGCAGGTCCGGGCTCAGGTCGAGCGCCTGGCCGAAGAGGTCGCCGAGAATGTTCACAGCCGCGTCGCCGAGGATGTGCGCCGCCTTGCCGAGCGCCTCGACACGATCGCCGCCACGGGTGCCGCGGATCCCCACGGGCAGACCCTCGCCGGCCTATTCTCGGAACTCGAGGAGATCCGCCGCCTGATCGGTACCCTGGCGGGTCCCGAGCGGATTCAGAGCCTCGCGAACAGCCTGCAGGCCGTGAGCGCGCAGATCGCGCAGCTGCAGCGGGTCGGGACCGGCCAGGATCTGCGGCCGCTGCTGGAGGAGATCCGCAGCGACGTGAAGATCGCCGCGCCGGCGGCCCTGGCCGAGCAGATCCAGGCGATGGCCGGCAAGGTCGACCTTCTCTGCGCGCGGGACGACTGGTCCGAGCACGCCGGGGACGGCACGGGTGCGCGGTCCGGCGAGATGGCTTCCATCCACGCCATGCTGCGCAGCCTCGCCGACAAGGTCGACCAGGTCGGCATCCGCTCTGAGCACGAAGGGCTCGATGCGCTTGAGCGGCAGGTGGTCACCTTGGCCGGCCGGCTCGATGCCCCGCGCGTCTCTGATCCGGCGCTCGTCAGCCTCGAGCACACGATGGGCGAGCTGCTGCGGCAGGTGACGGCCCTGCGCGAAGCTGCGCCGAACGAAGCTGTGGTGGAACGCGCCGCGCGCAGCGCCGTGGCCCAGACCCTCAAGGGCTCCGCGATCGGCGCCGACAGCGGCGAAATCGGCCTGCTGCGGGCCAGCCTGGCGGACATGCAGGCGCGGCAGGTCACCTCGGATCAGCGCCTCGGCGCCACGCTGAACGGGGTGCAATCCGCGCTCGAACGGCTGATCGACCGCCTCGGCCCGGTGGATGCCGTCGGCGCGCGGGCGCCGTCCCTGGACGAGCGCCTGAAATCCTCGACCAGCCCGGAGGCCGCTCTGGCCCCGGCGGAGGCAAGGGTTGCGGCCCGGCAGGACGGCGCCGAGTCCCTGCGGATCTCCGACGACCTCCTCGAGCCGGGCAGCGGGCGTCCCAACCGTGCTTCGCGTGCGGGCCGGGAGGCCGGTGCGCGCCGCTCTGTGAAGCAGCGCACCGCGGACCTGATCCGGGCCGGTGAGACCGGGGAGGCTGCCGCCGAAACCGATATCAAGACCAGCTTCATCGCGGCGGCGCGCCGCGCTGCGCAAGCCGCTCAGGCGGAACTCGCCGCGGAGGCACCGGCCGAGCGCCGCGACGCGCGCGACCAGAAGATGGTGCTGACGCCGTCAGTGTCGGAAGACGGCCGCTTCGCGCGCCTGCGCGCCGAGATCGACCGCCGCCGCCGGCCGCTGCTGCTCGGCCTGGCCGCCATCGTGCTGGCCCTGGGCGCGCTTCAGGCGATCACCATGCGCGGCGCGGAGGAGCAGCGTCCGGTCGTCGCGAGCCAGGCCGCCCCGGTCCGTGAGGAGCCGGCGAAGGCGGCTGTGCCGGATGCCGGCCGCGACGAGACCAAGGAAGCGCCGAAGGACACGCCGGCTGCGAAGGCGCCGGTCAGCGAACCGACGACCACGCAGGCCCTGCCGACCCCGCCTCCGGCCGAGGCGCACCCGCCGGCTTCCAAGGCGTCGGTGCCGCAGATCTCGGGGATGAACAGCCTGCAGGCTGATCTCGGCAACCTGCCGCCGGCTCTCGCGAAGCTGAAGGCGGCCGCACTGGACGGCGACGGCGCGGCGATCTTCGATCTTGCGACCCGGGAGGCCGACGGCCGCGGCATGCCCCGCGACCTCGCGGTCGCGGCCAAGCTCTACGAGAAGCTCGCCACGGCCGGCTACGCCCCGGCTCAGTACAAGCTCGGCGGTCAGTACGAGAAGGGATCCGGCCTCGTTCGGGATCTCGACAAGGCGAAGCTGTGGTACGGCCGCGCCGCCGAGCAGGGACACGCCCGCTCGATGCACAATCTCGCGGTGCTCTACGCCGAAAATCCCGCCGCCAGCGGCAAGCCGGATTTCGCCTCGGCCGCCTCGTGGTTTCGACAGGGCGCCGAATTCGGCGTCCGCGACAGCCAATACAATCTGGGAGTGCTGTACGCGCGGGGGCTGGGGCTGACGCAGGATCTCGTGCAGTCGTATGCGTGGTTCGCGGCGGCGGCAGCTCAGGGCGACGACGACGCCGCCAAGAAGCGGGACGACGTCGCCAACAAGCTGAGCCCGGCCGACCTCGCCAAGGCGAAGGGCTTGGCGGCGACGTTCAAGCCGCGAAAGATCGACGCGGCCGTCAACGAGCCGCCGGCCCCGAAGGCCGGTGCAAACGCCCCGATGTCGCTCCTCGGCGCGCCCGCGCCGAACACGGTGGCCTTCTCGGCGCCCGCACGGCGGACCTAGCGGCGAGCTGCCGCCCCGCGAGGCCCGCGATCCGAGCTTGACCGCCGTGCCGCGATGCGGGAACGCTCCGGCCGGGCGGCGTCGGACCGGTTCCGGATCGTGCGGGTGACCCACCCTGGCCGCCGCTCGGAGGATGGATGGCGCACCGGAACCCTGTCCCGATCAGCGCCATCGTTCTGGGTGTGGCCGGTCTGATCCCGTTTCTCGGATTTGCGGCCCTGGCCGTCTCCGGCACCGATGGCGGGTTGAGCAGCATCGGATTGGCGCCGCGCACCATCCTCTCCGCCTACGGGGCGGTGATCGCCTCCTTCCTGGGCGGAATCCGCTGGGGTGCCGCGGCGGCGCGCAATGCCGGAAACGGCGACTACATCGTGGCGATCGTCCCGTCCCTGGTGGCCTGGGCCGCCATGGCGGCGCCGGCGCCCTGGGACCTGCGCATCCTCGGCGGTCTCGTGCTGGCCTGGGGGCTTATCGATCAGGACCTACCCCGCCGCGGCCTCGCACCGCTCTGGCTGGGCCGCCTGCGGCTCGTTCTGTCCGGCGTCGCCGGCGCCGCGTTGCTGGTTGCCGCCTGAGCGCCCGTTCGTTCCGCGCCCCGGTCGAAGCTTTCTCGGCGGACGGGGTGCCGACGGGAAACGGCGGGCGTCCGGAACGCCCGCCGCTCTCAAGGTCGTGCGCGTGCCTCACGCACCCATGGCGGTCTTCAGGTTCTGGTCGACCTTGTCGAGGAAGCCCGTCGTGGACAGCCACTTCTGATCGGGCCCGACCAGCAGCGCCAGGTCCTTGGTCATGAAGCCGGCCTCGACCGTGTCGACGCAGACCTTCTCCAGGGTGGCGGAGAACTTCGCCAGATCGTCGTTGCCGTCGAGCTTGGCGCGGTGGGACAGGCCGCGGGTCCAGGCGAAGATCGACGCGATCGAGTTGGTCGAGGTCTCGCGGCCCTTCTGGTGCTCGCGGTAGTGGCGGGTGACGGTGCCATGGGCGGCCTCGGCCTCGACGGTCTGACCATCCGGCGTCATCAGCACGGAGGTCATCAGGCCGAGCGAGCCGAAGCCCTGGGCGGCCGTGTCGGATTGCACGTCGCCGTCGTAGTTCTTGCAGGCCCAGACGTAGCCGCCCGACCACTTCAGGCACGAGGCGACCATGTCGTCGATCAGGCGGTGCTCGTAGGTGATGCCGAGCGGCTTGAACTTGGCCTCGAACTCCTCCTCGTAGACCTTCTGGAACAGGTCCTTGAACCGGCCGTCATAGGCCTTGAGGATGGTGTTCTTGGTCGACAGGTAGACCGGATACTTGCGCGCCAGGCCATAGTTCAGCGAGGCGCGGGCGAAGTCGATGATGGACTGGTCGAGGTTGTACATCGACATCGCGACGCCGGCCTCGGGGAACTTGAACACCTCCTTCTCGATGACGGTACCGTCATCACCCTCGAACTTGATGGTGAGGCGGCCCTTGCCGGGCACCTTGAAGTCCGTGGCGCGGTACTGGTCGCCGTAGGCGTGGCGGCCGATCACGAAGGGCTGGGTCCAGCCGGGCACGAGGCGCGGCACGTTCTTGCAGATGATCGGCTCGCGGAAGATCACGCCGCCGAGGATGTTGCGGATCGTGCCGTTGGGCGACCGCCACATCTCCTTGAGGCCGAATTCCTGCACCCGCTGCTCGTCGGGGGTGATGGTGGCGCACTTCACGCCGACGCCGTGGCGCTTGATCGCCTCGGCGGCATCGACCGTGACCTTGTCGTTGGTGGCGTCGCGGTGCTCGACGCCGAGATCGTAGTACTCGAGGTCGACGTCGAGATAGGGGTGGATGAGCTTGTTCTTGATCTCGGCCCAGATGATCCGGGTCATCTCGTCGCCGTCGAGCTCGACGACGGGGTTTGCTACCTTGATCTTCGCCATGGGCCGATGCCTTCCCGCCTTGTTCCGGTGCACGGCATGCAAGGGCCGTGCGGTCGCCACCCTGAGAGCCGTTGTGGGCGTCTCGGGCCGGAATCGCCCCGCGACATAGCGCGGGGCTTCCGGCGACGGAAGGCGCACGCTGTCATCCGGCCGGCTTCGTCACCCAACCCTCGACGGGCGAGGGCCGACCGTGCCAGACGGCCTGCATGACCAGCCGCGATTCCCAGGACGTCGCCCAGAGGAAGGCCACCGAAATCCCGCCGGGGATCGCCCCGGCCGTGATCCTGGTGGAGCCGCAGCTCGCCGAGAACATCGGTATGACCGCCCGCGCCATGGCGAATTTCGGCCTTTCGGAGCTGCGCCTCGTCAACCCGAAGAACGGCTGGCCCAAGAAGGGCGTCCGCGAGGCGGCCTCGGGTGCGACGCATGTCCTGGACGGGGCCGTGATCTTCGGCAGCGTCGCCGAGGCCATCGCGGATTGCCGGTACGTGCTGGCGACCACGGCGCGCGAGCGCGGGCAGATGAAACGGGTTTTCGCGCCCGAAGAGGCCATGGGTGAGCTCGTGGCCCGGGAGGGCCAGCGCACCGCGGTGATGTTCGGGCGCGAGCGGGTCGGGCTGACCAACGACGAGGTGTCGCTCGCCGACGCGATCATCACCTTCCCGGTCTCGCCGGATTTTCCCTCGCTCAACCTCGCGCAGGCGGTGCTGCTGGTCGGCTACACGTGGCGGCAGGCGAGCGGGCGGGCGCGGCTGCCCTTCTCGGGCGAGCTGCTCTCGCCGCCGGCGACCCGCGAAGCGCTGATCGCGCTGTTTGGAAGCCTGGAGGCGGCGCTCGACGAGGCCGGCTTCTATCCGCCGGAGAAGAAGGAGATCATCGCGCGCAACATGCGCGACATGCTCCACCGCATGAGCCTGACCGAGCAGGATGTGAGGACGTTCCGCGGCGCGCTGCGGGCCCTGACCCGCAAGGGGGCCTGATCAGCCGGAGGCCGGCTCAATCTCTGGCGGTTTGCCGCCGCCGAAGCAGCGGCCGACCGCCTCCCAGAACGCCGCCTGCTCCTCGACGGTGCATTGGGCCATCCGCGCCTCGACCTTGGCGCGGCCGGCCACCGCGTCCGGCGTCGCGGCGACGTCCGCCTCGTTCGGGTTTCTCGCCTCGGCCATGGGCAATCCTCCGTTGCAGAACGAAAGCGCAGCTGGACCGTGCGGTTCCGTTCCCCGGCGCAATCGGGCATGTAGACGACTTCGCAGAACAGCTGCGCGGCGTCGGGACGGGGGCGGGGGATCGAGTGCGGCTCAGCGTGGACGATCTGGCCTGCCGCCGCTCCGGGCGCCGCATTTTCTCCAACCTGTCCTTCGCCCTCGGACCCGGAGACGCCCTGGCGGTAACCGGGCGGAACGGCGCAGGCAAGTCGAGCCTGCTCGCGATCCTGTCAGGGCGGCTGCGGCCCGATGCCGGGCGGATCACGGTCGCCGATGTCGGGGAGGCGAGCCTGCCGGAATGCCTGCACACGGTCGGCCACCGCGACGGACTGAAGTCGACCCTGACGGCTGGGGAGAACCTCCTATTCGCGCAGCGGCTCCTCGGTGCGCCGCGCCTCGACCCGCGCGCCGCGCTGGAGCGCCTCGGTCTCGGCCATGCCCATGACCTGCCGGTGGCCTATCTCTCGGCGGGCCAGCGGCGGCGCGTTGCCCTGGCCAGGCTGCTGGTTTGCGCCCGGCCGCTCTGGCTCCTGGACGAGCCGACCGCGGCCCTGGACACCACCTCGCAGGCGGTGCTCGCCGAACTGATGGAAGGGCATCGGGCCGGCGGCGGCTTGGTGATCGCGGCGACCCACCAATCCCTCGGCCTGGCCGGCGCTGCGGAACTGCGCATCGAGGCGGCCGCCACGGCGCCTGCATCGGACGTGCTGGAGGAATGGGCGTGACTCGGGCCTTTCTCGCCCTCATCGCCCGCGACCTGCGCCTCGCCGGCCGCGTCGGCGGCTCCGGCGCCCTGTCGCTGGTCTTCTTCCTGATGATCGTCGCCCTGGTGCCCTTCGCGCTGGGGCCCGACCTCAACCTGCTGTCGCGGATTGGCCCGGCGATCCTGTGGCTCGCCGCGGTGCTGGCGACGCTGATCGGCCTCGACCGCCTGTTCCAGGCCGACGAGGAGGACGGCTCCCTCGACCTGATGACCGCCGCGCCGGTGCCCCTCGAACTCGTGGTGCTCGGCAAGGTGACGGCGCATTGGCTGACCACCGGCCTGCCGCTGGCGCTGGCCGCGCCGCTCTTCGGCCTGCTCGTCGCCCTCGACGGCACCGCCATGGGCGCGACGGCCCTGACGCTGCTCGCCGGGACGCCAGCGCTCAGCTTCATCGGCGCGGTGGGGGCCGCGCTGACGGCGTCGATTCGGCGGGGCGGGCTGATCCTCGCCGTGCTGGTGCTGCCGCTGATGATCCCGACGCTGATCTTCGGCGTCTCGGCCGCTCAGGCGGCCAGCGGCGGGACGGTGCCGTTTCTCGTGCCGCTGGCCGTGCTCGGCGCTCTGACGCTGATCGCCGCCGTGGTGGGAACACTGGCGGCGGCGGCGGCTTTGCGCTGGCCGGAGTGAGGCTTGACGCTCGAGCGCTGTCGGTCCGGAGATCGTCGGGCACGAGCCCTTGAGATCTCCCTGTTGCTGGTTTTGTGGTTGTAGATGCACACGGTCTGCGAGATTCTGACGTTTTCCAGCAGGTCGAGCCTAACGTTTCCAGGGTTTCGTGCGTTCGGCCTCATTCCAGAGAGATCGAGCAGGATCTCGGCTTTGAAATCTTGATCGTTATGTAGATCTACGCGCCTCTTGATTTCGATATGTACCTTGTTGCCGAAATCCGTCGCGTTCAGATAATTTCCCGACGCCCTGACCGCCTTCGCGACATCGTTGGTCATGGCTAGAACTTCGCCGTTGCATGGGCAAGCACCGTTGAGAGCTTGCTGGCCAATCGGGCCGACCCAGATCGCCACGTTCGCCTGAGAATTCTCGTCGATCGCATATTCGTGTGCGGTCAGACCCAGTGCCGCTCCGAAGCCATTCTTGCGCGCGGACAAAACCGTCAGCGGCGATAGGGCGAGATCGAGTGTTCGCGCCGACTGAATCGCGGCGAGCGCACCTTCGATCGCCAACGGCACAGCTGGCAGAAAGGCCGGCTGCACGAGGGGCTCCGAGACGAGGTCCGTCGCCGTCAACGTGCTGCGCGACAGCACATCACCGGTCTGACCGTCCTGGATCGTCTGCGTCTCCCCGGATGTCTCGAAGATCCGGCTTTCACCATCCGGCGCGATGACCGTGTGTTGTTCGTCGAAGGGCTTTCGCCCTGTGTGTATTCGGACCGACAGGACGCGCGTCCCATCTTCCAGCGTTGTGGCTTCCGGGAGCGGGGGCGGGTCTTGAGGAGAGGGGCCGCTGGGCTGATCCTCGTGGATTGAGGCCCATCGGCCACCTCCGGGGCCTTGCACCCACTCGCCGCCGTTTGGCTGTCCCGCTGGTGCGTGCGGCTGCGTCTCCCAGCCTTTGTCTTGGAGTTGCCGCTGCAGGCGGATCAGCTTGGTCTCCAGGGCGAGGCCGGCAAGAACGTTGCGCAGCATGATCGCCTCGCCGTGCGTTGAGACTTGTCACGCATCGTCGCCTCGCTCCGCCGTTCCGCGGTTCAGCCTTCACAACACAGGAACTTAGGAAAAATGTCAAGATTTAAGACACATGGCTTGCTCCGTGGCGCGCGGTCTGTTCCGCGTTGACGCAGGGCGGCCCTCTGACTATAGAAGCCGCTTCGCCGAGGGGCCGCGCTTTCGCGCGCGCTGCGTCTCGGCCATCGCCAGACAACCTGACGCGACGACCGATTTCCGGCACAGCCGGCCCGTCGGCATCGCCCGACGAGAAACACGAGGACGTACATGGCCAACACCGCTTCGGCCAAGAAGATGACCCGCAAGATCGCCAAGCGCACGGCGATCAACCGCTCGCGCCGCTCGCGCATGCGCACCTTCGTCCGCAAGGTTGAAGAGGCCATCGCCACGGGCAACCAGCAGGATGCGCTGGCCGCCCTCCGCGCCGCCGAGCCCGAGATGATGCGCGCAGCGCAGCACGGCATCGTTCACAAGAACAATGCCTCGCGGAAGGTCTCGCGCCTCGCCGCCCGGGTGAAGGCGCTCGCCGCTTAACGCACCCACACAGTTCAGACGGTTTCAAGCCCGGCCTTCGCGCCGGGCTTTTTCGTGCGCGCTGTCCAGGCGGCGTTCGCCGGCGCGCGTGAGTCCGAACCGTTAACCCTATCCAAGAATCGACGCGATTGCAGAGTCCGGGATCGGCGTGTAGCTTAACAGAAACTGACACTCCACAAGCAAAACAAAGCGATTTCGGGACTCCAGAGAATCAATCTGATTCGCCAAGACTCTAGCGACCGTCTTGAACGCCCGTGGGAACACTTGCCGACAGCGCTCCGCGCCATCCCCGCAAGTCCCAGTGTTAAAGGAACTGTAGGTAATTGTTGATAGGCTCTTCCAATCGGCAAATGGTCCCCGTGGAGGGGTTGACTCCATGAGTTGGACTCTGTCCCGCCCGTTCTTGCGGGACGCTGAGGGCGTAATTCGTGCGTACGCGCGGCCTGCGGATTTCCGTGGGCAGCGTCGGGAGAGCCAGTGATGCGTGTCGACGGAACGGTGGCGAGCGACGACGAGGGTGGCCGCAACGGCGGCGGTACCGATTACGGATCTGCCTGGGCGCGGGTGAAGCGCCGGCTCCGCGCGGAACTCGGCGAGGACGTGTTCGCTAGCTGGTTCGCACGCCTGGAGCTGGAGTCGGTCGCTGGCGGCGCGGCGCGCCTCACCGTGCCGACCCGCTTCCTGAAGAGCTGGATCGAGTCGCACTACCTCGATCGCGTGCTGAACACCTTCAAGGCCGAGGTCGAGGAGATCGCGCGGATCGAGGTCGGTGTGCGCGGGACCGGCGCCCCGGTCCGGCCGGTCACCGCGGGTGCCGCCAAGCCCAATCCGGCCAGCGGGCCGCTCGCGCGCCTCCACGCCGCCGGCGCTCCGATGCCGGTCGCGGCTGTCGCGCCCGCACAGGATGCTCGGAGCGCGGAAGCCGGCGGCGATCTCAGCGGCACCCCCCTCGATAACCGGCTGACCTTCGCGAGCTTCGTGATCGGGCGCTCCAATGCCCTGGCCCATGCCGCCGCCGAGCGCGTGGCCAACCACCAGGGGGAGGGTGCGCTCTACAATCCGCTCTACCTCCATGCCGGTGTCGGCCTGGGCAAGACCCACCTGCTGCACGGCATCGGACATGCTGCCCGCGAAGCCGGACGGCGGGTGATCTACCTGACGGCCGACCGCTTCATGTACGGCTTCGTCAACGCCCTGAAGACCCAGTCGGCGCTGGCCTACAAGGAGCGCCTGCGCGGCATCGACCTGCTGATCCTCGACGACGTGCAGTTCATCCAGGGCAAGTCGATCCAGGCCGAGTTCGGCCACACGATCAACGCGCTGATCGATGCCGGCCGGCAGGTCGTGGTTGCCTCCGACCGGCCCCCGACTGAGCTGGAAGCCCTCGACGAGCGCGTGCGCTCCCGGCTCGGCGGCGGCCTCGTGGTCGAGATCACCGCCCTCGACGAGGCCCTGCGCGTGTCGATCCTGTCGGCGCGTCTGGCCGCCGTGCGGGCTTCGCATCCGGGCTTCGACGTCTCGCCGCAGGTGGCCTCCTACGTGGCCCGCGCGATCACTGCCAACGGCCGCGATCTCGAGGGTGCGGTCAACCGCCTGCTGGCCCACGCGACGCTCACCGGCACCGCGGTGACGATGGAGACCGCCGAGAGCGCGATCCGCGACCTCGTGAAGAACCGCGAGCCGAAGCGCATCAAGATCGAGGACATCCAGAAGCTCGTCGCCTCGCGCTACAACGTCTCGCGGTCGGACATCCTGTCGGAGCGGCGGACGGCCGCCGTCGTCAAGCCGCGCCAGATCGCCATGTACCTCTCGAAGGTGCTGACGCTGCGCTCGCTTCCCGAGATCGGCCGCCGATTCGGCGGGCGTGATCACACCACGGTGCTCCACGCCGTGCGCAAGATCGAGAAGCAGATCGGCGAAGATACGGTTCTGGGTGATGAGGTCGAACTCCTGAAGCGCATGCTTCAGGACTGAAGCAGAACCTGCGTCGCTGGAAGCGATACTCTTCCAGGTCCAGCGACGGTCACGTCCAGGTTCACGCGAGGCGCCGCTCGATCGGTTCTGATCGGCGCGCCGGCCGGACGATCACTTCCAAACGCTCTGCGTTGTTACGCGCTCTCCGCCGGTTCCGACCATTTCGGGGCTGGCCGAGGGCGCGCGCGCCGTGGCAGACTGGCGTGAACCGAGACGGCCCTGTAAGGCCGCGTCGCCGACCGGCGAGAACCGACGCCCCGGGGGAGAGCTGATGACGGACGCCTTCATCTACGACCACGTTCGCACGCCGCGCGGGCGCGGCAAGGCGGACGGCTCCCTCCACGAGGTGACGGCCCTCCGGCTGGCGGAGACCGCCCTGCGCGCCCTCAAGGACCGCAACGGGCTCGACACGGGCCTCGTGGACGACGTGGTCCTGGGCTGCGTCGACCCTGTGGGCGAGGCGGGCGGCGACATCGCCCGCGCCGCGGCCCTGGTGGCCGATTACGGCGCGCATGTTCCGGGCGTGCAGATCAACCGCTTCTGCGCCTCCGGCCTCGACGCGGTGAATTTTGCCGCCGCCCAGGTCTTGAGCGGCCAGCACGAGATGGCGGTCGGCGGCGGCGTCGAATCGATGAGCCGCATCGGCATCGGCGCCTCGGGCGGCGCCTGGCCGGTGGATCCGGCGATCGCCATCAAGTCCTACTTCATGCCGCAGGGCGTCTCGGCGGACTTGATCGCCACCAAGTATGGCTTCACCCGCGACGATTGCGACGCCTATGCGGTCCGCTCGCAGGCGCGCTCGGCCAAGTCCTGGGCCGAGGGTCTGTTCGGCGGTTCCGTGGTTCCGGTGCGCGACGTGAACGGCATCACGCTGCTCGACCGGGACGAGCACATGCGGCCCGGCACCGACATGCAGTCGCTGGCCGCGCTGAAGGCGTCCTTCGTGCAGATGGGCCAGATGGGCGGCTTCGATGCCGTCGCCACCGACGCGCATCCGGATGTCGAGACGGTGGATCACGTCCACCACGCCGGCAATTCCTCCGGCATCGTCGACGGCGCGGCCGCCGTGCTGATCGGTTCGAAGGCGGCCGGCGAGGCCGCCGGCCTTCGCCCGCGCGCGCGGATTCGCGCCTTCGCCAATATCGGCTCGGACCCGGCCCTGATGCTCACCGGGCCGGTGGACGTTACCCGCAAGGTCCTGGCGAAGTCCGGGCTGAGCCTGTCCGACATCGACCTGTTCGAGGTCAACGAGGCCTTCGCGGCCGTCGTGCTGCGGTTCTGCCAGGCGTTCGACCTCGATCCTGAGGCGGTCAACGTCAACGGCGGCGCCATCGCCCTGGGCCATCCGCTCGGTGCGACGGGAGCGATGATCCTCGGCACGGCTTTGGACGAGCTGGAGCGGACCGGCAAGGAGCGCGCGCTCATCACGCTCTGCATCGGCGCCGGCATGGGCACCGCCACGATCATCGAGCGGGTCTGAGGCACGCCTACATGGGAGCGGCGTGCCGCCGCTCCCCAAAGTCCGGGAACGCTGCTAGAGGCGCGGGCGACGATCGGCCCGTACCGGGGCCGGACGATAAATCGATGGGAGACAAGCCCTTGAACCGCCTGATCGCGACGCTCTGCCTGGGCGTCACACTGAGCCTGCCGCTCGCCGCCCGCGCCGACGAGGCCGCGGACCGCGTCGCCGCGGCCACGACCCTCGTCAACAAGACCCTGATCAAGAATCTTCAGACGGGGTTCAACGTCGCCCTGGAGAAGACCGTCGCCCCGATGCCGGAAGCCCGCGCCGAGGCGGTCCGCAAGGAACTGACGGCCGAGTTCGAGAAGCAGCGCGGCATCATGATCGAGGGGCTGTCGAAGGACTACGCCGACAAGTTCAGCCTCGCCGAGCTGAAGCATCTCGACGAGATCTACTCCGACCCGACCTATCTCAAGTTCCAGACGATGAACGCCGACCCGAACTCGTCGGTGACGGCGATCTCGCAGAACTCGGTCACCAAGCTGCTCAACATGCTGGCCGTGGCCTCGGCGACCGACAATTCGCCGCAGCCGGGTCAGCCGCCTGTGCCGCCCGCCGCGGCGCCGGCTCAGAAGTAAGTCGATGCCGGCCGCGCGCGCCCCGTTGGCCTCAGGCCGCGCGCGCGGTCGTCGGGGCGAAGCCCGCGACCGGCGGCAGCTCCTCCAGCAGAGGCTTGGCAAAGTGGTAGCCTTGCACGAGCGTGATCCCGAGGCCGCGCAGGGCATCGAGTTCCGCGGCGGTCTCGACACCCTCGGCCAGCACCGTCACGCCCAGGGCCTGGGCGATCGCGACCACGCCGGAGACGATCGCGTGGCGGCCGGCATCGGCGTCGAGGCCGCGGAGCAGGTCCATGTCGATCTTGATCAGGTCGGGGCGGAAATTCGCCAGGAGGCTCAGACCCGCGAAGCCGGCGCCGAAATCGTCGAGCGCGGTGAGAAACCCCTGCTTCCGGTAGGCGGCGACGATGCGCTTCACGTGGTCGATGTCGCGGAAGCGCTCCTGCTCGGTGAACTCGAACATGATGCGCTGGTGTGCGAAGTCGACCCGGCGCGCGGCGTCCAGGGACGCGCGGATGCAGGCATTCGGCTCGTAGACGGCGTTCGGCATGAAGTTGATCGACAGCCGCGTGCCGCTATCGCGGGGGAACAGGCGACCGGCGAGTTCGATCGCCTTGACGCGGGCGGCCTGGTCGAACTGGTAGCGGGTCTCATCGGTCACGCGATCGAGGATCGTGTAGGCCGGCTCGCCGTTCGGCCCCCGCACCAGCGCCTCGTAGGCCCAGACCGACCCGTCCGCCAGATCGAGGATCGGCTGGAAAGCCATCGTGAAGTCGAAGCCGAGTTTGGTTCCGGCGCGGCAGGCCCGGCATCCGATATCGTTCGTCATAGGCGGCGTCCGTCGGTACTCCCCGGCCCGCTGACTCTGGACGTGCGCGCTCTACACAACCTTAACGTGGCCGCGTTGGTATCCCGCTGACGCTTTCCTGGGAGGACGGCACCGTGACGCTGACCGATTTCCGTTTCGAGACCGATCCCGACGGCATCGCTCTGGCGACCTGGGACATGCCCGGCCGTTCGATGAACGTGATCACCGAGGGGGTGATGGACCAGCTCGAGCAGATCATCGAGCAGGTTGCGTCCGATCCGGCGATCAAGGGCTGCGTCATCGCCACCGGCAAGGACAATTTCTCCGGCGGCGCCGACCTCACCATGCTGCAGGGCCTCGGCCGGGCCTACGAGCAGCTGAAGGCCGAGCAGGGCGAGGAGGTGGCGATGCGCCACTTCTTCGAGGCGTCCCGGCGGCTCTCGCTGCTGTTCCGCCGCCTCGAGACCTGCGGCAAGCCCTTCGCGGCGGCGATCCAGGGCCTGTGCCTGGGCGGTGCCTTCGAGCTGGCGCTGTCGTGCCACCACCGGGTCGCCTCCAACGACGGGAAGACACGGGTCGGCCTGCCGGAGATCAAGGTCGGCCTGTTCCCGGGCGGCGGCGGCACGCAGCGCGTCGCGCGGCTCATGCAGACCGGCGACGCGCTGCAGATGCTGTTCAAGGGCGAGCAGATCCGCGCGCCCATGGCGAAGGGCATGGGGCTGATCCACGCCGTGGCGCCGCAGGCGGAGATCGTCGAGCGGGCCAAGGCATGGATCCGCGAGGGCGGTTCGGCGGTGGCCCCGTGGGACGTGCCGAAGTTCAAGGCGCCCTCCGGGAAGGTCTACTCGCCCGCCGGCATGATGATCTGGCCGCCGGCCAACGCGATCTACCGGCGCGAGACGCACGACAATTATCCGGCCGCCAAGGCGATCCTGGCCTCCGTGTACGAGGGCCTGCAGCTGCCGATGGATCTCGGCCTGCGGGTCGAGAGCCGCTACTTCGCCCACATCCTGCGCTCGACCGAGGCGGCGGCGATGATCCGCACGCTGTTCATCTCGATGGGCGAGCTGAACAAGGGCGCGCGCCGTCCGAAGGACGTGCCGGCCACGAACCTCCGCCGCGTCGGCGTGATCGGCGCCGGCTTCATGGGCGCGGGCGTTGCCTACGTGACGGCTCAGGCCGGCATCGAGGTGGTGCTGGTCGATCAGTCGGTGGAGGCCGCCGAGAAGGGCAAGGCCTACGCCCACACGCTCATCACCGGCCAGATCAACAAGGGCCGCGCCAAGACCGCCGACCGCGACGCGCTGCTCGGCCGCATCACTGCAACGGCGGATTACAACGCGCTGGCGGAGTGCGACCTCGTGGTCGAGGCGGTGTTCGAAGATCCCAAGGTCAAGGCCGAGGTGATCCAGAAGGTCGAGGCGGTCATCCGTCCCGACGCGATCTTCGCGTCCAACACCTCGACCCTGCCGATCACCGGGCTGGCCAAGAGCTCGCAGCGACCGGCGCAGTTCGTCGGCATCCATTTCTTCTCGCCCGTCGAGAAGATGATGCTGGTCGAGATCATCAAGGGCGCGGCGACCGGAGACGCGGCGCTGGCCACGGCCCTCGACTACGTGCGCCTGATCAAGAAGACCCCGATCGTCGTGAACGACGCCCGCGGCTTCTTCGCCAACCGCTGCGTCGGCGCCTACATCCTCGAAGGCCACAAGATGCTGGCCGAGGGCGTGCCGCCCGCGATGATCGAGAGTGCCGGGCGTCAGGCCGGCATGCCGGTCGGTCCGCTCTCGCTCAACGACGAGGTCGCCCTCGATCTCGTCCTCAAGATCGCCAAGGCCACCGAGGCGCAGGTGGGGCAGGGCGCCGTCGATCCTGCCCAGAAGGCGATCCTGTCCGAGATGGTCGAGCACCAGGGCCGGCTCGGCCGGAAGAACCGCAAGGGCTTCTACGACTATCCCGAGGGCGCGCCAAAGCGTCTCTGGCCTGGCTTGAAGGACCTGCAGCCCAACCGGCTCGATCCGGAGGCGGTCGACTTCACCGAGCTCAAGCAGCGGCTGCTGGTGGTGCAGGCGCTGGAAGCCGCCCGCACGGTGGGTGAGGGCGTGGTGACCGATCCGCGCGAGGCCGATGTCGGCTCGATCCTCGGCTTCGGCTTCGCGCCGTTCACCGGGGGCGCCCTGTCGTACATCGATTTCATGGGCACGGCGGCCTTCGTCGATCTCGCCCGCCAGCTCGAGGCAAAGCACGGCCCCCGCTTCCACGTTCCGGACAACTTGTCCGCGATGGCCGAGCGGGGCGGTACATTCTACGCGGAAGCCGATCGGCGCGCCGCGTAAGATCACTCTGCCGGACGCTCGGACGGCGCGTCCGGCAGATGCGCAAGCTCCTCCAAGAGGACACCGCGCGCGCAGGCGCCGAAGGCCCGCATGAGCCGTCCACGGGCGTGGTCGGGTGGGAACAGCAGGGCAAAGCGCACCGGTAGTGCCGGGAGGAAGGGCCGGATCGCGATCGGCGAGACCTTGGCCTCCTCGTGGGCGGCCAGCGGATTCATCACGCTGAAGCCGAGGCCCGCCGAGACCAGCGTGCAGATTGAGGCGCCAAGCCCCGCCTCCGCGGTGACCATCAGGGGGATGCCGGCCTGGGCGAAGACCGCCTCGGTGCTGCTCCGCAATGCGCTTCCGAGCGGAGACGCCACAAACGGCACGCCGCGAAGGTCCGCCGGTTCCAGCATTGTGCGGGCGGCGAGCGGATGGTCTTGCGGCAGAATGGCGACGCAGGCGCGCGTCTCCACATGATCGAGCCGTGCATCCGGGATCTCGCCGTACAGCATGGTCAGTGCGGCATCACAGAAGCCGCTCGCGATCCAGCCATTCACGGTCTCGTCGTCGCCGGAATGGATCGCCACGATCACGTCCGGATGCTTCGATCTGAACCGGACCACGGCACGGGCGAGCAAGCCCCCCGCGAGGCGGGGCATCGCGGCGACCCGCAGGCGCTCGGCGCCGAAGGCGCGGATCCGCGCCGCCGCCGTCTCCAGACTGCTCAGCCCCACGAAGGCACGCTCGACCTCGGCGTGGAAGCGGGTTCCGTCGAGAGAGGGAATGACGCGGCCGCCGCTGCGATCGAACAGGGGCAGTGCCGTGATCGCCTCCAGCTGCCCGATCAGACGGCTGATTTGCGGCTGCGAGGTGTGGAGGCGCAGCGCTGCCTCGGTCATCGAGCCGGACGCCACCACGGCGCGGAACGCCTCGATGTGCCGGAAGGTCAGGCGTCGTTCGGCCATATCAGATCCGTATGGTCCCCAGATGAATCGGAATTGGACGCCGGCTTGGCCAAGCCCTTAGGATCGCACGGCAAAGCTTCGAGCCGGGCGCACGTCATCGTGGGGCTCAAGCACCGAGGTCCGACGGATTATCGAAGGGGGCACGGATCATGTCGAGGACGCTTTCGCTCGTGATCGCAGCCTTGTGCTGCGTCGGGATCACCGCGCCCGTCTCGGCGGAGGGGCGCCTCGACAAGATCCGGTCGACCGGCCAGATCAGCCTCGGCTTTCCTGATGCGTCCCCGCCCTTCGGCTTCCTCGACCAGAACGCCAAGCCGGTCGGTTATTCACTGGAGATATGCGAGCACGTTGCCGAGAAGCTGAAGGCGGCTCTCGGGCTGACCAAGATCGACATCCGCCATGTGCCGGTCATGTCGGCGACGCGGATTCCGCTTATCAACAATGGGACGATCGATCTGGAATGCGGCACCGCCAGCAACCTGCCGGAGCGGCACAAGCTGGTCTCCTTCGCGCCGACCACGTTCGTGGCGCAGGTGGTGCTGGTGGCCAAGAAGGACGCGCCGGTGGACGTCGACGACATCGCCACGTTCCGCCGCAAGGCGATCTCGGCGCAGGCCGGTGGCGAGACCCAGCGGGTCGCGACCCGCATCAACGTCCGCGATAAGCTCGACATCCAGGTGATGCCCGCCAAGGACACCGCGGAGGTGTTCCTGCTGGTGGAGACCGGCCGCGCAGCCGGAGCGATCAATGACGACGCGTTGGCCCACGCGACCGTCGCCGGGGCCAAGCGCCCGGGAGACTACAAGATCGGCACCAAGGGTCTCGAATTCGCCCCCTACGGAATCCTCGAACCCAGGGATGACGCGGCTTTCAAGGCGGCGGTCGACAAGGCGGTGGTCGAGCTGATCCAGGACGGCACGGTGGCGCGGCTCTACGCGCGGTATTTCGAGCATCCCATCCCGCCGAGGGGCATCAATCTCGAGCTGCCGATGAGCGACGTCCTCAAGCGCGCCCTGGCCAATCCGACCGATTCCGGCGACGAGGCCGCTTACCGGTAGACGCGGCACGGGCGAACCCATGAAGCGCGACGAATTCAGCAGCGACGCCGCATCGCCGGCCTCGGTCGACTTGCGCAGCGACACGGTCACCCGACCGACCGAGGCCATGTACGCGCAGATGCGCGCCGCGCCTCTGGGCGACGACGGGCTCGACGGCGATCCGACCGCGCGTGCGCTGGAGGAGACCGCCGCGGCAATTCTCGGCAAGGAGGCCGGCCTGTTCGTGCCGAGTTGCACCATGGGCAACCTGCTGGCGATCCTGGCCCAGGTCCAGCGCAGCGAGCAGATCCTGCTGGAAGCGCAGGCACACATGATCAACACCGAGCGCGGCGCCGCCACACTCACGGGCGCTTTCCTGCTCGGCATTGCCGGCACGGACGGCGCCATGGACCTCAATCAGCTGGAGGACGCCCTTCGTCCGGCTGCGAGCCCGCTCCGGACCGGCATGATCGCTCTGGAGACCTCACACAACGCCGCTGGCGGCGCCGTCCTGCCGCTTGCCCATATGACGGCCGTATCCAGCCTCGCCCGGGCGCGGGGCATCCCGGTCCATCTCGACGGGGCGCGTCTGTTCAACGCCGCCGCGCATCTCGGCATCGCGCCGGCCGAAGTCTCTGCCTGTGTCGATACGGTCTCGCTCTGCCTGTCAAAAGGATTGAGCGCGCCTGTCGGTGCGGTCCTGGCGGGGAGCGAGGCGGTGATCGCGGCGGCGCGGCGCCTCCGCAAGATGATCGGCGGCACGCAGCGGCAGGTCGGGGTCGTGGCGGCTGCGGGCCTCGAAGCTCTCACCGCCATGGGCTCGCGTCTCACCGAGGACCATGAACGCGCGCGGCAGCTCAGCGAAGGTCTGAACGCGCTGAGACCTCTCCTGTCGGCCAACAACCCCCAGACCAACATCGTGCAGGTCGACCTCGCTGCGACAGGGCGCGGCAGCGCGCGTTGGGTCGACGATCTCGAGGCTGCCGGGGTGCGAACCCGGCCGCTGGGCGAGGCTCGCCTGCGGCTGGTCACGCACCGGCACATTACCGCCGCCGACATCGAACGCGCGATCGCGGCCTTCCGAACCTGCCTTGAGGCGGCTTGACCGCGCTTCAGGCCGCCCCGACGGCGCGGACCCTCGTGCCGAGCATGCGTGCCAGGAGCGCCACGTCGGAGGCGTTGTCGGAGAGAAGATCGGTGATGTCGCCGACTTCCAGCGCCTTCACGTGGCGGCAGCGCATGCCGTAGCGACCGGCCGTGCAGGTGCAGCGCAGCTGCGGACCGCCCGGGCGCTCCTCGAACGCGACGTGGTAGCGGTTGCCGGTCGATCCCCGCATGGTGAAGCTCAGCGCCGCGGACGCTGCCGGGAAGGCCGCCATAGCCCGGCCACTGATCCCTCCGGGGTCACGGCTGGGCCGGGCAGGGCCACCCATCGCCCGCGTGATCGGCAGGCCGATGGCGGCCGCGAGGCCGTGGACATCCGCCGCCTCCCTCTCGCGCATCGCCGCGAGGGCGATCTCCGCGCAGGCATAGGCATCCTCGCCGGCATCGTGATGCTCGAAGCGGATGCCGAGGCGTCGCGCCACCTTGCCGAGGCCGCAGCCTTCCGGCGCCGGAAAGACCCGGCGCGCGACCTGGACCGTGCAGAGATACGAGAGATCCGGCACCGGCAGCCCGGCCCGGGCGAGCCCGGCGCGCAGGACGCCAATGTCGAAGCTCGCATTGTGGGCGAGGATGAGCCCGCGGGCGAGGTCATCGAGGTACGGCGCCATCACGGCGCCGAAGCCCGGCTTGTCGGCGACGTTCGCCGGCAAAATCCCGTGGACCCGGATGTTGCCGGGCGCGAAGCGCATCTCGGGCGGGCGGATCAGGTGGCTCTCGCGGCGGATCACCCGGCCGTCCGCGATCCAGGCGAGCCCGACCGCGCAGGCGCTGTCACGCCGCTCGTTGGCCGTCTCGAAGTCGAGGGCCAGGACCGTCATCGCGGGTGAACCATGGCGGGCAGGAGTTCTCGGGGTGTTCCCCAAGCGGTCTAGGCTGCCGGGACTCCGGCTTCAACCCTGCGCCACCATCCCGAGCCAATCGTCTTCCGAGACCACCCGCACACCGTGCTTCTGGGCGTCCTTCAGCTTTGACCCGGCTCCCGGACCCGCGACGACGAGATCGGTCTTGGCCGAGACCGAGCCCGAGACCTTGGCGCCGAGGCGCTCGGCCACCGCCTTGGCCTCGTTGCGGGTCATCTTCTCCAACGTGCCGGTGAAGACGACGGTCTTGCCCGCGAAGGCGGATGCCGAAGCGGCCTGCTCCATGGGCTCGACCTGGACCGCGTCGAGCAGAGCCGAGACGGCGTCGGCGTTGTGCGGCTCGGCAAAGAACAGGAGCAGCGCGTCGGTGGCGACCGGGCCGATCTCGCCGTCATCGGCGAAGACCCTGTAGGCGTCCCCGGGCCGCTGCTCGGCAGCCCGGGCGATCGCCGCGCGCACGGCGTCGGCGTCGCCGTAATGGGCGAGCAGATTCTCGCGCTGCACGGTGCTGAGGCGGGCGCGCTCCTTGGCCGGCGTCGCGCCGTCCTCGGGGTAGCCGAGATCGAGCAGGCGGTCCCGGGTCGTGCCCCCGACCCGCGGGACGGCCGTCAGCTCGACCCAGTCGGGGCCCGGCTGTGCGGCCGATGCCGCGCGAATCGCCGCAATCAGGGCCGGCATGTCCGAAAAGCGCTTGGCCAAAGCCTTGGCGGTCGCCTCGCCGATCTGCGGGATGCCGAGGGCGAAGAGCAGGCGGTTCATCGGGACCTGGCGGCGCGCCTCGACCCCGGCGAGCAGGTTCTTGATCGCCTTGTCTTCCTCCTCGCCTTTCTTCTTGGAAGCCTTCTTGGGCGGCTCGGCCGTGCCGGATTCCGCCCGCCGCTCGGCCGACAGCGCCTCGCGCCGCGCCACGATGGCGGCCTTCAGCTTCTCGAAATCGAGCCGGAACAGGTCGGCCGGCTGGCGCACGAGCCCCGCCTCGAACAGGACTTCGATATAGGTCTCGCCGAAACCCTCGATGTCGAAGCCGTTGCGCGACACGAAGTGCTTCAGACGCTCCACCCCTTGCGCCGGGCAGATCAGTCCGCCGGTGCAGCGGCGTACCGCGTCCGCGCGGCCGGTGCGCGGGTTGATCGCGCGCACCGCGCGGCTGCCGCAGGCCGGGCAAGTCTCCGGGAAGGCGTAGGGCTGCGAATCCGCCGGGCGCTTGGTGAGATCGACATCCATCACCTTCGGGATGACGTCGCCGGCGCGGACCACCGTCACGGTGTCGCCGACCCGGATGTCGCGGCCGTCGCGGATCGGCTCGCCGTCGGCGCCGACGCCCTTCACGTAGCCCTCGTTGTGCAGGGTCGCGTTGGACACGACCACGCCGCCGACGGTCACCGGCCTCAGCTTGGCCAGCGGGTTCAGCGAGCCGGTCCGGCCGACATTGATGACGATGTCCTCGACGACGGTCGTCGCCTCCTGCGCGGCGAATTTGTGCGCAAGCGCCCAGCGCGGCGAGCGCGAGACGAAGCCGAGCCGCTTCTGGAGCGCGAGGTCGTCGACCTTGTAGACGACGCCGTCGATGTCGTAGCCGAGCCCGGCCCGGTCCGCCTCGATCCGGCGGTAATGGGCGAGGATCTCCGCGGTGTCGGTGAAAGTCTCGGTGAGCGGGTTTACCGGCAGGCCCCAGGACGCGAAGCGCTGCAGGGCGCCGGACTGCGTCTCCGCGATCGGCGCCGAGAGCTCGCCCCAGGCATAGGCGAAGAACTTGAGCGGCCGGGAGGCGGTAATCCCCGGATCGAGCTGGCGCAGGCTGCCGGCGGCGGCGTTGCGCGGATTGGCGAAGAGCGGCTTGCCGGCCGCCTCCTGACGGGCGTTGATGGCGGCGAAGTCGGCGTGGGACAGATAGACCTCGCCGCGCACCTCGCAGATCTCCGGCCATCCAGACCCGGCGAGCGCCGCCGGGATGTCCTGCACGGTGCGGGCATTGGCGGTGACATTCTCGCCGACCTCGCCGTCGCCGCGGGTCGCCGCGGTGTCGAGGCGGCCGTTGACGTAGCGGAGCGACAGGGACAGGCCGTCGATCTTGGGCTCGGCCGTGAAGGCGAGGGGCGTTTCGTCGGGCCAGCCGAGGAAGCGGCGCACGCGGGCGACGAACTCGGCAACCTCGGCGTCGTCGAAGGCATTGCCCAGCGACAGCATCGGCACCGCGTGCCGCACCTTGGCGAACTTCTCCGACGGCTTGGCGCCGACCGAGGTGCTGGCCGCGCCCGTCCCGGCAAGGTCCGGGAAACGGGTCTCGATGTCCTCCAGCCGCCGGCGCAGGCGATCGTACTCCGCGTCCGAGATCTCGGGCGCATCCTCCTGATAGTAGAGCCGGTCGGCCTCCAAGATCGCCTCGGACAGGCGCGCATGCTCGGCGCGCGCCTCCTCGGCGGTCAGGTCGAGATCGGGCGTTTCGGATTTCACGGCGGCCATGATGGGCTTCTAACCCATCGCGAGCCGGCCGGGAGCCGTCCTCGGGCTGGCATCCCCGGTTTCCGTTACCCGCGGGGGCCGAGCAGATCGCCGCGGCCGACCATCCGGGCCGCGGCCAGGAACACACCGGCCACGAGGGCGGCCACGGCCCAAAGCGACAGGACGGGGGCGAGCCAGCCGGCGAGCGCCGTCCCGGCAACCGAGCCCAGATTCATCGCCGCCATGTAGACCTCGAACTGCGTGGCCGCCCCGGCGCGTCCGCGGCTGGCCTGCAGCAAGGCCGGCATCAGCGCGACGATCAGCAGACCCGGCAGCATGTTGGTGAGCGCGAGGATCACCGGCCCGGCCGGTCCGACGAGCCGCGCACCGATCAGGGCCGCGGCCAGCGCGAAGGCTCCGGCGCTGGCGAGCAGCAGGGCGCGCAGCGGCCGCACCGCGCCGGCCCTGTCCGCCCACAGGCCGATCGCCAGCGCGCCGGCCGTGCCGCTCGTCAGCGCCAGCCCCGCCTGAAGACGCGAGAGGGCGGCGGGATCCCAGCCCTGGCGTTGGAGCAGATCGACCGAGAAGGGCAGCTCGAACAGGCCGAGTGCCCCGTCCAGCCCGAAGCAGAGGGCGAGGAGCCGCAAGGCCCTGGGCCGCCGCAGGGCCACGCCGAGCCGGCGCAGGAAGCGACGGAAGGGCAGGCGCCGCGGCGGCGGCCCGCGCCGGCCCGGGGCGGCGAACGCGTCGTTGGGCGCCTCGCGGATCAGCAGCATCGGCAGGCTCGCCAGGACGGCGGCGGCGAGCAGCCAGCGCGCGCTCGCGACGAGCCCCTCTGCGGCGAGCATCCAGGAGAAGATCGCGGCGCTGAGGCTGGTGCCGGCCACAAATCCGGCCCGCGTGCAGGCGCTGACCCGGCCGAGTTCCAGTGCCGGAACATGGTCCATGATCATGCGGTCACAGGCGGTATCGAGGAGCGAGGCGAACAGGCTGTGCGCCAGGAAGATCAACCCCAGCAGGCCGACCTGATCGGGTCGCGCCAGGAGAAGAAGCGCGAGCGCCGCGTGGGCGCCCAGGATCGCCACAACGGCGAAGGGGCGCCGCCGCCCCATCCGGAAATCGCCGGCGCGGTCGATCACCGGTCCCCAGAGGATCGGCTGCAGGGTCCAGGGCAGGCCGGCGAGGGCGAAGTGGAAGCCGACCTCCGCCGCCGAGACACCGCGCGCCGCCAGGTGGTTGGCCAGCGCGGTCAGCGAGAAGCCGGCGATCAGCCCCTGATACAGGTAAGTCGCGAAGAAGACGCCGTAGCGGGCGCGGCGTGTCGCCAGGCTCGGCAGCGTCCAGGCGGCGCTGCGGATCAGAGCGGCCGTCGGGGTGCTCACGTTCGGCAGCCCTTGCCGGCCCGGCGTAGGACGACGATGCTCCTCATCCCGCTCTCACCGGACGCGTCCCCCGTGCCGCCTCACTGCAACGACGTTAGCCTCTGCCCACCACCGCGGCGAGGCGTCGCGTGAGCGCGGCCGACGTCTGGATCGTCGATCTCGCCGTCTCTCCGGATCAGCTCGACCTGTGCTGGACCGTGCTCGATCGACCGGAGCGCGACCGGGCGGACCGGTTCCTGCGGCCCGTGGACCGGGCACGCTACGTGGCGAGCCACGCCGCGCTCAGACGGATCCTCGCCGAGACGCTCGACTGCGATCCGGCCGAGATCCGGTTCGCGGCCGGCGCGGATGGAAAGCCCGAACTCGCCGGATCGGCCCGTGGAGCCCTCGGTTTCAACCTGTCTCATTCCGGGGCGCGCGCGCTGATCGGCCTCGCGCCCGCGGCCGCGATCGGGGTCGATGTCGAGCTGGTCCGGCCGATCCCGGATGCGGGCCAGATCGCGCGGACGCATTTCGCCGCCGACGAGGTGGCCACCTTGATGGCGTTGCCGCCGGACGCGGTCGAGGGCGTGTTCTACGGTCTCTGGTCCCGGAAGGAGGCCGTCGTGAAGGCGCACGGCACGGGTCTGTCGCTTCCCCTCGACCGCTTCAGCGTCACCCTGCCGCCCGCGCCGCCGCGCCTGTTGCGGTGGCCGGGTGCGGGCGGCTGGAGCCTGGCGGAAATCGACGTCGGCCCCGACTATGCCGCGACGGTCGCGGTCCGGTCGGCCGACGCACAGGTGACGTCGCACCGCCTTCCGGCCGATTGGCCGAAGGATCTCGGCTGAATCCCGCAAGAGTGCGCTTGCGGCCCGGGAAAGGCGCGGCTATACACCCGCTCGCCGGCCCTGACGGAGACGCAGGACGGCCTTCGGAGTGTAGCGCAGTCTGGTAGCGCACCACGTTCGGGACGTGGGGGTCGCAGGTTCAAATCCTGCCACTCCGACCAAGATTTCCCGCCAGCCTCAGCAGATGGATCAGACCGGCTCTCCTGGGTCGCTGGGTACGCCTGCGCGCGACCCCGCGGCAGCTCGGCTCGCCGACTGGTCCGGCTTCGCCCGCACCCTCGTCGGCTGCGCCGCCCTGCTGGGCGTCGCAGTGGTCGTCCTCATCGCCATGCTCGATCCCTACGGCCTGCGGGCCGCGCCGGGACGGCCGCCAGGGCCGATCATGGACGCCAACCAGCGGCTCTCCTATCCGCAGATCGCCCGCGGCGGCCGGTTCGACGCGGCGGTCTTCGGGACATCGACGGCGCGCCTGCTCGATCCCGCCGCCCTCGACGCCGCGTTCGACGCGCGGTTCGCCAACCTCGCGGTGAACGCCGCGACACCCGACGAGCAGATCCGCCTCGCGAACCTGTTCCTGGCGCACCGGCCTGTGCGGGCAATCCTGTTCGGTCTCGACGTCACATGGTGCGCCGCCGATCCGCCGGCGCGGACCGCCAACGCGTTCCCCGACTGGCTCTACGCGGAGGGCGCGTCGTGGGGCGTGCTGCGGCAGGTGAGCCTGCGTTCCGCCACGGTCGCCGTGCAGGCCGGCCTCGCCCGCCTCGGCCTCGCGCGTCCCCGCATCCGCCGCGACGGCTACGCGGTCTTCACGCCGCCGGAAGACCGCTACGATCCCGAGCGAGCCCGCGTCCATATCCGTGCCGGCGCCGTCGACCCGGCAGCGAGAGCCGACGCGCCGGACGATCCCATGCCGGCCCTTGCACGGCTCGACGCGCTCCTCGGCCGTGTGCCGGCGGAGGCGCTGAAGCTTCTCGCCTTCATGCCGGTGCACGCGGTGGCCCAGGGCGCGCCCGGCACGCCCGCCAGCCGGCGCGAGGCGGCGTGCAAGGCGCGGGTCGTGGCGATCGGCGCCCGCCGCGGCGCGGTGGTTGTGGATTTCCGCCGCGTCTCGCCGCTCACGACCTCAGACGCAAATTACTGGGACGCGCTGCACTACCGGCTGCCGGTGGCCGCCCGGATTGTCGCGGACCTCAAGGCCGCGGCGACGACCGGAGCGGATGATCCGGACGGCGTCTACCGCGTGCTCGCGCATCCCTGACGCGGGCGCTCAGGCGGCGGCGCGCTCGGCCCGTGCCCAGCCCTCGCGTGTGGCGGCGCAGTAATCCGTGTACCGGCCCTCGCGGATCGCCGCCCGGGCGCCTTTCATCAGGTCCTGGTAATAGGCGAGGTTGTTCCAGGTCAGCAGCATCATGCCCAGGATCTCGTTCGACCGGACGAGGTGATGCAGGTAGGCCCGGGAATAGTCCCGCGCCGCCGGACAGGTCGAGGCTTCGTCGAGCGGCGTCGTGTCCTCGGCGTGGCGGGCGTTGCGCAGGTTGACCCGGCCGTGGCGGGTATAGGCGAGGCCGTGACGGCCGGCGCGGGTCGGCATCACGCAGTCGAACATGTCGATGCCGCGGGCGACCGCGCCCAGGATGTCGTCCGGCGTGCCGACGCCCATCAGGTAGCGGGGCTTGGCCTGTGGCAGGTGCGGCTCCACGGTCTCGATCATGGCGAACATCACTTCCTGCGGCTCGCCAACCGCGAGGCCGCCGACCGCGTAGCCCTTCAGGTCGAGGTCGGTCAGGGCGCGGGCGCTCTCGACCCGGAGCGCCGGCACGTCGCCGCCCTGAACGATTCCGAACATCGCCCGGCCCGGCTGCTCGCCGAAGGCGACGCGGCAGCGCTCGGCCCAGCGCAGCGACAGGTGCATGGCCTTCTCGATCGCCGTGTGATCCGCCGGCAGGCGGACGCACTCGTCGAGCTGCATCTGGATGTCGGAGCCCAGCAGACCCTGGATCTCGATGGAGCGTTCCGGGCTCATGTGATGGGCGGTGCCGTCGATATGCGAGCGGAAGGTGACGCCCTGCTCGTCGATCTTCCGCAGCGCCGACAGCGACATGACCTGGAAGCCGCCGGAATCGGTCAGGATCGGCCGGTCCCAGTTCATGAACCGGTGCAGGCCTCCGAGCCGCGCCATGCGTTCGGGCCCCGGGCGGAGCATCAGGTGATAGGTGTTGCCGAGCACGACGTCGGCGCCGAGCTCGTGGACCTGCCCGGGATACATCGCCTTCACGGTCGCGGCCGTGCCGACCGGCATGAAGGCCGGCGTGCGGATGGTGCCGCGCGGCGTCGCGATCTCGCCGGTGCGGGCCGTGCCATCCTGCGCCCGCAGGGTGAAGCCGAAGGGAACGGGATCGGTCATGGGGTATCCGCGCCGGGGCCCGGGAAGAGCAGGCTGGCGTCGCCATAGGAGTAGAACCGGTAGCCGGCCCGGATCGCGTGCGCGTAGGCGGCGCGCATCGTATCCAGCCCCGAAAAGGCCGAGACCAGCATGAACAGGGTCGAGCGCGGCAGGTGGAAGTTCGTCACCAGGGCATCGATCGCGCGGAAGCGGTAGCCCGGGGTGATGAAGATGTCGGTGGGACCGGAGAACGGCGCGAGCGTGCCGTCCGGCCGGGCGGCGCTTTCCAGCAGGCGCAGTGCCGTCGTGCCGACCGCGACGATCCGGCCGCCGTCGGCCCGGGTGGCGTTGAGCGCCTCGGCCGTGGCCGCGTCGAGCAGGCCGATTTCGGCGTGCATCCGGTGCCCGTCGGTATCCTCGGCCTTGACCGGCAGGAAGGTGCCGGCGCCGACATGCAGGGTGACGTGGTGGCGCCGCAGGCCGGCAGCGTCGAGATCCGCCAGGAGCGCCTCCGAGAAATGGAGGCCGGCGGTCGGCGCGGCCACCGCTCCAGGATTGCGGGCGTAAACCGTCTGATAGTCGGTGGCGTCGCGCGCGTCGGTGGCGCGCTTGCCGGCGATGTAGGGCGGGAGCGGCAGGGCTCCCGCGACCGCGATGGCGGCGTCGAGGTCCGGGCCGGCCCGATCGAAGGCGAGCACGACCTCGCCGGCCTCGCCCTTCTCAAGCACCGTGGCCGTCAGGTCGCCGAAGCGCAGCGTGTCGCCGGGGCTCAGCCGCTTGGCCGGACGCGCGAAGGCGCGCCAGCGGTCGGGCGCCTCACGCAGGTGCAGCAGCACCTCGGTCCGCTGACCGGGCGCGCCGGGGCGGGTGCGCACGCCGTTGAGCCGGGCGGGGATCACCCGCGTGTCGTTGAAGACCAGGGCATCGCCGGGCCGCAGGGCGCCGGGCAGGTCGCGCACGAACCGGTCAGCCGGCGCCTCGCCCGGACGCACGATCAGCATCCGCCCGGCATCCCGCGGCTCGGCCGGGCGCAGGGCGATGCTGGTCTCCGGCAGGTCGAAATCGAACAGGTCCACGCGCATCGCCGGCTGCCTGCACCGAACGGCACCCGGTTTCAACCGCGGAACCGGTCCCACGCCCGTCCGTTTCACGCGTCACCGAAACGCGAGACGCTCCCCCCATGCCCTGGTTCGCCGTGCGCCCCCGTGACGAAGCCGATCCTCGATGGCCTCTGCCCGGGACGGCGGAGATCGTCCTCAAGGCCGAGAATCCGGACGAGGCCCGGGACAAGTTCACGACGGCCTATCCCAGCCAGCCCTTCGGAAGCCCGGCGTCGCCGATGCCCGATGCCGGGGCCGGGAGCTTCCGCAACGATCCGGACGCGCTGCTCGTGTCGGAGACGGGCGAGCCGCCCGCCGAGCGGGGCTAAGGCCATGACGATGGCGGAACGGCCGCGCAGGGTCACCCTGGACGGGCAGCTTCTTGGTTACTGGGAGCGCGAGGCCGCGCGGCTGGACGGTCTGGCCGGGAGCGCGCGCTTTGCGTGGCAGCGCCGTCGCTACCTGCGAAAGGCCGAGGCCGCGCGCGCCAAGGCGCAGGTCAGTCGCGCGCGCGAGGCCGCTCGCGATCCCGCGTTGCGCGACCCAAAGGCTTAGCCGAGGCTAATTTCTATTCGGCAGCGTCGAACCTTTGCCGTGGCCTTGGCCGCCGCTGTTCCCGTATGGGCCCGTCGACACCTGCTCGGCAGATCCCATGGACCGCACCCAGAAAGCCGCCCTGCTCAGTGCCGGTATCGGCGTCGCCGTCACGGCCCTGAAGTTCTACGCCGCGTGGCTCACCGGCAGCCTCGCGCTGTACTCGGACGCGCTGGAGAGCATCATCAACGTGGTTGCGGCGGTCGGCGCCTTCGTGGCCCTGCGGGTCGCCGCGCGTCCGGCCGACGAGGATCACCCCTACGGCCATCACAAGGCCGAGTTCTTCTCCGCGGTGATCGAGGGTGCGCTGATCGTCGTGGCGGCGCTCATGATCCTGCGCGAGGCGTATTTCGGTCTGCTCGCCCCCAAGCCCCTCGATGCGCCGGCCGTGGGTCTGGCGATCAATGTCGGCGCGAGTATCGTCAACGCCGCCTGGGCTGTCGCCCTGATGCGCTGGGGGCGCCGGTGGCGTTCCCCGGCCCTCATCGCGGATGCGCGCCATGTCTTCGCCGATGTGGTCACGTCCGCCGGGGTTCTCGTCGGCGTCGGTGCCGTCGTGGTTACCGGCTACCCGATCCTCGACCCGGTCGTGGCAGGCCTGGTCGCGCTCAATATCCTGTGGTCGGGCTTCCGTATGGTGCGCGAATCGGTCGACGGTCTGATGGACCGGGCGGCTCCCGCCGAGATGGTGTCGGAGATCCGCGCGCTCATCTCGCGGCACGGGGAGGGGGCGCTGGAAGCCCACGACGTCCGGACCCGCTCAGCCGGGCAGGCGACCTTCATCGATTTCCATCTCGTGGTGCCGGGCGCGATGACGGTCGAGGATTCACACGCCATCTGCGACCGATTGGAATCGGCGCTCGAGACCACGATCCCAGGGGCGGTCGTCACGATCCACGTCGAGCCCGGCGAAGAAGCGAAGGCGCGGGGCCTGCCGGTGCTCTAGCTGTTCCGGACGGCACGAGAGCCTTGGCCTCTTTTCCGGGCCAGGCCGTCCGGCCGGCGCGCTCGGCGCCAATGGCGCAGGGCCGCTGGTCGGTCGCCAGAATGGGCGGTCTACGAGTCAGCGGGACTTCTATCTGGCTGGCAAACAGAGCGGCGTTCCGAGCCTGTGTTGCCACAGCTGGTCACTCAGAAACAAAATCTCCCCCCAATTCGACAAATCAGCTTGAGACCCGGCTTTTACAATCTGAACGAAGATAATCTTTACGTATTTGTGTTGTCGTTACGGTGTTCGGGGGAACACAATCGCACATGAGGCCGGTATGGCCAGGCCGCGCTGGATTCCGGAGCGCTCCGAAACCCACAAAAACCGAACGCGCCGCGCTTGGTCACGACTTGCCGCCGATCGCAGCGGCGCCGTCGCCCTCATCTTCGGACTGGCCGGCACCGTCCTTCTCGGCCTCGTCGGGGGCGGCATCGACTACAGCCGCATGGTCTACCGCCGCAGCCAGATGCAGAATGCCGTCGATGCAGCGGTGCTCGGCGGAGGCAATACGCTGAAGCTTTCCCCCTCGAACGCCACGGCTGTGGCCAGCATTGTCCAGCGTCTCGTCGCGGAAAACGCGCCGTCGCCGCCGGATCGACCGCTCTCCGTGGTGGTCAGCGTCAGCAGCGACAAGACCAGCGTCTCGGCGACCGCAACCGATCAATTCAAATTGGCCTTCGGCGCCTTCGTCGGGCTCAAGGTTGTGCCGATCACCGTGCGCTCGACCGCGACGATCATGGGGAAAATGCGCCTGTGCCTGCTCACGCTGGACCCGGCCGCGGTCGGCAGCCTTCATCTTGAGAAGAACGCCAACCTGTCGGCGACGTCCTGCTCGCTCTACGCGGATTCGAATAGTCCGAAGGCCATCCAGGGCGACGACAACGCCATTGCCAAAGCCGACACGATCTGCAGCGTCGGTGGCTCGAACACGAGCCGCGCCAACTTTGCGCCGCCCGTCACGTCGGGATGCCCGGCCATCGCCGACCCGTTGGCCGTGACCGTCAAGGCGCCGGTGCCCGGAAGCTGCGTCACGGTGAGCGCGTCGGCCGGGCCCGGCCCCGGGAAGGGCCCTGGGGGCCCGGCCGCCGGAAACGTCGCCATCACCGCCAGCACGACGCTCGATCCCGGCACCTATTGCGGCGGGCTGCACATCTCCGGATCGGCGAACGTCACGCTGAACCCAGGCGTCTACATCATCAAGGATGGCCCGCTGATCGTGGACGGCCAAGCGAGTATGACCGGTCAGGATGTCGGCTTCTACTTCATGGGCGACGCCGCCGGCTTGCGCTTCGATGCCAACACGACGATCAGCCTCGCGGCGCCGGTCAGCGGACCACTCGCGGGCTTCCTGATGACGGAGCAGCCCGGCGTATCCGCGCCGGTGCCACCGCCGCCGGGTCCGGCCGGCTCGCCGCCGTCACCGCCCGGACCGCCCTCCAAACCGCTGCGCGAGTACCGGATCATCAGCAACAATGCCCGCACCATGCTGGGCACGATCTACCTGCCGTCCGGCCGGCTGATCATCGACGGCAGCGCGGCCGTCAGCGACCAGTCCGCCTACACCGTCATCGTGGTGCAGCTGCTGGACCTCTACGACGGGCCGACCCTGTATCTGAATGCCAATTACGACGCGACCAGCGTTCCGGTGCCGAAGGGTGTCGGGCCGGTCAACGGGAAGATCCTGCTGACGCAGTGACGAAACGCGGCGCCCTTCGCGCCGCGTCGCCATCCCAGTCTCTGGCAAGCTGCGTGGCCGTGTGAAGGGCCTCCCTCAGCTCCAGGCGTGGAGCGGCGGGTTCACGCCGTTCAGGGCGTGGTTGCCGATGATCGCGTATTTCCAGCGCACCGGATCGTGCAGCGTGTGCGTGCGGGCGTTCCGCCAGTGCCGATCGAGATTCTCGGCCGCCAGTGTCGAGCGGGTGCCGGACAGCTCGAACAGCTTGTTGGCGGCCGCCAGCGCGACCTCGGTGGTCAGCACCTTCGCCTCGGCCACGGCGAGCTGCGCCGCCGCGACACTCTCCGCGCTCGGCTGGGCCACTGCCGCATCCAGGGCGAGACCGGCTCGGTCGAGGAGCGCCTCCGCGGCGTGCTGACGGATGGTCAGGTCGCCGATCGCCTGAATCGTGTAGGGATCGTCGGAGGCGCGCTCCAGCCCGCTGTCGATCCAGGGCCGCGCCTTCTCGCGGACGAACCGGACGGTGTCGTCCAGGGCCTCGCGGCCGATCCCGGCATCGACCGCCGCCTGGATGATCTGGAACACGGCACCATCGGCAGTGGGCACTTCGTACCCCTTCCAGGCCGGGACCAGATGGGTCTTGGGCACACGCACATCCTCGATCAGCACCGTGCCGCTCGCCGTGCCGCGCTGGCCGAAGCTCGACCAGTCGTCGATGACGGTGAGCCCCGGCGCGTCCCGCTCGGCGATGGCGTACCAGGCACGGCCCTGGTCATCGAGGGCGACGATCGGCACGAGATGCGCGAGGAGCGCGCCTGTGGCGTAAAATTTTTGGCCGCGCACCACGACATGGTCGCCGTGGTCGGTGAAGCGGGTGTCGAAATCGGCCGCCCGCTTGGTGCCCCGCTCCGAGAAGGCGTTTCCGAAGCGGGTGCCGCGCAGCACCTCCCCGAACAGGAGCCGCTTCTGCGCCTCGTCGGAGGCGGTCCGGATCGCCGCCACGATGCCCAGATGGTTCTGGGCGATCTGCGCGATCGCCGGATCGGCCGCCGCGATGATGGCGATCACAGCTGCGAGCGTCCGGTAGGAGACTTCCGGACCGCCATAGGCGCGCGGCACGTTGATCGACCACAGGCCGCTCTGGGAGAACGCATCGAGTTCGGCGAGCGGCCGGACCGCATCCCGGTCGCGCTCCGAGGCGCCGGCTCGAAACGCGCCGGCGAGGCGTCGGGCGATGGCCAGCGCCTCGGAATCGACGCGGATCACGTGGGCGGGGGAGGGCGGACGCGCGGGGCCGGGGGCACCCGGGCGCTGCGGTTCGAGCGTGCGCGCATCGACAGCAATGTTCATGGCTCACTCCGACAGACAGGTGGCTTCGATCCGAACCGGTCAGGCCGCCTCCGCGCGCTTCTCGCGCGCGGCTTCGAGGGCGCGGACCCGCGGAATGACGTGCTCGCCGAAATACGCCACGTCCTCCTGGAAGTGCAGGAAGGCGAGCAGCGCGAGGTCTGCCCCGGCATCCTTGAGGGCCAGGATCCGCTCGGCGATCTGGTCGGGCGTGCCGATCAGGTTGGTCTTGAAGCCGTCGTTGTACTGGACGAGATCCTCGAAGCTGGATTTCGCCCAGTTGCCCTCGCCCTCCGGCGAGGCCTTGCCGGCATTCTTCACTTCGTGGCCGAAGGCCTTCACGGCATCCGGATCGGCGTGATCGATGATCTCTTGCAGAACCGCCCGGGCCTCTTCCTCGGTATCGCGCGCGATCACGAAGGCGTTCACGCCGATCCGCGGATGGTTGCCGGTCTCAGCGGCCTTGGCGCGGATGTCGTCCACCTGGGCGCGGATGTTCTCCGGCGTGTTGCCGTTGGTGAAATACCAATCGGATACTCGGGCCGCCATGTCGCGCGCCGCCCGCGACGAGCCGCCCTGGAAGATCTCGGGCAGCGGCTCCACGGGCTTCGGCTTCAGCGTGTAGTCGCTGTATCGGTAGAAATCGCCGCGGAAGGTGAAGCTGTCCTGGGTCCAGATCCCGCGCAGGCTGCGGATGAACTCCTCGGAGCGGCGATAGCGCTCGTCATGGTCGAGCCAGGGCTCGCCGATCGCCCGGAACTCGCCCGAGAACCAGCCCGAGACGATATTGACCGCAATTCGGCCCCCGCTGAGCTGCGAGATCGTGGCGATCTGCTTGGCGGCGAGCGTCGGGTTCCAGGGTCCCGGCAGGATCGCGGCGATCACCTTCAGCTTCGACGTGGCGGCCAGCAAAGCATGACTGAAGGCCACCGACTCGTGCTGGTACTCCGCGCCGTAGCCGGCCGTGAACCGGATCTGGGTCAGGCCGTAATCGAACCCGGCCTCCTCGGCGATCTGCGCGAGGCGGCGGTTGTACTCGCCGTCCCAGCTGGTCCGCTGCGGGATCTTGCTGATCACGAGGCCGCCCGACACGTTGGGCACCCAGTAGGCGAAGCGGATCGGCTCCCGCGGCGCTTGGTCGACGAAATGGCTGGTCATCCGGCGTAACCTCTGATTGCACGACGTCGGCGCGTCGTGTTCTCTTCGGATGATCGCCGCAAACTGAATACACTATGCAGAAGGCGGTCGATCGCTCAAGAACACGGAAAGTATTCCGTCGCGATCGTCTCAGGTCAAAGGAATGCGCTGCTTTTTTGGCGCGCCAATTGACGACAGTTTTCTTTCGGGAGCGGTGCCAGACGCGGGTTTGTTCTATGCGGTCCGCGCCCCGTCGGCTTCGTGCAGGCGCCGCCACGCGAAGACCGAAAAGACCGCCACCAGGCAAACCGCCAAGCCGAACCACGTGAACGCGTATTGCAAGTGGTTGTTGGGCAGATCGACCCGAAGCTGGCCGCCGCGCGGCCACGTGGTCTGACCAGGGATCGCATCGGCCTCGATCAGGTAGGGCGCGACGTCGGTCAGGCCCCGGGCGGCCGCGATGCCGGGAACGTCGCGGTTGAACCACTCGCCGCGCGCCGGGTCCGGCTCCGGTACGAACATCCCGCGCGCCTCGCTGGCGCGGAGGATCCCGGTGACGACCGTCGGCCCCTCCACCAGCCCGTCGCGCCGGTCGGCCTGCGCCTTCAGCTCCGTCGGCACGAAGCCGCGGTTCACCAGAACGGTGCCGCCCTCGACGCGCGCGAACGGCGTGAGCACGTAATAGCCCTGCAAGGCCCGGCCCGGGGTCTCTCCCGCGGCGAGGCCGTGGACCAGCGTCTCGCGATCGTTGAGGAAGTGGCCCGAGACGCGGACGTGACGGAATTCGTCACGAACCTCGTTCCACGCATCCGGTGCCGGCGGCGCGACGGGCTCGGCCCGGCTCTGCTGCAGGATCCGGGCGATCAGATCCTCCTTCCAGGCCTTGCGCTCGAGCTGCCAGGTTCCGAGGCCCAGTAGGATCGCCAGGGCGATCAGGGAGGCCAGCCCCGGCGCGACGAGGTCCCGCCAAGCAGCGCGACGCGATCCGGTCACCGCTCGAAGCGTCCCTCTTCGGCCTTGTTGCTGTACTGGAGCGCGATCAGCATGCCCTTGAGCGGCCGGACCAGGATCAGGCTGAGCCCGATCGAGAGCGTGCCAGCCACGAGCGCGTGGACCCAGATCGGCGGCTCGTAGGTGATCTCCATCCAGAGGGCGAGACCGACCACGATCAGGCCGACGATCGACATGACGAAGAAGGCCGGACCGTCTGCCGAATCGAAACTCGCATAATCGAGCCCGCACGCCTCGCAGGACGGGCGCAGGGTGAGGTAGCCCTTGAACAGGTGGCCCTCGCCGCAGCGTGGGCAGCGACCCCGCAAGCCCGTCGGGATCGGCGGCGGCGGCGCATAATGTCGTTGATCCACGTGCACACTCCAGACCGGGCCGGGGACAGCGCGATCACGCGGTGTCCAAGCCCTCCACCGCGATATGGGGATTCACGGCGGCCGGATACGAAAAAGGGCGGCCGGAGCCGCCCTTCGCAAACCCGCCATGCAGCGGCGGGATGGATCGCCTCAGTGGGCGCCGCCGCCGTGGAAGACGCCCGAGCCCCACACGTAGATGGCGGCGAACAGGAACAGCCACACGACATCGACGAAGTGCCAGTACCAAGCGGCGAACTCGAAGCCGAGGTGCTGGCGCGGGGTGAACTGGCCCGCATAGGCGCGGAACAGGCAGACGGCCAGGAAGATGGTGCCGATGATGACGTGGGCGCCGTGGAAGCCCGTCGCCATGAAGAAGGTCGACGAGTAGATGCTGCCCGAGAAGCCGAACTCGGCGTGGCTGTACTCGTAGGCCTGGCAGGCGGTGAACAGCACGCCGAGGATGATCGTCAGCCACAGGCCGTACTTCAGCCCCTTCCGGTCGCCGTGGAGCAGGGCGTGGTGCGCCCAGGTGACGGTGGTGCCGGACGTGAGCAGGATCAGCGTGTTGAGAAGCGGCAGATGCCAGGGATCGAACGCCTCGATGCCCTTCGGCGGCCAGACGCCGCCGGTGAACTCCACGCGGGAGACCTGGATCGGGTCGGCGGTGTAGAGTGCGGCCTCGAAATAGGCCCAGAACCACGCGACGAAGAACATCACCTCGGAGGCGATGAACATCATCATGCCGTAGCGGTGATGCAGCTGGACGACGCGGGTGTGATCGCCGGAATTGGCCTCGTGCGCCACGTCCTTCCACCACGAGAACATGGTGTAGAGGACGCCGATCGTCCCGGCGCCGAAAATGTACGGGCCCGGGGTCAGGGTGCCGATCTGCAGGCTCTTCATCCAGAAGACGGCGCCGAACGCCATCAGGAAGCCCGAGAAGGCGCCGATCAGCGGCCACGGACTCGGATTCAGGATGTGAAAGTCATGATTCTTGGCGTGCGCCTCGGCCATCGTCCCGTCGCTCCTCACCCTCGCGCCCTGCGCCGTTCCCGGCTTCCGGCCTGTCGCTTGCTCTTGGCAGACTTGTTGGCCGGGCGCGGCACCGACCACACCCAAGCTTGTCCGCACGTGTAGTCGGTGCGGGCCCGTCTTGTCACGGGTCCGCGATCAGAAATCCCGCTTCGTGCCCGAAGAACCGGAATTCGCCACGGCGGCCGTCATCGGCTGACCGTTCTTCGAGGCGAAGTAGGTGTAGGACAGCGTCATCTCCGAGAGATGCGCGGTGTTGGAATCGTCGCGGACCGCCGGATCGACATAGAAGACCACGGGCACGTCCAGCGTCTCGCCCGGCTGCAGCGTCTGCTCGTTGAAGCAGAAGCAGGCGATCTTGACGAAGTAGCCACCCATCAGGCCGGGCTGGACGTTGAACGTGGCCACGCCGGTGGACGGCTTGCTGCCGGTGTTCTGCACCCGGAAGAAGACGGTCTTGGTCTCGCCGAGCTTCGCGTCGATGCTGTTCGCCTCGGGCGCGAACTTCCAGGGCAGCCCCGGCGCGACGTTCGTGTCGAAATGCACGACCATGCTGTCGTCGGTGCGCGCTGCCGAGGCCGCGAGCGCCGGCCCCTGGCGCGGCGTGCCGTCATACCCGGTGGCCTTGCAGAAGGCGTCGTAGAGCGGCACCGACGCGAAGGCGAGGCCGATCATGCCGACCGCGAGCCCGGCGCAAGCGAGCGCGGTCCGTGTTGCGCCGCGGGCGGGATCGGGACGGTTTGCGGTCATCGCGACCTCTTCAGAGCGGCCGGCTGAGAATCTGCGGCCCGAGCTTGACGATCGTCAGCACGAAGAACAGCAGAACCCAGGCGCCGAGCGCCAGGGCGATCGCCACCGAGCGCTTCCGGCGGCGTGCCTCTTCGGCGGGAGTCAGCGGGCGGTACTGGACGTCGGGCTCGGGCATGGCGATCAGCCCAGGACCGGACGGAACAGGCCGAAGCTCTGCTCGGCCAGCAGCGCCGAGAACAGCGCGAACAGGTAGAGGATCGAGAAGCCGAACATGCCCATGGCGGCGCGCTTCTCTGCTTCGCCCTCGCGATTCCGGAGCACGCGGATGCTGAAGGCGACCATGCCGAGGCCGCCGACGAGGCCGATCACCGCGTAGAGCAGGCCGCCAAAGCCGAGCGCGACCGGCGCGAGGCCGAGCGGCGCCAGGAACAGCGAGTACCACACGATCTGCCGGCGCGTGGAGGCCGGGCCGGCGACGTTCGGCATCATTGGGATGCCGGCGCGGGCGTACTCGTCGGCCTTGATCAGCGCCAGCGCCCAGAAGTGCGGCGGCGTCCAGATGAAGATAATCGCGAAGAGGATCAGCGACTCGATGCCGACCGAGCCGGTCACGACCGCCTGGCCGATCACGGGCGGCAGGGCGCCGGCAGCGCCGCCGATGACGATGTTCTGCGCCGTCGCCCGCTTCAGCCACATCGAGTACACCACCGCGTAGAACACGATGGTGAAGGCCAGCAGCCCTGCGGCCAGCCAGTTCGCCGTGAGGCCGAGCACCAGCACGGAGGCCACCGAGAGGAACAGCCCGAAGCCTAGAGCCTCCTCCGGCGTGATCCGGCCCGATGGGATCGGACGGGTCGCGGTGCGGGTCATGACGGCGTCGATGTCGGCGTCCCACCACATGTTGAGGCAGCCCGACGCACCGGCACCGATCGCGATGGCGAGCAGCGAGATCGCGCCGATCGCCGGCTGCACGTGACCCTGCGAGACGACCATGCCCACGAGCGCGGTGAAGATCACCAGCACCATCACCCGCGGCTTCAGCAGGGCGAAATAGTCCGGAACGTCGCCGCCGGCGGCCGAGAGGGCCGGGGCCGGCACGTCCGGTCCGATGCTGTTCGTGAGGCTTGTCATCGCGTCTGCCGCTGCTGTGCCGGCGCCCGGCCGCGCGCGTCACGGCCGAGTCGTCTCTCGAAATCGACTTGTTCCAAGGGTGGTCGCGCGCGTTGAGCGCGGCCCGGGCGTATCGCCCTTATCAGTCGCCCTTGCCGGGAGGTCGGGATCCGGCCTCCGGGGAAGGGCGAGGGCCGCCGATGCGGCCCTCGCGGAGGGTGTATCAGTGCACGCCCGGCTCGTCGACGATGCGGGGCAGCGTCTCGAACTGGTGGAACGGGGGCGGCGAGGGGAGCGTCCACTCCAGGGTCGTCGCACCTTCGCCCCACGGGTTGTCCGCAGCCCGCTCCTTGGAGCGGAAGGCGAGGACGACGCCGATCACGAAGACGAACATGCTGAGGCCGAAGATGTGGCCGCCGTAGGTCGAAACCTTGTGCCACTGGGCGAAGGCGTCCGGATAGTCGGCGTAACGACGCGGCATGCCGGCGAGCCCGAGGAAGTGCATCGGGAAGAACAGGACGTTCGCGCCGATGAAGGCCAGCCAGAAGTGCAGCTTGCCGGCCCATTCCGGGATGATGTGACCGGTCATCTTCGGGAACCAGTAGTAGACACCGGCGAAGATGATGAACACAGCGCCCAGCGACAGGACGTAGTGGAAGTGGGCGACCACGTAGTAGGTGTCGTGCAGGTACTTATCGACGGCCGAGTTGGCGAGCACGACGCCGGTCACGCCGCCGACGGTGAACAGGAAGATGAAGCCGACCGCCCAGTGCATGGCGGCAGTGAAGCGGATGGAGCCGCCCCACATGGTGGCAATCCATGAGAAGATCTTCACGCCGGTCGGCACCGCGATCACCATCGTGGCGAACACGAAGTAGGACTGTGTCTGGAGCGACAGGCCGACCGTGTACATGTGGTGGGCCCACACGACGAAGCCGACGACGCCGATCGCCACCATGGCGTAGGCCATCGCGAGGTAGCCGAACACGGGCTTCCGCGAGAACGTGGCGATGATGTGCGACACGATGCCGAAGGCCGGCAGGATCATGATGTAGACTTCGGGGTGACCGAAGAACCAGAACAGGTGCTGGTACAGGATCGGATCACCGCCGCCGGCCGGATCGAAGAACGTCGTGCCGAAGTTGCGGTCGGTCAGCAGCATCGTGATGGCGCCCGCGAGCACCGGCAGCGACAGCAGCAGCAGGAAGGCGGTGACCAGCTCGGCCCAGGCGAAGAGCGGCATCTTGTGCAGCGTCATGCCCGGGGCGCGCATGTTCAGGATCGTGGTGATGAAGTTGATCGCGCCGAGGATCGAGCCCGCGCCGGAAAGGTGCAGGGCGAAGATCGCGAAGTCGACGGCCGGACCGGGATGGCCGGCGGTCGAGAGCGGCGGGTAGACGGTCCAGCCCGTGCCGGCGCCGGACGCGCCGGGCGCGCCCTCGACGAACAGCGAGCAGAGCAGGGAGCAGAAGCCCGCCACCGTCAGCCAGAACGAGATGTTGTTCATGCGCGGGAACGCCATGTCGGGCGCGCCGATCATGAGGGGCACGAACCAGTTGCCGAACCCGCCGATCAGCGCCGGCATCACCATGAAGAACACCATGATGAGGCCGTGGCCCGTGACGAACACGTTGTAGGTCGCGGGATTCGAGAAGTACTGCAGACCGGGCTGCTCCATCTCCATCCGGATGCCGAAGGAGAGGAACGCGCCGATCATGCCGGCGCAGAAGGCGAAGAGCAGGTAGAGGGTGCCGATGTCCTTGTGGTTCGTCGACAGGAACCAGCGGGCGAAGAACGACGGCTTGTGGTCGTGGACCTCGTGGGCCTCTGCATGGGCTGCGGCTGTAGCCATGGATTCGGGTGCCTTGTGGATCTGATGGGTTCGGTTCGGTCCGGTCAGCCGGGGCTCAGCGCGCCTCGGCGAAGCTCGTGCCGTTGTCGATGCGGGCGTACTTGGTCTTCGCCTCCTTCAGCCAGTCGGCGTAGGCCTGCTCGCTGACCACGCGGACCACGATCGGCATGTAGGCGTGGCGCTGGCCGCACAGCTCGGAGCACTGGCCGTGGAAGGTGCCTTCCTTGTCGGCCTTGAACCACATCTGGTTGAGGCGGCCGGGCACGGCGTCGATCTTGAAGCCGAAGGCCGGCATGGCCCAGGAATGCAGCACGTCGGCGGCGGTGACCTGGATCTTCACGATCTTGCCGACCGGGACCACCATCTCGTTGTCGGTCTGCAGCAGGCGCGGCTGCTTGTCCTCGTCGAGGTTGGCGTCAAAGGTGAAGCCGCCGCCAGCCTCGGTCTGCGGGTACTCGTAGGACCAGTACCACGCGTGGCCGATGACCTTGACGATCATGTCGGCCTTCGGATCCGAGAGCTGCGTGCGCAGCAGGCGGAAGGACGGGATCGCCACCGCGACCAGGATCAGCACCGGAACGATGGTCCAGGCGACCTCGATGGCGGTGTTGTGGGTGGTGCGCGACGGCGTCGGGTTCCGCTTCTCGCCAAAGCGGAAGATGCACCACAGGATCAGGCCCAGCACGAACACCGAGATGCCGAGCGACAGCCAGTGCAGGCCGATCTCGAAGCTGAGGATATCGCGACCGTTCTCGGTCACCTGAACCTGACGGCTCATCTCCCACGGCACGGGCTGACCGAAGCCCGCAGCGTGAGCAAGCGATATCGGGGAGAGCAGGGCGCCGAAGGCGGCGAGGCTCCAGAGTGACCGGTTGATCGTCCGCACCGTCCGCATCTGCCTCTCGTGGCTCCCCTGACAATCTGGCTGACGCCGGACCTTCCCGTCTTGATTGCGTGCGGGATTGTACCGACGTGACGGAGTACCGGTTGTGTCACCCGGCATTATCCGACCGGCGCTTCAGACCACAAGGGCCGACGCGGTGCAACCGCACAAGCGTCGCATCGCGCGCTTTCCAAGCACTTCAAGATCGTGCGTGGCGTGGTCGCACCGGCCATTTGTGCAATTCGTACCCTGGCCGTTGCATCGGGGAGCGGCCGATGAATACGGTTCACGTCCGCCATCGGAGCTCTGAATGTCGACGGTTGCCGAGAGCCTGCCCACTGAACTGCCCTCCGCCTCGGTGCGCGTTCCGATGCAGGTCGTGGCCTATACGGGCGCGCCGCCGCGCTCCGACACGCGGGCCCTTGCGGTCGAGGCACCGGTCAACCTGGTCTACGGCAGCGTCCCACACGCCGTCATGATGGCGACACCCGCCGACCTCGAGGATTTCGCCTACGGATTCAGCCTGACGGAGGGCATCGTCGAGAGCGCGTCGGAGATCCGGTCCACGCGCGTCGAGGTCGGCGATGACGGGCTGCGTCTCCATGTTGAACTAGCGCCTGGCCGCCTCCGCGAACACCTGGCGCGCAAACGCGCGATCAGCGGCCGCACAGGCTGCGGTGTCTGCGGGATCGAGGACCTGGCGCAGCTCCCGCATGCACAGCTGCGGAATGCCCCGGCCGTTCGGGTCACGCTGCCGGCGATTGCCGCCGCGCTCTCGAACCTCGACGCGTCCCAGGTTCTCGGAGCCGAGACCCGGGCGGTCCACGCGGCCGCCTGGGCGCGGCTCGACGGCTCCGTGGCGGTCGCCCGGGAGGATGTCGGCCGGCACAACGCTCTGGATAAGCTGATCGGCGCCCTGATGCGGTCCGGCACGAACGTCGATCAGGGCTTCCTGGTGATCACCAGCCGCTGCTCGTTCGAGATGGTCGAGAAGGCGGCCCGCCTCGGCGCGGCCGTCATCGTCGCCATCTCGGCCCCGACCTCGCTGGCGCTCGAACGAGCCCGGGCGAACGGGTTGACGCTCTGCGCCATCGCGCGCGCCGACACGGTCACGGTCTTTACCGGCGCGGAGCGGCTGCTCGTGCCCTAACGGATCACTGTGCCGCGCCCTGTTCCTTGTCCGCGGTACCGGGAACGATGGTCGCGCCCCCGATCACCCGCACGGGCTTCTTGTCGGCCGGCGGGTCCTTCCAGTCCTGAGCCGGCGGCTTCGAGGTTGCGGCCAGGGTGCTCTCGGAGGTCTTCGCCGCCGGGGTGGGTGCGGTGCTTGCCGGCGGCGCCTTGTCGATGGCCGCCGACTTGGTCTCCGGCTTGGCGTCCGGGCCCGACTCGGTCTTCGCCGCTTCGGCGGGCGCGAGCTTCGGTGCCGGCGCCTCGGGGCTGACGCGGCGGGCTGCCTTTTCCGGCGGGCGGACCGGATTCACCCGGGCGATCTTCCGCGACGACCGGCCGACGCCGTCGGGGTTCACACCATCGGGATTCGGCTCAGGACGCATGGCCTCGCCCGTAGGCCGACGCTGAGGCCGCAGAGTTGGGTCACCTTCCGGGGGAAGTGGCCGCGCGACACGCCGGGGGCCGGCATCCTCTTCGGTCCAGCCGAATCCGGGGGCCGGACGCTCGAGCCTCGCATAGGTCTCCGGCGCGCCGAGACGCTGCCGACCCACGATCGCTCCCATGCCCGGATCGACGAACAGCCGGACCGGCACGCCCGTCGGACTGACCGCATCGACCACGTAGACCCGGCCGTCGAAGCGTGGGCGGCCCACACCCGTGAAGCCGCGGTCGGCGAGGCGCCACGCCACGACCCGCGGCGGCAGGACCTCTTCCTCGAAGGCGAATTGGGCGTTGGCGCTCTGACAAAACCCCAGCACGCCTGCGCCCGACACGAGAGCGGCACAGACCGCCGACCTTGCGGAAATCCGAAAGCGTGAAGCCGTTCTGAGCTTGATTGTCACTCTGGTGCGTTCCCGTTTTGGAGACCCGGCAGAGTACCCGGTTCCGGCATGGCCCGGACCGGTTGATCCGGACCACGACCATGCCGGCGAGGTCGTTGCCCCGCATGCCGCTTGTGCTCGGCCAGCCGGGTAGAGCGTGCGATTCGGGCGAGATTGCGGAGGCGGAAGATCGGGGCCGGACCGGCCTTCCGCAGCGGCCGGTCCGCTGCGTCTCGCGGTCACTTGCTGAAAACATTTCAATCTGGCAATTTCGCGACTTAGGACAGCAGAACTGTCCCATCGGCCGTGCATCCCGGCCGTCGCCGTCTCGCGCGCAGGCGAGAAATCCGGCAGACGGATACGGGCGCGCCAGCGCACCGCTCCTCGAGCGGTCTGGGTCCTCGATGAACGCAGGTTGGCGGACGTGTCCCGGGAGGGACCGGCCGCATGGCCTGCGACATGGGGTCGGAGCGGCGGGCACCGACGGCTCACGGGCACGAAACGTGCTCGTGAGCCAAAGGTTCGGCGGACGGTGTCGAGGTTGGGGACGAGACGAAGCATGTCACATCGCAGACCCGCTGAAGAGTTTGCTGCTTCCACGGTCCAGGCTGCCGCTCCGCGCGGTGGCGCGATGCCGCTCACGGTGCGCGATCCCGCCCTGCCGAAAGCGCAGGGTGCCTACGATCCCGCGCACGAGCGCGATGCCTGCGGCGTCGGCTTCATCGCCGACATGCACGACCGGCGCACGCACGCCATCGTCGAGCAGGGCTTGAAGATCCTCGAGAATCTCGATCATCGCGGGGCGGTCGGCGCCGATCCCAAGATGGGCGACGGTTGCGGCATCCTCACGCAGATTCCGCACGGGTTCTTCGCCGAGGAATGCTCGCGCCTCGGCTTCGAGCTTCCGCCGGCCGGCGACTACGCCATCGGCCAGTTCTTCATGCCGAAGGCTGAGGAGCCGCGCGCGATCATTCAGGAGATCGTCGAATCGGCGCTCGCCGCCGAGGGTCTGCCGCTGCTCGGCTGGCGCGACGTGCCGGTCGATCCGGAGGATCTCGGCGAGGCCGTGAAGGCGACCGAGCCGCATCACCGTCAGGTCTTCATCGGACGTCCGGCCTCGGTTGCCGACCAGGACGCGTTCGAGCGCCGCGTCTACGTCGCCCGCAAGGTGATCTCCAACAAGGTCTACGGCCTCGACGACCCGCGGGTGAAGGAGTTCTACCCGGTTTCCGTGTCGACCCGGACCATCGTCTACAAGGGCATGGTGCTGGTCACGCAGCTCGGCGGCTACTTCCTCGACCTGAAGGACGACCGCTTCGTCTCGGCGATCGCCCTCGTCCACCAGCGCTTCGCCACCAACACCTTCCCGACCTGGCGGCTGTCGCACCCGTACCGGATGGTTGCCCATAACGGCGAGATCAACACGCTGCGCGGCAACGTCAACTGGATGGCGGCACGTCAGGCGAGCGTCGATTCCGACCTGTTCGGCAACGACATCTCGAAGCTGTGGCCGATCTCCTATGAGGGCCAGTCCGACACCGCCTGCTTCGATAACGCCCTCGAGTTCCTCGTGCAGGGCGGCTACCCGCTCGCCCACGCGATGATGATGCTCATCCCGGAGGCCTGGGCGGGCAATCCGCTGATGAGCGAGGAGCGGCGCGCCTTCTACGAGTACCACGCCGCCCTGATGGAGCCGTGGGACGGCCCTGCCGCTGTGGCGTTCACTGATGGCCGCCAGATCGGCGCGACCCTCGACCGCAACGGCCTGCGCCCGGCCCGGTACATCGTCACCGACGACGGACTCGTGGTGCTCGCCTCCGAGATGGGCACGCTGCCGATCCCGGACGAGAAGATCGTGCAGTCCTGGCGCCTCCAGCCGGGCCGCATGCTGCTGATCGACCTGCAGAAAGGCCGCATCGTCTCCGACGAGGAGATCAAGGGCGAGCTCGCTGCTGCGCACCCCTATGCCGACTGGGTCAAGAACACCCAGATCGTCCTGGAAGAGCTGCGTCCGGTCCAGCCGCGCGAGTCGCGCGGCGATGTCAGCCTGCTCGATCGGCAGCAGGCCTTCGGCTACACGCAGGAAGACCTCAAGTTGCTGATGCAGCCCATGGCCGTCACTGGCCAGGAGGCGGTCGGCTCGATGGGCACGGACACGCCGCTCTCGGCCCTCTCCGAGAAGTCGAAGCTGCTCTACACCTACTTCAAGCAGAATTTCGCGCAGGTCACGAACCCGCCGATCGACCCGATTCGCGAGGAGGCCGTGATGAGCCTCGTCTCGTTCATCGGGCCGCGGCCGAACCTGCTCGACATGGAGGGCGCGTCCCGGCGCAAGCGCCTGGAGGTTCGCCAGCCGATCCTCACCAACGCGGATCTCGAGAAGATCCGCTCGATCGGCCATTTCGAGGACCGGTTCGACACCAAGACCCTCGACATGACCTACCCGGCCGAGACCGGCGCAGCCGCCATGGACGGGGCGCTCGACCGGCTCTGCGACCGTGCTGAGGCGGCGGTGCGCGGCGGCTACAACATCATCGTGCTGACCGACCGGGCGGTCGGGCCGGACCGGATCCCGATCCCGGCTCTGCTGGCCACGGCCTCCGTGCACAATTACCTGATCCGGAAGGGTCTGCGGACCTCGGTCGGCCTCGTGGTCGAGTCGGGGGAGCCGCGCGAGGTGCATCACTTCGCGTGCCTGGCCGGCTACGGCGCCGAGGCGATCAACCCGTATCTCGCCTTCGAGACGCTGCTCGAGATGAAGGATGAGTTCCCGCCGGACCTCACCGACGACGAGATCATCTACCGCTACATCAAGGCGATCGATAAGGGCCTGCTGAAGGTGATGTCCAAGATGGGCATCTCGACCTACCAGTCCTATTGCGGCGCGCAGATCTTCGACGCGGTCGGCCTGAACTCGACCTTCGTGGGCCGCGACTTCTTCGGCACGGCGACGACCATCGAGGGCGTCGGCATGGCCGAGATCGCCGAGGAGACGGCCCGCCGCCATCGCGATGCCTTCGGTGACGCGCCGGTCTACCGCAACGCGCTGGATGTTGGCGGCGAATACGCCTACCGGCTGCGCGGCGAGACCCACACCTGGACGCCCGACACGGTTGCGACGCTGCAGCACGCGGTGCGCCTGAACGTGCCCGAGCGCTACCGGGAATACGCCGCGCTGGTGAACCAGCAGGAGCACCAGCTGAAGACGCTGCGTGGCCTGTTCCGCCTAAGGTCTGCCGCCGAGATCGGCCGGGCGCCGGTTCCGCTCGAGTCGGTCGAGCCGGCCTCCGAGATCGTCAAGCGCTTCGCCACGGGCGCCATGTCGTACGGCTCCATCTCCAAGGAGGCGCACGAGACGCTCGCCATCGCGCTGAACTCGTTCGGCGGCCGATCGAACTCGGGCGAGGGCGGCGAGGAGGTGGAGCGGTTCAAGCCGCTGCCGGACGGGCGCTCGCGCCGGTCCGCGATCAAGCAGGTCGCCTCCGGCCGCTTCGGCGTGACGACGGAATACCTCGTCAATTCCGACATGATGCAGATCAAGGTCGCCCAGGGTGCCAAGCCCGGCGAGGGCGGCCAGCTGCCCGGCCACAAGGTCGACGCCAAGATCGCCAAGGTCCGCTACGCCACCCCGGGCGTCGGACTGATTTCGCCGCCGCCGCACCACGACATCTACTCGATCGAGGATCTGGCACAGCTGATCTTCGACCTGAAGAACGTGAACCCGTCGGCGGACGTGTCGGTGAAGCTCGTCTCCGAGGTCGGCGTCGGCACTGTGGCGGCCGGCGTCGCCAAGGCGCGCGCCGATCACATCACGATCTCAGGCTTCGACGGCGGCACCGGCGCGGCGCCGCTGACGTCTCTGAAGCACGCGGGCGGACCGTGGGAGACGGGTCTCGCCGAGACCCAGCAGACGCTGGTGCTCAACAACCTGCGCGGGCGCGTCGCCCTCCAGGCGGACGGCGGCATCCGGACCGGGCGCGACGTGATCATCGCGGCGCTCCTCGGCGCCGACCAGATGGGCTTCTCGACCGCCCCGCTGATCGCGGCCGGCTGCATCATGATGCGCAAGTGCCACCTGAACACCTGCCCGGTCGGCGTCGCCACCCAGGACCCGGTGCTGCGCAAGCGCTTCAAGGGCACGCCCGAGCACGTGGTGAACTACTTCTTCTTCGTGGCCGAGGAGGTCCGGGAGATCCTGGCGTCCCTCGGCTTCACGAAGCTGGAGGAGGCGGTCGGCCGCTCCGACGTGCTCGACAAGGTCGAAGCCATCGCCCACTGGAAGGCGCGCGGGCTCGACTTCACCAAGCTGTTCCACCGGCCGAAGGTGGCCGAGGGCACGGCGATCCGCCACGTCGATGTGCAGCACCACCCGATCGACACGGTCCTCGACCGTCGCCTGATCGCTGGGGCCCAGCACGCCATCGAGACCGGCGAGCCGGTGGTCCTCACCGACACGATCCGCAACTCGGACCGGGCGGCGGGCGCGATGCTCTCGGGCGCGGTGGCAAAGGCGCACGGCCATGAAGGCCTGCCCGACGACACGATCGTGGTGAAACTCGCCGGCACCGCCGGCCAGAGCTTCGGCGCCTGGGTCGCGGCGGGCGTGACCATCGAGCTGACCGGCCACGGCAACGACTATGTCGGCAAGGGCCTGTCGGGCGGCAAGCTGATCATTCGGCCGAGCGATGCGCTGAAATCGCCGCCGGATCGGACCATCATGGTCGGCAACACCGTGCTTTACGGGGCAATTGCCGGCGAGTGCTACGTCCGCGGCGCGGCCGGTGAGCGCTTCGCCGTGCGCAACTCGGGCGCCATCACGGTGGTCGAAGGCATGGGCGACCATGGCTGCGAGTACATGACCGGCGGCGTCGTGGTGTCGATCGGCGAGACCGGCCGCAACTTCGCGGCCGGCATGTCGGGCGGCATCGCCTACGTGCTCGACGAGGACGGCTCGTTCTCGGCGCGCTGCAACCTGTCGATGGTCGATCTGGAGCCCGTCGAGGAAGAGGACGATCTGATGCGCCGCTTCCACCAGGACGGCGACCTGGAGACCAAGGGCCGGGTCGACATCCTGGCCGACATGTCGGGCCACGACGAGGAGCGGCTGACGCAGCTCATCACCAATCACCTCAAGTACACGGGCAGCCCGCGGGCGAAGACCATCCTCGACAACTGGTCGGCCTACCGCACCAAGTTCGTGAAGGTGATGCCGGTGGAGTACCGCCGGGCTCTCCGTGAGATGGAGATGGCGCGGATGCCGGTGGCCGCGGAGTAGCCTGCGCACAAGGCCGGGCGGTGCGCCGCCCGGTCCCGCACACACGAGACGAGACGATGCGGGCAGCGCAGTCACAGACTGGCCGGCCCAGGGGCTGACCAATGGGCAAGATCACAGGCTTCCTCGAATTCGACCGGCAGGAGCAGAAGTATCAGCTCGCCGCCGACCGGGTTCGGCACTTCCGCGAGTTCACGCTGCCGCTGGACGAGCACGACCTCACGAAGCAGGCGGCCCGCTGCATGGATTGCGGCATCCCGTTCTGCCATGGTCCGACCGGCTGCCCGGTCCACAACCAGATCCCGGATTGGAACGACCTCGTCTTCCAGTCGGATTGGGAGGAAGCCTCACGCAACCTCCATTCGACCAACAACTTCCCCGAGTTTACCGGCCGCATCTGCCCCGCGCCCTGCGAGGAGGCCTGCACGCTGAATCTCGAGAACCAGCCGGTGGCGATCAAGACGATCGAGCAGGCGATCGCCGACCGCGCCTGGAACATGGGCTGGGTGAAGCCCGAGCCGGCGCAGACCCGCACCGGCAAGCGCGTGGCGATCGTCGGCTCGGGGCCGGCCGGCATGGCGGCCGCCCAGCAACTCGCCCGGGTCGGGCACGACGTCCACGTGTTCGAGCGCGAGCCGAAGGCCGGCGGCCTGCTGCGCTACGGCATCCCGGACTTCAAGATGGAGAAGCGCCACATCGACCGGCGTGTGCGCCAGATGGAGGCCGAAGGCGTCGTCTTCCACTACAACCAGAACATCGGCGTGACGAAGTCGGTGGACGAACTCAAGGCCGAGTTTGACGCCGTGATGTTCTGCGGCGGCGCCGAGGATCCCCGCAATCCGCAGCTTCCTGGACAGGAGTTGGAGGGCGTCCATTACGCCATGCCGTACCTCGTCCAGTCGAACCGGCGGGTGAACAACGAGCCGATGCGCGGCAACGGCGAGGTGCCGATCCTGGCCAGCGGCAAGAACGTGGTGGTGATCGGCGGCGGCGACACAGCCTCGGACTGTGTCGGCACGGCGTTCCGTCAGGGTGCGCTGTCGGTGACGCAGCTCGACATCCGTCCGCGGCCGCCGGAGCGCGAGGACAAGCTGACCGTGTGGCCTTACTGGCCGACGAAGATGCGGACCTCCTCCAGCCAGGCCGAGGGCGCCGAGCGCGAATTCCAGGCCGCGACGCTCCGCCTCGAAGGCAACAAGAAGGGGCAGCTGACCGGCGTGGTCTGCGCCCGGGTCGATGCCAAGCGCCAGCCGATCGTCGGGACCGAATTCGTGCTGCCCGCCGATCTGGTCTTCATGGCGATTGGCTTCGCCGGCTCAGTGCAGAAGGGGCTTCTCGAGCAGTCGGGCATCGGCGTCAGCAAGCGCGGCAACGTCGAAGCGAACGAGGACGATTACCAGACCTCGGATTCCAAGATCTGGGCCGCCGGCGACATGAGGCGCGGCCAGTCCCTGGTGGTCTGGGCCATCCGGGAGGGACGGCAGGCGGCGCGCGCCATCGACGAGACGCTGATGGGTTCGAGCGTCCTGCCGCGCTAGGGCGATTGGCGATCCGCAGAGCCGTACGGCGTCACCCGGGCGGCCAGCGGAAATCGTCGGCGCGGCCGGGCTGCGGCATGGGCGCATTCCCGCGCAGGAGCGTCCGCTCGATCGTACCGAGATTGTCCGGATCGCGAGGCCGGCCGCTCAGCAGCGCACCACCGGGTGAGACCTCGGCCCGGCTGAGCGGGACCACCGGTCCGGCCGCCGGTTTCACCGGCAAGGCCGGAACGCCCGGAGGTTCCGGCAGGCTCGGAAGCATCGCGGTGATCTGGCGATCGATCGCCGCCGTGTCGGTGAGCTGCGGAGACCCGTCGAGGCTCGGACCCGTGGCCGCGGGCGGCACGCTCGGCGCGATCGTGGCTGTCGGCGGCTGGTCGGCCGGCTGCGGCGCCGTGCCCATCAGCCGCTTCAGCTCGACATCGGCGAAATGCGCCAGCTTCCGGTCGCCGGCCTTCGTGAAATGGACCCCGTCGGCAGTGCGCAGTTTGGCGATCTGGCCCTCCGGGTCCGGGCCCGAGGCGGCGTACCTGTCCCGGTCATCGACGAAGCCGGGCCAGATATCGACGTAGGTCGCGCCGGCCTTGGTCACGCTGTCGCGAATGATGTCGTTGATGGCGGCGAGATCCCGGCTGAGGGCCTCACTCTGGACGGGCGGCAGGCCGACCCAGACCAGCGGCACCTTCTTGTCGGTGAAGACCTTGATGAGGGCATCGACGCGTGCGTGGTACAGGGCACGCCAGCGATCCGTAAGCGGATCGATGGTCTCGTCGCCGTCCCGGATCGGCTGCCGGTCGTTCGCGCCCAGCATGACCAGCGCGTAACGGATCTTGGAATTGCCCTGCAGGGAATCCTGCGCGACCTTGGGCCAATCGACGACGTCCTTGCGGATGAGGCCGCTGTCGCCCTTGGCACGATCGAGAACCGCGACATCGGCATTGTCCTCGAAGACGTCATCGAGGCCCTTCGCCAGATGATCGGCCAGCGAGTCGCCGAACACCGCGATCTGGACGTTCGGCTCGCTCTTGGCGATGGCGGGTTTGGGCGGGGTCGGCGCCCGGGCCGGACGCACGCGCCGCTTGATCGCGGGCGCTGGGCGCTGTGCTTCAGCCGGGGCGTAGTTCGGCCGGGGTCGCGGCGCCCGATAGGTTCGCTCGGGCTGAGGGGCGACGGGCTGGGGCCGGTCCTCCCAGGGCCAGTAGAACTGTCGCGGAGCCTCCTGCTGGGGCGCGTAGCGGGGCTGGCGGCCGTAGGTCCCGTCGTCCCGGTAATATGCATCGCGGGACCGGCGCCTCGGCGGTGCTTCGTAAGTGGCACCGGGACCGGGCTGCTGGTAGCCGTCGCCCCATTGCGCCAGCGCCGGCACGCTGCCAAGCAGCGATAGGCAGGCCAGACACAGCAAGGTCTCCAGGCCGTGAAACACAGGGCGTATCGCGGGACGCCGGTCAGCGACTTTCATGCGCATCCTCCGACCTTATCCCGAACGGCGCCATTGCGGAACGGCTCACGCGCAATCGGCCCGGCTCCCGGCCAAGACCTTGTGCGCGACCTTACTGGTGGGGCTCTGTGCCGCCCTGAATCCGCGCGAGAAGTTTCGGAGTGGCGTACCCGTCTGCCGGCAGGCCTACGCTGATCTGATAACGCCGGACCGCCTCGCGCAACTTCGGGCCTGCACGGCCGTCCGACGGTCCGTCGTAGAACCCGGCCCGCGCGAGAGCGGTCTGGAGCGCCCGCAACCCCGCGCCATCCAGTCTCGCTCCCGCTGCCGGCCACGGCAATGCGAGCGGCGGACCCCCATCCAGACGGTCGGCCAGGTGGCCAACGGCCAACGCGTAGGAATCCGACGTGTTGTAGCCGCGGATCACCTCGAAATTGTCGGTGATCAGGAAGGCCGGCGCGCCCAACCCGCCCGGCAGGAACAGGCTGGCGCGACCGCCCTCCGGCAGCAGTTTCCCATCCGCACGACGAACGCCTCTCTGCGCAAACGCGCTCAGGTCGCCCGTATAGCGGGACAGGTCGAAGCCGTCCGGCAACAGCACCGCATAGCCCCAGGACACGGACGGATCCCAGCCCAAGTCTTTAAGATAGCCGGCGATGGAAGCCAGCGAATCCGCGTCGCTCGTCCAGATGTCCCGGCGGCCGTCGCCGTCGAAATCGACCGCGTGGGCCAGATAGGTGGAGGGCAGGAACTGGACCTGACCCATGGCGCCTGCCCAGCTGCCGCTCATGCGCTCGGGGCTGATGTCCTTGCGCTGCAGGATCGTCAGCGCGGCGAGGAGCTCGTCCCGGAACAGGTCGCCCCGGTGCCGTGCCTGGGCGAGGGTCGCCAGGGCCCGGACCGTCGAGACGCTGCCCGCGCTCGCTCCGAAATCGGATTCGATGCCCCAAAACGCCAGGATCACCGGGCCCGGCACACCGTACCGACCCTCGATCTGCCTGAGGGTCGTGGCGAGCGACGCGGCTCGCGCCCGGCCCCGATTGATCCGCCCCGCCGACACGGCGCCGACGAGATAGTCCCAGACTGGCCGCACGAATTCGGTCTGACGCCGCGTTCGTGCCAGGACCGCCTCGTCCGGCGCAGAGATCCCGCGAAAGGCCGCGTCGAACGTCTGTGCGGATACCCCGCGTGAAGCGGCGTCGGGGCGCAGGGCCTCGATGAAGGCCCGAAACGCGCCGTCGTCGCCTGCAGCCGCGGTGGCCCGGATCGGGCCAGCGGCCAGGTACAGGCTGGCGGCCAGCAGTGTTCTGCGCGACGGCATCCGGTCAGAGCCGATTGCGCGTGCCGAGATGCTGCTCCCAGGCGAGCGCTTGGGCGACGATCGCGTCGAGGTCGTCGTGGCGAGGCTTCCAGCCCAGCCGATCGCGGATCAGCCCCGCCTCGGCGACGATCTGCGCCGGATCTCCGGGCCGGCGCGGGCAGAGACGCACCTCGAAATCGCGGCCGGACAATCGCTTCACCACATCGATGACTTCGAGCACCGAGTAGCCGCGGCCGTAACCGCAATTCAGCGTCAGGCTCTCGCCGCCGGCTCTCAGGTGATCGAGCGCGACCCTATGGGCTGCGGCAAGGTCGGAGACCTGGATGTAGTCGCGCAGGCAGGAGCCGTCGGGCGTCGCGTAGTCGGTCCCGAACACGTCGAGCCGTTCGCGCTGCCCGAGGGCGGCCTGCGTGGCGACCTTGATCAGGTGCGTGGCGTTGGGCGTCGACTGCCCGGAGCGGCCGGCCGGATCAGCACCGGCCACGTTGAAGTAGCGCAAAATCACGTAGGAGAAGCCGTGGGCGGCCGCCGCGTCGGCGATCATCCACTCGCTCATGAGCTTCGATCGGCCGTAGGGGTTGATCGGCTTCAGCGGCAGATCCTCGGGGACGGGCACGACCTCCGGTTCCCCATAGACGGCTGCCGTCGACGAGAAGATCACATGCCGCACGCCGGCACGCACCGAGGCCTCGATCAGGGAGCGCGTCTTCACGGTGTTGGCAAGGTAGTAGCCCAGCGGATCGGACACGGAGTCCGGCACCACGATCCGGGCGGCGAAATGAGCCAGCGCATCGATCCTGTGCTGCAGGATCGTCTGCGTGACGAGCGCTTGGTCCGCCACGTCGCCGACCACAAGCTTGACACCTTCCGGGACGGCCCAATCGAAGCCCGTCGACAGATCGTCCAGGACGACGACCTCCTCATGGCCGGCATCGAGCAGCGCCAGAACCATGTGGCTGCCGATGTAGCCGGCGCCTCCCGTCACAAGGACCGCCATGTCACCCCCTCCGGTGCCGTTCTCGCCACGCCCGCGCACGCCCATGCAGACGGTATATTTACGGCGGTTTGCCTCATACTATTGCCGCAGCGCTCTTGCGACGCTTCGCGATAGCCTATCTGACAGGCCGCACCGTTGACCACGTTCTTCCGTTCCGTTGCCGGGGTTACCTTTCGATGAAACCGATCCGCAAGGCCGTCCTGCCCGTCGCGGGCCTGGGCACGCGCTTCCTGCCCGCGACCAAGGCGGTCCCCAAGGAAATGCTCACGGTCGTCGACCGACCCGTCGTTCAGCATGTCGTCGATGAAGCGCGCGAAGCCGGCATCGAGCACTTCATCTTCGTCACGGGCCGCGGCAAGGCGGTCATCGAGGACCATTTCGACATCGCCTTCGAACTCGATCACACCTTGCAAGAGCGTGGGAAGACTGCTGCCTACGAGGAGTTGAAGAAGGATCTGCCCAAGGCTGGTCAGACCAGCTTCACCCGTCAGCAGGCGCCCCTCGGCCTCGGCCACGCGGTGTGGTGTGCCCGCGAGATCGTCGGCGACGAGCCTTTCGCCGTGCTGCTGCCGGACATGCTGAGCCGCGGCTGCATGCAGCAGATGCTGGCAACTTACGAGCGTCATGGTGGCAACGTCATTGCCGTCGAGGAGGTCGCGCCCGAGGAGACCCATCAGTACGGGATCGTGAGTGTCGGCGAGACCTACGGGCAGTCCTTCCAGATCACCGGCATGGTCGAGAAGCCCAAGCAGGGTACGGCGCCCTCGAACTTCATCATTTCCGGCCGCTACATCCTGCAGCCCGAGATTTTCGGGATCCTCGAGCACGGCAAGAAGGGGGCCGGCGGCGAGATCCAGCTCACGGACGCGATGATCGACTTGATGGAGTCGCAGGACTTTTTCGGCATGCACTACGAGGGCCGGACCTACGACACAGGCTCCAAGCTCGGGTTCCTCACGGCGAACCTGGCCTACGCCCTGGAGCGAGAGGATCTCGCAGGGCCCTTGCGGTCCGAGATCGCCAAGCTCCTGAAGGAGCAGCACTGAGGCGCCGGGCCTTCTCGCCTGCGGATCTCGACAGGGAAGGCCGGGGCGCTCTCGGCATTACTCCGGATGACGCCAAGATGGCTCGGCGCGGAAAACGCGGCCGGGCCATTTTTTCGGGTGAGCACGCTCGTTCCGTTCGCTGGAGACCGGCGGGCGCTTCGGACACGCGGCTCAGGTATGCACTGAGGGCGGAGCCTAGACCCAGATTGCCCTTGCGTCTTGTGCGGCGCACTTTATTTTGTGCGTTGCGAGATCGCGATGGCGTCGCGGTCACGTAGCCCTTCTTGGGCGTTTCCTCCCTAGACTTCGGGCCGCTCCTTCGGGAGTGGCCTTTTTTCTTGGGCGTTGCGGTCTCTTGGTGAACGCTGGGTATCCCGCTTCTATTCCGCCGCCATTCGGCGGGGCGTCAGATCGCCCAGATCGGACGCGACCTCGGCGATGATGGATGTCAGCGCCTCCGCGAGATCATCGAAGCCCGCCGTCATCGCGAGACTGCCTTCGTTCATGTAGAGCCCGCGGCTGACCTCGATCTGCAAGGCATGGCGCCCGAGATTCGGCTCGCCGTAATGCTCGGTGATGAAGCCGCCCGCATAGGGCTTGTTGCGAACCACGCGGAAACCCCGCGCCCGAAAAGCGGTCTCGAACCCGTTGATGAGGCTCGGGGCACAGGCCGTCCCGTAGCGGTCACCCAGCACCACGTCGGCCTTCATCTCCGGATCGCGCCCGAGGCTTGAGGACGGCATTGAGTGGCAATCGATGAGCACGCAATGCCCGTGGCTGCGCGCCGTCCGCTGGACGAGGCCGCGCAGCGCGCGGTGATAGGGCTTGTAGAGCCCCTCGATCCGTGCCGTCGCCTCGGTTACCGGCAACCTGCGCGCGTAGATCTCCTGCCCGTCGGCAACAACCCGCGGAACCGTTCCCAGCCCGCCGGCGACCCGCATCGAGCGCGTGTTGGCAAACGACGGCAGCCGGCCCTCGAACATGCGCGGATCGAGTTCGAAGGGCTCGCGGTTCACGTCGAGGAATGCGCGCGGAAAGTTGGCCCGCAGGAGCGGCGCACCGAGGGCGACCACCGATGCGAACAGGCGATCGACATACGCGTCTTCCGAGCGGCGCAGCGTAAGCGCGTCGAGTCGGGACGCCGCGACGAAGTCGGGGGGGTAGACGGCTCCGGAATGGCCGGTATTGAAGACGAAGGGCAGGATGTGCGCCGCCGGCTCGTCGACCGCGAAGGCCGGGGCAAATCCGAAGACGTCTGGCTCGACCGGTACGGGCGCGATCATCGGCTGGTGGACACCCCGGCGGTTGTGAAAGCACGGCAGGTCCGCACTGTGCGGCGCGATCGACCGCCTGTCCACTCGGCGCCCGCCAAGGGTGCCGTCGCCAAAGGGTCACGCGGCGTGCGCTGCGGGGTCCATCCTAACACCTTGTTTACCATCGCCTCCCTTTATGGGATCAACAACGCGACTCGAAGGCTCGGATCCGGCCGATGAAAATCCTGCTGGCGGAAGACGACAACGATATGCGCCGGTTTCTGGCGAAGGCGCTGCAGAATGCGGGATACGACGTCCTGTCCTTCGACAACGGCCTCTCGGCCTACAACCGGTTGCGCGAGGAACCGTTCGAGCTGCTGCTGACCGACATCGTGATGCCGGAGATGGACGGCATCGAGCTTGCGCGGCGGGCGACCGAACTCGACCCCGACATCAAGGTCATGTTCATCACCGGTTTCGCGGCGGTCGCGCTGAACCCGGATTCCAAGGCTCCGAAGGACGCCAAGGTCCTGTCCAAGCCGTTCCATCTGCGCGACCTCGTCAACGAGGTCGAGAAGCTGCTGGCGGCCTGACGGCAAGACCGGCGGAGCGGAGTGCCGGCCTTCGGCACGCCGCAGCGGGAGGACGAGTCCTCCTGTGACCACACGGGCATAGGCAATTCGGATCGCGCGCTCCTATATGGCGGGAGATCACGCGCGGGACGATGAACGCCATGCAGCCGGTCACCATCTACACCACGGCCTGGTGCCCCTATTGCTCGGCGGCCAAGAGCCTGCTGAAGGAGAAGGGCGTCGCCTTCCAGGAGATCGACGTCGAGCGCGTGCAGGGCGCACGCGGCACCATGGTGGAGAAGGCAGGCGGCCGCACGAGCGTGCCGCAGATCTTCATCGGCGGCACGCATGTCGGTGGCTGCGACGATCTCTACGCGCTTGATCGGGCGGGCAAGCTGGATCGACTGCTGAAGGACACGGCCGATGCCTGACGCACGCTTCACGGCCGCCTGCGTGCAGATGCGCTCCGGTCGCGATCCGGGCGTGAACCGCGATGCGGCTGTGGCCGGTGTCCGTGAGGCGGCGTCGCGCGGTGCGGATTATGTCCAGACCCCCGAGATGACGTCTCTGGTTGAGCGGAATCGGGAGCGTCTCTTCGCACATGTCACCGGCGAAGATCAGGACCAGACCCTGTCTGCCCTGCGCGAGGCCGCACGAGAGACGGGCGCGGTGGTTCAGATCGGCTCGATCGCGGTGCGGTCTGGCGACAAGATCGCCAACCGCGCCTACCTGATCGGCTCGGACGGCGAGATCCTCGCATCCTACGACAAGCTTCATCTCTTCGATGTCGACCTGCCCAGCGGCGAGCGCTGGCGGGAATCGGCCACCTATACAGGCGGCGCCTGCGCGGTGGTCGCGGCGACGCCGTGGGCCATGCTCGGGCTCACGATCTGCTACGACATCCGGTTTCCCGGCCTGTACCGGGCTCTGGCCGAGGCGGGGGCGGAGGTGCTGACCGCGCCGGCCTGCTTTACCCGCCAGACCGGCGAGGCGCATTGGCATGTCCTGCAAAGGGCGCGCGCGATCGAGACCGGCTCCTTCGTCATGTCGGCGGCTCAAGGCGGTCTCCACGAGGATGGCCGCGAGACCTTCGGCCACTCGCTGATCGTCGATCCCTGGGGCCGCGTCCTCGCCGACGCGGGTGGCTCAGAGCCTGGCGTGATCCTGGCGGAGATCGACCTCGCGCAGGTCGCGGATGCCCGGGCGCGCATCCCCTCGCTCAAGCACGGCCGCACCTTCTCCGTTGAACGGGTTGGTCCTCAGATCCGGGCCGCACAGTAGACAGAACAGCAAGCAAGAGAATGATCCGGTACAGTCTCGTCTGCGAGGCCGGGCACGGCTTCGAGAGCTGGTTCCCGTCCTCGGATTCCTACGATGAACAGGCCGCACGCGGGCTCGTGACCTGCCCGGTCTGCGACAGCGCGAAAGTCAGCAAGGCCCTGATGGTGCCGCGTGTCGCCCGCACGGATCGCGAGCGCTCATCTGTCCCAGTCCCGGCGCAACCGGACCAGCCGCAGACCCTGATCGCGGAGCCGGAGCGACAGGTCCGGGCCATGCTGCGGGCGCTGCGCGAACACGTCGTGGCCCATTCGGAACATGTCGGCGAACGCTTCCCCGAGGAGGCCCGCAAGATCCATTACGGTGAAACGGAAGGCCGCTCGATCTATGGTGAGGCGAGCGCCGCCGAGGCGCGCGCGCTCATCGAAGAGGGCATCGAGGTGGCCGCGATCCCGATCCTGCCCGACGATCGCAACTGAATCTGCGGTTCATCCTCCAGGGCGGAGGCTAAGCCTCCAGGCGCGTGCCTTAGGCCGGGATCATCCAGGCTTAAGACACGGGCCCGATCAGGGGCGCGCAGCCGCGGTGCCAGCGAGGGAGGCCAGCGCGAAGGAGACGAGCGCGTTCCAGCCGGCGAGGGAGATGCCAAGCACCCGAAGCGCGGCGACGGAGCAGTCCACGACCTTCGTGGATCCCAGCGCGTTGAGGAAGTCGCCCACCTGACCAGGGTTGGCGCCGGTGCCGCCGCCGCAATCGGACGGTCCCGGCCAGAACCCCCACTCGGCGCCGGCGTGATAGACCCCGACGCCCGTCCCATAGAGGAGGCCGAGGGCGGCGAGACCGAGGGCAATCCGGCCGATCCGCTCCGGTGCCAGCAGGGCGATTAGCCCGAGCGGCAGTGCGGCGTAGAAGGGCAGACGCTCGGTCAGGCAGAGCTTGCAGGGCGCGTAACCGTATCCGTGTTGCAGCACGAGAACGGTCCCCACCGTGAGGGCGGAGAAGATCGCAAGCCACAGGCCAGCCGTCTTCACACGCAGTGCTGCCGCCGTGTTCATCACTACAGGATCACTTTGAAGAGGAGGAAGCCGAGGACGATGACGGCAACGGAGATTGCCGCCACCGCGTTGAGGTGCCGATCCAGAACGCCGCGGATCTGGACGCCGTAGCGTCCGAGCAATCCGGCCAGGATGAAGAACCGCGCGCCGCGGGTCACGATCGACAGCACCGTGAACCAGAACAGGCTGTAATGGGCGAAGCCCGAGGTGATGGTGACGAGCTTGTACGGGATCGGCGTGAGCCCTTTGAGCAGGATCACCCAATGGCCGTAACGCGCGTACGAATCCTGGAACGTCGCGGCTGAGTTCTGCAGGCCGTACAGGCGGATCAGCCACTCGCCGACGGAATCGAACAGCAGCGCGCCGATCGCGTAGCCGACGAGACCCCCGAGAACGGACGCGATCGTGGCGATGGTCGCGTAGAACCAGACCCGGTCCGGACGGCTGACCGCCATCGGCACCAGCATGGCGTCGGGCGGGACCGGGAAGAACGAGCTTTCGGCGAATGCCACGGCGCCGAGCGCGTAGGGCGCGGAGGGCCGGCCGCTGAGGGCCAGGATCCACGCGTAGAGCCGGCGGAGCATTCAACATCCTGGATGGAAAGACCGGTCGCCCTTTGAGCATAGGTGCCCGGTCTTGGCCAGATCGACCGCGGGCGCGAAAAACACACTTGGCCCCCGCGGCCGGTTCGTGCGAAGAGCGCCGGGCACGCGGGTATGGCGGAACTGGTAGACGCGGGCGACTCAAAATCGCCAGCCGAAAGGCGTGGGGGTTCGATTCCCTCTACCCGCACCATGCGCGCCCGTGATCGGAATACGGCTGCGGCATCCTGCACGCACGGTGCCGCGCAACCATCCAAGCCTTCCCCTGACTTTGCTGGCCACGCTCCTACTTTCTGACGCGGCCGGCTGAGCGGGCCGGCCTTGGGAGTGGATCGAGGGTGTGAAGAAGCGCCGAACCGTCGCGATCCTCGGAACCGGCATGGCCGGTGCGACCGCCGCCCGGATGCTCGCCGATGCTGGCCTGACCGTGCAGGTTTTCGATAAGGGGCGGGCGGTCGGCGGCCGCATGGCGACCCGCCGCAGCGCGTCCCTGCAATTCGATCACGGTGCCCAGTTCATGCGGTCGCGCGGATCCGTCTTGGCGGCGCGCCTCGCGGCGTGGGAGCAACGGGGGATCGTCGCCCCCTGGGTCGGGGCGGAGCGCTGGGTCGGCGTCCCCGACATGACCGCGCCGATTCGCGATCTCCTGGCCGGCCTGTCCGTGCGATCTGCGACCACGATCACGCGGATTCGACGGGACGACGGCGCTTGGTATCTCGACGACGCTGGGGGTGGGGTGCACGGCCCGTTCGGCGCCGTGGCGATCACCTTTCCGGCGCCGCAGACCGCCGCTCTGCTCGACGGATCCGGATACGCGCTCACCGATGTCGAACGCGCCTCGTATGCGCCCTGCTGGTCGGTGATGGTGGCCGCCGAAGGCGGGCCGACCGGCGACCTGATCGAGCCGCGGGAGGACCCGGTCGGTCTCATTGCTCTCGATGCGTCAAAGCCGGGCCGCCCGGAAGGCGTTCGCCTGACGATTCACGCGACGGCCGATTGGTCGCGCCGCCATTTGGAGGAGCCGCGCGAGACGATCACCGCCAGCCTCATCGAGGCTGCGGCGCGGCATCTTCGCGTTGCGCTCCGGCCGACCCATGTGGAGGCCCATCGTTGGCGCTACGCACAAGTCGAAACCGCTCTGGACGTGGCCAGCCTGTACGATCCGGCTCTCGGTCTCGGTGCGGCCGGCGACTGGTGCCTCGGGGCGCGTATCGAGGCCGCCCACGACAGCGGGGCGGCGCTGGCCCGGACGATCGCGGCCGACCTGAACGGGGCCGCATGATTCCGCCGATCGCGTTCCATCCGGCTTATGAGGCGAGCTTGCCGGCCGGACACCGCTTCCTGATGCGCAAGTATGGGCTGCTGGCGGAGACCCTGATCGCCAAAGGGCTCGCGCCGCTCGGCTTCGTGACGCCAGAGTTGGCCACCGCCGAGATCCTCGTCCGCGCGCACGATCATCGCTACGTCGAGGCGGTGCTGACGGGCACGGTGTCGCGCGAGATTGAGCGCGCCATCAGCCTGCCGATCGATCCGGCCGTGGTCCGGCGCTCGCGCGCATCCGTGGGTGGGACCCTGCTGGCGGCGCGCCTGGCGCTGTCGGAGGGGCTGGCCGGGAGCGCGGCCGGCGGCTCTCATCATGCCAGGCGGCAGCAGGGCGCCGGCTTCTGCGTACTCAATGACGTCGCAGTCGCGGCCCGCACGCTCCAGGCCGAGGGCTTGGTCCGCCGCGCCCTCGTGGTCGACTTGGATGTCCATCAGGGCGACGGCACCGCGGATTGCCTCGCCCTGTGTCCGGAGCTGTTCACGCTCTCCGTCCACTGCGAGAACAACTACCCCGCCCAGAAGATCGCAGGCGACCTCGATATCGGTCTGCCGGATCGGCTCGACGATGCCGGCTACCTCGAAGTGTTGCGGACGCACCTCCCGCCGCTGCTCGATGCGCTGGCGCCCGATCTGGTCTTCTACAATGCCGGAGTCGATCCCCACCGGGATGACCGCCTCGGGCGCCTCTGCCTCTCCGACGCGGGCCTTCTGGCCCGCGACCGCTACGTCGTCGCGCAGGCCCGGGCCCGCGGCATTCCGCTCGTGGCGGTGATCGGCGGCGGATACACGACGGATGTGGAGGCGCTGGCCCAACGGCACGCGCTGGTGTTTGAGGCCCTGGCGGCCGAGGCCGCGACGCGCCCACCCCACAGGTGAGGCCTGAATGCATCAGGTCGCGAGCGACAGAGCTCGCGTCCGAATCGGGAAAGGTTTTGGGAAGGGCTGCCTCACAGGATGGCAGGACCGCGGCCCCTCGAGGTGCATCCGCGGCTTGGACGCAGTGACGCCCCTGAGGTTTGGCCATGCTCGCGCGGGTCTGGGACGTGGTGAAGGCGACGCTCGCCGTGTCGGCCCTGATCGCCGCCGCACTGGTGTCTGCCGACAAGCTCGACCGACAGCGCACGTCGCCGGTGCCTGGCGCGGCGGTGGGCGAGCCCGCCATCACGGGCGCGATCACGCCCGCCGGGCGCCCTTAAGCCCGCGGCTCTCCCGCAAAGATCTCCGCAGCTCTGCGACAGATTGTGCACCAATCCGACGGCAACCTCGGCGGTTACCGGCGTTCTTGCCCGGCCCCGCGACCTGCGCGTACGCGCCGGCCGCTTCGCCGGAAAGGATCCGGTTCGATGAAGTCCGCCACCTTCGCCCTTCTGGCCGTCGTTGCCGGAGCGGTGCCTGCAGTTGCGGAAACGCGGGCCGAGCGCTCCGCATGCACACCCGACGTGCTGCGCCTATGCGCCGCCCAGATTCCAAATGCCGGCGCGATCACGGCCTGCCTGCATGAGAGGCGCGCCACCCTCAGCCCTTTATGCCGGACCGTCATGGAGGAATCCGACGCTCCGATGCGGTCGGTGGCTGCCCGCCGTTGAAACCGTACGACTGATTCACCAGCCGTTGATGCGCGGCCAGACCTGGCCAGTCATCGCGCCACCGCGGATCACGTGGTAGCGGTCGTGCTGGGCCCCGGTCGCGCAGGCGTGGTTCGGCAGGATGCGCAGGCGCGTGCCGATCGGCAGATCGGGCAGTGCGGCGGACGAGCCCTTTCGCAGGGCCAGGATGCCGTGCTCCTGATTGGCGTCCCGCACGATCAGATCCGGATAGGGCAGGCCGGCCCGGTCACAGACGAGACCGTAGCCCTGGTCGACCGTTTGGCGGGCCGTGCCCCTGTCTCGGGAGAGCGCCATCCAGCCGGCATCCGTGATGATCCAGCCCCTGTCGCGCTGGTGCCCGATCACCGTCGTGAGGATCGTGAGCGCGATATCGTCCACCGCGCAGGAGCCGACGCCGGCCTGGAACAGGTCGCCGATCATGAACACGCCGGCGCGCACCTCCGTTACGCCGTCCAGGGTCTCGGCGTAGCGGGCCGTCGGGGTCGAGCCGACACTGACGATCGGGCAGGGCAGCCCAGCGTCCCGTAGGATCGCGGCGGCCGCGACGGCGGCTCTGCGCTCGGCCTCCGCGGCGGCGCGCAGCGCGGCGGGGTCGCTCAGCCCGTAGCTGTCGCCGGCATGGAGCAGCACGCCGCGCAGGGCGGCGCCGTCGGAGAGCGCGCGGCCGATGGCGATGAGCGTGTCGGCATCGCGCGGCGCGACACCGGAGCGGTGACCGTCGGCATCCACCTCGATCAGCACCGGCAGGGGATCGCCGTTCTGACGGCTCCAGGCCGCCACCGCGTCCGCCTGCGCAACCGAATCGAGGATGATCGCGAGGTCCGTGTTCCAGCGCCGGCGAATCGCACCGACCCGATCAAGCTTGTGTGGCGCGATCCCGACCGCGTAGATCATGTCGCGGACCCCGCCTTCGGCGAAATACTCGGCCTCCCGCAGGGTCGATACGGTGGCCGGACCATCGGGACTCGCCATGGCGGCGCGCGCGACATCGAGGGATTTGGCGGTCTTGAGATGCGGACGCAGGGTGACGTGCATCGCATCGAGATGCCGGCGCATCCGGTCGATGTTGGCCCGCAGCTTGTCCGCGTCGAGGACGAGGCATGGGGTGTCGAGCCCGCCGAGGCCGTCGCGCTCCGTACCCGTCCCGCTCTGACCGATCATCGACCCGCTCCTGTCCTCGCTGACGCAGCGGCCTGATAGGCTGCCCGGGACCCGGGTCCAAGCCGGGATCTCGACGAGAGTGGGCGGCGCGGGTCCCTCAGCCGGCGTGTCGGATGGCTGCCACGAAGGCGTCCGCATCGCGAGCGACGTCGACCGCCGCCTTGCCCGGTCGGTAGAGGTTTGAACCGAGGCCGAAGCCGTCGGCGCCGGCCTCACGCCAACCGGCGATGCTGTCGGGCGTGACGCCGCCGACCGCGAGAACGCGCGTGCCCGCCGGCAGCACCGCCCGATGCGCCTTCAAGGCGAGGGGGGTGGCGACATCCGCGGGGAACAGCTTGAGTGCCGTGGCTCCGGCCGCGAGTGCCGCGAAGGCTTCGGTCGGCGTCTGATAGCCCGGCAACGCGATGAGGCCGGCCCCGACCGTCGCGCCGATGACGGCGGCATCGGTATTGGGTGATACCACCAGGGTTCCGCCCGCGTCGGCGACCGCCCCGACCTGCGCCGGCGTCAGGACGGTGCCGGCGCCGACGAGGGCGCGTCCGGCCAGCCGTTCGGCGAGAAGCCCGATGCTACGCAGCGGCTCGGGCGAGTTGAGCGGAACCTCGATGAGCGTGAACCCGGCCTCGACCAGCGCGTCGCCCACGTCCGGCGCCGCGTCGGGCGTCAGCCCGCGCAGGATGGCGACGAGCGGGCAGGCCGCGAAAGCCTTCTCGAACCGATCGCGGATGGTCATGCCCGCAAACTCCAGATGGCGTGGATGCCGGCCGTCGAGGAGCCGTCCGGCACGAGCACCGGCATTCCGCCGGCCTCTCTGATGGCGACGGCGTAGAGGGCGCTTAGGGACCCGCCGCCGAATACGTGGACCGGGCGGCGGGCGAGATCCTCCCGGGTGCCGATATCGGCACCGATCAGGATCCCGCTGGCATAGGCCGCGGCGTCGTCGAGCGCCAACCGGCCGAGCAGGATGCCGGCGCGGACCTCGAACAGGCTGGAGGCGAGGTTGTGCGAGGCGATCCCGCGGCGCAGCCCTCTCCGGAATGGTGCACCATCCGCGACTGGGCCGTCCAGCATCCCGGCCAGCACGCCGTGATGGCGAAGAAGCGCGAAGACCTCACCGGTCATAACCGTCGTGAAGTCTGTGATCGCGCCGTCCACGGTCTCGATCCACTTGTTGTGTGTGCCGGGCTGGCAGAACAGCGCCGTCGGCGGTGCGGCGCCGGCGCGGATCGCGCCCAAGATCTGAATCTCCTCGCCCCGCATTACGTCCGGCCGTTTGCCGTCGCGGAGGGCGACGCCGGGAACGATGTGCACGCCCGGGGCGGCCTCGGCACAGGCGTCGGCGAGACGCTCCAGCGTTGCGGGAGCTGCGATGTAGGGCGCCTCGAGCCAGCCTCGGTTGGAGCCGACCATTCCGACGGCGATGACCGGATAGGTACCCAGACGCTCTCGCAGCGCCGCGATCTCAACCGGATACTGATCTGCCGCGAGGGCGAGGACCCCGCGATCGTCGTGCAGGCTGTCCAGCACCGCACCCTCACGCGTCATCGCGTAGGCTCGGCGGTTGGTCGTGCCCCAATCGATGGCGATGTAGGCCGCGCGGTCGGCCATCGAGCCCTCCCGGTCAATATTTGTCTGAGTTAATCGCGTGGCGGCAAACGGTCAAGCTCGGCATACGGGACGGGCTTCAGCGCGGAGGTTTGAATATCACTCCCGGGGGATTGTCGCGCCGCATCGAGCGTTTGCGATGGACTGGTCCCGCTTGCATCGGCGATATGGCGGGCAAGAATTCATACCCGGGAGGGGCACGCTTGGCACGGGACGTCATCCTGACGACGGACGGCCTGACGATGGAATTCAAGGGATTCCGGGCCGTCAACGGCGTAGCCTTGCAGGTTGAGCGTGGGACGATCCACGCGCTGATCGGGCCGAACGGCGCCGGCAAGACGACCTGCTTCAATCTCCTGACGAAGTTCCTCATCCCGACTGCCGGGACGATCCGCTTCAAGGACCGCGACATCACTGGTGTGAAGGCGGCCGATGTTGCCCGGCTCGGGCTGGTGCGCTCCTTCCAGATCTCGGCGGTGTTTCCGCATCTGACGGTCATGGAGAACGTGCGCATCGCGCTGCAGCGGCGGCGGCGCGGCGACTCGTTCGACTTCTGGAGACCCGAGCGGATTCTGCGGGCGCTCAACGGCGAGGCGCTGGCGCTGGTGGAGGCCGTGGGCCTCTCGGACTTCGCCGACGTGCTGGCGGTGGAGCTGTCCTACGGACGCAAGCGCGCCCTGGAAATCGCTACGACGCTCGCCCTCGACCCCGAGATGCTGCTCCTCGACGAGCCCATGGCCGGCATGGGCCACGAGGATGTCGAGCGTACGGCGCAGCTGATCCGCCGGGTGTCGAAGGACCGGACCATCCTGATGGTCGAGCACAACCTCTCGGTGGTGGCGTCCCTATCGGACCGCATCACCGTCCTGGCCCGCGGCCAGGTGCTGGCCGAGGGCGATTACGCCACCGTCTCCAAGGATCCGCGCGTGGTCGAAGCGTATATCGGGGCGGGACATGCCTGAAGCGGCCCTGAAGACTCCGGCTCCGGCCGGCGCGACCGGCTCGCTACTCACCGTCCGCGGCCTGGAGGGCTGGTACGGCGAGAGCCACGTGCTCCACGGCATCGACATCGACGTCCGGGCCGGCGAGGTGATCACCCTTCTGGGCCGCAACGGCGCCGGCAAGACCACGACGCTCCGCGCGATCATCGGCATTCTCGGCCGACGCTCGGGGTCCATCGTCTACGACGGCGTCGAGACGATCCGGATGGCATCGCGCAACATCGCCCGGCTCGGGCTCGGCTACGTTCCGGAGGAGCGCGGCATCTTCGCGAGCCTGACGGTGCACGAGAATCTGATGCTGCCGCCCCGGGTGAAGCCGGGGGGCATGTCGGTGGCCGAGATCCACACGCTGTTCCCGAACCTGAAGGAGCGGGCCGGCAGCCAGGGCACGAAGCTGTCCGGCGGCGAGCAGCAGATGCTGGCGATCGGCCGGATCCTGCGCACCGGCGCCAAGCTGATCCTGCTCGACGAGCCGACCGAAGGTCTCGCGCCGGTCATCGTCCAGCAGATCGGCCGGACGATCCAGCAATTGAAGGCTCAAGGCTACACCATCGTGCTGGTGGAGCAGAACTTCCGCTTCGCCCAGACGCTGGCGGACCGGCACTTTGTGATCGAGCAGGGGCGGGTGGTCGACATGATCCCCAATGCCGAGCTTGACGCCAATATCGACAAGCTTCACGCCTATCTCGGCGTCTGACATCATGTCTCGGATCGGTCCAATCAACGGATCGCGGCAGATCAAGACGCCGTCGTACCGGGGCTCGCCGCAAGCGGGAGCCCGGAATCCAGAAACTCCGCGGGCTTGGAGCGTCGTGCAACAATCAGCTCCGACGGCGGCTCTGAATTCCGGGCTCGGCTGCGCGGCCCCGGAATGACGGTGACAAATACCAGCTCAATAATTCGACGACGCTTGGCAACTCGACCACTTCCCGTCAGCCCGAATACCGGGTCGGCGCGAGGGGGTGCACAAGATCAAGGATGGAAACGCACATGTTCGGACGTATTGGTCGGCCCGTGACTCTCGCCGCCCTCGCGGGCGCACTGATGATGGGCACCGCGGCCGCGCAGACGAACGTGAAGATCGGCATCCTGGGCGACCGCTCGGGTGCCTATTCGGATATCAGCGGCGAGGGCTCGGTGGTCGCCGCCAAGCTGGCCGTCGAGGATTTCAAGCCGGAGCAGCACGGCCTGAAGGTCGAGATCGTCTCGGCCGACCACCAGAACAAGCCGGATGTCGGCGCGGCCATCGCCCGGCAATGGTACGACCGCGACGCCGTCGACATGATCACCGACGGCGTGACCTCCTCGGTGGCGCTCGCCATCAGCCAGGTCACCAAGGAGAAGAACAAGGTCTTCATCGACACCGGCGCCGGCACCGCCGATCTGACCGGCCCGCAATGCACGCCGAACACGATCCATTGGGTCTACGACACGGTGGCGCTGGCCAACGGCACCGGGGGTGCCATGGTGAAGCGCGGCGGCAATACGTGGTTCTTCCTCACTGCCGACTACGTCTTCGGCCAGACCCTTCAGCGCGACACCAGCGCGGTCATCACCAAGAACGGCGGCAAGGTCGTGGGCTCGGTGAAGACGCCGTTCCCGACCTCGGACTTCTCGTCCTTCCTGCTCCAGGCGCAAGGATCGGGCGCTAAGGTGATTGGCCTCGCCAATGCCGGCACCGACACGATCAACTCGATAAAGCAGGCGGGTGAGTTCGGCATCACCGAGGGCGGGCAGGCGCTCGCCGGCCTCCTGGTCTTCTCCTCGGACGTGCATTCCCTCGGCACGAAGGTCGCGCAGGGTCTGGTGCTGACCGAGCCGTTCTACTGGGACCTGAACGACCAGACCCGAGCCTTCTCGGACCGCTTCGCCAAGCAGATGAAGAACGCCTCGAAGCCCACCGCCAACCATGCCGGCGTCTACTCGGACGTGCTCCACTACCTGAAGGCCGTCGCCGAGCTGAAATCGACCGCCGACGGCGCCGCCACGGTCGCCAAGATGAAGGCGATGCCAACCGACGACCCGCTGTTCGGCAAGGGCACGATCCGCGCCGACGGCCGCAAGATCCACGACATGTACCTGTTCGAGGTCAAGAAGCCCGCCGAATCGAAGGGCGAGTGGGATCTGTACAAGACGCTCGAGACCATCCCGGGCGATCAGGTCTTCCGGCCGCTCAACGAGGGCAACTGCCCTCTCGTGAAGGGCTGAGCATGCGATCGGGGCGCGGAGAACGGCCATGACCACGATCTTCGGAGTGCCGACGCAGGCCCTGTTCGGGCAATTGCTGCTCGGCCTGATCAACGGCTCGTTCTACGCGATCCTGTCGCTGGGGCTGGCGATCATCTTCGGGCTCCTGAACATCATCAACTTCGCCCACGGCGCGCTCTACATGATGGGCGCGTTCGTGGCCTGGATGCTGCTGACCTATGTCGGCCTCGGCTACTGGTGGGCGCTGGGTCTGGCGCCCCTGGTGGTTGGGGCCTTCGGGATCGTGCTGGAGCGGGTGCTGATCGCCCGGCTCTACAAGCTCGACCATCTCTACGGCCTGCTGCTGACCTTCGGCCTCGCGCTGATCATCCAGGGTCTGTTCCGCAACCAGTACGGCGTCTCGGGCCTGCCCTACGCGATCCCGGCCGAGTTGTCGGGCGGCCAGCGGCTGCCGTTCATGTTCCTGCCGAATTACCGGGCCTGGGTGGTAGTCGCCTCGCTCACCGTGTGCATCGCCACCTGGCTCGTGATCGAGAAGACCAAGCTCGGCGCCTATCTCCGGGCAGCCACAGAGAATCCGACCCTGGTCCAGGCCTTCGGGGTAAACGTGCCGCTGTTCCTGACGCTGACCTACGGCTTCGGCGTCGCGCTCGCGGGCTTCGCCGGGGTGCTGGCCGCGCCGATCTACTCGGTGAACCCCAACATGGGCGCCGACATCATCATCGTCGTCTTCGCCGTGGTGGTGATCGGCGGCATGGGCTCGATCATCGGCTCAGTGATCACCGGCTTCGCCCTGGGCCTGGTCGAGGGGCTGACCAAGGTGTTCTATCCGGAAGCCTCGGCGACCGTGATCTTCGTGATCATGGTGCTGGTGCTGCTCGTCAAACCCGCCGGCCTGTTCGGGCGCACGGCCTGACCGCGAACTGAGGCATCTCCCATGGCCGACACCGCCGCCATCGACGCCGCCCCGATCGCCGCCGCTCTGCCGACGACCCGGGACGACAAGGCACTTCACCGCCTGATCTTCGTCGGCATCGCCGTTCTGCTGATCGTGGCGCCGCTGGTGCTCTACCCCGTCTACCTGATGAAGGTGCTGTGCTTCGCGCTGTTCGCACTCGCCTTCAACCTGCTGCTCGGCTACGGCGGCCTGCTCTCCTTCGGTCACGCCGCCTATTTCGGCATGGCGAGCTATCTCTGCGCCTACACCGCCAAGCATCTCGGCTTCACGCCCGAGGTGGCGATCCTCACCGGCACGGCGACGGCGGCCCTGCTCGGGCTGGTCTTCGGCGCGCTGGCGATCCGCCGGCAGGGCATCTACTTCTCCATGATCACCCTGGCGCTCGCCCAGATGGCCTACTTCTTCTCGCTGCAGGCGAAGTTCACCGGCGGCGAGGACGGCATCCAGGCGGTGCCGCGCGGTGCGCTGTTCGGGGTGATCAGCCTCGCGGACGATCGGGCGATGTACGCCGTCGTCGCCGTGATCTTCCTGGCCGGGATGCTGCTGATCTACCGGATCATCCACTCGCCGTTCGGGCAGGTGCTGAAGGCGATCCGCGACAACGAGCCGAGGGCGATCTCGCTTGGCTACCGGGCCAGCCAGTACAAGCTCGCGGTGTTCGTGCTCTCGGCGACGCTGGCGGGGCTCGCCGGCTCCACCAAGGCGATCGTCTTCCAGCTCGCCTCGCTGACCGACGTTCACTGGGCGATGTCGGGCGAGGTGGTGCTGATGACGCTGGTCGGCGGCATGGGCACGGTGTTCGGGCCGATCGTCGGAGCGCTGGTGATCGTCACCATGGAGACATACCTCGCCCAGTTCGGCGCCTGGGTGACGATCATCCAGGGCTGCGTCTTCGTTCTCTGTGTTCTGCTGTTCCGCGAAGGCATCATCGGCCTGATCGCGCGCCTGATCCGCAGACCGCTCTGAAATATCGCTTCCGGGCTGCGCCGCTCAAGCCGGTGGAGCAGTCCCTCTCGTCGGAGCATGAAACAAGCCGTCGCCCGTGGTCACCGTTCGTTAACCAAGAACGTTCAACCTGAAGTTCCAGAACGGTCAGGTGCCGCCATGACGAAGGACCGCGCGCTCAGCGTCGACGATCCCGCCAACGATTGCCCCGTCTCGCCCGAGACGGTGGGGCAATTGATCAAATCCGACGCCGAGGGCGCCACCTACTTGCTCGACGGCATCCCGGAAGCCACCCGAGCGCGGCTGGCCGTCTGGCTCTACGGCCGCAGCCACACGCACGAGATCGGGGTCCGGGTCGCAGCAACCTGCGACGGCGCAACGCTGCGGCGCACGGCCGGGCTCGTCGGCAACGTCCTCTACGACCTGTCCCGCCGGCCCTACGCGGCGCCGAACCACGGAACGCGAACCGGCAGCGCCGGCCGGATCTCCCTGGGCGGGTCCAAGCGGCGCGCCTGAGCGCCGGACCTCTGCCGGCGCCCGATTGGATCGGGACCGCCCAAGGGTTATCTTGGCGGCAGATGTCCATGACCGCCGTCGCGCCCTCCGTCCGCCGCCTCGATCCCGTGCTCGTCGACCGCATCGCGGCCGGCGAGGTCGTGGAGCGCCCGGCCTCGGCCGTGAAGGAACTCGTCGAGAACGCCATCGATGCCGGGGCGCGGACCATCGAGGTCACGGTCGAGGCCGGCGGCCGGCGGCTGATCCGCGTCGTCGATGACGGACGCGGCATGACGCCGGACGATCTCGACCTCGCGGTCGAGCGTCACGCCACCTCGAAGCTGCCCGGGGGCGATCTGACGGCGATCGACACGCTGGGCTTTCGCGGCGAGGCCTTGCCGTCGATCGGCGCGGTGTCGCGGCTCGCCATCGTCAGCCGGACCCCGGATGCCGAGGCGGGTGCGAGCCTCACCATCGAGGCTGGCCTGAAGGGGCCGGTGCGCCCGGCGGCGGCACAGCGCGGCACGCGGATCGAGGTGACCGAGCTGTTCGCCGCAACGCCGGCCCGGCTCAAGTTCCTGAAGTCCGATCGCGCCGAGAACGCGGCCATCGCCGAGATCCTGCGCCGGCTCGCCGTTACCCAGCCCGGGATCCGCTTCACCCTGCGGGCCGATGCCGCCCAGCCGCTGGTTCTGCCGGCGGAAGGTGGGCCGGAGGCCGATCTGCGCCGGCTCGCCGCGGTGCTGGGACCGGATTTCACCTCCAACGCCCTGCCGGCGTCCCTTGCACGCGAGGGCTTCGCGGTCACGGGCCATGTCGGGCTGCCGACCTATCATCGGGCCGCGGCGACCCACATCCACCTCGCGGTCAACGGTCGCCCGGTGCGGGACCGTCTGCTGCTCGGGGCGGTGCGCGGCGCCTACGCGGACACACTGGCCTCCGACCGGCACCCGGTGCTCGGCTTGAGCATCGCGTGCGACCCGGAGCTCGTCGACGTCAACGTCCATCCGGCCAAGACGGAGGTGCGGTTCCGCGAGCCCGGCCTCGTGCGCGCTCTTGTGGTGAGCGCGATCCACGATGCGCTGCGACGTGGCGGCGCCCGCTCGGCCACGACCGGCGCGGCCCGGACCCTCGATGCCCTGCGGCCGGCCGGGCCGCCGCTCGCGATCCATACCGGGATTGCCGCGCCGAGCCTATTTCAGCCCGCGCGACCGGGTCCGTTTCCGGCCCATGCGCCCTCGGTGGCGGCGCCTCCCGGTTACGGCCGGTCGGACGCTTGGCGGCCTGCACAGGCGGCGCGCACGCCGGATCCGGCCTTTGCCCTGTCGGACGAGCGCGGTTTCGCCGAGGCGGCCCAGGCTCCGTTCGCACGTCCGGAGATCGAGGCCCCGCCCCAGGCGGATGTCCGGGCCGTTGCCGAGGCCGCGGAGGCCATCGACCACCCGCTCGGCGCGGCGCGGGCCCAGATCCACGAGACCTACATCCTCGCTCAGACCCGCGACGGCCTCGTGATCGTCGATCAGCACGCCGCGCACGAGCGGCTCGTCTACGAACGGATGAAGGCCGAGCGGGCACGTGGCGGCATCGCCCGTCAGGGATTGCTGATCCCCGACGTGGTGGAGATGAGCCCGGAGGAAGCCGAGCGGCTGGTCGCCGCGGCGCCGGATCTGGACCGCCTCGGACTCGCGATCGAGCCCTTCGGCCCCGGCGCCGTGCTGGTGCGCGAGGTGCCGGCGGCGCTGATCGGCGCCTCGGTACGGGACTTGGTCACCGACATCCTCGACGCCCTGGAGGCCAGCGGAGACGAGGAGGGCGGCGCTCCGGCCACGGAGGGCGGTCCGCTCGGGCGGCGCCTCGACGCCGTCCTGTCGCGGATGAGCTGCCACGGCTCGATCCGCGCCGGGCGGCGTCTGCGCCCGGAGGAGATGAATGCCCTGCTTCGCGAGATGGAGGCGACGCCCAACTCCGGTCAGTGCAATCACGGGCGTCCGACATCGATCGAGCTGAAGCTGTCCGACATCGAGCGGCTGTTCGGCAGACGCTGACCACCGCCGCAAACGGCACGGGCGCCGAACAGCCGCGGCACTTCGTTTCGCCTTGCGGTTGCCTGACCGGGTCCCGATCGTGGAGAGAACGGACGAGAGCGGGTGCGCCCAGCCCGACGGGCGCCTCCCGACCGCGCACGGGCATCTGCCGGAGGCCGCGACCATGGACTTCACCATCTCGCCCCGCGTCGAGGCGTACCGCACCCGGATCGCCGACTTTGTGGATGCCCACATCGTGCCGCTCGAATCCGAGCCGGCAGCCTATGACGGGCACGGCAACATCAGCCTTGCCGAGCTGGCCCGGCTGCGCGGCCTCGCCCGCGAGCAGGGATTGTGGTGCCTTCAGCTGAAGCCCGAGACCGGGGGCGCCGGGCTCGACAAGGTCGGCATGGCGGTCTGCTACGAGGCGATGAACCGCTCGATCTTCGGGCCGGTCGTGTTCAACTCGGCCGCGCCGGACGACGGCAACATGATGGTGCTGGAGAAGGTCGCAACCCCGGCCCAGAAGGAGCGCTGGCTTGCGCCGATCGTGGACGGACGGGTCCGCTCAGCCTTCGCGATGACCGAGCCGCATCCTGGCGGCGGCTCCGATCCCGGCATGATCCAGACCCGGGCCGAACGCCGGGGCGACACCTACGTGGTCACTGGCCGGAAATGGTACATCACCGGCGCCGAGGAAGCCGACCACTTCATCCTGATGGCCCGCACTTCCGACGACGCGCGGAAAGGTCTGACCGCCTTCCTGTTCCACAAGGACCAGCCCGGTTGGCGGATCCTGCGCCGCATCCCGATCATGGGACCGGAGGAGCATGGCGGCCATTGCGAGCTGCTGTTCGAGGGGCTGGAGATCCCAGCCGAGAACATCCTGATGAACGAGGGCGACGGCCTGAAGCTCACGCAGATTCGCCTCGGCCCGGCACGACTGACCCACTGCATGCGCTGGCTCGGCCTGTCGAAGCGCTGCGTCGAGATCGCCCGGGCCTACGCGGCCGAGCGCCACGGCTTCGGTATCCGCCTGGCCGACCGGGAGAGCATCCAGCTGATGCTGGGCGACCTCGCCATGCGGATCGAGATCGGCCGCCTTCTGGTCATGAAGGCCGCCTGGGCGCTCGACCAGGGCAGCTTCGCCCGTAAGGAAGTCTCGATGGCCAAGGTCCACGTGGCCAACCTGCTGCACGCGGCCGCCGACGTGGCGATCCAGATCAACGGCGCCCGGGGCTATTCCACCGACACGCCGCTCGAATGGATCTACCGCTACGCCCGGCAAGCGCGGCTGGTGGACGGGGCCGACGAGGTTCACAAGATGGTGCTCAACCGAAACCTGGAAGCCGAGGGCGATGCCTTCTGGTCGTGGCCGGTGGGCGCGTAAGCGAGAGATGACGAGCATGACCGACGTCGTGATCACAGGCGCAGTGCGGACCGCGATCGGCACCTTCGGCGGCGCGCTGGCCGCGATCCCGCCCTCCGAACTCGCGGCCCGATGCATCGCGGAGGCGCTGCGCCGGGCCGGCACGCAGCCGGAGGCGGTCGGGCACGTCGTGCTCGGCAACGTGATCCCGACCGAGCCGCGTGACGCCTACATCGCCCGCGTCGCGGCCATGGAGGGCGGCATTCCCAAGGAGGTGCCGGCCATGACGGTCAACCGCCTCTGCGGCAGCGGCCTCCAGGCGATCGTCTCCGCGGCGCAGTCCATCCTGCTCGGCGATGCCGACACGGCGGTGGCCGGGGGCGCCGAGAGCATGAGCCGTTCGCCGCATCTCTTGAAGAACGGGCGCACCGGGCAGCGCATGGGCGACGCGGTGCTGGTCGATTACATGCTCGGCGCGCTGAGCGACCCGTTCGGAAACGGCCATATGGGCGTGACCGCCGAGAACATCGCGGAGCGCTACGGCATCCCCCGCGAGACGCAGGATGCCTTCGCCGCCGAGAGCCAGGCTCGTGCGGCTCGGGCGATCAAGGAGGGCCGGTTCCGCGAGCAGATCCTGCCCGTCGAGATCCAGCGCAAGCGCGAGATGGTGGCGTTTGACACCGACGAGCACCCGAAATCGACCAGCGCCCAGGACCTCGCCAAGCTGCGCCCCGCCTTCTCCAAGACCGGCAGCGTCACGGCCGGCAACGCCTCGGGCCTCAACGACGGCGCCGCCGCGTTGGTCCTGTCGAGCGCGGCCCGCGCGGAGCGCGACGGCCGCACGCCGCTCGCGCGCATCGTCGGCTACGCCCATGCGGGCGTGGATCCGTCCGAGATGGGCATGGGCCCGATCCCGGCCGTGCGGCGCCTGCTGGAGCGCACGGGTCTGCACGCGGCGGATTTCGACGTGATCGAGTCGAACGAGGCCTTCGCGTCCCAGGCCTGCGCGGTGTCGCGCGAACTCGACCTCGACCCCGCCAAGGTCAATCCCAATGGCGGTGCCATCGCGCTGGGTCACCCGATCGGTGCCACCGGCGCGATCATCACCGTGAAAGCGCTCTACGAGCTGGCCCGCAGCGGCGGGCGCTACGGCCTGGTGACGATGTGCATCGGCGGCGGCCAGGGGATCGCCCTGGCGGTCGAGCGGCTGCACTGAAATGGCGAACGCCTTCGATCTCGCCGGCCGGCACGTCCTGGTGACCGGCGCGTCGAGCGGCCTCGGCCGCCACTTTGCCGGGACGCTGGCGCGGGCCGGCGCGCACCTGACCCTCTGCGCGCGGCGGGCCGATGCCCTGGCCGAGACCGTCACCCGCGTCGAAGGGGAGGGCGGCCAGGCCCACGCGGTGGTGATGGACGTGACCGACGCGGCCAGCGTCGAGCAGGCGCTGGATGCCGCGGAGGCGCGGTTCGGTCCCGTCCGGGTGCTCGTCAACAATGCCGGCGTCACCGCGACGAAGCCCGCCCTCGATCTCGACGAGGCCGATTGGGATGCGGTGCTCGACACGAACCTGAAGGGCGTCTGGCTGGTCGCTCAAGCGGCCGGACGGCGCATGGCCCGCCACGGCGCCGGCGGCAGCATCGTCAACATCGCGTCGATCTTAGGGTTGCGGGTCGCTGGCGGGCTCGCGCCCTACGCTGCCTCGAAGGCCGGGGTCGTCCAGCTCACCAAGAGCCTCGCCCTCGAATGGGCGCGCCACGGGATCCGGGTCAACGCCCTCGCGCCGGGCTACATCAAGACCGAGCTGAACGACGCGTTCTTCGAGTCCGATGCCGGCAAAGCCCTGATCAGGCGCATTCCGCAGCGCCGGCTCGGCGAGGCGGCCGAACTCGACGGCCCGCTGCTGCTGCTCGCCTCCGATGCCGGCGCCTACATGACCGGAAGTGTCGTCGCGGTGGATGGCGGCCACCTCGTTTCGGGCCTGTAACCGATGGATTCGGATCGCCTGCGCGACTGGATGACCAGCCATCTCGGCCGCCCGGACATTGCGATCGAGGAGATCCGCCCGCTCGGCGGCGGCTCGATCCAGGAGAACAGGCTGGTGCGCTGCCGCCTCGGCGATGGCGTCCGTAACTACGTGCTGCGCATGGATGCCGCCGCCACCATCGCGTCGAGCCGTTCGCGCGCGGAGGAGTTCCGTATCCTGGAGGCCGTCTGGCGCGCCGGTGTGCGCGTGCCGGAGCCGGTCGGGTTCTGCACGGACCCGGGCGTGGTCGGCGCGCCGTTCGCGCTCATGGGCCTGGTGGAGGGTGTCGGCCTGGGTCCGCGCATCGCGAAGGATCTGAGCCTCGGTGGTGACCGCGAGCGCCTCGCGGAAGATCTTGGACGGGAACTCGCCAAGATCCACGACACGCTCGATGTGCGCGAGCCGCTGCCGCCCGCACTGGCCTTCCTCGGGGCGCCGGAGGCGGACCCGGCCCGCGCCGAGATCGCGCGGCTCCGCGCGAGCCTCGACGGGATCGGTGTGCGGCGGCCGGCGATCGAATGGGGCCTGCGCTGGGGCGAGGTGCGCGCGCCCGATTGCCCGGAGCCGACCCTGGTCCATCGGGATTTCCGCACCGGCAACTACATGGTCGACGGGTCGGGCCTGACCGCCGTGCTCGACTGGGAATTCGCCGGCTGGGGCGATCCTACGCAGGATCTCGGCTGGTTCTGCGCCGCCTGCTGGCGGTTCGGCAGACCGGACTTGGAGGCCGGCGGGATCGGGTCCCGCACCGCCTTCTACCGCGGCTACACCGCTGCGAGCGGTCGCCGGATCGATCCGGACCGCGTGGCGTACTGGGAGGTACTGGCCCATCTGCGCTGGGCGGTCATCGCCCTGGAGCAGGGCGCCCGCCACGTCTCCGGCCGTGAATTCTCCCTCGAACTGGCGCTGACCGGCCGGATGGTCCCCGACCTGGAACGGACCATCCTGCAGGCGACCGCCCCCGGTGCCTGGAGCTGATCATGCAGGACGAGCCTTCCGGCGCCGCCCTCCTCGACGCGGCCCGCCGGGCACTGACCGAGGAGGTAATCCCCGGCCTGACCGGTCGGCCGCGCTACGTCGCGCTGATGGTCGCCAACGCGATCGGGATCGCCGCCCGCGAGATCGCCGAGACCGATGCCTTGCAGGCGGCGACCAAGCGCGTGCTGGCCGGCGCGCCGGTCGAGGCGCTGGTCCAGGCGATCCGCGCAGGCACGAGCGACGCCGATCCAGACTTGCACGCCGCGCTCACGGCGGCTGCGGAGACCGCCGCGCAGGTCTGGAAGCCTGCCGTCGCACAAGGCTGAGCGGGCGGGCAGCGGCCGAGAGCAGAGATTTCACCCGCGCCCACCTCCTGAGGGTCCCGCGCCAGCGGGCCTCGAAGGAGACTTCCAGGGATTGCGCAGCCGGCTGGAGCCCTCCTTCGAGGCCTCCGCGATGCTCCGGCACCTCAGGATGAGGAGGGTTGCTGGATATGTCGTTTCAGCGGCTCACAGTGTCCGCGCCTGCTCGCGCAGCACGAACTTCTGGATCTTGCCGGTCGAGGTCTTCGGCAGCACGCCGAACACGACCGTCTTCGGCACCTTGAACCGCGCCATGCGCTCGCGGCAGAAAGCGATCACCTCCTGGTCGGTCGGTGCGTCGCCGCCCGGCTTCACTTCGAGGAACGCACAAGGGCTCTCGCCCCAGGTCGGGTCCGGCCGCGCCACGACCGCCGCCAGCATCACCGACGGATGGCGCATCAGCACCTCCTCCACCTCCAGGCTCGAGATGTTCTCGCCGCCCGAGATGATGATATCCTTGGCCCGATCCTTGATCTCGACGGAGCCGTCCGGATGCCAGACGGCGAGGTCGCCCGTCCGGTACCAGCCGCCGGCCAGCGCGCGTCCGGTGGCGTCGGGATTGCCGAGATAGCCCTTCATCACGGTGTTGCCGCGCAGGCAGATCTCGCCGACCGCCACGCCGTCCTGCGCGACGGGCCGGCCGCTCGCTCCATCAATGACCGAGACGCCTTCGAGCGTCGCGAGCGGCACGCCCTGACGCGCCATGCGGGCGTAACGGTCGTCGTCCGTCAGAGCGGTCCAGTCGGGCTGCGCGAGGCAAACCGTGGCCGGCCCGTAGCTCTCGGTGGCGCCGTAGAGATGCGTCACCTGGAAGCCGAGTTCTTCCATCGTGCGGATGATCGTCGAGGAGGGGGCCGCGCCGCCGACCGCGCATCGCACCCGTTGCGGGAAGGCCACGCGGTCGGTCTCCGGCGCGTGCGCGATCATCGAGAGCACGATCGGGGCGCCGCAGAGATGCGTTACGCCGTGCTCGGCGATGAGACGGAAGATTGCCGCCGGCTCGACCTTACGCAGGCAGACCTGGGTCGCGCAGGCGGCGACGCTCGCCCAGGGATACGACCAGCCGCTGCAATGGAACATCGGCAAGGTCCAGAGATACACGCTCTCCGCGGTCAGGCCGAAGGTCACGGCATTGCCGAAGGCCTGAAGATAGGCGCCACGGTGACTGTAGACCGCCCCCTTCGGGTCGCCGGTCGTGCCGGACGTGTACAGGAGGCAGAGCGACTGCCATTCGTCTTCCGGGCCGGTCCAGGCGTAGTCGGCGTCGCCTGAATCCAGCAGCGCTTCGTACGGGATCGCCCCGGCGATGCCGGTCTCGCCGATCGTCACAACGAGAATGGGCTCGGCCCGATCCGCCAGGGCCCGTGCCGCGAGCGCTCCGTACTCGGCCTCGACGATCACCACCCGGGCGCCGCCATGCGCCAGGGAGAAGGCGATCGTCGCCGGGTCGAGGCGGGTGTTGAGCGGGTTCAGCACGGCGCCGAGCATCGGCACAGCGAAATGGGCCTCGATCATCTCGGGCACGTTCGGCGCGAGGATCGCCACGGTGTCGAGCCGTCCGGTTCCGAGACGCGCGAGGCCGGAGGCGAGGCGGCGGCTTCGCGTGTAAAGGTCCGCGTAAGTGAGGCGCCGGCTGCCGTCGATGACGGCGATCTTGGCTCCCGATGCGGCGGCGGCGCGCGCCAGAAGGCTCACGGGGGTCAGCGGCACGTAATTGGCGGGCGTCCGGTCCAGCCCCGTCTCGTAGGGATGACGGCCGGGTACACTTGGCCGGAGGGATGGCGGGCAGGTCTCCGGCATCGTTCTGCCTTCTGGTCGGGCGGTTGGCGTGGCGTTCGCTCCCGGGATGAAATGATTTCGCGGCACAGCCCGCTGTCAATCGTGAACGCCGCTCTGGTCGGGGCCCGGATCCGTTTCTGTCACAAGGTACGGTTGACGACGGGACGCCGCTGACGGATGCCGGTGTTGCGGGCGGCCGGCGTCTCGCGAGCAACGGGAGACGACAGTGGGGAACGACAACCTGCCGGCGGTTTCCGGCCAGGCCGGGCGCGCGATGGCGGAGGGCGGCGTCGCGCGGGCGCGCGAGACCTACGAGCGCTTCGCGGAGGCCGGCGAGATGGCGCTCAACGCGTTCGAGGCCTCGATGGCCCAGAGTTTCGAGGGCTGGCGCTCGGTGATGGGGTCCAGCCGCGAGACCGCGCACCAGCTCACCGACAGCAACGTGGCCGGCGCACGCAAGATGCGGGAGCAATGGGACGCGGCCGGCGCGCGGCTCTACAACGCCTTCGAGGATAACGCCGTCCACGCCATGGCGGCGATGCGCGAGATCGGTCACCGGATGCTGGTGGCCACGGACACGAACGTCCGCGCCACGCTGGATTTCGCCGAGCGCGTCGCCAAGGCGGCCGACGCCCGGGAAGTCGCTGCGCTGAACGTCACCTTCCTGCAGGAACAGTCGCGCCGGCTGACGGAGCAGATGGTCGATCTTCACCAGACGACCAGCCGTCTCGCCCGAGAGGCGGCGGCCCGTACCGAAGCACCGTGACCATGCTCTCGGGGGGGCAGGTCGCGGCGGGTCCGGCCGCAACGATGCCGCGTCTGGACGATCTCAGCCGTGCCGACGTGCCGTTCCGGACCGGGCAGTTCTGGGCCTACGCGCCGCACGACTTCCACCGGATCGCCTATGTCGAATGGGGGGATCCGGACAGCCCGCACGTGGTCGTCTGCGTCCACGGCCTGAGCCGGCAGGGCCGCGACTTCGATCCTCTGGGCTACCGGCTGGCCAAGATGGGCTACCGGGTCGTCTGCCCGGACCTGCCCGGGCGTGGCCTCAGCGGGTGGCTGAAGGATCCAGAACATTACGCCCTGCCGCAATACGCCGCCGACATGGCGGCGCTGATCGCCCATCTCCGCGTTCCCGGGAAGATCGATTGGGTCGGGACCTCATTGGGCGGCCTGACCGGCATGGTTCTGGCCGCGGCGGCCAACACGCCGATCCGCCGCATGGTGATCAACGACATCGGCCCGTTCCTGCCCTGGGCGCCGATCCGCCACATCGGCTCGCGCCTGCGCGACGCGCCGCGATTGCACCACAACCTCGCCTCGGGCGAATCGCGCCTGCGCACCGTGCTGGCCGCGTTCGGATCGCTGACCGACGAGCAGTGGCGCCACATCGCCAAGCACAGCTTCTTCCGCGAACCGCATGGCGGATGGCGCCCGCATTACGATCCCGGCATCGGCGACGCGTTCCGGCCCGGGCGGGTCTACAGCGTCAGCATGTGGCGCGACTGGGACGCGATCACCTGTTCTGTCCTGCTGCTGCGCGGCGCGCAATCGGACCTGCTCCTGGCTTCGACGGCCGACGAGATGACGCGGCGCGGCCCGCCGACGGAGCGTGTCGAGATTCCGGATTGCGGCCACGCGCCCGCATTGCTGGATGACGATCAACTCAAGATCGTGACCGACTGGCTCGGTCCGGCCGCGTGAGAGCGGTGCCGATCGCGGCCTGCCCGCGGATTCGTCTGGCTGCTCGAGAGAACGTCGCGGGCGACCGCAATCGATCCGTCGACCCACACCCCGATGCCGTAAAATTTCGTCGGCGTGATCAAATGTTCGATAGTCAATCTCTGCGTACTTTTGCTCGTTTTCCATGGGCGTGAATCAAGGATTTCATTGGTCTAGAGGGCCGTCACGTCATGCGCGGATCGGATATGCTGATGACCTGAGATTTCACGAGCGTGACCATTCGTTGCGTGCGCGGCGGGACTGTGGCATCAACGGCCGTCAGGCCGGGATCTCCGCCGCGCGATGAAGCACCTGAGGGTTGTTGTCGGCGGCATTGGTCCAGCCGAGCATGCCTTTCAACTGACACGACGTTCGGACTACCTCACATGGCCAATCCCACCCTCAAGCCGAAGCAGACCACGGCCATCGATCACGGGGTCGGCAGCCGCATCGCATTCCTGCGGGCCGCGAACGGGCTGAGCCAGTCGGCGCTGGCCAGCGCGCTGGGCGTGAGCTTCCAGCAGGTTCAGAAGTACGAGACGGGCAAGAACCGGGTCGGGGCGGGTCGCCTCCAGGCGATCGCCGAGCGGCTGGGTGTCCCGGTGTCGAGCTTCTTCGAGCCCGAGCCGGAAGTGGCGGGCGACAGCGGGCCGGCTCTGCTGCGCATCTCCGGCGCCGTCGAGCTTCTGCGCGCCTATAATCAGATTGCCGACGATCAGATGCGTCGCGACGTGCTGTCGTTGGTGAAGTCCGCGGCTCGGGTCGGACAGAGCCGGGCGACCGACGAGGCGCCCTCTCGCGAATCCGACTCGCGCGACGCTGCCAAAGGCGCCTGATCGCCGTCGATCGAGCCGCATGCGCCGGGTGAGCCCCAGCGCGCCGGACCGCCGGGTCGCGCACGGGTAGGGCGATGAAGTCCCCGACGAACGTCATCAACCTCCTGGCGGACCTACCCGCCGACTCTCCCGAGGAGGTCGTGTCCGTGCTTCTCGCCGTGCCGGGGCTGCGCGTGGAGCGTATTGTCTCCACCGGCCAAGCGAGCCCGCCGGGCTTATACTATGATCAGCCGCAGGCGGAATGGGTGGCGGTCCTGGCGGGCTCCGCCGATCTGCGATTCGCCGACGAGGCGGAGCCGCAACACCTCCTCGCAGGAGACGCCGTCCTGATCGCGGCGCATCGCCGGCATCGCGTGGAACGGACCGAGTCGCCGACGATCTGGCTCGCGATCCATTTCGGACCCGATAGCGAGTTGGTGGAGGCTGGCTGAACCACGTTCAGGCGGCGTATCGCGCGAAGCTCACGGCGGTCTCCCCATAGACGCGGCGTTCGAGTTCGGTGAACCCCTCCGGCCACGTGACCGACGCGCCTTCGGCCTCTTCGACCACCGCCAGGGCGCCGTGTGTCAGCCATGCCCCCGCGGCTGCACTCGCGAGCGCGCGCGGCGCCAGATCGCGGCTGTAGGGCGGATCGCAGAACACGAGGGAGAATTGGCCGGCCGAGCCGGCAGGTCCCAGACGCGTGGCGTCCCGGCGGAAAAGCCGGGTCACGCCCTCAGCGCCCAGCGCCTCGATGTTGGCGCGAATGACCGCGCGGGCCTCGGCGCCTTCATCGACCAGCAGCGCGTAGGCGGCCCCACGCGAGAGCGCCTCGAAGCCGAGCGCCCCGGTACCGGCGAAGAGGTCGAGGACCCGCGCGCCCGCGAAAGTTTCGTCGTAGGCGTGCAGCAGCACGTTGAACAGCGACTCGCGGAGGCGGTCCGAGGTCGGCCGGATCGCGTCGGTGCGCGGTGTTGCGAGTCGTCTGCCCCGCCACGTCCCGCCGACAATCCTCATCGTGTCCCGCGCGGCGGTCGTCCGCCGCCGGGCTTGGCGCCGCCCCGTGACGTACCGGGCCGTCCGCCGGGGCGCGCATTGCCGCCGCCCGTACCTCCCCCTTTGCCGGCGCCTTTGCCGGCGAAGCCGCCCGGCCTGGAACCGCCCGGCTTGGGGCCACCGAAGCGCGGTTTGCCAGCCGGCGAGTCCGCTCTCTCGGACCGGAATCCACCCTTCGCCCGCGGTCCGCCCTCGGAAGGGCCAGATCCGAAGGATTTCCCGGGCCGACCGTCCGGTCTGGGACCGCGGCGCTCGTCCTGTCGAACCTGGCCGCGCGGACCGTCGGCAGACCGCGCCATGTCACGACGCGGACGTTCGCCCTCACCGCGCTCGCCGCGCGAGTCAGGTCTGCGGTCGCCACGCGGTCCCGATCGGTGCTCGCCGCGGGGCGCAAAGCCGCGCTCGCCGGATGGCCCGGCATCCCGTCCCGGGCGTCCGCCCTCGCGGCGCGGCGGTCGCTCGGACGGTCCGTCCTCGGCGTAGCGGCGGCGCGGCTTGATGGCGGGCGCGGCCTCGACCGGCGTCGCCGAAAGACGCTCGACGACGACCCGGCGCTCGCCGGCGCGGATCGAGCCGACCCGTTCGCGGCCCCGTTCCGCGGCGCTCGCCTGCGCGGCGCGCGGGTCGGCACCCCGGCGCGGCACGCGCGTCCCTCGGGGCTTCGAGGCGTCCTCATCCCGCCACGTCGCGTTGCGCGGATTGGATCCCGACCCGCCCGTCGAAACACGCGGCGCCGGTGCGGGACGGGCGGCGTTGCGGCGGCCGGCGCTTGATGCCTGCGCGGGCTTGGCGGTGGAATCGGCCTTCTTCGGTCCGCCGAACGGCGTGATGGGCTCGCGCACCGGGCTCTCGAAATCGACGCCGGCCTGCTCGGACAGCGCCTTGCCGAGCTGATCCTTGAGCACGCGGGTCCGCACCTCCTCGGCGAGGCCGACCTCCAGGTCGCCGAGCTGGAACGGCCCGAAGGACAGCCGGATGAGACGGTTCACCGAGAGGCCGAGATGCTCGAGGATCCGCTTGACCTCGCGATTCTTGCCCTCGCGGAGGCCCAGCGTCAGCCAGACGTTGTCGCCCTGAACGCGATCGAGGCTGGCCTCGACCGGGCCGTATTCCATGCCCTCGATGGTCACGCCCTTGGCGAGGCGGTCGAGCTGGGCCTGGTCGGTATCCCCGTGCGCGCGAACGCGGTACCGGCGCAGCCAGCCGGTGTCGGGATGGGCGATCACTTTGGCGAGACCGCCGTCATTTGTCAGCAGCAGCAGCCCCTCGGTGTTGATGTCGAGGCGCCCGATGGCGACGACCCGGGGCAGATCCTCGGGCAGGATGTCGAAGACCGTCTGCCGACCCTCGGGATCACGCGCCGTCGTGACGACACCGCGCGGCTTGTGGAAGATCCACAGGCGGCTCCGCTCCCGCAACGGCATCGGCTCGCCGTCGATCAGGATCCGGTCGTCCTCGGTGATGTTGCGCGCCGGTGAGATCAGGGTCTCGCCGTTGACGCTGACCCGGCCGGCCAGGATCATCGCCTCGGCGTCGCGCCGCGAGGCGATGCCGGCCCGCGCCATCGCCTTCGCGATGCGCTCGCCCGGCGGGGTCGAGGCCGCAGCCTCATCGACGGTCACGCTGTCGGGCTCAGGCCGGGGCGTCTTCGGGTCCGCCGCACTCTTGCGCGGAGCGGCCTTGGCGCGCTCGCGGTCTTGATCTTCGCTGCCCGCATCGGTCGCAGGCGTCCAGCCCTTACCGCGCGAGATCTCGGGGTCCGGGCGGTCGGAACCCTCCGGCGTCTTGTCGTTCGGCACGTCGTTCATACCAGGGCCTTACCAGAGCCCGTACCGTCAGGCGAGACGGGTTCTGCAGCCGCATTGAGACGAGGCCCGCACGCAAAAGGGGCGGCCCATGGACCGCCCCCGGAGCGAATGCCGGACCGCTGGCGTCAGAGTCTCGGCGAGCGGCCGCGCATTACGCCGAACACTGCCGAGATAAGGAACAAGGCAATCGCCACGAAGAAGACGATCTTGGCCGCCTCCATGGCGGTGCCCGCGATGCCGCCGAAGCCGAGCAGAGCGGCGATCAATGCGACGACGAGAAATGTGACTGCCCAGCCGATCATGGCATCCTCGCGTTGTTCAAGTCGATCCAAGGTTGGAACCCGCAAAGAGCGGGTCCCGTTCCAGTTGAGGGTCTATGATCAGAGCTTGTCGGTCGCCGACTTCACGGCGCTCTTCGCGTCGCCGACAGTGCCCTGGGCCTTGCCCTTGAGCTCCTGAGCCGCACCCTCGGCCTTCATCTTGTCGTTGCCGGACACGTCGCCGATGCCCTGCTTGGCCTTGCCGAGAGCCTCGTTGGTGGCGCCCTTGATCTTGTCGGTGGTGCTGCTCATGGCGATGTCCTTGTGGTTGCTGCGGCGGCGCCGCGTTCATCCAACAAACGGTCACGGTCGCTCGAATGTTCCAGGCCTTAACATTGCCCTGTGTTAAGCAGCCGCATTCGTGAAGGCCCGCATCGGCGATGGGATAGGAACATCTTGGCAGCAGATCCGATCCACGCTCCGAGGTTGGACGCATCGGCTTCGCTGACCGCCCTCGATCACGCGTTCGCGGCGGCGCGGGCCGCGGGCGCTGCCGGCGAGGTTCCGGTCGGCGCCGCGGTCGTGCGGGACGGCGTGCTCCTGGCCGTCGCGCACAACCAGCCGCGGCGTCTTCTGGACCCGACGGCGCATGCCGAGATCCTGGCCATCCGCGCGGCCTGCGCGGCGATCGGCGACGAGCGTCTGGTCGGCTGTGACCTCTACGTGACCCTGGAGCCCTGCCCAATGTGCGCGGGCGCGATCTCCTTCGCGCGGATCCGACGGCTCTATTACGGCGCGGCCGATCCGAAGGGCGGCGGCGTCGAGCACGGTCCGCGTGTCTTCAACCAGGCAACCTGCCATCATGCGCCGGAAGTTTATGGCGGATTTCGCGAGCGCGAGGCGGCCGAACTGCTGCGCGCGTTCTTCGCGGAGAAACGGACATAGGACTGGCGGATGCCGGCCCAGGTCCCACGTTCTCGTAGAACCGGAGGCCAGCACGATGATCCCGACCTATGCACGTGCCCTGATCGTCGGCGCCGGCTCCGGCCTGAGTGCCTCGCTCGCGAGGCTCCTGGCGGCGGACGGCCTGAAGATCGGTCTCGCGGCACGGAACGTCGAGAAGCTCGCGGCCCTGGCCGCCGAGACCGGTGCGGCCGTGCATGCCTGCGATGCGAGCCGGCCTGCCGAGGTCGAGGCGCTGTTCGCGCGGCTGGAGCCGGCCCTCGGGGGCGCCCCGGACGTCGTGATCTACAATGCCAGCGGGCGGCTGCGCGGCTCCATCGCGGATCTGGATCCGGACGCGGTCGCCCGGTCGCTGATGGTGTCGGCGTATGGCGGTTTCCTGGTGGCGCAGGCCGCGGCGCGCCGCATGCTGCCGCACCGCCACGGGGCGATCCTGCTCACGGGCGCGTCGGCGAGCGTGAAGGGATTCGCGGGCTCGGCACCGTTCGCCATGGGCAAATTCGGCCTGCGGGGGCTGGGACAGAGCCTCGCCCGCGAATTGCAGCCGCAGGGCATCCACGTCGCCCACATCGTCATCGACGGCGCGATCCGGAATCCCGACCGCGGCGGCGAGCCGGCCGACGCTCCCGACAGCCACCTCGATCCGGATGCCATCGCGCGAGGCTACCGCGACCTGCTGCGCCAGGATCGGAGCGCTTGGACGTCGGAGCTTGAGCTGCGTCCCTGGGTAGAGCGGTTCTGATCCGGATTACGGGTTGACCCGCAAGCCGAGCAGGAACGTGTTGTCCCGGAAGCTCGAACCCACCTGCGTACTGTTGATCTGCTGGTAGATGTAGGTGCCCCTGAGGGTTAGCCAGCGTGTGAAATGGTAGTCGAGCCGCGCGGTCGCGGAGAAGCCGTTCTCCCGGATCGTGCTGTTTTGATAAACGTTTTGCAGGAACGAGCCGCCGACCACGAGCGACAGGTTGCGCAGCAGGTCGTGCTGGACCTCCAGCGTCGCGACATCCGTGAAGATGCCGCTGGAGCCCGGGATCGTGGTTTCGGTGACACCGGTCGCGGCCGTCAGTCGGACCGTCGTGAGCGGGCTCGCCGACCAGACCAGGGCCGCGTTGACCAGCGGCGCGTTGATGTCGCGCAGGGTCGGATCGACGTAGGTCCGATGCTGGATCCCGGCCGAGATCTCGCCCGTCAGGGACCGCGCGAGCCCGAAGCTCGCGCCGACCGCCAGAGATATTCCATCGGAATCCCGCTGGACGCCGGTCGTATCGCGGCGGAGATCGTAGACGCGCGTATCGCCGGTGATATCGACGAACGGGCTGAAGTCTGGATTGACTTCGAACGCGGTGCGAAGCTGCAGGCTGTACTGGTTCAGGTTTCGGTCGGACTGGTTGATGATTGTCCCGTCCGAAAGGCGGGCATTGTCGAACTCCGAGCGGTCGACCGAGCCGCGCAGCGTGACCGACAGACGATTGAAGGTCTCGGTCGCCCCGAGCGACGCGCCGTAGACGGCAAGCAGCGGTCGGCTGGTCGCGGTCGCGATCTGGACGTTGCCGGCGGCGGCCAGCAGGTTGGGGTTTCCCGTCCGCTGCGTATCGACGAGGAACCGGCCCTCCGCGTCGATGTGCAGGTCCCGGTTGGCGTCGATCCGCAGGCGCACGACTCCGTCGGCGGCCGGGCGGCTCGCGGCCTCGTTCTGGGGCGTCTCGAGGTACGAGCCGCGCAAGGAGCCCTGAAACGAACTCGAGGACCAGTTGCTCTGGAAATCGAGGGAGGCGTCGGTACGAAGCGCCACCGAGCCCTTGGCGAATTGCCGGCTCGTCTGGTCCGGATTTGAATCGTAGCCGAGGCTCTGCGCGAAGGTCGGCAGTATGGTGAAGCTTCCGAACTGGTAGCCGATCGGCGCGTAGGCGGGATCCGTCGGGATCGCGCGCGCCAAGTCGGTGCCGAGAATGAAGCCCGGCGTCAGAAGGCCGAGGGCCGGGGAGATCGCCAGGAGCGGCAGGATCGTTCGGACGGGCGCCGCCACCGGCGGCAGGGGAACCCCGACCACGGGCTGCTGAATGATCGGCGTCAGCCGTAACGCCGGGCTCGGGACCTGCGTGACTTCCTGGGTGATCCTGCGGGTCGCCGACCCGATCCGCCGCGGTGGCGCCGCCCGGGTCCGGAGAAGATTTGACGGCGCCAGATTGCTTGGCGTCGTGCCGCTGCCGCCGGTGCGCTGACCGCCGCTGGTGATGCGTGTGTTGAGCTGCGAGACGCCCGGCTGCCCTTGCGTCTGTGTCGGGATCGTTGGAGGCGAGAGCGGCGAGCTCAGGCTGTCGCCGCCGGTCTGGTCGCCGCTCGTCGCGTCGCCGCCCGGAGAGCCGCGCCCGTCGTCGCGCGAGAGACCGTCCGGGATCCGCCGCCGCAGCGCCGGCAAGCCGTTGGGTGCGGTGTCCTGGCCGACGCCCGGGTTGTCGGGCTGCCCCGTAACCGGGCTGGTGGCGTCGAAGCGCTGGGCACGCGCAGGGGAGGCCGCGAACGCGAGCGCCAGCGCAGCGACAGCGAGCCGCATCTCCTGTCGTTTCCGCCGGTCAGCCCCAGCCGTCCGCACCTGATCACGGTCCCCGCCAAAGTCCCGAGCACCGAGGGCTGGGATTCACTGGTCACGCCGCAGCCAAACTGGTCATCGGCATGGTTAACGAAGGCTAGCGGACTCATGGTTAATGCAGCGTCAACGGCCGAGGCTGACGGCACTTGAAATCTGCCTCAGAACCTTCGGTCGACACGGCACAGCCGATTGAGATTTGTTTTACAATCAGATATTGTCTTCCAGAATTCAATCGTATCCGCGAGGGATTGATTGGTCCGAATCATTACAAAGATAGAGGTGGGCCGTGAACGAAAGCACAGTCAGCGGGCATGCTGAGCACGTTGAGCTCGCGGTGGATATCATCGCGGCCTATGTGTCGAACAACTCGGTACCGTCGTCGGAGTTGGCGGGCCTGATCGGCGTGATCCACGCCGCTCTAGACAGTCTCTCGACTGCCGGACGAACATCCAAATCGACCGTCGAAAAGCTGAGTCCGGCTCAGATTCGGAAGTCGGTCACGCACGATCACATCGTCAGCTTCGAGGACGGCAAACCGTACAAGACCCTTCGTCGGCACCTGACGTTGCGCGGGCTCTCGCCCGATGCCTACAGGGAGAAGTGGGGCCTGCCGCGCGACTACCCGATGACCGCGGCGAGTTACTCGGCCCAACGTTCCGAGCTCGCCCGCGCCCTGGGGCTCGGTCAGCAGCGCCGCAAGCACCGCGGTGCATCATCGGCACCTGCAGAGGCACCGGCGGCGGCAACACGGAAGGCGCGGGCCCGACGGAAAGCGCCGGCAGAGTAGAAGTCCGATCCTCCGCCGCTGCTTCTGGCAGCAGCGGCTCGCTCTGAGAGTGCGTCGGGCGTTCAAAACGGCTGTGTCAGGCGCAGATGCTTCAGGCGAAGACGGGCTGCGCGACGCTGTATTAACGGCCAACCCGGCAAAAGCCTGCGCGTGCGCGTCGCGCAACCGTGCGCCGCGTCCTTTCGGCTAGGCAGAACGTCCCACGCTGCCATCCTGCGCATGTTGCTCCGCACAATCGTGCGAAGATCCTGCGCCGGAGAATGACCGCGTGCCGCCACTGCCGATTCTCGCTCTTGCCGTCGCCTCGTTCGGGATCGGCACGACCGAATTCGTCATCATGGGGCTGCTGCCGGAGGTGGCGCAGAGCTTCGGCGTCACGATCCCGCAGGCCGGTTACCTCGTCTCGGGCTATGCGATGGGCGTCGTGGTCGGGGCACCGATCGTAGCGATCGCGACCGCGGGCATGCCGCGCAAGACCGCGCTGCTCGCCCTCATGGGCGTCTTCCTGATCGGAAATCTCGGCTGCGCCCTGGCCCCGAGCTACGGCCTGCTCATGGCGGCGCGAATCCTCACAGCCTTCGCGCACGGCGCGTTCTTCGGCATCGGCGCCGTGGTCGCCCGGGATCTGGTGCCCCGGGAGAAGCGCACCCAGGCGGTCTCCCTGATGTTCGCGGGCCTCACGCTCGCCAACGTGCTCGGCGTGCCCCTCGGCACCGCCCTTGGACAGGCCGTCGGGTGGCGGGCGACGTTCTGGGCCGTGGTGGCGATCGGCCTCGCGGCCGGCCTTGCGATCCAGCTCTGCGTACCGGCCGGGCTCCCGGGCACGCGCGGCCGGCTGGTGAGCGAGTTCCGCGCGCTCGGCCGCTGGCCGGTGCTGCGACCGATGCTGATCTCGACCCTGTCCTCGGTGAGCTTCTTCACGGTGTTCACCTACATCACGCCGTTCCTGACCGGCGTGAGCGGGTACTCGCCGCAGGGTGTGACCGGCGTGTTGTTCGCCGCCGGCATGGGTCTGACGATCGGGAACCTCGCCGGGGGTCTGTTCGCCGATCGCGGGCAGATGGCGACGATCATCGGGAGCTTCCTGGGGATCGTCGCGGCGCTGCTCCTGCTCGCCGCGGTCGCCCATCATCCGGGCATGACGCTGGCGGTGCTGGTCCTGTGGTCGGCCCTGGTCTTCGCGCTGGTCTCCCCGCTCCAGATCTGGGTGGTCGAAGCCGCGAGCGACGCCCCGAACCTCGCCTCCACCCTGAACCAGGGCGCGTTCAACCTCGGCAACGCGACCGGCGCCTGGATCGGCGGTACGGCCCTGACGCTGGGGGCGGGCTACGCCCAGCTTCCTTTGATTGCCGCGGCCGTATCCTTGGTCGGCCTCGGATTGGTGCTCACGGCCGTCAGCCGGACCGGCCGGCGCATGCTGTCGCCGTCCGCGACGAGGCCGTGATCGCGGATTCGACCGCCTCTAATCGCTCCGGACGAGGTCACCGAGAAGGCTCGCCGCCACGGTGACCTTTGAGACCGTGAGGCTGGAATCGCCGATGGCGTCCACCGCCTCGCGGATGCGCGCCAGCGGCGCACCCCGGGCCTTCGCCCAGGCCTCGACCGCGTCCGGACCGGCGCCCAGATCGGTCACGACTTCGGCCGTCAGCTTGCGATGCGCCGCCCCGATGCCTGCGACCGCGCGCTCCAGCGCAACGCGGTCGAACGTGTCGGCGACCGGTACGGTCCGCGCCGCGGCCGCGAGGTCGTCCAGCCGGAAGGCGTGCTCCAGTGCGAAGTGCGTCGCCGCCACCGCCTCCACCGGCCGCCCGCTCGCCTCGGCGACCCGGACGATGTCGGGGGCAGAGATGAGGGCGCTCAGCGAAGCGAGGCGCCGGGCCTGGGCCGGCGCCATGCCGAGCCCGGCCAGCTCCGCCTCCCGGGCTCCGATGGCCGCGAGAGCCTCCTCGGCGAGAACATTTGGAAGCGCCGCCTCCACGGCGGCGATGCCGTCGCGGTAGCGGGCGACCACCGGGTCGAGGCCACCGCTCAGATCGAGATTCCGGATGAACCAGACGATCCGGTTGAGCAGCAGACCCTGGACCTCCGCGTACAGACCGAGCTGGCCCTGACCGGAGATGCGGCCGGCAAGGCTGTCGATGGCGAGGTTCAGCTCCATCAGCCCGAACGCGTCGCGGGTCACCGCATAGGCCTTGGCGATGGTCGCGGCATCGGCACCCGTCCCGTCGACGAGGCGTGTGATCAGCGAGGGGCCGCCTCGGTTGACGATGATGTTCGCCAGCGCGGTGGCGATGATTTCGCGCCGCAGGCGATGCCCCTGCACCGAATCCGGGAACTGCTCGCGCAACGCCTTGGGGAAGTAGCGCTGCAGCTCGCGGTCGAAATACGGGTCGTTCGGCACGGCGCTGTCGAGGATCGCATCGTGCAGCGACAGCTTGGCGTAGGCCAGGAGCACCGCGTATTCCGGACGGGTCAGCCCCTCGTTCCGGCGCATGCGTTCGGTCAGCGCGGCATCGTCGGGCAGGAACTCGACCGCGCGGTCGAGCCGCCCCTCGCCCTCGAGCGCCTGCATGGTCCGCATCGCGAAGCCGGTCTCGTCGAGGCCGCCGCGCTGGGCAAGCGACAGGGCGAGCGTCTGCAGTTCATTGTTGCGCAGGACGAGGTGCCCGACCTCCTCGGTCATGGCCGCCAGCAGGGCGTTGCGCGCCTCGTAGCTCAGGCGGCCGTCCCGCTCGGGCGTCATCAGCGCGATCTTGATGTTCACCTCGACGTCCGAGGTGTTGACCCCGGCCGAGTTGTCGATCGCGTCGGTGTTGAGCCGGACGCCCGCGCGCGCCGCCTCGATGCGCCCGCGCTGGGTCAGGCCGAGATTGGCGCCCTCGCCGACGACCTTGGCGCGCAGCTCCGGCCCGGTGATCCGCACGGCATCGTTGGCACGGTCGCCGGCATCCTCGTCGGTCTCCGTGGTGGCGCGGACGTAGGTGCCGATGCCGCCGAACCAGAGCAGGTCGGCCGGGGCCTTCAGGATCGCCTGCATCAGCTCGGTGGGCGTGGCCTCGGCGCGGTCGAACCCGAGGACGGCGCGCACCGGCTCCGAGAGGGGGATGGTCTTCAGGCTGCGCGAGAATACGCCACCGCCCTCCGAGATCAGGCTCCGGTCGTATTCGGCCCAGGAGGAGCGTCCGAGATCGAACAGCCGCCGCCGCTCGACAAAGCTCGCGGCCGCATCGGGGTTCGGGTCGAGGAAGATGTCCCGGTGATCGAAGGCCGCGATCAGCCGTATGCTCTCGGACAGCAGCATGCCGTTGCCGAACACGTCACCCGACATGTCGCCGACGCCGACCGTGACGATCGGATCCGTCTGCACGTCGACATCGAGCTCGCGGAAATGGCGGCGCACCGCCTCCCAGGCGCCACGGGCGGTGATGCCCATGCCCTTGTGGTCGTAGCCCTGGCTGCCGCCGGACGCGAAGGCGTCGCCCAGCCAGTGGCCCTTCTCCAGCGAGAGGGCGTTGGCGATGTCCGAGAAGGTGGCTGTGCCCTTGTCGGCCGCGACCACCAGATAGGCGTCGTCGGGGTCGTGCCGGACGGTGTCGGGCGGCGGCACGATGGCGTCGTCGACGATGTTGTCGGTGAGTTCGAGGAGCGTGCGGATGAAGATCCGGTAGCTCTCGGTCCCCTCCTGCATCCAGGCGGCGCGGTCCGAGGCCGGCGGCAGGCGCTTCGGGAAGAAGCCGCCCTTGGCGCCGACCGGGACGATCACGGCGTTCTTCACCTGCTGGGCCTTCACGAGGCCCAGGATCTCGGTGCGGAAATCCTCCGGCCGGTCCGACCAGCGCAGGCCGCCGCGGGCCACGTAGCCGAAGCGCAGATGCACGCCCTCGACGCGGGGCGCGTAGACGAAGATCTCGAAGAGCGGCCGCGGCAGCGGCATCGCCGTGACCTTGGAGCAGGCGAACTTGAAGCTAATCGTCTCCCGGGGCTTTCCGTCCGGGCCGGTCTGGAAGAAGTTGGTCCGGACCGCCGCCTCGACCAGGTTGACGAACCGGCGCAGGATCCGGTCGTCGTCGAGGCTGGTGACCTCGGCGAGCGCCGCCTCGATGCCGGCGCGGACCTCCGCCTGCTGGGCGTCGCGATCCCCCGTCAGGGCCGGGTCGAACCGGGTGCGGAACAGCGCGACGATCGCCCGGGCGATCCCGGCATGCCGGCTCAGCGTGCCGGCGAGGTAATCCTGCCCGTAGCGGATCCGCAGCTGGCGCAGGTACCGCCCGAGCGCCCGGAGCAGGGCGGCCTCGCGCCAGGGCAGGGCGGCCTCGAGGACGAGCCGGTTGTAGCCGTCGGATTCCGCCAGATCGTCCGCGATGGCGAGCATGGCGGCTTCGAGCGGCTGCTCCAGCGCCGCGAGGTCGATCGCCGCGCCGGTGGCCCGCTCGATCAGCATGTCGTGCAGCCAGACACGATCGGCCTCGTCGGCGCCCGCGGGCATGACCCGGTAGGTCCGCTCGTTGATGACGCGGAAGCCGAGATTCTCCAGGGCGGGAACGCGGTCGGACAGGGCGATGGCGGTGCCGCGGGAAAACACCTTCAGGCGGACCTGCGCATCCGAATCCGACGGGCGGCGACCGAGATGCACGGCGCGCGGCTGCGCCCCGCCGAGACCTTCGAGGATGGCGACGTCCGCCACCGCTATTTCGGGCTGGAAATTGTCGCGGTAGGCGGCCGAGAACGCGTCGCCGTAGCGCGCGGACAGGATCCGCGCGCGGTCACCGCCCTGCGCCTCGGCGAGAGCGGCCCGCAAAGCGTCGCCCCAGGTCCGGACCAAGTCCCCGATCCCGGCTTCGAGGGCGGCCGGGTCCTGCTCCGGCGCGCCCTGGTCGGGCAGGCCGATGATGTAGTGGATGCGGGCGAGCGGGCCTTCCGGATAGTCCGGATAGGCGACGCTGAGCCGTCCGCCGTAGGCTTCGGCGAGGAAGCCGCCGATCCGCTGCCGGACCGTCGAGTCGTAGCGGTCCTTGGGGACGTAGACGAGGAGCGAGACGAAGCGGCCGAACCGGTCCGGCCGCGACAGCACCCGGATCCGCGGCCGGTCGGCGAGATTGGCGATGGCCAATGTGAAGCGGTAGAGCCGCTCGACGTCGATCTGGAACAGCTCGTCGCGCGGGTAGCTCTCCAGAACCGCCAGCAGGCTCCGACCGGCATGGCTCGTCGGATCGAGGCCCGCGCGCTGGACCACTGACTGCACCTTCCGGCGGAGGATCGGCACTTCGCGGGTGGGGCTCGTGTAGGCGGAGGCGGTGAACAGCCCGACGATCCGCATCTCGCCCGAGAGCTTGCCGTGGGCGGAGAACAGCTTGACGCCGACATAGTCGAGATAGGCCGACCGGTGGACGCGGGAGCGCACGCTCGCCTTGGTGATGATGAGCGGCTGCGGCTCCTCAAGGAAGGCCAGGATCTCGGGCGTGTAGTCGACCGGCGTCCGGCCGCGGCGCAGGGGCGTGGCGCCGGGATCGCGCAGGACGCCGAGGCTCGACCCCTCGATCAGGGGATGGGCCTCGCCGTCGATCCCGTGCTGCTGCATCCCGAGGATCAGGAACTGGCCGTCCGTCAGCCAGTCGAGGAAGGCGCGCGCCTCGGCCGTCTCCTCCTGCGGCATCGGTGTGGGTGCCCCGCCGAGATTTGTCGCCAGGTCCGACAGGCGCGCCAGCATGGCGTCATGGTCGACGGCCGCCAGGGCGACATCGCGGTAGACCGGCGCGAGGGCGTCCAGCAGCCGCTCCCCGGCCTCCGTGTCCAGCCGGTCCAGGTGGATGTGGAGGAAGCTCTCCCGCGCGAGGCTGCCGTGCGCGTCCGCCGTCGTCTCGCCGACCACGCGGATCAGGGAGCCGTCCGGATCGCGCTCGACGCCGAGGATCGGGTGGGCGACGAGGTGGGGCGACAGGCCCTGCTCGGTCAGCTCCGCGAGGGTCGAGTCGAGCAGGAACGGACGATTGTCGTTGATGACTTCCAAGATCGTCAGTTCGTGCCGCCGGCCGGCCCGCGACAGCTCAGCGTCGACCAGGCGCATCCGGGCGGGATCCTGCGTCCGCCGCGGCTCGGCCAGGAAGGCGCGGGCCCGGCCGGCCAGCTCTGCCAGGACGTCGGCGGGGTATGGAGCCAGATCCTCGGGCGTCACCCGGCCGAACAGGTCGCGCACGAACCCGCCCGGTCCGCCCTGCTCGGTGACGATGTCGGCAGCCGCATCGATCAGCCCCGTGCGGGCCGATTTCTGCTCCGATGAGGACAACGCCGTCGCAGTTTCGAGTGTCATCGCGCTTCTCCCGAACCGGGTCACTCGCCTAAGCGATAGCAGCGTGATCGGAGGTGTCGATGACACTCCCCACCAGTTTGCCGCCCCGTTTGTGTCGATCGGTGCGAACCGTCAGGCGTCAATTGTATTCCCGAGAAAACGTGCATATACACGCATCATGACAGACCAACCGCCGGTCGAACCCTGCACCTGTTCCGCGCTGAGGCGGGCGACCCGCGCCGTGACGACGGCCTACGATGCGGCGCTGCGCCCGTCCGGGCTTCGGGTGACGCAATTCGCGATCCTGCGCCTGCTGGAGCGCCTCGGACCGAGCCCGGTGACGCGTCTCGCCGCCGAGGCCGCTCTCGAGCGCACCACGATGGGACGCAACCTCGATCCGCTGGAGCGTCGCGGTCTGGTGCAGATCGCGGCGGGTGCGGCGGATGCCCGCGAACGCGTCGTCACGCTCACGGATTCGGGGCGTGAAGCCATCGCGGCGGCGATGCCTTACTGGCGGGATGCGCAGGCGCGCATCAACGCCCGGATCGCACCCGGGGCGGTCGTGGCCCTGACGGACGCCCTCATTTCCGCCGCCTGATCGACCAGAAGCAGCCGTTTCAACCGGAGCCCGACATGCCCGCTCGCTCAGAGACGCGCCCCGCGCAGCGCCTCCACTACGCCTGGATCATCGCCGCGGTGACGTTCCTAGTCCTGCTCGTCGGGGCCGGCGTCCGGGCGACGCCGAGCGTGCTGATCGTGCCGTGGGAGCGCGAATTCGGCTGGACGGCGGCGACGATCGGGGTCGGGATCGCGCTCAACATCTTCCTGTACGGGATGATCGGTCCCTTCGCGGTGGCGATCATCGAGCGGTTCGGCCTGCGCCGCTCGGTCTGCGGTGCCCTCTTCATCCTGGCGGTCGGCACGGCCGCCACCAGCCTGATGACCGGGCCCTGGCAGATGGTTCTGCTCTGGGGCATCGTGGTCGGCTCGGGCTCGGGCATGGTCGCGAACGTCCTCGGCGCCACCGTGGCGGGGCGCTGGTTCGCCAAGCGGCGCGGGCTGGTGCTCGGCATGCTGACGGCGAGCAGCGCCACCGGCCAGCTCGTCTTCCTGCCGGTGCTCGCCTCGCTGGCGGTCGAGCAGGGCTGGCGTTCGGTCTCCCTGGTTGTGGCGGCCGCCACGCTGGCGCTGATCCCGCTCGCTGCCTTGCTGCTGCGCGACCGTCCGGCCGATCTCGGCCTGCCCCGCTACGGCGAGGCGGCGATTACGCCGACGCCCGTCCTCACGGAGAACCCGGCGCGTCGCGCGCTGCGCGGCCTGCGGATCGGGCTGCAATCCCGGGATTTCTGGCTGCTCGCCGGCACGTTCTTCATCTGTGGCGCCTCGACCAACGGTCTGATCGGCACGCACCTCATCCCCGCCTGCATCGATCACGGCATTGCCGAGGTGACCGCCGCGGGTCTCCTCGCGCTGATGGGGATCTGCGACCTGATCGGCACCACGGCGTCGGGCTGGCTCACGGACCGGTTCGATTCGCGCAAGCTCCTGGCGTGGTATTACGGGCTGCGCGGCCTCTCGCTGATCTTCCTGCCGTATTCCTTCGACTACAGCTTCTACGGCCTGTCGTTGTTCGCGGTCTTCTACGGGCTCGACTGGATCGCGACGGTGCCGCCCACCGTCCAGCTCGCGGGCAAGTCCTTCGGTGAGGAGAACGCCGCGCTGATGTTCGGCTGGATCGCGGCCGCCCATCAGATCGGCGCGGCCTCGGCGGCGTGGCTCGCCGGCATGGTGCGGACCGACACCGGCACGTATCTGGGCGCCTTCGTGTCGGCGGGCCTGCTCTGCCTGGTCGCGGCGCTCATGGCGGCCTTCGTGGGGCGCAAGCCCGCCGAGCCGGTCCTGCGTCCGCTGCCGGCCTGAACTGCGTCGGGCGGGCGCGGTTGTCACAAGTGTGCCGCGAAGGACGAGCCCTTACCGGCCCGTCCCAGCGCATCCCGAGAGCCCGCCTTGACCATCGCGATCCGGCCCGTGCCGCCGGTCCAGGACGTCCGCGCCCCGCGCCCCTGGTCGGGGCCGGGCTTTGCCGAGTTCGTCGCCATCATCGCGCTGATGATGGCGGTCACCGCGATCTCGATCGACAACCTGCTGCCGGCCTTCCCGGCGATCGAGGCGCGGTTCGGCGTGCCGGATCCGAACCGGCTGCAGCTCCTCGTCTACGTCTACATGATCGGCTTCGGCGTCGCGCAGATCGTCTATGGGCCGGTCTCCGATGCCCTCGGCCGGCGGCCGGTCCTGCTCGCGAGCCTCGCGATCTACGTGGTCGGCTGCGGCCTCGCCATGGTGGCGCCGAGCTTCGGCTGGCTGCTCGCCGCGCGGATCATCCAGGGGATCGGCGCGGCCGGCGGGCGCGTGCTGTCGGTGGCGATCGTGCGCGACCGCTTCTCCGGCCGCGAGATGGCGAGCGTCATGTCGCTCACCATGATGGTGTTCCTGATCGTGCCGATGATCGCGCCGGCGATCGGCGGCCTGATGCTGGCGCTGGGCTCCTGGGTCTACGTTTTCGTCTCGATGCTGGTCCTGGCCTTCTGGCTGACCCTGTGGTTCTCCCTGCGCATGCCGGAGACCTTGCATCCGGAATACCGCCGGCCGCTCTCGCCGGCCGCGACCTGGGAGGCGATCCGCCTGACGCTCAGGACCCGCGTCGCCATCGGCTACACCACCGCGCTCGGCCTGATGACCGGCTGCATCATGGGCTACGTGGGCTCGGCCCAGCAGGTGTTCGACACCGGCCTGTACCATCTCGGCCCGCTCTTTCCCCTGGCCTTCGGGCTGGTGGCGGGCGCCATGGGCGCGGCGACGCTGATCAATGCGCGCGTCGTCCGGCGGGTCGGGATGCGGGCGATGTCCCACGGCGGCATCATCGCCTTCACGCTGGTCGCTCTGGTGCAGGTCGGCGTCGGCTTCGCCTACCAGGGCCGTCCGCCGTTGGCGCTGTTCCTCACACTGCTGGCACTGAACCAGTTCCTGATGAGCTTCGCGATGCCGAACTTCAACGCGCTGGCGTTGGAGCCGCTCGGCGCCATCGCCGGCACCGCCTCGTCGTTCCTCGGCTTCTACACGACGATCCTGGGCGCCCTGTGCGGCTTCGTGATCGGTCAGGCGTTCGACGGGACCGTGCTGCCGGTCGGGATCGGTTACGCGAGCCTGGGCATCCTGGCGCTACTCGTGGTGGCCTGGACGGAACGGGGCCGGCTGTTCCGCGCTGGAGTCGGCGGCTGAGGCTTCGGGCTTAACGCGGTCTTCAGCGGAAAACCGTCAAGCTCCGGTCCTCATCCCCGCTGACCGGACCCGCCCATGATCGCCCGCGCCCAGGACGGAACCCTCCTCGCTGCGCGTCTGCTGCTCGCCGCCGCGCTGCTGCCCACCGGGATCGCCCGGGCGCTCAACGTCTCGGGCTTCGCGCTGACGCTGGCCGGCAACGGCATGCCGTTTCCGAACGGCGTCGCGACCGCGGCCGTGGTGGTCCAGGTCTTCGGGCCCTTGGCGCTGATCCTCGGCGTGCTGCCGCGCCTGACCGGGCTCGCCCTCGCCGTGTTCGCGACCGCGACGGCTTTCGTGATCCACGATTTCTGGCACTACATCGGGCCGACGGCTGTCGCCGAGCGCACGCTGATGCTGGCCGATCTCGGCCTCGCGGGCGGCTTCCTGATGTATGCCCTCACCGGACCGGGCGCTTGGAGCTGGCAGGGCTGGCGCGCAGGTGCGATGGCGCCAGCGCCGAGCGCCAAGCCGGCCGCCAAGACCCCGGCGAAGAGTGCCGCGGCGCGCGGCGGGGGCAAGCGCACGGCCGGTCGCCAGCCCGCCCGGGCCGCGGCCTGATCAGCCGTGCCGCGGCGTCATCTCGGCCGACGGCGGCGTCGCCGCGGCCCTCTTCCGGCCGGAGACCTCGGCTCCGGCATCCGCCGACAGCTGCCGGAAGCCTAGGACGGAGGCCGCCGAGATCATCGCCACGGCGAAGAAGGCCGGCCCGAAATCGCCGGCCTCGATCTGGGTCCGACCGTGCCAGGCGGCGGTCCCCTCCAGGGCCAGCGCCCCGAGGGTGACGCCGAGGCTCAGCGAGAGCTGCTGGCAGACGCTCGCGAAACTGGTCGCCGCACTCATCTCGCGCGATTCGAGATCGGCATACGCGATGGCGTTGACGCAGGTGAACTGGACCGAGCGCGAGCAGCCGCCGATGAACAGCAGGGCCAGCATGATCCAGTGGGGCGTCTCGGCAGTGTAGAGCCCGTTGACCGCCAGGAAGACCGAGGCGAGCAGCGCGTTCCAGACCATCAGCGTCCTGAACCCGGTGCGGCGCAGGATCTTGGGCGCCAGGGTCTTCACGAACATGGCGCCCGCGGCCGCCGCGAAGGTGATCAGGCCGGAATGCAGGGCGTCGAGGCCGAAGCCGACCTGCAGCATCAGCGGCAGCAGGAACGGGATCGCCCCGGTGCCGATCCGAAACAGGCTGCCGCCGATGACGGCGACCCGGAAGGTCGGGCGCTGGATCAGGTCGAGCCGCACGATCGGATGGGCGACCCGCCGGGCATGCGCGAAATAGACCGGCAGCAGGACCGCCCCCGTCGCGAGGCAGCCCCAGGAGATTGCGGACGGCAGGAGGTGGCGGCCTAGCGATGCGAGGCCGAGCATCAGCGCGGCAAGCCCGGTGCCGAGCAGCACGAAGCCGAGCAGGTCGAGGGGCGGCCGCTCCGGCTCGCGGATATCCTCGAAATACAGGCTCGCCAGCACGATCCCCGCGCAGCCGATCGGCAGGTTGATGAAGAAGATCCACCGCCAATCGAACCATGTGGTGATCAGGCCGCCGACCGGCGGCCCGAGAACCGGGCCCACCAGAGCCGGAAAGGTCAGGTAGGCCAGCGCGGTGACGAGCTGCGATTTCGGCACGCTGCGCAGCACCACCAGGCGCCCGACCGGCACCATCATGGCGCCGCCCATGCCCTGGAGGAACCGCGCCGCGACGAACCAGGCCAGACCGTTCGCGGCCGCGCACGCGAGCGAGCCCGCCATGAACACCACCAGGGCGACGCGGAAGACGGTCCGCGACCCGTAGCGGTCGGCCATCCAGCCGCTCACCGGGATGAAGATCGCGAGGCTGACCAGGTAGGAGGTCAGGGCGAGCTTCAGCGCGATCGGGTCTTCGTGCAGGCTCGCCGCGATGCTGGGGAGCGCCGTGGCGATCACCGTCGAGTCGGTGTTCTCCATGAACAGCGCGGTGGCGACCGTCAGCGGGACGATCCAGAGCGGTCTTTGGGCTGTAGGGGGCATCAGACAGCAGACGCATGTCGTGCCGCGGCGGTTGCACGGCAGCGCGGCCAACTCGCACCCTCGTGTTTCGCGATTGTATCTCTCTTGCAACAGACGTCGGGCGCCAGAGGTCGGCCACCTTTTTCACGGGCGGCCGAATGGCTACGTTTAATCACGCGGCCGTGAAGTGGCTGCAGCCGGCACGATGTCGGGCCACGAGGAAATGATGCAGTCCAGCCCCGACAAGGTCCGCTCCCTGACGCGGATCGCCGCCGGCGTCGCGCTTCTTTCGATGGTGGCCGCGTGCGGCACCGTCCTGCTCAACGACCGCGGCTCGCTCACCCGCTATGACCGTCTGAAGTCCAGCGACCAGGTGGCGTCGGCCTCGCGGATCTACGTCGACCGGCCGGCGCTGGCGAAAGCCCGCACCGTCCGCATCATCCCGACGGCCTTCCACGCCGATGTCGCCGGGGCCGCGCCGCTGACCCAGGCTGAACGGCGCCTCATCGCCAACGCCGCCGACCGGGCGCTCTGCTACGACCTGTCGCTGAAGTACGACATCGTCACGAGCCGCGATGCGGACCTGACCGTGCGGGCGCAGGTCACCCGGGTGGACCCGACGGATCTGCTCGGGGCCGGGGCCACGATCGCCGGCTCTGCCGGCGTCACGGTCGCGTCGCAGCTCGGCCTGAGCTTCGCAGAGGGCGTCGGGCGCGTGCCGATCCCGCGTGTGCCGATCGGTCTCGGCAGCCTGACGGTTGAGGCGGAGGCGCTCGACCGCAGGCGCGAGCAGCGCGCCGCCATGGTCTGGGGCGGGGCGGCGAACTCCTTCACCAGCCAGCCGCGCTTCTCGCGGGCGAGCGACGCCTACGATCTCGCCGGCGAGTTCGGGCAGGATTTCGGCTTCATGCTGGCGACCGGCGAGGATCCGTTCACGGCGCCCAACACGCTTCCGACCTGGGACCGCATCCGCATCACCACGTTGGGCGAGGCACCGCTGGATCCGGATTGCGAGGCGTACGGCCGGGCGCCCGGCATTGACGGGATGCTGGGCGATTATATCGGCCTGCCGCCCGAATACACCGACAAGGGCGCCAGAACGCCGGCGATGCGCTGAGCCGGCCGCACGAGCGGCTAGCCGCCCGCTTCGTCGATGCACAGCCGCCGGATCAGAGCCGTGTAGAGGGCCTGCGCCTCTTCGATCCGGTCGACGCGGCAATGCTCGTCGGTCTTGTGGCACTGCGCTGCTTCGCCGGGGCCGATCACCACGGTCGCGACATTGTCGAAGGCGGGCACTAGGGCGGACGCGTCCGTGAAGTAGGGCGCGCCCGCCGGCTCGGCGGTCAACCCGGTCCGTTCGTGCAGCAGCGCGAGCAGCGGTGCCGCAGCGGGATCGTCGACCGCCGTCGAGAAGCCCGGGAAGCTCGTGACGACACGGATCTCGGCATCCGGGCCGAAAAGCGTTCTCAGCGCATCGAGCAGCTGGCCGTGGTCCTGCTCGGGCAGGGTGCGGATGTCGACGGAGAACTCGGCCCAATCCGGCACGGAGTTGATGTTCTCGCCGCCGCGGAACGTGGTGACGCAGGCCGTGGTCGTCCCGAGCAGCGGATGGCGGACACCGAAATCGTGCGTGCCGAGGGCCTGAATCCAGGCCGCAGCCCTGGCGACGGCGTTCTGCCCCTCCTCCGGCATGGACGAATGCGCGGTGCGGCCGCGCGCCGTCACGACGACGCGGAGCGAGCCCTTATGGGCGAAGATCGGGGCGTTCGAGGTCGGCTCCGCCACGATCAGGAGTGCTGCCGGCCCGAGGACCTGTTCCCGGCCGACATGGAAGGCGCCCTCGCAGCCGGTCTCCTCGCCGGCCGTAATCACAAGGGTGAGGCCTCGGTGGAAGCGAGGTTCGTCCGCCAGCACGTTGCAGGCGGCCGCGATGAAGGCGGCCACGCCCGCTTTCATGTCGCTCGCGCCGCGCCCGTACAGCCGGCCCTCGTGCACGATCCCCGCGAAGGGGGGAAACCTCCACGGGTTCGTGCCCACCGGCACGACGTCGATATGGCCGGTGAAGCAGAGCGGCTTGCCGCTGCCTGTTCCGGGGATGCGCGCGATGAGGGTCGGGCGATTCTCCGCGAAGGCGTAGCTCTCGACCGCGAAACCGTGCTCCGACAGCAGCTCCGCGAGGAACGCGGCACACTCCTTCTCGAGGCCGGGCGGATTGAGCGACGGGAAGCGGATGAGCTGCTGCGCCAGCGTGACGGCATCGATAGGCATGCGGGAGATCCTCCGGCCGGGCGGCTGAGACAACGCCGGGCGGTCCGGATCGACCCCGCAGGATCCGTGCCCGAGTTGACCCGGATCTACGTCAACGCCGCGGCGTGAATTTCCTGCACAGCCAAGCGTGGAAAAGCCGCGAGCCATGCGTGTTTTCGTAGGACGACGCGGCAAGCGTGCATTGGCGCCTTCGTGGGGCCCGTGATACTGGCACTTGCCAACCCGATCCCGCTGCGCGACCCCCAACGCGCCGCCGTCCGAGGAAAGTTGGCACATGGCCCGAGTAGAAACCGCATCGATCATCGAGGGCCTGACCTTCGACGACGTGCTCCTGCGGCCCGCCGCCTCCTCGGTGATGCCCACCGAGGTGAGCGTGGCCTCCCGGCTCACCCGCACGATCCCCCTGAACCTTCCGATCCTCGCCTCCGCGATGGACACGGTCACCGAGGCGCCGATGGCCATCGCCATGGCGGCCGCCGGCGGGATGGGCGTGATCCACCGCAACCTAGAGCCGCCGGAGCAGGCCGAGCAGGTCCGGCTCGTCAAGAAATACGAGTCCGGCATGGTGATGAACCCCATCACCATCCACCCCGACGAGACGCTGGCCGACGCCTTCGAGGTGATGAAGCTCAACCGGATCTCGGGGATCCCGGTGGTCGAGCGGGGGCCCAACGGCTCGCGGGGCAAGCTCGTCGGCATCCTGACCAACCGCGACGTCCGCTTCGCCACCAACTCGGCCCAGCCGGTCGCCGAGCTGATGACCCGGGACCGCCTGATCACGGTCCGCGAGGGCGTCACGCAGGACGAGGCCAAGCGCCTGCTCCACCAGTTCCGGATCGAGAAGCTGCTGGTCGTCGACGATCATTACCGCTGCATCGGCCTGATCACCGTCAAGGATATCGAGAAGCGGGTCACCTACCCGAACGCCGTCAAGGACGAGCAGGGCCGCCTGCGGGTCGCCGCCGCCACCACGACGGGCGACAGCGGCTTTGAGCGGGCCGAGCGCCTGATCGACGCCGGCTGCGACGTGATCGTGGTCGACACCGCCCACGGCCACTCGATCAAGGTGCTCGACGCCGTCGCGCGGGTGAAGCAGCTCTCCAACGCCGTGCAGGTGGTCGCCGGCAATGTCGCCACCCGCGAGGGCGCCCAGGCGCTGATCGACGCCGGCGCCGACGCCATCAAGGTCGGCATCGGCCCGGGCTCGATCTGCACGACCCGCATCGTCGCAGGCGTCGGCGTGCCGCAGCTGACGGCCCTGATGGAAGCGGTCGAGGCCGCGTCCGACGCCGACATCCCGGTGATCGCCGACGGCGGCATCAAGTACTCGGGCGACCTCGCCAAGGCGATCGCGGCGGGCGCTTCCGTGGCGATGCTCGGCTCGCTGCTCGCCGGCACCGACGAGGCGCCCGGCGAGGTGTTCCTCTACCAGGGCCGGTCGTACAAGTCGTACCGCGGCATGGGCTCGGTGGGCGCGATGGCCCGCGGCTCGGCCGACCGCTACTTCCAGGCCGAGGTGAACGACACCCACAAGCTCGTGCCCGAGGGCATCGAGGGGCAGGTGCCCTACAAGGGTCCGGTCGGCAACGTCCTCCACCAGCTCGCCGGCGGCCTGCGCGCCGCCATGGGCTACGTGGGTGGCGCCACGATCCCGGAGTTCCAGGAGCGGGCGCGGTTCATCCGCATCACCAATGCCGGCCTGCGCGAGAGCCACGTCCACGACGTGACGATCACCCGCGAGAGCCCGAACTACCCGTCGCGGACCTGAGGCACCGATGCGCACGCTGATCGTCGGAGCCGGCGCGACCGGCGGCTATTACGGGGCCCGGCTCGCCGAGTCGGGTGCCGACGTGACCTTCCTGGTCCGGCCGGCGCGGGCGGCGAAGCTGGCGGCGGACGGGCTCGTCGTCCGCAGCCCGCTGGGCGACCTGCATCTGCCGAACCCGCCGACGGTCACGGCCGACCGGCTGGCTGAGGCGGGGCGCTTCGACCTGATCCTCTTGTCCTGCAAGGCTTACGACCTCGACAGCGCCCTCGCGGATCTCGCCCCCGCCGTGGGAGCGGAGACCGCGATCCTGCCGGTGTTGAACGGCATGTCGCATCTCGACGCGCTCGATTCCCGCTTCGGTGCTGCACGGGTGCTCGGCGGATCCTGCGCGATCGCCGCGACTGTCGCCCCGGACGGCGCGATCCGGCATATGAGCGAGCTGTGCAGTATCACCTACGGCGAGCGGGACGGATCGCGCTCAAGCCGGATCGAGGCGGTCGACGCCCTGATGCGCGGGCTGAAGTTCCAATCCCGGCTCAGCGACGTGATCCTGCTCGAGATGTGGGAGAAGTGGGTCTTCCTCGCGACGCTTGCGGGCGCCACGACCCTGATGCGCGCCGCCGTCGGCGACATCGTGGCGGCCCCCGAGGGGACCGCGTTCATCGCGGCGCTCCACGCGGAATGCACGGCCGTGGCCGCCGCGAGCGGATTCGAGCCGCGGGCCGTCGTGGCGGAAAGGGCCCGAGCGCAGCTGACCACGGTCGGGTCGACGTTCACGGCCTCAATGCTGCGCGACATCGAGAACAAGGGGCGGATCGAGGCGGACCATGTGATCGGCGATCTGATCGCCCGTGGCCAGCGGCTGGCGCCGGAGGCGTCGTTCCCGGTTCTGGCCGCGGTCTATACCGGCCTCAAGGCCTATGAGGCCCGCCGGGCGCGGGAAGCGGCCTGAGCCGCACCCCGCGGCGATCGCTCAGTACCGGCCGGGCGGCGGCGGAGGCGGGTTGCCGTATTCCAGCTGGGTCTTGGCATCGACCGGCCGGCGCGGGGGCGGCGTCAGGTCCGGCTGGGCGGCGGGTGCGCTCGCACAGGCAGCGAGGGAAGCGGCGACCAGGGCCGCGCAGGCGACCCGAACAACGCTCGTCATGGGCTGAGATACTCCTGAGAGGCGACCGGCGGCGGTCCGCGCTGGTCGGCCGCAGACGGATGCCATAGGACACGCGGCGGGCCGCGATGGACCAACCGCCCGACGGTCTGAGCCGCGAACGTGCTGGAAGCTCGGCCGTATCGTGGCGGCTTCGTGTGCCAAGCGTGGCCGTTTTACGTTGTCGTTGACGCATTCCAAAGGATCCGAACCCTGACCCCCGCCGCTCGCTGCTCCGCCGCCATCGAAGTCCTCACCGATATCGCCGAGCGCCGCCGGCCGGCCGCCGATGCGCTGAAGGATTGGGGCCTCGCGCACCGTTTCGCCGGATCGGGCGACCGCGCCGGCATCGCGAGCTTGGTCTACGACGCCCTCCGCCGCCGGTCGTCGGCCGCATGGATCATGGGCTCGGACACGCCGCGCGCCATCCTGATCGGTGCGCTGCGGCTCCAGCAGGGGCTCGCCGCGGCCTCGGTGGCGTCCCTGTTCTCGGGCGATCGTTTCGCGCCGGAGCCCTTGAGCGACGTGGAGCGCGTCCGTCTGGAGACCGGCACGCTGCAGGACGCGCCGCCCGAGGTGGCGGGCGATGCGCCGGCCTTCGCGCTTCCGGAGCTGGCGGCCGCGCTCGGTGACGATCTCGTTCCCGAGCTGAAGGCGCTGGCCCGGCGCGCACCTCTGGATATCCGCGTCAACGCCCTGCGCGGCAGCCGCGAGGACGTGATGCCGGCCCTCGCGGCTTTCGAGGCGGCGCCGGCTCCCCGCGCGCCGCAGGGCCTGCGGATCCCGATCGGCGCGGATGGGCGCGGGCCTGCCCTCCACGTCGAGGCGGAGTTCCTGGACGGCTGGTACGAGATCCAGGATGAGGGCTCGCAGCTCGCCGCACTCCTGGCCGCGCCGCGGCCCGGCGAGACCATCGTCGACCTCTGCGCCGGCGGGGGCGGCAAGACCCTGGCCCTTGCCGCCGAGACCCGGAACGGCGCGCGCCTCATCGCCACCGACGGCGACCCGCGCCGCCTCGCGCCGATCCATGAACGCCTCCGCCGCTCGGGCGCCGTGGCCGAGGTGCGCACGCCGCGGACCGGCAAGGCGCGCGTCGACGTCCTGGAGGATCTGGATGGCCGCGTCGACCGGGTCGTGGTCGACGCGCCCTGCACCGGCTCCGGCACGTGGCGCCGCAACCCGGACGCCAAGTGGCGCCTGCGGCCCGGCAGCCTGGCGCTGCGGACGGCCGAGCAGGCCCAGGTCCTCGACCGGGCGGCGCGGCTGGTGAAGCCCGGAGGGCGGATCATTTACATAACCTGCTCGCTGCTCCCGTCCGAGAACGACGCGGCAGTGGCCGGCCTGATCTCCCAGTGGCGCGGTCGCTTCGACGTCGTTCCAGCGGAGGATGTGCTGGCTGCGGGACCGGCCTCGCTGCGGGACGCGGTGCGCATCACCGCGCACGGCGTGCAGATGAGCCCGTTGCGCACCGGCACAGACGGTTTCTACGTGGCTGTGATCGCCCGACGGGGCTGAGGCGCGAAACCGCGGCGGGACCGCGACGTTGGACCCGGGCTCCCGCGTGAGCCGGGTCCGTCGACGGGCGGCCTCGAATGCGGCCTCATCCCGGAGATGCCCTTGCGCCTCGACCGCCGACTGCTGCTCGCCGGACTGGGGAGCGCCTTCGGTCTGCGCTCCGCGCGGGCTGAGAGCGAGGGAACGTCGCAAGCCTCTCCCCAGGCGGCCCCGCACGAGGCGATCCGCGCACTGCCGCGCTCGCTGCCGGGAGCGGATCTGCAGGTAATCGATCTCTGGCCCGGCGCTCCGCCGGGCGGCGGCAGCGGACCCGACGCCGACGGGTATCGCTACGTTGAGGGGACCTTCGGCGACATCACCCGCGTGGCCCGGCCCTGCCTCTTGGTCATGCGGCCGGCCAATGCCAACGGCGCGGCGGTGATCGTCGCGGCGGGGGGCGGATACGAGTTCATCGCGCTCGGCAACGAGGGCGTTCCGGTCGGTCGGGTGCTCAACGCGGCGGGCATCACGGTCTTCCTGCTGATCTATCGTTTGCCCGCCGAGGGCTGGGGGGCGGGGCCGGACGCCCCGCGGCAGGACGCGCAGCGCGCCCTCCGGCTGGTTCGGGCGCGCGGAACGGAGCTCGGCGTGGACCCCGCGCGGGTAGGCGTCCTCGGCTTCTCGGCGGGCGGACATCTGATGGGCGAGACGGCGGTGGGCAGCGCCCTCGACCTCTACCCGGGCGTCGACGCGGTGGATTCCCAGCCGGTGCGGCCGGCCCTTGCCGGGCTGATCTACCCGGTCATCACCATGCGCAAGCCGTTCGACCGGACCCACACCCGCCGAATCCTGGTGGGCGACGAGGTCACGCCCCTGGAGATGAAGACCTACTCGGTCGACCTGCAGGTCGGGCCGGAGACGCCGCCGACCTTCCTGGTGCAGGCGATCGACGATCCCGTGGCGGTGGCCGACCACCCGCTGCTGATGTTCTCCGCCCTGCGCAAGGCGCGGGTTCCGGCCGAGCTCCACCTGTTCGAGCGAGGCGGCCACGGGTTTGGTCTGGGCGCGCCCGGCACGCCCGTGGCTGCCTGGCCCGGCCTGTTCCTGGCCTGGATCCGGCTGCACGGCTTCCTGCGGAGCTGATCCCTCAGCTCTCGCTGGTGTTCAGGCGGTGCAGCTTGGCGACCTTCGGCCGGCTGGTGCGGAACTGGCCCCGCTCCACCGACACGAACACGACGATCGCGATGGCGAGCGTCGTGAGCCACCAGATCGCCGTCAGGCCGACGCCGAGACACGCGACCGTGAAGGCGGCCGCGAAGCAGCCCATCGCGCCCGGGACCAGGGCCGGCCCGTCCCGTCCCGCCCGCCGGATCGAGGCGTAGAGCGCGAAGGCGGCCGCCAGCGCCCCGACGATGCCGAGCTCGTACCAGAACTCGAACAGCGCCGTGGTCGGCGCATTCAGCGGCAGAAGCCCGACCAGACGCCCGCGCAGGGCCGTCTCGAAACCGTGGCCGGTGATCAGCCGCACCGGGTCGGTGGTCACCACCTTCTGCCAGCTCTTCAGCGACAGCACCGCCGGGGCGAGGGGTCCCAGGATGGTCGCGCCGACCGGGCGCGCCAGGAAGGGCAGCAGCGGCGCCACGGCCAGCAGCAGGGCCGACAGGGTCGCCGTCAGGGTGACGCCGAGCTTCGGCCGGTAGCTCGTAACTGCGAAGGCGAGGGCGCCGACCGCGAGGGCGGCGATCTGGGTCGCATCCGGCTGGACCGTGAGGGCGAGGGCGACGAGGAGGGCGAGCCCGAGGGCCTCGCGGTCGCGGCGCCTGGACCGGAGCCAGGCCAGAGCCGGCCAGACGAGGAGGATCAGCAGGACGAGGCCGCGATCCAGGGCGCCGTCATCCTCGGTGCCGGACGGCGCCATATGAGCCCCGAAGACGCCGAGCACGATCGCCACGATGGCGCCTGCCACGACGCCGAGTGGAAGCAGATAGAGGTTCGCCGAGCGCATCCGGTCGGGCAGCGCCAGGTAGCCCAGCAGCGCCAGCCCAATCGTGGCAGCGAGGTTCGCCAGCCGTTCGAGGGCAGCCCCGGGGAACGGCGTCCAGGTCAGCGACAGGGTCGACCACAGCACAACCAGCATCCCGGCCAGGAAGGCCGGGGCAGTCAGCAGGCGGGAGGTGGCCGGCCGCACCGGACGCTGCCGCCTGTCGATGACGCTGGCGATGATCAGCAGGATCACGGCGATCGGTGCCAGGATCACGGAGGCGCGCCGCGCTACCTGCGCGAGGACGGGGAGCACGACGAACAGGCCGAAGAAGCCGATGCGCCGCAGCAGCGCGGCGGCGTCGAGCGCCGGGTCGATGGTCGTGGATTTCGACGCGCGCGGCATCGTGTGCCTTTTCCCGGACCGGGACGGTCGGATCCCTGCTCGATACGCAAGGCTCGCGCAAGCCGCTGTAGACGTTGCGCCACACTGCGCTGCGCACTTCCGGTTGCGCGCTGCCTTCAGGCGACCGTCGCGGCCGTGCGCGGGCGACGGCGCACGACCCGCCGGCCGACATCCGACACGACGCGCCAGCCGCCCCAGGCCGCGAAGAACCCGATCAGCCCGGCCGCCAAGCCGTCGGCGGTGGTGGGAACGGCCGGGCTGAAATCATGGTAGGCGGCTCGAGCGACCGGAAGGTCGGGATCGCGCAGCATGGCCACGACACGGCCAAGCGGGCTGCTCGCCGTGGCCAGGGCCTCTTGTTGGGCGCTGAGCCGGGCCAGCCGGGCGATGTCGTCGCGCGCTGCCTCGCCGCGTCGCGCGACGAGCTGGTCGGGATTCGACCGAAGCCGGTCGACGGCGCCGTCGCGGGTCGTGCCGGACGCCTGCGCGTCGGATTCCAGCACGGCCACCTGCCGGCGCAGCTCATCGGCGGCACCGCCGAGACGTTGCGCGTATTGCTGCGCGAATTCGGGCGCCTGCGCCGCGACCACGCCGCCAAGCAGGCCCAGGGCAAGGCCGAAGGTGCGGATGACGCGGAACACGGCGAAACTCCGGCGGGGTGAATCGGTCACCGACAAAGAGCATGCCGGCGGTCCCGGTTCCAGCAGCGGCTCAGCCCGGCAGGGTCAGCAGCCCCGCCTTGCCGTCGCCGCAGCCGAAGAGCAGCCGGCTGCCGCGGCTGTCCCAGGCCAAAGCCGTCACGCCGCTGCCCGGCACCGCGGGACGCACAAGAAGTTCGGCGGCATCGGTGAAGCGTACCAGCAGGATGCAGCCGTCCTCGTAGCCCATCGCCAGGACCGGCGCCTTCGGGTGGAAGGCGACCCGGGTGACCCGCGCCGGCCGGACGCCGCATTCCCGCGGGGCCTTTCCGGTTGGGCCCTCCTTCGAGTCGAACGGCCAGACGATCGCCGCCTCGGCGCCGCTGGTCGCAAGCCAGTGCCCGTCCGACGACCACGACATCGAGCGGACCTTGCCGGGATAGCCCGACATCCGCATGTGGCCGCGATCCGGCTGAAGACGCCAGCCGTGGAGGGCGTTCTCCTGCATGGTCGAGACCACGAAGCGGCCGTCCTGCGACCACGTCACGTCGATATGCGAGCCCTTCCAGCTGATCACCTCGGCGGGGGTCTCGAGGTTCGGGTACCAGAGGCTGACGCCGTTGTAGTGGGCGACCCCGAGCCGGTAGCCCTTGGGCGCGAAGACGAGGCCGCGGGCCGTCGAGGGCGCCTCGAAGCTGCGCTCTCGGCCCTTGGCGTCGCGCGCCACGACGGCGCGGCCGGCCGACCACGCCACCGCGCCGTCCGGATGGACTGCGAGCGCGTCGATCCAGGCGCCGCCCTTGGCGAGGCCGAGCTGGTCCATCGCCCCGTCGGCCCGGATCGCGACCACGCGACCGTCGTCGCCACCGGTCACCAAGCGGTCGCCGCCGCTGGCCGCAACGAGGATCCCGCTCTCGGGATGAGCGGCAACACGCGTGGCGGCGTCGCCGCGGAACAGGGCGACCGTGCCATCGCTGAGCGCCAGGGCCGGGATGTCCTTCAGGAACTGCGCGGCGACGACGTGAGCGCCGGCTTCGAGGGCGGTGACGTGCTCGGTGAGGGAGGGATTGCTGACGGAGCTGCTCATAGCGAAGGAACTTTCGTGGCGGGCGAACCGGCGCGCAAGACGAGAATGGCGGTAATCAGCGCGAGACCGCCCGAGATCGCGGCCGGTGCGATCAGGGCGTAGAGGCTGAAGATCCCGTAGGCGTGCGCCCCGAGATACGCGCCGAACAGCAGAGACAGCCAGACCAGCCCGTCGCCGACCCAGCCCAGGGGATCACCGGTGCGGGTCAACGCCTGGGCGATCTTCTGGCCCAGGCTGAACAGCGCGCCCGTGACGAAGGTCGTGCCGGCGCGGAAGCCCTTCACCTGCGCAAGGACCGCGTTCTGCGAGCCCATCGCCACGGCGACGAAGAACGCCGCGAGGCCGAGCTCAGGCGATTCGAGCCCCAGCCCAAGGCCGCCGAGGATCAGCAGCGACTCGTAGGCGAGCACGATCGGCGTCGTCCATCGCGAGGGCACCAGGATCGCCAATCCGCTGCCCAGGACGGATCCGGTGAGGAAGGCGAGGAGCAGTGTCGCGGGCAGCACCATCCGGTGAAGCTCGGCCGCCGCGCCGAAGACGGCGAGCTGCGTGGTGTTGCCGCTCATGAACGAGGTGTAGAGGCCGCCGAGGCGCACGAAACCGAGGGCGTCGACATATCCGGCAAGCCCGGTCAGCAGGAGGCCGATGCCCAGCTGCCAGGACCGGCTCACGCTTCGGCTCCGTGGTCGCGTCTCGGTAACCAGTCGTTAACCATTCCGGCCGCTTCGTTGAGGAGTGCCGGGGCGGGGTTAACGCACCGCTCACCAAACCGAAGCAATTTGATCGTAACAGGGTGAACACCCCGTCGGAGGGGACCGTTGCCCCTGCGATCCGGTCCGGGGACACCGTGCCCCCGCCGGGTGAGTGGGAGTTGCGTCATGGTTCCGTTCGCCGCCGCTTTCGTCTGCCCGTCCATGCCTGTGCTGGACTCGGCCGCCGCCACGATCCTGGTTGTCGAAGACGAGCCGACCGTGTGCGAGCTGGCCGCCGAAGTGCTCATCGACGAGGGGTATCGGGTGATCACCGCCGCGGATGCTTGGGAAGCCGAGGCGATCCTTGCCCGAGAGAGCATCGACATGCTCTTCACCGATATCGACCTCGCCCGCAATACGAACGGCCTGTCGCTCGCGCGCCGGGCGCGCAGCCTCTGCCCGGATCTTCCGGTGGTCTACACCTCGGGCGGCCGAGCCTGCCTGCCCGCCGGCGAGGCCGTCACGGATGCGGTGTTTCTGCCGAAGCCCTACCGCCCCAGCCAGCTTGTGGGACTCACCCACGACATCCTGCGCGTCGCGCACCTTCACCACGCCTGAACTGGATCTTCGAGGATCACCGCCATGTGGCGCTCCCTAAAAGCGACCGGCCTCTCTCTCGCCCTTGCGGCCGCCGCTCTGCCGGCGCGGGCTGCCTGCGATGTGAAAGGTGCGCAGATCGAGGAAGCGATCGCCGCCAAGAGCGAGCTGCGCGCGGACGCCAACGCTCAGACGGTGCGGGACCTGCGCACGTTGCGCGACGCCGCCATCGTTCTCGAGACGTACAAGTTTCCCGGAGAATGCGAGGTCCTGCTCGGGATCGCGAAGTCGTTGCTGGCCAATCCGGGCAAGACCATCGAGCAGGGCGGCGACACCGACGAGGACAAGGCCGAGGGCCTGGTCGAGGCGCGGGAGCCCAAGGACGCGTCCGGCACCAAGGCGAAGTGACGCCGGCGCCCGCAGGTCACTGACGCTCCTCTCCCACGCTGGCTCCGATCTTGGCGCGCGCCAGCGCCCGACCGAGCTTCGCGGCAATCTGTTCGCGCAGCATGTCGGCCATCTCGATGTCGACCAATCGCCAGGCGAGACCGCGCAGGCGCAGGCGTATCCGGGTCCGCTCCGTGCGGGGCGCGTCGGGGGGAATCGGGATGACGACGGCGCGAAAGCCCCGCATCTCCAGCGCCGCATAATACGGCATCAGCCGCCCGACACTGCGGATCGCGAGGCCCTCCGGTCGCGTGCCGGCCGGACGCTCCACGTCGAGCTTGTCCGGCCAGCCGTTCGCCAGCAGATCGATGACGGTCTCAGGCGTGACCATCGTCTCGGACAGGGCCAGCGCAAGCCCGTAGGCGGCATCGTTGAGGCGCTGGCGGTCACGAGGTTCCAGATCCGGATCGGTCTCCGAAGCGCTCCGCATGGCGGCCGTGATCTGGCGCACCAGGGACAGCCGGAGCGTCCGGAAGTTCACGTGGTTCTCGACATAGACGGTGTCGTGCCGCCGGACCGCCTGGGCAAGATCGTAGAGCGACCAGAGCGGACTCATCGTGAAGGCGAGCCACGCGAGGGCAATGCCGAGCGGGATCGCCAGCCAGCGCACCGCCTCAAATTCCCGGAGGCGGCGTCATGGCCGGCTCGCCCATGATTCGAGGCCGGAGAATGCCGCGGCCACGCTCTCGTAGACGGGTCGCTTGAACGGCACGATCAAGTCGGGGAGCTCGGATATCCGCGCCCAGCGCCACGCGTCGAATTCCGGCTTGTGGGCGCCGCCGCCCGGACGCTGCACGTCGATCAGATCCTCGCTGCCGAGGAGGCCGTAGGCGAACCACTTCTGAGACTGCCCGCGATAGCAACCCTTCCAGGCCTGCTTCCTGACGGCGGGCGGCAGGTCATAGGCGAGCCAATCCGGGATCTCCGCGAGCAGCTTGACCGCTTCCGGCGGAACATTGGTCTCCTCGAACAGCTCGCGACGGGCCGCGACTTCCGGATCCTCGCCCGGATCGATGCCGCCTTGCGGCATCTGCCACATATGCGGGCCGGCCACATGCTCGGGTCCGGCATCTTTGCTCCGGCGCCCGACGAAGACGCCGCCCGAAGGCGCAATCAGCGCGATGCCCACGCAGGGCCGGTAGGGCAGGGCGTCGCCCGGGTCCGAATCCGTCATCATCGCCAGGACCATAGGTCAGCCGTATCCGGCGCGGCAACGGCGATCGCCGAACGAGATCCCGGCATGGCCCCCGGATCGACTTGCCCGCTATAAAACCGACTGATCACTCAATCAGCCGTAGAGACGCGCTTGTCGCGGGCGCCGCGCAGCGCCACGCTGGCCGGCACGAGGCGAAGACCGCGCGCATCGAGATCCTTGGCCCAGCGGACAATCCGGTCGACGCTGAGGACGGATCCGCTCGTCGAGACGAGGACGAATCCGTCGGCGCGCGCTCGCGCCTCGGCCTGGGCCAGGGCCGCATCGATGGCTTCGGCGCGCGGCGTGGCATCGAGGACGATCTCGGCACGAGCGATCGGCGTCCGGCTCTTGTTGGCGGGCAGGTTGACCGGCTTCGGCCCGGTCCCGTCATCGAGGAAGCCGAGACCGCGGGCGCCGATCTCGCGGAGAACGGGCTCGAAGGCGGCGTCCGCCATCAGCTTGGAGCCCATGAAGTTCGCCACCCCGACGTAGCCGGGAAACCGCGCCAGCGCCCAGGCGAGGCGCTCGGCGTTTTCCGGTCCCTTGAGTGCGGTCAGAAGGGTCTGCGGGCCGGGATCGCTGTCGGGGTAGTCGAACGGCTCCATGGGCAGCTGGAGGAAGACCTCATGGCCGGCATCGCGGGCCCGGGCCGCGGCGCGCTCGGCCTCTCCGCCGTAGGGCAGGAAGGCGAGGCTGACGGCCGCCGGCAGACGCGCCGTCGCGCCCGCCGTGGCGGCCTGACCGACGCCGAGGCCCGTCACCACGACGGCGATGCGCGGGCCGGTGCCGGGCTCCTCGGCCCGGGCGTAGACGTCGAGCGCGCGGACGCGGCCCTCGCCGAGCTTCGGCAAAAGGCCGTGGCGTCCCGTCTCGCTGATCCGCGGATCCGGCGCAGGGGCGAGCCGCGGCGCGGTTGGCGGCGGGATCCGGATCAGCACCGCATCGGTGGGCCCGGAGCCGGCCGGACGCACGACCGTGACGCCGGACGCGGTTTCCAGCTCCTCGGCGCTCCGCTGGAGCCGGGACGCCGCGGGCGCTGGCGCTGTAGCCTGCGGATCGACGGCGGTCGGAATCGGAGCAGCGGGCCGAATCGAGGGTTCGCGGAGGGTGATCTTCGCCTCGACGCGCGGCTCGCCGCCCTGGGGATCGCCGAGCAGCAGGACGAGGCCGGCCGAACCGGCGAGGGCGATCGCGATCGCGCTGCCCGCAACCATGGGCCGGCGCAGCACCGCGACGAGGCGCTCGAACCGGCCGGCGGGTGGCTCCGGCGCCTCCGGCAGCCCGAGGGGCCGCGTGAGGATATCGTCGGTGGACTCGGTCAAGCGGATCTCTTGCGGGATCGCGGTCCATGCGCCGGCGAGCGCGGCGCGGATCCCGCTCCATTCCCGTCCGGCATGGTTAACGTTCCGCTAATGCCAGCTCCGGAAAACAAAAATCCCGCCCGGCTGGTGTGCCGGACGGGACCGCTGGTCGTCCTGTGTCTGAGACAGGATCAGTTCGGCAGGCTCGGCTTCTGCTGCTGCGCCGCCGGCGTGCCGTTGGCCGCGCCTTTCTGGATCCCGTGCAGGAAGTCCACAGCCGAGATCAGTTGCTTGTCCTTGGCCGGATCCGGCGGCACGTAGGCGGACGAACCGCCGCGCTCGTCGGTATCCTTCTGCTTGAGGTGCCCCTTGAGGCCAGCCTCACCCTTGGTCTCGTCCTTGCCCTTCAGTTCGTCGGGAACGTCCTGCAGCACCTCGACGTCGGGCTCAATGCCCTTCGCCTGGATCGAGCGGCCCGACGGCGTGTAGTAGCGCGCCGTCGTGAGCCGCAGCGCGCCGGAACCGCCGAGCGGGATGATCGACTGCACCGAGCCCTTGCCGAAGGACCGCGTGCCCATGATGGTCGCGCGCTTGTGATCTTGGAGGGCGCCGGCGACGATCTCGGACGCGGAGGCCGAGCCGCCGTTGACCAGCACCACCACCGGCTTGCCCTTGGTCAGGTCGCCGGACTTGGCCGAGAAGCGCTGCGTCTCATCCGGGTTGCGGCCGCGGGTCGACACGATCTCGCCGCGATCCAGGAACGCGTCCGAGACCATTACGGCCTGATCGAGCAGGCCGCCCGGGTTATTGCGCAGGTCGATGACGTAGCCCTTGATCTTGTCGGCACCGATATCGCTCGTGAGCTTGTCGATGGCGGCGCGCATGCCGTCGAAGGTCTGCTCGTTGAACTGGGTGAGACGGATGTAGGCGACGTCGCCGCCCTCGACCTTCGAGCGCACCGGCTTGATCTTGATCACGTCGCGGGTGAGCGTGACGTCGATCGGCTCCTTCGACTCCTTGCGGGAGATCTTGAGCTTGACGCTCGAGTTCACCGGGCCGCGCATCTTGTCGACGGCCTGGTTCAGGGTGAGGCCCTGGACCTGATCGTCGTCGATCTGCGTAATGACGTCGTTGGCGAGCAGGCCGGCCTTGGCGGCGGGGGTGTCGTCGATCGGGGTGACGACCTTGATCAGGCCGTCCTCCATCGTGACCTCGATGCCGAGCCCGCCGAATTCGCCGCGGGTGGTGGTCTGCATGTCGCGGAACGCCTTGGCGTCCATGTAGCTCGAATGCGGATCGAGCGAGGTCAGCATGCCGTTGACCGCGGCCTCGATCATCTTCGACTCGTCGGGCTTCTCGACGTAGTCGGTGCGGACCTTCTCGAACACGTCGCCGAACAGGCTGAGTTGACGATAGGTCTCGGCCGAGGCGGCCACGGCCCGCGGACCCGACAGGAAGTCGGTCTGGGTGGCCACCATGGAGGTGCCGGCACCCAGGAAGGCGCCCAGCATGATCAGGGATGTCTTGCGCATCAGCCGCGAACCTTCTCGCCAAGTACCGTATTGTTGGGGCTCTTCGCCCACCACGGCTCCGGATCGATGGAGCCGCCGTCCTTCTTGAACTCGACGTACAGGGTGCGATCGCCGTCGGACCCGCCAGGGCCCGCACCCTTCTCGCCCATGTTGCCGACCGGTTCGCCCGCGAGCACGAACTGGCCGACCTCGACGCTGATCTGATCCATCCCCGCGAGCAAAAGATAGTAGCCGTCGCCCGCGTTGATGATCAAGAGTTGGCCATAGGACCGAAAAGGGCCGGCGAACTGCACCCACCCATCCGCCGGCGAGGACACTACCGCCTTCGGGCGCGTCGCGAAGGACACGCCGCGGGTGCTGCCCCCGTTGCCGTCGGGCTGGTTGAAGCCCCGGGCCATGCGTCCGCTCACCGGCCGCGGCACTTCGCCCCGCGCGTCGGCGAAATGCATCTTGGGTGCCAGACGGGCGGGATCCCGGAAGCCCGCCGCGGCAAATCGCTCCTGCGTCACCCGGATCTCGCGCTCGGCCGCGGCCTTCGCCTCCTCGGCCGACCGTTTCGCCGCTACGACTTCCGCCTCGGTCCTGTCCAGCAGATCCTTCAGGTTCTTGGCCTGGACGCCGAGCTCTGCGGCGCGGCGCCGCTCCGCGGTGAGGCCGCTCTCGATCTCGGCTTGGCGGGCGCGCCGGGCTGCGACCAGCGCCTGAAGCCGCTGCTGCTCACGCGCCCAGCCCGCAAGGTCGTTGCTGAGGCCTTCCTTGTCCTGCGCGATCAGGCCGCGCAGGCGGATCATCTCCGCGAGATCGGCCGCCAGGGTATCGACCTCCCCGCGCAGTTCCGGGACCACCGCGCCGAGCAGCATCGACGTCCGAATTGCCGCCAGCATGTCCTCCGGGCTGACCAGCACCGCGGGCGGAGGCCTGCGTCCCATCCGCTGCAGCGCGGCCAGGATCTCGGCCACGATGCCGCGCCGGGCCTGGAGCGAATGCCGGATGGCGGCTTCGCTCTCGCTCATCGCCTTCAGGCGCTCCTCGAGGCGGCTCAGCCGCTCCTCGGTGGCTTGCGCCTGTCGTCCGGAATCGAGGAGGGCGGCGTCCAGCTTGGCGCGGTCGGAACCGATCGCGGCGATCTCGGATTCGAACTGCGTCCGCTGGCCGGCGCTGGCGGCGAGCGCGTCCTGCACTCGCTTCAGGTTCTCGGCCCGGCGGGCACGCTCCTCGTCCGCGCGCTGGATCGCCTCCGCGTCCTTCGGCGGCGGCGTTTCCGCCCAGACCGGCATGGCGAGCGACACGAACGCCGACACAGCCAGGAGCCCTGTGAGGACCCTCCGGAACGCGCGAACTTGATTGGCGTGACCAGTCGGGCCTGCGTCTGCGGTCGCCACGTCGAATCAGCCTGCTTCGCCCCGGTGATACGGGTGGCCGGCCAGGATGGTCAGGCTGCGATAGATCTGTTCCAGAGCCAGCACGCGCACGAGTCCGTGGGGCAGAGTTGCAGCCCCGAACGACAGGATCAGCTCCGCCTTCGTCCGAATTGAGGCGTCCAGACCATCGGGCCCGCCGATCGCCACGACCAGCGCCGTTCGACCGACATCGCGCCACGCGGCGACGCGCTGCGCGAGAGCCTCGCTCGGCAGATCGGCCCGACCACGTTCGTCGTACGCGACGAGGACGCCGCCGGAGGGCAGCAGAGTGGCGAGCGCCACAGCTTCCTCGCTACAACGATCGACGGCCCTCCGTGCGCGGGATTCCGGGATCTCGATGCTGTCGCAGGACGGGAAGCCGAGCCCGCGGCCCAACTGAGCGGCCCGGTCGCGGTATCGTGACGCGAGTTCGCGCTCCGGGCCGGCCTTCAGCCGCCCGACCGCTGCGAGGAGCAGGCGCAAGCGGGTGAGACGCCTAGCCGGCCGCGAGCCCGACCGGACGGTCCGCGCCCCACATCTTCTCAAGATTGTAGAAGCCGCGCACCTCGGGGCGGAAGATGTGAACCAGCACGTCGCCGGCATCGATCAGGACCCAGTCGCAGGCCGGCAGACCTTCGACCCGGGCATTCCCGAAGCCGCGGTTCTTCATCTCCTGGATGATCTTGTCGGCGATCGAGCCGACATGGCGCTGCGAACGTCCCGACGCGATGATCATCGTGTCGGCGAGCGATGTCTTGCCGGCCAGATCGATCGCGATCGTCTCCTCGGCCTTCATCTCGTCGAGGCATCCGAGGGCGAGAGCCTTCAAATCGTCCGAGCGCGCCTGACCGGATTCCTCCGGTGTCTGGACGGGGGTGCGGATCGTCTCCGTGCGGATGGTCTCGGGCAGAGTCCTAGTTCCTCGTGATGCCACGCGACCGCATCATGCCTCGTGGGATGGTATGAAATTGGCGGCTTCGGGCGCCGATTGCAACTGCGCCGCGACCTGTCGCTCACGACTTCCCTGCATTCCGTTGCGGATGGCGGTCGAGGAGAGATGCGATCGGGGACCGTGCAGGAAGACCCAGGCGGGGGGCGGCCGCAGTGCGAGCGTCGGCGCGGCCGCCTCCGGCAGACGCGTTCCCGCCAAGCGCCGCGCGGCCCGCGCGCTCAGCGGGGTCAGGGTCCAGCCGGGCCGGTCGATGACGGCGATCGGCACGCGATGCGCGATCTCGGCGAAGCCCTTCCAGCGGTGAAACGTCCCGAGCGAATCAGCCCCCATGATCCAGACGAAATGCACGCCGGGACATCGGCGGGTGAGAACGCGCAGGGTCTGCACGGTAAAGCGGACGCCGAGCGCCGCCTCGACGCCGGTCACGGCGATGCGCGGATGCCGGGCGATCCGCTCGGCTTGGCGACACCGCTCCTCGACAGGCGGCAGAGCGTTCCGACTCTTGAGCGGGTTGCCTGGGCTCACGAGCCACCAGACCCGGTCCAGCCCGAGCCGGCGCAGGGCCATCAGGGTGACGTGGCGATGGCCGGCATGGGCCGGGTTGAAGGATCCGCCGTAAAGGCCGATCCGCATCCCGGGCGCGCTCGGCGGCAGGTTCAGCCGCACGCCGGGCCTGGTGCTGGCCTCACGGGCGAATCTGACCGCTGCCGTGGACGCGATACTTGAAGGTGGTCAGCTGCTCGACTCCGACCGGCCCGCGCGCATGCATGCGCCCGGTGGCGATGCCGATCTCGGCCCCGAATCCGAACTCGCCGCCGTCGGCGAATTGCGTCGAGGCGTTGTGGGTCACGATCGCGGAATCCACCTCCGCAAGGAAGCGCGTCGCCTCGGCATCATCCTGCGTGATGATCGCGTCGGTGTGGTGCGAGCCGTAGGTCTCGATGTGCTCGATGGCCGCATCGATCCCGTCCATAACGCGGACCGCGATGATCGCGTCGAGATATTCGGTGTGCCAATCCTCCTCGGAGGCGGCAGTCACGCGCGGGTCGATCGCCTGGGTCTCGGCATCGCCCCGGACGGCGCAGCCGGCATCGACCAGCGCGGTGACGAGGGGCGCGAGATGCGTCGCCGCGCAGGCGCGATCGACCAGCAGCGTCTCGGCGGCGCCACAGACGCTGGTCCGCCGCATCTTGCTGTTCAGCAGGACGGTCCGGGCCATGTCGAGGTCCGCCGCGGCGGCGACGTAGACGTGGTTGATACCGTCGAGATGCGCGAAGACCGGCACCCGAGCCTCGGCCTGAACGCGCTCGACGAGGCCGCGGCCGCCCCGGGGCACAATCACGTCGACGCAGCCGTCGAGGCCGGCCAGCATCAGGCCGACGGCGGCCCGATCGCGGGTCGGCACGAGCTGGATCGCGTCCTCCGGCAGACCGGCATCGGCCAGACCGCGGCTCATCGCCCGGGCGATTGCCATGGCTGTCCGATGAGAATCGGACCCGGCCCGGAGGATCGCCGCGTTGCCGGCCTTGAGGCATAGGGCGCCGGCATCCGCGGTGACGTTCGGGCGGCTCTCGAAGATCACGCCGACGACGCCGAGCGGCACCGCGATGCGCTCGATCAGCAGGCCGTTCGGCCGCTCGATCGCGGCGAGCTGGCGCCCCACCGGATCGGCCAGCGATCCGACCTTCTCCACGGCATCCGCCATGGCGGAGAGGCGGCCGGGATCGAGGGTCAGCCGATCGATCAGCGCGGCGCTCTGGCCGGCATTGCGGGCCGCCGCGACATCGCGGGCATTTTCGTTCAGGATCTCGTCCCGGCTCGCCCGCAGGCGCTCCGCGATCGCCTTCAAGGCGAGATCCTTGGTCCGGGCCGAAGCCAGCGCCATCCGCCGTGCCGCGGCCCGAGCGCGACGGCCGATGGCGGCCATCTGCTCCGGAAGCGCGTCAGCCTCGGCGAAATCCGATCTCAGGTTCAGGACGGGCACTTCGGCGTCCTCGCTACGCGACGGCCGCTCATCTGGCCGAACGGGGTTGAGGGACGGTATTTGCACACCGGACGCCGCACATACAAGAGCGCTTGCTTGCCCTTCGGCTCAATAATCGATCCCGGAAAGATTAAGCAGATTGCGAGCGAACTGAATTAACTAGAACAATGCCAAGTCATCGCGGTGCACCATCCAGGCACGGCCTGGATAATTGAGCACGTCCGGAATACGGGCGCTCGGGTGTCCAATGATCAATCCGGCCTCGGCACTGTCGTAGGCCACAAGACCTCGGCCGAGCACGCGGCCCTCCGGATCACGGATCACCACGGCGTCGCCGCGAGAGAAGCTGCCCTCGATCGCGCGCACGCCGACGGGGAGCAGGCTGGCGCCACCGCGCAGGGCTTTGACCGCACCGGGATCGATGATCAGCGTCCCGCGCGGCTCCAGCGAACCGGCGATCCAGGTCTTGCGTGCGGCGGTCGGCGTGGAGCCCGACAGGAACCACGTGCAGCGAGCCCCGTCCCGCATCGCCTTCAACGGGTTCTTCCCCCGCCCGTCGGCGATGACCAGATGCGTGCCGCCGGACGCGGCAATCTTGGCCGCCTCGACCTTGGTGCGCATCCCGCCCCGCGACAGTTCCGAGGCCGGGCCCCCCGCCATCGCCTCGATCTCGGGGGTGATGCGCTCCACCACCGGCAGGTGGCGCGCGTCTGGATCGCTCTTCGGCGGCGCCGTGTAGAGGCCGTCGATATCCGAGAACAGGACCAGCACGTCGGCGTCGATCATGGTGGCGACCCGAGCGGCGAGCCGATCGTTATCGCCGTAGCGGATCTCGGAGGTCGCCACCGTGTCGTTCTCGTTGACCACAGGCACCGCGCGCATTTCCAAAAGCTTCAGCACCGTCGCCCGGGCGTTCAAGTAGCGGCGGCGCTCCTCGGTATCCTGGGGCGTCACCAGGATCTGCCCGGCGACGATGCCGTGGTGGCCCAGCGCCTCGGCCCAGTGCCGCGCGAGGGTGATCTGACCTACGGAGGCAGCCCCCTGGCTCTCCTCGAGCCGCAGGGCGCCGGCCGGCAGACCGAGCACCGTCCGCCCGAGCGCGATGCTGCCCGAGGATACGACGAGCACATCGACCCCGCGGGCGTGCAGTTCCGCGATGTCCTCGGCCAAGGCCGCAAGCCAGGCATGCCGCAGGCGGCCGGCGCCGCGATCGACCAGAAGCGCCGAGCCGACCTTGATGACGATGCGGCGGAAATCTTCGAGGGCAGGGATCATGATTCTTGTAGCGGCGGCTGGACCGACGCGGTTTGGACGAAGACCGGGCTGTTGAACAGCCACCGGGGCGCAGTGCAGCCTCGGGGCCGCCTTGCCGAGCCCTGTCAACATTCGCCGCTTCCGGTCGACCGTCACGCCTGACACGTTTTTAGAAGCGTCATCATCCCTCACGACCTCGTGAGTATTTGGCATGCCAAATGTCGATATTGCAGCGCGACAGCGCGCCGGGCCCTACGGGTGGCGCGCCGTAGCGGGCGCAGGGTCGCCCGGCCTCACGACAGACAGGACACAGATACGATGGACGCGAATCGACGCGCGTTTCTCGGGACCGCCGCGCTCGGCGCCGGCGGTCTCGTCGCTCTCACCCAGCAGGCCGCTGCGGCGGCTACCGACCACGGCGCGCCGGGCGCCGGCGGCTTCGGCCGCGACGTTCAGCAGCTCCCCCCGGGCGCTCAGGTTGCCTATCACGATCCCAAGGATGTCGGCGCCATGCCCGACTTCCACTTCTCGCTCGACGGCAACGTGCCGAAGATCACGTCCGGCGGCTGGGCCAAGGAGGCCACGGTCCATCAGTTCCCCATCAGCAAGGGGATCGCGGGTGTGCACATGTTCCTCGACCCTGGCGCTTCGCGCGAGCTGCACTGGCACGCGATCGCGGCCGAGTGGGCCTATGTGATCGACGGTCGCTGCCAGACCGTGGTTCTCGACCCGTCGGGGGCGAGCGAGATCAACAATTACGAGCCGGGCGACCTCTGGTTCTTCCCGAAGGGCCACGGCCACTCGATCCAGACGATCGGTGACAAGCCGTGCCACTTCATCCTGTCGTTCGACAACGGCGCCTTCTCGGAGCACGGCACCTTCTCGATCACCGACTGGGTGGACGTGTCCCCGAAGGACATGCTGGCAGCCGATTTCGGGCTGCCGAAGGAGGCGCTCAATGCCTTCCCGAAGGGCGAGGCCTATATCCAGGCCGGTCCGGTGATCCCGCTCTCCCAGGCGCTCGATGCGCCCTGGCCGAAGGAATCGACGCACAAGTTCCGGCTCCTCAAGGACCCGCGCGCTGTGCGCGAGTTCGACGGCGGCACCTTCCGCCTCGCCACCGTGGACGAGTGGCCGGTCTCCAAGTCGATGTCGGGCGGCGTCATGACCATCCGGCCCGGCCAGATGCGCAAGTTCCACTGGAACGTGAACGCCAACGAGTGGCACTTCTACCTGAAGGGTAAGGGCCAGGTGGCTTTGTTCGGCTCGGGCGGTCGCGGCAAGGTCGCGGAGTTCAATCCTGGCGACGTGGCCTACATCCCCCAGGGCTTCGGTCACGCGATCAAGAATGTCGGCGACGAAGACCTGGAGATCATCCAGACCTGGGACAACGGCAAGTTCGAGGAGATCGACCTCGATGCCTGGATCAAGGCCAGCCCGAACTATCTCGTGTCGAACAACTTTGCCGGCGTGCCGGCCGAGACGATCGCCAAGCTGAAGCAGGGCTGATCGCACGCACAGAAACGGATCGCCGGCAGGGCTCGCAGCGAGCGGCCCTGCCGGCGCCTTCACGCTACCAGAGCCTTCGACCTCTCACGGCTGCCAGGCAGCCTCAGGTTCCCGATCCGCCTCCGCGCTGGCGTCGATCTCGGCCTGAAGCGCTCGCAGCGCCTCCGGCACGCCCTTCCGGCTCGCCGAGGACAGGACCAGCGGAGCGCGGCCGGCCGCGCGCTTCAGCTTGGCCACCTGGCTCTTCAGGGTCTCGGCATCGAGGGCGTCGGCCTTGGAGAGCGCCACGACCTCGGGCTTCTCGGCAAGGCCGTTGCCGTAGGCCTCGATCTCGCCGCGCACCAGCTTGTAGGTCTTGCCGGCATGCTCGCTCGTGCCGTCCACGAGGTGCAGCAGCACGCGGCAGCGCTCCACATGAGCCAGGAACCTGTCGCCGAGCCCGACGCCCTCATGCGCGCCCTCGATCAGGCCCGGGATGTCGGCGAGAACGAACTCGCGCCCGTCCGAGCGGACGACGCCCAGGCCGGGATGCAGGGTGGTGAACGGGTAGTCGGCGATCTTCGGCTTGGCCGCTGTGACGCTGGCGAGGAACGTCGACTTGCCGGCGTTCGGCAGGCCGACGAGGCCGGCATCGGCGATCAGCTTCAGCCGCAGCCAGATCCACATCTCCTGGCCTTCCTGACCGGGATTGGCGTGCTTCGGGGCGCGGTTGGTGGAGGTGGTGAAGTAGGCGTTACCGAAGCCGCCGTTGCCGCCCTTGGCGAGGCGGATCTTCTGGCCGACCTCGGTCAGATCGGCGAGCAGCGTCTCGCCGTCCTCGGCGAAGATCTGCGTGCCGGCTGGGACCTTCAGAACGGCGTCAGTCCCGTTCGCGCCGTGGCAGTTCGAGCCCATGCCGTGCTCGCCCTTCTTGGCCTTGAAGTGCTGCTGGTATCGATAGTCGATCAGGGTGTTGAGCCCCTCGACGCACTCGACCCAGACGTCGCCGCCGCGGCCGCCATCGCCGCCGTTCGGGCCGCCGAACTCGATGAACTTCTCCCGCCGGAACGAGACGCAGCCGGGACCGCCGTCCCCGGAGCGGACATAGACCTTGGCTTCGTCGAGGAACTTCACGGCTCGATTCCCTAATCGGGTGCGGATCCCAGACCCGCACCATCATCCTCGTCAGCGGTCGCCGGCCATCGCCGGCTCCGCGGGGCTGCCCTCAGGCAGCCTCCGTCATCGCGGGCTCGGATACCAGCGTCTGCCACCGCCGCCTGTCGAGGCGGAAGCGATCGACCGGCAGATCCGCGCCCCGAGCCGGAAACGGCCGCAGGCCGGTGCCGACATGCTGGAAGCCGCATGACTCCAGGACGCGCCGGGACGCCGGGTTGACGCTGCGCGCCGAAGCCGCGAGCTCGGTTCCTCCGGCATAGGCGAAGAAGGCGTGGCACAGGCTCGACACCGCTTCGCGCATCAGGCCGGCGCCCCAATACGGCTTTCCGAGCCAGTAGCCGAGTTCCGGCACCCGATCAGGCCCGACCTCGATGCTGACGACGCCGATCGCAGCCGCAGGGGCCGCGCGCCGCGCGAGGGCGAGAGTCAGCGCCGACCCGGCCGCGTTCTCCGAGCGCGTCTGCAGCAGGAAGGCATCCACCACGGGTGCCGGCAGCGGGTGTGGGACCCGCGCCAGCATCTCCGACACGGCCGGATCCCCGGCCAGCTTCAGGATCGCGTCGCGGTCCTTGGCGGCCGGCCAGCGCAGCCACAGCCGGCGCGTCTCGATCCGGAAGACGTCATCACGGGTCAGATCGGGGAACATCGTGCCCTCGCTGGGCAGCGCACCCGGCTCCGGGGCACCGCCTCAAGACGACGAAGGGGAGGATGGCGTCCCATCCTCCCCGGTGTTCCGTCCGATCCGGCCCGTCAGGGGCTCGGCAACGACGTCTCCGGTCCGGTGTGGGACACCGGGCGGGACGCCAGCTTCGCCTCTCGGGCGCCCGCCTGTTATTCCGCGGCCTCGGCCAGCGGTGCTACGGCTACGAAGGCGCGCCCGCGGCGCGTCTCGAAGCGGACATGGCCCGGTACCAGCGCGAAGAGCGTGTGGTCCTTGCCCATGCCGACATTGGCGCCGGGATGCCATTTGGTGCCGCGCTGGCGCACGATGATGTTGCCCGGAATCACGGCTTCCGAGCCGAACTTCTTGACGCCGAGGCGCCGGCCTTCCGAGTCGCGACCGTTGCGGGACGAGCCGCCAGCCTTTTTGTGTGCCATGGGATGAGCTCCGAATTCTGATCTGCTTGGATGCGGTCGCGGATCGGGTCCTCAGGGACCGTGACGCGCCCAGCGCTTGCGCCGTGCCTCAGGCCGAGATGCCGGTGATGCGCACCACCGTGTGGTCCTGCCGGTGACCGCGCTTGCGGCGCGAGTTCTGCCGGCGGCGCTTCTTGAAGGCGATGACCTTCTTGTCGCGACCATGGCGCACGATCTCGCCCGTGACGCTGATGCCCGACAGGGTCGGGGCGCCGACCTGGGTCGCGCCGGCGCCGTCAGCGAACAGAAGGACCTCGCCGAAGGTCACGGCCTCGCCGGCTTCGCCGGTGAGCGACGCGATGGTGATGGTGTCGTTAGCGGCGACGCGGTACTGCTTACCGCCCGTCTTGATGACTGCGAACATCGTTCTCTCGTGTTCTCGAACGGCCTCCGGGGGGCTGCCCCTGGACCGGCTTCTTGTTTGAAGTCATTGCGCGGGCTTGAGCCCGGACAACGCGAAACGCGCGGACCTCAGGAGAGGCCGCGCGCCATAGGGGGTCACTACGGGCGCTGCGGCGTCGTGTCAATCCTCACGGCCGGCTCGCAGCACGGATCAGCGGATCGGTGCGCCGGTGGCCAGGACGCCTTTGGCGATGGTCCCCTGCGGGCCGAAGGCGGCCAGAGCCTCGGCGCACCACGCCTCCCGGCCATCGGCCGCGAGCTGCTGCCGAACCTGCGAGGCCCGCGTGCGCAGCTTCTCCTCCAGCACAGCCTCCTGACCGGGATTGACCCGGGCCGCGAGGCGCAGGGTCGTGAGCTGCCCGGCCCTGACCTGAACGCCCGGACAGGCCTGCTCGGCGATGATCGTGGTTGAGGCCGCGGCGGCGTAATTGTCGAGGGGCGAGAGCGGGCTGGCCGGCGCGCTGGGAACAGCCGGCGGCGGTGCCGGCACCTGTGCGCTGGCCGGGCCGACGAGCGTGAGAGTCAGGATGACGCCGAAGAGTCTCGTACCCCGCACCGCTCGGATCTCCTGATGCCACCGACACGCGCGGCTATCCTTCCGCAGCCGCCCGCGGTGGCGGCTGACTACACCTGTGCAGCGGCGCCGTCACGGGCCGGGCTCCGACCGCGTCAGGGCGCGGCCTTGAACTCCCCCTCAATCCGCAGGGTCACCTCGTCGCCGAGCTGTGGCAGATACGCGTTGATGCCGAAATCGGAGCGCTTGATCACGGCCCGCCCATCGAAGCCGACCGTGTAGCGCTGATCGACCGGGTGGATGCCGGCCTGATTGAAGGTCGCGTCGATGGCGAGCGGCCGGACGGTGCCGCGGAGATTCAGGTCGCCGGTGATCCGCGCCGTCGTGGGGCTCGTCGGCTCGATCTGGGTGGCCTTGAAGGTGGCGTTCGGGAACTTGACCGCATCGAAGAAATCCGGCGCCGCGAGATGCTCGTTCAGCCGCGCGCCACCGGTGATGACGCCGCCAAGCGGCACGGTGACGTCGAGGCCGCTCTTCTCCGGCGCCTTCGGATCGAGCTGCAAGGTCCCGGTCAGGCCGGTGAACTGGCCGTAATAGGTCGAGTAGCCGAGATGGGAGACTGACCACGTGATTTTGCCGTGATCGGGATCGAGCACGTAGGTGCCCGGTCGCACCTGGGTGGGATCGGCACTGGGGCCCACGGGCGGTGCAGGATTGTCCGCCGCCTGGGCCGGAGCCAGGCACAGCAGCCCGATCAGGGCAAGAAATGGCACACGCATGGTCGTCCCCCCGTGCCGGCCAAGCTCGGCCCGCGCAGCAAACCTGATTTCATGAAGTCCAGGCCGGCTCAAGCATGTCTGGCGGAGGCGGTTGCGCTTCTGTAGGCATCCCGGGTTGGCGGACAGGCAAGGCATGATCGGCAAGCTCAAGGGAATCGTGGACTCGTTCGGCGAGGATTTCGTCATCCTCGACGTCTCGGGCGTCGGCTACATCGCGCATTGCTCGGCGCGGACGCTCCAGCGCATGCCGAAGGCGGGCGAGCCGGCGGAACTGTCGATCGAGACTCATGTTCGCGAGGACATGATTCGGCTCTACGGCTTCCGCTCCGATGCCGAACGGGAATGGTTTCGTTTGCTCCAGACCGTCCAGGGGGTCGGGGCCCGCGTAGCCCTGGGTGTCCTGTCGGCCCTTGAGCCGGAGGCGCTCGCCAACGCAATCGCCACAGGCGACAAGACTGCGATCAGCCGCGCACCGGGCGTCGGACCCCGGCTCGCAGCCCGGATGGCCGCCGAACTGAAGGACAAGGCCCCGGCTTTCGCTCCGGTGGATCCGTCGCTGATCGCCCTAACCGACGCCGTGGGCGCGGGCGCCGCCCCGCAGCCGGTGGCCGACGCGATCTCGGCTCTGGTCAATCTCGGTTACCCCCAGGTCCAGGCCGCCACCGCGGTCGCCGCCGCCCTCAAGAGCGCCGGGGAGGAGGCCGAGGCCAGGGTGCTGATCCGCCTGGGCTTGCGGGAGCTTGCGCGCTGATCCGTTTTGCGACACCGCCCGTGCCGGATCGATGACTTGACCCAGACGGGCGCGGGTGTCATGTGCAGCGCCGGCCAGTAAATGATTGAAAAGTCAGCTACTTTTCAAAGTTTCTAAACTGGCGGATGTGCCCGGTTCGGCCCAGTGAGGCTGCGACCGGCTCGGAGAAGGCGGGATCTGCGGCGCGCATGATCGTCTGTTCTTGCAATGTCATCTCGGACGGCGCGGTGCGCGGTTGCCTCTCGCCCGGCCCCGGTTGCCCGCGCACCCCGGCCCAGGTCTATGCGTGTCTGGGCTGCAGCCCGAAATGCGGCCGCTGCGCCCGGACCATCCGCTCGATCATGGAGACCGCCCTGGGCCAAGCTGCGCAAGCGGAGAGCAGCCATGCCTGCACGACCGCTTGCGCAAGTGCGTGTAGTTTGGTGAAATTCCAAACTGCGGATGAGGGAGTCGCGGCCTGATGCTTCTGCCCCCCGCCTGAAAACACGGTAAGGAGTACGGGGGCATGAAGGGCGACACCAAGGTCATTGAGTACCTCAATCGGGGTTTGCGCAGCGAGCTGACCGCTGTCAGCCAGTACTGGCTGCATTTCCGGATGCTCAATGACTGGGGCTACGTTGAGCTGGCCAAGTTCTGGCGCAAGGAATCGATCGAGGAGATGAACCACGCGGACCGGTTCATTGATCGGATCCTGTTCCTCGACGGCTTTCCGAACCTGCAGGAACTCGATCCTCTGCGCATCGGCCAGAACGTCCAGGAGATCTTGGATTCCGATCTCGCCGCCGAGAACGAGGCCCGCAGCCTCTACCTCGAGGCCGCAAAGTACTGCGATTCGATCAACGACCGCGTGTCCAAGCGCCTGTTCGAGGATCTGGCCGAGGACGAGGAGGGTCACATCGACTTCCTCGAGACGCAGCTGGAGCTGATCAAGCAGATCGGCCTGCCGCTCTACGCGCAGAAGCATATCGGCGGGCTTGAGCAGATCGCCCCGGAGAAGGAATAACTGCGCGGGCGCCCGTCATGATTGCGATGGATCGGGCGCCCGACAGACGGCACGCGGCGGAGCGGGCCTCGTCGGCCCGGGCCCCGCGAACCTTGTGACGGAGTTGGAAACCGGATGCGGCTCGTAGTGGTCGGCGCCGACGGGCGCATGGGGCGGATGCTGGTGCGCGCGGTGGCGCAGGCCGAAGGCTGCACCCTGTCGGCGGCAATCGAGCGCGAGGGCTCCCCGGCCCTCGGGCAGGATGCGGGCACGCTGGCCGGTCTGTCGCCCCTCGACGTGCCGGTGACCGACGATCCCCTGGCGGCCTTCGCGGCGGCCGACGGCGTGCTGGATTTCACCGCGCCGGCAGCCACGGTCGCGTTCGCCGAACTCGCGGCCCAGGCCCGCATCGTCCACGTCGTCGGCACGACCGGCCTGTCCGAGGACGACTTCGCCAAGTTGCGCGCCGCGTCCTATCACGCCCGAATCGTGCAGTCGGGCAACATGTCCCTCGGCATCAACCTGATGACCGAACTGGTGCGGCGCGTGGCCAAGTCGCTCGGCGACGAGTTCGACATCGAGATCTGCGAGATGCACCACCGCATGAAGGTGGACGCCCCCTCCGGCACGGCGCTGATGCTGGGCGAGGCCGCCGCGGAGGGTCGCGGCGTCGATCTGAAGGCGGTCCGGGTCTCGACCCGGGACGGGCATACCGGCGCCCGCAAGCCGGGTGACATCGGTTTCGCCACGCTCCGGGGCGGCAGCGTCGTGGGCGACCACAGCGTCATCTTCGCCGGCACCGGAGAGAGCCTCACGATAAGCCACCACGCCGGCGACCGCGGCCTGTTCGCGACCGGTGCGGTAAAGGCCGCGCTCTGGGCGCATCCGAAGCCGCCGGGCTTTTACACGATGGCGGACGTACTCGGCCTGTGACACTCGGTGCGGACATGGAACGGCTCCTCGTCCTCGTCCGGCACGGCCAGAGCGACTGGAACCTCAAGAACCTGTTCACCGGCTGGCGCGACCCCGACCTGACGGAGCGCGGCGTGGCCGAGGCCCGCGCGGCCGGGCGCGGGCTGAAGCGGGAGGGCTACAGCTTCGACGCGGCGTTCACGTCGGAGTTGGTGCGGGCACAGCGGACCTGCGCCCTGCTGTTGGAGGAGATGGGCCTTGGCGATCTCGCGGTTATTCGCGATCGGGCCCTCAATGAGCGCGACTACGGCGAACTCTCGGGCCTCAACAAGGACGATGCTCGGGCCCGCTGGGGCGACGCGCAGGTCCATGCCTGGCGGCGGTCCTACGACGTGCGTCCACCTGGAGGCGAGAGCCTCAAGGACACGGCGGCGCGGGTGCTGCCCTACTACATCACCGCGATCCTGCCGCGGGTCATGGCCGGCCAGCGGGTCCTGGTAGCGGCCCACGGCAACTCGCTGCGCGCCCTGGTGATGGTTCTCGACCGCCTGGACGGCGACACCGTCACGGACCTCCAGATCAGGACCGGCGTCCCGCTGGTCTATCGCCTCAAAGCCGACACCACGATCGCCGCCAAGACGGTGCTTGCGTGGGACGGCGATGCCGGCCCCTGAGTGGCGACCGAACTCGCGCCCGGCCTGATCCATCATCCGGGCTTCCTTGACGCGGCAGCCCGCGCGCGTCTCGCCGCCGAGATCGCCGCGATCCTCGAAGCCGCCCCGCCGGTCACGCCGCGCATGCCCCGCACCGGCAAGCCGTTCTCGGTGCGAATGACGAATGCCGGCCCCCTCGGCTGGGTCTCGGACATCAGCGGCTACCGCTACCAGCCGACGCATCCCAAGACGGGGCACGCCTGGCCGCCTCTGCCGCCGACCGCCCGCACGGCCTGGGAGGCGCTGGCGGCTTATCCGGTCCCACCGGAAGCCTGCCTGATCAATCTTTACGCGCCGGGGACCCGCATGGGCCTCCACCAGGATCGGGATGAGGCGGATCTCGCGGCGCCGGTCCTGTCGCTGTCCCTCGGTGCCGCCGCGCTGTTCCGCTACGGCGGCCTGAACCGCTCCGATCCGACCCGCTCGGTGCGCCTTCAGACCGGAGATGCCCTGGTAATCGGCGGCGCGTCGCGGCTGATCTACCACGGGATCGACCGGCTCTACCCGAGCGCCGACCTCCTCGACGAGGAGGGCGGGCTCGCCTTCTTGCCGCCGGGCGGTCGCTGCAACCTGACCCTTCGTCGGGTCACGGCTGCGGGTGGGGCGGGTCGTTGACGTCAGAGCCTGATCGCGAAACGTCCGACGTATCGGCTCCGCCGATGAACGGTGTCAGCGCAGCGGCGCAATGGCCGGCGATCGGGCGTTTCATCGCCGTTGAGGCGCGCCTGCAGGCGGCTGTCGTCGCGCATGGCCGCTTCACGGCCGGGATCTATGAATTCGTGCGCTTCGGGCTGAAGCAGGGCTGGGCCTGCCTTTTCGGCGGCCTGCTGTTGGCGCTGATGCTCGGCACACGCTTGGTCTGGCCGGAGCACGCGCCAATCGCACGGTACGACGCGCTGTTCCTCGCGGCTGTGGCGCTCCAAGCCATCCTGTTGCGGCTGCGGATGGAGACGTGGTCCGAAGCCAGGGTGATCCTGGTCTTTCACGTCATCGGCACCGCGATGGAGATCCATAAGACGGCAATCGGAAGCTGGGTCTATCCGGAAGCGAACGTCTTCCGTCTGGGTGGCGTCCCGCTGTTCACGGGATTCATGTACGCGGCCGTTGGCAGCTATCTCGCTCGCGTGTGGCGCCTTTTCGACTTCCGGTTCAAACGGCATCCGAGCCTGCGCCTGTTGGCGCCGCTGTCGGTGGCGATCTACGTCAACTTCCTCACCGATCATCTTGGCTACGATCTGCGCGTTCCACTTTTTCTCATCGCCGCGGCAGCGTTCGCCCCCGCGATCGTGTACTTCAAGATCTGGCGACAGCACCGCGCGATGCCGCTGCTGCTCGGACTTCTGTTCGTTGCGCTGTTCATCTGGTTCGCGGAAAACCTGGGTACTCTTTCGGGCACTTGGCTCTATCCGAGCCAGAGGCATCACTGGTCCATGGTTCCAGTGGCCAAGCTCTCCTCCTGGTTCCTGCTGATGATCGTGTACTACACCCTCGTCGCCCGGGTGAACGGGGTCGCCTGCTGGCCGGCCGCGACCCCGATGACGGCACTGCCACGCCTCCCGGCCGCTCGTTGGACGCACCTCGGCCTCGCCATTGCTGTGATCGGGCTGGGCCTTCTGCTGCGGGTGCCGGCTTGGCATCTGCCGCTCCCGGTTCACCATTACGGCGGCGGCATTCTATGGGGTGCGATGGTGTTCCTGCTCGTAGCCGCCCTCCGTCCGGCGCGATGGGGCCTGCGCGGCTGCGTGATCGCCGCCGCGATCGGTGCGGCGCTCATCGAAACGAGCCGGCTGATCCACACCGCAGCCCTGGACGCGTTCCGATCGACGGTGGCCGGCCAGCTCCTGCTCGGCAACATCTTCTCCGTGTGGAACTTCGGAGCTTACGCCGCCGGCATCGGTGCGGCCGCTCTGCTGGCGGTTTCCCTTCATCGTGATCGCAGGCGCGCCGCGCTGCCGGCTTGACAGATCGAACTGCCGGGCAGACCCATCGCCTGCGGGCTAACCCCAAGTTGGGTTCACCAGGAGAACCGGTATTCGATGCTGATGCGCAACCTGATGCTGCGTCTCGGACGGGTTCTCTGCGCCGCAGCGCTGGCGGCCAGCCTTGGCTCCGCCGCCCGTGCCGCCGACCCCGTCTTCCCGCCGGGCTCGCGGTTCGGCTTCGAGCCGCCCGCCGACATGGTGCTGTCCCGCCGCTTCTCGGGATTCGAGCGGAAGGAGGGCGGCGCGACGCTGTCGATCGTGGAACTACCCGCAAACGCCTTCGCGGAACTCGTCAGCGGCTTCACCGACGCCAACCTGCTGAGCCAGGGCTTCGCGGTCGAGAAGCGCGAGGAGGTCAAGATCGGCGACAACGAGGGCATGCTCTACACCGGTGAGCAGCCTGCCGATCCGAACGCCTCCGCGCCGGCGATCCGCAAGTGGATCCTCGTCGTCGGCACGCCGAGCGTGACCGGCCTCGTGATCGCACAGGCGCTGCCCGACGCCGAGACCGAAGCGACGATGCGCAAGATGGTGACCGGCGTGATCCTGCGGCCGGCCCTGAGCCTGACTCAGCAGGTCGACGCGCTGCCGTTCCGCATCGCCGACCTGGCAGGCTTCAGGCCGGTGCGGGTTCTGGCGGGAAACTCGGTCCTGCTGACACAGGGTCCGAAGGACCAGATGCAGAATCTGGAGCAGCCGATCCTGGTGCTGGCCCAAGCCGTGCAGCAGCCGCCGACGGCGGAGCAGCGGGACGGCTTCGCCCGGGCCGCCCTCGCGTCGAACCAGACCCTCAAGGATTTCGTGATCGAGCGCTCGCAGAGTTACCGCTCGAACGGCGTCGACTGGCACGAGATCGTGGCCCGCGCCATCGACCAGCCAACCAACGTGCCGGTGGTCGTCTCGCAGACAATCCGGTTCGCGCCGGACGGCTACCTGCGCGCCCTCGGGGTGGTCCGCGAGGATCAGCGGACCGGTGTGCTCGCCAAGTTCCGCGAGGTGGTCGACAGCGTGCAGGTGAAGTAGCGCCTCACCACACCACAGCCTGGCCGTCCCGACGCGGATCGCTCGCCGCGACGTAGCCCTCCACCGCCGGGTCGCCCATCCGCCAGATGAACTGGCCGGCTCCGAAATCCTGGTAGCTGTCCTCGATCACCTCCAGATGGTGGCCCAGCGCCTTCAGGCGGTCGAGGGTTGCGGCGGGCATCGCCGCCTCGACGTTGATGTCGAGGCTCTCGTTCACACGCCACCGCGGCGCATCACAGGCCGCCTGCGGATTCTGGCCGTGATCGATCATCCGCACCAGCGTCTGGACATGACCCTGGGGCTGCATGTTGCCGCCCATCACACCGAAGCTCATCACCGGCGCGCCGTTCTGGGTGAGGAAGCCCGGGATGATCGTGTGGAACGGGCGCTTGCCCGACGCCACCACGTTCGGGCTCGCCGGATCGAGCACGAAGCCGTAGCCGCGGTTCTGCAGCGAGATCCCCCAACCCGGGACGACGACGCCGGAGCCGAAGCCCATGAAGTTCGACTGGATGAAGCTCACCATCATGCCGGATTCGTCGGCCGCGGTGAGGTAGATCGTGCCGCCAGCGGGCGGCTTGCCGGGTCCGAACACCTGGGCACGATTGCGATCGATCAGCTTCGCGCGTTCAGACAGATACGCGGGATCGAGCATCGCCTCCGGCGTCACTTCCATGCTGCGCGGGTCGGCGACGTACCGGTAGGTGTCGCTGAAGGCGAGCTTCATGGCCTCGATCTGGAGGTGCTGAGACTCGGGACCGTCGACCGGCAGGCCGGCGAGGTCGAACTGCTCCAGGATACCGAGCGCGATCTGCGCCGCGATGCCCTGACCGTTCGGCGGAATCTCGTGCAGCGTGTAGCCGCGATAATCCTTGGCGGTCGGCGTCACCCATTCGGGCCGGAAGGCCGCGAGGTCGGCGGCCGTCATGGCCCCACCATGAGCCCGCGCGTGTGCGGCGATCGCCTCGGCGATCTCACCCCGGTAGAACGCCTCGCCCTTGGTCTCGCCGATCAGCCGCAGGGTCTTCTCGGCACCCGGGAACGTCACCAGCTCACCGACATTCGGGGCGCGGCCGCGCGGCAGGAAGAACTCGGCGAAGCCCGGCTGACGGGTGATCGCCTCCACACCGGCGGCAGCCGCCCATTTCTGCTGCACGACGACGGGGGCGAGGTAGCCGCGCTCGGCGATGCGGATCGCCGGTTGCATCAGGTCTGCGAAGGGGAGGCGGCCGAAGCGTTCGCTGAGCGCGACCCAGGCGGCAACCGCACCGGGAACCGTGACGGAATCCCAGCCGCGCATCGGCGGCCGTTCGGACGCCCCGTATTTCCGCAAGAAGTAGTCCGGATTCCAGGCTGCCGGCGCGCCGCCGGACGCATTGAGGCCGTGCAGCGCCTTCCCATCCCACAGAATGCAGAAGGCGTCCGAGCCGAGCCCGTTGCTGCAGGGTTCGGTGACGGTCTTGGCCGCGGCCGTCGCGATCGCCGCGTCGACGGCATTGCCGCCGGCCTGAAGCATCTGAATTCCGGCCTGAGCGGCCAGTGCGTGCGAGGTCGCCACGCAGTTGCGGCCGAACATCGGCATGCGCAGCGACGGATACCCGGACACCCAGTTGAACGGCTTCATGTCATCGATCCCGTCGCGGCGGCAAAGATGTCGCCGCGACGATTGGCATACAGGATTACCGACGCCGATGAAGGCGAGAGGGGCCCGGATCACAAACGAAAAGCGCGGACCCTAAGGCCCGCGCTCCGCACCGTCAGCCGAAGAGGCCGGGTGATCCTAGTAGGGACGGCCGTAGAGCGGCGAGGTCGGATCCAACCGGTCGACGAAGGACAGGTCGACGTTCCGGATCGCCGACGAACGGGCGCCGATGAAAGGGCCGTTGGTGATCGGATCCGGCAGGATGCCGCGGCCGAAGCGGTCGGTCGGCCCGTAGGGCGGGGTCAGCTGGTTCGAAGCCGCAATAAGGTAGGGGTTCAGGGCGGGATTGCGAGAACCACCGGCACCCGGAACGTTCGAGGTCAGCGGCACGTTGCCGGCATCAAGCCAGCTGCGCGGGCGGACGCGGATCGGCAGGGGCCGGCTGACCCGGTAGATCGGACCGGCAACGAAGCCGTCCTGGGCTTGGGCCGGCGCCGGGACCGCGGCGCCGAAGCCGGCAGCGGCGATGACGCCGAGAAGGGCGATCTTGAGCGAGCGCATGGCCAACCTTGTCTGAGAGTGGCATCAATATGGCGGTGGAAGCTTAACAGTTCGCCGCCTTTGAGAAGAAGACGCTTGGGCGAGGCTGTTGTTCCAGCGAAACGGTCGAGCTTGTGTGTTTTGCCACACTCCAGCCTCATTTCTTAGATCGCGCCCTCTGAGCGATTGATCCTGTCCGGCTTGCTGCCTCCGCGGTGGGTTTGGCGAAAGCGCAGGCGTCAGCGTTTCTAGGCGCCGCCGAGAAGGCCGCGGTCGTGTCCAGATCGGCAAGGTCGACGAGGCTGAGCGCGTCGATCATGCAGGCGACGGTTTGTGCCTCCGGCGGTTGCCCTAGCGGTGCGCACATCCACCCATCCAGGCGAAAAGCCGCCTCTCGGGTCACGAAGCCAGTGCATGTGCGCCGCGACGCACCGCCGAGAGTCACCTCAAGAAGCTCCACGGCCCCGAGCTTCGTGTCGATCCGGCCGTACGGGCCGGTCCGAACCACGGACAGGGCAGCGCGGCCGATCTCGGGACCGGCAGCGGCGCGCCGGGCGACGAGCACGAAAAGGCTCGCCGGGCGTTCGGCGGACGGACCGCGCGTGAGGGTGACCCGCAACGTGGGGGCCTCCATCGTGTCGAAGTCTCCGCGTGTCAGCGAATCTTCACGCTGGCCCGTCCGAGTGTCGACTCGCCCGGAAGCGACCCGAACCGGGTCGGAGCCTGGTTCCGCCAATCCGAACTGCGCGACCGAAGCAGGGGGAGGGGCCTGAACAGCTGGCTTCGTCGGGACGAAGGACGTCGGGGGGCGTGCGGCACCGGAGGTTTCAACGTTCGTCCGCGCGTAGAACGACAAAGCCGTGATCACGGCTGCCGCGAGGGCGAGCTGCACGCTGGCGCGCAGGACCGACAGCCTCGGCCGGCCGACATTCGGCCCGGCGTCGCGGATCACGTCGTCTCGTGTTGCCCTGGTCAGCATGGCACCCCGTGCGGACGGCTGTTCCGTCAAGCCGCAGCGAGGTTGGCCGGGAAGGATTACATTCCCTTTCCCTCCGGCCTGGTCATCACCGGCTTCGTTCCTGTAGGGTGAATCCTTCGTTGACCGGGACGCGGCCTTGACACCGCCGTGCCATCGGCGCCTTGCTCAACGCGGCCGTCGATCCCACCTCCTGCGAGGACGGGATCTGCGGCCGCGCCCGTTTCACGGGCGCCGTCCGGCACGAACGATCCTTCGGCCGAATTCGCTGGCAGGAGCGCGGCACCCGGATCAATCGGGGTTTTCCGCGCGGAGACGAGAGATGGGTTACAAGGTCGCCGTCGTCGGCGCCACGGGTAACGTGGGCCGCGAAATGCTCGATATCCTGGCCGAGCGGGCTTTCCCCGCCGACGAGGTCGTGGCTCTGGCCTCGCGCCGCAGCCAGGGTCAGGAGGTCTCCTACGGCGACAAGACGCTCAAGGTCAAAACGCTCGACACGTACGACTTCTCCGACACCGACATCTGCCTGATGTCGGCCGGCGGTGAGGCCTCGAAGGAGTGGTCGCCCCGCATCGGCCAGCAGGGCTGCGTGGTGATCGATAATTCATCGGCGTTCCGCTACGACGCCGACGTGCCGCTGATCGTGCCCGAGGTGAATGCCGACGCTGTAGTCGGATTTACCAAGCGCAACATCATCGCCAACCCGAACTGTTCGACCGCGCAGCTCGTCGTCGCGCTGAAGCCGCTTCACGAGGCGGCCACGATCAAGCGCGTCGTGGTCTCGACCTATCAGTCGGTCTCCGGCGCCGGCAAGGAGGCGATGGACGAGCTGTTCAACCAGACCCGCGCCGTGTTCACCGCCGGCGAGATCAAGCAGGGCGGAAAATTCACCAAGCGCATCGCCTTCAACGTCATCCCCCACATCGACGTGTTCATGGAGGATGGCTACACGAAGGAAGAGTGGAAGATGGTCGCCGAGACCAAGAAGATGCTCGACCCGAAGATCAAGCTGACGGCCACCGCCGTCCGCGTCCCGGTCTTCATCGGGCACGCCGAGGCGGTGAACGTCGAGTTCGAGCAGCCGCTCTCGGCCGAGAAGGCCACCGAGATCCTGCGCGCCGCCCCCGGTGTGCTGGTGATCGATAAGCGCGAGAACGGCGGCTACATGACGCCCCACGAGGCGGCCGGCGAGGACGCGACCTACATCTCGCGCATCCGCGAGGACGCGACGGTGGAGAACGGCCTGAACTTCTGGTGCGTCTCCGACAACCTGCGTAAGGGCGCCGCCCTGAACGCGGTTCAGATCGCCGAGGTCCTGATCAACCGCAAGCTGCTGAACCGGGCCAAGCACGCCGCGTAAGGCCATTCCCCCTCCCGCCGGGAGGGGTCCCGGATCCGGATTCGTGGGACAGCATTCCTCGGTTCCGTCACGCGCCTGTCATCGTTCAGGCTCACGCCGCTGCCCGGATCACTCGGAGATTCGGGTATGCGGCGCGTCATTCTTTCCTGTCTTGTCGGCCTGAGCCTCGCCGGATCGGCCCAGGCGCAGCCGCAAGCCCGCAACGTCGTCCTGTTCATCGCCGACGGGCTTCGCGACGGCATGGTGAACGCCGCGAATGCGCCGACCATGGACCGCCTGATGCGGGCCGGCGTGCGGTTCACCAATACGCACTCCCTTTTCCCGACCTTCACCATGCCCAACGCCACTGCGATGGCGACGGGCCATATGCTCGGGGATACCGGGCAGTTCGGGAACACGATCTACACGGCATTCCCGGTCCCGGGTGCCGGCGAGAGCCTGACCCCGTTCCTGGAGAGCGACCCGGTTCTCGGCGATGTCGACGCGCACTTTGCGGGCAACTACCTCAACGAGGAGACGATCCTGCGCGCGGCCCACGCCCAGGGCCTCCCGACCGCCAGCATCGGCAAGCTCGGGCCGTCGCTGGTCTTCGACCACACGGCGCGTTCCGGACAGGACAGCATCCTGGTCGATGACAGTACGGGCCGGCCCGGCGGCATCCCGCTGAGCGAGGAACTCTCCACGCGTCTCAGCGCGGCCGGATTGCCGGCTCAGGCGCCCGCGCGGGGTGCCAACGGGCAGGCCGGGACCGCGGAGACGCGCGGAACACTCTCGGCAAACGTCGAGCAACAGAACTACTTCGCCGACGTGGCCACGAAGGCGGTCCTGCCGCTGTTCAGGGAACGTGGGAAACCGTTCGTGCTGGTGTTCTGGTCGCGCGATCCCGACGGGACGCAGCACAATCAAGGCGATAGTCTTGGGCGACTGGTGCCGGGGATCAACGGTCCGACCAGCCTCGCGGCGATCCGCAACGCGGACACCAACCTGGCCACGCTGCTTTCTGCTCTGAAGGAACAGGGTTTATCGGACAACACGGACGTGATCCTCACCTCCGATCACGGCTTCTCGACCATTTCGAAGGAGAGCGCGACCAGCTTCTCCGCGACGCAAGCCTACAAGGGCGTTCCGCAGGGCCAGATCCCTCCGGGGTTCCTCGCCATCGACCTCGCTCACGATCTCGGGCTTGGCCTGTTCGACCCCGATGCCAAGGGCGCCAAGCTCGCCGCCGACGCCTTTCCCAGCCGGGCCAACGGCCTGATCGGCACGGATCCGGCAAAGCCCGACGTGGTCGTCGCCGCCAATGGCGGCTCGGATCTGGTCTACCTGCCGAACGGCGACAAGGCGCTGGCCCGCAAGGTGGTCGATGCCTTGGCGCGCCAGGACTACGTGAGCGGCCTCTTCGTGAGTGCCGCTTTGGGGCCGATTCCCGGGACGCTGCCACTCTCCGCCATCGCCCTCGACGGATCGGCGCTAACCCCGATGCCGGCGATCGTGGTCAATTTCCGGAGCTTCTCGACGGGCTGTTCAGATCCGACGACCTGCGGTGTCGAGGTCTCGGATACTGGATTGCAGCAGGGCCAGGGCATGCACGGCAGCTTCTCGCGTGCTGACACCCGCAACGTCATGGGTGCGATGGGGCCGAGCTTCCGGGCCGGCCTCGCGAGCCCCGTGCCGGCGAGCAATGCCGATCTCGGCAAGACGATCGCTCAGCTCCTCGGCCTCACGATCCCCGGAAAGGGCCAGTTGGTCGGGCGCGTCCTGACCGAGGCCCTTGCGAACGGCAGCACGCCGACCTTCGCCAGGGCGGTGCTCCGCTCGGAGCCGGATGCTGCCGGCCACGTCACGGTGCTGGCCTATCAGACGGTGGGTGAGACCCGCTACTTCGATGCTGCCGGATATCCCGGCCGCACCCTCGGGCTCGACATCCCCGCGCTCACGGCAGCCGCGGAGGCGCATTGAGCCTCACCCCCGTCGGTGTCGGGATCCATTTTCGGTCCCGGCTACTGGGTGGAGGGCAGAGAAGGCTATCCCGCCACGCCCTCATTTTGGCGTGGCCGCAGCGGGAAGCCGCAAGGGCGGTGAAGGGATCGCACGGCTGTCCGGGAGCCTCTTTCGAGGCTTCCGCTGCGCTCCGGCACCTCTCGATGAGGGCCACGGGTTGAAACGATGCGGTGCCGTGCGGCCCGACTAGGCCATACCGAGGGCCTGCATGTACAGCTCCAGGATCGCTTCCTGCTCCTGGCGCTCGCTGTGATCCTGCTTGCGGATCCGCAGGATCGTCCGCACGGCCTTCGCGTCGAAGCCGCGGCCCTTCAGCTCGGCGAACACCTCCTTGATGTCGCCCATGATGCCGGCCTTCTCCTCCTCGAGGCGCTCCAGGCGCTCGATGAACTGCTTCAGCTCGTCGGCCGCGACGCCCTCGGCCGAGGAGACGTCGCCGCCGGGCCGCTGGGCCGCGGTGGGCATCGAATGGGCGTTCATGGGGCTCTCCGAAATGCACGGCGCGGTTGCGCCCTGACCCGTGGTTAACGGGCCGGCCTTACCGGAAGCTTAGCCGATTCCCGGGTCGAGGGGGACCGCGACGCCGCGTCAGTGCCCCTTCGCCTGCTGAGCGGCGAAGCCCGCCTGCTGCTCGGCACTCGCCTCTTTCTGGTGCTGGGCCTTCCACGCGTCGTAGGGCATCCCGTAGACGACCTCGCGGCTGTCATCCTTGGTGAGCGGGACGCCCTTCTCGTCGGCGGCATCCTTCAGCCAGTTCGACAGGCAGTTCCGGCAGAAGCCGGCGAGGTTCATCAGGTCGATGTTCTGCACGTCCGTGCGGTTGCGCAGATGCGCGACGAGGCGGCGGAACACCGCCGCCTCGAGCTCGGTCTGGGTCTGCAGGTCGATCTCGCTCATCGGTCGTGGCGCTTTCCGGTTCTGGCTGTCCAGCCGCATTTCGGGGCTATCCACCCGCGGATCAAGGCGCGATCAGCGGGCGCAGGATGCGGGCGAAGCGCTCGGCCCAAGCCTCCTGGCCCGCCTCGCCGGCGATCAGGTCCTGGCGGATCTCCACCAGCGCGTTGCGCAGGCCACGGGCGGTGGCGTGGCGGTCGATCGTGTCGCCCGGCAGGCCGCCGCCGTAGGGCTGGTTGTCGCCGACGGTCAGACCGGCCGGGTCGGCCTCGAGCGCCTGGATCAGCGGCCGGGCAAACCGCGCGTCACGGTCGTACAGAATCCCGACCTGCCAGGGCCGGGCGATGCCGCGCCAGTAGGGCGTGAAGCTGTGCATGGTCAGGATCGCGGGCGGCCGGCCGGCACGCTCTGCCGCGACTACCGCATCGTCGATCGCGGCATCGAAGGGCGCGTAGAACCGGGCGATCCGCGCCTGCTTGCCGGTCTCGTCGATGCGGGCATTGCCCGGCACGACGGCGCCATCGGAGAGCCGCATCACCAGCGTCGGGTCGGCGCGACCGCGATTCGGATCGATGATCAGGCGGGAGAAGTTCGTGAGAATCGCGGGCGCATCGAGCAGGGCCGCCAGCCGCCGCGTCACCCCCGCGGCGCCGATATCGTACGCGATGTGCCGGGCGAACTCGGAGGCCGGCACGCCGAGATCGATGTCCGGCGGCACGTAATTCGAGGCGTGATCGCAGGCAATGACCAGGCTGCAGCCGGGATTGCCGGGAATGATCTCGCAGGGGTGTACAGGCGATAGGGCCGCTTCTGTCTCCGGGCGGGTCACGGGGCTCCGAGGTCTTCAGTTCTGTGCGAGGACGCCGATGGCGCTTGCCGTGGCGGGGCCGCTCGGGCAGATCACCTATCAAGGATCGTGCGCTCACGGCAAGAAACGGGCCCGCCGCCCCCGGAAGAAACGGGCGGGGATCGCGCGATATAATCGAGAGAGGAGCCCGTCCGACGCCATGACCGAGACCGTTCCGCCCGTTGCCGATCCGGCCATCCAGGCGCAGCGCGCGCTGCTCGAGACGATCCTGACGGCCGCCATCCGCGCCGCCCATCCCGATCTCGCCCTGCCGCCGCATCTGCCCGCGCCGAGCCCGGGCCGGCTGATCATCCTGGCCGCCGGCAAGGCCGCGGGCAGCATGAGCGCCGTGGCGAGCCGGTTCTATCGGCAGCAGCACGGGCTGGGCGACGACCGGATCGTCGGCCTCGCTGTGGCGCGTCACGGCTACGGTCAGGAGGCGCCGGGGATCCACATGGTCGAGGCGGGCCACCCCGTTCCCGACGAAGCCGGCATCGCCGCCACCAAGGAAGCGCTCCGCCTCGCCACGGAGGCCGGCCCGGAAGACGAGGTCCTGGTGCTGCTCTCGGGCGGCGGCTCGGCCAACTGGATCGCGCCGGCCGGCGACCTGACGCTGATCGAGAAGCAGGCGATCACCCGGGCCATGCTCCGCTCGGGCGCGCCGATCGGCGAGATCAACACGGTGCGCAAGCACATCTCCCGCATCAAGGGCGGGCGCCTCGCCCTTGCCGCCCGCAACGCCCGACGGATCCTGACGCTGGCGATCTCGGACGTCCCGTTTGACGATCCGGCGGTGATCGCCTCCGGCCCGACGGTGCCGGATCCCTCAACGCTCGCCGACGCCCGCGCGATCTGTGAGAAGCGCGGCATCCCGCTGCCCGAGGAGGCGGTGCGTCTCCTGAACGATCCGAACAACGAGACGCCGAAGGCCGGCGATCCGGCCTTCGCGCGAGCCGAATACCGGATCATCGCGCGCCCGATCGATGCCCTGAACGCGGCCGCCGAGACGGCCCGGGCCACGGGCTACGAGCCGGTGATGCTGGGCGCGGATCTTGAGGGCGAAGCCCGCGCGGTCGCGGCCGAGCACGCGGTGGAGGCCAAGCGCCATAAGGCGGCCGGGCGGCGCGTCGCGCTGATCTCGGGCGGGGAGCTCACCGTCACGATCCGGGGCGACGGCAACGGCGGTCCGAATCAGGAATACGCGATGGCGCTCGCGGTGGCGCTCGACGGGGAGCCCGGCATTTTCGGGATCAGTGCCGACACGGACGGCACCGATGGCGGCCGGGGCCTCGCCACCGACCCGGCGGGCGGTCTGATCGACCCCACCACCCTGGCGCGCGCGAAGGCCGCCGGCCTCGACCCGGCCGCGATGCTGGAGCAGAACGACTCAACCGCGTTCTTCGCGGCCCTCGGCGACCTCGTGAACCCCGGCCCGACCCGTACCAATGTCAACGACTGCCGCATCATTCTCGTCAATTAGGCGTCGCGCCCCGGCGGCTCAGGTTCTTCCAGCACTAACGGCATGCGGTCTCGCGCTTCTCTGCGCGACACCGGCGCGAGCGGACCTACGCCTGTGCAACCAGACCGGCAGCAAGGTCGGGATCTCGCTGGGCTACCGCGACCCGCAGGGCTGGGTCACGGAGGGCTGGTGGGATCTCGCACCGAAAGCCTGCGAGACTCTGCTCAAGGGCGCGCTGGCCGCGCGGTTCTACTACGTCTTCGCAGTCGACTACACGCGCGGCGGCGAGTGGAGCGGGCGCTCTCTGATGTGTACCCGCGATTCGGAATTCACGATTCGCGGCAACGAGGATTGTCTGGCCCGGGGGTACGATCGTAACGGCTTCTTCGAAGTCGATACCGGCGAGCAGAAGAGCTGGACGATTCAGCTTACCGACCCCAACCGGGCCGACGCCCCCGCGAAACCCTGACGTGACGACAGCGCCCTTGACGCTGTCCGGTCTGGGATGCTCACACCCGCATAAAGAACAACGACTCGGCAATGCTTAAGGGCTTGCCATAAAAACATTTGGAGGATGACGCTTGAAACGCTCGCGCCGCACGAAGATCGTTGCCACCCTGGGCCCGGCCTCCGATTCGCCGGAGATGATCGAGCGGCTGTTCCGCGCGGGCGTCGACGTCTTCCGGCTCAACATGAGCCATCTTCCGCGGGAAAAGCTGCCCGAGAAGGTCGAGGCCATCCGCACGATCGAACGCGAGGCGAAGCGGCCGATCGGCATCCTGGTCGATCTGCAGGGACCGAAGCTGCGGCTCGGCACCTTCGCGGAGGGTGCCGCGATGATCGAGGCCGGGGCCACCTTCGTGCTGGACGGCGATACGACGCCCGGCGACGCCACCCGGTGCCACCTGCCGCATCCCGAGATCCTCGAGGCGCTTGAGCCGGGCCACGCGATCCTGCTCGACGACGGCAAGTTGCGGCTCTCCGTGGTCGAGACGTCGGAGAACCGGGCCGTCACCCGCGTCGAAGTCGGCGGGCGCATCTCGAACCGGAAGGGCGTGTCGCTGCCGCACACCGTGATCCCGGTGCCGGCGATGACCGAGAAGGACCGGGCAGACCTCGATGCCGGGCTGAACGCCGGCGCCGACTGGATCGCCGTGTCCTTCGTCCAGCGGCCTGAGGACGTGGCCGAGGTGAAGAAGGTCTGTGCCGGGCGCGCCCTGGTCATGGCCAAAATCGAGAAGCCGCAGGCGCTGACACGGCTCGACGAGATCCTGGAGATCTCCGACGGGCTGATGGTCGCCCGCGGCGACCTCGGCGTGGAGATGCCCCTCGAGCAGGTTCCGGGCGTGCAGAAGCGCATCACACGTGGGGCGCGGCGCTACGGCAAGCCCGTCGTCGTGGCCACGCAGATGCTCGAATCCATGATCACGGCGCCCGTACCCACGCGCGCCGAGGTCTCGGACGTCGCGACAGCGGTCTACGAGGGCGCGGACGCCGTGATGCTCTCGGCCGAGAGCGCCTCCGGCGCCCATCCGATCGGCGCCGTAGAGACCATGAACCGCATCGCCGAGCAGGTGGAGCGGGACCAGATCTACTGGTCGATCATCCGGGCGCAGAGTGCGACGCCCGACGAGACCGCGGCCGACGCCATTGCAGCCGCCGCGCACCAGATGGTCGATGCCCTGAACCTCGACGCGATCATGGCGTGGACCAATTCCGGCTCGACGGCCCTGCGCCTCTCCCGAGAGCGCCCGAACGCCACCGTGATCGCGCTGACGCCGCGGCGCGAGACCGCGCGGCGCCTGGCCCTCGCCTGGGGCACGCATCCGATCGTCACCAAGGACGCCAGCGACGTGGACGACATGTCGTTCCGCGCCGCCAAGTTCGCCGTGCGCGAGAAGTTCGCCGCTGTCGGCGACCGGGTGATCGTGGTGGCGGGCCTGCCGTTCGGTACCCCCGGGGCGACGAATCTCGTGCGTCTCGCCTTCATCACCCGCGAGCACGCCGAGAAAGCCTGACGAGTCCTCGCGCACCGTCATCCCGGGGCCGCGCAGCGGAACCCGGGGTCCAGAGCCGCCAATGCGCCACGTATAAGCAGCGACAGCGCGTCTGGATTGCGCGCCACCGGCGTGCTCTTCCGGGTCCGGGCTCGCCTTTGGCGCCCCGGACTGACAACGGAAAAAGCTGATCGAAAGCAGTGGCCGGCAAGGGTAAGACGAGACTGATCGGCCCGCGGTTCAGCGGGTCGCGGCCGGCATGGCACTGACCGATTTCTTCACCTCGGCGGAGAGCCGAACGATCTCGTCGGTCACGCGCTCCGCAGCCACGTACTGGAGCATGTGGCCGATCCCTGGAAGCAGCACGAGCCGCGCCCCCGGGATCGCCTGCGCCAGCGGCACCGCCTGCATGTCGCTTCGGACGATCGGGTCGGCTTCGCCGGAGATCACCAGCGTCGGGACGTGGATCGTGCGGTAGCGCGGGCTCTGCGCCGCGAGCGCCGCCGACAGGCCGAGCAGGTCCTGCACGTTGGCGAGCAGCGTCCCCGGTCGCAGAACCAGGTCGGCGCGCGCCAGTTGCGGGTAGTCCGGGTTCGCCGCCTGGGGCTGGAACACGCGGCGCGCCGCCTCCGACAGGAAACGCTGCGCCAGAGGCGGTCCGATCGTGCGGCTGAGCAGCCAAGCCACCGGCGGCTTCACGGCGAGCTTCCAGTACCAGGGCAGGTCCGGCATCCGGTCCGGCATGGGCATTGCCACGGGTGCGGCGAGGGCCAGGGCGGAGACCCGTTCGGGGTGATCGAGGGCCAGGGCCAGGGCCAGGGAGCCTGCCCAGGAATGGCCGAACACGAGCGCCGGGCCGACGCCCAGGCGTTCCAGGGCCTCGGCAATCAGCCGCGCCTGCACCGAGGGGGCGGCGGCCTCGGCACCGGCGATCCTGTCGCTCCATCCGAAGCCGGGCCTGTCGAACGCGACGACCCGGAAGCCCTGTGCGGCGAGCCGGCGGCCGATGCCCTCCATAGGGTCCGAGGCATTGGCCGAGGCGCCGTGCAGGAGGACGACCGGCGGGCCGTCTGCCGGCCCGTCCTGGATCGTGGCGAGGCGGCCGCCGGTCACCGCGACGAACGGGCCTGCCGGAGGATGGGCGGCACCGACCCGGAGGCTGATCGCGAGGCTCGCCAGCGCGCCGACCGCGAGGACCAATCCGGCGACCGCGAAGGGCAGGGCCAGGATCGTGAGGAGAACGGCGAACACCCGGGTCACAGGTCGCGGCCGTCGACCTCCGGGGCGAGGCGGTCGATCGCCTCGCCAATCTTGTCCATCTGCGGGTAGAGGGCACGTGCCCGTCGGAAGGCCGCGAGCGCCCGCGCCTTGTCGTCGTTCGCCTCGTAGATCCGGCCCAGGGCCATCCAGGCCTCGAAGTGGCGCGGCTCGAGCACCAGCGCCCGCTGTAGGTCGGCGATGGCGTCGTCCTTGTCGGTCAGAAGCCAGAACACCGTCGCCCGCCGGTTCCACCCCTCGGACCAGTTGGGCTCCAGGGCCGTTACCCGGTCCATCAGCTCGGCGGCGAGCGCGAAATCGTGGGCGGTCACGGCCTGTCGGGCGCGGTCGGTGAGCAGGTCGGCGGTCGGACTTCCGGAGCCGGCGAGCCGCCGCTCGATCAGCCGGGCGATGCCCTTGGCCTCGGCGGGATCCTCGCTGGCGCGCAGCCGGGCGAACAGATCGTCGAGGCTCGGCGGCTTCGGTACCGGCTTCGCCTCGGGCGCCGCGCGGGCGGGCCGGTTCGTCTCCGCCGCTGCCAGTGCATTCGTCGCCCCCACGGCGAGTGCCGAGAGACAGACGAGGGCGACGCGGAGGCGGAGCGGCATCATCGCGTCAGACTGGGCGCGGTCACCGTGCCCGTCAACGTGCGTTGGTGCCGCGCAAACGAAAGCAGCCGCGGCCCGGCTGGGCGCGGCTGCTTTCGATGCGACGAAGCTGCCTTGCAGGCCGGCCGCGTCGTCCTCAGCCCTGGCGGGCCTTGAAGCGCTTCTGGGTCTTGTTGATCACGTAGACCCGGCCCTTGCGGCGCACGAGTTGGTTGTCGCGGTGGCGGCCACGCAGGGACTTGAGGGAGTTGCGGATCTTCATGGGTCTCTCGAGCCCGGAGGGCCGTCCATCTGTAGGGTGTCGGGAACGTGGTCACGAGGCAGGACGCGCAGTCGCGTCCGGCGATCACGGCACACGCATCGCGGAATGGCGCCGCCTTATCAGGATTCGCCCCCGCTAGGCAAGGCGTCGCAGGGCGAGGGATCAGTGGATGCTGTCGAGGTCCGGCACCGGCGGCGCGCTCACGAGCTGCCGCCCGATCTCATGCAGCAGCGCCTCCAGCAGCGGCTTCAGCCGGTCGAAGCCCACCCGGGGCAGGCCGGCCTCCGCCGATGAAAACAGGGCCAGCGCGAGTTCGGCCACCCGGTCGAGCCCCCCCGCCGAGGCGTCGGTTACGCTGAAGGCGGCCTCATCCAGGAAGCCGTCGCGGCTGCTCTCGGTGACGTCGATGACGATCCCGCGCGCCTCGCTCACGACCCCATCTCCGTTCTGGCCGAAGCGGCCACGCGCCAGAACCCACCGGACGTCGCCCGGCTCCGGAACGGTCCGGTACTGCGCGATGTAGAGCCCGCCGTTGCGGCGAAGGTCATCGACCAATGTACCGATGCGCCGCTGATCCTCCGGGTGGATCCGATCCAGGAACAGCGCGAAGGTCGCGCCACGGTCGCCGCGGGCCTGTGGGACGCCCAGCATCGACGCCGCGGCGGCGTCGCAGCGCAGGACGTCGTCCGCGATGTGCCATTCCCAGGTGCCGACATCCGACGCCGCCAGCGCCCGCGCCACGCTCGCGCTACCGCGCCGCTTCGTCCGTGCGTCGACGGCCACGGGCTTGATCTCCGATCCTGGTCCAAGATGCTGACCCGACAGGGCAAGCTTGGTCGATACAATACCGACGCGTCGGCAACGGCACAACGCCGCGGCAGGCCGGTCCGTGGCAATCCTGCCCGTTCCCGAGGCAGCTCAGGAGCGCGCGTAACCTCCGGTCAGGTGTCCCTTGGCGAGCACGTGACCCTGCATCGCCTCGATCAGCGCACCGCGACCCGGCTCGTCGGCCAGATGAAGCGGCTGCCGCAGGGCATAGATCTGAAAGACGTAGTCGTGCCGTCCGTGCCCGCTCGGCGGATCCGGGGGCAGCCATTCGGGACGCAGGAAGCTGTTCCGGCCCATCCGCTGTGTGCTGCTCGGGCGGCCGGGACTCGGCAGCGCGCCTTCATCGAGGCCCGCCGACTCGGGCGGAAGATTCCAGGCGATGAGATGGACCAGCGGCTGCGGCGTCGGGCTGCCGGCATCCTCGACGAGCACGACCAGGGCGGCGGTGCCGGGAGGCAGGCCGGTCCAGGCCAGCGGCGGGGAGACACCCGCGCCGTCCGCGGTGAACCGGGCCGGCATGTCCGCCCCGTCGACGAAGGCGGGACTCGTCAGCGTGAGCGTCTCCGGGACGTCGGCGAAGGCCGCGTGAGAGGCCGTCTTCTCCCGGCCGGCCTTCAGGCCCGACAGGGCCTCCCCGATCACGCTGGGTATCTTCTCGAGCATCGCCGGTTCCTCCGCCGCCGACCCAACGGCGCGCGGCTCCTCCGGTTCAGCCCCGATGCGCGGCCGCGACCATATAGTTCACCGCCGTGTCACGCCCGGTGCGCCAGCCGTCGGTGAGTGGATTGTAGACCACGCCGACCGTGTCGGTGACGGCGAGGCCGCCCGCCCGGATCGCCCGGCCGAGCTCGTCCGGCGTCACGAACTTCTCCCAATCGTGCGTGCCGCGGGGGAGCCAGCCGAGCACGTATTCGGCTCCGACGATCGCCAGCGCGAAGGAGCGCATCGTCCGGTTGAGGGTCGCGGCGAACAGCATGCCGCCGGGCTTCACGGCGGAACAGGCGGTGCGCACGAAGGCGGGCATGTCCGAGACGTGCTCCACGACCTCCATGATCAGCACGGCATCGAAGCTGCGACCGGCGGCGACCACGGCCTCGATCGTCTCGCCGCGGTAATCGACCGGCACGCCGGCCGCTTCGGCATGCGCCCGGGCCACCGCGATGTTCTGCTCCGCCGGATCGAGGCCCGTCACCGTGGCGCCCAGCCGCGCCAACGGCTCCGACAGCACGCCGCCGCCGCAGCCGACATCGCAGATCGTGAGCCCGTCGAGGGGGAAGGGCGCCTGCGGATCACGGCCATGATGCCGGCAGAGCGCGTCGCGGATATAGGCGAGCCGCACCGGGTTGAATCGGTGCAGGACCCGCATCGGACCGGACTCGTCCCACCAGGTCGCCGCGAGGGCGTCGAAGCGCGCAACTTCGCCGCGATCGACGAAGCCTTCCGAGGGGCTGTCCGTGGCTGGCCTGTCCATGCGTGATCCGTTCGATAGGTTCTGGCCGCGCCTTAGCACGCGGGCGCGCTGGAAGTCGCCGCGGCGCGCGGGCGCCATGCTTGGCAGGTTGTTGACACTCTACCGAGCCGCTTGTACCCGCCGGGCACCGTCCGGGCCGGGCTGAAGCGCTCCGTCCAGTCGCCACCGGGAACCCGCGATCAAGAGACCATGCCCCGTCTGGTGATGAAATTCGGCGGCACGTCCGTCGCCACCGTCGACCGCATCCGCAACGTGGCGCGCCACGTCGCCCGCGAGGTGGCGGCCGGCTATGACGTCGCGGTGATCGTGTCCGCCATGTCGGGCAAGACCAACGAGCTGGTCGACTGGGTCAAGGACGCCAACCCGCTCTACGATCCGCGCGAGTACGATGCCGTCGTCGCCTCGGGTGAGCTCGTCACCGCGGGCCTCCTGGCGATCGCGCTCCAGAAGGACGGGATCAAGGCCCGCTCCTGGCAAGGCTGGCAGATTCCCGTGATCACCTCGGACGCGCACGGCTCGGCGCGCATCGCCGAGATCGACCCGAAGAACCTCGCGGCGGGGTTCGCCCAGGGCGAGGTGGCGGTGATCGCCGGCTTCCAGGGGATCCACGCCGAGACCGGCCGGGTCACCACCCTCGGGCGCGGCGGATCGGACACCTCGGCGGTGGCCGTGGCGGCCGCGATCGGCGCCGAGCGCTGCGACATCTACACCGATGTCGACGGGGTCTACACGACCGATCCGCGCATCGTGCCGAAGGCCCAGCGCATGGAGCGGGTGACCTTCGAAGAGATGCTGGAGATGGCCTCGCTGGGGGCCAAGGTGCTGCAGGTCCGCTCGGTGGAACTCGCCATGGTCCACCGTGTGCCGACCACGGTCCGGTCCTCCTTCGATCCGCCGGACGCCGCGCGTCCGGGCACCCTCATCTGCGACGAGGACGACATCGTGGAACAGCAGATCATCACCGGGATCGCCTTCTCCCGGGACGAGGCGCAGATCACCCTGCGCAAGGTCAAGGACAGCCCCGGCGTGGCTGCGGCGATCTTCGGCCCGCTCGCCGACGCCAACATCAACGTCGACATGATCATCCAGACCGTGTCGGGGGACCAGTCGACCACCGACATGACCTTCACCGTCCCGTCCGCTGAGTATGAGCGTGCCCGGAAGATCCTCGACGAGGCCCGCACGCAGATCGGCTACGCGCAGATCGAGGGCGCCACCGACGTCGTGAAGGTGTCGGCGATCGGCGTCGGCATGCGCAGCCACGCGGGGGTCGCCGCGAAGGCCTTCCGCGCTCTCGCCGAGAAGGGAATCAACATCCGCGCGATCACGACGTCGGAGATCAAGTTCTCCGTGCTGATCGATGCTGCCTATACGGAGCTTGCCGTTCGCACGCTTCACTCGCTATACGGCCTCGATCAGGCCTGAACCTGGACGACGCGGTTTCGAGCGGGTCGCGCGGTTTGAACTGAACAGTCACGGGCCGGTCCGTGGGATCCAGAGCGCCTCTGGGCCTAGCGGCACGGTCCATCCGGCGCCGGCCGTCCCGAACTTGGCGCCAAGGTTGCAGGGTGGTCGACGCCAAGGCCACTCACCAACGCTGGAACGACGAACCGATGCCCGCTGCGCCCGGAGGCCCGCGCCTGCTGCTGCGCCGCCTCCGCGAAGCGATGGCGGAGCCGGTCAGCCCTCAGGCGCGCCTCGACCGGATCGTCGTCCTGATCGCCGCCAACGTCGTGGCCGAGGTCTGCTCGGTCTACGTGCTGCGGGATGACAACTCCCTCGAGCTGTTCGCCACCGAAGGTCTGAACCGCGAGGCGGTCCACCAGACCCGGATGCGCACCGACGAGGGCCTCGTCGGCCTGATCGCGCGCACGGCCGAGCCGCTCTCCCTGTCCGACGCGCAGAACCACCCGGCCTTCTCGTACCGGCCGGAGACGGGCGAAGAGGCCTACCACGCCTTCCTGGGCGTGCCGCTCCTGCGGGCCGGCAACACGCTCGGCGTCCTGACGGTCCAGAACAAGACCTACCGGGTCTACTCCGAGGAGGAGATCGAGGCGCTCCAGACCACCGCCATGGTGCTCTCGGAGATGATCGCCTCGGGCGAGCTGGAGGGCTTGGCGCCGGATGCCGGCACGGCGGCCCGACGGCCCGTGCTGTCGCGCGGCATCGCGCTCGCCGACGGTATCGGCCTCGGCTACGTGGTCCTGCACGAGCCCCGCGTCGTGGTGAAGACCCTGATCGCCGAGAACGTCGATCGCGAGGTCGCCCGCCTCGACGAGGCGATCGAGGAGGTCCGCTCCGCGATCGACGCGTTGGTGGAGCGCGGCGACCGGATCGGCACCGCCGAGTCGCGGGAAGTCCTCGAAACGGTCCGCATGTTCGCCCACGACAAGGGCTGGCTCCGGCGTATGCGCGAGGCCGTGGCCTCGGGTCTCACCGCCGAGGCTGCCGTGGAGCGGGTCCAGTCGGACAACCGCGCCCGGATGATGCGGCAATCCGATCCGTACCTGCGCGAACGGCTGCACGATCTCGACGACCTCGCCAACCGGCTTCTGCGCACGCTGATCGGCTCCGAGGCAACGGGCACGGTCGTGCTACCGGAGAATGCCATCCTGGTGGCGCGCACCATGGGGCCGGCGGCCCTCCTCGACTACGAGGCCTCGACGCTGCGCGGCATCGTCCTGGAGGAGGGCGGTCCGACCAGCCACGTCGCCATCGTCGCGCGGGCGCTCGGCATCCCGGCGGTCGGCGAGGTCGAGAACGCCACGGCCCTGTGCGATGCCGGCGATGCCATCATCGTCGACGGCGTGGCCGGCGAGATCCACGTCCGGCCCGGGCCCGAGGTCGAGGCCGCCTATGCCGAGATGGTGCGCCTGCGTGCCCGTAGGCAGGAGCAGTACCGGGCGCTGCGCGACGTCCCGGCCCAGACCCGTGACGGCGTGCGCGTCGGCCTGCATCTCAATGCCGGCCTGCTGGTCGATTTCAGCCACCTTCAGGAGACCGGTGCCGAGGGGGTCGGCCTCTTCCGCACCGAACTGCAATTCATGGTCGCGCAGCGCATGCCCTCGGCCGCCGAGCAGGAGGAGCTGTACCGCAAGGTCTTCGCGGCCTCGGCGGGGAAATCCGTCACGGTCCGCACCCTGGATATCGGCGGTGACAAGATCCTCCCGTACATGGCCAAGCTCGAGGAGGAGAACCCGGCGCTCGGATGGCGGGCGATCCGGATCGGCCTCGACCGGCCGGCCCTGCTGCGCATGCAGCTGCGCGCCCTTCTGAAGGCCGCCGACGGCGACCCGCTCAAGATCATGTTCCCGATGGTCGCGACGGTCGACGAGTTCGTCCGCGCCCGAGGCATCGTCGAGCGCGAGAAGGCCTATCTGAAGCGCCACGGCTACCGGCTCCCGACCGAGTGCCGGCTCGGCGCCATGATCGAGGTGCCCTCGCTCCTGTTCCAGATCGACGAGATCGCCCGCGAGGCCGACTTCCTCTCCGTGGGCTCGAACGACCTGATGCAGTTCCTGTTCGCGGTGGATCGCGAGAACCGCCGCGTCGCCGACCGCTTCGACCCGCTCAGCGTCGCGGCGCTCAGGGCCTTCCGGCTGATCGCCGAGCGGGCGAACGCCGCCGGCTGCCCGGTGACGGTCTGCGGCGAGATCGGCGGGCGACCCCTCGACGCCATGGCGCTGATCGGCCTCGGCTACCGCGACCTGTCGATGTCGCCGGCCGCCATCGGTCCGGTCAAGGCGATGGTGCTCAGCCTCGAGGCGCGGGCCGTGGCCGAGCTGATCGATGCGGAGATGTCGCGCATGCACGATGGCGATTCCCTGCGGCCGGCGCTCACCGCCTTCGCACACGCCAACGGCGTCCCTATCTAAGCGCGTACGCGACCCTTGCCGAACATTCGGCCGGGGTTGTACGGCAACGCCACGACGATCTCGGTCGACGCGCCACGGCTTCCGCTCTCGAACGGAACAGGCGTGGGAAGGGGGAAGTCTTGCCGGGTCGAGAACCCTCCGAGCCACACCCTCTCCCGCCCGAGACATGACCCGCGTCCGGCACTGACCGCCGCGCGCAGACCTTTAGAAACACGGGCGATGATCCCCTTTCCAACTGAGCGCCTCGACGCCATCCTGGCGCGGCACGATATCGTCACCGCGCAGCTCGGCTCGGGCGAGATCGATCCCGAGCTGGTGGTCCAGCTCTCGCGCGAGCTGTCCGACCTCGATCCAGTTGTGGCGGCGATCCGCGTCTATCGGGCATCCCTGGAGAATCTGGCAGGCCTCGAAGCGCTGATCGACGAGCCCGGCACCGATTCCGAGATGCGGGCGCTCGCGGCCGAGGAGAAGCCGGACGCCCAGGAACAGCTGGAGGACGCGCACCGCGCGCTCCAGCTCCTGCTCCTCCCGAAGGATGCGGCGGACGAGAAGAGCGCCATCCTGGAAGTTCGCGCCGGCACGGGCGGCGACGAGGCCGCCCTGTTCGCCGGCGACCTGTTCCGCATGTACGCGAAATACGCCGAGTCGAAGGGTTGGCGCGTCGAGGTGATCTCCGAGAGCGAGGGAACCGTCGGCGGCTTCCGCGAGGTCGTGGCCGAGGTGAAGGGCCGGGGCGTCTTCGCGCGGTTGAAATTCGAGAGCGGCGCGCATCGGGTGCAGCGCGTACCTGATACCGAGACGCAGGGGCGCATCCATACCTCGGCCGCCACAGTGGCTGTGCTGCCCGAGGCGGAGGATGTCGACATCGTCGTCAACGATGCCGATCTGAAGATCGATACGATGCGCGCGCAGGGTGCCGGCGGGCAGCACGTCAACAAGACCGAATCGGCGATCCGCATCACGCACCTGCCGACCGGTATCGTGGTGTTCGTTCAGGAGGAGCGGTCGCAGCACAAGAATCGCGCCCGCGCGATGGCGCTGCTGCGCGCCCGGCTCTACGACGCCGAACGCAACGCCAAGGATTCGGCCCGCGCCGCCGACCGCAAGGCGCAGGTCGGCTCCGGCGACCGCAGCGAGCGGATCCGCACCTACAACTTCCCGCAAGGGCGGGTCACCGATCACCGCATCAACCTGACCCTCTACAAGCTCGAGGAGGTGATGGCCGGGACCGCCCTCGACGAGGTGGTGGACGCGCTGATCACCGAGCATCAGGCGGAACTGCTGGCCGCCGAAGGCATGGCCTGAGCGGCGCCGTGACGTCCGGGTCGAGCCTTGGCTTGTCGCGCCCGCGCCGCACTCCGGCGCGGATCGGCACTTCTGGCCGACGGCGGCATCGCGGAGGCGGCCGGCGATGCCCGGTTCCTCCTCCTCGGTGTTTTGGGCCTGGAGACCCGCGACCTCGTCCTCCACGGTGACAAAGTCCTCGACCCGGACGAGGCGGCATCCTTCGACGCCGCCTTGACCCGGCGGCTCGCCGGAGAGCCCGTCGCCCGCATCCTCGGCGCCTGGGAGTTCTGGGGGCTGCCATTCCGGCTCGCACCCGAGACGCTCGTGCCCCGCCCGGATACCGAGATCTTGGTGGAGGTCGCCCTCGCTGCCGTCGCCGACCGAACGTCGCCCCTGCGCTGCCTCGATCTCGGCACCGGGTCAGGATGTATTCTTACGGCGCTCCTGTCCGAACTGCCCGGCGCGTTCGGCATCGGCGTCGACCGCTCCGAGGCGGCGGTGGCGGAGGCCCGGCACAATGCCGCCGCGAACGGGGTCGGCGACCGGGCTGCCTTTTTCGTCGGAGATTGGTGCGACGCAGCGCAAAGCTCCTTCGACCTCATCGTGTCGAATCCCCCCTATATCGGGCGGAAGGTGATCGCGACGCTCCAGCGGGAGGTGCGGGACCACGATCCGATCGCCGCCCTCGACGGCGGCCCGGACGGGCTTCAAGCCTATCGGCGTATCCTGGATGGGATTGGCACGCGGGCGTTGCTTGCCGCGGGCGGTACGCTCGCCGTCGAGATCGGCTACGACCAGGCCGAGACGGTGCGGGCGCTCGCGCAGGCGAGCGGTTTCAGCGAACGGGGCCTGATCCGCGATCTTGCCGGCCACGACAGGGTTCTGAGCTTCGGCCTGCGGGAGGGTCTTCTCTCAGGCCACAGGGATGCCTAAGTGTCGGCGGACGATCCCGGCACCGAAAAAACTCTTGTTGCATCAACCGCGGAACGCTAGAGTCGGCTTGAAGATCGCGAACGGTTCGTTAAGACGGACGACCATATGGTTGGTGGCGACCGCGTGTCGCCGACGGGTTCGCTGATCCCCCAGAGACGTTGAATCAGAGCGCGCCTGTGATCGCGCGGCGGTTTGACGGCATTCGAATCTGACAATCGACTGGTTGCCGGCGTCAGGTCCGGGCGCGATGCGAGGGATGGTCAGACAGGCGCGCCGGTCGCAAAGCGGCTGCACGCGCGGCGCCGCCGGGTGCGCTTGGCCGGAGTGCGTCACGAGATCCTGAGACGGGCGCCTCCAAAAACAGTCGTTTGCGTGAACGAGGGTCATTACAGACCGATGAGACCAAACCAGAATCGACGGATGCGCGGCCGGAATCGGCCGAAGGGTCCGAATCCGCTAACGCGTTCGTACGAATCCAACGGTCCCGACGTCAAAATTCGCGGCACCGCGCAGCACATCGCGGACAAGTACGCGCAGCTCGCACGCGACGCGCTGGCGGCGGGCGACCCCGTGGCGGCCGAGAACTACTTCCAGCACGGTGAGCACTACTTCCGGATCGTGTCCGGCGCTCAGGAGCAGAACCGCCCGGCCAATACCGGCGGCTATGCCAGCCGGCCCTACGACGACGAGATGGACGAGGGCGACGACGAGGGTCAGGGCAACGGCCCGTCCCAGAACGGCCACGCCTATAACGGCTACGACGAGGGCGATCCCGGTCAGCAGCCGCAGCCCTACGAGAATCGTCCGGACCTGAACCAGGACGGTCGACAGGGCCGGGACCGGTTCCAGAACCGCGACCAACGTCGGTTCGACAACAACGGGCGGCAGGATTTCCGGCGGCAGGATCAGCCGCGTCAGGATTACCAGCGCCAGGATTATCCGCGGCAGGATTTCCGCCAGGACCGTCAGGACCGCCAGGATTACGGCCGTCCCGATTACCGGCAGGACCGGCAGGATAATCGCCAAGAGAATCGGCAGGACCGGCTGGATAATCGCCAGGAGAACCGGTCCGACGCGCGGCAGGACAATCGTGCCGACAACCGGGGCGATCAGGGCCGCTACGACAATGGCCGCGGCGAAAATCCCCGGTCCGACAACCGGCAGGAGGCTCGTCCGGAAGGCCGGCCTGAGCGCGCGCCTCGCGGCGAGGCCGTGCGCCAGGGCGAGCCGGCGCCGCGCCGGGAGCGCCGCCGCGAGGCTGCGCCCGTGGCGGTCGCCGAGGATCCGGCAGGCCTGCCGGCTTTCCTGATGACCCCGCCTCGGCCCGCCCCGGCGGCCGAGCCGCCGGTCTCCGCCGAGCCGGAGGTCCCCGCCGACGAGGCACCGGCCGCCAAGCCCCGCCGCCGCCGCCGGCCGCGCTTCGAGAGCGTCGCCGCGGAGGAGGGTGGCGCCGGGACGGCCGCCGAGGATGTGCCGAACGAGTAGGCGCACGGCCGTTCGACGTCGCGTGATTGACAGGGCCGTCCCGGGCAACCGGGGCGGCCTTTTCTTCGCGCGGCCGTCAGGCGCGCGCCGCGCGCCAGTCCGGATAGGCTTGGACTTGGTGAACCAGGCGATGCCGCTGCCCGATCTCGCCGAAGGGCGCGATTTCCCAATCCCAAGCCGCCTCGGGTCGGGGCAGGGCGACGCCGAACATCAGGTCGAGGCTGTTGGTAATCTGGCCGGCGCGGTCCTCTGTACGCTGCACCGTATCGGTGATCAGGCACACGCGCTCGGCCTGTTCGGCGAGGGTGTTCAGCGTGGCAAGATGCGCCTCGATGATGTGCCGTCCGAGATGCGGCGGCGCCTCGCGACCCCGGGCCTCGTAGGCGTCGAGCGGCACGATGGGGAGTTGCGAGAGCAGGTTGGCCGAGACGATCAGGTCGGCATCCGCACAGGCCTCGGCCCAATCCCCCGCCGAACCGGCGCTGATCTCCGCGGTCTTCAGCGCGACGTTCCGATAGCGGCGTGCGGCAAGCCGCGTCGGCCAGGGATGAACCGCGTCGACCAGGCTGATCCGCCCGAACAGTTGGGCCAGGATCGCGAGCGGTATGTCGTCGAGGAGCCCGGAACCGAGCACGACGGCATGGCGCCGCCCCCGGGTCGTCTCCGCGGCCGCCGCGACGATGCCGCGCGCGTTCGCCAGATGCGGCGCCCAGGCGGCGCGGCAGCGACGCGATCGGGCGTGGAGCAGGCCGCTCTGCCGGACATAGCCGAGCCGGCGCAGGCGCAGCGGCGCGGGATTGAGAAGCGACAGCGCCCAGGCGAGCAGCATCGCCGGCCGGGTCAGACCTCGTCCGGTTCCGGTGCCCGCGCCGCTGTCCCGCGATAGCCGGTCGCCAGCACGTAGAGCTCGCTCGAATCGGCACGGCTCGCCGCCGGCTTCACGTGGCGGACGAGGGCGAAGTCGCGCTTCAGATCGGTAAGCAGCGCGCCCTCGGTCCCGCCCTGGAGCACCTTCGCGAGGTAGGCGCCGCCCGGCCCCAGGATCTCGCGGGCGAATTCCGCGGCGGTCTCGGCCAAGCCGATGATGCGCAGGTGATCGGTCTTCTTGTGACCCGTGGCGTTGGCGGCCATGTCGGACATCACGACGTCGGCCGGGCCGCCGAGCATGTCGGTGAGTTTGGCCGGTGCCTCGGGATTGAGAAAGTCCAGGGTGATGAACTCGACCCCGGCCATCGGCTCGATCTCCAGGAGGTCGATGCCGACGACCCGGCCCGACGGGCCCACAACCCGCGCGGCGACCTGCGACCAGCCGCCGGGAGCGGCGCCCAGATCGACGATCTTCTGACCGGGCTTGAGCAGCTTGTAGCGCTCATCGATCTCCAGCAGCTTGTAGGCCGCCCGCGACCGATAGCCCTCGCGCTTGGCCCGCGCCACGTAGGGGTCATTGAGCTGGCGCTCCAGCCAGCGCTTCTGCGACAGGGTTCGCCCGCGGCCGGTTTTCACCCGCTGCTTCAGCTCCCCGCGCACGCCGCCGCCGGAACTCGCGCCGCCGCGCCGATCGCTCATCGCGACACCTTCATCGCACCGCTTTCCGGTTCCAGACCCCGTCCTCCCGCATCATGTTCATCAGCAAGCCTTCGCGCAGGCCTCGGTCGGCGATGCGCAGGCGCTCGGATGGGAACGCCCGACGGATCGCTTCCAGGATCGCGCAGCCCGCCAGAACGAGATCGGCCCGGTCGCGGCCGATGCAAGGGTTGTCGGCCCGCTGTTCGAGCCGCGTGTCGAGCAGGTCATCGATTGCGGTGGTGACCTCGTCGTCCTGCATCCACAGCCCATCAACCCGCCGCCGCTCGTAGCGCGCCAGCCGCAGATGCATCGCGGCGATCGTCGTCACCGTGCCGGACGTGCCGAGCAGGTGGAAATGGGGTGCCGTGGCGGCGGCCGCAGCGCGCAGCGCGAAGGCCGACAGCTTCTCGGCCACTTCCTCGACCATGCCCTCGAACATGCGCCGGGTGACCTCGGCGCCGCCGTGGCGCTCGGCCAGGGTGACAACCCCGACGGGCAAGGAATCCCAGGCCCTGATGCGCAGGGTCGGGTCGGTGGAGGGATTGGCCGCCGCGCCGTCGAGCCACGCGATCTCGGTGGAGCCGCCGCCGATATCGAAGATCACGACAGATTCGGCAAGCGGGTCCGCGAGCGCCGCGCAGCCGGTGACGGCGAGATAGGCCTCGGTCTGCCGATCGACGATCTCGAGGTCGAGGCCGACGCCGCGGCGGACGCGGTCGACGAAGGCCGCCCCGTTCACCGCGAGACGGCACGCCTCCGTGGCGATCACCTTGGCGCGCTGCACGCCGCGGGTCTGCATCTTGGTTCGGCAGATGCGCAGGGCCTCGACGGTGCGCTCGATCGCAGCCTCGCTCAGCCGATCGGAGGTCCCGAGACCCTCGCCGAGGCGCACGATACGCGAGAAGGCGTCGATCACCCGGAAGCCGCTGAAGGTCGGCTTGGCGATCAGCAGTCGGCAATTGTTGGTGCCGAGGTCGAGCGCCGCGTAGGTGGCACGACGACGCTCACGGCCCGGAAGCGGGCCTGGATGCTGGAGCGGCGCGGCGCCGGTCTGGATTCGGGACGGCGCGGCCGCGGCGGACTCGTCCCTCATCGGCGCGGCCGTCGATCCTTTGGGTCGGCCGGGAGCGCGACGCTCGGCCTTTGTTGCGTCTGACCCTACAGGCTCGGTCGGGAACTGCAACGTCCGATCGCATTGGCGATCAGGCGACGGCCTTCATCGCGCTGGCGCGCCGCGGGATCGGGCGCAGGAGGCTCTTCACCTGTGAGTAGGGTCGCGGCCGGTTGATCACCTCGTCCAGGCGCGACCACAGGGTCTTGGGCGAAAACGGCTTGGCGATGATCTCGTTGACCCCGAGTGCCACGGCACGGTCGACCACGTTCCGGCGGGGCTGGGCCAGCATCAGGATGATCGGGATCGTGGGGCAGGGCGAGGTCGTCGGCGTGCGCGCGAGGCGGATGAACTCCTCGCCCGAGAGGATCGACAAGTCCCAGTCGATGATGCTGATGTCGGGCTTGCTCTCCGCCAGCACGCCGAGTGCCTCGGCCCCGTCCGGCGCTTCGAGCACGCGCTTGATGCCCACGCGCATCAGCATGTCGCGGACGATTCGGCGGATATAGAGGCTCTCGTCGACAACGAGGGCCGAAAGATCGGGAAAGGTCGGAGTCGCGATCATGGCCGGCCGGCATTGCGGGACATGGCGGCGAGTCTAGCCCGGTCAGCGTTTGCGTTTCGCTAACGCGTTCCGTCGAATGAGAAAGGCCATCGCGTGAGCAGGCCCGCCTGCGTTGTTTGCCGCAAGAAAGTAACGAAACGAGGGCGTCTGGGCCAAGAAGGTCCTTGCGGTCAAGGCCCGATTGCGTCAGGACTAGGGCGTTATTCTTGGTTACCGCGACCTGGGGTAATGATAGTGCGGGGCGTGGGCTGTCTGGGATGGCGCGCACGCGGTATTCGAGACAAGGGCGGCGGACGGTTTTTGCGAGCTTTCTATGGGACGTGGTCGTGATTTCAGGGGGCCGCAGAAGCGCGGCTTCGACGAGGGTGGCGAGCCGAGATGGCCTGACCAAGCTCCCCCCAGCGGCGGATACGGCGGCGGCGGCTTCGGTGGCGGCGGCGGCGGTTTCGGTGGGGGCGGTTTCGACCGCGGCCCGTCGCGTGGTGCAGCACCGGTCGCGTCCGGGCCGGAGCGCGATGCCACGGTTAAGTGGTTCAACAAGGAGAAGGGCTTCGGCTTCGTCGAACTCGGCGACGGTTCGGGCGATGCCTTCCTCCACATCCGCGCCGTAGAGGCGGCCGGCCACGATGACCTGCAGCCGGGTACCCGGCTGACGGTGACGACGGCCCAGGGCCAGAAGGGTCCGCAGGTCACCAGCGTGACGAGCGTCGACACCTCCACGGCCGAGGCGCCCGCGCCGCGTCGCGAATTCCGTCCGCGCACCGGCGGCTTCGGCGGCGGCGGTGGTGGCGGCTACGGCGGTGGCGGCGGCGGTGGTGGCGGCTACGGCGGCGGCGGCGGTGGTTATGGCGGCGGTGGCGGTGGCCGCTCGGCTGGCGGCCCCTCTGTCGAGATGAGCGGTACCGTCAAGTGGTATGACCCTGCCAAGGGCTTCGGCTTTGTCTCGGTCAACGACGGCGGCAAGGACGTTTTCGTCCACCGTTCTGCCCTGTCGCGGGCCGGCCTCGACTCGCTGGCAGAGGGGCAGCAGGTCACGCTTGGCGTGGTCGAGGGCCAGAAGGGTCGCGAAGCGCAGAGCATCAACGTCGAGGACTGACGGGATCGCGCCGGCTGCTTTCCGGCCGTGATCCACGACGAAGACTTCAGGGCGGCGGCTCCTTAAGCGGAGCCGCCGCCCTCTTCATGTCAGGTCCGCCATGCGCCGTGTTGTCCTGTTGTCCGTTCTGCTCGTGCTTGCGGGTTCGGCGCGCGCGGAAGACTTTTCCGGCTTCTACGCGGGCATCAACGCGGGCTATGCCGTCGGTCACGGCCGCGACAGGACCGGGACTTTACCCAGCACCGGATACGAGGCGGCCAAGCCCGGTCCCGGGAGTGAGCTGCCGCCCAGCGCACGCGATGCGGCCGCGGCGCTCCGAATGCGCGATGCTGGCGGCTCGTCGAAGCGCTGAGGCCAGGCTGGTCCATTGATCCTGTTCCGAGATCAGCGACCGCACCGGGAAGTAGCCTTTGCGTCCTCGCAGATTCGCTCAGCAGATCTCGGGCCTCCGATTTGCCGTTGCTCGAAGCGTTGCGACTGACGGCGGGATAACGGCGCCAACGACATAGCGGCCGGCCACCTTAAGCGCCTCATCTCACACTAGAATCGTTCCGGAACATAGACGTTGCACCGTCGCGGCGGCCGCTGCTAGGTCGCGCCATGGGCTCACGGAAACGAGAGGTGGTGCGATGAGCGCCCGCGCGACGCCGAAGCTCGCCGACCGGATCGCGGTCGGAGGCCGTGTGCTCCTGGCGGCTTTGGGCGGCTACGCCGTCGCCGCGCTCGCGACCGCGCTGCTCGCCGTCAGCCTGCCCGGCCCGAAGGCCGAAGCTGTGTCCGCCGCGACTCTCGTAAGCTTCGCCATCATGGCCGCGGTGATTATCTGGGTCTTCGCGGCGCGGACGCTGGCCCGAGCGGCGCTGGGTCTGGCGGTCCCGGCAGCGGCGATGATCTGTGCGCTGTGGCTCGCGGGAGCCTTCTCGGCCGGAGTTCCCACGTGAGCCGAGTTCGAAGCGTCCGGCAGTCCATGGCCTGGCTGCATACGTGGTCCGGCCTGGTAGTCGGATGGGTGCTGTTCGCGATCTTCGTGACCGGTACGGCCAGCTACTATCGCACTGAGATCTCGCAGTGGATGCGTCCGGAACTGACCGACGCGGCGCCGGACCCGGTTGCGGCAGCCACGCGCGCCGGCACGTTCCTGCAGAAGACGATGGCGGACGCGGCGGGCTGGTCCGTGCGGCTGCCGAATGCCGAAAACCCGGCCGTCGAAGTCTATTGGTGGCAGAGCCCGGTCGGCCCCTTTCACCACGCGCTTCTCGATCCCGCCACGGGTGAGCCGTCGCGGGCGCGCGACACGCGCGGCGGCGACTTCCTCTACCGCTTCCATTTCGAATTGAACCTGCCGCCGATCTGGGGGCGCTGGATCGTCTCGGCCTGCGCGATGATCCTGCTGATCGCGCTGATCTCGGGGATCGTCACACATCGGCGCATCTTCGTGGATTTCTTCACCTTCCGGCGCGAACGCTCGGCTCAGCGGGGGTGGCTCGACGCCCACAACGTGACGGGCGTGCTGGCGCTGCCGTTCCATCTGATGATCGTCTATACGGGGCTGGTCACCCTGGCGTCGATGCTGATGCCCTGGGGCGTCAGGACCGTCTACGGCGAGGACGCGCTCCGCTACTATGCCGAGGCGGGTCTCATGACGCCGGGCCGGGCGCCTCAGGGACGGCCGGGCGCCCTGCTGCCGCTCGGCGAGATCGTGGCGCGGGCGGTCGCGGCCCGTGGCGAGATGCCGGAAGTGCTCATGGTGTCGATGCCGGGCGACGCCGGTGCGACGGCCACGGCGTATTTCGAGGAGCCCCACGGCCTCGCGCACCTGCACCCGCAGATCGCCTATGCAGCCGATACCGGCGCCGAGATCGGGCGTGTCGGCGAGGCCGGGGCTGCAACCCGAACGGGTGCGGTCATGGCCGGGCTCCACGAGGCGCATTTCGCCGCCGCGCCCCTGCGTCTCCTGTTCTTTCTCTGCGGCGTCATGGGCGCGGCGACGGTCGCCAGCGGCCTCGTGCTCTGGACCGTGGCGCGGGCTCCGAAGGAGAGCGATCCCGAAGGGTTCGGTCTGCGCCTCGTGCGCGTACTCAATCTGGGTACCGTTGGGGGGCTGCCGGTCGGACTCGCCGCCTACTTCCTGGCCAACCGTGTCCTGCCGTTCGGTCTGGAGGCCCGCGCTGACTGGGAGGTTCGAAGCTTCTTCGGGGCCTGGCTGCTCGCCGCTGTCGTCTCCGCCCTGTACCGGCGTGCGCGGGCCTGGACCGCCGCCCTCGGTCTGGCCGGCTGCGCGTTCCTCGCGATCCCGATTGTCGACGCCGTGACGGTGGGCGAGGCGCGCTTCCTCGGCTTCGACCTTGCCATGTCGGCCCTGGGGCTCCTTCTGCTTCTGGCAGCTCGGCTGGCATCGCGCCGCCACGCATTGAGTCCCCGCAGCGCCGGGGCAGCCCTGCACAGGACGGCGCAGGCGTGACCACGGCCGCACACGCGCTGACCCTGCTCCTCGCCTTCTCGGGATTTGCGGCCCTCGCGCTGAGCCTGGATCGGCATCACCGCGCCGCGTTCCGAACACCGGTTCCCAGGCGCCGGGTCGGCGGCCTGCGCGCCGCGGGCTGGTCCGGACTCGCGCTGGCTTTCGCGGCGGCCGTCGGATCGTCCGGATGGGCGTTTGGCCCGGTCCAGTGGGTCGGGTCCCTGACTGCCTCGGCCCTCGCGGTGGTGGCGCTGATCGCCTACCGGCCCGGCTGGTTGCGGATGGCGGCCCTCGTCGCGCTGCCGCTCGCCGCCGCCATGCTGCCTCTGGCGCTCCCGCATTGAGTGCGCTGCGCCGGAAGATTTCCTGCGCCTCAACCGTCATCGAGCGGACGTGAAGCGCAGTCTTTTGTCTACGCGCCGTCCGTAATGATTGCCCGAATATGGGCCTCGAGCGCTCGCGGTTTCGAGGAGGATTGTCCCCCTCGCGGTCACGATCGGAAGAGCGTAGGATCCTCGCACTCGCGCACTGGCCAAAAGTCCATCTTGATTCGACCGGCCAAAAGCCATTGGCTGCGATCACAGCGGAACCGGATGCGGCCCGATTGAACGGCCGCCCGGGCGCCAGCTAACGCCCAAGAGCCGCGGTTCGCGAGGCCGGGGCCTACGGAGGAAACAGAGCGATGAACAAGCCGGAATTCCTCGGCGACGCCAAGATCAAGTCGCCCTTCTCGGCCCGCTACGAGAACTTCATCGGCGGCCAGTGGGTCGCGCCCGCGGCCGGCCGCTACTTCGAGAACACCTCGCCGATCACCGGCAAGGTGGTGTGCGAGGTCGCCCGCTCCGACGCGCAGGACGTCGAGAAGGCGCTCGACGCCGCTCACGCGGCCAAGGAGGCCTGGGGCCGCACTGCCCCGGCCGAGCGCGCCCGCATCCTCCTCAAGATGGCCGACCGGATGGAGGAGAACCTCGATCTGATCGCGCTGGCCGAGACCTGGGACAACGGCAAGCCGATCCGCGAGACGACCCACGCCGACATCCCGCTCGCCATCGACCATTTCCGCTACTTCGCCGGCTGCGTGCGGGCGCAGGAGGGCTCGATCTCCGAGATCGACCACGACACGGTGGCCTATCACTTCCATGAGCCGCTGGGTGTGGTCGGCCAGATCATTCCGTGGAACTTCCCGATCCTGATGGCGGTGTGGAAGCTCGCCCCGGCGCTCGCCGCCGGTAATTGCGTGGTGCTGAAGCCCGCGGAGCAGACTCCGGCCTCCGTGCTGGTGCTGATGGAGATCATCGGCGACCTGCTGCCGCCGGGCGTGCTCAACATCGTCAACGGCTTCGGCCTCGAGGCGGGCAAGCCGCTCGCCTCGTCGCCGCGGATCGCCAAGATCGCCTTCACGGGTGAGACGACCACCGGCCGCCTCATCATGCAGTACGCGTCGCAGAACCTGATTCCGGTAACGCTGGAGCTCGGTGGCAAGTCGCCGAACATCTTCTTCGCCGACGTGGCGAACGAGGACGACGACTTCTTCGACAAGGCCCTCGAAGGCTTCACGATGTTCGCCCTCAACCAGGGCGAGGTCTGCACCTGCCCGAGCCGCGCGCTCGTGCACGAATCGATCTACGACCGCTTCATGGAGCGGGCGGTGAAGCGGGTCGAGGCAATCACGCAGGGCTCGCCGCTCGATCCGGCCACGATGATCGGCGCCCAGGCCTCGGGCGAGCAGATGGAGAAGATCCTCTCCTACATCGACATCGGCCGGCAGGAGGGCGCGCAGCTGCTCACCGGCGGTGAGCGCAACGTCAAGGACGGCGAGTTCGCCGAGGGCTTCTATGTGAAGCCGACGGTGTTCCGCGGCCACAACAAGATGCGCATCTTCCAGGAGGAGATCTTCGGGCCGGTCCTGTCGGTCACGACCTTCAAGGACGATGCCGAGGCGCTCTCGATTGCCAACGACACGCTCTACGGTCTCGGCGCCGGCGTCTGGACCCGCGACGGGACCCGCGCCTACCGCTTCGGCCGGGCCATCCAGGCCGGCCGCGTCTGGACGAACTGCTACCACGCCTACCCGGCCCACGCGGCCTTCGGCGGCTACAAGCAGTCCGGCATTGGACGCGAGACCCACAAGATGATGCTCGATCACTACCAGCAGACCAAGAACATGCTGGTCAGCTACTCGGCCAAGAAGCTCGGCTTCTTCTGAGCTTCTGCCCGGGTCAACCCCCGAGACAACTTCGCCCCGGCCTGAGAGCCGGGGCTTTTTACAGTCTCGCGGTCAGCGCTTCAGGCAGGACGCGGCGATCGCTGCCGATGTCCGGTCGTGCAGGCTGATGGTGCGGTCCGCCACCGTCCGGCGAACCTCCCCGCCTTCGTTGGCCTCTCCCTTCCCGAACTCCCAGAGCTGAGCCTACACCGCCCCGTCGGCATAGCAGCCGCAGAACGACGCTCGGTCCGCGATCACGGCGTCGCGTGGGACGACCCGCGCGGGGTGGTTCAGGCATGTTCGCAATTCGACCTCCCGCGCCGGCGCGTCGACATCCTCGCGCGACAGGGCAGGGGGGCTTGCCAGTCCGGCGAACAGCAGGGCGGCGAGCGGGCGGCTCAATAGACACCGTACCCGAAGCCTTCGTACGGCACGCTGGCAATCGAGCCGGGCGGCATCGGACCGGCATCGGCGCTGACGGATGGAACATCGTCGGGCGGCCCATCCCAGCCGACAACGCCCATCGGGTTGTCCGGGGTGACGTTCGGATTTCCGGCGACGTGCCAGGCGTGCTGAACGAACAGCGGCTGGGTGCGCGGCTGAACGCGGAGCGTCAGCGGGTTGGCGCCGGCCGGTGTCGCAGCAACGCCGGCGAACACGAGGGCGAGGGCGAGGGCTCGTGATGGGGTCATGGCGTCGATCAGCCCGGTCGGCTCTCCCTTCTGCGCCCGAAATGGACGCATTCTTGGCGAGCAACGCGGGACGGGTCGATCGGCAACAGCTTGGCCATTCCGCCCGCGGGAATGTGGAAATCCCGGCGCGCGGACGCATATCCAAGGTAACCCGGGGAGGTCAGCATGAGCACGGATGCGACGGTTGAAGCCACGACCGCGGAGCAGGTCGGTGCCGACGGCACGCCGCTGCGGGTCACCGCCACGCCCAAGGCGCTGGAGCTCGTCGAGGAGCTGCGGGCCGAGTACGGCCCCGTGATGTTTCACCAGTCCGGCGGGTGCTGCGACGGCTCCTCACCCATGTGCTACCCGGTCGGCGACTTCATTGTCGGCGACGGCGACGTGCATCTCGGCCGCGTCGGCGGCGCGGATTTCTACATCAGCCGGTCCCAATTCGAGGTCTGGAAGCACACGCACCTGATCCTCGACGTCGTGCCCGGTCGCGGGGGCATGTTCTCGCTGGAGAATGGCCGCGAGAAGCGCTTCCACATCCGCTCGCGCCTGTTTTCCGAGGCTGAGAATCGCGCCCTCGACGGTGCCTGCAAGCTCTGAAGGGAGGCCTTGCAATGGCAACTGTGACGCTCTGGAGCGACGCCGAGGCCGAAGCGGAGCCGCGGGTGCGGGCCGTGTTCGCGGACATCCGGGCGACGCGGGGCTCCGATTTCATCAACAATTTCTGGCGCGGGCTCGCCAACGATCCCGCCCTGCTCGAGCGGACCTGGACCAGTCTCAAGGCCGTCATGGGGCCGGGCTCACTCGATCCGCTGACCAAGGAACTGGTCTACATCGCGGTCTCGATTGCGAATGGCTGCCCCTATTGCATCCATTCGCACACGGCCGCGGCGCGCGAAGGGCTTGACGGCGGAGCAGCACGGCGAATTCCTGGCGATTGTCGGCATGGCGAACCAGACCAACGCGCTGGTCAACGGCATGCAGATTCCCGTCGATCCCGCCTTCAGGGTGGAGGAACGTCCATGAGCACCGGGTCCGAAACGCAGAAGCCAGGCTTCCTGGTGGTGCACGAGAGCGCACCATTCCGCGGCAAGCAGGGACACCTCTACCGTCCGGCGATCTCGGCCGAGGCGGTCGATTCCAAAGCCCTGCACATGCAGCTCCTTGAGATCCCGCCCGGTGAGCGGGCCCACGCCCACAAGCACGAAGCCCATGAGACGGCGATCTACGTCCTCTCCGGCGTTTCGGGCTGCTTCTGGGGCGAGCGTCTCGAGAACCACGCCATCGCGGGGGCCGGCGAGTTCGTCTACATCGCCGCCAACGTCCCGCACCTGCCGTACAATCGCAGCCAGACGGAGCCGGTGACGGCGGTGATCGCCCGCACCGACCCGAACGAGCAGGAGAGCGTGGTCCTGCTGCCGGAGCTGGAAGCCGGCGTCGACTGGTCGAAGGCCGAGGTGTAGCCCTTCAGCGCTGCTCGATCCGCTCGTTCGCCAGCCGCTCGGCGCGGGTCCGCTCGTCGGCGGAGAGCCCCGAAAGGGTCTGGTCGAGCCACGCGTCGGACAGCCCCTGACCAGCGGCGGCGAGGTTCCAGGCCGCAGCCTCGACCGTGTTCTTGGGCACGCCGCGGCCGACCGCGTAGAGCCGCGCGACTCGGTTCTGCGCGATCGCGTTCCCCCGCGAGGCCGCGTGCAGGAAGTAGCGGGCCGCGGAACGCTCGTCCTTGCTCACGCCGTTGCCGTTGAACAGCAGGATCGCGTACTCGACCTCGCTGGCGAGATCGCCGTTGTCGGCGCCGCGGCGGAAGAGTTGCGCCGCCATGGCGGGATCCTTGGGCACGCCGCGACCCTGGAGGTAGAGCACGCCGAGATCGTGCTGGGCCGGCCCGATTTCCGCATCCGCGGCCTTCCGGAATTGCGCGGCGGCCGCGGCCTCGTCAGCAGTCGCGCCGGTGCCGATCAGAATCAGGCCGAGATTGTAGGCGGCTGTCGGTGAGCCGTGGGACGTGGCCTGTTCCAGCCAGCGGCGGCCGGCCTTCGCATCCTTCGGCATACCGCGTCCGTCGAGGGCCATGAGGCCCAGAGACGACATGGCGGCGGCGTCGTTCTGAGCCGCCGCGAGCCTGTACCACTCGGCGGCCTTGACCGGGTTCTGCTTGACGCCGAGGCCCTGATTGTAGAGCTCGCCGAGCAGCGTCATGGCCGGCGCATCCTTGGGATTGGCCTCGATGCGTTTGGTCGCCTCCCGGAAGGCCGTGACGTACTGGCCGCGCTGGTACGCGCCGTAGGCGAGATCCGGGGGCTGACCGTTGGCCGGGGGCACGGCCCCCCGCGTATAGTTCGGCGTATAGGGACTCGGCAGCTCCGGCATCTGCTTCTTGCCGGGCTCGGCGCCGGGTGAGGCGGCCGACGGCAGCGCGTTCTTCGACGGCTCCGTCGGTCCAGTGGCACCCCAGGCCGGGGCGGCCAGCACCGAGAACGCGGCGATGACCGCCAGGGTGTGCGGCGATGGCCGCGTCATCAGGCTCCCGCCTCCTGCATCGTCCGATGGGCCCGCTCGACCGCGGCCGGATCCTGCAGCCAGAGCCCGCTCTCGAGCCCGACGAACTCGGCACCTGTCGCGGACAAGGACGCGATCTCGTCGGCAGCCGCCGCGACGGCGATGCACGGAGTCTCGAAAATCTCCGCCCACCACGTGGCGCGTGCCAGCACACCCTCGGGATCAGGGGCGATGCCGTCCGGATAGAGGCCGCCGAACATCAGGTAGTCGATGCCTGCTTCGCCAGCCTCCATGGCCGCGTGCTTCGTCTCGATGCCGCCGGCGCCGAGGATGCGGCCCTCCTTCAACCGGCTACGCAGGTCCTTGAGGTCGCGCGGCTTGTCGACATGGATGCCGTCGGCACCGCCGCGGATCGCCACCGCGGCCAGATCGCCGACGAAGCCCGGGCAGGCCACGACCAGAGCGGCGCCGTGCTCCTGAGCCACCGGCGCCACCTGCTTGACGCGGGCGACCAGTGCGCGCTCGTCGACCGCGGCGAGCCGCAGGATCACCGCGGCCACTTCGCCGCTCCCGAACGCACCCTTCAGGGCGGCTACAAAACCGTCGAGGTCGGCGGCGTCGAGGCCGTGGGGCCCGAGCAGGGCGAGACGCGCATCGTTGCTCATCGCGAGGGGCTGCGCGGTCTCACCGTGCGCCGATCTTCGGATCGAGCGCGCCGCTGGCGTAGCGCTTGGCCATCTCGGCGACCGAGATCGGCCGTATCTTGGAGCCCTTGCCGGCGGTGTTGAACTCCTCGAAGCGCTGCTTGCAGAGCTTCGTCATCGCCTCCATGGCGGGCTTCAGGTACTTGCGCGGATCGAACTCGGACGGGTTCTCGGTCAGGACCTTCCGGATCTGGCCGGTCATCGCCATGCGGTTGTCCGTGTCGATGTTGATCTTGCGCACGCCGTGCTTGATGCCGCGCTGGATCTCCTCGACCGGGACGCCCCAGGTCGGCTTCATCTGGCCGCCGTACTGGTTGATGATGTCCTGGAGGTCCTGCGGAACCGACGAGGAGCCGTGCATGACGAGGTGGGTCGTCGGCAGGCGGCGGTGGATCTCCTCGATCACGTTCATCGCCAGCACCTCGCCGTCGGGCTTGCGGGTGAACTTGTAGGCGCCGTGGCTCGTGCCCATCGCCACCGCTAGCGCGTCCACCTTGGTGGCCTCGACGAACTTCACAGCCTCGTCCGGATCGGTCAGGAGCTGGTCGTGGCTGAGGGTGCCCTCGGCGCCGTGGCCGTCCTCGGCCTCACCCTGGCCGCTCTCCAGCGAGCCCAGCACGCCCAGCTCGCCCTCGACCGAGACGCCGGCCCAATGGGCCATCTTGGTGACGTTGCGGGTGATCTCGACGTTATAATTGTAGTCGGCCGGGGTCTTGCCGTCGGCCTTGAGTGAGCCGTCCATCATCACGGAGGTGAAGCCGTACTGGATGGCGGTGGCGCAGGTGGCTTCGTTGTTGCCGTGGTCGAGATGCATGCAGACTGGGATATGCGGGTAGATCTCGACGAGCCCGTCGATCAGCTTGGCCAGCACGATGTCGTTGGCGTAGGCGCGGGCGCCGCGGCTCGCCTGCAGAATCACGGGCGAGTCCGTCGCGTCGGCTGCCGCCATGATGGCGAGCCCCTGCTCCATATTGTTCAGGTTAAACGCGGGCACCCCGTACTCGTGCTCAGCGGCATGATCGAGGAGCTGCCGGAGGGTGATGCGTGCCATCGTGCGTGTCTTCCCGTTTCCGTTTGGTCGTCTGCCCGATCGCCGATGGCGCCGTGCGGCGCTCAGCTGAGCTGTATCGTACCGCTCTGCCGAGAGCCTTGCTTTCGGTCAATCTCAGACGCCGAATTGCGCATTCCTTGCCCGGATGATCCTCAACCCGTTCTGCCCTCCAGGGCCGCGACGCGTTCCTCGACCTCGCTGACCCGCGCGTCGAAATCGCCCGCCGTGGCGAACATCATTACGAGCATCCCGGCCGCGTTGCGGCGATCCTCGCGCATGCCGGTTTCGAGACCGTCCATCCGCATCTCAAAATTGCCCATGCGCGTCTCGAGCTTGTCGAAGCACGCGAGCACCTGTGCAGGGCTCACCTGGATGCCCGTCAGGATCTCGAAAGTCGCGTTCTCCACGGTGCCACCAAGCGACTCGGCCCCCCGGCTGATGAAGGCCGCCATAATAGACGGGTTCGCGCCGCTGGGGGAGGAGAGCAAGAGCTCCCTCAGCCCTTCGCCCGCAACGCCTCGACGCCCGGCAGGGCCTTGCCTTCCAGCCATTCGAGAAAGGCGCCGCCGGCGGTCGAGACGTAGGTGAAGTCCTGCGCGACGCCCGCATGGTTGAGAGCGGCCACGGTGTCGCCGCCGCCCGCCACCGAGACGAGGTAACCGGCCTTCGTCCGCGTGGCTGCGTGCTTGGCGGCCGCTACCGTCGCGGCGTCGAACGGCGCGAGCTCGAACGCGCCCAGCGGGCCGTTCCAGACCAGGGTCTTGGCCCCGTCGATGGCGGCATTGATCTCGGCGACCGAGCGCGGGCCGGCATCGAGGATCATGCTGGCTTCCGGCACCGTGTCCACCGAAACGGTGTCGTGAGGGGCTTGCGCCTTGAACTCCGTCGCGGCGACGGCGTCGACCGGCAGGATGATCCGGCAGCCGGCCTTCTGGGCCGCCGCCAGGATCCGGGTCGCGGTCTCGGCGAGATCCTTCTCGCATAGGGACTTGCCGACGGACTTGCCCTGGGCGTGCAGGAAGGTGTTGGCCATGCCGCCGCCGATCACCAGCATGTCGACCTTGGCGACGAGGTTCTCCAGAAGATCGATCTTGGAGGATACCTTGGCGCCGCCGACCAGCGCGATCACCGGGCGCTGCGGCGATTCCAGGCCCTTGGTGAGGGCCTCGAGCTCGGCCTGCATCTCACGGCCGGCATAGGCCGGCAGCCGGTGCGCCAGCCCCTCGGTGGAGGCGTGGGCCCGATGGGCCGCCGAGAAAGCCTCGTTGACGTAAACGTCACCGTTCGCCGCCAGCGCGTCCGCGAAGGCCGCCTCGTTCTTCTCCTCGCCCGGATGGTAGCGGGTGTTCTCGAGGAGCAGGACATCGCCTTCCTTGAGGGCTGCCACAGCCTGCGCGGCCACCTCGCCGACGCAATCCGCCGCGAAGGCGACCTCGCGTCCCAGTGCCGCCGCGAGGGCTGGGACCAGCGGCTCCAGCGAGTCCTTCGGCTCGCGCTTGCCCTTCGGCCGACCGAAATGGGCGAGCAGGATCACCTTCGCGCCCTTCTCGGCGACCTCGCGGATCGTCGGCGCGACACGCTCGATGCGGGTCGCGTCGGTCACGCGACCGTTCTCCATCGGCACGTTCAGGTCGACGCGCATGAGAACCCGCTTGCCCGTGAGGGAGTCGGCGTCGTCAAGGGTACGGAAGGCGCTCATGCGGTCTGTTGCGGTCCTGTGCGGGGCGACGGGGATTACTGGACGGTCGTGCCGATGGCGGCGCGCTGCGGCAGCAGGCGGTCGAGGTTGAGCCGCTGGACGGCGACCATCAGGACCACTGTCAGAATGGCGGTGATGACGGCGGTGAGAACCAGGGCGCCGGTCCCGGGCAGGCGCCGGGTGCGCTCGGCCAGACCGCGCATTTCCGTCCGGAGCGCCGCGAGGTCGGATTGGCGCGCGGATTCGTTCATCCGGTTCGCGGCATTCTCGACTTTGTCCTCGACGCGGGACAGCAGCGCCTCGGAGCGGGCGTACTTGTCCTCAATACGCGAGCACTTGTCCTCGATCCGCGCGAGCTGGTCGAAGAGCTGATTGGCCGGGAGCGCGTGCGACGGCGTAGTGTTGGCCGGGGCAACGGTCGCGGTGGGCGGTGGCGGGGCCGGCCGCGGTGCGGGCGGCACGAGTTCCGGCCCGGTTGACGTGCCCTGCGAAGCGTCGGTCATCCCTGAAGAGTCCCTGGTTCGAAGTAAGGCCGTCCGATGGAAGGCGCGGCCGCCGGCCTCTCACGAGGCGGCGACCGCGGCAAGGCAGTTCAGATGAGTTTGGCCATCGCCACGGCCGTGTCGGCCATGCGATTCGAGAAGCCCCACTCGTTGTCGTACCAAGTCAGGATGCGCACTAGCACGCCGTCCATCACCTTGGTCTGGTCGAGGTGGAACGTCGACGAGTGCGGATCGTGGTTGAAGTCGATCGAGACGTTCGGCCGGTCGGTCACGCCGAGCACGCCCTTGAGCGGGCCCGCAGCGGCCGCCTTGATGGCGTCGTTGATCTCCTGAACCGTGGTCGCGCGCTTGGCCGTGAACACGAGGTCCACCGCCGAGACGTTGGGGGTCGGAACGCGGATCGCGGTCCCGTCGAGCTTGCCCTTGAGTTCCGGCAGCACGAGGCCGACCGCCTTGGCGGCGCCGGTCGAGGTCGGGATCATCGAGAGCGCCGCGGCGCGGGCCCGGTAGAGATCCTTGTGCATCTGGTCCAGCGAGGGCTGGTCGTTGGTGTAGGAGTGGATCGTGGTCATGAAGCCGCGCTCGATGCCGACGGCCTCGTCCAGCACTTTCGCCACCGGGGCGAGGCAGTTCGTGGTGCAGGACGCGTTCGAGACCACGAGGTGCTCGCGCGACAGCTTGTCGTGATTGACGCCGTAGACCACCGTCAGGTCGGCGCCGTCGGCCGGGGCCGAGACGAGGACGCGCTTGGCGCCGGCGTCGAGATGGGCCGTGGCCTTGTCCTTCGAGGTGAAGATGCCAGTGCATTCCAGCGCGATGTCGACGCCGAGATCGCGGTGGGGCAGCTCGGCCGGGTTGCGCACGGCCGTGACCTTGATGCGCTTGCCGTTCACCACCAGGAACTCGCCGTCCACAGCGACCTCGCCGGGGAAGCGGCCATGCACCGAGTCGTAGCGGAGCAGGTGGGCGTTGGTCTCCACCGGGCCGAGATCGTTGATCGCCACGACCTCGATGTCGGTGCGGCCGGCTTCCGCGATCGCGCGCAGGACATTGCGGCCGATGCGTCCGAACCCGTTGATGGCAACCTTCGTCACGGCGTGACTCCTTCCTGATGCGGCGCACCACGCGCCGGACCGCTGGGTGCGGTCCGCGGGGCGGTCTCGGCGGCCCGCCGCCGTGCCGGGCGGATCTGGGCGGGCGGGTTTGAACCTGCGATGAACCGGCCCGGGTTAAGCCGCGCTCCGCCGCCAGGGACCGTCGAAGCGGACGGCGCAGGCTGAGGCCTCGGGACTGTCACGGATCGGCTATCCGGCCTGTCTCGCGCGGACCCTCTCGGGAGCGCGCGGCTGTCTAGCATGGCGCCCCTAGCTGTCAAACGCGCGGCCATGACAAACCTCATCGATCCACCGACCAATAAACAAGGATTGCCACGTTCCATTACGCGGCCGGATCGATCACGGTGCGGGACGCCATTTCGGACTGGAAATCCAGCAGCATTCGACGGAAAGCTTCGCGTCGAGGCGGACACAACACCATGGCCGACGCGACCGAACCCGATTCCATCGATGAAGCCCTCGCGCGTCTCGACGCGGCCCTGAGCCGCCTGGACGCCATGGTCGTCCGCCGGATCGAGACGGCGGCCCAGCCCGACGACCGGGACACCGAGCTCGCCCTCATGGACGAGGATCGGGCGCGCCTGGCCGCTGCCCTCGACGCGGCGAGCGCCCGCCTCGCCGAGGTCTCGGCCACCACCGGCGAGGTCGGCCACCGGCTCGACCGCGCCATCGAGACCGTCCAGGATGTGCTCGGACGGGCCTGAGGCGGACGGCCCGGTCGTCTGAGCGTTCATCCGAGCAGCCCGTCGGAGCAGCCCTTGCCGCAGATCAACGTGACCATCGACGGCCGCAGCTACCGCATGGCCTGCGGAGCGGGCGAGGAAGACCATCTCACCGGCCTTGCCGAGACCCTGGACACGCGCATCGGCGAGATGCGCAAGAATTTCGGCGAGATCGGCGACATGCGCCTCCAGGTGATGGCCGCCCTCACGATGGCCGATGAAGTGTCCGAATTGCGTGGACGGCTCACGACGCTGGAGGCGCAGGTGGCCGAGCTGCGCCAAGCCACGGAGACCGCCGACCGCGGGCGCGCGGAGGATGCCGAGCGGGCCGCGACGGGGATCGGCCGTGCGGCCGAGCGGATCGGCCGGCTGGCGGATGCGCTGGGGGGATCCGCCGCGCGCGGTTGAGCGCGACGTCGATCGGCTTCGCTATCCGTGAGGTCGGATGACCGGCCGGCTCCGCGTCTCGCCGTCCCAGTTCCGCGCTGGGGCAGAAGCACGCCCGGCAACGCGTCTCAGCCGGTCTCGGCGATGTAGCGGCCGAGGGCGGCCGCAGCCCGGAGCATGTGGGCGCGCATGCGGCGCGCCGCCGTCTCGCCGTCCCCTTCCGCGATCGCCGCCAGGATCTCGCCGTGCTCCTCCCGCGAGCGTCGGATCCGGTCGGCGTGGCGCAGCTGCGTGCGCCGGAAGGCGGCGAGGCGCTCGCGGATCGCCAGCGCCTGCTCGGCCATGAAGCCGTTGTGGGTCGCCGTGTAGAGCGCTTCGTGGAAGGTGCGGTTGAAGCGGTCGTAGACGTCGACGTCGCCCGCCTCCACCGCCTGGGCGGATTCCTCGTGCAGCTCCATGAGCTGCCCCCGCTCGAGCGGCGTCATCCGGTAGGTGGCCAGCCGCGCGCACATCGCCTCGATCTCGGCGGTGGTCTCGAACATGTCGGCGATCCGCTGCGGCGTTAGGCGCACCACGACGACGCCCCGACGCGGCCGGATCTCCACCAGGCCCGAGGCCGCGAGCTGACGCAGGGCCTCGCGAACGGGCGTGCGCGAGGCGCCGTAACGATCTGCGAGGTTCTGCTCGTCGAGGGCCGTGCCGGCCGCGATCGTCCCCGACGCGATCGCGTCCGTGAGCGCGTCGCGGATCCGGTCCGAGAGCAGCCCGCTCTCGATCTTCTGAAAATCGCCGTGCATCCGCCGATCCTAGACCATCCCGCGAGCGGCGACTGCCAGTCTTCGTGTCAGACGAGGCGGGACCACAGCCTAATCCACAGTGTCGGATCAGGGAACGGCACGGTTCCATGCGCGGCCGCAGACCTAACCGACGAGGGCGCGCACCGTCAGGAACAGGAGCGAGGGCCCGACGAGGCAGCCGATGCCGGTGTGGAACGTCGCCGTGAGCGCGCCGTAAGGCACCAGCTTCGGATCGGTCGCCGCGAGACCGCCCGCCACCCCGCTCACCGTGCCCATCAGCCCGCCATACGCCATGGCCGAGCGCGGATTGTCGAGGCCGATCAGCCGCGCCACCAGCGGCGTCCCGACCATGACCATCACCGCCTTCGTCACGCCGGTGGCGATGGACAGCGCCATCACGGTGGAATCCGCGCCGATCGCCGCCCCGGTGACCGGGCCGACGATGTAGGTGATCGCCCCCGCGCCGATTGTCGTGATCGAGACGGCATCGTGATAGCCGAACGCCACGGCGGTCAGCGTCCCGACGATGAATGGCAGGATTGTGCCGAGGGCGAGCGCCAACACGCCGAGCAGGCCGGCCCGCCGGGCTTCGATCACATCCACCTCGAAGGCCGTGGCGACGATGGCGAAGTCGCGCAGCATCGCCCCACCCATGAGGCCGATCCCGGCGAGCGCCGGGATGTCGGCGAGGCCCTTCTTCCCGCCCGTGTAAAGCCCGCCGACATAGGCCAGCACCAGGCCCAGCACGATCGCGATGGCCGAGCCGTGGACGCGGCCGTTGGTGAGGTGCTTCGCGGCATAGTTCGAGACGAGGATCAGCGCTCCGACAACCGCGAAGGCGGCCACGAGGCTCTGCTCGATGAAGACATGCTCAACGCCGTGCCAGATCTCGTGAACCATGGCGTTCAGCCCTCCCTGGCGACGACCGGCGCAGCCCGTGCGACGTCGGGAGCGTCGGCATCCCCGCCGATCACCGATCCACCGTGCGCGACGGCGGCGCTGCCCGGATCCCGGCGGCCGATCCGGCTGAGCAGGGCCACGGCGCCGAAGCACAGCACCAGCGACCCGGTCGCCGCGATCAGCACGATCGGGCCGCCGCCGACTGCAGCCACTACGTTCTGCTGGGCCGCCATGGCGACCACGATCGGGATGTACATGCCCGCCCAGAATTCGACGCCGAACTGAACGCCTTTGGTCAGGCGCCCCCGGCGGGAGAGCCAGAGCCGCGCGGCGATCAGCAGGATCATGGCGATGCCGACGCCGCCGACATTGGCCTTCACACCGAGGACAATGCCGAGAAGGTCACCGAGGTATACGCCGATCAGCGTGCAGGCTGCGAGCAGGGCGACACCGAGGACGATCATCGGCGTTGACCCTTCAGCAGGGTCGTCCATCCGGCCCCGTGCGGCAGCCGCGGCGACGCGCTCGTCATGGAGCGTCTCCTTCCCGAGTCGGCCTGACGGCTGTTGCAGTCAGTATGCAGAACGTTGACAAGATCGCAATCCCGTATACGAAACCGTGATCGGCCAGGATTTGAAAATACCGAATGGACTGCTATGTCCAGTTCGGTACACTCATTGGAGCGCGCAAATGAGCGAGTGGCGCGGCGAGAAGCTGGCCCGCGATGCCCGCATCCAGGCGGGTCGCGCCCATGCGCAAGGCAAGGTGGTTCCCGCGCGTTCCGTCGTGGATCTGCTGGAGGCGATCCTGCGGCCCGGCGACCGGGTCTGCCTCGAAGGCGATAACCAGAAGCAGGCCGACTGCCTCGCCCGCGGCCTCAGCGCCTGCGATCCCGGGAAGGTCCATGACCTGCACATGGTTCAGTCGGGGATCGTCCTTCCGGAACATCTCGACGTGTTCGAGACCGGCATCGCCAAGCGGCTCGACTATTCCTACTCCGGTCCGCAGGGCGGACGCATCGCCAAGATGCTGTACGGCGGTCAGATCGAGCTCGGGGCGGTTCACACTTACCTGGAGCTGTTCGCCCGCTATTTCGTCGACCTGACGCCCAACGTTGCGCTGATCGCGGGCGTCTCGGCGGACCGGGACGGCAACCTGTATACCGGGCCGAACACCGAGGACACGCCCACCGTCGTGGAGGCGACCGCCTTCAAGAACGGCGTCGTGGTCGCGCAGGTCAACGAGATCGTCGACCGGGTCCCGCGGGTCGACATCCCGGGCGACCGGGTCGATTTCGTGGTCGAGGCCGACACGCCGTTCTACGTCGAGCCGCTGTTCACCCGCGATCCGGCGGCAATGACCGAGACGCAGATCCTGATCGCCATGATGGCGATCAAGGGGATCTACGCCGAGTACGGCATCAAGCGGCTCAACCACGGCATCGGGTTCGGCACGGCGGCGATCGAGCTGCTGCTTCCGACATACGGGGAAAAACTTGGCCTGAAGGGCAAGATCGCCACCCATTGGGCGCTGAATCCGCACCCGACCCTCATCCCGGCGATCGAATCCGGCTGGGTCAAGCAGGTCCACTGCTTCGGCTCGGAGGTCGGGATGGATCGCTACATCCGCGAGCGGCCCGACATCTTCTTCACCGGTGCGGACGGAAGCCTGCGCTCGAACCGCGCCTTCTGCCAGACCGCCGGCCTCTATGCGTGCGACATGTTCATCGGGGCGACGCTCCAGATCGACCTGATGGGCCATTCCTCGACCATCACCCAGTCGCGGGTCGCGGGTTTCGGCGGCGCCCCCAACATGGGCTCAGACCCGCACGGCCGGCGCCATCCGTCCGATGCCTGGATGAAGGCCGGCCGCGAGGGCCAGATCGTCGGCGATCCCGCGCTGATGCGCGGCCGCAAGCTCGTTGTGCAGCTGGTCGAGACCTTCGGCGACAAGCTGGTGCCGACCTTCGTGGAGAATCTCGACGCCCTCGAACTGGCCAGGAAGATCGGCCTCGAGCTCGCGCCGGTCATGATCTACGCGAACGACGTCACCCACATCGTTACCGAGGAGGGCATCGCCAACCTCCTGCTCTGCCGCGACGCCGACGAGCGCGAGCAGGCGATCCGGGGCGTGGCCGGCTACACCGAGGTCGGACGCGGCCGCGACCGGGCGAAGGTCGAGGAATTGCGCGCCCGGGGCGTGATTCGACGTCCGGAGGATCTCGGCATCGAGCCGCTGGACGCCGACCGGGCGCTGCTCGCCGCGAAGTCGATCAAGGATCTCGTACACTGGTCGGGCGGCCTCTACGAGCCGCCTGCCAAGTTCCGGAACTGGTAGAAGGTGAACCTTACCCTCACTGCTCCCATCGCTCCCCTCATCCGGAAGTGCCCGCGTGAGCGGGCCGCGAAGGAGGGCGCCAGGAACCGCAGTGGCATGGGGAGGGCTCCTTCGAGGCCTCCATTTCGCTTCGGCACCTCAGGATGAGGTGTTCTGTTTGGATCAAGGATCCTCTTGCACGGACGCGGCCATGGAATCCCTGACCTTCCGCCACACCACCAAGAAGCCGCTGCCCGGCTCGGTGCCGAACGCGATCACCGGCGTCGTGGCCTCCGGCAATCTGGAGATCCTGCTGGAGCGGGTCCTGCCGCCGGACGCCTGCGAGGTGTCCATCGAGACCCCGATCGCCGGCTACGGTGACGTCTGGGCGGCAGTGGTGGCCGATTTCATCGCCCGGGCGCAGCCGGGCGGCCTCCGCATCAGCATCAACGACGGCGGTGCCCGTCCCGACACGGTGTCGCTCCGCCTGCTCCAGGGCGCGCGGCTGATGGAGGCCTGACCATGGCTGGCAACCGCACCGCGAGCATCGATCCGGATGCCTTGAGTTGGTACGAAGCGACCGCTCGTCAGCGCGTGGTGGCGCTCACCGACCCGGGCAGCTTCCACGAGTTCCTGCCGCCGACGGAGCGGCGCATGAGCCCGCATCTGCCGCTGTTCGACCTGCCGCGCGCCTTCGATGACGGCATCGTGGTGGGCCGCGCGCGGCTCGACGGCAGCCCGATCCTGATCGCCGCTCAGGAAGGCCGCTTCATGGGCGGGGCCTTCGGCGAGGTGCACGGCGGCAAGCTGGTCGGATTGCTCCGGGCGGCGTTGGCGCTGAAGCCGACGGCGGTGCTGATCCTGTTCGACACTGGCGGCGTCCGTCTTCAGGAGGCCAATGCCGGCGAGACCGCCATCGCGGAGACCATGCGGGCCATCGTCGAGGCCCGCGCAGCCGGGATCCCGGTGATCGGGCTGATCGGCGGCCGGGCCGGCTGCTACGGCGGCGGCGGCCTGATCGCCGGGACCTGTTCGCGGCTGGCCGTCTCGGAGGGCGGGCGGATCTCGGTGTCCGGCCCCGAGGTCATCGAGACCAACAAGGGCGCGGAGGAGTTCGATTCCCGCGACCGGGCGCTCGTCTGGCGCACCATGGGCGGCAAGCATCGCCGCCTGATCGGGGGTGCCGACGCCTTCTGCGCCGACTCCGTCACGGCCTTCCGTGCGGCCGCCGTCGATCTCGTTGGCCGCGCGCCGGCCTTCGATCTCGACACGCTCGAGGCCGAGCAGGCGCGTCTCGAAGATCGGATCGCGCGCTTCGGCGATTGCCGCGACGGGACGGATGTCTGGGCGCGTCTCGGCGTGAACGATCCGGGGACGGTGCCCGGGATGGACACCAAGGCGTTCGACGAGACCGTGGCCCGGGTCAGGGAGGCCGATCATGACGCTCGCTGAGATCCTCGCCTCACTGTTCCCGGAGGAGCATGCGGTGACGGTCCGCGATGGCCTCGTGTTGGGCAGCGGCCCGTTCGACGGCGGCCGGATCCAGGTCGTGGGCGTCTATGGCGACACGCCCCTCGGCGTCGAGGGAGCGCTGTCGCTGTCGCGCGCCGTGCTCGACACGGTGCGGGCGGGCGAGCAGGTGCCGATCCTGGTCGTGGTCGATTCCGACAGCCAGCGCATGAGCCGGCGGGACGAGCTTCTGGGCCTCAACGAATGCCTCGCGCATCTCGCCAAGGCTCTGCTCCTCGCCGACCGGTCAGGGCATCCGACGGTCGGGCTGATCTACGGCCATTCAGCCGCAGGCGCGTTCATCGCCACCGCGCTGGCAACCCGGGTTCTGGCGGCGCTTCCGGGTGCCAACCCGAGCGTGATGGACCTGCCCTCGGTCGCCCGAGTCACGAAGCTGCCCCTGGCGAAGCTTCAGGAGATGGCGAAATCGACACCGGTCTTCGCGCCCGGCCTCGACAACATGGTGGCGACGGGGGCGGTGCACGCCGTCCTTGAACCGGAGAAGTCGCTGGCCGGCCAGATCCGCGATCTCATCGCGGGGATGGAGCCCGGCGACGTGCGAGATCGCCTCGGCGAGGAGCGCGGCGGCCGTCCGGTGGCCCGCGGCGTCGCGGCGGCCGTGGCCGATCAGGCGCGCCTTGGCTGAGGGCTACAGCCGCCACGACCTCGTGCGGGCTGATCCGACGGCTTGGGCCGCGTGGCTGGCGTCGCGCCCCGACCTTGCGGGTGCGCCGCATCTCGACGGCTGGGCCGCCGCCGGTCGGCCATTGATTGTCCGCCGCCGGAACCCGGGGGAGGGCAGTGATGCCGTTCCTCTCGGCCTGCCGCTGCCACCCGCCGACGGTAAGCGGCGGATCGGGCTCGCCCTACCGTCAGCGATGCTGTCGCCCATGGTGGCACCGGATCTCGCCGCTTCCGGGCGACATGCTCCCGCCGCGTGGCAACCGTCCATCGGCGCCCTGGTCGAGGTCGGCCGCCACCACGCGATCGTGCCGCGGCCGTTCGGCGCCCTGCTCTGGCAGGCCCTGACCGGCCTGACCTATCTCAGCGCAAGTTCCGACCTCGACCTGCTCTGGCCGTGCGCCACGGGCGTGCCGGCCGGCCTGCTCGACCGGATCGGCTCTGTCGCGGACTCGGCTTCCATGCGCATCGACGGGGAGATCCTGCTGCCGGACGGCACCGGTGTGCAGTGGCGGGAACTGCGCGACGCGCCGGAAGGCGGATCGGTCGTGGCCAAGAGCCTGGACCGGGTCGCTCTAGTGCCGGCAGCCGCGCTGCGGGCCTCGATCCGCCGATGACGCTGGCGATCCTGCTCTCCGGCCAGGGCGGCCAGCATCCGGGCATGTTCGACCTCACGGCGGACCGACCCGAGGCTCAGGCGATCTTCGCCGCCGCCATGCCGCTCCTCGGCGGCACGGATCCGCGCGACATCGCCAGGACCGGCGGCGATGAGCTGCACGCGAACCGCACGGGTCAGATCCTGTGCTGCGTGGCAGCGCTCGCCGCCTGGAGCGCCCTGGGCTCCGCACGACCGGCCCGCGCCATCGTGGCCGGCTACAGCATCGGCGATCTCGCCGCGTGGGGTGTCGCCGGACGCTTCGAACCGGACGTCGTCCTGACGCTCGCCGCGCGTCGGGCCGAGGCCATGGACGCCGCCACCGGCCAGGGATTCGGGCTGGCAGGGATACGCGGCCTCCGGCTCGATGTTCTGGAAACGCTCGCGGCCCGCCATGGATGTCACCTCGCCATCCGCAACGCCCCGGATAGCGGCGTTGTCGGCGGGCGACGGGACGCCCTCGACGCCCTGTGCTCCGAGGCGAGCGGGTCGGGGGCGCAGCGGGCCGTCATCCTTCCAGTCCAGACCCCCTCCCACACGCCGCTCCTGTCGGCGGCGACCGACGCGTTCCGGGACATCCTGGCCACTGCGAATCAGATGCGCCCCCCAGTCGGTGCGCCGCGCCTGATCAGCGGTCTCGACGGAGGCGCGGTTTTCCGGGCCGAGGCGGGTCTGGAAAAGCTCGCGATCCAGATCTCGCGGACGATTGACTGGGCCGCTTGTCTGGAAGCCTGCGGCGAATACGGCGCCGACCGGGTTCTAGAACTCGGTCCCGGTCACGCCCTGGCGACCATGGCGCGATCGGCGTTGCCGGAGGCGCGCGTTCACGCCCTGGAGGAGTTCCGGTCGATTTCCGGCGTCGTCGACTGGCTGTCTTCCGGATGAGACACGCGAACCAAGACTGAAAAATATTGATCGATCAGCATCGATATACACTCACAACGGACATCCTCCGCGGATCGGCGGCAATCAGCTTCGGAAGATGTTGAGGTCTGGCCGCTCCTTGACGCGGATGCGCTCGCGGTCGTAGCAGCCGGTCAACTTTGGAACGAGACGGGTTCATGACGGCCAAGCGAGCGCTGATCACAGGTGTGACGGGCCAGGACGGCGCGTATTTGGCGCAACTGCTCCTGGAGAAGGGTTACGCGGTCACCGGCATCGTGCGCCGTTCCAGCCATGCCGGCGTCTTCGACCATCGGTTGAAGTGGCTCGGCATCCTGGACGAGGTCGAGCTGGTCGACGGCAACCTGCTCGACCAATCCGCCCTGCTACGCATCGTCCAGGCCGCCAAGCCCGACGAGATCTACAACCTCGCCGCTCAGTCCTTCGTCACCTCCTCCTGGCAGCAGCCGCTGCTGACCGGGCAGGTGACGGGGCTCGGCGCCGTGCACATGCTGGAATGCCTGCGCTCGGTGGCCCCGCAGGCGCGCTACTACCAGGCCTCGACCTCGGAGATGTTCGGGCTGATCCAGGAGGAACGCCAGAGCGAGACGACGCCGTTCTACCCGCGCTCGCCCTACGGTGTGGCCAAGCTCTACGCACACTGGATGACGATCAACTACCGGGAGAGCTTCGGGCTGCACGCCTCGAACGGCATCCTGTTCAACCACGAGAGCCCGCTGCGCGGCGTGGAGTTCGTGACCCGCAAGGTCACGGACGCGGTGGCGCGGATCAAGCTCGGCAAGCAGAAGGAGCTGCGGCTCGGCAACATCGACGCCAAGCGCGACTGGGGCCATGCCCGGGATTACGTGAAGGCGATGTGGCTGATGCTGCAGCAGGACCGGCCGGACGATTACGTGATCGCCACCGGGCGGACCACGACGGTTCGGGACATGTGCGCCATCGCGTTCAAGCATGTCGGCCTGAATATCGACGACCACCTGGTCATCGACCCGGCCCTGTTCCGGCCGGCGGAGGTGGAGGTGCTCCTGGGCAACCCCGCCAAAGCGAAGGCGACCTTCGGCTGGGAGGCGCAGACCAGCCTGGAAGCCCTGATCACCGAGATGGTCGACGCCGACATCCGCCGCCTCAGCGCAAACGCCTGAGCGGCCGGGCTCGCCGCCGCCCGCCTGCCGGTCCATATGGCGGGCATCTCAGCCCGGAGATGCACGCCGTGAAGACCTATCAGCTCTACATCGACGGTGAGCACGTCGATCCGGTCGAGGGCTCGTGGTTCGAGTCGATCGATCCCTATCGCGGTGAGGCCTGGGCCCGGATACCGCGCGCCTCACGCGCCGATGTCGACCGGGCCGTGGCCGCGGCCAAGCGCGCCATGTGGGAGGGGCCCTGGGCCACCATGACCGCTTCGGCCCGCGGCAAGGTGCTGCGGCGGATCGGCGACCTCGTCGAGCGGGAGGCCAAGGCGCTGGCCGAGGTCGAGGTCCGCGACAACGGCAAGCTCTTCGCCGAGATGTACGGCCAGACCCGCTACCAGCCAGAATGGTGGTGGTACTACGCGGGCCTCGCCGACAAGGTCGAGGGCGCCCAGGTGCCGATCGACAAGCCCGAGACCTTCGCGTTCACCCGGCACGAACCCGTCGGTGTGGTCGGGGCGCTGACCGCCTGGAACTCGCCTCTGCTGTTCGTGGCCTGGAAATGCGCGCCCGCGCTCGCGGCCGGCTGCGCGGTCGTGGTGAAGCCCTCGGAATTCGCCTCCGCCAGCACGCTGGAATTTGCGCGCCTGACCAAGGAGGCCGGCCTTCCGGACGGGATGTTCAACGTCGTCACCGGATACGGCGGCGAGGCGGGGACCGCCATTGTCGAGCACCCGGACGTCGCCAAGATCACCTTCACGGGCTCGGACGTCACCGGCGCGAAGGTCTACGAGGCGGCCGCGCGCCAGATCAAGCGCGTCTCCCTCGAGCTCGGCGGCAAGTCGCCCAACATCGTCTTCGCCGATGCCGACCTGAAGGCGGCCGCGGCGGGCACGATCTCAGGGATCTTCGCCGCCACCGGGCAGACCTGCATCGCCGGCTCCCGGCTCCTCGTGCAGAACAGCATCCGCGAGGAATTCGTCACGCGGCTGGTCGAGCTCGCCCGCACCGCCAAGCTCGGCGATCCCATGCAGCCCGACACCAACATCGGACCGATCACCACGCCGCCGCAATACGCGAAGGTGCTCGACTACATCGCGCTGGCCAAGAGCGAGGGCGCGCGCTGCGTGTTCGGCGGCAACCCGGCCACCGGACCCGGGGTGATCGGCGGGCAGTTCGTCGAGCCGACGATCTTCATCGGCGTCACCAACGACATGCGCATCGCCCAGGAGGAGGTGTTCGGCCCGGTCCTGTCGATCATCGGCTTCGACGACGAGGCGGAGGCACTGAGAATCGGCAACGACGTGATCTACGGTCTGGCGGCCGGTGTCTGGACCCAGGATATCGGCCGGGCCATGCGCATGTCGAAGGGATTGCGGGCCGGCACCGTCTGGGTGAACACCTACCGGGCGGTGAGCTACATGATGCCGTTCGGCGGCATGAAGCGCTCCGGCATCGGCCGCGAGAGCGGCATCGAGTCGATCCGCGAGTTCCTGGAGACCAAGAGCGTCTGGATCTCGACCAGCCGCGATACGCCGGAGAACCCGTTCGTGATGCGGTGACGCCAGACGCCGCGTCACCCGAGGCGAAGCGGAGTCTGCTTGGGTCTCACACCGCCTTCAGAAGCCACCGCAGCGGCAGCGCCACGGCGGTGAGGCCCCCGACGCCGCCGGCCCACAGAACGATGAACCAGCCCAGCCGGCGCAGGGATGAACCGGGTTTCGTCTCCGAGGTCATGGCCCGCTCTCCTAGTGGTAGCCCGGGGCGCCGGCCGCGACCTTGCCGCGGAACAGCCAGTACACGTAGCCGGTATAGGCCAGCACCATCGGGACCAGCACGACGGCGCCGGCGAGCAGGAAGGCCTGGCTGCTCGGGTGGGTGGCCGCGTCCCAGATCGTGATCGCCGGCGGGACGATCACCGGCCACAGGCTGATTCCGAGCCCGACATACGACAGCAAGAACAGCCCGAGCGCGCACAGGAACGGCATCACCTCGGCGCGCCGCTCGAGGGCCACGAAGAACCGCCAGGCCAGGAGCGCGACCAGGATCGGGACCGGCGCGGCGAGCACGAGGTTCGGCCAAGCGATCCAGCGGGCCCTGAAGGCCGCGCTCAGGAACGGCATGGCGGCGGAGACGATCACGATTGCCGCCAGGGTGACGAATCCGAGCCGCCGCGCCAGCCGGTAGGCCCGAAGCTGGAGTTCCCCGTCGGTCTTCCAGATCAGCCAGCACGCGCCGAGCAGGCCGTAGCCGGCGACGAGGGCGGCCCCGGTCAGGAGCGAGAACGGTGTCAGCCAGTCCCACCAGCCGCCCGCATAGGCGCGGCCCTCCACCCGGATGCCCTGGACCAGCGCACCGAGGCAGATGCCCTGGCAGAAGGCCGCCACGTAGCTGCCCCACGAGAAAGACCGGTCCCACAGAGCTTGCGATCGCACGGTCGCGGCGCGGAAGCGCATCTCGAAGGCGACACCGCGGAACACAAGGGCCAGCAGCATCAGGATCAGCGGCATGTAGAGCGCCGGCAGGATGGTGGCGTAGGCGAGCGGGAAGACCGCGAACAGCCCGCCCCCGCCGAGGATGAGCCAGGTCTCGTTGCCGTCCCAGACGGGGGCGACCGTGTTGACCATGACATCCCGCTCCGCCTTGCCGCGGACGGCCGGAAACAGGATCCCGACCCCGAGGTCGAAGCCGTCCATCACCACGTAGAGGAAGACGGCCGTCGCGATGAGCAGCGCCCAGATGAGCGTGAGATCGAGGGACATCGGGTTTACTCCGCGGGCTGGGCGAGGGGACGGCCGGCCGCCTGCGCACCGGCGATGAGCGCGGGTGCGGGGGTGATCCCGGCGGTGCGGATCGGCTGATCGGTGGGCGGCCCGGGCTCGTGGGCGTGGGGCGCCTGGTTGAACAGGTGCAGGAGGTACCAGATGCCCGCCCCGAACACCGCGAGGTAGACGATCGCGAAGGCGGCCAGCGAGGCGGCGACGGCCGGGGCCGCCACCGGGGAAACGCTGTCGGCGGTGCGCAGGACGCCGTAGACCGTGAAGGGCTGCCGGCCGGCCTCGGTCACTGTCCATCCGGCCGTGACCGCGATCAGTCCGGACGGCCCCATGGCCACGGCGAAGCGGTGCAGCCACCCGGTATCGTAGAGCCGGCCCTGCCGGCGCAACCACAGCCCCGCGAGGCCGAGCGCGATCATCAGAAGGCCGAGGCCGACCATCACCCGGAAGGACCAGAACACCAGCGGCAGGTTCGTCGGCCAGGTCTCCCGTGGCATGTCGTTGAGGCCGCGGACCTCACCGTCGAGATCGTGCGTCAGGTAGAGGCTGGCGAGGCCGGGTATGCCGATGCGATCCCGCACCATTCCGGCCTCCGCGTCGGGCCAGCCGAACAGGATCGCGGGCGCGCGCCGCTCCGAATCGAAGTGTCCTTCCATGGCGGCGACCTTGGCCGGCTGATGCTGGTAGGAATTGCCGCCGTGCAGGTCGCCGATGATCATCTGGGCCGGTGCCACGACGGCCGCCATCCACATGGCCATCGAGAACATCAGCCGGGCGCGCGGATTGGCACGGTCGCGCAACAGGTGCCACGCGCCCACCGCTCCGATAATCATCGCGGTGGTAAGATAGGCGCCCGTGACCGTATGGGCGAAGCGGTACGGGAAGGACGGGTTGAAGACGATCGCCCACCAATCGGCCGGGGCGAAGCGCCCATCCGGCCCGACCACGTGGCCTGTCGGCGTCTGCATCCAGGAATTGGCCGACAGGATCCAGAAGGCGGAGGTGAGCGTGCCGCCGGCCACCAGGCAGGTCGCCAGGAAGTGCAGACGCTTGCCCACCCGTTCCAGGCCGAACAGCATGACGCCGAGGAAGCCGGCCTCCAGGAAGAAGGCGGTGAGGACCTCGTAGCCGAGAAGGGGTCCGAGCACCGGCGCGGTGCGATCGGCGAAGACCGACCAGTTCGTACCGAACTGGTAGCTCATGACCAAACCCGAGACGACGCCCATCGCGAAGGCGATGGCGAAGATCCGCAGCCAGTAGCGGTAGGTATCGAGGTAGACGGCCTTCCCGGTCCGCAGCCAGAAGCCCTCGAGCACCGCGAGATAGCTCGCAAGCCCGATGGTGAAGGCCGGGAACAGGAAGTGCCAGACGATCGTGAGCGCGAATTGGGTTCGCGCGAGGTTGACTGCACTGGGCAGTTCGAGGGCGGACATCGCGGTCTCCGGAGGAACGGACCCGCGACCTCTGGCGCGCTCCGGGGAGCCGTTCCTTGATCCAGCGCAAAGCCTGACCCGGCACAGGCAGGCGGCGGGCTCGGCCTCGCCCTTTGCGCTGGATCAAGGCTCCGCCCGACGGCTGCGCCGACACTGCTGCCCCGGGGCCGGACGACAGGTCCCGAGGAGGCCGCCATGAGCTACGCCAACATCCTCGTCTCGGTGGATCTCGCTGAGACCGCACCCGACCGCATCCGCCTCGCGGCCAGCCTCGCGCGCCGGTTCGATGCGGATTTGACCGGGGCCGCCGCCGCGGAGGTCCCGGCGCCGCTGTTCGCGCACGATATCCGCGACGCGCAGGCCCAGTTCGACCGCGCGCGGGGGGAGATCCTGCAGGAGCTCGAACGGGCTCGCGACGTCTTCGCCCGATGTGCCGGGGAGACCGCCCGGACCGATTGGCGCGGTGCCACCGAAAGGCCCTTCGTCCACATCATTGAGCAGGGCCGGGCCGCCGACCTCCTGGTGGTCGGACGCTCTGCTCCGGGCGACCTCGATCCGGGCCCGCTCGGCTTCGCGCTCGGTCCCATTCTCATGGAGGCCGGCCGGCCCGTCCTGGTGGTCCCGCCCCGGGTGGCCGACCTGTCGGGACGGCGCATCGTCGTGGCGTGGAAGGATACGCCGGAGGCACGCCGGGCCGTCTCCGGGGCCCTGCCGTTCATCCGCTCGGCCGATCAGGTCTTCGTGGTGACGGCAGGCGAGGGCGCCCGGTTCGAGGGCGCGCAGGATGTCGCCCGCCATCTGGCGCGCCACGGTGCTTCGGTGACGACGCACCTGCTGACCACGACCGTGAGCGACGGCGAACCGATCCTTCGGTTCGCCCGCGAGCAGGAGGCCGACCTGATCGTCATGGGTGCCTACGGCCATTCCCGCCTTCGGGGATGGGCCTTCGGCGGCGCGACCCGAGACGTCCTTCAGAGCACCGCGATCTGCTGCCTGATGGCGCATTGAGAGGCGCCGCTCAGCTGGCGGCCAGCTGCTCCAGCCGGGCGGCGTCGACGAGCCGCACGCCGCCCGGCACGATCAGGATGGCCCTCTCGCGATCCAGGCGGGTGAGCATCCGGCTCACCGTCTCGATGGTGAGACCCAGATGGTCGGCGATGTCCTGGCGGCCCATGGGCAGCTCAAGCGTCACCGAGGTGAGCCCGATCCGCGCGTAGCGCGCCCGCAGGCCGAGCAGGAAGGCGGCGACCTTTTCCTCGGCGGTCCGCCGCCCGAGGAGCATCATGTGGTCTTGCGCCAGGGTGAGTTCATAGCCGGCACTCTCGTGCAGACGCCGCAGCAGGTGCGGCACGTCCTCGACCAGCGCCGTGAATGCGCGGCGATCGAAGCGGCACAGCGATACGGGCGAGAGCGCCTCGGCCGTGACGGTGAAACGCTCCGGAAGGGCGAGGCCGAGGAAATCGCCGACGAGCGCGAAGCCCATCACGTGGCGGCGCCCGTCGGGGAGGAGGCGGGACAGACGGATGGTCCCCTCGGTGACGTTGTAGACGGCGTCGGCCCGATCATCCTGAGCGAACAGGATCTGCCGCGGATCGAGCGCGATCCGTTGGCTGACCGCCTCCAGGCGCTCAAGCTCCGGACCGGTGAGTGCGGCGCAAACGCTGATCATGCGGACATCGCAGGCGGCGCAGCCGCCTTCGGACCGACCGTGCAGGCATGCGTGGTCCCGCCCCGGATCCGCACCGGCATCGGGCTCCGGACTCGCGGGCCGGACAGTCATTCCGAACTCCTACGGGCCGCGGGATCGCAGCCGTGGCGCGAGCAAACGCCCGTTCAAAACGCGCCCAGGTTGACGCGCGCTGCATAGCAGATCGAGGCCCCGCGCGACAGGTCCGGGAGGCAGGAGCCTCGGGCCCGGCTACTTCGAGAATTGCATGGTCGAGATCCGGTCCGTTACCAGCGTGAACGGCACCCAATCGTATTGCGGCACCGGCCGATGCGCGATCAGCGCCAGAGCGTCGTCGATCGCCCGGCGGCCCTGCAGCGTGGCGTCCTGGTGAAGGGTCACCGCCAAGCGTTTCTGCTGCATGGCCTGCATGGCGTCCGCGATTGCACCGATACCGCCGATCAGGATGCGCCCCGCGGGGAGCCCCGACGCCTCGACGGCGTCCGCGGCGCCGAGCGCCATCGCGTCGTTGCTGGCGGCGATCGCATCGATGCCGGTGCCGTCGGCGAGCCATCCGGAAACCAACGTGCTGGCTTTCCTCCGCTCCCCATCGGCGGCGCCTTCGGCGACGAGTTGAAGGCCCGGAAACGCGGCCATCACTTCCTTGATGCCTCGCGTTCGAAGGATCGAGCCCGCGTCGTCGGGGCGGCCGGATAGGATCGCGAGGCGTCCTTTGCCGTTCATCATCTGGGCGAGCTTGCGCATCTGCAGCCGGCCCGCCACGAGGTCGCTCGGGATTACGAGAGCGATCCGCCCGGCCAACCAATCCTTGCGCGGCCCGTCGTTGATGTAGACCAGCGGGATGTCGGCCTCGCGGGCCAGGCGGGTAATCGTGACCGTCACTGCCGGCACGACCGGCATGACCAGCAACGCGTCGACCTTCGCGGTGATGAAATTCCGGACCTGCGCGATCTGCTGCTCGGCGGCCCCTTCGGGGGCATAGGCAAAGCGTAACAGGAGGCTCCGGGCTCTCGCGTGCTCCTCAAGGCTGTCGTGCAGACGCGGCATCGACGCAACCGGCAGGGTCATTGCGACGCCGAATGTGGTCGCGATGGCCTGACCCGCGCCGCATGCGAGCGCCGCCAGGGCACCTCCGAAGAACCAGGCGAGCAGCCAGGCAATTCGTGTCCGGCTCATGCGGCATGTTCCATCGTGACCGGGCCTCGTCACGGGTCAGGCGACCCGGATGCTGTCGAGGATGCGGGCGGCCTCGTCGCTCAGGCGCTCGGCGTCGCGCGACAGGGCGCTGGCCTGGTCCAGCATCCCGATCGCTGCCGCGCCCAGAGTTTCAGCGGTCTCGGCGAGGCCGGCGCTGTGTGCGCCGACCACGCCGGTACCCTGGGCGGCCTGCGCGACGCGCACGATCTCCCGGGTCGCGGCTCCCTGCTCCTCGACCATAGCGGCGATCGAGGCGGCGGCCTGATTCAAGTCGTCGACCCGGGCGGTGATGTCCGTCATGGCACCGACCGCTTCGGCGGTGGAGCTCTGGATGACGGCGACGTGTCGCGTGATGTCGTCGGTCGCCTGCTTGGTCTGTCCTGCGAGGACTTTGACCTCGGCGGCCACCACCGCGAAGCCTCTTCCGGCCTCCCCGGCCCGGGCCGCCTCTATCGCGGCGTTCAAAGCGAGGAGATTGGTCTGCGCCGCAATTTTGGCGATGATCCGGACGACGTCCCCGATCCGTTCCGCGGCGCCGCTCAGTGCCTGGACGCGCGTCGTCGTCCGCTCCGCCTCGATGGCGGTACCGCTGGCCATCGCGGCCGTCATCTGGGCCTGGCGCCCCGCTTCCTGAACCGAGGTGCCGAGTTCCTCGGCGGCGGCCACGATCGATCGGACATTGGAGCCGACCTCCTGGGCGGCAACCACCGTGCTCGACCGGGTCACGGTCTCCCCCGCCGCAGACTGCATCCGGTCGGCCGTCCCGCGCAGCTCGGCCGCAGCCAACGCCACCGTCCCGACGATCTCGCACACCGCGGATTCGAAATCCGCCGCCACTGCCTGCATCGCGATCCGGCGCTGCTGCTCGACCGCGACGCGCGTCCGATCGGCCTCCGCCTCGCGCGCCCGGGCTAGCAGCACGCTCTCCCGGAATACCCGCAGCGCGCCGGCCATCGCGCCGAGTTCATCCTGCCGCTCTGCGGCCGGAAGTGCCACGGCGAGATCGTTCGCCGCCAAAAGCTGCATTGCGCGAGTCATCGCGGCGATCGGCGCAGCCACTCTGCGCAGGATCAACCAGGCGATCCAACCCGTGAAGGCAGCAGCCACAGCCACGGCCTCGGCGACCGACAGCCGCGCACCGATGCCTACCGCATCCGCTTCCGCGGCCTGTTCGACGGCTCTGGTCTGGCGATAGGTCAGCACATTGTCGATCGCCTTCGAGAAATCCGCCGAATCGATCTGCAGAGCGTTTGTGATCACGCTGCCGGCGAGTTCCATCTCACCGGCCTGGTCCAGGGCGGCTGCCTCGGCCTCAACGGCCAGGAAATGCTGCCAAGCCTCCCGCAGACCATGGGCGAGCCGCTGCTCCTTCGGTCCGGTCACCGTCGGCGCGTAGGCGCTCCAGGCCTCCGACAAGGCTTCCTGCGCCCGGGCGCTCTGTGCGCGGAAGGTCCGGCGGCTCTCGTCGGACGACGCGGTGTGGGCCAGGACGTCGAGGGCGCGCAGCTCCTGGCTCAGTTGTTTCATGGTTCCCAGGATCGCCACCGCTCTCATCTCTGCGGCGACGGAGCGATTCACGTCGTTGATCAGGCCGAGACGGCCAATCGAGAACGCCCCGATCGCCATGAACAGACCAAACAGAACTATCGCGGACCCAATGATGATCGCCCGGAGTCCGACGGACGATCTCCGCGCGGATCCGGATTTAAAAATCAACATCCAAGTTATTCCGGACCATTTTTACGTTCTGTAGCCGTTCCACAGCAGAAAATCAAATTCCGATCAATTATCAATAGATCATCGCTATGCGATAAGTTTCGAAGCGACCGAAGCGATGGAAAGGATATATTGAAAAAGTATGGTCTTATAGAGCGCGCAGTCGTGCAGGCTGCGCAATGATTCGAAGGGGGTTGGTCTCAAGTCACTGAATCGTCCATGCGCCCTCATGACCTGCGCACGCGACAAGGGCCGGACGCGGGGGCACTCGGCTCCTCCGATCGATCAAGTGCGACGGATGCGTCGGTTGACGCGTCGGGCGAGCCGGTCGCCTGCCATCTGGACCGCCTGGACAAGCAGGATCAGGACGACCACGACGGCGGCCATCATCTCGGGCCGGAAACGCTGGTAGCCGTAGCGGATCCCGAGATCCCCAAGGCCGCCGCCCCCGACCGCGCCAGCCATCGCGGAATAGCCGATAAGCGAGACGACAGCTAGGGTCAGCCCGAGCACGATGCCCGGCAGCGCCTCCGGGATCAGCACCTTGCGGATGATCTGTGCCGGGCTCGCTCCGAAGGCGCGGGCCGCCTCGACGAGCCCGTGATCGACCTCGCGGATCGCAGCTTCTACGAGACGCGCAATGTAGGGAGCTGCCGCGACCGTAAGCGGAACGGCGGCGGCTCCGGTCCCGAGCGACGTGCCGGCGACGAGGCGGGTGAACGGGATGATTGCCACGACCAGGATGATGAAGGGCGTTGAACGCGTGGCGTTGACCACGAGCCCCAGGGCCGCGTTCAGGGCCGGCGCGGAGAGGAGCTCGCCCCGCCGGCTCGTGGCCAAGAACACGCCCAGCGGCAGCCCGACCAGGGTCCCGATGACGGCGGAGAGCGCCACCATCGTCAGGGTGTCGCGCGTCGCTTCGGACAGGAGCCCGAGATAGTCAGGCGACACGGACTGCCTCCTCTGCCCGATCGAGGTAGCCGAGGAGGTCCGCCGTGGCCGCCGCCGCACCGAGGAATGCCTGGGCCCGGGCGACGACCTCCGGTCCCGGGGACAGCGCGACGACGAGCGTGCCGAACGGCTGGCCGCCGATCTCGTCCACGGTGCCGGCCAGGATCGCCGCCTCGATCCCGGTCTCACGGGCCAGTCGCGCAACGAGCCCCGCATCGCCGCCGGGCCCCTGGAAGTGAAGCCGCAACACCGGTTCGGCGCCGGGGCGCGGCGCGGCGCCGATCCGCGCGGCAAGGCCCGGCGGCAAGGCGAGCCCGGACTCGGTGGCCAGAAGACGACGGGTGATGTCGGATCGCGGCCGGGTGAAAACCTCGAAGGCCGAACCAGCCTCTACGATGGCGCCTCCCTCGATCACGGCAACCTCATCGGCGACCGCCCGGATCACCGACATCTCATGGGTGATCAGGACAATCGTGAGCCCGAGGGTCACGTTGATCCGCTTGAGCAAGGTCAGGATCGACCGGGTTGTCTCGGGATCGAGCGCCGATGTGGCTTCATCCGAGAGTAGAACCTCCGGCCCGGTCGCAAGCGCCCGCGCGATCCCGACCCGCTGCTTCTGCCCGCCCGACAGCTCGGCCGGATAGCGGGCCGCCTCCGCGTCGAGGCCCACCAGCGCGAGAAGCTCCGCGACCCGCTCGCGGATCGCGCCGCGTTTCCAACCCGCGAGTTCCAGGGGCAGGGCGACGTTGTCGGCGGCGCTGCGCGACGAGAGCAGGTTGAAATGCTGGAAGATCATGCCGACCCGGCTCCGGACCGTGCGCATCTCCCGCTCGGTCAGCCGCGAGACCTCCACGTCGCCGATGAAGACGCGTCCGCTGCTTGGACGCTCCAGGCCGTTGATGAGCCGGATCAGCGTCGACTTGCCGGCGCCGGAGCGCCCTATGATCCCGTGGATGGTACCGGCCTGCACGGTGAGGTCGACGCCGGCGAGCGCCGTGATCGGGTCCGCACCGCCCGGGATCGGATAGACCTTCGACACCTGCTCGAATCGAATGAGCTTTGCGCCGGCCTGGCGATCAGGCGGCGGCGATACGGACGCGGCCAAACGGGTCTCCCTCGTCGGGACGCGCCGGTCCGCGACACGTCGGGAAGGTTGGACTTTGTTTATCCGTTGGCCGCTTGCCCAGGGTCAAGGCGAGCAAAGGCCAAAGCTTTCCGGCACGCGAGATCAGGCCCACTGATCAACCGGTGCTTTGGAGAACAATCTCCCCGCTGCAAGATCGTGGCGGCTTCCGAGGCTCAATCCGATCTCGCGCAAAGATCGGAATTTCTGTCGTGCCACGATCGAAAACATCCGAAGCCGCGGATCAAGCTACGGCGAGCCTAGGGGCTGCCGTCACGCGGCTCGGACCGGGATCACCGATCCCTTGTAACGATCCTGGATGAAACGGGCGACCTCAGCCGACGTCAGCAGTGAGGCGAGGCGCTGGATCCGCTCGTCCTTGGCGAGGGCCTGCGTCGTGACGAGGACGTTGGCGTATGGATTGCCCTCGGCGCGTTCGAGCGCCAGCGAATCGCGGGCTGGGACGAGGCCGTATTCCAGCGCGTCGTTACCGTTGATGACCGCGAGCGCGACATCGTCCAGGGAACGGGGCAGTTGCGACCGCGCGACCTCGACAAACCGCAGGTCTTTCGGATTGTCGGCGATGTCCTGCAGGGTGGCGAAGGCCCCCGCATCGCTGGACCGAAGGCGGATCAGTCCGTTCGCCTGGAGGAGCTTCAACCCGCGCGTGAAGTTGGTCACGTCGTTCGCGACGGCGACCCGGGCACCCTTGGCCACTTCCGCCAGCGTCTTCACGCGCCGCGCGTAGATGCCGAGCGGCTCGACATGGACGGTGGCGACCACCGCGAACTGAACCCCCAGTTCCGCCTCCTCGGCGCGGAGATAGGGGACGTGCTGGAAGAAATTGGCATCGGCATCGCCGTCCCGCAGGAGCGCGTTCGGCCGGACGTCGCCGCTGATCTCGATCACCTTCAGGGGAAAGCCCGGAGCGAGCGTCCCGGTGACGTATTGCAGGATCTCCGCATGCGGCACCGAGGAGGCAATCACCCGCAAGGGAGCCGCCGCCAGAGCTTTGGTCGCCGACAGGGCCAGCGCTCCAGTCAGGACCGAGCGTCGCGTCGTCATCATCGTACCTCGTTCTTGTTGGGAGCGATGTCGGGGGTTGGAGGCGATCAGACCGCCAAGTCGGCCAGGATCGCCGGCCGGTGCTGGATCGGATGATCAAGCGTGAGGGCGCAGCGTTGCATCCGGCCCGACCGCGGATTGATGCCGGCCATCGTGCAAAGGCTCTCGCGGCCGGTGAACCGGAGCGAGGCGCGGGAGCGCGGCTTCACGAGACGGAACGGACACGCAACCCTCCAACCGGCGCTTGTGCCGATCTGTTATGGGATTACGGTCACGATAGGCCGCCCGGACGGGAATGTGCTCCCAAATTAGGCCGCATCGGCGAACAGCTTCGCTCCCAGCCGCCAGGCCTGGAGTGCGAACCGGTCGCCGATGGCTGGAGGCTCCAGCGCAAGACGGCCGGAGGATCAGGCGCGCTTCAGCCTCTCCGAAGAATCGAGGCCGATGAGCAGACCTCAGGCCCGGCGTGCGGCCGGACCGCTCTCAGAGTGGCCGGCTCCGCCGCTCCTGCAGCCACAAAAGCCCGGCCAAGCCCATCCACGGGCAAACGAAGACTATGAAGGCGAGCAGCCCCAAGGCGGACCTCCCGGCATACCGTGACTGACCTCAGGAAACGTCGGCGGACTTAGCGGGATCCCGTTGACTCGCGACCGCGCGGGCTTGGCGCGCCATGGCGATCAGCTCGGCGGCGGTGAGGCCGCGCGGCGGCAGCACGGGGACCGGATCGATCGCTCGCAGCGGCCGCGGTGCCGGAGGGAGCGCCGCAGCGCGTCCTGGCCAGAGCCGCTTGAGTCGCCCAGCCTTCCGCACGGTTTGATCCACCACGCATTCATCTCCCGCAAACCACGTCCAGCTACGGGTAGGTGAGAGCCGCGCGCTGGGTAAGCCTGAGCGGAACAAGGGTGAGTCCGAGCCCCGGCGTGAGCGGTATGCGATCGCCCCTGGGCGGGACCGGCCGTCGCCCTACGGCTAAGCTTTTCGCCGCGGCGGACCCGCTGGTCAGTGATCCGTGGTCCCGGCCGGGCTGCCGGCGCCGCCGCCCATAGAGCCGCCGGTGCCGCGCGGATCAGTGGTGCCCTCGCGCGGCCGACCCTTCGCGTCGTCTGCGCTACCAGTGTTCGGCTGGCTGCCGGCGCCGCTCCGGGCCCCCCGGGCTCCGGTCGGACTGCCGCTCATGCCGGCGCCCCCGCCGGCAGCGCCGCCCTGAGCCTGGGCAGTGTGGGCGCCGTCGATGAGCAGCAAAGCGGCGGCCAGGACCGCGCACACCTGTCCGGCTTTCATGGGGTGCTCCCGGTTCGATGGAACGAAGATCTCTGGTGAGATCATCGGTCAAACCGGAGGTTCGGGATGTCGTTCCCGAGTAGACACCGACCTCGGCTCGCAGATCTTCGGCGGACCAGGTGCGCGATGGCGAAACTGATCTTTGTTAAGCCGACGCTATCGAGCAACAGAGCGGCTTAGGGCCGCCGCCGAGACCATCACCTCAACGAGCGGGCTTCCGGGCAGCCGAGCGACGGGACGGGCCCAGGAGCTCGCATGTGGGATCCCGCATCGTCGATCGGCGCGCAAGCAGACGGTGCCGTCGTCTGCTCGGCTCCTCTCAACGGCTGGGCTTCATTCCGCTGACGCGGTCCGCGGCAAGGCGGATTCACCGGCGATCTGGACCACGTCGCCGGAACTCAGGAATTCCTGCGGGTTGTCGATGAGACGTTGAGCCAGGGTCACGCCGCTCTGGATCTCCACGTCGTTGCCGAGATTGCGGCCGAGCTTGACCGTTCGCAGGGCGACCCGATGATCGTCCTGCACTTCAGCCACCTGGGTGCCGTTCTTGGTGAAGAGCAGCGCCGTCGTGGGGATCCGCAGCGTGTCCGGGTTCGACGGGACGTGGAACTGCACCTCCACGAAGGCTCCCGGCCAGAGCGCGCCGTCGGGGTTGTCGGCCTGCAGCTCGACCAGACCCTTGCGTGAATCCTCCGCCACCGCGTTGGCCGTCGACGTCACCGCGGCGGAGAACGCGGCGTCCTGTCCGGGAACGTGCAGGGACGCCTTCAGTCCCGGCTTCATGACCGCCAGGAATCCCTGCGGCACGTTCACGTAGACGCGCATCCGGTGGATGTCCGAGACGCGGAACAGCGGCCGCCCCGACGTGCCGCCGGCGGTCAGGAGATCGCCGATATCGACGGCGCGTGCGGTGACGACGCCGTCGAAGGGCGCTTTGATCTGCTTGAACCGCGTCAGCTCCTCCAGGCGGCTCACGACGGCCTGTTGGACGACGAGGTTGGCCTTGGCGACGGACAGCGCCGCCGCCCGCGAGGCCGCGGTGAAGCGGTCGGTATCGCCCCGCTCCTCGCTGGACCAGCCCTGCGTGACGAGGCGGGCGGTGCGCTTGTTGGTGGCGTCGCTGAGATCCGCGTTGGCCTGGGCCTGCTGGACGGCAGCCTGGAGCTGAACCAGCGTCGCCCGGGCCTCGGCGAGCTGCTGGTCGAGATCCGGCGCCGAGATGTCGGCCAGCACCTCGTCCTTGCGGACACGGGCGCCGATATCCTTGTGCCACGCCGTCACGTAGCCGCTGGCGCGGGCGTAGAGCGACCCCGTGTAATAGGCGTTCAGAGTGCCGGGCAGCGACAGTTCCTGATCGCGTGGGCCACGCTGGGCCTGGACCACCCGGACGGTCGGGACGGCCTGCCTCTCGGTCCAGGCTTCGACCTCCTGCATGCCCTTCGCGCGGTCGGCGATGCCGGTATAGGCCAGCGCCGCGGCGCCCGCCGCGACGCCGAGCAGGAGCACGACGACCTTGCGCTTGGAGGGCGTTGGCGTCTCGACGGGGTCCATGTGTGATCCAGCTCAGACGGACGGAGTGGGAAGAGCACCGGGGAGCGACGCAGCCGCCGGGCCGCGCGCGCGGCCATGCACCATGGCGAAGACGACGGGGACGAAGAACAGCGTCGCCGTGGTGGCAAAGAGCAGGCCACCGATCACGGCGCGGCCAAGCGGCGCGTTCTGCCCCGGCTCGATCGCCATCGGGAGCATGCCGATCACCATGGCGAGCGCCGTCATGATCACCGGCCGCAGCCGCGTCGCGCCCGCCGCCAGGGCGGCGTCGAGGGCGCTCAGGCCCTCTGCGAGCTGCTCCCGGGCGAAGCTAATCACCAGGATCGAGTTGGCGGTGGCGACACCCATGCACATGATCGCGCCGGTCAGCGCCGGGACGGAGACGTGCGTCTGCGTGACGAACAGCATCCAGACGATCCCGGCGAGCGCGGCCGGCAGCGCCATGATGATGACGAACGGATCGAGCCAGGATTGGAAGTTGATCACGATCAGCAGGTAGATGAGCACGATCGAGAAGCCGAGGCCGATCAGCAGCTGCTGGTAGGCGTTCGACATGGTGACGACCTGGCCGCGCACCGCCACGGTCGAGCCCTTGGGCAGGGCGCCCTTCGTCTCGTCGATGATCCTCTGGATATCCGCGGCCGTGCCGCCGAGGTCACGGCTCTGCGCGGCGGCGAGGATGTTGACCGTGCCCATGACGTTGTAGTGCGTCACCACCGCGCTCAGCGGCTCGGGCGAGATGGTCGAGAGGCCGCCGAGGAGCTGCTCCGAGCGGGCGGCCGTGATCGGCAGGTTGTTGAGGTCGCCGAGCGTGTCGATGGAATATTGCGGCGTCTGGACTGAGACCGGGTATGAGACGCCGTTGCGCGGGTCGAGCCAGTAGGTCGGCGCTGTCTGCGTGCTGCCCGAGAGGCTTGCCTGGACACTGCTGGCCGCGTCGCCTTCGGTCAGGCCGACGACGCCGGCCAGGGCGCGGTTAAAATCGACCCGGAGCGCCGGCCCTTTCGACTGCTCCTGGATCCGCGCATCGGCGACGCCGGCGACCCGCCGGATCCGCGACAGCAGCGTGTACGCGTAGGCACGGTTGCCCTCGATGTCGTGGCCGGCGATCTGCACGTCGAAGGCTGCGGGCGAGCCGAAATTGAGGATCTGGCTGACGATATCGGCCGGCAGGAACGAGAAGGTCACGCCGGGAAATTCCCGCGGGAGGCGGCTGCGCAGGTCGCGGGTGATGGCGTCGGGGGAAACCTCACCTTCGGCCAGGGTCACCAGTATGTCGGCGTCGAATGTGCCGATCGTGCCGCTGTTGCCGTACGAGATGTTGATGCCGCTGATCGGCAGGCCGATGTTGTTGACGACGCTGATGACGCGCCCGGGCGGCAGCAGCGCGCGGACACGGTTCTCGATCCGCCCGGTCAGCGCCGTCATCTCCTCGATGCGGGTGCCGGTCGGCGCGCGGACATGCATGCGCAGGGCGTCGGATTCGATCGACGGGAAGAAGTCCCGGCCGAGATAGGGCAACAGCCCGAAAGACAGGCCGACGACGAGCAGGAACCCGCCTGCGAACAGGCGCCGGTTCGCCAGCGCAAGCGCCAGCAGGCCGAGATAGCCTTGGCGCAGGCTCTCGAACCGCCGCTCAAAACCCCTCTGGAACCGTCCGAAGAAACCCGGCTCCGCGTGCGCCCCGTCCCCGTGGGCGTGCTCCGTAAGAAGGTAGCGCGCCAGGGTCGGCACCACCGTATAGGTCAGCGCGTAGGACGCGATCATCGCGAACACGACCGCCATGGCCAGCGGCCGGAACAGGAAGCCGGCCACCCCGCCGAGCGCCAGCAGCGGCGCGAAGGCGATGCAGATGCAGAACAGCGCAATGGTCGCCGGCGGCATGATCTCCTGCGCGCCGCGGGTGATCGCCGTGACGATGTCCTCGCCGAACTCCTCCATGTGCCGATTAATGTTCTCGATCGTCACCGTCGCATCGTCGACCAGGATGCCCACCGCCAGCGCGAGGCCGCCCAGCGTCATGACGTTGATGGTCTGTCCCAGGACCGACAGGGCGATCAGCGAGCAGAGCACCGCCAGCGGGATCGATACGGTGATGATCAGGGTCGAGCGCCAGCTGCCGAGGAAGACCAGGATCATGAAACCGGTGAGCGCGGCGGCGATGAGGCCCTCGCGCACCACCGCCACCACCGACTCCTTCACGAAGCCCGACTGGTCGGCCACGTATTTCAGGTCGACGCCGGCGGGCAGGGTCGCCTGGATGGCCGGCAGCCGCGCCTTCACGCCGGCGATGATGTCGAGGGTCGAGGCGTTGCCGATCTTCAGGACCGACATCAGCACGCCCTTCTTGCCGTCGAGCTGGACGACGTTGGTCTGAGGCGGCGAGCCGTTATGAACATGGGCGACATCGCGCATGAACACCACGGCGCCGTTGACCACCTTAACCGGCAGGTCGTTGAACGCCTCGATGGTCTTGGGCGAGTCGTTCAGATCGATGATCCACTCGTAGCTGCCGATCTTCTGCGTGCCGACAGGGGTGATCAGGTTCTGCCGGGCGAGCGCCGCGCCGACATCGGCCGCCGACAGCCCGTGGGCGTGGAGCGCCGACTGGTCGAGGTCGATCTGCACCTGCCGCGCGGCACCGCCATAAGCGTAGGGAAGCTGCGCCCCCGGCACCGTGGCGAGCTGGGGCCGGATGAAGTTCATCGCCAGGTCGTTGAGGGCGGATTGCGAGAGCGTGTCGCTCGACAGGGCGAGCTGAATGATGGGCACGCTCGACGCGTTGTAGGCCAGCATCAGGGGCGGCGTGATGCCCGGCGGCAGCTGCTTCAGCTGCGTCTGTGAGATGGCGGTGACCTGGGCCTGGGCCGCCGTGATGTCGACGCTGGGCTGAAAGTAGATCTTGATGATCCCGTAGCCCGGGACCGATTGCGATTCGATGTGTTCGATATCGTTGACGGTGGTGGTCAGCGAGCGCTCGAAGACCGAGACGATCCGGCCCGACATGTCCTCAGGCGGAAGGCCGGTATATTGCCAGACGACGCTGATGACCGGGATGCCGATGCTCGGGAAGATGTCGGTCGGCGTCCGGAAGATCGACAGGACCCCGAAGATCAGGATCAGGATCGACATCACGACGAAGGTGTAGGGGCGCAAAAGCGCAAGTCGGACAATTGCGGCCATCGTTGGAGACTTGTCCGCGTCACGATCTGGGGATGAAGCTGGGGCTTCGCTCACCACCCGCATTCAGCATTTTGCATTCATCTGATCAATAGGGCAATTTGATGACCTGCCCAGCGTAATCCGGGCAGAAACGTTCCGAGACAAATTTTCTATACTTTACCTATGCGGCGGTATTATAACCCCGCACGATATTACATGATCGAATTGGCTGATGCACCATAGCACATGCCGCTATCCGTGCTACAAGCTTGTATAGAGCAGCGACTTACGCGATGGACGGATCTGTTTTCGTCGGCCTCAGCGCTCAGCGATCGTGGTGTGTTCGGGAGATGCCGTTGTCATGACATACGCGGCCAATCCCAATGGCAGAGACGCGCCGCAAACCGTGGCGCGTCACACTGCTTGGCACCAGAGCACGGGCGACCGCCTCGGATCGACATGGTCGACACGCGATCCCTGGTGGCCGGACCGGACCGCAAGATGCGTTCACGCTGCGGCAAATTCCCAGCATGGCCAGAACTCGGCGCTATAGGGCGATTGCTGACACCCCCAGGCGGGGTCGACCATCTTGGCCAAGGCCTCGCGCGCAAGTCCGGCAATCCGCGTCCGGACGTCCGGCGGGATGTTCGCCTGATCAAGGATGTCCAGGCAGGTGGAGAAGCAGGCGCGGTATTGCCCCGTATTGAATGCACTCACCGCGTACTCATCGCGCAAGCCATACGAATAGATCCAGTTCTGCAAAAACAAGGCCTCGCTGGGCGCCTTCAGGTGCAGGGCCTCCTGCGCGTAGAAGAAGGCGTGGGCGTGCTGACCACGCTGCCGAAAGAAACGACTTGCGCCGTGACGAGCTTCAGCCCGCTCCGGGCAGATCGAGATCGCTCGGTCGAAGAGAACCCGGATCTCATCCTCGGAATCCTTTAAATAATCCTTCAAATATGCAGCACTGAGTAGGCTTATATAGACTTCTTCGTGCCAAAAACCCAATTCTGACCGCTTAAGATAATGCATAATGGCTTTGCGCGGCTCGTCGCTGTCGCGGCAGCTCTGCGCGAGGTAGAAGGTGTACCGGGCGATCAGGAAGAGATCTTTCTCGTTGACGAGCGCCTTCTCAAGGATCTCAGCGTCCCGCCGATACGTTGACGCATCGCGATGGCGCGCGCCGTCATTGCCGCGCCGCATCACCAAGGACATCGGCTTCGTCCAATAGTTGTCCTCGCTATCTAGAAACTCATGCAGCACGCCGCGATAGCACCAGGTCAGAGCGTTGCTGACCAATTGAATGCGCGCGTACTCCGTGAAACGGTCCAAAATCGTGAAGGTGTACCCGGGAACATCGAGCTTTGGGACCGTATAGCCGGCCGGGATCACCAGTTCGTCATCGGCGTCGATGATCAGCGAGTAGGTGCCATGAGGGCGCGCCAAGGCGAGCGCTTCGCTCCTGTTATGGGCGAAATCGACCCAGGGTCGCTCCACTAGCCTGCCCGGCAGATCTGCCATGGCCGAGCGGATCACATCCTGCGTCCCATCGGTCGAACCCGTATCCACGATCATCCAATGATCAATGATCGGCCGGACGGAATCGAGGCAACGCCGTATGCAATGCGCCTCATTCTTGACGATCATGGAAAGACAGATTGTTTGACCGGACGTATTCATGGCGATACGCTCCTAAAGCAAAGATCCGCAAATGCTACCGGCACGCCCGAACTGCGCCATTAAGCCAAAATCGTCTCTCCCGCAAAGGAGTCATTGTTCAATTATTACAGCAATAAGGATTGATATGTCCGCTCAATGACGTTATTGTATTAGATGTTCGCGATTAAATCGCTTTCTGTAAAGTTAAGGAGAGAATGCAAAACTATATATCGACTTAAATTGTTTAAGGTTGTCGCCTCACGTCTCGAGCGTGCTTGGTTAGGAATCCGTCACCGCTAACGGGACAGTCTGAGCTTCCAGGTCTGCCTTACGCCGAGCCGGTTCAGAGCAGCGGCAGGTACCGTCGCGGCGAACGGCCTGCGGTCCCGCCGGTTCATCGCACGGGGCGCTGTTCCTCGGACAGCAATCCGATCCGGCGCAGGGGCGATCACGCGGCTCGCGTACCATGATTGAGGAGAGTGAAGTGACGACGGAGAAATCTGGGACAGCTTTGATCGCGGGCGCCAACGGCATCATCGGAAAAGCGCTGATGGAAGAACTCGGCGCCCGCTCCGATTGGACGGCCCGCGCGCTGTCGCGACACCCGCACCCGACAGTTGGTGCCATCGCGGCGGATCTCACCGATGCCGGCGCGACCCGCACGGCCCTTGCGGCGGCCGGCGACACCACGCATCTCTTCTACGCCGCCCTGGCGCCTCAGCCGAACTTGGCCGAGGAAGACCGGGTCAACGGGGCGATGCTGCGCAATCTGCTCGACGGATTAGCGGCCGTGAATGCACCGTTGCGGCGCGTCGTCTTGTATCAGGGGGCGAAGGTCTACGGAGTCCATCTCGGACCAGTGCCATCGCCCTTCTACGAGGACGACAATCCGCGTCATATCGGCCCGAACTTCTACTTCACGCAGGAAGACGAGCTGCGGGCCCGTGCGACACGTGGCGGTTCGAGCTGGTCCATCCTGCGCCCGGACGTGGTGATCGGCGACGCGGCCGGCAACGCCATGAACATCGCCATGGTGATCGGCGCCTACGCGGCCCTGTGCCGGGCGGAAGGCGCGGCCTTCCGCTTTCCCGGTCCGGCCCATGTCTACGAGGGTGTCTTCGCGCAGGTCACGGATGCCCATGCCTTGGCGCGGGCCAGCCTCTGGGCAGCGACCGCGGAATCCGCACGCGATCAGGCCTTCAACTTCGTGCACGAGCCCTTCCGCTGGCGGCGCCTCTGGGAGAAGCTCGCCGCAGCGCTGGATCTGCCCCTCGGACCGCCGGTACCGATGCGCCTGGCGGTCCATATGGCCGACAAGGCGCCGGTCTGGAATCGGCTCGTCGCCGAGCAGGACCTGAGCACCATGCCCTACGAGCGCGCCGTCGGCTGGGGCTTCGGCGACTTCGTGTTTCAAAGCGCCTTCGATCTCGTCTCCGACATGGGCAAGATCAGGCGGGCCGGCTTCGACGAGAGCGTGGACAGCGCCGCAGCCCTGCTGTCGGCAATCGGGCGCCTCCAGGCGGCGCGGGTTCTGCCGCGCTGACGCACCGTCGCCGGAAAACGGGACGGGTCATCGGGCCGCACCGTAATCGATGCAGTTGACCGGCCCCGATCAAGGCGTGAAGCTCGCGTGAGCAATGCGCCCATTGTTTGAGCCGAACGCATCCTCGTGGCTCTTCGCGCGGAGAAGGCCAGAATGGCAGAGGGATCCGATATCGCGGCGCGCATGGTGCGGCTCGAGGCGGACAACACGCGGTTGCGCCGCCTGTTGGATGAGGCGGGTGCACCGGACGGGCTCCGCCACGGCCTGCGCGACACGATGGCGATGCTTCGGGCAGTCCTGCGCCTGTCGGCCGAGACCGCAGACAGCGTCGAGAATTACGCGACCCATCTCGAGGGCCGGCTCGACGCCATCGCGCGCGTCCGGGTCACCGCCGACACCTTCGGCGAGGTCAACCTGCACACCCTGATGTCAGATGAGCTGATGATCCATCTCATCCGCGAGGGCGAGCAGGCGGCGCTCGACGGGCCGGCGGTCCGGCTCAGGCCGAAGGCTGCGCAGCTGGTGGCGCTCGCGGTCCACGAACTCTGCAGCAACGCCGTCGAGCATGGCGCCTTCGGCCTCGCGGAGGGTGAGGTCGAGGTCCGCTGGTCCATCGACGGCGTCGGCGCGACATCCGGCGGGGAGCTGACGCTCGTATGGAAGGAGACGGGCGGCGCGGGGATCGGGCCGCCGGCACGGCAGGGCTTCGGGATGCAGGTCCTGACCGAGATGCTGAGCTATGAGTTGGGCGCCAAGGTCGATCTCGCCTTCGAAGCCGATGGCCTACGGTGCACCGTGCGGTTCCCGCTGACACCACGGGTCGGACGCGTGGTGGACGAGACCGACTTCGAGGAGAACGGCGAGCCGGGCTGAGACGGCCGGCGCGCCGTCCACGCGCGGCATTCTCAGCCGATCGCCCGCGAGGCTTCCCGGACCTGACGCGTCGCCCGGTCGACCCGAACGCTCGCCTCGGCGATCGTGTCCATGCCGGATGCGATCGTCGATACGCCGTGCGACGCCGTCTGCATGCTGCCGGACATCTCACGCGTTACCGCGGATTGCTCCTCCACGGCCGCCGCAATGGTCGACGAGACCTCGTTCAACGTGCGGATCGTGCCCTGGATGACGCCGATCGCGTCCACGGCCTCGCGGGTCGCCGACTGGGTGGAGGCAATCTGGCTGCGGATCTGATCCGTCGCCCGGCCCGTCTGCTCAGCGAGGGTCTTCACCTCACTGGCCACGACCGCGAAACCGCGGCCGGCCTCACCGGCGCGGGCCGCCTCGATTGTGGCGTTGAGCGCCAGCAGGTTGGTCTGGGCGGCGATGCCAGAGATCAGGCCGACCACATCGCCGATCTGGGTCGCCTGCTCGCTCAGCCCCGCTACGATCCGTCCCGTGTGCTGCGCCTGATCGACCGCCTGTCCGGCGATCTCCGCCGCGTGGCTGACCTGCTGGCTGATCTCCCCGACGGAGACGGACAACTGCTCGGCACCCGAGGTGACCGACCGGATCTCGTTCGAGACACGCCCGACCGTCTCGGCGGCGTGATTTGTCTGCCGCGTCACATCCTCGACGGCGCGACCGATCGCGTCGAGATCGTCGCCGATCGCGCGCTGCGCTTCGGCCCGGCGCTGCCGCTCGTGGACCTGCGCGGTGATGTCGGTGGCGAACTTGACGACCCGCACGGGCCGGCCGTCCGCGTCGGTGATCGGGTTGTAGGTGGCCTGGATCCAGATCTCTCGACCGCCTTTGCCGGTGCGCCTGAACGCGCCGGATTGGAATTCCCCGCGGGCGAGCGCGGCCCAGAAGGCGCGATAGGCTTCGCCCGCTCGCTCGGCCTCGCCGACGAACAGGCTGTGATGGCGGCCGACGATCTCTTCCAGGCGGTAGCCCACGGCATCGAGGAAATTCTGATTGGCGCTCAGGATCGTTCCGTCGAGCGCGAAGGCGATCACCGCCTGCGAGCGGTGGAGCGCCATGATCTGGCCTTCGAGATCGAGGGAGCGAAGCTTATGCGCGGTGATGTCGGTGGCGAACTTGACGATCTTGACCGGCTTGCCCGCGGCATCGAGCACGGGATTGTAGGTGGCCTGGATCCAGACCTCACGGCCCCCCTTGGCGATCCGCTTGTACTCGGCGGTCTGGAACTCGCCGCGCCGCAGACCCTCCCAGAATGCGCGGTAGGCCGCGCTCTCGCGCTGCGCGGGTTCGACGAACAGGCTGTGATGACGGCCGCGGATCTCATCGAGGGTGTAGCCCATCGCGGCGAGGAAATTCGCGTTGGCGTCCAGGATGGTTCCGTCGAGCGCGAATTCGATTGTGGCGAGCGACCGGCTCAAGGCGGCCAGCTTGGCATACTGATCCCGGCGGCCTTTGAGGCGCTCGAACATGATGGTCTCCCTGTGCGCAACCCGCTGGTGCGACGAAAGCGCACCTTGACGGTTGCGGCATGATTGTAAGCCGCTCGAAAAAAGCTATCTATGTTAGCAAGTTCGATATCAGCTTCACTGAAACTCTTCTTGAGTTCGATCTACGGCGATTTTCTTGCCTAAGTGTTAAAGCGACTCTCGACTATCTTGATTTTAGTAATTCCGCCCGCTTGCCCAGAAATCAACGTGACCAATCCGTCACTCATCCAGCGATTGCATTATCTTATCTTAGGTTGGTCCCACCCACTACCTCGGGTTGGTGGTGGACGGACGCGCTACGTGTGGGTTGAGGAAACCAGTACCGCCCCCCAAAATAGGTCGCCACTTTATAGTTTTTCGCCCATATCCAGCGTATGAAATTAGTAAATTTGACAATCGATGTGTTGCTTGCCTCTCCGATAGTGCACCAAAGATAGCAGAGATAGATTGAGTCGAATGACGGATTGTATGCCGATCAATTATTTGTGTGCTCGAAGTAACGCATCGGTGATCAACCGTCGCGGCTGACCGTCGCCTCGATCCGCCCATAGGGTTGGTCGGTCGGCAGGAAAACGGTACCGGGATTGTCCAGGCTGAAGGCTGTCAGGTCGATGGGAATGTAGTGCTTGTTCGGCATCACGAAGGTGATCTCGCTGATGTCTTGCACGGCTGCGAGCGCGGCCTCGCCCATCCTGTACATACTGTCCTGCACGCCGCGACTGTAAGTAGTACCGAAGACGGCCAGCAGCGTCGCGAGAATCCGTGCATTCGCGGTTTCGCACGCGGCGGGCACGGTCGCCCACGTCCAAGTCGCGTCCATGCTGGTGGCCGCGATGCGGTCGGTGGTGTCCGGCAACGTTCGGTACTGGTCGTCGACGAAGCCGGCCCAGCCCGACTGCGTGGTCTTCATGAAGGTGTAGCCGTGCAGGCCGGAACGCAGGGTCGATCCGGCCCGGTCGGTCTTGAGCGCGACGAAGCCGACGCCGTTCCCGTCCCGCGTGAAGGTTTGGCCGTGCGGTTGACCGTCGATGCTGTGGCGCAGCCAGCGCGTTTCCTCGGCCTCGATCGCGACCGTCTCGATTTGCGGGTAGGTGTCGAGCAGAACCCGCGCGACGGCGGCCACGAACGCCTCCTTGTCGAGGGCAAGATTCCGGGCCGCCGTGACGTTGACGATGTTCTTGATGCTGTCGGTGGCGATGCAGGCGCGGTTGTCGCCCTCGGTCCAGGCGGCATCGAATCGGCCGGTCAGCATCACCGAGAGCGTCAGCTCGCGCGGCGTATGGTGGTCACCGTCGCGGGTGAGACGCATCACCCGGACCTGTTCCTTGCCGTAGCGCGACGCGATCAGGGGCATAGGCAGTCTCCGGCGGAGGCGGTGGGCGCCGTCTAGCTTAGGGCGGGAGTGAGCGCGGGTCCAAAATCCATGCGCTCGCATATAGGTCTGGGATGACTTGACCGCGGCGGCGCAGCGGCAGCCATATTGCGAGGCTGAAGCTCTCCGGTCGCCCGGCAGACGAGAGAGGAATGGACCTCAACACCATCGAGACGGTTCTCCGACCGCGCAGCCGGTCCGACTTGCCCGCGTGGCGGGCCGGCGACGCGTGCCTCGCGGGCGGGACGTGGCTGTTCTCCGAGCCGCAGGATGAAACGCGGCGCCTCGTTGACCTCGCGAGCCTCGCGTGGCCGCCGCACGCGATCGACGCGGACGGTCTGGTTCTCGCCGCAACCTGCACCTTCGCGCAGCTCGACCGCCTGGACCTGCCGCCGGCCTGGATCGCGGCACCGCTCGTGGGGCAATGCTGCCGCGCCCTGCTCGGCTCGTTCAAAATCTGGAACACCGCCACTGTCGGCGGCAATCTTTGCCTCGCGCTGCCGGCAGGGCCCATGATCGCGCTCGCCACCGCGCTGGAGGCGACCTGCGCGATCTGGTCCGCGGATGGAGGCGCGCGGCACGTGCCCGTCGAGGACTTCATCCTCGGTGCCCAGCGCAATGCCCTGAATCCGGGCGAGATCCTGCGCAGCCTGTCGATGCCGGCCGCCGCCCTGATGCGCAGGACCGCGTTCCGGCGGATCAGCCTCAGCCCGAACGGGCGGTCGGGGGCTCTGCTGATCGGGACACGGGATCCGGCCGGCGGCTTCGCGCTTACCGTCACCGCCTCCGTCCGGCGCCCGGTACGTCTCGTCTTCGCCGGACTGCCCGAGCGCGCGGAGGTCGAGACCGCTCTCGAGCAGGCGATCCCCGACGCTCTCTACCATGACGATGTCCACGGACGGCCGGACTGGCGCCGCCACGTCACCCGGCACCTCGCCGGCGAGATCCGCGACGCGCTCGCGGCGGACGCTGGCCGATGCGGCTGACCGTCAACGGCCTCGCGCAGGAGCGCGAGCCCCGCCCGGGGCAATGCCTGCGCACGTATCTCCGCGAGGCGGGCTGGTTCGGCGTGAAGAAGGGCTGCGACGCGGGCGATTGCGGCGCCTGCACCGTCCATCTCGATGGCGAGCCGGTCCATAGCTGTCTGATCCCCGCCTTCCGCGCCGAGGAGCGGAGCGTAACGACGATCGAGGGCCTCGCGGGTCCTTGCCGTCCGGAGGAGACCGAGCCGACATCGTTCCATCCGATGCAGGCGGCCTTCCTTGCGGCGCAGGGCTTCCAGTGCGGGTTCTGCACCCCGGGCATGATCATGACGGCTGCGGCCCTGGATCAGGGCCAGAGGCAGGATCTCGGCACCGCCCTCAAGGGCAACCTCTGCCGCTGCACCGGCTACCGCGCCATCCGCGACGCCATTGCGGGCGCCGCGCACGCGGTGGCAGCGGGGTCCGACCCCGATCCGGTCGGCCGGAACGTGGCCGCGCCGGCCGCGCCGCTCGTGGTGGCCGGGAGGGCCGGCTTCACACTCGACGGGCAGCCGACCGATGCGCTGCATCTGAAAGTCCTGCGCTCGCCGCACGCCCATGCCCGCATCGTGGCCATCGACGACGCGGCGGCGCGCGCCGTCCCGGGCGTGATCGCGGTGCTGACCCATACGGACGCGCCGGCGGGCCGGTTCTCCACCGGCCGCCACGAGGATCCGCGGGACGACGCAGCAGATACCCGCGTCCTCGATTCGATTCTGCGTTTCGTCGGGCAGCGGGTCGCGGCCGTGGTCGCCGAGACCGAGGCTGCTGCGGAAGCCGGCTGCCGGGCACTGCGCGTGACCTACGAGGTCCGCCCGGCGCTCATCGACCCCGATCGCGCCCTCGCGCCCGACGCGCCGCGGGTCCACGATCCACGCGACCGGCCGGGCGAGGACGCCGCGCCGCACGGGCTTCACCCGAACCTCGCCGCGGAGGTGCACGGCGAGGTCGGCGATGTGGAGGCGGCCTTCGCCGCGGCCGATTTCGTCTACGCGGACACGTTCCATTCGCAGCGCCTGCAGCACGCGGCCCTTGAGACGCATGGCTGCCTGGGCTGGCGTGCCGAGGACGGCCGCCTGACGCTCCGGACGAGCACACAGGTCCCGTTCCTGACCCGCGACGCCCTCTGCGACCTGTTCGGCCTTGAGCGGGACGCGGTGCGCGTCCTCTGCGGCCGGGTCGGCGGCGGCTTCGGCGGCAAGCAGGAGATGCTCACCGAGGATCTCGTCACGCTGGCGGTCCTGCGGACCGGCCGTCCGGTGCGCTGGGAGCTGACCCGCCAGGAGCAGTTCACCGCGACCACGACCCGCCACCCAATGCGCGTGGCCGTGAAGATCGGCGCCCGCCGGGACGGGACACTCACGGCGATCAGCCTCGACGTACTGTCCGACACGGGGGCCTACGGCAATCACGCGGGCGGCGTGATCCACCACGGCTGCAACGAGGTTCTGGCTGCCTACGCCTGCCCGAACAAGCGGGTCGATGGCTACGCGGTCTACACCCATACGCTGCCATCCGGCGCTTTTCGGGGCTACGGCCTCAGCCAGACGATCTTCGCCCTCGAATCCGCGCTGGACGAGGTCGCCCGCGGACTCGGGATCGATCCGTTCGCCCTGCGCCGGATCAATGCCGTGAAGACCGGCGACGCCATGGTCTCGAACAGTCTGGAGCCGCACGACGTGGTGTTCGGCAGCTACGGCCTCGACCAGTGCCTGACCCTGGTCGAGGACGCCCTGCGGGCCGATCCCGGGCCGGAGCCGGAGTCCGGGTGGCTCAGCGGGACCGGCATGGCGATGGCGATGATCGACACGATCCCGCCCCGCGGCCATCACGCCGACGCGCGGGTCAGCCTCGACGCCGACGGGAACTACACCGTCCGGGTCGGCACGGCCGAATTCGGCAACGGCACCAGCACGGTGCACCGGCAGATCGCGGCCTCGGCGCTGAACGTCGTCCCGGAGCGCGTGCGCGTCGCCGGCGCGGACACCGATGCGGTCGGCCACGATACCGGCGCCTATGGCAGCACCGGCACGGTGGTGGCGGGCCTCGCGACGCTCCGCGCCGCCGAGGCGCTCGCGGCGCGGATCCGGGCGCGGGCCGCAGACATGTCGGGTACGGCCCCGGAGACCTGCCGCCTCACCGGCGAGACCGTGGTGACGGCGAGCGGATCGCTCAGGCTCGCGGCTCTCGGCCCGCTCGATGCGCCGGGCCGCGCGGACGGCACACCGCGCTCGGTATCGTTCAACGTTCAGGGCTTCCGTGTCGCCGTCCACCCGGTCAGCGGCGAAGTCCGGATCCTGAGGAGCGTCCATGCCGCCGATGCCGGCCGCGTCATCAATCCGATGCAGTGCCGCGGCCAAGTCGAGGGCGGCGTCGCGCAAGCGATCGGCGCGGCGCTCTACGAGGATGTCCGGATCGATGCGGCGGGGCAGGTCGTGACACAGGCGTTCCGCGACTACCACATCCCGGCCTGCGCCGACGTACCGGACACCGAGGTGCTGTTCGCCGAGACCCATGACAGCGTCGGCCCGCTCGGTGCCAAGTCGATGAGTGAATCGCCCTTCAATCCCGTCGCGGCGGCGCTCGGCAACGCCATCCGCGATGCGACCGGCATCCGGCTCACCGACACGCCCTTCGCGGCCGACAGGATCTACCGGGCCGTGGCGGCCGGACGGAGCGGGGATCAGGAATGGACTTGAAGCGCGACGTGGTTCCACTGGCCCCGGGCGCTTCCGGATTCCTCGAGCGCACCTTCCGGCTCGCCGAGCACGGCACGAGCGTGCGCACCGAGCTGCTCGCCGGCCTGACCACCTTCCTGACGATGGCCTACATCGTCTTCATCAATCCGAGCATCCTGGCGGATGCTGGCATGCCCCGAGGCGCGGTCTTCGTGGCCACCTGCTTGGTGGCGGCGCTCGGCTCGATGATCATGGCGCTGTACGCCAATTATCCGATCGCCCTCGCGCCGGGGATGGGGCTCAACGCCTACTTCACCTACGTCGTGGTCCAGGGCCTGGGCTTCTCGTGGCAGGCGGCGCTGGGGGCGGTGTTCATCTCCGGCCTGTGCTTCCTGGTCGTCACGCTCACCGGCCTGCGGGCGCTCATCGTCGACGGGATCCCGCCGTCGATGCGCATCGCCATCACGGTGGGGATCGGCCTGTTCCTGGCGATCATCGCGCTGAAGAACGCCGGCCTCGTCGCGGCGAGCCCGGCGACCTTCGTCACCCTGGGCGACCTGCACAAGCCCGAGGCCATTCTGGCGGTCATCGGCTTCCTGATGGTCGCCGTACTGTCCGCCCGGAAGGTGCGGGCGGCGCTGCTCTCCAGCATCCTGACCGTGACGGTGCTGAGCTTCGTCTTCGCGGGCAACACCTTCCAGGGCATCGTCTCGCTGCCGCCCTCGCTCGCCCCGACGCTGTTCGCCCTGGACACCACGGGTGCCCTTTCGGCAGGGCTGCTCAACGTGATCCTGGTGCTGTTCCTCGTCGAGCTGTTCGACGCCACCGGCACGCTGATGGGCGTGGCGGGCCGCGCCGGGCTGCTGACCGCGGGCCGGATGCGCCGCCTCGACCGGGCGCTGATGGCCGATTCCGCCGCGGTCTTCGCGGGCTCGCTGCTCGGCACGTCGAGCACCACCGCCTACCTGGAGAGCGCCTCGGGCGTGGAGGAGGGCGGCCGCACCGGCCTGACCGCCGCGACGGTGGCGGTGCTGTTCCTGGCCTGCCTGTTCTTCGCCCCGCTGGCCGCCGCGGTCCCGCCCTACGCCACGGCGCCGGCCCTGTTCTACGTGGCCTGCCTGATGCTGCGCGAGCTGGTGGAGCTCGACTGGGACGATCTCACCGAGGTCGTGCCGGCCTGCGTGACCGCGCTGCTGATGCCCTTCACCTACTCGATCGCCACCGGCGTCTCGTGCGGCTTCATCACCTACGCAGCGCTCAAGCTCCTCGCCGGTCGCGCCCGGGACGTGAAGCCGATCGTCTGGGTGATCGCGGCCGTGTTCCTGTTCAAGTTCGTCGAGACCGGCGGGGCCCATTGATGGCCGGCGCCGCCTGTGCCGAGCCGATGCGGTCCGCGGCCTTGCGGGGACGCGCCGCGAGCCTCACCGGAAACCCGTTCCGGGCCGAGGGCTGCCTGCATCACGTCGAGGACGCGCTGATCCTGATCGAGGACGGCCGGATCGCGGCGTTCGGCCCCTACGCCGACACGATCGGCCGCGTGCCCGAGGGCGTGCCGGTGACGGAATACGCGAACGCCCTGATCCTGCCGGGCCTGATCGACACGCACGTCCACTACCCGCAGCTTCAGATGATCGCGTCGTACGGCGAGCAGCTGCTGGCCTGGCTCGACAAGTACACCTTCCCGGCCGAGCTGGAATTCGCCGATCAGGCCCATGCCGAGCGGGTCGCGAAGCTGTTCTTCCGCGAGATCCTGGGCGCCGGCACCACCACGGCGGCGGTCTACTGCACGGTCCACCCCGGCTCGGTGGAGGCGTTCTTCGCGGAATCCGAGCGCTTCAACACCCGGATGGTCGCCGGCAAGGTGCTGATGGACCGCAACGCCCCCGCGGCCCTGCTCGACACGGCCCAGCGCGGCTACGACGAGAGCCGGGCCCTGATCGCGCGCTGGCACGGGCGCGGCCGCCAGCTCTACGCCGTGACGCCGCGGTTCGCCCCCTCCTGCACGCAGGCGCAGCTCGACGCCGCCGGCGCGCTGCTCGCCGAGCATGATGGGCTCTTCCTGCAGACCCACCTGTGCGAGACCACCGACGAGGTCGCCTGGGTGATGGACCTGTTCCCGGATCGGGCGAGCTACCTCGACGTCTACGCCCGCGCGGGACTGGTCAGGCCACGCTCGGTCTTCGGCCACGCGATCCATGTGAGCGAGGACGATCTCTGCACCTGTCACCAGGCGGGGGCGGCGCTCGCCCATTGCCCGACCTCGAACGGTTTCCTCGGCAGCGGCCTGTTCCGCCTGTTCGACGCGCAGGATCCGCGGCGGCCGGTGCGGGTCGGCCTCGGCACGGATGTCGGAGCCGGCACGACCCTGTCGCTGCTGAAGACGCTGGGCGACGCCTACAAGGTCGCCGCCCTGCAGGGGACCAAGCTCGACGCGCTGCGGGCCTTCTGGCTCGCGACGCTGGGCGGGGCGGAGGCCCTGCGCCTCGACGACCGGATCGGCCGCATCGCCCCGGGCTACGAGGCCGATCTCTGCGTCCTCGACCTCGGCGCGACCCCGCTCCTCGGCTTCCGCACCGGGACCTGCCGGGACATCGAGGAGCTGCTCTTCGTCCTGATGATCCTCGGCGACCACCGCACCGTGCGGGCGACCTGGGTGGCCGGCGAATGCGTCTACGACAACCGGCGCACCGGCGATCCGCTGCGCTACCCGCCGGTCACCGCCGCGTAGAGGGCCGCCGTGTCCCGGGCACCGCGCAGCGCCGCCGCGGTCTCGGGATCGCGCAGACGCCGCGCCACGCAGGCGAGGGCGTTCAGCGGCTCGTGCCGGGCGGGCGCGGGCAGGAGCAGCAGGAAGACGAGATCGACCGGGTTGTCGTCGACCGCCTCGAAATCGATCGGCTCGCGCAGGCGCGCGAGGGTCCCGTACGGCCGGGAGACGGCCTCGAGCCGGGCATGCGGCAGCGCGATGCCGTCGCCGATCCCGGTCGAGCCCAGATTCTCACGCCGGGCGAGCGCCGGAAGGATCGCGTCCAGGCCGATGCCGAGGGCCGTCGCGGCGCGCCGGGCTAGGTCTTCGAGCAACGCGTTCTTGGTGGCGGCGCGCAGGCCGACGAGTACGTCGGACGGCGCGAGGAGTTCGTCGACCCTCATCGCGCGGGGCAGCCGGTGCTCAGAAGCTTCATCCGATCCTCGGTGTCAGGGCGCGGCCACGCCGTCGGCGGCGCGCGGCGCCGGCTCGTCGTCGGGCGCGCGCAGGCGGTAGCCGACGCCGGTCTCGGTCAGCAAGATCCGGGGACGCTCGGGATCCGCCTCCAGCTTCTGGCGAAGCTGGCGCACGTAGACGCGCAGGTATTGCGGGTCCGATGAGGACGAGACCGAGCGCATGAGCTGGGCGTGCGTCAGCACCTTGCCGGCATGCAGCACCAGGACGCGCAGGAAGTCGTATTCCCGGGGCGTCAGCTTCACCTCGGCTTCGTCGATCTTGACGATGCGCCGGATCAGATCGACCGAGAGGTTGTCGACGCGGAAGATCGGTCGCTCCCCCCGGGCGGCGAGCTGGTGCCGCATGGCGGCACGCAGGCGCGCCAGCAGCTCCGCCATGCCGAACGGCTTGGTCACGTAGTCGTTGGCACCGAGATCCAGCGCCTCGACCTTGCCGCCCTCGTCGTCGCGGCTCGACAACACGACGACGGGCAGGTCGGGATGACTCGCCCGGACCGTCCGCAGCAGGTCGTGACCGCGCATGTCGGGCAGGCCGAGGTCGAGGATCACGAGATCGACGCCCTCGCGGCCGAGCAGCGCCAGGGCGGACCGGGCATCGGGCGCTTCCAGGACGGCGTAGCCCTGTGTGGCGAGGCCCATGCGCAGGAGCTTGCGGATCGGTGGCTCGTCGTCGACGACCAGAACCTTCGGACTCATGCGGCGATGTCCCTGGGCGCGCTGCGGGCGGGGACCGGCAGAGCGATGGTGAAGCAGGCGCCGCTTCGATCGCGCCGGTTCGCGGCCGTGACGGTCCCGCCCATCGCCTCGACGAAGCCGCGGGAGATGGCGAGCCCCAGACCGGTTCCGGCCCGGACCCGGTCGCCCTTCCGGACGCGGTAGAACTTGTCGAACACCCGCTCGACTTCCGCCTCGGGCAGGCCTTCGCCCTCGTCCAGCACGGCGATCCGGACCCGGTCGTCCTCCCGCCGCGCCCGGACCGTCACGGTCGAGCCTCCGGGCGCGTATTTCGCGGCGTTGTCGAGGAGATTGACCAAAACCTGCTCGAACAGGACCGGGTCGAGCGCCAGCGCCGGCAGGTCGGGATCCACCGCCACGGCGACGCGGTGGTCGGCGAGGATCTTCTGCGTCCGGCGCAGGGCGGTGTCGACGGTCTCGGCCACGTCCTGCGCGGAGAGGTTCGGCGCCACCGCGCCGGCCTCCAATCGGGTCATGTCGAGGAGGTTCGCGATGAAGCGGTTGAGCCGCTCCGACTCCTCGATGATCGTCGCCAGCAGCTCCGCCTTCGCGTCCGCGGGCAGCGCCGCCTCGAGGTCGCGCAGCGTGCTCGCCGCGCCCAGAACCGAGGCGAGGGGCGTGCGCAGGTCGTGGCTGATCGAGGTCAGCAGCGCCTGGCGCAGACGGTCCGTCTCCGCGGCGCGCTCGGCCCGGTCGAGATCTTCCACGAGCCGGACCCGCTCGATGGCGAGCGCGCCCATGTCGGCCAGGGCGTCGAGGAGGCGGCGGCCCTCCGGCGACAGGATCGGCCCGGTGCCGTCGGAATCGAGGCCGATCACCCCGATCGTGCCGCGCCCGGTCCGCATCGGCAGGAACAGCCGCTTGGCGCCGGGCAGCGTGTCGGCGCCGCGGCCCGCGGGCCGGTCGTTGGCGAAAGCCCAATGCGCGGCCGCGAGGTCGGCCTCGTCGAGCATGTCCTCCGGCGGGTAGCCGGCCCGGACGGTGACGGCCTGACCATCGGGCAGGAGCAGAACGACACGCACCTTCAGCATCGCGGCGACCTGGGCGCAGGTGGCCCAGAGCACGTCGTCGAGGGTTCCGCAGGCGGCGAGCTTGCGCGAGAAGCCGAACAGCCGCTCGGTGGCCCGCGCGCGGCCCTGGCTGACCACCGCCACCCGGCGGGCGCGGGCGGCGAGGTTCGAGACCAGCACCGCCACCAGCGTGAACAGCAGGAAGGCGGCGACGTTGGTCGGGTCGGCGATGGTCAGCGTGTAGACCGGCGGCAGGAAGAAGAAGTTGTAGGCAAGCGAGCCCGCCACCACGGCGGCGAGGGCCGGCCCGAGCCCCCAGCGCACCGCGACCGCGACGACAGCGGTCAGCAGGAAGAGATCGGCATTCTCGACGCCCGCATAGGGCTGGGCGAGGATCGCCGCGCCGAGTCCCGCGGCGACCGCCGCCAGGGCGATGACATAGGGCCGCGCCTCGAAGCTGGACCGCGGAGCGGCCAAAGCCACGGCGCGGCGCGGCTGCGTTTCGTCCGGCACGGCCTCGCCGGGGACCACGTGCACGCTGATATTGCCGCTGCGCCGCACGAGATCGTGCACCACCGAACCGTTCACGAGCTCAAACAGCCACGACCGGTTCGCCTTGCCGACGACGATGTGGTTGACGTTGGCGGAGCGGGCATAGTCGAGCACGTCGTCGGCGATCCGGCGTCCGCCCGGCAGTGTGACGGCGTCGCCGCCGAGCCGGTCGGCGAGCCGCAGGGCCTCGGCGATCCGGTCGCGCTCCGCCTCGCTCAGGGCGGCCGCCCGCGCGCCCTCGATCGAGAGCGCCGTCCAGGGTGCGTGCAGGCGGTCGGCCAGGCGCTTTGCGTAGCGCACGAGGCCGGAGGAGCGAGGATCCTCGTTCACGCAGACCAGCACGCGCTCGCCGGCCGCCCAGGGGCCCGCGATGGCGTTGGCCCGCATATGGCTGAGGAGCTCGTCGTCGACGCGGTCGGCGGTGCGCCGGAGTGCCAGCTCGCGCAAAGCCGTCAGGTTACCGCGAGAGAAGTAGTGCTTCAGGGCGCGCTCGGCGTGGGTTGGGACGTAGACCTTGCCGTCCCTCAGGCGCTGGATCAGGTCGTCGGGGTTGAGGTCGACCACCTCGATGTCGTCGGCCCGGTCGAGGACGCCATCCGGCACCGTCTCGCGCACCCGGATGCGGGTGATCGACGCGACCACGTCGTTGAGGCTCTCGACATGCTGGATGTTGAGCGTCGTCAGGACGTCGATGCCGGCGTCGAGCAGCTCCTCGACGTCCTGGAAGCGCTTCGGGTGGCGCGAGCCCGGCGCGTTGGTGTGGGCGAGTTCGTCGACCAGCGCGAGAGCCGGCCGGCGGGCGAGCAGCGCGTCGAGGTCCATCTCCTCCAGGACGGTGCCGTGATACGGCACGGCGCGGCGAGGGATCGTCTCGAACCCGTCGAGCAGGGCCTCGGTCTCTGCGCGGCCGTGCGTCTCGACCACGCCGACCACGACGTCGAGCCCGGCCTTCATCCGGGCCCGGCCGATGGTCAGCATCTCGTAGGTCTTGCCGACGCCGGGGGCGGCGCCGAGGAAGACCTTGAGCCGGCCGCGCGTCCGCTCCTCCCGGCGCACCGCTTCGAGCAGGGCATCGGGCGAGGGGCGGGCAGGGTCGCGACCGGTCTCGGGCATGATCGCCATCTTAGCAAAACACCGCGGATATCGCGGGATCGTCGCGTCATTGCGGGCGGAGCGAAGCAATCCAGGGCAGCGGGACGCCGGGGGACGTGGCGCGACTGGGTTGCTCCGCTCGGAAAGACGAAGCGGAATTTTCGACACGCCATTTCGAGGTCCGCCCAAGGGATCGGGCCTCACGCGCCGTGTCCGTGAGACCAATCGGCAACGATCCGACCTGACGGTGTGTCCCGAGCTGATATCGAGCTCGCGTCAGCGGGCGGCGAGCTCGTCGACCGCCAGGTTCAGCGCCAGGACATTGACGCGCGGCTCACCCAGAATGCCGAGCGTGCGGCCCTCGATGCGCGACGTCACGAGATCGCGCACGCGCTCCTCCGGGATGTTTCGGGCCTTGGCGATCCGGGGAACCTGGAAGTAGGCGCCCTCGGGCGAGATGTCCGGGTCGAGGCCGGACCCGCTGGTCGTGACGAGGTCGATAGGGACCTGCGCGCCCGGATTCTCGGCCTTCAGCGCCTCGACGTCGCCTTTCACCCGCTCGGCCAAGGCCGCGCTGGTCGGGCCGAGATTCGAGCCGGAGGAGTTCGCCGCGTTGTAGGGCGCCGGCACCGTCTTCGCGGCGTCGGCGGGGTCCGGCGCCGTCGTGGCCGAGGGCCGGCCGTGGAAGTAGCCGGCGCCGGTGAAGTTCTGGCCGATCAGACTTGAGCCGATGACCGTGCCGTCGCGCTCGATCAGGCTTCCGGCGGCCTTGGCGGGGAAGATCACTCCCGCGAGGCCGGTCATGGCGAGGGGGTAGGCGAGGCCGGTGATCACCGTCAACGCGGTGAGCAGGACCAGGGCGGGGCGAAGCTGTCTGAGCATGGCGGATCTCCGTGGGACCGGATCAGGCGAGGTGGAGGGCGCTGACGGCGAGGTCGATCGCCTTGATGCCGACGAACGGCACGAGGACGCCGCCGAGCCCGTAGATCAGCAGGTTCCGGCGCAGCAGCGCGGCCGCACCGACGGCCCGGTAGGTGACGCCGCGCAGGGCCAGCGGGATCAGCGCCACGATGATCAGCGCGTTGAAGATGATCGCCGACAGGATCGCGCTCTGCGGCGAGGCGAGATGCATCACGTTGAGCGCCTGGAGCTGCGGGTACAGCCCTAGGAACATCGCCGGGATGATGGCGAAATACTTGGCCACGTCGTTGGCGATCGAGAAGGTCGTGAGCGCGCCGCGGGTCATCAGCAGCTGCTTGCCGATGCCGACGATCTCGATGAGCTTGGTCGGGTCGCTGTCGAGATCGACCATGTTGCCGGCCTCGCGGGCCGCCACCGTGCCGGTGTTCATCGCCACACCGACGTCGGCTTGGGCCAGCGCCGGAGCGTCGTTGGTGCCGTCACCGCACATGGCGACGAGCTTGCCCTGCGCCTGCTCCTTGCGGATCAGCGCCAGCTTGTCCTCCGGGGTGGCCTGCGCGAGGAAATCGTCGACGCCGGCCTCGGCGGCGATCGCCGCCGCGGTCATCGGGTTGTCGCCCGTGATCATCACGGTGCGGATGCCCATCTGGCGCAGCTCCGAGAAGCGCTCGCGGATTCCGCCCTTCACGATGTCCTTGAGGTAGATCACGCCGAGCAGCCGCCCGTCGCGGGCGACCGCCAGCGGCGTGCCGCCGGCCTTGGCGATCGCCTCCGCGATGGACCGGATCTCGGCCACGGATCCGCTCTCCGCTTCCGGACGGAACGCCAGGGCAGCGTTGGAGCCGTGGGTGGCCATGGGCTGCGCCGACACGGACGCGATGACCGAATCCACGGCACCCTTGCGGATGGACGAGCCGTCCAGATCGACGCCGGACATGCGCGACTGGGCGGTGAACGGTACGAAGGTGGCGTTCAGCAAGGCCATGTCGCGGGCCCGGAGCCCGTACGTCTCCTTGGCGAGCACCACGATCGAGCGGCCCTCCGGCGTCTCGTCGGCCAGAGAGGCGAGCTGCGCCGCATCGGCGAGATCCCGCTCCGAAACGCCGGAGACCGGGCGGAACTCCGTGGCCTGCCGGTTGCCCAGCGTGATCGTGCCGGTCTTGTCGAGGAGCAGGGTGTCGACGTCGCCCGCCGCCTCGACGGCGCGCCCCGACATGGCGAGCACGTTGAAGCGGACGAGCCGGTCCATGCCGGCGATCCCGATCGCCGAGAGCAGCGCGCCGATGGTCGTCGGGATCAGGGTGACGAACAGGGCCACGAGGACGATCACCGGAATCGCGCCGCCCGCGTAGCTCGCGAAGCTCGGGATCGAGGCCACCGCGAAGACGAACACGATGGTGAGCCCGGCCAGCAGGATGTTGAGGGCGATCTCGTTCGGCGTCTTCTGGCGCGCGGCGCCCTCGACCAGGGCGATCATGCGGTCGACGAAGGTCGAGCCCGCTGCCGCCGTGATGCGGACCTTGATCTGATCGGAGAGGACCTGCGTGCCGCCGGTGACCGCCGAGCGGTCGCCGCCGGATTCGCGGATCACCGGGGCGGATTCGCCGGTGATGGCGGCCTCGTTGACGGAAGCCACGCCCTCGATCACCTCGCCGTCGGAGGGGATCAGGTCACCGGCCTCGACCAGCACCACGTCGCCGACCTTCAGGGTCGTACCCGGCACCATCTCGTAGGCGAGGCCCTGACCGGTGAGGCGCTTGGCCGTCATCTCGGTGCGGGTCCGCCGCAGGCTGTCGGCCTGGGCTTTGCCGCGCCCTTCCGCGAGCGCCTCGGCGAAATTGGCGAAGATCAGGGTGAACCACAGCCAGAGGATGATCTGGCCGGAGAAGGCGAGGTCGCTGCCGCCGGTGATCAGGTCGCGGGCGAACAGCACGGTGGTGAGGAGGGCCACGACCTCGACCACGAACATGACCGGGTTGCGGATCATGGCGCGGGGGTCGAGCTTGCGGACGGAGCCGATGAGGGCCGGCCCGATCAGGGCGGCGCTGAACAGGGATGATGTCTGACGCGACATGGGAGATGTCCGGAAGGGGTTAGGTGCCCGGCGCGGCGCGCCGGGCGCTGTCGGGATCAGAGGGCCAGCCTGCCGGCCGTCAGCGCGTAGGCGGCCAGGAGGGCGAAGCCTCCGAGCAGGACGACGCCGAGGAGCGCCAGCACGAGATCGGAGGTCCGCACCGCCTGGGCGCGGTCGCTTCGCCGCGGTTGCCGGTGCAGCACGAGGTGATGGCGCGGCAGGCGCCGGGAGGGGAGGGCGCGCGGCATCTCAGCCCCCCGTCGCGAAGGTCTGGCCGGCCGCGCCCGCGAGGTGCTCGACCACGGGGCCCAGCGCCAGGGACGGGAAGAAGGTCAGGCCGCCGATGATCAGGATCACGCCGACGAGGAGCCCGACGAACAGGCCGCCATGGGTCGGGAACGTGCCCGCCGAGGCCGGAACCCTCTTCTTCGCGGCGAGCGAGCCCGCGATGGCGAGCACCGGGATCTTCACGAAGAACCGCCCCACCAGCATGCCGATGGCGAGCGTGCTGTTGTAGAATAGCGTGTTGGCCGTCAGCCCGCCGAAGGCCGAGCCGTTGTTGGCCGCCGCCGACGTGTAGGCGTAGAGGATCTCGGTGAAGCCGTGCGGGCCGGCATTGGCCGGTCCGGCGAGGCCCGCCGGCAGCACGGTCGCGAGCGCCGTGAAGCCCAGCATCATCAGCGGCAGGCAGAGGATGCCGAGCATGGCCATCTTCACCTCCTTCGCCTCGATCTTCTTGCCGAGGTATTCGGGGGTGCGGCCGACCATCAGGCCCGCCACGAAAATCGCCACGATCACGAAGATCAGCATCCCGTAGAGGCCGGCGCCGACACCGCCGATGATGATCTCGCCGAGCTGCATGTTGAGCAGCGCGATCAGCCCGCCGAGCGCCGTGAACGAATCGTGCATGGCGTTGACCGCGCCGCAGGAGGCCGCGGTGGTGATCACCGCGAACAGCGCCGAGGCCGCGATGCCGAAGCGGGTCTCCTTGCCCTCCATGTTGCCACCGGTCAGCCCGAAGCTGTTGAGCACCGCGCTGCCGTTGGCCTCGGCCCAGTAGGTGACGGCGACGCCCGCGAGGAACAGGATCCCCATGGCGCCGAGGATCGCCCAGCCCTGGCGCTCGTCGCCGACCATGCGGCCGAAGACGTTGGTGAGCGCGGCGCCGATCACGAAGATCGAGACCATCTGGACGAAGTTCGACAGGGCGGTCGGGTTCTCGAACGGGTGCGCGGCGTTGGCGTTGAAGAAACCGCCGCCATTGGTCCCGAGCATCTTGATCGCCACCTGGCTCGCCACTGGTCCGAGCGCGATCGTCTGCTTGGCACCTTCCAGTGTGGTGGCGTCAGCGTAGGCACTGAGCGTCTGCGGAATCCCCTGCCAGACCAGGAACAGCGTGTAGGGGATGCAGATCGGCAGCAGCACGTAGAGGGTCGCGCGGGTGACATCGACCCAGAACGAACCGATTGTTCCGGTAGAGGCTCGGGCGAAGCCCCGGATCAGCGCCACCGCAACCGCGATGCCGGTCGCCGCCGACAGGAAGTTCTGGTGCGTCAGGCCCAGCATCTGGGTCAGGTCCGACAGCGTGGTCTCGCCGCCATAGGATTGCCAGTTGGTGTTGGTGATGAAGCTGGTCGACGTGTTGAACGCGAGATCCGGCGCCACCGCGGCCTGATCGGCCGGGTTGAGCGGCAGGACCGCCTGCAGCCGCAGGATCGCGTAGAGCACCGCGAAGCCCAGCACGTGGAACAGGATGACCGCGCCCGTATAGGCCAGCCAGTGCTGCTCCTGGCGGTCATCGATGCCCGACACCCGGTAGAGCCCGCGCTCGATCGGTGCGAGCACGGGCGAGAGGAGGGTGCGCTCTCCGGTGAAGACGCGGGTCATGTACGACCCAAGGGGCTTCACGAGCGCCAGAACGACCGCGCAGTAGAGCGCGATCTGGATCCAGCCGTTGAGGTTCATGGGGGGGTCCGTGCGCAGCCGCTCAGAACCGCTCGGGGCGGACGAGGGCGTAGGTGAGGTAGACGAGGAGGCCGGCGGTGACGCAGGCGCCGAGGGCGAGGTCGAGGCTCATGGCGGCCTCGCTCACAGCCGCTCGCAGGCCGCGGCGTAGCCGGCCGCGGCGGCGAAGAAGGCGAGTCCCCCCGCGAGGAAGACGATGTCGAGCATGGTGGTCGGGTCCGGTTCGGCGGACCGACCGCGGAGGCTCCGCGACCGGTTCCGGCCAACCCGGAATGTGGCCCCGAACCGCGTTAGGGTTCGAGGCGTGGACAGGGCGGATCTTATAAGGGTCGCATTAGGATTGGGCCGTGCCGACCGTCCCTACCGGCCGCGCGAAGCACGTCGTCGGCGCACGTGATGTCGGCGCTGGACTCGGTGAACGGCCCTCCGGCGGAAACCTGATTGGCGCGCTCTGACGATCTCAGCTTCCGGGGAGATCGTGAACCTCGTCAAAGAAGAACTCTTTCCAGCTGGTCGGCTTCTGCTTGATGTAGCCGGCGCGCGAGAAGAACTGGGCGGCCGGGAGCAGGTTCTGCGGCGCCGCGGAGAACACCATGCCGGGCCGCGCGATCAGGGCCGCGAGGGCGTCCGCCGAGATGCTCTCCTTGTTGACCTCCAGGTAGATCCTGGCCGCGGCCGGCTTGTCCGTGTCGATCAGGGCGATGGCCTCCTTGATCGCGCCGACGAACGCCGCGATGACCTTCGGATTGGCGTCGTGGAAGGTCGTCGTGCTGTAGACGCAGCCATTGGTCAGGGGGCCGCCCATCACCGCGACCGAGTCGAGGACCTCGTGGACGCCCGACATGGCGAGCTCCTGGTCCTGATACGGCGGCTGCGAGAAATGCGCGGTGACGCCGTTGTTCTTGTTCTGGAGCGCGATCATCGCGTCGGGATGGCCCATGCCGACGGTCATCGCGTTGAACTTCTCCAGGGCGCCGGCCCCGAATTCCTTCTCGACGGCGATCCCCAGCACCACGGGCTGCGTCCCGACCCGGATGGTCGGGACCGCGATCCGGTCGGCCGGTCCGAAATCCGCCAGCGCCTTCACGTTCGGGTTGTTGGTGACGAGCTTCATCGGCAGGGCGCCGGTCGCCACGACACCCTTCACCCGCCCGCTCGTTTTGCCCCACATGATCAGCATGTTCGGTCCGCCGCTGATCACCATGTCGACGCCGCCGGACAGCAGCGCGTCGTTGCTGGCGCCGCCATTGGTCAGGCGCGTCCACGTCACCCGGAGGTTGTCGATCCCGGCGGCCTTGGCGTGCTTTTCCACGAGGCCGAGCTTCTCGGCGATCACGGCCGGCAGGTAGGACAGGCCGGGCTGCTTCGCGATACGCAGCTCGCCCGCCTCGGCGCGCGCGGCGCCCGACCGGATCAGAGGCGCTCCGAAGGCGGCGGCCGAGAGGCCGGCCCGGAGGAGTGTCCGCCGGGTGGAGCCGCAACGATCTGTCTTGGTGTCGCCGGAACGCATGCAGCCCTCGTCTGGGAAGGATGATCCAGCCGGTCTCGCCGGCGGAATGACATTCTGACGCTACTGCATAAGGGCAACGGCGGGTAGGCGGATGCTGTATTCAGATATGACAGAAGGATCGGTGTCGCGTGTGCAGGCGGCCGGGCGGCCCAAGGCGGTAGCCGGTGGACCCTTTGGACGCGCGTCACGCGGTCCGCTCGCGACGACGGCGCGGCTGTGACCACGTCATTCCGGGACTGCGTAGCAGGGCCCGGAATCCAGAACCGCCGACGACGCAAAGCTGGGCACGCGTCGCGGTTCTGGGTTCCGGGTTCGCCTACGGTGACCTGACCGGCTGGCTTTGGACCGGGCTGATTGAGAGGATCAGCCAGGACCAGAGGCGTCGGACATGCGGCGAGGTCAGAAGACGAGCGCGGAGCAGGTCGTGCTGAAGCTGCGCCGGATCGAGGTGCAGACGGCCCAAGGCAAGAGTTTAGCCCTGGCGTGCAAAGAGGCGGAGATCCCCGAGCAGAGCTATTACCGCTGGCGCAGAGAGTACGGCGGCCTCCAAATCGACCAAGCCAGGAAGATGAAGGACCTGGAGCGCGAGAACGCGCGGCTACGCCGGCTCGTAGCTGACCTGTCCTTGGTGGGTCAGGTGTTGGCGGACGTCGCCTCGGGAACCTTGTAGCCCCCGAGCGACGCCGGCAGGCAGTGGTCGGCATCCGGGAGACGTACGGTCTCTCGGAACGTCACGCCTGCCGGATCGTCGGTCAGCACCGCGGCACGCAACGCACCGTGCCGACCGTGCCGGCCGATGAGGATGCACTGACCCAGGCCATCATCGCCCTGGCGTCCGAGTACGGGCGTTATGGCTACCGCCGCGTCACCGCGCTGCTGCAGGCAGACGGCTGGCAGGTGGGCAAGGACCGGGTTCAGCCCATCTGGCGGATGAGCGCCGAGTCGGGACCCCACTCTGCAGGATGGTAACGTCCTCAACAAACAGCCGTTTTTCGTCGAGAGGTAGGGTCTCGATCGGCGCCGACCGGAAACCCGCTTTCTCCTCGATTTTGCGAATGATATCAACGCGCTGCCTTGGCTTTGGTCGGGGGTCCCGCTTCAACGCCGATCCACAATCAGCGCGACGGCACCGCGATGGTCGGCGTGTAAGCGACGCCAGACGGGCTGTGGATGCCGTTTAGTAGGCTCAAGGTACGTGCGGGTGCGACTCCGCCACGCCATTCTAATGCCGTTTGCGTGCGTGCTCCCCGAACACCCGCACAGCAGCACGTTCGCGTTAGCGATGTGCTCGGCTGAGGCTGGTTGTGCAGGAGTTTCGGCGGCAGGGCCGCCTGCCCGTGGCGTGCCGGATTCCCATCCCGGCCAGAGATCTCTGCCTCCCCGTAGCCTGTAATCAGACGTTTCGGGCTTCAGCGTAGGGCCGTAAGCGGTCCCCGCGGCTATGTCCGCTCCCATACATCCGCCGTCCGGAAGCGCACCGGCATCAGATCACCCCAAGCCGCCGTTCCGATCACGATCCAACCTACCTGCCCAGACCGATTATGACGCCTCTCCCAAGCGGCCGTTCGTCGGCCAACCGGCAACCTCGATTTGGTGTGGGAAGCAGACAGTTCACTGCAGGATACCGAGGCGAGAGCGCACCGCTACCGTGACGATGGCGTAAAACGGAACGACGATGATGGCGGTCGCGCCCCATACCCATAGGGCTACGTCTTCCAACATCAGCGCCGCAATTATTCCGAACCAGTATGCGGCTTCGAGGAGGTGCACGAGGACGTTGAGGCGATCCTGTTTCATCGCTTTCGGAACGGCGAAAGGGCGTCGTCGAGGTGTAGGCATGAGCTTCTCTCCCGTCGACGGCCGAGCCATCCCACAGGAGATCTCACAGGTTCAGTCGCCTCAAAGTGGGGGCGCCACGACGCTGTGGATAGCGACCGCGAAGGAGTTCGGCTGAGGCGGCGGATCATCTCTGAATGTCCGAGCCAGATTGAGAGCGGTCCCCGCGGCCATGTCTGCCTCGATGTATCCGCTGCTCAAAAGCAGACCGGCGGATATCCACCCTCTCGGACGCCCAGGGAATCATCAGCGTCGGCCGAACTTGGCCGAAACCGGCTGGCCCGCTTCGGAGAAAAGCTGCCAGAAAAGCGGACGAGCTCCTACCGACCCATGTCAGACGGTGGGCGAACGCAACACGATACCCGGAAGCGGACCTGCTGACATCACGATGCTTGGACCGGCGTAGCTTAGCCGTTGCAGCCCGTTCACCAGCGCGCTACCGTTGCGATGTCGGAAAAGGCAGACTTGGTTTGGTAAGCCCAAGTCCTTTCGGTAACGAAAGCTCTGGTCTTTGGCCCCGTGCCGCGGACCCCCACGACGAACGAACGACGCCCTCGCGCGTCCGGCCGTTCGTCCGCGTGGGTCTCGGGTTCGGGAAACGCTCCGGTCGAACATCGACTTGGGAGCCCGACCATGCCCACTTCACCGACGCATTATGACACGATCATCGCCGGCGCTGGTCCCGTGGGCCTGTTCCTCGCCTGCGAGCTGTCGCTTGCCGGGTGCTCCGTGCTGGTCCTCGAACAGGCGTGTGATCCGTCCTCACCGTTGATATACGCCCCGTTCGGACTGCGCGGCCTCTCAGTTCCGACCATCGAAAGCCTCGATCGCCGGGGCCTGTTGAACGCGATCGAAGCTCACGCGGCCAGCCGTGCTACGCCAGGGACGGCGCATTGGATGAAGCAAACCCGCCGTCCGGGCGGCCACTTCGCCGGCATCCAGTTCTTCCATGATCGGATCGACACCGCGCGCTGGACCCATCGCCTACCCGGCGCCGTCAGCAACTTGGCTGCGGAGATGGCAGGCATCGAAGCTGTCCTGAGCGCGCGAGCGGAGGCGTCGGGCGTCACGGTCCTGCGGGGCAGGGGTGTTGAAGGCTTTACCCAGACGGACGAGTTCGTCGTCGTCCAGGCAGGCGGCCAATCATTTCGAGGATGCTGGCTCGTCGGCTGCGACGGGGCCCGCAGCACGGTGCGCAAGGCGGCCGGCGTCGGCTTTACGGGCACCGAGCCCGAGTTCACCGGCTACTCCGTCCAGGCCGAGTTGGCCGGCGCGGACGCGCTCATGCCGGGACGCCAGTACACCGCGCAGGGCATGTACCTGTTCACCCCGCCCGGCACGATCGCGATGGCCGATTTCGACGGAGGCGCATTCCATCGCTCCGCCCCGATCACGCGCGAACACGTCGAGGCTGTCCTGCGCAGGATCTCAGGCACCGATGTTACGGTGACCAAGCTCGAACTTGCCACCACCTGGACCGACCGGGCCTACCAAGCGAGCGCGTATCGCAACGGTCGGGTGCTGCTGGCCGGTGACGCGGCGCACGTCCATTCCCCGCTGGGCGGACAGGGCCTCAATCTCGGGCTCGGCGACGCGATGAACCTGGGCTGGAAGCTCGCCGCCACGATCCACGGCGATGCGCCGACGGACCTCCTCGACAGCTATGAGCGCGAGCGGCATCCGGTCGGCGCCCGTATCCTTGACTGGTCGCGGGCCCAGGTCGCGCTGATGAGGCCGAGCCGAAGCTCGCGCGCGCTTGAAGCCATCATCCGCGACCTGATCGAGACGCCGGATGGCGCGACCTACTTCGCCGAGCGGGTGTGGGGCGTCTCGCTTCGCTACGACCTCAGCGGCAGCCATCCTTTGGTAGGACACAGCGTTCCCGATTTCGTGCTGAACGATGGACAGAGGGTCGGCAGCCTTTTGCGCGGCGGCAAAGGCTTGCTCTTGGAATTCGATCCAGGCGCAACGCATCAGACCTTTGCTTGCCGCAAGTCCAAGAAGATCAGCTATGTCGCAACGAACGCGCGGGATGGACTGGGCTTGCGGGCCATCCTCGTACGGCCAGACGGGATCGTCGCTTGGGCAAGCGAGACAGCTGTTGATGAAGCGACCGTCAGCCGAGCTATGACGCCCTGGTTCGGCGACTGACCGAGCCACGTGACCTGCCTCAGCGATGTCCGCTCCGAGGCGGTCTCCGCTCCAGAGCGGTCTGGCTGGAAACCACCCCAAGCAGCCATCTCGGTTCCGACCCAACGCGGTCGTTCACGCGTGACCGGGCTGTTGCGCGGCGGCGAGTTCGCTCGTTGACCGTGCGACCTCCGCACCGAAGGCCCTTCGGCAGTATGCGACTAGCCGGTCGGTCCGGTCGGCGTCGCCGCGAAAGGCGATGTGGCCATCCGGGCGAACGAGCACGAGCGCCGGGCGGCCCTCCAGGCCGTAGGCGCCATGGGCCTTGCCGTCCATGTCCGAGAGGACGGGGACGTCCGCATCGTCGACCGGCGGGCCCGCCAGGACGAGGCGCGGCCGCACCCAAGGCCATGGCGTGACGGCGTCGGCTGCATCGAGCAGCGAGGCGCCCGCGTCGGACGACCGGCCGTCGAAGCACAGGAGCGACCAGCCGGTCGTGTGGCCGTCCGGGTTGTAGAGGAACGGGAACAGGCTCGTGGTCTCGCCGCGATGCGTCACCTCTGCGTCCGGTGCGCGCTCGCCTGGCTTCGGTCCCGGCCGCAGCACGGTCGCCAGGCCGGACAGGCGGTCCTCGTTCAGGAGGCTCTTCGGGTACTCGACACCCATCTGTTGCATGTCGTCCGTGCCCTGCAGGAGCGAGCCGAGGTTCGGGAGCGCCTTCGCGGCCAGGCCCAGGACCGTATCGGTGACCCGGCCGCGGTAGACGGTCCATCGGAAGCCGCGCGCCTGCTGAGCACTGAGGCGGGCGTGTTCGCCGCCCCGCTCGCCGTCGTAGGAGTCCAGGATGACCGGCGCAGCCTCGCCCCGCAGGGTCATTGCAAGGCGCCACGCGATCTCGACGGCGTCGTGCAGGCCCGCGTTCATGCCCTGCCCGCCGATGGGTAGGGACAGGTGTCCGGCGTCGCCCGCCAGAAAGACGCGGCCACGGGCGTAACCCGGGGAGACGCCGTACTGGAATCGGCTGTGGGTGAGCCATTGCGGGTCCGACAGGGTCAGGGTCTCGTCGCCCGTCACCTCGCGCGCGACCGCCTGCATCTCGTCGAGGGTCGGGTCGCGGTCCGGTACGCCAGTGTCGTCGGCCAGGAAGAACAAACGATGGTATCCGCCCCAGACCGGCAGGATGCCGGCGAAGCCGCGCTCGTAGTAGAAGAACCAGAGCTGATTGGGCTCCTGCGAGCGGCGCCAGGAGAGCTTCGCGTCGACCTGCCGGTTCATGCAATCCGGCAGCCGCTCCGCTTCGAAGTCGAGATCCAGCATCGGCCGGATCGCACTCTTCGCACCGTCGGCCGCCACGAGGTAGCGGCAGCGGCGCCGCTCCTCCGGCCCGTCTTCGCCGCGCCGTAGCACCACTGTGACGCCCGCCTCGTCCTGCTCGACGCCGGTCACCCGGCAGCCCCGGTCGAGCCGGCCGCCGCGAGTCTCGAACGTGTCTGTCAGGGTTCGCTCGATCACGTCCTGCCCGCTGTAGAGGACCTTGGGGTAAGGGCTGGCGACGTCAGCGATGGGAATGGGTGTCGTCGGGGTGCCGTTGACGAAGAAGTTGATGGTGTGGATCGCGTAGCTGTTCTCGGCCAGCAGGTCGCGCAGGCCGATACCGGCGAGCAGCTCCTGCGGGCGCGCCCAGAGGTTGTTGGCCCGCGAGTAGGCCTTCACGTCGGTCCGTTCTTCGAGGATCAGGCATGACACGCCGTGATGGCGCAGGGCGTTGCCCGTCGTCAGGCCGATGGGCCCGGCACCGACGACGATCACGTCGGCGTCGTAGCCCTGCGTGGCGGAGGCGCGATTCATTCCTGGGTCTCCTTCCGCGAGGCGGCGGCGATGGTTGCGAAGTCTCCTTGAGAGGCACCGATCCGCTGCTGCAGCGTTCGCAGCAAGGTTCCGGCGGCCTCCATGGCTTCCGGGGACATCCCTTCGGTGAGGACGTCGGCCCAGAGGTCCTTGCGCTCCGTGGCCTGTTCGTAGGCGGCTTCGCCACGCGGGGTCATCGAGACGAGGGGCGCGCGGCGGTGGTGGGGGTTGGGTTCGAGCCGCAGCAGTCCGTCCTCGCGCATGTCGTCGACGACGCGCTGCACCGACTGGCGGGCGAGGCCCATGTTGCGGGCGATGTGGGCGACCGGCAGCGGGACCGGGGACAGGGCGATGGCGCCCAGGACCTGCCAGCGGGCACTGGTCAGGCCCAGGTCCCGCACCAAGGCGTCGCCGGCCTCGATCAGGTCGCCGTTCAAGCGAAACACGTCGATGACGAGACCCGACCACGCGCGGCGTGTTCGGAGGCTATCCTCCGAGGGCGTTCCTGGCGCAGGGCTCATGATGCGCTCCGAGTTCGTAGATGGCTGCCGAAATGACAGTCGGCTGTCATTTCGGCCACTAAACGAGCCCGATGGGGATGGGTTCCAAGCACTTCCCGCGCTGCAGCCGGATCGCGTCCGCCTCGTCAGGGACGCGCGGAGAGCACGTCTCGCGCGAGGGTCCAGCGCCAATGGCCGTAGCGGTCGTTGTCCAGTGGATGGAGCTTGCCGCGTCCGCTGGCCATGTCGCGAAGGTACTGCATGCCCTGCCATGCCGGGAAGACCGCCTGCTTCCCCGATGTCAGGGCGCGCGCGATCGGGATCAGCCGCCCGAGCCGGTCGATGTCGCCAGCGCGCCAGAGCCCGTAGGCTCGTCCCGTCACGTTCGTCATCAGTTCGACGAGGGATCTCGGGCTGACCACGTCCCCCGCGATGCGCAGGAAGCGGGGGGCCGCCTCGTCGAGCGCGACCTCGGCGGTGTAGCGTGCCACGTCGTCCTTCGTGGTGAAGTCGAACGGCTGGTCGGGATCCCCCCAGTACAGGATCCGGCGCGGCCCCCGCAGTACGATGGGCGCACCACCGGCCAGAAGTTCGGTGAAACCGCCGTTCAGCACGGACGTGACCCGCATCGGCGAGCGGTCAACCCGGTCTATGAAGGCGCGGCGCAGGTCGAGGTTGCGGTTGTCGCCCGGACGCGTGCGCGTGAAATCGAGGGAGAAGTCCGAGGGGATGAAGCGAGGTACCCCCGCCCGGGCCGCCGCGTCGAGGAGGCGCCCCTGCGCCCCGAGTATCACCGGCTCCAACCCGTTCAGCGCCGACACGACGCAGGCCGCACCGCGACAGGCGGAGACGAGGGAGGCTTCGTCGTCGTAGTCCACTGCGACCGCCGTGATGCCATGGGCGGTATCCGCCGGGATCGCGGAGGATGACCGGCGCACCAGCGCGCGCACATTGGCCCCACGCCGCGCGAGGCCCGAAGCGATGCGTGCGCCGAGGTCACCGCTCCTGCCCGCCACTACGACAGTCGTTGCGCTTCCGTCGCGTTCGTCCGAGCCGGTCATCGATCCACCTCCGGGCACCACCATGGCCCCTGCCGGGCCGACAGTTCGAGCGTTACATCGTTCCGCATCGGAGCATAATATGCCCTGACTGAAACGTGGCGTTGCGAGATCGGAACGATGATGGAGCTGTCCGATATCCGGGCGTTCGTCCGTGTGGCGGATCTCGGAAGCCTGTCGCAGGCGGCTCGCGCCCTCGCCGTCCCCAAGTCGACGGTCAGCCGTTCCTTGAGCCGCCTCGAAGCGACGGTCGGCGCCATCCTGCTCGACCGCTCACCACGGCATCTCCGCCTCACGGAAGCCGGTCTGCTATTCCGCCCGCACGCCGCCCGCATCCTCGCCGACGTCGAGGAGGCGGGCACCGCCATGGACGGGTTCGGCGGCACGCCGCGGGGGACGCTGCGGGTCAGCGCGCCGTTCACGCTCGCCATGACGCTGGTCGCACCCATGACGCCCGGCTTCCTTGCGCGGCATCCGGAGGTCCAGCTGCTCCTGGATGTCGAGGACCGCGTGGTTGATTTGCCCGTCGAGGCCGTGGACCTCGCCATCCGAGTGGGCCCGTTGCCCGACAGCGGCCTCATCGCTCGCCGCCTGATGTCCACCGAGATGTGGACCTGTGCGAGCCCCGCCTACCTCGCCGCGCATGAAGCGCCGGGGCAGGTCGCCGATCTGGCCAGTCACACGTTGATCGCAGGCCTCACCCGCCCGGCGGCGTGGTCCTATACCGCCCCGGGCGGGGAGGCCGAAAGGCTGGAGGTCCGGCCGCGAAACGCGATCTGCGAGCCCATGTCGCTGAGGCAGGTCCTGGTCGGCGGGGCGGGGATCGGCCGACTGCCGGACTTCGTGGCCGCCGAAGCCGTCGCGCGCAGGGAACTCGTGCGGCTGCTGCCTGGGCTGACGGGGGACACGTTCGACGTACACGCCGTGTACACGAGCCACCGAAGCCTCTCGGCCAAGGTGCGGGCCTTCATCGATGCCCTCGTCGAACACCTCGCCGCGGGCACGGAGCTTGGCACTCGGACTGTCGTCGAAGCACCCGGGCGTCGGTAGCTCGATGGATGCATCGCTACGATGTGCAGGCCCTGCATCCAGGTCCGTATCGGGCTTCGAGGGCTATCGGACCTGATGCCTGGGATGGACCGACCGCAATCGATCGTTCGCGGCCCTTAGAGACGGACCGTCAGCGTTCGACGCGGTTCGACCGGGCTACATCCAGCCTGCGACGTGGGCATGCGCGCGCCGGCCAGAGATCATGGGAGTCGGGCTAGTGACGGTCGCGGTCGTGTCGGTCGACCCCGGCAGCACGGGGGGATGGCCCGGATCGTCATGGATGGGCGGCCGCCAACACCTCCCCGAGCGTCCGCGGGGCCCGGCCGAGGAGCGTCCGCAAGGCCGGATCGGTCACGGCGAAATCCCCGCGGCGCGCGGCGCGGAACGTCCCGAGCAGCATGTCCGCATAGATGGCCGGCGTCCCTCCCGCGATCCTCGCGTCACGCCATTCCTCGTCGGTGACGACCGTATGGCGCACCTCCCGACCGATCGCCTCGGACGCCATTGCCGCAACCTCGGCCATGGTCACGGCCTCGCCGGCCGTGAGTGGGGGCGTGATGCCGTCCCATCGCCCCTCGCCGGCGAGGATCGCCGCATCGGCTTCCGCGAGGTCGGCGCGAGCCGTCCAGGCGACGGGTCCGTCCTCGGGCGTCTGCAACTCGCCGGTCCGCAGCGCGTCGCCGATCATGTGCAGGCAGCTCTCCGCGTAGAAGCCATGGCGAAGCGACGTGAACGCCGGGCCCCCGTCCGCCAAGTCGGCCTCAGTGCCCGCATGCTGGTCCGCGGGCAGGAACGACGATCCCACCCGAGCCCCTGCGTGGCTGGTGTAGAGGACCCTGCCGACAGCGACGGCCCGCGCCGCCTCGATGGCGTTTCGATGGAGTCGGAGCGCCTCGTCGCCGAGCTTGTCGGCCGAGACGATCAGCACCTGATCGGCGCCGGCGAATGCCCTCCTCAGGCTGGCCGGGTCGGCGAAATCCCCCTCCCGCACCACGACGCCACGCTCCGCGAGACCGGCCGCCTTGCCGACGTCGCGGACGCTGGCGACCACCCGTTCGGCGGGCACGCGGCGCAGCAAGTCCTCGACCACGGCCCTGCCGAGTTGGCCGTTGGCTCCGGTGACAACGATCATGGAGAGCACCATGGTAGCGGCGGAAACAACGGATCGTTAACATCGATAACGGCATGATGTAAACGGCGCTACCACCGTGGCCGTCCCGGTGGTACGGCAAGCCATGGTGGACGAACCGGCGAGCGGGATCGAGACGGAGGATGTTAGGGCGCGGATCCTGGAGGCGGCGTCCCGGCTGATCGCAACCGGTGGCGTGGCGGCCCTGACCACCCGGGCCGTGGCCGCGGCGGCATCGGTCCAGGCCCCGACCCTGTACCGCCTGTTCGGCGACAAGCGCGGCCTTCTGAACGCGTTGGCCGAGCATGGACTGGCGGCCTTCATGGCGCGGAAGACCGCGCTTCCGCCGCATCCCGACCCGGTGCAGGACCTGCGGGACGCCTGGGACACCTACGTCGCCTTTGGCCTGTCCCATCCGGCCGTGTTCGCGATCACGAACGAGGTGGGCGCGCCGGCCTCGGGGTCGCCGGCCATGCTCGCGGGCCTCGCCATCCTGCGCGAGAGGGTGCAGCGGATCGCACGCGCCGGCCGGCTCCGCATACCCGTCGGGTCAGCGGTGGCACTCATCCATGCCGCCGGCGTCGGGACCGTGGCGACCCTTCTCGCCGTCCCGAGCGAGGAACGAGATCCCCGGCTCTCGCCCCTGGCACGCGACGCGGTGCTCGATGCGGTCACCACCGACATGTCCGTGCGGGAGGAAGCCAGCCTCGCATCCCTGGCGATAGGTCTCGGTGCCCGCCTCGATGACGCCGAGGCGCTGACGCCGGGCGAGCGCCTTCTCATGCGGGAGTTGCTGAACCGCCTGTCGGGGCCAGCCGACACCGGCTGAGGATCCACGCGCCGCCCGGCACGCGGAGGTATGCCTCGGCGCGACACTCCCTGCCGACCATGGCTCAGGCTGTCTCCCTGCGCTCATGCCTCGGCACCTGCGCCGTCACCTGCTGCAGGAGCTGCGCGAGCTGTTCGGCCGAATAGGGCTTGTGCAGGAGCTTGAAGCCGTCATGCCCGTCCTGTGCGAGGACGTGGCTGTAGCCGGAGGCCAACAGCACGGGGATGTGGGGCATACGACGCCGCATCTCCCTCGCGAGGGCGAGGCCCCCCATGCCCGGCATCACCACGTCCGAGAACACGACGTCGAAATCCGCCCCTTCGCTTCCCAGCCGGTCGAGCGCCTCCTCGGCGGTGGCCGCCCAGGTGGTCTCGTAGCCGAGGTCCTCCAGGATCTGTGTCGCGAAGGTGCCGACCTCAACGTTGTCCTCCACCACCAGCACCCGCTGCCCCGTGCCGATCGGGGACGCCGCGGCCTCGGACGCTTCCTCCCGCTCCGCGGCCTCGGCCGCCACCTCGGGCAGGTAGAGCGTGAAGGTCGTGCCCTCGCCGACGACGCTGGAAACGGCGATGTCGCCGCCCGACTGCTTGGCGAACCCGAACACCTGGCTCAGGCCGAGCCCCGTGCCGCGGCCGACCTCCTTCGTGGTGAAGAACGGCTCGAAGATGCGTTCAAGCATTTCGGGATCGATGCCCGCCCCGGTGTCGATGAGCGCGATGGCGGCGAAGGGCTGGGTACTCCCGGCGTGGCCGCGGATCGGCGGGAGCGTTCCCCCGCAGGTCAACCGAAGGGTGAGCGAGCCCTCGCCGTCCATGGCGTCCCGGGCGTTGACCGCCATGTTCACCAGCGCCGTGTCGAACTGGCTCAGGTCGGCCCGCACGAAGCAGGGGCTGTCGGGGATCTCCGCGACGACCCGGATGCGGGCGCCGGTCACCGTGTCGAGCAGGTCCGCTACCGCCCGCAGCTTCTCGCCGATGTTGAAGACCTGGGGGTCCAGGGTCTGCCGGCGCGCGAAGGCGAGGAGTTGGCCCGTGAGCTTGGCGGCTCGGTCGACCGTGTCGGAGACCGCGTCGAGGTAGCGAGCCTTGCGCGCCTCGGGCAACTCGGGCCGGCGAAGGAAGTCGACAGAGGAACGGATGATGGTGAGCAAGTTGTTGAAGTCGTGCGCCACGCCGCCGGTGAGCTGGCCCACCGCCTCCATTTTCTGTGACTGGCGCAACGCCTCCTCGGCCGTGAGCAGTTCGGAGGTCCGCTCCGCAACACGGCTCTCCAACGTTTCGTTCAACTCGCGCAGACGCTCCTCGACGCCTTTACGGTCGTGGATGTCGGTCGAGGTCCCGAACCACGTGGTGATCACGCCGCCGGGATCCCGCAGCGGCTCGGCCCGGGCCACGTACCACCGGTAGGCGCCGTCATGCCGGCGATAGCGCACCTCGATCTCGTAGGTCACGCCTCGCTCGCGCGCATCCGACCAGACCGCGGCTGTGCGCGCGCGGTCGTCGGGGTGGATCGCGTCGGTCCAGCCGTCCGGCAGCGATAGTTCCAGGGATAAGCCCGTATAGGCGCACCAGCGGTCGTTCAGGAAGTGCAGGCGGCCGTCGGGTGAGGCGAACCAGACGAAGGCGGGCACGACGTTGGTCAGCGTGCGCAGCCGTGCCTCGGCCTCCCGCCGCTCGTCGATATCGATGACCGATCCGAAGTAGCCCAGGTGCTCGCCGTGCGTGCCGGTCCGCGGGGAGGCGGCATCGAGTGCCCAACGGTAGGCCCCGTCCTTTCGGCGCAGGCGGTACTCCAGGCGGAACGGTTCCCGCCCCGCGTTCGCCGTCAAGAAGACCTGCTCGGAGCGTTCGCGGTCGTCCGGGTGGACGGCGTCAAGCCAGCCGAGGACGAGCCCCTCCGCCTCGGTCTGTCCGGTGAACTCGTACCAACGGCGGTTGAGGTAGATGCAGGCGCCGGAGGCGTCCGTGATCCAGGTCATCACCGGCGCGTCGTCGGCCATGGCACGAAACCGGATCTCGCTCTCGCGCAGCCGCGCTTCGGCGCCGACGCGCTCGATATGCGCCCAGCAGCGTTCCGTCACCTCGCGGATCAGCCCGAGCTCCTCTTCCGTCCAGTGATGCGGCTGCGCGTGGTGGATGGCCATCAGCGCCCTGAGGCGTCCGTCCTTGACCAGCGGCATGCAGATGGTGGCGGCGATGCCGATGTCCTGGAACGTCTTCGCCTCGTGCGGCGCGATCTCGACGAGGTTGTCGTTGATGACGAGGGGACGCCCGGCGTTGAGCTCGCCGACCGCGAGCCTGCCGAAGGCGGCGAGGCTGTAGTGACCCAGGATCGAGGGCGCGTCCGGGGCGTGCCAGTTGCCGCGGATGGTGAAGCCGTCGCCGTCCGGGTCCATGTCGGCGTAGGCGCAGTTGGACAGGCCCAGGTGCTCAGCGACGAGCCGCGTGGTGGTGGACAGCACGGCATCGGCGTCGCGGGCGGCTGCGGTAGCCTGGGCGAGGCGGTCGAGGAAGAGCAGGCGGCTCTCGCTGGCGGCCATCCGACGCTCGCCCAGCACACGCGCGGTGATGTCGATCACGCTGGCGAGCACGCCCATCGGCGTGCCGCCCTCGTCGACAATGGGCGTGTACTCCAGGTCCATCCAGACCCTCTCGGGACGGCCCAGCCGCCAGAGTTCGAGTTCCTGCGCGTGAAAGCTGAGGGGCCGACCGGCGAGGCCGCTCTCGATGACGTGGGCGTTGAAGGCGCGGGCCTCCGGCCAGGTCTCCAGCAGCCGTCCGCCCATAGCGCGCGGGTGGCGCGGCCCGCAGACCTCGGCGTAGCCCTGGTTGTAGACGAGGATACCCTCGCGGCCCCAGATCGCCACCATCGGTACGGGCGAGAGCAGGAGCGTCTGGACGATGGTGCGGACGGGGCTAGGCCAGGCGGCCATCGACCCAAGCGGGGTCCCCGACCAGTCGTGGCTACGGATGAGGTCGCCGAGGTCTCCACCCCCGACAGGGGCCCAACCGTGCGCCGAAGGTGTCTGAGTCATCAACTCGTGCACGAATCCAGCCTTAGCCGCTTGGTTGTCCGTGCGAGTGAAACCTACGTCAACGGCTGCAGACGCGTGGGCGAAGATTGGTTGTCGGACCGAGAGGGCGACGCTTGAAGTCGCTGCGGCTCCGTCACCCTCAAGCTACCCCATCGCGCGACCCCATCTTGCGATCATGGCAGCCGCTTTCAATCGGTCGCCCTGGATTGATCGGGTAGCGCGACCAGTTGCCCGATCAGGTACAGGGGTGGTCGGTCGCGCTTGGCCCGTCAGTCAGGCGGCGGAGATTGCCGTGTCGAGCGACACCGAAGAGGGCTGGTAACTCCACACCGTAGAAGGCAGCCCAAAGCAGGAGCGACGGTCGCCTTCGAGGAGGCTGTCAACGCCGCCTTCGGGCACGCCTTCGAGCTTTCGGGTCGATTGAACAACCACGTCGCGTTCGGAGGTCCCGACGGCGAGGACCGCCATCTGAAGCCGGACGATTAGCCGACGCTCCGCTGGAAGCTGCGGTGCAACACTCGTTAAGGCCTCCGGCGGATGCCTCCTGCCGCCGCGCACACGGTTTCCACACCTGTTTCTCGGGTACAAATCGGGGTCATAGCCCCATTCGACGCAAGTCGCCGCTGAGCGGTGACAAGGACTTACGGCGGTATGGGCTGAATGGCGGAGACGGAGGGAGCTGGAGCCCGTTCGCCGCTAAGTCGCTGATCCTGAACGCTAAGACCCTAGGCGCGTCGCCCGCGCTGTGCCGTGCCCCTGTGACACCGCCCCACCTGAACAGCCTGCGGCGGCGGGGTCAATTCCTGGGCGCTGCGGCTCACGTGGCAGGGTGTCACCAACTTCCACCCAGTTCGGTTCGCGGGGTCAATGAAGGCCGCGACCGCCAGATCATCCGACCCGACAGCAAACAGTGATGCCGCATGCTATCGAGCTGCCCCCGGGACGGTCCGGCTCGGCCCGGCATGGGCCATCAGCGGCAGGCCGTCGCAGCCTCGGCGTCGCGGACGTGGTCAAGTGCAAGCGGCGCAGCCTCATAAACTTCCGCTCTTGGCGTCGCTGGTTCACCACCAAGATGAACTGGGCCGCGGTCGACGGCGACCTGATCGCGCTCATCGTCGGCCCCGAACGGTCAGGGCTGATCCTGGGGCGATACAGTGAGGGCCCAGAGACGGAGGCTGCTAAAGTCGCGATTGCCAGGGTCTGGCCTTCTTCGCTCGACAGTTCGCCGATCAAGGCGGCGCAACCGCTGAGCGGCGGCGGAAGCAATAGGGTTTGAGCGTACGCGAAGCGACGATCCGGTTGCAGCCCGCTAGAGCGGTTTCGGTTTGATCTGGATCACGAGGCTCGACGGGCCCTCCTCCCCACAAGGGGGGAGGGAGACCGCGCTTCGCTTGATGAAGGTATGATCCAAGTAAGACCGAGAACGCTCTAAACCGGCTAAACAGCCAACGTCGCATGTCTGATCGCGCGTAACAAATAGTGTTATGCGTTACCTGTTACGCTCAACGCCGAAGCACGACAGGTGAGCATCACCTCTCCGGCGAACTCGGACCCGAGCTCAAATCGCAAAGCTGCTGCAGTTTTGAGCCATACTGCAGTCCGGTGAGTGGAGCTCTCTGCGGGGTCAAAACGGTGCCTGAAAATCGCGGAATGACCCTGCACGAGGCGAGACGAAACCGGAACAAACATAGTTAATACGAAAGTAACCCCAGGGGAGTTCACCCGGCACGAAATTTCCATCTCGTCGGGACTCCATTCCGAGGATAGCGTCATTGTCCGTTTCAATGTCGATAAGATGGGGCGCGGCGGCTGCGCCAAGTCCGTGACCCGCGCAGTGCAGGCCGTCGAGCCTGGCACCCAGGTCGAGGTCGACCTTCAAGCCAAGCTCGTGACCGTGTCGGGGATATCGGGTCCCGCCGACCGGATCGCCCGGGCCATCGGCGAGGCCGGTTTCCCGGCCGTCCCGGTGTGATGCCCGACCGGACAGGCCCCGGTGCAACCGAACCCGTCCTCGTACATTTCGTGGAATGACCGGGTCGGACTTCCGCCCCGGCCCGAAATTTGGCATCCTGGTTCCGTGAACCTCTGGCTCGCCCTTCGGCGGCTGCTCCCGCTCCTGGCGGTCTTCAGCCTCACCCTGACGCCGGTAACCGCTCCCGCGGCCACCGCGGGCATGCACGCCGCGATGCCGGCCTCCGTCCACGGCCATCACAGGCACGCGATGGCCGGCATGGACATGGCCGACGACGGTTCGGGTCACGTCGGCATGGCGGGCATGGCGGCGGGCGACATGGCCATGGACGACATGCCATGCTGCCCGCACGAGAAGGCGGCCAAGCCGGACTGCGCCAAGGGCTGTCCGTTGATGGCGCTGTGCCTCGCCACCGTCGCCTCGCTCCTGCCCACGGCGGTCGTCCTCCCGGCGCCCGTTGGGATGCGGGCGGCTGTGGCTTGGCCCGCGCCGGCCCCCTTCGCCAGCGTGCACGGGACGCCGCTACCCGAGCCTCCCCGAGCCTGAACCCGATGCCGCCGGCGTGAACGCCGGCACGATGCCGCGCGCCCGCGCGCCGGCACCCATCGCGTTCAGGAGATGACACCCGTGTTGAAGAGCCCCCTCGCGCGCCCGCTCACGGCGGCGCTGCTCGGTGCCGTGCTGTCGGTGCCGGCCCCGACCTCGTCCGCGTTCGCGGACACCAAGGACTACCAGTTCCAGCTCGTCCAACAGGAGGCCAAGGTCGGCGACGCCGTCATCGCTGTCCGGCTGGTGGATAAGCGCAGCGGCAAGCCGGTGACCGACGCCGTAGTCTTCGCCAAGCGCCTCGACATGGCCCCCGACGCCATGGAGGAGATGGCCACCAGGGTCGAGCAGGTGCCCTCGACCGAGCCCGGCATCTACCGGTTCAAGGCCCATCTCGGCATGCAGGGCCGCTGGCGTGTATCGCTGGCCGCCAAGGTCCAGGGCGAGACCGGCACGGTCGAGGACAAGCTGATCGTCCAGGCCGCAAAATGAGCCGGTCCGCATGGCTCGCCGGGGCCCTCGCCGCGCTCGCGGCGGGGTCAGCCGGGTATTGGGACGGGCACGGCGGCCCCGCCGTGTCCGACCTCGCGGGCCGGGCGGCGGGGAGCCTGCCGACCGCGCTCGTGGAAAAGGCGTGGGACGGCCTCGCGCATCTGATGCCGTCCGCGCCGGGGTCGGGCACGGCAAAGCCCGCCGTCCCGTCAGGCCCGGTCGTGTACTACCAGGACCCGGACGGGAAGCCGGTCTACTCGCTCGCGCCGATGGTGACGGGGGACGGGCGGGAGTTCCGCGCAGTCCACGCCAGCGAAGACGTGCGCTTCGACGCGAAGGACGCCGAGGCCACGGCCATGCCCGCCGGGATGGCGGCTCACGACATGGCCGGCCACGACATGGGCAAGGGCGGGATGGCGGCCGGGGCGGCCGAGCCACGCCCGGGCAATCGGCGCGTCCTGTACTACCGCAACCCCATGGGCCTGCCGGACACCTCGCCGGCGCCCAAGAAGGACTCGATGGGGATGGACTACATCCCCGTCTACGCGGGCGAGGACGAGGGCGGGAACGTCGTGACCGTCTCGCCCGGCAAGGTCCAGCGCACCGGAGTGCGCACGGAGGTCGTGGACCGGCGGGTCGTGGCGCAGCCGGTGCGCGTGCCCGGCACGGTCGCCCTCGACGAGCGGCGCGTCACCGTGATCGCGACCCGGTCCGACGCCTACGTCGACCATGTCGAGAACGTCACCACGGGCGACCGTGTCCGCAAGGGCCAAGCGCTGGTCCACGTCTACTCGCCCGAGATCAACGCGGCCGCGGCCCAGTTGATCGCCAACCCGGGCTTCGACGGGGCGCGCCGCAGGCTCCAGAACCTCAACGTCTCCGAGGCCGTCATCGACGAGATGGAGCGCACCCGGAAGGTGCCGATGGCCATCACGTGGTCCTCGCCCCGGGACGGCCTCGTCCTGCAGCGGACCGCCATCGAGGGCACGAAGGCGGCGGCCGGCGACACCCTGTTCCGGATCGGCGACATCTCGACGATGTGGGTGCTGGCCGACGTGCCCGAGCGCGACCTCGCCGCGGTGCGCGTGGGCCAAGTCGTCACCGTGCGCCTTCGCTCGGCCCCAGGCCGGGCGTTCGCCGGCAAGGTGTCGGTGATCTACCCGCAGGTGAACCCCGACACCCGGGCGACGCGGGTGCGCATCGAGCTCCCGAACCCGGACGGCGCGCTCCTGCCCGACATGTATGCCGACGTCCAGATCGACACCGGCGACGCCAAGCCGGTCGTCGCCGTCCCCAACGACGCGGTCAACGACACGGGCGAGCGCCAGGTCGTGCTCCTCGACCGCGGAGAGGGTCGATTCGAGCCGAAGGAGGTGAAAGTCGGCGTCCGCGGCGAGGGCTACACCGAGATCCGAGCCGGCGTCGCGGCGGGCGACCGGGTGGTCACGGCGGCGAACTTCCTGATCGACGCCGAGAGCAACCTGAAGGCGGCGCTGCGCTCCCTGGCCGCCCCGAAGGACGACCGGCAGGCCGCCAATGGGGGAGGCACTCCGTGATCGCGCGCCTCATCGGCTGGTCGGCTCGTAACCTCGTCCTCGCGCTGGTCGGGACGGTGTTCGCCGTCGCGGCCGGCGTGCTGGCGCTTAGGACCCTGCCGCTCGACGCCATCCCAGACCTCTCGGACGTGCAGGCCATCGTCTACACCGAGTATCCGGGGCAGGCGCCCCAAGTCGTCGAGGATCAGGTCACCTACCCCGCTGACCACCGCCATGCTGACGGTGCCCAGGGCCAAGGTGGTGCGCGGCTTCTCGTTCTTCGGCGTGTGCTTCGTGTACGTCATCTTCGAGGACGGGACCGACCCCTACTGGGGCCGGTCCCGGGTGCTGGAGTACCTCAACGCGGCGGCGAGCCGCCTCCCGGCGGGAGTGACGCCGACGCTCGGCCCCGACGCGACCGGCGTGGGCTGGGTCTACCAATACGTCGTGGTGGCCAAGGAGCGGACGCTCGCCGAACTGCGCTCGATCCAGGACTGGGTGATCCGCTTCGGGGCCTCACGCGCCGAAGGCGTCGCCGAGGTCGCGGGCGTCGGCGGGTTCGTGAAGCAGTACAACGTTGTGGTCGACCCAAACCGCCTGCGCGCCCAGGGCATCAGCCTGAACAAGCTCCGGGACGCGATCCGGTCGAGCAACGCCGAAGTCGGCGGCCGCACCGTCGAGCTCTCCGAGTTCGAGTTCATGGTGCGCGGTCGCGGCTACCTGAAGGGCATCGCCGACATCGAGAATATCGTGCTGAAGACCTCCGGCGGCACGCCGCTGCGGGTGCGGGACGTAGCCCGGGTCGAGCTCGGGCCGGACGAGCGGCGCGGCATCACCGAGATGAACGGTGAGGGCGAGGTCGCCGGCGGCATCGTCCTGCAACGCTTCGGGGCGAACGCCCTAAGCGTCATCGAGGGGGTCAAGGCGAAGCTCGCTGAGGTCGCCAAAAGCCTGCCGGCCGGGACCGAGATCCTGCCGGTCTACGACCGCTCGCAACTCATCGATGCGGCCATCGACACCCTGCGGCACACGCTCGTCGAGGAGAGCATCGTCGTCTCCCTCGTCTGCGTGGTGTTCCTCCTCCACGTCCGCAGCGCGCTGGTCGCCATCCTGATGCTGCCGGTCGGCATCCTGATGGCGCTCGCCGGCATGAGAGCACTCGGAATCGGCGCCAACATCATGAGCCTCGGCGGCATCGCTATCGCGGTCGGCGCCATGATCGACGCCGCCATTGTGATGATCGAGAACGCCCACAAACACCTGGAGCGGGCGTCCGAGGGCAAGCCGCGGGTCGAGATCCTGGTCGAGGCTGCGAGCGAGGTCGGCCCCTCGCTGTTCTTCTCGCTCCTCGTCATCACCGTGAGCTTCCTGCCGATCTTCACCCTGGAGAGCCAGGAGGGCCGGCTGTTCGGGCCGCTCGCCTACACCAAGACCTTCGCCATGGCGGCGGCCGCACTCCTGTCGGTGACGCTCGTCCCGGCGCTGATGGTGCTGTTCGTGCGCGGGCGCATCGTTCCGGAGCACCGCAACCCCCTCAACCGCCTGCTCATCTGGCTGTACAGGCCGCTCATCGCCGGCGTATTGCGGGCGCGGGTGCTCACCATCCTGCTCGCCGTGGGCGTGCTGGCGGCGACCGTCTGGCCGGCCCGGCAACTCGGCTCCGAGTTCATGCCCGACCTCGACGAGGGCAGCCTGCTCTACATGCCGACGACCCTGCCGGGGATCTCGGTGACCAAGGCCGGCGAGCTGCTGGCCACCCAGGACCGGATCATCAAGAGCTTCCCCGAGGTCGCCTCGGTCTACGGCAAGGCTGGCCGCGCCAACACGGCCACCGACCCGGCGCCCATGGAGATGTTCGAGACAGTCATCGCCCTGAAGCCGAAGGCGGAGTGGCGGCCGGGCGTGACCCTCGCCAGCCTCAAGGCGGAGATGGACGCCGCGCTGCAGTTCCCCGGTGTCTCGAACGCCTGGACGCAGCCGATCCGCGCCCGCATCGACATGCTCTCGACCGGCATCCGCACGCCCGTCGGCATCAAGGTCCTCGGGACCGACCTGAAGGAGATGGAGGGGGTCGCCCGCCAGGTCGAGGCGGTGGTCCGCAACGTGTCCGGCACGTCGAGCGCCTACGCCGAGCGGGTGATCGGCGGCTACTTCCTCGACATCACGCCGAATCGCGAGGCGCTGGGCCGATACGGACTGATGGTCGGCGACGTGCAGGACGTAATTGCGACCGCACTGGGCGGCCAGGCGGTGACGAACACCGTCGAGGGCCGGGAGCGCTACACCGTGAACGTGCGCTACCCGCGCGCCTTCCGCTCGGACCCGCGGGCCATCGCCGACGAGGTGCAAGTGCCCTTGCCGGCCGGGGGCGCCGTGCCTCTGCGCGAGGTGGCCAAGGTCGAACTGACACGGGGGCCGACCTCGATCCGCACCGAGAACGGGCAGCTTGCGGTCTACATTTTCGTCGACATCGCCGGCCGCGACCTCGGCGGCTACGTCGCCGAGGCGCGCAAGGCCGTGGCCGACGAGGTCAAGCTGCCCCAGGGCACGATGCTCCAGTGGAGCGGGCAGTACGAGTACCTCGAACGGGCCGAGGCGCGGCTGCGCATCGTGGTCCCGCTGACGCTGCTCGTCGTGTTCCTGCTCCTCTACCTCAACTTCCGGCGTCTCACCGAGACGTTCATCGTCATGTTGTCTCTGCCCTTCGCCCTGGTCGGCGGGGTGTGGCTGCTCTGGTGGATGGGCTTCAACATGTCGGTCGCGGTGGCCGTCGGCTTCATCGCGCTGGCCGGCGTCGCCGCCGAGACCGGCGTGATCATGCTGGTCTACCTCGACCATGCCTGGGACGAGGTCGGTGCCACCTGCGGGCGGGAGGGCCGCTCCCAGACGCGGGAGGACCTGCGCCGCGCCATCATGGTCGGCGCAGTCGAGCGGGTGCGGCCCAAGATGATGACGGTCGTCGCCATCATGGCCGGTCTCGTCCCGATCCTCTGGAGCACCGGTTCGGGCTCCGAGGTCATGCAGCGCATTGCCGTGCCGATGATCGGCGGCATGGTCTCCTCCACCGCGCTGACCCTCGTGGTGATCCCCGCTGTCTACGCGCTCGTGAAGGGCTGGACGCTGCCGCCGGGCAACCAATCCCGGGCGGAGGCCGTCGAGGAGCCGACGCGCCACCGGGCCGCCGCCGAGTAGCGAGCCCCCCAACCTGCATCGAAGGAGCAACCCATGTCGCCGCCAGCCCGCAAGGCCGTCCTGTATCGGATGGTCACCCCCGAACACACCTGCCCCTACAGCCTGAAGGCCAAGGACCTCCTCGAACGCCGGGGCTTCGAGGTGTAGGATCACCTCCTGACCGACCGGGCCGAGACCGACCGCTTCAAGGCCGAGCACCAGGTCAAGTCGACGCCGCAGACATACATCAACGGCGAGCGCGTCGGCGGCTTCGACGACCTGCAGCGTCACTTCGGCAAGGCCGCCAACGATCCGAACGCCACGACCTACACGCCCGTCATCGCGGTGTTCTCGATGACCGCGCTGATGGCGCTGGCGGCCAGCTACGCCGTGTACGGTACGCCGCTGACGATGCGCGCCGCCGAGTGGTTCATCGCATTCAGCATGTGCGTGCTGGCGCTCCTCAAGCTCCAGGACGTGGAGAGCTTCTCCTCCATGTTCCTGGGCTACGACATCCTGGGGAAGCGCTGGGTCCGCTACGCCTACGCCTACCCGTTCCTGGAGGGCATCGCCGGCGTGCTGATGGTGGCGGGGGCCCTGAACTGGATCTCGATCCCCGTCGCCCTGTTCATCGGCACGGTCGGTGCGGTCTCGGTGTCCAAGGCGGTCTACGTCGAAAAGCGGGACATCAAGTGCGCCTGCGTCGGCGGGTCGAGCAAGGTGCCGCTCGGCTTCGTCTCGCTCACAGAGAACGTGATGATGGTCGCCATGGCCGTCTGGATGCTGGCGATGCACCATTGAGGGCCACGTTGGCCGCGAGGGTTCTGCACTCGAATCGTGAAGGCCTCCGCTATGCGACGACGGCGGCAAGCCGACCGATGGGCATCCTTCCGGGCGGACGTCCCTCATGGAACGGTCTCGCCGCCTTCCCCGTCTCTGGCCCGTGACCGGCGATGTCCGGGGGAGAGGGAGGCGTTCGATGCTACGCAAACCGACTTTGGCCGTGCTTGGGTTGATGACGATGGCGGGTGCGGTCGTCGCCGCCTCGTCACCTGCCCTGGCCGATCCGCCGTGGGCCAGGGGCGAGCGCGGCTTCCGCCACGGCGGCCCTCCGCCCTGGGCACCGGCCCATGGCTACCGCCGCCACCGCGAGTTCGGCGGCTACGGTCGCAGGGACGTGCGCATGCACGAGGGGCGCCGCTACGGCGGCTACGGCTACAGCCGCTACTGAGGCGGCAATCGACGCAGGGTTGGGGCCGGCGATGACCGAGGCGCTTTCGGATTGTCGCCGGCCTCGCTCGGCTTGACGGTTCGCCGCACCTGCGCCCCTCGCCGTCGGACCGCATCGGCACGTCGTCGGTCTCGGCACCGACGCCATCCCGCCTGCCTGCCACGTGAACACCACAACCGATCGCACCCGATCCGCCGGAGGAACGGTCCTCCGGGCATCGCCGTTCCTGGGCGCCCGTCACGTCGGGATATAACCGGAACGCCCCCCCTTGCGTGGGATGACACCCATCGCGGCAAAGGTGAGTGAGCGCATAAGCGTTCCCACCTGAGGATTTCGGCGTGCCTAACAAGATTGAATTGTGAGTTTAACTGCTGTTCACGTAGTCAGAACTCGCATTTATTGCCTTTTTGCTGGAACGATTTGCGCAATATGCCCGTTTCAGCGCCGTACGATCAGGAAATCGGAGTTTACACATGCTGAAGCAAGTGCGCGTCGCCGCCCTCGCGACCACCTTCGTCATCGGCGGCGCGGCCATGGCGCTCGCCCAGTCCTCCTCGACCGTCGGCACCGGCGGGTCCTCGGCGGGCGGCGGCACCAGCTCCTCGACCGTGGGCACCGGCGGCTCCTCATCCGGCTCGGGTACCGGTTCGGGCTCGTCCTCGACGCTGGGCACCGGCGGCTCCTCAGCAGGCGGCGGCACCAGCTCGTCGACGGTTGGGACGGGCGGCTCCTCGGCCGGTTCCGGCAGCGGCTCGGGCTCGTCCTCGTCGATGGGCACCGGCGGCTCGTCGGCCGGCAAGGGCACGAGCTCGTCGTCCATGGGCACTGGCGGCTCGTCGTCCGGGATGTCGGACGGCGCGGGCAAGTCGGGCAGCGCCCCGGGCCACGACAAGAGCGGCCCCGGCAACTCCGAGAACGCCCCGGGCCACAACAAGCGCTGAGCCCCCGGCGGGTGAAAGCAACGGGTGCGGTCCGGGAGGATCGCACCCTCCTTGTTTTACGGGAGACCGCACCATGCCTCGCCTGATCATGCCGCTACTCGGTGGCGCCCTCCTCCTCGCGGGCTCGGTCATGGGTCACGCCCAGACCAGCACGGTAACGACCGGCCCGAACGGCGTCTCCGGAGGCACCACCGTTACCACGGGCCCGAACGGCAAGCCGTGCAAGGTCGTGCATTCCGACGACGCGAAGAACACCGGCACGATGACTAGCTCCGTCACGGCGGGCCCGAACGGCGTCAGTTCCTCGACCACCGGCGGCCCCTCGGTGACGACGAGGTCCGGAAGCGGATCGAGCAGCAGCTCGGCCTCCAGTTCGAGCTCGGGCGGCTCCACCATGACGACCACCGGAGACGGCGATTGCGTCGTCACCGTACCGAAGGGGAAGTGAGGATCACATGACGACCAGGTACATCGTTCCGCTCGCGGCCCTCGCGCTCCTCGCCGCCCCGGCGGTCGCGTCGGCCCAATCCAGCGCCACCAGGGGCACGGCCGGGTCGGCCGCGGCCGGCGGCACGTCGGCCTCGACCGTCGGCACCGGGGGCACCTCGACAGGCGCAAACGGTTCCACGGGCTCGTCTCTTGCCACCGGCGGCAGCGCGGCGGGCGGCAAGACCATGGACCGCTCGCACGTCAATGAGACGGGTAACGGCGGCCTGAACGGACAGTCGAAGGCGATGGCCCACGACGGCGGGACCTTCTCGAAGTCGCACACGAAGACGAAAGTCCGCGACGGCGAGGTGGAATCCCACACCAAGACCATGGCGCACGAGCCCGGCTCGAAGCCGGTGAAATCGACCACCACGACCGGCCAGTGACGGCGCCGCCCCGGCGGAACGACCCGCCGGGCTCATGCGGGCGGCGGGGACGTGACGCTTGCTGATCCCACGAGACTTCAGACTTCCGTACCGGCCATATCGGAGGAACGCCCATGCGTATTCCCTACCTGCTGCCGCTCGTCGGCTTGCTCGCTCTTGGTGCCTGCAAGGACGAGAAGAAGGCCGAGAACACCGCGCCTCCCCCGCCTCCCGCCAGCGCGGCGCCGGCGAACCCTGCGCCTCCGGCGACGACGACAAATCCGGCGCCGGCCAACAAGCCGTAGGAAACGCGCCTTGAGCCGGGCGGGTCCTGCACGCTTCCCGTGTCCGCAGGACCCGCCCGATCCTTCCAGGGCAAGCGTCGCCTGTTCAGACACAACGTCCTTAACCAGAACGCCCCAGGGTCGGCCGCACCGAGTTGCACCCGGGTCGTCGCGCCGTCGAACCGTCCCGGTTTCGGCCTATGGCCCCGAGCAACCGAGCAACCTCGCATTGCGCGCAGGGGTCTTGACGAGGATGGTACGCTCACGGGTCACCCGGCCCTGGACGGTGTCCACCTGACACCCGGACCGGAACGCCGCATCGCGGCAGGCGAAACCCTTCGCACCCACGAGGGAGCGGCGCGGTGCTGGGCCAGCGGCTAGGTCCCGATCAGGTTCATCACCGAGCCGGGCCGGTATGACCTTGCCGGGCAGGACACCGCAGCTGGTAGTGCTGGCCACCTACCCCAGCCCATGCCAGTCAGGCACGTCCGATCCAGCCGCGCCACGTGAAGGCCGCGAAGAAGAGTTCAGCATCCCTAAAGCCGCCCGCCGTCAGGACCGCGATGTCGGTCTCCGGCGCGAGGGTTTGCAGGTGGGCATCCACGGCGCTGCGGGCCTTCGCAGCTTGGTCGCGGTCGGCGCCGGAAGCGACCGCGTAGGCCTCGTAGCGTGCGATCCATTGGGAGCGACTGTCGTCCTGCGGAAAGCTTCCGTGGGCGGCGACGAAAGGCGCGCCCCGCTTCAGGCGACGATGGATGGCCCGGACGGTGTCCTCGCGCGCCGCCGGGTCGAGGAAGTGCAGGGTCAGAAGGCATGTCGCCGCGTCGAAGGGGCCGTCGGGCGCGTCGTCGATGTAGCCCTCGACGAGAGTCACCCGGTCCATCAGCGGTCCCAGCGTGCGTTCGGCCTGGCGGAGCATCGCCCGTGCAGGGTCGACGCCGACGAAGGTCCAGCCGGGATGCGCCTCGGCCAGCGCCAGTAGTTCCAGTCCCCCTCCCGCCCCAAGGACCAGGACCCGTGCGTCGGCCGGCGCGTGCTCGGAGAGCAGGATGCCGGTCATCCTGTGAAGTGCCTCGAAGCCGGGCACGAAGCGTCGCGGCCCGTCGGCATACCGTGCGGCGGCCTCCGGGTCCGAGAAGGCGGCCACGAAGTCGGTCGGTTCAGGCTGCGCGCTATGTGTCATCGGATCGGGCCTCCCGCCCGCACGGTCCGCGCTTGGCCAGGCGCGCATGGAAATCGGTGCTGAGACGGGCCAGCGTGACGTCGCCCAAACGCGAGAGCAACAGGGCCTCGGCATCCCGGAATGCGTCCGCGAGGGCGGAGTTGACCGCCTGCTCGACGAGGCACGTCGGCTCCTTGCTGCGGTTTCCCATCGCGAACACCTCCGGCGAGCCGAGCGCGACGTAAACATCGTGCAGGGTCACCCGGTCGAGGTCGCAGGCGAGTGTCCAGCCGCCGCCATGCCCCTTCCCGGACGCGACAAGCCCCAGGTCGCGCAATCCCGCCATCGTCCGGCGCACCACGACCGGGTTGGTCCCCATCATCTGGGCCAGCCGGTCAGACGTCACCGGTCCGTCGGCCTCCGCCATGTGGAGGAGGACGTGGAGCACGCCCGACAACCTGCCATCACGTCTCATGAAACTTATGATGTTGCATGATATGATGTTCGTCAATAGGGGCTGGGCTGGGTTGCTCGGCCGGGCGGTGGCCGCCGTGCCGGTTCAGGCCCGGGGACTGACCTGCACAACCCCGCGGGACATGCCCGTGTTTGGCCGGCCGGGAGGCAAGGAGACATGTCGACGAACGCCCCCGACGCGGACGGTTGGAACGTCGGCCGGGCTGGTACATGTCATTTGCTCGGTGGTACCGCCTATGCGGGCGCTTGTCGCCGATGGTTGTTAGTGCCAGCCGAGCGACACTCTCGTTGATGTGCCATGACATGCTCACAGTCGGCCTGCCGAGGGGGCCAGAGGTAGACCGACCGCTATCGCAGGCTCCTAAGAAGGGCCGCCCTGCGACCTTTGCCACGTACCCCGGACCTGTCGCCCGGCCTCACGTCGCCTTGGACGCCGGAAGGGCGGATGCGCCGGCGGCAACGGGTTGTTCAGCGCCATCCCGATTCCGCGAGCCGAAGGCGCTCGCGGCCAGCACGTAGAAGAGTGGGGTGACGAACACGGCGAGCACGGTTGCCGTGATCATGCCGCCCAGCACGCCGGTGCCGATGGCACGCTGGCTGTTCATGCTGGCACCCGTCGCGATGGCGAGCGGCACGACGCCGAGGATGAAGGCGAACGCGGTCATGACGATGGGGCGGAAGCGCAGTTCGCACGTCTCCAGCGCCGCCTCGTGTATCGGCCGCCCTTGCGCCACGAGTTCCTTGGCCACCTCGATGATGAGGATGGCGTTCTTCGCCGTCAGGCCGATCACCGTGATGAGGCCAACCTTGAAGTACACGTCGTTCGGCATCTCCCGCATGATCACGGCGAAGAGGGCGCCGACGATGCCGGTCGGGATCACCAGCAGCACGGCGAGGGGGATCGACCAGCTCTCGTAGAGCGCCGCGAGGCACAGGAAGACGCAGACCAGCGACAGGGCGAGCAGGTAGACGGCCTGGCTCACCGAGAGCTTCTCCTGCAGCGACTGCCCGGTCCAGGCGAAGTCGAAGCCGGGCGGAAGCTGCGCGGCGAGCCGCTCCATCTCGGCCATGGCGTCGCCGCTGGCATAGCCCCAGTTGGCGTAGCCCGAGAACTTGATGCTTGGGTAGCCGTTGTAGCCGACCACCTGCGACGGGCCCATCGTCCACTGCACCTGCGCGAAGGATTGCAGCGGCACCATCTGGCCCTGGGCGTTCCGGACGTTCAGGTCGAGCAGGTCCTCGGCCCTCATGCGCCGCCCGGCCTCGGCCTGCACGATGACCCGTTGCATGCGCGACTGGTTCGGGAAGTCGTTGACATAGGCCGAGCCGAGGCTGGTCGAGAGGGCGTCGTTGATGTCCGCGAAGGTGACGCCGAGCGCGTTCGCCTACTGCCGGTCGAGGGTGAGCTCGATCTGCGGCGCGGTCGGCAGCCCCTCCACGTAGACGCTCGTCAGGACGGGGCTCTTGCTTGCGGCGAGCAACTGGTCGCGGGCGGCCGCCAGCGCGGCGTAGCCCTGCTGCCCCTTGTCCTGCAGGCGGAAGCTGAAGCCGCTGGAGTTGCCGAGCGCCTCGATGGCGGGCGGCGACAGCGTCATGGCGATGGCGTCCGGCAGGTTGCCGAGAACCGCTTTGGCGCGCGTGCTGATCGCCTCCGCGTCGTCGCCCGGCCCACGCTGCGACCAGTCCTTCAGGGTGACGAACGAGAGCGCCGTGTTCTGGCCCTGCCCGGAGAAGCCGAAGCCCAGGAGTTGCACCCGCCGGGCGACTGCCTTCTCGCCGCCGAAGTGCTCCTCGATGCGCTTGGCCACGTTCAGGGTGCGGCCGGCGGAGGATTCCGGAGGCGTCTGGGTGTCGACGATCACGTAGCCCTGGTCCTCGGTGGGTAGGAAGCTCGACGGCAGGAGCACGTAGCCGTAGCCGAGCGCGCCGAGGAGCGCGGCGTAGACGAGGAGCGCCCGGACGGGGCGGCGCAGGATGCCGCCGACTCCCGACCTGTAAGCCCGCGTGCCCGACCGGAAGCCCCGGTTGAACCAGCCGAAGAAGCCGCCCTTGGAATGGGCGTGCCCGGCCTCGACCGGCTTGAGCAGGGTGGCGCACAGCGCCGGCGTCAACGAGAGCGCCAGGAAGGCCGAGAAGGCGATGGAGGTCGCCATGCTGGCCGAGAACTGCCGGTAGATCACGCCGACTGATCCCGGGAAGAAGGCCATCGGCATGAACACCGCCACCAACACCGACGTGATGCCGATGATGGCGCCGGTGATCTGGCCCATGGCCTTGGCGGTCGCCTCCTTCGGCGGCAGACGCTCCTCGTCCATGATGCGCTCGACGTTCTCGACCACGACGATGGCGTCGTCGACGAGGATGCCGATGGCCAGCACCATGCCGAACATGGTCAGCACGTTGATGGAGAAGCCCGCCACTAGGAGGGCGCCGCAGGTGCCGAGCAGTGCGACCGGCACGACGATGGTCGGGATGAGGGTGTAGCGGACGTTCTGCAGGAACAGGAACATGACCGCGAAGACCAGGACCATCGCCTCGGCCAACGTCGTCAGCACCTTCCGGATCGACACCTCGACGAAGGGCGTCGTGTCGTAGGCCACCAGCACCTCAGCGTTCGCCGGCAAAGTCTTCGAGAGGCGTACGACCGCCTCCTTCACGCCGGTCGCGGCAGCGAGCGCGTTGCCGCCCGGCGCGAGCTGGATGCCGATGCCGGCGGTCGGGCGACCGTCGAGGCGTGTCTGGTTGGTGTAGGACTGCCCGGCGAGCTCGACCGTGGCGACGTCGCGAAGACGAACGAGCGAGCCGTCCGGGTTGGCACGCAGCACGACCTCCTCGAACTCGGCGATTGTGGTGAGTTGACCTTTCACCAGAACGTTGGCGGCGATCCGCTGGCCTTGCTTGGCAGGCTGAGCCCCCACGATGCCGGACGCGACCTGCGCGTTCTGCGCCCCGACCGCGGCCGTGATGTCCCCGGGCGTCAGGTTGAGGCCGACAAGCCTCACCGGGTCGATCCAGATGCGTAGCGCCTTCTCGGACGAGAACAGGGTGGCGCGGCCCACGCCCGGCACGCGCCGCAGCTCCCCGAGGATGCGGCGGGCGGCGAGGTCGCCGAGATCGGTCTCGCTCAGCGCGCCGTCGCGGGAGGAGACGGTGACGAACTGCAGGAAGGAGGTGCTCGCCTCTTCGACCGTGACGCCCTGCTGGGTCACGGGCCGCGGCAGGCGCGCCTCGATGCGCTTGATCCGGTTCTGGACCGCCACGGTGGCCTTCGAGGCGTCCGAACCCGGCGCGAACGAGACCATGATCTGGCTCGCGCCGGAGGTGTCGCTGGTGCTCTCGAAGTACATTAGCCCCGGAATGCCGTTGAGCTCCTCCTCGATGATGCGGGTGACGCCGTCGTAGAGGCGCTCGGGCGGGGCGCCAGGGTACACGGCGGTGACCTGGATCGTGACAGGGGCGACGTCCGGGTACTGCGAGACCGGCAGGAAGGCGATGGAGATCGCGCCCCCCAGCATGATGAAGAGCGAGATCGCCCAGGCGAAGATCGGGCGCTCGATGAAGAAGCGGGTCATGGGTCCGGGCCTGAAGGCGGAGGTCAGTGCTGGTCGGAGGCGGCGGCCGTCCGGCCGTCGCTCCACGGGACCAGGTTCACGGCCATGCCGGGCTGGATCTTCTGGAAGCCCTCGACGACGACGGTCTCGCCGGGCTTCAAGCCCTCCTCGACGATCCATCCGGCGTCCGTCAGGGCCCCGATGCGCAGGGGGCGCAGCGCCAGCGTCTTGTTCTCGCCGACCACGAAGACCTGGGCGACGCCGGCGCTTGAACGCTGGATGGCCTGTGCCGGAACGATCACTGCGCCGGGCGTCATCCCCTGCGCGACCCGGACCCGGACGTAGGTCCCCGGCAGCAGGACGGCCTTCGGGTTCGGGAAGGTGGCGCGCAAGGAGACCTGCCCAGTCCCGGGGTCGACGCTCACGTCCGAGAACAGGAGCTTGCCGGCATCGGGATGGAGGGTGCCGTCGGCATGGACGAGGCGCACCTCGGCTTCCTGCTTGCCGGCGGCGCGTTCGGCGAGGAAGCCGGGGTCGGAGGCCAAGGCGTTGAAGTCGGCGTAGATCGGGTCGATCTGCTGGATCAGGGCGAGTTTGGTCGCCTCGCCCTGGCCGACGAGGGCGCCTTCCGTGACGAGGGCGCGTCCGATGCGGCCGGCGATGGGGGCCCTGACGGTGGCGTAGTCGAGGTCGATCTTCGCCCGGGCAAGCTGCGCCTTTGCGCTCGCCACGTCGGCCTCGGCCTGGCGCAGGTTCGCGACCGCGATGTCGTTCTGGGCGGTGCTGGCCGCCTGCCGCTCCACCAGGGTCTCGGTACGCTCGGACTGGCGTTGCGCCTGTACCCGGGACGCCTCTGCCCGCGCGACGGCCGCCGCCTTGGCATCGACCTCGGCCTTGTAGACGGCCGGGTCGATGCGGAAAAGGACGTCGCCCTTCCTGACGAGGCTTCCCTCCTCGAAGGTGCGTTCCTGGATGATGCCGCCGACCTGCGCACGCACCTCGGCCACCCGCGTCGAGGCAAGGCGGCCGGGTAGGTCCAACAGGCGCGGCACGGTCGCCGGTTCGACCAATGCGGTCGACACCAGCGGTGGCGGCGTCTCGGTCGCATTCGCGGCGGAGTCGCCCGCGTCCGGCTGGCAGGCCATCAACGCGAGGCTAGAGCAGGTTGTTTTTTGACGGAATCGAGGTTCACGGGCCGGTTCTGGTCTGGTTGTCTGTGAGCCCTGCAGCGGAGGGCGATGTGGGATGACGCAGCCCTATTCGGAGGATTTACGCGAGCGGGCCCTGGCCCGCGCTGAGGCCGGCGAGACGGTCCGGATGATTGCTCAGGCTTTGGCGATCAGCCCGTCCTGCGTCTCGAAGTGGCGCAAGCTCAAGCGGGAGACGGGCACGCTGAGCCCCGGGCAGATCGGCGGGCACAAAAAGCCGGTGCTGTCGGGTGAGCCGGGCACATGGCTTTCCGAGCGGGTGCGGGGTGGGCGGTTCACCCTGCGGGGCTTGGTGGCGGAGCTGGCCGAGCGTGGGGTGAAGACGGACCTGCGTGCGGTCTGGGTGTTCGTGCGCGCCCAGGAGCTGAGCTTCAAAAAAAACGCTGCGGGCGAGCGAGCAGGATCGGGCCGACGTCGCGCGTAAGCGCCAACGCTGGCAAAGGCATCAGGCCAAGGTCGATCCGCGCCGTTTGGTCTTCCTCGACGAGACCTGGGTCAAGACCAACCTGGCGCCGTTGCGCGGCTGGGGACCGCGCGGCCAGCGCTTGAACGCGCAGACCCCACACGGCCACTGGCGTACGCTCACCTTCATCGCCGCGCTCCGCCACGACCGGGTCAGCGCGCCTTGGGTCGTGGACGGGCCGATCAACGGCGCCATCTTCCGCCGCTACGTCGAGACCGTCCTCGTCCCGGAGCTGAAGCCGGGCGACGTCGTCATCCTGGACAATCTCGGAAGCCACAAAGGCAGAGCCGCCCGGGCTGCCATCCGAGCCGCCGGCGCGCATCTGCTGTTCCTGCCGCCCTACAGCCCCGATCTCAACCCGATCGAGCAGCTCTTCTCAAAGCTCAAGCATTTCACCCGAGCCGGCGAACCCAGGACCGTCGAGGCCACATGGCGCCGCGTCGGGCACGTTCTCGATCTCGTCGCGCCCGACGAATGCGCGGACTACCTCACCAACTCAGGCTACGCTTCCGCGTGAAAACAACACGCTCTAAGCAGGCAGCAGGCATATACGGGTACGATGCCCAGGGGATTGCGTTCACGCGATCTCATGGATCAGCGAGTCCTTGCTTCAGGGATGGAAAGGGAGAGGGGCCTAGTCCGCGAGCGTCATCGCGATGAGGCGCTCCCGAAGGGCGGGCAGGTCCGGGACGACGCCGCCGTCCTCGCGCATGAGGTGGGCGAGCCAGGCCCCGTCGGCGGCCAGGCGCACGATCTCAAGGATCGGCGTGTCGTCGGTCTCACGGTGCCGCTCCAATCGCGACGCGAACCAGTCCGCCCACCGCCCGCGCACGCTCGATTCTGCGAGGGCGGAGACGTACAGGGCCGCTCCCGGGTTGCCTTCGCCCAGCACCGGATCGTCGAAGGTCGCGCCGACATAGGCACGGGTGAAGCTTCCGCGCGGTCTCGGGTCCTTGGCCATGTTCGCGTCGATGTCGGCATCGAGCTTCTCGACCAAGTCGGCGAAAAGGCCCTCCACCAAAGCCTGCCGGCTCGGGAAGTGGTGGAAGAGCCCGCCCTTGGTGACGCCGGCCGCCTCGGCGACGGCCTGCACCGTGATGCCGGAAGGCCCGTGTTCCAGGGCCAGCTTCATGGCGCAGTCCAGGAGCAGGCGGCGTACGAGTTCCGGCTGCTTTTTGCGCTGGGAGATGGTCTTCATGGCCGGTGCCCGGTCGCGGTCGAGAACGCCTGCATCACCACGATGCCGCCGACGATCATGCCGATGCCGACCAGCGCCGCCGCGTCGAGTGTTTGCTCGAAAAGGGTGGCACCGACGACGGCGGTCAGCACGACCTCGACGCCGCTCCAGACGGCGTAGACCACGCCGAGCGGCATGGCCTTCAAGGCGTGCGTGAGGAAGTAGAACGCCGCGGCGTAGAAGGCCGCCATGGCGAGGGTGGGCACGAGCCTCGTGAACTGCTGCGACATCTGCAGGAGGGTCGTGCCGGCCACCTCACATACTATGGCGAGGACGAGGGCGGCATAGGTGACGGTGTAACTGGACATGCTCCCGGGCTCGGATTACCGCCCAAACATACCAACCAAATGGTATGTTTCAAGCCCTTTCGGCAACGGTTGGGACGTATTCCGACCGCAGCCGTTGTCCACACTCCATCGGAGGAAACGACAAGTTGCGCGGCCCGTGCGAAAAGCCGAGGCACCTGGTCGCTTAATGGGCCATCACATGCTCACGGTCGGACTGCCCAGGGGGCCGGAGGCAGACCGACCTCTATCGCCGACTCCTCAAAAGGCTATGGGCCGACGTCAACACGCCGCCAGAGCCGTGTGTCCACGGCAGGCTCTACGCCCTCACAGGTCCGGAAACTCCTTCGCCAAGTGGTCGATGAGGGCGCGGACGGCGGGCGGCAGGCCGCGGCGGGTCGTGAAGACGATATGGACGATGCCGCCCCGGCTCCGCCAGTCCCGAAAGACGCGAACGAGCTTGCCGGCAGCGATGTGCGCCGCGCAGGCGTGATCGGGCAAGAAGGCAACACCCAGGCCGTCGGCCGCGGCATCGCAGAGAACCGGGTAATCGCCGCAGGTCAGCCGCGGCTCGTGACGCAGCTCATGCCTCTCCCCGTCGGCGCGCTCCAGCACCCAGGTGATCTCGCCCGCCTCGTCGCTCGTGCCCATGGTCGGGACGGAGGCGAGGTCGGCGAGGTCGGCGCCGAGGCCGCTCGCGACCTGCGGACTGGCGACGAGTATCCAGCGTGAACGTCCCAGCGACCGCATCGTGAGCGACGCATCACTGGTGAGATCGTGCCGGACGCGGAGCGCGACGTCGACGCGCTCCTCGATCAGGTCGACGGCCCGGTCCGAGGCGACGAGCTGTAGCTGGACCTTCGGGTAGCGGTCGAGGAAGCCCCGCACGATGCCGGACGCGAACTTCACGAGGTTGCGTGGGCAACTCATGCGGATGCGCCCGTGCGGTTCGGCCTGGGCCTCCGCGACGAGCGCCTCGGCCCGCTCTGCCTCCAGCATCATGGCGCGGCAGCGCTCGTAGAAGGTCTGCCCGACCTCGGTGACGCGGAAGCGCCGGCTGGAGCGCTCGATGAGCCGGCCCCCGAGCCGCGCCTCCAGCGCCGAGACGCGGCGGCTCAGCGTCGACTTCGGCTCGCGGAGCGCCCGGCCCGCAGCGGTGAACCCGCCATGGGCGACGACCTCGGCGAAGGTAACGTAGTCGTTGAGGTCTGGGCGCATCATCGTTCCCTGATTGGAACGCTACGTGCCAGATTTATGGTCTGTCCGCATCATCGTCCTGAGCGCATCTGTCTCGCCAGCGGCTGACACGCAGCCGAACCGAGGAGAACGACGATGACCGGCAGGTTCCAGAACAAGGTGGTGGTGGTGACCGGGGGCACCAGCGGCATCGGGCTCGCCACCGCCCAAGCCTTCTCGCGGGAGGGCGCCTCGGTGTTCGTCACTGGCCGTCGCCAGGACGCGCTCGACGCGGCGGTTAAGGAGATCGGCGGGCGGGTCACCGGCGTGCGCGGCGACATGGCGAACCTCGCCGACATCGACCGCCTCTACGACGCGGTCCAGCAGAAGCACGCGCAGATTGACGTCGTCTTCGCCAACGCCGGTGGGGGCGAGTTCGCGCCGCTCGGCGCCATTACCGAGGAGCACTTCGACACGACCTTCGACACCAACGTGAAGGGCACGCTCTTCACCGTCCAGAAGGCGCTGCCGCTCCTGAAGGACGGCGGGGCGGTGGTGCTGACCGGCTCGACCGCCGGCACCGAGGGGACGCCGGCCTTCAGCGTGTATTCGGCCAGCAAAGCGGCCATCCGCAACTTCGCCCGCACTTGGATCCTCGACCTGAAGGACCGCCGCATCCGCGTCAACGTGGTCAGCCCCGGCGCGACGCGCACTCCGGGCCTCGTCGGCCTCGCCGGCGACGATGCCGAGAAGCAGCAGGGCCTGCTCGATTACCTGGGGACGCGCATCCCACTCGGACGCGTCGGCGAGCCGACGGAGGTCGCCAACGCGGTCCTGTTCCTCGCCTCCGACGAGGCAGCCTTCGTCAACGGCGCCGAATTGTTCGTCGACGGCGGTCAGGCGCAGGCCTGATGATGTAAGCTGACTGCTCCCCGGCCGGCGTGGACCGCCGGCCGGGGAGGGTTGGTGAGCATCCGGTGGCCAGTCGTGGCATGGGGTGCCGAGAACCGGAGAGCTGCCTGGGCGGGTGCCCAGGGGTCGACTGCGCGTCGCCAATGCGACCGTACCTGCTGACTATGCGGCAACCCACATCGCAGGCTCAGGCGGCAGGTGGGTTGAGGAGCACCCAGAGGCGCGCGATCCTGCCGCCGACGATTTCTGCGACGTCCATCCCGGTGATCGCGACTGCTCCCTCCTCCGGACCGGCCTCCCACCGCAACGAACCCAGGCCGTGATGGCCGACTGCGCGTCCTGTAGGGGTGAACCGGAACGTCGGAACGAACTGGTCCAGCAAGTTGCCGGCGACCGCGGAAATGGCTGCGCGCCCCTGAACGACGTTGGTCGGCTCGTACATGATCGGCTCGGCCACGAAGAGTTCGTTCAGCGCAGCCGCGCGCCTGTCGGCATTACGCTCGTTGAAGACGCGCTCCAGGTTGGCACGTAGCAACCCGTCGTAATCGGGCTCTGCCGATCCTTGGCTGGTCTGGCTGATGTCGGCCACGGAAGACCTCCTTCGAAAGTGGTCAAGCCGTAAGGTCAATTGAACTTCACGAGGTTCAGCGCCGGCAGTGGACCGCCGGGAAACTGAACGAGGCGGCTGCCGAGCGCGAGCGGACCGAGATCGATGCCGAAGAAGCCAAGCCGTTCGATTAGCGTGCTCACCTGCGCCTTCGCCTCGGCGTCGTCCCCTGAGTAGAACAGCACGCGCCGTCCGCCATCGCTGGCTGGGTCGCCGGCGACCAACTGCGGCTGCAAGTGGTTGAACGCCTTCACGACCCGCGCGCCTAGCGCCCAGCCGGCGAACACCTCGGACGACGAGCGGCCGCCGAGGTCGAACGGCTTGAACAGCGGCGCCTCGATGGGGTTGTTGGCGTCGACGACGATGCGGCCGCCGAAGTCCGGCAGGCCCGCGAGGGCGGCCTCCAGCTTCGACCAGTTCACGGCGACGAAGACGGTGTCCTTCGCCGCGGCCTCCTCGCGGGTGCCCGCCGTGATGCTCGGTCCCAGCGCAGCGACAGTTTCCGCGAGGCTGTCAGGCTCGCGGCTGTTTGCGAGCGTGGCGGGAATGGCGTGGCGGGCGAGCGCCGTCGCGATAGCGCTGCCGATCTGTCCGGCGCCGATGATGCCGATGGAAGTCATGGCTCTGTCTCCTTTGACGAGGGGCCGAGGATTCAGGCGGACTGGCCGCCGTCGACGTTCAGCGTGGCCCCGGTGATGTATCCAGCGTCCGGGCCGGCCAGGAACGCGACCGCCGCCGCGATGTCCTCCGGCTGGCCGTAGCGGCCGAGCGCGGCGAGGCCCTTCAGGCTCTCGGCGAAGGGGCCATCCTGCGGGTTCATGTCGGTGTTGATCGCACCCGGCTGGACCACGTTGACCGTGATGTTGCGGGGCCCGAGGTCGCGGGCCCAGCCGCGGGTGTAGGCCGCCACCGCCGCCTTGGTGGCGACGTAGTCGGCGGCGCCAGCGAACGGAACGTGGACCGCGCCGGTGGTGCCGATGGACACGATGCGCCCGCCGTCCGTCATCAGCGGCACGGCGGCGCGGACCGCCACGGCGACGCCCTTGACGTTGACGTCGAGCTGCCGGTCGAACGCGGCCCGGTCGGCCTTGGCGTCGTCGACCATGCCGGTGACGAACACGCCCGCGGAGTTGACCAGGATGTCGAGGCGACCGAGCGCGGCGTGGGCCTTCTGCACCAGGGCCTCGACCTCGCCGGCGTCGGCCTGGTCCGCCCGGATAGCGACCGCCCGCCGGCCGAGCGCCTCGACCTCGCGGACGACGTCCTCAGCCCGCTCGCGCGAGGCGGCGTAACTGAAGGCGACGTCCGCGCCGTCGCGGGCGAGGCGGCGGACGATGGCCGCCCCGATGCCGCGCGATCCGCCGGTCACGAGGGCCGCCTTGCCGGCGAGAAGGTGGGATACCTGGGTCATGTCATCGCTCCATCGCGTGTTCGATGAGGATGAGGATGGATCGGGAACTCCTCCTGGTTTAGCCGCGAATGGCTTGTTATGCTTTCAACGGATCGTTGAAGGAGGTGGCATGGAGACCTTGGCCAACCTCGAAGCCTTCGTGCGCAGCGCTGAGTGCGGCAGCTTCTCCGAGGCCGCCCGGCGGCTGTCGCTGACGCCGGCCGCAGTCAGCCGCAACGTGGCCATGCTGGAGCGCAACCTCGGCGTGCGGCTGTTCCACCGCTCGACCCGCAAGCTCACCCTGACCGAGGCCGGGGAGGGTTTTCGCCAGGCGGTCGCCGGGAACCTGGAGGGGCTGCAAGCCGCGATTGCCGGCGTCTCCGTGGACGCCGGCGAACCGGTCGGAACGCTCAAGGTCAGCCTGCCGCCCACCTTTGGGATGAGCCACGTCATGCCTCTCCTGCCGGGCTTCCTGGCCCGCCATCCGCGCGTCAGGCCGGAATGGCACTTCGAAAACCGCCACGTCGACCTCGTCGCGGAAGGGTACGACGCCGCCATCGGCGGCGGCTTCGCCTTGTCCCCCGGCATCGTTGCCCGCACCTTGGCCCCGCCCACATCATCGCTGTGGCTTCGCCGGCCTACATGCGAGGTCGGGTGCCGCCCACCGACCCGGGGGGGCTCCAAGCCTTCGACGGCATCGTCATGCGGTCGCTGCAGACCGGCCGCATCCGGCACTGGACCATGCGCGACGTCGGCGGCAGCGAGATGGTGGCCGGGCAGCGGGAGAGCGTCGTCGTGAACGACCCCAGCGCGATGCGCGAGGCGGCGCTGCTTGGCCTGGGCGTCGCGCTCATGGCGGTGCCCGACGTGCGCGCCGACCTGGAACGCGGCGACCTCGCGCGCCTGCTGCCGCGCTGGTACGCCGATGCCGGCGCGATCTCCCTCTACTTCGCCTCACGCGCCCATCTACCGGCAAAGACGCGAGCCTTCGTCGATTGGGTGGTTGAGGCCTTCAAGGCGGAGCGTCTGGCGGAGCGGTTCGCCGGCAGCCTAGGATAGCTCGAACGACACGGACGACGGACCGCTTAACGGGCCACGACATGCTGATGTCGTGGCCCGTTAAGCAATGCAAAAGCCGTGCTTGATGCGTTTCACTCGTTAGAACCTGTGGCGCCCGCTTTCGACCCATGCCGGGCATACAGAAAGTGGCCGGCGCTTCCCGAAAGCGGCCGTTCGTCAGTCCTCAGGCAACTTCGGCTCGGGGTGGGAAACGAGAACTGGCTCCATGTCCGGAAGCAGTCCTTCATTCCGGTGCCCAGGCCAGTTGTTCGACGGGTGTAACGCCATCCCCGTACCAATTCGGTGGCGCCGGCACTCACTTTCGTCGCGTAAGTCTCGCGTCAGTGCTCGGCCTGTGAGCTGACCACTAGGCTGTCAGGCACGCCCACGATCTCGGCCCGGTCGTCCACGGCCGCCATATTCGCGGCGATCGCCCGCGCTCCGGCCCGGTAGGACGGATCCGACTGTAGCAGGAGTCATCGTTCGACGCTGATCCACGCGGATGTGCTCCGGGATGCTTTGCGGGCACATGGCGTCGGCCAGCGCCTCGATCAGTTATCTGACAAACGGAACCGAGCAGCTCAGCCCCGCTTGCTTCACTCCCATCGTCACGCGGCTAACGATGCACCAACTTCGAACCGTGGCTACCGATTGGAGGCCGCCCAAAGTTCAGACTGAAAATTGTGCGCCTTACGGCTTATTGTATACGGCCGCATGGCGGCCGACCTCTTTCGATGTTAGTAGATCGACCTGCGAGATCGATTGATCAAGATCTGAGTCAACTTGATAGACACGAATACCGTCGCCCATACGGGTAAAAGTTACAATCATTGCTGGCTTGCCCGCTGCACGTGGTACAGAGATATGGATTGATTGGTCAGGCAAGCTCAGGAGTGTTTCAAATCGCATTGTCGCGCCCCCTTCCTCAGCAACTGTCAGGACGAGCAGAAATCCATTTCTCTGATCCGTATAGTATGCCACCCCGTGAATTGCGCCCACGTTGACATCAAACCCTCGTCCGGGCTCGAGTTTTCGCTCCACGGCGGAAACATCTCTTGTAAATAAACACGAAACTATGATCGCAAGAAACATACGAAGATAGATTTTAAATGCGCTTCCGACACGTTGGTTGTGCATCATTGTGTTTACCTTTATTTTGTGTCTTGATACGATGACTTTAAGGAATATAATCTGGGCGCTGACCATTTCCGCCTGATTTACGTCAAGGTCAGTGTCGTAGAGACGCATCGAATTAATAGAAAAAGTATTTCATCGGAATGACGGAGACGTCGGAGATGTGTTACGACTGTAAGACCAAAATCGATTGACCGATAATTTGGTTGTGCTTCATCAGGCTGCATGATCCACGAAACTCGCTGAATAGCCACGGGTGTTCTTGCCCGCCCTCCTGTTGAGGGGGTGGGTCTGAGCGGGATGGGCTTGCTGTCACCGACGGCCACCTACGCCACGGTGCCCCGGCAGGACCTGCCGATGGCGACGATCGTCCTCAACGTCGTGCGGCGGCCCGACGCTGACGACGCTTTGCGCGGCCGCGTTGGCGTGACGGCTTAGAGACGGCGCGGATCACCAGGTGTCGATTGCCTACGCGTGGGCGTTCCTGCTGCTCTGCGGCGTCCATGCGGTGACTTCCGTGACCGCGCTCCGGCTTCCGCTCCAGCGGGACGATGTTGCGGTACGCGAGTGACGGCTGAGGGGTAAGCATCCTGGATGCCGGTCGGCGGATGTCGCCAACGTTCGAGACCGATTGTGAGCGGTCCCCAAGGTCATGTCCGCTCCAATGCATGCCGTCCGCAAGTGGACAGGTAGAAATCCACCCTCAGAGGCCCTTCCGGTGCCGACCCGTTGCAGGCATATGGAAGGCTAGTCGAACTACTTTGAAGTGGACTGTCCGCTACTCCGGATCGTGTTCTGGATCAGCTAGAGCCTCAATGACATGGCAATCGCCGACCCGGCCGTGACCGCAAGTGTCGAGAGCGCATTGCAGTTCGCGCCGGAGCGCCACGAGTTGCGCGATGCGCCGGTCGATATCCTCGACGTGACGGCGGGCGATGCCATCGACCTCTGCGCACGAACGCTCAGGCTGCTCGCTGAGCGCCAGCAGTTCACGAACAGCGGCGACCTCAAACCCTAGCTCGCGCGCGTGACGGATGAAGTTGAGCCGCGCCGCTGTGGAGGCCGTGTATCGGCGCTGCTGACCTTCGGTGCGGGTTGGGACGGGGAGCAACCCGGCCCCTTCGTAGTAGCGAATGGTCGGCACCTTCACGCCAGACCGCCGCGCCAACTCGCCAATGGAAATCTCTGCCATCGCCCTTGAACCTCTAGTGGCTAGAGAGACTATGTGAGGGCTGGAAGGGAGTCACCCTATGGCTGATAGCTGCTGCAAGAGCGACGACGCCTGCTGCGAACCGCCTACCCTCGTGATGCCAGGTCGGTCGGCGCAGGCGGTACCCGCTGCTCATGGCACTCAAGGCGATACCTGCTGCCCGAAGGGGGTACCAGTGTTCGACGGGGTAGACTTTCGTTACAAGCGCATCCTCTGGACGGTGATCGCCCTCAACGGGATGATGTTCCTCGGCGAGATGGTGGCAGGTCAATTCGCCGGATCGCAATCGGTGAAGGCCGACGCCCTCGACTTCCTAGCCGATACCGTGACCTACGGCCTCTCGCTGGCGGTGATCGGGGCGAGCCTGCGCACCCGTGCCTCGGCCGCGCTCGCCAAGGGCGTATCGCTGACGCTGATGACACTTTGGGTGTTCGGCACGACGGTCTACCAGACCCTCATCCTCGGCCTGCCAAAGGCCGAGGTCATGGGCGTAGTGGGCGTGCTGGCGCTGGCGGTGAATGCCGCGTCTGTCCTGCTGTTGCGGCCCTACAAGGACGGCGATGCCAACGTCCGCTCGGTCTGGCTGTGCTCACGCAACGACACCATCGGCAACGTGATCGTCATGGGCGCGGCCGTCGCGGTATGGGGCACCGCCTCAGCGTGGCCCGACCTGCTCGTGGCGGCCATCATGGCCGGCATCTTCCTGACATCCTCCGTGCAGATCCTACGGCAGGCGTGGACCGAATATCGTGAGGGTCAACGCTCTGTCTCAGTCCCGGCTGAGTGATCAGGGCAGGCTGATTGGTTCGGAAGAGGGCGACGACAATGTCCGCTTCTTTCAGGACATCCCTCAAAGCGGACGCGCAGAAAGCCACCCATCTGAGACGTTCAAGCCAGCGGTCAGCAGCCACCGATCCTGACCGTAAGCGGGCCATCCGTTCCCCAAACCAGCGGTTAGGAAGCGGACAGACGTCCTGATCCAACGCGTTCGCCCGGTCCGCCGGCGATAAAGCCTTCGCGCAGACTGCAGCGCCCAAACCGCCAGACAGCGTCGGCTCCGCCGATGACTGCGCGATTGTCCACCTGCTCGGAGGGGGCGGAGGGCAATGACCGACATTGTCGACGGTGATTGCCCTGGCGCAACCCGGCCCGCGCACGTCGTCGAGCCCGCTGACCGGGATGCCTCGCTGGCCGCGCGCGCCGCGTTCGGCCATTCGTCGCACCTTATCGCCGCATCCGAACTGTGTCCGCAGTGGGCCGTTGCTGCGGGACCACCACAGATGAGGTCACGATGTCGAATCCCGCGAAGGGTCAGTCCGGTGACGGACAGCAGCACTCGACGAGGAGCGCGCAGGAGCAGAAGGCGGCCGAGGTCCAAGCGGCTGGAAGCGCCAAGGCCGATGCCGGCCATCCTGTGGTGACGGAGGGCGGGAAGGCCGAGGCGCCGACGGAGGGCAAAGGCCATCCGAAATCGGCCGCGTCCAACACACAGGTCGGCGCGACCAGCGACGCTGCCACGAGCAGCGCGACGGCGGGAAAGGCCGAGAAGGAAGCCGCGGCGGCGGCAGGCGCCGACAAGGACCAGCACGGGCGCGGTCACCGCAAGGCTGAATAGCAAGCCTGCACGCGGCGGGAGCGGGCGGCCGCGCGTCGGGAAGCCGGTCCGGCTGGGTCGGCGACGGCTTGCCCTCCGGCACATTTCGCCCACCGAACGCGCGCAGTGGACCCATGGAGCCGATGCCCCGATGTCGAGTCTGACCGAGCGCAAGGCGCGCCTGATCGTCCACGGCGACCGACCCTACAATGCCGAGCCGCCCCTGGACCGGCTGCGAGCCGCGTACCGGACCCCGGCCGGCGACTTCTACGTCCGCTGCCACGGCGACCTGCCGGAGATCGACGCGGCGACATGGCGCCTCACCCTCGATGGCGCTGTCGGCACGCCGATAGAAGTCTCGCTGGATGACCTGCGTCGCCGTTTCCGGACCGTCACGGTGACGGCGACGCTGCAGTGCGCCGGCAATCGGCGCGCCGACATGCGCGCCGTCGCGCCCGTTTCGGGAGACCCCTGGGACGGCGGCGCCATCGGCACGGCCGATTGGACGGGCGTCCGCCTCGGCGACCTCCTGCGCGCGGCCGGGGCCCGCGCGGGCCCGGACTGCCACGTCGCCTTCGAGAGCCACGACGTGGTCGGTGGCCGCTCTTACGGGGTCTCCATCCCCCTCGCCAAGGCGCTGACATCAGAACCCTTGCTGGCTTTCGCCATGAACGGCGAACCCCTGCTGCCAGAGCACGGCTTCCCGCTGCGCGCGGTGGTGCCGGGCTTTGCGGGTGTGCGCAGCCCCAAATGGCTGCGGCGCATCACGGTGCAGGATCAACCCTCGGACAATCCGATCCAGGCGAGCGACTACAAGCTGTATCCGTCGGATGTGACCGCCGAGGCGGCCGATCCGGCCCGGGGACACACCATTGACGCGATGCCGCTGAATGCGGCGATCTGCGAGCCCGCGCGCGGCGCCAGCCTCACGGCCGGAACGTGCCGGATCCGGGGTTACGCGGTCGCGGGCGACCGGGCCGTCATCCGCGTCGATGTCTCCGGCGATGGCGGGCGGAGCTGGACCCAGGCGGCGCTCGAGCACGAGCCCGACGCGCCGTTCGCCTGGACCTTCTGGACCGCCGAGCTCGACCTGCCGCCGGGGGAGCACGACCTCGCCGTCCGGGCCTGGGACTCGGCCGGCCAGACCCAGCCGGCGCTGCCCGACGACGTCTGGAACCACAAGGGCTACCTCTGCACCTGCTGGCACCGGGTGCGCGTGCGCGTCACCTGACGGCCCGGACGGACCTACCTGTCGCTATCTCAGGGTCGGCGACTCACCGGGTTTCAGATGGCGGTCTTCCCCATCTGGGCCGCCCAGGGAGACGTGATCGTTCATGCGTCCGAGATGTTCGAAGACGTGGTCGAGGGCATTCGTGACAGCCTGCTCGAACGAGCCGTCGCCTTTCCCCTGTGCGGCCCTGAGGGCACTGAGCGAGGCCCGGTGCTTTTCGGTATCCTCGGACATGTCATCCTCCCAGTCGGCATGGACGCCGGCTCGGCAAGCCAATTGCCATGAGAGACCCCGGTTCCTGCGCTCTATCGAACCCGGATCCGCCGGGGCACCCCGCGGACCCATCGGCTCGGGGCGCGATGCCACGCACGGTCAGACCGGTCTGTCGTGGGCTCACGGCCGCACGCCGTCACGCGCACGGTCCGCCGAGGCGGCGGATCGTGGCTCCTGCGACCTGATCGGAGAACCCCTGCCGATGCCGAACCGAATCCAGGCGGCCTTCCGCGTCGCCGCCGTGGCCGGCGTCGGCTTCTGGGCGGCCTGCAACCGGCTGCGCCTGCCAGGAACGGCCAACCCCTTCGTGGTCGGCGTCCACGAACCAATGGGTGCGGAACTGACGCTGGAGAACTTGGCCGTCACCGGCTCGATCCCGCCGGGCCTCGACGGCCTCTACCTCAAGATGGGGGCCAACCCCGTGCGCGCCGCGACGCGGGGCCACGACTGGTTCCTCGGCGACGGCATGGTGCACGGCCTCGCGATCGAGGCCGGCAAGGCGCTTTGGTACCGCAACCGTTGGATCGGTTCACGCACAGCCGCAGCAGCGCTCAAGCGGCCTGCGGCGCCCGGGCCGCGGCGGGGCGGCAACGACACCGTCAACACCAACGTCGTCGCGATCGGCGACCGGATCTTCGCCGTCGTAGAGGCCGGCAGCTTTCCCGTCGAACTCGCGCGGAGCCTCGAGACGCAGCGCTACAACCCGTTCGACGGCACCCTGACGGGTTCATTCAGCGGGCACCCGCATCGCGACCCGCGGACCGGCGAGACCCACGCGATCGCCTATGACGGCCGCGTCTGGGACAGCGTCCGCCACGTCGTCGTCGCGCCGACCGGTCGGGTCGTGCGGGACGTGCCGATCCCGGTCGCTCATGGCCCCTGCATCCATGACTGCGCGTTCACGGTGCGCTTCGTGATCGTGCTCGATCTGCCCGTCACGTTCTCGTTCCGGGCCCTGCTCGCCGGTTACCGCTTCCCGTTCCGATGGAACCCCCGCCACAGGGCCCGGGTGGGCCTCCTCTCCCGGCAGGGCGACGGCGCCGATATCGTATGGTGCGCGGTCGATCCCTGCTTCGTGTTCCACGTCGCCAACGCCTACGAGGACGCGGCCGGGCGGGTGATCCTCGACGTGATCGCCTACGCGACGGTGTTCACCGCTATTGGGGGTGGGCTCGACAAGCCGGGCCGGCTCGAACGCTGGACGGTCGATCCCACGACGGCGCGCGTCGCGCGGCGGGTGCTCGATCCCGCGGCGCAGGAATTCCCCCGCATCGACGAGCGACGTCTCGGGCAGCGCCACCGCTACCTCTACACGGTGAGCGTCCCGGCCGACAGCAATACGCAGCTCGCCGGTGCGACGCAGCTCTACAAGCACGACGTCGAGACAGGCGAGCGCCGCGTGCACGACTTCGGTCCCAACCGCGTCCCGGGGGAGTTCGTCTTCGTGCCGGCACATGCCGGGTCCGATGAGGACGAAGGCTGGCTCGTCGGGCTCGTCATCGACACCGCGCGGGACACGACGGACTTCACCGTCCTCGATGCGCGCGCGTTCGAAGCGCCACCCGTCGCCTCGGTCCGCCTCGGGCACCGGATCCCGCCGGGCTTTCACGGCAACTGGTTCCCGGCGAACGACCCGTCCGGAACGGTGTGATCCGGCGCCGACGCGGCGTCCTGACGGTCGGTTCGGCGTCGGGGCGATCGGCGCGCACGAACCGCACGGACAGTCCATCGGGACCGACCCGTGCAGGGTGTATCAATCCGCAGCGGTCCATCCGATCATCGCCGTCATGGGGTCGCCGGAACCTCCCTCAGGCTTGAGGACATGGCGTTCGATACGGGCGAAGCCGGCGCGTTGGAGGTACAGACCGACGAGCTGGGCATGCCCCGCGCCGTCGAGGGCATTCCAGATGGCGACCGCCTTGGTCGGGAAGCACCGGTTGGAGAAGCTGATCACCACCGGGGCGCCGGGACGCAGCACGCGCGCCACTTCGGACAGGACGGCCCCGGGCCGCTGCAGGTACTGCACCGAGACGCACATCAAAGCGACGTCGACGCTCGCAGTCTCGAGGGGCAGGTTCGTCTCCGCGTTGAGATCCTGCACGAAATGCTGGGTCAGGCGCGGGTTGGCGGCGAGTTCCGCTGCATTCAAGCCGTGGCCGATGACGCGCGCGTAGGCGGCTTCATCCGGGAGGTGGCTGACCCAGCTCGACATCAGGTCGAGGACGATGCCGCCCTCAGGGACGATCGTTCTGTACAGATCGGTGACGGCGGCGATCGCTGCGGCGTCGATATGCGTGACGAAACGCGGTTGCGCGTAGAAGAGCGAGTCGGGCGCAGAATCAGGCTTCGCGAACGCCTCGGGCGGAAAGTCCGGCAGATCCTGCATCGTCATCGGTACCGCCTTCGTATCGGATCCAGCTCTGCGGCGCTCGAAAGCCAGCGCATCGGGGCGAGCCCGGAGGCGCCCGGCTCCGCGCCGTGGTCGGCGCCCCCACTCCAGGACAGCGCGCGCCGATTCATCTTCGCCTCTCGACGAGCTGCAACCCGCGTCTGGCCAGCGCGGTCACGCATCGGCGCGCGGGTGCTGCCGGACGATAGTCCAGTCTCCCGGTTTGCGAGCCATCGTGGCCTGCGACTTAATCGACGGCTCCGCGGCGGCCGCTCAGCTGGTTTTCTACAGACGCAGCATTGGCTGGCGCGCATTCGGCTTGTCATGAGCGCTACGGATCCCGGCAGGTGGCAGTGATGGTTGATCGACCAAGGGCCACCCGGAGCTTGCCGGCCGTCTCGACGCTGACGGCGACGGCCATCGTGGTGGCCGACATGATCGGCGTCGGAGTCTTCACCAGCCTCGGCTTCCAGGCCAGGGACGTTCCGTCCGGCTTCGCCCTGGTGCTGCTGTGGGCCGTCGGCGGCGTCGCCGCGCTTTGTGGGGCGCTCTGCTACGCCGAACTCGCCACGATGTTTCCCCGCTCCGGCGGCGAGTACACGTTCCTCTCGCACATGTACGGGCCGGCGGTCGGGTTCATGGCGGGCTGGCTCTCGGCCACCGTCGGGTTCGCCGCCCCAGTGGCGCTCGCAGCTATGGCGTTTGGGCAGTATGCCGAGGCTGCTCTGCCCGGTGCACCCGCGCTTCTGCTCGGTCTGGCGGTGATCGGGTTCGTCTCGGCCGTTCACCTGCGCGGCCTGCGGCACAGCAGCGTGTTTCAGGTCGGCTTCACGCTGCTGAAGCTCGCCCTGATTGTCGCGTTCATCGGGGTGGGGGTCACCCGGGGCGGTGGCCAACCCATCGGCTTCGTCCCCGGCGCGCAGGACCTCACGCAGATCGTCAGCGCCGGCTTCGCGGTCAGCCTAGTCTACGTGATGTACGCGTATTCGGGCTGGAACGCCGCGACCTACATCGTCGGCGAACTCCGCGATCCGCAGCGCAGCCTGCCGCGAGCCCTGCTCGCCGGGACGGGGTGCGTGGTGGTGCTCTACGTCGCGCTGAACGCGGTATTCCTCTACACGACGCCGCTGACGGAACTCGCCGGTCAGGTCGAGGTCGGCCTGATCGCCGGGCGTCACGTCTTCGGCGAGGCGGGTGGTCGCCTCGTCGGTCTCCTGATCTGCGCCGGCCTGATACCGACGATCAGCGCGATGATGTGGATCGGTCCCCGCGTGACGGTGGCGATGGGCGAGGACGTGGCGCCCCTGCGGATGTTCGCGCGTCGCACGCGCACCGGCGTACCGAGCGCCGCAATCCTGCTTCAAGGCGGGGTCGCCAGCCTCCTGCTCCTGACGCAGAGCTTCGAGGCGGTGCTCGCGTTCGTTCAGTTCGGCCTGATCGCCTGCTCCTTCCTGACCGTGCTCGGCCTGATCAAGCTCCGGATCACGCGGCCCGACCTGCCACGACCGTGCCGGACCTGGGGCTATCCGTTCACGCCGCTGATCTTTCTCGCGGTGACCCTGTTCATGATGGTCTATCTCGTGGCCGTGAGACCCTTCCAGTCCCTGGCGGGTCTGCTCTTGATGCTGGCCGGCCTCGTCCTGTACGCGGTCGCGACGGTGCGAAATCGGCGCGGAGCCTGACGGCCCTGCGCCCGCCGTGGGATCGCCGAACTCTAGCCGGCGTTGGATTTGCCGGCGCGCAGCACGTCGAGCCGATACTCGGCGGTCCTCGACTGCTTCACAACCGTCGCGAAGGTCCGAGCACCCGCGATGAAGCCTTCCGCCGCCTCGTCGCCGGAGAGCGGGTAGTGGGTCACGCCGAGCCAGTGGACCAGAACGATATCGGCTTCGGGTAACAAAGCGCCTTCGACACGCGCGACCAAGCGCGCGAGATCGGCGCGGTCGAGATAGTACGCCACCTCGGAGATCACGATGAGGTCGAACCGACCGTCCGGCCAAGCGCCTGGTACGGGAGCGAGCAGGAAGTGCGCATTCGGGCAATCGGCGCATCGCGCACGGGCCGCCTCTAGAACGGACGGCACCACGTCGAGGCCGATCAACACGTCGCAGCGGGGACAGAGCTGGTGCGTGAACACGCCGATCGAGCAGCCGACATCGAGTGCGGACGCGTAGTGGGTGCGCGGCAGGGCAGCCAGCGTCGCGGCGTACTTGTCGCGCTCGTACGGGCTCGTGGCGAAGCGCCACGGATCCGCTTCGGTGGCATACATGCCCTTGAAGTAGTCTCGATCGAGCGTTTTCGTTCGACGGCCGCTCGGAGCGTCGGTGGGCCTGTCGGACGTCGTCTCCAAGCCTGTGGCTCCTCTGATCCCGAACAAGGTACTCGTGGCGGCGACAGCTCCGGATTGGATCAGATGACGGCGTGAGACGGGCTCGCGAACACGCACGATACACCTCGGGAGCAACTTGCCATACGCTTGGGGAACCGCACGTGATCGGGACAGTTCCGGGCACCTCTGGTGGTCTTGAGAGCGTGCGCTTTGCCGCTGATGCTGCGCCCACTCCGATGCCGTTACGACTGAGTGTAGCCCCCACTGCCTCACGCCAGAGACGCCCATACGCGTCATCGCGCGTCAGAGGACCTGACCAGTCGCGTACGCTTTCGAGATGCCGCAGCAGCCAGCCAAATGTCCTGATTGGGCGCAAAGCCGAACGTCCGGTCTTGCGCGCAATGATGATCCAGCATGCCGTAGTCTGGCCGGAAGCAGAATCTTCACCTTGGTGTCGGCGCGCTGCAAAAAGCGAACGCGCCCAGTCCGATCAAGACGCTCGGTTTATACGGAAGTCTTTCGTTAGCCTCTGGCGGGAAGGATGAGCGGACGTCCTCAGGAAGGCCGGCGAAGATCTTGTCGCTGACTCGGACTCGTCCGGTCGGCTGTCCGGGTTCGGGCCGCCACTGCTCGTAGCGTGCGGCCTCGTTGACGGGCTGGCCGACGAGGGTGAAGGCGATGCGGTCGCCGCCCCCGAAGTCGCCGACGGACACCTCGCCTGCGTGCAGGCCGATGCGGATGCCAATGGGCAGCCCCGACGCATCCGCGACCTCGCTGACGCGGCGGGCCGCCTCCAGCGCCGCGCGCGTCGCCTGCGCGAATTCCTTGTTCAGCCGATCGTCGTCGTTGCAGAGCCAGAACGCCATTACGGCGTCCCCCATATACTTGTCGACCTGCCCCTTTGCCCGGAGGATCTCCTCGACCTGCGGATCTGTCAGGGTCCGCAGGAACTCGCCGACCTCGGCCGGGTCCTTTCCCTCGGAATGCGCCGAGAAGCCCGATAGGTCGCTGAACCAAATCACGGCCTTCGTCTTCACAGGGCGGATGCAATCTGCGCCGTTGAACAGGATGGCAGATGTCGCCTGAACACCCTCGGCGCATACGAGCCGCCCGATGATACGGTCTCCGTCGGCGAGGTCCCGCGCTCGGGTCGCGCGCATCTCGCTCGCCTGGTCGAGCTTGGCGACGAGCACACCCGCGATCGTCTCGTACCAGAGCGCCTGGATGCCGGGTACCAAACCATCGAGGGTCGCCCGGTCGACCTTCCAGACCTTGGTCCGGTCGGCTCCGACCACCTTGTTGCCTCGCTGCGGCGCCTCCCCGGGCCGGCCGCGCAGGAAAGCCATTTCCCCGGCTATCTCGCCAGACCCCCGCCAGACGACGGACTCGCCGGCCAGAACCTTGAGCCGGCCATCCTCGATGATCCAGATGCAATCCGCCTCATCGTTGGCCGAGCACAGCGTTCGGTCGGCGTGCAGGGTCTCGAGCCGGTGCACCGCCTCAAAGCTTGCGATCAAGGCGCTCGGATCTGAGCAATACCGATGCAAAAAAGCCCGGATCCAAGTCGTTTTCGTTGCCATCAATACGCCGCCGATAGTTTTCGTTTGATCCCGTTTTGTTCACCGAAGCATTTCCAGTGACAGGCACAAAGCCCATCACCGGATTATAAGCAGGACTATAAAAACAGTATTTTACTTCCGTATATCTATTTTAGTTTATAACTCTCCAATTGCAGACATCCGACCATAGTTTTCCTAGACGATGGCAAGAACATCATACGTCGGCTAGTGGGCAAACTTCCCGCCGTTGCGAGCATATCATGGCTCTCGCCACGCCTCGGTACCGATCCTGCAAGTTATGCCTTTCAGGAGCGGCCTACCGCGAAGCAAAACGAACCATCTTTTGCCTCACGCCACAGCACCGATATCTGGCCTACGAGCAGCCGGTGGTGCTCCCGCAGGTGTCGCACTTCAGGCAGGTGCCGTTCCGGACCAGCGTGAAGTTCGCGCATTCCGGGCACAACTCGCCACCTTGATCAGCCAAGTTCAACCTACGCCGCTTGTCGGCTAAGTATACAAAACGCCTTTCAGCGCAATCTGGCGGCACATTAAACAGATACTCTATCTCAGCAGCCGAACCTAAGCCGTGCAACATTGACTCGGGAACTAGGAATAAGTCCGCAAAATCATTGGCTTGTGGTTCTGTTCTTTCTTCACGCTCGACAAATTTCAGAACTGATTCATCTGATTCCGAGAACGCCATATTGTCATGTGAATGCATTAAGACATGACCGAGCTCATGAGCTAATATGAACCTGGCGTGTGCGAAGTCTTTTTCAGCTGCAAGCCAAATATCGTGACGAACATTCAGGATAGTATCTTGTCCGATTAAAGCTTTGACAAAAGCTTCAACAGGATAGTCCTCTTTTTTATAAATATTCAGCTGAAGCCTTATATTTGATCTTTTAGCTGAAAGTTTTTGATAAAATCAACGATATTTGGCTTGATCTGATTGTCGATACCACCAAATCTACGAGCCTTCTCCGCGATTACCTCAATCGCGGAGAAGGATCTAAACTTGGCTCTCCGATCTCCGAACACCCTGTAACTTCTAGATCACGAACACCCAGTGGTGCTGCCGCATGTGTCGCACTTCAAACACGTTCCATTGCGAACGAGGGTGAAGTTTGCACACTCAGGACAAGCCTCGCCGACATAACCTTTAAGTTTCGCCTCTGCACGCCTGGATGCGATGGAGTTCGGACCGTCTTGAGCAGGCGGTGAGAAGCCAAAGCTCACTTCTTCGATTTTTTGACTTTCTGGCTCGGCCTTCAGCGCCGTGCTGCCGCGGATCGCGTGGACCGTGCCGCCGGCCGGGGCCGACTGGCCGGCGCTCGCCGCACCGACACCCAGACTCCCGCCGGCCGGGCCACCCTGGATCAGGGTGAGCCGATCGGCCGAGCCGCGCAGCAGGCCGCGGGAGACGACCGAGGAGGCCGGCGCCGGCTTCGGACCCTCGCGGGTCGTGTCGCCGCTCTCGCCGCCGCCGATCACCGTGCCGCCGATCTCGGCGGGGCTGACATGGGCGAGGTCGGCGCGACCGAGATACGAGACCGCCAGCTCACGGAACACGTAATCGAGGAGCGAGGTCGCGTTCTTGATCGCGTCGTTGCCCTGGACGAAGCCGGCCGGCTCGAACCGCGTGAAGGTGAAGGCCTCCACGTATTCCTCCAGCGGCACGCCGTACTGGAGGCCGAGCGAGATCGCGATGGCGAAGTTGTTCATCAGGCTCCGGAAGGTCGCGCCCTCCTTGTGCATGTCGATGAAGATCTCGCCGAGGCGGCCGTCGTCGTACTCGCCGGTGCGCAGATAGACCTTGTGGCCGCCCACCACCGCCTTCTGGGTATAGCCCTTCCGGCGGGTCGGCAGCTTCTCGCGGGAGCGGATCCGCTCCACGCGCTCGATCACCCGCTCGACGATTTTCTCCGCCACCGCCGCGGCCTTGGCGGCGGCCGGGGCCTGGATCAGGGCCTCGATCCCCTCATCCGCCTCGTCGTCCTCGTCCGAGATGAGGGCGGCGTTGAGCGGCTGCGAAAGCTTGGAGCCGTCGCGGTAGAGCGCGTTCGCCTTGAGGGCGAGGCGCCACGAGAGCAGGTAGGCCGCCTTGCAATCCTCGACCGTGGCGTCGTTCGGCATGTTGATGGTCTTGGAGATCGCCCCCGAGATGAAGGGCTGCGCCGCCGCCATCATGCGGATGTGGCTCTCGACCGAGAGGTAGCGCTTGCCGATCCGGCCGCACGGGTTGGCGCAGTCAAAGACCGGGTAGTGCTCGAGCTTGAGGAAGGGCGCGCCCTCCAGGGTCATCGCCCCGCAGATATGGGTGTTGGCGGCCTCGATCTCCTTCTTGGAGAAACCGAGGAACGGCAGCAGCTCGAAGGTGGGATCCGCGAGCTTCTCGGCCGGGACCTTCAGGGTCTGGGTCAGGAAGTCGTCGCCCAGCGTCCAGCGGTTGAACACGAACTTGATGTCGAAGGCCGACTTGAGGCCCTTCTCAACAGCCGCGATCTTCTCGTCCGTGAAACCCTTGGCGCGCAGCGTCGTCGGGTTTATGCCCGGCGCCTGGCCCATCGAGCCGTGGCCAACCGCGTAGGCCTCGATCTCGGCGATCTCGGATTCACGGTAGCCGAGCGCCCGCAGGGCATCGGGGGCGGCCTGGTTGATGATCTTGAAGTAGCCGCCGCCGGCGAGCTTCTTGAACTTCACCAGAGCAAAGTCGGGCTCGATGCCGGTGGTGTCGCAATCCATCACGAGGCCGATCGTGCCGGTCGGCGCGATCACGGTAGCCTGCGCGTTGCGGTAGCCGTGCTCCTCACCGAGCTTCAGCGCCCGGTCCCAGGCGGCACGGGCATGGTCGCCCAGATCCGCCTGCGGGATGTTGGCGTGGTCGAGGGCGACCGGCGCGACGTTCAGGAACTCATAGCCCCCGGCCTCGCCATGCGCCGCCCGGCGATGGTTGCGGATCACCCGCAGCATCGCGTCGGCGTTCTCATCGTAGGCCGGGAAGGTGCCGAGCTCCGCAGCCATCTCGGCCGAGGTGGCGTAGGCGACGCCGGTCATGATCGCGGTGAGCGCGCCGGCGAGCGCCCGGCCCGCGTCGGAATCGTAGGGCAGGCCCATGGTCATCAGCAGGCCGCCGATATTGGCGTAGCCGAGGCCGAGCGTCCGGTACCGGTAGGACAGCTCCGCGATCTCCTTCGACGGGAACTGCGCCATCATCACTGAGATCTCGAGCACCACCGTCCAGAGGCGGTTCAGATGCTCGAACGCCTCCACGTCGAAGCGCTTGGTCTCCCGGTCGTACATCGTCAGCAGGTTCGCCGAGGCGAGATTGCAGGCGGTGTCGTCGAGGAACATGTACTCGGAGCACGGGTTCGAGGCCCGGATCCGCCCGCCCGCCGGGCAGGTGTGCCAGTCGTTCATCGTGGTGTTGAAGTGCAGGCCCGGATCCGCGGAAGCCCAGGCTGCCTCGCCGATCCGCTCCCAGAGCTCGCGGGCCTTCAGGGTCTTCGTGACCTTGCCGGTTGTGCGGGCCTGGAGGGCCCAGTCGGCATCCGCCTCGACGGCGCGCAGGAAGTCGTCGGTCAGCGAGACCGAGTTGTTGGAGTTCTGGCCGGCGACCGTGAGGTACGCCTCGGAATCCCAGTCGGTGTCGTAGACGGGGAAATCGATCTTGGTGAAGCCCTGGCGGGCGAACTGCACGACGCGCTTGATGTAGGCGTCCGGCACCGAGGCGCGGCGGGCGGCCTTGATCTCGCGCTTGAGCGCCGGGTTGCGCTCGGGATCGAAGCAGGCGTCGCCCTCGGCCTCGCACTGCGTGCAGGCCTTCATCACCAGGTTCAGGTGCTTGGAGACGACCTTCGAGCCGGTCACCAGGGCGGCGACCTTCTGCTCCTCCTTCACCTTCCAGTCGATGAAGGATTCGATATCCGGATGGTCGATATCGACGATCACCATCTTGGCGGCGCGGCGCGTGGTGCCGCCCGACTTGATCGCGCCGGCCGCCCGATCGCCGATCTTGAGGAAGCTCATCAGGCCGGACGACTTGCCGCCGCCGCCGAGCTTCTCGTTCTCGCCGCGCAGCATCGAGAAGTTGGAGCCGGTGCCCGAGCCGTACTTGAACAGGCGCGCCTCACGCACCCACAGGTCCATGATGCCGCCCTCGTTGACGAGGTCATCCTGGACGGACTGGATGAAGCAGGCATGCGGCTGCGGGTGCTCGTAGGCCGAGGCCGACTTGGTCAGCACGCCGGTCTGCGGGTCGCAGTAATAGTGGCCCTGGCTCGGGCCATCGATGCCGTAAGCCCAGTGCAGGCCGGTATTGAACCATTGCGGCGAGTTCGGCGCCACCATCTGGCGGGCGAACATGAAGCGCAGCTCGTCCATGAACGCCGAGGCGTCGTCCTCCGACGAGAAGTAGCCGCCCTTCCAGCCCCAGTAGGTCCAGCAGCCGGCGAGCCGGTCGAAGACCTGCGTGGCCGAGGATTCGGAGACGAAGCGCTCGTCCTCCGGCAGCTCGGCCAACGCCGCCTCATCCGGCACAGAGCGCCAGAGGAAGGACGGGACCGCGTTCTCCTCGACCTTGCGCAGCCGGGCCGGCACGCCCGCCTTGCGGAAGTACTTCTGCGCGAGGACGTCGCTCGCCACCTGGCTCCAGCTCTCCGGCACGTCGATGCCGTCGAGGCGGAAGACCACCGACCCGTCGGGGTTGCGGATCTCGCTCAGCGCCTTGCGGAAGGGGATCCCGGCGTAGGGCGATTGGCCGGCCGTGGTGTAACGACGCTCGAACCGCATGAAACACACCTCTCCCGACGAGACACGACGGTCCCGTACCCGCGCGAAGCGGGGTCTGTGCCCGATAGTGGGATTCGCGCCCGAACACGCCCGGCAGGGGGTCGTGAGTCGGTCTCGCGAACGAAATCTAGGAACGGTCGCCCCTGACCAACGCACCACAATCCAGGGGTGCGACCGATACAGGGAGATTACCGCCGCCTTAGCTCTCACGTCAACAAGTGGTGTTCGGCACGCTTGTTCCCCGCTAGATGTTGTGCCGGCTCGCAAAAGCCTGTGGATATCGTCCGCGGCGCGGATAAGTGTCCTTCCGGCTTTCGGGAATCGGAACGGGAAAATTTTAGATTCACAGGGGTCGGCGCGCGTTTTTTCGGGAACCTTCTGGGGATCCCTCGACGCGCCCTGAAGGCGTTGCCGGGGAGCGACACTTCCGTCAGCCCGCTGGACTCGCGCGCGCGCGGTCACCATAACGGCGCCGAGAAGCGCCTCCGCGGCGCGGCACGATTTCGGGATCGGCGATGGCGCTGAAGGACACTTTGCTGCGCGTCTTCACGTGGTGGAACGGCCAGACCGTCTCCCTCGCGCTTCAGACCGCGCGCACCGGCATCTTCGTTGGCGAAGACGAGTTCGGGAACAAGTACTACAAGGCCGAAGGCGCGCTCATCGACCGCTCGGTCGGCTCCGAGCGGCGCTGGGTGGTCTATAACGGCTACGCGGACGCCTCGAAGGTGCCCCCGGGCTGGCGCGGCTGGCTCTGCCACAACGTCGATCTCGCCCCGAGCGAGGAGAATTACCAGCCGAAGGCGTGGCAGAAGCCGCACATCGAGAATCAGACCGGCACGCCGAACGCGTACCGGCCGGCGGGTTCGCAGCTGTCCTGGGGGCAGCGGCCGGCGGCCACCGGCGACTACGTCTCTTGGACACCGGGCGAGTAGAGGGCGCGACACCGGCCTCCGGCGCCCTTTTGCCGCCACCGTTCCGGTGTTCATGGCGGGCCAATCCCGATCGTCCGCCGCGCAACTGAAGGCGCGGCCGGCCACCCTCGTCTAGGGGTCCGAGCCTTGAGCCGCATCACCGCCCTCGCACGCCGCGCGCTCATGTCGAGCCTCGCGCTCGCCCTCTGCGCGGGCCCTGCCGCCGCCGACAAGATCAAGAACCCGACCGCAGTGTTCTCCGGCCTCGACAAGATCACCGGCCGGATCGTCTCCTTTGAGGTGGCGGTGGACGAGACGGTGCAGTTCGGCGCTCTGCAGCTGACCCCGCGGGTCTGCTACACCCGCCCGCCGACCGAGAGCGCCAAGACCACGGCGTTCCTAGAGGTCGACGAGGTGACCCTGGACAACAAATATCGCCGGATCTTCACCGGATGGATGTTCGCGTCGAGCCCGGGCCTGCACGCGATCGAGCACCCGATCTACGACGTGTGGCTGGTCGACTGTAAGGGCGGCAGCGACGTGATCGCCGAGGCCAAGGAGCAGGAGGACGTTCCTGCCATGGCGGCGAAGCCCGAGAAGACCAAGCGCCCGAGCAAGGACGCCACCAAGACCGCGCAGCAGCTCAACGCCGCCGGCCAGGTGGACGTGGAGGCGCCGCGCGGCGTGCCGGTCCAGCCTCGCCAGAAGCCCTCGCGCAAGTTCTTCCCGTCGAACGAGGGCCCCGCGGCAGCCCCGCCGCCTACGCCGCAGCAGCCGCAGAACCTGTTCGACGCGCTGTTCCGCTAAAGCGTGATCAGAGCGTGTCCGGTTGAAGGGCGCGGGCGGCTTCCGCCGCTCCGTAATCACGAACGCAGCGATGTGACCGAGGGCAGCGCGCCGGCGGCCAGCGTGGTGCTGGCTAAATTGCCTGCTCCGCTCGCAAGGACGGCGGAGCCGACGCCATCGACTCAAACCCGCAGCTCACTGTCCCGCCTTTGGCGCGTGCGTTCGAAGGCTAGGTGCCGCCCAGCGCGTCGAGCACCTGTCCGCCCGTCACCGAACCGTCTCCGGGCCAGACGTTCCAGTCGCCAGCCTGGTCGAGGGCCTCGGCCAGCCGCCGCTTGTAGACGTGGCGCGGGAGTTCCTCGGCGCCGAACTGCGTGAGGTGCTCGGTGACGAACTGGGTGTCGGCAAGCCGGTAATGCCCGGCGCGCAGGCGTCCCATCAGGTGGACGAGGGCGACCTTCGAGGCGTCGCGCACCTCGTGAAACATGCTCTCGCCGAAGAAGGCGGCGCCCAGCGACACGCCGTACAGGCCGCCGACGAGGCGCCCGCCGGCATAAACCTCCACGGTGTGGACATAGCCGAGATCGTAGAGGGCGCCGTAGAGTTCGCGGATGCGCCCGTTGATCCAGGTGCGCTCGCTGTCCCGGCGGGGGGCGGCGCAGCCGTCGATGACGCCTGCGAAGTCGGTGTCGCACCGGACCTCGAACTGGTCCGACCGGACAGTCCGGGCGAGACGCCGCGAGACCCGGAAACCGTTGAGGGGCAGGACGCCGCGCGCCTTCGGCTCGACCCAGTAGAGGGTCGGATCCTGAGCATCCTCGGCCATCGGGAAGATGCCCGCCGCGTAGGCCTTCAGCAGAATCTCGGGGGTGATGTCCACGCGGGTGGGATCATGCATGGCGTCAGTGTCGCGCGCGGCCGGCCCGAAGGCCAGAGCCCGCGGCCGCCGCAGGCTCCCGCGGCCTCAGACCTTCATGCCCCCATCTTCCAGGAAATGCTCTAGCCAGTGGATGTCGTAAAGGCCGTTCTGCACGTCCGGGTTGCGGACCAGCGTCCGGAACAGCGGCAGCGTCGTGTCAATGCCGTCGATGACGAACTCGTCGAGCGCGCGGCGCAGGCGCATCAGACACTCGTTGCGGGTGCGGCCGTGCACGATCAGCTTGCCGATCAGCGAGTCGTAGTTCGGCGGGATCCGGTAGCCCTGGAACGCCGCCGAATCGACCCGAACGCCGAGGCCGCCCGGCGTGTGATAGTGGGTGATCTCGCCCGGCGAGGGACGGAAGGTCTCCGGGTGCTCGGCGTTGATCCGGCACTCGATGGCGTGGCCCTCGACCTTGATGTCCGCCTGGCTCACGGAGAGCGGGCCGCCCGAGGCGACCTGGATCTGCTCGATGACGAGGTCGATCCCGGTGATCATCTCAGTCACCGGATGCTCGACCTGGATCCGGGTGTTCATCTCGATGAAGTAGAACCGCCCGTCCTCGTACAGGAACTCGACAGTGCCGGCGCCGAGATAGCCGAGCTCCTTCATGGCGTTGGCGCAGACTCCGCCGATCTCGGCGCGCATCGATTCATTGAGCGCCGGCGAGCCGCCTTCCTCCCAGACCTTCTGGTGGCGGCGCTGGAGCGAGCAGTCGCGCTCGGCGAGGTGGACCGCACCGCCGCGGCCGTCCCCGAGCACCTGCACCTCGATATGGCGGGGCTTCTCGAGGTACTTCTCGAGATAGACCGCGTCGTCGCCGAACGCGGCCTTGGCCTCGGACTTGGCCATGCCGATCGCCTGCTCCAGCTCGGCCTCGGAGCGCGCGACCTTCATGCCGCGTCCGCCGCCGCCCGCAGCCGCCTTCACCAGGACCGGGTAACCGATCTCGGCGGCCACGCGCTTGGCGGTATCGGCATCCTCGACGCCGCCTTCGGAGCCCGGCACGCACGGGATACCGAGCTTGAGCGCCGTGCGCTTGGCCTCGATCTTGTCGCCCATGGTGCGGATATGCTGCGCCTTGGGACCGATGAAGCCGATCTGGTGATGGGCCAGCACCTCGGCGAAGCGGGCATTCTCCGACAGGAAGCCGTAGCCGGGATGGACCGCATCCGCGCCGGTGATCTCGCAGGCCGCGATGATCGACGGGATGTTGAGGTAGCTGTCACGGGCGGCCGGCGGCCCGATGCAGACGCTCTCGTCGGCGAGCCGCACATGCATGGCGTCGGCATCCGCCGTGGAGTGGACCGCCACGGTGGCGATTCCGAGCTCCTTCGCCGCCCGCAGGATGCGCAGGGCGATCTCGCCGCGGTTCGCGATCAGGATCTTGTCGAACATCGGACCCGTTAGGGCATCCTGGCGATCCCGGACCGCACAGGATGCTCTATCCTCTTGTTAAGCGGCGTTTTCCAGGACTGAGCGTCGATCGGCCCGGCGGACGTCCTAGCTGATGACGAGCAGGGCCTCGCCGAACTCGACCGGCTGGCCGTCCTCGACGAAGATGGCGCTGACCGTGCCGGCGCGGGGCGCCACGATCTCATTGAAGGTCTTCATCGCCTCGATGAGCAGCAGCTTGTCGCCGGCCTCGACCTTCGAGCCCACATCGACGAACGCCTTGGCGTCGGGCGAGGGGCGCAGATAGGCGGTCCCGACCATTGGCGACGGCACGGTGCCGGGCTGGGACCGCGCCGGCTCGGCCGGGGCGAGGGCGGATGGCGCCGACACAGCGGCAGGAGCGGGCGCCACCGCCGCGACCGGCGCGGGCGCCGCGACCTGGACGTTCACGGGTTCGAGCCGCCGCGCCACGCGGATGCGCAGGTCGCCCTTCTCGACCTCGATCTCGGACAGACCGGTCTCGGTGACGAGGTTGGCGAGCTCGCGCACGAGCTCGGGATCGATAGCGTCGTTCTTTGGCATCCGGCCTACTTCGTCTCGCGGCGCGTCAGTCCGTCCAACCGAGTCGGCGCTGGACCGCAGCCCTGCGGCTGGCGGCTCTTAGACGAAGGCGCCCCGCCGCGACAAGGCTGCATGCGACGCTTTCTAGGGTCCAGCGGCCCGGATCGTCAGCTCAGCAGGAAGCGTGGCCGCACTGGCGCACGTCGGCGATGGTCTTGCGCATCGGCTCGACGCCGACGGCACCCGGGATCACCTCGTCACCGATGATGAAGGCCGGCGTGCCGGACAGGCCCAGACGGTCGCCGAGCCCCCGGTTCTCGCTCAGCGCGGTCTTCACCTCGGGGGAGGCCATGTCCTTCTGGAGCTTAGTCGTGTCCACGCCGAGATCCTTGGCGACCTGGATCGCCCGGGCGCCATTCACCCGGCCCTTGGTCTCCAGGAGCTTCTGGTGGAACTCGAACAGCTTGTCGCCCTTGAGCTGCTGGCGGACCGCGATCGCCACCTGGCTGGCCTCGAGCGATTCCTGGCCGAGCACCGGGAAGTCCTTGATCACCACCCGCAGCTTCGGGTCGGACTTGATCAGCGCCTGAACGTCCCCGAGCGCCTTGCGGCAGTAGCCGCAATTGTAATCGAAGAACTCGACCATGGTGACGTCGCCCGACGGATTGCCGGCGACCACGTCGTGGGGGCCGTTGAGGAGGGCGTCACGCGACTCCTTGAGGGCGGCGGCCTGGGCGAGGCGCTGCGTCTCGGCCTGCTGCTTCTCGGCCTCGGCGAGGGCCTCCTGAAGCACCTCGGGGTGCTTGATCAGGTATTCCTTGACGATCGCCTCGATGCCGGCGCGCTGCGCATCCGTGAAGGGCGCGGCGGGCGGCGCCGCATTCTGGGCGAGTGCCGGGACGGCAACGAGGCCGAGCGCCAGGGCCAGCGCGGGCAGGGGGCGGATGAAGGGCATGGATCCTCGCTTGCGCGGCAAGCCGGCCCGCGCGTGGCGCGAGCGGTAGGGACTGGGTTAGGCGTTTTCGCGGCGTTCGGTCAATTCCAGCCAGTGCCACGTTCAGCGGCGCGGCAGCTGTCAGCGGTTCGCGAGGCCGGATGAGCGGGCGCGGAGCGCCCACACACAGACCCGTCATCCCGGGGCCGCGGAGCGGAGCCCGGGATCCAGATCCGCCGACACAGCAGATCCTGCCGACGACGTGGTTCTGGTTTCCGGGCTCGCCTGCGGCGCCCCGGAAAGACGGTCCTGAACCCAGGAGGGTTCCGCCGCCATCGGGCTTGGCCTCGGCTTGAGGCAGGGACCGCGAGGGTCTAACCCCCGAGACCCCGGCTTCGCCCGGCGCAGAGCAGAACCCCATGACCCCGATCTCCCGGCGAGCCGCCGCCGTCCAGCCGTTCCTCGCCATGGACGTCATGGCCGCCGCGGCCGCCAAGGCGCGGGCGGGCGACGACCTGGTGCGGATGGAGGTCGGCCAGCCCTCGGCGCCGGCGCCGCGGGCGGTGATCGCGGCCGCTCAGGCGGCTCTCGCCACCGGCCGCGTCCCCTACACCGAAGCCCTCGGCCTGCCCGCCCTGCGCGAGCGGATCGCCCGCGACTACGCCGAGCGGCACGGTGTCCCGGTCAGCCCGGAGCGGGTGGTGATCACCACCGGCTCCTCGGCGGGCTTCGTGCTCGCCTTCATGAGCCTGTTCGATGCCGGTGCCCGCGTGGCTGTGCCGCAGCCGGGCTACCCAGCCTATCGGAGCATCCTGGCCGCCCTCGACCTCGTGCCGGCCCCGATGGTCCTGCGCGCGGAGGACCGTTTCGCACCGACCGCCGCGCTGCTGCGCGAGACGCACGCACGGGAGCCGGTGGCCGGCGCCCTGGTGATGAGCCCGGCGAACCCTTCGGGCACCGTAATCACCGAGACCGCCCTGCGCGATCTCTGCACGGCCGCGCACGCGCTGGGCCTGCCCTTGATCTCCGACGAGATCTATCACGGCCTCAGCTACGGCGTCCCTACGGTGACGGCCCTGCGCTTCGACCCCGACGCCGTGGTGATCAACTCTTTCTCAAAGTACCATTGCATGACCGGCTGGCGGGTCGGCTGGATGGTCGTGCCGGAAGCGCTGGTCCGCCCGATCGAGCGGCTGGCGCAGAATCTCTATATCTCGGCGCCCTACCTCTCGCAGATCGGTGCGCTGGCGGCCTTCGACGCGACGGAAGAGCTCGACGCGGTCCGCGACGGCTACGCACGTAACCGCGCGATCCTGCTGGACGCGCTGCCGGGCCTGGGCCTCGGCCGCGTGCACCCGGCCGACGGCGCCTTCTACCTCTACGCCGACGTATCGGGCCTGACCAACGACGCCCCGACCTTCTGCCGGCGGATGCTCGACGAGGCCCTCGTCGCGGCAACTCCGGGTCTCGATTTCGACCCGGAGCTGGGCCACCACCACGTCCGGTTCTCGTTCGCCGGCTCGGAGGCCGAGTGCCGCGAGGCGGTGGCGCGACTCCGGACCTGGCTGCGCTGACCGCTCAGGCGGCCACCGGCACGAGCGCGCCGACCGCCTCGGGCAGCTGCGAGAAATGCTCGATCACCCGGTCGGGCCCGAGTTCGGTGACCGGCCGGTCGGTGTAGCCGAAGGTCACGGCGACCACCGGGATGCCGGCGGCCTTGGCGGTGTCGATGTCGGTCCGGGAATCGCCGACCATCACGGCCCGCGCCGGGTCGCCTCCGGCGCGCGCAATCGTGTCGGTGAGGTGCCGCGGGTCGGGCTTGAATTGCGGAAAGGTATCGCGGCCGCAGATCGCCGCGAACCGGTCGCCGATCCCCAGGATCCGCAGGAGCTCCACCGACTGGTCCTCGTACTTGTTGGTGCAGACCGCGAGGCGGAAGCCCACCGCCTCCAGTGCGTCGAGCGCCTCGACCACGCCCGGGTACAGGTGGGAGGTGTCGGCGAGGTGCTCGCCGTAATGGGCGATGAAGGCGTCGAACAGCCGGTCGTGGTCTTCCGGGGAGAGCGCGCGGCCTTCCGCCTCGAAGCCGCGCCGGATCAGCGCCTTGGCGCCGGCACCGATCAGCCCGCGCGCCTGCGACAGCGGCAGCTCGGCCAGCCCCTCCCGCTTCATCAGCACGTTGAGCGTGCCGATCAAGTCGCCTGCGGTTTCAGCGAGGGTTCCGTCCAGGTCGAATACGGCGATCGGCGGGCGGGTCGTCGGTTCGGCGGACATTATGACGGGACTCCTGCTGGCTGGCGCCTTCGCTAACGGGGCCTGCAGAGGCGAGCAAGCCGGCGGACGGAATGACAGAGGCGCCGTCGGCTCCCTGCTCCACGCGTCGCAGCCACCCGTCATTCCGAGTCGCCGCAGGCGAGCCCGGAATCCAGAACCGCGGACGTAGCCAGATTTTGCACTCGGAGTGCGTCTGGATTCCGGGCTCCGCTGCACGGCCCCGGAATGACAACAGAGATCGATTACCCGAACACGGCCGGCCGCGTGACCTGAAGCGGTGCATCCCTCGGCCGCATGCCCCAGACTCGCCCGAAAGCCCAGCGACATGCACGGCAGACCAGCCCCCGGGACCGCCGATGAAACCGTCTCTGTCCATCCTGGCCATTTGCGCCGCGCTTCACGCCGTGCCGGCCGCCGCGACCTCCTTCGAGTTCGTCCCCGCGCCACAGACCGACCTCAACCGGATGTACCGCGTCGACAAGGTCACCGGCGAGGTGACCTCCTGCCAGTACGGCCTCCAGGAATCGGCCGGCGGCATCGGCCAGACGGTCTGCTTCGGGGCCGGCGAGGGCGCCGGTCCGCAGACCCCGTCGGAATACGGGCTGGTGGCGAGCCGGCACACCCGAGAGGCCGGCGTCTTCCGGGTGAATTACCGGACGGGCGAGATGAGCATCTGCTTCGTGCTGGTGAAGAAGGAGCAGGTCGTCTGCACGCAACAGGGTAAGCCCGGCGCCGACGGCTCGTCCGACGCCCCCCTGACCGGGCCGGCGCCCGGCCGGGCCGGAGCCAGCGCGACGCCGACACAAGGCGGCCGGCCGTAACGCGTCATCGTCGCCTCCGGCGTTCCGGTCGGCCGTGTCACGTGCTACGGGCCGACGAACCTTCGGGGAAAGACTTTCAGCCCATGACGCGCCATCGTTCGATTTGTCCCGCCAAGCGGACGCTCACCCGGTGAGCGGGCCGGACCTTCGCCGGGCCGCGGCGGCCCGCGCGCTCGACCTCGTCGAGCCCGGCATGCGCCTTGGGCTCGGCACCGGCTCGACGGCCGCCGCCTTCGTGGCGCTGCTCGGCGAGCGGGTCCGCGACGGGCTCGACATCGTCGGCGTGCCGACCTCCGAGGCGACGCGGGTGCAGGCCGAGGGCCTCGGCATCCGTCTTGCCACCCTCGACACGATGCCCGAGCTCGACCTGACCATCGACGGCGCCGACGAAGTCGACGACCAGTTGCGGCTGATCAAGGGCGGCGGCGCGGCGCTCCTGCGCGAGAAGATCGTCGCCTGCGCGAGCCGCCGCATGGTCGTCATCGCCGATGCCGCCAAGCGGGTCAGCCGACTCGGCGCCTTCCCGCTGCCGATCGAGGTCAATCCCTTCGGTCTCACGGCCACGCACCGCGCGGTCGAAGCGGCGGTCGCGGCTGCCGGCTGCGCGGGCGAAGTCCGGCTGCGCCGCCACGCCGACGGCAAGCCTCTGGTCACCGACGGCGGGCATCATATCCTCGACGCCCATCTCGGCGCGATTCCCGATCCGGAAACGCTCGGCGCGGCGCTGTGGTCGGTGCCGGGCGTGGTCGAGCACGGCCTGTTCCTCGGGATCGCCGACGCCGCCATCCTGGCGGCCGCGCAGGACGGACAGGCCGAGGTCACTGTTCTCGGCAGCCTCGCCTGAGGCGCCACCCTCCTCGCAGGCCCTCCTCGCAAGAAAGTCCAGCATGTCCCGACGCCTCACCGCCGCGCCCAGCCTCGCGCTCGGCCTCGCGCTTCTGGCACTCCCCCACGCGGCCGTCGCTCAGGCCAACAAGGGCGGTGCGGCCAAGCCGGCTGCGCAGCCGAGCACGCCGGCCGCCAACACCCCCGCCGCTCCGGCTTACACGCCGAGCCATCTCGCGCTCGCCCGCGAGGTGATGCTCAGCTCCGGCATCGCCCGCTCGTTCGACTCGGTGCTGCCCGCCTTCGCCGACCAGATCCGCAAGCAGTCCGTCACCCGGCCCGAGCTCGCCAAGGATCTCGACGAGGTCCTGGCCTCGCTGCAGCCGGAAATGGAGTTGCAGAAGCAGCGGATGATCGACATCGCGGCGCGGACCTACGCGGCGAAGTTCTCGGAGGCCGAGCTGAAGGAGATCGCGACTTTCTTCCGCTCGCCCGCCGGCAAGCACTACGTCGAGGCGCAGCCGCAGCTGCTCGACGAGATGGTGCAGGAGATGCAGGACTGGACCCAGGACGTCTCCGAGTACGTCATGGTCCGCGTGCGCGCCGAGATGGGCAAGCGCGGGCACCAGATGCAGTGAGGGCGGCCGCTCCCGGCGGCGGATCGTCGTGACGACGGCCCGATGAGCGCGGCGGGCCGGCTCTACGCGGCCGGCGGGGTGCTCCTCGCCGTCATGCCGCTCGCGATGGTGCTCGCCAACCGCTCCAGCCCGGTCGTGGTCGGGCTGGCGGCGCTCGCCTTCCTGGCCGGCCGATGGGTCGAGGATCGCGCAGCCCTGCGGGTGCATCTGCTGGCGCCGCTGGCGACGCCCCTGGCCGGAGCCGCGCTCGCCTTCCTCGCCTGGGCGCTCGCCGCGCTCGCGTGGAGCCCGTTTCCGACCGTCTCCCTGCGGGTCCTCACCGAGTTCCTGCCGACCCTGCTCGCCGCCTACCTGCTGGCCTGCCTGGCGCCCGGCCGCATCCCGGCCTTCGCTCCCCGACTCGCGGCGGCGGCGCTCGCCCTCGGCGGCGTTCTGATCGCCGTGGACCTCGCGGCGGATCTTGCCCTCGAACGGGCCCTGGGACGGCGCGTCGCCGCCTTCGTGCACAACCGGCCGGCGCTGACCCTCGATCTCGTGGCCGGCCCGGTCGCCCTGGTGCTGTGGCGCAGGGACGCCCGCTTGTGGGCCGCGGCGGCGTTCGTCTTGGCGGCGCTGGGTGTGCTGCGCTCGATCAGCGGGGCCGCGCAGCTCGGCCTTCTCGCGGGCGCCGCGATGTTCGTCGCGGCAAGGCTGCTGCCGCGGCGGATCGGCCTCGGGCTCGCCGGCCTCGGCCTCGGCCTCGCGGTGGCGCTTGCGCCCGTGGAAGGCGACCTGCTCGCCCGGATGATGCCGGAGGCGGCCCACGAGCGCCTGGTGCAATCCTCGTCGCGGGCGAGGGTCGCCATCGCGCGCAGCTTCGGGGCGGCGGTGGCCGCCGATCCCTGGCGCGGCGCCGGAACCGGCACGAGCGCGCGCTTCGCCGAGACGCCCATCGCCCAGGCGCTGCCGGCCGAGATGCGGGTGCTCCTCGGCGTCGGGCATCCGCACAACAGCTTCCTGCAGGTCTGGGCCGAGCTGGGCCTGCCCGGCGCGATCCTGGCCGCGCTCACCCTGATGCTGATGCTCGCTCGGGTGGCGCGGCTGGACCAGCCGGACCGGGCCGCGGCGCTCGGCCTCGTCGCCTGCGCGGCCGCGATCGCCTTTGTGGAGCATAACGGCTGGGCCGCGTGGTGGACGGCGGGGCTCGGCGCTGCCATCTCGTGGCTGCGCGAGGCCGCCCGGCCGCGCGCGGAGACGGCATCCGGGAAGGACGGTCCGGCATGAGCGATTTCGACGTCGACCTCTTCGTCATCGGCGGCGGTTCGGGCGGGGTCCGGGCGGCGCGGATCGCGGCGGGCTACGGGGCCAAGGTGATGCTGGCCGAGGAATACCGTGTCGGCGGCACCTGCGTGATCCGCGGCTGCGTCCCCAAGAAGCTGATGGTCTATGCCGGACGCTTCGCCGACGAGTTCGAGGACGCGGCCGGCTTCGGCTGGACTTTGGAGCGCCCGCGCTTCGACTGGAGCGTGCTCAAGAGCCGCCGCGACGCCGAGGTGACCCGGCTCGAAGGCATCTACGACGCGAATCTGATCCGGGCCGGCGTGGAGATCGTGCCCGAACGCGCCGTGATCGAGGACGCGCACACCGTGCGCCTGCTGAGATCCGACCGGCGTGTCCGGGCGGAGCGGATCCTGGTGGCCGTCGGCGCACATCCGCTCAAGGAGCCGGCCGTGCCGGGCATTGAGCTGGCGATCACCTCCAACGAGGTGTTCGAGCTGGAGCGCCTGCCGGAACGCATCCTGGTGATCGGCGGGGGCTACATCGCGGTGGAATTCGCCGGTGTATTCGCGGCGCTCGGCAGCCGCACCACCCTGCTGCACCGGGGCGACAAGCTGCTGCGCGGCTTCGACGACGAGGTCCGCGACGCCCTCGCCGAGGCCTATGGACGTCGCATGGACCTGCGCCTCGGGCGCAACCTGACCCGCATCGAGCGGCAGGCCGGCGGCCTCTGCGCCCGGCTCGACGACGGCAGCACGATCGAGGCCGACGAGATCCTCGTCGCCACCGGCCGGCGGCCGAACGTCGCCGGGCTCGGCCTCGACCGCGTCGGCATCGAGACGGATGCGGCCGGCGCGATCCCGGTTGACGCCTACTCGCAGACCAAGGTCCCGTCGATCTACGCGGTCGGCGACGTCACGAACCGCGCCAACCTGACCCCGGTGGCGATCCGCGAGGGCCACGCCTTCGCCGACACGGTGTTCGGCGGCAAACCGTCCTGCGTCGATCACCGCCTGATCCCGACGGCGGTGTTCTCGACCCCAGAGATCGGCGTCGTCGGCCACACCGAGGCGGCCGCCCGCGAGGTCTACGGCAAGATCGACGTCTACAAGGCCCGCTTCCGCCCCATGAAGGCGACGCTGTCGGGCCGCGAGGAGCGGATCCTCATGAAGGTGATCGTCGATTGCGCCAGCGACCGCGTGGTCGGCGTTCACATCTTCGGCCACGATGCCGGCGAGGTGATCCAGGCGGTGGGCATCGCCGTGACGATGGGCGCCACCAAGGCCGATTTCGACCGGACTATCGCGGTCCACCCAACGGCGGCCGAGGAGCTGGTGACCATGCGGGTTCCGGAGGTCACCAAGCATCCGGTCGGCGTCGGCTGAGGTCTCCGCGGCGGCCAGGCCTCGACGCGGTGCCCGACCGAGCCATATCAGGGGCATGGGCAAGCAGGGCGCAGGCAAGGGACGACGCGGGGACGACGCGCATGCGCGCAGGCAGGCGATCATCGATGGCCTGCTCGCGGACGCGCTGCGCCCGGCATTCCATCGCCCGCCGAGCCACGACGCGCTGGCGGCCGATATCCGCCGCGCCATCGACCGGCTGCTCGCGAAGGCGGAGGCGCAGCGGAGCCGCAACCTGACCTACGACGATCTGGAAGAGGCCCTGCCGCCGCGCGACGTCTCGGCGGAAGACCTCGAGGCGATCTTCTGGATCCTGGCCGAGCACGGCATCGAGGTCGAGGACGGCGAGGCCTGACGCCGGGGCGCGCCTGCCCCCGGTTTCCGGCACTCGCAACTCGGCGGGAACCTCTCTATAAGCCGCGCTTCGCGCACGAGGCGCGATCGCACGAAGGGGTGCGCGGAGAGAGGTCATGGGCGAGCGTTGGACACCGAAGAGCTGGAGGCATCTGCCGATCGAGCAGGTCCCCACCTATCCGGACGCTGCTGCCCTCGGTGCGGTCGAGACTCAGATCGCGAGCTTCCCGCCGCTCGTCTTTGCCGGTGAGGCCCGCAAGCTGAAATCGGCGCTCGCGCGCGTCTCGGAGGGTCAGGCATTCCTTCTCCAGGGCGGTGACTGCGCCGAGAGCTTCGACGAGCACTCCGCCGACAACATCCGCGATTTCTTCCGGGTGTTCCTGCAGATGGCGATGGTGCTCACCTTCGCGGGCGGATCGCCCGTGGTGAAGGTCGGGCGCATCGCCGGGCAGTTCGCCAAGCCGCGCTCCTCGCCCACCGAGACCCTCGAGGGCGTAAGCCTGCCGAGCTACCGGGGCGACATCATCAACGGCATCGGCTTCACCGAGGAGTCGCGGATCCCGGATCCGCGCCGTCAGCTCGAGGCGTACCGCCAGTCGGCCGCGACCCTCAACCTGCTGCGCGCCTTCGCCACCGGCGGCTACGCCAACCTAGAGAACGCGCATCGCTGGATGCTGGGCTTCGTGAAGGATTCGCCGCAATCCTCGCGCTACCAGGATGTCGCCGGCCGGATGACCGACGCCCTCGATTTCATGCGGGCGATTGGCATCAATCCGGAGACGCACCCGGAGGTGCGGACCACCGACTTCTACACCAGCCACGAGGCCCTGCTGCTCGGTTACGAGGAGGCGCTGACCCGCGTCGATTCGACCACCGGCGACTGGTATGCGACCTCCGGGCACATGCTGTGGATCGGCGACCGCACCCGGCAGCCGGATCATGCCCACGTGGAATACGCCCGCGGCATCAAGAATCCGATCGGCCTGAAGTGCGGTCCGTCCATGAAGGCGGATGGCCTCATCCGGCTGATCGATCAGCTCAACCCGGAGAACGAGCCCGGGCGTCTGAGCCTGATCTGCCGGTTCGGGGCCGACAAGGTCGGCGATCACCTGCCGGCCCTGATCCGGGCCGTCGAGCGCGAGGGCCGCAAGGTGGTGTGGATCTGCGATCCGATGCACGGCAACACGATCCCGGCGGGCCGCTACAAGACCCGGCCGTTCGAGCGGGTCATGCAGGAGATCGAGGGCTTCTTCGGCGTCCATCGGTCCGAGGGCACCATCGCGGGCGGCATCCACCTGGAGATGACCGGCAAGGACGTCACCGAGTGCACGGGCGGCGCCCGGGCGCTGACGGCCGACGACCTGCAGGACCGCTACCATACCTACTGCGATCCGCGCCTTAACGCCGAGCAGGCGCTGGAAGTCGCGTTCCGCACGGCCGAGCTGGTCAAGGCCGAGCGCAGTCACGTGGAGCGCCCGCGTCTCGACGCGGCGGAGTAGCGCGCCAACCACCGAAGCCGGTGATTTTCGCACCGGGCTTCGGGAAGGCCCCTTGTCATCCCGAGGCCGCGCAGCGGAGCCCGGGATCCACAGCCGCCGCAGTGCCAGATAGGGTATCGGTTTCGGCTCTGGTTTCCGGGCTCGCCTGCGGCGCCCCGGAAAGACGGCGTGGGAGGTTCGGCTGAAGTCGATATTGCGTGAACCCGTCGACCAGGTTCGTTCCAGTCCAGACCGCCGTCAACGTGTCAGGCGATGGCCCGGCTGTTGCCATTCCAGCGGCGGATCACGTCGGCGACCTCCGAGACCGGGACCGGGCGGCTGAACAGGTATCCCTGAACCTCGTCGCAGCCCTCCGCGCGAAGCTGGGCGAGCTGCGCCTCGGTCTCCACGCCCTCAGCGGTCGTCGTCATGCCGAGGCTGGCGCCGAGCCCGATCACCGCGCGGACGATGAAGTCCGTCCCGTCCTTGATGCACAGGTCGCGCACGAAGGACTGGTCGATCTTGATCTTGTCGAAGGGGAAGCTGCGCAGGTAGCTGAGCGACGAGTAGCCGGTGCCGAAATCGTCCATGGCGACGCGGACACCGAGCGCCTTCAGGCTGTGCAGGATCGCCGTCGTGGACCCGGGATTCGCGACGAGCACCGATTCCGTGATCTCCAGCTCCAGCCGCCGGCCCGGCAGGCCGGTCCGCCGCAGGGCCTCCCGGACGGCCGTAACGAGGCTCGCCGACGTGAACTGCACGGCCGAGACGTTGACGGCGACCTTGAGCCCGTCCGGCCAGTGGGCGGCCACCTCGCAGGCGCGGCGCAGGACCCATTCGCCCAGCGGCACGATCAGTCCCAGTTCCTCCGCAATCGGGATGAACTCGGCCGGCGAGATGAAGCCGCGGACCGGATGATTCCAGCGCAGCAGGGCCTCGAACCCGCAGACCCGGTCGGTGTCGAGGCTGTAGATCGGCTGGTAATAGACCTCGAAGGCCTCCCGGGTCAGCGCCTCGCGCAGGTCGCGCTCGAGGAGCCGGCGCGCCTGCAGACGGGCATCCATCTCGGGCTCGAAGAACCGGAACGAACCGCGCGCCTCGGTCTTGCCCCGGTCGAGGGCAACCTCGGCATTCTTCAGGAGCTTGTCGCAGCTCGTGCCGTCGCTCGGCGCGAGGGTGATGCCGATGGTCAGCCCGACGCTGACCTCGTGGCTGCTCAGGCTGTAGGGCGCGCCCACCACCTCGATGATCCGGCGCGCCAGCACCGCGGCGTCCTCGGGCCGGTCGATGCCGCGCTGAACCACGATGAACTCGTCGGCCCCGAGCCGTGCGACGCAATCGATCTCGCGCACGCAGGCGGTCAACCGGTTGGCCACGGCGGCGAGCAGCTCGTCTCCGACCCCATGCCCGAGGGTCTCGTTCACGGGCCGGAAGTCGTCGAGATCGATGGCGAAGACCGCAAAGCCATAGTCGCGCCCGGCCTGGGCGACCGCCATCTCGATCTGCTGGCCCAGGGCCACCCGGTTCGGCAGCCCCGTCAGCATGTCGTGATGGGCCAGGAAGGCGATGCGCGCCTCGGCGCGACGGCGCTCGGTCACGTCCTCATAGGTCGCCACGAAGCCGCCATCAGCCGTCTCGCGCCGATCGATGGCGACGATCCGGCCGTTGCTGAGTTCCTGGAAATGCGTGCGCCAAGCGCCGTTGTCGAAGGCTTCACGCTGCTGCCGAACCAAGGTGTCGAGGTCGCAGCCCGGATGATTGCCGGCCACGAGGCTGGCTCTCATGACTTCGAGCGTCGTCATCCCGGGCACGACGGCGCGCGGCGCTAGGCCGTAGATCTCGCTGTAGCGCCGATTGACCACCATCAGGCGGTCCTGGGCGTCGTAGAGGCAGAGCCCCTGGGACATGTTGTCGAGGGCCGCGTCGAGGCGGAGATTCGTCAGCGTGAGCCGGTCTTCCTGCTCCTTGAGCAGGCTGATGTCGCTGCAGACCGCGATGAACCCGCCCTCCTGGGTCGGGCTGCGGCTGACCCGCAGCCAGCGGCCATCAGCCAGCTGGATATCACCGTCCTGGGCCAGTGCCCGGACGCAATCCTCCAGCGGCTCCGAGCCGTTGCTCATCGATCCGCCGGCCAGCCGCGCCAGGGAAGTTCCCGCCTCGATGGCAGCGCCGAGCCCTTCGAAGAACCGCAGGGCCTGGTTGTTCGCGAGGGCGATGCGGCCGGCCGCGTCGACCACCACGACACCCTCGCGCGATGTCTGGAGCGCGTCCGTCACCAACGCCTCGGCGACTCGGCGCTGGCTGACTTCGCGGGCCATCATCGCCTGGATGTTGTCGCGCATGACCGCCATGGAGCGAAGCAGACTGCCGAGCTCGTCGCGCCCGCCGGCCAGGATCCGATCCTCGAGGCGGCCGCTGGCGATGCGCTTCGCCGCGGCGGAGGCGGCGGCCAGAGGCCCTGTGATGCGGCGGTTGAGCAGCCACGCGATCATCCCGCAGATGACGACCGCGAGGGCCGCCGCGATCGCGTTGACCTGCATCTCCCGAGCGACGAGGACGCGGGCCGCCTGCCGGAAGGTGAAGCCGTCACCCGCCGTGTAGTTCACCAGCAGATCGATCTGATTGTCGACCGCGTGCGCCTGCTGATCCAGCTCGTCCCACCGTGCTGACACGGCTGTGGCGGGGTTCAGAGTCCGGCGCATCTCCTCCCAGGCGGCCACGCCCGCCTGAACCGCGCCGGCGGTGCGTACGGCCCGGTCCGACTGCGAGCGCTCCACGGCGATCGTCAGATCCTCGGCCAGCGTGGTGGAGAGTTCCGCAATCTCGGCATCCAGCTTGGCGGCCTCTGCCGCATCGTGCGCATGCATCCGGCGCGCGAACACGGTCCGCATCTTGGCGAAATCCGCTGCTGTCGCCCGCGCATAATTGATGGACATCAGCGATTCGTCGTAGGTGCGGTTGATGAGCGTGCCGATGTGCGAGATCGCCACCACCGCGTAGAGCCCGAGCAGGCCCGACAGCAGGCTCATGCACAGAAAGGCCACGAAGATCCGGCCGCGGATCGTCGTGAAGAAGCCCAGGAAGCCACGCGCCGCGTACGACAGCCCTGCTCGTGTCCGATCGTCAGTCGCTGTCTCGGGGTCTCGCATCGCACCGGCCACCGCGTCACACGTGCGGTGACATGTAATTGCTACATGTTAAGAGGCGATTAGCCCGAGCCTTTCCGAATTGGATCCATCCGCGACCACGAACTTCGGTAAAGGGTCGTCGGATACGTTCGAACTACGACATATCACGCATTCGGAAAATGATTTCTCAATGAAAAGTCGGCTAGGCTGATCCTCAGAACCCGAGGAAAAGCATGTCCGCCAATCAATTCCGGTTCTTCGTTTCCCGGCTCTCGCGGAGAGCGGCGCCCGTCGTGTCGGCGCTGGCCCTCGGCGTGGGGTGCGGTCTGCTGCTGGCCGGACAGATCCAGGCCTCGGCGATCGCTGTGTCCCAGAAAGGCCGGATGTTCCATCCCGGCAACCTCGCGGTCGCCCGCGGCGAGACGGTGACATTCGTGAACGACGACAGCGACCTGCTGCATCATGTCTTCGTCGAATCTGACACGTTCAGCTTCGATTCCGGTGACCAGGAACCGGGCAGCCGAACGCCGGTCATTTTCACCGAGCGCGGTACGTTTCAGGTGCTCTGCGGCATCCATCCCAAGATGAAGCTGGTCGTCCGGGTGGATTGAGGCGGCAGGGCCGCGATCAGCGCTGGGCCGAGCGCAGCGGCGCCGCCTCCGGGTTCGACTTGCGCCGCTCGATCGCCTGACCATCCCGAAGTTCGGGCGCCGGGCTGTAGATGATCTGGCTGTCGGCCGGCAGACCGGATTCAAGCTCCAACGTCCGCCCGAGATCGCGCTGGACCTGGATCGTCCGCCACTTCACCCGATCGTCAGGGCCCACCTCGGCGACCTGCAGGCCGTTGCTGTTGAACACGGTCGCCTCGGCCGGGACCGCGACGCTGGGCGCTTTGCGCGGGATCTTCAGGGTCACGTAGGCGTAGAGCCCGGCCCGCAGCAGGCGGTCGGGATTGGGCACATCCACCTGCGTCGTCAGGGTGCGCGAGGCGGCGTTCAGGGCGACCGAGCTGCGCTCGACGAACCCGCCGAAGGTCTTGCCCGGCATCTGGGGAACCGTGATCACCGCCTGAACGCCGGGCTTCACGCCGACCGCGTCATTCTGCGGGACATTCACGGTGATGCGCAGGGTATTGTCCTGGTCGATGCTGAGAAGCGGCGTGCCACCGTTATCGGCCCGGACCAGATCGCCGACATCGACGTTTCGGACCGTGACCACGCCGTCGAACGGCGCGATCACTCGCTCGAACGCCGTCAGCGCCTTCAGCCGGTCGACGACGGCCTCCTGAGCCTTTATGTTGGCGGTCGCGACCTTCACCCCGGCCTCGGCGGCGGCCAGCGTCGCCGCTTGGGACAGCACGCCCGCCTGCGCGTTGTCGGCGTTCTGCCGGGACGCCCAGCCCTGGACGGCGAGTGTCGTGGTCCGGTTGTTGGTGAGATTGGCGAGATTCACGTTGGCGCGTGCCTGCTCGACCTGCGCCTGCGCCTGAAGCAGCTGTGCCTTCAACTGGCCGACCTGAGCCTCGGCCTGGGCGAGCTGCTGGTCGAGGTCGGGCGCTGCGATCCGCAGGAGCAGGTCGCCGGCCTTGACCCGCGAGCCGATATCGACGCGGCGCTCGGCGATGTAGCCGGTGGCGCGCGCGGCGATCGCCGCCGTGGTGAAGGCCTGCATCTCACCCGGCAGCACGAGATCGAGCGGACCCTCGGCCCGCTCGGCCGTGACCGTGCGCACCTGCGGGACCAGATTCTTGATCCCCTCCAGCGTCGCGGTCGCCTCGGCATCCCGCTGCCAATGCCCGTAGGCGCCCCAGGCAAGAAGACCCGCTCCAGCGAGCACGACGAGCAGGAATGGCAGCTTGCCGGGCGGGGGCGGAACATCCTCGCCCGCATCGTGCGCCTTCATCGATCGGCTCTCCGCCCGGATGCTCGGCCCGGACTCGCAACGTAGCGGCCTCGGAGCAGCCCCGCCAGAGCGGGCTTTGGCCGCATCGCCCGCTAGGTGAGCCGCGGTCCCGCCGCGAGCGCGCGCCGGCTGAGCCGCTTGTGCAGGTGGACCATCAGGGCGATCCCGAACAGCGGGGTCAGAAGGTTGAGGATCGGCACCACCATCATCGCGGCGAGCAGGCAGCCGGCGCCGAGCGTCCGGACCGCGAAAACGCGGCGCATCTCGGCCGCCTCGTGGACAGGCCGGAACCGGGCGGCCGCCATCTCGAAATACTCGCGGGCGAGCAGGTAGGCGTTCGCCCCGAAGAAGGCCGCGATGCCGATGACCGGGACGAAGAAGATCACCAGAGCCGCGAGGTTGACGAGGAGCGTCACGCCCGCGAAGCGCACCGCGTAGAGCATGGCGGTGCCGAAGGGCATGGCCCGGCCGGGCGGATCGTCGGGGAAGTCGGTCCGCTCGACGATCTCGGCCGCATCGTCGAGGAAGAACCCGGCCACGAGGATCGAGACTGCCGGCATCAGGTAGGCCAGCACGACCACGAGGCCGAAACCCGCCAGGTAGTAGGCGAGGCTGTCGAGGATCGGGTACTGGGCTGAGATGTGGTGGCTCGCCTGGAACAGCTGGATCAGCCGGGTCAGCCCGAGCCAGACCAGAGCCAGGAGGCCGAGCGTCAGGCCGAGGGACTTCCAGAGGATCGCCCGCATGGGCGGCGAGAAGGTCTGGCGCAAAGCCGCCGCGGCGGACTCGACGAGCATCGGGCGATAGATCCGGCCTGCGCCGGTCGCAGCGCGGCTGCGTTGTGAAACGGGGCGGCACCGGGCGCAAGGTGGATGCCGTCGCAAGGGAACGGGTACGGGGAACACGTGTGGAGGATGCAGCGGTGACGGTCACGATCCCATCGGCTCCCGGCGCGCGGGGCTCGGATCCGTCACGCGGGCCGGCCTACCGGCCGCGGCTCGCGCCTTTGCCTGCGGCGCCGGAGGTGCTGGTGATCGGGGCGGGGGCGGCCGGGATCGGCGCGGCCCGGGCGCTCGTCGCGCGGGGCGTCCCGGTTGCGGTGCTGGAAGCGCGCGACCGGGTCGGCGGTCGCGCCCACACGGTGTCGCTGCGCGGCCATGCCCTCGATCTCGGGGCCCACTGGCTCCATGCGGGCCCGATCAACCCCCTGGTGGCGCTGGGCCGGGCGCGCGGGGAGCGGCTGCGCCGGGCGCCGCAGGACAGCCATGTCTGGGTCGATGGCCGTCGCGGGCGGGCCGACGAGGTGCGGGCCAATGCCCGGGCCTTCGCGCGGGCCGACCAGGCCATGACCCGCGGCGCCGCGCAGCCCGGCGCCGACCGACCGGCGGGCAGCGCGCTGCCGTCCGGGCTCGGGCCTTGGGGCGCGCGGGTGGCGCAGGTGCACGGGCTCGTCTCCGGGCGGCCGCTGAACGAGGTCTCGCTCCACGATTTCCCGAGCCTGGAATACAGCGACAACTTCTTCCTCGCCGACGGCTATGGCAGCTATCTCGCCCGCCTCGCCGACGGGCTGCCGGTGGCGCTCGCGACGCCGGTTACGCGTATCGACTGGTCGGGCGGCCGCGTTCGCGTCACCGCTGCGGACGGTGCCGTGCATGCGGCCCGTGCGGTGATCGTCACCGTGCCGATGATGGTTCTGCGCGACGGGCCGAGCTTCACGCCGCCTCTGCCGAACGCGGTCCGCGCCGCGATCGACGGCTTCACCACGGGCATCTACGAGCACGCGGTGCTGCACTGGCCGTCGAGCCCGTTCCGGGGCCGGGACCGACTGGCGGCGATCCACGGACGGCGGCACGCGCCGCCCGGACTGCTTACCCGGATCGACGGCACGCCGTTCCACTATTACGAGCTCGATCTCCACGAGGCCGCCGCCATCGATGCGGCCGGGTCGGGGCCGGACGGCGTTCGCCGGCATGTCCGCGCGGTTCTGGCCGACCTGTTCGGCCGGGCGCGGCTGCGCGACCTGACGATCCCGGCGGTGAGCACGTGGCGCCACGACCCATGGTCCCGGGGATCTTGGGCCGTGGTCCCGCCGGGCCACGCGCCGGCGCGGCACTTCCTGCGCGAGCCCCTCGGTGACACGGTCTGGTTCGCCGGAGAGGCGCTGTCCCGCGAGCAGTGGGGCACCGTGGGCGGCGCCTACGCGGAGGGCACCCGCGCCGCCGAGGCCGTCGTCGAGCGTATCCGCGCGGGCACAGCCTGAGATGCGCACGCCCGTCCGGCGGCCGAGCGGCTTGCCGCAGCCGGGCAAGACGGGCATCCCCCGGACACTTCGCTTCAGGGGGCGGCCATGGATTGGATCGAGGGGATCGGCTACCTCGGCACCGTATTGACCATCTCGGCCACCGCGATGAGCACGATGATCCCGCTGCGGATCATCTCGCTCTGCGCGAGCTGCGCGGTGATCACCTACGGGATCCTGATCGGCAGCATGCCGGTCGTGCTCACCGAGCTGATCCAGATGCCGTTCAACGCGTACCGGCTCTGGCAGATGCTCCGGCTCGTCCGCGACGTGGAGACGGCCGCCGACGGCGACCTGTCCCTCGAATGGCTGCGGCCGTTCGGCTCGCGGCGCCCGTTCGGGATCGGCGAAGTGGTGTTCCGCAAGGGCGATACCGCCGACGAGATGTACTACATCGAGAGCGGCGCGTTCCGGATCCCGGAGGTCGGCATCGAGGTGCGCAAGGGCGGCATCGTCGGCGAGTTGGGCCTGCTGGCGCCGGGCAATGCCCGCACCGCGTCTCTGGTCTGTGTCGAGGCCGGCCACGCGCTGTGCGTGTCCTATTCTGACGTCAAGCAGCTCTATTATCAGAACCCGGAATTCGGCTTCTACTTCCTGAAGCTGACCAGCGAGCGCCTGTTCCAGAGCGGCCAGCGCTCGCCGGAGCCCGCGACCGCGGCCGACACCCTGTAGGGGCGCCGGCCCGCTCCGGTCAGAGCATGCTCGGCAGGATCCGGTCCGGCGGCCGGTGGCCGTCCATGAAGGTCTTGATGTTGATGATGACCTTCTCGCCCATATCGGTGCGGCTCTCGTAGGTCGCAGAGCCCATATGCGGCAGCAGGACCACCTTGCCCTGGCGGGCGAGCTTGACGAGCCGCGGGCTGACCGCGGGCTCCTGCTCGAACACGTCGAGGCCGGCCGCCGAGATCTCGCCGCCCTCGATCAAGCGGGCCAGCGCGTTCTCGTCGATCACCTCTCCGCGGGCAGTGTTGACCACGACCGCCTCGGGCTTGAGCAGCTTGAGCCGCCGCGCCGACAGGAGGTGGTAGGTCGCCGGCGTGTGCGGGCAGTTGACCGACACGATGTCGACCCGCGCCAGCATCTGGTCGAGGGATTCCCAGTAGGTGGCGTCGAGCGCGCTCTCGATCGCCGCCGGGACGCGGCGTCGGTTGTGATAATGGACCTGCAGGCCGAAGGCCCGGGCGCGCTTGGCCAGCGCCTGGCCAATCCGCCCCATCCCGACGATGCCGAGGCGCTTGCCGGTGATCCGCCGGCCGAGCATCCAGGTCGGCGACCAACCCGTGGTCCACTCGTCGTCCGGAATGATGCGCGCGCCTTCGGTGACCCGGCGGGCCACGGCGAGGATCAGCGCCATCGTCATGTCGGCGGTGTCCTCGGTCAGCACGCCGGGCGTGTTGGTGACCGTGATGCCGCGCTCCAGCGCCGCCGCCACGTCGATGTGATCGACGCCATTTCCAAAATTGGCGATCAACCGCAGGTTGGGACCGGCCTGGGCAATGAGCCCGGAATCGATCTCGTCGGTCACGGTGGGGACCAAGACGTCGGCCTCGCGCAGCCCGGCCGCGAGGGCCTCCGCGGTCATCGGCGCGTCGTCGGGATTGAGCCGGACGTCGAACAGCTCGCGCATCCGCGTCTCGACGGCATCCGGCAGGCGCCGCGTCACGACCACCAGCGGCTTGCGCTTCGACACGTCTCTCTCCCCTGTCGGCCCCGCGGCCCTGATTTCAGTTCGTGCCCGGTGGCTCTCGCCCGGACCGCTTCCCGCAAGCGTCCGTTAACCGAACTCGGCCAGACAGGATCGATCACGAGGCGCCGGTCCCGGAGCCTGTTTCGACCCATCGGCCTCTCTACCAGAGGTGGGCCGGAACACAATCGGAAGCCGGCCCGGCCCGCTTGCCGAACGCGTCCCGCATGCCGAACGCGTCCGCACGTGGCATGGCCGGCGCCCACCATCGTCACGTCCGGAGCGGGATTGGACCATGCGCGTGTCACGCCTCACCTTCGCCGTCGCGGCGCTGCTGTTGGGCAGTCCCGCGACCGTCGCCGTGGCCGCGCCGTCCGCCCCGCCCGAGGCGGGCGTCGGGCCGGTCACCAAGCTGCCGCTGCCGCGCTACGCGAGCCTCAAGACCGATCGCGTCAACCTCCGCGAGGGTCCGTCCAAGGATCACCGCACCCTGTGGGTGTTCCAGCGCGCCGGATTGCCGGTGGAGATCGTCGGCGAATTCGAGACCTGGCGCCGGATCCGGGATTCGGAAGGGACCGAGGGCTGGGTTCTGCACTCGCTGCTCTCGGGACGGCGCACCGCCATCGTCAATGCCGGACCCGACAAGGGGGCCGAGAAGGCGGCCGTCTCGCTGCGCGCCCGCGCTGATGACGGCGCCGAGGACGCGGCGCGGCTTCAGACTGGCGTGATCGGCAGCGTGAAGAACTGCACCGGGACGTGGTGCCGCCTGATCGTCGCCCTCCCGAACAAACGGGATGTGGACGGCTACATCCGGCAGAACCGCCTCTGGGGCGTCTACCCGAACGAAGTGGTGGAGTAGGGGGTCGTCAGGCGGAGGCGGGCGGATCAGCTCCGGCCGCGACGATCGCCGATATTTGGCGGACTGTGCTCGCCCGATAGCACCGCGTCATCCCGGGGCCGCGCAGCGGAGCCCGGGATCCAGAGACACAGGTCGCTCGAAGTCTTGCCCGCCTCGGCGGCTCAGAATTCCGGGCTCGCCTACGGCGACCCGGAATGACGCGGCGATTGAACGGCCGTCGAATGCCCCCCCGAGAAGGACGCGCCGAAGACTAACGGCGCATCCTACGTTCAGCTCTGGCGGCGACCGGCCGGCCGGCTACGGCGCAAGCGAACGATGACCTCGACGCCGGCGATCTCCATGCCCTCGGGCGCCTCGGGGAGCGAATCGACCGTGATGCCGCAATCCGGCATGTCGATCACCTGGCTCTCGTCCTCGAGATAGAAGTGGTGATGCTCGCTCGGGTTCGTGTCGAAATATGCCTTCGATCCGTCGAGCGCGAGCTGGCGCAGAAGCCCAGCCTCGGTGAACTGGTGCAGCGTGTTGTAGACGGTCGCCAGCGAGACCGGCACCTTGGCGCGCATGGCCTCGTCGTAGAGCATCTCAGCCGTCAGGTGGCGATCACCCCGGCCGAACAGGAGCCAGCCCAGGGACAGACGCTGCCGCGTCGGCCGCAGGCCGGCGCGACGCAGGCGGTCGCGCAGGTCGGACAGCGGGCAGCCGCGGCGCGGAGTCCCGTTGGGCTCCAGCTGGGGGGCTGGGACCCGGCCGTTGAAGACGGCCTGGAATGGCACCGATTCGGACATCGCTGGACTGAACGCTCGACTGGGGGCCTGAAGGAACGGACTTCCATTCAGTATATTGAAGTGGTCAGGCTGTCGCAACCCGAACGTCGCCGCACCCCTGCCGGAGCGGTTGACGACTTTAACGGTGCGTCGCCCCGTGCTAACCCGCGCGCCGAACGACCGGACTCGCATCGTCCGACAGATCCGAGGAAACAGCCGCCTACATGCCGCCAGACGCCGAGACACCCGTGCAGAGCGCGAACCGCCGGTCGCACTATTCCTACGAGGATCTTCTGGCCTGCGGGCGCGGTGAACTCTTCGGACCGGGCAACGCGCAGCTGCCGCTGCCGCCGATGCTGATGTTCGACCGGATCACGTCGATCGCGACCGATGGCGGCGCCCACGGCAAGGGCCACGTTACGGCCGAGCTCGACATCCGACCCGACCTCTGGTTCTTCCCCTGCCACTTCCAGGGCGATCCGGTGATGCCGGGCTGCCTGGGCCTCGACGCCCTGTGGCAGATGCTCGGCTTCCATCTCGGATGGCTCGGCTCGCCCGGCCGCGGCCGCGCCCTCGGGGTGGGCGAGGTCAAGCTCGCCGGGCAGGTGCTGCCGTCGATCAAGAAGGTCGTCTACAACGTCGACGTGAAGCGCGTTCGCCAGGGCAAGCTCGTGCTCGGGATTGGCGACGGCTGGCTCGAAGCCGATGGCGAGCGCGTCTACCAAGTGCAGGACATGCGGGTCGGCCTGTTCCAGAGCTGAGCGGGCTCCGCGAGGCTGCCGTTTACGGCTCGGCTGCAACGCCGAACGCTTTCGGCTGTTGAGATTGTGTCCGCGTCACCTTAGCTGACCGGAACGCGGCACGGGCAACCGAAGCCGCGACGGAGGTAGTGTCACCATCATGCGCCGCGTCGTCATCACCGGGATGGGCATCGTCTCGTCCATCGGCAACAACACGCAGGAGGTGCTCGCCTCCCTGCGCGAGGCCCGCTCGGGCATCGCGCGCGACGCCAGCTACGCCGAGCACGGCTTCCGGAGCCAAGTCTCCGGGGCGCCGACCCTCGATCCGGAGGGCGTGGTGGACCGGCGCGCCATGCGCTTCCACGGCGGCGGCACCGCTTGGAACCACGTCGCCATGGATCAGGCGATCCAGGATGCGGGCCTCGATCAGGGCGACATCTCGAACGAGCGCACCGGCATCATCATGGGCTCGGGCGGCCCCTCGACCCGCGTGATCGTCGAGGCTGCCGCGACGGCCCGCGAGAAGGGCCCGAAGCGTATCGGCCCGTTCGCCGTTCCCAAGGCGATGTCGTCGACCGCTTCGGCGACGCTGGCGACGTGGTTCAAGATCCGCGGCGTGAACTACTCGATCTCGTCCGCCTGCGCGACGTCGAACCACTGCATCGGCAATGCCGCCGAGATCATCCAGGGCGGCCGGCAGGACATCATCTTCGCCGGCGGCTGCGAGGATCTCGACTGGACCCTATCGGTACTGTTCGACGCGATGGGCGCGATGTCGTCAAAGTACAACGACACGCCTGCTCGGGCGTCGCGCGCCTACGACGCCAACCGCGACGGCTTCGTCATCGCGGGCGGTGCCGGCGTGCTGGTGCTCGAGGAGCTGGAGCACGCCAAGGCCCGCGGCGCGCGGATCTACGGCGAAGTGGCGGGCTACGGCGCCACCTCGGATGGGCACGACATGGTCGCGCCGTCAGGGGAGGGCGCGGTGCGCTGCATGCGTCAGGCCCTGGACGGGCTGAAGGGCGCGCGGATCGACTACATCAACCCGCACGCCACCTCGACGCCCGTGGGCGACGACAAGGAGATCGAGGCGATCCGCGAGGTGTTCGGGCGCGGCGAGGCCTGCCCGCCGATCTCGGCCACGAAGTCGCTGACCGGCCATTCGCTCGGGGCCACCGGCGTGCAGGAGGCGATCTACAGCCTGCTGATGATGAACAACGGCTTCATCTGCGAGAGCGCGCATATCGACGAGCTCGATCCCGCCTTTGCCGACATGCCGATCCTGCGCAAGCGCCGGGACGACGCCAAGCTCGGTCACGTGCTGACCAACTCGTTCGGATTCGGCGGCACCAACGCGACGCTGGTCCTCAAGCACGTCGACGCATGACAGCGCAGCACCCGGAACTGCCGCTCGAGAGCGGCGTTTACCGGATGTTGAGAGGCGATGGTGGCGATGGGGACCTTCATCTTCGGAACTTTGGGTGGGCTGGTTATCGCCGGTTGCGCGGCGATCTACGCCAGACAGGCCCTGATCGAAGAGGCGCAGTCCGAAACGGACGGGCATTTCTGAGCCCATCCGGCACCTCGTGAACGCCCCGCCCGAACGGTGGGGCTTTTTTTTGGCCGCTCGCGGGGCTCGGCCGGTTTGGATCGAGCGGCGAGCCGCGCTAAGGCACGCTGTCGCGGTTCGGTCGTTCCGGTCGTGGCCCGCCCCGATGTCGTCGGGGCGGCGTCCTCGTTCGAGATGTGAGTCGGCATGACGGGTTTGATGGCGGGCAGGCGCGGCCTGATCATGGGTGTCGCCAACGATCACTCGATCGCCTGGGGCATAGCCAAGGCTCTCCACGACCAGGGCGCTCAGCTCGCCTTCACCTACCAGGGCGACGCCCTAGGCCGGCGCGTGGCGCCGCTCGCCGCGAAGCTCGATTCGGACATCGTCCTGCCCTGCGACGTGGAGGACCTGGCCTCCGTGGACGCGACCTTCGAAGCCCTGGACGCGCGGTTCGACGGCGGCCTCGACTTCGTGGTCCATGCCATCGGCTTCTCCGACAAGGCGCAGCTCAAGGGCCGGTACGTGGACGTCACCACGCGCGAGAACTTCGTGCGGACGATGACAATCTCATGCTTCTCCTTCACGGAGATTGCCCAGCGCGCGGCCAAGCGCATGACCAACGGCGGCTCGCTGCTGACCCTGACCTATGGCGGCGCCACAAGGGTCATGCCGAACTACAACGTCATGGGCGTCGCCAAGGCGGCGCTGGAAGCCTCGGTGCGCTATCTCGCGAGCGATCTCGGGCCGGACGGGATCCGGGTGAACGCGCTCTCGGCCGGGCCGATGCGGACGCTCGCCGGAGCGGGCATCGCCGACGCGCGGCTGATGTTCAACCACCAGCGGGCCCACGCGCCTCTGCGCCGGACGGTCAGCCTGGAGGATGTCGGCGGCTCGGCACTCTACCTGCTCTCGCCGCTCTCAGGCGGCGTCACCGGCGAAGTCCATTTCGTCGATGCCGGCTACAACATCATCTCGATGCCGCGCCCGGACGTGCTCCAGGCACAGGACGCGGCGGGTGTCGTCGGCGATTCCTGAGGCCGCTCACTCCTCCGGGATGCGCCCCGGGGGCAGGGGGGCCTGTCCGCCGCGTTCGCCGCGGGTGACCCGGCGCTGGCGCTCGGCGCGGACATCCTCGGCCGACGGCGGCGCGGAGGGATAGTTCGACGCGAACGGGTTCGGCGGGGTGCCGCGCGACGAGCCGCCGAAGAGCTTATCGAGGAAACCCTCCTCAGCGGCGGCGGGCTGCGCGGCCAAGATGAGGGCGAGCGCGAAGATCTGTCGTATCGGCATCATCGTCGTCAGCATGCGGAGACCCAGCGTCGATAATCTCACTTTCGGGCGGATCGGAGGCTGAAAGCCGCGCCGCCTGGAACCCCAGCGCCTCCGGCGGGTTCGCGGACAGCAATTCCAGCCGCGTACAGGAGGCGTAATGTCCGAGGTTACCTATCGCATCGTCGAACACGACGGCGGCTTCGCCTACAAGGTTGGTGACGTCTTCTCCGAAACCTTCCCCAGCCGCGAGGAGGCGCTGCAGGCGGCTCAGGCAGCGGCGGCGGAGCAGCAGGTCCCGGGCTCGACGGAGGGCATCCGCTACCAGGACCAGGCCGGCGGCTGGCACGACGAGACCGCGCAGGGCAACGACCGGCCGCGCGCCAAGGTCGTGGAGTAAGTTCGCGGGACCGAGCGGCCATGCGCGATCCTGCTGACCGACGGGGACCAACGTGGCGCGCGCCCGGGCCGTGAAGCCGGCGGCGCGCGCCGAGACTTCGAAGGCGCGCGCCCTGCCGAAGGGCGCGCGTCGCACGACCCCAACTCCCGAGACGCTGGCGGCGCTCGGTCCGGATCGCCTCATCGCGCTGATCCTCGGCGAGACCGCACGCAATGCAGCCTTCAAAAAGCTGGTGAGCGCGGCTCTCGCTTCGCTGCAGGGGCCGGACGCCGTCGCGGCGATTGTCGACCGGCGGCTCACCGCCCTCGAAGGGGCCCAGTCCTATATCGACTGGCAGAAGCGCCGCACCTTTACGGCCGATCTCAACGCGACGGTGACGGTGATCCTCAACGAGTTGCGTCCGCTCGATCCCGCCGCCGCCCTCGACCGGCTGAGGCGCTTCCTCGACGGAGCCGATGCCGTCCTGAACCGTGTCGATGACAGCAACGGGACGATCCAGGGCGTCTTCGAGCGGGCCTCCGACGCCTTCGTTAAGATCGCGGCCGGACTCCCGCCAGAGGATACCGCCCGGGTGGCCGCCAGCCTTGTGGCCTCCTTCGGCGACGACCCTTTCGGCCCTCTGGGTTCCGTCCTTGCCGACATGGTGCCCAAGCTCGCCGAGGACGCCCTCGCCGATATCGACTCCCGCCTCGCGCAGGCGGCTGCGGCTCTTCCGAAAACCGGCAATCCGCGCAGCGAGGCGAGCTCTCGCCGGGAGGCGGCGCGCGCTCAGATCGTGCGCCTGCGCCAGGCCATCGCCGACCGTCGCCGCGATCCGGATGCCTACATCGCCCTGGAGGCCGCGATCCTGCCGGGCCGCGAGAACCGGGTCGAGGTCGCACGCCGTCTTCTCGACGCCGGGCGCGCGGCCGAGGCGCTCGATTGGATCCGACGGATGCAGGATCCTGGCCTCCGCATCGCCACCCGGGCCGACCTGATCGCGGGCTTTGACCTGCGCGGGCCGGAGCGTGAGCGGCAGGCGCTAGAGATCGAAATCCTCGAGAAGCTCGGCCGAACCGAGGAGGCGCAGGCGCTGCGCTGGGCCCGGTTCGAGCGCGATCTCGATGCGCCGATGCTACGCACCTTCCTGGCCAAGCTTCCGGATTTCGACGACGAGGAGGCGCTCCAGCGGGCCCTCGATCATGCCGAGACCTTCCCGCAGCCCCATCGCGCGCTGGCCTTCCTGGCCGCGTGGCCCGATCTGCGTCGCGCCGCGAAGCTGGTGACGGACCGACCGACAGTTTGGCAGGGCGACCAGTACGCCGTGCTGGCGCCCGCAGCCGACGCCCTCGCCCAGGACCATCCGCTTCCCGCGACGATCCTGTACCGCCGGCTCCTCGACGGCATCCTCGAATTCGGGCGCAGCGCAGCCTACACCCATGGGGCACGCTACCTCATGGAGTTGGACGGTCTGGCCGAGCGGATGGAGCCCGGCGCGATCAGCCCGGACCCGCAGGCTTACCGTGAGGCACTGCGGCGCGAGCACGGCCGCAAGCACGCCTTCTGGAACCTCGTCAGAGACTGAGCCGGACCTTCGGTCCGATCAGTCCTCCACCGCGATGGCATCGACGCGATCCGGGTAGAACGCCACGAAGTCGCGAATCGCCGCCACAGCGGGATAGGGATCCTCGTAGCTCCAGACCGCGTCGGATCGCCTGACCTCACCGCCGACGAGATCGAAGTAGCGCGCGTTGCCCTTGTAGGGGCAGTGGCTCGTCCGCGCGGAGGGGATGAAGCTCTCAAGACGGAGATCCGCGCGCGGCACGTAGTAGACGGCCGGGTAGCGCGCCTCCTCGAGACGCAGGGCGTTACGTGAATCGGCAACTGCGACCCCATCGACCATGACGCGGACGCGTCGCGGTTCCGGCGTGATCGTGATGGGGTGCTCAGGCCCTGGAATCTTCACAGCGATCTCCCGCCTTCCGGCTTCAACTCGATGGTTCCAAGCGCGTCGGCCAGGCGCGACTTGGCCGTGCCCGGCTTCAGCGGCTTCTGCTGGCTCTCATGCGGGACCCAGCCCGACAGCCAGAGCACTTCGAAGGTCGCACGCACCCGGCCGTCCGGATCCGAGAAGCGGTCGGCGTAGATTTCCGCGGCCCGCAGCAGGGTCGTCCGGCGCAGCGGCGTCCGTCGACGCTCGGTGAGCACGTTGGTCATGCCCATGGCCCGCAGATCGCGCATGAGCCCGAACGGATCGGCGTACCGCACCGTCACCGTGTCGGTGTCGGCCACCGGAAGCGCGAAACCCGCCCGCTGCAGGAGCGCACCGGCCTCTCGCACTGCGGCGAAAGGCGCGACGCGGGGGCTGATCCCGCCCTCGATCTCGCTCTCGGCCTGGCCGAAGCTCTGGCGCAGCTCCGTGAGGGTGGCACCACCGAGAAGGCATCCGATGAACAGGCCGTCCGGACGCAGCGCGCGGCGAAGCTGGATCAGCGTCCCGGGCAGGTCGTTGACGGCGTGGAGCGCCAGCAGCGAGACCGCGAAATCGAGACTTCCGGCCGCCAGCGGCAGCATCTCGGGATCACCCACGATCACATTACCACCGTCCTCGGGCAGCGGCGCGAGGCGAAGGTGCCGTGCCTCGCCGTAGCGCGCCCTGAGAACCTGTGCTGCAGCCGGCGCCGGCGACCCGAGATCGAGCACGCTCGAGAAGCTGCGCAGCACCGCTCCCAGACGATCGTCCAGATCCTCGACGAGCCGATCGAGCAAGAAACCGGCGTAAGCTGTCTGCCGCGCTCGGGCGAGGCGGCGGCGGGCAAGGTCGGTATCGAAGAGGGCGGACGGGGCTTCCATCGCGCAGCAGATGGCGCTTGCTGGGCAGTCCTGCCAGCACCCCAACGACGAAACGCGCAAGACCGCGCACGGAGTCGTGAGCCGCTGTAGGATGGTGGAACGACTCGGCAGCGTCGCTGTTCCTGCTGCAACCGGCCTAACGGCCGAGTTTTGTCATGGAGCACGGATCATGAAGCGCATGCTCGTCGGGACCGCCATGGTCCTCGCGGCTCTCACAACCGCGGGCGGCGCGGAGGCTAAGGGATGCATCAAGGGCGCCATCGTCGGCGGCATCGCGGGCCATTATGCCGGCCATCACGGCCTCGTCGGCGCCGCGGCCGGCTGCGCGATCGGACGCCATCGGGCCAATGCCCGCGCCCGCCAGGATCAGCAGCCGATGGATCCGCAGGCGCGCCCCGTCTCGGCTCGCTGAGCCGGATCGAACGCCGCTTGTTCGGATGACGGCGCTCGACGTCGTCGCTTCGGCCCTGCGCGGCTTGCCGTGCGGGGCTTTGTCATTGGTCTACCCACCGACCTGCGCCGGTTGCGGCGGCGCCACCGCCGATCCCGGAGCTTTGTGCGCGACCTGCTGGTCGAGCCTCCGCCTGATCGATGAACCGGTCTGCCAGCGCTACGGGACACCCTTCGCGGTCGATCTGGGCGTGGGACCGCTCCTGTCGCCGCGGGCCATCGCGGAACCGCCGGTCTTCGCGCGCGCACGGGCGGTTGCCCTCTACGAGGGTGTCGCGCGCAGCCTCGTGCACCGCTTGAAATACGAGGACCGCCTCGACCTCGCGAAGGTCATGGCGCGGATGATGGCGGCCAGCGGCCGGATGTTGATTGCCGAGGCCGAGTGCATCGTGCCGGTGCCGCTCCACCGTGGACGACTCTGGCGCCGCCGATTCAACCAAGCCGCACTTCTCGCAAGACTCATCGCCGCCTCTGCACGGCGGCCGCTGCTGCCGGCGACGCTGCAAAGGGTGCGCGCGACACGCTCCCAGGTCGGCCTGAGCCGTGCGGCGCGGGCCGAGAACCTCAGCGGCGCATTCCGGGTACCCCGCCACGCGCGGCACCGCATCGACGGCCGCCGCATCCTGCTCGTCGATGACGTCACGACCACGGGTGCCACCGGCAATGCCGCCGCCCGCGCGCTTCTGTGCGCCGGGGCGACGTCGGTTGACCTCCTGACCTTCGCGCTGGTGGGCGAGGCCGCCGGTTGAGCGGCACGCTGGTGATCAGGCGGAGGCCCGGTCCCGGTTCGGGAAGCTCACCGCCAGCGTGAAGTCGAAGGCTTCCGCGATGCCTTCGTACCAGAGCGAGAAGGGCGTGGGACGCGCCAGATGGAGCGCGCCATCCGTCTCGGTCCCTTCGTGCTGGAGGGCCGCGCCGTGCTTCGCAGCAAGCCGCAGCATCGGCCCGTTGCCCGACAAGCACCGCACGTGCAGATCGATCACGCCGCGATGGCGCGCCGATCGGGCGATCCGCGTGAACAGGGCCGCACCGATGCCGCGGCGGCGGAAGGCGCGCTCGACCGCGAAGGCGGCCTCGGCACGCGGGCTCAGCGTGAAGCGGGACGGACAGGGGCCCATGGGCCGCAACTCGCCCAGGCCACGCAGAGCACCCTCCATGAAGGCACCGTACATGACGCCTTCGGAGTTCACCGCCTGCGCGGCGTATGCCCGCACGCCAGCCTCGCTGACGTTGCCCATGAACCGGCTCGCCCGCGTGTCGGGGTCCAGCCGCAGGAAGTAATCGAGGACCGCGTCGCGGTCGACCGGCCAGAGGCGCCGGATGGTGTAGGCCGGCACATTGAGCGCCTGAACGGCCATGATGGGTCTCCGGTCTGTCATGCGCGGGTGCGCAGGTTGGTCCGGACGTTCCTCCCCAGAGACGGGGCTGATCTCGCATCTCGTTGGTGCTTGTGCAATGCAGCACGATGCGCGCGGGCACGTTTGCGCAGCTGCCATGCACAGGCCCGTTGCGACGCTTCACCCATCGCTGTTCGGCGTCGGGCTTGATTCACGCTGAGCTTGCACGCCACAGGAAGGTGGCCCGGGTCGGTGAGGATCGACGCGGATGGGGGTGCCGATCCGGCGCCGCAGTGAGCTGCGAGGGACCGGGGCGGTGACCGACAGATCCGGCAAGCAACAGGCTCCGTCTCCGGAGGCGCGGGCCAGTGCCGTCTCACCGGGCCCCGTTCACGAGCGTTACGAGGCGATGGTCGCTTCCGGGGCGATCGAGCGCGATCCGGCGCAGGCCCGGCTCGTCCGCGCCCTTGATCGCTTGGTCATCGACCTTCAGCGGCGCAAACGCGCCAGCAAGACCAGCGCCCTGGGATGGCTGTTCCGACGAAAGGACGAAGCCGAGGCGCTGAAAGGGTTGTATGTCTGGGGCTCGGTCGGACGCGGCAAGACGATGCTCATGGACCTGTTCCACGAGGCGGCGCCGGAGCCGAAGCGGCGGGTGCACTTCCACGGCTTCCTGGCGGATGCGCACGAGCGCATCCACGCCTATCGACAGGCGCTGAAGGCCGGCACCGTGAAGGGTGACGATCCCATCGGCCCGGTCGCCGACCAGCTCGCCGACGAGGCGACTCTGCTGTGCTTCGACGAGTTCACCGTCACCGACATCGCGGACGCGATGATTCTGGGGCGCCTGTTCGGCCATCTGTTCCGGCGCGGCGTCACCGTCGTGGCGACGTCCAATGTCGAGCCTGATCGGCTCTACGAAGGCGGCCTGAACCGCGCGCTATTCCTGCCGTTCATCGAGACCTTGAAGGAGCGGGTCGAGGTGGTGCGTCTCGACTCGCGAACCGACTTCCGCTTGGAGAAGCTTGGCGGCGCGGCCGTGTACCATGTGCCGGCCGATGCGGCCGCACGGGCAGCGCTGGATGCGGCCTTCAAAGGATTGACGGGGAAAGCGCAGGGCCGCCCGGCGACCATCACGGTGCACGGGCGCGTGGTCGAGATCCCCGAACAGGCTGGCGGCGTCGCGCGCTTTACCTTCGACGATCTCTGCCGGAATCCGCTTGGCGCCTCGGACTACATGGCGCTGGCCCGGGCCTATCACACGGTGATCCTCGACGGGATCCCGGTGATGCAGGAAGCTGACCGGAACGAGGCCAAGCGCTTCATCACCTTGATCGACACGCTCTACGACCGCCACGTGAAGCTCGTGGCCTCCGCGGCGGCCGAGGCGCAGGACCTCTACACCGCCGCAACGGGCCGTGAGGCGTTCGAGTTCGATCGGACCGTCTCACGCCTCATCGAGATGCGCTCCCGAGAGTACCTCGCCCTGCCGCATGGCCGGCCCGATTCTGAAGCCTCCGGCGCCAGCACCGGGCTGGTGGAGACGTGAGCGCCCAGCCGGGAGCCGGTTCGATCTTCAGCCTGCGCCGCCGGAATTGGCGCGGCGCTGGCCCGCTCGGCCCGCTGATGGGGTCGCCCGCCGCCTTCGTGCTGCTCGTCGTGGCGCTCGCGACGGGCACGGCGAACTATCTGGCGGGCGAGGCCGACCGAGCCGCGACGGCGCGGGCGAATGCCACCATCGCCGGCGTCGAGCGCCTCGTCTCCGAGGTGAAGGACCTCGAGACCGGCGAGCGCGGCTTCGTGCTGGTCGGCAGCGAGGATTATCTGGCACCGTATACGGCCGCCCTGACCAAGATCGAGACCGAGCTGGCGAGCCTCGGCTCGGCGGCGCAGGAGCCGGTCCGCGCCGGCGGCCCGTCCCTGGCCGGACTGATCGCGCAGAAGCGCGACTTCGCGGCCCGGGCCATCACGGCGCGCCGCGAACAGGGCTTCGAGGCGGCGACCGAGCTGGTTCGGACCGGCGAGGGCAAGCGCCTGATGGACGCGATCCGCGTCGAGGCGGCCACGCAGCAAGACGCTTCCGCGCAGCACCTCGCCACCTTGCAGGCCCAAGAGCACCGCCGCGGGCTGATCCTGTTCCTGCTCTCCGGGATCGCGGCGCTCGGTGCGATCGTCCTGCTGGCGCGGCTCGCCCTGGTCCGCCGCCAGGAGTCGCTGCGCATGTCGCGGCTGCTCGACGGGGTCCTGGCCAATGCACCGGTGGGCCTCGGTTTCCTCGACCGCGACCTGAAGATCCGGCACATGAACCGGGCACTCGCGACCATGAGCGAGCGGGGGTTCGGAGCGGATCTCGGAGCGCCGATCTGGGCGATACTGCCGACACTGCGCACGGAGCTCGCGCCGAAGCTCGCCGCGGCACTTCGCGAGGGCCTGGTCTCGCCCAACGTGCCGGTCGCTGTACCGACGCTGTCGGCCCCGGGAGGCGTGCGCCAGTTCTCGATGAGCTTCTACCCGTTGCGCGGCGCCGCGGACGGCACGGGTCCGGAGGTCGAGGGTGTCGGCCTCGTGGTCGTCGACGAGACCATCCGCCACTTGGCGGAGACGCGGCTTCGCCGCAGCGAGGAGCGCTTCCGCTCCCTCATCGAAGCCAGCGCGGCGATCGTCTGGACGGCCAATCCCGAGGGCAACCTGCAGCGGCGGCAGGTCGCCTGGACGCGCTTCACCGGTCAGGACGAGGCCGCCTATTCCGGGCTCGGCTTCCTGGACGTCGTTCATCCCGAGGATCGCGAGCACACCCGCACGGCTTGGTCGGAGGCCGTCGCGACGCTGCAACCCTACGCCACCGAGCACCGGCTCCGTGCCGCCAGCGGGGCCTACCGCCACATGAGCGTGCGGGCCGTGCCGATCCTCGAGCCCGACGGTACCCTGCGCGAGTGGGTCGGCACCCACACCGACATCACGGAACGCAAGGAGGCGGAGGCGGCGATCGAGGCAGCGCGAGCAGCCGCGGAGGCGGCCAACGCGGCCAAGAGCCAGTTCCTGGCCAACATGAGCCACGAGCTGCGCACCCCGCTCTCGGCGGTGATCGGCTATGCCGAGATGGTGCAGGAGGAGCTGGACGACCTCGGTGAAGCCGATCTCATTGCCGACGTGAAGAAGATCGAGGCCAATGCGCGGCACCTGCTCGGGCTGATCAACGACGTCCTCGACATCTCGAAGATCGAGGCGGACCGGGTCGAGATCTACGCGGAAGACTTCGCCGTCGCCGCCGTGGTGCGGGATGTGGCCACCACCGTCGAAGGCCTGATCGCCAAGAAGGGCAACAGCCTCACGCTCGATCTCGCGGACGATCTCGGCACCGCCCATACCGACGTGACGAAGCTCCGGCAGTGCCTGATCAATCTCCTGAGCAACGCCGCGAAGTTCACCGAGAATGGCCGGATCACCCTGAGCGTCGCGCGGATCGGGGACGCGCTGCGCTTCTCCGTCGCCGATACCGGGATCGGCATGACGCAGGAGCAGGTCGGGAAGCTGTTCGAGCGCTTCACCCAGGCGGACGCCTCGACCACGCGGCGCTTCGGCGGCACCGGCCTGGGCCTCGCAATCACCCGCGCCTTCGCCGAGATGCTCGGCGGCTCGATCGATGTGGCGAGCTGCGACGGGGCGGGCACCACCTTCACGCTGACGCTGCCCGTTCTCTTCCAAGGCGCGGCGGCCGAGCATGCCGAGGGGACGCCGGAGACCGCAGACGATCGCAAGACGATCCTGGTGGTCGACGACGATTCCGCGACCCGGGATCTGCTCGCCCGCTTCCTTGAGCGGGAAGGCTTCGCGGTGGCGGTCGCAGAGGATGGCCGGCGCGGCCTTGAGCTCGCGCGCCGCCTGCGTCCGCGGGCCGTGCTCCTCGATGTGACCATGCCGCAGATGGATGGTTGGGCGGTGCTGCGGGCCCTTCGCGCCGATCCCGACATCGGCGCGACGCCGATCGTGATGGTGACGGTGCTGGACGAGCAGAACCTCGCCTTCTCGCTCGGGGCGACCGACTATCTGCAGAAGCCGATCGATTGGGGCAATCTGCGCCAGATCGTCGACCGGTTCCGGTCTGTCGCGGAGGACGGGCCGATCCTGGTGGTCGAGGATGAGGCGGACGTACGGGGGCACCTCTGCAGCTATCTCCGGCGGGAGGGCTTCCCGGTCGTCGAGGCGGAGAATGGCGTGGACGCCCTGGAGCGGATGGAGGCGGACCGGCCCTGCCTCGTCCTGCTGGATCTGATGATGCCCGAGATGGATGGGTTCGCGTTCCTCCGCAGGGTCCGGGCGCGTCACGACTGGCGCGAAGTTCCGGTCGTCGTGCTCACCGCCAAGGACATCACGGCGGACGACCGCCGACGCCTCGCCGGCCATGCCGACCGTGTCCTGGCCAAAGGGTCGACCGGGCTCGGGGAGCTAGCCCGCGAACTGCGATCCCTCATGCCGATGCTGGCCGACACGGACGAGGGTAGGTCCGGCCACTGACGCGCGGCCCGGTTTCGCGGAGTCACACCTTCGCAACGTGACGAGACTGAGGATCGCGGTCAGACGGCCGCGCGAGAGCCGGTGCGGGTCAGGAACCCCGGAACGCCATCACCAGGGCGCCGATCGCGATGCCCCAGAGGGCCAGCGTCGACCAGATCGCCCGGTACCGCTCGTTGCGGGCAAAGCGCTCGAGGCGGCGCGCATCGCCGGTTCCGGTCTCGTCGAGTCGCACCAGCACCCGCTTGAGCCGCATGGCGAGGTCGGGGATGTCGCCGACGACGTCCGACACCACCCGCAGCGCCTCGAGGCCGCTCTGCGCCCGGCCGACCGGGCCCATGTTGCGGGCGATCCAGGCGCGGACCACCGGCTCGGCGGTGGTCCACATGTCGAGCCGCGGATCCAGAGAGCGGGCCACGCCCTCCACCACCACCATGGTCTTCTGGAGCATGACCAATTCGGTGCGGGTGCTCATGTCGAACAGCGCCGTGACGTCGAACAGCAGCGTCAGAACCTTGGCCATCGAGATCTCGTCGGCACGGCGCTGGTGGATCGGCTCGCCGATCGCCCGAATCGCCTGCGCGAAATCCTCGACGGAATGGTGGGCCGGCACGTAGCCCGCCTCGAAATGGACCTTCGCGACCCGGTGGTAGTCGCGCAGGATGAAGCCCAGGAGGATCTCGGCGAGGAACCGGCGCTCGTGTGGGCCGAGCCGGCCCATGATGCCGAAATCCACCGCCACGAGGCGCCCCTCGGCATCCACCAGCAGGTTTCCCTGATGCATGTCGGCGTGAAAGAAGCCGTCGCGGATCGCCTGCCGGAGGAAGCTCTGGATCACGGTCCGCCCGATGGTCTGCGGATCGTGTCCGGCGGCGGTTAGGTCGGCGGCGCTGTGGAGCCGGGTTCCGTCGATCCATTCGGCGGACAGGACCTCGCGGGCGGTCAGCTCCCATTCGGGCTTCGGCACGCGGAAATCGGGATCGTTCTTGGTGTTTTCCGCGAGTTCGGAGGCAGCCGCAGCCTCCAGACGGAAATCCATCTCCATCAGCACGGAGCGGGCGAGGATCTCCACGACCTCGCGCGGGCGTAGCCGTTCCGCCTGCGGAGACAGGGCGTGCACCACGCGCGCCATGAAGCGCATGACCTCGAGGTCGCGCATGAAGCGCTCGCGGACGCCGGGGCGCATCACCTTCACGGCGAGCGCGCGCTGCGTGCCGTCGGGATCCTGGACGATCGCCTTGTGGACCTGCGCGATGGAGGCAGCCGCGATCGGCTCGCTGAACGAGACGAACAGCTGGTTGACCGGTTTGCCGAGCGCCATCTCGACGGTGCGGAGCGCGACCTCCTGCGGGAAAGGCGGCACCCGGTCCTGCAGCTTTTCCAGGTCGAAGGCCGCCCGCATGCCGACGATGTCCGGACGCGTCGCCAGGAATTGCCCGAACTTCACGTAAGACGGGCCGAGCCGGGTCATCGCGGCCGACAACCGGGCGGCGCCGTCGTCGAGCCCGGGCCGTTCGAGGGTGCGGCCGATCCGAAGGGCGAGGCGCAGATGCGGCGGCAGCTCCGTGGGATCGGCGAGAGCGAGAGCCCCTTCGCGCGCCAGCACGAAGCCGACCCGGGCGCCGCGGAACAGGTTGACGGCGGCGCTGATCATCGGTGCTGGCCCCCGTCGCGCACGGCGGCGGTCAAGAGACCTTCCAGCCCGAATGGATCGCCACGATCCCGCCGGTGAGCGCCCGGTCGGTGACGTGTCGGAAGCCGGCGCGCTCGATCATGCCCGCGAAGGCGCCGCGCGTCGGGAACTTTCGGATCGACTCGACCAGATAGCGATACGATTCGGCATCCCCCGCCACCCGGGCGCCGATGCGCGGGATCACGTTGAAGGAATAGGCGTCGTAGATCTTATCGAGCAGGGGGATGTCGACGGCGGAGAACTCCAGGCAGAGGAACCGACCGCCGGGCTTCAGCACGCGCCGCGCCTCGGCGAGGGCCGTCTCGATCCGCGGCACGTTCCGGATGCCGAACGCAATCGTGTAGGCGTCGAAGGCTGCGTCGGGGAGCGGCAGGGTCTCGGCGTTTCCGGTCACGAAGGCGATCCGGTCACCGGCCTCGTCGACCTTGCGCTCGCGAGCCCGCTCCGCGCCGACCCGCAGCATGGATTCGTTGATGTCGAGAACCGTCACCCGTGTCCGGGGACCTCCGGCGGCCAGAACCCGGAACGCCACGTCGCCGGTGCCGCCGGCCACGTCGAGATGCGCGAATGCGCGGTTCTGCGGCGGCCGCAGCATGGAGACGAGCTGCGCCTTCCAGGCCCGGTGCAGGCCAGCCGACATCAGATCGTTCATGATGTCGTAGCGGCGGGCGACCGAGTGGAAGACGCTGTCAACGCGCCCCTGCTTCTCGTCGAGCGCCACGCGCTCGAAGCCGAAATCCGCGCTCGCGCGCTCAGACGCCCCGTCTCCGGCCTTCATGACGCTCCCAATCTTCGATGGGCGCGTCATAGCGAAGGTCGCGCCGGTCCGCCATGCGTCGAAACACACGGTTGGGGATCGACCTCCGGTGCTGCGACGCGCCGAGGTCGTGTCTCAGCCGACCCGCGCCCGGAGCGCGTCCGCCACAGCCGCGGCCATGGCGCGGGTACCCATGGGGTTCGTTCCCTCGCCGGCGATGTCGGCGGTCCGCGCCCCGCCCGCGAGCGCGTCCGTGATGGCGCCGTCCAGCGCATCGGCGGCGTCGCCGAGGCCGAAGGAGTAGCGCAGGCACATTGCGAGCGAGCCGATCATGGCGATCGGGTTGGCCTTGTCCTGGCCGGCGATGTCGGGGGCCGAGCCGTGGACCGGTTCGTAGAGGGCGCTCCGCAGGCCGCTCGCGTCGACCGCGCCGAGGGAGGCCGAGGGCAGCATGCCGAGGGACCCGGTGAGCATCGCGGCGATGTCCGACAGGACGTCGCCGAACAGGTTGTCGGTCACCAGAACATCGAACTGCTTGGGCCGGCGCACGAGCTGCATCGCGCAATTGTCGGCCAGGATGTGCTCCAGCTGCACACCGGCGTAATGCTCGGCATGGACCTTGGTGACGACCTCCTTCCACAGGACGCCGGACTTCATCACGTTGTGCTTCTCGGCCGAGGCGACCCGGCCGGAGCGCTTGCCCGCCAGGTCGAACGCCACGTGGGCGATCCGCTCGATTTCTGCCGTCGTGTAGACCTGAGTGTCGACGGCCCGCTTCGAGCCGTCCTCCAGGGTGCTGATCTCCTTCGGCTCGCCGAAATAGACGCCGCCGGTGAGCTCGCGCACGATCATGATGTCGAGACCCTCGACCAGCTCGCGCTTCAGCGCCGAAGCCTCGGCAAGCGCCGGGTAGCAGATCGCAGGCCGCAGGTTGGCGAACAGGTCGAGCTCCTTGCGGAGACGCAGCAACCCGGCCTCGGGGCGGTTCTCGTAGGCGACGCCGGCCCATTTCGGACCGCCGACGGCGCCGAGCAGGATCGCGTCCGCGTCCTTGGCACGCTGCAGGGTCGCGTCCGCCAGCGGGACGCCGTGGGCGTCGAGGGCGCTTCCGCCGACGAGGTCGGTCTCGGTCTCGAAGGTCGCGAGGCCGGTCTCCTTGAGAGCGTCGAGCACGACCTGCATGCCGCCCGCGACTTCCGGACCGATCCCGTCGCCGGGGAGGAGCAGGAGCTTGTAGCTGGCCATGACGGTCTCGCGGGTTTGGTCTCGACGTGCCGGCGGGCTTTATCGAGGGCGGGCCGTCGTTGGCAAGGCGGCCGTGCAATCAGAGGAGTGCGACCTTGCCAGTAGCGATGTCGTAGAAGCCGCCCACGATTTTCACCTGTCCGTGCGCGACGCGCTCAGCGACGATGGGCCCGGCCTGTCCCAGGCGCCGGACATTGTGCCGGACGTTCTGGGCGATGGCCTCGGCGAGGGGATCCGCCGCCGGCGCCTTCTCGGCCAGATCAATCGATGGGCGGATCGCGTCGATCAGCGTGGGCAGATGGCCAGGGAGGGCGGCGTTGGTCTTCAGAACGTCGATCGTCGCCTTGACTGCCCCGCAATCCGAGTGGCCGAGCACGAGGATCAGGGGCGCACCGAGGACCTGCACGCCGTATTCCAGGCTCGCGAGGCTGTCAGTGTTGACGAAGTTCCCGGCGACGCGGACGACGAACAGGTCGCCCGGACCCTGATCGAACACGAAATCGGGGGCGACCCGCGCATCGGCGCATCCGACGATGCAGGCGATCGGGTACTGCGCGGCGGAGCGCGCGGCCCGGCCGGCCGAGAAGTCCTTGTTGGCGGGCGCGTTGGCCACGTAGCGCGCGTTGCCTTCAAGCAATCGCGCCAGCGCCGCGTCTGGGCTGATCGCATTGGGGAGCGCGGCGGCGTCGGCGGCCTCGGCGCGGATGTCGAGAGCCGATGCGGCTGCGAGCGTGCTGGCGGCGGCCGTCAGCAGGCCGCGACGCGAGATGAAGGACATATGTTTGTCACACACGGCTTAGCTCCCGATGAACATGGATTCCGGACGGGCTGAGTGCGAGTTGCACCATCGATCTGCAGCGGCGGTCCTGCGCGTCGGCACCGATCCAAGCAGTTGCCTTGGTAACGTCTTCCGGCTCGAATTGCAGAGTCCAAACTTTGCAGGGATATCCGAGAATGCGCACGCGACTTTCTCGACCCATACCCGCTCAAAGAAGGCCTTCAGGCCAACTATGCTCAGCGAGACATTCTTGTCCCGAGCATATGAGCTTATCAATAAGCCATATTTTCGCATTAGAGTGTCTTAATACTGACGTAATGCTATCGTACCAACCGAGATCGTGTGGCCGACACACAAGATGCTCAACCAAGCCGGACGGTATCTCGTCTCGTTCATGCTGATCCACAACGATCACGCATGGCGCCATCACGGCGGCCCGCCTCCGACTCTCACCGCGCTGCAGGCCCTCGTCGGATCCAGCGCCCGTCAGACCGCCGCCTCCGTGGCGACGTTGAAGGCCGCCCGTTTCGTCACTGTCGAATCAGATCCCGACGACGCCCGGCTGAAGTGTCTGCGGGCGGCTCCTCCCCTTGTGGCCGAGATCGGTCGGTCCGGACGTCTCTTCGTCACGACCATGGACAGACTTGCGGATAGGCAGCCGGCCCTTGCCGGGGCACTGGCCGAGCCCGAACGCCTCGGCGAACTCATCTATCGATCGGCCTGCCGCGTTCTGCGGCACGGCATGCTGACCGAGCCGTTCCCGCGGGTTTTGCGGCTCACGACCGGGACTGCGGCTACCTCCTGCTGATTGCGGTCGTCGGCGCGCACCATGCGGCCTCGGTCCCGAACGCACCGGCGGCGATGCCGCTGAGCCTGCGCGCGCTGTCGGATCGTCTAACGGTGTCCCGCGCGCATGTCGGCAATCTGCTGCAGGAGGCCGAAGCGGCCGGATGGATCCGGACCGACGGCCGCAGCCTCACGTTTTTCAATCCCTCGCTGCTGGCGGAATTCGAATTCGGGGCTGCCTGCCAGATGGTCTTCTACGACGATCTGGCCGCGAGCATCTGCGCCGAGGCGCACGGGCATGAGGCGCCGCGCGCGTGATACGGAGGCGAGCAGGGGTAGGCCTCGCGCCCGTCTCGCTTGTGTTCCGGCGGCTCCGGAGATACCTACGGGCTGCACCGCGCCGTGAGAGCTTCCCGCGTGGGCCGCCGATAGGAGAGACGAGCCTTGGCCAGAGCCGGCTCAGCGCCCGAGACCGCCCGCGCCGCAGCGACGGCGCCGCGGTCGCGCGCGCGCCGCGCCGGGCTTGCTCTTCCGCTTCTGCTTACCCGCCCCTGAGGGCCGTCCGGGCGCGCGCCTGGGCCTTCAGGGGAGATCTTCCATTCGCGAATCCGCCCCTTCGGGCACCACGCCGCACCGCGCTGAGAGCCGGGCGGCCCGCGACAGGGTAACGCCATGACTTCGACCACCAGCACCACTTCGGCCCGCGACCGCATCGTGATCTTCGACACGACGCTGCGCGACGGTGAGCAATGCCCCGGCGCCACCATGACCTTCGACGAGAAGTTGGCGGTGGCCGAACTCCTCGACACGATGGGCGTCGACATCATCGAGGCCGGCTTCCCGATCGCCTCGATCGGCGATTTTGAGGCGGTGTCGGAGATTGCCCGACGCACGAAGCGCGCGACCATCGCGGGTCTCGCCCGCGCGATTCCCGCCGACATCGCCCGGGCGGGTGAGGCCGTGCGGCACGCCCGGCGCGCCCGGATCCACACCTTCGTGTCGACGTCGCCGATCCACCTGGCGCATCAGATGCGCAAGAGTCAGGACGAGGTCGTCGAGATCATCCTGAAGACCGTGGCGCAGGCTCGCGACCTCGTCGAGGACGTGGAATGGTCGGCCATGGACGCGACGCGCACGCCGATCGACTACCTGTGCCGCTGCGTCGAGGCCGCGATCAAGGCCGGCGCCACGACGATCAACCTGCCCGACACGGTGGGCTATGCCACGCCCACCGAGTACCGCGACATGTTCGCGAACGTCCGCGAGCGCGTGCCGAATGCCGACAAGGCCGTGTTCTCGGTCCACTGCCACAACGATCTCGGCCTCGCGATTGCCAACTCCTTGGCGGGCATCGAGGGCGGCGCCCGGCAGGTGGAGTGCACGATCAACGGCATCGGCGAGCGGGCCGGCAACGCCGCGCTCGAGGAGATCGTCATGGCGCTGCGTACCCGCGCCGACGTGCTGCCCTACGAGACCGGGGTCGAGTCGACGATGCTGACGCGCGCCTCGAAGCTCGTGAGCCACGCCACAAACTTCCCGGTGCAGTTCAACAAGGCGATCGTCGGCCGCAACGCCTTCGCGCACGAGAGCGGCATCCACCAGGACGGCATGCTCAAGAATTCCGAGACTTACGAGATCATGACTCCGGCCTCGGTCGGCCTGACGAAGACCTCCCTGGTGATGGGCAAGCACTCGGGCCGGGCGGCGTTCCGCTCGAAGTTGGAGGATCTCGGCCTGCACCTGTCCGACAACCAGTTCCAGGACGCCTTCGAGCGGTTCAAGGCGCTCGCGGATCGCAAGAAGCACGTCTACGACGAGGACATCGAGGCGCTGGTCGACGAGAACCTCGCTACGGCTCATGATCGGATCCGTCTCGTCTCCCTGTCGGTGATGGCCGGTACGCGGGGACCGCAGCGCGCGACCCTGCGCCTGGCCGATGAGACCGGCACGCGGATCGAGGAGGCCGAGGGCAACGGTCCGGTCGATGCGGTGTTCAACGCGATCACGGCCCTGGTACCCCATCAGGCGCAGCTGGAACTCTATCAGGTCCACGCCGTGACCGGCGGCACGGACGCGCAGGCGGAGGTCTCGGTCCGCTTGCGTGACGGCGACCGGAGCGTCACGGCCCGCGGTGCCGATCCGGACACGCTGGTCGCGTCCGCGAAGGCGTATCTCTCGGCGTTGAACAAGCTCGCGGCCCATGCCGTGCGCGTCCATGCACAGCATGCCGCCGCGGAATGAGAAAAAGCTGCCGTCGGGGGTGGACAGTCTCCGGCGGCGTTGGTATCAGCCCGCCACCCCAGCGGACTTGGTGGCCGCCGGGCGATCGCAACAGCGATCGGGCGCATAGCTCAGTTGGTAGAGCAGCTGACTCTTAATCAGCGGGTCCTAGGTTCGAACCCTAGTGCGCCCACCATCAACTCCAGAGACTTAGCCGGATATCACGGCTCAGAATTCCTTGGATCCGCGATGTGGGTAACACAGCGGGTAACAAGGATGCTCCTCACCTGATCTCGACTCGTCCGAGCCTTTCCAGTTAGCTCGTTTGACGTGGCTCGGCAGGGGGGGGGGGCGTTAACAAAGCCTCTCTCTCGATGTCTCTCACATGGCGGCGCACCTGCTCGCCGCACCCCGGTCAATCCGTGGGCCAGCAGCGGTTATTGTGAGTAGGAAGTTGAATGCCTTCCGCTGCTCTCGCCGTGATGATGGCCGGCGTTCTGGGCGCCTTCGGCACCATCGTGTTCGCGGTCGATTGGGTGCCGGGCTCGGTCGTCGGGCTGGCGAACCTGCCCAGCAAGCGCGTGATCGGCCTGTGGCTCTACAACGGCGTGCTGTGCCTCGCCCTGGCGGCTTGGCTAGTGTGCACGTACTTCTGCACCGTCGACGGCTACGAGGACATTCCCGCTGTGCGGGACAGTCTCTGTCGGCCGCAAGTTGTTACCGCCGGGTGACCGGCAGCTTGTTGGGAGAGGGTCAAGCGGCTGCTCCGGGAACAGATCGCCTGCTCACGGGTCTCCGGTCATACACAGGACTTCTACACCTTCAGCCCGCCCGGTTCGCTGCGGCGGGTTTTCTTCGGTCCTTAGCCGCAGCTCCGGCTAGGCGGGCGGCTGCAGCAGGTGCCAGATGTCCGCCCCAAACCTAATGACGAGATCAAGCGCGATCAGCGCGAACATGATCGCCTGAAAAAGGCCGTCTCTTCGGTCGTGGGGATTAAGGGGAGCAGGCTCACCCAGCCAGCTCCTTCTCTTCTTCTTTGGCGGGGGATAGGACCCAATCAGCCCCACGGCCCTTCTCCAGCGGCGCAACACGGACGCAGAGGAACGCCGAGACGCGATTGTTGGTGCCCAGGACGCGGCCCCACGCGAACACCGCTTCTCCTACTCGACGGTGCGCCACTTCACGGGCGGCAGATCCGGCCCAGGGGTCCGCGGGCTCACCTGATGGAAGCGCTTCCTGTCGCCGCACGACCTCGGCCAGCCCGTCGATCGCCTCCACGATGGCCGTGGTCGCGTTGTAGAGCGGTCCCTGCGGCTTGGACCGGGACAGCACGTCGATACACGTCCGGCGCCAGCGGGCAGCCTCCTCCAGCAGCGCTACCTCTTCCGCCCTGACGAACACCCCGCGCCTCGCCATCAGCCATCCCCCGTTCTCGAGACGGGATATAGAACGGGCCCAGAACATGGCGAGGGCGGCCGCCGAGAACGCTGGCATACGTCAATCGCGCGTTATGGGGGAACGCGAACATGACAGCACCCTTTCACGGACCATTAACCATGCCATGTAAGGATGGCCGCAGCAATCGGCCCGGGGGTCGAGCGCCGGAAGAGCCGCACCGGGGCCTATTCCCCCCTGGCCTCGGTGCGGTCTCGCCGGCGCAGTCACCGTAGGCCCGCCCTGAACAGAGCTCCCTACAGCCCAGGATGGAACCGGGCAGCGCATCTCTCGCGTAGGGCGGCGAGCCGAGCGGGCGCCCATGCACCGGCGATGACGCCTCAGTCGGACGTTGCCCGGCTGGCCACCAAACTTGAAGTCGCCAAACTTAAGTAGCAGCGGGCGGCGCGAGCACTGCCTGAAATGCCTTGGCGGCGGTAACGATGCGATTGGCCAACGCCTCGCTCTCGATATCAAGCCAAGGTTTCTCGCTGGCCCGCCAATCCCCCTCGACCGGCAGGAGCCGCTCTCCCGGCTCGGCTGCACGGCACCACGGCCACCACTGATTGTTAATGCCCGCGCCGAAAGCGTTTTTGAGCGCTTTGTCCATGCCCGGCGCGGCAACGTCCAACCGCTCCCGCCGCATGCCGTACATCAGCCATCGGAAATCGCCGGCTTGAAACTCGACGGTGAACAGCACGTCGGTCAGGCCAGGCAGAGCGATATAGAAGCCCGTGTAGCGGGCGGCGCTGGCGTTGGCCCGGACCAAGCTGAAATCGGCGGGCAGCTTGGCTCGTAGCTGCTTGTTTAACTCAGCAAGCAGGCTGTCTCGAATATCGTTGGCGGCGGCTAGAAGCTGGATTGCACTGCGCAGGTTCTCTGGCGATCGCCGCACAACTGCAACGAGCTGTTGCCGCTCCGTCATGTCCCGGACCCCTTGGAATTGCTTCTGAATGTAGCGCGCCAGCGCGTCGAGGAACGCTCCGACCGTGTCGGCTTGGCAAAACCCGCGTGCCCGCGCCAGCCACGGCAGCAGTTGCCCGTAGCTCAAGATCTGCAATTCCCCAGCGTCGTGCCGTAGCAATCGCTCCACTTCTGCGATGCTGGCCTCTGACGGCAGGGCTCCATCGGCACCGGCGAGGTAAAGCAAGCAGCGTCGGCCCTGCGGCGCCTGTGCATCGAGCCAAACAAGGTAGTCTGCAACTTGCCGGGGCTGATCGGCCGCGAAGGGCTTATTCTCGACGGTCAGCACAGCGCCTGGGAGCCGCACAAGCAAGTCGATGCGGCGTCCTTTGTCGATCTCAACTTCCACCTTCACGCGGGCTGAACAGAGATCCTCGTCCTCCCAGGACAGACCCAACTCCCGCAGGAACTCGGCCAAGAAAAGCGCGCCCTGACCGTGGGTGCCGCTGGGATCCAGCAACCACGCCAGGATTTCGGAGAGCCGGAGCTCGTCGGGGTTGATGAAGTCGAAGACGTTGAAATCTGGGGCGAGGCGGCGAGCATAGAGGCTGCGCGCAGCAGCAAAGGCGGCCCGGTGTTCCGTCAGTGTAAGCAGCAGCGCGTCAACGGACATTGTGACCCCTTCAAAGCCCTGGCCGGGCGGTGATTGTCGCGAGGTCAAGGATGACCCCAAAGTCGTAAGGATGTGAGTCAGCAAGACGATCATCGGATCGCGTTGACGAGCCCCCTGATAAGAGCCGAGCTGCCTGTTCGGCAGCCCGCACGCCTGAGGCTCGGCTCCGCGATCTATAAGAACGCTTAAGTTCTCAATCCTTTGGGGCCAAGAAGTATATAGGAACCAGGGGCAAGCGCTGCCGAGCAGTATCATCAAGTTTGCTATAGTTCTTTACCCATAGATCGACCAAATCTCGCACGTCCAGCAACGTGACCCTTCGGCTTTCCTGATTTCTCGCGTAATCAGCTGCGTCTTTAGTGAAGCCTGCTAAGCAAACGAATATCCCCACGTCTCCGTTGTTGATCGTCGCGATAAAAGACCTCAGGCCGTCGCTATCGACCTTGCTCTGCCATCTTTTAACTTGGACTTTGATCCTCGGTCCTATCGCACCGAGCGGATCAGTATAGGCCACAATGTCGACGCCCCCGTCTTTTCCTGGGGGGGAAACCCAGGCTACGTGATAGCCCATTCCCCTGAGCAAATCGGCAACGATGTGTTGAAACTCGAACGGGTCGGAGGTCTTCAGAAACTGCTCAATCTGCGACCAAGCGTTGTCCTGCACCTCCTCGAACGTAATGCCAACGTTCTCGGCTGCAACTTCGGCGTCGCTATCAGAAAAACTGGTCGCTTGATCAGGCGCCACAGCGTCGCGCTGGGACCTCCATAGAGCATACAGGCGGCAAGCTTCTTTATAGAATACTTCAGGATCGCTGAATTGTTTATGAGCCTTGATGCCAGCCTCGGTTGCCGTCCAGACACCCTTTTCTTTCTGTAGCCATCCAGCCTTTACACAATCGATTGTCGCAAATCTTAGTACCTTGTCAAAGCGTATCATCCCCGAGGGATACTGGCCCTTCTCCCATTCGGTCAATTCAGTAGACTTTCGAGCTTCAGCTATAGCTGAAGAGCCCTTGACACCACTTGGATCTGCGATCAATAAATCGAAAAGCGTGCGCAGGAACTCGCCTGTCCTTCTTTTTGTTACTTCGGCCATATCAAGCCTGACCTCGATTTCCGCCCGTGAGTTGTACTCGGCGTACCTGAGTTGCAGACCAAGTTCCACCGCTTGACGCCGGGATCCCACGGGTGTTCAGCGCCGGCCCTCACCGCCGCCTTTCCTGAGCCTCAGCGGCGTCCTGCATGGCCTTGGCCCAATGCAGGCACGTGTGGGTCCGCAGATCCTTGAGGTGCCGCCGCTCGTGCACGTGATCGCACCGGCGCACGAACTCTTCGGCCCAGATCCAGGTACCGTCCAACCCTCGGTCGTCCGTCCCAAAATCCGTGAGGCCGCAGCGGGGGCAAACGGCATTGTTCACGGGCTTCCCGCTCCCTGCACCCCCCGTGTGACCAACGAACGAACGGTCGTTCGTGATGACGTCACGGGCTTGGCTGGCGCGGGAGGGTTGAGGAAGCGTTAACAGGCCTGTGGCGGTGGCTACCGATGGCGGCCGCCATCGGCATGCGGTAATCCTATGGGGTCGCTACGGCTTCGGGGGTACGAAGCCGAACGGCAGGCGGGCCGAGCTCATGCCCCTCAACGCTCGGCCCGCGCCTTCAATCGCGTGGCTAGGCCTCGCGAGCCCGGCACCAGCGCACACATCCTGCGACCAAGATCCGCTCGGCCAAACGTGCCGGCGGCGTTCGGCCGGCCAGTTAGCGAAGCGTTACCATGCATTTAGCTGCTTGAGCGCGGCTGCAGCGGGCAATTGACGTCCGGCTAAAGCATTGGAGAATATGGATGCGCTCGTCAGAAATACATTCTGCGTGTACATGCCGCTTCTGACGCTACACGAAAGCACTTTGCCGCACTCAGGAGGGTTGCTAGCTCTGCTTATACATATAGATGACTGCTGTTCACTAACTGGAAGGAGAGATTAGTGACTGAACGTCATTTGTCTGTTGGCTCGCCGGATGATGCTGAACTTATAGCGCTCGGGAAGCAATTCGAGCCGTTGCACGCCGCGTATTGGGACGCGGTCGATCAAATGGAAGCGATGCACTCAAAGACCGGGCTTTACCCAGACGAGCCCGACACCGATCAGATGTTGGACGAGTTGCTGCCCTTATTGAGAGCTATCAGTGCCCTGCAGGCGCACACTGAGGCTGGCAAACGGGTGAAGCTACTAGCCTGGGCCCATTGCGAGAACGGCGCCTTCGAAGGCGTCGAGACGCGGCTTGAGAGCACGTCTCCCAATGAAGCCTTGATCGCCTCCATGTTCCTCGATCTCTGCCGAGAGCAGGGAATTATGCTTCGGGTCCGCCCGCTGGCTGAGCGCACGGTCCTGCGGCGAGGCTCACTTGCAAAGGGGTCCGCTTCTAAGATGGCTCCGGCGAGCCACTGACGGACCTTTTAGTAGAGGCTTCGTTAACTGCCTCGTCGCACCCTGACCCTGGTCGTTGAGGAGCGGCCGCACCGGGACGCGCCGGTGGAAGCGGCCCCGCGCAGCTGATGCGCGCGGGGCCGTCTGCACGTCGTGGAGATCAGGCGATGCGTGGATATCTGAAGACTGCCGGCGCTGCCGCCCTGGCTGCCCTCGTGCTGTGCGGCGCCCAGCCGGCGGCCCAAGCCCGCGACGGCATCGGCGTCGGCGGCGCTGTAGCCCTCGGCGCACTCGGCGGCGTCGTGGCCGGCAGCGCCATCGCCTCGGCGAACAGCGGCTACTATCCCGGCCGCCCGGTCTACGTCGCGCCGCCTCCCGCCTACGTCGAGGAAGTCTGCCACGTCGAGCGGCGCGGCTTCATCGACCCCTACGGCGTCGAGCACATCCGGCGCGTGCGCGTCTGCGAGTAAGGCGAGCTCGAGCGGTCGGCCGAAGCCCGCCGGTGGGAGATTTCCGAGAACCTGCACCGGGCCGACCTCACGACCCTGCAGCAGAACGAGCAGATCGCCGAGTGGATCCGGCTCACTGAGGCGTCGCCCGCAGATGAGAAAGTGGGGCAAGTTGCCCCGGTTTCTCATCTGCGGGCGCGGGCGTGAGGGTGGCGTTCGGGCCGCTACGCGCGAACTCGGGATCGAGCGCACCGAGGCCCGCCGCGCCCTGAAGATCGACGGCATAGCGCCGGCGGCGAAGGAAGCGGCCCGGGCTGCCGGCCTCGAGAACAACCAGAGCGCCTTGCTGAAGGTGGCGCAGGCCGAGCCTGAGCGCCAGGCGTTCGCTTTCTGTACCTAGTGTGCTCCCAGCGTGGCAGCCGACACCCGGCGCCTTCGCTATCGTGATGCGTCTCCTCGAGGCGCGCTCATGCTCATCCCCGTGCTCACCGTTTGTCGCTTTGTTATCGTCGGGCTGATGCTCGCGGGATTGGTGGTACTGGCGGACGGCATAGCCAGATCAGAGCTCGACCGGGCCGTGAACGCCTCTCAGGGCGGCGGCTCCCGTCTGATCGTGCACGTCGCAGGCGCCACGGATTGACGGGCCAGCCGTCGACCATGCGTGCTCTCTTGCTTATCCTAGCCCTGGCGAGTGCCGGGCCGGTCTCGGCCCTGGCGGCCGAGCCGGCCGACCTGCCTGCGCTCGAGCGGGCGTGGCATACATGTGTGCGCCAGGCCTACGACAGGCAGCCTGAACAGGGCAGCCGACCCAGCCGGGAACGCAACGCCTTGGATGAGTGCAAAGGCCAGGAGGACGCGTACGTTTACGCCCTGATGGCTACCCGTCCGGATGACGCCGACGCCCACATGGGCGGCTGGGCGCGGACCTGGGCGGCGTACGTGGCCTTCGTGGTCGATCCGGTGAAGGCCTGGATTGAGGCGCTGCGGCGTTGAGGCATTTCCGCTAGCAGGTGCTGAAGAGGGAGCAACGGCTACCACAGTCAGCAAACCTCGATGTAGGGTATGCCTTGTCAAAAGCCGCAACCGCCAGCCGTTACTCAGCTCGTTTACTGACCTTGTAATCCTGGCAGCCGGCGAGCAGTTCGCGATAAAACAGTCCTGAAACAGGAACAATGTAATGCCGGAAGCGCCCACTATTGCGGATCCTAACAAGCATATATATGACTTCTTGGAATACTATTGCTCAAGTGGAAACGATTTTGATTATGCCGTTCTCATAAAAGGCACATGGGGTTCAGGCAAAACGCATCTGATAGAACATTTTATCGAGAAGAGAGAGGAAGATCCTGAGCTTAAGACGCTCTATGTCAGCTTGTATGGCATGACAACAACCGCTCAAATTGACGAGGCGTTCTTCCGCCAATTGCATCCCATACTTTCCTCGAAAGGTATGAAGATTGCGGCTTCAATTACCAAGTCTATTTTGAAAACGGCCATCAAATTGGACCTTACCGGCGACGGTAAAGACGATGTAACGGTGAGTTCAGCGTTGCCAGATCTGGATTTTCAAAAATACTTTGCGAACCCTCATAAATGCTTACTTATATTCGACGACCTTGAGCGATGCAACATGCCTATAGGCAATGCCCTCGGTTACATAAACGCACTCGTCGAACATGAAGGACTGAAGACGATCATCATCGCAAACGAAGAACCTCTGATTGAAAAAGAGAGGTCGGCATATACAGAGATAAAAGAAAAACTGATTGGCCAAACGCTCGAGATTAAGTCCAGCGCTCCATTAGCAATAGACGAATTCATAGGCCAAATTAAAGATCATAAAACGCGTGAATTTCTGAAAGAGTATAAGATTTCGATACTAGAACTTCACTCACAGTCGTTGCGTGACAATCTACGCATCCTTAAACAGGCGCTCTGGGATTTTGAAAAAATTGGCCGCTGCCTTAACGAAAATCATTGGGCAAAGAAGGATGTAGTAGCCAAAATACTGCAATCTTTCATGGTGCTTTCCATGGAGTTCCGAAGCGGCAAACTTGATCACGATGATTTCAAGCTTTTCAGTATCAGTCCGGTCCTTCGTCAGATGAAGAGAAAGACAGAAGGATCGGCCGATAAGCTGGATCAACTTGAAAAGAAATATACTCCTGTAAGCATAACACAAGATGTCATTGACGTTGATATATTGGAGGATGTCTTAGTAAGCGGGTGGGTAGATCCGGACAATATCAGGAAGGATCTCGACAAAAGCTCCTACTACGCCGATCCAAAGGAAATGCTGCCATGGCAGATCGCTTGGCATGGTTTCAACAGAAGCGATGACGAATTTGAAGCTGTGGTGCCTGTAGTCGAGAAAGAGTTTGCCGACAGGAAATACGATGATAATGGCACCCTACTTCACGTATTTGGGTTGCGGCTTATGTTTTCTGAGATTGGAGCTATAAACGATCCGGCGAGCGAGGTCGTAAAGCAATGCAAAGCGTACATAGATGATCTAGCCACCAGCAATAGGATAGGCAATCGCATTGAAAACGACGTTGGTCTTGATTTTACCAGGGCTTATTTCGGTCTTGGGATAGCGAACGCCGGAACCAGTGAATTTCGAGAAATATATGAATACTACATGGAAGCAGCGCAGAAGGCCTACCTTGCTGCACTGCCCCGCTTAGCATCTAGTTTATTTAGCTTGATGCAAACCGACATGACTAAATTCTTCAGAGAGCTGTGTATCAATAATTTTGAGGCAAGCACCTATTATAACATACCGATCTTGAAAGAAATCGACGCATCAACTTTTGCCGATGGAATAATATCTCTTTCGCCCGAAAACCAAGTTACGGTTTTCAGCGCTTTTAAAGCTCGCTACGAAACTGGAGCACTTGACCGTGAGCTGAAGGATGAAAAGCCTTGGCTAGAAGAATTGTATAAGATTATGACTGAAAAGGCGTCTCATCTGAGGATTATGTCTAGGCATCGCCTTACCACCATGATGGATCAGTCACTCAAGCAATTTGTGCAAGCGTCCTGAACGCGATCCGATACGCCGCGCCGTGCTCATGCTCCTTGAGGACGAGGAATGGGGCGCGGGGGCGGATCGTGAGATTGCCCGGCGCTGTGCCGTTAGCAACGACTTCGTGTCTCGGCTGAGGGCTTCACTGTCATCGGATGACAGTGAGCCGGCCCCACGCACGTATCAGGACCGGCACGGCAACGTGACCCGCATGGACACGGCGCGGATCGGCCGGAAGGCGGCCGAGCCAGCGCCGAGCGCCGCCGCTGAGGCTGAGGCTGCCGCGTTGCCGCACGCACCCGAGGCACTGCCGACGCCCGCGCTTTTTGGGTTGACGTATACCCCACCTGTCGCTTCTGATGGCAAAAAGGGAATGCGAGCGGCCAAAAGGAGCTCGCGATGAAAAGAATAAGAGACGGCTACTCTGTTAGAGTTCGGATAATGCCGAATAACTATCGGCAGAGATTTCTGCTGAGACAATGGCAAGCCCTGGCCGATTGTACTGGCCGAGACGGCATTGTCGGTAAAAAAGGCGAAACCGTAGATAGGATACTGGCTCGCGGCTTCATGAGAGTGAGGTTCAAGTCTTTAAGGGCGGCAAAGAAATTCGTTGAGCTCCTGAACGAATTTTGGAGCGGCGTTGCATCTCCCGAACTCTGTAAATTCTATAGGTGGGCTTGATTTAGTTTGTTCGGGCCGGCCCCGCCTCGATCCGATCACGAGGCGGGGGCTTCCGATCTCACCAGCGTGTGAGCCGAGCCGATACGCAACGCGGCCCAGTAGCGTCGTACCTGGGATCCGTTGAGCGGCGGTTTCAGAGCGTCCAGCTGAGCTGTCCCACAGCGGGCGTCCGTGTCGCCGTTGCGCAATGTATCGACCATGATCATGCTGCTGAGCCGATTAGAGCGAGGCGGCAGCGATGAACCTGTTCCGGCTCGGAACCGCATTGGCGGTGGTGGGGGTCCTGCTAGTCGGCGGCTCTGTTGCATGGTGGCAGAAATTCTATGCCGAGGTAGCCGCTTTCGTTGGCGCTCAAGCTGACCCGCCGTTGCAGTGCCTATATTCGGTTGCCGGCCCATGTGGGCAGGTGATCGAACTGGCGGCCATGGTTGGTGCCAACCCGTATCGCCCTGGCCTCTTCTGGATCGGCGCCGTTGCCCTCGTCATCGGCGGTGTTCTGGAATTTGCAGCAAGGCCCTCTCGGCGCGCTGCGGATGCAGTTCAGCCTACAAGCGAGAGGTTGGTTGTCCCTGGTCCTGATGGCGTGAGCAGCGAGGAATGGGAGCGGTTTAAGGCTGCTGCGTTCCCGAAGGACAAGCCGTAATCAAGTTACTGGCCTGTCCGATCACGACGAAGCGTCGGGACCGGAACGCAGAGCCGACTGTCTGCCGCCATCTATGACCCGCGTGGCCTGTGGATAACTCGCCGCACCTCCTTGGCGTCGCCTCGTACGAGACTCAGCACAGGCAGGCAGCTGGAAAACGCCGCCATGCCCGAACCTGACCCGCCCAACCTGTTCGACGCCGCTGGCCTAGTGCTCGAGGAACATCGGCTCAAAAGTGAGCCGATCTCCCGGCGGAAGCGTCCCCGGAAGCCCAAGCCGCCAACGCCGGCCGAGCGCGCCGCGGCAGCTCGCCTTGAAGGCGGCCGCCGCTCGAGGGCCCCGTCGAGCCTCGGACAGCGCTCTCGTGTCAGCACGCCGCGCGACCTGAGCTCCGCGCCTGTGCTGGCCTTTCCGCTGTCAAGAAACGCCAGCGTATTGTCAGCTACCGTGGAGAGCTTGCCACACTTCTACGACGATGCGTTTGAGAAGAAGTGGGTGAAAATTGGCCGCAACGTAGAACGGCGTCTGATTAGGCGTGGTATCACCCCTGCAGACGCATTAAACTGCGCCCACGAGCTGCTCGACGCGGCTCTGGATGTACGTGCCACACAAGCCGAGAGCGAGAGGAAACGAGGATGACAGCTGCCCCAAAACGGGGCGCGGGCGACATACAAACAGAAGAAGGGCCCCGCCGGGTGCAACCGACGAAGGCCCTTAGCAAGTCCACTCGTGATGGTGGTCTACATAGCGTGCCCGCGCTTCGGAACCAACCCCGCAAGGCTCTCAACGTTAGGCAGACCAGGAACGTCTTCGGCTTCGGGAACATCCTCCTGAAGACCACGACGAGGGAGGATCATGCCGACCTCGCACGGCTGAAGGCTGCAGGCGCCAGGGCTGGCCACACTCTCAACCAGTTGAAGCAGCTGCTTCGCTACTGGGGGCTCAAGCATCCGCCTGTCGAATTGCAAGAGATGTGGCTCCGTATTGGGGTAGCACAATACGTCGCCATCGAGGCATCTCGGCAAAAGTGGACCTTAACGCTTCATGGGTGGATCAGGCTCTACATGCCCGAGATCTCTCGTACATGGTCGCTTAAGCGGATCGATGCCTTAGCCAGGAAAATGCGCCGGGAGGGTACGTGTTTCTCGCCCGAGCAGAAGGGCGCGATGGTAGGGGTCGACCGCGAAACGTACCTTGCTCTCGGCCTGAGCGACTTCTGGCCGGCCGGCATGACACCCGAACAGCGCGCACGAGATCAGCTGGACCACAAGGCCGCTTGGCAGCGGGCGGACAACTTGGCCAAGGGCAAGGTCAAGAAGCCTCATGCCTTGTCGCTCAAGCGAACCCAGCCGTGGAATGCCCTGGGCATCAGCGAGAGCACCTGGAAGCGGCGCCGGCGGAACGGCGAGCTCGAGGCCGGCACCTTCGAGTGATGGCTGTGTGGCCCTGATTTGTGGATCGTTCCCGAAGGTATAGAGGCATCCACATTTCCGGGCCACGTTGCCGCCTGACATAGACGTTGCAGACGTTCATCTCGTCCTGGCTCAGGCGGGTCGGCAGGGCGGCCAGCGCCCCCCGGGCGCGTGAAGGCCGTTCTGTCGAGCCCGCCCCTGCCGCATGAGGCACGGGTAGCGCCAACGCCTGCCCCGGGTTCTGATTTCCAAACGACCCGGGCCGTGCATCTCCCCCGCGCACGAGCACATGCGAGGCCGGGCCTGCGCTCTCGCTCACGCTGCCGGGGGCAGACGCGAGCGCGCAGCCCCTCGCTGGCGTGCCTATTCAGAGCCGACGGCCGCGTCAGCCTGGCATCACGTCCGGTACGTGAGGCCGGGCATCCTGGAACGCCACGCCGACCCGTTCAGCTTGGCGCCAAACGACCCTCACGGGCGAGGGCGCGGGCTCAAGGCCGAGCACCAAGTCGAAGTACCTTGGCACTGTCGTGCCCGCCGGGAACGCGAGACAGGCGCCGACAGGCGAGAAGTTCAGGGCCATGCATCCCACGTCGTGCTCAGACCCAGCGAAGGCGGCACGGCCTGAAACAGCAGTGTCAGCACGAAGCTTCCAGCGACGCTCATGCATCCGATTACTCTCTACATGTGCGATCTATGTAGGGAATAATACACAATCGCAGTGAATGGTTCGAAACGAGCTCGGCCATTCTTCGTTAATCATGAACGCGCACCCTTCTGCCACAAAGCGCGAGCCCTCGAGCCGCAGCTCGCCGGCGACGTCGCAGGCCGGCTAGAGGGAGCATGAGAGAGCCGTCGCGCTCGACCTTAAAGCACAGCCCGGCTCGATCCTTCGTCTTCGACGCCTCTGCCCCTAATGCTCGGCGCCCTTGATCTTGAAATCTCAGCCCTATTCGGTCATGTCTTGGTTCAAGAGATCGTGTTGCTTTGACCGACCACGTGGAGCGCAGCCGCGGTGCGTTCCTTCGCCTGCCTCTCTCGACGGGCAGGCCGTGTTCGCCGGCGGGATGCCGGGCAGCGCGAGCTTGAAGCCCCGCCCAGCTGCAAGCTGGCGGGGCTTTCTACATCCGCCACTCCCCTCAGCGCCGCAACTTGGCGCGCTTCCGGCTCCGCTTGCTCATATTGTCAGAGCTGGTGTCTGGATCTGGGGAGGCGAGCCAAGCCAGGATGCGGCCGGCGTAGGTTGCTTCCAGTTCGGCAGGCGACGGCGAGGCAGCCAGTAGAGCTTGCAGCTCCCGGCGCAGACTGTCCTCATTAGGTTCGGGCATGTGCGCTCCGGCAATTACGACGAACGCCGCCGGAGGTGCTCGGTTCGAGCTTGGCCTTGAACGCGCGGCCACAGGGGCAGGCGCACAGCTCAGGGCTCACGCCTCGCCCGCAGCCACGGCCAGGCGCTTGCCCCCTCGAGCGCCCACACGCCCCTGCCTCGAGGGGCAGGGCTGAGGCGCGCAGGCCTGGACAGGCCCTCGCCTCGCAAGGCCCGCAAATTTGGTCGCTGGCGGGCACGGGCTCGCCGACTTCCCTCCGGCTCACGCCCACGGCCTCGGCACCTGCCAGCGCCCCACTCAGGGGTTCGGGCATGCCTTGCGGCACGGCAGGAGGGGGGAGGGGAGTGCTTCAGGAGCCCCGTCCAGCGAAAAATGGTCCGGGCTGCATGTGCAACCCTTGTAACCCGCATTTTTCACCGGACCTCAAACGCGCTTTCATTTCAGTCTGAAAACGCAAAATCTGGTGCTAACCACCTGATGTACTTGAGCCTGATGTGCTAATCTGGCTCCGTCATTCGATGCGCCGGCCCGCACCATTGCTCGAGCCTGCCATTTTGCTCGAGCAGCTGCCGTGGCGGACTTATCCACATCGCCGAACCGACACCTGAGGGCCAATTCCCTTCGACCGCTTGTCGAGGCCGTCGCCGCCGAAGCCGAGGCCGACCGGAATCATCATCGGACCCGGAAACGCACGCGCGGCGACTGCTCTAAGGGCTTCTTTGATGATCCCGACAGGTTCGCGCTCGCGGCCATGGTAGCGATGGGGCTCGCCGGCGAGACGTCGCCCATTCAGTTTGGCGGCCTCCGCTCCGGCTGGTCCTCGGCACGGCATGCGGCAGCGCTGTTCGCGCCCGGGCGTGGCCAGCGCGTCAGGTACGCTCATCGCCTCGCAGGCGACGCGATCATCGCTCGTGCCGACTTCGCCGCCGGGCCAGAGCGGCACGAGACAGCAGCCCGCAGGCTGGCTCGGAAGCATCGGGCGCTCGAGGGGCTGCCGGCGACGTGGGTACACCTCTCGGGCTGCCTACTCGCCATGCTGAACTCGCCGGCGCCGAGCGGGGCCCGAGCCTATGCTCGAGGCCTCCTCGACCGCCTTGGCTGGCGCAATCTCTCGCCCCTGGTCTGGATCCGGCTCGGGCAATTGCTATCGCGAAGCGAAATCAACCACTTGGCGGAACTTTTCGCCAATGACGAGCCGTGATCCGTCGCCGATGATCGTGCCAGTTCGCAACCGACCGCAGGCGACCGGCTCGAGGCATGAAAATCACCCCCGCTCCCGTCCTCAACACCCTCAATGACACTCGAGCTCGGCTTGGCCTCGGCAAGACCAAGGTGCGCGAGCTCGTCAACTCGCACGCCCTTGAGGCCGTGAAGGTCGGGCGGCGGACGCTCGTGACCGAGGCCAGCATCGAGCGCCTCGTGGACCGCTTGCCCCGGATCCGCCCATGACCTCCCTGCCGCATATCGCCAGCCTAGTCCTGAACCGGCCGCTCGCGATCCTGCCTTCGAAGCTCGAGACGATTGCCGCGGTGCTCGGCGGGCGGATCGGGCTCGAGGTCTCGGGGCTGACGCCCGAGGCATCCCGCTTCGTCGGCAGCCACGTCGACCGCGAGGCGCCGGGCTCGCAGGGCAGCCTTCCCTATCGCCGTACGGCGGCTGGCACGGCGATCATTCCCGTGATCGGCAGCACCGTGAACAGAGGCGCCTGGATCGGCGCCAGCAGCGGCCTCGTGTCGTACGAGGGGCTCAAGTTCCAGCTCGCCCACGCGTCGCAGGACGACCGCACCCGGGCCGTGCTGCTCGATTTCGAATGCCCGGGAGGAGAGGCCGTCGGCGCATTCGAGGCGGCCGCCGTCGTTCGGGGTCTCGCGACGCTGAAGCCCGTGGTGGCCGTCGTGAATGGGCTGTGTGCCAGCGCGGCGTACGCAATGGCCTCGGGGGCGACCCGCATCGTTACGACGCCCTCGGGCATCTCGGGATCCATCGGCGTGGTGATGCTGCACACAGACGTGTCTGGCGCCCTGGCGAAGGCGGGGGTCAAGCCGACCCTGATCTATGCCGGCGCGCATAAGGTCGACGGCCATCCGTACGGTCCGCTTCCAGCCAGCGTGAGGGCGGACCTGCGCGCCGAGATCGACAGCTTCTACGCGACCTTTGTCGATTGCGTCGCTGCGGGCCGGAAAAACCTCTCGGCCGAGGCAATCCGCGGGACCCAGGCGAGGACCTTCATGGGCGCGGCGGCCGTCGACGCCGGCCTGGCCGATGAGGTCGGCTCGTTTGAAGGCGCCCTTGTAGACCTCGAGGCTGGCCGCATCTGCCTCACCACCCCTCAGGGCAGCCCCACGGCCACGCGCGCCGCTGGCCATGCGTCAGTTGTGAGCAGCGCAACCAGGAACGACATGGTCACAAAGCTCAACGCCGAGCTGCTCAAAACTCGCCCTGATGCCGTGATTCCCACCTCCGTACGCGCACCTGAGCGGAACCCTGCCGGCATGGCGGCACGCATGAACGCCACGCTCCCCGCTCACGCTTTCATCCCGGGAAAATCTCGATGATCCGCGCCCTCAAGACCCTGTTTGGGCTCGCTCAGCGCGAAGATGCGACTTCAAGCGAGCTCTTGCCCTCGCTGCCAGCAGCCGAGGCCGAGCTCGCCGCCGCCCGCGAGGCACATGCCGGCGCCGAGGCTGCCTACCGCGCCGGGCTCCTGACGGCCGATGAAAAGGGCCTTCAACAGCTCGACGGAGCTCGTCGCGAGGCCGGCATGCGTGTCGAGCGTGCCGAGGCTCTGGTCGAGACCCTGCGCGAGCGCCTGGCCGACGCCCGGGACCGTGAGGCCGAGGCCGAGCGGGTTGCCGTGTATCAAGCCGCCCGCGCACAGGCCGATGATGCGCGCAAGGCGCTCATCGAATTCTACCCGGCTCTGGCCGAGGATATCGTGAAGCTCATGGAGCTCGTGGCGCGCGCTGAGGTCGAGGTCGAGGCCGCGAATGCCGACCTTCCGCGCGGGGCTGAGCCGCTCGCCGCGGTCGAACATCCTGCCAGGGACGTTCCGGCTGAGGCCGATGATGTTCTCTCGGAAGTCGAGGTCAGGAGGTGGGTCGCAGTCGGCAACACCAAGCCAGGCACGTTCGAGCAGGCCAACGTCTACAAGACAGGCCCGGGTCGGGGCGTGATCAGGATTGAGGGCGTGCCGGTAAACGAGTGTACGCAATGCGAGATGCGCACTTTCACAGAGCGGCGCTTCCGGCGGGGCTCGGGGCACAGGCCTGCTTATCGCCTTGCCGAGAAGATCTCGCTCCCGGGCTTCCTGGCAAGCGACCCGTACATTTGGCGGCCCATGAGCAGCCTCCCGAAGCCGGGCGAGATCATCCGCCAGGTGGAAGCGCTCCGCTACTCGCAGCCTGAGCCCGCATCCTCGGCTTCAGGCGCCGTCATCACGCAGCTCATCCCGGCACCCGGGGCCGAGCGCGTGCAAGCGCTCGAGCCCCCGCCGCCGACCCGGTCGTATCGGGGGCCGTACGCCGACGCGCCCGAGAGCGAGGCGCGGGCCTGAAATTGTCGGGCGCCAGGCGCGCCCGGCCTGATCTACGCGGGGGCCCATGACGGCGCCGCGGCCCGCCGGAAAACGGGAAGCTCGCCTCCGCACCCGCGATGAGTTCGGCGGCCAAGGCGAGCGTGGCCGCATCCATTCCACGAGGGGATCATGAAAGGCGACCATCACTCTGCTCGGCCGCGCGACGGTAGACGGGGATTTCTCCGAGCTCTGGACCGGCTCGGTCGAGGTCGGCGACGGCACCGTGAGCGTCATGCCGGTCGTGCCGGCCGCAGCTGCGGGCCACGAGCTGATCGTGTCGGTTCTGTCGATGGCTGGGTCCGTCAACTTCGCCTCGTTCACCGTGATCCCGGCCGAGCCGGCGGACGAGCCCGATGCTGCGCCAGCGGCTCCGCGCCTCGAGCGCACAACCGCCGTCTACGCTACCCAGGGCGCGCAGGCACGCCGCGCGCCATTCAAGGGCAAGATCGTGGCCTTGTGTGCGGTCGGTACGCCGCAGCCGGTCGCCTGATCTGAGCTCGCTTTCGCCATGCCCTTAGCTCGCCGACGCGCGGCAGGCCGGGCCGGCTTCAAGCCGGATCCGGCCGAGAACCCGCATGAGATCCGGATCGTGCCGCCGCCGGTTGATCCGAACGCGGCGCCCGTGAAGCGGCCGCCGAGCTCACGGAACATAGCCAGGCTTCGGGCGAAGGCCGAGGCTGCGCCCGAGACGTCGAGGCCGCCTGCGCGCTAACGCGTTTCGTACAGCCCGGTCTGCGCTCGTCGCCCGGAAGGTTGTTTGCGGTCGACGTCGGCGCCCTTGCGATCCGCGGCACGGCAGGCGGGCTCGGCACGAGCGAGCGCATGGTGCGCACGCTTGCCCCGCTCGCCGCCGGCGGGCGGCATCCTGCAGCTGCTCTGGCGGCCGCAGGAGGCTGGTAGGACGACGTGGCGCTTCGTGAAGCTCTATCTGGCCTTGGGCCGAAGCTGACCGACCTCGGGCTTCGGATTGACCGAAGGAAGTCCGGCTCCCGGATAGCAAGGGCTTGAGCAGATAATTCAGCATTATGACGACTTTTGATCCTTTTACCTATTTCGAAATTTCGATATTTTTTCTCACTCTACACGAGTATCAAATACCTCTGGCGGTGCTCCAAAATCGGTATTATTTAGAGAATTTCGGGTCATCAAGAACAAACAAACACATACAATCAAAGCTGCCGCCAATCTGAAATAATCATCTTGAACAAAGTCCATCGGTAGAAACCTTGCTGCAGCACATATTACAACGATCACGCCAGATAAGGACATATTCCAAAACTGAACTTTGACATTAAAGTTTTTCTTTTTTTCAAGGCGAGTTATGTTTGCATGCAGTGCGAGCGCTAGTATCCCAAGCAACATGACGCGCAAAAATAGAACAGGCGCATCTACATCTCCCTTTTCGGATATTGCCTCGAAAATATAATATTGAAGCAATCCAGCAAGAAAAATAGCATATAGCTCAAACGTCTCCAGGCGAGATCTGGAATAAGACACGGCTCCGCAAGCATACGTCTGGAATACTCGAGCGACAATCAAAAAACATACTATGAAATAAACGAAATTTGCGAAAATCTCCGATCTAAATTTCAAACTTCCAAGATCAGATATGAGCGAACTTTTAGCCATTTTGTCTGCTAAGTGTGTGAATGCTAGCCCTTGTATGACTCCGAGAAGCCCGAATATTAGAGCTATAACGTGCTCTCTACCAAGCTCGGCCTGCTTTTTGTCTTCTTCAGTCTGCGGCATTTCACTATCTTCTGCGGTTAACGAGCATAGTGATGTTTAGATAGCGTTCCGATGAGCTTTTGTAGTACACCCTTCAATAAAATTGCTGCGTGCATACCACCCCGACCGATTCTCGTTAGCTCACGACATCTTGGGTTGCCCGCCGCTTCTCGGCAGCCTTTGCCTGCCTGCTGGTCGCGAGGCTGCAGAATCGAGCACGTTCTTTCGGAAGCCTGAGCCAGCCGCTCGCCGTTCATGCGAGCGAAGCGGCTGGCTCAGGTGCCTACAGTTCGCGTCGCAGGTGGGTTTGTACGATTCTGAGCTGTCAGGCGCCTGTTTCCAGCTTGTGGATGGCTTGGGGAAGGCCCTCTGATATTCCTGGTAGCCGTGGCGTTCGCAGTTGTGCCCCCTATGCTGCCGAAGCCGGCATGGCTCGCTCGGGGCAAGCGTAGGCGCAGCCAGGCGGCCCATTCGCGGCTGGCGATCCGGACGACGTTCGTATCATTGCGAGAGCGCGAGAGGCGCCGTTCCTCAACAGTCACGAGGCCGAGCGTGCGCGCCTGGCGCAAGGCGCGCTTGGCAACGGTCAGGCACACGCCGGCGATGGCTGCCACGTGGCCGAGGGCGAGCGTGCACGTGCCCCGCTTCCCGACCTCGAGGGCGACGACGGCCAGTACGGCCTGCTCACCCCCCGTGAAGGCGGCTGCGAGTGCCGGGGGCAGATAGCCGGCCGCGGCCATGCGACGGCGCCGAGCCAGGCTGTCGGGTGTTCGAGGGCGTGAGCCTATGCGGTGATGCGAGCGGGCAGGCGGCGCTCCCTCCCCTCGAGGTGGAGGGGCGACCGCCGGGACGAGCTGCGCCGCGACGGCCGCGAGAGGCTGCGCCTTCGCGGAGGCCGCCCGAGCCGCGCCGCGCCGAGCATTCAGCAGCCCATCGAGCTGCTCGGCTTGCTGGTCCGTAAGGCCGCCGGCATCATAGGCCTTCCAAACGGCGCTGACGACAGAGCTCAGCCGGTCGGGTGCCGCGGCCTGAACGGCCTGCAGCATTTGGTCAAACACCATCCTTCACGGTCCCTCATCGGGCCGCGCTCCAGGGTTCGGGCAAAGCTTACCCGTTGCCGGAAATTGCATTTCCGGCTTGACGCCAAGGTGGGCGTTATGGCTTTTGGTGGGCTGTGATCTGGGCCCTCAAAAGCTTCAGGTTTAGACGGCCTCGCTCTGCCAGGAGCGGGGCCGTTGCTTTGTCAGGATCTCGGTTCCGCGGCGGCAATACCTCGGTTATTGGGTACAAGCTGCAGGCGTATGCGTAGACCGGTGAGGTAGCAACTCCCACCGCACGGTATTTTTCTAGCTTTATCGGAGCCGAACACTCCGAATTCTGGCGCGGGCTCGCGTGGACCATCATACGATGGCAGCCGTTGGAGTATTGGTCGGCTCAGCTGACAGCGGTGTATTTCGCTGCGGCTAGCTTCTTCAGGCTGCTGCCGCTTCTTCAGTCGAAGCTCTGGGCCCGGCAACCGCCGCTGCTCGAGCGCGCTCCCACGCCTCGATTTTAGGAAGTGAGTAGAATTTTCGGCGATTGATTACGAGCGGAGCCGGAAAGGGGAGAATGGCCTCTCTCTCCCAGCGCCATAGGGTCATGGCGCTTACGCCATACCTCTCGAGCACTCGCTTCGTCGGAAGGTAATTGCCCGTCGCGTCCACTTATTCGCTCCCGTTAATATCGTGAGAGCTTGCGTAGCTTAGATATCAAATCGCGCGTGAGGCCAATTCCAATACTAATTCCGCCGCAGCTTTGACCATAGACAAAGCCCGGGAGGTTCACCTGCACGTATTATCCAGGCGCCACTGCGAAGCGGCTATCCGAAGCGTCGCACTGGAAGGTTGTTCTAGACCAATTGCTTCGTGCGCGATGCCTAGATATCGCTCCAAGGGGCCGCCAGGCGAATAGGATAAGCCACCAGTGACGTCAAAATAGATCGAGAATAGTGTCGGCCACAGATATTGAGTTTTGATGCTCTGGTTTGCGCTAGTCGCCTCTGGAAGCCCGTAAAGCGCTCTCAGCGCCGTTTCGTCTTGAATAACTGCTCTCGCACGTCGTGCTATACCAGATAATAGCCTGTGTAGTTCTTCCTTATTTTCCGGCTCTCTGTCGGCCCCATCGAAGTCGAGCAAATAAAGTGCTGGGGCTGACAGATCTATAGCCGCAAGCAAAGACTCAGCATGGGTTCTGACGTTTACCATTTCGGTTCGAGCAGTCTGCACGTCAGGCGTTCTGTTTCGTTGCTCTACCCGGAGCCGGAAGTAGCTCGCCGCCCCTTCAATTCTACGAACAACGCTATTGAGTACTGGCTCAGAGGCTATTTTTAAATCACGCCGAAGCTGTTGCAGCTGCGTTTCTGACAGCGATATAGGCGTCCAGTTATCGGACATCAACTTTTGACCTTGCTGAAACGGACAGGTCAGAGAGATGTTTTGCCCAGACATCGAGGGCTTGGCGCCGTTCATTAGCAAAATCATGCCTCTGGTAGACACCCACGATGCCTCCGAAGGTGCCAGAGGTGTGATTGAGGATCTTCTCGACAACGTGGATGCCGACGCCGAGCCGCGCGCAACCGCTAGCAAAAGTCCTACGAAGGTCGTGAAGGCGCCAGGGCTCGAGAACCTGGCCGTCCGGCATCTTGCCTGCAGCCAGAGACGATAGACGCTCGGTTGCTTTCGAAACGCCCGAGAACGGCGTCGTGCCGGTAGTGGTGAAAAGGAAGCGCGCCGGCTGCCCGATGCGGGGAAGGGCGCTGAGGATCGAGACCGCCTGCTCGGACAGGGCGACCGCATGCGACCGGTCATTCTTGGCGCGCTGGCGGGGTATCGTCCACATGCCGCCTTCGAGGTCGAATTCCCGCCACTCGGCCTCAAGGACCTCGGCTCGGCGCTGACCCGTCAAAATGAGCAGCTGCACGGAATGGCCGAACGGGTAGCCGATTTCAGCGGCCGCCAACCAGACCGCCCGCAGCTCGGCGTCAGTCAAGACGCGATCCCGGGCCACCTCGGGCGAGGGCGGCCTGAGCGTAGCCATAGGCGAGGTCTCAAGGATGCCCCGCTCGACCGCCCAACCGAACAGCTTCCGCATGGCAGCGAATTGGCGATTGGCCTGAACCGGCGCGCCGCGCTCGACCATGGCGTCAATCACGTTGAGTACATCGCGCCGGCCTATTGAGCGCACGTCTCGGTCCTGTCACGGGGCAAGATCGCCGCGGCTGAGAAGCCGCTCGGCTTCCGGCCAGCTGCGATTGCGCGGCTTGGCGTAGCGCTGGATGAAGTCGGCCACCACGGCACCGAACGTGAGGCGGGTGGCGGCGGCCTGCTCCCGCAGGACCGCCGTCCGTTCGCCGGCAGGGTCACGGCCCTCGGATACTGCCTGCAGAGCTGTACGCGCCCGCTCTCGGGCATCTGCGAGGCCCAGGCGAGGGTAGGGGCCAAGGGTAAGCTTGCGGGTCTTTCCATCCGCCCGATACCGCACGGCCCAGCTTTTGGCGCCGGATGGCTGCACGACCAGGTAGAAGCCCGGCAACGTGCTATCAGGAATTTCGAGACGCCTGCCGGGATCCGGCTTTTGCAGCTCGACGGCTCGGGTGGTGAAGGCCGACATCTAGGCTCTCTTGAGCCCGAGGATACGCCGGCGACACCATCAGTTGGCCCGCTTTGGGTAGCCTGGGGGTAACATGGATGGCCTGTTAAGGGCCGTTACCCCGTGTTATTATCGGAGAGGTGCAAACCGCGTCAACGCGCAGCGGTGCATGGTCTTTTGACGCCTGAGATGTTCTGATGTGAGAGCCTACGAGATGGCCCTAAAAACGGCTCTTAATCAGCGGGTCCTAGGTTCGAACCCTAGTGCGCCCACCAAGACTTAGCCTTGCCGGATTGCAGGTCCGGAAAGCCCATCTCAGGCAGGGCAACCCGGTAAACAACTTCCCGGTACGCAGCCATCAGCGTGACTGCGTGGTTTGCCCGCGGAGGATGCGGCGCGAGGCCTGTCCGTCCCCGAACCCGGCGCTGCACCTGTTCCGGCTGGTCGTCTTCCGGCGGCTCGCGGTCCAGGACGGGAAATCCGGGCGGGGTTCATCAAGCAGGAAGGACGCGACCCGCTCGCCGAGATCGGCGCCAGCAAGCGAGGTGTAGGGTGCCCATCCGGTGATGCTCGGTCCTCTCGGCCTCGCACCGCAAACTATCAGGCTGGGATGCCCACTGCTTGCCCTGCTGGTTCCGATAGACGGTCGGCGGCTCCAGCAGGATCCGCAGGGCCTCGACACCGCGGGCAGGCCGACGACTACCATCAGGCCCCGCAGTGACCGCCGCGCAGGATTCCGCGATCAGGCTGCACCGCGAACAGCTCGGCAGCGTTTCAGCCAAGCCGACGCGCCTCGACGGTGAGCTTCAGTAACCCCAGCGCGACCGCCCGTCTCGCCGCTTCTTTTGCAGGCGGGACGTACCGGCAAGGCGAGGCGTGCTCAGACCGGCGCTCGACCTGGTCGCGCCAGAAGGCAATGGCGGGCGGGGATTCGAATATTTCGGCGAGGTACGGTTGAATGGTTGCCGACCCGCCAATCGTCCGCTCGGCGCCGGCCCGATGACCACAGGCGGGGCAGCGTTCGATCTCATCAGCGCGAGGCAAGCTGATACGTAGCCCGGCTCAGCGGCAGGATGACCGGCGACGTTTCCACGCCATTTCGGGCCGGCGCATGGCGCGTCCCAGCTCGGGGCTCCAGGCATGAAAAGCCCCGCGCGTCTGTGCTGGCAGGGCTGGAGGTCATTTCGGGGAACCTCAGGGGCGGCCAGGGCGAAATATCCGAATTCATATCAAGCACCTGATATAGATGTGATCGCGTCGCCTCACCTTCATCATTGCCGGCAGAAACTCCGAAATATAGGAGACCTGAAACGGGGAAAATGTGCACGCGATGTCAGATTTGGCCCAGCATACTAACGCCGAAACGGTTTTACCAACGACCGATAAAGATGTCATAGCTTCAATTGACCGCAATCAGAATTTTCAAGGGATCAGGAACAAGTACACGGTCGACAATCCTGGTATTTCTGCCGAAAAATACCTGAATTATGAATTATATATACCAGTCTATTTCAATGATATGATCCGGCTTGAGCTCAATGAAGGATCGAGGCTGAGAATTTTAGATCTCGGAACGGGATTCGGTTATTATCCCTATATTTGCTCAGCTTTCGGTCACGACGCAGAGGCAATAGATATTGATACACTGCAACTTTACAATGAAGTTACGTTGGCCCTGGGCGTGAAACGAACTGTATGTCGTATCAATGCTTTCGAACCGCTGGCCCTAAACCATGGGCGTTTTGACTTGATCATGGCCTTTGCTACGTGCTTCAACAACAACTCAAGCCCCAACCTGTGGGGGCAACAAGAATGGTATTTTTTCCTCAATGATCTGGTTCAAAAAAACCTATGTGAGGATGGGAGGCTGTTTTTTCGTATAAATCCCGAGCCCGATGGCGGGATGGGCTCGACGGGAGTCGAGCAGATGATGAATGCTCTTGGCGCTCAAGTCGCAGGTATCGACGTATATTTTCGGTCAGCGCGCGCACTCGCCATCGCTCTGGAAGAATTTAAACCTCAATGAACAGGGCATCGCTCGCGCGATAGCCGAAACTTTATCGCCGGGCGCCGGGGGAACACCGAAGCCGATCGACATCGCGCGTTTCGTCCACGAGAACAGTTGGCATTACTACTGGGATGCCAGCATATGGCGGGACCGCACACGTAGAGCGCTGGCTCGACGGATTTGGTTGGCAGGTTCGGAATACCGGACTGTCATGGAGCGGGCGGGCGAAGCATTCCCCTCGCCCGATATCCAAGAGAACCTGCGCCTGCTTGTCCGCGCCGCAGATGGGGATAGCCCGCCCTATCTCGAATGCGGGCACCGCGCCCTTGCCGCAGGGGCCATCGCCGAGAGCATCGGGATTCCGGTGCGGCATGTCACTCTGTACTCAGACTGGCCCAAAGCTTCCATCGTCACCCACCATCTTCTTGAGATGAAAGGCGAGCATGGATGGGAGATGCACGATCCTGACTACGGTTTCTGTTTCAGGATGCAGTCAGGGCACATCGCATCAGCAGAGGCACTCATGACGACCAACGTCTCTGTGGCTGAGTACGTCTGGCGGCCACGGATTCGGATGGCGCGGCATATAGCCTTCCTTGTCAAAGCCGGCTTTTTCTCTGCGGTTTCGACCCGTGATCATGATGCTTCCGACACTCTGTTCATCAGCGAGAGCAAAATAGCGCAAGCCACGTTCGTGCATGAGGGCCGCGAACTGGCGTTCGACGACTACTGGCAGTCGGCTCTCAGCTACTCCACCAACAAAGACGTGATCTTCACGGGCAAGCCGGTCGCGATCAAGGGCGCCAAGGTCAGTGTCAACACCGACTGGACGCGAAAAGCCCGCCGAGCAGCCGCCCGGCGGGGCTGAGAAGCCTGGGACGAGTCGCCGGATCGTCCAAGGTCACAGTCCGGGACGCACGAAAGAATTGCCTCGGCCGGAGCCGGGCGGTTCGAAGTGGGATTTCGCTGAGGATCAGAGGTCGGTCTACGCGCGGGTGGACTGAGGGTTCCGGCACTGGGCGGAGCCTTGGGCGCGGTCTGGTTGCCGACGACGGTCTCGGCCATACGCGCGGCCCGCGCATCGGATGGCCTCAAGACCGACGGCCTCGCGGTCAGGAGCGTTTCGCAGCAGGCGTTACAATGGCCGTCTACCCTGGATAGTTGGCGAACAGCCGAGTTTCGCCTTATAGGCCGCGGAGCTTTCAGAGGATCGAGACACCGCGCCATGCACCCGTCATTCATTCGGCATCTCGTCTGCCCGACGGATCATTCAGAGCTGGAGTTGCTGAACGCTACCTTTGAAGGCGAGCTTGTACGTTCCGGCGAGCTCAGGAGCGCATCGGGCAAGATCTATCCGATCCGCGAATTCATTCCACGCTTTACTGATGACGGGTACGCCAACAATTTCTGAGTCGAATGGGAGAAGCATCCTGATATTCTGCATCAATTAAGTTCCAACATGACGATGTACAGAACGCGTTTCAACAACGAAACGAGATGGCCTCAAAATCTTGAAAACGAATTGGTGCTTGAAGCGGGTTGCGGCCCAGGTGCACTGACTCCATTCCCGATCGAGCGCGGAGCGACTGTAATCTCGCTGGATCTTTCCTCTAGCGTCGATCAAGCACGTCAAATCGTTAAAGAAGGGCCGCGCAATTTATTTGTCCAGGCGAGCATGTTTGCCATGCCGTTCAAGCCCGGGACGTTCGATCGCTGCTACTGCTTCGGAGTGATTCAGCATACGCCCGACCCTGCGCAGGCCTTTGCCGAACTAGTCAAGGTTCTCCGTCCGGGTGGGCATCTGGCCGCGGACAGCTACATCCGGCCTGACCCGAAGCTAGGCGGCGGTCATAAGCTCATCCGCGCCAAGTACCGCTTCAGACGTTTGGGCCTTAATCGCCTACCTCCACGCCTTCTTCACTCAATCATCAGAGCCTATGTGGCAGCTATTTTCCCAATTCATAGAAAGGTGTCGGCGCAGCCCGCTCGGGTAGAGATGCTTCGGTCCTTCATGCTGGACGATTACAGCGCGCGCCTTACCGGCATGGATAAACACCGGCACAAAGAATTTGCCGTGCTGGACATCTTCGATTTCCTATCGCCAGCCTACGATTTCCCGCAATCGGTAGATGAATTCAAAGATCTATTCGCAAAACACGGCTTAACGGATATTGACGTGCATCCGGGGTACAACGGCATCGAAGGCCGAGGCCGCAAGGCGTGAGAGCCGCAGATCTTTCGAGGCATTGACCGCGTATCTGCGGAGGTCTGAAGGCCTAAAGCACCGGATCCTTAGCCACAAGCCGTCGGCCAGGGCGCAAAAAAGTGGCCGCCTCGGCCGGAGCCGCGCGGTTCAAGGCAGGTGTCGCCTTGGGGATTATCGGGAAGACGCTCGGGAGTGAGCGCGACTCCGGTCGTCCCCTGGCGGCTCTATGGACGTCCAGCGCATCGACGCGCTTCCGGATCTGCCGGAGCCCGCCGCGGAGCCTGAGCGTGTCTCCGAGCACTCGCCTCACGTCGTCCACTTGGTGCTGCTCGTCCATGGATCGCTCGTCACTGGCCCGCCATATCTCCGCGCGCATCGTTTGAGTCCTTGTCGCGCTGCTCCGCCTGACCCTGACGTTCGTCTCAGCATTCGGCGGCGATCTTCGGACCATTCTCGAACTCGGCGCCCGAGATCGTCAGCCCAGCGCGATGCTTGATGTCGTCGCGCATGTCGTTCTGCTTGTCCTATATCGGCCAGTAGACGCGGCCGCCGACCGCCAGCATGAAGGACAGCATAACGCTGAGCGCCAGCCAGAGGATCTTGGGGCGATCGGCGAACCGGCCGGCAAGGCTCTCGATCTCCGACGAGAGGTCAGGGTCGATCACCAAGATCCCGGCCGACAGCCGCAGCCCCAATCGTTCGTACGAAGTTGCCAAGTCGGTGACGCTCTTCCCCAGCGTCGAGGCTGGGTTGTCGATGGCGTCCAGACTGGTGCCCCACGAGTCCGGTGTGTGAAGCGGCGAGCGTTGCATCGCGGCAACCATCCGCCCGTCCAGCGGGGGTAGAACGGGACGCGGGGTGCAGGATGATTTCAGCGATGAGCAAAGCGAACGCGAAGGCGGCCGCGCAGACCGCCACGATCAGGCCGCGCGAGCGGGCGGCCGACATCTACGACCCCCATTTTCCCATCCGCCCTCCCGCGTCCGGACGGGCGACTTTCGATCGGACCGGCAGGGAGACCTACGATCCTCATTTCTCAGGGCAGCGCCGCGCGTAAGTGTCGCCAATCCGGAACTTCGTCTGCTTTCGCGACATAGAAACGTCGACGAGCGGAGGTTCTTATGTCGGAGATCGGGATCTCGCAGAATGACGACGGCCTCTGGACTGTGTCCGTTCCGGGCTTGATCGTCACCGACCTGACAAAAGAGGCGGCTGAGGCGTTTGTGGCGGTCTACCGGCGCGTTGGCGGCGCGGGCTGAAGCGTCCGCGTCATCCCCCGTCATGCGGTTGCAGCCGCGCGCTGCCGACGACGATCCGGACGTTCCGCCGAAGACCTGCGATCCTTGAGCCAGAGGTCCGTGAACAGCGGCGCGATGATGGCGGTTCGACGGAGGTTCTTGACCTCCGGGCCATCGACCGGGCAGGGGTGATCGGTCACCCTGGTGCTGGTCCAACGGTCCCCCGTTCGCGTATTGTGCGCGTTCGGCGTAGCCGTCGCGGCGGCGCCAGCGTGGGACGGGTGTCTCGGGCAAGAAGCGGAATGACTGCCACTGCTCTCGCCGTAATGATTGCCGGCGTTCTGGGCGCCTTCGGCACCATCGTGTTCGCGGTCGATTGGGTGCCGGGCTCCGTCGTCGGGCTGGCGAACCTGCCCAGCAAGCGCGTGATCGGCCTGTGGCTCTACAACGGCGTGCTGTGCCTCGCCCTGGCCGCCTGGCTTGTATGCACGTTCTTCTGCACCGTTGACGGTTACGATGACATCCCGGCCGTGCGCGACAGCTACTGCCGGCCACACATCGCCACGCGTGCGTGACCCGATAGGTAGGACGCCGTGAGCCGACCGCATCAGATCAGGCCGACGATCGGCCTTCGGCACCCGTGCCAAGGCAGGCTGACCCAGGCTCCCGAAAACACTGCGCCTGCATGAATTCGGATGGGCGCTGCGGGCAAAGCCGCAGACCGGTCATCCGCGGCGCGCTCCTGAGCAGGACCGATCGACGACGCCGTGCGCGGCACTCGGAGCCGCGCGTGCGGCTGCCGATCAGCCGGCGGGAGCGGGCGCCACCGCCTCGGGCAGATCGAACAGCAGGCAGGTCGTGCTGGCGGTCGCGACGAGGCGGCCAGACGAGTCGCTGAGGCGACCTTCGGCTACGGCCTGGCGACGGCCGCCGTGGACGACCTGTCCGACCGCGGTCAGGACACCGGACCTCTCGTTGGCCGCACGCAGGAAGTTCATCTTGAACTCGAGCGTCGTGTAGCCGCGGCCGACCGGCAGCGTGGAATGCACGGCACAGCCCATGACGCTGTCGAGGAGCGTGGCCAGGGAGCCACCGTGTACGGAGCCCAGCGGGTTGAAGAGGTACTCCGCGGCCGGCATCCGCATGCTTGCCGTACCCGGATCAACCGACACGATTTCGATACCGAGCAACTGGATCGCGGGCGGAGGTGGGATTTCTCCGGCCAACAGCGAACGCAGGAAGTCGAGCCCCGCAACATTGTGCCCCGCCGCAGCGATCACATGGGGATCAACCCACTCAACGGTTCTCCGCCGTGCAAAGGCAGGCGACTTCGAAGACGCTTCGTCGGTCATCGGTGGACCTCTTGGGATTGCCGGGGAGCAGCCCGAGAAGACACGACCTACGAGCGGCGGCGCCGATCCGCAGGATCGAATTTTAATTTCGTTCATAATCTATAATGGTGCAGCATACAAGCTCATTTGCGTTGTGCAGGCAGGGTCTCCGGACGATCCGCCTGACGCTCGAGCCCATGCGTCTCAGGATGCCACGGAGGCCTGGGCTGCCTCCAGAAGCTCCTGCGCCAACGCTTCGTCATCGACGGCGCGCGCGAGGACGACGGCGCCGACGAGCGTGGACATCGTCGCGAGAGAGCGTTGCCGACGCCGCTCCTTCGATGCCTTCGGCATCAAACCGGCGATGGTGGACGCCAGTCGCTCGACGCCTTGCGTGAACCGGTGCCGGACGAGGCTGCCCGAGAGCTCACGGGAAACGTCGTTCGCAAGCGCCGCCAGCGGACATCCCTTGCCCGGCGTCCGGACATGGCCGAGAGAGAGGTAGTTCGCGACCATGGTGTCCGTGCCCCCCCGGTCTTCGGTGAGCGCCGCATCGAACGCCTCGGCCGCCAGAGCATCCTTGTTGGCGAACTGGCCGTAGAAGCCGCCATGGGTCAGCCCGGCGGCAGCCATGATGTCCACCACCCCGATACCGTGGAGACCGCGCTCACGGAAAAGGGCTGCGGCGACTTCGACGACGCGCTGCCGGTTGATCCTGGCCTGTTCCTGCGAAACTCTCGGCATGGCCTGATCCCTCGACGTTCCTGCCACCCATATAGATGCGCGCTGTCATCTAAAGAAGGGGCATCCGAGCAGCTCTAGGCGGAAGCGATCCCGCGACGGCGACAGGCCGGCCTGCGCGAGGGGCGAAGCGCAGGCCGGTCGCCGTACCGCGCGCTCACCGGTGAGCGCGCGATCCTGGAACGCCGCGAGATCGCGACGTGAACCCATCTGCGGCGGCTCTCAGGCTCCGGCCCGATGCGGCATCGTCTCCGGCCCGGCCGGAGCGTCCTTCCCGCGCGGCTCGCGCGCCACCCGGAACCAGAGGGCGTAGAGCGCCGGCAGGAACAGCAGGGTCAGAAGCGTCCCGACGCCGACGCCGCCGATCAGCACGTAGGCCAGCGCGCCCCAGAACACCGAGTGGGTCAGCGGGACGAACGCCAGCATCGCGGCCGCGGCCGTCAGGATCACAGGACGGGCCCGCCGCACCGTCGACTCGACGATGGCGTCGTAATCCGACAACCCCGCCGCGCGATCGTGGTGGATCTGATCCACGAGGATTAGGGTGTTGCGCATCAGGATGCCAGACAGCGCGATCAGTCCGAGGATGGCGTTGAAGCCGAAGGGCTGGTGGAAGGCGAGCAGCGTCGGGACGGCGCCGACGAGGCCGAGCGGCGCGGTCGCGAACACCATGAACATGGTGGTGAACGCGCGGACCTGCAGCATGATGACCGTCAGGGTCACGATCAGCATCAGCGGGAAGACCGTCACCAGCGCTTTCATCGCCTTCTCGCTCTCCTCCACCGAACCGGCCGTGTCGATGCGGTAACCCGGCGGCAGCTTCGCCTTGATCGCGGCGAGTTCGGGGACGATTTGCGCGTGGATGTCCGGCGGCTGCTTGCCGTCGATTACGTCGCCCTGCAGGCGGATGTAGGTCTCACGGTTGTAGCGCTTGAGGACCGCGTCCTCGTTGCGGCTCTCCAGGTGTGCGACCTGGGAGAGTGGGATCTGCCGCCCGTCCTTCGTGGCGAGCGTGAGGTCGCCGATGTCGCCGAGGGAGCGGCGTTCGGGGCCGGGGCTACGCAGGAGCACGTCCACGGCGCGTAGATTCTCGCGGACCTGCGTCGCGGGCGTGCCGTTGAGGTAGCTCTGCAATTGCTGGCCGGCCTCCTTCGGCGTCAGGCCGATCAGGCGCAGACGCTCCTGGTCGAGGGCGAGGTGCAGACTCGGCGTCCGGTCGCCCCAATCGAGGTGGACGAGGCGCATATTGGGATTGGCCATCATGACGTCGCGCACCTCAGCGGCCATGCCGCGGATGACGTCGAGGTCGGGTCCGACCACCCGGAAGGCCACCGGGAAGCGGACCGGCGGCCCGAACACGATCTGCAGTACGCGCACCCGCGCCTCGGGAAAGCGCCCCTCATCGACGAGCTGGCGCATCTTCCCCCGCAGCACGTCGCGGGCCTGGGCGTCGGCGGTCTGGACGACGATCTGCGCGAAGGCGGGATCGGGCAGCTCGGGATCGAAGGAGAGCACGAAGCGCGGCATCCCCTGGCCGATGTAGCTCGTGATCTCGCGCGCCTCGGGCAAGCTCCGAACGGCCGCCTCCACCTTCCGGACGCTGGCCTCGGTGGCGGCGAATGCCGACCCCGTCGGCATCGTCACCTCGACGATCAGTTCGGACCGCTCGGAATTCGGGAAGAACTGCTTCTCGACCTTGCCCATGCCGACCGCGGCCGCGGCAAACAACGCCACGGTGATGCCGGCCGCCATCCACTTGTGATCGACCGACAGCCGCACGATTCGGCGGAGACGCTGATAATTCTTCGTCGCGTAGATCGCCTCGTGGCCGCCGGGGACGCGTTTTATGTCCGGCAGGAGCTTCACACCGAGATACGGCGTGAAGGTCACGGCCACGATCCACGAGACGATCAGCGAGAAGGCTACCACCCAGAAGATATTGCCCGCATATTCGCCCGCCGTGGAGGCGGCAAAGCCGACCGGTAGGAAGCCCGCGATCGTGACGATCGTGCCGGTCAGCATCGGCGCGGCGGTGGCGCTCCACGCGTAGGTCGCTGCGGAGATACGGTCGGCACCTTCCTCCATACGCACCACCATCATCTCGATGGCGATGATGGCGTCGTCGACGAGGAGGCCGAGCGAGATGATCAGGGCGCCGAGCGTGATGCGGTCGAAGTCGCGGCCGGTGACCATCATCACCACGAACACGGCCGAGAGGGTCAGCGGGACCGCCAGCGCCACCACGATCCCGACCCGGAAGCCCAAAGCCACGAGGCTGACGAAGATCACGACCGAGAGTGCGGTGAAGAACTTCACCATGAACTCGTGGATGGCGTCCGCGATCACCTTCGCCTGATCGGTGATCTTGATGAAGCTGATCCCGGTCGGGAGTTCGTGATGGATCGCGAGTTCCTCGGCATTGAGGGCCTCGCCCAGACTGAGGCCGTTGAAGCCCGGCTTCATGACGACACCCAGCATCAGGGCCGGCTCGCCGTCGTTGCGGATCGCAAAGGTTCTCGGATCCTCGTAGCCGCGCTTGACCTCGGCGATGTCGCCGAGCTTGAGGCTGCGGTCGCCGGCCGCCACCGGCAGGTTCCGGATCGCGTCGAGACCGTCGATCGCGCCGTCGAGGCGCAGGTACACGCGCGGCCCGTCTGTCTCGATGAAGCCGGCCGGCGTTACGTCGTTCTGGTTCGCCAGCGCGGCCAGCAGTTGCTGTCCGGTGATGCCGAGCGTGGCCAAGCGCTGATAGGAGATCTCGACGAAGATCTTCTGCGCCTGCTCACCGAGGATGTTGATTTTCTCGACGCCCGACACGCGCAGCAGCCGCTGGCGCAGGTCCTCAGCGCGGAGCACGAGGTGCCGGTGCGGCAACCCTTGCGCCTGGAGCGCGTAGAGCGCGAAATAGATGTCGGAGAACTCGTCGTTGAACAGCGGCCCCAACACGCCGCGCGGCAGGCTGGAGGCCTGGTCGGACAGCTTCTTGCGCGCCTGGTAGAACTCCGACGGGAGCTTCGCCGGCGGCATGCTGTCCTTGAAGAACAGCTTCATCAGCAGCAGGCCCGGACGAACCGTCGTCTCGACGCGGTCGTAGTAGACAAGTTCCTGCAGGCGCTTCTCCAGCGGATCGGCGACCTGCCGCTGCATCTCGGCGGTGGTCGCTCCGGGCCAGGCGGCCGAGACCGCCATCGTCTTGACCGTGAAGGTCGGGTCCTCCGCCCGGCCGAGCTTTTCGAAGGCGAAGAACCCGGCCGCGGTGACCGCGAGGAGGAGGAACAGCGTGACGGCGCGTTCACGAACCGCCAGGGCCGAAAGGTTGAAGCCGGAGGCGCTCATCGATCGACTCCGATGATGCGCACGGCCGCCTGCCGGACCTTCTGTCCGGCCTTGAGCAAGTGGGCGCCGAGCGCGACGATCTGGTCGCCCGGGTTCAGACCTGAAACGACCTCCGCGCTCTCCGCCGAGAGGCGCGCGACGGCGACCGGCTGCGCCGCGATGGTTTGCGTCTCGGCGTCGTAGCGCCACACGGCCGAGCCGCCGCCCTGGTCGAACAGGGCGCCGAGGGGGATCGACACCGACGTCGTCGGCGCTGCCTGAGCCGGCTTCAGCCGGAGGGTGACGGTTGCCCCGAGCGGCGCGCTCTCGCCGCCGCCGAGGAGAATGTAGCGAGCCCGGTAGGTGCGGGTCGCCGGGTCTGCCGTGGCCGACAGTTCCCGGAGCTTGGCCGGATAGGTCGTCTCGCCCTCGGCGTAGAGCGTTGCCGATGCCGTACCCTGCGCCAGGCCGCGGCTCCCTTCGGGCAGGAACACCTCCGCCTCGCGGGCGCCGTCACGGGCGAGCTTGACGACCGTCTGACCGGCGGCAACGACTTGGCCGGGCTCGCTCGGCACCTCCATCACCACGCCGTCGGCATCGGCCTGGAGCTCCGAGTAGCCCGCTTGGTTGGCGATCTGGCTCGCCTGCGCCTCGGCGTTGGCAAATTGGGCAATGGCCGCATCCGCCGCGGCCTTGTTCTGGTCGTAGGTCTGCTTCGACGTCCAGCCGTCGCCGACGAGCTTCCGGCTGCGCTCCTCGTCGGCTTTGGCCTTGATCATCTGCGCGCGGGCCGCCTCGACCGAGGCGCGGGCTGCGTTGAGCGCCAGGGTGAAGTCGGTCCGATCGAGGCGCATCAGCGGCTGCCCGAGACGCACGTGGTCGCCCGGATCCACGAGGCGCTCGAAGATCTTGCCGCCGACGCGGAACCCGAGGTTGCTCTCGGTCCGGGCCCGGACGACGCCGGTGTAGCGCGCGACGACCCCTTCCGCAGGCGCGACCGCGATGGTCTGAACCAGGGGTGGCTCCGGCGGGACAGCGGTCTCGGCCGGCGAGCATGCCGCCAGGGCCAAGCCGGCGAGCCCGATCACCCATCTCGCGTCCATTAACGTACTCCGTCTCTGCCGAGCGGTCTTAAAAATTATGACTATCATCTATTGGCCTAGGCCGGCGCCGTCAACGGCTTGCGCGGCGCGGACTGAAGATTCGCAGAGTGGCTGGGGGCGGTGCTCAGGGTGCCGACGCGGCCGCGCCGCGGACAGAACCTCAGCCGGCGACCCGTTCCAATTGGCAGCAGGGCCCGGCGCGATTCAGCCCAGACACAGCTCGGAAATCCAGTCCGCGGGCGAGCCGTCGGCCGTTCAGCGCACCGGGGCGATCGGCAGCATTGCTTATCGGTTGTTAAATGATCCCCCGTACTTGTGACCCAAGCGGCCACGGAATGCTTCTATTCGGCTGCTTAGAGGGCGTCGTGTCGCTACAAGCTGTCTCCATCCGCACCAAGCTGGTGATCGCCTTCTCGATCCTGACCGTCTTCGCGGTCGGCCTCGGGGTGCTTGGGCTCGTCAGTACGTACAAGCTGCGCGAGCAGTCTCTCCAGATCGAAGAGAATTGGCTGCCGAGCATCCGCATCCTGGGTGAGATCGACACCCTCACGGCCCGCAGCAGTGGCCTCCTGTTGCGGCACACACAAGCCACCGACGCGACACTTCTGGCGAGCATCGAGAAGGACATGGAAAGCTTCGACAAGAAGCTGTCCGACAAGATCGCGTCCTACCGGACGATGATGAGCTCCGCCGACGAGCGGACTCATTATGAGACGTTCGCGCGTGAATCCGAGATGTTCAAATCCGTTCGCAACGACGTCGTTGATCTCTCGCGCGGCGGCCACAAGGCTGAGGCTTACCAGCTCTACGAGACGAAGGGCCTGATCCCGCGTCGCGCCGCGTCCAAGGCGCTGGAGAAGCTGATCGCGATCAACAACGAAGGCGCCAAGGACGCGCAGGCGCAGAGCAAGGCCGTCTACCAGGAGACTTGGACGGTCAGCCTTGTCGCGATCGTCCTCGCCCTCGGCCTCTCGATCCTTTCAGGCGTGGTGATTGTCCTCGGGGTCACCCGCGGCATCGCCTCGGTCGTGCGGCCGATGCAGGCCCTGATCGCCGGAGACCTGTCGGCGGAGATCCCGCATCGGGGCGCGAAGACCGAGATCGGGACGATCGCGACCGCCGTCCAGGTGTTCAAAGACGGTCTCATCCAGATGAAGTCCCTGGAGGCGGAGACCGCGCAGGCGCGGCTGGCCGCGGAGGAGCAGCGCAAGGCCGGGATGCGCGAGATGGCCGACCGGTTCGAGGCTGCGGTCGGCGGCATCGTCGGCCAGGTCTCGGCCTCGGCCACCGAGCTGCAGGCCACGGCGGGTGCGATGTCGGCGCTCGCCGGCCAGACCTCGGCCCAGTCCGGCACGGTCGCGGCCGCCGCGGAAGAGGCTGCCAGCAACGTCAACACGGTCGCGGCGGCGGCCGAGGAACTCGGCTCCTCCGTGCAGGAGATTGGCCGGCAGGTGCAGGGCTCGTCGGAACTTGCCCGGGTCGCGGCGGCGGAAGCCGACCAGACCGGCGCGCTGGTGCAGGAGCTGAACACCGCCGTGGCCAAGATCGGCGACGTGGTCGGGCTGATCGCCTCGATCGCCGGCCAGACCAACCTGCTGGCGCTCAACGCCACGATCGAGGCGGCGCGCGCGGGTGCGGCGGGCCGGGGCTTTGCGGTGGTGGCCTCCGAGGTGAAGGCGCTGGCCGAGCAGACCGCGCGGGCGACCGGCGAGATCTCGGGGCAGATCGCGCGCATCCAGGGGGTGACGGGTCAGGCGGTGGGGGCGATCGGGGCGATCACGGGCCGGATCCGGGAGATCAACGGGGTGGCGGCGGGCATCGCGGCGGCGGTGGAGGAGCAGGGCGCGGCCACGCAGGAGATCGTGCGCAACGTCACGCAGGCGGCGGCCGGCACCGGCGCGGTGACCGGGACCATCGCGGGCGTGGCGGGCGCGGCGGAGGAGACCGGGGCGGCGGCGAGCCAGGTGCTCGGCGCGGCCTCCGAGCTGTCGCGCCAGTCCGAGCACCTCGCCGCCGAGGTCGGGCGTTTCCTCGGCACCGTCCGCGCCGCCTGAGACCCTGATCGAAAGCGCACCCGGCCCATTCCAACGGGTCGAAGACGTCATCCGTGAACTGAGCTCGATCGCGCGGCGGTCGGGCTCAGCTTCGAGCCCCAGCTTTTGGTCACGCTCAAGACCCAGGTGGCGCGAGGCAGGATCGTCGCGTACTCGGATCCATAACCACCTGCAGTTTCACGGTTTATTTTAGTCAGCCGCCTCATCGCCGCTTAACCGGCCTGTATTCGACCTCTGGTCCTTTCGAAGTAGAAAGGCACAGTGGCGCCCGCTTCGTCCCGCACGCGTTCGGATACGGTGTTGCTCAAGGCTTTGGCGTTTCTCGCCGGACTCGGCTCGGCAGCCTGCGGCCTGATCGGCCTGCGCGAAATCCTGCTGCTCGTCTCGGGGTACGCATCTGTCTCGGGCGACCGCATCGGACCTGCCGTCGCCTGTCTCGGTTTCAGCCTGAGCCTCGGAATTGTCGCCGCGCGGTTGCTGCGGAGCCGATGATCCGTGCACACGCTCAAGACACCGACGACTCGGTGTGCCGGAGCACGCCGGTCCGCAAAGCTTGAGCTTACATCGGGGTCATGCCGCGACGACAATCGCGGAACCGAAGGAGACTTCCCATGACCGCTCTCGCTCGCCTGACCCTGGCCGCCGCTGTCGCCGCGGCAACCGTCGCGGTGCTCGCCGGCACCTATGTCGAGGTCTTGGATCGCGCGCTGCCGATGCACTTCGTCTGACGATAGAAGATGCGCGCTCGACAGAAATCGGTTTCTGATCGGACACAGGGGCACCGCAATGGGCCGCCCCGATCCTCAGGCTCGGCCTACGGCTATGTCCGACGCCTCGCCGAAGACCGATGCCGGAGCGGTCAGCGCTTTTGCGGGCTCGGAGCGGATTGATCGGTCTGCGGCTCCATCTTGGTCGAGTCAGGCTTGGTCGGCGCGTTGTTCTGGGCCTGCTTGTCGTCGCACGCCGAAACGCCGAGACACAGAAGTGCGAGGACGACCACATATCGCTTAATGGGCATGACACCTCCGTGGCGGTCAGGTTCGACGCGAGGACGCACTGTCACGCGTCCGAAAGGTTACGGATTCAGAGCGTTTGGCCCAGCATTCCGCTGACCGCGCTCCGCCCGGCCTGGGTCGAGCGGAGCGTCTCCCGGCTCACCAGAGCCTGAAGACGGTCGTTCGTCGCGTCAGCGGCTTCCGGCGCCCGGCTTCGAGCCGGAACCGGCATCGTTCGCACCCGTGCTGTTCGTGGTCCCGGAGCGGCTCAGCGAGCCGCTCGACGGGCCGCTGCCGTTGGCGCCGGGCGTCGACCCGGAGCCGGCATCGTTCGGGCCCGTGCTGTTGGCCGTGCCGGATCGGCTCGTGCCTCCGCTTTCGGCTGCCAGGGCGGGCGCGGCGGCAACGCTGAGGCCGACTACGGCAAGCACAATGAACTTCATGGCGTGTCTCCCTGTATTGCCGACCGCTGATCGAGAAGCGTCGCAGTCGGTCTTCCTGGGAACACCGATTCAGGACGGCTGTTCCTGATGCGAGACCCGGACGACAGAGACACGCTTCTCGCATGCCGATCCTTATAGCCCTGGCCGCGATTGCGGCCGGCATCCTCAACACCGTCCAGACCGGCGCGAATGCGAGCCTCAACAAGGCACTCGACCAGCCGATCCTGGCGGCCTTGATCGTGGCGTTCACGAACGCCTTGATCTACCTCCTCGCCGCACCCTTCCTCGGGCTCGACTGGCCGGGCGGGTCGCGCATCGCGGCTGTCCCCTGGTGGGCCTGGCTCGGCGGCGCGATGGGCGGCACCTACGTCCTGGCGATGATCCTGCTGGCCGACAAGCTCGGCGCAGCGATCTTCACAGGCCTGACCGTCACAGCCGCGATCGTCGCCTCCCTGGTCCTCGACCATTTCGGCTGGCTCGGCTTCGTGCAGCACACGGCAGGCCCCTGGCGTATGCTCGGCGGCGTGCTGATGATCGGCGGCGTCGCCCTCATCTCACTCACCTGACAGCTGCGCGGTCCGATCGTTCTAAGACGATGAATCCGGCTGTGGCGCTTCATCGGGCTTCGTCGGCGGATCCTGGGCCTGTGCGTCCGGCATGCGATAGCCGCGCTCCCAGGTCCGGTGCGCCTCCGATCCGGCGGGATAGGGATTTGCGGTGATCGGATCGCCGCGGTCCCGGGCGTGGCGGCCCTCGTCGCTGATCGCGGTCGGTGAGCGGGACGAGAGCGGCACGGTGGAATCCTGCCCGAGGCGTCAGCGGATGACCGGATTTTGCCCGGCCTGTGATTGGGACTGGGCACCTGTGACGCGCCAGACGACGCCCCCCGCATCGTCCGCGATCAGCAGGCCGCCATGCGTGTCGACGGCGAGGCCAACCGGCCGACCGCGGGCTTGCCGGTCCGCGTTGACGAAGCCGGTGACCACATCCTGGGCCTTGCCGGCCGGCTTTCCGTTCTCGAACGGGATGTAGACCACCTTGTATCCGTTCAGCGGATCCCGATTCCAGCTACCGTGCTCGCCCACGAAGGCGCCGCCCTGATAGGTCTGCGGCAGACCGGTCCCGGAATAGAAGGTCATCCCGAGCGGGGCCACGTGCGAGCTCAACGAATAGTCGGGCATGATCGCAGCAGAGACCAGTTCCGGGCGCTGTGGCATCACGCGGGGATCCACGTGGCTACCCCAGTAGCTGTAGGGCCAGCCGTAGAAGCCGCCATCTTTCACCGAAGTCATATAGTCCGGCACGAGATCGGGCCCCAGCTCGTCCCGCTCGTTGACGACGCACCACAGCATCTTCGTCTGCGGCTCGAAGGTCAAACCGTTCGGGTTGCGCAGGCCGGTCGCGTAGAGCCGGTGCGCGCCGGTCGCCCGGTCGATCTCCCAGATCGCCGCCCGGTCCTTCTCCTCGTCGAGCCCATTCTCCGAGACGTTGCTGTTCGAGCCGACGCCGGCATAGAGCTTGCTCCCGTCCGGGCTTGCCGTCAGGCTCTTCGTCCAGTGATGGTTGATGTGCCCCGCCGGCAGCTCGGTGAGCTTGACGCCCGGCTCGGTGATCTGCGTCTCGCCCTCCTTGTAGGGGTAGCGCATCACGGCATCGGTGTCAGCGACGTACAGATCGTTGCCCACCAAGGCCATGCCGAAGGGTGAGTTCTGCTTATCGAGGAGCACGGAGCGCTGCTCCGCAACACCGTCGCCGTCGGCGTCGCGCAGGAGCGTGATCCGCTGCCCGGGCGTCTCCGCGGAATGGGATTTCCGCTCGAGCCAGCCCATGATGATCTCCTTGGGGCGGTTGACGGGCGGGGTCGGGCCGCCGCTTTCCGCCACCAGGATGTCACCGTTCGGAAGGACGAGGATGGAGCGCGGGTTCTTGAGACCCGTCGCCAGCGCCTTGACCTGCAGGCCAGCCGCGACCTGCGGCTTCTCGCCGTCCTTCCAGCCGACCGCGCTGGAGACGTGCATCGGCGGCAGCAGGTACTGGTGGAGCTCCGGAAGCGGCGGATTCGGTCCGATCTGCGTTTGCGGGTCGATCGGGTCGGGGCCGCATGCGGAGAGGGGCAGCAGCACGCTCGCGGCGAGCACCCGTTGGAGGCACGTCATGCCCGCTCTCCCGACTGGACGCCGACGCCGTAGCGATGGACCAGGGCCGCGCCGTTCCATCCGGTCACCAAGAGGATGAGCACGACAAGCGCCGAGAGGATCAGTCCGGTCGGCACCACGGACGTGTAGGCGTCGCGGCTGTGCACGAAGATATTGAGGATGCTGAGCACGAGCGCGACGGCATTGCCGCCGGCATGGATCCAGGCCGGACGAAGCCTGCGAATGCCGCGATCTCCGAAGAAGTCGATCAACCCCGCAACGACCGCCAGACCGGACACGATCAATCCGACACTCAGGAGCCAGGCGGAGAAGTTCGCCCATTGCATGTTGGCCGTGTACCAATAGGCGATGTCGGTCACCAACGTCCCGACGAAGCACACGACCGGGATGGGAACCAGCATGGCGTGGATCGGATGATGCCCGATCCGGGCCGTCGATCGCGGATGTGTCTCGACCAAGCTGAATTCCTCGATACGCGAAGGCGTCGCGGGCAGATGATCTACCGTCCGGTCGGGCAAATGTTCCCGGCTGTCGATGGCGGTTCGGCCGGTCCCTTCCGGCGCAGCTGGGCACGCCGCGACTGGTCCGGATCGAACCCGTTGTCTCGGGACTTCGGGCTACCGGCGGCCGGCGCCTGACCGCCACGCTTGCGTCGGCGAGGCGGCGCGCCGAACATCTAGGATCCCGCGAGTTCGGCCGCGGTTGACCTTGCACCGAGGCCCGCGGAGAACACCCAATGTTGGATATGAAGCGTCACCGCCCCGACTGTCTGGAGCAGCCTGCCACGGTGAGCCGCCTGAGGACCGGCGCGCTCGCAGACGCTTCCGCGGACCCGACGCAATCATGTGGCGCTACAACGCCTCCGCGGTGGTCGACACGGCGTCTTCTCACAATACCGGGGCTGTCTCAGAATCGCGCCGGAACGGCCTGAACGGCCGACGCGGAGATCACCGGTGCGCGCGATCTGCCGACCACGCACGCCGCACCGAGGCGCGCATGGTCGCTCTGGCAGATCTCCGCCGTACCCTTGGGCCGGGCTCAGTGGGACCGGTCGGTTCGGTCCGGTGCACGGCCGTGCGTGCTGTGCGTGTGGTGGCTGTCCCGCTCGCCGCCCCCGCCGGAAACGTGGGATTTCGAGTTGCTTGTCGGAGAGCCGGGTGCCGGCCCGCGATGCTCCTCGGCTTGCGGCTTCGAGGCGTCCTGATGGCTGCTGCCCGGGCCGCCGTGATGACGGTCCGCCGCCGGAGACTTCTTCGATGTGCTCATTCGGATCCTGCTGCTGCGTGATCGCGCGCCCGCCTCTGCGCAGTCCCGGCCTCGCGAAGCCTGCAACGCAGGTGGCAGGGTCCAGGCCCGGCTATGCGGTAAGGACATCGTCCAGACCTCGATGGGCAGGCCCTGACGCCATCGCGTCGGACGCGTCCTAGGCCAACCGGACGGTCCACTACAGGGTTCCTGACCGGGAGCCGCCCCGCCGAACCAGGTCGACGAACGCGACGACTTCAGTCCTGTCGCATCGACGGGATGTCGGGGCGTTCTTCACGCGCAGCCTGGGCGGCAGGATCAGACGGCGACCGCCCCAGCGCGCGCGACAGGCCTCGGCCTGCCGATAGAGGCCCGGATCCGCCGAGGACCAGCGATGCCAATCCGGCAAGGTAGAGAAGATCGGTCTCGAAGCCGGGCGGTCCGAACTGCGCTCCGGCGGGCGTGATCGCCTGCAGCTTGATCGAGCTGAAGCCGAACTGCCAGTGGACCGTGAACATCGCCGTGAGAAGCACGGCCGCCATCGGCAGGCTGGCCAAAGGCACGAGCGCACCGATCAGCACACAGAAACCACCAACGATCTCCACGGCGATCGTCAGGACACCCATCAGGTACGGGAGCGGGACGCCCATGGCGTGCAGGATCGATGGGAAAGCGTCCAATCCCCGGGCCGCCTTGGCAAGCCCATGCTCGAGGAAGCCGTATCCGACGATCAGGCGGATCGGCAGCGGCGCCCATCGCGCGAGCGCGGGCCGGTGGCTGCCCGAATCCTGCCATGCGCGGCCGATCCATCCGTCCGTGACCATGTTGAGCGTCTCCGGTTGCCAGAGGCGCGACACGGCACACGCGCTTGGGCGCCCTGGGTCCTCATGGTTCGCCCGGTCCGGCAGGATGGTTTCATTCGCCGGCTGCGGGCCGCGCGATCGCCGCACGATTCGTCGAGACGGACTTGGAACGCCTGCGGACCGTCTCCATTGAACCGCTCGAGTTCCGCGGAGCAGGACGGGTGGCGTGGCGAAGAATGCGGAACGAGCGGCCTGGGCGGCTGTGGCGACCGGGATTGTCGCCGTTGGACTATTTGCCTGGTCGCGCACCTCCGGCATCAGTGTCCAAGCCCGGCTGATCAACGATGTCGTGCTGCCGTTAAGCGGCATGAAGCGCAGGGCAGGCGACGGTCGCGACTTGCGCCGTCAGATCGCGCTTCACCGGCGCGTGGAGCCGGCACGTCCCTCGGCTCGCCTGCGCCGCAAGTTCGCCATCGACACGTTCATGGTCGATGGCGTGGAGGTCTTCCAGGTGCGGCCACGCGTCGGCGGGTCTGATGCTACGATCCTGTACTTGCATGGCGGCGCCTGGGTTTTCGACGTGCTCGCACCGCATTGGTGGATCGTCGAGTCTGTCATCGACCGCACCGGCGCGCGAGTCGTCGTGCCGCGCTACCCGCTCGCTCCCGAGAGCACGTGGCGCGAAACGTATGCCTTTCTCGATCGGCTGCTCGACTCGCATCTCATCACAGGACGTGATCGCCTGATCATCGCGGGTGATTCCGCGGGCGGTTGCCTGTCGGTGGGAATGGCCCAACGGTTGAGGGCACGGGGCGGCGCCCTGCCGGCGGGGCTGCTGCTGTTCTCGCCCGCGCTGGACCTGACCTTCTCGGATCCGCGCGTTCTCGCCATCGAACCCCATGATCCGATGCTCGCAGTGGCGGGCTGCCGGGCGGCGGGGCGTCTGTGGGCCGCCGGTACGCCGCTGAACGATCCGCAGGTCAGCCCGCTCTACGGTCCGCTCGACGACCTGCCGCCGGTGGCGATCTTCACGGGGACGCGCGATCTCCTTCATCCGGACGCTACGCGGTTGCACGAACGTCTGGCGCGTGCGGAGACGTCCGTTGCGCTGCACAGCTATAAAGACCTGTGCCACGTCTTCGTCGCCGCGCCGATCCCGGAAGCGGCCCGCGCCCTCGACCAGGCCGGCCTCTTCATCCGCGACTGCCTATCGCAGGATCGGGCCTGACCGGCTGCCGGCGGCACTGCCGCTCGGTTAGCGTCCCGTATAGCCCGCCGCCGTCGCAGCCTCCTTGAGGCGCGCGAAGGCGGTTGCGTAGCGCTCGCGCAGGAAGGTGGCATTCGGCGGGATGCGGGACGGGCAAAGGTTGTCCTCGGTATCCGACATCTTCACCAGGAGCGCCGCGAGATCGCCGGCCTCGATCAGGCTGGCGATCCGCTCGGAATAGGCGATACGGGCCTGCGGCTTGGTGAGGATCAGCACGGTCCGGATCACATCCGAGCCGAATCCCGCGGCCCGCAGGTCGGCGGGCGTGCGTGGCGTGTCCTCCAGCACATCATGCAGCAGCGCGGCCTGCATCACTCGCATCGGGTCGATGTCCAGTCCGTCGACCAAGCGGGCGTGGCCGGCACGGGCGAGGGCGGCGTTCGCGACGCGTTCGAGGTGTCGCATGCAGGGTTCGCCGCCCTTGTCGAGCTGGCCCGCATGCGCGGTCAGGGCAAAGGTATGAGCATCGAAGATCGTCGGCACGCTCCCCTCCACGGGATGCGCCAGTAATTCCGGCGTCGCTTCGGTTTCCGGAGGAGAAAAGTCATCTCTGCAGGCCGGCGTTCCCGTAAGGTTACGGGCACCTGCGGATGCGGTGCCTTCTGTCACTCGGCGACCGGCGGCATACCGCATTTCGAGGATGCCGGGTCATGGCGATCCGTCAGAACTTATTATCGGTGTCACTATTGCCCAAGTCGCAAAACATCGCCATCTCTTGTCCTAAGTACGGACAAGCGGCGAATCGCAGTCCAGGATTAGGCCAATGGCGTCCGTTACAGTAGAGAAGCCGCTCGATGTCGGTGGGCCGATCAGCCGTCGGGCCGCCGCGCTGGCCAACGTGAAGTGGTTCCGCGCCCTCGCGTCGCGGGCCCTGCGCGAAGGTGGCCCGCAGGCCGAACTCCGCGCCGCGAACGCGCGAGCGGCCGCCCGGATCATCATGCGGCAAGCCAAGCGGGAAGCCATCGTCGCCCGTATGACGCGGGCGGCGCTGGAGGCACAAGTCCAAGCGTGACCGGTCTGGCTGCCGCGGCGCCCTGACGGCGTCCAGGCAGCGGCCGGGCGCGTCGTCGATCCGCTCCCGGCTCTGGATTAGCGTGTCCGCGGATCAGCGCTTGAACTTGCCGTCGTACTTGAACTCGGGGGCGGACTTCAGCTGGTCCTTGCTCGCCCCGATGATGGCCTTCCACTTTTTGGCATCGGCGTCGTAGCCGAGTGCGATCGAGGCAGGCGAGACCGCCACATAACGCTCGCCCATTCCGAGGAAGCCGCCGACCGAGACGATGTAGCCGGTGAGCTTCTCGTGATCGATCACGAGGTCCTTGATCTCACCGACGGTGTTGTTCTGCGCGTCCGTGACGGTGAGCCCGATCAGGTTGTAGCTCAGCACGGCATCCTGCGGGACGGTCTCGAACTTCGGCGCGACTGTCGGGGGCGCCTCGTTGGCGGCAAGGGCCGGTCCGGCCAGGGCGGCGACAGCAAGGGTAGCGAGGACGAGGCGGCGCATGGCGATCTCCAGTTCCCGGAATGGGTGGCTGGAAAGCCGGGAGCCTGTGCGATCGTTCCAGTTGCTACCCGAAATGTTAATGCCCGGAACATGGAACCTTTGCACGCCTGATGGGCAGCGGCAAATCGGTTCGTGATCCCATTCCAGATCCGACGACCGTATTGATCGAAAGCCTGGACAGATCGGCCGCACGCCGCGCCATCGTCCCTGGCTGCCGCGCGCGAGCCGGGGCATGCCGCTCGCAGGTTTGGAGGCGGGAGAGCGATGGTGGCCGAGAGTTCGGGCGCGACTTTGTCCGCGGCGGGCAGTCCGGGCGCATGGATCGACGGCCTGATCGGCGTCTCCATCTTCAGCGCGTCGCTCGTGGCTACGCGCCTCGCCCTGACCGGCATGGACGCGCTGTTTCTCAGTGCAGCGCGGGCGGCTCTGGCGGGGCTTGCCGGAGCGAGTGCCCTGCTCGCCTTCCGGCAGAAGCGGCCGAGCCGCCGTGATGTCCCGTCGCTCGTCATCGTGGCCTGCGGTGTTGTGGCCGGCTTTCCGCTGCTGACCGCGCTGGCCTTGCGGACTGTCGGCGCCGCGCACGGAACGGTCTTCGTCGGCCTGCTGCCGCTCGCCACCGCGCTCTTCGGAGCCCTCCGTTCGGGCGAGCGTCCGTCTTTGGCCTTCTGGCTTCTGTCGCTGGTCGGCGCGCTGATCACGGTGGGCTTCGCGGCGCGCGGGCTCGACGGCCCGCCGGGCCTCGGCGACAGCCTCATGCTCGCCGCAGTACTAGTCTGCGGCCTCGGCTACGCGGAAGGCGGGGTCCTCGCGCGCCGCCTCGGCGGCTGGCAGGTGATCGCCTGGGCGACAGTGCTGTCGCTGCCGTTGAGCCTGCCCCTGGCGCTGGCCCTGAGCCCGGCCGACCCGGCCGCGATCCCGATGCCGGCTTGGGCCGGCCTCGCCTACGTGGCGCTGTTCAGCATGCTCATCGGTTTCGTGTTCTGGTACCGGGCCTTGGCGCGGGGGGGCATCGCGACCATCGGTCAGCTCCAGCTGCTCCAGCCTTTCCTCGGGCTCGGCATCGCGGCCCTCGTGCTCGGAGAGCGGATCGAGCCCGCGATGATCGGCGCCGCGATCGCGGTCGCGGCCTGCGTCGCGCTGGCGCGGCGCCTGGCCTGAGGCGCCGGCCGGCCGTCTGGCGCCCTCAACCGGACTTGGCCACGACCTCGATGTCGCGGTCGAGACCGCTCTCGACCTTGAACTCGCGCGTGTAGACCTGCCCGTCGTGGCGGGCGATCAACACGTAGTCGCCCTCGGCCAGCGTGACCTCCGGGAAGGCACCGATGGCCTCGCGGATCGTGTCGCCGCCGGGCGTCAGGACCGAGAAGGCGGTTCCGGCGAACGCCTCCGCGCCGGCTGCGGCCACGAGCTTGAGGGTCACGGTGGCGGCCCGGTGGTTCAGGGTCGCCTCCGTCACCTTGCCGTTCTCGACCCGAAGATCCGCGCGCTGGATCGCGTTCGACTCCCCGTAGGTGGACACCACGTGATAGGTGCCCTCGGGCAGGCGGAGCAGCTCGCCGGTCTTGATTCCGGAGCGCACGAGGCGGCCTTCCGAATTGGTCCCCACCGGCACGAAGACCGAGAACAAGACCTGCGCCGGCGGGATCTTCTGGTCACCGACGGCGCCCGACAGCTTCAGCGCGCCGGCCGCGACGCGCAGCGTCTCGGTGGTGGGTTGGCCTCCCATCACGATGCGCTTCGAGGCGCTGGCGAAGCCGTAGGTCACGGTCGCCACGTAGGTGCCGGGGGCGAGGGTAAAATGCGGCTCCGCCTCGGCCGAGCGGGCGACGATCGACGGCTTGGTGCCGTCGCCGCGATCCTCATAGACGCGCCACGCAAGCCCCTGCCGAAGCGGGGTCCCGGGGCCCGACAGGAGCGCGGACAGCGAGAGCTGCGCGTCCGGCTCGGCGGACGGAAGGGCAGGTGGTAGGTTCGGGGTCGTGATCGAAGGCGAGGGCAGGGGCCCGCCGAGGCGATCCTGGAACGGGTCCTGCTGCGCGGCCGCGGGAACGATCAGGGGCAGCGTGACGAGCATGGCCAACGCCATCGCGGCAAGCCTCACGCACATCGCTCGGACCCTCTTCGACCTTTCCCGTGGCTCGGCCGCCGGGCCGCACCGCAGATCCGCACAAAAGCCCCGAGGCTTGGTCGGCGGATCATCTGATAATGCCTCTGCATCCGGACCATGGCGACGGCAAGGCCGCTCTTCCACCGGCGGCTCGCGCATGCCACATCCCGATCGGGACCCGATACCGGGACGGAGCGCATGACCGCCACCCTCGACCTCCTGAAGACCCGCCGCTCCGTGCCGCCGCCGCTGCTGGACGGCCCGGGTCCGGACAGCGCGCAGCTGGAGACGATCCTGACAGCGGCCTCGCGGGTGCCGGACCACGGCAAGCTGGCGCCCTGGCGCTTCATCGTGATCGCCGGCGAGGCCCGTGAGCGGCTTGGCGAGATCATCGCCCAGACCTACGCGGCGGACAATCCGGACGCGGCGCCCGAGCGGCTCGCACAGGAGCGCAGCCGCCTGACGCACGCGCCCCTGGCGATCGCCGTCGTGTCGCGGGCGGGACCGCACGTGAAAATCCCCGAATGGGAACAGGTCCTCTCCGCGGGGGCCGCCACCATGAACCTGGTCATCGCCGCGAACGCCGCCGGCTTCGCCACCTCCTGGTTGACGGAGTGGTTCGCCTACGACCGCCGCGTGCTCGACGCGTTGGGCTTATCGCCGACCGAGAAGCTCGCCGGGTTCGTGCATATCGGTCGGGCCCGCGACGTGCCGTCCGATCGTCCGCGACCGGCGCTCGCCGACATCGTCACGTATTTCTGAGGGGCTTTGGCCGTGCACTACGATCTCGAGGTCCCGCGCGACGCGCGCGCGCTGCCACACAATCCGCTCAAGGCCATCGTGGCACCGCGGCCGATCGGCTGGATCAGCGCCATGGATCGCGCCGGTCAGCTCAACCTCGCGCCGTACTCGTTCTTCAACGCCGTGGCCGACAACATGGTCGCGTTCTCGTCCTCGGGCCGCAAGGACGCGATGACCTTCGCCGAGGACGGCGCCGAATTCGTCTGCAGCCTCGCGACCTGGGACCTGCGCGACGGGATGAACGATTCCTCCGCGCCGCTGCCGCGCGGCCAGAGCGAATTCGCCTTCGCCAACCTCGAGACCGCGCCCTCGCAGAAGGTGCGTCCGCCCCGGGTGGCGGCCTCGCCGGCGGCGCTGGAATGCCGATGGCTCCAGACCGTGCCACTGGTCCCGCTCGGGGGCGGGGAGGCGGACAACTTTCTCGTCATCGGCCAAGTCGTGTCGATCTATGTCGACGAGCGCTACGTGAAGGACGGCATGGTCGATACCGCGGCCATGCATCCGATCATGCGCGGCGGCTATTTCGACTACTTCCACGCGACCGCGGATACGCGGTTCCAGATGCGCCGGCCGAAGGGCGCGGGCGAGTTCGCCGGGTCCTGAAAGGAGAACCTGTCCGTCAAGGCGGATTGAGGACTTATTTACCATACGGAGCGCAGGTTCAGGCTGTCTCCAGCCCCCGTGCGCGCCCGGATGTTCCTGTTCACCACGCCGTCCAGCCCTCCGGAAAGCCCGCCTCCCCAGGCGCGGGCGCCGTCAGGCTCGGCCGCATCCGGACCGGTCGTCCAGGCGATCCGCGACGGCGCGACGGCGAGCGGCGTCGGGTTCGACTACCTCCTCGCCACGGCAAGGCGGGAATCGTCCCTCGATCCCACCGCGAAGGCCGGGACATCCTCGGCCACCGGGCTGTTCCAGTTCATCGAGCAGACCTGGCTCGGCGTGATGAAGAATGCCGGGCCGCGGCTCGGCCTCCAGGCACAGGCCGACGCCATCACGCGCCAGGCCGACGGCACCTATACGGTCACGGATGCGGGCCAGCGGCAGGCCATCCTCGATCTGCGCCGCGATCCGAAGGTCTCCGCAACGCTTGCCGGCGCCCTGACGCAGCAGAATGCCGAAGCGCTCTCGGGCGCCCTCGGCCGGGAGCCGACCGCGGGTGACCTCTACGCGGCGCACGTCCTGGGCGCCAAAGGAGCGGCGGCCCTGATCTCGACCGCCCGCGCGTTTCCTGAGCGCGCCGCCGCCCTCGATCTTCCGGACGCGGCGGCCGCCAACCGCGCGCTGTTCTACGACCGCGCGGGACGACCGCGCAGCGCGGCGGAACTCTACGCCAGCCTCTCGGCGGCCGCCCAGGGTGCGGCGGCCACCGACATCACCGCCCTGCGCCAGGACAGCGCCCCGGCCACGCAGGCCGTCTCGGCCTATGCCAGCGCCGCCACGGCGTTCGGCGGAAGCTCCGACCTGCGCAGCCTGTTCCAGACCGATCAGCGCGGGGCCGTGTCGGACGCCGCCGCGCGGCTCTGGCAGGCGCGCAACAGCGCGCAGCCCACCGCGCACGCCGAGCCGACCTACTTCCCGCGCTCCGACTCGGACGCGCCTGCGCGGGTCACCGCTCCCGATCCCGACGTGACGGGCGCGCTTCCCGCGATCGCGGCGACGCCGCCCGGGACCGCGCTCACCAATCCGCCGCTGCCGCCCCGCCGCCCGGCGGAGTTCGCCGCGAGCAATGCCATGACCGGCGGCAGGACCAGCCTGTTCGCCCCCCGGAGCGGTCCATGATCATCCGCGAGTTCCTGACCCGGACCCAGAACGGCTCGGCCAACCACCGCGCCGAAGCCGCGGCGGTCCTGGCGCGGACCTATCTCTACGGCAACCTCACGGCCGACGAGGCGTGGGAAGCCAAGACCGCGCTGCTGACGATTCTGGACGATCCGTCGCCGGTGGTCCGTCGCGCCCTGGCCGAGACCTGTGCCGCCTCCGCGCGGACGCCGCGCCCGCTGGTGGTCGCGCTGTCCTGCGACGTGCCCGAGGTCGCGCGGCTCGTGCTGGCGCGCTCGCCGGTGCTGACCGATGCGGATCTCGTGGATGCCGCGGCCCTCGGCGACGAGACGACGCGCGCGGTGATCGCGGCCCGCCACCACCTGACGCACGCCGTCTCGGGGGCGCTCGCGGAAATCGGTGAACCGAACATCCTCGTGGTTCTCGCGCGTAATCCCACGGCCAAGATCACCGCCGGCCGGATGCTGCGCATGCTGGAGCGGCACGGCGACGAGGCCGCCCTGCGCGAGGCTCTGCTGACCCGGGCCGACCTGCCGCCGGAGGTCCGCCACGCGATCGGCCTCGCGGTGGCGGACGCCCTGTCCGACTTCGTCACACACCGCGGCTGGCTCGGAGCCGAGCGCTGCGACCGCTTGAGCCGCGAGGCTGGCGAGCGCGTTGCGCTCGAGGCCTGCGGAGGCGCGGGAGCGGCCGCCGTGGCCCGGCTCGTCGCCCATCTGCGCACCACCCATCAGCTCACGGCCGGGCTGATCCTGCGCGCCGTCCTGTCCGGTCGGATCGACTTCGCCCTGGCGGCGCTTTCCGACCTGTCCGGCCAGGATCATGCTGGGGTCGCCCGGGCCATGCGCGATCCGCGCAGCTTCGCCGACCTTCACGCGCGGGCCGGCCTGCACGACGCACTCCTGCCGGCGATGCAGGCGGCGGTCTCGGCTTGGCAGGCGGTCAGTCGCCGCCCGGCCGCAATCCGCGGTGCCGGCCTGTCGCGGCAGATCATCGAATGCGCGATCAGCGCTTGCGACGACCTGCCCGGGCCGGACATGCATCCGGTCCGCGCGCTGTTGAATCGGTATGAGGTTGAGGCCGCCCGCGACGAGGCCCGCGAGGTCGCGCGAACCATCGCCGCGGAGGCGCTCGCGCGGGAGAACGCCCGTCGCGATGCCCAGGCGGCCGACGCCGCGTGGCGCGCCGCCCTGGACAGCCAGCGCCGGACCGAATTCGCGCCCTCAACGGACGAGGCGGAGATCATCCCAGCGGCGGAGTTCGTGGCCACTGCAGCGGCCGCGGAACCCCAGAATCCGGTCGGCGCGATCCTCGAGGCTCTGCCGGACCAGATCCTGGCTTGGTACAGGACCGACGAGACGGAGATGGATCCAGAGGCGCAGGCGGCCACCGATGCGGTGCTCGACGGGCTCGGCGAGAGCCTGCTCGATCACTTCCGCGCCAGCCAGGACTCCGCCGCACCGGCGGCGGAGGCCGCCGAGCCCGACAGCGTGGTGAAGATCGCCGCCTGAACAGGCAGCGGCCGACCGGATCGGACGCCGAGCAGGTCCCTACTCGGCCGCTCTGCGCTCTTCCGCCTCCGCCGGATCGGCGAGCCCGTAGCGCTCGATGCTGCTCTCCAGCCGCAGGGCGGCGTTGATCAGGGCCATGTGGGAGAAGCCCTGCGGAGTGTTTCCGCGTTGCTCGCCGGTTTCCGGATCGATCTCCTCTGCGAACAGCCCGACATCGTTACCGCGCGCAATCAGCCGCTCGAACGCGGCCTTGGCCTCGGCGGTGCGGCCGTCGAGGGCAAGGCAGCCCACGCGCCAGAAGGCGCAGGCCGTGAAGGTGCCCTCGTCGCCGTCGAGGCCGTCATCCATGCGGTAGCGATAGATCAGGTCGCCGTGCCCCAGCTCCCGCTCGACGGCCGCGAGGGTCGAGCGCGTGCGCGGATCCTTCGGATCCAGCGCCCCAAACAGAGCGACGCGCAGCACCGCCGCGTCGAGGTGATGCGAGCCGTAGGCGCCGACATAGGCCTGCTTCTCGGCATTCCAGCCGTTCTCGAGGTACTCCGCCCGGACCTCCGCGGCGACGCGCTCCCACTCGGCGATCTTGTCCTCGGGCACGCCCGCGATGTTGCGCCCGATGCGCGCTGCGTCGGTGAGCGCGACCCAGATCATCGCCTTGGTGTGGACCTGCTGGCGCCGCTCGGTCCGAAGCTCCCAGATCCCGTGATCCGCCTCGTGCCGGTGGCGGATCGCCCGCGCCGTGAGATTATCGAGGACCTTCGGCAGGCGGTCGTTGACCTTCTCGGGCGGGTCGTAATCCACCGCCTCCAGGAAGATGCACAGCGCCCGCAGCAATTCACCGTAGATGTCGTGCTGGTCCTGGAATTCCGCGACGTTGCCGATCACCACGGGCCGCACGCCATTCCAGCCGGCGAGATGCGTCAGTTCCTCCTCGGGCGGCATGCCGTCGGCGATGCCGTACATCAGCCGGGTCTCGCGCCCGTAGGTCCCGTCCCGCTCGCGCAGGAAGCGCAGGAATTCGGCCGCCTCGCGCACGTAGCCCAGCATCACGAAGGCCGTGACCGTGAAGGAGGCGTCGCGCATCCAGGTGAAGCGGTAATCGTAGTTGCGATTGCCCGGGACGGCTTCCGGCAGGCCGGCGGTGGCCGCCGCCAGGATCCCGCCCGAGGGCGAGTAGGTCAGCAGCTTGAGGCACAGCGCGGAGCGCATCACCGCGTCGCGATAGGCACCGCGATAGGTGCTGCGGGCGCACCAGCGGTGCCAGTAATCGACCGTCGACTTCATGCGGCGCTGTGCGCCGGCGAAGTCGTCGATGCACGCCTCCTCCTGATCCTCGCCGTGGGTGAGTACCATGTAGGCGGTCTCGCCCGCGCTCAGGGTGAAACGGACCTCGGCCTCGTCGCCTGTGAGGTCCGGCCGCGGATGGGCGTTGACCCGCAGCCGCCAGTCTCCGGCCTCGAAGATCACGGAGGCGCCCTCGACGATCGGCGTGCAGGCCCGGCGTGCGTAGTCGAAGGTCGGCCGCACGAGGAAGCGGCCGGTCACCTGCCCGGTCTCGCAGGTGAGCAGCCGGATCAGCCGGCTCTCGCCCTCGCCGTCGGGACCTTCGTCCGGTTCCGGGCTCGGCGGGTTGACCGGCATCACGTCCACGAGGCGGGCTCGGCCCGTGGCGGTCTCGAAGGTGGTCTCCAGGATGTTTGTGTCCGGCACGTAACGCCGTGTGGTCCCGCCGAGGCCGTCGAAGGCCAGGCTGCAGGCGCCGCCCTTCTCGTCGTCGAGGAGCTTCAGGAACAGGGCGGGCGAGTCGTGGCGCGGCCAGCACAGCCAGTCGATCGAACCGTCGCGGGCGATCAGGGCGCAGGAATGGGTATCGCCGATGAGGGCGTAGTCGCTGATGGGCTTCGACACGTGGCTTCCGGGGAGGGCTGCGTCCGCCGCGGCGGGCGGGATCGTCTCAGGGACGTAGCCGGGCGACGCCAAGCGGGGAGTCCCGCTCGACGATTCGCCGCACGACAGCTCAGGTCTTGGCCCGGGGCAGCATTCGGTCGCTGATGATGCGCCGCTGAATCTCGCTCGTGCCCTCGAAGATCGTGGTCAGCCGCGCATCACGCCAGTAGCGCTCGACCCGGCGCTCGGTGGTGTAGCCGTTGCCGCCGTGCAGCTGCATGGCCTGGTTGGTGACGCGCACCGCCATCTCGGTGGCCAGCAGCTTCACCATGGCCGACTCGCTCTCGGCGGACTCACCCTGATCGAGGAGATGCGCGACCTGGTGCCAGAAGGCCCGGGCCTGCGCGACATCGGCGGCCATGTCGGCCAGGGCGAAGCGCAGGGCCTGGAAGTCGCCGATCGGATGCCCGAACTGGACGCGTTCCTGAAGGTAGGCTTGGCTGTCTTCCACGGCCGCCCACGCCACGCCGACGGCGCGCGCCGCGGTGTGGACCCGGGCGATGTTGAGGCCGCGCTGGACCGCCGCGAACCCGCCGGAATCGGCGTCGGCGCCCTGGTCGCCGTAGAGGCCGGTGAGCCGGTCGCTCTCGGGCACGCGGACATCCTCGAGGGTCAGCTCGAAGGTTTCGAAGCCGTGATAGCCGATCTTGTCGATGACCCGGCCGGTCATGCCGGGAGGAAAGCTGTCGCGCTCCTTGATCACTAGGAACGGCTCCAGGCCGGCCGAGCGCGATTCTCCTGGCTCGGGGTCGCGGGTCCGAGCCAGGACCTCGACGAAGTCCGCGCCCTTGGCGAACCCGGCCCAGCGCTTCGTGCCCGTCAGGCGCCAGCTGTCGCCGTCGCGCACCGCCCGGGTCTGAACGCCGGCGAGGTCCGAGCCGGCATTGGGCTCCGACAGGGAGATCGATCCGATCCACTGTCCGCGGGCAGAGCGCCGGAGCAGGTCGGCGCGGCGCTCCGGATCGAGGGTCTGCGTCCCAAGCCCCTGGCCGCGCGCCAGGATGCTGCCGACGGAGAGCCAGGCTCGCGCCAGCTCCTCCGAAACGAGGCAGTACTCGAACACGCCGAAGCCCAGGCCGCCCTGCTGCTCCGGAATCGTGATGCCGAACCACCCCTTCTCGGCCATGGCGTCGATCAGCGTCCGGGGCATCTCGCCCTTCTGCCGGTCGAGCTCATCGGCCAGCGGGAGCACCGTGTCGCGGGCGAAGGTCCGGGCCTCGTCCTGAAGCGCCATCCGGATGTCGGTCCGCCACGGCGAGGCGAGTTCCGGCGGATGCGGCGCGATCCGTTCGCCCCGAGCCTCATTCTCGGTCATCGGTTCCCCCACGTCATGTCGCAGCCCAATGCAGGATGCGTGCGGGAAACACGCGCTTACAAATTGGTTCCGCCAACCATCTTCGAATAGTCGTCGGATCGGCGCATAATAGCCTGATGATGCAGGCCGAACCGCACACAGACTCCTTCGCGATGACTGCTCCGGCAACACCCCACATCCTCGTGGTCGAGGACGATCGGGAGATTTCGGCCCTGATCGCGCGCTATCTGCGGGGCAACGATTGCCGCGTCACACTCGCGGGTGACGGGACCGACATGGACCGCGCCCTCGCGGAATCCCGCATCGATCTGGTCGTCCTGGACCTGATGCTCCCGGGCGAGGATGGCCTGAGCCTGTGCAAGCGTCTGCGCGGCTCCTCGCAGATCCCGATCCTGATCCTCACGGCGAAGTCCGAGGATGTGGACCGGATCCTCGGACTGGAACTCGGGGCCGACGATTACCTCGTCAAGCCGTTCAACCCGCGGGAATTGCTCGCCCGCATCCGGGCGATTCTGCGCCGGGTCGCTGCCGAGGCGCCCGATACGGACGAGCGCCGGCGCCTGCATTTCTCCGGCTGGACGCTCGACGTCTCCCTGCGTCAGGTGCTCTCACCGGAGGGTGCGCGAATCTCCATCACGGGCGCCGAGTTCGACCTCCTCCACGCGCTGTGCCTGCGCCCGGGTCGCGTCCTGTCCCGTGATCAGCTTCTCGATCTCACGCAGGGGCGCACGGCAGGTCCGTTCGAGCGCAGCATCGACGTGCTGATCTCCCGCATCCGGCAGAAGATCGAGCGCGACACCCGCAATCCGGAGTTCATTCGCACGATCCGCTCGGGCGGCTACCTGTTCACGCCCGAGGTGACGCGCTCATGACCCCGCTGCGACGCCTGCGCCTCCGGTTGCGACCGACGACCATCGCGGGCCAGATCGCGCTGCTAGTGGTCGCCGGCATCGCGGTCGCGCACGTCGTCGCGACCGTCGCGTTCCTGCTGCTGCATGAGGCGCAGAATCCCGACGAGCTGCCGGGCGTGGCGGCGAGCCGCCTCGGCACGCTGGCGCGGCTCCTCGATGCGGTGGATCCGGCGGCCCGGCCCGCACTCCTGGCCAGCGGTCACAGCCTGCCGCTGATCCATGTTGAGAGCTGGGACGGGACAGTGCCGCCCGGCGCGAAACCTATTCCCGACCTTCCTGTCATCCACCGCCTGCGCAACGGCGCCGGGCGGCCTGTGACGATCACGGACCTGTCGGGCGGAGACCCGGAACAGAACCGCTCGCCGGCGCGGCTGCATATCGGCATCGTCACCTCCGCCGGGGCGATGCTCCAGGCGACGTTGCCCAATGACCCGCTGCGGCCCCCTAAGCAGGGCGCGCTGATCTTCACCGTCGTGTTCCTGGCGCTGACCCTGGCCCTGCTCAGTGTCTGGGCGACCCGCGCCCTGACGGCCCCGCTGAAGCGGCTGGCCGGCGCGGCCGAGGCGTTCGGAACCCGCGACGATCACGTATCCCTGCCGGAGGCGGGTCCCCGCGAGGTGCTGGCGGTCTCCCGGGCCCTCGACCGGATGCGCTCGCGGGTGCGCCGGCTGATCGATGACCGGACACAGATGCTCGCGGCGATCAGCCACGACCTGCGCACGCCGATCACGCGGCTGCGCCTTCGGGCGGAGTTCATCGAGGACGACACCGCCCGGGCCGCCACCCTGCGCGACCTGGACCAGATGAATGGTCTGGTTGAGACCGCGCTGTCCTTCGTCCGCGACGGCCAGACCCGGGATACCGGCAGCCACAGCCTCGTGGATCTCGCCTCGGTGGTTCAGACCGTCTGCGACGATTTCTCGGATTTCGGTGCGCCGGTGAGCGTCGGCCGCAGCCGGCACGTCCTGGTCCAGGGCCGCCCGGAGGAATTGCAGCGCGCTGTGACCAACCTCGTGGACAACGCGATCAAGTACGGCGGCCGCGCCGAGGTCCACATGGACGCCTCCGAGCGCGGTGTCCGCGTCTGCGTGCTCGATCAGGGCCCGGGCATACCCGAGGCCGAGCGCGAGGCCATGCTCCAGCCGTTCGTGCGCGGCGACCGGGCCCGCAACCTCAATGAGGCGAGCGGGTTCGGCCTGGGCCTCTCGATCGTCCAGGCCATCGTCGAGGCCCATAACGGGCGGCTCACCCTCGAGAACCGGCGCGAGGGCGGCCTCTGCGCCGCGATCGAGCTGCCCCTGGCCGCCCAGACCTTCGCCGGCCGGCGGGAGCAGAAGCCCGCGCCGATGCCGGCAAAGGCAGCCTGAAATCGTCCGCCCCGGCGGCCGGCGCGTCTACGCCGCCCGCACGTTGCGCAAGAACTGCGCAACCTCGGCCCGAAGCTGCTCCGAGCGCGCCGCGAGGGCGTCGGAGGCCTGGGCCACGGAAGCCGCCGCTTGGCCCGCATCGCCGGCAACCCGGGCGACCTCCGCGATATCGGCCGTCATCATGCCGGTGCCGGTCGATGCCTGTCCCATGCTGCGGACGATGTCCTGGGTGGTGACACCCTGCTGATCAACCGCCGCCGCAATGCTGGTCGAGACGTGGCTCATTGCCTCGATCTGGCCGGCAACACCCTGGATCGCGCCGGCCGCATCGCGCGCCACGGTCTGGATCGCCTCCACCTGCCGGCCGATCTCCTCGGTCGCCCGGGCCGTCTGGGTGGCGAGGTCCTTGACCTCGGCGGCGACCACCGCGAAGCCGCGACCGGCCTCACCGGCGCGCGCGGCCTCGATCGTGGCATTCAGAGCCAGGAGGTTCGTCTGCCCAGCGATCGTCGAGACCATGCCGACCACGTCGCCGATCCGCGTCGCCGCCGCAGCGAGATCGGCCATCGTCTGCTCGGCCCGGCGGGCCTCGCCGACGGCGGTGGCCGACATGCCGGCGGCCTGCTCCACTTGGCGGCCGATCTCCTGCACGGTCGCGCCGAGCTCCTCCGCGGCCGCCGCCACGGCGTTGACGTTGTCGGACGTCTGCTGGGCCGCGCCGGCGACGCTGGTCGAGCGCTGCGAGGTGCCGGCGACCGCGACCCGCATGGTGCCGGAGGCGTCCTGCAAAGCCGCCACCGCACCGGTCAGGCCCTGCACGATGCCGCCGACCGACTGCTCGAAGCCGTCCGCGAGTTCCTTCAGCATGGCGCGACGGCTCTGCTCCTCGCGCAGGCGCGCCGCCTCCGTGGTCTGCAATTGCTGCGCGGCATCCTCCAGGGACATGTCTCGGATCGTCACGACGGCGCGGGCGATGTCGCCGATCTCGTCGCGCCGCTTGCTGCCGGGCACGTCGGCGAGGCTCTGCCGATCGGCGAGCGCCTTCAGGGCGCGGGTGAGGGCGCCCAGCGGCGCCACGATCGAGCGGGCGAGCAGCAGGCCCAGGACAGCCGTGCCCAGCAGGACGAAAAGGCCGGTCAAAATCAACGTCCGCGACAGCGCGCGCACGGCGTCGATCGCCTCGGCCTGCGACTGCTCCGCGATGACCGTCCAGGGCGCGCCCAGAACGGTGAGCGGCGAGACGGCCGCCATGTGCGGCCCGTCGGCGGCAGTGAAACCGACGCTGCCGCCCGCCTTGAGCTGCTCGGCGGCGATCCCGAGCGGCGCGAGCCCGCTCCCGGCCTTCACCGTCGGATTGAGCGGCGGATTGCTGCGCAGGAGCCCGTCGGCACCGGCCGCGAGGATCTGCCCCGTCTCGCCCAGACCGGTCCGCTTGGCCAGGGTCTGATCGAACAGGGTCGGCGTGACCCGCATGACGATGAAGCCGATGCGCTCCGCCGCCTGAGCCGTGCCCATGGCGACGTTCGCCCGCTTGGTCATGGCCCGCCCGATGAACGCGGCCGGAGTCCCATCCACCGGGTAGGCGGCGAAATCCTCGAACAGCACGGCATTCGAATCTGCGGATTTGAGGCGCTCGACCAGACGCGCGAGGGCGGTCCTCGCCAGGGTGTCGTCCGAGATCGGCTTGGCGAAATCGGCGCCTTTGGTCGTGGTGTAGGCGATCCGGCCGCTCTCATCGAGGAACATGAGGTCGGCGTAGCCCGGCTGGGCGATCAGCTTGCGGGCCACCTCCTGCACCTTGACGTGCCGGCGCCCGTACATCGACGCCATCCCGGCGCCGTCGAGCGCCACGCGCGCCTCGACCGTCTGCGGCGCCCGGAAGGCCTCGATGACGGCGGCGGTCTCGGGCTTTGCCGGATCGAGGGTCTCGATCAGGTCGGGAAAGTTGGAGACGATCTGGGGATGGGCCGCGACGGCCAGGAAGTCGGCCTGCATCCGGTCGGCGACCAGCTCGATCCCGTCCCGGCGCGCCGCCGCGGCCAGCTGCAGGCGCTCGTGCGCCGCATCCATCAGCCCGGACCGGGCCGTGTACCAGCTGAAACCGCCCATCGCGGTGGCACTGAGAAGCGCCAGCCCGACGGTCATCGCCGGAAGGCGCGCGCTCAGCCGCGAAAGCATGGTCATGATGGGCTCTGGACGTTCTGGAGGGGTAGAATTGCGCGGAAACATAGAAGCAACGCTCGTGAAGGGCGCGTAAACGGCGCCCGGTCGGGCTGGTCCCGCCGATCTGCTGTTCATGCGGCGGGCCCGAAAGCAGGCCGGCCATCCGGGGGCGTTCCGCTGCGGGATTCCTCATCGGCGGCCGATGACGCCGACAGCCGCCGCGATCGAACCGCGGCCCAGGGCCTGCTAGAGCTGCTGCGAGATACGCGTTGCCGCTGAATTCGTGCGGCCGATGGAGATCGGATGACGAGCGAGGCCACTTCCGACCCAGCGTGCCGCATCGCGCTGATCGGCGTCCCGATCGAGGTCGGGACCAGCGAGCCCGGCGCCCTCATGGGTCCGGCGGCCCTGCGCACCGCCGGCTTGGTCCGTGCACTTTCCGACCTCGGCCATGCGGTCACGGATCACGGCGACGTCGTTCCCGACGAGCCGGCGGAGTCGCGAGGTCTCGCCGCGGTCACCGCGTGGTCGCGTGCCCTGTCCCGGGCGGTCCTGGCCGCGCTCGAGGCCGGCGCGCTTCCCCTGGCGGTCGGCGGCGACCACAGCCTCTCGCTCGGCTCCATCGATGGCGTCATGCGCCACTGCGCATCGCAGGGCCGTCCGCTCTTCGTGCTCTGGCTCGACGCCCATGCCGACTTCAACACGCCGGAGACCTCGCCCTCCGGCAATGTCCACGGCATGCCGCTGGCCGCGCTCTGCGGTGAGCCGGGCTTCCCGCGCCTGTTCGCGGAGCCGGCGCCGCCGCCGCTCGCGCCGAGCCACGTCCACCTGTTCGGCCTGCGCTCGATCGATGCGGGCGAGCGCGCGCTGGTCACGGCCCGCCGCGTCGGCGTGACCGACATGCGCACGATCGACGAGTTCGGCGTGGTCGCGCCGCTGCGGCGCGTGCTCGACGGGGTTTCCGCCCTCGGCGCGCATCTGCATGTCAGCCTCGACATCGATTTCCTCGACCCGTCCATCGCACCGGGGGTCGGCACGACAGTTCCGGGCGGCGCGACGTTCCGCGAGGCGCATCTGATCATGGAGATGCTGCACGATTCCGGTCTCGTACGCTCGCTCGACGTGGTCGAGCTCAATCCCTTTCTGGATGAGCGCGGCCGCAGTGCCCGGGTGCTGGTCGAGCTGGTCGCCAGCGTGTTCGGAAGGCGCATCCTCGACCGGCCGACCCAGCCGATCGAGGCGGTCTCCGGTGACATCTCCGAGCGCTCCTGATGCACGGCCACATCTCGGATCCGGAAGCGCTGCGCGCGGTGGACCGCGCGGCGCCCATGCGTCAGCGCTCGAACGGACATGTCCGGCTGCAGGCCGGCCCGGCGCATCCGGGAGGGGCGACGCGCATCATCGACCTTGCGGAGTCCGGCCCGTCCCGGCTGCGTTTCCCGCGCGGCAACGGCGCGCTCGAGGCCGTGCTGGTCAACACGGCCGGCGGCGTCGCGTGCGGCGATCACTTCGCGATCGCCATTGACCTCGCGGCGGGGGGCGATCTCGTCCTGACCACCACGGCCGCGGAGAAGATCTACCGCTCGGACGGACCGGTGAGCCGGATCGAGAACCATGTCTCCCTGAGCGCCGGCGCAAAGCTCGCCTGGCTGCCGCAGGAAACCATCCTCTTCGACCGCGCCCGCGTGCGGCGCCGCTTCGAGGCCGACCTCGCGCCGGGCGCCGCGCTGGTTGCCGCGGAGATCGTCGCGTTCGGTCGCGCCGCGCGGGGCGAGCGCATCGCGGACGGACTGTTCGCCGATGCCTGGCGGGTGCGCCGGGCCGGGCGTCTGGTCTACGCCGACAGCTTCGTGCTGGAGGGTCCGATCAGCGAGCTCCTGGCGCGGCCCGCGATCGGTGGCGGGGCGGGCGCCTGCGCGACCCTGCTCGATGCGTCGGACGGCGCCGAGACGCGCCTGGACGAGGTGCGCGCGCGGCTGGCCGAAGTCGGCGCGCCCGGGATCGAGGCGGCGGCCAGCGCCTGGAACGGGCATCTCGCCATCCGGGCCCTGTCCAGCGCCGTCGGGCCGCTGCGCGGCCTGATCGCACGCTTCCTCGCCGGCTATCGAGGCCTGCCGATGCCCCGGGTCTGGCAGAGCTGACACGATCCTGCATCTTCGCGTGTCGCAGCCGTTGCCTGCGGCCGCCGACCTCTGCTAGAGACGCGCACCCGGAGCTGACCGCCCAAGCTCCGCACGGCGCTTCGGCGCCGTTCAGAAGGCCTCGTGGCGGAGTGGTTACGCAGAGGACTGCAAATCCTTGCACCCCGGTTCGATTCCGGGCGAGGCCTCCATCTTACCCCTCATCGATCTTCGCCGTGTTCCAGGGGCCTGACCGCAGTCACGCGCCGTGGACCTGGGCCATGAAGGTCTCGATCGCCTGCTGAAGGCTGTGCGTGCCGGCATTCACCCGGGACGCGCTGCCCCGGACCTGTCCGGCCTGAGCCTCGTTGGACGCGGCGGCCGCCCGCACACCCGCCACGCTCTCGGAGACCTTCCGGGCATCCTCGGCCGCGTTGAAGATCGCCCGCGCGATCTCCTGGCTGGCATGGCCCTGCTGGTCGGTGGCGTCCGCGACCTCCGCGGCGATCAGGCTCATCCGGGCGATCGTCTCGCCGATCGCCGCAATGGCGCTGGCTGTTCGATCCGCAGCGTTCTGGATGGACTCCACCTGCCCGGTGATGCGGTCCGTGGCGCGCGCCGTCTGGCCGGCAAGCGCTTTGACCTCGGCGGCGACGACGGCGAAGCCGCGGCCGGCGGCGCCCGCCCGCGCTGCCTCGATCGTGGCATTGAGTGCCAGCAGGTTGGTCTGCCCGGCAACATCGCGGATCAGCGTGACCACGGCACCGATCTCCTCGGCCGCCTGCGCGAGGCTCGACACCGTCTGTGCAAGGCCCTGCGTGTCGGAGCGGGCCGTCGAGGCGATCTCGCTGGTATGGCGGACACGGGTCTCGATCTGCCGCGCGGAGGCCGAGAGTTCCTCGGCCGCGCTGGCGATGCTGTCGACGATCCCGGCAGTCTGGCTGGACGCGCCGGCCACAACGGTTGCCTGCACCGCCATGGCGCCGGCATTCCCCGAGAGCGTGTCGGCCGCCGCCTGCATCGCCTCGGCGGAGCCAGCGAGGTCCAAGACGGCGCGACGGGTCTCGATCTCGAAAGCGCGCGTCGCCTGGGCCAGGGCCTGCGCCCGGATCCGGTCGCGGTCGCGGCGCGCCTGCGCCTCCCGGTCGAGACGCCGCTTCTCGATGAGCGCCGTCCGAAACGCCGCGATGGCGTCCGCCATCTCGCCGATCTCATCGCGGCGGCTCGTGAACGGAATCGTCCGGTCGAGCTCATCGGCCGCAAGGGCCGTCATGCAGACCTTCAATCGGTGCAGGGGCCGCCGGACCTGCGTGACGATGATCCCGATCGCGGCAAGCAGGCCGATCGCCAGGGCCGCCGCCGGCACGACGATGAGGGTGATCCGCGCTTGGCTGCGGTCGGCCGCGTCGGCGGCGCGGCGCGCGTTCAGGCGGCCGAGCACCTCGCGCCCGAGCGCAGCGATCTCGGCGATCATGTGCTCGCGGTTCCTGACCGTCGCCTCGTCCGTGGCCTGAATGAGGGCCGCCTTCGGCGAAATGGTCAGTCCCAACTCGGCCGTGTCGTTCTGGTAGGCGACGAACTCCTTGACGAACAGGTCGAACCGGCGACGCCGGTCCTCGGGCAGCTGGTCCGTCATGGCCTCGAGAAACGGCCCGCGGACCTGCTCCACAACCGTCAGGGCCTCGTGGAGCGCGGAGAGACGCGTCCGCGCCTCCGTCTTGTCCTCGGCGGTGAAGAGCGCAGTCGCCTGCACGACGGCATGCTCGATGGCCTGCCCGAGTGCCCCAGCCTGCAGCCCCGCGTTCCAGATCTTGTCGGTGGCAGCGGCGCGCTCCTGCTCCCGGCTTGATTGGCGGATTGCGAAGAGCGAGATGCCGACCGCCACGAGGGCCAGCAGGCCGATGACGGCCGAGAGCTTGAGTCCCAGAGAAATGCGCATAGATCCGAGGCCACGTTCGCAGAAGAACCGGAGCGGGCGAGACATACAGCCGCCGAACGTGCCGAACATCTAAATATAGCCGGCAAATTCGATAATTTTTCTCTCATCGTTACCGTGCGCACGAACAGGAACTATCGCGCTATCTTTCAGAACAACTTAAATGTGCGCACCTTACGTTCGGTCTCTGCCAGGCATCACCGCGCCTATGCAGTCTCACGGGCGCAGATTTACCGACCGTGTTCAAGTCGCGCCGGAACGCCTGCCAGCGCGGCGCGGGCTCGGCTCGTCGACATTACGCGGTGCAGGCTCGGGGACGCGACCGGCCGAGGATGGCTCGTCAGTGCTCGCAGGCTTGCAAGATTCTCGCCTCCGCCGTCCGGATCGGACGTGTCTCAGGGCCGGGCACGGCCGTGACGATCTCGCGACGCAGGTCGTCGCACTGGGCCTCGACCAGATCGGGCAGGATGTCGGCCTGCAGATCGTCGAAGGCTGCGATCAGCCGCAGGCCGTCGGCGATCCACTCGAAGGCAACGCGAACCTCCCGTTCACCGTACGGATCCTGAGGGTCGAGGCAGCAATGGGTCAGCATGGGTGCAGCGCGCAGAAGCCGGCTCGACCGGCGAGGCCGGTCCCGTAGGCCTGGGTCATGACGCTCGGATGACCTGCGGCGCCGGAACGCCGTCGCCCGGTCCCGACCGCAGGGCGGGGTGCGCGATCGTTCGGTGCCGGTCACGCCGTCTGTTGCCGTCACGCCGCAGGCGAGCACCTTGATCCTATAACGTCGGCCGACAGGCTTCAGCGATGCACAGATTGCGCGCCGAGGGCCTTGCGCCCCGCGATCCCGGTGTGTACAGACGCGACCGTGATCCCCGATAGCTCAGTTGGTAGAGCAGGCGACTGTTAATCGCCTTGTCGCAGGTTCGAGTCCTGCTCGGGGAGCCAATCTTTTCAACGACTTAGCTCCAAGTTGCTCTGTCTAACCCCCAGGGTTAGACATTTCAGGTTAGACACCTGCCGCTTGCTCTGGCCATCGGGCTAACGCTGTCAAGCGCGAGGTCTGTCAACTCTAGGTACGCGAGCAACCAGTTCATCAACACGGCTCGCGCTGAGGGAGCAGCCTCGGACGCTGGTCTCGATGGACTCTTCGCGTTGCTTGTAACCGCAGGCACGCTCCATGGATCATGAGGTGGCCTCAGAGGAGGCGGCGGTCCCGTGGGCTTTGGGAAGCACCCCTGATCAGACGAAGCTCAATGCTGCGCTAGGTCCGCTGTGGGTGGCGACCGGACCTTGGCTCTTTGTCCAGAAGCGGACGCTCCGTCTCCGACCCAATCCGGCCATCCACTCTCCCATCTTTAGGCCTCTGAAGCAGACCTTCTCTGAACAGGCCTTAATCGGGGTCGTGCTGGCATCACGGCTCAGACGGCAGCTGTTCCAGTATCCACGACTGCGCCTCGTCCAGATCGGCAAACAGCGGCGGGAAAAGGGGATCGACCGGACCGAACCCAGCCTCCAGAAACCACTTGCCCGCCTCGTCCTCATGCTGTTCGGAGAGGCGGACCAGGACCGCGACGAGAAAGCCGTCCGCGAAGACGAGCCGGCTTTCAGTGTCGTCACTGTTCGTGGCGACCTGCACGGGCTGCAGGCGCAGGTTCATGCGGCGGCTTGATCTCTCAGGTGCAGGTAGTCGGGCCGGAACTCCGCCAGCGCCCGCAAGCGCGGCAGGTCGAGGATCTTCAGCCGCCCCTTCCCCAGCTCAATCAGACCCTGCCGCCTAAGTTCCCGGAGCGAGCGGTTCACGTGCACGGGGGTAAGGCCGGCGGTGTCGGCCAGGTCCACCTGTGTGACCGGCAACTCGTAGGCATCCTCCGAGGCGCATCCGACCACCTCCAGGCGCATGAGCAACTCGCAGAACAGGTGCGCCAATCGCTCCGGAGCCGAGCGGCGACCGACGTTGACCAGCCACTCGCGCAGGGTGGCTTCGTCGACGAGCTGAGCTTTGCGCAGCCCTCTAGCGATCTGCGGATGGTTGGCGAGTAGGTCGGCCACCGTCTCGGGCGCGAGGCGCACCACACGGCAGCTGGAGAGCGTGCTGATGGTGTGGTCCATCCGGCTCAGCAGGGCGACGTCGAGGTCGCACAGGTCGCCTGGCACCAAGTAGGCCATGATCTGGCGCGCGCCGTTGGCCCGCAGCTTGTGGCGGCAGGCCAAGCCCGCCATCACCAGGAACACGCCTTCGGGCTTGTCGCCCTCGCGCACGAGATCGGTGCCCGGCGCGACGAGGCGCGGCTCCGCGCTGATGCGGGCCAGCGTGGCCCGGTCTGCGTCCGATAGGGTCGTGAAGCCCTCCAGCTTCCGGATCAGGGGATTGTCCGTTGCGTCCAACTTGGGGCGCCGTACCGCGGTCGCTGGTGCGGGGGTCGAGGCGGCGAGTTCGTTCGCGCTGATCAGCACGTCGGCGGATAGGGCCGGCTTGTTGAGCCACGGGGCACCTTGGAAGTCGCCGGCCGTGCGCTGATCCTGCCGGCACCCTGAGTGAACGAGGAACGGCACGCCGTGCTGCCGTAGCGCCCGGGCCAATCCGGTGCAGCGGCCGTCCTTCAGGACGACGTCGATGACTGCCAGGGTCGGCTTCTCGTGCCCGAGCAGGCGCAGCGCCTCAGCTTCCGTGTCCGCCGGCCCGATCACGCGGTAGCCGGCCCGCTCCAGGGCGTCGCTCAGGTCCATGCCGATGACGGCATCGCTCTCCGCGAGCAGGATTACAGGCTGGCGAGCTATCGATGACATTCAAGGCTCCAGCAAGCTGAGCCGTTTACCCATCCAATCGTGCATGGCTCAATAACATAGGCCATAAACACAGCTTGAAATGCTTTTGAAGGGGTCGCTGACCTTCGGTGTGGTACCCCACGGTCCGAAATGTTCGATACCCCACAAAGTGTATTCCCGTATTGCAATCACCGGAGGCGCGTCATTATTGAGGTTATCGCCTGCCGGTGATCCGGGCGCAGGCGCTTGGGAGACCGCGTGTGCTCTTGCCCCAACAGGGAGCAGAGCCGTGTCTCCGCCTCAACAATCCAGTGTCCACAATCGCCTGCTGAAGGCGCTCTCACCTGACGATTTCGCGCTGCTCCGACAGAACCTGGAGCCGATCACGACCGAACTGCGTCAGTCGCTGATCGTGCCAAACATTCCGGTCAAGCAGCTGTTCTTTCCCGAGGTCGGCTTCAGCTCCATCACCACCCAGGGTTCGGATGGCCGGGTTGAGACTGGCCTTATTGGTCGCGAAGGGCTTGTGGGTGCTTGGCCCATCCTGCTGGGCTCAGATCGCACCCCGCACGACCACTTCGTCCAGAGCGCGGGCGAGATGCTGTGCATCACCACGGAAGCGCTGTGCGCGGCCGTCGAGCAGAGCGCGAGCCTGCACAAGATGCTCCTGCGCTCGATCCAGGTGCAGATCACGCAGACGTCTCAAACCGCCTACGCGAACGCGACCCAGACCATCGATGTGCGCCTCGCGCGCTGGCTGCTGATGTGCCACGACCGGGTGGACGGCGATGATCTCCGGATCACCCACGAGTTCCTGTCACTCATGCTGGGTGCGCAGCGCTCCAGTACGACCCTGGCCATCCAGGCGCTGGAGGGGAACCGGCTGATCAAGGCGCGGCGCGGGAAGATCACGATCCTGGACCGCAAGACCATGGAGCAGGTGGCCGACGACGGCTACGGCCTGCCCGAGGCCGAGTACGCCCGCCTGATCGGGGGGGGGGCCTGATGCCGCGCTTCTACTTTAACGTCCGCCATCGTCCCGGACCCGCGGGTCTTGCCGTCGATCCGGAAGGCGAAGAGCTGGCGGACGTGAACGCCGCGCGTGAGCAGGCCCTGTTCCAGGCGCGGGCGATGATCGCGCGGGAGCGTCTCACGTTCATCCGCGACTGGATGGTGTGCTCGTTCGAGATCACGGACGAGGACGGTCAGCCTGTGCTCACGGTCCCGTTCAGCGACACCGTGTCGGAGAGTGACTGGGACTGAGCGCGATCTGCGCCGTTCCAGCGGGGTATGTGAACGGCAGCTTTGCGGCTTTGCGGCCGTAGAGCGGGCTCTTTCGAACTCGCCTGACCCGGTCCTACGACTGTGTTTTGCCAAGTGCCCTGAAGCGGACCTTCCCAGCTTCTGCAACGGGTCGAAAGCCGCCGCGAGCCCAATGCTAAGTAAGAGCCCTGCACACGCATCTCGGTAGTTCCCGACGAGCGCCTAATCCGTTGCAAGCTTCACAATCTCAAATAATATGTATCCTGGAATTCAGCGTGAGATTAGGTTAGACAATCTGGAAAAAAGATCAACGATAACAGTGATAGGTTAGACATTTTTGCAGAAGCTAAGCGATTGAAATACTTGCATTATTTCCGCGACTGTTAATCGCCTTGTCGCAGGTTCGAGTCCTGCTCGGGGAGCCATCACTCCAGCAACGTCCTGAACGTTCAAGCTTTTCTGTGCCCACTCCCCCACCGGGTGCTGAGGTGCAGCAATAGCGTTGCCGGTCCATCGATCGGCAATACACTCCGCGAGCTTCGTTCGATTGGCGCCGCGGACGTAAGTCGCGCGCTCGCGGCTTTCCTCGGCCAATCCGCACCAAGCGTTCAACTCAGCCTCCGTCGCGCCGCTCCCGGCCGCCCGGCGCGCGCAGGCCGTGCGCCCGGCCCGGCACGCCGGCGGACGTGCACCCTACAGCCTGCGCGCGCCGATCGAGGTGGTTCAGCCGACCATCGCGATCCTCGACGGGCGCCCTGCCAATGATCCGGGGAAGTTCGGCTTCACGCGGCTGCGGCTGCGGCTGCGCGATCTCAACTTCCAGGGCGGCCTGCACGGCCCATGCGTCGGCAACCCGAACATCGACGACGGCCTGCTCGACATCTTGGGCTGCGCGTTCGCCGACACCGCCGATTACGCGGTGGACGCCGTCGAGGCCGCTTCCACGAGCCTGCACCTCGAGCGCCCGCGCTTCGTACGCTGCAACGGCGACCTGCGGATCGAGACGGATATCACCACCATCATCGGCGGCTGGAGCCAGCCGCTCGCCGACGACGTCACGGCCGACCGCGCCGCCTACCGCATGAACCACACGGTCAACGGCCAGTCGCGCTACTTCCAGAGGCTCACCCTGATCGGATGGGCGGGCATTCCCGTCCTCGGCCAGAACGCGGATGGGTCGAGCGGCTGGATCGCCGACACGCGCTGGGTCGACGTTCGCGGCAGCTTCGCCGCGTCGCAGTGCCGGACGCGTTCAAGCCGCTGGTGCGCGGCCCGGTCCGGCTGTTCCCGTAGACCGATCCCGTTCCCCTGCCACCTGAGGCCCGGCCATGGATCTCTCACCTCTCGGGCGGGCGGCGCTGGCCGCGCGCGAAGGCTGCCGGCCGCGCGCCTATCGGGACAGCGTCGGCGTCTGGACCATCGGGGGCCGCACGAGCGCGGCCGGGCCGCCCGCCGTCCGTGAGGGCCTGTGCCTGAGCCAGGCCGAGGCCGACGCGCTGTTCGCCGCCGATCTCGGTCCCTACGTCGCGTCCGTGCGCGCCGCGCTCGCCAGGCCGGTGCCGCAGCCGTTCTTCGACGTGTGCTGCTCGCTCTGCTTCAACATCGGCCCGGCGAACTTTTCGCACAGCAGCGTGGTGCGCCTGGCCAATGCCGGCGACCTCGCCCGCGCCGTCGAGGCGTTCCTGCTGTGGGACCGGCCGGCCGCGATCCTCACGCGTCGGCAGGCCGAGCGCGACCAGGCGGCGTTGGCTGCCTACGGCGCGGTCTACGCCCGCCGGGGCGATCCCGCGCCGGTGCAAGCGGCGGCCGACCCGGCGCCGACCGCGCCGCCGCGGCCCGACCCACTCGCGCCGATGACGGGCGCGGCACACGTCGAACCGGAATCCTGGTGGCTGCGCCTGCGCGACGCGATCCGCCTCAACATGCAGAAGGGTGCCTGACATGGGGTTCCTCGCCATCCTGCCCGCGCTGCTCGGCGCCGTCGGTCCGATCCTCGCGCGTGTGCTGCCGGACGAAGGCCAGCGCCTGCAGGTGCAGCTGGAGCTGCAGAAGGCCCTGATCGAGCAGCAGGGCGACCCCGGCCGGGCCATGGCCGAGGTGATGAAGGCCGATGCCGGCTCGGAGAGCCCGCTCGCCCGCAACGCCCGGCCGATCACGGTGCTGTGGGCGCTGGCGATGATCACCTGGGTCGGCGTGATCTCACCGATGATCGGGCTTCAGGTCGAGGTGGTGGCCGCGCTCAAGGGCGTGCCGACCGAGCTGTGGTCGCTGCTCACCGTGGGCATCGGCGCCTACATGCTGGCCCGCTCGGTCGACAAGATCGTGCCGCAGGTGGTTGGGCCGAAAGGGTGAGATCCCGGCGGCACCTGCGCCGTGACGGACGAGATCCCGGCCCGAGCCCGCGCGATGCGGGCCGCCGGCGGCGGGCGGAGGAGCGGATCCATGGCCGACCATCTGCCCGAATGGATCGGGCGCCTGATCGAGCGGGTCGAGGCCACGGGCCGGCAGATGGACGTGCTCGGCGGCAAGCTCGACCGGATGGACGAGAAGCTGGAGGGCGTGGCCTACCGGCGCGACATCGAGCTGTTCGTGGCGCGCGACGAGATCGAGCGGCGGATCGACAAAGCGGTGGACGGGGCGAAGGCGGAGGCCGCGAAGGGACTCGCCGAGTTCGCCGGGCAGGTGCGCGACCTGCGCAAGATCGGTTGGGGATTGGCCTCGGCGGCGCTGCTGGCCTTCGAGGGGATCGTGCTGGCGAAGGTCGGATTGGCGGCGCGGCGAGCCGGGCCAATCGATCCGACGGGACCCTCCGGCCACGGCTCAGCCGCAAAAACAAGACGTCGCTTTAAATCGCGCGGAATAATTTAACTGCTCGATAACCCCGCCTATGGTTTCCACAACGTAACTTCTTGCCCAAAAAAATCAAAGGAACGAAGACCGCGGATAGGGCTGACAACCCGGCAATGGATCAAAGTGCCGAAGCGTAAAATGCTATCTATCCAGGTGCGGATGGGCGAGCGAGATGATAGTTGCAGCTTTACTATTCGGTGCTGGAGTTTTTCTCGGCCTCGGGCACAATGTATTTGCTCTGCTCCTATCGTCCTCGCTTATATTTTTTTCATCAATAATATTTTTTGCAACTATGTCTCAATTCGATATAGTGGAGCTTCTATTGACATTCGCTTACCTGCTTGCGCATCAATCCGGGTACCTAGTCGGCGCTTATTTAGGCTATCAAGACAAAGATTGACGAAGATGCGCAATTCACCAGAACCAGATCATGCGCCCCGCACGCCAGTAAATCGGCACCCAAATTGCAACCGCAGCTACAACGGATGCAACGACAACCGGGAGCGGAGGACGAGTGCCAGACTTTATTCTCAAATTTGTCGGAACATGTAAAATTCTCATCGTGTCAGCCCCGGCAATAAATGCAAGTATACCTATTGTACTGGCATCTCCGCCACAATTTTACGACGAAGCCTTAATCAAGACTTCGACTGGTTATCGAGAGTGGATAACGCCTTCTATACATTGATAATTCGCGCCGCCGGGTGGCCCCTTGGGCACCAAGTACCCCTGCGTGTAGTTTCAGGGCGTGACTAAAGTCAATGATATCCAGATTTTCTGCAAGTTTTATATGAAGGTAGATTAAATTTAGCACTGCGGCCGGTCCAAGGCGGATCCGTCATTGAGTCACGCTTGTTCTGGCGGTCTTGGTACTCGGAGCTTCCAAGTCCGCCGGCGCGGGCTTTCGCGGGCGCTGCCGGGGTCTCGGTGGCATCAAGGCTCCTCGTCGGTCCGAGCAGCCTTCCCCTTCCGGGTGAGCAGAACGACGAAGGTCACGAAAGCGGCGGCCAGCATCAGGACCAAGGCTTCGTAGCTCCAGCGCCAGAACCACGCACTAGCCCCGCTCGGCATGTTGCGGAGTGCTACGCGGACGACGGCCACAACGAGCGCGATCAGCGTGAGGAAGCCAAGAACGAAGTGCAGCCAGCGGGGCATGCCGCCGGCGTAGCATGCTCGGTTTCGACCCGGTAATCGCCGGCCGCCATCCTCGGCAGCACAGGCTCGCTCTCAGGCATCACGCTACAGAGGACGACGCTGGCGTCTTGGCCAGCCAAACCCGGCACCCTTCGGCATCTCACCCAAAAGGAGGATGCGATTCAGCTGGTCACATTGTTAAAAACAGTCTTCGACAGCCCGATAGGGGGCCTCGCTCATGTCTTCAGGTAAGCGCGACTACGTCCGCTCTGCACAGCGCTGGTCCAAGCCTGAACGATCGCCGGCCTTGCGCCGCGGACCTGAACACTGGGTGGCCCGCTGGATCGGCGCTGCTAATCTTCGCCGCTCAAAGGCCGCCGCAGCAGCCGCTATCGAAATGCCCTGCGCCGAGATCATTCCGCTGAGTTGGGCCGATACCTTCGGCCGTCCGATGCGCGTCGCTCCAACGCCTCGTCCGAGACGCTGGAGTCGTGGTGATACGAGTGACGATCTGAAGTCAGCGGCTCGGCGGCCCGCCTGTGTTGGGCCGGCGATCTCGCGGCGCTTCTAAGCTGACCGGCGCGCACCCGGCACGCCAAGCCCGATCGCCCTAGCCAGGGCCGAGCGCTTCTCGGCGTAGCTCGGGGCCACCATCGGGTAATCGCTGGGTAGTCCGAACCGTTCACGGTAGCTGTGCGGGTCGAGCCCCTTGGCTGAGAGATGGCGCTTGAGCGTCTTATAGGTCCTGCCGTCGATGAAGCTCGTGATGCCGTCATCCCGGACCGACTTGCGAATCTGGAGTGCGCTTGGCTTCTGGATCTCGTAAGTCGAGGCAGGCGCGTCAGATATGCCGCCAGAGGCTAGTCCCGCAATCGCGGTATGAACGCTGTGAATTAGCTTCGGAAGCTCAGCCGCCGGGACCGGGTTCCGCGAGACGTATGCGGAAACGATCCCGCCGGCTATTTCGATCAAGTCCGACGTGCGGTCTGGTGTTCCCGTAGTCACTTTGCTTCACCCCGCCGAATTCTGGCTCGCAAGCTATGACTATCGCTAACGGAAGGCAACTCAAAATTTGAGTTACGCTGTCGGCCGGTTATAATGATTTTGCACCGCCGAAACGGGAATAATGACGCTGCTTGGCTGCTTTGGAGCGGGACGATCGCCCGACACCCTCGGCTCGGCCGCCCATGTGCCGTGACGATTGCGCGCTCGCGAGCCTCGGTCGAACGCTGTTGAATCGCGTCCTTGGGCATGCCTCCCACCGGCCGACCAGTCATCTTCAGCTTGGTCGACGCGATGGAACTCTGCCTCATCCTCGGCCGCATGCTGCTTCTTCGTAGCGATCAGCAGGTCGAAGGAGGCGGTTGCTATTTCATGAGCCTGCTGGACGCGCGTCGCTGATCGTCAGCCGCCCTGCAGGCTCTCGGCGACGTCGTCCGGGATCTCGCCCCACTGGTCAAGGATCGTGACGCCTTCCAGCTCGCCCGTCTCGTCGTCGGCCACCACCTTCAGCGCCACAGCGCCGGGCATCCGCTCGGCCAGGTTCTCGGCTTTCTTCACCGCCAAGCTGTCGGTATGCGTCTGCTCCTGCCGGGCGGGCCGCAACCGCTTCCGCAGCGGCTTGACCGGCTACACTACGAACGCCGTCTTCATCGCGATGTCCGCCCGTCCTCGCTGACGGTCGGCGCAACGCGCTGCCGCCGTTCGCTTTTCTCGACCCTGTCCACACCCGTCCACGGCGCGTTTTCGCGTCGGCGACGAACGCATTGAACCGACCCTGCATCTCCGATTTGTTCTGTCTTGGTTCTAGCATGACGGAGCGCAGGGTGCACCTCAACCGGATCGACGAACTGCTGGTCCAGAGCCCCGACGCGGTCCGCGTGCCGGTGATCGGGCAGGCCCTGTGCGCCGGCTTCCCGTCGCCGGCCGACGACTTCCTCGAAGGCGCGCTCGAGCTGCCGCGCTGGCTCGTGCCGAACCCGCCCGCCACCTTCCTGTGGCGGATCAGTGGCTCGTCCATGGAGGGCGCCGGCATCTACGACCGCGACCTCGCCTGCGTCGACCGCAGCCTCAAGGCCGGCCACGGCAGCGTCGTGGTCGCGGCGATCGACGGCCAGATGAGCTGCAAGCGCCTGGTGCTCGACGGCAACGTCGCGCGGCTGGCCTTCTGCAACCCGGACCTGCCGGCCTTCGCGGTCGATGAGTTCGGCGAGGGCGCGATCTGGGGCGTGGTGCGCTTCTCGATCCGCTGGCACGTCGCGCGCGGGCAGCTGTCGTGAGCGGGCCCGAGGCGCGCCTGCGCGACCGGATCGGCGGCGGCCGGGCCGTGGCGCTGATCGACGGCAACAGCTTCTACTGCTCGTGCGAGCGCGTGTTCGACCCCAGGCTCGCCGCGGTGCCGGTCATCGTGCTCTCGAACAACGACGGCTGCGCCATCGCCCGCACCGCTGAGGCCAAGGCGCTCGGCATCCGGATGGGCGACCCGTACTTCAAGATCCGCGACCTGTGCCGGGTCCAGGGCGTGCGGGTGTTCTCGTCGAACTACACGCTCTACGGCGACATGAGCGGGCGCACCAACACGGTCTACCGGCAGTTCAGCCCGCAGGTGGAGATCTACTCGATCGACGAGAGCTTCCTGAACCTGTCGGACGTGGCGCCGGCGCTCCGGGTCGAACTCGCCCGCGACCTGCGCGCGACCGTCCGCGCCTGGACGGGGATCCCGACCTGCGTCGGCATCGGTCCGACGAAGACGCTCGCCAAGCTCGCCAACCACATCGCCAAGACGGTGCCGGAGCTCGCTGGCGTGTGCGACCTGACCGACCCAATGGCCTACGCGCACTGGCTGTGCCGGATCGACGTCGCCGAGGTCTGGGGCATCGGCCGGGCCTCGCTGGCGAAGCTCCAGGCGATGGGCGTCGAGAGCGTGGCGGACCTGCGCGACCTCGACCCGCGACCGGTGCGCAAGGGCCTGACGGTGGTAGGCGAGCGCATCATTCACGAGCTGCGCGGGCTGGCCTGCCTGCCGCTGGAGATGGTGCCGGCGCGCCGGAAGGGCTGCGCGGTGACCCGCTCGTTCTCCAGCCGGATCACCGAGCGGGTGGTGCTGGAGGAGGCGGTGTCCACGCACGCGACGCGACTCGGCGAGAAGCTGCGACGGGAGGGTCTCGGGACCAACCACGTCACGGTCTTCTATCACACGAGCGAGCACGACCGGGATGATCCGATGCGCTCGGTCTCGACCACGGTGCAGTTGCCGGAGCACACGTCGGACACGCTGGCGCTGATCAAGGCGGCGCGGCACGGGGTGGCCAAGACCTGGCGGGAGCCGGGCGAGCGGCCGTGGCGCTACGCGAAGGCGGGGATCGTCACCAACGATCTCGTGCCGCTGTCGCACAGCCCGCGGGCGCTGATCGGCGCGCTGGATCGCGAGCGATCGGGGCCGCTGATGGCGGCGATGGATGCCTGCAACGCCCGGTGGGGCCGCGGCGCCGTGGTGCCGGCCCGCGCGGGTCTGGTGAGCCGGCGCGACTGGAACACCAAGTTCGAGATGCGCACGCCCCGCTACACGACGCAGGTGAGCGAGCTGCCGGTCGCCTATGCATGACCGCCTTACCTCGCATGCGGTCGCTAGCTGCAAGGTCCGTTATGAGTGGATCTCCGCCGGTCCGCTTTCAGGCGGCAGGGGCATCAGATCGGACGTTGCGGTCCCACCCGCTCCAGAACCAACACGAGCATTACAGAGAGTGTTTGGCTTTTCCAAAAACGGTCGCATGGTGGCCGTTGACGTAAGCTCGATGTGAGACACAACTTCCATCAGGCCCGTCAGATGGTTCAGACAACCTGCCAGACATGAGTAAACGCGATTTTGTTTCGTTGGTCGCAAAGCCATTGGCTATAATATTTGCTATAGTAATAGCACTACCGGCAGTTGTAGTTACAGTTTACATCATAACTCGAAAAGAAAAGACTGCGGAATTGCTCGTCGATAGTAAGCATAAAATAAATTTTACTGTGTATTGGGGGTTGGATATGTACCAACGTGTCAGTCTTTTGATGGATAAATCTACGGTCGCCAAAGCTGAAGAGGAAGTCTTCAAACGTCCTTATTACGCGGGAGGTCCGCTATTTCTCGATACATCGGTTGACGTATATTATCTCGCTCTAAACTTCGGGGTTTACAAGATCAATCCGAAAAACAATTCCATCAATAATGTTTGTTTTGTTGAAAAAGAGATTATCGATAGACTGAGTTACGTAGGATATTTTGGCCTAAGAGATTACCATCGCACTCACGATGATGTCGCATTCATGCCTGCCGGGCATGAATTGCCGCGCGGTTTTCAGGAAGGAGATATCAGCGGGACGATAAATGGGCGCTGCGGCTAACCTCGGCGATATGATTAGATCTCATACTAAGCTTCAGATCGCTTATTATAGAGATATCTTCTTTGATCGAGATATCGAACTGACGCGGATCGTCCGAAAACCGCCCAGTGCTGAAGTTGCTGGATAGCTGACGAACGCCCGTTTGTTGGAACCGGTAGAGGCGGTCTGAGTGGCTGGATTGAGTGGATTTCCGCCGGTCCGCTTTCGGCCGAGAAGCCGGAAAAGCGGATGTGCGTCAGATGGCGAAGGCCAATTCTCCGCGACCCCCAGTCCCTCCCACTTGCGCGAAGCAGGCCACGCGCTGCCGTGCTTGAGACGCTGGTCCTCGGCGATCTCCTGCAGCAACTTGCTCCGCTTCCTCGTATCCTCGTGGATCATCCGGACGCACTCACGAATGTGGGCGCTGTCCCACGTGCGGCGGCGATCCATGTCTCGCTGATCCCGAATGCTGTCGAAGACCTCGCGCAGCCTGTGTGCGAACGGCAATCTTCTGCACCGACAGCAGTTCGATAGCTGCTCTTGCGACTTCCAGAGGCACATCAAGCGGTGGGCGTCAGTGCCCTCGAACTTCCGTCGTCGCAGGTGGCGCGAGCGACAACGCGGCGCGACCGGCGATACGCCGTAACCGCCTGATCATCTCGAGCGTGGACTCCGGTGCGCTCGCGAGCGTTGCCGCAGTCTCAAGAGCCATGAGCTTTTGGAAGAAGGCTTCTTCCTCTCGAAGCCCAGGCACTTCGGGAGGTTCGCTTAAAAGCTTCAACATCTCGCGGAGATGCGGGCTGTCTTCCCACGGCGGGGGTGCTCTCATAGCTAAGCGTCATGTTGCGAGAGGTTTGAGATGTGAGCTTACGGCCCATCCAAACCTGTCGCGCAAACGCGGGTTAGTTTTCGCGCGCCTGATCGGTTCGCCGTTCGTCATCGCGGGCGCTGATCAACGAGGAATCACTCGGCGCTTGAAGGTGTCCCTCTCTGGCGAGCGACGAGGGAAAGGCTGAGGCGCCCCCCTCTACGAGCCCGCAGGCTCTACGCGTCGCCGCCGAACCAGTTCTACCCAGGGTCGAGCAGCGATAGCCGACAAGGCACCCTGGAGTATCGCGCGTGAGCACGAAAGCGTGTGTTCGTGCTGAACCGAGCCGAGGCGTCTCACCTCAATCGTGAACCGACCGTCGTGAACCGCAGGCGGGTTGACCAGATTTTCCCTGCTACCTGCCGCACAAGATGGGATGCGTCGAGGACTGAGGTCCGCCGCTCTGAAAAGCGCTCAACGCTTCTCACGGCAACCAGCCGTCGCCCACGATTCCGGAGTCGCTGAAGCCCAATGAATTTAGATCTCGCAAACGTGCTGAAGGTGATCGGGCCGGCAGCTTCCCTAATCTTCGCGGCCTGGATTTTCGTAGGCTTTCTTCAAACGCGATACGATGCTGCGGTCGAGCGTTACCGCGATATCATTGAGAAATATAGGACGTCCGATCTTTCCGGCAGCAGAAAAGCCAACATGGTGGATCAGATTGTTCACTACAAGCGCCGATGCGAACTGATGAGCAGGGCCACAGGCTTCGGCCTGGTATCTGCAATTCTGTTGATCTGCACACTCATAGCCGGCGGTTTGGCATTGACCTTCCCGGATCTGTCAATCTTCAAGTTCCTAAGCGCTGGAACCGCACTGATCGGCATGCTGCTCGTCATTGCTGGAACGGTCATCGTGATTGTGGAAGGCGGGATAATCTATCGGCAGATACACAACGAGTTGCTGGACATCCCGGAACTCGCGGAGAGCATTGGGCAAGAAGCCGGCGCCATAAACGACCCGAAAAGGGACCGGCATGGCACCGGACGGGATCGGCCCTGAGGGCTTGCCGATCACCACCGTTTAAGCGTCTTCTGCAACGTCTGCTTGCAAGGCTTCGACGATAGTCGCATTTCATGCTCTCCCTGATAATTGGGAGAGTTCCAATGGCGGAGGCGGACAAAGCTTTCACGGGATCGATCCCCCAGCTGTACGAACGTCACCTCGTTCCGCTGATCTTCGAGCCTTACGCCCAAGACTTGGCCGAGGAGGTACGCCGGTTGAAGCCCGGCAGCGTCTTGGAGACCGCCGCCGGCACGGGCGTCGTCACCCGAGCACTCGCGACAATGCTGCCCGCCGCGACCCGCTTGGTGGCCACCGATCTCAACGCGGCCATGCTCGACGTCGCGCGTACTCACGTCCCTCGCGACAGCCCCGTCGAATGGCGACAGGCCGACGCCTTGGCGCTGCCTTTCGCCGACGAGACGTTCAACGCGGTGATTTGCCAGTTCGGGGCCATGTTTTTCACCGATAAGCATCAAGGGTTCAGGGAGGCTTGGCGCGTCCTAAAACCCTCCGGCTGCTATCTGCTCAGCGTATGGGACGAGATTGGTGCGAACGAATTCCCCGACGCCGTGACGCGAGCTCTCGCCGAAATCTTTCCTGACGATCCGCCTCGCTTTCTCGCGCGAACGCCGCACGGCTACTGCGACACCGCTCGCATCATCGAGGACCTGAAGGCCGCCGGCTTTGCCGATGTCACCTCTAAGACAGTGGAGCGCGTCAGCAGGAGCGAAACGCCTCATGAGCCAGCCTTGGCCTTCTGTCAGGGCACACCCTTGCGAAGTGAGATCGCGGCGCGGGACGCTGCCCGTCTTGAGGAGGCGACGCAGCGCGTTGCAGCGGCGCTGGCAGCGCGCTTCGGGAAGGGCCCGATTGAGGGCCGGATACGCGCGATCGTGTTCTGCGCAACGCGATGACAGGCTGTTCTCCGTCCAGGGCCGAAGCTGCCGGACGGCCGACGTATGGCCGCTTTCAGGTAGCTCTGAACGGCTTCGGGACGCACGACATGGGTCGGGAGCGGAACGTTCGCTTTTGGGCAAAAGGAAGAGTCCGTTCCCCGACCTTCTCGGACGCACATCAAGGCAAAAGGCGGATCTTTCCTCCGCCTAATTGGACTCGCTCGGCGTCGCTGATTGCGAGGGCAGGGGAGGGCGTTTGAGCAGCCGTCGGACCGCTGACGGGTGCCGGAGGCGTCGAAGATTTCACTTGCCTATCAGTAGGGTCGGTACGCGCGGGTGCGGGAGCCGAGCCGCTGGCGCCATTGCGTTGTGGCTCAATTGCTCGGGGAGCCACCATCCAACCCTCCCGAATTCTTCGGCTCCGGCCGCCACACGAGCGCAAAATCGTGCGTCTCTTCGTGGCGCAGCGAGGACCATTGACGCTCACACGAAGCGGCCGTCACGTCGCCGGATGCGCGATCGTCTGAAGGAAGCGTTCGTGGCGCGCCATGACGCGCGCGACCGCCACGAGGTCGCTCACGGCCCTGGCAACCGGAAGGCTCTGAGAGGCGTCGGCGTCGCGGCCGGCCCTGAGTAGCGCCTGCGCGGCGGCCTCGATGTCACCCACGGTTCCGCCCGCCAGGGCCGCGCGCGCCTGCGCGCTCGCTGTTTGAAGGATGGCATCCCGGTGGAAGGCGCGCAGTTGGTCATGCGCCCGTGCAGCGGACGCCTCCAGATGGGCGATGGCGAAAGCGAGCTTCAGGCGCCGCGCACGCACGATATCCGGTCCGGCATTGATCTGGGCGTACTGAAAGATCCGATCGGAGTTCAGGCTGGTCCGGTCGACCACGTCGCCGCCTGCGCCGACGAGGGCGCTCCGGACATCCCGGATCGCGGAGTCGAAGGCATACGCTCGGGCCTGATCGGGCCGGATCGGCAGGACCACCCGCACGGTCGTCGCGAGGATGACGGCGACGATCATCATCTGAGCGAAATTGGCGAAGAACGTCTGCGCATCGAAGCCCTGCGGGTTTCCCGGCGACAGCAGCACCGGGAAGTAGACCAGCAGGATGAAGCCGATGGACGCGGTCGGCGGATTCAGGATCAGGAAGCAGGCGGCGAAGACGACGGGCGCGACCGCGAGCGCCAGGATCGGAAAGCCGTTCACCGTCGGCAACGTCAGGAGCAGGATCAGGCCGGCCGCCAAGCCCGCGAGCGGGATGCCGATGACGACGCCGTTGGCGTATTTCAGCGGATCGGGATTGACCGACGACATCGCGCCCATCGCGGCGACCTGCACGAGGGCATAGGTCGTCGCCGGCCAGCCGAGCCCGACGAACAGGGCCGCCGTCAGCGCGAAGGCGAGGGCGACGCGTGCGGCACCGCGGAACGCCACAGGGAAATCGCGGTGGGTCGGCAGTCGGACGTCGCGCAACGGCTGAAAACCGTTCCTGAGAGCATTCAGTCCGTCCTGCGCAAACATCAACGCGGTCGCGAGGTCGCGGGCGCGTTGAAGGGCGAGAACCTCGTCGAGGCTGCGACGACCGTCACGGACCGCAGCTTCGATCAGCGCCCGTAACCGCCCGCGGGCTTCGGCGAAGGCCGAATTGTCCACCGATGCGCTGTCGTCGGCCATCAGCCGGGCGCAGATCGAGCGGGCCTCCGCGATGGCCGGACGGTCCGGGCCGGCATCCCGTGCGGCGATGGCGAAGTTCCGGCTCGCCGCCATCGTCGCGTAGAGAGCCGCGATGGCGCTGCGGGCCCCCGCGGCCCGTTGGGGGCCGTCGTCGAGTTCGCCCGCGATCGCGCTCGCATCCGCCCTCAGCGGCGCCGTCATGCGAATCAGATGGAGGGCCTTCTCGGGGCCGGGATCGCCGTCGCGGAGCGCTTGGCGGGCGAAGACCTTCGCTGACCGCAGCGCGGTCGCGATCGACGGCAGCAGGCCGCGCCACGTGCTGGGTGAGGCGAGCGCGTCGTTGATGAAGGTGATGGCCGTGATGGCGACGGCGATCGCCGCCACGCGCGACACCGCCGCGTCGAAGACGTTTTGCGGCGTGTCGATGTTGCTGATCGCGATGATCGCCACCGTGTAGCCCGACAGCATCGCCCCGTAGGCGCGCGTGTCCTGGAGGTACTGTGCGACGAACACGCAGAGGCTCAGCCAGGCCGTGAAGCAGACCAGCATCAGCACCCGGTCCTGGCCGAATGCCGCCGCGAACACGATGGAGATCACGCCACCGAGGAGCGTCCCGAGGAACCGGTAGATCGCCTTGGAGATCGCCTGTCCGCGCTTCGGTTGCGCCAGGATCGCGACGCTCACGGCCGCAGAGGAGGCGCTCTCCAGCTGAAGCCAGAACGCGACGTAGAGCGCGAGCATCATCGCGATCCAGATGCGGAGCGCGAAGAACCAAGCTTGCGGTTGCGGGACGACCGCGTCCAGGCGGTCGAGAAGGCGGTTGAACCGCGATAGGCGAGCTTCAGACACGCGTCACCTGACTCGCCTCGTCCGACCGGTCAGCCGCCATCAAGCGGTACTCTGGATCCTGGCAGGTCCGCGCCGGATCCGCGCCCGCAGCCGCGGCCCGGCTTCATGGGCGCCCGCGCAAAACCGAAGATCGCCGCAGCTGTTTCAGATCTCCGGACCCGGACGGGACTGTAGTGTGCGTGATCGGGGCGACGTGACACTCACGTGTGTTAACACGTCAGGCAAAACACCACGGTTCTGAGCTTTGACCTACCTGCGGCGGCGTGCGCGGAGCGCGTATAATATCGCAAAGGCGACGATAACCCCCAGGATCAGCCAAACCGGGGTGCTGAGGAGCGCATTGGATTGCGCAGCCTCGGTCCCTGGCGTCGGATTGACAGCCTGGGCGAGAGCCGAGCTGAGCGTGACGCTCGCGAGGAATGGGGCGAGGATTACCGATCTCGACATCGCACCTGTCCTGATCCTGGTTCTGCATTCCAGACAATTCAGGCGGCCATCATCCATTATCAGAATGGCCGGCTGATCGGACGCCCGGCATCGAACAGCCAGGCCTGCCTGCTGCGGAACGCCCGGGAGGCGCGGCGAGGGCCGCGACTCCCGACCGGATCGCGACTCCGGTAACGGGTCGCCGACTTTTACGAATGCTGCTGCTTCCTGAGGCTGCTCTGCGCACCGGATTCGTCCGTCATCGGGTTGGCAAGCCCGCTGGTATTCCCGCTGGCATCCGCCGCCTCGTCGAGGGAGACCTGACGGTTCCCGGCGTGGTCCTGATACTGCTCAGTCTGAACGTTCTTGCTGTCGAGGCCGCGTTCGTCGCTGTGACGAGACTTGTCGCGATTGCTGAGAACCATGTTCTCCGGCAGCACACCATCCGGCAATTCCGACATCGCGCCGGTCCCATCACCCTTGCCCTGGGCGCCCGGACCGACCTTATGCCGACTTGCATTCGCCATGTTGATTCTCCGATGCGGAACCTAAGCTGTGTTCGGCACGGCGGACGCGACCGCCGCGCTGGCGGCTGTCAGCGGTCCTGCTGGTAGCCCTGATTGGTGGTGTTCACCTTCGAATTCCCAGCCTGCCCGACCTTGTCGGGATCCTTCGTCTGAGAACCGGCGCGGCCTTGCGAAAGCGGCGCTTCCGTCGCGCTGCCGGGACCCTTGTCGGAGCGGTTCGCCGGAGGAACGGGTGGTGGCTTGGTCGTCATGTGTACCCCGTCGTTGCCGAATGTGGTGCAAACCCGGGGGCGCACGCATCGTTCCGGATGATGTGTATCCGGCCAAGCTTTCCGAACAGACCGCGCGCCGTGTCCATGACGGAATACAAAGATACACTTTGGGGACCGGCTGACGCGCCCCGGACCGGGCAACCGCAGCGACATCTACTGCGCGTCTGGGGGGAACAACGATGCAGATGAGCGCATCGGCGGAACTACGCGACCGACGAAACAATGGCCGGGAGGCCGGGTTATCGGGACAGAACCGATGCTCGCTTCGATCCGGCGGGCCTCACAGGGGCATGAAACCGGGGCGCTCTTCGACAGCGGCCACACGCGATCTTCGGGCACAGCCTGCCTCCCATCGTCGCGGCGCTCTGCGTCGCGGCCCTCGATGAGACGTCGTGACCAGCCGCCGCGCTGGAAGGAGCGCCACAATGACCGACTTCCCGAAGCCGCCCTTCGACCGGCAACGCCAGCTCACCCCGCCGGCGCGGGACGCCGACATGGACCCGCGCCCGGATTACGGCGAGGCGCACTACAAGGGGTCGGGGCGCCTGTCCGGCCGGAAGACGATCATCACCGGCGCGGATAGCGGCATCGGCCGCGCGGTCGCCCTGGCTTTCGCCCGCGAGGGCGCAGACGTTCTGGTGAGCTATTACGACGAGCACGACGACGCCCGGGAAACCTGCCGCCTCGTCGAGTCCGCCGGGCGCAAGGCAGTCCCGCTCCCCGGCGACATCAAGGATCCGAAGCATTGCCGGGCCATCGTCGACAAAGCCGTCGCCGAGTTCGGGCAAGTCGACGTGCTGGTCAACAACGCCGCGCATCAGAAGACCTTCGCCAACCCGGAGGAGATCTCGGACGAGGAGTGGGAGGTCACATTCGCGACCAACATCCACGCGATGTTTTACCTGGTCAAGGCCGCGCTCCCGCACATGAAGGGCGGCAGCGCCATCATCAACACGACCTCGGTGAACGCCGATACGCCCAGCCCGCAGCTGCTCGCCTACGCGACCACCAAGGGCGCGATCCAGAACTTCACCGGCGGCCTGGCGCAGATGCTGGCCGAGCGCGACATCCGCGTGAATTGCGTGGCGCCCGGCCCGATCTGGACGCCGCTCATCCCCTCCACCATGCCGGAAGAGAAGGTGCGCAGCTTCGGCTCCCAAGTCCCGATGAAGCGCCCCGGCCAGCCCTGTGAACTCGCACCGGTCTACGTCATGCTGGCGAGCCCGGAATCCAGCTACGTCTCCGGCGCGACCGTCGCGGTCACCGGCGGCAAACCGATCATCTGATCCATCCTCCGCAGCAAAACGGGAGCATCCCTTGGCACACGAGACCGACGACACGCAGCGTTCGAAGCGCCCGAACCTTCGGGAGTTCGATGCCTACACCGATCGCAACGGGCAGGATTTCGGCCAGGATGAGGCCCGGGACGTCGGACGCCCGGCGCAGCTGCAGCGCGAACTCGAATCCGCTCCGAGCTGGCAGGCGGAGACGGCACGGATCGCCTCGGGTCACCAGCGTCTGGATTCCGTGGCCGGCGGCAGCACCGCCTCCGTCGAGGCAACCGAGGCAGAGACTCCGCCCGAGAACCTGCGCCATCTCGGCGATGCCAGCACCACGTCGAAATCGTCCTGACCGTCGGCCCGAGGAACGTCAGGGATGATCCCGAGCCGCGTGCACGCCGTCACCGATTACGTCTTCCCCGCAATGATCGCCGCGCTCTCGCAAGGGCGTGGCCCTGCCACGCGCCGAATCATGCGGATCGGCCCCGTGTGGCATTACGCCTACTCGCTCCTGACGCGCTACGAGGGCGGTCTGGTGCCGGCGCTGTCCATGCGAGCCCATCTCGCCTGCGACGCGGTCGGCGCCCTCAGCTTCGTCGGCGCGGCCGCGCTCCTGCAGGACGAGCCGGCGGAAGATCGCCTTCTGCTCGCGGCCCTCGGCCTCAGCGAACTCGCGCTCATTGCAGTGAGCGACCGGGACGTCCCGGCCGGCGCGCAGGGGCGCTGAACAGGGGCGCTGATCCCGATCAAAGGCTCGGCGTCGATGCCGAACCGGTCGCAGCCGCTCTGCCGCGACCGCCATGCTTCCGCGGGCGAGGGGAATCGATGATGGCGGCGACCCGGGCAGTCAGACGCGGCCGCGCTCGCTGTGAAGCGGCGGCTGCCGGCGCCGTCGCGAGCGCCTGAGCGGCGATGCCGTCCATCCTCGGCCTGCCCCTCGCGATGGCCTCGCTGTTCACGCTCGGCTGCATCCTCATCCAGAAAGCCGGCACGCGCGCCGAGGCCGTCACCGAGGGCCTCGGCGTCTTGTTCCTGCTCTGCGCCCTGCTGAACGCGATTGCCCTCCTGGCTTTCCTCGCCGGCACGCACACGCCCGGCCCGGCCGCGATCCGCGCGATGTCGGCCTGGTAATGCGCGGCAGAAATTGCCGCGCGGTCGAACCTGCCGGTGCTTTGCCAGAACGGGTGCTTGAAATCACAAGCGAATTTCTGGAACGCGCCGTGCCTGCCGGATCTGAAAGGCGGCAGAGGATTCGGCTATGTCGGTGAACACGGTCTCAGGGGCATCCCTTCAGAAGGATCTCGTCAGCGCGCTGCGTCAGGCGCGCGCCGCTAATGCACGGCCGGTGGACGCCGACACGTTCACGCCCGCGTCGCAGGATGCCGGATCGGCCCAGAGCGCGGGCAGCGCCGCTCAGTCAGGCAGCACGGCCTCCGCGCCGGCGATGTCGAACGACCTGATGGCCTCGCTCCTGCAACTGCAATCCGACTTCAGCCAGATGGGCCTGCAGAACGGCGTCACATCGCCGACCGACGCGGCCGATGCCTCCGGGACCGCCGCGACTTCCAGTGTGACGGATGCGAGCCAGGCCGCGAGCGATGCGACCCCGGTCCAGCGTCATCGCGGGCATCATCACCATCCGCTCGCGTCGGACGCTGCGGACGGCACGCAGGCCGGGCAGGCGAGCGGCGCCTCGGACACGTCGTCGGTCACGGGTGCATCCTCGAGCGGCGACGCGTCCTCGACGGCCAGCATCGGGAGTGGTCTGGACGCCTTGCTGCAGCAGATGACGAAGGCGATCGCCGCCTACGCGAGCGGCGGCCCCGTCGGCGTCGCGGCGGCGGCATTGACGAGCACCGCGAAGGCCTGACCGGACGGGTTGTGCGGCGCGCCTGGAGCGGCGCGCGCGGCTCTGGCATGATCGCGCGTCTGGGAGGCCACCATGACCCTGACCGTGCCCGTCATCCTCGGCAGCGTCCGATCCGACCGGATCGGCATTCGGGCCGCCCGCTTCCTGACGTCGAAGCTGGAGGCACGAGGCCACGCCGCGCCGCTCGTCGATCCTGCCGAGCTGAAGCTTCCGTTGCTCGACCGGATGTACAAGGAATATCCGGCCGGCACGGCACCGGAACCGCTCGAGCGGCTCGCCGCGCTGTATCGTGGATCCGACGCGTTCCTGATCGTCTCGGCCGAATATAACCACGGGGTCCCGCCCGCGCTCTCGAACACCCTCGATCACTTTCTCGAGGAGTATTATTGGCGGCCATCGGCGATCTGCTGCTACTCGGCAGGACAGTTCGGCGGTGTCCGGGCGGCCATGCCGCTGCGCGCGATGCTCTCAGAGATGGGCATGCCCAGCATTCCCTCGCTCCTGCCGATCCCCCGTCTTCAGAAAGCTATCGGCGACGACGGAACGCCCGCAGAGCCGTGGCTCGAACGGTCCGCGAACCGGTTCATGGATGAATTGGAATGGTATGCCGAGGCCCTGCGCACCCGGCGCGCCCAGGGCACCCCATACTGATTTCTGCCGCGGCTCCCTGTCGGGACAAATGCGGCGCCTCACTGTCCGGTTCATACCGTCGAGACGGCGGCCGTCAGCCATACCCGTGGTCGACGTTTACGCGCGGGATCCTAAGGTCACGAATACAGATTACTCTTCCGCCTCTTCATCGTCTCGGCCTCTATCCGTCAGCGGCTGATCCGGGCCCGATCCAAGAAAAATTCGAATATTGCTCGGATGTTTCCAGGAATATTGACCAGAACGATGCTCAGCGCGTCGCGGCCGCCGCTGTGAGACTGTATTACGCTGTTGCAAAAAGGTGGCTGCACAGTCCGGCGAAGTATGAGAACTTAGCCGTGTTCCCGAACCCGGACTGATTCCGATGAAGATCGACGAGAGGGCGCTCCTTCAGGAGCGCGTGCGGACGCTTGTCCTGCGTCACGCACTGGAAGCTGTGCTTGCACGTCTCGCGACGGCCACGCAGGAGGCCGGGACGGACACCGAAACCGAGTTCCTGGACCTGGAGCAATCCCTGGTCAGCGCCGCCCGCAGCATTGCCGAGCGGGCGAGCACGCAGAGGCTGGCGGTGCTGGTCGCCGTCGAGGATGCAAGCACGACGATTCGCGCTGCCTTCGACGCCGCGCATGAGCGCCTGGACGCGCTCCGCCCGGTGCATCTCACACTGGTCGAGACGCCCGACGCCGTAGCCGCCTGAGGCCGGCTAGGGTCCGCACGCCTCGACGTGGCGAAGACAGGCCCGCGTCGAGGTCCCGCCTGAGCTATGGAATGGTGCTTACACCGCGGCGCATCACCGGTCGGAACTGCGCCGCCGAGACGCCATTGCCTGGATCGGGCGCGGCGACCCAAGAAGGCCACCGCGTGATCCCGCAGCGCCGCTTACTGCTTGGCGCGGTTGATGATCGTCCACAGCACGCGGGCCACGGGCTCGGTGACGGTGCGCCGATACTTGCGGTGGACGAGTTGGCCGTTGTGGTAGACGTCCTGCTCGACATAGAGCCGCTCGCCGTCCCAGCGGACGATGTTGTCAGACTCGATGGTCTCCTCGACACCGAGATCCCCCCGCACGATCGAGCTGCCAGTCTGAGTGAGCATACGCGCGTCCTCGTTCACGCAATTGGTCTTGCAGGGACGGCGCGGCCGCACGCCGTGAGACGCGACAGCCGGCAAATTCCCGCCGCGGGCAGCATAGGAGCGCGTCGGGATACATGCCAGCGACGCGGTCGACGCAATCGACCGACCGTAACGCCGGCATGCCCCGACCGGACCAGACAGCAGCGTCGCCAGCTTAACGTTACCCATGTGCGCTGGGGCACCTCGGGTTCGGTCGTCGGGTGCGATGCTTCACAAGCGCGCCAGGGCTGCACACAGGACCGTTCCTGTATCGGCGATCGCGCGACGGAGGCGCCCATGCTCGCTCGCCCGTTCCGGTTCGTCGCCCCGACGCTCGCAGCCCTCGGCCTGATCGCCCTGCGTCTGGCCAGCCCGCTGATCGGGCCGGCCGCCCCCTGTCAGCCCGACACGGCCGAGGACGGGGGCGTCGTCTTCCGGCATTATCTCTGAGCGATCAGCCGCGGCGGCTCAGGACAGCGCTCGGCACCGCGCAGGCCGGCTGGGCTGCCGGCCCGAGGACGATGTCACCCTGCCGTGGATTGTTGACCGTGAACGGCGCGGTCTCCTGCGTTCCGAAAAACCCGCGCCCGAGTTGGGGAACGAACAGATCGTCGCCGAACCGCACGAAGCAGCGGTCGAGCACGGCTTCGTAGTCGAAGGTCCGGTGCAGCACCGGCTCGCCGCCGGGGATGCCGCAATAGGCCGACACGTCGATCTGGCCCGGTCGCGACAGTCGCACCGGCACGGACCGCCCGGGCGGCAGCGTCACCGGAGGGCCGGCCTCGTTCCGCACGACGAGCACGAAGTTCGAGCGGTTGTAGACGCGGCGGAGGCAATCCGCCGAGGCATCGGAGGCGGCCGGAACCGTCCCGGCGATGCCGAGCACCAGGCCGACCCAGGCGCGCGCAACACGTTTCGTCACCGTCAATCCTCCGCCGCCGATCCGATCCACCGGGACCGGTCGCACGCCACTTGAACAGCGGCCGGCTTGGCCACGCAAGTCGAACGCGGCAGGCGCGGGCGCGTTCACGCGCTCAGCGTAAATGCCCGTCGCGGATTGCGTAGCCGAGCGCTCAACGCCGCTCGTAAAGCAGGCGGGCGCGGATGGTGCCCGGTATGGCGCGGATCTCGTCGAGGAGCCCCTCCGCATCCGCGTCGGTGGCGTCCGTCTCCAGCACCACGTAACCGACCTCGCCGTCGGTCTGGTAGAACTGCGCCGCGATGTTGACGTGGCCCCGGGAGAACACGTCGTTGAGGCGCCCCAGCATGCCCGGCAGGTTACGCTGGACATGGATGAAGCGCGTTCCGGTCGGCCGGGCGGGCAGTTGCACCTGCGGGAAATTCACCGCGCCGACGGTCGAGCCGATATCGGAATAATCGACGAGCTTGCGGGCCACTTCGGCGCCGATGCGCTCCTGCGCCTCTTCCGTGGAACCGCCGACATGCGGCGTGAGGATGACGTTTTCGATCCCCTGGAGCGGGCTCACGAAGGTCTCGGCGTTGGATCCCGGCTCCACGGGGAAGACGTCGACGGCGGCGCCCTTGAGGTGGCCGTCGCGCAGGGCCGAAGCGAGAGCGTCCAGATCGACCACGGTGCCCCGGGCGTTGTTGATCAGGAACGCGCCGGGTTTCATGGCCCGGATCTCGGCTTCGCCGATCATGTTGGCCGTGGAGTCGGTCTCCGGCACGTGGAGCGAGACCACATCGCTCTGGGCGAGCAGCTCGTGCAGCGTCTCGGTGGGCTCGGTATTGCCGTGTCGCAGCTTGTCGGTGTGATCGTAGAACAGGACACGCATGCCCATGGCTTCCGCCAAGGTGGAGAGCTGCGTTCCGATATTGCCGTAGCCCACGATGCCCAGCGTCTTGCCGCGGACCTCGAGCGACCCGACCGCCGACTTGTCCCAACGGCCGGCATGGGCGCCGACCGAGCGCGGCACAATCCGGCGCAGCAGCATCACGATTTCGCCGATCGTCAGCTCGGCCACCGAGCGTGTATTCGAGAAGGGCGCGTTGAAGACCGGGATGCCGCGGTGGCGCGCCGCTTCGAGATCGACCTGATTCGTCCCCACCGAGAAGCAGCCCACCGCCAGCAGCCGATCCGCAGCCTCGAAGGCGGCCGCGTCGAGCTGCGTCCGGGACCGGATGCCCACCATGTGCACCCCCTGCAGCGCCTCGTGCAGGGCCTCCCGGTCGAGCGCCTTCGGCAGCCGCGTCAAGTTGGTGTAACCGGCCGCCCGCATCAGCGCGACGGCACTGTCGTTGATGCCTTCGAGCAGCAGGACCCGGATCTTGTCCTTGGGCAGGGAGAGCTTGTCGGGCGTCATCGGCATCGATCGTCTGGCAGGAAGTCTCGGCGGGATTCGGTCGCTCCGAGCCCCGAGGCGGTAGGGATACGAGCGTGCCCTGTGCGATGCAACATGGCGCGGCGCCGGGCAGATGTGCGCCGCCGAGACTGGCCGTCCGGTCAGTCGCGTAAAGACATCGGACGAGGCGCGTGCCCCCGCTGCTGAATATTAGAGCAGGCGATAGCGCAAGAACCGAGCTTCCGGGCGGAACTCTGCTTCGGCTCATCGCTTTTTAGGGCCCTGGACTGACACAACCTGCCTCTCGTCCAGCCGAGTGGCGGTTTCCGACATGGTTCCCGACGATGCATATTCGCACCGGTTTCTCGATCGCCTTCGACACCGTCGGCCCGACGCCGATGAACCTGCTCCTGAACGTGCGTCCGGAGCGCAGGACCGATCTCGTCACCCCGGAGACGATCACCTTCGATCCGCCGATCCCCGCCCGCCAGCACGTCGATGCTTTCGGCAATGTCTGCACGCGCATCGTGGCGCCGGGCGGCCGGATCACCATGGCGGCCGATTTCACGATCGCCGACAGCGGCCTTCCGGACGATCGGGTACCCGGCGCGCGTCAGCGCGCCGTGCAGGACCTGCCGGACGATGTCCTGATGTACCTGCTCGGCTCGCGCTACTGCGATACCGACAAGCTCTCGGGTGTCGCGTGGTCGCTGTTCGGCGGCACACCGGAAGGCTGGGCCCGGGTCCAGGCGATCGTCGACTTCGCCCACGCGCATCTGCGCTTCGACTACCAGCAGGCCGACGCGACCCGCACCGCCTTCGACGGCTACACCCAGCGGGTCGGGGTGTGCCGCGACTTCGCGCATCTCGCGATCACTCTGTGCCGCTGCATGAACATCCCGGCGCGCTACGCCACCGGCTACCTCGGCGATATCGGCGTGCCGAAAGACCCCGCTCCGATGGACTTCTCGGCGTGGTTCGAGGTCTATCTCGACGGTCCGGAGGGCCCGCGCTGGTACACGTTCGACGCGCGCCACAACCGGCCGCGGATCGGCCGCATCGTCATGGCCCGCGGACGTGACGCGACCGACTGCGCCCTGACGACGAGCTTCGGCTCCGCGTACCTCGCGCGGTTCGACGTCCACACCGACGAAGTGCCGGGCGCAGCCACGCCTCTGGCCCGCGCAGCCTGAGGGCAGGGGGGTGCTGCTAGACGGTTTCGGCCGTTTCGCGGACGGCCGGCGCGTTGTTGCCCTGGTGGAGGAAGGTCGGATCGAACTCGGCCACCGCGACCAGGGCGTCCCAATCCTCGATGGTCAGGACACCGCCGCTGAGGGTGACCAGCTTGCGCGCCCGCAAGGTGCGCAAAACCCGGTTCAGATGCACGCTTGTCAGGCCGAGCGCATCGGCCAGCTCCGCCTGCTTCGGGGCCAGGGAGAAGCTGAGGCCGTTCGTCAGTCCGACCGCGCGCTGCCGGAGATACAATTCGCAGAACAGGTGCGCCACGCGTCCGAGCGCCTGACGCCGGCCCAGGCTGGTGATCCGCTCGCGATAATGGGCCCCGTCGATCAGGGTATCCCGCCACAGGGCATTCGCAAGGTCCGGGTGCCGCCGGAGCACCCGGTGCAGCGCGTCGTGCGGGATGAAGGCGATGGTGCAGGCCGTCAGGGTGGCGAGATTGTGGTCCATCCGGTGCAGGTGCAGGCTCTGCAGGTCCGGCATGTCACCGGCGATGTAGAACGACAGGATCTGCCGGCCGCCCTCGGACAGCGCGGCATAGCGCGAGACCCAGCCCTGGAGGACGAGGCAGCACTGGCTCGGCCGTTCGCCGAACCGGGCGATATCGTGGCGGCCCGGCAGGTTTCGAACCGTGTGCGGCAGATCGAGGATCGCGGTCCGATCCTCTTCGGCCAGCACCGTTATGCTGTCGAGCTTGCGCGTCAGCATCTCCAGCGGTGAGTGTCGTCCGGTCGGCATCCGCGTTTAGGCCTTGGGCTGCCCGACCAGGTGGGACCACCGCGGCTGACCCGCTTCAGCCGGACGGTGGAGACAAGAGCGCAGCACGTTCATTCCTCCAGACCGGACATCGATCGGCGCCCTCCTGCTGGCACCGGCCTCGAACCCGGTGCCAGACGCGATCGGCGAAGCGATGGTCCTGCGAGACGAGCAGGATCACGTCGCCGCTGCCGGAAGCCTTCGTGTCGCCGCCAGAGGTATCGCGCCTGCACGGCGGCGGGCAAGAGCGGCAAGCGAAAGCGTCACCAGGCCGCGGATGTGCCATCCGCCGCGCCGCGGACACCCCCGTTCGGTTGAAGTCAGAGGGCCGATGCTGTATGGCACGCGCGTCCTCCCGGATCCGATCTCGCGCGCTCGTCACTCTTGCGCCCGCCGGGCCGCCGGCTGGACCGCCCTCGTCATCCGTATCGACGCGTCGGCAAGCCGGGTCCCACGGGACCGGTCGCCTCTCCCGAAAGAGTCCGGGGAGGCCGCGGCGAGCGAGGGTGCCTGCAACGCGAGCCGCCGACGCAACGGGCCTCCGCCGGAGGCCGTTCAGGAGACAGAATGACCGCAGGTACCGCTCTGGGGCGTAGCCCGAGCCGCGACGATTTCGCCGCACTCCTCGAGGAGAGCTTCCTCGAACACGAGATCACCGAAGGCTCCGTCGTCAAGGGTCGCGTCGTCGCGATCGAGAAGGACGTGGCCGTCATCGACATCGGCGCCAAGACGGAAGGCCGTGTCGCGCTCAAGGAGTTCACCGGTCCCGGCCGCGAGGGCGAGCTGAGGGTCGGCGACGAGGTCGAGGTCTACGTCGACCGGATCGAGAACGCGCTCGGTGAGGCCGTCATCTCGCGCGACAAGGCGCGTCGCGAGGAGAGCTGGGTCAAGCTCGAGAAGTCGTTCGAGAACAACGACCGCGTCACCGGCACGATCTTCAACCAGGTCAAGGGCGGCTACACCGTCGACCTCGACGGCGCCGTGGCGTTCCTGCCGCGCTCGCAGGTCGACATCCGCCCGGTCCGCGACGTCACCCCGCTGCTGGGCACCCCGCAGCCGTTCCAGATCCTCAAGATGGATCGCCGCCGCGGCAACATCGTCGTGTCGCGCCGCACCGTCCTCGAGGAGAGCCGCGCCGAGCAGCGCTCGGAGCTGGTGGCCAACCTTGAGGAAGGTCAGGTCATCGACGGCGTCGTCAAGAACATCACCGAGTACGGCGCGTTCGTCGACCTCGGCGGGATCGACGGCCTGCTGCACGTCACCGACATGGCGTGGCGCCGCGTGAACCACCCGTCCGAGGTGGTCACGATCGGTCAGACCGTGAAGGTCAAGATCATCAAGATCAACCACGAGACGCACCGCATCTCGCTCGGCATCAAGCAGCTTCTCGCCGATCCGTGGGAGGGCATCGCCGCCCGCTACCCGGAGGGCGCCAAGCTCAAGGGCCGCGTGACCAACATCACCGATTACGGCGCCTTCGTGGAGCTGGAGCCGGGGATCGAGGGCCTGATCCACGTCTCCGAGATGAGCTGGACCAAGAAGAACGTCCATCCGGGCAAGATCGTTTCCACCTCCCAGGAGGTTGAGGTTCAGATCCTGGAGGTCGATCCGGTCAAGCGTCGCATCTCGCTGGGCCTCAAGCAGACCCTGCAGAACCCCTGGGAGGCCTTCGCCGAGAAGCACCCGGTCGGCTCCGAGGTCGAGGGCGAGGTCAAGAACAAGACCGAGTTCGGCCTGTTCATCGGCCTCGAGGGCGATGTCGACGGCATGGTTCACCTGTCGGATCTCGACTGGAACCGTCCCGGCGAGCAGGTCATCGAGGAGTTCAAGAAGGGCGACATGGTCCGCGCCCAGGTTCTCGACGTCGATGTCGAGAAGGAGCGGATCTCGCTGGGCGTGAAGCAGCTCGGCGGTGACCCCTTCGCCGAGGCGGGCGAGATCAAGAAGGGCCAGATCGTCACCTGTGAGGTGGTCGAGGTCAAGGATGCCGGCGTCGAGGTGAAGATCGTCGACACCGACATGCAGACCTTCATCCGTCGCGCCGAGCTGGCCCGCGACCGCGGCGACCAGCGTCCCGAGCGCTTCGCCACCGGCGAGAAGTTCGACGCCCGCGTCGTGCAGTTCGACCGGAAGGCCCGCCGCGTGCAGGTCTCGATCAAGGCCCTCGAGGTCGCCGAGGAGAAGGAGGCCATGGCCCAGTTCGGCTCCGCCGATTCGGGTGCCTCGCTCGGCGATATCCTGGGCGCGGCCTTCAACAAGAAGCGCTCCGACGACGAGTAAGCCGCTGCTCTCTGCCGCCCGGCCTGTCCGGGCGGCGGATCCGCGATACTGAAACCCGCGCAGGACCGACGTCCTGCGCGGGTTCTTTTTTGGCTCAACAATTCAAGGTTGCCGAAGGCGGATCGCAGGTCGGATGGGCCGGTGCGACGCGACAGCGGCCGGCCACCCCGTCATTTTCTTCATCCGCCCCATATCCACGCCCGCGGTAAATGCTCTAGAACACCGGCCTCGCACGGCTCGGACCGAGCGAGCCGAAGGAAACCAAGGACTTGCCCGGCGCGGGGGCGTGGCTCCCGCATCCCGTCGAGGGGAGCAACCGGGGGCTTCAGGGGAAGGCACAGCATGGCAGCCGACGCCGAACTGCTGATCGACCGGCGGCGCCTGCGCCGCAGGCTGTCTCTCTGGCGCGTGCTGGGCATCGGCGGCCTGATCGTGGCGGTCGGCGCGCTCGGCTACCGCGTGCGCACCGGCGCGGAGGGCGGCTTCGCCGTGCGGCCGCAGATCGCCCGCATCTCGGTCTCGGGCTTCATCGCGGGCAGCGAGGCCACCGCCAAGCTGATGAAGCGGGTCGGCGACGCGGATGCCGTGAAGGGCGTGATCGTCTCGATCAACTCGCCGGGCGGCACGACCACGGGCTCCGAGGAGATCTTCCGCAACCTGCGGGCGCTGGCCGCCAAGAAGCCGATCGTCGCCTTCGTGGACGGCACCGCCGCCTCCGGGGCCTACATCACCGCCATCGCGGCCGACCACATCGTGGCGCGCGAGACGAGCCTCGTCGGCTCGATTGGCGTGCTGTTCCAGTATCCGGACGTGTCCGGCCTGCTCGACAAGGTCGGCGTCAAGGTCGAGTCGGTGAAGTCGTCGCCGCTCAAGGCCGAGCCGTCGGGCTTCACCCCGACTTCGCCGGAAGCGCGCGCGGCGCTCGCCGCGGTCGTCGGCGACACCTACGCGTGGTTCAAGGGCCTCGTGGCCGAACGGCGGGGCATGGATCCGGGCCAGCTCGCCACCGTCTCGGACGGCCGTGTCTTCAGCGGCCGCCAGAGCCTGCCGCTGAAGCTGGTGGACGAGCTCGGCAGCGAGCGCCAGGCCGCGGCGTGGCTGGAGAGCGCCCGCGGCGTCCAGAAGGACCTGCCGATCAAGGATTGGAAGCCCTCGACCGAGAGCAATTTCTCCCTGTGGTCCGCGGCCGGCATCGGCGCCGATCTCCTCGGGCTCGACGGCCTCGCGGCGCGGCTGCGGACCGTCGGCGCCGAGGCCCAGGCCTCCCAGGGCGGGCTGCTCGCGCTCTGGCGCCCGGCCCCCTGATTGCCTGCCCTCACGCAGCCCGCCCCGATCCCGCGAGAAGACAAGACGCCATGATCAAGTCGGAGCTCGTTCTCAAGATCGCCGAGCAGAACCCGCATCTCTATCAGCGCGACGTGGAGATCCTGGTCAACGCAATCCTCGACACCATTTCCGACGCGCTGGCCCGCGGCGACCGGGTGGAGCTGCGCGGCTTCGGTGCCTTCTCGGTGAAACGCCGCGAGGCGCGCCGGGGACGCAACCCGCGCACGGGCGCCGCCGTTGCCGTGTCCGAGAAGGCGATCCCGGTGTTCAAGACCGGCAAGGAGATGCGCCAGCGCCTCAACGCCGCGGGCATCGGCGAGAGCGCCTCGGCCGCCGAGTAGGAAGGACCTGTACGCGCGATGATCCGTTTCCTGAAGAGCCTCGTGCTGCTGCCGATCGCCGCCTTGGTGATCCTGCTAGCGGTCGCCAACCGCGCGCCGGTGCAGCTCTCCTTCGATCCGTTCAACGCCGACGCGCCGGTCTTCAGCGTCGCCCTGCCGCTCTACGCGATCCTGTTCGGCGCGGTGGCGCTCGGGATCGTGGTGGGCGGCATCTTCACGTGGCTCGGCCAGGGCAAGACCCGCGCCCGGGCGCGCTACCATCGCCGCGAGGCGGTCCGGTACGAGCGCGAGGCAACGCGGCTGCGGACCTACGCGCCGGAGAGCGAGACCGTCGGCCCCTACACGGTCCCGAATACGGGCCGCACCGCCCTGCCGGCGCCGCGATAGGGCGGCAGCCCCGTCGCGAGGCGGCGGGGGGGAACGGGCCCTTTCTTGGACGGCCTGCATCTTCCGAGGATTTAGCGCGCGGCCCGCGCGGCCGCCACGAAGGCCGCGATCCTGCTCGGATCCTTGGTCCCGGGCGCCGACTCGACACCCGACGAGACATCGACGGCGCGGAGTCCGGTTCGCATCAGCGCCTCGGCAACATTGGCCGCGTCGAGCCCGCCCGACAGCATCGTGCCCTGCGGAAGATCGGCGCCGCGGAGAAGCTCCCAGTCGAAACGCCGGCCGTTCCCGCCCGGTAGGGTCGCGTCCGCGGGCGCCTTCGCGTCGAGCAGGATCCGGTCTGCCACGGCCGCGTAGGCGGGCAGGACCGCGAGGTCCGCGCGTGTCGCGATGCCGAGCGCCTTCATCACCGGCCGGCCGGTGGCGGCCCGGATCGCCGCGACGCGCTCGGGGCTCTCGCGCCCGTGGAGTTGGATCAGATCCGGATCGGCCGCCGCCACAGCCGAAGCCACCAGCGCGTCGTCCGGATCGACGAGCAGGAGCACGCGCTCCGCCCGCCCACGGGCGAGAGCGGAGAGGGCGGCAGCCTGCGCGAGGGTGACGTGCCGCGGACTGCGCGCGAAGTGGACCAGCCCGATCCAATCCGCACCGGCCTCAAGGGCGGCGGTCAGGGTCACTTCGGTGCTGAGCCCGCAGATCTTCACGCGGGTCGGGACGGCGGTCTCGGAGGCCATGTGCCTCCTATAGCGGATCCCGCGTCGCCGATCAGGCCCGGGCTGCGGCTCTATTGACCGAATCGGGTCCGATTTCGGCCCGGACGATGACGCGCCGCACGCAGGGCTGCGCGTCAGAGCTCTGAGGCTGATCGAGGACCGCTCTAATACAGCGCCGGCACGAAGACGTTTGGAATCTGGAAGCCGCTGAAGACGAGCCGACCATCCACCAGCCGGAGCGGCGGCAGCGCCTTCAGAGGTGCGCTGCCGCTCGGCGCCTCCGCGTCGGGCCGCCGGCCGAGGCCCAGAAGGCCGCCGACCAGCTGGCCGACCAGCGCACCCCTGTCGGAGCCGAAGCGCTGGCCGACGATGCTGCCGACCAGAGCGTCGACGCCGGCCGCCCGCAGGTCGATCTGGCCCGCCGGCCGATGGGCGGCGTCGAGAGCGAGAGTTCCCTTGGCCTGCACGCGCTGATCACCCTTGGCGAGCGAGAGCGCGGTGAGATCCAGGGTACCCCCGGCCTGCCGCCAGCGCTCAAGCTCGCGCGCCACCGTTCCGGTCCGCAGCACCGTGGCTTGCGTCAGGATCGCGTCCAGAGCGAGATCGGCCGGGTCGCGGTTGCCAGTGAGGGCATCGAGTTGCGGCACGGCCGCCTGGGTCAGACGCAGGCTCACATCAACGGCGCCCTCGGACTCGTAGCGGCCGGGTGTCGGTCTGGCATGCAGCTCCAGGTGCCGGCCCGTGACTGCGATCGGGCCGGGTTCGGCGCCCTTCACGGTGATGTCGGGGTTGTCCACGACCAGCGAAGCGCGGGTGAAGCCCTCCGCGGCGCCGTGGAAGCTGCCCTGCAGGCCCTTCCAGACGGCGTCGCCGATCAGGTCGCCCTGCTCGACGTGGAACGGGCCGGCGCTCTCGAACAAGACCAAGCGGGGCTGGTAGATCTGCGCGACCGCGGTGCTCGGGCCGAGCCGGAACCGCCCGTCGGTGCGCTCCAGGGTCACGGCGCTGCAGCGCAGCTCGATGCGGAACGGGTAGCCGCCGAGGGTGCGGTCAGCACAGGTCCAGGTGCGGCCGGCGGCCGCCTCGCGGGCCATCCAGGCATCGATCTCGCCGGCGGCGCGCCCGCGGATCCAGAACCAGCCGGCAGACCATCCGACCGCCACAAGGGCCAGCAGGATGTAGGGGAGAAACAGCCCGAGGCGGGAGCGCCGCTTGCCCTGCGCCGGCGGCGTCGAAGCTATATCGTCCGGCCGCGTCCGATCCTGCACCATGCGTTCCGCTCCCCGACCCGATCCCCGCAGGGTCATCGCGGCCTCGGCTTGAGGCCACGCAAGGGGCGAAACTGGGGCAGTGCCGGGCCCGGTCGACCGCAGCAGGCGGCGATCGGCCTCCGCGCGCCGGTTTTTACGGTCAGACCTGCGCCGGCTCGACGCTGTCGACCTGAAGATCCTCGACGATCGCCACCCGCTCGGCTTCGTTCTCGGCCAGCCGGTGCACGTGCATCTCGGTGGCTCCCCGACGGCGCACCCGGTCGAGCCAGGTCCGCCGCAGGTGCTCGCGCGGGCTCTCGCTGGAGCTGGCGACCGAGACCATCTCGGCGATGCCGGCATTGTCGCGGCGCACCGCGATCACCACGGCCTGCGCCATCTCGTCGAGGTCGAAGCCCCCGGCGGGATGGACGCCCACGACGTAGCGACGGCCGGAGCGGCCGCGCCAGGCCGAGAGGGGAAGGGCGGGCGAGCCGCGCAGGCCCGCCGTGGTCTTGAGGCGTTCTTCACGCACATCCTGCCTCCGCGTGCGATCGTCCTTCAGGTCGCGAAGCGCGGCCGACCAGGACAGGGCTCTTCTGTTCGCCATTTGTTCCAACCTAGCGCGCGCTATCCACAGGCGTCAAGCGCGACGTTCCTAGGAATAGATGTGGGACTTACACCCGCTATCCACAAGCCGGGTCGGCCGGTTCGATGCAGGGGGTGGCAAGCCGATCAGCGGCGCGGTGCGGCCGCCGCAGGGGCCTCGGATGCCGGTTCCGCGTGACCTGCGGCGGCGAGCCCGTGGATCCCACCGTCGACGAGGGCGTTCGACGCGGTCTCGAGCCGCTCCTGCGCCAATGCCTGGAACTCCTGCCGGGGCAGACCCGGCGGGATCGGCGGCAGGAACTCGATCACAGCCGTTCCTGGACGGCGCAGGAGGCTGTTACGGGACCAGAACAGGCCGGTGTTCAGCGCCACGGGTACGCAGGGGACCTGCAGGGCCGTGTAGAGGTGCGACAGGCCTTGCTTGTAGGCCGGCGGCGCCCCGACTGGGCGGCGGGTTCCCTCGGGGAAGATGATGAGCCGGCGTCCCTGCCGAATCGCCTCGCCGGCGGCGGCGTTCATCAGGCTCATCGCCCGGGTGCCCTTGGACCGATCGATCGCCACCATGCCGCTGCGGGACAGGTACCAGCCGATCAGCGGGATGAGCAGCAGCTCCTTCTTCAGGATGTAAGCGAAGTCCGGCAGCACGGTGCAGAGCGCCAGCGTCTCCAGGGCCGACTGGTGCTTGGCCGCCACCAGCAGCGGCCCCGGCGGGATGTTGTTCAGCCCGCGGAACTCGACCCGCGTGCCGGCGACGACGCGCAGCAGCCAGAGTGTGATCCGCCCCCAGGCGCGGGCGAGCCGCAGAACCGACCGGCCGGAGACCAGCATGGGCAGGCCGATAAAGGCCAGGACCGTGGTGACGGCATAAAAGCAGATGTTGAAGACGAGGGAGCGCAGGGCGAGCATCGGGAACCGTATCGTGGCGACTCCCTGTAGCGCGCCCGCCCGTCCGCGGCCAAGGGCGGTGTCGCCGGGACCGGTCAGGCGTCCTCGGCCCAGCGGCGGCCGCGGGTGAAGCCGGCGCGCCGGCCGGCCACGAGCCAGTAGACCAACCCGGCGCTCGCGCCGACGACGAACAGGATCAGGGTCAGGCGCGCCTCAGCGGCCAGGAGGCCGGCATCGCGCGTCCCGCCCCCCGCCCGGACGGCGCCGCGGGTCAGCCAGGGGAGGGCGGCGGTCAGCAGGCCGCAACCGGCGCCGTACCACACGAGGCCGCGTCGCCCGAGCACTTCGCCGCCGAGACCGACCAGGGCCGGCGGTACGAACAGCAGGACGAACAGCGCCTTGGCGAGACCGGCGACGAACAGCACCACCCCTTCCGGCGGGAGCCCGGCCGACAGGTCCGACAGGGCCATGTCGAGGCCGGCCAGCGCCCCGCCGGTCAGCCAGGCCTGCGCGGCCGGATCGACCAGCACCGCCAGGACCAGCACGGCGAAGCCCGCCGGGACGGCGAGAAGGAGGGCGAAGGCCCCGAGGATCAGGCGGCCGAGGAGGTGCATGCCGGACAGCCTCTACACCGGGTGCACCCTCCCGTCGCGCGAAAGCCCGCCCGATCGGCGCAGGATCAGACGGGCTTTCCGAAACGGCGCGGCGCGTCAGCCGTGGGCGGGTGCAGCGTCGCCGTGGTCGCCGTGGCTGTGCTTCTTCCGGAACCGGCCGAGCCAGATCGAGAAGTGCCGGATCACCACGTAGAAGACCGGCGTCAGGAACAGGCCGAAGAAGGTCGCACCGATCATCCCGAAGAACACCGCGGTGCCGAGCGCCTGGCGCATCTCGGCGCCGGGGCCGGTGGCGATGACCAGCGGCAGGGTGCCGAGGATGAACGCGAAGGCGGTCATCAGGATCGGGCGCAAGCGCAGGCGGCAGGCTTCGACCGCCGCCTCAACCGGGCCGCGGTGCTCCCGCTGCTCGATGTCGTGCGCGAACTCGACGATCAGGATCGCGTTCTTGGCAGCCAGGCCGATGAGCACGATCAGGCCGATCTGCGTCAGGATGTTGTTGTCCTGGCCGCGGAACTGCACGCCCGCGAGCGCGGCGAGCACCCCGGTCGGCACCACGAGCAGGATCGCGAGCGGGAGCGCCCACGATTCGTACTGCGCGGCGAGCACGAGGAAGACCAGCAGCACGCCCAGGGCGAAGACGGCGCCGGCGGTCCCGCTCGCGGCCTTCTGCTGGTAGGCGATCTCGGTCCAGTCGTACGAGTAGCCGTCGGGCAGGGCCTTCTTGGCGATCTGCTCCATGGCGTCCAGCGCCTGACCGGTCGAGACGCCGGGCTTGGCCACGCCCTGCACCGGGACCGAGTAGTACAGGTTGAAGCGCTGCACGATCTGCGGCCCGGTCACGTCCCGCACCGAGGCGAGCGTTCCCATCGGCACCAGCGCGCCGGTGGAGGAGCGCACCTTGATCTGCGAAATATCCTGGATCGACGTCCGGAAGGCGGCGTCGCCCTGCAGGCGCACCTGGTAGATGCGGCCCAGCGTGTTGAAGTCGTTCACGTAGGTGCCGCCGAGATCCGCCTGGACCGACGAGAACACGTTGGCGAGCGGCACGTTCAGCATCCGCGCGATGGTGCGGTCGATGTCGAGGAAGAGCTGCGGCGTCGAGTTGTCGAAGGTCGTGAAGACGCGCTGCACGTCCGCGCTCTGGTTGGCCTGAGCGATCACCTCACCGGCCGCGGCCATGAGCGGGCCGATCTCCGACGATTGCCGGCTCTCGATCTGCATCTTGAAGCCGCCGCCGTTGCCGAGGCCACGGACCGGCGGCGGCGGGATCACGATCACCCGGGCTTCCTGGATGTCCGAGGTGGCCTTCAGCACGTCGCCGGTAATCACGGCTGCGCTCCGACCCACTTCCGCCCGTTCCTTCGCTCCCTTCAGGGTCAGGAACATCACGCCGGCATTGGTCGTGTTGGTGAAGGTCGCGCCGTCGAAGCCCGCGATGATCACCGCGTTGGCCACGCCGTCGACCGTGCGGGCCTGCTTGGCGGCGCGCAGGATCACGTCCGTCGTGCGGTCGAGGGATGCGCCCGAGGGCAGCTGGACCACGCCGATCAGGTAGCCCTGGTCCTGGTCCGGGATGAAGCCCGTGGGCGTCGTCTGCGCGAGGTGCAGCGTTCCGGCGATCACCGCCGCGTAGATCAGCAGCATCACGCCGAGACCCACGATGCCGCCGGTCAGGACACGGATCGTCCGGCCGTAGGCGTTCGAGGTCGCGTCGAAGGCGCGGTTGAAGCCGTTCGCCAGCCAATTGATGAACCGCGTCAGGAAGAACTTCGGCTCCTTCCGGGCGTGATGCGGCACCAGCAGCAGCTTACACAGCGCCGGCGACAGGGTCAGCGAGTTGAAGGCCGAGATCAGGGTCGAGGCCGCGATGGTCAGCGCGAACTGCTTGTAGAACTGGCCCGAGATGCCTGGGATGAACGCCGTCGGCACGAACACCGCGGCGAGCACCAGCGCGATCGCGATGACCGCGCCGCCGACCTCGTCCATGGTCTTGTGCGCAGCGTCGCCCGGCGACAGGCCCTCGGCCATATTGCGCTCGACGTTCTCTACCACCACGATGGCGTCGTCGACCACGATGCCGATGGCGAGCACCAGCCCGAACAGGGTCAGGTTGTTCAGCGAGAAGCCGAAGGCCGCCATCGCCGCGAAGGTGCCGATCAGTGAGACCGGGATCGCGATCACCGGGATCAGCGCGGTCCGCCAGCTCTGGAGGAAGACCAGCACCACGATGACGACGAGGCCGACCGCCTCGAACAGGGTCTTATAGACCTCGTGGATCGATTCCTCGATGAACTCCGTCGGGTTGTAGGCGATGCGGTACTCGACGTCGGGCGGGAATCGCTTCTTGACCTCCTCCATCACCTTCTTGACCGACGCCGCCGCGTCCAGCGCGTTGGTGCCGGGGCGCTGGAAGGCGCCGATGCCCACCGCCGGCGTGTCGTTGAGGTAGGAGTTGGTCGTGTAGTCCTTCTGGCCCATCTCGACGCGGGCGATGTCCTTGACCCGGACAAGGCGGCCGTCCTGGGCCTTGATGATCACCTCGGCGAACTGCTCGGGCGTCTTGAACCGCGCCTGCGATTGCACGACGAGCTGGAACGCCTCGCTCTTGGCCGCGGGCGGGCCGTTCAGCTGGCCGGCCGCCACCTGCACGTTCTGCTCCTGCAGCGCCGTAGTGACGTCGGTGACCGAGAGGCCGTAGGCGGCGAGCTTGTTGGGATCGACCCAGATCCGCTCGGCGTACTCGTTACCGCCGAAGATCGTGATGTCGCCGACGCCGTCGAGGCGCAGCAGCTCGTCGCGGATGTTCAGGTAGATGTAGTTGGCGAGGTAATTCTGGTCGTAGGTCTTGTTCGGCGAGAGCAGGTGCACGACCAGCATCAGGTCGGGGGAGGCCTTGCGCACGGTGACGCCGAGGTTGCGCACGTCCGGCGGCAGGCGGGGCTGGGCCACCGAGAGACGGTTCTGCACCAGCACGTTGGCGATATCGAGGTTGGTGCCGACCTTGAAGGTCACGGTCAGCAGCATGTTGCCGTCGTTGGTCGACAACGACGTCATGTAGAGCATGTTGTCGACGCCGTTGACCTCCTGCTCGATCGGGGTCGCGATCGTGGCGGCAACGGTCTCGGCGTTGGCGCCCGGATAGGAGGCGCGCACGGTCACGGTCGGCGGCACGATCTCGGGATACTGCGAGACCGGCAGGCTCTCGTAGGCCACGAAGCCGAGGATTAGGAACACGATCGACGTGACGGACGCGAAGATCGGCCTGTCGACGAAGAAATGGGCGAAACGCATCGGTCAAACCTCTGAGGCCCGCCGGTCTCCCGGCCGGGGCCCTGCGTCGTCGGTGCGGGGCGCGCCGTGCGGCGCGCTCGAAGGCAGTCGTCGTGAGCCGTTCAGGCTCACGTCTTGCTCGGGGGCAGCTCGATGGTGTCGGGCGCCACCTTCGCGCCCGCGCGGACCCGCGAAAGGCCGTTGACCACCACGGTCTCGTCGCCCTTCAGCCCGGACTGGATCACCCGGTAGCCATCGACCTTCGGCCCCAGCACCACGTCCTTCTGCTGGATCACGTTGTCGGGCCCGACGATGTAGACGATCCGCTTGTCCTGGTTCGCCGCCACCGCTTCGTCGGGAAGCATGATCCCCTGGGACGGCTTGGTGGCTGGCATCGAGACGATGCCGAACAGGCCCGGCTTGATGAACAGGTCGGCGTTCGGGACGGTCGCGCGCAGCAGGATCGTGCCGGTGGCAGTGTCGACGCGGTTGTCGACGAAGTCGAGGGTGCCCTTGCGGCTCGGCTTCGCCTCGCCGGAGAGAGCGATCAGGATCGGCACGCCCTTGCCCTGCTGGGTCTGGCCCATGCCGATGCCGAGGCTGTTCTGGTACTTGAGGAACGATTTCTCGTCGACGGTGAAGCTGAAATAGATCGGATCGAGCGACACGATCGTGGTCAGCATCGTTTGGTCGGCACTGACGATGTTGCCCTCGGTGACGAGACGGCGGCTGATCCGGCCGTTGATCGGCGCCTTCACCTCGCTGAAGTCGTAGTTCAGCTGCGCGTTGTTGAGGGCGGCCTGCGCGCTGTCGACGTCGGCCTGGGCGGTCTGCGAGGCCTGTCGGCGCTGGTCGGTGACCTGCTCGGAGATGTTGCCGCTGCGCGACAGGGTCTGCGCGCGCTCCAGGTCGGTCTGCGAGAAGGATTGCCGGGCCTTCGCGGAGGCCAGCGCCGCCTGCGCCTGCTCCAGCGCCGCCTTGTAGGGGCGCCGGTCGATGACGAACAGCAGGTCACCCTTCTTTACGGTCTGGCCATCCGTGAAGTTGATCTTCTCCAGGTACCCGGTGACGCGGGCGCGAACCTCGACGTAGTCGATCGGGTCGAAACGGCCGGTATACTGATCCTGCTCGACGATCTGCCGCACGACCGGCTTTGCCACGGTCACCTTGGGCGGCGGACCGCCCGGGGCCTGTGCGTGCGCAGGCGTCGCGATGGGACCTGCCGCCAATCCGGCGGTCAGTCCTGACAATACGGTGAGAAGGCTGGGAAGCCGGCTGCGCATCGGGTCCTGCTGTCGGTTGGCCGACCCATCGGTCGCGCCGAGCGTGACGATTGTTCCGCCGCTGGGGCGCCCTAACCCGCACGAAACGATGTTGCTTGTGCGCGAGCGCACATCACGGGGCCGTGAGCCGGATTGTTCCAGCGATCTATTCGATCGTTTCGCCGGCGCCGTACCAGTCCTTGAAGCCGCCCTTGTAGTGTTCGGTGATGGCGACGCCGGCATTCTGCGCCGCCATGAGCGCGTGAACCGAACGTACCCCGGACGCGCAGGAGAAGACGGGCCGCCGCCCATCATCGGCGATCAGTGCGGCCACGGCCTGCGGATCGAAGCTGGAGAGCGGATGCGAGACGGCGCCCGGGATGTGTCCGGCCTCGTATTCATGCGGCTCGCGCACATCGATCACCAACATCGAGCCATCGCTCAACCCACGCTTGATCGTTTCACGATCGAGGTCGACCACCTGCATCGGCAGGATCTCCGTTACGCCCGGTCGCCGCGTGATCTGCGGACTGACGCTTTTCCTTATTCGTCAGGGTAGGATGGTGCAACTCGGAGGTCTGTCGCGGCGAGGCGGCGGTCACAGGGCGTTGAGGGTCGGTCCGACGGCGTCGAAATGGGCCGCCCAATCCGGCGGCACGTAGCCCTCGAGACGCCCGGCCAGCTCCGTCCGCAGCTCCGAGCCCGGGCGCGCGAGAGCCTCGATGGACGCCAGCCAGCCGGGACCGTCCAGCGGATCGCGAAACAGCGCGAAGCCCTCGGCGATCTCGCGATGAACGCGGATGTCGGACGCGATCACCGGCAGGCCGGAGGCCGCAGCCTCGACCACCGGAATACCGTAGCCTTCGGTGAACGAGGGCATCAGCAGCGCGGTGCAGCTGCGCATCAGCGCGGCGAGGCCGTGCGTCGAGAGCCCCGTGACCTCGATCGTGTGCGCCTGCACGCCGGGGCACCGCTCCAGCATGTCGATGGCGCTCTCGGCCTCCCAGCCGCGTCGCCCGACCACGACGAGGCGGGGCGTGGCGGCGCCGAGGCGTTCGGCCAGCTGCCGCCAGATCTGGAACAGGAGCAGGTGGTTCTTGCGCGATTCGATCGTGCCGCAGACCACGAAGGTGGGGCGATCGGTCCGAAATCGCGGTCCGGTCCGACCGAAGGCGGCCTCGACCCCGAGATGGCCGACAGCCAGGGGCGGCCGCCCGAACCCCTCGGCCGCGAGGAAATCGAGGGTGCGTTCGCCGGTGTCCACCGAGTTCACCAGGATCGCGGCGGCGTGGCGACCGATCGTGCGCATCCGCGCCCGGTGGCGGTCGGCCTCGCCGGCCCGACCGTATTCCGGGTGGGTGATCGGGATCAGGTCGTGGACGAAGAACGCCGCCCGGATATCCGGGCGCGTATAGAGCCAGTCGAACCGGCGCGGGTTGTCGAGGCGCAGGTGGGAGGTGTGCAGATAGAGCGTGTCGCGCGGCAGGGCCGCGATCGGGCGGCTGCGCAACGCGATGTCGGCGGTCGTCCGCGCCTGGATGCGGCGCCGGTCGGAGGCACCGATCCGCGTGCCGGACACCCGCGCAGTCGCACCGGAGGCCACGTCCGGATCGCCGCATCGCGCGGCCAGCCGTCGATAGACCGGGTCCGAGGCCGCATCCCGGTCCTCGACCCAGCCGGCGGCTACGGTCTCGACGATGGCGCGCGCCTGGTCACGGTCGAGGACGCGCGGTCCCAGTCCCGTCGAAACGACGCCGAAACCGGGGCCCGACCGATCGAGAAAGGCGCGTGCGTAAGCAAGGTCGACGCGATCGATCCCGGAGGGGCTCGCATGACGCAGGCGCGTGACGAGGCGCGTGAGATCGAAGGCGATCGGTCGGTCCGTCATGATCCTCGAGCGGAAAGGGGGAATGGCGAACCCCTACCGGCCCAGGGCGGCGAGGGCCAGAGCTTCCGGCACGCGGGACATCCGAGAAGGGGTTGCACCGCGCGAGTGTGAAGGCTAAGAGCGCCGGGCCTTCGCGGCGTCGGAGTGTAGCGCAGCCCGGTTAGCGCACTAGTCTGGGGGACTAGGGGTCGTGGGTTCGAATCCCGCCACTCCGACCATTAAGGCCCTTGATCTACAAGGGTTTTACCGCCGAGAGCATCACATCAGCCAGTAAGCCGATGCGGAACGGAGGGTGCACGTGGGGACCTGGGGTCGCCAAAACCACCCACGGAATCCCCCACGGTCTGTTCTTGGTTGGTGCGCATCGCGATCCTGCTGGCGCATCCGGTGACGGGATGAGCGAAAGCCACGATCCGATCTTCGAGGCCGTGGATGCGCGGGCTCATGGCCTCAAAGTCGAGCCGTGGAGCAAGAGCTATCCGCTGTGGCTGGTCGATGGTGAGATGCTGACAGACAGCGACCTTTTGGCTTTGGCTATCCGGCTAGGGCTGATGGACTCGCCCGGAGGCCTGCAATAGCCGACCGGCATGCCCTCCGAACCGAAGGCCCCGATTCGCGGCCGTCACCTCGAAGCACTGCGCGCGGTCGCCGAGAACCCGGGCGGGCTGCGGCAGGAGGCCTACCCAACCGTCATGCCGATCCTGCAGGAGCTCGGCTACGTCGAGGAGCGCGCGACCCGGGGTCGAACCGGCCGGCGTGCGTGGCACCTCACGAGGGCCGGGCGAGAGCTGCTGATCGTGCTCGGCATCCCAGCGAGCGCCGAGTGACCGACGAGCAGAAGGGCTACCTGCAGGCGCTGGCCGACGTCCGCTCCTGGCACCGTCGGCAGATCGCTCAGGCACTCAGCGACGTGCGAGCCGCGCTGGTTCACGAGCAGGCCATCGCCTACTTCGACCTACTGATCGCCACGAAGACGCAGCACGCGGCCGAGGATGAGGTGGAGCGGCAACGGGCAGGCACGGACCAGGGGGTTGCGGACGCTTCGCTCAAGCGTCTGCGACGGGGGGACTGACGCGCACATCGACGCTGCAGACGTTCGTGCCGGACTCGTTCAGAACCTCAAGGCGCCAAGCGTCGCCGAGCTTCCGCCGATGCGCCTCGTCCCGCAGGAGTTCACCTGCCAGCTGTACCGCGGCAAGTCGTGCAGCGTCATAGCTGGTCAGCTCAGTTCCTTCAGCGTCGAGCTCGCTGCGGCCGTCGTGGACGTTGAAGAAATAACGCGGCACCCGCGCCTCCATACCGGCTCCAAGACGAACGAACGTAGGCCTATGCAAGCCTGTATGTCTAATCTTACATAGGTTAGTCTTCCAGTTTTCACCGGGCGCGGATCACTGATCGCAGGATCATCAGCGAACCCGCGCCGCGAAGTCCCAGACCGGCGGCCCCCAGGTCTGCCCAGGCTTCGTCCGGTAGCCGCTAAAGCGGTCGAACACGATCCGGTCGGGCTCGACGCCCACGACCGGCCGCTCGTTGACCATCAGCGCGCCGGCATATTCCACGCGCAGGAAGCCGTGCTCCGGATGGACACCGAACAGCTGTTCCGCGGTCCAGCCGAGCCGGTGCGCCTCGGCGCCATGCTGGTCGAGGAAAGCCAGCGCGTTCTCGCGCATCGCCTTCCACTTCGCCGGCAGGAGATACCGGCACGGCGAGGCGTGCTCGGACAAACGCTCGATCTGGTCGCGCCAGGTGGCGACGGCGGACGGGAGGTCAGACATGCCGGCGGGCTACGGCCGAATGGTTGCCGTCCCACTAATCTTTCGCTCGGCCCCGCCCCGATCTGCTCACGGGGCGGGGGAGCGTCCAATCTTACCAATGGATGTAGCGCTTCAGGCGGATCGCGGCCTCGAAGGTCGCATCCCTATTATCGCCCCAGACCGACTCGATACGCTCTGGAACTCCGGCCATCGATAGATGGAGGAAGGTCCGCGCATCCCTGCCGTTGATCTCGCCTTGCTCAATCATTACCGCCAAGCGGCCGAGAAGCTCTACAACGCGATAGGCCTTATGACCGTCGTCAGGGTTCTCAAGAATATCAGCCCACCGAACCTTTTTCTCAGTGCGACGCCAAACTAAGTCTCGCGCCGCTACCATCTCATAAGTGCTCCATTCCTGCACAATTGCGATCAGAGTTGAGCGACGCCGATTGCGTTTCTCAAGACGGAACGCCCACCATGCAAGCAGCGCTGGCCCAGCAGCCTGTATCATGGAACCGACAATTTCGACTCGCGTAACGTACTCCCAGAAGCCACAAGCGCCGCTAAACAAAGCCATATTAATTGCCTGACCACACCGAAAGTATCTTAGCGCGTCTTACATCGACTGTACTTTTTTCGCAATTGGAACGAGAAAGCCTTGCGCGGCGGTGCCGGCGGGGCTGAAGGTGCGGGGCGGCCGTCCAAGCTGCCGATCGCGGGCTGGTCGTCTCCCGCCAGGCGCACGGGCCCGGGCGGAGGATCCCGGCATGGTTCATCACGCAGGAAGGGCGCGACCATCTCGCAGAAATTGATGCGAGCAAGCCGGGTGCGCGGACCGGGCTGCCGCTGGCCTAGCGATTGGCACCGGCTCAGCTAGCACCGCTCGCGGTTGAGTCGATCACATGCGAGGCGGATCTGTCCTCGATCGCTGCGTCGAATGTTAGGGTGGCGAACGCCAAGTTCACTGGCAAAGGTATAAAGTGAAGAATGTTAGCCCTTCGGCGTTTTTGAGCGGTGCCGTGTCGGTGCGGTTTGCCGCCCGATCCGCTGCTGCTGCTTTTTGGCTTGGCGTTCTTGCTGGCGTCGCTGCTGTCTGCTCGGGCCTGATCGTTCTTCAGGTCGCGACTGTTGGCCCTCTTCAACCGTTCCGGTTGATTGTGGCTCCGATGCAGTGCCCAGGCCCGGATAGGGCGCAGCATTAGTCATATAGACGTGACCCTGATCGACCAGCTGGTTCCAGTTCATAGTGCCTTTTGTGTTCTGTGAGCAGCTGGCGACCAAATAAAGAAGCAACGCAGCGACCGTCGCCATACCTCCTCGTCTTGCCGCAGATGCAGTTAGCTCCGCAAGTTGTGGAGATGCTTCTTGGAGAGGGGCGATAACCTCCTCAATGCTCTTGTTTTCTTGAGCGGCTTTAAGTGCTTGCCTTAATGCTTTCAGCTTTGTCTGCGTGTCCGAAGTCGCATATTTTATAGTCGTATTATCTTCTGAGAAAGAGAATGAGCCGTCCAGCCCGGGAGCATCTCCTCCACATTCTGGACACCTGAATATAAATCCTCGAGCGTTATTTATAGTGATATGCTCAAATTGAACATCTGACAGAAAAATATGACCGCATCTCTCACACTGGGCTGGAAGGCCGGGCATGCTTTGTCTCCCTTGAAGAGCACAAAACCACGCATGGCGGATCAATGTCGAGTCACCACCGCAGAACGCAAAAGGCCGCGCGCGGCGATGCCAGGGCTGTAACGGCGAAAGGCGCCCCAGCCGAAGCCAGGGCGCCCAGGGCACTGTGAAGTAGAGTGTGAAGCGGGCGGTCAGTGCATCAGGCCGACCTTGGTGAGGATCACCATGCCGAAGGTGCCGACGGCGCCGACCACAGCGCCCCAGACCCGCTTATCCATCGTGTCCATGCGCTTCTCGACGCCATCGATGCGCTCGTGGATCGCCCGGTTATCCTTCTCGATCTCCGAGCGCGGGACGAAGGTCGCGATCGCCTGCATCACGTTGGTGTGCCGCGCCTCGGCCGCGGTTTGCGCCGCCTTATTCGCCTCGACGAGAGAGGTCTGCCGCTCCTCGATGCGCGCGAGGGCGATCAGGATGCGCATTTCGGGGTTGGCGTCGGCGCCCCCTTCGTGACCGGCGGACATGGCAAGGGGGTTCCTGGAGGTTCGAGCGCGACAGAGCAGGCCTTCACCGAGGCCGGGCGGGATGGGCGGCGGGACGCGCTCGGCGACGCCCTCCGCGATCAGATCGAGGGCCTTGCGCGGTACGGCTGGTCGACGGACGCGGCGTGGCTTCTCATCGGACATGGTCGGGCGTCCCGGGATGCCCCTCTCCCTCCCCGGGAGAGGGAGGGTCAGGCCTTCAGCAGGCGGGCGGCGCCGGCACGGGCCAGCGTGGTGAGCGGCGAGGACACGAAGAAGGCGGTCAGGATCGTCGCCTCGATCGTCGCGTAGTCACCGGGCAGGCCGGCGACCTTCCATGCCCCGACTTCGTGCCAGCCGTAGAACGGCAGCCACCACGGCATGCTGTCGGCGCAGATCGCTCCGAAATGTGCCGCCGCCGGTAGGCCGATGCAGTAGATCAGGCCCTTGAAGGCTGGCGCGATCGCGACCCGCGCCTGGTTGGCTGCGATCTCGGCCTGGAGCGTCTGCACCGCCACGTCGCGGTTGGCGTTCTGACCGTTCTGGATGGTCTGGACGAGCGGCCCGATGACGTTCGAGCCGAGGACCTTGATCAGGCCGCCGCCCACCCAGCCGAAGATGGTGCCGAGGATCCCGAGCATCAGCGCGACCCTCCGACGGCGTCGTGGTCGTGGCCCTGCATTGGCGGGGTCGTGGTGTAGGCGCGCAGGACGATGCCGACCAGGAAGCACCCGGCGACGATGGCCTTCGTCGCCCCGTCCGGAAGCCCGAGGTCGAGCAGCAGCTGGCGGAAGTCGACGGCGTGCAGCGCGTCGAGCAGCGTCAGCAGGAAGGCCGGCGTGAAGAAGATGAAGGTGCGCCAGCCTCGAAGGCGGCGCCACAGCACGCGGGCACGATGGAAGCGAGCGGGCGACATCAGGCGGCCTTTCGTCCGAGGAACAGGTCTTTCAGGCGGGTGAGCAGCCCGGGCTTGGCGGGTGTGACGGCCGCCGGCTTCGCGCCCGTCATCGGCGCGAGCGGGTCGGGCTGCTTGGCCGGGACAGGCGCGGGCCCAGCAAGCGCCTTCACGAGCGTACGGTCGCCGCGGCGCGCGTAGACCTTGGCGCCGTCGTAGGAGGCGAGGGCGGCTTGGTCCCGCTCGCCCTGCCTGCGCGAGATGATCGCGGCCGGCTTGTTCCACATCAGGAACGCCTCGATCGCCGCCGGCAGGTTGCCGGCATTGGCGAGCCGGACCACGCTCGAGTGCGCGAAGCCGACCGGGCCGATGTTGTAGGCGAGGCTCACGCAAGCATCGAAGAACGGCTGCGGCACCGGCCGGCTCAGCGCGGCGCGGACCGGAGCGGCATACTTCTCCACCGCGGCAGCGAAGAGCGCGTCGGACTGAGCCGGGGTAATCTTCAGGCCGGGCACCACCTTGATCAGACCGGAGGCGGTCGTGATCCCGGTGCCGATCGTCCAGGTGCCGACGCTGTCCTTGTAGGCGGTCAGCACGTTGCCTTCGCGCCCCTCCAGGGCGGCGCGTCCGATGGGCGACACGTCCATGATGGGCTCCTGATCAGCCGAGGATGGCGAGGTGGACGCGGCCGACGCCCGACAGGCCGATGGCCCGGGCCGCGCCGCGCGAGAGGTCGATCGCCCGTCCGGCGATGAAGGGGCCGCGGTCGTTGATCCGCACGACCACCGAGCGGCCGCCGTAGGTCACCCGCACGAGGGTCCCGAACGGGAGCGTCCGATGCGCCGCGGTCAGGCCGTCGGGCACGAAGTGCTCGCCGTTCGCGGTGCGACGGCCGGAGCCGTACCAGGAGGCGGTCTCGGCCTGGGCGCACGGGACCGATCCCGCGAGCACGAGGCACGCGAGGGCGGCCCGCGCCGGGGAGCGCAGGGGCATCAGGACCTCTGAGAGGTGAGCTTAGGAGGGGACCTTAGGCGGTCAGCGCAGGTTGGCGGACGCGAAGAAGGCGTCGAGCGCGTCCGGCGTGGTGATCCCGAAGGAGGCCGCCAGGATCGGGGTCAGCTCGTGGTTGCGCGGGAAGATCGTCGTCCCGGCCAGGAACAGGAGCACGCGCGTCTTCCGCTCCGGATCCGTGACGGACTGCTGAACCGCCGCGATCAGCGACTGCGGGATCTTGCCCTGGCCGACCCACGCCATCGCGTCGTCGTTGGAGATGATGCCGCGCGTCGCCGCCTCGCCCGCGAACTGGTAGTCCTTCACGGACAGCACCTGGGGCGGGGGTGGGGGCGAGAACGTCAGCGCGGCCGGATCGAACAGCTGCTCTGTGAACAGGTTGTGCGGGTCGGTGATGCTCGGGTCGACGCCGTCGATTTCGATCAGCCGCTGGTTGGTCGGGAACATCATGCTGGTGTCCCGGAACACCGACTTCACGATCTCCAGGCCGGTTGCGGGATCGGGCAGCGCTGCGGCCACGACGGCGTTCTCCGCGAAGGGCTCTTCCTTCCGGAAATCGTAGAAGTCGAGGCCGTCGGTCTCACGCTTCAGGAACACGACCGTCCCGCCGATCGTGACCAGGTCCTGGGCCCATTCCGGCAGGGGATCGGGCTTGTACGGCTTCCAGGTGCCGTGATCCTTCACGATGTAGGTCATTGTCGCTCCGGACGATCAGGAGGCCGCGCCGACAGTCACCCAACCCTGGCTGGGGATGTACATCTGCAAGTATCGGTAGCGGTGCGAGAAGTCTGCGCAGGCGCCGGTGCCGAGCCCGAGATCGTACGTCCAGTGGTCGCACATCATCGCGTAGCCGCCGAACGCACCGATGAACGTTCCGGTCCCAGGCATATAGTTGGTGTTCATGTCTCCGGCGTAGACATACCGCATGCTCTGCACGCAGTTGTTCGTATAATTGAAGGCCTGCTGCTGCGCGTTCGCCAAGGCGCGGGTTTCAATACGGGTATTCAGATCCCCGAACTGCGCGGTCGCGATCGACCCGTCCGGGCCGATGGAAAAGTAATCCGCGCCGTTGTCGAGGTTGACCCAGTGCAGCCGCTTGTCAGGCTGGAGCTGCCAGCCGGCATGCAGGACGCCCTGCGACAGGAAGATGAGCGTGGGGATGGCTTCCTGGAGGGTCAGATCGCCGGTCATCGTGCCGCCATTCCTCGGCACGGCGGCTCCGAGCACCGCTGAGATGATGCTGGGCGTGCTTGCGATGATCTGACCCTGCGCCAGGGCGGTCACCTCGCTCGGCAAAATGTCGAGGATGCAGATCTGCGAGAGCGCCCCGCCCGCGCCCGTGAAGGAGTGCCCGAGAAGGAGGTACGGGCGGCCGACGACGACGTCGTTGTCGACGATCGGAAAGCCGTCCGCACGCGTGACAGGCGCAGGAGCTGCGCCGTCGATCGCGAGCTTCAACGGGGCCGCCGCCATCCCGAGCGGCGTGGCGCCAAAAATCACGCGCACCGAGAAGGGCTTCGTGATCGCCGCCGGGATGCCGTTCACGCCGGTCGCGAGGTCGATCAGCCCCTCGTTCGTCGACACCGCGTAGACGTTGTTCGCCCCCGGCATCGCCAGCAGGGTCGCGAGATCGTCGTCGCGGGCACGCGCCACGGTCGCCATCAGGCCGCGGATCGCGCCCAGCACCGTGTTTGCGGGACGGCCGGGCCGCAGGTCCGCGTTCGGATCCGACGAGCCGTTGTCGGCGGCCGTTTCGGACCAGTGGTGCGGTCCACTCATGAGTCGGTCCTCATCGGCTGAAGCGGTGCGAGCCCGAAGGCGAGAAGCGATGCGGGGTTCGCGAGTGACGGGGCGCCGGCACCCAGCACCTGGGCGCTGCCGTCGGCCGGCGCCGCGCTGAGCTGCATCGGGCCCGACAAGCCGAAGCCGGCAGGCGCGGAGGCAGCCCCAGGCAGCGTCATCGGCGAGCCGCTCGGCGCGGTGGGAGCCGGTGCCTTCGGAATGCCGTCGACCTGACCGACCCACTTCGACGCGAAGTCCCTGGCGAGCGTGTCGGGCGTACCGCCGTTGCCAGCCGCCGCCCTCCCGAGCCCGAGGCTGCCCATGGTGGCGTCCGGATTCGCCAGGATCTTCCCAGCGCCGACCGCGCCCTGCTGATGGGCCAGATACATCTCACCGTCGGTCGGGGTCCGGCCGAGGGCGTTGGTCAGCGACTTCTCGTTCGTCTGCGTCAGCTGCGCGGCCGCGTTGGACGAGGCGACAGGATCGAACGGGTTGCCAAGCCCGAACGCCTTGGCCGTGCGCGGCATGAACTGAAAGAGCCCCGCCGCGCTGCCGTTGCGGGCGTTCGGGTCGCCGGTGGACTCGATCTGTGCGACGCGCGGCAGGTAATCCGGCCGCGACCAATTCAAGCCGCTGCGCTCTGCCGCCGCCTGTATCGCGGCGGCGACCTCTGGGGACATCGGCATGTGCGGGAGCGTCCTGAAACGCAAAAGGCCCGCGCGATGGCGGGCCTTCTCGGGTCGGGCGCACAGCGCTCGCGACGGTGACGGTTTCGACGGTTTGGCCCGTCGGGTCAAGTATTGGAGCGCTGACGAAAGCTCGGCCGCATGCTACGTTGCGGTATGCCTCTCGCTCGCCTCGCCCTCGTCGTTTTCCTCATCCCGACAGGAGCGGTGGCGGCCGGTCTCACCGGCACCTTCGAGCACAAGGAAGACGGCTACGAGCAGGGCGTCGAGGTGAAGGCCGCGGGCGGCGGTTTCATCGGCGACTTCTCCACCGCCTCGAACCGCGGATGCGGCGGCGGGGTGAAGATGAAGGGCCGCGCCACCGGCCCATCCACCGTCGTGTTCAGCAAGACCGAGGAAGGGCAGGTCTGCCGTATCACCGCCCGCTACGCCGACGGCTTCCGGTCCGTAGCCCTTGAGGAGGACGGCTGCACGCTCTGGCACGGCGCCTCGTGCGAGTTCCAAGGGACCCTTAAGCGCACCGGGCGATAGCTGGCCGCACAACTGCGGGGTGTGGCCGCAGCGCCATCGACGGAAGCTTGGCCGATCGCATAGGTTGTGGCATGCGCCGAAACCAGACCACGCTCATCTTGGCGTCCGCTCTGCTCTCCATCGCTTCTCCAGCGACTGCGCAGCGTGGCGGCTTTCCGCAGCCGCTCATCGGTCTCTGGGCAGAGTCGCCGATCACGTGCGACCTACTGAAGCGATCGCCGGCAAATGCCCCATCTGACCGTTCGTGGGTGCGGATCAGCCCCGAAACCGTCAGCGGAACGACGAGCGGCCGTTTTCTCAGGGTGCTTGGTCCACGCGCCGCGCAGACGACGGACGACAAGCTCTCGACGATCACTATCGATTTCGAGCTGCGCCGAGGGGACATCCTGTTCGAGACGGTGACTGGTGCGCGGGCCTCGATGCAGTACATGCGGTGCCGGTGACAGATATGCCCCGCTGGCTCCAGATCTTGCTCGTCGCTGCTCTACCCGTGAGCGCCCTCATTGTGGCATCCGCCAACCGGTGGGAGATGACGCACTTCGAGAAGAGCGCCAGCCTGGGATGGGACAGCTTCTACCTGCTGGACCGTTGGACGGGACACATCCAGGCATGCACCGTTCTGCCGGCCCAAGGTGAGCAACAGCCCCCTCGCGCCACCTGTCAGGGTCTGAACTGATGCCGACCCGCACCCAGATCGTCGTCTGTTGGTTTGCCTTCACCGGCGCCATGGCGCTGCTGTCCATCTTGCTGCACGCCATCGTGCCGCCGGTGATGACCAGCCTGCAGAACGCTATTGGGGTCCGCACCCTCGGCGTCCTGATGCTGATCGGCTGGCTTGGGCTGGCAGTCTACGCCTACCGCCCCCTACTGCGCAGCTGGCTGGCGCGCCGGCGCGGCACCTCCGTTCGCCAACGCTAACAGGCGGTTCGTGAACAGCTCGGCGTTCTTGCTGCCGGGCGGGGACTTCGCGAGCGCCCGCAGGTCCGGAAGCGCCTTCGGATCGAACATCAGCCGAGCTACGGCCTCGCCCGAGTTCAGCATCCGGGTCCGCATCATCGCGTCGCCAACGCCATGCTTGAGGCCGACGGCAGCGCCCGCGATGCCGCCCTTCACGCCGCCCGCGATCGTCCCGGCAGCCGCACCCGTCAGCGCGTCGGACACGACCTGCCCGACATGCGTCTTGCCCGACGCGAACTCCTTCTGGATCGCGTGATTGAACGCGGTGTCCGAGCCCTTCTGCGGCCGATAGGCGGTCGCCTTCAGGGTCGTCAACAACCCGTCGAGCGCCTTCCAGCGAGTCTCGCCCTCGGGAAGCGCCTTCATCACCTCCTGGAGGTTCCGGTAGCGCTGCGGGTGCTCGCTCACCGCGGAGGCGAAGATCGAGCCGCCGTATTGCGCGGGCAGGCCGCGCTTCTCGGCGGTCGCCGCGTTGAACGTACTCTCGAGGTAGTGCCGCGCCAGCATCTGAGCCGACCGCGGGTCGTTGCGAACCAGCGCCTGCATGGCGCTCGCGATCTCACCGTGGCTGGATGGCTCGGCCGAGAACAACACGCTGGTGGCGTGCTTCACGTCCGGGCGCTGAGCGATCTGACCGAGAGGCGAAGCCGCGACGCGCTCCATCCCGTCGTGCGCGAACACGAGGTTCGAAAGACGGTCACGCACCTCCGGCAGCTGGTCGAGCACATCGGCATGCTCGCGCATCGCACCGCGGAGAGCGTCGGCTGTCCGGATGCCGTCTTGGCCCACCGCCCGGTCGAGGATCTGCGTCTCGACATGGCGGCCGAGGGCGCCGCGCGATGCGGGCGCGGGCTGGGCGAGCATCTCACGCGCTGCGGTCGGACCGCTGACGATGCCCGGCACCTGCTCGGCTGGCGTGGCCATGCGGCCGGTCAGGTCGTCACGGCGGACCACACGGCCAAGCGGGTTATTGCCGGTGAACGGCTCCAGGGGTGCGGAGTTGGCCGCGAAGTTCGCATCGGCCGTCGCCACCTCCGGCACGGTCTTCAACTGCGCATCGAGCGCGGCGCGCGTGGCCTGGAGGTCGCGGACCTTCGTGGCGTCGCCGATGTCCTGCGCGGCGCGGATGCTGAAGTCGAGGCGCTCGCGGGCGTGCAGCAGTCCGGCGACGCTCATGTCGAGGTCGCCGCCGGGTTCGCGGAGATCTCGCCCGGCGGCCGTTAGGGCACCTCGCACATCTCCCTTCGCGGTTCGACCCTGCTCAGCCACCGCCGCCAGCGCCGGACGGGGATCGACCTGCCCGAACCGCACGTCCGGTATCTCTTCCGTGATGGTCGGCGTCTTCACGAACGGTGCGGGCTGCTCCCGCATCGCGCCGATCGTGCGCTCGAAGGCGTCGAGCGGTTCGGCAGTCTCACCGCGCATCAAGGCGCCGAGCGTCCGGGACCGGATGTCCGGATGCACGCTGTTCGGGTCGATACCGGCCGCGCGGAGATCCCCGTTCAACCTGGTCTCGGCGTGCGAGAGGGCAGCGGCATATTCGTCGCCGAGTTGCCCAGCGCTCGGCCCGGCGCCCATCGAGCGGTTCGAGCCGATCGGGAACGAAGGGAAACCGCGCTGCTCGTTCTGGAGCTTCCGGAGCAGCTCGGACGAAATATCCCGAGCCATGCCGCCGTCGGCGTCGGGCCGGAAGTAACCCTCCTCGATCAGCCGCTCGCGCCAGAAGTTGTCGATTGACTTGCCACCTTGGCGGGCGACGTTCCCGAGACCGGGGATGTTGAACTTGTGCAGGTCGGTGGCGAGCACGTCGCCTTCGAGCGGCAAGCCGCCGTTCTGGGCAACGAACCGCCCGAGGCTCATCGGGCCGGCTTCCTGGACAGCGCCATCGGAGCGTCCGGGCGGCGGCCCGAGCGGACCGGGCGCGCCATCCCCGAACTGCGGACGGCTGTACTGCTGCTGCGTCACGATCGGCTCGCCGGGACGCTCGACCGTGGCCGTGCGCTCGATACCGACAGTCTCAGGGGCTGCCCGGGCGGCGCGATAGTCGACGTCGGCCTGCGCGGCGCGCCGGGCCTCCAAGCCGTCGGCGACCCCGCGCAACTCGTTCTGGATCGTCTGTCCTGCCTGCTCCGGCGTGATCCGGGGGCCGGTCGCGGCGCGGGCGTTCGAGAGCGCCATGCCCTGCGGCGTCTGCGCGACACCCTGCTGGGCCGCCCGCCGCACATCGAAGCCGAGATCGGTCGGGCTGGTCGGCTCCGGGCCGATCCGGTCGAACAGGGCGCGCCCCGCATTGTCGACCTGCGCGGGCCGGGCCGCGTAGAACTCGCCCGCGATCTGTCCGCCCTCGCCCCCGGAGTTTGCCGCCACGCGGGCGAGCTGAGAGGCGCGCGTGGCCTTGCCGCCCGTGGCTGCGTTCAGCGCCTCGTCGACCGAGATACCGACCGGTCCCCCGGGCGCGTTCGCCGCGGCGTCGCGGATCGCCTGGGCCGATGCCAGCTCGGACTCCGACAGGCCGTGTGCCGCCTCGCGCAGCAGATGCATCCCCGGCTCGCCGCCGGTGATCGCGCGCCACGCCTTCCCGACACCGGCCCCCACGGCGGGCCCGGCGAGACCGAGACCACCGCCGATCGCGGCGCCCTTCTCGATTTCCCCGAGATCACCGCCCGAGCGCACCGCGGAATCCGCAGCGCCCAGGGCGGCACCCGTGACGCCGGAGGCCGCCATCCGCACGGGCAGCGCCGCGCCTGACGCCCCGAACGCGGCGGGAGCCGCCATGACGAGCGGAGCCGTGCCGACAACGCCACCGCCGACATGCCCGGCGATGTCCGCGATGGGATGCTCCTCGGCGGTGCGCCTGCCGAAATCCTCGACGGCCTTCAGCTCGTCGCTGTACCGGCTGTCGTTCTTCAGGGCCCGGATGCCGGCGACGGCGCGGTTCACGCCGGCCAGCATGTACGGGCCGGCGACAGGCACGCCATCAATGATGCCGCGCCCGATCGCGGCCGCCTCGTCGCCCGGCTGGCCGGCGGTGGGTGCGTCGGTGAACCCGCGGTGCATGGCCGCGAGGTCAGCGTCCGAGACCTTCGACAGGTCGACCTTTGGGGCCGAACCCGGCTCCGGCTTCGGCGCGGGCGTGCCGGCGTAGAGCTGCTGCAGCTCGTCGTCGGAGAGCTTCGAGAGATCCATCAGCGCATCATCCCGCGGCGGCGCATCTCAGCCTCGACCGCGGACCTGTCGGGCGCGGCCGGACGGTACTGGTAGATCTCCGGCTGCTCGACCTTAAAGAATCCGGCACGCTGCGCGGTCTCAGGGGTCGCGAACCGGTCCACGCTCGCGTTGTGGTGGGCGATCGTGTTCTTGGCGAGGATCTCCTGCGCCTCGATGCCGGCGCGCAGGGCCGCCTCGACGCTGGATCGATCGCCCGAGGAGATCGTCTTGCCGAGCTGCAGATCCATGTTGGTCGTGTGCCCGGACTGCGAGATCGCCTTGGCCAATTCGGCGCTCTTCTGGGTAGCGGCCTGGTCGAAGAGCTGCGACTGCGTCACGTAGCTGTCCGGGATGCCCAGAACCTGCGCCGCGACGGCGCGAGCCTGCGTTCGCCAGTCCGCTCCAGCGCCCGAGACGATACCCTTGTCGATCGCTTCCTTCTGGCGGTTGATGGCAGCAATCGTACCGATCGCGCCCTCGGCCTTCGCACGGCTCTCCGTGATCGCCTTCACGGCCGCCTGATCCAGCTCGGCGTTGGCCTTCTGCGGCAGCTGGTTCGTGCCCTGCGTCAGGGCGACGTGGGGCATCCCCTTCTCATCGTAGGCACCCGGTGTGCCCGGCGGCGTCCCGGGCGGCGGTTCGATCACGCGGCCGTCTGCCCCGGTCGTACCCCAGACCCGCGCGCCGCCCGTCGCGGGGGCGACATGGGTCAGCGCAGCCGGACCATCGGGCTCGCCGATACGGGACTTGTTCACCCCGACGATCGATCCATCCGGACGGGTGATGATCTGCACATCGTCTTTCGTTCCGGCGGCGGAACCCTCGGCCTGCGCCTGCGCCTCGCCCTTGATCCGGTCGAGCGGCTTGGCACCGCCCTCCATCGAACCGGCGGCGGTCGCGCGCGCCTCGGCTTGCATCTGCTCCGGCGTCTTCGGCATGCCGTGCGTCGGATCGCGCAGGATCTGGAGAGCGGTGGTCACATTCCCGCTGTTCGTCGCCATCGCGGCGAGCTCGGCGTCCGACAGGTTCGGGTAGGCACGCTTCAGGATCTGGGCGTTGCCGGTGAGTGCGGCCTGCTCCCGCGCCAGCTTCGCACGCTCCAGGTCGGCCTTCGCGCCGCTCTGACTCACGGACAACGCGTTCTGGAGGCCGCGACCCAGCCCCTCTCCGAAGTTCCCACCCTGCAGGATGCCGGCGCCCATCGCGATCAGCTGATCCGCGAGACCGGACTGGTTCATGCGCCGCAGCGCACCGCCGAGGTCGAAGCCACCAGAGCTCTGCGGCGTCTGCGACGGGACAGGTGCCGCAACGGGCTTCGGCGAGCCGGACACGGTCTGCCCGGTCAGCGGGTCGAAGCTGTTGACCGGCGACATGCCGGCATCGAGCGCGGACAACTCGGAGGGCCGAGCGGGCGGCGTCGGTCCAGGGCCGGCGGGGGCCAGCGTCGGAGCCGGTGCAGGTGCCTCGGCAGGCACCCGGGCCTGGGTAGCCTGCGGGATGGCACCCGTCGCCTGCGGGCCCGGAGCCGGCGCAGCCTGGGCAACCTGCGGAGGCTGCGGACTGACGATCGTGCCGGACGAGCCCGAGAAGCCATTGTCAGGCGCACCCATGCCGGCGCGGTCGAACAAGAGGCTGTCGACCGGTGAGGGGGCGGCCTGCTGCGGCGGCTGTGCCTGGAGGAGCCGCGCGATCAGGTCCGGCGACAGGCCGTCCAGCAGCGAGGCCGTGTTGGCGCCGAAGGGAATACCGTCGCTCATCCTACTGCCCCTTGGTCTGGCCGGCGAACTGCATCGGATGGAAGAAGCCGAACGGGCGTGGCTTCACGGGACGGAACTGCATCGGGGAGGAGCCGCCTTGCTTCTGGCCGCCCTTGCCGCCGTCTGCGCCCTGGCCAGCACCATCGGTGGTGCTGATGGTACCGTTCGCAGCGACCGAACCTGCGGGCGCGCCGCCGTCGCTCGATCCGCCTGCTGACGGCAGTCCCATTGTGCCACCACCACCCGGCAGGAGCGTGCCTGTTCCACGCGCCTGGGTCACACCGGAGAGACCGAACGCGGCCGGCGCGCTCGACCCACCGGCCGAGGCGGGCAGCTGCATACCGCCGCCGAGGAACTTGTTCGCCCAGGCATAGTGCGGGGCGAACTGCGTGTTGACCTTATCGGCGACCGTGCCCGGCATGCCACCGTTGCCGGCGTCTGATGCGTTGAAGCGCCCGGGCGAGCCCGCGTTGATGGTCGAATAGGCGTTCATCACGCCCATGCCCGGCGTGTAGCCGCGAGCGGTCATGAACTGCTCGGCCTTCAGGAGCTGCTCCTGAAAGCTTTCCCGGCCGGTGACGCCGAACTGCTTCTGCTCGCTCGGCCCGAACTGGATCAGGCCGACATGGCGCCCGCCCGTACCGCCCCATCGCGACGGGTCGCCGCCCGACTCGTAGTGGATGATGCCGCCCCATTCGACCGGCGAAAGGCCGAGGCGTTGTGCGGAGGCGATGAGCGCCTGCTGGTCCGTCATCGGACCGGCACCCGCCGGAGCAGGTGCGCTCGCTTGAGCAGAACCGGCCCCGGCCTGCTGCCGCGGCGCATCCACCGAGATCATCGGCAGGGACACGGAAGCGCCCGAGGCCGGTACATCCGCAGCACCACCACCACCAGCCGCGGGAGCCTGGGGAGCCGGGGCGGCCAACCCGAGCGGGGCAGACACGGGCTGCTGAGCGGCAGCACCGCTACCGGGCTGAGCCCCGGACGCCATCTGCCGGATCGACGCCAGCATGTCGGGGGTGAGCCCGAATGCATCGTCCTGCGATCCCATCGGAGGGATGCTGAAGCCGAACGCCATGGCGTGCTCCCGCTAGAACAGGCCGGAGCCGGCCAGCTTGGACACCAAGCCACCGATGCCGAGCGCGCCGCCGAGCAGCGACGAGCCGAGCGACTGCTGCGTCTTCGTCGTCTGCTTGCCGTAGCTGTCGGTCGTGCCGCCAAGACCCGCCATGCCGCCCATGAGGCCGGCGTAGCGGTCCAGGTTCTGCCACGGCATGTTGTTGGTCTCGTCGAAGAGCTGCTGCGACGCGCCGATGTTGGCCTGATCCTGGCCCTGGAGCAGCGAGCCGACGCCGATCAGTTGCTGAGCGGGGGCGTAGCGGGCCGCGTCAAGCGCCGGCAGAGCGGTGGCCGCCTGAAGCGCCTGCGCCTGCCCGGTCTGACCGGCGTTGATGAAGCCGTTCGCCTTCGTGACGTCGAGGTTCGAGTTGAACTGCTGGCTGTTGAGGTCGTTGCCGACATCGGTCGTGAGGACACCGAGGCGGTTCTGCGTGCCCTGCGCATAGGCGCCGAGGGCGCTCTGGGCCTGCTGCATGCCGAGGCTGGAATTGAACTCGCCGCCCGAGAGCATCTGCCCGAGGACGCCGGCCTGCTGGGCGGTCTGGGACTGCGCCAAACCCGCGCCCGAGAGCCGCTGCTGGTTGTTCGTGCCCTCGACGCTGCCGATCTGGCCGAGGATGCCGGAGCCGAGCTGCGAAGCGGCCTGCCGCGCGGAGTCGATCTGCGAGTTGGCCGAGACCTGGTTGGCGCGCTCCTGATTGTACTGGCCGGCGTAGAGCTGGGATTGGGTATCGTTGACCGCCTTGGTGGCTGCGCCCGCGAACGCGCCGGTCCCGTACCGACCGGAGGCCGCGAAGGCCTCCTTCTGCGCCTGGAGCGCGTTGTCGGACGAGGTCTTCACCAGGTTCTGGAAGATCGCGTTCTTCGTCGGGTCGAGGAAGTCGCCGCGCGCCACCCCGGATAGGTTCATCTCTGCCGATGAGGGCGCCTGGGACTTGGCGTAGAGGTCCTGCAGCTGCGGGATGGTCGTGAGATCCCGCGAGCCGTTCATGAAGCTCGTGGCGGTCTGGTTGACCGGGTTCGAGGCCGAGCCGAGGCTGTCGGCGAGCGAGCCCAGCCGCGAGAGGTCGACGCCCGGCACGTTCCCGAGTTGGCTCAGCGCGCCGACCGAGCCGGCCGAGAGGCCGTTCTTGTCGAGCCCCGACTGCCCGAGCACGCTCTGCGGCGTGACGCCCGACACATCGGCCAGCATGCCGAGACCCTGCTGGGTCGTCGGGCTCATCCCGCGCGACCCGAGCAGGCTCTGCGCGAACGAGATGCCCTGCGGCGCGGCGTTGTCAGAGGAGAACTGGTCGCGGATCGACTGGAGCCCGCCGAGCGTGTCGTCGCCCAGCTGCGCCACGCGCGGCCCGGAGTAGATCCCGGTGCCGGCGCCACTGTTATAGAGCGTCGTCGCGTCGCCGAGGACCTGCTGAAGGCCTGGAATCGCGGGCGCCCACGGCTGGGTCTCCGAGTGCTGCTGTGACGTGGAGGTCTGGGTGGATCCGCCCATCGGTCAGAGCCTCTTCGAGAAATGAGTGTACGCGGCGTAGTCCGGCAGCAGTCCGGCCCAGCCGGCACGGCCGGCGAACTCGACGGAGGCGCAGCCGAGGCGGCGCGCACCGGCCTCGATCAAGGCGAGCGTGTCCCGCCACGCCCGAGCGCCGGCCCCGCCGACGGCGAGCACCCAACACGACCGGGTCCGGTCGGCGTGCTGGCGGACCTGGGTCACGCCCGCCGCCACGGGCGGCCCGTCGGCGGGCCCGATGAGGACGAGCTGGCCCTGGCCGGCCCGGCAGAGCGCGCGCAGGCCGTCGAGCGTCAGATCGGATTCCCGTCGCGCACAGACGCGCGCGAGCCACGGCTCCGCCACCGGCCAGATCGCATCGACCTGGTCGATAGGCACGGGTGTGAGGATCACCGGCGTCGGAGCTCGTAGTGGAAGGTGCGGTCGGTCGCGGCCGAGGCGTCGTGGCCGAGGGTGAAGCCCCCGTTCGTGGTCGACTGAACGAAGACCGGGGCGGCGGCCGCAGAGGCGCTGCGGGCCGACAACATCACCATCGTGTCGGCCGTGCAGAGCTTGTTCGAGACGAGGGTGCTTGTGGCGCCCGCTGCGAGCGTCACCGTGCCGCCAGCGTTCGTCCCACCGGTGGCGAGGTCGCGGATCGCGTCGCCGTGCCGGTCGAGGTTCTCCTGGCTGAGGGCGTTGCCCCGGGGCGGGATATTCATGCCCGGCCCTCCGGTGCCGCGTCGGGCTCGACGCCCGTGGCGTAGGTCCAGGGATCGCCGGCCGGGATGACGACCTGCACGCGATGATATCGACCCGAGGCGTGGCAGGGGGCGAAGCGCTCGCGGTTCGGGCCACTCGGCTGCCGCCACCGAACCGGCGTCGACACGCCGAGGTTCTCGCGGGTGCCGACCTGCGCCGTCCAGGCATCTGCGTCGGCATCGACCCGCACGCCGCGCGCGTAGGTCCGGTTCGGGCGCGACAGCTGTGCGTCCGGCGTGCAGATCGTGGCCGCCATGCTCGGCCCCTCGAGGAGCGCGAGCCGGTTGTCCGTGCCCCACACCCCGATCAGAGGATTGCCGCCCGAGAACAAGGCGGAATCCAGCGAGAGCCCGTCGGCGAAGTCGTAGGGCGCCTTTCCGGCGTCGATATCCTCGTCGATGGAGTCGATGCTCACCGGCGCCGTCTCAGCGCGCAGGAAGTAGCGCAGCGCGAGGTCGAGCTGCGTCCAGCGGTCCTGCACGGAGTCGTAGACCAGCACGAGGTCGAGGAGCGTCGGATCCGACACCCGGGTGCTCTTCATCGCGAACAGCACGCGGCTTCCCGTCGGATCGCCGACCGCGACGGCGGTGTGCGCGTAGGTCGGATCCCGCAGGCTCTGGATCCAGCCGTTCACCCGGTTCTTGCCGATCGGGACCGTGGTGCCGGCCGCGAACGCGTAGGCGCCGTCCCGGTCGAGGAAGAAAATGGTCGGGCCGATCTTCTGCACGGCCCAGGGCGCCACCGCGCCGCGGTCGTCCTCGAGCTTCGAGCGCTGAAAGATGACCGCGCTGCCCGGGGAGAACACCATCTGCTGGATGGCGCGATCCTGGAACACGATCAGGCTGTTGTCCGTGCCGACGAGGCCCGTGACGTGGCCGCCGTCGGGGAAGATCTGCACGTCCGAGTCCTGCACGCCCGGCGTCCAGAAGGTCGGGTCGCCCAGCCCCGACCACTGGATCTCGGTCGGGTCGGAGATCAGGGCACCGAGCACGAGGAACTCACCCATCACCGCGGCAAAGCGAGCCTTCGGCGGCGGGTTGGCCGGGTCGGCCGCAGTGAGGTCCGCGAACGCGGTCCCGGTGACGATGTCGATCACCTGCGGCACGGCGCCGAGATGCACGGCGAACAGGCGGGTGCCGTAGAGCGCGAAGGACCAGTAATCGCCTTCCGGCAGCAGGTAGGAGGACGGGCCCGAGACGTCGTCCCAGACGTTCGTCTCCGCGTTCAGCCGGTAGAGTTTCGTCGCCGTCCCCGCGTAGACTACCCAGGCGCCGTTCGGGGCCTGCACCGAGGTCGACCCGCGGCAGGCCTCCGGCAGAGGCTGTGTCACCGGGTTCGGCGAAGGTACGGGGCCGTAGCCGTCGGGGCGCGGGAACACGTTGCGCGCGACCGCCGAGACCGTCGCATCGTTCGAGGCGACGTCGGGCGCCCAGGCGCCGAAGGGAATCTTCACAGGTCGTAGCTCTGCACGACGCCGGTGCTGGCCATCGTCGTGGCGAGCCCCTTCAGCGAGGTCGAGGCCTCCTGCACCGCCGTGTCCATCGCCTGCTTCAGGCTGGCGTCCTTCAGGCGGTGCAGGGCGAGGTAGCGCTTCGCGTACGCGGCGATCAGGTCGTACGCCTCATCGACCCAGGCGTTGGTATCCGCGTCGGTCGCCGGCGCACCGAGCCGGACGTGGCCGGTGAAGCGAACCGTGTAGACCTGATCCGGCACCGGGAAGAGCCGGTAGCCCTCCGAGAACTTCGCGTAGAATGTGGGCAAGCCGGGTTGGGTTTGATCGCTGACTGCCTCCAGGTCGGCGATCGGCACGTTCCGCAGCACCCACGAGTTGCCGTCGTCGTCGAGCAGCACGGCGCTGTCGATCGCCAGCATGACGTTCTGCCCGGCGAGATCGGCGCCGCCGTAGCCGGCCTTCCCCGGCACGGTCTGGAACTCCAGGATCCCATCGTTGAACGCGAACCGCTCCCGCTGCCAGAACCCGATCGCGTGCCGGATCGCGTTGCGGACCGGGCCTTCCAAGTCGGGCCGGTCGAGCTCGTCGACGATCTGGTTCACCATGCGCAGCAGCGTCGGCGAACCGTCGTCCGTCGAGGTGCCGTCCGCCATGATCAGCGGGTTGTCGACCGTCGCGGCGAAGGCCGACTTCACCTGCGCGGTGGAATCGGGGAACAGTCCGGAGGACATGGTGCTCTCCGCGCTCAGATCAGGGATGGGCGGGGCAGGGGCGAGATCACAGCTCGCTCGCCGCACTGTAGGGGGCGACCACCGCCACCGAGCCCGCCGCGGTGGCGCCCGCGAAGTAGCGGAAGCCATCGATCGTGACGTTGTCGATGGTCCCGCTGGCGGCGTTCGCCGAGATGGATGCGGTACCGGAAGTGACCGTCGCTCCCGTCGCACGCTTGGGCACGTGGAACACGATGTACTGACCCACCGGGCCACCGGCGCCACTCGCGTAGCCGAGCGCGGCGAGAGTCCCGGTCTCGAAGTAACGCTGGGCGCGCCGGATCTCGTCGTCGCGGCGCTCGAAAAGGGTCGGAACGCTACCGGGCTCGAACTGCGCGAGGGTGAACGTGCCGGTCGCGAACTCAACCGTGGCGTTCGTGCCTGCGGTCAGGCTGGAGGTCGAGACCGGTGAGGGCCCATAGCTCGTAACCCCGGCACCTTGGGCTATGCGGGCAGTCGCGGTTCCGGTCCAGGATAGGACGTAGGCCCCGCCTTCCGGCAGATACAGCGATCCTTCGATGACCTGGACGAGGGTGCCAGCCGTGATCGTGGCCGTCACATCGCCATTGGCCGCAGCCGCGAACGACAGCGTGACGCCACCAGAACCGGCCTTCCAGCGGTCCATGACGTATGCGCCGGCAGCGTAGGCCGTCGAGGCGGAGGCCGCGCCGCGCTGGTTGATCGCGAGATTGCCGTTGATCAGCCGGTTGCGGAAGGCGATGGCCCCCATCGCGTTGAGGCCGAGCCCAGAGCGCGCCGCCGAGGCCGAGGAGCCGCCCGTACCACCCTGCGCGACGCTGAGCGGGGTGGTGAGCCCCGACAGGCTCGTGACGTCGGAATTTGCCCCCGACGCCGCGCCCGCGATGTTGCCGCGCGCCTGGGCCTGCTGGCCCGACGTGAGCCCCTGGGCGGCGTCGTACCGGACCGCCCCGGTGCCGGGAGAGGCAGCGGCGCACACGGTGTCCGAGCCGTTGAACTGGAACGTGCAGCCCGACGTCGAGGGCGTGAGACCGCCCCAGGTCGAGGCGCCGCGCACCGCGATGGTCGCGCGCGACGAGCTGATACCGGCGTCGAGGATCCCGGAGAGGTTCGCGAGCGAGGTGATGTCCGCGTTCGCGCCCTTGGCCGCCTTGGTGCCCTCCGCGGTCGTCGCGCGGGTCGTCTCCGTGGCGACCGCCGCTGCGGTGAAGGCGGTGTTGGCGACCTGCGACGTGGCTGCGCCCACCGGGGCCGTGGCAGCGGTCGCGGCGCCGAGGGCCGGCGCATTCAGGCTGGTGATGTCCGAGTTGGCGCCGGACGCCGCCGCACCGATGTTCCCGCGCGCCTGGGACTGCTGCGCGCCCGTCAGGGTCTGCGACGTGAAGAGGACGCTGCTCTGGCCGCCCGTCGCGACTGCGGCGGTCACGGCCGCCATGTTGGCGATCTGGGTGCTGTTCGTGCCGGGAGCCGCGGTCGGTGCCGTCGGGACGCCTGTGAAGGCTGGCGAGTTGATCTGCGCCAGGGTCGCGATGGCGCCGGCGTTGGCACCTTCCGCGGCCTTGGCGCGGGCGATCTCCGCAGTGAGCGAACCGCCATCCGCGACCGTGCCGGTGATCGTGCCGACGTTCAGCAGCGCGGCGCCGCCAAGCGCGGTGAAGCGGCTCGCGACCAGGTTCTGGAGGAAGAGGTCGTTCTGGTAGAGCTTCGCGAACGCCACGGGCAGCGGATCGACAGTCACGCCCGGGCTCGGCGCGACGTTCGGCTGCTGGAGTGCGGTCTGTCCCAGCGCCAGCGACGGCGCGAGCAGGAGCGCGGCGCCGAGGAGGCGCCCGAGCCGGTGCAGGATCATCGGCGGCCCTTCGGTCGACGCGCAGGCTTCCGAGGCGCGGCGGGCGCGGGGTCGGGCTGGCGGACAGCTGGCGGAAGAGGAGCCGGCTCCGGCGCGAGGGCCGGGGCCGGGGCGGGCGCCTCGGCGAGCGCGTGAGCGCCCGCGTGCAGCACCCAGAGCGCGACGTGCATCAGCCGTCGTTGTTCGGGACGTAATGCATCACGATGGTGGCGACGCCCGCAGCCGGAGCACCCGCAATCGTGCCGTAGACCGTGGTGTCGGCGGCAAGCCGACCCTTCAGGGTCGCGGTGTCGGGGCGCTTCACGCCGGCCGCAGTGACGGCGGTATCGGCGGCGGCGGCGAGATCGTTGCCGCCCGCGGCCGAGCCGAGGGTCAGCGACGCACCGGCCGAGAACGCGGTCTCGACGAGCACCAGGGTGGAGGTGATCAGGGCGCCGGCCGGCAGCGAGGCCGGCATGACGAAGGCGCCGTTGGCGAAGGTGACGGTCACGCGGATGTAGTGCGACTCCTGCTCGCGATACTCGCGAACCGACGGAGACACAGGGGGGACGTTGGTGGCCACGAGGACCTCCTGTTCAGACGGATCGGGGGAAGGGCGGGGAAGACGAGGGCGAGCCGGAGCACGAGGCCCCGGCCCGGGTCAGCCGTCAGGCTGGATCAGTCGAGGCGGATCAGGCGGCCGGCGCGGCGTAGGTCGGGACGGTGATCACCCCGAAGTCGTCGCCGTTGAAGGTCGTCTTCTTCAGGCCCCAGATCGCCCAGGCGGAGACCTCGAGGTTCCGCTTGTGATCGTAGAGCTCCTCGTTCCAGCGGTACCGCTCATCGCCGCCGGCCTTGCCGTAGGCCACGGTCGCGGCCTGGGCGCCGAGGAGGACGGCGCGGCGGGTGTTGGCCACGGCCGAGTTGCCGTCGACCGAGACGCCCTGCGTGACGTCCTGCGCCTCGCGGAGCACGACGCCGTTGTACATGCCGAGCGCACCCGAGAAGATCGGGCTCTTGCTCGACTGCATGCCGGCCATCGCGGCCTTCTGGATGTCCAGCCACTGGCCGGCACCCGTGTTGGTCCGGAGCGAGGTGACCTGCGTGGAGTGCAGGTACATCACGTAGACCTTCTGGCCGTCGACCACGACGGGGCGGATCATGACCTTGCCCGCGGCGCCACCGGTCTTTGCCAGCTCCACCGCCTGGTCGATCAGGCTGAGGGTGAAGATGTCACCGGCGACGAGGGCCGCGTCGTTGGCGCGGCCGTTCGGGCGCAGGATGCGACCGGCGGACGGGGCAGTGACGAGGTTGTTGCCGTTGTACTTCCGGGCGTTCTTGCCCGGCAGCGCGTTCACCGGGGTGTACCCGCAGACGTGGGCGAAGAAGATCTTCGCGCGGCGGGTCTGGAACCAGTCGGCGATGCCGGAGCGGGCCTGCTCGCGCATGTTGAACGGCACGCGCTGCGCGTCGATGGTGTTGTCCGACTTCACGCCGACCACGTGGCCGAGCTCGTCGATTGTCACCTTGTCCGAGTTGGTACCGAGTTGCTCGCCGTTGCCTTCGGCGACGTCGTCGGAGGTGAAGCCGTCGCCCTTGAGCTGCATGCGCAGGCCGAAGGTGACCTGGTCGCCGTTGCCCTTCTTGGTCTCGGTCTTCTCCTGGATGATGGAGCCATCGGAGGGGCCGACCAGCGGGTCGATGTCGATGGACTTGTTGGCCTCCACTGCGAGCTTCTTGCTCCACAGCTTCTGGGCCATCGGATCGCCGATGCCGAAGTTCGTGAACATGGAGTGCCTCTGAAGGCTGGATTCCGTGGGGGAGGGGTGCGTGCGGGCTGTTCGTCGCCGCGCGGACGGAAGCCGGGCCCCAGGTGACCGTTGGGGACGGTGATCGGACGGGCGCCGTACGTGGCGCGGACGGAGGCTGTGACGCGGCCAGGCGAGCCCTGTGACGGGGGCCAATCGGACGAGCGGACATGCGAAAGCGCCCCGCTGGGATCAGCAGGGTGCGGCGCGCGGGCCGGTCGGAAACTGGTGGGATGCGGGACGGGGCCTCAGGCCCGCACGTCACGCGACCCTGGCGATATCCGGTGTTTCACCCGTCGGGTCAAGCGTTTCATACCGAACACTGCCGATTGTGGATAAAAACCGAACAAACAGGTTATGCTGACAAAAGACCACAGCGCTGAGTATTCATTCTGCTGCGGATTGGATCGCAGCAACCACAGCCTTACCGTCAGCTAAAATAGCATCAATGATAACCTTCAAATCTGCCGTGTGTTCCGGGTAAGATCCAATATATCCTGCGCGAACAAGATCCACAAATGGCTGTTCGCGCATATAGCAGCCGCTCAATGATTCATAATCAATCCTCAATCCGCCATTCGGTCCACGTGCACGAGCTGAGCTGATGAATGCTTGATAATGATCAAGCGGCAAAAGGATTCCTCCCTGCCTTATTGCCGCATTCCGTTTGACGAATTTCATGTAGAAAATGCCAGGATGCATTCGATATTGATCATTTGTCCTTTGTACGCTGGCCGAAAAACGCTCCATTCTTTGGATTTCAATCTGGAGCTGCCGGTCCGGTCTGTATATCCATCTGCTTCCGGCATTGTCTAGCATCTTGTATTGAACCATAACCACGTTTTTCTGGATTGTATTTACATATATAAGATCAACTCCGAGAGCCTCCTCAAGCGGCCTTCTGTTAGCCGTAATTACTTCGAGGCGCTCCCCTCGATAAGTGTAAACTGCGCGCCCAGTCGCGTCGCTATCTATGAGATCCATGCCGTGAACGCTTCGCGCATCGTGCTCGATGAAGCCATCCTCGATAGCGTGGACCACGGCACGACGAGGAACTGCATCACCAAAATCGATCTCTGCTGCGTCCGCTGTGGTATCTACCCGAGATATCGCCGTTTCGTCCTCGCTCAACAATTCGACAGTATTTGCCGGCGCATCGATTGCGATACCAAATGCGCGAAGAGCAGTGCGTAAACCTTGCTCTTGAAGAGCGGCGTTACTCTTTACGTATCGTGGAGCGCTCAACGAGGCAGAAATTGCGCGGAGGCCAACCTTGTTAGACTCGAGCGCAACTAACTTGTCCACAATGTCGCGACTTAATTGCGCACCTAACACAATAACCTGATCAGGCTCGGTAAATTTTTCCCCCAAAATTTTAACTTGGCTGGGCGAATCCAGCAATCTTATAAGTTCGGCTGGAGACGAAGGCGCGAGCCGAAATACTCTCTTGAGCTTAATGCGGGACTGAAGCGTAGTTACAGCACTCGGTCGGCCGATCACACCAACCAGCATCGAAGGGCTGTCGTCACTATCCGCAACGATCAAACACATCGTCGGGCTTCTTAGTCGAGTCAAATCAGTATGGGGAACTGCGATCGTAAATTCTTCAGTTCCCCTTCGCGACGTCTCAAGGGCTTTCCATTCCTCTTTAGTCAATCGTAAAATGGCAATCGGATTGCCACGTACGTGGTTTCTCAGCGCGGACGCCCAAACGTTTTTCTCTTCTGGCATGGAAGGGTCTCGGATGCTAAGGGAACCCTGCCACATACAAGTTTAACTCTAGGTTAAGCGCGCATGTCTTGCAGCAGCGCCAGGACGCATTCGCATTTTATTAATGACAGATTAGATCATAAATTCTATGATTAAATAAGGATATCACGTTTACGTTGCATAGCTCACTGTGCGCTTTTACAATTAATTACGCAATTAATCTAACATATCAGTTAAACAATGAGAACGACAACTATCGATACTAATCGGTTTGATCAATATAACACGATCGAAAGGCACTCATCACTGACAGCTAGCGAGCGCCACATTTCAAGCGAATTGGCTTTCTTTAAGCCTCCGCGCCCATCAGGCGGGCGAGCTTGTCCGGGTTCTTCATGGCGAAGGCCTCGAAGTCCTTCTCGCTCATCGCGGCCAGCATCTCGAAGGTGACCTCGCCGGCCGGCGCGCCACCAGCGGCCGAGAGCGACTTGCCCGGGCCGGCTTGGCCTGCGGCGACACGCTCGACCTTCTGCGCCGGGGTCTCGGCGGGTGCGGGGGCGGGCGCCGGCTCCGCAGCCTTCGGGGCGAACCCGCGGGCCTTCGCGATCTGAAAGATGCGCTCGGCCGGGGAGACGCCGGCCTGCCGGGCCTGGAGCGCCACCTGGAACTCGTCCTGCTGGAGCGCCTGCTGGATCTGCGCCTCGGGCACGCCGAGAGCGGCATACTCGGCGGAGCGGCTCTGCATGACGTAGCGGAACGCGTCGGCGAAGGTCGGCTCGGACGAGGCGAAGCGGTTGAGATCGGTCTGATAGTCCCGGATCACCTCGCCAACCTCGCGCTCCTGGCGCTGGCGGGTCGTCTCCTGCGTGAAGCCGTTCTTCAGCTCCTCGATCTGCTTCTCGAGGTGCTTGGCGTAGCCGAAGATGTCCTCGTCCGGGTTCGGCGGGGCGGCCGGGGTCTCGGGCTGGGTAGCGGCAGGGGCGGGGCGAGCCTGCATCGCCTCGGTGATGACGCGCAGGCGCTCGTCGCCTCGAGCGAAGCGCTCGCGCAGCTCGGTCAGCTCCTTCTCGGCAGCCTTGCGCTTCTCACGCTCTTGGTGGAACGCGCCGTGGCGGACGAACTTGCCCTTGTTCTCGTCGGGCGTGGCCGCGTCGGTCTCGGGATCGACGACCTCGCCCGGGGCGGCCTCAGGGGCGGCAGCGGCGGGGGCGGCAACATCACCACCAGCCGGCCCACCTTCGCCGGCGGCCGGAGCCGCAGCGGCGCTGGAGGGCGCATCATCACCGCGCTCGTAGGCGTCCATAGCGGCCTGCTCCTCGGGCGAGAAGCCCTCGGCGCTGTCGCTGGTGGTGGCAAGATCGTTGTCGAACATGCTGTCCTCGTGACGTGAAGGGTACGAAAGCCGACGTGCGCCGCCGGCGGGCGGAAGGGGTCAGCGGACGGGGATCGCCTCGCCCGGGCGAAGCGGGCGGCCGTCGGCCATGCGCTCGCCCAGCGCGGTGTGCGCGCGGTCGCGGAAGTCGTCGTGGGTCCGGCCCATCAACGCCGCGTCCACCATCGCGGCGACGCGCTGCGGCGAGCCCTCGACCAGCAGCATCGGCACGCCGACCTTGAGCCACACCTGAGAGGCAGGCGGCTCGGCCATGCCGTTCTCGACCATGCCGACGTTGTCCGGGGCGACGTAGACCGCCTCGCCGGGCGTGTCGGGATCGCCGGAGTAGATCCGGAGCTGGACGAGCTTCATCGGCGGCACCGCAGGTTAGAAGCTGGGCTGGCCCGGGTACTGCTCGGGCCCGGCGGCGGGCGGCGGCAGCATCGCGAAGGGCGCCCGATCCACGGGGAGCGGCGTCGGGGCCGGAGCGGCGTGCCGATGCTGCACGGGTGAGGGGGCGGCGTCCTGCGTCACCTGCTGGTGTCCGTGCGCGATCTCCAGGGTGCGCCCGACCGTGTCGACCTTGTCGTACGTGCTAAGCGAGCGCTGGTGCTCGGCCTGGGCGCGCTTCAGGTCGGCGCCGGCCGCCTTCTCCTCGATCGCCGTGAGCGCCTGCTGCACCGCCATCTGCTTCTGCTGCTGCGCCTGCGGGTCGTTCTGCTGGCTGGCGAGCAGCTCGCGCATCTTGGCGACGAAGCTGTCCGGGAACGGCGAGTAGGGCAGCACCTCGAGGAGCACCTGCGGGGTGATCATGTCCCGGATGATCGGCAGCACCGACACGAAGGTCTGCCACACGACCTGCTGCTGGTTCGGCGACGAGGGCGCCTCGTCGATGATCACATCGAAGTCGCCCGCGGTCTGGTCGCGCAGGAGCGGGATAACCTTCTGGCCGGCCGGCCCGGTGATCCGCACGAGGCGGCCGTCCGAGAGGTAGCGCTGGATGAAGTAGAGCCGGACCCGGCCGATGTGCTTGCGAGCCCGCCGCAGCGCGTTGAACGCGGTGGCGAGGATGTTCATCGCCGCCTGCTTGCGGTGGTACTCCAGGATCCCGGCCTGGTCGTTCTGCTGCTGGCCGAGCAGCTCCAGGTTCACGCCCGAGGAATCGCGGATGGAGCCGATGGCGAACTCCATCATCTGCCAGTGCCCGGCGGGTAGGACTGGCAGGGGCTTTTCCTTGATCGCGCCGGAGCGCAGCGCGCCCGGGTTCACCCAGGTCGTGGCGCCGGGCTTGGCGGCCGAGGTCTCAAACTGCCGGACGTCCTTCACCGCCGAGGTCTCGGCGAAGTGGCCGCCCTTGGACTGCCGGTTGAGCATGTCCATGGTCTGGCTCAGCCACTTGTTGGCGAAGCGCTGCGGGTCGCGCATCGGGCGCACGATCCCGAACCACGAGCCCTTGTTCTGATCCCGGTCACCCGTGAGGAAGGCGTACGAGAACCGGTCGCCGGCCGGGGCCGGGCCCTCCTCCAGCACGGTCGCGCCGAGGAACGCGCGTCGGTAGACACGCTTCATCTGGTGGAACACGCGGACGGGCGGCATGCCCATCGCGGCGGCGCGCTGGACCAGCACCTTTGCCTGGGCCGGATCCATGTCCATCGGCTCGCCGGTCTGCGGGTCGATGACGACCGCGACCTTCTTCCGCTCCCACCACTGCACCTCGACGATGGTGACGCGGTCCGTGCCGGCGTCGGCCGCCTCACGGCGATCCATCCGGTGCTCGCCCGGCTGAAGCTGGTGGTGCGGCTCGGCGCCGTCGCGGTCCTCCGCCCAGGCCGCATCGAGGTCGGCCGGGTCGGCATCCTGGAACAGGCCCTCGGCCTCGGCCCGATCCATCGTCTTGGCCCGGAACACCCGGCGGGCGTCGGACAGCCCGCGTTTGGTCGCGGTGTGGTCCCAGAACATCTCCAGCGGGTTGACCCGGTCCTCAACGTAGGCGCCGTCCGGGTTGGTCTCGTAGTCCAGGCGCATCTCGATCACGCCGATGCCGCAGATCACGGCATCCACGAAGGCGTCCGATTCCTCGTCCTCCGCGTCGGCCTCGTCCGCGAGGTAGCGGGAGGCCTCCGTGAGCACCTCGTTCAGCGCGGCGTCGCCGACCTCACGCGGCAGGTACTGGATGTCCTGCCGGGTCGAGACCTCGGAGCCGGCAACCGCCTTGATCACCGGCAGCACGCGGTTGAACGTGATCGGAGGCCGGCCCTGCTCCTTCAGGACGGCGAGATCGCGCTCGTCCCATTGGCGGCTGGCCACGAAGTCGAAGTCGGTCGTGGCCTCCTTCCGCCACTCCGACGAGGCGTCCCGGTCTGCACGGAACCACGCCCGCAGCTTGCGCATCAGCGCCTCGCGGTCGAGGTGCTCCTGCTCCTCCGGCGACACGGCCTCTTCGGCCGGCGCGTCGGTGTCCGTCACGCCCATCCGGTACCTTCGTGAGTTTCGGTGCGCTCGCGACGGCGCCGCCGGTCGTAGCGATCGTTCGGGGTGTTCACCGGCGGGTCGTCTGGCCTGGGCTCGGCGATCGCGACGGCGAAGTAGCGGAAGGCGTCGGCCGCGTGGCTCGCCCAATCGTGCAGCGGGTTCTTCGAGAAGGCCTGCGTGTTCGGGTCGACGTCGTAGCGGTAGTTCCGCAGCGCCTGGATCCCGTCCGCGCACAGCTCCTCGTCGAACCAGCACCGGCCGAACAGCTGGCGGGCCGCGTCGATGCCGGCCGCGATCGTGAGCTTCGGCGTGATCCGGACATGGTGCCCGGCCGCCCACATCTGCTGCTCGATCGTCCGCTCGGAGGCGAGGAGTTCGTTCTGCGCGTCGTGCGGGAGCCAGTGCTCGCCGTAGGCGTAGCCGCGCTCGACGGTCCGGGCTTTCAGCAGGTCGAGGTAGTGCGAGAGCGCGTGCCCGCGGTTCTCGTAGAAGTCGATCAGCCGGAACTCGAAGCCGACAAGCTGCGCGAACCAGATGCTCGTCTTGTCCGCCCGGCCCAGATCCCAGAACGTGTGCACGGGCTTGGACGGATCGAACGGCACCTTCCCGAACCGACCCGAGCGCGTCGCGGCCAGGATCTCGTGGGTGTAGATCGCGCCGTCGAGGACCTGCTTGCAGTTGCCGCCCCAGACCGTCTCGTAGGCGACCGGGTCACGCGCCTTCAGGTCGAGCGCCTCCTGCCGCAGGACCTCCGGGAACCAGGGATTGTCCTCCCACCCGATCTTCACGACGCGCGCGCCGGTCGGCGGCTTCTTCACGAAGCGCTGGTAGGTCTCGTCCTCCTCCAGCTCCGTGTTGAAGCTGATCCAGATCTCCGAGCCTTCCTTGCGGATGGTCGGCACCAGCACGTCCCAGCTGGTCTTCGAGATGGTGCGGGCTTCTTCGCACCAGCAGATGTCGACGCCCTCGGTCGACTTCACCGAGGCGACGTTATGCCGGAGGCCTTTGAAGATGAACTCGGTGCCGTTCGCGCCAAGGATCCGCTTCTCCTGGACCGCGTAAAAGCCGGACAGGCCGAGGAGGTCTATCTGCTGCGCGAACAGCGCGTGCGCGGATTCCGCGATGCTGTTCTGAAACTCGCGGGCGCACAGGACGCGGAGCGGGCGCTGAGCCCCCATGATCAGGAGCGCTCGGCCGAACCCCCAGGATTTGGCCCCGCCGCGGCCACCATACGCAACCTTGTAGCGCGCCGGCTCGAACAGGAAGGCGAGCTTCTCCGGAAACTCAACCTTCATCGGGCGTCTGCCCGGGCCGGATGAAGGTCACCGTCATGCCGGTCGGGATCGCGCCGCCCTCACCGTCACCGTCGATGGGCTGGGTCGGCTTGCCGTAGGCGCGATCCAGGATGGCGTTGGCTGCGGCGACGCGCGCCGCCTCGCTCTCGCCCTCGGTCGCGATCTGCACGAGCACCTGCAGGGCCTGCTCGGTGTATTCGCGGGCGAGCTCGCGGACCTTGGCCGAAGCTTTGGGGCGGCCGCCGGGATTGCCGGACTGGCCTGGCTGGAACTGGCTCATGGGGCCTGTTTCGTGCCTGATCTCAGGAGCGTCGCCGCTCGCAGAACGTCTTGTGCGTGCCGCCCGCAGGAAGGCTCAGATGCGTGGCCAGCAGCGTGCCGATCATCGGGCACTCGGTGACCAGCGCCACCGGCTGGGTGAGCACGTCGAGCGCGGTCTCGCGGGTGCAGTCCGGACCCTCGACACCGGCCGGGCAGGCGAGGGCGCCGGCCAGGAAGCCGCGCGTCTCGGCGTGGCCAGTCGCGACCGCCAGCATCCAGAGGAGCAGCGACGTCGCGAGGTAGAGTGGGGCGATGCGCAGCAGCATCAGAGGCGGCCTCCCTGTCGGACGCCGAAGCACGCGAGCGCCTCGTCGTAGGACAGCTTCGGAACCAAGCCAGCCGGCGCACCAAGGTCGGGACCGGCGCACAGCTCGCGCTCGCCGCGATGGACGATCGACGGGGGAGCCGCCGGCTGGGTGCCGAACAGCCACTTCAGCACAAGGCGCTTGATCATGGCCGGGCGTTCCCCATCGCCATGGAGCGGCGCACCTCGAACTCGCCGGCCCGGGCTTCGTCGTACGGGCTCTCGGCCGGGAGCGGCGTCGGCTGGCAGAGCAGGCCCTGCCGGCGCAGGCTATCACCGTAGGCCTGGGCCGCCGGGTCGCGCTGGAGGCGCTGCGCATGGCGAAGCGCCCGCTCGGCGTCGGCCGCGGTGAAATCGGGGCGTGCGGTCAAGAGATGATCGCCTCGTGGGCGCCCGGCTGGAGCACGTGCTGCTCGGCGCCGGTCCAGGTGAACAGGTATTCGACCGCCCCGCGGTATTTCGGGTTGTCGAGGACGTAACCGACCGTGTCGTGCCGCCACCGGCGGCCGGTCGGGGAGGGGATGCCGTCGCGGTTCAGACTCTCGGCGATCGCCTGGAGGGTCGCCCGCGGGCGCTTGCCGCGGCCTCGCTCCCGGAAGATGCGCCGGACGACCGCCGCCTGCTCCGGCACGATGACCAGACCGCCGGCCCGGTCCGTGGCATATCCGTAGGGGACCCGCCCGCCTGCGAAGCCGCCGCGACCGGCCTTGGCCAGCTTCCCGCCCGCGGTCCGGTCCCGGATCGTGAACCGCTCCGATTCCGCCATGCCGGCGAGGATCGCGAACACGGTGCGCCCCATCGGCGTCGCTGTGTCGATCGGCTCGGTGACGGAACGGATCCCGACCTCGTGCGTCTCGGCGAGATCGGCCACCGTGGTCACGGCGTACCGGATCTCGCGGGCCAGCCGGTCGAACCGGTAGACCAGGAGCACCGAGAACTTCCCGTCGGCCGCGAGCTGCAGGACCTCGCCGAAGCCGGCGCGGTCGGCGGGCCGGGTCGCCCCGGATACGCCGGCATCGGTGATCACCGCGACGAGCTCGTAGGTCTGGCTCTCGGCAAAGGCGCGAAGGGCTCGCTCCTGTGTCTCAAGCCCGAAACCGTGAGCGGCCTGCTCATCGGTGGAAACCCGGAGGTAGGCGACCGCCCGAGTGGCCAGAACCGCCTTCGCGGCCTCTTGGGTTTTTATTCTGCCCCGGGCGCGAGCGGTTCGCCGCGACCCTGAAATCGCGGGTAAGTCACTCATTCCATTGATCTATTTACGCTGTCGGGACGGTTCTTGCGGAAATGTCTTGGTAATTCCGCATCAGCCTACAAATCAGGCCGCCGGCCGGGCCGTCCGACGCCGCCGGGCGACCGTGAAAGGTACGCCCTTCGTGCTCGTGCCGTTCTGCCCGAACGTGCGCTTCTCGACGGTGCCGAGCTGGGGCCGAAGCTGCCGCACCAGCGCGGCGATGCGCTTGCAGTGCGCGTCCTTGGCGTCGAGATCCTGATCGGCCCGACCGGTCATGCGCGAGCGACAGAAGGCGCGGGCCTCCTCCTCGATCGCGGTGACGATAGCGTGGGCGCTCATCGGGGACCGATCATGACATGGAACACCGCCCGCGTCTGCCGGAGCAACGCCTAAGCTGTTGAGCGGGTTCGAAGATGGGGCGCGATGGCTGGAACGGCAGGGCTCGAACCTGCGACAACCCCGTTAACAGCGGGGCGCTCTACCGACTGAGCTACATTCCAACGCGGACATGCAAACGCCCGGCGGCTTCTCAGCCCCGGGCGTGCGTCTCGCGACGGTTGGGTTTTGCCGGGTTTCGCCCGACGGGTCAAGGACGCTTCATCCTTTCGAATAGAGCAACAGCTTGGATCGTCGTAAATCGTCCGAGAAGGCAACCAGCAATCATAGCGGTCGTTCCGATTAAAATCGTCTCAAGATTTCCTAAGATACCAATTAGAGAGATATCGCGGATGGTCTGCGGAGGCATGATAAAACTCGTTCCCACCAAAGCATCTGCCCAGAGCCCGGCCATCACAATTACATTCAAATAGAAAGAGAGCTTTATGAAAAGCTTAAGCTGGCGACTAAGAGGAGAAAACCGATAGCTAGCAATCCAGAAAAGAAATATCTGGTAGAGCTGGGAGAGCTTGCCTGGGTACTCTTCCAAGTGGGCCGTCCACTCCTCGGAGTACCTATCTCTCATATGTTCCGGTAGTCTCCTTACGACTTTTGCGAGCAGTGCCGAAGTCAAGCGCGGTAACCAAGCGACCACTTCGTCTTTGATTAGCCCGACACCGACCGTGCAGAAAATACCGGCGGCGGCTGAGAGGATTATCAGCGCGGTGCCCATGCCGCCTCTCCATCAATCGAAGGGATCTGGAACTCGGCAAGGGCGGCGCGTGCCCTGGTCTGGCCCAAGCCAGTCATTCGGTAGAACCGGCGACGCGGCCGCCCGGCCTCGCTCGCGTTGATGTTCTCCCATTCGCTCTCGAACCAGCCGGCATCTTCGAGCCGAGCCAGCATGGGGTAGAGCGTGCCGGCCCCGACACCGGTGGCTTTGGAGATTTCGGCGCCCGAGCGATCGGCACGCGGCGTCATGAGGTACAGTCTCAGAACCTTGAGCGTTGGCCCTGATAGCCGTGGTTCGCGGTCTGCCATCGCAGCCTCATTTGAAAGTCGATATAGCCCTATATCGACTTTCGTGCGACCCGTCTACGGTGCCGCCGGTGTCACGGGTCCATCCCGTTCGCACGACGCCACGAGGCATAGAACGCTTCGTCGGACACCCAGGTCGCCTCGACCGTCACCGTGGAGTCGGAGACGCGTTTCCAGAAGCGATGCGCCGCCGGCGACCTCGCGGTCAGCATCCGGTCGGCCGCGAACCGGTTGAGGCGCTCGTACCTGACGCGTGGCCGCTCGACCCGCCGCATCCCCAGCGGCGGATAGATCGCGAGGTGGCCGCTGCACACGCTGTCAGGCCTCCCCGCCGACCCGGCACCGCGCCGCCACAATGTCCCGCACCCGGCCGCGGCCGGCGACGGCCCGCTGGACCTCGGGCTTGGCCTGTGGGGCGTAGCGCGCCTCCTCGGCGCCCCAGTACTGCCCCTGACCGGCCGGGACAGCCCGTCCGCGCGCGTCGGTCTCCTCGCCGGTCTTCTGCCCCTGGAAGAACCGCTCCTGCACGTTGGCGACGCCCTCGGCCGCAAAATCCTCGTCGAGGTTCTCCATCAGGATCCGGAAGTGCTCGGCGATGTAGGCCGTGCCGCGGTCGCCGCCCTTGCCGCGCGCCTCGGCGAACTGCGCGAAGGTCTGCCGGCCAGTGAGCACCTCGTGGAGGAATCGGGCGCCGGGCACGCCGACGGCGCGGACGACCTTGTCCTTCAGCTTTGCCACCAGCCGGGCATCGTCGATCGCGTAGATGACCGACAGCTCGTGCGCGATGGTCATGTCCTTCGAGCCACGGACCCCGAAGTCCATGGAGCCGAGCCGCGCACCTGAAGCCCGCTCGAAGATCGCCTGCACCTGGCGCCCGACCTCGTACTGCGAGACGGTAAGCCGCCCGTGCGAGCGCTCCATCTCCAGCACGTCGACGCGGCGGTTGACGGAAGCCATGGTGCGCTTGCCGGACGCCCACGGATCGTCGACGGCCACGGCTGCCGTCTCGACCGGGCCGCGCTTGCCGCGGACGGGCTTCGACAGGCTGGTGCGCGGGTCGAACGCGGCCGCGTGGTCGTAGCGATCGCCACGTGGGTCCCGAGCCCGATCTGGCCGGGCAACGCGTACGTGACTGTGGTTGGCCGGCGAGCCGGCGAGGCTGATGCTCTTGGTCCTGGACGCTGCCACGGTGAGCCCCTGTGCTGGCCGGCCTTCCGCCGATCCGTGGCACCTCATCTGCGTCCCGTTTTTGGACACACGCAACTGGTCAGCGATCGAAAAGTCCGCCCCATTCTCCGATGAGAGATCGTCTAGCAATGCCCGTGACCGGCGGCAGGCAAGCGTGTACGCTGCCACCTTAGGGCGGCGCGATCCGCACCCAACCCTCGAACCAACTCTAGAGGGACATATGTCCTCAGAAACTAATAATGATAGAGACGTTTATCCGGCTACGTTGACGCAGAAACATGCTTTGATGCGTATAAAATTCGATGAACGGGAGTATCGCGTAAAGCTCGAACTCCGCGTCAAACTTATATCGATGATTGCCGGATCGGTTTCGGGCGTGATATTAATCGTCGCGTCTGTTGTTCTGCTATCAGTCCAATCAACTAGCCAGTCGACAATCGCGCTTCTTGTGGGAAGCGGAGTCATACTATTGCTTTTCAATATTGTTACGGCAGCAGGTTCGTCGACACAGAAGAATAAACCCGAAATCGAAGATTAGCAAGTTGATTGGCATTTATCAGACATCCGCCCTCAACATATTTTGACGCGTCGAACGGCAAAATCCTATGATACTGCCCTACATTGCCGTTGCGCTGCTTGGTGGGCTGGCCGGGCTGAGCGAACTTATCAATCGGTATAGAGATGCCCCGTTTTCCGTGCTTCGGAACTGGGCAACATTGCTGCTGGTGATAACCAACGCAGCCGCATCAATCGCAACGCTTGCGATCATCCGCGAAACCAATTTGGTCAGTATCCCCGGAGCTGGAACCGGCACGCAAAGCGCATTGCAGATCCTGATCGCTGGCGTTGGCGCGATGGCAATTTTACGCATCGGCATTTCGCTCCAAGTATCTGGCAAGGCCGTAAATGTCAGTCTCGCCAATCTCCTGCAGCCGCTTCTTACCGCCGCGGATCGGGAGGTCGCTCGTGCGCGGGCATCTCACAAGCTGTCAGTTTCTAAAGAACTCATGCTTGGCCTTGATGCCGACGCAGCCCTTCGAGAACTGCCCGGGATTTGCTCGAGAGTTATAAGCAACATGTCTTCCGAAGAAGTAAAAACCCTTGAGGATGAGATTAAGAAAATAATTTCCGAAAAGTCCGCGCCCAATGTCAAGCTTATAAATTTAGGCACGGTACTCCAGAATAATTTTGGCGAAAACGTTCTAAGGGCGGCCGTTGAAAATTTTGTGGTCATACATCCCAATGCCACTGTTGTAACCATACCCTCGACAAATCCGGTTAAACAAATAGGATCAGGCTAATATTTTCTCTCCGGATACATCCATTTGAATTTCTACGTTCCTCTCAACATTAAGCAAGGCTGCCGGACAGCTTAGGACACAGTCTGATCTAAAGATTGGATATTGCGTTCGTTCCAAGCCTCCGCGAGGCGCTCGCAAGCCCGCTTCCGGCGCCGGTCAAAGGTCCGCCGCCAGATCCCGAACTCGCGACAGTAATCCGTGATCGTGCCGCCGGGCACGTCCTTCAGCAGCCGGAGCCGACGGTGGCGCTTGATCCTCCGCCGCGCCTTCGCCCGCGACCAGGTCAGCAGGGCCATGCGCTCCGGGCTGTCGCGCCCCAGGATCTCGGCCGAGAACACGATCCAGTCGAAGGTGGCGGCCATCTCGCCCGGATCGACGGGTTGCAGCCGGTTCGCGCGGACGCTGAAGATGCCCGCGCCCGTGAAGGCCATGAACGCCGCCACCAGCCAGCGCTCGATATCGTGACACGTCATGGCCGGCGGGTCCGGGCCCTCAATCCTCAACGGGTTCGCCATCAGCACCGGGTATGCGCTCTCCTCACGCTGCCGAGCGGCTGAACAGGTCAGCCGTCGGCGGATCAGCCCGGGCGGGCTCGGCCGGCATAGGCGGCACCGCGACGCGAGCCTCGACGATCGCGCGGCACTCCGGATCGGCGCACGACCACATGCCGTCACCGAGATTGCGGAAGACGCCGAAGCCGAACGAGGCACCGAATACCCCGCAGGATGCGCAACTGCGCTCTGCCAGGCGCTTGGCCCTCTCGATCGCTTCTTCCTCGGCCGCCTGCGTCGCGGCTTTGCGGCGCTGGAGTTCAACCTTCCAGAGGTCCGGCCTCACGACGCGCCTCCCATCGAGCCCTGCCGCTGGTCGAGGCGTGCGATCAGCCGGCCGATGTCCGGCCCGTGACCGGTCTCCCGGAGCCGGGCGAGGTCCTCGTCCAGCTTCGCCCGCTGCGCTCGGGCAATCTCCGCCGGCGTCTCGGGCCGGTGCCTGGACTGCTCGGCCTGCCGCATGCGCCGCAGATGCGCTTCGGCCGCTTTGGCGACCTCCTCGCGCTGAGCCTCCGTCGGCACGTCGTAAACTTCCGCCTCGAGCACGCGCCGGATCTGCAGGAGCCGCATCCGGAGCGGGATCAGTCCTTCGCGCACCTCGGCCGAGAACTCGGCCGGTGAAGGGCGCCATCGCTTCGACCAGGGCAGCAGCGTCTCGCCGGACCGGAAGCGCTCAGCCGCAGCGTGAATTGCCGCCAGCGGCAGAGCCTTCAGCGCCGACACGTACTCCGCGATCAGCACCTCGTTCTCGTCGTCGCCCCGCCCGCGCCCCTGCTCAAATCCCAGCAGCACTCGGGTCACCACCGTGTCGACGTGGGCGGGGTTCGAGGACGCGGCCAACTCGGCGCTAAGCCGCTCGGCGACGGCGGAGAGCTGCTGCCGCTCGGAGATCGAGACCGCCCTGTCCCGCCGCACGCAGTACCGCGTCGGAAGGACGGGATGCGCCTCCAGCCTGCCATGCAGTTCCGAGATCCTTGCCTCGATGAGGGCCGGCGTCTGGGTCGTTCGCGTCGATGGCAGGCGGTTCGACATCAAGGGCCCCCGTCAGGGATTCGGCGTGTTGGCGAATGAGGCGGGCGGCGAGGCCCGTAGGCGCTGGCTGGGCAGGGCGCCCGCGGTCAGGACGCCGGCCGATCGACTCGCGCCGGGCCTGAAGGCGCCGGTCGACCCAGCTCGAGAAGTCGGCGAGCTCGCGCCCATCGGCCTCCTCGATCAGGCCGAGCACCACCACCGCCTCGTCGTGGGCGATCGCCAGCCAGTGGCCGATCAGGGCGCGGGCCGAGTGTTGGGACCGGCCGGTGTTGGCGCAGATTAGCGCGATGCCTCTGGACATCAGCTGCCGGCGGACACTCAGGCCCTCGTCACCCTCGGCCGCGCCTGCGCCGCCAGCCTGCCCGACATCGTCGGCCGACCCGTCAGGGTCGGAACCGGGGGTTGGGGAGGGGTTAAGGGGTGGGGGTGGAGGTGCAGGAGGAGGGGGCGGACCATCCGGGGAGGGGCCGGGGGGTAACGTGCCATCTGCGGTGTCACGTGACTTCACGTGACGCGTGCGCCCCTGGCGGACCCGGTCGGAGGTCCGGCGCTTCTCGATCGCCTCGACGGCGACCTGCGCGCGGGCGAGTTCCATCGCGACGCGCTGGAGCAGCTCCGGGTCTAGGCCGGCACGGGCCAGATCAGCGATGAGGCTGGGATCACTCATCGGCCTACTCCGCCGCCATAGGCATGGGGCCGGGCGCGTGGTCGGCCTCGGTGAAATCCTCCCACGACATGCGGCTGAGCTGCGTCGGGCCGCGGTGGGAGACGTCCCAGACGAACCACGCGAAGGCCATGTTCGAGGACGCCTTCGGGCCCTCCCAGCCGTCCCGGTGCATCATCGGCAAGCGCTTGCGGAAGCAATGCACTCGGGCCAGCGTACCGGTGTCGAGGATGGAGCCGCGCGAGATGCTCTCGTAGAACGAGAACCGCAGCAGCATCATCACGCGCGGGCAGATCCGCACGGCCTGCTCTACGAAGGCGCGGGCGTCCTTGTAGGGCGGATTCGTGATGATGCAGTCGATGCCCTCGGGCGCGAGTTCGACCTTCAGGAAGTCGACACCCGAGACCTGGCCCTTCCAGCCGTAGTCGACGAGATCCGTGGCCAGTACGTCGTGCCCGGCCGCATAAAGCTCGCGCACGATGGCGCCGGGCCCGCAGGCTGGCTCCCAGATCCGTTGCGGCAGCCATTCGGTCCCTATCAGAGCCCGCACGGCGGCCGCCGGCGTCTCGTAGAGGTCGTTCCCGCGCTCCGAGAGCGCGTGCGCCTTGTTCTCGCGGTGGCTCACGCTGCGGCCCTCCGTCGAAAGGCCGGGACCATCCGCGCGAGCACCAGCATCACTCCGCGGTCCAGGCGGGGCGCCAACTCGGTCCCGTCCGGGTGAAAGGCCCGCTCGCAGAGGCGCATGGATTCGGCCGCGTCGAGTGCGCCGCCATAGGTGCCGCGGAACAGCTCGCGGCCCGAGAAAATGAGCACCCATGTCATGCCGCCGCCCTCGCGGCTTGCGGCTCCAGCGCCGTGACCTGGATCACCAGCTCGGGCGTCTCGCCGTAGAACTTGCGGACGAGGCCATCGACCACCGATGCGTCGTCAGCCCAGACGACATGGTTCAGGGCGTCGATGACCTTGGCGATGTTGTCCCAGTCGGGCTTGGTCGTGGGCCGCAGGCGACGCTCGATTGCGTCCAGCCGCTTCCGCTTCGACCAACTCGCCGGAATCGGCATGGTGGCGAAGATCCGGACCTCAAGCGGTCCGGTCAGGAGGGTGCGTCCGCGCATGACGGCGCCGGCCGCGAGGCGCAGGGCGCTCTCGTAGGCTTCGGTCTTCTGATCGGGATGGGAGTGGATGCGCGCCACTCCTCCCCGATGGACGAGTTGCGCGCGGTGTCGGCCCTTCCCGCGAGGGGCGCCGGGCAAGCGGATGATGACGGTCTCGGACACCGCGCGCCTCCAGGCTCAAGCGTCTGCGGGTTCGCGGGTGCGGCGCGACCGGGTCTCGCGCACCGGCGGCTCCGGCAGGGGCGAGCGATCAGCCTCGTCTTCAGCAGCCTCCTCGGCCTCAGACTCTTCGTCGATCGGCAGTTCGGGTTGATCCTTGTCCGCGAGCGCATCGGCACGCTGGCCGAAGAACACGCTCGGCTCGGCCAGAACGAGGACCGCAGGCTTCGCGCCATGCTCGGCCAGCTTCGTGATGTCATCGACCGAGCCAGAAGCGCCGACCTCGAGCTTGAGGCCGTCCTTCACCGTCCACTTGCCGGTCGAGACCACCAGGTGGTCGAAGCCCTGATGCGCCACGACCTTGATGGCCTCGCGCACCGTCTTCCCAGCAACCTCGTCAGCGCGACCGATCACGGTGCGCTGCTCGTGCTCGGACATCTTGGTCCAGCACGGCATCTGACGGCAGATATTGTCGAGGATCCGGTCGCGGATATCGCCGCGCAAGGTCTCGATGCCGAGCTGTACTGCGGCTTCGGCTTGCGCAACGGCGTCTGTTGTGGCTTCCATTGTTTTCTCCATGGATGGGCACCGCGCCCATTCTCTTCAGACCGCCCGGCACCCGCTCCCACAGCAGGCCGGGCGGTTCTCGTTTCGGGGTCAGGCGGCGCTCTGCTGCTCCGCCGGCGCCTGATCGGAGGTGCCGGCCTCCGCTGCGGCCACGCCCACGGCCTGGGCCGTCTGCGCCGCGCTGTCGGCCGCCTGCGCCACCGCGGCGGACGAGGCCTCCAGCGTCGCGAGGATCTGCTCGACGGGGGCCGTGTCGCCCTGGGTCGTGCCGTGGGCGTCCTCCAGCCCCTTTACGCGGTTGCCGAGGGCGGCGATCGCGCCGTTCTGCGCCTTCGTAGCCGCGGCGATGGTGGCGAGGTCGGTCGCCATGCGGGTGATCAGGGTCACGTCGTTCGGGGTCATGCTCGGATCCTTCAGCAGGGTGACGAGGTCGGCTCTCAGGCGGCGGAAGGCGCCGGAGAGCCGGACTGCAAAGGGTCGGACGACCCCGTGCCGGTGAGCGCTGGATCGGGGATCCTCAGCGCGGTTCGGATGGTGGCGAGCTCGGCCCGGATCGCGTCGCGCTCGGCGCGCAACTCCACCAGCTCCTCGCGGACCGGCTGGACGGCGGCCTCGATCTCGACGTCGACGTGCGCCTCGATGGCGCTGAGCGCGGCACTCGCCCGGGCGAGTGAGACACCGCGGTTAGACGAGAGGAAGTGCAGGGCGGGCGTGAGTAGGGACATGGTCGCTCCGGAGGGCTGAAGGTCAGGGGTGAGGACGCCGGCCCGGTAGACGAGGGTCGTGGCCGAGGCGGCGCGGGACGCACGGCTCCTCGACGACGGCAGAGCGATCGCCGAGCGGCGCGTGGAACTGCTGCTGCGCAGGCGGGGCCGGCGTCGTCGCCACCAGGGTGAGCGCCATGCTCTCCGCCCAGCCGAGCAGGATCAGCAGGCCGCCCCGAGCCAGGCGGTTCACCGGCGTCTCGGGCACGTGCGCCTCGACGCCCTTGCTCAGGGCGCTGAAGTGCTTCGGCAGAGTGGTGACGAAGGCGCCGTCGGACATGGTCAGGCGGCCGGCGTCTGCTCGTCCTCCGGGAGCGCGACGCGCCCCGGCTGGAACACGGCCCGGTTGAGCCACATGAAGCCCTGCTGGATCTGCGTGATCGCCAGCGCAGCCATCCGTCCATCCATGCCGGGCATGTCGCGGATGGCTTCGGCCTGGCGGATGCAGCGCTCCTCGAGCGCCTTGTTCACGTTGCTCAGCGCGACGTTCTCGGGCGACTGCGGGCGGTAGCCGGCGACGGGCAGACCCTGGTGCTTCTGGTCCGACATGGTCGGCTCCTTCTGTGCGGCGGGAGTGGAAGTCAGGCGGCGTCGGCCGCGCCGGGGTCGGCGTAGGCAGTCGGCTCGACGCCGGGCGCGAGATGCGAGACCTGGAGCGTGCGCATCGCGGTCACGACGGCGTGGAAGGTGTGATCCTTCACCCGCTGATCGGCCGGCAGAGCATCGTAGGGGACGAGGCACGGGTGGGTGCGCGCGTCGGCATCCTTCGTCTCGCCGTAGCGCCAGCCCTGCGCGAGCTTGTCGGCCATCCAAGCTTCATGCTGCGCGGATGGGGGCGCGTCGGGGTTCGCCAACGCGAACTCGACGCCCTTCATGGCGCTGTCCCGCTGCCAGTCTGGCGCCTCGATCCAGTCGGGCTGCACGTCATGGCCGAAGGTCGCGCAGATCGCGCGGTTCACCTCGTGGCAGACCCAGGCAGCGGCGGTGACGAAGTGCGGCCCGGCATCCGAGACCACATCCTTCCCGCGGATCGGCGCGTACCCGGCGTTGAAGGGAGCTCGCGGCGAGAACGAGAGATAGCCGTCCGGCTCGCGCTCGTTCGGCTCGTATCGCATCAGCATCGAGCCAGGCTCCGGCGAGCCGCGTGCCGTGATGCTCGCCGGCACCGAGATCTCCCGCTGCTGGCCACAATCGTCGACGATGGCGATCAAGCCGCGGTCGTTCTCCTCGTCCAACATCAGGCGGACGAGTGGATACGCCTCGACCTGCTTGTGCGAGACGTGCGTCGGCTTGAAGGGCTTCATGGTCACTCCTCTCCGCTCGCGGCCCGCCACAGCGGCAGGTCCGTCAGATCCGCCGAACCCGGCAGGCTCGGCACACGCGCGCGAGCATCCGCACGGACCAGTGCGGGTGCGGGCGACCGTCCTGGACGGCGCGCAGCTGCGCCCGCAGCCGGCGCGCCTCCCGGTGTTCTCGCAGCAGCCGACCGATCTCCCTGAAGAGCCGCATGAAGATCCTCCCGGAGCAGAGCGTTGCTGGCTTCTGCGGCGTCGGCCGCGGCCTCGATGCTTGAGCAGAGCCGCTCGTAGGCGGTCCGGATGTTGTGCAGGACGTGCCCGTCGAGACCGGTGTCCTGGCGCCCGATGAACTTGCGGACCCAGGAGCCCGAGGTCCCAATCCGGCGTCCGACCGCGTCGTAGGCGGCCATCTTCGAGCCCATGCTCGATTGGGCGAGACGGACAAGCGCCGAGAGTTTCGGCAAGCTTTCGTCGCGAACTTGAGATGCGGTCAGCATTGCTCGTTTCCGGTCAAACTTTGTCCCCACGTCGCCAGTCCTCCGCGTGATCTTGAGATCACTGCAAAGGAGCGGTTCGGATGCGGGAGGTTGACGAGGTACGCACACACACGAGCGCGCACGGCGGGGCTGGGGAGCTGCAGCCGAGCGCGCAGGGAGAAGGACGACCCGGCCGAGGGTCCGAGATTGCGATGGTCTCGGCCGGGTCGCTCGCCGGCGGGAGGCGTGAGCCTGCGACCGCTGCGATGAGAAAACGCAATGCACAGCTTTGATTTTACAGCTAACAACGCTGACACAGTTCCCGCGTTACTGTTCTCGCGAACGAGGATGGCAGAACCGGCAATGTGCACGTTGGTCAGCATGTCAGGCCGCCCGCCGGAATACGGGGAGGCGGTGTGCAGCACGGCTGAGGCGCTGAACCAGCGACATCGACCCCGGGGCGGCGTCCTGCTCAACAGCAACGACAACTTCCGCAGGATAGGTCGGCACGAAGACGGCGCCGCGCCCCATAGCCTCGGCCATCCTCGCAAGGTCCGTGAACCGGGCACGGTGCGGAAGCAGAGCCAGCAGCTCGGCGTCCTGGGAGAGGTCCTGAAGGACCTGCGCGGCGGCCTCAAGTTCCAGCGCGCGGTGGGCGCTTTCATCCGGTTCGCTGCTGTCGAGGCGCTCGCCGCGCACGATCTCAGCCGCAAGGCGGCTCGCATGGATCGCGAACGCAGCGGCGGCACGGCGGCACGCGCAGCCGAGAAGCATGAGGCGCTTGGCGTCGGTCACGGTGGGCTCCAGGCAGGAGACCGCCACCGAGGCCGCAGCCTCGACACTGGCGACGGCAGGGGCACGCGGTGAAAGGTGAGGGGCGACCATCAGCGCGCGCCCTCCGCATCAGCGAGCAGACGCGCATCGGTGGTGGTCTCGTCGGCCGAGCACATCGTGCCGGAAATGACCGTTCCGTCCTCGCGCACGGCGCGGAACCGGACGGCGAAGGGCTCGCCCCAGGCGCACGGCCGGCCGAACGCAGGCGCCTGGCGCAGCGCAATGGCGTGAAAGCCGAGCTCGGTCAGGGTCGCGCGGGCGGCGACCTCATCGGCCTCGCAGGCAGCGAGCGACAAGGGCAGCAGGGCCACCAGCGCGGGCCGGAGCATCGCTTGGATGACCGACCCGCGCGGCCTACCATCGAGGGGCTGAGACCCGATGGAGCTGAGAATGAACGCAGAGCAGACGCGTGCCTTCGCTGTCGAGACGACGGCGATGATCGAGGTGCTGCGCACGACAGTGATCGCGTTGACGGTAGGGGTCATGCAGAAGATCCCCCCTTCCGATCGCGAGGAGATGCTTGCAGAGATCGTCCGCTCGACGGGCGATTTGCCGCCAGACCTCTCACTGGCGACACCTCAGGCGACGGCGTTCCATGAAGCGGTTGCTGCAGCTGCGCCTCGTCACGCGGAACAGCTCGTTCAAGCCGTTCGCAAAGCTCTCGGGTGAAACCGCCGTGCACCTTCGCCGCTCGGACGCGGCGGAGGGCACCACTGATGCGATCGGCGCCCATCACGCGGCCGCCGTTCGTGGCTGATGCACTCGCACGAGCACATCGTTGTCGATCGGAAGCCCCCTGGCCTGCGCCGCTTCGACGATCCGAGGCCAATAGACGACCGGGATGGACTCGCGCTGGCGCATGTCGCTGCCGCGAGCACCTTGGTTCTTCGAGAACCCGCAGATCGCACCGAAGGCGGTCGGACCACCGAGTGCGGCGATGATGTCAGGGACGGATTCCATGGCGACCGGCACGCTACGCCTGTTGCGTAGCTACTGTCAACGCACAATGCGTAAAGCGTTATGCGATGCGCCGAACATGGATTCGATTGCCGAGCGCCTGCAGTATCTCCGCAAGAAGGCCGGCTTCAGTACGGCCACCGAGGCGGCACGTGCATTCGGATGGGCCGTGCCCACGTATCTTGGCCACGAGAACGGCGATCGAAACCCGAGCCGCGAGACGGCAAAGCGCTATGCCACCGCCTACAAAACCCGGTGGGAGTGGATCTTAGAAGGCGGCCCCCGGCTGGACGCGCCGAAAGATGACACCGTGCCGATCGTCGGCGACGTGGGTGCCGGCGCTCGTATTGTGTTCAACGGAGAGCCCCAAGGCGGCTATGATCGAGCGCCGCGACCACCAGGCTCAAGCCCAGATACAGTCGCCGCCCGCGTGAGGGGCGATTCCATGCCCGGCCTCGCCGAGGACGACTGGCTCATCTACTACGACGATCGCGTGCGCGGCCTACCCGATGAGTGGATAGGCCAGCTCTGCGTCGTGTGGATCTCGGAGGACGAGGTCTACGTGAAGAAGGTCTTCCGAGGTCGCGACGGGGGGCCGTACCTTCTGGTCTCGACCGGCGGATTACCGCCGATCGAAATCGACGAAATCGAGTGGTCCGCCAAGGTAGCCTGGATCAAGCCGCGCTAATAGTCGTCCGTTTCCGGCACGTCGCCGATCCGCGCGAGAAATGTAGGCTCCGAGAACTCGTCCGCACTGCTTGGTCCCGGGCGAGAGTATGCCAGAGCACCATCCGCTTGGTGCTCGCTAACGAGGCGTTCAGCCAAGCGCTTTGCCGCCTCCGCGCTTGGGCACTGCCTCGGAGTACCTGCTGAAAGCGCGCCTCTGCCTTTGCGAATGAACGGTTGTACAGCGTGATACTGCATGTGAGCCATCACTATACCTTGTTCCAATTCTGACGATCAGAACCTGATCCCGAAATTAGAACGGAACAAGAACAAATCCACGCTGGTCCGGTACAATCTGAAATCGCGTGACTCTACCGTGAGTTGGGTTGTGAGCGGCTGTGGACAACGCTTTTTGCGCAGCTAGATCACTGCGCCGACCGGACGCTACGCAATATGCGTTGACAAGCGTTACGCACGATGCGTAGTATCAGCCCATCGCCTCCTCACGAGCCGATGGAGCCGCAGATGCTCACCGCCTACTTCGACAATCTCCAGCATGCCTCCGCCGCCGCACAGGTCGTCACCTGCGTCCTGAGCTTCATGGCTCTCGGCCTCGGCCCCTTCGTGCCGGGCCTCGTCGTCGACCACGTCCGCGCCTACCGGGCCGCACGCTGATGGCCGGCCTTCCCGCCACCGAAGTCGATGTCCGCATCGGCGAACGCATCTGGGCTGCCCGGACACGGGCGGGACTGACCCAGCGCGCCATAGGCGCCGCGATCGGCGTCTCGGCCGCTCAGCTCCAGAAGTACGAGAAGGGCACGAACCGCATCAGCGCCATCGCGCTGAACATCGTCGCCGATCTGACCGGCACGCCGATCGCGGCCTTCTTCGACGAAGTCTCCAACGCGGAGGCAGCCTGACCATGGCGCTCCTCGAGATCCCCGCCGGCTACCGGGTGAAGTGGTCCTTCGCAGGCTACGCCGCGCACAGCCCCTACGGACTGATCCGCGACGACTGCGACTGCGAGGCCGAGGCGATCTTCGCCTGCCAGGACCACGCCGATTCCCTCGCGCTGGAGGCCGCCGACGAGCTGGCCGCCATCACCGACTTCCAGGCCGACCAGTTCCGCGAGGCAGCATGAACGCGCCGCACCCGATCCGCGCCCTGCACGGGCATCTCGTCGGCGTCGCGCCGAGCCTCGACGCATTGGCGCCGGCCGAGCCGCTGCCCAGCGCTTCTGAGGCTCTCGGACGCCTCGAATCCTCCCTCGCGATCCTCGACGCGATCGCCGAGGCAGGGCTCTCTGCGGTTCATCACCTCGAGCGGGCCACGATCGCCGGCGCCGGACAGCGTGCCGATTACCTCCGCCTGGAGGACGTCGCCGCGAAGCTGCAGGCAGTCGCCCGTCGCGCCGAGGCTGCCCGCTCTCGCGTCTCCGACAAGCTGGCAGGTGCGCGATGAGCTGCGCCGTCCGCTCCGCCCCTGACACGCAGGCGTTCATCGCCACGATCGACCGGTACGCCGCCGCGTTCGGCGTGCCGACCTACAGCGAACTCGTCCGCGCAATCCATGATCAGGATCACCGCGCGGCCGAGCTCTACGGAGCCTTGCACGAGGTCTCCAAGCACGTCGGCGAGGCTCAGCTACTCGTCGCCCGCACCGGGCTGGAGCAGCCGACGGAGGCCCTCGACCGCCTGCTCACAGACGCGCTGGAGCGGATCACCGCGGCCAAGATGGTCTCCGACATCGCGCTGTTCACGGCCGAGACCCGCGTGGACCTCGATGGGCGCGACGACGTCACCGTGCTCGCCGACGCGCGCACGCGGCTCCGGGCTGCCGAGAGGCGTCTGTGAGCGACTTCGAATCCAAGCTCTACGCGCTCTGCATCGACGAGGCCGAGCGCACGCACGGCGTCAGCGAGAGCGCGACGCTGACGCACGTCATGACGGCCGCCCTTGCGACGACGATCGCTGCCCTGACGAGGGGCGACCCTGTCGCCTCTTCGACGATCACCGCACTCGCCGTCGAAGGACTGCCGGAGATGGTCGCGCGTCGCGCTCACCTCTTCCGCCACCCCAACCAGGGGAGGCCGCAGTGACCCTTCCGCCCTTCACTCAAACCGAGGCCGTGATGACCCGCTCCGTTCTCCCCTTCGAGATGCGCGAGCCTCGCGCCGTCACGCCCGCCCAGCGCGCGACCTTCCTAGGGATCCGTCCGCCGGTCCGGGCTTGCGAGAGCACCCTGCGCGGCCTCGCGGATGCCGACGGCACCGTGTTCGCGCTGCTGCTCCCGGCCGGCTCCCCGAGCCTGGACCGCGAGCGGGCCGAGATGCTCGCCGCCGCCATCAACGCCGGGCTCGGCGTCGCCGGGCAGCCCGCGCCGGTGGAGGCCTGACCACCATGGCCCTGCTCGCCCCCGACACCATCGAGCGCCCGTCCACGGTACGCATCCACGCCGACCTCTACCAAGGCACGGACGAGTGGATCGCGGCCCGCTGCGGCATGCTCACCGCCAGCGAGATGTCGCTGATCCTGACGCCGACCCTCAAGACGGCCAAGAACGAGAAGGAGCGCTCGCACCTGTACGAGCTGCTCGCCCAGCGGATCACCGGCTTCGTCGAGCCCCGCTACGTCAGCGACGACATGCTCCGCGGTCGTGACGACGAGATCGAGGCGCTCACCCTCTACGCGAAGCACTACGCCGAAACCGAGACCGTCGGTTTCATCACCAACGACCGCTGGGGCTTCACCCTCGGCTACTCGCCGGACGCGCTGGTCGGCAGCGACGGCCTCGTGGAGTGCAAGTCGCGCCGGCAGAAGTACCAGGTCCAGACCTTCCTTGAGCACGTGCCCGATCGCGCGATCCCGAGCGACTTCCTGCTCCAGGTCCAGACAGGCCTCCTCGTTTCCGAGCGGCTCTGGTGTGACCTCGTCTCGTATTCCGGCGGATTGCCGCTGGCCGTGATCCGCGCCTACCCAGACGAGAAGGTTCAGCAGGCGATCGTCGACGCCGCCGGCGACTTCGAGCGCCGCATCCGTGAGGCGATGGACCGCTACCGCGAGGTGATCGCCTCCGCCCGCGCCGTCCCCACGAAGCGCATTCCCAGGGAGATCGCGGCGTGATCGACATCTCGCAGACCGTCGCTCCGAAAAGCGATCAGCTCAACGCCGACGACCTGATCGGCGGCCCGCGCACCATCAAGATCACCCGCGTCTCCGCCATGAAGGAGCCGGACCAGCCGATCGCGGTCTACTTCGAGGGCGACAACGGCAAGCCGTACAAGCCGGGCAAGTCGATGCGCCGCGTGCTCCTGCGGATCTGGGGCGCCGATGGCGTGGCCTACGTCGGCCGGCGCATGACGCTCTACCGGGACGACGCCGTGCAGTTCGGCGGCGTGGCCGTCGGCGGCATCCGGATCAGCCACATGTCCGGCATCACGAGCGCCGTGACGATGCCGCTCACGGTCACGAAGGCGGTCCGCCGAGCATTCACGGTCAAGCCGCTGGCCGAGGAGCGCAGGCCGGCTCCGGAGCAGCAGAGGCTCGCTCCACCGTCAGACGGTGACGGGTCAGAAGGCCGGCGCCAGCCGAACGGGCGCGATCGCCTCTACGCCGACGCTCGGGCCGAGGCTGCCAAGGGCAGCGACGCGCTGCGCGCCTTCCGCCAGGGCCTTCCCGAGCGTGCCGATCGCGCCCTCGACGAGATCTCCGACGAGCTGGAGCGGATCGCGTCCGGCGCTGACGTCGCCGACGACGATGACTTCCCTGGCTTCGCGCCGACCGCCGAGGAGGCTGCCTGACCATGGCGGCCCCCATCTGCCCCACGTGCGAGACCGCCGCCCGTCTCACCGACGGCCGCGAGATTTACCCGCACCGGCCCGATCTCGCGGACAAGCCGATCTGGGCCTGCACGTTCTGCCAGGACACGTATGTCGGCTGCCATCCCGGTACCGAGGATCCGCTGGGCTTCCCGGCCGACGCGGCGCTGCGCGAGGCCCGAATCCTCCTGCACCAGCGCAAGATCGATCCGCTCTGGGAGAACGCGCCTATGTCGGGCGGCTACGGCCACCTCGACACGGACGGCATCAAGACCGTGCAGCGCGCCGCCCGCGGCCGCGTCTACGGCTTCCTCGCCGCTCGCATGGGGCTGACCCGCGAGACCTGCCACACGGCGATGTTTACGCTGGAGCAGTGCCGCGAGGCTTGGACCGCGCTGAAGGGCGTATCGTACCCCGATATCCGCGACTGGGCGAAGTACGGCGAGGGTCGGAAGCCAGGCGCCGGTCGGAAGCGGCGCGCCTCCGCCCCGGCGAGCGGCGAGGGAGCGGCGGGATGAATGTTCAATCTCGGTCAAGTATCCGCAATCGCTTCGGCTGCTACTCTGAGTGTGAGCAATTTCTTTTGCTCTGCAACTATCGCCATATGCAACGGGTAATCTTCCAGTTCAATGCGCCTTGGGCTTGTTATAGCGCGATCATGGATTCGGCTATATTCTCTCCGCACGGAGTCGAAAGACGAATTTATACCAAGATTGGATTTGAAAACGGGAATAACTCGCACTGTCATGTTGTATGTTTCCACAATATTAAATATTGTTTTTCGCAGATCGTCTCTGATGCTCTCAGGAAGTGTAGCGTCCCGTGCAATCGCGTGCATTGCATCGATCATTCTTTTCGCGACAGCAATTTTGTCGTCAGCGTCTTTCAGTATGGGCTCGTACTGGTTCGCGTGAATTTGAATGTGGCTCCAATCCTCTGCCTCGGCAGCTTTGCTGATATCGAATGCGGCCTCCCGCAGAACCGGCATCGCGTCGATAGCCGAATTGAGCCAAGTCTTGATACCGTTGATGTTATAGATAAGATCTTCGACCGGCTTAAGCCGCTCATTTATATACTGAATTCTATCTATAGCTGTCTGCTTATTGATCAAAACTATCTGCGCGTCGGCTCTCGCAACCTGCTTCATAGCGCCTTGCCAAGCAGCAAATCCAGCAATGAGCGCAGCAACGGCGCCGATCGATGTTTGGTAGCGATTGAGCCAAAATTCGATGCATCCACCGAACCCGGGTGTGAGCACCTTTCCTTCTTCGCCAACGGGCAAGCGGCAGGCCCACGTGATCCAGTCGAACGCTGCCAAGCAGAAAACCACGGCTACTGCGCCGAGCACTGCCAGCGCCAGCAGCGGCCAAGACTTTGTCATCAGGTGCACTCCCCGCGCCCTAATCGCGCGCGGAGCTGCCAGCCGGCAAGGCACAACCTCAACAATACGACCGCGGAGTAGCCCCATGGCCGAGTCCAGCACCATCACGCGCGAGATGATCGAGGCCGGCGCAGCATGCCGTCCTCACATGGAGGTCCTGTCAGTGCCGGAAGCTTGTCCCTGGAAGCAGCTTGCGCCCTGCGTCGAGCAACTCGCGGATCTTCTGTGTCGCGTGCAAGATGATGTCCGGTCGGGCGACATCGTCGGAGTGTTCGGCCAAGAAGCTCTGCGTCGCTTCTGCAATCCGAACCTCAATCTGATCCATCACGGCAAGCCCTCTCGCCCCCTCACAGCCCAGGTAAGCATCTGCAAGCATCAGGTACGCCGCGCTTGCGAGGAGAAAAGCAATCCCGTTTGCCTCCTGTGCTGCGGCAGAAGACAATCCATCCTCGGGAGAAGGGTCGTCCGGCAAATCGTTTGCCATCTCTTCCTGACCCGCATCTACCTGGCCTTCCGCAGCGTCGCAGGTGTCGTCCTGCGCGCAACATTTCAAACTGCGTACTCTCGTGTGAAACGACATGTGAGTACTGATCGTGCACAGATATTCAGCGGACATGTGCAGTTTTCGACAGTATTTCCGTCGCTGGCAGGAGGGCGTCCTGCCCTCGCAGCGGGAGGCGCCCGTGGCTGAGAACAGCGCGATCTCCTGGACGACGCACACCTTCAACCCCTGGATGGGCTGCACGAAGGTCTCGATCGCTTGTGCGGGGTGCTACGCCGAGGCGCTGATGGACACCCGCTACGGCAAGGTGTCCTGGGGCGCGGGTGAGGACCGCGTGCGCACGTCGGCCGCGAACTGGCGGCAGCCCCTGCGCTGGAATCGGCAGGCGGCCGAAACCGGGACCCGACCCTTCGTCTTCTGCGCCTCGTTGGCCGACGTGTTCGACAATGAGGTGGATCCGGCATGGCGCCGGGACCTGTTCGCTCTGATCGAGGCGACGCCGCATCTCGTCTGGCTGCTGCTGACGAAGCGCATCGGCAACGTGCTGCGAATGACCGATCCGGGGCGCGGCAATCCGGTCCTTCCGGCCAATGCCGCGGTCGGCGCCACGATGGCGAACCAGGAGGAATACGACCGAGACCGGATGAAGCTGTGGGCGGTGAAGCAGGACCGCAATCCGCTCTTCACCTTCGGCAGTTTCGAGCCGCTGCTCGGCTTGGTGATCCTCGACAAGCACGCGCCCGACTGGATCATCACCGGCGGCGAGACGCATCAGGGCCAGCATCGCGCCCGGCCGAGCCACCCGAACTGGTTTCGAGGCTTGCGCGACCAGAGCGCTGCATTCGGCCGCGTCTACCACCACAAGCAGAACGGTGAATGGGCACCCCGTGGCGCGAAGAGCATCGTCTTCCCGGATGCTTACGCGGCGCCCTGCATCAAGCTCACCGACCTCGGCGAGGACGACTCGCGGTTCGGGGCCGGCAACGAGCCTGTGTGGATGCAGCTCATCGGCAAGAAGGCCGCCGGACGCCTCCTCGACGGCGTCGAGCACAACGGCATGCCGGAGGTGGCGAGATGACTGCGAGATCCTATTGGCTCATCACGGTCGAAGACGGCCAGGAGTTGGTCTTCCACGATGTCGTTTCGTGCGGACACCTCACCGAGAAGGCTGTCGCCCGGCTGCTGCAACGGCTTGTCTGCAGATACGGTCTCTCCGCCGAGGAGATCGTTTCAGCAACGGTAGCTCGCAGAAGCAAGAGGAGGACGGAGCGCTTCCTGCTTCGCCGCGAGCAAGGGCACGGCCGGGGAGAGGCGCGGTACACGCTTTCGATGGGCGATTGGCCAATCGTTTCCGCCAGCATCTTGACCGAGGACGAGCTGCGGTCGCGCGGCCTCTGGAAGGAGGCCTGATCATGGTCGCCTACAGCTTCAAGAAGCAGTTCGGTCCGCCGATCCTGGCCGGCACGAAGGCTCAGACGATCCGGGCCGACCGGAAGCGCCACGCCCGGCCGGGCGAGATGGTGCAGCTCTTCACCGGCATGCGGACGCGGCAGTGCCGACGTCTCGGCGAGAGCCAGTGCGTCGAGGTACTGCCGGTGCGATTGGTGTTCTCCAAGCGCGCCGCCGCCGAGCTGATGCAGGTCGGCGAACGCTACCTCATCACCAGCGGCCAGATGGACGCTTTCGCCCAGGCGGACGGGTTCGCGGACCTTGAGGCCATGGCCCGGTTCTGGTGGGCCGAGCATCCGCCCGAGGGCGGCAACATCCTCACCTTCGAGGGCGCCCTGATCCGCTGGCAGCCGCTCACCCCGGCCGACGCGCTCGACATCGCGGGGGCGGCATGAGCGCGGTCTATCGACGTCGGCTGCTCGGCACGACGCTGCCGGTCGCGATGGATCGGCCGTTGATCCTCAACACGAGCATGGCGCCCAGCAGGCCACCGCCTACGGGCGCCGAGATCCTTGAGGCTTGCAAGAAGCTGATGTCCAAGCCGCGCCCTCGCTGGGTTGGCGGAGGGTCCGGCATTCGGATCGAAGTCGACCGGGCTATGCCCAACGGCTGGTTCGGCCTGCGCCAGCCCAATGAGCCGGCGGCCTATGCCGGACCGCTGCCGATCTCGTCGTTCCAAATCTTCTACCGGGGTGGAGACGTCGTGCGTCTGTCGCCCCGGAACGCCGAGCAGCTCGCCCGAGGGCTGAAGGAGCAGGGAGGGGGCCAGTCATGACCGAACGCCTGCCGGTGCCGAGCCGCCTCGCCGCGGCCTTCGACGGCCGCACGACCCTCACCCTCCAGGAGACCGCACGCGCCCTAGAGATGGACCAGAAGACCCTCCGCCGCGAGGTCGATCGCGGCCGGATCAAATACGTCTTGCGAGGGTCCGGGGAGAAGCGGAAGCTCCGCCGATTTCTGCTCAGCGACCTGCTCGATTACCTTCACGATCAGAGGCGATCGGAATGTCCGTCTACAAGCGTCCCGACGCGTCGGCCTACTGGTGCGAGTTTTGGATCGAAGGTGACCGATATCGCCTCTCTACGGGCCAGACTGAGCGGCGTGCCGCGCAGCTCACTGAAAAGCAGCTGAAGGCCGAGGCCAAGGCAAACCGGGCGGCGGTCAAGAAGCAGCGCCAGGAATGGGGTGGCAAGGAACCGCCCAGCATGGCGGTGGTGGTGGCGCTCTACTGGGAAGAGGTCGGCATGCACCACGCGGTACCGGCGACGACGTGGCGGTCCCTGGAGTGGATCATGGACCACTTCGGCGAGGATACGCTGCTCACCGAGATCACCGGCCAGAAGATCGCCCAGATGGTCGCGCGCCGCCGCGGGATCCGCGTGGTGCGGGACAAGGACACTCGGCGCCTGCGCGAGATCCCGTCCGACACGGTCCAGAACGCGACGGTGAACCGGTACGCGGTCGATCCGCTCCGCAAGCTCTTCCTGCGCGCCCGGGACGTCTGGGGCTACCCGGTCATGTCTCCGAAGTGGGGCGATTTCCGGCTCCGCGAGCCCGAGGAGCGCGTGCGCGAGGCCGGTCTCGACGAGGAGGCGCGGATCATCGAGGCGCTCGGCCCCGATTACGGCCGGCTGTTCCGGTTCATGATCGCCACCGGCTGCCGGGCGCAGGGCGCGCTCCTGACCTGGGCACAGGTCGACCGGCTCAGCATGCTGCTGCGCGTGAAGAACAAGGGCAAGGACGGGCAGGCCCGGTTCTACACGATGCCGCTCACCCCACGGCAGCTGGCGATCGTCGACGAGGCCGTCGGCCACCACCCCACCCACGTGTTCACGTACACCGAGGCGCGGCCGGGCAGGGGGCCTGACGGAAAGCCGCTTGAACCGAAGCGGCACCCGATCACCGACAACGGGTTCAAGTCGCACTGGCGACGCCACGTCCGGGAGGCTGGCATCGCCGAGGGCTTCCGCCGCCACGACACCCGGCACACCATGGGCACGCGGCTCGTCCGGGCGACCGGGAACCTGAAGCTCGCCCAGAAGCAGCTCGGGCATTCCCGCATCGAGACGACGATGCGTTACGCCCACGTTCTGGTCGAGGATATCCGTGCCGGCGTCGAGGCCATGGAAGAGGCCCAGATCGCAAAGAACAACCACGTTTCCCACCCACGGCGCGCGCGGAAGTAGAGTAAACCTCTGATCTAAATAGCATTATTCTCGGCGGATCTTGTTCTGGGGGACTAGGGGTCGTGGGTTCGAATCCCGCCACTCCGACCATTTTTCCGCAGCGGCAATGAGCTAGACAGGGCAGCCCTCGGGCTGCCTTTCTCATGTCTGGCGGCGGGGGTTCGGCCGGGGCGCAAATTTCTCCGATGTCGATCCCGCGTTGGGCACTCGAACGGCCGCCGGAACTCTTGCAGCGAAGCGCTGCCGTCCCAGCCTCACGACGCGGCAACCAGCCACCGCAGAGCGGATCTGCGCGCTCCATCGTCTGATGAATCCCGCTTGGCTCCTGGAAGCGTCGGCGTGACCCCGACTGACATGTGATGATCTGTCAGGATGCGGTTCAGGACAGCGGGAGACTCAATCAGGTCCTCACCGATGGCCAAGACGACGGAAGGCGCCACCTGTTCACAGGGAACTTCGCGTTCGCCGGAACGTGGGATGCTTCCTTGGCATTCGACCTCCGATCACGGAGGCGACGATGACTGAGAAGAAGGGCCACGGCAGCGCGACGGCCAAGAAGGCAAACGCGAAGGCCAAAAAGGAAGGCAAGTCCAACCCGCGTACATCTTCATCGGCGCAGGCCGAGCTCGGGAAGAAGGGCGGCAAGAGCAAGTGAATACGGCCAGGCAGGCCAGCTGATCGCGCGATCCCAGCGCTACAAACCCTCGGGTGGAGCCGACCGCACGTCGCCTGAGGCTCACCGGACGATCGGATCGCCCGCTCGGCAGGCTGGACGCGCCTTGATGGTGCGAAGCGGAGCGCGCGTGGCCCGCCGCACGCTCACCCGCGTCGGATGCGCCAGACCTTCAGCGCCGACCCGCCCGGCATATCGTTGATTGGATCGAGCCAATTCGGGGTTGCCTGGCTGCCGCGGGCGAGGCCCGTGGCGAAAGGTTCGGGCTTGTCCGGACCTCTCGACTCGAGCGCGAGCGTGCACAACACGAGGTAGTCGGCGCCACGGTCCCGGGCGACTGTCCTCAAGACCGCCTCCGAGCCCTCGGATGCCTCAATCGCAGCGCGCAGCCCGACGAGGTTGCGATGGTAGGGCGCGGCGACGATCGAATGCCCGGTCCTGAGGAGGATGGCCGGCCCCAGGTCGATCTGGCTCAGCACCAGCCCCGACGGCAGCCGGCCGAGGGCGGCGAGCGCGGTCGGATCGGTGCAGGTCGTCCAACTTCCCGTGATCGCCGGTTGCGCGCCAGGCGCCGCGATGCGCGTCGGCAGTTCGACACCGATCGCCCAGACCTTGCCCATCATGGTCAAGGGAAGCGCCAGGACCATCAGCCGCCGCAGAACGGTCGCGGGTTCCCGGACGATGCGCATGGCGCGGTCGAGCGCGAGCGCGGCCATCAGCGGCACGAAGGCACCCGCGACATACATGCCGCGCACCTGGATCAGCGCGACCAGCGTGCCCGGCCACATCACCGTCGCGACCGCGAGGAAGAACCGGCGCCGTTCGGGCTCCGGCACGCGGATAGCCATGACGGTTGCGTAGAGCGCGGCCGCGATCAGCGGCACGATGTTGGCCAACGCCACGTCCGGCTCGCCGCGCAGGACCTGCAGGAACGAACGCATCTCGTCGACTTGCTGCAGCCAGGACGTGCGCACGAGCGCGTCCATGCCGGCAAACGGCCCGGCGAGGCAGGCCGGCGCGACCAGAACGAAACCGGCCGCCACGGCGGCCCCCACGACAGCCGCGACGATCAGACGCCCGTTCCGGTTCAGGCCGAGCCTTTCCGCCGCGAGGGCGGCGACGCCGGTGAAGGCGCCTCCGGCCGCCAGCAGGAGCCAGGGTGGCGAGAGCGCATCGCAGGCCGGGACGGTCCATGATGCCGGCGCCGTCTGCACGCCGAACAGCAGGACGCTCGACGCGAGGAGCCCGGTCCCGAAGCCCGCAAGCCTGCCGGACGCACCGGCGCCGTGGAGCACCCAATCGGCGACGACGAACAGCCCTGCAGCGGCGATGACCGGCAGGGTCTCGAGCCCGATCGCGAGCGACAGGCCGGCCACGAGACCGGCGGCGAGGCCGTGCCTGACGGGCCGGTCCGAACGCGCCAGGGCGAGGGCGACAGCCAGCACGGCGCAGAGCTGCGCGTTGTGGTGATCGATCCGCCCGAAGCGGAAGGTGTTCAGGAAGACGCCGGTCTGCGGCGCGATGAACAGGGTCAGCAGGGCCGGGCGCCACCCGAACAGCCGGTGCATGCCGAGATAGGCCAGCGCGCCGTAGAGCGCGAAGAGCATCAGCGGCCAGAGTGCGGCGACGGCCGGCTCGGCGAGTTCGCGCCCGAGCAGGGGCGTGAGCGCCAGGATGAGCGCGGCGAGCGGCAGATCGATCAGGCGGGACCAGTGCGAGGCGATGCCGGCCGGCGGCAGCATGCGGTGCTGCACGGGATCGAACCAGCCCTGGCCGGCCAGAAGGTCGCGCACGCCGACGAGGCGCATCATGTCGTCGGTATCGGGCAGGCGCAGCCCGTCGAAGACGGGAATGAGATTGCGCGGATCGTACAGGCCGAAGAGCGCGACGAGGACGAGCATCCCGATCAGCAGCCGGCTCTCGAACGGCGAGCGCCCCGCCTCCGCGCGGCGGACCGAGAGAGTTTCGACGAGGCTGGTCATGCGAGGATCCTGGACGCCCCGGCAAAGTGGCAGGATGCGCTTACCGTCGCGTGAAGCGGCCGCTCGGATCGACCGACGCTCCTAATGCCCGGCCCGCGCGGCATCGACGAAGCGGCAGATATCCTTCGCGACCGAGGCGTGCAGGCTGAACGGGAGGCTGAGAGCCTCGACCATGTCGCCGTGACCGAGGCCCGGGTAGATGCGCACCTGCTGAGTCCCCGCGGATCGCTGGAGCTTCTCCGCGAGCGCGACCGTTCCGGAGGGCTTCACGTCGCGATCGGCGGCTCCCGTGAGCAGCAACATGGCCGGGTGCGGGCCGGCGGCGTGGTTGACCGGCTGCAAGGCCTGATCGCTGCCCGCGAAGACCTGCCTGTCCTGTGGGTCGGTCAGCGCGGCCACCGCGTAGGGTCCGGACAGCCCGACGATGCCCGCGAGGGCCTCCGGGCTGGTGCCGGCCCGCTCCAGCCACGCCGCATCCAATCCCAGCATCGCGGCGGCCCAGGCGCCGGAGGAATGACCGACGATGACGACACGGTGGGGATCACCCGCGAACTCCGCCGCGTGCGCGAGCGTCCAGGCGACGGCGGCGGCGTTGTCGTTCAGGATATCCGGCAGGCTCGCCGCCGGGACATGCCGGTATTCCGGAATGACCGTGACGAAACCGCGTCGCGCGAAGGCGGCGCCGACATAGGCGACATCCTCCTTGGACCCGCTCCGCCAGCCGCCTCCGTAGAGGAACACCACGACCGGGTGCGGGCCAGGCCCGCTCGGCCGGTAGATGTCGGCCTGATGGGACGCCCCCGCCGCGTAGGCGCGCCCCTTGTCCACCTGCACCTCGAGGGGCGCGAGCAGGTTCAGAATCAGCAGCGTCAGGCTGACGGCCGTCTCCGACACGAGGCTCAACATCGGCCGATCATCCGCTGCTGCACGTCACGCGGCAAAGCCGGATCTCCCGCTTCCGATCAGGACGGGGCTCATGTCCGGGCCAACGCGTCGAGTCGAATTTCGGAGACGGCGGTGGCCGGCCGTGCCGCCGGGACACGCCGCACGGCATGCAGCAACTCGCGCAGCTGCGCCGCAAGCAGGGCCTGCGCCTCGGGCGAGCCGAGATTGTGGTCCGCACCCGCCACGACCGTCACCGGCGCGCCGAGACGCCGGTCGGCCCGACCGGGAAAGCGTCCCAGGTGGCGGCGCGCGGCGATCAGACCGGGATCGCCCGCGCTGTAGAGCAGGCGGATTTCGGCGCCCCGGCGCCGGATCGCGGCGACGCGCCGGGCGACGGAGCCGCCCGGATTGATCGGGTGCCAGGCGCGGCGAACCCGCCGGAGCGCCGCGTCGAACCCGCGCCGCGCCAGAGCCTCGGCGATCGGCCGGACATGGATCTCGCCCCGGAGCAGGCGCCGCCAGGTCGAGCCCTGGGTCAGAAGCCCCGCATAGGTGGAGGCGCTTCCGAACGTCTGGCGGATCACGCGGTCGAGATCCTGCTCCGGGTCCCAGTCGAAGCAGTAGAGGTTGATGAGGAGGGCGCCGTCGATCCGCGGGTCCCTGCAGAGGGCCTGGAACACCGCGTAGGCACCGCTGCACCCGCCCATGAGCGCGATGGGGGCGCCGGTATCGGCGATCTGGTCGACGGCCGCGGCGATGTCGGCGAACCCGTCCGGGGCGAAAAGCGGATTGCGTCCATCCGGACGATCCGCGCTGTCGCCGATCCCACTCAAATCGAAGCGGAGCGAGGCGACGCCCTCGGCGGCCAGGCTCCGGGCGAGCGTCGTGGTCTGGCGCCCCCAACCGGAATGGACGCTCATGCCGGTCGAGACGAACAGGACCGCCGGCGCACCCGTCTCGCGCACGCGCGGCCTGCACCGGATGCCGAACAGGCCCGGTCCGAACCGGATGGGCTCCTCGTCCCAGGCGGAGCCCGCGAGGCGCGCCGGGGGAGGGGATGGCGCGGCGGCCGCCGCCATGGCCATCCCGTCGGTCGCGAAGCTTGTAACGCGCGCGAAATCGGTAGCCGGGACGGTGGCGAAGATCGGATCGCCGACCAATTGGGCCAGCCCCGGAAACGGACCCGTCACGACGTCGCAACCTAGGGCGCCGAGGCGGGTGGCAAGCGCCTTCGTCTCGGCAGCGAGCAGGAGCACTCGCGGCGCCGGCGGATGGTCGATCCGGGCGAGATTCAGGTCGGCGAGGTCGGCCAGGAACGCGGCCTCCATGCGGAAGCCGCCGATCGTCAGCGTGTCGGCTTCCACGGGCGGGTTCGATCCGTCCGGCAGGCGGCCGATCGTCTGGGCGCGCAGACGCATCTCCCGCAGGTAAGCGCGCCCGGTCGTCACGGGCGCCAGCAGAACGAGCCGCTCAACCGATTCCGTTTCTGCCGCCAGTGCCGCGAGGGTCGCGCCGAAGCGAAGGCCGACCAGCGCGACCTCCGTGACCCCGGTCGTATGGCGCAGAAACCGGATGCCCTGGCGGATCGCCGCGACGCAGGAGGCGACACGCGCCTCGTCTTGATCGGCCGAGTTGCCCTCGCCGGGGTAGTCGAACCGCAGCGTCGGGCAGCCCGCGCTCGCGAGCGCGTCGGCAAGCACCCGCCAGGGCCGGTGGGCAGCCATCTGCTCGAACCCGTAGGCGCCGCAGAGCACGACGCCGCGCCGACCGGCCGCCGGATGAAGCCAGCCGAAGAGGCCGTCGAATGTCACCGGCTGCGGCGCGCGCGGGCCGGATGGCGCGGTCACGTCTCGAAACTCAGGGGTCGTGATCTCAGGCGTCATGGCCGAATTCCACGATCTCGTTGCTGTTGAGAGCCCGGACGCTGCCGCGCGGCAGCCGGTCGACGCCGGGGAACGCGATGGTCCGCGTCGTGCCCGGCGCGAGATGAAAGCCGTTGTCGGCGGCGCGCGCGCCGGGTGCGCGGATCTGCACCGCGAAGGCCAGACGCGCCGTCGCGATGCGCAGCGCCGGACCGTCCGCTGTGATCGCGGGCTCGGCCGTGAGACCGATATCCTCGCGGGTACTCGGGCGCGGGCCGAGGAAGTGGAAGCCTTCCGCCACGATTGTCCCGTCAGGCTCGCTGAGCCGTGCGTGGGCCAGGTCGTGGATCCGCTGTCCAAATCGATAACTGTCCGTCGCGTCGAAGAAGCGGCCGAGAAGGTCCGCGGACGACAGCGTCAGCGCCGCATGGCCGTCCAGCGCAAGGTCGCGCTCGGCCCGGGCCGCGACGCGGCCGCCGACGTCGCAGAAGGTCAGCACCAGGGTCAGCGCACGCGCCGTGGGCGTCTCGTTGACGACGTGGAGGTGGAGGCCGTCCAGCCCCTCGTCGGTGAGGGAGACCTGCACGGGCCGGAAGGCGCGCTTCAGGGCGTACCACACCGATTTCGGGCGCCGCGCCCAATCGATGACGCCCCAGCCCGCGCCCGGTCCGAGATCGCTCAAGGACAGGACGAGGCCGCCCGCCGTCGGCGCGCGTGGCCGGCGCCACTCCGCGAAGGTCGCCTCCATCACCTCGGCGACGGCCGCTTGGCCGAGCTCGAGGTAGCGGTCCGGATCGCCCGTGCGCAGCCCGGCCGGATCGACGCCGAAGAGGCGGTCGACGTAGTGGTCGCGCACGGTCTCGAAATCCCAGTCGGCGCCGCGGTCGCGGGGGATGCCGGCCGCCCATCGCGGATCGGCCGGCCCGACCGGACCCGGGGTCTCGGGATCGGAGGGGTTCGAGAAGGCCAAGCACTCGCTGGCGAAGCCCACCTCCGCGCGACGGGCATCCTCCAGGGGCCGGCGATAGGCGCCGACGCCGAAATAGTGAGTGCAGCCCGCGCGCGGCAGGAACGGCAACGCACCGCCGGACGGCGAATTGGGCACGATCACGAGGTCTGGCCGTGTCGCCGCCGCCAGCGCCGGCAGGGTGGTCTCGCAGAACGCGTCGGCCCAGACGGCACGCGGCGCGCCGAGCATCGCGGCCTGCTGCCAGACCTCGCTGCCGCCGCAGAGCACGCAGAGCGACGGCGCAGTCTGGGTCCGGTCGAGGAAGCCCGTTACCTCCCGGGTCAGACGGGCGGCGAAGTCCGGATCATCGTGCGGATAGTCGAAATTGGCCAGCATCAGATCCTGCCAGACCAGGATGCCGGCCTCGTCGCAGAGATCGTAGAAGTCGGTCGACGGATAGAGCGTCGTGCCGGGGACACGCAGCATGTTCATGCCGGCCTCGCGGGCCAGCCCGAGCAGCGTCCGGGTTCCGTCCGTGCCGAGACCGACGAGGTCCGGCGGCGTCCAGGTGGCGCCGCGGCAGAATACCGGTACGCCGTTTACCGCGAGCGACAGGCCCTGCTCGAAAGGCCGGGTCAGCGACAGCGATCGGAACCCGACCCGCCCGAGATCGAACAGCGCGTCGTCGACGCGCGCCGCGACCGGATGCAGATGCGGCGTGCCATGCGTGTGCGGCCACCACGGCGCGACGCCGGGCAGCTCCAGCTCGCCGGTGAACAAGCCCGGCTCGGTCTCGACGAGCGTCACTTCGCGACCGTCGCACAGGAGGCTTGCGGAGGCGCCGCCACCGTCGATCCGCAGGCGCGCGACGAGGCGGCCGGTCCCGTCCTGGAGGTCGGCACGGAGATCGGCCTCCGCGAGACCGGGGCGGACAGGCTCCAGGGTGATCGGCCGATAGGGTCCGACGAGGTCGATCTCCGGGCACCAGCCCGGCATGAACCCGAGCGCGCTGGTGCGCACGTGGCGGAGCGATCCGGGCGTGATCATCCGCGGTCGCCAGCGTCCGCGCTTGGCCGGGCGGTCGAGCTCCGCGCGGAGCGACCGGAAGCAGATCGCGAGCTCGGCCGCGCCGTCGAGGTCGATCGCGACGGAATGCGCCTCGAACATCGAGCGGCTGCACAGGATCGGCACGCCGTCGAGCCAGATTTCGGCCAGCGTCGCCAGACCCTCGAAGGCGAGGCGGAACCGGCCGACACCCTGAAGGCGGGTCCGGTACCAGAGGTCGCGGTCGTGGATCGGCTCCGGCGCCGTCTCGGTCCAGCGCCCGGCCGCGCGCAGAGCCGATGCCGCGGTGCCGGGGATTTCGGCCGCGATCCAGTCAGTGAGGCCGCCAAGGTCGCGGGTGTCCGTGTAGGCGCCGGGCGGCGTCACGGCGAGCTGCCAGGGTCCGTTCGGAACCTGGGGCACGCGGCCGTCGACGCTGCGGATGCGGGCCATCGGCGTCCCTAGCGGCCGAGCGCCCGGTCGAGCAGCGCGAACACGCGGGCGTAGGTCTCGGCGGGGCGATCGAGGCGCGGCGCCAGCCCTGCGGCGCTGCGGCGGTGGAAGGCCCGCGCAAGCTGGAACTGGAACGCCTTGGCCTCGCGGCTCAGGTCGGCGGCGGCCTCCGCGGCGGGTGCAAAGTCGCCGGCGCCGCTTTCGCCGAGCCACGCGAGGTGGCTCGCGAGCATCTCGAAATTCGCGCCGAGCTGGCGGGTCGTGTTGAACGCGTAGGCGTGGAACACGCTGAGCGGCCGGCAGACCAGCCCTTCGGCCGTGGCGGCGAGGGCGTCGCGGAATGCCAGGACCGGGTTCTGCCGGGGTGCGCGGGCGCGGTGCCGGACGAGAAGGTCGAGGGCCGCGGCCGGCAGCTCGGCGGCCCTGAGGGGTTCGGCGACCACCTTCACGAACTCGGCGTAGGGCGGCAGCGTGGCGGGGCCGAAGATCCCGGCGTAATCCGCGCCCGAGAGCCGGAAACGGCCGGCATTGTGGAGGTAATCCAGCTTTCCGGCGGCCGGATCGAGCGCCAGGATGCCGATCGTCGTCTTGCCGTGGTCCCGACCGTAGGTCGTCCCGTGCGTATCGGGCAAGTAGATCGCGTCGACCTCGACCAGGACCGGCCGGCCCGCGCCCACCTGCATCAGCGCGTGGGCCTCGAGGTCCCGGTAGACCGCGAGTTCCAAGACCTCGAGCCCGTACAGGCGCTCGATGTCGCCGGGCGGCGGCTTGAAGAAAGTGAACTGGTCGCCCTCGAAATCCTGCCGCAGGGTGAAGCCCAGCATCGCCTCCGGCGCGAGTCCGCGGCCGTGCAGCAGCTCGATCCAGAGGTCGACGTAACAGTTCGTCTCGGGCCAGTCCCGGCCGGAATCGTGCAGCGGGTGCGGCACGTAGGGCGCCGCCGGCGCGAGCCCTGACGGCAGGCGAAGGGCGGCGGTCACGCCGTCAGCCCCACAGCGCGGTGCGCACCGGCTCGGGCCAGGCGGCGAGGTCGAGGCCGTGGTGACGCAGCAGCGCCAGGGTGATCCGCTCCAGGCCGAAGCCGACGCAGGCCGTGTGGGCGACGCCGCCATCGGCCTGGCGCAGCTCCCAGGTGCTGCCGAAATGGTCCTGGTGGTAGTTGAAGCTGAGGCAGGCGGTCGGCTTCTCGACGCTGTTGACCGGGACGTTCAGCTCGAACTTCAGACCTTGCGCCCGCTGGTTGTTGGCGAGCATCCGGCCGGCCCGGCCGAAGAACGGATCGTTGGCGGCGTCGATGGCCAGCGGCAGACCGAGGTCGCGCATCATCGCGGTGCCGCGCTCCAGCCAGGATTCGCGGAAGGCCAGAACCTGCTCGGGGCTGCCCATGCGCACGTATTCGCGCATCCGGAACAGCTGCATCCGGGTCGGCTCCAGCGAGGGCTCGCGCCGGAAGCAGTAGGATTGCAGGTCGAACAGGCGCCCCTCAGCCGGGAGCGGTCCCCGGGCGGCGGCGACGGGGTACAGGGGGTAGCAGGCGGCCGGCGTCAGCACGACGTCGGTGGCCTCCTGCTGGCCCGTCCAGTCCTGACCGGCCTCGACGCAGGCGAGGATCTCGGCATGGCCCGCGGAGTCGCCGCAGAAGCTGTGGACGGTGCCCGCGAGGTTCGGGAAACCTTTGAGATAGCCGCTCCGCTCGAAGGCTGGCCGGCTCATGCCCGGCGGAAAGCGCATCACCTCGGCGCCGTCCGCGGCGCCGATCCGGGTGATCAGCCGGTCCAGCGCCTCGACGACGCTCTCGAAGGCGCCGCTGCGGCCGTAGAGCCCGTCGACCCCGGTGCGGATCAGCAGGCCGTGATCGAACAGGCGGTCGAGGAAGGTCGGGCCGCCGGCCGGCGCGTCCTCGAGCAGGACTTCGCTGTGGGGAGAGGAGAACGATTCCATCACGCGCTCATGAGCTGGCCGCTGCCCTTCTGCACGAGCAGGAGCTTGGCGGTGTTGGCGAGGATGCGGTCGTTGCCGATCATCAGCGGAGCGGACAGGACGTCCCGCAACGGGCGGCCGAGACTGAAGGGCGTATCGTTCCGGTACCCGGCGAGCCCGACGATCGCGAGCGCGCAGCGCACGATGTCGACGGCCATGTCGGAGACGGTGACCTTCAGATTGTTGAGCATGACGCAGAAGCCGAGAGAGCCGATCGTGTCGGCATCCCCGTGCGCGTCCTCGAATTGGCGCAGGGCCGAGACGATGGTGCCGCGCATCGCCTGATGGGCGTTGGACACTTCCGCGAGGCGCAGGGCCGCCGGCGGGACCTGGCCGGGCCGGCGCCGCGCCTCCGCCTGCACGGACACGCGTGCCCGGTCGAGGGCGTAGGTCGCGATCCCGTACCAGACGCTGCTCCAGAGCAGGTGCGACGAGGCCAGCATCGACTGGGCGGCGATCTCCGCGAACGGCTTCGGCAGGATCTGCTCGACGGGAATGTCCCGGGCCTCCAGGCGGAAGCCCTCGCTGCAGGTCCCGCGCATGCCGAGCGTGTCCCACCCCCCGGTGCGCGTCAGCGCGATCTGGTCGGCGAAAAGCGCCACGAGCACCTGATCCGACGTCGCCGCGTCCGGGCTGCGCCGGGCCGTGGCGAGGATCAGGTCGGCCTGGGCCCCGTAGGAGATGACCGAGGCATCCTTGCCGAGCGCGAACACCTCGCCGGTCGTCTCGACCGCACAGAGGCTGTTGCGCAGGTCACCGCCGATGCCGGCCTCGGTGGTCGAGGAGGCGACGAGCAGCTGCTCGCGCGCGATCCGCTCCATCAGGCGGCAATGCCAGGCGCTGTCGAGCCCGTGGGTGACGAGGCTCGACACCTTGATGTGGTGCATGGCGAAGACCATCGCGGCCGCGCTGCAGGCTTGGCCGAGCGTGCTGCAGAGCTCGGCGATCTGCGTGAGCCCTGCGCCTTCACCACCGAACTGTCCCGGAATCTGAAGACCCAGAAGGCGCTCGGCCTTCAGGGCAGCGACTGCCTCCGCGGGGAAGCGGCCTTCGCGATCGACAGCGTCGGCGTGGCGCGCTGCCACCGCCGCCGCCCGCTCGGCACGCGCGGCCAGGGTGCTCATGCGGCTTCCCGATTGATCAAGGTGGCAACCGCGTCGCGGATCGACCGGATCGTCGAGAACGACTTGCGGTTCAGGAGCGCGTCGGGGAACTCGACCTCGAACCGCTCCTCGAGGGCCAGCATCAGCTGCACCGAGCCGAACGAGTCGAGCCCCATGTCGAACAGGCTGTCGTCCTCGGAGAGCTGATCGGCCCGTCCGGCGAAGGCTTCGGTCGACCCGAGGATCTCGCGAATGTCTTGGGTGATGTTCAAGGCGGATCTCCGTGCTTCGATTTAGGGCACACTATTGATTAGATTCTATCGACGTCAAATAAGCCGTTTGTTAATAGTAAATATGAACCCCCTCAGCGGGGCAGGAAACCGTGCCGGAGGCTGCCGGGCGGGGCAATGTCGGGCGAACCATATTCAGCGCCGACACCTTTCAAATGACTTTCGATGACGTGTTTTTGATTGTCTCTGCACAGAAATGGGCGCGCTTGCGCCTTGCAATGAATTGTATGGACTAATTCTTCAACGCAGGGTGGCGGCCTGTTCAGCACGTTTCCCGAGAATCCGTGACTTGTCGGGCCCCGGTCAGGCATGGTGCTGCGGTCTCGCCCGGGCCGGGTGGGTCGAGCCCCGCGGGTGGCCGCTGCGCATGATCTACAGTCTGCAAGTCCTGCGCGCCCTCGCGGCCTACCTCGTGTTCCTGCTGCACTTCAGCCTCTACGCGGGCCAGGTCCTGCCGCGGCCGGATCTCCTCGCCTTCTGCGCGGCCGGTGTGGACATCTTCTTCGTCCTGTCCGGCTTCATCATGTTCGTCAGCACGCACGGGCGTGCCGAGCGCCCCGGCGCGTTCCTGGTGCGGCGGGTGGCGCGCGTCGTCCCGGTCTACTGGCTGGTGACCGTCGGTCTCGCGCTCATGACACTGGTGGGCCTGAAGCCGGTCGGGATCGTTGAATTCCGGCCGGAATACCTGCTGCAGTCGCTGGCGTTCCTGCCCTTCTCACGGGGCGGATACATCGAACCGCTGAACTCGGTCGGATGGACGCTCAACTACGAGATGTTCTTCTACGCAGTCTTCGCGGGGCTGCTGCTGATCCGGACGTCCGCCCACCGGGTCCTGGCGGCGGCCGGCCTCTTTCTCGGGCTGATCCTGCTCGGACTCGTCCCGGTGCCGGGGATCTATTGGGCGTTCTACACGAAGCCGATCGTGATCGAATTCGCGTTCGGCATCGGGCTCGGCTACGCATATCAGCGCCTGGGCTCCTTGCCCGCCGGGTTCCCCGTCCGGCGCGTCGCCAGCCTGGCCGTCCTCGCAGCCGCGCTTCTGCTTCTCGGCGGGCAGGGGGGCGCCTACGCCCTGGGCGTCAGCCCCGAGCTTCAGGGCTTCTACAGGCCCCTGGTCTGGGGATCCGCGGCGGTCCTGATCGTGGGCGCGATGCTCCTGCTGGAGCGTGCCGGAATCGTGTTGCGTGCGCGCTGGTTGTTCACGCAGGGCAACGCCAGCTACGCGTTCTACCTGATCCACAACGTGCTGCTGCATACCGCCGCCAAGATCGTTCTGGCCTTGGTCACGCCGGGCATCCTCAGCGCCGCCCTGATCTTCGTCAGCGCGTTCGCGGCAGCGGCATTCCTCGGGGATCTGGTATTTCGGTTCGTCGAGGCACCCGGGAGCGTGGCCCTTCGACGGCGGTACGAGCGCTGGCACGAGCGGCGCATCGGTTCCGCAGCCCTGCCCGCCACGATCACCACCTGATCCGACGTCGGCGTCACGGACGCCGCGAATTCACTCGCGTCCTGCAGACATTCGCCGCGATAGGCCGGTTCCCGCGCGGACGAGAAGGGCCAGATCGCCCGGCCAAGACTGCTCTAAGGCCGAAATTTAACCTTAATCGAACGCTTAAATTAACACTACCATCGCGCTCTCTGACCCGATTGACATGGATCTGCAGATTTCAAGCCGCCGTTGACTTCTTTTTTAGCCCCCCGATCCCTAGTCTCTCTATGCAGACCGGCCAGAGACATCGACCGGTCTTGGACTCCGGGACGGAACCGCTTCTTCCAGCGTCCGGCATATCCACGAGGAAGCTGCGATGCGTGTCGCGATTGTTCACGACTGGCTCTATGTCGTCGGAGGCGCGGAGCGCGTCCTCGAGCAACTGCTGAAAATCTACCCCGGTGCGGACGTCTACGCGCTGTTCGATTTCCTGTCGGAAGAGGATCGGGCACGGCTCGGCTACGAGCAGGCGCGGACCAGCTTCATCCAGCGCATGCCCTTCGCGCGGACCCGGCACCGGAACTACCTGCCGCTGATGCCGCTCGCGATTGAGCAGTTCGATCTGGCCGGCTACGACCTCGTGATCTCGAGCAGCTACGCGGTGGCGAAAGGCGTCCTGACCGGGCCGGATCAGCTTCACGTCTCCTATGTCCACTCGCCGATGCGCTATGCCTGGGACCTGCAGCACACCTATCTGCGGGAAAGCGGCTGCGATGCCGGCATCAAGAGCGTGATCGCCCGCCTGATCCTGCACCAGATGCGCGTGTGGGACGTCCGCACGGCGGCCGGCCCGAACGCCATCGTGGCGAATTCGGCCTTCGTGGCGCGACGCATCCAGAAGGTCTACGGCCGCTCCGCCGAGGTGATCCACCCGCCCATCACCCTGTCGCGCCAGCGCTTCGAGGGGCCGCGCGGAAACCACTTCCTCGTCGCGAGCCGTCTCGTCCCCTACAAGAACGTCGAGGCGGTGGTCCGCGCCTTCGCGATGCTGCCCGACCTCGAGCTGGTCGTCGCCGGCACCGGCCCCGACGCTGCGCATCTGCGGGAAATCGCCGGTCCCAACGTCTCCTTCTCGGGCTTCGTCTCCGACGACGAGCTGCGCCATCTGATGGCCACGGCCCGCGCCTTCATCTTTGCGGCGGAGGAGGATTTCGGGATCATCGTGCTCGAAGCCTCGGCCGAGGGCACGCCGGTGCTTGCGCTCGGCCGCGGCGGTGCCCGAGAGACGGTGCAGGTGCGCGGCCCCCACCGCACCGGGATGTTCTTCGAGACGCCCGAACCGCAAGCCATCGCGGATTGCGTGCGCGGTTTCCTCCAGCAGGAGAGCCACTTCAGCCGCGAGGCGTGTCGCGCTCAGGCCGAGCTCTTCTCGGCTGATCTGTTCCGGATGCGGTTCTCGACCTTCGTCGACGAGCAGATGGCGGCCCACCGGGCCTCCTGCGAAACGCGGCCGCGCGTTCTGCCGCGCCTCGAAGCCGTGGGCTGAGGGCAGCGCCGATGTCGTTCCTGACTGTCGATCTGGCGGATCGGGTTCCGGCCCGCACTTCCGCCACAGCCCTCGGGCCGGAGCGCCGCGGCGCGCTCGCCGCCCCCCTGACGCGGATCTGGCGTCGCCGCACCCTGTTCGCGGCGGTGTTCACCCTCGTCGTCGCCCTGGCGACGACCGCCCTGATGATCATCCAGCCGCAATACGTCGCCACCGGCTCGGTGATCGTGGCGGAAGCCGAGCCCGGCGCCCACAACGCCTCGATGGCCTGGATCCAGAAGCTCGGCGATCCGGCCGACATCGAGAGCCAGATCCAGGTGATCCGCTCGCCCCGGCTGCTGAGGCTCGCAATCGACAGCGGCCTGGCCGCATCGGTGATGGCCGAGTGCCGCTACGCCGCCACGCGCGGTCAGCCGGAGGAGATCTCGGAGACGAAGCAGGCCGCGTGCACGAAGCTGACGAGCAATCACGACGCCCTCGTCGAGTACCTGCTCAAGCGCTTCACGGTCGCAAGCTCCGGCCGCTCGCGCATCATCACCATCGCGTACCGGTCGCCCCTGCCCGAAGTGGCGCAGACGATGGCCAACGCGCTCATCAACGCGTTCCTCGAGGATCAGCGCGAGGCGCAGGCCTCGAGCCGCAAGGCCGCTTCGGACTGGCTGCACACCGAGATCACGCAGCTCGACGAATCGATCCGCGCCGACGAGACGCGGATCCAGACCTATCGGCGTCGCAAGGGGTTGCTGAAGGGGTCGAGCGCCCCGATCAGCGCCGAGCGGCTCACCAGCATCAGCCAGCAGCTCAACGCCGCCGAAGCCGCCAAGGCCGACGCGGCCGCACGTCTCGGCGAGATCGAGAGCCGCGGGGGACGCGGCGCCGAGAGCGCCCCGGCGGTCCTGGCCAGCCAGACCGTGATCGCGCTCAAGCAGCAACTCAGCACCGTCAGCGCGCAGCTGTCCAATCAGAGCACGCTCCTCGGCGCGAACCATCCGGCGATCCGAGCGCTCGTGACCGAGCAGACGAGCCTGCGCGAGCGCATCGAGCAGGAGATCGCCAACGTCGCGCGGGGCCTGCGCAAGTCCTACGAAGCGTCGAACGCCCTCGCCAAGTCGCTGCGCGCCCAGCTGGAGACCGCCAAGACCGAGGCCGCGGCCGCCATGGACGACGAGGCCTCGATCGAGGGCATGGTGCGCAACGCGGAGATCAAGCGCACCCGCTACGCCGATCTGGTGAAGCGGGCGGGCGAGTTGGAGACCGAGCGGCGCATCCTCACGGGAAGCACGCGGCTGGTCAGCCTGGCCGAACTGCCTCAGGAGCCGTCCTCGCCCAAGACCGTGCCGTTCGTGGCAGGCGGCATCGTGCTCGCAGGCGTCCTGGCGGCCGCGGCGGCGCTGCTGCGCGACTCGACCGACCAGCGGGTCCGCACGCCGTCCCAGCTCCTGGCCGGCACCGGCGCCCCGGTCTTCGCCCAGCTGCCGTACCTGGAAGCCCCGGGCCTCGTCGGCCGGTTCTCCGACCGGCACCGGGAACTCCAGCTCGCCGAGGCCCTGGACCGGGCGCGCGTCGATCCGGTGATGCAGAACGTCCTGCGCAATCTGCACGCGCACCTGATGCTGGCTGGCGGCGGCCAATCCCGGGTCGTCCTCGTGACCTCATCGAAGCCGCGCGAGGGCAAGTCGTTCACGGCGTTCGCCCTCGCGGGCATCGGCTCGACCAGCGGGCGCCGGGTGCTCGTGGTCGAGTGCGACCTGCGCCGGCCGAACTTCGAGGCGTCGCTTGGGCTCGGACGCGGGCCGGGTCTGGGCGGGATCCTGCGCGGGGAGATCGGCCCGGCCGAGGCCGTCGTCTCGGCGGGTGCCTTCGACGTCATCCCGGCCGGCACGCCCACCCCGGATTCGACCGAGCTGCTGATGAGCGCCCGGATGACCGACTTCCTGCGCTGGAGCCGTCGCTACGACCTCGTCCTCCTCGACACGCCGCCGACCAGCCTGCTGATGGACGCCGCGATGCTGGCCCGTCACGTGGACGGCGTGCTCTGCTGCACCCGCTACGGCCATTCGCAGCTGTCCGACACCGTCGAGACCGTGGCGAACCTGCGCCAGGCCGGCGTGCACGTGCTCGGCATCGCCATGACGATGGTCAATTCCGGACGGCAGATGACCTACGACGCGATGCCGCTCCCGCAATCCCGCCACGCCGGGGCCGCCCGATGACGGACGCCTGTCCCGCGGACGGTCTCTCGGAGCACGGCACCGCGCCCGGCGCGCGGGTCGCTGAGCCCGGACGCAGCGCCCACCCGCGGGTCCTGTTCGTGAGCCACACCGGCACCATGTCGGGGGCGGAGCTGGTCCTGCGCGACGCCGTGCGCCCCTGGGCGGACGCCAGGGCGTTCCTGTTCGAGGACGGCGCGCTGGGCGAGGCCCTGCGCGGGCTGGGTCTCGAGACGCGGGTCGCGCGCCGCGGGGCCGGGCTCTCGGGACTCCGGCGCGACGCGTCGCCGATGCGGGCGCTGCCCGTGCTGCAGCGGCTGGCGGCCATCGCGGTCGAGATCTTCGGCGCGGCCCGCGACTGCGACGTGGTCTACGCCAATTCGCAGAAGGCCTTCCTGCTCTCGGCGCTGCCCGCGCGCTTGGCCGGGCGCCCGCTGATCTGGCACCTGCACGACATCCTCGACGGCGCCCATTTCGGCCGGGTCCAGCGGGCCGTGCAGGTGCGCCTCGCCAATGCCTGCGCGGCCCGGGTCGTTGTCCCGTCCAGCGCCGCGGCGGACGCCTTCGTCCGCGCCGGCGGGCGGCCATCCCGGGTCACAATCGTGCCGAACGGCCTCGATCTCGACCTGGACCCGCGGATGCCGGCGGCGCTGCGCGCGGAACTCGGCCTGCCCGCCGGACCGCTCATCGGCGTGTTCAGCCGTCTCGCGCCCTGGAAGGGGCAGGATGTCGTCATCGACGCCCTGGCGGCGCTCCCGGATGTCCGCTGCATCGTGGTGGGCGCCGCTCTGTTCGGCGAAGACGCGTACGCGGCGGATCTGCGCGCGCGCGTCGCGGCGCGGGGCCTCGCAGACCGCGTGCTGTTCCTCGGCCAGCGGGCCGACGTGCCCCGCCTGATGCAGGCGGTCGACGCGGTCGTGCACCCGTCGGTGGATCCCGAGCCGTTCGGCCGGACCCTCGTCGAGGCGATGCTCGCCGGCGTGCCGGTGATCGCCACCGAGGCGGGCGCCTCCGCGGAGATCCTGGACGGCGGCGCGGCCGGCATCCTCGTCCCGCCCCGGCGGCCTGATCGCCTCGCCGCGGCCCTCGCCGACCTGTTCGCCGATCCGGACGCCGCCGTCGCGCGCACCAACCTGGCCCGCGCGCGGGCGCTCTCCCACTACGGGGCCGCCGCCATGCAGCGCGAGCTCGCACAGCTGATTCTTCAGGTTTCTGGCCGACCCTGACGGTCGGGCCATCCTCCTCTCACGATCGAGCCGCCAGAGCCGCCATGCCGCGCGTCCTCGTGAACATGCCCAGCCAATTCGCCGGCCGGCCGTCGGGCGTCGCCCTCGTCGCCTTCCGGGTCATCGCCGGGCTCATCGCGCGCGGCACCTTCGATATCGTGCTCCGTTCGCCCTGGAGCCGCGACCAGCTGCCCCCGGCGATCCGGGATCGGATCGCAATCGTCACGGTTCCGCGCCCGCGGATCATGCTGCTGGACGTCCTGCGGCAGGCCGTCACGGTTCCGGCGCTCTGCCGCGCTCACGGCATCGACGTGGTGCTCAACGCCGATCCCTATGGGGCCGCGTTCGGCGCGCGGGCGCGGGTCAGCGTCGTCCACGACCTCTATTTCCGCACGATGCCCGACCGGATCGGCTCGCGCGAGGCGCTCACGACCGATCCGATCTTCCGCCTCGTCCTCGGCAACAGCGCCCGGGTGATCGCCGTCTCGGAGACGACCCGGCGCGACCTCGGGCGCTGCTACCCGTCGCTCGCCGGCCGGACCGACGCCGTGCCCTCCGCGCCGATGCTCGATCCGGCGAACGTGGACGCGACCACCGGGATTCCCGCGGGACCGTATGTGCTGGCGGTCGGGAACGCGCTCTACAACAAGAACTTCGCGACCTTGGCCCGGGCCGTGGCCGCGCTCGGGCGCTCGGACATCCGCATCGTCCACGTCGGCGAGGACCCAGACGAGACGATCGCCGCCGCGCTGGACGGCGCCCCGGTGCCGCTGACGCGCCTGTCACGGATCGGCGAGGGCCGGCTGGCCGCCCTCTACCGGGACGCCCTCTGCCTGTGCGTGCCGTCCTTCGCGGAGGGGTTCTGCCTGCCGGTCCTGGAGGCGCAGGCGCTCGGCTGCCCGGTGATCTGCTCGGATCGGTCGGCGACCCCGGAGATCGCGGGCGCGGGTGCGCTGACCTTCGACCCGGCCGATCCGGCGGCGCTCAGCCGATGCCTGCGCCGCCTGCTCGACGAGCCCGGCCTGCGCGACGCGCTGATCGCGCGCGGGCACGACAACGTCCGGCTCTACAGCTGGGACGAGACGGCCCGGCGCTACGAGGCGGTGCTCCTCGATGCCCTCGCGGAGGCCGGCCGCGCGACGCCCGCCCGAGAGGTGCCGCATGCGCATCCTGCACCTTAGCTCCCTCTACCCGCCCGAGCAGGTCGGCGGCGCCGAGCTGATGGTCGAGACGCTCGCCCGCACGCAGGCCGGTCTCGGCCACGCCGTGGCGGTCGCCTGCGCATCGCGGCAGGCCGAGGCGCCGGTCCGTCAGGACGGCGTCGCGGTCTACCGGATGGGATACGGGACGCCGTTCCACATCCTCGACTGGCCGCAGCGCGGGCGCCTCGACCGGATCCGCTACAAAATCGCCGCGCAGTGGAACCGGCACAGCCTCGTCCAGCTCAGCCGGGCCGTGCGGGATTTCGAGCCCGATCTGGTGAACACCCACTCGCTCTCGGAACTGCCCCCGGCGGTCTGGCCGTTGCTCCGACGGCTCGGCGTGCCGGTGGTGCACACGCTGCACGACTTCACCAGCCTCTGCACCAACGGCGCGATGACCCGCCACGGCCAGGCCTGCGCGGGCCAGCACCTCAAGTGCCGGCTCTACGCGGAGCCGCACCGCCGGTGCCAGCGCGGGGTCTCGGCCGTCGCGGCCGTCGGCGCGGATTTGCTGGCCCGCCATCGCGCCGCCGGCTTCTTCGACGGGGTCCCGGCGGATCTCCAGCGGGTGATCTGGAACCCGATCGAGCCCGGCGCGCCGGCGAAAAGCCTGCCCCGGGCACCCGGTGCGCCGGTCACCTTCGGCTTCCTCGGGCGCATCGAGGCCAGCAAGGGCGCCGACATTCTCTTCGAGGCCTGCCGGCTGCTGCCGGCACAGGGCTGGCGCCTGACGGTTGCCGGCCGCGCCGTGAACGGGCTCGACCGCTACCGTGCCCTGACGGAAGGCCTGCCGGTCTCCTTCCTGGGTCACGCAGAGCGCGACGCCTTCCTCGACGGGGTGGATTGCCTCGTGGTCCCCCCGATCTGGCCCGAGCCCTTCGGCCGCACCGTGGCGGAGGCCTATGGGCGCGGCGTCCCGGTGATCGGCTCGGCTATCGGCGGCATCGGCGAGCAGATCGGACCGGGCCCATGGCTGGTTCCGCCCGGTGATGGCCCCGCCCTCGCGGCCGCGATGGCTCGGATCATCGCGGAGCCGGAGTGTCTCTCCGACGGTCTGGCGCGCGCGCCAATCATCCGCGCCGGCACCGATCCGGCCGAAGTGGCGGCCGCCTACCTCGACCTCTACGCCGCCGCCCGCGCCGCCACCCATTCCGCCACGGTCCCGGCCCCGCTCGGCCGCCCGCAACTCAGCGAGTCCCGCCTATGACGGCCTCCACCCTGGCCCCGGCCTACGCGCGCAACCTGCTCGGCAGCGGCGGTGTCGCGGTCGACAGCGCACCGCGCGACGGCATCGCGCATCGCGCCGTCACCGGGCCGCTCCGGATCCTGCATCTGAGCGCCCTCTACCCGCCCTACATCGTCGGCGGGGCCGAGCGCTCGGTGGAGCACCTCGCCGAGGAGCTGGCAGCGGCCGGCCACATCGTGGCGGCGGCCTGCATCGCCCGGGAGCCGGAGCCCAAGAGCGTGCGGGGCGGCGTCACGGTCTACCGGATGGCGCACCACAACGACTTCTGGCTGGAGGACTGGCCCAAGGCGACCCGGTTCGGCCGTGCCTGGGCGAAGCTCAAGCAGCAGTGGAATTTCGCCATCGCGGCCGAGTTCGGCCGGGTCCTCGACGACTTCAGGCCCGACATCGTCAACACGCACTCGCTGCTCGACGTCTCGACCCTGGTCTGGCGTGAGGCCGCCAAGCGCGGAATCCCGATCGTCCACACGGTCTGCGAGTACGACCTGATCTGCGGCAACGCCGCGATGTTCAAGAACGGCAAGCCCTGCGACCGCTGGCACCTCGGCTGCAAGGTGGTCAATGCCGGCAAGCAGATCACCAACCGTTCGGTCGATGCGGTGGTCAGCGTCGGGACCGAGATCCTGAAGACGCACGTCAATCACGGCTTGTTCACGCATCTCGCCCCGGAGCGCCGCCGGGTGATCTTCTATTCCTGCACGGTCCCGGACGGCGATGCCGAGGCGAGGCGCCGCATGGACCGGTCGGCGCAGCCGATGACCTTCGGCTATCTCGGCCGGATCAACGTCGAGAAAGGGGTCGGCACGCTGATCGACGCCTTCCGCCGGATCGGGCCCGGCAATTGGCGCTGCCTCGTGGCCGGCCACGCGATGGACGATTCAATCGAGCGCTTCAAGGCGCAGGCCGAGGGCCTGCCGATCGAGTTCGTCGGCTGGGCCAAGCCCGCCGAGTTCCTGAGCGCGATCGACGTGCTGGCCGTGCCGTCGTTCTGGGCCGAGCCGTCCCCGCGGACGATCTACGAGGCTTACACGATGGGTGTCCCGGTCATCGGTGCCGCCTCGGGCGGGATCCCCGAGCTGATCGGCGAGGACAACACCGATTGGCTGTTCGCGCCGGGCGACGATGCCGAACTCGCCGCGCGCTTGGAGGCGGTGATCGCACGGGGCCGCGGCGACCTTCCGGACGAGCGCGCGTTCCAGCACGTCATCCGCGAATCGACCTCCGAGCGCGTCGCCGAGAAGTACCTCGACCTCTACGCCGAACTCGTCGCCGAGCGCCGGGCAGCCCACCCGTGAGCGCCGGCGCGCCGGTCCTGACCGAGGCCGCGGCGGCCGCCGACGCCTCCGAGATCGTCCCGGGGCTCGGCGCCGGTGCGGACGTGACCGGCCGCTCTTTCGACGCCGCCCGCTGGGTGGCGCTCGCCTCCGTGGGCAATGTCGTCCTGAGCTTCGGGGTGTTCCTCGTGCTGGCGCGCCTGATCGGGCCGGCGGAATTCGGCATGGTGGCGATCGCCGCCGTCTTCATCGACATCCTGCAGATCGTCGCCCGGTGCGGGCTGCCGGACGCGGTGGTGCAGCGGGCCGATTGCGACGAGGAATTCGCCGCCACGGCCTTCTGGGTCATGCTCGCGGCGGGCAGCCTGTGCGCGGCGGCGCTGGTCGCCCTGTCGGGGCCGATCGCCTGGATCTTCGACCTGCCGGAACTGCGCCCGGTCCTGTGCGCGCTCTCAGCCTGCTTCGTGATCACCGCCGCGGGCGCCATCCACGAGGCGCGCCTGCAGCGCAGCTTCGGCTTCCGCAAGCTCGCCCTGCGGGCGCTCGGCTCCAACCTGCTCGGGGGGGCGGTCGCCCTGGCGCTGGCCTTCGCCGGCTACGGCGTCTGGAGCCTCGTGGTCCAGCGCCTTGTAGCCGCCACGGCGACGACGCTCCTGACCTGGGCGGCGTCCCGCTGGATTCCGGCGCGCCGGGTGAACCTCGCGGCCGCGCGCGCCCAGATCGCCTTCGGCTCGCGGGTGTTCTGCACCTACCTCCTGCTGGTGGTCTCGATCCGCAGCCAGGAGGTGATCGCCGCGTATTTCCTCTCGGCGACCGATGTCGGGTATCTGCGCCTCGCCTGGCGCTGCATCGATCTCGTCAGCCAAGTTGCGGTCATCCCCCTGACCACGGTCGGCCTGACCACCTATGCCCGGCTCCAGGACCAGCCGGCGGAACTCGCGACGGCCTTCTACGGCTTCACCGCGGCCTCGGCCTTCGTGGCGGTGCCGGCCCTGTTCGGCATGGCGGCCGTCGCCCCGACGCTGATCCCGTTCCTGTTCGGCGACCAGTGGCACCAGGCCGCCCCGGTGCTGCGGATGCTGGCGCTGCTCGCGCCCGAATTCGTCGCCACCTCGATGCTCTGGATGATCTTCACGGCGCTCGGGCGCAACGGCACGGCGCTGCGGCTCGCCGGGGCCCAGTTCGGCCTCGGCGCGCTCGCCTCCGTCGCGACGGCCCCCTTCGGCCTCGCGGCGCTGGCGATCGGGCATGTGGCGCGGGCCTACCTGTTCTCGCCCGTCATCGTGGTCGGCGCCGGGCGCTTCGTGCCGGTGAGCAACCGGCATCTCGCCCGGGTGCTCCTGCCGGTCACGGCCTGCGCGGCGGCGATGGCCGGCTTCGTCCTGCTGGTCCAGACCCCGATCCACGCCGCCCTCGGCGACCGGCTCGGCCTGTTCGCGGCCGTCGGGATCGGCGTCCTGGCCTACGCGGCGCTGGCCCAGACCTTCATGCGGGAGACGGTTCGCAGCGCTCTGGGATTCTTCATGCGCCGCAGGGCCTGATCTGCACGGTCCGCCAACCTTTATGGGCGAGACTGCGCGTGCAGGGCTGCGTCCGGCCGGACCGGCATCGTCGGGTCGGGGCGCGGAGACGCCTGCCTTGCCCGGCGCCGGCCTTCGGCGGCGCGCGTTCGGACGGTTCGAAACGATGATGGGACGGGCGTTGCCGATCCGGGACGAGGCGCCGGCCCTGTCCGCCGCGGCCGACCGCGCGGCCGTCTTCCTGCTCGGCGTTGCCCTCCAGTTCAACGTGCTGACCTCGAGCTTCGGGCTGCCGTTCCAGCGCCTGTCCGACCTCCTGCCATTCCTCCTCATCCCCTGGTTGGGACTGCGCCGCGCGGTGATCGCGGAAGCCTTGCGGAACATCGCGCCGATCGGCGCCATCGTCGTGCTCCTTGGCGCCTCCATCGTGCTGAAGGCCCATCAGCAGGGCGGCGACGTCTACCTGACCCTCGTGCTGCTGCTCTACGTCGTGCAGGCGTTCATCCTGCTGGTGCTGTTCCGCGACCGCCGGATCGAGAACGCGTTCTGCATCGGCCTCCTCGCGGGCATGCTGGCATCCCTGGCGGTGCTGTTTCTCGCCTCGACGGGCGCGGCGCTGGATCGCTTCGGCCTCGCGGTTCCGCTGGACGGCGTCGACGAGGAGTTGAAGCTCTTCTTCCAGGACAAGCTGGGCGGCCTCTGGATCTCTGGCAACGAGACGGGCCACGTCTTCGCGCTCGGCGGCGCGGCCGCTCTGCTGCTGAGCCTTCGCTACCGCCTGCGCCTGATCTACCTCGTCTTCTTCGTCGCGCTGCTGGCGAGCTTCCCGCTGACCAACAACCGCGCCGGCCTGTTCATGCCGCTCTTCGTCCTCGCCGTGCTGATGCGGCGCAATCTTCGGCCCTCGATGGTCCTGGCAGCCCTCGGCGTGCTCGGCGTCCTGCTCCTCGCCTGGTCGCTGACCGGCGAGCTCCCGCTGCCCGGGACGCTGGCTCAGGCGGTCGAGCGGCGCTTCACCGAGGACCACAACGTCGCCGGCAATTTCGACGAGCGGTTCCTGTCGGGTTTCACCGCGCTTCAGCTCGTGGTCGAGTACCCGTTCGGGGTCGGCGAGATCGCCCGGCGGGACGAGCTGCGCGCGCTCACCGGTCTCACGACGCCGCACAACGCCTTTGTCTCGCTCGCGCTGCAATCCGGCCTTGCCGTGGCGCTGCTCCTCATCGTCGGGCTGGTGCGCATTCTTCTGGCGCCAGCCGTCTCGGGTCCGTTCCTGACCTACAGCGCCCTGTTCCTCATCCCGTCGATGATGTTCGAGGAATTGTCGGTCAATCAGTACTTCCTGTTCTTCATGGCGTTCGTGCTCGCATCCTGGGCGACCTCGAGCGATCCGGACCCGGAGCGCCCACGCACGGGCTGACGCCTTGGGCGATAGGATCTCGGCGTCCGGATCCTGTCCGGGGGAGGGCGGGTTCCCCTCCGGTGACGCGGCCGGGGGCCCCGTCCCGGAGGTCGTCCCGTTGTCCGCTCATCCTCAGCCGCTGCACCGCCTGTCCGCCTTCACGGGCGACGCGCTCAACATCGTGGTCGAGACCCCGAAAGGCAGCCGCAACAAGTACAGCTTCGAACCCGAACTCGGCGCGCTCCTGCTGAAGAAGGTTTTGCCGGAGGGGCTGTCGTTTCCCTACGATTTCGGGATGATCCCCTCGACGAAGGGCGAGGACGGCGATCCGCTCGACGTCCTGCTGCTCCTCGACGCGCCGGCCGTCGCCGGCTGCGTCGTCGCGGGCCGCCTCGTCGGCGTGATCGAGGCCGAGCAGCGCGAGCGGGACGGGACCTGGGAGCGCAATGACCGGTTGATCGCCGTGGCGGAACACGCCCCGACCCACGCGCATGTTCACGCCCTGAGCGACCTACGTCCGGGCATGCTGGAGGAGGTCGAGGCGTTCTTCGCGCAGTACAACGCGCTGTCCGGCCGGGAATTCCGGCCGCTTCGCCGCGGCGACGCCGAGGCGGCCCGGGCGCTGGTGCGAAACGGAATCGAGGCCTGCGCGACGTGAGCGCGCGTCCGCCGCAAGACCGCACCGCCTGCGCTTGGGCGCGGAGTCCGCAGACGGCAGAATGGGGAACCCAGGGCCGCCCGAACGGGTCCTTTTGTGAGATGCGTCACAACGTTCGGGTGGGCCATGCCGCTGGACCGGCTCTCGGTGGGCCAATCGCTCGACTGCCTCATCATCGGCGGCGGGCCGGCCGGCCTGACCGCGGCGCTCTACCTTGCCCGTTTCGGCCGCAGCTGCCTCGTGGTTGATGCGGGCCGGTCCCGGACCGGGTGGATCCCGGTCAGCCATAACATCCCGGTCTTCGCCGACGGGATCTCGGGCACCGAGATCCTCGAGCGGCAGCGCGCGCACCTCGCCCGCTATGGCGGGATGATCCTGCCGGGGCTGGTCACGGATCTGGCGCGGAACCCGGGCGGGTTGCGCGCCACCGTTACGGCGGAGGGGGAACGCGGCATCCGCACGATCGAGGCCCGGCGGGTTCTCCTCGCCACCGGCGCCGAGGATGTCGAGCCGGACCTCCCCGACCTGCCGGACGCGATCCGGCGCGGGCTGGTGCGCTACTGCCCGATCTGCGACGGCTACGAGGCGCGGGGCAAGCGCATCGCCGTCATCGGCCACGGCGACCGGGGCCTCGGCGAGGCGGTGTTCGTGGCGCGCACCTACGCTCAGGACGTGACGCTGCTGACCCTCGGTCAGGATCTGCACCTCGACGGAGCGGCGCGCGAGCGGGCGCGCGAGCATGGCATCGCGGTCGTCCACGCGCCGGTCGTCGGCCTCGATATCGAGCAGAGCCGGATCACCCTGCTGCGCACCGCCGACGGCGCGGAACACCGGTTCGAGGTGCTGTACTCGGCCCTCGGACTGAAGCTCCGCTCCGACCTCGCGCGCGCCCTCGGCGCGGAGCACGACGGCACGGGGGCGCTCACGGTCGACGAGCACAACCGCACGAGCGTGCCGGGCCTGTACGCCGCCGGCGGCGTGGTCCGCGGGCTCGATCAGGTGGTGGTGGCGATGGCGCACGGGGCCGTCGCCGCCACCGACATCCACAATCGCTGCGAGCTGCCCACCGAGGAGGAGCCGGACGGCGCGCTCCGGCGGCGCTGAGGCCGCGCGGCTACCGGGCCGCCGGGGTCAGCGTCAGGGTTCCCCGGAACGGCTTGGACTTGTCGTTCACGCTGGTGCAGCCGAACGGGTACTGGCCCGCACCGATCGTTCGCACGCGGATCTCGCCCTTGCCGTTCTGCTTGACGGTGTAGCCGTCGTTGCTCGCCACGTGCACGACGTCGCCATCGTGATGGAGGACGTTCTTGTTCTCGAAGATCTGCGGCGCCGTGAGCACGAACTGGCTCATGGAGCGATTCTGCACCTTGATGCTGACATCCGTGTCGGCCGGCAGGCGCAGCTCGGCCGGCGCGCAGGTCGGCACCCCGTTCTCGACCGTCATGGTCAGGTCGACGGCCGGCATCGTCTCGGCGGCCCGGGCGGCCCCGGTCAGGAGGAGGGCTGCGGTGAGGATCGCGCCGAGATGCGCGACCGGAGATCCGAAGACGGGGCGGCAACCTGATCCAGAATTCATGCAGGGCTCTCGGTATCCAGTTGAGAATGTCAGCACTCGCTCAACCGCACCGGAGAAGCTGTGGTTCAAGCCGGCGGCTCGTGCGGTGTGCGGCGGCAGCCGCGCGCGCAGGTATGTGGCACGTAGAGGCCCGAATTGATCAATGGATCAGCGTTTTCGTTCCTGTCGATCAGGTTAGAAATCAACATAAAATAATATTTCTGGCGGCTCGGTACCGTGAATAAACGTCCGTGCGTGTGGATTTATACGGAAACCGGATCCGTTTCAGCTGGTTGATCAACCATACCCTGCTGCTTGTCCGTCGGTTCACGGGCCGTCACGGTAGCCGCAGTCGCGTATTGCCCAACCAGAGACATCAAATGCGCTTCTCAGCCGCGGCGTTGGCCGTGCTCCTCCCCATGACGCTGCCCATGACGCTGCCAGCCAGCGCTCTTGCCCAAACGGGCGTGCCGGCCGGGCCGGGCCTCGTCGGCCCGCGCACGACCGGCGCCACCACCGAGATTCAGCCGAACACGACCGGGAACGATGCCGACCTCGTCGTCGCCCCCGGCGCCACCGGCGCCGAGACGATCACCACGAACTCGGCCGCGGGCGGAAACGCCAACCTTCCGGAGCGGTCCGTGCCGAACGGCAGCGCCGGTGGCGGCACCTCCGGCCAGGGCGGCGGCTAGTCCGACGTGTCGGCCGAGCCCTGTGCCATCGCAAAGCCGGGGCTCGGCAGACGTAGAGTATCGCCTTAAGCCCGTATCAACCAAAACAAAGAAGCCGTCGGTCGATGCAGAGACTTTGTTGATCCTGAAGTTCACAGCCTCTTAGCATTTGACATGCTTTGTCCGTGTCCTGGAATACGGGCACAAAACATGTCGAATGAGTCGTCGACTGCGTGGGGACGCGGCGAGCTATACGAGACCCTGTGCCTGCTCGTCATCGGCGCGGGAATCTGGTTCGTCGGCGTCACGCTCGGAACGTTCGACTCCCTGAACTCCGCGATGTCCGCCTACGGTCTGAACGACCTCCTGATGCTCGCCGCCTGCATGGGCGTGGCCCTGTTCGGCGCCAGCGTCCGCAAATCCATCCTCCTCCGCCGGCTGATGCTGCAGCGCGACGCGGCGGCCGCACAAGCGGAGGCCATCGCCCGGCATGACGGCCTGACCGGGCTGGCCAACCGGCGCCGCTTCATCGATGCGGTCGCGCGAGCCCAGGCGGCGTTGGGTGCGGAGCCGTCCTCCGCGGTCCTGCTGATCGATCTCGACCGGTTCAAGCCGGTCAACGACCTCTACGGCCACGCGGCCGGCAATGCGGTTCTCTGTGCCGTGGCCGAACGCCTCCAGCGGCTGCTGCCGCCCGGCGGCGTCGCGGCCCGGCTCGGCGGCGACGAATTCGCCATGCTGGTCCCGGTGGAGCAGGGCAGCGAGGGGCTGACGCGCCTCGCGCAGGCCGTCATCGCCAGCATTTCCGAGCCGGTCTCCTGGAACCAGAACGACCTCAAGGTCGGCGCCACCGTCGGCGTCGCGGTCGTGGCCGCCAACCACGCCGATCCCGACGCCGTGCTCCACGCGGCCGATCTCGCCATGTACCAGGGCAAGAAGGACGGCCGCGGCAATTACCGCTTCTTCCGGAGCACCATGGACGAGGAGCTGCGCGCCCGGGCCCGCATCGAGACGGAGCTGCGCACCGCCATCGAGACCGGGGCGATCGAGCCCTACTACCAGCCGGTGGTCTCCCTACCCGAGAAGACGATCGTGGGCGTTGAGGTGCTGGCGCGCTGGCGCCACCCGACCCGAGGCCTCGTCGGCCCGACCGAATTCATCCCGGTGGCCGAGGAGACCGGGATGATCGCCGACCTCAGCTACAGCCTGATCCGACGCGCCTGCCTCGATGCCCGCGCGTGGCCGTCCCATCTGATCCTCGCGGTGAACATCGCGCCGCACCAGTTCCAGGACGCGTGGCTGGCCCAGCGCATCCTGGCGATCCTCACCGAGACCGGCTTCCCGCCCCAGCGTCTCGAAGTGGAGATCACCGAGAGCGCCCTGATCCAGGATCTGGAGGCGACCCGCGCCACCCTCCTGTCGCTGCGGCAGCTCGGCGTGCGCATCGCGCTCGACGATTTCGGCACTGGCTATTCCAGCCTCTACCACCTGCGCGAGCTGAAGTTCGACAAGCTGAAGATCGATCGGAGCTACGTCGACGCGATCACGATGAGCGACGAGCGCGCCAAGCTGGTCGACGCCATCATCAAGCTCGGGACGAGCCTCGGCCTCTCCACCACGGCGGAAGGCATCGAGACAGATGCGAGCCTGGACTGGCTGTCGGACCAGGGCTGCCATTTCGGGCAGGGCTACCTCTTCGGCCACGCCATGCCCAAGGCCGAGATGGACGTCGTGCTGAGCGCGAAAGGCGAGGCGGTCGACCCGACAGACGGCCTCGCCCTGGCCTCATAGGCGTCCAGCTGCCGATCACGCCTTCATCCCGGGGCCGCGGAGCGGAGCCCGGGATCCGGACCCTCCGACGCGGCCTAAGTGCAGCACTCGCGGGTCGGATTGCCCGCGTCCGGCATGCCTGTTCCGGTCCGGGCTCGTCTGCGGCGCCCCGGAAGTACAAGGCGGTCAGAGAAGCCCGCCATCACCGCGGCGGCTTGTAGGCCGAGCCGTCCTCGGCGCGGAGCGGTTTCTCCACGAAGCGCCCGTGCTTCGGGACCGCGACACGGTCGAAATCGTCTGCCAGCGCCTTGAGGGCGCGGCGCATCTCCGGTCCCTGGAGCGGCCGCCCGTGGCCGGTGATGACCCGCTCCGGATCGAGCGCCGCCAGGGTCCGGACGGATTTGCGCGCCGCGTCCCAGTCGATCGTCAGGTACATCGGCGGTCCGTGCAGCTCGGGCTCCTGGACTGCGACCGCGTAGACCGATTCCTGCGCGGTCGTGACGAAGGCATCGCCGACGATCAGCGTCCGGTCAGCCTCGCGCCACAGGGAGATGTGACCCGGCGCATGGCCCGGCGTGTGGATCCAGCGCCAGCCGGGCAGGGGCGGCACCGTCCCGTCCTCCGGAAGGTCCTTCAGGTTTTTCGACACATCCACCGGCTGCGTTGGGAAGAGCGGCGAAAGCCGGCCGAGCAGGCCGCCACCGACGCTGGGATCGGGCGTCGGATAGGCGGCGCTGCCATCGAGATACGGCCGCTCCAGCGCGTGCGCGTAGACCGGGACCTCCCACTGCGCGGCCAGATCCTCCAGCACGCCGACATGGTCGAAATGGCCGTGCGTCTGCACGATCGCGGATGGCCGCGCGCCCTCGCCGAAGCGCGCCCGCGCGGCCGCCTCGATCGCCCGCTTCGAGCCCATCACACCGGCATCGACCAGCACCCAGCCGCGGTCGCCCGCGCCTGGCTCGCCGACGAAGACCACGTTGACGAGGACATGACGCTGATACGCGACGTCGTCGGTGATGGCGTGGGTGGCGTCGTCCCGCTCGGCGTCGCGGTGCGGATCATCGGCCCGGGCCTGCGGGTCGACAGGGATCTGCTGGGCCATCTGAACCGGGCTCCCATAGCTGTTCGTGGTGCGGCCGGGCCGGGCCGAGCCCCGCCGGGATCCGTGCGGGCACAGACCTGTCCCGTCGGGGCGCCGAAGCGTTCGACGCGGGATGCCCGTCACCGCCGGTATCCTGCCAACCGGGCTTGCCAGGGCGTGTTCCCGGCTTCGGCCGAGCGGCCGGGACGCCGCAGGAACATCGCGGGGATCGACACGCACCCCATATTGCGGGCAACGATGCGCCGTCGCAGGTCACAGCATGGCACCGAGCCCGATCGCCCTCATCGCCTCCGCCGGTCTCGTCGCGATGGTCGCCGCCGGCACGGGGGCGATCGTCCTGCAGCAGGGCTCGCGCTTCAGCCATCCGCGCAAGACCGGGGGCGCCTTCACCATGGCGGATCTCGACGGCCGGCCGGTGAGCCAGGCCGATCTCCTGGGCAAGCCGACTGCCCTATTCTTCGGCTTCACCCACTGCCCGGAAGTCTGCCCGACAACGCTCGCCACGCTGGCCGGCGCCCTCGGCCGGATGGGCCGCGACGCGGATCGTCTCAACGTGGTCTTCGTCACGCTCGACCCGGAGCGCGACACGCCCGACTCCCTGCGCGAGTACCTCGCCTCGTTCGATCCGCGAATCCGCGGCTTCGTCGGCACCAAGGATCAGACCGCCCGCATGGCCGATGCCTACCACGTCGCCTACAAGCGCGTGCCGACCCAGGACGGCGACTACACGATGGAGCATTCGGCCACCGTCGCGCTGTTCGACAAGACCGGCCGCATGGTCGGGGAGGTCGGCTACCAGGAGGACGAGGCGCGCGTGCTGTCCAAGCTGATCACGCTGGCGCTGCCTGGACAGTGCGCCCCGGGGGGCGGGGCGGAACTCTGGTCGACGACCGGTGCCACGGGCACGTGCGGGCCGCGGAGCTGAGCGGCGCCTGAGGAAATTGCGCCGCCGCCTTCGCATGGCTAGAGCGCGACGCGGGCCGCGAGGCCCGGGTCGAATCGCCGAGGCACCCGCTTGATCACGCGCCGCGTCCTGACCGCCCTCGGGCTCCTGGCCCTCGCGCCGTTCCCCGGCACTGCCCGGGCCGCTGCCGGAGGGCCGCGTCTCGCGTCGCCCGAGCCCATGGATCTCGACCGGCTGAACGACCTCGCCCGGAGCCTGCGCGACCGGCCCTACGCGCCGCCGCCCGAGGCGCCCGCCGCGAAGGCCCTCGACGCCCTGACCTACGGGCCGCTGCAGGAGATCCGCTACCCGCCCGGCCGGGCGCTATTCTCCGACAGCCCCTATCCGGTGACCTTCTTCCATCTCGGCAACTTCTTCCGGCACCCCGTGAAGGTCTTCGCCCTGGAGGGCGGACAGGCCCGCGAAGTGCTCTACAGCCACGACCTGTTCACCTACCCGGCCGGCAATCCGGCCAAGGACGTCCCGGACGGGGCCGGCTTCGCCGGGTTCCGGTTCCAGAAGGCCCCGGCCGGCCAGCCCGGCGACGACGCCGACTGGCTCGCCTTCCTCGGCGCGTCGTATTTCCGCGCCGCCGGCGACGGGCAGCAATACGGCGCCTCCGCCCGCGGCATCGCCATCGATACCGCGCCCGGACCGGGCAAGACAGAGGAATTCCCGGTCTTCACCCGGTTCTACGTCAGCCCGGCCGCGGAGGGCGCCGTCACCGTGCTGGCCCTGCTCGAAGGTCCGAGCCTGACCGGCGCCTACCGGTTCGTCGCCCGCAAGGAGCCGCACGTCGTCATCGACGTCGCCTGCACGCTCTACATGCGCCGCTCCGTCGAGCGGTTCGGCATGGCGCCGCTGACCTCGATGCTCTGGTACTCGGAGGGGATCAGCCGGTTCCTCGCCAGCGACTGGCGGCCGGAGGTGCACGATTCCGACGGCCTGCTGATGCAGACCGGCAGCGGCGAGATCATCTGGCGGCCACTCAACAACCCGCCGCGGCTCAGCGTCAGCGCCTTCGCGGACCGGTCGCCCCGGGGCTTCGGCCTGCTCCAGCGGGACCGGTCCTTCGACCACTACATCGACGACGGCTTCGAGGAGAACCGGCCGGACCTCTGGGTGGAGCCGCAGGGGGATTGGGGCGCGGGCAGCGTGCAGCTGGTGGAGATCCCCACCCATCGGGAGACCGACGACAACATCGTCGCCCTGTGGGTCCCGGACGACCCGCCGAAGGCCGGGAGCGCGCGCAGCTTCGCCTACCGCCTGCGCTGGCCGGTGCAAGAGCCGGTCGCGACCGATCTCGCCCGCTGCGTTGCGACGCGGGCGACCAAGGGATCCTGGCTCGCCGAGGCCGACCGGCGCCCCGGCCGCGCCAACCTCGTGCGGCAATTCGTGCTCGAATTCGAGGGCGCGGCCCTGGCGGGCCTCGATCCCGAGAAGGCCGAGGTGGTCCTCACGCTCACGCGCGGCCATGCCGAGGAGGTCGGCGCCACCTGGGCGCCCTATGGCAAGCTCAGCCCCTGGCGGGTGTTCCTCAAGCTCTACGCCGAGGGTCCGGACCCGGTCGAGATGCGGCTGCAGCTGAAGGCCGGCGGGCGGTTGCTCTCCGAGACCTGGGCCTACCAGTACTATCCGGAAGCCCCCGGAACGGTCCTCTGACCGGCGGGTTCAGGGCTGTGTGCGACCGGGCCGCCCGGTGCGCGAAAGTCCCGACCGCGCCACGGCCGGTCGGCCCGGCGCCGCATGCGAGCCCGTCATGAACGGCGAACGACCGCCCGACCCACACTCGCCCGACCCACACTTGCCCGAGACGCTCACGCGCCTGCTCCGGGCGCCCAAGAGCGCCATCTGGCCGACGCCGGAGGATCGGAACCGGCTGCGCCTCGGCCGTCAGAGGCCGCGCCAGCCGAGCCGCGCGATCCTGGGTGTCTGGCTCTGGGCGATCCTCTACAACCTCATCGGCTTCGCGATTCTCGCGGCGCTGTGGCGGACGATGCGCTGATCCGATGATCCGATACGGCTTCACCCCGGCGAGACTGCCGGTCCGCGCCCTCGCGGTGCTGCTGGCGCTGGCGACGGCCTCCGCCTGGGCTGTCGAGCCTCGTCCCGGCGACGCGCTCGACGCGGATGACGGGACCGGAGCCGTGAAGGTCTGCTCGCCGGTGGCGATGCCGCGCTGGCGGTCGATGACGCCGGTGCCCAAGACCTGGACGTTCCTCGACTGCATGGGCTTCTCGGGCGAGATGGGCGCGACCGATTTCCAGCTCGGCTGCCTGTTCGCCAACGTGACGCCCTACGCGCAGAAATACGCCTGGGGGCCGCTGGTGAAGATCGAGAAGGCGGCCCTGGCCAAACCGCAGCCGCCGGTGCCGAATTGCGGCTGGTAGCCCGCCGGATCAGTCGATTGCGGGCTGCCACTCCAGATCGAGGGCGAGGCGGGCACGAAAGACGACGCTGCCGGCCTCGTCCCGAACCTGGGCCTCCAACTGCAGACCGGCGCCGCCGCCGGGCGGCGGAAGCTTCGGCTTGCCGCGGAGCAGGTCGTGCGCGGCCTCGACCAGAGCTTCCGCCGCCGAGCGGCAGGCTTCCAGCCGCTCGGCGAAATCCAGCCCCTCCTCGTCGCGGGACACGTCCTGGCCTTCGATGAAGTCGGTGAAGTAGCGCACGGCGCGGAGCCTCACGGGCAAACACGGAGCGTGATCCGCACCCCATCCCCTGTCGCTAACCTGTGTGTGGGTCGAACCACACCGGCCCCGAGCCGCAGGACCGGCTGTTCACCCAGGCACGGGTGCCTCTCCAGCGGACACGAGGTGACGGAAATCCTCTGGCAGCCGCTCGCAACTGTCGGAAAGTACACACTCCCTAGGAGAAAGCTGATCCTGCATCAAGGCGGCCGCACCGCTGTTCCGAGCCTTGGCACGGCGCAGCCCTGCCTCCAGGCTTGCTCGAAGGAACTTGCACGAAGGTCCAATGGAACGGGACGCTGCGGGGAGGCTACGCCTCCGGCGTTTCGCGGCGAGCGCCGGAGCGCCCCCTTCGGTCGCTGGCGGCACGATCGCTCAGCCGGAAGGATCCGAAAGCCAGGATGCCGGGACGGCGCGGCGGCCGATCCCGAATGAGGATCACGGAGGTAAGACCTGCCCCGCTTCTACCTGAACGTTCGCCGGCACGGCACGCTGATCCACGACGATGAGGGCGACGAGTTGCCCGACGGCGCCGCCGCCCAGGCGCTCGCCCGCGAGATCGTCGGCGAGATGCGGCGCCTGCCTCACATCTACGGCGCGCCGCGCCGTTGGCGGGCCGACACGTTCGTGATCACCGACGAGGGCGGTGCCGTCGTGGCGGAGGAGCCCTACGCCAGCGTTCCGTGATGCGCCCTGAGCGGCCCGATCAGGCGCTCGTACTCGGCCTCCGCGGGACCGTAGGTGTTACCGGCCGCCTGCTCCAGCCGCGCGCGGCTCAGCACACGGATGCGCCCGCGCCGGGCCCGGATCAGCCCGGCCCCTTCCAGCGTATGGATCGCCACCGTGACGGTGGGGCGGCGGACACCGAGCATGATCGACAGAAACTCGTGCGTGACCGACAGATCGTCCCCGTCCTGGCGATCGTGGTACATCAGCAACCAGCGCGCGAGCCGCTCCTCGGCCGGCGTGCCGGCATTGGCGATGGCGGTCTGGGCGACCTGCACCAGGAAGGTCTGCACGTAGCGCAGCAGCAGATCGCGCAGTGACCGGCTGGCCTCGACGGCCGCGCGCAGGTCCGCGACGGGAATACGTTGCCCGCGGCCGGCGACCTGCATGAAGATCTGGTGGGGGATCGTGTCGACACCCAGGATCAGCGTCGGCGCCGCCATGCCGTCGCGGCCAAACAATCCGACCTCGACGCGTCCGCCCTCCGCCAGGCCCGAAACCACCGAGCACAGGCCGGTCTCGATAAAGACGGCATGCGCAATGACTTTGGCCGGTTCCACCAGAACCATCCCGAGGGGCAGTTCGACAGGTTCGAGATGCGGCGCGAGCAGCGCGTTGTCCGCCTCGGAGAGGGACGCCAGCAAGCTGTTCTGATGAGCCATCGCCGTGAGGTGCGCAGAAGCAGCCGAAAACGCGCCGACACAGTTTGGTGAGACGAAGCGTCACGCCGAGCCTGCTCGGATCACGGCACGAACGCGAGCGGATATTGCACATTAGGCAGGAAGCGTCCGCTATCGGACAGACCAGTGATCTCGGAAGAACGGCAACACACGAGAATCGGCTTCGATGCGGAATGCAAAGCTTCCTTAAAGACCGATCCTCAGATTGGCCCGGGCAGCCGTGCCGATGTGGCTGCTTTGCTACGTGCGCCGCGCGGCCTGCACTTGCCAACAACCGAGCGCGTCGCCGCGCTTTGACGTGCGCTCTCCATCGGTCTACACACGGAGCAGCAAGACAAGCAAGAACCATGCCGTGAGCACCGCCGCTCGGGCTGGTGAACCGCGCTGGAAGGGCATCGGGGCCTCGCATGAGTTTGGTGCAACGGCTGGAAGTGCGTCAGGGCCAGGCCCTGGTGATGACGCCGCAGCTCCTGCAAGCAATCAAGCTCCTGCAACTGTCGCAGCTCGATCTTGCCTCTTATGTCGAGGCCGAGCTGGAGCGGAACCCGCTCCTCGAGCGTGCCGAGCCCGAGCTGCCGGGCGCAGGCGACGCCTCGGAATCCGGCTCCCACCAGGACGAGTCGCATGCCGACGGCTTCGAGGCGCCCGAGCCCGATTCGTGGCTCTCCACCGAGCTGAATGCGAGCCGCGGTGAGATCGAGGGCGACTTCGACACGCGGCTCGACAACGTCTTTCCCGACGAGGCGCCGGTCCAGGCGCGCGAGGCAGGCGGCGGCGACATGCTCTCGCTGACCCCGCCGCCCTACGGCAGCGGCGGCGGCAGCTTCGACGCCGAAGCGCCGGATTTCGAGGCCAGTCTCACGGCCGAGACGTCGCTGCGCGACCACCTCGCGAGCCAGCTCGAGCTGGCGACACGCGATCCCGCCGAGCGCCTGATCGGCGGCTTCCTGATCGACGCCGTCGATGAGGCCGGCTACCTGCGCGAGGGCATCGACGGCGTGGCCGAGCGTCTCGGGGCCGACCCGGCTCTGGTGACGCGCGTGCTGTCCCTCGTGCAGACCTTCGACCCGCCCGGAATCGCGGCCCGGGATCTCGCGGAATGCCTCGCGATCCAGCTGCGCGAGCGCGACCGGTTCGATCCGGCCATGCAGGCCCTGGTCTCCCGTCTCGATCTCGTGGCCAAGCGCGATTTCGCGGCCCTGCGCCGCCTGTGCGGCATCGACGACGAGGATCTCGTCGACATGCTGGGCGAGATCCGCCGCCTCGACCCCAAGCCGGGACGGGCCTTCGGGTCGAGCGCGGTCGAGGTGCTGGTGCCAGACGTGTTCGTCCGCGCCGCCCCCGACGGGTCCTGGCTGGTCGAGCTCAACGGCGAGGCCCTGCCGCGGGTGCTGGTGAACCAGAGCTACTATGCCCGGGTCGTGCGCGGCGCGTCGGCGGAGGGCGACAAGGCCTTCCTGTCGGAGGCCCTGCAGAACGCCAATTGGCTGACCCGCTCCCTGGAGCAGCGCGCCCGCACCATCCTCAAGGTCGCCACCGAGATCGTGCGCCAGCAGGACGGATTCTTCGTCCACGGCGTCAGCCATCTGCGCCCGCTCAACCTGAAGACGGTGGCGGAAGCGATCGGCATGCACGAATCGACGGTGTCGCGCGTCACCTCCAACAAGGCGATCGGCACGAGCCGCGGCACCCTGGAGATGAAATACTTCTTCACCGCGGCGATCCCAGGCGCGGCCGGCATGGCGGCGCATTCCTCGGAGGCTGTGCGCCACCGCATCAAGCAGCTCGTCGACGGCGAGACGCCGGCCGATGTGCTCTCCGACGATGCGCTGGTGCAGAAGTTGCGCAGCGAGGGCGTCGACATCGCCCGGCGCACGGTGGCGAAGTACCGGGAATCGTTGCGGATCCCGAGCTCGATCGAGCGCCGCCGCGAGCATTTCGCCCACGGATCCGCCCACCACGCCGCCCTGGCCCTGCGCTGAGCGAACGGCCGGGCTTGCGCGAAACCGCCGTCCGGCCCATCCGTGGCGCCGAATGACGACGCCTGGACCTGCCATGACCGCGACCGGAACACCGTCCCGCAGCCTCACCGCCATCGTGCTGGCGGCCGGGAAGGGCACGCGCATGCGCTCGGACCTGCCGAAGGTGCTGCATCGGATCGCCGGCCGCAGCATGCTCGGGCACGTGCTGGCCGCCGTGCAGGCGGCGGGCGCCGGCCGGATCGCCGTGGTGGCCGAGCCCAGCCGCGACGACGTCGCCGCCGAGATCGCCCGGCAGGCTCCCGGCGCGCAGGTCTTCCCGCAGGCCGAGCGGCTGGGCACCGCCCACGCGGTGCTGGCGGCCCGGGACGTGCTCGCCGATCCGGACGATGACGTGGTCATCGCCTTCGGCGACACGCCTTTGATCACCGCCGAGACGTTCCTGAGGTTGCGGGCACCGCTGGCCGATGGCGCGGCGGTCGCGGTGCTGGCCTTCGAGACCGCGACACCCACCGGTTACGGGCGGGTGCTGACCGAAGGCAGCCGAGTCCTGGCGATCCGCGAGGAGAAGGATGCCAGCGCGGCCGAGCGGGCCGTGACGCTCTGCAATGCCGGGTTGATGGCGCTGTCGGGCCCCCACGCCCTGGCGCTGCTCACCCGCATCGGCAACGACAACGCCGCCGGCGAGTACTACCTGCCCGACGCCGTGGCGCTCGCGGTCGCCGACGGGCTCGCGGTCACCGTCGTGCCGGTGGACGAGGCGGAGGCTCAAGGCGTCAATGACCGGGCGCAGCTCAGCGTCGCGGAGGCCGCGATCCAGTCCCGGCTGCGCCGCAGCGCCATGCTGGGCGGCGCCACCCTGATCGCACCCGAGACCGTCTTCCTCAGCCACGACACCGTGCTGGGACGCGACGTCATCGTCGAGCCGAACGTGGTCTTCGGGCCGGGGGTGCGCGTCGGGGACGGCTGCACCGTGCGGGCCTTCGCGCATCTGACAGATACGCGACTCGAGGCGGACGTCCGGATCGGACCGTTCGTGCGGCTGCGCGGCCACGCCGTGCTGGAAAGCGGCGCCGAGCTCGGCAATTTCGTCGAGCTGAAGAACGCCCATATGGGCGCGGGCGCCAAGGCCGCGCACCTCACCTATCTCGGCGATGCCGAAATCGGCGCGAAGGCGAATATCGGAGCCGGCACGATCACCTGCAATTACGACGGCGTGCTCAAGCACCGGACCACCATCGGCGCGAACGCCTTCATCGGCTCGAACTCAGCGCTCGTGGCGCCGGTCACGGTGGGGGAGGGGGCCTATATCGGCTCGGGTTCGGTGATCACCGACGACGTTCCGGCGGACGCCATGGCGGTCGCGCGCGGCCGGCAGGCGACGAAGCCCGGCTGGGCCAGGGAGAAGCGCGCCGCCTTGCAGGCCGAGAAGGCACGGCGCGGCAAAAGCTCCTGATTCGGGGGCGCGGAACGCCCGAGCGCAGCCGGGACTCGCTCTGCGACGCCCCCATCCGGTACAAGTCACGCTTGGCGCCCGGCTGAGCGGGGCGGCCCGGGCTTAGCGCGGCACGAAAGCGCGGCGCTCCGGGCGCGAGAGCGAGAGACACATCCATGTGCGGCATCGTCGGCATCGTCGGGCGCGACGCGGTGGCGGGGCAGGTGATCGAGGCCCTGCGCCGGCTCGAATACCGCGGCTACGACTCCGCCGGGCTGGCCACCCTCGAGCACGGCCGGCTGGCGCGCCGCCGCGCAGCGGGCAAGCTCGCCAACCTCGAGGCCAGGCTCGCGCAGGAGCCGCTCACCGGCACGATCGGCATCGGCCACACCCGCTGGGCCACCCACGGCCGGCCCAACGAGACCAACGCCCACCCCCACGCCACCCACAACCTCGCGGTCGTGCACAACGGCATCATCGAGAACTTCCGCGCGCTGAAGCAGGAGCTCGAGGCCGACGGCGTCGTGTTCGAGACCGAGACCGACACCGAGGTCGTCGCCCAGCTGGTCAGCCGCGCCATCGACCAGGGCCTCGGGCCGGTGGCGGCGGTCGAAGCCGCCCTGCCGCGGCTGCGCGGCGCCTTCGCGCTCGCCTTCCTGTTCGCCGGTGAGGACAACCTGCTGATCGGCGCCCGCCACGGCGCGCCGCTGGCGATCGGCTTCGGCGCGGGCGCGATGTATCTCGGCTCCGACGCCCTGGCGCTGGCCCCCTTCACCGACGCGATCACCTATCTCGACGAGGGCGACTGGGCGATCCTCGCCCGCGACGGCGCCGAGATCCGCGACGCGTCCGGGGCGGTCGTCCAGCGCCCGCGCCAGACGATCGCCACCCAGGCCTACCGGATCGACAAGGGCGCCTATCGCCACTTCATGGCCAAGGAGATCCACGAGCAGCCCGAGGTGGTCGGCCGGACGCTGGCCCACTACGTCGACCTGGCCAGCAGCCGGGTGGTGCTGCCCGAGGCGCTGCCGTTCGACTTCGCCCGGCTCAGCCGGGTGTACATCACCGCCTGCGGCACGGCGTACTATGCCGGCCTGGTGGCGCGCTACTGGTTCGAGCAGCTGGCGCGGCTGCCGGTGGAGATCGACGTCGCCTCCGAGGCGCGCTACCGCGAGGCGCCGCTGGAGCGGGACGGGCTGACGCTGGTGATCTCGCAATCGGGCGAGACCGCCGACACGCTGGCCTCGCTGCGCTACGCCAGGAGCCAGGGCCAGCACACCTTGAGCGTGGTCAACGTGCCGAGCTCGACGATCGCGCGGGAATCGTCGGTGGTGATGCCGACGCTGGCGGGTCCGGAGATCGGGGTGGCCTCGACGAAGGCGTTCTCGTGCCAGCTGACGGTTCTGTTGTGCCTGGCGATCGCGGCGGGGCGGGCGCGGGGCACGCTGGACGCGTCGGGCGAGGCGCGGCTGGTGGAGGCGCTGATCCGGGTGCCGGGTCTGATGGCGGAGGCGCTGACCCGGGAGGGGGCGATCGAGGCTGTGGCGCGGGAGGTCGCGCAGGCGCGGGACGTTCTGTATCTGGGCCGGGGGACGAGCTACCCGATGGCGCTGGAGGGTGCGCTGAAGCTGAAGGAGATCAGCTACATCCACGCGGAGGGCTACGCGGCGGGCGAGCTGAAGCACGGTCCGATCGCGCTGATCGACGCGAGCGTGCCGGTGATCGTGATCGCGCCGCACGATGGGGTGTTCGAGAAGACGGTGTCGAACATGCAGGAGGTGGCCGCGCGCGGCGGGCGGATCGTGCTGATCGGGGACGCGCAGGGGGCGGCGGCGCACGGTCTGGAGACGCTGGCGACGGTGACGATGCCGGCGCTGGAGCCGAGCGTGGCGCCGATCGTGTACGCGGTGCCGATCCAGCTGCTGGCCTACCACACCGCCGTGATCATGGGCAAAGACGTCGACCAGCCCAGAAACCTCGCCAAATCCGTCACCGTGGAATAGGCGCACCTTTTTTCGTGCGGGGTCACGGCGCAACGGCGCCGTCCTTGCGAGCGGCGCGAAGCAATCCACGGCAGCGCGAACTCCGCAAGCGTAGCGCCTCTGGGTTGCTTCGCTCCGCGCGCGAAGGCGCTCGAGCCCATCATCCGACGCGCTCCATTCGAGGATCCCCATGACCGCACCTGACGCCGACGCCCTCGGCTGGCTGGACACGCAGGAGGACGCCATGCTGGCCCTCCTCGAAGCGCTGGTGAACATCGATTCCGGCTCCTACGACAAGCCGGGCGTCGATGCGGTCGGCGCCCGCATCGCAGAGTTCCTGGCCGGCCACGGCATCCCGGTCACGACGGTCCCGGTGGAGGGCTACGGCGACGCGCTGAAGGCCCATGTCGCCGGGTCCGGCGGCGGCAACCGACCGGTCGTGCTGATGGGCCATCGCGACACGGTCTTCCCGAAGGGCGAGGTGGCCCATCGGCCGTTCCGGATCGCGGACGGCCGCGCCTACGGGCCGGGCGTCGCCGACATGAAGGCGGGCCTCGTGATGAACGCCTTCGTGCTCGCGGCCTTCCACCACGCCGGCGCGCCGGTGCCGCTCGTCGGCCTGTTCACCAGCGACGAGGAGATCGGCTCGCCGGCCTGCCGGCCGATCATCGAGGAGACCGCGCGCGGCGCCCGGGCGGTGCTGAATTCCGAGCCCGGCCGCCCCACCGGGAACGTCGTCACGGGCCGCAAGGGCGGCGTGTTCATGGTCCTCGAGGTGCGCGGCAAGGCTGCCCATTCCGGCGGCAACTACGCCGACGGGCGCAGCGCCATCCTGGAACTCGCGCACAAGACCGTGGCCTTCCACGCGATCACCGATCTGGAGCGCGGCACGACGGTCAATGTCGGGCTGATCGCGGGCGGGCAGTCGGTGAACACCGTGGCCCCGCGGGCGACCTGCGAGATCGACCTGCGCTACGTGACCCCGCCGGATCGGGCAGCGGCCATGGACCGGATCGCCGCGATCGTGGCGGACTCGACCGTGCCCGACACCACTGCGCATCTGACCATCAAGGGCGAGTTCCTGCCGCTGGTGCAGGACGAGGCCTCGCGGGCATTGTTCGAGACCTACGCGCGGGTCAGCGCGCAGCAGGGCACGCCGGTCGCGGGCGAGTTCGCCGGCGGCTGCGCCGATTCCGGCTTCACCGCCAGCGTCGGCTGTCCGACCCTCTGCGCCGTGGGGCCGGTCGGCGGGAAGGCGCACTCGCCGGAGGAGTATCTGGAGGTCGCGACGCTCGTCCCCCGGGCGCGCGCGATGGCCGAGACCATCGCGGCACTGGCGCAGGCCTAATCCCGCAGCGCCGCCACGAGGCGGAGCAGGAAGCCGTCGAGGGCGGCCTTGTCGATCCAGCGCAGGACCGCGACGAGGTCGCGGTCCGGATCGCACCAGATGACGTTGTTGCCGGCCCCGAGGGCACTGAAGGCTGAGGCGGGCAGTTTTGGCTTGGCGGATGCGCCGCGGTTCAGCCACCAGAGATAGCCGTAGCTGTCGAGGGTCGGCGAGGGGGTCAGCATGGCGCCAATCCAGCCCTCCGAGAGGATCCGGCGCCCGTTCCAGTCGCCGCCCCGGGCGATGAGCAGCCCGAAGCGGGCATGGTCGTCGGCGCCGATGAACAGGCCGCCGCCCCAATGGCCGCCGCCCGGCACGGACTGGCTTCGGGCGCCGTCGATCTCGACCCAGGCATTGTCGTAGCCATGCCAAGCCCAGTCCCGCGAGGCGCCGATCGGCTCCATGATCCGCGTGCGGAGCACCTCCGGCAAAGCGCGGCCGAAGCGGCGCATCAGACAGTAGGACAGCAGGTTCACCCGCACGTCGTTGTACTCGTAATGCGTGCCCGGCGCGCGCAGGGGTCGCTTCTCGCCCTTGCGGCTGTTGTCGGCGCCCGGGCCGATCTGGCGATGGTGGTCGACCTGGTCGGACTTGCCGAACAGGGTGCCCTCCCACTCGCTCGATTGCTGCAGCAGATGGCGCCACGTGATCGCGCCGTTCTGCGGTCCGTCGAGGAGCGGATCCGGCACGCTGTCGCGGACGGGCGCGTCCACGTCTGGGATCAGCCCGTCATCGTGTGCGAGCCCGGCCAGGACGGCCAGATAGCTCTTGGCGATCGAGAAGGTCATGTCCGGCCGGCGCGTGTCGCCCCAGGCGGCGACGCGCTGGCCGCCCTTGAGGATCACGCCGGCGGGCCCACCCCGGGCCCGCACCGGACCGGCGATGTCGCTCCACGGCCCGCGCTCGTTCCACTCCACGATCCCGACATAGCGGCCGTCGGGATAGTACAGGCTGCGCGGCCACTGGCTCTCGTTGGCCTCGGCGTAGGCGACCGCCTCCGCGAGCCGCCCGGTGTCGAAACCGGCCGCGCTGGGATCCGCTTCCTCCCAGGCTTCCATCGGCCAATACGGCTGCAGCGCCTCGGTCACACGCACTCTCCTCTCGATCACGGGCGTTAATCCCTTGGACTTCCGAATGCAGGGTCTGCGCCGCGGGCATGGGGAGGGGCGTGTCTCTTGCAGCCGCGCAGCATCACCACGTCCGCACCCCGTCCGGAATGCCGCGACCGCTTCGGCCCGGACATTCCTGCGGCGCGGGCCCGCGTCGGGAGTTCGAGACCATGCTGCGACGTTCCTTTCTCCGCGGTGCCGCCGCGGCCGGAACCCTCCCGTTCCTGCCGGCGCGCCCGGCGCTCGCCCAGAATGCACGGGCCAGCGTCCTGCGCTACGTTCCGCAATCCGATCTCACGATCGTCGATCCGGTCACGACCACCGCCTACATCACCCGCCACCACGCGCTGATGGTGTTCGACCAGCTCTACGGCCTCGACGCGCAGCTGAAGCCGCAGCCGCAGATGGTCGAGGGCCACACGGTCGAGGCGGACGGCACGCTCTGGACCTTCCGTCTTCGCGACGGCCTGAAATTCCACGACGGCGAGCCGGTCCGGGGCCGCGACTGCATCGCGTCGATCCGGCGCTGGGCGCAGCGCGACAGCCTCGGCCAGGCGCTGATGGCCCGCACCGACGCCATGAGCGCGCCGGACGACCGCAGCTTCGTCATCCGCCTGAAGCGGCCCTACGGGCTGATGCTGGAGACGCTGGCCAAGCTCGGGCCGCCCGTTCTGGTGATCATGCCCGAGCGGCTGGCCGCCACGGACCCGGCGCAGCAGATCCCCGAGGTGATCGGATCCGGCCCGTTCCGGTTCAACACCAAGGAGCGGCTGGTCGGCGCCCGGGTCGTCTACGATCGCAATCCGGATTACCGGCCGCGCGAGAGCGGCACGGTCTCCTGGGCCGCCGGGCCGAAGCGGGTGCATTTCGAGCGGGTCGAGTGGCAGGTCATGCCCGATCCCGGCACCGCCGCGGCCGCGCTACAGAACGGCGAGGTCGATTGGTGGGAGAACCCGATCAACGATCTGCTGCCGACGCTCCAGGGCAACCCGCAGATCGTGACGCAGCTCGCCGGGCGCCTCGGCAATCTCGGCACCGCCGTGATGAACCACCTCCATCCGCCCTTCGACAAGCCGGCAATCCGGCGGGTCATCCTCGAAGCCCTGACGCAGGAGGATTTCATGGCCGCCGCGGCGGGCGACGACGAGAAGCTCCGTCGTACCGGCGTCGGGATCTTCACGCCCGGAACGTCTATGGCCAGCGATGCCGGCCTCGACATCCTGACGCGCAAGCGCGACCTCGCGCGCGCGAAGACGGACCTGATCGCCGCCGGCTACAAGGGCGAGCGCGTCGTGCTGATGTCGGCCAGCGACAACCCCGTGCTCGGCGCCCCTGGGCGAGGTGATGCACGACCTGCTCCAGCGCCTCGGGATGAACGTGCAGTACGTCGTCTCCGACTGGGGCACGCTGGTGACACGCCGGGCCAGCAAGGCGCCGCCGGACCAGGGCGGGTGGAACATCTTCAGCACCACCTGGGTCGGCCTCGACATGACCAACCCGGTCGGCGAGCAGGTGCTGCGCTGCGGCGGCCAGAAGGGCTTCTTCGGCTGGCCGGACATCCCCGAGATCGAGACGCTGCGGGAAGCCTGGATCGAGGCGCCGGACGAGGCCGGGCGGCAGAGGATCGCCCGCGACCTGCAGACCGCCGCCATGGTCCAGGTGCCGTACCTGCCGCTCGGCCAGTACTTCTACCGGACCGCGTACCGGCGCGAGATCCGCGACATCGTCCAGGACCAGTTCGTGTTCTGGAACGCGCGCCGTGAGGCCTGAGCCCGGCCCGGGCAGCCCGAGCCGGGATCGCGGCGATCAGGCCGCGTTGCGGTAGCGCTCCGCCGGACGGGTCTGGCCGAGATTCGGGATCATCGCGGCCCGCGCCGCGTCGAAGCTGCGCCACTGGCCGTCATCGGGCAGCGGCGGGATGGTCACGGTCTCGCGGCGGTCGAACCCGACCAGGGCGGCGTCGACCAGATCGCCCGTCTCCATGACGGCCGGAAGGGCGTTCACGTCGATGCCGGTGCGGCCCCAGATCTCGGTCCGGGTCGCGGCTGGCAGAACCGCCTGGACGTAGACGCCCTTCGGCCCGAGCTCGAGGTGGAGCGCCTGGCTGAGATACTGCACGTAGGCCTTGGTCGCGCCGTAGACCGCCATGCCGAATTCGGGGACGAAGCCGACCACCGAGCCGATGTTGATGATGGCTCCGGTCCCGGCGGCGGCGAAGCGCGGCGCGACCGCGCCGGCGAGCCGGGTGAGGGCCGTGACGTTGAGCCCGATGAGGGCGGCGGTCTGATCCGGGCTCTGCTCGGAGAAGGGCCCGGAGAGCGCCGCGCCCGCATTGTTCACCAGCACGCCGATCCGGGCGTCCTCGCGCAGGCGCGCCTCGACGCGGACGAGGCCCTCCGTCCGGGTCAGATCCGCCTGAACGACGTCGACGGTCACGCCGGCCTCGCGGCGCAGACGCTCGGCGAGGCCGTTCAGCCGTTCGCCGTCGCGGGCGACGAGGACGAGGTCGTGGCCGCGATGGGCGAAGCGGTCGGCGTAGACGGCGCCGATCCCCGACGAGGCGCCCGTAACGAGAACGGCTGGCTTGCTGGACATGGTCGATCTCCGATGGCTCTACATGATGGTCATCATGTATGACAAACATGACGCCCATCATGATTGCAAGCAAGCGGGCTGGGTCTCTTACGGGTGAGGTTCCACACATGGGGATCGGACGTCGAGCGGGATGCCGTCCGGATCCTGTTCTCGCCATGTCATTCCGGGGTGCCGCAGGCGAGCCCGGAATCCAGAACCGCTGTCCGCGCAGGATCTTGGCGCGTCAGCGGATCTGGATTCCGGGCTCCGCTACGCGGCCCCGGAATGCCGGTGCGCGGCGGACGGCGCCTCGTGGGCCGTCAGGCCTTATCGGTGAAGCGGACGGCGCAGCCCGCATGAGCGCCGACGAGCCGCGTCCCGCCTTCGCGCCCGAGCACCATGCAGGCGGTCGACAGGCCGTCCGCCAGGAGCCCCGACGGCGCCGTCACGGTGACGGACGAGAAGTAGCGCGGTGAGTGGCCGGTGGCCGGATCGAAGATGTGGTGGTCCGCCCGGTCGTCCGAGAAGCTCATGTTGTAGTCGCCGGAGGTCGCGGCGAAGCCCGCGAACGGCGCGATCACGGCGGCGAGTGCGACGGGATCGCGGGGATCGGCGAGGCCCAGGCGCCACGGCGTGCCGTCGGGATGCGCCCCCGAGGCGCCGAACTCGCCGGTATCCACGAACGCGTCGTCGATGCCGCGCGCCAGGAGCGCCGCCATCACCCTGTCGGCGGCGTAGCCCTGAATCAGGGCGTTCAGGGTCAGGGCCGTGCCCGGCTCCAGGATGATCCGGTCCGGTTCGAGGCCGACGCGATGCCACCCGACTTGGTGGAGGGCGGCCGCGACCGCCCGGTCGTCCGGCCTCGCGCCCCGGGCGGCCGCACCCGCCCAGACCGGCCAGAGGGATTGCACCGCTGGATCGAACGCGCCGCCGGTTTCGGCCGCGAGGGCAAGGGCGAAGCGCAGCAGTGCGACGAGGTGCGGATCGGGCGCCGTCAGGACGCCGTCGCGGTTGAGCCGCGCGAGGGCGCTGTCGGGGCGGAACAGGCTGGCGGCTTGCTCAACGGCACGCAGGGCCGCGAAGCCATCCGTCAACGCGGCTTCGACCATAGTGGCGTCCGGACCGGCCGCGGTGAGCGCCACGGTGGTGCCGAAGGCGAGACCCGCGCGCGTCCGGAGCGTTAGTCCCCGGATGGCCGCGGCGGCCCGGAAGGCCGCGAGCCCCGCGGCCCCGGCGACGCCCGCGGCTCCGACAAGGATGTGCCGGCGCGCCGGATCACGCGGAAAGTGCGGACTCATGCGACCGGAACCGGCTGCGGGGCCGCCCGGCGCGTCCGCTTGCATGCGATCACCTGCGGCACGCACTGCGCGGGATCCTGGATGATCGTGACGCAGTCCATGCACTGGAAGCACTCGGGATAATCGATGCGGCCGGACGGGGCGATGGCGCCGTAGCGGTAGCGGACCTTGCAGAGCTGGCAGGGCGATCCGCACTCGGCCCGGCGCGGGATCCAGTCGAGCACCCGCACGCGCCCGAGCAGGGCGAGGGTGGCGCCGAGCGGGCACAGGTAGCGGCAGAAGCTGGCCGGATGCGCAGCGGCCGCGACAGCAGGGCAACGAATTCCTGCAGGGCGCCGAAGGGGCAGAGCCAGCCGCAGAAGGTGCCGCGACCCCAGACCAAAAGCGCGGCGAACGTGAAGGCCCAGAGCAGCGAGGGCGGATCGTAGAGCAGGACGGCGAGCAGTGGGTCGGCGTCACGGCCGGCTGGGGCGGCGCGGTGCCACTCTGGGGCGGCGAGGTCGCCCAGTCCACCGCCGGCATCAACCAGGGCGGCAGCTTCTGGGTGTTCAAGCTGCCGAAGACGGTGGCGTCGCGCTGAAGGCGCTCAACAGGAAGCGTGCCGGCCTACACGGGCCGGCACGCCCAGGCTCCGGGGCAGGGCGGTCGTCTCAACACCCGCTTGCGCCCTGGGGCCGCATCGATCACCTTCGGACCTCCCGCCCGCGTGTTCGGCGGATCCCGTGAGGATCTCGAGCGAAGGACCGAGGTCTCCGTGCATCTCCTGATCGTCGACGACCACCCGCTGTTCCGCGACGCCCTGGCGGCCACGATCCGCCTCGCGCATCCCGACGCGGTGCTGCACGAGGCCGACGGGATCGAGGCGGCCTGCGCGGTGCTGTCGGCCAACCGCGGCATCGACCTGACGCTCCTCGACCTGTCGATGCGGGGCGTCACCGGCTTCGACGGGCTGATCACCATCCGGGCGAGTTTTCCGCGCATCCCGATCCTGATCGTCTCCGGCCACGAGGATCCGCGCATCGTCCGCGAGGCCCTGCAGCACGGCGCGGCCGGCTTCGTCCCGAAGGCCATGGACAAGGCGACGCTCACCCGGGCGATCACCGAGGTGATGAGCGGCGCCCTGTTCCTGCCACCGGGGCTGGCCGAGGCGAGCGCGCCCGCGCCGCGGAGCAAGAAGGCACCGCTGCCGGAGCGCCTCGCCCGGCTCACCCCGCAGCAGCTGCGGGTTCTGATGATGATCCGGCAGGGCAAGCTCAACAAGCAGATCGCTCACGAGCTCCAGGTCGGCGATTCGACCGTGAAGGCCCACGTCTCCGAGATCCTGCGCAAGCTCGAGGTGATCAGCCGGACGCAGGTCGTGATCGATACGGCGTCCCTGGATTTCGACCAGATCCACAACACGCATCCGGCGTGACGCCGCGGCCGACGCGCGGTCCCGGTGCGGATAGGGCGTCCGCCGTGCCTGAGCGAGCCAAGACCCACGAGCGCGGATCGGCGGCTTACGGATAAGGCGTTCATACCGTTCGCGAAGGTGCGCGGCCGTCGCACCGTCATTCCGGGGCCGCGTAGCGGAGCCCGGAGTCCAGAGCCGCCGATGTGGCTAACCTTGGCGGAACCTGCGGCTCTGGATTCCGGGCTCGCCTGCGGCGCCCCGGAATGACGGTGCGGTGCCAGACGCTCTCCGCTTTCCATTGATGCTACGCCTTGAGAGATGAGGCGAACCCATTCGTCTCCCGCAACCCTGTCGCCTCAAGTTGTCCCTCTGTCCAAATTGATATGATGCTATCTATCAGCATGCGAGCCGATGAATCCTGCCTCTCGCCGGATCCTCGCGGCGATGGATTTGGCCAATGCCCGGCATCGACGATCCGAAGACGCGCGAACAGCTCCAGCAGGCCTGTACCCACGCCCTCCTGACGACCGGACGCCACTGGCGCCGCGCGGCCAACACCGTTGCGGAAGCGCACGGCCTGTCCGATGCGAGCGCGCACCCGCTGATCATCATCGGCCGGATGGGCGAGGAGCCGCGCCAGAACGTCCTGGCGGAAGCCGTCGGCATCGAGGGCCCCTCCCTGGTCCGCCTCATCGACCAGCTCGCCGCCGCCGGGCTGGTGGTGCGTCGCGAGGATCCGTCGGACCGGCGCGCCAAAGTGCTGGGCCTGACCCAGCGCGGCCGGCAGGTCTTTGAGCGGATCGAGGCCGAACTCTCGACCCTGCGCGCGCGTGTCTTCGCCGAGGTCGATGGCGCCGATCTCGAAGCGAGCCTCCGGGTGTTCGCGGCGCTTCAGCGCTACGGCCGCGCGGCCGCCGAGCCCGAATGGGAGCCGGCCTCGTGACCCTTCCCGGATGGCGTGACTGGGCCTTCGCGCTGAAGACCTACGCGGCGGCGATGCTCGCCCTGTTCCTGGCGCTCTGGATCGACCTGCCGCGGCCGTACTGGGCGCTCGGCACCGTCTACATCACCAGCCAGGTTCTCTCCGGCGCGACCCGCTCCAAGGCCGTCTACCGCCTCTGCGGCACCGGACTCGGCGCGGCGGTGAGCGTCGTGCTGGTGCCGAACCTCGTCAACGAGCCGATTCTGCTGAGCCTCGCGGTGGCGCTCTGGGTCGCACTGTGCCTCTACGTCTCGCTCCTCGACCGCACGCCCGCGAGCTACCTGCCGATGCTCGCCGGCTACACGGCCGCGCTGATCGGCTTCCCGGCGGTGGACGATCCCGGCGCGATCTTCGACACCGCGGTGGCGCGCGCCGAGGAGATCTCGCTGGGGATCCTGTGCGCCAGCCTCGTCGCCACGCTGGTGCTGCCGCAATCGGCGGCCCCGGTGATCGTCGAGCGGCTGAACCTGTGGCTCGCCGAGGCCCGGACCTGGACGCAGGGCGCTCTCGCGGCGGCCCGGGCGCCGGATGCCGGCAGCACCGGCCAGAGCAAGGGTGTGCGCCTGCGGCTGGCTTCGGACGCGATCGGGCTCGACGCCCTCGGCCTCGCGCTCCGCAACGAAGCCACGGGTGCGGAGCGTGCCGCGCAAGCCTTCGCACCGCTCCGGCAGCACATGCTGATGGTCTTGCCGATCGTGGCCGCGGTCGCCGACCGCGTGGCGACGCTGGAGCGGGCCGGGGCGCTCCCGTCCCGGGTCCGCGCCTTGCTGTCGGACCTCGCCGTCTGGCTGGCCGGCGAGGACGACGATCCGGAGACGGCCGCGCGGCTGCGTCGCCGGGTCGATGAGTTCGAGCCCGCACTCGGGCAGAACCCGGATTGGGCCACGCTGCTGCTGGCGAGCCTCTCGGTGCGTCTGCGCGATATCATCGACCTGCGCCAGGACCTGCGCGTGCTCCGCGGACATCTCGCCGCCGGCACGGCACCGGCGGCGCCGCTCGCCTTCGCCTACACGGCCCGCGTGCGCGGGATCCGCCATCGCGATCACGGATTGGCGGCGTTCTCGGCCTTCGGGGTATTCGTCGGCCTGCTGGTCTGCTGCGCCATCTGGATCGCGACCGGCTGGCCCGACGGATCCGCGGCGCCGATGATGGGGGCCGTCGCCTGCTGCCTCTTCGCCACCCAGGACGACCCCACCCCGCAGATCCTCGGCTTCACCAACTCGGCACTCGTCGGCGCCCTGGCGGCGGGCTTCTACCTGTTCGCGGTCCTGCCGCTGGTGACCACGTTCGAGATGCTCGCGCTCGCGCTCGCGCCGGCGCTGATCCTGTGCGGGCTGGCGATGACGCAGCCCCGGTTCACCCCGATGGGAATGGGCGCGGCCCTCAACGGTGCGACCATGCTGGCGCTGCAGAACGGCTACAGCGGCGAGTTCGCGCCCTTCGCCAATTCGGTGGTCGCCTCGGTGGTCGGCATGTGGGTGGGCGCCGTGGTGACCCGGCTGATCCGCTCGATCGGCGCCGGTCGGAGCGCCCGGCGGCTCGTGCGCATCAACCGGCGCAGCCTCGCCGCGGCGGCGGACGGGCGCGGCACCGGGCACGGGCTCGAGCTCGCGGCCCTGATGCTCGACCGCATCGGCCTCATCGCCCCCCGCCTCGCGGTGCTGCCCGCCGAGACCGCGGCCGCGATGGGCGATCTCCTGGCCGACGTGCGGGTGGGCATCAACCTCGTGGAGCTCCGGCGGGTGCGCCGGCGGCTTTCGGGCGTCGCGCGCGTGTCGATCGATCACGCCCTGGCTCTGGCGGCGCGCCAGCTGCGCAGGCAGGCCAGGGAGCCGGACATCGATCTCCTGGCCGCCCTGGACGACAGCCTCGATGCCGTCGCGGGCGCGGCTCTCTCGCCGGAGCGCAGGGCCGCCCTGATCGGCCTGACAGGCCTGCGCCGCGGGCTCTTCCCGGACGCGCCGGCCTATCGGGAGGCGGCGCCGCAGCCGGGCGATCGGGAGATGGCGGCATGATGGGCGAGATCGACCTCTACGGCGTGTTCGTGCCGGGCCTCGCCCTCTGGATGGCCCTGGCCTTCGCGCTCAGCCTGCCGCTGCGCCGCCTCCTCGCGGCGACCGGCTTCTACCGCCTCGTCTGGCACCGGCCGCTCTTCGACCTCGCCCTCTACGTCGTCCTGCTCGGCGGCGTCGTGACCCTCGCCCATCGGACCCTGCAATGACCGCCCTGTTCTCCGTCCTCGGCCGCCTCGTGGTCACCCTCGGCATGGTCGCCGCGGCGCTGATCGTCGGCCTCGGCCTGTGGGACTACTACATGGACGCCCCCTGGACCCGGGACGGGCGCGTGCGCGCCGACGTGGTGGCGGTGGCCCCGGACGTGTCCGGCCTCGTCACGGAGGTGCTGGTGGAGGACAACCAGGTCGTGCGGAAGGGCGACGTCCTGTTCCGGATCGATCCGGACCGGTTCCGCCTCGGGCTGCGGCAGGCGGAGGCGATGGTCCAGGGCCGGAAGGCCACCGCCGAGCAGAATGCGGCCGACTACGCCCGCTACAGCAAGCTCAGCGACGCGGCGGTGTCGCAGCAGAAGGTCGAAGCGGCCAAGGCGGCCGACCTCTCGGCCCAAGCCGCGTACGAGCAGGCGGTGGCGGATCGCGACCTCGCCAAGCTCAACCTGGAGCGCTCGGCGGTGCGGGCCTCGGTCAACGGCCGGATCACCAACATGGAGCTGCGGCCGGGCGCCTACGTCACCACCGGCCGTGGTGTCATGGCGCTGATCGACCGCGACACCGTCCGGATCGAGGGCTATTTCGAGGAGACCAAGCTGCCGCGCATCCGCGTCGGCGCGCCGGTCAGCGTCCAGCTGATGGGTGAGGACGGCGTGCTCATGGGCCGTGTGGCGAGCATCGCCGGCGGCATCGGCGAGACCGGCCGCAGCGACGCGACCAACCTTCTGGCCAACGTTAACCCGACCTTCTCGTGGGTGCGCCTCGCCCAGCGCATTCCGGTGCGGATCACCCTCGACGGCGGCACCGCGGATCCGCGGCTGGTGAGCGGTCGAACCGCGACGGTCTCGATCGCCCCGGCCGCGGGCGGGGAGCCCCTGCGCTGGCCCTGGACGGCCTGGCGCGAGGCGCTCGCCCGCTGAACCATCCCCGCACCCCCGGGTTGGCCTGAAACGACGTCATTCCGACGGTTCAGGAGCCCTCATGTCGAAGACCATCCTCGCCCTCGCCACGTCCCTGGTGCTCGCCACGTCCGGCGCGGCGCTGGCCCAGGCACCGCAGACCGGCGGCGCCAACCAGGGCAACGTCAACAAGTCCGGCGCGGTGGGCGGGACCGGGACGATGGAGAGCACCGGCTCCACCGGCACCGGCATGGCGCCCGGCACCAGCGGCGGCCCGCGTGTCAGCACCCCCGGCGCGCCCGCCGGCAGCAGCTCGGGCAATGGGACCACGGGCAGCGGTGCGGCGCCAAGCGGCCGGTAGGCTGCAGGCACCGCACCCGCTCTCCTCCCCCTTGTGGGGAGGAGTTGGAGGTGGGGGTGGGGCAGGATCGAGCGGTGCGGTGCGGTCTGCACCACCCCCACCCCTGACCCCTCCCCACAAGGGGGAGGGAAAAGCGCCCTTCTCTCAAGGCATCAGTGCCAGGCCAAGGTGTGTGAACCCGGTTGCCCGCAGTGAGAGCACCCGTCAGGTCCCCGGCGGGTCATCGTGAACGCGGCCCCTACGCCCCCAGCCCGCCCACGCACAGGTACTTGGTGTTCAGGTAATCCTCGATGCCCTGATACGAGCCCTCGCGGCCGAGGCCGGATTCCTTCACGCCGCCGAAGGGCGCCACCTCGGTGGTGATGATGCCCTCGTTGATGCCGACCATGCCGTATTCCAGCGCCTCCGCGACCCGGAACGTGCGGCCGAGGTCGCGGGTGTAGAAGTAGCAGGCGAGCCCGTACTCCGTGTCGTTGGCCATGCGGATCGCCTCCGCCTCGTCGCGGAAGCGGAACAGCGGCGCCAGCGGCCCGAAGGTCTCCTCCCGGGCCACCGCCATGGCGGGCGTGGCGCCGGTGATCACCGTCGGCTCGAAGAACTGGCCACCCAGCGCGTGGCGGTGACCGCCCGCCACCACCCGGCCGCCCTTCTCGACGGCGTCGCGGATATGGGCCTCGGTCTTCTCCACGGCCGCCATGTCGATCAGCGGCCCCTGGGCGACGCCGTCCTCGACGCCGTTGCCGACCTTCAGGCGGTTGGCCGCCTCGGCCATCTTCTCCGCGAAGGCGTCGTAGATCCCGTCCTGCACCAGGAAGCGGTTGGTGCAGATGCAGGTCTGGCCGGAGTTGCGGTACTTGGCGAGCATCGCGCCGGCGACCGCCTTGTCGAGGTCCGCGTCGTCGAACACGATGAACGGCGCGTTGCCGCCCAGCTCCATCGACACCTTCTTCACCGTGTGGGCGGCCTGCTCCAGCAGCACCTTGCCGACCTCGGTGGAGCCCGTGAACGTGATCTTCTTGACGAGCGGGTTGCCGGTCATCTCGGCGCCGATGGCGCGGGCCGAGCCGGTGAGGATCGAGACCGTGCCGGCTGGGAAGCCGGCGCGCTCGCACAGCACGCCCCAGGCGAGGCCCGAGAGCGGGGTCTGCGAGGCGGGCTTGATCACGATCGGGCAGCCGGCGGCCAGAGCCGGAGCGATCTTGCGGGCGATCATCGAGGACGGGAAGTTCCACGGCGTGATCGCCGCCACCACGCCGACCGGCTCCTTGGTGACGAGGATCTTGCGGTCGCCCCAGGGGGAGGGGACCACGTCGCCGTAGACGCGGCGCGCTTCTTCCGCGAACCACAGCACGTAGGCGGCCGACATGGCGACCTCGCCACGGGATTCGGTCAGCGACTTGCCCTGCTCGGCGGTGAGGATCTGCGCCAGATCTTCCTGATGCTCGGTCACGAGCGCCGCGAGCTTGCGCAGCAGCACGGCGCGCTCGTTGGCGGTCTTGGCGCGCCACGCCGGGTAGGCCGCGTGCGCCGCCTGGATGGCCTGCCGGGTCTCGTCGGCGCCGGCATTCGGCACCTTGGCGATCAGCGCCCCGGTCGCCGGGTTGGTGACGTCGATGCTGCCGGAACCGGCCTTCGACCATGCGCCGCCGATCAGGCAGGCATCGACCAGCAGGGCGCGGTCCTTCAGGGAGAGGGTCTCGAACTCAGGCATCCAACGGTTCCTTCGGCGGCCGCGGCATGTCGGGCTGAGACATGCCGGACCGCGGCTTGAGAGGCACGCTCTGGGCCGTATTCCTCGCCTGCGCCTCGGCTTTTGTCTCGAAGACATGGGGAGCCAGGTCGCGGCTCGCCAACGAGGCGCCGAGTTTCAATCGCAAGAACGCGCTCGTGGTATACCGGGACGCGGTCTCGTAATAGCGGTTTTCGAGATAGGCGATCGCCGAGAAGTAGGCGTCGCTCACCGTCGGATCGATCTCGAAGCCGTCGTAGTTGGCGATCAGGTGGACCTTGCGGCCGATCTCCTGGCAGGCGCGCTCGTATTCGCGGCGCACAAGCTCGACGTCGTCGATGGTCCGGACCTGGAAACCTTCGAGGTTCGAGAACAGGATGTTGCGCTCGGGGTCGTAGCTGATCCGCTCCGACAGCGAGAGGCCCAGCAGCCAGGGCTCCAGAGCCATCACGGACTCGCGGAACAGGCGCGGATCCATCGGCTGCGGATCCTGCACGATCGGGGTGAAGCCCATCTGCCCGAGGATGTCGCGCGCGATGTCGATGCCCGGCGCGACCTCGACCAACTCCATGCCGGCCCGCGTCCGCCGGAACACGCAACGCTCGGTCACGTAGAGCACCGGCTGGCCGCGCTCGGCCGCGTAGGCCCCCGAGAAGGTCACCTGCTCCACAGCGGCGACGAATTTCCGCGAGCGGCCCTCGCTGAGGATCCGGATGCCGCCGTCCTCCACCGCCACCTTGAGGCCGTCGGCCGTGAAGGTGCCGGCGAAGACGAGGCTCTTGGCGTTCTGCGAGATGTTGATGAAGCCGCCCGCGCCCGCGAGCCGCGTGCCGAACCGGCTGACGTTGACGTTGCCCTCGGCGTCGCACTGGGCGAGGCCCAGGCAGGCGAGATCGAGGCCGCCGCCGTCGTAGAAGTCGAACTGCTGGTTCTGGTGCAGCACAGCGGCCGGGTTGAGGGCGGCGCCGAAATCCAGACCGCCCTGCGGCAGGCCGCCGATCACGCCCGGCTCGGCGGTGAGCGTCAGGTATTTCAGCACCCGCTCCTCGGCGGCGACCGCCGCGACGCCCTCGGGCATGCCGATGCCGAGATTGACCACGCCGCCCGGCGGCAGCTCGAAGGCGCAGCGCCGGGCGATGACCTTGCGGGTGTCGAGCGCCATCGGGGCGATCCGGTCGAGCGGCACCCGCTGGCGGCCCGTGAAGGCGTGGTTGTAGGGCGTGCCGTAGGTCTGGCGGTGGTTCTCGGGACTGCTCAGGACCACGCAATCGACCAGCACGCCGGGGACCTGCACCTCGCGCGGGTTGAGGGAGCCGGCCTCGGCCAGCCGCTCCACCTGGGCGATGACGAAGCCGCCGGAATTCTTCGCCGCCATGGCGGCGGCGAGGTTGTCGAGGGTGAGCGCCTCGCGCTCCATGGTGATGTTACCGGCCGGGTCGGCCGTGGTGCCGCGGATCAGCGCGACATTGACCGGGAAGGCCTTGTAGTGGAGCCAGGATTCGCCGCCGAGCTCGACCACGCTGACGAGGTCTTCCTTCGTGACGGCGTTGAGCTTGCCGCCCTCCAGCCGCGGGTCGACGAAGGTGCGCAGGCCCACCTTGGTGATGTGGCCGGGGGTGTGGGCGGCGATCTCGCGGTAGAGGTGCGAGACCACGCCGAGCGGTAGGTTGTAGGCCTCGATCTCGCCCGCCACCGCCATGGCGCCGAGCTTCGGCACGAGCGCCCAGTGGCCGCCGACGACGCGGCGGACGAGGCCTGGAATCGCGAGCTTGTTCAGACCGCGCTCCTTGCCGTCGCCGGGGGCGGCGGCGAACATCAGGCCGATCCCGTGCGGGCCGTTGCCGGATTCGAAGCGGCGGGCAAGCGCCAAGATCAGCTCGTCGGGCGTGCCGATCCCGACGAAGCCCGACACCGCCACCATGTCGCCGTCCTGCAGGATGGCGGCGGCCTCGTCGGCGCTGACGATCTTGTTCTTCAGGCTGCCCATGCGGCACTCCCCCGAGACTGCACGCTACCCCCGCTGGGCCAGCCAGTCGACGATGCCGGAGCCCAGCAGCTTCTGTGCCTTGCCGCCGACGAACACGCCCACATGGCCGCCGGGCAGCCCCATCTCGGTGTAATCGCTGGTGCCAATCTTATCCTTCAGCGCCTGCGAGGTGGCCGGCGGGATGATGTGGTCGTCCTGGGCGAAGACGTTCAGCACCGGGCAGGTGATGGCTTTCAGTTCCACTCTTCGGCCGCCGAGCTCGAAGGCGCTCTGGACCAGCTTGTTGTCCTGATAGAGATCCTTCAGCCACTGCTTGGCGGCCTCGCCGGGATGGTCCGGCCGGTCGGCGATCCACTTCTCCATGCGGAGGAAGTTCAAAAACTTCTTCTTGTCGTCGAGGGCGTCGAGCAGGTCGAGGTTGTACTTCGTCATGGTCCGCATCGGCGTCATCATCGAGAACACCGAGCCCATGAAGGCGCCGGGCAGGGAGCCCTGCGCGTCGATCAGCCGGTCGACATCCTCGGGCGTGAGCGAGCGCGTCCAGACGTTGATGAAGCCGTGGCCGGCCCGGCTCTCCCGGGTGTCGGCGTGGAAGTCGATCGGCGTGATGGTCAGCACCATCGCGTTGACGGTCTCGGGGTAGAGCGCCGCGTAGCAGGTGGTGAAGACGCCGCCCTCGCAGATGCCGAGCAGGCTGACCGTCTCCCGCCCGGCCGCCTCCTGGATGAAGGCGACGCACTCGGCGAGGTAGCCGTCCACGTAATCGTCGATGGTGACGTAGCGGTCGGCCCGGCCCGGATTGCCCCAGTCGACCACGTAGAGGTCGAGGCCGAGCTTCAGGAGGTTGCGGACGAGCGAACGGTCCTCCTGCAGGTCGGCCATCGTGTAGCGGCCGATCAGGCCGTAGACGATCAGCACCGGCGGGAGGCCCTTGCTCTCGGCGAGCGGCCGGTAGCGATAGAGGCTGACCTTGTCCTGGCTCCAGACCAGATCCTTCGGCGTGGTGGCGATCTCGACATCCGCATCGCTGACATCGGCGAACAGCTTGGCCCCCTCGCTGATCCGGCGGCCGAGGGTGCCGACCTCGGCCAGCAACGCGGCGGGGGTGAGATTCAGCGGCGCGGCCGGCCCCTTCGGGCTTCCCTGATCAGCCATGGGCTTCCTCCCCGACCTGTGAACCACCCGCCTTCGCAACCTTGCCGGCCTGCCGGCGCTCCCGGCGCAACGCCCGGACCTCCCGGCGCAGCTCGGTCAGGCTCTTGTGGACGTCGTCGAGCTCGGCCCGGGTCGGCTGGCCGTAGAACTCGGACAGGAAGGCCGCGACGTCCTGCTGGGCGAGGCGCAGATCGGTCGAGGCCCGGAGCACGGCCCGCTGGGAGGCCAGGAATTTGTCCGAGCGCTGGACCTCCAGCAGGACTGCGTTGGCGGTCTCGATCCACCGGCTCATCATCTCGCGGGCGGAGGCGAAGCTCTCGCCGTTTTCGGCACGGGCATTGGCCTCATGGGCGAAGGTCCCGGCGGCGCGGGTCCAGGCGTCGAGCATCACGGCCTGGTGCTCGCTCTGCGCCCGCCGGAGCGTCGCCCAGGCGGTGAACAGGGCCGCGTAACGCCGCTCGGTCTGCCACAGGTCGGCGAGTTGCGGGCCCTCGGCCATGCGGGTGAGGGCGGCGTCGAACTCGGCCGAGCCGCCGAGCCAGGCCTGCGGATCGAAGATTTTGGCGAGCACCGCCCCGGCAGTAGGGTCCGGCGCGCCGGGGCCGACCTGGAGGGATTTCGCGAGGGTCTGCGAGAGGGCGGTGGCGGCCGTCCAGGCCTCGGTCAGCTTGGCCTGGGCGGCGGCGAGATCCGCGAGGTCGCCCCCCGGGAATGTCGGCCAGCCGAAGCCGGGCGCGGCCTGCCCGGCGCCCTGGGTGAAAAAGCCCGCGCCGGCCCGGGTCCAGAACTCGCTCATCGCCCGGAACGCGTCGAACTGGTCCATGCTGGCGTTTCTCCTCACATCGCCGAGGCTGAAAACGTCGCCTCCGTCCTTGCGAGCGGAGCGAAGCAATCCAGCAGCGCTACGTTCGACAACCTCGCGCGACCCTGGGTCACTTCGCTGCGCTCGTGATGACGGAGCCGGCGACCCGTGTTCACGCCGCCGGCCGCGCCTCCCCGAGGGCCTCGGCGTAGATCTTGAAGGCGTCGTCGTAGGTGACCTCGCGCGGGTTGTTCACGAGGAGCCGCGTCTGCTTCATCGCGTCGGTGGCCATGCGCTCCAGGTCCTGCCGGGCGACCCCGACCTCGGCGAGCGAGGCCGGCACCTTGCAGTCGCGGCAGATCGCGTCGAGGCTGTCCACGAAGCGCTTGGCGGCCTCAGGCTGAGGCAGATCCGCGGCGGCCGGGTCGAGGATCGGCGCCAGCTCCGCGTACAGCGCCTCGGCGTGCGAGAGGTTGAAGCGCATCACCCCCATCAGCACCAGGGCATTCGAGAGCCCGTGCGGCACGTGGAAGATCGCGCCCACCGGGTAGGCGAGGGCGTGCACCGCCGCCACCGGCGCGTTGGCGAAGGCCATGCCGGCCAGCATCGAGCCGAGCAGCATACCCGAGCGCGCCTCGAGGTTCTTCCCGTCCGTGCAGGCGGTGCGGATGTTGGCCGAGAGCAGCGCCAGCGCCTGCTTGGCGAGCTGGTCGGAGATCGGGTTCTTCTTGTTCTTGCTAGTGAAGGCCTCGATGGCGTGGACCATGGCGTCGATGCCGGTGGCCGCCGTCACGTGGGACGGCAGGCCGAGCGTCAGCTCCGGGTCGAGCACCGCCCAGTCGGGCAGGAGCTTCGGGGCGACGACACCCTTCTTCTCGGTCGTCGGCGTCGTGACGATCGAGATCGGCGTCACCTCCGAGCCGGTGCCGGCGGTGGTCGGCACGAGGATCAGCGGCAGGCGGTCGCCCTTGGCGAGGCCGACGCCGTAGATCGCGTCGAGCGGCTCGTCGGACTTGGCGAGATAGGCCACCAGCTTGGCGGTATCGAGCGCCGAGCCGCCGCCGATCGACAGGACGAGGTCGGTCCCGAGCTCGCGGGCGCGCTTGGCCGCCGCCTCGATCACCGTCGAGGGCGGGTCGGCGACCACGTCCTCGTAGACGTCGAGGGTGACGCCGGCTTCCGCGAGCGCCGCCTCGGCGGCCTTGGTGAGGCCGGCGCTACGCACGCCCTTGTCGGTGACCAGCAGGACGCGCTTGGCCCCGAAGCTGCCGACGATCTCCGGCAGCTTCTTCGCGGCGCCGGCCTCGAACAGCACGTTCGGCGTGGTCTGGAAGGTGAACGGGTTCATCGCACTGCCCTGTCTTGATCCTGACCCAACTGCGACGCCGAACTCACTCGGCGGGCTCGAAATCCTTCACCTTGGCGCGCAGCTCGTCGACCAGCACGCGGGTGTTCTCGGAATAGTCGATCGGCACCGCCACGAGATGCACCCCGCCGGCCGCGAAGGCGCGGTCGAGGGTCGGCACGAGGTCGTTTACCGACTCGACCCGGTGGCCGGTGGCCCCGTACGACTTGGCGTAAAGGACGAAGTCCGGGTTGTTGAAGGTCATGCCGTAATCGGCGAACTTGTCGACCGCCTGCTTCCAGCGGATCATCCCGTAGGCCGAGTCGTCGAGCACCAGCACCACGAGGTTGAGCTTGAGCCGGACCGCGGTCTCCATCTCCTGGCTGTTCATCATGAAGCCGCCGTCGCCGCACACCGCCATGACGCGCCGCTTCGGGTAGAGCATCGCCGCCATCATGGCCGAGGGCAGGCCCGCGCCCATCGTGGCCAGCGCGTTGTCGAGGAGCAGCGTGTTGGCGACGTAGGTGCGGTAGTTCCGGGCGAACCAGATCTTGTACATCCCGTTGTCGAGGCAGACGATTCCGTCCTCCGGGATCACCCGGCGCACGTCGCGCACGAGGCGCTGCGGCGTCACCGGGAAGCGGTCCTCGCCGGCCCGGTCGCCGATATGGCTGAGGATGTGCTCGCGCAGGTGCAGCAGCGCGCCCGCGTTGGGCAGCTTGCCGTCGAGCTTGTCGGCCAGCAGCTTCAGCGTCGGGCCGAGATCGCCGACCACCTCGGCGTCGGGGTAGTAGACCTGCTCCACGTTGGCCGGCATGTAGCTGATGTGCAGGACCTTCTGGTCGGCCTGGCCCATGAAGAAGGGCGGCTTCTCGATCGTGTCGTGACCGATGGCGATGATCAGGTCGGCCTTGTCGATCGCCTCGTGGACATAGTCGCGCTCCGAGAGCGCCGCGGTGCCCATGTAGAGGTCGGTCCCGCCCGCGACGGTGCCCTTACCCATCTGGGTGGTGAAGAACGGGATGCCGGTGCGCTGCACGAAGCCGCCGAGCTCGCCGGTGGCGCGGGGGCGGCTCGCGGCGGCGCCCAGCATGATCAGCGGCCGCTTGGCCTTCAGGATCATCTCCGCGGCGCGCGCGATCGCGGTCGGGTGCGCGACCGGGATGTCGATCGGATGCGAGGGCACCAGATCCGCCTCGGCCTCCTCGGAGGCGATGTCCTCGGGCAGCTCCAGCAGCACCGGGCCGGGCCGCTCCTCGGTGGCGACCCGGAAGGCGTCGCGCACGATGGTGGGGATCGAGGAGGCCGAGACGATCTGCCGGGCCATCTTGGTGATCGGCTTCATCGACGAGATCACGTCGACGATCTGGAACTTCGCCTGGCGCGAGGACAGGATGCCCTTCTGGCCGGTGATGATGATCATCGGCATGGCGCCGAGATGCGCGTAGGCGGCGCCGGTGGAGAAGTTCAGGGCGCCCGGGCCCAGCGTCGAGAGGCAGACGCCGGGGCGGCCGGTGAGGCGGCCGTGGGTGGCCGCCATGAAGCTCGCCGCCTGCTCGTGACGGGTCAGGACCAGCTCGATCTTGGAGTTGCGCAGGGATTCGACGACATCGAGATTCTCCTCGCCGGGGATGCCGAAGATGCGATCGACGCCCTCGTTCTCGAGAGCGGCGACGAGGAGATCTGAACCCTTGGGCATGCGACGTCTCGCTGATGCAACGGCGGCCGATCGGGCGTCCGGCCCGGTTCCGGCCCGCTGGTCGCGAGACCGTGAACGGCGCGGGACGACAGACGCCCTCGAATAGTCGAACGGTTAGAGGGCTCACCCGGAGAGTGGTCAAGGCCCGGTCACGGCTGAACAGTCACAGAGCCGGGCAGATGCTATCTGTGCAAGACTGTCGGCATCTCGGAACGGCGCGGCACGGTCAAGGTTGTCCCGCCTGAAGGGATCGGAAAGTCATGGATCGGGCGGCGAGCAACGGGACTGAACTGCCGCACGGTCAGGCCCAGTCCGACGACGGGGCCGATGATCCGGTGCTGGCACCGATCGCGGATTTCCCGCGCATCGACCTGCGGGTCGGCGTCGAGTCCTGGGACAAGCGCCGGCACGCCGGCAAGCGGCTGCGCGGCGAGGTTCCCCACGCGGCGCAGGCCGCGCTCGCGTCCGATCCGGACCGTCCCGATCCGATCGCGCTGATCGAGGCGGCGCACCGGGGGCGGCAGCCGCACCTGATCCCGCTGCGGGTCGCCCGGATGGCGACGTCGCCGTTCGCGTTCCTGCGCGGGGCCGCCCACGTGATGGCCTGGGACCTCTCGCGCGGGCCGCGCAGCGGCATCGACGTGGTGATGAACGGCGATGCGCACCCCGACAATTTCGGCCTGTTCGGCACGCCGCAGCGCGACATCGTCCTCGACCTCAACGACTTCGACGAGGTCACGATCGGCCCGTGGGAATGGGACCTGAAGCGTCTCGCCGCCGGCATCGCGGTCGCCACTGCCGATGCCGGCGTTCCGGGAAGCGAGCGCCGCGCCGCCGTGAAGGAGGTGGTCGCCGGCTATCAGCACACGATGCGGCGCCTCGCGCCCCAGGGCTCCCTCGACGTCTGGTACCAGACCACGCGGGCCGACACCCCGCAACTCACCGGGATCCGGATGGATGCCGAGGCCCGGGGGGTGGTCCGGCGGGCGGTGGACAAGGCGCGGCGGCGCAACAACCGCAACCTGCTCGGCCAGCTGGCCGAGCGGCGCACCGACGGCAGCTGGCGCCTGCAGGTGGACCCGCCGATCCTGACAGCCGTGGACGATGCGACGCGGGACGGGATCGTGACGGGGCTGGAGCGCTATGCCGAGACCCTGCCGCGCGAGCGGCGCTTCATGCTCGACCGCTATCACGTCGTCGACGTCGCCCACCGCGTCGTCGGTGTCGGCAGCGTCGGCACCCGGGCCTACGTCGCGCTCCTGTTCGGCAATTCCGACGCGGACGCGCTCTTCCTCCAGGTCAAGGAAGCGGTCCGCCCGGCCCATGCTCCTTACCTGCCGGGCATGCCGGCGCCCTATGCCGGTCACGAGGGCGAGCGCGTGATCTACGGCCAGCGCCTGCTCCAGGCCGTGGGCGACCCGCTGCTCGGCTGGACCAGCATCGCGGGCCGGCCCTACTACGTGCGCCAGATGAAGAACCTGAAGGGGGCGATCCCGCTGGCCCGCATGTCCGGCGTCTCGCTCCTGACCTTCGCGTACGCCTACGGGGTGCTCCTCGCCCGGGCCCATGCCCGGACCGGCGACGCGGCGGCGATCACCGGCTATTGCGGCAGCGGCAAGCACCACGACCTCGGCGGCGCGATCGCCGACTGGGCGGCCGCCTACACGGAGCGGAACGCGGCGGATTACGCCCTGTTTCGCGACGCCATCGCGAGCGGGCGCCTGGAGGCGGCCGAGGACCCGTGCCTATGAGGCTGCGCATCAGATGATGCCGAACTCCGGCGGCTCGTGAGCCAGCCGGACCAGCAGGTCGCGCAGCCAGCGGTGGGCCGGATCGCGGTCGTAGGACGCGTGCCAGAGCATCGAGACCGCCACGTCGTCGAGCGGCACCGGGACCGGGCTGACGCTGAGCGCCAGGGCGCTGGCGAAGGATGTGGCGAGCCGGGCATGCATGGTGGCGATCACCGGCGCGGCGCGGACCAGGAACGGCACGACGAGGAAGCGCGGTGTCGTCACGGCGAGACTCCGCGACCGGCCGATCAGGGCGAGGGCGTCGTCCACCACCCCGTGCGCGGTCTCGCGCAGGGAGGTCAGGACGTGGGGGAAGCGCAGGTAATCGTCGAGGCCGATCGGCGGCTGGAGCCCGATCAGCGCGGCGTTGAACAGGACCACGTAGCTGTCCCGGTAGAGGAGCCGCTGCTTGTGGTGAATCTGCCCTTCCGAGAACAACCCGATGGCGAGATCGACCCGGTCTGCGTCGAGTTCGTCGAGGATCCGCGCCCGGTCAACGGAGCGGAGCAGCAGCCGGATGCCGGGCGCCTCCCGGCGGAGTTCCGCGATCAGCCGCGGCCCGAGCAGCACCTCGACACTGTCGGGCAGGCTGACCGTGAAGCTGCGCTCCACGGTCTTCGGATCGAACCGCTCCTCCCGGTGCACCAGCGCCTGGACTTGCCGGAGCGTGGCGCGCAGGGGCTCGGCGATCTTGAGCGCGCGCGGCGTCGGCCGCATCCCGTCGGGCGCCCGGGTCAGGAGTTCATCGTCGAACAGGCGGCGGAGGCGGGCGAGGCTCGAGCTCATCGCCGATTGGCCGATGCCGACCCGGGCGGCCGCCCGCGTCACGCTGCGCTCGTCGAGCAGCGCGTCGAGGGCGACGAGCAGGTTCAGGTCGATCCGGGTGAGGTCGATATGGTCGATGGCCACGCGCGTCGCGATCGATGAGGGCTCGGACGCCCGACATAGCAGACGCGGCGGTCTGCATCTCGCCGTCATCCCGGGGCCGCGCAGTGGCGCCCGAGATCCAGACGCGCCGACGCGCCAGCACTCGGCACCACCGGTGTCTCTGGGTTCCGGGCTCGCCTGCGGCGCCCCGGAACGACGGTGCGGGACGCAGGACCGAGAGGGAAGCGCCGCATCACCGCAAGCCGCCCCGTCATCCCGGGGCCGCGCAGCGGAACCCGGGATCCAGACACGCCGACGCGCCAGGACCTGCACCCCCGGCGGCTCTGGGTTGCCCGCCTGCGGCGTGCTCCTCCGGGTCCGGGCTCGCCTGCAGCGCCCCGGAACGACGATGCGGGGCGCCGCACCGAGAGGAAAGCGTCGCATCACTGCAAGCCGTCCCGTCATCCCGGGGCCGCGCAGCGGAACCCGGGATCCAGACACGCCGACGCGGCAGGACCTAGCGCCGTCGGCGGGTCTGGGTTGCCCGCCTGCGGCGTGCCCCTCCGGGTCCGGGCTCGCCTGCGGCGCCCCGGAACGACGGTGGGGGTTTATGCACACAGCTACGCGGCGAAGAGCACGCTCCGCCCTTGACAATGTTCCTATTTTGTGCTCATTAGCCGCCACCTGCCCACGGCGGCCCGGGAGCGATCCCGGGGCGTCCTTGACGGGGCCCGCCCGGTGGCTGACCGGGCGGGTCCGTGGCGCGGGGCGGTGCCCGCGTCGGTGGCTCTCAGCCGCCATCGCCCCGGGCGGCGTGCCGGTACGGGGCGTGTCTCGGTGGCGGGCGTGAGACCGGGCGGCAGTCTGCCCGGCGGGGGCCGAAATGTCCCCGCGCCGACCCGCCACTGGGCCGACCCTACGCACCCTGCGGATCCGCCCACTACGAGGCGGGCACACGGCTGGAAGGCCACGGCATTGATAGCGGGTTCCGGAGGCGCGTGCGCCTCGCCCGAGACCGCTTGGCAGGCCGGCGCAGGACCGGGACGTCGGAGACACCGCGACGAGAAAGACGGCACCGGCCGGGGACCATGCCCGGTCGATGCCGCGGGCGCCGCGGGGATCGGATCCCGCGCGTTGACTGGCCGACACCTGGGTTCCCGCGGCGTCCCGCGTCCCGCGTGTTCGTCTCTTGGGCCATGCCCCCGGCGCCGAACGGCGCGCGGGGACGATCGCGCATGGCGGGCGGTAACCTGCCTGCCGGACGCTTTGCCGATTTCCCACCCTGCGCCGTCATTCCGGGGCGCCGCAGGCGAGCCCGGACTCGGAGGGGCACGCCGGAGGCGGGCAATCCAGACACGCGTCGTCGCAGGATCTGCCGCCGCGGCGGCTCTGGATCCCGGGCTCCGCTGCGCGGCCCCGGAATGACGGCGTGGCGGCAGGCGGCTCGGGCCCTCCCACAGGCGGGTCTTGCCGACCAACTCCGAAGGCATCACGCCGGGACAGGCTCGCGCGGCTCGGTGTGGTCGAATAGCCGGGGCGGTGCGATCTCGTCCCGGGCGCCCATCCGCTGGACGAGGTGGTCGGCCACCCGCAGGGCGTTGGCGATGATCGTCAGGGTCGGGTTCACGGCGCCGATCGACGGGAAGAAGCTCGCGTCGGTCACGTAGAGATTGTCGAGCTCGTGTGTCTTGCAGTTGCGGTCGAGGACGGAGTTCGCGGAATCGACTCCGAATCTGAGCGTTCCGGCTTGGTGCGCGGTGCCGCCGATCGGGACGTTCTTGCCGAGATAGAGCGAGCGGTCGAACAGGTGCGGATGGATATCGGTGAAGGCGCAGATCTCCTGCAGCTTGTGCCGCAGCCGCTTGTGCGCCTCGACGTTCGTCTCCGTAAGATCGAGGTGGACCTTGCCGTCCCGGTAATAGACCCGGTTCTGGGCCAGAGGAATGTCCTCCGAGGTGAGCCAGAAATCCACCGAATGCTTGGCGATCCAGTCGAAGGGCTTGTTGGGAAACCATTGCAGGAAGCCCGGCAGGCCCTCGCCATGGATCTGGACCCCGTCGGACTTGCCGACCATCTGGATGTGCCCGAGCGGGAAATCCCAATCGTCCTTCGGATCCGGATCGCCGAAGTAGAAGTCGTTGAGCCCGAGGGTCTTCTGGAACCGGGTCGGGTTCGGCGTCTTCGAGATCGCCAGCACCGTCGAATTGTTGTGGCGCATGTAGTTGCGGCCGACTTGGTCCGAGCCATTGGCCAGGCCGTTCGGGTGCCGGTCGCTCGCCGAGCGCAGCAGCAGCAGGGCCGAGGACAGCGCGCCGCAGGCCACCACGACGATGTCGGCCGAGGCCTCGAAGGGATCGCCGTCGCGGGTGCCGACCACGCCCGTCACCGTGCGGCCCGCGGCGTCTGTGACGAGACGCTCGATATAGGTGCGGGTGAGGAGCGTGAGGTTCGGGCAGTCCCGCAGGGCGGGGTCGACCACCATGGTCTGCGCATCCGACTTGCCGTTGGTTGGGCAGGGGAAGCCGTCGAAGGACTCGCACTTGATGCAGGGCGAGGTCGAGACCGCCCGCCCATCCTTCTCGACGAGCCGCACGCCCACCGGCAGGTGGAACGGCTGGTGGCCGGCCTGCTTGAGATTGTCGAAGAGCTCCTGGATCCGCGGCTCGTGCGAGACCGGCGGATGGGCGTAGGGCTTGTTCGACCACGGCTCGGTGGGATCCTCACCGCGCAGGCCGTGGACGTGGAACAGTTCCTCCGCGGCTTGATAATACGGCTCGAATTCGTCGTAGCCCACCGGCCAGGCCGGCGCGATGCCGTCCTGATGGCGGATCTCGGAGAAGTCCTTCTCGCGCAGCCGGAACAGGACCGAGCCGTAGAACTTCGAGTTCCCGCCGACGTAGTAGTGCAGCCCCGGATGGAAGCTGCTGCCGTCCGAAGAGTACCACGTCTCCTTGGCCTGGTAGTAACCGTCGACGATCACGGCCTGGCTGTCCCAGTTCCGCGGCTCACGCAGGAGATAGTCGCCGCGCTCGATCAGCAGGATGCGTTTGCCGGTCTGGGCCAGGCGCCACGCCATCGTCCCGCCGCCCGGGCCGGACCCGACGATGATGACGTCATAATGCTCGCCGGGCATGTGCGGTCTCCGTCCGGGCCTTTGTCCTGGCCTTTGTCCTGGCCTTGGTCTTGGCAGGCAACTCGCGAGCCGCTGTTCGGATCGCGCTGTGGCGGCGTTTCCGGCAGATACGCCTGGGCCGCGGCCGGTCTAGGGCCGCCGCGCCGCATTCGGCGAATGCCGCAACAGCCGGTTAAGCGCCTTTCCCAACGCCGCCTTCAGCTTCGCCTGCGATCCTGCACCGAACCGGCCTGCCGCCGGGGAGGCACGGATGATCAAGGATATCGCGCTGGTCCTGGCACTCATGATCGCCGCGACCCTCGCCCTGGGACGCTGGCGGGCGCGCGGTGTGCCCGACGACGGGAACGAGGCCGAGCGGATGCACGACCGCCTCTGGCGGATCAGCGAGAGCGAGGACCGCTATCGTGCCCTGGTCGCGGCGACCACGGAGGTCATCGTCCAGCGGGATGCGAGCGGCCGCATCACCTACGCCAACGAGGATTTCGCCCGGCTCCTCGGCCGCGAGCCGATCACGCTGCTCGGCTCGCAGATCGATTTGGAGATCCTGGAGCGCGGCACGGTCGAGGTCGGGGAGGACGGCGTGCGCCGCATGGAGGCGCAGGTCCGCTCGGTCGACGGACGGGTCCGCTGGTTCGCCTTCGTGGAGATGCCGGTGGCGCACGGCGACGCGATGCACTGGCTGCGCGCCGGCCGGGACGTGACGGCGCGCGTTGAGGCGATCCGCAGCCGCGATGCCGCCCTGGAGAAGGCCGAGGCGGCAAGCGTCGCGAAATCGCGCTTCCTGGCCACCATCAGCCACGAGATGCGTACGCCACTCAACGGCATCCTGGGAATGGCCGATCTCGTCCTCGGGACCGATCTCAATCCGGAACAGCGCACCTATGTCGAGGCCGTGCGGACCAGCGGCCAGGCGCTGCTTGGCCTGATCGACGGCGTGCTCGACTTCTCCCGGATCGAGGCCGGCCGTCTCGATCTCGCGGCCGAGCCCTTCGACCTGCCGGCGCTCGCCCAGGGCGTGGTCGAGCTGCTGGCGCCCCGCGCCCAGGACAAGGGTATCGAGATCGCCCTCGACGTCGCCGAGGACGTGCCCCCGAGCCTGCTGGGCGACGCCGACCGGGTGCGGCAGATCCTGATCAACCTCGCCGGCAACGCCATCAAGTTCACGGAACGCGGCGGCGTCGGCGTGAGCCTGACCTTCACGCGCTCCGAGGCGGGTGACGGGGAGGTGGTGATCGCGGTCTCGGATACCGGTCCGGGCATTCCGGAGGATCGGCTGCCGATCCTGTTCGAGGAGTTCGAGCAGGGTGATGGCAGCGCCAGCCGCAGCCACGAAGGGACCGGGCTGGGTCTCGCCATCACCCGGCGTCTCGTGACCCGGATGGGCGGGCGCGTCGAGGCGGAATCGCGGGTGGGACGCGGCTCGATCTTCCGGGTGACGCTGCCGCTGCCGGACGCGCGCGGCGCCCAGCGGCGAAGACGTGGTCCCGCCGTGCGCCTGAACGCCCAGCGCTGCCTGATCGTCGCCGATTCACCCTACCAGGCTCCCTATCTCGCGCGCAGCCTGTCCCGGGCCGGCGCCGCGACCGTGATCGTGGACAGCCTGGAATCCGGCCTCGACGCCCTGTCCGGCGCGGCCTTCGACGTCGTGCTGGCGGACCGGGCGCTCGGGGACGCGGCGGTACGGCAGATCGCCGATGCGGCGCGCGCTTGCGGCGTGCGCTGCAGCCTCGTGCTGCTGTCGCCCTTCGACCGGCGCGGCTTCGGTGCGCCGGGCGCCGCGGGCTTCGACGGCTACTTGATCAAGCCTGTCCGGGCGCGATCCCTATTCGAGCGCCTGCTCGCGCTTCCCGCCTCGTCGGAGACCGCCACGACGCCCGCCGCGCCGGCCCTGCGGTCCGGTGCCGGCCTGCGAGTCCTGCTGGCCGAAGACAACCCGATCAACGCGCTCCTGGCGACCCGTGCGCTGGAGCGGCTCGGCGCCGAGGTCGTCCACGCGATGGACGGCGTGCAGGCGCTGGAAAGGCTGAACGCCGACGGGCCCTTCGATCTCGCGCTGATCGACGTGCGGATGCCGCGCCTCGACGGCCACGAGACCGCCCGCCGGATCCGTGCCGCCGAATGCGAATCACCCGACACCCATCGGCTCCATCTCGTCGCACTCACGGCGAATGCCGGCCCGGAGGACGAGCGCGCCGCCCGGGAAGCGGGGTTCGACGGCTTCCTGGCCAAGCCGCTCAACGTGAAACTGCTTCCGGCTCTGCTGGAACGCCGGACGGCGCGCGCGGCCTGACGGGTCCCGCGTTGACAGCGGGGCACACCCCGCGCCAACAGGATCTCCATGTCGACAGCCACCGCCCCGTCGCCCGCACCGCGCTCATCGAGCGGCGCGCTCGCCGCGTGGGGAACGGCGATTCTCGTGATCGCGACCGTACTGCTCGGCGCGCTGCTGCCCGCCCGGCACGCACCGGCGCCGCGCTCGGCCGCCGAGGATCCGGCGTGCCTCGAATGGAGCGACGGCTGCACGGTCTGCCAGCGACTCCCGGAGGGGCCGGCCTGCTCGCTTCCCGGGATCGCCTGCCAGCCCGCCACTCCGCATTGCCTGCGCCATCAAGACGGGTGAGGTCCGGAACGCCGCTCCTTCGTTTCGCACCGAGCCCGAACGGTCGCCTCCATCTCGGCCACGCCTATTCGGCGCTGCTCAACGCCGATCTCGCTGCTAGGATGGGCGGCGTGTGCCGCCTGCGGATCGAGGACATCGATCCGCAGCGCTCGAAGCCCGAGCTGATCGCGGCGATCGTCGAAGACCTCGCCTGGCTCGGGCTGACCTACCCGGAGCCGGTGCGGCGTCAGTCGCAGCATATGGGGTCCTACAAGGCCGCGCTCGATCGCCTGATCGCGGGAGGCTTCGCCTATCCCTGTTTCTGCTCGCGCGGGCAGATCCGGGCCCGGGTCGCGGCCGGCGGCGCGACCGCGTGCGATCCGGACGGCGTTTCGCTCTATCCCGGAACCTGCCGCACGCTCGAAGCCGGATTGGTGGCCGACCGCCTCGCCCGCGGCGAGCCGCATACCTGGCGCCTCGACATGGCGGCCGCCCTGCGGGAAGCCCCCGGCCCCTCTGGCTATTCCGCCTTCGATGAGGCCGGCGCCTATCAAGTCACCGCCGAACCGGCCCGCTGGGGTGATGCGGTCATCGCGCGGCGCGACGTGCCGACGAGCTATCATCTGTCGGTGGTCCACGACGATGCGGAGGAGGGGGTCACCCACGTCGTCCGCGGCCGCGACTTGGAGGCCGCCACCGATCTCCACGTGCTGCTGCAGCGCCTGCTCGGTCTTCCCGGGCCGCGCTATCGGCATCACCCGCTGCTTCTCGACCCCGCCGGTGAGAAGCTCGCTAAGTCGCGCGGCTCGCAATCTCTCGCGGACCTCCGCGCCTCGGGAGTGACCCCCGAGGCGATCCGCGCACGGCTCGGCTTCACCTGATCCGAATGCTGCGGCTCAACGCACCACCGCGTCGCGCTGGGCGAGTGCCGTGGCGCTCTTGGACTTCTGCATGGTCGCGTCGATCTGCTCGCGCTGACGCTTGAACTCGGCGAG
>NZ_JBGMUV010000001.1:2915000-4067500 GCF_041806315.1 Methylobacterium sp. OAE515
CTATTACGCCCTCGACGCGGAAGCGCGCTACATCCTGGCGGGCCGGGTCGGGTTCGGCTCGGTCTCCGGCGCGCCGCTGGGTGACATCCCGGACAATTTCCGCTTCTTCGCGGGCGGCGGCGGCTCGGTGCGCGGCTATCCCTACCGGACCCTCGGTCCGATCGGGCCTTACAACCTGCCGATCGGCGGCCGCAGCCTGCTGGAAGCCTCGCTGGAGGCCCGCATCAAGGTCACCGACACGATCGGGGTGGTGCCGTTCTTCGACGCGGGCACGGCCTTCGCCTCCGCGGTGCCGGATTTCGACGAGAAGATCCGGAAATCGGTCGGCATCGGCCTGCGCTACTACACCGGGATCGGCCCGATCCGCGCGGATCTCGCCTTCCCGCTCGACCCCTATAAGGGCGGCCACGTACGACCGGCCGTCCTGTATCTCAGCCTGGGGCAGGCGTTCTGAATGGCTGTTATTCACGGGCTGACAGACGCGCGACGGGCCTTCGGCAGGGCGGGGCGCCTGGCCTGCATCCTGATCGGCCTCGCCGTTCTTCTGACGACGGCTGTCACGCTGACGCGCGCCGACGCGGGCGACAAGTCCGTGCTGGGGGGGCTGCTCTCCCGGGCGCTCTCGACCCCGTCGTCGCGGGTGGCCATCGGCGCGGTGGACGGTGCCCTGTCGTCCGACGCCACGATCCGCGACGTCGCGGTGAGCGACCGCGACGGTGTCTGGCTGAAGCTCGACAAGGCGCGGATCGTCTGGCGCCGGCTCGCGCTTCTGTCGGGGCGGCTGGAGGTGGACAGCCTCGAGATCGGGCGTCTCGAAGTGCTTCGCCGCCCGGTGCCCGGTCCGACCCCGCCCGAGGCCAAGCCCGACGGCAAGCTGCTGCCGGACCTGCCCGTGAAGGTCGAGATCAAGGGGTTCAAGCTGGCCGAGCTGGTGCTCGGCGAGGCGGTCGCCGGGCAGCCGGCCCGGCTCTCGGCCGAGGGGCGTGCGCGACTCGGCGCGGCGAGCGAAGGGCTCGACCTGCAGGCTCGGGCGCAGCGCCTCGATGCGGCCGGGCGGTTCCTGCTCAGCCTGCTCTACGTGCCGACGGGCGATCGTCTTGATGTGAAGGCAAACCTCATCGAGCCGGCGGGAGGCCTGCTCTCGCGGGCGGCCAATATTCCCGGGGCGCCGCCCATCGACTTCGATCTCGACGGGACAGGGACGCTCGACGCGTGGTCCGCCAAGCTCGACTTCGCCGCCGGGCCGGAGATCGGCGCCAGGGGCGGCGCGAAGATCTCCCGCATCGGCGCCGAACGCCGGCTCGCCCTCGATCTCGCGGCACGGATCGAAGGCCTCGTGCCGGGGCCGGCGGCCTCGGTATTCGCGGGCACGACCAAGCTCGAAGGTGGTCTGGCCTTCGCCGACAGCGGCGCCTTCCGGATCGACCGGCTGGAATTGACCTCGCGCACCGCCCGTCTCGCGGCGGGTGGCAGCCTGTCCAAGGACCGGATCGCCGACCTGACGCTCCAGGCCCGCGCTGTGCCGACCGAGGGCGTGGTTACTCGGGCCGGGGATGCCGAGATCGGCAAGCTCGTGTTCGACGGCAGCCTGAAAGGCCCGATCACGGGGCCGACGATCCACGGCAGTCTCGAAGCGGAGGGCCTGCGTAGCCGCGACTCGGCCCTGGAGCACATCGCGGCGCGACTTGGTGTCGAGCCGCAGGGCGAGGCCGCGGCGCAGCGTTTCGCGATCAGCGCGGACGGCACGATCGAGGGGCTGCGTCTCGCCGATCCAGCCCTGCGCCGGGCCGTCGGCAGCCGCGCGCAGCTCACGCTGCGGGCGACCGCCGGCCCGGACGGCGTGGTGGACGTCGCCGCGCTCCGCTTCGACGCCGAAACGGCGCGGGCGACCTATGCCGGGCGCATCGGCCAGAACACGCTGACCGGGACCGTCACCGCCGCCCTGCCGGATCTCTCGGTCTTCTCCGGCATCGCCGGGCGCGGCCTGGCGGGCAGTCTGGACGCCAAGGCGCGGCTCAGCGGCGATCCGGCCCGCAAAGCCCTGGCGGCCGATCTCGACCTGACAACGGCGAAGCTCGTCACCGGACTCGCGGCCGCGGACCGCGCCCTGGGACGCGCGCCGAGCCTTCAAGGACGGATCGCGCAATCCTACGACGGTTACGGCTTCGACCATCTGCGCCTGGATGGCACCGGCCTGACCGCGACGCTCCAGGGGGAGGCGACCTCGGCCAGAGCCGATGTGGCCGGCCGGCTCGACCTGAAGAGCCTCGCCGATCTCGATGGGCGTCTGACGGGGCGTGCCGGCATCGATGCACGGCTCACCGGCTCCCTTGAGCACCCGGACCTCACGGCGATCCTGACGGCGCCCGCGGCCACGGCCGACGGCAAGCCGATCCGCGACCTGCGGGTCGAAGCGATCCTGAAGGACGCACTTCTGGTTCCGGACGGCAGCCTGCGTCTCGGCGGCGACATCGGCGGCAAGCCGCTCACCGGCGAGGCCCACGTCGCGCACGCCGGTGAGGACTGGGTTGTCGACCGGCTCGCGCTGAATCTCGGCTCCGTCGCGGTGGAGGGGAACGCGCGGGTCGCGACCGAGACCTGGCTGTCGGCCGGTTCGCTGGCGGTGCGGGCCGGCAATCTGGAGGATCTCTCACCGCTGGCGCCGGAGCCGATCGCGGGACGGCTCGATGCCGGCGTGACCCTCACCCGGGACGGCGGGCGCCAGGATGCCGTCATCCGGGCGAGCGGGGCTGCCCTGCGCTACGGGACCTATGGCCTGACCCGGCTCGACGCCGATCTCAAGGGCCGCGACCTCAGGGCCCATCCGGTCCTGGACGGGCGCCTTGACGCCGACCGGCTGCTTGCTGCCGGACAGCAGATCGATGCGGTCCGGTTCGCCGCCGTCGGCAATCCGAGCGGCAGCGACGTGACGCTGACCGCCAAGGCCCGCGGGTTCGGACTCGACGCCGCCGCCCGGCTCGTTCCGGCCGAGGAGACGCGCATCGAGATCCAGCGGTTCGCGGCCGCCCGCGGCGCTGACCGCTTCGCCCTGAGCGGACCGGCCACGATCACCCTGCGCGACGGCGGCGCGGTGATCGACAATGTCGCGATCGCGGCGGGCTCCGGGCGGATCACGGTCGCGGGCCGGGCCGGGCGCGACCTCGACCTGCGGGTGGCGCTTCGCGCGCTGCCGCTCTCGCTCGCCCGGATCGCCGCCCCCGATCTCGCGCTGTCGGGGACTTTGGACGGCGAGGCCGAACTGCGCGGGCCGGCGGACCGGCCCGAGGGGCGCTACGCGCTCACGATCGCCAAGCTGGTGGCGCCGCAGACCCGGCAGGCCGGCCTGCCGCCGATCGATGCCAGCGCCAAAGGAACTCTGTCGGACGGGAAGGCCAGCCTCGACGGGCGCGTGACGGCCGGGCGCGGCGTCGCCCTGACGGTGGCCGGGACGCTGCCGGTCGAGCCCGGCGGTCCCCTCGACCTGCGCGCCCGCGGGACCCTTGAGGCGGCGCTGGCTAATTCCATGCTGAGCGTCGGCGGCCAGAGCGTTACCGGCCGGGTCGCGATCGACGGCGGAGTCACCGGCACGCTGGCGGCGCCCCGGGCACAGGGAGCGGCGGTGCTGACCGGCGGCAGCTTCACCGACCCGCTCAACGGTATCCGGCTCACCGCAATCGAGGGGCGGGTTACCGGCCAGGGCGACAGCCTCGTGGTCGAGCGGCTGAACGCCGCGACCCGCAACGGCGGCCGGGTTTCGGTCACCGGGCGTGTGGCCCTGCAGCCGGACTTTCCCGGCAGCTTCCACGTCGTGGCCGACAGGGCCGAGCTGGTCTCGAGCCCGCTGATGACGGCCGTGTCGAGCGCCGATCTCATGCTGGCCGGCCCGCTGGTGCGGACGCCGCGCATCGCCGGCCGGGTGAATGTCGTGTCGATCGACGTCGCTGTGCCGGATCGCCTTCCCGCGACCGTTCGGCCCCTGCCGGGCGTGCGCCACGTCAACACCTCGCCGGACGTCCGGGCGCGCCTGGCGCAGCGGGCTGACCGGAAGGCCGCGATCAGCCCGAAGCGGCGTCCGAAGAAGCCCGCCGTACCGTTCGACGCCACCCTCGACGTAACGGTGGATGCACCGAGCCGCATCTTCGTACGCGGCCGCGGGATCGACGCGGAACTCGGAGGTTCGCTGCGGGTCACCGGCACCTCCGCGGCACCCAACGCCGTCGGCGCCTTCGCGATGCGCCGCGGCCGCCTCGAACTCGTCGGACAGCGCCTCGATTTCAGCCGCGGCAAGCTGACCTTCGCGGGTAGTCTGACCACGCCCGAACTCGATTTCGCCGCCGAGACCAAGGCCGGCGACGTGACCGCGCGCGTCGCGGTCTCGGGGCCGGCGGACGCGCCGCAATTCGCCCTGACCTCCGACCCGGTCCTGCCGCAGGACGAGATCCTGTCGCGCCTGCTGTTCAAGAAGGCGGCCGGCGGCCTGTCGCCGTTCCAGGCCCTGCAGCTCGCGCAGGCGGTCGCGCAGCTCTCGGGCGGCGCCGCCGGACCGGACCTGTTCGAGCAGGCGCGCAAAGGCCTCGGACTCGACAGCCTCGACGTGTCGACCGGGGCCAGCGGCGGGCCGGCGTTGGGCGCCTCGCGCTACATCTCGGACCGGGTCAGCGTCGGCGTGAAGGCCGGTGCCAAGCCCGCCGACACGGCGGTTGGCGTCGATTTCGACGTGACGCGGCGGATCAAGCTGAAGGGTGAGGCGGGCAGCGACGGCCGCACCAGCCTCGGCGTGGGCGCCGAGTATGAATGGTAGCCGGCGGCGGACCCGCGGAGATTGGCCCAATCGGCGTGGCGGTTCGGGATCGACACGCCCGGTCAATGGTTTAGGTTCAGCTCAAGCGGCCGCGGCAGCCGCGGATCGGGCGGGAAACATCCAGAACGATGGACGAGCTTTTCGAGACGGACGACGACGTCCCAGTGCCGGAGGGCGGGTTCCTCCGGATGCTGCCGATCATCAACCGGCGCGGCCTGCATGCCCGTGCCTCCGCCAAGTTCGTGCAGACCGTCGAGCGCTACCAAGCCGCGGTCACGGTGACCCGGGCGGGCGAGACGGTCGGCGGCCGCTCGATTATGGGCCTGCTGACCCTGGGCGCCGCCATGGGCACCCGCATCGCCGTGACGGCCGTCGGTCAGGATGCCGAGCCGTGCCTCGACGCCATTGAGGCACTGATCGCCAACCGCTTCGGCGAGGACGAGTAGCGACTCTCAGGTCGCCTTCCCCGGCCAGGTGCACAGATCCGCGACGAGGCAGCGCGGGCAGGCCGGCCTGCGGGCCGTGCAGGTGTCCCGGCCGTGACGGAACAGCCAGACATGCGCGCCGTCCTTGAACCGCTCCGGCACGATCCGGGCGAGTCCGTCGGCGACGGCATCGACGGTGGCGCCCGGCGCCAGCGGGATCCTGTTCGATACCCGGAAGACGTGCGTGTCGACCGCGATCACCGGCTCATGAAACGCGAAGTTCGCCGTGACTTCCGCGCTCTTGCGGCCGATGCCCCGGCAGGCGGCGCATCTCAGCGGCGCTTTGCGGAACCGCGCCGCCGAATTCCGACATCAGGGCGGCCGAGAGCTTGACGATGTTGCGCGCCTTGGACGGCCCGAGCCCGACCGGGCGGATGATCTCGGTGATGCGCGCCTCGCCCAGATCCAGCACCCCGGCCGGATCCTGAACTTCGGAAAACAGCGCCTCGGCGATGCGGGACACGGTCGGCCCGGTGGATTGGGCCGAGAGCAGCACCGTCACGAGCAGGCGGAACGGGTCGGTCCGATCGAACGCGGCCTTCGGATCCGGGTCGGCCTCGGCCAGACGTGCGAGCACGGCCGCGACACGGTCGGCGTCTCCGGTCTCGGGGGGCGAGATCGCCCGGCCGGTGGACGTCCGGCGTGAGGCGGTCGGAGGACCGTCGGTTGTGTCGCGCGCCATTGAGGCGAGCTAGAGCCCCGGCGGGCGCTCCGACAGCCGCAACGCACGCGGCGGATTGACCGGTCAGACCCTCGCCCGCCGCCAGGGCACGGCGCTTGGCCCGGCGCCGAGATGAAGGGTTCCGGCCACGACCTCGCCGGCCCGGCGCAGGAACTCGACCCGCAGGGCGCCGCGGCGGGCGAACAGGCGGCTCACCACCCGGACGAACGAGGCCTCCGCCGGATCGGCGATGATCGGGCGTTTGGCGGTCCGGGCGTCGAGGGTGAGAAAGGTCTCGACCGCATCGCGCACCGCTTCGGGCCCGGTCACCGCGAGGATCTCGGATCCGGGCAGCTCCCAGCCCTCGGGCCTCACGCCGATGAGGCTGTCGGCCGGAATCCGCCGCGGCTGCGCCGCGCGGCGCGCCGCGAGGACGGGGCGGAACGGCACCGGGTTGCGCGCGGGCTCGACAGCTCCAGCGAGGCGGATCGTGCGGCGCAGCGCTCCGAGCCGGACCCGCAGGGCGCGATCCACCGCCTCCGCGGCCGCCGGCTCGACCAGGGCGGCGATCTCCGCCTCAACGGGCTGCCAAGCCCTGGCGCGGCCGCCTAGGACGGGGTGGGGCATCGCCAGTGGCACCACGCCGCGCAGCGCTTCAAGACCGGTCTCGGCATCCCGGTCCCAGGCGAGGGCCACCGCGATCCGGCGCCCGGCCGGACGGTGCTGGGCGAGCGGCAGCAGGTGATCGGGATCGCGCAGCGGATCGGTTACGGCATTCCTGACCAGCAGGGCCCGCCAGGCGGAGACAGACGTCGCATCCACGGCGCCGGGTCTGCGGAGATCGACCCGCCAGACCGCGCTGCTCTCGCCGCAGCCGGAAATCGCCTGCGTCGCGGGCGCCGGCCTTTCGAGCAGGCCGCCCTGTATCACGGTGAAGCGTGGCGCCATCGCCTGTCCTGCCTGTCGACGCGTCGTCCCATTTCGGGACGATCCGGCGCTGCGGAAGCGCCATTCGGGTCGATGGGTTCAAGGACGATGCCGCGCGCCGGCCCTCAGAAACCCGACAGCGCGAGGGGATTGTCGGTGAGGGCGGCGGCATCAGGGGCGTCCACACGCGGGCGCCCCAGGAACGCGTCCCACAACTGATGCACGAAGGCCGGATCCAGGTCGCGCAGGATCAGCACGAGCCGGGACGTGTGGTCGGGATCGGGCCAGGCCGGCAGCGTCAGGGGCGCGTGGAACACGTGCTGCACTCCATGGACCACGATGGGGTGGTCGGGATCGTCGGCGAGCGCGACGATACCCTTGAGCCGCAGCAGCTTCGGCCCATGGCCTGACCGCAGCAGATCCATGAACATCTCGAAGGCGGGGCGGGGCACCGGGGCTTCGCTGGTCAGGCACAGGGCCCGGATCGACGCGTCGTGCCGGTTCACGTCGTGCGCGTGGGGATCCGCCTCCGCCAGCGTTGCGTCACCGAGCCAGGCCCGGACGTCGGCCGCCTTGCCGTCGAGGCCGAACAGCCCGCCGAGCAGCGCGTCCGCGGGTTCCTCCGGCAGGACGATCGGGGCCGCCGGATTGAGCGCGGCGAGCCGTGCGCGGATCCCGGACGTATCGCCCGCCAGATCCGCCTTCGTGAGGACGAGCCGGTCGGCGACCGCGGCCTGCCGCACAGCCTCCGGATGGGCGTCGAGGGTCGCCGCCCCCGTGACGGCATCCACCACGGTCACGACGGCCTGAAGCCGATACCGGAGCACGAGATACGGGTGATAGATCAGCGCGTGCAGGATCGGCGCCGGGTCGGCGAGGCCGGTGGTCTCGATCACCACGCGGCGGAACGGCCGGATCCGGCCGTTGTCGCGCTTGCGCAGCAGATCCTCCAGCGTCGCGATCAGGTCGCCCCGCACCGTGCAGCACAGGCAGCCGGCGCCCAGAAGGATCATGTCCTCGTCGACCGTCTCGATCAGGAGGTGGTCGAGACCGATCTCGCCGAACTCGTTGACGATCACCACCGTATCGGCGAGCGCGGGGTCACGCAGGAGCCGGTTCAGCAGCGTGGTCTTGCCGGCGCCCAGGAATCCGGTGAGCACGGTGAGCGGGATCGGCTCCGGGCGGCGGGGATCCGGAGCAGGCGCGGGACTGAGTGACATGGGCGTCGAAGTGGGGTCTGCCGGCGCCCGCGGCAACGCGCCGGCGCCGAGCGGCACGTCCTATTCGTCGGCCGCGGCTTTCTTGGCCGCCGGCTTCTTGGCCGCCGACTTGCCGGATGACTCCTTGGCAGGCGCCGCCTTGGCGGGCGCTGGCTTGTGCGCGGTGGCCTTCGCGGCCGGCTTCGACAGGCCCTTGCCGGGCTTGGCCTCCGGCATCGACGGCGTCTCGACGGCGGTATAGGCGCTGGCGGCGTGCGGCAGCGGGCGGCCCGCCTTCGCGGCGAGTTTCGGCGCCGGCTTGGCCGTCGTCTTGGCGGCCTCCTTAGCAGCCTCTCGGGCAGCCTGGGCACGCTCCGCCCGCGCCTCGCGGGCCTGCTTGGCCGCCTCGAGGGCGGCGAGACGCTTGGCCTTGGCGGCCTCGAGCTTCGCCGCGCGGGTGTTGGCGGCCGCAGCCTTCTGCTCGGCCTCCTGGCTCTCGAGGATCTGCTGACCCTCGGCCGGATTGCGGCCGATCCAGACGGCGATCGGCTGGAGGGGAGCCCGGGGCGGCAGGCTCCGGGCGCGCAATGCTGGGTTCGAGAAGGCGGCGAGCGCGAGGGCCGGAGAATTGGCCGCCGAGCCGCCGATCAGCTGCGCTGCCGACCCGGGGGCGCTCAGCGCGCCGGGCCCGTCCTCGATGGCGGGCGGCTTCTTGCCACCGCACACGAAGGGCCGCATGTCCGGCGGCGCCGGCAGCGCCGAGGCCGGCAGCGCCTCGAGGGTCGGGCTGGTCCAGCCCGCGCTCTGGCCGAAGGCGTAGTCGAACAGGTCGGCGGTCTTCACGTCGCGCTCGCGCGGGCTCGGCTGGCCCATCACGATGGTGACGATCCGGCGGCCGTTGCGGGTCGCGGTCGCCACCACGTTGAAGCCGCCCGAACAGATGAAGCCGGTCTTCATCCCGTCGGTGCCGGGATAGCGGCCGAGCAGCCCGTTGTGGTTCGGCATCACGGCGCGGCCGAACTGGATCGCCGAGATCGAGAACAGGTCGTGCGAATCCGGGAAGTCGCGGATCAGCGCCCGGGCGAGCACCGCCATGTCGCGGGCCGACGTCCACTGGCGGGGGTCGGGCAGGCCATTGGGATTGTACCAGTGGCTGTCGCGCATGCCGATCCGCACCGCGGTCTCGTTCATCATGGCGGCGAAGGTGTCGATCGAGCCGCCGAGATTCTCGCCGATCGCGTAGGCGATGTCGTTGGCCGACTTCACCATGATGATCTTGAGGGCGTTGTCGAGGGTGAGCTGCGTCCCCGGCTTGAAGCCCATCTTCGAGGGCGGCTCCGCGGCGGCGGCCGCCGAGATTGTGATCATCGAATCGAGCGAGACCTTCCCCTGCCGCACCAGATCGAGGGCGACGTAGGTGGTCATCACGCTTGGTGATGGAAGCCGGGTACCAGGGATCGGTCGGCGCCTGCGCGTAGATCACCTTGCCGGAATCCACGTCGGCCACCAGGATCGGCACCGTGACGGCATCCGCGGCGCGGATCCCGATCAGGCTCGTGCCGAGGAGACCCGTCAGCGCCGCAAGCCCGACGGACAATCGCCGGAGGAGAGAAGAGGACATTCGAGCCCGACTCGTCAGAGGATCGCCAGGGTCGACGCCGAGGCGTCGGCCTTCCGGCCGCCGGCCGGATACAGGCACAACCCGGACGGCCGCGTTCGGTCGCCGCGCTGCATCACGGCATGAACGGGTCCACCGTGGCAAGAGCAAGGCGAGACCGCACGGCGGGTCTGCGCGGCGTGGTTGTCGGTGGTCCACAAGCCGTCCACCGCCTATGTGCAGGCGGCGCGTCGCGCGGGACGATGGCTGGGACGACAGTGGCTTACGCGGTCAAGGAGATTTTCCACACCCTTCAGGGCGAGGGCGCCCAGGCGGGGCGCGCGGCGGTGTTCTGCCGGTTCGCCGGCTGCAATCTCTGGTCCGGGCGCGAGGCCGACCGTGCGGCGGCGGCGTGCCGCTTCTGCGACACCGACTTCATCGGCATGGACGGGGAGGGCGGCGGGCGCTTCGCCGACGCCGACGCGCTGGCCGACGCGATCGCCCAGAGCTGGGCCGGCGGGCCGGAGAACCACTACGTGGTGTTCACGGGCGGCGAGCCGCTGCTGCAGCTCGACGAGGCTCTGATCGCGGCGGTCCATGCCCGCGGCTTCGAGATCGCAATCGAGACCAACGGGACCTTGCCGGCGCCACCCGGCATCGATTGGATCTGCGTCAGCCCGAAGGGCGGCAACGCCCTCGCGCAGACCACCGGCCACGAGCTGAAGCTGGTCTACCCGCAGGCGGACGCCGACCCCGCCGACTTCGTCGGCCTCGGCTTCCGCCACCGCTTCCTCCAGCCGATGGACGGGCCGGACCGGGTCGCCAGCACGGAGGCCGCAATCGCCTATTGCCGCCGGGACGCCCGCTGGCGCCTGTCGCTGCAGACCCACAAGATCATCGGCATCCCCTGAGCCGCGCTCACCCGGGCATGGCTCGGCGCTGGGCCCGTGCGGCCCGAAGCGCGGACCGCGCCGCACGTCCGGTGACCGATTGCGGATCGGGCTCGTGGCCGGCCAGCGCCGCCCGCCGCAGGGCGGCGAGCGCCGGATCGCCCCAGTCATCGAGCAGGCGACCGAAGGCGGCGTGACGCTCGGCATCGAACGGCACAGGTCGGCCCATGGCATCCTTGCAGGGATGGCCCGGGTGCAGGCTGGCGCACGGCACCCAGCCGGACGGGATCGGCGCGGTTGCCGCGTGAGTCCGCCGGAGCCGCAGGAGTTGGGGCAGCACATGGCTGTGCGGCCCCGGGGGCGTCGTCCCACCCGCCGGTGGGATCGGCGTGTAGACCTCGATCCGCCCGAACCGGGCGACGAATACCCGATGCGGGCTCAAGGCCGCCAGGGCAGCGCGGAGCGTGTCGCCCGCGGCAAGGAGCGGGCGGCCGAGTCCGGCCCGGAGGCGATCGATGGCCGCCGGTTCGGCCACGCGCACGCAGGCATCCACCGCCTCGAGGCCCAACCCGAGATCGAACAGGATGCCCTCGCGATCCTGCGGCCGCGCAGCCGCCGCGTCGGGTCCGAGCTCGGTCAGGACGATGCGTCGGCCCATCGCACAGGCATCCGTCGGCAGGCACAAAGCGACCGTCTGGCTCCAGCCGCCCGAGAAGCCGGTCTCGTAGGCGAATGGCCTCAGATCGGGAGACGCGGTCAGCGCCACGGCTCCCCGGCCGGTGACCAGGCCGATCCGGCCATCCGCAAGGGTCCGAACCGCCTCTCCTGGACCCAGGCAAAAGACCGCGACAGCTCCGTAGCTGCCCAAGCTCCAAGCGCAGGCCGGATCGGCGAGTTGCTCGAGCAGCAGGGCGGGCACGGAATGTCCCGATCCGCCCGTCATCAGCTCTCCTCGCGAACGGCAGCGCATGGACAACGCCTTGACACGGCCGGCGAATGACCGGAAGTCGCGGGCCGATCATCGCGGTTGCGTTCGGCGCGGCGGCTGCACGGCTCGGAGCCGCAGAAGCGGCAGCGTCCGCTGAGCCTCGCGACAGGATCCGCGGGAAGGGCGCTGGCATGGACGTCATCGAGACCGAGATTCCGGACGTGAAGCGCATCGTGCTCAAGCGCTTCGGCGACGCACGCGGCTGGTTCTCCGAGACGTTCCGGGCCGATGCCCTGGCACGCGCCGGCATCACCACCGCCTTCGTCCAGGACAATCAGTCCTTCTCGGCGCCGCAGGGGACGATCCGCGGCCTGCACTTCCAGATCGCCCCCCGGGCGCAGGCCAAGCTGATCCGCGTCCTGCAGGGCGCGATCCTCGACGTGGCGGTGGACATCCGCAGCGGCTCGCCGACCTTCGGCAAGTTCGTGGCCGTGACGCTCGATGCCGACAAAGGCGAGCAGCTGTTCATCCCGCACGGCTTCGCGCACGGCTTCTGCACCCTGACCCCCGACGTCATGGTCGCCTACAAGGTCGACGATTACTACAGCCCCGAGCACGACCGGGCCCTCGCCTGGAACGATCCGGAGGTCGGGATCCCGTGGCCGGTCTCGTCCGAGGCGGCGATCCTCTCCGACAAGGACCGCCGCGCCCCGAAGCTCGCCGATCTCGGGCGGGTGTTCTGATATCCGCGGGACGCGGCCGTAATTTGGTCACGCCGGCCGGTCTTCTGCCCCGTCATTCTGCTCAAGACGATTCATAAGAGGGTTATTCGCCATGCGCATCCTGGTGACCGGAGGCTGCGGCTTCATCGGCTCGGCGCTGGTGCTGCACCTCGTCAACGACCTCGGCCACGAGGTCTGCACCCTCGACGCGATGACCTACGCGGCCAATCCGGTCTCCCTGGCCACGCTCGCCGACAACCCGCGCCACCGCCTGGTCGAGGCCGATATCTGCGACCGCGAGGCCGTCCAGAAGGCCTATGCCGAGTTCAAGCCGCAGGCGGTGATGCACCTGGCCGCCGAGAGCCACGTTGACCGCTCGATCACCGATCCGGGCGCCTTCGTGCGCACCAACGTCATCGGCACCCAGACCATGCTCGACGGCGCCCGCGGCCATTACGAGGCCCTGCCGGAGGCCGAGAAGAAGACCTTCCGCTTCCTCCACGTCTCCACCGACGAGGTCTACGGCTCGCTGCCGCCGGGCGCGTTCTTCACCGAGGACAGCCGCTACGATCCGCGCTCGCCCTACTCGGCCTCGAAGGCGGCGTCCGACCACCTCGCCCGCGCCTGGCACGAGACCTACGGCCTGCCGGTGCTGGTGACCAACTGCTCGAACAATTACGGGCCGCGGCACTTCCCCGAGAAGCTGATCCCGCTGATGATCCTCAACGCCCTGGAGGGCCGGAAGCTGCCCGTCTACGGCGACGGCCTGAACGAGCGCGACTGGATCCACGTGGAGGACCACGCAAAGGGCCTCGTGGCCGTGCTGGAGCGCGGCCGGATCGGCGAGACCTACCTGCTCGGCGGCCGGGCGGTGCGCAACAACCTCGCGGTGGTGAAGGCTTTGTGCGCGGCCTTCGACCGGCTGCGCCCCGAGAGCGCCCCGCACGAGCAGCTGATCAGCTTCGTGGCCGACCGTCCAGGCCACGACCGGCGCTACGCCATCGACTGCACCAAGGCCGAGACCGAGCTCGGCTGGCGCCCGCAGAAGAACTTCGAGCAGGCGCTGGAGGCGACGGTCGCCTGGTACCTCGACAACGAGAGCTGGTGGCGCCCGATCCGCGAGGGCCGGTACAAGGGCGAGCGCCTGGGGCTCAACGGCTGATGGACATCCTCGTCCTCGGCGGCGCCGGCCAGGTCGGCACCGAGCTGCAGGCGCTGTCCTGGCCCGGCGACGTGTCCGTGCACGCGCCCGGCCGCGCGGACCTCGACATCACCGACCCGGACGCCGTCGCGGCGGCGCTGACGGCCCGGGACTACCGCGCGGTGATCAACACCGCCGCCTACACGGCCGTCGACAAGGCCGAATCCGACGTGGTCGCGGCGTGGCGCCTTAACGCACTCGCGCCGGCGATCCTGGCGGCCGCCACGGCAGCGCGGCAGATCCCGTTGGTCCACGTCTCGACCGATTACGTGTTCGCCGGCACTAAGCCGGACGGGGCCTACGCGCCGGACGACGCCATCGACCCGCAGAGCGTCTACGGGGCCAGCAAGGCTGCGGGCGAGCTGGCGGTGCGGACCGGCAATCCGCGCCACGCGATCGTCCGGACCGCCTGGGTGGTCAGCCCGCACCGGGGCAACTTCGTCAAGACGATGCTGCGGCTTGCGGCCGAGCGCGACGCCCTGACCGTGGTCGACGACCAGCACGGCTGCCCGACCTCGGCCGCCGACCTCGCCGTGGCCCTCGCGACGATCGCGCAGCGCCTCGCCACCGATGCGGCGGCGCCGACCGGCACGTTCCACTGCGTGAACGCTGGCGACACCACGTGGCGCGGCTTCGCCGAGGCGATCGTGGCCGGCTCGGCCCGCCGCGGCGGCCGCTCGGTGCCGGTCAAGGGCATCCCGACCTCCGCCTACCCGACCCCGGCCCGGCGGCCGGCCAATTCGCGCCTGTCCACCGACAGCCTCACGGACGCCTACGGCATCGCGCCGCGGCCCTGGCAGGCGGCGCTCGACGATATCCTGGACCGGCTCGTCGGGCCGGTCTCAGAGGGAGTTTCCAAGCCATGAAGGGCATCGTTCTGGCCGGCGGCTCCGGCACGCGGCTGCACCCGGCCACGCTGTCGATCAACAAGCAGCTGCTGCCGGTCTACGACAAGCCGATGATCTACTACCCGGTCTCGGTGCTGATGCTGGCCGGCATCCGCGAGATCCTGATCATCTCCTCGCCCGAGCATCTCGACAATTACAAGCGGCTGTTCGGCACCGGCGAGCAGTTCGGGCTTCAGTTCTCCTACGCGCTGCAGCCGCGGCCGGAAGGCCTCGCCCAGGCGTTCGTCATCGGGCGCGACTTTGTCGGCGACGACGACGTGGCGCTGATCCTCGGCGACAACCTGTTCTTCGGCGCCGGCATGGGCGAGCTTCTGGAGCGCGCCGCCGGCCGCCGGCAGGGCGCGACAGTGTTCGCCTATCACGTCGACAACCCGCAGGCCTACGGCGTGGTCAATCTCGACAAGTCGGGCCGCCCGACCAAGATCGTCGAGAAGCCGCAGAACCCGGAATCGACCTGGGCGGTCACGGGCCTGTACTTCTACGACAACCAGGTTCTCGACATCGCCGCCGACGTGAAGCCCTCGGCGCGCGGCGAGCTGGAGATCACCAGCGTCAACGAGGCCTATCTCCAGCGCGGCCAGCTTCATGTCGAGCGGATGTCGCGCGGCTACGCGTGGCTCGATACCGGGACCCACGACAGCCTGCTGGAGGCGAGCGAGTTCGTCCGCACCCTGCAGCACCGCCAGGGCCTCCAGGTGGCCTGCCTGGAAGAGATCGCCTACCTGCAGAAGTTCATCACCCGCGACCAGCTCGTGGCCCGCGGCGAAATGTTCGCCAAGACCGCCTACGGCCAGAACCTGCTGCGGCTCGCGCGCGAGAGCGAGGACGACCTGCGCCTGCGCCGGGGCAAGTAGCGGTCCGACCGGCGGTCGACGGCCCGGGCCGGGTCACCGGGCGTTGCAGCCGATGCAGATCCCGCGCATCAGCCGGTCGTTCTGAACCTCGCGCTTCGTCCGGTCGCGCCTGGCGTTCGGCGTGGCCGCCCCGGCGCCGCGGCTCGGCGGCATGACGCGACCGACCGACGAGGTGTTCGGCGCGGCTGCGGTCGAGGCGGGACCGCGGCCCGTGCCGGTCTGAGACTGGGCCGGGTCGAGGGCCGACATCAGGACCACAGCGAGGATCGAGGGACCGAGGATCGTGATCGGGCGGGTCATCGTGCGAAGGGCTCCGTGCCGGAGCGTAAACGCGACCGTGACCGCCGGGTTCGACGCGGCGCACGTCCTCCACCTTCGTCCGCCTTTGCAGACCCGGCGCGGCCCCTTATCAGGGGCCGACAGCCGCCCGTCGACGATCTGAAGAGCCGGAACCTCGGAGCCGCCGCGACGATGCGGGACCCCAACGCGATCGATTTCTGGCGCGGCTTCGCCCTGGTCACGATCTTCATCAATCATATCCCGGGCAATACCTTCGAGCGGTACACCTTCTCGCAGTACGGCATCTCGGACGCGGCCGAGCTGTTCGTCTTCCTGGCGGGCTGGTCGATCGGCATCGCCACGCGGGGGCGCGACGGCGTGCCGGAGCCGCCGGGACGCAGCGTGGTGCGGCTCCTGGCGCGCACCGTCGAGGTCTACCGCGCCCAGCTCACCGTGATGCTGCTGGCGCTCGCGATCATCGCCGGCGCGGCCCTGCTGCTCGACAACCCGCTCATCCTCGAATGGCACAATGCGGGCGGGTTCTTCGCGGACCCGATCCAGTCCGTCTGCGGCATGGCCCTGCTGACCTACCAGCTCGGCTATTTCAACATCCTGCCGCTCTACGTGCTGCTCATCGGCGTCGCGCCGGTCTTCGTGCTGGTCGGCCGCTTCAGCCTGATCGCGGCCCTGGCGCTGTCCGGGAGCATCTATCTCGCGAGCCTCGTGTTCGAGTGGAACGTGCCGTCCTGGCCCGGCGAGGGCGACTGGTTCTTCGACCCGCTCTGCTGGCAGCTCCTGCTGGTGCTGGGCTTCGTGCTCCAGGGCTGGAACCTGCGCTCCGACGCCCTGCGCCGCTGGTCGCGCCGGCTGTTTCCCGCCGGCATCGCCATCGTGCTCCTCGGGATCGTGCTCGCCGTGACCGAGATCCGCCCCGACCCGATGGTGGTGCCGGAGCCGCGCCTGCTCTTCACTTTCGAGAAAACCTATCTGACGCCGGCCCGACTGGTTCATTTTCTGGGGGTATTGTTAGCGTTTGCACCGCTTTACGCAGTACTGGTCCCGCGAATCGGCCGCATCGCCGGTTATCTCTCTCAGATGGGCCGGAACTCCCTGGCTGTCTTCTCGATGGGCTCGATCCTGAGCCTGATCGGGCAGCTCGTGCGTTTTCAGACCGGCGGCGGCTTGCTGATCGATATGCTGGTCGCCGGCTCGGGCCTCGTGGGGCTGGGGTTTACGGCATGGTTCGTCGAATGGCGCAGCCGCAGCAAGTCGTCACGACCGCGCCCGTGATGCAGGCGTGTCGCTCCGTGTTGCCGCTCCGCACCGGCCTGTTCGGGGCCGCAGCCATCCTGCTGGCGATCCTGGGCGCACCGGTCGTCGCCCAGCAACCCGCCGATGCCGGATCCGGCGAGCCGGGTCTGTCCATGGAATGCCGCGTCCCGGGTGCGCAGCTCTACACGGCCGCCAAGCTCGGGAGCGTCAAGGCGGCGCTGACGGAGAACCGGCCGATCAAAATCCTGGCGATCGGCGGCAGCGCGGCACCGGGCGCGTCGGCCTCCTATCCGGCGAAGCTGGAAGCGGCCCTGGAACAGGCGCTTCCGAAGGTCGACGTCGTGATCGACCACCGCGGCCTGCCGGGCGAGATCGCCTCCGGAGCCGCCGAGCGCGTCCGCACCATGGTGGCCGAGGCCGAGCCCGATCTGGTCGTCTGGCAGGTGGGGACGCACGACGCCATCGCCCGCGTCGATGCCGACGCCTTCGCGAGCGCGCTCAACGAGGCGGTCGCCTGGATCCGGTCTCACGGAATCGACGTGGTGCTGGTCGATCCGCTCTACACCGCCAGCATGGCGGCCGACGCGGATTACAACCGGATCGTCGAGGCGGTGCGCACGGTCGCGACACAGCAGCAGGTGCCGCTGGTGCGGCGCTACGAGGCCCTCCGGTACCTGTCGCGGCGCAGCGACAAGGGCGAAGGCCATATGCTCGGGCGCCAGTTCCGGCTCAACGATCTCGGCCTGCGGTGCATGGCCGAGCACGTGGCCCTGACGATCGCCACCTCGCTGATGCGGATGGACGTGCCCGCGGAGCCGAAGGCCAATCCGTCGACAAAGCCCTTAACCGAGCCGCAACGCGCCCCGGGCTAGATCCGACAACCAGAGGTCGGCGTCCCGCCGGACCCGGGTCCGGCGCGGAGCGCGTAGTGTCAGCCACGGCTCTCCCCGCCCGCGCGATGAGACGCCTCCGCGGATTGCGCAGCGGACCGCAGCGAGCAGCCCTCACGGTCTTCGCCATCCGGGTCGGCTCGGCCGGCTTCGCGTACGGCTCCCAGGTCCTGGCGGCGCGGCTGATGGGGTGGGATGCCTACGGCATCTTCGCCTCCGTCTGGGTCTGGACCGCGATGCTCGGCCATACCCTGACCCTGGGGCTGTCGCAGGGCGCCTGCCGGTTCGTGCCGGGCGATCAGGCGCAGGGCGATCTCGACCTGGCGCGCGGCTACATCCGGGCCGGCGCGCTGATGACCGGCGGTGCGGCGCTCGCCGTCGCGGGCCTCGGCGCGGCGCTGCTCATCCTCGAGCCGAACCTGTTCGCGCCGGCCTACCGGGCGCCGATCGCGGTCGCCCTCTGCGTCATGCCGTTCTTCGCGCTTCAGGACTATCTGGAGGGCGTGGCGCGTAGCCAGAACTGGGTCGGTCTCGCCATCGCGCCGCCCTATCTGCTTCGGCAGACCCTGATGATGGCCTGCATGGCCGGGGCCGTCCTCGTCGGCGCGCCGCCGCGCGCGGAAGTCGCGATGGCCTGCATGCTGGCCGCCGCGGCCGCCGCGACGGCGCTGCAGGCCGGCCTCCTCGCCGCACGGCTCCGGAAGGCCCTTCCCGCGGGCCCGCACCGCTACCGCTGGCGGAACTGGCTCGGCGTCAGCCTGCCGATCGCCGCGATCGACCTCGCCAATGCCGGCTTCACCTTCGTCGACGTGATCGTGCTGGGGGCGCTGGTGAGCCCGGCCGAAGTCGGCCTCTATTTCGCGGCGACGCGCATCCAGCAATTCGTCGTGTTCGTGCATTTCGCGATCAGCGCGGCGACGCTTCAGCGCTACAGCGCCGCCCAGGCCCAGGCCAACCGCTTCCTGCTGGCCGAACTGGTCCGGCGCCAGGGACGGACCACGGCGGCCGCGACCTTCGCGGTCGGGGGCGCAATCCTGGCCGCGAGCCCGCTGCTCCTGGCGATGTTCGGCGCGGATCTCGGCGCGAGCGTGCCGATCCTGTGCGTGCTCCTGGCCGGAAGCGTCGCGGCGAGCCTGTTCGGGCCGGGCGAGGATCTGCTGACCATGCTGGGCGGCGAGCGCCTCTGCGCCGGCCTCACCGCCGGGACACTGATCGCGGCCGCGGGCCTGTGCTTCGCACTTGTTCCGGCCTTCGGACCGCTCGGGGCCGCCCTGGCGGTCGCCCTCGCCACCGTCGCGCGGGCCTGGCTTCTCGCCCGCGCCGCCGGGCAGCTTCACGGGCTCCCGACACCCGTCTGGTCGGCGGGAGCGGTCGGATGAGCCCGGTCGCGGCGGCCGCCCAGGGCAGCTTCGGTCTGTCACACGCCTGCGACGGACCTCCGGATGCGGCCGACTGGGATACCCTGTTCGCCTCCGGCGTCGCGCCGCACCCGCACGTCTCGCGGCACGTGATCGCGGCGCACCGGAGCGCCGGCCTGCTGCCGAACGGCCTGCGATTCGTGACCATCCGGAACGGAGCGAAGCTCGTCGCGCTCCTGCCCTATACGATGGCCCGCGACATCACCGGGCTTAGCGGCCGGGTCGCACGGCCCGTCCTGTCTCCGTTCATGACAGCCTCGGCACCGCTGATCGCCGACGGGCCACACCGGGCCGCGCACGCGCAGGCCCTGGTGGACGGCCTCGCGTCCGCGTCCGGCGGGCGCGCCTGGCGGTGGCCGTTGCTGCCGACCGAGGACGGCGCCGGACCGGTCATGCTGGCGGCCATGCGGGCCCGCGGCTGGGCGATCGGCACGGTGTCGGACTTCGATCGTCCCGTCATGGAGCGGCGGGCCGATCACGACGCATTCCTGGCGGGCCATCCGAACCGCGCGCGGTTCAAGGATCTGCGCCGCCGGGCCCGCCGGCTCGCGGAGGCCGGCACCGTCGCACACGAGAGCGCCGCCTGCGGGGCGGATCTCGAACGCCTCGTCGCGGCATTTCTCGACCTGGAGCGCGCGGGCTGGAAAGGACAGGCCGGCACGGCCATGGCATGCCGGCCGGAGACCGTCGCGCTTGCCCACACCCTGTTCTCCGCGGGATCCGGTCCGGTCGGCGTCCGCGCGGATGCGCTGACCCTTGACGGGCGCCCCATCGCGATCAGCCTCGCCCTTGTCGGTGCCGGCACCGCGACCCTGCTCAAGACGGCCTACGACGAGACTCTCCGCAGCCACGCACCGGGGCTCCTGCTCGAGGCCGAGATCGTGCGCGCCTGTCACGAGACCGGCTTCGCCGACCGACTGGATTCGGCGACGCTTGAGGGATCGGCCTTGGAAAGCCTCTATCGCGACCGGACGCGGATCGCCGAGATCATCGCCGTGCCGCCCGGCAGCCACGCCCTCTCCCTAGAGCGGCGCCTGCGGCTCGCGCGTTTCGAGGCGCAGGCGCGCAGCACGGCCAAGCGCGCCCTCGGGCGGCGCTAGGCCGGTTCTACAAACGCGGCTGAGGATTCTGCAGAGCTTTGGCTTCAGCAGGGAGGCCAGCGGATGTCGCCTGGGCCTGGCCGCTGTTCCCTAACAGCGATCGACCTTCGCACATGGTGATGACCCCCGCCGTCATTCCGGGGCGCCGAAGGCGAGCCCGGAAGCCAGAACCACCCTCGGTGCAGATGCTTGCCGCGTCGGCGGCTCTGGATTCCGGGCTCCGCTGCGCGGCCCCGGAATGACGGGGCGGGATCGTCTCGGCAGCCCTAATCCGGAGAGCAAGACTGAGAACGTCTCGTCAGGGCGAGCTGGAAATTCTGAGGCGTGTTTTCCGTAGACCTTTTCGGGAGGGAAACACGCTCTCTTCTCGGCGCCTTGGCTCAAAATCCAACCTGCCGATGCGACGCGGCCCAGCTGCCGGCCTCAGCGGCTCCGGTACGGACCGTCGCCCTCGACCCGGTCATAGACGCCGTGCCCGGTGCGCGTCCGGTAGGCGCGGCCGGCGATCTCCCCCGGGGTCGGCGGTGTGCCGGGCTGAGAAAAACTCGTCTCCGGACGATAGGCTGGCCCCCAGCCGATCTCCTCGTCACCCGCAGGATCCTTGCCCGGAAAACCTGTCACGTATCCGGTGCTCTGCGCGAGCGCCGGACCCGCGGCGAGCCCAACCAGGGTCGCCAGAGTGAAGCGCAGGGTTGTTCGCGATGGCATCGTCCGTATCCTCCATGTCCGATCCGCATGACGGATCCTATGGCGAGCAAACACCCGACCGGGCCGCGGGTTTTCGCAGCGTGCCGTCACGCCGCGGACGCGGCGGCACCCGGGCGATTCAAAAGCCCGGACAGGCCGAGCTGCCTCGACCGGGATACCAGCGCGGAGGCGGACCCGTCATGGAAGATTGGAAGGCGGGGCTTTGGGCGGAACTGCGCGCCATCGAGATCGCCACCGGCGACGCGGCCGCGGCACAATTGCCGGCCCTGCTCCGGCGTTTGCAGCGGCATCAGGCCAGGCTCGGCGGCAATCCGATGCTGGCGCCGTACCGCCGCTGGCGCATCCGGCGTCTCACCCGGGCCGTGGCGGATGCACGTTGGCACGCGGAGCAAGGCCGGGTCGCTCGCCTCGGCGGCCTGGATCCGCGCCGTTAGGGCGCGTCAGGCCGCGACCGGGCGCGCGGCGCGCCGGCCGGTCCGGGCTGCCGCGACCGGGCGAGGGGCGGAGACCTCAGGAAGGGTCTGATCCGAGCGCTCGGCACTGGGGGCCGGAAGGCGCACGAGGACGATGGTGCCGACCGAGACTTCGGAGCGGATCCGCAGCGAGCCGCCATGCAACTCGACCATCGACCGCGTGATGGCGAGACCGAGCCCCGATCCCTTGTGGCTGCGGGTCATCTGGGTCTCCACCTGCGTGAAGGGGCGACCAAGGCGTGCGAGATCGGAGCGCGGGATCCCGATGCCGTTATCCTCGACGAACAGGTGCGTGCGTGTCCCGGCGCGCCGGGCGCGCACCACGACCTGACCGCCCGCCGGCGTGAACTTCAGGGCGTTCTGGATGAGATTCGCGAGGATCTGCTGCATCGCGTTCGGGTCGGCCAGCAGGTCGAGTCCCTGCGGGACGTCGACGCTGATGGTGATGGCCTTCTCGCGGGCCGCGGCCTCGACGGGCGCGAGCGCGGCCGCGATGGCCGTTTCGGCGCAGATCGCGCGGGGATCCAGCCGCACCCGGCGCGCCTCGAGCCGCGCCATGTCGAGGATGTCGTCGATCATCGAGAGCAGGTGCGAGCCGCTCTCCCGGATGTCGCGGCAATATTCGGTGTAGCGCGGGGTCCCGAGCGGCCCGAGCACCGCGTTCTCCATCACGTCGGCGAAGCCGATGATGGCGTTGAGCGGCGTGCGCAGCTCGTGGCTCATGTTGGCGAGGAACTCGGACTTGGCTTGGCTCGCGGCTTCGGCAGCGGCCTTCTGGTCGAGGTAGCGCTCGGCGAGGTCGGCGAGTTGCTGGGTCTGCAGCTCGAGGGTCCGGCGGGAGCGCTTGAGGTCCTTGACCGTCTCGATCAATTCCCGTTCCGACGCCAGGAGCTGCTCCTGATTGCGCTTCAGGCTCGTGATGTCGGTCCCGACCGAGACGTAGCCGCCATCCTTGGTGCGCCGCTCGCTGATCTGGAGCCAGCGGCCGTCCGCGAGTTCGGCCTCGAAGGTGCGCGACGTCATTCCGATCAGGGCCCGGCCGGCATCGGGCGATTCACGGCGGACCTGCGGCAGCACGCCCCGGCCCATCACGTCCATGTAGCTGCGGCCGGCCTGGGCATCCTCGGGGCTGAGGGCGTGGAGATGCCGGAACTTGGAATTGCACAGGACCAGCCGGTTTCCGGTGTCCCAGAGGACGAAGGCCTCCGAGATCGCCTCGACGGCATCGCGCAGGCGCATGTCGGCCGCCGCGTTGGTCTCTTCGAGCGCCCGCTGCTCGCTGATGTCGGTGGCGATGCCGACAAGGTGGCGGCCGCCATCGGCCGCGTCCGCGACGACCTCGGCCCGGGCGCGGAGCCAGACATAGGCCCCGTCGGAGCCGCGCATGCGGAAGGCGTGGTCGATGAACGTCTGGTTGGCGGCCAGCCCGCGGGCGAGGCTGTAGAGATCCCCGTCGTCGGGGTGAACCAGGCCGTTGACGTCGCCGAAGGAGAGGTACTCGTGCTGCCGCCGGTAGCCGAGCAGGCTGTACATCGAGTCGGACCAGTAGATCCGCCCCCGGGCGACATCCCAATCCCAGAGGCCGCAGGCGCCGCGGCGCAGGGCCGTCTCGAGGCGGCCGCGGATCTGCTCACGGGCCCGGTCGGCCCGTGCCGCATGCCGGGTCTGCAGGCCGTAGGCGAGGCCGACGCCGACGATGACCAGGGCCGCAGCCGCGATCAGGACGATCTGGTCGCGGGTCCGCGCGCTCCAGCCGCGCAGCAGTGGCTCGACCGGCTGGAGGACCGCCACCTGGCCGGCGCCGCCGGGCAGGCTGTGCACTGCGGCCAGCACGCTCTCGCCGCCCGGAAGCTCGAGAGCCATGGCGCCGGCGCGCTCGCCGAGGCCCGAGAGCGGCTCGCCGTCGCCGAGCACCTGGGCGAGGGTCGTCAGGTCGGCCGGAAGCGGCGGATGGGCGGCGGCGATGCGCGTGTCGGGCCGAACCAGCAGCAGGCGCCGGCCCGGATGGCGGCCGCTTTCCGGCATCAGGGTCTGGAGGTCCGACGCGACGGTCCCGGCGGGCGCGACCGCCCGCGCGGCCAGCCGGGCGAAGCCCTCGATCTCGGCGCGCGCGCCGGCCAGGATCTCGGCGCGTTGCCCCTGGATGTGGAGCGCCGCCAGTCCGACGAGGCAGGCCAGGAACATCGCGAGCGTGCCCGGCACGGCGTAGCGCAACCAGCGCTCCGCTTGGCCGAGCCGCGGATCCCGCGCCCGCATCGGCCACGAGACGGTGAGACTCGAATCCGCACGCGCGGAGAAGGAAGCGGAACCCGCCTCCGGCATGGCCGAACCTCGCCCGTGGGAGCTGCGAACCGGTCGAGGCGTCCTGCCCCCCGAATCTGTGTGAATACAATCACCTCGGGGGGCCATTTGTCCACGGGTTTTTTGGCCCGAGGGATTGACGGGCGCCCGGTGTTGCTGGGTCGCCCGGTTGGAGTTTTCTACCGTAAGTTCAGCTACTTAGCCGTCTCCGAGAGTCCGTGCGAGGATGTCGGCGGAGTCCCGCGAAAGGCCTGGGATCGCCTTGATCCAATTAAGCATTTCGACCGCCTTGGCGGCACGCGATTTTTCCAGCCGGCGCCAGGATCCGAAAGCCGTCAGCAGCCGCGCGGCAACCTGTGGGTTGGCCGAATCGAGGGCCGCAACCGTGTCGGCCACGCGTGAGAACCCGCCCCCGTCCTTCCGGGTGAACTGGGTCGGATTGCCGAACGCAAAGCTTCCGATCAGGGCGCGGACCCGGTTCGGGTTGGTGATGGTGAAGGCGGGGTGGCTCTGCAGCCGGGTGATCCGCTCCAGCGTCCCGGCCTCGGGGATCTGGGCCTGGATGGCGAACCACTTGTCGAGCACGAGGGGCTCGTCGGCGTAGCGCGCGGCGAATTCCGCCAAGGCGGTCTCGCGGGTCTCCCCGGGTATCAGCGCGAGGGTGCCGAGGGCGGCGAGGCGGTCCGTCATGTTGGTGGCCTCGGCCAGGCGCGCGGCGGCCCGCGCTGCACCGGCCTCCGGATCGCCCGCCGCGACGAGGTCGAGGGCGGCGTTGCGCAGCGATCGGCGACCAGCGGAGGCCGCGTCGGGGCTGTAGGCAGCACCTGCGGCAGGAGCGAGGGCCGCATCGAGGCGCTCGAGCCGCGACCGCAGCGCCGTCCCGAGATGCGCCCGCAGGTCATGCCGCGCCCGGTGGATCGCGTCGGGATCGACATCGGACGGCACGGCATCCGCCGCCTCGCCCTCGCTCGGCAGCGCCAGGACGAGGGCGGCGAAGGCCGGATCGGCCAGGGCCTCGTCGTCGAGGAATCGTCCGAGCGCGGCCGCGAAGGCATCGGCACGGCCCGGATCGGGTTCGAGGATCAGGCGGAGGCTCACGTCCTGGGCGGCCTGCCACCGGTTGAACGGGTCGCTGTCCTGCGCGAGCAGCAACATGCGCTGCGTATCGGAGAGGGTGAGATCGAGCCGAACCGGCGCGGAGAAGTCGCGCAGGATCGACGGGACCGGTTCCTCGGCGACGCCCTCGAACACGATCTCGGCCTCGGCCCGGTCCAGGACATAGACGCCGTCGCGCACGTCCGGGCAGCTCGCCTCGGTGAGCGGGCCGGACGCGCCGACGAGACCGAGGGCGACCGGGATCACCAGCGGCGGCCCGACCTGCCCCGCCTCTCCGGGCAGGCTCTGGGCGAACCGGAGCGCGTAGCGTGCCGCCGCCGGATCGTAGGTGGCCGTCACGGCAAGGCGGGGCGTGCCGGGGCGCTCGTACCAGCGGGCGAAGGCGGACAGGTCGCGTCCCGAGACCGCCGCGAAGGCCGCCAGGTAATCCTCCACCGTGGCGGCGCGCCCGTCATTGTCGACGAAGTAGCGGTCCATGCCGGACCGGAACGCCTCGGCACCCAGCAGCGTGCGCAGCATCCGGACGATCTCGGCGCCCTTGTCGTAGACGGTCGCCGTGTAGAAGTTGTTGATCTCCGCGTAGGCCCGGGGCCGCACCGGGTGGCGCAGCGGCCCGGCATCCTCCGGGAACTGGCGCGCCCGGAGCGAGCGCACCTCGCCGATCCGGTGCACCGGCCGGGAGCGCATGTCGGAGGAGAATTCCTGGTCCCGGAAGACCGTGAGCCCCTCCTTCAGGCAGAGCTGGAACCAGTCCCGGCAGGTGACGCGGTTGCCCGACCAATTGTGGAAATACTCGTGGGCGATGATCGCCTCGATCGCGGCGTAATCCCCATCGGTCGCCGTGTCGGGGCTGGCCAGAACGTACTTGTCGTTGAAGATGTTGAGGCCTTTGTTCTCCATGGCGCCCATGTTGAAGTCGGACACGGCGACGACGTTGAACACGTCGAGGTCGTAGGCGCGGCCGAAGGCGGTCTCGTCCCAGGCCATCGAGCGGATCACCGCGTCGAGGGCGTAATCCGCCCGCGGCTCCTTGCCCGGCTCGACATAGACCGCGCAGGTGACCGGACGCCCGTCCATGGTGGTGAACCGCGTCTCGACCTTGCCGAGGCGGCCGCCCACGAGGGCGAACAGGTAGGCCGGCTTCGGGTGCGGATCGTGCCAGACGGCGAAATGCCGATCCGCGCCGACGGATCCCGCTTCGACGAGGTTGCCGTTGCCGAGGAGAACCGGCGCCTCGGCCCGATCCGCCTCGATACGCGTGGTATAAACCGCCATCACGTCGGGCCGGTCGAGGAAATAGGTGATGCGCCGGAAGCCGTCGGCCTCGCACTGCGTGCAGTAGACCCCGCTCGAGCGGTAGAGCCCCATCAGCTTGGAGTTGGCCGTCGGGTCGACCTCGGTGACGAGCCGCAGGGTGAAGGGCGTCCGGGGCGGCGCGAGAAGGCTCAGGCCGGCCGGACTCGCCGTGTAGGCATCGGCCGCGAGGGCCGTGCCGTCGAGGTCGACCGAGACCAGCCGCAGGTCATCGCCGTCGAGGTTGAGCGGCGCTCCTGTCTCACCCGCCGGGTTCGGGCGGAGCGCCAGGGTCGCGTGGATCCGGGTCGCGTGCGGGTCGAGGCGGATGTCGAGGTCGACGCGGTCGATCAGGTAGTCGCTCGGCCGATATTCCTCGAGGCGGATCAGCGGCGGCGTCTCGGTGCGCATGCGGCTCTCTCTCCGGGTGCGGTTCGGGCTCGTTCTGGTCCTTCGCGCCGCCGGGCGCAACGCGGTCGGACCGCGTCTTCTGGCGCCACAGGCCGCCGATAAGGCCGAGATTGGCTGCGGCCAGCAGGGCGAGCACGCCCCAAAGGGCATCGGGACCGATGCGGGTCAGCAGGTAGGCTCCCAGCGGCGGGCTGAGCGCCTGCGCGACGAGCCCCGGCCGTGCCAGGCGGCCGATCAGACCGGCGTAGTGGTCCGGGCCGAACAGCGCGAGCGGAACCGTGCCGCGGGCGATCGAGTAGACGCCGTTCCCGGCGCCGTAGAGGACGAGCGCCAGCCCGATCACCGGCAGGTGCGCCGCCAGCAGAACCAGGCCGAGGGCGACGAGCGCGAAGGCGGCGGTCAGCGTCCAGAGCGGATGGTGACGCCCGCGGCCGGAGATCTCGATCAGCCGGGCCCCGACCTGCGCCGGGCCGATCAGGCCGCCGTAGCCGACGGCCGTTGCGAGACCGACACCGCGCGACAGGAGCAGGGTGATCAGGTGGACCGACACCAGCGCCATGATCGCGCCGCCCAGCACGAGGACGCCGGCCATCAGCAGGACCGCTCGGCGCTGCCAGGCGACCAGCGGCGGCATGGGCCGGGTCACGCCGCCGGCCCCGAGGGCGTGTCCGGGCGCCGCGGGGATCGCCAGGAGCACGAGGGGCAGCGTCACCGTCAGATGCAGCGCCGCATAGGTAAGGCAGGCGCCGCGCCAGCCGACATGCGCCACCAGGACCGCCGAGAGCGGCCAGCAGACGGTGCTGGCGAAACCGCCCAGAAGCGTCAGGGCCGTGATCGCCGGGCGCGCCTCTGCGCCGTAGAGCCGGCCGAGCGTCGCGTAGGCGGGATCGTACAGCCCGCAACCCATGCCGAACCCGATCACGAGCCACCCGGCCAGGAAGACCGGCAGGGCAGGGGCGAGACCGAGGATCGTCAGCCCGGAGGCCAGGAGCAGGGCCGCCAGCGCCAGGACCGGGCGGCCTCCGCGCCGCTGGATGGCTGCCCCGACACGCGGCGAGACCGCGGCCGCGACCAGAAGGCCGACCGACAGACCGCCGACGATCCAGGCCAGCGGCCAGCCGGTGTCCCGGGCGATCGGCTCGGCCAGCACGGCGGGCAGGTAGTAGGACGAACCCCAGGCGAGGATCTGCACCACGCCGAGGGCGGAGATCACAGGCCATCGCTTGGCGCGGGTGGCCATCAGGGCGTCGGCCCCGAGCCGGGACCGCCGCGCGAAGATCGACCCGTCGCGGCGATCCTCGACGAAGAGGCGCCCCTCACGCCAGACCGACGCGGCGGCCGTGCTCGTCCACCACCGGCTCTCCGTCCTCCTTGATGAACGCCCCCTGCTGCGGGGGAAGGAGATCGAGCACGGCCTCGGAGGGCCGGCACAGACGAACGCCCAAAGGGCTCACCACCAGGGGCCGGTTCAGCAGAACCGGATGCGCCGCGATGGCATCCAGAAGCCGGTCATCCGGGATGGCCGGATCGCCGAGCCCCAGTTCCGCGAACGGCGTGCCCTTCTCGCGCAGGATGTCGCGCACCGAGAGACCGGCACGGGCCAGCAGCTGCACGAGCAGGGCCCGGTTCGGCGGCGTCTTCAGGTACTCGACGACGTGCGGCTCGATCCCGGCATTGCGGATCATCGCCAGCACGTTCCGCGACGTGCCGCAGGATGGGTTGTGATAGATCACGACGTCGAAGACGCTGTCAGGCATGGTCCACCTCACGTGCCGCAGGGTCGGGGTTCGAGAAGGCCGCCACGGCCGGCGCGCAGACTTCGGGACGGCCCTGGCAGCAATCCGTCATGAGAAATGCGATCAACCCGGAGAGAACCGGGTAGGCGGCGCTGTAGATGATCGAGCGCCCGGCGCGGCGAGACCGGATCAGCCCGGCCTGCTGCAGCTCCTTCAGGTGGAAGGAGATCGTGGAGGGCGACACACCGATCGCCCCGGCAAGGGTTCCGGACGCCATGCCGTCCGGCCCAGCCACAACCAGCGCGCGCAGCGCTCTGAGCCGGTGCTCCTGACCCAGCGCCACAAAGGCCGCCAGGGCTTGCGGTTCATCCATCTACACTTCTACATTCAAACCATCGTTTGAACATACGAGATCGCTGCATCGTGGACAAGTCCGAGCCGACCGCGCGTACGCTTCGTCTGACCGACGAGTTGCCCCATCTCAGCGCGGCGCATCTTCCGGTGCCGACAGCAGCGCAGCTACACGTCTGCGAACCGTTCACACATGCGCCGCGCTTCCTGATCCTGTACGGCTCGCTGCGCGCGCGCTCGTACAGCCGCTTCCTGGCGCAGGAAGCGGCCCGGCTGCTGGAGGCCCTGGGCGGTGACGTCCGGATCTATGACGCGCACGGGCTGCCGCTGCCCGACGACAGCACGGCGGATCATCCAAAGGTTCAGGAGCTGCGGGCGCTCTCGCTCTGGTCGGAAGGCCAGGTCTGGGTTTCGCCTGAGCGCCACGGCAACCTGACCGGCGTGATGAAGAGCCAGATCGACTGGCTGCCTCTGAGCGAGGGCAGCGTGCGCCCGACGCAGGGCCGTACGCTGGCGGTGATGCAGGTCTCTGGCGGATCGCAGAGCTTCAATGCGGTGAACTCGCTGCGCCTGCTCGGTCGCTGGATGCGGATGATCACCATCCCCAACCAATCCTCCGTGCCGATGGCCTATCGTGAGTTCGACGACGACGGTCGGATGAAGCCGAGCCCCCTCTACGAACGCATCGTCGACGTGTGCGAGGAGCTGATGAAGTTCACCCTGCTGACCCGCGAGCGGGCGGACTATCTGGTCGATCGCTACAGCGAGCGGAAGGCATCCGCGCCGGACCGGATGACGGAACTGGCCGCCGATATCGGCCTCGCGAAGCCCTGACGGACGCCCCACGGGTCCGCCTCGCTGGAGCGGAGCGGGCGTTTGCCGTCGAAGCGGGCTACTCGACCGGCGGCGCGGCCCTAGCTAGCGCAGCAACCGGCCGGCCACCCTCGTGGCCGCCTCCCGATGCCGCCCAGGCACGGCCGGTCATGTCCGTATCCGCTGAGGGCGCCGTCAGAGCCCTCGCCAACAGAGGGATCGTCGCCCGATGGAATTTCTTCACACCATGGTCCGGGTCGCCGATCTCGACCGGGCGCTCGCCTTCTACGTCGACACGTTCGGCCTCCAGGAGGTCCGCCGCGTTGAGAACGAGAAGGGTCGCTTCACGCTGGTCTTCCTGGCCGCCCCCGGAGACGCCGAGCGCGCGAAGGAGACGAAGTCGCCGCTCGTGGAGCTGACCTACAACTGGGATCCGGAAACCTACACGGGCGGGCGCAATTTCGGTCATCTCGCCTATCAGGTCGACGACATCTACGCCTTCTGCAGCCGGCTGCAGGAGAAGGGCGTCACCATCAACCGCCCGCCGCGCGACGGCTACATGGCCTTCGTGAAGTCGCCCGACGGCATCTCGATCGAGATCCTCCAGAAGGGCGGCGCGAAGGCGCCGCAGGAGCCCTGGGCGTCGATGGAGAACACCGGGACCTGGTAACCGGCCTTGACCCGGACGGCGGCCCGGGCGCATCTGCCCGAGGATCAGCCGGCCGGGCGGCCGCTCCGGACGCGCGAGCGTCCGGGGAGGAAAGTCCGGGCTCCATGGAGAGACGGTGCCGGATAACGTCCGGCGGGGGCGACCCCAGGGACAGTGCCACAGAGAGCAGACCGCCCCGGATCCGTCCGGGGTCAGGGTGAAAGGGTGCGGTAAGAGCGCACCGCGGACGCGGCAACGCGGACGGCACGGCAAACCCCACCGGGAGCAAGACCGAATAGGGGCGGCGCGCCCTTCGCGAGAAGGGCAGGCCCGCTCTCCAGGCCAGTCGCCCGGGTTGGTTGCTCGAGGCGGTCGGCAACGACCGTCCCAGAGGAATGGCTGCCACGTCGGGGCGTGCAAGCGCTCCGGCCCTACAGAACCCGGCTTACAGGCCGGCTGATCCACCAGCCCTCAAAACAGAAGCCCCGCCAGCGCCTTACAGGCGACGCGGGCCCCGCAACCGGACGTCAGCTTCGATCAAATTTCCGGCGCGACGAAAACCTTCGGTTAACCTTGCCAGGGTCAGATCGGATCGCGCGGCAGCGCCAGGCTTGTGCGTTGACGATCCTCCGAGGCCCATGATACCCGGCATCCTCCCGTCAACGGCGTGTATCGGATCGCCGGGCGCAACCTGCCTCAGTGCGGGTCCCGTCCGAGCGCGGCGTTTTGCGCGCTCCGAATTCGATGCCGTTCCCGTCACGCGCGCCGCGCTCGCGCGGCCCGGTCCAGGGCATCATGAGACGCACGAGCCGCATCCGCGACCGGTTCCCCGGTCCGCGTCGCCCTTCCGCTCCGAACTGCGTCTCCCGGCGGAGGTGCCCATGACCCGCCGCCGCCCTCCGGCTGAGCTTCCGACCTCCGTCCGGCGCAGCGGCACCGAGTCCGAGGCCTCGTCCCCGTCGGCTCAGCCGCACGTGCCGGTGCTGCTCGAGGAGGTGGTCGCGGCGCTCAGCACCGACGGCGGACTGGCCGTCGACGGCACGTTCGGAGCGGGCGGCTACACGCGCGCCCTGCTGGATCGGGATCCGGCCCTGCAGGTCGTGGCGATCGACCGCGATCCTACGGCGATCGCCGCCGGCCAGAGCCTGGTCGCCGAGTCGCGGGGGCGCCTCCGCCTGGTCCCGGGCCGCTTCGGCAACCTCGACACCCTCCTGGCCGAGGCCGGCGTAGCGCAGGCCGATCAGGTGGTGCTCGACATCGGCGTCTCGTCGATGCAGCTCGACGTACCGGAGCGGGGGTTCTCGTTCCGCAACGACGGCCCCCTCGACATGCGCATGGGCGGCGACGGCCCCAGCGCCGCCGACATCGTCAACGAATCCGACGAGACGGTGCTCGCCGACATCATCTACCATTACGGCGAGGAGCGGCGCTCGCGCGCCGTCGCGCGGGCGATCCACGAGGCGCGCCGCCGCGGCCGGATCGAGACCACTGCGCAACTCGCCGAACTGGTGGCCGGCGTGGTGCGGGCCGAGCCCGGCAGCCACATCCATCCCGCGACGCGGACCTTCCAGGGCCTGCGCATCGCGGTGAACGACGAACTCGGCGAGCTGGTGCGCGCCCTGCACGCGGCCGAACGGGTGCTCACGCCCGGCGGCCGGCTCGCCGTCGTGACGTTCCACTCCCTTGAGGATCGGATCGTCAAGCAGTTCTTCGCGGCCCGCAGCGGCCGCTCCGCGCAGGGGTCGCGCCACCTGCCGGGCGCTCCGGCCGAGGTGGTCCGCAGCTTCAACCTCGTGACCAAGGGCCCGGTCCTGCCGAGCGAGGCCGAGACCGCGCGCAACCCGCGCGCCCGCTCGGCCAAGCTCCGCGCGGCGGAGCGCACGGAGTCCGACGTGCCCGAGCCGCTGGCGGCGCTGACCGCCCTGGCAAGCCTGCCCGAAGCCGCCCGCGGGGGCCAGCGCCGATGATCCGCCTCCTGAACCTGCTGGCCGTGGCCGGCCTCGTCGCCTCGGCGATCTACGCCTACTCGATCAAGTACGACACGCTCTATCAGGGCGGTCAGGTGTCGAAGCTGCAGACCGCCCTGCACGCGGAACGGCAGGCGATCGCGGTGCTGCGCGCCGAGTGGCAGCTCCTGACCCGGCCCGACCGGCTGCAGGCGGCTGTCGACAAGCATCTCGCCCTGGAGCCGATCGGCACCAGCCACTTGGCGCGCCTCTCGGATCTGCCCGCCCGTCCCGAGCGCGGCGACGAGATCGGACGCCTGCTCGCGGCCACCGCGACGCCCAAGGACAAGGGTGCGATCGAGCCGCGCACGACCGGCTCGATCACCCGCACCGTCACCACGACCCGCACCCCGACGACGGCTTCGAGGTAATCCCCCGTGTCCGAAGACGCCGACCAGATCGCATACGCGGCAGCCGAGACGCAGGCGGCCGAGGCGCATATTGCGGAGCACGAGGCCGCCCTGCTGGAGGCGGCGGCGCTTGCGCATGCCGCCAACGCGCCGCGCGTCCTCGCAGAGGACGAGCCCGTCCCGGTGGATCGCGCCGAGCGGGCCAAAGCGTTCCTGCGCAGCATGTTCCGACTGGCGATCGAGCGGTCGCACATGCGCGTCGCCCTGGTCGGCTTGGTCTTCGTCGCCGTGTTCGGGACGATCTCGGCCAAGCTCCTGATGATGGCGATCTTCGGCGAGCCGCCCAGCCAGGAGCACAGGGTCGCGGCCGCCTCTTCGACGGCGTTCCGGCCCGACATCGTCGACCGCAACGGCGAGATCCTGGCCACCGACATCCGCACGGTCTCGGTCTTCGCCGAGCCCGGCAACATCTACGACAAGGACGAGGCGGTGGAGCTGCTCACCGCGGTCCTGCCGGAACTCAACGCCACCGAGCTGCGGGCCAAGCTGGCCTCGCGCAAGGGCCGGAGCGGCGCCGGCTTCGTGTGGGTCAAGCGCGAGCTGACCCCGAAGCAGCAGGCCGAGGTCCACCGGCTCGGCATCCCGGGCATCGGCTTCCTGCCCGACCACAAGCGGGTCTATCCGAACGGCACGGCCGCCGCCCACATCCTGGGCGCGACCAATCTCGACGGCATCGGCATCGCCGGGATGGAGAAGTACATCGACTCCACCGGCCTCCAGGCGCTCAACAGCTTCGGGCTGGTCAACAAGCAGGCCGACCTGAAGCCGGTGCAGCTCTCGATCGATCTGCGCGCCCAGTTCGCCGTGCGCGACGAGCTGGCCTGGGGCATCGACCACTTCAAGGCCAAGGCCGGCGCCTCGATGATCCTCGACGTGAAGACCGGCGAAGTCATCGCGCTGGTTTCCATGCCGGATTTCGACCCGAACGATCCGAAGGACGCCCTCTCGCCCGACCGGATCAACCGGATGAATGTCGGCGTCTACGAGATGGGTTCGACCTTCAAGGCGATGACGCTCGCCATGGCGCTCGATTCCGGCAAGTACAACGTCAACTCGACCTTCGACACCCGCGGCGGCGTGCTGAACTGGGGTCGGCAGAAGATCCACGAGTATCACGGCACCAACCGCGTCATCACCATGCCGGAGGTGTTCACCCACTCGTCGAACATCGGCTCGGCCAAGATGGCGCTCGGCGTCGGCGTGACCGGCCACAAGGCCTTCCTGAAGAAGATGGGCCTGCTCGACCGGCTGCGCACCGAGCTGCCCGAGAGCGCGGCGCCGATCGTCCCGTCCCGCTGGACCGAGATCAACACCATCACCATCGCGTTCGGGCACGGCATCGCGGTGGCGCCGATCCAGGCGGCGGCCGCTGTCGCGGCCATCGCCAATGGCGGCGACCTGATCACCCCGACCTTCCTGAAGGCGAACCCGGACGACAAGGCCCGCGCCACGCACGTGCTCTCGTCCCAGACCTCCGAGGCGATGCGCTACATTATGCGCCTTAATGCCTCCGAGGGCTCGGCCAAGAAGGCCGCAATCCCGTACTACTTCGTCGGCGGCAAGACCGGCACGGCCGAGAAGGTGATCGGCGGCCGCTACATCCACAACCGCCTGTTCACGACCTTCATGGCGGCGGCGCCGATGAACGACCCGAAGTACCTGTTCGTCACGATCATGGACGAGCCGCAGGGTCTGCCGGAATCCGGCGGCTACGCCACGGCGGCCTGGAACTCCGGCGTGGTCACCGGCAAGGTGATCGAGCGGGTGGCGCCGATCCTGGGCCTGCCGCCGCAATTCGAGCCGCCGGTGAGGCCGTTCCCGCAGATGGTCAAGCTCAACGCCTACCACATCAACCAGCTCGGCGGCCCGTGATGGTGGCGTCATGAGCGCGCGGCTCGCCGACCTCTTCCCGGAAGCCTCCGGAACGGCCGCCGACCTGACGGTGTCGGACCTGACCGCCGACAGCCGGCAGGTCGCGACCGGCACGGTGTTCGTGGCCGTGCCGGGCACCAAGGCCGACGGTCGCCGCTTCGCCGCGCAGGCCGCCAACCGCGGCGCGGTGGCGGTGGCGGGCGAGGGGACGCGCCCCGCCGATCTGCCGGAGTCGGTCGCCTGGATCGCGGTCGCGGATGCGCGCCGGTCCCTGGCCCTGGCGGCGGCGCGGCTTGCCGGCCGGCAGCCCGACACCGTGGTGGCCGTGACCGGTACCGCCGGCAAGAGTTCGGTGGCCGACTTCGTCCGCCAGATTCTGGCACGCCTCGGCCGCGATGCCGCGAGCCTCGGCACCGTCGGGATCGTCACGAACCGCGGCGCGCAATACGGCTCCCTCACCACCCCGGATCCGGTGACGCTGCACCAGACGCTGGCGCGCCTCGCGGCGGACGGCATCACCGACCTCGCCATGGAGGCGTCCTCGCACGGGATCGAGCAGCGCCGTCTCGACGGCGTGCGGCTCGACGCGGCGGGCTTCACCAATCTCGGGCGGGACCACCTCGACTACCACGCGAGCATCGAGGACTACCTCGCGGCCAAGCTGCGCCTGTTCACCGACCTGCTGCCATCCGGATGCCCGGCGATCGTGAACGCCGACGGGGCCTATGCGGACCGGGTGATCGCCGCGGCCGAGGATGCCGGGCGGCCGGTCCGGACGGTCGGACGCGGCGGCCGGGATCTGCACGTGGAGTCGGTCCGGACGGAGGGCTTCGCGCAGGCCGTGCGCCTCGTTTTCCAGGGCCGGGCCCGGGAACTGCGCCTGCCGCTCGTCGGGGAATTCCAGGTCGAGAACGCCCTGGTGGCGGCCGGCCTCGCCCTCGCGACCCCGGCGGGCGCCGCCGATCCCGACGGCGTGTTCGCGGCCCTCGACCATCTCACCGGCGTGCCGGGCCGCATGGAGCGGATCGGCGAGGCCCGTGGCGGGCTCTGCCTCGTCGACTACGCCCACAAGCCCGAGGCGCTGGAGAGCGTGCTGACCGCGCTCCGCCCGTTCGCCTCCGGAAGCCTAGTCGTGGTGTTCGGCTGCGGCGGCGACCGCGACCGGGGCAAGCGGCCGCTGATGGGCGCGATCGCGCAGCGCCTCGCCGACACCGTGATCGTCACGGACGACAATCCGCGCACCGAGGAGGCCGCCGCGATCCGTCGGGCGATCCTCGACGCCGCGCCGGGCGCAGAAGAGATCGGCGACCGCGCGGAGGCGATCCGCACGGCCGTGCGGCGTCTCGGACCGGGCGACGTGCTGGTCGTGGCCGGCAAGGGTCATGAAACCGGCCAGATCGTGGGGGATCGGACGCTGCCGTTCTCGGACCACGAGGTCCTGCGCGCGGCGATCACCGAGGCGACCTGAGGGTGACCGGGGGCTGACCATGACCGCACTCTGGACGCGGGAGGAACTCGAGGCCGCGACGGGCGGGCGCCTGATCGGCGCCGAGCGCCCGATCGGTGGCGCCTCGATCGACACCCGCACGCTCCAGCCCGGCGACCTGTTCTTCGCCATCCGCGGCGACGCCCGCGACGGCCACGACTTCGTGGCCGACGCCCTCGGCCGCGGGGCCGGCGCCGCCGTGGTGGCCGAAGCCCGCGCCGGCGACCTCGCGCCTCATGGCCCGGTCCTGGCTGTCACCGAGACGGGTGCGGATCCGGTGCTGACGGCGATGACCCGGCTCGGAGCGGCGGCGCGTACCCGCACGAAGGCCCAGGTCGTGGCGGTGACCGGCTCGGTCGGCAAGACCGGGACCAAGGAGGCCCTGCGCCACGTGCTCTCCGGCCAGGGCGAGACCCACGCCTCGGCGGCCTCCTACAACAATCACTGGGGCGTGCCCCTGACGCTGGCGCGGATGCCGCAAGCCACGCGCTACGGCGTGTTCGAGATCGGCATGAACCACGCGGCCGAGATCGTGCCGCTGACCGCCCAGGTCCGGCCCGACATCGCGCTGATCACCACGATCGCGCCCGCCCATATCGAGCATTTCGCCTCGCTCGCGGCCATCGCGGACGCCAAGGGCGAGATCTTCTCCGGCCTCCAGCCCGGCGGCGTTGCGATCATCAACCGCGACGTCCAGCATTTCGACCGGCTCGCGGCCCACGCGCAGGCCTCCCGGGCGGGACGGGTGGTCACCTTCGGCGAGCACCCGGATGCCGACGTGCGCGCCCTGAAGATCGTGCTCCGCCCCGACCTGTCGGTCGTCGATGCCCTCGTGATGGGCCAGCCCGTCACCTACAAGCTCGGCACGGCCGGCCGGCACGCGGCGCTGAATTCGCTGGGTGTCATGGCGGTGGTCCACAGCCTCGGGGCCGACCTCGCCCGCGCCGCCCTGTCGCTCGGCGGGCTGACGCCGCCGGCGGGGCGCGGCGAGCGCACCGCCCTCGAGATCGGCGGCGGCACCGCCTACCTGGTGGACGAGAGCTACAACGCCAATCCCGTGGCGGTCCGGGCAGCGCTCGCGACGCTCGCGGGGATCGAGACCGGGCCCCGCGGCCGCCGCATCGCGGTGCTGGGCGACATGCTGGAACTAGGCGCCGCCGCCCCCGACCTGCATCGCGGCCTTGCCGACGCGATCGAGGCGGCCCGGATCGACCTCGTTTTCGCGGCCGGCCCGCTGATGCGCCACCTGTTCGAGGCCCTGCCGGTGAGCCGCCGCGGCGCTGTGGCTGACACCTCCGTGGACCTGCTGGAGCCGCTCGCCCGGACGCTCCGGCCCGGCGATGCCGTGATGGTCAAAGGATCGAACGGCAGCCGCATGGGCCGGATTGTCGAGGCCCTGAAAGCCCGCTACGCCGTCGACGAGGCGCGGCGCGCCCTGGCGACGGCCCCCTGACCGGCAGGCCCGCGCGTTCGAAGCGCGCGGTAACGCCCCCCGAAACCTGCGCCTGAACAAAGGGGCCGAGCGCCCGTATGCTGTACCTTCTCTCGGACCTGAGCAGCAGCTTCACGCCGCTCAACGTGTTCCGCTACATCACCTTCCGCACCGGCGGCGCGCTGTTCACGGCGGGCCTGTTCGTGTTCTGGTTCGGGCCGTGGATCATCTCGCTGCTGCGCCTGCGCCAGGGCAAGGGGCAGCCGATCCGCGAGGACGGGCCGCAGACGCACCTGCTGACCAAGCGCGGCACGCCGACCATGGGCGGGCTGATGATCCTGGCGGGCGCGATCGTGGCGATCCTGCTCTGGGCCAACCCGCGCAATCACTATGTCTGGGTGACACTGACCGTCACCCTCGGCTTCGGCGCCATCGGCTTCTACGACGACTACCTCAAGGTGACGAAGCAGTCGCACAAGGGGTTCTCGGGCAAGTTCCGCCTGGCCCTCGAGGCGGTGATCGCGATGGCGGCCTGCCTGACGATCGCGGTCTACTCGCCGGCCGCGCTGCAGAACCAGCTCGCCTTCCCGGTGTTCAAGGACGCGCTCCTGAACCTCAGCTGGTTCTACCCGCTGTTCGGCGCCTTCGTGATCGTGGGCGCCGGCAACGCCGTGAACATGACCGACGGCCTCGACGGTCTGGCCATCGTGCCGGTGATGATCGCCTGCGCCACCTTCGGGTTCATCGCCTATCTGGTCGGCAACTCGTTCACCGCGAGCTACCTGCAGGTGAACTACGTCCGTGACTCGGGCGAGCTCGCCGTGGTCTGCGGCGCCGTGATCGGCGCCGGCCTCGGCTTCCTCTGGTTCAATGCGCCGCCGGCCCAGATCTTCATGGGCGATACCGGCTCCCTGGCCCTCGGCGGGCTCCTGGGCACCGTCGCGGTGGCGACGAAGCACGAGATCGTCCTGGCGATCGTCGGCGGCCTGTTCGTCCTCGAGATGATGTCGGTGATCATCCAGGTCGCCTCGTTCAAGCTCACCGGCAAGCGCGTCTTCCGGATGGCGCCGATCCACCACCATTTCGAGCAGAAGGGCTGGAAGGAGCCGCAGGTGGTCATCCGGTTCTGGATCATCGCCGTCATCCTGGCCATGGCGGGCTTGGCGACGCTGAAGCTGCGCTGAGAAAATGTGATAGAGAGCCGCCTTAACTGGCTGATCCCACCCAGGTCCTCATCCTGAGGTGCCGTCGTGCAGCGGCGGCCTCGAAGGAGCCCTCCAGGGATCGCGCGCTGGCTGGAGGGCTCTTTCGAGGCTCGCTGACGCGAGCACCTCAGGATAAGGGGATTGGATGGGATCGGCCCGGCCCCTTTCGCTTCTCGAGCTTCCCATGACGCCCATCACCACCTTCGCCGACCGCACCGTCGCCCTGTTCGGGCTCGGCGGCTCCGGTCTCGCCACCGCGCTGGCGCTGAAGGCGGGCGGTGCCGGCGTGCAGGCCTGGGACGACAATGCCGACAGCCTCGCCCGGGCCCGGGAGGCCGGGATCGAGACGCAGGATCTGCGCGAGGCCGACTGGTCGGGCTTCGCCGCGCTCGTGCTCAGCCCCGGCGTGCCCCTGACCCATCCGGAGCCGCACTGGAGCGTCCGGCTCGCCCGCGCCGCGGATGTCGAAATCATCGGCGATATCGAGCTGTTCTGCCGCGAGCGCCGGGCGCACGCCGCCGGGGCGCCGTTCGTGGCGATCACCGGCACCAACGGCAAGTCGACCACCACAGCGCTGATCGCCCACGTGCTCGCGCAAGGAGGCCGTGACGTGCAGATGGGCGGCAATATCGGGACCGCGATCCTGTCCCTGGAGCCGCCCGCCGCCGGCCGCGTCCACGTGATCGAGATGTCGTCGTTCCAGATCGACCTGACGCCGAGCCTCGATCCGAGCGTCGGCGTCCTGATGAACATCACCCCCGACCACCTCGACCGCCACGGCACCATGGAGCAGTACGCGGCCATCAAGGAGCGCCTGATCCGCGGTTCGGCCCTCGCGGTGGTCGGCATCGACGATGCGCCCAGCCGGGCCATTGCCGACCGGCGCGGTGCCGACCTCGTGCGCGTGCACGTGCCCCACGGCGAGACACTCTGCACCGACGCGCTGAGCGTGCGCGACGGGATCGTCCGCGATCCGGATGGTACGGCGCTCGCCGACGTGAACGGGATCGGCTCGCTCCGGGGCGCCCATAACTGGCAGAACGCGGCGGTGGCCGTGGCGGTAGCGCGGGCGCTCGGCCTCTCACCCACGGAGATCCAGGCCGGGCTGACCTCGTTCCCGGGCTTGCCGCACCGGATGGAAGAGGTCGGGCGGCGCGGGCCCGTGCTGTTCGTCAACGATTCGAAGGCGACGAACGCGGATTCGACCGAGAAGGCGCTCACGGCCTTCCGGGACATCCACTGGATCCTCGGCGGCAAGCCGAAGGACGGCGGCATCTTCCCGCTGGTGCCGTATTTCGAGCGGGTCGCCCACGCCTACCTGATCGGCGCCGCCTCCGATGCCTTCGCGGCGACGCTGGAGGGCGCCGTTCCCTACACCCGCTGCGAGACCCTGGAGGTGGCGGTCCCGAAGGCCGCCGAGAACGCCGCCGCCTCGGGCGCCCCGGAGCCCGTTGTGCTGCTCTCGCCGGCCTGCGCCTCCTACGACCAGTTCCGGAACTTCGAGATCCGCGGCAACCGTTTCCGGGAGCTGGTGCAGGCGCTGCCCTGAGGCAGCGCCGCCTCAGCGCGCCAGCACCTTGGCGGCGTCGCGGGTGGTGCCCACCGCCTGCGAGACGTCGGCCACGGACTGAACGATCGCCCCGATATTGCCGGTGATCGCCGTGACCGCCCCGGCAGCGCTCTGCATGTTCTCGGCGAGGTCGCGCGTCACCGCGCTCTGCTCCTCGATGGCCGCCGCGGTCGCCACGACGGTCTCGCGCATCACCGAGACCGAGGTCCCGATCGAGGTCAGCGCTCCCACCACCTCCTGCGAGACGCGCTGCACGCTGGCGATCTCGCCGTTGATCTGCCCGGTGGCGCGCGCCGCCTGATCGGCCAGCGCCTTCACCTCGGAGGCGACGACCGCGAAGCCGCGTCCCGCCTCGCCGGCGCGGGCCGCCTCGATCGTGGCGTTGAGCGCCAGCAGGTTGATCTGGCCGGCGATGTTCTGGATCAGGCCGACGATGCTGGTCATCGCGGTCGCGGTCTCGGCCAAGCGCTTGGTGTGGCCGTCCGCCTCCTGGACGCAGGCATAGGCGGTGTCGGTGGCGCCCTGCGAGCGGACGATGCTCTGCGACATCTCCGCGACGGACGCGGCCAGCTCCTCGGCCGCCGCTGCCACGGTCTGGACGTTGCCGGAGGTCGAATCCGCGGCCGAGGAGGCCAGGGCGGCCGCCCGCGTCGAGTGCGTCACCGCCTGCTCGATCTCGCCGAAGTTCCGGTCGATCAGCGTGCGCAGGTCGGCGAGCAGGCGGACCTGGTCGGTGATGTCGGTGGCGAACTTCACCACCTTGTAGGGCCGGCCGGCGGCATCGAAGATCGGGTTGTAGGACGCCTGGATCCAGACTTCGCGACCGCCCTTGCCGACGCGTCGGAACTGCGCCGCCTGATAGGTCCCGTTCCGCAGCGCCGCCCAGAACGCGCGGTACGCCTCGCTGTCGCGCTGGCCGGGCTCGACGAACAGGCTGTGGTGCTGCCCGACCACTTCTCCTCGTGTGTAACCCATCGCGGCCAGGAAGTTGTCGTTGGCCTCGAGCACCGTACCGTCGAGGTCGAAGGCGATGACGGCCTGCACCTTGTGGATGGCCTCGATCTGTCCCGCGCGGTCGGCCTCCTCGGTCCTCTGCTGGGTGATGTCGGTGGCGAATTTCACCACCTTGTAGGGCCGACCGCGGCTGTCGAGCACCGGATTGTAGGACGCCTGGATCCAGATCCTGCGGCCGCCCCGGCCGACCCGCTGGAACTGCCCGCTCTCGAATGTGCCCGAACGCAGGCGCTCCCAGAGCGCGCGGTACTCGGGCGAGTCCCGCTGCGCCGGATCCATGAACAGGCTGTGGTGCTGCCCGACGATCTCCGGCAGCGTGTAGCCGACCACAGCCAGGAAATTGCCGTTGGCCGAGAGGATCTTCCCGGAGAGGTCGAACTCGATGACGCCCTGAACGCGGTCGAGGGCCGCGAGCTTGGCCTGCGCTTCACGGTTGTTCAGGGCAGAGAACATGGCGAGGGAGCTTCCGCTTGGCGGATCCGGCATCGCCGAGCGGCACCCGGTTCAGGTTGCTCGCCGATCCGCAACTTACACCCAAAGGTTGCACGTCTGGTATTAACATAGAGTATTATCTGTTCTTTGGACGATTGAACTCGAACGATACGCGTGAGGTTTTCAGCGCCTCTCGGGCGGTGTCGGCAGCACCGGCATCTGGCTTGAGCGGTCGGCCGGCGCCCCGGCACGGACAGAGTCGGCGGCGCAGCGTCGTCACGCATAAGTCTCCGTTTACCATTCCTGCACAGGATCGACTCCGACCCGCGCGGATCGGCATCCGCGCGGACTGGAGTCGTTGCCCGGCATGATGTCACGCGCGGAACGCACCCCCCTGACGGACTGGTGGTGGACGGTCGATCGCGGGCTCCTCGCGGCCCTGTTCGCCCTGATGGTGGCCGGGCTCGTCTTCCTGATGGGCGGCGGCCCGCCGGTGGCCGAGCGGATCGGCCTGCCGACCTTCTACTTCCTGAACCGGCAGGCGATGTATCTCGCCCCGACGATCCTGCTGATCTGCGCGGTCTCGTTCCTGTCCCTGCGCGGCATCCGCCGGCTCGCGCTGATCACCTGGGTCTGCGGCGTCGTCCTGTGCCTGCTCGCCGGCAAGTTCGGCCCCGAGATCAAGGGCGCGCATCGCTGGATCCAGTTCGGCTCCTTCGGCCTGCAGCCCTCGGAATTCGTGAAGCCGGCCTTCGTGGTCGTGGCCGCCTGGGCCTTTTCGGAGGGTGCGCAGCGCCGCGACATGCCGGGCGGCATCCTGGCGCTGCTGCTCTTGCCGATCACCATCGTGCCGCTGCTGCTCCAGCCCGATTTCGGCCAGACCATGCTGATTACCATGGTTTGGTGCGCGCTGTTCTTCGTGGCCGGCCTCCACCTGATCTGGGTGGCCGTCCTCGGCGTGCTGGGCCTTGGGGGTGTCTTCGCTGCCTACCTGTTCTTCCATCACGTCCGCGAGCGCTTCAACAAGTTCCTCGACCGGGATTCCGGCGGCGGCTTCCAGGATTTCTGGTCGCGCGAATCGTTCCGCTCGGGCGGCTGGTTCGGCACGGGCCCGGGGGAGGGCGTGGCCAAGCGCCACCTGCCGGACGCGCATACCGACTTCATCTTCTCGGTCACCGGCGAGGAATTCGGCGTGATCGTCTGCCTGTGCCTCGTGGCCCTGTTCGCCTTCATCGTGCTGCGCGGCCTCAAGCTCGCCCGGCGCACGGACGACACCTTCTCGCGGCTGGCGATCACCGGCCTGACCACGCTGTTCGGCCTCCAGGCCTGCATCAACATGGCGGTGAACACCCAGTTGATGCCCGCCAAGGGCATGACGCTGCCCTTCGTCTCCTACGGCGGCTCCTCGCTGATCTCGCTGGCGCTCGGCACCGGCTTCCTCGTCGCCCTGACCCGCAAGCGCCCCCGCACCGTGATGCTCAGCCAGAAGCCCCCCGGCACCGCGCCGGCCACCGTCGCCGGGGTGATGCGGTGACGGTCTTCACCCCCACGATCCTGCTCTGCGCGGGCGGCACCGGCGGCCACCTGTTCCCGGCCGAGAGTCTCGCCCACGCCCTGCGCGCCCGCGGCATAAGGGTGGCGCTCGCCACCGACGCGCGGGTCGACGCGATCGCGTCCGAGTTCCCGGCCTCGGAGGTCGTGACCATCGCGTCCGCGACGCCGTCCGGCCGCTCGCCGCTGAAGCGGGCCGGCGCCGTGCTGACGCTCGGCCGCGGCTTCGGTGTCGCCGCCAAGGAGATCCGCCGGATCAACCCGGCCGCCATCGTGGGCTTCGGCGGCTATCCGACCGTCCCGCCGGTGCTCGCCGGCCAGATCCTGCGCGTGCCGACGATCCTGCACGAGCAGAACGCCGTGATGGGCCGGGCCAACGCCTTCCTGGCGCGGGGCGCTCGCACCATCGCCACCGGCTTCAAGGTCGTGCGCGGCGTGCCCGACAAGGCCAAAGCCCCGCGGATCCACACCGGCAACCCGCTCCGCCCGGCGGTGATCGAGGCGGCGAAGGTTCCGTTTCCCGCCTTCGGTCCGGACGATTCCCTGCGGCTCCTGGTGTTCGGCGGCAGCCAGGGCGCCCGCGTGATGGGCGAGGTCGTACCGGAAGCGATCGCGCGCCTGCCCGACGCGCTGCGCGCCCGCCTCCACCTCGTCCAGCAGGTCCGGCCGGAGGATCTGACGGCGGTGCAGAACCGCTACCTCGCCATGGGGCTCGCCGGGATCGAGGCGGCGCCGTTCTTCAAGGACCTGCCCGGCCGCATGGCCGCGAGCCACCTCGTGGTCTCGCGATCGGGCGCTTCCACGGTCTCGGAACTGGCGGCGATCGGCCGCCCGGCGATCCTCGTGCCGCTGCCCGGCTCGCTGGATCAGGACCAGGCCGCCAACGCCGCGACCCTCGACGCGATCGGCGCGGCTTTGGCCGTGAAGCAGGCCGATTTCACGCCGGATCGCCTCGCGGCGGACCTCACGGCCTGCTTCGAGACGCCGGCAAAATTGACCGCGGCGGCCGATGCGGCCAGAAGCGCCGGCATCCACGACGCCGCCGAGCGGCTGGCCGAGGTCGTCATCCAGACGGCCGCCCGCACCTGATCCTCAAGGGATTTCGCACCGGCGATCCCGCCACCAGACGGTTCGACCCATGAAGCTGCCCGACAAGCTCGGACCCATCCACTTCATCGGCATCGGCGGCATCGGCATGTCCGGCATCGCCGAGGTGATGCACAATCTCGGCTACACGGTGCAGGGGTCGGACGCGTCCGACAACGCCAATGTCCGCCGTCTGGCCGAGAAGGGCATGCGCACCTTCGTGGGCCACAACGCCGACAATGTCGCCGAGGCCGCGCTGGTCGTGGTCTCGACGGCGATCCAGCGTGACAACCCCGAGCTGCAAGCCGCACGGGAGCGCCGCCTCCCGGTCGTGCGCCGGGCCGAGATGCTGGCCGAGCTGATGCGCTTCAAGTCCTGCGTCGCCATCGCGGGCACGCACGGTAAGACCACGACCACATCGCTGGTCGCGACGCTGCTCGACGCCGGCAACCTCGACCCGACGGTGATCAACGGCGGCATCATCAACGCCTACGGCACCAATGCCCGCATGGGCGCGGGCGAGTGGATGGTGGTGGAGGCCGACGAGTCGGACGGCACCTTCCTGAAGCTGCCGGCCGATGTCGCGATCGTCACCAACATCGACCCCGAGCATCTCGACCATTTCGGCTCGTTCGACGCGATCAAGGACGCGTTCCGGCGCTTCATCGACAACATCCCGTTCTACGGCTTCGCGGTGATGTGCATCGATCACCCGGTGGTGCAGGACCTCGTCGGCCATATCGAGGACCGGCGGATCATCACCTACGGTGAGAACCCGCAGGCCGACGTGCGCCTGATCGACGTGGACCTGCGCGGCGGCCAGAGCCGCTTCCGGGTGATGATCCGCGACCGTCGGCCCGGCTACCGGATGGAGATGGAGGATCTCGTGCTGCCGATGCCCGGCAAGCACAACGCGCTCAACGCCACGGCGGCGCTCGCGGTCGCACACGAGCTCGGCGTCAAGCCGGACGCGATCCGCCAGGCGCTCGCGAGCTTCGGCGGGGTGAAGCGGCGCTTCACCCGCACCGGCGAGTGGAACGGCGCGACGATCTTCGACGATTACGGACACCATCCGGTGGAGATCAAGGCGGTGCTCAAGGCCGCCCGCGCTTCGACCGAGCACGGCGTCGTCGCGGTCGTTCAGCCGCACCGGTACACCCGCCTCCAATCGCTGTTCGACGATTTCTGCACCTGCTTCAACGATGCCGACACGGTCATCGTCGCGCCGGTCTACGCGGCCGGCGAGCAGCCGATCGAGGGCTTCGACCGCGACAGCCTCGTGGCCGGCCTGCGCTCCCGCGGTCACCGCGACGCCCGGGCCCTGGAGCGGCCGGAGGAGCTCGCGGGGATCATCGCGGACCTCGCCAAGCCCGGTGATTACGTGGTCTGCCTCGGCGCCGGCACGATCACGCAGTGGGCCTACGCCCTGCCGGACGAACTCGCCGCGCGGGGACGGTAGGCGCGGTGCGTGAGTCCGCCCCGGGAGGCCTCTCGGGTCGGCGGCACCCTCGACCGTCTATACTGGGCTGCGCTCTGAGGATGAACCCGGCGGTGACTCTCCGGACCCCGGCCTCGCAGCGTCCGCTGCCACCCCGATGCGACGACACCAGGATCGCCGCATCCCTCTCCCCGCAGGCGGGGCGAGGGGAGACACACAGATGACCGCCTCTCTGCACGATCGCATCCGGGCCGCCGCGCCCGACCTCCGCGGGCGCCTGCTCGCCGACCAGCCGCTCGCCGACCTGACGTGGTTCCGGGTCGGCGGACCGGCCGAGGTGCTGTTCACGCCGGCCGACGAGGAGGATCTCGCCTGCCTCCTCGCGGCCCTCGATCCCGATGTGCCCGTCACGGTGATCGGGCTCGGCTCGAACCTGATCGTGCGGGACGGCGGCATCCCCGGTGTCGTCGTGCGCCTCGGCGGCAAGGCCTTCGGCAGCGTCGCAATCGACGGCGACATGCTGGCGGTCGGCACCGCGGTGCCGGACATGCGCCTCGCCAAGGCCGCGGCCGAGGCGGGTCTCGACGGGCTCGCCTTCTATCGCGGCATCCCGGGCTCGATCGGCGGGGCGCTGCGCATGAACGCGGGCGCACATGGTGGCGAGACGACCGACGTGCTGGTTGAGGCTCGCGGCATCGATCGCCAGGGGCAGGCGCGCACCTTCACCCACGCCGACATGGGCTTCTCCTACCGGCATTCGGGTGTGCCGGAGGACGTGATCCTTACGAGCGCCCTGTTCCGGGGCAGGCCCGGCGAACGGGCCGCCATCGAGGCCGAGATGGAGCGGGTCACCGCCGCCCGCGAGGCCGCCCAGCCGATCCGCGAGCGCACCGGCGGCTCGACCTTCGCCAACCCGGAAGGCGGCAAGGCGTGGCAGTTGATCGACGCCGCCGGCTGCCGCGGGCTGAGGCGGGGCGGCGCCCAGGTCAGCGAGATGCACTGCAACTTCCTGATCAACACCGGCAGCGCGACCGCGGCCGACATCGAGGGACTCGGCGAGGAGGTTCGTCGGCGGGTGCGCGAGACGAGCGGGGTCGAGCTGCGCTGGGAGATCCGTCGGATCGGCTTGGCGGCACAGGCTGTAAGTCAGTAAGATGTAAGTTTATCGGCAGGGACGAAGGACATGCCGGAACAGCCAGCCCGGACCGCCTATTCCAAAGTCTCGGTGAAGAGCCAAACGGTGCTGCCGGCGGAGGTTCGCGAACATCTGGCGATCCGACCCGGCGATCGTCTGCGTTACCGGATCACGCCGGACGGCATCCGCATCGACAAGGCTCCGCCGGAGGGTGAGGATCCGTTCGTGGCCTTCACGGAGTGGGCCGGCCCGATCGATGATGAAGATTATGCCGGCCTCTGAGACAGCGGATCTGCCGGCCGGCACGGTCGTCGTCGTGCCGTTCCCCTATTCGGACCGATTGGCAGAGAAGAGGCGGCCCGCTCTCGTCGTGTCGGGAGAGGCTGTCGCCGCTGCCGGCTACGTGTGGATCGCGATGATCACGAGTGCCCGCAACACGCACGCTGCGGGCGATGTCCGGATCGATGACCTGATGTCGGCCGGCCTGGGCGTCGCCTCCGTCGTGCGCCCGCTCAAACTCGCCTGCATCGAACCGAGCCGGATCCTGCGCCGCATCGGAACGCTGCCTCATCAGACGGCCGCGCAGGTCTACACCACGATCCGAAGCCTGATCGGCGCGGCATGAGCCGGCCCGTCATCCACCGCCTCGCCCCGGAGCGCACCATGTCCAAGCACGTCGCCGTCCTTCTGGGCGGCACCTCCGCCGAGCGCGAAGTCTCGCTCAATTCCGGCAAGGCCTGCGCCGACGCCCTGGAAGGCGAGGGCTACCGGGTCACGCGGGTCGATGTCGGTCCCGACATCGCCTCGGTGCTGTCGGCGCTCAGGCCGGACGTCGCCTTCAACGCGCTGCACGGCCCGGACGGCGAGGACGGCACGATCCAGGGTCTCCTGGAGATCCTGAAGATCCCCTACACCCATTCCGGCGTCCTCGCCTCGGCGCTCGCCATGAATAAGGAGCGGGCCAAGACCGTCATGCGCGCCGCCGGCGTCGACGTGCCGGAGGGCCGGATCGTTAACCGTCATGCGGCCGCCAAGACACACCCCCTGCCGCCACCCTACGTCGTGAAACCCATCGCGGAAGGCTCATCGGTGGGTGTGATCATCGTGCGCGACGGCCGCTCGCACCCGCCCCAAATCCTCGCCTCCGAGGAGTGGACGTTCGGCGAGCAAGTCCTTGCAGAACCTTACATAGCCGGCCGCGAACTGACCTGCGGCGTGATGGGCGACAGGGCCCTCGGCGTGATCGAGGTGAAGGCCGCGACGGGCGACTGGTACGACTACGACGCCAAATACGCCCCGGGGGGGTCGATCCACGTCCTCCCGGCCGAACTTAAACCAAATGTTTACCAGCGTGTCCAAGAACTGTCGTTAACGGCGCATCAAGCACTGGGCTGTCGGGGCGTCAGCCGTGCCGACCTTCGATTCGACGACACACCGGGTGGAACCGGTCTGCTCGTCGTGCTGGAGGTCAACACGCAACCCGGCATGACCCAGACGAGCCTTGTGCCGGAGATGGCGGCCCATGCGGGCCTGAGTTTCGGTGAGCTCGTCCGATGGATGGTGGAGGACGCTTCCCTGAATCGCTGAGCGGCGACGCCGCCGGCCGGATCGGTCCCGCGCGCCGCCTCGGCGCCGCCCTGGGCCGGCTCATCGGCCGCCCTGCGCGCTCGCTCTCGGTCCGCCGCGCCCGCCCCGGCCAGCGCCTGGGCGAGCGCCTGCCCCGCGGCGTCGGCGTCGTCGGGGTCTCGGTATCTCTCGCCGCCGTGGCGCTCGCCGGCTTCGTGGCGAGCGGTCGCTACGACGCCTTCGTGGCCGAGCAGGGCCGCCCGCTGGACATTGCCGCACGCCTGACCGGCTTCGGCGTCGAGCGCGTGACCATCTCGGGCATCTCCCGGATGTATGAGCGCGAGGTTCTGGCGGCCGCCGGCATAGACTGGCGCTCCTCCGTGCCGTTCCTCGACGTCAGCGCCGTGCGCGAGAAGCTGCTGCGCGTGCCGCTGATCGCCCAGGCCTCGGTCCGGAAGATCTACCCCAACGAGATCGCCATCACCCAGGTGGAGCGCGAGCCCGCGGCCCTCTGGCAGAAGAACGGCGAGATCAGCGTCATCGCCGCCGACGGCACGGTGATCGATGCCATGCGCGACGACCGCTATGCCAGCCTGCCGCTGGTCGTCGGCGAGGACGCGAACACCAAGCTTCCCGAGTACCTCGCCCTGATCGCGGCCGCCGGGCCGCTGGCCGAGCGGATCAAGGCCGGCACCTACGTGTCCGGCCGGCGCTGGACCCTCAAGCTCGACGGCGTCGACGTGCGCCTGCCCGAGGCCGATCCGGCCGCCGCGCTCGCCCGCCTCGTCCGGTTCGAGCGCGAGGCCGGCCTGCTCGAGAAGGACATCATCGCCGTGGATCTGCGCATGCCGGACCGCCTCGTGGTGCGCCTGACCGAAGAGGCTGCCGCCACCCGCGCGGAAGCCCAGAAGGCGAAGAAGAAGGGCACGGCCAGCTGATGCCCTCGACCAAGATCTCCGCCCGTCCCGCATCCCGCGTCCGGTAGCGTCAATGCACAGCCAACACGGCCTCACGCCGCGCTTGAAGCCGCTCTCCGCCCGGCGTTCGACCACCCTCTCGGTGCTCGACATCGGCACGAGCAAGGTGGTCTGCCTCATCGCCGAGCTACAGCCCGCCGAGGCGCTCACGACGCTCCGCGGCCGCACGCACCTCGCGCGCATCATCGGCATCGGCCACCAGCGCTCCCTCGGTCTGAAGGGCGGCGCCATCGTCGACCTCGCCGCCGCCGAGGGCGCGATCCGTCAGGCGGTCCACGCCGCCGAGCGGATGGCCAAGGTCGAGGTCCAGTCGGTCATCGTCAACATGTCGGGCGGCCGCCTCGCCTCACAGCATTTCCAGGCGCGGGTGAACGTCCGCTCCGGAACCGTCACGGGCAGCGACGTCGAGCGGGTGCTTGAGACCGCGAGCGCCCACGGCGTCAGCCCCGGTCGGGCCGTGCTCCACGCCTTGCCGACCGGTTACGCGCTGGACGGGCAGGGCGCCGTGATCGACCCGTCAGGCATGATCGGCGAGGCGCTCAGCGTCGACCTGCACGTGGTGACCAGCGAGCTCGCCGCGGCCCGCAACGTCATGCTGGCGGTGGAGCACTGCCATCTCGGGGTCGAGGCGGTGATCGCCACGCCCTACGCGGCCGGCCTCTCGGCCCTGGTCGACGACGAGGCCGAGATGGGCGTCTGCGTCGTTGATATGGGCGGCGGCACCACCAGCGTCGGCGTGTTCTCGGGCGGTCACCTCGTCCACGTGGACGCCCTGGCGGTCGGCGGCCACCACGTCACCATGGACATCGCCCGCGGCCTCTCCACCCGCATGGCGGCGGCCGAGCGGCTGAAGACCCTCTACGGCTCGGCTCTCTCCACCCCCTCCGACGACCGCGACATGATCGCCGTGCACGGCGTCGGCGAGGACGAGGGCGAGGCGCCGGCCCACATCCCGCGCTCGCAACTCGTGCGGATCATCAAGCCGCGCGTCGAGGAGGTGATCGAGCTGGTGCGCGACCGTCTGCGGGAGGCGGGCTTCGCCGCCCAGGCCGGGCGGCGCGTGGTCCTCACCGGCGGCGCCAGCCAGCTCGTCGGTCTGCCGGAGGTCGCCCGCCGCGTCCTCCAGGGTCAGGTGCGGATCGGACGGCCCCTCGGCATCCGGGGCCTGCCGGAAGCCGCCAAGGGCCCGGCCTTCTCGGCGGCGGTCGGCCTGCTCGTCTACCCGCAGGTGGCCCATGCCGAGCATTTCGAGCCGCGGGGGCACGGCGCCTTCGCGGCGACCGGCACCGACAGCTACATCCGCCGAGTCAGCCGCTGGCTCTCGGACAGCTTCTGAAATTCCACATCCGCCCCTGCGGGCGGGTGTGTCGACGAGGATCCGGCGCTTTCAGCGTCGCACGGACAGCACAGTTAGCGAGAGGCTCGACACCATGGCCATCACACTCCAGGCGCCGGACATCCGGGAACTCAAGCCCCGTATCACCGTCTTCGGCGTGGGCGGCGCCGGCGGCAACGCCGTCAACAACATGATCGAGTCGGGCCTGCTCGGCTGCGAGTTCGTCGTCGCCAACACCGACGCGCAGGCGCTCACCTCCTCGAAGGCCGAGCGGGTGATCCAGATGGGCCTGGGCGTCACGCAGGGCCTCGGCGCCGGCTCGCACCCGGAGGTCGGCTCGGCCGCCGCCGACGAGGTGATCGACGAGATCCGCGACCAGCTCTCGGGCGCCCACATGTGCTTCATCACCGCCGGCATGGGCGGCGGCACCGGCACCGGCGCGGCCCCGGTCATCGCCCGCGCGGCCCGCGACATGGGCATCCTGACGGTCGGCGTCGTGACCAAGCCGTTCCAGTTCGAGGGCATGCGCCGCATGCGCACCGCCGAATTCGGCATCCAGGAGCTGCAGGCGGCGGTCGATACGCTGATCGTGATCCCGAACCAGAACCTGTTCCGGGTCGCCAACGAGAAGACCACCTTCGCCGACGCCTTCGCGATGGCCGACCAGGTGCTCTACTCGGGCGTCGCCTGCATCACCGACCTGATGGTGAAGGAAGGCCTCATCAACCTCGACTTCGCCGACGTGCGGGCGATCATGCGCGGCATGGGCAAGGCCATGATGGGCACCGGCGAGGCGTCCGGCGAGAAGCGCGCCAACCGCGCCGCCGAGGCCGCCATCGCCAACCCGCTCCTCGACGACGTCTCGATGAAGGGCGCCCGCGGCCTGCTGATCTCGATCACCGGCGGCTCCGACCTGACCCTGTACGAGCTCGACGAGGCCGCCACCCGCATCCGCGAAGAAGTCGATCAGGACGCCAACATCATCCTGGGCGCCACCTTCGACGAGAGCCTCGACGGCATCATCCGCGTGTCGGTGGTTGCCACCGGCATCGAGCCGCTGCTGATCTCGGCGAACTCGCCGAACAACCCGGCGATCGCCGAGACCGAGCAGCGCATCGCCGAGGTCGCCGAGCGCCTGCGCGCCGAGGCTCGCGCCCGCGCCGCCTCGCCGGTGCCGAGCATCCGCACCGAGGCGGCCGCCCCGGCGCCGGCTCCCGCTCCGGTCCACGCGCCGCAGCCGACCCCCGAGATGCGCGCCGAGCCGCGGATCGAGGCGCCCGCTCCGGTGACCCGCGACGACGTCGTGCTCGCCCCGGTCCAGCCCCGGGCCGCGGCGCCCTTCGTCCCGGCTCCGGCGCCCCATCAAGCCGAGCCCGTGGCGCAGCTCCCGGCCGGTCCGTTTGTCCCGCCGCGCCCGGCCGCTCCGGCCGGCACGCCGCTCGCCCGGGCCCCGCGCATGCCGCAGATCCACGAGCTGCCGCCGATCGCGCAGAACCAGATCATGGCGAACCGCGCCGCCGAGGAGGCCGCCCCGGAATCCAAGCGGACCTCGCTCCTCCGTCGCCTCGCGACGGTCGGTTTTGGCGGCCGCCGCGACGAAATGGAGGGTGCCGCCCCGGCAGCCCGGCCCGCCGCTCCGGCCGCGCCCCAGCCTCAGATGGCGCAGCCCCCCGTCCCGCAGGCCCCGCGCGCTCCGGCCGCTCCCGCGGTCCCGCAATACCGCCCGGCCCAGGGCAATCTCGATGGCCAGGGCCGGATGGCGCCGCAGCCGCGGATGATGGACGACGACCAGCTCGAGATCCCCGCCTTCCTGCGTCGTCAGGCGAACTGAGCGCCGGCGAACCCGGACGCAAATCGAGGGAGCCGGCGGGAAACCGCCGGCTCTTCGTGCTGCAGCAAGACAACCAACGGTTGCTTTTTGACCCGCATGCGGGTGCAGCCGGGCTCGCCTGGATCCTGTGATCCCTGGGGGCGTGGTGCATCCGCGCCACAGAACGGTCGCCGGTTAGCCACGCATTAACCAACCTTTAAGCCTTTGGGGGATCAGCAGTTTGCGACGGCGTCGCCGCAAGCGTGTCTGTAACACAGCGTAAGAATCCGTGATTTGGCTGCCCTGTGCGGTGCAGTTATAGAACCTCAAGACCGACGACACACGCATCGGGACACAACCTGGTAGCGTGGGCAGGGGCATCAAGCAGCGGACGGATCAGTCAGTTTTCTTGTCATCTTCAGTCGAGATGGCGGGACCTGATCGCGCCCGGGGGCTAAGGAATGCGAACGCATAAACAGACGACCCTCAAAGGGCCGGCAACGCTCTCGGGCATCGGGGTCCATTCCGGGAACCCGGCCGAGATCACGATCCGGCCCGCTCCCGCCAATCACGGCATCGCCTTCCTCCGCACCGGCACCACCCATGGCAATGACCGCCTGATCAAGGCGCATCACGCCCTCGTCTCGGCCACCGAACTCTGCACCGTTCTGGGTGACATCGAGACCGGTGCCGTCGCCACCGTCGAGCACCTGATGTCCGCCCTCTACGGGCTGGGCGTGGACAACGCCCTGGTGGAGATCGACGGCCCCGAGATGCCGATCCTCGACGGATCCGCGCTCCCCTTCGTCCAGGCGATCGATCAGGTCGGGATCGCGACCTGCGACACGCCGCGGCGCTGGCTCAAGATCCTCCGCCACGTCCGCATCGAGACCGGGACGTCCTTCGCGGAGCTGCGGCCCATCGATCGCGGCTTCCGCCTCGACGTCGAGATCGATTTCGAGAGCCCGGTGATCGGCCGCTCCCGCAAGGCCATGGACCTGTCGCCGGCCTCCTACCGCCGCGAGATCGCCGGCGCCCGCACCTTCGGGATGATGCGGGATGTGGAGCGCTACTGGAAGGCGGGCTTCGCCCTCGGTGCCTCGCTGGAGAACACCGTCGCGGTCGGCGAGAGCGCGGTGGTCAATCCCGAGGGCCTGCGTTTCCCGGACGAGTTCGTCCGCCACAAGATCCTCGACGCCATCGGCGACCTCGCGCTGGCCGGCCTGCCGATCCAGGGCGCCTACCGCTCCTATTGCGGCGGCCACCGGATGAATGTCGGCGTGCTCTCCGCCCTCTTCGCCGACCGGTCCAACTACGCGATCGTCGAGGCGCAGGGCTCGCGGCGCGAGACCGTCCTCTCCGAGCTCGGCGCCGGCCTCGGGATCGCCGCCTTCGCGGCAGACCTCTGAACGGCAACTTGTGTCCTGCGGGACACAGCCGTCAACCGATCCTGGCCGCCCGCAGCCTTGCCGCTTTCGTGCCCGAATCAAACGTCACGGTTTAACGGTCCGTGAACGGCGGGCGCGGCCCGGACGGGCCGGATCCACCCACGCGATGGCATGACGGCGCGAGACGGCGCCGGTTCGGGAAAGAGCGCCAGATGCCTGTCACCATTCGTCATCGCCGGGCGGCGGCCTTCGTGGCGCCGCTCGTGGCCATCCTCGGCCTGGGCCTCGGCGGCTGCGACTTCGACCCGACCCAAATCTTCGCCGAGAAATACAAGCCCGAGGTCGTGCCGGACGTCCCGGCCGACAAGCTCTACAGCGACGGCTTGGCCAAGCTCGAGGACAGCGACTACGAGGGCGCCGTCAAGAAGTTCGATAGCCTCGACAAGCAGTACCAGTATTCCGACTGGTCCCGGAAGGCGCTGCTGATGACAGCATACGCCAACTACGAGGGCCAGAAGTACGACGACGCGATCAGCGCCTCGAAGCGCTACCTGCAGCGGCACCCGGCCAGCAAGGATGCTGCCTACGCGCAGTACCTGATGGCGATGTCGAACTATAAGCAGATTCCGGACGTGACCCGCGACCAGGAACGCTCCGAGAAGGCGCTCGCATCTCTGCAAGAGCTGGTCCAGAAGTATCCGACCTCGGAATACGCCGCGGATGCGAAGGCCAAGATCCAGATCACCCGCGACCAGCTCGCTGGCAAGGAGATGGAAGTCGGGCGCTTCTACCTGGAGCGGCGCAACTTCCCGGCCGCGATCAACCGCTTCCGCGACGTCGTCGCCAAGTACCAGACCACGCGCCACGCCGAGGAGGCTCTGGAGCGCCTGACCGAGGCCTACTGGGCGCTCGGCATCACTCAGGAGGCGCAGAACGCCGCCGCGGTGCTCGGGCACAACTTCCCGGAGAGTTCCTGGTACAAGGACGCGCACGCGCTGCTCGCTCAGGGCGGCGTCGAGCCCCGCGAGGAGAAGTCCTCGTTCCTCTCCAAGATCTACCGCACGGTCACGGGCAAGACCGCCTCGGCCGAGTAAGGCGGCCGGGTCCGGTCGGACCCGACCCGCGAAGCCTCAGGGCCCGGAGCCGCCGCTCCGGGCCTTTCCGTTGTCGCATCCAAGACGTCCGGTGCGACGCATTTTTCGGGTGAATCCGCGCCGCGGCGGCCTTATGTCTGCGGTCCCGTCCTGAGGAATCCCCGTCGCCGCATGCTGGCGCAGCTCGCGATCCGCGACATCGTCCTGATCGATAGACTCGAACTGAATTTCCGATCGGGGCTCAGCGTCCTGACCGGGGAGACAGGCGCGGGCAAATCGATCCTGCTCGACGCCTTCGCCCTGGCGCTCGGCGGCCGCGGCGACGGCCGCCTCGTCCGCCACGGCGAGGCGCAGGGCGTCGTCACGGCGGTGTTCGACCTGCCCGTCGACCATCCGGCGCGCCGGATCGCCGCCGAGGCCGAGATCGACACCGAGGGCGACCTGATCCTGCGCCGGACCCAGATGGCCGACGGGCGGACCCGCGCCTTCGTCAACGATCAGCCGGTGGGCGTCCAGGTGCTGCGGGCGATCGGGGCCGCGCTCGTGGAGATCCACGGCCAGCACGACGACCGGGCGCTGGCCGATCCTGCCTCGCACCGGGCGATCCTCGATGCCTTCGGCGGTCTCCAGGCCCACCTCGCCAAAGTGGGGAACGCGTCGCGCGCGGTCCGGACAGCGCGGACCGCGCTGTCCGAGCATCGCGCCCGCGTGGAGGCGGCCCGCAAGGAGTCCGACTTCCTGCGCCACGCCGTCGAGGAGCTGGCCGCGCTCGCTCCGCTGCCGGGTGAGGAGGCTCAGCTGGCGGAGCGCCGCAGCATCATGCAGCAGTCGGAGAAGGTCGCCCGCGAGCTCAACGAGGCGCTCGACGCCGTGGGCGGCCCCCATTCCGGCGTGCCCCATCTCTCGGCCGCCCTGCGCAAGCTGGAGCGCCGCGCGGCGCAGTTGCCGGCCCTCGTCGATCCCTGCGTGAACGCCCTCGACGCCGCGATGGTCGCCCTCGACGAAGCCCGCGCGGTTCTGGACGCGGCCGTGTCCGAGACCGAGTTCGATCCCCGCGACCTGGAGCGGGTGGAGGAGCGGCTGTTCGCCCTGAGGGCGGCCTCCCGCAAGTACGATGTCGCGGCCGATGATCTCGCCGCGCTGGCGGAGCGCTACGCCGGGGATGTCGCGGCGATCGATGCCGGCGAGGCGGCGTTGGCCGGGCTCGAGCAGGCGCTCGCGAAGGCGGAAACCGACTACGCCGAGGCGGCCGAGAAACTCAGCGCCGGGCGCCGCCGGGCGGCCAAGCAGCTCGACGCCGCCGTGAAGGCCGAGCTGCCGCCGCTGAAGCTGGAGCGAGCCCGGTTCATCACCGAGATCGCCACCGATCCGGAGTCGCGCGATCCGGCCGGCACCGATCGCGTGGAATTCTGGGCGCAGACCAATCCCGGCACCAAGCCCGGCCCGATGATGAAGGTCGCCTCGGGCGGCGAGTTATCGCGCTTCATGCTGGCCCTCAAGGTGGTGCTGGCCGACAAGGGCTCCGCGCCGACCCTGATCTTCGACGAGATCGATACCGGTGTCGGCGGCGCCGTGGCCGACGCGATCGGCCTGCGCCTCGCCCGGCTCGCAGCCACCGTGCAGGTCGTCGCCGTGACCCACGCGCCTCAGGTAGCGGCGCGCGCCGAGACGCATTTCCTGATCGCCAAGGCGCCCGTGAAGGGGGCCAGCCGTGTCGCGACCCGCGTCTCAAGCCTGCCCGTCGACGAGCGGCGGGAGGAGATCGCCCGGATGCTCGCGGGTGCCACGGTGACGGACGAGGCCCGGGCGGCGGCGGCCCGGCTTCTTCAGGGCGCCGACGCGTAAACGCGCATCAACCTTAACCGTTGGTTGCAATTAGGCGTTTGTTAACCATTACACGCGAGAGTGCGATCGTCCTGGCGCCGCGGATGGTTTCGGCGGCGGGACGGGGAGGGAGCGATGAAGCCGTCCATGGTCGCGTCCGATGGGCACCTGCGCGCAGGCCAGACGCTCAAGCAGTCGATCGACACGCGGCAGCTCGGGCTCACGCTCCGGACAGTCTACGAGGGCAGTGTCGATACCCAGCCGATCACCGACACCCATGTTGAGCTGCTCCTGCGCCTGCGCCAGAAGGAGCGCGAACTCCGCCGGGCGAGCTAGCGTCCGATTCGGCCTGACTGACTCAGGCCGGCGACTTTGAGTTCATCTTGAACCGCGCAAGCGTTCGATGAACCTGCACTCGCGTCGTCGGAAAGCGCGGCTTTTTGCGAAGCCGACTACCAGCGGCGCGAGCCCGGCCTCCGGCGATACTCGGCAGCCCGAATCAAGGTCAGCACCCGATCGAGGTTGACCAGCAGATCCGATTCCTCGACCCGCGCCTGTGCGGCCGTCCCAGGATCGGTGCTGAATTTCTGGCGCGCCTGCGCCAGCGTCAGGGCGCGCTCCAGGGCTTCCCGCTCGGCATGCAGGGCAAGCCAGGCTGGATCGGCTTCCGTCGCTGCCTCGACCTCCTCGCCGCCCACGATCCGACATCCTTCCGATACGATTGCCGGTATTGAACGCACGAGGTCGATGAACCGTGCCGCTCGACTTGCGGCTGCGGTGTCATCCCGGTGTCATCTCCCTGTCGTAACCGCCCAGCCATCGGGCGGCCGGCGCTGGGTCTCTTCGGAAGATCGGCCGCAGAGCTCTGCCGCGGGCATGGGCTTGCCGGCGGAGCGGCGCAGGCTCTTGCCCGACGGCAACGGAGAATCCCTTGAGACCCTTCGCTTACGCGCTCGCCGTCGGCCTCGCGACGGTTCAGCTGGCGTCCGCGGCGCTCGCCGCCGACATCACCGGAGCCGGGGCCACGTTCCCCTTCCCGGTCTACTCGAAGTGGGCCGAAGCCTATCGCAAGGAGACCGGCTCGGGCCTCAACTATCAGTCGATCGGCTCCGGCGGCGGCATCAAGCAGATCCAGGCCAAGACCGTCGATTTCGGCGCCACGGACGCGCCGCTGAAGGCCGAGCAGCTCGCCAAGGACGGCCTCGTCCAGTTCCCGACCGTGATGGGCGGCGTCGTGCCGGTGGTGAACATCCCCGGGATCGAGCCGGGCAAGCTCAAGCTCACCGGCGACATCCTGGCCGACATCTACGCCGGCAAGATCGCCAAATGGTCGGATCCGCGGATCGCGAAGCTCAATGACGGGCTGAAGCTCCCCGATTCCAACATCACGCCGGTCTACCGCTCGGATGCGTCCGGCACGACCAACATCTTCACCACCTACCTCTCCCAGTCGTCCGACACCTGGAAGAAGGAATACGGCGCGGCCACCACGATCTCCTGGCCGGTGGGTCAGGGCGGCAAGGGCAACGAGGGTGTGACCGCCACCGTGAAGCAGGTCCCGAACGCGATCGGCTACGTCGAGTCGGCCTATGCCAAGCAGAACAAGCTCTCCTACGCCCTGCTGCAGAACAAGGCCGGCAAGTACCCGCAGCCGGACGACAAGGCGTTCCAGGCCGCGGCCGCGAGCGCCGACTGGAAAGCCGCCCCGGGCTTCGGCATCTCGCTGACCAACCAGCCGGGCGATGACGCGTGGCCGATCACGGCGGCGACCTTCATCCTGATCCACAAGGATGCGGCCGATCCGGCCAAGGCCGCCGACGTGCTCAAGTTCTTCGACTGGGCCTACAAGAACGGCGACAAGCTCGCCACCGATCTCGACTATGTGCCGCTGCCGGACAACGTCGTCGAGCTCATCCACCAGGAGTGGAAAGACGTGAAGGGCAAGGACGGTAAGCCTGTCTTCAACATGTGAGCGTGGCCGGGAGGAGGTGACAACCTCCTCCCTCGCTTCCGGGAACGCACCGCGCTACCACGCCACCCTTCGCAGAGAACCGCGGATGCCCGCTTTGACAGAATCGATCGCCCTCGGCCGAACGCGTGCTGCGACCGCGCGGAAGGCGCCGAGCCGCAGCCTCGACACCCTGTTCCGGACCTGCTCGTACGGCGCCGCGCTGCTGGTGCTCCTCGTCCTCGCCGGGATCCTCGGCTCGATCCTGTACGGCGGCTGGCCCGCCTTCCGCGAGTTCGGCTTCGGATTCCTGACCTCGAGCGCCTGGAACGTCGGGACCGAGCAGTATGGTGCCCTGGTCGCGGTGCTCGGGACCGTCGCCTCCGCCTTCCTGGCACTGCTGATCGGCGTACCCGTCTCCCTCGGGATCGCGGTCTACCTGACGCAGCTCTGCCCCGGCTGGGCGCGCAAGCCGGTCGCCATGACGATCGAGCTGCTCGCCGCCGTGCCGAGCATCATCTACGGCATGTGGGGCCTGTTCGTGTTCGCGCCGCTCTTCGCGCGCTTCGTGCAGATCCCGGTCTCGAACCTCGTCGAAGGCATGCCGATCATCGGCACGTTGTTCTACGCTCGCGTGCCGTCCGGCGTCGGCGTGCTCACCGCCGGCATCATCCTGGCGATCATGATCGTGCCGTTCATCGCCTCGATCGCCCGCGACATGCTCGACCAGATCCCGACCGTGCTGCGCGAGAGCGCCTACGGCATCGGCTGCACCACCTGGGAGGTCGTGCGCCACGTGCTGGTGCCGCAGGCCGCGGTCTCGATCATCGGCGCGATCATGCTCGGGCTCGGCCGGGCCCTCGGCGAGACGATGGCGGTGACCTTCGTGGTCGGCAACGCCAACCGCCTCTCGGCCTCGATCTTCGACCCGAGTTCCACCATCGCGTCGCGCATCGCCAACGAGTTCAACGAGGCGGACGGCCTCCAGCTGAACGCGCTGATGGCCCTGGGCTGCATCCTGTTCGTGATCACCTTCGTGGTGCTCATCATCGCCCGGCTGCTGACGCGCCGCGTCCAGTCCGCCTGAGGAGCCCGCGCGATGGACGCTTCCAACACGATCACCATGACCACCGGGCGCCGTTCCGGTCGTGTCCGCCGCGGCCGCCGCGTCGCCGACCGGGCCCTGCGGATCGCCTGTACCGGCGCGACCCTGGTGGGCGCCCTGGTCCTGGGCTCGATCCTGGTGATGCTGATCGTCCAGGGCGTGCGCGGATTCACGCCGACCCTGTTCACCAACCCGACCCCGGGTCCGGGCTCAGAGGGCGGCGGCATCGCCAACGCGATCCTCGGCAGCCTCGTCCTGACCGGGATCGGCATCCTGATCGCGACGCCGATCGGCGTCATGGCGGGGACCTACCTCGCCGAGTACGGGCGCGGCTCGAAGCTCGCGGCGCTGATCCGGTTCCTCAACGACATCCTGCTCTCGGCGCCGTCGATCCTGATCGGGCTGTTCGTCTACACGCTGATGGTGCGGCCGATGGGGACCTACTCGGGCTGGGCCGGCGGCGTGGCGCTCGCGATCATCGCCGTGCCGGTGATCGTGCGCACCACCGAGGACATGCTGCGCCTCGTCCCCGGCACCCTGCGGGAGGCCGGCGCGGCCCTCGGGGCGCCGCCCTCGACGGTGATCACCAGCGTGACATGGCGCGCGGCCTCGGCCGGCATCGTCACCGGCATCATCCTGGCGCTGGCGCGCATCGCCGGCGAGACCGCGCCGCTGCTGTTCACGGCGCTCAACAACAATTCCTGGTTCTCCGCCAACCTGATGGGCGGCGTCGCGAACCTGCCGGTGATGATCTACCAGTTCGCTCTGTCGCCCTATCCGAACTGGCAGGGGCTCGCCTGGGCGGGCGCGCTCCTGATCACCGCGACCATCCTGGTGCTGTCGATCATCGCGCGCCTCGTGATCAAGCCGCAGACTTCGCGCTGAGACCCCTTTCGAGGACACGACGATGAACGCCGCCTCCGCGATCCCCACGGTCGAGCTGAACCGCAACCGCGCCGACGAGGGCGGACCCGTGCGGATCGCCGTGAAGGACCTGAACTTCTACTACGGCAGCTTCCACGGCCTGAAGGACGTCAACCTCGACTTCCATGACCGGCAGGTCACGGCGCTGATCGGCCCCTCCGGCTGCGGCAAGTCCACCCTGCTGCGCTGCTTCAACCGGATCTACAGCCTCTATCCGGAGCAGCGCGCCGAGGGCGAGATCCTGCTCGACGGCGAGAACATCCTCAGCCCCTCGGTCGACCTGAACGAGCTGCGCTCGCGCATCGGCATGGTGTTCCAGAAGCCGACGCCGTTCCCGATGTCGATCTACGACAACGTGGCCTTCGGCCTGCGCCTCTACGAGAAGCTGCCGAAATCCGAGCTCGACGGCCGGATCGAGGAATCTCTGCGCAAGGCCGCCCTCTGGGACGAGGTGAAGGATAAGCTCCGTCAGGCGGGGACCGGCCTGTCGGGCGGCCAGCAGCAGCGCCTGTGCATCGCCCGGACGGTGGCGCAGAAGCCGGAGGTGATCCTGTTCGACGAGCCGACCTCGGCCCTCGACCCGATCTCCACGGGCCGCATCGAGGAGCTGATCGAGCAGCTGCGCGACGAGTTCACCATCGTGATCGTCACCCACAACATGCAGCAGGCGGCGCGCATCTCGCAGTTCACCGCCTTCATGTATCTGGGACAGCTCGTCGAGTTCGGTCCGACCAACCGGATGTTCATGAACCCGACGGAACGCCGCACGCAGGACTACATCACCGGCCGGTTCGGCTAGTCTGCCGGGCCGCTCCGGTCCCGGGACCGCCGCATCGCGTCTCCAGCGCGCCGGCGGATCCCGCAAGCCTCCCGGAGGGCCGTCCCCGGGACCCCATCGAAGGATCCGCCATGCCCGGCCATATCGTCACCTCCTACGACACCGACCTGGAGAACCTGCGTCGCTCGATCTCGGAGATGGGCGGCGTGGCCGAGAAGATGACCGCTGAGGCGACCGACGCCCTCGTGCGCCGGGACGACACGCTCGCCCAGGCGGTGATCCTCGCCGACAAGCGCCTCGACGCGCTGCAGCGGGACATCGAAGAGCGCGCGGTCCTGCTGATCGCCCGGCGCCAGCCCCTGGCCATCGACCTGCGCGAGACCATCTCGGCGATCCGCGTCTCCGGCGATCTCGAGCGGATCGGCGATCTCGCGAAGAACGTCGCCAAGCGGGTGGTGGCGATCTCCGACCAGGCGCCGGCCCAGAAGATCGTGCTCGGCGTCCGCCACATGAGCGACCTCGCCGAGGGTCAGCTCAAGGACGTGCTCGACGCCTATGCGAGCCGCGACGTCCAGGCGGCCCACGATGTCTGGGAGCGCGACGGCGAGATCGACGCCCTTTACAATTCCCTGTTCCGCGAACTCCTGACCTACATGATGGAGGATCCGCGCAACATCTCGTTCTGCACGCATCTGCTGTTCTGCGCCAAGAACGTCGAGCGGATCGGCGACCACACCACCAACATCGCCGAGACGATCCACTACCTCGCCACCGGCGAGACGCTGGCGGGCGACCGGCCGAAAAACGACGCGTCGAACTACGCGACCGTGGACGGGGTGCAGGCTCCGTAGGCGGGCCGGCCTGATTTCACGCGCCGGCCTGCGCGCTCTCCTGTGGGGCGCGGTCGGAGAATCGGAGGGTGCGGGTTGAGGCTGAGCGGCGCCTCCCGCACCCTCCGCCTGCACGTCCGCTCCGATGCGCGTCGGGGTGTCGGCAGGCTGTGTGGCGCCGCCTCGGGAACGGGTCTTCGAACGTGAGCATGCAAGTCCTGATCGTCGAGGACGAGGAGGCGCTGACCACGCTGCTGCGCTACAACCTTGAGGCCGAGGGCTTCCTCGTCGACGCGGCGGCCCGCGGCGACGATGCGGAGCTGCTCCTGGCCGAGCGGATTCCCGATCTCGTCCTGCTCGACTGGATGCTGCCCGGCCTCTCGGGGATCGAGCTCTGCCGCCGGATCCGGGCGCGCCGGGAGACCGAGCGGCTGCCGGTGATCATGCTCACCGCCCGCGGCGAGGAGGGCGACCGGATTCGCGGTCTAGGCACAGGCGCCGACGACTACATCGTCAAGCCGTTCTCCGTGCCGGAGCTGCTGGCCCGGATCCGCGCGCTGCTGCGCCGGGCCAAGCCTGCCCACAGCTCGGACCGGCTGGCCGCCGGCGATCTCGAACTCGACCGCACCGGCCACCGCGTCCGCCGCGGCGGCGAGGAGCTGCATCTCGGCCCGACCGAGTTCCGGCTGCTGGAATTCCTGATGCTGGCCCCGGGCCGGGTCTTCTCCCGCGAGCAGCTCCTCGACGGGGTCTGGGGCCACGACGTCTACATCGACGAGCGCACGGTGGACGTGCATGTCGGGCGCCTGCGCAAGGCGCTGAACGGCCCGCGCCAGGCCGATCCGATCCGCACGGTCCGCGGCTCGGGCTACGCCTTCGACGAGACCTTCTCGCTGGAGGCGTGAGGCGGCCGCACGGGCTGTCCGAAAGGAACTTCGGTCCGGCGCGCCGTCGTCACGCGTTCAGCGACGTGTCCCGGGGCGGCGCGCGGCCGGTTGGCGTGGCGCTGCTGGATTGCTTCACTCCGCTCGCGAAGACTGCGACCGAGCGCATCGATGCCCTAGGGGCTCGGACCCCGGAAAGGCTCAGCGGGCCAGCGCCGCGCTCCGGCCGGACGCGGTCGGGACCGCGTCCAGCGCCGCCAGAACCGTTCCCTCGGTCAGGATCTGCGGCAGCACCTGGGGCTCCCCGGTCCCGGCATAAAGCAGGTAGAGCGGCACGCCGCTGCGCCCGTACTTCTCCAGCAGGCGGGTGATCTCGGGATTCTGGTTGGTCCAGTCGCCCTTCATGTAGGTCACGCCGCGCTCGGCCATCGCCGCCCGCACGGCTTTGGTGTTGAGCGAGGTCGCCTCGTTCACCGCGCAGGCGATGCACCACGCCGCCGTCATATCGATGAAGACCGGGCGGCGGGCGCTTACCAGCGAATCGAGGCGCGCCTGCGTGAACGGCTCGATCCCGTCGGCAGCGGCCTGCGCCGACGGGAGCGTGCGCTGCTGCGGGAGGGTCACGGCGAGGGCCGCGACGGCGACGATCGCCAGGATTGCGGCGGCCTGGGCGATCCGACCGGTGCGGGGCGCGGCGGCGCGTCCGCGCTCCCAGGCCCAGGCGGCGAAGCCGACCAGAACCAGCCCGATCAGCGCCGCCAGCAGCCCGCGCGGATCGACCTGCTGCGCCAGCACCCAGACCAGCCACGCCACCGTTGCGTAGACCGGGAAGGCCAGGATCTGCTTGAGAACCTCCATCCAGGCGCCGGGCCGCGGCAGCGCCCGCAGGGCCGGCGGCCAGAGGGTCAGCGCGAGGAAGGGCAGGGCGAGGCCGAGGCCGAGGCTCGCGAACACCGCGAGCGCCACGCCGGCGCTCTGGGTCAGTGCGAAGCCCACTGCCGAGCCCATGAACGGCGCCGTGCAGGGCGTGGCCACGAGCGTCGCGAGCACGCCCGTAAAGAATGAGCCGCTCAGGCCCGCGCGCCGGGCGAGGCCGTCGCCAAGGCCGGCAAGCCGGCCGCCGACATGGACGACGCCCGACAGGCTGAGGCCCATCGCGAACAACAGATAGGCCAGCCCCGCCACCACGATCGGCGATTGCAGCTGAAAGCCCCAGCCGATGGCCGCCCCGCCGCCCTTCAGGGCGATCAGGAGATTCGCGAGTCCCAGGAAGCTCGCCAGCACGCCGGCGGTGTAGGCCACGCCGTGGAGACGCAGCCGGCCCGGGCTCTCGCCGGCATGCCGGATCAGGCCGAGAACCTTGATCGACAGGACCGGGAAGACGCAGGGCATCAGGTTGAGGATCAGGCCGCCGAGGAACGCGAAGGCCGCCGCGGTCGCGAGCGTCAGCGCGTCGAAATCGGGCGCGATCGCCCGTGCCGCGGGTGCTTCCAGCGTCGTGGCCGGAGCCGCCGTCGGCAAGACCGGCTCGTCGCCATACGCGAAGGCGAGCCGGCGGGGACCAGCATCGGTGACCTCCTCGAGGGTGAGGACGCCCGGCAGCGCGGCGGGCGCCGGCTCGGTCGGGCTGCTGCGGGCGAGGGTGAGGTGCAGGCCGGTCTCATCGACCGACATCACCTGCGCGGCGGCGTTGTCGATCGCCGTCTCGGAATAGGGGAAGAATGCGGCGTTCCGGACAGCATCCGGCTTGAGGCCGGTTGCTGCGAAATCGAGTCGCAGCGTGTCGCCCTGACTTGCGAGATGCAGCGGCCAGAGCGGCGGGACGGGCAGGGCGGCCCGGGCGCGGGCGAACAGCGCGGCCTTGTCCGGATCGGGCCGGGGCTCGGCCACCGGCAGCGTCAGCGCAAGGTCGGCGGAGCCCGGCACGCACTCGGTCTCGCAGACGAGATAGGTGAGCTTCGCCCGGATCTGCACCGGGTCGGCCGGGTCGAGGCTCGGCGGCGGGGTCACCGGCACGAGGAGCGTGACCTCGCCCTCGTAGCCGTAGTTCATCAGCGTGGCGATCGGGATGCGCTCCGGCGCCGGCCACCGGATCGCCCCGGCGTTGAACCCCGCCGGCAGGGTCCAGGTCACCTCCGGCGGCAGGCCGGAATCGCCCGGATTGCGCCAGTAGACGTGCCAGCCGGGCTTCACCTCCATGCGCACGGCGAGGGTGAACGGCTGCGCACCCGCCACCGCGACAGGCTCGGCCACCAGGCTCGACCGCACGAGGTCGGGCGGCGTGCGGAAGCTCGATTGCAGACCCTGCGCCGCCGCGGCGGAGAGGCTTGCAGTCAGAGCCAGGATCAGGAAGGCAAGGCGACGGATCATGCTGTCCCTTCGCGCGCAGGGCCGGCGCGGTTTCACGCGCGGCGATGTCCGGCCCGGCGCGGGCTATTCCGTGTCCGAACCGCTTAGCACGGACGGCGCTTGTGGCGGCAGGCCGCGACGTCAGGCCGGGAGCGGCGCAGTGGCGCGCTCCAGCCAGGCGCGCGCCTCGGCGTCGAGGCAGGGCGCCAGGGTCTCGCGGACCCGCGCATGATAGGCGTCGATCCAGGCGCGCTCTCCCGGGTCGAGGAGAGCCGGCTCGATCAGCCGCCGGTCGTAGGGGGCAAGCGTCAGGGTCTCGAAGCCGAGCATCGGCCGCTCGCCTCCGGACATCGGACGGGGCTCCACCAGCACGAGGTTCTCGATCCGGATGCCATAGGCGCCGCTCGCGTAGTAGCCGGGCTCGTTCGACAGGATCATGCCGGCCTCCAGCGGCACCGTGCCGGTCTTGGCGATGCGCTGCGGACCCTCATGCACCGACAGGAAGGCGCCGACCCCGTGGCCGGTGCCGTGATCGAAATCGAGCCCCGCCTGCCAGAGCGGCGCCCGGGCGAAGGCGTCGATCTGCGCGCCGGTCGTGCCCGTCGGGAAGACCGCGCGCGCGATGGCGACATGGCCCTTGAGCACCCGGGTGAAGCGGTCGCGCATCTCGGCGCTCGGCTCGCCCACCGCGACCGTACGGGTGATGTCGGTGGTACCGTCCGGGTATTGCGCGCCGGAATCGATCAGGAACAGCTCGCCGGGCCGGACCGTCCGATCGCTGGCGCGGGTGACCCGATAATGGACGATCGCCCCGTTCGGGCCGGAGCCCGAGATCGTCGGGAACGAGACATCGCGCAGGTCGCCGCCGGCGGCGCGGAAATCCTCCAGCGCCTCGACCGCGGCGATCTCGGTCACGCCGCCGGACGCGGCCGCCCCGTCGAGCCAGGCCAGGAAGCGCACGACGCTTGCCCCGTCGCGGATATGGGCGGCGCGCGCGCCCGCCACCTCGGCGGCGTTCTTGACCGCCTTCATGGCGGTGATCGGGTCCTTGCCGACATCGGCGGTGCCGCCGGCCGCCTCGATCTTCTCCTTGAGAGCGACCGCCCCGGTCGCGGCGTCCAGCCGGACGCGGACACCGGCCAGGGAGGCCAGCCCATCGTCGAGGTCCGATCGGGACAGAATCCCGGCGATCGGGGCCAGCGCAGCGCGCAGGGCCGGATCGACGTTCGGCGAGACCAGAAACAGCCGCGCCGCGCCCGCGCGCGGCAGGATCGCGTAGCCGATCGCGAGCGGCGTATGCCCGACATCGGAGCCGCGCAGGTTGAACGCCCAGGCGAGATTGTGCGGGTCGGAGATCACGAGGGCATCGCAGCCGCCCTCCGCGAGGGCCGCGCGCACCCGGGCGAGCTTGTCGGCGGCCGTCTCGCCCGCGAGCGCGTCCGGCTGGACGACCACCGGCCCGGCGGCCGGCTTCGGCCGTCCGGCCCAGACCACGTCGACGAGGTTCGGCACGGCCCGCACCGTACCGCCCGCTTTCGTGACCGCGCGCTCCAGCCGCGCGAGCCCATCCGGCGTATGCAGCCAGGGATCGTAGCCGAGCACCTGATCGCGCTTGAGGTTGGCGCCGATCCAGCCTTCGGCCGTCGTTTCGGCGAGAGGCACGACCGTCACCAGGCCGGTTTCGACCTGCTCGGGCGCCTGCAAAGTGTAGCGGCCGTCCACCACCAGCGCGGCGGATTCCATCAGGATCACGGCGGTGCCGGCCGAGCCGGTGAAGCCGGTCAGCCACGCGAGACGCTCGGCATCGGCGGGGACATATTCCGACTGGTGCTCGTCGCCCCGCGGCACGACGAAGCCGTCGAGCCCGGTCTCCCGCAGGCCGGCGCGCAGGGCCTCGATGCGCTCGGGCCCCTTGCGATGGCTCGGATCATCGAAGGTCTGGAAGCGCCGGCGCGGTGCGGTCGGGTCGAATTCGGTCATGGAGCGAGCCTAGCGCCCGCCGGACCCGGCTCGCAACTGCGCGGCAATCGAAGCGGCACATCCTAATTTTGGGATTAAAAATCGCGAGCAATCTTATCACGCAGCCGAATTTGGCTTATTCCTGAGGCATGCCCCGCCGTGTTTATTATCGGATCAGCGACAGAGCGGACGGCCGCTTCGACGCCATCGTGACGATCGAGCCGGACACAGTGGTCCGCCGCGACGGCTTCGAATCCCTCGCCGAACTGGAGGAGTGGATCGAAGGCCTGCGCGTCCTGATGGCGGCGCTCGGCGCGCCTGTGGCGCAAGCGGATGGGATCGAGCCGGCACCTCAGCCGGATACGCAACCGCAGGGGCCGACATCCGCTGGACGATTGCGCACGGCGCGGCAGTAGGATCTGCGGCGCGGTTCCGATCAGCCGTTTCTGACCGGCAGATCGGGCGCGCGATCGACCGGCGCGCCGTCATAGCCCTCAAGCCAGGCCGTGCGCGCCGCCGAATGCGCCGGATAGGGGCAGGCGTCCTTCGGTCGGCCCTGGGCCCGCGCGCGGGCGCCTTCCGTGATCGGATCCGCCGGCGGGTGGTGGAGCGACGTCTGGCTCATGCCAGGAAAACGCGGCCACCGGTCTCCGGTTCAGCGCCGCGGCCGTCGGGCCGCACCGCCCCGCATCAGGACGAGGGCGACCCAGCCCTCGATCAGGCCGCGACGCACCAGCGAGAAGCCCTGGGCCCGGTAGGCCGAGAGCACGCCGGACACGTCGCGCTCGATCAGGCCCGAAAGGACCAGGACGCCTTCCGGGGCGACCACCCCCGCCAGGGTCGGGGCAAGCAGCCGCAGGGGACGCGCCAGGATGTTGGCGAAGACCAGGTCGAAGTGCCGCGGCCGGGCCGCAAGCTGATGGCGCACCCCCGGCCCCTGGTACAGCTTGAGATAGGGGCCGAGGCCGTTGGCTCGGGCGTTCTCGCGCGCGGTGCGCACCGCCTCGGCATCGAGATCGCCCGCCACCACGGGCTGCCGCAAGGCCTTGGCGGCGGCGAAGGCGAGGATGCCGGTGCCGGTGCCGACGTCCAGGACATGGGCCGGACGGCGCCGCTTCAGCTCGGAGACCAAAGCCCGGAGGCAGCCCAGCGTCGTCCCGTGATGGCCCGTGCCGAAGGCCAGGGCCGCCTCGATCTCGATGGGCAGGTCGTTCGCCCGCACCGTGTCGCGATCGTGCGAGCCGTGGACGACGAAGCGCCCGGCGCGGACGGGCTTCAGCCCTTCCAGCGAGGCGCGGACCCAATCCTGCTGCGCGATCGTGCGGAATTCGGCCGCGTCGGCGGCATCGCCGATCACTGGCCGGATCAGGGCGCGGACGTAATCCTCGTCGGGTTCGTCGGCGAAGTAGGCTTCGAGCCGCCACGTGCGTCCGTCCTCATCCTCGAAGGCCGCCACCGCGGTCTCGGTCGGGTCGAACATCTCGCCCAGCAGATCGGTCATGGCCCGGGCCGAACGTTCGTCGGTCAGCAGGCGCAGGACGTGGGACGGGCGGTGGGGCGGCAAGCCTTCGAGCATGGTTCTGGGCTGTAACGCCGGGACGCGCCACATCCCAGAGGCGGAGGCGAAAAAATCCGACGGCGGCCCGAAACGCCGCTCGCCGCGGAACCCACGACCTCTTGTGGCCAGCCAGACACAGCCGGCAATACTTGTGAGTTCGCGTACCTAAATCAGTGTCCGGAGCCGGTCGGTGTGCTTAAACAGTTTCGGCTCTCCCAAGGCCGGACCCTCAACTCAGGCGCGCCGATTTTAGCGACACGGCGCGCCAGTTTTGCCAGATGACACGACGCCCATGAACTCGCCTTTCCTCATCAGCGTCGCCGTCGCGCTGGTCACCACCGGTGTGGCGACACTCTGGGCGTTGCTTGTGGCGGCCGACATGACCAGCTTGGCGGAGGCCGAGCCGACCGAGCGGCGCGACATCCGCACTTGGTGACGACGGGCATCGGGAGCCCAGACGTGTCGTCGCGATTCGGAACGGCGAACGCCCAGGAATGCGGCACTGTGTTCACGCGTTAACCATAGGATCTTCGAAGGCGTGCGGAACCCGCTGCCTGGACCGACGTTTTTGCCGGCTTTTTCCGTGAATCACGATTGAGCAGGGTGCGTACAGCGTGACCAAGTCCAGGCGTTCCGGCCCCCGCGGGCCCGTGGTCGTCAACGATACGTCCGCGCCTTCCAGGCCGCGCGAGCGGATCTTCGGCGGGCCAGCGCCGGACGGGCCGCTGCCGGGTCACCTCCTCGTTCTTCTCAGCCGTCTGCATCGCGCCGAAGCGGCCCCGAAGGACCGTCCCGAGCCCCAGCACGGCTGAGCCCGCCGCGGGCCTGTGCGGCCGCCCTTGGCCGCACGGTCTGGCCTCACTATGATCACCGTCGTACCCGGCCGGATATAACGGGTTGCGACAGGGATACGCACCGCATGCGCCTGACCCGACGGATCGTGGCCGCCCTCGTCCTCGGCACGCTGGCGCTCGGTCCCACAGCCCCGCCGGCGCGTGCGGGCGAGCCGGTCGTGGTGTTCGCCGCTGCGAGCCTGAAGAACGCGCTGGACGCGGCGTCGGCCGCCTGGACGAAGGAGACCGGCAAGACCGCCCGGATCTCCTATGCGGGCTCGAATGCCCTGGCCAGGCAGATTGAGGCGGGCGCTCCGGCGGACCTGTTCATCTCGGCGGACCGGGCCTGGATGGATTACGTCGAGAAGTCGGGGCTGCTGAAGCCGAACTCCCGCTTCGATCTCCTGCGCAACGCGCTGGTGCTGATCGCGCCCGGCCGCCGGAACCCGGGTTCGGACCCGCGGATCGCCCTGGCGCCGGATCTCGGGACCACGCTGACGCACATGCTCGGCGGCGGGAAGCTCGCCATGGCGACCATCGATGCCGTCCCGGCCGGCAAGTACGGCAAGGCCGCCCTTGAGAAGCTCGGCGCCTGGGATGCGGTGAAGGGGCAGGTCGCGCAGGCTGAGAACGTGCGCGCCGCCCTGCTGCTCGTCGCCCGCGGCGAGGCTCCGCTCGGCATCGTCTACGCCACGGATGCGGCCGCCGATCCGAGCGTCCACGTGGAGGCGACCTTCCCCTCCGACTGCCATCCGCCGATTGTCTATCCCGCCGCCCTTCTCAAGGACGCGCACAACCCGGACGCCGCCGCCCTGCTGACCTACCTGCGCGGCCCGGGGGCTCGGGGCGCCTTCGAACGGCAGGGCTTCACGGTCATCGGGGCGCAGAGCGCCGGCCGTTAGCGTCGCCGCGCCGCCGTGCTCGGCTTCACCCCGGAGGAATGGACCGCCGTCGCCCTGAGCCTGCGGGTTGCGGCGGTGGCGACGCTCGCGAGCCTGGGTCCGGGCCTCGCCGTGGCGTGGCTGCTCGCCCGGCGCCGGTTTCCCGGACGGGCGCTCCTCGACGGGCTGGTCCACCTGCCGCTGATCCTGCCTCCCGTAGTCACCGGCTACCTGCTGCTGCTGACCTTCGGCCGACGTGGCCTGTTCGGCAGCGCGCTCGCCGAGATCGGCCTCGTCTTCTCGTTTCGCTGGACCGGGGCGGCGCTGGCCTGCGCGATCATGGGATTTCCCCTCATGGTGCGGGCCATGCGGCTGTCGATCGAGGCAGTGGACCGGCGGCTGGAGCAGGCGGCGGCAACCCTGGGCGCGAGCCCGCTCGCGGTGTTCCTGACCGTGACCGTGCCGCTGAGCCTGCCCGGCTGCATCGCGGGGGCCGTGCTGGCCTTCGCCAAGGCGATGGGCGAATTCGGCGCGACCATCACCTTCGTGTCCAACATCCCGGGCGAGACCCAGACGCTGCCGTCGGCCATCTACACGCTGACGCAGGTTCCCGGCGGTGAGGGGCCGGCCCTGCGCCTCACCCTGATCTCGATCGCCCTGTCGGTGACGGCGCTGCTCGTGTCCGAGTTCCTGGCGGCCCGGGTAGCTCGGCGAGTGGGAGCGGGCTGAGATGACGGCATCGATCCGCTCCCCGTCGAAGGCGCGATCGCGCACCATTCAGCGTACGTCTGGAAGGCAGGAAGTCCGCAATGCCGTCCTTCAGGCGATCGTTGGCCCGGCAGGCGCAGACCTCCGTCATTCCGGGGCCGCGGCGCGGAGCCCGGGATCCAGATCCGCCGACGCGCCAAGGCTGAGCACCGGCCGCGCACCAGGATTCCGGTCTCACCGGCGGCGTCCCGGATTGACGATCGGACACGCGGTGATCGCGCTAGCCGCCACGGCTTCAGGCATATGCGTAGGGACCGCCCGCCTGCAGCGCGCGCTGATAGGCCGGGCGGGCGTGGATGCGCGCGAGCCATGCCTCGACCTGCGGCCCGGCCCCCGTGCCGCGCGCCGCGAAGGCCTCCAGCGGGAAGCTCATCATGATGTCGGCGGCGGTGAATTCCGTGCCGCAGAAATAGGGACGGCCGGTGAGCTCCGTCTCCCAGTAGGCCGCATGCCGGCGCAGATCCGGATCGACGAAACTCTTGAGCACGCGCCCGGCGATCCGGCTCACAAGGGGACGCAGCAGCCACGGACTGCTGGGGGCCAAGCGGGAGAAGATCAGCTTGAGCAGAAGCGGCGGCATCGCCGACCCTTCGGCGTAATGCAGCCAGTAGACGTAGCGCGCATGCGCCTCCGTCCCCGGGACGGGTACCAGCGCGCCGCCGGCCTTGCCGGTGAGATACGTCACGATCGCCCCTGTCTCGGCGACCACCGTCCCGTCCTCCGTGATCACCGGCGACTTGCCCAGCGGGTGGACGGCGACGAGCTCCGGCGGGGCGCGCAGGGTCCGCGGGTCGCGGGCGTAGCGACGCACCCGGTAGGGCAGGCCGAGTTCCTCCAGGAGCCAGAGCACGCGCTGCGAGCGGCTGTTCTCGAGATGGTGGACCGTGATCATGGCGCGCGCGTCCGAACCGGCGCCGGAGCGCGCCGCGCCCCCTGTTACGCGAGTCGCACCGCGTGAGCATCCAAGTCGACGTCCAGCTTCGGCGCGGGGCCTTCGCCCTCGAAACCACCTTCGCGGCCGGGCCGGGTCTCACCGCCCTGTTCGGGCGCTCGGGTTCGGGAAAGACGACGCTGATCGACCTGATCGCCGGGCTCGCCCGGCCAGACCGGGGCCGGATCGCGGTCGACGGCGCCGCGCTGGTCGATACCGCCGCCGGATTGTTCCTGCCGCCGCATCGGCGCCGCGTGGGCGTCGTGTTCCAGGATGCGCGGCTGTTCCCGCATCTGAGCGTGCGGACCAATCTCGGCTACGGTCGCGTCTTCGCGCGGCACCGGCCTGATCCGGCGGCCTTCGCGTCGGTGACCGAGATGCTCGGTATCGGCCATCTGCTCGACCGACGGCCGGCGGGGCTCTCGGGGGGCGAGCGGCAGCGGGTCGCGATCGGCCGGGCGCTGCTTGCCCGGCCCCGCCTCCTGCTGATGGACGAGCCGCTGGCGGCGCTGGACGAGGCCCGCAAGGCCGAGATCCTGCCCTATATCGAGCGCCTGCGCGACGAGGCTGGGGTGCCGATCGTCTATGTCAGCCACGCCGTCTCGGAGGTGGCGCGGCTCGCCACCACGGTGGTCGTGCTGGAGGCGGGGCGCGTGGCCGCCACCGGCCCCGCGGAGGCGATCCTGCGCCGCGCCGACCTCGTGCCGATCCACGAGGCCGAGGCCGGCGCCCTGCTCGACATGGTCGTGGCGGACCGGGATCCGGAGACCGGCCTGACGCGCCTGACCGGAGCCGCGGGCCAGCTGCTGGTGCCGGGACCGGCGCGCGCGCCGGGGGCGCGCCTGCGGGTGCGCATCCCCGCCCGGGACGTGCTGGTCGCCACCGAGCGTCCCCGGGGCCTCAGCGCGCGCAACATCCTCACGGGCCGTGTCAGCGCGCTGACGCCGTCCGGCACGGAGATCCTGGTGGAGATCGACTGCAACGGGGTGCCGCTCGCCGCGCGCCTCACCGCGGCGGCCGTCCGTGAACTCGGCCTCGTGCCGGACAGCCCCGTCTACGCGATCATCAAGAGCGCGGCCTTCGATCCCGTGGGGATCGGCACGCTGAAGCCCCCCGTCGCGATCTGAACACAAGCCGCGCCGACCGCTCCCGGTCTAGCCGAGCTGCGTCAGCAGCGTGAAAGCACCGAAGAGCAGGACCGCACCGACCGAGGCCGCCAGCAGGATGAGAGCGGCGCGCGACTCCCGTATTTCCGGCGACATGGCTCCCCTCCGGTCCCGGCGCGCGTTGGTCTGCGGCACGACAGGGCGAGAGTCGCACCGTTCCGCCGGCCTGTCGACACGCACGGCACCACACCACCCGACAGGGCGAACAATTTGACGCGCGCAGTCGAATCGGAGCATGTTTGTACCGATCGGTACAAACATGCGCAGGGATGAGCACGATGTCGGACCGCCCCCCATTTCCGCCCTATACCGCCGAGACCGCGGCCCAGAAGGCCCGTATGGCCGAGGACGCCTGGAACGGGCGCGACCCGGAGCGCGTGTCGCTCGCCTACACGCCGGACAGCGTCTGGCGGAACCGCAGCGAGTTCCTCACAGGCCGCGAGGCCATCGTGGCGTTCCTCCAGCGCAAGTGGGCGAAGGAACTCGATTATCGGCTGATCAAGGAGCTCTGGACCTTCGGGGGCGACCGCATCGCCGTGCGCTTCGCCTATGAGTGGCACGACGCGGAGGGACACTGGTTCCGGTCCTACGGCAATGAGAACTGGGAGTTCGACGCGCACGGCCTGATGCGCCGGCGTATCGCCAGCATCAACGACCTGTCGATCAAAGAGTCCGAACGGAAGTTCCACTGGCCGCTGGGCCGCCGCCCCGACGACCATCCGGGCCTCAGCGATCTCGGCCTCTGACGGCTGTGACCGGCCGGGCCGGGCTGCTCCCCGTGCTGGCGGAGGTGTTTCGCGAGCACGGCTATGAGGGCGCCAGCCTGGCGCTGATCAGCCAGGCAACCGGGCTGGGCAAGGGGAGCCTGTACAACCTCTTCCCCGGCGGGAAAGCCGAGATGGCGGCCTGCGTGCTGGCCGAGATCGACGCGTGGTTCGAGGCCAACCTGTACGCGCCGCTTCGCGAGGCAGACCCGCCGGCCGAGGCGGTGTCGGCCATGTTCGACGCCGTCGAGGCATATTTCCGCTCCGGCCGGCGGGTCTGCCTCGTGGGTGTCGTGGCGCTCGGCTCGGAGCGCGAGCGCTTCGCCGAGGCGGTGCAAAGCTACTTCGCGCGCTGGGTGGCGGCGCTGGCCGATGCCCTGAAGCGATCGGGCCGGGACGACGCGGCGAGCGTCGCTCTGGCGGAGGAGGTCGTGGCCCAGATCCAGGGCGCGATCGTCCTGACGCGGGCCCTCGGCGAGCCCGCGCTCTTCACCCGAGCGATGACCGCCCTGAGGGCCAGGGTCGCCGCGATCTGAGCGCCGCGGCGACCCTGCGCCCGCTATTCAGGCGGCCGTGCGGCGCTCGACCATCCGCGCCAGGAAGGCGCTGCCGATCGGGATGATCGAGTCGTCGAAGTTGTAGCCGGCATTGTGCAGGCCCGGGCCGGGATTCGCGCCGAGCCAGACATAGGCACCCGGCACCGCCATGGTCATGTCGGCGAAATCCTCGCTGCCCATCTTGGGCACGACGTTCGCCTCGACCTTGTCGGCCCCCAACAGCTCGGTGGCGACCTCCGTGGCTGCCGCAGCCTGCTCGGGGGCGTTCTCCAAGACGGAGAACACGTCCTGCAGGTCGACCGTGACCTCGGCGCCGTAGGCCGCGGCGAAGCCGGCCGCCAGCTCGCGCATGCGGGTGCCGGCGAGCGCCCGGATCTCCTTGTCGAAGGTGCGGATGGTGCCGGCGAGATGCGCCGTCTCCGGAATCACGTTGTAGGCGGAGCCCGCCTCGATCCGGGTGATCGACAGCACGATCGACTTCAGCGGGTCGGCGTTGCGGGAGACGATCGACTGGAGCGCCTGGGCGAGCCCGGTGGCGATGATGATCGGGTCGACGCCGCGATGCGGCTGGGCCGCGTGGATGCCCTTGCCGCGGATATGGATGTCGAAGAAGTCGGCCGCCGCCATGATCGGCCCGGGCCGCAGCTTGATTCATGCCGTGGCCGCCGCCGGGCTGGTTGTGCAGCCCGTAGATCTCGTCGCAGGGGAAGCGCTCGAACAGCCCGTCCTTCAGCATGGCCCGGGCGCCGCCGCGGCCTTCCTCGGCCGGCTGGAACACGAACACCGCGGTGCCGTCGAAGTCGCGGGTCTCGGCGAGGTAGCGGGCCGCGCCGACCAGCATCGTGGTGTGCCCATCATGGCCGCAGGCGTGCATCTTGCCGGCATAGGTCGAGCGGTAGGGGAGGTTGGTCTCCTCCTCGATGGGCAGGGCGTCCATGTCGGCGCGCAGGCCGATGCGCTTCCCGTTGTCGGTACGGCCCTTGAGCAGGCCCACCACCCCGGTGCCGCCGACGCCGCGATGCACCTCGCAGCCGAATTTCTCGAGGAGATCGGCCACGATGCCGGCGGTGCGCACCTCCTCAAAGCCGAGCTCCGGATGGGCGTGCAGATCGCGGCGCAGGGCAGTCAGCTCGTCGGCATAGGACTTGATGTGGTCGATCGGGCTCATGTCTCGGAACTCTCGGGGGGTGATGTCTCGGAAGGGACGGTCTTCGAAGGCGAGGCCTCGGGACGCGCCGCTCCGTCGCAGGCGCCGCCCTCATCCGTACGCCGGAACGGCGTCAGCGTGTCGAGGACGTCCACCGCCTCGGCGACGTGGGCGCGCTCCCGCTGCAAGTAATCGGCCACCGCGCGGCGGAGGGCCGGGTCGGCGATGTCGTGGGCCGAGTGCATCAGGACTGGCCGGTAGCCGCGGGCGAGCTTATGCTCGCCCTGGGCGCCCGCCTCGACGCGCTTCAGGCCGCGGGCAATCGCAAAATCGATCGCCTGATAGTAGCAGACCTCGAAGTGCAGGAAGGGGTGATCCTCGATGCAGCCCCAGTTGCGCCCGTAGAGCGCCGTGTCGCCAATTAGGTTGATCGCGCCGGCGATGTAGGCATCGTTGCGCTTGGCCATCACCAGCAGCACGCGGTCGGCCATCCGCTCCGACAGGAGCGAGAAGAACCGGCGGTTGAGGTAGGGCCGCCCCCACTTGCGGGAGCCCGTGTCCGTGTAGAAGGCGTAGAACGCGTCCCAGTGCGCCTCGGTGATGTCCGCGCCGGTCAGGTGCTCCACGGAGATCCCGGGTGCGAGCGCGTCGCGGCGCTCCTTGCGGATGGTCTTGCGCTTGCGCGAGGCCAGGGCGGCGAGGAAGTCGTCGAAGCGCGCGTAGCCGTCGTTCTGCCAGTGGAACTGCTGGTCGGTGCGCTGCAGGAAGCCCGCTGCGCCGGCCCGGTCCCATTCGGCCTCGCGCATGAAGGTGACGTGGATCGAGGAGGCCTTGGTCTCGGCCCGCAAGGCCCGCAGCCCCGCGACGAGGCCGGCGGTGGCCTCATCGGGATCGGCGCCCGGGGCGATCAGGAAGCGCGGGCCGGTCACGGGGGTGAACGGCACGCTCACCTGGAGCTTGGGGTAGTATTCGCCGCCGGCCCGCTCGTAGGCATCGGCCCAGCCGTGGTCGAACACGTACTCGCCCTGGCTGTGCGTCTTCAAATAGCAGGGCACCACGCCCAGGCGCGCGCCGTCGCGCTCCACGGAGACGTGGAGCGGCAGCCAGCCGGTCCTGCGGGAGACGCAGCCCGAATCCTCCAGCGCCGACAGGAAAGCGTGCGACACGAAAGGGTTATGCGTCTCGTCGCCGGCCGCCAGGGTCTCGGGGGAGAAGGCGCAGGCATCCCATTCCGCCGCGCCGATGTCCTTCAATCCGGGCAGCGCCCGCACGGTGAGCGTGGGGGTCTCCGGCATCGGCCCGGGTGCTTGCTTCATGGGCGTGAGTCTAGCCGCTGTCGGGAGCGGAGCAAGCGGGCGGATGCGCGCGGCGGCGATGGCAGCCTTTCAACCGGGCGCCTAACGAAACCGCTTTCACATCCGTTGGACGAGGCCGAAGCCCAGGCGCTTCACTCGCCGAACCGGCCGACGCAGGCGACGTCCCTCTCGCTGCAGGTCAGATACCCCTGTTCAGTACCGAGGTTCGCGCGGCCGTGACACGCGCCAGGCAGTCCGCGCGGACCTGCGGCTGCATGGAGCCGCCCTCGACGCCCATCGCCTCCAGGGCGCAGCTCGCGTCCCGGAACGGCAGCCAGGCCTTCTGGGCCGCGCGCAAACCGTCCTTCGCCTTGGGGCCGATCTGCTTCATCAGCCGGGTATACGCCTGGTTCATCGCCGCATCCGCGCGGTCGTACGCGGCCCCGGCGCAAGCGTTCAGATCCATCTGGGTCGCGCCGCTGCAGGGATCGGCCGCCCGCGCCGGTCCGGAAGCGATCAGGAACGCCGTTAGGCCGACGAACAACCTTCGCTTCACGGCACGAACCCCTCGAACACCATCTGGTCCGCATGCGTGCCCGCGCGGGCACGCTGATCCTCGGTCCGGACCGTCCAAGTCATCACCGGGATCCGGCCGAGCAGCCGGCACAGATAGGTCGGCGCGCAGGGCAGGTCGTCGACGCGCCAGGACAGGAAATCCGGCCGCGTCTCGGCGAAGTGCAGGAGGTTGGACAAACCTAGGCGGGCGCTCGGCGGGAGCGCCGCGTAGATCGGGTCGTCCTGCGTGGTCTCCGCCACGATCCCGCGCGGGACCGTCGGCGGGCAGAGGTCCCGCAGGGCCGCGACGATCTGCGGGTCGAAGGATTTTAAAGCCACCGGGCCTTTGTAGGCCGCCGCGACTTCGGCGGCGCGGGTGGCGAGCCGCAGGTCGCCGTCGTAGCGGGACTTGACCTCGATCACCACCGGAACGGCGCCGTCCACCGCCGCCAGGAAGGCCGGCAGCGTCGGCATCGTCTCGGCGGTGCCGGCGATCCCAAGGCGCCCGAGCGCGGCCGCGGATTTCGACGCGACCGATTCGCTCGCTTCCGTCAGCCGCCCGAGGGCGGCGTCGTGGTACACCATCGCCTCGCCGTCGGCACTCAGTTGCACGTCGCACTCGATGGCGAAGCCGCCGGCCACCGCCGCCCGGGCGGCCGCCAGGGTGTTCTCCGGCCGGCCCGCCGCCCGGTCATGCAGCCCGCGATGGGCGATCGGCCGTGCGGTGAGCCAGTCGGGCGCGGCCATGGCTACCGGACCTCGAACATGGCCTCGACCTCGACGGCAGCGTCGAGGGGCAGTTCCGCCACGCCGACGGTCGAGCGGGCGTGGCGCCCGCGATCGCCGAGCAGCTCGACCATCAGGTCGGAGGCGCCGTTCATGACGCCGGCCACCGCCGAGAAGCCCGGCGCCGCGTTGATGAAGCCGCCGAGTCGCACGCATTGGACCACCGCGCGGTCGAGGTCGCCCACCGCGGCCTCGAGCTGGGCGAGCACGTTGAGGGCGCAGAGCCGGGCGGCCGCCTTGCCGGCCTCGGCCGAGACGTTGCCGCCGACCTTGCCCGTGTGCTCGGCGGCGAGCTTGCCGTCCGTGCCGAAGCAGATCTGGCCGGAGATCACCACGAGCGTGCCCGTGCGCACGAACGGCACGTAGTTCGCCACCGGCGCCGCCGCCTTCGGCAGGGTGAGGCCCAGAGCCTCCAGGCGTTCCTTGACCGTACTCATCGCGATCTCCCTCGCTGACTAAAATCCGCCCGAGGCTGGAGCATGGCCGCCCCCCGCCGCGCAAGGAAAAAGGCCGACTGAACGATCGGGACATCAGCGGTTTGACGGTGTCGCGCAGAGCAGCCGCGCGCGCGCGCCGAGCATAGAACCGTTGACAGGGCCGGCCTCTTTCATAGTAATCGCGCGCGTGCCGCCCATCACTGAGGCGGCACTTTCATTTGGAGCCGGCTACGCTTGCTCCGCGACTTCTGCATGAAACGGAGATGGGACCCGTGACGTCAGCCCTTCTGCCGACCTACGTCCGCGCGCCGCTCGCCTTCGAGCGCGGCGAGGGCGCCTGGCTCGTGACGGAGGGCGGCGAGCGATATCTCGACTTCGGCGCCGGTATCGCGGTCAACGGACTCGGCCATGCCCACCCGCACTTGGTCAACGCCCTGGCCGAGCAGGCGGCAAAAATCTGGCACACCTCGAACCTGTTCCAGATCCCCGGCGGCGAGCGCCTCGGGCAGCGCCTGGTCGACGCGACCTTCGCGGACGTGGTGTTCTTCTGCAACTCGGGGGCCGAGGCCAACGAGGCGGCGATCAAGATCGCCCGGAAGTATCACGCCGCCGGCGGCCAGCCCGAGCGGTTCCGGATCGTCACCTTCGCGGGCGCCTTCCACGGGCGCACGCTGGCGACTCTCGCGGCCGGCGGCCAGCAGAAATACATCGAGGGCTTCGGGCCCAAGGTGGAGGGCTTCGATCAGGTAGCGGCCGGCGACTGGGCGGCGCTCGAGGCGGTGATCGGCCCCGAGACGGCCGCGCTGATGATCGAGCCGATCCAGGGCGAGGGCGGCGTGCGGGAAATCCCCCATGCGGATCTGCGCCGGCTCCGCGAGATCTGCGACGCCCACGGCCTGCTGCTGATCATGGACGAGGTCCAGACCGGCGTCGGCCGCACCGGGCGTCTGTTCGCCCACGAATGGTCCGGCATCACCCCGGACATCATGAGCGTCGCGAAGGGAATCGGCGGCGGCTTCCCGCTCGGCGCCTGCCTCGCGACCCGCGAGGCGGCCCGCGGCATGACTGCCGGCACGCACGGCACCACCTTCGGCGGCAACCCGCTCGCCATGGCGGTGGGCAACGCCGTGCTCGACGTCGTCCTGGAAGAGGGCTTCCTGGAGCGCGTCGCCCGTTCGGGCCTGATCCTCAAGCAGAAGCTCGCGGCCCTGCGCGACCGGCACCCGCACGTCTTCGAGGAGATCCGCGGAGAGGGGCTGATGCTCGGCCTCAAGCTCGGCGTGCCGAACACCGACTTCGCCGCCGCGGCCCGGGACGCGCATCTCCTGGTGATCCCGGCGGGCGACAACATCGTCCGCCTCCTGCCGCCGCTCACCATCGGCGACGCCGAGATCGATGAGGCCGTCCGGCGCCTCGACGCGGCGGCGTCCGGCTTCGAAGCCGTGCGCGGAGCCGCCGAGTAAGGTCCGAGATCGGATTTCAGAACACCGCCCCCCCGCGCCGCGGGGGGCGGCTCGAAGCGTTTCCGGGCGCGCGCGATCCCGCCGCGCCGGACGGAGACGCCCCTGCAAGGAGGTAGAGTGCGGTTCATGATCAGGTGATCGTTGAGCAGACTCTAGGTAACGTGACGCGATGAAAGCCCAAATTGACGGCCGGGCCCAGGCCCAGGCCCCGCACCTGAACGGTGCCGGCCCTCGCCATTTCCTCGACCTCAAGGATTTCTCCGGTGCCGAGCTGCGCCGGGTCCTCGATGCCAGCGCCGCCATCAAGGCGCGCCGCCGCAAGGGCGAACTCGCGACCGAGCGCCCGCTCACGGGCAAGACCCTGGCGATGGTGTTCGACCGCCCCTCGACCCGCACTCGCGTCTCGTTCGACGTGGCGATGCGCGAACTCGGCGGCGAGACCCTGATGCTCACCGGCTCCGAGATGCAGCTCGGCCGCGGCGAGACGATCGGCGATACCGCGCAGGTTCTGTCCCGCTTCGTCGACGCGATCATGATCCGCATCCTCGACCACGGTCAGATGCTGGAACTCGCCGAGTACGCCACGGTGCCGGTGATCAATGCGCTAACCAAGGTCTCGCATCCGTGCCAGATCATGGCGGACGTGCTGACCTTCGAGGAGCATCGCGGGCCGATCAAGGGCCGGACCGTGGCGTGGTCGGGCGATTCCAATAACGTGCTGGCCAGCTGGGTCCACGCGGCGGCGCGGCTCGACTTCACGCTCAACGTGGCGAGTCCCCCCGAACTCGCGCCGCCGCCCGCTCTGCTCGCCTGGGCCAAGCAGGAGGGCGCCGACCTCAACGTGACGACGGATGCCTTCGCGGCCGTGGACGGCGCCGATGCGGTGGTGACGGATTGCTGGGTGTCCATGGGGGACGACGACGAGGCTCACCGCCACAATCTGCTGAGCCCCTATCAGGTCAACGCCAAGTTGATGGCCGCGGCCAACCGGGACGCGATCTTCATGCACTGTCTGCCGGCCCATCGCGGCGAGGAGGTGACGGCCGAGGTCATGGACGGCCCGAGCTCCGTCGTGTTCGACGAGGCCGAGAACCGTCTGCACGCGCAGAAGGGCATTCTGGCCTGGTGCCTGGGCGCGGGCGGCCTCTGATCCGGGCGGCTTGGTCCGGTCTCGCGCTCGTGTGGCCGGCGCCCCATATAGGCGTCAGCGGGTGGCACACGCCGCCCGCCTCCCCATCACGGCTGCCGACAGGCGGTCATCCCGGCGACGGATGTGGCGCGCGGCGCCGTCCTTTTCGCACGGGCCGGGCGGGGTGAGGGATTCGGTCGCTCCGCCACGGACATCGCCTCACCCCGCCCGGCCCGTGCGGAGAACGAAGCCGCGCCCTGTCGGGACGGCCGCCTGATCCGGGAGCAGGGCGCCGCGGGCGCCGGACGCATCGATCGGAGAGGGTATGACCTCAGGAACGCAATCTCAGCCGCAGCACCAGACCGCCGGTAATGGCCACGCGGGCGAGGACGACGCCGTGCTGCCCTTCGCCGTGGAGGCTCTGGACGTGCGCGGTCGCGTGGTCCGGCTCGGCGATTCCGTGGACACGATCCTGCGCCGCCATGGCTATCCGGACCCGGTCGCCCGGCTGCTCGGCGAGGCGGCGGCGCTGACGGTGCTGCTCGGCTCCTCCCTCAAGTTCGAGGGCCGGTTCCAGCTCCAGACCAAGACCGACGGCCCGGTGGCGATGATCGTGGTCGATTTCGAGGCGCCCGACCGCCTGCGCGCCACCGCCCGGTTCGATGCGGAGCGCGTCGCGGCCCTGGGTACCGGCCCGCTCAAGGATTCCGAGCTGATCGGCACGGGTCATCTCGCCATGACCATCGACCAGGGTACGGCCGCCAGCCGTTACCAGGGCGTGGTCGCCCTGGAAGGTCAGAGCCTGGAGGAGGCCGCGCACCAATATTTCCGCCAGTCCGAGCAGATCCCCACGGAGGTGCGCCTCGCCGTGGCGGAGGCCGTGGACGAGGTGGCGGGCCGCTGGCGGGCCGGCGGCCTGCTCGTACAGTTCCTGCCGCAATCGGTCGACCGCGCCCGGCTCGCCGACCTGCCGCCGGGCGACATCCCGGAGGGGCACGCGCATCTCTCCGGCGCCGCGCCCGAGGACGATGCCTGGGTCGAGGCGCGCTCCCTGGTCGCCACGATCGAGGATCACGAACTGGTCGATCCCAACGTCTCGAGCGAGCGCCTGCTCTACAGGCTGTTCCACGAGCGCGGGGTGCGGGTCTTCGAGCGTCAGCCCGTGCACGAGACCTGCCGCTGCTCCCGCGAGCGGGTGATGGGCATGATCCGTTCGTTCTCGCCGCAGGAGCGGCACGACATGGTGGCGGATGACGGACGGATCGTCATCACCTGCGAATTCTGCTCTCGTCGGTACGACCTCGACCCGCAGGAGGTCGAGGCCGAGATCGCCGAGCAGCCTAAGCAGTAGAGACTGAACTGAGACTGAGGGCGCGAGACTATCTCTCCGCGCCTACGGCCAAGCTTCGTCCGCGTAACGCGTTAATACCCGTATTCGTTGCGTGAATTTTTAAGGAGCCAGACCCGAACCGTTTCCGGACCTTCGACGTTGCGTGGCAGATTCAACATCGGAGGAATTCCCATGCGGAAATTGTCCATCGGTCTGGCCGCGCTGCTGATCAGCACCTCGGCCTATGCGCAACAGGGCGGCGCCGGCGCTGGCGCCGGGATGAGCGGCCGCGGCGGCCAGGGCGGAGCCGAGTCCGGCATGAAGGCCGGCGGCGGTGACCGGGGCGGCCTGCAGGGTGGCAGCCAGGCCGGATCCGACCGGGGCGGCGCCGAGACGGGCCGCTCCGCGCAGGGCCGGGACGCGGGCGGCGAGGGCCGGATGGCACAGGACCGCGGTCGCGCCGGTGCCGAGCGCGCGGATCGCGACGGTGCCCGCGCCGAGCGCAACGATCGGGGTGATCGCAACGGTGATCGTGCGGAGCGCGGCGACCGCAACGGCGCACGGGCGGAGCGCAGCGAGCGCGGCGATCATCGCGACGGCCGTGCCGACTTCCGCGGCCGGACCGACGTCAGCAGCCGGACCGACGTGCGTTCGAGCCGGGTCGAGGGCGGATACCGCCGCGAGGGCCGCTATGTGTTCATCGGCGGCCGCCGGGTCGTCTACGGCTCGCCGGAATATCGCCGCCTGATCGTCACCGAGAACCGCGGCCCGCGTGAGCGCTACGTCGTCATCCGCGGCCAGCGGGTCCTCTATGGCTCGCCGGAGTACAAGCGCCTCGTCAGCGTCCGCGAGACCGGCCCGCGCGAGCGCTACGTGGTCGTGCGCGGCCACCGGGTCCTGTACGGCTCGCCGGAGTATCGTCGCCTCGTCTCGGTGCAGGAGGACCGCTTCGTCACGATCCGCGGTCACCGCGTACGCTACGGCTCCGACGAGTACCGGCGCCTGAGCGGCGGCGGCACCGTCAGCGCCAGCTTCCGGTCCGAGCAGCGCGCCGGCGCGCGCTTCGACAAGCACGGCGACCGGGACGGCATCCGCAACGCCTCGCGCAACGAGGGCCGGCATGACGGTCGCAACGAGGGCCGGCTGGATCGCGGCCAGGATCGCGGGATGGACCGCACGGCCGGCCAGGACCGCAAGAACGACGGCATGCGCAACAGCGACATGCGCGGCGGCCAGCAGCAGGACGGCATCCGCAACGCCTCGGATCGCGGCGGTCAGCAGGGTGGCATGAAGGCTGGCGGCACCGAAAGCGGCCGCACGGGCGGCGCCGAGCGTGGCGGCATGAGCGGCGGCAGCATGGGCGGTGCCCAGGGCGCAGGCCGCTCGGGCGGCCAGTCCAGCGGCCAGACGGGTGTCGGCCGCAACTGAGGCGGACTGGACAAGAAGGCGGGGAGGGGCCTCGGCGGCCCCTCCCGACAGCCCTGCGCAGCGGCGGGAATCATCGCGAGCGCCGCTGCGCGGCTCCGGGATGACAGCTCGGATACACCGACGGACCCGGATTTGCGAGTTGCTCACCGCCCGGACCTCACATGCGGTCTGTCGACCGATGAGAGTCCCACCTCGACGCATCGGCCCGGAATCTTTATCCGGCTCCGCGCGGCACCGGCGCGGTGGACCGCCTCCGAACCGGCCGCTCGGGCGTCACGATGAGCCAGCTCTCCTCCGAGATCCTCCTCGTTCCGCGGGGCGAAGCCGGCCATTTCCTGCCGGCGGCCCTCGGCTGGATGGGGAAGCGCGCTACCGTCACGCACCATCCGGGCGAGGCGAACCATGTGCTGTGCCTGCCGGTCCTCGACTTCGTCCGCCTGGGTTTCCCGGACGCGAACGGGCGGCTGGACCTGCTGCAGCCGGGTGACGCCGAGAACCTGCGCGCTGGACGGGCGGCGCTCCTCCTCGACCTGTCGAACGAGGGGCCGGGACTCCACGCCCCGACCTTCGAGGCGCTGCATCGCAACCTCGACGGGCTCGGGATCCCCCGCGACCGGGTCATCCTCGTGTCGCAGAACAGGATGCTGCGCCTGGATTACGAGCGGCTCTACGGTGAGGGCCTGCGCTTCTGGACCTTCGAGTTCTTCCCGCTGCAGGTCGCCCTCTGGCTCGACGCGGAGGCGGGCCCGCGGCTGTTCCCGCAGCATCCGCTTGACCGCACCGGATACGTGCCCTTCGCACGGGCTTTCGGGCCCGCGCGCTTTCTCTGCCAGAACGCGGCCCTGCGTTGGCACCGGGTCCTGCTGTACCGCTGGTTCCAGCTCAACGGCATGGATCGGGACGGGCTGATCTCGTTCCACGGCATCGGGGCGGACAACCCGAAGGCCGGCGGCATCAACGTCTTCCACGCCCCGCCGGAAATCGAGGCCGCCTTCGGGCCTCTGCTCGCCGATGTCGGCGACTGGATCCCCCGGCAGGCCCGGCGGATCGATCCCCCTGCCGACGGCACCGACATGGTGATGACCCTGGACACCCGCGCCTACGCGGATTGTGACCTCACCGTCATCTCCGAGACCGACTTCTTCGAGGGCGGGGTCGAGCGCGTCACGGAGAAGTCTCTCAAGGCCGCCGCGACCGGGCTGCCCTTCGTGATGGTCGGCGCGCCCCGGGCCGTCGCGCGGCTGTCGGAACTGGGCTTCCACACCTTCGGCAGCCTGATCGATCATGACTACGATCCGGTCACCGAACCGGCCGAGCGGCTGCACCGGGTGTTCCGATCGATCGAGCGGGCGTGGGCCGACTGCAGGAGCGACCGCGCGGCCTGGCACCGCCGGGCACGGGAGCAGGCCGAGGCGAACGTCGCGCACGCTCGGCACGGTCTGCTGCCGCAGCTCGACCGGGTGATGGTGGCGCCGCTGGTCGAGCGGCTGGTCCGGTTCACGGAGACGGGCGCACTCGTCCACTGACGCTCCGTTCGGCTCCGGGCTTGGCGAGCCGTCACCGACGCGCGACCTGCACCCGCTCAGCTCGCCAGCCGCAGTGCCTCCGCCATCCGCCGCACGGCCGGTTCGATCGCGCGCTCCGGCACCGCGGCGTAGCCCAGAAGCAACCCCGGCTCCGGCGCGCCGGCATGGTAGGCCGACAGCGCCACCGCAGAGATCCCGGCCCGACCGAGCGCGGCGGCGGCGGCGTGATCGGCGAGGGACGGCGTCCAGGTGGGGCCCGGCCGGGCGATGAGATGCATGCCGCCCTCCATCGGAGCCACCGCGATCACGTCCGCCGCGTGGCGCCTTGCAGCCTCCACCAGCGCGTCCTGGCGCAGGGCATAGAGGCGGCGGGTCCGCCGCAGGTGACCGGCGAGATGGCCGTCCTCGATGAAGCGGGCCAGCGCCCACTGGCCGATTCCGGGCGGGGCCGGACCGGTTTCGGCGAGAGCTTGGTTGACCGGCGCCACGAGGCCGCGCGGCAGGACGAGGTAGCTCAGGCCCAGGGCGGGCAGCAGGAGCTTGGAGAAGCTGCCGACATAGATCACCCGCCCGCCGCGATCGAGGGCGCGCAGCGGTGCGAGCGGGCGCCCGGCATAGCGGTACGCCCCGTCGTAATCGTCCTCGACGATCCAGCCCGAAGCAGCGTCCGCCCAGGCCAAGAGGTCCAGCCGGTTCTCGAGGCTCATGGCGTAGCCGAGGGGGTAATGCTGGGCCGGCGTGACCACGGCGAGCCGGGCGCCGGGCGCCGCGGCTGCCCCGCGGCTTGCCGAGAGGCCGCCCGGCCCGATCGGGATCGGCGCAACGCGCAGGCCCGCGCCCGCCAGCGCCCGGGCGATCCCGGGGAAGCCCGGCTCCTCGACCCAAGCGGTCTCGCCCGGATCGAGGAGCAGCTCGGCCAAGAGGCGCAGGCTCTGGCGGATGCCCGCCGTGACGATGACGTCGTCGGCCTCGCAGACGACACCGCGGGCCTGGGCGAGGAAGGCGGCGATCGCCCCGCGTAGCGCCGGCGAGCCGCGCGGGTCGGTCCGCTCGGCCGGACCGTGGCGCCACTCCGCCTGGAGCAGGCGCGCCCAGACCTCGTAGGGGAACGCGTCCAGAGCCGGACGGCCGAGGGCGAAGGCGTCGGGGACGCCCGGTCCCGCCATGTAGCGCTGCGACGGTGCGCGGACGCGTTCGGCTCCGCGCCGCGACAGCGTCGGCGCCGGTCCGACGGCCGTCCGGGCGACCGGCCCGGAATGCGGGACCGCATCGTCCGGCAAGACCGCGGCGACGCGCGTGGCCGAGCCGGGCCGCGCCGTCAGGTAGCCCTCCGCGGTGAGCTGCTCCAGGGCCAGCACCACGGTGCCGCGGGCGCAGCCGAGATCCGCCGCCAGAACCCGCGAGGCCGGCAGCCGGGCACCGCGCGGCAGGCGACGGTCGAGGATGGCCGTTCGCAGGCCCTCGCGGAGCTGCACGTGCAGCGGCATTGGTGCCGCCGGATCGAGGCTGACGGGCAGCGGAAGCGGCCCTTTGGGCATCGGGCGAACTGGTCCAGTTGGGTTCATAAAATTGGACCTTTCCTCTGGTCCGCCAGCGGATCAAGCAGAGCCGTATCCAGGTGACAGACAGGACAGGGGCGATGTACCAGCCGCCGCACTATCGGGAGGACAGCCAAGCCGCCCAGCACGCGCTGATCCGCGCCCATCCGCTAGGCCTCCTGGTCACCGCCGGGCCGGGCGGTCTCATCGCCAACCCGATCCCCTTCCTCCTCGACGCGGTCGGAGAGCACGGCACGCTGCGGGCCCACCTCGCCCGCGCCAACCCGCAGGGGCCTGAGCTTGCCGCGGTGGAGGAGTGCCTGGTGGTGTTCCAGGGACCTCAGGGCTACGTCACGCCCAGCTGGTACGCGAGCAAGCGCGAGCACGGGCGCGTGGTGCCGACCTGGAACTACGCCACCGTCCATGCCTGGGGCCGACCCCGGGTGATCGAGACGGCGGACTGGCTGCACCGACAGATCGCCGACCTCACCGCCCTGCGTGAGGCTCCGCGCGCGGCGCCCTGGGCCGTGTCGGACGCGCCCGAGCCGTTCGTCGCCGCGCAGGTCCGGGCGCTCGTCGGCGTCGAGATCCCGATCACCCGCATCGAGGGGAAATGGAAGATGAGCCAGAACAGGTCCGAAGCGGACCGGCACGGCGTCATGGCCGGCTTCCAGGCGGCGGGCGAACCGGTTCTCGCCGGCCTGATCGCCGAGCGGAGCCCGGCATGAGCGCGCGCCTCAACGAATTCGGCCAGCCGATCGGTCCGGACCTCTCGGATTGGACGGCGCGGCCGCGGCCACCGCGGTCGCCCATGGAGGGCCGCACCTGCCGGGTCGTGCCCCTGGTCGCGGAGGCGCACACGGCCGGCCTGTTCGCGACCTACAGCGCAGCGCCCGATACGCGCGGCTGGACCTATCTCGGCGACGCGATGCCCGCGAGTGAAGCCGTCTACCGGGTACGGCTTGAGGCCATGGAGACGAGCCAGGATCCGCTCTTCCACGTGGTGCTCGACCGCGCGAGCGAAGAGATTCTGGGGATCGCCTCGTATCTGCGGATCGACCCCGGCAACGGGGTGATCGAGGTCGGCCATCTGCATTTCGGGCCGAAGCTTCAGCGCGCGCCCGCCGCCACGGAGGCGATGGCGCTGATGATGACCCGGGCCTTCGATGAGCTGGGCTACCGCAGGTACGAGTGGAAGTGCGACAGCCTCAACGCCCCATCCCGAGCAGCCGCCCTGCGCCTCGGTTTCACCTTCGAGGGCATCTTCCGCAACGCCGTCGTGGTGAAGGGCCGCTCCCGCGACACGGCCTGGTTCTCGATCACCGATGCCGAGTGGCCGCGGGTGCGCGCCGGCTTCGCGGCCTGGCTTGACCCTGCAAATTTCGACGCGGAGGGCCGGCAGCGGCGTGGGTTGGCGGAGCTGCGCGAGGCGGTTCGGTAAGCGTTGTCGTCCGGCAACGCCGCACCGTCGAAGCCCATGACACCGACGAGACACTATCGCGCCCGGCCTCGAGCAGCTTGACCGGCTCAAGGCCGGGCCACGGTCTGACTTCGCTACAAGCAGACCGCCAAAACGTCACGCGACGCGGCTGTCCGCTCCAGCGTGACCTGACGACGCCCCTCGTTCGTCCGCTCCCTGACGGACAGCGAGGGTCATCAGAGACTGCAGAGAGTGAAGAGCGCTCGCTTCAATGCCTTCCGCCCTGTTCAACGAACAATAAGCATCATCCGATGTGCGAAAACTCGCATTCGGATCCGGTGTTGGAGATTTAAGAGCTCGTCTCACACCATGCGTGGCAACGCGTGAAGGCGATCCATGCCGCTGTCCTATTCCGCGCGCCTCCGGCGTGACCTCCGTGACTGGCAGGAACGCGGCTTGATCCAGCCGGAGCAGGCCGAGCGCATCGCCGCCCATGCCCTCGCGCCCCGGGGTCTGCGGCACCTCCAGACCGCCCTCGCTCTGTGCATCCTCCTCCTCGTGGCGCCCTCCGTCATCGCGTTCGTGGCCGCGAACTGGTCGGCGATGCCGCCGTCCGGGCGGCTGATCGTGCTCTTCCTCGCCAACGCCGCGGCCGTATCCGCCACCTACTTCGCGGCGCAACGCCGTGCCCGCGATCAATCCGGCACGGCGCACAGGCTCGTCGATGGCCTCGCGACCCTATCGCTCGCCATCGCGACGGCCACGCTGGCCCTGGTCGGGCAGACCTTCCACGTGGCTGCCGACCCCCGCGGTTTTGCCGGGACCGTCGCGGTTCTCGGCCTGGCGACGGCGCTCGTCGCACGATCCAGCGGCGCGGCCGTGATCGCCTGCATGGCGCTTGTCGCGAGCGATGCGGGCCCCGGCGCCCTCGACCTCGGCCTGCTGCGGGGAGAGGCCGTCTCCGAATCCGAACCCTGGTTCTGGATGGTCGGCCCCGCGCTGTTCCTCGCAAGTCTCTCGGGCTGGCTGCGGGCACGCGAGACGACGCTGCTCCTGCTCCTGGTCGTGCTCAGCAACCATCTTGGGAGCACACCTGCAGGATCGATGTTCCTTCTGTCGCCCGACCGGATCCTGTCCGTGGCGGCTCTCGCCCTCGCCCTGGGCCACGTGCTGGCGCGTCTCTCGCGGGAGAACCCATGGGCGACCCGCCTGCACGGCGGTGCGCAGGCGGTCGCGCGCGCGGCTGTCGGCCTCATCCTCCTCGGAATCGTCATGGTCTCGGCGCGCATACTGGGGTTCGGCGGCGCGCAGCCAACCCCAGCGGTGGCGCTCGCCTTCGCGGCGATCGCGATCGCCGCGCTCATCCTGGTCCGCCTCCGCGCGTCGGCATCGGCGTTGTCCGCGACGAGCGATCTCCTCGTTCTCGCCGCCGCCGCCCTGGCTCTCCTCGTCTGGCTGATCGCCAGTCTCAGCCGGGAGCCCGCGACGGTCTGGACCGTATGGGGCGGTATCGTGCCGGCGCTTATCCTCGTCGTGGCCGGGCATATCGAGGACAGGCGTGAACTGTACGGCTGGGGATTGGCGCTGACCGCCGGCCTCACGCTGGGCATGCTGGCCGCATCCCGCAATCTCATCGCCTTCTCGGGGAACCTGCTGCTCTGCGCGCTTCTGCTCACGCTGGCGCTGTTCGCCTGTCGTTGGGCTGCGCGCCGCCTCGATCGGAGAGCCGCGTGAGAAGCCTCATCCTCGGCATCGCCTTCGCCGGCCTGTTGGTGGTCCAGGTGCTCCCGTCAGCGCTCCTGGCGTGGCAGCAGACTGAGCGTCTGAACGGCGGGCGCTGGGTCCGCCTGGCCGTCGAGACCCGGGATCCACGGGATCTGCTCCGCGGCGAGTACAGCGTGCTGACGTACGAGATCGGGCGTCTGCAGGGGATCGGCGCAGGAACGCCGCCCGCGAGCTGCAATCTCGAGGCTCGCGAATCGTGCAGTCTCGAGGCCGGGCGCTCCGTCTATCTCCGTCTCTCCGCCGATGCCGAGGGCGTCCACAGGGCAGACGAGGTGCTGTTCGAGCCTCCGGCAGGCGACGTCCCATTCATCAAGGGCCACCTGAACTCAGGAATGCTTGTGCGCCAGGGCGCTCCGCTCCGCACCCGCCCCAGAACCGGCAACCAGCCGGCCGAGCCCGCCATATGCCAGCGTCTCGCCTGTCTGACAGGCGTCGTGACCTACGGAATCGAACGGTGGTACGGCGCCCAGGGCGTTCCGGCCAAGCTCGACCGCGCAGCCCGAAAGGACATCCTCGTCGACGTGCGCGTGGCAGCGGACGGCAACGCGGTGCTCGACGGGATCCTGGTTGCGGGCCAGCCTTTCGCCAAGACCGCACGCCTGTGGTGAGGATCGGTCGAAATCCGGTGAGCGGGCCGGCGATTGAGGCAGGCGCGCCCAGCCCGCGATAGGACGCGCGGCCCGCTCCGACGCAGTCCCGCAAATTCCCGCCGATGTGCCGGCCTCCGTCGGACCGGACGCGTCAGCGCTGCCCCGACGGTCCGGCCGCCAGGAACGCCTCGGCGGTGCGCAGGCTCAACGCCATGATGGTGAGCGCCGGGTTGGCAGCGAGCGAACTTGGGAAGGTCGAGCCGTCGCAGATCCACAGGTTGTCGATGTCGAAGCTGCAGCCGACGGGATCGACCACCGCGCTCGACCCGTCGCGCCCCATCCGGCAGGTGCCGATCGTGTGGGCGATCCGCTCTAGCACCCAGATATCCTCGGCGCCCGCCGCCTCCCAGAGGCCCCGCATGACGTTGGTCGCGTGGGCGTTCAGGCGGTTCTCGTTGGTGCTGTAGCCGAAGCTGATATGGGCCTTGCGCATCCCCCGCGCGTCGGTCTCGTCCGACAAGGTCAGGACGTTCGCGTCGCAGGGCAGGGTCTCGCCGTTGATGCCGATGCCCGCGAGGTTGTTGTAGCGGTCGAGATAGTCGAGCAGCGGCTTGCCCCACAGGCCGCGCCCGCGCGCGACCGCGTTGCCGAAGGTTACCGGGACCACGCCGAGGCTCTGGATGAGGTAGCCGCCGGCGAAGTCGGCACCGGCCCGGATGAAATCCTCGGTGATCAGGGCGGATGGGTAGCCCCGGTTCATCCGCACCTCGTGCGGGAACGTGCCCCAGACCTGCGTGGCGACATGGCCCATGTAGTTGCGCCCGACCTGATCGCTCGAATTGGCCATCCCGAGATGCAGGAGCAGGCGCGGCGTCTCGACGGCGCCGGCACAGAGGAAGACGGCGGCGCAGCGCTGGCGCCGGTCCTGGCCGCCCTGCCGGTAGACCACGGCGGTGATCCGGCCGTCGGCGCCGCGCTCCAGCCCGTGCACGAACGCCTCGGGCCGGATCTCCGCGCCATGGGTCACAGCCAGCGGCAGGTAGGTCACGTCCATGCTCGCCTTGGCGCCGTTGCGGCAGCCCTGGTGGCAGTAGCCGCAGTTGATGCAGGCGTTGCGGCGCGGCCCGCCCTCGGAGTCGAAGTCGCGCGAGACGACCGCGGCGGGGGCGTCGGCCCAGCGGATGCCGAGCGTGTCGCAGGCCTCGCTCATGATCCGCGCCGGGCCGTTCCGCGGCACCGGGGGGAGGGGATACCGGCGCTCGGGATCCCAAGGATAGGCCTGCGCCCCCGAGACGCCGAGAAAGCGCTCGACCCGCTCGTAATACGGCAGCAGCTCCGCGTAGGTGAGCGGCCAGTCGACGCCCTCGCCGGTCTCCGTTTGGAGGCGCAGGTCGCGGGCATCGGCCCGGGGCACGAAGGCGCCCCAGTGCAGCGTCGAACCGCCAACCCCGGTGCCGCTGTTGTTGCCGCCGAAGGCCTCGGGCGTCGAGCCGCCGCTCAAGCGCTCCTCGGTCCAGTAGATCTCGTCGGCGAGCGTCTCGTCGAAGGCAAATTTTTCCGGCGTGAAATTCGGTCCGGCCTCCAGGGCCACGACCTTCAGGCCGGCGGCCGCGAGCCGAGCGAGGAGCGGGGCTCCGCCGGCCCCGGTCCCGACGATGACCGCGTCGACGACATCGTCCGGACGAAAGGTGCGCATCTCGGCGAGGTTCATCGTGCCGCCTCCACCTGCGCGGGTCGCGGCTCCCATGGCTCCGGCGCGTCGAGCCCGACGTCGTGGAAGCCGGGCAGCCCCTCGGCGATCGCCCCCGGCCGGTCGCCGCCCGCGCCGATGCCCGAGAACCCGATCCGCGCCAGGGCCGCCGGCTGGGCTAGCCAGAGCTTGGTCGCGTCGGCGCGCAGATCCTCGAACCAGAACCGCATCCGGTCGGCGTCGAGCCGGCCGCCGAGGCTCTCCGGCACCGTCAGGTCGCCGCGCTGCGTGAGGACGAGGAGCGCGGCCTGCGCCTCCGGGTCGAGGGCCAGGAAGGGTCGGCCATGCGCAGCCCGCGCGGCCGCATCGAGCGTGCGCAACGCCGCGCGGTAGGCCTCTGCGTCCGGCGGCAGCGCCGCGTAGCGCCATCCGTCGCCGGCGTCGTCGGCCAGATGTCTGTCGAGCCGGGCCGCCGGATCGATGCCCGGGACCGGCAGGACATGGGCGAGGACGGCGCGCAGGAGCGCGAGTTCCACCGGATCGAGGGCGTTCGGCCGGTAGGCCGGGTCATCCGGCGCGGCGCGGGAATCCAGGACCGAGCGCAGGCGGCTGTTGACCCGGTCCGAGGCGATCAGCGCCCGGTAGGCAGCGGGTACCGCAGGGGTTGCGGAGGCCGATCCGCGCGGCCGACCGCCGACATGGTCGAGCACCCGTTCGGCCAGGGTTCCAGGTTGCTCCAGCGGCAGGAGATGGCCGACGCCGTCGACGGTGACGCGGCGGTGAGACGCGAGATGCGGCGCCATCAGGGCCTGCTGTGCGTCCGGCCCGAGATCCGCGTCCTCGGAGCCTGCCAGGATCAGCGCCGGCGTGCGCAGGACCCCGATGCGGCGGCACCAATCCTCGCCCGCCCCCGCTTCGAGCCACGCCTTCCACGCCTCCGGCGACGCCTGCAGAACGTCGGCCACTGCGCGGGCTTCCGTGTCGGGGTCCAGTGCGGTCCCGACGTTCTCGCGCACGAAGGCCTGCGCCTCACGGCGCCGCGTCTCGGGATCCGCGTCGATCCAGGCGATCATGCGCGCGCGGCGATCTTCGGGGATCGGCTCCGGGCTCGGCGGCGAGCCGGAGACCAGGATCAGATCGGTCAGCCCGGCAAGGTCCGGCTCTCCATCCTCGGCACGGCGCGCCAGGACCAGGGCCACCTTGGCGCCCATGCTGTGGCCCGCGATTGCGTAACGCGTGGGCGCCCGGCCGCGCACCGCCGCAGCCACGTGGTCCGCCATGGCGGCGACGGAAAATCCTGTCGTGCCGGCCTCCTGGCCAAAGCCCGGCAAGTCTACGGGCACGCAAGTCAGCGCACCGTCGAGTGCGCGCGCAAACGGCGCCCAGCTTCGCGCACTGCCACCCAGGAAGTGCAGGCAGAACAGGATTTCAGGTTCAGACATCGCGGAGACATCGCGCGAGCCCGAGATGCTTCAAGCGTACGCGACGCCGCATGGCCGAAGACTTCCCGGAGCGCCTGTTGGCCAAGTCCGGGCCGCGTGCGATCACCGCCGCCGGAGGATGCCATGACCCCAGACCACGAGCTCGCCTGGCGCGTCGAGGAAGCCTGCCTCAATGCCTGGCCGAGCCCGCGCCAGCTGCTGGTCGAGGGTTACCTTCTGCGCGCCGCCGGGGGCCCGTCGAAGCGGCAGAATTCCGTCAATCCCCTGCGCGGCAGCGGGCCGCCCGAGCCGGCCATCGCGGCCGCGCACGCGATCTACGGCCGTCTCGGGCAGCGGGCGATCTTCCGGATACCGGAGATCGCACCGCAGATGGAGCCGCTGCTGGCGGGATCCGACTTCGCGGTGATCGACGAGACCTGCACGCTCTTCCGCGACCTCGACGGCCTCCCGGCGGTTCCGGATCCGTCCGTGGCGGTCGCTTCGGCGCCCGGAGCCGAATGGCTGGCCCTGCGCGACGCGCTGAACAAGGCCGATGCCGCAGCCGCACAGGTGTTCCGCGACACGGTTGCAGACCTGGTCCAGCCGCGCGCCTTCGCGGCCGCCGCCGCGGAGGACGGTCTCGCGGCGATCGCCTTCGGCGTGCTCGATCGGGAGCTTCTGGTCATCGAGTCGGTGGTCACGCTCGAAGCCCTGCGCGGCCGGGGCCACGCCAAGCGCGCGGTCACGGCGCTGTTGCGGTGGGCGCGCCAGGAAGGAGCGCGATCGGCCTGCCTGCAGGTGATCGCCAGCAATACGCCGGCGCGGGCGCTCTACGGCGGGCTCGGCTTCGGAACGGAGCTCTACCGCTACTATTACCGCGTCGGGCCCGCCTGAGCCCGCGGACGGCCTCAGGCGTCGAACAGCGAACCCTGCCGCACCGGCGCGGCCGGCTTGGCGGATGTCCGCCGCTCCGCAGCGCGACCGGAGCCTGACGGCATCCGGGGGCCGGCCTGACGCGCGGCCTTGCCGGCCGAGGATGCATCGGCTCCGCCGTCGGGGACCGCCTCGACGCTGCCGTCGGCGAATTGCAGGCTCAATCTCTGTGCCGCCGCCAGCGTCTGCGGCATGCCGCACCGGGAGGCCGGCGGAGTCGCGCACGAGCACGTAGCCGCGTTCGAGCACGGCGCGGTAGCTGAGCGAGCCCAGCAATCCCGCCAAGCCCTCCAGCCGGTCGCGCCGGCGCTCGACGCTCCGCGTCCCCGCCTGAATGAGGCGGTCCGAGAGGGCGAGCAGACGGTCGGCGCGGCGCGCCTGAAGCGCCCGGGCCCGTTCCAGGCTGGCGTCCCGGGCGACGACGAGGCGGCGTCCGAGCTGGACAAGCGCCTCGCCCTTGCGCTGCACGTCGTTGCGCAGGGCGTGGAGCGGCCGGTGGTCGATCCGCGCCAGCCGCGCGCGGGCGTTGGCGAGCGCCACGTCGGGGGAGCGCCGTGCCATCCGGTCGAGGAGCAGCTGGAGCCGCGCCCTGTGACGGCTGGCGCCCGCGGCCAGCGCCGGGGCGAGGCGCGCCTCGGCGAGGTCGAGCCGCTGCCGCTTCGCGGCGAGCAGGACGTCGGCGCTCGGCAGCGCCCGACCGAGGGCCCGCAGGTCGACCCGGTCGCGCTCGATCCGGCGCCCGACCGCCCCGACGCTCCGGGCGGCGAGATCCGCAACGGTGGCGATCAGGTCGGCGCGGACCGGCACGGCCATCTCGGCGGCGCCCGTTGGTGTCGGGGCGCGTCGGTCGGAGACGTAGTCGATCAGCGTCGTGTCGGTCTCGTGCCCGACCGCCGAGATCAGCGGGATCGCGCTCTCGAACGCGGCACGGACCACGCATTCCTCGTTGAAGGCCCAGAGATCCTCGATGGAGCCGCCGCCGCGGGCGACGATCAGCACGTCCGGTCGTGGAACAGGGCCGCCGGGCTTCAGCGCGTTGAAGCCGCGGATCGCGGCCGCCACCTCCTCGGCAGCGCCGTCGCCCTGGACCCGGACCGGCCAGACCAGAACCGGGCGGGGAAAGCGGTCCTCCAGCCGGTGGAGGATGTCGCGGATCACCGCGCCGGTGGGGGAGGTGACGACCGCCGACGACCCGCGGCAGATAGGGGATCGCGCGCTTGTGCTCCGGGGCGAACAGCCCCTCGGCGGCGAGCTGCTTCTTGCGCTCCTCCAGCAGCGCCATCCAGGCGCCGAGGCCCGCCGGCTCCAGGCTCTCGACCACGATCTGGTACGAGGACTTGCCCGCGAAGGTGGTGATGCGGCCGGTGGCGATGACCTCCAGCCCCTCCTGGGGGCGCTGGCGCAGGCGACCGAACACGCCCTTCCAGACGACGGCGTCGATGCGCGCTTGACCGTCCTTCAGGGAGAAATAGGCATGGCCCGAGCCGTGCTGACCACGATAGCCCGAGATCTCGCCGCGCAGGCGCACATGCCCGAACGCGTCCTCCAGCGTGCGCTTCAGCGCGCCGGCGAGGTCGCCCACCGTCCATTCGGGCTGATTGGCGGTGAGCACGCTGGTCGGCGGGATATCCGCCGCCTGGCTGGCAGATGGACGTGGGGGCGGCACGAGGGGCATGGCCGGACGCTAGAGCATGACGCGGCCGCACGGAAGCGCTGGTCGAAGGCTTACTCCACCGCGAGTTCGCGCGGGCGATCCGAGAGCGCCACGGGCGGAACCAACAGCGACAGGAGCAGGGTCAGCACGGCGACCACGAAGACCGTCCAGAACGTGCCGTGGAGAGCGTGCTGGAGCCCGTCGCGGATCGCGTCGCCCCCGGGGCCGAGGCTTGCCGGATCGTCGAGCAGGCGCCGCAGCTCGTCAGAATTGACCGTCGGCCCGCTCGCGGGGTGCGCCAGCCTGTAGTTCAGCACGGCTCCGAGAACGGTGGCCCCCAATGTCGAGCCGAGGTTGCGCGCGAAGATGTTCGAGGCCGTCGCCGCCCCGCGCTGCGCCCAGGCGACGCTGTCCTGGATGATCACGATGGCGGCGGTCGACAGGAACCCCATGCCGAGGCCCATCACCACCGAGCCGCAGGCCGCGACCACCGGGGAGGTCGCGGGACCCAGGGCGATGAACGCGGTCGCACCGAGCGGCAGCAGGGTCGCGCCGACCAGCAGGATCGGGCGCAGTCCAAAGCGCACGAAGCTGCGCGCCGCCGTGGTGGCGCCGATCGGCCAGCCGAGCACCATCAGAGTCAGCGTCAGGCCGGCGATCAGGGGCGATTGCCGCAAGACGCCCTGAACGTACATCGGCAGGAACGCCGTGAGCCCGATCACCGTCATGCCGGACAGCAGGGTCGCGGTGTTGGCGGTGGCGATCGGCCTCTGCAACCACAGGCGGATATCGAGCATCGGATCGGGGGCCCGCCGCTCCTGAAGCACGAACAGGATCGCGGCGACCAAGAAGCCCACGGCCGGCCACAGCGCTGCGGCGGCCGACTCACCGGCCTCGGTCAACGCGATCATCAGCGCCGCGATGGCGGCGGTGAACAGGGCGGCGCCGAGGGCATCGATCTGACGGCTGCGCCGCTCGACGCCCTCGTGCAGGAAGCGGAGGAACAGGCCGGCCGCAATCACCCCGATCGGCAGGTTGATCCAGAAGATCCACGGCCAGCTCAGATGGCCGATGATCAGGCCGCCGACCAGCGGCCCCGCCACCGAGGATATGCCCCAGACGCTCGCGAGGTAGCCCTGGACCCGGCCGCGCTCCCGCGCCGAGTAGAGGTCGCCCACCACCGTCAGGCTCACCGGCTGGATCGCGCCTGCACCGACGCCCTGCACGAGGCGGAACAGGATCAGGGACGGCATCGACCAGGCCAGGCCGCAGAGCAGCGAGCCCACCAGGAACACCGCGATGCCGAACAGCAGCACCGGCCGGCGGCCGTAGAGATCGGACAGCTTGCCGAACACCACCGTCGTGGCGGTCTGGGTCAGCAGAAACGAAGCGAAGACCCAGGCGTAGAGGTGGAGATCGCCGAGCTGGCCGGCGATCTGCGGCATCGCCGTCGACACGATGGTCGCCTCGATGGCGATCATGAACATCGCCGCCATCACCGCGGCGAGGACCAGCGGGCGGCGCGTCTCAGCGGGATTCGGCATGGACGCGGTCTAGTCCTGACAGCGCCGTCGACCTAGCGTTGAGCGATGCGCAATTCGTCGCCTAAAGCGAGTGTCGTGCGGGAACGCACATGATCGGCTCCGCCGAGACGGACGCGAGGCCTGCGTGCCAGCGCGGCCCATCCAGCGTCAGGCTTCTCACTGCGTCATTCCGGGGCACCGAAGGTGAGCCCGGGATCTAGAACCGCAATCTGTGGCAGCGCTTGGCTCCTCGGCGGCTCTGGATCCCGGGCTCCGCTCCGCGGCCCCGGGATGACGTGGTGGCAGCTGAATAAACAGCGCAGCGACTTGCAATGAGCGGCCTGCCGGCTCCGACCGGCAGACCCGCGAACGGCGTTTCCCGCCCGCCGCTACGCCGCCGTATCGGCGTCGAGATCGCGCCCCCGGGTTTCAGGCAGCAGTAGCGCGGCGACCGTGCCGACGAGGCTGAAGGCCGCGAGGTAGTAGGCGGGCGCGAGCCGGTCGCCGGTCGCGGCGATCAGCCAGTTCACGAGATAGTTGGTGCTGCCGCCAAACACCGAGACCGCCACTGCGTAGACGATCGACAGGCCGGCGCTGCGCACCGCCCGCGGCAGCGCCTCGGGGATGCCGACGATCACCGCCGCGGCGTTGATCGAGGACAGGGCCGAGAGCAGGAACGTCACCGCGTAGACGCTCGCCGCACTCGGGGCGTGCAGCACCCAGGCGAAGGCCGGGACGGCGAGGACCAAGATCAGCGCCCGCGGCCAGATCATCACCGGCCGACGCCCGACACGGTCTGCGAGCCAGCCGCCGAGCAGCGGGAACACCACCGAGGCGAGGCCCAGCGCGATCGGCACCGCCGTGGACGCGGTCTCGCTCAGGCCGAGCGTCGCGCCGGCATAGACCGGCATGTTGGTGCCGACGGAATTCGAGACCGTGGAGGCCGCTATGACCAGGAAGGTCAGACCGAGAAGCCGACCGTGCTCGCGCAGGAGCCGCCCGACCACCGCGAGCGTCGAAGCGGCCGCGTGCGGATCCTCCTCGGCGCCGGCCGTCTCCGGAAGATGGCTGCGGATCACGAGGCCCACGGGAACCACGCACAGGCCGAGCGCGAACATCAGCCGCCAGCCCCACTCCGCCATGGCACGGTCCCCGACCGTCAGCGCCAGCGTGGTCGCCACGAGGCCGGCGAACAGGGCGGCGCAACCCTGGCTGGCGATCTGCCAGCTCGTCACGAAGCCGCGCCGGTCTGGAGGCGCCGCCTCCAGCAGGTAGGCCGTCGACGGGCCGACCTCGCCGCCGAGCGCGAGGCCCTGAACGAGCCGGCCGGCGATGACGATGACCTGCGCCCAGCCGCCGATCGTCGCGTAGGACGGGCAGACCGCCAGCATCAGCATGCCGACCGCCATCAGCGCGATGGTGATCAGCATCGCGGGCTTGCGACCGGCGCGGTCCGCGAAGGCGCCGATCAGCGCGCCCCCGATCGGCCGCATGACGTAGCCGATGCCGAACAGGGCCAGCGAGGCGAGCAGGCTGTGGGTCGGGTCGTTGGCCGGGAAGAACGCCTCGCCGATCGCCTGGGCGAAGAAGGCGTAGACGGTGAAGTCGTAAAATTCGAGGGCGTTGCCGAGTACCACGGCACCCACCGCCTTGCGGTTCAGGGCCGGGTGCATGGGCGCGGCGAGACTCGATCCGGTCCGCGCGTCCATCAGCGCACCGGGCCGGACGGCGTGTGGACCGGATCCTTGGCGATCCCGCCGGCGACGGGCTCGACGCCGGCCTTCACGGCGTCATCGTAGCCGGCCAGCCAGAGCGTGCGCGCCTCAGTCCCCTCGGCGTAGGGGCAGGCCTCGCGGGCCAGGCCCTTCAGGGGCGCGGCGCGGCCAAGCGCACGTGCGTCGAGATCGTTGGGGGGCGTATCCATCCTGTCGCGGCTCCTCGTCCATCGCGTCCGCCGCGATGTAGGGCGCGGTTGTCGGACCGCCGCTGTCAGTGAACCGTGGGATCCTCCGGCGCGGGCAGCGTGACCGCCTCGCTGAACGGGAATTCGAAAACCACCTCGCCCGCGGCATCGGCGACGACCAGGCAGGCCGCCATCAGTCGAGCCTGCTCCTGGGGAGAGCGAAGGGCGGCGCGGATCGTCGCGCGGGCCTTCTCCCAGGCCTCGTCCGGATCGCGCAGCTCGATCCCGGTGGGATCGGTGATCACGTCCTCGCCGATCTGGGTGTGGAAGAAGTAGCGTGGCATGGGCTTCGTCACCGTCTCAGAAGCGCGCCCTGACGGGTGCAGACCTCCCAAGTGGTGATCGACGCCGGCCGGAACAGCGCCCGCCATGACGGGCGAGTCCCCGACCGGTCGCTCAGCCGTTGGCGGCCTTCGGCTCCGGCGTGGAGGGAACGGGCCGGAGCGTCCGAACCTGAGCCGAGGCCGCCCCCGCGCGGTGATGCTTCTCCATGGTCATCAGGGGACGCAGCTCGGGCTCGGCGAAGTCCATCAGCTTGGCGTTGCGCCAGCGCGGCTTGCCGGCGCCGCGCCCGAACCAACGCGGGCGCTCTTCCTCGACGAGGAGGATGAGGCGGCCGGTCCAGGATTTCCGAAACCAGAAACGTCCGGTCAGGCTCATGATCTGGTTCCCAGCACAGGTCGCACGACGCGACCGGGTCGATCGCTTCCATTATCGCGCACCTCGATACCGGATTTCGATGACGGGATAGCGGTGAGGTCGACGGCTTAGAGGGTCGGCCACCACTATCCACAGGGAGGTGTCACACGCTCCCCGCGCCCCCGCTCAGCGCGCCAGATGGCGCAATGTCAGCGCCAGCACGACGAGCCAGACGATGCCCGTCAGGCCGTAGACGAAGCCGCGCAGCAGCGTCGCTTCCAGCGCCGCATGTCTCGCGTTCTGCGCCGGGCTCCGGTCCTTGGATCGCGCCGGGCGCTTGATCCGGTGTGGCTCTGTCGGCGCCGCGCGCGGGGGTGGCGCGACGAGCAGGCGCGTCAGGCTTTCCGGGAGCGGTTTCTGGTTCAGCGGCACGGCGCCCGTGAGCCTACAGGGCGCGGGTTCACGGCGACAAGGCACCCTGACGTAAGCCGTCGCGATCGCAGCCTCTCCGGCCGTCTCGAAGCTTCCAAGTGCCGCAGGGAGCCAATGCCGAAGCTTCCGTGTTGAGGCAGACGGCGACCGGACGCGGGCGCCGATCCAGCGCCGGGTCAGCGGCTTGAGGAGACTAGGCCGTTGCACCGTGCGTGGGGATTCATTTAGAGCTGTTCCAGGCAGGCAAGCTCTGCCTTCAGCGCTGCCGCGCCGGCGGCCAACAGGAGGAAATCCATGCGTTCACTCGTTCTCGGCGCCGTCCTTGCCGCCCTGATCCCGCTTTCGGCTCAGGCCCAGGAGGCCGGCGACGCGGCCGCCGGCGAGAAAGCGTTCGCCCCGTGCAAGGCGTGCCACAATTTCCAGAAGAACGGCGTGGGTCCGGACCTGAAGGGCGTCGTCGGCCGCAAGGCGGGCACCTATGAGGGCTACAACTACTCCGCCGCGCTGAAGAACTCCGGCCTGACCTGGGACGAGGCCACGCTCCACGAGTGGCTGAAGAACCCGAAGGCGAAGGTGCCGGGCACCAAGATGATCTTCCAGGGCTATCCCGACGACAAGAAGATCAACGACGTGATCGCCTACCTCAAGACGCAGTCCTGAGGTCGGACCGGCCGCGTGCCGAAACCCCGGGGCCGGCCTCTGGCCGCCCCGGGGCCTATTGGGATCGGCTATTCCGGAATCAGCCCGGTCTGAAGGCCGAGCCTGAGGGTCACGAGATCGTGCAGCAGGTTCTTGCGGCCCTGCATGTCGAGGCCGGTCAGGCCGCCCGCCTCGTCGGGAATGCAGGCGAGGACATCGCGCAGCGACTCGCCGGCCGGGGTCAGGAAGATGCTGACCTGCCGCTCGTCGACACGGTCACGGGCGCGCCGCACGCGACCTGACGCTTCGAGGCGCTTGAGCAACGGCGTCAGCGTCCCCGAGTCGAGGAACAGACGGTTGCCGATCTCCTTCACCGACAGGCCGTCCTGCTCCCACAGCACGAGCAGCACGAGATATTGCGGGTAGGTCAGCTCGTGGCGGCCGAGGAGCGTGCGATACGCGCGGCCGAAGGCGTGCGCGGCGGCGTAGACCGCGAAGCACAGCTGGTTGTCGAGGCGCTGCCGGTCCTGCTGCGATGGCTGATCGGTCGTCGCATGCCCCGCCGGGTTCGGCTCAGCGCCGCTCTGCGAAGCAGTCGGGCCTGACATCGGAATGATCTCTCTCTGGTAAAGTCGGTCTCACATACCGGTATGGCGAAAGGCCACTCTTAGGCAGTTCGCCAAACCTGTACAATTGGTGTGACGACAGAGCCGCGCGACATTCGCCGCGAAGTTGCGTTCAGCCGTCCATCAACGGGTGCAGATCGCGTACCATCGCCTTCAGACGCTCATCGAGGACGTGCGTGTAGATTTGCGTCGTGGAGATGTCGGCGTGGCCGAGCAATTCCTGGACGATGCGCAGATCGGCGCCATTCTGCAGAAGGTGGCTTGCGAAGGCGTGGCGCAGCACGTGCGGGCTGACCCGATCCGGCCGGAGCCCGGCCGCCATCGCCGCCGCCTTGAGGTCCCGCGCGAAGGCCTGCCGGGTCAGATGGCCGCTGTCGCTATCGGCGGGAAACAGCCAGGCGGATTCCTCCGGCACGGCCGCGAGATGCGCCGCCATGGCGGCGCGGGCGGCCTCCGTGAGGGGCACGAGGCGCTCCCGGCCGCCCTTTCCCTTGATGAAGAGGTAGCGCTCCCGGCTCACCCCCGCGGTGCGGGGCAGGGCGACAAGCTCGGAAACGCGCAGGCCGGTCGCGTAGAGGAGTTCGAGCAGGCAGAGCATCCTGCGTGCCCGGCGGGCCGGGCCCGGTGGTTGCTCGGCGGCGACCGCCTCCTGCGCGGTGGCGAGCAGGCGGTCGACCTCCGCGACGGACAGGATCTTGGGCAGCACGCGGCCCCGGCGCGGCCCCGAGACCGCGACGCTGGGGTCGGCCGAAGCGTCGCCCTCGGCGTACAGGAACTTGTGGAAACCGCGCACGCAGGACAGGCGCCGCGCCGCCGAGGACGCCTTCAATCCGCGGCTCTCGAGATCGATCAGGAAGGCCCTGAGCGTGCCGGCATCGACATCGGCGAGGGCGATGCCGGCCCGGTCGAGATAGCCGAGATAATCGTCGAGGTCGCGCCGGTACGCGGCCAGGGTGTTGCCGCTGGCGCCGCGCTCCGCCGCCAGCATGTCGAGATAATCGGCAGCCTCGGGGCAGGGCGCCCGGATGGCGTCCACACCGGCGTCAGCCTCGCTCAACGGTTGCCCGGCTGAAGCTTCGAGGCCGGGATGGTGACAGTCATTTCCCGCGGCGTGGGCTGGACGAAGTTCGCCAGCGTGAACATCGCCGCGAAGACGAGGCCCGCCAGGATCGCGAGGGTGGCAAAGAAACGGAGCAGGGTCGGCACGTCGGTCGAACCTCGGGCGGACGGGCGCGGTCGGCGGGGGTCGGGGCAAGCGGAGGCCTGCTCCGAGTTGCCGCGGGTGCCGGGTTTCCATCACGCGAACAAGGCGCTGACAAGGCCCACAACGACACAGCGATGCGTTTCGCAGGGCGCTTGAATCGCGCTAAGAGCCTGCCGCAGGATGACAGCCCGTCCCGTGCCACGCGCCCGGGACCGTCGGGGAGGCGGGGACGCCACACGGATGCGGTGCAGCTTTCGATGAATGCGGAGGACGAGGTTGGTGAACCGATCGAGGCGCGTCTGCGCCGCGCGCTGGGCGTGCGCTCGATCGTGCTCGTCGGCCTGATGGGTGCGGGCAAGAGCACCGTCGGCCGACGCCTCGCGAGCCGACTGGGCCTGATCTTCAAGGATGCCGATCACGAGATCGAGGCGGCCGCCGGTCTGACGATCCCCGATATTTTCGCGATCTACGGCGAGCCGAGCTTCCGCGACGGCGAGGAGCGCGTGATCTCGCGCCTGCTGCGGGCCGGCCCCCTGGTGCTGGCGACCGGCGGAGGCGCCTATCTGCGCGAGGCCACGCGCGTGCGCATCGCCGAATCCGCCGTGTCGGTCTGGCTGAAGGCCGATCTCGACGTGCTGATGCGCCGGGTGCGCAAGCGCGGGAACCGGCCGCTGCTCCAGACCGAGGATCCCGAGGGGACGATGCGCGACCTGATGGCGGTCCGCCACCCGGTCTATGCCGCGGCCGACGTGATGGTGATCTCCCGGGAGGTGTCCCACGACCGCGTCGTGCAGGACGTCCTGGAGGCGCTCGACGCGCATCTCAACGGCGAAGGCACAATCCATGTCGCCGCCCAGTAGGTTTGAGCGAGCCCGCCTGTGACCGAGCATTCCACCATTCCGGATCCGCTGACGGTCCACGTGCCGCTTGACGGCGGCCGAGCCTACGACATCCGGATCGGGCGCGGCCTGATCGACAGCGCCGGCCCGCAGGTGGCCGCCCTCGGGGGGCGCCGCGCCGCCATCGTCACGGATGAGAACGTCGGCGCGCTCTATGCCGAACGCCTGGCGGAGAGCCTGGAGCGGGCTGGCCTGCAGGCGGGCGTCGTGACGGTTGCGCCCGGCGAGGGGTCGAAATCCTACGCGGGTTACGCGCAGGTCTGCGACGGTCTGCTGGCCCTGAAAGTCGAGCGCGGCGACCTCGTCGTGGCCCTGGGCGGCGGCGTGGTCGGGGACCTCGCCGGCTTCGCGGCCGCGACCCTGCGGCGGGGCGTACGCTTCGTGCAGGTGCCCACGAGCCTGCTCGCCCAGGTCGATTCCTCCGTCGGCGGCAAGACCGGCATCAACGCGCCGCTCGGCAAGAACCTGATCGGCGCCTTCCATCAGCCCCGCCTGGTTCTGGCGGATACGGCGGCCCTCGACACGTTGTCCGAGCGCGAGATGCGCGCCGGCTACGCCGAGGTCGCCAAATACGGGCTGATCGCCGATTCCGGCTTCTTCGACTGGTGCGAGGCCAACTGGCGCGGGATCTTCGCGGGCGGGCCGGAGCGCGAGGATGCGGTCGCCGCCTGCTGCCGCGCCAAGGCCGCGGTGGTCACACGCGACGAGCGTGAGGACGGCGAGCGGGCGCTGCTGAATCTCGGCCACACCTTCGGTCATGCCCTCGAACGCCTGACCGGCTACGACCCGGCCCGGCTGGTCCACGGAGAGGGCGTGGCGATCGGGCTGGCGCTGGCCTTCCGGTTCTCGGCGCGGCTCGGCCTCTGCGCCGGCCAGGACGCGGGGCGCGTGGCCAACCACCTCGCGCTCGCGGGCCTGCCGACCCGTCTTCAGGCGGTCCCCGGCGGGTGCGGCGATGCCGAGGCGATCCTCGACGCGATGGCTCAGGACAAGAAGGTCCGAGACGGTGCGCTGACCTTCATCCTCGCCCGCGGCATCGGTCAGAGCTTCATCGCACCGGGGGTGGACCGGGCGGAGGTGGCGGCGTTCCTGCGCGACGAGCTCGCCGCGGCGCAGCGCGCCTGACGCCGTTCGGGGCGTGACCGGCCTTGCCTAACGCGGGTCGGCCCGCTATGAGCCTGCCTCACCCGGCGCGGCCAAACCCGCGCCGTTCACGGCCCTGATCCGGGCCTGGGCCGCAATAGCTCAGCTGGTAGAGCACCTCATTCGTAATGAGGGGGTCGGGGGTTCGAATCCCTCTTGCGGCACCATCACTTCGCTCTGCTTCCGCGCACCGAGAACCGCCCCGTCTACGAGGCCGCTTGGTCCAGCCTGCTGGCAGCGAAGGTGAGCGTCGCCGTATAGATTTCGCGGCCCGTCTCGTCGCGAACCAGCACGGAGACGGCTTGATTGTCGCTGTCGACAGGGGTGATCCAGCCGGCGACCTCCGGCAGGCTGGCGAGCACCTTCTCGCGGGCGGCTTCGAAATCCGCGCACTCGGTGCCCTCCTCGTCGGGGAGCAGCTCGCCGTCATGGATGTCGAAGTAGAAACGGGGCACGCACGAACGCCTTATTGCGTTATTGAACCGCAATCCGCCGACAGCGAATCACATTCTACACATCCCAGCGAAACAAGGTAGTCTCGCGCAGGTGCGGCCGTTTGATCTCGTACGCGCTGGAGAGCGCGTCAGCGGGTCGAGCGAGATCAGGTCTTGGGCGGGACTTGGCCGCCCGAGACATCCGCGTGTTCCGTCGCGATCAGACCGACGCCAGAACGGCCACGATGACCGCCACGCCGACGGCCAGCCAGGCAGCGTAGTCGCCGATCAGACCGCTATGCAGGGCTTCGAGTGCGCGCGTCGGCGCCGATTGCGTCGCGCCGACCGATCGGACCACGAACGCCGGCAGCCTGTCACGGAGCAGCCCGTAGGCCGCGCCAGCCACCGCCGCCAGCACGGACATCCAGGGCAGCCAACCCGGACCCTCGGCGAAGGTGCCGACAGCAGGACGGTGCATGAAGGCCGACGCCGCCCGGGGCAGGGCATGCTCGATCAGGCTCGCCGGCAGCGCGACATCGAGGGCGAGCAGCGCGCAGCAGGGCGCAAGCATCAGCCAGAGGGGGCGGTTGGCCTTCTCGCGCTCGTCCTCGCTGGGCGCCCCGGCCTCGTCGCCGGGATCCGGCCCGAGGCCGAGGAAGATGCGGCCCGCCGCCCGCAGGACCGCGGCGCCCGTCAGCCCCGCGCCGATGGCGCCGGCCGCCAGCGCAACCCCGTGGCCCTGCTGTGCCAGCGCCCCCTGGACGAGGCGCGTTCCCTGGTCCAGCACCCCGATCGGCAGGCCGCAGAGCAGCAGCCCGGCAAGCGCCATCGCGATCCCGGCCGGCCCGATGCCCCGTCCGAGGCCGCGCAAGGCGATCTCGTCGATGCTCGCCCGCGTGGCCAGCAGGATGCCGGCAATCATGAACAGGGCGCCCTTCACCAGCCCATGGCCGACCACGTAGACCAGCGTCCCGCCAGTGCCGTCCGCCGAGAGGGCGCCGATGCCGGTGAGCATGATCCCGGCATGGGAAATTGTCGAGAAGGCCAGCATCCGCTTGAGGTGGCGCTGCAGCAGCGCCATCCAGCCGCCGAGCAGAGCGGTGAAGCTGCCCAGCGCGGTCAGGAGCACCGGCAGCGCGTGCTGGACCTGATCGGAGCCCGCGAACACGACGGCGCTCACCTTCGCGAGTCCGAACAGCCCGAGCGAGACCATCGACCCGGAGAAAATCACCGAGACCGGGCTCGGCGCCACGGCGTGGGCGTCGGCGAGCCAGAACTGGAACGGCACGATCGCGCCCTTGATCATCAGGGCCGCCGCGACGAGGCAGAAGGCTCCGGCCACCACCGGATCGCGGCCGCCCCGCGCCACCGCGGCCGCGATCCCCTCGAAGTCGAGGGTCCCGGTCTGCGCGTAAATCAGTCCGATCCCGCCGAGCATCAGGAAGCCCGCGAGGCTGTTGATCACCGTGAAGTTGATGGCACCCGCGAGCGCCGACTCCTCCAGATGGTAGGCCGTGAGGGCGAAGGCGGCGACGCTCATCACCTCGAACCACACGAACAGATTGAACATGTCGCGGGTGAAGCAGAACCCGACCATGGCGGCCAGGAACAGCAGCATCAGGATCTGGAAATGCCCGTGGGTGCGGCCGAAGAAGCCCCAGGCGAACACGAAGGTCAGCGCGTAGAGCAGGCCGATGAACGCCGCGACCCAGCCGCTGGCCTCGTCGACCGAGAAGCCGATCCCGAGATGGACACCGTCGCGCGGCTCCCAGCCGCCGAACCAGTAGACGAGGGGCCCGTCCGCGGCATGCGCGGCGATGATGGCGGACAGGAGCGCGACCCCGAGCGCCGCGAGCGTCGCCAGGATGTCGGGGAGGCGGCCCGGAAGCAGATGGGCGGTCGCCAGCATCGCCGCGCAGACGACGAGCGGGATCGCGACCGGCAGCGGCAGAAGAGCGGCGGGAAAGGCGGTCACGAAGCCGTCCGCTCCCCGTCCTTCACGTGGCTCGACCCTTGGCCGCGCCCGGACTTGCCGCCGGCGCGCATCGGCCGGAGCTTCTCCGGATCGAGGCTGCCGCCGCGCTTGTAGGCCTGGATCGTCAGCACGAGCAGAAGCGCCGTTAGGGTCGCGCCGACCACGATGTCGGTGAGCACCAGCGCCTGCATCACCGGATCGACGGCGGGCGTGCCCGGCGGATGGTCGTAGAAGATCGGCGCGATGCTGCCCCAGCGATAGCCGAGACCCAGCAGGAGCACGTAGGTCGCCGATTGGCAGACGCCGAGGCAGCCCACGAGGTGGATGAAGTTGCGGCTGGTGGCGATGCCGTAGAGGCCGATTCCGAACAGCCACGCGGCGACCGCGTAGGGCAGCATGCTCACGCGGATTCCTCCCCGGGCTCTTCGGGTGCGTCCGCCTCGCGGGTCTCCTCCATGAATTCGAGGAAGAGCTGGGTGAAGCCGCCCGCCACCGCCATCGCGACGCCGAGGTTCTCCACCAGCATCAGGCCGCCGGAGAACAGGTCGCGGAAGGTGCCGAGCGGCAGGACGTTCTGCATGAAGGCGGCGCCCATGAGCATCGGCGCCAGCCCGCACAGGGCGAAGAGCAGCGCGCCGCCGCCCTCCAGCGCGTCGAGCCAGTGGCTGCGCACGGCGTCGCGCCAGCCGGCATAGCCCTCGCCGAGGTAGATCAGCAGGGTTCCGGAGGCGAGGATCACGCCGCCCTGAAAGCCGCCCCCGGGCGTGACGGTGGCGTGCAGCACCACGTAGAGGCCGAACAGGGCGGTGAGAGGTCCGGCGATCCGGCAGGCGAGCACCACGGCCTCGGAGCGCGGGATCACGGAGCGGCCGGGCCGGCGCATGGCGCGGCCGGTCTGGCCCTCGCCGCGACGGCCACGCAGCAGGACGACCGTCCCGGTGATGGCGGCCAGCAGCATGAATTCCTCGCCGAGGGTGTCGAGGCCGCGCAGGTCGAAGTTGATCGCGCTCACCATGTTGGCGACGTGCCGCGCCTCCGGGGTGATCGCGTTGATGCGTTCGCCGTACTGGGCGATCGTCGCGCCGAAGGGCGGCAGCCCGGCGATGACCTCGGCGGCCCCGGGCAGCAGGATCAGGCCCGCCAGGGCCATCAGCGCGACGCGTGCGCGCGGGCTCACGACTTTTCCTCGGGTGGCTGCGTGCGCACGGCCATCAGCGCCACGAGGAAGAGCAGCGGCACCGCCGCCGAGCCGACCGCCAGCTCCGACAGGGCGACGTCAGGGGCCTGAAGGGCGTCGAACAGGACCGTGAGAACCAGTCCGTTGACCGCGATGGCGAAGACCTGTCGGGTGGGGTCGCGCACCAGGACCACAGCGGTGCCGGATGCGGCGGTCAGCAGGAACAGCAGCGGCAGGATCACCGTCATGCCGAGCGGCCCTCGCGCATCAGCACGGCCCGGCCGGACACGTGCGACAGCACCGCGGCCCAGGCGAGAAACACCACCATCATCACCAGGATCTTCAGGGAGCGCCCGGAGAGGCCGTCGGCCAGGAAGGCCGCCGCCGTGACGAGCCCAGAGGCCGCGACGTTGAGGAAGCTGAGCGCGTGCAACCGGTCGAGGGCCCGGGGCAGGCGCCACAGGACGAGGGCTGCGAGCCACGTCACCGCCACCGCGAGAGCCAGCAGCACCCCGATCGCGACGTTCATATCCAGCGCTCCAGGAAGACCGCGAACAGCATCGTGCCCGGCAGGTTGAGCAGGACCAGCGTGAGGGCGAGGTCGGTGATCGAGGCTTGATCGGTGGCGAAGGCCATGAGCGTCAGGATCAACACCGTGACGCTGCCGGCGAGCTGATAGGCGGCGAAGCGCTGGCCGGGCCGCCCGCGCCACGCCAGGGCCGCCGCGAGGAGGAGCGGGGGCAGCAGCGCCAGGATAGCGGCCGTCCAGAGATTCATCGCGCGTCGTTCTCCAGGGCGTGGGTCGCCACAGTGCCGTGCTCCCGGTCGAGGGTGAGCACGTAGCTGTCCGGGGCCAGCGAGGCGGCCAACAGCCCGACGGCCCGCGTGGCCGGAGCCGTGTCTCCCTCCGGCGTGGCCCAGGACACCTCGGACGCGCTGCGCTCCCGCGTCGCTCCGCCACCGGCGCGCCCGAGCACGGCTTTGAGCAGGTGGAGCCCGACCTTGGCGGTCTGGCGGGGCATGTCGCGGATGGCCGGACCGAGCGGCCGGAGCGTGTCCCGGCCGAAATGGAAGCGTATGCCGCCGCGCCGCCCGACGCCCCACCACCAGAGCGTCGCCAGGCTGGCACAGCCGAGACCGGCCATGCCCTCGTTCACGCTCACGGAACCGGCGAAGACCATGTAGGTGAGGACCAGCGCGATCCAGATCGCGACGCCGTCACGCGTCGACCGCCTCCTGAGTCCGCTGATCGGTCCTGCCCGCATCGATCCTGACCGGAACGCGTCGAGGGAGCGTGGCCATACGCCCGATCCGACCGAAACGTGGCACGGAGCGGAGCCGTTCCCGGAACCCGGGGACACGCCTCCGTGTAAGCACAGCGCGGCGCAAGGCGGTTCCGCGGGCGAGGGCGCATCATGAAGGCCGAGATCCTCAGCATCCGCTTCGTCCACGAGGGGTGGAGCCGTTTCGGCCTCGCGCAGGTGCGGCTCGCGGACGGCGCCGTGGTCGAGCGGGAGATCGAGGATCACGGCAACTCGGTCGGGATCCTGCCCTACGACCCCGAGCGGAAGGTCGCCACGCTCGTGCGCGAGCTGCGGGTGCCGCCGCTGTTCACGGCCGGGGAGCAGGTCCAGCTGGAGGCTCCGGCCGGCCTGATCGACGACGGCACACCGGAGGAGAACGCCCGCCGGGAGGCCCTCGAGGAGGTCGGCCTGCGCCTGCACGGCCTGGAATTCGTCGGCGCCGCCTATTCTTGCGCGAGCCTCACCACCGAGAAGATCCACCTCTACCTCGCGCCTTACGGCCGGGCGGACCGGGCGGAGGTGGGCGGCGGTGCCGCGGGCGAGCACGAGAACATCCGGGTCGTCGAGATGCCGCTCGCCGAGCTCGCCGCCCTGGCCGACCGGGCCGAGATCACCGACCTGAAGACGCTCACCCTGGTCCTGGCGCTGCGCGCGCGCCATCCGGAGCTGTTCCGGGCGTGAGAATCCGCTATCGCGTACTCGCTCGAGGGTTGCTGACAGCCGTGGTGCTGGCCGGGGTTGCGTGGATCGCCTTCCACCTGCGCTGACCGCCCGCGGCGCAAACGTTCCAGGGATCGATGGCATGAGCGAAGACGCCGGACACGCAGAGCCGCACGGGCTCGACCGCGGCCTGACCAATTACGGCGACCGTGACTTCGCCCGCTACCTGCGCCGCTCCTTCGCCCGCTCGATGGGCATCTCGGTCGGCCTGCTGAACAAGCCGGTCGTCGGCATCGCCATGACGCCGTCGGGCTTCAACAACTGCCACCGGGGCATGCCCGAGCTGGTGGAGGCGGTCTCGCGCGGCGTGCTGGCCGCCGGCGCCCTGCCGCGGCCGTTCCCGACCGTGTCGCTCGGCGAGGTTTTCCTCAACCCGACCAGCATGATGTACCGCAACCTCATGGCCATGGACACGGAGGAGATGATCCAGGCCCAGCCGATGGATGCGGTCGTGCTGATCGGCGGCTGCGACAAGACCGTGCCGGCCCAGCTCATGGGTGCGGCCTCCGCCGACCTCCCGGCGATCCAGCTCGTCACCGGTCCGATGTCCACCGGCCGGCACCGGGGCCAGCGGCTCGGCGCCTGCACGGATTGCCGGGGCTTCTGGGCGAAGTACCGGGCCGGAACGGTCGATGCGGAGGAGATCGCCGAGGTCGAGGGACGGCTCTCTGTCACCGCCGGCACCTGCGCGGTGATGGGCACAGCCTCGACCATGGCGTGCATCGCCGAGGCGCTCGGCATGTCGTTGCCGGGCACGGCGGCGATTCCGGCGGTGCATTCCGACCGGCTGGTCGCCGCCGAGGAGACCGGACGGGCTGCGGTGCGCCTGATCCAGTCGAAGATCACACCGTCGCAGGTCATCACCGAGAAGTCGGTCGAGAACGCCATCCGGGTGCTAATGGCGGTTTCAGGCTCCACCAACGCGATCGTGCACCTCACGGCGGTTGCGGGGCGGCTGGGCATCCGGATCCCCTATGCGCGCTTCAACCAGATCTCCGACGAGACGCCGGTGCTGGTCGATCTGAAGCCCGTGGGCGAGGGCTACATGGAGGATTTTCACGCCGCCGGCGGCATGGGCGCGCTGCTGCGCGAGCTGCGGCCGCTCCTGCATCTCGACACCGTGGACGTGGAGGGCCGCACCCTCGCCGAGCGGCTGGACGAGCCGGCCGGCTGGGTCGATCGCGCGGTGATCCGCGCCTTTGACAACCCGGTCTCGCCGGTCGGGGGACTGGTCGCCCTCACCGGCAACCTCGCTCCCGAGGGCGCGATCTTCAAGCGCGCGGCGGCGACCCCGGAGCTGTTCGAATCCGATGGCCGGGCCGTGGTGTTCACCGGCCTGGAGGACCTGAGCCGGCGGATCGACGATCCCGATCTCGACGTGGCGCCGGGCGACGTGCTGGTCCTGCAGAATGCCGGCCCGCACGCCGCCGGGATGCCGGAGGCGGGCTACCTGCCGATCCCCAAGAAGCTGGCCCGGGCCGGCGTGAAGGACATGGTGCGCATCTCCGACGCGCGGATGTCCGGAACGGCCTTCGGGTCGATCGTGCTGCACATCGCCCCCGAGGCCGCCATCGGCGGGCCGCTCGCCGCGGTGCGCGACGGCGATCGGATCAAGCTGTCGATCCGCGAGAAGCGCATCGACCTGCTTGTCGAGCCCGACGAGATCGCCCGGCGGCTGGCCGACCACCGGCCGCCGCCCGCCCCGACCCGGGGCTACAAGGCTCTCTACCGGCGCACCGTCACGCAGGCGCCGGAGGGCTGCGACTTCGACTTCCTGATGGGTGAGGCAGACCATGCATGACCGGATAGCGCCGGAGCGGCTGCTCGACTTCGCCACGGCGATCTACGTCCGGTCCGGTCTGCCGGAGGCCGATGCCCGGCTCTGCGCCGACACCCTCGTCCAGGCGGATCTCTGGGGGCACCAATCCCACGGCGTGATGCGCCTGTCCTGGTATGTCGACCGGCTCCGCTCGGGCGTGTGCCGGCCGGTGGCGGCGCCGGAACTCGTGGTCGATGCCGGCGCCATCGCGGTGATGGATGGCGGCGACGCGATGGGGCAGGTGCTCACCGCCCGGGCCATGACGGCGGCGATTGATCGGGCCAAGGCGCACGGTGTCGGCGTAGTGGCCCTGCGCGACTCCGGGCATTTCGGCACTGCCATGTACTTCACGCTGATGGCGGCGCGGGCCGGCTGCGTCGGCTTCCTGTCGACCAACGCCAGCCCGTCGATGGCGCCCTGGGGCGGTCGCGAGAAGGTTGTCGGCAACAATCCGTGGTCCTGGGCGGCCCCCGCCGGGCGGCACGCGCCGATGGTCCTCGACATCGCCAACACCGGGGTCGCCCGCGGCAAGATCTACCTCGCGCGCCAGAAGGGGCTGCCCATCCCGGAGGGCTGGGCGCTCGACGCAGAGGGCCGGCCGACCACCGATCCGGTCGCGGCCCTCGACGGCATCGTCCTGCCGATGGCCGGCCACAAGGGCTACGCCATCGCGCTCGTGATGGACATGCTGTCGGGCATCCTCTCGGGCAGCGCGTCCGGCACCGGCGTGGCCGGCCCCTATCAGGCGGAGCGGCGCAGCGGGGCCGGTCAGTTCATGCTCGCCCTCGACATCGCCAAGTTCCAGCCGCCCGAGACTTTCGCGGCCCGCATGGAGGCGATGATCGCCGAGCTGAAGGGCGTGGCTCTGGCGCAGGGCGCGGAGGAGATCTTCTACCCCGGCGAGATCGAGGCGCGGAACGACGCGCAGCATCGGCGCGACGGCCTGCAGCTTCCGTCCGACACCCTCGCGGATCTCGACCGGCTGGCGCGCGAGACCGGCGTGACGGGTCTCCAAGCCTGACGCCGCTTGATCGCGGGCAGGCGCGGGCCCATCGTCCGGGCGAGACTCGGGAGGTCACCGGATGACGCGCGCCTGCATCGTGGGCTGGGCCCACACCCCGTTCGGCAAGCTTGAGGAGCCCGACGTCGAGGGGCTGATCGCCCGCGTCTCGGGCGAGGCGCTGGCCCATGCCGGCGTCGAGGAAGCCCAGGTCGACGGCATCTACGTGGGCTCGATGAACACCGGTTTCTCGAAGCAGGGCTTCGAGGGCTCGCTGGTGGCCGTGAACCGGCCGGGCCTCGCCCACGCGCCGGCGACCCATCTCGAGAACGCCTGCGCAACCGGCTCGGCGGCACTCTACGCGGCTCTCGACTTCGTCGACAGCGGCCGGGGCCGCGTGGCGCTGGTGATCGGCGCCGAGAAGATGACGGCCAAGACCGTGGCCGAGACCGGCGACATCCTGCTGGGCGCCTCCTATCGGAAGGAGGAGGCCGACATCGAGGGCGGCTTCGCGGGCGTCTTCGGCCGGATCGCGGCGGGCTACTTCCAGCGCTACGGCGACCGCAGCGAGGAGCTGGCCCGAATCGCCGCCAAGAACCACCGCAACGGCGTTGGCAACCCCTACGCGCAGCTGCGCAAGGATCTCGGCTTCGAGTTCTGCAACCGGGTCTCGGACAAGAACCCCTACGTGGCGGCGCCCCTGCGGCGCACCGACTGTTCGCTGATCTCGGACGGGGCAGCAGCCCTGGTGGTGGCCGATGCCGAGACCGCCGAGACCCTGGAGCGGGCAATCGGCTTCCGCGCCCGGTCCCACGTCAACGACATCCTGCCCCTGTCCCGCCGCGACCCGACGGAGTTCAAGGCGGCGCGCATGGCCTGGGACAAGGCGCGGGCCCAGGCCGGGATCGGCAACGACGATCTCTCCTTCGTGGAGACCCACGACTGCTTCACCATCGCCGAGCTGATCGAGTACGAGGCGATGGGCCTCGCCGCCCCGGGCGAGGGTTTTCGCGTGGTGCGCGAGGGACTGGCCGAGAAGGGCGGCCGGCTGCCGATCAACCCGTCCGGCGGCCTGAAGGCCAAGGGCCATCCGGTGGGCGCCACCGGCGTGTCGATGCACGTGATGGCCTGCCTGCAGCTCATGGGCGAGGCCGGCGAGATGCAGGTGCCCGGCGCGGAACTCGCCGGGATCTTCAACATGGGCGGCGCGGCGGTGGCCAACTACGTGTCGATCCTGGAGCGGCGGCGCTGAGGCCATTCCGGTTGCGACCTCGCTCCGCCCGCTGTGGCCGTCCTTGCGAGCGAAGCAATCCAGCGGCGCCACTTTCATCAGGATCGCGCGGCTCTGGGTCGCTTCGCTACGCTCGCGATGACGGATCAGAGGAGGCGGTCCAGCGCCTGCTTGAGATCGGCGATCAGGTCGGCCTCGTTCTCGAGCCCGATCGACAGCCGGACGGTCTCCGGTCCCACCAGTGCGGCGGCCTTCTCGTGCTCCGGCAGCTGCCGGTGCGTGGTCGAGGACGGGTGGATCGCCAGCGATTTGATCTCGCCGATGTTCACAAGGTGCGAGATCAGCTCCAGCCCGGCGATGAACTCCAGCGCCGCCGGGTCGCCGCCCTTCAGCGCGAAGGTGAAGATCGAGCCCGGACCGTCCGGCGTGTAGCGCCGGGCGAGATCCTCCCCGGGTTGCCCCGGCAGCATCGGATAACTGACCCACGCCACCGCCGGATGATCCTTCAGGAAGGCCGCGACGGCCCGCGCATTGGCGCAATGCCGCTCCATGCGCAGCGGAAGCGTCTCGATGCCCATCAGCGTCAGGAACGCGTTCATCGGCGACAGCCCGGGCCCGAGATCGCGCAGGCCGAAGAACCGGCAGGCCGCCGCGAACGGCGTCTCCGGGAAGGCCTGCGTGAGGACGAGCCCGTCGTAATCCGGCCAGGGCTCGGTGATCAGGTTATACCCGCCGGCCTTCGTCCAATCGAACGTGCCGGCATCGCAGATCACGCCGCCGATGGTCTGGCCGGAGCCGCTCAGAAACTTCGAGGTGGAGTGCCAGACGATGTCCGCGCCGTGCTCGATGGGTCGGATCAGGGCCGGGGAGGCCAGGGTGTTGTCCACGACGAGCGGTAGATTGTGACGGCGGGCCACCGCGGCGATCCCTTTGAGATCCACCACCGAGGCGCAGGGATTCACGATCGACTCGCAGAAGATGGCCCGGCAGTCCGGCGTGATCGCCGCCTCGAAGTCCTCCGGAGCCATGCCGCGGGCGAAGCGGGGCTTCAGATCGTAGCGCCCGTCGAGACGCCGCATCAGGCCCAGCGACCCGCCGAACAGGCGCGGGGACGCGACATAGGCGTCCCCGCTCTTCATCAGCGTCATCAGCACCAGCTGCATGGCGGATTGTCCGGAGGACACCGCCACCCCCGCCTTCGCGCCCTCAAGATCAGCGATGCGGCGCTCCAGCGCGGCGACAGTCGGGTTCGAGCCGCGCGAATACGAGAAGCCCGTCCGTCGTCCCGCGAAGATGTCCGCCGCCTGCTCGGTCGAGTCGAAGACGAAGCCGTTGGTGAAGTAGATCGGCTGGACCCGCGCGCCGGTGGCGGGGTCCGGCGCCGCCCCGGCATGGATGGCCCGGGTCGCGAAACGGTGCGGTCGGTTCTTGTCCGTCATGGCTCTCGGTCGGGTTCTCGGTGTCCGGACCGCGGGTGAACCCGAACAGATCGGTCGGTTACGCCGCGCGGCTGATGAAGGCCTGCAGGGTCCGGACCAGGGTCGTCGGCTCGTAGGGCTTCGGGATGAACCGCGCGCCCTCCGGCATGTCGTTGGGGCCCGGAGTGCCCATGCCCGACACCACCAGCACCGGAATCGACGGCCAGCGATGCGCCACGAGGCGCGCGAGAGCGAAGCCGTCCATCGAGCCCTGCGGCATGTCGACATCCGTCATCAGGACGCCGACGTCGTCGCGGTTCTCCAGCACCTTGAGGGCTTTGTCGGCGTGGCTCGCCTCCACCACGGTGAAGCCGGCATCCGCCAGGGTGTCCGAGGCCTCCATCAGCAGGAGGCCGTCATCTTCCACCAGAAGCACCACGGGATGGTCGGACGGGCTTTCTGACATCGAACCTGCGGAGGTGAGTCTCAAATTCCGAAGCCCGCGCCGTATTCCTCCGGGGCTCCCCGCGTCAAGGCGCGGGGCCCGGCTGCGTCAGGCTGCCTCTTCCCGCTTACCGAGGCGTTTATCGAGATAGGTATCCACCGTCTGGGTCAGCTCCTCGACCTTTCCGTCGAAGAAGTGGTTGGCGCCTTCGACCATCTGGTGCTCGATAATGACGCCCTTCTGGGTCTTCACCTTCTCGATCACCGGCATGACCTCGCGCGCGGGCGCGACCCGGTCCTCGGAACCGTGCACGAACAGGCCCGAGGACGGGCAGGGCGCCAGGAAGGTGAAGTCGTAGCGGTTCGCCATCGCGGCGATGGAGATGAAGCCCTCGATCTCCGGCCGGCGCATCAGCAGTTGCATGCCGATCCACGAGCCGAACGACACGCCGGCGATCCAGCATGACTTCGCCTCCGGGTTGACCGACTGCACCCAGTCGAGCGCGGCGGCCGCGTCCGACAGCTCGCCGGTTCCGTGGTCGAACGAGCCCTGGCTCCGTCCGACCCCGCGGAAATTGAAGCGCAGGGCCGCGAAGCCGCGATTGGCGAACGTGTAGAACAGGTTGTACACGATCTGATTATTCATCGTACCCCCGAACTGGGGATGCGGATGAAGGATGATGGCGATCGGCGCTCCGCGCTTCTTGGGAGCTTGGTAGCGGCCTTCCAGGCGGCCAGCCGGGCCGGTGAAGATGACTTCGGGCATCGCTCGTCTCTCACTCTCGAGACACCGCACCAGCGTTCGGCCCCGTGGCGCAGCAGCCTTGACTCGTCGCGCGTCCACCATAAAAGCAGTCTTAGAACAGTTCTAGGCGATTAGAACTATTCTAAAGAAGCCGTCCGATGCGTCGCGATGGCTGCCACGCCGATCGAGCTTGGTCGGCGGTATCTCAGTCTCTCGGCGCGCCTTAGCACGGCGAGCCGGTGCGCGTGCAAGGAATTGTGACGCGCCGCAGCAGGGGTTTCAACGGAACGCGGATGAGCCGGGCACGCGCCTATCTCGACTACAACGCCACCGCGCCGGTCCGTCCGGCCGTCGTGGAAGCGGTCGCGCGCGCGTTAGCCCTTCCCGGCAACCCGTCCTCGATCCATGCGGAAGGGCGTGCGGCCCGGGCCGCCCTGGAAGCCGCGCGCGCTCAGGTCGCCGCGCTCGTGAACGTGCGGCCCGAGCAGGTGATCTTCACGAGCGGCGGGACCGAGGCGGCGAACGCCGCACTGTCCGGCGCCCTGCGCCGTGACGGTCAGCCAGCCCCAACCCGCCTTCTCCACTCGGCGACGGAGCATCCCTGCGTGGCCGCAGGCCACCGATTCGCGGACGGGGCAGTGGACCAGCTGCCGGTGACCCGGGATGGCTTGATCGACCTCGCCGCCCTGGAGGCACGCCTCGCCGATCTGGCGGAGGAGCGTGTGCTTCTGTCGGTCCATGCGGCCAACAACGAGACCGGCGCCGTGCAGCCGCTGTCCGACGTCGTCGCCTTGGCGCGGGCGCATGGCCGGACGCTCGTTCACAGCGATGCCGTTCAGGCGGCCGGCAAGATCCCCCTCGATATGGCGGCGCTCGGCCTCGATGCGATCACCCTGTCGGGCCACAAATTCGCGGCCCCGAAGGGCGTCGGCGTCCTGGTGCTGGCCGACGGCGTGACCCTGCAGAGCGCATTCCTGCGCGGCGGCGGCCAGGAGCGCCGGCAGCGCTGCGGCACCGAGTGCCTGCCGGCGATCGTCGGCATGGGGGAGGCGGCCCGGATCGCGCGCGACACCCTCAACGAGGAGGCAGCCCGCCTCTCGGCGCTTCGGGACCAGATCGAGGCCGGCGTGCGAGCGCTGGCGCCCGACGCCGTGGTGTTCGCCGCTGGTGCCCCGCGCCTGCCCAACACCCTGAGTTTCTCGATCCCGGGGCTCGACGCGCCCTCGGCCCTGATCGCCCTCGACCTCGCCGGCGTGGCGGTGTCGTCGGGCTCGGCCTGCTCGTCGGGCAAGGTCGCGCGCTCGGCGACGCTCGCGGCGATGGGCGTGGATTCGGATCTCGCCGGGGGGGCGCTGCGCGTCAGCCTCGGCTGGAACACGGTGGACGAGGAGGTGGCATGCTTTCTCGACGCCTTCGAACGGGCCTTGCAGCCCCTATATAGAAGGCGAGGACAGGCGGCCTGAGCGCCGCATCCCCGCTATCCGACAGACGCTTCCCGGTCCTTGACGCCGGCGATGCCTAGGAGACGCTGATGCCTGCTGTGCAGGAAACCATTGACCGGGTCCGCTCGATCGACCTCGACCAGTACAAGTACGGGTTCGAGACCACCATCGAGATGGAGAAGTCCGAGAAGGGCATCTCCGAGGATGTCGTCCGGTTCATCTCGGCCAAGAAGAACGAACCCGCGTGGCTGCTCGAGTGGCGCCTCGACGCCTATCGCCGCTGGCTGACCATGAAGGAGCCGGAGTGGGCGCGCGTCGCCTACGACAAGGTCAATTACAACGACATCTACTACTACGCGGCGCCCAAGCGCCCGGCCGCGATGTCGCTCGACGAGATCGACCCCGAGATCCTGAAGACCTACGAGAAGCTGGGCATCCCGCTGCGCGAGGTCGAGGTGCTTGAGGGCATTGCCCCTGAGCGCCGCGTCGCGGTCGACGCCGTGTTCGATTCGGTCTCGGTGGCCACCACCTTCAAGAAGGAACTCTCGAAGGCCGGCGTGATCTTCATGCCGATCTCCGAGGCCGTGCAGGAATATCCCGAGCTGGTGCAGAAGTACCTCGGCTCGGTCGTTCCGGCGACCGACAACTTCTTCGCGACGCTGAACTCGGCCGTGTTCTCGGACGGGTCGTTCGTCTACATCCCGCCGGGCGTGCGCTGCCCGATGGAGCTGTCGACCTATTTCCGCATCAACGAGCGTGACACCGGCCAGTTCGAGCGCACGCTGATCATCGCCGACAAGGGCTCCTACGTCTCGTATCTGGAGGGCTGCACGGCACCCAAGCGCGACGACAACCAGCTTCACGCTGCGGTGGTCGAGCTGGTCGCCCTGGATGATGCCGAGATCAAGTACTCGACCGTCCAGAACTGGTACCCGGGCGACAACGAGGGCAAGGGCGGCATCTACAACTTCGTGACCAAGCGTGGCGATTGCCGCGGCGCCCGCTCGAAGATCTCGTGGACGCAGGTCGAGACCGGCTCGGCGATCACCTGGAAGTATCCGTCCTGCATCCTGCGCGGCGACGATTCCCGCGGCGAGTTCTACTCGATCGCGGTGTCGAACGGCATGCAGCAGGTCGATTCCGGCACCAAGATGATCCACCTCGGCAAGAACACGACGAGCCGGATCATCTCGAAGGGCATCTCGGCCGGTCGGTCGCAGAACACCTACCGGGGCCTCGTCTCGGCGCATCGGAAGGCCTCGAACGCCCGGAACTTCACGAACTGCGACTCTCTGCTGATCGGCGACCAGTGCGGCGCGCACACCGTGCCCTACATCGAGTCGAAGAACGCCTCGGCCGTATTCGAGCACGAGGCGACGACCTCGAAGATCTCCGAGGACCAGAAGTTCTACTGCCAGCAGCGCGGCCTCTCCGAGGAGGAGGCGACCGCGCTCATCGTCAACGGCTTCGTCCGGGACGTGCTGCAGCAGCTGCCCATGGAGTTCGCCGTCGAGGCCCAGAAGCTGATCTCGATCAGCCTCGAAGGCTCGGTGGGCTGAGGGCCTGGCTGGACCCTACGACGACGTGCTGCGGGCGGCCCATCGGCACAGCGCGCGGCACGCCGACGAGGTCAGGAGCAGCCTCCTGTGCGGATGCTTCTTCTGCCTCGAGGTTTTCGCACCGGACGAGATCACGGGCTGGATCGCCGATGAGGGCACCGCCCTCTGTCCCCGGTGCGGCATCAACGCGGTGATCGGCGACCTGTCCGGCTATCCGGCCAGGAACGCCGGCTTCCTGCGGGCGATGCGGGACGAATGGTTTTGAAGGACTTGGACTGACATGCTGGAAATCAAGAACCTCGTCGTGCAGATCGAGGACAACCGCATCCTGAACGGCCTGAACCTGACCGTGAACGACGGCGAGGTCGCGGCGATCATGGGGCCGAACGGCTCGGGCAAGTCGACCCTGTCGTACGTCATCGCCGGCAAGGAGGACTATGAAGTCCTCGACGGCGAGATCCTCCTCGACGGGCAGAACGTGCTGGAGATGGCGGCCGACGAGCGCGCCGCGGCCGGCGTGTTCCTGGCGTTCCAGTACCCGCTGGAAATTCCGGGCGTCGGCACGATGACGTTCCTGAAGGCCTGCCTGAACGCCCAGCGCAAGGCGCGCGGCGAGGCGGAGCTGTCGACTCCGGACTTCATCCGCGCGGTGAACGGCGCGGCCGACAAGCTCGAGATCAACAAGGAGATGCTCAAGCGCGCCCTCAACGTCGGCTTCTCCGGCGGCGAGAAGAAGCGCATGGAGATCCTCCAGATGGCGCTGCTGCAGCCGAAGTTCTGCGTGCTCGACGAGACCGATTCCGGCCTCGACATCGACGCCCTGCGCATCGTCTCCGAGGGCGTAAATGCGCTACGCGACCAGGGCCGCTCGTTCCTCGTCATCACCCACTACCAGCGGCTGCTCAACCACATCGTGCCCGACACCGTTCACGTCATGTCGAAGGGGCAGATCGTGAAGACCGGCGGCAAGGAGCTCGCCCTCGAGCTCGAGGCGTCCGGCTACGCCGAGTACCGCACCAGCGAGGCCGCCTGAGCCATGGCCGACGTGACCAACCTCCGCTCCCCCGCCGAGGCCGGCCTGTCGAAGCTGTTCGAGTCGGCCCGCCAGAGCTTCGCCAGCGAGACGGCGATCGCCCGCGAGGAGGCCTTCCGCTTCTTCGAGGCGACCGGCCTGCCGAGCCGCCGGGTCGAGGCCTTCAAGTACACGGACCTGCGCGCGGCGATCGCTGAGGCCGCGCCGCCCGCTGAAGCGCCGAGCCTCGATGCCGCCAGGACCGCCGTGGCACAGGCCACCGGCTTCGGCGGGATCGATGCCGCGCGCCTGACCTTCGTGAACGGCCATCTCGTCCGCGAGCTGTCCGACCTCGACAGCCTGCCGGACGGCGTCCGCGTCGTGCCGCTCAACGAGGCACTGACCCACGGCGACACCGCCCTGACGCAGCTCGCTCCGGTGCCTCAGGCGCGCGAGAATCCGGTCTACCAGCTGAACACCGCCTTCCTGGCGGACGGAGCGGTCATCGCGGTCGCCCCCGGCGCGAAGCCGGACCGGCCGGTCCATCTGCGCTTCGTCGGCTCGGGCGCGGCGCCGTTCTCGACGGCCACCCGCGTGCTCGTGCAGCTTGGCGAAGCGGCGGAATTCGCTCTCTTGGAAAGCCATGAGGGCCCGGACGGGCTCACCTGCCAGCCGAACGACGCCCTCGACGTGGTGGTCGGTCCGCGGGCCGCCTTCCGGCACACCCGCCTCAACAAGGAGGGTGACGCCACCATCGCGCTCTCGACCCTGTCGCTGAAGGTCGAGGCTGAGGGTCAGGTCGAGACCGTGAACCTCGTGACCGGGGCGGTGCTGTCGCGCCACCAGATCTACGTCCACGTCGCCGGCGACGACACCAACGTCGTGGTGAACGGTGCGGCGATGCTGCGGAACGGCCAGCTCGCCGATTCGACGCTGCTCGCCGATCACGCCGCGGTCGGCGGCGTCGGCCGCGAGCAGTTCAAGTGGATCATTGATGGCGACGCCACCGGCGTGTTCCAGGGCAAGATCATCGTCCGCCAGGTCGCCCAGAAGACCGACGGCAAGATGAAGTCCGACTGCCTCCTCCTCACCGACGAGGGGCAGATGATGAACAAGCCGGAGCTGGAGATCTTCGCCGACGACGTTGCGTGCGGCCACGGGGCCACCTGCGGCGCGCCGGACCCGGACCTGCTGTTCTACCTGATGGCCCGCGGCCTGCCGCGTCCTATCGCGGAGAGCCTGCTGGTTCAGGCCTTCGTCGGCGAGGCCGTCGAGACCGTCACGCACGAGGGCGCCCGCGCGGCGCTGATCGGCGAGATCGAGGCTTGGCTGAGGGCGCGCGGCTGACAGCCCGGTCGGTCCCGGCCGGGACCGACCGAGCCTCCAAACCTGGCCCTCATTGTGAGGTGCCCGCGCAAGCGGGCCTCGAAGGAGGGCTCCAGGGATCACAACACCAGCTGGAGGGCTCCTTCGAGGCCTCCGCTTCGCTCCGGCACCTCAGGATGAGGTGGGTCTCGGGATCGGCGAAGTTTTTGGGAAGGTCGCGACCATGAACGCACCCGTCCTCACTCCGACCTACGATGTCGAGGCGATCCGGAAGGATTTCCCGATCCTGGGCCAGCAGGTCTACGGCAAACCGCTCGTCTACCTCGACAACGCCGCCTCGGCGCAGAAGCCGCGTCAGGTGATCGACGCCATGGTCTCCTGCATGGAGACCGGCTACGCCAACGTCCATCGCGGCCTGCACTACATGGCGAACGCCGCGACCGAGGGTTTCGAGGGCGCCCGCGAAACCACGCGCCAGTTCCTCAACGCCGCCTCGACGGACGAGATCATCTTCACCCGCAACGCCACCGAGGCCTACAACCTCGTGGCCTCGTCGATGGGCTGGGCCGGGCTGATCGGGGAGGGGGACGAGATCATCCTCTCGATCATGGAGCATCACTCCAACATCGTGCCCTGGCACTTCCTGCGCGAGCGCCGCGGCGCGGTGATCAAGTGGGCTCCTGTGGACGATGACGGTAACTTCCTGGTCGAGGAGTACGAGAAGCTGTTCTCGCCCCGGACCAAGATGGTGGCGATCACCCACATGTCGAACGTGCTGGGCACCGTGACGCCCGCCGCAGAGATCGTCCGCATCGCCCACGCCCACGGCGTACCGGTCCTGCTCGACGGTGCGCAGAGCGCGGTGCATCAGCCGGTCGACGTGCAGGCGCTCGACTGCGACTTCTTCGTCTTCACCGGCCACAAGGTCTACGGCCCCACCGGGATCGGCGTGCTCTACGGCAAGAAGGAATGGCTGGAGCGTCTGCCGCCGTATCAGGGCGGCGGCGAGATGATCCGTACGGTGAGCGAGGACGCGATCACCTACAACGATCCGCCGCACCGGTTCGAGGCCGGCACCCCGGCCATCATCGAGGCGGTCGGCCTCGGTGCGGCGCTCGAATACATGATGACTCTCGGACGCGAGGCGATCGCCGCCCACGAGGCGAAGCTCACGGCGTATGCGCAGCAGCGGCTCGGAGCGATGAACGCGCTGCGGCTGATCGGCACCGCCCCGGGCAAGGGCGGCGTGATTGCCTTCGAGATGAAGGGGGCGCATGCCCACGACATCGCCACGGTGATCGACCGACAGGGCGTCGCGGTGCGGGCCGGGACCCACTGCGCCATGCCGCTGCTCAAGCGTTTCGGCGTGACCTCGACCTGCCGCGCCTCGTTCGGCCTCTACAACACGACGGCTGAGATCGATGCCCTTGCCGAGGCGCTTGGCAGGGCGGAAATGCTGTTTACCTGATAGTCTGGTTGAAGCTGGTCCCGCCCGCGCGGGCCCGCGGAGAGTGAAGCGATGACCACCGACGCCACCATCACCGGCGGCATGAATGCCCCCGCAGTCGCCGCAGCTTCGGCGATCCCGCCGGCGGAACTGGACCGCCTGACCGACGACATCGTCGCGGCGCTGAAGAGCGTCTACGATCCGGAGATTCCGGCCGACATCTACGAGCTCGGCCTGATCTACAAGGTCGACATCGACGACGACCGCAAGGTCGCCATCGACATGACGCTCACGGCGCCGGGCTGCCCGGTGGCGGGCGAGATGCCCGGCTGGGTCGAGAACGCCGTAGGCGCCGTGCCGGGTGTCCAGTCGTGTTCGGTGACGATGGTGTTCGATCCGCCGTGGGATCAGAGCCGCATGTCGGACGAGGCGCGCGTCGCCCTCGACATGTGGTAGGCCGGTCCGAGGGATCCGATGGCCCGGGTCGAGATCCTCGATGTCGGCGCGGGCGAGCCGGGCCGCGATCTCTGGAAGATCGTTGGGGACACCCGTGGTCCCATAGGGCTTGGCCTCCAGGGCGTCGCCCGGTCGCACGTCCAGCGCGATGCGAAGACGCCGCGCTTCTTCAAACAGGAGGCAGCGGCGGATCGATCAGGACGCGCCCTGACGGACCGACCAGCGTCGAGGTTCGCCTCGTGCAAGTCGAGCCGGTTGAAACGGAAAGTGTCGCGGCCGTGTAATAGGAGGCAGGACTGGATCAGTCCTAGCGCGCACTGACATGTCCACGATCGCCTACGGCAATCTACGTAGCCGTTAAGGCCGGGGTAACCATGCCCGCGCAGATCGGATCGGCCGCCTTCGTTGCGGTATCCCTCGGCACGGTTGGTGAAAGCGGATGGCTTCGGGCTACGTCGTCGCGGCATTTCTGGAAACGGCCGGACTCATCGGCCTCGTGATCGCGACCATCAGAATGCGGGCGGAACGACAGGCGAAGGCCGCTGAGCTCCGCGGGTTCCTCCGTTCCGGACAGAGCTCATCCTCCCATCTCGGCGTCGCAGAACCGCGGCGGACGGCCCTGTTCGGTTCGCGCCTGAGCGCCATTCCGGTCGTGCCGAGCCGCGGTCAGGCCAGACCGCAACGGGACTCGGCCGCCCGCTCGGCTCTCGGCCGCGCCATCATCCGTACCGCTCACAGGGCCAGCCCCGATCTCGCCGCCCCCATCAGCGCAGGATGATGTCGAGCCCGCTGCCGCACAGGACGACGGCGCTGAGCGTGAACATGAACTTCAGATCTTCGAACCGGGCGCTCATGGTCTATCCTCTCGCGTTCGTCGGCTTCGTCGCCGCTCGATGAAAGATTATCATCGCATTAACGGATTTTCCGCGAGTCCTTTCAGGTTCCGTTAGGGATTTACGAGCGGTTTCCATTCAGTAAGGTTAGCCGTTCGTTAATTGTGCCCGGTGCCGCCAAACCGTTTTCGATGCCGCCGAGGCTCGCGGAAGCGCAGCGGGGCACCGGCGCCCAACCTCCGGAGGTACGCTCCTTATGCTGCAGCAACGGACGGGTCCGGTCCGGCGCGCGGTCGACTGGATGTTCCGCGACCGCACGACCGGCACGATCACCATCGCGCAATGGCCGAACCTGCCGCTCTGGCTTTTCGGCGGCCTCAGCGTGGGCGCGTGGCTGGGTCGGGATTCCGAAGCGCTCGCCTCTCGGTTGTCGTTCGCCGCAGACGTCGCTTTAACCTGGTGGGCGCTCGACGAACTGGTGCGCGGCGTCAATCCCTGGCGGAGGCTTCTCGGTGCAGCGACGCTCACTGGCCTCGTCATCCTGATCACGCTTCGGCGAGCAGCATAGGCCGGGCTCGATCCAATCGCGCTACTGACAATTGTACATCTTCAAGCTCCTATCCGATCTGCACTCAGTCGAGTTCTGAACGGAATCTGATTCTCCCCCAGGCAAATGCGCCTTCGATTGCGTCAGGAAGCGTTCAGTTCACATCGTTCCGCCACCGTACAAACATAACGGTAGGTTGCACTGGCCGAGAAATTGTGAATGGTCACGCCAGGCACCACGTGGCGTGGTGCAGCCCTGCAATGGTGCGCGTTTCCGCGCCCGGCCGATGGTTGGTGTTGAAGGCCTTATGACGGACGCGGGAGGATTTGACCCCAAAGACTCCGCTTCGCGCGCGGATGAGCGGGAGAGGCTGCTCGGCCAGATTGCCGACGCCCTGAACATCCCGGTCACGACCTTTCGCGGCAAGGGTTCCCTGGTCGCGCTGGGCCGAGGGCCGAATGCGTCGGAATGCGCAGCGCTTCTGGCCGCATTCGCGCGGATCGGCGATCCGGATGTCCGGAAGGAGTGCCTCGCCCTCGTGAAGCGCTACAGCGACGCATGAGGCCCTGTGCATCCGGCGGTGCGTTCGCACACACGCGGGCTGTGAGGGCCGGACACACGGCATGCTATAGCGCCCGCCGTCTCCGAGGCGGGCCTCCATCGGCGCGCCGCATCTTCGCGGCTGGGGCGCTTCCGGTCCCGCGCGCCCCTGCTCCGTTCAGGCCCTGATGCCGATCATCACCATCTCGTCGCTGTCGAAGACCTACAAGTCGGGCTTCACAGCCTTGCGCGACATCAACCTCGTCATCGAGCGCGGGGAGATCTTCGCGCTCCTGGGCCCCAACGGCGCCGGGAAGTCGACGCTGATCAACATCGTCTGCGGCATCGTCACGCCGAGTTCCGGCACCGTGCTGGTCGACGGCCACGACATCGCCGGTGACTACCGCGCCGCGCGGCGCGCCATCGGCCTCGTGCCGCAGGAATTGACGACCGATGCCTTCGAGACGGTGCTGAACACCGTGAGCTTCTCGCGGGGCCTGTTCGGGCTTCGTCCCGATCCCGGCCATATCGAGCGGATCCTGCGGGCGCTGTCCCTCTGGGACAAGCGCGACAGCCGGCTGATGACGCTGTCCGGTGGCATGAAGCGCCGGGTCCTGATCGCCAAGGCCCTGTCGCACGAGCCCCGGGTGCTGTTCCTCGACGAGCCGACCGCCGGCGTCGACGTGGAACTGCGCCAGGACATGTGGCGCCTCGTGCGCGACCTGCGCCAGCAGGGCGTCACCGTCATCCTCACCACCCACTATATCGAGGAGGCCGAGGAGATGGCCGACCGCATCGGCGTGATCCGCCGGGGCGAGATCATCCTGGTGGAGGAGAAGGCCGCGCTGATGCGCAAGCTCGGGCGCAAGCAGCTCACCCTGCATCTCCAGCAGCCGATCGCGTCGATCCCGTCGGACCTCTCCGATTACGAGCTGGCGCTCGCCGGGGAGGGGAGCGAGCTGGTCTACACCTATGACACCCGGGCCGAGCGCACCGGCATCACCGGGCTGCTGACCGGCCTGGCGGCGGCGGGCATCCGGTTCAACGACCTTCACACCGAGCAGAGTTCGCTGGAGGACATCTTCGTGGGCCTCGTCCGCGAGGAAGGAGCACGGGTATGATCAGCGCCACGAACATGAACTGGCCGGCGGTCCGGGCGATCTACCGGTTCGAGATGGGCCGGTTCTGGCGCACCGCCGGCCAGAGCATCCTGGCCCCGGTGATCTCGACGACCCTGTACTTCGTGGTGTTCGGCGCCGCGATCGGCTCGCGGGTCTCGGCGGTCGACGGCGTGCCCTACGGGCTGTTCATCGTGCCCGGCCTGATCATGCTCTCGCTGCTCACGCAGAGCATCGCGAACGCCTCGTTCGGCATCTACTTCCCGCGCTTCGCCGGGACGATCTACGAGATTCTGTCGGCGCCGATCTCACCCCTCGAGGTGGTGCTGGGCTTCGTCGGTGCGGCGGCCTCGAAATCGATCCTGATCGGGCTGATCATCCTGGCGACCTCGGCGCTGTTCGTGCCGCTGCGCATCGACCACCCGCTCTGGATGATCGGCTTCCTGCTGCTCACCGCCGTGACCTTCAGCCTGTTCGGCTTCGTGATCGGCCTGTGGGCGGACGGGTTCGAGAAGCTGCAGCTGGTGCCACTCCTCGTGGTCACACCCCTGACCTTCCTGGGCGGCAGTTTCTACGCCATCGGCATGCTGCCGCCGTTCTGGCACGCAGTGAGCCTGCTCAACCCGGTCGTGTACCTGATCAGCGGCTTCCGCTGGGCGTTCTTCGGCAAGGCCGACGTGAATATCGCGATCAGCCTGGGCATGACCGCGCTGTTCCTGGTGATCTGCCTCGGCCTCGTCACCTACATCTTCCGCACGGGCTACCGGCTGAAGAGCTGACGCCTCAGGGCTGCGCCGCGAGGAAGGCCAGCACGCCGTCGCGGTGCGGCTTGGCGCCGACCGCGGTCGAGTGGTCCTTGCCCTCGATCTCGAGCGCCCGCGCGTCCGGGATCAGGGCGGCGAGCCCCGAGCCTGAGCCCGCCACGGTGTCGAGGGTCCCGACCGAGACCAGAACCGGCACCTCGATCTGCGCGAGTTCGGCCCGGCTGAGCGTCTGGCGCGAGCCGCGCATGCAGGCGGCGAGCGCCCGCAGCTCGCTTCGGGTCTGCTCGGCGAAGGTGCGGAAAGCCGCGGCGGTGGGGTTTGGGGCCGGCGTGCCGGATGGCGCCTCCAGGGCCTCGGCGATGCCGGACGGCAGGCCTTTGCCCTCGACCAGGTGCATCCCGAGACCGCCGATCAGCGCCGAGCGGACCCGATCCGCGTGGTCCAGAGCGATGTGTGCGGTGATCCGGCCGCCCATCGAGTAGCCCATCACGTGGGCGCGTTCGATCCCGAGATGGTCGAGGAGCCGGATCGCGTCGCCGGCCATCGCCTCGGAGCTGTAGGCGGCCGGATCGTAGAGCTTCTCGCTCTCGCCGTGGCCGCGATTGTCCAGCGCGATCGCCCGATATCCGGCCTGGGTCAGGGCTCTCACCCACTGGGTATTGACCCAGTTGACCGCGTGGTTCGACGCGAAGCCGTGGATCAGCAGGATCGGCTTGCCGGCGCCGTCCACAGGCGGAACGTCGATATAGGCGATCCGCACGCCGTCAGACTTGAAGGACTCCATGCCGCGCAATCCATGCTCCGTAAGCTCGGCCACCCGCTTAGACCACGCGCACGCGCCGGGGCAACGCGAAGCGATGCGCTTGCGGGTCAGAGCGCCGGCTGGCAAACCGCGCCGGTCATGACGGACACGCAGCCCTACGGCACCTACGAACCGTCCGGCCTCGTGGCGGCGATCACCCGCCGCACGAACCGGATTCCCGCCAATTCCTGGTACGGCCGGCGCCTCGCGCTGTTCCTGCGCCGGATCGCGATCTCGCGGCTCGGGGGCAAGCCCCTCGACGTGACCCGCTACGGCGCGCGGATGCGGCTGCACCCGTACAACAACAACTGCGAGAAGAAGGTACTCTTCACGCCGCAATTCTTCGATCCGGAGGAGCGTGCCCTCCTGCAGGCGCGCCTCCCGAAGGACTGCGTGTTCCTCGACATCGGCGCCAATATCGGCGCCTACGCCCTGTGCGTGGCGGCCTTCGCGGGCCCGGCAGCGCGGATCATCGCGGTCGAGCCGCAGCCGGACGTGTTCGACCGGCTGACCTACAACATCGCCCAGAACCCGTTCCACACCGTGAAGGCGGTCGCCTGCGCGGTGGCCGACAAGGCCGGCGAGCTGACCCTGTTCATCGATCCGCGCAACCGCGGCGAGTCGAGCCTGCGCATCGTCGGCACCAATGAGGGCGCGCGGATCACCGTGCCGGCCGTGACACTCCTCGAACTCCTGCACAGCGAGGGCCTGACCCGGGTCGACGCCGTCAAGCTCGACGTGGAGGGCGCCGAGGATCTGATCTTGGAGCCCTTCCTGCGCGAGGCGCCGGAGACGCTGCTGCCGCGGATCCTGCTGATCGAGAACGGCACCGGGCAGTGGCAGCTCGACCTGCCGACGCATCTGGAGAGCTACGGCTATCGCGAGATCTCGCGCTCCCGGTTGAACCTCATGTTCGAGCGCTCGGGCGTCACGGCGGCGTGACCACCGGAATCTCGTCCGCGATGCTAACGCCCTCCGGCCCCACGGCACACCGGTAGGCGCGGACCTCCACGCCCGCGGCCCGCGCTTCCCGGAACGCCCGGTCGAAGGCCGGATCGATGTCGCGGGCGACGTCGAACGCCTCCGCCTCCATCTGCACGACGATGACGACCAGGGCGCGACCGCCCTCGGCGACGACCTGAGCCAAGTCGCGCATGTGCCGGGCGCTGCGGGCGGCCTTGCAGTCGGGAAATTCCGCGAGGCCGGGCCGCCGCATCATGTGGCAGTTCTTGACCTCGACGTGGCACGGGCCGCCCTCCGCGCCGCTCGCCAGGAAGTCGACCCGGCTCGCCTGCGCGTAGCGGACCTCCGGCTTCAGCACGTCGTGGCCGGCGAGCGCCGCGATGGCGCCGGCCCGGAAGGCCTCGGCCACGAGCGCATTCGGCCGCATCGTGTTGATTCCGACCCATTGCGGACCGCCGGGGAGGTCGGCCTCGACGAGCTCCCAGGTCAGCGGCAGCTTCCGGGCCGGATTGGTCGAGCGTGAGAGCAGCACCCGCGCGCCCGGGCTGTTCAGGCCGAACATCGCGCCGGGGTTCGGGCAGTGGACGGTGACGGGGCCGTCCTCGGTCTCGATATCGGCCAGGAAGCGCTTGTAGCGCTGCACGAGCCGTCCGGGGACGAGCGGCGCGGCGAACTGCATCGGGTCCTCGGGGTTCACGTAGTCGTGGGCTGCGGCTGCGCTATCTGCCTGCGACGCCCGCCCGACGCCAGAGACCCATGGACCAGCCTTCCGATTCCGTCACCGCCGCCATCCTCGTGATCGGCGATGAGATCCTCTCGGGTCGCACCAAGGACAAGAATATCGGCACCATCGCGGATTTCCTCACCGCGGCCGGCATCGACCTGCGCGAGGTGCGGATCGTGCCCGACGAGGCCGCGATGATCGTCGAGGCGGTCAACGCCCTGCGGGCCCGCTACACCTACCTGTTCACCACCGGCGGGATCGGCCCGACCCATGACGACATCACCGCCGACTGCGTTGCCCAGGCCTTCGGGGTCGGCATCGACGTGGACGAGCGCGCCCGGGCGATGCTGCTGGAGCGGCACAAGCCCGAGGATCTGAATGAGGCACGCCTGCGCATGGCGCGGATCCCGTTCGGCGCCGACCTGATCGCCAACCCGGTCTCGAAGGCGCCGGGCTTCCGCATCGGCAATGTCCACGTCATGGCCGGCGTACCCAGCATCATGCAGGCCATGCTCGACTCGATCGCCCCGACCCTGAAGGGCGGCGCCGCGATGATGTCCGAGACGATCGAGGCCGCCGGCGTTCCCGAGGGGAGCTACGCGGGCGAGCTCGGCGCCATCGCGAAGGAGCGCCCATCGGTGTCCATCGGCTCGTACCCGGCCATGACACCGGAGGGGTTCCGCAATCGGATCGTCGTGCGCAGCCGGGACGCGCTGGCGCTGGCCGAGGCGCGAAGCGCCGTCGAGGCGCTGGTGGCGCGGCTCACGGCCTAAGTGTCGAACATCCGATCGGATCGAGTGGCGTAGCGGAGCTGGCGGATGGCCCGGGACAAGAACAGGCGGGCCGAGCAGGAAGCTCGGCGCGACGAGTTGCTGAAGGAAGTCTCCGAGATTGGCCGCCCGGATGCCTACGTGCTGCACGAGGTCATCCGGCTCGAAGGTGACGAGGAATTGCGGCGCAACGGCCTGGCGCTGTTCCTCTCGGCCTTCGCGGCCGGCCTGAGCATCGCGCTGTCTCTGATCGTCCCTGGCGTCCTTCGGAGCCATCTGCCGGAGGCGGACTGGGCGAAGATCGTGAGTTCGATGGGCTACGCGGTCGGCTTCCTGGTGGTCGTTCTCGGCCGCCAGCAGCTCTTCACCGAGAACACCATCACGCCTGTCCTGCCGCTGCTGCACGACCGGTCGGCCAAGACCGCGGTCCGGGTGGTGCGGCTCTGGCTCATCGTCCTGTGCGGCAACATCCTGGGGACACTGGCGATCGCCACAGTGATGGCCCATTCCGGAGCCTTCGAGCCTCCGGTTCTCAAGGCCTTCGCGGAGATCAGCCACGACGCCATCGCCAACGAATTCTGGGCGACGTTCGTCAAGGCCGTCTTCGCCGGCTGGATGATTGCCCTGATGGTCTGGTTCCTGCCGGCGACCGCCAGCGCCGCGCCCTTCGTGATCCTGCTGATGACGTGGCTGGTCTCGCTCTGCAGCCTCGCTCACATCGTGGCCGGCTCCGTGGAGGCCTTCTATCTCGTGGTCACGGGCGCCGCGACGATGAACGACTACGCGCTGAAGTTCTTCCTGCCGACCCTGCTCGGCAACACCTTCGGCGGCGCGGCCCTGGTCGGCGTGCTGAACTACGGGCAGGTGGCGCCGGAGGTCGAGGAGACCAAGGCGGTCGAGGGCGAGCGGCCGGATTGAGCCCGGTCAGTCGAGCTTCACCGGCGGGCTGATCAGGTGGTCGAGATCGTCGAGCACCCATGTCAGGGTCCCCCGCAGCGGGCCATAGAGGCCGATCTGGTGCTGCCGGTACAATAGGTCGTGGGTCAGGCGCGCCGACAGCCCGTTCAGCCGCCCGCCGCCGAACGTGTAGCGGCCCAGGGTCCCCCAGCCGTTGAAATCGGCCAGCGAGACGATGGCGCCCTTCTCGACGTAGTGGAACGGCGGGAGCTCCGTCGCCACCGTGTCGCCGCGGGCCAGGACGCGGCCGAAGTGACGCGCGAAATGCTGGGCCTGCTGCCGGGCGGCCTGGGCCGTCGCAGGAACCGGCTTGCCGGTCTGTGGGTCGGTGAGGCTGGCGCAGTCGCCCAACGCGATGATGGCGGGATCGCAGGTCGTGCGCAGATCCGGGCCGACGACGAGTTGCCCGGTCCGTGAGCGTTCCAGGCCGTCGAGGCCCGCGAGCACGTCCGGCGCCTTCACGCCGGCCGCCCAGACCTTGAGGCCCGCCGGGATGCGGCTGCCGTCCTTCAGGGTGAAGCCGGTCGCGTCCGCCGCCGTGACCATCGCGCCGGTCCTGACCTCGACGGCGAGGTCCGACAGGGTCCGGGCGGCGGCGCGCGAGACCTTCTCGGGGAAGGCCGGCAGCAGGCGCGGCCCGCTCTCGATCAAGGTCAGGCGCAGGCGCCCCGGCAGGTCCGGCGAGCCGTAGGTCGAGAGCAGGTTGATGGCGTGCTTCAGCTCGGCGGCCAGCTCGACGCCGGTGGCGCCGCCCCCCACGATCGCGATCTCCAGCATGCCGCCGCGATCGAGCCGCGCCAGCAGGTGGCACCGGAGCTGGTCGTGGAAGTGCTCGGCCTCGGTCAGGTCATCGATGGTCAGGCAGTGCTCGGCCACGCCCGGCGTGCCGAAATCGTTGGCCCGGCTTCCGATGGCGAGCACGAGCAGATCGTAGGCGATCTCCACCTCCGGCCGCCCCTCCGCGGCCTCGACGGCGAGCCGGACGCGCCGGGCCTGCCGGTCGATGCCGACGAGGGCTCCGGGCTGGAAGCGGAAGCCGTTGCGCCGCGCCTGGGCGAAGAAATCCACCTTCTGCCGGTCGGCCCGGGCGGTGCCGGCCGCGAAGGTATGCAGCATCGGCTTCCAGACGTGGGACAGGCTGCGGTCGGCCAGCGTCACGTCGGCCCGGCCGCTACGGCCGAGGCTCGTGGCCACCTCGATGCCGGCAACCCCGCCGCCGACGATCACGATCCGAGCCCTGTCCGCCATGACGTCTCCGCGTTCACCCACCTCGGGAACGCCGGTCAGGGTACCGATGTTCGCGATGGCAAGCGCGGATGCGCCGCGTCTTTGCATGCGTCGTCCAACATGAAAAAAGCCGCCCGAAGGCGGCTTTCTCAAACCGTGCAGCGCTGCGGCCGGATCAGGACCGCAGGCGAGTCCGGACCTCGCCGAGGCTGGCGCGGATCAGGCCCTGGGCCGCGTCGCCCTGCAGCCGCTCGCGCAGGATCGTCTCCGACACCTTCACGGCGGCCTCGGCGGCGGCGGCACGCACCTGGGCCTCGGCCTGAGCCTCGGCCTGGGCGATCTTGGTCTCGGCGGCCTTGGTGCGGCGGGCCAGGAAGTCGTCGAGCTTGCGGTGACCCTCCTCGGCGGCGCGCTGGGCCTCCTCGCGGGCGCCGGCGACGATCGACTCGGCCTCCTTCTCGGCCTCGGCGCGGCGGCGCTTGTAGTCGGCGAGCACGGCGGCCGCCTCCTCGCGCAGGCGCTTGGCCTCGTCGAGTTCGTGGCGGACGCGGTTGGCGCGGCCGTCCAGGCCCTTGGTCATCGCCGAGAAGGCGCCGACCTTCCAGGCAATGCCCATGAAGATGAAGAACGCAACGGCGACCCAGAATTCGGCTTCGAGCAGCATCGTGGGATCCCGTCTAGTGTGCGGTGGCGTCGAGGGCGCGGTCGAGGCTGGCCCGATCCGGAGCCTGGCCCGTCAGGCGCTCGACGATCGCCGCAGCGGCCTCGCCCGCGATCGAGCGGACATTGCCCATGGCAGCCTCGGTGCGGGTGCGGATCGTCGCCTCGGAGGCAGCGAGCTTGGCGTTCAGCTGCTCTTCGAGCGCCTTGCGCTTCACCTCGGCCTCGGCGGCCAGGTCGTTCCGGGTGGTCTGCGCGATGTCGCGCGCCTTGCCCTGAGCGGTCCGGAGGGCGGTCTCGAAGGCCACGCCGGCGGCATCCGCCTCGGCCTTCATCGCCTGCGCCTGATCCAGATCGGCACGCAGGCGCTCGGCGCGGGCGTGCAGGATCGCCTGGATCCGCGGCAGCGCGACCTTGTCCATCAGGTAGTAGAGGAGCCCGAAGGCCAGCGCGAGCCAGATCAGCTGCGCGAGAAAGCCGGAGGTCTCGAAGGGCGGGAAGGCGCCGGAATGCGCTTCCGCGTGCTCGGTATGGCCCGGCACGACCTGCGTGTCGGCGCCCGGGGGCGGCGTGGTGAGGGGATTGGGCTGCGCCATGAGACCGCTACACTGACACCGTTCGCTGAGGCCACCGCTCGCGCGGTGACGGACGAAGGCGGACGCCCCGTCGCGGGAGCGTCCACCCGTTCATCGGGCCGGGGCCCGGGAGGAGACCGCGGAGACCGCGGGCTCCGGCGCCGATCAGACGGCGAAGAGCAGCAGCAGCGCGATCAGCAGCGAGAAGATGCCGAGCGCCTCGGTGAGGGCGAAGCCCAGGAGCAGCGTGGCGCGCTGGCCGTCGGCCGCGGACGGGTTGCGAAGGGCGCCGGCGAGGAACTGACCGAACAGGTTGCCGAGGCCGATGCCCGCACCCGCCATGCCGAGGCAGGCGAGGCCGGCGCCGATGTACTTCGCAGCGACGGGATCCATGATAACTCCTGAGGTCTCTTCAGATCGAAACGTGCTTTGACGTTTGCGGCGGGTGGAGCCGGCCGGATTAGTGGCCGGGGTGAAGGGCGTCGTTGAGGTAGATCGCCGTCAGCGTCGCGAAGACGTAGGCCTGAAGCGCCGCGACGAGGAACTCGAGAGCAGTCAGCGCGATCGTCAGGAACAGCGGGAGCGGCGATAGCACGCTCCAGGCACCCGCGAGAAGAAGCTGAACCACGAAGAACGCGAAGATCTTCATCGCGATGTGGCCGGCCAGCATGTTGGCGAACAGACGGACCGACAGGCTGATGGGGCGCGAGATGAACGAGATGATCTCGATCGGCACCAGGATCGCGAGCAGCGGCTTCGGCACGCCCGACGGGACGAACAGGCCGAAGAAGTGGGTGCCGTGCTTCATCACGCCGAAGATCACCACCGTGGAGATCACCAGCGCCGCCAGGCCGAAGGTGATGATGAGGTGGCTGGTCACCGCGAAGGCGTAGGGGATCATCCCGAACAGGTTCAGGACGAGCACGAACATGAACAGGGAGAACACCAGCGGCAGGAACCGCTTGCCGCCATCACCGGTCGCCTGGTGCACTGTATCGGCGATGAATTCGTAGAAGATCTCGGCCAGCGACTGCATGCGGCCCGGCACAACGGAGCGGGACGCGGTCGCCACGATGGTGATCAGCGCGATCACGCCGACGGCGGCGAACATGTAGAGGGCCGACTGCGTGAAGGCCAGCTGCTGATGGCCGATATGGCCCAGCGATACGAGCGGCTTCAGCTCGAACTGATGGATCGGGTCGATCGTGACCGCCATTCCCGCTTCCGCCCTTCTTGTTCGGCGCGCCGGCATGGCCGGCCGCCCTGATCCCCTTGCACCGGCGTGCCTTACGGCTCCTGCCGGTCGCGTCGTTCCGGACGCGCGCCGGAGAAACCCGACACCCGCATCACGTTGTAGACCCCCGCGACGAACCCCAGCATCAGGAGGACGATCAGGCCCCAGGGCTTCGTCCCGAAGACATGATCCACGATCCAGCCGAGTATGCCCCCCGCGATCACGCCGGCGACGAACTCGGTCGAGATCGTCATGGCCTGACCCAGCGACGAAGGCCCGCCGTTTCGAGGGCGCGTGGAAGGATCGGGAGCAGCCTGCGGCCGCTTCCGTTCGATCTGCGTCTCGAGACGTCTGAGCCTCGCGGAGAGTTCGCTGTCCGTCGGCGTCTGCTCGGCCCCGTCCCCGCCCCTCGCGTCGTCGCCGTTCACGGCTCAAAACTCATCGGGCGGGAGGATCTGGAACCGGCTGGACACCCCCAGCAAGCGCGGCGCACCATAGTTTCGCCTATCTTGAGTGTCAAGGCGAACCCTGCATACGGTAAGTCGTTGATTTTGACTTGGTATTTCAGCTCGGGGGCACGCGCCGGATCGGTGCTTCGCGCCTGTCCCCGAACAGGCGCTCAGGCGCCCAGGAGCGGCTTGATCACCTTCTCCATGCCCTCGACCGTCATCTCGCCGGTGTAACGCTCGCCGTTGATGAAGAAGGTCGGGGTGGAATCGACCTTGAACACGTCGAGCCCGCGCTGCTTCACGGCGTTCACCGCGCTGTAGACCTTCTGGTCCTTCAGGCAGGCCTCGAAGGTCTGCTTGTTGTAGCCGGCCTGCCGCAGCATCTGCTCGAGCGCATCGACGGGCTTCTGCGTGAAGGCCCAGGCCGGCTGCTGGTCGAACAGCAGGTCGGTGATCGGGTAGTATTTGGAATCGCCCTCGCAGCGCGCCAGCATGAACGCCGCGGTGGCGAGCGGGTCGAGGGGAAACTCGCGGAGCGTGAACCGCACCTTGCCGGTGTCGATGTAGCGCTCCTTCAGGGTCGGCCACGTGTTCTTGTGAAAGGCCGCGCAGTGCGAGCAGGTCATCGAGGCGTACTCGATGATCGTGCACTTGGCGTCCGCCGGGCCGAGCCAGACATCGCCGAGCGGACCCGGCTGCAGCAGAGCGGCCGTGTCGATGCCCTCCGCCTGGGCGGAGCGGGCGAGGTAGGGCAGGGCGAGGCCGGCGCCGAGCGCGAGGCCGGAAATCTTGAGAGCGTCGCGTCGCGTCGTCATCGGGCAGGCTCCGCCGAATTAGTCGGTCTTGGCGTGCGAAAGCCGGTACTCGGGCGCGGGCGTCCTGGCAAGATGACCGAATCGCCTGCGCGCCCGCGGACGCGCCGGCGTCCGGCTCAGCGCTCGGGGCGGGTGGCGACGGCGGCGGTGCCGAGGCGGTCGAGGGCGGCGCGCAGCCCGTCATCCTCAATGCCCGAGACGGCGCGCTGCACCTCGACGACCCGGGCCGGATCGATGTGGGCGCGCGACGGCTGCCGCCCGCCGCGGCCGACCCGGTCCTGCTGCAGCACGATCCGCGAGACGCAGGCCCAGCCGTAATGGGCGTTGATGCGCTGGATCACCACCGGCGCGAGGTGCTGCAATTCGATGGCGAACACCCCCTCGACCCGCACCACCAGCGTGCCAGATTCCGGCGCGTCCGAATCCTTGCGTCGGCGCTTGGGCCATTCGAGCTTGGACGGCCGGCAATAGCGGGCCAGCCGGTCGCCGACGATCTCCGGCCAGGCGGCGAGGATGTCGGTCGAGGCGAATCCCTGCGCGGCAAACGCCGGGCCGATGCAGCCCTCGATCAGTTCGGCCAGCGGTTTGACGCGCGCCATGGTGGTTCCGGACCTGTGGATCCGCGAAGGTTAGCGCAGGATGGTTGACGAAGGGAGGACGCGCCGGCGCTTTCGCCACCCTATGATCGCCGCCGGGCTCCGGCTATGCAGCGCGACCCCGATCGACGTGCCCATGCCGCTTCGCACAGCCACGGAACCCGAGCCCGGTCCCGGACCGCGCGCCGACGATTTGCTCGCCTGGTACGACCGGCATCGGCGGGTCCTGCCGTGGCGGGCGCTCGCCGGCGAGATGCCCGAACCCTACCGGGTCTGGCTGTCCGAGGTCATGCTGCAGCAGACCACGATCGCGGCGGTCCGGCCGTATTTCGAGCGCTTCCTGACGCGCTTCCCGGATGTCTTCGCCCTGGCCGACGCCCCCGAGGAGGCGGTCATGTCGGCCTGGGCCGGCCTCGGCTACTATTCCCGCGCCCGCAACCTCCACGCCTGCGCGAAGGCCGTCGCGGCCGGAGGTGGCCGCTTCCCCGACACGGCCGAGGGTCTGCGCAAGCTTCCGGGGATCGGCGCCTACACGGCCGGCGCCATCGCGGCGATCGCCTTCGACCGGCAGGAGGCGGCGGTCGACGGCAATGTCGAGCGCGTCCTGAGCCGGGCCTACGCGGTGGAGGCGCCGCTCCCGGGCAGCCGGCCGGAGATCCGCCGCCTGACGCAGGCGCTGGTGCCGGAGGACAGGCCGGGCGACTTCGCTCAGGCGCTGATGGATCTCGGCGCGACGATCTGCACGCCCAAGCGTCCCGCCTGCGCGCTCTGCCCCTGGATGCGGCCCTGCCGCGCCCGCGCGCTCGGCATCCAGGAGACGTTTCCGCGCAAGATCAAGGTGGCCAAGGGGGCGCTCCGCCGCGGCGCGGCCTTCGTGGCGATCCGCAGCGGCGACGAGGCGGTGCTGCTGCGGACCCGCCCCCCGGAGGGGCTGCTCGGCAACATGGCCGAGCCGCCGGGCAGCGCCTGGGAGCCGGATTACGACGTTGCCGCCGCCCTGCTGGACGCCCCTCTCGACGCGCGGTGGAAGCGCCTGCCGGGGCTGGTTCGCCACGGTTTCACGCATTTCCCGCTGGAGCTGACGGTGTTCGTCGCCCGCGTCGCGCTCGCGACGGCGGCCCCGTCCGGCATGCGCTTCACCCCGCGCAGCGCCCTCGACGACGAGCCGCTGCCCGGGCTGATGCGCAAGGTTCTGGCGCATGCCTTCGACCCGAAGCCCGAGCCGGAGAAGAAGCCGCGCGGCCGCCCCAAGAAGGAGCCGCCGCCGATGCCGCTGCTCGCGGCGATGGAGCCGCCGGTGTCGATGCCGGACCCCGAGCCGCGTCCGCGCATCCGGGCCGTGCCGAAGCCCCAGCCGAAGCCGGCGCCCGCGCCGCCAGAGGCTGACGAACTGTTCGAAGGAGAAGTGGAGCCGCCCGCCGTTCCGGCATCGCCGCGACGCCGGGGTGCAGCTCGAAAACGCTCGTGACCCTGTCGCGCCGTCGTTCCGAGGCTCGCCGCAGGCGAGCGCCCGCAATGACGGCACTCCGGCGATAAGGTCTCCGATCGAGACCTGCTGCCAATCCCATCCTCTCCGTCATCGCGAGCGCAGCGAAGCGACCCAGTGCAGCGCGACGTCCGACATCGTCGCGCCGACCAAACTGCTTGACTGCGCTCGCAAAGACGGCGGCGTTTCAGCCGTTCGCCATCGCCTGCCGGAGGCCGGCCCGGTAGGTGTCGATCACCACCGGCTTGCCGCCGCGCTCCACGTGCCAGAAGGTCCAGCCGTTGCAGGCGGGGAGCCCTTGGACCAGGGCACCGATCTTGTGGATCGAGCCGATGACGAGACCGTTGTCGAGCTGGCCATCCGGGCGCACCGTGGCGCGGAAGCGGCGGCGCTCGTCGGTTACGATCTCCCCGGGCCGGATGTGCCCGGCCTCGATCACCGACAGGAACGGCACCCGCGGCTCGGCGCGCTTGGTCGGCGCGACCATGAGGGCGGCCTTCGACAGGGTCTCGACGGCGGCGATCCGCTCACGAGCGGCCTCCGCGTAGACCGTCTCGCGCTCGATGCCGATGAAACGGCGGCCGAGGCGCTTGGCGACGGCGCCGGTCGTTCCGGTGCCGAAGAACGGGTCGAGCACCACGTCGCCGGGGTTGGTCGCCGCAAGCAGCGTCCGGGCGAGCAGGGCCTCGGGCTTCTGCGTCGGGTGGACCTTATGCCCCGCCGAATCCTTCAGGCGCTCCTCGCCGGTGCAGAGGGGGATGAACCAGTCGGAGCGCATCTGGAGGTCTTCGTTCCCCCCTTTGAGCGCCTCGTAATGGAAGGTGTAGCCCTTCGACTCCGCCGAACGCGAGGCCCAGATCAGGGTCTCGTGGGCGTTGGTGAAGCGCTTGCCGCGGAAGTTCGGCATCGGGTTGGCTTTGCGCCAGACGATGTCGTTGAGGATCCAGTAACCGAGATCCTGCAACGCGCTCCCGACGCGGAAGATGTTGTGGTAAGACCCGATCACCCAGAGGGTCGCGTTCGGCTTCATCACGCGGCGGCAGGCCGCGAGCCAGTCCCGGGTGAAGGCGTCGTAGGCCTCGAAGGTGGCGAATTTGTCCCAGTCGTCGTCGACGGCGTCGACGCGGCTCTGGTCCGGGCGCAGCAGGCCGGCGTCGCCGAGCTGCAGGTTGTAGGGCGGGTCGGCGAACACGCAGTCGACGCTCGACGCCGGCAGGGCGTTCATGGCCGCGATGCAATCCCCGACGAGAACCTGGTCGAGGGGTAGGGAACGCTGGGCGGGTACGAGACCCATCCGTGGCGCCGACGCGGGCCGCCCGGCACGCGAGACCTGTTTCCGGGCGACGGCGTCGGCAGCCACGGTACGCGGGGAAGCCATGGCAAACACCGGTTACGCGACTGACCGGCAGACCATGCCTCCGGTACGGTAAAGGTCGCGTTGTCGATTTTGCCCGCGATGCGTCCCGTTCTGGGGCTGCAATTTTTGCCGGGCGCGGATCAGGCCGGGCACCGCACTGATTAAGCAAGGGTTACCGGTCTCATTCCGGGCATTCACGGCCAGGCGAAACCAGGATTCGCCTTCCGGTCGGTCGGCCGTCGCGTGGGCTATCCTTGCCGAAGCGCCTCGCATGATCGGTGACAGCCATCGGCTTTGCTCGTGTCCTCCGGGTCCAGCCCAGCGGGAGGCAGGGTCACAGTCAGCGCAGGGCTTAGGAATCCGTGCCCATTCACCGCCTTTCCGTCCGGCCGCGAGAGATCTTGCACAATACATCGCTCGACTGGCCTATGAGTATTTCAAAGATCAGACGGAAATAATCCGAAATAAACACCTATGTAATGAGAATGACCAGGAAAAAACCGGCCAAAATGTGACCTCGGCAGTACGCGAACACCTGCCATATTCCGGCCGATTTCCCACACGACTGGCGCCGCCCCGACAAAAACAAAGGGAATGCGTTGAGAATGTCGTTTGGTTTCGGAAAGTTCGTCGTCTCGCTTGGAATGCTGACCACCGTCCTCGGAACGAGCCTCCCGGCCACCGCGCAGAGCGGAGCGGCCTCTTGGTACGGCAGCGGGCACCGCACCGCGAACGGCGAGCACTTCAACCCCAACGGACTGACCGCCGCCCATCGCAGCCTGCCCTTTGGAACCCGGGTCCGCGTCGAGAACAAGCGGACCGGCCGCTCGGTCGTGGTGCGCATCAACGACCGCGGTCCGTTCGTGCGCGGCCGTATCATCGACCTGTCGCGAGGCTCGGCCCGCGCCCTCGGCATGGGCGGCACGACCTACGTCTCCCTGCAGGTCCTGAACTAACGTCGCAGACCTTCGGCCGCCCGGCTCCGAAGGGGCAGGGCGGCTCCGGGCGTTGTCGGCGACGATGCAAGGCCCCATCTGCAGCCGGGTTCAAATCGGATCAGCTGCCCATGCCCAAGCCCCTCATCGTCGATATCCCGCACGACCTCGGCCGCGACGAGGCCAAGCGGCGCCTTGAGCAGGGCACCGAGCAGGCGCGGGCCTTCCTGGCCAAGAGCGGCATTGCCGTCGACCAACTGGCCTGGACGGGTGACCGGCTTGATTTCGGCGTGTCGGCGCTCGCACAGAACGTCGCCGGCACCATCGATGTCGGCGCGGAGAGCGTGCGCCTTGAGGTGAAGCTGCCGTTCCTGCTCGCCCTGTTCGCCGAGAAGATCCAGAAGGTAGCGAGCAAGGAAGGCAACCTGCTGCTCACCAAGAAGTAGCCGTCCGGAACCGGAGGGGCGGGACCTCGTTTCCGCCCGAACGGTGCAGGAACGCACCGTCGGCCATCCGGAGGAACACCGTGTCCCAGTTCACGCTCGCCGACCCGGGGCAGGTCCCCGAGGTGCCGCCGCAGCCGGCTCCGGCACCCGACCGGCCCTACGACCCGCCGCAGGCGCCGACGCAGCCGCCGGGACCGGAGATTCCCGGCAATACGCCCGCCGAGGCGCCGGGCATCCAGCCGCCCGAGATCCCCGTCAACGATCCCGGCGCTCCGGAGATCAGCCCGCCCACAGGGCCGGCCAACCCGATCGCCTGACCGGGAGAAGCCCCGTCGGAGCGGCAGCGTTTGAACCGGCCGCCCGGCGCTGCCATAAGCCGGCCCATGGCCGCTCCACCGCTTCTCACCCTTCAGGACGTCGCGCTCACCTTCGGCGGCACGCCGCTGATCACCCGCGCCGACCTCACCATCGCGCCGGGCGAGCGCACCTGCCTTGTCGGGCGGAACGGGTCCGGCAAGTCGACGCTGATGAAGATCGCCGCGGGCCTCGTGGAGCCCGACAAGGGCCGCCGCTTCGTCCAGCCCGGCACGACGATCCGGTATCTCGCGCAGGAGCCGGACTTCTCGGGCTTCGCGACCACGCTCGAATTCGTCGAGGCCGGGCTTCCGCCGGGCGAATCCACCCACCGCGCCCGCTACCTGCTGGAGAGCCTCGGGCTCACCGGCGCGGAGGATCCGACCAAGTTGTCCGGCGGCGAGGGCCGGCGCACCGCGCTAGCCCAGGCGCTCGCGCCCGAGCCCGACGTGCTGCTCCTCGACGAGCCCACCAACCACCTCGATCTGCCGGCGATCGAGTGGCTCGAATCGGAGCTGAAGGGCACCCGCGCGGCCCTGGTCCTAATCAGCCACGACCGCCGCTTCCTGTCGGCCCTGTCGCGGGCCACGATCTGGCTCGACCGCGGCGAGACCCGGCGGATCGACCAGGGCTTCTCGGGCTTCGAGGCGTGGCGCGACGCGTTCTTCGAGGAGGAGGAGCGCGACCAGCACAAGCTCGACCGCAAGATCGCCGCCGAGGAGCACTGGCTGCGCTACGGCGTCACCGCCCGGCGCAAGCGCAACGTCCGCCGGCTCGGCAACCTGCACGAGCTGCGCAAGAACCGCCGCGAGGTGCGCCGTCCGGTGGGCAGCGTCAGCATGCAGGCCTCGGACGCGGAATCCTCGGGCAGCCTCGTGGTCGAGGCCCGCGACATCGCGAAATCCTACGGCGACCGGCCGATCGTCGACGGCCTGTCCCTGCGGGTGATGCGCGGCGACCGGCTCGGCATCGTCGGCGCCAACGGCGCCGGCAAGTCAACGCTGATCAACCTGCTGATGGGCCGGCTCGCGCCCGATTCGGGGCAGATCGTCCTCGGCACCAACCTCCTGCCGGTGGTGCTCGATCAGGCCCGCGCGGTTCTGGAACCCGGCATGACCGTCACCGACGTGCTCACCGGCGGACGGGGCGACAGCGTCACGGTGAACGGCCAGAGCCGCCACGTGATCGGCTACCTCAAAGACTTCCTGTTCGCCCCCGAGCAGGCGCGCACGCCGGTCTCGGTCCTGTCGGGCGGCGAGCGCAACCGGCTGCTGATCGCCCGCGCTCTGGCGCAGCCCGCCAACCTGCTGGTCCTCGACGAGCCGACCAACGACCTCGATCTTGAGACCCTCGACCTGCTCCAGGAGATGCTGGGCGACTACCAGGGCACGCTGATCCTGGTCAGCCACGACCGCGACTTCCTCGACCGGGTGGTCGGCAGCGTGCTGGTGTCCGAGGGGGCGGGCCGCTGGGTCGAGTATGCCGGCGGCTACAGCGACATGCTGATCCAGCGCGGGCAGGGGGTCGAGGCGCGCACGGTCGCGCCGAAGGCCAAGGAGCCCCGGGAAACCAAGGCGCGCACCGGGACGGCTGCCGCGCCGGCCGGCAAGCCCAAACTCGGCTTCAACGAGCAGCACGAGCTGAAGACGCTGCCGGCCCGGATGCAGAAGCTGGAGGCGGCGATCGGCCAGCTCAAGACGATCCTGGCCGACCCCGACCTCTACGCCCGCGATCCCGCCCGCTTCGACAAGGCTTCGTCCATGCTGGCGCAGGCCGAGACCGAGCTGTCGCAGGCGGAGGACCGCTGGCTGGAGCTGGAGATGCTGCAGGCGGGGTGAGCGCCGCCGGCAGCCGCGAGACATTCCCAGGGACCGGAGACCGCATGACCGCCTACCAGACCCTCGAACAGCGCTTCGCCCGGCTCGCGGCCCTCGAAGGCGCCGCCGGGATCCTCGGCTGGGACGCGCAGACGCTGATGCCCGACGGCGCCGCCGAGGCAAGGGGCGACCAGCTCGCGATCCTGCGCGGGCTGGCGCACGAGATCCTGACGGCGCCCGAAGCGGCCGAGGACCTGGCGGCCGCCGAGCGGGCGAGCGGCCTCGAATCCTGGCCGGCCGCCAACCTGCGCGAGATGCGCCGCGCCCAGGCCCATGCCACGGCCGTCCCCCGCGACCTCGTGGAGGCGAGCTCCCGCGCGGTGTCCCGCTCCGAGATGGTCTGGCGCGAGGCGCGGCGGGATGCGGATTTCGCCAGGCTCGAGCCGCACCTCGCCGAGGTGCTGCGGCTCCAGCGGGAGATCGGACAGGCCAAGGGCGCGGCCCTCGGGCTCGATCCCTACGACGCGCTGCTCGACAGCTACGATCCCGGGATGCGCCGGGCGGTGATCGATCCGCTGTTCGCGGATCTGACCAGCTGGCTGCCGGCGCTGATCGCCCGCGCCCGGGAGATCCAGGCCGCCCGCCCGGCGCCGCTGCCGCTGACCGGCCCGTTCGACGTGGCGGTCCAGCGCGAGCTCGGCCTCAAGCTCATGGAGGCGGTGGGTTTCGACTTCAATCGAGGCCGGCTCGACATCAGCCTGCACCCGTTCTGCGGCGGCGCCACCGACGACGTGCGGATCACCACCCGCTACGACGCCGCCGATTTCGGCCGCGCCCTAATGGGCGTGCTGCACGAGACCGGGCACGCCCTCTACGAGCAGGGCCGGCCGGCAGCCTGGCGGCACCAGCCGGTCGGCGCGGCCCGTGGCATGAGCCTGCACGAGAGCCAGTCGCTGATCATCGAGATGCAGGCGTGCCGCAGCCGGGAGTTCTTCACCTTCCTGGCACCGATGCTCCGCGCGGCGTTCGGCCGGTCCGGGCCGGAATGGTCGCCCGAGAACCTGCACGCGCTCAACACCCGGGTCGCGCCGGGCTTCATCCGGGTCGATGCCGACGAGGCGACCTACCCGGCCCATATCCTGCTGCGCTACCGCCTGGAGACCGCGATGATCGCGGGCGACCTCGCGGTGCGGGACCTGCCGAGCGCCTTCAACGATGGCCTGCGGGAGCTGCTGGGCCTGACCGTGCCGAACGACCGGGTGGGCTGCCTGCAGGACATCCACTGGCCGAGCGGCGCCTTCGGCTACTTCCCGACCTATACGCTCGGCGCCATGGCGGCGGCGCAGCTGTTCCGGGCCGCGCGGTCGGCCGAGCCGGCGCTTCCGGGCTGCCTGGCAGAGGGCGATTTCGGGCCTCTGCGCGGTTGGCTGCGGAGCAACGTGCACGAAGTCGGCTCTCTGCTCGGCACCGACGATCTGCTCACCCGCGCCACGGGCGCGCCGCTCGGCACCGCTTCGTTCCGGGCGCATCTGGAGACGCGGTATCTCGGGGACGCGCGAGGCTGACCGGGCTGTCGAAGGCAGGGCATCGCCGGCCGCCACGTCATCCCGGGGCCGCGCAGCGGAGCCCGGGATCCAGAGCCGCCGACGGTGCTCGGCTCGCCGACCTTTGCGGATCTGGATTCCGGGCCCTGCTGCGCCGTCCCGGAATGACGGTGTGGATACGCGCTCCCGACCTGTGAGGCCGCCATGGGCCGACCGCCCCGCGAGCCGCTACAGCGCCACCACGTCCACCGCCGCGCCGAGCCGGTCGCGGGCGATGTCGGCGACGTGGCGGTGATGCGTGAACAGGATCGGCTGAACCCGCTCCCCGATCGCCGCCAGCGCGTCGAGGCCATGGCCGGTGCGCACCTCGTCGAAGGTCGAGAACAGATCGTCGCCGATGAACGGTGCCGGCTCGGCGCGGCCGGCGTAATCTTCCAGATAGGCCAGCCGCAGGGCGAGATAGAGCTGGTCGCGGGTGCCCTCGCTCATCCCCTCGATCTGCACCAGCCCGCCGCCCGCCCGCTGCCCCGCGAGCCGCGGCGTGTCGGCCTCGTCGTAGGTCTGGGCGAGCCCGGAGAAGCCGCCGCCCGTCATGGCGCAGAACAGGGCACCGGCGCGCGCCAGCAGCGGATCCTGCTGACCGGCGCGGTGGCGGGCGACCGCCTGCCCGAGCATCAGCCCGGCGAGACGCAGGACAGCCCAGGAGCGGGCCGCGGCCTGCAAATCCGCCTCAGCGGCCTTGCGCTCGGCGAGCGCCAGCTCGGCGCCGGTTCCGCCTTCCAGCTCGGCCCGGCGCCGCTCGGCACGGTCGCGGTCGGCGAAGATGACCTGTCCGCGCTCCGCCTGCTCCTCCGCCTCCAGGGCGAGCCGGGCCAGCTCGGCCTCGATCGCCTCCGGCGGGAGCGCTTCGAGGCCGACGCGGAGCTCGGCCTCCGGGAGCCCGTCGGCGGCGCCCGCGAGGCTGCCGCGCAGGCGCAGGAGCTCGGCGCGCAGGCTCTCCCGGGCGCTCAGGCGGCCGAACAGGGCCTCGATCTCGGGCATCGGCGCCTCGGCCCGGTCCGGCATCGCGGCGGCGACCGCGCGGCTCAGCGCCGCTCGGGCCGCCGCGTGCAGGTCGGCCGCGGCGCGGCTCGCCGCCGCGGCCTCGTCGCGCCGGCGGTCCAGCTCGGCGCGCCGCGCCTCCCGGGCCTGCGCGGCGACAAGGCGCGCGTGCAGGGTGCGGATCGCGGTCGTCGCCGGCGTGTCGGCGAGGTCCGGCGCCAGCGCCTCGATCAGGGCCGCCGCGCCGACCCGGAACGCCTCCATGTCGCGCCGGATCCCGGTCGCCCGGCGGTTCAGGGCGGCGCGCTCCGAGAGCCGGTCGGGCACCGTGCGCCACGCCTCCAGGGCACCCTCCGCCTCCTCGGGCCGGCTCGTGGCGGCGAGGCCCAGCGGCTGCAGGGCCGAAGCCCATTCGGTCTGCCATGCGGCGCGCCGCGTCGCGGTCTCGGCGCGGGTCGCGTCCAGCCGGGCGCAGGCGGCCCAGGCCGCGCGGAGCAGGCCGCCGGTCTGAAGGTTCGCCTCCCAGCGGCTCGCCAGCGTGGCCACCCGCGCCTCCAGCCGTTCGAGGGCCGGGCCGACCTCCAGCTCCGGCGCGGGGTCGAGCCCGGAGCGGGCGTACAGATCCGCCAGCGGCGACCGGGCGGCCTCGATCCGCGCCGCCAGCCGCTCCCGCTCGATCCGCTGCTCGGCCAGCCGCTGCTCGGCCTCGATCAGGTTCTCCGTCTCGGCGAGCCAGGCCGCCATCTCGACGGGCGGTCCCGGCTCGATCCCGGCGGGAAGCCACGCCGCGTGCCACGCCGCCTCGCCGGCCGCGATATCGGCCGTGATGCCGTCCAGGATGTCCTGCGCGGCGGCGACTTCCGCCTCCTCGGCGGCGAGGCGGTCCTGGTCGGCGGCATGGGCCGCAACCCGCGCCGCGTCGCTGGCGCGCTCGTCGGCGAGCCGGTCCGCTTCGAGGACAGCCCGCTCGTAAGCGGCGATCTCGGCGAGTGCCGCTGTCTTTCCCGCCCCCAGGGCGTCCCGTAGCGGTGCGAACGCCGCGTCTCGGGACGCCCGCGCCCCGTCCAGCCGCTCCCGCGTGGCGATCGGCCGGCCGGCCTCGCGCGCGCGCAGCCTGTCCCGGGTCGCGGCGGCTTGGCGCAACGCTGTCTCGTGCCGGTCGACGGCGCGCTCCCGCTCGCGATGTCGTCCGTCGAGGAGGGCGCGGAAGCGGGCGATCGCCTCCGGCGCGGGCAGCGGCATCCGGACGAGGGCGGCGGTGTCCGGGACGGGCGGTGACAGCCGGGCCGCCTGATTGCGCAGCAGCGCCGTCTCCCGCCGGATCGCGCCACCGAGGGTTTCGTGGGCGGCGATCCACTCGTGCAGACGGGCAAGCGGCTTCAGCGCCTCGCGCAGCGGCGTCGGATCGTGCGTCGCGCCCGCGGCTTCGATCTCGCCCGCCAGCCGGTCCCGTTCGGCCAGGGCCACGGCGTGGTCGCGGGCGATCTGCTCCTCGGCCGCCGACAGGGTCCGATGCGCGCGGATCAGCCCCTCGATCCGGGCCCGGGCGGCATCGGTCGGCTGGGCCGATTCGAGCGCCGCCAGATCGGCGGCACCGATCCGGGCGCGCAACCGCTCCAGGTCCAGCCCGACCTTGTGGGCATCGCCCTCGATCCGGGGCAGGTCCGTCCCGCCCTTCTCGTACTCCTTGGTGCCGCTGAAGGCCGCGAGGATCTCGTCGGCCCGGAGCGTCAGCCCCGGCTCGACCGGCACGGCCTCGGCCTCCGTCCGGGCCTGGGCCAGGACGGTGTCGGCCCGAATCGCCTCGGCCTCCGCCGTCCGGCAGCGATCGAGGGCGCCGCCGAGGCGCTCGATCCAGGCCGGATCCGCGTCGACGAGGCCGTCCTCGGCCGTGATGCGCTGCTCCAGCGCATCGATCTCCGCGACGATCGGCCGGACGCGCTTGAGCCGCTCCAGGCGGGCGCGCTCGACGGCCATGGCCTTCTGCTCGGCCCGGAGCGCGTCGAGCTGGTTGGCCGCGGCCGCGATCTCGTCGTTCAGCGCGCGCCAGTCGCCCGCGCGCAGGCCCTTCTCGCGGATGGCCTTGCGGGCGGTGTCGTGGCGTTCCAGCGCCTGATAGAAGGTCCGGTGCTTGGCCTGGCGCGGCGCGAAGATGCCCTCCGCTTCGGTGTCGAGGGCGGTCTGCAGGTCCGTGAGGCCGCGCAGGCCGGAGCCCGCCGCGAACAGGCTCGCGCCGACTTCGCCCTCCACGTCGACCATCTCGCGCCCGCCCGCCCGCAGGCTCTGCGCGTCGAGGCCGAAGGCGCGGCAGAAGGCCGACCGCGACAGGCCGCCGAGGAACGGCGCGAGGGCGTCGTCGGGCAGGGGCGCATCGTCCGCATCGATCAGCGTGCGGCTGTTGCCCTTGCGGCGGCGGAAGCTCAGCCGGCGGCCGTCGGCGGCGGCGATCTCCGCGCCGAGGCGCAGCTGCGGCATGTCGTGCAGGAAGGCGTAGCGCGTGGATTTCTCGAAGCCGAACAGCAGGTCGGTGACGGCCGCGAGCGCCGTGCTCTTGCCGGCCTCGTTGGCTCCGAGCACGACGTGCAGCCGCGCGTCGGGGCGGAACGCGATCGCGCGGTCCGTGAAGGCGCCGTAGCGCTCGAGGGCGAGGCGGATCAGACGCATCGGATCTCCCTGGGCGCTCCGCTCAGCAATGCCGGCCGACGAGGCGGCCGAGGATCAGGGCCTCGGCCTCGGCGCAGAGGGCGTCGAACTCGTCTTCCAGACCCGCCTCGGCGGCGACCGCGGTCGGCATCCGGCCGCCGATCTCGGCCAGGGCCGCCTTGGCCCGCGTCCGGAAATCGGGATCGCGGTCGATGTCGGCGAGCAGCGCGGCGGGGTCGATCGCGGTGCCGGACGTTTCTATCGGCGCGCGGGGCCGGTGCGTCTCGATCTTGAGGCGCTCAAGCCACAGATCCTCGTGCAGCCGGTGGGCGGCGGCCTGGATCTCGGCCGTGAGCGACTCCCGGTCGGCCGCCAGCGCGTCGTGGGCCGGCGTCGTGCCGGTGAGGTGGACGCGCACGAGGACGAGCCGGGTGGCGGCCAGGACGGCGAGCGGCCGGAGCGCCGCCTCCACGGCCTCGAGCGCCACGCGAGGATCCGCCGCCGCGGCGAGATCGACCGAGACCTGCTCGAACCGGGCGCGGTCGAGGGCGAGGCGCTGGAGGCCGGTCACGCGGCCGTCGGCGACATCGACCACCACGGCGCCCTTCTCGCCGCGCTCGCGGATGCTGCGGCCCTGGAGGTTGCCGGGGAACACGATCCAGGGATCCCGGGACAGCTCCGCGTATTCGTGGATGTGGCCGAGCGCCCAGTACTCGTAGCCGCGTGCCGCGAGGTCGGCGACCGAGCACGGGGCGTAGGTCTCGTGGGCCGCGTGGCCGGTGCAGGAGGTGTGAAGGATGCCGAGGTTGAACCAGCCCGGCAGGGCGGCCGGGTAGGTCAGGGACAGGTTCTCCTCGACGGCCCGGCCCTGGAAGCTCCGGCCGTGCAGGGCGACCCGCAGCCCCTCCAGGCGGAACGTCCCGGCGCGGTTGGCGGGGAAGACGTGGACCGAGGGCGGGAGGGTGATCGAGCGGGTGATCACGCTCTCGGCGTCGTGGTTGCCGCGCACCAGGATCGTCGGGATGCCGGCGCGGTCGAGCCGGGCCACCTGCCGGGCGAAGAACAGGCCGATGGAGTTGTCGGCCCAGTCGCCGTCGTAGATGTCGCCGGCCACGACCACGAAGGCGACCGCCCGCTCGATCGCCTGGGTGACCAGATCCTCGAAGGCCTGCCGGCCGGCCGTGGCGAGGCGCCGGGCCAGGTCGGCATCGCGGGCGGCGAGCCCCGACAGGGGGCTGCCGAGATGCAGGTCCGCCGCATGGATGAAGCTGAAGCCCGTCATCGATATCCCAGGGGATCGTAGCGCGTCCGGAACGGAGGCCGGCCCGGGCAGGCCGGCCGGCATCGCGTGCCGGCTCATAGGCCGCCGGCAGGGGTAGCCTCAAGCGGCCTTCGTCGCCGGCCTGTGGGACATGCGGGATAGGCACCATCGTGTCGGCCGATTGGCGCAAAGGCCGTCGAACGACGGAGCCGCGCGCGCGTTACAGCGTGGCGGTGGCGGGAGAGCCGCGTGATGAGAGGCAAGTCCGGCCCGATGAACATCGCTGCACGCCCCCCGGCCCGGCCCGGCTTGACCGCGGCTCCCGATCTGCCGCTCCGGCCGGCGGCCCGCGGACACGCGCCGTTCAAGATCGTGAGCTGGAACCTCCTGCGCCGAACCGGCGCCGCCGTCGACGACGTGGCGGCCCTGATCGCCCAGGAGAAGCCCGACCTGCTGCTGATGCAGGAGGCGACCCGCGCCATCGGCTTCCTGCTGGACCGGATCGGCGGCCACTATGCCTGGGCGCCCCTGCCGGGGCGGATCCACGGGCTCGCCATGTGGAGCCCCGAACCCTGGCCGGCGCCGCCGCGGGTGATCACGCTGCCCTCCGGCGCCCTGGTGCACCGGGTCTGCCAGATCCTCGACCTCGGCGAGTTCGGCGTGGCCAACGTCCATCTGTCGCACGGGCAGATGCTGAACCGCCGCCAGCTCCGCCGCATCGTCACCGAGCTGCCGCCGCGCGCCGCCGTGCTCGGCGACTACAACATCGTCGGTCCGGCGCTGATCCCGGGCTTCCGCGACGTCGGTCCCCGCCGGCCGACCCACGCGATGGTGGACGTTCTGCCGCTGCGGCTCGACCGGTGCCTCGCCCGCGGCCTCATCTGCCACGCGCACGACGTGCTGCCCCGCGGTCCGTCCGATCACCGGCCGATCGTCGTCCATCTCGGGCCGGCGCCGGAGGCGCACGCGCCCGGGCGCTTCAAAGGTATGGCAGCAGCAGTCGCACGCCTGCGTCGCGCAGACGGATCGGCAGGACGCGGGCGGCGAGGTCCTCCCGGCTGAGACGCGCCTCCATCTTGCCGCGCATGAACCGGTCGAGCTCGGCGGCCAGTTCCGCGTCGATGATCTCGACATTCAGCTCGAAGTTGAGCCGGAAGCTGCGCATGTCCCAGTTGGCGCTGCCGACGAAGCACCAGATGTCGTCGACCACCATCGCCTTCGAGTGATCGAACGGCGGCTCGTCGAGCCAGACCCGCACGCCGGCCCGGAGCAGCGGGTCGAGATGGGCCCGGGTCGCCCAGTCGATGAACGGGTGGTCGCTGACCCGCGGGATGATGACGTCGACGGTGATCCCGCGGGTCGCGGCCTGCGCCAGGGCGCCGGTCACCAGCTCGTCGGGCAGGAAGTACGGCGTCACGAACCGGACCGTCTTGCGGGCGCAGGCCAGCGCCTGGAGGATGACCTGCTCGATCTTCTCCACGTCGGCGTCCGGGCCCGACGTGACCGCGCGGGCGACGCTGGAGCCGGCCGGCTCCAGATCGGCGAACCAGGGCTCGGCATCGAGATTCTCGCCGGCCACGAAGGCCCAGTCGGCCGCGAAGGCGACGGCGAGCTGCTCGACGACGGGGCCGGTCAGCCGGAAATGGGTGTCGCGGATCGGGTGCTCGGGCTTCAGGGCGACGCGGTTCGGCTGCGAGATGTTGAGGCCGCCCGTGAAGGCGACGCGCCCGTCGACGATCAGCAGCTTCTTGTGCGAGCGCAGGTTGAGGAACGGCATTCGCCAGGGCAGGGCGGAGTGCATGAACAGGGCCGCCGGCACCCCGGCGGCCGTCAGGCGGTGGTAGGCAGGCGCCCGGAAATAGCCGCCCCCGATGCCGTCGATGATGACCCGGACGCTCACGCCGCGCGCCTTGGCCTCCACCAGCGCGTCGCAGAACTCGCCCCCCGTCGCATCGTCCCGGAAGATGTAGCTCGACAGGGCGATGCTCGCCCGCGCCTCCCGGATGGCGGCCAGCATGACGGGATAGGCCGCGTCGCCGTTGCGGAACATCTGGACGGCATTGCCCGCGAAGGCCGGGAGGCCGGTGATCCGCCGGATCGCGCGGTCCAGAGGCCAGAGCGTCTCCGGCACGACCGCGTCGTCGGTGTCGGGCAGGTTCGTCGCGTCGGAAGGCTTGGTCCGGAGCCGCCGGGCGCGGCGCGAGACGCGGTTGATGCCGAAGGTCAGGTACAGGGCGGTGCCGAAGATCGGCGACAGCCAGGCGAGCCCGATCCATCCGACCGCCACGCTCACCCGCCGCTTGCGCAGCAGGGCGTGCAGGGTCACGCCGATCGCGAGCGCGAAGCCGATGAGCGCCTCCACGTCCGACCGCAGCAGGGCGGTCGACTGGACCCATCGAGTGAGCGCATTGTCCAAGGTCTCGGCATCCGGTTCGCGTGAAGTGGCGCCGGATATACCCGAAAGATGCGCGGCGGCGCGGATTAATCGGTCGGCTTGGCCGGGGAGGCAATGGGTGACGCGACGGGCCCGACCACCGGCCGCTCGCAGCGATAGGGCCCGCTCCCGTCGAGGGCCGCGTACAGCACGCGGCCGCCGGATTCGATGCAGCGCGCCTTCGCCTCCGCGTAGGGCCGGTGGAAGCTCCAGATGGTGATCATCGGCCCTATCGTGGCGAAGCAGATGCCGCCGAACACCAGGGCGGCCGCCCAGGTGGCGCCGTTCCGATCGGGGCGCTGCGGCCGAGGGGGCGGCATCGCGCCGTAGAAAGCGAGCGTCAGACCGAACAGGTCGATGGTGCTCATCAGCCGTTCCGCATTGGGGCGCCGAACCCGGCAGGACCGGGCGTACCCTCAATCCTAGGGCAGGACGGCGCCATAACCTACGCGAACCGGCCTGCGTCGTATCGCGTCAGGCCGCGGGGAACCTACGGCTCCCAGCGCGGCGGCCGCTTGCCCAGGAAGGCGTCGATGCCCTCGTGGGCGTCGGCCATCATCATGTTCCGGGTCATGATTTCGGCGGTGTAGCCGTAGGCCTCCTCCAGGCCCATCTCGATCTGGCGGCCGAACGCCTCCTTGCCGATCGCCAGGACGCGCCGCGCCTTGCCGGCGATCCGGGTCGCGAGGGCGCCGACCGCCGCGTCGAGATCCGCCTGCGGCACGACGCGGTTGACGAGGCCGATCCGCAGCGCCTCGGCAGCGTCGATCGGCTCGCCGACGAGAAGCATCTCCAGGGCGGCCTTGCGCGACACGGCCCGCGAGAGGGCCACCATCGGGGTCGAGCAGAACAGGCCGATCTGCACGCCGGGCGTCGCGAAGCGGGCCTCCTCGGCACAGACGGCGAGGTCGCAGGTCGCCACGAGCTGGCAGCCGGCGGCGGTCGCGATGCCGTGGACCCGGGCGATCACCGGCTGCGGCAGGCGCGTGAGGCTCAGCATCAGCCGGGCGCAGGTGCGGAACACCGCCTCGGTCGCCTCCCGCGACGGATCGGCGCGCATCTCCTTGAGATCGTGGCCGGCGCAGAAGGCGGGACCGGCCCCCTGGAGGACCACGACGCGAATCCCGGGATCCGCACGGATCGCGTCGAGCTGGTCCTGGAGCGCACCCATCAGGGCCATCGATAGGGCGTTGCGGGCCTGGGGCCGGTTCAGGGTCACCGTCGCGATCCCGTCGGCGTCCTCGCGCAGCAGAATCGGCGCATCGGAGCTGGCCGAGGCGGGCGGGACCGTGGACAGGGCTGCGGTCATGAGGGCGTCTCCCGATGCCGGCCGCCGTGGCGTGTGCGGCCGATCCTGTGGCCCGAGGATTAGCACGCGGGCCGAGCCCCAGCGATGCCGCCGGACTGGACGGACTGCCTCCAGGAAGGTGAAACCGCTGGTCTGGCACGCTTATCAGGCCGATCCACGCGGGAGATTGCACGTAGCGGCTGCGATCGGGGATCTGAGCCATGATGGTGCTGCCGTTCGTCGGCCTCGCGCTCAACCTGCGCTTCGGTCCGCTTCCGTCGCATGACGGGATCGCGATCCTCAGCGCCGTCGCGGGCGCCTTCGTGGCGGAGCGGCAGGTCGCCCTGCACGTCGTCCCCGGCACCGGCGGCTTCGGCTCGACCCTGCTCGGGCTGCATTTCTACACGCTGGCGCTTATCGCCTTCGTCGCCCTGATCGTCGGCTTGGGCGTGCTGCTCCTCGGCGACGGGGTCCTCCGGGCAGAGCGCCGGGCGGACAACGGCGGGGCCGGCCGATTCGGCGCGGCGTGCCTGCTGCTGGTCCTCGGCGTCGTCCTCGCCAATGCCGTGTCGGCGGCGGAGGAATGCGGCACCGGCCTCTGCCCGGACGACCCCACGCGTTACGAGGCGCTGGACAGCTGGCTGGGGCACGCCGGCCCGCGCTGACGGCGCGGAACGGAATTCGCCTCGCGCCCTACGCCAGCTCGGCCAGCGCCAGATCGAGGCTCGCGAAATCGGCGCCCGGCCCGTTCCACCAGACCGGGGGATAGGCGGACAGCTGCCCCATCAATCCGGCATAGGCCTGCGCGAGCGCCGTATCGACGATCACCAGGGCAGCGCCCGACAACGACAGGCTGTCGGTCGGCGCGTCGCCGAGACGGCTCCCGTCCAGGCAGGTGACCCGAAGGCCGAGGCGGGTGAGACCGAGGCGCATGGCCTCCGCCTGCGCGAGTTCCTGCACCAGAAGCGCGACAGCGTCGCCGGCGCGCAGGCCCTCGCCGATGGCCCAGCGCGCGACCCGGTGCGGGCAGACCGGGGCTGCGGCCCCGGCGCCGCGCCGGTCGGCGGCACCAGGCCCGGCCGTGCCGGTCCGGAAGAGGCGGGCCGGGTCCTGGGGGGCCGGGACCGGAAGTGGTGCGGCAGAGGAGTTGACGCCGTACATGCGATGCAGACCGCCTGGATCTGGATAGATCGTGACGTCTGGCGTGACGCGGGCAGGTTAACACTCTCTCTCACGGCGCGGCCCGGCCGGAACACGGGTGCATTTTCGGCCGCTCCACGGCCCTGGACTGCACCTATGGCCAACAGGTCATGAAAATCGGGCCGTCGTTTGCAGGCAAATTCGGTCGCATTGGCGAATGGCCGGCATGGTCCTATGTCCCGCCCGCCCGAGGCGACCCGCCAGAGTTCGCCCGTCTTCGAGGAAACAACTCCGCATGCGCCACATCGCCCTTCCCGCTGCCCTGATTCTCGCCGCCGTCCCGGCTCAGGCGCAGATCCGCAACGCGCCGGGCCCGCGCGCCCTGGAATTCGCCGCCTACATCTTCGCCGCCTCGAATGTCTGCGGCTACCGGATCGGCAGCGACCAGTTCGAGGCGCTGCTGGCGAAGCAGAACGTGCAGATCGCCGATGTCCAGCCGCGGGGTCCGTTCGGCAACCGCGTGCAGACCATGTTCACGCTGATGTCGAACCAGATGGTGCAGAACCGCGATCAGGCCTGCATTGCGGTGGCCGGCGAGTACGGCCCCGAGGGCACCGTCGCCAAGAACGTGCTGCTGCCGGCCGGTCAGGATTCGAGCGCTCCGGCGGCCAAGCCGGCGGAGACCGCAAAGCCCCAGTGAGCGTCGGCGGCACTCAGCCGAGGCGCCAGTCGATCGGTGAGCCGCCGTGCTCGGAAAGCCAGCGGTTGGCCCGCCCGAACGGGTCCGAGCCGGGAAAATCCCGGGCGCGGTTGAGCGGCGAGGGATGACCGCTCTCGAAAACGCCGTGGCGGCGCGGATCGATCAGCGCCGCCCGGGCGCGGGCCTGGGCGCCCCAGAGCAGGAAGACCGAGGGCTCGGGACGCGCCGAGATTGCGGCGACCGCCTCGTCGGTCAGCGCCGCCCAGCCGTAGCGGAGATGCGCCCCGGCCTTGCCGGCCTCGACGGTGAGCGCGCTGTTGAGGAGCAGGACGCCCTGCCGCGCCCAGGGCGTCAGGTCGCCGCCCGCGGAACGGTCCGAGCCGGCCTCCGCCAGGATCACCTTCAGCGAGGCGGGCAGGCGGCCCGAGCCCACGAACGAGAAGGCCAGGCCGTTGGCGTCGCCGGGGGTCGGGTAGGGATCCTGCCCGAGAATTACCGCGCGCACCGCCGGCAGCGGCGTCTCGGTCAGGGCGCGGAAGATCCGGTCCGGTGCCGGGAGCACGCGGGCGCCCGCGGCGATACGGGCATCGACGCGCGCCGCCACGGCGTCGGCCTGCCCCCCTGCGAAGAACGGCAGCGCCAGCCAGGGCGAGCCGGAGGCGCGGAAGGCGGCGAGGGCGTCGGCGACGGGCGTGTCGGTCATAGGGTCTCGCGTTGGACGGTGCGGCCGGGATCGGCGGCGGCCGCTCTCCGCCACCGGGGTGGCGGTTGCGGCTGGCGGCGACAAAGGGTTAGGGACAGGGGTCGAGCGCGCGGCGCCTCACGGTGCGGCATGTCGCGTCCGGTCTTCGCCGGGCGGCATCGCACCCTACATGGAGCGCACCCGACAGGGGCAAGCCTCCGGTCCAGGCCCAAGCGCACGCGCCGGCCCCCGGATATCCGAAGCCAGAGGAAGGACACGGCGCGCGGCGCCGGAACGATGCCATGAACGAACGCGTCGAACCCGCCGCGCTGGCGAATGGCCGGCCCCTGACGACCCTCAAGCCCGCGGCGGACGGCCTGCCGGCCGACCACCCGAAGGTGGCCTGGGGCCGTGTCGGCGTCCTGCTGATGAATCTCGGCACGCCGGAGGGCACGACCTACTGGCCCATGCGCCGGTACCTCAAGGAGTTCCTGTCGGACCGGCGGGTGATCGAGGTACCGCGGCTGATCTGGTGGCCGCTGCTCAACCTCGTCATCCTGACCAAGCGTCCCAAGCCGAAGGGGCGCGACTATGCCAGCGTCTGGAACAACGTCCTGAACGAGGGCCCGCTCAAGACCATCACCCGCGGCCAGAGCGAGCGCCTGCAGGCCGCCATGGGCGATTCCGTGGTGGTCGATTGGGCGATGCGCTACGGCAAGCCCGAGGTCGCCGGTCGAATCCAGGCCCTGCTCGATCAGGGCTGCGACCGCATCCTGCTGGTGCCGCTCTATCCGCAATATGCCGCCGCCACCTCGGCGACCGCCTGCGATCAGGCGTTCCGCGCCCTGATGGACATGCGCTGGCAGCCGACGGTGCGGGTGTCGCCGCCCTATCACGACGATCCGGTCTACATCGCCGCGATGGCCGATTCGATCCGCGAGGGTCTGGCGAAGCTCGATTTCGAGCCGGAGGTGATCCTCACCTCGTTCCACGGGGTGCCGCGGAGCTACCTGCTCAAGGGCGATCCCTACCATTGCCAGTGCCACAAGACCGGCCGGCTGATCCGGGAGAAGCTCGGCCTGTCGCCGGACAAGATGCGGGTGACCTTCCAGTCGCGCTTCGGCAACGAGGAATGGCTGAAGCCCTACACCGACGAGACGGTGATGGAGCTGGCGAAATCCGGCGTGAAGCGCATGGCGATCGTCGCCCCGGGCTTCACGGCGGATTGCCTGGAGACGCTGGAGGAGCTCGACGGCGAGAACCGCCACTATTTCGAGGAGAATGGCGGCGAGAAGTTCGCCTACATCCCGTGCCTGAACGACAGCGACCTCGGCATGAAGGTCATCGAGCACGTGGTGCGCCGCGAGCTTCAGGGCTGGGTCTGACGATCGGCCGGTATCGCCGCTTGCGGGCCGGCCAAGCCCCCCTATTATTTTCCTAAGCCGGACGGGTCCGTCGATCCGGCGCGGGAGGATAACATGGCGTTCTTCATCGGCATCGCGTGCCCGTGGCTGCTGATCGCGGTGCTCGACAGGATTGCCGAAGGGCGCCGCGGCGACGAGCTCGCCGCGCTCGGGGTGACGCCGCAGGCCGCGCCGGAACGGTCGAGCTATCTGGTCCCCGATCGGCCGTATTGACGGGCTCGACCGAGTCTCCGGACCCGTGATGTCGGCCGACAGCGCGGCACAAAGCTGCGCTTTCCAATGGTCGGATGCGATGGGCTTCGGTTATCTTGGACGGATCCGCCCATCAGGAGGACGCGATGATTCGTGCCGAGCTCGGGGATCAGCTTGAGGCCTTCGTGATGCGGCTGGTCGAGACCGGCCGATACACTTCGGAGAGCGAGGTGCTGCGGGAAGGTGTCCGCTTGATCCGCGATCGGGAAGCGAGCCTCGCCGCTCTGGATCGATCGATCACGATCGCCCTCGCTCAGGCTCAGGCCGGGCAGACCAAGTCGGCCGAAGAGGTCTTCGACCGGCTGGAGAGCAAGTATCGTTCGCTCGGCGCCGGGACAGAATGATCGTCCGTTTCACGGACGCGGCGGAACACGATCTGGAAGCGCTCGGCGACTACATCGCGCAGGACAATCCGAAGCGCGCACTCAGTTTCGTGCGGGAACTGCGCGAGGCCTGCTTGGCGCTGGCTGATTTCCCCGAACGCTTTCCGCTGGTCCCCCGCTACGAGGACCGCGGCGTTCGACGGCGTGTGCAGGGCGACTACCTGATCTTCTACAGGGTTGAGACCGATAACGTCGTCATCCTGCACATCCTGCGTGGCACAGTGGATCATGCCACACGCCTTTTCCCATCCTGACCGGACTGTCCGGCCCGACCGTCAACCGCGCTCGGATCAGGGCTTCTTGGGCTCCGGCGCGGATTCAGCCGGGGCCGGCGGCGCGTCCGTGCGCTCGATCTTCGCCTCTGCGCGCAGCTTCAGGATCATGTCCTGCTGAGCCTTGCGGATCAGGTGCTGATCGATCTGCTCCTTGAGCTCGTCGAAGGTCGGCTGCGGCTTGATCCGCTTCTCCTCGACCTTGATCACGTGCCAGCCGAACTGCGTCTTGATCGGTTCGGAGACCTGGCCGGCCTTCATCGCGAAGGCCGCATTGGCAAAGTCCGGGACCATCCGCTCCTTGGTGAACCAGCCGAGATCACCGCCCTCGGTCTTCGAGCCCGGATCCTTCGACGCCTCGGCCGCGACCTTGGCGAAATCCTCGCCGCCCTTGATGCGGGCCGCGATCTTCTTCGCCTCGGCCTCGTTGTCCACGAGGATGTGGCGGGCATGCACCTCCTCCTCGGGCTTCATCAGCTTGACGGTCTGGTCGTAGATCGCGTGCTCGGCCTCGGGCGTGACCGCGCGCTTGGCCTCCTGCTCCAGGTAGTCGTCGAGCAGGAGCTTGTCGCGGAAATAGGCGAGCTTGCGCTTGAACTCCGGCGTGTCGCCGATCTTGGCGGCCTCGGCCGACTGCGCTCCGACCCGCAGGTCGACCATGTAGTCGACGAGCAGATTCTTCTTTTGCGCGTCGTCGACGCCCGGCAGCGACAGGGCCGGGTCCTCGGCCGCGATGGCGAGATCACCCTGCGTGATCGGCTTGCCGTTGACGGTCGCCGCGACCGAATCCGGCCCGGGCGCGGCGGGCGTGTTCGCCGCGGGCGTCGAGGCCGGTGCCGGGGCCTTCTGCGGCGCCTGGGCCAGCGCGAATCCCGGCATCGCGAGCATGACGGCGAGCGCGCTGGCGCGCCGGAGGAGGGCGGTGTTCGGCATGCGGGCGAAGTCCTCGACTGACGTCTCGTGCCGCCCCAATCGGGCCGGGCGACAGGCCGCGGCACAGGTGGCCCGCGTCGCGCGAGAAGGCAAGCGCTGCCGTTCCGTGCATCCCGGAACCGTGACCGTACCGACCCGCGTTGAGGGCTGCCCCTTTCAGGTGCACCGGGCGATGTTTACCTCTATAAGCCCGGCCAACTCCGTCCAGGCCGGCCCGCCACGCTCACCCGTGGGCGGGCTCGCGCGTCCGCAGGTCAACGATGCTCGGCTCGATCGCCAAGAAGATTTTCGGCTCCTCCAACGACCGGCGCGTCAAGGGCTACCGCCCCCGCGTGGCGCAGATCAACGCGCTGGAACCGGAGATCCAGGCCCTGTCGGACGAGGCCCTGCGCGCCCGCACCGACATGCTGAAGGCCGAGCTCGCCGCCGGCAAGAGCCTCGACGACATCCTGGTGCCGGCCTTCGCCACAGTGCGCGAGGCCGCCAAGCGGGTCTTCGGCCAACGCCACTTCGACGTGCAGCTGATCGGCGGCATGGTGCTGCACGAGGGCGGCATCGCCGAGATGAAGACCGGCGAGGGCAAGACCCTGGTGGCGACGCTGCCGGTCTACCTGAACGCGCTCGCGGGCAAGGGCGTCCACGTCGTCACCGTCAACGACTACCTCGCCTCCCGCGACGCCGAGTGGATGGGCCAGGTCTACCGGTTTCTCGGCCTGTCCGTCGGCACGATCGTCCACGGGCTCGACGACGCGCAGCGCAAGGACGCCTACGCCTGCGACATCACCTACGGCACCAACAACGAGTACGGGTTCGACTACCTGCGCGACAACATGAAGTACGAGATGTCCCAGCTGGCGCAGCGGGGGCATAATTTCGCGATCGTCGACGAGGTCGACTCGATCCTGATCGACGAGGCGCGCACGCCGCTGATCATCTCCGGCCCGGTCGACGACCGGTCGGAACTCTACGTGTCGGTCGACGCGCTGATGCCGCGCCTGCGCAAGGAGTTCTACGACCTCGACGAGAAGCAGCGCACCGTCTCGCTCACCGAGGAGGGCAACGAGTTCATCGAGGAGGCGATGCGCGAGGCGGGTCTCCTCAAGGAGGGCGACCTCTACGACGCCCACAACGTCACCTTGGTCCACCACGTGAACCAAGCCCTGCGGGCCAACACGCTGTTCACCCGGGACAAGGACTACATCGTCAAGAACGACGAGGTGGTGATCATCGACGAGTTCACCGGCCGCATGATGCAGGGCCGGCGCTACTCGGAGGGGCTCCATCAGGCGCTTGAGGCCAAGGAGCGGGTCACGATCCAGCCCGAGAACCAGACGCTCGCGTCGATCACCTTCCAGAACTACTTCCGCCTCTACAAGAAGCTCGCCGGCATGACCGGCACGGCCTCCACCGAGGCCGACGAGTTCGCCGAGATCTACAAGCTCGACGTGGTCGACATCCCGACCAACAAGGAGGTCGAGCGCGTCGACGAGGACGACGAGGTCTACCGGACGGTCGGGGAGAAGTACGAGGGCATCATCGCCGAGATCGACAAGGCGCATGCGCGCCATCAGCCGATCCTGGTCGGCACCGGCTCGATCGAGAAGTCGGAGCACCTCGCCGAGATGCTCAAGAAGGCCGGCTACAGCCTGCTCGACTATTCCGACCCGAACGCGCTGACCGACGTCTACGCCGCCGCCCGCGAGGGCCGGGTGACCAAGCGCTTCGCCGTGCTGAACGCCCGCTTCCACGAGCAGGAGGCCTACATCGTGGCCGAGGCGGGCGTCCCCGGCGCGATCACCATCGCCACCAACATGGCCGGCCGCGGCACCGACATCAAACTCGGCGGCAACCTCGAGATGCGGATCGAGAAGGAGCTCGGCCACCTCGCGGACGGGCCGGAGCGCGACGCCGCCATCGCGGCGATCAAGCAGGAGATCGCCGAGAACCGCGCCAAGGTGCTGGCCTCCGGCGAGCCGGCCGATCCGGAAGCGGGCCGCAAGAAGGCGCTGCCCGGCGGCCTCTACATCATCGGCACAGAGCGCCACGAGTCGCGGCGCATCGATAACCAGCTGCGCGGCCGCTCCGGCCGTCAGGGCGATCCCGGCCGCTCGAAGTTCTACCTGTCGCTTCAGGACGACCTGATGCGGATCTTCGGCTCCGACCGGATGGACGGGATGCTGCAGAAGCTCGGCCTGGAGCAGGGCGAGGCGATCATCCACCCCTGGATCAACAAGGCGATCGAGAAGGCGCAGCAGAAGGTCGAGGCGCGCAACTTCGACATGCGCAAGAACGTGCTCAAGTACGACAACGTCATGAACGACCAGCGCAAGGTCGTGTTCGAGCAGCGCCGTGACTTCATGGGCCAGGACAGCGTCCGCGACACCGTGGACGAGATGCGCGAGGGCGTGATCGACGATCTCGTCGCCCGCCACATCCCCGAGAACGCCTACGCCGAGCAGTGGGATACCGCCGGCCTGCGCGAGCAGGTGAAGGACATCCTCAACCTCGACGTACCGGTCGAGGACTGGGCCAAGGAGGAGGGCATCGCCGACGAGGAGATGCGCGAGCGCCTGCTCAAGGCTGCCGAGTCGGCCTATGCCGAGCGGACCGAGAAGAACGGCGCGGAGGTCACGGCCTATATCGAGAAGCAGGTCCTGCTTCAGACCCTGGACCACCTGTGGCGCGAGCACCTCGTGACCCTGGATCACCTGCGGCAGGTGATCGGCTGGCGCGGTTTCGCCCAGCGCGACCCGCTGAACGAGTACAAGTCCGAGGCGTTCGACCTGTTCAACGGGCTCGTGACCGCCCTGCGCGAGCAGGTCACCGCGCAGCTCTCGCGGGTCGAGATCATGATGCAGGAGCCGCAGGCGGAATACCCGGCCGGCGGCCCGGCGCTGCCGCCGATGTTCGCCCAGCATCTCGATCCGGTGACCGGCGAGAACGAGATGGACTACGCCGGTCAGGGCTCGGGCAGCGACGGCGGCGGTGGTCCGGCCTACGGCTTCGCCGCGCAGGGGTTGGCCGCGGACGGGGCGGTGCTGGAGCGCGATCCCACCGACGCCGCCACCTGGGGCCGCGTCGGCCGCAACGAGCCGTGCCCCTGCGGCTCGGGCAAGAAGTACAAGCACTGCCACGGCAGCCTGCAGGCTTGAGGCCGGCATGCCCGCGCGGGCGGTCTTCATCGCGGGGGCCGGGACGGAGATCGGCAAGACCTACGTCACCGCGGCCCTGACCCGGCGCCTTCGGGCGCTGGGCCGGCCGGTCCGGACCCTGAAGCCGCTCGCGAGCGGAGTCCCGCCGCTCGGCGATCCCGGCTTCACCGAGAGCGACACCGCCCAACTGCTCGACGCCCAGGATCTCGCCCTCGATGAGGCGGCCGTTGCGGCGTGCTCACCCTGGCGGTTCTCGGCGCCGCTCTCGCCCGATCAGGCGGCGGCGTTGGAGGGGCGGTCCCTCGACTTCCCCGACCTCGTCGGCTGGTGCCGCGCACAGATCGCCGGCACACGCGAGGGCACGCTCCTGATCGAGGGCGTCGGCGGCCTCATGAGCCCGGTGACCGAGACAGCCACGGGTCTCGACTGGCTGCGGGCGCTCGGCGTTCCGGCCGTTCTGGTTTCCGGCAGCTATCTCGGGGCGATCAGTCACGCGCTCACCGCCTGCGAAACCCTGCGCCTGCACGCGATTCCGCTGCTCGCCGTGGCGATCAGCGAGAGCGAGGGGGCGCCGGCACCGGCCAGCACGGTGGCGGGCGCGATCGCCCGCCATGCCGGCGCGCCGGTCTTCTGCCTGAGACGCGGTGAGCCCTGTCCCGACAGCCTCGCCGACCTGATCTGAAGCGCCAAGGATCGTGACCGCCGCGGCGCTGGACGGCTTGGCCGCAGCCGCTACTTCTTCGACGGAGGCGCCGCACCCCGGACCCGAGGGACGCCTTGCCGGAGTCCTGCGTTGAGTCAGTCCCTTGCCCCCGTGGCGCATTCCGGGTCCCAGGCTGCTTCGGACGGCGACGCGCCGACGCGCGGCCAATTGCGGCCCGCCCTCATCCTGGGCGCTCTGGGTGTGGTCTACGGCGACATCGGCACGAGCCCGCTCTACGCGTTCAAGGAGGCGGTGAAGGCGGCGACGGCCGGCGGCGCCTCGGTGCTGGCGGCGGCCACGGGTGCGGTGTCGCTGATCCTGTGGTCGCTGATCCTGATCGTGTCGCTGAAATACGCGGTGCTGATCCTGCGCGCCGACAACCGCGGCGAGGGCGGCATCGTCGCCATGCTGGCGCTGCTGGGCGCGCGGCAGGCGCGGCCGGGGACCTGGAAGGCGCTGCTTCTGGTGGTCGGGCTCGTGGGCGCGGCTTTGCTCTACGGTGACGGGGCGATCACGCCGGCGATCTCGGTGCTGTCGGCGATCGAGGGCCTGAAGGTCGACGCGCCCGCGCTCGGGCCGTTCGTGGTGCCGATCACGCTGGTGATCCTGGTCGGGCTGTTCCTGGTCCAGCACAAGGGCGTGGCCGCCATCGGCCGGGTGTTCGGGCCCGTCATGCTGGTCTGGTTCGTCGTGCTGGCGCTGCTCGGAACCGTCGGCATCGTCCGCCATCCCGAGGTGCTCGCGGCCGCCAACCCGTTTCACGCGCTCGACTTCATGCTGCACGCCGGGGTGCACGTCAGCTTCGCCATGCTCGGCGCGGCCTTCCTGGCGGTGACCGGCGGCGAGGCGATGTATGCCGATCTCGGGCATTTCGGCGCGATGCCGATCCGCCTCTCCTGGTTCGCGCTGGTCCTGCCCGCGCTGATGCTCAACTATTTCGGCCAGGGCGCGCTGCTGATCGGCACCCCCGACGCGATCGAGAACCCGTTCTTCCGGCTGTGCCCGGATTGGGGCCACCTGCCGCTCATCGCATTGGCCACGATGGCGACGATCATCGCGTCCCAGGCGATCATCTCGGGCGTGTTCTCGCTGACCCAGCAATCCGTCCAGCTCGGCTTCCTCCCGGCGATGCGCATCGTGCAGACGGCCCGGGAGGAGCGCGGACAGATCTACGTCCCGATGGTGAACTGGCTCCTGGCGGCCGCGACCTTCGTGGCGGTGGTGATGTTCGGCTCGTCCGACGCGCTGGCCGGCGCCTACGGGATCGCGGTCTCGATGCTCATGGCGATCACCACGCTGCTGGCCGCGCTGATCGCCCTGCGCTGGGGCTACAGCCCGCTTCTGGTGGTCGCGGTGAACGGCTTCTTCCTCGCGATCGACGCGGTGTTCTTCGCCGCCAACAGCGTGAAGATCCTGGAGGGCGGCTGGTTTCCCCTCATTCTCGCGGGCGTCGTCGCCCTGATGATGCTGACGTGGAAGAAGGGCAACGAGCTCGTCGAGAAGGCGCGGGTCGCCCTGAGGCTGCCGGAGGATGTGTTCCTCGCCGGACTTCAGCACCGCGATCTGCTGCGCCTGCCGGGCACCGCAGCCTTCCTCTCGGCGGCGGAGCACGGCATTCCGCTGCACCTCTCGCGGTTCGTGGAGCGCAACCACGCCTTGATGGAGCGCATCCTGATCATCACCGCGCTCTACGAAGAGACGCCCACCGTCCCGAAGGATCGGCGTGCCCACGTGACGATCCTGGCGCCGGACTTCTACCGGGTGATCCTGCGCTACGGCTTCATGGAGGAGGCTTCGATCCCGGAGGGTCTGGCCTGCGCGGTGGAGTCCCGGCACCTGCCGCCGCACGTCCTCGACGACATGACCATCTTCGTCGGCCACGAGACGATCATCCCGCGCAAGGATAAGCGCGGCATGGCGCCCTGGCGGGAAAACCTGTTCGCCTTCATGCAGCGCAACGCCGAGCGCACCGGCGCCTTCTTCGGCGTGCCGACCCGGCAGGTCGTGGAAGTCGGGACCGAGATCGAGATCTAGGCGTTGGGGCGGCTGCCCGACGCGCGCGCAAGTCTCCGCCGCTTCCGTCGTGTGATGTCGCCAAGTCCAAACGGGACAACGGTCGGCAACCCGCCCTGAAAGGTTCGCGGGAGCGGTCGCCTGCACAGGACGTCACATGGATCGGCGCGGCGCGGCAGGCGGTACGTGGCGCCGATCCTTGCCTGCCGATGCACGGAAACTTGAGCGGGCGATGCGGGACGGCGCGGAACCGTGGCCGCCGGGCCTCGTTGCGCCCCGACGCAGGCGACGCGCCCACGCGGCGTGCGCCGGACCGGAGGGACGAGGATGAACAGAGATCATTTCGAAGGCGGCCTTCGCCATCTGCGGGGCCGAGCCAAGACCGCGGCGGGAGCGGTTCGCGGTCGGGCCGGCGACCAGTTCGACGGCGCCTACGACCAGGTGATCGGAGCGGCGCAATACGCCTACGGGGAAGCGCGCGACGCGGTGCGCGACCTGCGCCACGGCGGCGAGCACCTCGTGGAGGAGGGACGCACCCGGTTCCGTCAAGTCAGCGAGCGGAGCCATGCCCTCACCGACGAGGCCATCGAGCGCGGACAACAGTACCGCGACCAAGCCGTCCGCCACGGCCGGACCCTCGCGCGGCGCGCGGACCAGAACCGCGGCACGACGCTGGCGCTCGTGGCCGCCATGGCCTTCGGCCTCGGCTGGCTGGCGCGGCCGACCCGCTGAGCCGCCCTGCGCGGTGACGCCGAAGGCGGGGCAGCCGGTCGTGCGGCTGCCCCGCCGGGCGGAACGCATAAAGACATCTTTATGTCTTGATTGCTTCGTATCCCGCGAAGTGGTAGGGGCTTCGCCCGAACCGCAACGCGAACACGGAGCCATCGACTCATGGCCAAGGATTACATCGTCAAGGACATCGGGCTGGCCGATTACGGCCGCAAGGAGATCTCGATCGCCGAGACGGAGATGCCGGGCCTGATGGCTGTCCGCGAGGAGTACGGCGCCGCGCAGCCCCTGAAGGGCGCGAAGATCGCCGGCTCGCTCCACATGACGATCCAGACCGCCGTGCTGATCGAGACCCTGAAGGCGCTCGGCGCCGACATCCGCTGGGTCTCGTGCAACATCTACTCGACCCAGGACCACGCCGCCGCCGCCATCGCGGCCGCCGGCATTCCGGTCTTCGCCGTGAAGGGCGAGACCCTGGAGGAGTACTGGGATTACACCTCGCGCCTGTTCGACTGGCATGACGGCGGCATGCCGAACATGATCCTCGACGACGGCGGCGACGCGACCATGTTCGTCCATCTCGGCCTGCGCGCCGAGAACGGCGACACCGCCTTCCTCGACAAGCCGGAGAGCGAGGAGGAAGAGATCTTCTTCGCGCTGCTCAAGAAGAAGCTCGCCGAGAAGCCGAAGGGCTGGTTCGCCGGCCTCGCCGACAGCATCAAGGGCGTCTCCGAGGAGACCACCACGGGCGTCCACCGCCTCTACGTGCTGGCCAAGGAGGGCAAGCTGCTCTTCCCGGCGATCAACGTGAACGACTCGGTCACCAAGTCGAAGTTCGACAACCTCTACGGCTGCAAGGAATCGCTGGTCGACGGCATCCGCCGCGGCACCGACGTGATGATGGCCGGCAAGGTCGCCATGGTCGCGGGCTTCGGCGACGTCGGCAAGGGCTCGGCCGCGTCCCTGCGCAACGCCGGCTGCCGCGTGCTCGTGTCGGAGATCGACCCGATCTGCGCGCTCCAGGCCGCCATGGAGGGCTACGAGGTCGTGACCATGGAGGATGCCGCCCCGCGCGCCGACATCTTCGTCACCGCCACCGGCAACAAGGACATCATCACCATCGACCACATGCGGGCGATGAAGGACCGGGCGATCGTCTGCAACATCGGCCACTTCGATAACGAGATTCAGGTCGCCGGCCTCAAGAATCTCAAGTGGTCGAACATCAAGCCGCAGGTGGACGAGATCACCTTCGCCGACGGCCACCGCATCATCCTCCTGTCGGAGGGGCGGCTGGTGAACCTCGGCAACGCGACCGGTCACCCGTCCTTCGTGATGTCGGCCTCGTTCACCAACCAGACGCTGGCCCAGATCGAGCTCTGGACCAACCCGGGCAAGTACCAGAAGCAGGTCTACACCCTGCCCAAGACCCTCGACGAGAAGGTCGCGGCCCTGCACCTCGAGAAGATCGGCGTGAAGCTGTCGAAGCTCCGCCCCGATCAGGCCGCCTATATCGGCGTGTCCGAGTCCGGCCCGTTCAAGCCCGAGCACTACCGTTACTGAGGACGCTGCGGCCCGGGTTCGGCGCAGACCTGCGTCGAACCACCGGTTGCATGTCTGAATCTCGACAGACGGTCTCGGCCGTCGGAATCGACCACACTTCGAGGCCCGGCGCGCTGCGTCGGGCCTCGTCGTTTGTCAACCTCTGTATGCGAGATCGAACTGTGTCTTCTGTGTGTCGTTAACGGCTGATTATGCGCATCTTGCCAGAAGGCACGCTTCGTTCCCCTTCCGGGGTGATTCCGCCCCACTGTAGAGTACCGGCGAATCTTTGATCGATGGGACCGCGGCGGTCCGGAGGGATTGCCGCGGGGACGGTGCGTTCTGCGCCGCGCGATGACGCGCGCCGCTCGGACCGCCATCGATGGGTTGGGGGCAGGGCAAGCCATGGGTGTCGGTCGTGCGACACACGTTCGGATCTGCGTGGGCGCGCTTGTCCTGACCACGGCGAGCGCGGCGCTCGCTGAACTGCCCGAGGCGACCGCGGCGCATCCGGCGCGCGAGATCCACAGCGTGGCCGCTCTCGCGGTCTTCGGTGGGCTCGTCGTCTTCGCGGTGATCCTCTCGCTTCTCCACCTCTATGAGCGCAGCCGCTGGACGCGGCGCGAGCGCGAGCTGGCCGCAGCCCTCGACGTCCTGCGCGGCGCCCACGACCGGGCCGAGATGCTGCTCAACGCCGAGCGGCAGATCATCGTCACCTGGGACCGACGCAGCGAGCCGGTGGTGGAGGGCGACATCAGCCTGGCGATCCACGGCGAGCGGCCGACCTCGGGCTACGCGCGCCGGGTCCTGGCTTTCGGCACGTGGCTCATCGCCGCCGACGCGGACGCGGTCGAGGCCGCCGTGGAGACCCTGCGGGCCAGGGGCACGAGCTTCGCGCTGAGCCTCCGGACGCAGACCGGCCGGAACATCGAGGCGCACGGGCAGGCGGTGGCCGGCCGGGCGCTGCTGCGCCTGCGCGAGACCAGCCAGGAGCGCTGCGAGATCGCCGACCTGCGCGCGACCCTGGACGAGACCCGCCGCGGGCTGTCGGCCCTGTCGGGGCTCCTCGACGCGATTCCGCAACCGGTCTGGCGGCGCAACCGCGAGGGCAGCCTGAGCTGGGTCAACGCCGCCTACGTGGCCGCCGTCGAGGCGGAAAGCCGCGAGGCGGCCCTCGATGCCGGTACCGAGTTGCTCGACCGGCCGGCCCGGGAGACGATCGCCCGCGAGGAGGCCGCCCGCTCAGCCGGCCTGACCCGAAGCGTGCCGCGTCTGTCGGCCATCGTCGCCGGAAGCCGCCGCGTCCTCGACGTCTTCGAGACGAGCCTCGATACCGGTCGGGTCGGCATCGCCATCGACGTCTCGGAACTGGAGAGCGTCCGCGTCGACCTGCAGCGGCAGATGAACGCCAATGTCCGGACCCTCGACCAGCTGCCGACCGCGGTGGCGATGTTCGACGTGTCGCAGCGGCTGATCTTCCACAATGCCGCCTACCGGCAGCTCTGGGACCTCGATCAGGTCTTCCTCGACAGCCGCCCCTCCGACGGCGAGATCCTCGATCACCTGCGGGCGGAGCGGAAGCTCGAGGAGCACGCGGATTTCCGCGGTTGGAAGCAGGGGGTGCTTGCCGCCTACCGGGCCGCGGAGGCGAACCAGACCTGGTGGTACCTGCCCGACGGCCGGACGCTGCGCGTGGTCGCCGATCCGAATCCGCAGGGTGGGCTGACCTACCTGTTCGACGACGTCTCCGATCACCTGAACGCCGAGTCCCGCTACAACGCCCTGCGCCGCCTGCAGGCCGAGACGCTCGACACGCTCGCCGAGCCCGTCGCGGTGTTCGGGGCCGACGGCCGCCTGACCCTCGCCAACCGCGCCTTCTGCACCGTGTGGCGGCTCGACCCCGCCATCGTGGAGGAGCGCCCGCATGTCGACACCGTCATCCAGGCGTGCCGGTCGCTGGCGCCGGCCGAGGAGCCCTGGCTCGACATCCGCGACACCGTTGTCGGGCTGGAATCGCGGACCGCGCGATCCTGCCGCCTGGAGGTTGTGGACGGCACCGTCCTCGACTGCGCCGCACAGCCGCTACCCGAGGGCGCGACCCTCCTGACGCTGATCGACGTGACCGCGAGCGTGAACGTCGAGCGGGCGCTCACCGAGAAGAACGACGCCCTGGAGAAGGCCGCGCAGCTGCGCGACACCTTCGTGCACCACGTCTCCTACGAGCTGCGCTCCCCGCTCACCAACATCATCGGATTCACCCAGCTCCTCGGCGACGAGACGGTCGGCGCGCTGAACGAGCGGCAGCGGGAATATGCCGACCACATCATGCGCTCCTCGGCGGCGCTGCTGGTCATCATCAACGACATCCTCGACCTCGCCTCGATCGACGCCGGCTCGCTGGAGCTGCAGCGGGAGGAGGTCGACGTCCAGGCTACGGTCGAGGCCGCGGTCCGCGGCATCGAGGACCGGCTCGCCGAATCGCACATCACCCTCGCCCTCGACGTGCCGGAGGATATCGGCAGCGTCCACGCGGACGGGAAGCGGGTCCGCCAGATCCTGTTCAATCTGCTGTCGAACGCCGTGGGCTTCTCGGATGCCGGCCAACGCGTGGAGGTCCATGCCCGCAAGGACGCGCAGGATCTGGTCCTGAGCGTGCGCGATTACGGGCGCGGCATGCCGGCCGAGATCGCCGATTCCGTCTTCAACCGATTCGAGAGCCACACCCTGGGCACGCGCCATCGCGGCGTCGGCCTCGGCCTCTCGATCGTGCGGTCCTTCGTCGAGCTGCATGGCGGGCGGGTCCACCTGGAGACGGCACCCGGAAACGGGACGCACGTGACCTGCACCTTCCCGATCAGCCTCTCGGGACGCCCCGCGCGCGAACCACGCCCGGAGCCGCGACCACCGGTGCCACCCCCGGTGACCACACCGCGCAAGCCCGGGATGGCGCTGCACTGAGCGTGCCGATCCCGATCGGCCCGACCGGATGCGCGCGGCGCGGCAGCCCGAGTTTCGAGAGCGGCCCGGGACGTCCCCACCGTCAGGCTTGATTCTTGTGCCGGTCCCGCGCAGCAGGGGGACATGTCCGCACATGATCGCTCCGGCTGGGCCGTCTTCGGCATCGGCGACTTCCGCCTGTTCGGCGCGGCCCGCTTCCTCACGGGCCTCGCCTATCAGATGCAGGCGGTGGCGATCGGCTGGTTCGTCTACGACCTGACCCATTCCGCCCTGGCGCTCGGCCTCGTCGGCCTGGCAGGCTTCCTGCCGGCGGTGCTCTGCGCGCTGATCACCGGCCACGTGGCGGACGCCTACGACCGGCGCCTCGTCGGAGCCGCAGCCTTCGCGCTCCAGAGCGCGGCGAGCCTCGGCCTCCTCGCCTACGCCCTGGCCGGGTATCAGTCGGTCTGGCCGATCTACGCCCTGGTGATCCTCGTCGGCACCGCGCGGGCCTTCGCGAACCCGGCCCTCCAGGCGCTGCTGCCGACCCTGGTCCCCGGACCGCAATTCAGCTCGGCCATCGCGTGGAATGCCTCCTTGTGGCAGAGCGCGTCCGTGATGGGACCGGCTCTGGGCGGCTTCCTCTACGCCCTCGGGCCCGCCGTGGTGTTCGGCGGGGCAGGGGGCAGCTTCGCCCTGGCAAGCCTGCTGACGCTGCTGATCCGCTTTCGGCCGGCTGCGATGAGCGAGCGGCCGCCGATCACCTGGGCGGCGCTCTCGGCCGGTATCGACTACATCCGCTCGCAGCCGGTGGTACTCGGCGCGATCAGCCTCGACCTGTTCACCGTCCTCCTCGGTGGCGCCACGGCGCTCCTGCCGATCTATGCCGGAGAGGTGCTGCATGTCGGCCCCCTCGGCCTCGGCGCACTGCGGAGCATGCCGGCCTTCGGTGCGGTCGCCATGGCCGTGCTGCTGGCGAACTACCCGCTGCGCCGCCACGCGGGGGTGCGGATGCTCCGGGCCGCGGCGGTGTTCGGCGCGGCGATCGTGGTGTTCGGCCTCTCGACCTCGCTGCCGCTGTCGATGGTCTGCCTGTTCGTCACAGGCGCGGCCGACATGATCTCGGTCTACGTGCGCCAGACTTTCGTGCAAGGCGAGACGCCGGACGCGATGCGCGGCCGGGTCTCGGCAGTGAACACGGTCTTCATCGGGGCTTCGAACGAACTCGGCGAGTTCGAGTCCGGACTTTTGGCCGCGGCCGTCGGGGCGGTTCCGGCGGTGGTGATCGGAGGCGCCGCGACGATCAGCGTGGCGCTGCTCTGGGGGCGGCTGTTCCCGGCCCTGAAGGCGCGCGACCGCCTGATGGTGCAGGGGTGACGGAACCGGTCGCGCGGCCGGGAAGATCCGACGCCGTCCTTGCGAGCGCGGCGAAGCTATTTAGGCGGCGCCGCAGGTTCCGACCGCGCGCCGCCTAAGATCACATCGCCTTTGCGCGTGACGACGGTCTGAACCGTCCTCCGCTTAGCGGCCGGCCAGGAGGGGCGACCAAGTCGGGTCGGAAGCGTAGGCGGGCGTCGGCACCGGCTGCTCCACCTTCCCGGTGATGTCGACCATGAACAGCTTGCCGCCGCCCTGGCCGCCGGGATCGCGGAAGAACAGCACGTACTGGCCGTTCGGCGCGAAGGTCGGACCCTCGTTGTGGAAGCCTTCGGTGAGGACGCGCTCGCCGGAGCCGTCGGGCTTCGACACGCAGATGGCGAAGCCGCCGTTGCGCTGGCGCGTGTAGGCGATCAGGTCGCCGCGCGGCGACCAGGCCGGCTGCGAGGCCGAACCGCCGCCGAAGGTGATCCGGTGCGGGTTCGAGCCGTCCGCGCCCATGACGTAGACCTGCTGCGAGCCGCCGCGATCGGACTCGAAAGCGATCTGCGCGCCATCCGGCGAGTAGGTCGGCGAGGTATCGATCGCCATGCCGTTGGTGATGGAGTGCTGGGCCTTCGAGGCGATGTCCATCGTCACGATGTCGGCGTTGCCGCCCTGCTGCACGCTCATGACGATCTTGCGCCCGTCCGGCGAGAAGCGCGGGCTCGCGCTCATCGAATCGACGTTGCCCAGCGCCTGCCGTGAGCCGGTCTCCAGGTTGATCACCTGAACCCGCGGCTGGTGGCCGGTGGCCTGGGCCATGAAGGCGATGTCCTGCGTGGCCGGCGAGTAGCGCGGCGCCACGATCGACATCTCGCCGCTGGTGATGGCCCGAACGTTGGCGCCGTCCTGATCCATGACCATCAGTCGCTTGCGGCGGTTCTCCTTCGGGCCGGTCTCGTCGACGAAGGCGATGCGGCTGTCGAACCACGGGCCGAGACCGGTGATCTTGGTGTAGACCGCGTCGGAGATCAGGTGGCCGGCGCGCCGGGCGTTGGCGGAGTCGGTGCCGTATTGCTGGCCGGTCATCTGCTGGCCGGAGGTGACGTCCCAGAGCCGGAACTCGACCTTGACCCGGCCGCCGTCGCGGACGACGCGGCCGGTGACGAGCCCCTGGATGCCGGTGGCGCGCCACTTCTCGAAATTGGGCGCCGCGTCGAAGTTCGGCTGCTCCGGGAAGCGGGCATGGTCGAGGGGCGTGAAGTAGCCGGAGCGGCGGAGGTCGTTGGTGACCACGCCGGAAACGAGCCCGCCGAGGCTCGGATCGCCGCCGAAATCCGCGATGGCGATCGGCATCGGCTGGAAGTTACCGCCGCCGATGCGCAGCTGCAGCTGCGCCTGCGCCGGCCCCGCCAGGAAGCCCGTCAGCATCACGAGGAGCGCGATCAGGCGCGCGGCATAGGACGTCGGGCGGCGCCCGACGGAGGGGGTGTTCAGCATGGTGGGTCGGATCCGAGTGACGATCAGACGGGGACGCGGGGACGGCGGGACATCGGCTGGAAGACCTCAGGTCGCCGTGAACTCGAACTCCGCGTTGATGGCCTTCCAGTCATTGTAGTACGGCGCATAGGTGGCCGGAATGTTGTACGGCGCACAGCGGCGAACCGCCCGGAGCGCGGCCTGCGCGATCGACTGATCCACCGCGCTCGCCCCACCGCGCATGATCCGCGGCTCGGTGCTGAGCGAGCCGTTCGGGTTCAGGCGGATGTCGAGCACCGGCAGGACCACGCCCTGGGCCGCGCCGGGGGGCGCCGAGTAGCAGCGCTCGATCTGCTGCTGGAGCAGGCCGACCAGGGCGTCGCGCAGCGACGGCGACAGGCGCTGGGCATTGCCGGTCGCCGCGCCCAGGGCCGCCACCTTCTGCACCGCCTGCCCGGTGGCACCAGTCGATTGCGACGGCGCCTTCGAGGCGAGCATCGAGCGGATGTCGCCCGCGTTGAACTTGTTGGCGAGCTCGGCCTGCTTGCGCGCCTTAGCCTCCGCGTCGGCCTTGGCCTTCGCGTCCGCCATCGCCTTGGCCTTCGCCTTCGCGGCGGCTTCCGCCTTCGCAGCCGCTTCGGCCTTGGCGGTCTCCGTCTTGGCCTTCGCGGCGGCTTCCGCCTTCTCGCGCTCGGCTTCGGCCTTCGCCTCGGCGATCTCCTTCTGGCGCTCGGCTTCCGCCTCGGCCTTCACCTTCGCGTCGGCCGCCTTCTTGGCGGCTTCCTTGGCCGCCTCGGCCTTGGCGGCGGCCTCGGCCTTCGCCTTGGCGGCCGCGGCCTTCTGAGCGGCCAGTTCGGCTTCGGCTTCCTGCTTCTCGATCAGCTTCTCCAGCTGCTCGCGCTTCTCAGCCTCGGCCTTCGCGACAGCCTCAGCCTTCGCTTTCGCCTCTGCCTTGGCGGCCGCAGCCTTTTCGGCAGCCGCCTTCTCCGCCGCAGCTTTGGCGGCTTTCTCGGCAGCCTTTTCAGCCGCCTTCTCGGCGTCGCGCTTCTCCTGAGCCGCCTTGGCGGCCTGCGCCACCTCCTGCGGGTCCGGCTCGGCGCGCAGCGGCATCTCCTCCGCGTTGGCGAGCTTCATCTCGGCAGTGCGGGTTGGGGCGGTGGGCGCGTCGGTCTTGGAATTCTCGGGCTCGCGATCCTCGAATTTCTCCGCCTTGCGATCGGCGCGCGAGGTGGCGTTCGGCATCGGCTTGTCGGCCTGCCGCTCGCCCTTGGTGATCTCGGAGAACTGGTTCTCGGTGATCACCTCGACGGGCACGCCCTCCTGGGCCTCCGGCAGGGCCGGAGCGGCGACGCTGAACATCGCCAGCGCCAGGAGCGCGACATGGGTGCCGGCGGAGATCCAGACACCCGGTTCCTTGCGGTCGAAGCGGAACTCCACGGCAAACGCCCTACTGATGCTCAGGCTCGGTCACGAGGGCGACCTTCTTGAAGCCGCCGCCGGTCACGATCGCCATCACCTGCGCCACGCGGCCGTAATCGACCCGCTTGTCGCCGCGCACGAACACGCGCTCCTCGGTCCCGGTCTTGGCGGTCTCGTTGAGCTTGGGGATGATCGCCTCGTCGGTGAGCTCGTCCTCGCCGAGGAAGACCTGCCCGGTCTGCCGGATCGACAGGGTGATCGGCTTCACGTCGGAATTGAGCGGCGAGGCCTTCGACTGCGGCAGGTCGAGCGGCACGCCCACGGTCATCATCGGCGCCGCGACCATGAAGATGATCAGGAGCACCAGCACGACGTCGATGAACGGCGTCATGTTGATCTCGTTGATCGGACCGCCGCGGCGGCCCCGGCGCCGGCGGCGCTTTCCGCCCTGCGATGCGCCCGCTGCCATGCCCATGGATCGGTCTCCTCTGGATCTGCCGGTTCAGGCGGCGAGCGGCAGCCGCTCGTCGATCTGGCGGGAGAGGATGGCGGAGAACTCGTCGGCGAAGCCCTCCAGGCGCGACTGCGCCTTGGTCACCTCGGCCTGGAGCTTGTTGTAGGCAAGCACCGCCGGGATCGCCGCGAACAGGCCAATGGCGGTGGCGAACAAAGCCTCGGCGATGCCGGGGGCGACGACCGCCAGCGAGGTGTTCTTCGAGGCGGCGATCGAGGTGAACGCGGTCATGATGCCCCAGACCGTGCCGAACAGGCCGATATACGGGCCGGCCGAGCCGATCGACGCGAGGAACAGGAGGCGCGATTCCAGACGCTCGACCTCGCGGTGAATGGTGACGTCGAGCTGCTTCTCGATGCGCTGCGACAGGGACTGGATCTGACGGCCCGAGCCTTCAAACGAGCGCTTCCACTCCCGCATCGCGGCGACGAACACCGCGGCGAGCCCCGTGGCCGGCCGGTCGTTGAACGAGCGGAACAGCTCCTCCAGGGAGCGGCCGGACCAGAACGCGTCCTCGAACGCGTCCATCTCGGCCTTGGTCCGGCGGAACAGCAGGGTCTTGTCGACGATGATCGACCAGCACCAAATCGAGGCGCTGAGCAGCCCGACCATCACGATCTTCACGACGAAGTGGGCCTGCAGGAACAGACCGAGCAGCGTCATGTCGGCGACAGGCGCGGCCTGCATCGCGTCGGCTGGGTTCATCCGTCGAGGTCTCCTGCTCCGGATCGCGATGCGCCGGGCGAGGCCCGCGTCCGCCGGATACGTGAGCGATTTCAACGCTGTCGCCCGCGAATCTGTCGAAAGTAAGGGCCGACTCTGCCCTCGGCGCCCCGCCGCCGCACCGCCTCCGTTAAGGGCGCGACAGGGTTAAGGATCGGTTTCGATCCCGGCGATCCTGAGGCGTCCCGCTGTTCGAACCGGGGCAGCGGGCTGGACCCGTCGAAACCGCGTCCGCTAAGGTCCCGGCCAGCGGCACCGAGTCGCGAGCCCTGAAACACGCAGGACCGCATGACCCTTCCCGTTCCCAGTCTGCCCGAATTGCTGCCCACCGGACCGGCGCGGTTCCTGGGCTGGTCGATGATCGCGGATCCGCTGGTGGCCGGTGCCCTGGCGCGGGCCGGCTTCGACGCGGTGCTCCTGGACCAGCAGCACGGGAGCTACGATTACCGATCCTGCTGCGCCGCGATCACCGAGGTCGCCCTCGCCGGAAAATCGACCCTGGTGCGCGTCCCGGTGGGCGACTTCGCCATGGTCTCCCGCATGCTCGACGCGGGTGCCGCCGGGATCGTCGCCCCGATGATCAACACGGTGGCCGACGCCGAGGCGCTGGCCGCCTCCGCGAAGTTCCCGCCGGTCGGCCAGCGGAGCTGGGGCCCGGACCGCGCCATGTGGTTGTCGGGTCTCCGGGACAGCTCCGCGTATCTCGCGGAGGCCAATGGGCGCGCCCTGACGATCGCCATGTGCGAGACCGAGGGGGCGATCGCGGATCTCCAGGCGATCCTGGCCGTGCCGGGCATCGACGGCGTGCTGGTCGGTCCCGCCGACCTGTCGATCGCGCTCTCAAAGGGCACGGCCTTCGATCCGCTCGGCGCCGCAGTCAGCAGCGCCCTCGCCGAGATCGCGCGCAAGACGCGTGCGGCGGGGAAGATCCCGTGTGCCTTCGCGCCGTCGCCGGCGCGGGCGCGGGAGATGGTCGGAATGGGCTACCAGCTCGTCTCGGTCGAGTACGATGCGATGACGATCGTCAACGCCTTCGCCCGGGTGCTGCGCGAGGCCGATCCGTCACGGGTCGGCTGACGGCCGATCGGCCGAAACGGTCGCGAACCGCTGCCGCAATCCATCCGGCAGGCGGACCGCGCGGCCGTCGCGCACGCAGGCGACCGTGACCTCCGCCGCGACCAGTATTTCGCCGCCGCGCCGAACCTCCTGGGCCAGTTGCATCGAGGCGCCGCGCAGGACGCGCGTGCGGGTGAGGATCGTCAGCAGGTCGTCCATCCGGGCCGGACGGACGAAATCCAGGCTCATCCGACGCACCACGAAGACGAGGCCGCGCGCCTCGCGGTGGAGTTCCGACTGGTCACCGGCGAGGTCGCGAAGCAGTTCCGTGCGCCCCCGCTCAAGGAACCTGAGATAGCTCGCGTGATAGACGAAGCCCGAGAAGTCGGTGTCCTCGTAATAGACGCGCACAGGAAGCCGATGCGGCGAGCCTCCTTCTTGGGCCGGATCGTCGTTCGCGGGCTCTGCTGCAATCATGCATTCCCTTAGCGGCGCGCCGGGCACAGGCGCAACACGACGAGGGCCGCCCAAAGGCAGCCCTCGCGTTCACGTCATCTGAAAGGCGCGCTGATCAGCCGCCGATGCGGGCCGCGAGGCTCGCCGAGTGGGCGTGCTCGTCGGCGATGTAGGGCAGGGCTTCGGTGGCGAAGCGGCGGCCCTGCGCGTTGTCACCCGACTTCGCGTAGGAATCGTACAGCGCCAGGGTCCGGGCATCGGACCGAGCCTGCTGGTCGATGTAGGTCCGGTCGAAAGCGCGGCCCCGCGGGGCGGACTGAAGCTGCGCAAGGCGCGCCTGACCGCGCTCGCCGAGGGCCACACGGCGACCCGGCTCGGCCGGGCTGTTGTCGACGATGCCGACCGCACCCAGAGCGCCGCCGACGATGCCGGTGCCGATGTTGGCCGCGATCGTCACCGGGGCGAGCACGAGCCCGACCGGGTTGCTCAGATCGGTCCGGATGCCCTGGTTATCCGAGATCACCGAGCCGTTGCGCGACAGGGAGGTGTTCGGCGGCAGCAGCGCGTCGGTGGTGGCCTTGCGCTCGACCAAGACGCGGTTGGCGTAGTTGCGGACGTGCGGGTTGCGCGACCGCTGCAGAGCGATGCGGCTCGCCTCGATGCTGGCGGCGTCCGAGCGCAAAGCCTCTGCGCGGAAGGCCGGTGTTTCGGTCGCGGCGGCGCCGACACCGTCCTGGTTGGCGAACGGCGACACGCGGATCGGCAGAGCGTCCTGCGCGAAAGCCGGCGCAGAGAACACGGCCGAGAGGCCGAGAACGGCGAGCGTCATCTTCTTCATGGCGGAAGTTTATCCCTGACGTTGTTCTTGGGAATGCTAAGACCAGCCGAGAGCCGAGGGGCAGGGCCTCGATGACGGCAGCCTCACCTGCGCCAAACGAACGTGGCGCGGTCGCCTCCACAACTGGCGCATCTTCATGCTGTTCCATGAAACATTGCAGTTTTCCGCCGACGGATCTTGCCCGAAGACCACCACAAGCTTGGCAATATTATCTCGGATCCATGTCGGAAACAGGCGTCGTTGCAGTCAGTTACATCCGACGCACAGCAAAAAGCTCGCGGAAGAGCGCAGTGAAATCCAGCTGTCGCATTATGAAACGCGCGAAACGCAGGACTGATCGCGGCGCATGGGTCCGGCGTTTCTCGCCCGTCAGTCTTCGTTGTCTTCGAGCAGCCCGAGTTGCCCGCCTGGGTCACGTTTCGGCACGGCGAGGCCGAGATGGCGGTAGGCGTGTCTGGTGAGGATGCGGCCGCGGGGGGTGCGCTGCACGAAGCCGCGCTGGATCAGGTAGGGCTCGATGATGTCCTCGATCGCATCGCGCGGCTCCGACAACGCCGCTCCGATCGTCTCGATGCCCACAGGTCCGCCCCCGAACGAGCGCGCGATCAGGCTCAGGTACTTGCGGTCCATCACGTCGAGACCCGCCCCGTCCACGTCGAGCAGCTGCAAGGCCCGGTCGGCGATCGCCCGCGTCACCGTCTCGGCCTCCGCCACCACCGCGAAGTCCCGCACCCGCCGCAGCAGCCGCCCCGCGATCCGCGGCGTGCCCCGCGCCCGCCGGGCGATCTCGTTGGCGCCCTCCGCCGACATCCCTAGGCCCAGCACCCGCGCGCCGCGCGCCACGATCTGCTCCAGCTCGTCGATCTCGTAGAACTCCAGCCGGATCGGGATCCCGAACCGGTCGCGCAGCGGCGTGGTCAGCAGGCCCGCCCGCGTCGTGGCGCCCACCAGCGTGAACTTGGGCAGCTCGATCTTGACCGAGCGCGCCGCCGGGCCCTCGCCGATGATCAGGTCGAGCTGGTAATCCTCCATGGCCGGGTAGAGGATCTCCTCGACTGCCGGGTTGAGCCGGTGGATCTCGTCGATGAACAGCACGTCGCGCTCGTCGAGGTTGGTCAGCTGCGCGGCCAGATCCCCGGCCTTGGCGATCACCGGACCCGACGTCGAGCGGAAGTTCACCCCGAGCTCGCGCGCCACGATCTGGGCCAGCGTGGTCTTGCCCAGGCCCGGCGGGCCGACGAACAGCACGTGGTCGAGCGCTTGGCCCGTCTTCTTCGCCGCCTCGATGAAGATCTGCATGTTCGCCCGCGCCGCCCGCTGGCCGATGAACTCGGACAGGCTCAGCGGGCGGATCGTCTGATCGACGTCCTCGGTGCGCTTCTCCGGCGTCAGGAGGGCGTTGGTCGGGGGCTTCGGCTTGCTCATGAACCCTTGCGTGTTGGACCGGACCTTGCCGCACCCGTTCGTGGCGCGGTGCAGGGGCTTCCGGCAGCCGTCGTATCCGGTTTTGTTCCTCCTTACCCGCGAACGCGCGGAAATCTAAGCGGTGCTCGGGCGGACGTGCCGCGACGCACCAACCGTCGCGGTCGATGAAACCGATTTGGGCGCCCGTGCATTCAAGGAACGATCCCCCAAGCACGGCCGCAGAGCGCTTTTCCCGCCATGATGATCCGTATGTCCGTAGCTGGCGCGTCCGGCGCCGTTCTCCTCCTGGCCAATCTCGCCGCCCAGGCCGCGACAGCCCCGGCCGAGACGAAAGTCGCGGAAGCCGGCGCCCAGGTTCATCCCGCTGCCGTGGTGGAGCGGGACGATGACGCGATCTGCAGCCGGGCACGCCGCCGCCTCTGGATCGAGGGCGAGGGCTGGGTCGTCCGGCGGATCACCACCTGCCGCTGAGATCGGCCGCGGCAATCCGCAGGGTATGGAGTGAGCGTTACGCACTCTCCGCGGCTGGAGCGCCGGAACGGCCGGTGGTCCGGTTCGTTCCCCAACAGCCCGCCCCAGCATCCCGCGCGACCCGATCGCGCCGACGCGCATCGGAGCCGACGCCATGGCGCCCCGGACGACCCTCGCACTTCTCGCCCTGCTCCTCGCCGCGCCGGCTTCGGCCCAGGGCTTCCGCAGTGTCGATGCCTATGGTCCGGCCTATGCCGGCGAGGACGGCTTCGCCGGCAACTTCGTGCGCGGGACCTATATCGGCGCCCCCCTGACGCGCGTGCCGCGCCCGACCCAGATCGTTCCCGCGCCGTGGAGCTACGGCACGTACGGGATCCCGACGGTGACGGGCATCGCGGCGCCTCCGGCCGCGCAGCCGACCCTGACGGTCATCAATGCCGGCGAGTCGACCGCGCGTCATCGCGGGCGCGAGACCGCTGGCGGTCGGCCCTCCGGCCCTCAGATCATCTCGGTTCAGGTTCCCCGGCGCTGAGCGCGGCGTACCACGCCGCATAGGGAGTGGTGCGGACCATGCGTCGGTTGAGATCCGGCGCACCGTCCTGCCACCAGACCGGCCCGCGCTCGCCCAGCGCGACCTTGGCGGCGTCAACCTCGGCGCGGGCGGCGGTCAACGCCTCCGCCGCGCCGGCATCGTTGTCGCGCTCGGCCTGCTTGGCCGCCTTCACGGCCCGGCGTGCTACCATCAGCCGTCCGATCAACGCCTGCCGCTCTTCCGGAGACAAGTTGGGATCTGTCCGCCGCCAAAGTCGATCACGGACAACGATATAGCGCTGATCGGGAGTGGTTATGGCCGCGCTCATCCTGAAATCCAGCCCGTTTGGGGTGGGTTAAGTCTTCCGGCTTACACCGTGGATATCAATCCCGGGTCACGCCATGCAGATCGTCATCGTCGACTCGAGCCGTGTCGTGCTTCAGATCATCGCCTCGCTGATCGAGCCGCGGGGCCACGACGTGCACGCCTTCACGGATTCCGCGCAGGCCTTGGACTTCCTCGCCGCGACGCCGGCGGTCCGGGTCCTGATCACCAGCCTTGAGGTTCGGCCGCTCTGCGGGCTCGAGCTCTGCTGGTCGGCGCGCCTGCTCGCCGAGGGGCGCGGCCCCCTGCACGTCATCACCATGTCGTCGGCGCGCAACGTCCGCAGCCTGGCCGAGGCGCTCGACAGTGGCGCCGACGATTTCATCGAGAAGCCGCCCAGCGCCGAGGAGCTGAACGCGCGGCTGCGGGCGGCCGAGCGCCTGACCACGATGCAGGAGGAGCTGATCCGTCTGGCGGAGACGGATCCGCTGACTGGTTCCTACAACCGGCGTGCCTTCTTCAACCGGGCGCGCAAAGCTGCCGAGCAGAGCCGGCGCTCCGGGGGCGTTTCGGCCATTCTGCTCGATATCGATCACTTCAAGCGGATCAACGACGAGCACGGGCACGATGTCGGCGATGTCGCCATCAAGGCCGTGGCCGATCTGATCTCCGGGGCCGGCATCGCCGGCCGACTCGGCGGCGAGGAATTTGCCGTCATCCTGCCAGGATGCGGTCTCTCCCTGGCTCTCGCGCGCGCCGAAAGCCTGCGTGTGGGCGTTCAGGCGCTCCACATCCCGGGCAGCAAGGGCCCGATCCGGCTGACCTGCAGCTTCGGTGTCAGCAGCTGGGTCGACGGCGACAGCGTCGAGGCCCTGATCAAGCGTGCCGACGTCGCGCTTTATGCGGCCAAGAGCGGCGGCCGCAATCAGGTGCTCCCGTATCAGGGTCATGACGGCGTGGCGGTCGCCAGTTGAAACAGCCCGAATGCCCCAGATCGGCACAGCCGGATCAGCACATCCCGATACCTGCCCCAGATCGGGGCAGGGGTTCGCCGAGGTGCGGCGAACGTGCATCGATTCTGCCAATATAAAGCTTAATATTCGCCCGTTTTGACTGGAACGGTTCTTGGAACTTGGCCTTCGATCCCGGCCACCTGTACCATGTCGGGAGAGAAAGGTGCGAGGTCATGAGTACGGCCGTTGGCGTCCTAATCCTGGATGAGCCGCAGGACCTGAGCGCGACTGTTCGCGCCACTCTGGAGCACATGCCGGAATTTCACACGATCGGCGAGGCAGACCTGGAACAGGCCGATGCCGGGAGCGCGGTCGCGCTGATCTTCCTGGATGAGATCCGGCTGGCCGATGGGATCGCACGCCTCGTCGGCCTGAAGGAGCGCCAGCCGAACCTGCGCACGCTGGTGGCGTTCGGCGCCCTCACCGCCGACGACCTGCGCGCCCTCCTGGCTGCGGGTGCCGATGCCTTCGTCGCCCGCTCGAAGTCGCCGCGGGACCTCGGTGCCGCGCTGCTCGCGCTCGCGGAGGGCTCCGAGTGTCTGGTGCCGCCGGAGCAGCCCCTGCCCATGCCGACCGGTCCCGGCGACAGCCTTGGGCTGACACCGCGTGAGGCCGAGGTGCTGCGTTTCCTCAGCTCCGGCTTCAGCAACAAGGAGGTCGCACGGCGCCTGGCTCTCAGCGTCCGGACGGTGGAAACCCACCGCCTCAACCTGCGCCGCAAGACCCAGACCGGGCGGCTGAAGGACTTGGTCTCTCTCGCGCGTCAGCTCGGCCTTGCGCCGGTGGTGGACAGCGGCGAGCAGGCCCGGCGCGGCACGACCAGCGGGCCCGCGTCGAGCAACGACAATTCGTTCCGGCACTGATGGGGACAGCGCGCGGGCTCGTCGGGGGTGCAGGACAGCGTCAGGCGGCGCCGGCCTGCGGTCTTCCCTGAGCGCGCGATCGCGGCTTCTCCTTCGCGGTCGACGGAGTGCGGGCGGCACCCGCTCTCTTCGCTGCCGCCTTGGCGGCGGGCTTGCCGCGCGATGTCTTCGCGTTCGGGCCCTGCGTCGCCGCGGGCTTGACCAGCTGCCCCGCTCGGACGTCGTCCTCGGCCGCGGCCAGCCGCGACTGGAGCAGCCCGAGAACTGCGGCCTCCTCGGGTCGAAGGCTCGATAGATCCTCACTCAACTCCGACTCGACCGCGTCCTTCACCTGAAGGAGCAGCCCGCCCTCCAGGTAGCAATCGAGAACCTGAGGATGGATGTAGCATTTGCGGCAGATCGTCGGCGTGTTGCCGAGGCGGCTGGCGACGCTCTCGATCGCGGCCCTGAGATTGCGCTTGGCGCCAGCCTCGCTGTCGAAGCTCTCGAACTCGCGCAGGGCCAGAGCGGCCAGGACCGTGCCGGCCCAGGTCCGGAAATCCTTGGCGGTGAAGTCCTCGCCGGTGATCTCGCGCAGGTACGCATTGACGTCCGACGAGGTCACGTCGCGCTGGGTGCCGTCCGCGTCGAGGTACTGGAACAGCTCCTGACCGGGGAGGTCCTGGCAGGCCTTCACGATGCGGGCGACGCGCCGGTCCTTGAGCGAGACGTCCCAGGTCTTGCCGCTCTTGCCCTTGAAGCGGAACGACAGGGCCGCACCCTCGATCCGGACATGGGGATCGCGCAGGGTGGTGAGCCCGTAGCTCTTGTTGGTGCGCGCGTAGTCGTCGTTGCCGACGCGGATCAGCGTCGTCTCGAGGAGGTGGACCACCGTGGCCAGCACCTTCTCGCGCGAGAGTCCCGGCCGCTTCATGTCGGCATCGACCCGCCGACGGATGTCGGGCAGGGCGTTCGCGAAGGCCATGATGCGCGAGAACTTGTTGGCCTCCCGCGCCTGCCGGAAATCCGGATGGTAGCGGTACTGCTTCCGGCCCTTGGCGTCCCGGCCGGTCGCCTGGATGTGGCCGTTGCTGCGCGGGCAGATCCAGACATCCGTATAGGCCGGCGGCACCGCGAGGGACCGGATGCGGGCCAGGACCTTCGCGTCCCGAACCGGTGCGCCCTTCGCATCAAGGTAGCGGAAGCCGGTGCCGCTGCGCTTGCGTGTCAGGCCCGGGCGGCTGTCGTCGACATAGACCAGCCCGGCCTCCTCCGCCGCCGCGCGCAGGTCTCCGCCGCTCTCGACCGTCCCGACATCCGCCATCGCCTGCCCCTCCCGATTACGCCGCCGGGCTGCACGCCCCGCGAGAAGGCCTTGGTCAACCGGCAGCGTGGGCCGGCCGTTCCGGGCCTGCGCATCCGCCGCAGGACGCGCCGCGGGGCCGTGCTAGAGGAACGCCATGGCCTCTGAATCCGCCTCCGAAAACCTGCCGGCCCCGATGCGGCGCCTCGTCTTCGTCGTGACCGAGGACTGGTTCTTCGCCTCGCACTTCCTGCCAATGGCGCGGGCCGCCGTGGCCATGGGTCTGGCGGTGGCGGTGGTCACCCGGGTCCGGGCGCACCGCGCCGCCATCGAGGCGACCGGCGCGCAGGTGGTGCCCCTGGAGGCGGAACGGGCGAGCCTCAACCCCATGGCCGCCGGCTACGCGGCCGGTCAGCTCGCCGCGATCCTGAAGGCGCTCCGGGCCGACCTCGTCCACTGCATCGCCCTGCGCGGCATCTTGGTCGGCGGCACGGCCGCCGCCATGGCAGGGATCCCGGCCCGGGTCTACGCGCTGACCGGGCTGGGCCTTGTGGGTGCCCGGCAGGACCGGATCGGGCGGGCGGCCCGGCTCGGCCTGCGGACGCTGATCCGGGGCCCGCTGGCCTCGACGCGCACCCGCTTCCTGTTCGAGAACCCGGACGATGCCCGCGCCCTCGGGCTCGATCCGCTCGACCAATCGGTCACGGTGATCGGCGGCGCCGGAGTCGATCCGGCGGACTTCGTGCCCCAACCGCTGCCGGCAATGCCGCCGTTGCGGGTGGCCGTCGTGGCCCGCATGCTGTGGTCGAAGGGCGTGGACGTGGCCGTGGAGGCGGTCCGCCTCGCCCGCGCGCAGGGCGCGCCGGTCGAGCTCGCCCTCTTCGGCGCACCGGATCCGTCGAACCGGCGCGCGATCGTTGAGGCAACGCTGCGGGACTGGAGCCGCGACGGCGTCGCGTGGCACGGACCGACGGCCGATGTCGCCTCGGTCTGGGCCCATCACCACGTCGCGTGCCTTCCCTCCCGGGGCGGCGAGGGCCTGCCGCGGACGTTGCTGGAGGCCGCCTCCTGCGGCCGGGCCCTGGTCGCGTCGGACGTCCCGGGCTGCCGCAGCCTCGTGCGCGACGGTGTCGAGGGTCTGCTCGTCCCGCCGGACGACGGGCCCGCCCTGGCGCGTGTCCTCGTGCGGCTGAGCGGCGACGCCCGCCTTGTCGCCGATCTGGGCGTGGCGGCGCGGTCGCGGATCGAGGCCGGCGGCTTCACCGAGGCCGCGGTGACCGACAGCGTTCGCGCCGTCTGGCGCGACCTGCTGGGCGCCTGATCATGCACGCGCCCGACGATCCGACCGGCTTCATCCGCGCCAACACCCGCCTGCTGCCCGTGCCCCACGCCCCCGAGATCCGGCTCCACGTGGCCGACGAGGCGACCGCGTTGTGGCAGCGGACCGAGGACGAGCTGCAGACGATCGGCCTGCCGCCGCCGTTCTGGGCCTTCGCCTGGGCGGGCGGACAAGCCCTCGCCCGCTATGTCCTGGATCATCCCGATGTCGCGGCGGGCGCGCGCGTGGTGGATTTCGCCTCGGGTTCCGGCCTGGTGGCGATCGCCGCGGCGCGTGCCGGTGCGCGGCATGTCATCGCCAGCGACCTGGACCCGTTCGCCGTGGCGGCGATCCGTCTGAACGCCGCCGCCAACGCCGTCGCAGACCGCATCGCGGCCGTGTCCGGTAATCTCCTCGAGACGGACCCGGGGGTCGATCTCGTCCTGGCGGCCGATGTCTTCTACGAGCGCGACCTCGCCGAAGCCGTGACAGGATGGCTCACCGGCCTCCAGGCGAAGGGCACCACGGTTCTGATCGGCGATCCGGGCCGGACGTACCTGCCGCGGGACCGGCTCGAATGCCTGGCGACCTACGCGGTGCCCGTCTCGCGATCCCTGGAAGATTCCGAGATCAAGCGCAGCCACGTCTGGAGGCTGCGGCCGTGAGGCTTCGTCGTTCTGCAACGAAATGGCGGTGGCGCGCGGATGCGTCGAGTGTTCATCCGGAGGGGTAATGCGCTACCGTCACGTGGCCCGAGGCGCGTCCGTTGCACGCGCCGGATGTGTGCGCAGTCCCGCATCGGGGTGTCCTGCGGCGGAAAGGTTCCCGGTGAGTATCGAGTCGAGCGTCAAGCCCAGTGTTGCCCGCGTCGTTGCCTTCTCGGGGAGCGCCAAGCGGCCCTCGCGCACCCGCGTCTTGGTCGAGGCGCTCGGGACCGAACTCGGCCGCCTGCGTCCGATCGATATGACGGTCTACGACCTGCTCGATGCCGGGCCCGGCCTCGGGGCGACGCAGCGCGACGATCTGTCCGCGCCGGCGGCACAGATGATCGAGGCGATCGAGGGGGCGGATGCGCTTATCGTCGGGACGCCGGTGTACCAGGGCGGCTATGCGGGCCTGTTCAAGCACGTGTTCGACTTCGTCGATCCCGTCCGGATGGCCGGCATGCCCGTGGCGCTCACCGCCACGGGCGGCGGTCTGCGCCATGCCCTCGTGGTCGAGCACGGGCTGCGGCCGCTGTTCGGCTTCTTCGCGGCCCACATCGCGCCGACGTCGGTCTACGCGGGGTCCGACGACATTCTGGACGGCCGCATCGTGGATCAGGGGGTCGCGGCCCGGGCTGAACGCCGCGGCGGCGGAGCTTGCCGCCCTGATCACCGTCGCGCGGACCGCGGAGGCCGACGCGTCCCGCTGACGCGATACTCCCCCGCCTCGCCGCCGGCCCTAGATGCGGAACCGGACCACGCTCACGCGCGAGGGATCATGTCAGGTTCTCCGATCACGGCCGGCAAGGCGGCGCCGCTCCCAGCCACCTACGTCACGGCCTCCGGGCTGCCGCGCTACAATCCCGTCGCGCAGGCGCTGCACTGGCTGACCGCAGCCCTGGTGCTCGCCATCCTGCCGCTGGCCTGGGTGGCGATCAGCCTGCCTCCGTCGCCGGCCAAGGGCAGCGCCTTCGTCCTGCACAAATCGGTCGGCCTGACGATCCTGGCGATCGTGGTCCTGCGGATCGTCTGGCGCATGATCCGGCCGGCGCCGCCGGACCCGCAGGCGCCGCGCCTCCTGACGCTGATCGGCCGCATCAACCACTGGCTGCTCTACGCGATCTTCCTGATCATGCCGGTCAGCGGCTACCTGCTGAGCGCGCTGTCCGGCCGCGACACGCCGTATTTCTGGCTGTTCACGGTGCCGGGCCTGCCGAAGGACGACGCGGCCCAGAAGGTGGCCGAGTCGATCCATGTCGCGGGGCAGTGGTTCGTGTATGCCCTGGTGGTGCTGCACGTCGCCGGTACCGTCTGGCACCTCGTCATCCGCCGCGACGGCCTTCTGGAGCGGATGCTCCCGGTTCAGGACGGCCGCGGCGCCGCGCGCTAGGCGTCAATCGACGCGGCGTAGGACGAAGGTGGTGCCGACCTCCGGGTCGCGCCGCCAGCGCCCGTCGCCGCTCGGCACGAGGTCGATGCTGTGGCCGCGCTTGGCGGTCAGCGTCATGCGGCCGTTGGCGTAGCGCCAGCGCACCGGATCGAACACCTCCAGCCCGCCGTCGTGGCAGCCGGGGACGATCTTCACGCCGCCGCCGGCGCGGTCGATGGTGATCCGGCAGGTATCGCGCTCCTGGAAGCGGTCCAGGGCGTAGACCCCCGGCGCCGGACCCGGCGTGGCGACCGCGGCCGGCTGCAACGCGGCCGGGACCGGCGTCGCGGCCTGCAGCGTGGACGGCTTCGGTGCCGGTTCGGCCGGGGTGCCCGCTCCGCCCGCCGCCTCGGCAGGCCGCATCGCCACGATGTCCAGCGGGACAAGGCTGTAATGCTCGCCGCTCTCCGCCTGTGCGACCAGGCTGCGCTGGTCCGGCCGCTTGGCGAAGTCCAGGATCGGCCGGACGTTGCGGTCGACGAGACGCACGGCGCCATCGACGAACAGCCATCCGGCGACGCCGGCGATCACCGGCAGGGCGCGTCGGCACCCCGCCGGGAAGTTCACCTTCCGCCCGGCTTCGCCGCTCTCGAGCAGCAACGTCATCACGCAGCGGCGATTGGTGCCGTCGCGGGACAGGTCCCAGGTCCCGGGAACCTCGCCGAGCTTCTCGGGCAGGCTCGGCGGGGCGGAGGCTGCGACGGGCGGGGCCGCGAGCATGTCGGTGGCCGGGGCAGCGGCCCCAGGGGCCGGGTCGGGCGCATCCTGCGCCGCCGCCGGCCAGGGGATCAGAACCAAGCTGGCCAGCAGGGCGGCCTGTGCCGATCTCACGTTTTCGGTCTCCAGGGCGTCTCTGCGACGGGCGTCAGCGGGCCGCGCCCCTCGAACCACGAGATAACGTTGTCGACGACAAGTTGCGCCATCGCGGCACGGGTATGCTCCGAGGCGGAGCCGACATGCGGCAGCAGCACCGTGTTGTCGAGGGCGGCGAGATCCTCCGGCACGTGCGGCTCGTTCTCGAACACGTCGAGACCGGCACCCAGGATCGTGCCCGCTTTCAGCGCGGCGGTCAGCGCCGCCTCGTCGACCAGCGTGCCTCGGGCAACGTTGATCAGGATGCCTTCGGGGCCGAGCGCTTCCAGCACGGCCGCGTCCACGAGGTTGCGCGTGTCGGCGCCCCCGGGCGCCACCACGATCAGGATATGGACGGCGCGGGCGAGGCCGAGCAGGCTGTCGTGATAGGTGAAGGGCACGTCCGCCTGCCGGCTGCGGCCGTGGTAGTCGATCTCCACGCCGAAGCTCTCGAGGCGTCGGGCGATCGCCCGCCCGATCCGGCCGAGACCGAGGATGCCGATGCGTCGCCCGCGCAGGGAGGCCGTGAGCGGGAACGGCGCCTTGGGCCAGTGTCCGGCACGCAGGTAGCGATCCGCCTGAGGGATCCGCCGCAAGGTCGCGAGCACAAGCCCGACAGCGAGATCGGCGACCTCGTCGGTGAGCACGTCCGGCGTGTTGGTGACGGTGATGCCGCGCCGGTGGGCTTCGACCGCGTCCACGGCATCGTAGCCGACACCGAAATTGGCGATGAGTTCCAGGTTCGGGAGCCGGTCCATCAGCGCCGCATCCACGCCGACCTGCCCGCCGACGCAGAGCGCGCGGATCCGCGGGCCGATCTCGGCCAGCACGGCCTCCGGATCCGCGGCGCCCGCGAGCCGGTGGACCGTATGCCGCCCCTCGAAAGCCGCCTCCACCAGCGGGTGCATCTTCCGCAGCAACAGGATCTCGGCCGGCGCATCAGGCATCGCTCACTCCCGTGTTCGGCCGCTCAGCGAGGCGGCCGGTTCCCCCGTTCCCGCATAGGGCCTGCGCGGGGTGCGGCGCCAGCGGGACAGCCCGTCGACGGTGACATCCGCGCGCCGACGCCGGGCGGCCATCCGACCGGGGCAGGGCTGGCCTCTTTCGAAATCCGCGCGCGATGCCTACTAAGGATGACGCACCATCGCGAGAGCTCTGCACCGCCCCATCTCCGAAGACGAAAACCGATGACCAGCCCGCGCACTCTCTACGACAAGATTTGGGACGACCACGTCGTCGATGTCCAGCCGGACGGCTCCAGCCTCCTCTACATCGATCGTCACCTCGTTCACGAAGTGACGAGCCCGCAGGCGTTCGAGGGGCTGCGCACGGCCGGCCGCAAGGTGCGCCATCCGGAGAAGACGCTCGCGGTGGTGGACCATAACGTCCAGACCTCCGACCGCACGAAGGGCATCGACGACCCCGAGAGCCGCACCCAGCTCGAGGCGCTGGCCGAGAACGTGCGCGACTTCGGCATCGAGTTCTACGATGCCCTCGACCGGCGCCAGGGCATCGTCCACATCATCGGACCCGAGCAGGGCTTCACGCTGCCCGGGCAGACGATCGTGTGCGGCGATTCCCACACCTCGACGCACGGCGCCTTCGGGGCGCTGGCACACGGCATCGGCACCTCGGAGGTCGAGCACGTGCTCGCCACCCAGACGCTGGTGCAGCGCAAGGCCAGGAACATGCGCGTCACCGTCGACGGCACGCTGCCGGCGGGCGTGACCGCGAAGGACATCATTCTTGCGATCATCGGCGAGATCGGCACCGCCGGCGGCACCGGCCACGTGATCGAGTATGCCGGCGACGCGATCCGCGCGCTCTCGATGGAGGGCCGGATGACGATCTGCAACATGTCGATCGAGGGCGGCGCCCGCGCCGGCATGGTGGCCCCCGACGCGACGACCTTCGCGTACGTGAAGGACCGGCCGAAAGCCCCCAAGGGCGCCGCCTTCGACGCGGCGCGCCGCTACTGGGAAAGCCTCGTCACGGACGAGGGCGCCTTCTTCGACCGGGAGGTGCGCCTCGACGCCGCCAACCTGCCGCCGATCGTCAGCTGGGGCACCAGCCCCGAGGACGTGATCTCGGTGCAGGGCCGCGTGCCGGATCCGGCCGAGATCGCCGACGAGAACAAGCGGCAGTCGAAGGAGAAGGCGCTGGCCTATATGGGCCTGACGCCGGGCACCCGGATCACCGACATCACTCTGGACCGGATCTTCATCGGCTCCTGCACGAACGGCCGGATCGAAGATCTGCGCGAGGTCGCGCGGGTGGTCGGCGACCGCAAGGTGCACGAGGGCGTCTCGGCGATGATCGTGCCGGGTTCCGGCCTCGTGAAGGCGCAAGCCGAGGCCGAGGGCCTCGACAAGATCCTGAAGGCGGCGGGCTTCGACTGGCGCGAGCCGGGCTGCTCGATGTGCCTTGGCATGAACCCGGACAAGCTGCGCCCGGGCGAGCGCTGCGCCTCGACGTCGAACCGCAACTTCGAGGGCCGACAGGGTCCGCGTGGGCGGACGCACCTCGTGTCTCCCGCGATGGCGGCGGCTGCGGCGGTGACCGGGCGCTTCGTCGACATCCGAGAGTGGCCGCAGGGCTGAAATCGCGATTGACGGCGACGGCTCCGTTGCCTAAACGGAGCCGTCGCCGGCCGATGGCCGACGGCAAGCCCAGGTGGCGGAATTGGTAGACGCGCTGGTTTCAGGTACCAGTCTCGCGAGAGGTGAAGGTTCGAGTCCTTTCCTGGGCACCAACTAACGGATGTGAGCCCGCCAAGTTGTTGGCGGGCTTTATCTTTTCTGGGGTGCGGGATCCTGGGAACCGGTGCTGTACTTCTCCGCGCCTTGCGGGCCGGTCCGGTTCGCGGTCCGCGTAAAGGTTGCAATCTCGCGGCGACCGTCAGCCCAGCCGAACAGCGCGTTGAGCTGCGCCTCCGTCGCCCCGTCCTCGGCCGCCCGGCGCGCGCCGGCCTTGCTCCGAGCCCGGGCATCCCGTCGCGCGGCAGACCTCCCCGAACGTCACCCGCTCAGACCGGACCTCGTTTTTTCTCAGCGAGACCACCGCAAACCGCCCGGCACCGGCCGAGGCGGTTTTTTCGTGTGCGACTGTCCGCCTGAACGTGGTCGATCCAGGGATCCGACCACAACGCAGAGAGGCTGCATAGGATGATCGCGCCTATCAGCCGATCGGGTGGCCTCTGTAGGGATTAAATTTGCTGTTGGGCCGTGCGAAAAAACATGGCGCCCATCACGTGTATTGAAGCATACATTATGTTCATCCGGAAACTTCGATCTGGCGCTGAGTTACCTAAGGAGCTGCAGCTGAAAGGATGCTCAATGCGCGTCACATCCACCGCTTTTATTGCTTCGCTCGTCTTGTTGGCTCCAGGAATGGCCTTTGCCCAACCTGTGGCCCCAGGCGCCTCCCCACAATCAGGCGGAGCTGTAATCCAGTCTCAGCCCAACACGACCGGCAACGATCGCGACGTGGTCATCTCCCGCGGCGCGACTGGGGCTGAAACCGCAACGACGAACTCGGCTGCTGGCGGCAACGCGAGCCAGCCCTCCCGGGCGGTGCCGAGCGGCAGCGCTGGCAGCGGTAGCAGCCGCTGAGGCACCGGCCGAGAACCGGGTAGCGTGTCCTTATAGACCAGACTGCCTTCCGAAGCCCCGCCGGCACCGCCGCGCGGGGCTTTTCTCATTTTCACGCCGCTGTCAGCCACACGGCGTCGTAGCCGCCGAAGCGGGGTATTGCCTTACGTTGCAGGTCGTGCCCCGGTGCCAGCCGCAACTGCGGAAAGCCATCGAACAGCGCCGAGAGCGCGACCTGGGCTTCCAGGCGGGCCAGCGAAGCTCCCAGGCAGAAATGCGCGCCACCGCCAAAGCTGTGGTGCTTCTGGCGGTCCCGCCCGATGTCGAAGTCATGCGGCGCGGCGTGCAGGGCCGGGTCATGGTTGGCCGCCAACAGCATTACCGTCACCGTTTGGCCCGCTTCGACCGGACAACCATCGATGAGGCGATCATCGATGCACTGCCGATTCCAACTCACAACCGGCGGGTCGTAGCGCAGCATCTCCTCGACGGCGGCCGGCCACAGCCCGGGGTCGGCGCGCAGCCGCGCCGCTTGTTCGGGATGCCGCAATAGCGCGACGGTGCCGTTGCCGATCAGATCGGTGGTCGTGACGTTGCCGGCGACGAGCAGCGTGCGGCAGGTGTTGAGGATCTCGACATCGCTCAGCCGCTCGCCCCGCGCCCCGGCCGTCGTCAGGGCGCCGATGAGATCATCGCGGGGCTCACGCCGACGCTCGACGATCGCACGCCGGATGCAATCATTCAGCCCGTCGTTTGCGGCGTTTCGATCGCGCACCTCCGCCTCGGTCCGCCCCGGCGCGTACCCGATCAAGACGGCGTCCGACCACGCCTTGAACTGCTCGACTTCGGCATCGTCGATACCGAGCATGATGGCGATGACAAGGGTCGGCAGCGGCACGGCATAGTCGGCGATGAGATCGAAGGGGCACGTGGAGTCGATGCGGTCGAGCAAAGTCGCGGCGATCGCTTCAATGCGCGGACGCAGTGCCTCGACGGCGCGGACGCTGAAAGCCTGGACGACGAGCCGGCGCAGCCGGGCGTGGTCCGGATCGTCGAGAAAGGGCAGCGGGAGGTCCGGGCGGTCGGCATCGGTCAGGCCGGCTCGACCGTAGGTGGTGGGCCGTCCCTTGAAGGGGTCGCTGGACAGAGTGCGGTCAGCCAAGACTGCGGCGACGACGTCGGCGCGGGTGAGCACGACGCGATCGAGCACGCAGTCCTGATGAACCGGGCAGCGTGCGCGCAGGTCGTCGAGGATAGGGTGCGGGTCTTGGCGGAAGGCAGAGTCACGCGCGTCGAGGCGGATGTCCGTAGCATCCGGCGTGGAAGAGTCGTCCATGCTGAGCCGCTCCAGGTTGACCAAGCTCGACACTGGGCAGACCGCGTTACATGGCTGTTTCTCTCTGACCGCATCACGCTACAGGCGTAGTAACTCGGCCAACGACGCTGATTGCGATCGGATCAGGAGCTCGGGCCTCCAACATCGTACGCAACCTTCGCCCGGCTGGTCCGCCGGCGCGGGCCCTGATGTGCCGCGGTCCGAGTTCAGGGACGCGGCTGCTCGGCCTCTGCGCGGCAGTCGGTGCGGGGATTCGAAGCCGGGACAAGCGGGCGTTTCGCCGGCGCGTTTCGGCCAGGCGGGCTTTCTCGTCAGCGCTGCACGGCCTCGATATCGTCCTCATAGATCGAGTCCGGCTGGCAGGCGTGCCACTCCTTCTTCTCGTCGGTCTGCCCTTTACGCCCCCAGCAGTAACCAGCCTGGGCCAAGCGGCCGCTGAGCCGATCGCGGAGGCGGCACTGCTCACGGATGATGGCGGGATCTCCGGAGCCCTCACAGGCCTGCGCGGCTTTCAGCTCCGCGGTCAGCAACTCCGGAACAGTCGGCAGGTGCTGCTGCGCGCCTGCCGCACCGGCAGCGACGATGAGAGCAAGACTTGCGAGGGCTGCGCGCATGTCGGCAGGATAGCTGAGTCCCGGTATCCGACAAGGGCACCGCTTGGGTGCCGCCCTGCTGACTGGCCCGCCGCTTGCCGGGCTCGGCTGTTCCGCTCACGGTTTCCTTCAGCCCCACCGGCACCGCCGGCAGGGCTTTTTCGTTGCAGGCGCTCGGAACTGTTTGGATGGGACCAACGTCTCTCGGGCGAGCAAGCGCCCGTCACAACCCTGCTCTGGCAGGCCTTCTTGCGTCTGGACGCCTGCTCGCAAATCCCGCTTGCACGGATTTCACAAGTGCTTCTTCGGTCATATCTTGCGATGCTGATCATGTGTGGCTCTATCTCGGCCGCACGCTCGGATGACAACTGCGGTAAAAATTTCGAGAACTACGGGATATTCCTTCAAGCGGCGAAGTCGTGCGGTCGCAAGATGGAATACCCCTTCATGAAGGTGATGAAAGCCTGCGCAAAAGAGACACCGGAGCCGAAAGCGATCGAGCTGATGGACAACGGCCGCCGGATTTGGGCGAGAAACCTCATGAGAAGCAGCCTGGGCACGATGTGCGAGGAGGTCTTCTCGCAGCTGCCTGTGGCTTCCCAGCATCGCAAGCGCTGAGCCGTCCCAGCGTTGCGTCTGCCCGCCCGGTCCGCCGGCGCGGGCTTTTTCGTGCGCACGAGAGCATCGCAGATCTCAGCAGGATGGCCGCCGAGGCGCGTGCGCCGACATCCTGGAGCCTGATAGTTCAGGCCTCCGCGAGTGGGGGCAACAGGATGCAGGCAGGACTACATAATCCGATAACCCTTGTTCACTCGACCACCGCCGTTTGCGGATTATCCGCCGGATAAGATGTTATTTACTTTGGCGTGCGAAATAGCTGTGAACACGCAACGATGGATGCGTAGCAGATGAGTTCCAGCGTCACCCTGACCGCCGCGACCCGCCAGAACCTGCTCTCCTTGCAGGATACGGCGGCGCTGACCGCGACTACCCAGAACCGGCTCTCCACCGGCCTGAAGGTCTCCTCCGCCCTCGACAACCCGGTCAGCTTCTTCACCTCCCAGTCGCTGAGCCAGCGCTCCGGCGACCTGGGGAACCTGCTCGATGGCATCTCCAACGGCATCCAGGCGATCCAGGCGGCCAACCAGGGCATCACGTCGATCCAGAAGCTGGTCGATCAGGCGAAGTCGGTCGCCAACCAGGCGCTGTCGACGCAGATCACCACCACCGGTACTGCGTCGACGAAGTATTCGGCCCCGGCGGCCGACACCACCCTGAACCTGTTCGTCAACGGCGTCGCGACGACCGCCGCGCTCACCTCGACCGGAACGATCGACGACGCGATCAGCTCTCTCAATTCGGCTGTCGGTGCCGGCAGCTTCTCGAAGAGCACGGATGGCACCAAGATCGTCATGAACGCGTCGGCCGACGTGGAGTTCAAGACCTCGACCGATCAGACGGCGCTCGGCTTCAAGGGCGGGACGAACGCGTCCGGCGTGACCTATGACACCACGACCGCCGCCAGCCAGAGCACGGATCTGACGGTGTCGGGCGTGTCGGCCCGCGCAACGCTTGCCGCGCAGTACAACAGCCTGTTGACCCAGATCGATCAGCTGGCCAGTGACGCGAGCTTCAACGGCACGAACCTGATCAGAGGCAAGGGCGACAACAACGATTTGACGATCAACTTCAATCCGAAGGGCAACTCGAACCTGCAGGTCACCGCGACCGACGAGACCTCGGCCGGTCTCAAGCTGAATGCCATCGGCAACAAGTCGGCCGGCACGACGACGGCCGGACAGGGCTTCTTCCTGCTGAACGATGACATCAACACGACCCTGGACAGCTTGACCTCTGCCTCCAGCCAGCTGCGCACCGATGCCTCGACCTTCGGTTCGAACCTCTCGGTGGTGCAGAACCGTCAGGACTTCAGCAAGAACCTGATCAACATCCTGGATACCGGCTCGTCCAACCTCACCGCGGCCGATCTCAACCAGGAGGCGGCCAACTCGCAGGCGCTGTCGACCCGGCAATCGCTGGGCATCTCGGCCCTGTCGCTGGCCAACCAGGCGCAGCAGGGCATCCTGCAGCTGCTCCGCTAAGAGCGGCTCGCCGACAACGACAATGGCCGGGGCATCGCCCCGGCCGTTTTGCGCTGTAGGGCCTCGACCGCATCATGACCGCTCCGCCACAAGGCCTCTCCAGGGTGGAGGCTGATGGGGTCGGTGCTGAAACGGCGGAACGACTCCCGTGAAGGGCGCCATGGCCGCCGCCTTGACCATCGCGATGAAGGCTGCGCGCGCATCCTCATCCGTCGCGGACGTGGCGGACGCTTAGCGGACCGGCAACCATTCGGCCGTACCCCGCCGTCATGTCCAACCACCCGCCCGCCGTCATAACCTGGCGCGACCAGATCGAGCGCCTGTCCGAGCACGCGTCGCCGTGCCGGTATCTGCTGCCGGCAAAATGGGCGGCGATGCGGACGAACGCGCTGGCTTTCCTCGACGCGCACGGCGCCGACGCGCACCGGCGCGGCTGGACCGCCGAGCAGTTGTTCGGCGTTCACCCGCAGCACGGCTTCCTGCGCGTGGAATATGCCGGCGCGCTGATGGTCAACGACAGCCGGGTGGTTGCCGTCGAGCAGGACCGGATCGTGTTTGACCGCTTCTCCGGCTACCGGACGAAGCCGGGTCAGGCCTGGGGCGTGCCGGTCTGGGAGTTCGCGGCGAAAAGTACGAGTCTCTGAGGCACTGGGTTCGGACCAGGATCGGCAGCAGGGCTCGCTCAACGGCTTCACGATGCTTGTGACAGCCTTGGCGGCCGGCAGGCAGAGCATTTTGGTGCCATGACCGCGGGCCTGGAGCTTATCTTGCAGAGCGCGGCTGGAATCCGATTTTGCAAGCGGAAGGGATAAAACAGGCGCCAGCTTCGTTAGGGCGTGGACGAACTGCTCTGGTTAAGGACCAAACATGCGCCGCCTCATCCTCGCCTTCGGTCTCATCGCTATCGCCGCCCCCGCCTCGGCACAGGCGCCGAATCGCGGCAATCAGGAACTGCAGACCAATTGTGCAGGTGACGCCATCACGTTCTGTGCCGGCATAGACCCGAATAGCCCGCAGATGGACGCCTGCTTCAAGAAGAACATGAGCCAGATGTCGCCAAACTGTCGCCGTGCCATCGATGCCTACAAGGCTGCCGGCGGTAAGTAGCAAGCGGCTTGCTCGTAAGCCCGATTTTGCGACCCACCGGCCCGTGAGCAGATCGGGCGGCGCCGACGGTTGACCGGCCGCCCGAACAAGCAGAACCAGACCTGGGGCCGCGGGTCTGGGAGCTCGCGGCGCCGGCCGCCGCCCGGCAGGGTTACTCCGACGCGCCGGCCTCCTCCTCGCCGTCCTTCACGCCCAAAGCGGCCTTCTCGGCCAGCAGCGTTGCCAGCGCTGATCGGATCAGATCGCCTTGCGCCGCGAATGGCTGATCGGCGGCGTCGAGAAGAGCGTTCCGGTACTTCGTCTGGATCGCCGCGAGCTGCGTCGGCAGGCCGACCTTGCGGGGCGCTTTCTCGACGACCGCCACCTTGGGCGGCTTCTTCTTGGCCGATGTCTTATCGGGCATGCCGACGCAAGCCTCCCGCTCGTGGTCGCCTCACCAGAGGTGTTGTGGTTGTGGCAGGGCGCTAGTTGGCAGGTGGGCTCAGGACCAGCTTGCCTTTGAACGGCGCGTCGGCCTTGCGCGTGCTGGTGCAGGCGTACTCCTCCTGTCCGGCCTTCATCGTCCGCAGGCGAAGCGTGCCCTGGCCGTTCTGCTTGACGGTGTAGCCCTTCTCGCTCGCGACATGGACGAGGTCGCCGTCCGCGTGCAGCACCAGACCGTTCTCGAACTGCCCGGGCGCCGTGATGGTGACCGGCGCATCGGCGCTGCTCACGATGTGCAGGGCGATGTTCGTGTCGGCCGGCAGCTTGAGCTCGGCGGGCTCGCAGACCGGCTTGCCGTCCTTCATGCTGATCGTGAGTTCAACCGGCGGCATCGCATCGCTGGCAGGCGGTGCCAGCGGCTTGCCTTGGGCGAGAGCGGGACCTGCGAGGAAGAGGGCGGCGAGCGCCACCGATCCGCGAGCGAAGTTCAGCATGAAGGTATCCCTGTCTGGGCCCGTCGTCATCGACCGCCCTCGTGATCTGGAAAGACAGGCAGGTCCGTGACGTTCCGGCGCGCAACGCCGCATGGGCAGGAGCACAAGAGCATGACGCGGCGCTCACCGGCCGGCACGCCCGAAAACCTGGGTCAGCCGCCCTGCAGGCTCCCGGCGAAGTCGTCCGGGATCTCGCCCCACTGCCTGAGGATGGTGACGCCTTCCAGCTCGCCTGTCTCGTCGCCGGCCATCTTCAGCGCCGCCGCGCCGGGCATCCGCTCGGCCAGGTTCTCGGCCTTCTTCACTACCCCGCTCTCGGTCTGCACCGGCTCCTGCCAGCCCGGCCGCAGCCATCGCCAGGCCACCGCTCACGCCCGCTTGCCGTCCAGCGTCACGGCAGTGAACGCGCGCAACAGCACCGGCCGGCCCGCGGCATCGCGCACGTCCACGGACCACACGGTCCAGTCCTGGCAACCGACCCCCGTCATCAGACCGAGCGCCACCCGGTCCGCGTGCTGCCGGACCTCGCGGATGCTCGACAGCCACCGCCCCTCCAGGTCGAACACGGCCTCACCGCCACCCAGGCAGTGGAAGCGGTAAAGCCTCCGCGGCATTGGCGTTTTCCCAACTTCTCCACAGGTGCCCACCGCAATCGTCGCGCGATTCGAAACAGCCATTGAACCACGCCTCGCCATCCGCTTTGTTCCCCATCTGTTCTAATCGAGGTTGTGACCCGGATGCACGTCCAACGGCACGCGCCGCCTGTGGAGATCCGTCGGCCCGAGGCCGAGGCGATCGACGCGGCCACTCTCGGGGCCGCCGAGGGCGATACCCGGGCGGCGCTCGTCCAGGCGATCACGGATGCGCTCACCGACCGCGACGCGGCCGAGCGGCACGCGGCCGAGCAGGGGCGTCTGATCGCGCGCGGCTATGCGCGGGGCGGCGTGCATGGCTGACGGCCCGTCCCAGCGCCTGGGCGACATCGCCGGCGACCGGCTGGCGATCGACTGCGCGACCTGCCGCCGCCACGGAAGCTACCGCCTGGACGGCCTGCTGGCCCGGTTCGGGCCGGAGATCGCGACGCTCGACCTCCTGCGGGCACTCACCGCCACCTGCCGCCACCAGCGGGGGCCCGGCGCAAAGGTGGCGCGCAAGTACGAGAGCCAGTGCCTCGCGACGCTGCGCCTCCCGAAGCTGCCCGATCTGGAGCCGCCGGTCCCGCCGGGCCGGCCCTTCGCGATCGAGGTCTGGGACGCGCGCGGCCGGATCGAATTGCGGCTCGGCGTGATCTACCCGCTCGACGGCGCGATCGCGGCCTTCGAGGCGGTGAAGGATGCCTATCCGCGGGATGAGGTGACGCTGCGGCAGGGCGCGCGGGTGCTGTGCCGGCGCGCGCGGCCGGGCGCGCCGGATCACGTCGATGCCGATCCCGGCGGTGTTTGAGGATGGCCGTCACCGGTTCGTCCTCATCCTGCCGTTGAGAAGATCAAACAGCCGGCAGTGCGGGACGCATCGGAAAAAGCACCGGCTTCTCAGAGGCACGGAAAATCCCGCACCTGGGATGAACGGCGTTGAATGTGCTTGCGTCTTTCACCGATTGCGTGGGCACAATCAGCCGACTAAAGCGCTGATCCGCTTCAACGTTCAGACTGATCTCACGGCGTCCGAGGCTCTCCGGAATCCCGGGTCGCCTCGTCGGAATGATCATCGCACCCACTGAGCCTTCTCGAGAGGCGCGGAGTTTCCGGACCGTCAGTGAGCGCCGGGCGGCAGGGGAGCGGGGACCATGACGAAGTAGATCGCGTACGCGATCAGCGCCGCGATCAGGATTGCGGCGGCAATCAGCCCGAAGCGGTTTGTGCGTACGGGCGCGCGCTGTACCTTTGACGGATCGACCATCTCACCTCCGGAATGTTGAACGTCCAATCTGCGCCGCGCCTGACACGTCGCGAACGGACCCCGGTCCGAGGTCAGCGCGGCAAGGCGGTGCGGAACTGCGCACCCCTTGAATTCAGCCGTCGCGGGAAGCCGCAAGGCGGGCCTCGATCAGCAGCCTGAGCCACCCGCCGGCGCGAACCGTATCGATGCGGAGCGGCGCGCGGCTCTGCACCGTGGCTTTAGCGCGTGCCGCAGACCCCGGAAGGCTTGCTCCGGGAATCTGCGCTCACCGACGGCCGACGAACGACGGACCTCAGCGTCCGTGCTGCGGCAGCAGGTCTCGGGTCCGCTTGACGGCCTCGCGGCAGCCCTGGTCCCCGCGCGCGTTGAGATCCACGGCCTGTTGCAGAGCCATCTTGGCCTGGGAAACCTTGTCCTCGGACGACCGCTCGGGGGAGGCTTTGGGATCGCCCCCTTGCGCCGCAGCCTGGGCAGCCGTGGGCCGGTTCTCCGACTGCCGGCGCACATCCGCGGGTGACGTCGCGATCCGGCCGCTGGCGACGGCGTCAGCCTGCGTGCCGCCGGTCGCCGCGCCAACCGGGCCCGAGACGCCACCGACGGTTCCGGGCGTGCCGCCGCTCTCGCGGGATGCACCGCCCTGCTGCGCCCGATCTGTGTCGGGCGTGCCCACCGGCTTGGCCGTGCTGCCGGTGGTGCTGGCCGAGGCCTGCCGGCCTCCGGACTCGTTCGGCCCGCGGCTCTGGCCGTAATCGGGCTCGGACACGGGCGCGCCCAGGCCGACCTGCGTTCCGAGATCGCGCTTGAGCGTGGCGATGTCATCGGTGCACGGGCCGCCCTCCTGCGCGAAGGCAGCCGAGGACAGGCTGAAAGCCATGAGCGCAACAACGCCGCAGAGCAGAGGCAGACGGGTCATCAATATTCCTCGGACGTTTTTTCTCTCGCACAGGGTCAACCATGCGTATCAGAGACGGTTCAGTCTCCGTCGCGCGGCCCGACGCGGATGACCGTAGCGCGGCGCCGGCTTCAGGCGCGCCGAAAGGCGCTTTCCGAAACGCCGTCGCCGCCTATCTGCGCCCTTCGGTCCTCGGACCCACGGCGAGGGTTACTCAGGAGCAGGACGGCGCCCTCGATGTCACTGACGAAGCGGATTGTGGGCCTCGTGGGCTTGGCCCTCCTGCCGGCGCTCGCCATACAGGGCTACAACGAGTACGCGCTGCGCAGCGCGCGGGGTGAGGCCGTCCGGGGCGAGGCCATGCGGACGGCACGCGGCGTCGCCGTCGACTTGGATCAGTTCAGTCGCGGCGCCAGGCAGATCCTCGGCATCCTGTCCGAGTTGCCGGAAATTCAGAAGAAGGATCCGCAAGTCTGCACGGCTTACCTCAGGAGCGTCGTCGATAAGGTTCCAGGATCGTTCTTCTTCGGCGTCGCCGATGCCGAAGGACGCATCCTGTGCAACACGCTCGGGTCGGCGCCCGGCGCGTACGCGATCGCGGACCGATCCTACTTCAAGGAGGCGATGCGAACCGGCGGCTTTGCCATCGGCGAGGTCGTGTCCGGCCGAATCACCAAGCGGCCGACCATCCAGTTCGCGCTGGCCATCCCCGGCGCCAATGGCCGCCCGGACGGCATCGTCCTGACGAGCATCGATCTCTCCTACCTGGCCATGCGCCAAGCCTCCGCCGGCCTGCCACCCGACGCGGCACTGACCGTCGCGGACCGGGACGGCACCGTCCTGATCCGTCTGCCCGATCACGACGAATGGGTTGGCAAGCCGCTTCCCGCGCCCTTCTGGGCGGCGCTGAGCCGCCATCGCGGCGGTGTCGCGGACTTGACCGGTCTCCAGGACAATCCGCGGATCACCGCGATCGCCGGGACGAGCCCGGAGGATCTCGGCTCCTTCACGGTCGCGGTCGGTCTCTCACCGGACACGGCCTTCGCCGACATCGATGCCGCCACTCGGCGCGGTCTCGTCCTGATCGGGATCGGGGCCGCCCTGGCGCTCGTGGCGGCGCTGATGGGCGGGCGCGCCTTTATCCGCCGGCCGGTCCGACGCCTTCTCCGGTCGGCCGCAGCCTGGCGGGCCGGCGAGCTGGATGTGCGCAGCGGGATCGGGGGACCTGGCGAGTTCGGCGAACTCGGCGAGGCGTTCGACGCCATGGCGGTCGCACTGCAAAAGCATGAGGGCGAGTTGCGCGCCGAGATCGCCCGCAGCCGCCTCCTTCAGGAGCGGCAGACGCTGCTGCTGCACGAACTCAACCACCGCGTGCGCAATACCCTGACGACGGTGCAATCGTTGGCCCGGCAGGCGCGGCGCGATGACGACCGTGGCGACCGGCTGGAAGGACGCATCCTCGCTCTCTCGAAGACGCACGATCTGCTCTCGCGGGATGATTGGGGTGGGGCACCGCTGCGGCTCGTCATCGAGAACGAGTTCGCACCCTTCCAGGACGGGAAGGGCCGCCGCTTCAGACTCGATGGGCCGGATCTCGACCTTCGGCCCCGCTACGTGCTCGCCCTCGGCATGACGATCCACGAACTGACCACCAACGCAGCCAAATACGGTGCGTTGGCGACGGAGGAAGGCCGGGTCGACGTGACGTGGCGTGTCGTCGTGGGGCCCGACAACGCTCGCCGGCTCGTGTTGGAGTGGCGGGAGAGCGGCGGACCGCCCGTGGCGGTACCGACACGTCGGGGCTTCGGCACGCGCCTGATCACCGGCGGCATCGCCCGGGAACTCGGCGGATCGGTCGAGCTGAGCTTTCCGCCTGAAGGCGCGCGCTGCGCTCTCGATGTCCCCCTGGATGAGCCCGACCGCTTCCTCTCCTCCCGCGATCTGGCCGGCCAGCTGCCCCAGCCCGTCGCCTGAGCCGCGCCCGGAACATGGACGGGTCAAGACCTTGGCGGCCGGCGCCTATCGCCCCTGGAACCTCGACACCGCCCAGCCGAGCGCCCGACACGCGCCGTAAGCCGAAGCCGCACAGAGTGCCGTGACGATCGGGACGATCACCCAATCGGCCGGCCCTGCATGGGGCCCGAACAGTCCTTTCGACACGCCCATGGCGGCACCCAGACCGCCGATCGTGGACGCCGCAGCGATGCCGAAGCGATGATACCGGGAACGCAGCCCGGAACGCTGCGGCGGCGGTCCGCCTTCGATGACCCGGAACGCCCGTCGCGGCTCGGGACGGCGCATCAGGCGACTATGCGCGTGTCGCCGCGCCCCGGAAAGCGCCAGATCGGATCAGCCGCGATCCCGCCACCGGTCCTGCGCATCCCGTCAGGCCGGATCGCGCCGCGGCCGGCATTCGGCACCGAAGCGACCCGGCAAGGGCAGACCCCGCTCAGGCCTTCGGGAAGTCGTAGAGTTCCGCGGGGTTGTCGACGAGGATGCGTGTCCGGTCGGCCTCGTTCGGCACGAAGGTCGGGAACAGATCGAGCAACAGGGCGTCGTCGGGCTTGTTGTCCTGACGCTCGGTGGGATGCGGCCAGTCGGTGCCCCAGACGCATCGTGTCGGTGCGGCGGCCGCGAAGGCGCGCGCGACGGCCACGGTATCGGCGTAGGTAGGCGGCCCCACTGTGGTGTCGGCGTAGAGGCCGGTGAGCTTCACCCAGGTGTTCCCCTGGTCGAGGAGCCGCCGCATCAGCTTGAACGTGTCGCTCTGAACGCCCGCCGGCTGTGGGCAGTGCGCCAAGTGATCGAAGACCAGCTTGCCGCGGATCTTCAGGAATGTGTCGGACGCCGCCACGATCTTGTCGCCCGGCATGTTGATCTGGCAGTGCCAGCCGAGGGCGTCCACACGCTGCGAGAGCGGTTCCAGCATGTCGAGCGTCGTGGTGCCGGCCTGCGCGAGGTTGAACCGGATGCCGCGGATGCCGAGACCGTGCAGCCGCTGCAGTTCCGCATCGCTGACTGCAGGCGTCACCACCGCGACGCCGCGGAAGTTCGGCCCGAGGGCCGCTATGCCGGCGAGCGTCGGGCGGTTGTCGGTTCCGTACAGCGAGGGTTGGACCACGACGCCCCGGGTGGTGCCGAGGCGGGCCTGCAGCGCGCGGTAATCGTCCGGCGTCGCGTCCGGGGCCGGCAGGCCGCCCGCGGCCGGCGGGACGCGGTTGTCGTAGATATGGAAATGGCAATCCGCGGTGTTCGGCGGGACCTTGAACGTCGGCGCCGCCGTGCCGGTCGAGAAGCGGACATTGTGCTGAGCGGAGGCCGGGCGGCCCCGCAGGCCGAGCGCGGCGCCGAGGGTTGCCGCGGCCGCACCGCCGAGCACGCGGCGACGGCTTGGGTCCAGTGTGATCATCGCGTCCTCCCGCTGCTTCGAGCCCGGCCGTCTGCGCGTCCGGTGTCACGCTCGGCAGCCTAGCGACGCGCCGCATGCGCCGGAACGGATCAAGGCGAATACTGGATACGATCGGGCGCGAGCGTCAGCGGAGGGTCCGGCCCGCGGAGATCCGCGTTCGCCCGAAGCCCGGTCCTAGGGCCTGGGAGGCCGGAAGGCGCCCGCGATGACGGGGCGCCCCCGGGCCCGGCTGCCTCAGGCGTTGTCGCCTCGGATCGCCGCGATGACCGCATCGGTGACCTGACGGGTCGTCGCCTTTCCGCCGAGGTCGGGCGTGTGCAGGCTCGGATCCGCGGTGACGCGCTCGACGGCGCGCATCAGCCGACCGGCCGCGTCCGGCTCGCCGAGGTGCTCCAGCATCTGGCACGCCGTCCAGAAGGTCGCGACCGGGTTGGCGATGCCCTTGCCGGTGATGTCGAAGGCCGAGCCGTGGATCGGCTCGAACATCGACGGGAAGGTGCGCTCCGGGTTGATGTTGGCGGTCGGCGCGATCCCGAGCGAGCCGGCGAGCGCCGCCGCGAGGTCCGACAGAATGTCGGCGTGCAGGTTGGTCGCCACGATGGTGTCGAGAGTCTCGGGCTTCATCACCATCCGCATCGTCATGGCATCGACCAGCATCTTGTCCCAGGTGACGTCGGGGAATTCCGCGGCGACCTCGGCGGCGATCTGGTCCCACATCACCATGGCGTGGCGCTGGGCGTTCGACTTGGTCACGACCGTGAGGAGCTTGCGCGGCCGGGATTGGGCGAGCTTGAACGCGTAGCGGATGATGCGGTCGACGCCCGACCGGGTCATCATCGAGACGTCGGTGGCGACCTCGTTCGGATGGCCCTGGTGGACCCGGCCGCCGACGCCGGCATACTCGCCCTCCGAGTTCTCGCGCACGATCACCCAGTCGAGTTCCGGCCCCGAGACGTGGCGCAACGGGCTGGTGATGCCCGGCAGGATGCGGGTCGGGCGAACATTGGCGTACTGGTCGAAGGGCTGGCAGATGTTGAGCCGCAGGCCCCAGAGCGTGATGTGGTCGGGCACGTCCGGCGCGCCCACCGCCCCGAAGAAGATCGCGTCGTGGTCCTTGATCTGCTCGCGACCGTCGGCGGGCATCATCACGCCGTGCTTCTTGTAGTAATCCGAACCCCAATCGAAATGGTCGAACCGGAACCGGAACGCGCCGGTCTTCTCGGCCAGCACGTCGAGCACCTCGATACCGGCGGCGATGACCTCGACGCCGATGCCGTCCGCCGGGATGGCCGCGATGGTGTAGGTCTTGGTCATGACAGATCTCCTTGGGAACGAGAGAGGGTTCAGCGCGCCAGCGCGCGTTCGGGCGTGGCGCGTCGCCCGGCGCGGGCGACCGCGAGGGTGAGGATGGCGGAGAGGACCAGAAGGCCGGCGACGAAGTACAGGCCGCCCGCGAAACTGCCGGTCCGGTCCTTGATCCAGCCGATCACCCAGGGTCCGACGAAGCCGCCGAGATTGCCGATCGCGTTGATGGTGGCAATGCCCACCGCGGCGGCCGGGCCGGACAGGAACATGGTCGGCATCGCCCAGAGGGGCGGCTTGGCGGAACTGATCCCGACATTGACGAGGCTCAGGGCGGCCACGACCCCCACCACCGACGACGCGCCACCGGCCAGGACGAGGCCGAGGGATGCGGCGAGGCAGGCGATGACCACGTGCCACGTGCGCTCGCCCGTCCGATCGGAATGGCGCGCCCACAGAACCATCGCCACCACCGCCGCGGTGGGCGGCACGGCGTTGAGCAGGCCGACCGTCATCGTGGACAAGCCGAGACCCTTGATGATCTGCGGCGCCCAGATGCCGAGGGTGTAGAGGCCGGCCGAGGTGCCGAAATAGATCAGTGCCAGCGCCAGCACGCGGGCGTCGGCAAGGCCGCTCAGCAGGCTGTGGCGGGCGCTCGGCTGCTTGGCGGCCCGCTCGGCGTTCATCTCGGCGACGAGCCAAGTGCGCTGGTCGTCGGCGAGCCAGGTCGCCGCCTCCGGTCGGTCGGTCAGGTAGAACAGCACCGCCACGCCCAGCAACACGGCGGGCACAGCCTCGACGATGAACATCCACTGCCAGCCGTGGAGGCCGAGGACGCCGTCCATCTCGAGCAAGAGGCTCGAGAGCGGCGAGCCGAGCAGCACCGAGATCGGCGCGGCCGCCATGAACAGCGAGACCACCGCGGCGCGATAGCGGCTCGGGAACCAGTAGCTCAGGTAGAGGATGATGCCGGGAAAGAATCCGGCCTCCGCGGCACCGAGCAGGAAGCGGAGCACGTAGAAGCTCGTCTCGCCCCGGATGAAGGCGAAGGCGCCCGAGAGGAAGCCCCAGGTGATCATTACGCGGGCGATCCAGAGCCGCGCACCGACCTTGTCGAGAATGATGTTCGACGGCACCTCGAACAGGAAATAGCCGAAGAAGAACACGCCGGCCCCGAAACCGAAGACAGAAGCCGAAAATCCGAGATCCTTGTTCATCGTCAGCGCCGCGAAACCGATATTCACGCGGTCGATGAAGGCGATGAAGTAGAGAAGGCAGATGAAGGGAACCAAGCGCCATGCGACGCGGCGCATGGTGGCGTGCTCGAGCGAGCCGTCCATCGTCTCCTCCCTTGGCCGTGGCGCGCTGTTGATTCTTGCGCGCCATCTTCCATGCAAGATGGCATACCGCTATAACCGGTGGGCAGACCTGTCAATGCCTGTTCCGCGGCGGATGTCGGCGGTGCTAGGGCAGCGGGATAGAGGAGGCGGTTGATGGCGCGGGCGCAGCGCGGCAAGGATCCGGAGATGCCGGGGGCCGCTGACGAGGGCGAGAAACGCACCTCGCTCGTCGACGACGCGTATGCGGCCCTGCGCGCCGCGATCCGCGATGCCAGCTTCGCTCCCGGCTACCAGGCCTCCGAGCAGGAGATCGCTCTGCGGCTGGGCATGAGCCGCACGCCGGTGCACGAAGCGGCGATCCGGCTGCAGGAGGACGGGCTCGTGCGGGTCCTGCCCCGGAAGGGCATCCTGATCCTGGCCCTCGCTCCGGATGACATGCGCGAGATCTACGACGTCGTCATCGCGATGGAGGGCCGTGCCGCCGAGCTGGTGGCTGCGCTACCCGACCATGAGCGCCTGGCGGCCGCGCAGGCGCTGGACGTCCAAACCGACATCATGGCCCAGGCTCATGCGCGCAGCGACCTCCCGGCCTGGGGGGAGGCCGACGAGGCCTTCCACGCTGCGCTGATCGAGCACGCCCGGAACGGGCGGATGAGCCGGATCGTGCAATCGATCAACGACCAGTCGCACCGGGCCCGGATGCTGACGCTCAACCTCCGCCGGGCGCTGGACGCCTCGATTGCGGAGCACCGGCGGATCGCGCAGGCGATCCGCGCGGGCGAGGGGGCCGAGGCCCTCGACGCCGCGCGTCAGCACCGCATCCGCGCGCGCAACGAACTGCTGCCATTGCTGGACAGCTACGGGCTCAAGCACCTGTAGGCCCGGCGCCGCACCACCGCGCCGTGTCGCCTCGTGCCGGGACATCGACGCGGTGGCCGCCTCCGCCCGCGCGCACGTGGTGAATGTCCGCCACAGCACCGCCCGGAACGCGGGGATCACCCGTGTAACGTTTTGTGTCAGCGGCACGTTTCGCGTTGCCGGGCCGCCCGCACCGCTTATGCTTCGGCCATGCACGAAGGCACGACCATCGCCATCGTCGAGGACGATTCCGACATCCGCGCGCTGCTCGCCGGCTATCTCGAAGGCGAGGGCTTCCGTGTCGTCGCCCTCGACGGTGGCGCCAGCCTCGACCGGATCCTGGCGGCCGGCACCGTCCCGGACCTGATCGTCCTCGACTGGATGCTGCCCGGCGAGGACGGGCTCTCGATCTGCCGGCGGCTGCGGGACGCGAACGGTCCGCCCGTGGTGATGCTGACCGCCAAGGACGAAGATATCGACCGCGTGCTGGGGCTGGAGATGGGCGCCGACGACTATGTCTCGAAGCCGTTCAACCCGCGCGTGCTCCTCGCCCGGATCCGGGCCGTCCTGCGCCGGGCAAGCGGCGGCGGCCACGTGGCCGAACCCGGCTCGGAAACGCTGAGCGTCGCGGATCTTACCGTGAATCTCGGGGCCCGCACCGTGACGATCCGCGATCCGGCCACCGAGATCCCGCTCACCAGCGCCGAGTACGACCTGCTGCACTGCTTCATCACGCGGCCCCAGCGCGTGCTGTCGCGCGACCAGCTCCTCGACTGGACCCGCGGCCGGACCGCCGACGCCTTCGACCGCACCATCGACGTGCAGGTGAGCCGCCTGCGGCACCGGCTCGAAGCCGCCGGCAGCACCGCGGCGGCCCTGATCAAGACCGTGCGCAACGCGGGCTACATCCTGGCCGCGCCGGTGAAGTCCGGCCTGCCGTGATGGGCCGGGTCGGCCTCCTCGGCCGGATCATGCTGCTCCTGCTGGGGGCGCTGTCGCTCCTCGTGCTCGCCACCGTGGCGCTGGATGATTGGCAGCGTCGCCAGGAACATCTGCCGAGCGGCTCGCGCTTTCCGCGCGTCGACCAAGCCGCCGGCATCATGACGCTCCTGCGGGATGCGGACCCGGCCGAAAGACCCGCCATCCTGAAGGCGGTGAGCGGGGAGATCCTGCGGGCGGAGATCGTCGACGTCCCCCCGGACGAGACCGGACTGATCCCGGAACCGCGCCTCGAAGCCCGTCTCCGGCGGCTGACGGGCGGTCCGGTCCGGGCGTTCACCGATTCGGCGCTGTTGCTGCGGGGCATCAACCCGTCCACGGTGGCGAGCGCCGACCAGCGTGGTCCCTTCGGCCGTCTGGCGACGGCGACATACCCGCTGCCCGACGGCCGGACCCTGGTGATCACCGCCGCCGCGCACCACCGCTCGCTCATGCCGTGGCTGTTCGGACAGCCGCTGAGTCTCTGGGTGGCCGTCCTCGGGGCCGTGGTGGCGGCTCTCGTGCTGGTCGGCACGCGCCACGAGCTTGCGCCGCTGCGGCGGCTGACGGACGCCGTGTCCCGCTTCGACGGCCGGGCTCCGGAGCGCGTGAACGCCCCGCGCGGCGCCCCCGAGATCCTTCGCCTCGCCCAGGCGATCCAGGGCATGCAGGAGCGGATCAGCGGCCTGATGGCCGAGCGTTCGCTGCTGATCGGGGCGATCTCGCACGACCTCAAGACGTATCTGACGCGGCTGCGCCTGCGCGCCGAGGGCGTGGCCGAGCCCAGGCTGCGGGAGCGGCTGGTGGCGGATCTCGACGCCATGACCGACCTGCTCGAGACCTCCCTGGTCTTCGCCCGCGGCACCGCCGTCGAGGCCGCCCGCTCGCCGGTGGATCTCGCCGATCTGGTGGCCGTGGAAGTCGCCGAGCACGCGGCGCAGGGCGCCAACATCGATATGACCGGCGAGGACGTGCGGGACGCGACCGTGGCCGGCGACGCCCTCGCGCTGCGCCGCGTCATCGCCAACCTGATCGGGAACGCGGTGAAGTTCGGGCAATCCTCGGTCGCCGTGGCGGTGCGGCGGACCGGCGCCGCCTGCCAGATCGTCGTCGAGGATGACGGGCCGGGCATTCCGGAAGCCGAACGCGCCGCGATCTTCAGCCCATATTACCGGGTCGAGCGCTCCCGAAACCGGCAGACCGGCGGGACCGGTCTGGGTCTCGCGATCAGCCGGCAGATCGCGGAGGCGCATGGCGGTACTGTGGTGGCCGAGAGAGGTTCGCAGGGCGGGGCCCGGTTCACCGTGACGCTGCCGGCCCTGACCTGACGCGCCGGCACCTCAACCGGGAAATCAAGCGTTACGCAACGTTACACGCCAGCCTCCGCCCGTCACATCCGGGCAGAGCGCACGGGCGAACCTACGCTCACACGTCGCGGCGGGACCAAAGCCGGGACGGATGGCACAGAGCCCCAAAGGCTCTCTCACGTGAGCAGAAGGAACGCACCGATGTTGAAGGTTCTCGGCCCGGCCGCTCTCCTCGTCGCCCTCGCGGCTCCGGCCTCGGCGTTGCCGCTCGTCCAGCCGGCGGTGTCCGCCGGACCGGGCGATGCGCAGATCATCCAAGTCTACGGCGGCTGCGGCCCCTACGGGCATCGGGGCCCCTACGGCGGCTGCCGTCCCGGCGGCCAATGGGGCGGCTACGTCCGGGGCGTCTCCTGCCCGCCCGGTTTCCACATCGGTCCCTACGGCCGACGCTGCTGGCCGAACTGACGCGTCGCCTGATCGCAACCCCGTACCGTGTCCGGCCCGCGGCCGGACGACCATGGAGTGACAGATGATCCGCAAGCTTGTCATGCCCGCAGCCCTCGCGGCGGGACTCCTGTTGGCCGGTTCGAGTGCCGAGGCCCGCGACGGGTGCGGCCCCGGCTTCCACCGCAACTTCTACGGCTGGTGCCGGCCAAACGGCTTCTACCGTCCGTTTGTCGTCGTTCCCGGCTACCGGTGGCGCTACGGCCATCCCTATGCCTGGCATCGGCGGTTCGGCTGGCACGGCGGCTATCGCTGGGGCGGCTTCCGGCATGCGGGCTGGCACGGCGGATGGCATCGGGACTGGCATGGTGGTTGGCACGGCGGCCACCACGGCGCCTGGCGCCATCGCTGGTGACCCGTCGCGGCGCTTGGCTTCCTAGGGCAGGACCAGGCCGGACAGCGCGTAGGTCAAGGCGGCGACGAGGCCGGCGGCCGGCATCGTGATCACCCAGGCCACCACGATCCCCTGCGCGACGTTCCACCGGACCGCCGAAACGCGGCGGGCCGCACCGACCCCCACGATCGCCCCGGTGATCGTGTGGGTGGTGGAGACCGGGATGCCGAACGCCGTCGCGGCGAACAGGGTCACGGCGCCGCCTGTCTCGGCGCAGAAGCCCTGCATGGGCGAGAGCCGGGTGATCTTCGATCCCATCGTGTGCACGATGCGCCAGCCGCCGAGCAGGGTGCCGACGGCCATGGCTGTCTGGCAGGACAGAACCACCCAGAGCGGCACGTGAAAGCTGCTGCTCTCGCCGTGGGCGTAGAGCAGCGCCGCGATGATACCCATCGTCTTCTGAGCGTCGTTGCCCCCGTGCCCGAGGGAGTAGAGCGAGGCCGAGACGAATTGCAGACTCCGGAACAGCCGGTCGACGGCCGTCGGCGTGGATCGGACGAAGAGCCACGACACGGCCAGCATCAGCAGCAGCCCGAGCCCGAAGCCCAGCGCCGGCGAGAGCACGATCGCCGCGCTCGTGGCGACGACGCCCTGCCAGACGATCACGCCCGTCCCCGCCTTGGCGATCCCGGCTCCGAGCAAGCCGCCGATGAGCGCGTGCGAGCTCGAGGACGGGATGCCCGCATACCACGTGAGCAGGTTCCACGTGATCGCGCCACCGAGCGCCCCCAGGATCACCCGGTCGTCCACGGCCGTGACGTCGATGATGCCGGACCCGACCGTCCCGGCGACGTGCAGGCCGAAGACGAGGAACGCGACGAAGTTGAAGAACGCCGCCCAGAACACCGCGTAGCGCGGCGCCAGAACCCGGGTCGACACGATGGTGGCGATCGAGTTGGCGGCGTCGTGCAGCCCATTCAGGAAGTCGAAGATCAGCGCGAGGGCGATCAGGGCGACGAGGAACGTCACGCGTGCGACTCGTCGCTCAAACGTGCTCGACCACGATACTGCTGATCTGGTTCGCCACGTCCTCGAACCGGTCCATGACTTTCTCCAGGTGATCGTAGAGCTCAGAGCCGACCAGGAAGGCCATCGGATCCTGCCGGGAGGCCTTGAACAGCCTCTTCAGTCCGGCATTGTGCAAGTCGTCCGCGCGGCCCTCCAGCTCGATGACGCGCTCGGTAAGGCCGTTCAGGGCGGCGGCGTTCTCGCCGAGGGCCCTCAATTTCGGCAGGGCCTCGGCGGTAACCAAGGCGGCCTCCTGGATCACCACGCCCATTTCGCGCATCGCCGGCTCGAAGGCCGTCACCTCGAACAGCTGGACCGCCTTGGCGGTCTTGAGCATCTGATCGATGGCATCGTCGAGGGAGCCGACCAGAGCCTGGATATCGCCGCGGTCGAAGGGCGTGATGAAGGTCCTGCGCACCGCCAGAAGGGCCTCGCGGGTGATCGCGTCGGCCTCGTCCTCGCGCGCCGCGATGGCCGCGCAAGCCCCCGCGATATCCTGCGTGCCATCGAGGAGGGCCCGGAGGGCGACCGCGCCGTCAACGAGCGTGGCGGCGTGACGCTCGAAGAGGCCGAAGAACCGGTCTTCCTTCGGCATCAGGGCCCGAAACCAAGCCAGCATGTCGTGTCCACGTTCAGAATATCGGTGTGACCGAAGGGCTGATCAGGGCCCGGCAAGCACAACCGCCAAGGAGGCCGGACCGATCCAGGCTTGCGCACGCAATTCGTCCGCCGATGGGGCGGATCTGCCGCTCACCGCAGCGGGAGGACACCCGGGCGCCGGCCGGCCCCGGCGGCGCGGCGCCATCGTCGCTTGCGCCCGAAGGTCCTGCGCGGGTCGGTACGGCGCGGGTCGGCCTGGCCCTTTCGCGGGCGCGGCTGTCGGATGGCGCCGATCGCCACCAGCGTCACCGCCCCGATCAGGATCAGGAGCGCCGCCCCCCAGTACAGGTTTTCGAACATCAGCGACTCCCGGGCCGATGACCTCCGCTCTTGAATAGTGAAGACCGCAGGCGATTGCGGCCAAAGCTGGACTATTCGAGCGGTGACGGCAACTCGGCTTTATCGGACGCGGCAAAGCTGTGGGTGACCTCGCGCTCTCCGACGACGGCATCGGCGCCGCAAGCCCCGGCGGCACGCGCCTCCCGTTGTCCTTGAGCCGGATCAAGGCAGCGGGCGCCGCGGTGACCGACGGTGATTCCGTCCAGAGCGGAGCCGACCGATGCACACCTACCGCGTGACCTTCTACATGACCGTTCCCGACGATACCGGGCACGACCACCGTGCCGTGCAGAGCACCATCCTGGTTCGCGCCCGCTCGGACGTGTCCGCCGAGTGGCAAGCCAAGGCGCTTCTGTGTGAGCGGGCAGGGGTGATCGACTGGCGGCTTAGGGCCGACAGCTGTGAGGTCGCGGCTCTCGCCGATGTGGCCGCGTGACGCGCCGACCGCACCACGGTCGGGGAGCCGGGCTCGGCTGAAGCGTCCGTGCGGCTCGCAGGACAGCCATGGGCTCACGATCGATTCGGCGCGCGCTCAGATCCGCACACGGCATGGGCAGAATGGCAGGCATTCCGCGCATCATTTAAGCATAGCAACATAGTTGCCGGATACATTTCGTAATATTTCTTGTTTGTGCGAGTAATACGACCGTATAAGCCGAGTAAAAAGTGGCACAAAAATCACATTGCCTGCGCGCAACCATCGCGGAGCACTAAACTCTATTGTCCCGAAGCCGCCGTCCGAGCATGATCGCAGCGCACTCAGGCATCGCCGAACGCGAGCCCTGACGAGCCTGCCGCCAAGACGCAGGCCAAACCAAAGACATGCGGTCAGATCTGGATAACCGGGCGGCCGCGCCACGGGTCTCGAAGCTTTGGAGATATCTATGACGCTCTTGAAGAGCTCGCTGCTCGGGTCAGCGGCTGCATTCGCGGCCGTGGGTGCCGCGCACGCCGCCGATCTTCCGGTGAAGAAGGCGGTTCCGATCGAGTACGTCCGCGTCTGCGGCGCGTATGGCGCCGGCTTCTTCTACATCCCCGGCACCGATACCTGCCTGCGCGTCTCGGGCCGCGCCCGGTTCGAGGGTGGCTACCAGACCAGCTACACCCGCCAATCCGGCACCAACAGCGGCGACACGTCGGGCTACCAGGGTCGGATGCGCATCAACCTCGATGCCCGCACCCAGACTGCCTACGGCACCCTGCGCGCCTTCGTCCGCCTCGATGCCGGCGCCCGCACCGGCTACTCCGGCGTCGGCACCTCCGGCACCCAGCAGCGCATCGGTCAGGCCTTCCCGGGCATCGGCACCGATCAGTTCGGCCGCGACCAGCAATACGTGAACGTCGACAAGGCGTTCATCCAGTTCGCCGGCCTGACCGCCGGTCGCGCCTCCTCGTTCTTCGACTTCTACGCCCACGACTTCGAAATCGCCGCAGCGACCCTCGGCTCCGACGTGTTCTCGACCAACCTGCTCGCCTACACGGCCACGATCGGCAACGGCCTGTCGGCCACGATCTCGATCGAAGATCCGGTCTTCCGCCGCACCCCGATCTTCTCGCCGCAGAACGTCTCGGCCATGCTCAACACCGGTAGCGTGTCGAACTTCGGCGTGACCAACCAGCCGACGCAGGTCTTCGTCGGCTATACCGGCGGCGTCCCGACGCGCTTCAGCACCATCGACACCATTGAGCGCGAGCGCATGCCCGACTTCGTCGGCGTCGTCCGCCTCGACCAAGCCTGGGGTTCGGCCCAGCTGTCAGCCGCAACGCACGAGCTGAACGTCGGCAACATCTCGACCGCCGCAACCACCGGCACAGGCTCCATCGTCTCTCCGGCACACACCAACAGCGTGTATGGCTGGGCGGTTCAGGGCGGCCTGAAGATCAACACCCCGTTCATCGCCCCGGGCGACGCCCTCTACCTGCAGGGTGCCTACGGCGACGGCGCGCAGATGTATACCGGCTACTGCGCCTATACCGGCTGCTACACGCAGAGCACACAGACGATCCAGGGCCAGAAGTTCAACCAGTACTTCTCGGATGCGACGGTCAACCCGTATACGGGCCAGCTGCAGACCTCGCAGAGCTTCACTGTCACGGCGTCGTACCTGCACTACTGGACCCCGGAATGGCGCTCGGCGTTCTTCGGCTCCTACGGCGAGCAGGACTTCTCGGCGACCGCCCGCTTCCAGCAGGGCCAGCTCTACGGACTCGTGAGCGGGCTTGCCGGCAGCAATCCGTTCGGCTCCAACGCCGTCGGCACGCCCGGCACCCGGTTCTTCCAGCTGAGCCAAGCCTTGCGTGACACCTACCAGTTCGTGGCGGGCGGCAGCATCATCTGGTCGCCGGTCAAGGACCTCGATATCGGCGTCGAGGCCTTCTACACGCAGATCGGCCTGAAGAGCGGCCGGGCGATCGACCTGGACAAGAGCCCGACCGCCTACTCGAACATCGCTGCCATCAACGCCGGCACGTTCGCTGTCGCCACGGCCTCGAAGGACTCGGTTTCGCAGGTGCGCTTCCGCGTCCAGCGCGACTTCTGATCACCACTGGCGATCGGAACATGATGCCGTGGCAGCCTGCCTCGGCGTCATGGACTACCCCCGTGCAAAATGGGAACTTGAGCCCGGCCTCGTGCCGGGCTTTTTTTGTGCCCGCCGGCAACGCGCGCACCTGAGGGGCGGCTCGCTGCGTCTGTGCGGTGCCGCACTGCGGTCGCGATGGGACATGTCCCATCTGCCGCCTTTACAACGGACGAGCCCCCGATCCCGCGGATGCTGTTCGTGTTGGCGCAACCCGGCATCGCCGAGCCCGGGTGGCAGGCGGCGCGTGCGGATCACCGGGACGGCTTTACCAAGCGTTCATTCTCCGGGTGTCCCATCCGGGTCCGAACAGGCAGGATGTGGAAACATGCCGACCGAGACGAACACGCCGTCCGAGGAGCCGATCCTCGAAGTCTGGCGCATCGTGGCCCTCGCTCTGATCGTCGCGGCCGGGATGCTGTTCGTCCACCTGATCATCCCGAACGAGGCCGACGCGTTCACGGGCCCGTCCGCGACGGCTATCGCCACGCGCTGACCAGCCCGCGAGGCCGGGCTCCTGGCCAGCGTCAGGCTGGTCCTAACGGGTGCCCGCCGATTTCGGACCGGCCCGATCCAGGGCGGTCGCCGCGGCGTTCAGGTCATGCCTCACCTGGGCGATCACCGTCGCCCGCTCGTCGCCCTGCGCGTTCAGCGCCTCAAGGAAAGCGGTCCAATCCGCGCGGGCGCTGCTCGGGATCTGGCTGTCGAGCCGTCGCCGAAGCTGGGCGATGCGTCCGTCGGCCGTCGCGACCGCAGGGGCGGCGGCATCGGCGTCGTACACGCCGACCGCGCAGGTCTGATCACCCGCCTTGGTGTAGTAGGTGGTCTTCGGCTCCTCCACGGTGCTGCCGGGCTTAGGGAACAGGTAACGGATCACCGAGATCTGCCCGGGCTTGGCCGCCGCCATCATCGTGCGAATGAAATAGTTTCCGGTCCTGTCGTGCAGGTCCCGTACGTCGTGCCCTCTCAGGATCGGGTTGGGATGGGCGCTCATGATGCCGTCCGGGCCGATGCAGAACACGTAGGTGTCGGCGGTGCGAAAGCCGCGTGCCCCGTCGGTGAAATCCTGGAGCGCCCGGCCCCGGTTGGACTGCAAGGCCCGATCCACGCGCCCGAGCATCCAGGACGCGAATCCGTTCGGGCTCGGATCGTCGCAGGAGGTCGGGGCCTCACCGTCGCCGCAGGCCAGAGCCGGCGCTATCGGACCCGACCCGAGGATCAATACAGCTGCAAGCACCGAAGCTTTCAGCGACATCGGCCTCTCCCGAATCCAGCACATCCTCTCGAATCAGCACAATCAGAAACTGCACTCGCCACCTTGGCAAGCGCTCAATACAGATCTCACGCACTCGTCAGAGCGTTGGCTGAGGTGTGCCGCCTATTGCATCGGCAGGGGAATCGCCTCGATTCCCACCTCGCCGATCCCGCGCGCCGCCAGCGCCGTGCGCAGAGACGCGTTCAGGCAGGTGCCGGCCGTGAAGGCGCCGGTCGCAGTTCCGTGTCGGCCCGCGTCGCGGGGCAGGGGGCCGATCAGCTGCACCACGCGCCGCGCGATAGCCGGGGCCGGATCGATCCACGTGACCGGCCAGGGCGCGAGCGCCTCGAGACGCGGCAGCAGCAGGGGGTAGTGCGTGCAGGCGAGACAGACCACGTCCGTGCGCCGCCCGTCCGGCTCGGTCGTGAAGCAGGGCGCGATCTCGGCCGCGAGTACCGCATCGTCCACCGGAGAACCGGCGAGTTCCGCCTCCGCGTAACTCGCGAGGTTCTGCGAGCCGACGAGGCTGACCGTGCAGGATCCGGCATAGGTCGCGATCAGGTCGCGGGTGTAGGAGCGGACCACCGTTCCGGGCGTCGCGAGCAGGGAGACCAGGCGCGAGCGCGTTGCCTCGGCGGCCGGCTTGATCGGCGGCACGACCCCCACGAAGGGCGTCGTGAAGCGCTGGCGCAAGGCCGGCAGGACCAGCGTTGAGGCGGTGTTGCAGGCGATGACCACGAGGTCGGGCCGGTGGATCGCGACGAGGCGCTCCATCACCGTGAGGACGCGGGCGACGAGGGCCGGCTCGCCGAGCCGTCCGTACGGGAAGGCCGCGTCGTCGCCGACATAGACGTAGCGGGCATCCGGCCGGGCGCGGCGCACCGCGTCGAGGACGGTCAGGCCGCCCAGACCGGAATCGAAGACCAGGATGGTCGGCTCGTTGGCGACGTGCAGCGCGGCGGCGGACAAGCTGGCCCCAGCCATCAGATCGATCCGCATGGAAACCCTAGACTCCTCGACGAGCGTCCTAAAATCTCGGCGGCGAGGGTTAAGGGGCCCTCACTGCGGCGAGAGAAAGACCCGCGATCCCCAACTGTTCCGGTTAACCGCGGCGCCCGCGGAGCGAAGACGCACAGGACCGTGCCGGCCAGGCTTCCCGATCTGCAGAGGTTGTCTGGCCACGGCTGGGACATATCTTCTGCGCGCTGGCTCGGAATCGAGGAAATGGTTCCGCGTCGTGCCCAGATCGGGGGACAATCGTCATGGCAGCCACGGCCGCACTGCGCCCGGAGGGGGCGCGCGAGCAGGGGGCGCCAGCCTTCCCGCCGCCCACCGTCACCGCCCGCCCGATCGACCGGGCCGCCTGGATCGCCGCGTTCCGCCACGTGCGGCACGAGACCGAGCGCCGCGCCGCGCCGCTCTCCGCGGAGGACCAGCAGGTCCAGTCCATGGCGGATGCCAGCCCGACCAAGTGGCATCGCGCGCACGTCACGTGGTTCTTCGAGCAATTTCTGCTCCGCGAGCACCTGCCGGGTTACGCCATCTTCGATGAGCGGCTGCACTACCTGTTCAACTCGTACTACGTGGCAGCCGGCCCGCGTCAGCCGCGCATCCAGCGGGGCCTGATCACGCGCCCGACCATGGCGGAGGTGAGCGCCTACCGGGCGCATGTCGACCAGGCCGTGGAGAGCCTGCTCGGTCAGGTCTCCGAGCGCGCCCTGGAGGCGGTGCTGCCGATCCTGGAGATCGGCCTCTTCCACGAGCAGCAGCATCAGGAGCTCCTGCTCACCGACATCCTGCACGCCTTCGCGCAGAACCCGCTGAGCCCCGCCTACGATCCCGCTTGGCGGTTTCCCGACGCCGCCGCGCAGCCCGGCCAGGTCGGTCTGGACCGGGGCATCGCGTGGATCGGGCATGAGGGGGAGGGGTTCTCGTTCGACAACGAGTCGCCCCGCCACGAGACGCTGATCGCGGCCAGCCGGATCGACCGGGCGCTGGTCACGAACCGCCAGTGGCTCGCCTTCATGGAAGACGACGGTTACACCAAGCCCGAGCTGTGGCTCTCGGACGGCTGGTATGCCGGTCCGGGCGAGGGCTGGGAGGCGCCGGGCTACTGGCGCCGGGACGGGGACGGCTGGGCCACCATGACCCTCGGCGGCCTGCGCCCGGTGGCGCTCGACGCGCCCGTCACCCACATCAGCTACTATGAGGCCGACGCCTATGCCCGCTGGGCGGGCCGCTTCCTGCCGACCGAGTTCGAGTGGGAGGTCGCAGCCCGGGACGGCCAGCTGCCGGACGCGTTCGGCCTCGTCTGGCAATGGACCCGGAGCGCCTACCTCGCCTATCCGGGCTACCGCCCGCTGCCGGGCGCGCTCGGCGAGTACAACGGCAAGTTCATGGCCAACCAGTTCGTGCTGCGCGGCTCGTCCGTCGCCACGCCCGAGGGCCATGCCCGTCTGCCCTACCGCAACTTCTTCTATCCGCACCAGCGCTGGCAGTTCACCGGCCTGCGCCTCGCGGACGCCGCCTGACGCGCCCCGGAGGCACCCTTGACCATCAAGCCCACCTTCCCCGACGCGGCGCCGGTCGCCCTCGACACGGCCGCGCCGGAAACGGCCGCGTTGGCCTTCCTCGACGACGTCCGGGCGGGCCTGTCCCGGCCCCAGAAGGCGTTGTCGCCGAAATACTTCTACGATGCCGCCGGCTCTGACCTGTTCGAGGCGATCACGCGCCTTCCGGAATACTACCCGACCCGCACGGAGATCGGCATCCTCGACCGGAGCGGGCCGGAGATCGCGGCGCTGCTGCCGGCGCACGCCGCCCTGGTGGAGTTCGGCAGCGGCTCGACCGTGAAGCTTCGCCGTCTCTTGGAGCATCTCGATACGCTGGCCGCCTACGTGCCGGTCGACGTGTCCGGCACGTTCCTGAAATCCCAGGCCGAGGCCCTCAAGGCGGACCTGCCGCATCTCCGGGTCGAGCCGGTGGTCGCCGACTTCACCCGCGACTTCGACCTGCCCCAGAGCCTCGACGGTCTGCCGCGGGCGGGCTTCTTCCCCGGCTCGACCATCGGCAACTTCGAGCCCGCCGAGGCCGAGGGCCTGCTGCGCCGGTTCGGGCGGATCCTGGGGGAGGGCGCCCACATGATCGTGGGCGTCGACCTCGTTAAAGACGCCGCGACCCTGGAGCGTGCCTATGACGACGCCGCTGGCGTCACGGCGGCCTTCAACCTCAATCTCCTGACCCGGATCAATCGGGAGCTCGCCGGCCGCTTCGACCTCGACGCCTTCACCCATCGCGCCGTGTTCAACCCGTCGGCCTCACGGATCGAGATGCATCTCGTTGCCCGGAACGCGCAGGACGTGCGCGTCGGGTCCGACACCTTCGCGTTTGCGGAAGGCGAGACGATCCACACGGAGAGCAGCTACAAGTACACGGTCGCGACCTTCCGGGCCCTGGCCGAGCGGGCCGGCTGGACATGGCTCAAGGTCTGGACCGACCCGCAGGGGCTGTTCTCGGTCCACGCGCTCCGGCTGGATTGAGGGTTCGCGGGCGAGCGGAACCGCGGAGGAGGCGCCGGTGCGTTTCAGACCGCCCTGGTTCTACGTGGTGGCGCCCTCCCTCGGCGCCCTGGCCGGCCTGGTCTACGGGTCGATCTTCGAGGTCGGCCCGCTGACCGGCGCGGCGATCCGCGGCGCGATCATCGGCACGCCGATCATGCTCTACGAGCGCCGGCTCCTGGCACCGGCGCTGCGCGAGCGCGTCCGGAGCCTCGCCACGCCGCTGTTCCTGCTCGCCACGGTGGCGATCTACGTCGCGATGATCATCGTCGGCAACGCCGCCGCCAGCACCGTGCTGAACCGCCTGTTCCGGTTCATGTACAGCGAGCGCAACGCGATGCTGATGACCGATACCGGGCTGCTCTACGCGCTCTGCATCTCGGCGCTCGTGGTGTTCGTGTTCCGGGTCCGCGACCTGATCGGGCCGGGCGTGTTCGCCAACCTGCTGATCGGCCGGTACCACCGCCCGATCAGCGAGGAGCGGATCTTCCTGTTCCTCGACGTGACCGGCTCGACGCGCTTCGCGGACCGCTACGGTGACCGCGAGGCCCAAGCCTATCTCGGGCAGGTGTTCAACGCGCTGGCGCTGCCGGTCTCGCAGACGCGCGGCTCTATCGACGATTATATCGGCGACCTCGCGCTGGTGACCTGGACAATGGAGCGGGGCACCCGCGACGCCGCGTGCCTCCGCTGCGTCTTCGATTTCGCCGCGCGCCTCGCCGCCGAGTCCGAGGCGTGGCGGCGCCGGTTCGGGCAAGTCCCGGAGTTCCGCGCGGCCCTCCATTGCGGCCCCGTGGTCACCGCCGAGATCGGTCTGGAGCGGCACAAGATCGCGTATTTCGGCGATGTGGTGAACACCACCGCCCGGCTGGAGGCACTGTCCAAGACGCTCGGCGTCCACGTGCTGGTATCGGCCGATCTCCTGCGCCGGCTCGGTCCGCTGCCGGCGGATCTCGTAGCGGAGGATCTCGGCGCCCACACCCTGCGGGGCCGTGAGGAGCCGATGACCGTCGCTTCTGTCCGACGCCGTGCGCCCGTCACCGCGCCGGTGGCGCCGATCCAGAGCCAGGTGGTCGCGGGCTGAAACGGCCCCACGGGGGTGCCCAGCCCGCCTCCTGGCGGGAGTCGAGATCAGGCGCCCAGTGCCTTCAGCACATCGCGGGCGGCGCGCTCGCCGTCGAGGGTCGCGCCGCCGACCGTCATGGCACCACCGCCGGCCAGGGCCTCACCGGCGAAGAACAGCCGCCCACCCACCGGCTCGCGCAGGTGGTCGCGGGCCGCGGCGTGCCCGGGCGCGACGATCGCGTACGATCCGCAGGCGTGCGGATCCGTCCACCAACCGGCAAGCCGGCCCGCCAGCACGGCACCCTTGGCCTTCTCGCCCAGGACGGCGCCGAGGCGTTCGGTGGCCACCGCCACCGCCGCGGCCTCGCCGACGCGGCACAGGTCGCGGGCGAGATCGCCGCCGAGATTGGCCACCGCCAGGGGCCGCCCGAACGGGCCCATCTCGAAATACAGCGTCGGGCCGCCGGTCGCGATCGAGACCGCATCGCCGAACGCCGACGGATCGATCTTCGCCGGATCGAGACGCAGGCCGATCTTGGTGTAGGCGCCCATCTGTAGCCCATCGAGAGCCGCCTGCGGACCGTCGGGAAGCCTTGGCGTGAGCCGGATCGCAGCGGATTTCAGGACGCCCACGGGCACCGTGACGATCACGGCGGCCGCCGACAGGGTGCCGTGTGCCGTCTCGACCCGGACCTCCCGGCCGGACCAGTCGATCGCCCGCACGGCGCAGCCGAGACTGACCGGCAGGTCCGAGAAATGCCGCGCCACCAAGTCGCCGTAGCCGTCGACCCACAGGTCGGTGCCGGACCAGAGCCGGTCGTAATCGACCGCCGAGACCCGCTCGGGATCCTCACCGAGGGACAGCCGGCTCAGGCCCGCGGCTGCCAGCTCGGCATTCGGGCCACCGGCCCGGGCGGCCTCGGCCAGCGACGGATCGCCCCCCTTCGGCTCCAGCAGCGCGTCGAGGCCGGAAAAGCCGGCGCGCCGGGCCGCCTTCTCCGCGTCGGTCGCGGGGCGCCCGTCGATCGTGAGGGTGCGCGCCCAGCCGTCCTCCCGGGCGAAGCGGGTCTTGGCCGCACGGGCGATCGGCGCCCAGGGATTGTGCTCGGCCCAGTGGATGTACTCGGCCCCGGCGTCGAACGGGCAGTCCGCACCGAGCGCCCGGTCGGTGAAGGCGCGGCCGCCGATCCGGTCCCGCGCCTCGACAAGAGTGAAGCTCTGGCCCGCCGCACGCAACGCGGCCGCGGCTGCAAGACCTGCCGAACCGGCACCGACGATCACCACGGTCCCGCCCCGCGCGGCCGCGCGCAGGGCCGGCGCGGCCAGCAATGCGGAGGCGATGATCGCGCGTCGGGTCGGTGTCGGCTGAGCCGGCCTCATGGCGCCTCTGCTCGGAAACGTCCTGGATCAACCGGACGCGGAAGGACGCGCTAACCGCGCGCGCCCTGCGTGCCCGAGCGCTTCTCCATCATGGCCTTGACCTGCATCAGCTGGTCCCAGACCTGCCCCGGCGACGTCCCGAAGAAGTTGAAGCCCGCGTTGATGCCCCAGTAGAGACCGAAGCAGATCAGCGGCACGAGCATCCAGGCGAGCACCTCCTCGCCCCGCCGACGCCGCTGGCGGCGACGGCGGCGTTCCTCGCGCCGGGTCAGCTTCTTCGGGGGCGCCGGCTGCGAGACGGGGGTGAGGGGGCCCTCGTGCAGGTTGTCAGTCATCGGGCGCCTCCTCGCCGCGGCGCTTGCGCGTCGCGGCGGTCATAGACCGGCGGCTTCTACTCCGGAAGGCCGCCGACCGCCGTGCGGACCATTAGGCGCGCACGAGTGGCACCTTCGGCACGGTCCGGACGCCGCCCGAACCACCGCCGCCCTTGTTGTCCTTCGGAGTCTTCTTCCGGGCCGCGGTGCGGGGCTTTGTGCGCTTGTGGCGCTTGGCGACGTTGGTCACGTCCTTCTCGGGCTTGGGCGTCACCGGACCGGCCGGGAACTCGAAGCCCAGGCTGTCTTTGGCGCCGGCCTTGGCCTCGCCGTCCTCCGGCTTGCGCACGATCACCCGGACAGCGCCGCCGTCCTTCAGCTTGCCGAACAGCACCTCGTCGGCGAGCGGCGTCTTGATGGTCGACTGGATCAGCCGGGCCATCGGGCGCGCGCCCATCGCGTCGTCGTAGCCGTGCTCCACCAGCCAGTCCCGGGCCTCGTCCGAGAGCTCGATCGTGACGTTGCGGTCGGCGAGTTGCGCCTCGAGCTGGAGGACGAACTTGTCGACCACCTTCGCCACGACCTCCTTCGGAAGGTGGCCGAACGAGATGATCGCGTCGAGACGGTTGCGGAATTCCGGCGCGAACAGCCGGTTGATCGCCTCGACGTCGTCCCCGGTCCGCTTGCTCTGGGTGAAGCCGTAGGCCGACTTCGCCAGATCGGAGGCACCCGCGTTCGACGTCATGATGATGATGACGTTGCGGAAATCGACCTGCTTGCCGTTGTGGTCGGTCAGCTTGCCGTGGTCCATGACCTGCAACAGGATGTTGAACAGGTCCGGGTGCGCCTTCTCGATCTCGTCGAGCAGCAGCACGCAATGCGGGTGCTGGTCGATCCCATCAGTGAGCAGGCCGCCCTGGTCGAAGCCGACATAGCCGGGGGGTGCGCCGATCAGGCGGCTGACCGTGTGGCGCTCCATGTACTCCGACATGTCGAAGCGCAGCATCTCGACGCCGAGCGACGCGGCGAGCTGCTTGGCCGCCTCGGTCTTGCCAACGCCGGTCGGGCCCGCGAACAGGTACGAGCCGATCGGCTTGTCCGGGTCGCGCAGGCCGGCGCGCGCCAGCTTGATCGCCGAGGTCAGCGCCTCGATGGCGTTCGGCTGGCCGTAGACCACGCGCTTCAGGTTCTCGGTCAGGTGCTGGAGCACCACCGCGTCGTCCTTGGAGACGGTCTTCGGCGGGATCCGGGCCATCGTGGCGATGGTCGCCTCGATCTCCTTGATGCCGATCGTGCGCTTGCGGCGCGCCTCCGGCACCAGCATCTGCGAGGCGCCGGTCTCGTCGATCACGTCGATCGCCTTATCGGGCAGCTTGCGGTCGTTGATGTAGCGGGCCGACAGCTCGACCGCGGCCTTCACGGCCTCGGTCGTGTACTTGAGCTTGTGGAACTCCTCGAAGTACGGCCGCAGGCCCTTCACGATCTCGATCGTGTCGGGGATCGACGGCTCGTTGACGTCGATCTTCTGGAACCGGCGCACCAGGGCGCGATCCTTCTCGAAGTACTGGCGGTACTCCTTGTAGGTGGTCGAGCCGATGCAGCGCAGCGTGCCCGAGGCCAGGGCGGGCTTGAGCAGGTTCGACGCGTCCATCGCCCCGCCCGAGGTCGCACCGGCGCCGATCACCGTGTGGATCTCGTCGATGAACATGATGGCGTTCGGGTGCGCCTCGATTTCCTTCATCACCTGCTTGAGGCGCTCCTCGAAGTCGCCCCGATAGCGGGTGCCGGCGAGCAGCGTGCCCATGTCGAGGGAGAAGACGGTCGCGTCGGCCAGGACCTCCGGCACCTCGTGCTGGATGATCTTGCGCGCCAGGCCTTCCGCGATCGCGGTCTTGCCGACGCCTGGGTCGCCGACCAGCAGCGGATTGTTCTTTTGCCGGCGGCAGAGCACCTGGATGGTGCGCTGGACCTCGGTCTCGCGGCCGATCAGCGGGTCGATCTTGCCGTCGCGCGCCTTCTTGTTGAGGTTGACGCAGTAGGCGTCCAGCGCGTCGCCCTTCTTCTTCGCGCCGCCGCGGGGATCACCCTCGTCGCTCGGCCGCTCCGCCGCGCCCTCGTCCTCGGCACCGCGCACCGGCTTCGACTCGGAGGCGCCGGGACGCTTGGCGATGCCGTGGCTGATGTAGTTGACCGCGTCGTAGCGGGTCATGTCCTGCTCCTGCAGGAAGTAGGCGGCGTGGCTCTCGCGCTCGGCGAAGATCGCCACCAGGACGTTCGCGCCCGTCACCTCTTCGCGGCCGGAGGACTGGACGTGGATCACCGCGCGCTGGATCACGCGCTGGAACCCGGCCGTGGGCTTGGCATCCTGCCGCCCGTCGCCGGTGAGGTTGGACAGCTCGGTATCGACGTAGTCGACGAGGCTGCGCTTGAGCGTGTCGATCTCGACATTGCAGGCGCGCATCACCGCGGCGGCATCCTGGTCGTCCACGAGGGCGAGCAGGAGGTGCTCCAGCGTCGCGTATTCGTGCCGGCGCTCTCCCGCGAGCGCCAGGGCGCGGTGGAGAGCTTGTTCTAGGCTGCGTGAGAAGCTTGGCAAAGCTGGCCTCTGTGTGGGTGCCTACCGCGAGCGGCGCCTATTTCTTTTCCATAACGCACTGGAGAGGATGTTGGTGTTTGCGCGCGAAGTCCATGACCTGCGTCACCTTGGTCTCCGCCACCTCGTAGGTGAAGACCCCGCACTCGCCGACCCCGTTCTGATGCACGTGCATCATGATCTGGTAGGCGTCCTCGTGGCTCTTGTTGAAGAACCGCTCGACCACCAGCACCACGAACTCCATGGGCGTGTAGTCGTCGTTCAAAAGGAGCACCCGGTAGAGGCTCGGCCGTTTGGTCCGCGGCTTCGTGCGGGTGATGATCGCGGTGTTGGAGCGGTCGTCACCGCCTGGCGCGCGCGACCCGGACGCCGTGATCGCGATGCGCGCCGGCCAGTGACCCTTCGTGGAACTCGCGGTGCCCTGCATGGGGACCTGTCTCATGTGCGTCGAACCGATCCCTCAACTGGAGCGGGCGTCGCCAGCCCGAAAAGCCGCGTTTGTCTCGGCCTCGCCGGGAGCGGCGCTCGGCTCCGCTTCCGTTAATCTACAGACGGTGAGCCGACTTCGCCAGACGCCTGTGCGCACTTGTCCGCCCGTCCGGGAAGGTTTGCCGCGCATGCCTGGCGCGCTGGCGCCGCGCAGGCCCGAACGCTTGCGACAAACCGCGCTCGCGAGCGCGGCCGAGCTTGGCTTGCATGGCCGATCTCCGGACCGCAACCGGCCCAGCCAGGCCGGCCCCAGCGGCCCGATACAGATTTGTGCGCCGCGTCAGCCAGCGTCAAGCCACGGCCGGTAAGGACAATAAGCGACCGTTGGATCGACACGATCCGGCATTCGAGCCGATCGCATTAACGGGCCTGTAACTGCACTTGCCTAACTCTCCGATGATGCATCGGGGCCACGCGACCAGCGCGGGCCACCAGGGGACATGACCGGCGCGCGCCGGTTTCGCGAGGCAATCAGGCGTGATGCGTAGCGTAGTAGGCCGCTCCCGGACGATCCCCGTGCTGCCGGCCGCCCTCGCGGCCGCGGCGGTCCTGACAGCCCTGGCCTCGCCGGCCGAGGCCCGGCGCGGGCGCCACCATCACCATGCGCGCACCGGCGGCGGCTACAATCCGCCCTACGCCGCGATGGTCGTCGACGTGAAGAGCGGCAAGACCCTGCACGCGATCAACGAGGATGCCCTGCGCCATCCCGCGTCGATCACCAAGGTGATGACGCTCTACATGCTGTTCGAGCAGATGGAGCGCGGCAAGTTCGCCCTCGACTCCGAGCTGAGCATCTCGGCCCATGCCGCCGCACAGGCACCCTCGAAGCTCGGCCTGCGTCCCGGCCAGACCATCTCGGTCGAGGACGCGATCAAGGCGATCGTGACCAAGTCGGCCAACGACGTGGCCTGCGCCATCGGCGAGAACATCGCCGGCTCCGAGGAGCGCTTCGCGCAGATGATGACCGCCAAGGCGCACGCGCTCGGCATGAGCCGGACGCGTTACGCCAATGCCTCGGGCCTGCCGGACCCGGATCAGCTCACAACCGCCCGCGACCTGACCTTGCTGGCCCGGGCGATCCAGGACCGCTTCCCCCACTACTATCGCTACTTCCAGACGCGCTCCTTCGCGTTCCGCGGCCGGGTGATCGGCAACCACAACCACCTGCTGGGCAACGTCCAGGGCGTGGACGGAATCAAGACCGGCTACACGCGTGATTCCGGCTTCAATCTGATGACCGCCGCGAAGTCCGACGGCCACCAGATCGTGGCGATCGTGCTCGGCGGAAAGTCCGGCGCCAGCCGCGACCGAATCATGGCCGACCTCGTCCGCTCCAGCCTGCCGCGGGCCTATGCCGGTGCGCGCACCGCGCCGCCGGTCACCGAGGTTGCCGAGCGCGCCCGCCCGGCGGTCGTCGCCGACGCGGTCTCGCGGACCCGCACGCAGGTCGCCTCGGCCGACGACGAGGATGTCGAGACCACGGGCACGACCGGCGAGCCCCTCGATCTCGCCCCGTCCAAGACTACCACGCCCGGCGGCACCTGGAAGCCCGGCCCGCAGGGCGTCCCGAAGGCCGCGCAGGCCTATGCCGGCGCCAGCAGCGCGCAGCCGCCGTTCCCGGGCGCGACCAAGTCGGCCGCCCGGGTGGCGTCGGTCGAGCGCGACGAGCCGCCGAAGGCCGTCTCCGGCGCCCGCGTCGTGCCCTCCGCCTGGGTGATCCAGCTCGGCGCCATGGACGACGAGACGAAGGCCCGGTCGATGCTCTCGGAGGCGCGCGCCAAGGTCGGCGGCAGCCTCGCCAAGGCGGCCCCCTACACGGTCAAGGTCGAGCACGGCGGCACGACGCTGTTCCGCGCCCGCTTCTCGGGCTTCGCCGAGCAGGATTCCGCCCAGGAAGCCTGCTCGGCCCTGAAGCGCAGCGGCTTCAGCTGCTTCGCGACCCGGAGCTGACGGCGCTGCAAGCCGCGCCGATAGGGTCATGCCGCGGCTGAGTTCGCCCGCGGCTGCATACGGTAACTCTCTGACAACGCGCGTGGAGTTTAGCGATGTCGGTTCAGAAGCCTGTCCCGGGCCGCGTTGACGCGCGCCGCCCGTTCGGCGCTGCCGCCCTGGTCGGGGTGGGCGCGCTTCATGAGAGACCGGTGGGCCGACCGGATCTCCTCAGCGGTCGCCCCGCGCTGAAGCCCCAGGACCTGGTACGCCTCCTCCTGCGTCATCGCCCCTGGGTTCGGCGGACGGCCCGGCCGCGGGTCTCGATCGCGCTCAGCGTCTACACGCCATCCGGGCGCCCGGCGGTCGAGATACGGCTCTAGCAGGGCGGCGCCCGCAGCGTCGCGCTGGCGGCAGAGCCGCAGCAGATCGACCACCGCACCGGTGGGCATACCCTCGAGCCACGCGCCGATATCCGGCCCGGACAGGACCCGCGCGGTGCGCAGGCTGCCGTCCGGGTGCAGCAGTGCGTCGATCAGAACCGTGCGGACGCGCCGGTCCTGAGGGGCGCGGGGGTCACGGCCGGAAGCCGGCCGGACCAGGCGGCGGAGCCGTTCGGTCATCGAGGCTTGCCCCTCGATCAGCCAGACGCCGCCGAGACCGAGAAGCGCCGCGAGGACGAGGTTTCCCCGGAGCAGCAGGAAGCCCGCCGCCAGGAGCGCGAAGGCGCCGAAGGTCGGCAGCCGCGCGCGGCCGAGGGCGGCACCGAACCCCTGGCCGAAGGCGCGCTTCAGCCGCCGACCGAGACCGTCGCTCCTCTTCGAGAGCCACCACAGCGTCAGGCAGGCGAGCAGACCGGCAAGCAGCGTCATCGCTCAGCGCCGCGCGCCGTACGTGGCCGAAGCCCGGCCGCCGATCTGCACGGTGGTCCCATTGCCGAAATCGTAGACGCCGTCACGCCGCGACTTCGGCTTGGCGGCGATGGCGTCACAGCCGGGCTGCGGCGGCAGCCGGACGCCTTCGGGCAGGTTCTCCGGGCACAGGCGTGACCGCACCGGCGGCTCGCCAGCCTGCGCGGCCGCGGCCGTCAGCCCGACGAGAAGAGCGAGGAGAGAGGATTTCATCGACGGTTCTCCGCCACATCCGCCGTCGTGACACGCACCTGCCGGATGCGGCCGTCGCGCTCGACCTTCAGCGTCACGGGAGCACCGAGACCGGCCCCCTCGATGGCCGCCGTCAGATCGGCCAAGCGATGGACCGGGCGGCCGTTGGCCTCCACGATCACGTCGCCGATGTCGCCGGCCTGTGGATCGACGCCGCGCAGGCCTGCCTGGGCCGCCGGCGACCCGGGCAGGACCCGCACGATCACCACACCGTCGATGCCGAGCCGCGCGGTGGCGGCCTCCTGGGCGGCGATGATGCCGATGCCCGGATTGCGCACGCGTCCCGCCTTGATCAGCTCCGGCACGATCCGGTTGACCACGTCGACCGGAATGGCGAACCCGATCCCGGCGCTCGCCCCCGACGGCGAGACGATGGCGGTGTTGACGCCGATCAGCCGGCCGGCGGAGTCGAGAAGCGGGCCGCCGGAATTGCCGGGATTGATTGCCGCATCCGTCTGGATGACGCCGGACACTTCACGCCCCTCGCTGGTCGGCATCCGGCGGCGGACGGCGCTGATCACGCCGGTCGTCAGCGTGTGGTCGAGGCCGAACGGATTGCCGATCGCGAAGGTCGATTGTCCGACCTTGAGATCCGCCGAGGTGCCGATCGCCAGGGGCGGCGGCATGTTCGTGACGCGCCCGAGCTGCAGGACCGCCAGGTCGTAGGACGGCGCCATCCCGACGAGCGTCGCGGGCACCACCGCGCCGTCGCTGAGGCGGACCGAGACGGAGCCGCCGCTCTGCGCGGCGTTCTGCACCACGTGCGTGTTGGTCACGATATGGCCAGCGCCGTCCCAGACGAAGCCGGTGCCGGTCTGCGTGTTGCCCTGCTCGCCACCGTCCTCATCGAGGTCGAGCAGGTCGCGGTTCTGGGCCGCACCCTGGGCGAAGACGTGGACCACCGACGGACTCGCCTGCTCGAACAGGGCCACCGTCGCCTTCTCCGACTGCGCGAGATCGCCGCGCGCGGTCACAGCCCGGGGCGTGTTGGCCGCGTAGAGCAGCGGCTGCAGGTAGGGCTGGGCGACATAGAGCGCCATCAGGACCAGGACCGCGGCGAGAAGGATGCGCACGGTACGATCCGGCACGGGTGTCTCCAGGGAAGGCCCGGGGCGGGCGCGGGTCTTAAGTGCGCGTTCAGCTTCAGGGCGTCAACACAGACAGGCGCCGCTGCCGACAGGCCTCAGACGTGTTCTGGCGCACGTCGGCGAGCGGCGCAAACTGGCTAACGGAATGGTCATCTTTCGAGGACCACAATTCTCGCAAGTCCACGGCAGCTCGGATGTGTTCAAGACGGCGATGGAACACCGGACCCAGCCTTCCCTCGTGCATTTGCACCGGTTGCTGGCTTCGAAATCCGCCCGAATTGATCGCAAAACTGCCGCAGAGATGCTTGCTTTGACGCTCAGACCATCGATCCCCGCCGCGTCTCGGCTCGGGCCGACGGCGGTGATCTGAACGGTCCAAAACGGTTCGGAAGGACGCGTACACATGGAAACCGAAGCTCTGGAACGGCCCGCGGATCTGACGATCTGGCGCACGGCCCCGGCGAGCGCCCCGCTCGCGCAGCCCGAGCGCTTTGACACGCTGCGCGAGGCGATCGCCGCCGCCGCCGGCGCCCTGACCGACCCGGCCAAGCAGCCCTGGATCATCACCGAAGAGGGCGAGATCCTCTCGCCGAACTGGATCCGCACCTACCTGAACTGACGACCCCAGCGGTCGAACAACGGGGATACCGGGGACGGCAGCGCAAGCTCCGCCCCGGGTCCCCGGGGCTCACTCCGCCGCGTCCGAGTGGCGGAACCCCTCGATCCCGACCTGGTCGGGATTGATCGCGTGCAGCGCCCGCCGGGCAGCCTCGAGCGGATGCTCGGCTTCGATCCGGACCGAGGTGAGATCCGGGCTCTTGTAGACCGTCACGATGGTGTCCATCACCTCGGTGAGCGTCGTGCGCTTGTCCTCGGGCGCCGCGATCAGAAGCTGCAGCCCCCACGCCCGGTAGAGATCCACCAGCGCCTGGCTGTTGCGCACGTCCAGCTTCGAGAACGCCTCGTCGAGGAGGCACAGCCCCAAGCCCGGATTCTCGTCGCCCGGCCGGTCGCCGGGATAGTAGGCGCTCGCCAGGGAGGCCGCGATCGCCACGTAGAACGGCGCCTGCGCCTCGCCGCCCGAGCCGCGGAGCGCCCGGGCCGACATGGTGGTGCGGTTGCCCGCCCGGTCACGCATGCCGATCTCGTAGACGAAGTAGTTGCGGTAATCGGCGAGCCGCGCCGCATCCTCCGCGCCGGCGATCAGGGCGGTGATCTCCTCCAGCGCCGCCGCCATCGGACCCTCGGCCTCGCCGGCGAACAGCGCCTGGGCGGCCTCGGGCGAGCGAGCCGTCTCGATGGCGAGCGCGTGGACGGCGGCGTAGCGGCGGTCCACCGCCGCCTCGAACGCGTAGGTCTGCCCGGTGAAGCTGCGGGCCGAGAGACGCTCGTTCAGGGCCGCGAGCTTGGCGTGGACGCGCTCGAACCGGTCGGCCAGACGCGTCAGCAGGTCCTCCGTCATGAGGCGGCGCATCTCGGTCTCGGCCCGCTCGGCCTGGGCGCGATAGCGGCGCAGCTCGTGACCTTCCACGGCCTCGTACTCCCGCCTGACCCAGGCGAACCCATCGATCGCGGGCGCATCTCCGGCATTGAGCGGGTTCTCGACCCGCCAGGCGGCGCAGGCCTCCGCCAGCTCCCGCTCGGCGATCCGGCCATGCGACCGGGCGGCGTCGGCCGCCTCCCGGGCCAGCGTGCGCTCGGTGGTCGCCCGCGAACCGGCGGCCTTGGCGTCGAGCCCCGCGAGGGCACGGCGTGCCTCGGCGATGATGCCGACATCGAACACCTCGGAGCGCGCGAGCCGCACCCGGGCGGCATCGCCGCCCGTGAGCTGGCGCAGGGCCGCGCGCCGCGCCGCCAGGGCTGCGCGGGCGGCCTCACGCACCGGGCCGAGCCGGGCGCGGAGTGCCGCCTCGTCGGCGAGCAGGCGGTCGAGCTTCGGCTCCAGCTCCTCCGACAACTCGCGCAGGTAGCCGGCGCGCTCCGCACTCAGTGCGGTGATCTCGGCGGTGAGCCCGGCCGTGTCGCGCTTCTCGATCCCCTCGCGCTCGGTCTGGAGGGTTCGCCGCCGCCCATCCAGGCCGTCCATCTCGGTCCGCAGGGTTTCGATGTCGTCGAGACCCCGGGCGATGCGGGCGCGGATCGCGGCGGCCGTGCGGGCCGCCTCGCGCAGCACCGCCGCCTCGCCGCGCAGCCGACGCGCCTCCGCGACCGCCACCTCGTGGGCACGGCGGCTATCGGCGGTCGGCCCGCGCTGGCCGCGCGTCATCAGGAGGTCGACGCTGCGCGTCACCGAATAGGCCATGCCGGCGGTGGTGCGACCGCTCGGCGCCACCGCGCGGGCGAGATGGGCGAGCTCGGCATCGTCCCGAGCGAGGTCGTAGCCGCCCAGCCGCACCCCCAGGAACGCCTCAGCGTGCGGGTCGCTGGCCTCGATGACGGTGAGCGGCCCGTCATCGTAGCGGCGCGCCCGCTGCTTGGCGGTGTCGGTGGTCTTGACCAGGATGCAGCGATGGAACCGATCACGGCCGGATTGCAGGACGCCGAGCGCCTCGTTCAGCCGGTCCGGCGCCACGACCAGCGCCTCGCGGGCACGCCCGAGCAAGGCTTCGAGGGCCGGCCCCCAGGTCGGATCGACGATCTCGGCCAGCTCGCAGATCGGCACCGCCGTGATGCCGCGCCGCTCGAGCTCGCCGCGGAACGCCACCGTGTCGGAGGACAGCCGCGCCGTCGGCCCGGCACCGGTGCGCGGCGCGGTGCGTTCCGCCTCGCTCTCCTGGGCGCGCGCCTTGAGGGCCGCGTCCTCGGCGGCCCGCTCCAGCGCCTCGTCGAAATCGGGCAACCGCGCCAGCCCGTCGATCAGCTCGGCCAGCGGACCGTCGGGGCGCAGGATCTCCTCCGGGGATGATTCCTTGCGCAGGCCGGCCCGGGCACAGGCCTCGGCGAGCCGCGCCGCCTGCGGGCTGGACGGCCGCAGGATCGGGGCGACCGCCTGGAGCTTGCCCATCTGGCCGACGAGGCTGACCAAGTCGGCAACCCGGCCCGCGAGTTCCTTGCGGTCCCGCTCCAGCATGGAGAGGCCGAGGGTCGAGGCGGCAAGCCGCCCCTCCGCGGCACTCGCGGCGGCGAGCGCCTTCTTCTCGGCGATCTCGCCGTCGATCTCCCGCACGAAGGCGCGGCTCGCGGCGACACGCTCCCGGGCAATCCGCAGGGTATCGGCGCCCTCGCGCAGACGCGTACGGACGGCGATCAGGTCGAGGCTGCGGCGGCGCAGCTCGGCGCTCGCCGCGCGCAAGTCGTGCGTGGCCGCGGCGAGCACCGACTCGCTCCAGGTTTCGTAACGGTCCCGCAGGCGCCGCAGGCGGCCGAGGCGTGTCTCCAGTTCGGCGATCGTCTCCAGGAGGCGCCGCCAGTTGGCGATGGAGAGGCGGACGCGCTCGACGTCCAGCGGTTCCGGGTCGAGCACGAAGGCGCGCACGAAGGCGCTGGTGTCGAAGATCGGCTTGAACGCCACCGCGTTGGCGAAGCTGCGCAGGAAATGGCGGGGCTCGGGCGCCATCGCGCCCTCCCGCAGGGTCGCGAGGATGTCCGCCGTGAAGCGCTCGCCGGAGGTGCGGTATTCCGTGAAGCTCGAAGCCCGGGCGCGCAGGTCCGCGGCGATCTCGCTCCACGGCGCCGTGTAGCTGCCGCCCGGCGCGGTGCGGGCGTAATCGGCGATCTCGAACCGGTGCCCGACCGCGATGAAGCGCGAGAGCACGGTCTCCTTCGGCTCGACGGCGCGCGCCGCCAGCGCCAGCCCGACCGTGACCACGCGCCCCGACTCGGGGTTCTCGAACACGAGGGCGAGCACGGTCTCGCAGGATTCCCGCGTCGGGCGACCGCCCTCCGCCGGGTCGCTGATCCAGCCCAGGCAATAGTCCCGCACCGTGCGGGCGCTGCGGCCGGAGGCCGAGGCGTTGAGGGCGAGGCGGCTCGCATTGTTGCCGGCCAGAACCGTGCCGACGGCATCGAAGATCGTCGACTTGCCGGCCCCCGTCGGCCCGACGAGCGCGGCGGCGCCTCGCAGCCGAATCTGCTCGCGGCGGATCAGGTACCAGTTCGAGATGGCGATGTCGGTGAGGACGTACACGAGACGGGGCGTCGGACCGTTGTCAGGAATTCGGCCGGCCCAGTTGGCCGGGTTCGGCCGCGTATGCAAGCCGACCGGGTCGCCGCCCGGATGCGGGACACGACCACGAGTTATGACAATTTTAGCACAACTTGCTCATGCCGCTGGGATCTCGCCCGATGACCCGGTTCCGATCGATGCGCCTGAGCCTGAAAACGAAGTTGAGCGGCCTGTTCATCTTGCTGCTCCTGGCAGCGATGATCCAGGGCGGCGTCACCCTGTACAAGATGCAGGCGGTCGATCAGCGACTGACGGAGCTTCTCGACAACGCCGTCCCGTCGATCAACGAGGCCCAGGCCATCAACGCCTTCGTGCTTCGGACCCGACTGTGGCAGTTCCGATACGTCACGGCAGATACGCAGGCCGAGCGGGACACGAGCCTGAAGAATGCGGACGAGATGACCCGCAGCCGCCAAGCGAAGGTTGAGGCGTACCGCGCCTTGGTGGCCTCGAAAGAGGAGCAGGCCATCTACGAGGATCTGCTGACCAAGCTCGCGGCCCAGGAAAAGGACTGGGACCGGTTGCGGGCTTTCCCGGCCGATGCGCACGAGCAGGCGCTCGCCTATTTCCGCGGTCCGATGAATGCCAACTATCTGGCGGCCTCGACCGCCACCCGGGCTCTCGCCGACCTCAATATCAAGACCGGCGCGGCCGCCGGGCAGGTCGCCCGCCAGAGCCAGACGGAAGCCGTCCAGGCCACCGTGACCATCTTGGTCGTCACCGTGCTGATCGCCCTCGGCGCGATGCTCTACGCCTTCGTCGGCGTGTCGCGCCCGCTGGCGGCCATGACGCAGGCCATGCGGCGCCTCGCGGACGGCGACACGGAGGCCGCGGTGCCCTTCGCCCAGCGGCGGGACGAGATCGGCGACATGTCGGCGACCGTGGACGTGTTCAAGCAGAACCTGCTGCATGCCCGTGCCCTGGAGGCTGAGACCGCGCTCGCCCGCGCCGGTGCCGAGGCGCAGCGCCGGCAGGCAGCGCAGGAGTTGGCCGATCGGTTCGAGGCGAGTGTCGGCGGCATCGTCGGCTCCGTCACCGCCGCGGCGACGCAGCTTCAGGCCACCGCCCAAAGCCTGACCGCGACCGCGACGCAGACCGCCGGCCAGTCGACCAGCGCGGCCGCGGCCGCCGAGGAGGCCTCGACCAACGTAACGACGGTGGCCGCCGCGGCCGAGGAACTCGGCTCCTCGGTCAACGAGATCGGGCGCCAGGTCGGCTCCTCGGCAGACCTCGCGCAGGCCGCCGTCCAGGAGGCCGGCGCGACCGCCCAGTTGGTCCAGGAGCTGAGTGCGGCGGCGCGGCGGGTCGGGGAGGTCGTCGACCTTATCTCCGCCATCGCGAGCCAGACCAACCTGCTGGCGCTCAACGCCACCATCGAGGCGGCGCGCGCCGGCGCGGCGGGCAAGGGCTTTGCGGTCGTCGCCTCCGAGGTGAAGGCGCTCGCCGACCAGACCGCCAAGGCCACCGCCGAGATCTCCGCGCAGATCGGGCAGATCCAGGGCTCGACCGGACAGGCCGTCCAGGCAATCGGGGGGATCGCCGGGCGCATCCGCGAGATCAGCGGCATGGCGAACTCGATCGCGGCCGCCGTGGAGGAGCAGGGCGCGGCCACCCAGGAGATCGTCCGCAATGTCGCCGAGGCCGCGACCGGGACGGACGCCGTCACCGCCAACGTGAGCGGCGTCGCCGGGGCCGCCGAGGAGACGGGGGCGGCAGCCGCCCAGGTCCTGGCCTCGGCCTCCGAGATGGCCCGCCAGGCCGCCCATCTCGGCAGCGAGGTCGAGCGCTTCCTGGCGACCGTCCGGGCGGCCTGAGCGGAAACCGGGGGCGGGGGCTTACGGGTGAGGAGCCCGGCCGCCCCCGTCATCAACGGGCGCCGGCCTCAGGCCTCGCCGGCCTCCGACCAGGCCCGCAGGCGCTCCAGCCACGCATCCGAGGCCAGCACGGCGAGACCCGGCAGGAGCGAGAGCGGGGTGACCCGCTCGACCCGGTCGCGCTCGCCGAGCCGCAGCCCGCCGCGCTTGGCATACATGCGCAGGATGTCGGCGAGCCGGCCTTCCTCCGGCGGCTCGTTGCGCGCCACGGTCCGGATCTTCTCGACGATCTCGTCGGTGGTGCACTCGACGATCCCGTCGGTGCCGGCACGGTGGTCGCGCAGGCCCTCCTCGTACAGGAGTCGGAGCGCCAGCAGCACCAGCGTCTCGTCCTTGCGCAGGCGCTCCGAGACGATGTCGTGGCGCGGCGCGTCTGCCGACGGGCTCAGCGAAACCATCTGGTCGCGGTGCGAGACCGTGAGTGCGTATCCAAGACAGGCGAAATAGTCGGTGAAGAACGGCGCGTAGTGCCGGGCAAGCTCGTAGGAGCGGCCGATCCCCTGCGTGTCCGCGTAGATCACCTGGCCCTTCAGCAGCACCTGAAGGGCGCGGCTGAGCTCCTCGGCATCGGGCGCCCGGGCCCCGGGCGGCGGCGGCTCGTCGCCGTCGATGATGGCGCGGAAGCCCTCAAGCACGGGGACGTCGCTCCAACAGGAAATCCGGGCAGTCGAGCCAGCCGTTGACCACCCGTTCCGGCAGACGCGTGACGGCGTAGCGCTCGCCGAGCCGCGCGTCGAACAGCACGTCGATCTCGCGCAGGCGCTGGAACACGACGAAGTCGTCGACGCCCGCGATGACGATCTGCGACCCGCGCAGCCGCACGGCCTTGCCGAGCCGCGCCTCCACGAAGGCGGTCATGCTCTCGGGCGTCACGGTGGTGCGGCGCCGGAACTCCGCCTTGGCGGCCGCGAAGGCGTCCACCACGGGATCGTCCTCCAGGTCGGGCAGGGGCTCCATGTCGATCGCGCTCTTGCGCGCCCGCGGCGCCTGAAGATGCGCGTGGCCGATGGGTGGCCGCAGCTGGGAGACGTCGGCCGGCACGTCGGGCGCGATCTCCGAACCGCCGATGGCCCGTAGCATCGCGGCGGCGCGCTCGACCCCGCTCGGATCCGGGCGGTCCATGACGTGCAGGGCGGCGCCGATCCGACGCTCCAGACGGGCCACGACGGCGTCGACGGCATCGAGATGGTTGTCGAGCCCCTCGAACACCGAGAGGATCTGGGCCAAGTCGGCCCGGACCGCCCGCTGGGCGGTGTCGAAATCGGGGCTGCGGCCTTCGCGGATCAGGCCCTCGGCCAGCGCCCGCAGGGTGAGCGCGTCGCGTAGCGCCCGGCCCGCCTCGCGCACCACGCTGGCGCGGAACCGGAACGGGTTGAAGCGCGTGTGCAGCGTCCGGTAATCGCTGATCAGGTGGCGCTCGACGAAATCCTCGAAGAACAGCCGGAAGGTCTTGGCCCGGTCCGGCTCGCGCAGGATCCGCTCCTCGACCTTGCGCATGCCGGCGGCGAGCCCGCGCACATGCGACAGGAAGGCGGCGGCGGCCCGGGCGGCGTTGGACAGGGCCTCCGAGCGGTTCGCCGGGTCCGACAGGGCGCTCTCCAGCCCGCCCAGCACCTCCAAAACGGCGCCACCGTAGGAGCGGGTCTCGCCCCGTTCGAGGCGGGACAGTTCTTCGAGGAGGAGACGCGCCTCGGGGTCAAACTCAACCACCGGCACGTAGCGCTCGCGGCGCTCGATCAGCCAGCCGGTGTCGAGGAGGCGCCGGTAAAGCGCGGTCCGGCGCTCCGCGGGATCGGCCGAGATCGGCTCGTCGCCGCTGACCTCCGGATCGCTCCAGCCCGCGGTGAAGTCGCCGATCTCGGCGAGCAACTCGGCCTTGCGCACCGGCTCGGCCCCGAGGACGCGCCGATGCAGGTGCAGGAGCAGGGCCGCATTGAAGCCGCGGCTCGGAGCCGCGAGCGGCTTAAACAGCTCGTCGGGCAGCTGCGCGAACAGCATTTCGTCGGAACTCTCGCCGTCCGCGCAGCCGTGACGTTATTTCGCGCCGAGGAGCTCGACGTCGAAGATCAAGGTGGCGTTCGGCGGGATCACGCCGCCGGCGCCCCGGGCGCCGTAGCCGAGCTGCGGCGGGATGATCAGGGTGCGCTTGCCGCCGGTCTTCATGGTGGCGACGCCCTCGTCCCAGCCCTTGATCACCTGGCCGGCGCCGAGCGGGAACGAGAAGGGCTGGTTGCGGTCGCGGGAGGAGTCGAACTTCTTGCCCTTCTTGCCGCCCTCGTCGAGCCAGCCGGTGTACTGGACGGTGACCTGCTGACCGGCCTTGGGCTCAGGCCCGGTCCCGACGACCTCGTCCTGGTACTTCAGGCCGGAGGGCAGGGTGACGGTCTCGGCATTGGCGGCTGTGCTCATGGCGATCAACGCGGCTCCGGCGATGAGGGACAGGCGAGGCATGGTTTCTCCCTGGAGCCGGCGCCGTACGCGCCGGCCGTCCGAGCGCTTCTATCGGCTCACGTCCGACGAGGCCAGGGCGGGTCATGACGGGCCGCGCGCGGTGACGGTCAGCCGCCCAGCATTCCGGCCAGATGCTGGACCAGCCGGCGGGCGACCTCGTCCTTGCCGAGGCGCGGCCAGGATTCCACCGCGCCGTCCGGGCGAATCAGGTGGATGGCGTTGTCGACGCCGCCCATGACGCCGCCTTCAGCCGAGACGTCGTTGGCCACGATCAGATCGCAGCCCTTGCGGGCGATCTTAGCGCGGGCGTGATCCAGCACCGCGTCGGTCTCCGCGGCGAACCCGACCACGAGGGGCGGGCGCCCCGACGGCATCCGCGCGATCGTCGCGAGGATGTCGGGGTTCTCGGCGAGGGGAAGCGGGGCAGGTCCGCTGCCGTCCTTCTTGATCTTCTTGGTCCCGGCCTCGTGCTCCGGCCGCCAATCGGCCACCGCCGCGGCGAAGACGGCGATGTCGGCCGGGAGCGCCGCCTCGACGGCGGCCAGCATCTCCCGGGCGGTCTCGACCCGCACCACGGTCACGCGCGGCGGATCGGGGATCGTCACCGGCCCGGAGACCAGGGTGACGATGGCGCCGGCCCGCGCGGCCGCTTCCGCGATGGCATGCCCCTGCCGGCCCGACGAGCGGTTGGCGAGGTAGCGCACCGGGTCGATCGGCTCGTGGGTGGGGCCGGAGGTCACCAGCACCCGTCGTCCGGCGAGGGGTCGCGCCGCGCCATCCGCGCCCAGCATCGTCTCCAGCGCATCGGCGATCTCGTTGGGCTCGGCCATGCGTCCGGGGCCAGACTCGGCCTCCGCCATGCGGCCGGCATTCGGGCCGACCACGCGCACGCCATCGTCCTCCAGAATCGCAAGGTTGCGTCGCGTGGCCGGGTGCGCCCACATCTGCACGTTCATGGCCGGCGCGATCAGGATCGGCAGGGTGGTGGCCAGGAGCACGGTGGTCGCCAGATCGGCGGCGTGGCCGCCGGCGAGGCGGGCCATCAGGTTGGCGGTGGCGGGCGCAACGACGACCGCATCGGCCTGCCGGGCGAGCTTGATATGGCCGATCTCGGCCTCGGCGGCCCGGTCGAACAGGTCGGTATGGGCCCGCTCGCCGGCGAGTGCCGCCGCCGCCAGGGGCGTGACAAATTCCTGGGCTCCCGCGGTGAGAACCGGGCAGACGCTGGCGCCCCGCTCGCGCAGGCGCCGGATCAGATCAAGGGCCTTGTAGGCCGCGATACCTCCGCCGATGACGAGGAGGACGCGGCGGTTGGCGAGGGTCTCGGTCATGCCGGACCCTCTGCGCGGCTGCGCGCGCGCGTCAAGCCGGACTCAGGCCGCGGCTGGGACGGCGGGCGCCTTGAGGCCTCCGAACCGGCGCTCGCGGCGGGCGAACTCGGCCACGGAAGCGGCGAGGTCGTCGGGACCGAAATCGGGCCACATCCGCTCGGTGAAGTGCAGCTCGGCGTAGGCTGCCTCCCACAGCATGAAATCCGAGAGCCGCTGCTCGCCGCCAGTCCGGATCAGCAGGTCGACGTCGACCGGCGACCCGTGCATCGCGCCCGCCACCAGCGCGCCGAAGCTCTCCCGCGTCAGGCCCTCCTGGTTCTGCAGGCCCTGCGCGGCCGCGATGATCGCGTCACGGGCGGAGTAGTCGACGCAGATCCGCAGGTGCAGGCGGCTGCCCGACGCCGTGGCGGCCTCCGCCGCCGCGATCGCCTCGGGTATGCCGTCCGGGAGCCGGTCGCGCCTGCCGACGACGCTGAGGCGCGTCCCGGTGCGCGCCAGGCGCTGCGTCTCGTTGCGCAGGTAGGAGCGCAGGAGCCGCATCAGGCCTCCGACCTCCTCGACCGGGCGCTGCCAATTGTCCGCCGAGAAGGCGTAGAGCGTCAGCGTGCCGATCCCAAAATCCGGACAGGCCTCGGCAGTGCGCCGGATCGCCTCCACGCCGCGGTGATGGCCAGCCAACCGCGGGAGCCCGCGCTGCGTCGCCCAGCGCCCGTTGCCGTCCATGATGATCGCGGCGTGCAGGGCCCTCGCCACCGCTTCGCTTTGCATCGTAAAGTCTCCCGGCATGGGCGTTTCGCTGAGGTTTATCGGATTATCGTTAACAATCCGGACGGGATCGTGCGGTCTCACACTGCTTTCGTGGCCGGATCGAGGCTGCGCAGCCCGGATTCGGGCCCTCGGTCGGCGGCCTCTGCGGCATCCCTGACGACCTGTTCGAGGACGCCGAGATAACCGATGAAGCGCTGACGTCCGGTCGCCGTCAGACGGCATACCGTCTGCGGCCGGTTATGGGCCGAGCCCTTCTCCAGACTGACGAGATCGGCCTCGCTCAGCACGGCGAGATGCCGGCTCAGGTTGCCGTCCGTGAGCCCGCACAAACGCTTGAGATCCGGAAAGGGCAGGCCCTTCGGATGCGCAACCAGGGATGTGAGCACGCTCAGGCGCGCCCGCTCGTGGATCGTCCTGTCGAGCCCTTCGTATGAGAAGCGCCCGTCGGTTCGGTCAGAGATCGTCATCGAAGGCTCGGGCGCCGTGATGGAGAATACAGGCCAGCCAGACCTGACCGACCAAGAAGGGCAGGCCCATGGTCCAGGGGGAAAGGGCTCGCGTCTCGGCCGAGACCGCCAGCACGGCGAGCCCGGCAAGCAGGTACCAGGCGCCGACGCCCTGCACGGCCCGCGGCAGGATGCGCGCCGACGCGAACAGGCCGAGCCCGACCAGGATCTGCCAAAGGCCCGGCAGCATCCAGACCTCGCCGGGCGCGAATCGGGCGATCACCAGGGCGAGACAGGCGCCGGCGCCGGCAGCCGGCAGGAAGACCTCGATGGCGTTCCACACCATCGCGTCGGCTAGTCCGGAATGCAGGCGGCGGCTGCGCCGGATCGCCTCGATGCCGATCAGCGCGAAGGCCACGAGGGCAACCGCGATCCACACGCCGAAGAACATCCCGGTCCGCGCGGCCGGGTCGCCGAGCCAGAGGGCCTGACCCGTGGCGCAGGCCAGGGCAAGGCCGCCGGTGGCCGCAACCGTCGCAGCCCCGAGTCCGCGGAACGTCGTGTCCCGGGCGATCTGCGAGCGGATCGCCACGATATCGGCCAGCGCCTTGTCCAGGTCCTGCATGTGCCTCATGCCCCGGGCTGCATCATGCTTTGTAACGCAAAGTAACGGCCCGGCAAGGGCACCGCAAGCCGGTTCGTGCAGGTCATGGGGCGATATTTCTCAGCATGAGCCGACACGGCGCCTGCCCGTCGTTGCGGACGCGCCTCGTCGGCAGCGCCCGTTCAACCGTTCGCTGATGGATTGCCGCTGGGGTCCTGGATGTCGCGCGCCGGCTGAATCGACCGCGGCATCGACGAAAGCGGCAACAACTCCGCGCCGAAAAGGGTTTCTCGCGGCGGGCGCCGAGCCCATATTGATACCATGCCCGCTCCGAAGAAATCGCGCGCCGCTTCCGTCACGGCCTCGTCCGCCAAGGCGTCGAAGCCCGAATTGAAGCCCCTCGATACCTATCTGGCCGAGCTGCTGAACCCGGCACTCAACCGCAATCGGTTGGCTCCGATCGAGCCTTCCCCTGAGCCGCCCGCGCGGCCGGGCAAGGTGAAAGGGCGCACCGGCAAGGGTGACGGCAAGGCGGCCACGCGCCGGGCCGAGATCGCCCGCGACGGCTTCGCGGAGGCGCCGCAGGCCGGTTACGCACTCGGCAACGCGGCAGATGTCGATCCGCGGCTGGCCCAGGCCCTCGGCCTGACCCCGCCGGAGGATGGTCCGGCGCCGGAAGGCGCGGACTTGCCGGATCCCGGCGCCGATGGCGGCGCCTCGGCCACCGTCACGGCCCTGGAGCGGCTGCTCACCGAGGGCAATCCGCTGTTCAAGGACGGCCAGACCTGGGTGCCGCACCGCCCGGAGCGACCGCAGAAATCCGAGGGCGGCGTCCGGTTCACGCTGAAATCTGAATTCACACCGGCCGGCGACCAGCCGAAGGCCATCGCCGAACTGGTCAGCGGCGTGCAGGCCCGTGAGCGCGACCAGGTCCTGCTCGGCGTCACCGGCTCGGGCAAGACCTTCACGATGGCCAAGATCATCGAGGAGACGCAGCGCCCGGCGCTGATCCTGGCGCCCAACAAGACGCTGGCCGCGCAGCTCTACGGGGAGTTCAAGGCGTTCTTCCCCGATAACGCGGTCGAGTATTTCGTCTCCTACTACGACTACTATCAGCCCGAGGCCTACGTTCCTCGCTCGGATACCTTCATCGAGAAGGAATCCTCGATCAACGAGCAGATCGACCGGATGCGCCACGCCGCGACCCGCGCCCTGCTGGAGCGTGACGACGTGATCATCGTCGCTTCGGTCTCGTGCATCTACGGTATTGGCTCGGTCGAGACCTACACGGCGATGTCGTTCACGATCTCGCTCGGCGAGCGGATCGAGCAGCGCCAGCTGATCGCCGACCTCGTGGCGCTCCAGTACAAGCGCATCCAGTCCGACTTCGCCCGCGGCACCTTCCGGGTCCGCGGCGATTCGATCGAGCTGTGGCCCGCCCACTTGGAAGACCGCGGCTGGCGCATCGGCCTGTTCGGCGACGAGGTCGAGAGCATCGTCGAGTTCGACCCGCTGACCGGCAAGACGATCTCCGAGCTGAAGTTCGTGAAGGTTTACGCCAACTCCCACTATGTGACGCCGCGCCCGACGCTGCAGCAGGCGATCAAAGGCATCAAACACGAGCTGAATGGCCGGATCGAGGAACTCACTAAGATGGGCCGCCTCATCGAGGCGCAGCGCATCGACCAGCGCTGTACCTTCGATATCGAGATGATCGAGGCCACCGGCGCCTGCAACGGCATCGAGAACTACTCCCGCTACCTCACCGGCCGGAAGCCCGGCGAGCCGCCGCCGACCCTGTTCGAGTATCTGCCAGACAACGCCCTGGTCTTCACCGACGAGAGCCACGTCACCGTGCCGCAGATCGGCGGCATGTACCGGGGCGACTTTCGCCGCAAGGCGACGCTGGCCGAATACGGCTTCCGGCTGCCCTCCTGCCTGGACAACCGCCCGCTCCGCTTTGAGGAGTGGGACGCGATGCGGCCGATGACGGTCCACGTCTCGGCGACGCCCGGCAAATGGGAGATGGAGCAGACCGGCGGCGTGTTCGCCGAGCAGGTAATCCGCCCGACCGGCCTCGTCGACCCGGTGATCGAGATCCGCCCGGCGCGCAGTCAGGTCGACGACCTGCTGGGCGAGGTCCGGGAAGTCGCGCAGGCCGGCTACCGGACGCTCGTGACCACGCTCACCAAGCGCATGGCCGAGGACCTCACCGAGTACCTCCACGAGAACAGCGTCCGGGTGCGCTACATGCACTCCGACATCGACACGCTGGAGCGGATCGAGATCATCCGCGACCTGCGGCTCGGCGCCTTCGACGTGCTGATCGGCATCAACCTGCTGCGCGAAGGCCTCGACATCCCGGAATGCGCCCTGGTGGCGATCCTCGACGCCGACAAGGAGGGCTTCCTCCGGTCGGAGACCTCGCTGATCCAGACCATCGGCCGCGCGGCCCGCAACGCCGACGCGCGCTGTATCCTGTACGCGGACAACATCACCGGCTCGATGGAGCGGGCGATGGCCGAGACCGAGCGCCGCCGCGCCAAGCAGCTCGCCTACAACGAAGAGCACGGGATCACGCCGCAGAGCGTGAAGCGCGGCATCGCCGACATCCTGAGCAGCGTGTTCGAGCGCGACCACGTCCAGGTCGATACCGGGCTGGCCAAGGACGCGATCACGGTCGGCCACAACCTCAAGGCCGTGATGGCCGACCTCGAGAAGCGCATGCGCGCGGCGGCCGCCGACCTCGACTTCGAGGAGGCGGCGCGACTGCGCGACGAGCTCAAGCGACTTCAGGCGACCGAGCTGCTGGTCTCCGACGACCCGATGGCGCGGCAGAGCGACGTGGAGCGGGAGGCCGGCAAGTTCGGCCGGAAGGCGCCGCGTGGGGGCGGGGGCAGCCGCATCGCCAAGCCGGACCTCGACAATATGGGTCCGGGGACGGACCGGGAGCTGCCCGTGGGCGGCACGGCGCCGGTCTGGCAGGAGCGGCCGAAGCCGCGCTCGACGCAGGGGCTCGGCGGGCAGAAGCCCAAATACAAGGGCGGTGGCGGGCGGCGACGGGGCTGACCGCCCGTCTCGGCCTCAAGCGGCCTCGTGATCCCGGCCTCGGCCATGCATCGTCGCGGCCTCGCCCGCATCAACGATCGCCTGGGCGATCCGGAGCACGAGGGCGTTGCACGCTTCGTCGTAGGCGCGCGGATCCGCCTGCACGGCCGCTTCGGCGACCGCAACGCCGCGCTCGCGGACGATGTCGCGCGCGGTGCGTAGCGCGTCGGCGTAAGGCTCGAAGGGTCGGGGCATCGTCGCGCTCCGGAGGCGCCGGGCCTTATCAACCCGGGTTGGCGGCTGGAACGAGCATCCCAACGAAACTGTTCCCGCCGGCCCTGGACTCGAATGCCGCACCGGCCCAGATCAGCCGCCGGCGAGAGACGAGCACACGATGGCATCCGAGACGAACACGCCCCCGGCCCTCGACGACGAGACCCTGGCCTTCGCGGCCCGGGTGTTCCAGTACGCGCGGATTGGCCACGCGGAGGAGCTTGCCGAGTTGTTCGGGCAGGGCCTGCCGGCGAACCTGCGCAACGACAAGGGCGACAGCCTCCTGATGCTGGCCGCCTATAACGGCCAGGAGGAGGCCACGCGGGTGATCCTGGAGGCCGGCGGCGACCCGGAGCTCGCCAACGACCGCGGCCAGACGCCGCTGGCAGGTGCCGCCTTCAAGAACGATCTGGCGGTGGCGCAGCTGCTGCTCCAGCACGGGGCCGCGGTGGACGGGACCGGCAGCGGCAGCCGCACGGCCCTGATGACGGCAGCCATGTTCGACCGGACCGAGATGGTCGACCTGCTGCTCCAGCACGGCGCCGATCCGGATCGCCGCGACGCCGCAGGCCAGAGCGCGGCCGACATGGCCCGGGCCATGGGCGCCCAGGCGACGCCGGGGCAGCTCGACGGGGCAGCGCGGCGGTAGTGCACGTCGCCGCGCGTTGCACCGTCGAGCCGACACGCACGGGCGCGACAGGCGCCCCACCCGGGAGCAGAGTCTTGCCGCGATCCCTCGGAACTGCCGCGCTGATCTGCCTCGTGCAGATCGCGTCCTTCGGCGCAGCATCCGCCGCCGAGACGCCCTGGCCCGCCTTCGGGCACGATCCCAGCAACCGCAACTTCTCCGACCTCACCCAGATCGACCGCGACACTGTCGGCCGCATGCGCCCAGCCTGGATCTTCCAGACGGGCGTCACCGGCTACTTCCAGGCTCAGCCGGTGATGGTCGATGGGACGCTCTACGTCTCCTCGACGCAGAACAACGTCGCGGCGCTGGACGCGCGCACCGGCCAGCCGATCTGGACCTACACACACAAGCCGCGCACCGAGAAGATCTTCGGACCGCCCTCGAACCGCGGACTGGCCGTTTCCGGGGGCCTCGTCTTCGAGGCGACCATGGACGGACGGCTGATCGCCCTCGACGCGAAGACCGGGAAGATCGTCTGGGACAAGGAGGCGGTCCGGCCGGAGGAGGGCGAGAGCGAGACCGCCTCGGGCCTCGCGGCAACGCTCGGCGGCAAGCCCGTGCAGGGATCGAGCCGCCTCGGCTTCAAGATGCCGCCGCTCGTCGTCGAGGGGCTGGTGATCGTCGGCGTGACCGGCGCGGGCTACGGCCTCCACATCGAGGACGAGGCGGGCGGTCTCGACGGCGGCGCGGTGGTCGGGATTGAGGGCGGATATGGGCGGCGCGGCTGGCTCGCGGCCTACGACGCCAAGACCGGCGAGGAGCGCTGGCGCTGGTACGTCACGCCGTCGGAGGGTTGGGAGGGCGGCTTCGTCGAGAAGACCGCCGACGGGACGCCGCTCCACCGCGACATCGCCGCCGAGAAGGCAGCCGCACCGGCCAATCGCGACGCCTGGCGGGTCGGCGGCGGTTCCCTCTGGATGACGCCGGCCTACGACGCGGATCTCGGCCTGATCTTCCTCGGGACCGGCAACCCGGCCCCGCAAAATTTCGGCCTCTCGCGACCGGGCGACAACCTCTACACGATGTGCCTCGTCGCCCTCGACGTGAAGACCGGCACGCTGCGCTGGTACTACCAGCAGGTGCCGCACGACGAGTGGGGCTACGACGTCGCCGCGCCGCCGTTCCTGCTCGACATGCCGGGCGGCGCCAAGGCCGTGGCCTCTGCGAGCAAGACCGGCTGGATCTATGTCCACGACCGCGCGACGGGCCGGCTGATCGCGCGCTCGGCCCCGCTCATCGACCAGAAGAACCTGTTCTCCCCGCCGACTCCGCAGGGCACCGTGGTGGCGCCCGGTCCCCTCGGCGCCGTGTCGTGGCCGCCCACCGCATATGACGGGCGGCGCGCCTACGTGCAGGTCCGCCACGGGGCGACGACTTACACGGTAAAGACGGTGCCGGCGGCCGCCGGGCGGCCGGAAATCCGCTACACCGAGACCGGCGAGGCCAGGGACGAGCCGTCCTTCAGCACCCTGACGGCCGTCGATCTCGGCGATGGCGGCAAGATCGCCTGGTCGGTGCGGTCGGCGAGCCGGCTGTCGGGCGGCACGCTGGCGACCGCCGGCGGTCTCGTCTTCTCCGGCGAGGAGGATGGGCATCTGGACGCACACGATGCGCGCGATGGCCGCGTGCTCTGGCGTTTCCAGTGCGGGGCCGGCATCAGCGGGCCGGCGATGACCTACGCGCTGGACGGCAAACAGTTTCTGGCGGTCGCGGCGGGCGGCGCGTCGTTCACCAAGGCGTCAGGCTTCGGCACCGGCGACGCGCTCCTGGTCTTCGCGCTGCCCGATTGACCGCGGCCGAGCCCGTGGCGCGAACAGGTCAGTCGCGTGCGATCGGGTAGCGCGTCCGCAGGCGCAGGCCGAACACCGCCATCATGAACATGCAGCAAGTGGCGTTGTTGCCGTTGTACAGCACCGTCTCGAACGAGGCCGAGACCAGCCCCAGGAACCACAGCCGCAGGAACAGCATCGTCTCCGCGTCGAGGCGGGTTCCGCCCGCTACGCGCTGAAGGTCGCGCACGGGCGCGAGCACGAATGCCACCACGGTCAGCGCGAGGAACGGCAGGCCCCCGATCAAAGCCGTGTCGAGATAGGCGTTGTGGGCGTGGTCGACGGTGTTGACCCAGGTCAGCTCCTCGGAGCCGCCATACATGGTGCGCTCGGTCATCCAGAACGCCCCGAGCCCCCAGCCGCGCCAAGGGCGGACCAGGATGTTGTCGATGGCGAACTGCCAGATCTCGCTGCGCCCCGTGAAGGTGGCGTTGGTGAGGAGCGCCCCCACCGCGTCCTGGATCGACGGCACCAGGACCGAGCCGATCGAGATTAGCGAGAATCCGACGATCGGGCCGAGCAGCAGCAGCGTCCGCATGATCCCGCCCGTGAGGATCTGGCAGAGGCCGGTGATCACGAGGATCACCGGCAGGAGCAGGATCGCGGTCTTGGAGCCGCTGGCGATTAGGAATCCTGCGGCCAGCAGCACGATGCTCCAGCCGAGGACGCGGCTCGCCACCCGCGCAACGTAGAGCCCGACGATCACCAGGATGACCATGGCGGCACCGGCCTCGTTCTTCTGCGGGAATATCCCGCGCCAGAGCCCCGGATGGCTCGGGTCGGAATTGACGTCGAAGGCCGAGTGGATGGCGAGGTTCGGAACGAGGGCAACCGCGAGGTAGGACGACAGCACGATCACCAGCGCGGCCCCGGCCATGGTCAGGGCGAGTTGCCGCGGAGAGCGGGCCACGATCAGCACGCCCGCCGAGAGCAGGGCGGCGATGGCGAACAGGGCCAGCCGTCGTAGCGACAGGCTCGGCTCGATGGAGAGAAGAGCCGTCCCGCTCAGCCAGACGGCGCACAGCACGAGCGGGCCTGTCACCAGCGGCCGGAGATGCCGGAAGCCGATCCGATGGATGGCCGCAACCATGGCGACACCGGTCGAAAGAAAGAGCGCCTGTGTGAGAAGGCTGCCTTCCTCGGAGGCCGCCAGGATCGACCGGTCGGACAGGTCGACGAGCCAGATGTGGTTCCAGAGGAGAACGAAGACCGCACCGTTCAGGAGAACGCGCAGCACGTCCGGCAAATCGCGCGCCGCGGTGCCGCGCTGCCGCTCCTGTACCCGGATCCCGGTTGCCGCGCCCGCAGAAGCCATCCCATCCCACCGCGAAAGCCGCGCTCTGCGGCCTTGGTCATTCTAGCGGCGGACGGATCCAGTGCGATGGGCAATCAAAGCTTCGTCCCGACGATCGCGTGATAACCTTGACGCCGGGCTGCGCCGCTCAGCGCCGCATCGTGTACTGCGAGCGCCCGGCCGATTGCCGCATCAGGAAGGATGCCATCTCGGCGAGCTCGGGCGCCTTGGAGCGAAAGGTTACGGACAGCGCCAGGAGCGTGTCCTTGTGGTCGAGCCCGGGATAGAGCCGCTCCTGGACCGGAACGTGCTCGGCGCGCAGCTTGGCGGCCAGGCTGACCGTGTGGCGGGGCTTCACCACCGTGTCGGCGTCGCCGGTCGCCAGGAACGCGGGCGGCGAGAGCGGGCCGACGAAGGTCCCGGGCTGCGTCGCGGCCTTGTCGGGCGCGTCCCCGAAAACCTTGAGGGTGGTGTCCTGGTCGAGGGGCAGGAAGTCGTAGGGTCCCGAGAGGCCCGCGACGGCCTTGATCACCTTGGGATCGACGCCGGCGGCGGTCACGTAGCGCGTGTCGAGGCCCAGCATCAGGGCGTTGTAGGCGCCCGCGGAGTGTCCGGCCAGAACGATGCGGCGCGGGTCGCCGCCGAAGGTCGTGATGTTGTCGCGCACCCAGGCCAGGGCCGCCGCACCGTCCTCCAGGAAGCCCGGGAACGGGGCGTCCGGATAGAGCCGGTAATCGGGCAACACGGTGACGAAGCCCTGCGCGGCGAGCGCGTGCCCGACGAAGGCGTAGTCGTCCTTGGAGCCGCTCTGCCAGGAGCCGCCGTAGAAGAACACCAGCACGGGCGCGTTCTCGGCGGCCGCCGTCGGGACGTAGACGTCGAGCTGCCGCCGCGGTCCCTCACCGAAGGGCTGGTCCTTGGCCGCGAGGCGGCCACCCGGATCGCGCGGACCGATCGCGTCGAACAGGGCAAGCGGCGAGGCGGCGGTGAAGCCGAACGCGGCAAGGCCGAGGCAGAGGAGGCTGGCGAACGCGGTAAGCAGACGTGTCATATCCCATCCGGTTGTCCCGACCGGACCATACCGCATCGCGCTCAGGGCGGATTGATGACGGTCCGGCGGCGAACACCGGAAAAAAATCAGGTTCGCAGCACGATGCAGGCGCCACCGACCTTCCGGATCCGGCCGCACAGGTCGTCGGCCGCCTGCCGGCTCTGCGCCGGGATACGGATCCGGTAGAAGGCGCGGGTCCCGCGATTGCGCAGGCGCGTCCCGATGATCATCGGCCGCACCTCGCCGATCACGCCCGCATAGCTGCTCCGGGCACGGTTGAAGCTCTGGAGGGCCAGCGCTTTGGAGAAGTTGCCGGCAAGCTGGATCCCCCAGGGGGCCGCCGGGCCCTCGTTGAGCCCGAGCGCGAAGCGGTCGCCGCGGGCCGGGATCCGCAGGCTGGCGGTGACCTGCAGGCAGGTCTGGGGCGCCTCCGTCTTCGCCTCCTTCTGCTCGGGCTTCTCCGGCTTCTCGGTCTTCTCGGACGCCCCGCCTTCCGGGAACTCGATCGCCTTGGCGGGGCCGGTCCGCCAGTCGTCGGCCGGAACGCCCGTGATGGCAGCCACGTAGGCGCGGGTCTCGGCAGGCAGCCCGCCGTCCCCAGTGAGCCACTTGCTGACCCGCGTCGCGCCGCCGTTATAGGCGGCCGCGGCCAGCCCGAGATTGCCGAACTGCCTTTTCAGGTCGGCCAGCAGGTGGGCGGCGTGCGGGATCGCCTGCTCCGGGTCGAACGGGTCGAGGAGGCCCCGCTCGCGCGCGGTCCCGGGCATGAACTGCGCCACGCCCTGCGCGCCCGCGGGGCTCACGACGCCGACGCGAAAGCTGCTCTCACGCCAGATCAGCCGCGTCAGGAACGGCACGGGCAGGCCGCGGGCCTTGGCGGACTCGTCGATCAGCCGGCAGAGCGCCTGCTCGACGGTCTCGGTAGCCCCTTCCGACGGGGCGGAGGCCGCCGGATGCGCAAAGGCGAAGCCGAGGATGGCGAGCAGCGCGCCGAGGCGCAGGCGTGAGATGGTCACACCGGCGCTTGTAGCGACCTCCGGTTTCGGATCAATCCATCCGGTCCGCCGCCCAGGCCGGGGCGTCGTCGCCGAGCCGGCGCGCCGCCCGGTCCCAGCGCATTGGGGCGCCCGGCACGGTCGCGGGCGGCAACAGGCGCCGCGCCGGCCCCCACGCCGTCGTCTCGATCTCCGGGGCAAGGTCATCCACCGCCTCGGTGACGGCAGGCTGATCGGGCGCTCCCGGCCCCGACGCGACCAGAAGTGCCGCCGTCCGGGCGAGCGAGAGCCGGGCTTGGCCGCCGGTCCCGTCCGAGAGCCGGCGCGCCAGCAGCCGCAGGATCGCGGCCGCCATCATGTAGCCGGTCGCGTGGTCCAAAGCCTGGACGGGAAGGGGCACCGGTGTTCCGGCTTTCCGCCAGTCCTGCCCGGCCTGCGCGATGCCGCAGCTCATCTGGACGAGGCTGTCGAAGCCGCGCCGTCCGGCCCAGGGCCCGGTCCAGCCATAGGCGTCGAGGCAAACCTCGACGAGGCCGGGCGCCAGTGCCCGCCGCACCTCTGCGCCGTAGCCGAGCCCGTCCAGGGCGCCGGGCCGGTAGCCGTGGACGAGCACGTCCGCCTCGGCCATCAGCGCCTCGAAGATCGCGTGGTCCGGATCCCGGCGCAGGTCCAAACGGGCGCAGGCCTTGCCCAGCGTCACCTCCGGCTCGAGGGCGGCCTCGTTCCAGTCGGGCGGGTCGATCCGCAGCACGTCCGCCCCGAAGCCCGCGAGGAAGCGCGTCGCCACCGGCCCGGCGAGCACCCGCGTCAGATCGAGCACCCGCAGGCCCGCGAGCGGCCGCTCAGGACGCGGCACCCAGCGCGATTCCGTCCGGTCGCTGGCCGGCGCGCAGGCCACGAGCGCCTCGGCCGTCACCGCGCGCCCCTGCGGATGCGCCGCCCACTCGGAAAGCCCGCGCATCTCGGCGGCGCAGCCGCCCTCGGCCAGGATCGCGGCCTCCAGCTCGGTCTTGGCCCAACCCGCCACCGCCCGGGCCATGCCGGCGCGATCCGCCTGCGCCCCGAGCACCCGCTCGGCCGCGGCTCTGTGGTGCGGGGCGTTGGTGTGGAGGCGGATCCAGCCGTCCCGGGTGGCGTAGTCGCCGGCGACGGGATCCCAGGGCGCCGGCACGGTCCAGCCCTCCGGCCGCAACGAAGTCGCGAACCAGAGCCCCGCGAGCCTTCGGTCCACGCGAACCGGTCCGCGCGCACCCGCGATCTCCGCGAGCGCCAACGCCGCTGCGCCGATCGAACCGGCGGCCAGCTCGGTGACCGCGAAGGCCGAGGGCAGGGTGCCGGTGCCGGTGATATCGAGGCTGTCGAGGGCGCGGGGCGGTCCCCCGAGCGTCTCCCAGATCCGTGCGGCGAATGCCTCGGTCCCTTCCCTCATGCCGAACTCCCATGAATCCGCGTGGGCGGGCAGATCATCCTTACGGCCGCAGAGACTAGGGCCGCGGCGCACGCGCGCTATAAGGGATGCATGTCAGAGGCCGAAAACCAGCCGCTCCTCGCCGTCGAGGGCTTGTCCGTCGCCTTTCGGTCCCGCGCGGGCGAGACACGGGCGGTTGACAACATCGCCTTCACGATCCGCCGCGGCGAGACCGTCGCGCTGGTCGGCGAGTCGGGATCCGGCAAGTCGGTGACCGCGCTGGCGATCCTGCGGCTCCTCGACGGCGCGGCTCACCAGGACGGCCGGATCCTGTTCAAGGGGCGCGACCTCGCCGGCCTGCCGGAGCGCGCGATGCGCGACGTGCGCGGTGCCGACATCACCATGGTGTTCCAAGAGCCGATGACGTCGCTCAACCCGCTCCACTCGATCGAGCGGCAGATCGGCGAGGTGCTGAGCCTCCATCGCGGCCTCAGCGGCAAGGCGGCAAGGCGCCGGATCCTCGAACTCCTGGAGCTCGTGGGCCTGCGCGACGCCGAGCGCCGCATGGGCGCCTACCCGCACGAGCTCTCGGGCGGTCAGCGCCAGCGGGTGATGATCGCCATGGCGCTGGCCTGCGAGCCGGACCTTCTGGTCGCCGACGAGCCGACCACGGCGCTGGACGTCACCGTGCAGGCGCAGATCCTAGCGCTGCTGGCCGATCTGCAGAAGCGCCTCGGCATGGCGATGCTGTTCATCACCCACGATCTCGGCATCGTCGAGCGGATCGCCGACCGGGTCTGCGTCATGCTGAAGGGCAAGATCGTGGAGGCCGGTGCCACCAGGGCGGTCTTCGCGAACCCGCAGCACGAATACACGAGGCGCCTGATCGCCTCCGAGCCGAAGGGTCGGGCCAACCCGGTCCCGTCCGACGCCCCCTCGCTGGTCGAGGCCGGGCCGCTCAAGGTCTGGTTCCCGTTGAAGACCGGCCTGCTCCGGCGCGTCACCGGCCACGTCAAGGCGGTGGACGGTGTGTCCCTGCGGGTGCGGGCTGGCGAAACCGTGGGCGTGGTCGGCGAATCCGGCTCCGGCAAGACGACGCTCGGGCTTGCCCTGCTGCGCCTGACGGGCTCGGAGGGCCCGATCGTGTTCCTCGGCAAGGCGATCGACGGTTACGGCGTGGCGCAGATGCGGCCGCTGCGGAAGGACATGCAGGTGGTCTTCCAGGATCCCTACGGCTCGCTCTCGCCGCGCATGTCGGTGGCCGACATCGTTGCCGAGGGGCTGGTGGTTCAGGGCGCCGTGCGCTCCAGGGCCGAGCGCCGCGCCGTGGTGTCGAAGGCCCTCAGCGATGTCGGCCTCGACCCGGCCGCCATGGACCGCTACCCGCACGAATTCTCCGGCGGCCAGCGCCAGCGCATCGCCATCGCCCGGGCCATCGTGCTCAATCCGCGCTTCGTCGTGCTCGACGAGCCGACCTCGGCCCTCGACCGCTCGGTCCAGGCCCAGATCGTGACCCTGCTGCGCGATCTCCAGCGCGAGCGCGGCCTCGCCTACCTGTTCATCAGCCACGACCTGAAGGTGGTCCGCGCGCTGGCGAACTACGTGGTGGTGATGCAGAACGGCCGGGTGGTCGAGGAGGGCCCCGCCGAGACGATCTTCGCGAGCCCGCAGACCGCCTACACGCAGGCCCTGTTCAAGGCTGCCTTCGCCCTCGACAGCGACGCGCCCACCGAGCTGGAGCCCGCCTGACCGTGGCGCGCGCGCTCCTCATCGTCCTCGATTCCGTCGGCATCGGCGGCGCCCCGGATGCCGACACCTACGGCGACGCCGGGTCCGATACGCTCGGGCACATCGCGGACGCCTGCGCGGCGGGACGCGGCGACCGGCCCGGGCTGCGCGCCGGCCCGTTGCGGCTTCCGCATTTGGCCGCGCTCGGTCTCGGGCTCGCGGCCGCCGGGGCGTCGGGCCGGATCCCGCCCGGCCTGGCACCGGACGGCGCGCCGCGCGGCGCCTACGGCCACGCCGTGGAGACGGCTGCCGGCAAGGACACACCCTCGGGCCATTGGGAGATCGCCGGCCTGCCGTTGCCCGAGCCGTGGGGCCATTTTCCCGATACTCGGCCGGCCTTCCCCCACGCGCTGACCGAGGCGCTCGTCGCGGAGGCGCAGCTGCCGGGCATCCTGGGCGATCGCCACGCGCCGGGCGTGGCGATCATCGACGCGCTCGGGGCCGAGCACCTGCGGACCGGCAAGCCGATCTGCTACACCTCGGCCGACAGCGTGTTCCAGATCGCCGCCCACGAGGAGGCGTTCGGGCTGGAGCGGCTCTACGCGCTGTGCCGCACCGCCCGCCAGCTCTGCGATCCCTATCGGGTCTGCCGGGTCATCGCCCGGCCGTTCGTGGGCTCGGCGGAGGCGGGGTTCCGCCGGACAAGCAACCGCAAGGATTTCGCCGTGGCGCCGCCCGGCCGCACCCTGCTCGACCGGGCGGAGGCGGCGGGCCGCGCCGTCGTCAGCGTCGGCAAGATCGGCGACATCTTCGCCCACCGCGCCACGGGCCGCGAGATCAAGCCGGGTCCGAACGCCGCCTGCCTCACGGCCGGGCTCGACGCGCTCAAGGACCTGCCGGACGGCGGCCTCGTCTTCGTGAACCTCGTGGATTTCGATACGGAACACGGCCACCGCCGCGACGTGCCGGGTTACGCGGCGGAACTGGAAGCCTTTGATGCCCGGGTCCCCGATATTCTGGCGGCGCTTGGGCCCGGCGATCTCGCGGTGATCACCGCCGACCACGGCAACGACCCGACCTGGGCAGGCACCGACCACACCCGCGAGCAGGTGCCGGTCCTGGTCTTCGGTCCCGGAATCGCCGGACGCGCGGTCGGGCGGCGGGACACCTTCGCGGATATCGGTGCCACGGTGGCGGCCCATCTCGGCCTGACCTGGGACGGCGCCGGACGACCGTTCCTCTAGGGAGTGCGCACGATGCGGGACGATGACGACCGGCCGCGCAAGGCCGTCACCCACGAGGTCGGACAGCCGTTGGACACGCTCTCGCTCTCGGACCTCGACGAGCGGGTCGCGCTCCTGCGGGCCGAGATCGCCCGGATCGAGGCGGCGCGGGCGGCCAAGCAGGCGGCGCAGGGCGCGGCCGACGCCTTCTTCAAGCGGGGCTGACGCTTGGACCGGACCGAAACGCTCGCCGCGCTTCGGCGCGGCGATCTCGGCGGCGCCCGTGAGCTGCGGCTGCCCGACGGGCTCGCCGAACTCCCCCGGGAGGTGCTGGATCTCGGCGACACGCTCGAGGTGCTGGATCTCGGCCGGGGCAGCCTCTCCGACCTGCCGGACGATCTCGGGCGCCTGCGGCGCCTGCGGGTGCTGTTCGGCTCCGGCAACCCCTTCCCCCGCCTGCCACCGGTTTTGGGCGGGTGCCCGACGCTGAGCCAGCTCGGGTTCCGGGGCTGCGGCATCCGCGAGGTTCCGCCGGACTCGCTGCCGCGCGACCTGCGCTGGCTGACCCTGACCGACAACCAGATCGAGCACCTGCCCGACACCCTCGGTGAACGGCCGCTGCTGCAGAAGCTGATGCTCGCCGGAAACCGGATCGCCGCGCTGCCCGACAGCCTGTCGGCGGCGGACTATCTCGAGCTGATCCGCCTGTCGTGCAACCGGTTCGACGCGCTTCCCGCCTGGCTGGCGCGGCTGCCGCGCCTCGCCTGGATCGCCTATGCGGGCAATCCCGCGGAGCCGGAGACGGAGCCCGCCGGGGCGACGCGCGTCCCATGGGCCGACCTGACGGTCGGCGACCTGCTCGGGGAGGGCGCCTCGGGCCAGGTTTTTCGGGCCGTGTGGACGAGCCCCGCCGGCGCGCGGGACGTGGCGCTCAAGCTGTTCAAGGGCGCGATGACCAGCGACGGGCTGCCCGAGCGCGAGATGGAGGCCTGCCTCGCTGCCGGCACGCATCCGGCGCTGACCGGCGCCCTCGGCCGGATCGCGGGACATCCGGACGGCGCGCAAGGGCTGCTCCTGCGGCTCCTGCCCCAGCACTGGCGCGTGCTCGCGGGTCCGCCGAGTCTCGCGAGTTGCAGCCGCGACGTCTACCCGCCGAGCTTGCGCCTCGACCAGGCGCAGGTTCTGCGCATCGCTCGCTCGGTGGCTGAGGCGGTGGTACACCTTCATGGCCGCAGCCTGCTCCACGGCGACGTCTACGCCCACAACATCCTCTGGGATGCCGCGACCGGTGCGGCCGTGCTCAGCGATTTCGGGGCGGCCTCGGCGCTGCCGTCGGGTGAGACCGGTTCGACGCTGATGCGGGTCGAGGTGCGGGCCGTCGGCATCCTGCTGGGTGAGTTGCTCGACCACTGCACCGCCCCCCCGGAGAGCCTGCGGAGTCTGGCACGGGCCTGCACGCAGGCCGATCCAGCGCGGCGGCCGAGCCTGCCGGAGGTCATCGCCACGATCGGGCGAGCGAACTGAGTCTTGAGTAAGGGACGCGGCGGGACGTCGGGACCGACGTCTCCTGGCCGCTCCCGGCGCCTCACAGCCCGTGCGTCACCGTCATTCCGGGGCGCCGAAGGCGTGCCCGGAATCCAGAACCGCCATCCATGCAAGGTTCTGGCAGGTCCGCGTGTCTGGATGCCGAGCTCCGCTGCGCGGCCCCGAGATGACGGGGAACTCAGCCCTTCCCGCCGGGAGATCCGTGATTCCCGCGCTCGGACTTCCTTTTCAGGCGCCGCCTCAATCCGGGAGGTCGGCCTGCTTGCGCGCCACCACGGCGAACAGGTCGCCGAGCGCGGCGAGGCTCGCGGCCTGAAGCTGCGCGGCGGGCACCACGCTGCCGTCCGGCGCCGGCAGATCGCGCGTCGCCGTGGCGGCGGCCACGACGGTCGGGCGGAACCCGAGATTGAAGGCGCTGCGCGCCGTCGAGTTGACGCACATATGCGTCATGAAGCCCGCGAGCACGACGTCCTTCACGCCGGCCTTCTCCAGCCGCGCCTGAAGGTCGGTCCCCACGAACGAACTCGGATAGGCCTTGGTGATCACCGGCTCGTCGCCCTGCGGCGCCACTTCCGGGCTGATCTGGCCGATCGGGGCCGTGACGTCGTAGGGCGAGCCCGGCCCGGCATTGTGGCGGACATGGAGGATCGGGATGCCGGCCTCGCGCGCCCGCCGGAGCAGGTCCGCCGCCTCACGGATCGCGGATTCGACGCCCTCGAGGCGCATGACGCCTTCGCGATACGTCTGCTGCAGGTCGATCATGACGAGCGCCGAGCCCTTGAGCCCGGCCGGCTCGGGGCTGAGGCCTGACAGGCCGCGCAGGGTCGCGAGATCGGACATCCAGGTGCTCCCATCGTGCCGCGCGTGTGGCGCGGCCGCCAACTCGGTGGCCCTGGACCCTACGACGCATGGGCCGGAGCGCACCATAGCCAATCGATGCGCTCCGAGGGTCTAGTGCGCCGGCGGTCCCGGATCGATCGCCGGCAGCTCGTTCGCCGGCAAGCCGGAGCCGGCCAGCGCCTGCGGGCCGCCGGCGCCGCGGGCGCGGTTGGCGAGCGCCACGGTCAGGCGCTCGGCGGTTTCGGGCTGCATCACCGCCAGAACCTCGGCCATCTTGCGCGGATTCATGGCCAGCACGATCGGCACCAGGACGTCGTGGCCCAGCCGGTCGAACACCCGGGCGGCATCCTTGGGCTTCATCGCCTCGTACATCGTCACGATGTTCTTGAGCCCCTGCTTTTCGGCCTCCTCCTTCGCCTTGGCGACGGAATCGACCTTGTCCTCGGCCTTCTTGAGATCGCCGAGCCCGGTCTCAAGCTTCCGCTCGGCCTCGCCCAGCATCTTCTCGCGCAGCTCAAGCTCGTCGTTCTTCTGGCGCAGGGCGTCGCGCCGAGCGCCGAGCTTCTCCAGCAGCGCGCGCTCGGTCGGCGAGACCGAGGCTGGGGCCGCAGGCTGCGGCGGGGCCGTGACCGGAGCCTTCTCGGCCGCGGCGGCCGGCTCCTCCTTGGCGCCCACCGATCCGGTGGTGACCGGGTCGGGCGGCTCGTAGCCGGTCCGGGCCCGGGCGACCGCGCGGCTGTAGTCCGGCAGCGCGGCGCTCTCCGGCAGGCCGGCCTGCAGCAGGCTGAGGAGTTTGAGCACGAGGAGCCCGCTCGCCGCGAGGGCGACGGCGTTGATGAGGCGCAGCCGCGCCGGCCGCACCGGCGGCGCCGGCTTGGGGGGCAAGCGGCGCAGCGCCTCGCCGGCGCGGCGCAGCTTCGCCTCGGGATCCGGCTTCGGCGGCGGGACCTTCGGGGCTTTGACCCCGGTCACGCGGCGCGCGCCCGGACGCGGGCGAGGGCGCGCTCGCTCATGGCGAGTGCCGCCGCGGCGGCGGCCCCGAGGCGCTCCCCGTTCGGGCTCGACGGCTCCGGTCGGCGCAGGGGCTGAAGCTCGGGCTCGGCCACGACCTGCGGACCATGCGCCGGCTCCGGCCGGGCCGGCACCGCGCGCATCTGCGCGACGATGGCGCCGATTCGCGTCACCACCGTCTCGCCCGCCTCGACCTGCAGCTTCAGCTCGGCGGATCGGGCGGTCGCGGCATCCAGGCTGGCATTGAGGGTGCGGTCGGCATCGTCGATGGCCGCGCGCAGACCCGCGATGGCGCGCTCGGCCGTCCCGGTCGCAACCATCAGGTCGCCGATGGTCTGGCGGAGCGCGGCCTCGTCGCCCTTCATCTGGCCGATCCGGCGCGACAGCCGCAGGGAGGTGACGATCGTCGCCGCGAGAAGGACCGCGACCAGGATGTCGGCGGCGAGGGTGACGAAGAGACTCATGCCGGGACTCTCACCCCTAATTGTCCGATCGGTTGTTCATCGAGGCCTCGTAGGCCTGGATGGTCGTGCGCGACCGGCGCAGCGGCCGGGTGACCTGGACGGCGATGTGGCCGTCGACCCGGCCGATCCGCCCCTGCGTCAGCGCCCAGTCGCCGCAGCGCACGGTGATGAGGTCCGACGGCTTGGCGTCGAACATCAGCGTCTCGCCGACCTTGAGGCTCATGACCTGCTTCAACGGCAGCATCATCTCGTGCAGCACCGCCTCCATGGCCACGTCGGCCTGCCAGATCTCGGTGGCGAGATGGCCTTCCCAGATGTGGTCGCGGCCGAGCTTCTCGCCCATGAAGCTCTGGGTGAGCAGCTCGCGGATCGGCTCGATGGTCGCGTAGGGAAACAGGATCTGCAGCATGCCGCCGCGCCCGTCGACGTCGAGGCGCAGGCTGATCAGGATCGCGGCGTTGCCCGGCCGCGTGATGGTGGCGAAGCGCGGATTGGTCTCGATCCGGTCGATGCCGAAGCTCACTGGCGAGAGCGGCTGGAACGACAGCTCCAGGTCGCCCAGCACGATCTCCACGAGGCGGCGCACCAGGGTCATCTCGATGGCGGTGAACGGACGGCCGTCGAGGCGGCTCGACAGGCCGCCGCGCTTGCCGCCGAGCAGCAGGTCGAAGGTCGCGTAGGCGAGGTTGGAGTCGACCGTGACGAGGCCCGAATTCTCCCACTGCTCGGCGCGGAATACGCCCAGCAGCGTCGGCAGCGGGATCGCGTTGAGATAGTCGCCGAAGCGCACCGAGGTGATGTTGTCGAGGGTCACCTCGACGTTGTCCTGGAACAGGTTACGCAGGGAGGTCGACAGCAACCGGATCATCCGGTCGAAGACGATCTCCAGCATCGGGAGGCGTTCGTACTGGACGACGCCCGAATCGACGATGGCCTGCACGCCCCCGGCCCCGGAGGCCGAGAGCTCGCGCATGGAGAAGCCGAGGACGCCGTCGATCTCGTCCTGGTTGAGCACCCGGTCGTTGCCGGCGAGTTCGGGGAGATTGTCGCTCTCCCCGTCCTCGATCATCGTCGCCCATTCGGCGGCGACGTCACCCGCGTTGCGCGTGGTGCCCTGCTCGGCGAGGGCCGCGCCCCATTCCTCGGCGAGCGACGAGTCGCCGCCCTCGGAACCCTGCTCCAGCAGGGCCGCCGACCAATCGTCCTCGGGGAGTTCGTCCTCGGGTTCCATCAGGCGTGCTCGATCAAGCCTTGGCGCGCGGCCTTCGCGTGGCGTGAGAGGGTCTCGGGCCGGATCACTGGACGATCACGTCCTTGAGCAGCACGGCCTCGACCTTGGCGGGATAAAGCGCGATGTTGACGCGGCGCAGCAGCTCCTCGCGTAGCCGGAACAGGCCCACCGAGCCGGTGAGATCGCTGGCGCGCAGCTCGCGCATGTAGATCTGCAGCGCGTCCTCGACGCGCGGCATCAGCGGCTTCACCTCCTCCTCGACCTTGGCGTCCTTGAGCTCGAGGGAGAGCCGCACCTTGGCGTATTTCGTCTTGTCCTGAGGCATGTCGGGGCTGAGGTTCAGGAGCATCTCGCGCACGTCGACGAAGACGACCTGCCTCTTGCCCTCCGGCCCGGCGCCGTGACCGCCTTCCGCGGCCTCCTTGCCCTCACCGTGGTCCCCGCCCTTGCCCATCATCATGAAGGCGCCAGCACCGCCGCCCGCCACCACCAGGACGGCGACGGCCACCATGATCATGAGCTTCTTCTTGCTCTTCGGGGCGGCTTCGGCTCCGGCCTCGCCTTCCCCGGCGGAGGCCTTCTTGGGCTTCTTGGCCATGGAATAATGCTCTCTCGCGGATGTCCCCGCGCCGGGTACATCCGGATATCGGAGCATCACGGTTAACGCGCCGTTAAGCAGGCAATTCCTGCCGAGTCAGGTTTGCCGTGGCACAGTCCGGACCGGCCGGACCGACCGGCGGATTTCCGGATAAGTCATTCTGGAAAATCATAAAATTGGCACTCGGCCTCGTGGCACAGCGCATGCTGAAGAGATCGTTGCCGCCACCGCGGCGCACGAGTCCCAGAGTCCACGATGCAGAATGCCCTCTTCGTCGGCGTATCGAGCCAGATGGCGCTCCAGCGCGAGCTGGACGTGATCGCCAACAACATGGCGAACGTGTCGACCACCGGCTTCAAGGCCCGCAACAGCCGCTTCCAGGAATACCTGATGCCGGTGGCGAGCGCGGATTCGTTCGCCCGGCCGGACCGGCGCCTCTCCTACGTCATCGACCAGGGCACCGCACTCGACCTTGGGCAGGGGCCGGTCGAGCAGACCGGCAACCCGCTTAACGTCGCCGTCAAGGGCTCCGCCTTCATCGCCGTGCAGTCGCCCCAGGGCGAGCGCTACACCCGCAACGGCGCGTTCGAGCTGGACGCCCAGGGCACGCTCGTGACCAGCGACGGCAACAAGGTCGTGGGGGACGGCGGCCCGATCACCATCAACCCGCAGGAGACCGGGCTGGCGATTGGTCCCGACGGCACGGTCTCGACCAATCTCGGCATCCGCGGGAAGATCAAGCTCGTCACCTTCGCCAACCCGCAGCGGCTCACCAACGAGGGCGCCAATCTCTACGCCTCGCCGGATCCGGCACGCCCGGCCGGGATCGACGGCCGCCTGGAGCCGGCCGCGCTGGAGCGCTCGAACGTCCGCCCGGTCATCGAGATGACCCGGCTGATGGACGTGAACCGCTCCTACGCCATGGTGTCGAGCATGATCTCCCGCCTCGACGATCTGCGGGGCACGGCGATCCGCCGCCTCGCCGACGTCGCGTAAGGGGGCCTGACCGATGCGCGCCCTCTACTCCGCCGCCACCGGCATGGCGGCCCAGGAACTCAACGTCCAGGTCATCTCGAACAACATCGCGAACCTGCGCACCACCGGCTACAAGCGCCAGCAGGTGCACTTCCAGGATCTGCTCTATCAGAACCTGCGCCGGGCGGGCTCCTCGACCTCCGAGCAGAACACGCAGCTCCCCGCGGGCCTCGCCCTCGGCTCGGGCGTGAAGACCACCTCCACCGCCCGGGTGATGTCGCAGGGCACGCTCTCCTCCACCGAGAAGGACTACGACGTCGCGATCCGCGGCGAGGGCTTCTTCCGGGTCACCATGCCGGACGGCCGGACCGCCTACACGCGGGACGGCTCCTTCGACCTCTCGGCCCAGGGCCAGCTCGTCACCCGCGACGGCTACCTGCTCGATCCGGCGATCACCGTGCCGCAGACCGCGACCTCGGTGACGATCAGCGCCACCGGCGCCGTGCAGGCGACGCTGCCGGGACAGACGGCGCCGCAGGCGCTGGGCCAGTTCCAGCTCTCGCGCTTCGTGAACAAGGTCGGCCTCGAATCGATCGGCGACAACCTGTTCATCGAGACGGCGGCCTCCGGCCCGGCGATCAGCGGCCTGCCGGGCGCCGAGGGCTTCGGCAACCTCCAGCAGAGCTACCTGGAGGAGGCGAACGTCAACGCCGTCACGGAGATCTCGTCGCTGATCGCCGCGCAGCGCGCCTACGAGATGAACTCCAAGGTCGTCACCGCCGCCGACCAGATGCTCTCCACCACCACCCAGATGTTCCGCAGCTAAGCGCGCAGTCCGCACCCGCTCCAGGTCCCCGATCATGTATGCCGGCATGCTCCCCGATCCCGCCCTCGAGACCGTCGTCCTGCCCCTCGTCAGCACGGCGTCCGACGAGAGCGACCTCAGCCCGCTCGTCCGCCGTCCCCGGCCGCGGGTCGTCCCCCTCGGCACGGCCGTCATCCTGCGCGCGGTGCTCGCCGTCCTGACCGTCGCGGTGCTCGGCGTGCTCGCGATCCCCGCCATGGCCCGGGCCGACGGCCTGCGCCTGCGCGGGGACGTGACCGCCCGCGGCGACGTCCTGACCCTTGCCGACCTGATCGAGGGCGCGCCCTCGACCCTCGCCGCCCGCCCGCTGTTCCGCTCCCCCGCGCTCGGCGCGACCGGAACAATCCAGACCCGCCGCATCGTCGAAGCGGCGACGGCGCTCGGCGTCACCGGTCTGGAGACCGGAGGCCGGCTGCAGATCGCCGTGCAGCGCGCCGCCCGCCGCCTCGGCCCGCCGGAGATCGAGGCGGCGCTCAAGCACGGCCTGGAGACCGGCTACGGGCTCGATCCGCGCACCGTCGCGGTGCGCTTCGACGGCGACGGGCCGACCCTGCTGGCGCCGGTGGACCTCGAAGGGCAGGCCGCCGCCCTCGACCTGAGCTACGACCCGCGCTCCCGCCGTGTCGCAGGCCTCGTCAGCCTGGGCGAGCGCCAGGCCTCGCTGCGGGTCTCGGGCGTGGTCATCGAGATGCGCGAAGTGGCCGTGCTCGCCCGCGCGCTCAACCGCGGCGAGGCGGTCAGGGACGGCGACATCGCCCTGGAGCGGCGCCCGCGCGACGCCGTCGCCACCGACGCGCAGGCGAGCGCCTCCGCGATCCTCGGGGAGGTCGCCCAGCACGCGCTGTCGGCCGGCACGGTGCTGCGGGTGTCCGATACGGCGCCGCCCGAGCTGGTCGCCCGGGGCGAGAACGTGACGATCGTCTACGAGACGCCGAGCATCAGCCTGCAGATGCGCGGCATCGCCAACGAGAGCGGCCGCATGGGTGCCGTCGTCAACGTCGTGAACGTGACCTCCAAGAAGGTTCTCCAAACCACCGTGATCGGGCCCGGCCGGGTCTCGGTGAGCCCGGGCCCCACGGCCCAGCAGGGCGCCCCCGCGCAGGTCCAGGCCACCGCCTCCCTGCGCTGAGCACCCATCTTGTCCGCGTCAAAGAGTAACCGTCCGATGGCCAGCCGCATCGTCCTGAACCCGCTCGCCGCCGCGCTGATCGCCGGCGCGCTCGGTGCCTGCAACACGGCCGACCGCCTCTCGCAGGTCGGCGCGACCCCGGCCCTGTCGGCGATCGAGGATCCGACGACCCAGCCCGGCTACAAGCCCGTGCGGATGCCGATGCCCGACGTCCAGCCGGTCTCCTACGCGCCGAACTCGCTCTGGCGCACCGGATCGCGCGCCTTCTTCAAGGATCAGCGCGCGGCCCGGCTCGGCGACCTCCTGACCGTGAAGGTCAACGTCACCGACCAAGCAAACATCAGCAACGAGACCAAGCGGTCGCGAGCCAACACCGAGAGCTTCGGCCTGCCGAACGCCCTCGGTCTCGAGAACAACGCCGTCGGCAAGGCCTTCGGGGTCGGCGGCACGGCGCTGCTCGCCGCGACCTCGGCGACCGCCAACGACGGCGCCGGCTCGGTCCAGCGCGCCGAGACCGTGACGACGAACGTGGCCGCGGTCGTCACCCAGGTCCTGCCCAACGGCAACCTCGTGGTGGAGGGCAAGCAGGAGATCCGGGTGAATTTCGAGATCCGCGAGATGGTGGTCGCCGGCGTCGTCCGGCCGGAGGACATCGAGTCCGACAACACCATCGATTCGACCAAGATCGCCCAGGCCCGGATCGCCTATGGCGGCCGCGGCCAGATCACCGACGTGCAACAGCCGCGCTACGGCCAGCAGATCGTCGATATCCTGCTGCCGTTCTGAGGCGTCTCAGCTTGGCTCCTCCGGCTCCGGCCCGCGGGTCACGTCGAGGCCCGCGCCGGCACCCTGGGGCGGGCCGACCTTGACGGGCGCGCCGGTGCGCGCGGCCTCGTAGATCGCCTCCATCAGCACCTGGTCCTGCAAGCCCTCCTCGCCGGGGGTGCGCGGGCGCAGGTTCTCCTGGATGCACCGGGAGAAGTGATCCATCTCCAGGGCGAACTGGTTCTTGGCGCTCAGGACCTTCTCGTCCCGGGCGGCGTTCTTGCCGTCGCGGTGGCCGATGTAGAGCCGCTGGCCCTCATACGCGAAGGCGTTCTGGAGATCGACCGACGCGTTGCCGGTGTGCAGGGTCAGCGAGCGCGCTTCGTAGACGCCGTAGCTCGACATGCACTGCGCGATCACCCCGGACGGGAAGCGCATTGTGAAGCTCACCGTCTCCTCGACCTCGCGGTACTTCGGATCGTCGGGCGGCGAGTGGATCTGCGCCTGGATCAGCTCCGGCTCCTCGCCCAGCACCGCGCGGGTGGTGTTCAGGCAGTAGAGCCCGATATCCGGCAGCGAGCCGCCGCCCGCCAGCGCCTTCTTGAGGCGCCACTGCTCGGGCAGGCCGGTGGTCTGGCCGTTGAAGGCCTGAATCGTCCGGGGTCGGCCGAACTCGCCCGAGCGGGCGATCCTGATCACCGCGCGGTTGTGCGGCTCGTACTGGCAGCGATAGGCGATCATCAGCTTGACGCTCGCCTTGGCGCAGGCCGCGATCATCTCGCGGCACTCGTCCGAGGACACGGCCATCGGCTTCTCGCAGAGCACCTGCTTGCCGGCGGCGGCGGCCGCCACGACGTTGTCCCGGTGCAAGCCGTTCGGCGTGACGACGTAGACCGCCTGGACGTTCGGATTGGCCTTCAGCCGATCCCACTCGTCGTAGCCGTAGACGGCATCCTCGGGCAGGCCGTACTGGCGCGCCACGAGCTTCGCCTTCTCGGGCGAGCCCGACATCACCGCGGCCAGCCGCGAGCGCTTAGTCTCCCCGAAGGCCGGCAGGATCTCGTCGAGGCTGAGGCGCCCGAGGCCGATGACGCAGTAGCCAACGCGCTGGCCGGGCGGTTGCGGGGACGGGGTCGGCGCCGGGGGACGATCTCCGGAGCCGCGCCAGTTCGGGAACATCACCCGGCCGCCCTGGACCGCGCCGGTGTCGGCCGGAACGGACGGTGCCGGCGGGGCCGCCTGCGCAGGGCCTCCCATCGCGGCGCCGGCCAGGGCGCCCCCGGCGGCCAGAAGGTTACGTCGTGAGAGCCGGTTGTCGTCCGCCATGAGCCTCGCCGTATCGCCGGATTGCAGTGACGGCGCTGGAGCGCCGCAGCATGGGCCGGGTGCCAGCGCTGGCCGGACCGCCCACTCAGTGAACGCGACCGGGTTCCGAGCTGTTTCCACCCAGGAGCGCGGCGCGCAGACGCGCCACCTCCGTCTCGCTGGCGGCGAGGCGCCGGGCGACCGCCTCCGGCGCGGAGGCAGCCTGCGTCACGTCGAAGCCGAGGCCGACCGCCGCGCCCGACCGCCAGGCCACGAAGACCCGCCGCGTCTCGTTCCGGCAGGGAATCGACAGGTCGAAGCAGTCCGGCAGGATCGTCTCGGCGGCGACGCGGATTCTCGCGCCGTCCAGGGACACGTCGCGTACGGTACAGTCGAGTTCCGGCAGGAAGGCGGCGACGCGCACGCGGCCGCCGAGGCAGACGCGGCGGCGGGCGGTGCGGCGGCGGTCGATCACGATCGCTGATCCTCAAAGACGTCGATGCCCCGACAACCGCCATCCAGCCCGGACTGTACCGCGACGTCCATCTTAACCTGTGGTTTACCTTAACGACGTGATCAGGCCGGCGGCGGCGGGTCGGGCGCCTCGACCTCGCCGCGGCGCTGAAGCTGCAGGGCGACGAACCAGCACAGGCTCGCCCAGGCCGCACCGATGCACCAGCCGGCCAGCACATCGCTCGGCCAGTGCACGCCGAGATAGATGCGGCTGAGGCCGACCAGCAGCGTCAGGCTCACGCCGAGCGCCAGTACCAGAGCCTTCGCGCGCCGGTTGCGCTCCACCCGGGCGATCAGGGTCGCCAGGGTCAGGTAGGCGATCGCCGACATGGTGGCGTGGCCGCTCGGGAAGCTCGCGGTGAACACCTCCATACCGTGCGGCACGAGGTCCGGCCGGGGCCGTTGGTAGAAGACCTTCAGCACGGTCGAGACCAGCTCGCCGCTGCCGACCGCGGCGAGAACGTACAGACCGATCCGGCGCCGCCCTGACACCGCGAGGTAGGCGGCGACCGCGCAGGTGAGGAACAGGACCGTGAACACGCTGCCGAGGCCGGTGATGTCGCGCATCGTCTCCTCGAGCCAGGGCGGCCCGATCGGGTCGGACAGGTCGGCCGGGTTGCGCAGGCTCAACAGGATCCGACGATCGAGGGCGGCGGTGGATCCCTCGCCGACCTCGTGGGCGAGGTAGAAGAAGCCGTAGCCCAGAATGCTGAGGCCGAGCAGGGCGACGAGGGGCCCGACCTCGTTGAGCCGCAGCCGCAGCCAGACCGCCGTGGCGGGCCGGATCAGCCGGTTGTCCCGGAGGCTCGCCGGCGCTCTCACGATGCGACCTCCAGACGCGAGGTGGTGGCCATCAGGCGTTTTCTCCGAAGGGCAGACGCGCGACCGCGTCCCAGGGACCTCCGAGGTAACGCCAGAGCAGGGTCGCGGGCGCCGTGAAGCGGAACGGAGCGAACCCCGCCGAGAGGTCGGCATGGAGCGCCCGGGCCTTCTCGGGCGCGACCTTGTTCTGCACGGTGACGTGCGGGCGCCAACCCTGCCGGTCCTGCGCGGTGAGATGCGGCTCGAACTCCCGCGCGAGTCGAGCCCGGAAAGCCGCCAGCGGCTCGGATTCCAGCACGTAGGCGACGCCCCGCCCGGTGAAGCGCAGGCCCGTCACGGCGACCTCCGGGGGCGGCAGGGTGCGGGCGAGGGCGGTGATGGCCTCGATCACGCCGCGCTCCCGGTCGCCCGGCAGGTGGTGGAACAGCGTGGCGTGGGCCGGGATGACGTTCAGCGTCTCCGGGAAGTAGCGCCGCCGCTCGCCGTCGAAGCGCGCAAAGGTCGGCTCGTCGAAGGCGAGCGTCAGGATCAGGGGGGCATCGTTCATGCGGGCGACATGGCGCCCGGGGCGCTCAGGTCCAGTACAGCACGCGGCCCGCCGGCAGGATGCGCGCCATGCTGTCGGTGAGATGCGCGCGCATGGCCTGCATCAGCGGCTTCGGAAAGACGTGCTTCACGGAGCCGAATTTCGTGCGCTTCTCCACGCGCTCCGCCTCGTCGAGAGGCAGGTCCGAGCCCGGATACCATCCGCGCAGGACCGCCTTCGAGCCGGGGGTGAACCGGTGGGTGATGAGCTCGGCCGTCAGGTCGAGGTCCGGCACGCCGGACAGCGCGTCGGCGGCATCGCGGATCAGGTCGGTGTAAGCCTCCTCCCAGCCCGGCACCGGCAGGATCGGCGCGATGGTCAGACCGACCGGATAGCCGGCGCGGGCCACCTGCCCCAAGGCGGCGAGCCGGGCGTCGAGCGGATCGGTGCCGCCCTCGTAATGCGCGGCGGCGCGGGCATTCACCGAGAAGCGGATGCGGGTGCGCCGGTTGTGCGGTAGGTCGAGGAGCGGGGCGACCGCGGCGAACTTGGTGGTGAAGCGCAGCTGCACCGGGGCGTCCCAGGCGCCGAAATGCCGGATCGCTTCCGAGAGCGAGCCGGTCAGATGCTCGATGCCGAGCGGGTCGGTGTAGCAGGAGGCCTCGAACGTGGTCCCCTCGTGGGCCCGCTCGGCGGAGGCCGAGGTGACCGCGCCGCGCCCGACATAGGCGGCGAGGTTGCCCAGGATCGTATCGAGATTGGCGTAGGCTCGCGTGACCGGCGGCCCCTGGAGCGAGCCCGCGAGGTAGCAGTACTGGCAATGGGCCGGGCAGCCCTCCGCGAGGTCGAAGCGCCAGTCGGCCGAAGGCGGGATCGGCTGCAGCCGCAGCTTTGTCGGCGGTGCCACCGTCAGGGCGAGCGTGGCCTTGGCAGCCGCGTAGGCGCGGCGCGGATCCGCCTCACGCGGGCTCGGCAGGCGGTTCGCGCTCAGGCGCTCCACCGGCAATCCCAGCGCCTCGGCTCGGGCCAACATGGCCCGACCATGCGCATGTTCCAGCGCGGCCGGCGTCACCAGCACCCGGCGCGGGCGCCACAGGCGGGCGGACCGGGGGCGGGCCGTCGAGTCGGAAGCGTCGAGCGCGAGAGCGGACGAGGGCGGCATCCCGGGCGAACGCATGGGTTGCCGTGCCGGGTCCGGCCTAGTCGCCCGGTCCCGGTGCGGCTAAAGCACCGCCATGTCTGCAGGCAGAGAAAGCGTACATGTCGGCCGCGACGGCTGGTTGTTTCTCACCGGCGGCACCAACCGCGTTCTGGACCGGTACCGGGGCGGCCTGCGGCACTGGCTGCTGCTCCGGGGTTGGGTGCGGCTGATCCAGGCGCGGGCGCGGCGGGCGGACAGCCTCGGCATCCGCTGCCTCCACGTGATCGTCCCGGAGAAGCTGTCGGTCTACGACGACAAGACCGACGGCCTGCGCTACGCGCCCGCCAAGGCCTCGACCCGACGTCTGGCGCGATATCTCGCGCGTCACCCGGCCTATCTCGATCTTCTGGCCCCGCTGCGCGCGGCCCGGAACGGGCCGGTGCCGCTCTATCTGCGCACCGATACGCACTGGACGGCGCAGGGATGCCTGCTGGCCTATCGCGAGATCATGCGGGCGCTCGGGGCAATCCCGCCAGCCGATATCGGCACGCGCCCCGGCACCGTCTCGGACCAGCTCATGGACCTCGGCGAGAAGCTTCCCGAACGACCGCGCGAGCGGGTCGAGCGATTCATGCTGCAGCGCGATGCCAAACGGGTCGAGACGGGCGCCTATCTCGCTGCCTACGAGGCGCAGGGGCGTGACCGGGAGGTGCATGTCGGCGCGCATGTCATCTACCGGAACGAGGCGCCGACCGCCGATCCGCGCCGTCTCGTGCTGTTCGGCGATTCCTGCGCGCATTTCGACCCGTTCCTGCTGACGGGTCTGCTCGCCGAGAGCTTCCACGAGGTCCACTTCGTCTGGTCGTCGAGCCTCGACTGGGCCTATATCGAGCGCGTCCGGCCCGACATCCTGCTCTTCGAGCTGGCCGAACGCTTCCTGGCCCGGACGCCGAACGACGATTACGACGTCGCTGTCGCGGGCCAGCGCGGGACCGGAGGCCGCCTCGCGCGGATCCAGAAAGAGGGCCTGGACGCGAAGCGACCTGCGCCCGAGCTTCAGTAGATCGCCGGATCCATGCGGGTGAAATCGCTGATGCTGGCCGCCTGATACTGCGCGAAGGATTCCGGCGCGTAGGCGATCCCGATCATCAGCACCAAGAGGGTTGCAAGGCACGCGAGCGTCGCGGTGACCACGTCCGCGTGGCGTCGCAGGGCATGGATCACCAGGCACCCGAACGTGAACAGGGCCGCCTCGGCAACGGGCACCAGCGCGAACGACATCACTCCACCTCCGTTCGATGTCCCGCCGAGATCGGGCAGTCCTTCGGACATGCGGCGGGCGAGCGCTTGAGACATGGCCGATCTTGCTGCACCGCAACAGAAGGGTGTGTGCAAACCTGCCTTGCGCGGAATTCGCGGGCGGCCGGGAACGAACGCCGCGCGCATGCCGGAGTTAACGCGGCCTCAAGAATTCATCCGGCCGACTTTCCGCGCGCCGCACCGTGCCCATCTCGTCCGGGATCTCACCGGGAACGGGATAGGGCGATGGGTCTCCTCGTAGACGGCGTCTGGCGCGACCAATGGTATGACACCGCCGCGACGGGCGGGCGCTTCGAGCGCAAGGCCTCGGCCTTCCGAAACTGGGTGACCGCGGACGGAGCACCGGGCCCATCGGGCGAGGGCGGCTTCCGCGCCGAGCCCGGCCGCTACCACCTCTACGTCTCGCTGGCCTGCCCCTGGGCCCACCGCACGCTGATTGGGCGTGCCCTCAAAGGACTGGAGGCGGCGGTCACCGTCTCGGTGGTCGATCCGCATATGGGCGCGGAGGGCTGGGTGTTCGGCGATGCGCCCGGCGCGACGCCGGACTCGATCCACGGTGCCCGGCGCCTCTACGAGGTCTATCTGGCGGCCGACCCGTCCTATAGCGGCCGCGTGACGGTGCCGGTGCTGTGGGACCGGCAGCGCGCGACCATCGTGTCGAACGAATCCGCCGAGATCCTGCGGATGCTGAACGATGCCTTCGGCGGCACCGGGCCGGATCTCTACCCCGAAGACCTGCGCACCGAGATCGACCGCCTGAACGCCCGCGTCTACGACCGTGTGAACAACGGCGTCTACAAGGCGGGATTCGCCACCGCGCAGGACGCCTACGCGAGTGCCTTTGAGGCCTTGTTCGCGGAACTCGACGCGCTGGAGGAGCGACTCGACCGGAACCGCTATCTCTGCGGCGACCGGCTGACCGAGGCGGATATCCGTCTGTTCACCACATTGGTGCGGTTCGACGCGGTCTATGTCGGCCACTTCAAGTGCAACAAGCGCCGGATCGCCGATTATCTGAACCTGTCGAATTACCTGCGCGATCTTTATACCCTTCCCGGCATCGCGCCGACGGTGAACCTGACTCACATCAAGCGGCACTATTACGAGAGCCATCCGACCATCAATCCGACTGGGATCGTGCCGCTCGGACCGGATCTGGACTTCTCGGCCCCGAACGACCGTGCCCTGCGGTTCGGCGCGTAGCGGGCTTCTCCCATCGGCTTGGCTTTTCCCGGCGTTATTGCGAGCGAAGCGAAGCAAGCCAGGGTCGTGGGACATGCGCGAGCGTGCCGTCGCTGGCTTGCCTCGCCCCGTGGGACGGGGCGGGCGCGTCCAGCCGGTTGCCGCCCGTCCGAGGCCGGACAATGTGCCGTGCCCCTCGACGGCCGTCAGGGCGCGCCTAATTCGGCTCTCAACCGGAGGATGCCTGACACGCCATGACCAACAGCCTGCGCCTCGCGCTGCTCTGCGCCCTTCTCAGCCTGCCGTCCGCGGCGCGGGCCCAGGCGGCGTTGCGGTTGGAAGGCACCTGCGAGAAGCTGATGATCGGCCCGCAGGACCTGAGCCAATCCTGCAGCAACGTCCTGACAAACGCGGTGAGCCGGAACCGGACGAGCTTCGACTTCACAACCGCCGACGGTCAGACGGTCAGCTTCAGCGGCAACGGCGCCCAGCAGGAGGCCACCGAAGAGACTGACCCGCTCCAGCCGATCAATGTCGTGACGATCGGCAAGGATGCCGGTCCCACCCTGGCGATCGGCGCCTGCCGCTTCTCCACACCGGAACCCGGCCGCACCGCCATCACCTGCGAAGCCAACGCGGCCGATGGCCGAGCTTTCGCGGGAACGTTCGTGACGGCGGCCAAGGCGGCGGCCGGGGCGCCTGGCGCCGCACCGGCCCGCTGAGCCGACGGCATTCGGGCTGGTCAGACGACCTCGGAAGCCCCATTTAAGGCCCTTCACGAAAAAGGTTCCGAAGCGAGACCGATGCTCAACGATACCCTCGCCGGGGGCGGCGTCCCGGCCGGCGATACCGGCTCCCTGATCAAGGACACCACGACAGCGGGCTTCCGCCAGGACGTGATCGCCGAGTCGATGCACCGGCCGGTGCTGGTCGACTTCTGGGCGCCCTGGTGCGGGCCGTGCAAGCAGCTGACCCCGGTGCTGGAGAAGGTCGTCCGGGAGGCCGCCGGCGCCGTTGCCCTGGTCAAGATGAACATCGACGAGCATCCCTCGATCGCGGGCCAGCTCGGCATCCAGTCGATCCCGGCGGTGATCGTCTTCCAGAAGGGCCAGCCGGTCGACGGCTTCATGGGCGCGGTGCCTGAGAGCCAGATCAAGGAGCTGATTGGGCGCGTCGCCGGCCCGGTGCAGGATCCGGTCGAGGCGGCGCTCGCCGACGCGGCCAGCCTGATCGAGGAAGGCGACCTCGCGGGCGCCGCCGAGTTCTACGCCGCCGTGCTTGAGCAGCAGCCCGACAATGTCACGGCACTGGCGGGCCTCGCCAAGATGCAGCTGGACGCGGGCGAGATCGAGAACGCCAAGCGCGTGCTGGCGATGGTTCCGGAGGCGAAGGCCGGCGATCCGGCGCTCGCCGGCGTCCGCGCCGCCCTCGAGCTCGCCGAGCAGGCCGCCTCCCTCGGCGATCTCGCGGGACTGCAACGGGAGGTGGAGGCCAACCCGGATGCCCATCAGGCCCGGTTCGATCTTGCGCTCGGCCTAGCGGCGCGCGGCGAGCGCGGCCAGGCCGTCGATCAGCTGATCGAGCTGCGCAAGCGCGACAAGGACTGGAACGAGGACGGGGCGCGCAAGCAGCTGCTGCAGTTCTTCGAGGCCTGGGGCGTGATGGACCCCGACACGATCCGCGGCCGGCGCAAGCTCTCGGCGCTTCTGTTCTCGTGAGGCGCCGGCTCGCGCGCCGGCCCACCCATCGGTCCCTCTGGGAGGCGCCATGAGCACCCATGCGAGCTACAAGGGCCCCGCGGACTGCCCGGCCGTGATCCCGGTCTTCCCCCTGTCGGGGGCGCTCCTGCTTCCCCGCGGGCAGATGCCGCTGAACATCTTCGAGCCGCGCTACCTGGCGATGGTCGACGACGCCATGCGCACGGACCGGATCATCGGCATGATCCAGCCCGATCCCGAGAGCCCGGGTGCGGCGGCGAACCCGAAGCTCTACCGCGTCGGCTGCGCGGGGCGCGTGACGCAATATGCCGAGACCGGCGACGGCCGCTACCTGATCTCGCTGACCGGCATCAGCCGGTTCCGGGTCGAGAGCGAGATCGCCTCGGTCGGTCCCTACCGGCGCTGCCACGTCTCCTACGACGCCTTCGCGGTGGACTTCGAGCCGCGGGCGGGCGAGGAGCATGTCGACCGCGAGGGTGTCCTCAAGGCGCTGCGCGACTTCGTCGAATCGAACGATCTCAAGGTGGACTGGGCCGGGATCGACGAGGCGCCCGACGAGGCGCTGGTCAACGCCCTGTGCATGATGAGCCCGTTCGGCGTGCGGGAGAAGCAGGCGATGCTTGAGGCCCCCGACCTGAAGACCCGGGCCGAGATCCTGATCGCGGTCACGCAGATGGAACTGGTTCGCGGTTCGGGACCCGAATCGCCGATGCAATAGGTTGCAGCACCGATGTCCAACGACCTCACCGCCCCCGTCGAGGCGACCCGCGTCGACCCGAAGCTCCTGGAGATTCTGGTCTGCCCGCTGACCAAGGGCACACTGGAATACGACTCGGCCCGGCAGGAGCTGATCAGCCGGTCGGCAAAGCTCGCCTACCCGATCCGCGACGGCATCCCGATCATGCTGCCGGAGGAGGCCCGGCCGCTGACCGAGTGAGGCCCCCCGGGTTTCGGCTGTGATCGCGGACAGCCCGGCGATGCGCTTCGTTGGGCGATCCGCAGGCGAAGCGCCGCCGGCTTGCCTCGCTGTCCTCGGACGACCGGATGTGGATGGCTGAATCCGTCCGCATCCGGCTTTCTCAAAGCCCACTTGATGGCGCGACCGCGGGTGGTTTCGCTCGCGAGACCGGATCCCGGATCAGCGGCACCACCGCGTTCCGTAGGGACCGTAGCCCGCGACGCGGCCGCGATGGCGCAGGCACCATGCCTGGTTCTGCCCGCCCCACACGCAGCGGCCCCAGGCATTGCGGTGGCCGTTCGGACCGCAGGCGCCCAGCGCGGAGGCGGGTGCCGTAGCTGAGCCCAGGGTGGCCGAGAACGCGATCAGTCCGATCACCGCGAGCAGGGGTTTCTTCATCGGACATCTCCTCCGGGACGACCGTCTGCGAGCCCGCGTTCGAGCAGGCGGCTTCTGCGGCGCCACTGCAGGACCATCGCGTCGAGGCGTTGCTCCAGTTCTGCAGTCCGGCCCGGGACGTAACGTTAAGTAACGGCACAGGCTGGCCTCCGGCTCAGCCCGGCGCCGGATCGGCACGCGTCCCGGACCGACGACGGGAACACGGCCCCGGCAACGACGAAGCCCGCCGCGGCGGATGCCGAGCGGGCCTCGAATGGGCGAAAGGCTGGATCAGGCCGCTTTCACGCCGGCCAGAAAAGCCGAGACCTCGTGCGTGAGGCTCTCTGAATGCCGGGCCAGCTCCTGCGCCGAGCTGAGGACCTGCGTGGCGGCCGCGCTCGTCTGGCCGGCCCCCGTCCGCACCGCACCGATATTGTGAGTGACCTGCTCGGTACCGCGGGCGGCCTCCTGGACGTTGCGGGTGATCTCCTGCGTCGCCGCGCCCTGCTCCTCCATGGCGGCGGCGATGCTCGCCGTGTAGGCGGACATGTCGCCGATCACGCGGGCGATCTGCTGGATGTCGGCGACGGCCTCCCGCGTGGCGGACTGGATCTCCGCGATGCGCTCGCCGATCTCACCGGTGGCCCGGCCGGTCTGACCGGCCAGTTCCTTCACCTCGGAAGCGACCACCGCGAAGCCGCGCCCCGCCTCGCCGGCCCGCGCCGCCTCGATTGTGGCATTAAGCGCCAGCAGGTTGGTCTGGCTGGCGATGTCGGTGATCAGCGAGACCGCCGTACTGATGCGCTCGGCCGTGCCGGTCAGCCTCTGCACGGTCGCGTCGGTCCGGCGCGCCGTCTCGACGGCCTCGTCGGCGATCCGCGACGAGTGGCTCACCTGATGGACAATCTCGGCGACGGAGGCCGACATCTCCTCGCTGGCCGCCGCCACCGTCTGCACATTGGCGGAAGTCTGCTGGGCGGCGCCGGCGGCCGAGACACTCTGGTCCGTGGTCTCGTCGGCGGTGGCGGTCATCGCCCGCGCGGTGGCCTCCATCTCGGTGGCCGCCCCCGCCAGGCTCTGGGTCAGCACGGAGACGCTGCGCTCGAAGCTCCGGGTCAGGTCGTCGAGCACGTTGGCGCGGCGCATCTTGGCCTGGTTCTCCGCCTCCTGGGCGGCCGCCAGAGCACGCGCCTCCACGGCGTTCTCCTTGAACACCTGCAGCGAGCGGGCCAGAGAGCCGACCTCGTCCCGGCGCTCGGTCCCGACGACCGACACGTCCAGGTCACCGGCCGCCAGGCGGCCCATGTCGGCCGCCATCGCGTTCAGCGGGCGCGCCAACCCGAAGACCGCGATCGCGGCGAGCAGGCCGGTCGCGGCCAGCAGGCCGACAGCCGCCAGGATCGTCAGCGTCGTCGCGGCCGAGGCGGCGATCTCGGCGGCGCGCTCCTGCGCGGCCTTCAGATCACGCTGGTTCTCGGTGATGCGGCCGTTGAGCTCATCGATCAGCTTCAGCCGGACGTCGCGGCTCGCGCTCCCGGAAATCTTGGCGGCCATCTGCTTATCGCCCGCCAAGCCGTAGCCCATGCCCTTCTCGACGGAGGTGAGATAGGTCACGAGCTGAGACTTGATCGCCGCGTTCACGGCGCGGCGCTCCGGCGAGCTGGAGAGCGCGATCAGTTCGTCGGCCAGCGTCAGGGCGCGGTTCTTGTCCGCCTCGAACTGCTTGGCCTGCCGGGCGAGCACGCTCGGATCCGTCTCGATGATCGCGTTCTTGTCGCGGATCGTCGTCTCGTCGACGGCGAAGGCGAGTTGCTGGACGCGGATGACGCGTCCGGCGCTGACTTCGACGGTGTCGCGGGTGATCGCGTCCAGCGTGTTCAGGTTTGATCGCGCCAGCAGGACCATCCCGAGAGAGACCGCGATCAGGATCGTGACCGGGATCGCCAGCTTGCTGATGAGCTTGAGATTCTTGAGGGTATTCATCCGCCGAGCAAGAGGGAACAAGCGCGAATATCAGTACGGTCCCGTCGCAGCTGATGGGGAGCTTTTGAGATCTCAACCTTAAGGCGTAATTAAACCGGGACGCAGCGGCATAACTCCACCGCAGCGTGTGTCATGCGCCAAGCGACACCACGCCGGGTGCTCCCTCGGACCCCACGCATCGGCTCATCCGATGCGGCGGCAGGTGGCCGTCACGCCGACGGCATCTGCCCGGCCACCACGACGCCGAGGGTATCGAGCAGCGACGATCGCGCCCGGCTGACCCGGCTCTTCACGGTGCCCACCTGGCAGCCGAGCAGGGTCGCGGCCTCCTCGTAGGTGTGCCCTTCGGCGCCGACCAGCAGCAGCGCCTGTCGTTGCGCTGCCGGCAGGCCGCCGAGGCGCTCCCAGACCACCTTGAGCGTGCTGGCATCCTCCTGGTCGGACGGGCTGGTCATCTGGCCGGCATGGGTCCCGTCCACGTCCTCGACCTCGCGCCGGTGCTTGCGCAGCTCCGAGTAGAACTGGTTGCGCAGGATGGTGAACAGCCACGCGGTGAAATTCGTGCCGGGCCTGAACCGCGCTTGGTTGGCCCAAGCCTTGACGAAGGTTTCCTGCACGAGATCGTCGGCGCGGCTCACATCCCCGACCAGCGACAGCGCGAAGGTGCGCAGGGCCGGAAGCGCCTTGATGATGTCGGTGCGGAAATCGAAGGCCACGCTCTGACCGTGCGCCGCGATGGCCGCCTCGAAGCGCGCCACCAGCGTGGCGAGCTGCGCGGGCAGAGGCTCCTGCTCGACGATCTTGAAATAGTCTCGGATCGGCAGGGCGAGATGCTGGCCGAGGACCGCCGCGTAAGCGCCCGCGCTCCGGTCGTCCCCCGGCTCGGCTGCCGGCTTCGCGGCGTCATCCATCATGGCCGTACCCTGAATCCTCTCCAGTTGGTATACTGGAATCGATCTAACGTCGGTACCTGCATAATTCTGAACCGATGCCAAACGCTCCCGGCGGCATCGGGTTGTTTGGGCAAGGTGTTCGGGGGACCGACGATTGGTATATCGTGGCGCGCAGGACGGCGGCACGACGCGCACCTTGGAGCGTGCGGGGAAGAGAGCGGGATGAGCCACGATCACGCGCATCACGACCACGATCATGATCACGATCACGGTAGCGATCTGAGCCCCGTGGAGGCACGGGTGCGGGCGCTCGAATCCCTGCTCACCGAGAAGGGCTATATCGACCCGGCGGCCCTCGATGCCCTGGTCGAGCTCTACGAGACCAAGGTCGGCCCGCATGCGGGCGCCCGCGTGGTCGCCCGAGCCTGGGTGGATCCCGATTACCGGGCGCGCCTTCTGGCCGACGCCACGCCGGCCATCGCCGAACTCGACATCGGCGGTCGTGGCGGCGAGCACATGGTGGTGGTCGAGAATACGCCCGAGACCCACAACCTCGTCGTCTGCACGCTGTGCTCCTGCTACCCCTGGCCGGTGCTCGGCCTGCCGCCGGTCTGGTACAAGGCGCCACCCTACCGGGCCCGGGCGGTGATCGATCCCCGCGGTGTGCTGGCCGAGTTCGGGGTGACGCTGCCGGAGACCACCCGGATCACCGTCTGGGATTCGACCGCCGAGACCCGCTACATGGTCCTGCCGATGCGACCCGCGCAGACCGAGGGCTTCTCCGAAGAGGCGCTGGCCGCCCTCGTCACGCGCGATTCCATGATCGGGACCGGCCTGCCCACGGCCATCCCGGCCGCGCCCGTGGAGATGACGGTATGAACGGCGCCCAGGACCTCGGCGGCGCGCACGGTTTCGGGCCGGTGGTGCCGGAGCCGGACGAGCCGGTCTTCCATGCCGCGTGGGAGCGGCGCGTTTTCGCGCTGGCGATGGCCATGGGCTACACCGGCGCCTGGAACCTCGACGGCAGCCGCGCCAACCGCGAGTCCCTGCCGCCGGCCGAATACCTCGCGTCGAGCTACTACGAGATCTGGCTGAAAGCCCTGGAGAAGCAGGTCGCCGACACCGGCCTTGCGACGCGGGCCGAGATCGAGACCGGCCGATCCGCGGAGCCGGCCAAGCCCGTGGCCCGCATCCTGGCCCGCGAGGGCCTGGAGGAACGCTTCAGGGCCGGCTTCCCGAGCAGCCGCGCCGCCGATGCCCCCGCCCGCTTCGCGGTCGGCTACATGGTCCTGGCACGCAACATCCACCCGATCGGCCATACGCGGCTGCCGCGCTACGTGCGCGGCAAGCGCGGCCGGATCGTGCGTGTCGACGGGGTCTTCGTCTTCCCCGACACCAACGCCTATCGGGCGGGCGAGAACCCGACCTGGCTCTACACGGTCGCCTTCACCGCGCAGGACCTCTGGGGCGAGAGCGGCGACCCGGGCGGCGTCGTCACCGTGGCGGCCTTCGAACCCTACCTGGACCCCGCGTGACCGAACCGTCTCCGAGCAACTTCGCGGCACCCTGGGAGGCGCAGGTCTTCGCCCTGGTCGTCTCCCTGCAGGAGGCCGGGCTGTTCACGTGGTCGGAATGGGCGGACCGGATTGGCCGGGAGATCCGACCCGCGGATGGCCCTGAGCAGGCGGCCGATTACGGCGCGTGGCTGGCGACGCTGGAGACGATCCTGGCCGAGCGCGGCGTGGCCGGATCGGAGAGCGTCGCTGCGCGCACCGAGGCCTTCATGCGCGCCGCCGCGGCGACGCCCCACGGCCAGCCGATCCGCCTGGAGAACGATCCGCTCCATCGGCCACGTTGAGGTTCACGTGGCCGTGCAGGCCTGCGATCCGTGCTCGCCCCACCGACGGAGGCCGGCGCGAACCAACGGACCTCCGGCACGCCAACCTGTCATTCCGGAGCCGCGCAGCGGAGCCCGGAACCCAGAATTGCTGTCGGTGCAAGATCCTGGCACGTCGGCGGCTCTGGGTTCCGGGCTCGCCTGCGGCGCCCCGGAACGACGGGACGGATGGCCTGGGCCGCCGATCCGCGAACCTGGTCCTGTCCCCTAAACCCGCAGCCGATCGAGCGGCACGGGGGCAGCGTGCGACCGGCCGCTCACCAGCTGGTCGAGGAGCGCCAGCACCTCCGGCCGGCCGCAATTGCGCGCCGGCTCGAACGGCGTCCAAGTCTGGACGAAGTCGAGGCGCTCGAACACGTCCCGGTAGCGGCGCAGCTCGCTCGGGGTGAGCGGCACGCCACGCACGAAGGCCTTGTGGGCCGAGATCGTGGTCGCCCGCCGGAAATCCGCCGGGTCGAGCTCGAACTTCAGCGCGTCGCCGCAGAAGCAAATCTTTCGCGACCGGTCGTAGAGGACGGCGTGGCCGTCGAAGTGACCGGCGGTGCGGTGCAGCTCCAGGCCTGGAAGCGGCTCGAGGAAGTCGTCGTAGGGCCAGCTCACCTGCAGGGCCGCGCTCCAGATGAAGTCGGCCGCCGGCAGGCACAGTTCCGGATCGAACCGGTCCTGGAGTTGCGGCAGCGCCCCGTAGGAATGCGGGTGCGAGGCCGAGAGCACCGCCATGCCGCCGAGCCGGGCGATCTGGTCGAGGGCGGCCTCGCTGAAGACCGGGCACCCCTCGAAGCCCATATTCCCGTGCTCGGTCTGGATCAGATAGGCGGAGGGGCCAATGCCCGAGACCGGCTCGTTCCAAAACCGCCACACGCCCGGCTCCAGCTCCTGCCAGTGACACGGGAAGGCGTCCTGCGCCTCCCGCGCGGTGCGGAACCGCCAGCCGTCCTGCGGCACCACGTGACGGGCATCGAGGCATAGCGGACAGGCGGCGGGCGTTTCGAAGTGGCGCTGCCAGAACCCGCAATTGTCGCAGGTGTAGGCGGGCAGCTTCAGAGCGCCCGCGAAGGGCAGGTAGCCTGGCATCGTCTCGGACCTTCCTCAGGGCGGTGCGCGTGATACGGCCCCGGTTGACGTCGCCTTCTCCGTCGTCGCGCGCGGAGCGAAGCGACCCACGGCAGCGCGACCTCGTTCAGCGCAGCGCAACTGGATCGCTTCGCTCCGCTCGCAAGGACGGCGGCAGCCCTTTCAACCGGAATGGATGTGACAGGCGGCGCGTACAGGCGCAGCCGTCACGTCCGCCCCGGCAGCCGGCGCGCCGAGCGGGCGGCGTGGACGGTGCCGGCGAGCCCGATCAGCGCCAATCCGGCGAGACCGCCGACCACGAGATCCCGGGTGCGACTCGTGACGAACTCGCCACGGCTCGCCTTTGTCCGCCCGGAAAACCGCCCATCGATCCCGACCGGGTCGGGCACGGCTTCGTAGAGGTTGCCGTCCATTTCCGGGATCGTCTCGTCGGAGAGCTGCGCCGACCACATGGAGGCGGCCTTGCGGTCGGCGAGCGCCGGCGCCAGGGCCTGGGCGGCGGCCATCATCATCGACGAGCGCCCGACCCAGACTTCCCGGCGCGGATGCTCGACGGCGTACAGGATCGCTTCGGCACAGAGCCGCGGGTCGAAGACCGGATCAGGTGCATACTGGCGATGCCCGGTGCGGTTGCGCGCCCAGTTGAACTGGGGCGTGTTGACCGCCGGCAGGTAGACGACGCTGAGGCTGACATCGACCCGGTCGTGAAGCAGCTCGCAGCGCAGGGCATCGGTGAAGCCCGAGACCGCGAATTTCGCCGCGCAGTAGGGCGCCTGCAGCGGCGCCGCCCGGATTGCGAGGCCGGACGAGACCTGGATGATCGCGCCGCGGTTGCGCCGCTTCATGAAGCGCAGGGCGGCGAGCGTCCCGTAAACCTGGCTGAGATAGGTGGTCTCGGTGACCCGCCGGTACTCGTCCGGCGTGATCTGGTCGGCCGGGTTCACGATGGTCGACATGGCGTTGTTGACCCAGGCGCGGATCGGGCCGAGTTCCCGTTCCACGCGCTCGGCGGCGGCGTCGACGGCCTTTGGATCGGCGACATCGGCGCTGAGCGCCAGGATCGGCTGACCGTAGGCGGCAAGCGCCCGTTCCGCCGCGGCGAGCCGACCCGGGTCGCGCGCGATGACCGCCACAGACCAACCGCTCGCGGCGAGCCGATGGGCCGTTGCGAGACCGATCCCGGCGGTCCCCCCGGTAACGACCGCCACCCGTGCCATATCCACCTCATGCGACGACGAAAGTTCGATCCGGCAACACGGATCGAGCGCCGCAGTTGCGTCGCTTCCCTACGCCGAATCGTCACGGCGGCGCTGATTTTGGGATCGACGACGCAACGACCGCCGAAGACCGCTGTTGATTGCCTGTACCGCCTCGTGCGGACATCGAGGGTCGATGCCATGCATTATGGACGACGCTTCTCCCTGCCGATCGATCCCTGGCCGCAGGCTTCCCTAGGGGAGCGAACGGCGGTCGGGATGGTCCTGACGTTCCTGCTGCTCGTACCGGCCTGCGCGGCCGGTGTTGTCCTCCTCGTGACTGCCGCGCTGGTGGCCCATGTCGACCGGTCTTACGATCTCGGCGCGTCCCTGCGCGCCCTGATCGAGCAACGCCTCGGCTTCCGCTCCAGCCGGAAGGACCGCATCGTCTGGAAGGCGTGAGGACGGCCGCGCGGCGGGCCTGATCTGCAGAGGTGCCGGCTCGCACGGCGAGCATTCGGCGCGACCGTGATTGCTGTGCGTTCTCAACGGGCCGATTTGACCTGACCGTATCTGGTAGGCCAGTCAGGTTCGGAACCGAGAGATCGCCATGTTCCGTACCCTGATGACTGCGCGGCGCTTCGCGCCGCTGTTCTGGTGCCAGTTCTTCTCCGCGTTCAACGACAATTTCCTCAAGAACGCGCTCGCCTTCCTGATCCTGTTCGGGATCGGCGGCCAGGCGGACGCCAATGCGGGCGTCTTGGTCACCCTCGCGAGCGCCGTCTTCATCGGGCCGTTCTTCATCCTGTCGGGTCTCGGCGGCCAGTGGGCCGACCGGTACGACAAGGCGCTGATGGCCCGGCGGCTGAAATTCGCCGAGATCTTCGCGGCCGGCACCGCCGTGCTGGGCTTCCTGCTCCATTCCGTGCCGGTGCTGTTCGTGGCGCTGGGCCTGTTCGGGACGATCGCGGCCCTGTTCGGTCCGATCAAGTACGGTATCCTGCCGGACCACCTGAAGCGCGAGGAACTGCCCGCCGGCAACGCCCTGGTCGAGGCCGCGACCTTCCTGGCGATCCTGCTCGGCACGATCGCGGCCGGCGCGGCCTCGGCGATGGGCGGCTCGGGCCTGCTGTTCGGCGCCCTGGTGATGGGCTTCGCCGTCCTGTGCTGGCTCTCGGCCCGGATGATCCCGGCGACCGGCGAGGGGGCCCCGGACCTGCGCGTCGACCCGAACGTCGCCCGCTCGACCTACGCCCTGCTGCGTGACCTCTGGGCCGACACGCGCCTGTGGCGCGGCTCGCTGACGGTGAGCTGGTTCTGGCTGGTCGGCGTGGTGGTGCTGTCGCTGCTGCCCGTGCTGGTGCGCGGCGCCTTCAACGGCACCGAGACCGTGATCACCTTGCTGCTGGCCCTGTTCTCGATCGGCATCGCGGTCGGCTCCGGCCTCGCTTCGTGGCTCGCCAGCGGCCGGATCGTGCTGCTGCCGACGCCGGTCGGCGCGGTGCTGATGGGCTTGTTCGGTCTCGACCTCGCCTGGACGATCGGCCACCTGCCGGCACCGCCCGCGGAGGCGATCGGCCCGCTCGACTTCCTCCGGACCGGTCACGGTCTGCGCACCGGGATCGACTTCCTCGGGCTCGCGATTTCCGGCGGCCTCTACATCGTCCCGTCCTTCGCAGCTGTGCAGGCCTGGGCCGAGAAGGCGATGCGCGCGCGGATCATCGGCGCCGTCAACGTCATGACGGCGGCCTTCATGGTCGCCGGCACCCTGGCGCTGGCGGCGCTGCAGGGCGCGGGCCTGACGATCGCGAGCCTGCTCGCCGTCGTGGCGGTGCTGAACCTGATCGTCGGCGCGGTCGTATTCGCGACCCTGCCGACCAGCCCGTTCCGCGACGCCCTGTCGATCCTGTTCCGGGCCTTCTACCGGCTGGAGGTGCGCGGCTTCGACAACCTCACGGCGGCCGGGCCGAACGCCATCGTGGCCCTCAATCACGTGTCGTTCCTCGACGCGCCGCTGGCCCTGTCCCTTCTGGAGCAGGAGCCGGTCTTCGCCATCGACAGCGGCATCGCCCAGCGCTGGTGGGTGAAGCCGTTCCTGCGGGTCACCAAGGCGATGCCCCTCGACCCGACGCGCCCCCTCGCCACCCGGACGCTGATCAACGCGGTCAAGAGCGGCGAGACCCTGATCATCTTCCCCGAGGGCCGGCTGACCGTCACCGGCAGCCTGATGAAGGTCTATGACGGCGCCGGGCTGATCGCCGACAAGTCGGGCGCGATGGTCGTGCCGGTGAAGCTCGACGGCCTCGAGCGCACCGTCTTCTCGCGCCTGTCACGCGGGCAGGTGCGCCGCCGCTGGTGGCCCAAAGTGACCGTGACGGTGATGCCGCCGGTGCGCCTGACGGTGGATCCCACGCTCAAGGGCAAGGCCCGGCGGCAGGCGGCGGGCGCGGCCCTCTACGGGATCATGTCGGACCTCCTGTTCCGCACCGCCGATACGGACCGCGGACTGATGGCGGCACTGATCGAGGCGGGCGAGCTTCACGGCTGGCGCCGCAACGCTCTCGAGGACCCGGTCGGCGGTCGGCTCAGCTACGGCCGCTTGGTGATGGGCGCCAACATCCTGGGCCGCAAGCTCATGCCGCTGGCGCCGGAGGGCGGCCGGATCGGGCTCATGCTGCCGAACGCCAACGGCGCCGCGGTGACGCTGTTCGCCCTCGCCTCCGCCGGCCGGGTGCCGGCGATGATCAATTTCTCGGCCGGTCCCGCCAACGTCCTCTCCGCCTGCAAAGCGGCCGAGGTGAACCGGATCCTGACGTCCCGGGCCTTCATCGAGAAGGGGCGGCTCGGGCCGCTCGTCGAGGCGATCCGCGGCTCGGTCGAGCTGATCTACCTGGAAGACGTGCGCGCCACCGTCACGACCGGGGACAAGATCCGGGGGTTCCTCGCACCCCGCCGCCCGCTGGTAGCGCGCGCCGGGGAGGATCCGGGCGCGGTGCTGTTCACGTCCGGTAGCGAGGGCACGCCCAAGGGTGTGGTGCTCGCCAACCGCTGCATGCTCGCCAACGTGGCGCAGGTGGCGGCCCGGATCGACTTCGGGCCGATGGACAAGGTGTTCAACGTCCTGCCGGTGTTCCATGCCTTCGGCCTGACGGCCGGGCTGGTCCTGCCGCTGGTCTCGGGCGTGCCGGTCTACCTCTACCCGTCGCCGCTGCATTACCGGATCGTGCCGGAGCTGATCTACGGCTCGAACAGCACGGTGCTGTTCGGGACCGACACGTTCCTGACGGGCTACGCCCGCGCGGCCCATTCCTACGACCTGCGCTCGTTGCGCTACGTCGTCGCCGGCGCCGAGGCCGTGAAGGAGACGACCCGCAAGACCTGGGCGGAGAAGTTCGGCCTGCGCATCCTCGAAGGCTACGGCGTCACCGAGTGCGGGCCGGTGGTGGCGCTCAACACGCCGATGTTCAACCGCTTCGGCACGGTCGGGCGGATCCTGCCGGGGATCGAGACCCGCCTGGAGCCCGTGCCGGGAATCGACGAGGGCGGCCGCCTGTCGTTGCGCGGCCCCAACATCATGTTGGGCTACCTGCGCGCCGAGAAGCCCGGCGAGTTGGAGCCGCCGCCGGGGGGCTGGCACGACACCGGCGACATCGTGGCAATCGACCCGATGGGCTTCGTGACGATCAAGGGGCGAGCCAAGCGCTTCGCCAAGATCGCGGGCGAGATGGTGTCGCTCGCCGGCATCGAGGCGCTGGCCGCCGACCTCTGGCCGGATCGGCCGAGCGCGGTGGCGGCCGTGCCGGATCCGCGCAAGGGCGAGCGCCTGATCCTGTTCACGCAGGAGAAGGGCGCCACCCGGGCCGCCTACCAGACCTTCGCCAAGGGCCGCGGCGCCTCGGACGTCGCAATCCCCGCCGAGGTGGTGGTGCTGGAGGCGATCCCGATGCTCGGCACTGGCAAGATCGACCAAGTGGCCGTCGTCAAGCTGGCCCAGGAGCGGGCAAAGGAATCGGCCGCCGCCTGAGGCCCCACAGGCTGGCTCGCATATCGGCCCATGCGGCGCGTCATCCAAACGGGGGATGCAACGCTTTTGCGGATCCGCTCGTATCACGAATACAGCTCCGATTCGATCGACGGCGGTCTAGCCGGCGCGATCGGATCGGCGGACTGGATTTCGCGTCGCGAGTCGCATCGACGAGGGGCAGATCATGCTGAAGAGCAGGCGAATTCCGACTTGGCTGGCAAGACGGTCGTATTTCAAGCGGATCGAGCGTTGGGCGAAGGTCGGCAAGGCTCGCAAGACGGCGCCCGAGGCCGGTCCCGCGCCGATGCCGTCCAACGTGGTGCTGTTCCCGATACGCCCGAACCGGCCGGAGCGCCCGGCCTTCGAGGATCTGCGCGGGGTCGGCACGGCCTAGCCGCCGGAACGCCGCCGAGACTCCGGAGCCGTCCAGGGCTTGTCCGCCGCGCGGGATCGCGGAATCCTGCGCCTGAGACCGGCGGATCGGGGACCTGGAGGATGCGTGCCGCGGGACGGGTCTGATCCGAACGGTGCACCGGCCCGGGGCCGCCGCGCTGTGGCACGCCTGGCCCTTCCGGTCGCGCTGGCGCTGGGGCTTATCGGGGTGGGTGCGCTGTGGCGCTACGCGGAGGCGTTGCCGCCCCTCGATCTCGCCGCCGCTTCGACGCGTTCGACGGTGGTGCTCGACCGGTCCGGCACGCTCCTGCGGCCGTTCGCGACCGCGGACGGGCGCTGGCGCCTGCCTGTCACCGCCGACACGATCGACCCACGCTACCGGGCAATGCTCGTCGCCTTTGAGGATCGCCGCTTCGCGAATCATCCCGGGATCGATCCCGTGGCGGTTCTGCGCGCCGCGATCCAGTGGCTGAGGAACGGGCGCATCGTCTCGGGCGGGTCGACCCTGTCGATGCAGGTGGCGCGCCTCGTCGAGCCGCGGCGCGAGCGCACGCTCGGCGCCAAGCTCCGCCAGATGGCGCGGGCGCTCCTGCTGGAGCGGCGACTCGGGAAGTCCGGCCTCCTCGACCTCTATTTCGCCCTCGCCCCCTACGGTGGCCCGCTCGAGGGCGTTCGCGCGGCGAGCCTCGCCTATTTCGGACGGGAGCCGGTGCGCCTGACGGCGGCACAGGCCGCGCTCCTCGTCGCCCTGCCGCAATCGCCCGAGACCCGCCGGCCGGACCGCTTCCCGGAGCGTGCCCGGGCCGCCCGCGACCGGGTGCTCGACATCGCCAGCGCCCGCGGCATCCTCACCGCCGGCGAGGCCGAGGCCGCCAAGGCCGAGCCGGTGCCGACAGCGCGGCGTCCCTTCCCGATGCTCGCGGCGCACGCAGCCGAGGAGGCGGTGGCGACCGACACCACCGCCCCGGTGATCCGCCTCGCCATCGATGCGCGCCTGCAGGAGCGGCTGGAGGTTCTTGCGTCCGAGCGGGCCGCCGCGGCCGGTCCCGGCCTCTCGGTCGCGATCCTCGTCCTCGACAACCGCGACGGGCGCGTGCTCGCCCAGGTGGGCAGCGCCGGCTACCTGGATTCGAGCCGGAATGGCGCCATCGACATGACCCTCGCGGTGCGCTCCCCCGGCTCCGCGCTGAAGCCCTTCGTCTACGCCATGGCTTTCGCGGACGGGCTGGCACATCCCGAGACGCTGCTGGAAGACCGCCCCGCGCGCTTCTCGGCGAACTACGCGCCGGAGAATTTCGACCTGACCTTCCAGGGCACGGTTACGGCCAGGCGGGCCCTGCAGCTCTCGCTCAATGTGCCCGCGGTCGAACTCATGGACGCGGTCGGGCCCGCGCGCTTCATCGCGCGGCTGCGTGCGGCGGGCGCCGCGATCCAGTTGCCGCGCGAGGCGGCGCCGGGGCTGCCGGTGGCGCTGGGCGGTCTCGGCATCACGCTCACCGACCTCGCGCGCCTCTATGCCGGAATCGCCCGCGGCGGCACGGTGCCCGGTCTCCTCCGCCGAGCCGAGGCGGCCCCGGCCGGTGCCGAGGGTCGGGTCGCGGAATCCGTGGCCGCCTGGTACGTCGCTGACATCCTGCGCGGCACGCCGCCGCCGGAGAACGCGCTGCCGAACCGCATCGCCTACAAGACCGGCACCTCCTACGGCTACCGGGACGCCTGGGCGGCGGGCTTCGACCGGCACGTGACGGTGGTGGTCTGGGTCGGCCGGGCCGACGGCGCAGCCGTTCCGGGTCTCGTCGGCCGAACGGTCGCGGCACCGATGCTGTTCGACGCCTTCGCGCGCCTCGGCCTCGAGCCGGAGCCGGTGCCGCAACCCCGAGATGTTCTGGCGGTCGGGCCCGGCGGCCTGCCGCCGCCGCTCCGCCATCTGCGCCGTGAGGCGGCCGGCGCGCCGGGGCCGGCGCTGCGGATCGCCTATCCCCCGGACGGCGCCCGGATCGACCTCGGCCTCGGCGCCGCCGGGCACGAAGGGGAGGGCACGGCCGACGGTCCGGCGCTCGCCCTAAAAGCTTTGGGCGGGGTGCCGCCGCTCACCTGGCTGATCGACGGTCAGCCCGTCGTACAAACACCGCGGCGCCGCGCCGCATGGTCCCCGACAGGTGCCGGCTTCGCACGGATCTCGGTTCTGGATTCTACGGGCGCGAGCGACAGCGTTTCCATCCGGCTTGAATAGCCCGACATCATCGTTCTTGCCGGCGAAGCTTGGCCGTGCTGCGATTTTGAATACAGAAGTACAGTCCGAGCCGGAAAACTTCCATGCGGAGATTCATCGGTCATCAACGAATATGGGTCTAGTCGTGACCCGTGAGGTTGGTGATGGCGTGGAAGGTCGGCGCCGCGGTGGCGGTGCTTCTCGGGTTTGTCGGGGTCAGCGGGGGTGTCGGCAGCGGCCCCGATCCACGCCGCGCGGGCTGGCGCGACGCCTACCGCGCACCGACCGAAATCCCGTTTCCCGCCGAGAACCCGTACACGGCCGCCAAGGCCGAACTGGGCCGTCGCCTGTTCTTCGATCCGATCCTGTCCGGCGACGGGACCCGGGCTTGCGCCACGTGCCACATCCCGGATCTCGCCTGGGGCGACGGACGCGCCCGCGCGGCCACGCGCCAGCAGGGCGACATGGATCTGCGCACGCCGACGCTCCTCAACATCGCCTGGCAGGATGGGCCGCTCGGCTGGGACGGGAAGTTCCGCACGCTCGAATCGGTCGCGGCGATGCCCATGGCGGCGCCGGGCAACATGAATCTGCCGATGCCCGACGCCCTGGCGCGGCTCTCGTCCGACCCGAGCTACACGGCCGCCTTCGCCGACGCCTTCGCCGATCCCGCGATCACCCGGGAACGGCTTGAGGCTGTACTGGCGACCTTCCAGCGCCTGATCGTGACCGGAACGACGCCCTTTGATCGCTGGATCGCTGGCCAGGAAGACGCGATCGGGGAGCCGGCCAAGCGGGGCTTCGACCTGTTCAACGGCCGGGCCGGCTGCGCGAGCTGCCATTCCGGCTGGTCGTTCACCGACAACTCGTTCCACGATATCGGGGTCGGGTTGGGCCCGGATGTCGGCCGCGGCCGGTACAAGCCTACGTCGCTCGCCCTTCAATACGCCTTCAAGACGCCGACCCTGCGGGAGATCGGGCTGCGCGGCCCCTACATGCACGACGGGTCCGTGCCGACCCTCAGCGCCGTGATCGATCTCTACAACCGCGGCGGGATCGACCGTCCGAGCCGCTCCCGGTCGATCAAGCCGCTTCAGCTCACCGCGGCGGAGCGAGCGGATCTCCTGGCCTTCCTGGCGACGCTCTCGACCAGCGCGGGCCGCGACCTCGTCACAATCTCGTTCGCCGCCAAAGCCCCGGCCCCCTGACGGACTGGCTCTCATCGGGCCCCAGGCCGGCCTGACGGGCGACCGGCGAACTGCGCCCCATCAGCGGTCGAGCGCGGGCCCGCGCTGCGATCCGCCCAGACTCCGTCGTTCAATGCCCTGAAGCGCGGCGGCCAGCCGGGCTTCGCCGACCGTCACATCGTGCGAGAGGTTGGAAACCGTGGCGAGGATCCAGACACTTCCGAGAAGGCTCACCACGGCAATACCGAGCATCGCATAGGTCAGCAGCCTGTTCCGGCGCAGATCGGACTTGATCGTCCCCACCAGATCGCGGCTGTCCTCGGCAAGACTGTTTCGCGCGGCCACCAGCTCATTGTACATGTTGGTGATGGCGTTGGTGGACATGTACACCAGCAGCAGATGGACGACGAAGTCGTCGTCCGTCGTGGTGTTCAGGGCGGCCGCGATCCGCACGGCGAGCTGGCGCTCCCAGGGCTGGAGATCGCGGCCGTGGACTGACCGGTAGAACCGCTCGAGGTTGGTCACGGCCGGAGCGCATCCCGCCAAGCCGTGTGGAAGTTGCGCCGGAGGCGGCGCCCTTCGACGCGCAACCGCATCGGTGCGCCGGTCGCGAGCGTCTGCCACGTCATGTGCTGGACCCGCAGCGCCTCGATCAGGCGCTCGCCGATCCGCTCGATCTCGATGACGCGGAAATTCGGCTGCTTGCGCAGCGCACGCACGAGATCGGACGATTCGAGATAGTCGAAATTGGTCGCCTGCGCGGTGTTCTTCGCGAGGATCGCCCGATCGCATTCAATCAGCATCGGCCGGAGTTCCTTGAGGACCTCGAGGGCGGTGGGATCGACAGCGCCGGCCGCGACGACCACACAGAGGCGGACATTGGCCTCCCGGCAGCTCTCGACGATAATCTCGGTGCAGCGCCGCGTCGTCTCCGTATCGCCGGCCGGAAAGTCGACCACCACGAAACGCTCGGGCGCGTCCACCACGCGCTCGATCATGTCCTGGCACAGGGTCGGATCGACGCGGCCCACGCTGTCTTCGGCGCGCAGCCGCTGCCGGAAGCAGGACACGCCGGGCCGGCGCGGCACGAAGTTGTCGCTGCCGGGGCTGGTCTCGGTCATGAGAGCCGTGTGGAAATGACGATTGGCCGGGTCGGTGTCGATCGCCAGCACCGGCCCGACCTCGGCACAGAGATCGGCGATCTGCAGGGCAATGGTGGTCTTGCCGACGCCGCCCTTGCCGCCGAGGCACAGGATCAGAACCTTCGCTGCCGGGCCCAGAAGGTCGCGCTGGATGTCCTGGATCTCGTCCGGGCTGTACCAAGCCGGAACCTTGATCTGCGTCGCGTCGGTCATGGATGACTCCTTGCTGCGTGGTGGATGCAGGCGTCCGGCGCGCGCCTCTGCGCCGCCCGGCCCGGACCTGCGGGGCTGTCAGGGTTGATGCGTGGCGCCGGCGCTCCGGGTCGACCGGATACCGGCATCGATGCGGCGCACGGGACGCCGCGGCGTTCGGAGCGGAGACCCGATCCCACCGCAGCGGTCGCGCACTCGAAGGCCGGACAGTCTCAAGCGGCCGATCCGATCATGCGCCGGGCGGGGAGGGCCGACGGCGCTGGCGGCCCGCGTGCGGGCGGAGCAGAAGCGAGATCAGGCGTAACGCTGGTCCGGCACCGCACAGCCCTGTGAGGCGCTGTGCCGGTCCGAGAAGTCGCGTGCCTGAGCTGAGAATGCCGTTCTGCCGCACAACCCGCATCCCATTCCTGGCCCGTGCCTCCGGTGAACGGTTTCAGCAGATCTCATCCCACCCAGACAGAGCACGATCAAGACTCTGCGCATGTTCAATCAAGATGCAAGCCTTCAGGTGAAGACAGTTTCGCGCTGTCCTCCGTCACATCCCAAATTTCGGTGAACAAACTGCTGCCGGCTTATCCGGCATATCCATCGTAAAAACTGACGAATACTCGATAATATATTGCTATTTATTATGCGGCGATATCTTTGTATGCTTATCTATAGGCAAAAACCAGCCATTACCGACATTCGAATGATCGCGCCGGCAGGAATTGGCGCCTGTGCGGCAGCGAACGAATCGGCTTCGCGTTCGACGGGATGAAAGCCGAGCGGCATCCGCGCAGATCTGCGCGCAAGACGGATTGACGCCGGGCGCCGACACCGGATGGGCCACGCCCGATGCGCCGCGACTCGCAACAACCTCAGGGATCCTGCACGCCTGTGGGCAGCGCGGAAAAGCGAACCGCGTGAACGGCCTACGCAGAATCCACAGCGTTAACCTTTCACTCATATTCGTTAACAAACCATTGGCTAAAATTGACCGAAGATATCTAAATAGCTGAGTAACCACGGTGTCGCTGTGCAGCGACGAGGGTCCGATGCCAAGATCCAAGAACAAGCGGTTATCGGTAGTCGGCGCTCTCGGCCTGTCAGGCCTGTTCACTCTCGCGGCCCCGAGCGCGGCCCAAGCTCACGTGAAGTGGTTCTGCGCCTACGACGTCGCCGGGCAGCCCCAGGGCCTTGAGCAGGTGCTGTGCCTGGACTTCGAGTGGCTGACCGGCCTCGCCCTGGCCTGCCTGATGTTCGGCTGCCTCGCCGAGGGCACGCCGCTGGGCGGCGCGTTGCTCAACGCGCTTGACCGCGTGACCGCGCGGATCCGCACCGATACCGAGCTGCTGGTGCGCGCCACGCTGGGCTTCTTCCTGGTCTCGCTCTGGGAGCTCGGCGGCATCATCCTCACGCCCGAGCTGAAGACCGATGTCGCCTGGATCCCGTGGCTTCAGCTCGCGATGGCGGCCTGCCTGATCTGGCGCCGGACCATGCCGATCACCGGCCTCGGCCTCGTCTTCCTGTTCAGCTTCGCGACGGCGCAGTACGGCCTGTTCCACCTCGCCGATTATCCGATCTTCCTCGGCATTGCCGCCTATCTGATCGCCCAGGGTCTCGGCTTTCGGCCCTTCGACATCCGGCCGCTCGACCTCGTGCGCTGGACAGCCGCCATCACGCTGATGTGGGCCTCCATCGAGAAGTGGGCTTATCCCGACTGGACGGCCCCGCTCATCGCCGCCAAGCCGCAGATGACGATGGGCGCGACGCCCGAGCTGTTCATGCAGGCTGCCGGCGTCATCGAATTCACCCTGGCCTTCGCGCTGATCTGGACGCCTCTCGTCCGCCGCACCTCGGCGATCATCCTGGCGGCGATCTTCGTCTCAGCGATCGTCGAATTCGGCAAGGTGGACGCGATCGGCCATTCCGGGATCATCGTGGTGCTTCTGGCGATCGCCGCCGACGATGTCCGGGTGCCGGTGCGGGTCCGGCAGGCGCTGCTGGCACCGGCTTACTATGGGGCGGCGCTCGCGGCCTTCCTGTTCCTCTACTACGTGGGCCACGCTGCCCTGTTCGGGGGCTTGAGCGAGCTGCCGGTCATCTGACGACGGCTTGCTCCGCGTCCGGACTCATCGCGCGGCGAGAAGCGGCGCGAACACGTCGGTGAGGCCGTTGATCAGGATCTGCGTGCCGACGCAGAGCAGCAGAAAGGCGAACAGGCGCCCCACCACCCGGGCGCGGGCCGGGCCGATGAGCGCCACCACCCGGTCGGCCGAGGCGTAGATCAGCGCGACCGTTGCGGCGACCACCAGGGCCGCCAGCGTGATGCCGAGATAGAAGCCGAGCCGCTCCGCGTAGACCTCGGGCCGGTTCGCGCCCAGGGTTATGGCGACCGCGATCGTGCCGGGCCCGGTGGTGAAGGGCAGGGTGAGGGGAAAGAAGGCGATTTCGGACAGCGGGCCCGGTGCCTGATCCGCCTGCGGTTCCGTGGGAACCGTCCCGCGATTCGCCGAGCCCGAGGCCTCGGCCTGCTTGCGCGCCTCGCGCGCCTCCGGCCGATTGAGCTGGGTCCAGGCCGAGGACATCACCACGAGACCGCCGGCGATGCGCAGCGCGGCCAGGGTGACGCCGAAGAAGTTGAGGATCGGCGTGCCGGCCCAGAGGGCGCCGAGCATCACCAGCGCTGCGTAGATACCGATCCGCCGGGACAGCAGCACGCGCTCGGCATGGCTGTAGGCGCCGGTGACCTGGGCGAAGATGAAGGCGCCGCCGATCGGGTTCACGATCGAGATGAGGCCTGAGAGGGCGAGCAGGAACTGCTGGACGGTGAAATCGATGCTCATCTGGCAGACCCGTGTCGCGGCCGATCCTAGTCGCAGGGCCTTTTAACAAACGTGTCGCCCGCCCGGATCAGCCCGGCGACGGTGCCGGCACCAGCACCCGGGCGGGCGCGAGGCGACGGGCGCGCCGCACCTGCTGCACGGCGACAGGCCGATAGAGCTGCTTCGTGGCATCGACCACGTGCAGGCCCGCGAAGGGCAACGACAGGCTGGTGCCGAGCCGCTCCCAGGCCGGACCGGTGCGGAGCATCAGGCGCGAACGCACCGGCGGCATGTACAGGGTCTCGGACCAGTTCACCGGCGAGAACAGCGTGTCGCGCATCAGCCGGCCGAGCTGCGAGCGGCTGTAGGGCTGGCCGTGGCCAAACGGCGTCGCCTCGCGGCGGGCCCAGACGCCCCGCCGGTTGGGGACCACCAGGATCATCCGGCCGCCGGGCGTGAGCGTGCGCCAGACCTCCTGCAGCAGCTCGGTCGGGCTCTCCACCGATTCGAGGGCATGGACCAGGATGACCCGGTCGATCGCGGCCTCCGGAAGCGGCATCATGGTGGGATCGGCCAGGGCCGCGCAGGAGCGACCCGTGTCCGGCCAGTTCACCACGCCCTGCGTAGCCGGCATGAAGGCGAGGGTGCGCTCCGCGATGCAGTGGATCGGGCCGAGATAGGGGGTCGCGTAGCCGATCCCGAGGACCCGCAGCCCCGAGACCGAGCCCAGGAACTCGTGCAGCGCGCGCCCGACGACGCGGTGCGTCGTGCGGCCCAGGGGACTGGCGTAGAAGGCGCGCAAGCCGTTGACGTCGAGACGCATGGAGGAGCAGGAATTCGGGACTGGAACGGTTGCCGTACTCAATGGTGAGCCGGACCGCCTGCGGCAAGCTCCGACGGAACCCGGCCGGACCGCAGCCTGTTCACGGCAGCAGCTTTCGTGCCCCGAGGAGATGCCGTCCGATGGCCGCCGAGACCGAGATCCGCACGTTCCTGTGCCGCAGCGACAATATCGGCGTCCTGATCCGCGACCCGGCCACCGGTGCCTGCGCGGCAATCGACGTGCCCGAGGCCGAGCCCGTGCTGAGGGCCCTCGAGGAGACCGGCTGGCAGCTCACCGAGATCCTCGTCACCCACCGGCACGCGGACCATGTCGAGGGCATCCCGGCGGTGAAGCAGGCGACGGGCGCGCGCGTCACGGCACCCGCGAAGGCCGGGGACGCCGTCCCGCAGGTGGACGTGACCGTGCGCGAGGGCGACACGGTGCGGGTCGGCAACCTGAAGGCTCAGGTCTGGGAAACGCCGGGCCATTGCGCCGATCATGTCACGTACTGGTTTGCTGAGGCCGGCCTCGTCTGCGCCGGGGACACGCTGTTCACCCTGGGCTGCGGGCGGGTGATGGAGAGCCCGCCCGAGACGCTCTACCGATCCCTCCGGCGCTTCGACGACCTGCCCGACGCCACGCAGGTGTTCAGCGGTCACGACTATGTCCTCAGCAACGCCCGCTTCGCCCTGGCGGCGGATCCGGACAACCCGGATCTCAAGGCCCGTTTCGCCGAGGCCGAGCAGGCGAAGGCGCAGGGCCGGTTCCTGATCCCATCAACCCTGGCCGCGGAACGGGCGACCAACCCTTTCCTGCGCAGCGCCGAGCCGGCGCTCGCCAAATCGGTCGACCTGCCACCGGAAAGTGATCCAGAGGCAGTGTTCGTCGCTCTGCGAGCGTGGAAGAACCGCTTCTGACGCAGGGGGTAACGAGAAAAATTTGTTGCCTTCTCAAGGCGAACTGACACATAGGGTTATTTAAGCGGTCCTAATCCGCTCAGGTAACCGGGCTCCCGGGGGGAAGCCGCAACGTCAACGCGAAGCGCCGGGACGCTTCAGCCGGTATGATGGGGGTCCGTCTCGCCCTACCACCTGTCCACTTCCCGCCTTCCGCTTCCTTTCCTCAAGCCAGAATCTGACGGGTCCAAGGAAGAGGCGCTCACCGCCAAGGCCAAGCTCACCCTCGCCGATGCCGAGACCGGCACGCCCCGCGATGGTGGCAATACGGCCGGCGCAACGCGGCCCCGAGCACCGGTTGCGGCCGATGTGCGCCTGCTCGGTATCGCAACCGAACATCTCTCGCGGCTTGGGCCCAAGCGCGTGACGGTCGTAGCCGTCGCCGCCGAGGCGGGCATGACGCACGCCAACGTATACCGCTACTTCCCGTCGAAGGACGCGCTCCTCGACGCGGTGGCGGGACGCTGGCTGCGCGAGGTCGAAGCCCGGCTCGCCGGCATCGCCGACGCGCCCGACCCCGCCGACGACAAGATCGAGCGGCTCCTGACCGCCCTCGCGACGGTCCAGCGGGACGCCCTGTTCGATGAGCCGAACCTGTTCGCGGTCCATCTCGACGCAACCGTGTCGGCCCGGCCGATCGCCCGGCGGCACCGCGTGCGACTGCGCAGCTTGGTCGAGCGCGTGGTCGAGGAGGGGATCACTTCCGGCATCTTCTCGGCGCGCGACCGGGAGCGGGCGATCGCCTACATCTTCGACGCGAGCTACCGGTTCACGCATCCACTGGCGATCCAGCACGATGCCGAAGTGCCGCGCGACCTGATTGAGGCCCGGTTCGGGGCTGTCATCCACGCGATCCAGCGGGTTCTGCGCTCCGGAATCCTCTGAGGCCGACACAAACGCCTCGCTCTCTGACGCCCAGCTCTCTTGGCAGGCCCGGACCCCGCGTCCGGGCCTTCTGCGTTTCCGGACCGGAAGATGAAGCCGGCCGAGACCCGAAATGACAGCTTTTCGGATCTGTCATCCGAGCTTTGCAGCACCGACGAGGCCGCGTGCACCGCACCTAAAACCTTCGCGACGCTGGCATTTCTCCATCCGCGTCTGACGCCCTCCGCGACGCCTAACCCGAAGGAGGGGGCCCCCGCTGGTCACGCATCGGGTTGAAGCGGCGGTGCTTTTCGGCCACACAGCCGCGCAGATTTCAGAGCGGCGAATCCGGCCTCGGACGCAAGCGGACGAACGGTCCCGGCCTCGCGCGGAACATCCTGAACGTCGAACGCAGCGGAGACGAATCCGACATGGCTCGCAACAAGATCGCGCTCATCGGTGCCGGCCAGATCGGCGGGACCCTGGCCCTTCTGGCCGGCCTGAAGGACCTCGGGGACGTGGTGCTGTTCGACATCGTCGACGGCGTGCCCCAGGGCAAGGCCCTCGACATCGCCGAGGCCGCCCCGGTCGAGGGCTTCGACGCGACCTATGCGGGCGCCAGCGACTACAGCGCTATCAAGGGCGCCGACGTCGTGATCGTCACCGCCGGCGTGCCGCGCAAGCCTGGCATGAGCCGCGACGACCTGATCGGCATCAACCTCAAGGTCATGCAGGCGGTGGGCGAGGGCATCAAGACCTACGCGCCGGACGCCTTCGTGATCTGCATCACCAACCCGCTCGACGCGATGGTGTGGGCGCTGCAGAAGTTTTCGGGGCTCCCCACCAACAAGATCGTCGGCATGGCCGGCGTGCTCGACTCGGCGCGCTTCCGCCACTTCCTGGCCGAGGAATTCAAGGTCTCGGTGGAGGACGTCACCGCCTTCGTGCTCGGCGGCCACGGCGACGACATGGTCCCGCTGACCCGCTACTCCACGGTCGCGGGCGTGCCGCTGACCGACCTCGTCAAGCTCGGCTGGACCACCCAGGAGAAGCTCGACGCTATGGTCGACCGCACCCGCAAGGGCGGCGGCGAGATCGTCAACCTGCTCAAGACCGGCTCGGCCTTCTACGCGCCCGCCGCCTCCGCCATCGCCATGGCCGAGAGCTACCTGCGCGACAAGAAGCGGGTCCTGCCCTGCGCCGCCTACCTCGACGGCCAGTACGGCGTGAAGGGCATGTTCATCGGCGTGCCGATCGTGATCGGCGCCAACGGCGTCGAGCGCGTGCTGGAAGTGACCTTCGACGCCGCCGAGAAGGCGATGTTCGACAAGTCGGTCGCCTCGGTGACGGGCCTGATCGAGGCCTGCAAGGGCGTCGACAGCAACCTCGCCTGACCGGTAAGCGGATACCGGGCCGCGCGCGGCGTTCGGGGATTCGCATCCCGATTGCCACGCGCTGCCCGCTGCCACCTATTCGCTCCTCCCTACGAGGCTCCGATGAATATCCATGAATATCAGGCTAAGGCCGTGCTGAAGGAGTTCGGCCTGCCCGTCTCCCGCGGCGTGGCCATCTTCAACCCGTCGGAGGCCGAAGCCGCCGCCAAGGAGCTCGGCGGCCCCGTCTGGGTCGTGAAGAGCCAGATCCACGCCGGCGGACGCGGCAAGGGCACCTTCAAGGGCGCGCCCGAGGGCGCCAAGGGCGGCGTGCGCGTCACCAAGTCGATCGACGAGGTGAAGCAATATGCTGGCGAGATGCTCGGCCAGACGCTGGTGACGATCCAGACCGGCCCGGCCGGCAAGCAGGTCAACCGCCTCTACATCGAGGAAGGCGCCCAGATCGCCGAGGAATTCTATCTCTCGATGCTGGTCGACCGCGCCACCGGCGGCGTCGCCTTCGTGGTCTCCACCGAGGGCGGCATGGACATCGAGGCGGTGGCCCACGACACGCCCGAGAAGATCCACACGATCGCGGTCGATCCGGCGACGGGTGTCATGCCCCATCACGGCCGCGCCGTCGCCAAGGCTCTCGGGCTTTCCGGCACACAGGCCAAGGAAGCGGCCGCGCTGACCGAGAAGCTCTACGCGGCCTTCGTGGCCAAGGACATGAGCCTCCTCGAGATCAACCCGCTGGTGCTGACCGCCGACGGGCACCTCAAGTGCCTCGATGCCAAGATGGCCTTCGATTCGAATGCCCTCTACCGGCACCCGGACATCGTCGCGCTGCGCGACGAGACCGAGGAGGACGCCAAGGAGATCGAGGCGTCGAAATACGACCTCGCCTACATCGCGCTGGACGGCACGATCGGCTGCATGGTCAACGGCGCCGGCCTCGCCATGGCGACCCTCGACATCATCAAGCTCTACGGCGAGGAGCCGGCGAACTTCCTCGATGTCGGTGGTGGCGCCTCCGAGGAGAAGGTCACGGCGGCGTTCAAGATCATCACCGCCGACCCGAACGTGAAGGGGATCCTCGTCAACATCTTCGGCGGGATCATGAAGTGCGACGTGATCGCCAACGGCGTGATCGCCGCCGTGAAGGCGGTGGGCCTGCAGGTGCCGCTGGTGGTGCGCCTCGAGGGCACCAACGTCGAGCAGGGCAAGGCCATCATCCGCAACTCGGGCCTCAACGTCATCCCGGCGGACGACCTCGACGACGCCGCCCAGAAGATCGTCGCCGCCGTGAAGGGAGCCTGATCATGTCGGTGATGATCGACGCCAACACCAAGGTCATCTGCCAGGGCTTCACCGGCAAGAACGGGACCTTCCACTCCGAGCAGGCCATTGCGTACGGCACCAAGATGGTCGGCGGCACCAGCCCCGGTAAGGGCGGTTCGCGGCATCTCGGCCTGCCGGTCTTCGACACGGTCGCCGAGGCTCGCGAGGCCACGGGCGCCGAGGCTTCGGTGGTCTACGTGCCGCCGCCGGGCGCCGCCGACGCGATCTGCGAGGCGATCGCCGCCGAGGTGCCGCTGATCGTCTGCATCACGGAGGGCATCCCGGTGCTCGACATGGTGCGGGTGAAGCGGGCGCTCGAAGGCTCGAAGTCGCGCCTCGTCGGGCCGAACTGCCCCGGCATCGTCACGGCCGGCGAGTCGAAGATCGGTATCATGCCGGCCAACATCTTCCGGCCGGGCTCCGTCGGCATCGTGTCCCGCTCGGGCACGCTGACCTACGAGGCGGTGTTCCAGACCTCCAATGCCGGCCTCGGCCAGACCACCGCTGTGGGCATCGGCGGCGACCCGGTGAAGGGCACCGAGTTCATCGACGTGCTGGAGCTGTTCCTGGCCGACCCGAAGACCGAGTCGATCGTCATGATCGGCGAGATCGGCGGCTCAGCCGAGGAGGAGGCCGCGCAGTTCCTGCGTGACGAGGCCAAGCGCGGGCGCAAGAAGCCGATGGTCGGCTTCATCGCCGGCCGCACGGCGCCTCCGGGCCGCCGCATGGGCCATGCCGGAGCGATCATCTCGGGTGGCAAGGGCGGCGCCGAGGACAAGATCGCCGCCATGGAGGCGGCGGGCATTCGCGTGTCGCCGTCGCCGGCCCGGCTGGGCTCGACGCTGGTCGAGGTCCTGAAAGGCTGAGGCAAGCGCGCCTGCGTTGCGGCCATCGCAGGGCCGCAACGCCCATATCGGGCGTGCAGATGATTTCAGCGGGGCGGTCACCCGCCCCGTTTCGGTTTAAGGGCGATCCGCCGCGTGGACGGGGAGCCCGAAGGGCAGGGGAGCCTGCCCGCGCGACAGGATGGACGCACCATGGCACGCCAGGACGTGAACGAAGCGCTCCTCGAAACCTCGTTCCTCTACGGCGCCAACGCCGCTTACATCGAGGAATTGCAGGCGGCCTACGCCCGCAACCCGTCCTCGGTGGATCCGGAGTGGCAGGCCTTCTTCAAGGGGCTCGGCGAGGACGAGACCCTTGTCGAGAAGAACGCTGCCGGCGCGTCCTGGGAGCGGCCGAACTGGCCGGTGCCGCTGAACGGCGAGCTGGTCTCGGCGCTCGACGGCAACTGGGGCGCCCTGGAGAAGGCGATCGGGGACAAGATCGTCGCCCGCGAGGCCAAGGAGGCCAAGCCCGGCAAGCCGCAGGACAGCGTCACCGCCACCACCGGCGTTTCGGTGGAGCAGGCCACGAAGGATTCGGTGCGGGCGATCATGCTGATCCGCTCCTACCGCATGCGCGGCCACCTGCACGCCAAGCTCGACCCGCTGGGTCTCGCGCCGCGCGGCGACCACGAGGAGCTGCACCCGCAGCATTACGGCTTCCAGGAGAGCGACTGGGACCGCCCGATCTTCCTCGACAACGTGCTCGGCCTCCAGTTCGGCACGGTCCGCGAGATCGTCGATATCCTGGAGCGGACCTACTGCCAGACGCTCGGCGTCGAGTTCATGCACATCTCCGATCCCGCCGAGAAGGCGTGGATCCAGGAGCGCATCGAGGGCAAGGACAAGGAGATTTCCTTCACGCCCGAGGGCCGCCGGGCCATCCTCAACAAGCTGATCGAGGCCGAGGGCTTCGAGAAGTTCCTCGACCTCAAGTACACCGGCACCAAGCGCTTCGGCCTCGACGGCAGCGAGGCGATGATCCCGGCGCTGGAGCAGATCATCAAGCGCGGCGGCGCGCTCGGCGTCCGTGAGATCGTGCTCGGCATGGCCCATCGCGGCCGGCTCAACGTGCTCACGAACGTCATGGCCAAGCCCTTCCGGGCGGTGTTCCACGAGTTCAAGGGCGGCTCGGCCTCCCCGGCCGAGGTCGAGGGCTCGGGCGACGTGAAGTACCACCTGGGCGCGTCCTCGGACCGCGCCTTCGACGGCAACAACGTCCACCTGTCGCTCACCGCCAACCCGTCCCACCTCGAGATCGTCGACCCGGTGGTGCTGGGGAAGGTCCGCGCCAAGCAGGACCAGTGGGCCAAGCCCAACATCGAGCGCCGCACGGTGCTGCCGCTCCTGATCCACGGCGACGCCGCCTTCGCGGGTCAGGGCGTGGTGGCGGAGTGCTTCGGCCTGTCGGGTCTGAAGGGCCACCGCACCGGCGGCTCGGTCCACTTCATCATCAACAACCAGATCGGCTTCACGACCGATCCGCGCTTCTCGCGCTCGTCGCCGTACCCGTCGGACGTGGCCAAGATGGTCGAGGCGCCAATCTTCCACTGCAACGGCGACGACCCCGAGGCCGTCACCTTCGCGGCGAAGGTCGCGGTCGAGTACCGGCAGAAGTTCGGCAAGCCGGTCGTGATCGACATGCTCTGCTACCGCCGCTTCGGCCACAACGAGGGCGACGAGCCGGCCTTCACCCAGCCGAAAATGTACCAGCGGATCCGCAAGCATCCGTCGGTGCTGGAGAATTACGGCCGCAAGCTCGTCGAGAACGGCTCCGTCACCCAGGAGGCGCTCGACGCCCGCAAGGCCGAGTTCCGCGGGTTGCTCGACACCGAGCTCGACGTCGCCAACAACTATAAGGCCAACAAGGCCGACTGGCTGGACGGCCGCTGGTCCGGCGTGAAGGCCGTGCACGAGGACGTGGACGACCCGCGGCGCGGCCGCACCGCCGTGCCGGCCGAGACCCTCCAGGAGATCGGGCGAAAGATCACGCAGGTGCCGCCCGGCTTCCACCTGCACCGCACGATCCAGCGCTTCATGGACAACCGCGCCAAGGCGGTGGAGACGGGAGTCGGTGTCGACTGGGCGACCGCCGAGGCCCTGGCCTTCGGGGCGACGCTGCTCGACGGCAACCGGGTCCGCCTCTCGGGCCAGGATGTCGAGCGCGGCACCTTCTCGCAGCGCCACGCGGTGGTGATCGATCAGGAGAACGAGCAGCGCTTCACGCCGCTCAACGCGATCCGCGAGGGGCAGGCCTCCATCGAGATCATCAACTCGATGCTCTCCGAGGAGGCGGTGCTCGGCTTCGAGTACGGCTACTCGCTGGCCGAGCCGAACGCCCTGGTTCTGTGGGAGGCGCAGTTCGGCGACTTCGCCAACGGCGCCCAGGTGGTGATCGACCAGTTCATCGCATCCGGTGAGCGCAAGTGGCTGCGCATGTCCGGCCTCGTGCTGCTGCTGCCGCATGGCTACGAGGGGCAGGGCCCCGAGCACTCCTCAGCCCGCCTGGAGCGCTACCTCCAGGCCTGCGCCGAGGACAACATGCAGGTCGCCAACGTCACGACCCCGGCGAACTACTTCCACATCCTGCGCCGGCAGCTGAAGCGCGACTTTCGCAAGCCGCTGGTGCTGATGACGCCGAAGTCGCTGCTGCGCCACAAGCGCGCCGTCTCGAATCTCGACGCGCTCGCCGAGGGCTCGACCTTCCACCGCGTCCTCTGGGACGACGCCGAGGAGGAGGGCGCGCAGAACAAGCTGGTGCGCGACGACAAGATCCGCCGCGTCGTGCTTTGTTCGGGCAAGGTCTACTACGACCTCTTGGAGGAGCGGGAGAAGCGCGGCCTCAACGACATCTACCTGATGCGCGTCGAGCAGCTTTACCCGTTCCCCCTGAAGGCGTTGGCCAACGAGATGGCGCGCTTCCGCAACGCCGACGTGATCTGGTGCCAGGAGGAGCCCAAGAACATGGGCGCCTGGTCCTTCGTCGAGCCCTACCTCGAATGGGTGCTCGGCCAAGCCGGCTCCGCGGTGAAGCGCGCTCGCTACGTCGGTCGTCCGGCCTCCGCCTCCACGGCGGTCGGCCAGATGTCGAAGCACCAAGCGCAGCTCCAGGCCTTCCTCAACGAGGCCCTGGCGGTCTGATCGTCCGGCCATGGCCTACTTCCTGCTCCGCCTGGAACCGCCCCGCCCGAGCTTCCCGTTCGACGCGACGGAGGCCGAGAAGGCGCTGTTCTCGGCGCATTCCGGCTACTGGATGGAGCAGGCGGAGGCGGGAGCTGCCATCGCGGTCGGGCCCGTCTTCGAGCCCGGCGGCACCTGGGGCCTCGCCCTGGTCGAGGCAGCCGATGCGGCGCAGGCCGAGGCGCTCGGCGAAGCGGATCCCGTCCTGATGGCGCAGGCAGGCTTCCGGTACACCGTCTCGCCCGTTCCATCCCTGATCCTGCGGCGCTGACGTCGCGGCCCGACATCCAGAGGAGGCCCCCCGCGGGGCAGAAGAGCATGGCAACCGACATCCTCGTCCCGACCCTCGGCGAATCCGTGAGCGAGGCCACGATCGGCCGCTGGTTCAAGAAGCCCGGCGACACGGTCGCGGCCGACGAGCCGATCGTCGAGCTCGAGACCGACAAGGTAACGCTGGAGGTGAACGCCCCGGCGGCCGGGCAGCTCGGCGAGATCCTGGTCAAGGACGGCGAGACCGTCGAGCCCGGCGCCCTGCTCGGCTCGATCGTCGAGGCCGGTGCCGGCGGCGGAACGGCCAAGAAGGCCGCGCCGAAGGAGGCCCCGAAGGAGGCCGCCGAGACCAAGGCCGAGACCCGCAGCGAGGCTCCGAAGGCCGCTGCGCCCGCGAAGGCCGAGGCGCCGGCTCAGGAATCCTCGGCTGGTTACGGCAATCACGGTGATGCCGCCGCGCCTGCGGCTCAGCAGCGCCCGGTCGGCGACAATGGTCCGGCGGTTGCCAAGATCGCCCGCGAATCCGGTGTCGATCCGTCGAGCGTGAACGGCTCGGGCAAGGACGGCCGCGTCACCAAGGGCGACATGCTCGGCGCCATCGCCAAGGGCCCGGCCCCGTCGGCGCCCGCCAAGGAGGCCCGCCCGACCCTGCCGCGCGCCCCCTCGGCGCCGGACGACGCCGCGCGCGAGGAGCGCGTGCGCATGACGAAGCTGCGTCAGACCATCGCGCGCCGCCTCAAGGACGCGCAGGACACGGCGGCGATGCTGACGACGTTCAACGACGTCGACATGTCGGCCGTGATGGCGATGCGCAGCCAGTACAAGGACATCTTCGAGAAGAAGCACGGCACGAAGCTCGGCTTCATGGGCTTCTTCACCAAGGCGGTGATCGGCGCCCTCAAGGACGTGCCGGCGGTCAATGCCGAGATCGACGGCCAGGACCTCGTCTACAAGAACTACTACCACATCGGCATCGCAGTCGGCACCGATAAAGGCCTCGTCGTCCCGGTGGTGCGCGACGCCGACGACCTGTCGATCGCCGGGATCGAGAAGAAGATTGCCGGCTTCGGCAAGAAGGCCCGCGACGGCAAGCTCTCCATCGAGGAGATGCAGGGCGGCACCTTCACGATCACCAACGGCGGCATCTACGGCTCGCTGATGTCGACGCCGATCCTCAACGCGCCGCAATCCGGCATCCTCGGCATGCACCGCATCGAGGAGCGCCCGGTGGTCCGCGCCGGTAAGATCGAGGCGCGGCCGATGATGTACCTCGCCCTGTCGTACGACCATCGCATCGTCGACGGTAAGGAGGCCGTGACCTTCCTGGTGCGGGTCAAGGAGGCGCTGGAGGATCCGGCGCGCCTCGTGCTGGACCTCTGAGGCTGTCATGCCGGGCGCTGAGAACAGGGTCGCGATCGTCACCGGCGGCAGCCGCGGCATCGGCCGCGCGGTGGCGCTGCTCCTGGCCGAGCGCGGCTACGCGGTCTGCCTGAGCTACGTGTCGGATGCCGCCGCGGCGCAGGGCGTGGTGGATGCGATCACCGCCAAGGGCGGGACGGCGCTCGCCGTGAAGGGCGATGTCGGCAGCGAGGCCGACGTGATCGCCCTGTTCCAGGCGGCCGACGGGCTCGGCCGGCTCGCGGCGCTCGTCAACAATGCCGGCGTGGTCGACGTGAAGTCCGACGTGGCCGACATGAGCGCGGCCCGGCTCCAGCGGATGATGACCACCAACGTCGTCGGCAGCTTCCTCTGCGCCCGCGAGGCGGTGCGGCGCATGTCGACGAAGCGCGGCGGCGTCGGCGGATCGATCGTCAACCTGTCCTCGGTGGCGGCGCGGCTCGGCGGACCCGGCCAATTCGTCGACTACGCCGCCTCCAAGGGTGCGATCGACTCTCTGACGATCGGGCTCGCCCGCGAAGTCGCCGGCGAGGGCATCCGCGTCAACGCGGTGGCGCCCGGGATCATTGCCACCGAGATCCACGCCAGCGGCGGCGAGCCCGACCGGGTGGAACGCCTCGGCCCCGGCGTCCCGATGGGGCGGGCCGGCACCGCCGAGGAGGTCGCCGCGCCGATCGTGTGGCTCCTCTCGGAGGAGGCCTCCTACACCACGGGCGCCATCCTCGACATCGGCGGCGGCCGCTGAGTCCAACCTCATAGTCTTTGCCCGTCTTTTACGCGGCACGACCGACCGGAAGCGAACGCACATGTCTTACGATCTCGTCGTCATCGGCACTGGCCCTGGCGGCTATGTCTGCGCGATCCGCGCGGCGCAGCTCGGCCTGCGGACCGCGGTCGTCGAGAAGCGCGCGACCCATGGGGGCACCTGCCTCAACGTCGGTTGCATCCCGTCGAAGGCCTTGCTCCACGCCTCCGAGGCGTTCGAGGAAGCCAACAAGCACTTCGCCGATCTTGGGATCGACGTCGGCACGCCGAAGCTCGACCTGAAGAAGATGATGGCCTTCAAGGACGAGGGCGTGGCCGGCAACACGAAGGGTGTCGAGTTCCTGCTCAAGAAGAACAAGGTCGAGACCTTCCACGGCACAGGCCGGATCGCCGGCGCGGGCCGCGTCGAGGTCGTGTCCGAGGATGGCGGCAACCAGATGCTCGAGACCAAGAGCATCGTCATCGCCACCGGCTCCGACGTGACGCGCCTGCCGGGCGTGACCATCGACGAGACGGTGGTGGTGTCGTCGACGGGCGCTCTCGAACTCGACCGGGTGCCGAAGAAGCTCCTCGTCATCGGCGCCGGCGTGATCGGGCTGGAGCTGGGCTCCGTCTGGCGCCGGCTCGGCGCCGAGGTGACCGTGGTCGAGTATCTAGACCGGGTGCTGCCCGGCATGGATGGCGAGGTCGGCAAGCAGTTCCAGCGGATCCTGACCAAGCAAGGTATCGTCTTCAAGCTGTCCACCAAGGTGACGGGCGTCGAGGTCGGCAAGAAGGGCGGCGCGAGCGTCACAGTCGAGCCGGCCGCAGGTGGCGCGGCGGAGACGCTGCAGGCCGACGTGGTCCTGGTGGCGATCGGCCGGGTGCCCTACACCGAAGGCCTGGGTCTCGACACGGTCGGCGTCCAGCGGGACGACAAGGGCCGGATCCTGACGGATGCGCACTACGCCACCAACGTCACCGGCATCTACGCCATCGGCGACGTGATCGCCGGCCCCATGCTGGCCCACAAGGCCGAGGACGAGGGCGTCGCCATCGCCGAGATGCTGGCCGGGCAATCTGGCCACGTCAATTACGGCGTGATCCCCAACGTGGTCTACACGTTCCCGGAGGTCGCCTCGGTCGGCAAGACCGAGGAAGAGCTCAAGAAGGACGGCATCGCCTACAATGCCGGCAAATTCCCGTTCACGGCCAACGGCCGCGCCAAGGCGAACGGCACCACGGACGGCTTCGTGAAGGTTCTGGCCGATGCCCAGACCGACCGCGTGCTCGGCGTGCACATCGTCGGCGCCGATGCCGGCAACCTGATCGCCGAGGTGGCGGTGGCGATGGAGTTCGGTGCCTCATCCGAGGACATCGCCCGCACCTGCCACGCGCACCCGACGCTGACCGAGGCGGTGAAGGAAGCGGCGCTCGCGGTGAACAAGCGCGCCATCCACGTCTGAGCGACGGGCGGGTGGGATCCCACCCGCCTCCTCATCCTGACGTGCGGGCCGTGAAGAAGCGCCTTCGAGGCCGATCCGCCGTCATTCCGGGTCGCCGATGGCGAGCCCGGAATCCAGATCCGCACGCCGTGCAGGACCTGAGTGTGTCGGCGGCTGTGGGTTCCGGGCTCCGCTGCGCGGCCCCGGAAAGACGACGCGCCCAAGCGGCCGGTCGTTTCTCAGACCTGTAGGACGATCAGGCGATCTTGCGCCGCGAATTCGGCAGATCGGCGATCCGCAGGAGCGCGCTCGGCGCGGGCGGCGCCGTGAGGGCGTTCAGCAGGTACGGCCTGCGCAGGCCGAGGGCGTTGTGCAGGGCGAGGTCGATGTCGCGGGCGTAGAACGGCATCCGCAGCACCGCGTCGACGCCGAAATAGCGGCCCGCCTGGGCGACCGGCTCCAGCTCGGCCGTGGTCAGCAGGGTGATCCGGGTGCCGAGGCCGAGGGGCTGGATCTGGCAGGCGAGTTCGAGCCCGTCGATGCCGGCGAGCTTCACGTCGATGAAGGCGAAATCGTAGGACGCGAGCTTGAGCTGCTTCAGCGCGTGGCGGCCGTCATCCGTCTCGTCGAGCTCGATCGCGAAGCCGCTGCGCGCCACCACCCGGCTGATCGCGGACCGTCCCGCCGGCGTCGAGCAGGCGAGCAGCGCCCGGGTCGGCGCGCGGCGGCGGGCATCGGCGTGCAGAAGCTGCTCGATATGGCTCGGATCGAGGGGTGTTTTCAGAACCTCGTAGGCGCCGAGACTGGTGGCGATGTCCTGCCAGTGTGCCAGCACGCGGGTGGCGACCAGAACCAGGCAGGGCGGTTCCGCGCCGGCCCGACGCGCCACCGCGACGGCTTCGGGCCCACTCAGATCCTCGAGTTGAAGGCCGACGAAGGCCAGGGTCGGACGGTGCCGAAGCAGGATGTCGCAGAGTGCCTGACCGGAGGTCGCCTCATCGATGATGGCCCGTGCATCGAAGCGCTGAACGACTTCCCTGAGGGCTGTGCGGCGGCCCGTGTCGCAATCCGCGATCACAACCCGTGCCGGCGTCATTCCCTCCTCAAGCTCCATGACGCCCGCCCAGCCGATCCGTGTCTCGTCAGCGAGAGTGGCCAAAGATCATGACGAAGCTCTTAAAGAAAACGACTGCTAACTCGGGACAGTCGATATTCTGCAGAGTCCAGTAACATACTGCGTCAAAATTGCCCGCTCTAGCAGTTTAGATCAGCGTCCGGCTCGGGGATGGGCGGCCGCGTAGGCGCTCATCAGCCGGGCCGCATCGACCTGCGTGTAGAGCTGGGTGGTCGACAGGGAAGCGTGGCCGAGGAGTTCCTGGATGGCGCGGAGTTCCCCCTGCCGGGCAAGGAGATGTGTGGCGAAGGAGTGGCGCAGGGCGTGCGGCGTCGCGGTGTCGGGCAGGCCGAGGGCGCCCCGAGCACGGGCGACCGTGTACTGGATGATGCGCGGCGAGAGCGGGCCGCCGCGGGCCCCGACGAACAGCGGCCCCTCTGGCGGCAGCGGCAGCGGGCAGGCGGCGAGATAATCGGCGACGGCCTGGGCGACGACCGGCAGGATCGGCACCATCCGCTGCTTGCCGCCCTTGCCGAGGACGGTGACCTGATCGATGCCCGGCAACGGCGCGTCGCGCCGTGCGAGACCCAGCGCCTCGGAGATGCGCAGGCCGGCCCCGTAGAGCAGCGCCAGAACGGCGGCGTCCCGGGCGAGCACCCAGGGCTCGCGCTCCTCGCCGGCGCGAATGCCCGTGTCGGTCAGCGCCACCGCGGCTGAAACGGGGAGGGGGCGCGGCAGCCGCCGCGGCACCTTGGGCGAGCGCACGCCGCCGAGCGCCGAGACGGTCCCGTAACCCTCCCGCTCCAGATAGCGCGCGAAGGAGCGCAAGCCCGCGAGCATGCGCATCAGCGAGCGCCCGGAGACTTCGTCGGCCCGCCGCGCGGCCATGAAGGCGCGGATATCGCGCACCTTCAGGGCCACGAGCATCGGGATCGTCGGGGTGCCGTGGCGCGTGGCGAGGTGGTGGAGGAACTGGCGCAGGTCGCGCCCGTAGGCCTCGACGGTGTTGGGCGCCATCCGCCGCTCGCGCGCAAGCCCGTCGATCCAGGCCTGGACGGCCTCGCGCAGGGGGGCGTCGCCCGGAAGTAGCAGATCGTGGTCAGGCTCACGTGCGCTCATGGGACCTATCGACCGGATCATCCTTGCTGCGGACTTAACGTGCGCCCGCGCTCGCCCTCACGACGGTCGCTTGGCGCACGACGCCGTGCCAAGCTGCGTCCATGTCACTCCTCGCCTATGTCGGTGCCGCTCTTGCGGAGATCGCCGGATGCTTCGCGTTCTGGTCCTGGCTCCGGCTCGGCCGCTCCGTCTGGTGGATCGTGCCGGGCCTGGCCTCGCTGGCGGCCTTCGCCGGGCTGCTGACCCTGGTGGACAGCCCGGCCGCGGGGCGCACCTTCGCGGCCTATGGCGGGGTCTACGTCGCCGCGTCGGTCCTGTGGCTCTGGCTCGCCGAGGGCCACCGACCCGACCGCTGGGATCTCGCGGGCAGCGCGGTCTGCCTCGCCGGGACGGCGATCATCCTGCTCGGGCGCCGCGGCTGAGCCGGCCTCACCGACCCATCGCGTAGAATTCATCGTTCGGGCGCAGTTCTGCGACGCTGGCGATCCGGTTCGACAGGGCGAAGAGCGCGGTGATCGCCGCGATGTCCCAGATGTCGTCCGAGCTGAACCCGTGCTCGGCGAGGACCGCGTGATCCTCCGCGCCGACGCTCCGGGGATCGGTCGCGACCTTGACCGCGAAGGCCAGCATGGCGCGCTGGCGCGGGGTGATGTCGGCCTTGGCGTAGTTGACGGCGATCTGGTCGGCGATCAGCGGGTTCTTGGCCCGCACCCGCAGGATCGCGCCGTGGGCGATGACACAGTAGAGGCAGTCATTGGCCGCGCTGGTCGCCACCACGATCATCTCGCGCTCGGCCTTGGTCAGGCCGCCCGGCCGGTCCATCAGCGCGTCGTGATAGGCCATGAAGGCGCGGAACTCGTCCGGGCGATGCGCCAGCGCCAGGAAGATGTTGGGCACGAAGCCGGCCTTCTCCTGCACCAGGGCGATCCGGGCGCGCAGATCCTCTGGCATCTCTGAGAGCTTCGGCACCGGAAAGCGGCTGATCAGGGCGTCGGCGCTCATGGTCATCCTCCAGAAGCCGTGTCTTGGTGAAACCCGGCGTTCACGATACGTACGGCAGCCTCGGGCCGTTCGTCGAGCCGTGGAGCATCATGACCAGCCCCGTCCGCATCCTCGGCATCGATCCCGGGCTCCGCCGCACCGGCTGGGGCCTCATCACCGCGCAGGGCACCAAGCTCACCTACGGCGATTGCGGCGTCGTGACCTCGGACGGCGAGCTGCCGCTGGCCCTGCGCCTGCGCGAGCTGTTCGAGGGGATCGGTCGCATCGTCGAGAGCGTGAAGCCCGACGAGGTCGCCGTGGAGGAAACCTTCGTCAACAAGGACGCGCAGGCGACCCTCAAGCTGGGCCATGCCCGGGCCATGGCGCTGGTGGTGCCGGCGCTCGCCGGGCTGCCGGTGTTCGAGTACGCCGCCAACCTGATCAAGAAGACCGTGGCGGGCTCGGGCCATGCCGAGAAGGTGCAGATCCAGGCGATGGTGCGCTTCCTGCTGCCGAAGGCCGAGTTCCGCATCGCCGACGCCGCCGACGCGCTGGCCATCGCCATCACCCATGCCAGCCACCGGGACTCGCACGCGCTGCGCAAGGCGCACCTGCCGGCGGGCAAGCGCCGCACGCTCACGGGCCAGGCGGCTGCGGGGCAGGGGCTCGAAGGGAAGGGCTTCTCCGCCGCCGCCGCCGCGCGCATCGAGGCCGCGTTGGCGAAACAGAGCTGACGGGATCGGGAAGGACTTGGTGGGGGAAGTAGGACTCGAACCTACGAAGCTTACGCAGCGGATTTACAGTCCGCCCCCTTTGCCGCTCGGGACATTCCCCCAAGGCGGGTTTTTCGCCCGCGGCGCCCTTATGGTGAGGGGTGGGCCGGGTGTCAACGCTTGTGATGCCCGGATCCGGTCTCACATGTGCGGCGGCCGTGAAGGGATATCGGTTTCCGGCGCGGAAGCCGCTCGGGCGGGAGCGCCTGAGCCGGGTCTGGGGTTGCATTCCGCCGACGTTGCCGAGACGAGAACGCGAACGTTCCGCGACTCCGGGGGATTCACAAAGGAATCCGGATCGGCCACGGTGCGTGCATGTCGCCCTGCTTCGTCGGCCCTTGACCCGTCCCGCCCCGTCCCTGCGGTCCCACCAGCGCACGCTGATGGCCCTGGTCTCGGCCATGGCGCGCGGGGAGGTGGGCCATGTCCGCAAGATCTTGGCTGCGGTGACGCCCGGCGGCGGCAAGTCGCTGCTGCCGGTGATCGCCGCGCATGGGCTCATCGAGGCCGGTCTCGTCGAGCGCGTGGTCTGGGTGGTGCCGCGGGATTCGCTGCGACTGCAGGCTGAGGAGGCCTTTGCCGACCCGCTCTGGCGCGCAGCCTTCGGGCATGCCCTCTCCGTGCGCGCCGCCGACAACGAGCGTGATCCGGCCCGGGGCCTGGCCGGCTACATCACCACTTACCAGGCGGTCGCCGCCGCGCCGGCTCTTCATCTGGCGGAAGCGCGGGCGCACCGGACCCTTCTGGTCATCGACGAGGTCCATCACCTGCCGGTTCCCGGCAGGCCGGGAGCGGAGGAAGCCTCCGCCGAGGACGCGGAGGCCGGGGCATGGTCCCGGGCGATGCTGCCCGTGATGGAGGCGGCCGCCTTCCGCCTCTACCTGTCGGGCACGCTCGAGCGGGCGGACGGTCGGCGCATCCTCGGCCTGCCCTACCAGCCCGCAGCCCCGGGCCGCGGGCCGGAACTCGACCTCGACGCGCCGGGCCTCGCGGTGATCGGCTATTCGCGCGCCCAGGCCCTCGCCGAACGGGCCGTGCTGCCGGTGACCTTCGGGGCGATCGACGGCGAGGCGAGCTGGCTCGAGGGTGGCCGGATCGCCGGCGACAGCCCGCGGGTCGGACCACACCGGCTGGGCGCCGGCTCGGTGCGGGTCACCACACGGCCGGCCCTGTTCACGGCCCTCCGCACCGGTTTCGCCCGCGATCTCCTGAGCGAGGCGTTCCACGCCACGAAGCGCCTGCGCGCCCGGCGCCGAGCGGAGCGGCAGCTTCCGCCCGGGGAGGCCGTGAGGGGGCTCGGCAAGCTTCTGGTGGTGGCGCCGGATCAGGCGAGCGCGCGGGCCTATCTGGCGACCCTGCGAAGCTGGATGCCGGCCGGGCAGGGGGAGCGCGACGTGCGCCTGGCGACCTCCGGCCAGGGCGACGCCCATGCCGCCCTGGCCGCCTTCCGCCTCACCCCGGAACCGGCGGTGCTCGTAACGGTGGCGATGGCCTACGAGGGCCTCGACGCGCCGGAGGTCGCCGTGGTTGCGGCCCTCACCCATATCCGGTCGCGCCCCTGGCTGGAGCAGATGCTCGCCCGGGCGACCCGGGTCGATCCGCATGCCGGCGCCTACGACGCGCAGCAGGCCCTGATCTTCCACCCCGACGACCCGCTCTTCGCCCGCTTCCGCCTGGAGCTGGAGACCGAGCAGGGCAGCAGCGTCCGGCCCCGGCGCGAGCGCCCGGCCAGCGCCGTCGTGCCCGAGCGGACCCGCTGGCGTGACGACGAGCCCGCCGGGATCACGCCCCTGGAGAGCAACGCGATCGGCCTACGTTATGCCCTCCTGCGCCCGCGCCTCGCCGAGCCGACGCCGATGGCACCGACCCCCGAGCCGCCCTCCATCACCGAGCGGACGCTGCGCCAGAGGCTCGCCGTCGCGGTGGCGGCGCAGGCGGTGGAGGACGAGGCCTCGCTGCGGGTGCCCCGCGCCGGCAACCTCGCGCATCGCTATAACGCCGTGCTGAAGCGCGTGCTCGGCAAGGGCCGCGCGACTATGACCCTGCCGGAGTTGGAGGCAGCGCTCGCCTGGCTTGAACGCAACCGCCTCTCCGACCATCTCGACCGCCTCGACGGCGATGCCCGCTACGCTTGGTCCGCCCGGCAGCGCCGCGGACGCTGGCAGCCGGAGCGCGCCGCCGGCCGCTGAGCCGCGGTGCGGGATCGACGCGACGGAGGGGAGAAGCGCCATGACCGAGAGCCTGACCGCCGCCTTCGCCGCGGCCCTGACCGAGACCGCTCCCCCAGCGTCCTGGCCGGCGCCGCTCGCCGCCCTCTGGTGGCTGGCCAAGGATCCGTCAGGCTCGGACCCGGCTGCCTGGGAGCGGGCGCATGCCCTGGTTCAGGACGCGTCCGGGCCCGATGCCGCCTGGGTGCACGCCCATCTCCATAGGCTCGAGGGCGACGCAGGCAACGCGCGCTACTGGTACGGGCGCGCCGGCCGCCCGGGACCGCGCGGTACCCCGGCGGAGGAGCGGACCGCCATCATCACGGCCCTGTCGAACCCGGCTTAATTCATCCTTTCGCAACGGATCGGAATCCGCCGCCCCGCCGTTCCTGGTCGCGGCGGGAACGAACCCGCTTTTGGGCGGAGGATTTGTCGATCGCAGTTTGCAACAAATGTCGATTTTCAAGTTCGGTCTAATACCGAGACGGGACAAATCAGTCATTTTTGGATTGTCGACCGGATACAACCTCAGATTTAGTGTTCTCAAATCAAGCTGGGCGGCCCTGGCGGAAACTTCACAATTCCGAATTCGCTATGGATGACGCTATTTTTTCGCTCGCCTGCCGGCGAAATCTGATTATGGCTACGCGCATCAAGTCCGGAAGCAGGGAAACGTGCTGATCGCCGTGATGAGCTTGGTGTGTCTAATCTGCGGCGTGAGTTTCGCGGGTCTTTCATTGCGGTATCCGGGGCGCGCGGCCGTCTTTGAGCGCTGGAGCGGGATCTGCCTCGTGCTCGGCCTGTGCCTGCTCGGAGCGGCGCTGCACGGCGCCCGCACGTAGGCCCCCTGACACCTTTCCCGGCGCGCCGGATCACGCACAGGGAGGCGCCACAGTGGCAGGCGTGTCGGCAGGATGGCCGATCAGCTGAGCTTAGCGGTGTCTACGGTGTCTCGGCAGAGCCTCCGGCGCGGCAAGCCGCGCGCTGGGTTACATGCCGGCCATTCGCCCCACGGGCCGGTCAGGCCTGCCCCAGGGCGGCATTACCGCCGCGGCTGCCGCAGGCGGAGCAGAACCGTTCGAACGTGCTCTTGCGATGGTCGCAGGCGGGGCACCGCTCGAACAGGCCAATCCCGCAATGCGGGCAGAAATTCGCATTCGGGCTCGCGACGTCGACGGGCCGTTCGCAGCCCGGGCAGACCTTCTTGGCGAGGCGGAGCAGGGCCTGATCGGTGGCGATCTCGGTCCGTCGCTCCTCGTCGGGTCGCGCTTCCGCGATCCGCTGGCGCTCCCGATAGGCGTGGAGGGCGTTGATCGCCGCGCGTCCGGCCACGAGGGTGACCACCACCCCGACGCCGTAATGGACGTAGCCGCCGTAGCTCGGCAGATACGGCACCAGCTCGACGAAGAACGCGAAGGCCGCCGCCAGCGCGAACCCCCACACGAACGGCCAATTGCGCGTGTTCCGCCGTTTCAGGAGCAGCCATCCGGCCAGAACCAGCAGCGGGAGGGTCACGGCGAGCCGGTAGCCAAAGACGCGCAGCTCCTGCGTGCTCTCGGCGGCCTGGAGCTTCTGCTGGGCGGCCGCGCGCTCCTCGCTGTCCTCGGCCATCAGCGCCGATTGTTTCTGTGCGAGGTCGAGATCCGCCTGAGCCAGGGCTTCCAGCCGTTCCTCGACCGTCCGCTCGGCGGCCTTCAGGGCGTCGAGTTGCTGCGTCCGGGCAACCAGATCGGGATCCTGGTCGACACGCTGTGTCGTATCCCGGGTCTTCAGCCAGTTGGCGAAGGTCTCGCGGGCAGCCGCGGAGGCCGAGCGCGCCGCGTCGAGGGCGAGCTGGGCCTGATCCGTCTGCTGCTGGTTGTCGCCGCGCTCACGGCGGACCTCCTTCAGGGCGGCCGCGGTGGTCTGCGACTTCCCGGGATTGAGGAATTGCTCGAGTGTATAGCGGTGCTCGACCTCCGGCAGGTCGCCGACCACCAGGGAACCGAGGCCGATCAGGAAAACCGCGAAGGCGACGGCCACCAGCCAGAGGATGAGGGTGAAGGACCGCTCGGATAGACTGACACCTGATCTCACGACACGATCCTCGGCTGGTCCAGGCGGGTGCGATGACATCCGATCTGCCCGGTGCAGGCCCGGGTCGAATCGGTTCTCCGCGGACGGCAGCCGCCGAGCTTAGCAGGCGACCGGGACGCGCGTCCCGTCTCGGCTACGGAACGTCGAGCCGCATAACCTGTTGTCAGGCCGCCCGGCGCGGATGCTGGGTTACGAGAATCGGAGCGGACCCATGAGCCTCCTCGGCAGCATCGTCGGCAAGATCCTCCACCCGTTCGGCGGTGGAACCGCGGAGGCCGCGCCCTCGGCCACGGCCGGCTCGGGTGGTCCGGCCACCTCCAGCACGCCCTCCACCCCGTCCGCCCCCGGCAGCGCCGGCGGCAGCGAGCCCGTGGATGTCGCGGCCGTGCTCACCAGCCTCGCCGAGAAGAACCCGCAGACGCTCGACTGGCGCCACTCGATCGTGGACCTGATGAAGCTGCTCGGCCTCGATTCCGGCCTCGCCTCGCGCAAGCAGCTCGCCGACGAGTTGCACTACACCGGCGACAAGGACGACTCGGCCTCGATGAACATCTGGCTGCACAAGCAGGTCATGCAGAAGCTCGCCGAGAACGGCGGCAAGGTGCCGGATGACCTGAAGCACTAGGCGGCGGCACCAGCGTCCCTCCTGACGGCGAGGGCCCGGCGACATGGAACGCCGGGCTCCCTATCCGAAGGTTTGCCGGCGGCTATCGCCTCGTCCTTCCGGGGCGCCGGAGGCGAGCCCGGAAAGCAGAGGCTCTGTGGGTGCTTATTCCTGGGGTCCTCGGCGTGTCTGGATCCCGGGCTCCGCTGCGCGGCCCCGGGATGACGCCTCTGGAGTCGTGTGCCTTGAGGCCCCCTCAGCGCCCGGTCCGGACCCGGGTCCACAGACGGGTGACGAAGCGCTGGGTGCGGTCGTCCCAGGCGGTGTTGATCGAGAGGCGCTGCATCGTCGCCTCGTCCGGGTAGATGCCGGGATTGCTCAGGATCTCGGGCTTCACGAACTTCTTCGCGGCGAGATTGCCGCTGGCATAGGCCACGAAGTTGGTGTTCGCCGCGGCCACATCGGGCCGCATCATGTAGTCGATGAAGGCCAGCGCCTCGGCCGGGTGGGCGGCATCCTTCGGGATCGCGAAGGTGTCGAACCACATCAGCGCGCCTTCCTTCGGCACCACGTAGGCGATCTCGGTCCCGTTCTTGGCCTCGTCGGCGCGGCGCTTGGCCTGCATCACGTCGCCCGAATAGCCCACCGCCACGCAGATATCGCCGTTGGCCAGCGCCTGGATGTACTCCGACGAGTGGAACTTCCGCACGGAGCCGCGCACCTTGTAGAGGGCGTCGGTCACCAGGGTCATGTCGTCCCAGCGCTTGGAATCGGCCTTGGCCCCAAAGGCCGGCAGCATGCTCGGGATCAGATCCTCGGGGCTGTCGAGCATCATGATCCCGCACTCCTTCAGCTTGTTGGCGGAAGCGGGATTGAGGACGAGGTTCCAGGAATTCACCGCCGCGTTGGCGCCCAGGCGCTCGCGCACGGCAGCGACGTTGTAGCCGATGCCGGTGGTGCCCCACATGTAGTCGACGGCGTAGGTGTTGCCGGGATCGTAGGCCGCCAGCCGGCTCGTGACCTCGGGCCAGAGATTGCCGAGGTTCTTCAGCTTGGACTTGTCGAGCGGCAGGAAGGCGCCGGCCCGGATCAGCCGCTGCAGGTAGGGCCCCGACGGCACGACGATGTCGTAGCCCGAGCGGCCGGCCAGCAGCTTGGTCTCGAGGATCTCGTTGTTGTCGTAGGTGTCGTAGACGACCTTGATGCCGGTCTCGCGGGTGAAGGCCTCGAGCACCTTCGGGTCGATATAGTCCGACCAGTTGTAGATGTTGAGGACCCGCTCCTCGGCGGCCGGGACCGGCTGCGCGAAGGGGAGGGCGGCCAGAAGGACGGCCGCCAGAACGAGGCGACGCAGGCCGTTCACCGGCTCCTCGCGGCCACGACCACGATCTCGACGAGATACTCGGGCGCGGCGAGCTTGGCCTCGACGGTGGCGCGGGCCGGCGGGTTCTCCGGGGAGACCCAGGCATCCCAGGCCGCGTTCATCTCCGCGAAGGTCGCGATGTCGGCGAGGTAGACGGTGGCCGAGAGGATCCGCTCCTTGTCGCTGCCCGCTGCGGCCAGCAGCCGGTCGATCTCCGAGAGGATCTGCTGCGTCTGGATCGTCACCCCGGTGCCGACCGTGTCGGATGCGACCTGGCCGGCGAGGTAGACCATGTCGCCGAAGGTCACGGCCTGCGACATCCGCTTGCCCGGCTCGATCCGCTGAATGTCCATGCCCGTCTCCACACCTCAGGAACCGGCGTATCTGCCGCGGCGGCGGCCCGGCCGTAAAGGGCTGCGCGTCCGGCCGCCGCTGGAACCCGAGGAAAATCGTCATCCGGCGGCGGGGTGCGGGCAACCGTCGCGGTCCGCGGCGCGTTCTGCCGGCATCGACAGTCACGCCTTGGGGTTTGTTATGGGTATCCTCTGGACCATCATCATCGGGTTCATCGCCGGCGTCATCGCCAAGTTCCTCATGCCGGGCCCGAACGAGCCCGCCGGCTTCATCCTGACCACGATCCTCGGCATCGTCGGCGCCTTCGTGGCGACGTTCCTGGGACAGGCCATCGGCTGGTACGGACCGAACCAGGGGGCGGGCTTCATCGGTGCGATCGTGGGCGCCGTGGTCGTGCTGTTCATTTACGGCCTGATCGCCGGCCGCCGCACCACCACCTACTGAACCGTCCGGTAGGCCCCGGAACGACGAGGGGCGCCCCGCGGGGCGCCCCTTTTGTTGTCTGGCCGCCGCATCCGGTCGGGGCCTCGCCACAGCGCCTTCCGTCAGCTCGGGCGCAGCGAAGTGACCCAGGGCAACCCGACGATGTCGGACGGTGCACGGACTGGATTGCTTCGCTTCGCTCGCAAAGACGGCTCGAACGTCGGGGCCTTAAAGATGCTCGGACGCGGCCTTCACGGCGCAATGACCGGTTGCGCCGCGCACCGCGAGGCCGACGCCGACGACGAGCGCCAGCAGGCTCAGGAGCTTGTTGGGGCGGGGCTGCGCGGCGGCCGCGGCGATGCCGAGGCCGAGCGCCACCGAGACGGCGCGCTCCGTGGTCGACAGGTTCGGCTGCCCGCTGAAGATGTCGTGCATCATGTCGTTGGCCATGAGGGTCTCCGGTTCGGAAGTCGCGGGGGAACGCGGCATCCGGCGCCCCGTTCCCGGCTGACGGCCGACCCCCGTGCGACGAAAAGAAAAGGGCGCGGCCCCTGAGGACCGCGCCCGTCTGAGACATCCAGCACCGGCCGGAGCCGGTGCGCGCGTCCCGCGGCTTACTCGCCGGCCTCGCGGCGGCGCTCGCCGCGATGCCGGCCGCCCTCGCGGGGCTCGCGCGGCTCGTCGCCGCGCTCGGCCCGGTCGGCGTCGCGCTGAGCCTTCACCTTCTCGGTGATGTCCTCGCCCGTCTGCTGGTCGACGACCTTCATGGACAGGCGGATCTTGCCGCGGTCGTCCTGACCGAGGAACTTCACCTTGACCTTGTCGCCTTCCTTGACGACGTCCTGAACCTTGGCGACCCGCTGGGCAGCGAGCTCCGAGATGTGGACGAGACCGTCCTTGGCACCGAAGAAGTTCACGAAGGCGCCGAACTCCATGCACTTCACGATCGTGCCGTCGTAGATCACGCCGACTTCCGGCTCCGCCACGATCGAGCGGATCCAGTTGTAGGCCGCCTTGATCGCCTTGCCGTCGGCCGAGGCGATCTTGACGATGCCAGTATCCTCGATGTTGATCTTGGCGCCGGTCTTCTCGACGATCTCGCGGATCACCTTGCCGCCGGTGCCGATCACGTCGCGGATCTTGTCCGTCGGGATCTGCATCGTCTCGATGCGCGGCGCGTACTCGCCGAGCTCCGGACGGGCAGCGGTCAGGGCCTTGGCCATCTCGGCGAGGATGTGGGCGCGCCCGTCCTTCGCCTGGTCGAGGGCGACCCGCATGATCTCCTCGGTGATGCCGGCGATCTTGATGTCCATCTGGAGCGAGGTCACGCCCTCGTCCGTGCCGGCCACCTTGAAGTCCATGTCGCCGAGGTGATCCTCGTCGCCCAGGATGTCGGACAGGACCGCGAAGCGCTCACCTTCGAGGATGAGGCCCATGGCGATGCCGGCCACCGGACGGCGCAGGGGCACGCCGGCATCCATCAGCGACAGCGAGCCGCCGCAGACCGAGGCCATCGAGGACGAGCCGTTCGACTCGGTGATCTCCGACACGACGCGGATCGTGTAGGGGAACTCGTGGGCCGGCGGCAGGACCGGACGGATCGCCCGCCAGGCAAGCTTGCCGTGGCCGATCTCGCGACGGCCCGGGGAGCCCATGCGGCCGGTCTCACCGACGCTGTAGGGAGGGAAGTTGTAGTGGAGCAGGAAGCGCTCCTTGTAGGTGCCTTCCAGCGAGTCGATGAACTGCTCGTCCTCACCGGTGCCGAGGGTGGCGACCACGAGGGCCTGGGTCTCGCCGCGGGTGAACAGCGACGAACCGTGGGCCCGCGGCAGGACGCCGACCTCGGAGACGATCGGGCGGACCGTCTTCAGGTCGCGGCCGTCGATGCGGGCGCCGGTGTCGAGCACGTTCCAGCGCACAACCTTCGACTGGGCCTCCTTGAAGGCGGCCTTGACCTTCTCGGCCGGGTACTTCTCGGCACCCTCCGGGCAGAGAGCGGCCATCACCTTCGCCTTGACGGCGTCGACGGCGGCGTAGCGCTCCTGCTTGACCGTCTTGGTGTAGGCGGCGCGCAGCTCGGTCTCGCAGACCTCGAGGACGGCCTTCTCGACGTCGGCGTTCTCGGGAGCCTTGAAGTCGCGCGGCTCCTTGGCGGCCTTCTCGGCGAGGCGGATGATCGCCTCGATCACGGGCTGGAAATGCTTGTGGCCGAACATCACGGCGCCGAGCATCACGTCCTCGGACAGCTCCTTGGCCTCCGACTCGACCATCAGCACCGCGTCCTGCGTGCCGGCGACGACGAGGTCGAGGCTGGACTCCTCCTTGGTCTCGGTGACCAGCGGGTTCAGCCGGTAACTCCCGTTGATGTAGCCGACGCGGGCGCCGCCGATCGGGCCCATGAACGGCACGCCCGACAGGGTCAGGGCGGCGGAGGCCGCGACCATGGCGACGATGTCGGGATCGTTCTCAAGGTCGTGGGTCAGGACGGTGACGACGACCTGGGTGTCGTTGCGCCAGCCCTCGACGAAGAGCGGGCGGATCGGGCGGTCGATCAGGCGGGAGACCAGGGTCTCCTTCTCGGAGGGACGGCCCTCGCGCTTGAAGTAGCCGCCCGGGATGCGGCCGGCCGCGTAGGCGCGCTCCTGGTAGTTCACGGTGAGCGGCATGAAGTCGATGCCGGGCTTCGGCTCCTTCGTGGCGACCACGGTGGCGAGCACCGAAGTCTCGCCGTAGGTGGCGACCACGGCGCCGTCGGCCTGGCGGGCAACCTTGCCGGTCTCGAGGACGAGCTTGCGGTCGCCCCACATCAGCTCTTCGCGTTGAACGTCGAACATTCTTTCGTCTCTTCCTTGCCTGCGGCGGGCCCAAGCCCGGCGCCGCCCGGGGGCAAGACGGCGAGACACTCCACGGCGTGAGTGTCTCGCGATCCTGCCCCGATGCCGGCGCCTCGAAGCGGCCCGCTTGACGGGAGGCCGGACCCATTCCGGCATCCCGCGATGGTGAAACGCGGTCCCGGGCCGTGCCCGGAACCGCGCGATAGACGCCTTAGCGGCGGATGCCGAGACGCTCGATGAGGGCGCGGTAGCGGGCCTCGTCCTTGCGCTTGACGTAGTCGAGCAGCGAGCGGCGCTGCGAGACCAGCTTCAGGAGGCCGCGCCGGGAATGGTTGTCCTTGGCGTGGGTCTTGAAGTGGCCGGTGAGGTTGGTGATCCGCTCGGTCAGGATTGCCACCTGGACCTCGGGGGACCCGGTGTCCTTGGCGTCCTTGCGGTGTTCCTTGATGAGCGCGGTCTTGCGCTCTGCCGTGATCGACATCGCGTGCCTTTCGGGTTGTGCTGGTCGGATGCGGCGCCCCGTTCGGGCGCGCGCGGGCTCGGCGTTCGGCCGGTGCCGGGATGTCGTCCAGCACGGTCACAGCGCCAAGCGGCTCAAGCCCCGCCCGGTAACCCGGGTCGAGGCTCGCGTTCCATGACACGAAACCGTCGGATATGCCAGCCCCGAGCCTGCGGGCCGCCGTGTCCGATCGACCCCGCACAAGACGATCGCATCCCGCGGCGTCGTGCCGGGGCCACGAAGCAGGGCCCGGAATCCAGATCCGCGTGGTTGGCTCAGCCTGGCGGCACCGGCGATTCGGGATCTTGGGCTCGGCTACGCGGCCCCGGGAGGGTCCGGTGAACCATTCCGTTTGCGGCCACGCTGCGCGATGCTTCGACGCGTGACCGGGCTCGGGACACGTTCAGGCGCGCCGCTTGCTCCTCGGCGTTCGAGGCGCGATCAAGCGGGAAGGGGGGACGGAATGGCCGAATCTGCGGTGACGACAGGCGTCCGTGCCGAGCCCGGGCAGAGCCGCGCGCTCGCCCGGAGCCTCACGGCCCCCGGCCTCATCGCCATCGGGCTCGGCGCCACGATTGGCGCCGGCATCTTCGTGCTCACCGGGACCGCGGCGGCGCAATATGCCGGCCCGGCGCTCAGCCTCTCCTTCGTTATTGGCGGGATCGCGTGCGGCTTCGTCGGCCTGTGCTACGCCGAATTGGCGGCCATGATCCCGGAGCCGGGCTCCACCTACACCTACACCCGGGCGAGCCTGGGGCGGTTTCCGGCCTGGGTGGTCGGCTGGGACCTCGTCCTCGAATTCGCCGTGGCGGCGGCGACGGTGGCGGTGGGCTGGTCGGGCTACGCGCAGTCGCTCGCGGCGGATTTCGGCCTGCGGCTGCCGACCTCGCTCGCCGCAGCGCCCGGGGATGGCGGCCTCATAAACCTGCCGGCCGTCGGCATCGTCCTGCTGCTGACCGCGCTCCTGATGCGCGCCACCCGGGAGGCCTCTCTGGTGAACGGTCTCCTGGTCGCCTGCAAGGTGGCGATCATCCTGGCCTTCGTGTGCGTCGGCGCGGCCCATCTCAAGCCGGAGCTCTGGCAGCCGTTCGTGCCGGACAATGCGGGGCGCTTCGGCGCCTTTGGCTGGAGCGGCGTGTTCCGCGGCGCCGCGGTGGTGTTCTTCGCCTTCGTGGGCTTCGAGACCGTGGCGACGGCCGCGGGCGAGTGCCGGACGCCGCAGCGGGACGCGCCGGTCGGGCTGATCGGGTCGCTCCTGATCACCACGGTGCTGTACGTGGCGATGGCGGCCGTGCTCACCGGCCTCGTCCCGTACCGCGACCTCGACGTCGCCGACCCGGTGGCCAAGGCGGTCGACACGATCGGCCTGTCGCGCTTCGCGACGGTGATCAAGGCCGGCGCCCTGATCGGCCTGACCACGTCGGCGCTGACCGCGCTCTACGGGCAGGGCCGGATCTTCTTCGCCATGGCCCGTGACGGCCTCCTCCCGGAGGCCTTCTGCCGGGTCCATCCGGTGACGCGGGCGCCCGTGGCGAGCCAGCTGGTGATCGGCCTGTTCACGGCCGCGGTGGCGGGCCTCGTCCCGATCGACATCCTCGGCGAGATCGTCAGCATCGGCACGCTCCTGGCGTTCTGCCTCGTCTGCGCCACGGTGCTGATCCTGCGCCGGACGGAGCCGGACCGGCCGCGCCCCTTCCGGGTGCCGGCGGCGACGCTCACGGCCGGGCTCGGCATCCTGTCGTGCCTGACGCTGATGGCCTCGCTCCCGGCCGAGACCTGGATCCGCCTCGCGCTCTGGCTGGTACTGGGCCTCGCGATCTATGCCGGCTACGGCCGGCGGCGCGCCGGGCTCAGCTGATCAGGTTGATCGTCGCCTGGGTCAGCCTGTCGATCGTGGCCGAGGCGTTGAGATTGGCCTCGTAGTTCCGGACCACCTGCTGCAGGTCGGCCGATTCCGCGGCCGCGTTCACGTTGGGCAGGCGAACATATCCCCTGAGGTCGGCGGCGCCGTTCGACGGGTCGTAGCGCCGGCGGAAGTCGCTGCTGTCGCGCACGATGCGGCCGACCGGGCTGCGCGGGCTGTCGGCCACGACGGGGGCAAACACCGCGATCTTGCGGGCATAGGGCGCCCCGCCCGGTTCGGTGGGAGCGGAATCGGCGTTGGCGATGTTCTCGGAGATCGTGCGGATCCGTCCGGTCTGCACCTGCCGGCCAGCCGCCAGTGCGTCAGAGGCCGAGTGGAGGGCGCTGGTATCCGGCATGCGCGGGCCTGAGCGGCGGAAGGACGGTGCACGATCCTCGGCGCGATAGGCTTAACGACCGGTTAAGATCACGTCCGGCGAGCTCTTGGGCTCAACCTCCAGCCGCTTCGCGAGACGTGGCCGTCAGAGACGCAGCAGGATCCCGATCTGCACGCAAAACTAGCGGTCCCGAAAACCGTTTCCGTCATCCCGGGGCCGCGGAGCGGAGCCCAGGATCCAGAACCGCCGACGCGACAAGGTTTCGCATCGCGGGTGCGTCTCGATTGCCCGCCTCCGGCGTGCCCCTTCGGGTCCGGGCTCGCCTGCGTCGCCCCGGAATGACGGCGCGCGCGCAGACACCGAGCCGCGCGAACTCAGAATCTGATGCTCACCTCACCGTCCCGGAGAGGCTCAACGCCTCCCGGAGATCCTGACCGTCGGTCAGCCGTAGGCCCCGGCGGCGCAGGGATGCCAGCATCGCCCGGTCCGGGAACGGGCAGTAGGGCAGCACCGCGGTGGTCTGGCCCTCGGGCATCGCGCCGGTCCGGGCAATTGTGTCCAGCAGCCCGTCCAGCAGGCCGCGCCCGTGAGCGTGCAGCGCCACGGCGGCCCGGGTTGCGGTGGTGTCGGGGGGCAGGGGCACGGATTCCTGGGCGAGGATCGCCCCGGTGTCGATCGTGGCGGCCAGCCGGTGCAGCGTCATGCCGAAGCTGCCGGGGCCCTCGGCCAGGGCGTGGATCGTCGGCACCGGGCCGCGGTGACGAGGCAGCAGGCCGGGATGGCCGTTGATGCCTCCGAGCCGCGCCAGCCCGATCGTCTCCGGCTTCAGGATCTGGTCGAAATGGTAGGTCAGGATCAGGTCCGGCGCCGCCTCGCGCAGCCGTTGCGCGACTTCGAGACCGTTGACGTCGTCGATCGATAGAGTCGGTATGCCGAGGCGTCGGCACAGGGTCTTGAGGGGTGTCGCTTCGGGCGCGTCGCCGCTTCCGGCCACCGCCTGGGTCAGTGGCGCCAGGGGCCGCAGCAGGTCGGGCAGGCCGAAATTGACCGCAAGGTAAGGCAGGATGCCGGCGCCCGAACGCGCGAGGTGCCGCCGGATCTGGCCCGTCAGGCCGCCGCTCGACGGCCGTTCGGCGTTGGAGAGGCCCACGAAGGCGATGTCGGCCCGGTAATCGGCGACGAGCCGGCGGACCACACGGGCGTTCGGCAGCGCCTCCAGGACGAACAGCGCGATCCGGGGCCGCGCCATCAGCGGCGCTTCCGCCGCTGGAACCGGAAGGCGTAGAGCCCGGCCTTGCGGACATTCTCCGGCAGGAGCAGCACGGTGCGGGCGAGGGCCGCGAGGATGAACGGGAACGCGATCACGTCACGGTTGGCCGCGATGCCCTTGGCGATGCGCACGGCGGCCTCCTCGGCGCTGATCTCCAGCGGCCGCCAGCCCTTCAGCTCACCGCCCATCGGGGTCTTCACGTAGCCCGGCGTCACGACGTTGACCTTCACGCCCCGGGGCCCGACCTTTTGCCGAAGCGCCAGACCGTGGGCAACGAGGGCCGCCTTGGCGCCGCTATAGGCCGGCGCGTCCTGCAGCGGCGCATAGGCAGCCAGCGACGACAGCAGGACGATCTGGCCACGCCCACGCTCGAGCATCAGCGTCAGGCTGGGCAGCACGACGTTGAGCGAGCCGGTGTAGTTGATGTCGGCGGTCTCGAAGGCCACGTCCTCGGCCTCGACCTGCCCCTCCTGGTTGCCGCCGTTCACCGCGGCATTGGCGATGACGAGGTCGAGGGGCGCCTCCGCGTCCGACCGGCGCACGAGCGCCACAGCATCGGCCCGGTCGCGGGTGTCCAGGCGGGCGGCGTCGACCGTGGCGCCACTGACGCGACAGTCGCGGGCCACAATGTCCAGGCGCTCGGCGTTGCGGCCAACGAGGATGAGGCTGACGCCGGGTTGCGCGTAGTGGCGCGCCAGCGCAGCGCCGATGCCGCTCGACGCGCCGGTGATCAGAATGCGGGGCATGGGGCGGGTTACGCCGTCGGGCGTGGAAAGATCAAGGTCGGGACGGGCTCACCGACGGTGAAAGCCGTGTCAAAGGCCCCGGATCCCTCCGCCGGCGCGGATTTCGGTCAGTAAACCGGGGCGAGTTCGCCGTCCCGCTCGGCCGCTTCGCGGATCGCCCGCGCCGCCGCCAGCATCGAATCGGGCAGCGCCGCCTCCATCCGTGGCACCGAGCCGGCCACGGCCCGGTCGATGGCCTCCTTAGAGAAGAAGCCGCCGTTGACCTGGGTCCGATGCAGCACGACGCGGCGGAAATCGGCCATCAGGCCCATATCGGGCGCCGTCGGGCTCTTCCAGAAGCCGTCGAGGTCGCCCTGATGAGTTAGGCCGGCCATGTTGTAGATCGCGCTGCCGACCGCGTGGGTGGGGCAGCCCATCTCCAGCGACAGCATGCCCACCGTCGAGTTGACGATGACCACGCCGCGCGCGCCCTTGATCAGGGCCGGAAGGTCGCCGCCGTCGATGAAGTCGAGCCGGTCGCTGACGCCATGGCGGCGGGCCGAGGCGCGGGCGAACTTGCGCCAATTGATCAGGCCGCTGTCGAGCGGATGCAGCTTCACCAGCAGACGCGTCGGCGCCGCGGAGGCGTCCGCGAAGGACTTGATCACCCGGTCCATGAAGCCCTCGACGCCGAGGAACGGCGAGTGGACCCGGATCTGGTAGTCGCTGTCGAGTTGGAGCGGCAGCAGGAAGTAGTCGCAGCCGACGGCACGGTAGATCTCGTCGCAGCGCGCGGCCTCGCGACGGGTATGGGCCCGGCGGGTGAACTTCTTGATCCAGCCCGCATATTCGGCCGCGATATGGGTCGGCCGGTGGCTGCGGAAATGCGGGAAGAGATAGGGGAACAGGACGTTGGCGAGGTTGTAGCCGACGTCCCAGACGCTGCGGCGGGCCATGTCCCCCGTGGAGGGCATCGCCCGACCGGGCTGCGGCAGGCGCCGCGCCAGGGCCCGGACCTCGTCGGCCGTCCGCGGCAGCGACGAGAAGCCGTTCACGCCGCCCAGTTCGCAGGTGATCCAGTTCGGGCGGATGTAGCCCTCCTCGAACACGTGCACCCGCAGGCCGCGATACTCGGCAATCATCCGGGCGGCCTTGTGGAACGGACGGCAATCCCCGAACAGCACGATATCGGTGACACTCTCGCGGTCGAGATAGGATTCGAGATACGCGCCCCAGGCCTCGCGGCGGCCGCGGTAATTGTCCGCCTCGCCGCTCCAGAACAGCCAGTCACCGGGGCAGAGATTGATGCGCCGGACCTGATGCCCCCGCGCGCGCAGCGCCTTTCCGAGATCGGAGAAGAACGGCGTGGCGATGCCCTGGAGGAAGAGGAAGGTCGCAGGGCGGTCACGGAGGGCGTCGGGGGCGGGCTGTTGCATTCCGCGGCGCTTCTATCCTTGACCCTGGCCCGGACGTGCCGGGCCGATGAGAGACAATCAGGTGGCACGGAGCCTGACGGCCCGGCAATCCAAAGCCGTGCCGCAGCACGGTTTTTCCGCGTCGGCGTGGCCCGTCTGCAACGGTGGCGCGTCCGCGGTTCGAGGTTCGGATTAGGCCGGCAATCGCGGCGACGATATGTCCAAATCCTTTCCAGGTCGTGGCGGCGGTGACGTCGGCCGCGGTTGTCCCCGCGTTGCACGGCCATCCCACGCCGACGAAAATGCGCTACAGGCGGCCCACCACCTCGCCCGACCGGAGCCGGACGCGCCGACCATGGCCCCTGAACCCACCCCGTCGCTCTACGCGACCGGCCGCACGATCCGCCGCCTGCGGGCGGAGATCGAGGCCGCGACGGGCCTCGCCTTCGCGCCGGCGCACTCCCGAGCAGTCGGCGCGGTCTGGGGCGCCGGCAGTCCGGCCGGGCGTCTGCTGGCCCTGGCGGGCCGCCGGCGCCTCGTGGTCGCCCCCGGGCCGCTCCTCAGCCCGTACGATGCGCCGGAGACCGGTTTCGCCTCCCTGAGAATCAGCCTCGACGGCGTGCCGCTCGGCGGGGAGGGCGGCGTCCACTACCTCGATCCCTGGACCCGGGCGCCGATCGAGCGCGCAGCCTGCGCCGAGCGGGTGGCGTGGCTCGCCGCGCGCTTTTCCGAGAACGACCGGCGGGTCATCTATGTCGGGATGTCGCGCTGGAAGCGGCCGGCCCTCGACGTGCTCGGGGCCGGGCCCGCCGGGCGCCCGATCCACACCATGACCACCGAGGCCGCCATCAAGGCTGGTCGGCGCCATCGCGGGCGCGTCCTCGCCTGGGCGACCCGGGCGCCGGGACAGCTGGAGGCGGCCTGCGCGCAGGCCGGGCTGCCGTTGGCCCGGGTGGAGGACGGGTTCCTGCGCTCCGTCGGGCTCGGCGCCAGCCTGCAGCCCGGCGCCTCCATCGTGGTCGACGATCTCGGCATCTACTACGATCCGCGCCGGGAGAGCCGCCTCCAGCGGCTGCTCGCCGAGGCGGACTTCACCCCGGATCTCGTTGCCCGGGCACGCCGCCTGCGCGAGGAGGTCGTGGCGCGCCGGCTCAGTAAGTACAATGTCGGCCTGGACGCCGCGTCGCTCGACTGGCCGGCCGGACGGCGGATCGTTCTGGTCCCCGGCCAGGTGGAGGACGATGCCTCGGTGCGGCACGGCTCGCCGCTGGTCCGCTCGAACCGGGCGCTCCTGGAGGCGGCCCGACGACGCAACCCGGACGCGTTCCTGCTCTACAAGCCGCATCCCGACGTGGAGGCCGGCTTCCGCCCGGGGATCATCCCGGAGGCGGAGGCGCTGACCCTGGCCGACCGGATCGTCGCCGGCATCAGCATCGTCGACCTGCTCGACCGGGTGCACCACGTCGAGACCATGACGTCGCTCGCCGGCTTCGAGGCGTTGATCCGCGGCCTCACCGTGGCGACGCACGGCCGGCCTTTCTACGCGGGCTGGGGCCTGTCGGAGGATCTGGCGCCGGGGGCCGACCGGGGCCGCCGGCTGAGCCTCGACGCGCTGGTGGCCGGGGCGATGATCCTCTATCCGCGCTACCTCGATCCCGTGGCGATGAAGCCGTGCACCCCGGAGCAGCTCCTCGACCGGCTCAGCGCGGCCCGGGACGCGGCGCCGCGCAGCGCCCTGTCCATCGGCCGGGCGGCCCACCTGATGATGCGGGCTCGATACGGGCTCCTCAATCCGATCGTGCGGGCGCTGCGCAGCCGGCGCGGCGTCGGCCGCGAGACCGGAGGCGGCCCGCGGTGAGACGGATCCCGGGCCGAGACACCGGAATTCCGAGACCTTGCTGTGACACCAAAGCGATAGCGCGCGCTGCTAAGGTCGAGATTCAGCAGCACGCCCCGGGCCGCCCCCGATCAATCCGGATCAGGAGCGACTCGCAAACCCTTGCTCCGACGCGCTGTTTCCCGCCGGACCTTAGCCCGGCGGCGAGCAGGCCCGTCTCCAGCCGAGTGCCCGAGTCTTGACGACCTTCCTCATTGCCACCGGCCTCGCGCTCGCCGTCTGCCTAGCCCTGGAGGTGCTCGTCGGCGACGCGATCACCCGGGCGAGCCTCGCGCCGCGCGACCTCGGCCTGCGGCTCACCGGCTACCTGCTGATCCTGCTGTTCTGGTTCGAATTCTCCTGGCGGCCCTGGCTCGCCGGGCTGACCTGCGTGATCACCGTGGCGATCCTGATCGTCGTCAGCCGCGCCAAGCGCTCGGTGATCGGCGAGCCGCTGCTGTTCAGCGATTTCGCCCTGCTGCCGCAGGTGCCGCGCCACCCGCAGCTCTACTACATCCCGCCGCTGTGGGATCCGCGCATCTCCGTGCCCGTTCTGCTCACCCTGGCCGCCACCGTGCTGTGGTACCGGACCGAGCCGAGCGTGCTGCCCGACTCCACTCTGCCGCGCATCCTCGCCCTGCTCGGCCTGCCGCTGCTGCTCTGGCTGATGGTCAAGGCCGCGCCGCGCCCGCCGCTTTCCAGGCTGATCGCCCGCTGGTTCCCGAGCCCCGACCTGGAAGCGGACGTGGCCCGGGTCGGCCTTCCGGCGAGCCTGCTCGGCTACACCGCCCGGGCGCTGGCCGGGGGCGAGCCGGTGCCCGAAGCGCCGACGCTGCCCCCCGGGCCGGGCGACGACGTCGTGGTGGTGGTCCAGCTCGAATCCTTCATCGACCCGGAGCGGCTCGGCGGTGCGGCGCTGCCGGCGATGGAGCTGTTCCGGACGCGGGCCGCGCAGTACGGCCGTCTTCAGGTCCCGGCGCACGGCGCCTACACGATGCGCAGCGAGCACGCGGTGCTCACCGGCCGGCCCTCCGAAAGCCTCGGCTTCGGCCGGTACGATCCCTACACGTCCCGGAGCGGCGACGAGCCGACGAGCCTCGCCCGTCTCGCTCGGGCCCGGGGCTACGCGACCCTGTTCCTCCATCCGTTCCACCGGGACTTCTTCCGCCGGGCGAAGATCATGGAGGCGTTCGGCTTCGCCGACCTCGTGATGGGTGAGGCCTTCGCGGAGGCGCCGCGGGTCGGTCCGTATGTCGGTGACGTCGCCCTGGGCGAGCGCCTGCTGGCCGAGGTGCGGGCCCGACCGACGCCGCTGTTCCTGTTCTGCGTCACCATGGAAAATCACGGTCCCTGGAAGCCCGGTCGGCTGCCCGGGCTCGACGACCCGCAGGCGCAGTATCTCCACCACGTCGCCAATACCGGGCGGATGGTCGAGGCCCTCGTGGCGGGACTTGATGCCCTGGCCCGCGAGCGTCGCCAGACGATGACGCTCTGCGTGTTCGGCGACCACGCGCCCTCTCTGCCGACTTGCAAGCCGGGCTTCGGCGGCCGGACCACCGAGTACGCCCTGTTCCGCTTCGGCCGCGCGTCGGACACGCCGCGCCGGGTCGATATCCCCGCCGATGCCTTGGGGCGGGCACTGCGCGGCGCCCTCGCCGCCGCGCCTGCGGACATGTCCGTTCGGACATGATAAGGTTAAGCTTGCACGCCATAAGCGTGGCCGTGCCACGCTGGTGACGCATTGCCGACCGATAGCGCGACCGTCCGCGAGACGGCCGCAGGTTCGGCGCGGCCGTTAAAGCGATCGCAGCGTTTGGCGGTCAAACTGGATGTCCCGGCCCATGCCAGCGATGGCAGGAGGTTCGGCGAGGAGAAGTCTCTGTGATGCTGCGTAAGACGACGCGCACCGCCTTCGTGGCCGCACTGGCGGCGGGATCGATCGGCGGCTGCACGTACCTGCCCGCGGCGGGTCCGACGGCGAGCGCGATCCAGGCGGGAGCGGAGGTGGCGACCGCCGACGGCGGGCTGCTGGCGCGCTACGAGATCATCGACGTCACGCCGAGCGTGGTCGAGGCCCTGCGCGGCCGGCCGCTGGACAGCCTGCTCGCCTCGTTCGGCGATCACCGCCCCTCGACCGAGCCGGTCATCGGCATTGGCGACATGGTCTCGGTCTCAGTCTGGGAAGCCGGCTCCGGCGGCCTGTTCTCCGGGCCGCTGGTCGCCGACCGGTTCTCGGCCGGCTCCAAGTCCGCCCTGATCCCCGAGCAGCCGGTCGGGCGCGACGGCGCCATCTCGGTGCCCTATGCCGGCCGCATCAAGGTCGCCGGCCGCCGCACCCAGGACGTGCAGGCGCTGATCGAGACCGAACTCGCCGGCAAAGCCATCCAGCCGCAGGTGCTGGTCTCGGTCACCCGGCCGATCAGCCAGGCCGTGACCGTCACCGGCGAGGGCGCGTCCGGCGCCCGCCTGCCGCTCTCGGGCCACGGCGACCGCATCCTCGACGTCATCGCCGCCGCCGGCGGCAACCGCGCGCCGGTCAACGAGACCTTCGTGCGGCTGTCGCGCGGGCCGGTCACCGCCACGGTGCCGCTGACCACGGTGGTGTCCAACCCCAAGGAGAACATCTACCTGCGGCCCAACGACGTGCTCACGCTGGTGCGCGATCCGCAGACCTTCATCGCGGTCGGCGCGCTCGGCAACAGCACCGAGCTGCCGTTCCAGGCCGACGGCATCACCCTGGCGCAGGCGCTCGCCAAGGCGCGCGGCCTGTCGGACTTCGCCGCCGACCCGGCCGGCACGTTCATCTTCCGCTTCGAACCCGCCAGCGTCGTGCGCCGGCTCAGCCCGGGCTCGCGGCTGCTCGGCACGCCGCTCGTGCCGGTGGTCTACCGGATCGACATGCGCGACCCCAACAGCCTGTTCGTCTCCCAGGCGTTCCGGATGCGCAACCGCGACCTCATCTACGTCTCGAACGCGCCGTTCACCGAGGTCTCCAAGGTGCTCTCCGCCTTCAGCAGCGCCACCGGGCCGCTCTCCTCGGTCGCGACCGCTTACTACTACGCGAAGTAAGGTGCGGCGCCGGCCTGCGGACCGGCGACCATCGGAGCGTCAATCCCGCGATGGTCCTGTGGCATTGCCGGCCTTTCGAGCGGAGCCAGGCAGCCCAGAGGCGCCACATCTCCCGATGTGGCGCTGTCATGGTTCACATCGCTCTGCTCGTGATGACGGAGAGGCTGCGCTGATCTGATTTGCAACTGCTCCTTGCCTGAATGCGAAACGGGGCGCGGATTCCATCCGCGCCCCGTTTCGCATTGCAATGTTCGATCCGGGATCCCGTGCTCTGGATCCCGGCCGCTTGTCACACCCGCTTGGCGAGCAGCTGCTCGATCAGCGAGCCGCCCTTGTCGATCGCCGCCAGCTCCTCGGCCACCGCGTTCACCGTGTCGCGGATCTGGTCGGGGGTGTGCTCGGAGGTCAGGAAGAAGCGCAGCCGCGAGGCCCGCTCCGGCACCGCCGGGTGGATGATCGGCTGGACGTTGATGCCCCGGCGGAACAGCCGGTCCGACAGGGTGACGGCCTTCAGCGAGTCGCCGACGATGATCGGCACCACCGCGAGACCCAGGCTGAAGCCGGTGTCGAGCCCGAGCTTCTTGGCGGTCGCCAGGAACAGCGTGCCGTTCTGGCGCAGGCGCTCGACCCGCTCCGGCTCGGCATGCATCACGGCGAGCGCCGCCTCGGCGGCCGCAGCGAGCGGCGGTGACATGCCAACGCTATAGACGAAGCCACCGGCCGAGTGCTTCAGGTACTCGATCAGCGCGATCGGGCCGCAGATGTAGCCGCCGCAGGTCGAGAGCGTCTTCGACAGCGTGCCCATCCAGATGTCGACCTCCTTGGGGTCGACACCGCAATGCTCGAACAGGCCCGCACCGGTCCGGCCGGTGACGCCGAGGCCGTGGGCCTCATCGACCATCAGCCACGCGTCGTAGCGCTTCTTGAGCGCGACGAGCCCGGCGAGGTCCGGCGCGTCGCCGTCCATGCTGTAGAGGCCCTCGACCACGATCAGCGCCCGGCGGTGCTCGTGGCGGGTCGACTGGAGTAGGGTCTCCAGGGCGTCGAGGTCGTTGTGCGCGAAGGAGCGCCGTTGCGCGCCCGAGAGCTGGGCGCCGGTGACGATGCTGTTGTGAGACAGCGCGTCGTGGAAGATCACGTCGCCCGCTTCCAGGAGGGCGCCGATGGTCGTGACGTTGGTGGCGTGCCCGCTCACCATCACCACACAGCCCTCGGAGTGGTAGTGCTTGGCCAGCGCCTGCTCGAGGCTGATGTGCCCGGGCCGCTCGCCCGCGACCACGCGGCTCGCCGACGCGGAGGTACCGTAGGCCTCGATCGCCTCCCGGGCGGCGTTGCTCACCCGCGGGTGGCCGTTCAGGCCGAGGTAATCGTAGGATGAGAAGTTGGTGAAGCTCTTCTGGTCGATCCGCGTCGTGGCCCCGGCCTTGGCGTCGTGGACGCGGAAGAACGGGTTGCCCAGGCCGATCAGATCGGCCGCCTGGCGCTGGAGCTTCAGCTCACGGTAGCCCGGCAGATTCTCGAAGTTCTGCGCCGCCGACTTGCCGGCCGGGGAGGCCGCCTTGACGGGGGCTGGGCGCGGCGTGGCGCGCCCGAGCCGGTTGGTCACGAAGCCGGCGAGCGCCGCGCGCCCGCCGTCCGGCCGTGCCGTATCGGTCATGAGTTGGTCTCTTTGATTCCGCTGGACGTCTGCTCGATGAGTTCCTTGAGCGGCGCGATCATCTGCGCATCGACCTCACCGCCGACATGCTTCGAGACAAGGCTCATCGCGACGCCGGCCGCCTCGTCCATGGGCGCGGAAACCGCCTGAATTAAGGACTCCGACAGCTCGTTGACGGTCATGCCCGAGGACAGGCCCGCGGGCGGCGCGTCGAGGGCGAAGCGCTCCTGCAGACTGGCGCCGAGTTCGACGCCCATCAGCGAGTCGAGGCCGATCTCCGAGAGCTGGCGCACGCGGCTGATATCGTCCTTCGGCAGGCGCAGGATGCGGGCGATGTCCTCGACGATCGCGTCCGACACGGTCTTGCGGACCACGTCGAGGTCGCCGCCCTTGAGGAGCGCCGCGATGTTGATCGCCTGAACACCGCCGGCCTCGGCCTGCTGGTCCGACCCGAGTTCGGCGTAGCTCGGCGAGCGCATGGTGGCGAGACGCTCGCGCGCCTTCCCCCAGTGCATCGCCGCGATGGCGATGACCGCCTCGTCGGGGGACGCGCCCTGGCTGCCCAGAGCCTCGGCCATCAGATCGAGGCAGCGGCGGGCCTCCATCGGCGTGACGCCGACGCGGCCGGCGAGGCCCTCCATGACCGCCTTGTTGCGGGCGAGCATGCCGACATCACCGATGGCACCCCAGGCTACCGCCAGAGCGGGCAGGCCACGGCGGCGACGCTGCCGCGCCAGCCCCTCCATGAAGCCGTTGGCGGCCACATAGGAGCCCTGGCCCGGATTGCCGATGAAGGTCGTCGCCGAGGAGAACAGGACGAAGTAGTCCAGGCTCCGGTCGCGGGTCGCGGCATCGAGGTGCTGCGCGCCGACCACCTTCGGGCCGATTACCGCGTCGAGCGCCGCGGCGTCGATGTTGGAGATCAGGCCATCCTGCAGCACCGCCGCCGCGTGGAGCACGCCGGCCAGCTTCTTGCCGCCCTGCTCGATCCCGGCGATGAGCCGGTCCACCGAGGCGCGGCTGGTGATGTCGACGGCCTTGGCCTCGACGGTCACGCCGCGCGCGGTGAGCTCCGCGACGATTGCCTTGGCCTCGTCGGTGGCCGCGCCCTTGCGGCCGGCGAGCACGAGGTGCTTGGCACCGCGGTCGATCAACCACCGCGCCGCTTCCAGGCCGAAGCCGCCGAGACCGCCGGTCAGCAGGTGGACACCCTCGGCCGAGACCGTGAACGGCCGGGCCGTATCCTTCATGATCGTGCCGGATTTGGGCGGGCTGATCACGATCTTACCGATGTGGCCGGACTGCTGCATCAGCCGGAACGCGTCCGAGGTCTCGGCCGCCGTGAAGGGCTGGTACGGCAGGGGCTTCAGGCCGCCGTCGTTGAACAGCGCCATGACCTCGCGGAACATCCGCGCGCCGTCGTCGCCCTGGTGCTGAATCACCTGGTCTAGGTCGACGCCGAAGTAGCTGAGGTTCCGCCGGAATGGGCGCAGGCCGATATGGGTGTTGGCGACGTAGTCGCGCTTGCCCAGCTCGACGAAGCGGCCGAACGGCCGGAGCGCGTTGAGCGAGCGCTCCATCGCCTCGCCGAACAGGCTGTTCAGCACGATGTCGACGCCGTCGCCGGTGATCGCCCGGACCTCGTCCACGAAGGCGAGGGAGCGGGAGTCGAGCACGTGCTCGGCGCCCAGCGCCTTCACGAGCGCCCGCTTCTCGCGCGAGCCCGCGGTGGCGATGACCCGCGCACCCTTGAGCTTGGCGATCTGCAGGGCCGCGAGGCCGACGCCGCCCGCGCCACCATGGACCAGCACCCACTCGCCGCGCCGCATCCGGGCGCAGGAGACGAGGCCGTAATAGGCGGTGAGGAAGGCCACCGGCACGGTGGCGGCCGCCATCGGGTCGAGGCCCTGCGGCATCGGCGCGACGACAAGGTCCGGCACCACGATGTGGGTCGCGAAGCCCGACTGGGCGAAGGCGACGACCGGGTCCCCGACCTTGAAGCCCTTCACGCCCGGGCCGACGGCCGTGACGCGACCGGCGCATTCGAGGCCGAGGCGGGGACCGGCGAAGCCGTCCTCCAGGATCTCCTCGGGGAGCATCGAGAGCGCCCAGAGCACGTCGCGGAAGTTGAGGCCGGTGGCCTCCACCGCGATCTCCATCTCGCCCTTGCCGGGGGCGCGGCGCTCGGCCGGACCCCAGACCATCTCGCTCAGGCCGCCGGTGTTGCTGCGCTCGAGCCGCGCGGCCTCGGCCGGGACCAGATCCGCCGGATCCCGGTGCTGCGGCCGACCGGCGTGGAAGCGCACGACCTGCGTCCGCTCGTCGTCCAGCACGATCTCGGTCTCCGGGGTGCCGGAGAGGATGAGGTCGCGCAGGCGCTCGGAGGCGCGCTTCGACGACATCTCGGGGGAGAGGTCAATGCGCCGGACGTCGAGGTTTGGGGCCTCGTTGGCGAGCGTGCGGGAGAAGGCCCACACGCCGGCCTCGATATTGGTGGTCTGGCCGCCGCGATCGCGGGTCGCCCCCGGCGCCACGACCCAGAGGCGGGTCTGACGGGTGCCGAGATGCTCGGAGCAGCGCTTGAGGCTGAGGCAGCGGTCGCGCAGCCGCTCGGCCGCCTCGCCGCCGCGGGTGAAGGCGCCGGCCAGGAACACCACCGTGTCGGGGGTCTCCTTCTCCAGCTCCATCAGCGAGGTCTCGGAGTCGAGGATGATCGAGACGTGCACGCCACCCGCGACCAGCAGGGTCGCCAGGGAGGAGGCGGTCTCGGCCGCGAACTCGTCGTCCGAACCGATGACGAAGGCGAAGCTCTGCGCCGGGGCCGGGCCCGGACGCACCGGCGCCTCGGCGGTCAGCAGCAGGTCGTCGCCGTTGGCGGAGGCCGCACGCTCGACCTCGACCTTGACCAGGCCGTGGGCGCTGAGCGTCCGCTGCCAGCCCTCGATATCCTCCAGCCGGCCCACGGGCAGGCCGCCTGCGGCCTCCTCGAACCAGCCGGCCGTGAGGCCGAACACGAGGTCGCGGAACAGGGAAGCCCCCGGCTCCACGGCCACCAGCAGGCCACCGGTGGCGAGCGCCCCGGCGAGCTGGCCAGGCAGGGCGCGGTCGCCGCGGTGCAGGCTGCCGGACGCCAGGATCAGGTCGAAGCTCGCCGGAGCGAGCTCCTCGGCGGTCTCGACCACGGCCGCGGCGCGGCCGAGGGACAGGCGGGCGCGCTCGGCGAGCCTGCGGTCGGTCTCGAAGACGGTGAGCCGGGCCTCGGCGGCGGCCGCGAAACTCGCGGTCTGCGCCGAGAGCGGGCCGAACCCGACCTGCAGAACCCGAAGCGCCCGCTCCTTCGGAAGCTGAGCATGGCTCCGCTCGATCAGGCTGGCGACCACGTCGGCGCCGTGGCGCGCGGTGGCGGAGCGCAGCACGAAGGCGTCGATCGCCCCCTGCGGCAGGGCCGGCGCGTCGGTCAGCTTCCCGGCGAGCAGCCGGTCGACCAGGGCTCCGACGTCGGCGATCAGCACCAGCTCGGCCGAGAGATCCGGGTGGTCACCCGCGATCCAGCGCATGATCTCGTCGGGCGCCGGCAGGGCGGAGCCGTCGCCCAGCGTCCAATTCTGGCCGGCGCGCTCGGCGAGGCCGCTGCTCTCGAGGGCGTAAAGGGCGTTCAGAAGCCAGGGGCGCAGAGCCTCCGGCACGCGGCTGTCGGTGACCGAGACGGTCTCGCCCTGCGCAAGCCCGGAGGCGAGGCGGTAGGCGAGCGACGTGGCCCAGCCCTCCAGCAGGAGGTGACCCGGCGACAGGGCGGCGTCGGACGGCCCCTTCGCTTCGGCGGCGAGTGGACGCAGCCGCGCGGCCACGCTCGGCCGGCGCTCCATCGGGATCGCGGTCGGCTCGGTGGCGAGTTCCGGGACCTGCGAGATCGCGAAGGCCGCGAGGTCGCCGCCGTTCTTGGCGCGCAGGGCCTGGAACCGGCCCTCGCGGATCGTGGCGACCACGGCGCCCTCGGCGTCGAGGAGCGTGAAGTCGGCCAGGATCGAGCGCTCGTTGCAGCGGCGGGTGCGGATGATCGAGCGGGCGATCACCGCGCCGGGGCGCAGCAGCCGGACCTCGCCGAAGCGCACCGGGATGTAGGCCTTACCGCCGTTCTCCCCGAGCAGGTCGGCGAACAGCAGGATCAGCCCGTGGAAGCAGGCGTCGAGCCGGTTCGGCACCAGGGCGTAGCGGCTGTCGGGCTCGGCCGGCAGCAGGTCGGACACGATGGTGGCGTCGTCCAGCCGGGCGCTCATGGCGACCTGCTGGAAGCTCGGCCCGAAGGCGAGCCCTGAGGCGAGGGCCTTGGCGTAGAGCGCATCGCCGGAGAGCACGTGCTCACCCGCGGTCTCGAAGCTGAAGCCGTCGAGGTCCGGAGTCTTCGGGGCCGAGAAGGTGCCCTCGACGATCTTGGCCTGGGCATGGAGTTGCCAGGGCGTCTGGGTCAGGCGCGGACGGCTTAGCACCTGGATGCCGTTGCCGGAGCCCGACAGACGCACCGCGACCTCGCGCAGGGCGTCCTCGGCGAACACCATCGGCGCGACGATCTCGAAGTCGGCCAGTACGACTTCGTCGTCGCGCAGCGCCTCGCGGACGCAGGACAGCGCCATCTCGACGAAGCCGGCGCCGGGCATGATCACTTGGCCGTCGACCTTGTGGTCTTCCAGCTCGGGCACGGTCGCCGGATCGACGAAGCCGTTCCACTCCAGGCCGTCGAAGGTGGTGCGCGACCCGATCAGCGGGTGGTAGGGGCGGGGGCTCATCGCGCCGACGCCCTCGGTGGTGTCGGCGAGGCGGAACGGCCGGCGCTGCCACGGATAGGTCGGCAGGCGCACGTCGCCCTTCGGCGCGTCGCCGAACAGCAGGGTCTCGTCGACCTGCGCGCCCTGGACCAGGGCGGCGCTGACCGCCTTGGCGATCGGATCGCCGCCGGAGGCCTTGCGGTGCATCACGCCGACCGTTGCGGTCTCGATGCCGAGTGGCTCGACCGCATCGCCGACATGGGACATCAGGGTCGCGCGCGGGCCGACCTCGACGAAGACGCGGGCGCCGCGGCGGGTGGCGTCCTGCACGGCCTCGGAGAACCGCACCGGTTCGCGGATGTTGCGCCACCAGTAGCCGGCGCCGAAATGGCTGCCGTCCAGCACCGAGCCGGTGACGGTCGAGACCATCGCGGTGGTGCCGGCCTGGGCCTTGAGCCCGGCAAGGTCGCGCAGCAGCGGCTTCTCGGTCGGGTCCATCAGCCTTCCGTGGAAGGCGTAGGCGAGGTCGAGCTTGCGCCCGCGGCGGCGCTTGCGCGACAGGGCCTTGAGGGCGGCGTCGATATCGGCCACCGGGCCCGCGACCGTGACGGCCTTCGGGCTGTTGTAGGCGGCGATGTCGAGGGTCGGGTAATCCTTGAGGAAGGTCTCGACCTCCTCGGACGGCATCAGCAGCACCGCCATGGTGCCCTGGCCGTGCGTCGTCTCCTGGTGGTGGCTGCGGTAGTAGATGACCCGGACCGCGTCCTCCAGGCTCAGGATGCCGGCGGCCTCGGCGGCCGCGATCTCGCCGACGCTGTGGCCGAGGACGTAGGACGGGATCAGGCCCTTGGCCTTGAGGGCGGCCGTGGAGGCGCTCTCGATGGCGAAGATCAGCGGCTGCGAGACGCTGGTCAGGACCAAGCGCTCGTCGAGGTCGTCGGCGTAGAGCGCGTCCTTCAGCGACCAGTCCGAATAGCCCTGGAACAGGGTGTCGATCCGGTCGAACGCCGCGCGGAAGGCCGCGTTCTCCTCATAGGCCTCGCGGCCCATGCCGGCCCACTGGCTGCCGTTGCCCGAGTAGACGAAGGCGACCTCGGCGACCCGATCGACCGCGGTGCCGGTGAAGGCGTCCTGGCTATCCTCGCCCTCGCCGACGGCGCGCAGGGCCGCGGCCACGTCGGCCTTGCCGTCCAGCGCGACGGCGAGGCGGGCCGGCATGCGCTCGCGGCGATGCGCCACGGCGGCCGCCATGGCGGCGGCCTGCGCGGGCTCGGCCTCGAGGCGCTCGGCGTAGTCGAGGGCGAGCTCGTTCAGCGCGGCCCGGCTCTGGGCCGAGAGCAGCAGCACCTGTGCGGACGATTTGGGAGCCGATTCGGCCGGCTTCGCCCAGGCGGGGGCGTCGGTGATGACGACGTGGGCGTTGGTGCCGCCGAAGCCGAAGGAATTCACGCCCGCGAAGCGCTCGCGCGAACCACGGCCGATCGGCATGGCCTCCCGCACCACGTGCAGGTTGAGCTCGTCGAACGGGATCTCGGGATTCAGCTCGGCCGCGTGCAGCGACGGCGGCACGAGGTCGTGCTCCAGCGCCAGCGTCGCCTTCATCAGGCCGGCGAGGCCCGAGACCGGCTCGGTATGGCCGATATTGGTCTTGATCGAGCCGATCGGCAGCGGCGCTTGGCGGCCGCGGCCGAGCTTCGAGCCGATGGCCGAGGCCTCGATCGGGTCGCCCACCGGCGTGCCGGTGCCGTGCGCCTCCATGAAGGCGAGGTCGTCGAGCCGGATCTCGGCCTCGCGATAGACCTTCTCTAGCAGGGCGCCCTGAGCGTAGCCCGAGGGGAGGGAGATGCCGGTGGTGCGCCCGTCGGAGTTGATCCCCGAGGCCGCCACCATGGCGCGGACCGTGGCGCCGTTGCGCCGCGCGGCCTCGGCCGATTGCAGCACGAACACAACGCCGCCCTCCGAGCGCACGTAGCCGTCGGCGTTCTTGGAGAACGCCTGGCACAGGCCGGTGCGCGAGAGCATCTGCGCGGTCGAGAAGCAGATGAAGTTGAACGGGCTCGCTAGGACATTGACGCCGGCGACGACGGCGGTGTCCACGCGGCCGGAGCGGATCGCCTGGACGGCGTTGTCGAAGGCGACGAGCGAGGACGAGCAGGCCGTGTCGACCGTGAAGCTCGGGCCCTTCAGGTCGAAGATGTACGAGATGCGGTTCGAGATGATCGAGAGCGTGTTGCCGGTCGCCGCGTAGGCGTCGCCCGACGGCGCATCGAGGATGCGCAGGTTGCCGTAATCGAGCGAGGAGGCGCCGACGAACACGCCGATATTGCTGCCGGCCACGCTCGACGGGCGCAGGCCCGCATCCTCGAGGGCTTCCCAGGTCAGCTCCAGCAGCATCCGTTGCTGCGGATCCATCTGCTCGGCCTCGCGGGGCGAGATGCCGAACACCGCCGGATCGAACGACCACACGTCGTCGATGACGCCCGCCGCCCAGGTGTAGCTCTTGCCGCGCTCATGGGCGCGCGGGTGGGCGAACCGCTCCAGGGAGAATCGGTCGGCCGGCACCTTGCTGACGGCGCAGCGTCCTTCGGACAGGAGTGACCACAGCCCATCGACGCTGGGGGCCCCGGGCAGTCGGCATGCGCGTCCGACGATCGCAATGTCTGTACGTTGTGTCACGTTCGGTTCGCACACGCTCGTTATCGGAAGTCGGCTCGGCTCTCGACGAGTGAGTACCCTCTCACCCCTTACTGTGGCACCATTGCGGTGTCCAACCAGCCCCAACGCGAGGTCATCCCTTCGCGGCGAAATTGCCGGAGGCTGTGACATGTATTCATCAGCAGCTTATCCAATTCCCGTGGCCACAATGCCAAGATTGGATGACTCGACCGGCTGTCGTAACGCTGGGACGATCATCAGAAAGCCACAGTTGCGCCGCGACGGCCGGACCCCGTCTACGTGCGGTGCGCCGGTTTGCCGAAGACATCTTCTCCGGGCCGGCGAGATCCGGACCTGAGGATGCCGGCACCCGGAGCGCGGCGGCGATGATCAAGACACGGCCTCCGCCCGGCGCTCTTCCCTTCGCCCGATGCAGCAACATGTGGATGCCCGGTTCGCGGCGCGCCGGGGACCGCCGGAATCGGCCGAGCCTGTCTCCGGGATCGCGCCGACAGAGCCCGCCTCGATGATCGCACTCCGCATCCGGCCCTCCCGGCAGCCCGCCCAGCGGCTTGCTGCAACGCAGCATGGTCCGAGTGCCGCGACGATGCAACCCGACCGCGTTTGGATCTCCTCCGGCCCTGCGCCCGGATGCAACAACCTGGTGGATGACCGTTTATCGACGGCGCACCCCCGCGCCCGCTTGGCGTGCGCACCGCTCCGATGCCGCTTCGCAGCGCGGGCGGCTTCCTGTAGAAGCGCCCCGCCCCCGAGACCCGACCCGAGGATCGGCGAAGGACTGCGATGACCGAATTGCCGAACGTGCACGTGCGCGCCGAGGTCCTGGCTCAGGCGCTGCCCCACATGCAGCGCTACGACCAGGAGATCGTGGTGATCAAGTATGGCGGCCACGCCATGGGCGACCGGGCCGCCGCCGAGGATTTCGCCGAGGACATCGTCCTGCTGGAGCAATCCGGTCTGAAGCCGATCGTCGTGCACGGCGGCGGACCGCAGATCGGCAAGATGCTCGACCGGCTCGGCATCCAGTCGGAGTTCCGCGGCGGCCTGCGCGTCACCGACGAGGCCACCGTCGAGGTGGTCGAGATGGTCCTGGCCGGCCTGATCAACAAGCAGATCGTCGGCTGGATCTCCGCCGAGGGTGGCCGGGCGGTCGGCCTGTGCGGCAAGGACGGCAACATGGTCCGGGCCAAGCGGGCGATGAAGACCGTCGTGGATCCCGAGAGCCACGTGGAGCAGACCGTCGATCTGGGCCTCGTCGGCGAGCCGGATCACGTGGAGCGCGGCGTCCTCGACGCCGTCCTGAAGGCCGAGCTGATCCCGGTCTTGGCGCCCGTCGCCTACGGGGCGGACGGGCAGACCTACAACGTCAACGCCGACACCTTCGCGGGCGCCATCGCGGGGGCGCTCCGGGCCAAGCGCCTGCTGCTGCTCACCGACGTTCCGGGTGTCCTCGACAAGGACAAGAAGCTGATTCCCGAGCTGACCGTGGAGGATTGCCGCCGCCTGATCGCCGACGGCACCATCACCGGCGGGATGATCCCGAAGATCGAGACCTGCATGTACGCGATTGAGCGGGGCGTGGAGGCGGTCGTCATCCTCGACGGCAAGGTCAACCACGCGGTGCTGCTGGAGCTGTTCACCGATTACGGCGCCGGCACCCTGATCCGGCGGGGCTGAGCGCCGCACCAGGACCGGTCCCATCGGCGGGGCGGCAACTTCCGCCCTGCCGGCGCATTGTCGTGCCCCGGACCGACCTCGTGCAGGCCGGCCTTGCGAGCTTGACCGTCTCGGTCCAGACTTGTCCACAGGGGACCACGAGCCAAAGGGATCCGGTGCACCACCCCGACAAGGCCCAGTTCACCACCGCCGCGGCGCGCGGCTTCGCAGATGTCGACACCTGGGTGTTCGACCTCGACAACACGCTCTATCCGAGCGACGCCCGGGTCTGGCCGCAGGTCGACGAGCGGATCACGCTCTACGTCATGAAGCTCTACGGGCTGGACGGGATCTCGGCCCGCGCCCTCCAGAAGCACTTCTATCACCGCTACGGCACGACCCTGAAGGCGCTGATGGTCGAGGCCGGGGTCGATCCCCACGAGTTCCTCGACTTCGCCCACGACATCGATCACTCGACTATCAAGCTCGACCCGGATCTCGGTGACGCGATCGAGCGGCTGCCGGGGCGCAAGCTGATCCTCACCAACGGGTCGCGCCGGCACGCCGAGAACGTCGCGTCCAAGCTCGGCATCCTCGACCATTTCGAGGACGTGTTCGACATCGCCGCCGCCGATTTCGTCCCGAAGCCGGAGCGCTCGACCTACGAGCGGTTCCTCCGGACCCACGGGGTCGAACCGACCCGCGCCGCCCTGTTCGAGGACATCGCCCGCAACCTCGCCGTGCCGCATGACCTCGGCATGGCGACCGTACTGGTGGTCCCGAAGATCGCCGACCCCTACCGCGAGGCGTTCGAGCAGGAAGCGGTTCGCGACGCGCATATCGACCACATCACCGACGACCTGGCGGCTTTCCTGTCCGCCTGTGTGCTGCCCGAGGCCGGCGTGAAGCCGGCCTAGGACACCCTCCCGCAGGGAAACACTCCCGCCTGAAGGCAGGTCGCCGGCACAGGCTCACCGGGCCGGGGCATACGCCCTGTCATGCCCCGTCATTCCGGGGCCGCGCAGCGGAGCCCGGAGTCCAGAGCCGCCAGGGCGCTCAGACCTTCCACCGCCCGCGGATCTGGATTGCCGGCCTCCGGCATGCCCCTGCGGGTCCGGGCTCGCTTTCGGCGCCACAGAATGACGGGCCGGTATCATCACCATGACCCCGCCGGCCGATCGCGCCCGCGACCCAATCGACAAGCCGGCGACGATCCTGTAGAGAGCCGGCCAACTCACAACAGGATCGCCGAAATCCTGGCGCCGATCGCCCATGAGGGGCGAAACGGCGCGACGGCCGGAGCTATGCCATGAACATCATCGAGCAGCTGGAGCGCGAGGAAGTCGCGCGCCTCGCCAAGACCATCCCGGATTTCGAGCCGGGCGACACGCTCATCGTCAACGTCCGCGTCAAGGAAGGCGAGCGCACCCGCGTTCAGGCCTACGAGGGCGTCTGCATTGCCCGCTCGGGCGGTGGCCTCAACGAGAGCTTCACGGTTCGCAAGATCTCTTACGGTGAGGGCGTCGAGCGCGTCTTCCCGGTGCATTCCCCGATGATCGATTCGATCAAGGTGGCCCGCCGCGGCAAGGTGCGCCGCGCCAAGCTGTACTACCTGCGCGACCGCCGCGGGAAGTCGGCCCGTATCGTCGAGCGGACCGATCGCTACAAGGCCAAGGACACGCCGGCCGGGGCGCCCGCCGCCGCCGAGTAAGCTGCCCGGGCGCCCGCTCCAACAAGCGGTGACCCTGTTTTCAGACCGGTCCGGCTCAGCCGGGCCGGTTTTTTCATGGCCGATCGTCCTGCTCGTCCGCTGATACGCGGCACTCAGGCGGCCCGGATGCCATCGAGGAACCGCTGGATCTCGGCGGAGAGCCGCTCGGACTTGCGCGCCATGCCGCGTGCGGTGCCGAGCACCTGCTCGGCCGCGCCGCCCGTCTCCTCGGCCCCCTTCGACACGTCGGCGATGTTGCCGGTGACCGCCTCGGTGCCCTCCGCGGCCCGCGCGACGCTGCGCACGATCTCCTCGGTGGTCGCGCCCTGCTGCTCGATCGCGACCGCGACCGTCGTCGCGAGCCCGCTCACTGCGTCCACGGTCCGGCCGATCCCCTGGATCGCGTCGACGGCCTGCCGGGTCGAGGCCTGAACCGCGCCGATTCGCGCCGCAATCTCCTCGTTGGCGGCCGCGGTCTGCTCGGCCAGCGCCTTGACCTCGGCCGCCACGACCGCGAAGCCCCGGCCCGCCTCGCCGGCCCGGGCCGCCTCGATGGTGGCATTGAGCGCCAGCAGGTTGGTCTGACGGGCGAGGCCGGCGATCAGGCTGGCGACCGCGCCGATCTGCTCGGCCCCGTCGGCGAGGTCACCCACGAGGGCGTTCGTGCGCTGGGCCTCGGTCGCCGCCTGCGCCGTCCGGGCCGAGGATTGCGCCATCTGCCCGGAAATCTCCTGGATGGTGAGCGCCATCTCCTTGGTGGCGGCGGCAACGCTCTGAACGCTTCCGGCCGTCTCCTGCGCGGCCTCTGCCATGCGCGCGGCCCGCGCGCTCGTGTGCGACGCGGTCCGCGTCATCGCCTCGGCGGCCGCCTGCATCTCCGTGGCCGCCGCCGCGACATCCGTCATCAGGATTCCGGCCTGGGTCTCGAACGCCTGGGTCAGGTCGCCGAGGATCCGCGCATGCCGGGCCTCGGCCTCCGCCGCGCGCACAGCCGCCCGGTCGAGCTCGGCCTTGTCGATCAGCGCCTGGCGGAACACCTCGACGGCGCCGGCCATCTGGCCGATCTCGTCGGTCCGGTCGAGCCCGGAGACCGGACCGGCGACATCCCCGCCGGCGAGGGTCTGCATGCGGCGACCGAGTTGGTCGAGGGGGCGCGTGATGCTGCGCCCGATCAGGACCGAGCCGGCAATCCCGAGGGCGCCGACGCCGAGGAGGAGGCCGATCGCCGCGAACGCGAGCGAGAAAAAGGCAGCCCGGATGTCATCGGTGTAGGTCCCGGCTGCGATCACGATGTTCCAGGGCTGGTACCTGACAGCGAACGTGGTCTTCGCGTACAGACCCTCATGTCCGGGCCGAGCGTATTGATACGTCATCATGGCCGTATCGGACGTCTTCAGCAGGTCCATAAGCGTCCCGGCCACGCGCACGCCGTTGACCCGGGTCTCCAGCTGATTGCTGCCGACAAGTCTGCGATCGGGAACCGCCACGGCCGTGCCGTCCATCGCGTAGATGGCGACGTAATTGGTGCCGTCGTCGAAGCGCATGGCCATGGCGGTCTCGGCAAGCTCCGCCAGGGCCGCCTCCCGGCTCAGGGCCCCGTTCCTCACTCGGGTCTCGAGATTCTGCGCGTAGCTGGTGAACAGCTCCGTGATAGCGCGGAGCGATTGCAGCCGCTCGGACAGCGTCTCCTGGTAATACAGCCGCAGACCGGCAGCCCCCATAAGTGCAACAATTAATCCGGTGAGTGCAATTTGCGCCATGAGCCGACGCGATAAGCTATTCTTCCATAATTTAAAGAACATCATGCATTCCCGCAGATCGCCAACGTAAGCGATGCGGGTGCGCGATCTGGTAAATCTGGACGGACATGTCAAGAAAGCTTTTCAGATCAGGATTTAGATCTACAAGTTGCGCCAATGAGATCTGAAGATGAAACGAAGTGATCGCTCTCTTCGAAGCGGAACCGCCAGACCCCATGACGGGCCGTCATCCTGGAAGCGGAACCTGAGATCACCTCATCTCCGCGCGCCCGGAGGACGCGAACGGCCCCGCGGACCGGCTCGACCTTGCCCGGCCTCCGACGCGGGATCGGCGCCGGCCTGTGGGCTCTGGGGACGATCGGGCCGGTTGGCCGGATGCCGTTGCGGCCCAGCGGAACGGCGCGCCGGGCTTCGCCGCCGGCGCGATCCGGATCCGGACACCGCTACCCGATCCGCGCGGTGACCTCGATCTCGACGCGCATCTCGGGGCGCAGCAATCCGGCCACGATCACGATCGTGGCGGCCGGTCGAACATCGGCCAGCACCCGGCCGCAGACCGCCAGCACCGCCTCGGCATCGTTCCGGTCGGTGACGTAGTAGGTGGCGCGCACGATACCACTGAGGCTGGATCCGGCCTCTGCCAAGACGTCCCGGATCGTCCGCCAACAGGCCTCGGCCTGCGCGGCGGCGCCTTCCGGCATCGTCATCGTGGCATAGTCGTAGCCGGTCGTCCCGGACAGGTAGACGGTATCGCCGTCAACGACCGCCCGGGAGTAACCGTAATCCCGCTCGAACGGCGAGCCCGACGTGATCAGCCGTCGGCTCATCCGCCGCGCAGGGCTTCCAGCACCTTGCCGCCGGGCCGGCCGGTCGGGGTCATGCCGAGGCGACGCTCCACGTCCTTGATGGCATCCCGGGTCTTCTGGCCGACCTTGCCGTCCGGCTCGCCGACATCGTAGCCGCGGGCGGCCAAGCGGGTCTGGAGATCGCGCCGCTCGGCCCGCGACAGGGGCGGATCGTCGGTCGGCCACGCCGCCTGGACGCCGGCCTTGCCGCGCAGCCGGTCGGACAGGACCGCGATGGCGAGGCCGTAGGATTCGGCGGCGTTGTACGAGTAGATCGCGTCGAAATTCTTCGTCACCAAGAAGGCCGGGCCGTCGATTCCGGCGGGCGCGATAATCCCGGCGGGACCGTCGCCCGAGAGCGGGCGGCCATCCGCTCGGGTGACGCCCAGCGACGCCCAATGGGCGACCGGCTTCTTGTTCTTGCGCCCGGCGGCGCCGACGTTGAAGCCGCGGGGCAGCTTCACCTCGTAGCCCCAGACCTGGCTGTGCTGCCACTTGGCGACATGCAGGAAATTGGCGGTGGAGGCTACGGCGTCAGAAACCGAATCGACCACGTCGCGCCGACCGTCGCCGTCACCGTCCACGGCAAGGCGGTGATAGGTGGTGGGCATGAACTGGGTCTGGCCGAAGGCGCCGGCCCAGGAGCCGGTCAGCCGCTCCGGCGCGATGTCGCCGCGCTCGATGATCCGGAGGGTGGCGATCAACTCGCCGCGGAAGAAGTCCCGGCGGCGGTTGTTCGAGCAGGCCAGCGTCGCCAGGGATTGCACCAGCGGCATCTTGCCGAGATTTTTGCCGAAATTCGATTCGACGCCCCAGACCGCCGCGATCGTGTAGCGGTCGACCCCGTAGCGCGACTCGGCCTGGGCCAGAGCCGCCGCGTTCTGGCGCATGGCCGCGCGGCCGTCCTCGACCCGCTCGTCGTCGACCAGCGCCGCCATGTAGTCCCAGATCGGTGTCTTGAACTCGGGCTGCGCCTGGGACAGCTCGATGACCTTGTCGTCGTAGCTGATGCCGCTCGTGGCGGCCCGGAACGTCTGCGCCGAGACGCCGGCCGCGGCCGCCTGGGACTGGATGCCGGCGAGGCAGCTGTCGAAATCCGCCCATGCCGGCAGGCTCGCCAGCGGCAGGGCCGCGATGCCGGCGAGCAGCCCGAGCGCGCGCGCCAATCTCGGTCCCGTCGGGTGCTTCGGCATTCTGGCGATCCTCACGATGGGGGCGGAGTCTGGGCGCGGATTCAGGCGACATGAGGGTTAACGAAGCGTGTGACCCGGCTGCATCGCCGCGACCCTGAGCGCGGTCGGCGCACCGCGCTCAGCCCGGAGCGGCGGCCGGATCGTTGCGTCGGAGCCGCTCCAGATAGGCGCAGAGCATATCGGCCAGCGCGTCGGCATAGTCCTGCGGGGCCGCTTCCGTGGAGGCCTGCTCCGAGATGCGCTCGCCGACCTCGCCCAGGGCCATGGCGATGATCTCACCCGCCCGGAGCCGGTCCGGCTCGGCCGTGCCGGGGAGCGCCTCGCGCAGGAAATCCCGGAAGACTCGCGAGCCGGCCAGCTGCGGCTCCGCGGCCTCCGGCGCGTCCCGATAGTCCGGCGCCGCATCGTCGAGCGCCCGACGCATGGCCGCCTCCTCACATTCCGAGCGCACGAACGCGTGCACGGCGGCGCGCAGCCGCTCGCCCGGCGGCGTGTCGCGGGTTTCCAGAATGGCGGCGAGCCGCGCAGAGGTGTCCCGCCATTCATCGCTCTGCAGCTGGAACAGGATCGCCGCCTTGTTGGGGAAGTACTGGTAGAGCGAGCCGATGCTGACCCCGGCGCGCTCGGCGACGCGCGCGGTGGTGAAGCCCTGGGTCCCGACCTGCGCCAAAACCTGAGCGGCCGCCTCCAGGATGGCCGAAACGAGGTCGCTGGAGCGGGCCTGCCGGGGCTGTTTTCGTCTGGAAATTCCGAGACTTGGACGGTCAGCCATGGGGCGGGGCTCGGAACGCGAATAGCGAGGGTCAGGGCGCGCCGGTACTCTGCGTCTTGTTCAGACGAACGCCAAGGCGGAAAGCAACAGACCATGTCACGTCAGATCTCAACCCTCGCCGAACCCCCTGTCTCGACGGTGTTGGACAGTCTCTTCGCGCAAGCCGAGGCATCCTTACCGCTGACAGCCATCGCCGATCTTTCCCCGGACGAGCGGGCGCGGCTGATGGGCAGCAAGACCGGCTACCGTGACTTCTACGGCCGTCTCAAGGACATGCCGCTCGCGGTCTCCCGCGAGACCGGGCGGCTGCTCTACCTGCTGGCGCGCGGATGCCGCGCCCGCACGATCGTCGAGTTCGGCACCTCCTTCGGCCTCTCGACGCTCCACCTCGCCGCAGCCCTGCGGGATAACGGTGGAGGCCGGCTGATCACCTGCGAATTCGAGCCGTCCAAGGTGGTCCGGGCGCAGGCGAACCTGACCGCCGCCGGTCTCGCGGATCTCGTCGAGTTTCGTGAAGGCGACGCCCTCCAGATGCTGAGCCTCGACCTGCCGGACACGGTCGACCTGCTGCTGCTCGACGGCGCCAAGGGGCTCTATCCCGAGATCCTCAGTCTCGTGGAGGGCCGTCTCCGGCCGGGCGGCCTCGTCGTCGCCGACAACGCGGATGACAGTCCCGACTACTTGGCCCGGGTGCGCGCACCGACCAGCGGCTACCTGTCCGTCCCGTTCGCCGAGGATGTCGAGCTGTCGATGCGGCTCGGCTGAACGCCACGCCCCCCCGGGGGCTGATGGACGGCCGCCTCGGCACGCGGCGGCCGCCGTCCGGTGTCCTGGAGAGTTCGGGCCGATCAGGCCCATTCCCGCTGGGCGAGCTTCTGCTCGTAGGCGTCGATCGCCGAGGCGCGCTCCAGCGTCAGGCCGATCTCGTCGAGCCCGTTCAGCAGGTTGTGCCGTCGGCCGGCATCGATATCGAAATGCAGCTTGCCGCCGTCCGGCCCCTTGATGGTCTGGGACTCCAGGTCGACCGTCAAAGTCGCGTTCGCGCCGCGCTCGGCGTCCTCGAACAGCTTCTCTAGGTCCTCGGGCGACACGACGATCGCCAGGATGCCGTTCTTGGCGCAGTTGTTGAAGAAGATGTCGGCGAAGCTCGTGGAGATCACGCAGCGGATGCCGAAATCAGCGAGCGCCCAGGGGGCGTGCTCCCGCGACGAGCCGCAGCCGAAATTGTCGCCGACGACCAGGATCTTGGCGTTCCGGTAGGCGGGCTGGTTCAGCACGAAATCCGGGTTCTCCGAGCCGTCCTCGCGGTAGCGCATCTCGGCGAACAGGCTCTTGCCGAGGCCCGTCCGCTTGATCGTCTTGAGGTACTTGGCCGGGATGATCCGGTCGGTGTCGACGTTGATCGTCCGCATGGGCGCCGCGACGCCCTCCAGGATCGTGAACTTTTCCATCGTGTGACGGCCCGTGACGGTGGCTCTTCGTGGCGACGGTTTAGCAGCCCCCGGCGCGGGCCGGAAGCGTTACGCCAGGTCCGGGGCCGCGGACCGGGACAGGGTGCCGTCGTGAAGCGCGGAGGCGACCAGCGCCCCCGCCAGCCCCGCATCGCGCAGGGCCCGCAGGTCGTCCGGGCCGCGCACGCCGCCGGCCGCGTAGAGGCGGCGATCCGGCGCCCGGGCCCGCAGAGCTCCGAGGCCCGCGACGTCCGGCCCGGCGCCGGCCCCGACCTGGGCGAGGGTCATGGCGATCACCTCCGGCGGCCAGAGCGAGGGGTCGTCATGGAGCACCGCCGGGCCGAGCCGCTCCGCGCCGCGCGTGTCGAGGGAGAACACCGCCCGGTCACCCAGCCGCGTCACCAGGCCGGCATCCGACTGGCTCTCGCTGCCGATCACCGGCCGGCCCAGGCCGGCGGCCAGGAACGCCTCCACCCCCACAGCCGCGGCGAAGCCGGCATCCACCCACAGGCCGACACCTGGGCAGGCACGGACGATGGCCTCCAGCGCCCGCAGATCGGGCGCGGCCCCGTCGATGATGGCGTCGAGATCGGCGACGTAGAGGAGGGCGGCGGGCCAGGCGTCGAGGAGCCCGCGCGCCACCGCGTCGGGCGCGGATCCCTTTGCCAAGGGCGTCTCGATCGGGGCATAGGAGGAGCGCTCGCCGCGGCGCGCCCGCACCACGCGGCCGCCCCGGAGATCGAGCACCGGGATCACCGCAAAGCCGGGGCGCCCGATCCTGTGGTCCGTCGAGGCGCTCGTCGCGTTCATATGCGCTCACCATTCCCAAAGACGATCGGGTGGGACCTCGGCGGGGTCCACGTCAAGGCCGCGCTGGTCGAGGACGGCCGGGTCCTGGCTGCCGCGCAGGTCCCATGCCCGCTCTGGCAGGGGGTGCCGGCCCTCGACCCGGCGCTCGCGGCCCTGCCGGACTGGGCGCGCGGCGAGGCCGCGCACGCGGTCACCATGACCGGCGAGCTGACGGATTGCTTCGCCGACCGGCGGGACGGCGTCGCGGCGCTCTCTGGCTGGGCTGCGGCGCACCTGACCGGCGCCGTGCGGATCTATGCCGGCCGCTCCGGCTTCGTCGCCCCGGAGGCGGCCGCGGAGGTGGCGGCCGACATCGCCTCGGCCAATTGGCACGCCACCGCGGCGCTCACCGGGCGAATCGTCCCGGACGCGCTCCTGATCGATATCGGCTCCACCACCGCCGACCTGATCCCGATCGTTGGCGGCCGCCCGGTGGCCTCCGGGTACAGCGACGCGGAGCGCCTGGAGAGCAGCGAACTCGTCTACACCGGGGTCGTGCGCACGCCGGTGATCGCGCTCTCCGACCACGCCCCCTTCGCGGGCCGACGCACCCGGCTGATGACCGAGACCTTCGCCCACATGGCGGACGTCTACCGCATCCTCGGCCTGCTGCCCGAGGGGGCCGACCAGCAGACGAGCGGCGACCGGAAGGGCAAGTCGGTGGCGGAAAGCGAGGCCCGGCTGGCGCGCATCGTCGGCCGTGACCGGGCGGAGGCCCAGGCCGCGGCCTGGCCGGCGCTGGCCGCGCATTTCGCCGAGGCGCAGCTGCGTCTGCTGCACGACGCCGCCGCGCTCCTGCTCACCCGACCCGACCTGCCGCCAGAGGCGCCCCTGGTCCTCTGCGGGGCCGGCGCCTTCCTGGGCCCGCGCCTGGCGGAGCGGCTCGGGCGGCCGTCCAGCCTGCTGGTGTCGCTGCTGGGGGACCGGATCGCCGGCGCCCGCGACGGAATCTCGACCTGTGGGCCGGCGGTTGCGGTCGGCCTCATCGCCGCGGAGGAGACAGTCGGATGAGCGCCATCAAGATCCTGGCCCGGATCCTCACGGCCCGGGTCGGGCCGCATATCGAGCTCGCCGTCGAGTCGGAATCGGGCGAGGTCCTGAAGGTGCTCGCCACCGAGGACCAGATCGACAGGCTGGTCGACGAGTTGGAGGATATCCTCAACTCGCCCGCCGAGCCGGAGGATGACGGACCGCCCGAGGCGGCCTGACCGTCCGGATCGCCATGAGCCTGATCGCCGCCAAGATCATCGTCACGCCGACGCTGATGTGGGCCGTCTCGTCGGCCGCGCGTCGGTGGGGCAGCCTCGTGGGCGGCCTGCTCTCGGGATTGCCGCTCACCTCGGCGCCGATCTCGATCTACCTCGCCGCCGAGCAGGGCGAGCGCTTCGCCGCGGACGCCGCCGTCGGCTCGGTCGAGGGGCTGGGCGCGGTCACGGCCAGCTATCTCGCCTACGCCTTCTGCGCGCCGCGGATGGGCATCGTCGCGGCGATCCTTCTGGCCCTCGGGGCCTTCGTCCTCGGGGGTGCCCTGCTGCACGGCGTGATCCAGCCCGGCCTGTGGCTGGCCACGGCGATCGACCTGCCGGCGATGGCGCTGGCGGTCGCCCTATGTCGGACGGCCGCCGAGTCGCCGGCCCGCCGGTCCCAGCCACCGCGCTGGGACATGCCGGCGCGGCTCGCGGCCGCCACGATCCTGGTCCTGCTGGTCTCGACGCTCGCTCCGCGCCTCGGCCCCGGCCTGAGCGGCGTCCTGGCGCCGGTCCCGATCATCTCCTGGCCGCTCATCGCCTTCGCCCGGGCGCAGGACGGGGTCGGGGCCGCGCTCGACGTGGTGCGCGGCAGCGCCCAGGGTGCCTTCGGCGTGCTGGCCTTCTATGTCTGCGTGCACCTGCTGCTCGGGCGGGTCGATCCGGTTACCGCCTATGCCGTGTCGATCGCGGCATCGGCCGCCTGCGTCCTGCCCTGGCTGCTCGCGCGGCGGCGTCCGCGGGCGGCGTGATCGCGGCATGCCGATGCGACCGCGGAGGTGATGATGCGGCCGGATACCGGGATTCCGACGCTCGCCCCAGGCTACGCGACGGTACCGCCGGGCCACCTCGCCACCATCGTCACCAGCCTGGAGATGCTCCGCCCGCCGCCCCCGCGTCCCGGACGGCCGTTTCCGCCCGGCCTCCGCCTCGAGCCCCTGGGCCGCCCCGAACCGGAGACCTACCGGACCCTGTTCCGCGAAGTCGGCGCCGACTGGCTCTGGTTCTCGCGGCTCACCCTGGCGGACGGCACGCTCGCCGCAATCCTCGCCGACCGGGATGTCGAGATCTTCGCGCTGCGCCAGAAGGGGCGGAATTTCGGCATGCTGGAACTGGATTTCCGACAGCCCGGCGCCTGCGAACTCGTCTTCCTCGGATTGATTGGGTCCCTGGTCGGGACCGGGATCGGCCGCACGCTGATGAATACGGCGATCAGCCGGGCCTGGGCGCGGCCGATCACGCGGTTCTGGGTGCATACCTGCACCCTCGACCATCCCGGCGCGCTCGCCTTCTACCGGCGCTCGGGCTTCGACCCCTTCGCCGTCCATGTCGAGATCGCGCCCGATCCGCGACTTGACGGAACCCTGCCGCGGGACTGCGCCTCGCACGTGCCGCTGCTCGGCTGACACGACCCGGGAACCCGGCAAACGAAAAAACCCGCGGCCTCGCGGCCGCGGGTCTGTGTCTTCAGCGTCGCGCGCCGGTCAGGCGGCGGTGCGCTTGCGGGCTTCCTGCTTGGTGTCCACGCCGGCCGCTTTGATCTCGGACAGCTTCTGCGCGACATTGCGCGAGAACACGAACTCGGCCGGGCGCTGGTTCTCCAGGCTGACCTCGGGCGCCATCGCGCCGTCGGTCTTGATGCCGCGGATCGCGTGAACCAGCGGCTTCCAGGGCTTGCGGACCGAATCGACCACCGAGGAGGCCTCGTAGCCCGAATGGACCATGCAGTCGGCGCACTTCTCGTAGTTGCCGGTGCCGTAGGCGTCCCAGTCGGTGGTCTCCATCAGCTCCTTGAAGGTCGCCGCGTAGCCCTCGCCGAGCAGGTAGCAGGGCTTCTGCCAGCCGAACACGGTGCGGGTCGGGTTGCCCCACGGGGTGCAGTGGTAGGTCTGGTTGCCGGCCAGGAAGTCGAGGAACAGGCCCGACTGCTGGAAGGTCCACTTCTCGCGGCCCTTCTCCTTGCCGTGCCGGAACACGCCGCGGAACAGATCCTTCGTCGCCTTGCGGTTCAGGAAGTGCTTCTGGTCGGGCGCGCGCTCGTAGGCGTAGCCGGGGGAGACGGTGATGCCGTCGATGCCCATCCGGGTCACGCTGTCAAAGAAATCGGCGATCTTCTCCGGCTGGGAATTGTTGAAGAAGGTGCAGTTGATGGTGACGCGGAAGCCCATCTCCTTGGCCTTCGCGATCGCCGCCACGGCCTTGTCGTAGACGCCGCGCTGGCACACCGACTGGTCGTGCATCTCCTTGTCGCCGTCCAGATGGATCGACCACGTGAAGTACGGGCTCGGCTTGTACTCCTTGATCTTCTTCTCGAGGAGCAGCGCGTTCGTGCAGACGATGGCGAACTTCTTCTGGGCGATGATGCCCTCGACGATCTGCGGCAGATCCTTGTGCAGGAGCGGCTCGCCGCCGGCGATCACCACCACGGGGGCGCCGCACTCGCGCACTGATTCGAGCGCGTCGGCGACCGGCAGCCGCTTGTTCAGGATCTCGTCCGGATAGTCGATCTTGCCGCAGCCCGCGCAGGCGAGATTGCAGCGGAACAGGGGCTCCATCATCATCACGAGCGGGTAGCGCTTGCGACCCGTGAGGTGCTGTTTCAGGATGTAGCCGCCGATCTTCGCGACGTACCGGAGGGGGATACCCAAGATTGCGGCTCCTTCACTTCGTCGGCCCCGGGGTGATCGGGGTGCTTAACGCGAAAAAATCTCGAATTCCAGCGATCTAGCTTGGAACTGATCTCAAACGACCCCATTTCAGCCGCGCCGCGACGCCTTATTCCGCGCCTGACGCAACCGCGCCACATGGATCGAACGGGCAGAACGTGTTGGCGGTGAAACCCGGTCGCCGAGGACAGCCTGTGCATTGCGTCGGCAATACGACCGCAAGCCCAGGTTTAGTCCCCGCGCCGCAAGCGCCGTGCGCTAGCGCACATCGATCCCGCAAGGGCTGCGCCGGGGCAGCCGCGTTGCAATCTGGCATCGCTCTCTTTACTGAGCCCCGTGGCTGCGATGCAAGGTCGGGCCCGTGGCGAATGGCTGCGCTGCGGCCCATATCGGGCACGATCGGCTTGCGCATGCGTTTCGCACGGCCGGACTGGGCGGCGCGGTGTTCCTGGAACACGATGCGCGCCCGAACGGATTGCCGGACGGTCGGCACCGGGCACTGAACCCCTCTGGGCCGGTCGCCAGGGTTCCGATGAACCGGATGGCAGGAGCCGGGCGCGCTGGGTGCGGGTCCGAGGCGAACAGGCAGGGTGCTCGTGATCGAAAGTCTCGTCGCGTTATCGGTGCGGTATCGGTGGATCGTCATCGCCCTGGTGGCATTCGTGACGGTCGCAAGTGCCGGGATCGCGGCGCACCTGTTCCGAATCAATACCGATGTCGAGCGGTTGATCGATCCGAAGGAGCCCTGGCGCCAGGACGAGATCAATTTCGAGAAGGCTTTCCCGCAGCGAAGCAACACGATCGTAGCGGTCATCAACGGCGAGACGCCCGAAGAGACCGAGGAGGCGGCCGCCAACCTCGCGAAGGCGCTCACCGCGCATAAGAACCTGATCGAGACCGTCTATCGCCCCGACGGCGGCCCGTTCTTCGACAAGAACGGCCTACTGTTGATGTCCCAGGCCGAGCTCGACAAGACGCTGGAGGCACTGACGCAGCAGCAGGGTCTGCTCGGGCCGCTGGCAGCCGATCCGTCGCTGCGCGGCATCATGCGGGTGCTGACGCTGGGCGCTCGCGGCGTGAAGACCGGCGATGCCAAGCTCGAGGATCTCGAGAAGCCCATGGGGCAGATCGACGGCACGCTCCAGAAGGTTCTGGCGGGCCAGCCGGCGCGGATGTCGTGGCAGGAACTGCTGGCGAACGGCCAGACCAGCGTCACCGACAAGATGAAGTTCGTGATCATCCAGCCGGTGCTGGATTTCAACGCGCTGGAGCCCGGCTATCAGGCGACCAAGCTGATCCGCAACGTCGCCCAGGACCTGAAGATCGACGCGCAGCACGGCCTGCGGATGCGCCTGACCGGCACGGTGGCGGTGGCGGACGAGGAATTCGCGACCCTGTCGGAGGATGCCGGCCTCAACAACAGCATCATCGTCGGCGCGATCGTCCTGTTCCTGTGGCTGGCCCTGCGATCGGGCAAGCTCGTCGGCGCCGTGATCATCACGACCTTCGCGGGCCTCATCGTGACGGCGGCGCTGGGCCTCGTGATGGTCAAGGAGCTGAACCCGATCTCGGTGGCCTTCGCGGCGCTGTTCGTCGGGCTCGGCATCGATTTCGGCATCCAGTTCTCGGTGCGCTACCGGGCCGACCGCTACGAGCAGCCGACCCTGGAGAGCGCGATCCGCGCCGCCGCCCGCGGGGTCGGCTGGTCGCTGACCCTCGCCGCGGTGTCCCTGGTGGCGGGCTTCTTCGCGTTCCTGCCGACCGCCTTCCGTGGCGTGTCCGAGCTCGGCCTGATCGCCGGCGTCGGCATGGTCGTGGCCTTCCTGTTCTCCCTGACGCTGCTGCCGGCGCTGATCGCGGTGTTCAAGCCGGAGGGCGAGAAGGCGGCGGTTCAGACCGAGTGGCTCGTGGGCGTCGATCCGTGGATCATCCGCAACCGCAAGCCGATCCTCATGGCCGTCGGGCTCGTGACGTTGGCGGGCGCGCCGCTGCTCTGGAACCTGCCGTTCGACTCCAACCCGATGCATCTGCGCAGCCCGAAGACGCAATCGATCGCGACCTATCTCGACCTGATCAAGAATCCGGAGACCAGCCCGAACCTCATCGACGTGCTGGCCCCGAACGTCGAGGCGGTCCCGGCGCTGACGAAGACTCTGGCGGCGCTGCCCGTGACGGCTTCGGTCAACAGCATCGATACGTTCGTGCCGCGGGACCAGGACAAGAAGCTCGCGCAGATTGCCGACACGGCTCAGCTGCTCGATCCGGTCCTGAACCCCGGCCGCCGGCCGCCGCCGCCGACCGACGCCGACAACGTGAAGGCGCTGAAGGATACGGCGACCGCCCTCAACGGCGTCGCAAGCGATGCCAAGGGCGACGCGAAAGGGGCCCAGGCGGCCAAGCAGCTCGCCGGCACCCTGGACAAGCTCGCCGCCGGTCCGGTCCCGCAGCGCGAGGCTGCGTCCTTCGCCCTGACGAAGGATCTGGGTCCGCTGCTGGCACGCCTGCGCGACCTGCTGCACCCCGACAAGATCACGCTGGACAACCTGCCGCCGCAGCTCAAGGCCGACTGGGTCGCCGCCGACGGCCGAGCGCGGATCGAGGTCCATCCGAAGGGTGATTCGAACGACGACCAGGTGCTCCGGACGTTCTCGGACGAGGTCCTGAAGGTTGCGCCCCATGCCACCGGCGCGCCTGTCGCGACCACGCAGTCGAGCTACACGATCCTGGGCGCCTTCGTGCAGGCGGCGGTGACGGCCTTCGTGCTGATCTTCGTCATCCTGTCGGTGGCCCTGCGCAAGCCCTGGGACGTGGCGATGACGCTCGGCCCGCTGGTGATCGCGACCCTCTGGACGCTGATGGCCCTGCGCATCGTCGGCATGCCGCTCAACTTCGCCAACATCATCGCGCTGCCGCTGATGCTCGCGGTCGGCGTGGCGTTCCACATCTACTACGTGATCGCGTGGCGGGCGGGCGTGAACGACATGCTCGCCTCCAGCCTGACGCGCGCGATCTTCTTCTCGGCGCTCACCACCGGCAGCGCCTTCGGGTCGCTGGTCCTGTCCAGCCATCCGGGCACGGCGAGCATGGGCAAGCTGCTCGCGCTCTCGCTGTTCTTCACTCTGGTGGCGGCGTTCTTCGTGGTCCCGGCTACGCTCGGCGAGCCGCCGGTGCAGCCCGACGAAGACCGTCCCGAGGCCGAGAAAGCCGCCGGTGCGGCCCTGCGGAAGAGCGTGACGCGGAAGGATCCGGTGCCGGCCAAATAGGCGCCGGTCAAAGGACCTTCTCGAAGAAGTGGTCCGGGTAGGGGTCGTCGTTGAAGCGGTCGATCTCCACCCAGCCCGACCGCCTGTAGAGCGCCAAGGCCTCGGGAAGGGCGCTGTTGGTATCGAGCCGCAGCGTCCGGATGCCGAGATCGCGGGCCGCGTTCTCGACGTCGTGCATCAGTCGCTTGGCGAGGCCGAGGCCTCGCGCGGCGGGGTCGATCCAGAGCCGCTTGATCTCCGCCACCGGGCCGCCGCTGCCCTTGAGGCCGACGCACCCGACCGGGAGGCCGTCCGCGACGGCGAGCAGGAAGGTGCCGCGCGGTCGGACCATGTCCGCCGCCTCCGGGTGGCAGGAGAGGGCGACGTCGAACCCCGCGGCGAAGCGACGGCCCAGTTCGGCATAGTAGGCGCCGAGGCAGGCGCCGGCCGCCGCACCGCGCGGATCAGCTTCCGCAACGGTGATGGCGTGCTGGCCAAGCGCGAGGGCGACGCGATCCATGGCGCGCAGGAGTTCGTCGGTGTGCGGCGTGCGCTCGAGCAGGAGGGCCGCGCGGGCGTTCGACAGAGCCTCGTAGGCCTCGAATTCCCGCTCCCCCGCTGCCGTCAGCGACGCGATCCGGCGACGGGCATCGGTGGGATGCAGCGCCGTCACAACCAAGCCCTCGACCTCCAAGCTCCGCAGGAGGCGGCTCATCAGACCGGAATCGAGGCCCAGATAGGCGCGGATCTCGCCGATCTCGCTCCGCCCGGCGCCGATGGCGTTCAAGACGCGCGCGACCCCGAGCGGGCGGCCTCGGCCCAGGAACGAGCTGTCGAGCGCGCCGACCTCGGCGGTGACGGCACGCGCGAACCGGCGGACGCGGGCGATATCGGGAGACGTCATTTTATCTGACTAAAGTCAGATATCGGTTGCGGTCAACCGAGGAAGTCGGAGAACCCGCCGCGGACCGCGCCCGACGCGTCGGCAGCCGACCGGGATGCGGAAGCGATCAGCGCGTCCCGCTCGTCGGCGTAGCGGTAGCCCGGCGCCTCGCCGGGAAAGCCGCCGGCGGTGGCCGGGTGGGTGTAGAGTTCGGTCAGCCCGTCCGGAAGTTCGGCCAGCAGCGCCGCCACGCGGGCGGGCGTCATGGCGCCGGACCAGGCGAGGCCGAGGGTGCGATCCGGGATCAGCAGCCCGGCCTGCCGCGCGCGTACCGCGAGCAAGGCCGCCCAAGGAGCAATGTCGAGGGCGGGTCGGGGGCGGGTGCCGGGCTCGGCGCGGCGCAGGATCTCCCGCGGCTCCCGGGGCACGCGCAGGGCGCGCATCCCGAAGTCCCGGCCGATGCGCAGCACGGCCCCGGCGATCAGCGGGTGGACGTGGAAGTGCTTGTGGGCGTTGACGTGGTCCAGCGGCAGGCCGGTCGCCCGGTAAGCCTCGAACTGCGCCCGGATCTCGGCGGCGAGCTGGCGGCGGGCGGCGGGCTTGCGGGCGAAGTCGAGGCCCAGGCGACCCATGTCGGCGCGCATCAGGCCGGCCGCGTCGGTCAGGTCGGGCAGGTCCGCGGCCGGAAGGGTGGGCCACGCCTCCACGAGGACGAGGTGAAGCCCGACCCGAAGGGACGGCATCTGTCGGGCCCGCGCCACGGCGTCGGCGGCGGCCGGCGCCGAGACCATCAGGCTCGCCGCCGTGAGGATCCCGTCGCGATGGGCCTGCTCGACGGCCTCGTTGACCTCGGGGCTCAGCCCGAAATCATCCGCGGTAACGACCAGACGCTTCACGGTAACCTCGTAACGGGTGTCGAGAGGGCGTGCCCTCTCGCGGGTCCAGGGCGGAGCCCTGGAAGAGGCGCGGGGCTCTGCCCCGCGCTCCTTGCCGGGGCCGTGGGCCCCGGACCCCTGACTTACGCCGCCTTGGCGGTGCCCTGACGCTCCTTGAGGAAGCGGTAGAACTCGACGCCCTCGCGCAGGCGGCGCTTCATCATGTCGGGCGAGCGCACCATCTCGCTGACGATCGAGGCGATCTTCGGCGCCCGGAAGTAGAACTTCTTGTAGAACTCCTCGACCGAGGTGAAGATCTCGGTGTGCGAGAGGTGCGGGTAGTGCAGCGGCGCGACCTGCACGCCGTTCTCGTCGACCAGCTCGGCGTTCTCGATGTCGAGCCAGCCGTTCTCCACCGCCTGCTTGTACAGGAAGGTGCCCGGGTAGGGCGCCGCCAGCGAGACCTGGATCGTGTGCGGGTTGATCCGCTTCGCGAAGGCGATCGTCTCCTGGATCGTCTCCTTGGTCTCGCCCGGCAGGCCGAGGATGAAGGTGCCGTGGATGGCGATGCCGAGATCGTGGCAATCCTTGGTGAACTTCTCGGCGACCTCGACCCGCATGCCCTTCTTGATGTTGTGCAGGATGGTCTGGTTGCCGGACTCGTAGCCGACCAGCAGCAGGCGCAGGCCGTTCTCCTTGAGCACCTTCAGGGTCTCGCGCGGCACGTTCGCCTTGGCGTTGCACGACCACGTGACGCCGAGCTTGCCGAGCTCGCGGGCGATCTCCTCCGCGCGCGGGAGGTTATCGGTGAAGGTGTCGTCGTCGAAGAAGAACTCCTTGGTCTGCGGGAACTCCTTCAGGCAGTACTTGATCTCCTCGATCACGTGGGCGACCGAGCGGGTGCGGTAGGTGTGACCGCCGACCGTCTGCGGCCAGAGGCAGAAGGTGCAGCGGCTCTTGCAGCCCCGGCCCGAGTAGAACGAGATGTAGGGGTGCTTCAGGTAGCCGATGAAGTACTTCTCCATCTCCAGGTCGCGCTTGTAGACGCTGGTGACGAAGGGCAGCTGGTCCATGTCGGTCATGATCTCGCGGTCCTCGTTGTGGACCACGACACCGTTGGCGTCGCGATAGGACAGCCCCTTGATCTCCGACATCGGGACGCCCTCGGCGACTTCCTTGACGGTGAAGTCGAACTCGTTGCGGGCGCAGAAATCGACCACCGGAGCCTGGGCCATCGCGCCGGCGGCGTCGACCGCGACCTTGGCGCCGATCAGGCCGGCGATGAGCTTCGGGTTGGCGGCCTTCAGCGCCTCGATCGTCTTCACGTCGGACTTGAACGACGGCACCGAGGTGTGGAGCACGACGAGGTCGAAATCGTTGGCCTGGGCCACGATCTCGGGGAGCTTGATATTGTGCGGCGGCGCGTCGATCAGCTTCGAGTTCGGCACCAGGGCGGCCGGCTGGGCCAGCCAGGTCGGGTACCAGAACGACTTGATCTCGCGCTTGGCCTGATAGCGGGAGCCGGCACCGCCGTCGAAACCGTCGAAGGTGGGGGCCTGGAGGAAGAGCGTGCGCATGGGGTTCAAGGCCTCAGGGCAATGCCGGGGGAGGGCGGAGGAAGTGGAAGCCGGGTTCAGCGGAGCGGCGCGCCGGCGTCAGGGCCGAGCTCGGCGTCCGGGATCAGTGTGCCATCCGCAACCACGTGATAATCGTGACCTTTCCATGTCACCGCCCCCGACATGAAGGCCCAGGCGAAGTTCAGGAAGGACAGGATGTCGCGAATCGGCAACAGTCCGTAGGGGTGCGGGGCCAGGCCGAAGGCGCGCTCCACCTGCCGGCACAGCAGGATCCGGCTCGCCAGCGCCGCCGCGGCGACCCAGAGCGCGCCCGAGCCGGCGCCCGGCAGCACGGCCCCGAGCAGGGCCAGCGGGAAGGCGTGCGTGACGATGGATCCGGCATAGCCGGCCGGATCGACGTTGCGGATCGTGCGGTTCCAGCGCAACTCGTGCTGCCAAAGGCCGGACAGGTCCGTGTCGACGCTGGTGTGGCCGATGGAGAAGCTCGGGATCACCACCCGGCCGCCAAGCCCGCGCAGGGCCGCCCCGATCGCGTAATCGTCCGCCAGGTCGTCGCGGAAGCTGCGGAAGCCGCCCACCGCGTCGAGGCTCGCCCGGGTGAACGCGATGGTGGAGCCGAAGCAGGGCTTCGCCAGACCGAGGCTCAGGCCCATCACGACGTTGGGCAGGAAGTGGGTGTCGATCGCCAGCGTCGAGAGCTGGTCGTAGAGGCCGCGATAGGCGGGTACGCCGTGATAGAGGCAGGTCACGCCCGAGACCCCGTCCTGCGACAGCTCCGCGACGAGGCGCTCCAGGTAGTCGGGCCGGACCAGCATGTCGCTGTCGGCCAGCACCACGACATCGTGCGCGATCCGCTCGGCCATGTTGATCAGGTTGGAGACCTTGCGGTTCGAGCCGTGCTGGCGGCCGTCGATCACCAGGTCGATGCGGGCGGCGGGATAGGCCTGCCGCAGCCGATCGACCACGCCGATCGCAGGATCGTTGGTCTTCTGGACACCGAAGATCACCTGGACCGGGCCGGCGTAATCCTGGCGCAGCACGGTCTCGAGATTCTCGTAGAGATACGGCTCCAGGCCGCAGAGCGGCTTGAGCACGGTCACCGAGGGCCGGGGCGCACCGGGGGCGAGTTGCGGCACGGCCTGGGCCGCGTAGCGGCCGGCGCAAAAGGCGGCGGCCAGACTGTAGAGGCAGCCGGCCGCCGCCAGGATCAGGCAGATCAGCGACAGCCACGAGAGCCCGTTCAGCGCCAGCGAGGAGAGATCCATCCGGTCGGGTCCGTGCGATCGTCGGCCGCATCAGGCGGCGGTGGCCGCGAACGGCCGGCTTGGTTCGGCACCTTGGACGGCGCTGGTTACGGCGTTGGCTTGGCGGCCAGCATGCCGTCGGCCCGCTGGCGGAGAAACTTGACGACCCCGTCGGCTCCGCCGGATTTCAGCGGCGCGGAGAGCGCGTTGCGCTGGGCGGCGACCTCGCTCACGTCACCGTTGAGCAGGACGTCCTGGATGCGGTTGCTGGCGTTGACGACGAAGTCGACCTCGGAATCGTCGCCGTCCGACGCGGTGACACGGGTCGCGACCACGCGCTGGGCACCGCGCTCCTCGACCTTGGGGGTCACGTCGAACTTGCCGCCGGCCGCGCGGGCCAGCCGGTTGGCGTAGGTCACGGTCAGGCTGCGCTTGAACGCCTCGATGACCGCCGCCTGCTGCTCCGGCGTGAAGCTCGACCACTTCGCGCCGACGGCGATGCGGGTCATGGCGGGGAAGTCGAACGCCTTGTCGAGGGCCGGCCCGACCGCGTCGACCCGCGCGGGCAGGGGACCGGGGCCGTCCTTCAGCGCGGCCGTGAAGGCAGCGTAGAGGTCGCGCACCGTCTGAACGGCCGGATCGTCCGCGGCCCATGACGGGACCGGGACGAGCAGGGGCGCGGCGATGAGAGCGGCCGCGAGGCGACGGGTCAGGCGCACTTCTTCAACTCCTCGCCGTCGCCGAGCCGCGCGCCCATCCGGGGCGGCGCGTAGCTGTAGAACGGCCCAAGCGTGACCGGCTGCGCGATTCTCTTGGCCTTGCGCCCGGCTTCCGCCTCCGGCGCATCCTCCTCGTCCGGCGCCTCGGCCCGGATCCTGGCCTCGATCCGATGCCAGAGCAGCAGGCTCGGGAGCCCGACGCCGAGATCGGCGAAGCGCTTGACCAACGACAGGGCGAGCGCCGCTTCCGCCGGGATGTCGAACAGGCCGCACAGGGCGATCAGGCCGCCTTCCTGGGCGCCGAGGGCGCCGGGCACCGCGAAGGCCGCGCCGCGCACCGCCTGAGCGAGGCTCTCGATCATCAGCGCCTGGGCGAAATCGATGGGATAGCCCATGAAGCGCAGACAGACGTAGACTTCGAGAGTTCCGATCACCCAGCCGACGAAGTGAACCGCCAGCGCGAACGCGAAGCGGCCGCGATTGCCGTAGAGCCGGCGCAGGCTGTCGTAGAGCTGGTCGATGGCGCCGAAGGCCCGCCACTCGCGCCCGGAGGCGAAGCGGCTGAGCAGGCCCTGGATGAGCCGGTGCCCGGCCCGGCGCTGGATCAGGTAGAAGGCGCCGAGCGCCGGCACCGCCAGGGCCAGACCGCCCTCGACGGTCCGGGCGATCGGCCCGTCGCCGCAGATCATGACCAGCAGGGCCAGGCCGAGGACCGTGAACAGAAGCTGCGTCAGGGCCTGCGTCATCAGGTCGACGAACATGCTTGCACCGGCGAGCGCGCCGGTGACGCCGCGCTTGGCGAGGAGGCGCGCGCCCACGAAGTCGCCGCCGACGGTGGCGACGGGCAGGAGGGTGTTGATGCCCTCGCGCACGAACCGGAGCGAGACGCAGTCGGCGAGCTTGGCCGCCCCGGCCGGAAACACCACGTACCAGCCGAGGCCCGCCCAGGCGACGGCCACGAGGCGGGCCGCCACCACCAGGGCGGCGCCCCAGCCGGCACTCACGACGGCGGCCGACACGTCCTCAAGGCCGGAGGACATGAACAGGCCGACGACCGTGCAGAGACCGGCGATCGAGGCCAGGGTCGTCAGGCGCTTCATTGTCGTCTTTCAAGCTCGCAAAAGGCTTGATGCGGGAAATCGGTCACGGTCGCGGCAGAAATAGGTCCGCCGGGCCGGGAACGTTTCTGTCACGTTGCAGCACGGATTAGCGGTGTCTATCACCCGTTTGACACACCGGGGGCCAAAGCGGCGGCGGGGCTGAGGAGCCTACGCAGAAGGCCGCGGCTCGTCGCAGAAGGGGCACACGTCATGGAGCGCGAATCACCGATCACGGCCCTGGAGGCCGTGACCGACGACACGCATGCCGGCGGCCTCCCGGGTGGAACAGGACCGGGCGTGCCGGCTCCGCAATCTCCGGTGATGGCCTGGAACGAGTGGGATCCGCTGGAGGAGGTGATCGTCGGCTCGCTCGACGGCGCCACGATCCCGACCCACCATCTCACGGTGATCTTCAACCTGCCGCGCGCCGCGCAGCCGTTCTACCGGCTGGCGAGCGGCTGGAAATACCCGAAGTTCATGAAGAAGCTCGCCCAGGCCGAGCTCGACAACTTCATCACCATCCTGGCCGGCGAGGGCGTGAAGGTCCGCCGCCCCGACGCGGTGGACTTCTCCAAGAAGTTCAAGGCGCCGCGCTGGACCTCCCGGGGCTTCTGCGTCGCCTGCCCGCGCGACCCGTACCTCGTCATCGGCGACGAGATCATCGAGAGCCCGATGTGCTGGCGCTCGCGCTACTTCGAGGGCGATGCCTACCGGTCGCTGTTCAAGGAATATTTCCGCGCCGGCGCCCGCTGGACCTCGGCGCCGCGTCCGCAGCTGACCGACGATCTCTACAACTACGATTACCGGGTGCCGAACCTGAAGGCCGGCGAGCCCATGCAGTTCACCGTCAACGAGTTCGAGCCGGTCTTCGACGCCGCCGACTTCGTCCGCTGCGGCCGCGACCTGTTCGTCACCCGCTCCAACGTGACCAACCTGATGGGCATCGAGTGGCTGCGCCGCCACCTCGGCCCGGGCTTCCGCATCCACGAGATCGAGAGCCGCTGCCCACAGCCGATGCACATCGACTCGTCGTTCATGCCGCTGGCCCCCGGCAAGGTGCTGGTGAACCCGGACTACGTCGACGTCGAGAAGCTGCCGGCCGTGCTCAAGAAGTGGGACGTGCTGATCGCCCCGCGCCCCGACCCGGTCGAGGGCTTCATGAGCAAGATCTCGATGTGCTCGCCTTGGACCTCGATCAACGTCCTGGCGATCACCGAGAAGAAGATCGTCGTCGACCAGAGCCAGCCGACGCTGATCAAGGCGCTCAAGGACTGGGGCTTCGACCCGATCCCGGCGCCGTTCCTCAGCTACGGCCCGTTCGGCGGCTCGTTCCACTGCGCGACCCTCGACGTGCGGCGCCGGGGCGTGCTGAAGTCGTACTTCTAGGAGTCGATCGTCATTCCGGGGCCGCGGAGCGGAGCCCGGAATCCAAAAAGCACCGGTGGCGCGAGACCGTGCGCCGCCGGCGGTAACGGCGACCGGCTCGCCTGCGGCACCCCGGACAGACGGGACGAGACGCTCAGCGCGCCGCGATCCCCTCGATCAGCGCGCGGTTGAACCCGTCCGGATCGGACATCTGCGGCGCGTGGCCGAGTTCGGGGAACTCCACGAGCCGCGCCCCCGGGATCGCCTTGGCGGCTTCCTTGCCGAGTTCGGGATAGTTTCCGAGCTTCGGCCGCAGCTCCGCCGGGGCGAGATCCTTGCCGATCGCCGTGTTGTCCTTCTGGCCGATCAGCAGCAGGGTCGGCACCGCGATCTGCGGGAAGCGGTAGACCACCGGCTCGGTGACGATCATGTCGTAGACGAGCGCCGAATCCCAGGCGACCGCCTCCTTGCCGGGCCCATTGTTGAGGCCGGCGAGCATCGTCACCCAAGGCTCGTAGCGAGGCTCCCATTGGCCCGCGTAGTAGGTCGCGGTCTCGTAGGCGCGGATCGATTCGGCCGAGGTCTTCAGCTCGCGCTGGTACCATTGCGCCAGGGAGATCGGCGGCAGGCCCTTGGCGCTCCAGTCCTCCAGACCGACCGGATTGACCAGCACGAGTTGCTCGACCGCCTTCGGGTAGAGCAGGGCGTAGTGCGCGGCGAGCATGCCGCCCGTGGAATGGCCGACCAGGACCGGGCGCTCGACCCCGAGCTTGTCCAGAAGGGCGTGGGTGTTCTCGGCGAGTTGCCGGAAGCTGAACTGGTAGGCGGCCGGCTTGCTCGACTTGCAGAAGCCGATCTGGTCCGGCGCGATCACGCGGTATCCGGCCGCGCTGAGCGCGCGGATCTGGCTCTCCCAAGTCGCGGCGCAGAAGTTCTTGCCGTGGAGCAGCACCGCGGTGCGCCCGTTCGGCGTCGCGGCCGGCACGTCGAGATAGGCCATCTGCAGTGGCTGGCGCTGCGACGTGAAGGTGTAGCGCTCCACTGGGAACGGATAGGCGAAGCCTTCGAGTTCCGGCCCGTAGGCCGGCTGCGGCAGCGGCTCGGCCGCGCCGGGGCCGGTCAGGGCCAGCGCCACCAGGAGGGCGGGGAGGGCGGTTCGGAGCATGGGCTTCATCGGAGCCTGTTCTGCGCGCGGCGCGCAGTGCCGCGCCGCCTGCCCAGATCGGGCATCCGGGTCGCCCTGTCCATGCGCCACCGCCATGTGCCACCACCATGCGAAGCCGGCATCCGCCGCGGTGCGGCTTCGCGGTTCGGCGCGCCCGCGCTATCTCGGGCCTCCCGACCTGTCCTGCCGCGGATGTCCCGATGCTGCGCCACTCCGTCTTGACCGTCCTTGCCGGCGCCCTCGTCCTCAGTCCGGCTCAGGCCCGCGCAGCCGATGCCTGCGACGCGCTCACCGCGCGGGTGATCCGCACCACCGGGGCGTCGCTGGCCGGACGGGCCGGGCCGGTCGCGGTGTTCCGGGCGCAGGACGCCGAGCGGATGAGCCTCGATTGCCGCGCCCCGGCGCGGATCACCGTGGCCTCCCTCGACCGGGAGCCGCCGCCCGCCTACTTCGTGCTGATCGGCCGCGCGGCCCGGGCGCTCGCCGGGGCGGATCCCGCCGCCGCCGAGGTGCTGGCGCTCAACCTCCACCAGGCCAGCCTGCTCGCGAGCGCGCCGCAGCGCGGCGGCACCGGCCGCGCTCTGATGCTGTGCGAGACCGGCCCGCGCACCGACGCGCTCCGGGAGGATCTCACGGTCTGCCGGATCGCGCCCCGCGCCGGGCTTTCGCGGATCCGCCGCGCGGGCTAGACCGCGCGCATGTCGAATCTCGAGACACACGGCGCCGTCGTCCAGGTCGGCGGCACGCGCTTCGCCAACCATCTGCCGCTGGCGTTGATCGCCGGCCCCTGCCAGCTCGAAGGGCGGAGCCACGCCCTGGAGATCGCTGCCGCCCTCAAGGAGATGGCCGCAGGTCTGGGGCTCGGCCTCGTGTTCAAGGCCTCGTTCGACAAGGCCAACCGCACCTCCGGCAGCGCGGCCAGAGGCGTCGGCCTCGACGAGGCGCTGCCAGTCTTCGCGGAGATCCGCGAGAGCCTGGGTCTGCCGGTGCTGACCGACGTGCACGCCGCCGAGCAATGCGCCCGCGCCGCCGAGGCCGTGGACGTGCTCCAGATCCCGGCCTTCCTGTGCCGCCAGACCGACCTGCTCCTGGCCGCGGCCGCCACCGGCCGGGCGGTCAATATCAAGAAGGGCCAGTTCCTGGCGCCCTGGGACATGAAGCACGTCGCCGCCAAGGTGACAGAGGCGGGCAACCCCAACGTCATCGTCACCGAGCGGGGAGCCTCCTTCGGCTACAACACCCTGGTCTCGGACATGCGCAGCCTGCCGATCATGGCGCAGGTGACGCGGGGCGCACCGGTGGTGTTCGACGCCACCCACTCCGTGCAGCAGCCCGGCGGGCAGGGGGCGAGTTCCGGCGGCCAGCGGGAATTCGTGTCCGTCCTGGCCCGGGCCGCCGTGGCGGTCGGCGTCGCGGGCGTCTTCATCGAGACCCACCCCGACCCGGACCGGGCGCCCTCCGACGGCCCGAACATGGTCGCCCTGAAGGACATGCCGGCCCTGCTCGAGGACCTTCTCGCCTTCGACCGGATCGCCAAGCGCCGGGCAGGGTGACGGGTCAGGCGCCGACGGGCTCCAGAACGTGGATGCGCAGGGGCTGGACGAGGCCGTAGGACCCGTCGGCCCCGCGCTCGGCCGCCTGCAGGAACGCGTCCTCCACGATAGCGCGCCGCGCCCGGATCGTCGCCTCGCGGGCGGGATCCACCGTGCTGATCCGGGCCAGGAAGGCGTCGAGGGACGCGAAGCTCTCCCGGCGTGCGACGGTCATGTCGCGGCGGCACGAGAAGGTGTTTTGGCTCAAGGCACGTGCGATCGCGGCCTGAGCGCCCGCGCGGACGGCACTCTCGTCCTCGATCGGCCGCAGAGCCTCGAAGAAGCTGCCCTCAGCCAGCGGTTCCACCACCACGAGGACGCCGCCCGGCACCAGCACGCGTGCAGCTTCGGACAGCGCGCCGGCGGGGTTCGGGACATGATGCAGGGCGTTGAACATCACGGCCCCGTCGAAGCTTCCGTCCGGAAACGGCAGGGCCTCGCCCGAGGCCGCCTCGAACCGCGCGGCCGGCACGGCGGCCCGGGCCTTGGCGAGCGCCGCCTCGCCGGGGTCGATCCCGGTGACCGCCGCCCCATCCTCGGCCAGCCGCTTCGCCAAGGTTCCCGCGCCGCATCCGATATCGAGGATGCGCTTGCCCGGCAGCGGCGCGAGTGTGTCCCGGATCAGACTCAAGGCATCCATCGGTCGCTCCTTCCGATCAGGCGTAGCATAGCCATAGCAGGGCGGTCGGAGATTTCGACGCTCAGGACCGGCTGGATGTCTCAAGGCAGGACTGGCGCCCTGACGGTCGGGATGATGCAGCCCGAATAGGAAAAAGAGGCCACAAGCTTTCCGGCCGTCCTAGAAGCGGAACGGTCAAGCTCTACCCAAAGGGCCGTCTCGGCCAGGATGATGAACCACTGTTCATAATCCGACATGTGTGTGCGCGCGCACGGCAAGACCTGCCGAAACTTGGAACTGTCCCGGTGCGGCCACGTTATTGGGCATGTTCGATCGAGGATCGAGAAGGAACATTATGCGCAAGATCGGTATCATCGCCACTGCTGCCGCCCTCGCCATCGGCAGCGTCGCCGCCACCACGGGCGCCGAGGCGCGTCCCTACGGCTACCACGGCGGGTATGGCGGCTATCATGGTGGCTACTACCGCGGCCGTCGCGGCATCGGCACCGGCGCCGCGATCGGCCTCGGCATTGCCGGCCTTGCGGCCGGTGCGATCGCCGCTGGCGCTGCGCGCCGACAGCTACTACGGCGGTGGGTACGGCTACGCCCCGTCCTACGGCTACGGCTACGCCCCGGTCTACGGCGGCGGCTACGGCTACGCGGCCCCGGGCTACGGCTACTACGGCTACGGCTACTAAGATCTTAGATCTGAGATCCGGACGGATCAGGGGCGACCGGCGCGAGCCGGTCGCCCTTTTTCGTGGCCGCTCCGCAACCATCCTGTCGCAGCGCGCCAGGATCGGACGACGGTGCATCCGGCCTGAACGAGCCAGGGGTCGTTTACCGCCCGCGATAAGGCGGGACGCCCGGATCCGGCAGCCAGGCGTTCTTCGGCAACTCGCCCGTCTGCCAGAACACGTCGATTGGGATGCCGCCGCGGGGGTACCAGAACCCGCCGATCCGCAGGTAGCGCGGCTCCAGGAGGTCGCGGAGGCGTTTGCCGATCGCCACCGTGCAATCCTCGTGGAACGCGCCGTGGTTGCGGAACGACCCGAGGTAGAGCTTCAGCGACTTCGACTCCACCAGCCAGTCACCCGGCGCGTAGTCGATCACCAGGATCGCGAAATCCGGCTGGCCGGTGACCGGGCAGATCGAGGTGAATTCGGGCGCGGTGAAGCGGGCGACGTAGTCGGTATCCGCGTGCGGGTTCGGGACCCGGTCGAGCCGCGCCTCCTCGGGAGAGGTCGGTAAGGGTGTCGGCTGGCCGAGCTGGAGATCGCTGGAGGTCGTCATGAGGCGCATATAAAGCGCGCCGCGGCCGCGCGCATCCGTCTGATCCGCGGCGCTTTCTCCGACGGATCGGTCGCCGCGCGGGGCGCCCCGGCGCTTGCCGCCGGCCGCGGCTTGACGGATAAGCCGCCGCGATGCGCCGCACCCTCTGATTTGGGTGCGGCCGCCGACCCGCGGCCCCCGCGAGAGGACGTTCCATGACCGCGATCACCAATATCAGCGCCCGCGAGATCCTCGACAGCCGCGGCAACCCCACGGTCGAGGTCGACGTCATCCTGGAGGACGGCTCCTTCGGCCGCGCCGCGGTCCCGTCGGGCGCGTCCACGGGCGCCCACGAGGCGGTGGAGCTGCGCGACGGCGACAAGAACCGCTTCCTCGGCAAGGGCGTCCTGAAGGCGGTCGAGGCGGCCCAGACCGAGATCCTCGACGCGATCGGCGGCATGGAGGCCGAGGATCAGGTCGGGGTCGACGAGGCGATGATCGAGCTCGACGGCACGCCCAACAAGGCCCGCCTCGGCGCCAACGCGATCCTCGGCGTGTCGCTGGCGGTGGCCAAGGCCGCGGCCGAGGCCTCCGGCCTGCCGCTCTACCGCTATGTCGGCGGCGTGCAGGGCCGGGTGCTGCCGGTGCCGATGATGAACATCATCAACGGCGGCGCCCATGCCGACAACCCGATCGACTTCCAGGAATTCATGATCATGCCGGTGGGCGCGGACTCGATCGCCGAGGCCGTGCGCATGGGCTCCGAGGTGTTCCACACCCTCAAGAGCAAGCTCAAGAAGGCCGGCCACAACACCAATGTCGGCGACGAGGGCGGCTTCGCCCCGAACCTGCCGTCGGCCGAGGCCGCCCTCGATTTCGTGATGGACGCGATCAGTGCCGCCGGCTTCAAGCCGGGCCAGGACATGGCCCTCGCCCTCGACTGCGCCGCCACCGAGTTCTTCAAGGACGGCGCCTACGCGTACGAGGGCGAGGGCAAGACCCGCACCATCGAGGCGCAGGTCGACTACCTCGCGCAGCTCGTCGCCACCTACCCGATCGTCTCCATCGAGGACGGCATGTCGGAGGATGACTGGGCCGGCTGGAAGCTCCTGACCGACAAGATCGGCGACCGCTGCCAGCTCGTCGGCGACGACCTGTTCGTCACCAACGTCGAGCGCCTGTCCCGCGGCATCGCGGAGGGCACGGCCAACTCGATCCTGATCAAGGTCAACCAGATCGGCTCGCTCACCGAGACCCTGGCGGCGGTCGATATGGCCCAGCGCGCCGGATACACCGCTGTGATGTCGCACCGCTCGGGTGAGACCGAGGACTCGACCATCGCGGATCTCGCGGTCGCCACCAATTGCGGGCAGATCAAGACCGGCTCGCTCGCCCGCTCGGACAGACTGGCCAAGTACAACCAGCTGATCCGCATCGAGGAGGGCCTGGGCCCGCAGGCGCTCTACGCCGGCCCGTCGGCGCTCAAGCAGCTCGCCCGCCGCTGATCCGGCGGATCCTGCTGGCCGGCCTGCCCGGTGTCGGGGGGGCCGGTCCCTCCCGCGCGGACACGCTCTGCGACGGCGCCCGCCCGACGCTCAGCGCGCAGCTGCTGTTCGGCCTGTCGCGGCCGGATGGCGGCCGCGTCTCGAAGGGGGCCTTCGACCGGTTCCTGGCCGAGCGGATCACCCCCAGCTTCCCGGACGGGCTGACGGTCTTCGCCGGCCGGGGCCAGTGGCGCGGACCGAGCGGACGGATCGTCCACGAGGCCGCCCGCATCGTCTTGATCATCACCGCACCGACGCCCGAGGCCGTGGCGGCCCTGCGTGAGATCCAGGAGGCCTATCGGCGCCGCTTCGCGCAGGGCGCGGTCGGACTGGTGCTGCAGCGGAGCTGCGCGCTGTTCTGAGGGTGGCGGCGCTTTGCCCCGTCATTCCGGGCTCCGCTGCACGGCCCTGGAATGACGACGCGCCTCAGGTCATCGCCGCACCGGACGGCTCCCCGGGCACGGTCCAGACCCGCATCGGTCGCGACAGGCCGCGCAACTCGATCGTCCCGACCGGCTCCAGCGGCCGCGCGCAACGCTTGGCGAAGGCCTCCGAGACCAGCAGTTCGTGGCCGAGCACCGCGCACTGGCTCTCGATCCGGCTCGCCTCGTTCACCGCCCGCCCGATAATGGTGAAGTCGAGCCGCCGCTCGGTCCCGACATTGCCGTAGATCACCGTCCCGAAATGCACGACGCATTCGGCCGCGAGTTCGGGCAGACCCTCCGCGCGGCGGCGAGCATTGAGCGCCGCGTTGGCGGCGAGCCCTTCGGTTGCGGCTTCCAGGGCGTCGCCGCAAATCGAGCAGGGGAGGGCGTCGGCCTCGGGAATCGGGAAGATCGCCAGGAACCCGTCCCCGAGGAATTTCAGGATCTCGCCGCCGTGCCGCGCCACCGGGTCGCCGAGGGCGTCGAAATGCTCGTTGAGCCATGCGACCATGTCGGCCGGGTCGACCCGGTCGGCCAGAGCCGTGAAGCCGCGCAGATCCGTCAGCAGGATGGCCGCCGGCACGGCCCGTCCCTCGCCCCTTCGGATCTGGCCATCGAGGACGCGCTCGGCGGTGGAGCGGCCGAGATAGGTCGCCGAGACTTCGCGGAACGTGTGGGCCAGCCCCATCTTGGCGATCGCCAGGGTCAGGAACGGCAGGACGCCGGCGATGGCGGACAGATGCGCGTCGGTGAAGCCAGCGGCCGCGCGGGTGCAGAACGAGACCGCGATGCCGCGCAGGGCGGTGCCGGGGGCGAACGGGACGATGTGGAGCACGTAGTCGCTGCCGCCCTGGGCCCCGAGGGCCTTCAGGACCGGAAAGTCGACCGCCAGCCCGGGCGCATCGAGGCGCCAGCGGCCGAAGCTCTCGCCGCTCTCAACCAGCGCGTAGACGGGGCTCAGGAGCCAGTCGCTCTCCTCGTCGGCGCCATGGGCGTTGGCCACGAAGGAGATACCCTCGCCCGCATGCCAGTTCAGGCTGACGCCGCGGAGCGTCGGGTCGAGGGCCGGGGCCATGACGCTGACGCGCCAGACGGGGATATCGGCCTCGACCAGGGCCTCGCAGAAGCCGGTCAGCAGGATGTCGTGATCGTCGGACGCCGTGGCGTGCGCGGCGATCCAGCGACCCAGATGCGTCAGGTCCATCCCTCAGGCTTGTCCTCTGCTCGTGCCGGCCGTGGCGCGTGATCGCAACGATCCATTAACCTGTCCGCGCGAGGGTCGTGCCATGGTCGTGCGCCGCCGAGTCAGAATGGTCGTGTTGCCGCTGGGTCTCTGGACCCTGTCGGCCCTCGTCGTCGGCTATTTCGTGTGGCAGGCGGAGAGTGGCAACCGCGGCCTGGAAGCCAAGAAGGCGCTCAAGATCCGCGCCTACGGCCTGTCCCAGGAACTCGCCGCCGTGAAAGCCGAGCGCGCGATCTGGGAGCACCGGGTCTCGCTCCTGAAGAGCGATCAGATCGACCGCGACCTCCTCGAGGAGCGCGCCCGGATCGTCCTCGGCCGGGTCCACGCCAACGACGTGGTCATCATCACGCCCTGAGCGTCGCCGCGCAGTATTTCCTTAGTCCCAAAGTGTCTCTGACAAGAGCGGCCTCCTGTCAGAGCGGCAGCCCTCGCTTTCCAACCGTCGCTGTCCTACACCCCCACGAAGTCGCGTGGAATCATGGGGAGTGCGCCGATGGATGCCGCCAAGGAGCCCGCCAAGGACGCCGCGTCCTCGGCTTCGCAGGCCGCGAGCCCTCAGGCCGGTAATCCTCAGGCCGCCGAGGCGCACAAGCCGGCACCGAACATGCCGCAATTCACGCGGGACGAAGATCTCCACGCCTATCACGAGATGCTGCTGATCCGGCGCTTCGAGGAGAAGGCCGGCCAGCTCTACGGCATGGGCCTGATCGGCGGCTTCTGCCACCTCTATATCGGCCAGGAGGCCGTGGTGATCGGCATGCAGATGGCCTCGGTCGAGGGCGACCAGGTCATCACCGGCTACCGCGACCACGGCCACATGCTCGCCTGCGGCATGGACCCGAAAGGCGTCATGGCCGAGCTGACCGGCCGCCGCGGCGGCTACAGCCGCGGCAAGGGCGGCTCGATGCACATGTTCAGCCGCGAGAAGCAGTTCTTCGGCGGCCACGGCATCGTGGGCGCGCAGGTCTCGCTGGGCACCGGCCTCGCCTTCGCCGACCACTACCGGGAGAACGGCAAGGTCAGCCTGACCTACATGGGCGACGGCGCCGCCAACCAGGGCCAGGTCTACGAGAGCTTCAACATGGCCGCGCTCTGGAAGCTGCCGGTCGTCTACGTGATCGAGAACAACCGCTACGCCATGGGCACCTCGGTGGCCCGGGCCTCGGCGCAGACCGACTTCTCGAAGCGCGGCCTCTCCTTCGGCATCCCGGGCGAGCAGGTCGACGGCATGGACGTCCGCACCGTCCGCGAGGCCGCGACCCGGGCGATCGAGCACGCCCGAACCGGCCAGGGTCCGTACATCCTGGAGATGCAGACCTACCGCTATCGCGGCCACTCCATGTCCGATCCGGCCAAGTACCGGACCAAGGACGAGGTCTCCAAGATGCGCGACGAGCACGACCCGATCGAGATGGTGCGCAAGCGCCTGCTCGAGCTGCACGGCGTGCCGGAGGCCGATCTGAAGGCCACCGACGCCAAGGTCCGCGAGACGGTCAACGCCTCGGCTGAGTTCGCCACCAACGATCCCGAGCCGGATCCCTCCGAGCTCTGGACCGACATCCTCCTGGACGCGCACGCCTGAGCGCGGACGACAAAGCTGGCCGCCCCCTAACGAAAAGACGACCGCAGAGCTGAGCATGGCGACCGACATCCTGATGCCCGCCCTCTCGCCCACCATGGAGGAGGGCAAGCTCGCCAAGTGGCTGAAGAAGGAGGGCGATCCGATCAAGTCCGGCGACGTGCTGGCCGAGATCGAGACCGACAAGGCCACCATGGAGGTGGAGGCCATCGACGAGGGCGTCCTCGCCAAGATCCTGATCGCGGAGGGCACCGAGGGCGTCGCGGTCAACACGCCGATCGCCGTGATCGCCGGCGAGGGCGAGGATCCGGCGAGCGTCCAGTCGGGCGGCAGCGCCAAGCCCAACGGCGCCGGCGGCCATCCGGCCCCGACCCCCGACATGCAGGCCGAGGGCATGGCCGACAAGGCCGCCCCCGCCGCGAAGACCGGCGACGACGCCCCCAAGGCGCCGGCCGCGCCAGCGGTCATCACCAACAAGGCGCAAGAGCCGGTGATGGAGGAGTTCCCGGCCGACACGCCGATGGTCACCCAGACCGTCCGCGAGGCCCTGCGGGACGCCATGGCGGAGGAGATGCGCCGCGACGGCGACGTCTTCGTCATGGGCGAGGAGGTCGCCGAGTATCAGGGCGCCTACAAGGTCACCCAGAACCTGCTGCAGGAATTCGGGCCGAAGCGCGTGGTCGACACCCCGATCACCGAGCACGGCTTCGCCGGCATCGGCGTCGGCGCGGCGCTCGCCGGCCTGAAGCCGATCGTCGAGTTCATGACCTTCAACTTCGCCATGCAGGCGATCGACCACATCATCAACTCGGCAGCCAAGACCCTGTACATGTCCGGCGGCCAGCTCGGCTGCCCGATCGTGTTCCGCGGACCCAACGGCGCCGCCGCCCGCGTCGCCGCCCAGCACAGCCACGATTATTCCGCGTGGTACTCCAACGTGCCGGGCCTCAAGGTGATTGCGCCCTACACGGCCTCCGACGCCAAGGGCCTGCTCAAGGCCGCGATTCGCGACCCGAACCCGATCATCTTCCTCGAGAACGAGATCCTGTACGGGCAGTCCTTCCCGGTGCCGAAGCTCGACGACTTCGTGCTGCCGATCGGCAAGGCCAAGATCCACCGCACCGGCAGCGACGTGACGATCGTGTCCTTTGCCATCGGCATGACCTACGCCCTCAAGGCCGCGCAGGCGCTCGCCGAGCAGGGCATTGAGGCCGAGGTGATCGACCTGCGCACGATCCGCCCGATGGACACCGAGACGGTGGTGGAATCCGTCAAGAAGACCGGCCGCTGCATCACCGTGGAGGAGGGGTTCCCGCAATCGGGCGTCGGCGCCGAGATCGTGGCCCGCCTGATGGTCGATGCCTTCGACTTCCTGGACGCCCCGGTCCTGCGCATCACCGGCAAGGACGTGCCGATGCCCTACGCGGCCAACCTCGAGAAGCTGGCGCTGCCGACGGTGGCGGAGGTCGTCGAGGCCGCCAAGAGCGTCTGCTACAAGTGACCGGCGCGCGGGCGGGACACACGCTCCGCCCCCGTCCCGGCAGGGGTCAAGGATAAGCCGGCGCGCCATGAGCAACGACTTCGCCGAACTCGCCATCCCGCCCGACGCCCTCGAACAGGGCGGCATCGAGGTGCTGCGCGCCGCCGTGGTGGATGGCGCGGTCAGCGTCGCGCTGCGCCGCTCCTTCGACGATCCGGCGACCTGGGGCCGGCTCCTGATCGACCTCGCCCGGCAGGCGGCCCGCGCCTACGCGCTGGAGACCGACATGTCGGAGGAGGAGGCCCTGGAGCGCATCCGCGCCGGCTGGGAGGCCGAGGGGCTCGACCCCGGCGGCCTCAACTGACGATGGCGGCCAACCATGGCTGAGGCGGCTGTCCGGCAGACGACCTACGCGGATCTGGAGGCGGTTCCGGAGCATTTCGTCGCCGAGATCATCGACGGCGTGCTGGAGACGCATCCCCGGCCGCGGCCCCGGCACGGCATTGCCGCGGCCCGGCTGTCGGGAGAGCTGGATCGGCCGTTCGCACGCGGCCGTGGTGGTCCCGGCGGATGGGTCTTCATCATCGAGCCTGAGCTTCACCTTGGATCCCAGGTGGTCGTACCCGATCTTGCGGGCTGGCGCCGCGAGCGGATGCCGACCGAACCCGAGGATGCCTTCATAGAGACGGCTCCGGATTGGGTCTGCGAGATCCTCTCGCCGTCAACGACTCGCCTCGACCGGGGTCCGAAGCGTCGCATCTATGCCGGGTCCGGCGTTGACCACCTCTGGCTGCTCGACCCGGCGGCCGGCGTACTCGAAGGCTTCGCCCTCGCAGACGGGCGCTGGGTGCTCCCCGCCACGATCCAGCGCGGCGAGACCGTGGCGCTGCCGCCCTTCGACGCCGTCCCGTTCCCCTCCGACGACCTCTTCCCCTTCGACGATCCGGCCGCCCCGGCCTTGCCCGAGACCTGATGCCATGCCGATCAACGTGCTGATGCCCGCGCTCTCCCCGACCATGGAGAAGGGCAACCTCGCCAAGTGGCTCAAGAAGGAGGGCGACGCGATCAAGTCCGGCGACGTGCTGGCGGAGATCGAGACCGACAAGGCCACCATGGAGGTGGAGGCCATCGACGAGGGCGTGCTCGCCAAGATCCTCGTGCCCGAGGGCACCGCGGACGTGCCGGTCAACGACCTGATCGCCATCATCGCCGCCGAGGGCGAGGACCCGTCGAGCGTGCAGGCCGGCGGCGCGCCGAAGGCCGCCTCGAACGGCGAGGCCAAGGCCGAATCCAAGCCCGAACCCGCGGCCGGGGCTTCGGCGGCCGACCAGAACACCACCCCCGGCGGCGGCCACATGTCGTACGAGCGGGTGAACGCCGCACCGGAGGGCGCGCAGCCGAGCGGCGCTCCGCAGGGTGGCGCGCAGGCCGGCTCGGGCGGCCGGGTCTTCGCCTCGCCGCTCGCCCGGCGCATCGCCAAGCAGGAGGGCGTGGATCTCGGCGCCGTCCAGGGCAGCGGGCCGCATGGCCGCATCATCGCCCGCGATGTCCAGGCCGCGAAAACCTCCGGCGCCACCAAGGCGCCCGCCGCCGCGCAGCAAGCCGCCGAGGCGCCGAAGGCGGCGCCCCCCGCCCCGAAGGCCGCCCCCGCGGGCGGCGCGCCGGCCGGGCTCACGACCGATCAGGTCAAGGGCTTCTTTGCCAAGGATGCCTACGAGGACGTCCCCCTCGACGGCATGCGCAAGACCATCGCCAAGCGCCTGACCGAGGCGATGCAGGTCGCCCCGCACTTCTACCTGACGGTGGATTGCGAGCTCGACGCGCTGATGAAGCTGCGCGAGACGCTGAACGGCTCCGCCGGCAAGGACAAGGACGGCAAGCCCGCCTTCAAGCTCTCGGTGAACGACTTCGTCATCAAGGCGATGGGCCTCGCGCTGACCCGCGTGCCGGCCGCCAATGCGGTCTGGGCCGAGGACCGGATCCTGCGCTTCAAGCACGCCGAGGTCGGCGTCGCGGTGGCGATCGACGGCGGTCTGTTCACCCCGGTGATCCGCCGGGCGGACGAGAAGACGTTGTCCACCATCTCCAACGAGATGAAGGATTTCGCCGCCCGGGCGCGTGCCAAGAAGCTGAAGCCCGAGGAATATCAGGGCGGCGTCACCTCGGTGTCGAACCTCGGCATGTTCGGGATCAAGCACTTCACCGCGGTGATCAACCCGCCGCAATCGAGCATCCTGGCGGTGGGCGCGGGCGAGAAGCGCGTCGTCGTGAAGGACGGGGCGCCGGCCGTGGTCCAGGTGATGACCTGCACCCTCTCATGCGACCACCGGGTGCTCGACGGGGCGCTCGGCGCGGAGCTGATCTCGGCCTTCAAGGGGCTGATCGAGAACCCGATGGGCATGCTGGTGTGAGGCGGGCACGCTCCTCCCCCTTGTGGGGAGGAGTTGGAGGTGGGGGTGGTTCAGGATCGAGCGGTGCGGTGCCTTCTGCACCACCCCCACCCCTGACCCCTCCCCACAAGGGGGAGGGGAGAGCGCGTTCTGGAATGTCGAGGTGGGGAAGGTGGCAGGCATCGGTCAGAACACGCAATCCTGCTGCGATGAGCCGTACTCCATGCTCCGTGTGAGCATGCGCCCATCAGCCACGTTCGCTTGACCTGCCGCCCGATGCCCTGGAACCAGCAGCCCCGGAGAGCAGCCTCGCCCAGAGCGGCCGCGAACGCGAAGACGCTGCGGCGCTCGCACACCGAGGCAGAGAAGCGGCTCTGGTGGCACCTGCGTCACCGCCTGCCGGTGGACGGCTCGCATTTCCGGAGGCAGGTCGCCCTCGGCCCCTACGTGGCGGATTTCTGCTGCCTGACGGCCCGGCTCATCGTCGAGGTCGACGGTGAGCAGCACGGCTTCGAGGCCAGCACGGCCTACGATGCCCGCCGGGATACCTATCTTGGCTCCGAAGGCTTCCGCGTCCTGCGTTTCCCGAACCGCATGGTCCTGCGGGAGATCGACACCGTCCTCGACACGATCCACGCGGCGCTCGCCGCATCCGAAGCGCCTCTTCCGGATTCAGCCGGCCAGGCGGAGCCACCCCCACCCCCAGCTCCCTCCCCGCAAGGGAGAGGGGCGTTCGCGGAGCGGTAAATGTCCGACACCTACGACGTCCTCATCATCGGCGCCGGGCCCGGCGGCTACGTCACGGCGATCCGCGCGGCGCAGCTCGGGTTCAAGACCGCCGTGGTCGACCGCGAGCACCTGGGCGGCATCTGCCTGAACTGGGGCTGCATCCCCACCAAGGCGCTGCTCCGCTCGGCCGAGATCTTCCACTACTTCCAGCACCCCGGCGATTACGGGCTGACGGCCGACAAGGTCGGTTTCGACACCGCCGCCATCGTCAAGCGCTCCCGCGGCGTCTCGGCCCGGCTCAACGGCGGCGTCGGCATGCTGCTCAAGAAGAACAAGGTCGACGTGATCTGGGGCGAGGCCGCGGTCGACAGCGTCGCGAAGGGCAACCAGCCCGGCCAGGTCACCGTGAAGGAGTCCAAGCGCGCCGAGCCGCCGAAGGGCGCCAAGGGCGCCGGCACCTACCAGGCCAAGCACATCATCGTGGCGACCGGCGCGCGCCCCCGGGCGATCCCCGGGATCGAGCCCGACAAGAAGCTGATCTGGACCTACTACGAGGCCATGGTCCCCGAGACGATGCCCAAGAGCCTGCTGGTGATGGGCTCGGGCGCCATCGGCATCGAGTTCGCCTCGTTCTACCGCACCATGGGCGCCGAGGTGACCGTGGTGGAGCTGCTGCCGCAGATCCTACCCGTGGAGGATGCCGAGATCGCAGGCCTCGCCCGCAAGCGCTTCGAGAAGCAGGGGATCAAGATCCTCACCGGCGCCAAGGTCACGAAGGTCGAGAAGGGCGCGAACTCCATCACGGCGACCATCGAGGGCGGCGACGGCAAGACCCAGCAGATCACGGCCGAGAAGCTGATCTCGGCGGTGGGCGTCGTCGGCAACATCGAGAATATCGGGCTGGAGAAGCTCGGGGTGAAGATCGACCGCGGCATCGTGGTGACCGACGGGCTCGGCCGTACCAACGTGCCCGGCCTCTACGCGATCGGCGACGTCGCCGGCCCGCCGATGCTCGCCCACAAGGCCGAGCACGAGGGCGTCATCTGCATCGAGACCATCAAGGGCCTGCACACCCACCCGATGGACAAGGCCAAGATCCCGGGCTGCACCTACTGCCAGCCGCAGATCGCCAGCGTCGGGCTGACCGAGGCGAAAGCCAAGGAGCAGGGCTTTGCCGTGAAGGTCGGCCGCTTCCCCTTCGCGGGCAACGGCAAGGCGATCGCGCTGGGCGAGCCGGATGGGCTGATCAAGACCGTGTTCGACGCCAAGACCGGCCAGCTGCTCGGCGCCCACATGGTCGGCGCGGAGGTGACCGAGCTGATCCAGGGCTACGTGGTGGCGATGAACCTGGAGAGCACCGAGGAAGAGCTGATGCACACGGTGTTCCCGCACCCGACCCTCAGCGAGATGATGCACGAGAGCGTGTTGGATGCGTATGGGAAGGTGATCCATACGTAGTCGGGATCTGTGCGTCTGCGGCCGTACCCGGCCGCAGCGCCGTCCTCAGCCAGCGACAGATTCTACCGGCTCCGCCTGCTCCGGTGACGGCACGTAGGCACACCATTCGCAGATGCCCTGCTCGGCGCCTCGCTGCGCATTGCGCTGCGAGCAGAGCGGGCAGACGAGCAGGATCAGCCGCGTACCAGACCTCAGTGCCAGCCCGCGGCCCCGGAACGTGACTGCGGTTGCCCCGTCGTCCGAAGGCCGCTCGCGGGCCCAGGCGCTCACGAGACTCTCTCGCAGGCTGACGGGCCAAACGAAATCCTGTCCCCGACTTGCGTCGACATGGTGACGCCCCCCAGCGTTCCGGCCAAGCTGGCCCTGCCGAGATAAGCCGTGAGCCGGCGAATGGCTCCGCTTCCGGCTGTGCATGAGCCTGGGATGCGCGCGGGCCCGATCGCCCGTATGAGTCGCGCTCACGCAGAGCGGGAACGAGGCGGGATCCGATGCAGGGCGAACACGGCGCGGCGGCCACCGGCCTGCCCACCTATGCCGACGTGGCGCGCGCGGCCGAGCGCATCGCGGGGGCCGCGCACCGCACGCCGGTGCTCACCTCCCGCACCGCCGACGCGATGACCGGCGCAAAGCTGTTCTTCAAGGCCGAGAACCTGCAGCGGGCCGGGGCCTTCAAGTTCCGCGGGGCCTACAACGCCATCAGCGCGCTGCCGGAGGCGGAGCGCGCCCGCGGGGTGATCACCTTCTCGTCGGGCAACCACGCCCAGGCGGTCGCCCTGGCCTGCCGCCTGCTCGGCGCCCCGGCCACGATCATCATGCCGGAGGATGCGCCGGCGGCGAAGATCGAGGGCACCCGCGGCTACGGCGCCGAGGTGATCCTGTACGACCGCTACAGCCAGGACCGCGAGGCGCTCGGCCGGTCGATCGCGGGGCCCCGCGGCCTGACGCTGATCCCGCCCTTCAACCATCCCGACGTCATCGCCGGGCAGGGGACCCTGGCGCAGGAGCTGATCGAGACCGTGGGCGAGCTCGACGTGCTGGTGGCCTGCCTCGGCGGCGGCGGCCAACTCGCGGGCTGCGCCCTCGCCGCCGCGAACCTGTCCCCGGGCTGCCGGGTGATCGGCGTCGAGCCGGAGGCCGGCAACGACGGGCAGCGCTCGTTCCGGGAGGGGCAGGTGGTGACGATCCCGGTGCCCCGCACCATCGCCGACGGCGCGCAGTCGACGGCGCTGGGCGACCTCACCTTCGCGATCATCCGCCGGCACGTCGCCGACATCGTCACGGTCTCGGACGCCCAGCTCGTCGAGACGATGCGGTTCTTCGCGAGCCGGATGAAGATCGTGGTCGAGCCGACCGGCTGCCTCGCGGCGGCGGCGGTGCTCAACGGGCTGGTGGATGTCCGGGGCAAGCGGGTCGGGGTGGTGATCAGCGGCGGCAACGTCGATCTCGCGACCTTCGCGCAGCTCACCGCCGGGGCCGCCTGAGGCGCGTCGCGTCGGCACGCGACAGCCGCGCATCGTCCGGGATGAGGCGCAAGTCCCCTCTCCCGTGAGAGCTTCGGGTATGACAGGCTCGCGCGGCCGATCCCCCAAAGTCATTCCGGGGCTGCGCAGCGGAGCCCGGAATCCAGACACGCCGACGCGGCAGGGTCTGCACCGCCGCCGGTTCTGGATTGCCCGCCTCCGGCGTGCCCCTCCGGGTCCGGGCGCGCCTGCGGCGCCCAGGAATGACGGCGCAGACTCGTCATCCGGAGCGTCCACACGCTGGAGAAATGACTTGTCCCATGCGCGTAGACCTGAGCCCGTGCGGGAGAGGGGCGCGCAGACGCCGAATGCCGGGCCGGTGTGACTCGGGCGCGGTGGACCGGCCTCAACCCAATGCTTATCTTGTGAGTGTCAGAATGCGCGTCCCCGGGCCTTGAACCCGGTTGGGCGGGAGGGTGACGATGTCGACTGGGTTCAAGGTTCTCTCGCTGACCGATCGGGCCGCCGATCGGATCAAGGCGATCATGGCGGAGGCCGACCGGCCGATCGCCGGGCTCCGCGTCGGCGTCCGCAACGGCGGCTGCGCCGGCATGTCCTACACGATGGAATATGCCGAGGCGGTCAAGCCCGGTGAGGACGTGGTCGAGGATCGCGGCGTGCGCGTCTTCGTCGACCCGAAGGCGGTGCTGTTCCTGCTCGGCACCGAGATGGATTTCACGACCAACAAGCTGGCATCGCAATTCGTCTTCAACAATCCGAACCAGACTTCGGCTTGCGGCTGCGGTGAATCGGTGGCGATCACGCCGGTCTCGGCCGACCAGGTGCCGGCCCGGGCCTGAGGGCCCGCCGTTCAGGCCACCTGGGACAGCGCCTCGGCCGTGTCGTCCACCGCCCGGTTGCGCCCGCCACGCTTGGCGGCGAACATGCAGAGATCGGCCCGCTCCATCAGCGAGGCCGGCGTGTCGCCCTGGCGGTACACCGCGATTCCCAGCGACACGGTGACCTTGCCGAGCGACTCGCCGGTCGAGCGCTTGACCAGTTCGCGCCCCATCACGCTGGTGCGGACGGTCTCGGCCACCTGACGCGCCGCGGCGCGGTCCGTCCCTGGCAGCACGATACCGAATTCCTCGCCGCCGAACCGGGCGAGATGCGCGTCCCTGCCGGCATTCTCCCGCATCACGATGGCCACGAGCCGCAAGACCTGATCGCCCGTGAGATGGCCGTACAGGTCGTTGAAGCGCTTGAAGAAGTCGATATCGAGGATGATCAGGCTCATCGGGACAGCGCGCCCGCGGGCGGCCTCCAGGGTCGCCTTCAGGGTCTCCTCGAAATGCTTGCGGTTCGACAGGCCGGTCAGCGCGTCGGTGAGGCTCTCCAACCGGGTCGCCTCGAGCTTCTCGCGCAGGGTTTCGATCTCGCTGCGGGTCTCGCGCATGCGCGCCTCGAGAACCCGGTTGTTGACCGCCACCTCGCGGGTCGTGGACACCAGCGTCGAGACGATCTCGCCGAGCCGGGCCCGGTTGTGCAGGCCCTGCGCGAGATCCTGCGCCAGGCCACGCAGCGATTCGCCGTACTGGGCCGTGGACCCGAGCGACAGGTCGAGGATCTCGGTGATGGCGGCGATCTCGCTCAGCACGACGCGGCTGATCTCACCGGTGGCGCTCGCCAGTCGGCGCCCGTCCAGATAGCTCTCGTGCAGATCGTCGATGTCGGCCTCGGTGAGGCAGCCGTTCTGCGCGGTGAGCCGCTTCACCGCGTCGCTCAGCAGCGGAAGCTCCCCCGACACGTAGGCGTACCAGACCGCGTAGGCGCGCGGCGTCGCGGAGGGGCCGTAATCGCGGATCAGGTCGTGAGTCCGCTTCGCCAGGGCGAAGCTCCGGTCCCGATCCGAATAAGTCTCCTGGCTCATCCGTGTCCTGCCGCCTCGGACGGCCGATGCTCCGATGCATCGCCGCCCAAGACTGGTCTAAGACAGCTTGGTAGCTGGACAGTTAAGCCCGAAAAGAATCCTGTTACTTGTCCTTCTTCGCCAGGACTGGTCGAAGAAGGAAAGCCGGGACATGCGAACCCAATCCGATCGGCGTCTCGCCCTCGGACTCGTTCCGGCGTCCGCGCTCCTCGCGCATGGGTTCGCGGCGGGGCTCGGGCCGCGGTGTCTCGGCGCGCGGAGCGGCCGCCGCGCCGCGTCCGCCGCGGGCCTTGGGCTTGTCCGCAGCCTCGCCGGCGCTCCGCCCTCCGGCCTTGGCCGTACGCCCGCCGCGGCGGCTGTCGGCCGAACGGCCGCGGTGGCGCGTGCCGGTTTCGGAGACGGTCTCAGCCACCGTCGACAGGTCGCCATCGAACCAGGGGATCGGCTGACCGATCAGCGCCTCGATCGCCCCGAGCGAGCGAGCATCTTCCGGGGACACGAGGGTGTAGGCCGTGCCGGCGCGGCCGGCGCGGCCGGTGCGGCCGATCCGGTGGACGTAATCCTCCGGATGGTGCGGCACGTCGAAGTTGAAGACGTGGCTGACCGCCGGGATGTCGAGGCCGCGGGCCGCGACGTCGCTGGCAACCAGCAAAGCGGTTTCACCGTTGCGGAACGCGTCGAGGGCGGTGGTGCGCGCGCGCTGATCCATGTCGCCGTGCAGTGCGGCGGCGTCGAAGCCGTGGCTCACCAGGGATTTCTGGAGCAGGGCGACATCGCGCTTGCGATTGCAGAAGATGATCCCGTTGTTGAGCTCACCCTCGCCGCGGATCAGGTCCCGCAGGCGCTCGCGCTTGGCATGGCCCTCCGAGCCGGTGGCGACCAGGCGCTGGGTGATCGTGGTCGCGGTGGAGGCGGGCCGGGCGACCTCGACCCGCTGCGGGTTGTGCAGGAACATGTCGGCCAGCCGCTCGATCTCCGGCGGCATGGTCGCGGAGAAGAACAGCGTCTGCCGGGTGAACGGCACCATCTTCACGATGCGCTCGATATCCGGGATGAACCCCATGTCGAGCATGCGGTCCGCCTCATCGATCACCAGAAGCTCGACGCCGGTGAGCAGCAGCTTGCCGCGCTCGAAATGGTCGAGGAGGCGGCCCGGCGTCGCGATCAGCACGTCGGTGCCGCGCATCAGCTTGGCATCCTGATCGGCGAAGGACACGCCGCCGATGATCAGCGCCACGTTGAGCTTGTGATTGGTACCGTAGCGGTCGAAGTTCTCGACCACCTGGGCGGCCAGCTCGCGCGTCGGCTCCAGGATCAGCGTGCGCGGCATCCGGGCCCGGGCGCGACCGTTCTCCAGAAGCGTCAGCATCGGCAGCGTGAAGGCTGCGGTCTTGCCGGTTCCAGTCTGCGCGATGCCGAGGACGTCGCGGCGCGCCAGCACATGGGGGATGGCTTCGGCCTGAATCGGCGTCGGCTCGGTGTAACCCGCCGTCTCGACGGCGTTCAGGACTTTTTCGCTCAGTCCCAGGTCGGAAAAAGGCATCTGCAATCAGGAACCGTTGCGCGCCCGGCCGGCGCGATGGACATCGTCGCGGCAACGGCTGGGTAAGGCACGCGCGGGACGCTCGGATGCTCCCGGGGCCGCGGGGCGCATGCTGTCTGTCAGTTAGGGCCTTGGCGCGGCTTGTCAATCTCGCAATGCGCACCAAGACGCCACGGCGCACAAGCGATCAGTGCCTGAGGCGATCGGCGGCGGGCCTCTGGCAGGGGTCCAGACGCGTGATCGCGCCGGTCGTCTCAGGGTCGGCGAGCACCTGACGTCCGTCGAGGGCGGCCCAGGCGGGGGCCGGGCTCGGTTGACTCATACGGGCCAGGTACGAGATGGCGGCGATTGCCAAGAGGCCAGCGAACCCCGTGATCCGCAGCGCCCAGCCGAGCGGGCTCGGCGGCCGATCGTGTCTGGGCCGATCAGCCCCTGCGGGTGCCAAGTCGCCGCCGCCCGCTTCGACCCGAGTCCGACGCCTGCCGAACGGCTTCGCGGCCCGCGCGTCGCGGATGTACATGGGCCAAACCCTCACCGGCCGATACGCCGGCCCCGGACCATCGGACAACACGGTTAACCACCGCCTTACGCCGAAGCGTCCGTTGCTCGGCAGATGTGCCGAAATAAAACGCCAGCCCGACGGCTTCCCTCCGCAGCGGCGGACAATGTCGAACCCGGCGCCTGCGATCGGGCGCGCATCCGGTTCACAAGTTTCGCACAATCGTCTGGGCCTTTTCGTCGGTCTATGCGGCCAGTGGCGAGACGAAAGGCGCCAGTGCTGCGGGATACGGGGCGTTAGTCTTCATCTTTCGTTGACGCGATCAAGCTAGTCTGAGGATGCTTGTTGCAGGAAAGCGACAGACACGCCATCCCAGAGCGCCTCGCAGGCCGCCGGCTCAAGCCAAACCAGGACCTACGACACCATGAAGAAGCTCCTCCTCGCATCCACCGTGCTGGCCGGCATGACGGCTGCCGCGTCCGCGGCCGATCTGCCGCGTCGCGCCGCACCGCCGCCGGTGTTCACGCCGGTGCCGGTCTTCACCTGGACCGGCTTCTACGTCGGTGTGAACGCCGGCTACGGCTTCGACGCCTCTAGCCGCAACACCACCAACTACGCGCTGCCGGCCGGCTCGCTGATCAACTCGCCCGGCACGAACGGCGTCGTCAGCGTCAACAATCGCAGCAACAACGACGGTTTCTCGGGTGGCGCCCAGATCGGCTACAACTATCAGTTCACGCCGGGCTCGGGTGTCGTGATCGGCTTCGAAGCTGACGCCCAGTATGTCGACTTCGCCCGCCGCGCCAATGCCACCCAGAACTACGCCTTTGGCGGCACCAGCACCGGCATCGCGTTCCTCCCGCCGCGCGCCTTCGTCGCCACCAGCGGCAACGGCCTCGACTACTTCGGCACCGTGCGCGGCCGCCTCGGCTACGCCTTCGACCGGACCCTCGTGTACGGCACGGGCGGCTTCGCCTACGGCTCGGGCCAGGACGATCAGAACTTCTCCGGCAACCGCTTCCGCGACAGCTTCCGCACCGGCTACGCGGTCGGCGGCGGCATCGAGTACGCCCTCCCGACCGACTCGTTCCTGAACTTCTTCCGCTCGTCCGCCGTGACGCTGAAGGTCGAAGGCCTGTACGTGAACCTCGACCGCCAGAAGAACACCGCCGGCGGCGTGTTCTACGGCAACCTGCTGGCCCCGAACGGCACCGCCTACCTCAACGGCGCGGCCGCCAACACGGAGTTCGCCGTCGTCCGCGCCGGTCTGAACTACAAGTTCGGCTCGTACTAAGATCACGGTGCGGAGCCGGCACGACCGGCTCCGCGCAACGGAAGGAAAGGGCTCGGCCGCAAGGCCGGGCCCTTTCGCGTTTCGGGCGGCCCACCTGGCGGCCCCGGTGCGACAGGGACGGCCGGAACCGCGCGGGCCGCCCGCGATTGAGACGGCGGCGCCCCCCGGGCAACCAGCGACGGGACCCCGTGACGGACCGGGCGCACCGGAGCGATCAGCCATGCGAAGCCGAAACCTTCTCCTGCCGCTCGCCGCCCTCGCTCTGGCGGGCACACCAGCGGCCGCGCAGGACGCCACCGTGATCGGCAAGGATACGGTCCTGCCGGGCACGGGGCCGGGCACCTCGACGGACGGCAAGGGTGTCGGGCGGCTGATGGAAGCCGAAAGCGCCGAGGACGCCGCCAAGCGTCGGGGACTCAAGCCCGCCGTCTTCCTGAGCACCAAGATGATCGGCGTGGCCGTGCGCAACGCCGCGGGCGACAGCGTCGGCAAGATCGAAGACCTGCTGATCACCGACGGCGGCCTGCTCCGGGCGGTGGTGATCGATGTCGGCGGCTTCCTCGGGCTGGGCAGCAAGCTGATCGCGGTGGAGCCGGGCGCCCTTGTGCTGCGGCCCGGCGGCGACCGGTATGCGGCGGTCCTCAACATGAGCAAGGACACGGTGGCGGCCGCCCAGCCCTTCGACCCCGCGAAGGTGATCCCGGCGCCCCGATAAGCCACGACCGAAGTCCGTGACCCATCGACCGACGCGGCCAAGCCGCGTCGGTGCGACAGCGTCAGATGTCGAGGTCGGCGCCCTCGGCGAAGGCCGCGCGCTCGCTGATGAAGGCGAAGCGCGCCTCGGGCTTGTTGCCCATCAGGCGCTCGACCGTGTCGCCGGTCGATTCCCGGGCCTCGTCCAGGACCGCGACGCGCAGCAGCGTGCGCTTCTTCGGGTCCATGGTGGTCTCCTTGAGCTGCGCCGGCATCATCTCGCCGAGGCCCTTGAACCGCCCGATCTCGACTTTGCCGCCCTTGAACACCGTCTTGACGATCCGCTCGCGGTCCGCGTCGTCCCGGGCATAGGCCACCTTCGAGCCCTGCTGCAGCCGGTAGAGTGGCGGGATCGCGAGGTAGAGGTGGCCGCGGTCGATCAGCCTCGGCATCTGGCGGTAGAAGAAGGTGATCAGCAGCGAGGCGATGTGGGCGCCGTCGACGTCGGCGTCCGTCATGATGATCACCTTGTCGTAGCGGAGATCCGTCTCGCGGAAGGCCGCGCCAGTGCCGCAGCCGAGCGCCAGGGTGAGATCCGAGATCAGCTGGTTGGCGCCGAGCTTGTCGCGCGAGGCCGAGGCGACGTTCAGGATCTTGCCGCGGAGCGGCAGGATCGCCTGGGTCGCTCGGTCGCGAGCCTGCTTGGCCGAGCCGCCGGCGGAATCACCCTCGACGATGAAGATCTCCGAGCCCGCGGTGCCGGCCGCCGAGCAATCGGCGAGCTTGCCGGGCAGGCGCAGCTTGCGGGTCGCGCTCTTGCGGGCGACCTCCTTCTCCTGGCGGCGGCGCAGGCGCTCCTCGGCCCGGTCGATCACCCAGTCGAGCACCTTGTTGGCCTGGGCCGGGGAGGCGGCGAGCCAATGGTCGAAGGCATCGCGCACCGCCGTCTCGACGATGCGCTGGGCCTCCACGGTGGCGAGCTTGTCCTTGGTCTGGCCCTGGAACTCGGGCTCGCGGATGAACACCGAGAGCATCGACGCGCAGGTCGCCATGACGTCGTCGGTGGTCACCGCCGTCATGCGCTTGGCCTGGTTCACCCGCTCGGCGTGCTCGCGCAGGCCGCGGAGCAGCGCGACGCGCAGACCGGCCTCGTGGGTGCCGCCCTCGGGCGTCGGGATGGTGTTGCAGTAGGAGTGCGAGAACCCGTCCTCGGCGACCATCCAGGCCACCGCCCATTCGAGCGACCCGTGCGAGCCCGGCTTGGTGATCTTGCCGGAGAACATCGCGTCGGTGACGAGCTCCTTGCCGTCGATGTCCCGGGCGAGATAGTCGCGCAACCCATCGGGGAAGCGATGCACAGCTTCCGCAGGCACGTCCGCCAGCCCTTCGAGGAGGGCCGGGGCGCAGCGCCAGCGGATCTCGACGCCGCCGAACAGGTAGGCCTTCGAGCGCGCCATCTTGAACAGGCGGCGCGGGTCGAACTTCAGCGATCCGAAGATCTGGGCATCCGGGTGGAAGCGCACGCGCGTGCCGCGCCGGTTCTGGACCCGGCCGACGAGCTCCAGCGCGCCCTGCGCGTGACCGCGCGAGAAGGTCTGGCGGTAGAGGGTCTGGTTGCGCGCCACCTCGACCTCGAGCAGGTCGGAGAGCGCGTTCACCACCGAGATGCCGACGCCGTGCAGGCCGCCCGAGGTCTCGTAGACCTTCGAGTCGAACTTACCGCCGGCGTGCAGCGTGGTCATGATGACCTCGAGCGCCGACTTGCCGGGGAATTTCGGGTGCGGGTCGATCGGGATGCCGCGGCCGTTGTCGGTCACCACGAGGGCGCCGGATTCCTCCAGTTCGACCTCGATGAAGCTGGCATGGCCGGCGACCGCCTCGTCCATCGAGTTGTCGATCACCTCGGCGAAGAGGTGGTGCAGGGCCCGCTCGTCGGTGCCGCCGATATACATGCCGGGCCGGCGCCGGACCGGCTCCAGGCCTTCCAGCACCTCGATGTCGGAGGCGGTGTAGGCGCCCTCCGGCTCGGCGGCTGCGAGCGTCGCCACGGAGGCCGAGGCGTCCAGGCGCCGCCGCGGCTCGGGCGGCCGGGCGGCCGGGCCCTTGCCCGGCCCGAATAGGTCCCGCGCCGGATCGCTCACGCGCGGCCTCCGCGGGCGCGGCGCATCGGCCGGCTCGACTTCGCGCAGACGGGTCTTGGGTCGTGGAGCATGCGCCTTCATCCCCGCATGATAGCGGAACAAACCGTAAACATCAAAGCCGTTCGCCCTGCGGCGACGCGCGCGCATCATCGCATGCTGCGCTGCCGCGAGCGAGGGCCGGACCGGCGCCGATGCCTCGACCGGCAGGGCCGTCTGTCATCACGACGTTGCACAACAATGGGTTAAGGCTTTCTCGTGACCGCCCCGTCCGGCTTCCACAGCCTGCACTGGAACGAAACGGGACAATCGACGTTGATGGCGGAGATAATCTTGACCGTGGTCAGGGAGCCGCAGTCCATGAGCGACGCCGCGATCGAGGCCCGCCGCCTCACGTTGATCCGCTTCGAGCACGCGGCCGGTGCTGCCTTCGGTTGCGATGACGATCCGGCCGGCGTTCCGCCCGCCCGCGCGCTGGTCAACGCCACCACGATCACCTTGGCGACCTTCGCGACCGCGGTCGCGGCGACGATCACCTACCTGGTCTGATCCCGATCGCTGACCGCAGCCCGCGGTGAGGGGGCGGCAACGCTGCCTCTGCCTCACCCACGTCGTTGCAAGCGGAGCGAGGCAACCCAGTCGGCGCCACGCTCGACAACCTCGGGGCGCCCTGGATTCCTTCGCTCCGCTCGCACGGACCGGGCAGCCCCTTTCGGCCCCGTCAGCGAGCCCTCTCAGCCCGCGCTCGACTTCTTCGCAGCCGCCACCTTCTTGGCCGCCGGCTTCTTGGTGGCGGTCTTCTTCGCCGCCGGCTTGTCGCCGCTCGCCTTGCGCGCCGAACTCTTCCGGACCGCCCCGCGCTTGGCTGGCTTGCCACCGCCTGCGGCACGCTTGGCGTTCACCAGGGCGATCGCCTCGTCCAGCGTCATCGCCTCGGCGGCCATCGTCTTCGGCAGCGTGGCGTTCACCTCGCCGTCCGTGACGTAAGGGCCGTACTTGCCGGCCTTGACCACGAGGTCGCGCCCGCTGGCCTCGTCTTTGCCGAGCGGCCGGCCCGGATCGGCGGCCGGGCGACCGCGCCCGCCGCCCTGCTCCTTGGCGACGATCAGGTCGATCGCGCGGTTGCCGCCGATCTCCAGCACGTCGTCGTCCTTGCCGAGATTGGCGTAGGTCTTCCCGTGCTGCACGTAGGGCCCGAACCGGCCGAGATTGGCCACGATCGGCTCGCCGGTCTCAGGGTGGCGCGCCACCTCGCGGGGCAGCGACAGCAGCGCCAGCGCCTTGTTCAGATCCACATCCGAGGGGCTGAGCCCCTTCGGCAGCGACGAGCGCTTCGGCTTCTCGGCGCCCTTCTCGGTGGAGGCCTCGCCGAGCTGCAGGAACGGCCCGAACCGGCCGTCGCGCAGCGTCACCGGGAGGCCGGTCGCGGGATCGTCGCCCAGCACGCGCACGCCTGGCTGGCCGCCCTCGGCCGAGGAGCCGTCACCCTCGCCGTCGACGCCCGAGGCCGAGAGCTGGCGGGTGTATTTGCATTCCGGGTAGTTCGAACAGCCGATAAAGGCGCCGAATTTGCCGAGCTTCAGCGACAGCTGGCCGGAGCCGCAGGTCGGGCAGGTGCGCGGGTTCGAGCCGTCGCCCTTGTCGGGGAAGATGTGCGGGCCGAGGAGACCGTTCAGCGCCTCCAGCACGTCGGTGACGCGCAATTCCTTGGTCTCGCCGATCGCCGCCGAGAAATCGCGCCAGAAGTCGCGCAGCACCGCCCGCCAGTCGATCTCGGCGTTGGAGACGCGGTCCAGCTGCTCCTCGAGGTCGGCGGTGAAGTCGTACTCGACGTAGCGCCGGAAGAAGCTCTCGAGGAAGCCCGTGACGAGCCGCCCCTTATCCTCCGGCTGCAGCCGCTTTTTTTCGATTTTTACGTATTCGCGATCCCGAAGAGTCTGCAGCACGGCCGCGTAGGTCGAGGGCCGGCCGATGCCGAGCTCCTCCATGCGCTTCACGAGGCTCGCCTCGGAATAGCGCGGCGGCGGCTCGGTGAAGTGCTGGGTCGAGCTGATCCGCTCGCGCTTGAGCGGGTCACCGGCCTTCATGGGCGGCAGGCGGCGGCTCTCCTCGTCCTCCTCGTCGTCCTTGCCCTCCTGGTAGAGGGCGAGGAAGCCGTCGAACTTCACCACCTGGCCGGTGGCGCGCAGGTCGATGGTTCGCGGCCCGACCTTGGCGGTGACGTCGACGGTGGTGCGTTCCAGCTCGGCCGACTCCATCTGGCTCGCCATGGTGCGGGTCCAGATCAGGTCGTAGAGCTTGGCCTGCTCGGGTTCGAGGTGGCGCGCCACCGCCTTGGGCAGGCGGCCCATGTCGGTCGGCCGCACGGCCTCGTGGGCCTCCTGGGCGTTCTTGGCCTTGACGCTGTACTTGCGCGGCACGTCCGGCACGTAGCGGTCGCCGAACTCCTTGCCGATCACCCGGCGGGCGTCCTGGATCGCCTCCGGCGCCATGTCGACGCCGTCGGTCCGCATGTAGGTGATGATGCCGACCGTCTCGCCGCCGACATCGACGCCCTCGTAGAGGCGCTGGGCGACCCGCATGGTCTGGGCCGGCGCCATCCCGAGCTTGCGGGAGGCCTCCTGCTGCAGCGTCGAGGTGGTGAAGGGCGGCTGCGGGTGGCGCTTGGCGGGCTTGGCCTCGACGCTCGCCACCTGGAAGGTCGCGAGTTCGAGGTCGCGCTTGAAGGCGGCCGCCTCGTCGCCGGTGCCGACGTCGAGGCGCTGGATGCGCTTGCCGTCGGCGCCCACGAGGCGGGCCTCGAAGGTCGCGCCGTCGGCGGTCGTCAGCGTGGCGATGAGCGTCCAGTACTCGCGCGGCTTGAACCGCTCGATCTCCATCTCGCGCTCGACGACGAGGCGCAGCGCCACGGACTGGACGCGCCCCGCCGAGCGGGCGCCCGGCAGCTTGCGCCACAGGACCGGCGAGAGGTTGAAGCCGACGAGGTAGTCGAGCGCCCGGCGCGCCAGGTAGGCGTCGACCAGCGCCTGGTCGATCTCCCGCGGCTTGCGCATGGCCTGCTCGACCGACGCCTTGGTGATGGCGTTGAAGGTCACGCGCTCGACCGGGATGCCCTTGAGCGCCTTGCGGGCGGTGAGCGCCTCCAGCACGTGCCAGGAGATCGCCTCGCCCTCGCGGTCCGGGTCGGTGGCGAGGATCAGCTTGTCGGCGCCCTTGACCGCCTTGGCGATCTCGGAGACCCGGCTCGCCCCGCGGTCGGCCAGCTCCCAGACCATGTGGAAGTCCTGCTCGGGATCCACCGAGCCGTCCTTGGGCGGCAGGTCGCGGATATGCCCGAAGGAGGCGATGACTTCATAGTCGCGGCCGAGATACTTATTGATCGTCTTGGCTTTGGCCGGCGACTCGACGACGACGACTTTCATTCAGACCTCTGCCCCTCGACGGAGCCTGGGCGCGACGGACGAATTCTGTTCGAGATTCGCGTGGGACATATGCCCGCCGTCGGGCCGGGGCCGCGCGCCGGGCACAAGTGGGTCACGGGCGGCGGGTTGTCAAATGGCGGGGGCGTTTGGCCGAGCCGGCGTCTCAGATCCCCGCGTACCATTCGTAGCCGCGATCCTCCCAGTAGCCGCCGCCGCCTTGGCCGATCCCGGCGAGCGACTCCACCATCTCGACCCGCATCACGTATTTGGCCTGCTTGTAGCCGAGCTGCCGCTCGACCCGCAGGCGCAGGGGCGCGCCATTCGAGACCGGCAGCGGCTTGCCGTTGAGGTCGTAGGCCAGGATCGTCTGCGGGTTGACGGCGTCGTAGAGGTCGATGCTCTCGTAGTAGCGGATCGGGATCCGCTTATCCTCGGGCTCCGAGGCCGGGCTGCCCTGGCCCCAATCATCCTTGGGCGCGTCGGTGGCGGTGGGCGCGCCGCCCCAATCCTCGGCGGCGGCGAGTTGGATATAGGCGTCGCGCACCGCGCCCGGATGTCCGGGCCGCAACAGCGACGCCCCGTCCTGGCTCCCGGCATATTCCAGCGTGTCGGCGCAGTGGAACACCGCGTAGCGCGCCTGCGGCTTCAGCCCGGCCTTCTTCAGCACCTCGGCGAGCGGCACGCCGCTCCACTGCCCAATGCAGCTCCAGCCCTCGACGCAATCGTGACGGGTGACCTGGGTGCGCGCGGGCAGGGCGCGGAGGTCCGCAAGGCTGAGCGCGAGCGGGGTCTGGACCAGCCCGTCCACCGTCAGCCTGAAGTCCGAGAACTTCTGCGCGGCCAGCGCCCGGTAGGCGCGGTCCGGCGGGTCGATGGTCCCGTTCGGCTTGAACCAGGGCGAGATCATCGAGGCCGGAAATTCCCGGGCCATGGTCGCGGGCGACATCAGCAGGCGCTGAACGTAGGCGTTCGCGTCCTCGCCGACCTTGAGGGTGCGCTGCCCCGTCTCGGTCCCGGCGAACCGGTCACAGCCGCCGAGGAGCGCGGTGCCCATCAGGCCGGCGCCCGCGGTGAGGAGCTTGCGGCGGTGGAGGATCATCGAGCGGGCTCCTTCTCGGGACGGCCGAGGCTGAACCAGCCGGTGATCATGCCGCGCATGTTGTTGACGAGTCCGGACACGATCACGAGCAGCACGTGGACCACCACGAACAGCACGATCAGTCCGGCAGCGATGAAGTGGACGCTGCGCGCCGATTGCCGGCCGCCGAACAGCTCGGTGAGCCAAGGCCAGGCGGCGTCCATCCCGGGCGACATGGCGAGGCCGGCGAGCACCATCGCGGGAAGCAGGCCGAGCACGAGGACGAGGTAGGTCAGCTTCTGGATGACGTTGTAGCGCTTGGCCTCGGTGCCCTCGGGGAAGTGCAGGAGCAGGTGCTCCTTCACGGAGCCGCCGAAGTCGCGGATCTGGTCGCCGTCCGGGATCAGCCGGCGGCGGAGCTGGCCCGAGACCAGGCCGTAGAGGAGGTAGACCGCGCCGTTGATCACGAGAAGCCACGCGAACAGGAAGTGCCAGCGCCGTCCGGTCGCGAGGTCCTGGTTGGCCGGCAGCGTCGCCCAGGCCGGGAAGGCGCGCTCCACCTCGGTGCCGCTCTCCTTCGACAGGCCGAGCACGCCGGTGGTGTCGAGGGTGTGGGAGCCGACCGTCACGACGCCGCGGCTCACGCCGTCGCGACCCTGCTCACTGGTGATGGCGAGCGCCGGGTTGTCGAAGGTCGAGACCGCCCCCCAGTAGAGCGCCGGATGGGCGTTGAAGATCTGCAGGCCGCTCATCAGCAGCACCAGCAGGACCGCGGCGTTGATCCAGTGCGCCAGCCGGATCACCAGCGGGTGGCGGTAGAACCAGCGGCGCCCCTGGCGGTCGACGGTCTCGGGGGCTTCGAGGACAGGGGAGGCGGCCAAGCGTCTGGATCCCGGGCATGCGGCGCGGGGCCGGGAACCGTATGCTTCCCGACCGTTCGGGCGGATACGTGGGGCGGGGCCATTCGGTTACCATCCGCCGGAAAAAAGGCCGCAGGTGACGCCCCGCCTTGCCCGCCGGGCGCGCCGCACCTACACCCGGGCCTCATCATGACGACGCCTCCGACCCCGGCCTTCCCGCACCGGCACCTCCTCGGCATCGAGGGCCTGACCCGGCCCGACATCGAGGTGCTGCTCGACGCCGCCGAATCCGCCGTCGATATCTCGCGGCAGGTGGAGAAGAAGCGCACGACCCTGCGGGGCCGCACGCAGATCAACCTGTTCTTTGAGCCCTCGACGCGGACGCAATCGTCCTTCGAGCTCGCCGGCAAGCGGCTGGGCGCCGACGTGATGAACATGTCGGTGGCCTCGTCCTCGGTGAAGAAGGGCGAGACCCTGATCGACACCGCCGCGACGCTCAACGCCATGCGGCCCGACATCATCGTGGTCCGCCACGAATCGGCCGGCGCCGTGCACCTCCTCGCCCGCAAGGTCGACTGCGCGGTGGTCAATGCCGGCGACGGCGCCCACGAGCACCCGACCCAGGCGCTCCTCGACGCGCTCACCATCCGCCGCAACAAGGGCCGGATCGAGGGCCTGCAGGTGGCGATCTGCGGCGACGTCCTGCACTCGCGGGTGGCGCGCTCCAACATCATCCTGCTGCAGGCGATGGGCGCGCGGGTCCGTCTGATCGCGCCCTCGACGCTGCTGCCCGCCGGGATCGAGCGCTTCGGCGTCGAGACCTTCACCGACATGCGCAAGGGCCTGGTCGGCTGCGACATCGTCATGATGCTGCGCCTGCAGCGGGAGCGCATGAACGGCTCGTTCGTGCCCTCCGTGAAGGAGTATTTCCGCTATTTCGGCCTCGACGGCGAGAAGCTGGCGCTCGCCAAGCCCGACGCACTGGTGATGCATCCGGGGCCGATGAACCGCGGTGTCGAGATCTCCTCCGAGATCGCCGACGGCGCGCAGTCGCTGATCCGCGAGCAGGTCGAGATGGGCGTGGCCGTGCGCATGGCCGTGCTGGAGGCGCTCGCCCGGCACCTGCCGAACGGGTGAGCCCCGGACAAAGCCGGGCGGCCTTCACCCGCCCCGCTTGCCCGCGGGCCGGCGGTAGCGCAGTTTCCTGCCGAAATCCGGCCCTGATCCGTATATGGGGCCGTCGTAACATGCAGATCGCTTCATGACCGCCTATACGCTCGCCGACCTCGCCGCCCTCGTGGCGAGCCGCGCCGGGACCGATCCGGCCACCTCCTACACGGCCAAGCTCCTGTCCGAAGGCCCCGCCAAGGCGGCCAAGAAGCTCGGCGAGGAGGCGGTCGAGGCGGCGATCGCGGCCGTGCAGGGCGACAAGACCGGCCTGCGCAACGAGGCCGCCGACGTGCTCTACCACCTCGTCGTGCTGCTCCGGGCCGGCGGGGTCGAGCTCGCCGACGTGATGGCGGAGCTGGAGCGGCGCACCGCCCAGAGCGGCATCGCCGAGAAGGCCGCGAGGCGCCACGCGTGAACGCGGCCGCGCTGCCGGGCTCGGTTGAGGCGATCCTCGAAGCGTCGGACCGGCTTTCGCCCTATCGTCGCTTCAGCCGCGAGGAATGGGCACAGCTCCGCGCCGACACGCCGCTGACCCTCAAGCAGGAAGATCTCGAGCGGCTGCAATCGATCAACGACCCGATCTCGGTGGAGGAGGTCGAGGCGATCTACCTGCCGCTGTCCCGTCTGCTCGCCCTCTACGTCGCGGCGACGCAGGGGCTGTTCAAGGCGACGCAGCGCTTCCTGCTGGCCGAGCGCGAGACCAAGGCGCCCTACATCATCGGGCTCGCCGGCTCCGTCGCGGTCGGCAAGTCCACCACGGCCCGCATCCTGACCGCCCTGCTGGCGCGCTGGCCCAACACCCCGAAGGTCGACCTCGTCACCACCGACGGGTTCCTGCTGCCGAACGCCGAACTGGCCGCCAATGGCCTTATGGAGCGCAAGGGGTTCCCCGACAGCTACGACACCGCCGCGCTGCTGCGCTTCCTCCACGATGTGAAGGCCGGCCACAAGCGCGTGACCGCGCCGCTCTACTCGCACCTCGTCTACGACCGGGTGCCCGGCGAGGAGCGGGTGGTGGAGAGCCCCGACATCCTGATCGTCGAGGGCCTGAACGTGCTCCAGCCCGCCCGCCTGCCGCGGGACGGGACCGCGATCCCCTTCGTGTCCGACTTCTTCGACTTCTCGATCTACCTCGATGGCCACGAGGACGACCTGCACCGCTGGTACGTCACCCGGTTCATGAAGCTGCGCCAGACCGCCTTCCGCGACCCGCGCTCCTACTTCCGGAAATATGCCGAGATCCCCGAGACCGAGGCGCTCGACATCGCCGACCGGCTCTGGACGACGATCAACCTGCCGAACCTGCGCGAGAACATCGTCCCGACGCGCCAGCGGGCGAGCCTGATCCTCACCAAGGGCGCGAGCCACCGGATCGAGAGCGTGGCGCTGCGGCGGCTGTAATGGTGAGGCGCAGCCAAAGCGTTCTATAACATGCGCGCCCGTCCTTCCGGGGCCGCGCAGCGGAGCCCGGGATCCAGAACCTCGACGCGTGTTCAGCTGGCGCGGGGCCGCGCGTGCCCGGGCCTCAGAAGCGGTTCTGGATTCCGGGCTCTCGCCTGCGGCGAGCCCCGGAATGACGCGGGATGGATCCAGGAGCCGACCGGTGCGATGCGGCGAAGCCGTCGCACAGCTCACGCGAACGGAAATTCCGCCTCCGCCACATACGGCCCGCCCCCGGTCGAGTCCCGCGCCGAGAACAGCGTCACCCGGTCCAACGTGCAGGTCAGCGGCGTGAAGACCGGAGCCTGCGACAGGTACATCGCGGTCGCCTCCGGCGTGGCGTCGCGCCGCAGCCGGGCCAGGGTTACGTGCGGGGTGAATTTCCGCCGTTCCGGCTCGACCCCGGCGCGACGCACGAGCCGCTCCTGCTCGGCCTGGAGATCCATCAGTCCCGCCTCCGGCACCACCGACGCGTAGAGCGCCCGGGGCCTGTCGCCGCCGAAGATGCCGAGTCCGTCGAGCGTCACCGTCAGGGCCGGGCGCGCCCGCATCTCCGACAGCGCCTCGACGACGTCGTCGGCCACGGTCGCCTCCACGTCGCCGAGGAAGCGCAGGGTGACGTGGAAATCGCCGGGCTCGATCCAGCGGGCGCCGGGCAAGCCGCCCTGGTAGACCTTGAGCGCCGTGGCGATCTCCGCCGGCACGGCGAGGCCGGTGAACAGGCGCGGCATCAGCGCACCGGCTGCTGGCGAAGTCGGTCCAGAAACGCCTCGACCGTGGGCGCCATGCGGGCCGCGATGGTCTCCACGCCCTGCCGGTTCGGATGCAGCCCGTCATCGAGGTGCTGCGCCCGGTCGCCGATGATCCCGTCAAGGAAGAACGGGTAGAGGGTCAGGTCGTACCGCTTGGCGAGCGCCGGGTAGATCGCGTCGAACCGCGCCTTGTAGTCCGGCCCGAGATTGGGCGCGGCCTGCATGCCGGCGAGCAGGACCGGGATGCCCCGCGCCTTCAGCCGCTCGATGATCGCCGACAATGCGCCCTCGGTCACCTTCGGGTCGGTGCCGCGCAGCATGTCGTTGGCGCCGAGTTCGAGGATCACCCCCGCGGTCCCGTCCGGCACCGACCAGTCGACGCGGTCGAGGCCGCCGGTGGCGGTGTCGCCGGAGACGCCGGCATTGGCGACCGTCACGTCCGCGCCCTTGGCCTTGAGCAGGCGCTCCAGCACGGTCGGGAAGGCGGCGTCGGCCGGCAGGCGGTAGCCGGCGGTCAGGCTGTCGCCGAGGGCGACGAGCTTGATCGGGCCGCCCGGGGCGGCGTGGGCGTCGGTCATGGAAGCCGTCATGAAAGGGAGGACGAGACAGGCTAGCGCTGCGGCAAACAGGGCCGTGCGCCGGAACACAGCGCCGCCGTCATGGCGCGGCCCCAATGCCCAACCCATATCGCGGTGCACCCGCGGCCCGTGCAGCCAAGATCGAAGCCAACCGAGGACCTCGCGCGCCATGCTCGTCATCGCCCACAGATCGGCTCACCGGTGAGCCAAGGCAAGGTGCTGCGCGAGCCCGCGATCGCGCTGTCGAACATCGACCTCAGCCTCGGGCGCGGCGCCGCCCGCGTCCACGTCCTGCGCGGCATCTCGCTGAGCGTCGGCCGCGGCGAGGCGGTGGGCCTCGTTGGCCCGTCCGGCTCCGGCAAATCGACGCTGCTGATGGTCATGGCCGGCCTGGAGCGGCCCGATTCCGGCGGCGTCGTGATCGAGGAGACCGACCTCGTCCGCCTCGACGAGGACGCGCTCGCCCGGTTCCGCGGCCGTCGGATCGGCATCGTGTTCCAGGCCTTCCACCTCGTGCCGACCATGACGGCGCTCGAGAACGTGGCGCTGCCGCTGGAACTCGCCGACCGGCCCGGCGCCCTGGAGCGCGCCCGCGCCGAGCTGGAGGCGGTCGGCCTCGGGCACCGGCTGCACCATTACCCGGCGCAGCTCTCCGGCGGCGAGCAGCAGCGCGTCGCCATCGCCCGGGCGGTCGCCCCCGACCCGGCGATCCTGGTGGCCGACGAGCCCACCGGCAACCTCGACGAGGCCACCGGCCGCCAGATCGTCGACCTGCTGTTCCGGCTGAAGCGGGACCGCGGCGCGACGCTGGTGCTCGTCACCCACGACAACGGCCTCGCCCGCCTGTGCGACCGCACCGTGCGCCTGCGCTCGGGGCGGATCGAGGAGGCGGTGACCGCCTGATGCACGGCACGATCACCCGCCCCGACCCCGCGCCCCGCCGGATCCCGCTCACCCTGCGCCTCGCGCTGCGCGAGCTGCGGGCCGGGCTCAACGGCTTCGCGGTGTTCCTCGCCTGCATCGCGCTGGGCGTCATGGCCATCGCAGGCGTGGCGTCGATCTCGCGCTCGCTCTCGGACGGGCTCGGCCGCGAGGGCCGGCGCATCCTCGGCGGCGACCTCGCCTACAATCTCATCAACCGCGAGGCGACCGACGCGGAGAAACAGGCCCTCGCACGCGAAGGCCGCCTCGACATCGTCGCCTCCCTGCGGGCCATGGCGGTGGCGCCGAGCGGCGACGCGGCCCTGGTCGAGCTGAAGGCCGTCGATCCCGCCACCTACCCGGCCGCGGGCGACCTCGCCACCGACCCGTCGGGCCGCCTCGCCGACCTGCTGGCGGAGCGCGACGGGGTGCCGGGGGCGCTCGCAGACCCGGCGCTCCTCACCCGCCTCGACGTCAAGGTCGGCGACCGGATCGCGCTCGCCGGGCACCCGGTGGCGATCCGCGGCACCATCGTGTCCGAGCCCGACAAGATCGCCGGCGGCATCGGTTTCGGGCCGCGGCTGATGATCGCCGAGCCGACGCTCCGGGCCACCGGCCTCGTCCAGCCCGGCAGCCTCAACCGCTGGAGCTACCGCCTCCTCCTGCCGCCCGGCGCGCCGGATGCCGACCTCGACGCCGCGCAGGCCCGGATCCGCGCCGCGACCCCCGAGGCCGGCTGGGAGATCCGCTCGCGCACCAATGCCGATCCGCGCTTTTCCAAGAGCATCGAGCGCTTCACGCAGTTCCTGACCCTGGTCGGGCTCACCGCGCTGATTGTCGGCGGCGTCGGGGTCGGCAACGCGGTCCACGCCTTCGTGGAGCGCAAGCGCCCGTCGATCGCGACCCTCAAGAGCGTCGGCGCGCCGGGCTCGCAGGTGGTCGCCCTGTACCTGACGCAGGTGATGCTGATCGCCGGCCTCGGCACCCTGATCGGCCTCGCGATCGGCGCGAGCCTGCCCTTCTTGTTGGACGCGCTGTTCTCCGCCGACCTGCCGCTGCCGCTGAACCCGACGCTTGCCCCGGGAGAGCTGGCGCTCGCCGCCGCCTACGGGCTGATCACCGCCTTTGCGTTCGCGATCACGCCGCTCGGCCGCGCCCACGACGTCCCGGTCTCCGGGCTGTTCCGCGACACGGTCGACCCGGCGCGCGTCAGCCCGCGCTGGCGCTACCGGATCTGGCTCGCCGTCAGCCTCGCGGCCCTGGTCGGCCTGTCGGTGGCGACCGCATTCGACCGGCGCGTGGCGCTGATCTTCATCGCGGCCGCGGCCATTGCGTTCGGCCTGCTGCACGGTGTGGCGCTCGGGCTGATGGCGCTCGCTCGCCGGCTGCCGCACCCGCGCTGGCCGGCGCCCCGGATGGCGCTCGCCAACCTGCACCGGCCCGGCGCCCTGACGCCCGCCATCGTCCTGTCGCTCGGCCTCGGCGTGACGCTCCTCGTGACGCTTAGCCTGATCGACGCCAATGTCCGCCGCACGATCAGCGCGACCCTGCCGGCCCGAGCGCCCAATCTCTTCTTCCTGGACATCCCTTCGCGGGACGCCGCCCAGTTCCGCGAGTTCCTGGCGCGCGCGGCCCCCAACGGCAAGGTCGAGGACGTGCCGATGATGCGCGGCCGGATCGTCGCCCTCAACGGCGTGCCGGCGAGCAAGATCCGCCCTCCGGAGGACGCCGCCTGGGTGCTCGACGGCGACCGGGGCATCACCTACGCCGACACGGTGCCGGACGGCTCCAGTCTCACCGAGGGCGCGTGGTGGAGCGCCGAGCAGGGCGCGAAGCCACTGGTCTCCTTCGAGGCCGACCTCGCCCGCCAGCTCGGCCTCAAGCTCGGCGACACCGTGACGGTGAACGTGCTCGGCCGCGACCTCACCGCGACGATCTTCAACCTGCGCCGGGTGGAGTGGCGCAACCTCGGCATCAACTTCGTGATGGTGTTCTCGCCGGGCACCTTCCGGGGCGCGCCGCATTCCGACCTCGCCACCCTGACGCTGCCCGGCGGCACCGACGCGGCCACCGAGAATCACATCCTGCGCGACGTCGCCAAGACCTTCCCGTCGGTGAGCGCCGTGCGGGTCAAGGACGCGCTGGACGCCATCGGCGACCTCGTCGGCCGGCTGGTCCTGGCGATCCGCGGGGCGAGCGCCGTGGCGGTGCTGGCGAGCCTGTTCGTGCTGGCCGGCGCCATCGCGGCCGGGCACCGGGCGCGGCTCTACGACGCCGTGGTGCTCAAGGTGCTGGGGGCGAGCCGCGCGCGGCTGCTCACCGCCTACGGTATCGAGTACGCCGCCCTGGGCCTCGCCACCGCCCTGTTCGGCCTTCTCGCCGGGTCGCTCGCCGGCTGGGTGATCGTCGCCAAGGTCATGCACCTCGACTTCCGCCTCGACCTGTCTGGCGCTCTGGTCGCGGCCGTGGCCGCGGTGGCGCTGGCGATCCTGCTCGGACTCGCCGGCACGTGGCGGATCCTGGGGCAGAAGCCCGCGCCGTATCTGCGGCAGATCTGAGGAGGGCGGACGATCCGGTCCGCCGATCCCTGCCCGGGTGATCGCTGCCGGCTTACCGTCTTTGCGAGCGGAGCGGAGCAATCCAGACCGCGCCACGCCCTGCGATGTCGCGCGGCCCTGGGTCAAACGCTGCGCGCGCGATGACGGAGCGGGTCCGTCGCGCGGCAGCCGTATCGGCCGATCGATACGCGTCCTGCATCGACCCATTCAGCCTTAGGCTTGGACAGGATCGGTCTGCCCGATCATGGAGAAGCGTCGGCCGGAGGCCGCCGTCGTTTCACGAGGCAGACCATGGATGAGACCGTCACCGGGATCCGGCTCCGCTCGGTCTATCTGCCGCTGAAGACCCCGATCAGCGACGCCAAGGTCCTCACCGGCCGCCAGAAGCCGATGACCGAGATCGCGATCCTGTTCTGCGAGGTCGAGAGCAGCGCCGGTCATCGCGGTCTTGGGATCAGCTATGCAAAGCGGGCCGGTGGGCCGGGCCAGTTCGCCCACGCGCGCGAGCTCGCCCCCGCGCTCCTCGGTGAGGATCCGAGCGACATCGCCAAGGCCTGGGACAAGCTCGCCTGGGCGGGCGCCTCGGTCGGCCGCAGCGGCCTTGCGGTCCAGGCGATCGGCGCCTTCGACGTCGCCCTGTGGGATCTCAAGGCGAAGCGGGCCGGCCTGTCGCTCGCCAAGCTCCTCGGGGCGCAGCGCGACACGGTGCGCTGCTACAACACCTCCGGCGGCTTCCTGCACACCCCGCTGGAGGAGCTGCTGGTCAACACGGACCGTTCCCGGGCGAGGGGCATCGGCGGCATCAAACTGAAGGTCGGGCAGCCCGACGGGGCGGAGGACATCCGGCGGGTGACCCGCGTGCGCGAGCATCTGGGCGACGCCTTCCCGCTCATGGTCGACGCCAACCAGCAATGGGACCGGCCGGCCGCCATGCGGATGGGTCGGACCTTCGAGCGCTTCAACCTGATCTGGATCGAGGAGCCCCTCGATTGCATGGACGCCGCGGGCCACGCGGCGCTCGCCGCCGCCCTCGACACGCCGATCGCCACCGGCGAGATGCTGACGAGCGTCGGCGAGCACTGGGACTTCATCCGCCAGAACGGCGCCGATTACCTGATGCCCGATGCGCCGCGGGTCGGCGGCATCACGCCCTTTCTCAAGGTGGCGGCGCTCGCCGAGTTCGCCGGGCTGACCATCGCGCCGCACTTCTCGATGGAGCTGCACATCCACCTCGCCGCCGCGATGCAGCGGGAGCCCTGGGTCGAGCATTTCGAGTGGCTCGAGCCGCTGTTCAACGAGCGCCTGGAACTCAAGGACGGGCGCATGGTGGTGCCCACCCGGCCCGGCCTCGGGATCTCCCTGAGCGAGCAGGCCTTCGCCTGGACACGCGAGACCGCCGGACTCGGCAGCCTGGCATGAGGCGACCGGCATCCGGCGCTTCCGCGGTCACAAGGCGGTCCGACGCCGCGGCATTCGGAAGCTGTTAAGACTCTCCACGAAGCCTTCGAACTGCCCCGGACCGGCAACCGGAAGTCGAAATACCAGCCACAATGTCAGAGATGCATTTTAATCCCCGGCTCGATGGACAAAATTACATCATCCGGACACGGAAAACTCGAACCGCAACCGTGGCCGGGGACTTGTGTCGAGGACGCGGGCGCAACATATTCCCGGTCGAGGCGCCAGTCCGGCGCCAGAGGTCCTGCGTGGGCCTCGCCCGAACACCACGCTGAGAGAGCCTCCGCAAGGAAACTCCCATGGCATTCGAAAACAGCCCCTTCCGGTACGGCGCCCAGCAGCCGACCGGCTACGCCGGCACCCAGGTCGAAGTCGACCAGGGCCTGCGCACGTTCATGCTCGGCGTCTACAACAACATGGTCGTCGGGCTCGGCATCTCCGGTCTTGTCGCGCTCGGCCTGAACATGGCGTCGGTCGCGGCCTACCAGGGCACGCGCCCGATCCTGACCCCGTTCGGTCAGACCCTCTATCTCAGCCCGCTGAAGTGGGTCCTGATGCTCGCCCCGCTGGCGTTCATCTTCGTCTTCTCGATGCGGATGGACCGCATGTCGGCTTCGTCGGCGCGGACGATGTTCTGGGCCTTCGCGGCGGTGATGGGCGCCTCGATGTCCTCGCTCCTGCTGGTCTTCACCGGCGGCAGCGTGGTGCAGGTGTTCTTCATCACGGCGGCGGCCTTCGGCTCGCTCAGCCTCTGGGGCTACACCACCCGGCGTAGCCTCTCGGGCATGGGCTCGTTCCTGATGATGGGCCTGATCGGCATCATCCTCGCGTCGCTGGTGAACATCTTCTTCGCCTCGTCGGCCCTCCAGTTCGCCATCTCGGTGCTGGGCGTGCTGATCTTCGCGGGACTGACCGCCTACGACACCCAGAAGCTCAAGGAGATGTATCTCTACGGCGGCTTCGACGGCGAGATGGCGGCCAAGATGTCGGTGAACGGCGCCCTGACGCTCTATCTCGACTTCATCAACATGTTCCAGTTCCTGCTCAGCCTGATCGGCGATCGCCGCTAGGCTCCAGAGACTGAGCGTTGAGAAGAGCCCCGGCGGGAAACCGCCGGGGTTTCTTTTTGTCTGGCCGCCCTCGGATGCGCTAGGCTCGGGCGATGCGCGCGATCTCCGGCCTCTCCGCCTTCCCGATCACCCCGAGCGACGCGGACGGCCGAGTCGATGCCGACGCCCTGCGCCGGCTGCTGGAGCCGCTGGCGGCGGCCGGCGTCGATTCGATCGGCCTGCTCGGCAGCACCGGCACCTACGCCTACCTGTCCCGGGACGAGCGGCAGCGGGCCGTCGCGATCGCCGCCGAGGCGATCGGCGGGCGGGTGCCGCTCCTGGTCGGCATCGGTGCCCTGCGCACCGACGAGGCCATCCGCCTGGCGCAGGATGCGCGGGCGGCCGGCGCAGATGCGGGGCTCCTCGCCCCCGTCTCATACACGCCGCTCACCGAGCCCGAGGTCGAGGCACATTTCAGCGCGGTTGCGGAGGCGGGCGGCCTGCCGCTCGTCCTCTACGACAATCCGGCGACCACGCATTTCCGCTTCTCGCCGGACCTGATCGGCCGGATCGCGCGTCGGCCCGGGATCGTGGCGGCCAAATGCGCTGCACCCGACCCGGCCCATGCGGAGGCCGGCGTCGCGGCCCTGCAGGCGGCTGTCCCGGCGGGCTTCCCGATCGGCTTCAGCGGCGACTGGAACGTGACCGAAGCCCTGATCGCCGGCGGCGCGGCGTGGTTCAGCGTGGCGGGCGGGCTCTTCCCGCAGACCTGCCTGGCGATCGTCCGGGCCGTCGCAGCGGGCGAGACGGAGCGGGCCCGCATGCTCAATGCCGAGCTGGAACCCCTCTGGACGCTGTTCCGGACGCATTCCAGCCTGCGGGTGGTCTATGCCCTCGCCGACCTCATGGGCCTGTGCCGCGCCGAGCCGCCGCGGCCGATCCAGCCGCTGCCGCCGGAGGTGGTGGCCGAGATCGCCCGGACCGTCCGGGGCCTGTCACTCTCCTGAGCGGTCGCCTCGTCCCCGTCATTCCGGGCTCGCCTGCGGCGCCCCGGAATGACGGCATGGAGCGTTGCCCCTGAGCCGGGCGCGCGTGCGCCGTCAGACCGCCCGGGGCGCCGGTTCCAGCACGGCGATCACGCGGGCGAGGTCGGTGCCGCGCTTGAGGACGTGGCCGCTGGCGGCGATCACCGCGAAGGCGCCTTGGCGGCGGGCGAGCTTCGGGTCCTTCTCGATCCGGTAGAGCGGCATCTCCGAGGTGCGGCGGTAGATCGAGAACACCGCCTTGTCGCGGCGGAAATCGAGGGCGTAGTCGCGCCACTCGCCCGCGGCGACCTGCCGTCCGTAGATGTTGAAGATCGTGCGCAACTCGTCCCGGTTGAAGGCGACCTGTGGAGGAGCCGCGCGGGCAGGGAAGGGAATGACATGGCCCGCCGCTTCGTCGGGCCTCGGCCCGGCGCTCGTCCGTTCGGTCATCTTGGCTCCCGCGCATCCATCCTTTGCCGGATGATGGGCCTCGCCGCAGCGGCCTGCAAGGGCGGACGCGGCCGCAATGCCCGTGTCACACAAGACACGCCCAAGCGACAAAAAACACGGTTCTGCCCGATTCACGCCTTTTGCGGGCCGCGTTGCACCGACACAACAGCCCGTGAACCTCGCCGGGTTTTGCCCGGCCGGCGCCCGAGACCCAGCTCCCCAGCCCTCGGTCGCCGTTCGGGATCCCAGGATCCGGCACTCCGAGGTTTCGAGACCCAAGACTTCAGGCCGCTCCGAAGGGGCGGCCTTTTTTCTGGTTCCGGACCGCCCGGCGTTGCGGGTATGCCAAGTGGATCATGGGCCCGCCCGCCTTCGACGCCGCCTTCCTGAACGATCTCGACGCGCTGTTCGCGTGGCGCCGCGACGTGCGCCGCTTCCGGACGGACCCGGTCGACGAGGCGCAGCTGCACGCCTGCCTGGCGGCGGCGCATCGGGCGCCCTCGGTCGGCAACAGCCGCCCGTGGCGCTTCGTGCGCGTCTCGGATCCCGGCCGTCGCACCGGCGTGGCCGAGAGCTTCGCCCGCTGCAACGCCGCCGCGGCGGCGGGCTACGATCCGGACCGCGCCGCGCAGTACCGGGCCCTCAAGCTTGCCGGCCTCAAGGAGGCGCCGGTGCATCTGGCGGCGTTCTGCGACGCCGCCACCGGAACCGGCCTCGGCCTCGGGCGCGCGAGCATGCCGGAAACGCTGGCCTACTCGGTGGTGGGGGCGGTGCAGTGCTTCTGGCTCGCGGCCCGCGCGCGCGGGCTCGGCGTCGGCTGGGTCTCGATCCTGGAGCCGGCAGCCGTCACGGCGATCCTGGCGGTGCCGGAGACGTGGCGGCTCGTGGCCTATCTCTGCGTCGGATACCCGGTGGAGGAGCATCTCGACCCGGAGCTGGAGCGCCACGGCTGGCAGGCCGAGGACCGGCGGGGCTGCACCCTGGTGGAGCGCTGAGGCCGCGCGCCTCGGCGCCCGCCCGCCGGGACGATCTCACCCCTCGATCTTCGCGAACTCCGCCACCTCCCGGGTCGCGGCGCGCAGCGCGTTGAGCAGAGCCAAGCGGTTCTCGCGGAGCTTCGGATCCGGCGCGTTGACGGTCACGTCCTGGAAGAACGCGTCCACCGGCGCGCGGAGCGTCGAGAGCGACTGCATGGCGCCGGCGAAATCCTCGCGGGCCACGGCCGCCGAGGCGGTCTCCCGGGCCTTGGCCAGGGCCTCGGCCAGCGCCCGCTCGGCCGGCTCGCCCGCGGCGGCCAGGGCGGCGTCCGGCGCCGCATCGTAGGCGCGGCCGTCCTTCTTCTCCTCGATCCGCAGGATGTTGGCCGCGCGCTTGTAGCCCGCGAGCAGGTTCTTGCCGTCCTCGGTCTCGAGGAATTGCCCAAGGGCCTCGACCCGGCGGACCACCATCAGCAGGTCGTCCTGGCCGGGCAAGGCGAAGACGGCGTCGATCAGGTCGTGGCGGGCACCCTGGTCGCGGAGATAGACCTTCAGGCGATCGGCGAAGAAGGCGAGGAGATCCTTCGCATCTGCGCCGGCCCGGCCGGCGAGGCCGCGATCCGCCGCGCCGACCTGCTCCAAGAGGCGCAGGCGCAGGCCGCGGTCGAGGATCAGCCGGATCACACCCAGGGCCGCCCGGCGCAGGGCGAACGGGTCCTTGCTCCCCGTGGGCTTCTCGTCGATCGCCCAGAACCCCGCCAGCGTGTCGAGCTTGTCGGCCAGCGCAACCGCGATCGAGACCGGGTCGCTCGGCACCCGGTCGGAGGGGCCGAGCGGCTTGTAATGCTCTTCGATGGCCGCGCAGACGCTGTCGTGCTCGCCCTGGAGCGCTGCGTATTTGCGGCCCATCAACCCCTGAAGCTCGGGGAACTCGCCGACCATCTCGGTGACGAGGTCGGCCTTGGCGAGGCGGGCGGCACGCTCGGCCAGTGCCGGGTCGGCGCCGACCAGCGGCGCCAGCGCCTGCGCCAGGGCGGCGATGCGGGCGATCCGCTCGCCCTGGGTACCGAGCTTCTCGTGGAAGACGATGCTGTCGAGCTTGGGCAGCCGATCGTCCAGGCGGATAGCCTTGTCGGTCTCCCAGAAGAACTTGGCGTCCGAGAGGCGCGCCCGGACCACCCGCTCGTTGCCGGCGGTGATCGCCTGACCGCCGTCGCTGGCGACGAGGTTCGAGACCAGGATGAAGGCCGGCGCCAGATCCTCGGAACCGCTTTTCCGCAGGACGAAGCATTTCTGGTTCGCCCGGATCGTCGCCCGAATCGCCTCGGCGGGGATGTCGAGGAAGGCTTCGTCGAACGAGCCCATCAGCACGACCGGCCATTCCACGAGGCCCGACACCTCCTCCAGCAGACCCTCGTCCTCGACGAGATCGAGGCCGCGGGCGAAGGCGAGGTCGCGGGCGTCGTGCAGGATCACGTCCTTGCGCCGCTCAGGGTCGAGGACGACCTTCGCCCGCTCCAGCGCCTGGATGTAGTCGTCGAACCGGCGCACCTCGATCGCCTCGGGCGCGAGGAAGCGGTGGCCGTAGGTCACGGTGCCGGCCGCGATGCCGCCGACCGAGAACGGCACGGTTTCCGGGGTCTCGGTCTCCGGCCCGAAGGTCGCGACGATCGATTGCAGCGGGCGCACCCAGCGTAAAGCGCCCGGCTCGGCCGAGGCCGCACCCCAGCGCATGGATTTCGGCCAAGGGAAGCTCTTGATGATCTCCGGCAGGAGTTCGGCGAGCACGTCCAGCGTCTCGCGGCCGGGGCGCTCGATCACCGCCAGGTAGAACTCGCCCTTCTTCGGGTCGGTGACGGTCGTGGCCTGATCCAGGCTCGTCAGCCCCGCACCCTTCAGGAACCCCTGGATTGCCGCCTCGGGGGCGCCGACCCGCGGGCCGCGACGCTCCTCGCGCACCGCCTCGCCCCGGGCGGGCAGGCCGGCGATGTGGAGCGCCAGCCGGCGTGGCGTCGAGAACGCCTTGGCGCCCTCGTACAGGAAGCCGCGCGCCACCAGGGCGTCGGTGACGAGCTTCTTGAGATCCTCCGCCGCGCGCCGCTGCATGCGGGCGGGGATCTCTTCCGAGCGGAGTTCGAGCAGGAGGTCGGGCATGGCGCGGCCATATCGCCGCGCCGCACCCCTGTCGAGGGCCGGGGATCCGCCTCAGCGCGCCTCGCCCTTGAGGATGGTCGAGAGCTGCCACTTCCGGTCGCCGATCGCGTGGGCGTCGGAGACCTTCCAGCCGCCGTCCTCGCGCACGAGATCGTAGACGATCGCCTTCGAGCCGTCCCCGCCCTTGCGCTCCACCGTGACCTTCGCCTGGTCCTTGCCCTCGGTGGCCTCCTTGAAGGTCAGGCTCTTCACGGTGTCGGGCTTCAGGGGCTCGCCGTTGAGGCGATAGTCGAAATCGAGGTTGCCGGTGGCGCCGTTGGCCTGCTTGGCATCGGCATCGAACAGGCTCTGGAGGCGCTTCGAGTAGACGGCGGAGTGATTCGGGTGCGGCTCGGCGTAGAGCTTCTTGACCACGGCCTCCGGGCCTGGATCGGCCGCCAGCGCGGGGGCGAGGCCGAACCCGAGGAGGCTGAGGGCGAGGAGGGTCTTCTTCATCACGAGGTTCCCGCGTCTGCGGACGCGCCAAGGCGCGCCGGTTGGCGGGGGTTGCAACGCATGAGGGGGCAAGGGGCTCCGCAATGAAGATTTACCGGGGCGGCCCTTGCACGCTCAGGCGCCGCGCGCACATGATAAGGCATGTCGTTCGACACGCTGTATCAGTCGCGTGCGCCGGTCACGCAGCCGCAGGGCCTCGCAGAGTTGAGCGTGGTCGTACTGCTGCACGATGTGGTGACCGATGACGGGATGACGGTTCCCGCAGACGCGGAAGGCACCATTGTCGGTATCTGGGGCGACGGCGAGGCCTACGAGGTCGAGTTCGATGAGCCGGTGGTCGGCAATGCCACGGTCCGAGCGGACGCTCTGCGTGCGGTCTGAGGCAGGTGGCTGACGATCACGGCGACTGGACTCCTGATCTGACGATCGCGGAGTCCAAGATCCACGGCTACCTGCTCAATCTCGATCACCGAAAAGGCCGTCATAAGGCACGCGTCCTCCTAGCGTGCGGCTTCACGCAAGCCAGCGGCTCCCTGCTGATCGCGGCCCTGTTCAGCCATGCGCGCCCGAGCCAGCTGGTGCGTGAGGTCGATGCCACCTACGGACGCAAATACGTCTACGAGGGTCCCCTCGAGACCCCCGACGGCAGCAATCCGCTGTTTCGTTCCGTCTGGCAATCGAAGCCCGACGATCCACGCCGCTTCTTCTGTACGGCCTATCCGCTGTAGACCGAGCGGGGACCTTACGCACCCCCGGCGGCGGTCTTCAACCATGCGGCTCCGCAGGCCTTGGCCAGTTCCCGCACCCGCAGGATGTAGCTCTGGCGCTCCGTCACGGAGATCACGCCGCGCGCGTCGAGCAGGTTGAAGACGTGGCTCGCCTTGATGCACTGGTCGTAGGCCGGCTGTGCCATGCGGTGGCGCTCGCCGTCCGAGGCCGGTGTCCCCGCGTCGAGATAGGTCCGGCAGGCGGCCTCCGCGTCGGTGAACTGGCGGAACAGCATGGCGGTGTCGGCCGCCTCGAAGTTGTGGCGGGAATATTCCTGCTCGGCCTGCAGGAACACGTCGCCGTAGGTGATCCGGTCCGGCCCCTCGGCGCCGTTGAAGTCCAGATCGTAGACGTTCTCGACGCCCTGGACGTACATGGCCAGCCGCTCCAGCCCGTAGGTCAGCTCACCCGCCACCGGCGCGCACTCGAAGCCCGCCACCTGCTGGAAATAGGTGAACTGGCTGACCTCCATCCCGTCGCACCAGCATTCCCAGCCGAGACCCCAGGCGCCGAGCGTCGGGCTCTCCCAGTCGTCCTCGACGAAGCGGATGTCGTGGAGCTTCAGGTCGACGCCGATGGCGTTGAGCGAGGCGAGGTAGAGTTCCTGCAGGTTCGGCGGGTTCGGCTTCAGGATCACTTGGAACTGGTAATAGTGCTGGAGCCGGTTCGGGTTCTCGCCGTAGCGGCCGTCCTTGGGCCGGCGCGACGGCTGGACGTAGGCCGCCTTCCAGGGCTTCGGGCCGAGCGCCCGCAGGGTCGTGGCCGGATGGAACGTGCCGGCGCCGACCTCCATGTCGTAGGGCTGGAGGATCACGCAGCCCTGCGCCGCCCAGAATTCCTGAAGCGTCAGGATCAGACCCTGGAACGATTTTTTCTGGGACATGGGACTCGATGGCTCGGGCTCGCACGGCGGGTCGGGCCGCTGGCGGGCCGGTTTAGGTGCGAGGGGGCGGGGGTGCAAGGCGGCGGCGCTTGCGTGACGGAGCCGGATGATGATCCGATCGTCCCGAACTGCACCCGGAGAACACCATGGACGCTGACACGGCCGCCCTCGCGATCCGCCCGATCGGTTCCGGGGACAGGGAGGCCTGGCTGCCGCTCTGGCGGGGCTACCAGGCCTTCTACAAGGTCGACCTCGCGACCGACGTCACCGACACCACCTGGACCCGCCTCAACGACCCGGCCGAGCCGGTCGACGGCGCCCTGGCGTGGCGGGGCGCGGAGGCGATCGGCCTCGTCCACCACATCCGCCACCGCTCGGCCTGGACGATCGGCGACTATTGCTACCTCCAGGACCTGTTCGTGGCGGACGGAGCCCGGGGGCTCGGGATCGGCCGGCGGCTGATCGAGCACGTCTACGCGGCGGCCCAGGCCGCAGGCTGCTCCCGCGTCCACTGGCTGACGCACGAGACGAATACCGACGCGATGCAGCTCTATGACCGGATCGCGGAGAAATCGGGCTTCGTGCAGTACCGCAAGATTATCTGAAGACGTTCTTCCCACGTGTGGCGGGACACCCAAGCGTGGCGGTTTTTGGGGCAATACCTGGAACCGCCAAGCCCGCGGCCAAGTTATCGCCGCAACAGGGGATATCGGCACCTCAGCGCTGCCGAACACGTCGGAAGACCAGTCATGCGAACCGCTCGCACCGTTAACAACTTCGGCCGCAAGAACATCGCCGTCTTCGCCGCGCTCGCCATCTCGTCTCTCGTTGCCACGCCGTTCGTGATGAGCGCCAGCCGCGCGCTGGCCATCTCCGAGGACCAGCCGGTCGCCGCGACCCTCCGGGTCGAGCCGGTCGAGGTCGCCCCCGTGGCCACGGGGGCGAAGGCCGAGGGTGCCTGCCTGCGCAAGGTGCGGGTGGTCTATGGCGGCTACGGCCAGCCGGCGGATGGCTGCGCCGCCCATTGAGGGCTGCGCCCCAGTCCAGCCATGGGCCAGTCTAGCTATGAGCCAGTCTAGCCATGGGCCGGCGCGGTCCCGGCCAGACGCTTGAGGTGGAGTTCCTCCAGGTCGATCTCCGCCTCCAGCTGCCGCAGCACCGAGCTGTGGATCCGGTTCTCCCGATGCAGTCCGATCAGCGCCGACCGGCCTGACCGCACCGCGAGCAGCGCGGCGGCGAAGTGCTCGCTCTTCTCGGTCTCCAGAGCCTTGCGTTCGTCGCGGTCCCGGGACGTGGCCCGGACCCGGCGGCGATACTCCTCCACGAGGCGCGGGTGCTGCAGCGCGCCGGTCTCGGGGAACACCAGCCGCTCGAGGGCGCCGAGGCCGGCCTCGTTCACGACAACGCGGGCCATGGGCGCGTCGAGATGGCCGTCGGGCAGGTGCGCCGCGGGATCGAGGCGGAGCCGGCGGATCAGCGGGCCCAGGGTCGTGCCCTGCACCAGCACGGTGAACAGGATGACCACGAAGGCCGAGATCAGGATCGCGTCGCGGCCGGGGAAGTCCACCGGCAGCGCCAGGGCGGCCGCGAGGGTCACCACCCCGCGCATGCCGGCCCAGCCGACGACCAGCGGCACGGCCGGGCTCGTCGGCGGCTCCTGCCTCCGCAGCCGGGCCGAGAGGATCCGCCGCAGGTAGACGGCAGGGAACACCCAGAGCAGGCGGGCGGCCACGCAGGCCGCCGTGACGGCGAGCGCCAGCGGCAGCGCCGCCGCGAGCGCGCCGGTCTCGCCGCCGGTCCGGGCCAGCACGCCGCGGAGCGCCAGCCCGATCAGCACGAAGACCAGCGCCTCCAGCACGAACACCACGAATTCCCACACCGCCACGGAATGGCGACGGGCGTGCGCGTCGAAGGTCTCGTGCTCCCGGCCGCCCATCATCAGCCCGCAGGCCACCACGGCGAGCACGCCTGAGGCGTGGACCTCCTCGGCCAGCAGGTAGGCGATGTAGGCGGCCAGGAAGCTCAGCACCGTGATGGCGTTGGCGTCCTGCAACCGCCGCATCACGGCGTTCACCGCCAGCCCGCAGGCGCACCCGACCGCGACGCCGGCCACCGCCAGCCACGCGAAGCTGCCGGCCGCCGCCCAGGCGCTGAAGCTACCCGTGAGCGCGGCCGCCACGGCGAAGCGGTAGAGGACGAGGCCCGAGGCGTCGTTGACGAGGCTCTCGCCCTCCAGGATCGTGATCATCCGGCGGGGCAGGGCGACGCGGGCGAGCACCGCCTTGGCGGCCACGGCGTCCGGCGGCGAGACGATCGCCCCCAGCGCGAAGCAGGCGGCCCAGGGCAGGGCAGGCACGATCATGTGCGCCACGAGCCCGACCACCAGCGTCGTGAACAGCACCGCCCCGAGCGACAGGGACAGGATCGGGCTCAAGCTCGCCCGGAAGTCGCGCCAGACGGTGAAGTAGGCCGATTCGAGCAGGAGCGGCGGCAGGAACAGGACCATGATCAGGTCCGGATCGAGATCGAAGGCCGGCAGGCCCGGCGCCACCGCCAGCGCCATGCCGCCGAGGACCAAAGCGGCGGCCGGCGGGAAGCCGAGACGCCCGGCCGCCAGCGACAGCAGCAGGGCCGCGCCGAGGAGGCCCAGGATCAGCTCGAACAGGGCAACGGATGTCATGGATCGACCGGTCTCGGCGCCGGAACTCCGGCAAGCGCGGCTGTTCTAGGACGCTTACCTCATGGCTGGATACCCGAAGCGCGAGCGCGCCCGGAGCGGCGCCCGCGTCGGCAGGCCGCGACGCAAGCCCTCCACCCGGCGCCGCAATCCTCGGCCGCCTCCCGCGGGGTCGCCACTGCGCTCCCGCAGCGACGGAGCTGCCCACAGTCCAGACAATTCTCCGATCGGTGAACGCAGCCGAGATCTTTGAAGCAACCGGAGAAAGCTATTCTTATCCAACGGCGCCTCGCTCACGCCCCGTCGATTTACGTTGCTCCTTTACCGTCGCCGACAGTTTCGGGGAACGACACGGCATCAACCATAGCTTTTCCTGGAACGACAAGCTCGACCGTGGATTACTGGGTCGCAGATGCTCTTGCTTGTCGGGGATCACATCATGTCGGGTCGGGTCGCGGCTTTATTCGGAGTGGCCGGCGCGGTGCTGGCGGGTTGTTTCGGCACGGCGCAGGCGCGCGAGATCGTGCCCTTCCAGAACGGCGTCGAGCCGGGCTCGATCGTGATCAGCGTGTCGCAGCGCAAGCTCTACCTGGTGAACGGCGATGGGACGGCGATCCGCTACCCCGTGGCGGTGGGCCGGCCCGGTAAGCAATGGTTCGGCACCAAGCCCATCGACGGGAAGTACGTCGCCCCCGCCTGGTCGCCCCCGGCCGAGGTGAAGCGCGACAACCCGCGCCTGCCGAATCTCATCGCCGGCGGCTCGCCGCACAACCCGATGGGCGCGGCGGCCATGACCCTGGCGGGCGGTGAATACGCCATCCACGGCACCAACCGGCCGGGCTCGGTCGGCACCTACGCGTCCTATGGCTGCATCCGGATGTTCAACCAGGACGTCGTCGACCTCTACGCGCGTGTCGATGTCGGCACGCAGGTCTACATGACGCACTGACCTCCGGCCGCGCTCAGCCGGCCGGCGGGGCGGTGGCCTCGACGGCCGTGAAGGTCTCCAGGATCCGGTAGGTGTGCTCGGCCCCGGCCGGCACGCAGTAGGAATCCCCGGCCGCCAGCGTCACCGTCTCGCCGCCGACGACCAGCTCGGCCCGGCCGCTGATCACGTAGCCCACGGTCTCGTGGGGCGAGGTGGTCATCGGCTTGTCGGCGTTCGGCGCCTCGGCCCGCCACATCCGCATCCCGAGCCGCTCGCCCCGGGCCAGGGTAATCTCGCCGTGCGGCCCCTCGGCCGCGCCCCGCGCCGATACCTTTGTCGCCATCGCCTGATCTCCCTGTCGGTCAGCCAGGGGAACGGCCCTTGGGCCGCGGCGTTCCGGCTTCAGAAGTCGACCGCGAGGCCTTTCACCTCCCAATCATCGTAGCGGACCGGCTCCAGGCCGCCGCGGCCCAGGCGCTCGGGCCGGGCGCTGATCTCGGCGGCGCGCGCGTCGATCGCGGCGCGGCGTTCGGCCGCCTCGGCCAGGGCGCGCTCCGCCGCCGGGCTGAGCCTGCGGGGCTCGGCCCCGGCTGCATCCGGGTCGTGTCTGTTCGGGTCTTGCATCGCGCTCGCTCGGGTGTGAGGGCGTGGATCGGAAAAGCATTCGGCTCGGGAGAAGAAGTGGCATCGCGGGACACAGGCCGCAACACGCGGGACAGGACTTCGGCGCGGGGCACGGGTCCGGATAGGGCCGACGCCAACGCGGCGGGACTCGGCGCGCGGCGCGCGGCGCAGCAGGCGGTCGCCGCCCTGATCGGCCAGGAGCGGCCGCCCGCGCTCGACGAAGCCCTCGCCCAGGCGATCCGGTCCGAGGCGCTGGCGCCCGCGGATGCCGGCCTGGCGCGCGCCATCGCGGTCGCGACCTTCCGGCGCTACGGGATGATCCGCGCGGCACTCGCCGCCCGGCTGGAGCGCGGGCTCCCCGCGGCCAAGCCCCAGCTGACGGCCCTGCTGGCCACCGCGGCCGCCCAGATCCTCGACCTCGCGGTCCCCGACCATGCGGCCGTCGACCTCGCGGTGCGGCTGGCCAAGGCGGACAGCCGCACGGCGCATCTCGCCGGCCTCGTCAACGCCGTGCTGCGCCGGATTGCCCGGGAGCGCGACGTCATCCTGGCCGAGGGCGCCGACGCGCTCGCCGCCAACACGCCGGACTGGCTCGCCCGTCGCTGGAGCGCGGCCTACGGGCCGGAGCGCGCGGGCGCCATCGCGCAGGCCCATCTCGCGGGGGCGGCGATCGATCTCACCCTCCGCGGGGACCCGGCGGACTGGGCGGAGCGGCTCGGCGCCGTGCGGCTCCCCACCGGCTCCCTGCGCCTGCCGGAGAACGGGCCGGCGATCCCCGAACTGCCGGGCTTCCAGGAGGGCACGTGGTGGGTGCAGGACGCCGCCGCGGCGATCCCGGCCCGGCTGCTCGCGCCCGAGCCCGGCGCCCGGATCCTCGACCTCTGCGCCGCGCCCGGCGGCAAGACCATGCAGCTCGCCGCCGCCGGGGCGCGCGTCACCGCGGTCGACCGGTCGGCGCCGCGGCTGGAGCGCCTGCGCGAGAACGTCGCGCGGCTCAGCCTCGCCGTCGAGATCGTAGTCGCCGACGCCCTGGCGCTCGAAGGCCAGGATCACGACGCGGTGCTCCTCGACGCCCCATGCTCGGCGACCGGCACGATCCGGCGCCACCCGGATGTCGCCTGGATCAAGTCGGAGGCCGACATCGCCCGGCTCGCCGCGCTCCAGGCCAAGCTCCTCGACCACGCGGCCGGGCTGGTGCGGCCGGGCGGGCGTCTCGTCTACTGCACCTGCTCCCTGGAGCCCGAGGAGGGCGAGGCGCAGGTCGCCGCCTTCCTGGCCCGCGACGCCCGGTTCGTGCGCGTGCCGGTCCAGCCCGAGGAGGTCGGCGGCACCACCGCGCTGATCGATGCCAACGGCGATCTGCGCACCCTGCCGTGTCACCTGTCCGAGGTTCCAGGCGCCCGCGGCGGCCTCGACGGCTTCTTCGCGAGCCGGCTGCAGCGCGCGGGTTAAGGGTTCGGCCGCACCGGTGCCGCCTCACCGCGTCATCCCGGGGCGCCGAAGGCAAGCCCGGAACGACCGCATGGGGCGCAGGACCGAGAGGGAAGCGCCGCATCACCGCAAGCCACCCCGTCATCCCGGGGCCGCGTCGCGGAGCCCGGGATCCAGACACGCCGACGCACTAAGATCTGGCATCGTCGGCGGCTCTGGGTTGCCCGCCTGCGGCGTGCCCCTCCGGGTCCGGGCTCGCCTGCGGCGCCCCGGAACGACGATGCGGCGGCATTATGCACGCAGCTACGCGGCGAAGAGCACACCCCGACCTTGACAATGTTCCTATTTTGTGCTCATTAGCCGCCACCTGCCCACGGCGGCCCGGGAGCGATCCCGGGGCGTCCTTTACGGGGCCCGCCCGGTGGCTGACCGGTCGGGTCCGTGGCGCGGGGCGGTGCCCGCGTCGGTGGCTCTCAGCCGCCATCGCCCCGGGCGGCGTGCCCGGTACGGGGCGTGTCTCGGTGGCGGGCGTGAGACCGGGCGGCAGTCTGCCCGGCGGGGGCCGAAATGTCCCCGCGCCGACCCGTCACTGGGCCGACCCTACGCACCCTGCGGATCCGCCCACTACGAGGCGGGCACACGGCTGGAAGGCCACGGCATTGATAGCGGGTTCCGGAGGCGCGTGCGCCTCGCCCGAGACCGCTTGGCAGGCCGGCGCAGGACCGGGACGTCGCACAGACGCCGCGACGAGAAAGACGGCACCGGCTGGGGACCATGCCCGGTCGATGCCGCGGGCGCCGCGGGGATCGGATCCCGCGCGTTGACTGGCCGACACCTGGGTTCCCGCGGCGTCCCGCGTCCCGCGTGTTCGTCTCTTGGGCCATGCCCCCGGCGCCGAACGGCGCGCGGGGACGATCGCGCATGGCGGGCGGTAACCTGTCTGCCGGACGCTCGGCCGATTCCCCACCCGGCGCCGTCATTCCGGGGCGCCGCAGGCGAGCCCGGACTCGGAGGGGCACGCCGGAGGCGGGCAATCCAGACACGCGTCGTCGCCGGATCTGCCGCCGCGGCGGCTCTGGATCCCGGGCTCCGCTGCGCGGCCCCGGGAGGACGGCGTGCGGTGGGCGGGCGAGGACATGAAGCGGCAACCGCATGACCCGTCTCGTCGCGCGCAGCGCCCCGGGATGGCCGGACGTGCGCGGAGACGATGGCGCGGGGCCTGTGGACAGGCTCGGGCCAGCGATGCGCGGCACGGCCGTTTCCTCCCCAAAGAATTCGGTCTACACGGCCGCTCCCCCGCAGACGCTTACCTGCCCCGTATGCAGGACTGAGCCCGGAGACGCTTGAACCCATGCCGATTCTCACCTTCCCCGACGGCAACACCCGTGAGATCGCCGCCGGCACAACCGGCCGTGCCGTGGTCGAGGGCATCGCCAAGTCGCTGGCCAAGCGCACCGTCGCCATGGCGCTCGACGGCACGGTCGCCGACCTCGACGATCCGATCGACCGCGATGCCCGCATCGAGTTCCTCGACCGCACCGACCCACGCAGCCTGGAACTCATCCGGCACGATTGCGCCCACGTGCTCGCCGAGGCGGTTCAATCGCTCTGGCCCGAGACCCAGGTCACGATCGGCCCGGTGATCGAGAACGGCTTCTATTACGACTTCTTCCGCGAGACCCCGTTCACGCCCGAGGACTTCCCGAAGATCGAGGCGAAGATGCGCGAAATCATTTCGCGCGACGCGCCCTTCACCAAGGAAGTCTGGAAGCGGGAGGACGTGCGCGCGCTGTTCGCCGGCAAGCAGGAGAAGTTCAAGGTCGAGCTGGTCGACGCGATCCCGCCGGGCGAGGATCTCAAGATCTACCGCCAGGGCGACTGGTTCGATCTGTGCCGCGGCCCGCACATGACCTCGACCGCCAAGGTCGGCACCGCGTTCAAGCTGATGAAGGTCGCGGGCGCCTACTGGCGCGGTGATTCGAACAACCCGATGCTGACCCGCATCTACGGGACGGCCTGGGCGAGTCAGGCCGATCTCGACGGCTATCTGCATCGGCTGGAGGAGGCCGAGCGCCGCGACCACCGCCGGCTCGGCCGCGAGATGGACCTGTTCCACTTCCAGGAGGAGGGGCCCGGCGTCGTCTTCTGGCACGCCAAGGGCTGGACGATCTTCCAGGAGCTGATCGCCTACATGCGCCGCCGCCTGCGCGGCGACTACGCCGAGGTCAACGCGCCGCAGATCCTCGACAAGGCCCTGTGGGAGACCTCCGGCCACTGGGGCTGGTACCGGGAGAACATGTTCGCCGCGCAATCGGCCGGCGAGGAGGCCGAGGACAAGCGCTGGTTCGCCCTCAAGCCGATGAACTGCCCGGGCCACGTGCAGATCTTCAAGCACGGCCTGAAATCCTACCGCGACCTGCCCCTGCGCATGGCCGAGTTCGGCATCGTGCACCGCTACGAGCCGTCCGGCGCCATGCACGGGCTGATGCGCGTGCGCGGCTTCACGCAGGACGACGCCCACGTCTTCTGCACCGAGGACCAGCTCGCCGACGAGTGCCTGAAGATCAACGACCTGATCCTCTCGACCTACGCGGATTTCGGCTTCGACCAGATCGTCGTGAAGCTCTCGACCCGGCCCGAGAAGCGCGTCGGCTCCGACGCCCTCTGGGATCATGCCGAGGCGGTGATGACCCGGGTCTTGGCGCAGATCGAGGAGCAGTCCGGCGGGCGGATCCGGACCGCGGTCAACCCGGGGGAGGGCGCGTTCTACGGGCCCAAATTCGAGTACGTGCTGCGCGACGCAATCGGCCGCGACTGGCAATGCGGGACGACGCAGGTCGACTTCAACCTGCCCGAGCGGTTCGGCGCCTTCTACATCGACGCCGACGGCGCCCGGAAGCCGCCCGTGATGGTCCACCGGGCGATCTGCGGCTCGATGGAGCGCTTCACCGGCATCCTGATCGAGCATTTCGCCGGGCATTTCCCGCTGTGGCTGGCGCCGGTCCAGGTGGTGGTGGCGACGATCACCGGCGAGGCCGACGCTTACGCCCGGGACGTCATCCGCAGCCTGGAGCGCGCCGGCCTGCGGGTCGAGGCGGATCTGCGCAACGAGAAGATCAACTACAAGGTCCGGGAACACTCGCTGGCCAAGGTGCCGGTGCTGCTGGCACTCGGCAAGCGCGAGGCCGAGGAGCGGACGGTCTCGATCCGGCGGCTCGGGAGCCAGCAGACCCGCACGCTGCCGCTCTCCGATGCTGTGGCGGCCTTCTTGGAGGAGGCGACCGCGCCGGACCTCCGCCGGGCGCAAGCCGTGGCCGAGACGGTCCCGACCAGCGACACGGTGCTCGACGGGCATCATGTCGAGCACAACGCCCCCTGAGGGGCCTTCCGGTTCGAGACCTGCCGGGGCGCGGAAAATTCTCCGGATCGGGAGCAGTCACGCTCGAGATTTCGCGATCATCGATTCGCGGAATCTACCTCAGATCGTACAATCCGGCGCTGGCGCAGCCTGCGCGCGCAAGACCTTGAAGGAGCTGGCGCGCGCGGCCGCCATCGGCATCGCCTGCGCGCCCCTGCACGCGACGCGGGCGAAGGCCCTGGCCGAGCGGGCCGACGCGGCGGTTCTCGGTTCCTTTGCGGGCGCCGCGGCACCGGCTTGATCTGTCGGGTGTGTCACGGAGCACACCCGGCCCGAATGCTTGAGCTTATGTCATCTCCACACCGCGAAAACAGAGACGTAGTGAGTGGAGACGAACGATGAACTGGACAAACCGCGTCGCCCTGGCCGCTACCCTGATGGGCGGCGCCATGGCCCTGACCCTGTACGCGCAGAGCCTGTCGCTGCCGGCGCATTTCGCCTGACCGGAGGCCTGCGCGCTTCGCTCCCGGGTCCGCATCGACACCGAGACACCCTGCAGGCTGAACCCTGCGGGGCGCGGCGCTACGGGTGGTTGAGGATGCAAGGCTGGCGCGATACCGCCACGCGAGCCGCGCCCGAACACGCCCGGAGGTCTACATGATCCGTCTCGCTGCCGTTCTCGCTCTGGCCGTCGTCGCCACCGGCGCCGCCGCGCAGGAGCGGGTCTATACGCGCAACCTCACCTGCGCGGCGCTGAAGGCTCGCGTCGCCCACGATCGGACCGTCATGCTGGCGCGGAGCGAGACGGCCTACGAGACCGTCCACTTGGATTCCGGCGCGTGCCAGCAGGACGAGACCGGCGCGCCGGCCTTCGAGCCGTCCGCGGACGTGCCGAACTGCCTCGCCGGGTGGCGCTGCACGCAGCGCAACAGCGACAGCGGCCAGCGCTGACGCCGAGATCCGACGAGACGGGCGGCGCCGGCTCAGCGCGCCTTCTCGTGCTCCCCGAGACCGACAGCCTTGTAATCGTAGGTGGGATAGAACTCCGTCCGGTACGCACCCCAGGCGGTATCCTCAAGGACGCGGTTGATCTCCCGGAGCCGCGTGGCGGGCAACCGCAGCGTGATGATCTGCCCGATCCCCATGACGACGTTCCACGAGACGACCTCGATCCCCGGCGGCGGGAAGGCCTTGTAGAAGCCCTGCTTGGCGAGCTGCTCATTCAGCTCGGCCAGCGGGCGCGACTGGTCGTGACGCAGGAAGACCGTCAGCAGAACGGCGTTGTCGGCGGTTGCCGTCGCCGAGCCGACCTGCGGCGCCGCGGTGGTCTGGGCCGTCGCCACCCGGTCTACGGCACAGAGGAGCACGAGCGCCGCCGCAAGTGGCTTGAGCGCAGTGGGTGAACGTCGCATCCGATCTCCTCAGCCGTGCGCCCGCGCCGGCGCAGCGTCAACGCGGATGCGCGTCGCGCTATCCCGCCGGCCTGCCCGACTTGATGTCGGCGACGCTCTCAGCCCGGCTCGACGTCGTAGGAGAGGCGAAGGCGCAGGCGGATTGCGCCCTGATGGTCGCGCACGGCGATGACGTAATCCTGACGCTCTTGGGGATCCGCCAAGCCCTGCGCCAGGCGCGTCATCATCCGGACCGCCTGCACCCGCGCCGCAGCGAGGTCCGGAAGGTCGAATCCTTTATGGTCGCGCACGAAGTTGGCGCCGTCGTGAAGATCGATGAAGTAGCGGGGCACGGGCTTCGGCTCGGCGAGCTCTTGTGCCCGCAAGAATCAGTCTAGGTTGTTTCTACGTAGTTTCCGGAGGGCGGCAACCGGGCGTCATTGATGTCGCATGAGGAAGCGGAGGGCCTGTCAACCGCCTTGAAGCGTCTCGGCGAAATCGTCCGGGATGTTGCCGAACTGGCCGAGGATCGTCACGCCTTCGAGTTCACCGGTCTCGTCAGCGGCAACGACCTTCAGCGCCGCCGCGCCCGGCAGGCGCGCGGCGAGCGCCTCGGCCTTCTTGAGAGCACCGAACTCGCTCTGGGCAAGCTCCTGACGGGCGGGCCGCAGGCGGTTCGGGTGCATCTCGACCGGTTGCACCACGAAGCTGGTCTTCAGGGTCATGCCGATCTCCTCCGGGCGGTCGGCGGCTCCGACCAGACGGGAGCGCCGTCGGTCACAGGCTGCGGGTGGTAACCCCGAGCGCCAGCAGGACGTAGGCGCCGATGAAGAACCATTGCCGGTGCGCGACCACCGTACGTCCAACCATGGGGATTCGGGTGTAGAGGCTGGCGACGGCGAGGCCGATCAGGACGATCGATACCAGAAAGGTGAGCAGGCGCGGGGCGGAGAGCGTGGGCATGCGGCATGCTCGCGCCGACACGTTTACCGAACCGTTACCGGTCGAGCCCGGGAACGAGTGGCCGGGTCTCGGTGAGCGGCCCCTTCGACCCGGGAAGCAGGCCAACCTCGGCCAGCCACAGGGCCATGATCGCCCCCGCGATCAGCGTGGCCAGTGAGGCCAGACGGCCGGTCCATCGGCGGAGGATGATCATCGCCACGAGGACGGCCACGAGGGCGAGGAGCAGCGCGAGCAGGAGCATGGCTGGGCCATGCCACGACTCGGCCTCTGCGTCACCGCACGAGCGTCAACCGGACCGCACATTCTGGCAGGGGACAGACTTCAGCGTATCCGCGCGGCAGGATCGGTGACTCTAGGTGCTGAAGTCTCCCGGCCCCGCACCGTGAAAAATATCGTGATCCCGACACAGATCCGCATGCGGGTGCACAAGGTCTCGGCATCGATTGCCAAAAATACCCGCCCACCGGTCGCGCCAGGCATGCCAATCATGCGCGAAATGCTGCCCGCAAAACGGTTTTGTAACTTGCATTCATCCATCAAAAGTAGCAAATCGCCCGTGAGGGGCACACTAGGAATCTTGAAGTGACAGAAGAAACCATCGGGCCCGATACCAACTTCATCGAGCTGGCCGGCGATATCGTGGCCGCCTATGTATCGAACAATCCGGTGCCGGTTGCCGAGCTGCCGGCCCTGATCACGCGCGTGCACGGCGCGATCGCCGGCCTCGTCTTCGGCACGCTGACCGCCGACACCGGCGCGGCCGTGCAGGCCGATATCGAGAAGCCGAGCGCCGCCCAGATCCGCAAGTCGGTCCGCCCCGACGGGATCGTCAGCTTCATCGACGGCAAGACCTACAAGACGCTCAAGCGTCACCTGACCAGCCACGGTCTCGACCCGCGCAGCTACCGCGATCGCTACGGCCTGCCGGCCGACTACCCGATGGTCGCCCCGAGCTACGCCGAGCAGCGCTCTGCCCTGGCCAAGGCGATCGGCCTCGGACAGCCCGGCGCCATGGCCGAGCGCGAGCGCAAGGGCCGCAAGGCCGCCTGAGGGCCATCCGTCTCCGGGGCACCCCGTCACAGCACCGACCCGCGCGGCGCTGCGACGGGGTGCCCGGCCGATGATGCGCCGGTGGACCGCATCCGAAATACGCGTCGGCGCATGCCGCGGCGGCGGCCCCACCGATGATCAGGTCTTTAACGCGCCTGCCATCGTTGCCGCGCCGCCACACTTGTCCACGACATCGCGCGACACGGACAAGCTGCCTTACTCTGCACAAAGCTGCTGCGCACGTCGGAGCCCGAGGACGAAAACCGAGGGATTCCGGACCATGAAGCGAGAGCAGACGATGACGAGCACGGTGGTGCCGTTCCCGGCGCATATCACGCCCGCCGTGGCCGACGAGGATACGGCATCGATCATCGCCGTGCTGCAGGATCAGCTGGCGCTAGCCCGCGAAGGCCGTCTGCGCTCGGTGGCGGTGGTTTCCGTCTCGGCGGAGGGCGAGGCGATCGGCACGCAGTGGTCGTGCAAGAGCTCCGACATCAGCAGTCTCATCGGCAAATTGACGGTCCTGACCCACGATCTCATGGCCGCGCGGAAGTGAACGACCGGGCCTGACTGAACCTCACGGCCCTCCGGGCACCGCACAGAGGCTACGGCGTTCCCGTGGGCCGGTCCGCTTTCGGGCCGGCAAGGGAAATGCCCGAGATGAGAGGCGTTCTACGCCCCGCTCTGCTGGCCGCTGCCACGTGACCAGGCGGCCGAGGAAGCAGCCGAGCAGCGCACGGAAACGCGATCGACGGCTGGTGCGGATCGTCGGGGCACAGGCCGGCATCGCGCTGGACAGCCGCAAGCTCTACACGGTGAATGACGCGGTTTCCAAAGGGTTGTCCCGGACCGTCCGCCGCGCGCTCGACGCGGCGATCGGCTGCCACAAGGCGCAGGCCATCATCGTCGAGAAGAGACAGCGCGCTGCGAGCGAGATCGCCACGGTTGGCGCGGAGCAGTGGTGCGCCGACCAGCGCGACATCCTGAACATCGACGGCGTCCGTATCTTCGCCGATTGACCGCGACGGCCGCGCACGCCCCTTCAAAAGAACAGCCCTGGCGCACGAATTGGCAAGAGCTCCGCGCCCAGGTCAGATCTCAGCGGCGCATAGACATGTCGTTCCGCAGTGCAGAACAGAATAGCGACTTGTTCACCGCTTGCTCGTCTGTCATCTTTCGACAACGGATGAGCTTAAACACATCACGCCGGTTGCACACGTCCGCACAAGAGCCCTGAAGGGCCGCGAGACCGGCGCAGGAGGAAGCGTCATGTCTCGGTCCATCTATCTCGCCATTGCCCTCGTCGTGTGCGGGGCTGCCGTCACGCTCTTCGCCTTCCTGCGTGCGCCCCGGTCGAAGGACTTCGCCGGCTGGGATGTCGCGTTCATGAGCGGGATCGGCGCTGTCGCCCTCGGCTTTCTGACCACCCTTGTCGAAGTGATCACCGGATAGGGAGGCCGCGGTCGCCTGGAGCGGACGGATACGCATCCTGCAGGCCGCCGGGTCTCTCGCCCGGCGGGCGGCGACGTGCGATCTGTATTTGCCCGCTGAATATCCCCAGAATGCGAGAATAGAACTCATAATTCACAGCACGATCGCGATAGCGAAAATCCAACGCATTTTGAAAACCCTGCCTGAACGCGGGTAGCCGATCCTGCCGCCTGGAATTTCAAGAGGCGGCAATGTTCGAACGACGCAGCGCTTCGCGCACGTTGCTGAATGAGACCGGCAGCATCTCGGTGGACGAGCATCGAAGCCTGCCCTGCATCGTCTACGACCGGTCTCTCGGAGGCGTGCGCGTGGCGCTCCCCGAGGCCGAGATCGTCCCGGACAGCTTCGTGCTGAGCCTCGACGCGAGCAACGAGATCCTCGTGTGCAGCGCCGTCTGGCGGAAAGCGGAGGAGATCGGCGCGACCGCCAACGGCGTGTCGTCCCTGCATCCAGGCCGGCCGGCCGCCCGGGAAGCCCTGCAGCCGGCCTGAACGCAGCGGCAGTCCGGCCCTTCGCGAGAATTCGGGCACCTTCGCGCCTCCCGATCGTTCACACGAGGGATATGCCGGGGACGCCTCATGCCGGATCCGAAAGCTCCGAACCCAGGCGAGTTGCCCGAGCCCGATCTGCCGCACGGCCTGCCGATGCCGCCCAATACCGGCGACATGCCGCCGCCGCGACTCCCGCCCGCGCCCGAGGAGCCTCCGGCGCCGCGCGACGAGCCGGCGCCTGAGATCGACGAGGTGCCGGGGCTCTGAGGCGCCCCGTCCACATGGTGAAGCCCCGGTTGTATGCGGGGCGGCAGCGGGACTAAGCTGCGGGGATGCGATGGTCTGCGGGCTTCCTCGCCTGTCTCGGCTGGATCTCTACGGCGCACGCTGCGGAGCCCCCGCTCAGCATTGAGCGGCTCACAGCGGACGGCTGGGAGATCGCGGGCTATGCCGGGACCCTGGACAATCGCTCCTCCCTGATTCTGTTTCGCAGGAAAGACAGGCCGTATCTCGTCCAGTGCTCGATCCTGTACGACGTGACGCGCAGCCCGCGCGTGGTCACGAATTGCTACGAGCTGCACTGAAAGCCCCTGTGTTCCGGGAGGAACTCGGAGGGTTTCGTGCGTGGGCTCGTGCCTGGGGGCTGAACTTCCCCGCCCGGCAGCCGTTGGCGTCGCACCACGCACGACGGATCAATTGATGAAGCTGACGACTCTTCTGCTCACCGCGGCCTTGGCCGTCCTCGTGGCCGCTCCCACACGGGCACAGGTGACGACCGGCGGCGCCGGCAATACCGGCGTGCAGGCCCCGGCCACGACCGGCGGGGTCCCGGCCGGGTCGGTGGGCTCGGACCGTGCGGGCGAACCGCGCAACGGCGCGGCGGCTGCGCAGGGCAACGCCACCGTACCGGGCACCACGCCGGGGGCGACGATCGGCGGCACCCCGACAAGCGGTCCTCCGGGCACGGGCGGCACGGCCGGCGGGCCAGCCCTGGGGAATCGGTAGGGGCTCGGTCCTCAATCCCAATCGATGTTCAGGGATCGCTCGAAGGCGGCAGCGGACATCTCCTTGCCCTTCGGATCGGCAACCGTGATCTCGCGGAAGCCGCGCCGCGCGAGTTCCCAGGTCTTCTCCATCGCCTGCTCATCGGTTCCGCAGGCGAAGGTCATGACGCGCCCGGACGGATCGATCCCCTTGACGGTGAACACAACACTCTCCTCGCTCTCCCGACCCCATATAGCGCCGCGGCGGCGATCCGGCTCCTGCGGAATCGACCAGCCGGGAGCCTGAGAGCCACCCCCGCGTTGATGGGGCAGGGAGGTTTCGGATGACGACCGCGCACCCGGCAGCGTCACCAGGTTCCGGTGCCGGACAGCAAGGTCCGGGACCGGACGAACCCGCTGCTACCGCTCCGGATGCCGAGCACAAGCCGGTGCCGATCACCGACGAGGATCCGGATGTCGGCCTGTCGCAGAAGGGCAGCGGTGAGGACGCCGTGGTGCGCCGCGAGACCGAGATTTGATCCGACTCGATCGTGCCTGGACGCGGCAGCTTGTGCGGCGCACAAACAAGCCGGCCGCGCCTGCAAGGCGGCCTAGAGGAGACCAATCATGGCGAACACCCCAAGCTACGAGGTCCCACCGCAGCTGCGCGATATGGCCGAGACCAGCCTTGAACAGGCTCGGAAAGCGTTCGAAAGCTTCATCGGAACCGCACGGCGGACGACCGACACCCTGCAGGGCTCGGCAGATCTCGCCCGCACCAGCACGCAGGACATCTATGCCCGCGGCCTGGACTACGCCGAGCAGAACGTCCGCGCCGCGCTGGATCTCGGGCAGAAGCTCGCGGCCGCGCGCTCGCTCCCCGAAGCGGCACAGATTCAGGCCGAGTACGTGCGCGAGCGGTTCGCCGCCATGCAGGCGCAGGCCAAGGAGCTGGGCGGCCTCGCACAGGGCGCGTTCCAGCAGGGTGCGGAGCGCGCCCGGGCGGCGGTGCAACAGGGGGCCGACGAGGCCCGTAAGGCCGTCGAGCAGGGCCAGGATGCAGCTCAGCAGGCGGCGAACGAGGCGCAGCAGGCCGCGCACTGAGCGCATCGGGACAGGATGGCCGGCGTCGCACCTGGGTGCCGCCGGCCGGATCGAAGCGGGGACGCGGATGATCTACGGGGAGGTGGGCCGCTTGGCGGACGAGAGCCTGCGGCTGGGCTTGCGACAGGCCGAAATTGCTGTCCTGCTCGTGACGGCGGCCCAATATGCGTGGTGGGATCTGTACTTGGACCTGTACCGGGCGGCCGGGACCGGGTTGAAAGCCGAGTTGGATCAGCAGGCGCGGACGCGGCGGCTGATCCGACGGGGCGTGTCACCAGCGGCGGCCGCACAGGACTTGCACATCGTCTAACCGCCGGTGGCACGAAGTCCGGCGCGCCACGCGGACGATGCCGACCGCTTCGATGCGGGACCGTCAGAACGGTCCCGCAGGGGCCGTCAGCGCAAAGCCTCAGCGGAGGCCTGAACCATCGGCCGGTCAACCATCGACACGGTCCGGCTGCCGCCATTCACCGGCACCGCCACGGGCTGCGGTGTGGTCTTCAGGTCGCCGGCCGGATGCGCCTGCTGCGTGGCCCGGGCCTGCTCCCGATAGAGCGGCGGCGTCAGGTGCAGGAGCTCTTCGGCCTTGGCAGGAACTGTGAGGACGGCGGCCGAGGTGAGCGCGGCCGACGCGAGGATGAGGATCGTGCGCATGGTGCGTCTCCGTTTCGATCGCGGCTCCCATCACGGGCTGCGATGGGAGACCGCATGAGAGCACGGATTTGTGCGGCGCGTCATGACAATGACGCAATGCAACATAGCGCCAAATCGGCAGGGTAATGCAGTGTTCGAGGTCGATGCACAGGTGCTTCCTCAACGGCAACACTGATCGCGTCATGCATTCAGTGCAAATGAAATAAACTTCCGCTCATGAACTCTCAAAGTAAAATTGAGGCGTGGCCACATTAAATTTTCGAACACGACCCAAGTGGAGCCTTTGCCGTCCAAAACTCGGCCGTCGGCATCTCGCGCAGCGCCTGACACGAATCGGCAACACCGTCGCCAGATCCGCGTCACACGGGCGCGTTAGAGCCCCTCAACCGACGAAACCTCCGGAGCGAGAGCATGACGCCCGCCGATCTCGACAAGCGCGCCGAGCTGACCGTCTGGCCGAAGCGCGCCCCTGGCCATTCCGCGGAGGGGCGCCCGTTCGCGACCTTACGCGAAGCCTTGGCCGCCGCAGCCCGGGCCATCGAGTCCGAGGACGCGCAGCCCTGGATCATCACGGAGGCGGGCGACATCCTCTCGCCTCGCTGGATCCGCGCGAACACGCTCTCGCGCGCGCTGCAATAAAGCATACTGAGGAATCGTGGAGGCCGGCGCCCCACTCAGCAGCCGATGCAGATGTCGTGGACCACGTGCTCGCGCCGCGGCCCTGTGCGTTGGTTCGGAAGTTGGCCGTCGATGGACGGGAAGCCGCTGCCGAGAGCCCGGAGCCGCCGCCGGCCGCCGGTGAAGTCGGCCTGGGCCGCGACCGGCGGTGGCGCCCCAAGCGCGGGGGGCGGGGCAGGCGCAGGGGTGCCGCTGGCCATGCCGGGATCCGGCAACGTCAGCGCCATACCCGGGGCGGGGGGACTCTGCGCGAATTCGCCGGCCCGGGCTGCCGCGGGCGCGAGGACGAAGGTCGCGAGGAGGAGCCGGCTCAGCGGACGCATCACGCACTCTCCTGGCTCAGACGCTGGAGCGAGGCCGGCGCACCCGTGCCGGCCCCTGCGATGGAGAGGCCTCAGTAGGCCCGGCCGTAGAAGGGCTGCGACACCGGACGGTAGCGGTCGCTCACCGGCCACGTGTAGGGTTGATCCTTGCCGGTGCGCAGGGCGGACCGGAACTTCGGCTCAGCGAAACCGATCCCGTGAAGACCCGACGCATGCCCTGCGCCGTGGGCCTTGGGACCAGCCTCGCGCGCCAGGGTCGCACTTGAGACACCCAGAACGAGAGCGGCCGCGAGAGACACGCGGCCCAGAATGACGTTCATCTCTGCCTCCTGTCCGGCCGAGGTGCCGGAGCAGAATGAACCGCGGCGGCAGAGCCGCGGTTCCGCGCAGCGCCCCCGATCAGAACGTGCCGGCCCCGCCGAGGCAGGCTTCCGCCAGGGGACCGCTGCAGATGTCGCTGGTCCGGCCCGGGGCGGCGGCCGCGCCGCCGCCGATGCCCGCGCCGCCCGCCCCGCCGCCCGCCCGGGCCGCAGCGGTCGGCGGGACGAGATCCCGGGCTGCCGTCACGCCCGATCCCGCGGCGATCCCGGCGCCGCCCGAACCACCCCCGCCAGTCGCCGTCGCGGCGGGCGACGCTGCCGCACCAGTGCTGAGGCTCGCGGCGAGGCCCGTCCCGCCGCCGACGCCGGAGGTTCCGAAGGTCGGGCCTGTGGTGGAACCGAGGGCGGCGCCGGTGGCCGTGCTGCTCGCGGTCGCTCCGGAACCGGGCGCCGACGCGGAGGTTGCGGTCGTGCTGAGGCTCGCGGCGATCCCAGACCCGTTCCCGAATCCGGATGTCCCGAACGACGAGGCCACCGTCGAGGCCGCGTTGGCGTTGGTGTTCAGGCTCGTGGCGATGGCTGATCCGCCACCCAGACCGATCGTGCCGGAGGTGGACGACAGGGCGCTGCCCGAGATCGAGCCCAAGGCTGCGCTCGATGAGGTGCTGAAGCCGCTCCGCGTCCCGGTGGCGCCGATCGTGGCGCTGGTCCCGAGCACGCCGAGCGTCGATCCGGCGATGCCGGCCCCTCCGGTGCTTCCGGATCCCGAGAGGCCGAGTTGGCTGCCGCCCAGGCCCGTGCCGCCGGGCGCTCGGATGCTGCCGCCGGCCCCGCCGCCGCCGAAGCTGAGCTGGCCGGCATTCACCAAGCCCCCGGACTGCGCCGACAGGACCGGGAAAGGACTCGTGGTGGTGCCGCCGCCGAGGCTGAGCTGCCCGGGATTGGCGATCGCCGTGGTCGGCTCCAGCGCGGCCGAATTGGGCACGGTCGCGGTGGCCGACAGGCTCTGGGCCTCCGCGGGAAGAGCGGATGGCAGCAGCAGGACGGTGGCGAGGATGGCCCGCATGACGATCTCCGCAGGAGGCATTGGGAGGCCAACGGCACCGATTCCAAGGGGGTTCCGGCGGCGCGCCGACGCGGGCCGGCTCCGTGGAGGCGCGCCCGCGATGTCCGGGACGGACGCGAACGGCCTTCATGCTGCCGGAAAGGCGGTGTCGTCTCCCAAGCGGATCCGCCCGAACCTGCGATCGTGCCGTTGCCCGAATCCTTCGCCCCAGGCTTGCGCCGCGCCGGCTGGCTCGCCGGCCTGCCGGCGCTCGCGCTGATCTGGGTAAGCGCGACGCTCTACGCCGCCCCGCAGATCGCCGACCGGCTCGAGGCCGAAGGTGCGACGGTCGCGGCCGGCACGGCCACCGCCACGGGCGAGCCCTGGCTCCGCCTGGAGACGAGGGGCCGCGATCTCCTGGCGGCCGGGGAGGCGCCGGATGTCGGCGAGCGCGAGACCGTGCTGTCCCGCCTCGCCGCTCTCGACGGGCCTCACCGGATCGTCTCCGAGGTCGGGATCGTCGAGACTGCCGCGCCGTTCCAGTGGGCGGCGATCCGCAGCGAGCCGAACCGGATCGCTCTGGAAGGCAGCCGCCCGGTGGAGATCGGCCGGCGGTCGCTGGAGGCGCGGATCTCCGGCGTGCTGAACCCCGGCACCACCCTCGACGACACGGCCCGGGCGGCCCGCGGCGCCCCGCCGGATTTCCCGAGCGCGGCGGCGTTCCTGGCGGCGCGGCTCTCCGGGCTCGCGAAGGGCGGCCGGGCGGCGCTCAGCGACACCGTGCTCAGCCTCTCGGGGGAGGCCCTGGACATGCCGGCCTACGAGGCGCTGCGGGCGTCCCTGTCCGACCCGCCGGCGGGATTCAGCATCGGGCGGATCGAGATCGTGCCGCCGGTGGTGCCGGATTACCGCTTCGTCGTGGAGAAGACGGCCCGCGGCATCGCGCTCGACGGGTTCGCGCCGACCGCGTCGGACCGCGAGGCTGCGCTGCGTGCCGCCACTGAGGCCGCGGCGGGCGGAACCGTCGACGATCACCTGCTGGCCGCCCGGGGCCTCGACCCGGCGATCGACCCGAAAGGCCTGATCGCCTTCGCATTCCGCCTCGCCGACCTGATCCAGTCCGGCCGCGTCGCCTTCGCGGACGGGGCGATCTCGGTCACGGGCGATGCCATCGACGGGCAGGCGATCCCCGACGCGGAGGCGCTGATGCGCGACGCCCGCCCGGCCGGCATCAGGGCCGGCACGGTCTCGCTGACGGCGCGGCCGCTCTCGCCTTACCGGGTGGTGATCCGGCGGACGGCGGATTCGGTCACGCTCACCGGCCACCTGCCCGATACGGCCACGCGCGAGCGGGTGCTCGATGCCCTGCGGCCGCGCCTGTTCCGGGAGCCGGTCGTTGACCGTACGCGCCTCGCCGAGGGCGCCCCGCCCGACCTCGGCGCGGCTTTGGCCGCCGCCGCCCCCCTGGTGACGAGCCTGGCCTCCGGCGAGATCGCCGTCTCGGACCGCGCTCTGACGCTCACCGGCGAGAGCCTCTACCGCGAGACCGCCAGCCGCGCGCCCGGGCGGCTGGCCGAGGCGCTGCCACCCGGCTGGACCGGGCAGGCGGCGGTGTCCGCCCGCCAGGCGCAGGAGCGGCGCGATCCCGAGACCTGCCGCGCGGACTTCGCCGCCGCCGTGGCGGGGGCCGATCTCCGCTTCCCGGCGGGCAGCCCCGTGCTGGCCCCGTCCTTCTATCCGACGCTCGATGCGCTGGCGGCCGTCGCCAAGGCGTGCCCGGCGTTGCGCATCACGGTCTCAGGCACCGGCGACCCGGCCAAGCCCAAAGCGCCGGCCCCGGCCCCCGGGGACGAGGCGCGTCCGGACGCCGTCGCGCCGGCCCGCGTCGCCAGTTCCGCCAAGCCGGACCTGACCGCCAAGCCGGATTCGGCCGCCAAGCCGACGTCCCAGGATACGGCCAAGGACAAGACCAGGGATGCGGCCAAGGATTCCGGCAAGGATTCCGGCAAGACCACCAAGGGTCCGGCCGGGAAAGAGGCGGCCAAGCCCGGCAAGCCGGCTGCGAAGAAGCCCGCCGAGACCGCCGACGAGCCGCCGCCGGATCTGCCGCGGCTGCGGGCGCAGGCCGTGATCGAGTATCTGCTGCAGGCCGGGGCACGGCCCGAGCAGGTGAGCGTCGGGCCGGACGGGCCGGCCGGACCCGTCGCCTTCGCGCTGCTGCCGTGAGCGCCGTCCGATCCGCCGCACGCGCGCCCGCCGGGGGGCGCCCATCTGCGCGAGAGTTCCGCGCGCCCAGGGAGGCCGGACGGCCGTGACGCTGCTGCTTGCCGCATTCTGGCCCGGGCTCGCCGGGGCGGCCGCGCTCGGCCTCGTGGTCGGGGCACTGGCGGGCTGGCCGGACTGGTACGCCGTGCCCCTCGGCCTCTGGGTCCTGGCGGGGCTCGTGGCGGCTGCGGCGCTGGCCGGGTTCGTGCCCGGCCTGGCCGGCCTCTGGCTGGAGGGCGCTGCCCTGATCCTGTCGCCATATCTCGCCGGCTGTGCCCTCGGGGCCTTGGCGCGGCGCCTCGCCGCCAGGGGCTGATCGCCGCCGCACCGGCTGCGGCGCGCTGGGAACCGACGCGCCCCCCGTGGGCGTTGCTTCGGCATGACGGGCGCATGACGCCCACCCCGAACCAGACGAGACCTGCCATGTCCCGATCCGATCGGAGTCTGAACCCGACAAAGCGCCGCTACGCCGTTCGCCTGCCGCGTCCCCGCGCCGGCGCCGCCGCAACCGGCCTGTTCCTCGCCGCCCTGGCGCTCTCCGCCGCCACGGTGCCGCTGGTCGAACCCGCAGACGCGACCACCTCGCACGGCACCACGCAGGCGGCCCTCTCCGCACCGGCCGCCCGCTGAGGCGGCGGACTCTTCGGAGGGAAGCCGACGCATCCCCGATCGCCCCCGCTCCGTCGTTCCGGGGCGCCGCAGGCGAGCCCGGATCCGGAGGGGCACGCCGGAGGCGGGCAACCCAGAGCCGCCGTCGATGCCAGGGCCTGGCGCCTCGGCGGGTCTGGATCCCGGGCGCCGCTGCGCGGCCCCGGGAGGACGCGGCGGACGCGATGTCGGCCGGGTCCCCGCGCGGACGCGGGTTGAGCGATCCCTTCGCTGCGGCGACCGAAGCAACCCGCACCCGCCTCCGGGGGTTGTCCGCCCGGGCCGGTGATGAGGCCCGGGGGAGACGCAGATGGGACTGCTCGAATCGGCGATCGGCGGCGTGCTCGGTCAGGTCTTCGGCGGGCAGAGGCAGGGCCCCGCCGGGATGTCGCCCCTGGTGAAGGCCCTGCTGATGCTGCTCCTCGCAAAGGGCGCGAGCGGCGGCTTCGGCGACATCTTCGGCCGCGGCCGGCAGGGCGAGCCCGGCCCCGAGGCCGATCGCTCCGGCGGCGCCGGACCCTACGGGCGCGATCCCGGCCACGACCCCGCCGATGCCGGCGGGCGCCGCTCCCCGGAGGAGGGCGGCGATAGCGGCGGCTGGGACCAGTATGGCGGCCGCCGCGACAGCGGCCCGGGCGGGACCGTCGACCCGTCCCTGCCGCCCGGCGACTTCTCGGACCTCTCGGGCATGCTCGACGGCCCCGGCGACGCTCCGGCCCCGAGCCGCGCCGCCCCGGAGGGGCAGGGGGATCTCGGCGGCCTCGACGGGCTGGTGGACCGGTTCCGCCAGGGCGGCCTCGGCGACGTGATCGAGTCCTGGATCGGCCATGGCGCCAACCGCCCGGTGGCCCCGGACCAGCTAGCCCGGGCGCTCGGCCCCGACACGGTGGACACCCTCCAGCAACAGACCGGGATGGACCGCGAGACGCTGCTGTCGCAGCTGGCTCAGGCGCTGCCGGAGGTGGTGCACACGCTCACGCCCCAAGGGCGGGTGCCTGGGGCAGATGAGCGGCGGGGGTGGTAAAGGACAGGCGAGTACTGTTCTTATCTTGGAAGAAGACTCACCTCATCCTGCGATCTCAACAACACCACACTTCGTGTGAACGAGACCTCAGGGATAACAGGGGGTTCTGAAGCTTACCTTCAGGGCGCTTCACAGCATCTCAGCATGAGGGTGCGCGTGGGATATCGTGGTCCCCTGCGCTCCCCGACTTATTTCGGAATTTTCGCTTGTGAAGCAACGCGATCTCACGGCCTGCGCATGCGGGCCAGAAGGAAACGGACCTGACGTGCGCAGCTTCCTTCCACGCTCCATGAAGGATCAGAAGGTAGTCGTCCGATGCCGTTGCGAGTCCTTCAAAGATTAGACTTCCAAAGAACGCTTGTTTTTACGCGACCCGCCGCATCACCAGCGAAGCATTCGTCCCGCCAAACCCGAACGAGTTCGAAAGCACGACATCGACCTGCTTCCGCTTCGCCTCGAACGGCACCAGATCGATCCTGGTCTCGACCGAGGGATTGTCGAGGTTGAGCGTCGGCGGGATGACGTTGTCGCGCAGGACGAGGATGGAGAAGATCGCCTCGACCGAGCCGGCGGCGCCCAGCAGATGGCCGACCGAGCTCTTGGTCGACGACATGGTGGCGTTCGCGGCGGCATCGCCCAGGAGGCGCTCCACGGCCTTCAGCTCCAGTTCGTCGCCCATGGGCGTCGAGGTCCCGTGGGCGTTGATGTAGCCGATCTCGGCGGGCGAGATGCCGGCGCGCTTCACCGCCGCGCTCATGCAGCGGAAAGCGCCATCGCCGTCCGGGGAGGGGGAGGTGATGTGGTAGGCGTCGCCCGAGAGGCCGTAGCCGACCACCTCGGCGTAGATCTTCGCGCCGCGCGCCTTGGCGTGCTCGTATTCCTCGAGCACCACGATGCCGGCGCCCTCGCCCATGAGGAAGCCGTCGCGGTCGCGGTCGTAGGGGCGGGACGCCTTCTCGGGCGTGTCGTTGAAGCCGGTGGTCAGCGCTCGGCAAGCCGAGAAGCCGGCGATCGACAGGCGATTGACCGGTGATTCGGCCCCGCCCGCCACCATCACGTCAGCATCGCCCAGCGCAATCAGGCGGCTTGCGTCACCGATGGCGTGGGCGCCGGTGGAGCAGGCCGTGACCACGGCGTTGTTCGGACCCTTCAGGCCGTACGCGATCGAGACCTGGCCGGAGGCGAGGTTGATGATCCGGCCCGGGATGAAGAACGGCGAGATCCGGCGCGGGCCCTTCTCGTGCAGGGTCACGGAGGCGTCGTAGATGCCGCCGATGCCGCCGATGCCAGAGCCGATCAGCACGCCGGTGGCGCACTGGTCCTCGTGGCTCTTAGGAAGCCAGCCGGAATCCTTCAGGGCCTCATCGGCCGCCGCCATCGCGTAGACAATGAACGGATCGACCTTGCGCTGCTCCTTGGGCTCCATCACCGCGTCGGGGTTGAAGGTGCCGTCGGCGCCGTCGCCGAACGGGACCTGCGCGGCGATCCGGCAGGGCAGGTCGGCAGATTCGAAGCCGCGGATCGGGCCGGCGCCGCTGTCGCCCGCGATCAGCCGGCTCCAGGTGTGCTCGACCCCGCTACCCAGCGGCGTGACCATACCCAGACCCGTGACCACCACCCGCCGCATCGCACTCGTCCCGTCTTGAAGCGCTTCCCCGCCGCCGGCAGGAGGCCCCCGCGGGGCCGGAGCGCACCGTCTATAACTGCCGAAGGCGGATTCGGTCCCGGCGGGACTGGTCACGCCTCCGAGCCTTCAAACGCGTAACGGCGCGGGGGCTGTTCCGCCTCGCCCGCGCCGCAGGAAACGAGAAGCCCCGGCGCCTCAGGCGGCGGAGTTCTTCTCCAGGAACTTCACGGCGTCGCCGACCGTCTGGATGGTCTCGGCCGCGTCGTCCGGGATCTCGACGTTGAACTCTTCCTCGAAGGCCATGACCAGCTCGACGGTGTCGAGGCTGTCGGCACCGAGGTCGTCGATGAAGTTGGCGCTCTCGACCACCTTCTCGGGCTCCACGCCCAGGTGCTCGACGACGATCTTCTTCACGCGCTCAGCGATATCGCTCATCGGTCTTCCGTCCTCGTCCTTCTGGTCTGTCAGACTTCTTGGGGTGGTGCCGTGGCCGCGTCGCGCCCCTGCGGGCTTGTTGACGGGCCGGTGTTCGATCGCGCGTGCTTCGAGGTGATCCGGCGCGTTGAGCCGGCATGGCCCCGCCGGGAGGCCTTGGACTGAAAACCCGCTGAACCGTCAACCCCCTGTGCGGCTGCGGGGGGTTGGTAGCACAGGGTTCCAGCCCTGGCGAGGGGCCGTTCAGAAACCCTTCATGGGTGTGGCGTTTGCGTGCCGGACGGAGTGATTCGCCCAACGCCAAGACCAGTATACAGGTCCTAGTACATCGCCATTCCGCCGTTCACGTGCAAAGTGTGACCGGTGACGTACCCGGCCTCCGCGGAGGCGAGATAGAGGCAGGCCGCCGCCACCTCCGCCCCCTCGCCGAGGCGCCCGGCGGGCACGCGGGCCAGGATGCCCTCGCGCTGCTTCTCGTTCAGCGCATTGGTCATCGGCGAGCTGATGAAGCCCGGCGCGATGCAGTTCACGGTGATCCCGCGCGAGGCGACTTCGGCGGCGAGCGCCTTGGTCATGCCGACGAGGCCGGCCTTGGCGGCGGCGTAGTTGCCCTGGCCGGGATTGCCGGTGCTGCCGACCACAGAGCCGATATTGACGATCCGCCCGGAGCGGCGGCGCATCATGCCCTTCACGGCGGCGCGCGACAGGCGGAAAGCGGCGGTGAGGTTGACGGCGAGCACCTGCTCCCACTCCTCGTCCTTCATCCGCATGAACAGGTTGTCCCGGGTGATGCCGGCATTGTTGACCAGAATGTCGAGGGGGCCGATCGCCGCCTCGGCGGCCGGCACCAGCCCCTCGACCGCGTCCTTGTCGGCGAGGTCGGCGGCCACGGGGCTCGCGCGCTCGCCGAGTTCGGCGGCCAGCGCCTCCAGGGCCTGCGGCCGGGTGCCGGAGAGCGCCACGGTCGCGCCCTGGGCGTGCAACGCCCGAGCGATCGCCTGGCCGAGGCCTCCGGTCGCGCCGGTGACGAGGGCCTTGCGGCCGGTGAGATCGAACATGCCGGGATCCTGCCGTGATTAGAGCGCGAAGGCCGCGACGTCCGCGGGCGTACCGATCGCGGAGGCCGAGGCCTGCGGGGCGATACGCTTGACGAGGCCGGTGAGCACCTTGCCGGCGCCGAGTTCGTGGAAGCGGTCGACGCCGGAGGCCGCCATGGCGGCGACGCTCTCGCGCCAGCGCACGGTGCCGGTGACCTGCTCGACCAGCGCCGTCCGGATCGCCTCGGGGTCGGAGACCGGGGCGGCCGCCACGTTGGGGTAGAGGGCGACCCGCGGCGCCGTCAGGGTCACGGCGGCCAGGGCCCGGGCCATGGCCTCGGCGGCGGGCGCCATGAGGCGGCAATGGAACGGCGCCGAGACGTTGAGCATCACGGCGCGCTTGATGCCGCGGCCGGTGGCGATGCCGATGGCGCGCTCCACGGCCGGCCGGTCGCCCGAGAGCACCACCTGACCGCCGCCATTGTCGTTGGCGACGTCGCAGACCGCGCCGCCCCCGGCCTCCTGGGCGGCCGCCTCGGCCACCGCGCGGGCCCCGTCCAGATCGGTGCCGATCAGGGCCGCCATGGCGCCCGCGCCCGGCGCTACGGCCTCCTGCATGGCCTCGCCGCGCAGGCGCAGGAGCTTGGCCGCGTCGGTGACGGTGAGGCTGCCGGCCGCCGCCAGGGCCGCGTACTCGCCGAGCGAGTGCCCGGCCACGCAGGCCACGTCACGGGCGAGGTCGAGGCCGCACTCGGCCTCCAGCACCCGCAGGACCGCGAGGCTCGCCGCCATCAGCGCCGGCTGGGCATTGGTGGTGAGGGTCAACTCCTCGACCGGCCCCTCGAACATCAGCCGCGACAGGTTCTGGCCGAGGGCGGCATCGACCTCGTCGAGCACGGCCTTCGCCTGCGGGAAGGCCTCGGCGAGGTCCCGCGCCATGCCGACCGCCTGACTGCCCTGGCCGGGAAAGATGAGTGCGCGCATAGTGAATCCCGATGGCCGGCACCGGCGCGCGAACGCCGCCCGTGTCGGCCGAAACTCTGGAATGGGCCGCGCACTCGCACCCGCGGCGGCGGGTTGTCAACAATGCGCCGCAGCATGGCGGCGCGCCGCGCATCGGAGCCGACGCGGCGGAACACGGCTTCGCTCACGCGTCCGATCACATCCGCCATGTCATCCCGGGGCCTCGCAGCGGAGCCCGGGATCCAGTCCCGCCGACACGCCAAGACATCGCGCCGACGGTGGTTCTGGGTTCCAGGCGCGCCTACGGCGCCCCGGAACGACGGGGTGTCGCCCTAGACCCGCTCTCGTTGCGGGCCCGGCAGACGCGCGCCCTGCGCAACCCGCTGTGCTTGTTGCACAACGGCATCCGGTGTAAGACGGCGTCATACCCGACAGCATCCGTCGCTCAAGCCCAAGGAGCCGCCCCGCATGGCGCGCGTCACCGTCGAAGATTGCATCGAGAAGGTCGAGAACCGCTTCGAGCTCGTCCTGCTCGCGAGCCACCGGGCGCGCCTGCTCGCCGCCGGCGCCCCGCTGACCATCGACCGCGACCGCGACAAGAACCCGGTCGTGGCCCTGCGCGAGATCGGCGACGAGACGATCACGGCCGACGACCTCAAGGAGCAGCTGATCCACTCGATGCAGAAATACGTCGAGGTGGACGAGCCCGAGGCCGAGACCGTGCCGCTGCTGTCGAGCTCGCCGGCTGCCGCCGCGGTGGCACCGCAATCCTCCAGCGACGATGCGGCGGTCCAGTTCGACCGCATGAGCGAGGAGGACCTCCTGCGCGGCCTCGAGAACCTCGCCCCGCCGGTCGAGACCGACGACGAGGGCGAGTGAGCCTGACACCGTGGGCCTGGACGCGCACGACCTGACCGAGACCGGACCCGGCGGAGACGCCGGGTTCTCTCGTTCCGAGGCCGACGCGTCGGCGACCGGCGCTTTACCGCCGCCGGGGGCTGGCGCCGGCACGGCGGTTGCGAAACAATCGCGCGTGATCCCGACCCCGCGTACCACCCAGGAAGCACCGGCCCCGTCCCGGCGGATGATGCGCCAGTACGAGTTGGTCGAGCGGGTCAAGCGCTACAACCCGGCCGCCGACGAGGCGCTGCTCAACCGCGCCTACGTGTACGCCATGCAGGCGCACGGCACGCAGAAGCGCGCCTCGGGCGACCCGTTCTTCGCCCACCCCCTCGAAGTCGCCGCGATCCTCACGGACCTCCACCTCGACGACGCCACCATCGTGGCGGCGGTCCTGCACGACACCGTCGAGGACACCGAGGCGACGCTGGAGGAGATCCGGCGCCTGTTCGGGCCCGAGATCGGCGCACTGGTCGACGGACTGACCAAGCTCAAGCGCCTCGACCTCGTCTCGAAGCAGGCCGCGCAGGGCGAGAACTTCCGCAAGCTGCTGCTTGCGGTGGCGGCGGATGTCCGCGTGCTGCTGGTCAAGCTCGCCGACCGCCTGCACAACATGCGCACCCTCCAGCACATGCGGGAGGACAAGCGCCACCGCATCGCGCAGGAGACGCTCGACATCTACGCGCCGCTCGCCGGCCGCATGGGCATGCAGGAGCTGCGCGAGGAGCTGGAGGATCTGGCCTTCCGCAACCTGGAGCCGGACGTCTACGCCACCATCACGCAGCGGCTCGTCCGGCTCACCGCCAAGTCCGAGAGCGTGGTCGAGACCATCGCGCAGGTGCTCACCGACAAGCTCGGCGCGCAGGGCATCACCGCCGATGTGAGCGGACGGCAGAAGCGGCCGTTCTCGATCTGGTCGAAGATGGAGCGCAAGTCGGTCGCCTTCGAGCAGCTCTCCGACATCTTCGGCTTCCGCGTCGTCGTCGACACCGTACAGGACTGCTACGCGGCGCTCGGCATCGTCCACACCAGCTGGCCGATGGTCCCGGGCCGCTACAAGGACTACATCTCGACGCCGAAGCAGAACGATTACCGCTCGATCCACACCACGGTGATCGGGCCGAAGAGCCAGCGCGTCGAGCTGCAGATCCGCACCCGCGCCATGGACGACATCGCCGAGTACGGCATCGCGGCCCACGCCCAGTACAAGGAGCTGGGCAAGGATCTGAGCCGCCGCGAGGGCGAGGGCAGCGTCCACCCGAAGCTGGCGGCCGAGAGCGGCGCCTATCAATGGCTGCGCCGGACCATCGAGCTGCTCGCCGAGGGCGACAGCCCCGAGGAATTCCTGGAGCACACCAAGCTGGAGCTGTTCCAGGACCAAGTGTTCTGCTTCACCCCGAAGGGCCGGCTGATCGCCCTGCCGCGGGGCGCAACCCCCATCGACTTCGCCTACGCGGTGCACACCGACGTCGGCAACACCGCGGTGGGCGCCAAGATCAACGGCCGGATGGCGCCGCTGCTGCACGAACTCGCCAACGGCGACGAGGTCGAGATCAGCCGCTCCGACGGGGCCTCGCCCCCGGCGGCCTGGGAATCCCTGGTGGTGACCGGCAAGGCCCGGGCGGCGATCCGGCGAGCGACCCGGGCGGCCGTGCGCCGGCAATATGCCGGGCTCGGGCGCCAGATCCTGGATCGAGCCTTCGAGCGCGCGGCCAAGACCTTCTCGGAGGACAAGCTCCGGGGCGCCCTGCCGCGGCTCGCCCGCGCCACCACCGAGGACGTGTTCGCCGCCGTGGGGCGCGGCGAGATGTTCTCGGGCGACGTGGTCCGGGCCGTCTACCCCGACCATCGCGACGAGCGCCGGCCCTCCGCCGCGCAGGGGGCCGCGAGCGGCGCCGGCCGCCTCGTGCGCTCGGCCGACCAGACCATGCGGCTCACCTTCCCGGGCGCCGAAGGCAAGGAGGGCACCGGGGACCGGAGCGACGCGATCCCGATCCGCGGCCTCGCGGGCGACCTGCCGGTGACCTTCGCGCCGAACGGCGGCGCGGTCCCCGGGGACCGCATCGTCGGCATCCTGACCCCCGGAGTTGGCGTCACCGTCTACCCGATCCAGTCGGCGGCGCTTGCCGCCTTCGACAACGAGCCGGAGCGGTGGCTCGACGTTCGCTGGGATACGGAGGCGCTGGGCGGGGAGCGCTTCCCCGCGCGCCTGGCGCTCAAGTCGATCAACGAGCCGGGCGTGTTCGCCCAGATCGCTCAGGTGATCGCCGACCACGACGGCAACATCGACAACATCTCGATGAAGCGGCGCACGCAGGACTTCACCGACATCACGATCGACCTGTCGGTCTGGGACCTGCAGCATCTCAACGCGATCATCGCGGAGCTGCGCGGCAAGCGTCCGGTCAATAGCGTGGAGCGCGTGAACGGCTGAGGTTCCCCGGCAGATGGTATGACCTCAGGTTTATGAGGAAGACCTCGGTAAATTGTCCCACCATTGTCGTGGACGTCGTCGTGACGTGCTAATGCGGCGGTCGCGCCCGAAAGTGTCGGTCTTCACGATCGAAAGTCTTCAGCTCTGCTTGACACAGCCGCATTTGACACGAATGGTTCCTCGGCTGGGGCGGCGGTTCATGGAAAGGGGCCGCGCTTTTCGCCCCGGATTGCAGACCAGATCGACGATCCATCGCGGCAACCCGTCTCCGGCCTCGCCGATCGGACGGAGCAAGTCCGTTTCATCTGACGATTTCCCGTCGCCCGATATTTTTCAGGATTCAACCTGTCCATGCCAGCGACCCAGCGCAGCGCCATCTTTATTGACGGCGCAAACCTCTACGCGACCACCAAGGCCCTTGGGTTCGATATCGACTACAAGAAGCTCTTGAAGGAGTTTCAGTCCCGGGACAACCTTCTTCGCGCTTTCTACTACACCGCGATGATCGAGGATCAGGAATATTCGTCGATCCGCCCGCTGATCGACTGGCTCGACTACAATGGCTACCGGGTCGTGACCAAGCCCGTGAAGGAATTTACGGATTCGATGGGGCGGCGGAAGTACAAGGGCAACATGGATATCGAGCTGGCGATCGACGCCCTCGAACTCAGCCCCCATATCGATCAGATGATCCTGTTCTCCGGCGACGGCGATTTCCGCTCGCTGGTCGAGGCGATGCAGCGGCGCGGCGTCAAGGTGACGGTGATCTCCACCATCCAGACGCAGCCATCGATGATCTCCGACGAGTTGCGGCGGCAGGCCGATGAGTTCGTCGACCTCGCGAGCCTCGCGGGCCGGATCGGGCGCGAGCCCAGCGAGCGTCCGGCCCGGGCCTCCGGCGAGGCGCCGACCCGTTACCGCGGCGAGGCCCGGGCGAATCCGGGCCTGGAGAACCGCTACGGCATCCGCCAGCCGGACGCCGAGGAGGAGTAGCGCTTCAGGCGGCCGCTCCGGTGAGCCAGTCGACAACCTGCCGGGCGCTCCGGTCCGGCGGGAAGACCGGGTAGAACAGCTGGCTCACGACGCCGTCGTCGATCACCAGGGTCAGGCGGCGCAGCAGGATCTGGCCGCCGGCCTCGAAGACCGGCAGGCGCGCCGCCATCGCGAAGGCCCGGTGCGGGTCGGCCAGCAGCGGGAAGGGCAGGCGCAGGCGCAGGCGCTCGGCCGCCTCGCGCTGGTAGGCGCTCGTCTGGGTCGAGAGGCCGAAGACCTGGGCGACGCCCCGCGCCGTCAGCTCGGCGTGGTGATCGCGGAAATCGCAGGCCTGCGGCGTGCAGCCCCGGGCGCCGGGGATCGCGTCCCAGTCGGGCGTCAGGCCCGGCTGTCCCGGCTCGCCGGTGCGCGGGTAGGCGTAGGCCACGGTCCGGCCGGTCAGCCGCGCCAGCGAGACCGTGCGACCATCCGTGGCGGTGAGCGCCACGTCGGGCAGGCGCATCCCGCGGAGATGATCGGCCGCGCCGTCGTCGACCGGGACCGGCAGGTTGTCGGGGAGGACATCGTGGGTGGATGGCATGGACATCTCCTCCCGACTCGGCGCCCGGCTTCGGCATCCGTCTTTGCGAGCGGAGCGAAGCGATCCAGAAGCGCACCGCTCGCCGACGTCGCGACACCCTGGGTCGCTTCGCTCCGCTCGCGATGACGGCCCGGCCTCAGCCTCGGTCCCGCAGCAGCCGCGCCCGGTCGCGCTGCCAATCGCGCTCCTTGACCGCCTCGCGCTTGTCGTGGGCCTGCTTGCCCTTGCCGAGGCCCAGCTCGACCTTCGCGCGCCCCTTGTCGTTGAAGTAGATCTTCAACGGCACCACGGTGTAGCCCTGGCGCTGCGTCGCGCCGATCAGCTTGTTGATCTGGCGGCGGTGCAGCAACAGGCGGCGCGGGCGCTTGGTGTCGTGGTTGAAGCGGTTCGCCTCCAGGTATTCCGGGATGTAGGCGTTGAACAGCATCAGGTCGTTGCCGGAAGGGCCGGCATAGGCCTCGCCGATCGTCGCCTTGCCGCCGCGCAGGGACTTCACCTCGGTGCCGGTCAGCGCGATGCCGGCCTCGAGCGTGTCCTCGATCGTGTAGTGATAGCGCGCGGCGCGGTTGTCGGCGACGATGCGCCGACTGGGCTCCGGTTTCGGGGCCATGATGCGTGACTTTCCTCAGTCCACCAGCAGGCCGGCGTGGCGCAGGGCGTCGTCGACGATGCGCTTCGTGGGCTCGGTCACCGGCACCAGCGGCAGGCGCAGCTCGTCGGTCATATGGCCGAGCCGGGACAGCGCGTACTTCACCGGCGCCGGGTTGGCCTCGGCGAACAGACCGGTCTGGAGGGGGAACAACTTGTCCTGGAGGGTCAGCGCCTTGGCGTAGTCGCCCGACAGCGTCGCCTCCTGCAGGTCGGCGCAGAGGCGCGGGGCGACGTTCGCCACCACCGAGATGCAGCCGTGGCCGCCCTGGGCGTTGTAGCCGAGCGCCGTCGCATCTTCGCCCGAAAGTTGGATGAAGCTCTCGCCCATGGCCTGACGCTGCTGGCTGACGCGATCGATCTTGGCGGTCGCGTCCTTCACGCCGGCGATGTTCTTCAATTCGAAGAGCCGGGTCATCGTCTCGACGCTCATGTCGACGACGGAGCGCGGCGGGATGTTGTAAATGATGATCGGAATGCCGACCGCATCGTTGACGGCCTTGAAGTGGGAGTAGAGGCCCGCCTGCGTCGGCTTGTTGTAGTACGGCGTCACCACCAGGACGGCGTCGGCACCCGCGCGCTCGGCGTGCTGCGCCCGCTCGACCGCCTCGGCGGTGGAGTTGGAGCCCGCGCCGGCCACGACCGGCACGCGTCCGCCCGCCTCGTCGATGCAGGCTTCGACCACCCGGTCGTGCTCGGAATGGGTCAGGGTCGGGCTCTCGCCGGTGGTGCCGGTGGGCACGAGGCCGTGGCTGCCCTGCTCGATCTGCCAGCGCACGAACTTTCGGAACGCGGCCTCGTCGAAGGCCCCGTCGCGGAAGGGCGTCACAAGCGCGGTGAGCGAGCCCCGCAGGCGGCTCCCGGTCATCTCGGTCATCTCAGGCGTCCCAAAGGGTCCCAGCTGGGATTTCGGCGGTCTCGGCGCCGCGCGTGGTCCGCATCGTACGGGCACGGACCGGCAGACATAGGCGGTCGCGTCACGGCGCGCAAACAGATCGTGGCGACGGTTAACGCGATCTTAATGGTCCCAGCCCGATCCTCTGCCTTTCCCGCTCCGATGATCAGTAGGGGGGAATCGTGATCCGACCCGCGGCCTCGTCTCCGGCCTCGAAGCGCACGTCCCTCACCGCCGCCGCGCTCATCGCCACGGTCGGCGTCGCGCTGGCCGGTCAGGTCGGCCAAGCCGGCACCGAGGCGCCGACGACGCCGCCAGCCTCGCAGCCGGCACCGCCGGCGAGCGATGCCGCCCTCTCGACCGCCCAGGTCCGTGGCGCGCAGGCCGAAAATGCCGCCGACCCGGTCGCGGCCGACGCCCTCAAGCTCGACCCGGTCCACGCCTCCGGCAGCGACGACAAGGGCGAGGAGCCCGCCCGGACGCTGCCCGCCGCGGCCTCGGCCTACGCCTCCGCCGATCCCGACGCCCCCGTGGCCTTCCCGCTGCCCGACGCCGCCGTCACCCCGGCGGCCCCGGTGCCGGAGGTGCCCGATCCGGCGCGGCCCAAGATCTCCGGCGACACCGACCCGACGCTGCTGCGCGGCGCCATCGACCTCTACCGCAAGGGCCGGGTCGCCGACGGCGACCGGATGCGCGACGGCTTCACCGACCCGGCCGCGCGGGCGCTGCTTGAATGGGTGGCGATCCGCGCGGGCGCCGGCATCGGCTTCAACCGCACCGTCGCCTTCGTCCGGGCCAATCCGGACTGGCCGGCCGGTCCGCTGCTGCGCCGCCGGGCCGAGGAGGCGCTGCTCTCCGAGCGGAAATCCCCCGCGACGGTCCGGGCCTTCTTCGCCACGGCGAAGCCGTCAAGCGCGCCGGGCAAGTTCGCCCTGGCGTTGGCTTTGCGCGCCGACGGCTGCGAGACCGACGCCGCCGACATGATCCGCGACCTCTGGCGCACCGAAAGCTTCGGCCGCAGCCTCGAGGCCAAGGTGCTCGACGCCTTCCCGGACGTGCTCACCCGGGTCGACCACCGCTACCGGATGGAGCGGGCGCTCCTGAAGGACGATTGGGAGAGCGCCGGCCGGGCGGCCGGCTACGCGGGGGGCGGCTATGCCAGCCTCGTGCGCGCCCGCCGGGCCGTGGAGGATAAGTCGTCCGGCGCCGCGGCCGCGCTCGCCGCGGTGCCGCCGTCGCTGCGCAGCGACGCGTCCTACATCTTCTCCCGGGCGCAGTATTTCCGCCGGGCCGACAAGCCCGAGGCCGCCGCCGCCGTGCTCGCAACGGCGCCGAGCAACCCGGACGTGCTGGTCGACGGCGACGAGTGGTGGATCGAGCGCCGGATCGTGGCGCGCAAGCTCCTCGACCTCGGCGACGCCAAGACCGCCTACGCGGTGGCGAGCCAGCAGGCGGCGCGCACGCCCGAGAAGCGGATCGAGGCCGAGTTCCACGCCGGATGGATCGCCCTGCGCTTCGCCGGCAATCCGGCGGCCGCCGCGCAGCACTTCGCGCAAGTTGCGGCGATCGCAGAGAGCCCGATCTCGGTGGCGCGGGCCGCCTACTGGCAGGGCCGGGCGGCCGAGGCGCTGGGCCAGGCCGAGGAGGCGAAGCGCTTCTACGAGCGCGCGGCCCTGCAGCCAATCGCCTATTACGGCCAGGTCGCCCGGGCCCGGCTCGGCCAGACCAGCCTGCCCCTGCGGGCGCCTGCCGACCTCGAGGGCGCCGAGCGCCAGGCGTTCGACGGGCGGCTCTCGATCCGCGCCCTGCGCCTCCTCGGCGAGGCCGGGATCAAGGAGCTGGCGCTGCCGCTCTACATCGACGCCGCCCGGGACCTGTCGGACCCGCGCGAGCTCCAGGCGCTCGGCGACCTCGCCACCGACATGAAGGATCCGCGCGCCCTGGTGGCGATCGGCAAGCTCGCGGTCCAGCGCGGCCTGCCGCTCGACGCCCACGCCTACCCGACGATCGGCATCCCCAGCTACGAGACCTTCACGGCGGTGCCGCAGGTGGAGCGGGCCATGGTCTACGCCATCGCCCGCCAGGAGAGCCAGTTCGACCCGCGGGCGCAGTCGGGCGTCGGCGCGCGCGGTCTGATGCAGATGATGCCGGCCACCGCCCAGCGCACCGCCCGCCGGGTCTCGACCGCCTTCGACGTCGAGCGTCTGACCAGCGATCCCGCCTATTGCGCGAAGCTCGGCCAAGCCCATCTCGGCGAGCTGATGGAGGATTGGCGCGGCTCCTACGTGCTGGCCTTCGCGTCCTACAACGCGGGCGGCGGCAACGTGAAGAAGTGGATCGACGCCTACGGTGACCCGCGCAAGGGCGACGTCGACGTGATCGACTGGGTCGAGCGCATCCCCTTCACGGAGACGCGCAACTACGTGCAGCGGGTCATGGAAAACCTGCAGGTCTACCGCTCGCGGCTCGACAGCCGCAGCGCCCTGCTGATCGAGGGCGACCTCCACCGCGGCGCGCGGTAGGACACCTAATCGGGTCACCCGTCTGCCGCCGCGGACCCGGGCTGCGGTCGTCATCCCGGGGCGCCGCAGGCGAGCCGGACCCGACGGGGCACGCCGGCGGGCGATCCGGAATCGCCGCGGGTGCCAGACTATGATGCGTCGGCGGTTCTGGATCCCGGGCTCCGCTGCGCGGCCCCGGGATGACGGAGACCCCGTGGACCGGCGAGACGTCGGCGCCTTCCGGTTTTCCCCGCCTCCCGCTCCGCCACGGCATAGCTTTTGGTTGTACCTCCGGCGGTTGGCTCCCTAGAAGATGGACCGGTCCGCATTGACCGGCTCCCGAGAGCCCGCGCTGCCGAGAGGTTCCCCATGCTGCGTTCGAGATTGGGTTTCGCCCTCCTGCTGAGCACAGGGCTCGCGGCCGGCGCGCCGGCCCTAGCCCAGGAGGCCTCCACCGCCGAGCAGACGATCGACGTGATGAACACGCTGTTCGGCAAGCATCCGGGCGCGCGGGCCAACCACGCCAAGGGCGTGGTCGCCGAGGGCAGCTTCACCCCGTCGCCCGAGGCGGCCAAGATCAGCAAGGCCTCCTTGTTCAAGGGGTCGGCGGTGCCGGTGACGATCCGGTTCTCGGATTCCACCGGCGTCCCGACCATCCCGGACGGCGTCGCCGACGCCAACCCGCACGGCCTCTCGCTCAAGTTCAAGCTGAGCGACGGCTCGGAGATGGACGTCGTCACCAACGCGCTGAAGTACTTCCCCGTCGCCACGGGCGAGGAGTTCCGCGACCTCCTGAAGGCCGCCGCCGAGAGCGGCCCGAAGGCCGCCCATCCGACCGCGCTGGAGCGCTTCGCCGCCGCCCACCCGGCTGCCGCGACCGCGGGCGCGACCGCCAAGACGCCGTCGAGCCTCGCCCGGCAGACCTACAACGGCGTCAACGCCTTCATCCTCGTGGATGCCGCCGGCAAGCGGCAGCCGTTCCGGTTCCGCTTCGTGCCCGTGGAGGGCGAGGAGATCCTCGCGCCCGAGGACGCGGCCAAGCGCGACCCGAACTTCCTGATGGCCGAGATCGGCCCGCGGGTCGCCAAGACTCCGGCGAAGTTCCGGATGCTGGCCCAGCTCGCCGAGCCGGGCGACCCGACCAACGACGCCACCAAGCCCTGGCCGGACGACCGCAAGACCGTCGATCTCGGCACGGTGACGGTGAGCAAGGTCGTGCCCGACAGCGCCGAGGCCGAGAAGGCGCTGCTGTTCATGCCCAACAACCTCACCGACGGGATCGAGGTCTCGGACGATCCGCTGATCGATGCCCGCGTGCAAGCCTACGCGGTCTCGTTCAGCCGCCGCTCGCAGTAGCGCGGTCCGGCCGGACGAAATCTCCAACCCGTCGCCGCATCCTGAGGTGCCGGAGCGCAGCGGAGGCCTCGAACGAGGCCTCCAGCGACACGCGCGATGTCTGGAGCCTTCCTTCGAAGCGCGCTGACGCGGTCACCTCAGGATGAGGTCCAGGGTGGGACATCGCCCGCGTCTCGGCGGATCAGCGGCCCGTCCCGGCCTTCGGGGCGGACGGCGCTGTCGTGCCGCCCGGCGGCCCCTTGCTCTCGACCGAGCCCGTGCGGGCACCGTCCTGGGTGGAGCCGGTGCCGCTGAGGCCACCGGCACCCATGCTGGTCGTGGGCGCGCCGGCATCCTTGCGTCCCTCGGCCTTGCCCTGGCCCTCGGCGGCACCCGCGGCACCCGCCACGCAGGTGAGCAGGGCGGCGAGCAGGATTGTACGGTTCAGGATCGTCATGGAGCCTCCGCGAGTCCTCGTGCGCCCCGGACGGGCTTGCCGGTCCAACCGGGTGCGTCCGGCAGCGTTCCCGCTGACAACCGGCCTGTCACCCGGCGGCGCCGAGCGCGGCGGCGGCACGCCGGCCCCGCCGCTCGGCGGGATCCTGGAACACCCCCGACCACAGGCCGAGGCGGCGCCCCCAGGCGCGGTCCGCCGCGGGCGCGTAGTCCGGCGCGACGTTCCGATCGGGCAGGGCGAGGCCCTGCGCCACCATCCAGGCCCCGAGATCCGCCTCGCCGACCCGGCAGAGCGCCGTGTTCGCGTCACCGCGCGGCTCGCAGGCGACGGCAGCGCCGCCGATCCGCTCGGCCAGGGCCCGGGCGGCGTCCCGGCCGCACGGGTAGGGCCGGTCCTGGGCATCCGAACAGGTCGCGTCGCCGTCCGGCGCGGCGATCCCGAACAGGCTGACCTGGCGTGCGCCGACGCGGAGGGTTCCGGCGTCGATCACCTGGGCGGGGCCGCGCAGGATCTCGCCGGCCCGAGCGGGAGCGTGCCAGGACAGGCCGCCGATCAGGAGCGCGGCGAGGAGCGGCAGGCGCGAGCGGCCTCCCTTGTCGTCCGGGCAGAGGAGGGTGCCGGCGAGGCCGGCCGCGCAGGCGAGGAGGATACCGACGAAGAGCGACATGGTCTCAGGTCTCCGGAAGAGCTATGGCCGCCCTTGTGCCGAAGCCCCGCCCCGCGACCCTGACGGCGCCTGTCAGCGTCCCGTCAGGCGGCGCCGACTAGCCTGCGCCCGCATGAGCCCGCTCCCGCCCCGCCGCGCCCTCGTTCTCGCCCTCGGTCTGCTGGCCGCCCTCGCGGGCGGGCCCGTGCACGCCTCCGAGGATGCCGACCGGGCTCGCCGGGCCCTGGAGAGCGGCGAGATCCGCCCCCTCGACGCGGTGCTGGCGGCCGCCCGGGCGGCGGTGCCGGGGGACGTCGTGTCGGTCGATCTCAAGCACGACGACGGGCGCTGGCTGTACAAGCTGCGCATCCTCGGCACCGACGGGAAGCGCCGGACCGTGAAGGTCGATGCCGGCAGCCTCAAGATCCTGGACGAGGACGACGATGATTGAGGAGGCCGGGCCGTGCGCGTCCTGATCGTCGAGGATGAGCCGCGCATCGCCGCCGACATCCGGCAGGGGCTGGAGATGGCCGGCTACGTCGCCGACGTGGTGGCGGACGGCGAGGCGGCGTGGTTCCGGGCCGAGACCGAGCCTTACGACGCAATGGTGCTGGATCTCGGCCTGCCGCGGCTCGACGGGCTCGGCGTGCTGCGCCGCCTGCGCGCCGCCGAGGTGGCGCTGCCGGTCCTGATCCTCACCGCCCGCGACGGCTGGCGTGAGCGCGTCGAGGGCATCGACGCCGGCGCCGACGACTACCTCGCCAAGCCGTTCCGGATGGAGGAACTGGTCGCGCGTCTGCGGGCGATCCTGCGGCGCACCGCCGGGCACGCCTCGCCGGTGCTCCGGGCCGGCAAAGTGGAGCTCGACACCCGCACCCGCGCGGTCAGCGTCGACGGAAGGCCCACGGAGCTGACCGCCCTGGAGTACCGGCTCCTCGCCTTCCTGCTGCACCGGCCGGGGCAGATCGTTCCGGCGGGCGAGCTGCTCGACCACCTCCACGGGGTCGGGACCGAGCGCGAGGCCAACGCCCTGGAGGCGCTCCTGACCCGCCTGCGCCGCAAGCTCGGGCCGGGGGTGATCGAGACCCGGCGCGGCCAGGGTTACCTGATTGCCGGACCGGGCGGATCGTGAGGCGCGACTCCCTCCGCCTGCGGCTCGGCCTTGCGGCGGCCGCGCTGATCGCGCTGGCGCTGGTTCTCGCCGGGATCGGCCTCACGGTGATCCTCGACCGGGTGCTCGATGCCCGCACCGTCGAGGAGCTGGACCGGACCGCCAAGCTCATCGCCGGGCGGGTCGGCCTCGCGCCGGACGGGGCGCCGACGCTCTCGCGGGACCTGCCGGACCCGCGCTTCGCCACGCCCTATGGCGGCTTGTACTGGCAGGTCGAGGCGGGATCGCACCTGCTGCGCTCGCGCTCGCTCTGGGACAAGAGCCTCGACCTGAGCCGGGCCGGAACGGGCGCGCAGACTCCCGCCACCCTCGACACGACCGGGCCCGATGGCGGCCGGCTCATCGCGGTGGTGCGGCCGGTCCAGATTGGCGCGGAGGGCTCCGAGACCGCGCTGCGGGTCGCGGTGGCGGAGGACCGGCGCGGCCTCGCGGCGAGCCGGAGCACGTTCCTGCACCTGCTGATCCCGGCCCTGATCGCCCTGTTCCTCGTCCTGACGCTGGCGATGGGCCTGTTCGTGCACCGGGCGCTCGGCCCGTTCCGGGTGCTGCAGGCGGAGCTCCTGGCGGTCCATGCGGGCCGGCGGGCGCGGCTGCCGGAGCATTTTCCCGACGAGGTCCGGCCGCTGGTCACCGACCTCAACCGGCTGCTCGACGCGCAGGAGCGGGCCCTGGTCCGCGCCCGCGACGCCGCCGCCGACATGGCCCACGGCCTCAAGACCCCGCTGGCCGTGCTGGACGCCCTGGCGCGCCGGACCGGATCGGCCGAGCCGGCGCTAGCGGCCGAGATCGCCGAGCAGGCGCGGGCCATGGGCGGTCAGGTGGAGCGGGCGCTGGCCCGGGCGCGGGTCGCGGCCGCGGGCGATCTGCGGCGGCGGTCCTGCCGGGTCGCCCCGGTGGCAGAGCGCCTCGTCGCGATCCTGCAGCGGCTGCCGGAGGCCGACTCCCTGGAATGGAATGTGGCGGTGCCCGAGACCCTCGCCTATCCGGGCGAGGAGGGCGAGCTGATGGAGGTGCTGGGCAACCTCTTCGACAATGCCCGCAAATGGGCGCACCGGCGGGTCCGGATCACCGGGACGGACGCCGGCCGCCCGGGCCTCGCCGTCGAGGATGACGGCCCCGGCATGAGCGCCGCGGCCATCGCGCGGATCGGGCGCGGCAAGCGCTGGGACGAGAGCCGGCCGGGCACCGGCTTCGGCATCGCCATCGCCCGCGACGTCGCCGAGGCCGCGGGCGCCCAGCTGGATTTCGGCCGCTCGGAGATGGGCGGCCTGCGGGCGGAGCTGAGCTGGCCGGGCGGGTAGGGCGGGCCGGGCGCCTCCCCATTCGCGCCCTCATCCTGAGGTGCCGAAGCGCAGCAGCCTCGAAGGTGGGCGCCAGGGATCGCGCGGCCGGCTGGAGGGCTCCTTCGAGGCCCGCTTCGCGGTCACCTCAGGATGAGGGGATGGCGGGGAGGACCGGGCACGCGCGTCGGGGACCGTCCCGCTCACCGCCGGCCCGACCCTCCCGCGGCCGCCCGGCTCAGCCGCATCAGCCGCGCACTCAGGGCGCGGGCGCAGGCCCCGGTGCTGCGGCCCGCGGTGGCGATCGTCAGGTCCGGCCGCTCCGGCGCCTCATAGGGCGCCGAGATGCCGGTGAAGTCCGGAATCCGGCCGGCGCGGGCCAGCCGGTACAGGCCCTTCGGGTCCCGGGCCTCGCACAGGCCGAGCGGCGTATCGACGAACACCTCCAGGAACGGGATGTCGCCGGCGATCCGGCGGGCCAGCGCCCGGTCAGCCCGGTAGGGCGAGATCAGCGAGACGATCACCACCGTCCCCGCCTCCGCCATCAGCCGCGCCACCTCGGCGGTGCGCCGGACGTTCTCGGCCCGGTCCTCCGCCGAGAAGGCGAGATCGGCGTTCAGCCCGTGGCGCAGGTTGTCGCCGTCGAGGACCGCGCTGTGCCGACCGCCCGCGACCAGGGTCCGGTCTGCCGCCGCCGCGAGGGTCGACTTCCCGGCCCCCGACAGGCCGGTCAGCCACGCGATCACCGGCACCTGACCGAGGCGCGCCCATCGCGCCTCGCGGGCCTGGAGGGGGTGCCACGTCACGGGGCCAGGAGGGAGGTCGGTCGGGATCTTCTGAGAGACGTGCATATCCACCGCCTGAGGCAGCGTCCGCGGGCGCAGCTGCCGGAGTCCGGACATCGATGCGGGTTCGGGAGATCGGCGCTGGCCGCTAGGGCACGCGCCAGATCGGGTAGCCGAGGGCCTCGCCGAGCCGCTCCCTGCCTTCTTCCAGGATGTGAGCCGTCCGGCGCCGCCACGCGGGCGGGGACCGGAAGGCGGCCTGCGCGGCCGCCGCGCGCACGAGCTGCTCGACCAAAGCCTCCGTCTCCGGCGGGATCGGCCCGGCGGCGAGTTCGTTCGGCGGTGCGGCGGGCGCGGGCGCGACGATTGCGTCCCAGGCCTTCCCCCAGCAGGCGGCGGCGAAGCGCGCGTTCGACTCCGCGAAGCGCGCGGCGACGCGGGCCAGACCGTCCGGCGCGTCGCCCCGGAACCGCTCCGCATCGAGTCCCCGCGCCCAGGCCCAGTCGTCGACCACATGGCCGAGCAGACGGCGATGCCCGGTCACCTGACGATGCACGCCGAGCCGGTACAGGCGGCGCGACGCCTCGACCGCGATGGGTCCGGAACTCCGGTTCGTGCGGTACGCAAGGTCGGCGGGCGCGAGCAGGGGTGCGAGGCGGCCGCCCAGGCCGAGCCCGTCGATCAGTCGCTCGAGCAGCGGCGCGTCGGACCGGCGGTCGCGGAACGGCACGGCCGTGACGCGCCCCGCCGAGGCCCGGCGCCAGGGTTCGAGCCGGGCCGCGTAGTCGTAGCGCCCGGACGCGCCCTCGGAGCGCAGGAAGCCGCGGAACGTGCGGCCCTCGGCGACGACCTGGGTGCGCAGGGCATAGGCCGAGGCCAGCTGCTCCCCCTGCGGCTTGACCACGAGCGCCGTCTCCAGGGCGAAGCCGCGCCGCGCGAACAGATCCGCCAGGATCTCGGGAACCCGCCAGAGCGGCCGCTGCACGGCGAAGTCCTCGTACGAGAGCAGGACCGTATCCGCCTGCGTGGCGGCGAGGACGGCATCGAGGCGCGCGAGGGCCTCGCGCCGCTCGGCCGCGCTGCGGCGGCGGTCCAGCGCCTGACCGAGCCGGTAATGGTTGACGTCGTCACTCCCCGAAGAGCCCGGCGGAGCGGGGTTCGGGTAGCAGATCCCGACCGATGCGAGGTGCGGCCGCAGCCGGGCCATCACCTCCTGAAACGAGGTGGAGCCGGTTCGCGGCATGCCGATGTGAACGATTGCGCGGCGCACGTGTCCTGTCGACCCTGCTGGAATTCGTGGTTGCGGCAAGTCTTCCGCCCAGCCGGACACAGTCCACGACCCCTCGTGAACGAGCACGTCTTTGGAAAACGCCAAACGAATCCGTAATCACGGTCCGATCACGGGAACGCGACCAGGAATAGCCAAGCTCCGTTTCTGATCTATTTCGGCGCGCCGCGGGCAGGGATGCCGGACGTTTGGCCGGGATGTCCCGCGTCGGCCGATCCCGGCCGTCTTTCCGGGTCGCCGAAGGCGAGCCCGGACCCGAAGGGGCACGCCGGAGGCGGGCAACCCAGGACCGCTGACGGTTCGGACCTTGTCGCGTCGGCGTGTCTGGATCCCGGGCTCCGCTGCGCGGCCTCGGGATGACAGGGTGAAGCGGCTCGCCGCGTCCGCTAGTGCCCGGCACCCTCGCGCCGGAGCAGGAACACGCCCTGCGCGCCGAACAGGTTCCAGACCCACCAGGGCATGGCGAAGCGCATCGGCCGGCCGCGGGCGTCCAGCGCCGTAGCGGTCTCGATCCGGGCGCCGATCAGGCGACACAGGCCGACGAAGTCGCGGATCGTGCAATGGTGGATGTTGGGCGTCTCCCACCACGCGTCCGGCATGATCTCGGTGACCGGCATCCGCCCGCGGAAGGCCAGCTCGGACCGGACGCGCCAATGCCCGAAATTCGGGAACGAGATGATCACCTGCCGGCCGATCCGCAGCAGGTGCTCCAGCACCACCCGGGGATTGCGGGTCGCCTGGATGGTCTGGGACAGGACCACCACGTCGAAGGCGCCGTCCGGGTAGTTGGCGAGGTCGGTGTCGGCGTCGCCCTGGATCACCGACAGGCCGCGGGCGAGGCAGGCGTTCACGCCCTCGCGGGACAATTCGATCCCGCGCCCGTCGATGCCGCGGCGGTCGCGCAGCAGCGCCAGCAGCGAGCCGTCGCCGCAGCCGATGTCGAGCACCCGGGCGCCGGCCGGCACGAGGCCGAGCACCACGAGGTGGTCGACGCGGGCGCCGTTGCCCTCGGCCGCGTGGGGCAGGGCGTCCGCGCTCTCCCAGGGCGCCCCATGCTGAGCCTTGCCCAGAGGCAGCTTGCCGAACGCCATCCGCATCACAGACCGCGCGCCCGGGCGGCGGCGTCGATGAAGCCGCGGGCCGCGGAGAACATCGCCGGCTCGTCGAGGAGGAAGGCGTCGTGCCCCTTGTCGCTCTCGACCTCCACGAAGGCCACCGGCGCCGCGGCGGCGTTCAGCGCGTGGACGATCGCCCGGGAGTCGCGGGTCGGGAACAGCCAGTCCGAGGTGAACGAGATCACGCAGAAGCGGGTCTTGGTGCCCCGGAAGGCGTTGGCGAGCACGCCGCCATGGTCCTCGGCGAGGTCGAAATAATCCATCGCCCGGGTGAGGTAGAGGTAGGCGTTGGCGTCGAAGCGTTCGACGAAGCTCAGGCCCTGGTGGCGCAGGTAGCTCTCGATCTGGAAATCGGCGTTGAACGAGAAGGTCGGCGCCGTGCCGCCCTGGAAGCGCCGGCCGAACTTCCGGTGGAGCGCTGGCTCCGACAGGTAGGTGATGTGTGCGCCCATCCGGGCGACGCCGAGCCCCTTGGCGGGCCGGGTGCCGGCCTCCAGGTAGCGCCCGTCCGCCCAGGCGGGGTCCGCCATGATCGCCTGCCGGCCGACCTCGTGGAACGCGATGTTCTGCGCGGAATGGCGGGCGCCGGTGGCGATCGGCATCGCGGCGAAGACGCGCTCGGGATAGAGCGCCGCCCATTGCAGCACCTGCATCCCGCCCATCGAGCCGCCGATGCACAGGAACAGGTCCCGGATGCCGAGATGCTCCAGCAGCATCGCCTGCGCCCGGACCATGTCGCGGATCGTCACCAGCGGGAAGTTCAGCCCGTAGGGCCGCCCCGTCGCCGGGTCGATCGAGGCCGGGCCGGTGGAGCCCATGCAGGAGCCGATGACGTTCGAGCAGACGACGAAGTAGCGGTCCGTGTCGATCGGCTTGCCGGGGCCCACCAGGGTCTCCCACCAGCCGCCCTTGCCGGTGACCGGATGGGTGTGGGCGAAGTACTGGTCGCCGGTGAGCGCATGACAGATCAGCACCGCGTTCGAGCGCGCGGCGTTGAGCGTGCCGGCGGTCTGGTAGGCGATCTGGAACGGCGCGAGCTCGACGCCGGCATCGGTCAGCAGCGGCGTGTCCGCGGAGAAGCGCGCCACCGGGCTCTTCGGGTCGAGCGCCTGCGAGCGCTCGGACGCGCGCCGCGACGGCTCGTCGATCGGGTCAGGCCGCAGGGCCGTGTCCGGTTGGGTGTCCATGGCGGGTCTTGACGACCGTGTATCCGTTCGGATCCGGACCGGGAGAGCACAGGGCCGCCTGACGCGCCGCACTCGCCCGACGCGGCCAGCAGGCTCCGGAGGTAATGCTCCCGGCGGCGAGCGTCAACGCGGAAGGCCGTCGGCCTCCGCTCAGGCGAACGGCGCGGCCATCACCGCCAGGCCCAGGGCCGGCAGGCCGAGTGCCAGGGCGGCGCGGGCGTCGATCCGGTCGGCGCGGGCGCCCGCACGCCAGTGCCGGCTCGCCGCGCTCTCGATGCCGAGCCCGGTGAGGACGAGCGCACAGCCGATGGCGGCCTGCAACGAAACCATGAATACCTCACCCAGCGGTCGCGCCATGCCGCGCCGCGCATGACCGCGCGGCGCCCGCTTCCGCGTGGAGAAGTCCGCCCGGTGCCGGACGGTTCCTCGGCGCCCCGCCTCAGCGCATCGCCGTCGCGCAGGCGGCGAAGACCAGGGCGGCGCCCGCCGCCGTGATGCACCCGTTCGACCAAGAGGCGGCGTCCACGCGGCGGAGGCGGCAATCCGCGGCCACCGAGATGAGGATCCCAATCAGGAACAGGCTGCAGGGGATCAGGTCACCGGGCATTGTCGAACCATCCAGGAGCACGCGGGGCGCGGCACGCCCGACGCGCCCCTTTCTCCGGGTTCAACAGGCCGAAACGTGGCGAGTGCCCCGCGGCATTTGCGCTTCGCCGTTTTGCCGCGGCGGGTGCGGATGGACCTACGCCTCAGAGCTGTCCCGGAGCTGGCCGCGTGTCGAAATCCTCCGGTCCCATGTCGAGGAGATCGTTCGGCGTCGGCGTCCGGTCGTAGGCCTGGCTGGCCGCCGCCTCGATCACCGCCTGGTTGCGGGCGAACAGATCGAGGGGCGCGAGATCGCCGCCCCCGAAATGCTGGCGCAGCACCGGGATCGGCACGTCGATCCCGATCACCCGCTCGCCGTTGGTCATGGCGAAGCGGATCAGGCTGTCGTCGGCGGGCAGGATATGGGCGCCGCCGTCCAGGTACCGTTCGAGGGGCATGAGACCGCTCCGTGCTTCGGAAGGTGATGTTCCGACAGGTAGGGCGGCGCGGACGGGCTTGTATCGATCGGCAGGGCGCAATCGACTGGCGGACCGGCGCGCCAGCCGCGATCGCCGGCCGGCGGCCCTGCGGCAGCCCCGGGTTCACCGGCCGGGGAAATGCTGTAGACGGACGCGGAACCGACCGAACCCCGCCCATCCCGAGTCGCCCCGCAATGTCCGCCCCCCGACCCGCCCGTCCGGAACCGCGCCCCGGCGTCCTGGCGATCGACACCTACGTGCCCGGCAAGAGCAGTCGGCCCGGCGGCGGCAAGGTCTACAAGCTCTCGTCCAACGAGACGCCGCTCGGCCCGAGCCCCGTGGCGCTGGCCGCGCTCCACGAGGCCACCGCCAAGCTGGAGACCTACCCGGACGGGCGCGCCACGGTGCTGCGCACGGCCATCGCCAAGCGCTACGGGCTCGACCCTGAGCGGATCGTGTGCGGCGCGGGCTCGGACGAGCTGCTCTCGCTGCTGGCCTACGCGTATGGCGGGCCGGGCACCGAGGGGATCTACTCGGAGCATGGATTCCTGGTCTACCGGATCGCGATCCTGGCCTCGGGCGGCGAGCCGGTGGTCGCGCCCGAGCGCGACCTGACCGTCGACGTCGACGCGATCCTGGCCCGGGTCACGGACCGGACGCGGATCGTCTACGTCACCAACCCCAACAACCCGACCGGCACCTACCTGCCGTTCGACGAGATCCGCCGCCTCCACGCCGGCCTGCCGCCGCACGTGCTGCTGGTGATCGACGGCGCCTACGCCGAGTACGTCCGGGCGAACGACTACTCGGCCGGGCTCGAGCTGGCGCTCGAGGCCGAGAACGTCGTGATGACCCGCACCTTCTCGAAGATCCACGGCCTCGCCGCCGTGCGGATCGGCTGGATGGTCGCGCCGGCGCACGTGGCGGACGCGGTTAACCGCATCCGCGGGCCGTTCAACGTCTCGGGCCCGGCGATCGCCGCCGGCTCGGCGGCCATCGCCGACGAGGCGCATATGGCGGCCGCCGCCGCCCACAATGCCGAGTGGCTGCCGAAGCTCACCGAGGGCGCCCGCGCGCTCGGCCTGGAGGTGACGCCGAGCGTCGCGAACTTCGTGCTGATCCACTTCCCCGACGCGCCGGGCCGCTCGGCGGAAGACGCGGACACGTTCCTGACCGAGCGCGGGCTGATCACCCGCCGGGTCACCGCCTACGGTCTGCCGAACGCCCTGCGGGTGACGGTGGCCGGCGCCGAGGCGAACGAAGCCTTCCTGGCGGCGCTCGGCGATTTCGTGCGGAGCCACCATGCCTGAGACATCCGGGGGCGTGCCGGCGATCGACCGCCTCGCCATCGTCGGCCTCGGGCTGATCGGCTCCTCGATCGCCCGGGCGGCGCGCCGCTACAACCTCGCCCGCACGATCGTGGCCGTCGACCGGGACGAGTCCGTGCGCGACCGGGTCCGCGAACTCGGGATCGCCGACGTGGTCACGGGCGACCCGGCCGAGGGCGCGGCCGATACGGATCTGGTGATCCTGTGCGTGCCGGTCGGCGCGATCGGCGCCGCGGCGGCCGAGATGGCGCCGCATCTGAAACCCGGCGCGATCGTGTCGGATGTCGGCTCGGTGAAGGGCGCCGTGGTGGCGGCGATCCGGCCGCACCTGCCCGAGGGCGTCGCCCTGGTTCCCGGCCACCCGATCGCCGGAACCGAGTTCTCGGGGCCGGATGCCGGCTTCGCGACCCTGTTCCACGGTCGCTGGTGCATCCTTACCCCGCCCGAGGACACCGACACGGCGGCGATCGAGACCGTCCGCGCCCTGTGGGAGGGGATGGGCGCCAACGTCGAGACGATGAGCGCCGAGCACCACGACCACGTGCTGGCGATCACCAGCCACCTGCCGCACCTGATCGCCTACAACATCGTCGGCACCGCCGCCGACCTCGAATCGGCGACGCAATCCGAGGTGATCAAGTTCTCGGCGAGCGGATTCCGCGATTTCACCCGCATCGCGGCGTCCGACCCGACCATGTGGCGCGACATCTTCCTCAACAACCGCGAGGCGGTGCTGGAGATGCTCGGCCGGTTCAACGAGGACCTGTCGGCGCTCGCCAAGGCCGTGCGCTGGGGCGACGGCGAGGCGCTCCACGCGATGTTCACCCGCACCCGGGCGATCCGGCGCAGCATCGTGGCCTCGGGTCAGGAGACCGCGGCCCCGGATTTCGGCCGGCCGCGTCCGCCGGAGGAATAGGGGAAGGCGGCGCAGGCCGACCCGTGTGGCGAACGCCCGGTCGGCCGATGAGCAAACCCGTCTTTCCGGGGCCGCGAAGCGGAGCCCGGAATCCAGAACCACTGACGTGCCCGGAACCTGCAGCGACAGCGGCTCTGGATTCCGGGCCCGCCTGCGGCGCCCCGGAAAGACGGGTTTGGCTGGTCAAACAGCCGCCCAGACTCACGCCGGCGGGCGGTTGACCAGGACCGGCTGCGGCGCCGTCCGCTCCGGGAACAGGGCCCGCAGCGCCTCGAGCTTCGGCGCGTCGTTGGCGGCGATGTACGGGTGCCCCGGATGCAGGGCCATGAAGTCCTGGTGGTAGCCTTCCGCCGGGTAGAAGGTGGCCCCCGGCTCGATTCGGGTGGCGACCGGCCGCGCGTAGGCCTTGGCCGCGTCGAGCTGGGCGATGTAGGCCCCCGCCACCTGCGCTTGGTCGGCATCCTGCGGGAACAGCGCCGAGCGGTACTGGCGCCCGGAATCGGGTCCTTGGCGATCCACCTGGGTCGGGTCCAGCGCCACCGAGAAGAAGATCCGCAGGAGCTCGTCGTAGCGGATCAGGGCCGGGTCGTAGGTGACGGAAACGGCCTCGGCATGGCCGGTCCCGCCGCCGCTCACCGTGCGGTAATCGGCCTCCGCGCGGGTGCCGCCGGCATAGCCCGACACCGCGCTGCTGACCCCGCGGACGTGCTGGAACACGCCCTGCACGCCCCAGAAGCAGCCGCCGGCGAAGACGGCCACGTGCGGCCCCGGCTGTTCGGCGACACGGGTGACGGCCTCCGGCAGGCGCCGGGGCGCCTCCTCGGCGAAGGCCGGCAGGCGCGGCAGCAAGACGGCTGCGGCGAGGCCCAGCCCGAGAGCGGCCCCGAGAACCGGGCGGATCGTGTCGCGAAGGGCCATGGTCAACCTCCTGCCGGATGCTGACAGCGTGTTCGCGCCGACGCCCGATCCGGTTACGCGGGCGCGAGGCCGCATTGCGGTGTCGCCCACATGGGTCTAGGCACCGCGCAAATCATCGCTTCGCCCGCAGGATCCGTCCCGTGACCATCGCGCCCGAGCCCAACTCCTTCCGCACCGGCCCCGACGAGCGCGGCCGCTTCGGCATCTTCGGCGGCCGCTTCGTCGCCGAGACGCTGATGCCGCTGATCCTCGAGCTGGAGGCGGCCTACGAGACGGCCAAGCAGGACCCGACCTTCAAGGCCGAGATGGAGAGCTACGGCACCCACTATATCGGCCGACCGAGCCCGCTCTACTACGCCGAGCGCCTCACCGAGCACGTGCGCGCCAAGGCGCCGGCGGGGCAGGGTGCCAAGATCTATTTCAAGCGCGAGGAGCTGAACCATACCGGCTCCCACAAGGTGAACAACGTGCTCGGCCAGATCCTGCTGGCCCGCCGCATGGGCAAGCCGCGGATCATCGCCGAGACCGGCGCCGGCCAGCACGGCGTCGCCACCGCGACGCTGTGCGCGCGCTTCGGCCTCAAGTGCGTCGTCTACATGGGCGCGGTCGACGTCGCCCGGCAGGCGCCCAACGTCTTCCGCATGAAGATGCTCGGCGCCGAGGTGATCCCGGTGGAATCCGGCACCAAGACCCTCAAGGACGCCATGAACGAGGCGCTGCGCGACTGGGTCACCAACGTCGCCGACACGTTCTACTGCATTGGCACGGTGGCGGGCCCGCACCCATACCCGGCCATGGTGCGCGACTTCCAGTCGGTGATCGGCCGCGAGACCCGCGAGCAGATGATCGCCCAGGAAGGCCGGCTCCCGGATTCCCTCGTCGCCTGCATCGGCGGTGGCTCGAACGCCATGGGGCTGTTCCACCCGTTCCTCGACGACCGCGAGGTCGAGATCTTCGGCGTCGAGGCGGCGGGCCACGGCGTCCAGTCCGGCCTGCACGCGGCCTCGCTCACCGGCGGCAAGCCGGGCGTGCTGCACGGCAACCGCACCTACCTGCTGATGGACGGGGACGGCCAGATCTCTGACGCCCACTCGATCTCGGCGGGCCTCGACTATCCGGGCATCGGGCCGGAGCACGCCTGGCTGCACGAGATGGGCCGGGTCACCTACCTGTCGGCGACCGATTCCGAGACGCTGGACGCGTTCAAGCTCTGCTCGATGCTGGAGGGGATCATCCCCGCCCTGGAGCCGGCCCACGCCCTGTCCAAGGTCCTGGAACTCGCGCCCCAGCGCCCGGCCGAGCACCTCATGGTGATGAACATGTCGGGCCGCGGCGACAAGGACATCCCGCAGGTGGCCGAGATCTTCGGGACGAAGCTCTGAGGCCGCAAAGCCGGAGCCGCGCCGTGGCTCCGGGTCACCGCCGGCGAACCCATCATTCCTGCCGGCGCAGGGCGTTCATGCGTCGGCGGGCGTGGATGCCCGGCCCTGCCGCGCGGACCCGGGATGACGCGGCCCCGTGTCGATCCGGTCGAGGACAGGCCTCGCCAAGCCTCACCGCACCGTGACCTGATCCCTGATCCGCTCGTAGACCGACCGGCTGAGCACGCGCTTCGACAGAAGCTGGTCCACCGACGTGTAGGGACGCTTGGCGACGATCGCCCGGCCGATGGCGCCGCCGCCCCGCAGGCGGTTGAGATCCGCCACCGAGGCGGTGTTCAGGTCGACCACGGCCACGGCCCGGGGCCCGGCATTGTCCTCGGCCCGATCGATCTCGGCCTGGCCCGCGGAGTCAGGCACCTGAGCCTGCGCCTCCGGCGGCGCGGCCGGATCGGGCGGGACGGCGAGGGCGTCGGACGGCATCTGGGTCGGGGCGGCGGGGGCCGCGGCGGTCCTGGGCGGGGCGGGCGGCGCCCGGACAGGCTCGGCCGACGCGGCCGGCGGGGATAGCGGCTCGGTCGGCTGGACGGGGGTCGGAGACTCGGCCACGGGCGCAGGCTTGGGAGAGGATGCGGCCGGCGACGCGGGCCGGGATTCCGGCTCGGGCGCCGGGCTCGGCAACAGGAACTGCACCACCGCGGCGAGCAGGCCGGCGATAATGAGTAAGACCGAAATTCTCAGGATTGCAGGGCCGCTGAGCACGCACCACTCGACAAGATCTAAGTCTAGATAATGCTACAGCTTATGCTTTCTTCGCCTTTCGGCCAACCGGCGGCGTCTCTTCAGCGTGGGATCGGGCGGCGATGACCACCAGCCGGGGGCCCGGCCAGAGCGCGCGTCTGGGGGCCCTGCGCTACCTGCCCGCCCTGTTCCGCGAGATTGCCGCGGCCAGCCCCCGCCTCTTCGCCGCGAGCCTCGCCCTGCGGCTCGTGGCGGCCTGCCTGCCGGTCCTGACCCTGTACCTCGCCAAGCTGATCCTCGACGGGATCGTGGCCGAGCATGCGCGTCCGGCGCCGGGGGGCGGGCTCGCGGACTGGCTCGCCGATCCGGGACGCGCCCGGCTTGCCGCTCTGGTGGCGGCCGAGCTCGGCCTCGCCCTGGTCTCGGACCTCACCGGCCGGCTCTCGAGCCTGACCGAGACCCTGATCGGCGACCTCTACGCCAACACGGCCTCCCTGCGGCTGATGGCGCATGCCGCCGCCCTCGACCTCGCGCAGTTCGAGGACAGCGCCCAGCAGGACCGGCTCGAGCGGGCGCGCCGGCAGGTCAGCGGCCGGACCAGCCTCATCGGGACGGTGCTCGGGCAGGTCCAGGCGCTCGTCACCCTGGCCTCCCTGGCGGCGGGCGTCGCCGCCTTCACCCCCTGGCTCGTGGTCCTGATCGCCCTGGCCCTGGTCCCGGCCCTGCTCAACGAGTGGCACTTCACCAAGGCCGGCTACCGGCTGGCCTGGTTGCGCAGTCCCGAGCGGCGCCGGCTCGACTACCTCCGCTATCTCGGCGCCAGCGTCGAGACCGCCAAGGAGGTCAAGCTGTTCGGCCTCTCGGGCTATGTCACCGACCTCTACGCGACGGTGGCGCGCCGTATGCTGGCCGAGAGCCGCAGCCTCGCCACGGCCCGCGCCGGCTGGGGCTTCGCCTTCGCGAGCCTCGGCACGCTCGCCTATTACGCGGCCTACGCGGTCATCGTCTGGCGGACGGTGGCGGGATCCTTCTCGGTGGGCGACCTCGCCTTTCTGGCCGGCGCCTTCCAGCGCCTGCGCGGCGGCATCGAGGGGCTGCTCCTCGGCTTCACGCAGATCACCGGCCAGGCCCAGTACCTCGACGACTTCTACTCCTTCTTCGCGATCCGGCCGCAGATCCGCGCGCCCGCTCGGCCCGTCCCGATCCCGCGCCCGATCCGGGACGGGCTGGTCTTCGAGGATGTCGGCTACCGCTACCCCGGCACGCAGACCTGGGCGCTGCGCAACCTCTCCTTCGCGATCCGCGCCGGCGAGACCGTGGCGCTGGTCGGCGGCAACGGCGCCGGCAAGACCACGATCGTCAAGCTGATGACCCGGCTCTACGATCCGCACGAGGGCCGCGTCCTCCTCGACGGCGTGCCGCTCCCGGCCTACGACCTTGACGACCTGCGGGCGCGGATCGGGGCGATCTTCCAGGATTTCGTCCGCTTCGACCTGACCGCGGGGGAGAACGTCGCGGTCGGCCGGATCGAGGCCGCCGCGGACGCGGACCGGATCGCGGCCGCGGCGGCAAGGGGGCTCGCCGCCCCGGTGATCGAGCGCCTGCCCGAGGGCTACGCCCAGCCGCTCGGCAAGCGCTTCGCCGGCGGCCTCGACCTCTCGGGGGGCGAGTGGCAGAAGGTCGCGCTGTCCCGGGCCTACATGCGCGAGGCCGAGATCCTGATCCTCGACGAGCCGACCGCCGCCCTCGACGCCCAGGCCGAGCACGATGTCTTCGCGCGTTTCCGGGAGCTGTCGGCCGGGCGGACGGCCGTGCTGATCTCGCACCGCTTCTCCACGGTGCGCATGGCCGACCGGATCCTGGTCCTGGAGGGCGGCCGCCTCCTGGAGGAAGGCAGCCACACCGCCCTGATGGCGCGGGGCGGCCGCTACGCCGCGCTGTTCACCCTGCAGGCGGAGGGCTACCGGTAGGCAAGCCCCGCCGTCTTTCCGGGGCCGCGCAGCGGAGCCCGGACCCGAAGGGGCGCGCCGGAGGCGGGCAATCCAGAGCCGCCGACGCGGCAAGCATCTGCACCGGGGGCGTTTTCCGGTTTCCGCGCTCGCCTGCGGCGCCCCGAAATGACGGCGTGGATCACCGGACGCACCGTCACCCAACCATTGCCCGATTCCCTGAGCCTGCTATCTGCGGCGGACCGAACCGAGGTTGTCCATGCGCCTGCGCTTCTCCCGACTCCTGACGGCCGGCCTTCTCGTCTCCGCGTGGGGGGCGCAGGCGGCCCCCGCCGTCTCCGAGCCCCCCGCGCCCGGGGCGCCGACCGCGGCCCCCGCGATCGTGCTGGCCAACCATCGCGCGGTCTACGACCTGTCGCTCGCCGAGGGCAGCGGCACCCGCTCGGTGGAGAGCGCCCGCGGGCGCATCGTCATCGATTTCCGGGGCGATGCCTGCCGCGGCTACACGATGCTGACCCGCCAGGTGACGGAACTCTCCTCCGGCGAGTCCGGCACGCGCCTGTCCGACATGCGCAGCACCACCTTTGAGGGCGGGGAAGGCCGCGAGTTCCGGTTCAAGACGACGACGCTCACCAACAACCAACCCGCCGCCCCCGTGGACGGGACCGCCTCCGAGCAGGGCGACGCCCTCACGGTGAAGCTGAAGGGCGGTCCCAAGCCGTTCACCGTGACGGGGCCGGTGCTGTTCCCGAGCGAGCACATGCGCCGGCTGATCGACGCGGCGCGGGCGGGTCAGTCGACCGTCTCGGTCAAGGTCTATGACGGCTCGGACGACGGCAAGAAGGTCTACGACACCTTCGCGGTGATCGGCCATACGGCGACCGGCCCGGCCCCGGCCGCCGATGGCGCGCGGGACAAGCCCCTGCGCGACGGGCCGCTCGCCGGGATGCCGCACTGGCCGGTGCGCCTGAGCTACTACACGGAGGGCGCCGGGGAGCGCACGCCGATCTACACCCTCGGCTTCGACCTCTACGAGAACGGCGTCAGCGGCGCGCTCAAGCTCGATTACGGCGACTTCGCCATCCTGGGCGACATGACCGCCCTCGACATCGACGCCAAGGCGGGGCGGGGCGACAAGGATTCGGGCAAGGGCTGCACGCCCTGAGGGCCCGGACCACCCGGGCCTGTCTCCCGCAGGAACCGGGGCGACCCGGTGCGCACCGTCATCCCGGGGCCGCGCAGCGGTGCCCGGGATCCAGATCCGCCGACGCGGCCAGGCCCGGCACATCGGTGCGTCTGGATTGCCCGCCTCCGGCGTGCCCCTCCGGGTCCGGGCTCGCCTGCGGCGCCCCGGAATGATGGCCGGATCGACGCCTCCGGAAACGAACGTCCCGAGCGTTCAGCCCCTCACGCCCACTCGTCGTCGGGGCGCGGCGACAGCCTGTGCCACGCCGCGGCGATCCGCTCGGGCTTGACGCCGAGTGCCGCCGCGCAGGCGAGGAGCACGTTCTCGTCGCCCATCACATGGTCGAGAACGCCCACCAGAAAGGCCGGCTCCCGGGCGCTCTCCCGGAGCGTCTCGGGGCCGAGTCCGCTCGCTGCCAGGAACGGCAAGAGGCGGTCATCCTCGGCCGTGATCCACAAAAGAACGTCCAGGGCGAGCCGTTCGGCGGCTTCATCCCCTTGAAGAGGTTTGCCATTCATCAACATGTGAACGCTACAAAGGCGACGGAGGGGCTTCACCGCCCACTAATCATGATCGGCGCGCACCGGGACAACGGATCATGAAGAAGACGGTGCTGATCGTCGAGGACAACGAGTTGAACATGAAGCTGTTCAACGACCTCCTGGAAGCGAACGGCTACGCGACTCTGAAAACCGCCCACGGGATCGAGGCGATCGAGCTCGCGCGGGCACACCATCCCGACCTGATCCTCATGGACATCCAGCTGCCGGAGGTCTCCGGGCTGGAGGTGACCAAGTGGCTCAAGGAGGACGACGATCTCAAGAGCATCCCGGTGATCGCCATCACGGCCTTCGCCATGAAGGGCGACGAGGAGCGGATCCGCGAGGGCGGCTGCGAGGCCTACCTGTCGAAGCCCATCTCGGTCGCGAAGTTTTTAGCAACGGTTCGCGCGTATCTTGAGCCGCGGTGACCCCGCAGGGGCGCACCGTTGAGGAGGCGACCCGGCCGCGCCGGACCGGGTCGCCTCCTCAACCGTCCCCCCGATGCGCGGCCGTACGCCGACCCGCCCGATCCGGGCCGCCCAGCCGCGTGTCAGCGAGGAACCATGTCGGCCCGCGTCCTGATCGTCGACGATCTGTTCCCGAACGTGAAGCTTCTGGAAACGAAGCTCGGGCTGGAATATTTCGACACGCTCGCCGCCATGAACGGCCCTGACGCCATCGCGATCTGCGAGAAGGGCCTGTGCGACCTCGTCCTGCTCGACGTGATGATGCCCGGCATGGACGGGTTCGAGGTCTGCCGCCACCTCAAGAGCAACCCGGTCACCGCCCACATCCCGGTGGTGATGGTCACGGCCCTCGACCAGCCCTCGGACCGCCTGCGCGGGCTCGACGCCGGCGCCGACGACTTCCTGACCAAGCCCGTGGACGACACCGCCCTGTTCTCCCGGGTCCGCAGCCTCGTGCGCCTCAAGGCGGTCACCGACGAGCTGCGCCAGCGGGCATTGGCCTCGCGGGAGTTCGGCATCGGCGATCCCCTGGCGCTCGCCACCGCGGAGACCGGCCTCGACGCCCGGATCCTGCTGATCGAGGACCGTCCCGGCGCGGCGGACCGGATGGCGGGGGCGCTGCGCCAGCACCACGCGGTGACGATCGAGCCCGACCCGCACGCCGCCCTCCAGCGCGCCGCCGAGGAGGGGTTCGACCTCGCCCTGGTCAGCCTCGACCTCGCGGGCTTCGACGGCCTGCGCCTGTGCAGCCAGCTCCGCTCCCTGGACCGGACCCGCGCCACGCCGCTGATCATGCTGGCGGAGGAGCACGACCGCGCCCGCGTGGTGCGCGGCCTCGATTTCGGCGTGCACGACTTCCTGATGCGCCCGGTCGACCGGAACGAACTGACGGCCCGTGTCCGCACGCAGGTGAAGCGCAAGCGCTTCACGGACGCGCTCCGGGGGGCGATGCAGGCCTCCCTGCAGATGGCCGTGACCGACGCCCTCACCGGCCTGCACAACCGGCGCTACCTCGACAACCATCTCGGCGCGCTCTTCGCCGACGAGGCCACGCGGCGACCGGCGCTCGCCGCGCTGATCCTCGACATCGACCACTTCAAGGGCATCAACGACAGCTTCGGCCACGAGGCCGGCGACGAAGTGCTGCGCGGCTTCGCCGAGCGGGTCCGCCAGCACACGCGGCCGGTCGACATCGTGGCGCGCTACGGCGGCGAGGAAGTCGTGGTGATCCTGCCGGAGGCCGGCCTTGTCGAGGCGCAGATCATCGCGGAGCGCATCCGCGAGCGGGTCGAAGCGGTGCCGTTCACGGTGCAGCGATGCACCCGATCGGTCCCCGTGACGGTCTCGATCGGCGTCGCCGTGCGGCACACGGAGGATGCCAGCGCCGGAGACATGCTCCGGCGTGCCGATCTCGCCCTGTACCGGGCCAAGGCGGCGGGACGGAACCGGGTCGAGCCGCAGGCGGCCTGAGCGCCGCGAGCGGTCCGCTCAGCTCAGATCCTCCCAGCCGGCCTGCCCGCCCGCGCCGCCCACAACCGCGCCACGGCGTCGAGCGCCCAGGCCGGCGAGACCCCGCGGCGGGATCCGATGCAGCGCAGGCTGCCGCCGTCCTGCCCTGGACCAGCGTGCTGGCCTTCACCCGGAAGCCCATCGTGGCGCGCAGGTCGAGCAGCGTGGCCAGATCCGCGTCCGGCCCGAATGCGACGGTCACGGTGCCCTAGCTGCGCCGCCGGAGCACCGTCTCGAGCCGCCGCAGGCGCTGCAGCGTCAGCAGCCAGTCGGCCAGCAGCATCGCCGTGCCGGCCGAGACGCAGATCGGCACCATGGTCCGCAGGCCGGATGGCCGAGCTCCTCCCGGTCCCAGCCCAGCGAAGGCCGCCGGGAAGCAGAGGCCGGGGCGGATCGCGACCATCTCGAGGGTAGGCTCGCCGATCACCGCGTGGACCCGGCAGCGGGACGGGGTGCGGGGCGTTCGGAGCGCGGCATCATCGCAGGCCCTTCAAGGCGGGGCGCGTCAAATCGCTTACCCCTGCTTAGGGATGAAAACCCTAGGATAGCCGTGCCAGGACAGCCCGGTGCCAGTTCGGCGCCGGCAGAGAATCGGACGACCCGGATGGACATGCAGGTGCCGGCACAGACCGGCCGCGACGCGAGCGTGCTGGAGCACCGCCGCCTGTGCAAGATCGCCTCTTCGCCGCACGCCTATGTCCGCGGCAGCACGGCCCACTTCTACGAGCTCCTCGCCCGCATGCCGGCGGGGGCGCTGCCCGAGGGGCCGCCGGTTTGGATCTGCGGCGACGCCCATCTCGGCAATCTCGGTGCGCTCGCCGGCCCGGACGGGCAGATCGACATCCAGGTCCGCGACCTCGACCAGACCGTGGTGGCGAACCCGGCCTTCGACCTCGTCCGGCTGGCGCTCTCCCTGGTCACCGCCGCGCTCAACGCGACGCTGCCGGGCATCGTCACCGCCCGGATGATGGATGCCATGGCCGACGGCTACGCCGACGGGATCGCCGACCCCGAAGGCGCCGAGCGCGACATCGCCGAATCCGAGATCGTCGCCACGACGAAGCGGCGGGCGCTCGGGCGGCGCTGGCGCCACCTGTCCCGCGAGCGCCTGAAGGGCAAGGCCGGCCGCCTTCCGCGCGGCAGCCGGTTCTTCGACCTCGACCCCGACGAGCATGCGGCCTTCGACGCCCTCAGCCGCGATCCGGAGGTGCGGCGGCTCGTCCTGGCGCTCGGCGGCGCGGCTTCGGATGCCGAGATCCGGCTGCTCGATGCCGCCTACTGGATCAAGGGCTGCAGCTCCCTCGGACGCCTGCGCTATGCCGGCCTGGTGGAGGTCCTGGGCGGCGACCGTCCGCACCTCGCGCTCCTCGACGTGAAGGAGGCGGTGCCGCATCTCGCGCCCGCCGCCCCGGGCGCCGCCATGCCGGCCGACCATGCCGAGCGGGTCGTCGCGGGCGCCCGGGCGCTGTCGCCCAACCTCGGCGACCGGATGGTGGCCGCGCACTTCCAGGGCACGCCGGTCACGGTCCGCGAGCTGATGCCGCAGGATCTCAAGATCGACGCCGAGCAATTCTCGCGGAGCGAGGCGGTGCGCGTCTCGGGTCACCTCGCGGCGATCCTCGGCCGGGCCCACGGCCGCCAGATGGACGGGGACGCCCGCCGGAGCTGGATCGCAGCGGTCCGCGCCTCCGGCCCGGGACCGGACGCGCCGGGCTGGCTCTGGACCGTGGTCACCGACCTGATGGGCGAGCACCAGCGCGGCTACCTGGAGCATTGTCACCGGATCGCTCGCGAGGACCTGACGCGGGGGTGACGGGCGGCCGGCGCGGGCCCTTCGGCCACGACGCCGGTTGACACCAATCCCGCCATCGCCAACACCTCGCGCCCGCCGCCCTTCGCGCGGCGGACTCCGGGAAGACCTGTGACACGATGGCGGTGACGCGCACCTACCTCGACTTCGAGAAGCCGGTGGCCGAGCTGGAGGCCAAGCTCGAGGAACTGCGCGCCGTGAGTGCGCGCGACGGCGCGGTCTCGATCGCCGAGGAGGTCGGCCGGCTCGAGGCCAAGGCCGGCCAGGCGCTCGCCGAGATCTACGCGAACCTGACCCCCTGGCAGAAGACCCAGGTGGCGCGCCACCCGCAGCGTCCGCACTTCGTGGATTATTGCGGCGGGCTGATCACCGAATTCACGCCGCTCGCCGGCGACCGCAGCTTCGGCGAGGACGAGGCGATCCTGGGCGGGTTCGGCCGCTTCCGCGGGCGGCCGGTCCTGGTGCTCGGCCAGGAGAAGGGCGCCACCACCGAGGCGCGGCTGCGCCACAATTTCGGGATGGCGCGCCCCGAGGGCTACCGCAAGGCGGTGCGCCTCATGGAGACCGCCGACCGGTTCGGCCTGCCGGTCATCGCCTTCGTCGACACCGCCGGCGCCTATCCGGGCATCGAGGCGGAGGAGCGCGGCCAGGCCGAGGCCATCGCCCGCTCGACCGAGGCCTGCCTCGCCCTCGGCGTCCCCAACGTCGCCGTGGTGATCGGGGAGGGCGGCTCGGGCGGGGCGATCGCGCTGGCCACCGCCAACCGGGTGCTCATGCTGGAGCACGCGATCTACGGGGTGATCTCCCCCGAGGGCGCCGCCTCGATCCTGTGGCGCGACCAGGGCCGCGCCTCCGACGCGGCCACCGCCATGAAGATCACCGCCCAGGACCTGCTGCGCCTCGGCGTGATCGACACCATCATCCCGGAGGCCACCGGCGGGGCCCATCGCGACCGCGAGGGCGCGATTCGCGCCGCGGGCGACGCCATCGCCGAGTCGCTCGCCCCGTTCGACGGCCTCACGCCCGAGGAGATCCGCGACCGCCGCGCCGAGAAGTTCCTCGCCATCGGCCGGACGCTGTGACCGCGCCCGGGGCGACCGGGGGCCTGCTGGGCGCCCTCGGGCGGCTCATCGGCCGGCGCGACGCCCGGGAGCCGGGCTCGCACAACCACATTTCGCTGGGCTGCAACTGCCAGATGGCGCACGTGCTCAAGACCCTGGATCTGCGCCAGTGGTCGGGCCCGCTCGACTGGATCTTCTCGATGCCCGGCATGGCCCGGGACTGCCTCGCGGACGATTTCGCCGCGCTCGTCGACCGGAGCCAGCTGGAGACCATCCCGGAGGCGGAGCGGCGCGGGCCCGGCATCTGGCGCGGGCGTCACCGGCTCTATCGCGAGCGCCACGGGCTCGAATGCGTGTTCAACCACCACGATCCGGCGGCGAATGACGCGGATTACGCCTTCCTCACCGAGGGCGTGCGCCGGATCCGCAAGGCACTCGACACGCCCGGCACCGACAACCGCCTGTGGATGATGACCCATCTCCACACGCCCCGGGACGTGGTCGAGGCGATCGACGACCTCCTCGGACCGCGGGCAAGCCGCAACCATCTGACCTTCCTTCAGCTCGAGCCGGGGCACCCGGGCATGGAGGTCGCGGAAGCCACCGACCTGCGGCCGACGCTCCGCTGGCTCACGGTGCGCACCCCCTCGGAGCCGGTCGGCATGCGCCTCGCCGACCCGGCCGACGATGCCCGGCTCGTCGAGATCATCCGCGCCGAGGCGGCCCGGCGGCCCGCCGTGCTCGGCTGAGCGAGCCCTGTCGCCATCCCGGGGCCGCCTGTGGAAAGCGCGCATTCGCGGGCTCGGCGCATGTGGGAACAATCCAGTGTTGCAACCGGGTCCTTGCGGTAAGGAAGGCGCAAGCTTAACGAGCCTATTGGGTTGGGGAGTGGCGCCCGACGATGGCCAATAAGGCCCGCGGGCGCGCATAGGACATCGAGGTTCCCCATGACGGCGCGTCTCGCGACCGCGCGACTGCTGGCGGCGGCGTCCCTGCTGGCCCTGTCGCTCGCCGCCTGCCAGGACGGTTCCGGAATCAACGGCCCGAGCGCGCGCAGCCTCGCGCCGATCGCCCCCCAGACGGTCGCCCTGATGCAGACCAAGGGGATGCAGCAATCCGACCCGATCCTGATCCGCACCTTCAAGAAGGAAGCGGAGATGGAGGTCTGGAAGCGGGGCGGCGACGGCCGCTACGCGCTCCTGAAGACCTACCCGATCTGCCGCTGGTCCGGCCAGCTCGGCCCCAAGACCCGCGAGGGCGACCGGCAGGCGCCGGAGGGGTTCTACACGATCACCCCGGGCCTGATGAACCCGAACTCCTCGTACTATCTCTCGTTCGATACCGGCTTCCCGAACGCCGTCGACCGGGCCAACGGGCGTACCGGCAAGTACCTGATGGTGCACGGCACCTGCTCGTCGGCGGGCTGCTTTGCCATGACCGACGCCACCATCGCGGAGATCTACGCCATCGCCCGCGAGGCGTTCATCGGCGGGCAGCGCAGCTTCCAGTTCCAGTCCTACCCGTTCCGCATGACGGCCGAGAACATGGCCAAGTTCCGCAACGACCCGAACATCGGGTTCTGGCAGAACCTCAAGGAGGGCTCGGACTATTTCGAGGCCCTGCGCGAGGAGCCGAAGGTCGGCCAGTGCGGGACCAAGTACGTGTTCGGCGGCGCCGACGCGGCGGCAGGCTCGTGCAAGCCGAAGGTCGATCCGCAGGTCGCGGAGAAGAGCGAGCGCGACGCGCACGCGGTGGCCGAGCTCGTCGCCAAGGGCACCCCGGCGGTGCGGGTGGTCTACCAGGACGGCGGCCAGAACCCGGTCTTCCGCCCGCCGGCCAACACCAGCGCCTTCGCGAGCCTCGGCGGCACAGAGACGGTGCTGCCCTACGATGCCAAGGAATACGGCCGGCACAATCTCGGCGACGTCAGCCGCCCGGAGACCCTGGCGGCCGGGCCGCAGGAGATCGAGGTCAGCCCGAAGGGCCAGACAGTGATGATGGCCGGCGCCGAGCCGGCGAAGGCCGCGAAGGCGGGGGCCGTCAAGGGCGCCAAGCCGGCGGCCACGACCCTCATGGCCAACCGGGTCGAGCCCGAGCCCAAGGTCGACGCCAAGGTCGAGACCACCGCGGCGCTGCCGGAGAAGCCCGCGCGGATCGCCGTGGCGGATGCTGATGGCGACCCGAGCGCCTACCAGAAGCTGTTCGGCAAGCTGTTCGCCAAGGACAATCCGACTCCGGCCGCCCCGCCGACCCCGGCGGTCGACGCGGCGGTCGTGCCCGAGCCGGTCAAGCTCGCGCACGCCGAGACGGCCTCGCCGAAGCCGGCCGCCAAGGCGCATGCGGTCAGGACGGCCAAGGTGGAGGCCAAGACGGAGTCGAAGGTCGACGCGAAGCCCGCCCTCCGGAAGGGCGACGACAAGGCCAAGCCGTAAGGCGCGTTCCGATCGCGCCAGGGCCCGGGATCCCGTCCGCCTCGTCGTTCCGAGCGGCCGGCGCGCGGCGTCGGCCTCGAAGGCGGGCGCCGAAAGGTGCCGTGATCCCTGCGGACTCCTCACGATGAGCGTGCGCTGCACCGTGCCGCTATGCACGAACGGCCCGGCCGAAGCCGAGCCGTTCGCGCCGGTCGTCGCCCGCAGCCTCAGTTCGCCCGTGAGACCTCGACGAGGTTGTCGGAGAACGAGGGGGCGTGGCCCATGTCGGTGAAGGCGCCGGACGAGATGCTGTTGACCGTCCCCTCGTTGAGCTGGCGCCAGTAGCCCAGCGTCGCCACCACGATCCCGGCCTTCACGTCGTCGGTGATCCGCGCCACGCCCTTGAACGCCCCGCGGTCGTTACCGACCTTCACCCGGTCGCCGTCCCGGATGCCGCGGGCATCGGCATCGGCTTGGCTGATCATCACGAACTGCTCGCCCTGGCCCTTCTGCTTGTCCTCCATGTTGGCGTAGCAGGAGTTCAGGAAGTAGTGGCTCTTCGGCGAGACGATGTTGAGCGGATAGCGCTTGGCGAGCTCGGGATCGTTCGTGTGCGACTCGCGCGGACCGAGGTAGTCCGGCAGCGGGTCCAGCGCCTCGCCGGGCTGGAAGCCCTCGTACATCTGCCGGAAGGGCGGGGCGACGAAGTTCGTGGCGCCCTCGACCTTCAGCATGCACTTGCCGGTCGGCGTCGGGAAGTTCCCCTCCCGATGCGGCGCCCGGTCGTCCGGCGTGCCGACCTTGAGGCGCGCGAAGCCGTGCTCGCGCATGTAGGCGAGGTCGATCCCCTCGCAGGCGGGGGCGTTCCAGTCGACGTAGTGCTCAAGGCACTCAGCATCGCTCCACTTGAAGTTCTCCTCCTCGAAGCCGAGCCGCGCGGCGAGCCTGCGGAAGATCTCGTTGTTGGGGATCGCCTCACCCGGCGCCTCGGCGCACTTGGTGTTGTAGGTCAGGTAGAGGTGGCCCCACGAGAGGATCATGTCCTCCATCTCGGCGCCCATGGTGGCGGGCAGCAGGATGTCGGCGTAGGAGGCCGTGTCCGAGATGAAGTGCTCGGCCGAGACCATGAACAGGTCCTCGCGCATGAGCCCCTCGACGATCTTGTCGGTCTCGGGCGCCTGCGTGACGGGGTTCGAGTTCCAGCACATCATCGACATGATCGGCGGGTCGAGCTTCATCTCGCCGGTGAGCGCGCGGCCGATCTGGAGGTTCGAGACGACGCGTGTGCCCTCCGGGATCAGGTCCGGGCGGCAGATGACGTCGAACTTGTAGGGGTGCTCCCAGACGCCGAACTGCGTGATGCCGCCGCCGACATGGCGCCACGCCCCGGTGAGCGCCGGGATGCAGGCGACCGCCCGGATGGTCTGGCCGCCGCCATAGTGCCGCTCAAGGGCCACACCGATGCGGATGCCCACCGGCTGCTCGGTGGCCATTTCCCGGGCGAGCTTGCGGATGTCGTCGGCGGAGACGCCGGTGATCTCCGCGGCCCATTCGGGCGTGCGGTCCGCGGCGCGCTCCTTCAGCTCCTCGAAGCCGACCGTGTAATTGTCGACGTAGTCCTGGTCGACGAGGCCCTGCGCGATGATCGCGTTGATCAGCGCCATGGCGAGCGCGCCGTCCGTGCCGGGCTTCGGCGCGATGTGCCAGTCGGCGGCCTTGGCGGTGCGCGACGCGTAGGTATCGATCACCACGACCTTGGCGCCCTTCTTCTGGGCGTCCTTCACGATCGCCCAGTGGTGCAGGTTCGTGCTGACCGAGTTGCAGGCCCAGATCACGATGTACTTGGAGTGGATGTAGCTGTCCGGGTCGAGGCCGGCCGTCGGGCCGACGGTGAGGAGCCACGCGGTGCACGAGCCCTCGCCGCAGAAGGTGCGCTCGGTCACGGTGGCGCCCATGCGGTTGAAGAACGCGTCGCCGCCGTTCAGCCCGTGCACGAGGCCCTGGTTGCCGAGGTAGCTGTAGGGCGCGATGGCCTGCGGCCCGTACTGGTCGATGATCGCCTTCCAGCGCGACACGATGGTGTCGAGCGCCTCGTCCCAGGTGATCCGCTCGAACTGCTTCGAGCCCTTCGGGCCGACCCGCCTCATCGGGTAGAGGAGCCGGTCCGGGTGGTAGTGGCGCTTCTCGTAATCCTTCAGCTTCACGCAGAGACCGCCGCGGGTCATCGGGTGATCCGGGTTACCGCGCACGCCCTGGAGCTGGCCGTCCTTGACGTCGAACAGCATCGAGCAGGTGTCGGGGCAATCGTGCGGGCACCCCCCGAAGAAGGTCTCCGTCAGGCTCTCGGCCTCGGAGACGATCAGAGAGTCCGGCTTGACGATCTCGTTCATGTTTCCTCCCTGGCCGGGGTTTCGAGGCCTGTTATTGTTCAGGCATCCCGGTCTCACGCGTCGATAGCGTACAGGGTAAGGAATAAAAGTTCTAATCGGTCCCGCGCGGATTTTCCGCACGGGTGTCGCCGGGGATGGCTCAGACCAGCGGGCGGTCGCGGTTCATCAGCCACAGGGCGTGGACCGTGCCGGGCAGCCAACCCAGGATCCACAGGACGATGTTGAGCAGGAACTGCAGGCCGAAGCCCGTGGTGACGAGCACGGCGATCGGCGGGAAGAAGATCGCGAGCAGGATGCGGATGAGGCTGGACACGGCGGCTCCGGGTCTGGGGATCTAAGGGCCGACCCTCAAACGAAGCGCGACCGTCCGCGTTCCACCGAGCCCGTCATCCTGGGCTTGCGCAGCAGGGCCCGGATTCCGGGCGCGCCGCATCGGCAGGTTGGACCTACGCGGCCTGACCCAATCCGGCAGGCGTTGCGGCTCTGGATTCCGGGCTCGCCTGCGTCGCCCCGGAAAGACGGCGCTGGTCGGATCTCTGCGGGACCCTGGGAGCCGGACCGGCCCGCAGCCCGACCCGTCTTTCCGGGGCCGCGCAGCGGAGCCCGGACCCGAAGGGGCACGCCGGAGGCGGGCAACCCAGAACCGCGACGGGGCAGGATGAGATCGGCAACCCCGTCTCGTCCGGCAGCCGATGCGCTCCGGAAAGACGGGGCGCCTCTCAGTTCTTCATCGGCGGCGTCGTCGCGGACGGCACGTTCGCCGCCTGCTTCTCCGGATGCTTCACCTGGCTGTAGGCCACGTTGGCGAAGGTGCCGATCACCGCCGGCCAGCTCGGGCTGCCATATTGCGGGTCGTCGCGGCCGACCTTGCAGAAAGCCGTGGTCAGGGCGTTGACCACATCGTCGTCGTTGGCCCCCGTATCGGCCGCCTTGATCTGCGGCACCAGCCGAACCAGCGTCGGGACGAAGTCCTGCTGCTTCACGCCCTTGAGGGTGTTCTGGACGCCGAGCTGGTCGAAGGCGGCCTTGAGCTTGTCCTGCTCGATCTCCGCGCAGGGCGCCGTGCCGGCCAGCATGGTCTTGGTGGCGGCCCGCGCCTCGGAGGCCTTGTCGCCGGTCACCGGCGGCGCCTTGTTCCCCCAGGAATTGCGGATGTAGTCGGTGACGTTCTTAACCTCGACGTCGGTCATCTGCTGGCCGATCGCCACCATCGGGGCGAGGCCGCTCTGGGCGGCGAGCCCGCCGTAGATCACCCGCAGCACCGTCTCCGGCCCCTCCGACATTACCGAGGTGTTGCCGGCCAGCGCCGGGACCGCGCCCTGGATGCCCTTGCCGTCGGGCTGGTGGCAGGAGGAGCAGTAGGTCAGGTAGGTCGAGGCGCCCGGCGCGTCCGGCTTGTCGAAGGCCGCGAGGTCCTTGGGCTTGTAGGTCTGCTTGGCCGGCACGGTGCGGAGATACGCGACCATCGCCTTCAGATCCTCCTCCTTCACCTTGGAGAGGGATTCCATGATGGTCTGGCGCATCGGGCCGGCGGCGACGCCCGGCCGGTCGCCGGGGGCGGTGCCGGTCCTGAGATAGGTGACCACCTGCTCGTCGGTCCAGGCGCCGATGCCCTGGTGGCCGTCGGGCGTGATATTCGGGGCGTACCACCCGTCGATCACACCACCGCCGAACCGGCCCGCGAAGCTCGAATTGCCGACGAGCTTGTTCTCGTTGTGACACATGGCGCAGTGGCCTAGGCCCTCGACCAGATAGGCGCCGCGGTTCACCTCGGCGCTGGCGTTCGGGTCGGGCTTGAAGCGCTCATCCGTGAAGAAGGCCGTCCGCCACGTCACCAGCGCGGTGCGGACGCTGAACGGGAACGGGATCTGGCTCTCCTGCCGCTTCTCGTTCACCGCCGGGACCGATTGCAGGTAGGCCCAGATCGCCTTGGTGTCGTCGTCGGTGACCTTGGTGAACCAGCCGAACGGGAAGGCCGGGTAGAGGTAGCCGACATTCTTGCTGTAGCCGTGCCGGAACGCCTTATCGAAGTCGTCGTAGCTCCAGTTGCCGAGCCCGGTGTCCTTATCGGGGGTAAGGTTGGGGGTCATGATCACGCCGAACGGCATGTTCAGCGCGTAGTTGCCGGCGAGGAACTTGCCGCCCGGCGCCGTGTGGCAGGCCGCGCAATCGCCCATCGTGACGAGGTACTTGCCGCGCTCGATCTGGTCGGACGACCCGTCCTGCGCCAGGGCCGGGGCGGCCAGGAACAGGCTCGCCAGGATCGGGGCGGAGGCCCAGCCGGACGGGAGGGCGTTCGTGCGCTTCATGGCAACCTCCCGAGGCAACTTTAGAGTTTCTTCAATCAGGTGACGCGCGTGAACGCGACCGTTTGCGGCGTTGTTCCGGCCGGCGCCGGGCTGCGGCGTTGTGCCGTGGCCGCCCGGAACCGCAGGCCGAGATCGGCCAGGTGGGCGACGAGCCCCGCCAGCATCCACCCGGCGACCGCGACCCAGCCGGCCCCCACCAACGCCGCCCGCAGGGCCAGCATCAGCGCGGCGCCCGAGGCGAGATTCGTCAGCAGCGACGGCAGCGGCAGCCCGCGCCGGCGGCCGATCCAGGCGAGGGCGAGCGCCTCGCAGGCGACGAGCAGGAGAATGGCATCGATGATCCGCCCCGAGGCGAATGCGGCGGCGATCGGCGCCTCCATCACGCGGGCTTCCCGAAGGGCGCGTTGAGGCGGACGATCCGCAGGTTCAGGCAGGCCGCGGTGCTGACCCAGGCGAGGTAGGGCAGGTTCATCAGCGCCGCCGCGCCGGAGACCCGGCCGGTGACCAGCACCAGCGCGACGATCGACAGCCACAGGGCCGCGACCTCGGCGAGCGCCCAGTCGGGCCGGCGGCACCGGAAGAACAGCACGCTCCAGGCGATGTTGAGCACCCCGTTCACCGCGAAGGCGGCGAGCAGCACGCCTCGGGCAATCGGGTCGGGATCGCCGGTCCAGGCGAGCACCCCGGAGGTGGCGGTGAGCGCGAAGATCACGGTCCAGACCGGCCCGAAGGCCCAGTCCGGCGGCTTCCAGGCCGGCACGCGCAGGCCCCGGTACCAGCCGTCCGTGGTGGTCGCGACGGCGCCGGCAATCGCCACCAGCACGGCGGCCACGGCCGCGACCGCGGGCGGCCCCCAGCCGGAGCCGGCCAAGACGGTCACGGCGAGACCCAGCGGAACAGGTGGGCGAGGTCCTTGAAGAAGATCCGCGCGTGGGCGGCGGGCTTGGCGCGGACCAGCTCCTTGTTCATGTAGCTGTCCCAGGTGAGCTGCTGGACATCCTTGTCCCGGCAGATCGAGACGAAGCGCTCCCGCAGCCCGTCGCTGCGGTACCAGACCCACTGCATCATCCCGAGGATCCAGAACACGCGGCCGTGCAGCTTCATGAACTGCTTCCGCGCGCCCGCGAGCGCCCGGGCATCGCCGGTTTTCAGGAAGACGGCGGCGGCCTCGGCCGAGAGCCGACCGCCGAGCATCGCGTAGTAGATCCCCTCGCCGGAGGCCGGCGCCACGACGCCGGCGGCGTCGCCCGCCAGCAGCACGTCCCGGCCATTGTCCCAGCGTTTCAGGGGCTTGAGCGGCAGGGGCGCGCCCTCGCGGCGCAGGGTCTTCGCGTGGTCGAGCCCGGTCGCCGTGCGCAGGGCCCGGATCGAGGAACGCAGGGAGAAGCCCTTCTTCGCACTGCCGGTGCCGATGCTCAGCGTGTCGCCGTGGGGGAAGATCCAGCTGTAGAAGTCCGGCGAATGGCGGCCCTGGTAGTAGACGTCGCAGCGCGTCGCCTCGACCGCCTCGGCCCCGGGGGCGCCGGCCTCCGGCACCTGCAGGATCTCGTGATAGGCGAAGACCTGCCGCATCTTGGCGTGGCCCGGCACCTCCGCGCGGCCGACGGGCGAGCAGGCGCCGTCGGCCCCGATGACGAGGCGCGCCCGGACGGCGTGGCGGGCGAGGCTCTCGCCCGCGCCGGTGTTGAAATGGACCAGCGGCGGTCCGTCATCGGGCCGGGTGATCGTTTCGAACGCGGCATCGCGCAAGTTCGCACCGGCCGTCTCCGCGCGGGCGCGCAGCCACGGGTCGAAATGCTCGCGGTCGACCATGCCGACGAAGCCCTCGCCGACGGGCATGTCGACGGCCTTGCCGCTCGGCGCCACCATCCGGGCGGAGCGGATCTTCGCGACGAGGAGCGCATCGGGGATCGCGAAGTCGCGGATCAGCCGGGGCGGAATGGCACCGCCGCAGGGCTTGATCCGGCCGGGCTTGTCGAGGAGCAGCACCGCGTGCCCGGCCCGGGCGAGGTCGGTCGCCGCCGTGGCCCCGGCGGGACCGCCGCCGACCACGACGACGTCGTAGCGGTCGCGACCGGAGCCGCCATCATCCAACCGCGCCATGGCCTCACCTCACGCTGAAGGCAGGATCGAGCGGCACCGGATCCGGTGCCGGGGCTGAGTCGAGCCGCGCCGCCAGGACGACCGCGACGAGGAACAGCACGCCCTCCGCGGCGAACACCGCCGCGTAGGCCTGGATGGGTTCGGCGGTGACGAGCCGGACGGCATCCACCGCCACGGCCCCGAGGAAGCCGCCGGCCCCGAAGGCGACGCCCTGCGCGGCGCCCCAGACGCCCATGCGGGTGCCGCGCTCCCGCGCGTCGCCGCGGCCGGCGAGCGCCATCATCGAGCCGATGGCGGCGACCGCGTAGGCGCCGTTGGCGACGCCCAGCGCGAACACCGTTGCGCGGAGCGGAAAGTCCGCGCCCGACGCCGCGCCGCTCGCGAGGGCGAACAGGGCGGCCGCCGAGCCGGCGCAGCCGATCCCGATCCAGAGCCGCAGGGAGGCGAGGGCGGTGCCGCGGGCGATGAGGGTCACCGCCGCCACCAGCAGCATGCCGGCGAGCACGCCGCCGTGCTGGAGGCCGGCGAGCTTGGTGGTGGCGCCGGGGGTCATCGCGAAGACGAGGCCGGCATAGGGCTCCAGGATCAGCTCCTGGGCGCTGTAGGCCAGCATCGAGACGAAGACGAAGATCGTGAAGGTCCGGGCCACCGGATCGGCCAGGACCTGGGCCAGCACGGTGAAGAACGGCCGGCGCATTTCCGCGGCCTCGGGGGCCCGGACCGGCAGGCGGCGCTCGACGCCGGCGACCGCGACCGCCGCTACGCAGAAGGCGACGAGCGAGACCGTGCCCGACACCGCCACGAGTCGCAGGCCCGAGAACGGGTCGAGGAAGTGCCCGGCAAGCGGCGCCGTGACGGCGAAGCCGACGATCATCATCACCCAGACGACGGTGGCGGCCGCGCCCCGCCGCGCCGGCGCGACGCCGCCCGACAAGAGGACGAGGAGAGACGTCCCGGCCGCTCCGACGCCCATGCCGACGCACAGGAACGAGAGGGCGGCCAGTCCCAACCCGAGGGCGAGGTTCTCGGCCGCCAGCGCGGTGCCGCAGGCGGGCGCCGAACCCGCCGAGGCAGAGGGCCGCCATGCCGCCGACGATCCAGGGGGTGCGCCGGCCGCTGCGGTCGGACCCGTAGCCCCAGCGCGGGCGCAGGACCTGCACGGCGTAGTGCAGCGCGACCAGCAGGCCCGGCACGAAGGCAGGGAGCGCCAGTTCCACGACCATCACCCGGTTGAGGGTGGCGGTCATCAGCACGACGACGCTGCCCAGCGCAGTCTGGACGAGGCCGAGGCGGACGATCTGGGGCCAGCCGAGGCCCGCGCTTCGATCCTGCGCCATCACGACCCTCCCACCAGCGGGCGCAGCGCGAAGGCCGCGACCAGCATGCCGAGGACGTAGAGGGTGGTGCCGGTGCCGTTGTACCAGATCGCCCGCTCCCGCGGATTCTCGAGGAACCGGGCCATCAGGGCGAACTGGCCGGCGAGCAGCGCCGCGACGAGGCCGGCATGCCAGTACCGCTCCCAGCCGACGAGGAGCGCGATCACCGCGACCTGCGGCAGGGCCATGACCAGGCAGGCGAACCGCGCGGCGCGCTCGGAGCCCATCTGCACCGGCAGCGACAGCAGGCCCATGCGCCGGTCGCCCTCCACCGACTTGAAGTCGTTGAGGGTCATGATGCCGTGGGCGCCGGCGGCGTAGAGCAGCGCGACCGCGAGCACCCGCCGGTCCGGCAGGGCGGCGGCCATGACGGCGGCTCCGGTGAACCAGGGCAGCCCCTCGTAGCAGAGCGCCACCGCGGCGTTGCCCCACCAGCCGTTCCGCTTCAGCCGCACCGGCGGCGCCGAGTATATCCAGGCGAGCACCAGACCGAACAGGGCGGCCCCGAGGATCCAGGGACCCAGAGCCGCGGCCACCACCAGGGATAGCAGCGTCCAGCCGAGGGCGAGGTAGAGCCCCCAGCGGCCGGGGATGCGCCCGGAGGGGATCGGACGGTTCGGCTCGTTGATCGCGTCGACGTGGCGGTCGAACCAGTCGTTGGCCGCCTGGCTGGTGGCGCAGACCAGCGGCCCGGCCAGCAGCACCCCGGCGGCGATCACCGGCCACTGGCCGTGCGCCGGCTGACCCGACGAAATCACGCCGCAGGCGAACGCCCACATCGGTGCGAACCATGTCAGCGGCTTCAGCAGCTCGATGACTGCGCTCGGGGCGGGCGTGGCGGCCATGGCAGGAGGCTACCGGCGCGGCACCGAGTGTCAAGTGAGATTTACATATCCGGTTTCGGCGTGCGCGTCATTTGTCTCGCGAATACAGCCGCGAGTTGAAAATACATTATCCAGCGCACCGCGGAGTGGCGGGCCGCAGGGCAGGAAGCTACCCTCGATGCAATGCGGGATCGGGGCGGGGCGCGTTCCTCGACAGGGCCTGCGGCGCGCACCCTTGTCGGCAATGCGCTGCCTTGCGGATGCGGCCTGCGTTGCGCGCCGATATGGACTTCGTCCTTCCGGGGCGCCGTAGGAGAGCCCGGACCCGGAGGGTCACGCCGGAGGCGGGCAATCCAGAGCCGCCGTGAGTGCAGGTTCCAGGCATGTTGGTAGATCTGGATCCTGGGCTCCGCTCCGCGGCCCCGGGGTGACGGGCGAAGGCGCAGATCGCCGCCGGAGGCCTCAGTCCTCCTCGACCGGACCGTCGAGATCGCCGACGCCGTAGCGGCGCATCTTGGCATAGAGGCCCTGCCGGCTGAGGCCGAGCATCTCGGCCGCCGAGGCCCGGTTGTCCCGGGTGATCCGCAGGGCCGCCTCGATGCAGAGCTTCTCGATCAGGTCGGTCGTCTCGCGCACCAGGGTCTTCATCGAGACCCGCCCGACCAGCTCGGCCATCTGCTCCACCGAGCGCGGCACCTCCCGCCCGCCCGGCATGCGGCCCTCGAACCGTCCTTCGGGGATCCGCCGTGGTGCGGGCCGAATCGCGAAGCCGAGGCAGGGCCGCGCGCCCGCTACCGAGACGGCGGCGACCTCCACGTCCTCGATTCCGCCGAACGTGCCGCGGATCACTGTGGCGAACCGGCGCACGGCCCCGTGGTCGACGAGAGTGGCGAACAGGGCCTGCGCCTCGGTCTCCTCGCGGCCGAGCCAATGGTCCAGGGTCCGCCCCCGCGCCTGCCCCTCGGTGGCGAGCTGCGCCAATTCCAGGAAGGCCGCGTTCGCGGTGAGGATCCGCCGGGACGGGTCGGTGACCACGAAGCCCTCTGGCATCGCTTCGATCACCGCGCGGGTGGGCGCCTCCTGATCGGCCCCGGCCTCGGCGGCCACCGGATCGGCCACGAGCCGCATCAGCGCGCTGGCGCCGCCCTCGCCGCGGAACAGCGAGGCCGAGACGGTCACCTCGCCGCGCCCGTGCGGCAGGGTGGCCCGAATCTCCCCGGCCTGCCCGGTTGCCCGAAGGGCGGCGAACTGGGCTTCGATGGCCCGGGTGCTGGCGGCATCGAACAGGTCGACCGCGTCCTGGCCGACGATGCGTTTGGCGGGGCGCCCGAGCAGGCGTGCGGCAGCCGGGTTCGCCTCGGCGACCCGCCGCGTGCCGACATCGACCACCAGAACCGGCTCACCGGAGATCTGGAACAGCTGTCGGTAGCGGGTCTCGGCCGCGCGGAGCCGGTCGTAATCCCGCTCCAGCGCCTGCTGGGTTTCCACCAGCCGGCGCTGGAGCGCCGATACGGCCCGCATGTCGCGCCCGAGAACCAGGATCGGACCGCCTTCGGCCGGACGGAACGAGGCGTAGCGGATCGGCAGGTCGATGCCGCTGGGGGAAGGATGGTTGATCTGGCGCCAGCGCGTGATGCCCTCGGGCCGGGCGTCGCGCAGCAGGGCATCGACCTTGGGCCGGCTCTCCACCGTCACGGTGTCGACCCAGCGCCGGCCCAGCCAGCCGGGGATGTTCTCCGCATCGAGATCCGTGCCGACCGTCGCGTCGCGGATCACGCCGTCGGCGTCGATCACCAGGGACAGGTCGGCAGAAGCCGCGACGATGCGCCCGGCCACCTCTCCGTCGAGGTGACCGGCCACCTGCTGCAGGGCCGCGGGCGGCTGCTGCGGGGTGGGGCGAGGCTGGAGAGTCACGGTCACCGTAATGTGATGTTCGGGTTACAACCCTTTCAGCAGGCCAATGCCTGTCTGTCCAGCAAAGCTTCCGCCGCGGCGGGTGCGAGGCAGGCATCGGCCGCGCAGGCATCGGCGCCGACGATCCCGGCATCGCCGCCGGGGCGCGCGAAATAGGGGCCGCCGACGAGCACGCGGATTCCCGGATTGCGCGAGACGCGGCGCACATCCGCGACGGCGGTCGCCAGGGCCGGCAGGAGGACATCCGAGGAGAGCGACAGCCCGACCACGTCGAACCATTCGATGCCGAGCAGGTCCAGGGGATCGAGATCGGGTCCCGGCGCCGCCGTGGTCACGTCCCAGCCGGCCTCCCGAAAGAAGCTCGCGACGATCGACAGGCCGAATCGATGAGTCTCGCCGGGGCAGGGCAGCAGCAGGACGCTGCGCCCGTTCGCGGAGACCGTTTCGCTCTCCAGCTCCGCGCAGAGGTGCCGGCTCATCGTCTGGAGCCGGCCGAGCGCCTCCGTGACGGCCAGGAAGTCGCAGGCATCCTCCTCCCAGAGAGCCCCGAGGTGCCGCGCCGCCGGGGCGAGCAGGTCGAGGAGCAGGCGCGCCAGCGGCAGACCGCCGTCCCGCAGAGCCTCCACCTCGGCGTCGAGATCGACCGGTCCGGGGGCCAGGAGCAGGGCGCTGAACGCCGCGATCTCATGCAGGCTCGGTGCACGCCCGGCCTGCTGCGCCCGACGCCCGGCGACCGGGCGGTGGGCCAGCATCAGCCGGGGCAGGATCTCGGCTTCGACGACCCGCGCGAGCGCCTCGGGCAGAGGCGACTGCCGGTCAGGCCAGGCGGCGGGCACATCACGGTAGAGGGGAAGGGCATCGCACGCGGGTCCGCAGCCTGCCGAGGGCGGGCCGTATTCCAGGCGCTCACCGAAATGCCTCCAGTCTCCCATCGGCATCCCTCCCTGAAACGGCCCCGGCCATCAAAGGTCCGGCGCCCCCGCTTGCGAATCGGGTGCGGCGTTGCTCGCCTGTCTATTCTTCGTCTTCGTTGGTCCCTAAATCTGACCAGCCAAGTCGCCACAGTCTCCGGCGGCAGCGCGACGATACGCTTCCTGACGAACTTGGCAATGATCTTAGACGAAGAAAAAAGATCGCACCCCCTGTCAGAGCAGGATACCGTCAAGCGCACTTGACACTTCTGGGAACGACGCCCTAGCCTCTGTCAACGACGGAGCCGCAGGCGCCGCCGGGTGCATGGGGGGCGGATGCATGGGTCCCAGGGACCGATCGGCACGACCGCTCTACACGCCCGCCGAGCGGGAGCGGCGCGACGCGACGCCGTGGACGCTGGTCCAGGGGATCCTGGCGCCCCTGCAATTCGCAATCTTCCTCGTCAGCCTGATCCTTGTGCTGCGCGCCCTCACCACCGGCGCGGGCCTGTTCGCCGCCGAAGCCTCGGTGGTGCTCAAGACCCTGGCGCTCTACGCGATCATGATCACCGGATCGGTCTGGGAAAAAGTCGTGTTCGGCCGCTGGCTGTTCGCGCCCGCCTTCTTCTGGGAGGACGTGGTCAGCATGCTGGTGCTGGCCCTCCACACCGCCTACCTCGCCGCCCTCGCCACGCACGCCATCGATGGTCGGACACTCCTCCTCCTCGCGCTGGCCGCCTACGCGAGCTACGTGGTCAATGCCGGCCAGTTCCTGCTGAAGCTGCGGGCCGCCCGCCTGGAGGGCGGCGATCGCCGCACGGCGCGCCTCGCCGAGGCGCTGTCATGAACGCCCCCTTGGCGCACGCGGCCTCCTGCGGCGGCATCGACCTGCATCAGGAGCAGGGCCAGCGGGCGGTGTTCTGCGGGCTCACCGGCATCGTCTGGCTGCACCGGAAGATCCAGGACGCCTTCTTCCTCGTGGTCGGCTCGCGCACCTGCGCGCACCTGATCCAGTCTGCGGCCGGGGTGATGATCTTCGCCGAGCCGCGCTTCGCGACCGCGATCATCGACGAGCGCGATCTCGCCGGCCTCGCCGACGCCAACGAGGAACTGGACCGCGTCGTCACCCGGCTGATCGAGCGACGGCCGGACATCAAGCTCCTGTTCCTGGTGGGCTCCTGCCCGTCCGAGGTGATCAAGCTCGACCTGTCCCGGGCGGCGCAGCGCCTGTCGGGCCGGCTCGCCCCGGTGCGGGTGCTGAACTATTCGGGCTCCGGCATCGAGACGACCTTCACGCAGGGCGAGGATGCCTGCCTCGCCGCCCTGGTGCCGGACCTGCCGCGCGAGATCGAGACGGCCGCGCCGTCGCTCCTCGTGATCGGCGCGCTGGCCGACGTGGTCGAGGACCAGTTTCTCCGGATCTTCGCCGCGATGGGTATCGCGGATGTCCGGTTCCTGCCCGCCCGCCGGGCCGGCGCGATGCCAGCGGTGGGGCGGGCTACCCGCTACCTGCTCGCCCAGCCCTTCCTGACCGACACCGCCCGTGCCCTTGAGGAGCGCGGCGCCCGCCGCCTGCCCGCGCCGTTCCCGCTGGGCGCCGAGGGCACCACCGGCTGGCTGCGGGCGGCCGCCGAGTCGTTCGGCGTCTCGGACGAAACCTTCGAGGCTGCGACCGCCCCGGGTCGCGCCCGCGCCGAGACCGCCTTGGCGCCCCAGCGCGAAAAACTCGGCGGAAAGCGCGTGTTCTTCTTCCCCGATTCGCAATTGGAGGTGCCGCTCGCCCGTTTCCTCGCCCGGGAACTCGGCGCGGAGCTCGTGGAGGTCGGGACGCCCTACCTACACCGGGGGCACCTCGCCGCCGAGATCGAGCTGCTGCCTGCGGGCACGCGGGTGACCGAGGGCCAGAGCCTCGACGACCAGATGGACCGCTGCCGGGCGGCCCGGCCGGATCTGACGGTCTGCGGTCTCGGGCTGGCCAACCCGCTGGAGGCGGAGGGGCTGTCGACCAAGTGGTCGATCGAGCTGCTGTTCACGCCCGTGCAGGGCTACGAGCAGGCCGGCGACCTCGCCGAGCTGTTCGTGCGCCCGCTCCGGCGCCGCGCCCTGCTGGAGGTGTAGCGCCATGCAGCTCACCCTCTGGACCTACGAGGGCCCGCCCCATATCGGCGCGATGCGCGTCGCCACGGCGATGTCCGGGCTGCACTACGTTCTGCACGCGCCGCAGGGCGACACCTACGCCGACCTGCTGTTCACGATGATCGAGCGGCGGGACGCCCGCCCGCCCGTGACCTACACGACCTTCCGCGCCCAGGATCTCGGCCGCGACACTGCCGAGCTGTTCAAGCAGGCGGTCTCGGCCGCCCACGCGCGGTTCCAGCCGCAGGCGATGATCGTCGGCGCCTCCTGCACGGCCGAGCTGATCCAGGACGATCCGGGCGGGCTGGCCAAGGCGCTGGACCTGCCGATCCCGGTGATCCCGCTGGAGCTGCCGGCTTACCAGAAGAAGGAGAACTGGGGCGCGTCGGAGACGTTTTATCGGCTCGTCCGCGCGCTCGCCGGAGCCCCCGGCCCCCGTCCTGCGCGGGAGCCCGGGCAGCGCCCGCTCTGCAACATCCTCGGGCCGACGGCACTGGGCTTTCGCCACCGGGACGACCTGATCGAGATCCGCCGGCTGCTCGACACCCTCGGCATCGCCGTGAATGTCGTCGCGCCGCTGGGGGCCACGCCCGCCGATCTCGGCCGGCTCCGGGAGGCCGACTTCAACGTCGTGCTCTATCCCGAGACCGCCCGGTCGGCCGCGGACTATCTGAAGAAGAGTTTCGGGCAGCCGTTCACGAAGGAGCTGCCGATCGGCGTCGGCGGCACCCGCCGCTTCGTCGAGGAGGTGGCGGCGCTGGCCGGTATCGATCCGGCGCCCGTCCTCGACGGTGCCGGCTCGCGCCTGCCCTGGTACTCCCGCTCGGTCGATTCGACCTATCTCACGGCCAAGCGCGTCTTCGTGTTCGGCGACGCCACGCACGCCATCGGCATCGCCCGGGTCGCTACCAAGGAACTCGGCTTCACCGTCGTCGGGTTCGGGACCTACAGCCGCGAATTCGCCCGCGAGGTCCGCGCCGAGGCGGCCGAGCACGGCATCGAGGCGCTGATCACCGACGATTACCTCGACGTCGAGGCCGCGATCCGCGCGGCCGCGCCGGAACTCGTCCTCGGCACCCAGATGGAGCGCCACGTCGCCAAGCGGCTCGGCATTCCGTGCGCGGTGATCTCCGCGCCGGTCCACGTCCAGGATTTCCCGGCGCGCTACGCCCCGCAGATGGGCTTCGAGGGCGCCAACGTCCTGTTCGACACCCTGGTCCATCCGCTGATGATGGGCCTCGAAGAGCACCTCCTCGGCATGTTCCGGGAGGATCCCGAATTTCACGACGGCGTCGGCCCCTCGCATCTCGGCGGCAAGTCCTTCGAGACTCCGGCGGACGGGGCGTTCGAGGCCGCGGAACGGGCGCCGGCCGACACCCCTCCGACGCCGGCGCCCGTTCCGATTCTGCTGGACCGTGCGGCCCCTTGGTCGCCGGAAGCCGAGAAGGAACTGAAGAAGATCCCGTTCTTCGTGCGGGGCAAGGCACGCACCAACACCGAGACTTTCGCCCGGGAGCGGCACCTGCCGCTCATCACCCTCGAGACCCTCTACGATGCCAAAGCGCATTACGGCCGCTAGGCCGCCGATCCGCGTCGTCATCGTCACGCTCGACAATCACTTGGCGAGCGCGGTGGAACGGGCGCGCCTGCGCCTCCGGTCCGAGATGCCCGGGCTAGTGCTGGGCTTCCACGCGGCCGCCGAGTGGGACAACGATCCCGCGACGCTGGAGGCCTGCCGGGCCGACATCGCGCAAGCCGACATCGTGCTCTCGGCCATGCTGTTCATGGACGAGCATGTCCGGGCGATCCTGCCGGCGCTGGCGGCGCGGCGGGAGGCCTGCGACGCGATGATCGGCTGCCTATCGGCCAGCGAGGTGGTGAAGACGACGCGGCTCGGCCGCTTCGACATGAGCGGCACCAAGCGCAGCGCCCTCGACTTCCTCAAGAAGCTGCGCGGCAAGCCCGGCCAGCCGGGCAATGCCGGCCGGCAGATGGCCCTGGTGCGCAAGCTGCCGAAAATCCTGCGCTTCATCCCGGGCTCGGCCCAGGACGTGCGCGCCTATTTTCTGACCCTGCAATACTGGCTGGCGGGCTCGGACGAGAACGTCGCCGCCCTAGTGCGCTTCCTCGTGCACCGCTACGCGGCGGGCGAGCGCGCCGCGTGGCGTGAGGGCCCGGCGGCCCCGGCGCCCCTCGATTACCCCGAGACCGGCCTCTACCACCCGCGCCTGCCCGCCCGGATCGGCGCCGACCCGTCGCGGCTGCCGCGCCTCACGGGCGCCAAGGGCCGGGTCGGCCTGCTGGTAATGCGCAGCTACGTGCTCGCCGGCAACACCGCCCATTACGATGGGGTGATCGCCGCTCTGGAAGCGCAGGGCCTCGACGTGGTGCCGGCCTTCGCCAGCGGCCTCGACAACCGTCCGGCGGTGGATTCCTTCTTCATGAAGGACGGGCGCGCCTGCATCGACGCGCTGGTCTCGCTCACCGGCTTCTCGCTGGTCGGCGGCCCCGCCTACAACGACGCCGCCGCCGCCGAACTGATGCTGGCCCGGCTCGACGTGCCCTACCTCGCCGCCCAGGCGCTGGAATTCCAGACCCTCGAGCAGTGGGAGGCGGGCGACCGCGGCCTGTCGCCGGTCGAGGCGACCATGATGGTTGCGATCCCCGAACTCGACGGCGCCACGGCCCCGATGGTGTTCGGCGGCCGCTCCGCGAATTCCGGCGCCGACAACGCCCGGGACATGCGGGTCCACCCTGAGCGCGCCGCCCGCCTCGCCGAGCGCGTCGCCCGGCTGGTGTCGCTCCGCCGGGCCGCGAAGGCCGAGCGGAAGCTCGCCGTGGTGCTGTTCAACTTCCCGCCCAATGCCGGTGCCACCGGCACGGCGGCGTTCCTGTCGGTCTACGCTTCGCTGCTCAACACCCTGAAGGGCTTGGCGGCGGACGGCTACACGGTGGAAGTGCCGGAGAGCGTCGGTGCCCTGCGCGAGCGGATCCTCGACGGCAATGCCAAGCGCTACGGGACCCAGGCCAACGTCCACGCCCGCATCCCGGCCGAGGATCACCTGCGGCGCGAGCCCTACCTCGCCGAGATCGAGGCCCAATGGGGCCCGGCACCGGGCCGCCACCAGACCAACGGCGGCGAGATCTTCGTGCTCGGGGCGCAGTTCGGGAACGTCTTCGTCGGGGTGCAGCCGGCCTTCGGCTACGAGGGCGACCCGATGCGGCTGCTGTTCGAGCGCGGCTTCGCGCCGACGCACGCCTTCAGCGCCTTCTACCGCTACCTGCGCGAGGACTTTTCCGCCGACGCCGTGCTGCATTTCGGAACCCACGGCGCGCTCGAATTCATGCCCGGCAAGCAGACCGGTCTGTCCGAAGCCTGCTGGCCGGAGCGGCTGATCGGGGCGCTGCCGAACGTCTACCTCTACGCGGCCAACAACCCGTCCGAAGGGACGCTTGCCAAGCGCCGCTCGGCGGCGACGCTGGTGAGCTACCTGACCCCGAGCCTCGCGGCGGCCGGGCTCTATCGCGGGCTGATCGACCTGAAGAGCTCGATCGAGCGCTGGCGCGGCCTCGGCCCCGAGGCGGGGGGCGAGCGCGAGGCATTGGCCCGCCTGATCCAGGACCAGGGCGTGGCGGTCGATCTCGTGGCGGCCGAGCCGGCCTGGAACGGCGATCTCGGCACCCACGTCGCCGGCCTCTGGACCGCCCTTCAGGAACTGGAGCAGACCCTGATCCCGCACGGCCTGCACGTGGTCGGGCAGGGGACGCCGGAGGAAGAGCGGGTCGATCTGCTCCTGGCGCTCGCCGAGTCGGCTCATGGCGTACGGCCGGAGCGGGCCGGGATCGAGGCGCTTGCGGCCGGCCAGGGCATCGAAGCGGCGCTGAAACTCTCCGGCCTGCCCGCGGACGACACGGGTCGCGCCGCGTTCGCGAGCCTCGCCGAGACCGACCGGCTGCTGTCCCGCGACCACGAAGTTCCGGCGCTGCTGCGCGCACTCGACGGCCGCTTCGTGCCGCCGGTGGCCGGCGGCGACCTGCTGCGCAACCCCGCGATCCTGCCGACCGGCCGCAATCTCCACGGGTTCGATCCCTACCGCCTGCCCTCGGCCTTCGCGGTGGCCGACGGTGCCCGGCAGGTAGCCCGGATCCTCGAACGCTTTGCGGCGGACGGAAAACCCTGCCCGGAGAGCGTCGCCCTGGTCCTGTGGGGCACCGACAACCTCAAGAGCGAGGGCGGCCCGATCGCCCAGGCCCTGGCGCTGATCGGCGCCGCCCCGCGCTTCGACGGTTACGGGCGCTTGAGCGGCGCCGAGCTGATCCCGCTGGAAACTCTGGGCCGCCCGCGCATCGACGCGGTGGTGACCCTCTCGGGCATTTTCCGGGACCTGTTGCCCCTGCAGACGAAGCTGCTGGCCGAAGCGTCCTTCCTCGCCGCCATCGCCGACGAGCCCCTCGAACAAAACTACGTCCGCAAGCACGCCCTGGCGATCCAGGCCGCGCAGGGCTGCGATCTGGAGACGGCGGCGCTCCGCGTCTTCTCCAACGCCGAGGGCGCCTACGGGGCCAACGTCAACCACCTGGTCGATTCGGGGAACTGGGACGACGACGCGGAACTCTGCGAGACCTTCTCGCGCCGCAAGAGCTTCGCCTACGGCCGCACCGGCCGCCCGGCGCCGCAGCGCGCCCTGATGCAGGCGGTGCTCGCCTCCGTCGACATGGCCTACCAGAACCTCGATTCGGTCGAGGTCGGCGTCACCTCCGTCGACCACTACTTCGACGGGCTCGGCGGCATGGGCCGGGCGGTGGCCCGGGCCAAGGGCGAGTCGGTGCCGATCTACATCAGCGACCAGACCCGCGGGGAGGGACGCGTCCGCTCCCTGGAGGAGCAGGTGGCGCTGGAGACCCGCACCCGGATGCTCAACCCGAAATGGTACGAGGGCCTGCTCGGCCACGGCTACGAGGGCGTGCGCCAGATCGAGACCCACCTGACCAACACGGTCGGCTGGTCGGCCACCGCCAACGCGGTCCAGCCCTGGATCTACGAGCGGATCACCGAGACCTACGTCCTCGACAAGGACATGCGCGAGCGCATGGCCGCCTTGAACCCCACCGCCTCCGCCAAGGTCGCCCAAAGGCTGATCGAGGCGCACCGCCGCGGCTTCTGGACCCCCGACGCAGCGATGCGCGACGCCCTCGACCGGGCCGAGGAGGAGCTGGAGGACCGCCTGGAAGGCGTCACCGCAGGAGTGGCCGCATGAACATCGCGATCCGCAACCCCGTCATGGCCCGGAAGGAGGAGGGGAGCCTTCAGGTCGCCCTCGATCCCGATCTGAAGATCGAGACCGCCAAGGTCTTCGCGGTCTACGGCAAGGGCGGGATCGGCAAGTCGACCACCTCGTCGAACCTGTCGGTGGCGTTCTCGAAGCTCGGCAAGCGGGTGCTGCAGATCGGCTGCGACCCGAAGCACGACTCGACCTTCACGCTGACCAAGCGCCTCGCCCCCACGGTGATCGACGCCCTGGAGGCGGTGAACTTCCACTCGGAAGAGCTGCGCGTCGAGGATTTCGTGGTCGAGGGCTACAACGGCGTGATGTGCGTCGAGGCCGGCGGGCCGCCCGCCGGCACCGGCTGCGGCGGCTACGTGGTCGGCCAGACGGTGAAGCTCCTCAAGGAGCACCACCTCCTCGAAGACACCGACGTCGTCGTCTTCGACGTGCTGGGCGACGTGGTCTGCGGCGGCTTCGCCTCGCCGCTCCAGCACGCCGACCGGGCGCTGATCGTCACCGCCAACGACTTCGACTCGATCTTCGCCATGAACCGGATCGTCGCGGCGATCCACGCCAAGTCGAAGAATTACGGCGTGCGGCTCGGCGGCGTCATCGCCAACCGCTCGGCCAAGACCGACGAGATCGACCGGTTCAACGACGCGGTCGGCTTGAAGCGTCTCGCGCATTTCCCCGATCTCGACGTGGTCCGCCGCTCGCGGCTCAAGAAGTCGACCCTGTTCGAGATGGATTCCTCGCCGGAGCTCGACGCCGTGACCGCCGAGTACATGCGGCTCGCCGAGACGCTCTGGGCCGGGGGCGAACCCTGCGAGGGGATTCCCATGAAGGACCGCGACCTGTTCGAGTTCCTCGGTTTCGATTGAGTTTGGGGTTCGACCGATGGCCAGCGCCAGCTACGACGCCCGCCGGGGCGAGCTGACCACCTACTTCGACCGCACCGCGGTTGAGGCGTGGTCGCGCCTGACCTCGGATGCCCCGGTGAGCCGGATCCGCGCCACCGTGCGCGCCGGCCGTGACGCCATGCGGGCGACCCTGCTCTCCTGGCTGCCGGCCGACATGACCGGCCTGCGGCTGCTCGATGCCGGCTGCGGCACCGGGGCGCTCAGCGTCGAGGCAGCGCGGCGCGGCGCGGAGGTGGTGGCGATCGACGTCTCGCCGACGCTGATCGGGCTGGCGCAGGAGCGGCTGCCGGCGATCTCCGGCGCCGGCCGCATCGACTTCCGGGTCGGGGACATGCTCGACCCGGCGCTCGGCCGGTTCGACCACGTGGTGGCGATGGACTCGCTGATCCACTACCGCGCCGCCGACATTACCCGGGCGCTGGCGGTGCTGGGCGCGCGCACGGACCGGTCGGTGCTGTTCACCGTGGCGCCGCGCACGGCCCTGCTGACGCTGATGCACGCGGCCGGACAGTTCTTTCCGCGGGGCGACCGCTCGCCTTCCATCGTGCCGGTGACCGAGCGTGCGCTGCGGCGGCAGATCTCGTCCGAGCACGCGCTCGACGGCTTCGCCTGGGCGCGGAGTCACCGGATCAACAGCGGGTTCTACCTGTCGAACGCGATCGCGCTGACGCGCGTTTCCGGTGCCTCCAAACCATGCCCTCATCCTGAGGTGCCGCAGGGCAGCGGTGGCCTCGAAGGAGGGCTCCAGCCAGCCGCGCGATCCCGGGAGGGCTCCTTCGAGGCTGCTGCGCAGCACCTCAGGATAAGGGGGATGGATGGGACGGAAGGATCCGCCCCATGAAGTCCGGCCGTACCCTCACCGCAGCCCTCATGCGCCTCGGCCCGGCGATCCTGCCCTTCGCGGATGCTGCCACGGTCGAGCTGCCGCTGGGCCGCCTCCTGCGCCTCGCCCTGTTCCAGGTCACCGTCGGCATGGCGGCGGTGCTGCTGATCGGAACGCTCAACCGGGTGATGATCGTCGAACTCGGCGTCCCGGCCTGGATCGTCGCGGTGATGCTGGCCTTGCCGCTGATCTTCGCGCCGTTGCGGGCGCTGGTCGGCTTCCGGTCGGACACGCACCGCTCGGTGCTGGGCTGGCGGCGGGTGCCCTATATCTGGTTCGGCACGCTGCTCCAGTTCGGCGGGCTGGCGATCATGCCGTTCGCCCTGCTGATCCTGTCGGGCGACACGACCGGCCCGCTCTGGGTCGGCGACCTCGCGGCGGCGCTGGCCTTCCTGCTGGTCGGCGCAGGCCTGCACACCACCCAGACCGTCGGGCTGGCGCTCGCCACCGACCTCGCCCCCGCCCACGCGCGGCCGAAGGTGGTGGCGCTGCTCTGCGCGGCCTTGCTGTTCGGCATGATGGCGAGCGCGGTGCTGTTCGGCCTGTTCCTCGCCCACTTCTCGCCCGTACGGCTGATCCAGGTGATCCAGGGAGCGGCTTTGGTCACCATCATCCTCAACGGCTTCGCGCTGTGGAAGCAGGAGCCGCGCGACCCCAACCGGGCGCAGGAAGCGCCCCAACGCGACTTCCGTGCCTCCTGGCGGGCCTATGCGGGGCAGGGCACCGCCCGCCGGCGCCTCGTGGCGATCGGCCTCGGCACGGCCGGCTTCTCGATGCAGGACATCCTGCTCGAACCCTATGGCGGCCAGATCCTGCACCTCTCCGTGGGGGCGACCACGGCGCTGACTGCCCTGTTGGCGGCCGGCGGCGGCCTCGGCCTTATCGTGGCGGCGCGCTGGCTCGGGCGCGGCGGCGATCCGTTCCGGGTGTCGGCGGTGGGCGTCGGGATCGGGATCATGGCCTTCTCGGCGGTGGTCTTCGCCGCGCCGCTGGCCTCCGCCGACCTGTTCGCCGCGGGTGTCAGCCTGATCGGGCTCGGTGGCGGCCTGTTCGCCCACGGCACGCTCACCGCCTCGATGAACCGCGCCGGGCCGGAAGATACCGGGCTGGCGCTCGGCGCCTGGGGCGCCGTTCAGGCGACCGCGGCCGGCCTGTCGATCGCGGCGAGCGGCCTCGTGCGCGATGTCGGCGGCGCCATCGCCCAGTCGGGGGTGCTCGGCGAGGGCATGAACGAGCCCGCCATCGGCTACCTCATCGTCTACCACATCGAGATCGCCCTGCTGTTCGCCGCGCTCCTCGCGCTGGGACCGCTGGTGCGTGAGGACACGCGAACAGAGGTTCGAGACCGCATTGCCGACGGCCTTGCCGGCCGGACGGCCTGAGACTCGGGGAGGACTGCCATGCCAACCGGCGCACTTACGGGTTATGTCGACGTCGCCCAGGTCGTGCTCTACGCGTTCTTCCTCTTCTTCGCGGGGCTGGTGTTCTGGCTCCGCCGCGAGGACCGGCGCGAGGGCTACCCCTTGGAGAACGAGGCCGTCGGCCGCCGCAAGGCGGACGATCCGATCCTGATCCCCCGGTCCAAAGCCTTCTATCTCCCCGGCGGCGAGACGACTTACGCGCCGCAGGCGGTGCACGGCCGGAACGACATCGAGACCGGCATCCCGGCCCGCAAGGTCGAGCCCTGGCCCGGCGCGCCCTACGAGCGGACGGATTCCTCGCTCCAGGCCGGCGTCGGCCCCGGCTCCTGGGTGCTGCGGCACGACGTGCACGACCGGACCTGGGACGAGGAGATCCGCATCGTGCCCCTGCGGGTGGCGAAGAACTTCATCATCCACGAGGACGGCCCGAACCCGATCGGCATGAGCGTGTTCGGCACCGACAACGCCCTGGCGGGTGTCATCAGTGACGTCTGGGTCGATCGCGGCGAGTCGCTGATCCGCTATTACGAGGTGGAACTCCCGACGGGCGGTCGCCGGCTGATGCCGACCACCTTCTGCCGGGCCGGCGGCCTGACCAAGACGGTGACGACCGAGGCGCTGCTCGCCAGCCAGTTCGCCGACATCCCGGCCACCCGCGACCCCGACAGCGTGACCTTCCTCGAGGAGGAGCGGATCGTCTCGTATTTCGGCGCCGGCACGCTCTACGCCACGCCCGAGCGCGCGGAGCCCATCCTGTGAGCGGCGATTTCCTCCCCGAGGGCACCCTGCGGGGGCTGCCCGGCCCGCTGCCAATGGGCGAGCGCATCCTCTGGCAGGGGGCGCCGACGACCGCCGGCCTGCTGGTGCGGGTGTTCCACGCCCGTCTGGTGATCGCGTGGTTCGCGGTCTGCGCCCTGGCCTTCGGCCTCGCCGCCGGCTCGCCCGCGGCGGCGCTCGCCAAGGTCGGACCGACGCTGCTGGTCGGCGCCGGTGCCGTCGCGCTGCTCTGGCTGCTCGCGTGGCTGACCCACCGCACGACCCTCTACACCGTGACCAACCGCCGGATCGTGCTGCAGGCCGGGATCGCCCTGCCGGTGACCCACAACCTGCCCTTCGCGCAGCTCGACAGCGCGGCTTTGCGCGCGTTCACGGACGGCAGCGGGGATCTACCGCTGCAGTTGCGGCCAGGGCTGCGCATCGCCTACCTTCAGCTCTGGCCGCATGCCCGGCCCTGGCGTCTGACCCGGACGGAGCCGATGCTGCGCTCCGTACCGGAGGCGGACGCGGTGGCGGCGATCCTGGCGCGGGCGCTCCAAGCGCACGCCGCCGGGGCCGCGCTGCCGGTGCGGGTGGCCCGTCTGCCGCAGGCGGACGAAAATCCCGGCCGCCTCGTCGCGGCCGAATAGGGAGGAGCGCGATGGGCGAGCGGGCGGAGAAGGCCGGCCGAACGACCGGACCGGCGCCGGCGCTGCTGATGATCGGTGCGGGAGCGCTGATGGGCTTCTCCATGCTGGCGGTCCTGATCGGCCGCAGCGAAGGAGTCGGCCTCGTCGCCCTGCCGGCCGCCAAGGCGGTGGCCCGGCTCGAATTCCGGGCCGAGGACCAGGTCGACGGCTCGATCGCGTTGCGGGACGTCTCCGACCGGCACATCGTCGCCTGGATCCGCCCCGGCGAGGACGGCTTCCTGCGCGGGACCCTGCGGGGCCTCGCCCAGGCCCGGCAGCGTGGGGGCCTCGGGCCGGAGCAACCCTTCAGCCTGACCCGCTACGACGACGGCCGCCTCGCGCTCGCCGACGAGGCCACCGGCCGCCAAGTGCCCCTGGAGGCCTTCGGATCGACCAATGCCGGGGCCTTCGCCCGGCTGATGCCCGGGCCGGGTGCACCCGCCACGGAGACGCGGTGATGGGCCTGTTCGGCAGCCGCACCGTCACCGTGCCCTGCACGGTCGAGATCGAGCAGACCCCCGAGAGCCTGCACGCGCACGTCACCCTCGATGCCGGCTTCGAGATCGAGCCCGGCGACGCGGTTCAGGTCCACGACGCGCCGACCTCGGTGCCCTACGGCGAGCGGCTTACTGTGCGCCGCACCGCCACCATCACCCGGGCCGGCCCGCTGGAGCGGGCCTGGACCAAGCTCATCGCCCATCTCGAGCTGACCGAACTCTACGAGGTCAGCTTTTCCGAGAGGAGGAAGCTGTGAACGCACCCGTCCCGCCGCCCTCCGGCCAGCCGATCCCGAAGAATCCGGTCAACGAATCGACCAAGGCGGCCCAGGAGACGACCTTCCTGTCGCCCCGGTTCTACACGACCGATTTCGTCGAACTCGACCGCACGAATGTTGAGCCTGTGCGGCGCGACTGGGACGTGCTCATCGCCGAATTGCGCGCCGACCCGAACAAGCGCCACTTCACCCGCAACGAGGAGTTCGACTGCGACCTGTCGCAGATGGAGCCCGAGCTGCGGAAGGAGTTTCTGGACTTCCTGGTCTCGTCGATCACCGCCGAGTTCTCCGGCTGCGTGCTCTACGCGGAGATGCGGAAGCGGGCCAAGAACAAGGACATCAAGGAGCTGTTCGGCTTCATGAGCCGGGACGAGGCCCGCCACGCCGGCTTCATCAACGACACGCTCAAGGATTTCGGCATCGGCGTAGACTTAGGATTTCTTACGAAATCCAAGAAATATACGTTCTTCCGGCCGAAGTTCATCTTCTACGCGACCTATCTCTCCGAAAAGATCGGCTACGCCCGCTACATCACGATCTTCCGTGAGCTGGAGCGGCACCCGGAGCGGCGCATCCACCCGATCTTCAAGTGGTTCGAGCTGTGGTGCAACGACGAGTTCCGCCACGGCGAGGCCTTCGCGCTGCTGATGCGCGCCAATCCGAAGCTGACGAGCGGCGTGAACCGCTACTGGATCCGGTTCTTCCTGCTCGCCGTCTTCGCCACGATGTACGTCCGCGACCATCACCGGCCGGCCTTCCACAAGGCGCTGGGCGTCGATCCGAGCGACTATGACTTCAAGGTCTTCCGGATCACCTCGGAGATCTCCCGGCAGACCTTCCCGCTGGAGCTCGACCTCGACAACCCGAAGTTCAAGGCGGGGCTCGATCGGCTGCTCGTCTGCTCCCGGGCGATCGCCGACGCCAAGGCGCGGGGCGGCCTCGCCGGCAAGGCCCTGCAGGGATTCCACGCCGCGCGGGCGGCGGTGACCTTCGCGCGGCTCTATCTCCTGCCCGTCAAGGCCAACGCCCTGCCGGCCGACATCCGCCTCCAGCCGGTCTGGTAGCATGGCGACTTACGCCGCCCCGGTCCTGTACGCGGTCCTGCTCTGGTGGTTCTCCACCGGGCTGATCCTGCTGCTCGACCACGCCCCGCGGCGGACCCATCCGTGGAGCATGGCCGGGGCGACGCTGCTGCTCGCCGGCGCCCTGGTGGCGATCCGCGCCAGCGCCGCCGACACGAGCGCCACGGGGGCCTACACGGCCTTCACGGCCGCGCTCGTCGTCTGGGGCTGGCAGGAGATGAGCTACTACATGGGCTTCCTGTCCGGCCCGCGGCCCGTGGCCTGCGCGCCGAGCGTGCGGGGGTTCGACCGATTCCTCGCCGCACTGGCGACCAGCCTGTGGCACGAATTCGCAATCGTGATCGGCGGCCTCGCGATCCTGGCGCTGGTCTGGGGCAGCCCCAACCGCTTCGCCCTGTGGACCTACGGCACGCTGGTGGTGATGAACCTCTCGGCGCGGCTCAACCTGTTCCTGGGGGTGCGGAACCTCCACGCCGAGTTCCTGCCGGACCATCTCGGCTACCTCGCCTGCTACCTGTCCCGGAAGCCGATGAACCTGCTGTTCCCGGTCTCGGTGAGCCTCGGGACCATCGCGGCGGCTTTGCTCGGCCGCGCGGCGCTCGGCGCCGACCTGCTGGAGCATGAGCTGATCGGCTTCACGGTCCTGGCGACGCTGACCGCGCTCGCCACCCTGGAGCACTGGTTCCTGATGCTGCCGCTGCCCTCGGCGGAGCTGTGGCGCTGGAGCCTGCCGGGGCGGGCGCCCGGGGAGGCGGCCCCGCCGCGGGATCGCGTGTAGGGCGAGGGATCAGATCCGGGCGACGCACGTCCACCAGTCTGGAACTGGTCTTGTGCGAAGTCCGGTGTCACAGGCGGGATCAACCCGCAGGGTTTGTTCGGGGAGAGGCGACATGGACTACGAGACCTTCTTCGGAGCCGAGATCGCCGGTCTCCATCGGGAAGGGCGCTACCGGGTCTTCACCGACCTCGAGCGCCATGCCGGCAACTTCCCGCACGCCACCCACCACCATGCCGGCGGCACGCGGCCGGTCACGGTCTGGTGCTCGAACGACTATCTCGGCATGGGCCAGCACCCGACCGTTACCGGGGCGATGCACGAGGCGATCGACCGCTGCGGCGCGGGCGCCGGCGGCACCCGCAACATCTCGGGCACCAACCACTACCATGTGCTGCTGGAGCGTGAGCTCGCCGACCTCCACGGCAAGGAGGCGGCCCTGCTGTTCACCTCCGGCTACGTGTCGAACTGGGCGGCGCTCGGGACCCTGGCGTCGCGCCTGCCCAATTGCGCGGTCTTCTCCGATTCCGAGAACCACGCCTCGATGATCGAGGGCATCCGGTTCTCGCGGGCCGAGCGCCACATCTTCCGCCACAATGACCCGGAGGACCTGAACCGCAAGCTCGGCCTGATCGACCCGTCCCGGCCGAAGCTGGTGGCCTTCGAGTCGGTCTACTCGATGGACGGCGACATCGCGCCGATCGCCGAGATCTGCGACGTGGCCGAGGCCCACGGGGCGCTCACCTACCTCGACGAGGTCCACGCGGTCGGCCTCTACGGCGCGCGCGGCGGCGGCATCTCGGAGCGGGACGGCGTCGCTCACCGGCTCGACGTGATCGAGGGCACGCTGGGCAAGGCCTTCGCGGTCCATGGCGGCTACATCACGGCCTCGGAGAAGCTCTGCGACTTCGTGCGCAGCTTCGCCTCGGGCTTTATCTTCACCACCTCGCTGCCGCCGGCGGTGGCGGCCGGCGCGGCGGCGAGCATCCGCCATCTGAAGACGAGCGGCGTCGAGCGCGCCCGGCATCAGGAGCGCGTGGCGAAGGTCCGGCAGGCCCTGGAGGCCGCCGACATCCCGACCATGCCGAACGACAGCCACATCGTGCCGGTGATGGTCTGCGACCCCGTGCTGTGCAAGGGGATCTCCGACACCCTGCTCGACGAGTTCGGCATCTACGTGCAGCCGATCAACTACCCGACGGTGGCCCGCGGCACCGAGCGCCTGCGGATCACCCCGTCGCCGCTGCACACCGATGCCGACATCGCGCATCTGGTCGCGGCGCTCACCACGATCTGGGGACGGATCGGGCTCCGGCAGAAGGCGGCGGAGTAGGGCTTTCCTTCCCCCACCCGCACCCTCATCCTGAGGCGCCCGCGTCAGCGGGCCTCGAAGGAGGGCTCCAGCCGGCCGCGCGATCCCTGGAGCTCTCCTTCGAGGCCTCCGCTGCGCGGCGGCACCTCAGGATGAGGGGGCTGGGTTGGACGCCCCCCGCAGCATCGAGTCATCGCGTGCCCACTTTCCCCTTCTCGGCCATCGTCGGCCAGGACGAGATGCGCCAGGCGCTGCTGATCGCGGCGGTGGACCCGGCCGTCGGCGGCGTGCTGGTCTTCGGCGACCGCGGCACTGGCAAGTCCACGGCGATCCGGGCACTGGCCGCCCTGCTGCCGCCGATGCGGGCGGTGATCGGCTGCCCGTACAAGTGCGATCCCGACAGCCCGGCGGAGAGCTGCCCGCATTGCGCCGAGGGGGGCCCGCGCAAGAGTCACAAGACACCGGTGCCCGTCGTGGACCTGCCGCTGGGCGCCACCGAGGACCGGGTCGTCGGCACCCTCGACCTGGAGCGGGCGCTCGGCGCCGGCGTGAAGGCGTTCGAGCCGGGGCTGCTCGCCCGCGCCAACCGCGGCTTCCTGTACATCGACGAGGTCAACCTGCTGGAGGACCACCTCGTCGACCTGCTGCTCGACGTGGCGGCCTCAGGGATCAACACCGTCGAGCGCGAGGGGCTGTCCCTGCGCCACCCGGCGCGGTTCGTGCTCGTCGGCTCCGGCAACCCGGAGGAGGGGGAATTACGCCCGCAGCTTCTCGACCGGTTCGGGCTGGCCTGCGAGGTCGTGACCCCGAAGGACATCCCGACCCGCATCGCGGTGGTGCGCGCCCGCGACGCCTACGAGCGCGACCCGGCGGCATTCTATGCTGAACGTGCAGGCGAAGAGCGGAAGATACAAAAACGAATCCTGTTGGCGCGGGAGCGCCTGCCGTCCGTGACCGTACCGGATGCCGCCCTGGAGCGTGCGGCGCGGCTCTGTCTCGCGCTCGGCACCGACGGGCTGCGCGGCGAGCTGACCTTGATGCGCACCGCCCGGGCGCTTGCTGCTCTCGACGGCGCCGCGGCGGTCACCGACGACCATCTCCGCCGCATCGCCCCGGCATCCCTGCGCCACCGCCTGCGCCGCAACCCGCTGGACGAATCCGGCTCCACCGCCCGGGTGGAGCGGGCGCTGGCGGAGGTGTTTGCGTGATGGCGCAGCCGCTTGTCTCTCCCCCCGCAGAGGGGGGAGGGAGGGCGCCAGATTGCTGGGCCGATGCTTGCCTCGCCGCCCGGCTTCTCGCCGCCGACCCGCACGGGCTCGGCGGCGCGGTGCTGCGGGCCCCCGCCGGCCCGGTGCGCGAGCGCTGGCTCGACGTCGTGCGGGCGGCGCTGCCCCCGGGAACGCCCTGGCGGCGCCTGCCGCCGGGCATCGGCGACGACAGCCTGCTCGGCGGGCTCGACCTTGCCGCGACCCTGGCGGCCGGCCGCCCCGTCGCGCGCGCCGGCCTGCTGGCGGAAGCCGATGGCGGCCTCATCGTCGCGCCCATGGCCGAGCGCCTCGCCCCCGGCACCGCGTCCCGCCTCGCCGCCGCCCTCGACACCGGCATGGCCTCAGAGCGCAGCGCCCGCTTCGGCCTGATCCTGCTCGATGAGGGCGTGGCGGATGAGGCCGTCGCCGACACCCTGGCCGACCGCCTCGCCTTCCGGATCGACCTGACCGGCCTCGGCGCCGCGGACGCGCAGGCGACACCGCCCGACCCGGAACCCGCCCCGCAGACCGCGGAGCCGGATCCGGTCGGCAGCCTCTGCGCCCTGGCCGAAGCCTTCGGCGTCGCGTCCCTGCGCGGCCCGATCCTGGCGGCCCGGCTGGCGCGGGCGCTCGCCGGGGCGGGACCGGTCGGCCAAGCGGAGATCACCGCGGCCGCGCGCCTTGTCCTAGCGCCGCGCGCCACGCGCCTGCCAGCCCCCGCGGAGGCCGAGCCCGAGACCGCGGAAGTCCCTCCGGACGATCCGCCCGCGGAACCGCCCACGGACGCCGCGGAGCCGGGCGCCGCGGATGCGCCGGAGGATGTCGTGCTGGAGGCCGTGCGCGCCGCGATCCCGCCGCATCTCCTCGAGCAGATCCTGTCGGGACAGCCGCGACTCGCCGCCGCCAAGGCCGGCCGCGTCGGGCAGGCCGCGGCGTCCCGCACCGGGCGCCCGGTCGGCAGCCGGCGCGGCGATCCACGCCGCGGTCGGCTCGACCTGCTCGCGACCCTGCGGGCGGCAGCACCCTGGCAGGCCCTGCGGCGGGGCAGGGAGGAGACGCGCCGCATCGCGGTGCGACGGGACGACCTACGGATCCGGATCCTCAAGCAGCGGACCGAGACGACCACCGTGTTCTGCGTCGATGCCTCGGGCTCGGCCGCGCTGGAGCGGCTGGCCGAGGCGAAGGGCGCGGTCGAGCTGCTGCTGGCCGAGGCCTATGTCCGGCGCGACCGGGTGGCGCTGGTGGCGTTCCGCGGTGCCGGCGCGGAGCTGGTCCTGCCGCCGACCCGCTCGCTGACCCGGGCCAAGCGCTGCCTCTCGGGGTTGCCGGGCGGGGGCGGGACGCCTTTGGCGTCGGGGATCGACGCGGCGATCGCGGTGGCGCTCGGCGTGCGCCGGGGCGGCAGCCGGCCGGCGATCGTGCTGCTGACCGACGGCCGGGCCAATGTCGCGCGCTCGGGGGAGGGTGGTCGCGGCAGAGCCGGCGCGGACGCCCTGCAGGCGGCCCGAACCTTGCGGGCCGCCGGGCTGCCGGCACTGGTGATCGATACGGGCAGCCGGGGCGAGGAAGCCCGGCCGGTGGCGGAGGCGATGGGTGCCCGCTACCTGAAGCTGCCGCGCGTCGAGGCCGGGCAGCTCAGCGCGGCGGTGCGCGCGGCGCTGTGAGCGCCGCGACGGGTCTGGCTCAGAGGTCGCCGCTGATGCCGAGATCGGCGAGGCGCTGGTGATGGGCCAGCCAGGAGTTCAGCATCTCGCGGACGATGGCGCTGAAGCTCCAGCCGCCGGTGGTCGGGGCGGCGATGTTCTGCGTCGAGGAGGTGAAGAGGATCATGGCCTGCTCCGAAGTTGGGGGACGTGTCTTGCTCTTGTTCGACCCGGATATGCGGGTTGTGCTGCGTCGCAGCAATCGGGCCTGGATCAGCGGTGGCATGCGGTTGCCGCATGGGATTCTTCAGCATTACGAAATACTTCCGGTCCTGAATGATAGCGCCGCATCCCTGCCTGCCGGCCGCGGCTTCGGTGCAGTGCGGGAGGCGGATGCGTGGTGAGCCCGTTCGACGCCGATCGGCCGGACTGGGCGGTCGAGGGCCGTGACTGGCCGCATCGGGAGGCGAGCCGCTTCGTCGAGGCGGCGGGCCTGCGCTGGCACATCCAGGAATTCGGCCGGGCGGAGGCTCCGACGCTGCTGCTCCTTCACGGGACTGGAGCGGCGACCCATTCCTGGCGCGGGCTGGCGCCGCTGCTCGCCCAGGACTTCTTCGTCATCGCCCCGGACCTGCCGGGCCACGGCTTCACCGATCCCCTAGCCGATGCCGACCTGTCGCTGCCCGGCATGGCGCGGGCCGTGGCGGGTCTCGTGGCGGCGCTCGGCCGCCCGCCGGTCTTGGCGGCCGGCCACTCGGCCGGCGCGGCGGTGCTGGCGCGGATGTGCCTGGACGGTTCGATCGCGCCCCGTCTGCTGGCGGCCTTCAACGGCGCCCTGGCGCCGCTGCCGGGGGCGGCCAATCTCCTGTTTCCCAGCATGGCGCGGCTGCTGTTCCTGAACCCGTTCACCCCGCGGATCTTCGCCTGGACGGCCGACCGGTCGGCGGCCAAGCGCCTGATCGAGGGGACGGGCTCGCGTCTGGATCCGGCGGGCGTGGATTTCTATCGGCGGCTCTTCGCCCGGTCCGGCCATGTCCGCGGGGCGCTCGGCATGATGGCGAACTGGGATCTTGCCGGGCTGCACCGGGCGCTGCCCGGCCTCGCGACCCGGACGCTGCTGATCGTCGGCGGCGACGACAAGGCGATCCTGCCGGACACCGCCTTCGCGTTGCGCGATCGCCTGCCCGATGCCCGCGTGGCCCTGATCCGCGGGCTCGGCCACCTCGCCCACGAGGAGGCGCCGGAGCGCGTGGCCGAGGTTCTGCTCGCGGAGGCGCGGACCCTCGGCCTGCCCTGAGCCGCCGGGACTGGCGCCGGCCTTGCCTGGGCTTTAGAGCCTGCCGCGGGGGCAGGGACGAGGAGCAGTCGAGACGATGGCGAGACCCGTGATCGGCGTCATCGGCAACGCACGTCTGATCGACAATCGGTTCCCGGCGCAGATCGTCGGCGCCAACAACATGCAGGCCGTGGCCGCCGTGGCCGGCGCCCTGCCGCTGATGTTCGCCGCCGACCCGGCGATCACCGATCTCGGCGACCTCCTCGACACGGTGGACGGCATCCTGCTCACGGGCGGCCGCGCCAATGTCCACCCGACCCGCTTCAACGCCGAACCCTGCGCGGCGCACGAGCCCTACGACGAGGCGCGTGACGCCGTGGCGCTGCCGCTGATCGAGGCCTGCGTGGCCCGCGGCGTGCCGCTCTTCGGCATCTGCCGCGGCTTCCAGGAGATGAATGTCGCCTTCGGTGGCAGCCTGCACCCGGAGATCCGCAACCTGCCCGGGCGCCTCAATCACCGGATGCCGCGGCTCGCGAATGGCGAGATCCATCCGGACCTGGAGGTGATCTTCGCCGACCGTCACGAGGTCCGCCTGACCCCGGACGGTGCCTTCGCCCGGCTCCTGGCGCGCGAGACGATCCGGGTGAACTCGCTGCACGGCCAGGGCATCCTCGAGCCGGGAGCCCGGGTGGTGATCGAGGGCGTGGCCGAGGACGAGACCGTCGAGGCGATCCGGATCCGCGACGCCGCGGGTTTCGCGCTCGGCGTCCAGTGGCATGCCGAGCACGACCCGGCCACCAACCCGATCAACCGCGCCCTGTTCGAGGCTTTCGGGTCCGCCGCGCGCGGCGCATCGCCGTGCGCGGAGCGGCGGGCGGGGCTGATCCCCGGCATTCGCTTCGCCTTCGTGATCGTGCCGAGCCGCCGGGCCAGCACAGCGCGGCGGCATGACCGGCCGGACGAGTCGTTCGTGACTTAACCTATGTTTATCTGCGCCGGAAAATCTGCCTCGCATCTTCGCGGACGCTGGACAGATCTTTCTTCAGCCCCGCGCGATTCACCATCATCCCCGGACGACCTGTCGCAGGACGGAACAGGGCCATCGCGGTTCAGTTGCCGGAGTCCCGAACAGCGGCCGCCTCGATCCCGGGCGGCCTGCGCAGGAGACGGGCAGAGACCGCATGCAACTTCCCCGCGACGACAGCGAGCACCCCCGCGCCGAGGCCTTCCGCGACTTCATCCGAAATCCGCCTTTCCCCTGCGTCGGCGCGAAATCGGCGCTGTCGCGCGGGCGCATGCAGATCGTGGTGGCCCGGGACATCACCTCGGGCTGGGACGACATGCGCATCTACCCGGCGCTGCTCGCCTTCGTGGCGCGCTATCGCCAGCAGCCCGACCTGTTCCAGAGCTTCGCGGTCGTGTTCGAGGGGCCGGGTGATCTGTCCGAGGAAGCCTTCGAGCAGAACCTCTGGGCCCGGGCGCAATCCCTGACCGACAAGGACGCGTGGCTCGGCCAACCCCACGATGCCCGCGTGGCCGACGACCCCGAGAACCCGCACTTCTCCTTGAGCTTCGGCGGGGAGGCGTTCTTCGTGGTCGGCCTCCACCCGCATGCCAGCCGGCCGGCGCGACGCTTCTCGTCACCGGTGCTGGTCTTCAACCTGCACGCGCAGTTCGAGCGGCTGCGCGCGGAGGGCCGCTACGAGAAGCTGCGCGCCTCGATCCTGGAGCGGGACGAGGCTCTGGCCGGCAGCGTCAATCCGATGCTGGCGCGCCACGGCGAGGCATCGGAGGCGCGCCAGTACAGCGGCCGCGTGGTCGATGCGGACTGGCGCTGCCCGATGCAGGGCCGTCCGGCGCCCGCCGCCGAGTCCGACGACTGGCACCCGCCGGTCCTGCCCCTGGACCGGACGCTGCCCGGAACCGGAGCGTAAGCGCCGCGGATCGCGGGGCCGGCCGGCGCGTTCCCGGACGCGGGCCCGCTGCGCCCCTCAACGGAGTGAGCCAATCCATCATGTGCCAAGCGGACGTGCAGCAGATCGAGCCGCGCTCGGGTGTCGCCTTCACCCTCGACCGGGGCCAGCGGCTCACGGTGATCGACCCGCGCGGCGAGCAGGTCGCCGACCTCGTCGCCTACAACCGTCACGACATCGGCGAGGTGATCTCGTCCGGGCGGACCCTCGACTATGCCAGCCGGATCTACCTGACCACCGGCGATCCGCTCTACTCGAACCGCTCGAACGTGCTCCTGCGCATCGTCGAGGACACGGTGGGGCGTCACGACTTCCTGCTGACCCCGTGCTCGGCCGACACGTTCCGCATCATCTACGGCGACACGAACCCGCATCGCGGCTGCTTCGGCAACCTCGCGGCCGCGCTCGCCTCCTACGGCGTCGCGCCGGACGCCATTCCGGTGGCGTTCAACTGCTTCATGAACGTGCCGATCGACGGCAAAACCGGAGCCCTCACCGTCGAGCCGCCGTTGAGCCGGGCCGGGGACCGCATCGTCTTCGTGGCCGAGACCGACCTGATCATCGGCCTGACAGCCTGCTCGGCCCTGCAATCGAATAACGGCAGCTTCAAGCCGATCCATTACCGTGTCGAGACATAGTCAAAACACGCAGAGCTGACCTTCACGACGAGGATCGGGCCTGGAAGAGGTTCGACTGTGGCGTGCTCCGCCGCCTGCACGACAGGGGCCTGATCGACGATCCCGTCGGCCGCGCCAAGTCAGTGGCGTTCACCGCGGACGCCTTGCAGCTGACCGAGGAACTGTTCGAGCGCCTGTTCACGCGGCCCGCGTGACTGGTCGGGCGCTGCGGGCGGGTGGGGGTGGGGCACGAGAGAGTTCAGGATCGAGCACGCCATCGACATCTCGGTGTCGAGGCATCGCATCCGCTCGACCCCGTCATTCCGGGGCCGCGCAGCGGAGCCCGGTATCCAGAAGCATCGACGTGCCACGATCCTGCATCAAGAGGGGTTCTGGATTCCGGGTTCGCCTGCGGCGCCCCGGAATGACGGCACGGCTTACCGTTCGCGGAACACCCACGTGGAGATGGAACGAAGGCGTGTCGTCCTAAGCTCTCTTGGAGAGGCGGAGGGCGTCACGCCTCTGCTCCGACAGATCCGCCTAGACAAACCTGAATAGTCCGCATCCGCGCAGGCGAGGGGGTAGCGCTAACACGGCCACCCTCAGGCGATTCCGTCGATCGCCACCCGCAGGTGCTTCGGGCCGCGCAGGGCAGCGCCGGGCCGGTAGGGCGGCGGATCCTCGATCAGGCGCGGCGCCTTCAAGCGGGCGGCCAGCGCGGTCAGGGCCGCCTCGGCTTCGAACCGGGCGAGCGGCGCGCCGACGCAGTAATGCAGGCCGCCGCCGAAGCCGAGATGGCGGGTGCCGGTGCGGTCCGGATCGAACCGGTCGGGATCCGGGAACACGGTTTCGTCGCGGTTGCCGGCGGCCAGAAGCAGCAGGAGGTCGGCGCCCTCAGGGATCGTGACCCCCGCGATGTCGATGGCCGCGAGCGTCCGGCGGGTCCGGAACTGCACCGGCGGCTCGTAGCGCAGCAGTTCCTCGATGAGCCGCGGCGCCCGGAGCGGATCCTGCCGCAGGCGCTCCAGCTCCTCTGGGTGCCGGAGCAGGGTCAGCAGGCCGTTGGTGATCAGGTTCACGGTAGTCTCGTGGCCCGCCACCAGCATCAGGATCGAGGTGGCGATCAGGTCGTAATCGCCCATCTTCACACCAGCCGGGGTCGCGTGGTTGGCGAGCCCCGACAGCATGTCATCCTGCGGGTGCCTGCGCTTCTCCTTGATCAGGTCAGCCATGTAGCCGCCGATCGCGTCGAAGGTCCGGCTGTTCTTGGCGCGGATCTCGGGGTCGGACAGGCTGTCGGGTTCCAGCGCGGTGGCGAGCTGCGTCGCCCAGCCGTGGAACTTCGGCTCGTCCTCGCGGGGCACGCCGAACAGCTCGCAGATCACCGTCACCGGCAGCGGGTAGGCGAGGTCGTCGACCGCGTCGATCTCCCGGGCACCGCATTTCTCGTTGAGCAGGTCGGCCACCAGCCGGTCGGAGCGGGCGCGCATCGCCTGGACGCGCTCGCGGCTGAACTGGTGCATCACGGCCGAGCGCAGGGCGTCGTGGGCCGGCGGGTCGCGGAAGATGAAGACCCGGTGGCGGTCCATCATCCAATCCTTGAGCGGCTTGACGATCAGGTCGGTGAGGGGGTTGCCGGTGCGCGGCCGGTCGGCCGGCGGGAGGGTTTCGGAGCTGACCCGCGGATCCTGCAGCAGGCGCGCGATGGTGCCGTGGGTGGCCGCCACCCATGTACCCGCCTCGGTGCCGTCGTCCTGGCGCGAGACGGGATTCGCCCGCAGCTTCGCGTAGACCGGGTAGGGATTCGGCCGGTTCGCGATATCCTTGACCTGATCGAGGAGGGTGGCGTCGGGCATGCGGTCTCCTTGGCGCATCAGCCCGAATGGCGGCCGTCGGCCTTCGGGCAACGATGCCGCGACAGCAAAGGCTTCGCGCATCGTGGCGGTTCCGCTTCCGGGTGTTCGCCACCCGGGCGGTGCGGTCGGGGGGCCTCGGTTGCCGGCCGCGATGCACCGGGATTCCGCCCCCCGCACCGTCATCCCGGGGCCGCGCAGCGGAGCCCGGGATCCAGAGCCGCCGGCGCGCCAAGCCTTTGCGGAACCTGTAGTTCCGGCTTCCAGGCTCGCCCTCGGCGTCCCGGATTGACGGAGCCGTTCACCGCGGCGAACGGCACGCACATCGTGTCCGGAGGACCGTGCGCTAGGGAAAGTCCGGCGCGAAGATCTCGATCTCCTTCGGCCGGTCGGTGGCGCCGCCGCGGGGCGGGAACGGCGCGCGGGCGGCGACCAGTTCGGCATGGGCCGGCAGCCAGCGGGCCGAATCCACCGAGACCGCCGCGATGCACCGGCCTTCACGGCCGTAGAGGGCGACGAAGCGGCCGGACGCCGGATCGCCCTGCGTGATCGCCACCGCGTCCGCCCCCTCCGTCAGTCCGGCCGACTTGACCACGAGGTCGCCCTGGGTCGACCAGAAGGTCGGCATCTCGGCATAGGGGCCTTCGGGCACGGCGCCGGCGAGCAGCCGGCCGGCATGGATGCCCTGCGCCACCGCCTGACTCCAATGCTCCAGTGCGACGCGACGGCCGTCGTAGAGCGGGTGCGGGAAGCGCGCCACGTCGCCGGCCGCTGTGATGCGCGGATCTGCTGTTCCGTCCGTATCGACGGCGTAGCCGCGCGCGTCGCAATCGACCCCGCCCGGATCCGCCGACAGGCCGGAACCCTCCAGCCATTCGGTGTTGCGCACCGCGCCGAGGGCGACCACGGCGAGGTCGGCCTCGATCCGGGTGCCGTCGACGAGGTGGGCGCGGACCAGCCGTCCGTGCTCGTCCTCCAGCCACTCGACCTCGCTGCCGCAGCGCAGCTCGACGCCGTGGCCCGCGTGGATCGCGCCGATGAATGACCCGACGGTGCGGCCGAGGACACGGGCCAGCGGCGTCGGGCCGGGCTCCACCAGGGTCACCGGCAGGCCGAGCTGCCGGCACAGGCTGGCGACCTCGCAGCCGATGAAGCCGCCACCGATCACCAGCACGCGCCGGGGGCCGGCGGCCAGGGCCTGCCGCAGGGCGGCGGCGTCGTCCCGCCCGCGCAAGGTGAAGACGCCGGCGAGCCGGCCCTCATGGGGGTTCGGCCAGGGACGGGCGCGCGTGCCGGTGGCGATCAGCAGGCGGTCGTAGGGGAGGGTGCGCCCGTCGGTCAGCCGGACGGCGCGGGCTTCCCGGTCGAGGCCGGTGGCCGGGCAGCCCAGGAGCCAGTCCGCGTCGAGACTGAGGCTGCCCGGCAGGGTCGTCGCGTCCGCGGGCGTCGCACCGGTGAGGACGTGCTTCGAGAGCGGCGGGCGGTCGTAGGGCCGGTAGGGCTCGTCGCCGACGATGGTCAGCGGGCCGGAGAAGCCGGCCGCCCGCATGGCTTCGGCGCCGCGCAAGGCCGCGAGACCGGCGCCCACGATCACCGCCCGCTCGGACATCTGCGGCATCAGGCGGTCTGCCCCGGATCCTCGACCCGGATCGCCTGGACCGGGCAGGCGACGCGCGCCCGCTCGATGTCGGCCCGGTGCTCGGCGGCGGGGGCCGGATCGTAGAACAGGGCTTCGTGCCCCTCGATGCGGAAGTGCATCGGCGCCGCGTAGCAGCACTGGGCATAGGCTTGGCACAGGTTGAGATCGACGCTCACCCGCAGGCCGGGCGGGGAGCCGGAAGACGCATCGGCGGGGGCGGACATGGCGAGGCAACCCCCGCGAGCGCTGCGGGTTCCGCACCGCCGAAGCGGTGCATCACCGGTATAACCATGTACTCGCCGATCCCCGCGGAAATGGAAGGTCGGAATTCCCTTGCGTCGCCGTTCGCTCTATTGTTGCACCGCCCCGCGGACCGAGCCGATGCACCGCGATCTCAGGAGGGCACCATGCCGCACGGCGCACGCACGAGCCTCGCCGCCCTCATCCTGCTCCTCGGCGTCGGGGGCGCCACCGCCGAGCCCGCCGCGGGCTCGACCTGGACGGACCCGCCCGCCCACAAGCCGGCCGCCGAGCCGCCGCCGGCCGCCGACAAGAAGGCCGCAGCGCCGGCGCCGGCAGCCGTGAGCGCATCGACTCCGGCCGCGGCGTCGCCGGAGGCCCGGCCGCCGCGCGCCAAGCGGAAGGCCGTCGCGGCGCGGCGCGCTCCGGAGCGGACGGCAACGCGCAGGGTTCCGGCGACCAAGAGGGTCGTCGCCACGTCGCGCCGGACCCGGGTCGCCGCGACGCCGGCGCGGACCTTCCGCGAACCGCAGGTCGTCGCCGTCGCGCCGCCGCCACTGGACGGCTACGCGCGCTACCGCGCTTACGGGTACGGACCCGGCTACGGCCCGGGCTACGCCGACGAGCGCCTCGACCGGCTGAGCAGCGCGGAGGCCGCCGGCTACCTCGTCGTGCGCCGCCGGACCGTGCAGTTCCCGGACGGCCGGACCCTGCGGTACTACCGCCCGGACGACGAGAGCGAGCCGTTCTGATTCTCCTCTGACCCTGCAAAGACCGTCCGCAGCGGCGCGCGCAGGACCTTCCCGGCCGGGTTGCGGGGCAGGAGCCCGTCCCAGACCACGATCCGCACCGGCACCTTGAACGCCGCGAGCCGCGTGGCCACGAAGGCGCGGATCGCCTCCGGCCCGGCCTCGGCGCCTTCGGCCAGCACCACGATGGCGCCCGGCTCCTCGCCCAGCGTCGGGTGGGGCACCGGCAGCACCACGGCGTCGATCACGTCCGGATGGGCGTAGAGGGCGTTCTCGACCTCGCAGCAATAGATGTTCTCGCCGCCGCGGATCAGCATGTCCTTGATCCGGTCGACGATGGTCAGGAAGCCCTCGGCATCGGCCCGGGCGAGGTCGCCGGTGCGCAGCCAGCCGTCCGAGAAAACCTCCGCGGTGGCCGCCGGGTCGTCCCAGTACCCGCGGACCACGTTCGGACCCTTCACGCACAGCTCGCCGACGCTGCCCGGCGGCAGATCCTGCCCGAGGGGATCGAGGATCCGCACCTCGCAGACCGGTAGGGGCGGGCCGCAGGATTCCGGATGGGCGAGGTAATCCTCGCCCTGGTGGTGGGTGAAGGTCGCCGAGGTCTCGGTCATGCCCCAGCCGGTGCCCGGGACGACCCGCGGCAGGGCCTCGCCCAGCGCTCGCACGAGGTCGCCGGCGGCCGGGGCACCGCCGTAGGTGACGCCCTCGAGGGTCGGCAGCGGCCGGCCGGCCTCCCGGGCCGCATTGGCGAGCTGCCACGCGATGGTCGGCACGCCGCCCGCGCTGGTGCAGCCCTCCCGCTCGATCAGGTCGAGGGCCGCGTTCGCGTCCCAGCGGTGCATCATCACCAGCCGGTGACCGCCGTAGAGGGCCGCCCCGAGGCTCGCGTGGCAGCCGGTGACGTGGAACAGCGGAATCACCAGCAGCGCCGCCCGCTGCGGCGCGGCCGGGTCGGGCTTCGGCGGCGCCTCGCCCCGGCGCAGGGCGCTGCGCGCCGCCGAGTAGGGATAGGCCATCACGGTCGTCGCGGCCGCCCGGTGGGTGCCGACCGCGCCCTTGGGCTTGCCGGTCGTGCCCGAGGTGTAGAACAGGGTCGCGTCGTCCTCCGGATCGAGGGCGATGTCCGGCGGGGGCAGGTCGGGCAGGGCGCCCCAGTCCCGGACCGGCCCGACGATGTCGGCGAGCGGCGTCGCCCGGGGATCCGGCGCCATCCGGGTGGTGAGAACCCGCTCCAGGGCCGGGCATTCGGGCAGGTGCGGGGCGATGCGGTCGAAGCGCTCGCCGTCGGCGATCAGCACCCGCGCGCCCGAATGCTGCAGCCCGTAGGCGAGTTCGGGCCCGGTCCACCACGCGTTGAGCGGCGTCGCGATCGCCCCGGCGAGCAGCGCACCGGAATAGCTCACCGGCCATTCGGGCAGGTTGCGCTGCGCGATGGCGACCCGGTCGCCCTTGCGCAATCCGGCCTCGACAAGAGCCCGCGCCAGGGCGGTGGCGGCGCGGGCGAAGCCCGTGAAGGTCACGCGCTCGTCCTGATAGACCACGAAGGTCTTGTCCCCGTGGCCGCGCGCGATCCGGAACAGGTCGCCGAGCGTCGGCGGCGCCTTCTCCCAGATCCGGGTCGGCACGCCCCGGATCGGCACCGTGGCGATGGCGAAGGGCGCCCCTGAGGCGGTGAGCCGCGCCTCGGCCTCGCGGAAGGGCAGGGCCGGCCAGCCGGCGGGGATGCGGGGATCGGGGCTCATCGCGCGATCGTCACCCCGCCGTCGATCACGAGCGCCTGGCCGGTGACGAACCGGCCCGCCGCGGAGGCCAGGAACACGGCCGCGCCGGCGATCTCGTCGGGCTCGCCGATCCGGCGTAAAGGGGCGGCGTCCGTGGTGGCGGCCAGCATGGCGGGATCCTCCCACAGGGCCCGGGCGAAGTCGGTCCGGATCAGCCCCGGGCACAGGCAGTTCACCCGGACGTTGGCCGGCCCGTACTCCACCGCGTAGTTGCGGGCGAGCTGGAGGTCGGCGGCCTTCGAGACGTTGTAGGCGCCGATGACCGGCGAACCCTTGAGCGCCCCGATCGACGAGACGAGGATGATCGCGCCGTCCCGCCGCGCGACCATGCCGGGGGCGACCTTCTGGATCAGCCAGTGGTTCGACAGGACGTTGTTGTCGAGGATCTTCCGGAACTGCGCGTCGGTGATGTCGGCGAGCGGCCCGTAATAGGGGTTGCTGGCGGCGTTGCAGACCAGCACGTCGACCGGCCCGAGCCGGCTCTCGGTCTCGGCGACGAGGTGTTCCAGCTCCTCCTTCACCGAGATACTGGCCGGGATCGCCACAGCGCGGCCGGCCCCATGGGCGGCCTCGATCTCGGCCACGACCGCCTCGCAGGCCTCGCGCTTGCGCGAGGAGATCACCACCCGGGCGCCGTGCTCGGCCATTCGCAGAGCGATCGCCCGCCCAATGCCCCGCGACGAGCCGGTGATGAGAGCGACCTTGCCGGTGAGGTCGAACAGCGACATGGGCTAGACCCTCTCACCGGAGAAGCGCGGATCCCGCACCGGCCCCGGCGTCCCGGGGCGCCGCAGGCGAGCCCGGGACCCAGTGCCGCCGCGGCGCCAGAACGAGGCCGGACAGCGCGCCTGGATCCCGGGCTCCGCTGCGCGGCCCCGGGATGACGGGCGGGGAGGGGGCGAATCACAGATCATCGGCCGCGCCCCGCTCCACCCGCATCGACCGGCGCAGGCGCGCCATGCCGGCGAGCCAGCGCTCGGGGTCCTCGGCCCGGCGGCGAGCGTATTCGGCCACCTGCGGGTGCGGCAGGATCAGGAAGCGCCCCAAGGCCAGCCCGTCGAGGGCGGCCACGGCCACGGCCTCCGGTGCCAGCACGCCGTCGCGCGACGCGGCGCTGGCTTCCCCCAGCATGGCGGTGTCGACGCCCTGCGGGCACAGGGCGGCGACCCGGATCCCGTCCTCGGCATGGGCGATGGCGAGATGCTCCAGGAACGCGAGCGCCGCGTGCTTGGTGGCCGAGTAGGTGGCGCTGCCGATCTGGCTGAGCAGCCCCGCCGCCGAGACCGTGCCGAGCAACGCGCCCCCGCCCCGGGCGCGCCAGAGCGGGACCAGCACCCGCGCCGCGTGGACATGGCCCATCACGTTCACCGCGAAGGCACGCGCCCAGCTCTCCGGGTCGGCGGAGGTGGCGAGATCCGGATCGGGGTCGCGCTCCAGGATGCCGGCGTTGGAACAGTAGAGCGCGATCGGGCCGATCTCGGCCTCGATACGCGCCAGGACCGCACTGACCGCCTCCGCGTCGCCGACGTCGAGCGCGAAGGCCCGCCCGCCGAGTTCCGCCGCCACGGCCTCCGCCCCTGCCCCGTCCCGGTCGAGGGCCACGATCGTCGCCCCCCGGGCCCTGGCGGCGACCGCGAGCGCCCGGCCGATGCCCCGTGCGGCCCCTGTGACGGCGACGACCCGGCCGGCGAACTCCATGCTCAGGCCCCCGCCCGCTCGGCGAAGCCCCAGGCCGCGGCGGCGAGCTTCGGCACGCGCGCCGCCATCGCGGAGGCGTGCTCGCTCGCGGCGTTGCCGGCCTTGGCGCGGGCCGCCACCCCCTGGAGGATGCCGACCAGCCGGAACAGGTTGTAGGCGAAGTACCAGTCGAGGTCGGGCAAGCTTTTGCGGCCCGCCGCCCGGCAGTACAGCGCCAACGCCTCGTCCCGGGTGGGGATGCCGAGTGCCGGCAGGTCGAGGCCGCCGAGCCCGCTGCGCCCGTCGGCCGGCAATTCCCACTGCATCAGCAGATAGCTGAAATCGGCCAGCGGATCGCCGAGGGTCGACAGCTCCCAGTCGAGCACCGCGCTGACGCCGCCATCCCTGGAGAAGATCAGATTGTCGAGGCGGTAATCGCCGTGGACCACGCAGGCGCCCTGCTGCTCCGGCACGGTCTTGGGCAGCCACGCGATCAGCCGCTCGACATCCTCCAGGCGCCCGTCCTCGGCGGCGCGGTACTGGCGGGTCCAGCGGTCGACCTGCCGGGCGAAGTAGTTGCCGGGCCGGCCGTAATCGGCGAGCCCCGCCGCCTCCGGGTCGATGGCGTGGAGGCGCGCCAGCGTGGCGATCATGCCCGCGTAGTGCCGGTGGCGGGCATGGGGGTCGAGGCCCGGCAGGGCGCCGTCCCAGTGCACGGCGCCGTCGACCGCCTCCATCACGTAGAAGGCCGCGCCGATGACCTCCGGGTCCTCGCAGAGCGCGAAGGGGCGCGGGACCGGAAAGCCCTCGCCGTAGAGGGCGCCGATCACCCGGAACTCACGGTCGACGGCGTGCGCGGAGGGGAGGAGCGCGCCGAAGGGTTTCCGGCGCAGCACGTAGGCCTGGCCCGGCGTGTCGAGCCGGTAGGTCGGGTTCGATTGGCCGCCGCGGAACTGCTGCACGGTGAGCGGGCCGGCATAGCCGCGGACGTGGCCTGCCATCCAGGCGGCGAGCTTCGCCTCGTCGATCCGGTGGCGCGGCTCGACCGGCTTCACGCCGGAGAAGATTTCGGGCTCGCTCATACCCCCTCTCGGGCATTGGTGTAGCGCCCGAATTCGAGCCGGGCGATCGAGCGATTGTGGACCTCGTCGGGCCCGTCGGCGAGCCGCAGGGTGCGGATATGGGCGTACATCTTCGCAAGCCCGAAATCCTCCGAGACGCCGGCCCCGCCATGGGCCTGGATGGCGTCGTCGATCACCTTGAGCGCCACCCGCGGCGCCGCGACCTTGATCATGGCGATCTCGAGCTTGGCGCCCTTGTTGCCGACCTTGTCCATCATGTCGGCGGCCTTCAGGCAGAGGAGGCGGGTCATCTCGATGTCGATCCGCGCCTCGGCGACCCGCTGCTCCCAGACCGACTGCTCGGAGATCCGCTTGCCGAAGGCGACGCGGGACACGAGGCGTCGCGCCATCGCCTCCAGCGCCACCTCGGCCGCCCCGATGGTGCGCATGCAGTGGTGGATGCGCCCGGGCCCGAGCCGGCCCTGCGCGATCTCGAAGCCGCGACCCTCGCCGAGGATCAGGTTCTCGGCCGGGACGCGAACGTTCTCCAGCACCACCTCGCCGTGTCCCTTGGGCGCGTCCTCGTAGCCGAAGACCGGGAGCAGGCGCTCCACCCGGACCCCCGGCGTATCCATGGGCACGAGGATCTGCGATTGCTGCCGGTGGCGGGGGGCCTCCGGATCGGTCTTGCCCATCAGGATCGCGATCCGGCAGCGCGGATCGCCGACGCCGGTCGACCACCACTTGCGGCCGTCAACGACGTAATGGTCGCCGTCCCGGCGAATCGACGTGCTGATGTTGGTGGCGTCCGAGGAGGCGACCTCCGGCTCGGTCATCAGGAAGGCCGAGCGGATCTCTCCCGCCATCAGGGGCTTGAGCCACCGGTCCTTCTGGGCCGCGGTGCCATAGCGGTGCAGCACCTCCATGTTGCCGGTGTCGGGGGCGGCGCAGTTGAACACCTCCGAGGCGATCCCGACCCGGCCCATCTCTTCGGCACAGAGGGCGTAATCGAGGTTGGTCAGGCCGGCGCCGCGATAATCGTCGGTGTCGTGCTCGGGGGAGGGCGGCAGGAACAGGTTCCACAGGCCCTCGGCCCGGGCCTTCTCCTTCAGGCGCTCCATGGTGGGGGACGGTTCGCGGCTCTCCGCGCGCTCGGCTGCCACCGCGGCGGCAGCCGGCAGGATCGCGTCGGCGATGAAGGCGCGGACGCGGGTCAGCCAGTGCGTCTGGGACTGGGAGAGGTTGAAGTCCACGCCGTCAACTCCGCTCACGTCCGTCGCTGCGGGCCACCCTCCTCCCCCTTGTGGGGAGGCGTTGGAGGTGGGGGTGGTTCAGGATCGAGCGGCGCGGTGCCGTCTTCACCCGCCCCACCCCTGCCCCTCCCCACAAAGGGGAGGGGAAACGCTTGCTCTCACAAATACTTCTTCCCCATCTCGCTGGCGAAGCGCTGCGGCGGGCCTTCCCAGACGATCCGCGCCTGTTCCAGCACGTAGACCCGGTCGGCGTGGGGAAGCGCGAAGGTGACGTTCTGCTCGCCGAGCAGCACCGTGATCGGCGTGGTCTGCCGCAGCTTCTCCAGCGCCTTCGACAGCAGCTCCAGGATCACCGGGGCGAGGCCGAGCGTCGGCTCGTCGAGGATCAGGAGGCGCGGCCGCATCATCAGCGCCCGGGCGATGGTCAGCATCTGCTGCTCGCCGCCCGACAGGGTGCGGGCGGTCTGGCCCTCGCGGGCCTTGAGGATCGGGAACAGCTCGTAGAGCCACTCCCGCTGCCTGGCGCTCTCGGCCTTCGGGAAGTGCTGGCCGCCGAGGTCGAGATTCTCGCGCACGCTGAGATCGCCGAACAGCTCGCGGGTCTCCGGCACCTGGACGATGCCGGCGCGCGCGATCGCGGCGGGCTTCATCCGGGCGAGATCCTGGCCGTCGAACCGGATCGCGCCGGTATGCGGGACGAGGCCCGAGATGGCGTTGAACAGCGTGGTCTTGCCGGCGCCGTTCAGGCCCACCACCGAGACGAACTCGCCCTCGTGGACGTGGATCGAGGCGGAGCGCAGGGCCTGCGCCTTGCCGTAGAGCACGTCGACGCCCTCGACGGTGAGCAGCGAGTCGGGCTTGAACGCCGCCTCGGGCCGGGCCGCCGTCTCGATGCTGCCGCCGAGATAGACCCGGCGCACGGTCGGGTCGGCCATCACCGACTCGGCCGAGCCCTCGGCGATGCGCTCGCCGAGATACATGGCGAAGACCCGGTCGACGATGGCCGCGACGCTCTTCACGTTGTGGTCGACGAGGAGCACGGCCTTGCCCTCGTCGCGGAAGCCGCGGATCAGCTCGGAGAAGGCCGCGACCTCGCCGCCGGTCAGGCCCGCGAAGGGCTCGTCGACCAGCACCACCCGGGGGTCGCGGGCGATGGCCTTGGCGAGCTCCAGCCGGCGGAGATCCGCGAAGGGCAGGGTGCCGGGGCGCCGGTCGACGACCGCGCCGAGGCCGACGCGCTCGGCGATTTCTCTCGCGCGCCGCGCCACGTGGGGGTCGGCCGCCAGCCGGATCAGGCTGTCGGGCAGGAGCGCGAGGCTGATGTTCTCCAGCACGGTCTGCCGCTGGAGCGGCCGCGCGTGCTGGAACACGAGGCCGATCCCGGAGCGGGCGACCCGGTGGGCCGGCATGCCGCCGATCTCCGTGCCGTCGAGGCGGATCGAGCCGGCGCTCGGCCGCTCCAGCCCCATGATCAGCTTCATCACGGTGGACTTGCCCGAGCCGTTGGGGCCGATCAGCCCGAGGATCTCGCCCGGGCGCAGGTCGAGGTCGATGTTCTTGACAGCGACGAGGCCGCCGTAGCGCTTGGTCAGGCCGCGCACGGTGAGGCAGGGCTCGGCCATGACGGGCGACACGGCCGGCGGGGGCGCGACGGCGACGGTCATCGGGCTCTCCGGAGCGATCCGAGGCCGAGCAGCCCCGAGGGCACGAACAGGATCACGAGGAGCGCCACCGCCGAGACCACGAAGGTCGAGAGGCCGCCGAGCGGCCGCAGCAGCTCGCCCGCCGCGATCAGGAACACGGCGCCGAGCGCCGCGCCCACGATGGTGCGCCGTCCGCCGAGCACCGCCGCGATGATCACCTGCACGCCCACCGACGTGTTGATCAGCGTGCCGACCGAGGCGGTGCCCATGTAGAAGACCACCAGCCCGCCCGCGAGGCCCGAGAAGGCGGCGCTGACCGCGAAGGCCGCGAGCTTGTGCTTGGCGACGTTGAAGCCGAGCGCCCCGGTCACCACCGGGTCCTGGCCGGCGGCCTGGAGGATCAGCCCCGCGGGCGAGCGCGCGATGGCGGTCAGGATCAGGCCCGAGACTGCCATGAAGCCCAGCGCCAGCCAGTAATTGGTGTCGGCGTCGATCGAGATGACGTCGGGCACGGTCAGGCCGATCTCGCCGCCGGTGAGGCCGGAGAAGACCACGATCATGTTCTGCAGGAGCAGCACCGCCACCAGGGTGATCAGGCCGAAATAGGGGCCGCGCACCTTCAGCGCCGGCAGCGCCAGGGCGAGGCCGCCGACCACGGCGAGCACGGTCCCGACCGCGAGGCAGTAGGGGATCGGCAATTCGTAGCGGTTGTTGAGGATGCCGGCGCCGTAGGCCCCGAGGCCGATCAGGAAGGTCGGGCCGAAATTCACCTCGCCGGCGAAGCCGAAGAGCAGGTCCCAGGCCATCGAGAACACGCCGAAATAGTAGGCGATGGTCAGGAGGCCGAGGATGTAGCCGGAGACCCACCAGGGCAGGGTGGCGGCGGCCAGGACGGCGAGGACCGCGATCCAGAAGCCGGGGGTGGTGAGGAGCTTCATGATTGCTCGCTGCGGGCGGGACTTTCCCTCCCCCCTCTGCGGGGGAGGCTGCCGGATTCACACGTCTGGGTCTGAGAGCAACGCCCTGAAAAAAAAGCGCTTTCCCCTCCCCCTGGCGGGGAGGGGGTAGGGGGTGGGGGCGGTGCAGAAGGCACCGCACCGCCCCATCCTGCACCACCCCCACCTCCGGCTCCTCCCCGCAAGGGGGAGGAGAGAGCCCAGCGACCAGCGATGCGTGAATACCCTCCCCGGTAGAGGGGGGAGGGAAAGCCGCGGCTCGAAACAGCCTTGAAAAAAACCATCACCGCCGCCCCAGCAGACCCTGCGGGCGCAGGTACATGACGGCGACCAGCAGGAGCAGCGCCGGGATCACCCGGTAGGCGGGCGAGATCAGGTAGGCGGTGGCGGTCTCCAGATACCCGACCACGTAGGCCGCGATGAGCGAGCCGGTGACGCTGCCCAAGCCCCCCAGCACCACGATCGAGAAGGCGCTCGCGGTGAGCGGCCCCACGGAATACGACGAGACCCCCAGGAACATCCCGAGCAAGACCCCGGCGATGCCGGCGAGCAGGCCGTAGATCGCCCAGACCGCCACGTAGATCTTCGCCATGTCGTGGCCGAGCAGCGTCACGCCGCGCGGGTTCATCGAGGCCGCAAGCAGGACCTTGCCGGCCCGCGCCCGGTTCACGAACAGCCAGAGCAGCCCGATCACCACCCAACAGATCAGCGCGGTGAACAGCTCGTTCTTCGGCGTGCGGACGCCCGCGATCTCGACCACGCCCTCGATGAGCGGCAGCACGGTCTTCGGGTTGTCGGTGAAGAAGTAGGCCACCAGCTCCTGGATCATGATCCCCCAGAGCAGCGTCCCGGTCAGCACGAAGATCTCTTTCTCCTCCCGCGGGATCGCCCGGCTGCGCTCGATCGGCGCGACGACGGCGAAGTAGGTGACGAGGGCGCCCGCGAGCCCGCACAGCACGCCGATCGCCGCCCCCGCGTAGGAGCCGAGCCCGAACAGGGCCGAGGCCGCCCAGGCCGCCACCGCGGCCATGACCATCAGGGCGCCGTGGGTCAGGTTGAGGACGCCCGAGACCCCGAAGATCAGGGTGAAGCCCATCGCGCCGAGCGCGTAGAGGGCCGAGATGGCGAAGCCATCGACGAGGATCTGGAGGCCGATCACCGCGCTCTCCCGCCCCGGCCTACTGGACCGCCGGCTTGACGGCGGGGGGCAGGATCATGGCCCCGTTGGCGGTCGCCGCCGGCCAGATCGCCACCTGCTTGCCGTTCTGCCATTGCCCGAGCACGCTGGTCATCAGGCCGGGCCCGTACTGGATCGAGTGGGTGAACGGGTCGTCCTTGCCGTAGAACTTGAGATGCCCGACCGTGCCGACGTAGTCGGTCTTCTCCAGGGCCTCGACGAGCTTGTCGGCCTCCGTGGAGCCGGCGCGCTTGATCGCCTCCGCGGTGTAGTGGACGGCGTCGTACGCCATGTAGCCCGCGTAGGAGGGCGCGCCGCCGAAGCGCTTGGTGAAAGCCTCGGCGAACGGGATCGTCTTCTCGGTGAGCGCCACGCCCGGCAGCGCCACGCTGTCGAACAGCACGCCCTGCGTGCCGCCGTTGGTGTTGGCCCAGAAGGTCGAGGAGGTCGCCTGGCCGCTGATCCCCGTCATGGCGATCGGGACCTGCTGGTTCTGCCACTGCACGGTCGGCTGCACGCCGACATGGGCGATGCCGGTGACGATCAGGTCGGGCTTGGCCGCCTCGATCTTGTTGTAGATCGGCGTGAAGTCGCCCGTGTCCGGCGAGAAGCGGACATGCTCGACCACCTTGAGCCCGGATTTCGGCAGGCATTCCTGGTAGGCGGCGTCCAGCGGCCGGGTCCAGGCCGCATCCTCGCTCATGATCGCGGCGGTCTTGGCCTTGAGCTTCTCGACCAGCACCTCCTTGGCCGAATCGCAGACCGCCTGCGCCAGGGCGTGCGAGGTTAGGTAGCCGTGGAAGGTGTACTTGTTGCGGGCGTAGTCCTTGTGGACCGCGACGCTGATCTCGTTCGAGGCCGCGCCGGGCGTGATCATCGGCGTCTTGAGCCGGGCCGCCCAGGGCATCAGGGCCAGCACGACCTCCGAAATGTAGCTGGCGATGACGAAGTTGACCTTGTCCTCTGAAACCGCTCGCTGGAACGCGCGGACCGCGTCGGAGGCGGAGGACTTGTCGTCGTAGGTGACGACCTGGATCTGGCGGCCGTCGATGCCGCCCTTGGCGTTGATCTCGTCGGCGGCGAGCTGCACCGCCTGCGGGATCGAGGCCCCGGCCACCGACTGCGCCTCGGCGATCACCCCGATCTTGATCGGGTCGGCGGCGTGCGCAGGCCCCGCCAGCAGCGAGCCCGCGGCCAGCAGCGCGGGCAGCAAGCGCCGGTTCTGAACGCGCCGGGGAACGGCGCGCGCGGGCTCGGACATCGGCGTTTCCTCTGGTCGTGCCCGCATTCTTTATTCGCAGGCTTGGCGACGACTGTATCCGGCGCCTGCCGGATCACAAGGGGTCGGCGGCGCGGGGCGGGTGACGTTTCCGGCCAGTCGTTGGCTGCGCATGGCCGCGCCCGGCCTGTTGCGCCCCGACAATACGCGCTCCGTTTCCAGCGGCGCCGGATGCCTGCCGTCGCGTGCGGCGCGCGTGGGTCCACCGGAGTCCAGCTTCGGCACAGCGCGATGGTGTCGCGTCCCCTCCCGACCGAGCCCGGACGCAGGTGCGCTGTGCGGCATCGGATCGGGGGGACGCCATGCTCACACGAATGACCGCCGCGATTCTAACGGTGGGCACTCTGCTGCTGGCCGCGACGGGCCAAGCCCGTGCCGCCGCCGTGACCCAGCCAGGAGAACAGGTCGGCCTTGCACCGGGCTTGCCGCTGCCGGAGGGCTTCTATGCCTTCGACACGTTCAGCTGGGGACGGGCCGACCGCCGCGACGCCGCCGAGATCGGGGTCAACATCCCGTTCCTGATCTATGCGTCGCCGCTCAAGGTCTTCGGAGCGCGGATCGAGCCGGTGGTGGCGTTCCCGTCGGTGTTCATCGACACCCACGCCCCGGCCCCGGTCCCCAACAAGACCGTGAGCACCTTCTACACGCCATTCCTGGGCAACATCTTCGCCTGGAACCTCGGCGGCGGCATCGGTGTGTCGTACATCGCGGGCGCCTACCTGCCCTACGGCGACCGCGGATCGCTGGGCCTGGGGCTCCGGGGCACGCCTCTGATCCCGGCGGCCGCTTCCGGGACGCTCAGCCAGCGCGTCGCCGCCACCTATGTGGGCGACGGCAGCCTCAACCTCTCGGCGGTCCTCACCTACAACCGGCCGTTCGACGTGCATGGACGCTTCGGCGGCCCGGTCGGGGCGGCGATCGGCCCGCTGCCGCTGGCGGACCAGATCAACCTCGACCTGACCGCCACCAGGAAGTTCGGGCATCTCGAGGTCGGGGCCGTGGCGTACGGCTACACGGATCTGCCGGTGAACCGCCGCGACCGGCTGTTCAGCCGGTTCCAGCGGGACGGTTCCATCGCCGCCGGCGGGCTGCTGGGCTACGATTTCGGGCGCGTCATCCTGCAGACCTTCGTCACCCGCGAGATCGTGGACCGCGACACCATCGACCATGCGGGGCACCGTCAGCACAAGGAGGAGACCCGGGGCTGGTTTCGGGTGATCGTTCCCTTCCCGCTGGCGGTCGCGGCAGCGCCCGAGCCGCTGATCCGCAAGAACTGAGGCGCGCGGCGGGTTTCACGCGGGCCGCCCTGTCCGCCCCCGGGCTTCCGGACCCGGTGCGACCGGCCTAGGCTTCGGGAGATCCCGCGCCAAGCGGACCGGACGGCCTCGAAGAAGGGCGCAGACAGGTGAGGAACGCACGCGCGGCCGTGCCCGGGAGCCTCCCGGGCCGCGGCCTCCGGCCACGCCGGGATTTACATCGGTGAGCCTGCGCTGGAGCCGGCGGCCCGAGGGCTCGACCTGGGGGGATTTCGGCCCCGACGACGAGCGCGGGCGCCTCAACCTGCTCACCCCCGAGAAGGTGCTGCAGGGCATCGCCGAGGTGCGCGAAGGGCTCACCTTCTGTCTCAGCCTGCCCCTCGATCTTCCGGGCGGCAACGTCCTGAACCCGCGCCGCCACCCGCCGCAGATCACCCCGACCCGCCGTGCCAACGGCCGGCCGAACATGAACTTCCCGGTCTGCGAGGAGGTCGACGGCGCCACCGACGTGATCTGCGACGACCGTGCGCTGATCCACCTGCAATACTCGACGCAGTGGGATTCGCTCGCCCATGTCGGGTCGCTCTTCGACGCGGACGGCACAGGGGCGGCGCCGACCTTCTACAACGGCTTCCGCGGCGGCCGCGACATCGTCGGGCCGAGCACGCCGGAGGCCGCCGACCAGCCGTCCCGGGCGAAAAGGCTCGGGATCGAGCGGCTCGCCGAGACCGGCATGCAGGGCCGGGCGGTGATGATCGACCTGCGCGCCCATCTCGGCGATGCCAAAGCCAAAGTCGGCTACGACCAGCTCGCCCGGATCCTGGAGGCCGACGGCGTCGTGATCGAGCCCGGCGACATGGTCTGCCTGCACACGGGCTTCGCCGAGCGGCTGATCGCCATGGGCGGCGATCCGGACCCGAAGCTCGTCCACAACCTCTGCGCCGGGCTCGACGGCCGGGACCCGCGCCTGCTCGACTGGATCACCCGCACGGGCCTGTGCGCGCTGATCGCCGACAATTACGCCGTGGAATCCTACCCGGCCGGGTTGGGACCCGCCTGCTGCGCGACGCTGCCGCTCCACGAGCACTGCCTGTTCAAGCTCGGGGTCAATCTCGGGGAGCTGTGGCACCTGACGCCGCTGGCCGAGTGGCTGCGCGCGAACGGCCGCAACCGCTTCCTGCTCACCGCCCCGCCGCTCCGCCTGCCCGGGGCGGTCGGCTCGCCGACGACGCCGATCGCCACGGTGTGAGGGGAGGGGGAACATGAGCGAGATCGCGATCATTGGCGGCGGCCTGATGGGGCACGGCATCGCCCTGGTGCTGGCGCTCCACGGACACGCGGTGCGGATCACCGACACGTCGACTGACACCCGCGCCCGCGTGCCCGGCCTCATGGCATCGGCGCTCGCGACCCTGAGGGAAGCCGGAGCCGCCCCGGAGGGCTGGGATGCCGAAAGGCTCGGGCAGGCCGTCCGGGTCGAGGCGGATCTGGACACGGCGGTCGCCGGCGCCGGCCTCGTCATCGAGGCGATCACCGAGAACCCGGAGGCCAAGCGCGCGCTGTTCGCCGAGCTCGACCGGCTCTGCCCTGCCGAGACGATCCTCGCCAGCAACACCAGCTACCTCGACGTCTTCCCGCTGATCCCCGAAGCGCGGCAGGCGCGGGCGCTGATCCTGCACTGGTACACGCCGCCCTACATCGTCGACCTCGTCGACGTGGTGCCCGGCCCCGGCACGGACCCCGCGGTGGTCGCCGCGATGGCGGATCTCGTGCGCGGCCTCGGTCAGGTGCCGATCGTGCTGAAACGCTTCATCCCCGGCTACGTCGCCAACCGGATCCAGCAGGCGATCAGCGCCGAGGTGTTCCGGCTCCTCGACGAGGGCGTCGCCGCGCCCCGGGACATCGACGACGCGATCATCCACGGGCTCTCCTTGCGCATCCCGATCCTCGGCCACCTCGCCAAGGCCGACTTCACAGGCCTGGAGCTGACGCAGCGGGCGCTGGCCAACGGGAGCTACGCGCCGCCGCCCCCGCGCACCCGCTCCGAGACCCTCGACGCCCTCTGCGCCGAAGGCCGGACCGGGGTGATGGCGGGCAAGGGCTATTTCGACTGGGGCGGTCGGCCGCCCGAAGAGCTGTTCCGCGAGCGCGACCGCAAGCTCCTGGCTTTGAAGGCGGCCATGGCCGGGATCGGCCGGATGGAGGGCACATGATTGGGGCGGACCTGTCGGGACAGCGCGTCCTCGTCACCGGAGCCTCGTCGGGCATCGGGCTCGCGACGGTGGAGATGTTTGCGCGCAACGGCGCCACGGTCGCGCTGAACCATCTGCCCGACGATCCCCGCGGCCCCGCCGAGGCCGAGCGGCTCGCTGGGGACGGTCTTTCGGTGATCGCCCTGCCCGGGGACGTGTCGGCCGCCGGCGCCGCCGAGGCCATGGTGGCGGCCGGCATCGACCGGCTCGGCGGCCTCGACGTGCTCGTGAACAACGCCGGGACGTCGGGCACGACCACGCCGATCGCCTTCGAGGACCTCGACGCGATGACCGAGGACTTTTGGCAGACGATCCTGGCGACCAACCTACTCGGACCGTTCCGCTGCGCCCGGGCCGCGGCCGCAACGCTCAAGGCGAGCCGCGGCGCCATCGTCAACACCGCCTCGGTGGCCGGTCTCGGGCGGCGGGGATCCTCGGTGGCCTACTCGGCCAGCAAGGCTGGGCTGATCAACCTCACCCGCAGCCTCGCCCGGGCGCTGGCGCCGGACGTGCGGGTCAACGCCGTGGCGCCGGGCCTCGTCGCCACGCCCTGGACCGAACCCTGGTCGGACGAGCGCAAGGCCTCGACCGTGGGGCGCACCATGCTCGGCCGCATGGCCCGCCCGGAGGACATCGCCGAGACGATTTTCTTCCTGAGTGCCGGCGCGGCCTACATCACGGGCGAGACGATCACGGTCGACGGCGGAGCGATCTGACGCTCGGGGAGCACACACATGTCGAGCACCACCGTCATCACCTGCGCCCTCACGGGCTCCTTCGACACGCCGAAGAAGAACCCGGCCGTGCCGGTGAGCCCGAAGGCCATCGCCGAGTCGGCGCTCGAGGCCGCCGCCGCCGGGGCCGCGGTGGTCCACATCCATGTCCGCGACCCCGAAACCGCCGCGCCCAGCATGGAACTCGCCCATTACCGCGAGGTGGTGGAGCGGATCCGCGAGAAGAACGACGCCGTGATCCTCAACCTGACCACGGGGGCGGGGGGCCGGTTCGTGCCGGGCGATCCCGACCCGTCGGTCGCCGGTTCGGGCACCACCTTCGTGGGACCGGAGGCCCGCACCCGGCATGTCGGCGCGCTGCGGCCGGAGATCTGCACCCTCGACATCGCCACGATGAATTTCGGCGAGCATCTGTTCCTCAACACCCCCGGCCACCTGCGGGCGATGGCGGGTCACATCCGCGATGCGGGCGTGAAGCCCGAGATCGAGGTGTTCGACCTCGGCCAGATCGAGCTGGCCCGGCACCTGATCGCCGAGGGGCATCTGGCGCGCCCGCCGCTGTTCCAGATCTGCCTCGGGATCCCCTGGGGCGCCCCGGCGACACCCGAGGCGCTGGTGGCGATGCGGGCGCGGCTGCCGGAGGACGCGATCTGGTCGGCCTTCGGCATCGGCCGGGAGGAGTTCCCGATCCTCGCGGTGGCGGCCGGGATGGGCGGCAACGTCCGGGTCGGCCTGGAGGACAACCTGTACCTGTCCCGGGGCCAGCTCGCGCCGAGCAACGCCGCGCTGGTGGAGAAGGCCGTCAGCCTGCTCGCCCATCTCGACCGGGAGCCGGCCACGCCCGACCAGGCGCGGGCGATTTTTGGATTGGCGCCGCTTGGGTGATGACCCGCGCTCCCCCCTTCGCGGGCTAGCAGATTCATACTTCTCTGCCGGACGCCAAGGGCTCGGAAATCGAGCGCGTTTCCCCTCCCCCTTGCGGGGAGGGGTCAGGGGTGGGGGTGGTCCAGAAGGCACCGCAACGCCTCATTCTGCGCCACCCCCACCTCCAACTCCTCCCCGCAAGGGGGAGGAGAGGGCGCCTCGGCGAGCGATGTGTGAACATCGTAGCTCTGCGGGGGAGGGAGGAGCCGTAGCGCTTACGGATTAGCGACATCCTCACCCGCGCCGGTATCAGCCGCTAACGCCCACGGATACTCTGTCTTCGAAGGCCGCGAGCGCCGATCAACGGCGCCGCATCCAAAAAAATAGGGAGAGAGACATGACGCTCCGCCACCGCGCCGCGGCGCTGCTCGGGAGCTTGTGCGCGCTCGGTGCCGGCGCGGCGCTCGCGGCCGACCTCGTGCCGGTGAAGATCGGCGTGCTGAACGACCGCTCCGGCGTCTATTTCGACTCCACCGGCGAGGGCTCGGTGGTCGCCGCCCGCATGGCGGTCGAGGATTTCAAGCCGGAGGAACACGGGCTGAAGGTCGAGGTCGTCGCCGCCGACCACCAGAACAAGCCCGATGTCGGCGCCTCCATCACCCGGCAATGGTACGACCGCGACGGGGTCGACGCGGTGTTCGACGTCCCCACCTCCTCGGTGGCGCTCGCCATCGCGCAGATCACCAAGGAGAAGAACAAGGCCTTCATCAACTCGGGCGGCGGCACCGCCGACCTGACCGGCCCGGCCTGCACGCCCAACACCGTGCACTGGACCTACGACACCGCGGCGCTCGCCAACGGCACCGGCAAGGCCATCCTCAAGCGCGGTGGCAAGTCCTGGTACTTCATCACTGCCGACTACGCCTTCGGCCTCGCCCTGGAGCGCGACACCAAGGCGGTGGTGGAGAAGAACGGCGGCAAGGTCGTCGGCGGCGTGCGCACGCCGTTCCCGAACCCGGACTTCTCCTCGTTCCTCCTCCAGGCCCAGGCCTCGGGCGCGCAGGTGATCGGGCTCGCCGATGCCGGGCTAGATGCCGCCAATGCGATCAAGCAGGCGCACGAATTCGGCATCCGCCAGGGCGGCCAGACCCTCGCCGCCCTGCTGATCGCCATCACCGACATCCACTCCCTCGGCCTGGACGTGGCGCAGGGCCTCGCCTTCACCGCCTCGTTCTACTGGGACCTCAACGACGGCACCCGCGCCTTCGCGGAGCGGTTCGAGAAGCGGATGCCCGGCAAGAAGCCGACCTCCTACCAGGCAGGCGTCTACGCCAGCACGCTGCACTACCTGAAGGCGGTGGCGGCCCTGCACTCGGCCAAGGACGGCGCCGCCGTGGTCGCCAAGATGAAGGAGCTGCCGACCGACGACCCCCTGTTCGGCAAGGGCACGATCCGGCCGGACGGACGCAAGATCCACCCGATGTACCTGTTCGAGGCGAAGGCACCCTCCGAGTCGAAGGGCGAGTGGGACCTCTACAAGGTGCTGGAGACGATCCCGGCCGAGCAGGCGTTCCGCCCGATGAGCGAGGGCGGCTGCCCGATGCTGGCCGGCATGACGGCGAAGTAGGCGTCGGGTCGATCATGGCGGCACCGCCGTCTTTGCGAGCGGAGCGAAGCAATCCAGACGGCGCGACGCCGACCGTCGTCGCGCTGCCCTGGGTCACTTCGCTACGCTCGTGATGACGGGAGGGGAGACCGCAACCGAAGCGTCCGAACGGAAGCCGTTCACGCCGCCCCGATCCGATCCAGCGCCGCCATTGCCTCATCCGGAAGCGCGAGCTCGGCCGCCGCGAGGTTCTCGCGCAGGTGGCCGAGGGACGACGTTCCCGGGATCAGCAGGATGTTGGGCGACCGGCGCAGCAGCCACGCGAGCGCCACCTGCATCGGCGTCGCACCGAGCCCGGCCGCCACCGCCGACAGGGTGCCCGACTGGAGCGGGCTGAACCCGCCCAGCGGGAAGAATGGCACGTAGGCGATCCCGTCCGCCGCCAGATCGTCGATGAAGGCGTCGTCGTCCCGGTGCGCGAGGTTGTACTGGTTCTGCACGCAGACAATGTCGGTGATCCGGCGCCCATCCGCGACCTGCCGGGGCGTGGCGTTGCTCAAGCCGATCCGGCGGATCAGCCCCTTCCGCTGCAGCTGCGCCAGCACCGTCAGCGGCGCCTCGATCGCGCCCTCCGCGGGGCCGTGGACGTCGAACATCAGGCGCAGGTTGACCACGTCGAGGGCGTCGACGCCGAGGTTGCGCAGGTTGTCGTGCACCGCCTGGGTGAGTTCCTCGGCCGAGAAGGCCGGGTTCCACGAGGCGTCGGCCCCGCGCTTGGCGCCGACCTTGGTGACGATCACGAGCCCGTCCGGGTAGGGGTGCAGCGCCTCGCGGATGATCTGGTTGGTGACATGCGGCCCGTAGAAGTCGCTGGTGTCGATGTGGTCGACGCCCGCCGCCACGGCCGCGCGCAGCACCGCGACCGCTTCGGCGCGGTCCTTGGGCGGCCCGAACACGCCGGGCCCGGCGAGCTGCATGGCCCCGTAGCCGAGCCGCTTCACGGTGCGGTCGCCGAGTCGGAAGGTCCCGGCCTGCGCGATGTCGGTCATGACGTATCTCCTGTTGGCGCCCCGGATGTAGACGCCCGGTTTTGCGCCGATAAGCCGTGACAATCGGCACGGCCTGTGCGGATTCTCGAACGATGACCCAGGATCTCACGGACCTCGCCGCCTTCGTGACCGTGGCGCGGGCCGGCGGCTTTCGCGAGGGCGCCCGCGCTGGCGGCGGGAGCGCGTCGAGCCTCAGCGAGGCGGTACGCCGGCTGGAGGCGGGACTCGGCGTGCGCCTCCTGAACCGCACCACCCGCAGCGTCGCGCCGACCGAGGCCGGGACCCGCCTGCTGGAGCGGCTCGGCCCGGCGCTCGCCGAGGTGGAATCCGCCCTCGACGTGGTGAACGGGTTCCGCGACCGGCCGGCGGGAACGCTGCGGCTCAACGTGCCGCTCAGCGCCGCCCGCCTGGTGCTGCCGGCGCTCGTACCGCCCTTCCTGGCGGCCTATCCGGAGATCCGCCTGGAGGTGGTGGTCGAGGACGGGTTCGTGGACGTGCTGGTGGCGGGCTGCGATGCCGGCATCCGCTACGACGAGCGGCTGGAGCAGGACATGATCGCCGTGCCGATCGGCCCGCGGCGGCAGCGCTTCGCCACCGCGGCGGCGCCGGCCTATCTCGACCGGCGCGGCCGGCCGGACCATCCGCGGGACCTCCTGGGCCATGCCTGCCTGCTCGGGCGCTTCCCGAGCGGCGCGCTGACGGCGCCCTGGGAATTCGAGCGCGACGGCGACATCGTCCGGGTGGATCCGTCCGGGCCGCTGATCGTACGCGTCGGCGCCAGCGACCTCGCGGTGGCGGCGGCGGTCGCCGGCACGGGGATCGTCCACCTGTTCGAGGACTGGCTGCGCCCGCATCTCGACAGCGGCGCCCTGGAGCCGGTGCTGGAACCCTGGTGGCAGGACTTCTCCGGCCCGTTCCTCTACTACCCCGGCCGGCGGCACCTGCCGGCGCCGCTGCGCGCCTTCGTGGACTTCATCGGCGCGCAGGGGGCGCGCTAGAACCGGATGGTGAGGCTGCCCTTCACGGCCTGGTCCTGCGCGCGGGCGCCGGTCTGGCCCGTATAGGCCACACCCAGGCTCGCGTTCGGCGCCACCGCCAGATCCAGCCCGACCTGCGCCACCAGCGCGTCCCGATCGATCGGCACGCCCGCGCTCAGGAACGCCGGGCCGCCCGCGCCGAAGGCCAGCAAAGCCGTCGGCACCACGTCGCCGAACGCCCGCCGGTAGCCGACGAGACCCCGCAGCGTCACCGGCAGGCCCAAGCCCAGGTCCAGGCGCGTCTGCGCCCGCACACCCACAGTCGCCGCACCGAGATCGTAGTCACGCGCAAAGCTCACCAGCGCCGCGGCGCCTCCGGTCTCGCCGAACCCGTCCCGCCGGATGCCGATATAGGCCCCGCCCACGAACGGCTCGACATACGAGGCCGCCGGCTGCGCCGTGACCGCCGCCCCGTCCTTCGACACCGGCGCCGCCACGGCCGGCTCACCCAACGGGATCGTCCAGCCGATCTCGCCAAAGCCCTGCACCGTGCCACCGCCGCCGTGGCCGCTCAGCGTGTCGGACACCCCGTACAGCACCGCCCGGCGCGTGCGCGCGTCCGTGTCGGCGTAGATCGCCCCCAGCCGCAGCGACAGCGGGCCGAGCTCATAGCCGCCGTAGACGCCGCCGAAGCCGCTCTTGAGCGTGGCGCTCTCCGCCCGGCGCGTTCCGCCGACCCGGCCGGCGCTGTCGAGAGACGCCTCCGTGTAGCCGCCGACGACGCCGAAGCGCAGCCCGCTGGACAAGCGCACATCCGCGCCCGCCGCGAAGCCCGCGATCTGCCGGTCGAGGTCGAACGCGTTGCCGCCGCCCCCGGCCGTGCCGAAGGCGCCAAAACCCTGGCCCCACAGCCCGAACACCTGCGGGTCGAGCGTGCGGACCGGCACGTTCGCCACCGCCGGCTGGCGGCCCGGCAGGTCGGCGGTGTAGGCGGCGGGCAGGGTGCCGTAATTCAAACCGGTGCCGGGATGGCCCCAGCGCAGCCGGTCGAGCACGGCCTCGCGCACGAAGAAGGCGGTCTCGTAGGCCGCCGAGACGGTGCCGGCGTGGATGTCGCCGGCGAGCGCCCGGAAGGCGCCGCCCGCCTCGGCGGCGGTGAAGCCCACCGCCGCGTCGGTGAGCCGGCCGGCGCCGGCCGCCTGGATGGCGTTGGCGGCGGCCGCGCCGTTGCGCGATGTGGCGCTGGCGGCGAAGGGCACGTCGTTGCGGGTGAGCGTCAGGTCGACCGCGTTGGTCAGGTAGCGCAGGCCCGGGGACAGGAACGCCAGGTTGGAGGTCACGCCCGCGAACTGGCCCGAGACGCCGCCGGTGGCCGACAGGATCGTGTAGGTGGTGCGCGGGTTGTAGGCGCCTGAGGCAGCCAGCACCTGGACAATGCCGCCGCCGAGCGCGGCGGTGCCGCCGGCGGTGATGTGGTCGGCCTGGCCGGCGGCGTTGGCCTCGACGCGGTAGGTCGAACCCGGCGCGAAGCCGACATTCGCGGTCACGGAGAGCGTGCCGATCGCGTTGCCCGGCGACACGGTGCCGCCCGACAGCGCGCGGATCCCGCCCAGCGTGCCCGTGCCGCCGAGGTCCGCACCCTGCCAGACCGTCACAGGCGAATTGGCGAGGGCGCCGTTCACGACGAGCCGCCCGGCCTGGACCTCGGTGGCGCCGCTCAGCGTGCCGAGCCCCGTGAGGGTGAGCGTGCCCACATTGGTCTTGGTCAGAGTCCCGGAGCCCGAGACGGCGTTGGCCAGCGTCCCGTCGGTCGATTGATCCACGACGAGGGCCGCATTGTCGACGATCCCGCCCGTGCCGAAGGCGCCGGCATGGCCGATCAGCGTTCCCCCGCCGATCGTCGTGCCGCCCGCGTAGGTGTTGGCGCCGGTCAGGACCAGCGTCCCGCTGCCGAGCTTCACGAGGCCGCCCGCGCCGCCGATGTCGTTGCGCCAGACGTCGTAGGCCGAGAACCCGCCCTTGGCCGCGTCCTGGGTGACGGTGACCGTGCCGTTGAAGGCGCCGTAGCCGTCCGCGGCGGCGAACAGATTGATGCGGTCGTAGCCCAGCCCGTTGTCGAGGAAGCCGCCGGACGGCGCTTCGGTGGTCGCGATCACGTCGCGGCGCTGCGCCGCGGTGAGGTAGGGGAAGCGGGTCGCGAGCAGCGCCTCGGCGCCGGTCGGGACCACCGGCGGCAGGTCCGTGGGGCCGATCGACGGCAGGCCGTAGGTCAGGCGCGCCGTGTAGGCGGCCTTGTTGCGCGCGTAATCGGAGAACCGGTCGGTGGCAGGATCCACGGGCGCGTGGGCGCACCGCTCCAGGGGGCCGCCGCAGGCCTGGCTCAGGTAGCTCTGCGCCTGCGCGAAGGCCTCGCCCAGCAGGGCCGCATTCGCCGGGTCGTTGAGCGCCCGGATGGCGAAATAGGTCGCCAGCACGCGGCCGCCGATCACGTCGGTGGGCGAGTGCATGCCCGCCTCGATCCGGTTGTCGCCGAGCTCGCTCGCGCGGGTGAGCAGTTCCTGGAACCGCTGCGGGACCGCGTAGGCCAGGGCGAGGGCCGAGAGATAGGCGGCGTTGGTGTGGCCGCTCGGGAAGCCGCCATCCGTCGCGGGGGTCGGGCTCTTCTCCGGCCCAAGGGAGGGCGGCACGACGAAGCCGAGGCTCTGGCCGTCCAGGCTCTGCCGCCAGGGGCGCGGATAGCTGTAGGCGTCCTTGGCCGGGCTGGTGGAGGCGTTGGTCCGGAACGCGTTGACCAGCTGCACGACCTTCCCGAGGGGCGACGTCGCCACGCCGGCGCCGGTGCCCTGGTCGACGTACTGCACGCGCGCCGTGGTCGCGTCGAAGGCCGGGATCGTGGTGGTCGCCCCCGATCCCGCCAGATAGGCCTGGGTCAGCGGCCCGAGGCCGTCGATGACGCTGTAGCTCTGGTTGCGGCGGTCGTCGTAATAGGCGGCGATCTCCTGCGCGCGGGTCCGCTCCCGCGCCCGCTCGGCGACGATCTGGATGTTGCGCAGCAGGAGGGGCGCCCCGAGGCCCGTGGGCGATCCGGTGTCGTAGGTCCGTCCCGGAATCCAGATCCGCCTGAAGCCCGACAGGATGTCGACGCCGTTGCCGGCACCCGGCGTCTGCGCCTGGGCGCCCGAACCGAGCAGCGCGACCGCCAGAGCGGCGATTGAGACCCCATATCCCCGTTTCATGACGCGCTCCCCAAAGCCGCCCCATCCGGCCGGTCGCGCGCCCTTTAACCAAGATTATCGATGGCGGATCGTCATAGTTCGTTCAGACGTCAACGTCCTTTTGATTCGTAGCCTCGACGCAACACTCTGTAAGCCGACTTAATATCAGGCATGCACTTCGTAAGTCTGAATTATTTATTATATAAATTCTCTGAACAGCGTTGAATCGCGACCATCAATTGCCGCGCATGGCGTGGCTGTGCCTGAATAGACGTGCCCGAGGCCGGCTGCCGGCGCCGATGGCGGGGCCAGGCGGGACGGGAAATCGGCCCGGGATGGGTCTCGGCCGATGCCGCGCGGGAGCACCTCGGCGGGAGGCCGTGCGAATCGCGGGACGGCACGAGCAGACGCTGCCGTGGACCGGCTCACTCCGGCAGTTCGAACACCGTGAGCTGCCCGCCCGGCGCCGTATACTGCGACAGGGCCGCGTAGCCGCCGACCGCCCCCGAACCGTCGGCCGGGTCGGTCAGCCCGGCCGCCAGGCCGATCCCGGCCCAGCCGCCGATTCCGGAGAGCACCGCCACGTACTGCTTGCCGGCGTGCAGGTAGGTGGTGACGTTGCCGACGATGCCCGACGGCGTCTTGAACCGGTAGAGCTCGTGCCCGTCCCGGGCATCGACCGCCTTCAGGTAGCCTTCGAGCGTGCCGTAGAAGACCACGTCGCCCGCGGTGGCGAGCGCCCCCGACCAGACCGAGAACGGTTCCGGGATCGTCCAGGCGATCCGGCCCTTCGCCCCGTCCCAGGCGATGAACGCCCCGGTCCGGTCGGTGCCTTCGGGCGGGTGCAGGGTCAGGGTCGCGCCGACATAGGGCTGGCCGGGCGTGTAGGTGACCCGGAACGCCTCGTAATCCATGCACATGTGGTTGGTCGGCACGTAGAACAGCCGCGTCCGGGGCGAGTAGGCGGCCGGCTGCTGGTTCTTGGCGCCGAGCGCCCCGGGACAGATATTTTTGGTTGTTTCGTCCTCGTCGGCCTCGCCCGGCGCATAGCGCTTGTCGACCACTGGCTTCCCGTAATCGGGCGCGGCGGGATCCACGCTGATCCGGCTGGCCCAGTTCACCGTGGGATCGAACTTCTCCGCCACCAGCAGTTCGCCCGTGGCCCGGTCCAGCGTGTAGCCGAAGCCGTTGCGGTCGAAATGGGTCAGCACCTTGCGGGGCCGGCCGCCGATCACCTGCTCGGTGAGGATCATCTCGTTGACGCCGTCATAATCCCACTGGTCGTGGGGGGTCATCTGGTAGACCCAGCGGGCGATGCCCGTATCGGCGTCGCGGGCGATGATCGCCTGGGCCCAGCGGTTGTCGCCCGGGCGCTGGGCCGGGTTCCAGGTCGCGGGATTGCCGGTGCCGTAATAGACGAGGTTCAGATCGGGGTCGTAGGAGAACCAGCCCCAGCTGCAGGCGCCGCCGGTCCGCCACTGGTCGCCCTCCCAGCTCTTCAAGGAGGAGTCCGTGCCGACCGGGCGCCCGAGCGCGGTGGTCTTCTCCGGATCGACCAGCATGTCGGCATCCGGCCCGGTGGCGTAGGCGCGCCAGAGACGTTTCCCGCTGGCCTGATCGTACGCGGTGACGTGGCAGCGCGCCCCGTACTCGCCGCCCGCGAGCCCGACGATCAGCTTGCCGTGCACCGGCAGGACCGTGGCGGTGTTGGTCTCGCCCCGGCCCGGATCGCCGTTCTTCACCGACCACAGCACCCGGCCGGTCTCCGGATCGAGCGCCACCACGGTGGTGTCGGCCTGCTGCAGGAACAGCCGCCCGTCCGCGTAGGCCAGCCCGCGGGAGACCGTGTCGCAGCACATCACGGCGATCACGCTCGGATCCTGCCGCGGCGCGTAGCGCCACAGGATCTTCCCGCCCTGGTCCAGATCGAGGGCGTAGACCACGTTGGGGAACGGCGTGTGCACGACCATGACGTGCCCGACCACGATCGGCGCACCCTCGTGGCCGCGCAGCACGCCGGTGGAGAAGGTCCAGGCCACTTTGAGGCGGCCGACAGTGCCGGCATTGATCTGGTCGAGGTCGGAATAGCGGGTGTTGGCGTAGTCCAGGGTCTGGAGGACCGGTGTTTCGGCCGCGGCGGCCGCACCGGCGAGGCAGGCGAGCGGTAGGGCCGCGAGGGGGGAAGCGCGCATCCTGGACATCCTGTCGCCGCGCGGCGGCCGACGCGCGGGATCCCGCGCGAGCCGGCTCACATCCGCTGCTGGACGATCTCCTCGGCCTGAGGATCCGGCTCGTGGCCGGCCTCGCGGAGCATCGGCACAACCTCGGCCGCCTCGCGGGCGACGAGGTAGCTGAGATCGAGCCCCTCGCGGATGAAGCCGTGGCCGCGCATGTGCTCGAACAGAGCGAGCAGCGGCGACCAGAACGCGGCGACCGAGACCAGCACCACGGGCTTGCGGTGCCGCCCGAGCTGCGCCCAGGTCAGCTGCTCGACGAGCTCCTCCAGAGTGCCGATCCCGCCCGGCAGGGTCACGAAGGCGTCCGAGCGCTCGAACATCAGGCGCTTGCGGGTGTGCATGTCGGGCACCACCACGGTCTCCTGGATGTCCGCCAGCATGTGCTCGCGCGCCTGGAGGAACTCCGGGATGATGCCGGTGACGTGGCCGCCGGCGTCGAGCGCCGCCCGCGCGACCGTGCCCATCAGGCCGACATCGCCGCCGCCGTAGACGAGGCGCATCCCGGCCTCGGCCAGCGCCGTCCCGAGCAGCTCCGCGGCCTCGCGGAAGGCGGGGTCGCGGCCGAAGCCGGAGCCGCAATAGACACAGACTGTCCTCACCGGGGCCATCCGGCGCCCTCCTGCGCGTCCGTTGCGAGCCGTCCAGAAAGAGTCCCGCGCCCGGCGCTTCCCGCGCCAAAGTGCTGACATCGCGTGGGATTCACCCGCCAGGGCGGCGGGACGGCTTGGTGTCGGGAGCATGTACGGTATTATGGCCCACGCCGTCGACGGTTTTCGCGCGGCCCAAAGCCCGCAGCGGGCGGCAACAGGATCAGGGGAGGCCTTCGTGGCGATGTCGGGACAGGTGCGGCGCAGTCTCGCCCTGGCGCTCGCCGGCCTGTTCGGTGGCCTCGGGCTCGTGGCGGCCCTGTTCGGCGGCGAGTCCCTGCGCCGGCTGACCGGTCGGGATGCGGCGGAGCCGCCGGCCGCGGCCACGACCGTGCCGCAGGGCAGCCTGCGCGGGCTCGCCGATCCCGGAACGATGGCGAAGGGCGCCGACCCCGCGATCGATTTCCGCAACGATCAACCCAAGGCTGCCAGACCCGGTTCGACCGGGCCCAACCCGATCGAGCCCGGGGCGCCCGCATCGCCCACGCCCGGCGCCCGATCCGCCGGATCCGGCCGGCCGGCTGCGAAGCCCGGAGCCGCCGAGGCGCCGCGCTTCGACATCGTCCGGGTCGAGCCGAACGGCGACGCCGTGGTGGCCGGGCGCGGGGCGCCGCATGCCGAGGTCGAGATGCTGGTCGATGGCAAGCCGGTGGCCAAGGCAATGGCCGACGCCAGCGGGCAGTTCGCGATCGTGCCGCCGGCGCTACCCGCGGGTTCCAGCACGATCCGGCTGCGTATGACGGCCAAAGACGGGCAGGCGGCCAGCTCGCAGCAGAGCGTGGCGGTGAGCGTCGCCCCGGGCCGGGACCGCCAGCCGCTGGTCGCCCTGACGGCCCCGGACGCGGCGACCGTGGTCCTGTCGCAGCCCGGCGCCGCCGGACCGGCCGCGCCCGCCAGGATCGCCAACGCGGCGCCCGGACAGCCGCTAACGCCCAACAAGCAAGCGGCCTCGGAAGGACACGCGGCGGCTCATCCCGGCCCGGCGCAGCCCACCCGCATCGTCAGCGTCGACGTGCAGGGCAACGGGCGCCTGTTCGTGACGGCGGCCGGCACGCCCGGTGCGACGCTCCGGCTCTACCTCAACGACACGCTGATCGCGCCCGGCAGCATCGGCCCCGATGGCCGGGCGAGCTTCACCATCGGGCGCGGGGTCAAGCCCGGCCAGTACCACGTGCGGATCGACCAGATCGATCCGGCGACCGGCAAGGTGGCGTCCCGCGCCGAGGTGCCCCTGGCCGTGCCCGAGCCGTCGCCGGTCGCGGCCCGCGAGCCCGCGGCGCCGTCCGGCGGCCAGGGCATTGCCCGGGAGGCCTCCAGAACGGTCTCCAGGGAGCACGCGCAGGCCCCTGAGGCAGCGGCGCCCGGCCAGCCCGCCGCGCCCGCCTCAGTGCCCGCCACCGGGATGGCCCCGGCGCCCGATCCGAATCCCGACACGCGCCAACTGGCGGCCGAGACCGGCACCCCGGCCCGGGCCGGGGCTGTGTTCGTGCCGGAGATCAGCACGGCCCGGATCACCCGCGGCGACAACCTCTGGCGGATCAGCCAGCGCACCTATGGCCGCGGCGAGCGCTACACGGTGATCTACGACGCGAACCAGACCCAGATCCGGGATCCGGACCTCATCTACCCCGGCCAGATCTTCGTGCTTCCACCCGACAAGCGGGGCTGACCGGCCTTCGTCCCGGCTGCCCCGTCAGTCCGCTCACGGAGTCAGCGCGGCTTCTGCTGTCCGCTTCACCCGGTGGGTGAAGATGACCGAGAGCCAGGGCACCACCTCGTGCTCGACCTCGATGGAGAGCAGCACCTCGAGGTGGAGCGCGTAAGGCAGGGTGAAGCGGAAGCCGCAGCGGGCCTCCTCCATGGTGGTCGGCATGTCGCCGAGCACCGCCGCGATCACGTCGGGCCGGTGCACGTCCACGGGGATGCGCTGGACCTCGCCGTCGACCTCGGCGACCAGCGTCGCCTTGGCGCGGCTCGCCGAGACGACCCAGCCGGCCAGCACCACCTGCCCGTCTTGGATCTCGGCCCAGACCCGGTCCTGTGGGGCCTCTAGGTTCGCCCGGGCGAAGGAATCCGGCAATTCGCCGTCGAGCTCGGCCACGGTGCAGCCGACCTCGTACTTCTCGAAGCCGCGCCCCTCGCCGAAGATGCCGGCGAACTGCTTCTGGTACTGGGCGATCCGGGCGTTCTTGATGTTCTCGGGCAGGCCCGACCACTGGCCCTTTTCCTGGATCGTGTAGACCGACAGCAATTCGCGCAGGAACGCGATGCGCCCCTTGTCGGCGATGTAGAGGTTCATCAGCCAGTCGGCCGCGGCGGCGTTCTCGTAATACGCCTCCGGCACCCGGCGCAGGGCCTCGGCACGGTAGAAGCAGCAGGAGAAGTTCGCGGTGAGCGGCGAATTGGCCAGAACCGGGAAGCTGATCGTGCCGGTGGGATAGCGGCCCTGTTCGTCGTGCGGCACGTAGGAGCCGGTCGCCGGGTAGTGGAGCAGCACCCAGTTGAAGCACATGTCGAGCGCGCGGTCGTTGCGCAGCATCCGCATCTGCAGGGCGATCTTGCGGTCGGACAGCCAGTAATCGTCCGCCTCGCAGAAGGCGACGTACCGGCCCGTGCAGGCGGCGAGGCAGTCCTGCATGTTGCGCAGCATGCCGAGGTTCTGCGGCCGGGGCCGCACCACGATCCGCTCCGGGTCGCGCGCACGGTAGTGCTCGACGATCGCGGCGGTGCCGTCGGTGGACTTGTCGTCGCCGATCACGACCTGCATCCGGAACAGGCCGCGCTGGCCCAGCACCGCGTCGAGGCAGCGGCCGATATCGGCGGCGTGGTTGTAGGCCGTGACGATGACGCTGACGGTGAGCTGCTCCAGCAGCCACGCGCGCAAGGCGTCCGGATTGCCGGAGAGCGCCTCGGGGGCGTCGAGGCCCATGTCGCGCAGGGCCGTCCGGGCGATGTCGGGATTGGCCTCGATCAGCCGTCCGAGGCTCGGCACGTCCTCCTCGTCGAGATAGGCCTCGGCGAGCCGCCGGAAGATTGATTTCTGCGCGGCCTCGTAGCCCACCGCGTAGCGGCCGCCGAAATGGCCGCGCAGCTTGCGGAAGAACGCGATCTCGGCATTGCCGAGCTTCTTGTGCCGGGCGAGCTCGGTGGCGTAGGTCGCCCACATCCCGGCCGCGTGCTTGCGGTAGACCGCCATCACCTCCGGCAGGAAGCCGATGCGCCCGACCTCGGCATGCATCAGGTGGACGTACCAGTCGCCCGGCGCGATGCCCTCGTCGAACACGAACGCCTCGGCGCCGTGGTAGCGCCAGCGATAGACCACGCTGTTGGTCTGGACGAAGTTGTGGGCGACGAGGTCCGACAGCGACGGCTGCGGGCTGCACTGCTCCGGGTAGATCTCCTCGATCCCCGGCATCTCCTCGTAGACGACGCGCACCGGGTGGAAGCAGAGGGTGAATTCCGGCCGCGCCCGCAGGAACGCGACCTGGCGCTGGAGCTTGCGCGGATCGATCCAGTAATCGTCGCCCTCGCAGATCGCGACAAATTCCCCGCGGGCGCGCGCCGTGAGGTCGGCGAAGTTCTTGTTGGGCCCGAGATTCTCAGGCCGCAGCACCGCCACGAGGTTGGGATGGCGCGCGGCGTACTCGGCGATGATCTCGGCGGTGCCGTCGGTGGAGCGGTCGTCGCCGACGAGCAGCTCGAAGGGGAAGTCCGTGGCTTGGCCGAGGATGCTGTCGAGCGTCTGCCGGATGAACGCCGCTTGGTTGTAGGTGATGCACAGGACGGAGACGACCGGCCGGTTCCAGGCCGGCGCCGGCTCGGTCTCGGCCCGCGCGCGGATCCAGGCCGCGAAAGGATTGACGAAGCTGCCGTCGAAGGTCTCGTCCGGCGGGGCGGTGAAGTCGGCCCGGGGCTGGCGGCCGAGGCGGGCGCCGTACTTTACGTAATGCTCGAGGGGCGACAGGTCGGTCAGGCCGACCTCGGGATAGCGCGTCGCGTACCAGATGTGGTCGAACAGGCCGCTCGCGTAGATGGTCGCGAAATCGTCCTGCCACGGCTCGAGCGCGGGTGCGGCCTCTCCTGCCCCGTCCTGCATCACTCCGATCCCTCGCAGATCCCTCGAACGCGCAATCAGCCGGCCGCTTCCCCAGACCGGACCCTCAGAGGGTGCTGGGGAGGCGTCCTTCCTCGGAGCCATGGTTGTAATAGTGCTGCGTCGGGTCGGCACCGGCACCCGCGACGTCGTCGTTGCACGTCAGGTAGAACTGGCGGTCGAACAGGCCGGAGGTTTCGAGCCATCCGAGCATCGTCGCCTCGGGTACGACGGGCGCGCGATCAGGCGCGGCGGACGCGGCCTCCCGATAGAGATGCGCGAACCGGGCGATGCGGGCCGCGACCTCCTTGGCGGCCGGGCGGCGGACCGAGGACGCGACGACGCTCGATTGCTCACCGGGACGCCGGCGCTGAAGATCGGCCTCGGCCAGGCGCACCAGACGGGCGAGTTCGCCCTGCGCCTCCTTGAGCCGTGCCTGGGTCTCGGCGAGCTCGGCCCGCAGCGCCTCTACGTCCTCGCCCAAGGTCGGCTCCGTCTCAGTCACGACGTCCGACGAGGCTCGCGCCCATGGCCGCGCCACAGGGCGCCCCTGCCGGGTGAGGCGGGGTGATACGGTCGGGTCCCGGACCGGTCAACCCTGCGCCCCATGGCAACGGGTCGGGTTGAAGACTGATGCCGCCTCCGAGGCGCGAAGCGGTTTGCGACACCCGCATCGTCGTTCCGGGGCGCCGCAGGCGAGCCCGGAACCCAGAACCGCCGACGGAGCCTTACTGAGCGGGCGGTGCGGATCTGGATTCCGGGTCCTGCTGCGCAGTCCCGGAATGACGGGGCTGACCAGGCCCGTCGCGGCCCGGTCCCGAGAGTCCTTTCCGGCCGCGCCTCAGCGCGGCATCAGCAGGTCGACGACCCGGCGCAGGGCCAGCGCGTCCTGCTCGGGGGCGGGCGTCGTAAGGAAGCCGCCCGGCGCCGCCGGCGGCGCCGACAGCCAGGCGGGGAGCGTCTCGGGATCCGGGAAGAGCTGCCGGGCGACCACCTCGATCGGCTGCCCGGTAAACCAGGGCGCGTAGGTCGCGGTGAAGAACCGGAAATAGACCGGCCAGTTCTCCGGCGTGGGCGCCAGCCGGTTGGCCGTCGGTCCCCGGGCGATCAGCGCCAGATAGGTCTTCAGCGCCGCCGATCCCTCGCCCTGCATCAGGTCGCCGGTGGATTTGAGCGTGTTGGTCGGGTGTGTCCGGTACCGGAGATGCGCACCGGGCACGAAGATCGGCTCCACGTGAACCATGCAGCGGATGAGGAAGTCCCAGTCGTGACACATGCGGTAGTCCGCGAACGGGCCGACCCGCTCGTAGAGACCGCGCGAGAACACGAGGTTGCCGCTCGTCACCGCGACGTTGGCCCTCAGCAGCGCGAAGCCGATCGTCGGGCAGGCGCCGGCCTGACCGAGCACGTCGCGGTACCAGAGACGAACCGGATCGTCCTCGGCGAGCCGGGCGCCGGCATCGTCCATGAAGTCGACGCCCGTGAACGCGATGAAGTCGCCGTCCGGCGGCAGCGCCGCGTGGATCGCGCGGAACCGGTCCGGCGCGTAGGCATCGTCCGAGTTCAGGATGGTGAGCACGTCGCCGCTGGCCTTCGACAGGCCATGCGCGATCGCCGCGTGGGCGCCGCCGTTGCGGTCGAGCAGGTCGCACAGGATGCGGACCGGGCCGGCATAACCCTCGATGGCCTTGGCTATGACGGACCGCGACGCGTCGGTGGAGTTGTCGTCGACGATGATCAGCTCGTCGACCGGGCAGTCCTGCTCCAGCACGGAGCCGATCGCCTGCCCGATATAGGCCGCGTGGTTGTAGGACGGGATGACGACCGAGATCCGCCGCCCGGCCGGCGGCTGAGACGCGGGCTGCGGGCGCGCGGACTTGGTCAGGAACCGCAACATCGGCGCTTGCACCTCTCTCCGATGATCCCCAGGGGCTGCCGTGCCGCGGATCTACGCGGCATCGAGCTGCGCCCGGAGCAGGTCGAGGCGCGGCCGCATCTGCCTCTCGAAGCTGTATTCCCGCAAGATCGCCAAGCGGCCGGCCTCGCTGAGCCGCCGCAGCGCCTCCCGGTCGCCGGCATAGAACTCGATTCGGTCGGCGATCCCGTCGACGTCGCGCGTGATCAGCTCGAACTCCGCGCCGGGCACCATGGCGTGGGTCCCGTCGAGCCGGCGGTTCAGCGCGAGGGAATCGGTGAGGAACATCGCCACGCCGCGCAGGCCCGCCTCGACGCAGGAGGTGGTGGGGAAGCCGTCGAAGGATCCGCGACCGCCGTCGCGCTCCATCGGCGACTGGTTCGGCGAGATGACGATGTCCATGCCGGGATAGAAATCCGGGAAGAACGAGGCCGGCTGCACGCCGTGGAAACGGACCCGGTCGACCTCCGTGAGGCCGAGAAGCTCCGCATTCCAGTCGCCGACATAGTGCCACTCGAAGCGCGGGTCGTCCGCGTAGCGCCGGACGAGGTCGGTGAACACGTCGCAGCCTTTCTCGATGCCGAGCTCCGTGTAGCGCTGGGCCACGAAACAGATCCGGATCGTGTCCGGCAGCGGGCGCTCGACCCGCGAACAGCGGGTGCTCGCCGCGACATCCCAGCAATCCGGCGAGACGGCGCCGAAGATGAAAGCGATCTGCTGCGGGTCGCACCAGCCCCGGTCGAGCAGGTAGTCGCGCTGCAGGGTGTGGGTCGTGAGCACCTTGGCGAAACGGCGGTCGCCGAGCACGCGCCGCAGCTTGGCGTCCGAGACCGGATCGTTCGGCATGAAGCCGCCCCCCGGATACAGGGTGAAGACGAAGCGATCGGCGCGCAGGTCCGGGTTCGAGGCCAGCAGCACGGCCGCGTTGTGCAGGAAGGTCGTGTGCAGGACCTCGGCGCTGAGGTCGTGGCCGGTGTTCAGGGCGTGCACCCGGCCCGCAAGGGTCGGATGCTCCGCCTCGAACTGGCGCAGCTCGTCGAGGAAGGTCCGATCCGGCCGGTAACGGTCGATGTCGCGCAGCGACGAGGCGGCCCGGCTCTCCGGAATGGCGTACAGGTAGGTGAGCAGCTCGCCGTAGCGGAACGCCGAGAACCGGGACGGGAAGCTCGAATCGACGAGGAGGAGGCCGGCCCCGCGCCCCCGGGCCGGTCGGCCCGGCCCGGCCACCTGCGGGTAGACGGCCCGGGCCTGGTTGGCGGCCTGCCAGGCTTCGGGGGCGAAATCCGGCACGGCGCGGCTCTCGGCCTGGAGCTGCTTGGCCTGGCCGCGATCGCGTGCCAGCAGATCGTGCAGGGTTCGCGTGTGGAGACTGGCATCGCCGAGATCGAGGGCGCGGCGCGCCTGCTCTTCAGCTTCCACGAGCCGGCCCCAGGTCCGGAAGATGACCGCCAGGCGGAAGCGGAACAGGGCCGGATCCTCGCAGCCCACAGCCAGCGCGATCGCGTAGGCCGCGGCGGCGGTCCCCAGCCGGCCCAGGGTCTCGGCCTGATAGGCGGCGAGAGCGCATCGGGCGACCAGGCTGTCGCCCTCAGCCTGGACGGCAGCCTGGGCGGCCGCATCAGCCGCTTCGCTTCGGCCCAGGGCGAGCAGGGCCCCGACCCGCACCAAAAGAGCCTGGAGCCCCGCGACAGGCCCCCCGTCCAGCAGCGCCAGCGCCGCCGCGGCATCGTTGGCGTGCAGCCGCTCCGTCGCGGCCTGCACCCGCGCGTAGGGATTTGCCGGATCGCGCGCCAGCACCGCCCCGGCCGCCTCGGCGAGGGCGCGCCCCTCCAGGAGGTTGGGCAGCCGGCCTTCCGCGGCGCCGTAATGGAGATAATGGCCGAGCGGGTTGACCCCGGCCTCGGCGATGTCGGGGTAGAGCGTCAGATAAGTGCGGGTGCTGAACAGCGGCCCGGGATCGAGCCCGATCGCGGCGCCGTGGGCGCAGTAATGCTCGGCCGGGCCGAGCCCGGTCGCGTCCGCGGGTGGGACCTGCGCGCGGTAGAAGGCCGTGTCGAACAGGGGATTCGGATCAAGATCGGAGTGCCAGCCCGCGGCCGCGTAGGCCGCCGCCGTGTCGATGCCGCGCGCCTCGCCATTGCGTCGGGCCACGAAGCCCGCATCGAACAATCCAGGCAGATCCGGATGCATGCCGTCGTCCGTCCCTCTCGGCGCGCCCGCCAGGCCGGCGCAGAGCGGCAGGACGTGCGGCCGCCCGGGCCGGCGCGCTCACGTCCCGCCGAGCCTCCGCGCGGCGTGGCTTCTCGCATAGCGGGCCGGGCATGCCTACCCCAGGTCCAGGCGTCGGACGGGGCGCGACGCCGGCTCAGGCCGCCAGCCCGATGGCGTCCTCGGCCCGCCCGCCGGGGATCGACGGCCCCGGATTCCGCAGCCGCCGACGGATGAGCGTCAGCAGGACGGCGCCCCCGAGCAGGACCAGCCCAATGCCGACGATCCCGACGTGACCCACCAAGCGCCCGTAGGCGCCGCCGGTCACGCCGTAATGCCACGACGCGAGCGTCATGCCGGCGGCGGCCACGAGGAGCAGGGCGAGAACCTTGAACCACAGGGGCAGGGGCGTGGGCGGGCGCGTCTCCCGTGCCGGAGCGTCGGCGTGCGCCCGATCAGCCTCCCGCTGCGCCAGGAACGCCTCGACCTGGCTCTGAAGCTCCGGAAGGTCCGCGCGTCGCGCCGCAGGACCGGCGGCCACGCTCCGGGCCTCCTCGCGCCGCGGCGTCTCCACGCTCAGCCCTTCGGCGAGCGGGCCCGGGATCGCGGCCTCGGCATCCACCATCAGGCGCGCCTCGTGGCGGCGCATGAACATCCACAGGGCGACGGCCCCGAGCAGGACGAAGGCCAGCAGCCCGAGGCCGACCGGTCCCATGACGTTCTCGATCGAGCGGCCGCACAGATAGGCCCCGAAGCCCATGATCGAGGCCCAGGCGACGCCGCCCAGCGCGTTGAAGGCGAAGAACCGGCGGGCATCGAGCTTGTTCACGCCGGCCAGGACGGCCGCGTAGGCGCGCAGCATCGCGGTGAAGCGGCCGAAGAACACGATCTTCCCGCCATGCCGGCGGAACAGGTACTGGCCGAGCTTGAGGCGCCCGTGGTCGAGCCCGATCAGGTGGCCCTTGCGCAGGAGCAGGGGCAGTCCCCACCGGCGGCCGACCCAGTAGCCGGCGTTGTCGCCCAGAATGGCGGCAGTCGCGGCGATCGCCACCACGACGGCGATGTTGATGTTGCCGGTGCTGCCGGCATAGGCCGCCGACGTCAGCAGGACCGTCTCGCCGGGCAAGGGCAGGCCGGCGCTCTCCAGGGTGATGATGACGAAGATCGCCAGATAGCCGTAATGCGCGATCAGGTCGGCGATCGGCAGGTCGTGCAGGAAGGACATGCGGTCTCCTCGCGAATCGTGCACAACGCACTCGCAGGCAAACGTGGCCACGCGTGGGCGGCGGAGACAGGGCTCCTGGCTGCGCGCGGGCGGCAGGAGATTGCGGCGTCGGCCGTGACCCTCGGGCAGTGCTCATGTCCGGAGAGCGAGAGGATTGACCGTGGCCAACCCATCCATGCCCGGAGGTCGAGGCCCGGTGCCCGCGCACGCCCGCAACCCGCGCCGCGCCTACGATGCCGACGGGTGCGCGATCACCCCGATGACCCTGCAGAACGCCATGGATCGCGGGGTCACGGCGCTCCGGGCCATCTGTGCGTGCGGACACGAGGCCGAGGTTTCGATCCATGTCGGGCGCTGGGCCTCCACGAGCTTCGTCCCGGATGCGGGCATGACGCTCCGGTGCGATGCCTGCGGGACGCCGGATCCGAAGACCCGGCCGGTCTGGCCGCGGCAGGATCACCGGCCCTGACGCCCGTGCGACGGCCGGCTCGGCCACACCCGACTCGTGACGGCGCGCCCGACCATCACCGGCGCGCCCATAATCAGGACACCCGTTCGATGTCTTTCATCCCCCAGCACCTGTACAACCAGATCCTGGAGGCGATCCCGATCGTCTGTGTCGACGTAGCCATCGTCAATGACGGCTGTGTCCTTCTTGTCAGACGGCGCGATGCCCCGGCGAAAGGCCAGCTCTGGCTCCCCGGCGGCCGGGTCCACAAAGGCGAGACCCTTCGCCAGGCCGCGGCCCGCAAGGCGCTGGATGAGACCGGGATCGACTGCCATGTCGGGCCGATCATTCACACGGACGAGACCATCTTCGAGGACGGCCCGGAGGGCATTGCCGTCCACAGCGTCAACACATGCTTCTTTCTGTTCAGCCGCCAGCAATCCGTCGCGGTAAATCTCGACAGCCATCATGAGGATTGGGTCTGGATCGATCACATCGATCCGGGCCTGCACCCTTACGTCAAGCTGTGCCTTGCCGCCGCCGGACTCGACGAGCGCTGAACGCGGGACGCCCGCCGGGGGAGGTCCGCGCGACAGGCCTTGTCTATTCGATGTTCGCCGATCGGAGGCGCCTCAGCCCTCACGGGCCGGATGCCGTGGTGCGCCGGGAGGCGCCTCGGCCAGGTGCGCGCGCATCCACGCGATCGTGCCGACGAGCCCCGCGCGCAGGGCGACGCGTGGCTGCCAGCCGAGCTCGGACCGGATCAGCGCGGTGTCGAGGACGTTGGCCGGCACGTCGGCGGCGCGGCTCGGCTTGTAGAGGCAGGGCAGGCGTTCCAACCCGAAGGCCGCCTCCAGCTCGGCGATGACTTGGTTGACGCTCAGGCCCACGCCGCTGCCGACATTCAGGATCTTGTGCGGTCCCTCATAGGTCACGGCGCCGAGGAACGCGTCGCTGACGTCGTCGACATGCAGGAAATCGCGCACCACCTCGCCGGTCCCCCAGACCTCCAGCGGCAGGCCCGAGAGCACGCGGTGGATGTAGCTCCCGATCAGGCCCTGATGCTTGGTGCCGAGCTGAAACCGGCCGTACGGGTTGGCGATCCGGAGGATCTGGTAGTCGATGCCGTGGAGGTGGCGGTACAGGTAGAGCGACTTCTCGATCATCAGCTTGCTGATGCCGTAGGCCGAGATCGGGTCGGTGGGCGCCTGCTCGGGGATCGGGATGATGCGGGGGATCCCGTAGATCGCGCCGCCGGTGGACGAGAACACCAGCTTCTTGATCCGGGCCGAGCGGCAGATCTCGAGCAGGTGCAGGGTGGCGATCGGCGCGGCCGCGAGCTCAGCCGACGGATCCCGGTTCGAGCTCTCCGGGATCGACCCGGCGATCAGGTGGAAGACGATGTCCTGACGCTCGACGGCGTTGGCGATGGCGAGGCGGTCGGCGAACTGGCCGGTGACCCGGCTCACGCGCCGGTCGAGGACCTCGGGCTGCGGGTGGCTGCGGCTGAAACAGGTGACCTCGGCGCCCGCCGCCGCGAGACGGTTGCACAGGTTCAGGCCGAGGAATCCGCCGCCGCCGAGCACGAGGCAGCGGGTTCCCGAGAGCGACACGGTCGGCCGGCTCGACGCGGCGGGATCCGCCAGCCCGGTCTGCCGGTCCGCGCTCATGCCCGCGCCTCGGCGTCGTAGCAGACCGGCGGGTGAGTGGCCGCATCCGACGACGGGTCCGCTTCACCCGCTTCGGGTTCACGCAGGTCCGCCTCGGGTAGCTCGATCATGCGCTCGACCAGGGCCAGAACGGAGTCCTGGAGTGCGCGCCGTGTCGGCTCCAGCGGCGCCTTACCCCAGGCCCGGGCCGCCGCGTAGGCGGCCGCGTAGGCCGCGTCCCAGCCGGCCGCGAGGATCCGCGGACCGGCGGCGTCCAGATCGTCCCGGATGGCGGCCCACGCGGCCTGATGGGCCGCGTCCCAGGCCGCGGCCCGGACCCCGGCCCCGGTCTGGCGCAGGGTGGGATTCGCGACCGCCGCCCGCTTGCGCGCCCGTTTCAGGTGATCGCACCAGGCGGCCAGATCGGCGACGTCCGCGAGCGCCGGCCGGTCGGCCAATTCGTCCGCCTCGACGTTCAGCTTGGCGAGGCGGAACCACGCCGGCACGTGGGTACGCACCAGCCAATCCACGACCAGGGCGACGCGCCGGCGCTCCAGCGCCTCCGAGCCGCGCGTGCCGACGAGCCGCGGGACGAGCGGGAGGATCAGGGCGTCGCGCGCGTCCTGGGGCAGGCGGTCGCTCAAGGTCCGGATGAAGGCGGCGAGGCTCGGCGACGCGCAGGCCGGCTGATCCGAGTGGGGCTCGCCCGCGACGTAGGCCACCGCCTCGAGGGCGCACAGGCCGGCCTGCGCGCCCTTATGCCGGCCGGCCGCCAGCGTCCCGACACGCGCGAGCCGGTCGGGATCGACGCGCGCGGCCCCGGCCTTCGCAGCGGTCCGGGACCGGGCGGGTTCGCGATCCGGCACCCGGATCGGCCGGTCGTCCGCAGCCTGGACCGCGAACCCGGCCGGCGCCCCGGTAGCGGTCTCGGTCTCCAGAGCCGCCACGGCGGCCACGACCTGACCGGGATCGACCGTGTAGCTCACGTGGAAGGCGTGCACGCCGGGACGCGGCAGCGTGCGCCCGCGCAGGAACAGGATCCGCGCGCCGCCGGCCTCGATGAAGCTGGTATAGCCCCGGAAGTTGAAGGACAGCTCCTCGTGGATCAGTCCGAGGATCCGGCACCCGGGCCGGCAGAACAGGGCATTGCTGAGCGCTGAGCTCGACGAGCCGACCACCAGCGCCGCTGAATGGAAGGCCTCGACCTGTTCGAGGAACGACATCGTCTCCGGGTAGATCACGTCGAAGCCCAGAGGGCGCAGCCGCTCGGCGATCTCCGCCTCGTTGACCAGGGCGCGCTGGCTGAAGGCTTTGCGGGAGATGAACAGGCGCCGGTCGGTCCGGCCCGAGAGGATCCCGCGCGCGGCGGCGCGGTCCAGGATCAGCTGGCGCACCGCCGCGAAGACGTCGGCCGGCCAGACCGTGTCGTAGAACGGGCGCCCGGGCTTCATGTCAAAGGGGAAGAAGGCCGGCACCGGCGCCATCCCGAGGAGCCCGAACGCGACCGGCTTGGGCGGCAGCGTGATCACGGGGCGGTCGCGCGTATCGAGCAGGCCCAGGATCTCCGCGTGGGAGCCCGGCATGTGGTCGTCGATGCAGAGCGGGATTCCGTCCGGGCAGCGCGGATCGTTGTAGGCCAGCATCCGCGGCACGAACTCGCAGAACCAGTGCCCGTAATTCCGGCTCTGGAGGCCGAACATCATGAGGCCGGCCTCGACCGCCAGCGCGTCCTCGGGCACCTCCACCAGGGCCCGGTCGGCGCCGAAGGCCGCGGTCATGATCTGATCGGGGTTGAGGCCGTCCTGCAGCAGGATGTCCGGGCGGCGCGGGTGGGCGGCGAGGTCGTAGACGAGCTTGCCGCCGGCGATGACGACGTTGCTGCGCGGATAGGCGCGCGCGTCGTCGAGAAAGGCGAGGTACTGGGCCGGGATGTCCAGGCTGCCGGGCTCCGACCGCAGGGCAGGGGGCTTCTCCCAGAAGCGCAGCTCGGGCGCGGCGATGCGGCGCTCCGGGAGCATCGTGATGGAGCGCGCGCCGCCCGCCGCCGCGAGGTCCTGGACGGAGACGATGTCGTAGGCCTCCAGCGGACCGGAGCCGGTGACGTGGCGGGTCGTCTCGTGCAGCGCGATCGCCGCCTCGAAGCGCCCGTCCTCCAGCAGCGTATCGAGGAGCAGGCGGCGCAGGTTCTTGACCTTGGTGCTGAGCCGATCGCCGTCCTCGGTCGTCACGCCCGCATCGCCGCCGTTGAGGTCGTAGGCGAGGCGGTAACAGTGGAGGCACGGCTCGGGCTGATTCCGGCACTCGTGGGCCCATCCGAGCCGCAGCAGGGTCGCGAGCCCGTCCTGGATCAGGGCGGGCGCGTCGCCGTCGGCGCGCAGCTGCGCGACATAGGTCTCGGCCTCATCGAACCGGCCGCGCGCGCACAGGTCGCGCAGGCGCGCCGCGCCGGCCTTCCGCGTCCAGCGCGCCTGGTCGCCGGGAGCGAGCGTCGCGATCAGGTCGTAGATCTCGGCGGCGTCGCCGAGCCGATCGTCGCCCTCGAACCGGAATGCGAGGGTCTCGAGGTGCCGGCGCATCGCGCCGCGCCGCCCCGGCTCGCGATCCGCGGCGGCGAGGGCCCGGAGCCGTGCGATCACGTCCGACGCGTTGTCGACCTTGACCGTCCGGATCAGGTCGATGAAGGTCTGCGTCGGCCTCATATCGGTTGCGCGCCTGATCAAGCCTGCCCGTCCGCGCGCCGGCCGGGCGGCGCGTGCTCGCGGGCGGTGTACTGGAACGGACGCGCCGTGACGAGGGATCCGGTGCATCCTGTCGGCTCACGGCCGGCGCGCGGCGCTGGAGGGCGCCTGACGTCTCGTGTAGGGCAGAGCCCCGGACAGGCAGGGAATCCCGCGCATGGACGACGACCGGAGCGACACGCCGCAATCGGGACGGAGCCTCAGCCGGACCGGATCGCGGTTTTCGGCGCGATGACGATCCGCCTCGTCCTGTACGGCGCGGGTGCGCTCGCGCGCGAGATCGTCGATGCCCTTGAACGCCTCAACGCGCAGGGCACCGCGATCGAGCTTCAGGCGAGCATCGTCGATCCGGGGATCGACGCGCCGGAGACGTTCCGGGGGCGGCCCGTGGTGCGGGATGTTCGCGCCTTCGCGGGCGATCCGGGCTTGCGCTTCGTCGTCGCCCTGGGCGAGCCCGCGGCCCGGGCCCGGGCGGTCGCCCACCTGCGGACCGAGATCGGCGCGCAGTTCACCGCAATCATCGATCCTGGCGTGCTGGTCGGCGCCAGCAGCCGGATCGGCGCGGGCGCGGTGATCCTCGGCCATTCCTCCATCACGGCGGATGCGCGGCTCGGGGAGCACGTCCTCATCAATCCGGGCTGCACCGTCGCTCACGACGACGTCCTCGACGACTTCGCGACACTGAGCCCCGGCGTCCACTTGGCCGGGCATGTCCGCGTGGAGGAGGGGGCGTTCCTGGGCACCGGGGCCTGCGTGATCCCGCGGATCCGGATCGGCGCGCATGCCGTGGTCGGCGCGGGCGCCGTGGTGATCCGGAACGTGGCGCCGGGCCAGACGGTGTTCGGCAATCCGGCCCGGCCCCTGCGCCGCGGCTAGCCGGGGGCAGACGGCCCGCCCTCGGATCGGCGCCTTTTGCGCGCCTGCCGGGCCATGTATAGCGGACGCCGTCACCGGGCGTGCGCATGAGGATGGTGGCGGCCGACAGTTAGGACGTGTCTCGACAATGATCCCCGTGCTCATCCCCAGCCTGCCGGAGACGGATGCGATCGTCCCGTATCTGCGCCGGATCGATCAGTCGCACATCTACAGCAATTACGGGCCGCTCTCCCGCGAGTTCACCGCCAGGCTCTGCCGCTTCGTGTCGGAGCGTGCCGGCGACGCACCGGTGGCGGCGACGATCACCAGCAGCGGCACCACGGCCATTGAGGTCGCCCTGCGCTGCCGGATCGCCGGCCGGAAGGGCCGGCTCTGCCTGATGCCCGCCTACACCTTCGCGGCCACCGCGCATGCGGCGGTCAATGTCGGCCTGGAGCCGTTCTTCGCGGATGTCGATCCCGAGACGCTGGCGCTCACGCCCGCCATCGCCGCGCAAGCCCTGGCCTCGGCCGCGGGCGATGTCGCCGCCATCGTGGTGGTGAGCCCCTACGGCGCGCCGCTCGACGTGGAGGCTTGGGAGGCGTTCGAGGCGGCGCACGAGATCCCGGTGGTGTTCGACGCCGCCGCCGCCACGCTCAACCTGCGCCGCGTGGGCGCGCAGCCAATCTGCGTCAGCCTGCACGCCACGAAGGCGCTCGGAATCGGGGAGGGTGGGGCGATCCTCACCACCGACACCGATCTGGTCGCCCGGGCCACCGCCATGACGGGCTTCGGCTTCTCGGCGAACAGCCGTGCCTCGGAGGTCCGGGGCGGCAATTACCGGATTTCCGAATACGCCGCCGCGGTCGGTCTGGCGGTGTTCGACGGCCTCGAGGCGCGCATTGCCCAATTGCGGGCCGCGTCGCTCGCCTATGTCGCGGGGTTCGAGCGGATCGGCGTGCGCATGCAGCCGGGCTTCGGCCGGGAGTGGCTGACCATGACGATCAGCGCGCTGTTCGAGCCCGCCGACGTCGACGCGGTCACGGCGGGCTTCGACGCGGATGGGATCCAGTGGCGGCGCTGGTACGGGACCGGCTGTCAGGCGCATCCCGCCTTCGAGACCTGCCGGCACGACGGCCTGGCGCGGACGGCGGCGGTGGCCGCGCGGACGATCGGCGTGCCGTTCTTCCCGACGATCACGCCGGAGCAGATCGCGGCGGTGTGCGCCAGCGCGGAGCGGTCCCTGGCGGCCCGCTGAGGCGCCGCGCGGAGCGGGCTGCCGAGAGGAACGGTCGAGGACGATGCAGGGCGATTTCCGGCGGATCCTGACGCAGGCCAACCGGTCGAACGGTTCCGCCGCGCTCGACGCCATCGAGCACGACCTTCCCGCGCTGGTGAACGGCCGGCCGCAGGTCGCCGCGCAGCACCTCGCCACGCTGGCCTTCCGGCTTCAGGGCGAGAACAGGCTCGACCTCGCCGCGCGCGCCTACGATCTGGCCGCTCGGGTGGCGCCCGCCCAGGCGGCACCGTATCGTCTCGCCGCCATCCGGACGCGCATCCTCGACTTCTGCCGACGCGGCGCGTTCGATCCGGTGGAGGGGCTGCTGCAGGAGTTGCGCGAGGCCAAGGCAGCCGTCGGCGACCGCGGGCAGAACGACCCGTCGCTCGTCCATATCGCCTGGGATTACGAGCTCGCCGGCGACGCCGAGGGTGCGGTGCGCAGCTACCTCCTCGCGCGGCTCGCGCGGGACCTGCTGGGCGGCCAGGCGCTGACGATCGACGGCGATACCCTCGAACGTAAGATCCGGAATCTGCGTATCCTGCAGATGAACGCGCTGGCCGAGGAGGGCCGGCACGAGGCGGCACAGGCGCTCCACGAGCGGACGCGGCACGTCCTGGGTCTCGGGCCGCTGCGGATCTACGATATCGTCTCCGCCCGCCAGGCCGCCGCGACGGGGGAGGGCGAATACCACGAGCTGCTCGCCCCCCGCCGGATCGCCGAGCCGACGATCGCCTTCCTCGAAGGCCCGGTGGCTCTGACCTCGGCCTGCGGATCCCTCGACGCGCCGCCGCAATACGTTGCCCGGTTCAAGGACTGCCTGACGTTCCCGCGCAGCAACCTCGTGCTGCAGGGAAGCCGCCTGATCTACGATCTGGCCGCCCACCCACTCAGCGGCATCGCCGACATCAAGGACGGGGTGAACCCCGACCAGGTGATGACGGCCGTCTACGGTGCCGGGCGCGCGCTCGTCGAAGAGCCCGCTGAGACCCAGAGCCTGGATGCCGGGCTGATGATGTTCGGGCTGCAGAGCAAAAACTACGGCCACTGGCTCCTCGAGTTCGTGCCTCGGATGCTGTGGTTCAACGACCGCGCCTGTCCCTCGGACTTCCCGATCTGCATCGACGACCACATGCCGGACAGCCATCGGCAGATCGTCGCATTGCTCGACGAGCGCGGACGACAAATCCTGCCGCTGCCGGCCAGGGCCGCGCGTTTCCGGGAACTCGGCGTCGCCCCGGTGCCGACGTTCTTCCCGTTCGACTCACGGCCCGGCGTGCCGGTCTACGACGCGGTCTGGCCGAAGGATGTCCTCGCAGGCATGCGCCGGAAGGTGCTGGAGCGGCTTTCCGAGCAGGGGACCGATCTGCAGCGCAACGGCCGGCGGATCATCCTCTCCCGGCGCGGCTTCGCGCAGCGCCAGCTCGTCAACGAGGCCGAGATCATCGCCGCGCTGGCCCCACACGGCTTCGAAGTGGTCTATCCCGAGAAACTCACCTTCCCGGAGCAGGTCGCGATCTACCACTCCGCCGACGTGATCGTCGGATCCGCCAGCTCGGCGCTCACCAACTGCATCTTTTGCAACCCGCACGCCAAGATCATCGCGATGATCCACGAGGAGCGCTCGTTCAACTTCCGCGGCTATACCAGCATGATCGAGTCGAGTGGCGCGCAGCTACTGTTTATTCGCGGCAAGACCGTTGCCGGCGAGGCGGTTCACGCGTTCCACGCCAACTACACCGTGGCTCCCACGCTGGTTCTCCGCGGACTCGAGACCCTCCAACGCAGCGCACCGTGACGGGTTTCCGCCGCGGCGCGCTCCGATCGGCCGGGTATCGTGTCGCCGCACGGGCTCTCCCAGCGGCATCCGCCGGACCATTAGGGCTGACTGAACGTCAGGTCTGCCAGCCCTTGAACCGGCACAGGGCGACGTACATCCCAAAGGTGATCATCTCGGCATCGAGCAGGTCGAGCGCTTGCGCACGGGTCTCGATCAGGTCGGCATTCATGGCGGCCTCGCGGATGAAGGATTCCCGTGACAACGGGACCGGGGCGGCCGCGTTCCGTGAGATGCCGTCCATGATCGATCCCGTCCCTGGTCACAGTGGCGCTCAGGGACCGTTTGATCAAAATCCGCCGACCGCAGGACGACCGAACCCTGTCGGATTGCGCGCGATGAGCACGGTCCGGGGAGGGGCCGCGCAGGCCAGGCAGGCATAGTTCGGCCGGCCGGTGAGAACCACGCGGAACTGCGCCGGCACCGTGTCGAAGCGCTCGGATACGTCCTCGCCGATCACGCGCAGGTTGCCGCGGCAACAGGAGCAGGTGCGGTCGTCGAGGTCAATAACCCGCTCGATAGGCGGCAGATGAGCTGGAAGGGCGCAGCGGTTGGTGCGGCGCGCAGCCCTTCCCACGCGCTTGGCGGAATCGGCGATCTCCTCGTCCGCCTGGGATGCCACCATCAACATCCAAGGCGTTAGATCCTGACGAACGACTCACCCCCGAGAAGATAAAGGATTGAAACAGCTCGATCGTAACATAGGCGGCGAACCTATAACCTAATGTCTCTCCTCTTCCGACTCCCGATAAACCGCCTCCAACCATTTATGAACAGCCCCATTCAAGGAGTGAATCAACTCGAAATACAAAGCCTTTCGCCGCGTCGCATGTGAATCCTGCTCCCTGATCCGCTCCTGAGTCAGATTGACCGCATTTATGAGGATGCCTTCCGCCAAAGTTGTACACCGATCTCTAAAACTAATTCCCCGCGCATTTGTCGGCTGACCGAGCGACCGCCCTACCGATAGATAATGGGTGACGGGTTCCTGTCTTGCAGACACTAAGTCAGGATTGCATGCTAGGTAAAACTTCGTCGAGAACCAATCGTTCGGATCCCTACCGTTTAGCCACCCTTCAGATAAGTAGTGGCTAAACGGCTCCCGTCCTAAAGCAACAACGTCGGAATTGTTGCTGAGATAATACTTTGTCGAGAACCACTCATTCGGATCTAGCCCTTGCTTCCAACCATCCGCAAAGTAATGTGAGCAAGGCTCGAAGTCATCCAAGTCTGAATGTTCGAGCGAATTCAAATAATGACGAGTAGAGAAAAATCCATTTGGATCCCTCCCCTCGCGCCAACCGACGCTAAGATAATGGACAAAGGGCCCTATCCCATCTTGCGGCACATGTTGGTTGTTTGCACGATAAAAGGCGACCGAGAACCATGACGTCGGGTCGTCGGACCGAAGGCTTCCGCGAGTGGCATAATGAAGCCACGGCTCAATATCTTGCTCTCGAGCTTCCGAATATCGGTTGAGATACCAGACAGCGGAAAACCACGGGCTCGGATCTAATCCCGACCGCCAACCCTGAATACAGTAATGCATTAAAGGATCCAGTCGAACCGACCCTCCGAGACCAAGCAAGGCGCGATAATATTTTGTAGAAAACCAAGGCGTAGGATTCCGGTTCTCATATTGACCGTACCTCAGGTAATGTAGGAACGGCTCCTTCCCGGCATCACGGACATCATGGTAGCGCTCAAGATAGTAGGTGGGATCAAACCACGGGTTAGGCCGTCGCCCCTCTCGCCATCCATGTTCGAGATAATGAGAGAATGGTTCGATGTTCCGTTCTCGAACATCAGGATTCGAATCCAAATAAAATTTGACTGAAAACCAGTGATTCGGATCACAATTGTTCTTCCAGCCAAAATTTAAGTAATGACTTAGCATGTCTTGCGCAGGAGACAGCAACTGTTTCGATTTGTCAAAATAGAACCAAGAGTCAAACGCATCGGCAACCAGATGACGTCTATTACGCTCACTCGACCTAATTCGCCTGTAGCTCTTTTTCGCATTTTGGTTGGCGCCCGAAGCCGGCTCGTTATCTAAGCTAAGAAACTCGCGAACGACGGAGCGCTGCTGTTCTGTCGTGAAATCTCGAAGAAAAGCGGCTCGAGCAGCACCGCAGAATTGCCCGTACAGCCGTGGATCAACGAAATTTGATAGAGCAGAGGTTATGTCATCAAGCCTCGTCGAAGTGCAGCAGAGGCCCACTCCATTTTGAGAGATGTACGAAATTGGAGACGAGTATTCCGGGCCATGGAAGAGAATGGGCCGCCCCGAAGCGAGATAAATGACGATTTTAGAGGGAAAGCTTAATCGGGACACCTCTTCCATCCCCGCCCCAAAGGGATATGGACAATAACATATATCACAACTTTGTGACAGGACGCGGATTACATCTGACTGCTCCATCCAGCCGAGATGCTCGTAATTCGCAGCTGCAATCTGATTCGGCGGCGGAGATGCTCCCATTATCTTGAGCAAAACTCGACGTCCGCTAATCTTCCAATCACACTTATCTAACGCGTCACAAAGCGCAACCCAACTCTCTGCCGCGTAGAATTGCCCCGCCATGCCAATGACAAAGTTGTCGCTGGAGACAAAACCTCCCAGCGGCTCGAAGGAGTGTTCTTTTTCCACCGCGGCGATGACAGGGATGCTCGGTGTACCGTGGAGACGCGTGATATGTTCGGACATCGCAGGCGAGGCGGACGCAACGATCCGACTTGCTCTCAGCGTCTTCTTCCATTCAATGTTATCTAACAGCCGGTTTATCCGGTCCACACCACGCGCTTGATGCCACCAAGATAGCGGGTCCCAAATCTGGGTTTTAAGCGGCACATTCAGCTTAATCGCGACGCGCCGGGATACTCGGACCATCGTCTGACCTTGAAGGATTGCCCAGACTTGGTCGACGCCATGCTTCAGACCGAAGTTTACAGCTTCGTCAATGAGCTCAGGCGTTCGGCTATAGCGATTACGAGCCTCATGGAGAAACGAGGCAAACTCTCCAAAATCGCGGCCACCGAGACTTTTGATCGCTTGCTCGTTCGGCTTCAAAGCGAATGAAATTTGAAGTTCACGCAAATCCGCTGTAGGCGTCGGCTGCAGATCTTTATTTATTATCACGAAGGCAACGAGCTCGCCCGGATTCAACGCGCGACACATCTGCGCGGTGACTAATCCGGCTGTATAACTGTGACTCGGAGGTATATCAGTCAGCAACAATGTTTTCATGATGAAACCCTGGCATTATCAACTTGCGAAAAATTCCGACGCCGCTGACCAGCCCTGCTTAAGACTCCACGATACAACGAGGCCATACGGATGGCATGCTGGCGTTCGTCGTAGTTCCGCTTCGCAAATTCAAGCCCTTTTATTCCACGCTTTTGCCGCTCGTCCTCATTGTTGATCAGGAACGATATCGCACGTGATAAGCCATGATGATCCTTCATGGGAACAGCGACGCCGATTTCGGGCGCATTAGTAACTTCAGGCAGCGAGGTGCCTTCGAAGCATATCACCGGTTTGGAACAGGCCATTGCCTCGATCGCCATAACGCCGAATGCCTCAGCGATCGATGGCATAAGGAAGATGTCACAAGCGTCCATGATGTCACGGAGGAGCGCAGGGTCGTTCACCCAGCCAAATTCAACCAACCGATATTTGTCCGCGAACTCGTTTAAAAGTCCGATGTTGCCAACGGTGAGCAGGCAAATCTTAGCTGTCGTCTGAAGTTGCCGTAATGCTTTTCTAATATATTCGAGCCCTTTAAATTCTTCTTGCGCGCGGAAACACAGCACGATTTCATCATCAGCGATCTCGTGGGCGCGTCGTATCTCAGCACCCGCTGAGCGTGCGAAAAATTCCAGATCCAACCCGAACGGGACCTTGTGAACATGAACGTTTTCAAAAAGAGGAGACGCCTCCGCCATCAATTTCATCCACTCGGACGCAACTATCACTTCAAAATTCGCTTGCGAGTAAGCAAATTTCTTGTAATCAAACATGATGTCCGTATTATCATAACGCATCGGAAAATTAATATCAAGATCAGGGCAGTGTCCGCATCCGATTTTCCATCGCTCGCACTCGAGTGGGTAAACGCAATGTCCTGTGAATGCCCAAGGATCGTGGATAGTCCAAACAGTTGGTTTGGCTTGAGTGATCATCCTGAGATCGAGGAGATTCAAATATCCCGTATGGATCAAATGCAAGTGCACGAGATCAGCTTCGGCAAAACTCTGATCGCGAAGGATCTGTTCTCCATTCTGGTACAGAACAGATTGCATCGACGTGATGTTTTCAATTTTCGCGTAAAGCGCATTTATCTCAGAAGTATATGGAGCGGAAAAACTTCTTATGACAGGGTCCGAAGTATCTCTCTTCCAAATCATGTGGGTCGAATCGATTCCATGGCCCCTCAACAATGGAGCCAATGTTAGTCCATTGAAACGCATCCCTGGCAGCTCGTAGCCGTTTACTTGCAAGACTCTCATAACCCTATAGATTCCCGGCACATTTGGTTTTGCTCAAAAGATCAAGAAAGCCGTCACGCGCAATTTCACTCTTTCCGTGAATATGTTTGAGACAATATATCTTCGCGGCGGCGGATATCGGTTTCCCAATTACTCAAATTATTCTCGTGACCTGCAAGCTGAGCCTCCTTCTCAACAATCCAGGCCTCCCGCCTGCGAACATCATTCTCCCAATTCTTCAAATTGCTTTCATGTCCGCTGAACTGAATATCCTTCTCAGCGATCCAAGCCTCCCGCCTGCGAACATCATTCTCCCAATTCTTCAAATTGCTTTCATGTCCGCTGAACTGAATATTCTTCTCAGCGATCCAAGCCTCCCGCTTGCGAATGTCCTTCTCCCAGCTGCTCAGATTGCGCTCGTGCCCGCTTAACTGCGCTTCTCTTTCAGTTAGCCGCGACTCGCGCTCGCGCAGAGCAGCCTCCAGCGCGTCATAGTTGATCAGATCGGTCGCACTCTCGCTCCGATCTTGCTCAACTGTACTGTAATGCGCGTCGATAATATTTTTGAGCTCTGCTCGTTTTTGGTCTCTCCATGTTTCTACTTCGGTGTAAAGGGTCTCGAGTGGCAGGCCATCGGTCGAAGATATAAGTCTTTCTGTTGTATATTGGCAGCTCTTAATCGCAGCTTCCAGCAGCGCCCTTCGACTATTGATACGCGCCACTTCTTTCACGACTTCTTTCAAGCCATATACGGCAGGCCGCATAATATTCCCATACGTCGAGCAATCCGCGGTGGAATTAAAGATTGAAGTCGGTTGCCGTCTGATCGCGTAGAATCCTCCAAATGCATCATCCATGGCTTGTCCTTTGAAATCGCTTTTATGCAAATCTTCGCAAACTAAGATGTCATACTCTGGAAAATCTTCGGGGGTCCAACCTGATTTGTGCTGCTGGAAACTACCGCCGTTCAGATTCCACGCGTCCTTCTCGCCATCTTTTATTTCCTGCGGCATGTAGCCTAGAGGCGTGTAGACGACAATCTGGGCTCTGGCGACCCTCTCGCACTCGGAAATAACGCGAAGGCCCTCATCTCGCGTTATATGTTCGATGACGTCCAACAGGAACACGGTATCGACAGATTGATTGGGCATAGCCTCCAAAGCAGTGAGTGCGTCCGTGGGAATTATGACGCAATCGCAATCTTTGAAATTGCGCTTGAGGATGCCTCTATATTCATGGAAAGGCTCAACACAGATAAGAAATTTGGGTAGGACAAACTGCTGCGAACGAACGCCGCAGCCGATATCGAGCACGACACCAACTTGTTCAATCATCTCCGATGCACGTTGGTGGATCACGTCGCTTGAGCAGTTTAAAATACGAGCCATTTGGTCACCATTCATTTAGCCTAAGGAAGTCGAAAGTGCGACGTCACTCGACCTATCCTGACCCAATTGCCTACTGCCCAGCCGCTTGACTTTGAGAAGCAGCCACGCCAGGTTTTGTTTGAGAGTCGCTCGTCACGCTTAGCTGCTTGCCTAGCGCAAGGGCTGCTGTGCTGTCATCATTCATCCGCGCTGCAAAGTCTTTGTATTTTCGTATGCGTACATGTGAAGCTCCGGGTTCCGGTTCGACGATTCGTCCCTGAAGCGTTCGGGCTCTTTCGTCTGATGCTGATAGGCATGCTTTTAAGGTGTGGGCCGGGTGTGGTCCGAATGGGGGCCTGGTTGAGGTTCTCGCAACGACGTCAGCGGCGAGTGCGACAGCAGCCGAGTTGTGGCAAGCCCCGCGATCGTAGTGTGTGGCGACGGGCAGCAAGTTTTAAAAATACACGAACACACAACCGATCCTGTGGCGCCATCTGCTTGCAACGCGGCCGTGTTTAAAGGGCGCCGCTCGAGCGGCCATCGAAGTGATTGGCTGCAATCACCCTGCCGCTGTCAACAGCGATTTCGCCGGGCTCTGTGCACTTGTGCCTTGTCGAAAATTGGGCGCAACGTTGAGCAACGCTCGCTACCCCGTCCGGAAAGGTCGTCCACGCGATCTAGGACAACTGCGCCGTTCACAGGCACCCGAAGGTCCGCGCCTGGCTCGACCGACACCCGTGGCCTCACCGTCCACTTCACGCCCACCTCCGCCTCCTGGTTTAACGCCGTCGAGGGCTTCTTCGCCCAGTTCACGAAACGCGGGTTGCGGCGGGCCCTGTTTGGCTCTCTCGTCGAAATTCAGGTCGTCATAAGCGCTTCATCGCCGAGAGCAGCGGGGATCCGAAGCCCTTCGTCTGGACCGGAGACCCGGGGTCCCAGCTCCTGCGGGATCGCGCGGAACTTGGCACCGTTCTGCTGCCGCCACAGGATGGCCGAGAGCGTGCGTCGCAGGTCCTGCGGCGGCGTCTTCGCCCTCGGTCGGCAAGCCTCAACCAGCGGTTCCAGAACAGCCTATTGCCTGTCGCCTGGCATCGTCCCTCCTCGGTTAGGACGGACACAGCGCGGGCTCTGCCAAATCGTTCAGGCGACGAAAGACCCTAGCTGTTTGATCCCGCGGTGTGGTGGTACGGTTGACCACCATGCTGCGAGGGATGCGCTATGGGCCAGGTTCTTCATGGAAGCGCCACCACGACGGAGGCAGTCCGTCGCGCGATCCAGCTACGTGAAGAGAGCGTAAGAGCGCTGGCCAAGCGCTACGGCGTCAGCCCGACGACGGTGCAGAAGTGGCGCAAACGGACGAGCACAGCGGATGCCCGGATGGGCCCCAAGGAACCGCGCTCCACCGTGCTCACCGTCGAGGAGGAAGCGATCATTGTCGCCTTCCGCCGGCATACCCTGCTGCCGCTTGACGACTGCCTCTATGGCTTGCAGCCGACGATCCCGCACCTGACGCGATCCTCGCTGCATCGCTGCCTGGAACGGCACTGCATCAGCCGACTACCCGAGATCGAAGGCGACAAACCCAAGAAGCAGCGCTTTGCGACCTACGCCATTGGCTACGTCCACATCGACATCGCCGAGGTGAGCACGGCCGAAGGTAAGCCCAGGCTGTTCGTAGCCATCGATCGAACCAGCAAATTTGCCTTCGTGCGGCTCGTGGAGAGCGCCGGCAAGATGGAGGCCGCCCAGTTTCTGCGCGACTTCATTGAGGCGGTGCCTTACCGCATCCACACCGTGCTCACAGATAACGGCGTTCAGTTCACATCACGTCGACAGGACATCTACGATAGTAAGCACATCTTCGACCGCGTCTGCGACGAGCACAACATCGAGCATCGGCTGACCAAGGTGAACCATCCTTGGACCAACGGGCAGGTCGAGCGGATGAACCGCACCATCAAGGATGCGACGGTCAAGCGCTACCACTACGACAGCCACGACCAGCTTCGAACGCATCTGCACCTGTTCGTCGATGCCTACAATCACGCTCGTCGGCTCAAGACCCTGCGGGGCCTGACACCCACCGAGTTCATCCTGAACGCCTGGACGAAAGAGCCTAATCGCTTCAGGATCGACCCGTCACACCTCATCCCGGGACCATACACCTAGCCCTTCGCAAGCTATACCACCTGTCCGGTCAAACCAGGTGCGGGCCACATTGTGGCCAATGACATCGATCGCTGAACGCCCTATTCCGGCGCCGTAATTAGTCCGTGATAGAAAGCGCGAGATGACATGCCGCCGACCAGAATCTGCACACCGAATCTTTTACAAAACACTCTGATACAATCTCAAACAACGTCATACGACTTCTGGAATAATATCATCTTGTGACCATGTCACTCCCTGGCGGATGACTCTTGCCGGAGAACCAGCAGCGATTGATCCATCTGGGATCGATCCTTTTACTACCGATCGTGCACCAATCACGCAATCGACCCCAACCTGAGCTCCGCCGAGTACCATCGTCTCTAGCCCGAGCCAAACATGCTGCTTTATAGAGATACGACCGCCGTATGGATTGATGCGCTTGCCTGTCTTTTGGTCCAGGATCGCGTGCATGTCGTCCGTCGACATGTACACCTTGTTCGACCATAGGCCGCTTTTTCCGATCTCGATGCTTCCCCCATTCCGCGCGTTCAGCCGAGCCTCACCCGCGCACGAAATGTGCCCCTCGATCAAAATAGAAGACCTTCCTCCGCAGTATAATCCGCTTGTCGGCAGGCATACTTCATCACCCAGGACGACTATGGCCCCGTATCCCCACACCATTATAACGCCGGGTGGTATCTGATTTTTGCCAACTATTATTGTCGCGCACCTCGGCACAGCCCCACCGGGATGAGCAACGATATTAAGACGCAAATCTGGTTCAGCAGAAATAAGGATGTTACCGCTTTCCATCCACTCATTGCCCAAATCGGCTGATTTGTCGTAAAAGTTTTTAATGTTGAGAGCTTCTGAAAGTCCCAGGGCGCCCTCATTGGCTGATAACGCCTCTCGTACACTTGCAATTGTGCGAGAGCTGACTTTGACGTCACAGGTTTTTTCCAACATATCCTCCGACCCCGCCGCTGATTGAGCCAAAACATAAACTCGGCACGAACGAGGCCACCTATGATCGTCGTTGGCCTGATCAGCGGGGCGACGATCTTATCTCCGCACCGAGCTTTGACAAGCGCAGTCGGCTCCGACTCGGGCTGCGCCCGACCGATCTGCAACATGGTTTGGCGTGAGGCGTTGATGGGCCGAGGAGGCTTCGATACCGTCAGCCCCGCCGATCGATGTACGCGAGCGCATCGTCGCCGCGATGGCGGAGGGAGCGTCCCGCCACGACGCGGCCGCCTGCTTCGTGCACGGCTCTAGCCCTACGGTGGCGCGCCGGTTGCGAAGCTCCGCCGTTCCTTCCATGACACCCTCAGCCCTGCCGGGGCCGTCACGTGGCGCTTCTTCGTTTGAGGATGCATTTCAATCCGCGTTGTGCGAAAAACACGCCCGTATTAACCTTGGGGTGGACAATATGATTCAAGGCGTCGTCCGTCAAAATGTTATTGAAGACTCTATAACCCGGGGGCTCTTCCACTTAGAGAATCCGCCAGCATTGATCGGCATCTCTGAACGCTATCTCGCTAATGCTGAGCAGGATTTTGAGCGGTTTATCAATTACGAGCACCCCTACTGGGCAGTTAGAAAGATCATTCAAGACAAGAAAATCTCAATGGATGGCGCCGTCGTCATTGACGTGGCTAGCGGTTTCGGCAACACTGTAATACCGCTCCTAAAAGATTTTCAACGCTGTAACGTTGTAGCTTCAGACCTGTCTGAGAGCATACTCCGAATTTTGCTTCGAGAAGCAGATAAGGAGGGGGTCGGTGCCCGCGTACAAGCTGTCGTCGTCGATGGGCAGGATACGACGTTGTGGTCGCCGAGTTCTGCTGATTTAGTCGTCGGAGGAGCGGCCCTGCATCACATGATTGATCCGTCGCTTACAATTTCAACGGCCTTGTCAGCGCTGAAGCCTGGTGGCACCGCGATCTTCATCGAACCCATGGAAGTCGGACACGCTATTCTGCGCCTCGCTATGGAAGAGGTGCTACGCCTGCCCGTTATGCATGTCGTCGAAAGGTACCATCCGGCGGCGAACCATATTCGCGGGATTATCAGAGACATTGAAGCTCGCACGCATCACGGTAAACAAGGTGATTATGTAAATTGGGAAAACTTGGATGATAAGTGGGTGTTTCCGCGCTCTTATCTGGAGGAAATTGCTCGGAAATTTGACTGCACGGTTGGCCTGCTGCCGCTCTATAGCGGCAATACGCAGTTCACAAAGATAGCCATCCAATCGCTGGAATCTTATGGCGGACTGAAGTCCTCGCTGTCTCTACCTCAAGAAGCGATCGAAGTTTTCAATCGATTTGATTCTGCATTCTCCGAAAGGGGGCATGCTGATATTCCCGTGGAAGCCGCGGTGACGTTCACGAGAATGTAGGTCTGTCGGCTGAAGCCAGACCGTAAATCGGGAGAGCAAGGTTTGGTGAGGCCGCCCGCGAAGATGACGATACATGGGGCTGCAAGGCCGCTTATACAAAATTCGGAGTCGGGTAGCCCAATTCAGCGAGTGAACACCCGATGTCATATTGAAGATTTATCGCCCGCAGCAACTGCGGGCGACTTGCGTCAGAACTTGGAGATCAGGCCGCCAAATTCCGACTGTTACCGTCGCTGGAGACCGAATTTCGAGGTGGCCCGCCCGGTCCGCCAGCGCGCGCTTTTCCGTAGGTCATCGTCCGCCAGCCGAAAGGCTTGAGCCCACGCTGCCGGAAAATTGGCTTGGCAGGCCCAACTGCGTCCCGTTCGGATTGCTGTTGAGGTCTATAACCGGCGCCTCCAGGCCTCCGGGGGATGGGTTTGTCGACTGAGCCGGATCGAATACCTGCTTGCCGCCCGCTAAAGGCGTGATCACCCGCTCGGGCCGGATCTGGGTCTCGCAGAAGCCTTGGCAGATTGGCACCATAAGGTCCGTCGGCTGGCAGACGGGCGTCATGACGCCCTTCACGCAGGTGCATCGGCACAGCGCCGAGGCAGGTACGGGCAGGAGTAGCAGTGTGACGGCGAGCATCATAGCGCGCATGTTGATCGGTCCCATAAGCCGCAGGGCGAACAGCGCTGATAACACAGGGGCCGAGGCAGATCGAAGGCGGCCACCGCCTAAGAACGAGCACGCCGGCTTGCGGCGAGCGGACAGCGCATATGGTGCTCCGATTACCCAGCAATCGTCGGCTTGGCCCCCGCGCTGGTGAGATCGGACGCTCCCTGCTTGTGTTATGCAAAGCTTGGATCACGTTGGTCGGCCCGCCAGCGGCGTCATTGTTCCGGGACTTCTACATGGTAGGCGATCTTTGTCTGGGACGCTTGCGAGCCCGGTGCTGACACGCGACGCTATCACTCAGCCGGCCAGCTGCCATTCTAAAAGTAATATAGCTACGCTAGCAGCGTGCGCATGCTGTCATAAAGCCGAGGAGAACAAGTTGCTGGCGACGCGATGCGATTTTGCGCTCGACGAGGGGGGAGAGGGCGAAGACCTAGTTGTTGGCTTAACGAGCCTCGGTAACGCCCTCGGTGCACCACCCAAGCCCGATGCCTTTGAGTGGCGCTACTTCCTGCGATCCTCGCGATGCCATCGCCTGTTTCTGATCGATTGCTTCCAGCACTGGTATCTCGGGCCGATTCTCGGCTTCAGCCACTCCGTTGATCAGACTGCCGCGCGCATCATTGAGACGAAGGCGCGCCTGGGCGCACAGCGCCTAATCTTTATCGGATCCTCGATGGGCGGGTTTGGTACGATGCTGCTCGGGGCCATCACCAGGGCCGACCTTGCGATCGCGATCGCGCCACAGACCAGTGTCGACGGCGCATTCCTGAAGAGCATCGGCGATCGCCGCTGGCCTCAGAAGACGTCCGAGATCAACAACGTCGGGTACCCGCATGCGGACCTACGCGACTTGTACCAAGCGACCGGCGGCCCCCAGCGCACGCACATCCTGTATGACGCCGCGTGCTCCGACGATGGCCAGCATGCCGACCGCTTAGCAGCGTTCTCGAACGTGCAGGTCGAGGACGTCGGCTACGGCGGCCACGGGTGCGCATACGAGATGGCGAAGAATGGGAGAATGACCCAGATTGTCGAAGCAGCCCTAGCGCCAAACCATTCTCGAAGCAGCACGTATTGACACTAGCACTATTTTGGCAGGTTGGTGGAACGAGGTTGCTTCGCGCGGTAGGTGGATCCTGCGCGGACGGTCGCGATGGCAGCAGAAGGTGACGGGCAAGCAGAGCTGTCCCGCTGGCGCCAGACGTTCCTGACGGCGTTGTCCCACGTGGCGCGTCGTGCGATGGGTCCGCTCTATGTCGCCGGCTTGATCGGGCTGGGAGAGCGCAAGAGAGTCCAGCCTATGATGGCGCACGCCGAGGGCGGCTCCTACGATAGGTTGCGTGAATTCATCGGCGCCGAGATCTGGGATGCAGCCTCTGGAGCAGGCGCTCGTTGCCGATGCCGATCGCCTGTCGGCGCTCCGGATGCGATCATGGTGGTCGACGACACGACTCTGCCCAAGAAGGGCGGGACTCAGTCGGGATCGCGCCACAATACGCCACCACGCTCGGCAAAAACGCCACCTGCCGGACGCTGGTCTCGCTCACGCTGGCGCGTGGTGAGGCGCCCCTCGCCATGGGGCTGAGGCTGTTCTTGCCCGAAGTCTGGACGGGTAATCTCGACCGAATGGCACGGCCCGGTGTGCCGGAGCATCTGCGCCGCGCACCGACCAAGTCACAAATCGCATTCCTCGAGATCGACCGAGTTCGCGCCGCAAGTGCGCGCTGATGGCGATGATGGTTTACGCCTTCCTTCAGTCCGGTCATCTTGATGCGGCAGGGCGGAAAAAAGAATCGGCTATCCGCCCCCTCGTCCCACGATGCTGGCGGTCCAACAAACCGTCCTCGGCTGGTTCGACAGGTCCCCAACGTGGCGCCGCCCACATTGTGATGTCGTCGTCAGCCACTCACCCTGACCTTAACCTGCCAAAGTAGTGATAGCAGAGCCGAAATCCAGAGCAATCAGGACACCCTCGATTATGACACTCCTGCGACAGCGGGCGCTGGCTCTGAAGCGTAGTGATAGGTACAATCTCGATCTGGCCTTCCTAAAGAAAGGAGCCGGAGCCCCTTGCTGCTCGTTCGCGCCCGAGCGCTTCAGCCGCGGCCGGATCCTTCCATCGAAAGCGCTCAGCACCACGGGTGCTGGTATAAGAGCAGGAGACACAAGCATGTGCGGCATCGTCGGCATCGTCGGGCGCGACGCGGTGGCGGGGCAGGTGATCGAGGCCCTGCGCCGGCTCGAATACCGCGGCTACGACTCCGCCGGGCTGGCCACCCTGGAGCACGGCCATCTGGCGCGCCGCCGCGCCGCCGGCAAGCTCGCCAACCTCGAGGCCAGGCTCGCGCAGGAGCCGCTCACCGGCACGATCGGCATCGGCCACACCCGCTGGGCCACCCACGGCCGGCCCAACGAGACCAACGCCCATCCCCACGCCACCCACAACCTCGCGGTCGTGCACAACGGCATCATCGAGAACTTCCGCGCGCTGAAGCAGGAGCTCGAGGCCGACGGCGTCGTGTTCGAGACCGAGACCGACACCGAGGTCGTCGCCCAGCTGGTCAGCCGCGCCATCGACCGGGGCCTCGGGCCGGTGGCGGCGGTCGAAGCCGCCCTGCCGCGGCTGCGCGGCGCCTTCGCGCTCGCCTTCCTGTTCGCCGGTGAGGACAACCTGCTGATCGGCGCCCGCCACGGCGCGCCGCTGGCGATCGGCTTCGGCGCGGGCGCGATGTATCTCGGCTCCGACGCCCTGGCGCTGGCCCCCTTCACCGACGCGATCACCTATCTCGACGAGGGCGACTGGGCGATCCTCGCCCGCGACGGCGCCGAGATCCGCGATGCGTCCGGGGCGGTCGTCCAGCGCCCGCGCCAGACGATCGCCACCCAGGCCTACCGGATCGACAAGGGCGCCTATCGCCACTTCATGGCCAAGGAGATCCATGAGCAGCCCGAGGTGGTCGGCCGGACGCTCGCCCACTACGTCGACCTGGCCAGCAGCCGGGTGGTGCTGCCCGAGGCGCTGCCGTTCGACTTCGCCCGGCTCAGCCGGGTGTACATCACCGCCTGCGGCACGGCGTACTATGCCGGCCTGGTGGCGCGCTACTGGTTCGAGCAGCTGGCGCGGCTGCCGGTGGAGATCGACGTCGCCTCCGAGGCGCGCTACCGCGAGGCGCCGCTGGAGCGGGACGGGCTGACGCTGGTGATCTCGCAATCGGGCGAGACCGCCGACACGCTGGCCTCGCTGCGCTACGCCAGGAGCCAGGGCCAGCACACCTTGAGCGTGGTCAACGTGCCGAGCTCGACGATCGCGCGGGAATCGTCGGTGGTGATGCCGACGCTGGCGGGTCCGGAGATCGGGGTGGCCTCGACGAAGGCGTTCTCGTGCCAGCTGACGGTTCTGTTGTGCCTGGCGATCGCGGCGGGGCGGGCGCGGGGCACGCTGGACGCGTCGGGCGAGGCGCGGCTGGTGGAGGCGCTGATCCGGGTGCCGGGCCTGATGGCGGAGGCGCTGAGCCACGAGGGCGCGATCGAGGGGCTGGCGCGCGAGGTCGCGAAGGCGCGCGACGTTCTGTATCTGGGCCGGGGGACGAGCTACCCGATGGCGCTGGAGGGTGCGCTGAAGCTGAAGGAGATCAGCTACATCCACGCGGAGGGCTACGCGGCGGGCGAGCTGAAGCACGGGCCGATCGCGCTGATCGACGCGGACGTGCCGGTGATCGTGATCGCGCCGCACGACGGGGTGTTCGAGAAGACGGTGTCGAACATGCAGGAGGTGGCCGCGCGCGGCGGGCGGATCGTGCTGATCGGGGACGCCAAGGGCGCGGCCGAGCACGGGCTGGAGACGCTGGCGACGGTGACGATGCCGGCGCTGGAGCCGACCGTGGCGCCGATCGTGTACGCGGTGCCGATCCAGCTGCTCGCCTACCACACCGCCGTGATCATGGGCAAAGACGTCGACCAGCCCAGAAACCTCGCCAAATCCGTCACCGTGGAGTGAAATGAGCCAGCTGCGCCTCCTTTGTGATAAAAACTGCCAAAGCAACCTGCTTTTGACGCACCCCCGTCGCCTTGGCCCCGCGTGAATACGCTTCTTCTCGTTTTATGAGGCCTTAACGAGAAGAGCAAACAGTGAAAAAGAGCATTTTTACCGATTAGAAGATCGCCTTCGCGCCAACGCACTTCGAGACTAGACTGCCGGCTGCGGAGATACTGCGATCGACGGGCATCTGCGAGCAGATATTTTACCGCTGAAACAAGCTCTACGGCGGTCTGCGCACGGCGAGCTGCGGGCTATACGACAGCTGAGTAGTTGAGCGGCAAGCTCAAGCAGCTCGTGGCCGATCTCAGCCTCGACAAGCACACTCTGTAGGACGTGCTCGCAAAAAAAATCTGATGTCCGCTTGGCGACGCGAACTCATGCATCAGGTTCAGGAAGCGCACGGGGTGATCAAGTAGCGCGCGGCGTCCACTAGAGCCGTTACCGATCGGGTTGGGACGGGAACGATGGACGTGCCGGACGGAGCGCGAGTCTCCTCTCCCACGCGGGAGAGGGGGCACGCCGCCGCTGTCGCGGCCGGGGGCGCCCATGTTCTCGAACGGTGCAACCCGATCGGGAACGGCTCTAGTCGGACGTCGGCGGCAACGCTGCGGATGCGCATCTGGGATCTGGCCAAGAGCCGGCTACGCTACGGCCACTTCCGGATCTACCACATCCTACGCTGAGAGGGCTGGCGGATGAGCCATAAATGGGCTTGCCGCTTCTACCGGGACGAGGGCTTGAGCCTGCGGCTCAAGCGGATGCGCCGGCACGTCAGTGCGCCAAACTACGAGCGTCAGCCCGTCGTGCTGCGGCCGAACGAGCGCTGGTCTAAGGAATTTATTTCCGACGCGCTCTTCGCGCCGACTGCGCGCCCTGAGAGGCGTGGATGCATTCACGCGCGAGGCTCTGGCGATTGAGGTCACCAGAGCGCTAAAGACGAGCAGGCCGTGAATGGCGCCGCCATTCTGCGCCTCCTGCCCGGAGCCCCGCATGCGATTCAGGTCGATAACCGGCCTAGGTTCGTCCGAGAATGCCGTTACGCTGCACTTCTGGCAACCTGGTAAGCCGGCTGGCAACGCGATGGTCGAGTCGATCAACGGCTGCCTGGACGACGAGCGCCTGAACGCGAACTGGTTCTTGCCGTCGGCTGGAGCGAGGAGCAAGATTGGGATATGACAGTGGCAGTACGATGAGTGTCGTCTCATCCAGCCCTGGCGCGGCGGATGCCTGAGAAGCCGTCTTGGCAGCGGTCCGCTAGGCCGCAGAATGAGACCCGGAGCTTGCCTTTTGGCCAGATCAAGATCTGGGGGCCTCCACGGCTGCGGTCAGGCTCATTGCTGCCTCGATATATGGCCGACTCATGCCACGAAAGACGTCTTATGATGCCGACGCGTGCCTCCCAACTTTATTAATCGAAACCGCAGCTCCGCGAGACTAAATCTCAAGCGCATTCCGCAACCGCGAAAGGCGCGTCACTGACCAAAGGGTGTAAAATTGAATCATCCGTCTGAGATCTCGATTATACCGGAAGCCCTCAGAAACGATGCGCGCTTCAGCAAGAATCACGAGAATCTTGGACTCGTGCTTCGCCAATTCATCGCCGAAGGATTACTTCCGGAAGACACCATTCAAGGCGCTCACATACTGGATTTCGGAGGGTGGAACGGTTCACTAGCACTGATACTGTTGGAACTCGGCGCCGGATCTGTCACTGTTCTTGATCCGGATTTACTCACACCGTTTATCGATAAGCATATGAGTAAAGTACCTGGTTTAAACACTTTTAAAGGTACAATTCAAGATTTTGCCGAGGAACGAAGGAAAAAGGGCGCAACAGAACCTCCATTCGATCTAGTCGTTGCGTTTTCGGTTACGGAGCATGTCCTTGACCTACCACAGGCGCTCTACGTTCTCCGAGACATGATAAAGCCCGGCGGCTTTTTCTTTACGTCCCACGACAATTACTATCAACCATCTGGAGCCCACGACGGATTTATTGTTACATACGGCACAGATGGCGCCGGGTATTATGGCCCGAGATGCTGGGAAACCGAAGCAAAATGCGCCACGTCAGAAGAATTCAGATCCCAGGCAGCGGCTTCTGGTCCATGGGCCTGGGGAGAGGAAGATGAACGGTCTAAAACGCCGGAGGATTGCACTGCGTGCCCTTTCTTCAAGCGTGCACGCCCGTGGGCTCATTTGCTATATGCGGAAGAGTTTTGCACTGTATTTAAGAATAGATTCTTCTCAACTGGTCGTAATGGCTCGGGCCTAAACAAAATCACGCCTTTTCAACTAAAACAATTCACAATCGAAGCCGGTTTCGCCATCGAGATTTTTAATCGAATGTCGGTTCCAAATGAAGTACCTCCAGAGCTACTGTCTGAGCCACATTGGCACAATGAGCAAGATCTAAAAACTCTTTGCATTCAAATGAGGGCGCGGAAGCCATTATGTTAATAAGAATTTTTTTTGGTTTCATCACCATGAGTCAGGTCAGAGGCGTCGCATCGGGACACATCTACCTTCACCATCGAAGTCTTGAGCCACTTAGACGGATTTCTGAGTGATTGTTCCACAGTACAGTCAGTGAGGGCTTTATCATTCGAGCAATAAAAAGTTACATCAGTCGCGTTTTTAGCCGGAGTCAAGCAATGGTCGCAGAAACCTTGCAGGATATTTCATTTGCTCGAGCACAAGTAAAGGGCGTTGATTTGGCAGGATTGGTATATCGCAGAGATGTTCCAGACTGGTGGACAGAGCATCAAAATGCTGTCCTCGCCCCCGAATGGCAGCCGATGCCTGCGATTATCCCGCCGTCGAATAAAAACATGCCGACGAACAGCCTTGTGGTTTTTCGCTCTGGCGGAACCTACGCTCTGACCATCTCAGGCGAGGGATCTGAAATTCTGATTGGTCCCGATTGCGTCCTTGAATATGCTCAAATCCGTTGCGGCGGCGGGAAGATCACGATAGGTCGCGGCTTCAAATGTGATGCAGATCTTCAGATCGATTTACGGAATGGAGGATCTCTACATATAGGCGAATCCTGTATTGCAGAACTACGTGTTGAGATCTCGACGCTCGATATAAATCCAATTTTTGAAATCGAATCAAGGACCAGGATCACGAAAATCAATAAAGAAATACACATAGGAAGCAGAGTATGGCTCGGCACAGAATCGGTTATAAATGGCGGTGCGACGATTGGATCCGATTCTGTGATAAGAGCGAGATCCGTCGTGGTTGATCCACTGCCTTCAAACGCTTTGTGCGAAGGCAATCCAGCGGAAGCAATCCAGTTAGGTATAGTCTGGCAACAGGAAAATATAGAGTGACATACCTAGATCTAAGCTGGCGCACAGAATTCAACAGAACAAGAATGCCCCGCGGAAGACAATAATAGTCTGGCGCGTATAGCGTGATGATTAACGCGTAACTCGACCTGAACAAAGCCTTGACAGTTAAGGTTCGTCCATCGCTGCACTTCGCTCGGACTCCCGCAATCGCCCGCTGGCATCGCTCGAAGGCTATAAGCTCTGCTGGCGCTGCCCGTCGGGTCTCGAGGCGACGACCGCCAGAACCTACTGCCCGGGGACAGATCAAGCCAGGAGACGACACAGCCGCGCGTTCTCGCGCTCAAAACCCCATATTCCTGGCTCGGGTCAATATGCAGGCCGCTGGGCTCCTCGCGCCAGCGGTTAGAGCACTGCTCCGAGATCCCGGCCTCCTTGCTTGCCAGCGCCAAGCTCCTGCCTTGAGCCGTCTGCACCTCGATCTGTCGCAGCTTGAGGACAACCTGCTCCGCGCTCGTTTACTGATCTCGCCTCATCGTCGACTCCACCGGTCCAAGCAGGTCCTCCAAGTCGGCGCGGTCCAAAAACCAGCCGGTCGGATCAGCCCAGCTTACTCACCGCTCATATGCCTTCATTTCGCGCTGAATGTAATCCAAGCTCAACAGCAAATCCACGACCTGCTTCTGATCAAGACGAGTGGTATTGTGTGATGTGTAGTCTTCTGCCGCACTGATAGCGGTCTCGCCGGCCGTAAAGAATTTCGAATAATTTAGGTCCCGATCGTCGGCCGGAATACGATAGAAGCCCTCCATATCATCCGCACGCGCCATTTCCTCGCGTGAGACCAGAGATTCGAACAGTTTCTCGCCATGGCGCGTGCCGATTATCTTTATCTCGTTGCGCGCCTTGAAGACCGTCCTTAACGCTTCCGCCAAATCCGCCACGGTACAGGCCGGGGCCTTCTGAACAAAAATATCTCCTTGGCTGCCATGCTGATAGGCGAAGAGCACCAGATCAACCGAATCTTCAAGCGACATCAGGAAACGTGTCATCATGGGATCAGTGATAGTAATGTCTTTTCCTTCTTTAATCTGATTTACGAATAGTGGTATGACAGATCCGCGGGAGGCCATCACGTTGCCGTAGCGGGTCGCGCAGAGAATCGTATCGTTTCTGTTCAGCATCCGCGATTTGGCGATTGTCAGCTTCTCCATCATGGCTTTGCTGAGACCCATCGCATTGATAGGATAAACTGCCTTGTCGGTGGAGAGCACAACCATGCGCTCAACCCCATTTTGTACGGCAGCGTTGAGTGCATTCTCGGCACCAAGGATGTTCGTTCGAACCGCCTCCATCGGGTAGAACTCACAAGAGGGAACCTGCTTGAGTGCGGCAGCATGGAAGATGTAGTCCACGCCCTTCGTCGCCTGAACGATCGATCCGTACTCGCGGACATCCCCGATGAAGAACCGTACGCGCGGGTCTCGGAGCAGTAGGCGCATGTCCTCCTGTTTTTTCTCGTCCCGGCTGAAGATGCGGATCTGTCCGATGTCCGTCGCCAAGAACCGCTGGACGACGGCGTTGCCGAACGAGCCAGTGCCGCCGGTGATGAGGAGCGTTTTGCCAGCGAACATTACCGCACCTGTGAGAAGAACGATTTGTCGAGAGCGCGCATACGCCTGATGAGATCTGGCCAGGGAGGAGGAGCATATCCCACAGCGGAGCGAAACTTGCTCGAATTCAGCGACCGATCGATGACGACACTGTCGTCGGCCTCAATGTCTGTCGTCCGACCATAGACGTCTTTGACCATCGAGAGCAAATCGTACTTGCTGATCGGGTCGACGCTGACGTGGTACACGCCGTGCAAGTCGGGAACCGGAATCACGTAATCTACGATGACCCGCACAAGCTCATCGGTGGTAAGGCCGGAGAAAATTGCCTTCCGGTACCCTTTGACATGCCCATGCTGCGCGAGGAACCACTCAACGAGGCCGTTGTGGCTACCGAGTTCATGCCCGATGATGGAGGTCCGAAGCGTGATTGCGTTCTTGTAGTCGACCTCGCCCAGAAGTTTCGAGCGCCCGTACAGGTCCTTCGCATCAGGGCGGTCGTCCTCTACGTAGCTACCGTTCTCGCCGGTGAACACACAGTCCGTGCTGATATGGATCAGCCGTGCCCCGATGAGGTCAGCCAGGCGAGCCAACCGATGGGGCAGAAGAGCATTGAGCGGTATCGCGGTCAGCGGATCATCGGCGGAGGCGAGTTGCTTCACGACACCGATGCAATTCAGTATGATCGATGGTCGAGTATCGCGCAAAAATCCCGCCAGGGCATCGAAATCCTGTACGTCGAGACCGATAGCGATGTTCTTCGCTGCCTCCGGTGGGAAGAGCCGGCGGATCGCCGACGAGCGCGCCGTACCGCAGACTTCGCCGGGAAACCGCTCCGAGAGTATGTGAAACGCGGCACTTCCGAGCATGCCGGAAACGCCTAGAACTGCAACCTTCACTACAAGTATCCTCGCTGGGCAACCGGAGCTTCTATCCCAAGATTTGCGACTTCCAGCTCGCTCCCACGTGTGCCGCGAAACCGGCTGCGACGTCATCCTTAGGCGGTCGAGCCAAATTGCTCGAGGCCTGACGAACTGGCGATCATGAACGAGGGGCGCGTACGGAAATCATAAAATCACTTCGCGAGCAAGGGCCGGTTGCGGCACCACTCTAGTTCGGGGGAGCGCCGATTGAGGTAATCGATCGCACATGCCAGGGCTATGTGACCGACATCGACGGGCAAGTCCATCCAGCCTGACGTCCGTTCGAAGCGCTCCAGGGCTGCATCTATGGCTTGGCCTGTTCCTGGCGTCGAACAACCTTTGAAGCTCGCTTACTCTCTGAGCCAGTCCGCTCCACGAACCTGCGTATGACCGCATCGGCGAGGCCGTCGGCTAGCGCCTCGCAGCAAAGGACGTCCTATTGCTCCTTGCCCTGAGGGGTCAGCGCGGAACCCGACCAATCCTGGATATATTGGATGATCACCGCGGAATCGATCAGTGCAGTCCCGTTGGCCAGTCGCAACGTCGGAACCTTGCAAAGCGGGTTGGCCGCACGCAACGACTCATGGGTCCAGGGATCTACAATCTGTTGAGCTACGCGATTGTGTAGCGCGGCCTCAGCGATACAGGCCATCACCTTCCGGCAAAACGGCGAGCGCGGCGCGATAAGGAGTTGCAAGCTCTGATCAACGGTCAAGCTTTTGATCCCCAATCCGTGCTCTAAAAGCTTCGCGGCCTTTCAGACATGAAGGCCTAACCGCCGCCCCGCGATGTCTACTGTCGAGCTCCGACTCGCATTGTTCGCATGCTACGCAGGTGGGCCCGCAGGCCGCCGCTGACTCTGTCTCCGGCGGTCGTGACGCCGCACTCGAGACAGATACAAGGACACTCATGACTCCAGATCCGACCCGCCGTCATGTCGCCACCTCGATCGCCGCAGCAGGTGCAGGCGCGCTCCTCGCGGCGCACGACGCGCGGGCGGAGCCGCGCTTCGTGGGCTTGGCGCCTGCCTATGTCGGCGACCTGCGCGAGGAGTTTGTAACTGGACGCAAGTTCGGCCTGACCGGCGATGGTAGCGATCAGACGGCCGGGCTTAACGCGGCCCTGAGCGCCTGTTGGCAGAGCGGCAAGCGGCTCCGCCTCGCGGCCGGCCTGTACGGTGTGAACCCCTCGACTGCGACGGCCTGCGTTGTAAGCAATGGCACCTCGATAGAGGGCGAGGGCAACAACCGGACCATTATCACACCCCTCGGCGGTGTTGGTCCTGCGCACTCGATCCTTGAGATTACGCCACCGGCCAATGGAGCCTCCGAGTTCCTCACCTTGTCCGACCTCCTGATCTACCCAGGCCAGTCCGGCACGAAGCGCGGGAAACATTCCATCCACCTCCGGACGCCCAACAGGACGAATGTCGGAAAGCTTATGATGAGGAACGTCTACCTTCATCAGGGCAACGACTACTCGTTCGCGAGCATCAACGATCCGGCCGTTAACGCACAGGGCAACTTCGCCAATTCCGTCTTTGACAACTGCACCTTCCTCGATGGATTCCAGGCGGTTGGCTGCGGGGATAGCAACGTCTGGCGCTCCTGCGTCTTCCGCAACTCAAGCGTCGCCCGGAATATCATCGACATGACGCCGATCGATGCGGCGGGCGGTGCGGCGAGCATTCAGTACTTCGAAGCCCCGAACATCGGCGGGCTCGGCGCGATCGTTCTTCACGCGGGCCGGAACTACATCATCCTGGGGGCGAACGCCGAGCTCGGAAATGAGAGCGGATCGACGGGCAGCGTCAATCACGCTCTCCTGGACATAATGGGAGACGTGGGCCAAGTCGTGGGCGTCAGCCTCATCGGGCGCAACGTGTTCTCGATCTTCGGGGATACGATGGCGTCGGACGTGATCCGCGTAGGCAACGCCGTCAACGTCAACATCGAGCAGGTCGAGCTGAGCAGTGGCGCGCGCCGTTCCATTACGGATATCGGCCTCAATATCACTGCACAGGCGGTCAACACATACATCGGGGAGATCACGTCGCAGGATACCGCCGCGTTCTCGATCGGTGTGCGCGACAACGGCATCGGCACGCGTGGTCGACCCCGCCTGGTGACCGGTCTCATCGCCAACGCGATCCCGGCGAGCAGCGTCGACGGGAGCTTCCAACCGCCGACGTATACGAAGTCAAGGCTCGGCAGCGTTTCCATGGCAGGCGCGATCCTCATCAAGGTATCGCCATCGTCCGGAAAAGCTCTCTTCAGCTTGCCTGTTCCATACCGACCGGCCTTCACGCACTACGCGCTCGTGCGGGCGACGGTGAATGGCGTCGAGGCAGCTATTCCTTGCTCGGTTAATGCAAGTGGCGATTTCATTCTCGGAACTTATTCGAACGTCAGTCGCGTGCATCTCGAAAGCATTGCACCCTGGCACGCTGCATTCTGATCTGATCCCGCCGCACCGACCGTCTAATCCCCATTGGCGTCCGCAGTGTTCCATCGAGGGCCGGCCTTCTGGAGTGCCGCGCGTGCAAACGCAGGGGCATGCAGAGAGAAGCGGATCGCAGTTTCCCACCCAGGCATACATCAACGGCGGCCACATCGACAGAAGATCCGTGCAGTGAACGTCGGCAATCCGTCGTGCTGCCGTCCTTATCAGCTGCCACGATGGTGATGGAGTGCACCCTGGGTGAGGATCGGCATGGAAAAAGGGCTCTGGCGCACTTTCGCTGATCATCAGGAGGTGAGGCCGATCAGGCGAGCTTGCAGAAGGTCAACCTTGCCACGGCCGTACATCTGGCGCTTGACCAGCTTGAGTTTGGTGATCTGCCCCTCTGTCTGGCCGTTCGACCATGGCAGCGTGATCGCTGCCAGAACCGCAGCTCGGTCCTGACCGACACCGCGGGCGAACGAGGCGACGAGGCCTGGGCCAGCACGCGAGAGCCACCCTTCGAGCTTGTCCGGCGCCATCGCCCGGACCATCGTCTGGAACGCGCCCACCACCTCGCGCGCCTCGACCAGCGCCGGCACACCGTCCTCGACGGCGGCCACCGTCAGCGTCTCCGCCTTGGTCAAGCGGTCACGACCTGTCGTCAGCCATCGCGCCAGGGTTCGTGCCGACGGCACACGCTGCAGCCGTTCGATCTTGGCCTGCTCCGCGCGTCGGCGCCGCGTTGCCCATTCCCCGACCACGCGCAGCGATCCTCGGAAGCCTTGGCCCTTCGCCCTGCGCCAAAGCTCGGTTGCGTTGCGGCTGCCAGCATCCCACTCGGCATCGAGCCAGGGCAAATAGGCATCGAGCGAACTCTGGCGGACCCGGAAGACGTCGGTGCGCTCTCCACGCAGGACCGCACGCACCACCCTACGGCTGTGGCCAAGACGTTGGCAGATCCGGCGGATCGGAACGCCCCGCCTCGGCGAGCGAGCGGATGGCTGCGTCCGCCTCCTCCCGCCGCAGGTAACCCTCGTACTGGATGCGCTCAGCTGCAGTGAGCAGCGCCGGATCGATCGTGGCTGCGCCGACGACCTCGTGAACCTGTCGCATCGATCTGCGCACTGCATCGAGGAAGCCACGGCTGGCGTTCTCCATGAGGTGCCACCGGTCGGCGACCTGGATGGCCTGAGGCAGAGCGCGGGCGATGGCCTCGCCATATCCGCCCCCGCGGTCGCGGGCGACGATCTGGATCGAGCCGTTCATCTTCAGCCAAGTCTGTGCGGTGGCCTGCTCGCGGTCCGGCAGGAGCGCTACGATGCGGCGGCGCTCGAGATTGCAGACGAGGGTGCCGTAGCGGTGGTTGCGCCGCCAGACGAAGTCGTCGATGCCGATGACGCTGAGCGGATCGGAGTGTGTAGTCGCCCGACGGCGGATCACGCGCAGGAGCGTGTCTCGGCTGACGGGCAGCATCAGGCGCTGAGCGAGGCCCGCACCGGGCCGACCACCGAGTGCGAGCCCAAGGTGATGGACGATCTGCTCCAGCCGCGAAGTGCGCCGCGCGAAGGTAGGCAGGACGTCGTCGGAGAAGCGCTCGGCGAAGATCTTCCGCACACAGGCCGCTGCGTCACACCAGAAGCGTCTCACCATGACTTGGAGTTCGACGCGCCGACCACCGAGCGGCAGGTCGGCGGCACGGCGCTGGTAGCGGCTTTGGATGCGACGTGAAGAGGTCCGGCAGTCTGGGCAAGTCGCCGTCGTAGATCCGGACCTCACGTCCAGACCGATCTGATCAATGCCGACATCGGGGTGATCGACGACGAATCCGGCAGGTACGAGGCTCGACGGCCTGAAGCAGGGGCGCATGCTGCGGCTCCATCGTGGATATCCGCAAACTCAACGCCGCCGGCATCAGCGGGAGTGAGTCAGAGCCCCTTTTGGACGCCGATCCCGGGTCCCGATTCGGCGCCGATTGACAGTTGCGCACCGCTAGGCCGAGCTCCTCCTGCGATGGAGCGGCGAGCGCGAGGCGGAACGCGCTCCGCAGATGTTCCAAACTCCGGCCCGGCATCGGTTCAGCACGAGGCCCTGTTGGCGAATGCGAGAAATGTGCTCGACGAACAGGTCCCAGGATCCTGAACGGCTCAGTCGCGTCTCTGGTCTGCTGCGGGAGCTTCGATCAATCGGCTTGATCTGACCGGAATGCGGTCAGCGTCGGGCAGAAGCTTAGCTGCGGCGCCTCCTGCGAACTTGGACGCCGACCCGAAATGCTGCGCCGTCTCACGACGGACACGACGATCTATGAAGCCTGGATTGCAGAACCGGACCACGATGCGGTCTACCCGCTTGAGCGAAAGTCGGAAGCAAATTTTCAGCGGACCGTGCCGTCGTCGCTGTAGCGCGAGCGATACCACGTCACGAAATAACCGAGGCCGGTCTCTAGGTCAGTCGTCGGCGCGTAACCGGTCAGGGCCTTAAGCTCGGATACGTCGGCCCAGGTCATCGTGACGTCGCCGGATTGCATCGGCCGCATCACGCGCTCGGCAGGGCGTCCACAGGCGGCTTCGATGGCCGCCACAAAGTCGGCGAGGCTGCGGGGTTTGTTGGCGCCTATGTTCAAGATCCGGTGACCGCCGTTCTCCGGCGGCCGATCCAGGATGCCGAGAATGCCGCTGACGATGTCGTCGATATAGGTGAAGTCACGGCTCATCTGGCCTTCGCCGTAGATCTCGATCGACTCGCCACGCAGGATGCGGCGCGTGAACGAGAAATACGCCATGTCGGGCCGTCCCCAGGGGCCGTACACGGTGAAGAAGCGGAGTCCCGTCTGCGGTAACCCGTAGAGATGCGCGTAGGTGTCGCTCATCAGCTCGCCGGCCCGCTTCGTCGCCGCGTACAGGGAGACGGGGTGGTTGACGGGATCCGCCTCGGTGAAGGCCGAGCCCGAGGCGGGACGGTCGCCGTAGACCGAAGAGGAGGACGCATAGACAAGATGGCGCACGTTCGGTGCGTGGCGACAGGCCTCGAGCACCGCGAGATGGCCGAGCAGGTTGGCGTGCTCGTACGCGAAAGGATGATCGATCGAGTAGCGGACACCGGCTTGCGCGGCGAGATGCACCACGCGTTCGACGCCGCTCTCCCTGACGAGGGACCCCAGCGTCTCCCGGTCGGCAATGTCGAGGCGCCGCACATCGATGCCCGTCAGCCTGCTGAGACGCTCCGAACGCGCCTCTTTCAGACCGGGCTCATAGTACTCGGTGAACGAGTCCACCGCGACGACGGCATGACCGGCTTTCGCGAGCTGCAGGCAGACATGGTGGCCGATGAAGCCCGCTGCACCCGTGACAAGGATCGATGACACTTGCGGCAACTCCCCGTAGCCAGCGCTCGGCAAGCACTGTTCGTGCGCCCGAATTGATCACGCTCATTGCACCGGCAGCCGAATCCCGGCATGCCGTGCGGCTTTAATCCTTCCCGCTCCCGCGACCGGCGCAGGCCCCTATAGACGCCCGCCGCCGAACCGGCACCGCCTCGCGCCCGATATCGAGCGCCGATCGTAGGCGCCCGGCAGCAAGCCGCCTCAGCGTCCGATGCCGCGATAGGTGAATCCGTGGCGTGCAGCGCTCTCGGGATCGTAGATGTTGCGGAGATCGATCAGGACGGGGGCGGCGTCTCCGGACGCCATGGTCTGACGCAGGCGGTCGAGATCCAGCGCCCGGAAGGCGTTCCACTCGGTGACGATGACCAGGGCGTCGGCGCCCTCGGCGCAGGCATAGGCGTCCTCGGCGTAGGTCACCTCCGGCATTAGCGCGCGGGCGTGGTCCATGCCCTCCGGATCGTAGGCCACGATCCGCGCGCCCGCATCCTGCAGCCCGGCCACGATCGCCAGCGAGGGTGCGTCGCGCATGTCGTCGGTGTCGGGCTTGAACGTCAGCCCGAGCAGCGCCACCGTCTTGCCCCGCACCGAGCCGCCGCAGGCCTTGATCACCTTGCGGGCCATGGCGCGCTTCCTCTGGTCGTTGACCGCCACCACGGTCTCGACCAGCCGCAGCGGCGTGCCGGCATCCTGGGCGGTCTTGACCAGCGCCAGCGTGTCCTTGGGAAAGCACGAGCCGCCGTAGCCCGGCCCGGCATGCAGGAACTTCGGGCCGATGCGCTTGTCCAGGCCGATGCCGCGCGCGACCTGCTGGACGTCGGCGCCGACCGCCTCGCACAGGTCGGCGATCTCGTTGATGAAGGTGATCTTGGCGGCCAGGAACGCGTTGGCGGCGTACTTGGTCAGTTCGGCCGTGCGCCGGTCGGTGACCAGGATCGGCGCCTGGTTGAGGTAGAGCGGCCGGTAGACCTCGCGCATCACCGCCTCGGCGCGGGCGTCCTGGGTGCCGACCACGATCCGGTCGGGCCGCTTGAAGTCGGCGATCGCCGCGCCCTCGCGCAGGAACTCGGGGTTCGACGCCACCGATACCTCCGCGGCCGGGTTGGCCTCCCGGATGATCCGCTCGACCTCGTCGCCCGTGCCCACCGGCACCGTCGACTTGGTCACCACCACGGTGAAGCCCGACAAGGCCCCGGCGATCTCGCGGGCGGCGTCGAACACGAAGCTCAGGTCGGCGAAGCCGTCGCCGCGGCGCGAGGGCGTGCCCACCGCGATGAACACCGCATCGGCCTCGGCCACGGCCTCCCGCATCGACGTGCTGAACGCGAGCCGGCGCTGCCGCACGTTCTCGGCGACCAGCGCGTCGAGGCCCGGCTCGTAGATCGGCATGCGGCCGGCGTTCAGGCTGGCGATCTTGTCGGGCTCCCGGTCGATGCAGACCACGGTGTGGCCGAAATCGGCCAGGCACGCCCCCGAGACCAAGCCGACATAGCCGGCCCCAATCATCGCAATCTTCATAAGATCTTCCGCAAGTTGCGCCTCCCGTATCCCTGATCTGATCGATCGATCGATCGACAAGGGATCGGCAGACGGGTCGATCGTCCACACTATATTCGAACGGCAGCAGATCTACGAGACTTGGAGCAGGATCTGCGCTACGATTAAATACGAGCAGAGCATCGCTGCTAATTGCTTCATCGCAGGCGAAGTCAAAACGTGATCATGACACAAGTTCCCTCGACGCAGAGCGGGCCGCCGATTCGGCTGTCAAGCTGACCTTTCGATGAAGTCGCGTGCTCCATGCCAGTGGAGAACGCGGAAAAGAGCGTTCAGGTCACAGATGTCGGCGCGTCCGACCCGGGCCGAGCCGGGGCATCGTCGGCCCGGGCGCGAAGGTCCGTGCAGTCTGTGCCGATCATTGCCTAACCATCGTGATCTCGGCGGCGCTACAGCGATAGGCGCGCAGGCGTTCCCCGGGCTGATCGGCTCGTCCGGCTCTTCAGGCATCGCGGTTGTCCCGAAGCCGCACGCCTGGCCCGCCGCCGTTTGCCGGGATGAAATCGACGCCTGCCGCTTCCAAGGCAGTGATCACCGCTCGCACATTGTTCGCCATACCAGTCGCTCGGCCCTCGCTCGCTTCCATACGCTTGAGAGTTGGCACTGAAATCGAGGCCGACGTGGCGAGTTCAGCTTGACCAATTGCGAGAAGTGAGCGCGCCGCAGCGATCTGCCTGCCCGTCACTAGGTTTTGATCTTTTTGGCTCATTTAGGGCTATAGAGATTGACGACAGACGCGAGACGATCCATAAGTATCAAGCCAAGCCGCAGGGTTCAACGCCATGCCTCTCCAGCGCCGTATCTGTTGGAATGCCGCTCTCCGCGACGCACATAGCGACCGAGCACATGTCGCCCTCGGCGTCGTCTCAGCCCGCTCCCTGATCCAAGGGCTCGCCCGCATCCGTCGCACGTGCCTCGTCATTCCGAACGGCCTCTTCGACCGCGCAGCAATTATGGCGGCAGCCGCTGAAGCAGCGAAGGCCCATCAGCTTCGCACCGGCGCCGCTTGGTCCGCCAGTATGTCGGTCGGCCTCACTGCCGCATGGCAGGCCGCCAAGGCTGCTCGAAACCTGATAGTGACACGAGGGCAGAGTCTCATCGAGCCCGGACGAAAGGATGCGCCTCGTGGCGGGTTTCCGCACTTGAGAGCGGCGGAAGGGGCGGGGAGGACCATGCGGTGGGTCGGTCCATCATCGCAATCTCCTACAACGCTCGTACGGCTTTACCCAGGCGGCGGCCTTTGTCGGACTTGTTAGGCAATCTGATCTCGGCGCCGTGATCGCTGAACCAACAGTGCGCGACGGCGGAAGCGCCCGCTCCAACTAAACTCGTCGTCATCAATCGAACGTGGAGGCACACAATGCCCCGAAACAGCTCGCGCAGGAGCGCGGCGGATCCCGCATGCCCGACTGTGGCCTCGTTGAGTCTCCAGGTGAAGCTCGTGCCTCGCGAGCAGGACGCGGAACTCAGGACACTGATCGAGCGCTATGAGCAGCTCCTGTGCGACTGGGAGGACCTTACTCACCGGGCACTCAACGCCCTGACTGACTGCTCGCTCTCACGAAGGGACCCCCACGATGCCCTTCGTCGTTCCTGAGGACGTCGGCACAAAGCAGCGACGGTCCTTATCGGGACGCCGGCGGCTCCAAGCTTGGGAACGCACAGCCGGCACCTGTGTCGTCTGCAGCCAACGTATCGACGGTGTGCGCGAGCGCTGGATCGTCGAACACATCCGGGCTCTCGAGCTCGGCGGAGTCGATTCGCTTGAGAACATGGGACCGGCGCACGAAGCTTGTGGTCGGGAAAAGACGCGGCACGATCACGCCCGCACCGCCGAGGCCAAGCGGCAGAAGATCCGTCATCTGGGGGCCGTTGTCGGCCCCGCTCGTCCGTTGCCGGGCTCAAGAAAGTGTGCTCTCAAGCGCAAAATCAACGGCACCGTGGTCTTGCGCGAAACCCATACTCGTTCGGGCTCCAGTCCAGGGCCGGACGCTGGGCAGGGTAGGGCACCGCGCCCAAAACAGACGACATTTCCGGTGAGTGACCCACTCGATAGAGCTGGCCGGCTCTGCCCAACCCCTGCACCTTCCGCTAAGGAGAACGAGGCAGGAACGGCGAATCTGATGGCGAACCGACCAAGGCCGGCTAGGCAGCGAATGAATGATGTTGGGCGTGAGAACACTTCCACGTCGGGCGAGCTGTTGCCGCCGGTCCCAGCTCATCTCGACTTCCTGTTTGATGAGCGCCCCCTTCTATCTGGCGAGAACACGGAGCAATACGACGCGCTCCTACGCAGTATCATTCAGCATGTCGAACCGACTGATGTAATCGAAGCGATATGGGTCAAAGACATCGTCAATTTCATCTGGGAGGCAAAACGGCTTCGCCGCTGGCGCGGACAGATCCTGGAACAGGCCAGAGTAAAGGCTGCAGAGGAATTGATACGTCCTGCTCTACAGAATGCAGATCCTTTTGGCTTGGATAGGCTGGGAGGTCCGTCCCCCGATGCACTTGCGGCAGGCTGGGTTATTGATAGCCAGGTCGAGAAAGAGCGGGTCGACGCACTGCTTCAGAAGCGCGGCCTTACGGCGATGAATGTGACGGCTCACGGTTTCCTCATGAATCTCCCGGCCATCGAGCGTATCGACAGGCTGGCATCGTTAGTAGATCAACGCCGGGATACGCTCTTGCGTGAGATTGAACGCAAGCGGGCGCACTTCGCCCAGCAAGTACGGTCTGCCACTGCAGACGTCCTTGATGTCGAGCATATGGAATCCCGATAGGCTGTCGTTCCGAAGTCTTAGGCTGCGATGACCTCCGAGCATGCCAGTCAAGCCAATCGTCGCAACGCTCAGGCCAGCACCGGCCCACGCACTCCGGCGGGTAAAGTGCGCTCGGGGCAGAATGCCCGTAAACATGGTCTCTCAGCGGTGGATCCCAACCCTCAAACGGAGGTGGAAGTTGACCGACTCGCTGAGCTCATCGCGGGCGACCGCCACCGCGATGCTACTATTCTGGAGGCTGCGCGAGCCGTAGCCGAAGCACAGCTACATATTCAGCGGGTTTCGGCGTACAAGGTGGCCGTGCTGCACAATGGATCCCTGACACCTGGGCGGGAAGCGGGAGCGGATACGCGCGCGCACATCGAAATCTTGGAGGAACTTCTCCCACACCTTGCTGACCTCGAGCGGTACGAACGTCGAGCTCTATCGCGTCGAAAGTTCGCAATCCGTCGATTTTACGATGTAGTCAACCGGGCACCAAAGATGGCGACCGACTCCACGCACGTTGATGTGGGCTAGATTATTAATCATTAAGTAAATTTCTTATCCTGTCATGTCCGAATCAGTGCGGTGATTTACAGGTGCCTTCAGCCAGCCGGCACTGCGGCGCGGGGTATTTTTCAGTGTCGGCGGCATTCTACTTACAAATTTTGTGGTTCGAACGTTGTCATTTCAGGCAAACCTCTAGTTGAAATGATGCTATCAATCCATCAACCACAAGACAGTGCAAGATAAGGGACATTATCGATCCGCGAAATTTTAATTTAAATAAGATGAATCTTCGGCCGACTCGGCGAGCCAACGCAGTAGCGTGCGAGCATTAATTAACCTCGAGCGGTAAGAAAAACCTAAACAATGAGGCTACTACTGAACGGCCATCTCTCACCCGCTTTTCCCGCGACTTCGTAGACCTGAACATTCGGCTTCGGACTTGGCTAGACAGCGTCGCCAACGTCGCCTGCACAACACTACGTCACGGATCGTCTCGGAGGCCGCCTCTGTCGGAAAGCCCGAGCCACAGCCCGCAGTGTCGTTCGCCGCCCTGCTCACGCTGAAAAGTCAAGCGGAGACGTTGACCTCCTCTCGATCGGTGGCAGCAGCCACAGCATGCCGAACCAGATCGGCGAATCATCGAGGTTCAACGATTGCCTTAAACGATTCGCATCCCTGGCAACGGCATGGTCGTGGGGAGGTAAAAGCGCAGGCCGCACCAAAGCGCCATCCAAATGGTTTGGCAGAACGAAGCCATTTAAACTGACTGAGGCTCAACTGTTCGCGTTTGGGCTTGGCAAGCTCCTCGGCCGGTAGGGCGTAGAGGCGCGCGATGTGTCCGTCGAGCCAGGGCCAGGGCTGATGCTGGCGCTTGTAGGCGAAGGAGATTATGTCCGAGCGTAGCGCCCTGCGCACGACCTTGCGGGACAGGCGCACCTGGCGGGAGATCTCCCGGATGCTGTGATGGCCCCAGAACATACGCTGGATCTTGGAGATGGTCTTCACAACCAACAACCCCGGCTGGCCTCCTGATGGCCAGTGGTAGGGAGCAAGAGATACACGGGGGCGGGGTGGATCCCTATTGGACGCAGATCAGTTCCTTAGCCGGATCCATTTCCCACGCTGATACCCAATTCTGCTCGAGCCAAGACGAAGCCATGAGTGGCCGGATCAGGGAATCGATCAACCGGAAGGTGGTTATTTGTAGTGCGGACACCCTCCCTGTTCTTCTTCCTGATGTAGGGTAGAAAGAAGCACTACGGACGGCAGATGCCCTTCGCTGTCCTGTCGAGGCGTTCTCGCTGCCGAGAGGTGTCGGACCCGGCGTCGCGCCCCGTTCACTCCACGACCTGATCGTCCCCCGCGAAGGCGAGTCGGCGCAGGCTGCGCAGCGCCCGGTCGAGCTCTTCCCGCGACGGAGACGCGAGCGCGAGGCGGACCGCGTTCGGCGCGTGGCCGGGATGGACCGCGAAGGCCGAGGCCGGGAGGAGGGCGATGCCCTGGCGCAGGGCAGCGGCCGCGTAGGCCTCGGCCCGCCACGTCTCGGGCAGTTCGAGCCACAGGTGATAGGCGTGCGGATCGCCGACCACCTGCAGGTCCGCGAGCGCCGCCCGGGCGACGGCCTGCCGGGCGGTGGCGTCCCGGCGCTTGGCCTCCGCGAGCGCGGCCGCCGAGCCTCCGGCCATCCAGTGCATCCCGGCCGCGAGCGATAGGCCGAGCGCCGTCCAGGCGCCCTGGCGGACCGAGGCCGCGAGCCGGTCGGTCAGGTGCGGGGGCGCGGCGATCAGGCCCACCGTCAGCGCCGGCATCACCCGCTTCGAGAGGCTGTCGATCAGGATCACCCGGTCCGGGACGAAGCTGGCGAGCGGCCGCGAGTCGGCCAGGAAGCCGTAGACCGCGTCCTCAATGGCGGTGAGCCCCGTCCGGTCGAGGCACGCCGCAAGGTCCGCGCGCCGCGCCGGCCCCATCGTGACCCCCAGGGGGTTCTGCAGGGTCGGCTGGATGTAGACACCGCTCAGCGGCGCCGTCCGATGCGCCTGGAGGAGGGCCTCCGGGCACATCCCGTCCGCGTCCATGGCGACCGGCACCAGGGTGATCCCCAGCCGGGCGGCGATGCCCCGCACCGCCGGATAGGTCAGCGGCTCGCAGCCGATCCGCGCCCCCGGCGCCGCCAGCGCCGCCAGGGCGGCGGCGAGCGCCTGCCGGCCGTTGCCGGTGAACAGGATGTCGGCCGGCTCGGGCGCGTAATCGTCGCGAGCCAGGAACCCGGCCGCGACCGCCCGCGCCCGGGGCGTCCCCGCCGGCCCGTACTGGCTGAACCCGATCTCGCCGCCGCTCCGCGCCAGGGCCGCGAGCGTCTCCGCCAGCACGGTCTCCTGCTCGGGCAGCCGCGAATGGGTCCGCTGCAGATCGACCGCCGCCGGGGGCGGCTCCGGCTGGAGCGGCCCGACGGAGCCCGCATCGCTCCGGACATAGGTGCCCCGCCCGACCTCGCCGGTTGTGAGCCCCCGGCGCGCCAGCTCCGCGTAGACCCGGCTCGCCGTCGAGACCGCGATGCCGCGGGCATAGGCGAAGTCGCGCTGCGGCGGCAGCCGCTCGCCGGGGCGCATCCGGCCCGCCGCGATCTCGGCCGCGATGGCGTCGGCGACGGACCGGTAATCCGCGGACCGCATTATTGCTCCGAGTTCAATGTTTCGATTGATCCGAGCTATGTATCGGATCAATCCTCCGCCAGCAATCCCGGCCGGACTGCAACCCCTGCCACCGGATCGTCCGCGATGCCCACCGTCACGCTGTCAGCCTCACCCGCTTCCCTCCGCCCCGCCGCGGGCCCGTCCGTGCTCCGGCTCTGGCTGCGCCGGATCCGCACGCGGCGCGCCCTCGCGGCACTCCATCCCGACCAGCTCCGGGATATCGGCCTCGAGCCGTGGGATCTGCGCGCGGAGATCGACAAGCCGTTCTGGCGGGCGTGAGACCGGGACATGCACGCAACGCGGGTGATCCGGCGCGGTCACACGCCTATATGCGGGTCTCGTAACGCTCCTCCCGACAGAACCCGCATGACCGATGACACAGCGCCCGCGGCCGGGCCGAAGATCCCGGCCGAGCGCCCCGGCCTGATCGCCACCTACCGGCGGCTCTGGCCGCATCTCTGGCCCCATGGCCGGCCCGACCTGCAGCGCCGCGTCTTCCTGGCCTTCGGCCTGCTGCTCGCCGCCAAGCTGGTGACCATGGTGACGCCGTTCACCTTCAAGTGGATCACCGACGCGCTGGTCGCGGCGGTCGGCGGCCAAGGGGGCGATCATGCGCCGGTGCCGACGGGTCTGCTCGCCGCGCCGATGCTGCTGATCGCCCTCTACGGCGTGTCGCGGATCGCCATGTCGGCGCTGACCCAGGTGCGCGACGGGCTGTTCGCCAAGGTGGCGATGCACGCGGTGCGGCGGCTGGCGCTCCAGACCTTCGAGCACATGCACCGCCTGTCCCTGCGCTTCCACCTGGAGCGCAAGACCGGCGGCCTGACCCGGGTTCTGGAGCGCGGCCGCGCCGGCATCGAGGAATTGTCGCGCCTGATGGTGCTGACCCTGGTGCCGACCATCGTCGAGTTCGTGCTGGTGCTGGGCGTGCTGGCCTACGAGTTCAGCTGGACCTACGCGGCGACCGCCTTCCTGACGGTCGCGGCCTACCTGGCCTTCACCTACAAGGCGACCGAGTGGCGGATCGCCATCCGCCGCCGGATGAACGCGTCGGATACCGACGCCAACACCAAGGCGGTCGACTCGCTGCTCAACTACGAGACGGTGAAGTATTTCGGCGCGGAGCGTCGGGAGGCTTCCCGCTACGACGAGTCGATGGCCAAGTACGAAAAGGCCTCGACGCAGACCTACGTGTCGCTGGCGGTGCTCAATGCCGGGCAGGCGGTGATCTTCACGCTGGGCATGACCGTGGTGATGTGGCTCGCAGCCCGGGATATCATGGCCGGGCGCACCACGATCGGCGGCTTCGTGCTCGCCAACACCATGCTGGTGCAGCTCTCGATGCCGCTCAACTTCATGGGCATGATCTACCGGGAGATCAAACAGGCGCTGATCGACATCGACGACATGTTCCGCATCCTCGGGCAGAACCCCGAGATCGCCGACCGGCCCGGCGCCGCGCCGCTGGCGGTTGCGGGCGGCACGGTGCGGTTCGAGGACGTGCGCTTCGCCTACAATCCCGAGCGGCCGATCCTGCGGGGCGTCTCCTTCACGATCCAGGCGGGGCAGACCGTGGCGGTGGTCGGGCCCTCGGGGGCCGGCAAGTCGACGCTCTCGCGGCTGCTGTTCCGGTTCTATGAGCCCTCGGCCGGCCGGATCAGCATCGACGGGCAGGACATCGCCGCGGTGACGCAGGCGAGCCTGCGCGCCGCGATCGGCATGGTCCCGCAGGACACGGTGCTGTTCAACGACACGATCGGCTACAACATCCGCTACGGCCGCGCCGACGCCACCGACGCCGAGCTGCGCGAGGCGGCCCGGCTCGCGCAGATCGATGGCTTCGTGTCGAGCCTGCCGGAGGGCTACGACACGCCGGTGGGCGAGCGCGGCCTGAAGCTCTCGGGCGGCGAGAAGCAGCGGGTCGCCATCGCCCGAACAATCCTGAAGGCACCGCCGATCCTGGTGCTCGACGAGGCGACCTCGGCCCTCGATTCCTTCACCGAGGCGGAGATCCAGTCGGCTCTGGACCGGGTCAGCCGCGGCCGCACCACCCTGGTGATCGCCCACCGGCTCTCGACGGTGGTCAACGCCGACGCGATCCTGGTCCTCGACCACGGCCGCATCGTCGAGCGCGGCACCCATGCGGAGCTGCTGGAGACCGGCGGCGTCTACGCGGCGCTCTGGGACCGCCAGCGGGAAGCCGACGCCGCCCTGGAGGTGCTCCAGCGGGCCGATGCCCCTGTTGTGCCGGTGCGCGGGCGCGGCGCCGTGCCGGAGACGGCGGCGGCGGAGTGACGGGAAGGCCAGAGCTGCGCCGCTCCCGCCTCATCGCGACGAGACCCGGAGCGGCGGGTCCGGCTTGCCGGTCAGGCCGCACGTCTACCACCCTATCGGGGACGGCCAGGGTTGGATCCGGCCCTACCGGCCCGATCGCACCCTGACCCCGAGCAGGTCCTCGAACGGCAGCACCATCGCGCCCTTGTCCTTGTCGGCGTGGCCCTGGCGGAGCGCCGTCTGGTAGGTGGCGGTGGCGGCCGACGTGACCGGCATGGGGAAGCCGTTCTCCGCCGCGACCGCCGCGGCGGCGACCAAGTCCTTGTAGGCCGCGCCCAGCGGGTAGCCCTCGTCGAAGCGCCCCTGCAGGATGCGGGGCACGAAATACTGCGACGCGTAGCTCCGGCTCGTCCCGGTGGTGACCACCGCGGCGACCTGATCGGGATCGAGCCCCATGGCGACCGCCATCGGCAGCACCTCGGCGAGCGCCGCGATGTTGATGTCGTAGAGCACGTTGTTGATCGTCTTGGTGAGCTGGCCGGCCCCGACCGGTCCCATGTGGAGGATGCGGGTGCCGATCCGCTCCAGCAGCGGGCGCACCTGCGCGACGGCCTCGGTCTCGCCGCCGCACATGACGGTCAGCGTCGCGGCCTCCGCGCCGGCGGGCGCTCCCGAGACCGGGGCGTCGATGAAGCGCCGCCCGGTCGCCTCCAGGGCCCGGCCGATCGCCACGGCCTTGGCGTGCGCGATGGTGCTGAGATCGACCACGACCGCTCCGGGCGCCAACCGCTCGGCGAGCCGGCCCGCGCCGAGCAGGACCGATTCGACCACGTCGCCGTTCGGCAGGCACAGGAACAGCACCTCGGCGCCGTCGATGGCCGCCGGATCCGCCGTGGCGACGAGGCCCGGCGCGTCGAGGCCGGCGAGGCGCGCCGGATCGGAATCCACCGCGACGATCGTCTCGGCCTCGGAGGCGCGCTTGGCCGCGAGATTGCGGGCGATGGGATGGCCCATGGCGCCGAGACCGAGGAGGGCGATGCGTACGACCATGGCGGTGTCCTTGTTCTAACGCCCGGCCGCCGCACGCTCGAATCGGGGGCGAGAGCCGCGCCAGGATCCGCCCGTCGGCGGGATCGTTCGGCCACCCGTAGGCCTCCGCCACAGCGGCGTCGAGGCGGCTGTGGCAGCCCGCATCGGTGGCTCTCAACCGCCATCGCCCCGGCCGATGCCCTCGGCGCCAAAGGCGCGCGGGACGATGCCGTATGGGGGCGATGCGGCGCCCTTTCGGTTCTGGCCAAGTCATTCCGGGGCGCCGCAGGCGAGCACGGACCCGAAGGGGCACGCCGGAGGCGGGCAATCCACAATCGCCGGCGGTGCAGACCTTGCCGCGTCGGCGTGTCTGGATCCCGGGCTCCGCCGCGCGGCCCCGGGATGACGGGAGGCCTGTAAAGACCCTCCTTGCCTTGCGGCTCCCAGGCATGCGCCCTCGATCTTCGGCGGCGCTGAAGCGGCCCGGAGCCCGGTTCCCTGTCCCAGGCCGCCGACATGCGGGGTCGCCCGCGACCCTTGGAAAGTTGACGGCGGCCCGACGGGCTGCCATCCGCGCGTCCGACCTGTCCGCCAGCCCGCGGCCCCGTGAGTCCGAAAAAACAATGACCGACCTGATCGAGACGATCCGCCGGACGCTCGTGCCGATTCACAAGGAGGGCTATCCCTTCATCCTGATCGGCATCGTGCTGACCGTGCTGGCCGGCTACTTCTCCCAGTTCTTCGGCTGGATCTTCCTGATCCTCACCCTCTGGGTCTGCTACTTCTTCCGCGATCCGGAACGCGTCACCCCCGTGGCGGACGGGCTCGTGGTCTCGCCCGCCGACGGGCGCGTGAACCTCATCGCCACCGTCCTGCCGCCGCCCGAGCTCGATCTGCCGCAGGTGCCGACCTTGCGGGTCTCGGTGTTCATGAACGTGTTCGACTGCCACGTGAACCGGGTGCCGGTGGCGGGCCGGATCGGCCAGATCCACTACACGCCGGGCCTGTTCCTCAACGCCGAGCTCGACAAGGCCAGCGACGACAACGAGCGCAACGGCATGGTCATCGAGACCAGCCATGCCGGCCAGCCGAAGCGCGTCGGCGTGGTGCAGATCGCCGGCCTCGTGGCCCGGCGGATCGTCGGGTTCGTTTCGGCGGGCGACGTGCTCGGCGTCGGCGAGCGGTTCGGGCTGATCCGATTCGGCTCGCGGGTGGACGTCTACCTGCCGGCGGGCGCGACCGTGCTGGTCGGGCTCGGCCAGAAGGCGGTGGCCGGCGAGACGGTCCTGGCCGATCTCGGCGGCGGCCCGGACCGGGTGTTCAAGCGGATCTGAGGCGGACAATGGACGAGCTCTTCCCGCCCTTCGCGCCCGATCCGAACGAGCCGCGCCCGCGCCGGTTCAAGCCGGTGCCGTTCCGGATGATCGCGCCCAACATGATCACCCTGATGGCGCTCTGCCTCGGGCTGACCGCGATCCGGCTCGCCTTCGAGGGCAAGTTCGAGCCCGCGGTGATCGCCGTGGTGGCGGCGGGCGTCCTCGACGGCATCGACGGGCGGGTGGCGCGGCTGCTCAAGGGCACCTCGCGCTTCGGGGCCGAGCTCGACTCGCTCGCCGACTTCGTGAATTTCGGCTGCGCCCCGGCCTTGATCCTCTACGGCTTCGTGCTCTTCCACCTGAAGTCGGTGGGCTGGATCGTCGCGCTGATCTTCGCGATCGCCATGGCGCTGCGGCTCGCCCGCTTCAACGCCATGCTGGACGACCCGAACCGGCCGGACTGGAAGAAGGACTTCTTCGTCGGCATGCCGGCGCCGGCGGGGGCGCTCACCGCGATGCTGCCGCTCTACCTGCACTTCCTCGGGTTCGGCCTGGAGAAGTGGGCCGCGCCGGCGATCCTGATCTACGTCCTGTGCATCGCCCTCATGGTCGTCTCCACGGTGCCGACCTATTCGGGCAAGACCATGGGCAAGCGGGTGCCGCGCAGCCTGGTCCTGCCGATCTTCCTGTTCGGGGTCGCGGCTTTCGGCATCCTGATCAGCTATCCCTTCGAGGCGCTGGTCACGGTGAGTGCCGGCTACCTGCTGACCATCCCGGTCGTCGCCGCCCAGTACCGCCGCCGGGCCAAGGCGGAGCTCGCCGCCGCGACCGGGGAGGGGCCGCCGATGACCAATCCGGCAGACCCAGCCTAGCGGACCGCGCGCCGTCTTTGCGCGCGGATCGAAGCAATCCGGGGCCGCACACCATCGGGCAGCGTCGCGCGGCTGGAGTGCTTCGCCCCCGCGCGCAAAGACGAGAAGCCGTCGACGGTGATGCGGCCGGCCTCATGCTGGACCCTGGCCGTCCCGGCACCGGCCCCTATCTTGGCAGCAATCGGCGGGGGCTGGCGGATGCTCGAAGAATTCAAAAAATTCGCGCTGCGCGGGAACGTGGTCGATCTCGCGGTCGGCGTGATCATCGGCGCGGCCTTCGGGGCCATCGTCAACTCGGCGGTCCAAGACGTCTTCATGCCGGTAATCGGCGCGGCGACCGGGGGGCTCGACTTCCCGAACTACTACATCCCGCTCTCGTCCAAGGTGCAGGCTGGCCTGCCCTACGTGGATGCCAAGAAGCAAGGTGCCGTCATCGGTTACGGGCAGTTCCTGACGCTGACCCTGAACTTCCTGATCGTCGCCTTCGTGCTGTTCCTGGTGATCCGCGCCATGAACAAGCTGCAGCACGCCGAGGCCAAGAAGCCCGACGAGATGCCGGCCGACGTGAAGCTGCTCTCGGAGATCCGCGACCTCCTGGCGACGAAGCCTCGAATCTGAGGGCTCAGCCGGCGCGCTTGTCGGTGTCCTCGGGCCTGACGCCGAACGCGTCGAGGATCTGGTCCAGGGCCTGACCGACGGCGCCGGTGCCTTCCTCGTGAGTCTTCAGGCGCGTCTCGAGCCGGCGGATCTGCGGCTCGAACACCTCCGGCACCGGATCGTCGCCGAGGAAGCGGGGCTTGTCGGCCTCGACGGGCAGGACGCCGCGAAGCTGCTGGCCGAGATGGTCGCGCACGGGCTCGGGCAGCGATTTACTCGGCATGTTGGGATCGTCGTTCATGATCGCCTCACGGGTCGGACCGCCTATCAACGGCCGGACGGATGAAGCGTTGCGCCGACGGCCGCTTCTGGGGGAAGGCCCCCGGAGCGCAGGCTCCGGGGGATTGTGGGCCGGTACTGGACCGGCCCGGGATGTTAGTCGATGACCTCGACGATGCGGTGACCGCGGTCGACCAGCACCGGGCGGTCGTTCACCACGGTGTAGCGGTAGCCCGGCTGCACGCGGTACTCGCTCGGCACGTCGTAGTAGGTCACGCCCGAGGCCGGCAGGGTCGAGCCGACGGCGACGCGGCCGTCATAATCGTACGAGCGGACGTTGCGCTCGCGGACGTAGCTGCGGAAGCGCGGGGCCATGTCGACGCCGAGGATGCCGCCCACCGTGCCGGTGGCCGCACCGACCGCGCCGCCGACGATGCCGCCGATCGGGCCGGCCGCATCGGCACCTGCGGCCGCGCCGCGCTCGGCGCCCGGGATCGTGCCCTGGGCCTGGGCGGCCAGCGGCAGCGACAGGGCGAGGGCCGAGGCGGCGATGAGGGTCTTGAAGGTCATACGGGGTTGCTCCGTTCCGTGGTGTTCCGCCGCGGAGACGCGGCGAAGCTCGGGCCGGTAACGCCCGATCCCCGGTTTCGGATGCATCCTATTTTACAATGCGCCGGCCCGAGGCCGGGGAGCGGCTACGCGTCCTTGGGCATTGCCGACTGGATGAACCGGTCGGAGCCGAGATCCTCCTCGTCGTAGCCCAACAGCTCCGCGAGCCGGCCGCGGGCGCGGCTGACGCGGCTCTTCACGGTGCCGACCTTGCAGCCCATGATCGCCGCGGCCTCCTCGTAGGAGACGCCCTCGGCGCCGACCAGGACCAGGGCCTCGCGCTGGTCCGGCGGCAGCTTGGCCAGCGCCGATTGCAGATCCTCGACGTCGAGCCGGTCGCCCTGGTGCGGGGCGGTGGCGAGGCGGGCGGCATAGGACCCGTCCTGATCCTCGACCTCGCGGACCCGCTTGCGGTGATCCGAGTAGAAGATGTTGCGCAGGATCGTGAACAGCCACGCGTTCAGGTTGGTCCCCGGCTGGAACCGGGCGCGGTGCTGCCAGCCCTTGAGCAGGGTGTCCTGGACGAGGTCGTCCGAGCGGGCCGGATTCGAGGTCAGCGACAGCGCGAAGGCGCGCAGGGACGGAACCGCGGCGAGCAGGCCGTTGCGGAATTCCGGCTCGATCGCCTCGCCGCGGGCCCGGAGCGCCGCCTCGAGCTTCTCGATCAGCTCGGCGAACCGGGACGGCAGCGTCTCCTCGCCGATCCGGTCGTAGACCGTGCGCAGGTGCTCCCCAAGATGCGTCCGGATGCCGGGGGCCAGGTTCGGGCGGCCATCCCGCGTCCCGTCCTCCTGGGACAGGACGGTATCGGTGTCGTCGCGGGTCATGCGTATCGCGCTCGTCAGCTCATCGTGGCTCGACCTGCGGTCCCGAGAAGGTCGAGGCGGAGCGCTTGCCGGCTTGAACCGGGGGGAAGTCCGGCCGATGCGCCCCTGTTACCGGGGTTCTAGCGCATCGGGGGCGGGCATGCACCCTCGGGCAAACTACACTTAAGCTAAGTTGGCCGGCCGCAACAGTCGGATCGCCCCGTCCCGCAGGGTCAGGACGTCGCCGCGGGCGAGGTCGGTCCAGCACTCGTCCCGGGTCAGCGCCTGGGTTGCGATCACCGTCACCACGTCGTGCTCGGTGGTCTCCTCGGAGAAATCCACCTGCCAGTCCTCGTCGATCAGGGTGGCCTTCCCGAAGGGGGCACGGCGGGTGAGATAGCAGAGGCGCTTGCCGCAATGGGCGTAGAGGGTGCGGCTGTCGGTCAGCAGCATGTTGAACACGCCGAGCGCGTGCAGCTCGCCCGCGAGGTCCGCCACCGCCCGGTCGAGGGTCTCGGGCCGGGGCAAGGCTTTGTACCGGGCCTGGAGCCGTCCCAGCATCCAGCAGAAGGCGTGCTCGCTGTCGGTGGACCCGATCGGCATGAAGCCGCCGAGCGGCAGGCGCTTCACGCCCTTGAGCTGGCCGTTATGCGCGAAGGTCCAGCGGCGCCCCCACAATTCCCGGGCGAACGGATGGGTGTTCTCCAGGCTGACCCGGCCGCGATTGGCCTTGCGGACATGGGCGACGACGATCCGGCTCTTGATCGGCATGTCGCGCAGGAGCCGGGCGAGCTGCGAGCGGGCACTCGGCTCCGGCTCGTGGAAGCTGCGGCAGGTGCGGCCGTCGTAGAAGCTGATGCCCCAGCCGTCGGCGTGCGGCCCGGTCTCGCCGCCGCGCCGGGCGAGGCCCGCGAACGAGAAGCGGATGTCGGTCGGCACGTTGGCGCTCATGCCGAGCAGTTCGCACATCGTGTTTCAGCCGGGCTCTGCGGGGAAGCCGCGACGTTTAGGAGTGTTCCGCGATCCCGACAACGGCTTTCGCGCCGGCTCAGCGGGCGAGATAGTCGGTCAGTGTCATGCCGACCAAGATGGCGACCCAGAAGAAGCCGAGTCCCGCGAACAGCCGGATCAGCGGCGGCTCGTGGATCACCTCCATGGAGACGAGGAGGATCAGCGCCACCATCACGGCGACGACGGCGAGCTCGACGATCCAGACCTGCGCGAAGGGGAGGGTGGCGCCGAGAGTCACGTTGACGGCGAGCAGGGCGAGCAGCGCCAGGAAGGTGAGCACCGGGGTGCGCAGGCGCTTCCGGAGCAGGGCGCGGTCGTCGGCGCTCAAGGTCGCGAGGGGGCTCCGCATCCTACCGGTTCACCACGTAGAGGATCGGGAAGGCCAGGATCCAGACCAGATCGATGAAGTGCCAGTACAGGCCGTAGACCTCGATCCAGTTCTGGTGGCGCGACAGGAACCCGGCCTTGGCAGCCATCCAGGTCATGCCGAGCAGGAGCGCGATGCCGGTGAACAGGTGCAGCGCGTGGAGCAGCGTCGCGACGTAGTAGAGGTTCACGAACAGCCGCGCCGCTGGTGTCTCGGCGAGGGCGAACGGCCGGTTGCTGAGGAACGGCATCATGTGCTCGTCCCAGTCGGCGTAGTACTCGTAGCCCTTCAGCACGAGGAACAGGCCGCCGAGCGCCGCGGTCGCCAGCATCGCCCGGACCATGGCGCGCTGCCAGCCCATGCGCGAGAACTCGATCGCCATCGACATGGTGAGCGAGGAGCAGATCAGCACCACGGTGTTGGTGGCACCGATCCAGAACTTGAGGTGCTTGGCGGCCGCGACCGTCGCCTCGGGGTGCTGGATCCGGGTGATCAGCGCCACCAGGAAGAGCGCCGAGAACAGGAGCAGCTCGGTGATCAGCCACGCCCAGATGCCGAGCGTCGCCGCCTCGCGCTGCTGCGCGACGGTCTCGAAATGCTCGGCGCGGGCGACCCCGACGCCGTCGGCCAGCCGCTCGCTCATCCGTGCTGGTCCCGGGATTCCTGAGCCTGGATCGGGTAGTCGTAGGGGATGCGCGGCACCTCGGGCGGGGACAGGAAATTGTGCGTCGGCGGCGGGGACGACGTCTCCCACTCGAGCCCCTTCGCGTTCCACGGGTTCGCGGGTGCCTTGCGCCCGAACCACAGGGAATAGACGAGGTAGAGCATCGGGAAGATGTAGCCCGCCGCCAGGATCGTGGCGCCCGCCGACGACAGGACGTTGAGGAGCTGGAACTCGGCCGGGTAGGTCGCGTAGCGCCGCGGCATCCCGAGGTAGCCCAGGATGAACTGCGGGAAGAAGGTCACGTTGAAGCCGAGGAAAATCAGCAGCGCCGAGACCCGACCCCAGGGCTCGCTGTACATCCGGCCGGTGAATTTGGGCCACCAGAAGTGCAGGCCGCCGAGGAAGGCCAGCACCGTGCCGCCGACCATGATGTAGTGGAAATGCGCGACCACGAAGTAGGTCGCGTGGATGTGCTGGTTGATGGCGAGCGTCGCGAGGTAGAGGCCGGTGAGGCCGCCGAGCACGAACAGGCCGATATAGCCCATCGCGTAGAGCATCGGCGTGTCGAGGCGGAGCGCGCCCTTATGGATCGTGGCGGTCCAGTTGTAGACCTTCACGGCCGAGGGCACCGCGACCGCGAAGGACAGCGCCGAGAACACCAGCGAGGCCAGGTCGCTCTGGCCGTTGACGAACATGTGGTGGCCCCAGACGAAGAAGGTCACCGAGGCCAGCCCGATCGACGCGTAGGCGACGAAACGGTAGCCGAACAGCTTCTTCTGCGCGAAGGCCGGGACGATCTCGGAGATCACCCCCATGCCGGGTAGGACCATGATGTACACGGCCGGGTGCGAGTAGAACCAGAACAGGTGCTGGAACAGCACCGGGTCGCCGCCATAGGCCGGATCGAACACGCCGATATGGAACGCGCGCTCCGCGATCAACAGGATCAGCGCGGTGGTGATGACGGGTGTGGCGAGCAGGAAGATCAGGCTGGTGGCGTAGTGCGCCCAGACGAAGATCGGCAGCTTGAACCACGTCATGCCGGGCGCCCGCATGGTGTGGATCGTGACCACGAAGTTGAGCCCGGTCAGGATCGACGAGAAGCCCACGATGGTCACGCCGATCAGCGCCGGCAGGACCCAGGTGTTCGAGAAGGCCGTCGAGAGCGGAGCGTAGAAGGTCCAGCCGGTATCGACCCCGCCCAGCACCACCGAGACCAGGGTGAACAGGGCGCCGGCCATGAACACGTACCAGCTGGTCAGGTTGAGCTTCGGGAAGGCCAGGTCCTTGGCCCCGATCATCAGCGGGATCAGGAAATTGCCGAAGGTCGCGGGGATCGACGGGATCAGGAAGAACCAGACCATCACCACCCCGTGGATGGTGAAGGCCTTGTTGTAGGTGTCGTTGGTCATGATCGCGCCGTTCGGCACGATCAGCGCGAGGCGCACCACGCCCGCCGCCAGGGCGCCGATCACGAAGAAGCCGGTGATCGACGCGAGGTAGAGGAGCGCGATGCGCTTGTGGTCGGTGGTGAGGAACCACGAGCGCAGGGTCGATTCCGCGTGCAGGTAATCGGCCTTGCGCCCGATCGTCGATTCCGGGGCGTGGGGTTCGCGGCGGGCGGTGCCGCCGATGCTGCCCGATGCGCTCATCGTGTCGCTCCCGGCGGCGTCGCGTCCGCGGCCTTGCCGGCGGCCGGGGCCGCGTAGGATTTCAGGAAATCGATCAGCGTGCCGAGCTCGTCCGCCGGGATCCGGCCGGCGAAGCTCGGCATCACCTGCTTGCCGCCGCCGGCGAGCCGGTCGCCGTTCGGGTTCAGGATCTTCTCGCGCAACCACCCCTCGTCGGCCGTGACGGTGCGGCCGTCGGCGAGCTTCACTTGGCTGCCGTAGAGGCCCGCGAGGCTCGGCGCCTTCACGGCCGAGCCGGGCTCGTGGCACCCGGCGCAGCCATAGGCCTCGTAGAGGGCGCGCCCGGCCGCGACCTTGCCCTGCTGCGCGCCGGCATGGGTCAGCCAGTCCTGGTAGTCGCCGGGGTTCATGAACGTGACCTCGCCGCCCATCACCGAATGGTCGGTGCCGCAATATTCCGAGCAGTAGAGGTGGTAGGTGCCAACCTTGTCGGCCTTGAACCACAGGTCGGTGTAGCGGTCGGGCAGGGCCGCCACCTGCATCCGCACGGCCGGCAGATAGAGGGCGTGGATCACGTCCTGGCTGATGATGTGCAGGCGGATCGGCTGGCCGATCGGCAGGTGCAGGTTGTTGATCTCGGACTGGCCGGTCGGGTGCTGGAACTTCCACATCCATTGCCGGCCGATCGCCTCGACCACCATGGCGTCGGGGGGCGGGTTCTTCGAGTGGACGTACAGCCGCGCGCCCCAGACGAAGAAGATCAGCGTCAGCAGGAACGGGATCAGCATCCAGCTGATCTCGATGAGGTTCGAACGGATGCCGGACGGGCTCCGGTTCGCCTCCGAGCCCTCGCGGTAGCGCACGGCGAAGTAGGTGATCGCCACGAAGACCGGCACGGTCAGCAGCAGCGTCAGCACCGTGAAGGCCAGGATGAGCAGGTCCGTTTCGGTCGCGGTGGCGGAGACCGCGGCGGGCCAGAGCTGGAGGGAATCGTGGCTCGGCGTCATCGCGCAGCGGGCTCCGCCGGTTCGAGGGAGCGGCCGACGGTCAGGTCCATGGCGCGCCCGATCGGGATGCGGGCGCGGGTGCGGGCCTCGTCCCGGTAGCCGTAGCCGGCGAGGTGCCCCTCGGTCGCGGCCCGCTCGCGGTCGAGATCGGCGAAAGGATCGGCCTGCAGGTTCGGCGGCGGCGGCGCCAGCCGCGTCGTCTGCTGGGGCGTCAGGGCGGGCAATGCCCGGCGCTGGCTCGCCGCGAAGGTGGTCATCATCCAGACCATCGTGCCGACGATCGCCAGCACAGTGAGCGCGAGGCCCGCCATCACCATCACGGTGTTGCGGACGTTGACGTCGCGCGTCTCGTGGCCGGGATCGTTCGGATCGCGCTGGGTGTTGGCCGCCGGACGCGGCGGGCGCCCGTTCAGCAGGCTGCTCCCGCGCAAAGTCAGCCCGGCGAGGATGGCGGGGATCAGCCCGGAAGGTCCATTCGCGCTCATGCCGGCCTCCCGGCGCGGCGGGCGGCGGAGGCCGCGCGGTCGGCGCGCGGACGCATCAGGGGGCGCAGCGCGGCCGCGAGGCAGGACACGGCGCCGGCGGCCAGCACGTCGCTCGGCCGGAGGACGAAGCGGTCGCGCACCGCCGGGGTGACCAGCCAGAACATCTCCAGGGCGTGGACGGCGAGGGCCGCGCCGGCCAGGATCCGGGTGGTCGGGCGCCCGGGCCGGAGGGTCGCGAGCCCGGCCAGCACCACGACCGCGCCAGCCACGATCGCCAGCGCCCGCCCGACCCAGCCGCCGCGGGCGAAGTACCACGCCACCTCGGGCGGCAGGTTGGCCGACCAGACGATCAGGAACTGCACGAAGTGCAGGTAGGCCCAGAGGGCGAGGAGCACGACCAGGGGCACCAGCCGGCCCCGTCCGGGCGCGGTGCGGCCGCGGCCCACGGGCTCCGGCTCCTCCCAGGCCAGCAGGATCGCCGCCGCGAAAGCGAGGCCGCTCCACGCCGTCATCACCAGGAGACCCAGGAGTGTGGAGTCGAGCCGCGGATCCAGGGAGGCGACGACGTCGGTGACGAACAGCGTGCCGATGACCGCGTGCAGCCCCACCGCCGGCACGGTCCGCCCCTCGCCGGGCGCCTCGAACGGGCGGGCGAAGCGCAGCGCCAGCCAGGTCCAGGCCGCGAGGTAGACGATCACCCGGATCACGAAGAACGGCATCGTGAACCACAGGGCGGCGAGCGGCGTGCGCGCCGGGCCGCTCGCCCAGGGATAGAGCAGGGGCGCGGCGGCCAGGAGCGGCAGCGCCAGCACGGCCGCAACCGGCATCAGCGCCGTCAGCCGGCGCAGACCCGCCAGCATCTCGATGCCGCCGCGCTCGCGGACCCGCTTGCCGAAGCGCTCGGCGACGATGACCACCGGCAGGGCGCCGACCGGCAGGGCGAGGAGGACGAGCCACGCCGCGAGATACGAGGCCGCGGCCCCGCGCCAGCCGCCCGCGATCAGGCAGACGGCCAGGAAGACGAGGCCGGCGAGGCCGAGCAGGGCGGGGCGACTCACGGCGTCGCCTCCAGCCGCGCGCGATCCGCCGCCGGCAGGCTCGCCACCGGGGCGTCCTGGCTGAGCTGGAGAGCGCGGACATAGGCGACGATCGCCCAACGGTCGGTGGAGGGGATCATCTGGGCCATGCCGAACATCGCCTTCCGGCCGTTCGAGATCGCGTCGTAGAGGTCGGACGCGGAGGCCGCGCGCACGGGCCCCGCGGTGAGGTCGCCGGCGTGCGGGAAGCCCCGGGCCACGATCATCCCGGCGCCGCAGCCGTCCTGCCCGTGGCAGGGGGTGCAGAACACCCCGTAGCGCTCGCGGCCCTGGTCGAGCAGCGCCCGGCTGATCGTCTGCGGCTGCGGCGCCGCGCGGGCCGGATCGAGCCGCGGCACGGTGCCGGCCACCGGCTGGCGCATGGTGATCTCGCGGGGGAAGAACGGGTTCTTGTCCCAGGTCTTGGCCCGGGCCTGATCGGCCATGTCGGCCTCGCCGCAAGCCGCCAGGGGTGCGAGGGCCAGACAGGCCAGGAGGGCGCGCGGCCCGGTGCGCGGAGCGGCGCGCCTCATCGCGGGATCCGCCGGATCTCGAGGGGGCGACCGGCCTCGGCCGGAAGGGACGCGAGCCGCCGCTCGATCCGCGCCGCGTCGAACCGGTCGCCCCGCGCCTCCGCGGAGAGGAAGAACCGGTCCTCCGAGGCCCGCAGGAAGCCCGGGATGTTGAAGGCCGGGTGGTTCAGGCGGGGCAGCCGGTTGAGCACGAGGAGCGCGAGGTGGATCGCCACGCAGCCCGCCATCATCGCGAAGGAGACGCTGGGGACCACGAAGGAGGGCCAGGACAGGCGTGGGCGGCCGCCGATCAGGAACACGTAGTCGTAGGCCGTGGCGTAGACGCATAGCGCGAAGAAGCCGAAGCCGCCGAGCAGGGCCCCGGCGAGGGCGTAGGGCAGGATCGAGCGCCCCTCCAGGCCAAGGGGCCGCAGGGTACGGGGCATCGGCACCGGGCCGTGCCCGTCGAGATGGACCTGATCCGGGCTGATCCCGGAGACCGCCTGGAGGGCGGCGGCGAGGTCGCCCTGGCTCGCGAAGGTCGCCGACACGCCCCACAGGGGCGCGGTGACCGGGTTCTCCTCCGGGCGGCCCGTGGCCCGGGACGCCGCCATCCGGGCGGCCTCCTGGGCGGCCGGCGACACCGTCAGGGCGAGGCGGCGGCTCTCGACGATCGAGACGGCCGGCAGGTAGCGCAGGAACAGGAGCAGCAGGGTCAGGAACAGCCCGATCGAGCCCGCGAAGGTGGCGATGCCCCAGATATCGGTCGTGTAGGGCAGCCTCGAGGAGGGCAGGAAGTCCTGGGTCAGGGTGACGACCAGGACCATGACGTGGTCGGCATAGGCGCCGATCGCCACGAGGAGACCGACCGTCGCGATCGCCAGCGGCGCCGTGCGGGCCCGGGCGGACCACAGGATCTGCGCGGGCAGGACGAGGCACAGGATCGCCGTCCAGGATACCAGCGCGTGGTCGCCGGTCATGCGCCGGACCAGGACGCCACGCCCCTCGGCGTCGCCGTTGAGGAAGGTGTCGAAATACTCGGCCGCGTAGCAATAGGCGCTGGCGCAGCCGAGGCAGAGCAGCAGCCGCCCGAGCACGTCGAGATGGCGGTCGGTCACCAGGGCGTCGAGACCGTAGACGAGGCGGATCAGCATCACGATCACCGCCGTGACGCCGACGCCCGAATAGACCGCGTTGACCAGGAAGCTCACCGGCAAGAGCGTGCTGTGCCAGCCGGGCATCAGCGAGCCCGCCAGCATCACCGAGGCCCCGGTCTGGACCGAGACCACCAGCAGCACGCCGAGCAGCGCCACCGTCCGGTAGGCCTGGACCCAGATCTGCCAGTGGGCGGCCGAACCGCGCCAGCCCGAGGCGAGGATGCCGTAGACCTGCGCGCGCAGCCGGGCGAGCCTGCGGGTCGGCGCCTTCACGTCGAACTGGTGGAGAGCCTCGCTGTGGGCCCGGTCGCGCAGCGTCGCGAGGTCCGGCAGCAGGCCGATGAACCAGAGGCTCACACAGATCACCAGGAACGACACGATGTCGATCGCGTCCCAGAGCAGCGGCGAGCGGAACTGCGGCCAGAGATTGTAGGTGTTGGGGTAGGGCAGGTTCCAGAAGAAGAACCACGGCCGCCCGAGATGGATGATCGGGTAGAGCCCGGCGGCCGCGGTGGCCAGCAGCGCCAGGGTTTCGGCGACGCGGTTCACCGCCCCGCGCCACTCCGCGCCGAGAAGGAGCAGGATCGCCGAGACCAGCAGGCTGCCGGAGGCGACGCCGATCCACCAATCGTAGCTCGCGATGTCCAGCGCCCAGACGACCGCGTTGTTGTTGGCCCAGATCCCGGGGCCGGCGTAGAGCAGGTAGCCGAGGGTGAGGGCGAACAGGCCGAGGAGCGAAGCCGCGCCCGCGAAGGCGATCCACCAGCGCCGATTGCCGGGATGCGTCAGCGGGATCTCCGCGACCGCGCCGCCGATGCCCGGGAGGGTCGCGTCGGGCCGGATCAGGGCGCCGGACATGCTCAGCCCTCCCGTCCGTTGGGATCGGCGGCGGGGGCGAGCCCGGCGAGGTAGGTGGTGCGCGGCCGCGTGTTGAGATGCCCGAGGAGCGCGTATTCCCGCGTGTCCCGGCGGGCGGCCGAGACCGCGCTCCCCGGGTCGGCGACGTTGCCGAAGGTGATCGCCCGGGTCGGGCAGGCGCCCTGGCAGGCGGTCTCGACGGTCCCGTCGGGGATCGGCGCGTGCGCGTCCTTGGCGGATGTGATCCGCGCCGCCGTGATGCGCTGGATGCAGTAGGTGCACTTCTCCATCACGCCGCGGGACCGGACCGTGACCTCGGGATTGCGCTGCTGCTGCTCCACCGGGGTCATGCCGCCGGTATAGTCGAGGTAGTTGAAGCGCCGGACCTTGTAGGGGCAGTAGCTCTGGCAGGTCCGGGTGCCGACGCAGCGATTGTAGACCTGCAGGTTCAGGCCCTCGCTGTCGTGGAGCGTCGCCTCGACGGGGCAGCCCAACTCGCAGGGCGCCTGCTCGCAATGCATGCAGGGCACCGGCTGGAAATGCGTGGTCGGCGCGTCGAGGTCGCCCGCGTAGTAGCGGTCGATCCGCAGCCAGCCCATCCAGCGGCCGAGCGCGACCTCCTCGCGTCCGACCACCGGGATGTTGTTCTCCGCCTGGCAGGCGGTGACGCAGGCGTTGCAGCCGATGCAGGCGTCGAGGTCGATGGCCATGCCCCATTGCGCCGCGACCCATCGGTCCTGGCTCTCCGGGGGCGGGTAGAACGAGGCCGGCGTCGGCTTGCCCTTCGGGTCGCCCGCGGGCGCCGCGCCCAGGGTCTGCACGCGCACGAGGTCCTGCCCCTCCATCGTGCCGAGGTGCTGGGTGGTCACCGGCTTGCGCTGCCGGCCGGTCTTCGTCAGGCGGGCGCCGGCGAGCCGCCAGGTCGAACCCGCCGGGCGCAGGGGCGCGGAATCGTAACCGAGGCCGCGGGCGAGGTGGTCCGGCACGTCGCGGCCGTAGCCCAGGGTGAGGGTGACGGTGTCGTCGGCCTGGCCGGGCAGGATCCAGGCCGGCCCCTCGACGGCGCGGCCGTCGGCGTCGATCCGCAGGATGTCGCCCGTGGCGATCCCCTCGCGCTCGGCGAGGCGCGGGCTGACCGCGACCACGTTCTCCCAGACCACCTTGGTCAGGGGCTTCGGGAGTTCCTGCAGCCATGCGAGGTCGGCGTGGGTGCCGTCCCAGATCGTCGGATCGGGACGGAACAGGACCTCGACCCCGTCGGCAGGGGCGGGGGATGGAGCGGCCGCGGGGGCCGCGGCCTGCGTCAGCGCGACGGTCTCGGCCGGGCGCGCGCTGCCCACCCAGAAGCCGAGGCGCAGGGCTTCCGTGAAGCGGACTTCGAAAGCCGCCTCGTCCTCGCCGGCGCTCCGCGCCTGCGCCTTGAGGAGGCCCAGGGCGTCCTGGCCGCTCTCCCCGCCCTCGCCGCCGGCCAGGAAGGCCAGCATCTCCGGCAGCGTCCGGCCGTTGTACAGGGGGGCGACGGTCGGCTGGATCAGCCCCACCGTCCCGTCGAGGGACCGGATGTCGCCCCAGGATTCCAGCGGGTGGGCGGCGGGCAGGTGCCAGTCGGCATGCGCGCCGGTCTCGTCGTAGTAGAGCCCCGCGTGGATCTTGAGCGGCACGCGCCCCATCCGGGCGGCGAAATCGAGGGCGCCCGGCGCCTCGTAGACCGGGTTGGCGCCGAGCACGACGAGCGCCTTGACGGCGCCCCGATCCATCGCTTCCGCGAGCTCCGCGAGCGTCCCGGCGCCGGTCTCAACCGCGGGCGCCGTGTGGACCAGGGTCGTGCCGGTATTGCCGAGGGCGCCGTTGAGACGGTGGACCAGGGCGTGCAGCTCCGGACTCGCGGTCAGGCCGGCCGTGACGATGCCGGCGCCCCGGGCTTGGTCGAGCGCCGTCCCGGCATTCCGCGTCCAGCGCGCGACGGGATCGTCGCCTGCGGGGGCCGCGCCGCCCGCGGCCAGGGCGAGCAGGGCTTGGGCGAGGTCCTCGAGCCGGCCGGCCGGGACCACGAGGCCGCGATCCGCCTTGGCGCTGGTGAGCGTCGGGGTCGGCGCCGCCGCGTGGAGGGTGAGGAGGCGGCCCTCGGCGTAGGCCGCGCGCCGCGCTTCGCTCCAGCGCCGCGACAGGCCGATCTGGCCGGGCCCGAGGTCCAGAAAATCGCCGTCCAGCGCCACGATCGTGCGGGCGCGGCCGAAATCCGGGATCGTCTCCAAAGGCCGGCCGTAGGCTTGGCGGGCGCCCTCGTAGATCCCGCTGCGATCGGCGCCGGCGCCGGTGTACCAGCGCAGAGCCGGGTAGGCGGCCCGCAGCCGCGCGATCTGCGCGGCCACGCCCGGCGAGGTCACCGGGCCGGTGAGCAGGGCGAGACCCTCGCCCCGGCTCTCGCGCCAGCCCGGCATCCGCGCCTGCAGGTCCGCCCGGAACGCCGCCCAGGAACTCGGCCGGCCGAGATGCTGCACCGCCTGGGAGCGGAACGGATCGTAGAGCCCGAGGACCGAGGCCTGGGCCAGCACGTCGGTCCCGCCCCGGCTCCAGGGATGCTCGGGGTTGCCCTCGATCTTCAGGGGGCGGCCATTGCGGGTGGTGACCAGGATGCCGTTGCCGAAGCCGTCGAACACCGCCGACGAGGCGTAGGACAGGTCCGTGCCGGGCACGATCCGCTCGGGCTGGTTGACGTAGGGCACCTCGTAGTCGCGGCCGCTGCCCCCGCCGCAGGCGGTGAGGCCGCCCAGCGCGAAGGAGGCGGCCATCAGCTTCAGGAAGCCGCGCCGCTCCAGGGCGGCGGCGAGCCGGGACGCCGACGGGAACTCGGCCGCCAGATAGGCGCGGAACTCGGGGCTGTCGGCCACGGCGTCGAGGCTGCGCCAGAAGCGCGGTCCGTCGCCGCCGGCGAGTTTTTCGCGCAGGGCCGCGATGTCGGGGGCGCCGGTCATCGGTGGCAGATCCCGCATTCGGTCAGCCGCTCCCCGCCGCGGATATGGTACTGGGCCACGAGCTTCGGGCCCAGGGTCGCCTGGTCGGCCGGCGGCGTCCAGGTCATGTTCCAGACCTGATCCGGCGTGCGGACGTACTTCTCCGGGGCCCGGTGGCAGTCGAGGCAGAACTGCATCTCGAAGGCGTTGGCCCGGTAGGTCATCTGCATCGACGTGACGTCGCCGTGGCAGGTCGAGCAGCCGATCCCCTTCGTCACGTGGACGGAGTGGTTGTAGTAGACGTATTGCGGCAGCTTGTTCAGCCGCTTCCACTCCAGCGGCTTGTCCTGCGCGTAGCTGTCGCGCACCGGCTTGAGCATCTCGGAGCCGGTCCAGATCTGCGAGTGGCAGGTCATGCAGGTGTGGGTCGGCGGGATGCCGGCGGTGGCTTCCCGGTCGACCGTGGTGTGGCAGTAGCGGCACTGGATGCCGAGTTCGCCGGAATGGTGCTTGTGGCTGAACGGCAGCGGCTGGGCCGGCGCGACCCCGACGCCCGTGACGTAGTTCGAGCGCACGATCCCGGCCGCCAGGACCGGCAGACCGACGAGGCAGGCCACGCCGGTCATCAGGGCGAGGCGGTAGAGCGCGTCGGCGCCGGGGGTGAACAGCTGCGCCATCAGGCGCCCCCGCGCGTCGCGTCGGTCCGGCGCCGCCCGTTCTGCTCTGCCCCTCGCCGCAAGCGTCGCCCCACCCTCTGCCCCCGGCCGAAACTCAGGCGACGCACCGGCACGCGCGCGCGTCACAGCCGGCGCGACCCGAGGTGGCCCCGAAGCGCGGTCGCCGCGCCCGGACGACTCTGCACCGCATTTTCCGTAACCTAGAGCGCTTCCAGACCGGGACCAGAACGTGGCTCGCGCGGGCCGACATGTCGCAGCGCGGTGGCCTCGGACCGCAACCCTTCCCGCAGCGGCCCCGAAGGCCTATGCCCTCGGCCGGCCCCTCGGCTGATCCCGTCCGGAGACGCATGGAATCCGATCCCCTCGTCCTGACCTGGCGCGCTGCGCGGCGTCTCCACGTCACTGCGGTTTCCCTCGCGGTCGGGATCGGCGCGCCGCTCTGCGCCCTCGCCCTGCTGTGCCTGCGCGACCTGATCGCCGTGCTGCCGCGCGACGAGGCGCCGACGCTGCCTTTCCTGCGCCTCGCCGTGGCGCTGCCGGGCCACGAACTCGTGCTGGCACCCGGCTTTCCGATGCGCCCGACGGAGCTCGAACTCGCGGCCTTCCTGTGCATCGCCGTCTGCGCCGTGGTCCTGGCCGTCCTCGGCTGGAGCGTGGCGCGCCTGTGCTTCAAGGCCCAGAACCGGGCGTCGGATGCGGTCCGCGAGGGGGTCCTGCAGGCGATCCTCGACGCACCGGCCGGCGCCCGGGACGAGGCGCGCAACCTCGCCCGGATCGTCGGCGAGGTTCTGGCGCGGGCCGACCGGCTGCTCGCCGCCGGTATCGTGGTGCCGGCGATGACGCTGGCCGCCCTGGTTCTGGCGCTGGGCTTCGCGGGCCTCGCCGCGCCCCGGCTCATCCCGGCCGCGGTGGTGGGCCTGGGGGCGGTCGGTCTCGCCTACGGGCTGGTGCTGGAGCGGGCCCGGGACCGACAGGAATTGCGCCTGCGCACGAGCGCACGGGCGGAGGAGAACCTCAACGACCTCGTCCGGCGGCTCCCGGCCGTGCGCAGTCACGGGGCGGCCGCCCTGGAGCGGACGCGCATCGCGGCCCGTGTCACCGCGATGCGCAGCAACGTGGCGCGCTCCGAGGCGCGGCTGGCCTATGCGCGGGCGCCAGCGCTCGCCCTGGCGGTGATCCTGCCGGCGATCGCGGCCGGCACGGCCCTGTGGCGCTCAGGACAGGCGGGACCGCAGGTTCCGCCGGTGGATCCGGCCGCCCTCGTGGCCGCGGTCGGCGCCTTCGGCCTCGCAGGCTGGCTCGCCGCGATCTGCGCGCGTCTCTGGACCGTCCGCAAGGCCGTCCGCCCGCGGTTCCGCGACCTCGCCCGCATCGTCGCGTCCCTCGAGGGCCGCAGGATGCGGTCGGGCGGGACCGGCGACGCACTGCCGCTGCCCCGATCCGGACTCCTCGCGACTCAGGGCGTGGGTGCCTTCGATCCGGCGACGGGCGAGCGCCTGGCCGGTGTCGATGTCGCGGTGGCCATGCCGGGACATGTGGCGATCACCGGGAGCCGCGGCAGCGGCGCCCGCGCCCTGGCGGCGGTGCTGGCGGGGCAGGTCGAGCCGACCGCGGGCGCCGTCACCTATGCGGGGGCGGATCTGCGCGCCTTCGACGCCGCAGAACGCGCCCGCCGCATCGCCTTCGCGGCCGGGGAGGCGATCCTGATGGCGGGCTCCCTGCGGCAGAACCTGCTCTACGGCACCGACCCGGCGAGCGCCCCGGACGACATCGCGCTGATCGGGATCAGCCGGCTCACGGGCCTCGACGGCTTCGTCTACGCCCGCGGCCTGACCGGCCGCCTCGATCCGGCGACCCAGCCGCGGCTCGCGGCCGCGATCGTCACCGCCCGCCGGACCATGCGGCAGGCGCTCGCCGCCAAGGGAGCCGAGCGCCTCGTCGAACCGTTCGACCCCGACCGCTACAACCATCAGGCGAGCATCGGCGAGAACATCCTGTTCGGCGAGCCGGTGGGCGGCGCCTTCGCGCCGCTGCGCTTCGCCCGCCATCCCTATCTCCGGGCGGTGCTGGAGGCCGAGGGACTCGTGCGCCCGCTTACCGAGATCGGCCTGTCGGTGGCCCGGAGCACGGTGGAGATCTTCGCCGACCTGCCCAACGACCACCCGCTGTTCGACGCCTACTCGCTGTTCCAGGCCTCGGAGCGCGGCTATTTCGAGGATCTCGTGGTGCGGCTGCCCAACGCCGCGGCCCTGCGACGGGGGCCCGCAGGCCAGCGCGACCGCATCCGCCTGATCGGTCTCGCGCTGCGCTACAGCGAGACGCGCCACCGCTTTGGCCTGATCGACGCGGCCTTCGAGGCGCGGCTGGTCCAGGCGCGACGCTCCTTCGCCCGGATGCTGCCGTCCCACCTCGCGGGCGCCGTGGAGTTTCACGATCCGTCCCGGGTCAATCCCGCCGCCAGCCTGGAGGAGAATCTGCTGTTCGGCCGGATCAGCCTCGGCGAGGCCAATGCCGAGCCGCGGGTGCGGGAACTGGTGCGCCGGGTGCTCGCAGAGGAGGGGCTCGAGGCTTCGGTCTACGGGCTCGGCCTGGACAGCAAGGTCGAGATCCAGCCCAGCACCGGCGCTTTGGCGGACGGCGCGATCAATGCCCGCGAGCGGGTGGCGATCGAGCTGACCCGCTGCCTCGCGCGCGAGCCCGACATCCTCGTCGTCGCGATCGCCGCCGACGAGCGCAAGGCCGAGGGCCTGCGCGACCGCCTCGCCCGGCTGCGGCAGGCGCGGACCGGGCGCGGCCTCATCGTCTGCCTGCCCGAGACCGGTGTGCCCGAGGGCGCCGAGCCGTTCGACGCGGTGATCGTCGTGGAGAACAGCGCGGTGGTCACGCCCGTGCCGGCGGCGCTCGAACGGGAGCCCGCCCCGGCCTGAGACCAGCCCTCCGCGCTCACGGCCGGCAGCCTCACGGCCGCCGCAATACTTTGGTCAGGCCGGGAGGCCGTGCCTGTCCGGCGCCATCCCGGCTGATCCAGCGCGGACGGTCCATGCCTCGAACGATTTCATTCTCGTGCGCCGCGATCCTCACTTTCCTGGCCCTGTCCGGCCCTGCCGCCGCGCAGGCCGGAAAGGCCGAGGCGCCGATCCCGGGCGCGACCCTCGCCCTCATGGCGCAGAAGGGCGTGACGGCCGCCTCGCCGGTCCTGTTCCGGGCCTACAAGAAGGAATCCGAGATCGAGGTCTGGAAGAAGGGACCGTCCGGCTACGTCTTCATCAAGGCGTTCCCGATCTGCCGCTGGTCCGGCCAGCTCGGGCCCAAGCGCAAGAGCGGCGACCGGCAGACCCCGGAGGGGTTCTACACGGTGCCCCGGCGCCAGATGAACCCGAACTCGCATTACTACCTGTCCTTCGACGTCGGCTATCCGAACGCCTATGACCGTGCCCATGGCGGCACCGGTTCGGCCGTGATGGTGCACGGTATCTGCTCGTCGATGGGCTGCTTCGCCATGACCAACGGCACGGTCGGCGAGATCTACGCCATCGCCCGCGACGCCCTGAACGGCGGGCAGGCGGCTTTCCAGTTCCAGTCCTACCCGTTCCGGATGAGTGCCGAGAACATGGCCCGGCACCGGACCGACCCGAACATCGCCTTCTGGCGCGAGCTCAAGGCCGGCTCCGACCGGTTCGAGGCCAGTCGCGAGGAGCTCCAGGTCTCGGTGGTCGCCGGCCGCTACGCCTTCGCGCCCTCCCGCGACCCCGTGATCGAGGCGGCCGTGACCACGCGCCGAGCCGTCGAGGAAGCGCGGATCGCGGCGCTCGCCGAGGCCGGGGAGCCCGCCGTGCGCACCACCTACTCGGACGGCGGCCAGAACGCCTTCTGGGCGGCCTACACGGCCCGGGGCGGGGCGGTCGGCGACATCAGCCGGCCGGAGGCCCTGGCCTTCGCCGGACAGGAGGTGGTGGTCGTGCCCGGGCACCGCGCCGCGCGGCCGGTGCCCGAAACCGTCTGGGCCGCCTGGGCCGCGCCCGATTCCGTCCTGTCGCCGCGCTGGATGGCGGGCTTCGTCCCATCCTACCTGCGCGCCGCCGACCCGTTCGCTGCGCTCACCGCCCGCCTGCCGGCGCGCTACGGTGACGGACTGCCCTCCTGGCTGGCGACTGGACTCGGCGGCCCTCTCGCCGGCCGCCCGAATCTGTCCGGCTCGGTCCCCGAACTCCTGGCCTCGGCCGAGAGCCCTTAGGCATGCAGCGACCCCCGATAGCGGCCCATCCGTGTGCGCGGCCGCACATCACAGCGGCTCGCGGCACACCAATTCATGGTACGGCAGGAGATGCGCGGTACTCCTGTCCCGTCGGTCTGCCGTATTCACATTTCCCTTCCCGGAACGGCGACGGGGTTTCGATCATAATGGATCGGGACCGTCTGTCCGCAGATTCGTGATCGCCATGTCCAACAGTTCCGAGCCGATCCTCCCGGCGGCCGACCAGGACCTCGTCCTCCGCTTCTGGGGCGTCCGCGGCTCAACCCCTGTCAGCGGCCCGCAATACGCCGAGTTCGGCGGCAGCACGCCGTGCATCGAGGTCTGCTGCGGCCAGCGCATGTTCATCATCGACGCGGGTTCAGGCATCTACAACCTCGGCCAGGGCCACCGGACCGACCTGCCCCAGGAAGTCGATCTGCTGTTCAGCCACCTGCATCTCGACCACACGGCCGGTCTCCCCTTCTTCAAGCCGGCGGTGCTCGACTGCAACCGGGTGATCAACACCTATTGCGGCAACCTCGGCGGCGAATCGGCCGGCCCGACGCTCGACCGCCTGTTCGCGCCGCCGCTCTTCCCGGTTACGCTCGACAAGCTGTGCTGCACCTTCAACCATCATGGGTTCGAGGCAGGGCAGACGCTGACCTTCCCGGACGGGGCGCGGGTCGACACGATCCCGCTGAACCACCCGCAGGGCTCGGTCGGTTACCGGTTCGAGCATCAGGGCCGGCGCCTGTGCCTCATCAGCGACATCGAGCACAGCGACCCCTGGCCGGATCCGGATCTGGTTCGGTTCGTCAGCGGGGCCGACCTGATGGTCTATGACGGCATGTTCACCGACGGCGAGTACCCGACCTGCCGGGGCTGGGGGCATTCCACGTGGCAGAAGGGCGTCGAGCTGGCGCGGGCGGCGGGCGTGAAGGCCCTGGCCATCATCCACCTCCACCCGGCGCACTCCGATACGAGCCTGCGTGACATGGAGGCCGATCTCCAGGCGGAGATGCCCACGGCCTTCATCGCCCGGGAGCGCCAGAGCATCACGGTGGGCGCGCCCCGGACGGTGAGCCGCCCCGCCGTCGCACGGGAGATGCGCCGTCGGGTCAAGGTCGCCTGAGCGTCACCGGAGCGGCCGCGTCAGGCAGAATGGCGCGGGGATCGCGCCCGGCGCGTCCGGGTGACGAAGCGGACGGCGAACAGCACGAACAGGGCGACGCCGATGATCAGGATGCTCCAGCCGTAATTGCTGACGAGCTGGGCGTCGATCGGATGGCCGATGCGGCCGAGGGCGACCAGAAGCCCGAACGCGGCGATCGCCGCAGAGATCAGCATCCCTACAATCATCGGGCCTCTCCGGCGCGGCCCGTGTCCAGGGTCCGGCGGGTTGAACGGGTCCGGAGGAATGCGCGGAGCCGGCAGCCGTTCCCGGAGCCGGCCCGCGCTCATCATGCGCGGGTGTCAAAACAGAAAGATCGGATGGCCCCTGATTGCAACGCCCGCACCCCCCGCTCTAAGTAGGCCGCAAGAGGGCGCCCCCGGGCGCGCGCGGACCGAGACCACGGCGATGACCGGCCTAGACACGACGACTGCGAACACGTCCCGGGACACGGCGCCCCTCACGGCGTCGGGGCCGCTGCGCCCGCAATCCCAGCTCGTGACGATCTACGGCGGCTCGGGCTTTCTCGGCCGGCACGTCGTGCGGGCTCTGGCCAAGCGCGGCTACCGGATCCGCGTCGCGGTGCGCCGGCCGGACCTCGCGCTGTTCCTGCAGCCGCTGGGGCAGGTCAACCAGATCGTGGCCGTCCAGGCGAACCTCCGCTACCCCGACTCGGTGACCCGCGCCGCCGAGCGCTCGGACGTGCTGATCAACCTCGTCGGCATCCTGCAGGAAACCGGGTCGCAGAGCTTCGCCAAGCTGCAGGTCGACGGCGCCGAGACGATCGCCCGCGCCGCCGCCCGGCAGGGTGCCCGGATGATCCACGTGTCGGCGATCGGCGCCGATCCGGCCTCGCCCTCGCTCTACGCCCGCACCAAGGCGGACGGTGAGGCGCGGGTCTTCGCCGCCTGCCCGGACGCGGTGGTGTTCCGGCCCTCTCTGATCTTCGGACCGGGCGACGGCTTCTTCAACCGCTTCGCCAGCCTCGCCCGGGCGCTTCCGGTCCTGCCCCTGGCGGGTGGTCAGTCCCGCTTCCAGCCGGCCTTCGTGGGCGATGTCGCCGAGGCGATCGCCCGCGCGGTCGACGGCACCTTAGCCGGCGGCAGGGTCTACGAACTCGGCGGCCCGGAGGTGGGCACGCTGGAGCATTTCGTGCGCTACATGCTCAAGACGATCCGGCGGAAGCGCCCCGTCGTCGACCTGCCGCTCCCGGCCGCCAAGCTCCAGGCCCGCTTGCTGGAGATCGCCGACACCCTGACCTTCGGCCTCCTGCCCGACACGCTGAAGCTCACCCGCGATCAGGTCATCCTGCTCCAGAACGACAACATCGTCTCGGAAGCCGCCAAGGCCGAGGGACGGACGTTCGAGGGCATCGGGATCACCCCGACGGCCGCCGAGGCCGTGGTTCCGGGCTATCTCTGGACGTTCCGCAAGGCGGGACAATTCAACACCGACCGGGACGAGGAAAACCTGTCCGAGGTGCCCGACACGATGGCGTCGAAACCGCTTGCGGCCGGCTCCCAGCACAGGCCGAAGACCGCCTCGGGCCCGGCGATCGGCGCCGATGCGGGCAGTTCGCCGGGGGGCGGGCAGGGCAGCATGGGCGCCCGCTGGGGCTCCCGGAACCTGGGCTAGGTGACGGCTCCTGTCCTCGACCGCGCGGCGGCTCCGCCCGCGCGGCACGGATCGGCAGGCCGGTCGTGAGGCGTATCCTGGTCACCGGCGCCGCGGGCTTCGTCGGCGGCCATGTCCTCCCGCTGCTGGCAGAGACAGGCGACCGCGTGGCGGGAATCGGCCGGGGGATGCTGCCGAACCTGCCGGCGGGCGTCACCTATGAGACGCTCGATCTTCTCGACGAAGCCGCGCTCAGCGGCTTCGTGGCCCGCTTCCGGCCGACCGCGATCCTGCACCTCGCCGGTCTCGCTTCGGTGGCCGATTCCGCCAGCGGGCCCGGACAGACGTGGCGTGTGAACGTCAACGGCCTGATGAACCTCGTCGCCGCCGTCGAGGCCGTGCCGGGCTGCACGTTCTTCTTCGTCAGCTCCGGTGAGGTCTACGGCAGCGCCTTCCTGGCCGGGCACGCCCTCACGGAGGCGGCCGAGCCCCTGCCGCGCAACACCTACGCCCGGTCGAAATGGGTCGGCGAGCAGCTGCTGCGCGACCTGCTGCCCCGGATCGGCGTGAAGCTCGTCGTCTTGCGGCCGTTCAACCATATCGGGCCGGGCCAGGACGAGCGCTTCGTCGTGGCCTCCTTCGCGCGTCAGATCGCCCGCATCGAGGCCGGGCTGGTGCCGCCGTGCCTCGCCGTCGGCAATCTCTCCTCCCACCGCGATTTCCTCGACGTGGCCGACGTGGCGCAGGCCTATGCCGACTTGATCGGCCGGGCGGAGTCGCTGGCGGACGGAAGCGTGTTCAACATCAGCTCGGGCCATCCGCGCACGATCGCCAGCGTGCTCGCGGACCTGCGCGCCCGGGCGCAGGTGCCTTTCGAGGTCCGGACCGCTCCCGAGCGGGTGCGTCCGACCGAGATCCCGCTCGCTGCCGGCGATGCCGGCCGCCTGCAGGCCGCCACCGGCTGGCGGCCGCGGGTCGACTGGGACGTGTCGTTGACGCGGGTGCTGGACGATGCCCGGGCACGCGCGGCACCGACACAGGCATAAGGCTGCCTCAGCCCGCGCCTCTCCGCGGGAGAGGCGCGCACACCGGCGCCCCGCTCTAACGGAGCACACCCTTCGCCACGAGCGCGTCCCGCGCCGCGTCCGGATAATCCAGCCGCTCCGTCAGGATCTCCCGGCTCGAGTCGCCCAGGCTCGGCGGCATGCGGCGCACCGGCAGCCGGCGACCGTCGAGCCGGTAGGGCGGGGCGATGACATGGGCGTTCCCCGGCGCCGCGACCACGAGCCCGGCCTCCTCGGCGCGCGCACAGGTCAGCGCCTCGCGCAGGCCCATCACCTCGCCGCACGGGATGCCGGCCGCCCGCAGCCGCGCGATCAGCGGTGCGCGCTCCCACTTGGCGAGCTCGGCTTCCAGGACCGGGATGAAGGCGGCGCGGTTCTTCGAGCGGTCGAGATTGGTGGAAAAGCGTGGATCGGCGACGAGGTCCGGACGGTCCAGCACCTGCTCGCAGAAGCGGCGGTACTGACCGTTATTGCCGACCGTGATCACCACCGGCCCGTCGCCGGCTTCGAACACCCCGTAGGGCACGATCGACGGGTGGGCGTTCCCGTATCGGGGCGGGTCGATGCCGCGGGCCAGCGCCTCCAGGCCGTAATAGGAGGTCAGCGCCACGCCGCAATCGAACAGGGCAAGGTCGATCGCCTTGCCGCGCCCGGTCCGCTCCCGCTGGAACAGGGCCGCCAGCACGGCCTGTGCGGCGAACTGCCCGGTGAACAGATCGACCGCCGCGACCCCGAACTTCAGGGGCGGCCCGCCGGCCTCGCCGTTGAGCGCCATCACGCCGGACTCGCCCTGCACGACGAGGTCGTAACCCGGCCGGCCGGCCTCCGAGCCGTCCGACGCATAGCCGGCGATCGAGCAGTAGATCAGCCCCGAATTCTCGGCCGACAGGCCCGCGTAGCCGAGGCCGAGCTTCTCGGCGCCGCCGGTCTTGAAGTTCTGGACCAGCACGTCGCTCTCGCGGGCGAGCGCTTTCACGATCGCCAGCCCCTCGGGCGTGGCGAGGTCGACCCCGATCGAGCGCTTGTTGCGGTTCACGCTGTCGAAATACGAGGTGTTGCCGGGGCTCGTCGGCACGCCCCAGTCGCGGGTGTCGTCGCCGCGCTCCGGGTGCTCGACCTTGATCACGTCGGCGCCGAGATCGCCCAGGACCTGCGCGCACCATGGCCCCGCCAGGACCCGGGACAGGTCGAGGACGCGGATCCCCGCGAGCGGCAGGTCGGCAACGGCATCCATCGCGAAAGGTCCTCAGGCTCCCATGACGCCGTCGAGGCTGCGCACGGCGTCGATCAGTTTCGGACGCGCCACCTCCATGAGGAAGCGCGCATCGGTGATGACGGTCGGGGCACCGCAATTGACCGACATCGGCGGCAGGCCGCCGCCGGGATGGAACCCCACCGCGATGGCGCAGACCGTCTCCTGCCACTCGCCGAAGGAGGTGCAGCAGCCGATCTCCCGGTGCTCCTCCACCGCGCGGTCGAGACCGGCGCGGAGCGCGGGCCAGACCACGGGATCGAGCGCCTTCAGATCCTCGTAGATCCCCTCGCGCTCCCGCTCCGGGCAGATCGCCACGTAGGCCCGGCCCATGGCGCTGCGGGCGAGCGAGATGCGCGAACCGGTGTCGAGGTTGAGCGAGATCGCGGCCGGGCCGCGCTGGCACTCGACGTAGCGCATGCTGAGCCGGTCGCGCACGCCCAGCCCCACCGAGGCGTTCGCCGCCTCCGCCACCGCCCGCAGGACCGGTCGCGCGATGGTGCGCACGTCGAGCCCGCCGAGCGCCGCCGAGCTGAGCGCGATGGTCGCGGTGCCGAGCCGGTAGCGGCCGAGTTCCGGCATGTGCTGCAGGTAGCCGAGCTTGGTAAGGGTGTAGGTGAGCCGTGACACGGTGGAGCGCGGCAGCCCGCAGGCCTCCGCGATGTCGTGGTTGGCGAGGCTCGTCCGGCCCGGACCGAAGCAGGCGAGCACCGCCAGCCCCCGGGCCAGCGCCGTGACGAAGTGCCGGTCCTCCTTGGCGCCGTCCGCACCCGGGACGGCCGCGCCGGCCTCGGTCAGCACCGTCGTCTCCCCGGCCCTCATCGGCGTAGGAACGCCGCGAAGGCGGCCTGCGCCTCCGGGCCGCGACGGAGCGCGTGGAAGACCTCCGCCTCCTCGGCCATGGCGCGGGCGACGCCGTCGTCGTAGCCGCGCCGCAGAGCCTGCTTGGTGGCGGCGACCGAGGCCCGGGGCAGGGCGGCGAGCGCCCGCGCCTTGGCCAGGGCGGTCTCCAGCGCCGCGCCCGCGGGAACGGCGGCGCTGACGAGGCCGGCCGACGCAGCATCCGCAGCCGTGAAGGGTTCCCCGAGCATCAGGAGCTCAGCCGCGCGCTTCGCGCCCGCCACCAGCGGCAGCAGGTAGCTCGACCCGCCCTCCGGGCTGAGGCCGAGCGCCGTGAAGGGCAGGCGGAACCGGGCGCCGTCGCCCGCATAGGCAAGGTCACAGTGCAGGAGCAGCGTCGTGCCGATGCCGACCGCATGGCCCTCGACGGCCGCCACGACCGGCTTCGGACAGGCGCGCAGGGCCTTGAGAAAGGTCAGGCCGGGGCTGTCGCCCCCGGTCTCCACGTCCTGGAAATCCTTGAGGTCGTTGCCGGCGGTGAAGCAGCCGCCCGCGCCGGTGAGCACCACGGCGCCCACGGCCGCGTCCGCGCCCGCCGCCTCGAAGGCGGCGGTCAGCCCCGCATAGGTCGTCCGGTCGAGGGCGTTCCGCCGCTCCGGCCGGTCGATGGTGACGAGCCGGATTCCGGGCTCCGGATCGGCGACGCGGACGCTCACGAAGCGGCCCCGCCTGCGTAATCCGCGGACAGCCCGGCCATCCGCGCCCGCGCCGCCGCGTATTCGCGCGCGAGCCGGGCGACGAGATCGGCGGTTGCCGGTGCGTCCGCGATGGTGCCGACCCCCTGGCCGGCGCCCCAGACGTCGCGCCACGCCTTCACGCTGGCGCTGCCGAAGTTCATCGCGGTCTTGTCGCGCACCGGAAGGGCCTCGGGATCGAGCCCGGCGGCGCGGATGCTCGGCGTCAGGTAGTTGCCCGGCACACCCGTGAAGTAGGGGGTGTAGAGGATGTCGGCCGCCGCGCTGCCGGCGATCATGTCCTTGTAGGCCGGGGCCGCATTCGCCTCACGGGTGGCGATGAACCGGGTGCCCATATAGGCGAGGTCGGCTCCCATGGCCTGGGCCGCCAGGATCGCCGCGCCCGAGGTGATCGCCCCCGACAGGATCAGAGGCCCGTCGTAGAACCGCCGGATCTCGCCGACGAGGGCGAAGGGGCTCAGCGTCCCGGCGTGGCCGCCCGCGCCGGCACAGACCAGGATCAGCCCGTCGACGCCGGCCTCCAGCGCCTTCTCGGCGTGGCGGACGTTGGTGACGTCGTGGAAGACCACGCCGCCGTAGGCGTGGACCGGCCGGATCACCGCGTCCGGGGCGCGCAGCGAGGTGATGATGATCGGCACTTGGTGCCGGACACAGGCCTCGACGTCCTGCGCCAGCCGGTCGTTGGAGGCATGGACGATCTGGTTGACCGCAAAGGGCGCGACCTTCCTCGACGGATCCGCCGCGCGGGCCTGTGCGAGCGTTTCCGTGATCCGCGTGAGCCATTCGTCCAGCAACTCGGCAGGCCGGGCGTTGAGGGCGGGGAAGGAACCGACCACGCCGGACAGGCACTGGGCGATCACCAACTCCGGGCCGGACACGATGAACATCGGCGCGCAGATCACCGGCAGGGCGAGCCGTCCGCGCAGAGCCGCGGGCAGGCGCCCGGCCTGCGGTTGCTCGGGACCGTCGCTCATCGGCCACGTCCGGCCATGGGCTCGCGCGCCGATCGGGCACGGCCGGGTCGCTCGCTCAAATCGATGCTGCGCATCGTGCTCCTCCCCTTCCCCGGCCCCGGTTCCCCTCGGCACCGCATCCGCGACACTGGTGGCCGATCGCGCCGGGCGCGGTTTTGATGACACGGGCGGCAGAGGCCGGTCAAACGCTCGCTGTTACAGAAGTCTGCAATGCAGAACAGGAACAGGGCTGCGCCAACCATCAAGCCGTTTGCCTTGACGTAACCGGTTCATCTAACCAACATCCTAGTCAATTGCAGACAGTCATTCTGCGATGCAGAACAACACGGAGTCTGGGGTGGTTCGTCAGGAGGTCGATGGTGGCGTGGCGGTGCTCACGCTCGCCAATCCGCCGGTCAACGCGCTCGGCGCAGCGATGCGGGCAGCGCTCGACGGGGCCTTGGCGCAGGCCGTCGCGGACGCGTCGGTCCGGGCAATCGTCTTGGCGGCCGAAGGCAAGGTGTTCGTGGGCGGCGCCGACATCACCGAGTTCGGCAAGCCGCAGCAGCCGCCGAGCCTGCCGGACCTCTTGGACCGCCTCGATGCCAGCCCGAAGCCGGTGGTTGCGGCCATCGGCGGCGCGGCGCTCGGCGGCGGGCTGGAACTGGCCATGGCCTGCCACGGCCGCGTGGCGGCACCGTCCGCCAAGATCGGCCTGCCGGAGATCAAGCTCGGGATCATCCCGGGAGCGGGGGGCACGCAGCGCCTGCCGCGCTTGATCGGGCCCGACGCCGCCTTCCCGATGATGCTCACCGGCGAGCCCGTCTCCGCCGAGAAGGCGGCGGCGCTCGGGATCGTCGATGCCGTGGTGCCGGGCGACCTCGTGGCGGTGGCCCGCAGGCGGGCGCTGGAGCTCGCCGATTCCGGCGCTCTGCCGCGGGTGCGCGACCGGTCTGAGAAGCTGACGCCGGCGGCGCGCGAAACCTTCGAGGCGCAGGCCGCCGAGGCGGTGAAGCGCGACCCCGACGCCACCAACGTCCATGCCCTGGTGCGGGCCGTGCGCGCCGGCCTGGAGCAGGATTTCGACGCCGCGGTGGCGGTGGAGCGGGCCGAGTTTCGCGCCCTGGTGGAGGATCCGCGCTCCAAGGCCCTGCGCTACGCCTTCTTCGCCGAGCGCGAGGCCGCCCGGGTGCCCGGCCTGCCGAAGGACACGCCCCGCCGCCCGATCCGCACGGCCGCGGTGATCGGCGCGGGCACGATGGGCGGGGGCATCGCGATGTGCTTCGCCAATGCCGGCATCCCGGTGACGGTGATCGAGACGGAGGCGAGCGCCCTGGCGCGCGGTCTCGACCGGGTGAAGGGCCTCTATGCCGGCTCGGCCAAGCGCGGCTCGATCACCGAGGCCCAGCGCGACGAGCGGATCGGCCGGATCACCGGCGCGCTCGGGCTGGAGAACGCCCGGGAGGCCGACATCGTCATCGAGGCGGCCTTCGAGGATATGGGTGTCAAGCGCGAGATCTTCTCGAAGCTCGATTCCATCGCCAAGCCCGGCGCGATCCTGGCCACCAACACCTCCTACCTCGATGTGAACGCCATCGCGGCGGTCACGAACCGGCCGCAGGACGTGCTCGGCCTGCACTTCTTCAGCCCGGCCAACGTCATGCGCCTCGTCGAAGTGGTCCGCGCCGAGAAGACCGCCCCAGACGTGCTCGCCACCGCCCTCGATCTCGGCAAGCGCCTCAACAAGCTGCCGGTGACGGTGGGGGTCTGCTTCGGCTTCGTGGGCAACCGCATGCTGGAGCGCCGCAGCCGGGCCGGCGAGCGCCTGCTGCTCGAGGGCGCGCTGCCCCACGAGGTCGACGCGGCGGTGACCGGTTTCGGCTTCCGGATGGGGCCCTTCGCCATGGGCGACCTCGCCGGCCTCGATATCGGCTGGCGCTCGCGCAAGGATTTCGGCGGCCGGGCCCCGGTCGCGGATTCGCTCGCCGAGCAGGGCCGGTTCGGCCAGAAGACCGGGCGCGGCTTCTACCTCTACCCGGACGGCGCCCGCACCGGCACGCGCGACCCGGAGGTGGAGGCGCTGATCGCGCGCGTCGCCGCCGAGCACGGCGTCGCCCGCCGCAGCTTCACGCCCGACGAGATCGTCGCCCGGCTGATGTACCCGATGGTCAACGAGGGCGCGCGGATCCTGGAGGAGGGCGTCGCGGCCCGGCCGGGCGACATCGATACGATCTGGATCAACGGCTACAACTGGCCGGCCTGGCGCGGCGGCCCGATGCACTGGGCCGACACGGTCGGGCTGAAGACGATCGCGGAGGCGCTGTCGCGCTTCGCGGCCGAGACCGGCGACGACAGCCAGGAGCCGGCGCCGCTCCTCAAGAAGCTCGCGGACGCGGGCGGCAGCTTCGCCGGCCTGAAGAACGCCTGAGCGGGAGGAAGATCATGACCGACGCGGTGATCGTCTCGACCGCCCGCACCCCCATCGGCAAGGCGCATCGCGGCGCCCTGAACCTCACCCGCGGCGCCGACCTGGCGGCCCACGCGATCCGCGGCGCCCTGGACCGGGCGCGACTGGAGCCGGAGGCCGTCGAGGAGGTGGTGCTCGGCTGCGGCTATCCGGAGAACGCCACGGGCGGCAACGTCGCCCGTCACGCGGCCCTGGTGGCGGGGATCCCGGTCGAGTCGGCCGGCGTCACCGTCTCGCGCTTCTGCGCCTCGGGCCTGGAGGCGATCGCCAGCGCGGCGCGGCGGATCATCCTCGACGGCGTGCCGGTGGCGGTGGCCGGCGGCGTCGAGTCGATCAGCCTCGTCCAGCCGAAGGTCCAGCGGGAGCTGACCCGCAACGCGTGGCTGGAGGCGCACCTGCCGGCGATCTACATGCCGATGATCGAGACCGCCGATATCGTGGCGGAGCGCTACGGCATCTCCCGGGAGGCGCAGGACCAATTCGCCCTGGAGAGCCAGCGCCGCACGGCCGACGCGCAGGCGCGCGGGCTGTTCGACGACGAGATCGTCCCGATGAGCGCCGTCATGGCGGTGACCGACAAGGCAACCGGCGAGACCCGGGAGGTCGAGACCCGGCTCGCCAAGGACGAGGGCAACCGGCCGGACACGAATTTGGAGGGCCTCGCCAAGCTCAAGCCCGTGCGCGGGGAGGGCGCCTTCATCACGGCGGGCAATGCCAGCCAGCTCTCGGACGGGGCCTCGGCCAGCGTGCTGATGTCGGCCGAGGAGGCGGCGCGGCGCGGCCTCACGCCGCTCGGCACCTTCCGGGGCTTCGCCTCGGCGGGCTGCGGACCGGACGAGATGGGCATCGGCCCGGTCTTCGCGGTGCCGCGGCTGCTGGAGCGGCAAGGCCTCAGCGTCGCCGACATCGACCTGTGGGAGCTGAACGAGGCCTTCGCGTCCCAGTCGGTCTACTGCCGCGACAAGCTCGGGATCGACCCTTCGAGGGTCAACGTCAACGGCGGCGCCATCGCGGTCGGCCATCCGTTCGGCATGTCGGGGGCGCGGCTCGTCGGCCACGCCCTGCTGGAGGGCCGCCGCCGCGGGGCGCGCTACGCCGTGGTCACCATGTGCGTCGCCGGCGGCCAGGGCTGCGCCGGCCTGTTCGAGATCGGAGGCTGACGATGGATCTCCGCTTCACATCCGAAGAAATCGCGTTCCGCGACGAGGTCCGCAGCTTCTGCCGGACGGAGATCCCCGCCGAGATCCGCCGCAAGGTCTCGGAGGGGCGCAGCCTCACCAAGGACGATTACGTCACGAGCCAGCGGATCCTCAACGCCAAGGGCTGGGCGGTGCCGCATTGGCCGCAGGAATGGGGCGGCCGGGATTGGACCCCGATCCAGCGCTACATCTACACCGAGGAGCTGTTCCAGGCGGCGGTGCCGCTGCCGCAGCAGTTCAACTGCTACATGTTCGGCCCGGTGCTGGCGACCTTCGGCCGGCAGGACCAGAAGGAACGCTTCCTCCCCCGCGCGGCCAATCTCGACGATTGGTGGTGCCAGGGCTTCTCGGAGCCCGGCGCCGGCTCCGACCTCGCCTCGCTCAAGACCAAGGCTTTGCGCGACGGCGACCACTATATCGTCGACGGTCAGAAGACCTGGACGACCCTCGGCCAGCACGCCGACTGGATCTTCTGCCTGGTCCGCACCGACTTCGAGGCCAAGAAGCAGCGCGGCATCTCCTTCCTGCTGATCGACATGAAGACGCCCGGCATCACCGTGCGCCCGATCCTCACGCTGGAGGGCCGGCACGAGGTCAACGAGGTCTTCTTCGATTCCGTCCGCGTGCCGGTCGAGAACCTTGTCGGCGAGGAGAACCGGGGTTGGGACTACGCGAAATTCCTGCTCGCCAACGAGCGGACCGGCATTGCCCGGATCGGTCTCACCAAGGAGCGGATCGCCCGGATCAAGCGTCTCGCCCGGGAGATGCCGGCCGGGTCGGGCACCATGTGGGATGATCCCGCCTTCCGGACCCGCGTCGCGGAGGTGGAGATCGAGCTGAAGGCGCTGGAGATCACCCAGATGCGGGTGGCGGCCAAGCAGGGCCGGGCAGATTCGGTGGAGCCCGATCCCGCCTCGTCGCTCCTCAAGATCCGCGGCTCGCAGCTCCAGCAGGCCGCGACCGAGCTGCTGGTGGAACTCGCCGGGCCCTTCGCCCTCGCGGCTCCGGCGCGTGGGGCAGGCGCCAACAACCTGCCGGGCGGCTTCGACTGGGTCGACGCGGCGGCGCCGAGCTACTTCAACAACCGCAAGGTCTCGATCTACGGCGGCTCGAACGAGATCCAGCACAACGTCATCGCCAAGGGCATTCTGGGGTTGTGAGCGATTTCCCCTCCCCCTTGCGGGGAGAGGGGTCAGGGGTGGGGGTGGCTCAGGATTGAGTGCCACGGTGCCTCCTGCACCACCCCCACCTCCGCCTCCTCCCCGCAAGGGGGAGGAGAGGGGCCAGGGGAACACCACCATGGATTTCGACCTGAACGAGGACCAGTCGCTCCTGCGCGACTCGGTCGAGCGGCTCGCCGCCGACCTCTACCCGTCGCTGGAGAGCCGCCAGGCGCGGCTGAAGGCGCCGCTGGGCTTCCCCGCGGAGGGCTGGGCGGCTTTTTCCGAACTCGGCGTCACCGGACTGCCGTTCTCGGAAGAGGAAGGCGGGTTCGGCGGCGGCCCGGTTGAGACTCTGCTGGTCATGGAAGCGGTCGGCCGCAACCTCGTGGTCGAGCCGCTGCTGGCAAGCCTCGTCCTCGGCTCGACTGCCCTGCGGCTCGGCGGCAGCGCGGCGCAGAAGGAACGCCTCGTCCCGGACCTCGTCGCCGGCGGCCTGCGCCTGACCCTCGCCCACACCGAGCGCCAGTCCCGCTACGACCTCGCCGACGTGGCCACCACGGCCCGTCGCAGCGGCGACGGCTTCGTGCTGAGCGGCGCCAAGAGCGTCGTGCCCAACGCCGACGCGGCCGGCCTGATGGTGGTCTCCGCCCGGGTCTCGGGTGAGCGGCGCGATCCGCACGGGATCGGCCTGTTCCTAGTCCCGACCGACGCCGCGGGCGTCGCCATCGAAGCCTATCCGACCCAGGATGGCGGCCGGGCCGCGGAAGTGTCCTTCTCGGAGGTGCAGATCACCGCCGACTCAGCCCTGGGCGATCCCGAAGGCGGCCTGCCGCTCCTCAAGCGGGTGGTGGAGCACGGGATCGCGGCGCTCGCCGCCGAGGCGGTCGGCTCCATGGACGCCCTCCACAAGCTCACGGTCGAGTACCTCAAGACCCGCAAGCAGTTCGGCGTCAGTGTCGGCTCCTTCCAGGCCCTGCAGCATCGGGCCGTGGACATGCTCATTCAGCTGGAGCAGGCCCGCTCGATGGCGCTCTACGCCGCCATGATGGTGGACACGCCGGATGCCAAGGCGCGGGCCGCGGCCCTGTCGGCCGTGAAGGTGCAGATCAACAAGGCCTGCCGCTATGTCGGCCAGGAGGCAGTCCAGCTCCACGGCGGCATCGGCATGACTCTGGAGTATATCGGCGCCCACCATTTCAAGCGGCTCGCCATGATCGAGTACCAGCTCGGCGACACCGCCCACCACCTGCGCCAGATCACGCAGAACGAGAACGGGCTGCTGGCGGCCTGAGGGATGTGCATCCGACCGTCCCCTCATGCTGGGGTGCCGGAGCGCAGCGGAGGCCTCGTAGGAGGCCTCCAGCCGGCCGCGCGATCCCCGAAGCCCTCCTTCGTTGCCCGCTGACGCGGGCACCTCAGGATGAGGGCGTGGTTGGGGTAGCCGCGATCAGTTGAACAGCGAGCCGACCCCGCCCTGCACCCGGCCGAGGCCGGCGCGGGCGACGGAATTGTTCGGGTCGATCGTCGAGGCGCGCTGGTAGTTCTCCATCGCCTCCTTGCGCTGGCCCGACTTCTCGTAGGCCAGGCCGCGATAGGCCCAGGAGGTGGCGTCCTTGTTGTTGACGTTGAGCGCCGCGTTGTAGTCCTCGATCGCCTTCGGGTACTGGTTCGTGGCGATCAGGCTCTGGCCGCGGGCGGCGTAGGGCGCCGACTTGAAGGGGTCGCGGTCGATGGCGGCGTCGAAATCGGCGATCGCCTGGGTGTCCTGACCCTGCTTCTGCCGCACGAGGCCGCGGGCATGGTAGGCCTCGGCCGATTCGGGCATCAGCCGGATCGCGACGTTGAGGTCATTGAGCGCCTGATCGAGGTTGCCCTGGGCGCGCTCGACATTGGCCCGGCCGATATAGGCGGGGCCGTAATTCGGATCGATGCCGATCGCCTTGGTGAAATCCTGCAGCGCCGGGCCGTCGCGTCCGATCTGGCGGCTGGCGAGCGCCCGGTTGTTGTAAGCCGAGGCCGAGTTCGGATCGATCTGGATCGCCTTGGTGAAGTCCGCGATGGCATCGCTGAACTGGCCGGCACGGGCGTAGGCGGCACCGCGGGTGTTGTAGGCCGCCGCATCGTTCGGGTTGCGCTGCACGACCTCGGTCAGCGAGGCGATGTTCACGTTCGTGGCACCCGTCGTGTCGGTCTCCAGCACGGCGTATTGCCGCGGGCCGGCCGCGCTCCCGACGGTCTCGCAGCCCGCAAGGCCCGCGGCCGAGATTATGGCCGCGCCGATCAGTGCCGTCGTCCGAACCAGCCCGTTGCGTACGATCATCGCCCCACTCTCCCCGAGGCGCGGCCCGCATCCCGCGTGCCCGCCTCGCCCCTCACGTCCAAGCGCCCGCGCCGCGCGCCGGGCACACCCGATCCGGGGCACCGTCGCGCATCACGGTGAAGGCCGGCTTAAGAAAGCGCCGCCTCGTCACCCGGCCCGTCACCTGTCCCAACAGGATAAAGGCGGCACGGGTGAATCGATCGACAGCATTCGGCACCGACCACGACTTGGTGGAAGCGGCGGGATGTGGCGAAGGTATGGCTCGACGCTGCCCCGGCGCTGCGTCGGGGCCTCCGCGCGGCACGCGGCGGCGCGGGTGTGCCCCCGAAGCCTCAGGCTTCGGCCGGGTCGGATCCGAGACGGGTGACGTGCCCCATCTTCCGGCCCGGGCGCGCCTCGCCCTTGCCGTAGAGGTGCAGATGCGCGCCGGGCTCGGCCAACAGCGCGTGCCAGTCGTCGGCCTGGGCGCCGATGAGGTTGCGCATCTCCACCGGCAGGCCGCCTACCCGGGCGGAATCGCCGAGCGGCCAGCCGCAGACGGCGCGGACATGCTGGGCGAATTGCGAGGTCCGCGCCCCCTCGATGGTCCAGTGCCCGGAATTGTGGACCCGCGGCGCGATCTCGTTGACCACGAGGCGCTCGGCACCATCCTCCCGCACCAGGAACATCTCCACGGCGAGCACGCCGACATAGTCCAGCGCGTCGGCGATTCGCCTGGCGATGTCCAGGGCGGCGCGGCGCGTCTCGGGCGACACGCCGGGAGCCGGGACCCGGGTCAACGCGAGGATGTGATCGCGATGCTCGTTCTCGCACAGGTCGAAGGCCGCGAAGCTGCCGTCGCGGGCGCGGGCGCCGACCACCGAGACCTCGCGCTCGAACGGCACGAACCCTTCCAGGATCAGCGGCGCGCCGCCGAACTCGGCGAACAGGGCGTTGCGGTCGCCTTCGGCCCGCTCGCGCAGCATGCGCTGCCCCTTGCCGTCGTAGCCGAAGCGGCGGGTCTTGAGCACCGCCGGCAGGCCGATCACCTCGATCGCGCGGTCGAGGTCGTCGGGCGTGTCGACCGCCCGGAACGGCGCCGTCGGGATGCCGAGACCGTTGATGAATTCCTTCTCGGACAGGCGGTCCTGCGTGGTCGAGAGCGCCCGCGCGTTCGGATGCAGGGCGGCGTGCCGGGCCAGGATGTCGGCGGTGGCGTGCGGGATGTTCTCGAACTCGTAGGTGACGACGTCGACGCTGCGCGCGAAAGCGGCCAGCGCCTCGGCATCGTCGTAGGCCGCGCAGGTGGTGCGGGCGGCCACATCGAAGGCGGGGCTGTCCTGGTCGGGGGCGTAGATGTGGACCTTGAGGCCGTAATTGGCCGCGGCCAGCGCGATCATGCGCCCGAGCTGGCCTCCGCCGACGATGCCGAGGGTGGAGCCGGGGCCGAGGGTCTTGTCCGTCACGCGTTCTCTTCCGTCACCGGCCGCTCGGCCACCGAGGCGGTCTGGGCCGCGCGCCACGTGTCGAGTCGCTCCGCCAGCTGCGGGTCGGAGAGCGCCAGGACGGACGCGGCGAGCAGGGCCGCGTTGATGGCCCCGGCCCGCCCGATCGCCAGGGTCCCCACCGGGATGCCGGCGGGCATCTGGACGATGGAGAGCAGGCTGTCCTGGCCGGACAAGGCCTTGGATTCCACCGGCACGCCGAAGACCGGGAGCCGGGTCATCGCCGCCGCCATGCCGGGCAGGTGCGCGGCGCCGCCAGCGCCGGCGATCACGACCTTGAAACCGGCCGCGACCGCGCCCTTGGCGAAGGCCACGAGGCGGTCGGGCGTGCGGTGGGCCGACACGATCCGCGCGTCGTAGGGCACGCCGAGCGCGTCGAGCGTCTCGGCGGCATGCCGCATGGTCGCCCAGTCGGACTGGCTGCCCATGATGATCGCGACCGGAGGCGACACCATCGTTGATCCCGGCAAAAGAGGGCGCTTACAGGCGGCGCAGGCCCGCGGCAAGGCGGGGCGCGGCGGCGTCCACCGGCATCAGGCGATGATGTCCGGCGTCAGCGCGTCCTCGATGTGGAAGATGCGGTCGCGCAGCGTGAGCTTGCGCTTCTTCAGCCGCTGGATCTGGAGCTGGTCCCCGGCGACGCTGAGCTCCAGCGCCTCGATGGCGCTGTCGAGGTCCCGGTGCTCCTCGCGCAGCCGGGCCAGCTCGCCCAGGAGATCCGACTGCGCACTCTCACCCGACTCTTCCGCCATTGTCACCCGCGGACCCGAAGTTCGTTCATGGCTCGGGAGCATGCGTCACGCCCGGGCGCCGGACAAGACGGCGCGGTAAGCATTCGTGAGACTTAGCAGCAGAAAACGCTTCGACAGGTCCGGCATCCTGTGCCAATCTCGACGTGTCGAAACGATGACAGGAGATTCGGCTCATGTCGCTGCAGACGCATCTGAACCAACTCGCCCGGAAGCACGAAGCCCTCGAGCGCGAGATTCAGGAAGCGACCCACAGGCCTTCGGCGAACGACCTCCACATCGCCGAGCTGAAGCGACGGAAACTCCTTCTCAAGGACGAGATCAACAGGCTCCAGGCGGGCAACGACACGTTGCACTGAGGCCTGGCACTGAGGCCTGACACCTCACCCGCGATAGCACACCCCGTATGACAGAAGCCGCCGCATCGGACCTCCCGGTGCGGCGGCTTTCTTGTGGCGCGCACGCCGCCGCGCGGGGGCGAGGCTCTATCTCCCCGCGCGCGAGAATGGGCTACTCTGTGCCGGCCGCCGGAGAGCGGCCCGCGAGGAAACGCCGAAGCGATGACCAACGCCAGCCTGCCGGGCCGCTACCCGGAGATCTACGAATCGGCCCGCCGCAATCCGGAGGCGTTCTGGCTCGGCGCGGCCCGGGCGCTTGACTGGGTGCGCGCGCCGGAGCGGGCCTTCGCACCGGATTCGGGCCCTTACGGCCGCTGGTTCCCGGACGGCACGCTGAACGCCTGCCATAACGCGGTCGATCGTCACGCCGCGGGGGCACGGGCGGAGCAGGTGGCGATCCGCTACGATTCCCCCGTCACCGGCACCAAGTGCAGCATCACGTACCGGGCGCTGCGCGACGAGGTGGCGGTGCTGGCCGCCGTGCTGGCCGGGCTCGGCGTCGGGCGGGGGGACCGGGTGATCCTCTACATGCCGATGGTGCCCGAGGCGCTGTTCGGCATGCTGGCCTGCGCCCGGCTCGGCGCGGTCCATTCGGTGGTGTTCGGCGGCTTCGCCGCCAACGAGCTGGCGGTGCGGATCGAGGATGCGGCGCCGAAGGTGGTGCTCGCCGCCTCCTGCGGCATCGAGCCGAACCGGGTGGTCGCCTACAAGCCCCTCCTCGACGCGGCGATCGCGGCCTCGCGCCACAAGCCGGAGGCCTGCCTGATCCTCCAGAGGCCACAATGCGCGGCCGCCCTGACGCCGGAGCGCGACCGCGACTGGGCCGAGACCGTCTCGGCCGCCCGAGACGCGGGGCAGAGGGCGGCCTGCGTGCCGGTCGCCGCCACCGACCCGCTCTACATCCTCTACACCTCCGGCACGACGGGGAAGCCGAAGGGCGTTGTCCGCGACACCGGCGGCTACCTCGTCGCCCTCGCCTGGTCGATGCCGAATCTCTACGGCGTCCAGCCCGGCGAGACGTATTTCTGCGCCTCCGACATCGGCTGGGTGGTGGGCCATTCCTACATCGTCTACGCGCCGCTGCTGCACGGCTGCACGACGGTGCTCTACGAGGGCAAGCCGGTGGGCACGCCCGATGCCGGCGCCTTCTGGCGGGTCGCCGCCGAGTACGGCGTGACCTGCCTGTTCACGGCGCCGACGGCGCTCCGCGCCATCAAGAAGGAGGATTCCGCGGGCGCCCGGATCGGCGCCTACGACCTCTCGGCGTTCCGCAGCCTGTTCCTGGCCGGCGAGCGCGCCGACCCCGACTCGGTCGCCTGGGCCGAGCGGGTGCTGAACCGGCCGGTCATTGACCATTGGTGGCAGACCGAGACCGGATGGCCGATCGCCGGCAACCCGCTGGGGCTCGGCCTCCTGCCGGTGAAGCACGGCAGCACCTGCGTGCCGATGCCGGGCTACCGGGTCGCGGTGCTGGACGAGGGCGGCAAGCCCGTCCCGGCCGGCACGATGGGCACGATCGCGATCCGCCTGCCGCTGCCCCCGGGCTGCCTGCCGACCCTGTGGGGCTCGGACGAACGGATGCGGTCAAGCTACCTCGCCACCTTTCCGGGCTATTACGACACCTCGGATGCCGGGGTGATCGACGCGGACGGCTACATCACGGTCCTGGGCCGGACCGACGACATCATCAACGTCGCGGGCCACCGCCTGTCCACGGGCGGCATGGAGGCGGTTCTCGCCGGCCATCCCGACGTGGCGGAATGCGCGGTCATCGGCATCCGCGACGCGCTGAAGGGCGAGGTGCCCTGCGGGTTCGTGGTGCTCAAGGCCGGCGTCGCGCGGCCGACCGAGGCGATCGAGCGGGAACTCGTCGCCAAGGTGCGCGACGAGATCGGCCCGGTGGCGGCCTTCAAGCTGGCGCTGACCGTACCGCGGCTGCCCAAGACCCGCTCGGGCAAGATCCTGCGGGCCACCATGAAGCGGATCGCCGACGACGAGCCTTGGACGATGCCGGCGACGATCGACGACGCAGCCGCCCTCGACGAGATCGGCGAGAGCCTGAAGGGCAGGGGCATCGGCGCCGTCTGAGCGTCAGCGCACGACGGGCAGGACGGCGCGGCGGGTCTGGCCGCGCCGTCATCAGGCTGCGTCAGTCGGCGTCCGCCGCGTCGTCGTCCTCGTCCAGCGCCCCGGGGGCCGGTCTTCCCGGGGCCGGCGCGAAGGCGTCCGGCGCCGGACTGGTCGTAACCGAGGCCGGCATGCTCCGCGGGGCCGGCTCGGACGGGATCAGGGTCGCGGTGGCCGCGACGAGGCCGGCCATCGAGCGCAGTTCCTGGGGCTGGCGCGGATCGCGGGAGATCAGGGTAGCCTCCCGCTGGAGGCGGAGATTGCAGGCCTGCGTGGGCAGGCCACCCTCGGGCGTGCAGGCGTCGTGGCGGGCGCAGGCCGCGTCGAGGGCGTCGATCGGCGGCAGCGGGGCATTGTTGCCCGGCCCGCAGTAATTGCCGTGGATCAGCATCTTCGGTCCGCCGAAGGCGGCGGGCTGGGCCTGCGCCGCGCCCGCGAGGGCGGCACAGCCGGCGGCGAGGGCGACCGGGATGGCGAGTCTGGTAAGCATCATCTGGACCTCGGGCGATCTCGCCCCCTCAGGCGGTTCGCGTCGATTGCCGCGATGCGGCGACAGGGCGAAAAACGGCCGTCCGTCTCCGCAGGTTCCCGCAATCCCAGGTCGCAGGGGTGCTCTGCCGCACCGCACTGGCCGTCGTGCCCATCCTGCGCCAGAGTGGATCGACCACCGGGAGTTGCTGATGACCGCTCGCCTGTTCGAACCGCTGACGCTTGATGCCCTTACCCTCGAGAACCGCATCCTGATCGCCCCGATGTGCCAGTACTCGGCCCGGGATGGCGAGGCCACCGATTGGCACATGATGCATCTGGGAGGGCTCGCCATGTCGGGCGCCGGCCTGCTCACCCTGGAGGCGACCGCGGTCTCGCCCGAGGCGCGGATCACCGCCTGGGATCTCGGCCTCTACAACGACGGCTGCGAGCGGGCGCTGGCCCGCGTGCTCGACGCCGTGCGCGAATACGCGCCGATCCCGGTCTGCATCCAGATCGCCCATGCCGGCCGCAAGGCGTCCAGCGAGGCTCCCTGGGCCGGCGGCCAGCAGATCCCGCCGGAGCACGCTTACGGCTGGCGCACGGAGGCGCCCTCGGCTTTGGCGCACGGGGAGGGCGAGGTCCCGCCCCACGCCCTCGACGCCGCCGACCTGAAGCGCGTCCGCGACCAGTTCGTGGCCACCGCCAAGCGTGCCGTGCGTCTCGGCATCGAGGCGGTGGAGCTGCACGGCGCCCACGGCTACCTGCTGCACCAGTTCCTGTCGCCGATCGCCAACAAGCGGACGGACGAATATGGCGGCAGCCTCGCGAACCGGATGCGCTTCCCGCTGGAGGTCTACGACGCGGTGCGCGCCGTCGTCCCGGCGGGCAGCCCGGTCTGGCTGCGCGTCTCGGCCACCGACTGGGTCGAGGACGGCTGGGATCTCGACGAGACCGTCGAACTGGCCCAGGCCCTGAAGCGGGCGGGCTCGCCCGCGCTCCACGTCTCCACGGGCGGCGTCTCGCCCAAGCAGGCGATCAAGCTCGGGCCGGGCTACCAGGTGCCCTACGCGGAGCGGATCAAGGCCGAGACCGGACTCACCACCATCGCGGTGGGGCTGATCACGGAGGCCAGCCAAGCGGAGGCGATCCTGCAGGAGGGCAAGGCGGACGCGATCTCGCTCGCCCGGGCCATGCTGTACGATCCGCGCTGGCCCTGGCACGCGGCCGCCGAGCTCGGCGCGCGCGTGCGGGCCCCCAAGCAGTACTGGCGCTCGCAGCCGCGGGAGTACAAGGACCTGTTCAAGGACACGGCCTTCGGGCAGCGCTGAACGCGGGCGCCGCGCACGACGTCCGGGCAGCGGCGGAAAGCCCGTCCTCGGCCGACGGCCCAGTCATTCCGGGGCGCCGCAGGCGAGCCCGGAATCCAGAACCCTTGTGAGTGCCGAAGCTTGCCGCCGTTCGAGCCGGCCCGATCGCGGACCGGGAGCGAGAGGCAGGCTTCCCCTGCCGCCCCCAAAGCTCTGAACCGTCCTCAGCGCGGCAGCGCCCCGACCAGCGGCCCGAGCGGCCGGCTGATGTCGGTGCGGCCGAGATTCGGCGCGTAGAGGCTCGACACGGAGCCGTCGAGGAACAGGGCGTTCCGGCAGCCGAGATCGTCCCGGAACAGCCGCGCGAAGGCGCCGAAGGTCACCGGGCGCTCGGAGATGGCGAAGATCGCGACGTGCCCGTCCTCCGGGACGCCCACGCCGTTGCGGATCTTCTGGCTCGGCCCGTCGGTGGAGATCTTCGGGTGAATCTGGCCGTCGATCACCAGCATCGGCCCGGACTGCGTGGCGTAGTCCGGGCGGATCTTCGCCCGGAGATAGCGGGCCGTGTCGAGCACGCCCGCGCGCTCGCCCTTCACCCAGAAGATGCCGTTGGGCTTGAGGTGGAAGTTGCCCGGGCCATCGGCCGTCGAGACCCGCTTCATCTCGCGCCCGTCCTCGACGTAGAGGCCCACCGGCGCCTGGTCCTTGTCGTACATGCCGGCATTCATCGCGAAGCTGAGATGCCCGCCCTGCGTCTCGGCCAATGTGCCGAGCGAGCCGTAGGGCCGCCCATCCTGTTCGCGCCAGAACAACTTCAATCGCTGCCGCCGCAGGTCGATCGTACAGACCGTGAAGGTCTCGCCCTGCGCCTCGACGGCGCGGCAAGGCGTTGGGCCGGCCGGCGCCCCGCCAGCCCGGGCGGGGGCGGCCAGCGCGAGGAGCGCGATCAACAGGGCGTGAGCCGGGCGCATCGTCATCACTCGTTCCGGATTGCTCGGAGGGTTGGAGCGGGGTGTTACCGGGGCCTCTCGCCTCGGAAAGCGGCGATTTTGGAGCCCGGAGCAAGGCCGGGGCTTGCCGCGGCCGGCAGCGGCGGCGCGCCGCAAGAGGCGACTGGACCGTTTTCGGCCTTAAAACGTTTCTTGCCTCAGAGGGCGGTTTTCCACGGAGATGACGTGATGAAGGGTGCAGTGCTCGGCTCGGCCCTGCTCGCAGCGGGTGCCCTGGCTCTGGCGCCGGCCAGCGCGGATGCGCGCGGATTCGGCGGGGGTGGTTTCCACGGCGGCGGCTTCCACGGCGGCGGCTTCGGCGGCTTCCGGGGTGGCGGCTTCGGTGGCGGCTTCCGCGGCGCCGGCTTCCGCGGGGGTGGTTTCTATGGTGGTCGTGGCTTCTATGGTGGACGCGGCTACGGTTATGGCCGGGGTTACGGCTACGGCCTCGGCGGATTGGGCCTCGGCGTCGGCCTGGGTCTCGCGGCCGGCGGCCTCTACGGCGGCTATGGCGGCTACGGCTATCCGGGCTACGGCTACGGATACGGTGGCTACGCTCCGGTCGGCTACGGCTACGCCGGCGATTACGGCTATGGCGGCGGCTGCTACACGGTCCCGCGCGTGCGCTGGACCCCCTACGGCTACCGCCGGGTCCTCGTCGAGCGCTGCTACTGAGCGTTGATCGGGAAGCGAAAAGACGGGGAGAGGCCGCCTGCGGGCGGCCTTTTCCTTGCGTGGACCTCTCCGACGTTGGACAGCTCAGCCTAGGACGCTGATACTGATATCGGACGGCGGGAGGCGGTGATGAGCACAGCAACCGGGCAGGGGAGCACCGGCGTGGACGCGGTCGAGATCCGCGACGCCAGCCTCACCGCCTTCTACCGATCGATGACGCCGCCGGAGCGGCACACGTTCTGGGCGTGCGCCGCCGGATGGTGCCTCGACGGCATGGACTTCATGATCTACCCGCTGGTGATCGGGACGATCATGGCCCTGTGGCACGTCGATTCCGGCACGGCCGGGCTCGCAGCCACGGTGACGCTGCTGGCCTCGGCAGTTGGCGGCTGGCTCGCGGGCTTCATCGCCGACCGGATCGGCCGGGTGCTGACCCTGCAGATCACGATCCTCTGGTTCTCCCTGTTCTCCCTGCTCTGCGCCTTCGTGCAGAACTTCGAGCAGCTTCTCGTCGCCCGGGCGATCCTGGGCCTCGGCTTCGGCGGCGAGTGGGCGGCCGGCGCCGTGCTGATCGGCGAGACGATCCGGGCCGAGTATCGCGGCCGCGCCGTCGGCTCCGTCCAGTCCGGCTGGGCAATCGGCTGGGGTCTCGCGGTCCTGTCGCAGGCGGTGCTGTTCTCGATCCTGCCGCCCGAGACCGCGTGGCGCTGGATGTTCGCGGTGGGCGCCCTGCCGGCGCTGCTGGTCTTCTACCTGCGCCGCTACGTGAAGGAGCCGGAGGTCGCCGCCGAATCCCGCGCCCGGGCCGCCGCCACGGGCGACCGGCCGCAGATCTGGGAGATCTTCTCCGGCCCGATCCTCAAGACGACGCTGCTCGCCTCGCTGGCAGCGGCGGGCTGCCAGGGCGGCTACTACGCGATCACCACCTGGGTGCCGCGCTTCCTGACCACCGAGCGCCACCTGTCGATCGTCTCCTCCACCGGCTACCTCGCGGCCCTGATCGTCGGCTCGTTCACCGGCTACCTCGTGGGCGCGTGGCTCGCCGACCGGCTCGGCCGGCGGCCGCTCTTCCTGATCTTCTCGCTGGGCGCCATCGCGGTGATCGTCGCCTACACACAGATCCCGCTCTCGAACGGGGTGCTGTGGGTGCTGGGCTTCCCGCTCGGCTTCTTCGCCTCCGGCTACTTCTCGGGCATGGGCGCGTTCCTGACCGAACTGTACCCGACCCGCCTGCGCGGCTCGGGGCAGGGGTTCTGCTACAATTTCGGGCGCGGCATCGGCGCGCTGTTCCCAGCGCTGGTCGGCTACCTCGCGGAGCGCGCTGGCCTGGCCTCCGCCATCGCGATCTTCGCGGCCGTCGCCTACGGGATCTTCTTCCTGGCGGCCTTCGCGCTGCCCGAGACGCGCGGCAAGGTCCTGCACGCGGATAGCTGATCATGCCCGAGATCCGAGACTGCCCCGCCCCGGACCCGCACCCGGAAGGCCCGACCCGCTACGCCGTGCCGGACGGCGCGGTCGACACCCACGCCCACGTCATCGGCCTGCCACCGGACTATCCCCTGGTGGCGGACCGCAGCTACACGCCCCCGGCGGCGCCGGCCGAGCGGTATCTCGCGATGCTCGACGGGACCGGCATGGCCAACGGCGTGCTGGTCCAGGTCAGCGTGCACGGCACCGACAACCGGCTGATGGTCGAGACGCTGCGCGCCAACCGGCAGCGCCTGCGCGGCATCGCGGTGATCCCGCTCGGCCTGCCCGACGCGGAGCTCGCGGCTCTGAAGGAGGCCGGCGTGGTCGGCCTGCGCCTCAACGTGCTGTTCGGCGGCGGGGTCGGGCTCGACGCGGTCGAGTCCTACGGGGCGCTCGCCCGCGAGATGGGCTGGCACCTCCAGTTCCTGCTCGATGCCCGGGAGCTGCCGCCGATCGCCGGCCGCCTGTCGCGGCTGCCGGTGCCGCTGGTGTTCGACCATATGGGCCACATGCCGACCTCGGCCGGCCTGGACCACCCGGGCTTCGAGGCGCTGCTCGGCCTCGTCGCCGACGGCAACTGGGTGAAGCTGTCGGGGGCCTTCCGGGATTCCGTGACCGGCCCGCCCTACGCGGACACGATCCCCTTTGCCCGGGCGCTCAACGACGCCGCGCCGGAACGCTGCCTCTGGGGCTCGGACTGGCCACACGTGGCCGCCTGGGACGGGCCGCCGCGGACGCGGGACCTCCTCGACCTGATGGCCGACTGGGTGCCGGACGCGGACAGGCGCCGGATGGTGTTCGTCGACAACCCGCGGCGGCTCTACGGCTTCGGATAGGGGCGGGCGTTCGACAGGCCTTGAAGAGCCCGCCGTCATCGCGAGCGCAGCGAAGCAACCCAGGGCCGCGGGGGGCCCGGAAAGCGGGGGCGGTGTTTCCGTCAGACCCGCAGGTCGACGCTCAGCCCCTGTCCGGGAGGCGCGGGCGGACCGGCACTCGCCGCCTGGGCCGCGCTGTCGGCCACGAGCCCGGCCACCGCCTTGTCGGCCGAGAGCTGCTGCCTGGCGACGGCGATGCCGATCTGCTGGTTCTGGGACGAACCCAGCATCTGCACGGCGGCTGCGGCGATCGAATCCATGGCGCTGATCTTAGACCGCCGGTCTGAATCCGGCGTTACCCGGATCCGGCGTCTTTGATCGGCTTGCACTCACCCGTCCAGGAAGCCCCGCTGCCGCGCGCGGTAGCCGCCGATCGCCGTGACGCACAGGAACGACACGCCGGCCAGCGCCGTGCCGAACACCGCGATCGGCCACCAATGGCCCTGGAAGCGCTCGGCCAGCACGGTGCCGATGATCGGGGTCAGCCCGCCGGCGAGCGCGCCGCAGAACTGGTAGGCGATGGAGATCGCCGTGTAGCGGACCCGCGTCGGGAAGGCGCCGGCGAGATAGCCGGCGATCACCGCGTAGAAGGTCCCAGTGCCGATCACGTTGAGGGCGAGGCCCAGCACGATCAGCGTGACCGACTTGGTCTCGACCAGCCAGAACAGCGGGTAGGGGGCCAGCATCGCCCAGACCAGCGTCCCCTGCAGGAACAACCGCTCGTTGCGGATCAGCTCCGCGATCCGGGCGCCCACCGGCGTCATCACCAGCTGCACCACGGCGCCGATCAGCAGGGCGTCGAGGATCGTTGCGCGTGCAATGCCGAGATACTGCGTAGTGAACGCGATCATGAAGGTGTTGAACAGGTAGACCGAGGCAATCGCGAAGGTGTTGGCGCCCGCCGCCAGCAGCACCGGCTTCAGGCTGGTCGTCAGGACCTCGCGCACGGGCGCCTGCGGCGGTCCGCCGGCGGCCCGGGCCTTCTCGAAGGCCGGCGATTCCGCAACGCCGAGGCGGATCGCCAGCCCCACGAACAGCAGCAGGATGCTCACCAGGAACGGCACCCGCCAGCCCCAGGTCAGGAAGCTCTCCTTGTCGAGCAGGCCGGCGAGGCGGAAGGCCAGCAGCGACAGGATCTGCCCGGCCGGGCTGCCGAGCTGCGCAAAGGAGGCGAAGAAGGTGTTGCGCCCGGCCGGCGCGTGCTCGGCGGCCATCAGCACGGCGCCGCCCCACTCGCCGCCGACCGCGAGTCCCTGGATCAACCGCAGGACGACCAGCATCACCGGCGCCCACAGGCCGACGGAGGCGTAGGTCGGCAGAAGCCCGATGCACGAGGTCGCGATGCCCATCATCACGAGCGTCGCCACCAGGGCGCGCTTGCGCCCGAACCGGTCGCCGAGATGCCCGAAGATCAGGCCGCCCAGCGGCCGGGCCAGGAAGCCGACCGCGAAGGTGCCGAAGGCCGAGAGCGTGGCGATGTAGGGCGATTCCGCCGTGAAGAAGAGCGGCCCGAACACCAGGGCCGCCGCGGTGCCGTAGATGAAGAAATCGTACCACTCGATCGTGGTGCCCACGAAGGCCGCGAGCGCCGCGCGCGCCGACTGGTTCTGTCCGGGTCCGGCGGCCGGGGCTGCGGTGGTGACGGCCATCAATCCTCGCGCGCATCGGTATTTTGAATTCACGGTTACGCGGCGAAGACCCCCGTCGCAAGGAACCGCGCCGTCTGCGCGATGACGACCGGATGGTTCATCATCAGGGCGTGGCTGACGGGCAGCACCAGATGCCCCTGCAGGCCCGGGATCCTGGTCCGGGCGACGCTCACCCGCCCGTCGTTCGGCCGGGGCAGCATCAGCCAGCCGACCGGATCGATGCTGCGCGTGCCGGCGATGACGCCGACCGGGTAATCGGGATCGGGCCAGGGCGGCACCGTCGTGGTCCCGAGCGACAGCGCGGCCGGCCCGAGCAGGCGGTGGTAGAGCCCGACATGCCGCAGCCGGTCCGCGATCTCGCTGCCGCGGTTGGGCGGTCCGAGCATGACGAGGCGGCCGAGCCTGTCCGGTCGCGCATCCGCGATCAGACTCCGCGCGAGGAGACCGCCCATCGAGTGCCCGACGAAGTGCAGCGCGCCCGCCGTCGCGCCGGCAATCGCGGCGACCTGCGGACGGAGCGTCGCCGTCAGGGTGGGGAGGTCGTGACGGGTCGAGGGATAGTCGAGCGCGAACACTCGGTAGCCCTCCGCCGTCAAGGCCGCTTGCATCCGCGCGAACGAGGCGGCTTTTCGCCCGAGACCGTGCAGAAGGACGACGCTGTCGGTTGGCATGGGCTCGGGACGATCAGAAGCTCGGCGGCGTGCAGGCGCTCACCACCTCGCACGGGTTGGGACCGACGCAGCGGAACCGGTGCGGGCGGCGGCTGTCGAAGCTGTAGGCGTCGCCGGGGCCGAGGATCCGGCGCTCGGCATCCACCGTCACCTCCAGGCGGCCGGAGAGCACGATGCCGCCCTCCTCGCCCTCGTGGGAGAGCGGCACCCGGCCGGTATCGGCGCCGGGCTCGTAGCGCTCCTTGAGGATCTGGAGCTTGCGCCCGAACAGGCTGTCGCCGACCTGGCGGTACGAGATCGCCCCCTTGGCGGCCCGGCGGCCGATCTCGGTCAGCTCCTCGGCGGCGAAGAACGCCTTGCGCTCCGGCTCCGGCTCCAGAGCGAAGAACTCGGCCATGCCGATCGGCACTCCATCGAGGATCCGCTTCAGGGCCCCCACCGAGGGATTCACCCGGTTGGCCTCGATCAGCGAGATCGCGGAATTGGTCACCCCGGCTCGCTTGGCGAGCGTCCGCTGCGACAGGCCGTGGCGGGCGCGCACGAAGCGCAGCCGCGCGCCGACATCGATGCTCATCCGGCTCAGGCCCGTTTCAGGTGTTGCGGATTCCGCAACGGTGCCACCCGCGGCCCCGATCCTGCAAGGGGTTGGCGGCGGCCAGAAAAGGACTTGTTGCCCGATCGGCGAAGGTGTCCCCTGGTCCCGCCGCCCGATCCGCGCCGCCCGCTCCGGAGAACCGCCCCATGACCGACCATCCGCTCCGCAACACGCCCGCGATGGACGCCTTCTGGATGCCGTTCACCGCCAACCGCCAGTTCAAGGCGGCGCCGCGCCTGCTCGTGTCGGCCGAGGGCATGCACTACACCGCCGATGACGGCCGCAAGGTCCTCGACGGCTCCGCGGGGCTCTGGTGCGTCAATGCTGGGCACGGACGCCGGGGCATCGCGGCGGCCGTGGAGCGCCAGCTCGCTACCCTCGACTTCGCCCCGACCTTCCAGATGGGCCACCCCATCGCGTTCGAATTCGCCGAGCGGCTGGCCGAGATCGCCCCGGGCGGTCCGGACAAGCGGCTCGACCGCGTGTTCTTCACCAATTCCGGCTCGGAATCGGTCGACACCGCCCTCAAGATCGCGCTGGCCTACCAGCGGGCGATCGGGCAGGGGACCCGCACCCGGCTGATCGGCCGCGAGCGCGGCTATCACGGCGTCGGCTTCGGCGGCCTGTCGGTCGGCGGCATCGTGTCGAACCGGCGGGTCTTCCCGCAGCTCAACGGCACCGACCACCTGCGCCACACCCATGATCCGGCCCGCAACGCCTTCGTGAAGGGCCAGCCCGAGCACGGCGCGGAGTTCGCCGAGGATCTGGAGCGGCTGGTGGCGCTCCACGGGGCCGAGACCATCGCGGCCTGCATCGTCGAGCCGGTGGCGGGCTCGACCGGCGTGCTGATCCCGCCGAAGGGCTACCTGGAACGCCTGCGCGAGATCTGCACCAAGCACGGCATCCTGCTGATCTTCGACGAGGTGATTTCCGGCTTCGGCCGCCTCGGTGCGCCGTTCGCGACCGACTTCTTCGGCGTGGTCCCGGACCTCGTGACCAGCGCCAAGGGACTGACCAACGGCACGGTGCCGATGGGCGCGGTCTTCGCGAGTCGCGCGGTCCACGACGCGCTGATGCAGGGCCCGGACGGGATCGAGCTGTTCCACGGCTACACCTATTCCGGGCACCCGATCGCCTGCGCGGCTGGCCTCGCGACGCTGGACATCTACCGGGAGGAAGGGCTGCTCACCCGCGTCGCCGACATCGCCGACGACTGGGCGGCGGCGATGCACGACCTGCGCGGGCGCAAGAACGTCATCGACATCCGCACCATCGGCCTCGTCGCCGGCATCGAGCTGGCGCCGCGTCCGGACGCGGTGGGCAAGCGCGCCTACGAGGTGTTCGTGGACTGCTTCGAGCGCGGCCTGCTCACCCGAGTCACTGGCGACATCATCGCCCTCTCGCCGCCACTGATCATCGAGCGCGGCCAGATCGGCGAGATCGTGGACATCCTGGGCGCCGCGATCGACCGGGTCGCCTGAGCCCTGCGCAGGCAAGCCCGGCGCCGGGCGCCCTTGCGGTGAGCGCCGCCCCGCCGCATCTCCCCGGGCCCGGCCTCAGGCCGGGTCGCGGGGGCGAGGGTTTGCAGCGAGGGTTTCCATGTCGAACACCGCCCTGATCGTCGGCGCCAGCGGGATCGTCGGCAGCGCCACCGCGGCGCTGCTCCACCAAGAGGGCTGGCGGGTCGCGGGCCTCGCGCGCCATCCTCTGGCCCAGGCGGGCGTCGAGCCGGTGACGGGCGATCTCCAGGATCCGGCCTCGCTGGAGAAGGCCCTGGCCGATCTCGCGCCGACCCACGTGTTCCTTGCGACCTGGCAGCGGCGCCCCACCGAGGCGGAGATGATCCGCGTCAACCGGGCGATGGTCGAGAACCTGCTGGACGCGCTCCGCCCGAAGACGAGCGTCCGCCACGTCGCCCTGGTGACCGGGCTGAAGCACTATCTCGGCCCATTTGAGGCCTACGGCAAAGGCAAGCTCCCGCAGACGCCGTTCCGCGAGGACCAGGGCCGCCTCGACATCGAGAATTTTTACTACGCCCAGGAGGATGCGGTGTTCGCGGCCGCCGCGCGCGACGGCTTCAGCTGGAGCGTCCACCGCCCGCACACGATCATCGGCAAGGCTGTGGGCAACGCCATGAACATGGGCACGACGCTCGCCTGCTACGCCACCCTGTGCCGGGAACTGGGGCGGCCCTTCATCTTCCCGGGTTCGGCCGCGCAGTGGAACGGGCTCACCGACATGACCGACGCGCGGCTTCTCGCCCGCCAGCTGCTCTGGGCCTCGACGGAGCCGAAGGCCGCCAACGAGGCGTTCAACGTCGTGAACGGCGACGTCTTCCGCTGGAGCTGGATGTGGGGCCGGATCGCCGCCTGGTTCGGAATCGAGGCGGTGCCGTTCGACGGCACGCACCGGCCCCTGGAACCGCGGATGGCGCAGGACGGCCCGGCCTGGGCGGAGATCGCGCAGCGCTACGGCCTCGCCGAGCCGAACCTCGAGAAGCTCGCCTCGGCCTGGCACACGGATGCCGATCTCGGTCGGCCGATCGAGGTCGTCACCGACATGAGCAAGAGCCGCCGCCTCGGCTTCACCGCCTACCAGCCGACGGACGACGCGTTCTTCGACCTGTTCGGCCAGCTCCGCGCAGACCGGCTGATCCCCTGACGGGGATCACCGCCGTCATCGCGAGCGCAGTGAAGCGACCCAGGGCGGCGCGACATCGGTCGGCGTAGCGCGCCCCTGGATTGCTTCGCTCCGCTCGCAAGGACGGCGGCTCACCCGGCCTTGCGCTCCGTCCCGCACCACTCGGCCACGAACAGCGCCATGGTGGTCGTGATCCGCTTCACCGAGGCGAGGCTCACGCGCTCATCGAAGCCGTGGATGTTCTGGGAGGTCGGGCCGTAGCAGAGGGCCGGGACCTTATCGTAGAGGGCATGCACCCGGGTATCGAGGTAGCCCGCGGTCATGAAGCTCTGGAGCGGCGCGCCGATTGCCCGCTCATGGGCGCGGCCGAGCACGGCCTCGGCCTCCGAGCCTTCCTCCAGCACGTAGCCCTCGGCGAAGAAGCCGTTGAAGACCACGCGCGGCGGGCTGTTGGCCAGGAACGGGTCGGTGCGGGAGAAGGACGCCACCGCGGCCTCGATCTCGGCGGCGGCCTGCGCGGCGGTGACGCCCGGGTAGAGCGCCACCCGGCAGTGGATCCGGCACCAGGCCGGGACCGAGGAGGCCCAGTCGCCGCCCTCGATCTTGCCGATGTTGAGGTTGATCGGGTGGTCCTCGGTCTCGAAGTGCGGGTGCGCGGCCTTCTCGGCGTTCCAGCGGTCCTCGACGGCGCGCAGCGCGCCGATCACCCGGTAGGTGGCGTCGATGGCGTTGGCGCCGGCGCCCATCTCGCGCACGTGGACCGGGACGCCCCGCACCTCGACGGTGAACCAGAGCACGCCGGTATTGGCGCGCACGAGCTTCTCGTCCTCGGGCTCGGGGATCAGCACGGCGTCGGCCCGGTAGCCGCGCAGATGGGTCATCAGGGCGCCGTTGCCGGTGGATTCCTCCTCGACAACCGACTGCACCGTCACGGCGGCGGCCGGCTGGAGGCCGAGGCGAGCGAGCGCGTCGAGGGCGAACAGGTTGGCGGCATGCCCCGCCTTCATGTCGCCGGCGCCGCGGCCGTACATCCAGTCGCCCTGGATCACCGGATCGAAGGGCCGATGGGTCCAGAGATCGAGGGGGCCGGGCGGCACCACGTCGACATGGGCCTGCAGGATCAACGAGCGCCCGGTCTCGGTGCTCGGCCGATGGTGGCAGACGACGATCGGCGCGTCCGAATGGTGCGCGTCGTCGATCTTCGAGCCGCCCGGATGGTCCGCGATGGCGTCCCGGTCCATGGCGAAGCGCTCGGTAGCGTAGCCGCGGGCGCGGAACTGATCGAACACGTAATCCTGGCAGGCATGCTCCTCACCGCGCAGGGACGCGAACCGGACCAGCGCCTGCGTGTGAGCGACCTGATCGGCAAAACCCTCCGCCACGGAGGCTTCGATCTCGGCGGCGAGGGTGGGGTCGAGGGCCATGGGAACTCCGAACCGTCTGCGGCCGGGAGGAAGCGCCCGGGCTCGGGCAGCTGTCAACCGGCGGTTGTCGGGAGCACGGCGCGTGCCGCGGACCCTGCGCTCGCGGCACCCCTCCGATGCGGCGGATGACAACCCGCCGCGCACCCGCTCAGCAAAGCGTGACTACGCACCGCCTGCAACCGCCGGAACCGCGCTGTTGCCAACGGCTTAGCCTGTCGGCAAACCCGCGAGGTTTCGCAGTCGGAGTCGCTCATGCGTATCGGTCTGATCTCGATCCTGTCCGGCGTTCTCCTGTGGGCCGCGGCGCCCGGCGCCGCCAACGCGGACGTGCTCGTCAACGTCGACAAGACCACGCAGCGCATGGAGGTCTCGGTCGACGGGCAGCCGCGCTATTCGTGGCCGGTCTCCACCGGCGTCGCGAGCTACGACACCCCGGCCGGATCCTACCGCCCGTTCCGGATGGAGCGCACGCATTTCTCGAAGGAATGGGACGACGCGCCCATGCCCTTCGCGATGTTCTTCACAACCCAAGGTCACGCCATCCACGGCACCAACCACGTGCGCAGTCTCGGCCGGGCGGCGTCGCACGGCTGCGTGCGCCTGTCGGCGCGCAACGCCGCGACGCTGTTCAACCTCGTGAAGAGCCAGGGTATGGGCCGGACCCGCGTGGTGATCGACGGCGCGGATGCCCCGGTCGCGGAGCGCGGGCAGCGCGGGGTCCGCGTCGCCCGGCACCGCAGCCCCTACGAGACGGACGATCTGCTGGCGGACAGCGACCAGATGGGCCGCCGGTCGCTGCCGGCCTATTATCGCCCGGCCGCGCGGCCCGCCTACGCGCCGGCGACGGTCTACGGCTACCCGGCCGACACCGACGCGATGGACAGCTGGTAGCCCGTCCCGGAACCGCGTCGTCCGCCCGCGAACGTCATGGCCGGACGACGCGACCCATTGCCGAGGGCGGGATGGCGGCCTAGCTCCTGCGCGGCCATCAGAGCCTGCGCGGCCCCTGCCGCGACCTGAGACGGACGGAGACACCCCCAAGATGCCCCTCGCTTTCTGCCGGTCCCTTCCCATCGCCGCCCTGGCGCTCGCCGCGGCCACCGTGCCGGGCTACGCCCTGGAGGTGACGCGCTCGGCCGACATCGCCGCGCCCCCGGCCAAGGTCTGGCAGACCATCGGCGAGTTCTGCGGCATCGGCGACTGGCACCCGGCGATCGAGAAGTGCGCCCTGTCCGACAAGGACGGCATGAAGGTCCGCACCCTCAGCCTGAAGGGCGGCGGCACCATCAAGGAGGAGCAGGTCTCCCGGGACGACAAGGTGATGAGCTACACCTACACGATCCTGGAGAGCCCGCTGCCGGTCTCGGACTACAAGTCGACCCTCTCGGTCGCTCCTGCGGGCTCCGGCTCGAAGGTGACCTGGACCGGGACATTCAACGCGAAGGGTGCGCCCGACACCGTCGCCACCGACGCGATCCAGGGCATCTACGATTCCGGCCTGAAGGCCCTCGCCGATAAGGCGAAGTAAGCCCGTCACGATTCGGAGCGCGCCGTCGACGCCGGATGCCGGCGGCGCGCACCAAGACCTTCCGACGACAGCGGAATCGTGCGTTTCCGACGTTCTGCGCCCCGCGTTTCGCGCCCCTTCGGCATGTGGCCGGCGCGATTGACCCACTGCCAAGCTCGGCTCAAAACCTCGGCGGCGCGGCCCCTCGCGCCCCAACAGGATGATCGCCGTGCCCGCGTCCCGCCTCCCGATGCGCCTCAGCCTCGTCGCCCTCGCCGTCGCGGCGCTGGGCGCCTGCCAGCAGCGCGCCACGCCCGCGGTCATGGAGCCAGCGCCGGTCGTCCCGGCCCCGCTGGCGCTCCCCACGGGGAGTGGCTGCGGTCCGGAGGTCGCGCGCACCCGGGCGATCGTCGCCAGCGACGTGGCGACCGGAAACCTCAACGCGCCGGTGGGCGAGCGTTTCGACGCCGACCTCGCGCGCGCCGCCGCGGAATGCGCGGCCGGCAAGTCGGGCGAGGCCCTGCATCTGCTCGCCGCCGCCAAGAGCCGCTACGGCTATCGCTGAGCCGGCGTCGCGCCGGGCTCCGGCGCGATCCCCGGGACCGCGCGGAGCTCCGCGGCGAGGCAATCCGCCAGCAGCCGGACCCGCGTGATCCCGGCCCGCTCCGGCACGATCAGCAGGCTGAGCGGCACGGACGGCACGGCGTAGTCCGGCAGGACCGTTTCGAGCCGCCCATCGGCGAGGCAGTCCGCGACCAGCCAGCGGTGCGCGGGGGGCGATGCCGCGCCCCGCCAGGACCGCCGCCCGCGCGACGCCCCCAATCCCGTTTCGGCCGCAGAACGGCGGCGATTACCGCATCCCGAGCATGCAGCTCCGGCCGGGGCTGGAGGCCCCGGGCACGCACGTGTTCACCCTCCCGCGTCGGCGCATGACCGCCGGGGAGGGGCGTTCAGATCACGAACAGCAGGTTCAGCCCGGCGCGCCGGAATCCTTCCTCGGCGATCTTCAGATCGAGCCCGTAGGAGGCGATGTCGTCCGCCACCGGGTCGAGCGTCGGGGCCCGGTGCTGGTGCAGGTGCTTGATGTAGCTGTGGCAGGTCGTGCAGGTCTCGACCTGGATGTCCTTCGAGACCTCGTCGAGCCCGTAATAGCTGACGTTCTCGCCGTCGCCGCAGGCTGTGCAGCGGATCCGGACGTGGTTCCAGTACGTGCCGCAGAGCGAGCAGCTCAGGTACCGAGCCTTGTCGGCCGGGGTCCAGGCGACCACGACGCTCGCCACCGGCGCGCCGCCGCAGCAGGGGCAGACGCCGTCGGCCACCGGCTTCAGCGCCTTGGTGTCGAGGCGCGCGGCCTGCTGGGCGAGGCGGACCTGCAGTGCCGCCGAGACGAACACGCATTCGGCGATCCGGTCCACCGGCAGCGCCCCTTCGAAGACCTGCAGGGCGAGGTCGAGGCGATCCTCCCGGGAGGCGGCACGCAGGGACTCGCGCGCCGCGGCCGAAGCTTCGGGCGCCGTGTTGAGGTCCAGCGCATCGAGCAGCGCCAGGAGGGTGACGTCGAAGCCCGTATCGGACTCCAGGCTGTGCCGCGACAGGGGCGGCATGCCGTGCTCGGTCCGCAGCGCCAGATCGGCGGCCTCCGGCAGAGTGGCCGGCGGACCGTTCGCCTGGATCGCGGCCTGCGCCCGGGCGACCTCGGCGACGAACCGGAGATAGGCCTCCAGCGGATGACCGGGCGCGGCCTCGGCCAAGCGGGCGGCGCGGTCGGCGAACAGCGTCGTCGGGTCCGGGAGGCGGACGAACGGGACCGAGCCGGAGATCCCGATCTTGTCGGGATCGGGCTTCAGCTCGCTGAAATCCCGGCGGCGGGGTTTGGGCGCCTCGGCGGGCGTCGGAGCCTTGTCCGCGGCCGGAGCCGCGGGTTTACGCTTGAAGAAATTGGCCACAACTCAGGATCCGCGCTTGTCCACCGAGCCGTGGCGCGCCTTGCCGCCGGCAATCTGCCGGAACCACTTGCGGTGATGCCGGTAGGCCCAGCCGCCCGTGACCGTGCCGCGGACCATCGCCCGGCCGGTGCCGCGCACCCAGATACCGGCATAGATGTGGACCAAGATGATCGCGATGGCGATCACGGCGGCGAGCGAGTGGGCGAGCAGCGCCCAGCGCTGGGTCTCGATCGAGGTGAGGCCGCCGAAATAGGTGTTCCAGATCACGAGGCCGGTGACCAACATCACGCCGATCAGCGCGGTCTGGCCCCAGAACACGCCCTTCTGGCCGGCATTGTACTTGCCGAGCTCCGGCAGCCGGTCGTCGCGATTGGTGACCACGTCGCCGATGTGCTTGGTCCACTCGACATCGTCCTTGTTGGGGATGTTGAGCTTCCAAAAGCGCACGAACAGGAAGAAGAAGCTGATGGCCAGCGCCACGCCGAACCACGGGTGGATCGCCCGGGTCGCCTGCCCGCCGCCGAACAGGCCGGTGAGCGAGAACAGGTAGGGTGTGAACATCGCCAGCCCCGAGAGGGTCAGCAACGTGAACAGGATCGCGGTGATCCAGTGGTTCACGCGCTGCACGCCCGTGTAGCGCGGGACGTACATCACCTCCGGCGCCGCGGACTTGGCGTGGTGGAGGGGGCGGGGATCGCCGTCCCGGATGTCGCTGTGGATCGTCATCGGCCTTCTCGCGCCTGATGCGGTGCCGGCCCCGCATCGCCGCGGAGGTGGCTCTGAAACGAAAAATAGGGTGGGACGGCTGCGCCGTCTCCACCGTGTCGGCTCCTGGATCCGCCTTTCTCCCTTCCCCCCGGAGGGGAAGGGAGATCGTCACATCTCAGTGCGGCCGGGCCTCGCCGCCGCCATTCTCGCGGCGCTTGGCCTCGTCGTACTCGACCGCCTCTTCCTCCTCCTCGGGCACGACCTCGTTCGGGCCGGCCGTCACGTAGTGGAAGAAGCCCGCGACCGCGGCGAAGCCCATCGCGGCGAGCCCGAACACCTTGGCCCCGCCCTTCCAGAAGGCGACCAGAGGCGAGATCTTCGGGTCGTTCGGCAGGCCGGCATAGAGGCTCGGCTGATCGGCGTGGTGCAGCACGTACATGACGTGCGTGCCGCCGACCCCGGCCGGGTCGTAGAGACCCGCCTTGTCGAACCCGCGCGACTTCAGGTCCTCGACGCGGTCGTGGGCCTGATCGATCATGGCCTGCTTGGTGCCGAACATGATCGAGCCGGTCGGGCAGGCCTTGGCGCAGGCCGGAGCCTGACCCACCGCCACCCGGTCCGAGCACAGGGTGCACTTGTACGCCTTGTGGTCGGTCTGGCTGATGCGCGGGATGTTGAAGGGGCAGCCCTTCACGCAGTAGCCGCAGCCGATGCAGTTCTCCTCGATGAAGTCGACGATGCCGTTGGAGTACTGCACGATCGCGCCCGGCGACGGGCAGGCCTTCAGGCAGCCCGGTTCGGTGCAGTGCATGCAGCCGTCCTTGCGGATCAGCCATTCGAGGTTGTTGGTCTCCGGGTTCTCGTACTCGGTGAACCGCATCAGGGTCCACGACTTCGGCGTGAGGTCGTGGGGGTTCTGGTAGGTGCCCGTGTTGACACCGATGTCGTCGCGCAGGTCGTTCCACTCCTCGCAGGCCGACTGGCAGGCCTTGCAGCCGATGCACTTCGACACGTCGATGAGTTTGGCGACCTCCACCTGACGGCGGATCTCCGGCGGCGTCTCCGTGGAGGCGGAGCGCTGGCGGATGTCGAGGGAGCTGTAATCAGCCATGTCTGCCGCTCCCCCTTACGCGACCGCGTCCGACGGAGGCGTGGTCGGCTCGATGTTCACGAGCCAGGCCTTGAACTCCGGCGTCTCGGTGTTCGCGTCGCCGACGACGGGCGTCAGCGAGTTCGGGTGCCATCCTTTCTTGGTGTGGCCCATGAAGCCCCAGTGCTGCGGGATGCCGACGACGTGGACGGGCTTGCCGTCGCAGATCAGCGGCTTGATCCGCTTCGTCACCACGGCCTTGGCCTTCAGGGAGCCGCGCTTCGACCAGACGCGGACCCAGCCGCCCTTGGCGATGCCCTTCTCCTTGGCGAGCTCCTCCGAGATCTCCACGAAGGCCTCGGGCTGGAGGATCGCGTTGATCCGGGCGTGCTTGGTCCACCCGTGGAAGTGCTCGGTCAGGCGGTAGCTCGTCGCCGCGTAGGGGAACTCCTTCGCGTCGCCGAGATCGGCCAGATCGTCCTTGAAGATGCGGGACGCGGGCGCGCCCTTGATCTTCGGGAAGGCGAGGTTGGCCACCGGGGACTCGAAGGGCTCGTAATGCGCCGGGAACGGCCCGTCGCGCATGAGACCCCGGGTCCACAGGCGGGCGACGCCCTCCTGGTTCAAGATGAACGGCCCGACGCCCTTATCGGGGGCGACGGTGACGCCGTAATCCGGCACGTCGAAGCCGATCCACTGCTTGCCGTTCCACTCGATGAGCTTCTTCTTCTCCGACCACGGACGACCCTCGGGGTCGCATGAGGCGCGGTTGTAGAGCACGCGCCGGTTGGCCGGCCACGCGAAGGCCCAGTTGGGCGCGATGCCGCGATCGCCGGGATCGGTGTTGTCCCGGCGGGCCATCATGTTGCCCTTCTCGGTGTAGCAGCCCGAGTAGATCCAGCAGCCGCAGGCGGTCGTCCCGTCGTCCTTGAGCTGGGCGAAGCCGTCGACCTGCTTGCCCGCCGGGATGATGGTGCCGTTGAGGTCCGGCGTCGGCGCCAGCGTGTAGCCGTTGAGCTCGCGGGCGAGCTCCGTCGGGGTCGGCGACTCGGCGATCGCGTAGTCCCACTTCAGATTGACGATCGGGTCCGGGAAGGCCCCGCCGTCCTTCTTGTAGGCCGCCTTCACGCGGAGGAAGATCTCCGACATGATCTCGATGTCCGAGCGGCACTCGCCCGGCGCCTCCTGCGCCTGCCAGTGCCACTGCAGCCAGCGGCTGGAGTTCGACAGCGAGCCTTCCTCCTCCACGAACAGGGTGGTCGGAAGCTCGAACACCTCGGTCTGGATCTTGGTCGGATCGACGTCGTTGTACTCGCCGTGGTTCTCCCAGAACCGGGCCGTCTCCGTCTTGAGCGGATCCATCACCACGATGAACTTCATCTTGGAGAAGGCTTCCGTCATCTTGGCACGATTCGGGAACGACAGCAGGGGGTTGAAGCCCTGGATGACGTAGCCGGTCATCTTGCCCTGCTTGGCGAGCTCGAACCCACGGATCACGTCGTAGGTCGGCACGTCGAGCTTGGGCAGGTAATCGTACGCCCAGTCGGTCTCCTTCGTGGCCTTGTCGCCCCACATCGCCTTCTGGAACGAGACGAAGAACTTATTGTAGTTCTGCCAGTAGCTCGTCTGTCCGGGACGCAGCGGCTTGAACTGCCGCTTGGCGATGTAGCTCGCGTAGTCGGGCTCCTTCTCCACCGGGATGTTGAGATACCCGGGGATGAGGTTCGACATCAGCCCGATATCGGTCAGCCCCTGGATGTTGGAGTGACCACGCAGGGCCTGCATGCCGCCGCCGAGCACGCCGATGTTCCCGAGCAGGGTCTGCACGATGCACATCGAGCGGATGTTCTGCGAGCCCTTGGAGTGATGGGTCCAGCCGAGCGCGTAGAGCGAGGCCATCGACTTCTCGGGGGAAGCCGTCGTCGCCATCATCTCGCAGACCTTCAGGAAGGTCTCCTTGGGCGAGCCGCAGATCTTCTCGACCATCTCGGGCGTGTAGATCGCGATGTGCTTCTTCAGAAGCTGCATCACGCAGCGCGGGTGCTGCATCGTCTCGTCGACCACGGCGTAGCCGTCGGGGCCGATCTCGTAGTCCCAGGTGGTCTTGTCGTAGTCGCGATTGTCCGCGTCGTAGCCCGTGAACAGGCCTTCGCTGAAGTCGTAGCCCTCGCGGACCACGTACCCGGCGTTGGTGTAGGCGGAGACGTAGCGGTGCTGCAGCTTGTCGTTGTCGAGCAGGTACTTGGCCACGCCCGACAGGAAGGCGATGTCGGTCCCCTGCCGAATCGGGCAGTAGAGATCGGCCACCGACGCCGTGCGGGTGAAGCGCGGATCGACGACGATCAGCTTGGCATTGTTATGAGCTTTCGCCTCGACGACCCACTTGAAGCCGCAGGGGTGCGCCTCGGCGGCATTGCCGCCCATCACGGTGATCACGTCCGCGTGCTTGATGTCCATCCAGAGGTTGGTCATCGCACCGCGTCCGAAGGAGGGCGCCAAACTGGCGACCGACGGACCGTGTCAAACTCTGGCCTGATTGTCGAAGACCAGAGCCCCCATGCTTCGGACTGTCTTGTAGGTCAGCCAGGCCGTCTCGTTGGTGGTGGCCGAGGCGCCGAGGAAGCCCATCGTGGTCCACCGGTTAACCGTGAGGTCGCCGTTCTTGGCCACGAAGTTCTTGTCCCGATCCTCCTTCAGGAGGGTCGCGATCCGGTCCAGGGCGAAATCCCAGGATACGCGCTTGAACTCCGAGGAGCCCGGGGCACGGTGAAGCGGGTACTTGGTGCGGGTCTCGGCGTGCACGAAGTCGAGCAGCGCCGAGCCCTTCGGGCAGAGCGTGCCGCGGTTGACCGGGTGATCCGGATCACCTTCGATATGCATCACCGAGGAGCGCGCGTTCTTCGAACGGTCGCCCAGGCTGTACAGGATGACGCCGCACGCGACCGAGCAATACGGGCAGGTGTTGCGGGTCTCGCGCATCTGCGCGAGCTTGAAGGGCCGCACTGCGGCGGCCATGGCGGGCTCAAGTCCGCCGAATCCGAGCGCGCCCAGCGAGCCGCCCGCGAGGCCGGCGCCGGCCCCCTTGAGCAGGCCACGCCTTGAGACCTGGACCGTCATCTCCGCTCCATAAAGCGATCTGGTATAATTCCAGGGTGTCCCAAAAAATCGTGCCCCAGGCAAGTGCGGTGGCGTGACACAGCAAACGGCTTTGTCCCGGGTGAACCGATACGTTCACCCAAGCCATTATCATCCTGCCGCGAAACGATTTTTTTACTTGCTTGGATTCGCCGGGTTGGTCCCCGAGGGGCTCGCCGTGCGGTGCTCCAGGGGAGCCTGCGGCTCGGTGGCGGAGGAGCCGCTAGGATTGGCCGGCGGGACCGGACGGTTCGCGTTTTCCTGGATCGAGTGGCCACCCGGATCCGGAGCGTCTTTGGCGGCAGATTGCTCCCGGGGGACAGGCGCTTGGCTCCAGCCGTCCTGGGCGCTGCGGGACTTATCGCCCATGGCATCGATGCCCTTGATCTCCCCCGGCTTCGTCTGAGCGCGAGCGGGCGACCCGACCGTCACCGCCGCGAGAATTGCCAGCATCGGCAAGGAAATGAAGGAGAGCGAGCGGGACAAGGAGCGGCTCCGGGCAGGGCGGGATCAGCCGGGCAACGTCGCCCTCGCGCGGCCAGTTCCGACCTGCGACGCCGGCCGCGCCTGACCATGGCATGCCAGCCCTGCGTCGCGCGCAGTGACACCTCCTTAACCAAGCGTGGCCATTCTGGCCGGGAGCAGACGCGAGGGTTTCCGGATCATGTCGAAACCGCTTCCGGAGCGTCCTGGCGAGACGGCGCCGAGTTCCGCCGTCGCGACCCTGACAGCAGGCGTGCGCCGCCATCTCGGCCAGAACCTGCGCACCCTCTATGCCGACACCCTCGCAGCGCCGGCCAACCAGCGCCTCGAAGACTTGGTGGCCCAACTCAGCAAGCCGAAGCGCTGAACCGGCGCCACGGCCCAGCGCGATCCTGTGCTCGGGCACATGAGCGACGCGACGCCCGACACCGACGGGCGCCGATGGACCGACACGGTGCGCACCGCGCACGTTCGGACCGGACACCGCCAGACACTTATTCATGTGTGATGGCGCACGCCAGATCGTTCGTTTCGCCAAACCCTGCGAGGCGTAAAGTTTCTTCCCCGTGGAGTTGGTCCGGGAGAAGATCCATGCCATCTGGGCAGCTACATCCCTGATCGGTCTTGCGTTCTCGGCGAATCCGACGATCCTGCTCCAGGCATGAACTCGCGTGGCCTCACGCGTCGAGCTTGACTTCGTTCGATAAAAAGAACGAATTTCCGGCACCTGGGGCGCGGGCCCCTGCGACGCATCCGCGAACGGCTGGGGATCGGACGAGATGAAGAACGCTTCAGGCCAGGGCTGGGTCGCCCGGGCGATCGGGCTATCGCTGCTGGCCGGAGCCGGCCTATGGACCTGCGCGCTGCCGGCCGCGGCGGAGACGGCTCTCCTGAACGTCTCGTACGATCCGACCCGCGAGCTCTATCGGGACATCAACGCCGCCTTCGCGGAGCAGTGGAAGGCGAAGACCGGCGAGGCCATCACGGTGCGGGCGTCGCATGGCGGCTCGGGCGCGCAGGCGCGCACGGTGATCGACGGCGTCGACGCCGATGTGGTCACCCTCGGCATCCCGTCCGACATCGATGCCATCGCCAAGCTCACCCACAAGATCCCGGATGACTGGCGCAGCAAGCTGCCGAACACGGCGACGCCCTACACCTCCACCGTGGTGTTCCTCGTCCGCAAGGGCAATCCGAAGGGCATCAAGGACTGGGCCGACCTGATCAAGCCGGACGTGAAGGTGATCACCCCGAATCCGAAGACCTCGGCGGGCGGGCGCTGGAACTTCCTCGCCGCCTGGGGCTACGCCTACAATCAGGACAAGAAGGCTGACGCGGCCGACGCCTTTGTCGGGCAGGTTTACAAGAACGTGCCGGTGCTCGACACCGGTGCCCGCGGCTCCACGGTGACCTTCGCGCAGCGCGGCCTCGGCGACGTGCTCCCGACCTGGGAGAACGAGGCCTACCTCGTGCTTCAGGAATTCGGTGCCGACAAGTTCGACATCGTCTCGCCGCCGAGCTCGATCTACGCCGAGCCGCCGGTCGCCCTCGTGGCGGTCAACGCCGAGCGCAAGGGGACGACGAAGGCCGCGCAGGCCTATCTTGACTTCCTGTACACCGACCGGGCGCAGGCGATCTTCGCCAAGCACCATTACCGGCCGATCAAGCGTGAGGCCGCGGCGCCGGCCGACCTCGCCCAGCTCCCCGATATCAAGCTGTTCAAGATCGAGGATCTGCAGGGTTCCTGGGACGAGATCCAGAAGCGGAACTTCGACGCCGGTGGCCTGTTCGACCGTTTGAGCCGGGCTGGCCGCTGAGGCTTGAGACCATGGTCGAGACGCCCCGCCCCCGTTGGACCTTCCGACGGCCGAGCGTGATCCCGGGCTTCGGGATCAGCTTCGGCTACACGCTGACCTGCCTCGGCCTGATCGTCCTCCTGCCACTCGCCGGCTTGGTGGTGAAGGCCTCGGGGCTCGGTCTCTCCGGGATCTGGGACGTCGCCACCGATCCGCGGGTGGCGAGCGCCCTGCGGATCAGCTTCGGCGTCTCCGCCATCGCGGCGCTCGTCGCCTCCGTGTTCGGGTTTCTCGTGGCCTGGGTGCTGACGCGCTACCGCTTCCCGGGTCGCAAGCTCGTCGACGCGGCGGTGGACCTGCCCTTCGCCCTGCCGACCGCGGTCGCCGGCATCGCGCTCGCCTCGCTCTACGCCCCGGACGGGCTGCTCGGCGCGCCGCTCGCGCGCCTCGGCATCCAGGCGGCCTACACGCCGGTCGGCATCTTCATCGCCATGGTGTTCATCGGCCTGCCCTTCGCGGTGCGGACCGTGCAGCCGCTGATCGCCGAGATCGACAAGGAGATCGAGGAGGCCTCCGCCACCCTCGGGGCGACGCGGTTCGGGACGCTCACCCGGGTCGTGCTGCCGCCGCTGATCCCGGCGGTGCTCACCGGCTTCGCCCTCGCCTTCGCCCGGGGCGTCGGCGAGTACGGCTCGATCATCTTCATCGCCGGCAACCTTCCTTACGTGTCGGAGATCGCGCCGCTCCTGATCGTCATCAAGCTCTCCGAGTTCGACTACGGCGGCGCCGCGGCGATCGCCACGATCATGCTCGGGATCTCGTTCCTGACGCTGCTCGCCATCAACCTGCTCCAGGCCTGGTCACGGAGGCGGTTCGGCTATGTCTGAGATCTTCTCGCCCGCCTTCGTGTCCGCCGCCAAGCCGGCCCCGGCCGCCTCCGAGGGCGCCGGCGTCCGCGCGGTCCTGATCGGGATCGCGGTGGCATTCCTGGCCCTGTTCCTGGTGCTGCCGCTGTTCGCGGTGTTCATCCAGGCTTTCTCGAAGGGGATCGACGCATTCCTGGACGCCTTCCGGGAGCCCGATGCGTGGAGCGCGATCCGCCTGACCCTGACGGTGGCGGCGATCGCGGTGCCGTTCAACGTGGTGTTCGGGCTCGCCGCCTCCTGGGCCATCGCCAAGTTCGAGTTCCCCGGCAAGTCGCTGCTGATCACCTTGATCGACCTGCCGTTCTCGGTCTCGCCGGTGGTCTCGGGGATGATCTACGTGCTGCTGTTCGGGTCCCAGGGCCTGTTCGGCTCCTGGCTCGTCGATCACGGCATCCAGATCCTGTTCGCGCTGCCGGGGATCGTGCTGGCGACGGTGTTCGTGACCTTCCCGTTCGTCGCCCGCGAGCTGATCCCGCTGATGCAGGAGCAGGGCACCGCCGAGGAGGAGGCGGCGCTGACGCTGGGCGCCTCGGGCCTGCACGCGTTCCGGACGGTGACGCTGCCCAATATCCGCTGGGGCCTGCTCTACAGCGTGCTCCTCTGCAATGCCCGGGCGATGGGCGAATTCGGAGCGGTGTCGGTGGTGTCGGGCCACATCCGCGGCCTGACCAACACCATCCCACTCCACGTGGAGATCCTCTACAATGAGTACAACTTCGTCGCCGCATTCGCCGTCGCTTCGCTCCTCGCCGTCCTTGCCCTCATCACCCTCGTCCTCAAATCCGCCCTCGAATGGCGCTTCGCAGGCGACCTCGCGCACGGCCGGGCTCACTGACCGGGTCTCCACGGCGATCCGGGTCGAGAACGTCTCGAAGACCTTCGACACGGCGGCGGTGCTGCACGACCTGTCGCTGGACGTGCGGGCGGGCGAGCTGATCGGGCTGCTCGGTCCCTCGGGCTCGGGCAAGACGACGCTGCTGCGGATCATCGCCGGGCTCGACGCGCCGGACCGGGGCCGGATCCTGTTCGGGGGCGACGACGCCACGGGCCTGCCCGTGCAGGAGCGGGCGGTGGGCTTCGTGTTCCAGCATTACGCCCTGTTCAAGCACATGAGCGTCGCCGACAACATCGCCTACGGGCTGAACGCGCGGCGCCGCGCCGACCGGCCGGCCAAGGCCGAGATCAAGCGCCGGGTCGGCGACCTGCTCGACCTGATCCGGCTCTCGGGCTTCGGCGACCGCTACCCGTCGCAGCTCTCCGGCGGGCAGCGCCAGCGCGTCGCGCTCGCCCGAGCGCTCGCGGTCGAGCCGCGGGTCCTGCTGCTCGACGAGCCGTTCGGGGCGCTGGACGCCCAGGTCCGCAAGGACCTGCGCCGCTGGCTGCGCGAGATCCACGACCGCACCGGCCAGACCACGATCTTCGTGACCCACGACCAGGACGAGGCCCTGGAGCTGTCGGATCGCGTGGCCGTGCTCGACCGGGGCCGCCTGGAACAGGTCGGCACCCCCGACGAGGTCCAGGAGAACCCGGCCTCGGCCACGGTCATGAAGTTCCTCGGCGATTCCGTCGAGGTGGAGGCGATCGCCGAGGGCGGGCGCGTCCTGGTGCGGGGCCGCGAGACACCGGTCGTCGCGCCGGCCGGGATCATCGGCCCGGTGAAGCTCTACGTGCGGCCCTGGCAGCTGCAGCTCGCCGAGCCCGAATCCGCGCACCTGTCCGGCACCGTGCGCAGCTCGTACCGAACCCAGGGGCGCCAGCGGATCGAGGTGGTCGACGCCGAAGGGCGCGTGCTGGCCGTGGAGGATTTCGACGGCGTGCGCTACGCCGCCGGGCACCCGGTCGGCCTGCGGATCAATGGCGGGCACGTGTTCGGGTGAGGCTCGCCAGCGGCAGCGCAGCATCCTAGGCTCCCGATCATGACCGTACCGAGTCGCGAACCCGCCGCCGACGTGCTGACCGCCATCGGCGAGACGCCGCTGATCCGCCTGCGCCGCGCCTCCGAGGAGACCGGCTGCACCATCTACGGCAAGGCCGAGTTCCTGAATCCCGGGCTGTCGGTGAAGGACCGTGCCGCGCTCTCCATCGTGCGGGACGCGGAGGCGAAGGCCCTGATCCGTCCGGGCGGCACGATCGTCGAGGGCACCGCCGGCAACACCGGCATCGGCCTCGCCCTGGTAGCCTCGGTGCGCGGCTACCGGACGCTGATCGTCATACCGGTCACCCAGTCCGAGGAGAAGAAGCAGACCCTGCGGCTCGCGGGCGCCCGGCTGGTGGAGGTCCCGGCCGTGCCCTTCGCCAACCCGAACAATTACGTCCACGTGGCTCGGCGCCTTGCGGAAAAGCTCGCCGCCACGGAGCCGGCAGGCGCCTTCTTCGCCGACCAGTTCGACAACGTCGCCAACCGGCAGGCCCATATCGAGGGTACCGGCCCGGAGATCTGGGCGCAGACCGGCGGCCGGGTCGACGGCTTCGTCTGCGCGGCCGGAACCGGCGGCACGCTCGCCGGCACCGCCGAGGCCCTGCGCGCCCGGAATTCGCAGGTGCGGATCGCGCTCTCCGATCCGGAAGGCTCGGCCCTCTACGCGCATTACACGACCGGAACGCTGAAGGCCGAGGGCTCCTCGATCACCGAAGGCATCGGCCAGGGGCGGATCACCCGCAACCTCGAGGGCTTCACCCCCGATCGCGCCTTCCGGATCCCGGACCGCGAGGCCCTCGACATCGTCTTCGGCCTGATGCGGGAGGAGGGGCTGTCGCTGGGCGGGTCGTCGGGCATCAACGTCGCCGGAGCGATCCGGCTGGCGCGGGACCTCGGGCCCGGCCACACGATCGTGACGATCCTCTGCGACGGGGCGGCGCGCTACGCCTCCAAGCTGTTCAATCCGGCCTTCCTCACCGAGCGCAACCTGCCGGTGCCGAGCTGGCTCGACGCGCCGGAGGAGGCGCTGCCGGACTGGCACGCTTGAGGCCGGCGGCCGCATCCGGACTTTTCACACAAAAGCTTGGCTGGGCGTTGAACGGAACGGATTGTCGCAGCGTTTGAACGGTCACGCTCGCATCAGCGCAGCCGTTCGGAGAGCCCGACCATGTCCCTCGTCACCATCCTGCTCATCATCCTGATCATCCTGGCCTTCGGCGGCGGCGGCTTCCTCGGCGGCGGTGCGTATCGCGGTCCCGGCTTCGGCCTCGGCGGCATCCTGCTGATCGTTCTGATCGTGCTGCTGGTCACCGGCCGGCTGTAAGCCCGATCTTGCGCGGATGGGCGTCGGCTCGCCGACGCAAGCCCGCTCAGCGGCAGGTGATCGCCACGACGGCAGGCGCGACCGCGCCGGGACCACCATCCCGGCGCGGCGTCGCCGCGGAGAGGCCCTGGGCCGCCAGGAAGGCCGCGACGGCCCGCGCCGGCACCAGCGGCAGGCGCGCAGGCGGCACCACCCCGGCGACCCGCCGCGGCGCCGCGGGATAGCGGGCGACGAGTCCGACGAGGGCCCCCGACCGGTCGAGCACCGGCGCACCGCCGGATCCCGGCTGGAGGGCGGCGATCACATCCCCGCCCCGCGCCTCGCCGGGCGCGGCCTGGACCCCGTCCGGGCCCGGCGCGAGGGCGATCAGGCTCTCCTCAGTGCCGACGGGATCGGTCCGGATCGCAGGCTGGAGCGGGGCAGGAGCACCGGGAATTTCGAGGAGGGCGAGGCCTGCGGGATCGGTGGCGAGCACCCGCGCCGGCGCCGACCCGACCCGGGGCTGGGCGCAGCCCTCCAGCACCGCGGCGGCGGTCAGCACGCGTCCCGGCGCCACCGTGAGACCCGCGCCCGACGCCGGAGCGGACGACAGGCTCGCCGGCTTCAGGGGTGCCGCGGCCTGCGGCGGGGGTGCCGGGTTGCCGGCAGCGCGGGTCGCCGGAGCCGATCCCGGGCCTGCCGGGATCTGAGCGGCCGGCGCCGCGGCGGGGTCCGGAAACGGCACGAAGGCGTTCGCCACGGCGATGACAAGCCGGTCGACCTCCGGCGCCAGAGCGCGGTCGTAGCCGAGCAGGAAGCCGCGCACGCCCTCCGGTCCGGAGGCATAGCGGATGTAGGACAATCCCGGCCCGGTCTCGGCGGTGACCACCACGGCGTCGGGCCGCCGCAGCTTGTAGGTCACCTTGCGGCCGGGGAGCGGCGCGGTGGCCTTCTCGAACAGGGTGTCCAGGGTCTCGGTCCCCGGCGGGAAGACGCGGGATTCCAGGGTCACGCGGCCGTCCTGGCTCTGCCACCGGGTTCCGGAGGGCAGGGCGGCGCGCTTCGCCAGCAGGCGCTCGGGCACCCCCATCAGGGCACCGGTGCCGGGATCGACCGAGACGCGGAAACGCGCCGCATTCCGCGCCGCCGCGCCGGCGGCAAGCAGCGCCGCCCGGACGCGCGGATCGAGGGGGTCGGCCCCGCCGGTCCGGGCGCCGTAGGCGTTGAGCGCCTCGAAGGTCCGGCGCCCGAAAGCCCCCGACACCACGGCGTTGAAGTCGCCGGTCCAGACCAGGGCGTCCTGGACCGCCTTGCGCTCGGCTTCCGGCAGCGCCTCGAAGGTCACCTTCGCGGCCTCGAAGGCGGGATCGGCCGGAGCCCCGGCCACCGGCGCCGGCCTCGGTGCGGCCCGGGCCGGCACCGGCCGATCCTGAGCCTGAACCGGCAGGCTGCCGAAGGCGATCAGGATCGCGAGCGATGCCCCGCACCGGGAGCGGCCGCGCGACGCGCCCAGAGGCCGACACCGCGACGAGTCACCCGAATCCATCTCCGCCCCCCGACCGTCGTCGTCCCGATCCTGGCAGAGGCCGCAGCGGCAGGCCAGATCAAACCGCCTCTCCGCCCCGGTGCACCCGGAGCGGCAATGCGCTACAGGGCGGATGTCCGGCCCTGGGCGGCGGCCGGATCGCCGGATCGGTCGACCGGCCACGCGAGGCCGCCCCGGTTCGACGCGGAGCCCGGCATGAGCGACTCGAACAACACCTTCAAGAAGGCGCCCAAGCGCAAGCCCACCAAGGGCAAGAGCATCAGCGTCTCTCCGGAGATGCGGCAGGCCTATGCCGACCTGATCCAGCAGCGCGCGGACAAGGAGGAGGTCTACGGACGCCATCTGCCGCAGGACGAGTCGCGCCGGCGATAACCGACAGACGGCGATCGTCCCGGCACGGCCGTCCGCTCAGCGCTTGCGCACGAATTCGGTGCGCAGCACCAAGCCCTTGATGGTGTCGTGGCGGCAGTCGATCTCCTCCGGGTCGTCCGTGAGCCGGATCGAACGGATGACCGTGCCCTGCTTCAGGGTCTGGTTCGCGCCCTTGACCTTGAGGTCCTTGATCAGCGTGACCGCATCGCCGTCGGCGAGGACATTGCCGGCCGCGTCGCGGACGGCAATCGTCTCGGGGGGCGCGGCCGCGGACCCCGGCGGGCGCCATTCGCCCGTCGCCTCGTCGTAAACGTAAGCCTCGTCGTCGCCGCTCAAATCCGTGCCCCCTGTTCGGATCGGGGCCGGGTCCTGTCAGGATCGCGTGGGCCCGTCATCCGCGCGCGTCCCGGCACACCGAACCGGTCGCCGAGTCGGCGCGGGACGCCGGGAGCTTAGCCGATCGGGCCGGCCCCGCGCGAGAGCGGCGGGGCCGGCCCGACGGGGTGCCTTACCGCTTGAGCGGACCGGCCTCGATCACGTCCTCGACCGTGCGCAGGCCGGCGCGAGGCGCGTTGACGAGGCAGGCCATGTTGCCCGGCGGGTGCTGGTTCTTCCACATCTTGGTGTGGGCCTGGGGGATCTTGTCCCAGGGGAAGACCTCGCTCATGCACGGGTCGATCCGCTGGTCGAGCACGAACTGGTTCGCCGCCGAAGCCTGCTTGAGGTGGGCGAAGTGCGAACCCTGGATGCGCTTCTGCCGCATCCAGACGTAGCGGGCGTCGAAGGTGATGTTGAAGCCTGTCGTGCCGGCGCAGAACACCACCATGCCGCCGCGCTTCACCACCAGCGCCGAGACCGGGAAAGTCGCCTCGCCGGGATGCTCGAACACGATGTCGACATCCTGCTTGCCGGTGATGTCCCAGATCGCCTTGCCGAACTTCCGCGCCTCCTTGGTCCAGGCGTGGAACTCGGGGCTGTTGACCTTCGGGAGCTGCCCCCAGCAGTCGAAGTCCTTGCGGTTGATGACGCCCTTGGCGCCGAGGCTCATGACGTAGTCGCGCTTGGACTCGTCCGAGATCACCGCGATCGCGTTGGCGCCGGAGGCCGCGCAGAGCTGCACGCCGAACACGCCGAGGCCGCCGGAGGCGCCCCAGATCAGCACGTTCTGGCCGGGCTTGACCGTGTGCGGCGCGTGGCCGAACAGCATGCGGTAGGCGGTGGCGAGGGTCAGCGTGTAGCAGGCCGCCTCCTCCCAGGTGAGGTGCTTGGGCCGCGTCATCAGCTGGCGGGACTGCACCCGGCAGAACTGCGCGAAGGAGCCGTCCCCGGTCTCGTAGCCCCAGATGCGCTGCGAGGGCGAGAGCATCGGGTCGCCGCCGTTGCACTCCTCGTCGTCGCCGTCGTCGCGATTGCAGTGGACGATGACCTCGTCGCCGACCTTCCAGCGCTTCACCTTGGAGCCGACCTTCCAGACGATGCCGGAGGCGTCGGAGCCCGCGATATGGTACTCGCCCTTGTGGACGTCGAACGGCGAGATCGGCTCCCCGAGGCCGGCCCAGACGCCGTTGTAGTTCACGCCCGCGGCCATGACGTAGACCAGCACCTCGTCGTCGCCGATCTCCCAGACCGGCAGCACCTCGAGCTGGTGGGACTGCTCCGGGGGTCCGTGCCGCTCGCGCCGGATCGCCCAGGCATACATCTTGGCCGGCACATGACCCAGCGGCGGGATTTCACCCATCTCGTAGAGGTCCTTGACCTCTCCGCCCGTCGGACTGATCGCAGCGCTCGCCGCCATCTCGCTCTCCTCTCGTCCCGCGTGTTGCTCACGGCCGCGGTTCTCCCTCGCGCTATAGCGGCGATGCTTGAGGCCTCCAAGTGGGTCGAAAGTCGAAAGCCGATGGTTTCCGGCATGAAAAAGGCGCCGGCACAGGGCCGGCGCCCACGTATTCAAATTCGGCTTTTCGAACGACCAAGTATTATTCGGCGGCCGCCTTGCCGGTCTCGATCCCGAGACCTTCCGCGACGCCCCGCCCAAAGTCTGGGTGGACTTTATACCAGTGGCCGATCATCCGCTCCTGGATATGACGCGGCGAGTCGCCCATCGAGGTGACGATGTTCTTCACCAGGCGCTGGCGTGCGCCCTCGTCGAGCACCTTCGACCACAGGTCCCGCGGCTGGCCGTAGAGGTCCGCGTCGTCGTTGGGCCAGCCGTACCGGGCAGCGTCGCCCCGGATCCGGAGCGGCGGCTCGGCGAAGGACGGATCCTCGACGGGCCCGCCGAACGAGTTCGGCTGATAATCGACCTGCGCGCCGTGGTTGCCGTCGGTGCGCATCGCGCCGTCGCGATGGTAGGTCTGGACCCTGGCGTTCCGGGCCTGGTTCACCGGGATCTGGTGGTAATTCACCCCGAGCCGGTACCGGTGGGCGTCCGCGTACGACAGGATGCGGTTCTGAAGCATCTTGTCCGGCGAGAAGCCGATGCCGGGCACGACGTTCGACGGCTCGAAGGCCGATTGCTCGATCTCCGCGAAGTAGTTCTCCGGGTTCCGGTTCAGCTCCATCTCGCCGATCTCGATCAGCGGGTAGTCGCCGTGCGGCCAGACCTTGGTCAGGTCGAACGGGTTGATGCGGTAGGTGTCGGCGTCCAGCTCGGGCATGATCTGGACCTTCACCGCCCATTTCGGGAAGTCGCCGGCCTCGATCGCCGAGGACAGGTCGGCGGACGAGTAGTCCGGGTCCGTGCCGGCGATCGCGTCGGCCTCGTCGGCGGACAGGTTCTGGATGCCCTGCTTGGTGTGGAAGTGGAACTTCACCCAGGAGCGCTCACCCTTCTCGTTCCAGAGCGAGAAGGTGTGCGAGCCGTAGCCGTTCATGAAGCGCGCCGATTTCGGCGTGCCGCGATCGCTGTACAGGATCATGACCTGGTGGATCGCCTCCGGCGACAGGCCCCAGAAATCCCACCGGCGCCAGTGCGGCTTGAGATGCGTGCGCGGATCGCGCTTCTGCGTGCGGATGAAGTCCGAGAACTTGATCGCGTCGCGCACGAAGAAGATCGGCGTGTTGTTGCCGACAAGATCCCAGTTGCCCTCGTCGGTGTAGAACTTGAGGGCGAAGCCGCGCGGGTCGCGGACGGTGTCGGCGGAGCCGGACTCGCCGCCCACCGTCGAGAAGCGGGCGACCATCGGCACGTCCTTGCCGACCTCGGTCAGGACCTTGGCGCGGGTGTACGCGGCGAGCGACTTGGTCAGCCGGAACGTCCCGTAGGCGCCGTAGCCCTTGGCGTGCACCACCCGCTCCGGGATCCGCTCCCGATTGAAATGGGCCATCTTCTCGATGAGGTGGTAATCCTGCATCAGCACCGGCCCGCGGGAGCCGGCGGTGAGCGAGTTCTGGTTGTCGGAGATCGGGTTGCCGAACGCGGTCGTGAGACGCGGGCTCTGGTCGGCCATCGCGGTCGCTCCTTGTCGTTGAGGACGGGCGGGCGCAGGCGCGAACCGTGTTGCGCGCGATGCGATCGCTGGCGGCCCAACGCGCAGGCTTTCGATTGGAGCCGTCACAAAGTGTATCAGAGTTGACAATTCCGTGTGGGCGATGCGGCCGCGCGACACGCCTCAAATCGGGCTGTCCCGGCGGACAAGTTTTTTAAAGCCCGGCCGGGCGTTGCGAGGCCCTCTTGCACTTCTGTCCCGGATGACGGGCCGCCCGGCCTTCGCTACGGTGGCCGCAAGGCTGCGCCCCGCGCGCGGATACAAAGATCACACGGAGGCAAGGGATGGCCGCAAGCGTCGCGGAGACCAAGAGCGACAAGTCTAGCCGCGACAAGCCCTGGATCATCCGCACCTATGCGGGGCACTCGACGGCCGCGGAGTCGAACAAGCTCTATCGCGGAAACCTCGCCAAGGGCCAGACCGGCCTGTCGGTCGCCTTCGATCTGCCGACCCAGACCGGCTACGACCCCGACCACGAGCTGTCCCGCGGCGAGGTCGGCAAGGTCGGAGTCTCGATCGCGCATCTCGGCGACATGCGGACCCTGTTCCAGGACATCCCGCTCGCCCAGATGAACACCTCGATGACGATCAACGCCACGGCCCCGTGGCTGCTGGGGCTCTACCTGGCGGTGGCCGAGGAGCAGGGCGCGCCGATCGCCGCGCTCCAGGGCACGACCCAGAACGACATCATCAAGGAATACCTGTCGCGCGGCACCTACGTGTTCCCGCCCGCGCCGTCCCTCCGGCTCACCAAGGACGTGATCCTGTTCACGACCAAGAACGTGCCGAAGTGGAACCCGATGAACGTCTGCTCCTACCACCTGCAGGAGGCGGGAGCGACGCCGGTTCAAGAGCTGTCCTACGCGCTGGCCATCGCCATCGCGGTGCTCGACACGGTGCGCGACGATCCGGACTTCGACGCCACGAGCTTCCCGGAGGTGTTCGGCCGGATCTCGTTCTTCGTGAATGCGGGCCTGCGGTTCGTCACCGAGATCTGCAAGATGCGGGCGTTCTCCGAGCTCTGGGACGAGATCGCCCAGGAACGCTACGGCATCGACGACCCGAAGAAGCGCATTTTTCGATACGGTGTGCAGGTCAACAGCCTCGGGCTGACGGAACAGCAACCGGAAAACAACGTCCACCGCATCCTGATCGAGATGCTGGCGGTGACGCTGTCCAAGCGCGCCCGCGCCCGCGCGGTGCAGCTGCCGGCCTGGAACGAGGCGCTCGGCCTGCCGCGGCCCTGGGACCAGCAATGGTCGATGCGCATGCAGCAGATCCTCGCCTTCGAGACCGATCTGCTGGAATACGACGACATCTTCGACGGCAGCCACGTGATCGAGGCCAAGGTCGAGGCGCTGAAGGTCGAGACCCGGGCCGAGCTGGAGCGAATCGGCGGCATCGGCGGCGCGGTCGCGGCGGTCGAGACCGGGGCGCTCAAGCGCGCGCTGGTGGAGTCGAACGCGCGCCGGATCTCGGCGATCGAGGCCGGCGAGCAGATCGTCGTCGGCGTCAACAAGTGGCAGCAGGGCGAGCCCTCGCCGCTGACCGCCGGGGAGGGGGCGATCTTCTCCGTCTCCGAGACGGTCGAGATGGAGGCGCAGAACCGCATCCGCGAGTGGCGCGGTCGCCGCGACGAGAACGCCGTGGGCCAGGCCCTCGACGCCCTGGAACAGGCGGCGCGCTCCGGCGCCAACATCATGCCGCCGTCGATCGAGGCCGCGAAGGCCGGCGTCACCACCGGCGAGTGGGGCGCGCGGCTGCGCGCGGTGTTCGGCGAGTACCGGGCCCCCACCGGCGTCACCGTGGAGACGGTCTCGTCCGGCGCGGCCGAGGAGGCCAAGCTGCTGATCGCCGACCTCGGCGAGCGGCTCGGCGAGACGCCGAAGCTCGTGGTCGGCAAGCCCGGCCTCGACGGGCATTCTAACGGCGCCGAGCAGATCGCGCTCCGCGCCCGCGATGTCGGCTTCGACGTCACCTATGACGGCATCCGCCAGACCCCGGCCGAGATCGTCGCGAAGGCGAAGGAGACCGGCGCTCACGTGGTCGGCCTGTCGATCCTGTCCGGCTCCCACGTGCCGCTGGTGCGCGAGGTCCGGGCCAAGATGCGGGAAGCGGGGCTCGACCACATCCCGGTTGTGGTCGGCGGCATCATCTCGCCCGAGGACGAGCTCGTCCTGAAGAACATGGGCGTGCGCGCCGTCTACACGCCGAAGGATTACGCCATCGATCAGATCATGGTCGGGCTGGCCAAGGTGATGGAGAAGAGCCTGGATCGCCGGGACGGCCCGTCCGACAGGGCGCGCGAGGAAGCCCAGGTCTACTGAGGGGCCGCGACGCTCAAGTTGAATCGACTGCTAACGTCTCTCAAACAAGTTTAACCGTTCCCGGGTCATAACACCCTCGGTCCTCCTTCGGGACCGAGGGCGAAGTGACATGCGCACTGGTATCTCGATCGCGGCCAAGCTCGGGCTCTGCCTCGCCGCGCTGTTTCTCCTGATCGCCGCCACGAGCGGCCTATCGCTGTCCGAACTGCGCAGCGTCAACGCCACCGCGGCGGAGCTGCGCGACGTGCGTGTTCCCACCACAGATTCCCTCGGGCGGATCGGCGTCCTCATCATGCGCCAGCGGGTCAACGGCGGGCGCCTGATCACCGCCGACACGCCGGAGCTGCGCACCGAGGTTGCGAGCATGATCGCCAAGCGCGGCGACCAGCTCGCCGCGCAGTTCACCCGCTACGAGGCCGAGCCGCTCACGCAGGCCGAGCGCGACACCTACGCGACCCTGCGCCGGAACCTCGACGCCTACACGGCCCTGCAGAATCAAGCCGTCGACAAGGGCACGTCCGGCGACGTCGCCGGCGGCTTGCGGATCTACAACACGGCGATGTCGGCCGGCATCAACGCCGTGCTCTCGGAATGGGACCGGCTGGTCGACCTGAACGCCGCCGGCTCGAAGGCGAGCGGCACGCGGATCGAGGAGACCTACGCGGCCGCCAACCGCAACATGCTGGCGCTCGCCGGCCTCGCGCTGGTCGTCGCCTTGGGCGCTCTGGCGATGGTGCTGCGCGGCGTCAGCCGGCCGCTGCGGGCGATCTCAGCGGCGACGCAGCGCCTCGCCGCCGGCGACACCGAGGCCGAGATCCCGGGCCAGAGCCGCCGGGACGAGATCGGCGCGCTGGCCGGTTCGGTGGTGGTGTTCCGCGACACCCTGATCCGGAGCCGCGCCCTTGAGGCCGAGACCGCGCTCGCCCGCGCGGATGCCGAAACCCAGCGCCGGGCCGCGACCCGGGCCATGGCCGACGCCTTCGAGCAGGCGGTCGGCGGCATCGTCGGCGGCGTCTCGGCTGCCGCCACCGAGCTGGAGGCGACCGCCCGATCCCTGACCGGCAGCGCGGCGGACTCGGCCGGCCAGTCGGGCACGGTCGCGACGGCCGCCAACGAGGCCGCCGCCAACGTCAACACCGTGGCGGCGGCGGCCGAGGAGCTGGGCTCGTCGGTCCAGGAGATCGGCCGGCAGGTCAGCGGCTCGGCGGAGCTGGCGCGGATCGCCGTCGCCGAGGCCGCCGACACGGTGGCGCTGGTGCAGGACCTGAGCGCCGCCGCCGCGAAGGTGGGCGACGTGGTCGGCCTGATCTCGACCATCGCGGCCCAGACCAACCTCCTGGCCCTCAACGCGACCATCGAGGCGGCCCGCGCGGGCGAGGCCGGACGCGGCTTCGCGGTCGTCGCCACCGAGGTCAAGGAACTGGCCGGCCAGACGGCGCGGGCCACCGAGGAGATCACCGGTCAGATCACCCGGATCCAGGCCTCCACCGGGCAGGCCGCCACCTCGATCGACGGGATCGGGCGGCGCATCCGCGAGATCGACGGTGTGGCGGCCTCGATCGCCGCCGCGGTGGAGCAGCAGGGCGCGGCCACGCAGGAGATCGTCCGCAACGTCGCCGAGGCGGCGGCCGGGACCGGCGCGGTCACCGGCACCATCGCGAGCCTTGCCCAGGCCGCCGAGGAGACCGGCGCGGCCGCCGCCCAGGTGCTCGGCGCGGCCTCCGAGATGTCGCGCCAATCCGAGCACCTCACCGCCGAGGTCGGGCGCTTCCTCGCCACGGTGCGGGCGGCGTGAGCCGCCCCCTCACGGTCACGCCCGGGATCGCGTAGGACGGCCCCATGCCGTCCGCGCTGCCCACGCTCCTGCTTCTCGCCGTCCCGCTGGCCGCAGCCCTCTCGGCCGGGCTGATCCTGCGCCTGTTCCCGCTCCTGAAGCGCTACGCCCTGGCGCGGCCGAATGCCCGCTCCAGCCATACGGTGCCGACCCCGCAGGGCGGCGGGATCGCCGTCGTCACGGCTCTGGTCACGATCTCGGGTCTGTTCATCGCGGCCCCCGAGATCGGCGGCCGGCCGGACTGGATCTGGCTCGCCGGCTGCGCGCTCGCGCTGGCGGTCCTGGGTGCGGTCGACGACATCCGCCCGCTGCCGGCCGCGTTCCGGCTCGCCGTGCAGGCGGCGACGGTCGGCCTGCTGGTCTGGCACCTCGACGGGCGGCTCCTGCCCGAAGCTCCCCTCTGGCTCGAGCGCGGCCTCACGCTTCTCGCCGGCCTGTGGTTCGTGAATCTGACGAACTTCATGGACGGGCTCGACTGGATGACGGTGGCCGAGTTCGTCCCGGTCACCGCGACTCTTCTGCTGCTCGGGCTCGCCGGGCCCCTGCCGCCGCTGGCCGCCCTGGTGGCGGCCAGCCTGCTGGGGGCGGTGCTCGGCTTCGCGCCGTTCAACCGGCCGGTCGCGCGGCTCTTCCTCGGCGATGTCGGATCGCTGCCGATCGGGCTCGTCACCGCCTGGCTCCTCTGGCAGCTGGCCGTGGCCGGCGGCCTCGCGGCCGCCCTGCTGCTGCCGCTCATCTACCTGGCCGATGCCGGCCTGACGCTGATCGCCCGGGCCGGCCGAGGGGAGCGGGTCTGGGAGGCGCATCGCGGGCACTATTACCAGCGGGCCACCGTGAACGGCCTGCGCGTTCCAGGCATCGTGGCGCGGGTCTTCGGCGTGAACCTCGCCCTGGCGGCGCTGGCCGCCGCGACCTTGCTTTGGCCGTCCTGGCCGGTCACCCTCGCGGCGCTCGCGGCCGGGCTCGTCCTGGTCGCGGTCCTGCTCCGCCGCTTCGCCCGCGCCCCAGCGCCGGCCCCAGCCGAAAGTGCCGTTCAGCCTTGACCGGACTCATCGCGCTCACCGGGGCAACCGGGTTCATCGGCCGCCATCTGCTCGCCGATCTCACGGCCCGCGGCTACCGGGTCCGGGTCCTGCTGCGCCGGCCGACGGCCCTGCCCGAGGGGGCGGCGAGCGCGATGGTCGGTGACCTGACGCGCCCGATCAACATGGCGGCGGCACTCAGCGGCGTCGACGCGGTGGTGCACTCGGCCGGCCTCGCCCACGCCATGTCGGGTGCCCCCGAGGACGATTACCGCACGCTCAACACCGAGGCGACGCGCAAGCTTGCCGAGGCGGCGGCCCGCGCCAAGGTGCGCCGCTTCGTCTTCCTGTCCTCGATCCGTGCCCAGGTCGGGGCGAGCGCACCGGGCCTGGTCGGGGAGGGCGACCCCGCGGAGCCCACCGACGCCTATGGCCGCTCCAAGCTTGAGGCCGAGCGGGCGCTCGCCGAGACCGGGCTCGACTGGGTCGCCCTGCGCCCGGTCCTCGTCTACGGCGTAGGCGTGAAGGGCAACATGGCCGCGCTCCTGCAGCTGGCGCGCAGCCCCTATCCCTTGCCGCTGGGCGGCCTCGCGGCGCGGCGCTCGCTGATATCCCTGGACAGTCTGTCGGCGGCCGTGGAGACGGTTCTGCGGGCGCCGCAGCCGCTGAACCGAGCCCTCGTCGCGGCCGACCCGGATCCGCTCAGCCTGCCCGAGATGATCGCTGCGCTCCGCGCGGGCCTCGGCCGCGGCGCGGGGCTCGTCCCGGTCCCGGCCGGCCTCCTCAAGCTGGCCTGCCGGATGACGGGGCGGGAGGCGCAGTTTGCCCGCATCGCCGAAGGCCTGGTGGCCCGCGCCGACGGCCTCGCGGCGCTCGGCTGGCACCCGGCCTGCGCGACCCGGGACGGGCTGGCGCGGCTCGCGCGGGCGGTTGAACGCTCAGGGCGGGACGGCACGGTTTCCGGCTAAAGCCCTCGGGTGACGGACCCGCTCCGCGTGATCATGAGCGAAGCGCAACGACCCCGGGCGGCGCAGCCCTGGTCATTCTGGCGCGGCGCTGGATTGCCTCGCTCCACTCGGAGAGACGGTGAGGCCGAGGCGATCCCCGCGGGAAGGATCCGACAGGCCGCTCCGCTTCCGAAGGCCGGATGCGTCAGCCGATGGCCGGAGTCGCGCCGGCAAGCGGCGCCTCCTCGGTTATCCCATCGCCGGTCGCCGGGATCGGCCCGGCCCGCTGGGCCTTGCGCTCGCGGAAATGCGGCACCGCCGCCTCGAATACGGAGTCCGCGGCCGCCCGGTCGCCTGCCGCCACGGCTCCGCGCAGCTGCGCGACCCAGGTATCGAGGCGCGCCTTGTCGGCGAAGACCGGCCGCGCCGCCATCACCCCGTCGATCCCCGGCAGCGTGACGCGCGGCTCCTCGCGGGCGAACAGGATCTCGTTGAGCCGCTCACCCGGCCGCGCCCCGGTATAGGCGATCTCGATCTCCGCGCCGGGCTCGAATCCGGCAAGCCGGATCATGCGCTCGGCCAGTTCCGCGATCCGCACGGGCTGGCCCATCTTGAGCACGTAGACCGCGGCGCGCGCCGAATCCGCAGCGGCGCGCGCCGAATCCGCAGCGGCGCGCGCCTCGCCGTCGGCGTGGGAGGCGGCCGTGAGAACGAGGTCGCAGGCCTCGCGCACGGTCATGAAGTAGCGGACCATGTCCGGATGGGTGACGGTGACCGGGCCACCGCGGGCGATCTGCGCCTTGAACACCGGCACCACCGAGCCGGCGGAGCCGAGGACGTTGCCGAACCGCACGGCGATCAGCCGGGTGCGGTGTTCCGGCCGGACGGATTGCTCGGCGTCGAGGGCCTGGGCGACCATCTCGGCGAAGCGCTTGGTGACGCCGAGCTGCGAGACCGGCTCGATCGCCTTGTCGGTGGAGATCATCACCAGGGCCCGGGCGCCCGCCGCGACCGCGGCCTCGGCGACGTTGATCGAGCCGAACACGTTGGTCTTGATCCCCTCCTGCCAGTCCCGCTCTAGGTAGGGGACCTGCTTGAGCGCGGCGGCGTGGAGCACGTAATCCGGCCGGAAATCCGCGATCACCTGATGCGTCCGCTCCCGGTCGCGGATGTCGGCGAGGACGCGCGTCACCTCGGCCTCCGCGGCCAGGATCGCGGGGTGGCTGAGGATGCCGTGGAGTGCCGGCTCGGACGAGTCGAGAACCAGCACCGCGGCGGCCCCGAAGGCCACAGCCCGCAGGCAGATCTCGGAGCCGATCGAGCCGCCGCCGCCCGTGACCACCACGCGGCGGCCGGTCAGGAACGCCTCGAGACGCGTCCGGTCGATGGCCACGGTCGGCCGCAGCAGCAGATCCTCGATCTCCAGCGGCGCCAGCTGCGGCCCCTGCGCGCCTTCTCCGAGGCCGGCCACGCGGGCGAGCGGCAGGCCGAGACGGCGGGCCCGGACGAGGAGGTCGTCGGGCGCAGCCTCCGGGGCGAGGGCGCTCGGGGCGGCCACCAGCCGCCGCACCGGCTCACCGCGGGCGGCGAGATCGGCCACCACCTGCTCGAGATCCGGGAAGCCGCCGAGGACCGGCACGCCGCGCATGAACTGACCGCGCTCGTCCGCCCGGGGCGAGAGGATGCCCCGCGGCGCCAGCTTCTTTACCGAACCGGCCTCGATCGCCCGGATCAGCACGTCGATATCGGCCCCGCGTCCGAGCAGCAGTGTCGGGACCGTGGCGGCCCGGGCGCTCGACTGCCGGGACCGCGTGTCCTTGAGGTAGCGGAACGCGAGCCGCGCGCCGCCCAGGAAAAAGATCTGCAGCACCCAGTAGAGCAGGATCGCGATCTTGCCGAAGAAGTAGAACCCGTAAAGGTCGGACGAGACCAGCACCCAGTCGGTCACCAGCAGCGCCAGGGCCAGCACGCTGGCCGCGCGCACGATCCCGGCGAGATCCTGCAGGGACGCGAAGCGCCATTTGGTCCGGTAGAGCCGGAAGCGGCCGTAGACGAGGCCTGCGAAGACCAGGAACGGCGGCAGCAAGAGGGGCAGGGCGTGCAGGCGCTCGGCGAGCATGCCGCCCTGGAAGCGGAACAGGAAGGTGAGCACCACGGCCGCAGCGGTCGCCGCGAGGTCGTGGGCCACCATCACCGCAGTCTTGTAGAAGCGCTGCTGCATCGGGTGCCGGATCGGGATGCCGCGGGGTATCCGCCGCGGCACCGGCCCTGTCAACGCGGCGGGAAGCCGGCCCGGCGCTGCGCCGCTGCGGACCTCAGGTCAGCGCACGGACCGCGGCGCCCGCCGCATCGTCCACCCTGTCGATGTCCGGGGCGTCGATGTGCCGGTAGCGCGCCTGGATCAACCCGAAGGCTCCGAACGCCGCGTGGCCCGCCGCGACGAGCCCGAGCAGGATCCAGCCGTAGGGCTGGGCGCGCAGCAGCGCGAAGGCCTCGGTCAATCCCTTGGCGTCCGAGGAGCGCTGATGCCAGGCCGCCGCGACGAGAAAGCCGCCGATGATCAGGAAGGCCAGGCCCCGCGCCGCGTAACCGAAGCGGCCGATCGGGCCGGCCCAGCGCTCGCGCGCCTGGGCGTCGAGGGCGAGCCGGTCGGTGACGTCGCCCCGCCACGCCTTGCCCAGGAAGCCGAAGCCGCCGCCGACCACCGCGAGGCCGCCGAGGGCCACGAGCCAGCGGCCGAAGGGCTTAGCCAGGAGCCAGGCGGTCCAATCGTGCATGCCGTCGCCGCCGCTCATCCCGAGGCCGAGGCTGAGCGAGGCCGCACTGGCGGCGAGTGCCAGATAGAGCCCGGCACTGATCAGGTGCGCCCCGCGGACGGCCAAGCCCTTGGCCGAGGTGCCGCGCCGGTCCGCATCGGTGACGGCCTCGACCAGGCGCCAGACCGCGAAGCCCAGGAGCCCCAGCGCGATCAGCCCGACCACCACCGCGCCGAACGGTCCGGCCAGCACGGCGCGCAACGCATCCTTGCTGTCGCCGGCCCGGCCGCCCTGCCCGACGGCCGCGAGCAGCGCCAGGGCGCCCACCACGACGTAGACGGCCCCGCGCGCGCCGTAGCCGAGCCGGGCGATGCGCTCGATCGTGTTGCGGCCACCGGGAAGCGGTGTCATCGGCGAACCCGGTCGGGGAGAGGAGCGAGGGTCGGCATCGGCGGGATCCGGACATGCGGGACCGATCAACGCCCGGCGGCTCGGACCCGATCCGTTGCCGGCGCCACGATCCCGTCCCGCTACAGCGGCGTCCGCTCGGTCCGGCCGGACAGCGCCACGTAGAACCCGAGACCGTCCTGGGCCGGCAGGGTCTGCAGGCGCTCGATCAGCCCGCGGCGCTTGGCGTCGAGGAGCAGGCGCCCGGCCGGCTGGAACAGGGTCTCGCCGCCGCCCTCGGGCGGCGGGTCCAGGCGGATCGCCACGGTCTTGCCCTTGGCGAAGCGGCTGCGCTCCAGCATGTCCTTGAGGGACGCCTCTGCGGTCGCCCGGTTGGCGCCGCGCAGGTCGAGCACCGAGTCCGCGTCCGTCACGCCGAGGGAGCCGCGCAGCTTGGCGGCGTAGAAATCTTCGAAATGGGGCAAGTCGTTGCCTTGATGCTCTGCCGGGCCGGTCAAGCCGGCCGTTGAGATCGGATGCGGCTCAGAAGGTGAGACCGCGATAGATGTCGCGCACCGGCACGGCGCCATCAAGCTCCGGGAGCATCACGGCGTCATCGAGCCCCAGCGCCGCCACGGTCCAGTCCGCGTCCGCGCGCCGCCAGACCTCGACCCGGGCCTCGTCGGAATAGACGATCAGCAGCGCCGCGAGGCTCGGCACGGTCCGGTAGAAATCGATCTTGCGGCCGCGGTCCAGGCTCATGGTCGAGGGCGACAGCACCTCGGCGACGAGGAGCGGATCCTCCGCATAGCCGTCCGGCAGGGGCGCCCCGCACCGGACCACCACGTCGGGAACCGGGGCGAAATCATCCATCGCCGCGCTGAGGATCGCGAGGCCCGGCATGGCCCGGCAGCCCCGCGGCTCTGCCAGGGAATCGAGACGTCCCGCCAAATTCATGACGATCCGCTGATGCCGCTCCCGCGGCGGCGCCATGAGCACCGGCTCGCCGTCGAGCAGCTCCCAACGTTCCCCGTCCGGGCGCGGCTCAAGCCAGCGCCTATACTCGGCGATGCTCATGCGCGCGTCGCGCTTCACGGCCAATGCCATGGCGGCCTCCGATCGCGACTCGAAGGTTAGCACGGGCCAAGGATTGCGGCGACGGGCTCAATCAGCCCCGAGCTGCGCCGTCGCCAGTGTGGCGCCAGCCTCCAGGAAGCGCTGCGGGTCGACCGGTTCGCCGTCGACGCGGGTCTCGTAATGCAGATGCGACCCCGTGGACCGCCCGGTCGAGCCGACGAAGCCGATCACGTCGCCGGCCGCGACACGCTGGCCCGGACGCACGGCGATCCGGGCGAGATGGCCGAACCGGGTGGCCAGGCCGTGACCGTGGTCGATCTCGACCATGTTGCCGTAGCCTCCCGCGGCCTCCGCGGTGGTCACCCGGCCCGCGGCGGTGGCGCGGGCGGGCTCGCCGTACTCCGCCTTCAGGTCGAGGCCGGTATGCAGGGCAAGTCCGCGGGTGAATGGATCGAGACGCGTGCCGAACGGGCTCGACACTGGTGCCTCGCCCCGGATCGGCCGGGCCAGGGGCAGCGCGGCGGCGAGCCGGCGCAGGCGCTCGCCGTCGCCGAGCGCCCGTCGGGCCAGAGCGAGGCCGGCCTCGAACCCGGCGCCGTCCAGCGCCTGGGCGTCGAGCGGGACCAGCGGGCCGCCGATGCCGGCGGCCGGCGTCGGGGCGTCGAAACGCCCGAGATCGAGCCCGGTACGACCGATCGTGTCGCGCAGGCGCCGGACCTCGTCGCCGATCCGGACGGCCAGGCGGGCGAGGCGCTCACCCTGAGCCGCCTGCAAACCTTCGAGGCGCGCCTCCAAGCGGACCAGTCCGGTCTCGGCATCGCGCGCGCTCCGGCGGGGCAGGGGGCGACGGGCAGGTCGCGACGGCACGGCCTCCTCGGACGGCCGTAGCAGGAGCCCGTCATCGGGCGCGATCCCAACCTCATCGGAGCGCGACGGCAGCGTGCCGGTGACCGCCGGATCGGCCGGGCTCTGCCGGTCGAGACCGGCCAGGGCCGCCGTGCGCCGCTCAAGCTCCGCCTGGCGCTCCAGCGCCGCCGAGACCCGGTCCGCCAGGCCCGATTCGGAGCCGGCCCGGTCGCGCCGGTCGCGATCGATCAGGTCCTGAAGTTCCGCGATGCGTGCCTCGTAGGCGTCCCGCATCGCGCCCTGCCGGGCCACGAACCCGGCGAGCACGTCGTCGTGGAACACGATCACGTAGGAGGCGCCGAGGGCCCAGAGCAGGGCGAGGGTCAGGCCGGCGGCGAGCCAGGGTGCAGCCCGGCGCTGGGCGAGCGGTATGAGGATCTTCGGAGAGTGCATCCGGACGGCCCCGCAGGAGCCGTTATTCAACCCTCAGTAAGGTTAAGGATCCGTCGAGCCCCTCGACCCGGATCCCTTCGCGGCCCTCAGGGAAGCGCCCGGGCGGCCTCCAGCACCGCCTCGGCATGACCCGGCACCTTCACCTTCGGCCAGAGCTTCGCGATGCGCCCCTCGCGGTCGACCAGCACGGTGGTGCGCTCCACGCCCATGTACTTGCGGCCGTACATGCTCTTCTCGACCCAGACACCGTAGGCCTGGAGGACGCCCTTGTCCTCGTCGGAGGCGAGCGGGAAAGTCAGCCCGTACTTGCTGCAGAACTTGTCGTGACTCTTCACCGGGTCGGGCGAGACGCCGACGATCCGCGCGCCGGCCTCCGCGAAGGCCGGCAGGAGACCGTTGAAATCCTGCGCCTCCAGGGTGCAGCCGCTCGTGTCGTCCTTCGGGTAGAAGTAGAGCACGACTTTGTGACCTTTGAGCGCGGACAGCGCGACTCGGCCTCCTGCAGAGGCGGGCAGGTCGAAATCGGGGGCGAAGTCACCCTCGGACAAGGACATCGTGCCTTCCTTTCGGCCGATTGATGTTGTGCAATCGATTGCGTGCCGGGCATCACGCAGTTGCACCCGGCACGTCCGAGCCAAAACTTGAGTCGCGACGGCTGTAAAGCGTGAGCGCGCTTCGATCCACCGGCCGCGGCGCCTGACGGCTTCGCGTGCAGAGCCCCCGGAACAAGGGTCCCGATGGCGGACGAGACAACGTCGGCATGCAGACCTCGGGGGAGGGCACGACGCGTCGGGGGCTTCTGCCTCGTCAGCGCCCTCGCCCTGGTGCTGCTCCTCGGTGCCGGGATCGGCCTCGTGGCCGTCCGCCTGTCGAACGGGCCGCTGCAGATCGACGGCCTGTCGCGCCGCGTCGCCGCCGCGGTCGCCGAGCGGATCGGACCCGGCTGGAGCATCGGGATCCGCGGCAGCAGCCTCGAACTCGACCGCGAGAACGCCCTCAGCCTGCGTTTCTCCGGCCTCGACATCCGCAATCCGCAGGGCGCCCTGGTGGTACGGGCGCCGCTGGCGCTGGTCAGCCTCGACCTCTGGAGTCTCCTGCGGCTCAACCTGCAGCCGCGCTCGATCGAGTTCCGAGAGACGCAGACCACCGCGCTGGTGCACCGGGACGGCTCCATCGCGTTCGCGGCCTCGGAGGCCAACCATCCCGTCGACATCGAGCCGGTCACGCCGCCGAGCGTGGACGGGGTGCGCGGCAGCGTCTCGCCGCTCTCGGCCGCCATCGCGTCGATCTTCGGCGTCGTCCTCGACTCGAGCGGCGTTGTCGGCGCCCTCGACCGCGCCCGCGTCACGGATGCGCGTCTGCGGCTGATCGACGAGGACGGTCACGAGCGCGCAGTCTTCGCGCGGGTCAACGGCCTGTTCGGACGCGATCCCGTCAACGGGACACGCAACTTCGAGTTACGGCTCGACGGGCCGCACGGGGAGTGGCGCTTCGGCGGCTCCTTGCGCGACGGCGGCGCGAGTCAGGAACGCTCGGGCGTCATCACCCTCGACGACCTGCCGGTCACCGACCTCCTGCTGCTCTCGGGCCAGTCCGGCCTGCCGCTGACCACGGACCTGAAGGTCTCGGCCCGCGCCGATGTCAGCCTGGCGGCCGGCCGCATCAAGACGATGAGCGCCAAGCTCCACACCGGCGACGGCACGTTCCTGATCGAGGAGAAGGACTTCAACCCGGTCACCGTCGAGAGCCTCGACGCCGCGGTGGATTGGGACGAGGCCGGCCGGGTCATGTCGCTCACCGGACTGGACTATCACGGGGCCGGCAATGCCGTGCACCTGATGGGTACCTGGAAGGGCAGCCCGCCCGGCGCCAACCCGGCCTGGACCGCGACCCTGTCGAGTCGCGACGCCACCTTGCGCGGAGCGACGCCGCAGGACGCGCCGGTGAAGATCGACGCGATGGACGCGCAGCTCTCGGGGCGGGACGGCGGAATCGCCATCGACGCGCTGAACCTGTCCGCGCCGGGCGTGACGGGGACGATCACCGGGACCATCGGGACCACCGCCGACGATGGCGGCCTCACGCTCCACATCGTCGGCCATGACGGCGAAGTCCGGACCGGTCTGCGCCTCTGGCCGGAGCACATCGCGCCGCCGGCCCGGACCTATCTGGTGGACCAGCTGCGGCGCGGTCGGGTCGATTCCGTCGATATCCGGGTGAAGATGTCGGGCACCGTGCTGGCCGCCGCGACCCGGGGCGATCCGGCCCCCGACGACGCGGTCCATATCGATTTCCACGTCTCGAATGCGGCGATCGACGTCACCGCCGATTCGCCGCCGGTGACCAAGGGCAACGTCGTCGGCGTCATCACGGGACGCTCGACCACCGTGCGGAACGTGACCGCCGAGGTGCACGGGCCGGACGGACGCGGGCTCGCAATCACGGACGGCAGCTTCGTGATCCCGCAGATCACCCCGGATCGGGTGGTGGCGCAGATCGGCATGCGGCTCTCCGGGGGCGCCGACGGAATGGCGTCCGTCCTCCAGGCGAAGCTGTTCAAGAGCGTGATGAGCGTCGACCTCGACCCTGCCACGATCAAGGGCAGCGCCGACCTGCGCGTCGATTTCCCCCTCGACCTCAAGCACATCCCCGACCTGCCGGACCTGCCGGTGACGCTGACCGGCACGCTGGGCGACCTCTCGGTCGACAAGGTGATGGGCAAGGACCGGCTGGAGGCGGGCAAATTCTCCCTGTCGTACGACCGCGGCGCCTTCGCGCTGAAGGGCGACGGCCGGGTCGCGGGCGCGCCCGTCTCGGTCGACCTGCGCCAGCCCAAGGTCGGGCAGCCGGGCGAGGCGGTGGTCAACATCTCCCTCGACGACGCGGTGCGCGGCCGGAAGGGCCTGCCGACCGCCCCGCAGCTCACCGGCACGATCCCGGTCCGCGCCGTCGTGCCGATCGGGCGGCCGGGAACGGCCAAGCCGCCGATCCGGGTCGAGGCGGATCTCGCCAAAGCCGGGATCGACGGGCTGATGCCGGGACTGACGAAATCCGCCGGCAAGCCGGGCCGGCTGAGCTTCACGCTCGTGGACAGCGGCCAGACCCTGGACCTACGCGACTTCGCCTTCGACGCCGGGCCGGCGACGGCGCGGGGCAGCGTGTCGATCACGCCGGAAGGCGGCCTGGAGCGGGCGGAGCTGACCAACGTCAAGCTCTCGCCGGGTGACGATCTGCGGGTGAGCCTCGACCGGACCGGCAGCGGCTACAAGGTCGTGGTCCGGGGCGCCGTGGTCGACGCACGGCCGTTCCTGAAGTCCCTCGGGGCGCCGGACGCCAAGGGCGGCAAGGAAGCCAAGGAGACCAACCCGAAGGACGTCGAGGCCGATATCCAGGTGCCTATCGTCACCGGCTTCAACGACGAGGCGCTCACCAACGCCAACCTGCGCCTGTCGCTGCACGGCAAGACCCTGCGCGGCGCCAACATCACCGGACGCTTCCGATCGGCGCCCTTCGCGGCTTCCGTCACGCGGGGCGACCGCGGTACGCCGACGCTCGCCGTGGACTCCGCCGATGCCGGCGCGACCCTGCGCTTCGTCGACGTGTACCGGCGCATGCATGGCGGGCGGCTCAATGCCGGGATCGGCCTCAACGACGGTCCGCAATCCGGCGTGGTGCAGATCCGCGACTTCATCCTGCGCAACGAACCGGCGCTGTCGAGCATCATGGCGCAGGGGCCGGAGCCGGCCGACACGGACTCGGCCCGCGGCCGCCGGGTCGCCCCGGGCCGCGGGGCCGGGGATGTCAGCTTCGATCGGATGCGCGCCAATTTCGTTCGCACCGGGACGCGGGTCGCCTTCAGCGATGCGGCAATCTCGAACGCCGCCATGGGCTTCACCCTGTCGGGCTGGCTCGATACAGGGCAGGAGCGCACCCTCATGGATGGCACATTCGTGCCGCTCTATGGGTTGAACAACGTGGCGTCACAGCTGCCGCTGCTCGGGCCCCTCCTCGGCGGCGGTCACAATGAGGGCCTGTTCGCGGTGAATTTCCGCGTCTCCGGCAAGCTCGCCTCTCCGGACGTGAGCGTGAACCCGCTCTCGGCCATCGCTCCGGGCTTCCTGCGCAAGCTGTTCAGCGCCGGCGGCGGTCCCTTCGCGGACGGGATGCCGGCACCGCAGTGAGGACCTTCGCTTTCGCCGTCATCACGCGCGAAGCGCAGTGACCCAAGGTGACAGGCCGTCCGAAGCCTGAGCGCCGCCTGGATTGCTTCGCGCCGCTCGCAAGGACGGCGGCGTCACGCCTCAAGCTGTTGATTCACAGACAGAAAACGACACGATAAAGCCCGGCGCGGCGGACCGCACCGGGCTCACACCAAGTCCCGAAAACTACTTCTCGACGAAGGCTTTCTCGATCACGTAGTGGGCGGCCTCGCCGTGGTTGCCCTCCTCGTAGCCGCGCGAGGTCAGGAGCTCACGGGTGTCGCGGATCATGTCGGGGCTGCCGCAGAGCATGAAGCGGTCGTTCTCGATCGACATCGGCGGCAGGCCGATATCCTCGAACAGCTTGCCCGAGACCATCAGGTCGGTGATCCGGCCGCGGTTGCGGAACGGCTCGCGGGTGACCGTCGGGTAGTAGATCAGCTGGCTCGAGATCATCTCGCCCAGGAATTCGTGCTTGGGCAGCGTCTCGGTGATGGTCTCGCCGTAGGCCAGCTCCTGCACCTGACGGCAGCCATGGACCAGCACGACCTTCTCGAACCGGTCGTAGGTCTCCGGATCCTTGATGATCGACAGGAACGGCGCGAGGCCCGTGCCGGTGCCCAGCAGGTAGAGGTGCTTGCCCGGCAGCAGGTTGTCGAGGACCAGGGTGCCGGTGGGCTTCTTGCCGACGATGATCGGATCGCCGACCTTGAGGTGCTGGAGCTTCGAGGTCAGCGGGCCGTCCTGAACCTTGATCGAGAAGAACTCCAGCTCCTCCTCGTAATTGGCCGAGACGACCGAGTAGGCGCGCAGCAGCGGCCGGCCCTCGACCTCGAGGCCGATCATGGTGAATTCACCGTTGCGGAACCGGAACGCCGGGTCGCGGGTCGTGCGGAACGAGAACAGATTGTCGGTCCAGTGATGGACCGACAGAACGCGCTCCTCGTAGAACTTGCTCATCGACGGATCAGTCCTCGAATCCTCTGATGCTCGGCTCACGGCCCCGGCGATTCGGGACCCATGGTTCGGCGGATCCCCGCTGCCCCCTCGGGCGGGGGTGGATCCTCGGCGAGGGCACTCGCCCGGATCCGGATGATAAACACACGTGCGCTGCTTCTTTCGCAGTTGCAGCACACCCGTCAAGGCGTGCCGGGATCACACTGACGAAAGAAGTGAACGGTCTGGAATCGTTCGAATATTTAGCGCCTTCGCGGGAGGTCTGCAGCATCGCTGCCGACATGGGAGGGTTGCTGTCGAGCCGCGGTCCCGTGCGGTGCGTTCAGCCGGGTTCGCCGGGCCGGAGCGGCTTCAGCCCGGCCTCGATCTCGGCGCGGCGGGGCTCCAGGAAGGGCGGCAGGGCGAGGCGCGCGCCCAAGGTTTCCAGAGGTTCGTCGGCGGTGAAGCCGGGCCCGTCGGTGGCGATCTCGAACAGGATGCCGTTGGGCTCGCGGAAGTAGAGGCTGCGGAAGTAGTAGCGGTCCACCGGGCCGCTCGTCGGCACCCGGGCGGCCCTCAGCCGGTCGGCCCAGGCGCCGTAATCCGCATCCGGGATGCGGAAGGCCACGTGGTGGACCGCGCCCGCCCCCTGACCGGCCGGCGCGGAGCGGTCGGCCAGGAGTTGAACCTCCGCGGCCGGGCCGCCGGGGCCCATGGCGTAGACCTCCACCGGGCCGTCGCTCGTCTCGAAGGCGCGATCGCGGCGCATGCCGAGGACCTGGGTCAGCACCGCCGCGGTGCGGGCCGGGTCCGGCACCGAGAGCCGGATCGGGCCGAGGCCGCGGATCTGGTAGGCGGCCGGGACCGGGGATCCGTCCCAGGGATGCTCCGGGCCGCTGCCCCCGTCATCGACGAGGGCGAGGCGCTGGCCCTCCGGATCCTCGAAATCCAGGGTGAGGCGTCCATCGCGCAGGGTGGGCTCGGCCTCGACGATCCCGGCCTCGCGCAGGCGCGCGTGCCACCACACCACCGCGCCCGCGCCGGGCACGCGCAGATGCGTGCGGGTGATGCTGTTCGAGCCGCGCCGCTCCCGGGGTGCCGGCCAGTCGAAGAAGGTGATGTCGGTGCCCGGGCTCGCCAGCCCGTCCGCGTAGAACAGGTGGTAGGCCGAGACGTCGTCCTGGTTCACCGTCTTCTTCACGAGGCGCAGGCCGAGCGTGCCGGTGTAGAAGGCGACGTTCTCCGCCGCGCGGGCGGTCACCGCGGTGAGATGGTGGATGCCGGTGAGCTGCATGTCGGTCCGGGGGTTGGCGCCGTTGGGCCTCAGGTGGGGACCCGCGTCAGGGTTGCGAAGACTTCGGAGCTCACCGTCGCCTCATCACAAGCGCAGCGCAGAGGCCCAGGACAGTGCAACGCCGACGATCCTGGCGTCGCGCGCCTCCGAAGAGAGCCACGAAGGCGGGTCAACCCGGGAAAGCCGCGTCTCTCGTTGACGAACCCGTCATTGCGGGACGGCGCAGCAGGGCCCGGGATCCAGAACCGCACCGAATGCCCACCCAACAGGGCGCCGTCGGCAACTCTCGATTCCGGGCTCGCCGGCGGCGCCCCGGAATGACGGCGGGGTTGTGACCGGGCGATCGACACTCGGACGCGGTGGACCCGCGTTCCGAGTCCTGCCCCTCAGAGCCCGACCGGACGACCGGCGGCGACCACCAGCATCTTGCCGTCCGCGAAGGTGCGGGCGGCGGCGCGGCGGATATCCGCCTGGGTCACGGCCGAGACCATGGCGTTGCGCCGGGCGATGTAGTCCATGCCCAGTTCCTCGAAGGCGATCTGCACCAGCTGGTGGGCGATCTTGGTCGAGGTGTCGAAGCCGAGCGCGTAGGAGCCGGTCAGATAGTCCTTGGCCTTCTGCAACTCGTCGTCGTCCGGCCCGTCGGCGATCAGCCGGCCGATCTCGTCGCCGATCACCGACAGGGCCTCGCCGACGCGCTCGTTCTTGGTGGCGGTATAGCCCCAGGTCATCGCGGCCGACCGGTGGCTGACGAGCGAGGTCCCCACCGAGTAGGCGAGCCCGCGCTTCTCCCGCACCTCCTGGAAAAGGCGGGACGTGAAGGCGCCGCCGCCGAGGATGTGGTTCAGCACGTAGGCCGGGATGAAGTCCGGGTCGCGCCAGGGCACGCCGGCCATGCCAAACCGGATCACCGATTGCGGGACGTCGAGATCGACGACCACGCGCTGGCCGAGATCGTGCACCTCCGTGCGCGGCACCGCCTTGAGCGCGCCCGCCTCGGGCAGGGCGCCGAAAGCCCGGTTCAAGCCCTCGGCGAGCTGCTCGGCGCCGATGGCGCCGACCGCCGCGACCTTCACCCGGCCGCGCCCGATGATCCGGGCATGCATGGCCAGGAGGTCGTCCCGGGTGATCGCCGTGACGCTCTCCACGGTTCCGGAGGAGGGGCGGGCATAGGGGTGGCCGGCGAACGCCTCCTTGAAGAAGCGGCGGGAGGCCAGCACTCCCGGATCGTTCTGCTGGTAGCGCAGGCCGGCGATGATCTGGCCGCGAACCCGCTCGATCGCGTCGGGGTCGAGACGGGGCTTGGCCAGGGCCAGGGCCAGGAGCCCGATCGCCTCGTCGGCATGCTTGACCAGCATTTTCAGCGAGCCGCCGACCGCGTCCGGCCCGGCATGGAACGACAGCTCGATGGCCCGGGCGGCGAGCCGCTCCTGGAACAGATCGGAGGTGAGGTCGCCCGCGCCCTCGTCGAGGAGCCGCGCCAGCATCTGGGCACAGCCGGACTTGCCGGCCGGGTCCTGGGCGGCGCCGCCCTCGAAGGTGAAGGCCAGGGCGATCATCGGCACGACGGGGGATTCGACGTGCCACGCCTCGATGCCGGCGGCGGTCGTCACTGGCAGCGCCGTGGTCGGCGAGCTGGCGGCGGGGGCGGCGGTCTCGACCAGAGTCTCGGTCAAGCTCATGGAAACCTCGTGTCTTCTCTCTCGGGCGACGGCGGAGCAGGCCAAGGCTCCCGTTCGGCACGTCCCGAAGCGGGCCCGGAACAGGCCCGCCGGGACGCGGCCGGGGCTACTCGGCGGCCATCGCAACCGGGGCGTCGGAATCCTGCGCCTTCGTCAGGTAGCCGGTGACCGAGCGGGCCGGCGTCAGCCAGTGCTCGGCGGCGCTCTTGAGGCGATCCTGCGTCACCGCCTCGATGTCGGTCGGCCAGCGGCGGACCTCCTCGATGGTCTCGCCGATCGCCAGCGCCGAGCCGTAGATGCGGGCGAGCGACGACTGGCTGTCGGACGAGTAGACGGTCTCGGCGACGAGGCGGGTCTTGGCGCGCTCGATCGCCTCGGCATCCAGGGCCTCCGCGGGGGCGCGGCGCAGCACCTTGTCGACGGCCTCTTCCAGCTTCTCCAGCGGCACGCCCTCGGCGGGAACCGCGTAGACGGAGAAGCGCGTGTCGTCGATCGCCGAGCCCATGTACCAGGCGCCGGCATTCACCGCGAGGCCAGTCTCCATGACCAGCTTCCGATAGAGGTAGGAGGTGGAACCGCCGCCCAGAACCTCGGCGAGCAACTCCAGGTCGTGGCAGCCGCCGTCGCGGGCGGTGATGCAGGAGGGGGTCAGGTAGAGCCGCTGCAGCGTCGGCTGCTCGACCTTCGGGTCGGCGACGGCGACGCGGCGCAGGGCCTTCGGCTCCGGCTCCCGCGCCCGGAGGCGCTCGGGCCGGGCGCCCTGGGGGGTGACGCGACCATAGGTGGTCTCGGCAAGCCGCCGGACCTCGTCCGGCGTGACGTCGCCGGCGACCACCAGGATGGCGTTCTCCGGCGTGTAGAAGCGCTTGTAATAGGCCAGCGCGTGCTCGCGGTTCAGGCCCTCGATCTCGTGCATCCAGCCGATGATCGGGATCCCGTAGGGATGGTGCACGAACAGCGAGGCCGCCATCGCCTCGGAGAGCTGGGCCGACGGGTCGGTCTCGACCCGCATGCGGCGCTCCTCCAGCACCACGTCGCGCTCCGGCGCCACCACGGCGTCGTCGAGGACGAGACCGCTCATGCGATCGGCCTCGAACGCCATCATGGTGCCGAGATGGTCGCGGGCGACCCGCTGGAAATACGCGGTGTAGTCGTAGCTGGTGAAGGCGTTCTCCTGGCCGCCGAGGCCCGACACCGCCTTCGAGAAGGCGCCCACCGGGTGCGTCTCGGTGCCCTTGAACATCAGGTGCTCAAGGAAGTGGGCGATGCCCGACTGACCGAGCGGATCATCGGCCGAACCGTTGCGGTACCAGATCATATGGGTGGCGACGGGAGCCCGGTGGTCGGGCACGACCACCACGTCGAGGCCGTTGTCGAGGGTGAAGGCCGTGACTTCCGGGCCACCCGCCTCGGACCGCCCGAACGGCGCGGCATCGCCCCGGCCGGCGCTGGCGCCGATGGGCGAGCCCGGACGCAGCGGGAAGAGGGGGGGCGTCGCCTTCCTGAACAGGTGCATTCCGCTTTCCTTCTGCCGGCCCCGGACCCGGCGTCTCATGTCGGGACGCACGCGCGAATCGAGGCCGTCCTGGTCGCCGGCGGGCAAGAACCGCACCGGGACGATCATCTCATGTTGCCATGCCGTGGCGCCGTTGCAACAGCGACACGGCGTACCGGTTACTGCTGCGCCCGCTGACGGAGGTAGGCCCCGGGATCGGACTCTTCCTTCTCGCGGCTGGCGTTGTTGATCGGGTCGTTCGATGGCGGGCGCGCCAGCTTCTTGGGCGATTGCCGATATCCGGTCGGCGGATCGGTCAGCACATCGCGGCTCGGCTCGACGTCCGAGGGCTCGGCGTTGGCGCTCTTGCCCTTGAGCAGGTCGAAGGGGCTGAGCAGGCTGTCGTCGCGGTTGTTGTCGCCGGGCTTGCGCTCGGCCTCGGTGGTCACGCTCGCGCCGGCGCGGCGGCCGCCCCGGATCTCGTCCACCGAGAGCGTGGCGTTGTTGTCGTCGTAGCGACCCCGGACCTGATTGCCCACGGGACGGCGGCGCTCGGCGGCCGCCCGCTCGCGCTCGACGATCTCGGGATCCTTCGGCCACGCGGTGCTGGTGGAGCGGGCGCGCGGCTGGGGCAGGGCCTTGCCGTCGAGCTTGGGCGGCATCACCAGCGGCGGGCGCTCGTGATAGTCGATCGGGTCCTGGCGCTTCTCCAGAAGGCCGATGCCCGACAGCGCGTCGCGCATGAACTCGCCGCGCTCCTGCGCATGCACGGGCCCAACGGCGCAGAGCGGAGCCAGGGCCACCGCGGCGGAGAGGAGGGGACGAAGCCTGCGATGCCCGGTCATGCTGCCTCACGGGTTCCGGACGGGGCGTCCGGCTCTGGGATGACCGCGGCGCGGCCTGATCCGACGGGTCCCGGCCTGAGACCGGTTTCCGGCGATCGTATGGCGCCTTGACTGCGTTGCGCCAGGAGGGGGATGCAGCCGTACCTGTGTGTTGCAGGGATCACAGGCGCGGCGCCGGGTCGCCCTGCGGCGGTGACGCTCTTTCCTTGCGGCTGTCCGGTGACAGGCTGTCGAGAATCAGGCCGATCACGCCCGCCACGATCGCCGCGTCGGCGACGTTGAAGACGTACCAGGACCAGCCGCCGGCATGCAGGTGGACGAAGTCGAGCACCGCCCCGTAGGCCGCCCGGTCGATGGCGTTGCCGAGCGCGCCTCCGACGATCAGCCCGAGGGCGACGGCGAGGAGCCGCGAGGCGGCCCGGCGCATCCAGATGCCGAGGCCGATCGCGGCGGCCACCGACAGGGCCACGAGGAGCCAGCGGCCGAGGCCGCTCTCCTGCTGGAACAGTCCGTAGGAGACGCCTCGGTTCCAGACCACCACGAAGTCGGCGAAGGGCGCCAACCGCCAGGGCTGCGTCAGCACGAGGTCGGTGCCGAAGTAGAGCCCGAGCTTGGTGGCCTGATCCAGGATCAGGGTGAGGACGAGGGCCAGGAGGCCGGCGCGGAAGGGCGTCATCGGCGGCGCGCGCGGTCCAGGGCGATTGCCCCCTCTCCCCGCGGGCGGGCAGGGGGAACAGCGGCGCCGCCGCCGGCGTGGAACACGCTCACGCCGCGCTCGCCTCCGGATGCGCCGCATCCCACTCGCGCAGGGCCTGGGCGTCGCGGGGCGTCACCTCCGGGTAGTCCGGATCGCTGCCCACGCTCGGGCTGACCCGCCAGGAGCGGGCGCATTTGCGGCCCTCGGCCGGGCTCGGCACCACCGCCACGCCGCGCACCTCGTCGAGCCGGAAGGCCTCGGCCGGGCCCTCGCCCGCCACCACGGTGATGTCCGAGGTGATGCAGGTATCGGCGAAGTCGCAGCCCTCGAGCGCCGCGATCAGGTCCGGATCCGCCACGTAGACCTGTGGTGCCGCCTCGAGGCTCGCGCCGATGCGCTTGGCCGCGCGCTCGATCTCCAGGGCACCGGTGACGACCCGCCGGACCCGCCGGATCTTTTGCCAGCGCTCCGCGAGGGCAGGGTCGAGCCATGCGGACGGGGTCTCCGGCAGGGTCTGGAGATGCACCGAGCCGTCCTCGGACGGGTAGCGGTCGAGCCACGCCTCCTCGGCGGTGAAGGCGAGCACCGGGGCGAGCCAGACCGTCACCCGGCGGAAAGCCTCGTCGATCACCTGCAGCGCCGCCCGGCGACGCACCGACGAGATCGGATCGCAGTACAGGGCGTCCTTGCGCACGTCGAAGTAGAACGACGACAGGTCGCCGGTCATGAAGCCGTTGAGCAGCGCCACCACCCGCTTGGTGTCGAAGGTCGCGTAGGCCTCGCGGATCTCGCCGTCGAGCTCGGCCAGCCGGTGCAGGATCAGCCGCTCCAGCTCCGGCATATCCTTGTACGCCACGTCGTCGCCCGCGACCCGGTGGGCGAGGGAGCCCAGCATCCAGCGCAGGGAGTTGCGCAGCTTCCGGTAGGTCTCGGCAAACGTCTTGATGATCTCCGGGCCGATGCGCAGGTCGTCGGTGTAGTCGGAAGCCGCGACCCACAGGCGCAGGATATCGGCACCCGAATCCTTGATGATACTCTGCGGCGCGACGACGTTGCCCTTCGACTTCGACATCTTCAGGCCCTTGCCGTCGAGCACGAAGCCGTGGGTCAGGACGATGTCGTAGGGCGCCCGGCCGCGGGTCCCGGCGGATTCGAGCAGCGAGGACTGGAACCAGCCGCGGTGTTGGTCGGAGCCCTCCAGGTACATGACCCGGTCCTGCCCGCCATCGCGGACGCGCGTGACGCCGGCGAGCCCCGGGAAGGCCTCCGGATCGTCCAGCACGAAGGCGTGGGTCGAGCCGGAATCGAACCAGACGTCGAGGACGTCGGTGACCTTCTCGTAGGCCTCCGGATCGTGGTCGGGCGCCAGGAAGCGCGTGGCGGCATCGTCCCGGAACCACGCATCGGCGCCCTCGGCCGCGAAGGCGTCGCGGATGCGGGCGTTGACCCGCTCATCCTTCAGGATCTCGGCGGTCTCGCGGTGGACGAAGACGGTGATTGGCACGCCCCAGGCGCGCTGGCGCGAGACCACCCAGTCCGGCCGGTTGGCGACCATCCCGGTGATGCGGTTCTTTCCTTGAGTCGGCACCCACTGGGTGTCGTCGATGCCCTGGAGCGCGACCTCGCGCAGCGTCCGGTTGCCGAGCGAATCCACCGGCCGGTCCATGGCGATGAACCATTGCGGCGTGTTGCGGAAGATCACCGGCTTCTTGGACCGCCAGGAATGCGGGTACTGGTGGCGCAGCACCCCGCGGGCGATCAGCGCCCCGGCCTCCGTCAGCGCGGCGATGACCGCCTTGTTGGCGTCGCCCTTCTCGCCCTTGGCGGTGAGCACGCGGGTGCCGGTGAAGCCCGGGGCGGCCTCGGTGAGCACGCTGTCGGCATCGACCGTGTAGGGGATGGTCGCGTCGATGCCCCGCTCGCGCAGCAGCCGGCCGTTGGCCATCCAGAGCTCGAAATCCTCGCGGCCGTGGCTCGGCGCCGTGTGGACGAAGCCCGTGCCGGATTCGTCCGTGACGTGGTCGCCGTCGAGCATCGGCACGGCGAAGCCGTAACCGAGCTTCGCGAGGGGATGGTCCAGGGTGAGGCCGGAGAGCTGCGCCGGGCTCACGTCGGCCACGCGCTCGAACGCCTCGACCCGGGCGGCCTTGAACACGGTCGCGGCGAGGCTGTCGGCGAGCATGTAGGTCTGGCCGGGGGTCGCCCAGTTGTCGGCCGGCGCCTCCGTGACCCGGTACAGGCCGTAGGCGATCTTCTTGGAGAATGCGACGGCGCGGTTGCCGGGGATCGTCCAGGGGGTGGTCGTCCAGATCACCACCCGGGCCTGGGCGAGATCCCCCTCGGCACCCGACCGGATCGGGAAGGCGACGAACACCGTGTCGCTGACGTGCTCCTCGTACTCGACCTCCGCCTCGGCCAAAGCGGTCTTCTCGACCACTGACCACATGACGGGCTTTGAGCCGCGGTAGAGCTGGCCGCTCATCGAGAACTTCATCAGCTCGTCGGCGATCACGGCCTCGGCCGGGAACGCCATGGTCGCGTAGGGATGGTCCCAGTCGCCGGTGACGCCGAGGCGCTTGAACTCTTCCCGCTGCACGTCGAGCCACTGGGCCGCGAAGGTCCGGCATTCCTGCCGGAACTCGATCACCGGCACGTCGTCCTTGTTGCGGCCCTTGGCGCGGTACTGCTCCTCGATCTTCCACTCGATCGGCAGGCCGTGGCAGTCCCAGCCCGGGACGTAGTTGGCGTCGAAGCCGAGGGCGGTCTGCGAACGCACCACCACGTCCTTGAGGATCTTGTTGAGCGCCGTGCCGATGTGGATGTTGCCGTTGGCGTAGGGCGGGCCGTCGTGGAGCACGAATTTCGGCCGGTTCTGCCCACGGGCGCGCAGCGTCCCGTAGAGGTCCATCTGCTTCCAGCGCTCGATGAACAGCGGCTCGCGCACCGGCAGGCCGGCGCGCATCGGGAACTCGGTCTGCGGCAGGAACAGGGTCTTGGAATAGTCGCGGGCGGGCGCGGTCTCGGGGGCGGTCATCGGGTCTCGCATCGGCGGTCGGGCCGGCGGCAGGCCGGCGGATTCGGGTCAGGCGGCAGGAGGATCCCGGACCTCCGCGCGGCCGCGCCGAAGCGGGCCCTCAGGCGGAGGCCGGGCCGGTAATTCGGATCGGGCGGCCGGGGCCGCGCAGGGCGCGCGAAGCGTGCATGACGCGTTCTCTATCAGCCGCTCCGGCCCGAGGCCAGCGGAGGCGCCGATCACGCAGATGCGAGCCGGGATGAGACCTTTCGGCCCCTGAACCGTTGATGGGCACGCCCTTCGCCCCGGAACAGGGGGCGGAGCAGACCCAGATCGACTCACGGGAGTAGAACCATGAAGAAGCTTCTGATCGCGACCCTCGCCCTCGCGCCCATCGCCTTCGCGGGTGCCGCGCAGGCCCAGGGCACGGCCCGCGGTGCGCAGCGCGGCGTCGAGGACGGCTCGGCCGCGGCCGGCCCGGTGGGCGGTGTCGTCGGCGGCGCGGTGGGCGCGGCCACCGGCACGGTCGGCGGCGTGCTCGGCACCGATCCGGACCCGGCCCGGCGTGCCCGCGAGAACCGTCGGGAGGAGCGGATGGAGCGCCAGGAGCGCCTCGGCCGCTGATGGGTTCCGGCCGGTCGCCTCAGGCGGCCGGCCGGGCCTCCCGGCGGATCGTCTCCTGCGCCAGGAGATAGAGGCCGGATCCAACCACGATCATGGCGCCCGCGACCGTCCAGCGGCTCGGGACGTCGCCGAACAGCAGGAAGCCGAGGGTCACCGACCACAGCAGCTGCGTGTAGATGAACGGCGCCAGCACGTTGGCCGGGGCCCGGGCATGGGCCATCACCAGCAGCCAGTGGCCCAGAGTCCCGAACAGGGCAACCCCGAACAGCAGCGCCCAGTGGGTCAGGCTCGCCGGGCTCGTCCAGATCCAGGGCAGGAGCGGGGCCATCAGCGCGAGGCCCGCGAGCCCCGTGTAGAACATGGTCGTGGCGGTCGAATCGTAGGCCGCGAGCTTGCGCGTGATGATCGCGTAGAAGGCGTAGACCACGACGTTGGCGACGCAGAGCAGAGCGGCCGGATGCATCCCGCCGACGCCCGGCCGCACGATCACCAGCACGCCCAGGAAGCCGACGCCGATCGCCGCCAGCCGCGCCCGCGACGACCACTCGCCGAGCAGCGGCCCGGCCAGCAGCGCCACCGTGAGCGGCGCGGCGAACTGGATCGAGATCGTCTCGGCGAGCTGCAGGTAGCGTAGGGCCAGGAAGTTCAGCGCCGTGGAGGCGAAGAGCAGCAGGGATCGCGCGATCTGCAGCGGCAGGCGCCGGCTTTTCACGACGCCCGGCGTGCGCACGGGGTTGATGAACAGCGAGATCATGGCGACGCTCGCGGCGTAGCGCATGAAGGTGGTGACCAGGGGGTCGACGCCGGCCCGCGCCAGGGTCTTGCCGCAGGCGTCGAGGCTCGCGAAGAAGGCGACGGCCCCGCACATCAGGGCGATGCCGATGATCCGCCGGCGGCCGGCGAGGTCGGCCTCCGGATCGCAGCGCGTCGCGGCGATGTCATCGGGGACGGAGGTCGCGACCTGCGTGCTCATGCCTGACCAATCTCGGTAGAGACCGAATTCCTGCCACGTCTCGTGCCGCCGAGGTATCGGCCGTCACGCAGAGGAACCATGCATCCGGCACCGTCATCCCGCCGAAGGAGGGCTCAACGCCTGGCGGGGGCCCTCTCGGCCGAGGCGGTCTTGTCAGCGGAAGCGGTCTTCTCCGCGGACGCGGTTTTGGTCGCTGCCTTGGCAGCCTTGGGTTTCGGCGGCGTCGCGCCGGCGATCAGGGCAGCCAAGTGCGATTGATCGAGCCCCGATGCGGCGCGCGGGGCCGCCACCGGAGTCGGCGCGACCGCGGCCGCACGCTCGACATGGCGGGGCTCGATGGAGCCCGTCGCGACCGGGTCCGGAATGCTGGCGGCAACCGGGATCGGCGTCGGAGACTCGCGCTGTACGCGCAGGGTCCAATGGGCGGCGGTGGAGAGCGCGGCGATGCCGAGGATCGCCTTGATGCCACCGGTAAGCAGGGCTCGCATGGTCGTCAGGCCCGATAGAACGCAGTTACGCCGAACCGGATCCCCGGCCCTGACGCATCATCGCGCGGGAGCGTGAATGAAGCCGCAACCGCGCCGGTCCGGCCTGTCCCGGAACGGGGCAGTTCCCGGAGCGCCGCGATGGACGGGTTCACCGGCTATCGAAATGCGGGATCTGTGTGGGCCTTGCGCCGGATCCGCGGTTCCTGTTCCCCGCGCTCCCGACACTCCTGCAGCGACTCGGCCCACTGAGCCTCACAGGAACCGCCCAGAGAACTGGTCCGGACCGCCCCGTCACTGCCGACCCCGCCGCCATGCAGGCCCGAGCGGGCTCGCGAAACCTTCAGGCGCATCGGCCGCTGGGGACCGCCCGTGTAGAGGGTGACAGCCGAGCCGGCAACAGAGACGGAATCGTTTCGGCGACCCCGCGGCGAAGCGTATCAGCGCGGCCGCGGCGGTCGAACACACCCTGTCTTTATGGGGCGCCGCAGGCGAGCCCGGAATCCAGAACCTCTGACGGCGTCGGGCTTAGCACCGTCGGCGGGTCTGGATTCCGGGCCCTGCTACGCAGTCCCGGAATGACGGGTCTGTCTTTCGACGCTGCGGCCCGGTCTCAGCGTCCGGGGTCCTCATGTCTTTTTGGTTCGTTGCTCCCCACCCGCGAGCCTGACGGCGCCCGCGGGTGGGAGATCGTAAAGCGATCCGTCCGGGTCGACTTATCGCAGCGAGCCGCAGAAGCGCTGGATGCGCCGGCAGGCCTCCTCCAGCACCGCGTTGGACGTGGCGTAGGAGATGCGCAGGTTCGGGCCGAGCCCGAAAGCCGAGCCATGCACCGCGGCCACGCCCTCGGCCTGGAGCAGCTCCATGACGAAGTCCTCGTCGGTCTCGATGGTCTTGCCGGCCTCGGTCCTCTTGCCGATCAGTGCCGCGCAGGACGGATAGACGTAGAACGCGCCCTCGGGCGTCGGGCAGGTCAGACCGTTGGTCTGGTTGAGCATCGATACGACGAGGTCGCGCCGCTCCTGGAAGGCCGCGCGGAACTTGACCAGGTGGTCCTGCGGCCCGTCGAGGGCGGCGACCGCGGCCCATTGCGCGATCGTGCTGGCGCCGGAGGTCTGCTGGCCCTGGACGAAATCCATCGCCTTGATGAGCTTCTCCGGCCCGGCCGCGTAGCCGATGCGCCAGCCGGTCATGGCGTAGCCCTTCGAGACGCCGTTCATGGTCAGCGTCCGCTCGATGAGCTGCGGCTCGACCTGGGCCGGCGTGACGAACTCGAAATCGCCGTAGGTCAGGTGCTCGTAGATGTCGTCGGTGAGGATGTGCACGTCCGGGTAGCGGAGCAGCACGTCGGTGAGCGCCTTCATCTCGGCGCGGGAATAGGCGGCGCCGGACGGGTTCGACGGCGAGTTGAGGACGATCCATTTGGTCTTCGGGGTGAGCACCCGATCGAGCTCCTCCGGCTGGAGCTTGAAGCCGTGGTCCATGTCGGTTTCGGCGAAGACCGGCGTGCCGCCGCACAGCCCGACCATCTCCGGATAGGACACCCAGTAGGGGCGGGGGATCACCACCTCGTCGCCGGGGTTCAGGGTGGCCAGGAAGGCGTTGTACAGCACCTGCTTGCCGCCGGTGCCCACGATGGTCTGCGAGACCTTGTAGTCGAGCCCGTTCTCGCGCTTGAACTTGCGTACGATCGCCTCGCGCAGGGGCGCGATGCCGGAGACCGGCGGGTAGCGCGTCTCGTTCCGGTGGATCGCCTCGATCGCGGCCTGCTTGATGTGCTCGGGCGTGTCGAAATCCGGCTCGCCCACCGACAGGCTGATGACATCGACGCCGGAGGCCTTCAGGTCCCGGGCCTTCTGGGTCATCACGATGGTCGCGGACGGCTTCACCCGCGAGAGGACGTCGGCGAGGAGAGCCATAGCGTGCGGTGCTCCGGATTTTCGAGGTTGGGCGCCGCCTCTTCGCGGCGCGGCGGACCCTAGGCCCGGGACGCTGAGCCGGCAAGGCGGGGCGCGACACGAACCCGAATCTCGCGCCCAGCGCGCGGCGCAGGTCTCCCCTTCGCGGCCGCTCTCGCTTTGCGGGATCGTCGTTACCAGATCCTATCCATGACACCGCTCTCCGTCCTCGATCTCTCCTTCGTCAGCGCCGAGGCTACCCCGGCGCAGGCCTTGCACGACACCCTGGCGCTCGCCCGCCACGTCGACGGCCTCGGTTACCGGCGCTACTGGCTCGCCGAGCACCACGCGCTGCCCAACGTGGCGAGCCCGGCCCCCGAGATCATGATCGGCCAGATCGCCGCCGCGACCCGCAACCTCCGGGTCGGCTCGGGCGGGATCATGCTGCCGAACCACGCGCCGCTGATGGTGGCCGAGCGCTTCCGGGTGCTGGAAGCCCTGTTCCCGGGCCGAATCGATCTCGGCCTCGGCCGGGCTCCCGGCACCGACGGCCTCACGGCCCGGGCGCTGCGCCGCCGCGAGGCCACGGGGGAGGGCGGCGGTGACGACTTCCTCGACCGCCTGCAGGAGTTGCTGTTCTGGGACGGCGGCTTCCCGGAAGGCCATCCCTTTGCGCGGATCACCGCGAGCCCGGCGGACGTCCCGCTGCCGCCGATCTTCCTGCTCGGCTCCTCGGATTACAGTGCCCGACTCGCCGGCGAGATCGGCTGCGGCTTCGGCTTCGCGCAGCACTTCTCCGGGATGCCCGCGGAGCCGCCGATGCTCGATTACCGCCGCGGGTTCCGGCCGACACGCCTCGGCACGAAGCCCCACGCGATCCTGGCGGTGGCGGCGATCTGCGCCCCCACCGACGCGGAGGCCGAGCGGTTGGCGTCCAGCGCGCGGTTGGCGACGCTGCGGCGGGAGCGGGGCGAGTACCGGCCGCTGCCGAGCCTCGCCGAGGCGCTGGCCTACCCGTATTCCGACGGCGAGCGGATGCAGATCGAGCGCGGCCGCGACCGCCTGCACGTGGGCGGCCCCGAGACCGTGCGGGCCCGGCTCGCCGACATGGTCGCGCGCACGCAGGCCGACGAACTGATGATCGTCACGGCGATCCCCGACCAGGCGGCGCGGCACCAATCCTACGCGCTGCTGGCCCAGGCCTGGGGGCTCGGCGCCGCCTCACAGGCGGCCTGAGCCGTCACCCGTCACCCACTTCAGGCCCTGGCGGCGCTGCCGTCGGCCGTGCAGGCTCTGATCGGACCAGGCCCGCGCGAGACGGGCAGACCGGAGGAGACGCAGCATGGGCAACCGACGCGAATTCCTGACCGTCACGGCCGCGGGGCTCGCCGCAGCGGCGGCGCCGGCCCGGGCGGCCGAGGAGCGGACGGCGGCGCCGAAGACTGCGCCGGCGGGTATGCCCGCGCCCTTCGGCATGCCCCGGGACATGATCCTCATCAACATGCGCCGCGGCGACGCCTATACCTTGGGCGTGAAGATGGCCGACACGGTGCTCGACGTCGCCGCCGCCGGCCGTGCCCTCGGGATGCCGGTTCCCACCGACATGGACGACCTGCTGCAGAACGGGCGCGGCCCGGCCTTGCGGGCGCTGATCGACGCGGTCGAGGCCGCCCCCGACGGGCGCTTCATGCTGGCGGAGAGCGGCATCGCCTACGGGCCGGTGGTCACGCGGCCCGAGAAGATCATCATGATGGGCTTCAACTACCGCCACCACGCGGAGGAGACCGGCACGCCGATCCCGAAGGATCCGCCGCTGTTCAACAAGTACAACAACGCCCTGAATCACCACGGCGGCACGATCACGCTGCCAACCCAGGCGGCGCGCGAGTTCGACTACGAGACCGAGCTGGTCCTGGTCTTCGGCCGGGAATGCCGGAACGTCTCCGAGGCGGACGCCCTCGATTATCTCGCCGGCTACTGCACGGGCAACGATTTCAGCGCCCGGGATCTCCAAACGCTGACCTCGCAATTCATGATCGGGAAGACGTCCGACGGGTTCGCGCCACTCGGCCCCTACCTGGTCACCGCCGACCGGGTGAAGGACCCGAACAATCTCAAGCTGAAGACGCTGGTCAACGGCCAGGTGCGCCAGGACTGGAGCACCAACGACATGATCTTCAACTGCCGCCAGCTGATCAGCTTCGCGTCCAAGGTGATGACGATCAAGCCGGGCGACATCTTCTACACGGGCACCCCGCAGGGGGTGATCTTCGGCGAGAAGATCCCGCGCAAGGACCGCGCTTGGCTGAAGCCCGGCGACGAGGTGGTGTCCGAGCTGGAAGGTCTGGGCGCGCTGCGCTTTAAGCTGGTCTGAGGCGAGCCCGAATCGCGCGCCGGTCCGCTGGCGACGCCGTCATCCCGGGGCCGCGCAGCGGAGCCCGAGATTCAGACGCGCCGGCGCACCAAGGCCTCACTGCTGCGGCGGCTCTGGATTCCGGGCTCGCCTGTGGCGACCCGGAACGACGGTGCGGGTGCGGCCGATCCTCAGCGCCCGAACAACCGTCCAAGGCGGGCAAGGAAACCGCCGCCTTCCGCAGGCTTCGCACCGGCCGCGGCCGCCTTGGGAGCCTCCGCCTTCGGCGCCAGGACCAGCCCGAGGGCCGCAGTGTCGGTGGTCTCGCGGTCGATCAGGATCAGGCTGCCGGTCTCGCGGTTCTCCGCGTAGGCGTCGATCGCCACCGCTCGGTCGAGGCGCAGGCTCACGTCGGCGATGTCGTTGGCCGACAGGCGCTCGGCCGGGCCGGGCTTGCCGGTCTCGGGATCGATGCGCGAGACGATCCGCTCCACGGTCGCGGTTACCGTGGCGGTGCCGATCTTGGCGAACAGGCTCGCGCCCGGGCTGAGATCCGTCTCGGCGGCCCAGAACAGGCGGGCGTCGAGGGTTTCTGTGACCCGCATCGACGCGTCGGTGGCCACGATCACCTGCCCGCGGGAGGCGTCGATCTGGTCGGCGAGCACCAGGGTCACCGACTCGTCCTCGCCGGCCTCGGGCAGGTCGCCGTCGGCGGTGTAGATCCGCGCCACCGTGGAGGTCCGGCCGGAGGGCTGCACCGTTACCGAGTCGCCCGGCCGCACCCGGCCGCTGGCGATCCGACCGCTGTAGCCGCGGAACTCGGAATTCGGCCGGTTGACCCACTGCACCGCCATCCGGAACGGCGCGTTGAGCGCCTCCGCGTGGACCGGCACGGTCTCGAGGTAATGGAGCAGGGTGCCGCCCGTGTACCAGGGCGCCGCGACGCCCGCGTCCACGACGTTGTCGCCGTTCTTGGCCGAGAGCGGGATCGCCTTGACCTCGGCGAAGTTCAGCCCGCGGGCGAAGTCCGAGAACCCCGACACGATTCCGTCGAAGGTGCCCTGCGCCCAGCCGGCGAGGTCCATCTTGTTCACCGCCAGCACGACGCGGCGGATCCCCAGATTCGAGACCAGCAGCGCGTGGCGCCGGGTCTGGCGGGTCAGGCCCTGGCGGGCATCCACCAGGATCACCGCCACGTCGGCCGTCGAGGCGCCGGTGGCCATGTTGCGGGTGTACTGCTCGTGGCCGGGCGTGTCGGCCACGATGAAGGAGCGCCTGTCGGTGGAGAAGAACCGGTAGGCGACGTCGATGGTGATGCCCTGCTCGCGCTCGGCCTGGAGGCCGTCCACCAGCAGCGCGAGATCCACCTCCTGCCCCTGCGTCCCGTGCTTGCGCGAGTCGCGCTGGAGCGCCGAGATCTGGTCGTCGAAGATCTGCTTGGTGTCGTGCAGGAGCCGGCCGATCAGGGTCGACTTGCCGTCATCCACCGAACCGCAGGCGATGAAGCGCAGCACCGCCTTGTTACGGTGGGCGGTCAGGAAGGCCGCGTAGCCGGCGGCGCGGTCGCCGAAGGCGTTGGGGGCTTGGTGCAGCGTCATCAGAAATAGCCCTCCTGCTTCTTGCGCTCCATGGCGCCGGCCCCGTCCTTGTCGATCACCCGGCCCTGGCGCTCCGAGGTGCGGGCGGCGAGCGTCTCGCCGATGATCTCGGGGAGCGAGGCGGCGTCGCTCTCCACCGCCCCGGTCAGCGGGTAGCAGCCGAGCGTGCGGAAGCGGACGAGGCGCTGCTGCGGGGTCTCGCCGGGCTCGAGCGGCAGGCGCTCGTCGTCGACCATGATGAGCTGGCCCTCGCGCTCGACCACCGGCCGCTCCTTGGCGAAGTAGAGCGGCACGATCGGAATATTTTCCTGTTCGATGTAGAGCCAGATGTCGAGTTCGGTCCAGTTCGACAGGGGGAAGACCCGCAGGGATTCGCCGCGCTTCTTCTTGAGATTGTAGAGGTGCCAAGGCTCGGCGCGCTGGCGCTTCGGGTCCCAGCGGTGCTGCGCGGTACGGAGCGAGATGATTCGCTCCTTGGCGCGGCTTGCTTCCTCGTCACGGCGGGCGCCCCCGAAGGCGGCGTCGAACTTGTGCTTGTCGAGCGCCTGCCGCAGGGCCTGGGTCTTCATCACATCCGTGTGCACCTCGGAGCCGTGGCTCACCGGTCCGACGCCGCGGGCAAGCCCGTCCGGGTTGGTGTGGATCAGCAGGTCGAGGCCGAGTTCCTTCGCGCGTGCGTCGCGGAAGGCGATCATCTCGCGGAACTTCCAGGTCGTGTCGACGTGGAGCAGCGGGAACGGCAGCCGCCCGGGCGCGAAGGCCTTGAGGGCGAGGTGCAGCAGCACCGAAGAATCCTTGCCGATCGAGTAGAGCATCACCGGGTTCTCGGTCTCGGCGACCGTCTCCCGGAAGATGTGGATGGCCTCGGCCTCCAGCCGCTTCAGGTGGCTGAGGCCGTCGGCGGCGGTCGGTGCGGGCGTGGGGGCGCTCGGCTGCACGGCGGCGGCGAGGGCGGCGCTCATCGGGCGAACTCCGGCTGGCGGGCTGTCTGAGTCGGGGTGGTCTCGAACGCGGCGGCCTCCTGGCCCGGCTGCACCGACGCCGCGGGGCGTCCGACGTGCAGGCCGCATTCCTTCTTGTCTTCCTGCTCCCACCACCAGCGCCCGGCGCGCTCCGGCTCGCCGAGCTTCACCGCGCGGGTGCAGGGGGCACAGCCGATCGAGGGAAAGCCCCGGTCGTGCAGGACGTTGTAGGGGACGAAGTTGTCGCGCACGAAGCTGTCGACCTGCGCCCGGGTCCAGTCGGCCAGGGGGTTCAGCTTGATCAGGCCGCGCGCGGCGTCGAATTCCGCGAGAGGCGTCTCCGCACGGTTTGCGGACTGGCCGGCCCGCAGACCGGTCAGCCAGCCGCTGGCGCCTTCGAGCGCGCGGCCCAGCGGCTCGACCTTGCGGAAGCCGCAGCAGGCCTGCCGCGCGGCGACCGAGCGGCGGAAGCCGTTGATGCCCTCGGTCCGCACGAAATCCTCTGCGGCCGCGCGCTCCGGCGCGTAGGCCGCGATCCGGATGCCGTAGGCCGATTCGGTCTCGGACCACGTGTCGTAGGTCTCGGCGAACAGGCGGCCGGTATCGAGGGTGACGATCTCGACGCGGCCCTTCGCGAGGCCCGCCATGGCCAGCGCGTGGGTGAGCGCCTGATCCTCGACGCCGAGGCTCGTCGTGAAGACGAGACGGCCGGGGATCTCGGCGGCGATCCGATGGAGGCGGCCTGAAAGGTCGAGCCCGGACAGCTGCTCCGCAAGAGCCTCAGCCGTCTGTCGGTCCGGACGGGTCATCGCGACATGTCCCGGGGTTCGCGTGATGGAAAGGGCACGGCGCACGCCGACCCTGTTGTCGAACGGTCGAAATGTTCGCTATACCGAACGAAGTCAAGGTGCTTCGCCCCGCTTGCCGGGCCCCGGCGTCGGGGCGACTGTGCGGTTGCGCACAGCGATCCACACCGGTGGCCGGCGGTCAGGATAAAAAATTCTTCTTATCGACACCGGTACGCCCCTATATCGACCCCGCGCCGGCCAGCGCGGAAAAAGCCGATGGAGACAGCTTTGGACGCGATCGATCTGAAGATTCTCGCCCTGCTACAGACGGACGCGACCCTTTCGATCGCGGCCATCGGCGAACGGGTCGGGCTGTCGCAAACCCCCTGCTGGAAGCGGATCCAGAAGCTGGAGGCTGACGGCGTCATCGACCGGCGGGTGGCGGTGCTCGATCCGGTGAAGCTCGGCCTCGGCCTGACCGTGTTCGTCTCCATCGAGACGGCCGACCACTCGCAGGAATGGCTGCAGCGCTTCGCCGCAACCGTCTCGGCCATGCCGGAGGTGCTTGAGTTCTACCGGATGGCCGGCGACGTGGACTACATGCTGCGTGTCGTCGTCGCCGACATGCAGGCCTACGACAGCTTCTACAAGCACCTGATCGCCGTGCTGCCGCTCAAGAACGTCACGTCCCGCTTCGCCATGGAGAAGGTCAAATCCACCACCGCCCTGCCGCTGCCAGCGCCGCCGAAGAACGGGCGGCATCTGCCCGGGACCGGTCCGGTCCTCGCCGTGGTCGGAGAATGATCTTCTCTTATTCCGCACCGCAGCGAACCTGATGTCCTAATCTTCACCCGTTCTGCAAAACGAACGTTTCTCGATTGACACCGGCCGTACAGGCCACGACATGGTCTCTTGATGTCACGCCAGAATCTTCTCCCGCGCACCGCCCCGTTCGGGGATGGCGAGCGCGCCAGCCTCGATGCGGTGCTCGGCGCCGCGAGCCCGACGCAGCGCGCGTGGCTGGCCGGCTTCCTGGCTGGCCTCGACGCCGCGGGCGGCCAGCCCGCCGCGGCGCCGGCCGCGCCGCCCAAGGCCGCCGAACCGCTGACGGTGATCTACGCGAGCGAGTCGGGGAACTCCGAGGCCCTTGCCGGCAACGTCGCCAAGCTCGCGCGCAAGCAGGGCTTCAAGCCCAAGGTCGTGGATTTCTCCGACCTCGACGTCGCGACCCTGCCGAAGGCCGGCAAGCTGATCGCCATCGCGGCGACCTGGGGCGAGGGCGAGCCGCCGGCCCGGGCGGTGCGGGCCTACGGCGAGCTGATGGGGGAGGGCGCCCCGCGCCTCGACGGCGTCGCGTTCGCGGTCCTGTCGCTCGGCGACACGTCCTACGCTGAGTTCTGCGCCATCGGGAAGGCACTCGACGCGCGCTTCGAGGCGCTGGGCGCCAAGCGCGCCGCCGAGCGGGCCGACCTCGACCTCGACTTCGAGAAGCCCGCCGCCGACTGGATCAAGGGCGCGCTGAAGGCGCTCGCCCCGGCGGAGCAGCCCGACAACGTCGTGGCGGTGGACTTCGCCCGCGCCGGGGCCGGCGAGGACGACGATGCCGAGCCGAGCCGCGAACCCGTGGTGGTCGAGGTCGTCGAGCATGTGAACCTCAACTCCTCCCGCTCCGACAAGGAGACGATCCACCTGGCGCTGGCCTTCGAGGACGGCGCGCCGGCCTACGAGCCCGGCGATTCGCTCGAGATCTTCCCCGAGAACGACCCGCAGCTGGTGGACGAGATCCTGAAGGCCGCCGGTCTCTCGGGCGACGAGGCCCTGCGCACGGCTTTGCTCGCCGAGCGGGACATCACCACGCTCTCGGCCGCCACGATCGAGCGGTTCGTGAAGGCCACCGGTCACGCGGACGCGCAGAAGCTCATCGACAGCGGCGCCGCCAAGGCCTGGATCGAGGGCCGGCACCTGATCGACCTGCTGGAGACCTACCCGGCGAAGCTGACGGCCGAGCATCTCGGCACCATCACCCGGCCGCTGCCGCCGCGGGCCTACTCGATCGCCTCCTCGCGCAAGGAAGTGGGCGACGAGGTCCACCTCGTCATCGCGGCGGTGCGCTACGAGACCCACGGCCGCGCCCGCTCGGGCGTCGCCTCGGTCCAGGTGGCCGACCGCATCCGCGACGGCGCCAAGCTCCGGGTGCGGCTGAAGCCAAACCGCCACTTCCGCCTACCGCAGGATCCGGCCACCGACATCATCATGGTCGGCCCGGGTACCGGTGTCGCGCCGTTCCGCGCCTTCGTGCAGGAGCGCCGGGCCGTCGAGGCGCCCGGTCGGTCGTGGCTGTTCTTCGGCGACCGGCACTTCACCCACGACTTCCTGTACCAGCTCGAATGGCAGGATGCCCTGGAGGACCGGTCGCTCACCAAGATCGACGTGGCCTTCTCGCGGGACCAGCCGGAGAAGGTCTACGTGCAGGACCGGATCACCCAGAACGCCAAGGAGCTGGTCTCCTGGCTCGACGGGGGCGCGCATCTCTATGTCTGCGGCGACGCGAAGAACATGGCCAAGGACGTGCGCGCCGCGGTCGTGAAGGCCTACGAGACGGTCAAGAACCTGAGCGCCGCCGACGCCGAGACGCAGGTCGCGGCTTTGGAGCGCAGCCACCGCTACCAGCAGGACGTTTACTAAGGACACACCGCTCCCCGCACCGCGGGGGCCTTCAACGAGATGCGGCAGAGACAGGCGGGACGCAGGTCTCCTCTCCCAGGTGGGAGAGGGACAGGGTGAGGGATCGGGTCTTTCCGGAGAGGGCGCAGCCCTCACCCGGCTTTCTGCGAAAGCAGACCTCTCCCGCGCGGGAGAGGGGGCCGGTCGCGGATCCGGTTCCAGTCCTGCACCGGCTTCGCTCCGCTCGCCACCTCCCCATCGGGGAGGAAGACGCGTTCAGACAGACGGATCCACCCCATGGACGACCACAGCCCCCGCGACGCCGCCGAGACCCCGGCCCCCGGCTCCGCCGCCACCCCGGCCAAGCGCGTCTACGAGACCCCGCCGACCGCGCGCCCGATCACGGACGCTGAGGCCGCGCGCGCGGAGAAACTCGCCGCGAACGAGCACATCAAGATCGCCAGCGGCTACCTCCGCGGCACCCTGGCGGACGGGCTCCTGAAGCACGCCACCGGGGCGATCTCGGAGGATGACGGGCAGCTCGTGAAGTTCCACGGGATGTATCTGCAGGACGACCGCGACCTGCGCCCCGAGCGGACCAAGAAGAAGCTCGACAAGGCCTACAGCTTCATGATCCGCCTGCGCATCGCCGGCGGCGTCATCACCCCGAAGCAGTGGCTGATCCTCGACGACATCGCCCGGACCTACGCGGGTGGGGCGCTGCGCGCGACCACGCGCCAGACCTTCCAGTACCACGGCGTAATCAAGTCGAACCTGAAGCGCACGATGGCGGCGATTGACGGCGCGCTGCTCGACACGATCGCGGCCTGCGGCGACGTCAACCGCAACGTCATGGCGGCGACGAACCCGGCCCAGGTCGGTGCCCACAAGGCCGCCTACCAGCTCGCCAAGGACATCTCCGACTCGCTGCTGCCCAAGACCAGCGCGTGGCGCGAGATCTGGCTCGACGGCGAGCGCGTGGTCGGCGGCGAGGACGCGGCCGAGGTCGAGCCGGTCTACGGCCGGACCTACCTGCCGCGGAAGTTCAAGACCGTCGTGGCGGTGCCGCCCTCCAACGAGGTCGACATCTTCGCCCACGATCTCGGCTTCATCGCGATCCTCGACAAGAAGAACCAGGTCACCGGCTGGAACGTGACGGTGGGCGGCGGCATGGGCATGACCCACGGCGAGCCCGACACCTTCCCACGCACCGCCGACGTCATGGGCTTCGTGAAGCCCGAGGACGCCATCAACGTCGCCGAGGCGGTGATGACCGTCCAGCGCGACTGGGGCAACCGCAAGAACCGCAAGAACGCGCGACTGAAGTACACGATCGAGCGCTACGGGCTCGACGCGTTCCGCGCCGAGGTCGAGAAGCGCGTCGGCAAGAAGCTCGGCGCGCCCAAGCCCTTCGCATTCACCGGCAACGGCGACCGCTACGGCTGGGTCGAGGGCGACGACGGCCGCCACCACCTGACCCTCTACGTGCCCTCGGGCCGGATCAAGGACATTGAGGGCGGCGCGCAGTTCCTCTCGGGCCTGCGCCGCATCGCCGAGGTGCACCAGGGCGATTTCCGCCTCACCGGCAACCAGAACGTCATCATCGCCAACGTCCCGGCCGAGAAGCGCGCCGAGATCGACGCTCTCGTCGATGAATACGGCCTGACCCGGGGTGCGAGCGCGCTGCGGCGCAGCTCGCTCGCCTGCGTGGCCCTGCCGACCTGCGGCCTCGCACTCGCCGAGAGCGAGCGCTACCTGCCGGACCTGATGACCGAGCTGGAGGAGAGCCTCGCGTCCCACGGCCTCGCCGAGGAGGAGATCACGATCCGCTCCACCGGCTGCCCGAACGGCTGCGCCCGGCCGTTCATCTCCGAGATCGGCCTCGTGGGCCGCGGCCCCGAGCGCTACCATCTCTATCTCGGTGCCGCCCACGACGGCTCGCGGCTGAGCAAGCTCTACAAGGAGGATGTGGCAGCCTCCGAGATCCGCGACACCCTCGACCCGCTGTTCGCCGACTACGCGAAGGGCCGGCAGCCGGGCGAGCATTTCGGCGACTACCTGATCCGCGCCGGCCACGTGGCCCGCACCACCAACGGCCCGGACTTCCACGACCGGACCGGCGCCCTCAAGCCGGCCACGCTCGGCTGACAGCAGGCCGCGCGCGTCCGGGACGAGGTCCCGGACGCGCCGAAACAGTGAGATCGCGGCGGCACGGGCCGTGGACGGCAGCTTGCGACCCGGCTCTGCCCTGACCGGAGCTGCCCTCCCAGATCCCGGGCTGCCGGAGCGCGGCGGCAGGAAGCGGGGACCCGGCGAGACACACCTCCCGCGCACCGGTCCCGACGCCCCTCTGGGACACCCGGAAAAGCCGTCATAGACCCGACTCCGCTCTACCCGCACGCGCCCCCCGTCACGGCGGCAGCCGCCGTCGCGACGCCGCGGGCCACAGATGAGAATGAACGTTCATTGACATGAGAATGAACGTTCATTACAACGGTCGAGCAAACAGGAGCGCGCGATGGCTCTCACTCTCGAAGGCCGCTGGTCCGATCTCGATACCGAGCGCTTCGGCGCCCGCGGCCCGGGCGCCCTCGCCGTCGTCCGTACCGTCTGCACCCCCGCCAACCTGACCTTCGGCGCCGTCCTGGCCCTCGCCTGGCTGGCGCTGATCAACTGGACGGGCGCCGGCCCGGACGGCTGGCAGGCCCGGATCTGCGCGGACCTGCATCAGGGACCACAATCCTGCGCCGTCGCCAGCCTGGGCAAGGATCAGAGCCGCATCGCTCCGGTCGCCCTCACGGCGCAGCCCGGGTCGTGACCGTCGCGGCGGGCCGGAGGGCGGAGGCCCGCGGCGACCCGTCCGCCCGGCGCGCGCACATCCTCGATGCGGCCGAAGCCTGCTTCGCGCGCAACGGCTTCCATCGCACCACCATGCAGGACCTCGCCCGCGAGGCCGCGATGAGTCCAGGCAACCTCTACCGCTACTTCGAGTCCAAGGAGGCCCTGGTCGTCGGGCTGGTGGAGCGCGAGCGCGAGCGCGGCACCCTTCTGGTGGCGGAGATGGAGGGCAGCGGCAATCGGCGTGGGGCGCTGCTCAGCATCATCGCCCGCTACTTCGTGTCGATCACCCGCGAGGCCGCGATCCTGCGGGTGGAGATCTGGTCGGAATCCACGCGCAATCCGGCCATCGCCGCCCTGACGGCGCGGACCGAGGCCGAGAGCCGCGACTGGTTCGTGACGACCTTCGCGGCGCTCGCCACCGCGCCGGACTGCGACCCGGCCGCACTCTACGCGCTCCTCGCGCCGCTGATGCGGGGGATCGTGGTCGGCCGCGCGGCACTGCCCGATTTCGACGTCGCCGCGGCGATCGCCCAGCTCCACGCGCTGCTCAACGCCGGGCTCGACGGCGGCCTGCCGACCCCGGCGCCCCGGGATCGGCAGGCGGCCCGCTGATCCCAGCGCCGCCGCGCGTCTCCGAGCCGGACCGGCGACCGGCGGCACAGCCGCCATCACCGATCGCGCGTTGGATCCGGCGCGCGGTACGCCGGCCGGTCCGCGATCCCCCCTCACGCGGGCCGGCCGTTCTCCCGGGCAATGCCGCGCGATCCCGCGAAGGACACGACGCGGTGAGTCGGCCTGCGTCCGGCGCGCGTCCCGGGATGCAGCCGGTTGCGAAGCTCAGCATTGCACACGCAAAAGTTGGCAGCTTTGAACGACTTCAAAGCATTGCCCTCAAAGCGTGCCTTCCGCGCCACATCCGGGCAGAGGATGCGCGCGTCACCCGCAGCTTTCCCAATCGGCATTGAGAAAAGGCGGCGCTTGCAATCTAGAAACACCGCATCGCGTCGATACGCCGCTCTTCAGAACGATTTTAAATCATGCTCGCCGCCCGGATCGACATCGTCGATCGCATCAAATACTGCCGGTCGCGTCCGAATCTCTGTAGCACTGGATTTGCAACAACGCTCCTTCTGCTCGCGCCGACAGAGATCCGCGCGCAATCTGAGCCGGCAGCCGACGAGGTTGTTCTCTCCGAACTCAGTGTTTCGGGCACGGGCCCCGTTAGCGAGCGGGCCGACGGTCCCGTCACCGGCTACCGGGCGACGCGCTCCGCGACCGCCACGCGCACCGACACGCCGGTGCGCGACTCGCCGCAATCGATCAACGTCGTGCCCCGTTCGGTGATCACCGATCAGCAGGACCTGCGACTGACCGATGCCGTGACCAACGTCAGCAACGTGGTTCTCGGCAGCACAGTGCAGGGACGGTCGCAGAACTACCTGATCCGAGGCTTCTCCACGCAGGTCTTCGCCGTCGACGGCGTGCTGGTCGATCCGGCCATCAACTTCTACCCGGTGACGCGCGACCTCGTGGATGCCGAGCGCGTCGAGGTGATCAAGGGCCCGGCCTCGGTCCTGTTCGGCCGGGGAGATCCCGGCGGCGTCATCAACATCGTGACCCGCCGACCGACCTTCGAGCCTACGGCCGACGCGAGCGTGCAGGGCGGCAGCTTCGGCTTCCGGCGCTTCCAGGGCTCCGTGTCGAGCGCGCTGCCCGCCGTCGAGGGCCTCGCCGCGCGTCTCAGCTTCGCCGCCCAGGAGGATCCGACCTTCCGCAACTACGGTGGCGACACCAACCGGCGCGTCTTCGTGGCGCCGGCCTTCAGTTGGACGCCGAGTGCCGACACCCGGGTCTACGTGAACTCGGAATTCACCAACCAGCACACCCAGTACGACGAGGGGCTGGTGGCCTTCCGCGGCCGCGTCCCCCTCGACAACATCAGCCGGTTCTACGGTGAGCCGTCCTCGCGCTACTTCGGCGAATTCAACAAAATCACCGTGCGGGCCGAGCACGACGTCAACGAGAACCTGACGCTCCGGCAGGTCATCGCCGGGCAATGGGGCACGTTCGACGTGTTCGCGGCCCGTGCCCTATCCGTCAACAATGCCGGCACGCTGCTGACCCGGCGGGAGGCAACGGTCAACTCGCGCTTCGCCGCGGTCGACAGCCAGACCGAGGCCGTGATGAAGTTCGACACCTTCGGCTTCGCCCATACGGCGCTTCTCGGGATCGAATACTCGAACGGCTTCCGCCACGCCTTCTCCCAGCAGGGCAACCTCGCTCCGGTCAGCTTCCTGAACCCGATGTTCGGCGCGGCCTTCCAGCCGCTCCAGTTCCAGGCCGACCTGAAGCAGAAGCTGGAGGTGTTCGGGTTCTACGCCCAGGACCAGATCGTGCTGGCGCCGGGATTGCAGCTCGTCGTCGGGGCACGGTTCGATCTCGGCAGCCAGTACTATTTCAACCGCCAGCCGGCCTCGCGGACCCAGCCGCCCGAGCAGACCCTGTTCGGCGCCTCGCCGCGGGTCGGGCTGATCTACCGGCCATTCGAGCCGCTGACCTTCTACGCGAGCTACGCCACGTCGTTCCTGCCGCAGACCGCCAGCGTGCTGAACGTGGCGAGCCCGCCGCCCAGCACGGGCGAGCAGGTCGAGGCCGGCACCCGGGTCGATCTCACGCCCGGCCTGACCCTGAGCGCGGCCGCCTTCCAGATCGTCCGGGACAACGTCGCGGCCACCGACCCGCGCAATTCCACCTTCTCGGTCATCACCGGCCAGCAGCGGTCGCGGGGTGTCGAGGCCGACCTGGCCGGCGAGATCCTGCCCGGCTGGAACGTCATCGGCAGTGTCGGCCTGATCGACGCGCGGATCACCAAGGACACGACCTTCGCGGTCGGCAACCGGCTCACCGGCGTGCCGGTGTTCAGCGGCAGCCTGTGGACGACCTACGCGTTCCAGCAGGGCCCGCTCCGCGGGCTCGGGCTCGGCTTCGGCGTCACCCATGTCGGCCAGCGCTACGGCGACCTCGACAACAGCTTCACCGTGGGCGCCTACAACCGGCTCGACGCGCTCGTGTACTACGATTTCGACGCCCACTGGCGTCTGTCGGTGAACATGCGCAACCTGACGAACGTGCGCTACATCGAGGCGCCGACCACCGCGACCAACAACACCCCCGGCGCGCCGTTCACGGTGCTGGCGACGATCACCGCCCGGCTCTGACGGGCGGACCGCATCGCCCGGGCGGTGGCAGGGCGACCTTCGTCGAACGACGGGCCGCCGGACGCCGCCGTCAGGGGCTCGCCGCGCGGACGGCGCCCGCCGGCGCGGCGGCCTCGACCGTCCTCCGGCGGGCCCCGGCGCGGCGGCGCAGGACGTAGAGCGTCAGGCCGGTCGCGGCGAAGCCCGGCATGGCCAGCGCCGCGAGGCAGAACAGCAGCGCGACGAGGTCGCCGAAGAAGCGGCCGCGATGCACCTCCAGGACGTTGTCCAGGAGACGCCGGCCCAGGGGCACGTCGGCGGCCCGCTCGGAGGCCAGCAGGGCGCCCGTGGCGGGATCGTAGCGGGCCTCGTTGCGGGCGCTCGGCGCGTCGACGCCCTTCGGCAGCCAGCGGATCCGGATCGCCTTCGTGTCGGCGCCCGGCAGGGTCAGGACCGCCGTGCCGGCCTCCTCGCCGATCCGCGTGCGGAAATCCGCCCAGGCGCGGTCGACGGCTGCGCCGCCGGCGGCATCGGCCGGCCTTCCAGCGGCCCTTCGGCCGGCCGGCTTCGCGGCGTCCGGCGCGCCCGCGAGCAGCCGCGCGGCGGCGTCCTTGAACGACGGGTAGGACCATGTCAGGCCGCTGAGCGCGATGATTAGGTAGACCGGCAGGAGCCAAGTCCCGACCACGGCGTGCAGCGACCACCAGCGCGGCCGGCCTGGGCGCGACAGGGCCGGCCTGAGCCAGATCCGCCAGCGGTGGATTTGGGGCCAGCGCAGGTAGAGGCCGGTCGCCAGGAAGGCCAGCAGCGCCAGGGTGCAGGCGCCCGTGATCGTGCGTCCCCAGCCCTTGGACCCGCCGGGCAGCAGCAGCCAGCGGTGCAGGTCCCGCACCGCGGTGAAGGCTCCCTCCAGCCGCACCGGGCCGAGCAGCGTCCCGTCGTATGGGTCGGCGTAGGCGGCGGGCGGCCGCGCGCGGGTCTCGGGATCGCGGGCGAAGCGGACATGGACGCTCGCGCTCGGGTCGTCCGACAGGGTCAGCACGTTGGCGACGCGGCCGCCCGCCTGCGCGTCGATCCGCGCCGCGAGGGAAGCGGGGGGCAGCGCCGTCCGTCCGCCGGGCGTGACCTCCAGCCGGTCGCGGTTGGCGAAGGCGGTAACCGCCTCCTCGTAGCTCATCAGGGCTCCGGTCAGACCCATCAGGGCGAGGACGAGACCGGCGGTGAGGCCCAGTGCCCAGTGCAGGCGGAAGAGCAGGGTCCGGAGGGTGGGAATCGGCATCGGCATGGCAGTGCCGGCTGCCTAGCAGAGTCCGGCCGGAGTGACGATGCTGCTGGCCAGATCGCACGCGACGGAGGTGCTTGTCCGCCCGCACGAGGTGCTGGGGTCCGCCGCCCCGTCACCCGGGACGGCGCAGCGGGAGCCGGATCCGGACCCGCCAGCGCGTTCACGTCCGCACCGGCGGCGCTCCGGACTGACGGCGCGCGGCCGGCGCCGCATCAGACCGCGCGCAGGACCTCGATCTCGGCGATCGTCGCGGTGGCCTGGGCCTGGAGCGGGCCGAGCAGAGGGGTGACGTCGTCCGCAGCCCGGCAGGCCGCTTCCACCGCCCGGCACGTGTCGGCGAGCGTGACGAAGCCCACCATGCTGGCCGCCGACACCATCGCGTGCGCGTCCAGCATGAGCCGCTCGCGGCCATGATCCGCGGCGTCGGGCCCGAACCGTTGCGCGAGTTCCCGGGCGAGCATCGCCAGGAGGTCGCGCATGCGGTCCCGTCCGACCATCTCGGTCATCTCGTCGAGAACGGCCCGATCGATCGAGGCGGCAGCGGGCGGACGCGCGCCGCGCGGGCGGGCCCAGCGGTCGATCGCCGCCAGCAGCGCGTCCGTCCGGAACGGCTTGCCGACATGGTCGTCGAGACCGGCCGCGCGCAGCTCGGCCACCTGCTGCGGCAGGACATTGGCGGTCATCGCGACGATCGGCACACGGCTTAGCGGCCCGCCCAGCGCGCGGATCCGCCGGGTCGCGGTGAGGCCGTCCATGACGGGCATCTGCACGTCCATCAGGACGAGGTCGTAGGACCGCGCCTGGACCGCCGCCACCGCGGCGACGCCGTCGGCGACCACGTCGACCGTGTGCCCGGCCCGCCCCAGGATCGTCCGGGCCAGTTCCTGGTTGAGCGGCACGTCCTCGGCCAGCAGGAGGCGCTTGCCCGTCGCGCGGGCGATCGCGGTGGCCGGCGCCCCGGCGCCGACCTCCGGGGCCGTCTCCGGCAGCGTGACCTCGAACCAGAAGGTCGAGCCTTCGCCCACGACGCTCGCGGCCCCGATCGTCCCGCCCATGAGTTCCACGAGGGATTTCGAGATGGCCAGGCCCAGCCCGGTGCCGCCGTACTCGCGGCTGACGGAGCCGTCGACCTGCGAGAAGCGCCGGAACAGGCGGTCGCACTTGTCCGCCGGGATGCCGATCCCGGTGTCGCGGATCTCGAAGCGCAGGGTGCGCGCGCCGGCCCGGCTTCCGGGGCCCGCCAGGACCGACAGGCGGATGCGCCCGATCGGGGTGAACTTCACGGCGTTGTTGAGCAGGTTGAGGAGGATCTGGCGCAGGCGGTCCTCGTCGCCGGCGATCCAGGCCGGCAGGTCCGGCCCGCGCGTGATGGCGAGCGCGAGCCCCTTGCGCTCGGCCGACGGGCGCACGATCGAGACGGCGTTGTCGATGAGCGCCTCGATCGCGAAGGGGCGGGGCACGATCTCGATCTGGCCGGCCTCGACCTTCGAGAAATCGAGGACGTCGTTGACCACGGTCAGGAGCGCCGCGCCGGCGGTGCGGATGCGGTCGGCGTGCTTGCGCGCCACCGGCCCGAGTTCCGTCTCGTCGAGCAGGAGGTCGGCATAGCCGATCACCCCGTTGAGCGGCGTGCGGATCTCGTGGCTCATGGCGGCCAGGAATTCGCTCTTGGCCGCGCTCGCGCGCTCGGCCTCCAGGCGGGCGGAATCCGCCGCGGCCTTGGCGGCGATGAGCGCCGCCTCGACAGCCTTGCGGGCGGTCACGTCGATGTTGAGTCCTATCATCCGCCGCGCCCGGCCATCCGGCCCCGGGACGCCGCGCCCGACGCCGTTGATCCAGCGCACGCCGCCGTCGGGGGTGGGGACCCGGAACTCGATCGAGAAGGTCTCCCCCGCCTCGGCGGCGGCCGCGGCGATCTGAAGGGCGCGCTCGCCGTCTTGGCGGTCGATCCGCGCGAGCCAGGCCTGCGCCTCGAGGGCGTAATCCCCCTCCGTCTCGATGCCGTGCAGGCGCGCGCTCTCGGCCGACCAGTCGATCCGGCCGCTGTCGAGGTCGAGGTGCCATGTGCCCGCCTTGGCGGCCTGCTGGGCGAGGAGCAGGAGGCTGCTCGCCTCCTCGACCTTGCGCCGCGCCGCCACGATCTCGTCGATGTCGAGGGCGGTGCCGAGCATGCCCACCATCGTCTCGCCCTGCCAGATCGGCAGGAGCACGAGCTTGTGCCAGCGATAGGCCCCGTCGTGGCGCTGCAGGCGGCCCTCGACCTCGTAGGCGGTCCGGCGCGCGCGCGCCTCGCGCCACAGGTCCTCCATCCGCTCGGCGTCGTCGGGGTGGTTGCGGGCCGTTCGGGCGGCCCGCGCGGGGCCGATCGGCCCGTAGTAATCCTCGAAGCGCCGGTTGACATAAGTCGCCTCGCCGGTCTCGGTCGCGGTGATCCAGACGAGCTGCGGCAGCGCATCCGCCAGCGCGCGGTAGCGCGCCTCGCTCAGGCGCAGGGCATCCTCCGCCCCCTTCCGGGCGCCGACGTCGCGCAGGGTGGCGACGTAGCCGTCCGCCGCGCCCGTCGTCGCGTCGTGGGTCAGGCTGAAGGAGATCTCCAGCCAGACCCAGCGGCCGTCCCGGTGCCGGTAGCGCTGGGAGGTCAGGGCGCGCGCCGTGCGCCCGCCGGTCAGGCCTTCCAGGACCTCGCGATAGGCCGCGACATCGTCGGGGTGGACGAAGGCGAGGGGCTGCGTGCCGATCAGGTCGTCCGGGTCGTAGCCGAGGACGGTGCGCACGGCGGGCGAGACGTAGCGGCGGCAGGTGGTCAGGTCGGACCAGATGATGATGTCGGTGGCGTTCTCGGCGAGCAGCCGGTAGCGGCGCTCGCTCTCCTCCGTCGCCCGCTCGGCGTGCCGGATCTGCGTGACGTCGCTGAAGGTCAGGACCGCGCCGCCATCGGCGAGGGGCGAGCGCCGCACCTCCAGGACGACACCGCTGGGCAGGCGCCAGTCGAAGAGCGGCGGCAGTGCCGTCAGGTCGCGGCCGGCCACGCCCAGCCGCAGCTCGGTTTCCGCCGCGGCGAAATCGCCCCGCGCGCGCTGGTAGGCGTGGATGTCGGGGAAGGCGACGCCCTCGCGCAGGACGTCGCCCGGCAGGTCGAGGATGTCCGCGGCGCTCCGGTTGAACACGCGGACGCGCTGGGCGGCGTCGAGCACGACGAGGCCCTGGTCCATGCTGTCCAGCGTCCCGTGCAGGAGCGTGTCGGTCTCGTGCGCGCGCCGCTCGGACCGGACCAGATCGGTCACGTCGAGGAGCATCCCGTGCAGGGCGACGAGCGTGCCGTCGGGGCCGTGTTCGGGCACGCCCTGGATGATCGCGTCGAGGCCGCTGCCGTCCGGGCGCACGATGCGGGCCCGGCCCTGATAGGGCGTCGCTGGCCGGCGGCCGCACAGGAGGTCGTCGACCCGCGCGATCACAAGCGCGCGATCATCCGGGTGATAACACGCGAAATGGTCCTCGAAGGCCAGAATCTGCTCCGCCGGCGGTCCGCCCAGGACGCGCGCCAGGCTCGCCGACCGGGCGACGCACCGCGTGCGCGCGTCAATCCGCCATTGCCCGAATCCGGCGGCGCCCGCCCACGGCTCCGACTCGCGCGCGGGAGAGGGGAGAGCGGGGCTTGGCGGCGCGACCGGGAAAGGCGCGTCTGTGTGCATCGGCGTTGGCGGATCCGTTCGACCGGCGCGAACCGCGCCCCGAAGCACACACGGTGCTGCTCCGGCGCAGCCTGCTTAGCCTATGGTTGCGGATTTCTTGCCAGTTTCGTGCGGCATGCGCGACCGCACCCCTGCCGCGCGCGGCTCTCGCCCCCGCCCTCCAGGGCCGTCACGGACGATCCTGTGCCAGCAAACCGAATGCCGAGGCCGATCGCGGAGGCCCCGGGCCCTGGCGAACCAGCGTCCGCAACGGACGACGGGCCGTACGCTCGCGCGGCATCATCGCCCCAGGTGTGAGGCTCCGGCCCGTGCGATCGGCACCGGCGCGCCGGCTGCGGGCGGTCCAGAGCCGTTGCCGGCGCAAGACCTTGCCGCGTCGGCGGCTCTGATCCGAGGGCCCAGGATGACCGGACGAGACGCCCTGGGGCAGATCTCAGGTCGGAGAACGCGACTTCACATTGTGGGCGGGGCCGCGCTGGAGCCGTTCCGGGTCCCGTTGAGACGGCCGACGCGCGGCGCGGGTCGTTGTGTGAGGTTGGGTCGTCCCGTCCCTGCCCTCATCCCGAGGTGCGGGCGCGTAGCGGTCGCCTCAGGATGAGGGCAGGGACGGGACATGGCGGGTCGTCGCGGCACGCCGGCGCGCCCGGCTCTCGAAGCGAGTCACAGCCCTGACGGTCGCGGCTCGACAGCGTTTCCGCCCGAGTGGACGCCGGTTCGGCGTGACAGCGCAGTCAAACAAGACTCGCGGCTCAGCTGTGCGCAGGCGGGCGGGGCGCGTGAAACGGGCGCGAGAGCCCAAAAGGAGCGCGAGGCCCAGGACGAGGCCGAGCGCGCGGACTGCTGCGAAGCCGGCGGTGCGCGCTCATGATGGCGGCCTGAACGGCATCGCCGCAGCCTGGAAGCAGGCGCCGGATCCGGCACCTGCTGCGCGATCCACATGATCGGTTCGCCGCCAGTTGCAAGTCGAGGAGATCTTGCAGGCTGGGCGCTGCCACGAACCGGGCCGGCGCCCCACCCAGATCGTGCAGGCGGCGCCGGCCGGGGACTCCTGTCAGGCCAGATCAGCCCGCGTCAGTCCTTGCGGACCAAAGTCGCCGGGGCATTCGCCTCGCCGAGGCCGAAATCGGCCAGCCGGTAGGAGATCTGCGCGAAGGCGCCGTAGCGGTCGGTCTCGAACTTGGTCGGGCTGCGCGGGTAGGTCGGGAACTTCACGGAGCCCGAGTCGGTCTGCATCCGCCAGTAACGGCCGCCGACGCCGACGCTCACGCGAGGTGTCACGTCGTACGAGACGATGCCCTCGGCGAAGTAGCCGTCTCCGCGCCCCTGCTGCGGCAGCGGGTTGATGTCCGGCCGGAGCCAGTGACGATCGACCCCCTCCAGAGACACGGCGGGGAGGTAGGCACCCTCCAGACTCAGCCGGACCCGGTCGAACCGGGCCTCGCCGATCAGGCCGACGCGCAGAGCATTCCAGCGCAGGGTTTCACCCAAGCCCTTGACCTGATCGGGTACGGCGTACTGGCCCGCGCAGATGCCGCTGCGTGCCACCTGCTGGCAACCGTGGCCGTTGAGAAGCTCGGCGTCGTACTGGTAGCCGACGAAGCCGCCCAGGCTGAAGCCGTCCCGGCGCAGCACGTCGTAGCCGAAATCGATGACGCCGTAGCCGATGTCGCCGTCCTTGATCGGCGAGAGCGTCTTTGAATACCGGCTTTCGAGAGGTGGGAAATCCTCGTCGGCGAGCCGGCCGGTCGTGACCCCACCCGCGCCGAGGAAGCCCTTGGCGAGCAGGCCCGTCGGCGCGTGCTCGACCCGCGCGAAGCTCTCGCCGGAATGGGCGTCGGCACCCGCGTAGGTCAGGCGGGAATTGACCTGGCCGGGCTTGAAGGGATCGCCGAGGGTGTAGCGCGGGCCGCCGGAGCTGTAGAAATAGCGCAGGCCACCTTCGAAGGCCCAGGGCGATGGCGCGGCCGGACCGTCCGACGGCAGGCCGGCACCGAACCGGTAATTGAGGCCGACACGAGTCAGGAAACCGTCCGTCGCGATGCGGGCACCGGCACGATAGCCGGGCAGCACGCGACCGATCGGTGCCGCGAGGACCGAGCGGCTGCCGAGGTCGTAGTACAGGCCCTCGACCTTCGCCGAGAGGTGATCGGTGAACGCGTGCTCGAGGCCGGCGCCGACGGCATAGCCCGTGCGGACCTCGCCTTCGCGAGCGTCGAACACGCTCCGATTGAAGGCCGTCAGGTTGCTGTCGATGCGCACGTTGCCGAAGGCGAGGCCGCCGGTGCCGTAGATCAGCGTCGGCCCCAGGGCGAAGCCCACCTTGCCGCGCAGGGTCGCCAACTGGTCGAGCCGCTGCCCAGCATGTGCGACGCGGAAGATCAGGGCGCGGCCGCCGCTGTCGGTGAAGCGGCCCTCCCGCTCGCCGTAATCCCAGAGGCGCGTGAACTGATAATCCGCGGCGCCGCCGACCACGAAGCCGGATCCGACCGCCCAATTGCCGCCGACCTCGCCGCCGGCGATGAAGCCGTCATCGGTGCCCCGCCTGGACGGGAGGACCGGGCAGCCCGCTGCGCCGGCCCGCCCGTCTGGACCCGCGCAGAGGAACTGCGTCGCGCTGTCGAGCGCGCCGAAGCCGGCGAACAGGCCGCCATAGACGCCCGACCACGTGAAGACGGGGGGCGCCACCGGCTCGGATTTGGGATTGTGGGCCAGATCGGCGGACAGCGCTGTGCTCGACAGCAATCCCATCACGAGGCCGGCGCTCAAAATACGGTGCATCATCGCTTCCTGATTCGGAGGTGTCTCTGCCGCGTCCTGGGTAGAATCTCTGCCGTGAAGACTTGAAAATGCATTATTATTTCAGCACTGATAAAACAATACATCGTCGTTAGTCAGTCATACATGATCTTTGCCCACTGATTCTGTGGTCAAGCGGATGCAACTTAGCAAATCGTCGCAGATTTTCCAGGTAAAAGTACTACCAATAATTCGGCCGCCTGCGGCAGTTCGATTGTCATGAAATTTAAATCTAGAGAAAAAAGCCTCGATCGGCAGCCTGATGCATACTTGTTCATACCCAACAATAAGCGGGCGATGACGATGCTGCGCGCGACCGCCGGCAGGTCGATGGTGCCCGCCGAGTTGGGGATTGCAGGCCTCATCGCGCTGGCCTCCCCGCCGGATGTGCTCAGGTCCCCGGCCAAGCGGCGCCGGGGCCGGAACGATCGCCCGGAGGGCTGGTTGGCCGGGCATGAGGCAGTGGGCAGCCCGCTGCCAGGGCGTGCGATGCATGGACGCGGGCGACCTGAGGATCCTCCTCATCTGCAGCCTTGTGGGGGTGGCCGGATCCGCCGCCGCGCAGGGCGTCGGGTCAGGCGCTGCGCCGGATAGCGGCAGCGGAAGCGGCGCGGCACCGATGGCCGGCAGCGCGTCGCCGTCGAGCGGGGGCGGCCTCGGCGGGGCCGCCGGCCTGGGCGACCGGGGCGGCGTCGGCGGAGGCCCGGCGCCGAGCGGCGGCACCGGGGCACTCTACGGCGGCGAGGGGCCGCCGAAGCCCGCCGCGTCCGATGCGCCGGTCGGGACCGTCGCACCGAACGGCACCGGCGCCGGGGCCGGCGATCTCAGCGCGCCCACGCCAGCGTCGGCCGGTCCGGACGGCGCCGGACCGCGGGCTGCGGGCCCGGAGGGCGCCCGCCACCCGAACGGCTCCGCCTTCGGCATCCCACGCTGAGCGCCACACGGCGCGCCGTCCTGGGGGGCTCGGTCGGGACGGAACGCACCCAGATGTCCGGGAACCATCCAGCCAGCCCGGGGCTTCCTGGGCGGGGCCGTGGGAGGATCTCCTCCCACCGCAGCCCCTAAGGAAACGCCCGCCTCCACCGGCGGCGACAAAGGACACAGCCCTTGCGCACTTCGATCATCACTGCCGCCCTGCTGGCCGCCCTCGGCAGCGCTGTCGCGCTGCCCGCCTCCGCCGCGCCGCTGGCGCCCGGCGCCGTCGCGGCGCCGTCCGACATGGTCTCGACCGTCCAGATGGACCGGATGGAGCGTCACATGATGCGGCGTCGCATGGAGCGCCGGATGATGCGCCACCGGATGGAGCGTCACGAGATGCGCCGTGAGATGCGCCACCGCATGATGCGCCGGGAAATGATGCGCCGCATGTGATCGGGGATGCGGCCGGCCGGATCACCCGGCCGGTCCGATCCGAGCCCGGCGCGGCTGATCCCGCGGCCGGGCTTTTTGTCGCATATCAGGTCTCTACTCCGCAGCAGGCTGCCGACGGCGGCTCATGGCGGATCGAACCATCTCGCCCGCTGGGCGTTTCAAGCCACCAATCGGGAGCGTCCCGGCGAAGCTGCGTCGCGCCATCGCGCGCGGACGGAGGAAGCCCGATGAGCGGGTGTTTCGCAGGATGCTCGAGGAGGGCAGACGGATGAAGGCGTTTCTGGCAGCAGCCGCGGTGAGCCTCGGTGTCCTGGGCGTGGTTGGCCCGGTCGCGGCGCAGCCGCGCCCCGACTACGACGATTACGGCTACCGCGATCGCGGCTACCGGGACCGGGACCGCGGCGATTACGAATCCCGCGATCGCGGCTATCGGGATCGGGACGATTATCGGGGCCGGGCCAATTACGGCTTCGACGAGCGCGAGTACCTGCGCTGCAACCCGGATGTCCGCCGCGCGATCGCGAACGGGCAGATGGAATCCGGCGCCGCCCATTACCGGGTCTTCGGCCGCCGCGAAGGCCGCCGCCTGAGCTGCTGACCGGCGCCGGCCTGCCAAACCCAATGATCCCGGGAGCCGCGCAGCGAAGCCCGGGATGCAGATCCTATGCTCTGGACGGCGTGCGCGGGGCTGCGTCCGCCGCAGTCGCGCCAGACCGCCCGGGCGGCATCGCGCGCGCACGGGCGGTCTGGAGCCTATGGGGGCCGGGACAGGCTGTTGTCCCCCGGGAGCCTTCGATGATCCCGCGGATCGCCAGCAGCAACGCGGCGCCCAGGATGTGTCGTCAACGGAAGAGGTTCGGCGGCACCGGCGGGCTCGCATTGAGCAAAGTCACCGTCACACGTCGGTTCGGCGCGAGATAGGGGTTGTCGGGGAAAACCGGCTCGGTATCGGCGCGTCCCGTGACCGACGCGAAATTGTCGTTGGGAACCCCGGCGCCCGACAGGATCGCGCGCACGGAGAGGGCCCGCCCGGCGGAGAGGTTCCAGGGCTCGCCGGCCCGCGCCGAGCCCGGGCGCGCGACGGCGGTGTGGCCGGTGATGGACAGGCGGTTGGGCAGCCGGCGCAGGGTGGGGGCGAGCGCCTCCAGCACGCGACGGGTGTGCTCGTAGGGATCGACAGAGCCCTCGCGGAACATGGAGCGGCCGTCCTGGTCCACGAGGGATACGTTCACGCCCTCCTTGGTCTGTTCGATCACGATGTTGCGCGACAGCTCGGCAATGTCGGGCATCGCCTGGAGCGCCTGCCGGAGGCTGGCGATGGCGCTGACGTTGGCCTGCACGTTGGCAGCCGGGCGGCTGGCATCGAGCTCGCTGGCGCGGCCCGGACTGATCGAGCGCGCTCTGTCCTCCTGCTCGACAGAGCCCCTCGCGGCGTCGCGGGGCGTGGACGACTTGTTGCCTGACGTGTCGAGGGCGGTGCCGTACAGAATTCCGCCCGCGCCGCTGGTCGCAGGGCTCAGAGCCGCCGGCGCGAAGTATTCCGCCAGACCGACCTTCTGCTCCTGCGTGGTCATGCTGATCAGCCACATCAGCAGGAAGAACGCCATCATGGCGGTCACGAAGTCCGCGTAGGCGATCTTCCAGGCACCGCCGTGGTGCGCATGACCACCCTTCTTGACCTTCTTGATGATGATCGTGGTCATCGCGTCCCTACCGGATATCGGGTCAGCTCTGGGCGGGGAGGGCGGCGGTTGCCGCCTCCACCTCGTTGAAGGTCGGGCGGACGTCGCTCATCAGAGACTTGCGGGCAAATTCCACCGACATCACCGGCGGCTGGCCGGCGATGTGGGCGAGCAGACCCGCCTTCAGGGACAGGTAGTATTTGGATTCGGCCTCGAAGAGGCTCTTGAGCGACTGCGCCATGGGCCCGAAGAAGCCATAGGCGACGAAGACGCCGAAGAAGGTGCCGACGAGCGCGCCGCCGATCAGATGTCCCAGCACCTCCGGCGGCTCCTTGATCGCCCCCATCGTCTTGATCACGCCGAGCACGGCGGCGACGATGCCGAGCGCCGGCGTTCCGTCGGCCAGCGACTGCATGGCCGAAACGACACGCTCCTGCTCCTGATGGTGCGTCTCCAGTTCCTCATCCATAAGCGCGTCGATCTCGTGGACGTTGTTGGCACCCAGCGTCACCATGCGCATGTAGTCGCAGACGAACTCGACCGCGTGATGGTTCGCGGCAAAGGTCGGGAAGGCGTTGAACAGCGACGACTCGCTCGGATTCTCGATGTGTGGCTCGAGCGCCATCGAGCCCTTCTGCTTGGCAAGTTTGTACAACGAATACTGCATCCCCAGCAGCTCGACATACGATTGCTGGTTGTATTTGGGGCCCTTCAGGAGCGTGCCCAGCATGGCGGGCACGGCCTTGAGCACCGGCCCGGTATTGCCGATGACGAAGGCGCCGATCGCCGCACCGAGGATGATGACGAACTCGAACGGCTGCCACAGGACTTCCAGGTGGCCACCCATCATCTTGTAGCTGCCGAAGACGCAGGCGAAGACGATCAATGTGCCGACGATCAGCCGCATGATTTGCCATCCTTGCGCGGCGGCAGGTCCCCCCCGCGCGAAGCCACTCACGATCAGGCAATTCACCGATTAAGGTTAACGGCGCGTTTCGAGGGCTTGCCGCAGCCGCGACCGCACTGAGGCTCACGGCTCGTCAGAGGCGTTCCCGACCGGGTGGGGACGGGGGCCATCGCCGGTTGTCCCTCACCCCAACCCTCTCCCGCATGGGAGGGGTGGCATGGCGTGTTTGTCTCGACCGGAGCCGCCGTCCTTCCGAACCGCGGCAACACGTTCGGGAATGGCCCTAGCGGGGCGCCTCCCGTGACCGCGCGCGGTCGCGCAGCAAGGTGAGGATCAGCGCCGTCCAGCCGGTCTGGTGCGAGGCACCGAGTCCCCGGCCGGTATCCCCGTCGAAGAACTCGTGGAACAGCAGGGCCTCTTCGGCGCCCGGCGCCGTGAGGCTCGGCGCCCTGTCGCCCAGGGCGGGCCGGCGGCCCTCCGGATCCCGGGCGAACAGGGCAATCAGGCGGTCCTCCAGGGCGTCGGCGATCGCGCTCAGCGTGCACTGGGACCCTGAGCCCGTCGGGTACTCCACCAGGAAGTCGTCGCCGTAATAGGTATGGAAGCGCCGAAGAGCCTCGACGATGAGGTAGTTCATCGGCATCCAGACCGGACCGCGCCAGTTCGAGTTGCCGCCGAACATGTTGGAGGTCGAGTCGGCCGGGTCGTACCGGACCGTGAACGACGCGCCCAGCTCGTTGAGCACGTAGGGCGCGTCGCGGTGGACCTTCGAGAGCGAGCGCACGCCGTAGGGCGAGAGGAACTCCGCCTCGTCGAGCATGCGCCGGAGCAGCGCCTTCATGCGGTGGCCGCGCAGCAGCGACAGGAGCTTGCGGTCCTTCACGCCGCCCTCTGTCCAGCGCGAGACCAGCCGGGCGAGGTGGGGCCGGTTCTCCAGCACCCAGTTCAGGCGCCGGGCAAAGTCCGGCAGGCGCTGCAGCACGGAGGGCTCGATCACCTCCACGGCGAAGAGCGGCACCAGCCCGACCATGGAGCGGACCCGCAGGGGCAGCATCCCGCCGCCCGGGATGTCGACCTCGTCGTAGTAGAACTCGTCGGCCTCGTCCCACAGGCCGAAGCCCTCGCCGCCCATGTCGGTCATTGCCTCGGCGATGAGCAGGAAGTGCTCGAAGAACTTCGAGGCGGTGCTCTCGTAGACGTCGTTGTGCAGGGCGAGCTCCAGGGCGATGCGCATCATGTTGAGCGCGTACATCGCCATCCAGGCGGTGCCGTCGGCCTGATGGACCACCCCGAAGCCCGGGGGCGGGCGCGAGCGGTCGAACACCCCGACATTGTCGAGCCCCAGGAAGCCGCCCTGGAAGACGTTGCGTCCCTGCGCGTCCTTCCGGTTCACCCACCAGGTGAAGTTGATCAGGAGCTTGTGGAACACGCCCTCCAGGAAGGCGATGTCGCCGCGCCCGCCGCGCCGGTCCCGGTCGATCTCGAACACCCGGTAGGCGGCCCAGGCATGGACCGGCGGGTTGGCGTCGCCGAACTCCCACTCGTAGGCCGGGAGCTGCCCGTTCGGGTGCATGTACCATTCGCGGGTCAGCAGCAGGAGCTGCTTCTTGGCGAAGCCGGGGTCGAGCAGCGCCAGCGGCAGGCAGTGGAACGCCAGGTCCCAGGCGGCGAACCACGGGTATTCCCAGGTGTCGGGCATCGACAGGACGTCGGCCGCCGCGAAGTGCTGCCACTGGCTGTTGCGGCCGCCGTCCCGCCCGCGCGGCGGCGCGGGCTGGAGCGGGTCGCCCACCAGCCAGCGCCGCACGTCGTAGCAGTAGAGCTGCTTCGACCAGATCAGCCCGGCGGCGGCCTGCCGGAAGATGGCGCGGGCATCCGGGTCCGCGATGCCGTCCTGCAATTCCTCGTAGAACGCGTCCGCCTCGGCCCGCCGCTGCCGGATCGTGGACCCGTCGCCGTCGACGGCGCGGATGCGCGCGCCCGCCGAGAGCCGCAGCCGGATCCGGGCGCTCGCCCCGGGCTCCAGCCGCAGCGCGTAGTGGAGGCCGAGCTTGGTCCCGGCATCCCGCCGCACCGCCGCGGCGTCGCCCTCGACGATCGCCGCGTGGAGCCCGTCCTTGAACGGACCGGGGGCGTCGGGCTGTCCGCCATGGCGCCGCAGGTTGGTGTCGTTCTCGCAGAACAGCAGGTCCGGCGCGCCGTCGAAGGCTAGGCGGTACGGCCCCAGCCGCTCGTGGGTGCAGACCACGCCCCCGTCGGGCGCGCGGGCGATCCGCGGACGCGCCTGCCCGGCCTGCCAGGACCACGTGTTGCGGAACCAGAGAAGCGGGACGACGTGGAGGTCAGCGGTCTCGGGGCCGCGGTTGAGCGCGGTGATCACCGCGTAGATGTCGTCGGCATCGGCCTTGGCGTATTCCACCGTGACGTCGAAGAACCGGTCGCCCGCGAAGATCCCCGTCTCGTCGATCTCGTATTCGGGCTGGTCGCGGCCGCGCGCCAGGTTCTCGCGGACCAGATCCTCGTACGGGAAGGCGCCCTGCGGATAGCGGTAGAGCATCCGGAGATAGGCGTGGCTCGGGACGGCATCGAGGTAGTGGTAGACCTCCTTCACGTCCTCGCCGTGGTTGCCCTCCTGGTTGGTCAGGCCGAACAGGCGCTCCTTGAGGATGCGGTCGCGGCCGTTCCACAGGGCCAGCGCCAGGTTGAGGCCGCCGCGCTCGTCGCAGATCCCGGCCAGCCCGTCCTCGCCCCAGCGGTAGGCGCGGGACCGGGCCTCCTCGTGCGTCAGCGCGCGCCAGGCATCGCCGTCGGAACTGTAATCCTCCCGGACCGTCCCCCATTGCCGCTCGCTGAGATACGGGCCCCAGAGGGACCACGCCCGGTCGCCCCGGCCCTGCTCGGCGATCCGGCGGCGCTCCGCCCAGGCGACGGAACCGTCCTCGGGCGGCTCCATCAGCCGCGTCCCCGGCGCGGGGATCGGGCGGGGCGCGGGCAGGGCATGTGCAAAGCGGTCATCGGTCTCGCAGGCTGCGACGGCGACGCCGGCCGGATGCATCATCGACGCCACGCCGCGCGAGGCCGGTGGCCGCACGGGACACGAACCGGAGATCAGGGTTTTGGAGTTCTATTCCGCGACCAAGATGGCGAACTCATAAATATCTTTCGGCCATAAATTATTTGTATCGTCATCAAGATGCGCGCACCTTTTCAAATTACATGGGATTGCTCCCGATTTTCATGACTTGACGAATTGGAATACCCCCCCGAACAATCAGGATACCGGCTTCATTGCTGCCGAGTCGCAGGTTGGGCCGGGTCAGATCTTGCGCGACACGTCCAGCCCGTCGCGCCGAGCACCAGGGGAGACCGATGCGAAGCCTGCGCCTTGCCGCCGTCACCGGCCTTCTGATGCTCTGCGCCGCGCAGGCCGAGGAGAAGAACGGCCCGGTGAAGATCGGGATCGCCGTCGGCATCACCGGACCGTACGCGGCCTTCGGGGCGCAGATCCGGACCGGCGCCGGGCAGGCGATCGCCGACATCAACACGGCCGGCGGGGTCGGGGGCCGGATCTTCGAGACGGTCGTCGGCGACGACGCCTCGGACCCGAAGCAGGGCGTCTCGGTGGCCAACAAGCTCGCCGGCGACGGCGTGAAGATGGTCGTGGGCGCCTTCAACTCGGGCGTGTCGATCCCGGCCTCCGACGTCTATCTCGACGCCGGCATCATCCAGGTCACCCCCGCCTCCACGAACGTGAAGTTCACCGAGCGCGGCCTGTGGAACACGTTCCGCACCTGCGGCCGCGACGACCAGCAGGGCGCGGTGGCGGGCGCCTATCTCGCCGATCACTTCAAGGACAAGAAGATCGCCGTGATCCACGACAAGTCGCCTTACGGCAAGGGCTTGGCCGAGGAGACCCTGAAGGCCCTCAAGGCCAAGGGCGGCCGGGAGGTGCTGTTCGAGGGCATCAATCCGGGCGAGAAGGACTACTCGGCCCTCGTGTCCAAGCTGAAGTCGGCGAACGCCGACGTGGTCTATTACGGCGGCTACCACACGGAGGCCGGGCTGATCCTGCGCCAGATGCGCGACCAGGGCCTCAGGGCGATCCTGGCGGGCGGGGATGGGCTCGCCCCCAAGGAGTTCGCGCAGATCGCCGGGCCGGCGGCCGAGGGCACGCTGATGACCTTCGGGCCGGACGCACGCCGGAACCCCCATGCCCAGGCCGTGGTGGCGGCCTTCAAGGCCAGGTCCATCGATCCCGACGCCTACACGCTCTACGGCTACGCGGCCGTGCAGGTGCTGGCGAAGGCGATGGCCGAGACCGGCTCGAGCGACGGCCGGACGCTCGCGGACTGGCTGCACCGGGGTCAGCCGATCGACACCGTGATCGGCCCGATCGCCTACGACAGGAAGGGCGATATCACCCGGCCCGACTACGTCATGTACGCCTGGAGGAAGGGTCCCGACGGCAAGATCGACTACGCCGGCAACGAACTCACGCGGTGAGGTCCGTCCGGCCCGCCGGGACGCGGCGGCCGCCGAGGCTCTATGCTCCGCCGCCGCTTCGCGTCAGGGAGCCTCCATGTTCGATTTCAGCCAGCTCCGGTGTTTCGCCGCCGTGGCGGAGGAGCTGCATTTCGGCCGTGCCGCCGCCCGGCTGAACATGACGCAGCCGCCCCTGTCGCGGCAGATCCAGGTTCTGGAGCGCGTCCTCGACGTGCAGCTGCTGGAACGCAACAGCCGCTCCGTCCGGCTGACGGCGGCCGGGCGCAGCTTCCTGCCCGAGGCGCAGCGCATCCTGCGGCTCGCCGAGACCGCGACCCACGTCACCCGGCAGGTGGCGGCGGGCCGCGCCGGCGTGCTCAAGCTCGGCTTCACCGCGGCCTCGGCCTACGATTTCCTGCCGCGCCTCGTCACCGCGCTCCGGCAGACGCTGCCGGACGTGACGCTCTCCCTGCGCGAGATGGTCAGCAAGGATCAGGTCGAGGAACTCCTCGCCGGCCGCATCGACGCCGCCCTGGTGCGGCCACCGGTGACGCATCCCGACCTGATCGCCGTCCGGGCGCTGGCCGAGCCGCTCGTGGTGGCGCTGCCCGCGGGCAATCCCCTGGCGCTGCGCGACCGGCTCACCCCCGGCGACCTCGGTCTGGAACCGCTCATCGCCTACGCGCCGAACGAGGCGCGCTACTTCCACGACCTCGTCCTCGGCCTGTTCACCGAGGCCGGCATCCCGCCGCGGATCGTGCAGCAGCTCACCCAGATCCACTCGATCCTGGCCCTCGTCCGCTCGGCCCTGGGGATCGCCCTCGTGCCGGCGGCGGCCGAGCGCCTGCGCTTCGAGGATGTCGTGTTCCGACCCCTCGCGCTGCCCGCGCCGCGGCCGGTCGAGCTGGTGCTGGCCTGGCGGCGCGCGGCGGACGAGCCCCTGATCGCCCAGCTGGTCTCGGTCCTGGCGGACATGCCGTCGCCGTGAATTGCGGGCCGATCGATGCATGTGCGGCATCGATCGATCCAGACTTTGGCTTTGACTGCGCTGCCGAAGGGTGCGCCTGTTGCGGTGGACGGCGCGCAGACGCCGCGACGCGCCGGCGCTCAGGAGGATTCGCGATGGACAGCCTCACCAACCGCTTCAAGGCGGCCCTCGCCGAGGGGCACCAGCAGATCGGCCTGTGGTGCAGCCTCGCGAGCCCCATCTCCACCGAGGTGGTCGCCGGGGCCGGGTTCGACTGGCTGCTCCTCGACATGGAGCACTCGGCCAACGACCTCCGGGACATCTACGCCCAGCTCCAGGCGATGATGGAAGGCGGCACCCACCCGATGGTGCGGGTGCCGAGCGACGACCCGATCACGATCAAGCGCATCCTCGACGCCGGCGCGCAGTCGCTGATGATCCCCAACATCGACGATGCCGAGCAGGCTGCCCGGGTGGTCGCGGCGACGCGCTACGCGCCCCGCGGCATCCGCGGCTTCTCGCAGGCGCCCCGCGCCGCCCGGTTCGGCCGGATCAAGGACTACCACACCCGCTGCGAGGCCGAGATCTTCGTGGCGGTGCAGGTCGAGTCCCGCCGCGCCCTCGACAATCTGGACGCGATCGCCGCCGTCGAGGGCGTGGACGGCGTGTTCATCGGGCCCGGCGACCTGTCGACCAGCCTCGGCTATCTCGGCCAGCAGGGTCATCCGGAGGTGGTCCGCACCATCGAGGCGGCGGTCGCCCGGATCGTCAAGGCCGGCAAGCAGGCCGGCATCCTCACGCCGAGCGAGGAGCTGGCCCGCCGCTACATCGCCGCCGGCACCCGCTTCACCGCGGTGGGCTCCGATATGGGGCTGCTCGCCCGCGGCTCCGAGGCGCTCGCCGCCCGCTTCCGCGCCTGAACGCCACAACCGGGATCGCTCCCCATGAACATCGGATTCATCGGCCTCGGCATCATGGGCACGCCCATGGCGGGTCACCTGATTGCGGCGGGCCACAGCCTGTTCCTCAAGAGCCGGCGCAGCGTCCCGGACGCGCTGCTGGCCGCGGGCGGCACGGCCTGCGCCACCGCCGCCGAGGTCGCGAAGCGATCCGACACGATCATCCTGATGCTGCCCGACACCCCGGACGTCGAGCAGGTGCTGTTCGGCGCCGGGGGCGTCGCCGAGGGCCTCAGCCCGGGCAAAACCGTCATCGACATGAGCTCGATCGCGCCGCTCGCCACCAAGGATTTCGCCGTCCGGGTCGCCGCGCGGGGCGGTGCCTATCTCGACGCGCCGGTCTCGGGCGGCGAGGTCGGGGCGAAGAACGCCGCGCTGTCGATCATGGTCGGCGGCGAGCCGGAGGATTTCGAGCGCGCCCGGCCGCTCTTCGAGGCGATGGGCAAGACCGTGACCCATGTCGGCCCGGTCGGGTCCGGACAGGTGGCCAAGGTCGCCAACCAGATCATCGTCGCCCTGACCATCGAGGCGGTGGCCGAGGGGCTGCTGTTCGCCTCGAAGGCCGGCGCGGATCCCGCCAAGGTGCGGCAGGCGATCACCGGCGGCCTCGCCACGTCGCGGATCCTGGAGCTGCACGGCGAGCGGATGATCAAGCGGACCTTCGACCCGGGCTTCCGCATCGGCCTGCACCAGAAGGACCTCAACCTCGCCCTGGACAATGCTCGGACGCTCGGCCTCAGCCTGCCCGCGACGGCGCTGGCCCAGCAGCTGTTCTCGGCCTGCGTGGCCCAGGGCGGCGCAGCCTGGGATCATTCGGCCATGGTGAAGGCCCTGGAGGCCCTGGCGAACCACGCGGTCGGCGACGCCTCCTGAGCGCGCGCCGGACCACGACACGGACCCCGAACGGGAGCGTCACGAAGGAGCATCCGATGCAGGCCGAGATCGAAGCCCCGACCCGCCCGCGCCAGAACGGCGCGAAGGCCGGAGACGTCCCGCGCACGATCCGCCTGAGCGCGCGCGACAACGTCGCGATCGTGGTCAACGCCTTCGGGCTGCCGGCCGGCACGGTGTTCCCGGACGGGCTGGAACTCGTCGAGTTCGTGCCGCAGGGCCACAAGGTCGCGCTCACCGACATCCCGGAGGGCGGCGAGGTCCGCCGCTATGGCGAGGTGGTGGGCATCGCGACGCAACCGATCCCGCGGGGCGCCTGGGTGGAGGAATCCCGCGTCGCGACGCCGCTCGCCCCCGCCCTCGACGCCCTGGAGATGGCCACCCGCGTGCCGGCCCCTCTGCCGCCGCTCGAAGGCTACTCCTTCGAGGGCTACCGCAACCCGGACGGGTCGGTGGGCACCAAGAACATCCTGGCGATCTCGATCAGCGTGCAATGCGTCGCCGGCACCCTCGACGTGGCGATCCGGCGGATCAAGCAGGAGCTGCTGCCGCGCTATCCCAACGTTGACGACGTGGTCGGCCTGACCCACGCCTATGGCTGCGGCGTCGCCATCAACGCCCCCGAGGCGGTGGTGCCGATCCGGACGCTCCAGAGCCTCGCGCAGAACCCGAATTTCGGCGGCGAGGTCATGGTCGTCGGCCTCGGCTGCGAGAAGCTGGTCTCGGAGCGGCTCCTGCCCGACAACGGCGCGGCGGGCGACGGGGTGGTGCGGCTGCAGGACGAGCGCCACCACGGCTTCTCGGCCATGATCGACAGCATCCTGTCGATGGCGGAGGCCCGCCTGGAGGTGCTGAACCGCCGGACGCGCGAGACCTGCCCGGCCTCCGAGCTGGTGGTCGGCCTGCAATGCGGCGGCAGCGACGCCTTCTCGGGCGTCACCGCCAACCCGGCGCTCGGCTTCGCGGCCGATCTGCTGGTCCGCTGCGGCGCTACGGTGATGTTCTCGGAAGTGACCGAGGTGCGCGACGCGATCCATCTCCTGACCCCCCGGGCGAAGAGCCCGGAGGTCGCCGAGGCGCTGATCCGCGAGATGGCGTGGTACGACGCCTATCTGGCCAAGGGCGAGGCCGACCGCCGGGCGAACCCCTCGCCGGGCAACAAGAAGGGCGGCCTCAACAACATCGTCGAGAAGGCCCTGGGCTCAGTGGCAAAGTCCGGCACCGGCGCCATTTCCGGCGTGCTGGCCCCTGGCGAGCGCGTGCGCGAAAAAGGCCTGATCTTCGCCGCGACCCCGGCGAGCGACTTTGTCTGCGGCACGCTGCAGCTCGCCTCGGGAATCACCTTGCAGGTCTTCTCCACCGGCCGCGGCACGCCCTACGGACTCGCCCAGGCGCCGGTGATTAAGGTCGCCACCCGGACCGAGCTCGCCGAGCGCTGGTCCGACCTGATCGACCTCGATGCCGGCCGCATCGCCACCGGCGAGGCCACGATCGAGGAGGTCGGCTGGGAGCTGTTCCACCTGATCCTGGACGTGGCGAGCGGGCGCAAGCGCCCCTGGTCGGATCAGTGGGGGCTGTTCAACGATCTGACGCTGTTCAATCCCGCGCCGATCACCTGAGCCGGCTTCCGGTCGCGGTCTTCGGACGCAGCAGCCCTGTCCGTGCTCACCCGCGCAGCGCGGTGGCCCGGGGCGCGTGAGCCCGTCGGCGAAGCCGTCGACGGGAAACGCCACGTGCGGTCCTCACCCCACCGGCGCCCCGCGCCGTCAATCCGGGGCGCCGCAGGCGTGCTCGGTCCCGAAGGGCACGCCGGAGGCGGACAATCCGGAACTACCGCGCGGCCAGCACCTGACGCGCCGGCGGGTCCGGATCCCGGGTTCCGCTGCGCGGCCCCGGGATGACGCGGCGGGCTGCGGCCGCCGTCGCGACGCTTGCCGGCGGGTCCGCATGCTATCGGCGCGACGCCACCGCATCCCGGAGGCCCGGCGTTATCACAACCTATGTCAGTGCGGCCTAAATACGCAGCATAATGCAACTTATAACGATCGAACTTCCCTATAACTACTTATTACCTTTGCCGATGTAATCCGCTTTCTACCGCCGAACTTCCCGGTGCGCGGTCCCTTATAGCCTCCACGACCCTTTCCGTGCACGCCCGCATGGCCGCCCAGCTCCGGGACCGCCATGCGCTGCCGCGCCTCCCATCGGATTTCATCGGCCCATCATGACCCTGCGCATCGGCACGCGTCTCCAGATGATCACCGCGACGGCCCTGCTCGGCATGGCGCTGCTGATCGGGCTCGCGGCCTGGGACCTGTCCCGGGTGATCGGCGACGCGCGCGCGGCGCAGACCCGCACGCTGGTCGAGGCGGCACACGGGGTGCTGGCCTATTTCGAGGGGGAGGAGCGGGCGGGGCGGATGAGCCGCGCCGCCGCCCAGGCCGGGGCCGTCGCGGAGATCCGCGGCCTGCACTACGCCGGGAACGAGTATTTCTGGATCCAGGACATGCATCCGCGCATGGTCATGCATCCGAAGGCCGAGCTGATCGGCCAGGATATCGGCGGCCTCGCGGACCCGACCGGCAAGCACCTGTTCGTCGACATGGTCGATCAGGTCCGCCGCGACGGTGCGGGCTTCGTCCCTTACATGTGGCCGAAGCCCGGCCTGGATCAGCCCGTGGCCAAGATCTCCTACGTGAAGGGCTTCGTGCCCTGGGGCTGGATCATCGGCACCGGCATCTACGCGGACGATACCGCCGCCCAGGTGCAGCCGGCGCTCCAGCGCCTGCTCGCCGGAGCCGCTCTCGCCGCGCTCCTGATCGCCGGGCTGGCGACGCTGATCGGACGCGGCGTCACCCGGCCGATCCGGGCGCTGACCGACACGATGGACGGCCTCGCCGCGGGCGATCTCGGCCGCGACGTGCCCCGCTCCGGAACCGCCGAAGAGGTCGGCCGGATGGCCGCCGCCGTCCAGGTGTTCAAGGAGAACCTGATCCGGACGCGGCAGCTGGAGGCGGAGACCGCGCAGGCGCGGCTGGCCGCGGAGGAGCAGCGCAAGGCCGGGATGCGCGAGATGGCCGACCGGTTCGAGGCTGCGGTCGGCGGCATCGTCGGCCAGGTCTCGGCCTCGGCCACCGAGCTGCAGGCCACGGCGGGTGCGATGTCGGCGCTCGCCGGCCAGACCTCGGCCCAGTCCGGCACGGTCGCGGCCGCCGCGGAAGAGGCCGCCAGCAACGTCAACACGGTCGCGGCGGCGACCGAGGAACTCGGCTCCTCCGTGCAGGAGATTGGCCGGCAGGTGCAGGGCTCGTCGGAACTTGCCCGGGTCGCGGCGGCGGAAGCCGACCAGACCGGCGCGCTGGTGCAGGAGCTGAACACCGCCGTGGCCAAGATCGGCGACGTGGTCGGGCTGATCGCCTCGATCGCCGGCCAGACCAACCTGCTGGCGCTCAACGCCACGATCGAGGCGGCGCGCGCGGGTGCGGCGGGCCGGGGCTTTGCGGTGGTGGCCTCCGAGGTGAAGGCGCTGGCCGAGCAGACCGCGCGGGCGACCGGCGAGATCTCGGGGCAGATCGCGCGCATCCAGGGGGTGACGGGTCAGGCGGTGGGGGCGATCGGGGCGATCACGAGCCGGATCCGGGAGATCAACGGGGTGGCGGCGGGCATCGCGGCGGCGGTGGAGGAGCAGGGCGCGGCCACGCAGGAGATCGTGCGCAACGTCACGCAGGCGGCGGCCGGCACCGGCGCGGTGACCGGGACCATCGCGGGCGTGGCGGGCGCGGCGGAGGAGACCGGGGCGGCGGCGAGCCAGGTGCTCGGCGCGGCCTCCGAGCTGTCGCGCCAGTCCGAGCACCTCGCCGCCGAGGTCGGGCGTTTCCTCGGCACCGTCCGCGCCGCCTGAGGCAGCCTTCGATCCGAAGCGTTTGACGGCCGGTCGGCCCCGAAACGACCGGCCGTCATCCCGGATGCTCGGATCCAGACATGCCGATGCGTCGAGACCTCGCACAGAGCAAGCACTTCCGCAGAGGCAGGGCACGGACTCGGAGTTTGTCTGCTGCGGCCAGAGACGAAGGCATGGATCAATGCTTGCGGATATCGATCCGTCAGGAGATTGAACTTCTAACCTGATCTTGCCGGCCGCTCAGGCTCTTGCGTCGAAAGCCAAGCGTGTCCGACTTTCCCGACGGCGAGCCGACGCGATTCTTGAGTCGTCTCGCCGAGGGGCTCCGTTCATGGCTACAGCACTGCGTTCCTGCCGCCGCGTCGCGCGCGCGGCCCTGGCATTCCTGATCCTCGGCCCGCTCACGGCGGGCGGCGTTCGGGCCGCCGACCGGTCGGTCACCTTCGCTCACCAGGACATGGTCATCCCGTTCCGGGCCTTGATGGCCTCGGGAGTTCTCGAGAAGGCCACCGGCTACACGGTGAACTGGCGCAAGTTCGGCGGCGGCGGCGACGTGATCCGCGCCATGGCCTCGGGCAATGTCCAGATCGGGGAGGCGGGATCGAGCCCGATCGCCGCGGCCGCCTCCCAGGGGCTCGACATCCAGCTGTTCTGGATCCTCGACGAGATCGCCGATGCCGAGCAGCTCGTGGCGCGCAGCGGCGTGGCCAGCGTGGCCGACCTGCGCGGCAAGACGATCGCGGTGCCCTTCGTGTCGACGTCGCACTACCAGCTGATCGCCGCGCTGGCGGAGGCCGGGCTTACCCAGGCCGACGTCCGGATCCTGAACATGCGCCCGCCCGAGATCGCCGCCGCCTGGGAGCGGGGCGACATCGACGCCACCTTCATCTGGGATCCCGTGCTGGCCCGGGTAAAGAAATCCGGCACCGTGGTGGTCTCGGCGGGCGACCTCGCCCGCAGGGGCAAGGCCACCTTCGACGGCTTGGTCGTCGACCGGGCCTGGGCGGCCCAGAACCGGGATTTCCTGGTCACCCTGGTGAAGCTGATTGCCGCCCAGGACGCCGCCTACGCCGCCAAACCCTGGGCCGCCGACGCGCCGGAGGTGGCGGCCATCGCCCGGATCACCGGCTCGGCGCCAGCGGAGGTGCCGGCGAGCCTCGCGGCCTACCGTTTCCCGACCCTGGAGGCCCAGGCCTCCCCGGCGTGGCTCAGCGGCGGCGCCACCAAGGCCCTGACAGAGACCGCGGAATTCCTGAAGGCTCAAGGCCGCGTCCAGGCGCTCGCGCCGGATTACGGTCGGCACGTCACCGGGGAGTACGTGGACGCGGCCCGGAAATAGCCCGCCTCCGGACCGGAGTGGCTCATGATCGAGATCCGCAACCTCAGCGTCCGCTACGGGGCAGGGCCTTCCGCGGTCGACGCCCTCGCGCAGATCGACCTGACGATCCGGCCGGGGGAATTCGTGGTTGCGCTCGGCGCGTCGGGCTGCGGCAAGACCACGCTGCTCTCGGCCATCGCGGGATTCCTCGAACCCACGCAGGGCCGGATCCTCCTCGACGGCGTGCCGATCCGGGGGCCGGGGGCCGACCGGGGCGTGGTGTTCCAGTGCCACGCCCTGATGCCCTGGCTGGACGTCGCCGAGAACGTGGCGTTCGGACCTAGGATGCGGGGCGCTCCCCGGGCGGAGCGGCGCCGTATCGCCCGGGCGATGCTCGACCTCGTGGGCCTGCCCGACTGCGCCGACCGGAAGGTCTACGAACTCTCCGGGGGCATGCAGCAGCGGGTCGGCCTCGCCCGGGCGCTCGCCAGCGACCCGCGCGTCCTGCTGATGGACGAGCCCCTCGGGGCGCTCGACGCCTTCACCCGCGAGCAGGTCCAGGAGCTGATCCTCCAGATCTGGCACCGGACCGGCAAGATGGCCTTCTTCATCACGCACGACGTCGAGGAGGCGGTGTTCCTCGCGACCCGGCTGGTGATCATGAGCCCGCGTCCCGGCCCGCATCGTCGAGACGCTGGAGCTGCCCTTCTCGCGCGCGGTGGTGGGCGGCCGCGACACCCGGGCCGTGAAGTCGGATCCCGCCTTCATCGCCATGCGCGAGCGCGTGCTCGGGCGCATCCACCGCCGCGCCGACGCGCCGCCCGGAGAGGGCCGATGACCGGGCGGCCCCCGGACGCGACGGCCCCGGCGGATCCGGCGCGACGCCGCGATAGTGCGTGGCTCCGCGGCGGAGCGTGGCTCCGGGGCACGGCGCTGGTTCCGGTGGTCAGCCTCGTCACAACGCTGGCGGTCCTCGGCCTCTGGGTGATCGCCACGCGAGCCGGCTGGGTCAAGCCGCTGTTCCTGCCGGCGCCGGAGGCGATCCTGTCGGCCTTCGGCCAGGCCTGGACCGGCGCGATCGACGGTGCGCCGCTCGGCCTCCACGTCCGGGACAGCCTCCTGCGCGTCGTCGGCGCCTTCGGGCTCGCCGCCCTGCTGGGGATCCCCGCCGGGCTCGCCATGGGCACGAGCCGGATCGCGCGCGGCCTTCTCGACCCGCTGATCGAGTTCTACCGGCCGCTGCCGCCGCTGGCCTACCTGCCGCTCATGATCATCTGGTTCGGGATCGGCGAGCTGTCCAAGGTCCTGCTGATCTTCCTCGCCTGCTTCGCGCCGGTCGCCCTGTCCACCCGGGCCGGCGTGCTCTCCGCCTCCCGCGACCAGATCCATGCGGCGCGCGCCCTCGGGGCGAGCCGCGCGCAGGTCTTGCGCCACGTGGTGATCCCCGCGGCGATGCCGGAGATCCTGATCGGCCTGCGGATCGGCATGGGCGTGGGCTGGACCACCCTGGTCGCCGCCGAGATGGTGGCGGCCCAGGCCGGCCTCGGTCAGCTCGTCCTCAACGCCTCCAACTTTTTGCGCACCGATGTGGTGGTGATGGGCATCCTGGTGATCGGCCTGTTCGCGACCCTGTTCGAACTCGGCCTGCGCTGGCTCGAGCGCGTGCTGGTGCCCTGGAAGGGACAATCCTAGACCCGAGTGAGGCCTCGGCACTCCGTCGACGCACGACACCCCGCCGACTGGACGTCGTCGTTCGTCGGACGTGCCCTGACCCGGCAGGCTGGTCCGCACCGGGAAAGCTCCGGCTTCTCCGAGTCCGCCAAAAGGTCTGACCCGCCAAGAAGTCCGACCCAAGAGGTCTGACCCAAGAGGTGAGAGCCTCTCACGCAACGCGCCGCGCGGTCGAGGCCGGTGCGGGACCTCCGGTTGGGCGGGCGGGCTCGTCGCGCACTCTCGGGTGCCCGCCACGGCGTGCTGCTGGCTGAGGCGAAGAGGATCCTTTCGCACCTCCAGGGTTCAAACCTGCCTGGGGCTGCGACCGTACGGCCCTGCGCCACCGGCCCGGCCGCACGCGGCCGGGCTTCACGCACTCACCGGTAGACCGTGCAGCTGTCGACGTCGCCGGTCGGCAGGAACTCGCAATTGGTGACCGGCGGGATGAGTCCGTCATCCGAGACACTCGGGACCGCGGCCTCGCTGGTCGGCGGCACGGTCAGCATGACGGTGCCGAAAGCCAGGGCGGCGGCGGCGAACGCGAGCGCGAACAGGGCAAGGTTGCGCCGGAGCGCAGGGATCAAGGCAGAGTCCATCTTCGTCCTCCCACGGGGCGCAGGCGCTGCGCCGAGGGGAAAGCTAGATCCGGTTGCGGGTGACCGCGCCCCACGAATGCAGGAGGCGCGCGCCGATTTCTGGCCGGCGGCGGGCCGCCGTCGGTGCGCGGCCTCCTATGGGCTCCTTCGTCGTGTCGCCGTTCCCGGTGATCTCGACCCGAAGCGCGGCCCGGTCCTTCGCACGCCAACAATCGGTGACGTGACTGCGCCGCGCGCAAGGTTGTTGATCGGCGACGCCGTCCCCAGGATCGCCGGTCCGACACAGGGAGCGGGGCAGACCGGGTGGCAGTCAGAAGAGAACCGCGCTCGTCCGGACGGTGCCGCTACCGCTGCGGCGTCGGCGCCGGAGGCTGGGGCGAAGACCCGGGCTGGCCGGGGGCCTGCGGAATCGTGTTCTCGGGTGGCGGCGGCGGCTTCTGCCCCGGAGCGGGCGCGGCCTGATCGTTCTGCAGGGTCTGGTTCGCCTGCGTCTGGATCGAGTCGGAGGTCTGCTGGCTGATCAGGCCGTAAGAGACGGCCGCCGCGAGGGCGACGGCGATGACCGCCCCGATGATCGCCTTGGTGAGCTTGGGCGGCATCTCTCCGTCCTCGTGCGGCGCCGGAAGCGCGTCAGGCGGCTTCCCTGCGGGTGACGATAAGTGCCCAGATCGTCGCCGGGATCCATCCGATGATCGTCAGGTGAAGAAGAATGCAGAGGATGCCCTGGAACACCTTCCCGCGCAGGAACATGGCAAGCCATGGCGCCAGGAAGCAGATGAGGATCATGATCATGGTTGGAACGGCTCCTTGCCGGGGGTGACATAGGCGCCAGGCCGGTGTGCGGTAGCCCTCCGGGTGCAGTCGGACTGGATCAGCACCGCGCATGGTCCCAGTCGGCCGCACGGCCTCCCGGATCACGCGCGAGGCCGCTCAACTGGTCGACCATGCAGGTCAGCCACGCGACCGGCGCGGCGTCCCACGGGAACGTCCTGCCGTGCTCGACCCCCGCGATCCGCTCGGCGAAGGCACCGATGTCGGAACAGAGAACCGGCAGGTTCAGCCGCAAGGCGGCGGTCAATGTGTAGGACCAGGTTTCCGGGCACTGGGCGGGGTACCACACGAGATCGGGCGCCTCGTCGACGAGGATGCTCTCGAGGTCCCGATCCGCGTAGCGGCCGGTCACCCGTACATTGGGTCCGAGTTCGCGAACGTCATCACAATACCCGATGATCACGAACGTCAGGTCAAGACCTCTCCGGCGCGCCAGATCGAAGACGGCCCGCGCGACGTCGATCCCCTTGTGCGTCTGGAGATAGCCGAGCAGCGCGACCGTCATCGGTCGTCCGGGCCGGGCCCGCACCCGCGGCGTGCGGGCCCGGCTGTCCTTCAGGAGGGTGTCACGTTCATGGGGGATCACCGAGATCTCAAGCTCGGGATAGATCGTCCTGATGCGCCGGCGGACATCGTGTGCGGGCGCGATCACCTGTCGGGCCCTTTCGAACAGCCAACGCTGCGATCTCTGCCACGACCGGACCGTAAGCGGGCCCGGAACGATCGCGGCGCGCTCCAGCTCCGCATGGTGAAGTTCCAGATCGTCCCCGACGAAACGGCTATCCGGGCCTAACAGATGCGGCTGCGGCGAGACGAGGTAGTAATCGTGCAGATAGAGGTCGATCGGGATATCCAGTCCCTCGATCAAGGATTCGAGATCCTTGAAGCCGTGGGTATGATGGATTTCCGCCGCACACAGATTGATATCTTTGATGATGTCATGCAGCCGGCCTGTCTCAACAGCCGGGATGAACAGATCGAGCGTCTGAGCGACCGTCCGGTATTGCAGGACGAAACCGCCTGGGGCAGCGGCCAAGGCCAGCACGTCGCGATCCTCCACCAAGACCGCGATCCGCTCGTCGATGAAGCGGCGCACGCCACCGCCGAGGGCATGCCCGATGACCAGAATTGCGGACCTGTCCGTCCCCTCCGAGGTCCGCATCCGATCGAGCCTCTGCGTCTGCGTCTCGGTTGCGGCCGCCGCCAAGTCCGCGAACGACGTTCCGGGCCTCCGGGCGACGAGCTGGGCGATCCGTCTGCCGGCATCGCCGGTGATCCCCTCGGCGTCGGCGAGCGCCTGCAGGGATGCCGGCGCGATTCCTTCCGCCGGATGCCGCCCCTCCGCCTCTCCCCACATCTCGAAATGGTAGAGCGGGTCACAACCCGCCGCCACGACATCGGGATAGGCGGACCTGTAATACCCATCGTCGTAGAACGCGTTGGGTCTCAGGCCACAGTATCGGCCGACATGAAGGAAATGGCCCAGCAACGTCTGCGGGCTTTTCTGAGCGCCAAACGACCCGTGCTTCCTGTACCAGACACTGTCGAACACGCTGCTCGGATTCAGGTTCAAGCCTGAACCGGTCACGATGTAATGCACCAGCGGATTGTCGCCTGCGCGCAGGGCCGCGGCCTGGCGCCGGTAATAGGCGACATCGAACAACGGATTCGGCCGGCAATCGCGCGCGGCTCCCGTTTCGAGAAAGTGCTCGAGCGGATCCGCATCCGGCCCGAGCATCGCCCGGTAGGCCGTTCCGTACCAGGACCGATTGAAGAGGCCGGATGCCTCGATGATCGCACGATCCATGCCTGCCATCCGCGCGCAGCCCTGCGTCATCGCCCATACCGGTACGGCCGCGCCGCCAGCCTGCCCGTTCCCGTCGAGCACCGTTCTTCTTCAGTATACAACCGCCGGGCTGGCGACATCCGAATCGCCCCACACGTCTTCGGCATCGGCCCGACATCCACCGCCCGCGTAAACGGCATGGAACACGCGTGCGGTCGCCACGTTCAGGCCGATCTGGATTGCGACCGGGCCGCCGATGATCCGCGGTGTCACTCCACCGTCACCGATTTGGCGAGGTTTCTGGGCTGGTCGACGTCTTTGCCCATGATCACGGCGGTGTGGTAGGCCAGCAGCTGGATCGGCACCGCGTACACGATCGGCGCCACGCTCGGCTCGAGCGCCGGCATCGTCACCGTCGCCAGCGTCTCCAGACCGTGCGCCGCCGCCCCCTGCGCGTCCCCGATCAGCACGATCCGCCCGCCGCGCGCGGCCACCTCCTGCATGTTCGACACCGTCTTCTCGAACACCCCGTCATGCGGCGCGATCACGATCACCGGCACGCTCGCGTCGATCAGCGCGATCGGACCGTGCTTCAGCTCGCCCGCCGCGTAGCCCTCCGCGTGGATGTAGCTGATCTCCTTCAGCTTCAGCGCACCCTCCAGCGCCATCGGGTAGCTCGTGCCCCGGCCCAGATACAGAACGTCCCGCGCCTGCGCGACCTCGCGCGCCACAGCCTCGATCGCCCCCTCCCGGGTCAGCGCCTCCGCCATCAGACCCGGCACCCGGATCAGCGCCTCCACCAGCCGCGCCTCGCCCGACGCGTCCAGCGTGCCCCGCGCCCGCCCCGCCGCGATCGCCAGGCACAACAGAACCGTCAGCTGGCACGAGAACGCCTTCGTCGAGGCCACCCCGATCTCCGGACCCGCCAGCGTCGGCATCACCACCGACGATTCCCGCGCGATCGTCGAGCTCGGCACGTTGACCACGCTCAAGGTGTGCTGGCCCTGGCTCTTGGCGTAGCGCAGCGAGGCCAGCGTGTCGGCGGTCTCGCCCGATTGCGAGATCACCAGCGTCAGCCCGTCCCGCTCCAGCGGCGCCTCGCGGTAGCGCGCCTCGGAGGCGACGTCGATCTCCACCGGCAGCCGCGCCAGCTGCTCGAACCAGTAGCGCGCCACCAGGCCGGCATAGTACGCCGTGCCGCAGGCGGTGATGTACACCCGGCTGAGCCGGGCGAAGTCGAACGGCAGCGCCTCGGGCAGCACCACCCGGCTGCTGGCCAGGTCGACGTAGTGGGCGAGCGTCCGGCCGACCACCTCGGGCTGCTCATGGATCTCCTTGGCCATGAAGTGGCGATAGGCGCCCTTGTCGATCCGGTAGGCCTGGGTGGCGATCGTCTGGCGCGGGCGCTGGACGACCGCCCCGGACGCATCGCGGATCTCGGCGCCGTCGCGGGCGAGGATCGCCCAGTCGCCCTCGTCGAGATAGGTGATCGCGTCGGTGAAGGGGGCCAGCGCCAGGGCGTCGGAGCCGAGATACATCGCGCCCGCGCCGAAGCCGATCGCCAGCGGCGCGCCGTGGCGGGCGCCGATCAGCAGGTTGTCCTCACCGGCGAACAGGAAGGCGAGCGCGAAGGCGCCGCGCAGCCGCGGCAGGGCGGCTTCGACCGCCGCCACCGGCCCGAGGCCCTGGTCGATGGCGCGGCTGACCAGCTGGGCGACGACCTCGGTGTCGGTCTCGGTCTCGAACACGACGCCGTCGGCCTCGAGCTCCTGCTTCAGCGCGCGGAAGTTCTCGATGATGCCGTTGTGCACGACCGCGAGGTTGTGGGTGGCGTGGGGGTGGGCGTTGGTCTCGTTGGGCCGGCCGTGGGTGGCCCAGCGGGTGTGGCCGATGCCGATCGTGCCGGTGAGCGGCTCCTGCGCGAGCCTGGCCTCGAGGTTGGCGAGCTTGCCGGCGGCGCGGCGGCGCGCCAGCCGGCCGTGCTCGAGGGTGGCCAGCCCGGCGGAGTCGTAGCCGCGGTATTCGAGCCGGCGCAGGGCCTCGATCACCTGCCCCGCCACCGCGTCGCGCCCGACGATGCCGACGATGCCGCACATGGATGTGTCTCTCGCTCTCGCGCCCGGAGCGCCGCGCGGGCTCTCGCGCGCCTTCTACCGGATCCACGCCGACAAGGGCCAGCCCCGGACCAAGCCGGGCGGCCGACCCCGCCGGCAGGGGCGCCGGCGAGAGCCGTTCCCAATGACGTCGCGGCGGTCGACCATAGCCTACGGGCCGTCGCGTCAAGGTGGGTCATCCCACCCTGGCCCTCATCCTGAGGTGCGGCCGCACCGCGGCCGCCTCGAAGGAGCCCTCCAGCCGGCCGCACGATCCCTGGAGCCCCCTGCGAGGCCCGCTGCCGCGGGCACCTCAGGATGAGGGCAGGGATGGGACAGAGGCTCCGTGTCGCGGCTCGCCAGAGCGCGCACCACGCCCGGAGCGTGGCGCACCACGGACGGTCGCAGCCCTAGAGGTCGCGGATCTTCTTCTCGATGCGCTCGGCCTCGGCCTCGTCGATCTCCACCGGCTCGCCCGTGTCGTTCGGCAGGCCGCCGCCCGTCTGCGCGATGGTCTCGTCCCGCGGACGGTAGCTCTGCCCGTCGGAGATCGGCGGCTCCTTCGACAACTCGCGGTCCTTGTCCATCGGCGTCTCCTGCTGCTGTGTCCCGCCGGGACAACACGGCAGGGGCGCTCCGGGATGCGGCGGGGCTCAGAACGGGTAGTAGCGCAGCGAGGTCAGGCCGGTGACGAGGTGGTTGGAAGGGGCGATTCCGTAGGTGCCCCGGAAGGCGTCGCGCTCGGTGTAGGAGACCTGCGCGCCCGCCACGAGGCGCCCGAAGCTGCCCTTGTAGAGGTCGTGCCAGAAGCCGCCGGTGATCTGGCGGATGTCGCGGGTCTCCGCCTGGCAGGTCCCGCTCGCCGCGCCCTCGACGTCGCAGCCTGTCACCACCAGGGTCGGCGAGCCGTAGCCCGTGGCGTTGAGGGCGCCGGCCCGGGAGGCATGCTCCCAGCCGGCATAGACGAACACGTCGGTGCCGGGCTGGACATGGGCGACCGCTCCGGCGAGCAGCTGGAAGGCCGGGATCGGCGCGATCGATCCGTCGGCCTTCAGGGCGAAGTCCGGCAGCTGCGCCGAGCCGTAGCGGCCGATGCCCTGGCCGACGAGGCCGCTGACCTGGAGGTCGAGGCGCTTGTCGATCACCGGCAGGGTCGCGGCGCCGCCGATCCCGTAGCCCAGCGCGGTGTCGGTCCGGCCGGGGAGGCGGGTCACGGCGTTGAGATTCGTGGCGCTCAGCCGGTCGTCGAAGAAGCGCACGAGGCCCTTCAGCTCGAAATGCCCGAAGCCCGGCTCGAGGGCGACCTTGCCGATGATGTCGGGGACGCTGTTGTTCGAGTAGGTGGTCGTGGTGTTGAGCTGGCCGACCGGGTCGCCGGCATTGCTGAGGTTGATGTTGCCCGGGGCCGCGAACGGGCTCGGCGGCAGCACGCTCTGGGGCGATTCCGCCGATAGGCCGACCCACAGGCCCGGCGCAACGTCCTTGACCACGCGCAGCTGCGGGTTCCGGGTCCAGTTGAAGCCCGGGACGTACTGCACGTCGATGGTGAGCGGGATCTGCTCCTTGAGCGGCGTGATGCCGGACAGGTCGGTGGTGATCAGGCTCCAGGCCTGGCCGGCGAGCACGTGCCAGCCGGTATCGAGGGAATCGACCGTGGCGAAGATCTGCCGGATGCGCGGGTTGTAGCTGTTGCTCTCGCGCGAGTTGGCGTTGGTGGCCGCCCCGAGGAAGTCGATCTCGTAATAGCCCGAGATCTGGAGCGTCGGCTCGACCTTCGCGGTGAACAGCCCGCTCAAGCGGCTCTGCCGGGCGGAGAAGCGGAACTCGTTCTCGCGCGAGCGGGGGTCGTTGCGGAACGGGATGCCGTTGAAATCCGTGCCGACGTCCGAGACGACGTTGGGATTGCGGGCGATGCCCGCCAGCTCGACGAAGCCGCCGGGCGTGAAGCAGACCGCCGGCCCGAGCGCGTAGCTGCCGGCGTTGCAGATGAGGTCGTTGGCGAGGATCACCGGCGTGTGCGCGCTCGGCCCCGGCCGGGCCCCTCCGGGACCGCCGACCTGCGCCACGCGCTGCTGGTGCTCGGTCTTGGCGGCGAGGCGGGCCTGCTCGCGCGACAGCACCCGGCGCTCCCTTGCCTCCCCGGCAAGCGCCACCTTCTGCGTCCCGGCCTGCCGGCGCAGGGCGGCGAGTTCCTGCTGCATGGCCTGCATCTGGCGCTGCATCGCATCCATCCGGGCCGCCATCTCGGCGACGCTCTGCGCCCGCGCTGGACCGGCAGCGGCGAGGCTGGCTGCGACACCGACGGCGGTGACGAGGGTGCGGGGCGGATTCAGGCGCGACATGCTCGTCACCCCGGACGGTTGGCGATGCTCAGACTTGGGCGGATGCACTCCCAGGGTTGTGGGATGTGGCATACGACGCTCGCATGACGATGCTGCGCGCGGTACCCCGGCCACACGGGGAAACGCGCGCGGACATGCGGGTGCCGTCCGGCTGTGGCCGCGCCGCCACGCTCGCGCGGTCCTTGTCAGCACATGGATTAAGTTCTGGGTTCGCCCGGAGCCGATCTGGTCCGGCGTTCCCCCGCAGTTCCGGTCACCGCGCAACCTGCGGCAGACCGCACGCGGGCCGCGCCTGCGACGTTCCGGCCGGAACTTGGCCGTACGGCCTCTGCGTTCCCCGGTTGAATGGGCCATCGAGCCCGCAACCCGAAAGAGGTGATCCCCATGGCCATGGACGCGCGCGAGATCTACGTCACGGCCCTGAAGAATACCCATGCCCTCGAGATGCAGGCGCTGCAGATCATGGAGCGGCAGGTCGAGCGCCTGGAGCGCTATCCGGAGATGGAGCAGGCCCTGCGCCGCCACATCGAGGAGACGCACGGCCAGCGCCAGCGGCTGGAGGAGGCGCTTCAGAGCCTGGGCGACAGCCCCTCGGCCCTCAAGGAGGGTTTCCTGGGCTTCGTCGGCAACATGATGGCGCTGGGCCACACCCCGGCCCAGGACGAGATCCTGAAGAATACCTACGCCAACCACGCCTTCGAGAACTTCGAGATCGCGGCCTACGAGTCGCTGCTCACCATCGGCGATGCCGCCGGCCAGCAGGGCCACCGGACGGCCTTCCAGCAGTCGCTGAAGGAAGAGCAGACCATGGCGGAGGCGGTGCGCAACCTGATCCGCCCGACCACGGAGCGCTACCTGTCGCTGACCACCGCCGGCGCGAAGGCCGACCGCTAGGCGCACCCCGACCGCTCCCGATCCGGCAGGTCGGGAGCGGCCCCGATCGATGCCCTGCGAGCGGCGCGCCCTGGCGCGCCGTCTTCGTTTGGCGGGCCCTGCTGGCGCGGTATGGCGGAACCGCCCGCGCCGCGTGGTCCTCCATTCTGCCGCAGGAACAACCCCCGCCCTGCCTGATTGCGCGGTCATGGAACCTGGAAGCGCTCGATCGACGGACCGACACGAACAGGGGGACGGCTCCCCCAGCAAGCCTCTGGGGGACGGGTGCGTCCATCTCTGCGTGGACATGCAGCGGATGTTCGCCGAACCCACCGATTGGCAGACCACGTGGATGCCCCGCGTCCTGCCGCATGTCCGCCGCATCGCCGAGGCGCACCCGGAGCGGACCATCTTCACCCGCTTCATCCCGGCGGCCCGGCCGGGGGAGGGCCGTGGGACCTGGGCAACCTATTCGGAGCGCTGGGCCGACATGACCCGGGAGCGGCTTGCCCCGGAGATGATCGACCTCGTCCCGGAACTCGCCCGGCTGGTCCCGCCCGCGGAGGTCGTCGACAAGACCGTCTACTCGCCCTGGCTCGAGACCGGCCTCGACGCCCACCTGCAGGCCCGGGGCGTCGACACGCTGATCGTCACCGGCGCCGAGACCGATGTCTGCGTGCTCGCCGCGGTGCTCGGCGGCGTCGATCTCGGCTACCGGATCGTACTGGCCACCGACGGCCTGTGCAGTTCCTGCGACGAGGCGCACGACGCGCTGCTGCTGATGTACCGGATGCGCTACGGCCATCAGGTCGAGACGATGACGACCGCCGAGATCCTCGACCGCTGGCGGTGATCGAGCGGCGCCCAGACGAGCATTCGCGCCGCAATGGCCAAGCTCAGGCCAGATCAGGCTTGGCCGTTCCCGCCGCCGCGCGGATCACCGACACTCCATCCCGATCGGTCGGCGCGCGAAAAACAGTCGCGCCGTGCGAACCGGGGAGCACCGGAACCGTTATGTCTCCAAACACGGATCCGGAGGACAGGTTATGGCCAAGCACGAGATCCTCGGCTACTTCGAGCACCGCCGCGACGGGGCCTGGATCTGCGTCCGGCCCTTCACCCTGACGACGCGGGATGCCAGCATCGACATCCGCCAGGGCATGCGCTTCGATTACGGCAAGCGGATCGGCGGCGTCGACCTCGCCGAATACCTCGAGCGGCTGGGTTCGCAGTTCGGGTCCTGAGGACGAGCGGCACCGCCGCCGCCCGCATCCGAACCGAGACGATCCCGAACGGCGCCGGACGCGAGTCCGGCGCCGTTCGCCGCTCAGGCGCCGCCCCACTGCATCGTCAGGCCGCCATCGACCACCAGGGTGTGGCCAGTCACGTAATCGGCCGCGTCCGAGGCCAGGTACAGGATCGCCCGGGCGATCTCCTCGGGCTGGCCGGCCCGGTGCCACGGGATCCGCTCCAGCGACTGCTCGAGCACCTCGGGCTTCTCGAAGCGGTCGGCGGTCATCGGCGTCTCGATCAGCCCCGGGGCGACGGCGTTGACGTTGATCCGGTCCGGGGCGAGCTCCCGCGACAGGGAGCGGCACAGCGAGCCGAGGCCCGCCTTCGACATGCCGTAGGGCGCGCTCTCCGGGGTCGGCAGGTGCTGGGCCACCGACGAGACGAACACGATCTTGCCGGTGCCGCCCTGCGCCTTGCGCATCTTGATGAAGGGCCGGGCGGTGAACAGCGGCCCCATGAGGTTCACCCGCAGGATCCGCTCCAGCAGGGCGTCGTCCATCTCGGCGACCGGCACGCCGCTCATCGCCTGCCCGGCATTGGCCACGAGGATGTCGAGGGTGCCGAACTCGCTGCCGATCCGGTCGAAGGCCGCCGTGACGGCGGCCGGATCGCCGACATCGAGCTGGAGCACCAGCGCCCGGCGGCCTGCGGCCTCGACCCGCGCGGCGGTCTCGCGGATGCCCGCCTCATCGGTGTGGTAGGTGATCGCCACGTCGGCACCCGCCCGGGCGAACAGCTCCGCCGTAGCCTGTCCGATGCCGGAATCGGCCCCGGTGATCAGAACGCGGGTGTCGGTGAAGGTCATCGCTCATCCCTTGCAGGCGCACCGCATTCGCGGCCGGATGCCGGGGCAATCGGTGCCGTCCGGGCCGGTTCCGAGCGCGCGCACCGGCCGCAGGTTGAACCGTCAGCGCGGAACGCGATCCGCGCTGGCGTCTTTGACGCTCCGGGTCGGCATGGCCTAGTGAGTATGCATGTCCCTGGATGATACGACCCACCTGATCGCGGAGGAGTGCGCGCCCGACACGCGGAGCCGCATCCTAGCGACGGCGGACGCGTATTTTCGGGAGATCGGCTACCAGAAGACGACCGTGGCCGACATCGCCCGGACGCTGAAGATGAGCCCGGCCAACGTCTACCGCTTCTTCGACTCGAAGAAGGCGATCAACGAGGCGGTGCTGGAGCGCCTGATCGGCGAGAGCGAGGCGGTGGTCTCGGGGATCGCGGACCGGCCGGGCCTCGACGCGACCGCGCGCCTCGTGGCGGCGATCAAGGCCCTGCACGACGATTGCACCCGGCGCTGCGAGGCGTGCCCCCGCCTGCACGAGATGATCGAGGCGGCGATGGCGGAGAGCTGGGAGGTCTGCCGCCACCACGTGGCCCGGATCACCGCCGGGTTCGAGCGGATCATCCGCGACGGTGTGGCGCGGGGTGAGTTCGAGGCCGCGGATCCGGCCGAGGCGGCGGCCTGCATCCACGCCGCCATCGCCCGCTACACCCACCCGCTGCTGGTGGGCAGTTCCACCCTACAGCCGGTACCGCCGGTCGAGGCCATGACGGCGTTCCTGCTGCGGAGCCTGGCGCCAGACCGGACGCGGGCATAGGGCGATCGAGGAGGCTGGCGGCCGAGACAGGCAGGGCCGTCATTCCGGGACTGCGCAGCAGGGCCCGGAGTCCAGAGCCGAGCCGGGTGCCCGGCTCGGCATAGTCGGCGGTTCTGGGTTCCGGGCTCGCCTTCGGCGCCCCGGAACGACGGAGGTGAAGTGGCCCTCCTGAGTCATGTCGCTCCGCACGTTATGACGGAGCGGCCTACTCGGAGGCCGGGCCCGCGTCCGGCGCCGGCTCCGAGGCGCTGGGCTGCGGGCCGTCATAGCCCTCGATCACCAGGATCTCGGCCTCGACGCCGCCGCGCTGCTTCGCCTTGGCGGCCTGGTAGAGGTCGGAGTTCCAGCAGGCGAGGGCGTCGGCGTAGCTCGGGAACTCGATCACCACGTTGCGGGAGCGGGCCGGGCCCATCACCGCCTCGTGAGCGCCGCCGCGCACGAGGAAGCGCCCGCCGAACTTGGCGAAGGCCGCGCCGTTGGCCGCGACGTACTCCTTGTAGGCCTCCGCGTCGCGGACATCGACCCGCGCGATCCAGTAGCCCTTCGTCATGCTGCGTCTCCTGCTTTGACGAGCGAAGTGGATCCGGGCGCCGCGAAGGCAATCCCAGTTCCGGTCAGGCCATCTCGGAGACGATCGCCTGCGCCACCGCGCGGGGGTCGGCGGCGCCGGTGATCGGGCGGCCGACCACCACGTGGTCGATCCCGGCCCGGCGGGCATCGCCCGGCGTCATAACCCGCTTCTGGTCGCCGGCCTCGGCGCCCGCCGGGCGAATCCCCGGGGTGACGATCAGCCGGTCCGGACCGACGACGCGCCGGACCGAGCTCGCCTCGGCCGCCGAGCAGACGAGGCCGTCGATGCCGATCTCGGCGGCCTGGGCGGCGCGCTTGGCGACGAGCTCCGCCACCGGCAGGCCGTAGCCGGCCTCCGCGGCGTCGGCATCGTCGTAGGAGGTGAGCACCGTCACGGCGAGGATCTTCAGCCCCGCGCCTCGGCCGCGGACCGCCGCCCGCATGGTCTGCGGGTAGGCGTGGACGGTGAGGAAGGTGGCGCCGGAGCCCGAGGCCGAGCGCACGCCCTCCTCGACGGTGTTGCCGATGTCGTGGAGCTTCAGGTCGAGGAAGACCTTGAGGCCGCGGGCCGCCAGCCGCTCGGCCAGGGCGAGGCCGCCCGCGTAACCCAGCTGGTAGCCGATCTTGTAGAAGGTCGCGGCGTCGCCGATCCGGTCGATCAGCGCCTCGGCCGCCTGCACGCTCGGCAGGTCGAGGGCCACGATCAGGCGGTCGCGGGGGTCGGCAATCTTGGTCATCGGCGCGTCCTTCGGGGTCGCGGCAGCGATTCCGCGGAACGCCTGCGAGGTCAATGCCGGCACGGCCACTCACCCCGCCAACACCCGCGCCACCTCGGCGCGCAGCACCGGCAGCAGCTCCGCCTCAAACCAGGGCTCGCGCTTCAGCCAGCCGTTGTTGCGCCAGGACGGGTGCGGCAGGGGCAGGACCCGGGGGCGGCGCGGCTCGGCCAGGATCTCGCGCCAGCGCCGCACCGTGCCGGTGAGGCCGCCCTCCATCTTTCCCAGATGCCAGGCTTGCGCGTATTGGCCGATCACCAGGATCAGCGCGAGATCGGGCAGGCCGGCGAACAGCTCCGCCCGCCAGCGCTCGGCGCATTCCCGGCGCGGCGGCCGGTCGCCGCCCTTGGCGTCGAGGCCGGGGAAGCACGACCCCATCGGCACGATGGCCACCCGGGCGGCGTCGTAGAACTGCGCCGCGTCGAGGCCGAGCCACGACCGCAGCCGCACGCCCGACGGGTCGGTGAAGGGCTGACCGGTGCGGTGCGCGCGGGTGCCGGGGGCCTGGCTGGCGATGCACAGGCGGGCCGTAGCCGAGCCCTGCACGATCGGCCGGGGCTCCTGGGGCAGGGGCGGGCCGTAGAGCGGGGTGTCCCGGCAGAGGCGGCAGGCGCGCAGGCGCGCGGCGGTGTCGGCGAAGGCGGGCATGGCCCGGAGATGGCGTCTTGGGGCGCAAAAAAGAAACGGCGCGGTGTCGCGCCGCGCCGTCGTCAGTCGGGTCTCTTGCCTTGGGGGAAGGCCCCTCCGTCCTACGCCGATGCGCGCGATCGGAAGGTGCGATTCCTCACGCGCCCTTCACACCCGAGAGGTCGAGGGGCAGGGAGCGCAGGCGCCGGCCGGTGGCGGCGAAGACCGCGTTGGCGATTGACGGACCCAGCACCGGCACGCCCGGCTCGCCGATCCCGGTGGGCGCCACCTGGCTCGGCACGATGTGCACCTCCACCTTCGGCATCTCGCTCATCCGGGTCGGCTCATAGGCGTCGAAATTGTGCTCCTGCACTTGGCCGTCCTTGAGGGTGATGCGGTTGCGCAGCACCGCCGACAGGGCGAAGCCGACCGCACCCTCGACCTGCGCCCGGATCACGTCTGGGTTGACCGGAACGCCGACATCCACTGCCGCCACGATCCGGTTCACGCGGATCGCCGCATCCTGCGCGGTCACGTCGGCCACCATCGCGACGTAGGAGCCGAAGGATTCGTGGACAGCCACCCCGAGGCCGCGGCCCGGATCCTGCGGCTTGGCGCTCCAGCCGGCCTTCTCGGCGGCGAGCTTGAGCACGCCGGAGAGCCGCGGCGCCTGGGTCAAGAGGGAGAGCCGGTAGGCCACCGGATCGACATTGGCGGCATGGGCCAATTCGTCGATCATCACCTCCATCACGTGGGCCGTGTGGGTGTGGCCGACCGAGCGCCACCACAGGACCGGCACACCCTCGCGGCCGTTATGGACGCCGAACCGATAGGAAGGCAGCGCATAGGGCGTGTCGGAGGCGCCCTCCACGGTGGTCGAGTCGATGCCGTTCTTGACGATCATGGCCTCGAAGGGCGAGCCGATCATGATCGACTTGCCGACCATGACGTGGTCCCAGCCGACCACCGCGCCCTTGCCGTCGATGCCGGCCCGGACCTTGTGCAGCACGGTCGGACGGTAATAGCCGCCGGCCATGTCGTCCTCGCGAGTCCAGACGAGGTGGATCGGCGCCTTCTCGCCGGACGCCTTGAAGACGGCGGCCGCTTCCGCGAGGTAGTCGGCGGTGGGGGTCGCCCGGCGGCCGAAGGAGCCGCCGGCCCAGTTGCTGTGCAGCCGGACCCGGTCGGGCGTCACGCCGAGGACCGCCGCCATGGTCGCCTGCTCGACGGTCTGGAACTGGAAGCCGGCGTAGACGTCGTAGCCGCCGTCGGAAGCCCGCTCGATCGTGGCGTTGAGCGGCTCCATCGCCGCGTGGGCGAGGTAGGGGAAGGTGAACTCGGCCTCGATGACCTTGGCGGCGCCCTTCAGAGCCGCCTGCGGGTCGCCGCGCTCGGACGCCGTCAGGCCGGGGCCCTTGGCCCGCTCCCGGTACTCGGCGAGGATCGTTTCCGACGAGCGGGTCTCGGCGGTGCTGTCGTCCCAGGCGACCGTGAGCGCCTCGCGGCCCTTCATGGCCGACCACGTGTCGCGGGCGATCACCGCCACGCCGGTCGGCACCTGCACCACGTCGAGCACGCCCGCGACCTTGCGGGCGGCGGCGGCGTCAAAGCTCTTCACGGTGGCGCCGAAGCGCGGCGCGCGGGCGACCACGGCGGTGACTTGGTTCGGGCGGCGGATGTCGAGGGAATAGACGGCCGTGCCGTTGGTCTTGGCCACGGAATCGAGGCGCGGAATCGTCTGGCCGATCAGCCGCCACTCGCTCGGATCCTTGAGCCGCGGCTCGGAAGGCACCGGCAGCGAGGCCGCCGAGGCCGCGAGTTCCCCGAAGCGGGCCTGCCGGCCGGATGGCGCGTGGCGCACGAGATTGTCGGAGACGGTAATCTCCGAGACCGGCACCTTCCAGCGGAAGGCGGCCTCGGCCATCAGCATCTCGCGGGCGGCCGCACCCGCCTTGCGCAGCTGGAACCAGGAATTGGCCACCGCGGTCGAGCCGCCGGTCCCCTGGATCGGGCCCATCAGGCTGTTGTTGTAGAGCGTCGCGTCGGCGGGCGCGAACTCGGTGCGGACCTTCGCCCAGTCGGCGCCGAGCTCGTCGGCCAGGATCGTGGCGAGCCCGGTGGTGTTCCCCTGGCCCATGTCGAGGTGCTTGATCACCACCGTGACGGTGTCGTCGGCGCCGATGCGCACGAAGGCGTTGGGCTGCGCCTTCACGTCGGCGAGGTTCGGGCCGGCGGCGGCGCGAGCGGATTTCGGGTCGAGACGGAACGCGACCACGAGGGCGCCGGCGCCCGCGAGCAGGCCGCGGCGGCTGGGGCGGACGGGCAGGGGATTCGGTCGACGGGCGTTCAGCATGGCGGCGAGGCTCCGGTCGGGACCGCGGGGAAGGGCGAGTAGGTGGGCGCCGGGACGGATCAGGCGAGGCTGCGCGCGGCTTCGTGAATCGCCGCACGGATGCGCTGGTAGGTGCCACAGCGGCAGATGTTGCCGTCCATGGCGCCGTCGATGTCGGCGTCGGTCGGCTTGGCGTTGCCCGAGAGCAGGCCGATCGCCGACATGATCTGGCCGGACTGACAATAGCCGCACTGGACCACGTCGAGCTTGCGCCACGCCGCCTGGACGGCCTCGGCCACCCGGCCGTTGACGCCCTCGATGGTCGTGACCTGCGCGGTGCCGACGTCACCGATCCGAGTCTGACAGGCGCGGACCGGCTGCCCGTCGAGATGGACCGTACAGGCGCCGCACTGCGCGATGCCGCAGCCGTACTTGGTTCCGGTCGCGTCGAGCCGGTCGCGCAACACCCAGAGCAGGGGCATGTCCGGGTCGGCGTCGATCGCGTGCGTGACCCCGTTCACGGTGAGATTCGGCATGGTCGGCGACCCCTCCTCGACGCGTGCGCCCGGGGCGTCCCGGATCGCAGCGTGCGGCCCCGCTCGGGCATCGCGAGCGCGCGGCTTACGCTACCGGGCGCACCCGCCCGCACGATGTGCGGCACCGCACGTCGATCCGCAGGCCGATCCGAACGCCGGGCCGTCTCGATACCACCCGAAATGCCTAAGATCCGAGCGATACCGACAGCCGCTTCTTAACACATCCGCCTCATCTTCACGGAGTGCCTCCGCGCCGCCCCCCGCCCCTGGTTCCGAGCCGAGTGTCAAGACGCGCATGCCCGATCTCACCGTCGAGATGGTCCAGCGCGGTCGCGGTCCCTCGACGGAGGAGGCGGCGCGCCGCCGCGGCGTCGCCCGCGAGATCCGCTCGGCCCGCGAGAAGCTGACCTCGCAGACTGGCCTGGAACGGGCCTTCGACTACGAGTTGCTGCGCCATTACGCCCAGTACCGGGCCGGGGCGGGGATCCCGCTGGCGTTGTTCGCGGGGGTGCTCGCCGCGGCGGCAACGTTCTGGATCGCGCCGCCGGTGGCCGCGGCCTGGGCGGTCTGCGTGTTCCTGATGATCACGCTGAACACGAGCCTGAGCCGACGCTTCCTCCGCGCCGACCCGGCGACGATCCCGCTTGCCCGCTGGCGCCGCCGCTTCCTGATCGGCGAGGTGCTGCAGAGCCTCTCGTGGTCGGCGATGATCGGGCTCGGCACCACCGGGGGCTGGACCTTCGCGCTGATCGGCCTCGTCATCGCGGCGGCCGTCACGACGATGCTGGCCGCGACCGTCCCGCTCGCGGCCATCGCCGCCCTGATCCCGCTGGCGCTCGCCACCACGTCGCTTACCGCCTTCTCCCGCGGGATGGACGCGCTGATGCTGGTGGTGATGGCCGGCGGCGCGCAGCTGTTCTTCCTCGGCCTCGCCCGCCGCCTGTACACCTCGACGGTCGGGGCCCTGCGCTCCCGTGCCGAGAAGGATGCGGTGTTCGGCGAGCTGGAGCAGGCCAAGGCCAATTCCGACGAGGCCCGCCGCCGGGCCGAGGAGGCGAACCTCGCCAAGTCGCGGTTCCTCGCTACCATGAGCCACGAGCTGCGCACGCCGCTGAACGCCATCCTGGGCTTCTCGGAGGTGATGAAGAACGAGGTGTTCGGCTCCCACACGGCGCCGTCCTACCGGGAGTACTCGAACGACATCCACGACAGCGGGATGCACCTCCTCAACCTGATCAACGAGATCCTCGACCTGTCGCGGATCGAGGCGGGGCGCTACGAGCTGAACGAGGAGGCGGTGCAGCTCGCCCACGTCGTGGAGGAGTGCCGCCACATGATGGCGCTCCGCGCCAAGGCCAAGAACCAGATCGTCCACGGCCTCGTCGACGAATCCCTGCCGCGCCTCTGGGCCGACGAGCGGGCGCTCCGCCAGATCGTGCTGAACCTCCTGTCGAACGCCGTGAAGTTCACGCCGCCGGGCGGCGAGATCTGGCTCAAGGTCGGCTGGACCGCCTCGGGCGGTCAGTACGTGTCGGTCAAGGACAGCGGCCCGGGCATCCCCGAGGACGAGCTGGGCACAGTGCTGTCCTCGTTCGGGCGCGGCTCCCTGGCGATCAAGACCGCCGAGCAGGGCTCCGGCCTCGGCCTGCCGATCGTGAAGGGCCTGGTGGAGCTGCACGGCGGGCAGTTCCAGCTCTCCTCCAGGCCCCGCGAGGGCACCGAGGTGGTGGTGACGCTGCCGGCCGCCCGGGTCATGGACACGCTGCCGGCGGTCGACGTCGACGCGGCCCCGGCGCACGGCGTCCTCAACCGCGCCGCCTGACCGAGCCGCGGCTCGACCGCCCTCAGCCGAGGCCGCCCAGCGCGCACACCCGGGCCCATTCGGCCTCGGTCACCGGCTGCACCGACAGCCGGGAATTGTTCACCAGCACCATCCCGGCCAGCACCGGGTCGGCCTTGATGGCGTCCAGCGTCACGGGGCGGGGCAGCGCCTTGACGGCCCGCACGTCGACCATGCCGAAGCGGCCGGTCTCGTCGGTATGGTCCGGGTAGTAGGGCCGGATCACCTCCACGAGGCCGACCACCGCCTTGCCTTCGTTCGAGTGATAGAAGAAGCCCTGCTCGCCGACCTGCATGGCCATCAGCTGCTTCTTGGCGAGGTGATTGCGCACGCCGTTCCAGAACGTCCCAGCCGCGCCGGCCGCGACCTGCTGATCCCACGACCAGGTCGCGGGCTCGGACTTGAACAGCCAGTATGCCATCGCCGCATTCCCCACCGGCCGCCGGGCCCGGCGGCTCGCCCCGCCATAGCCCAGCTTCCCCCCCGGCGGACAGGCCTGCCGCACCGCCATTTGCCCCGGAGCCCGGCCAGGCGGACGCGAACATAGGTTCGGATGCACTTGTATTGAGTGACCACGTTGGCTGAATATTAAATACTATCTGCCAAGAGTTTGGGCAAATTCGCCACAAGCCTCTGCTGGTTGTCTACATGTTGACCGTGATCGGCTGCTTCGTTGGTGAACACAATCCGTGGCTGGTGGCCCTCGCGGCGCTTGTCTGCACGCTGGCGAGCGCGACGGCGATCGAGTTGCTGACCCATGCCGGCCGGGCCGGGCGCCGCAGCCGCTACACGTGGCTCGCGATCGCCGCGATCGCGGGCGGCTCGGGGATCTGGGCGACGCATTTCCTGGCGATGCTCGCCTACGCGCCGGGGCTGCCCTCGGGCTACGGGGTCGGCCTGACCCTGCTCTCGTACGTCGACGCCGTCGCGATCGCCGGCCTGGGCTTCGCGCTGGCCGCGACGGGCGGGCGGGTGCGCGGGGCGATCGGCGGCGCCGTGGCGGGCGGCGGCATCGCGGCGATGCACTACACGGGCATGGCCGCCTACCAAGTGACCGGTCACCTGATCTGGAACCCCGTCCTGGTGGCGGTCTCGGTCGTGATCGGCTCCGTCCTCGGGGCGGCGGCCCTCGTCGTCGGCCTGTCGGCGCCGACGATCCGGGGCCGGTGCGTGGGCGCCTTGCTGCTGATCCTGGCGATCTGCGGCCACCATTTCACCGGCATGGGCGCGGTCACCATCCTGCCCGATCCCCTGGTGGCGATTCCGGAGAACGCGGTCCGGACCGAGTGGCTCGCCGCCGCCGTGGCGCTGGCGACCTGCCTGATCCTGCTTCTGGCCGGCGCCGCCCTCGTGCTCGATCTGCGGGAGCGCAAGCGCGCCGAGTTCGAGCGCGAACGCCTGCTCAGCCTCGCCAACGCGGCCGTGGAAGGGCTTGCGGTCTGCCGCGAGGGCGTGATCGTCAGCGCCAACGACGCCTTCATCCGGCTCGCCGGCGCCGGGGCGGACGCCCTGATAGGGACGCGCCTCGCCGCCTATCTGCCGGGCCTCACGCCCGGGCTCGGATCGCCGGACCAGCCCCTCGAGGCCGACCTCGTCCAGGCTGGCGGCGGCACGATTCCCGTCGAGGTGATCATGCGCCCGGTCACCGAGTACGGGAACCAGCCGCACCATGCCGTGGCGGTGCGCGACCTGCGCGCGCGGCGCCGGGCCGAGAGCGAGATCCACTACCTCGCCCACCACGACGCGCTCACCGGGCTCGCCAACCGCACGAGCTTCCACGCGCGGCTCGAGCGGGAGATGCGCGCCGCGGATGTCCAGGGCACCCGGCTCGCCGTCCTGTGCCTCGACCTCGACCGCTTCAAGGAGGTCAACGACCTGTTCGGCCACGCGGCCGGCGACGCGATGCTGCGCGACCTCGCGCTCCGGGTCGGCGGCCTGCTGGACGCCACGCAGCTGATGGCCCGCCTCGGCGGCGACGAGTTCGCGATCCTGACGCCGCAGACCGACGGCGCCGCCGAGCGGCTGGCCGAGCGGATCCTGGATGCCCTGGCGGCGGTGCCGGCCGCCTCCGGCCCGGTGATCGCCACGAGCATCGGCATCGCGGTCTATCCCGACGACGCGCTGGACCAGAGGGCGCTCCTGAGCCACGCCGATGCCGCGCTCTACAGGGCCAAGAACGAGGGCCGCGGCACCTGCCGCCGCTACGACGCCAGCATGGGCGCGCAGATCCGCGACCGGCGGCAGCTGGAACACGACCTGCGCCACGCGGTGTCCCGCAACGAGCTCGAACTCGTCTACCAGCCGCAGACGCAGATCGAGTCCGGCGGGGTCACGGGCTTCGAGGCGCTGCTGCGCTGGCGCCACCCGAAGCGCGGGACCGTCTCGCCGGCCCTGTTCGTGCCGATCGCCGAGGAGACCGGGGCCATCCTGGAGATCGGCGCCTGGGTGCTGCGCGCGGCCTGCCGGACGGCGGCCGGCTGGCCGCGGCCGCTCGGGATCGCCGTGAACGTCTCGGCGGTGCAGCTCCACAACCCGCACTTCGTGCAGTTCGTCCACGGGACCCTGTTCGAGACCGGCCTGAAGGCCGAGCGCCTGGAGATCGAGATCACCGAGACGGCGCTGATCCGCGATCCGGCCCGGGCGCTGCTCACCCTGCGCCAGCTCAAGGCCCTGGGCATCCGGATCGCCATGGACGATTTCGGGACCGGCTATTCCTCACTCTCGAACCTGCGCACTTTCCCGTTCGACCGGATCAAGATCGACGGCTCGTTCATCAAGGCGGTCCACAGCAACCCGCAGGGGGCCGCGATCGTGCGCTCCGTCCTCGGGCTCGGGCGCGGCCTCGGGCTGGCGGTGGTGGCCGAGGGCGTGGAGACGGACGAGGAGCTGTCGTTCCTGGCCGCGGAGCACTGCACCCTGGCCCAGGGCTACCTGCTGGGCCGGCCCGCGCCGATCGAGCGCTTCTCCACCCACACCCACGGCACCGCGCCGGAGGCGGCGGCCTCCGTGGCGTAGACTCGGCGCCTGGATCGCTTCGCTGCGCGCCAGGGCGGCCGCAGAACCGGGCGCGAAGGCGGGCGAAGGCGGCCACAAAGGCGACCGCCGAACCATCGACCGGGCGGACCCGACGCAGGCGCGCTAATCCGTCTCGCCGCGCAGGGGACGGGCCAGCAGCCCCGCGATCACGTCGTCGACCCCGGCCGTACCCGCCACGATGGCGGCGACGGCCACCGCCACCGGCATCTCGATGCCCTTCGCGGTGGCGAGCCCGGCGAGCGCCGCGGCCGTGAACGCCCCCTCGGCGAGCTTGCCGCCCGCGGCCTCGGCCGGGCTCGCCCCGGCGCCGAGCCGCTGGCCGAAGGCGAAGTTGCGCGATTGCGGCGAGGAGGCGGTGAGCACGAGGTCGCCGAGCCCCGAAAGTCCCATCAGCGTCTCGGCCCGGCCCCCGAAGGTGCGGGCGAAGCGCATCAGCTCGGCGAAGGCGCGGGCGATCAGCGCCGCCCGGGCGCTCTCGCCGAGACCCCGGCCGGCCACGATCCCGCACGCGATGGCCAGCACGTTCTTGCCGGCCCCGCCGATCTCGACGCCACGCACGTCGTCGGTGTGGTAGAGCCGGAAGCTCGGCCCCGACAGCAGCGCGCTCAGAGACGCGGCGAGGCCGGGATCGGACGCCGCCAGGGTGACGGCGGTGGGCAGGCCGCGGGCGACGTCGGCTGCGAAGCTCGGCCCCGACAGCACCGCCACGGGCGTTCCCGGCGGCAGGATCTGCTCGGCCACCGCGCTCATGAAGCTGTCGCTGCCGCGCTCGATGCCCTTGGCGCAGAGGATCACAGGACCGGCCGAGGCCAGGGGTGCGCGTAGGGTCTTCAGAACGCCGCGGACGGTCTGGGCCGGCACGACCAGCAGGGTCGCGCGGGCGCCGGCGAGGTCCTCCGGCTGCGCGGTCGCCCGGATGCCGGCGTGGAGCGGCACGCCCGGCAGGTAGCGCGGGTTCTCCCGCCGCGCCTCAAGGGCGGCGGCCGCCTCCGCGTCGCGCAGCCAGAGGGTCACGGGATGCCCGGCCGCCGCGGCGGCGTTGGCGAGCGCCGTGCCCCAGGCGCCGCCGCCGACGACGTTGATCGCGCGTCCCGCGCTCATGCCGCATCCTCCCTGTCCGCGCAGTCCAGCCGGTAGAGGACGTGATCGCGCAGCGGCCCCTCCGGGACCGCCGGATGCGGGAACGTCCCGGCCGGCGCCATGCCGAGACGCTCCATCACGGCCCGGGAGCGGGCGTTGCCGGCCGCCGTGTAGGCCACCACGGCGCGGATTTCGCAGCGTCCGGCGAGATCGGCCAGGGCCAGCCGCGCGGCCCGCGTGGCGAAGCCCCGGCCCCAGGCCTCCCGCGCCAGGCGCCAAGTCAGCTCGACCGTCGTCCCGGGCCGGTCGCCGCCCGGGAAGGGCAGGGGCTGCAGGATCCGCATCGCGCCGGCGCAGCCGATGAACCGGCCGCCCTGCGCCAGCGCCCAGGGGCCGAACCCGTCCGCCACGAAGCGCCGGTCGAAGCGGCCGGCCTCGGCGACGCTCTCGGCCTCCGTCCGGGGCCGGGGGAAATGGGCCATCACCGCCGCGTCGGCGTTGAGCGCAGCGAAGGGCGCCGTGTCCTCCGGATGCCAGCGGCGCAGGATCAGGTCCCCGTCCTCGAGGAATTCGGGCACCGCAGCGGCGGCGACCTTGCCGCGCCACGCGAGCGAGCGGCGGTTCAGGAGGGCGAGGTCCGCGTGGCCGGCGAGCACGGCCTCGCCGAGCGCGATCGCCGCCTCGAGCTGATCAAGGGGCAGGGTGGCATAGGCGGGCGGGCGCACATGGTCGCGCCAGGGGCCGCCGCAGGCGTGGTCCAGGAGGATGCGGGCGAAGCAATGGTCGAGGCGGACCGGCCAGCCCGGCCGCGCGGCCTCGGGCAGGCGGCGTTCGACCAGATCGCGCCAATAGGCGCGCCGCGCCGCCTCGCTCATCCGGCCGGGACCGCCGCGCGCGCCGGAGCGGCCGCCAGCGGCCAGCGGGGCCGGGCCGGGGCGGTGAGGTCGTCCACGAGCCCGAGGCGCAGGCGTTCCAGGCCGGCCCAGGCGATCATCGCGCCGTTGTCGCCGCAGAGCGGCAGGGGCGGGGCCACGAAACCGAGACCCGCCTCGCCGGCCAGGGCGGCCAGCGCCCGCCGGACGGCACCGTTGGCCGCCACGCCGCCCGCCGCCACGAGGGCGGTGGGCCGGCCGGCCACGTCCGAGAAGGCGCGCAGGGCGACCCGGGCGCGGTCCACCACGACGTCGACCACGGCGGCCTGGAAGCTCGCGCACAGGTCGGCGACGTCGCGCTCGGCCAGCGGCGCGATCCGCTCGGCCTCGATCCGCAGGGCGGTCTTGAGGCCCGACAGGGAGAAGTCGGCCTCGCGCCGGCCGAGCATGGGCCGGGGCAGGGCAAAGCGCTCGGGATCCCCGGTCTCGGCCATGCGCTCGACCTCGGGGCCGCCCGGATAGCCGAGGCCGAGGAGCTTGGCGACCTTGTCGAAGGCCTCGCCGATGGCGTCGTCGACGGTGGAGCCGAGCCGCACGTAGTCGCCGACGCCCCGCACGGCGACGAGCTGGGTGTGGCCGCCCGAGACCAGCAGCAGCAGGTACGGGAAGGCGATGCCATCGGTCAGCCGCGCCGTGAGCGCGTGCGCCTCCAGGTGGTTGACGGCCAGAAGCGGCTTGCGGGTCACGAGGGCCAGGGTCTTGGCCGTGACGAGGCCGACCAGCACGCCGCCGATCAGCCCGGGCCCGGCCGCCACCGCGATCCCGTCGAGATCGGGAAAGCCGATCCCGGCCCGGTCGAGGGCGCGGGCGATCAGCCGGTCGAGCACCTCCACGTGCGCGCGGGCGGCGATCTCGGGCACGACGCCGCCATAGGCCGCGTGCTCGGCGATCTGGCTCAGCACCTCGTTGGCGCGGATCTGGCCGAGGCCGTCCTCGTCGACGGACACGATTGCGGCCGCGGTCTCGTCGCAGGTGGTCTCGATGCCGAGGACGGTCTTCTGCACGCGCGGAACTCCTTGTCCGGATCACACTCTATCCGCCGGCGGCCGCGGCGCGAAGGCAGAGCCTGGTCTCCGCCGTCGATCTCATCCGCAACCTCGTCCTTCGAGGCCTCCGCTGCGCTTCGGCAACCACGGATGCGGACGCGGGCGGGAGATGGATCGCCGACCCGCCGCAACCCGGCGGGTGCGCGACCCGGGCCGCCCTCAGTCGACGGCAACCATGACGTCGGAGGCCTTGACCACCGCGTAGGCGGGACCGCCGGCGACAAGCTTGAGGGACTCGACCGCCTCGTTGGTGATCGAGGCCATGACCACCTGGCCGGGGCTGATCTCGATCTTGACGTGGGACGTAGTCGCGCCCTTGTCGACCGAGACGACGGTGCCCTTGAGGACGTTGCGTGCGCTGATCTTCATGTGTGCAGACTCCGCTCGCCGCCCGGGGCGGCTCCGGCGCGTCTCCTACAGCATGGCGGGGCCGCGCGCGATAACCTCAGCGGGGTTCGTCCTCCGGCACGCCGGCCTCTCCGGCCTCGGTCTCCGGGATGGCGGCCGCGCCCCAGGCGACGAGCGCCGCGTTGAGGTCGTCGAGGACGAAGTGCCGAGCGCTGTCCCGGTCATAGCCGTCGGCCAGGAGCGCGTCGTAGTCGGTGAAGACGTGGCGGGCATAGGTGACGAGGGCGAGGCGGGCGGCCGTCTCGGGCGCGGCCCGGCGCAGACCCGCGCTCGCCAGCGCGCGATCGAGGACGGCCTCGGCCTCGAAGCCCGGCAGGCGGGGCGCGAGGCGGGCCAGCGCCGCGGCCACCGCCTCGCGGCGATTCCGGGGTGGCGCCACGCCGCTCATCGGAGCCATCCCGAACGCATGATTTTACGGCTCGGATCGGCTACGATCGGCGCCGAATAGGGCGGGGCAGGCATTCGATCCTGCGCCGGGGAGATCAGGTTCATGGCAACGATCCGTCACGCGGTGATCCTGGGCGTCCTGCTCGGGATAACGCCGGCGCTGGCCCAGAGCCCGCTCCCGGACCGGGCTCCGGGTGGTGCACCAAGCACGGTGCCGGCTCGGGATCCGGCACTCACCGCGCCGGGCGGACGCCGGATTGCCGCCACGGGCCAGACGAAGCCGCCCGGTGCGGCCGCCGCCGGTCTGCCGCGGCCGATCAACGAGGCCGAGATGATCAAGGCGCAGAAGGCCGCGGAAGCGCGCTCGAAGGCCTGGGACGCCAAGATGCGCCACACTATGGGCTCGATCTGCCACGGGTGCTGACCCCGGAAACGCGAAGGGGCCGCCCAGGCGGGCGGCCCCTCCACCGACATCGCTGTCGCGACAGCCTTAGCGGGAGTAGAACTCGATGACGAGGTTCGGCTCCATCTGCACCGGGTAGGGCACCTCGGACAGGCTGGGGATACGGGTGACGCGGGCAGTCATCTTGGCGTGGTCGGCCTCGATGTAGTCCGGCACGTCGCGCTCGGAGAGCTGCGTCGCCACGATGACGATCTCGAGCTGGCGGGACGACTCCTTGACCTCGATCAGGTCGCCGGCCTTCACCTGGTAGCTCGGGATGTTGACGCGGACGCCGTTGACCTTGACGTGGCCGTGGTTGACGAACTGGCGGGCGGCGAACGGGGTCGCGACGAACTTCGCCCGGTAGACCACGGCGTCGAGGCGGCGCTCGAGCAGGCCGACGAGGTTCTCGCCGGAATCGCCGCGCAGGCGGATCGCCTCGGCGTAGTAGCGGCGGAACTGCTTCTCGGTGATGTTGCCGTAATAGCCCTTGAGCTTCTGCTTGGCGCGCAGCTGCGTGCCGAAGTCGCTCATCTTGCCCTTGCGGCGCTGGCCGTGCTGGCCGGGGCCGTACTCGCGGCGGTTGACGGGGCTCTTCGGGCGGCCCCAGATGTTCTGGCCCATGCGGCGGTCGAGCTTGTGCTTGGCCTGAATCCGCTTCGACATGTTTCGCGTCCTCTCGTGACGAGAATGAGGAACGCGCCCTCCTTTTCCCGGACGTCAGGTCCGGGACGACAGGGCGGGAGGATCCCGCCCACGGGTGCGCGTGAAAACGCGACGGGGCTCCGTGCGGAGCCCCATCGACGGGCGGGTCTTTAGGGGACGGAGCCGGCGCGGTCAACCGTGAGAGGTCAGATGGACGAGTCAGTCGCGGTCCGCCGCGGGGAATCCGCGGACGTGGAGGCGATCCGGGCGCTGGTCGCGGCGGCCTATACCAAGTGGATCCCGGTGATCGGCCGCCTGCCGATCCCCATGCGGGCGGATTACGCGCAGGCTTTGCGGGACCACCGCTTCGACCTGCTGCTGGCCGGCCCGGATCTCGCCGGGCTGATCGAGACGAAGGCGGAGGCCGACCACCTGCTGGTCGTCAACGTGGCGGTGGACCCGGCCTTCCAGGGCCGGGGCTTCGGCAGCCGGCTGATGGGGCTCGCGGATGCCGTCGCGGCCGGGGCGGGGTCCGCGCGGCTGCGCCTCTACACCAACAAGAAGTACGTCGCGAACCTGCGCCTTTACGGGTCCCTCGGCTACCGGGTGGAGCGGGAAGAACTCTATGACGGACCGGGCCGGACCCGCGACGACGACGTCACCGTGTACATGGTGAAGGACTTGGTTTGAGGCATCGGCGCCGGCCCTACCGTCATCGCGAGCGCAGCGAAGCGACCCAGGGTGGCGCGCCGCCGTAGAGCGTGGCGCCTCTGGATTGCTTCGCTGCGCTCGCAAAGACGGGGCGTCTCCCGGCTCCCCTCAGGTCACCACGCTCGGCTCAGGCCTTCCGGTGCGCGGCTCGATCTCGGCGATCGCGCGGGCCGCGGCCGCGACCGGGGCCAGCACCTCGGCCACTGGAAGGTCCAGCCGGTCCGGCGCGTTCTCGTAGCGCTCCAGGTAGACCCGCAGCGTCGCCCCGGCGGTGCCGGTGCCCGAGAGCCGGAGCACCGCCCGCGCATCCTCGGCGAAGCCGATCCGGATGCCCTGGCGCTCGGTGAGCGAGCCGTCCACGGGATCGCGGTAGGCGAATTCGTCGGCCGTCGACACTGTGAGGTCGCCGATCCGCGAGCCCGGCAGCCCGGCGAGCTTCCCGCGCAACGCGTCCATCAAGCCGTTGGCGGCGTCGGAATCGACCTCCTCGTAATCGTGGCGGGCGTAGTAGTCGCGCCCGTAGGTCCGCCAATGCGCCCGCACCAGCGCGTCGGCGCGCTCGCCGGTGGCCGCCAGGATGTTGAGCCAGAGCAGCACCGCCCAGAGCCCGTCCTTCTCGCGCACGTGGTTCGAGCCGGTGCCGGCGCTCTCCTCGCCGCACAGGGTGATCAGCCCCGCATCGAGGAGATTCCCGAAGAACTTCCAGCCGGTGGGCGTCTCGTAGGCCTTGATGCCGAGAGCGGCCGCGACCCGGTCGGCGGCGCGGCTCGTGGGCATCGACCGGGCGACGCCCGACAGCCCACCGGCGTAGCCCGGCGCCCGGTGGGCATGGGCGGCGAGCAGCGCGAGGCTGTCGCTCGGCGTCACGAACAGGCCCGGGGCCACGATCATGTTGCGGTCGCCGTCGCCGTCGGAGGCGGCGCCGAAATCCGGCGCGTCCGGGCCCTGCATCAGGTCGAACAGGTCGTGGCAGTGGACCGGGTTGGGATCCGGATGATGGCCGCCGAAATCCTCCTTCGGGACGGCGTTGACCACCGTGCCGGCGGGGGCGCCGAGCCTCCCTTCGAGGATCGCCGTCGCGTAGGGGCCGGTCACAGCGCTCATGGCGTCGAAGCGCATGCGGAACCCGGAGGCGAACAGGCGCGACACCGCGTCGAAGTCGATGAGCGTGCGCATCAGCTCGGCGTAGTCGGCCACCGGGTCGATCACCGTGACCGTCATGGCCCCGAGGCGGGTGTCGCCGAGCGTGTCGAGGTCGAGGTCCGGCGCCTCGACGAGGCGGTACGCCGTCAGCCCCTTCGCCCGCGCGAAGATCGCGTCGGTGACGGATTCCGGCGCCGGGCCGCCATTGGCGGCGTTGAACTTGATGCCGAAATCGCCGTCCGGCCCGCCCGGGTTGTGGCTCGCCGAGAGGATGATCCCGCCGAGCGCCTTGGCTTTCCGGATCACGCAGGAGGCCGCGGGCGTCGAGAGCAGGCCGCCGCGCCCGACCAGGACCCGGCCGAACCCGTTGCCGGCGGCGAGACGCAGCGTCTTCTGCACCACCTCGCGGTTGAGGAACCGGCCGTCGCCGCCCAGCACCAGGGTCGCGCCCGCCTTGTCGGGCAGGGTGTCGAAGATCGCCTGGACGAAGTTCTCGACGTAGTTCGGCTGCCGGAACACCGGCACCTTCTTGCGCAGGCCGGAGGTGCCGGGCTTCTGGTCGGGGAAGGGCGTCGTGGCGACGGTTGTCGGAGTCGTCATAAGCGGGCGTCTCCCGGGATCTCCCGCCTCAATGCCCGTCCGGGAGCTTGGCGTCACCAGCCCCGGCGCCGGGGGCGGGCTTTTTTTCACGCGGTCTTGCCGGATCGGGCGACGGAATCCGCCGCCTGTCCAACAGGCCGTGCCGCGAAGCGTTGCGCCGGCCGACACCCGTCGGTTGAATCGCCCGAGCCGCCACGCAAGGCGGGCCGGAGGAAACCATGGCGGACAGACCGATGCGCACAGATCCGAACGCGGCGCGGCCGGGCCGGGGCTTGGCCCGGCGCGAGCTGGTCGGGGCGCTCGCGGCGGGCGTGACACTGGCGGCCGCGCCGGCTGCGGCGGCCGCCCCGGCGGCCCGGCTGGCGACGGAGGAGTTCCGCCTGCCCTGGACCGAGCCGGGCGTCGAGATCTACGTCCGCAACAAGCGTCCCGCCGGAACGGAGCGGTTCCCGGGCGACCGGATCCTGCTCTACGTGCACGGGGCGACCTACCCGGCCTCCACCGCCCTCGACCTGCCCCTCGGCGGGATGTCGGCGATGGATCACCTCGCGGGCCTGGGCTTCGACGTCTACCTCGTGGATCTGCCGGGCTACGGCCTGTCCGGACGTCCGGCGGTCATGAACGCGCCGGCGGCCGACAACCCGCCCTTCATGCGCACGCCCGACGCCGCCAAGGTCGTGGGGCAGGTGGTGGACCTCATCACCCGGCGCCGCGGGGTCGAGAAGATCAACCTGATGGGCTGGTCCTGGGGAACCTCGACGATGGGGCTCTACACCAGCACCCACAACGACGCGGTCAACCGGCTCATCCTCTACGCGCCGCAATGGCTGGCGCGCACGCCGGCCCTGATCGGCGGCAACGGGCCGCTCGGCGCCTATCGCAGCGTCAGCCGGGACAATGCCAAGACGCGCTGGCTGACCGGCGTGCCCGAGGACAAGAAGGCCGAGCTGATCCCGCCGGGCTGGTTCGACCAATGGGCCGACGCGACCTTCGCAACGGACCAGGCCGGCGCCAAGCAGACGCCGCCGGTCCTGCGTGCCCCGAACGGCGTAGTGGCCGACTCGAAGGAGTTCTGGCAGGCGGGCAAGCCGCTCTACGACCCGGGCGAGATCCGCGTGCCCGTGCTGATCATCCACGCCGAGTGGGACGCGGACCTGCCGAGCTACCAGGCGCAGGAGTACTTCACCAAGCTCACGCACGCCCCCTACAAGCGCTTCATCGAGCTGGGGGAGGGCACCCACACGGTGATGATGGAGAAGAACCGCATGCAGTTCCTCCACGAGGTCGGGGCCTTCCTCACGGAGGCGGATCCACAGGCGCTGAACTGAGCGGGCCGATCCCGGTCGCACCGGCGGAATTCAACCCAAACCCCTCATCCTGAGGTGCCCGCGCCAGCGGGCCTCGAAGGAGGGCTCCAGGGATCGCGCGGCGGGCTGGAGAGCTCCTTCGAGGCCTCCGCTGCGCTCCGGCACCTCAGGATGGGACGCGGGGGTGGGAGGGATCGAGGCGGCCCGTCCAGCCGCCTCGGGAAGGTCGCCCTACTCCGCCGCCTGCCGCGCCGCGTAGCCCAGCCGCTCGTTCAGAGCGCGGATCAGCTTGACGGCCGCCTCGGCGATCACCGTGCCGGGCGGGAAGATCGCCGCCGCGCCCGCCGCCGTCAGCGCGTCGTAATCGCCCGGCGGGATGACGCCGCCGATGGCGATCATCACGTCGTCCCGGCCCTGTTCGGTCAGCGCCGCCTTCAGCTCCGGCACCAGGGTCAGGTGGCCGGCCGCCAGCGAGGAGACTCCGACGATGTGCACGTCGTTCTCCACCGCCTGCCGGGCGGCCTCCGCCGGCGTGGCGAAGAGCGGCCCGATATCGACGTCGAAGCCGAGATCGGCGAAGGCCGAGGCGATCACCTTCTGGCCGCGGTCGTGCCCGTCCTGGCCCATCTTGGCGACCAGGATGCGCGGCCGGCGGCCGTCATTCTCCTCGAACGCCTCGACCAGCGCCCGGACTTCCTCGACCACAGGCGACATGCCCCCCACCTCGCGCTTGTAGACGCCGGAGATCGAGCGGATCTCGGCGCGGTGCCGGCCCCAGGCCTTCTCCAGGGCCTCGGAAATCTCGCCCACGGTCGCCTTGGCGCGGGCCGCCTCGACGGCGAGTTCCAGCAGGTTGCCCGCGCCGTCGGCGGCCCGGGTGAGCGCCTCGAGCCGGGCCGTGACCGCGGCCTCGTCGCGCTCGGCGCGCAGGCGCTTGAGCTTGTCGATCTGGAGCCGGCGGACGTTGCCGTTGTCGACCCGCAGCAGGTCGATGGCCATGTCGTCGTCGGCCCGGAACTTGTTGATGCCCACGATGGTCTGGCGGCCGGAATCGATCCGCGCCTGGGCCCGGGCGGCGGCCTCCTCGATGCGCAGCTTCGGGATGCCGGCCTCGATCGCCTTGGCCATGCCGCCGAGCCCGTCGACCTCGCGGATGTGCTCCCAGGCCCGGGCGACCATGTCGGCGGTGAGCTTCTCCACGTAGTAGGAGCCGCCCCACGGGTCGACGATCCGGGTGGTGCCGCTCTCCTGCTGCAGGAACAGCTGGGTGTTGCGGGCGATCCGGGCCGAGAAGTCGGTGGGCAGGGCCAGCGCCTCGTCGAGCGCGTTGGTGTGGAGCGACTGCGTGCCGCCCTGCGTCGCCGCCATCGCCTCGATGTTGGTGCGGGTGACGTTGTTGAACACGTCCTGGGCAGTGAGCGACCAGCCGCTCGTCTGCGAGTGGGTGCGCAGGGCCAGCGACTTCTCCGACTTCGGATCGAACCCCTTCACGAGCTTCGCCCAGATCAGGCGCGCGGCCCGCATCTTGGCGACCTCCATGAAGAAGTTGGTCGAGATCGCCCAGAAGAACGACAGGCGCGGGGCGAACTGGTCGATGGTCAGACCGGCGGCCAGCCCCGCCTTGATGTACTCGACGCCGTCGGCAAGCGTGTAGGCGAGCTCCAGGTCGTTCGTCGCCCCAGCCTCCTGCATGTGGTAGCCGGAGATCGAGATCGAGTTGAACTTCGGCATGTTTTTGGAAGTATATGCGAAGATATCGGAAATGATCCGCATCGATCCCTTTGGGGGATAGATGTAGGTGTTTCGGACCATAAATTCTTTTAGAATATCATTCTGAATGGTGCCCGCGAGCTTCTGCGGCGGCACGCCCTGCTCCTCGGCGGCGACGATGTAGAGGGCGAGGATCGGCAGCACCGCGCCGTTCATCGTCATCGACACGGTCATCTCGTCCAGCGGGATGCCGGAGAACAGCGTGCGCATGTCGTAGATCGAGTCGATCGCCACGCCCGCCATGCCGACATCGCCCGAGACGCGGGGATGGTCGGAATCGTAGCCGCGGTGGGTGGCGAGGTCGAACGCTACCGACAGGCCCTTCTGCCCGGCCGCGAGGTTGCGGCGGTAGAAGGCGTTCGAATCCTCGGCCGTGGAGAAGCCGGCGTACTGCCGGATCGTCCAGGGCTGGGTGACGTACATGGTCGGGTAGGGGCCGCGCAGGAACGGCGCGATGCCCGGATAGGTGTCGAGGAACTCGATGCCCTCCCGGTCCTCCGGCCCGTATCGGCCCTTCACCGGGATCCCCTCCGGCGTCATCCAGGGCTCGCCGAGCGCCGGAGCCGCGATCGCGAGTGATTCGCCGGCGAGCGGGATTTCGGCGAAGTTCGGGATGCGGGAGGTCATGGCGTTGACTCGTTGTGGCGTTTGTCATGCCATTATAGGGACCGGCTCGGAGCGGGCTACTCCCCTATCGGTCGAGTCGGCCGCACGGGATCCTGACCTCGAACAGCCCTGGCTGAGCGTCCGCGCTCGCTGACCCCGCAGACTTCGGCCTCGGGAATCAGCCCCGTCGCTCCGGGGCGCCGCAGGGGGGCCCGGACCCGAAGGGGCACGCCGCAGGCGGGCAACCCAGAACCGCCGTCGGTGCAGATCGAGAGCCACCAGCGTGCCTGGATTCCGGGCTCCGCTTCGCGGCCCCGGAAGGACGATGTGGACGCGCGCGCAGCCGCATCGGAGCACCGCCGGAACCACCCGCCCTCAGGAGTCCGGCGCTCCGGGCAGCCGGTCTCTGCCGCGGCCCCGCAGGACGTAGATCATCGCCCCAGCCAGCATCAGCGCCATCCCGTACCACGTGATCGCGTAGACGAGGTGGCTGTTGGGGAAGGCGATCACCGTGAGACCACCCACCGGCAGGCCGCCGGGATTGGGGGTCGCGTCCGCATCCACGAAGTAGGGGGCGACCTCGGTCAGGCCCCGGGCCGCCGCGATCGCCGCCACGTCGCGGGAATACCAGCGGTCGTTCGTGGGATCGTTCGAGCGCAGGAAGGCGCCTTTGGGCTCGGTCAGCCGCAGGAGGCCGGTCACCGTGGTCTCGCCCGCGACCTGGCCGGGCTCCCGGGTCGCCGGATCGCGCCGGTCGCCGGGCACGAAGCCGCGATTGACCAGCACGAGGCTGCCGTCGGGCCGGCGCAGCGGCGTCAGCACCCAGAATCCGCCGCCGCGCTCCGTGACGGCCTGAACCAGGGTCTCGCGATCGTTGAGGAGGGTGCCGGAGAGGGTCACGTGCCGGTAGGCGTCGTCGGGTCCGACGCGCGGCCATTCGGCAGGGCCCGGGGCCGACACGGCCGGCGCGTGAACCCGGGCATCGACCCGGGCGATCAGGTCGAGCTTCCAGGCCCGCCGCTCCACCTGCCACGTCCCGAGCCCGAGCAGGACCAGGAAGACGACGCCCGCGCCGACGCCGAACACGACGCGCCGCAGGAACGAGAGCGGGGCCGGGGAGGGGGCCGAGCGCGGATCAGCCCCCCCTCCCGACCCCGCGGGCCTCATCTCCGGACGCGCGCTCAGCGGGCGTTGTTCATGACGTCGTGGGCATCCATCGGCATCATGTTGTGGTTGAGGTGGTACATCACCCACACCGAGCCGGCGAGCATGATCACCACCACCGTGATGGTGAAGATCAGCGCCATGAAGGTCCAGCCGCCCTCCGACTTCGTGCTCATGTGCAGGAAGTAGATGACGTGCACGACCATCTGGACGCCGCCGAGCGCCAGGATGACCAGGGTGGTGACCAGGCTGTTGTCGAGCACGTTGCCCATCACCAGCCAGAACGGGATCACCGTCAGGATCACCGACAGGACGAAGCCCGTCATGTAGCTCTGGAACGTGCCGTGGCCGCCCTCGCTGTGAGCGTCGTGGTGGTCGTGCCCCGCGGCGGCCACGTGGTGCGCGTCGGCGCTCATTCGAGCACTCCCATCAGGTAGACGACGGTGAAGACCCCGATCCAGATCAGGTCGAGGAAGTGCCAGAACAGGGACAGGCACATCAGGCGGCGCTTGTTCTCGACGATGAGCCCGTGCTTGCGCACCTGCACCATCAGCACGATCAGCCACAGGATGCCCATGGAGACGTGCAGGCCGTGGGTCGACACCAGCGTGTAGAACGAGGACAGGAACGCGCTGCGCCAGGGCGGCGCGCCCTCGTGGAACAGGTGGACGAACTCCCGGATCTCCAGCGTCACGAAGGCCGCGCCGAACAGGCCGGTCACCGCCAGCCAGATCTGCGTCTGCTTCACCCGGTCCCGGTCCATCTCCAGCATGGCGAAGCCGTAGGTGATGGACGAGAACAGCAGCATGGCGGTGTTCACCGCGATGCCCGGCAGGTCGAATAGCTCCTTCGGGGTGGGGCCTGCCGCGTAGCTGCGCCCGAGCACCCCGTAGGTCGCGAACAGGGTCGCGAAGATGAGGCAGTCGCTCATCAGGTAGAGCCAGAACCCGAGCATGGTCGAGCCCTCGGAATGATGGCCCTCCTCGTCGGTCTGGTAGAAGACCGGCGCCGCGGCGCCGGGGGGTGCAGTCTCCGCGTGCATCATCGGATCACGCCATCTCCAGTTCGCGCGTCCGCTGACCTTCCGTCCGACTGACGACGTCGGCGGGAATGTAGTAGTCGCGATTGTAATTAAAGGTGTGAGCGATCGCGACGACGAAGATCGCCACGAAGGTGAGCGCCGCCAGCCACCAGACGTACCAGACCATGGCCAGGCCGAAGGTGAAGTTCAGCCCCGCCAGGATCGCGCCGGCCGCGGTGTTCTTGGGCATGTGGATCGGCTTGTAGCCCGTCATCGGGCGGGCGAAGCCGCGGTTCTTCATGTCCCACCACGCGTCGGAATCGTGGACGACCGGCGTGAACGCGAAGTTGTAGTCCGGCGGCGGCGAGGAGGTGGACCACTCCAGCGTCCGACCACCCCACGGGTCGCCGGTGAGGTCACGCAGCTTGTCGCGGTTGCGGATCGAGACCACGAACATCACGATCTGCGAGGCGATGCCGCAGGCGATCAACGCCGCGCCGATGGCCGCGATCACGAACCAGATCTGCAGCGACGGGTCATCGAAGTGCTGCATGCGCCGGGTCACGCCCATCAGGCCGAGCACGTAGAGCGGCATGAAGGCGACGTAGAACCCGGTCACCCAGAACCCGAGGGCCACCTTCCCCCAGAACTCGTCGAGCTTGAACCCGAAGGCCTTGGGAAACCAGAAGGTCACGCCGGCGAACATGCCGAACAGCACGCCGCCGATGATCACGTTGTGGAAGTGCGCAATCAGGAACAGCGAGTTGTGCAGCACGAAGTCGGCCGGGGGCACTGCCAAGAGGACGCCGGTCATGCCGCCGATCACGAAGGTGACGATGAACGCCACCACCCACATCATCGGCACCTCGAACCGGATCCGGCCGCGGTACATGGTGAACATCCAGTTGAAGATCTTCGCGCCCGTCGGGATCGAGATGATCATGGTCGTGATCCCGAAGAACGAGTTCACGTCCGCGCCCGAGCCCATCGTGAAGAAGTGGTGCAGCCACACGAGGTAGGCGAGGATGGTGATGACCACCAGCGCGTAGACCATCGAGGTGTAGCCGAACAGGCGCTTGCCGCAGAAGGTCGAGGTGATCTCCGAGAACACCCCGAAGGCCGGCAGGATCAGGATGTAGACCTCCGGGTGACCCCAGATCCAGATCAGGTTGAAGTACAGCATGGCGTTGCCGCCGAGGTCGTTCGTGAAGAAGTGCGTGCCGACGTAGCGGTCGAGCGACAGCATCGCGAGAACGGCCGTGAGGATCGGGAAGGCGGCCACGATCAGGATGTTGGTGCACAGCGACGACCAGACGAAGATCGGCAGCTTCATCATGGTCATGCCGGGCGCCCGCATCTTCACGATGGTGGCGATCAGGTTGATGCCCGAGAGCAGCGTCCCGATGCCGGCGATCTGCAGCGCCCAGATGTAGTAGTCGACGCCGACGCCGGGGCTCATCGCCGCCCCGGAGAGCGGCGGGTAGGCGAGCCAGGTGGCGCGGGAGAACTCGCCGACGAACAGCGAGACCATCACCAGCATGCCGCCGGCCACCGTCATCCAGAAGCTGAAATTGTTCAGGAACGGGAAGGCTACGTCGCGGGCGCCGATCTGCAGCGGCACCGCGAAGTTCATAAGCCCCGTGACGAACGGCATCGCCACGAAGAAGATCATGATCATGCCGTGGGCGGTGAAGATCTGGTCGTAGTGGTGCGGCGGCAGGAAGCCCTGCTCCTGGCCGAACGCCACGGCCTGCTGCGAGCGCATCAGGATCGCGTCGGCGAAGCCGCGCAGCAGCATGATGGCCGCGAAGATGCAGTACATGATGCCGATCTTCTTGTGGTCGATCGACGTGATCCAGTCACGCCACATCGGCCCCCAGAAGCGGTAGTAGGTGATGACACCGAGCACGGTGAGGCCGACCACCGCCACGCCGGCGAACGTCGCCTGCAGGATCGGCTCGTGGTAGGGGATCTGCTCAATCGTAAATCGACCGAAGAGCAACTGCTGTAGGTCCATGTTTGCGAACATTGGGATCGGCCCGTTCAATGGGTTCGACGGCGACCGCCGGTCTTACGGTGTGGGGCTCGCGCTGGCGGCGAGCGGTCTCATTCGTTGAGCTGCTTGGGCGCGATCTGCCCGCCCTCGCTCTGGCCCTTGCTGTCGGAATCCTTGACCTCCGGGCCCTTGTTCTGCCCCGGCAGCGCGGTCTCGCCCTGGCCCCGTGAGTCCGGGTTGCCCATGTCGGGCCGGGGCTTCATGCCCTGCGGCTGCGTCTGCCCGTGCGGGCCGGTGCCGGAGGCCGGCCCGGTCGCGCCGGGGGCCTCGTTGCCGCGATCGGCCATGCGGTTGTCGTACTGAAGCCGGGCGTAGTTGGCCTCCGCCTCCGCCCCGGACGCGCCGCCCTGAGCGTCGATCTTCACCATCTCGCCGACGCACATCTGCTCCGGCCGCGGACACATGCCGATGATGCGGTCGTACAGGCCCTTCATGTAGGACTTGTAGAACCGGGCCGGCTCGGCCTCGCTCGGCTTCTCCAGCTCGAGATAGGCCTCCTGGCTCAGCTCGCCGCCCTGGGCCTTGGCCTTGGCGATCCACTGGTCGAAGCTCTCGTTGGTCAGCCCGTGGAACTTGAAGAACATGTTGGAGAAGCCGGCGCCGCTGTAATGCGCCGAGCGGCCCTCGTAGGCGCCCTCGCGGTTGATCACCGCATGGAGCTGGGTCTGCATGCCCGGCATCGCGTAGACCATGCCGGCGAGCGTGGGCACGTAGAACGTGTTCATCACGTCGGTGGCGGTGATCTTGAAACGGATCGGCCGGTCCACGGGCGCGGCCACCTCGTTGACCGTGGCGATCCCGTATTGCGGGTAGAGGAACAGCCACTTCCAATCCATCGCGATCGCCTCGACCTCGAGCGGCTGCGTGCCGGCCGGGACGTCGCGCTTCGGGTCGATCTTGCTGAGCGGCCGGAACGGATCGAGGGTGTGGGTCCCGATCCAGGTCAGGGCGCCGAGAGCGATGATGATCATCAACGGCGCCGTCCAGATCAGCACCTCGAGCTGCGTCGAGTGATGCCATTCCGGATCGTAGACCGCGTCCTCGTTGGTGGCGCGATAGCGCCACGCGAAGATCAGCGTGAAGGCGATCACCGGGACGATGATCAGGAGCATCAGCCCGGTCGCCGCCAGCACGAGATTGCGCTGCTGCTCGGCCACGTAGCCGGCCGGGTGCAGGACCACGAAGTTGCAGCCGCCCAGCAGGGTCAGGAGCGGCAGGGCGAGGAACGGCAGGAGGCGCCGCCCGCGGCCGCCTCGGCGCGTCGCGGTGTCGGTCCTGTCCGGTCGATGGGTCAAAGAGGTCACAGCACGCGTCTCGTTATCCCATGCCGCTGCCGCGGCGCTTCTGCCGTGCCGCGCGAGGCGGCGTTCCTGTCAGTCAACGGGTGGCCGGCGGCCTGCGCCGCGGGCCCGACCGGCTACATCTGACGCAGTTCCGAGCGGTCGGTGAACAGGGCCACCAAGCTGCAGACCGCGCCGGACAGGAGGTACACCCCGATCATCGCGAGCCCGTAGCGCTGCGAGAGGAACAGCGCGACGAGCGGCGCGAAACCGGCCCCGAGCAGCCACGCGAAGTCGGAGGTGAGCGCGGCGCCGGTGTAGCGGTAGTGGTTGCCGAGGCGGGCGCTCACCGCACCGGCCGTCTGGCCGTAGGCGAGGCCGAGCAGCATGAAGCCGATCGTGACGTAGATCGTCTGGCCGATGGCGCTCTCGCCGAACAGGAGCGGCGCGATGATGCTGCCGAGGGCGAAGAAGGCGATCAGCGAAGAGCTCATGATCAGGCAGTTGCGGCGGCCGATCTGGTCGGCGATCAGGCCGGAGGCCGCGACCGCGCCGGCGCAGACGATAGCGCCCGAGAACTGCACGATCAGGAACTCGCCCGGCGAGCGGCTGGTGTTGTTCAGCGCCAGCCACGCGATCGGGAAGATCGTCACGAGATGGAACAGCGCGAAGGCGGCGAGCGGCACGAAGGCGCCGCGGGCTACGTCGCCGGCGTGGTGGCGGAACAGCTCCAGGGCCGGGACCGGGCGCAGCCGGTCGAGGTCCATCATCCGGGCGAACTCGTCGGTGGCGACGAGGCGCAGCCGGGCGAACAGGGCGACCACGTTGATGGTGAAGGCGCAGTAGAACGGGAAGCGCCAGCCCCAGTCGATGAAGTCGGCCTCGTCGATGTTGACCAGGAAGAACGCGAACAGCGCGCTCGCCACCATGAAGCCCAGGGGCGCGCCGAGCTGCGGGATCATCGCGTACCAGCCGCGGCGCTCGCGTGGGGCGTTCATGGCGAGCAGCGAGGCGAGGCCGTCCCAGGCGCCGCCCAGCGCAAGGCCCTGCAGCACCCGCAGGCCGGCCAGGATGTAGACCGCCGAGATGCCGATGCTGTCGTAGCGCGGCAGGAAGCTCACCGCCGCCGTCGAGCCGCCGAGCAGGAACAGGGCCGTGGTCAGCTTGACGCTGCGGCCGTGGCGCCGGTCGATCGCCATGAACAGCACGGTGCCGAGCGGCCGGGCGATGAAGGCGAGGGCGAAGATCGAGAAGGCGTAAAGCGTGCCCTTCAGCGGATCGACGAAGGGGAAGAACACCTTCGGGAAGACCAGCACACAGGCGATGCCGAACACGAAGAAGTCGAAGTATTCGGACGCGCGTCCGATCACCACGCCGATGGCGATCTCGTTGGGATGGACCTTGTGGTCTCCCATCGCCTGCTGGGCGTCGCGCTCAAGGCCTGTGACCGTAGGGGTGTTCGCACTCATCTCTGGTTGCTGCCCTCGCCGCGCGTCCGCCGGGACGCCTTGGCCGGAACCGCCTCATGCGGCATGTCCAGAGGTATCGCAACCGGCTCCGGACGCAAGTTCACCCACTGACGCACGCATAGCACCATGTCGTCGCGGGCCGCCGACAGCATCCGCGGGACCGGCGCGGCTCAGACCCGGTAATGCGCCGAGTTCCGTGACAGGTTGATGTTGTAGTAGGGGTCCGCGCGCAACTCGGGGCCCCAGCGATCCAGCATGGTCAGCACCTCGCCCTCGAAGCGCTTCTGCTTCTCGGGCGTGTCCTCGGCGCCGCGGCTCTTCGACTCGTGGTGGATCAGCTTGGCGAAGGGCGTCCAGACGATCCGGTAGCCGGCCCGGCGGACCTTCAGGCAGAGATCGACGTCGTTGAAGGCGACCTTCAGGTCGACCGCGTCGAAACCGCCGACCTCGGTGAAGACCTCGGCCCGCATGGCCAGGCACGCGCCGGTGACCGCCGAGACCTCGTGGGCGATGACCATCCGGCAGAAATAGCCCGGATCCGCGTCCGCGACGCCGAGATGGCTGTGGCCGGCGACGCCCCCGATCCCGAGGACGATGCCGCCGTGCTGGATCGTGTGGTCCGGATAGAGCAGCTTCGCCCCGACGGCACCGATCTCCGGGCGGACCGCGTGGCGGACCAGCTCGGCGAGCCAGCCGGGCTCGAGCACCTCGATGTCGTTGTTGAGGAACAGGAGCACCGCGCCGGTCGCCGCGGCGGCGCCCCGGTTCGACAGATCCGAGAAGTTGAACGCGCCCGGCACCGGGACGATGCGCACCCGCGGATCGTCCCGGTAGCGGGCGAACAGGGCGGCGGTCTCGGGCTCGCGGCTGTCGTTGTCGACGATCACCACCTCGATGTCGGGATAGTCGGTCGCGCCGAGGAGCCCGTCGAGGGTCACCGACAGGATCTCGGCCCGGTCCCGGGTCGGGATGATCGCGGAGACCCGCGGCGGCGGTGTCGGCAGCGGCCGGATCAGGCGGTTGAAGCCGCCGGGGCCGCGTTCCGCCCGGCCGCCCCAGGGGGCCACGACCTCCTCCAGGGCTTGCAGGCGCGCCGCCTCGGCTCGGGCGAGCGACCGGTCCGAGAAGGTGCCGGAGCCCTGTGCGGCGCGCCAGTGATAGAGCACCCGTGGGATGTGGCGGATGCGGCCGGGGTCGAGCCCGTCGGTCAGCCGCAGCAGCAGGTCGTGATCCTGGCTGCCCTCGAAGCCCGGACGCAGACCGCCGACCGCCCGCAGGGCGTCGGTCCGCACCACCGTGAGGTGGTTGATGTAATTCTGCGCGTAGAGCAGCTCGCGGTCGAAGCCCGATTTGAAATGCGGGTCGAACCGGCGGCCGCGCCCGTCGATCTTGTCCTCGTCGCTGTAGATCAGCACGAGATCCGGATCGCGGCGGAGCGCCCGGGCGACCTCGTAGAGGGCGTCCTCGGTCAGGGCGTCGTCATGGTCCATGAAGGCGCAGACCACGCCGCGGGCCAGGCTCAGCGCGTCGTTGGTCGCGCGGGCGATGTGGCCGTTCTCGGGGCGGGTGAGGATGCGGATGCGCGGGTCGGCCTCAGCCGCCTTGGCGAGGATCCGCGGGACCGCCGGGCGCGTGGAGGCATCGTCGACGACGCAGAGCTCCCAATGCGGGTAGAGCTGCGCGCGCAGCGACGCCAGGGCGGCCCGCAGCACCTTCGGGTCGGGGTTGTGCACCGGCATCAGCACGGAGATCAGCGGCGGGTCGGCCCAGTCGGCGATCTCGGCGGTGATCCCGTCCCGCTCCGCACGGCGCAGCGCATGGGTCCCGAGCCAGGCCTCGTAGCCGGTCACCCGCCGGTGGCGCAGGGCCCGCCCGAGGAAGCCCCGCGCGCGCACCTTCTTGCCGAGGACGCGCCACGTGAGCGCCTGTGCGGTCAGGCCGGGCTCGCGCATCAGGCCGCGCAGGGCCAGGACCGGTCGGGCGAGGCGGCGCACCGAGATCCGGCGCAGCCGGGCCGGAACCCGTCCGGCCGGATCGGCCACGCGCAGCTCGACGATGTTGCCGGGCAGGCGGCCGATCCATGCGAAAGCGCCACCGCCCCGCGCCTCCTGCGGCAGCAGCGATCCCGGACGCCCGTCCGGCCCGACGAAGCTGATATCCGGGACCGTATCGCGGCCCTCGGCCGGGTCGTTGGACAGCGTGATCTCGACCCAGCGATCCGCGAGGTCCGGCAGCGCGACGCGCAGCCCGTCCGGCGCGGCCCGGGCCGGCAGGGTGCGGCGGGCGCGCCAGAGCCCGGTCAGGTGCGCCGGCGGGAGGCGAAGATCGGGCGCCTCCGGCCCGGTGGAGCGCACCCTCAACTCCAGCTCTTGTCGACCGAGGCCTTCACGGCGTCCGACATGGCCACATCGAACACGATCATCTCCTCGACCGCCTTGACGGACCTGAGGCGCTCGGCCAGCGCCTGGGTCTCGGCGGGTATTGCGGGCAGGACCGGGATCGGCGCGGCGATGCCGAGTCGGTCAAACAGGGTCGACGCGAAGGCGGGAAACCGGGTCTTGTGCCCGACGATGCCGACCCGGGCGAGGATCTCGATCGCCGCGATGGAATTGCCCGGATGCAGCCGGTCCTCCGGCATGCGGGTTCCGAGCTGGCGCGTCAGGGGGTTGTAGAGCAGCCGGTAGGCGGATTCCGGCAGCATGCGGAAGAACCGTTTGAGGCTTTTCACGTCGGTGAAGTCGTACTCGTCCGCGAAGGCCGCGGCCTCGGCGAGGGGGCCCAGGCGCCAGCTGCGCGCGGGATCGGCGGCGTCGCCGGCCCGCGCCTTCAGCCAGAGCATGCGGGTCGCCATCTCGATCTGCGGCTCCTGCAGCAGGATCGCGGTGATCATCAGGTCCGGCGTCAGGAAGTTCTCGTAGCGCGGGATCGTCACGGCTCCGGACAGGAAGGCCGACGGGGCGGCCGGGCCGGTCAGCACGCAGGTCAGGATCTCGTCCGGCAGCTTGTGGACGCCGAAGTAGCAGTGCTGGAAATGCGGGAAGAGCGCGGCCTGGAGGACGGCCTCCGGCTCGATGCCGGTGTTGATCAGCATCGTGCGCAGCCGCACCCGCCCCTCGGGCGGCACGCGCCGGTAGACCAGGACGTTGGTATCGGCGTCGTAGAGTTCCAGCCGCGGAATCTCGGGCAGCCCCGGCACCTCGTCGGGGGAGACCATGAAGGTGCATTGGCCGGTCGCGTGCCAGCCATTGCGCTTGAAGACCTCGTCCGTGAAGCGGGCCGGGATCTCGGCCACGCGTCGCCCGTCGACCGAGACCACGACCCGGCTGATGGCGAGGGGATTGTCCGGCACGATCCAGCCGCGGATCGAGTCACCCTGATCATGGTCGATGAAGTAGCGCATGTCCCGTAGCGTGAGGCGGCGGCGCGCCGACGCCCTGTGTGGTGGCGCGGCCGGATGCCGAGCGGCAGGCCCATAGCGCATTTTTCCGTCGGCGTGCACCATGACGGCGCCGGCCGGCGGGATCGGCGATTGCGGCTCCCCGCGCCCAGGAACCGCTTGCGCGCGCGCCGGGCAGCCGCTATAGGCCCCGCCCACCGGAGCACGAACGGCTCCGGCCCGGGCGCGTAGCTCAGCGGGAGGGCGCTACCTTGACAGGGTAGTCGATACTCCTCATCAGTCGCTGAGAAACATGGACTATTTCGATGGCTTCCAGGTTCGACGAACCTGAGTGCGGTCGATGAGGAGACGTAGCACAGCGGTAGTGCATTCCCTTGACATGGGAAAGGTCACAGGTTCGATCCCTGTCGTCTCCACCACTCAACGCTCTGATGGCATTAGGTTTTTCCAGAGCGGCGTCCCAAGAGACATCATTGCAGGTTGACTGAACCGAGAGCGGGTTTGCCGAACCCGTCGCGCCCGATGGGCGGCTCGGTGACAGGTTGGCGGGTCAGCGCGGCGTGTCACCGCCCCGCCCGCACCCGTCCCAGGTGGGGACCGGCGGTTCGAGGGGCGCGATAGGCGTGCTTTCGACGAGCAGCGCCAGCATCGCGGTGCGTGAGTTGAGCAGGATGGCTGGCGGCTCGCCCGTGATCAGGCGCCAGCGTTCGACGAAGACGGCCGTCGGCAGATCGGCCACCGCACCCGCGCTGGACGTCGAGCAGCCCGGTAGCGTCTGCGCGGGTATAGCCATGCGCTCTGAACGGACACAGGCCACGTTCGGCCCATTTCATCCGGCTGAGATGGTGAAAAGGTCGTTCCCGCGATCGTCTCTGGAACGGTCGCCGCCGGGCGTGCCGGCTGCGCCTGCGCCTTCGGACCACGAAAAACCGCGTCCTGTCTCCCGCACGCGACGCGGTGTCTGCGCGACAGGCACCGGACCGGCGGTGGCCGCCGGACACCCCAGAGGCGGAGAGGATCACCCGCCCGTCCTCGGACACTGACGTGCGTGATCCGCGGCCGACAGCCCTCACCCCAAGATCACGTCACGGTGCAGGTCGTGACGGAGTCCGGCCGCGCGGGAATGCAAGACATCCCGGTGGCATGGACAATCATAAAGACAGCTAAATCAGCGATAGCAGCTCACGGCCTCTGGCTCGGCAGAGCACAGGGATTTTAGAGCCGCCTCTGTGAGAGCTGCTTGGACTGCGAGCGCAATCAGTTCCTGCTTTCGATCGACACCTTGCTTGATACGATATGCGATCTCGAAAGCCACATGATTCCGCAACAGATGCCGCGGGGCCACCGAGAGCTTGTCTATGTAATTGTCGATGAAATCTGCGGCCGTGACATACGCGTCTTGAGCAAGTTGAACCTGATCGGGTCTCATCGTTGCCGCCATCGCTATCCAGTCATAGCGTTTCGATCCCGTTTGTGCCGGCCGCATCTTGATTAAAGTCAATCTTGCCGAAATTCGAGGCGTGGTAAGTTACGGACTGTCACAGGTTCCGACACGGGCGTTACGCCGGCCTGACGATGTCATGCGCGTTCCAGGCCACGGCGAGCCGCTCGCAAGCCCGCCTCCGGCGCCGGTCGAAAGCGCGCCGCCAGCACGAACTGCGAGTGGGACATTGTCGCTCCCGCCGCCTGCGGAGACGAGCGCTCCGACACCGCCATCGAAGTCCTGAGTGCCGCGCGCGCCGGAGAAGGGGCAGATCGGAAAGGAGGTGCGGCGAGAGAGCCGGCAGCCATGGCAGGATGAAGCGCCGAATGTAATAGTCGCGATCAGCATACCTTGGCATTCACCCGCCGGCGCGTTCGACAACTGACCGAAATCGGACGGGCTCTTGTGAAGCCCGGCCGTTTCCGCGACCATCGGTTGGCGAGCAGCACCGATGGAGTGTGCGATGACGCCGGACGAGGCCAAGACGCTCAGCAACACGATCCAGGATTTGGCCGACGTCGCCGGAGGGCGGGCCGCGCTGCACCTCAAGATGGCGACGATCTTCTTCGCGACGGAACTGATTCGCGCCCTCGTGGAGCGGCAGGCTCTTGCGTCCTCGGACATCGCCGAAGTCTGCGACGCGCTCGACCGGCGGGCCATGCGGCTGGCGCAGGACCTGCCCCGGGCGGCGCAGGACATGGCGGAGATGTCCGCCTCGGTGCGCGCGGAGATCACGGGCCAGGTCGGCAACGTCGTGTTGAGCTGACGCGCCCGCCCGGCGCTGGCCCACAGGAGGAGGACGCTGCGCATGGCCGGCACCGAGCGGCCCGCGCGCATGCCGGGCGCGGCGCGCGGACGGTTCCGATGCGCGGCGGCGGCATGCCGGGCCGGCCTCAGACGAAGTGTGCGGGCAGCGCCATGAACTGCGCATACTGAACCAAGGCGAACGCCAAGCTGCCCACCATTGTCCAACCGACTTCAAGATCGGTCGCGGTCATGCCCTTGGTCATCGCGCTCCTGGCCATCCGGTGTCCCCTCGGTTCAGCGGCCGCTGCTCGGCTGCACTGGGGGAAGGTATGCTCAAGCTCGATGTCTCGGTGATTGCGTCGACGATTGCGCGTCATACCGACCTCGCGCTGCCAGTGGCGAGGGCGGGACGGCGTGAACGCGCTTCAATGGCCCGGGATCGGCGCTTCCAGGGCAGACGGGCCCTGCCGCACGATGCGGCCCATCGGAGCATCGGACCAGTTCTGATCCGGCTGCGGCATCGCCCAAGCCAGCGCCGCGATGGCGGTGAAGCAAAAGCCGACGCAGAGCAGCGCTGCCACGATCTGGCCGGCCGGCGCGCGCTGATGCCAAGCGCGCTCGACCAAGACAGAACCGGCGCCCCACGTCGCGACAATGAGGAGCGGGAAAAGACCCGTCAGCATCGCGTTCATCGGCCGGCTCCCTCAGCGGCCAGCGATCTGGAGAAACGCACCGAGATCGAGAGTGTCGGACGACGGTGGTCCGATATCAGCTCTGTCTTCGACGGGCCCGCCGACGGCGATCCCTACGGGCGGGGGAGGGGCCTGCCACGCCGCCACCGTGCTTGCTGTTCCGAAGAACGCGAGCCCGAGGCACGCACAATCGAAGGCTTTTGTGCGTCGGGAGGGACGTCGGACCGCGCGTTCATGAGCCAGCACAGGGCGTGCTGCGGTCCGGGTCGTCGTGGTTTGATCCCTGAGCATGATGCCCTCCGTCCTGCCGCTGTATTGCGGGCTCGGACGGAGGCGTAAGGGCTCCGACTTACAGGGCAATGTCCTGTCTGTTGCAGCTGAAATCTGCGCCGCTCGACGTGTTCGCCGTTGCGATCTGCCGAATGAACCGCCTTGATCTGCGGAACACCCAGGGCCGCCCACCCCATTGCGGAGCAGCCCGCCGGGCCCGGCATTCAGCCCGGCGGGGTCCAAGCCGGGCACCATCCGTCCAAGCCCTGCCGGCTCCCTAGGCCCTGCGGGGGCGGATGCAGAGGATCCAGACGATCCACGCGAAGGCGGCGCCGCCGATCGCGGAGGATACGAGGACGACGGGTTCGATCCGTGGCGCGGCGCCGCATAGGACCAGCCCCGCCAGAAGCCCCGGCACGGTCCCGATCGCCGCCGCCGGCAGCGCTGCCGTGTCCAGCTTCCGGGCGGCCCAGGCCGTGACGGGCAGGGTGAGCAGGAGCGTCGGGCTGATCAGGACCGCGCCCCAGAGCCCGAGCAGGCCGGTCACCACGGGCGCTGTCCAAGCGATCTCGACCGCACGGTCCCAACTCGCTCCCGCGAACAACGACAAGCCCTGCGTGCGAAAGTCGTCTACGAACCCGGCCAAGATCGTCGTCGCACAGAAGCTGCAGGCGGCGGCGCAGTGCCCGAGAAGGCCGGCCAGCAGGATGCGGCGCCGCGACGGGGGCCCATCGGACCGGAGCAGGGCCCGCTCGCTCATGGAACGCTCGCCGTCACGCCACGGGGCCGCCCGCACTCTGACGGTCATCGTAGCGGCCACCGGGTTACTCGGTCGTGCATCCCGAACGGTCGCGCCTCGCGACACGCTGTCCCCGTGGCGGGTCCTGGGGCGACCGACCGGACCGGCTGGACCATGCGGGGTCGTTCACATCGTCGGATGCGAGGCCGGTGGTATCCACGGGTGCGAGGCCTCGTGCTGCCAGGTGGGATGACGCGCATCCAGCGTCACGTGCTGGCCGACATACACGGTCGCGAGGAAGCCCAGCAGCAGGACCAAGGCCAAGGTCACGGCGTCCGGATGTTTGCGCGCACCATGGATGCCGACGCAGCCCAGCGTGAAGGCTGCCGCCAGGACGAGGGATACGAGCGTGTCGCGCGACATCGGGAACACCGCCATGCGTATCGAAGCCGCTCCTTTGCGTGTCGCCTCGCCGACGCGGGCGGCACGAAGCTGCAGGAAGTAGACGTTCGAGACCGCCTCAAACATCCCGACCTGTCCCGGCAACCATCCGCCCCGGCCGCACTCCGACGCTGCGGGGAACAGGACGAAAGGCGCTCCGCAGCCACTCCCGCCGCCGCGCCGGCGACGCCGTCCGCGCGCCGCACGAGGCCGTCGCTGACCTGTCCAAACCGGGGCACGAAGAGTGTCGTGCATGTGGATCCCGCCTGCCCGCGCCGCGGCGCGTGGCGGGAGATGGGGCGAACCCGCCCGGCACGGATGAGGGCAGCCCGCTCATGCTTCAGCCTGTGCCAGGCGCGTCACCGCGAGCGCCTCACGGGACGGGGCGGCCTCACCCGAACCGGGGGTGGATCACGATGCAGCCTCGGCATCCGTGAACACCACGCCGAACCGTGCGCCGGTACGCCTGACGACGGCACAGCGCCGCGATCCCTGGTCGATCGCCGTCACCAGGGTGAATGTCTCCGGCACGGCATCATCCTCGCCGGCCTCGACCAGCGCGCCGGTATCGGACATGTTCCAGACAAGGCACCGCAGCCGCCTGCCGTGACCTTCGGCGACGATGTGTCCGGCGCTGAAGCACTCTGTTCTGCCCGAAAGGCGTTTTTCGCTCGACATCCTGACTCCTGACGTGGCCGAGGGTATCAAAATAGATCCTCTCCTCGGAACCCGTTAGGATCAGATATCGATCGATTGAATCTCTCACACTACGCTTAATTGAAAACAAATACCGACGATCAACCTGCTCATCTAAACCGTGATATCCACCACGCGCCGCTGCGAACCTGGCTGTGGTCGCCCGGCATCCCGCTCCAGCGCAAGGGTGTCGGAGAGGCGTGGGATCTCGACCGAAACGGTATGCGGACGCGGATCACGCGCGAGCGCCGCGTCGCGGCGCGCGGACTGGATCATCTCCGTCGCACGGACGACGCCGACCGTGTTGATCGAGGTGGATATCGTCATGACTCGAACCTCCCCGACCAGATCCTGAGCATGCGATCCCTGACCAGAGCGTTCGGTGGATCCCGCCAATTCGACGAATCCGCCCGGATCGGCCTCGGCAGGCTCTCAACCCTCCGCCTTGTCGCCCTGGCCCTGTTTGGCCCCGCCATTCGGGTCCGTGCTGTCCTCGCCTGACACCGAGCCGCTGCCATGACCCTGCGGGGTCAGACGCGGGCGGTCAGGCGTGAGGTCTTCGGGTTTCGTTCCCTTCGGGTCATCGGCCATGGTCATGCCTCCTAGGGGGCGAACCGTGCTGGACGGCAAACGGTTCGGACCGTGCTGCGACGAGGGTCGGAGGCGCGGAACGGGGACGCGGCGGCCAATCATCGCCGCTGTCGCGCCGATCGCTGCTCACGGCTGCCCCTAAGGTCTGCCCAAGCGTTCCGGATCGACCGGCTCTGGAGCAGGATCAGCAGAGACAGCGGCCCGGAGGCGCGCACGGCCGCGGGGCGCTCCGCTACCGCAGGTCGATACGAGCGAGCGCCCTTTGGCGCATCCGACAGGCCCAATGCGAAGGCGACCCGAGACCGACGCTTCGGCCGCCCGATTGACGGGGGCCGCAGGCCGCGTCCAACGCGTCCAGCATCGCCGCGGCAGCCGCCATCAGGACCAGCGCAGAGACCGATCCGATCGAGATGATGAAGAAGATCGTTGCGACGACTTGTGGAGCGGTCATAGCGGACCTCGCCGGGCGTTTTTGGGCCAGGCCAAACACGTATGGCTGCCGAGGCCGCAACCGCGTGCGGGCGAACACGCCCCGCATCGCAGCCGCAGGACCGGAGGGGCGGGGAGGGGGCAGCGCGTTCCGACATCATGACGCCGCGTGAGGCCGCGACGTGCGGGCCGCTCCGAGAAGCACGTCCGCCACCGGGTCGACGCCCCCGGGGCCTGTGCCGGCCATGGGCCGCGCCGCGCGACCAACGAAGCGGGCCTCGGACGAACCGAAAATTGCCTTCGTTAAGCGTCCGGGACCACACGATCCTTCTATTAATGATTTGTTAACCATTTTAAACGGTTTAGTCAGCTTAGATTTTTGGGGGAATGGAGTACGGGTTCCGTGAGTGAGCTGCAGAAGCTTCTGAGCGATCCTCGGTTCCGGCCCGTCGACAAGACCGTGCGTGAACCGAGCGCCGCGTCCGAAGCCAATCTCGGCAACGTCCTGCGCGTCGTCACCTCGATGCATGCGCAGACCGGGATCCCGACGCCGCAATCGCCGCCGCAGGATTGGGACGCGCTGATCCACCGCGTGCAGGCCGCAGCCCGCCAGGCGCGCGAGATTGAGGCGCAGGCCCGGGAGCGGGAGGAGCGCATCGAGCACGTGCTGGAGCGGGTTCGGGAGGACATCAACGCCTCCAACGAGCGCGCCCGCATCGCCGAGATGCAGGCCCGTGACGCTCAGGTGCGCGCCGAGGCGCAGGTCATTGCAGCCGAGGAGCGCGCCAAGGCGGCCGAGGCGCGCGCCCTCGTCGCCGAGGAGCGGGCCCGGAACGCGGAGGCGTGGCTCGGGCGGGTTCAGGACGCGATCGTGGCCGAGTTCTCGGACCTGGCCAATCAGGCCGCCGCATGAGCAGCCTGGCGAGAGCTGCGATCGAGTCACCGGCCGGCCCTCTCGGGCTGCGCGGCGGCACACCCGACCCGATCGATCGGGTCGTGGCGCTGTTCTCCGGTCCCGCGCCCGCCGCGCCCGCCGAAGGCGAGGACTGGTCGGCCTCCCTGGCCGCCGTGCGGGGTGTCGCGACCCGGGTGCGCGCTCTGCAGAAGAGCGCTCAGGATTCGGTCCGCGAGGCCCAGCGCGCGATGCGCGAGTCCGAGACGGCGGCACGCGCGGCCGAGGACCGGGCCCGGCACGCCGAGGGATTGCTGCGCGAGGCGGTCGGACGGGCGGAGCGCGCCGAGGAGCAGGCCCGCACGGCGGGCGAACGGGCCGACCGGGCGGAGGCGCAGACCACGGAGGCCCGCGCCTGGCTGCGCCGCATGCACGAATGCATGGTCAGCGAGTTCGGCGCGTTGACCCAGGACGTCCCCGAACCGTGAGCGGATCTCGGCGCGGGCTCAGGCAGCGGACGCCCCCGGCGGCGTGACGCGGCTCGGCTACGCGGCCACCGGCGGTGCCGCGACGTCGACCGCGTGCTGCGTCCAGGCATAGGGCTCGATGCGGCCGTGATACACCGCGATCTCGAGCTGCAGGATCCGGATGCAGGCGTCGGACAGCGTCGGCAGCAGGTCGTGCCCGGCAGCGTCGATGACGGATCGGATCGCGGCGAGCGGGCGGTCGTCCTCGTAGGTCACGAGCACCGCCTCCTCCGTGCCCGGATCGAGCGGGTTACTGCAATACTGGGCCGGCATCGGGCGATCCCCCGCGGAAGCGTCCGCGCCGGCTGCGCGTAGGCCCGCCCTGTAACAGCCCGATGAAGGGAGCCGCCCGGCCGGAGCGATCGTCGACGACGACCCGGCGGCAACCGCAATGCGACCAACCTATTTAAGCTCGCGACAACGCATCACCTGACACACTGAGGTTGCCTCGCGTCAGTTCGACGCCGTCTGCCCGGCAGGATGGCCGTGACACTCAGCCTCGTCCTCAGCACCGCGCTCGCGCTCGTCACCGGGGCAGCGGCCCTGCTGTGGGCCGGCTTCGTCGCTCCGGAGATGGATGAGTTCGTCGACGCGCCCAGCATCCGCGACTTGCGTACGTGGTAGGCGCCGAGCGCCGCGCCGAGCTGCCCGCCGCACCTGCGGGGTCGGAGAAGGTCCCGGGTGACCGGGCGTTTCGCGGGGCGCTGCAAGGATGTTTTCACCGTGCGCCGAGGGGGCGAGAACCCTTCGGCGCCGCCGTCATTGCTAGGGGATGACCGTGTTCACGATCGTGCCTTCGGCTCCGCCGCAGCCCGGCAGGCCCGTGCGGGACCGCCCCGTCGGCCGCCAGGGAGCCTTGCTGGAACAGCTCGCGCGCGAGTTGAACGTCCCGGCCGAGGCGTTCCTGGACGAGCCGCCGGACGGGGATGCCGGCGAGCTCTTCGCCCTGGTGCGGCACTGGCTGGCGATCGGCGACAGCCAGGCGCGCCGGCGCGTCCTGAGCCTGGCGCGCCAGGAGGCCGAGCGGTCCGGCTACAGCGAGTGCGCCTGAACGGCGCCGCACGGTCTTCGACGGCCGGCGCGGGCGCGCTATGACGCGGTCGGTGCCCTCGCGGCGAGGGCCGGTTCACGGAGGCTTCCCATGGATCTCGGCTTGAGCGGGCGCCGGGCGCTCGTCTGCGCGGCGAGCAAGGGGCTGGGCAAGGGCTGTGCCCTGGCGCTGGCCCGCGAGGGCGTCGCGGTGACGATCACGGCCCGCAACGCGGAAATTCTGGAGCGCACCGCCGCGGAGATCCGCAGCGCGACGGGTGCCGCCGTCACCATCGTGCCGGGTGACATCGCCACCGAGGCCGGCCGGGCCGCGGCGCTGGCCGCCTGCCCCGAGCCCGACATCCTGATCAACAATGCCGGCGGCCCGCCGCCGGGCGACTTCCGCGACTGGGACCGGGATGCCTGGATCCGGGCGCTCGACGCCAACATGCTGGCGCCGATCGCGCTCATCAAGGCGACGGTCGACGGGATGATCGAGCGGAAGTTCGGCCGGATCGTCAACATCACCTCCGGCGCCGTGAAGGCGCCGATCGAGCATCTCGGGCTGTCGAACGGCGCCCGCTCGGGGCTGACCGGCTTCGTGGCCGGCCTCGCCCGGAAGACCGTGCGGCACAACGTGACGATCAACAACCTGCTGCCCGGCCCCTTCGACACCGACCGGATCCGCAGCAACGCCGAGGCGGGCGCCGCCAAGGCGGGGACCACCGTGGAGGCGTTCCTGGAGGCCCGGGCGCGCGACAACCCCGCCGGCCGCTTCGGCCACCCGGACGAGTTCGGCGCCGCCTGCGCGTTCCTGTGCAGCCAGCAGGCCGGCTTCATCACCGGGCAGAACCTGCTGATGGATGGCGGCGCCTATCCCGGCACGTTCTGAGGCGGGCCTCCCGCTTGCATGGCCCTGCAGGTCTGTCATTCGGTGAAGATCATGAGCGTACGCGAGACCGTCGAGGAGCGTCTGGCCCGGATCGGGGAGGGGGACCCGGCGGTCTTCACCCGGCTCTACCCGGCCGAGGCCCGCGCGGCGGCGGATGCCGCGGATGCGCGGTGCCGGGACGGGATCTCCCTCGGGCCCCTCGACGGCGCGATGGTCTCGATCAAGGACCTGTTCGACGTGGCGGGCGAGACCACGCGCGCCGGCTCGATCCTGCTGGCGGACGCCGCCCCGGCACGGGCCGATGCTCCGGTGGTGGCGCGCCTGCGCCGGGCCGGGGCGGTGATCCTGGCCAAGACCAACATGTCCGAGTTCGCCTTCTCGGGGCTCGGCCTCAACCCGCATTTCGGCACCCCCGGCAACGCGGCCGATCCGGCGCGCATCCCGGGCGGATCGTCCTCGGGCGCCGGCGTCTCGGTGGGGCAGGGCACGAGCGACATCGCGATCGGGTCGGACACCGGCGGCTCCGTGCGGATCCCGGCCTCGCTGAACGGCGTCGTGGGCTTCAAGCCGACCGCCCGCCGCGTGCCGCTGGACGGCGCCTTCCCGCTGTCGTTCTCCCTCGATTCCCTCGGTCCCCTCGCCCGGACGGTGGCGGATTGCGCGGCCGCGGATGCCGTGATGGCGGGCGAGGAGCCCGTGCCGGTGGAGGCGTTCGCCGTGGCCGGCCTGCGCATCGGCGTGCCGCGGGGCCTGCTGTTCACCGAGACGGAGCCGCTCGTCGCCGAGGCGTTCGAGCGGGTGCTGGCCCTCTTGTCCCGGAGCGGCGCCCGGATCGTCGACCACCCGGTCGACGACCTTCTCGCCGCCATGGACGCGGCGCTGCCGGACGGCTCCATCGCGGCGATCGAGGCCGCGGCGATCCACGCCGACTGGCTGGACAGCGAAGCCTCCCGCTACGACAGGCGGGTCCACCGCCGGATCGTGGCCGGCCGGATCGCCACGGCCGCGGGCTACATCCGGACGATGCGCCGGCGGGCCGAGCTGATCGCCGCCTTCGACCGGCGGCTCGCCCCGCTCGACGTGCTGGTGCTCCCGGCGACGGCCACCACGGCGCCGCTGATCGCGCCGCTGGAGGCGGACGATGCCGTCTTCCTGGCGGCCAATCGCCTGATGCTGCGCAACACGGCCTTCGGCAATTTCTTCGACCTCACCGGCCTGTCCCTGCCGATGCTGGGCCTGTCCCGGCCGGCGGGGCTGATGCTGCTCGCCCGGCACGGCCAGGACCGCCGGCTGCTGGCGATCGGGGCCGGGATCGAGGCCGCGCTGGCGGGCTGAGGCCGTCATCGCCCCGCCGCATCGTCGGCCGGCGCGCACCGACCTGCGCGCGGCGCATTGCCCGGCCTTCCCCCGTGGTGCACCCTGCGGGCGATTCCGGGCCCGGGCCTCGCCCCGTAGCGCCCGGATCGCGGGACCGCCTGCGCCGGGCGGCGATCCCGGAGAGCCGATTGGGCCGACCGGCAGGGAACCGTCGCATGAGCGCAGCCACGCAGTCGATCGTTGCGGACCGGGACGCGGGTCCCGCCGACCAGGCCGAAATCCAGGCGATGCGCGTCGACCTCGCGGCCGCCTACCGGCTGATCCATCGGCTGGGCCTCGACGACAGCATCTACACCCACATCTCGGCGCGGCTTCCGGGGGGCGGGCACCGGTTCCTAATCAACCCCTACGGGATGCGCTTCGAGGAGGTGACGCCGGAGAACCTCGTCACCGTCGACATCGACGGGCGGGTGCTCGAGGATCCGATGGGACTCGGCATCAACCCGGCGGGGTTCACGATCCACAGCGCCATCCACGCCGCCCGCCACGACGCGATCTGCGTGCTGCACACCCACACGGTGGCGGGCGTGGCGGTCTCCTGCCAGGAGGAGGGGCTCCTGCCCCTGAACCAGTGGTCGATGCAGTTCACGGGGCGCGTCGCCTACCACGCCTATGAGGGCATCGCCCTCGACCTCGACGAGCGCCAGCGCCTCGTGGCCGATCTCGGCGACAAGCCCGTGATGGTGCTGCGCAACCACGGCCTGCTGACCTGCGGCCGCACAGTCGGCGAGGCGTTCCGGCTGATGCACAACATGGAGCGCTCGTGCCGGGCGCAGCTGGCGATCCAGGCGGCCGGCGCGCCGGTGATCCGGCCCTCCTCCGCCATCGCCACCAAGACCGCCGGGCAATACGCCGCCGGCTACGACCGCGTCGTGGTCCAGGGGGCGCCCGACAATGAGTGGGAGGCGTTCAAGCGGATGCTGGCGCGGACGGATCCGGATTTCTTCGCACATGGGTGAGGGCGGGACGGGCGCCGGCTGACCAGCTCGGTCGAGGCGCGCCTCTCCGTCACCGCGAGCGCAGCGAAGCGCCCCAGAGCAGCGGGACGTCCCAGGACGGTGCGCGTCCCTGGGTTGCTTCGCTCCGCTCGCAAGGACGGCGGTGCCGCAATCACCGACCGGAGACAGTATGAAGCGTCAATCGGGCGTCTCCTTCCCTGCGGGGGAGGGAGACCGCGGCACGCGCCTCACCCCTCAGTCCAGGCGCTGCTCGACCGGTAGGTCTGCTTCAGGAACGCGATGAACGCCCGGGTCTTGGCCGGCACGAAGGCCCGGCTTGGATAGACCGCGAAGATGCCCGCCGAGGCCGCGGCCGTGTAGGCGGGCAACACCACCTCCAGAAGCCCGTCGCGCAGCTCCGCATGCACGTCCCAGGTGGAGCGGAGCGCGATCCCGAGGCCGCCGATCACCGCCTCGCGCACCACCTCGTTGGAATGGGTGCGCAGGGGACCGGACGCGCTCACCGTGCACGGCCCCTCCGGCCCGACGAGCCGCCAGGGATTCTGGTTCTCGGTGGCGAGGCAGACATGGCCGCGCAGGTCGTCGAGGCTCTGCGGCCGCCCCCGCCGCGTCGAGGTAGCCCGGCCGCGCGCAGAGAACCCGCCGCACCGGCGCGAGACGCACCGCGGTCAGCCCGGAACTCTCCAGCGCGCCGACCCGGATCGCGAGATCGTAGCCGCGCTCGACGATCGACTCGAAATCGTCGCTCAGCTCCAGATTGAGCACGAGGTCGGGGTGGAGGGCGAAGAAGGCCCGCAGGTGCGGGACGATGTGCAGCCGCCCGAAAGAGCTCGGCGCCGTCACCCGCAGCGTGCCGCGGGCCCGCGTCGCATTCTGCGACACGAGGCTCTCGGCCTCCGCGATGGCGTCGACGATCGGGGCGATCCGCTCGAAGAAGGCCGCCCCGATATCGGTCGGGGCCACGCGCCGGGTGGTGCGGTGCAGCAGGCGCACGGCGAGCCGTTCCTCCAGCCGCTTCAGCCGCTTCGAGACTACCGCCACCGACAGGCCGAGTTCCGACCCGGCCTGGGTCAGGCTGCCGGTCCGGACAACCCGGGCGAAGATCTCCAGGTCGCTCTGATCGTGCATTCTCAACGCTGCGGAAAGAATCAAATCCCTTTTGCCGCCTTTTTCGCGGATGCCAAGGGGTCTATCGAGGGTGAACTCAAAAAATTTTCATGGGCCGTTCGACTTTTTCTGACGTTCGGCGCCCGCCGCATCCCAGGAGATCGCCATGTCGAGCCTCGTCGTCGCCGAGGACCTCCGCACCTTCCTGTCCGAGGAGGCGCTGCCCGGAACAGGCCTCTCGGCCGACCAGTTCTGGTCGGGCTTCGCGGCGCTCGTCCGCGATCTCGCACCGCGCAATCGGGCGCTGCTCGACCGGCGCGACGGCCTGCAGGCCGACATCGATTCCTGGCACCGCGACCACCGCGGCCAGCCGCACGACCCGGCGGCCTACGCGGTCTACCTGACGCGGATCGGCTACCTGCAGCCGGAGCCCGAGGCCGTGCAGGTGACCACCGAGAACGTGGACGCGGAGATCGCCGCCGTCGCCGGGCCGCAGCTCGTCGTGCCGATCTCCAATGCCCGCTACGCGCTGAACGCCGCCAATGCCCGCTGGGGCAGCCTCTACGATGCCCTCTACGGCACCGACGCGATCCCGCAGGACGGCGACCTCGCGCCTGGCACCGGCTTCAACCCGGCCCGGGGCGCCGCGGTGGTGGCCAGGACCAAGGCGTTCCTCGACGCGGCCGCGCCGCTCAGCGTCGGCTCCTGGGCCGATGCCGTGGGTTTTGCCGTGACGGGCGGCCGCCTCGCGATCGACCTCGGCGCCGGCCGTAATGCCGGCCTGACCGGCCCGGCGGACTTCGCGGGCTTCACCGGCACCCCCGAGGCGCCGACCGCACTCCTGCTGCGCCACAACGGCCTGCACGTCGAGATCGTGATCGACCGGACGAGCCCGATCGGCCGCACCGACCCGGCCGGCATCGCCGACGTGGTGCTGGAGGCGGCCCTCTCGACCATCATGGACATGGAGGATTCGGTCGCCGCCGTGGACTCGGCCGACAAGGTCGCGGTCTATCGCAGCTGGCTCGGCCTGATGCGCGGCGACCTCACCGCCAGCCTGTCCAAGGGCGGCCGCACCGTCGAGCGGCGGCTCGCCGCGGACCGGACCTACACGGCCCCCGGCGGCGGCAGCCTGACCCTGCCGGGGCGGTCGCTGATGCTGGTCCGGCATGTCGGCCATCACATGTACACGGATGCCGTGACCCTCGACGGCGCCGAGATCCCCGAGACGATCCTCGACGCGGCCGTCACCGCGCTGATCGCCCTGCACGACCTGAAGGGCACCGGTCCGCTCCGCAACAGCCGGACCGGCTCGGTCTACATGGTCAAGCCCAAGCTGCACGGCCCCGAGGAGGTCGCCTTCGCGGTCGAGCTGTTCGGCCGGGTCGAGGCGCTGGTCGGCCTCGCGCCGCGGACGCTCAAGATCGGCGTGATGGACGAGGAGCGGCGCACGACGCTCAACCTCAAGGCTGCGATCGCGGCCGCCTCCGACCGGTTGTTCTTCATCAACACCGGCTTCCTCGACCGGACCGGCGACGAGATCCACACCTCGCTGGAGGCCGGCCCCGTGGTCCGCAAGGATTCCATGAAGGCGACCGCCTGGATCAAGGCCTACGAGGACGGCAACGTCGATGCCGGCCTCGCCTGCGGGCTGCCGGGCCACGCGCAGATCGGCAAGGGCATGTGGGCCGCTCCAGACCGGATGGCGGCGATGCTGGAGGCCAAGGGCGGCCATCCCGAGGCCGGGGCCAACACCGCCTGGGTCCCGTCCCCGACCGCCGCGACGCTGCACGCGCTTCACTATCATCAGACCGACGTGCGCGCACGCCAGGCGGACCTCGCCGGCCGGGCGCCCGCGACCCGGGCCGCCATGCTGACCCTGCCGCTCGCCGAGGGCCCCTTCGCGCCGGAGGCAGTGCGGGAGGAGCTCGACAACAATTGCCAAGGGATCCTGGGCTACGTGGTCCGCTGGATCGACCAGGGCGTCGGCTGCTCGAAGGTGCCCGACATCCACGAGGTCGGCCTGATGGAGGATCGCGCCACCCTGCGGATCTCCAGCCAGCACATCGCCAACTGGCTGCGCCACGGGATCGTCGACCGCGCGCAGGTCGAGGCGGCCCTGCGGCGGATGGCGGGCGTGGTCGACCGCCAGAACGCCGGCGATCCGGCTTATCGGCCGATGGCCCCGGGCTTCGACGGGCCGGCCTTCCGGGCGGCGGAAGCCCTGGTGTTCGAGGGAGCACAGCAGCCGAACGGCTACACCGAGTTCGTGCTGCACCGGTTCCGCCGCGAGGCGAAGCGCCGGGCCGCGTGAGGCGCGCCGCCTCGGCGCCAGTCGATCGGACACGGTCGCTCCGGCGCCGGCCAGACGGGGGCGGGAGCGCCCGCCCTCGTCTCAGCGTCCCTTGCGCGTCATGACGTAGACGAGGAGGTTCGCCACCGCCCGGTAGAACTCCGCCGGGATCGCGCGGTCGACCTCAACATGGTCGTACATCGCCCGGGTGAGAGCCTTGTCGATCACGACCTCGATCCGGTGCTTCTCGGCGATCTCCCGGATGCGCAGGGCGATGAGATCCTTGCCCTTGGCCAGCACCATCGGGGCATCGTTCTCGCCCTGGTCGTAGCGCAGCGCGATGGCATAATGCGTGGGATTGGCCAGGATCATCGTGGCGCGGGGGACCGCCGCCATCATCTGCTTGCGCAGGCGATCCTGCGCAAGCGACCGCATCTTCGCCTTGACGAGCGGATCGCCCTCCGTCTGCTTGAACTCGTCCTTGAGCTCCTGCCGCGACATCCGCAAGTCACGCTGCCAGCGTAGCCGGGTCCAGACCAAGTCACCGGCGACCAGCGCGATCGTCGCCACGCTGACGGCGGAGACGAGCCGGACCGACAGGGTCAGCAGGAACTCGGGCAATCCGATCGGATCCACGAACATGATATTGATGATCTCGTGCCGGTCAGCCCGCAGGACCATGTAGGACATGCTGCCAATCGCGAGGAACTTGAAGAGACTTTTCCCGAACTCGATGGATCCTTGTAAGCTGAAGAGCCTGTTCCAGCCGCTGACGGGCGAAAGCCGGGACCATTGCGGCCGGATCCGATCGAACACGATGCGGGGCGCATTCTGAAAGATCGAGGCGACAATTCCGGAGACGAGGAGGATCACCAGGATCGGCAGCAGGAACCGGCCCATCTCCAGAGCCAGGGCGTGGACGAGGCGCGTCGCGTCGCGGCTGGTCTCCACGCTGAAACTCCGCGGCTGCTCCATGATCAGCGCGAGCCGGCACACGAAAGGAACGCCCTGGTCCCGCGCCACGAAGACCAGAAAGATCATCAAGCCCAGGATGGAGGCGAAGACCGGCGCCTCCCGCGAGAACGGAATGTTCCCCTGTGTGATCGCTTCGCCCACCTTCTTGTCGCTCGCGGGCTCGGTTTTGCTCTCCTTGTCGTCGGACATTGCGGCGGACCGGTTTCCAGTGCTCCCCGCCGGGCCGGCGACCGCTTCGGCGGAGAGGACGCGTCAGAAGGGAAGCTCAGGGCCATCCCCGAGCCGGAACGGCGCTAGCGGAAGTACGTCTCGTCCGAATCGCTCGGACTGAGCTCGATCTCGCCGCGCGCCGCCATTTCGAGGGCCTGATCGGTGATGGCGCGACGGGCCTCCAGCACGTCCCGCTGCGAGGCGGGCTCGCCGCCCTCCAGCTCGTGCTCGACGAGGCGCCGGGCGCGGGCGGTCAGGGCGCTCAGCACGACGTTCCGCAGCTGGCCGCTGGTGCCCTTCAGCGCGAGAATGACCTTCTCGTGCGGGATCTGGTCGAACAGCGTCGTGCGCGCCCGCGGCGTCATATGGATGATGTCGTCGAAGGTGAAGAGCAGGCTCTTCAGGATCTCGGCCGATTTCGGACGCGACTGGGTGAGGTTATCCAGAACCTCCTCCATGCTCTGGCGCTCCATCTTGTTGATGATGTCCGCCATCCGCGAATGGGTATCCGCCGCGGCGTTGCGCGCCAGATTGATCATGAAGTCCTCATGGATCGTCTGCTCGATCATCTTCATGGTCGCATCGACGATCGGCTTGAACGTCAGCATCCGCCGCATGATGCCGTTGCGGATCGGGGCCGGCAGCTGCGCCATCACCTTGGCGGCGCAGGCCGGCTTGACCTTCGACAGGATGAGGGCCGCCGTCTGCGGGTGCTCCTTGATCAGGTAGCCCGCCAAGGCGGCCTCGGAGCCGTTGGAGATCCGGTCCCAGATCGAGCGTTCGCCGGCGCCGAGCACGTCCGACATGATGTCGGCGATCTGATCGGGCGGCAGGACACCCTCCAGCAGCTTCTCCATCTGGCGGGCCGTCCCGATCAGGTTGGCGCCGTCGGCGAAGAAGGCGGCGAGCTGCTCGACGATGGCTTCGAGCTGCGTCCGCGGAACCGGCCCGAGCTGCGAGACCGCGCGGGTGATCTGCTTCAGCTCGGCACTGTCGAAATACTTGACGAGGCGGCTGGCCGTGTCCTTGCTCATCGCGATGAGGACGGCCGCAACCTCCTCGGCGGGCGTCAGGACTCTTCGACCAACCGTGGTCACGGTGCCTGCGGCCATGGCGATGCTTCCTGTCAGCCGTTGGAATCGGCCGAGGCGGGGCCGACGATCTCAGTGAGCGAGACGCCGAAACGCGAGTTGTCGTCCTCGACCACGACCACCTCGCCCCGGGCAATGACCCGGCCGTTCACGACCACGTCGACAGGCTCGCCGACGCGATGGTCCAGGGGCACGATCGCGCCCCGCCCCAGCTTCATCAGGTTGGAGACCGGCATCGTGGCCGAGCCGAGGACCACCTGCATCAGGACCGGGATCCGCAGGATGGAATCGAGGTTTCGGCCGCTGCCCAGGCGCTCATCCTGCGCGCGCTGATCTTCGGCCTGCGCCTCGATCTTCGCGAACAAGCTCTCGCTGTGACTGCTCTCATGCCCAGATTCGGCGTTCGGCTGGTCCGAGGGGGGGACATCACGTGCTCCTCAACGAAGGGAAGGTCCGCACTGCGGGTCGCCGAAACCGGCACCCATCGAGCGGCGAGGTTCTGGTGCCGGCAACCGGCGTCAGGCGCTGGTCAGGCTGCCTCCGACCGTGGTCTCGTGGCTGGCGGCGGATTGCGCGGAGCTCATCAGCCGAGCCCGCTCGGCCCGCAATTCGGCCAGCGCCGCCTTGGCGGATTCGATCTCCCGGCTGAGATCCTCGAGGACGACTCGCCCGTCCTGAGCGAAGGACTGGACGGCATTGCTCGCGCCGACCAGGGCGGAGGCGCTCCAATCCACCATATCCCGATACTGCGCATGATAGCGGTCCAGCCGCTTCAGCCGCATGTACATCGGCACGAGGCAGGCGGTCGTCGCGACCAACGCGGCGAAGAGCAGGGCCTCAGCGAGCGAGAACATCATCGATAAACTCCTGGTCCTGATCGATGAAGCGGTCCACACGCAGGACGATCGCACCATCCTCCTGCCCGACATCGCACCAGAACAGCTCCCGGTCGTTGCCGACGAGCTTGACCCGGCTGCGGGGGGTCGCCCGGAGTTCCAGAACCTGACCGACCTCCAGAGCGGCGATGGCGCCCAGTGTCAGGTGCTTCTCCTCCAGGATCGCCTTCAGCGTCACCGGGGTCTTCTGCACCTCGCCGGCGATCTGCCGGGTCCACCGGGAATCCCGGGCCGAACTCTCGCCGACCAGGATGCGCGCCAGGCTCTGGCGCATCGGGTTGAGGACCGATTGCGGGATGACGATGAACATCTCGCCGCCGCGGTTGAGCGCCTGCAGGAGGAATTTCGCCGCGACCGCCTGGTTGTTCCGGCGGCCGATCACCGCGAAATCCATCCGCAGCTCGGTCCGCTCGAGCTTGAACGGCGTGTCCGCCACGAGTGCGAAGGCAGATTGCATCGCCTTGCCGATCTGCTCGAACAGGCGCTGGGCGATCCGCATCTCGATATTCGAGAACGACCGCTCCTCGTCGAGGGGCGGCTCGGAGCCGTCGGAGCCGAACAGGACCTCGACCATCGTGAAGATGAAGTCGCGGTCGAAGCCGACCAGGATATGGCTGTCCCATTCCGGCGCCTGGAAGATGCCGGCGATCGCGTTCGACTCGTAGGGCTCGAGGATGTCCCCGAAGCGCTGGCTCTCCACGTTGCTCAGCGAGAAATAGACCGGAGAGGCCGCGAAATGCCGAAGCTGATCCGCACAGAAGGTCGCGACCCTGTCGAGGATCACGTGCAGCATCGGCAGGCGTTCGAGGGAGAGGCCGGCCGCGTCCAGCAGCCGATCCCGGATGTCGTTGACGACTTGCTGACGGTCCATGATCAGGCCGCCTCACGCAGGACGGTTTCGCCGCGCGGCAAGCCCGTGATCGTCGCGTTCTCGACCTCGTCGATGGTCGGCCGGTAGGCCGCCGTGATCGCCTTGCGGCCGTGCTCGACGGCAATTTGCGGGAGGGCGCCGTTCATGTAGGCCAGCAGGGTCTGCTTCACGATCACGTAGACCCGCGCCTGCGCATCGCGGGTGGCCTTCACCTTGTTGGCCAGCGGCGCCACCACCGTGTAGGAGGCGAAGATGCCCGTGAAGGTGCCCACCAGCGCGGAGCCGATCAGGCTTCCCAGGAGAGCGGGCGACTGGTCGAGGGCGCCCATCGCCTTCACGATGCCGAGGATCGCCGCCACGATGCCCAGGGCCGGCAGCCCGTCGGCCATGCTCATCAGCGCGTTGTAGACCTTCAGCTTGTCGCCGCGATGGGTGGCGATCTCCTCCTCCATCAGCGCCTCGATCTCGTAAGGTCGCGCGTTGCCGATCAGGACGAGGCGGATGTAATCGCAGATGAACTGGGTCAGCTCCTCGTCCCGCGTCACCCGGGGATAGGCCCGGAAAATCTCGGACTGATCGGGTTTCTCCAGGTGGCTTTCCACCTCGTTGCGCGGTTTGGAGCGCAGCTCCCGCGTCAGCGCGAACAGCAGGCCCAGCAGCGCCAGGTAATCGTCTCGTTTCGGCACCCGCCCGAGGGCCGCCTCCAGAAGGGCCCGGCCGGTATCCACGACGACCTTGGAGGAATTGGCCACCGCGTATGCACCGGCGGCCGCCCCCCCGATAATGATGAACTCGAAGGGCTGCCAGATCACCATCAGGTGGCCGCCCATCGCCGAGAAGCCGCCCCCGACGCAGGCGACCGCAATCAGCAAGCCGATGACAACACCCACGCGCCGCGCCCCCAAACCCGTTCCGATCGGTCCCGGGCTAGAGCGCTATGCTTGCGCAGGGCTGGAGCGGCGACCTCGCACCCAAGCACCGCGTGTACAGAACCGAGGCGAGCAAGGTCCAGGCAAGCTCACGAACCTAGAATCGGGAGAAACCGCAGATGAAGGACCCGCCTCATGCTTTCGACCTTCACTGATTATCGATCGATCACAGCAAATCTGCAGAAATCTCTGAGCCGGACCGCCTCGGAGCCGGCATCGAAGAACGAGATCAAGTATTTTCAGGATCATATCGGTCAGATCAAGACGGTTGACGATTTTCTCGGAAACAACCGGCTCTACACCTTCGCCATGAAGGCGTTCGGCCTCGACGACATGATCTACGCCAAGGGCTTCATGAGGAAGGTCCTCCTGGGTGAGGCGGATGCGAACGGCCGTGTCCTGGTCACCCGGTTGCAGGACGAGCGCTACAGGGATTTCGCCGCCGCCTTCAACTTCAGGACTCTCGGTGACGATCCGAGCAGAATAGAGCATTCCGACGACCCCGAAATTCAAGACATTCTCGACAAGATGGCTCCGAAGCAGAGCCTGGCGGAAAAAAGAGCCGCCTACGACACACAGACTCAAAGTTCTGTTAAATACATTCAGGACATGTCGGAAGCCGGCGTCGATCTGAACGACGTTGTGAAGGATTCCAAGCTCTCAGAGATTGTCCGAACGACGGTCGGCCTACCGCCGGCGTCCGAATACGACGACGCGTGGACAAAAAAGGAGCAGATCCAGAGCAAATTGGACCCTGACACATTCAAGGACCCGTACAAGCTGAGCACATTCATCAGCAAATTCATAGAAATTCGCTATGAGGGCAGAAACTCCGTTGTCGATCCGTACTTCCGGCCGACCGGAACCTACGCCGACTCGGATGCCGAGCTCGAGAAACAGTCGCAGTATTTCCGAGACAAGGCCAGCGCTGTCCACGCAGCTAAGGACATCGTCGCAGATCCGGCGCTGACGGACGTGGTCGTGGCCGCGCTCGGCCTCCCCGCTGACACCAGCGCGAGGCGGCCCGATGAGCAGGCCAAGCTGATCGACAAGAAACTCGATGTCGCGAGCCTGCAGGATCCCAAGAAGCTCAGCCAGCTGCTCGATCGGTTCAAGGATGCGCGGCATGCAAGCCGCACGGCTACGGTCGATGCCTATGTCCAGAAGACGCTCGAGACGGAGGCCGGCAACGAGAACGAGGGCGTGAGGCTCGCCCTGTATTTCCGGCGCAAGGCACCGACCGTGACATCCGCGTACGGCTTCCTGGCCGACCCGGCCTTGGCCGAAGTCGTTCGGACCACGCTCGGCCTTCCGCCTGAAGCGGCAAAGAGCAGCATCGACGGGCAGGCGAGCCTGATCAACCGCAAGTTCAATATCGCGAGCCTCAAGGATCCGGCCAAGCTCGATCAGTTCATCAAGCGCTTCACCATCCTGTGGGACGCGAAGAACGACACGGCGTCGACACCGGCGCTGTCGCTGCTGAACGGCTCCGGTTCTGGCCTCGACCCGGACGTCATTCTCAAGCTGCAGGGCATCCGGCAGGGAGGCCGCTGACATGCAATCGTCACTCTACGTCACCCTGTCCGCCCAGGTCGCACTGGAACAGCGCCTGAACACGGTGGCGACCAACGTCGCCAATCTGGGGACGGCCGGCTACCGCGCGGAGGAAGTGAAGTTCGAGACGATCCTGTCCCAGGCCGGGCACCGCGAGGTGGCCTTCTCGACGCCGGGCGAGACGTTTCTGTCGCGCAAGGCCGGTCCGCTGACCAAGACGGACTCGCCCCTCGATGTCGGCCTTCAGGGCGACGGCTGGCTGGCCGTGCGGGGACCGCGGGGTCCCGTCTATACCCGGGACGGCCGCATGCAGGTCACGGCGGCGGGCGACCTCCAAGATCTCAACGGGCGCGCGATCCTGGATCCCGGCGGGTCGCCCCTGACGGTCGATCCGGAAGGGGCGCCGCTCACGATCGGTCAGGACGGGATCATATCCCAGGGCACCAACCAGGTCGGCGCGCTCGGCGTGTTCCGCCTCGATCCGGCCGCCAAGCTCACGCGCGTCGCCGGCGGCGCGGTGACGTCGGACATCCCGGGTCGGCCGATCCTCGACTTCAACCAGCGCGACGAGACCACCGTTCGGGTTCAGCAGGGCTTCCAGGAAGGGGCCAACGTCAACCCGATCATGGAGATGTCACGGCTCATCGAGATCACGCGCACCTTCCAGAGTGCAGCGGCGGCCGTGGCGGAGTCGGAATCGTCGCTGCAGGACGCGATCCGCGGCCTCGGCCCATCCGCGTAGGCCGCCGGATGCCTCGGGACCCGGCAATGCGGATTTCAGCATGAACGCGCTCGACCGCCTCGCGGACGCGCTGGAAGACCGCGACGCCCATCCTCTCGTGCGGATCGGCGGATCCGTGCGGGAAATCGGCTTCGGCCATTGCCGCGTCCGCATCGACCTGCCGCTGCTGCGGCTCGGCGACCGCATGCGCATCGAGGGCCGGGACCGGCCGATCGAGAGCGAGGTGGTGCGGATCGACGAAGCGGGCGTGATCCTCAAGCCGTTCGAGGGCCGGATCGAGGTCGGTCTGGGCGCGCCGGCGTACCGGGTGCCGGCTGCCAGCCCCCGGCCCTGCGAGGGCTGGAAGGACCGCGTCGTCAATGCCTTCGGGCAACCGATCGACGGGAAGGGTGAGCTTCCCAGAGGCAGCCGAGCCATGCCGCTGGACGCCGATCCGCCGCCCGCGATGCTCCGCTCCCGGGTGGAGAGCCCGCTCCGGACCGGCGTCCGGGCCCTGGATCTGTTCACGCCGCTCTGCGCGGCCCAACGCATCGGTATCTTCGCGGGCTCGGGGGTCGGCAAGACGACGCTGCTGTCGATGCTCGCCCGCTGCTCCGGTTTCGACGCCGTCGTGGTCGCGCTGGTGGGTGAGCGTGGGCGCGAGGTCCGGGAGTTCCTGGAGGGTCCGATCCAGGACAGCCGATCGCGCTCGGTCGTCGTGGTCGCCACAGGCGACGAGAGTCCGATGATGCGCCGACAGGCGCCGAAGCTCGCCTTCGCGGTCGCTGAATATTTCCGGGACCAGGGCCAATCCGTCCTGCTCGTGCTCGATTCGGTGACGCGCTTCGCCCACGCGGCTCGGGAGGTGGCGCTCGCGGCCGGCGAGCCGCCCGTGGCGCGTGGTTACCCGCCGAGCGTCTTCGGCGATCTGCCGCGCCTGCTGGAGCGGGCCGGGCCGGGACGCGAAGGCGAGGGCACGATCACCGGCATCTTCTCGGTCCTGATCGACGGGGACGACCACAACGATCCCGTGGCCGACAGCATCCGCGGCACCCTCGACGGACACATCGTGCTCGACCGGGCCATCGCCGACCAGGGCCGCTATCCGGCGATCGACCTGCTGGGCTCGATCTCCCGCTTGGCCGACCTGGTCTGGACGCCGCAGCAGCGCGAGCTCGTGCGCACCCTCAAGAGCCTGATCGCACGCTTTGAGGATTCGCGGGACCTGCGCCTGATGGGCAGCTACACGATGGGCGCCGACCCCGAACTCGATCAGGCGGTCGCCCTGGTGCCGAAGATCTACGGCGCCCTGCGGCAGGATCCGACGGAGCCGCAGAGTCTGGACGCCTTCCTCGAACTCGCGAACGCGCTCCGCGGCTGAGCTGGGTCGGCGCGCCGGCCCAGCCGCCCGGCCCAGGAACGCAGCGCCGAAAGCTTCGCGCAAGCGAGTGCTGATCTGAGTAACGCAACGGTATCAGACAACGGGGAATCTCGTCATGGGTCTGTATGGGGTGCTGAACAGCGGTGTGTCCGGGATGAACGCCCAGACAAACCGCCTGGGAACGGTTGCGGACAACATCCAGAATCAGAATACGACCGGCTACAAGAGATCCGCGACAGAGTTCTCGTCGCTCCTGATCGACTCGAGCCCCGGATCGTACAATTCCGGCTCCGTCGACACCGTGGTCCGCCACATGATCACCAGCGAGGGCACGAGCACGGCGACGACGTCGGCGACCGATCTCGCGATCAAGGGGAACGGGTTCTTCGTCGTGAAGGACGAGGGCGGCCGATACGCCCTGACGCGCGCCGGGAATTTCCAAGTCGTGCAACCGAGCGGTGACCTGGTCAACACGGCCGGCATGCACCTGATGGGCTACAGCTTGGCCGCGGGCGATCCGAGCCCGTCCATGAACAGCTACAACGGCCTGGTGCCCGTTAATCTGGGCACCATGTCGATGCAGGCGCGTCCGTCCACCCTGGGCGGCATCAGCAAGGCCAATCTGGACAGCAACGCGCCGATCACCACGGTCGGGCCCAATTACTCGAAGGCGACGAACTTCACCACCTTCGACAATCTCGGAAATCCCGTCCAGGTCGACCTGTATTTCTGGAAGACGGCGGCCAATACGTGGCAGGTTTCAGCTTACGACCACAGCGTGCCCGGCAACTTCCCGGGAACACCGCTGGCCACCAGCCCCCTTACATTTGTGAATGGCCAATTGCAGGGGTCTCCCAATCTGAATTTCACCATCCCCAACGGCAAGAATTTCACCTTCGATTTCAAGAACCTGACGCAGCTCGCCTCCGACTTCCAGTTCCAGGGCAGCGCCAATGGCAGCGCGGCGAAGGACGTGGTCGACTCGGAGATCGGGTCCGACGGGACGGTCTACGCCATCTACGCCGACAAGACGAAGGCCGCGGCCTACCGCATTCCCCTGGCGACGGTGGCCAGCCCGGATCAGCTGACTCCGCGGTCGGGGAACGTGTTCGAGACCAGTCCGACCTCCGGCGAGCCGCAGCTCGGCTTCGCCAGCATCGGCGGTCGCGGGGCGATCGAGTCGAACATGCTCGAGAACTCGAACGTCGATCTCGGCAACGAGCTCGCGACGATGATCGAGGCGCAGACCAGCTATGGGGCGAATTCGAAGGTCTTCCAAACTGGCTCGGAAATGCTCGAGCTCCTCGTGAATCTCAAGCGCTGACGGCGGGCTAGGGGACTTTCGAGATGGGCCTCTCCGTCGCACTGAATGCCGCCCGTGGGTCTCTCCAGGCCAATGCGGTCCAGACGGACGTCGTGTCCCGCAATATCGCGGGCGTGAACGATCCGTCGTACTCGCGGAAGATCACGTCGCTTGTCACGACCGACGGCCCGGTCCGGGTCGTGATCACGCGCGCCAGCAACACGTTCCTGTTCGATCGGATGGTCGGCAGCACGTCGGAACTGGCCAGCCGTCAAGCGGTCCTGGACGGGCTTACGAGCCTGGAAGACACGGTGGGCGATACCGAGGCCGGCCGCTCGATCTCCGCCAAGATCAGCGCGTTGAACGTGGCTCTCGGCGACGCCGCCAACAAGCCCGACGACATCAACCTGGCGAAGGCGGCCGTTGCCGCCGCGAAGGATCTCGCCCGATCCCTGAACCAGGCCAGCAGCACGGTCCAGTCCACGCGGGCGCGTGCCGATGAGGAGATCGACAACTCGGTCAAGACGATCAACGACCTGCTCGCGCAGTTCGACAAGGCCAACAAGGAGGTGGTGCTCGGCACGGCGCGCAAGGTCGATATCAGCGATGCCCTCGACAGGCGGGACAAGATCCTCGCGCAGTTGTCCAAGGAGATCGGCATCAGCACGGCTGTCCGCGCCGACAACGACATGGCGATCTACGCCGACAATGGATCGCCGCTCTACGAACACGGGCCGCGACGCGTGACGTTCGACCCGACCGCAGTCTTCGCGGCAGGAACGATCGGCAAGGCCGTGCTCATCGACGGAGTCCAGGTCACCGGTAACGGCGCCGTCATGCCGCTCCAGGCCGGGCGGATCGTCGGGGAGGTCGCCGTGCGCGACGAGATCGCGATCACGTATCAGAAGCAGCTCGACGCGATCGCCGGCGGGCTGATCAACGCCTTTGCCGAGACGGACAACAACGTCGCGAGCGGGACCGCCCTGGCGGGTCTGCTCACCGATGGCGGGCATCCGGCCTTGCCGGCGGCGGGAGCCGTCGGCCTGGCGAGCACGATCCGCGTGAACCCGGCCGCCGATCCCGAGCAGAGCGGCAATCCGTTCACGCTGCGCGACGGCGGGATGAACGCGGGCGCGCAGTACCTGTACAACAGCACGAACGCGGCCTCGTTCACGGCTCACTTGGTCGCCCTTCGGTCGGCGCTGGGCGCGGATCGCGCCTTCCCGTCCGACTCGGAGCTGCCGCTGTCGACGTCCCTGCAGACGGCGGCTGGGGCCTCGGCGAGCTGGCTGGAGGCAGCCCGCAAAGCCGCCTCGGTCCAGGTCGACAACGAATCCGCCTTCCTGGACAGCGCATCGACCGCGCTCTCGAACGCCACGGACGTGAACCGCGACGACGAGGTCGCCACGATGCTCCAGCTCGAGAAGTCCTACGCCGCCTCGGCGAAGCTCATCGCGACGGTCAACGCGATGCTCCAAACACTCCTCGACGCGGTGAGGTAGCCTCATGAAAGCGAGCTTCATCTCCACAGCGACGTTCCTCAAGACGCCGCGATCCAATGTGTCCCGGATTCAGGCCGACCTCGACAAGGCTGTCGCCGAGAGTTCGAAGGGCCGCTACGCCGATGTCGGCCTCGAGCTGGGCTACAGGACGGGGCTCAGCCTCAACCTGCGGCAGGAGGTCGACAATCTCGATGCCCAGAGCAGGCGCAACGGGCTGACGGGTGTGCGGCTTGACAGTTCCTACCACGCGCTCGACCGCGTCCGCACGGACGGTGAAGCGTTTCTCGCGCTGACGACGCCCGGCAAGCTGACCGATACCAGCGGGACCGTCGTCGCGCAGATGGCGGCCACCAAGCTCACGGCCTTGATTGGCGACCTGAACACGTCGACCGGCGGCCAGTACCTGTTCGGTGGCATCAACACGGGACAGCGTCCGATTGCCGATTACGAAGCGTCGCCGCAATCGGCCGCCAAAACAGCCTTTCAGCAAGCCTTCACGAATGAGTTCCACTTCCCGCCCGGCACGCAGCCGGACACAAGCAACATCACCCCCGCCCAGATGGAGCATTTCCTTCAGGATGGCGGCCGCTTTGCGCAGCTTTTTGAAGACAATCAATGGAAACAAAACTGGTCTTCGGCATCAGACGTCAATATCAAGAGCGATATCACCCGCAATGAGACGGTTGAGAGTTCCGTCAACGCCAATGCTCAGCCGCTGCGGCAACTCGCGATGATGTACACCTTGGCGTCCGATATCGGGTTGGCCAGCCTGGGTCCCGCTACGCAGAATGTCGTCTATGACAAATTGCGCAGCTTGGCGAACGCTGGGACCTTGGGGGTCAAAGACATCCAGGCGGATATCGGCGTCGTCCAAGCGCGGATCGGCACCGTCGGCAAACAGATCGACGCGCAGAAGAACATCATGACAGAGGGGTTCGGGAAACTCGAAGCCGTCGACTGGGAAGAGGTGGCCACCCGAACCCAGAATCTGGAGGCGCAGCTCAAAGTTGCCTATTCTCTGACCGGTCAAGTCAGCAAGCTGAGCCTGCTGGATTACATCTGATCGGAAGAATCTAAAAACAGGCAAATTTATCCGACATTTGCCAAATAATATTACTCGAAAACCAATCTGATCACCGTCAAAGAGGCATACTTGCAATGTATGGCGCGTCCTACGCGGAGATGATGGACGACTCGCCCGCCCTTGCCCGGGAGCGCGAACGCGCGGCTTTCGACCGCGCCATCAGCCTGATGAAGCGGGCAGAGGCGGCCGATGCGCCCGAGGAGCTGCGCCGGGAAGCGACCAGCTTCCTGCAGCGTCTCTGGAGCCTTCTGATCGACGATCTCGCGAATCCCGAGAACGGCCTGCCCAAGGAGCTGCGGGCTGACCTGATCTCGATCGGCTTGTGGAACATGAGCCGGACCGACCAGATCCTCCGCGGCGACGCGACCGGGTTTGAGCCGCTGATCTACGTCAACACGCTGATTCGCGACGGCCTCCAATGAGCCGCTCCATCAATCTCAGCCTGCGCGGCCACGAGCGGATCTTCATCAACGGGGCTGTTCTCCGTGTCGACCGCAAGGTGACGATCGAGCTGCTCAACGACGCGACCTTCCTCTTGGAGGCACACGTTCTGCAGGCCGAACAAGCGACCACGCCGATACGTCAGCTTTACTTCATCGCGCAGGCCATGCTGATCGACCCGAGCAATGCGGATCAGGTCCGGCAGGCCTACGACGAGGTCGACAGCGCGATCATCGCCCAGAATCCTGGCTCCAATGCCGTGTCTTCCCTCGGTACGGCCCGATCCTTCCTTGATTCCGGCCGGCCGTTCGAAGCGCTGCGAATCCTGCGGGGACTCTTCGAGCCGGAAAGCCCGCCATCGCCTCAGCCCATGAACGCGCTGACCCATCAGGTTGCCTGAGGCGTCGCGAGGCACAAGCATCCAAATCGGATGGAGATCGAACCATGCCTGTATCCGCTACGAATATCGCCCCTCAGTCCCTGTCGACCAAGACGCCGGACCGCACCGCTGCTGCCGCGAAGCAGACGACGCTGAACTACGACAATTTCCTCAAGCTCCTTCTGGCTCAGATGAAGAACCAGAACCCGACCGATCCGATGAAATCGACAGAATATATGGGGCAGCTCGCGACATTCTCGCAGGTCGAGCAGAGCGTGAACATCAACAGCAAGCTCGACGCGCTCCTGACATCCTCGACGTTGTCGCAAGCTGGAAATCTGGTTGGTCACACGGTGACCTCTGCCGACAAGTCGGTCACCGGCACGGTCGTCTCTGTCCAGGTGGCCAATAACGGGTTGCTCGCTCATCTCGATAACGGCAAGGACGTTCCGTACGAACCCGGCATGACCGTCTCGTAGAACGGGATCCTCCGCGAGCTGAGGAACGCCGACGGCAAAGGCTGGTCCGTTTCGGAATGGCGGAGCCCGAGCCTCGAGCCGTCCTGCAACCCCGTGCTTCCGAGACCACGTCGTGAGGAAGAACGACGTGCGGTGCAGTGGCGGTGCGAGACAGGCTATTTTTCGTGGACATGAGAGCCTGACGTGCCCCTGTTCGCGCGTACGCTGGTTCCGGAACATTCAGTTCCGCCGAGCCAAGATTGTAACGTCGGCTCCTCCGACCGTCCTCGGCTGATCTCATGAACGAGGTTGACGCTCTCGAGCTCGTCCGGTCCGCCATCTGGACCATCATCCTCGCGTCCGGGCCCGCGGTCGGTGCAGCGATGGTCGTGGGCGTCCTGATCGCTCTATTCCAGGCGCTCACCCAAATTCAGGAAGTCACCCTGACCTTCGTCCCGAAGATCGTGGTGGTCCTGATCGTGATGATCGTCACAGGCTCCTTCATGGGTGGCCAGATCTACGCCTTCACCGAGATGGTCTACGGCCGGATCATCTCCGGCTTCTGAGCCGTCCCGGGACTGCGAGCGCGGCCTCCGGGTCGTCTTGTCGGAGCGTGAGGGCGGCCGGAGCAATCCAGGCGCAAGCTTGATGATGCAGATGCACGAGCGAGATTGAGAGGGTTGAGAGCGTGGCAGCGGCCCTAGAAGCCCTCGCGCCGGACGGTCGCGTTCGGCGGGATGTCTGGTTCGCCGTCGGGATCATCGCGATCCTTGCGGTGCTGTTTCTGCCCGTTCCGGCGGTGCTGATCGACATCGGGCTGGCGCTGTCCATCGCGCTGTCCGTACTGATCCTGATGGTGGCGCTCTGGATCCAGAAGCCGCTCGAATTCTCGTCCTTCCCGACGATTCTGCTGATCGCCACGCTCCTGCGCCTCGCCCTCGGGATCGCGACGACGCGGTTAATCCTCTCCAACGGAGACGCGGGCGTCGATGCGGCGGGCCACGTCATCCAGGGCTTCTCGCAGTTCGTCATGAGCGGCGACTTCGTGATCGGCCTGGTCGTGTTCGCCATCCTGATCACGGTGAACTTCCTAGTGATCACCAAGGGCGCGACCCGCATTGCCGAGGTCGGGGCCCGCTTCACCCTCGACGCGATCCCGGGCAAGCAGATGGCGATCGACGCCGATCTCTCGGCGGGCCTCATCGACGATAAGGAGGCGCAGCGGCGGCGGCGCGAACTCGAGGAGGAGAGCGCGTTCTTCGGGTCCATGGACGGCGCCTCGAAATTCGTGCGCGGCGAGGCGGTCGCCAGCCTGATCGTCATCGTGGTCAACATCTTTGGCGGGATCATCATCGGCGTCACCCGCCACAGCCTGCCGCTGGCGAAGGCCGCCGACGTCTTCACCAAGCTCTCGGTGGGCGACGGCCTGGTCTCGCAGATCCCGGCGCTGATCGTGTCGCTGGCCGCAGGCCTCCTGGTCTCCAAAGGCGGGACCCGCGGGACTGCGGAGCAGGCGATCCTCGGCCAGCTCGGCGCCTATCCACGGGCATTGTTCGTCGCAGCCGGATTGATGGCGGTCTTCGCGATCATGCCCGGGATGCCGTTCGTGCCCTTCGCAATCCTGAGTGTCCTGATGGGCACCGTGGCCTACCTGATCCCGCGGCGGCTCGCAGAGGCGCAATCGAAGGTCGAGGCCGCAACGCAGGCCAGGGAGCGGCAGCTGCTTCTCGAACGCCAGGACAGCGAGGCCGTGAAAGAATCGCTGAAGACGGCAGAGATCGAGCTGCGGCTTGGCAAGCACCTCGCCGTGCAGATGCAGCCCGCACAGCAGGAGCTGGCCCATCGGGTCGGTCGGATGCGCCGGAAATTCGCGCAGCAATACGGGTTCGTGGTCCCGGACATCAAGCTGATCGAATCGGCCTCCGTGCCGAGCAAGAGCTACGAGATCGCAATCCACGGGACCGTCATCGCGGCGCAGCAGGTCCGCCCCGGCGAGATGATGATCGTCGTGGGCGACGGCCCGATGCCCGCCCTCACGGGCGAGGAGGTGCGCGAGCCGGCCTTCGGCATGCGCGCCGTGTGGGTGCCGGACACCTACGCCCAGGAGGCGCGGCGCGAGGGCTTTAGCCCGATCGACTGGCACTCGGTCATGCTGACGCATGTCAGCGAGGTCATCCGCAACAACCTGCCGCAGCTCCTCTCCTACAAGGATCTGCGGATGCTCATCGATCGCCTGGATGGTGAGTACAAGCGCCTGGTCGACGAGATCTGCCCGTCGCAGATCTCGTATTCAGGTCTTCAGGCCGTCCTCAAGCTGCTGCTGGCCGAGCGGGTCTCGATCCGGAACCTGCACTTGGTCATCGAGGCCATCGCCGAGATCGTCCCGCACGCGCGCCGGGCGGAGCAGATCGCGGAGCATGTCCGGCTTCGGATCGCGCAGCAGATCTGCGGCGATCTCGCGGAGAACGGGGTCCTCAGTGTGCTGCGGCTCGGCAGCCGCTGGGACCTGACCTTCCATCAGGGTCTCAAGCGCGACAGCAAGGGCGACGTGGTCGAGGTCGACATCGACCCGCGGCTGATCGAGCAGTTCGGCGTCGAGGCCTCGGAAGCGATCCGGGCTCACATGAAGACCGCCCACAAATTCGCCCTGGTCACCGCACCGGAGGTCCGAAGCTACGTGCGGATGATCATCGAGCGGCTGTTCCCGACGGTCGCGGTGCTGTCGCATGTTGAGATCGCCCGCGGGGTCGAGATCAAGTCGCTCGGCACGATCTCCTGACCGCCGATGATTCCTGAGACGATCCTGGGGGTCTTCGTGATCTTCTGCCGCATCGGCGGCTGCCTTCTGGTCACCCCGGGCTTGTCCAGCACACGGGTGGCGTCGCACATCCGCCTGCTCATCGCCCTGACGGTGACCCTGGCGGTCGCGCCCCTGCTGCTTCCGAAATTCAGCGCGGGCCTGCGGAACGCCGCGCCGGCCGACACCTTCTGGTGGATCGGATGCGAGACGCTCACCGGCCTCGCCATCGGCTTCTTCGGCCGGTCCTTCTATTTTGCACTCGAGACGATGGTGAACGGCCTGGCGACGATGATCGGCCTCGGGGGTATCCCCGGGAACCCGGTCGCCGACAACGAGGCGGCCTCGCTGACCGGCTCGCTGATCATGATGACGGCGACGGTCCTGATCTTCACCCTGGACCTGCATTGGGAGCTGTTCCGCGGCCTCGTCGCCTCCTACGACCGCATCCCGGCCGGCAATCCGTTCGGCGCCCGGCCGATGTTGAGTGGTCTCGTCGATCGAACCACCGCGGCCTTCATCGTGGCCCTGCGCCTGACGAGCCCGTTCATCGTCTATTCGGTGATCGTGAACCTCGCCCTGGGTCTCGCCAACAAGCTCACGCCTCAGATCCCGGTGTTCTTCATCGCGACGCCGTTCATCCTCTTCGGTGGCCTTCTCCTGCTGATGGTCCTGTCGAGCGACATGCTCGGTCAGTTCATCCTCGAATACGAGCACTGGCTCAGAAGGGGCTGACATGCAGACACGGCTGCACCGCACGCGGCGGCTCCTTCGCCTGCAGGAACGCCTGCACCGGCTCGCGGAACGGGAACTGGCCGCCTTGGAGCAGCAGGTCCGGGCAGCCGACAGGGCCCAGGAAGATCTGATTCGCGTGCTCAACGAGGCCTCGGCCTTCCACGAGCCGATCCGCGCCACGTCGGTCGGCCGGCTCAAGGCCCTCGCGGTCGCGGCGCAGGATCTGCGCGCGGAGCGGGACGTCTCCGCGCAGCAGCTCCGCGACCGGGCCAGCCGGCACAAGCGCACCGAGTTATGGGCCGGCCGCCTCGAAGACGAGCACCGGCACCACCTGGAAAAGCGCGATTGGGCCGAGCGGCTCGACCGCCTCACCGATCCCGCGCGGCAAGCCTCCGGTCAGCCAGGCCGGTTAGCTTCGCGGGTGGACTGAGCTTGTCCGCAACCGCGACGGATTCGGCCGATACTGTGGACCAGACCTGTCGCGGTCACGCCCCTCTGGATACGAGCGCGCTGTGAGCGTCCAACCGCCTTCCGATATCGTCCTCGACGTGGCGCGTGCCGCCGATCCGACCCGCTATCAGGCGGCCGTGACCAAGCTCACGCAGGCCTCCTCCGGAGATTTCGCGGCCGCGCTGGGCACAGCCTCGAGCCTTCGGACCGGCGTCCCGGTCGCGCCGCAGCCGAGCGCCGACGCCGTGCTGACCCGTTTCCGGACGGCCGCAACGCTTCCGGCTCCGCGGGCGAAGGGGAGCCCGGCCCAGCAGTTCGAGGCCTTCGTCCTGCAGACCTTTGTCGAATCCATGCTTCCTCAAGGGGCCTCGGCCGTCTTCGGCAAGGGCAATGCCGGCTCGATCTGGAAGTCGATGCTGGCCGAGCAGCTCGGCGCTCAGCTCGCCAAGGCCGGCGGCATCGGCATCGCCAAGATGATCGATGCCGCGCATCCCGAGGCCGCAGATGCGCCTCACGCCACCCGGACGCCGACGGTCTAGGCCGGTCTCGCCTGCCGCGTTCAACGGACAAGGATCATGCTGCTGTCGACCCTCAATCGCCTCGAGGCCACAATCGAAGCCGAGACCGCCGCGCTGACGGTGCACGACCTGCGGGATCAGGATGAGTTCAACCTCCGCAAGAGCCAGAGCCTGGTGGAGCTCGCGCGTCTCGGCCGGGCCATGGACGCGACAGCTCTCAATCCCGCGGAGATCGACGGCCTGGAACGGGTCCGCGCCAAGCTCCGGCGCAATCACGAGCTTCTGGGCATCCACCTGCGCGCCTTGCAGGAGGTCTCGGATATCGTCTCGACCATGATCCAGAGCGCGGAATCCGACGGCACCTACTCGGCCGCCCTACGCTATCAGGAGTGACCGCGCGTGACCCGAATCGTCCTCACCGGTCTCTGGATCTGCACGATCACGGCGCTGTCCAGCTACGCGGTGATCACCTGGATGCCGGACCTGCCGAAGCCGAAAGCCGAGGAGTACCTGGAGGGACTGAGCTATCAGAAGCTGCGGCCGCTCAACATTCCGATCATCGCCGAAGGAAGCGTTCAGGGCTACATCCTCGCCACGATCATCTTCACGGCCGAGGCGCATCTGATCAAAGGGGCGGGGGTGACCCCCGCGCCGTTCGTCCTGGATGAAGCGTTCCGTCAGATCTATGCCGATGGCGACCTCGACTTTCGCAACCTCAAGAAATACGACATCAACAAGCGCCTGGACGAGATCAAGCACCGGGTCAATGAGCGGCTGGGCTCCGAGATCGTCAAGGACGTTATGGTTGAGAACTTCAACTTCGTGACGAAGAAGGATATCCGCAGTTAGATCTTCGGTCCCGGGATTTGGTGGTTCGGGTTCTGCGTGAACCGGGAGGGCGCGTCCATCCCGGCTCGGTGTGCACCTCCGCAAGATCGCTGTGGACGTAGCGGATCGGATTAGCGCTTGAACTTGGCCCGTCGCGGCTTGTCGCCACCGACCTCGGGGCGCCGCGCGATGCCTGGGTGCTCGCGGCAGCGGTGCAGACTTGAACGTGTGAAGTGCGGGATCGTCGGCTGCAGAGGCTCACGCCGCCCGACCACGTCGACGCGCAGCACGCCGGCCCCCGCAATGCTGTTGGCGCGGGCTGGCAAGGACAAGACGACGGCCACCCGTTGCGGCCCCGCCGCCACCTCCGACAGCACGGTCTCGCGGTCCTGATCGCTGCCGTGCATGGCGGCGGCTCGGCGACCCACGTGGTTCTGGGGCGGCCAGGGACGGTTCCGCGGTGGCCTATCGCGTGGCTCTGGCGGGTCACGGTTTGGCTCTGGGCCGTACGGCGCCGATCGAGAACTATCTGGAGGACGGGCGGCCCGCACGCCCCTCCGCCTCGCTCGCGATAGCGCGTTGGCCTACCCGGTGGTCTGCCATCCTCAAGATGTGCGGGTCCCGACGATCGCCGTCCGTCGGTCGACGGCCACATCGGCACGCTTCAGCCGAGCGCGGCGCACTTTCGACGGCGAAGCCTCAGCGCAGCCGCGTGGCGTCGATCACCAGGAAATACTGGCACGCCTCCGCCCCGAGATTGGTGAAGGCGTGCCCGGCATCAGCCTCGAAATACAAGCTGTCGCCCTCTTCGACCACGACCGCACGATCGCCGATCGTGGCGCGCAGGCGTCCCTTCAGGACGAAGATGTACTCCGACACGCCGCGGCGGTGGGCGACGAACTCTCCCGTGGTTGCGCCCGGCGGGAGCGTATTGAGCACCCAATCGATCCCACGGCCAGGCAGCACCGGAGAGAGGCACCGGCGCAGGAAGCCCGAAGCCTCATCGCGCAGCACCGGCTGGCGGGAGGCCGGGATCAGAAGCACCTCCACTTCGGTGGTGGGCGCCATCAGCCTGGAGAAGGTCACGCCCAGCGCCTCGGCGAGGCGTGAGAGGATCGCCGTCGACGGCACGGCCTCGCCGCGCTCGATCTTCGAGATCATCGAGCGGCTCACCCCGGACAGGGAGGCCAAGGCTTCGAGGGAGAGATCCTGCTCCTTCCGTCTGCGCCGGATCTCCTCGGCAAGCACCTGGATCTGAGAGCGCGTCTCAGCCTCGATCTGGACCCGCCGCCCCTCTGCCGTGATCGTCATTCGCGTCTCGTCCCGATCCCCCGGCCATGTCCTCGTTGGTGAGCGCTGGAGGCTGATCGGTCGGTGCTTAGCACAGGCGATGGGGGTGCGCCCGGACGGCCGACCAGGACGGTTGGCACGCCGCTTGTATCCGGCTGAGTGGAAATTCATCTCTCAAAGTGGATGCCCGCTCATGCTCGACGCTGTCCTGCCATCGGAGGCGATCCGGATCGCCGGGTCCGGCGCGGTCACGACCGCGGAACGGCGCCAGATCGTCTGGTCGAGCGTCATCGGCACCACCGTCGAATGGTACGATTTCCTGATCTACGGAACGGCCAGCGCCCTCGTCTTCAACAAGCTGTTCTTCCCCAGCATCGACCCCGTGGTCGGCACGATCGCGGCGTTCGGCTCTTACGCCGTCGGGTTCCTGGCCCGACCGCTGGGCGGGGCGGTCTTCGGCCATTTCGGCGACAGGATCGGGCGCAAGGCGATGCTGTCGCTGACCCTGATGATCATGGGCCTCGGCACCTTCCTGATCGGGTGCCTGCCGACCTACGGGCAGATCGGCATCCTCGCGCCGATCCTCCTCGTGGCCCTGCGCCTCGTCCAGGGCATCGGCATCGGCGGCGAGTGGGGCGGGGCCGTGCTGATGGTGGTGGAGAGCGTGCCGGCGGAACGGCGCGGCTTCTTCGGGAGCATCGTCCAGCTCGGATACCCGATCGGCGTGATCCTCTCGATCGGCGCCTTCGCGCTGACCGGCCTGATGCCGGAGGCGGCGTTCCTGTCATGGGGCTGGCGCGTCCCGTTCCTGGCGAGCGCGCTCCTCGTCGGCGTCGGCCTGTTCATCCGCCTGCGGCTTCACGAGACCCCGGCGTTCCGGCGGATCAAGGAGCGGGCGGTGACGGCGCGGCTGCCGGTCATGGAGATCCTCACCGAGCATCCCGGCATGTTCTTGAAGGCCGTCGGCCTGAAGGTCTCCGAGATCGCCTACGTCAGCGTCGTGACCGTGTTCTCGATCTCCTACGTCACCGGCCAGCTGGGCCTGTCGCGCGGCGTGATCCTGAACGGCATCCTGATCGCTGCCATCATCGAGCTTTTCACGATTCCCGTCTTCGGCTGGCTGTCCGACCGCTACGGGCGCAAGACGCTGTTCGTCGCCGCCTGCCTGTTCTCGATCGCCTTCGCCTTCCCGATGTTCACGCTCCTCGACACCCGCGACCCGACGATCATCACGCTGACCGTCGCGGTGGCCTTGAGCTTCGGGCAGGGCATCATGTTCGGGACCGGGGCGGCGTGGATGTCCGAACTGTTCGACGCCCGCCTGCGCTACAGCGGCGCCTCGCTCGGCTTCCAAGTCGGCGCGGCGCTGAGCGGCGGCTTCACGCCGCTGATCGCCGCGGCCCTGCTCGCCTGGAGCGGCGGCGCAACGTGGCCGATCTCGGCCTACCTCATCGCGCTCGCCTGCATCACGCTCGTGGCGACGTTCGCGGCGCCCGAGACGGCGCGACGGCCGATCGACTGAAGGGCTTCGCGGCGCTTGAAGCGCGCCTCAGACAGTGGACGTATGTCCACTGGAATGGAATACAGCTGGAAGCCATCGCGAGACCGGGAGACGCAGTTGGACAGGACCATCATCGCCACGGAGGCCGCAGCCCCGGCCGTCGGCCCCTACGCCCAGGCGACCCGCGTCGGCGATCTCGTGTTCGCCTCGGGCCAATTGCCGATCGATCCGGCGACGGGGGCGTTCCCGGAGGGCATCGAAGCGCAGACACGCCGCTCGCTGTCCAATCTCGCCGCAGTCCTGGAGGCTGGAGGCGCCAGCCTCGCGAGCGTGGCCAAGACCACCGTGTTCCTGAAGGACATGAACGACTTCGCCGCCATGAACGCCGTCTACGCCGAGCACTTCCCCGGCGCCGCACCGGCGCGCTCGACCGTCGAGGTCGCACGCCTGCCCCGCGATGCGCTGGTCGAGGTCGAGGCGATCGCGCTCGCGACGGGGCCGGCACGATGAGCGAGACGTCCGTGCCCCGCCATGTCGGGGCTTTCGCCCACGCGGCCGGATCGGTCGCGACGGGCGTGCCGGGCGGCGCGACCGGCTGGCAGGGCACGTTGCTCAACATCCATATCGCGCCGGCGGCCGGCTACGAGATGGAGGAGTTGGCCGAGGCCCAGTGCGTCGCCGGCCGCGGCATCCAAGGTGACCGCTACTTCCTCGGGACGGGGACCTACTCGCCCAAGCCGGATACCCGCGAGGTGACGCTCATCGAGCAGGAGGCGCTCGACGCCCTCGCGCGCAACGATCCGCCGCTCCAGGGCGGCCCCATCCATCTCGCGCCCATCGATCACCGCAGGAATCTCACGGTGCGCGGCGTGCCGCTCAACCACCTTGTCGGGCGCCGCTTCCGCGTGGGTGCGGTGATCCTGCGCGGCGGGCGCCTCAACTTCCCGTGCAAGTATCTGGAGGAGCTGCTCGGATCGCCGGTCTACCTGCCGCTCTACAACCGCTCGGGCCTGAATTGCGAGATCGAGCGCGGCGGGATCATCCGCCCGGGTGACGCGATCGCGCTGGTGGATTGAGCCGGTGTCCGCCCGCATCGTCATGAAGCTGACGGTGGTGGAGGCCGTCGCCACCACCCCGGAGGTGCTGCGCCTGACGCTCGTTCACCCGCAGCGCCCCGAGCTTCCGTCCTGGGAGCCCGGCGCGCATGTCGACTTGCGCCTCCCGGATGGCCGCACGCGCCAATATTCGCTCTGCGGCGATCCGGCCGACCGGGGCCGGTACGTCCTGGCGATCAAGCGTGAGGATGCGGGTCGCGGCGGCTCCCTGTGGACGCATGCCAACCTGACCGTGGACGCCATCGCGCACGTCTCGCATCCGCGCAACAATTTCGGTCTCGCCCCCGACGCGCGGCGCCATCTGCTGATCGGCGGCGGGATCGGCGTGACGCCGCTCGCCGCCATGGCCCGGCGCCTCGCCGCGACCGGCGCCGACTTCGCGCTGCACGTGTGCGCGCGTTCGGCCGAACAGGCGCCTCTGCTGCCCGAGTTGCGGGCGGTCTGCGGCGATCGGCTGCGTTGCTGGTTCTCTTCGGAAGGCGCGCGCTTCGATCCCGCGGCCCTGGGGGCGCCGGGCGACGGGATCCACGCCTATGCCTGCGGGCCGCACGGGCTCACGGACGCCGTGCAGGCCGGGCTGACGGCTGCGGGATGGCCGGAGGGGCGCGTGCATGTCGAGCACTTCGTGCCGATGGCGGACGAGAACTACAAACCCGAACCCTTCGACGCGCTGATCGCCTCGACGGGGGCGGTCGTTCACGTCCCTGCGGATGTCTCGCTTCTCGACATGCTGCGACGACACGGCGTCGCGATGCCCTCCTCCTGCGAGATCGGCGTGTGCGGCTCCTGCGAGTGCGGCTACCACGGCGGCACCGTGATCCATCGCGACATCGTGCTACCGGTCGCCAAGCGGCAGGACCGGATGATGCCCTGCGTCTCCCGGGCCCGCGGAACGGTTACGCTGGATCTCTGAGCGGCCGCTCGCGATGAGCTACGTTCGCGTCCGAGACAGGTACAGGCGCCGTTGTGCGCCCGCCTCAGTGATTGACCGCCATCCGCGCTTGAGGCCGTCGCCCAGCTCACGATGTCAGGGGGATGCGCGGGTCGGCCGCCGAGGGCCGCTCTCCGCTTCGGAGAAGGCGGCGACGGCCGCCGCAAGGCCGGGACGGGCGCAATCCCGACCGTCGACCTCAGGCAGGGACGGTGGCCCTGTGGGCTGCCGGCTTGGCTGTCGCCGCACGCACGGACGTCAGGATGAGCAGACGGTCGCCCGCGGCCACGTCGTTCGCCGGGTGATCAACGGAGACAAAGTCGAGACTGCCGTCGGCCCTGATGGTCAGCAGACGGATCGCGTCCGTCTGCTCGGCGGCTTCCGACGCAGCGACCTGGAAGCGCCAACCGGCCTCGTGCCGCCCGGCCAAGGCATCGAAGGTGGCGTCGGCGTCCCCGAATACCTTTCCGCGGGCATCCCGGCTGACGCCGGTGTCCTCGTGCAGCAGGTGGGTCTCGGACGGGGCAAGCTGGTAGACGCGCTCGCGACCGATCTCCGGGGCCAGCCGCGTGCACACGAGGGCGTTGTAGAGATCGTCCCGGGTTGCGGCGAGCAGGTAATCCGGCGGATGGTCCGACAAGCCTTCCTCGGCGTGTCGGGACAGGAGTTCGGCCTGCAGCGTCGGCACACCCGCATTCCGCGCGGTGAGCAGCGCACCGGGATAGGTGTCGACCAGCACGACCGGCACGCCCGCCCGATACAGGGCAATGACCAGATCGCTCGCCCACGGGGATGCTCCGATCACGGCGAGACGCTGCGTGTCGGCCGCGGTCGACAGGCGAAGCCGGCGGGCGAGCGGTCCGAGGGAGAAGCCGTGGGCGATCACGGTCGCGACGATGACGGCGAACACGGTGGGCTGGATCAGGTCGCCGCCGGCATAGCCCGCCTCACTGAGGCGGGGACCTGCCAAGCCCGCGACCGCCGCCGCGACGATGCCGCGCGGCCCGATCCATCCGACGAACAGGCGCTCCCGCAGCGACAGGTCGCTGCGCAGGGTGGCCATCCAGATCGCCGCCGGGCGAACCACGAACAGAATGGCCGCCGTCAGCCCGAGAATCGGCACGGACAGCTTGCCGAGGACCGCAAGGTCGAGGTCGGCGGTCAGCACGACGAACAGGCATGACACGAGCAGGACGACCAGCGCCTCTTTGAAGCGGCGCAGTTCGGTCAATCCCGGCACGTGCCGGTTCGCGAGCGCGATGCCGAACACTGTCGCGCCGATCAGCCCGGCCTCGTGCATGAGAAGGTTCGGCACAACGTAGGCAACGAGCGCAAGCGCGAGCAGCACCGGGGTCTTCAACGTCTCCGGGATGAGATCGCGTCGGAAGGCCCAGGCCACCAGCAGGGCTGAGCCGACGCCGAGGACGCCCGCCACCACCACACCCTCGGCGAGGTGCAGCATCAGGGCGGCCGCCGGATCCTCGCCGACTGGGTGGGGCACACCCACCAGGATCTCGATGACGACGGCCGTGAGGATGGCCCCGACGGGATCATTGATGATGGCCTCCCACTTCAGGAAGGCGGCAGAACGCCGTTCCAGGCGGGCGTTGCGCAAGAGCGGCAGGATCACGGTCGGCCCGGTGACGACGAGGATGGCGCCGAACACGCAGGCCGGTCCCCACATCATCCCGCCGATCAGGTGGGCGGCCAGCGTGCCGAGGAGAAAGTTGATCGGCAGGGCGAAGGCGGTGAGCCGGAGCACGCCCTCGCCCGCCGCCCGCAATTCACGAAAGTCGAGGGCGAGGCCACCCTCGAACACCACGATGGCCACCGCCAGGCCAATCAGCGGACGCAGGTTCGGCCCGAAGTCGCGGGACGGGTGCAGCCAACCGAGCAAGGGCCCGACCAGAAAGCCGAGCGCGAGCAGGAGGACGATCGCGGGGATGCGCAGCCGGGCTGCGAGGACCTGGGCGGCGATGCCGCCGCCGACGATACAAAGGACCGCTGTCGTCACACTCTGTTCCATGCGCGACGCGTTGGACCGGTATCCGGCCTCGCGCCAGGGCGGCCGAACCAAGGGGATCGTGGGCGGGGCCGTGGAGGGTCGCGCAGCCCGTGCCCGGACGGGCGCGGAGCTCGGCACGTGCGCCTACGCCAATCGCGCGGCTGCACCGCGGTTCCCACCCCGGCGGCGCGTGAGAGGGCGTCTCAAGACCCGGCGCCGATCGGTGAGGCGCCGGTTCGCTGCAGACCTGAGCGGCCCAGCTTGCACGGCAGCGCCAAGTTGTTGCCCCGAGGCTGACTGGACGGCGGGTCGACGGGCATGACGCCCTGAACCGGCTCGAACCCGGGCTGTCCGACTGGCAGAGCGGCCGCCGCCTTGCCCGGTCCAGCCTGGACGCGGCGTCACGCAGGGCGATCCCCGGTTGGGGCGGTGACGGGCGGAAACGCCGCGCGCTCCACACGGCGATCGGTCAGGGCGATCCCGACGAAGGGGCGGCGGCATCCTGGTTCGGCAACACGCGTCGGCGCAAGATCTTGGCGTCGACCGGTTCCCGGCAGGACCGTTGGTCCGCGAGGTGTTGCGACACGCGGTCGAAGTCGGCCCTGAGGCGGACGGCAGCGAAGTCCATGAAGGTTCGCACTTTAGCGAGGGACATTCGATCCAGTGACGTGACCAGATGGACGGGCACCGGAGGCGGCTCGTCCTCGGGAAGCAGAACGACCAAGCTGCCGGCCGAGACTTCGTGCTGGATCTTATAGGAGAAGATCCGGGCGATGCCTTCGCCGTCGACCGCCGCGCTGACGGCGGCCTCGTCGGTGTTGACCATCAGGCGGGGCTTGACCCGGACCGTGCGGGGGATTCTGCCTCCGGCGACGGGCGGGAAGCTCCAGATATCGTCCGGGCTCGTGGGCTCGATCCCGATGGCATCGTGCTGCGCCAGATCGGACAGGGACGCGATGGGCGGCCGGCCGGCCAGATACTTGGGCGACGCACACAGCACGCGGCGCACTGCGCCGATGCGCATGGCCACAAGGTTGGACTCTTGCAGCGGGGCGATCCGGAGCGCGACGTCGATGCCCTCATCGAGGAGGTTCGTCATGCGATTGAGCAGCAGGTAGCGGACCTGCATCGCAGGATAGGCGTTCAGGAATTCACCCACGATCGGGCGCAGGACCCGAGTCCCGAACATCACCGGGGCGGTGACGGTCAGGACGCCACGCGGTGCAGCCCGGGTCCCGGCAACGGCGAGGTCGGCTTCTTCCAGATCCGTCAGCACCCGACGGCAGACGGCGGCGTACGGCTCGCCAGCCTCGGTCAACTGCAGCCGTCGCGTCGTCCGGTGCAGGAGCTGAACGCCGACATGGCTCTCAAGGGCGGCGATGGCCCGCGTCACGGCGGCGGGTGAGCGATTGAGGCGTCGGCCAGCGGATGCGAGGCTGCCTTCGTCGAGGGCGGTGACGAACACCCGCATCGCATCGAGACGGTCGATCATTGTTGCGCCCTGCGAAATCAAGGATTCCGCAGCTTAGGCATTCTGGCTTCGATCACAATACGTTAGCTTCAATCAACTTGTTCGATGTGAAGAGGGCGACGTGACTGATCCCGCGAGCATTCCGGTCACCTATTACCGCACCGCCAAGGTCGAGGACGTGACCGTCTTCTACCGGGAAGCCGGCCCGGCGGGCGCACCGGTCGTGTTGCTGTTGCACGGCTTCCCGACCTCATCGCACATGTTCCGCAACCTGATCCCGCTCCTCGCGGACCGCTACCGCGTCATCGCACCCGACTATCCGGGTTTCGGCGGCAGCGACGCGCCCGACCACCGGACGTTCGCCTACACGTTCGCGCACTACGCCGATCTCGTCGACGGCCTGCTCTCCCAATTGGGGGCGGACCGTTACGCGATGTACGTGATGGATTACGGTGCTCCGGTTGGCTATCGGCTGGCCCTCAAGCATCCCGAACGCGTCAGCGCGCTGGTCGTCCAGAACGGCAACGCGTACGAGGAGGGGCTGAAGGCGTTCTGGGATCCCATCAAGGCCTACTGGCGGGAGGATACCCCGGAGCGGCGCGAGGCTCTCGCCTTCCTCGTCGCGCCGGAAACGACGAAGTTTCAGTACGTCGACGGCGTGGCCGACGTGACCCGGATCGATCCCGACACCTGGCTGCACGACCAAGTGCTGCTCGATCGGCCGGGCAACAAGGATATTCAGCTCGACCTGTTCCGCGACTACGGCACCAACGTTCCGCTCTACCCGCAATTCCAAGCCTTCTTCCGCGCGCACAGGCCGCCGACGCTGATCGTCTGGGGCCGGAACGACACCATCTTTCCGGCTGACGGCGCGCACCCGTATCTGCGAGACCTGCCCGATGCCGAGCTGCATCTGCTTGATACCGGGCACTTCGCCCTCGAAGACAAGCTCGACGTCATGGCGCCGATGATTCGGGACTTTCTTGGCCGCTTCCTTGGCAGCCCCTGAGGTACGGACGACCGACCGCAACCGCCGGAGGCCCGTGGCCATCGAGGACGGGTTGGACTCGATGGCCGCTTAGCCGAGCGTCGCGAGAGCCGCGTGCAGGTCGGCGACCAAGTCGTCCGGATGCTCGATGCCGATCGATACCCTGATCGTCGCGTCCGTGATGCCGAGGCGGTCACGCACGGCCTTTGGCACACCCGAATGTGTCGTGGAGGCCGGGTGGCTGGCGAGCGATTCCGTGCCGCCCAAGCTGACGGCGAGCTTGAACAATTGAAGAGCGTTGAGGACCTGGAACGCCTCCGCCTCGCCGCCGACGATGTCGAACGAGAATGTCGAGCCGGGCGCTGCGCATTGCTGCGCATAGACATGAGCCTGCTGCGATCCGGGGTCCAGATGCGCGAGATGGTGGAGGCGCGACACCGTCGGATGCGCGGCGAGCATGCGGCCGACAATCTCGCCGTTGCGGTTGGCCGCACCCATCCGCAGCGACAGGGTTTCGAGCGAGCGCCCAAGCATCCAGCAGGAATGCGGATCGAGACCGGTCCCGATCGCCGAGCGCAGCTGCCGCACCGGCTTCATCCGCGCGGTCGAGCCGAGAGCGGCGCCGGCGATCAGGTCGGAGTGGCCGCCGACGTACTTCGTCAGCGAGTAGACCGAGATGTCGGCGCCGTGGCGCAGCGGTTGCTGGAAGAGGGGACCGAGCAGGGTGTTGTCGCAGATTACGACCGGAGCATCACCGCCCTGTCGGGCACCTATTTCGTCGGCGATTGCGCGGATCAGACTGAGATCGACCAGGGTATTGAGCGGGTTCGAGGGTGTCTCGACCATGATGACGCTGATCCGTCCAGCCGTGGCCGCTTGGTCGGCCGCGGAGCGCACGCTCGCCGGATCCACCCCGTTGGCGAATCCGAACGGCGCAATGCCGAAGGCTGCCAGGGTCTTGGCAATCAGCGTTTCGGTGCCGCCGTAGAGCGGCTGCGAGTGCAGGATCGTGTCGCCGGGCCGTGCGAAGGCCAGGATCGTGGTCGCGATCGCCGACATGCCGGAGGAGAAGACCAGCCCGCTCTCAGCTCCCTCGAACACCGCCAGGCGATCCTCGACGATCTCGCTGTTGGGATGATTGAAGCGCGAGTACACAAGCCCCGCCGCCTCGCCAGCCGGCGGCTCGCGCCGCCCGGAGACGTAGTCGAAGAAGGCTTTGCCGTGCTCGGCCGAGGTGAAGACGAAGGTCGAGGTGAGGAAGACCGGCGGCTTCACCGCGCCTTCGGACAGGGCTGGATCGTAGCCATAGCCGAGCATGAGCGTTTCGGGATGGAGCGGGCGGTTGCCAAGCGCCTTCTTGTGGTAGCGATCGTCCGACATGCTGGCCTCGCTCCGACCCGCCTCCAGCTCGGGGCTGGGCAGCCCGGTCGAGCTTCGAATCCGCACGCCCGGGCGAGGGAGCATGGCATAGCAAAGCCGGCTTCGAAACATGGCGCCGGTCTCGGAGGGCCTGAGGTACCCTGGCGGCGTATTATCAATCCTGGCTCATGGACGATCGACCATGGACGTGGCCTCGATCCGGGCCGTTAGAGCCAGCGTCCGGCGTCGCGAGTGGGCTCGCTGGCTCGGGGCGGCGTGCAGCGCATCACGGCGATCGTGCAGGAGGACGCGGGGCTCACCCCATACTCCGATCCCGCTCTGTTCGGCGTGACCGGCAACAATGGTTATGGCCTGAAGGTTTTCGCCTGTTTGAAATCTGCCGGGCTGCCCTTCAGGCACACGCACATCTCGGACGCTTCGTCCGCGCCCCGTGCGCAGCGTCCCGACTTCATCGACGGCGATGACGCAGTCGGCGACCGTGACCGCATCATCTCGTATCTCACGCATCGATATGGCTTGACCCCTGACGCAGGGTGATCGTCGCCGTCCGCTGGCACATTCTGCCGCCGCTCGATGACGGCCTCGATGCTCTGGCTACGGCGCGGACGCTATCGGGTCATCTAGGCGATCCAGCCGAGCACGGTTGCGCAACGCTCAGCTTGGTCGCGGGTCAGGCCAGACGCGACGGCCGTACCGTTGCGGTAGACCACGAAAGTGCCGTCGTCGGTCGCGCGGATCTTGATCGAGGCCATCACGCGCCTCCAACCGTGAGAGCCTGGAGCTGGCTCAGCCCGGTGGCCGTGATCTGCCAGGTGGCAAGCTCACCGCCGGCGTCGTGGCCACCGACCTGTTCCAGATGCCCGCGACTTTCCAGTGCGGTGAGGCGGCTGTGATCGCTGGGCCAGGAGTCGTCGGGTTTCCGATAAATCGAGATCCGGTAGTCGCGGGCCTCGGCGGCTTTATTCAGAAGACGGCGCTCGTGGTTGACCAGCATTTGCTCTCCTGGGTTAGGCGATCGCGGCGGCCATGCGTTCACGCACGGTCACGCATATGGCCAAGCTTGAGCAACAGTGCGGCAACAATGTGGTTTTCTGCGTAGGTCCTGCGCTTCCAGACGGGAGCGCTGGGCGATGTCTGCAGGGCCGCATCGACGGACAGCGCGCGTACGACCTCGCGATCAGCGCCTGCCGGACCGTAGGCGCGCCCGATCCTCTCGGCTTCGTGCGGACCGCAGCACGCGTCCTGGACGGGCAGAGCGACCTGCGCACGGCGCGGCTGCGTCGTTCCCGGCAGAGCGGCAGAGCCGACGCAACAGCCTCCGCGGGCGTCGCCACGCATGCTCCTGCCGTCGATCAGGGGGCATCGCTGGCGGAAGGCGTGTTGGTTGACGTCCGCCTTGTCAGAGGTGTCGCGATCTCATTGAGCCGCGGCCGGAACGACGTGGGTCCGGATCGTCGAAGCGCTGCTCCGGCCGGATCGGCAGGGCAGGGCGCACCCACCGTCGGATGCTCCCCTTTGCAGCACGCCCGCTGATCCAGCCTGTCGCGCATCTGCCACATGCTCACGGCAACGCATCGGCCAGACGCAACCAAAGCGCAGCTGAGATGTTATGGCGCTCGGCCGTGTCGATCGTGAAGTATTCTGCCGACTTCAGGCATGTTCATATTCGATTTACTATGCCGGCCCGCCCCATCGTCGACGAGTGTGTCCGTAAAACTACAGCCAATTCGGCCACGGATCGGTAGTCATACATCCAGACTGAAATCTGGACCTGACCCAATGACCAAGCTCATCGCCTCCCTGGCCGCCTTCACCGCGCTGACCGCTGCCGCCTCGGCCGCCGACCTGCCGCGCCGCGCTGCTCCGCCGCCGGTGTTCACCCCCGTCCCGGTGTTCACCTGGACCGGCGCCTACTTCGGTATCAACGCCGGCTACGCCTTCGACGCCAGCAGCCGCTCCAACAGCTCGGTGTTCGGCGTCCCCGCCCCCTACGCCGCCCTCGGCACCACCGCCACCTTCCGTGACCGCAGCCAGGACGGCTTCTCGGGCGGCGCGCAGGTCGGCTACAACTACCAGTTCACCCCGGGCTCGGGCGTGGTCGTCGGCATCGAGGCCGACGCTCAGTACCTCGACTTCGGCCGCAACCGGAACAACGCCTTCATCTCCGGCGCCGTCGCCCCGGGCTACTACGTGACCGACCCGCGCGGCCTGTCGAGCCTCGACTACTTCGGCACCGTGCGCGGCCGCCTCGGCTACGCCTTCGACCGCACCCTCGTGTACGGCACCGGCGGCTTCGCCTACGGCTCGGGCAGCGCTGACCGCTCGTTCGGCGGCTACGCCGGCAACGACAGCTTCCGCACCGGCTACGCGGTCGGCGGCGGCGTCGAGTTCGCCCTGCCCACCGAGTCGTTCCTGAACTTCTTCCGCTCGTCCGCCGTGACGTTCAAGATCGAAGGTCTGTACGTGAACCTGGAGCGCGGCAACCGCAACCAGGGCGCCCTGGTCGTCAACGCCGCCAACCTGGTCCCGGCCTATTACAGCCCGATCGGTCGCCGCGACGACGAGTTCGCCGTCGTCCGCGCCGGCCTGAACTACAAGTTCGGCTCGTACTAAGAGCCTGTCGCGCTGCTCCCGGTATCTGTCCCGGGAGTTGCGGCGGCGGGCGAGGGGTAGCTGGTCCTCCTCTTGGCTCTCCGCCGTCGAAGAGCAGCCATCCGGTTGACCTTCGCATCCCCAGCCCGATCAAACTGGCCGCGAGGTCGGCGACACCCTGGGAGCACCCGCTCCTGGGGTGTTTCTTGTTTGGGATCCGGTCCGGGTGCCGGCCAGCTCCGTCTCGCCAAGACCGGTGCGGTGGACCTCGGCTTCACACTGCGGCCCTGAACCGAACCGAGGGTGGCTGAGGACGGCGTGTCTCGGCAAGGGATCAAGGGCGACCTCTTGTTCCGGACCGACGACCCGGACGGCACGATCGCCGTGCAGCAGGCCGGGGGCCCGGGGCTGTCCAAGGAAACTCGACAGCGTCTTCCAGACCCGCACCTTCCCGGCACCGCGCGGCTGCGGCGCCGGACGGCGGCATGAACGCTGCCTGGTGCCAACGGCAGGCCCCTTCAGCATCACGCGCGTTCAGACGCGCAGACGGAACGCGCGGTCCGGATGCCCGGGCCGATGGCCCCATGACAGCGGCCTGTGGCTGAGAGTACGACGGCACGGACGCGAGAAGGAACAACGATGAGCTTTGTGACCACGGGCGACGGAACGCAGATCTTCTACAAGGATTGGGGGCCGCGGATGGGCCGGCCGGTGGTGTTCAGCCACGGCTGGCCGCTGTCCTCGGATGCCTTCGAAGACCAGATGATGGCCCTTGCGGACGAGGGCTTTCGCTGCATCGCCCATGACCGGCGCGGGCATGGCCGCTCGAGCCAGACGTGGTCCGGCCACGACATGGATACCTACGCGGCCGACCTCGCGGCCGTCGTCGGGGCCCTCGGCGTGACGAACGCGGTCCATGTCGGCCATTCGACCGGCGGTGGCGAAGCGTTGCGCTACGTCACTCAGCACGCGCATGGCCGCGCCGCCAAGCTCGTGCTGATCAGCGCCGTGCCGCCGATCATGGTGCAGTCGCCCGCCAATCCCGGCGGATTGCCGATGACGGTGTTCGACGACATCCGCGCAGGCGTCGCCGGCGACCGCTCGCAATTCTTCAAGGACCTCTCCGGTCCGTTCTACGGCGCGAACCGGGACGGTGCGACGGTCAGCCAGGGCCTGCGCGACTCCTTCTGGCTCCAGGGCATGATGGGCGGGCTGAAGGCCGAGTACGACTGCGTCAAGGCCTTCTCGGAGACCGACCAGACCGACGACCTGAGAAGCGTGACGATCCCGACCCTGATCCTTCACGGCGATGACGACCAGATCGTGCCGATCGCGGGCGCGGGCGAGCTGCAAGCGAAGCTGATCAAGGGCGCGACGTTCAAGGTCTACCAGGGCGCGCCCCACGGGATGTGCTCGACGCACAAGCAACAGGTGAACGCGGATCTGATCGCGTTCCTGGCCGCCTGATGCCGGAAGCGCCATCGATGATCCTCGGCCGATAGCGCGCGGATGGGGTGCCCCCGGGACCGGCCGTACCGGTCGAACGCGTCCAGGGTCACGCCCTGTCGGGCCTGGGGGCGGCACCTGAGACCGGCTCGGCGTCGGCCCGCCTCACGCAAGGCCGGGAACCGGCCGTCTAATGGCTGCCGCCGAGATACGCCGCCCGCACGGCCGGATCGTTGCGCATCTGCTGGGCCGGGCCCTGGAAGCGGATCCGGCCGTTCTCCAGCACGTAGGCGTGGTCGGCGACGCCGAGCGCCGCCATGGCGAACTGCTCGACGAGCAGCATCGTCACCTGCTCGGCCTTGAGCAGCCGGATGATCCGGAAGACCTCCTCCACGAGCTTGGGGGCGAGCCCCATCGAGGGCTCGTCGAGCAGGAGGATCTCGGGCCGCAGCATCAGGGCCCGGCCCATGGCGAGCATCTGCTGCTCGCCGCCCGAGAGCGTGCCGGCGAGCTGGGTGCGCCGCTCCTTCAGCCGCGGGAACATCTCGAAGGCCCGCTCGCGGTCGGCCGCGACGTCGCCCTTCGGGCGCGAACCGGTCAGCCGCGGGAAGGCGCCGAGCGTCAGGTTGTCCTCGACCGAGAGGGTCGGGAACACGCGCCGGCCCTCCGGCGAGTGCGCCAGGCCGAACCGGGCGACGTCGTGGCTGTCGAGCCCGCCGATCTCGCGCCCGTTCAGGCGGATCGAGCCGGCCCGCGGGCGGATCATGCCCGACAGGGCGCGCATCGTGGTGGTCTTGCCGGCCCCGTTGGAGCCGATCAGCGCCACGACCTGACCCTTCGGAACCTGGAAGTCGAGGCCGTGCAGGACCTCGACCTGGCCGTAACCGGCCGACAGACCCGTGACCTCAAGCATGGGTCAACTCCTCGTCGGCGACCGGACTGCCGAGATAGGCCTCGACCACCTTCGGATCGGCCTGGACCTCGCGGGCGCTGCCTTCGGCGATCTTATGGCCGAAATCGAGGACGCTGACGCGGTCGCACAGGCCCATGACCACGTCCATGTGGTGCTCGATCAGGATGACGGTGATGCCGGCGTCGCGGATCTTGCGGATGATCGTCGTCAGCTCGGCGATGTCGGGGGCGGTCAGGCCCGCGGCCGGCTCGTCGAGGAGGAGCAGGACCGGGTCGAGGGCCAGAGCCCGCCCGATCTCGAGGAGGCGCTGCTTGCCGTAGGGCAGGTTGCGGGCCTCCACCTGCGCCAGGGCGCCGAGGCCGACGAAGTCGAGGATCGCCATGGCGCGGGCGCGCTGCTCGCGCTCCTCCCGGCGCCGGCGCGGCGTGCCGAGGATCGCGTCGAACAGGGTGCCGCGGAAACTGTGGTGCAGCCCGACCAGCACGTTCTCCAGCGCCGTCATCTCGCGGAAGAGCTGCACGTTCTGGAAGGTGCGGGCCACACCGGCCGCGGCGATCTCGGAGGGCGTGCGCCCGTCGAGGCGCTTCGTGCCCTGGCCGCGCGCCAGGGTCACGCTGCCGCCGGTCGGCCGGTAGATGCCGGTGAGCACGTTCATCATCGTGCTCTTGCCGGAGCCGTTCGGCCCGATCAGGCCGTGGATCGTGCCCGGCCGCACCGTGAGGTCGACGCCGGCCAGCGCCTTGAGGCCGCCGAACTGCATCAGGGCCTGATCGACGGAGAGGAGCGGGTCGGCGCCCCGGTCGCCGCTCTGGGCGCTCAGCGCCGCGCCTTCGGCGTGGAGGTTCTTGCCCTCGGCGGTGTGGGCCGGGCGCAGGGCGGGGATCGTCTCGCGGAGGAAGCCGACGATCCCGTCCGGCAGGTAGTAGACCACGAACAGGATCATCAGGCCGAACACGGTCAGCCGGAAGTCGGTCACGGATTCGAGCGCGAGCGTCGCCGGGAAGAAGGCGAGGCAGAGCCCGACCGGCACCAGCAGGGCGTACCGGTTCTCCCGGCGGCGCAGGAAGGCGAGCGCGCCCACCACCAGCGCCGCGCCGGCGATGATCCCCGCCATGATCCGCACCAGCCCGATATCGGCGAGCACGTTCGGCATCATCACGATGATCGCCGAGCCGATGATCGGCCCCGCCCGCGACTTGCGCCCGCCCATCGTGACGGCGAGCAGGAACAGCACGGTGAGCTCGAACCCGTAGGAGTTCGGCGCCACGTAGCGCTCCGACCACGCGAACAGCGCGCCCGCGAGGCCCGCCAGCGCGGCCGAGATCACGAAGGCGTAGACCTTGTAGCGGTAGACGCTGACGCCCATGCAGTCGCAGGCGATCGGCGAGTCGCGCAGCGCCTCGAAGGCGCGGCCGTAGGGCGAGCGCACCACCCGGTTGACCACGAGGATCGTGGCCAGCAGCGCGAGGCAGACGAGGTAGTAGAATTCGAGCTTGCGCCCGGCGGCGCCCCAGGGGGCCTGCAGGCCGAGGAGCGAGAAGTCGAGGACCCGGGCCGGCGGCAGGGTGATGCCCAGCGGGCCGTTGGTCAGCGGCGTGAGCTCGTTGATGAAGATCTGGATGATCGTGCCGAAGGCCAGCGTCACCATGGCGAGGTACGGGCCGGTGACCCGCAGGGCCGGCACGGCCAGCAGCACGCCGAAGGCCGAGGTCACGCCGATCCCGGCCAGGATGCCCCACCAGATCCCGAGCTTGAAGTGCAGGAACAGCACCGCCGCCGCGTAGGCGCCGACGCCGAACAGGCCGGCATGGCCGAGGCTCACCTGACCGGTATAGCCGACCACAATGTCGAGCCCGAGGATCAGGATCGCGTAGATGGCGATCACCACCATCAGGTGGATGTAGTACGAGCTCGTGACCACGTGCGGGAACACGGCGAGGCCGACGACCAGCAGCACGGCGCCGAGGATGCCGATATGGCGCGACAGGCTGGGGGCGGTGGCCGGGGCGGCTGCGTCGGCGGGGGCGAGGGTCTGCGCCATGGCTCAGGCTGCCGTGAGGGTTGTGCGGGCGGTCACGGTCAGACCTTCTTGATGACGGCCTTGCCGAACAGGCCGACCGGGCGGATGGAGAGGACGACGAGGAGCAGGATCAGGCCCGGCACATCCTTGTAGCCGGTCGAGATGTAGAAGCCGGTCAGCGTCTCCGCGACGCCGAGGATCAGGCCGCCGACGATGACGCCGAGGCCGGATTCGAGGCCGCCGATGATCGCCACCGCGAAGGCCTTGAGGGCCAGGACGGAGCCCATCGTGGCGCCGGTGAGCGTCACGGGCGCCACCAGCACGCCCGCGAAGGCCGCCGTCATGGCACTGATCGAGTAGGAGAGGGTGATCACCTTCTGGGTGTTGATGCCCATCAGCCCGGCGGCGTCGATGTCGTTGGAGGTGGCGACGACCGCCTTCCCCCAGATCGACTTGCGATTGAAGATCTCGACGGCGAGCATCATCAGCAGCGCGCCCGCGACGATCAGCAGTTCCATCGGCAGGATGCGCACGCCGCCGACCTGAATCGCGGTCTCGGGCAGCGGGGAGGGGAATTTCAGGTCGTCGCGGCCCCAGACGTTCTCGGCGACGTTCTTGAAGATGATACCGAGCGCGATGGTCGCCATGATCCACCCGTACTCGGACTTGATCTTCACGGCCGGGCGCACGCCGAGGCGCTCGACCACCGCACCGAGGGCGAAGCCGAAGACCAGGACCAGCGGGATCATCAGCCAGTAGCCGACGAACGGCACCAGGGTCAGGCCGAACAGGGCCCCGAGCGCCAGCGCCTCCCCCTGGCCGAAATTGAGCGTCTTCGAGGTCGCGAAGGTGAGCTGATAGCCGAACGCGATGGCGGCGTAGATCATGCCGACCGCGACGCCGGAGGCGATGAGCTGGAGCAGGATTTCCATGGGATCGCTGTCACCGGAGGGACGTCCGGTCGCGCGGCGGGCGCCGCGGGACCGCTCTGCGGAGCGCCGACAGGCCGAGGCACCGCCGGGTCGGGGAGGGTGGCCGCGCCCGGACGGACGCGGCCATGACGACCTCAGTTCGAGGACTTCTCCTTGACGCGGACCACGCCCGCGTTCTTGGCGTCCTCGTCCTTGGCGTAGACGATCTTGCCGTCCTGCACCTTCCCGAACACGACCATGTTGCGCGAGATCGCGTTGTGGTCCTTGGCGGTGAAGGGCTTGTCATAGGTGGTGACGACGCCCTCGACCTTCTCGTTCAGGTTCTCCAGCGCGGTGCGGATCTTCGGCCCGTCGGTGCTGCCGGCCTGCTTGATCGCCGCCGCGAGGAGATAGATCGAGTCGTAGGCCTGGGCGCCGGCCACCGGGGTCGGGATCTTCGTCACGCCGTAGGTCTTGTAGTAATTCTCCAGGAACGCCTTGCGCTTCGGCAGGGTCTGATCCTCGATGAAGGTCTGGGGCATGATCACGCCGTTGCCGTTTTGGCCGGCGATGTCGATGAAGCTCTGCATCGAGGAGGGCCAGCTGGTGATCATCGGGACCTTCCAGCCGAGCTTGGCCATGCCGCTGGCGATCTGGGCGAGTTCCGGCCCGATCCCGTAGGCGAGGATCACCTCGGCGCCGGCCTGCTGCGCCTTCAACAGCTGGGCCGTCATGTCGACGTCCTTGATGTTGAACTTCTCGACCGCGACGGGCTTCACATTCTTGGTCGCGAGGTACTTCTCGATGTCCTCGCGGCCGAGCTGGCCGTAATTGGTCGAGTCGGCGAGGACCGCGATCTTCTTGTGACCCTGGGCGAGCGCCTCGTCGACCATCAAGCCGGCCTGGAGCACGTCGTAGGCGGAGTTCCGGAAGACGTAGTTGGCGTCGTAATCCGGCTCCTTGAACTGGTTGGTGATGATCGTCCCGGTGGCGACGTTGTTGAACACCGGGATCTCGGCTTCCTGATAGAAGCGCTGGGCGGCGAGCGCGACGCCGGTGTTGATGAACCCGACGGTGGCGACCACCTTCTCCTTGTTGATGAGTTCCTGCGCGACCTGCGCGCCGACCTCGTTCTTGGCCTCGTCGTCGCGCTCGATCAGCTGGATCGGGCGCCCGAGCACGCCGCCGGCCTTGTTGATCTCGGCGGCGGCGAGCTTGGCGCCGTCGCGCATCGAGACGCCCATCGAAGACGACCCCCCGGTATAGGGGCCGCTCAGCCCGATCTTGATTGGGTCTGCGGCGCGCGCCGGCGCCGTTGCGAGCGTGAACAAGAGCACGGCGGCAGCCGTGCGACCAGCGAAGACCATCGTTTCCTCTCCAGGCGACCAAGTGCGCCGCGTGCCCTTCGTCGTGGCACTCTGGAAGGAGGATCTCGCCGACTCAGGGTGGACCGTCAAGCTGCAAGTCCAATATGTCCAAGACGATCAATACCGATTGTTCACGGTCTTCTATCAACAAAGCCACAGGCCGCAGAATTTTCGTCGACGCCCGGATCGCGCGGATTAAGAACCGGGCACGAACGTCCCGTGCTGCCGAAGGCTGTTATGGAGCTGGGTCGGGCTGATGCTCGGATGGGCGGGGTTGAGTTCTGCCTGCAAGCCATATCGGCGCGACATCTCCGACGCGGAGCGGGCGCTGGCCGCGCCCTAACCTGGCGTGCTGCGTGAGGAGGCCGGTCGACCCGCGCACGCGATTCGCGCGGTGTTCAACGGCCTGTGCGATGTGGCCAGAGGCCGCTGCCCGTGGCGGCTGATGTCCCAAGACTTTTCGCCGTGGTGCGTCGTGTCTCGGCAGGCCCAGCGCTGGCGGTCGGCCGGCTGTACAGTCTTAGGACGCGACCAGATCGCCGCTGAACCCATGGGCGTCGAAGATCCTCCGGACGACGCCAGTCCGCTTCGCGTCATCCAGCCAAGTCGTGACTGTGCCGAGGGCGCCGGAACGGCCCTTTGGGACAGCGACGGCGACCTGCGTCTGCTGGAAGCCGCCCGTGACGATCCGCGAGCCTGGAACCTGCTGCATCACCGGCCGCAGGGTATCGCGCGAGAGGGCGAAAGCATCTGCCAGTCCGGCGCGCATCCACGCCACGGCCTCGGCCACGGACGGCACCGCGACAGGCTGCGTGTGCATCAGGGTGCGCGCGGAGGCGCGGAACGTCGTGGTCCCGTCGATCGCCAGCACGCGGACACCCGGCCGGTCCACCTGCGCCACGTCGGTGATCCCCGATGCCGCGCTGGCGAGGTAGGTGCTCTCCAGGTCGTAGTAGCCCGGACCGAAATCGAGCACCTGCCGCCGGGTCGCGTCGACCGGCATGAAGCTCACATCGATGGCCTCAGCCTGGAGCGCCGCAGCCGCGGCACCCGAGTTCGGAAACAGAGTGACGGCGAGCGGCAACTCAGTCCTTCGCGCCAAGTCGTGGGCCAGATCGGCCGTGACGCCCGCGGGCGTCCCGTCGGCCGAGCGACTGACGAAGATGAGGCCGGGGGCGGGGGCCTCGATCAGACCGACCCGCAATGTGCCGGACGGGGCGAACGCGGCCTTCACGGCCGCGTCCAGGGCTTCGCTGGGCAGAGTCATGCTGGCGAGGAGAGGGACCGCGGAGAGGAGCCGTAAAGCACTGCTCCAAGGTATTGCGCAAGCAGACCTCGTGGAAGCACGGACCTGAAGTCTCGGTCTTGCAGGCAGGTGAGGGCTGCTGCCGGCCTCGGATCCACACACGCGAAAGCACACCGCCCGTGCCTGATCCGTGCCGCCGCACGGGCGGCCGGCGAATGACCAGGCCGACAAGGGTTTGACGGCCACCCGAGGCCAAGGGTTTGCGCCCGGAAATGGAAACGTTGCGTTTCGCCGGTTTCCGTATTCGACGCTGACAGGATCGCGCAATGTGCGTCCGGCGACGCGTCGTCGGGGCGCATCCCGTCTCACCCGGTCGGGCTTGGCCGAAAGAGGAGCAAGAGCGATGAGCTGGCACAGTGCGGATGACCCGGTCCCGGGCGACTCTTTCAGCTGCGACGCGATCCAGACTCTGATCGTCCCGCGATCGCGCGACCTCGGCTCGTTCGCGGTGCGCCGCGCGCTCCCCTCGACCGAGTGCCGGATGGTCGGCCCCTTCATCTTCTTCGACCAGATGGGCCCCTCCGAGTTCCTGCTCGGGCAGGGCATGGACGTGCGGCCGCACCCGCATATCGGTCTGTCCACCGTCACCTACCTGTTCGACGGCGAGATCATGCACCGCGACAGCCTCGGCACCGAGCTGCCGATCCGGCCGGGCGAGCTGAACTGGATGACGGCCGGCCGCGGCATCACCCATTCCGAGCGCACCGGGCCGAACCTCCGGCAGACCGGCTCCCAGCTTTTCGGTATCCAGAGCTGGGTCGCCCTGAGCGCCCGGGACGAGGAGACGGCGCCGGCCTTCGAACACTACGATGCGGCGGCGCTGCCGGTCCTGACCGGCGAGGGCAAGACCGTCCGGCTGATCGCCGGCGAGGCCTTCGGGGCGCGCTCACCCGTGCGGACCTCCAGCCCGATGGTCTACGCCGATGTGGCGCTGGAGGCGGGCGCCGTGCTGCCGCTCGATCCCACCTACGACGAACGCGCGATCTACACGGTCGCGGGCGCGATCGAGATCGCCGGCGACGGTTTCGGGCCCGGGCAGCTGCTGGTATTCCGCCCCGGCGACCGGATCAGCATCCGCGCGTCGGAGACGGCCCGGTTCATGGTGCTCGGCGGCGAGCCGATGGACGGGCCGCGCCATCTCTGGTGGAACTTTGTCTCGTCCCGGCCCGAGCGGATCGCGCAGGCCAAGGAGGATTGGCGCCAGGGCCGGTTCGACACCGTGCCGAACGATGCCGAGTTCATCCCGCTGCCCGAGGATCCGCCGGTCCGCTATCCCTGACGGCGCGGCACCGCCACCTGCCCGGTGGCCCCATGTCCCGTTCGGAGACCGGAGCACCTCATGGCTGTCGCGGCATGGGACGCGCGACGCGATCGCGTGCCCGTCGTCGCCCGGCCGGCGGCGGGTGCCGGCGCATCGAGCTGGCGCGCGCCCGCGGCCGCACGGACTTCCCGCGCGGCGTGAACAAGGGCCGACCCTCACACCCGTCGACATCGCCCCCTTCGCGATCCGACTGACGACAAACGCCCCCCAAAACATCGGGCGCCGGATCGGCCCCCGCAAAACTGGCTCTGCCCAACCCATGGCTCTCGCAAGGGCGGAACGGACCGCCCGCGGGAGACGTGACATGACCAAGACGATGATCTTCGTGCTCGTGGCCGGCAGCCTGATCGGCGCGGCGCACCCCGTCCTGGCGCAGGAGCCGGTCGCGACGGCCGAGCCCCGCGGCAACCAGGAATTCATCGGCGTCGACCTCGACAATGGCGGCGTCTACTACAACGGCCACGACTCGGGCCGCTTCTGCGTCTACCGCACGGTGGAGGTGTTCAACCGCTACACCGGCTACGTCGAGGCCCGCCGCGTGCGCCGCTGCGGCCGCGGCCTCTACCTGCGCTGAGGCGAAGCGGCATGATGCTCGCCCGGCTCTCCCCCCTGCACCTCGCGGCGCTCGGCCTCGTCTTCGCGCTCATCGATCGCCTGTGAGCGCGCCTCAGGCAGCGCCGCCGGCATTGTCTCGCCGGTCCGGGCCGACTATTGCGGCCACGGTTCGGAGCAGCCGGCGACGAATACTGATCGCGCCGGCACTCGAGAAGGATAGGCGCATGGTGACCCTCGTCACAATGTCCGCGCGTCGTGGATATCCGCGCCTATGGGGCGGCTGGCTGCCGATCCTCGTGCTGGTCGCGTGCGCCTGCCTCTGGGGCGACCGCGCGGCCCGGGCCGCCGAATCCGCATCCCTCGCCGACAACGCCGACTCGGTGGCGGTGGTGATCGGCAACCGCGACTACAAGCAGACCGTGCCCGTCGACTACGCGCACAACGACGCCGACGCGATGCGGGACTACCTCGTCCAGCGCCTCGGTTACCGCGAGGCCAACGTCTTCGTCCTCAAGGACGCGACGCTGAACGAGTTCAACCAGGTTTTCGGCACCGAGCGGAACCCGCAATCCGGCCGCCTGTGGCGCAGCGTGCGCGAGGGCCGCTCGAACGTGTTCGTGTACTATTCCGGCCACGGCGTGCCGGATCTCGCCACGCGCCAGCCTTTTCTGCTGCCCCAGGACGGCAACCCCAACCAGGGCGAGAGCGGCTTCTCCCTCGAGACGCTCTACCGCAACCTCGACCTCGTGAAGCGCAAGATCGGCGCCGAGCGCCAGCTCGTGGTGATGGTGGATGCCTGCTTCACCGGGGAGACCGGCCGGAAGGGCGAGAGTCTGCTCGCCGTCTCGGCCCCCGGCTTCGCGCCGGCCAAGCCGAGGGCCGAAGCGGGAATCGTTCGGGTGGTCGCGACCTCGGGGGCGACACCCGCGAACTGGGACGCGGCGAACAGCCTCGGCCTCCTCACCAGCCGGTTCCTGATGGGCGTCTCAGGCCTGGCCGCGGCGGAGGGCGGCGACGTCCCATGGGCCGCGCTCAAAGCCTACCTGCGCCGCGAGGTTGCGGAGGCGGCGCGCCGCACCAGCGGGCGCGAGCAGGTGCCGGAGGTGGACGACGCCCCGATCGTCCTCAAGGCCTCGGCCCCGGTCGCCGCGGTGGCGGCGGGCGTCGCGCAGGTGCGCGATGAGGCGGCGTGGCGCCGGGCGGAGGCGCTCGGCACCCAGGCGGCCGTCGAGACCTACATCGGCACCTGCGGGCCGACCTGCGCCTACCGCGCCCAGGCGATGGACCGGCTCTTCGCCGGCCGGCAGCGCGACGCGGCAGCCCTCGACCAGGAGAACTGGGCGAAGTTCGGCGCGGCGCGGCAGTACCAGGCCTATCTCGACACGTGCGGCGCGGTCTGCGCCTACCGCAGCCTCGCCCTCGGCTACCTCGGCGGCTCGGATCCCGCGGCCGACCCACGCGTCAAGCGGTGCGACGCGCTGGCTGCCGGGACGGACGATCCGGACCGGCCGGCGTCCGTCACCGGGGTCAAGCTCGGGCGCATCGAACCCGCCGCCGCCATCGAGGCCTGCCGCCCGGCCGCGGAGGCGTACCCGAAGCTGCGCCGCCTGGCCTATCAGCTCGGCCGCGCCTACGACCGCGCCGACCGCTACAAGGAGGCCTTGGCGGCCTACGACCAGGCGGCCAAGGCCGGCAGCATCGCGGCGATGAACAACCTCGCGGCCCTCTACGAGAACGGCCAGGGCGTGAAGCGCTCTCAGGCCGAAGCGTTCCGGCTCTACAGGCAGGCCGGTGAGGGTGGCAACGTGGTGGCCCTCGCCAATGCGGCGCGCATGCTCGAGTACGGCAACGGCATCCCCAGGAACGAGGCGCAGGCGGTCGCCCTCTACAAGCGGGCGGTGGACGGCGGCGACGTCGCGTCGATCTCGAAGCTCGTCCCGCACTACGCAACCGGCGCCTACGGCTTCCCGAAGGACCTGCGTCAGGGCTTCGACCTGTTCCGGCAGGCCGCCGACCGTGGCGACCCCGTCGCCATGGCCACCATGGCGACGCTCATCGACAACGGTTTCGGGCGCTTCTTCCCCGGCGTGCGCTCCGCCGACCTCGTGATGCAGGCCCTGAAGCGGGGCGAGCTCGGCGCCGCCTCGGTCTCGGCCACCGACACCGCGGCCCAGAAGCTGAAGCCCGACACGATCCGGGCGATCCAGAAGGCGGTGAAGCAGGCGGATTACTACCCGGGCGCCATCGACGGCCGCTTCAACCCCGTCTTCGTCCGCGCGCTCGACCAGTACGCGCGCGCCAACGAGGCGGAATGAGCGGACAGGGGCTGGGGCGGCCGTGCGCCCCGATTCGCCGCACGGGGTCCACGCGCCGCGCGGGCAGGGCGGGCCGGCGCCCGGCCCTGCTCCTGGCCGTATGCCTCGCCGCACGTCTTGCCGCGCCGGTCCCAGCGCGCGCCGATCCCGGAACCGCGGCGCTGACACCCCTCCTCGACGCCGTGGCGGCCTGCACCGGCCGATCCGACCTCACCGTCGCCGTCATCGGCGTCGAGGCGGGCCAGACCGCGCTCTCGCGCGAGCAGGCCGAGGAGGTGCGGCTCGCGGCCGAGACCCGGCTTCAGGCCACCGGCCGCGTCCGCTTGGCGGCCGCGGCCGACGTGGTGCGGATCAAGGCCCTGCGCGAGGGCACGACGGGACTCGCGGCCGGCGAGGCCGAGGCGCAGATCCGCGCGGCCTTCGCGGGTGACGCCAGCGTCTTCCTCGTCGACACGCGGCGCGCGGGCGACACCGCCACCTTCCGCCTCCAGGCCATCACCAGGGCCGCCGACTGCAAGGCGACCAGCGAGCCGATGGTCGTGCCGATCCGCACCGGGCCGGGCGTCTCGGACGTCGACGCGGTGATGGAGGGCGCAGTCCGGACGCTCGACGCGGCCGTGCCGAACGCGGGCCGCATCGACATCTGCCCCTTCGCTACGGATGGTGGTCACTCCTCCTGCGCGGCGGCCCTCACCGATCGCCTCGCGATCGCCCTCGACGCAGAGGCGCGAACGCCGAACCGGATCCTGAAGGGCGGGCGCCTGGAGGTGCGGCGTCAACCTGCCGGCGGCGCCTGTCCCGGCACCGGCCTCACGGCGCGCGGGCGCTTCCTCACCGATCCGGCCCGGCAATCCTGGATGGAGTTGGAATTCCAGCGGGACGGAATCGTCATCGCACCGACGGGACGCCGCCGCATCGGCATCGAGGGTCTCGGTTGCGATCCCACGCCACGGCCCTTCCTCGACCACGTGGCGGCCACGGCGCCCACGGACGGGGCGCGGCTCTCGGTCTCGGCCGTCTCGGCGCCCTTCGCCCGAGGCGAGCGCCTGGAGCTGCGGATCGACGCGAAGGTGCGCCAGACCCTGTACTGCTGGGTCCTGGCCCCGGACGAGACCGCATTCGTCGCGCTGCCCGTGCGCGGCAATGCGGCGTCGCAGGCGCCCCTCGCTCCGGGGACGGCCCGGCGCTACCCCCGCGGCTACGGGCTCGACGAGATCGTGGCGTCCGAACCCTTCGAGAACCTCTTCGCCTGCTTCGGGGTCGAGGGCGGCCTGCCCCCCGAGCTGGCGGCGCGCTGGCTCGACGCCGCGCCCGCCGCCGACACGGAGGCGCGCCTGCTCCAGCCCGCCGAGGTGCTCGATCTTCTGGACCGGATCCGCCGGGTGCCCGGTGTGACCGAAGCGACCGCGCGTATCTCCGTGCGCTGAAAGCCCGCGAAACCTGGTCTGGCGGCCCAAGACTGATGCGGGACCAGCTCACGCGAGGGTTGCGGGGGGATGACAGGGGATCACGGAAAGTTTATCGGCGAGCCGCGCCTTCGGGCGCGCAAGACAGACCGCGGGGGGCGACTCATCGGGGGCTATGACGAACGCTGCGCGGCTGACTTCGCCAGTATCGGCGAGGGGCGCGACCTGACACGTGAGGATCGGGCGTGGCTCGTCCGCGTCGTGACGGGCGCCGTGCGGCCGAACCGCGACAAGCCGCTCTGGGATCTCGCCCACGCCCTCGCCGCCCTCGCCGCCCTCACGCGGGCGCAGGATGGGCGCGACCTCGTCACCCTCATCCTCGACCCCCGGCTCGCCCGGCCTGCGGCGGCCGCGTCCCGCTTCGCCGACGCGCGGACGGAGGGCGCCGCCACGGACGCGCGCGGCCTCGTGCTGTCCGGCGCGCGGGACTGGCGCTGCACCTGGGCCGGTCTCGGCCGCCTGCTCGCCGTCGCCGAGTTCGTGCTGACCGCCGACGATCTCGCGTCCTTCGCCACGGTATCCGGCTGGCTCGACGAACTGGTGCGCGCGCCCGGCCCCGACGCGGCCGAGTTCCTGGGCAAGCGCCTCGCGCGGCAGCTGGCCGCCTATCGGAACGCCCACCTGCCGCTCGCGCCCCTCGAGCGGCGCTTCCGGGCGATCCTCGACCACCTCGACGGCCGCACGGTCTTCACCGACGACGACATCGTCGGCTACTGGCGCGCCGAGATGGCGGCGGGTGACGAGCGGCCGGGCTTCCGCACCGTCGCCGAGCACTTCGTCACCTTCGAGGTCGCCGGTCATCTCCTGGGCAGCCTCAGGAGTCTCGATGCGGCCGCCTCTCTCGACGCGGTCGCGGGCTGGGAGGAGCGTCTCGACGCCTCGCTGGCCGATCTCGCCACCGCCGAGCCGGCTGAGGGGCTCGCGGACCTGCTCGCCGACCTGCCGGACGGGCTCAAGATCCTCACGGGCGCCGAGCGGGACGACCTCGCCGACCTCCTCCGTCTCGACCCGTTCCACCGGACGCGCCCGCTCACCAGCCTGCGCGCGGTGAGTTTCGGGCGCGTCCAGTCCGGGCTCGCGAACCGCCTGCGCCGCGGCGGCGGCGGGGCCGGCCTCGCCGAGCGCGCGGCCTGCGCCGAGGCGGAGAGCTACGCGGCGGTGGCAGCCCGCGCGCGGGCACTGTCGGCCCATCTCGCGCGGATGCTGCGCATCGCGGCGGCCCTGCGCCTCGCCGAAGCCGACGGCCTCGCGCCGGAAGTGCGCGCGGCCCTCGCCGCCGCGGAGGCCGACCTGAAGCGGGTGCGGCGGGCGGGCTTCGACGACCGCGCGCAGGTCCAGGCCGGCTTCGCGGCGGCGGATGCGGCGCTCCTGCGCCTCGCCGACGAGGTCGGCGGGCTGGAGCGGGCGCTCGATGCGCTCGCGCGGCAGCGTCCGCTGGACGCGGCTTTCGCGGCCGACCGGGCCGTCTTCGCCGAGACCCTCTCGGCGGCCTATGCCGGGGAGGCGGCGGCGTGAGCGAGGAGGCGGCGCGCCTGCTCGCCGAGATCCACGCGGCCCGCGCCCTGATGCGCGCGCCCGCTGCAGCCGCCGCGCGACCGTCGACGGCGGCGCTCTGGGCGCATGCTCTGCGCGAGGCCGGCGCGCCCCTCGACCTCGCGGTCGTGCGCGCGCTCCGCGGCGATCCCGACGTCGCGCGACGCTACCGCACGCTGCTCGCCGGACAGGCCGTGGCCCACGCCCCGCTGGCCATCGCGGCCTCGGACGGCGACCTCGCGGCGCGTCGGGTCGGTCCCTTCCTGCTCGAGGTGGTGCCCGCCGATGACGATGCGCCGCCGCTCCTGGTCATCCGCGGTGGCGACGACAGGCCGCTCCGGGCGCTGGAGGTGAGCCTCGGCGCCGACACGGTGCGCCTCGCGCTCCCGCCGCCGGTCGAGGGCGCGATCGTGATCGCCCTGGACCCGGCGGTGCCGGAGGCGGACCGGCTCGGGCAATTCCTGCGCGATCCGGCCGCCGCGGTGTTCCTGCTGTGAGCGCCGGAACGCCATGACGCCGGTCGCGGTCCTGATCGTGGTGCCGACCACGGGCGGCCCGCTCGTGGTGCGCTCGCTCAAAGCCCGCCCCGGATTGCCGGCCTCGGCCGCCTTCGCGCAGGGCGACTACCGGCCGCTGCCCTGGTCGGGCGACTACGCCCGGCTCGCCGCCCCAGGCGGCCCGCTCTCATCCCTCGCGGGCGCGACGGCCGCGCATGAGCTGCGGCTGTCCGGCTCCTTCGACGCCGGCCGCTCCTGGGAGGTGCCGGTCTGCCTGGCGCACGGCCTCCTGGCGCGGGGTCATCGCCTCGTCGCGGAGCCGGGCGAGGCCGATCTCCTCCTGTGGGCGACGGGCGCGGTCGATCTCGACCTCGCGGTGCTGCCCGGCGACTACGCCCTCCTCGACAAGATCGAGCGGTCGCGCGCGCTGCTCGACGCAGCACCGCAGACCCCGCGCGCGGTGCTGCTGCCGGAAGGCCCCGAGCGGGCGGCGGCTGTGAGTGCCCTTCAGGCCCTCGGCGCTCCGGGCGCCCTCAATCTCCTGCCGGCGACCAACGTGGCGGCGGCGCTGAGTGCCCTCACGGCGGGCGGGGCCGCCGAGGCACGGTCTGCCATTCCCGCATCGCGGTTGCGGCGTGGACCAGCCCTCGCAGCCGGAGCCCTCGCCCTGGGCCTCGCCGGTGTCGCCCTCGGGACCGTCTATGCACGCCCGCCCATCGCCGAGGCGCCGGTGACCGCCGCGGCCGGCCCGGAGCCGCGCACGGGCGGGACCGCACCACGGACCGGCCCATCCACGGCCGCCGTCAGGGCCGGATCCTCACCCGTCGCGGCCGCACCCCTCGTCCGCGTGGACGAACTCGTCGCACCCGCCCGCTCCTCCTGCCGGCGGGTCGCCTTCGGAGCCGATCCGCCCGAGCGCCGGCCGGTGCCCGAGGAGGCGGACGGGCGGCTGCGCCCGACCCGCCTCGCGCCGGATCTGTGCGGCCTTGCCTTCCGCCCCGCCGCGCCCGGCGGCCGGATCGAGGTCGGTCCCGAGCTGCGCACGGCGTCGCTGCCGCCGAGCGCGCTCAGCGACGGCGCCCAGGCGTACTTTCTGCGCGAGGGCGCGCGCCAGAACCTCGTCTACGCGGTCCAAGCGGTTCCGGAGGCGGGAGCCGCGCGCCGCCTCACGCACGCGCTCGAGCGCCCATGACAAGTTGCGTCAACGAAGCGGCGTCGCGCGGGCGCGGCTGCGCCGGCAGGACCAGGGGAGGACAGGAATGGCCGAGGCCCGCCACCGGACACGCCGAGCGAGGGGCGTCGCCCTCGTCGCGCTGAGTGCCTGCGCCGCGACGGGCGCGCGGGCGCAGAGCGTCGGATTCGACCCGGCCGATTACGGCAAGGCGCAGCTGCCCTTGCGTCAGACGACCGGGGATGCGGCGTCCTACGTCGACCAGAACAAGGGCGCGTTCGAGCCCATCGCCGAGCTCGACCCCAGCAGCGCCCTCGCGGCGCTGGCCCGTCCCATCGGCCGCGTCGACATCGTGATGCGGAACGTGTCGAGCGGCCAGATGATCGGCGCCTCCTGCACGGGCGAGCTGGTCGCGGGCGATTACGTGCTCACGAACCACCATTGCCTGCCGCAATCGGGCGAGTTCCGGCCGGTCAAGGCCTCGATCCTGATGGATTACCTGACCCTCGACGGGAAGGGTGCGCAGCGATTCGAGATCGACCCGCGCCCCGTCGAGTTCGACCCGCGCCTCGACTACGCCGTCGCCCGCGTCGCCGGCCACCCGACGGGGACCTACGGATCGGTGCGGCTGTCCGCCGAGGCCGTCCCGGGCAACCGCTCGATGCTGGTGATCCACCACCCGATGGGCCGGCCGAAGGTGATGAGCCGCTTCCGCTGCTTCGCCCTCAAGGACCAGGCCGAGGGGCCGGACCTGCGCCACCGCTGCGACACTCTCGGCGGCTCGTCGGGCTCGCTGATGTTCGACGCGGATGCGGGCGTCGCACTCCACAAGGAGGGCGGGCTCGACCCGAAGGACGCGACGAGCTTCAACGCCGCCACGCGGCTCGCCGCGATCCTCGGCCGGAGCCGCGTCCTCGCCGAGGCCGTCACCGCGCAGGCGAGGCCGGCCGCCAAAGCCTCGGCCCCGCCCCGGCCCGGAACCCCTCCGCCTGCCGCCGGCACCGCCGCGGCCAATCCGCCCGCAGGCGGTCCCCTCGATACCGACGGGATGAACGCGATCCTGCGCGGACGGTGACGGGATCCGGCGGCGAAAACCGCTCTGCCTTGCCCATGGACGGGTCAGACGGGGCCGATGCCCGGCCCGCAGGTACGAGGAGCACAGCCATGCGCACGGCTTTCGCGCGACCGCCGAGCCTGATCCTGGCCGCCGCCCTGCTCGGGGCGCAGCCGGCCTGGGCAGGACCGCTGACCGAGGTGCCCGGCGCGCGGAATGCTGCGCCCGAAGTATCGGGGCCGCCGCGCGACGCGGCCGCGGAGGCCGAGGAGGCGCGCGCCGCCAACCCCTCGGCCACCGCCATCATCCGCTCCCTCGCCCCCTTCGCCGACGGCAACCCGGGCGCGCCCGCCCAGCCGCTGGCGGTGACGCCCGCCGACGGGGGCGCGCCGATCCGGGTCGACGCGGCGCGGGCCGTCGATCTCACCGTGTTCTTCGCCTACGACAGCGCCCGGCTGACGCCCGAGGCCCGCATCCAGCTCGAGCCTCTGGGTCAGGCGCTGCGCTCGGGCGAACTCGCCCGCCACAGCTTCCTGATCGCCGGGCACACCGACGCGGCCGGCGGCTGGTCGTACAACCGACGCCTGTCGCTGGCCCGGGCTCGCGCGGTGCGGGCGCACCTCGTCGCGACCTACGGGATCGATCCCGACCGCCTGCGCGTGCACGGCTGGGGTCCCGGACGGCTCAAGGATCCGGACGCGCCGCTCGCCCGGGTCAATCGCCGGGTCGAGGTGAGCCTGATCGCCCCCCGCAACGCTTCCCAAGGCGCCCGGAGCTTGCCGGTCCTCGCCGAGGCCGGTTGCCCCACGCCGGGCCTCGCCGATCCCCGGCGCCGCGTCGCCCTCGACCTCGACGATTTCGACGCGGCCCCGACGCCGATCCCCTGCGCCGACTGACCCTTCACCGATTCCCGCGACCCGAGACAGGAGCCCAACCCATGCGCACGCTTTCCGCCGCCGTGTCGGCCGGCCTCGCCCTCGTCTTCGCCCTGTCCGCCGCCCCGGCGCAGGCGCAGGCCAAGCCCAACATCGTGGTCATGGGCGAGGATGCTGATGAGGATGCCGTGCCGCGGGGCAACCGCATCTTCCAGCGGGTCATCGCCGAACTCTCCGAGACGATGAACCTGCGCGGCTACAACGTCTACGACGAGACCGCGGTCGCCATGGGCTTCACCCAGCCGAACCGCGTCCGGCGCCGGGATGCCGAGCTGATCGAGGTCGCCCGCGCGGTGTCGAACCCGCCCCTCGACGTGGTGGCGATCTTCCAGATCTACGCCTCGGCCTCGAAGTCGGCCTACTCGGACATCGTGCGCCCGCAGGTGCGCATCCCCGGCCGGCTCCTCAACGTCCGGACGGGACAGTCGCTCGGCGCCTTCGAGGTCGCGGGCCTGCAATTGCCGCCCCTGCCGCAGGGCTGCGACCGCGAGTGCCTGCTGGAGCGGGTCGGCGCCGAGGCAAAGACGATCGCCGGCGACGTCGCCTCCGCGCTCACCGCCAAGCTGGATGGCTTCGTGGCGCCCCGCCGCGGGTCGGACGCGGGCGCGCCCGCGGGCGACGCCGCGCCGGCCACCCCGGTCGTCGGAGCCGGACCGGCCACGGGGGGCGAAGGCTGCGGCGGCCTGCCCACCGCCTACACGGTGCGCCTCGACGGGTTCTCGCCCCAGGAGGTGCAGGCGGCCGAGGAGTACATGGCGGCCTTCCGCTGCTACGAGCACCACCGCCCGGTGCGCGCCGGGGGCGGCTCGGCCGAGTACTGGTACGAGACACGCTCCGATTCCGCCCGCCTCACCCGCAACCTGCGGCTGATGCTCGACCACATGAGCGCACCGGGGCAGGTCCAGTTCTCCGGCAACACCATCGTCGTGCGTCGCATCGCGACGCGCTGAATCCCGAGACTCCGTCAGGGACATGCCGATGGCTTACCGCATTCCGCACCACCCGCTGGTCCGGCTCGCCGCGCTGCTCGCGCTGCTGACGGCGCCGCTCGCCGCCCGCGCCGCCGAGCCGGTCTTCCCGGCCAACGCGTCGGTCGGCCTCGTGCCGCCGCCCGGCATGACGCCCGCGAAGACCTTCGCGGGCTTCGAGCACTGGTCCGGCGCCTCCATCGTGATCGCCGAGATGCCGCCGGAGGCCTACCCGCAGCTCGTGGAGCGCTTCACGCCCGAGACCCTGCGGGCGACCGGCTTCGAGGCCCAGGGGGCCGGCGAGCCCCTCGCCGTCGCGGGCGGCGAGGGGCGCATCCTGCGCGGCAGCCAGGCCGCGAACGGCCTGACCTACACGAAATGGGTCGCGATCGTCCGCGGTGCCCCGGGCACCGGCCTCGTGACCGTGCAGGTCCCGCAGACCGCCGACGCGCAGGTGCCGGGGCCCGCGGTGGAGGCGGCGCTGCGCACGATCGGCTTCCGAGCCCCCGCGAGCCTGTCCGACCAGATCGCCGCTCTGCCCTACACGGTCGGAGATCTCGGGGGGCTGCGTCCCGTGCGCGTCTTCATGGGCAGCGGCCTCCTGCTGACCGACGGCCCGAAAGACGTGGACCCCGAGGGCACGCAGGCGCTCGCCATCGTCACGCCGTCCATGGGGCAGGTGGCGGTGCCCGCCGGCGGCGAGGGCGCCCTCGCTCGAAAGGCCTTCCTGGGCGGCCTGCCGCAGATCACGGACGTCGCGGTGACCGGGGAGGATAGGTCGGTCCGCGCCGGTGCCACGGTCGTGCGCCTCCAGGGCACCGCCAAGGATGCGCGATCCGGGCGCAGCTTGCGCGTGACGCAGACGATGCTGTTCGCCAGATCCGGCTACCTGCGTCTCCTCGGCGTCGCCGGCCCCGACCAGACGCGCGCGCTCGACGGCATCGAACGCGTCGCCGCCTCGCTAGCGCTGCGGTGACGCCGCCGTGACCCCGTCCCGCGCCCGCGCCGCCGAACGCCCTGCTTTCGGCACCCCGATGCGAACCGGAGAGACCTGACCATGCGAACGATCCTCGCCGGCGCGGTCGGCGCCCTGATCATCGCAGCGCCGGCGCGCGCCGAGGCGGTCCCGACGCTTCTGCGAGACTGGACGGCGCTCAACAGCCTCTGTCGCGGCGGCTCCGGCGACGACCCGCGCACGCAAGCGGCCTGCGACCGGCGCGACGCGCTCGATCGCCGGCTCGTCGCCGCGGGCTGGTGCTACGGGCGGCCGGGCGACATCGGCGCCCAGCGGACCTGGCAGCCCTGCGGTGGCGCGGCCGGACAGCCCGCGCAGGCCGGGACCGGAACGCCGCAGGGCGCGGCGCGCCGCGCGCTCCTCGACGCCGCCCGCGGCCCCGCCGAGGCCGGGCGCGGCCAGCCGGTGCAGTTCGTCGTGCACGCCCTCAACCGGGACGGCCCCTGGGCCTTCCTGTTCGCGCGGATGCAGCGGCCCGACGGCCGCCCGCTCGGGCGTGGCGCCGACGACCTGGGATCGAACGACTACGCCGCGCTCCTGCGCCAGGACGGCGGCGGCTGGCGGGTCGTGGATTTCACCGTGGGACCGACCGACGTCGCCTGGGAAAACTGGGACCGCCGCTACGGCGCTCCGGCCTCCGTCTTCGCGGTCCGCTGAGGCCGATCATACCGTCTGAACGGGGAGACGCGCATGCGCGGACGCCTTGGGTTACTCGCGCTCCTGCTGATCCCGGCCATTGCCACGACGCAGGCGCCGGCCCTGGACAGCCTCCGCGCGGTTGCGCCCGATCCCGCCCGGCCGCCCGGGGCGGGGTCCGATGCAGCCGCTCCGGATCCGCGGGATCCGGACCTGCCCTTCGCCTCCACGCCCGACCTGCGCGCCCGCACGGTGGCGGAGCGGGTGCGGCGGATGCAGATCGCCGATCCTCTCGGCGCCGCGGTGGCGGCCCGGGAACTCGCGCAGCACGATTACGACGCCATCTTCCGCGGTTTCCTCGCCGGGACCGCTTTGCGCGAGACCGACGCGGGCGACGTGCTCGCCGCCTTTATCGTCCTGCAATGGATGGTCGCCAACGATGCGACGACGGAGCCGAGCCCAGCGGCCCTGCGGGCGATCCGCCGCCAGTTCGTGGTGCCACTCGCGACCAAACCGCCCCTGTCGCTGCCCGGCGCGCGCGCGACGTTCGCCGAGGAGGTGAAGCTCCGCGCGGTCCTGCACCATGCCGGCTGGCAGGCGGCCAAGCGCGCCGGGACCCTGACGCGTTTCCTCGCGACGCTGCCGAGCGACCTCCTCGCGCCGGCGACGCTGCGCACCCTCGTGATGACCGATGACGGACTGGTGCCGCGGGGCGCCCGGACGCGCGCGGCGCAGCCCGCCCCCTCGGTGCCCCGGGGGGCCGCCCGCGCGACACCGCCCGAGCCGGAGCTGCCGGCCGAGCCGCGCTTCCCGGGGAACTGGGCGACCGTCGAGGGCGTGTATTTCCGCGCCGCGTACGGCGTCGGGGTCGGCGGCATGATGATCATGCGCTTCGAGCCCCTGATCCTGCTCCGCGACGGCACAACCTACGAGGTCGCCGCGGCGGCGCTGGAGGATGTCGATCTGACGGCCGAGCGCGTCGCCAAACCCCGTCGGTTCGGACGCTGGACGCGGGCCGGCGACACGTTCACGCTGACCGACGACCGGGGCCGCGCGGACACCTACAAGCTCCAGGACGGCCGCTTCTTCCGCGCCTTCCCGGCTGGTGCGGGAGAGACGGTGGCGCAGAGCCACCGGACCCTGGCGGGCGGCGGCAACACCGCCCTGGGCGGCGACGTCATGATCGCCGTCTCGAACCGCTACGATTTTCGCGCGGACGGGACCTATGGCCGGGGTGGCTCGGTGGGGGCCATCAATTCGGGGGCGAGGAGCGGCGTCGGCTCCGCCGTCTCCGGCCGCCGCGCGCCGGAGGGCGGGCGCTATGCCCTCGATCGCCACACCCTGACCCTGACGGCGCCGGACGGCCGCGCGCGGCGCCTGTTCTTCGCCTTCGCCTCCCACGGGGATCCGCCGGCGATCGACCGCGACATGATCTTCGTGGGCGACGACGCCTTCACGCCTCCGCGTTGAGGAACCGGGCCGTGATCGCCACGTTGCGCGGGGCGCTGGCGGCAATTCTCCTGATCCTGCCGATGGCCGCCTTGGCCGCCCTGCCGCCGTCCTGGCAGCGGGTGCGCGCGTTCCAGGCCGTGGTCGAGGCGGCCGCGCGGATCCTCGGGAACCGACCCATCGACGCGGTCGAGCGCGTGGTCGGCGATCGCTTCCTCGTGCGGGCGGGAGACTGCCGGGTCACGGTGCGCCTCGTCATCCGTCACCGGGCCGAGCCCGGGCCGCAGCTGTTCGACGCGATTCCGGACACGCCCGACTGCCCCTAGCGCCGCCGGCCCCGCGCCTGCGCCATGGCGTCGAGTATGGCCGGGATTCCGCCCTGCACGCCCTGCCCGGGCAGCCAGAAGCCGCCGCCGAGGATGCGGTTGAGGCGCGCGGTGAGGCGCGCCCGCCGCGTCCAGGGCAGCGAAGCCAAGCGATCCGCCCGCGGGTGGAGGCAGAGGAAGGCCTGGGCGCCGATCCCGGACTCGCTGACGTGGTCGAGCGCCGACCACGGGATCCAGTCCGTCGAGAGCCGCCGGTCGAAGATGCCGTGCGCCGAGACCGAGACGACCGGACCGCGGCGCAGGAGGTCGCGCAGGATCGCGACGGCGCCCAGACCGAAGAACGCGCCGCCGAAGACGAGCACGGCCGTACCGACGGGACCGGTTCCGGAGACGAGCGCGAAGGCCGTGCCGGCGATGAAGACAGCGGCGGCCGCGAGGAGCCCCGTCAGGCGCCAGCGCGCCACGGGCAGGTCGATGCGGCCCTCGTCCGGCGCCGGCTCCCGCGCCGGTCCGCGTGACGGCCTGGGCCGTTCGCCCGCGACCGGGCGGGCCGGCATCAGACGGGCCGCCCCGACGGACCCGCGTGCATCGCGCCGATGATGGCGAGCACCCCGAGCAGCACCATGAGCACGGAGTAGTACTGCATCGGGATCCAGAACAGGGTGTGGCGGGAGCGCAGGATCACGGTCTGCCCCGTGCGCGGATCGAGGAGTTCCCGGCCCGGACGGTTGTTCAGCCGGGTCCCGAGCCACCAGTTGAAGCCCGCCGCCACGACCCAGACGAGGATCACCCCCGTGGGCGTGGGAATGCCCAGGCGCGCGAGCGCCGGGTCGAGCAGCACGCTGCCGATCAGGCCCGCGCCCGCGATCAGCGCCGAAAGCATGCCCCAGCCGGACCAGATGATCATCGCCGTCCCTCTTCTTCGTGTGCGAACGGTCTCGCCCCGCGGGACGAGACCCGGCCGGCAGGAGCCGGCTCGGTTCTAGGATGGTCGGCCCAGTCCCACTTTTGCTGCCGGATCCCGATCATCCGGTGCGGGGACCGGAATCGGCCGGCACCGCCGCGATGCCGGCGGTGGCCGCCCAGGCCTCGAGGTCCGCCTTGCGGATCGCGGCCGCCATCAGGTCCGGGAACAGATCCGGCGTGCACGCGAAGGCGGGCACGCCCAGGGCGGCGAGGCGCGCGGCCAGCGACCGGTCGTAGGCCGGCGCGCCCTCGTCGGAGAGGGCGAGCAGCGCCACCACCTGAACGCCCGACGTCACCAGCCGCTGCGCCTGCGCCAGCAGGCCGGCCTCCACCCCGCCCTCGTAGAGATCGGAGATCAGCACCAGCACCGTGTCCTCGGGACGCGTGATCCGCGATGCGCAGTAGCCGACCGCCCGGTTGATGTCGGTGCCGCCGCCGAGCTGGACCGAGAACAGCACCTCCACGGGATCGTCGAGGTCGTCGGTCAGATCGACCACCTCCGTGTCGAAGACCACCAGCCGGGTCGAGACGGCGGGCAGCGAGGCCATCACGGCGCCGAAGATGCTGGAATAGACCACCGAATTGGCCATCGAGCCGGACTGGTCGATGCAGAGGATCACGTCCTTGAGCGAGCCACGGCTCTTGCGACCGTGGCCGAGGCGGGTCTCGGGGATGATCGTGCGGTACTCGGCCTGGTAGTGGCGCAGGTTCGCCCGGATCGTCCGGTTCCAGTCGATCTCGGCGTGGCGGGGACGGCGGTTGACGCTGGCGCGGTCGATGGCGCCGTTGACCGCCTGCCGCAGAGGCTCTTCCAGCTTGGCGAGGAGCGCGTCCACGACCTTGCGGACCACGAGGCGGGCGGTTTCCTTCGTGCGGCCGGACAGCACCCCTCGCATCGCGATCAGCGTCGAGACGAGGGCGACATCGGGAACCACCGCCTCCAGCATCTCAGGCTCGGTGAGCATGCGCTTCAGGTCGAGACGGTCGAGGGCGTCGCGCTGCATCACCTGCACGACGGCGGCGGGGAAGTAGTCGCGGATATCGCCGAGCCAGCGCGGTACCGAGGGGGCCGACGAGCCCAGTCCGCCCTTGCGATCGGAATCGTACAGAGCGCCGAGCGCCCGGTCGAGGCGCAGGTCGCGCTCGTCGAGGCCGTGGCCCGTCCCCTCCGCCGGGCCGCCGCCGAGGACGAGGCGCCAGCGGCGCAGGCGTTCGGTCTCGCTCACGGTGCCGCCTCCGGCGTCTCCAGCCCTGACTCCGCCGGCACGGGCGCGAAGAGCAGGCGCAGGATCGGCAGAACCGTCGCGGCCCGCTCGGCATCGTGGAAGCGGCCGGGCAGCGCGTCTGCCGCGCCCGCGCGTCCCGGGTTGCCCAGGGCGGTCCCGATCGCGCGGCGCTCCGCGGGCGGGATCGTCGAGAAGGTGCGGCGCACGAGGGGGAGGAGTTCGGTGAAATGCCCGTCCTCCAGGCCGCAGAGCCAGTCGTCGAGGACGGCGAGGAGCCCCTGGCCGTGGAGCAGCACCGTGCCGCTGTCCTCAAGGAAGCCCTCGATCCAGGCGGCGGCCGCGCCCGCGCCGGCCGCACGCGACAGGGCGCGGCCGAGGCGCGCGCCGGCCTGCGCGGTGTCGAGAACGCGCGCATCGAAGAGCAAACGCACGGCGCGGCCGACGACGCGACCGTGCACGTGCTCCTGGTCGGCGAGCGCCTCGAGCGCCTCGCGCCAGGGCGCCGTGAGCTCCGGATCGTCGAGGAGGTCCAGGGCGCCGGTGACGGCGGCGATACGCGCCTTGGCGGCGGCGGCCGCGTCGTCGTCGAGGCTCTGGCAGGCGGCGACCAGCCCCGCGGCGGCGCGCGGCACCAGACCCCGGACGGCCGCGCGCACGGGGGCGGTGTCGGCGCTGCGCACGGACCCGTAGCGGGCGAGTTCGGCGAGCGGCGGCAGGGCCTCCATCAGGTCGAACACGTCGGCCGACAGGGCGGCGCGGTCCTCGATTGCCCGGATCACCGCGGCGGTGGCCTCCGCGAGGTCGGCGTCGAGGAGGGTTCCGATGAGCGTCGCGAGTTCGGCGACCCGGGTCGCCTCCGCGGCCCGGCGGCTCACCTGCGCGGCGGCGGCCTCGGCCACCGTCCCGCCATCCGCGGAGGCCGCCACAAGGTCCACCACCCATTCGGGCTGCCAGCTGAGGAACCACGCCTCCTTGAAGGTGCCGCGCCCCCGCGCCGTCCGCCGGGTGCCCCAGGGAATGCCGATCAGCGCGAGCCGGTTGAGGAAGTGGCTGCGGGCGAGGTCTGTCTCCTTGCGCAGGTCGAGGACGATCTCACCCGCATCCGTCCCGGGCTTGAGGCGCAGGCTCCTGCAGACCTTCGCGAAATCGACCTCGACGGGGGTGCCGGGGCTGTCCGGCGGCGTGGCGCCGAGGCGCTCGCCGATCACCAGCTTTCGCCGGATCAGCGCCATGGGAGCGGGGTCGGCGAAGCACAGCGTCGCCTGCGCGGCCTCGTCGAGATCCTCGAGCGACGGGCGGCTCCGGCCGCGAAGACCGGAGAGGGCCTCGGCCAGGCGCGCAGCCTCGATCACCGAGGCCGGGGAGGCGTCGAGATCTTCCGCCCGCAGGAGCGCGGCGGCGCGCGCGAGCCAGCGGGCCGCGACTTGGTCCCCGTGGTTCCAGAGCGTGTCGTACCACTCGGGCGAGAGCACGCCCGCGCGGTAGCCGCTCGCGGTGGCGAGCCGCTCGTAGGACCAGGGCGCCCAGGCGCTCGCGACCTTGGTCTTCGGCAGTCCCTTGAGGGTCGCGGCATCGGCGGCGGATTGCCCCCGCGCGTCGTGGCGCGCCAGGGCCGGCACGTGCCACGCGCCGCACACGACCGCGATGCGCGCGAAGCCGTCTCGCCCGGCCCGGCGGATCGCGCCGCGCATATGCGCCTCGCGCGCCTCCTCGCGGGCATCCTGCCCCGATCCGGTCTCCCGCGGCTCCGGCCCGGTTGTCGCCCGCAGGGCCGCCATGGCCTCCCCGATGGCGGCGAACACGTCCTCGTCGGTGCCTGCACGGCTCTCCACGAAGGCATCCCACCAGCGCTCGCCGTCCGGGTAGCCGGCAGCCTGCGCGAGTTCGCCCAGCGGGTCGCGCCGCAGCGCAGCCGGCGCCGCCTCCACCGACGCGACGGCCGCGCCGGGCGGCTCGGGCCCGTCCGGCACCTCACCCGACGCCGCCTCCGCGGAGACTTCTTCCGCCGGCTTGCCGAACCCGTCCGCGAGCTGGATCGCGTGCGGCAGGTCGATGAACCGGACCGCCGCGCCCGCCGCGATCCCGTGGCGCAGCGCCACCCATTCGGGGGAGAACCCCGCGAAGGGAAAGAACGCGCAGTCACGGGGGCGGTCCGGGCGGTAGACGAGGAGCGCCACTGGCGGCGCCATGGCTGCGTGCGCGGCGAGCGGGATCAGGCCGTCCGCGTCCGGCGGCCCTTCGATCAGGAGGCAGTCCGGCGCGAAGGCATCGAGGGCCGCCGCCAGCGAGCGCGCAGAGCCCGGCCCGTGGTGGCGGATCCCGAAGAGGCGGATGTCGGGCATCGGGCCCCGCTCACGCGCTCGCGCGGGCGGCGCGGTAGAAGTCGCGCCAGCCCTCGCGCTCCTTGACCACGGTCTCCAGATACTCGCGCCAGACGATCGCGTCCTGCACCGGGTCCTTCACCACGGCGCCCGCGATGCCCGACACGAGGTCGCCCGCCGTGAGCCGGCCGTCGCCGAAATGGGCGGCCAGCGCCAGGCCGTTGCCGACGATGCTGATCGCCTCGGCCGTCGAGAGCGTGCCGGAGGGCTGCTTCACCTTGGACTTGCCGTCCTCGGTGACCCCCTCGCGCAGCTCGCGGAAGATCGTGACGACGCGGCGGATCTCGTCGGCGCCCGGCGGCTCGGCCGGGATCTCGAAGGCGCGGCCGAGCGAGGCCACGCGGGTCTCCACGATCGCGATCTCCGCCTCGATCGTGGCGGGCGGCGGCAGCACCACGGTATTGAAGCGGCGCTTCAGGGCGCTCGACAGCTCATTGACGCCGCGGTCGCGGTTGTTGGCCGTGGCGATGATGTTGAAGCCCTTCCGGGCCGGCACTTCCGCGTTGAGTTCGGGGATCGGCAGGGTTTTTTCCGAGAGCACCGTGATGAAGCTGTCCTGCGTCTCGGACGGGATCCGGGTCAGCTCCTCGACGCGGGCGATCATCCCCGTCTCCATGGCGCGCATGATCGGCGACGCGACGACCGCCTCGCGGCTCGGCCCTTTGGCGAGCAGCAGCGCGTAATTCCAGCCGTAGCGGATCGCCTCCTCGCTCGTGCCCGCCGTGCCCTGCACGATGAGACGCGAGGTGCCGCAGATCGCGGCGGCGAGGTGCTCGCTGACCCAGCTCTTGGCCGTGCCGGGCACGCCGAGGAGCAGGAGCGCTCGGTCGGTGGCGAGCGTCGCCACCGCCACCTCCATCAGGCGCCGCTCGCCGATGTATTTCGGCGTCACCGCGAACCCGGAGCGGAGGTGCCCGCCGAGCAGGTAGGTGACGACGGCCTGAGGCGAGAGCAGCCAGTTCGGCGGCCGCGGCCGGTCGTCCACGGCCTTGAGCGCCGCGATCTCCTCGGCAAAGGCATCCTCGGCGGCCTGGCGCAGCCGCGCCCCACCCTGCTGTGTCTGCATCACGTCCGTCGTCATGTCAGAGGCGCGCTCCCGTCCGCGATCAGGTCTCCGAACTCGCGCCGCATGGCGGCGCGCAGCTCCAGGGTCTCGGCCAAGCCGGCGAGTTGGCCGCGCAGGCGGCTGACGTCGCCCTCCGGCAGCCGGGCCAGGATCGAAGCGGCCGCCGCGGCGGCCCGCTCGGTCGGGGCCGCGCTGTTGCCGAGGCGCCCGATGATCCAGGCGCGCGACAAAGACTCGCGCGCCGCGTCGGTGCCGCGACTGACGGCGGCGACCCAGTCCAGCAGGGCGTCGGTGAAGGCCGGGGAGAAGCGCGGCGGACCCTTGGCGAGGAGCGGCAGCGCGCCGATCCCGTGACTGCGCAGCAGGGACGCGACGGCCTCCTCCCACGCGGCGGCCGGCAGCAAAGCCACGCTCCGGGCCCACAGGTCGGAGAGCGCCTCGGTCCGCTTCACGCCCGGCAGGCGCCCGTCCCAGGCCACGAACAGGCCTTCGGCCAGGGCGTAGATCCACGCCGGGTCGCGCTCACGGCGCACGCAGCGGTAAAAGCCTTCGAGCAGCGGGACCGACCACTCACTCTGCAGGGCGAGGTCGATCCAGAGCCGGGGCGGATGATCGGCGAAGGCGCCGAGCGGTGCCGCCGCCAGGATGTCGCGGAGCAGCCCGGCCCGTCGGCCGCCAGCGTCGCGCGCGTAGGCGTTCGGCTCGATCCCGTCGCGGGCGAGGTCCGGCGCCTCCTCCGGCAAGGTGACGGTGAGCGCGTGCCGCGTGCGGATGAGGAGGTGGCGCCGGCTCTCGATGGCGAGGGCTGCCCGGGTCCGCTCGGCCATGCGACCACCCAGCCGCGAGCCTGGCAGACGCCGGAGCAACCGCTGCGCGCAGGCGCGCACCTCGCCGGCGCGGTCATCGAGGCAGCCTTCGAGGAACGGCTCGTCCGCCAGGCTCAGGCCCTCCTCGAGAGCGTGCAGGAGCTGGGCGCGCAGCTTCGCCTTCTCGGCCTTGAAGCCGGATGCGAGGGCCGCGCGCGCGCCGTCCGGATCGCGGCGGCGGAAGGCGGTCAGGCCCTCGTAGCGATCGGCGGGAGCGTCCTCGGCCGGGTCGGGCGCGGCCGCCTCGATGCCGCAGGCTTGCGCGAGCCAGTCGAGTTCCGGGCCTGCGATCGACCGGACCAGCGCGGCCTCGCCGCCGCGCAGGGCCGCCAGTTCCGCGTGCAGCCAGGACGGGGCGCGCAGGCCGGCCTGTTCGGCGAGCGCGAACCATTCCCGCCTGCGCGGCTCCGCGGACGATCCGGCGGCCAGGAGGGCGTGAAGGCGCCGCGCCGCGGCCGGCGGGCATTCCGGGCCGCCCACCGGCCGCTCCGGCGCGGCCCGCAGGGCCTCGGGGCCGATGCCGATGCCGGCGCGAAGGAGGAGGCCCTGCACCGCGATCTGCGCGAGGAGGGCATCTCCCGGCTCGCCGACCGGATCGAAGCCGGGCATCGGGGCGTCCGACGCGGCGGACGGGGCACGGTCAGCGCCGAGGAGTGCGGCAGCCAGGGCCGCATCCCAGTCCAGATCCGACGCGGTGACGGCCTCCATCAGGCCGCCTGAACCAGGATCGGGCGCGGCTCCTGGGGCGGCACGGTGTAGAGCCGGCCCTCCGCCACCAGGGCCAGGGGCGCGAGCCCGGTCCCGTCGTACAGCCCGAACAGGTCCACCGAATGCCCCGCCGCGACAGCGAGGAGAGCCGGCAGGTGCGGGGATTCGCGCAGGGGCAGGCAGCCGGTGGCATCCCCCGCCGCGAAGGCCGAGTCGTCGGCGAGGCGCCCGAGGCGCACGCCGCCGAGGCGGAGGGGCCACCGTTCGGTCCAGGGCGCCCGCGCCAGCACCGCCGCGAAGGCGTCGCGGGCGGCGCCGACCGTGCCGGCTCCCGGCATCGAGCCTGATGCGGCGGGGACGGGTCTCCCGTCGCGCAGGACGGCCCGCAGGGCCGGATCGCCGGGATGGAAGGCGAGCGCACCCGAGAAATTCTGGCCGGCGACAGGGGCCGCGGGCAGCGGCGTGCCCGGCGGCGCGTACGCGATCACCTGCGCGAGGGCGCCCGTGCGGCGACCGGCGAGCCAGACCGAGCGGGCGACGAGCCGATCCTCCTCCTCGACCGAATGTGCGAGGACCGCCCAGTCATCGTCGTGGCTCGGCCGGGTCGCCAGGATCTCCGCGCTCACGGGCAGGCCCAGGGCGGCGCGGACGCCGGCGGCCTGCTCAGGGTCCAGGAGGCTGAGCCGGCGCGCGGCGCGCACGAGGAGGGCGATCTGGCCGACGGCCAGCGCCAGGGCCGCCTCAGGCCGGGGGGCGCCGGGGACGGGGCCGGCGGCTGCGAGCCCCGGCAGGGCACGCACCCGCCGCGCGAGACCGGGCACCTGCCCGTCCACGAGCCGGCCGGCCATCCGGTCGAACACCGCGTAGGGTTCGGCGCGCGCCGCCGCGAGGCCCCGGCGCATCAGATCGGAAAGCCAGAGATCGAGCTCGTCCAGCGCGGCCGCGACGCGGTCGGCGCGCGCCTGCCGACGCTTCGCCTGGGCCTTGGCATCCACGGGCCGGTCCGGCTCGCGAGCCCGGCTTTCCGCGGCCACGGCGCGGTTCTCGCGCCCCGCGACCCAGGCGCTCACCCAGTCCGGCGGCGCGATCTCCGGGAGCGGGGCCGCGGCGTCGATCAGCATCAGCCCCAGGGCGTGTTTGCAGGGGAACTTGCGGCTCGGGCAGGTGCATTTGGAGGCCGCCTTGGCGGGGTCGGCGACCGTGCGGTAGGGGCTCGCGCCGCTGCCCTTGACCTCGCCGAAGATCGCCGCACCCGCCCGGCCGAGTCCGCGCCACGTCGCGGGCTTCGCCTGGTCCTGGCCGGCCTTGCGGCTCGACGCGTCGGGGGCGAGCGCGAGGATCTGGTCGACGGTGAGGCTCATGCGATCGGCGGATCAACTCACGTCAGGCATCGTCGGGCGCGACAATCTGCACGATCCGTCGTCGGCGGCAAGCGAAACCATCAGCACTGCGCAAGTTCAGTCAAACCCTGGATCGGTTCTAACAAGAATGATCGGCGCTCGCGTGCGTTCTATAGCAATGACGATCCGCGCTCCTTTTGTCGGCAAGCTTGTGAAGCGACACGGGCACATGCTACCGATACAACCCTGCTTCGGTCTTCGCGGCGATCTAGAGCCCTGGAAATGCGGATCAATCGGATCTCATGGCTGAACTGATCGCGATGCCAGGCGGCGCGGGCGGACCCGTGCGGGACCCGACGCGGTGAATTCAATCTCGGGACTGCCCGACTTTCTGCTCTATCTCGTGACGGCGCTCGGCCTGATCGGCCTCTATCTCGCCACCTACACCTTCGCGACGGCGCATAACGAGCTCGCGCTCATCCGGCAGGACGTGACGGCGGCCGCGGTGGCGCTGGGGTTCAGCCTCGCCGGCTTCGCGATGCCGCTCGCGGCCGCGATCTTCAACGCGCAGTCGCTCCTCGACTGCGTGATCTGGGGACTGATCGCCCTCATCGTCCAGATCCTCGTCTACTGGCTGGTGCGCCTCGCGATCCCGGACCTCTCGCGGCGCATCGCCGACGGGCGCATGGCCCCGGCCGTGCTGCTCGGTGCGGTGTCGTTCGCGGTCGGGATCGTGAACGCCGCCGCGATGACCTACTGAGAGGCGCCGCGATGCCGCCGATCGACCCCGTGGGTGAGACCGGCACGGAGCGCCGCTCCAAGCGCTCGGCCACCATCTCCCTCGTGCTGCTCGCCGGCGCCGGCGCCGCGGCGCTCCTCCTCGCACGGCGCGATCCCTCGCAGCGCGAGGAGGACGCCCTGGTCTACGGCAACGACGGCGCCTGCATCGCGGGCGGCGTGCGGCCGGCCGACGAGTGCGTCACCGAGTATCGCGCGGCGCTCGACAGCTACGCCGCCGGCGCGCCGCGCTACCTGACGGATGCGGATTGCGAGCGCCACCACGGCCCGGGCGGCTGCACCCCGAGAGCGGGCGATACGGCCGGCGACACGCTAAGCTTCGTCCCGCTGATGGCCGGCTACATGATCGGCCGCACTGCGGCGCAGGGCCTCCCCGCCCAGCCGCTCTATCGGCACGCACCGGAAGAGGAGCGCCCGGCGTCCAGCGGGGCCGGCGGTTTCGCGAGCGGCTACTGCACCGGTGCCGGCGGGCGCGTGCTCACGTCGGGCGGCGGCTCCGTCGCCCGCGTTTCCGCCGCGGTGGCGCGCACCACGACGAGCACGCCGCGCACGGTCGCCCGCGGCGGCTTCGGCGGGACGGGACGCGCCGTCTCGGCCTTTGGCGGCCACGCGGGCGGATCCAGGGGCGGCTGATGCGCCGCGTGACCGTCCCCGAGCGGCCCAACTGGCGCGCGCGCGCGGCCGCGGCGGGCTTCACCTTCCACACCTTCGCGGACGCGCCGTACTGGGACGAGAGCGCCTACTACGCCTTCAGCCTCGCCGAGATCGAGGACGACATCGAGGCGCCGACCCGGGAACTCCACGCGCTCTGCCTCGCCTTCGCCGAGCGTGCCGTCCGGGACGCCTCCATCCTGACATCCCTGGCCATCCCCGAGCATGCCTGGGACGCGATCGCCGACAGCTTCGGACGGCGTGATCCCACGCTCTACGGCCGGCTGGACCTCTGCTACGGCGGGACCGGCACCGGGCCGGCCAAGCTCCTCGAATACAACGCCGATACGCCGACCGCCCTCTACGAGAGCGCGGTGTTCCAGTGGCTCTGGCTTGAGGACGGCCTCGCGCGCGGCTTCCTGCCGGCGGGCGCCGACCAGTTCAACGCGCTGCATGAGCGGCTGATCGCGCGCCTCGGGGAGATGGGCCTGCCCGACACGGTCGCCTTCGCGTGCTTCCCCGACGCGCCGGAGGATCGCGGCACGGTCGCCTACCTCCAGGATTGCGCTGCCCAGGCCGGTCTGCGCGCGCCCTTCGTGCCGATGGAGGCGATCGGCCTGGGCAACGACGGCCGCTTCCTCGACGCCGACGGCCGCCCCCTCGACGCCGTGTTCAAGCTTTACCCGTGGGAATGGATGTTCGCCGATGCCTTCGGCGCCGCCATCAGTCCGTCACCGACCCGCTTCATCGAGCCGCCGTGGAAGGCGGTCCTGTCCAACAAGGGGATGCTGGCGCATCTCTGGGCCATGGCGCCGGGTCATCCGAACCTGCTGCCGACCTACTTCGAGAACGATCCCGCCAAGGCCGTCCTCGGGACATCCTTCGCGAAAAAGCCTCTGTACGCGCGCGAGGGCGCGAATGTCCTCCTCGTCCGCGATGGCGCGGTCCTCGAGCGCGACGACGGGCCTTACGGGAAAGAGGGTCATGTGCGCCAGGCACTCGCGGAATTGCCCGCCTTCGCGGGGCGCCATGCCCTTGTCGGAAGCTGGATCGTCGGCGCGGAACCCGCAGGGCTCTGCATGCGCGAGGAGACGCGCCGCATCACCACCGACCGGGCCCGCTTCGTGCCTCATCTCATCCTGGGGTGAGTCCATTCAGGCCCCGCCTTTCCAAGAGACGGACATAAACGTGGACGTTTGCGAGAGGCGAGGCGTCGACGTGGGTCGACTGGACGAGACTGCCTCGAAGAGGCCATGGCGAGGCGGCATCGATACCGTCAGTCTAGGAAGGAGGCGAGATGATCCGATCCACGCTCTTCATAAGCGCCGGTCTCGCAGCAGTTTCGGTCGGGGCGGCTACGCTTTGGATCTCGCATGGCCCTCGCCCGCAGATGAGCCAGGGCAAACAGGCGTCGGTCCCCGTGCCGCTTTCCCAGCAGCGGCCGACGGGTTCCAGTGGGCAGCCGGTCCGGACCATAGCAACTGGGCCGTCGACCGGATCGACCCTCAGCAGCACCCCGTCTCAGCAAGACAGAGGAGGAGTGGATCCGGCCCCCTTGGCTGCGATCCCGACCTCTGCCCCCACTCAGCCAGAGAATCTCCGTTCGCCGACGGATGCCGGGTCGCCGACCAGGCTCGCCGACGTCGCACCCAGCTCGGGCTCAGGGACGGACGCTGTGGCGAACAGCGCCGGTGAGCCATCAGCGACGGGTGGGCGTGTCGACCTGAACTCAGCCTCGATCGAGCAACTCAATGCGCTCGGAGCGGGCATGATCGGAAAACGCGTTGTCGAGTTTCGGCCCTATGCGTCGGTCGAGGATCTGGTCACGAGACGTGTTCTGAAGCGGGCTGATTACGAGACCATCCGGGCCGCCGTCACCGCCCGGTAGCGTTGCGGATCGCCTTGGAAGGCGCATCCCTGATCGGGCACGACCGCCGGCCGCCTTCCGTCTCGCGGATGCAGAGCCGGTCCGTCGCGGTACGCGCGACCCGTCCGCGGCGGCAGCGGAGGCGATCCTGCACCTGCTTCGATACCCGGCATACCCGAAAGCGGAAGGTCAGGTTCCAGCCGGAGAACGTCGGCCTTTGTTGTCGCACCGCTGAAGCCCGCTTGTTGCGCGGCACGGTCCGCGCTTCGGAGTCTTTAGTCGTTCGCGACGGTCAGGGCTTCGTCGAGGCCGTCCGTTTTGCCAGCCAAGCCTGGCACCTCGTTGAGTTGACGCAGGCTGGTGAAACGACCGCGCTCCTGCCGGTAGCGCACGATCTCAAAACCGTGGCCCTTCAAGGCTGGGATTGCGTCCAGCTCCTCTGCCGTCGCGCTATTGAGGTCGATCAGTCTCATCGATTCGGCATGCCTCACCAAGCCTGACGTGGCCGGTTGGCGAACCAAACGTGAGCGTCACAGCACAGTTCCAGCGCCATGCGGCGGACGCGACGGGCGCCTTGGTAGCCGCTGGTGCGACAGCCCGGATGGCACCGCTCGTCGTCAGACATCGGCGTTGCCGTCTGACCGGGCGCGGGCCTTCGTTGCGCCCAGCTCGGTCATAGAACGGGCTCGCCGGCTTTTCATCGGCGCCTGAGACATGCCGCGGCGCAGCGTGAACACCGGTACAGGGCTCGGCCGCGTCGAGAACGACCCGATCGGCTGGACAGGATCGGCGTGTTCCATCGCGATCGCGTTGCCGCGCAGAAGCCGGGCGAGGACAAGCATGCTCTCGGCGATGGCAAGTTGAGCGCCGATGCAGACACGTGGTCCGGCGCCAAATGGCAGGAACGTAAACCGGTCAGGCCTCGCAGCGTCGAGGAAGCGCGATGGATCGAAACGCGATGGAAAGGCCCAGAACGCGGGATTTCTATGCAGCATGCAGAATGGAAGGAGGACAAGACTGCCACTTTGGACCGGCAACCCGCATAGGTCGTGCGGATCCATGACTGCGCGCGCGGACATGTAGGCCGGAGGATAGAGTCGCAAGGTTTCCTCGACCACCGCCCGCGTCAGCGGCAAGCGCGCGAGCGCCTCTCCGGCTGAACTCGGCGACACGTCGCATGCGCGAGCCTCCTCGCGCACGGCGTCCTGCCATTCAGGCGCGTTGGCGAGGAGAAAGCACGCCCAAAACAGTGTTAGTCCCGTGGTCTCGTGGCCGGCGAAGAGCATCGTCGACACCTCATCGGCCAACAAGCCCTCGTCCTCGTCCTTATAGGCATCGGCCAGCATATCGAACATGTCGCGCGGTGAATCCGGCGACGCCGTCGCGCGGCGTTCCACGATGACGGAGGCGATGAGCCGCGACCAGCGCCGCCGAAACAGGGCACGCCGCACATCTGTCGGCGTCAGCAACTTCGATGGCAGCAGGAAATCGCTCGCGCGGGGACGCCCTATCGTGGCGGAATAGAACACGAGCAGGCGCCTGAGCTCAGGCCCGAAACGGACCGTCTCGAGCGAGAACATCGAGCGCGCCGCGATGTCCAGGCTCAGGTCCTGCATCGCCGACAAGAGATCGATCGAGCCGTCACTCGAGGCTTCGATCCGCGCGCACGTCGCTTCCGCGCACGCCGCGATATGCCGCGACAAGACGGGCAGTGTCCGCGGCGTGAACGCGGGCGCAAGCGTGCGCCGCTGCCGCCGCCAAGCCTCACCCTCCGCCGCAGCGAGGCCCCTGCCGAGGAGGGGACCGAGCACGCGCCCTGTCGCTCGCACGCGGCGGAAACGATCCGGATGATCGGCCAGGACATGACGCATGGCGTCGGGGGTGTTGGCGAGGATCAGGTCGGTGATGCCCAGGCGGTACCTGATCGCCGGCGCGGAGAAGCACCGTGCCGGGAACGCCGAGAAGGCGTTGCGGCGGAGCCGCATGAGGACGCCGAGCCCGGTGACACGATCGGGTGCGAGCGGCGGCGCCAGAGGCTCGAAGTGGTGGCCAGTGCTATACATGGTACCATGCGTTTGAGCGCATCAGAATCCCGAACATCCCGGCACCACCCGCGCGCACACGCGATGGAGAAACACCAACTATTCGGCGCGCCGAGTGCGCCAAATCTCGGAGGCTAGAAGCCAGCCGATACTCCTGCTGGACTTATTTGCTTCCAGGGCAAAGCTTAAACGATACGCTCCCTCGATCGGCAGCTGACGCATCCACGATCTTGAAGCTCGCGCGCGATTGCACGACCACCGTCTCGGACGTGGTCGTGGGCACGACCGGGCTTCCGTCCCCGGCGGCGGCGCAGGAGGTCGCTATTTTGTACGTCTTGCCATGGGCGTCTATGATCTTGCTGACGCATTTGCCGTCGTGCGGGCCGCCCAGCCCCTGCCCGTCGTATGTCCGCAAAGCAGCCAACGGCGCCCCCCCGCATGCCAGATCCGCTTGGACGTAATTGCCGTGGGACAGCGGCAGCGGCTCCGCGAGGACAGACCCGGCGCAGACAACGGACGCCGAAAACACGCCAGCGGCGTAGATCTGGGAAGCAACGGATTTCATGCGCAAACACCATGCGACGGTGGATCTTGCCGGCCGGTTTCGACTTGGCTGGTACGAAGCATCAATATTGCGCGCCAAGTCTCCCGACCTACCGATATAATTATTAACTCAGTCAGATTTCGGCTCTGTTTCAAAAGATCAGCGGCTCGGTTACGCTTGAAATTATGATATTCTCATCCTGTCAGATGATTGGCAGCAATCGTGTGAGGATCATGGTTCGACGCGGATCCACGGTCAGGCTGGCCGTTTGAAGTTTGGGCGTACGTACCGATGGAGTAAGCCAGCCCGTTCCTGGTTGCGATATGAGGAATACCCTTCGTCCGCGGGATCAGCGGGCTGCGCCGTCTCGCAGGTGAGGATGGTAGCGCCTGCTGACGAAGCCGCGCTCATCTGTGCGGCGACGATGCTACGCTGTATACCGCGACCCCGAAAGGCTGGCCGGGTCGCCTCGATCCCGAACCAAGCGGCCCCGTCTCGGACGAACATACTGCCGACGCCGGCGACCTCACCGTCCACCAGGGCGCCGAAGCATCGCCATGACGGACGGTCAACAAGGGCAGCAAACCAGGCCTCGCACACCGCTGGCAGGCCAAATCCTTCCACAACGGCTCGCCCGAACGCCTCAGCCCCTACGCCACTCAAAACCTCGATGTTTGCCGGCCCATCGCTCGGAGCGCGCGGGCTAAGATCATCCGTCGCGACGAATTTCGCCCAGCCTGATCCCGCTTTCGATATAGCGGCACGCGCAAGATACTCGTCTAGGACAGGCGTTTGAGCACCGGGTGCGATTTGGAGCGCCCAGGAGACCGCATGCTCGTCCAGCCAAGAGGCTACAGCATTGAGGTCGTCGGCTGATGGTGCGATCTGCGCACCGACGGCCATCGCCCGATTCAACTCCGTAATCGGGATAGCCCGACAGCCCAGCAGCCCCATGTCGGCGATGGTCGTGCTGGCCAGACCGAGGCTGTCGCGCACATGATCGGGGGCGGAGGCAAACAGGTCGAGCCATGCGTCGCGCTCGATCAGCTCCGCGAGACGATCTGTATTCTTCACGAGGGACAACCTCTTGTCGCAGCAGCAATCGGCATGTTCGCTTCCCGCAGAACCGCGGGAGCAGGCCATGCGAGATCATTGATTTTCGGAGAGATCCTTCCCGCGAGCTTTGGTGACGAGGCCGTCCAGAACGCCGAGGATCGTGGCTGGCGTGTCGATCGCCGCCATGTCCGCCGCGATTGCCGCCGCCCGCTTGCGGTAAGACGGCTCGGACAGGACTCGGTCGACCGCCGCGCGCAGATCTTCAGCCGCAGGCCGTTGCGAGGGGATCTCGATGCCCACCCCTGACCACGCCACCCGTGCGCCGACCTCAGCCTTGTCCTCGGTGCGGCCCGCCGCCACAATGGGTACGCCGGCGCGAAGGGCAAGCTGTACGGTCCCGTAGCCGCCGTTGGTGACCAATACGTCGACCTTCGGCAGGAGCGCCGCAAAATCGAGGAATTCGGCAAGCCGAGCGTTCGTCGGGATCGGGCCATGCACGTTCCTGATCGGTCGGCGGCCGGTGGTCACGAGCACCAGCAGGTCGTCGCGCTCGCCAAGCGCGGCGAGGGTCGGCTCGACGAGTTCGCCGAAATCGGCGTTTGCGACCGTGCCCTGGGTCACGAGCACCACCTTCCTGGACCCGTCGAGCTCGTCCCACCACTCTGGCAACGTGGAGTCCCGCTGCGGTGGGGGCGGTAACGCGCCCACGAAACGAACGTGGTCAGGCAGCGGTCCGAAGTCGTATTCGAAGGCCGGTACGGTCGTCTGCAGGAAAGCGTCGGCCATGAGATGGCGCGAGTGTAGCACCGAGCACGGCAACGGCGGCAGGCCCATGGCGGCGAGCTTCGCGTCCGCATAGGCGCGGATCGGCGTACCGAAAACGTCGTCGGCTCCGACCGCCATGGCCGCGTAGGTCTTCCGCGTGGCCTCGTCGCGTGCCGGCGGCAACCCAATCATCGACGGGGCGCCGTCCGGCCTGTCCGCCACCATGATCGTGATGCTGCAGGCGACGATCGGCGGTCGGGGTGTCTCGCGATCTAGGAACAAGGCCGTGGCGCCGAAGAACAGATCATCGACGACGACGATATCGGGGCGATCCGCCGCGATGATCCGGCGCAGCGTCTCGGCCTGTGGCGGCATTGGATCGAGGAAGATCCGCTCGAAATTGTAGCGGAGCTGCTCCGGCCCCGGGGGCAGGCTGGCGCGCTCGGGCAACACCTCCTCGACCCGCGTGAAATCGATGTCCGCGCCGGCGGCGAGCGGCACGAAGCGCGCACCCGATGCTTCGACGGACGGCCGAAGGTACGCGCCCGTCGCGACCAGGGCCTCGTCGCCGCGAGCCAGGACCATGCGCACGATCGCAAGAAGCGGGTTCAGGTGGCCGGCGGCCGGTGTGGCGGCAAACAGGATCTTCATGCGGTCCCCGTAGCGGAGCAAGCGATGGTCAGCCGCACGCGCCGCGCCAGCCTATGCTCGGCGGTCGACGACTGTTTTCGCTCCTGCTTGGGTGTCTGCGCCCAGTCGGCTACGGCAGCATGTCAGCCGCAAAGAAGAGGGTTACAGCCGTAACGCCGGACCGCCGGCCATCCGCGGCTCACTCGCGGCGGACGCAACGCTCGTCTGGGTCTCCGGCTGCTCGTAGGGCCGCTGGGAGGGATCGTAACGACCGAGCTCGACCGGAAGCGGGACGACCGCGGAGGGGCACAAGACCAGGGTCCGGTCGCCCCCGGGCCGACGAGGCCATACGATCGACGAATGACGGCTTTCGGGAAACACCGACGGCGATCCGCATGGCCGTACTGGATCGATCGTGGGCTGCCCGCTTTTCCGGCAGCTCTTCTCCGAAGCGGACATCGCGATCTGAGCGGCGCTCCATCCCCACCCGATCGCTGCCAAGCGGTCATTCAAGTGTCGTCTCTTCGCGAGGGTCGCTGAGCAAACTCCGCAATATTTCGATCCCACCGCGCGTGCGATATGGCTTCTGCAGCAACGTGAAGCCATTGGTGTCTTGATCCTCCCGGAGATAGCCGGAGGACAGTAGAATTGACATTTTCGGCTATTGCTGACGGATCATGTGTCCAAGGTCGGTGCCGTTCGTTGCACCGGGCCTGTTCACGTCGCCGCGCGGCGGCGACCCAGGCTCCCGCCTTCGTACAGGATGCGCGGCTGCCGGCCCGCGTAGCTGACGCCGAGGTCGAACCGTGCGGAGCCCACCTTGCGCGCACCCCGGGCCGGGTTGGCCACTTCAAAGTCGATGACTGCCCGCGCGGCACATTTGGCCTGCGGCACGTTGCAGGTCACGCGCAGGGTCCCGGGCCGGATGGCGTAGCGGCGCTGGGGCCATTGCCTGATGGCGGCTCGCTTTTCATCGATGAGCTGCCCCTGCGTATAAGGACGCCCGTAGAACTGCACCGTGGGTCCGTACATGTACGGAACGCCCGCGACCGCGCCACCGTCATTCGAGGACCAGATCGCGAGGTAGCGCTCGGCGATGAAGGCCGTGCGTCGTTGCATCTCCGGCCCTGATTGCGCCAGGGCCGGAAACGAGCACAGGACGAGGCCGGCGCAGAGCAGCGGCAGGGCTGGCACCGGCATGCGCGGAGCTCCAGTTCGGGTGCGGGGAGGGCTCAAAATCGGCCGCCCGGCCCGGAGAGCCAGCGCATCAGGCCGTCCGAGGCGGGGACGCCCCGGTGGACCCTCACGCGCGGTTCGTCGTCCGGCTCGTTGTCTTGCCTGACAACGGGGACCTCGCGAACGCGCGGGGTGTCGTCGCGGCCCTCAAGGCTGGCCGTGCGATACGGGGGCGCGACGGTCCCGCGATCGCGGCGCGACTCCGCCCGCCTGACCGCGCTCCGGATATCGTCGGCCGCGGCGAGGGATGGCAGGTTCCGCGACGGCACCGGCCGAGATCGGGGCGCAGGGCGTTGCGCCTCGGCATTACGGACGCGCGAATACCCATCATCCTCAGGCTCTGAGGCCCGGATGCGCCGCGGGGCTTCCGCGACCCGGAGGCGCGCGCGCCCGTCATCCGCCCCCAGCGGGCGAACGCGCAGGGGCGCCTGCGTCGTCTTGGTGCGGAGACGGTCTTCCTCTTCCGAGGGCCGAATGCGCCTGGATACGTCCGCGATACTTACGCGTGGGCGCTCGTCACCCTGTTCGGGCGGCCGGACCATCCTCGTCCCCTCAGCGGCACTGGCAACCGGGCGCCTGCCACCCGCGTCCGATGCGCGAGCACGCCGGGGCACTTCGGCGACACGCTCCTCGGATGAATGGGCACGCTTGATGGCCAGCGCCAGATCAGCCTCATCCCCGTCCGGGGGAGGGGTCCGCCCGTCGGATTGCGCGAGCCGGTCGCGTACCCGACCCACGTCATCCGGCAATCGGACGACAGGCGGGGAAACCGGGTTGGCCTGCGGTCCGGGAGCCCGGCCTTGTTCGGCCACGCGTACGCCCTCCTTGGCTCGCGCGTCAGCCGGCTCTGGGGTGAATGTCAGCTTCGACGGCGCCGGCTTGGCCCTCACCGGTTCCGACCAGGGCAGCGACTGCCCGTGGGCTTCAGCCCGCAGGCGTTCGGAGAGAGAGGGCGCGGCTTCGTGAGGTGCTCCCGGAGTGTCCCTGTGAGCGTCGCCGCGGGACATGTACGCGCTCGTGCTCGCCACACCGGCTACGAAGGCGACGGCGACAGCGGACAGGAACCTCGTTGACGCGGCCATGGACTACCTCCCAGGGACGGCAGGTGGTGTCACGGTCCGTACGCGACAACCACACAGCTAAGACTAAGACCGTCAGTCCCCAGGTCGGCGCGGTGGGGAACTGGATACCGCAAGCGCCGGCTCACGGCTTTTTCATCCGGCCTCGGCCAGTTGCTCGGCACGCGATGCGGCCCTGAAGCCCTCGCTGTCGAAAACCAAACAGGACAGCGCAGCGTGGAGCCTTATCGGCGCCCGCGGTCCGCCGCGGCGAGACTCCCACGACATGACCGACCTTGCCGCCAACATAAACGACCCGTGTTGACTGTCCTGGCTACAGCACCGAACTCCATCGCCTGCTGCGCAAGAACAGAACAAGAAGAACAACGATCGGGATTGGCATCCCTATGCGCCACAACAGCCCGCTCGTGAGCGTTGTTTCATCCCAAGCTGCATGGCTAATGAAATCAACCGGGGAAGCGTTCCATCAGGCGTGCTCATCGTTTCCGCGATGGGCCGGGCAGCTAACCCAAGCACGAGGGCGGTTCATCAGCAGGCGGCTTCTGCCGCCCAACGCTGATGTGCGACCGGCTCCTCGGCTTGCAGGACGTGGCCGGCCGCCGTGCTGGCTGACGATCAGCTTTTCTTATTGGCGCGGTGGTGGCCAACGGCACAGCCAGCGGCGGCGCCGGCTTTGCCGTGGCCGACCATCTTACCGCCTAAGCCACCCACGACAGCGCCTTTGAGGCAGCCCTTTGCCTCCGCCGCGCCAGCACCTGCGAGAACCAGAGCAGCCAAAGCTGCCGAGAGCATCAGCATCCGCATAGCAGTCTCCCAAACCGATCCAGGCCGTCGAAACGGCGGTGCGCGTCGCTTCGTTCCGTCACGCATATGACCCTGCTGAGGGGATCTCGTACGCGTAACGTCCGTCGAAACGGTCTCCTGATGCCTTCCGGCGAAACAGCGTGCGCCAGCGCCGCCACGGATGCTCGGGCCGGTCGTGGGTCATGCGGCACCGCCGGCAGAGTGCCGCGAGGTTGCCCGGAACCCACGTCAACCGTGCGCCAACGCACTGTCGCGAGCCGCGGCACCCGGTCGGCCGTGCGGCCCGACACAGATCCTCCTGGCGGTCCGGGTTCAGCCTGTGACCTGCGGCAAGCCCGCCGCTTAGAGGCTTATCGCCATGTCCCGCCCCGTTGCAGTGCTCGCTGAGGACGAGCCCTTGATCCGTTTGGAAGCCGCCGACATGCTCGGTGATTTCGGCTTCGACGTGCTGCAGGCCAGCACCGCCAGTGACGCGCTTCTGCTCCTCGAAGCGCTCAACGGCGCCGCCCTTCTCTACACGGACATCGACATGCCAGGCCGCATCAACGGCCGTCAGCTGGCGCACGAGGTCGTCGCACGCTGGCCGTCGACAGCGATTATCGTCTGCTCTGCACGATCGGCTGAGGATGCCGCGCTACTGCCGCGCGGCGCCTTCTTCATCGGCAAGCCGTGCGCCGAATGGGTAGTCCGCGAAGCACTCACGTCGCTTCAGCTGCATTGAAGCTGTCGTCGCACGCTCGAAGCGGTTTTCGCTTGGCGGGTTTCGCTCGGCGGGTTTCGCTTGCAATCGGTTCAGCAGCGGCTGCGCCCGCCTCTGGTGCCGGGCCGCCCATCGTCGCTGCAGGCCGATGCACTTCGATCAACACCCCGATCAGGTGAAGCAGTTCGTGATGCTGCGGGCCTGGCGGATTGCTGCAGAGGAACCGACCGGCGTCGTCACGAGAAGCGAGGCCACCGGATGATGTGTTCGGCTCGTGCAGCACGAAGACATCGGCCGGATGATGGCTCAGACGCGGTCTGTTCGGTGTCCTTCGACCGGTTTTGCGGCTGCCGGATGCCGACCCCGCCGCCGGTCTCGGGGATCATTTATGGCTCTTCTCTTTCCAGAGAGCGGCGAAGAAACGGGTCAGCCCTTGCGCGTCGATATCTGCTGGCAGCTCGACCTGAGCCCGGGTCTCTGACGCTTGGTGGTCGGCCCTGTCTGCCGCCTCATGCAACACTTGCGTCAGGAGAGGCGGCCACTCCACCCCATGATCCTGCAGCAGGCGTGCGGCCTTCGCCAATGCGGTCATCTGATCCGCGGGCATTTCGCGCCCCATGATCTTCGCGTCGAGCGCACGGTCGGACAGCACGGTGCAGAGGCGTAGGACCTCGGACAGCTGTTCAGGGGAGGGAGGTTGGACGGTCATGTCTGATCCCTCCGTCGCGACCTGCTGACACCCCGCCGCCTGGGGCTGGGCTGCCGCCCGGCGGTCATGAAGGTCGCCAGGCTGCGTCAGCATTGTCGTCACGGCCGCAGCCACGAAGCAATCCCCCACGGTGTCCTCGACGCAGTCGCCTCTACGTTCACTGCACCAAACGCGCGCATCACGCATTCCTGCATGCGCCGCAGCCATGCGCGTGCGTCCGTGGTCCGCGCCTCGGCCTGCTCGGCGCTCCACAGGCTCACGCCGGTTGGAGGCGCGACTGCTTGCCTCGACGATGACGGCGAACAGGACAGTGCCGCGATCCTCAGATGGCTGCTTCACGTGCTTGGCCATGTGCCACCGATCCGTCAGCAAGCTCGGCCGCACCGGGTTGGCGGGTATGGAGGAGCGGGGTCCTAGAGAGCCGGCTCAGACCTGTCCGGGCTGGCACCCATAGGGTGGCACAGCGCGCGGAAACCGTTCCTTGATGCGCATGCAGCCCCAGGCGCGCATTGGCTCGGGCAAGCGCCGGTTCACCTCGATCCCGACCTCGTCGTAGGGCGACGGACCGGCTGTCACATAGCTATACCAGCGCCAGCCGATCGTACCGATGCCAGCCAGCGCGACGGCAAGGGCGACGGACACAGCCAACGCTGTCCTTGATTGAGGGCGCTGCTCTTCGCTCCGCATGTCGGACGCTTCCCATCCACGTTGACTTGTCCGTGCCGCCCGGCCGACATGAGCCTTTCCGGCGCGGTCGCGCTCGGAGAACAGCTTATCATCCGCCGGCCTTCAGCGAAGCCGTCGAACAGCTGCCGAGGGGCAGCGGGCGGCCCTGCGGTGACGGTCCGAGCCCGGACGGTATGCCGAACGGCTCGGCAGGCGGTCCAGCTTCTCCAGGGATGAAGGTCTCGACGGTGATGCGCCCAGCACGGGCTCGAAGCAGGCCACTCCGCTTTCGCCGCAGCGTCGTGCGCGACCTGCGGAACCGCATCCGCTTCGCTCTGGTCGGACTGCTGATCCTGATCGGCCTGCACGTCGCCGCCATGATGGCCTTCGAGGGCCTCAGCTTGGGTGAAGCGGTGTGGCTGACCTTCACCACCATCACCACCACGGGCTACGGCGACCTTTCCGCCAAGACGCCCGCAGGTCGAGCAGCAACCATCGTACTGATCTACCTGTCCGGCATCTTCCTACTCACCCAGGCCGGGGGCGCGTTCTTCGAGTTTCGGATCCTCCGGCGCGAGCGCAAGCGTCGAGGCGAATGGAGGTGGGGCATGCGCGACCACATCGTTTTCGTGAACGCGCCCGCTGATGAGCCCGGCGACTATCTGCGGCGCCTCCTCGACCAGTTGCACCGGTCCCACGCCAACTTTGCCACCGTGCCTTCCTTGATCCTGACCGAAGCCTTTCCGGACGGCCTACCGCCCGATCTCGAGGACGATCCGCTCATCGTCCAGTTGAAGGGCCGCTTCGACGATCCTGCCGCCCTCGAAGCCGCCGGCGTTGACGACGCCCGCGTGCTCGTCATCCTCGCGGAGCAGGAAGGTGAGCGCCTGTCCGACAGCCGCACGTTCGACATCATCCATCGCTTGCGCGAACGTGGGATCAAAGCCCGCATCATCGCTGAGTGCGTCGATGACCTGAACCGCGAGCGCCTCAGGAAGGCAGGCGCGTCGGCCATCGTCAGGCCTCTGCGCGGCTACCCTGAGATGATCGTCCGCGCCATTGTCGCGCCCGGTACGGAGTGGATCATCGAGCGATTGTTCTCCAGCGAGGGTGACGAGTGCCTTCGTTTCGACGTGAAGGTCGATGGCGTCGCCTGGGCTGACATTGTGACGGCCGTCTTGATCCAGAACTTCGGCACGCCAGTCGGCTATGCGGATGCGCAGGGAACGCCACACAGCAACCCGCCCCCGCACACCGCTGTCGTCGCCGGGGCGCTGTTCGTGCTTGTCGACGAGACGCAACGGCCCACGAGTGCGGCGCTCCAGAAGCTGCTCGACGAGTTGGCTCATCGCAGAACGGCATGAGGATAAGGATCCGGCCCGAGGCGTCGCGGACGGTGCAAGGGTTCGGTAACCGACGGCCGTCACCGTCGCGGGTATGTCAAAGCGAACGATCCGAACCCTGAGAGGCGCTCTCTGGATCGCTGCCTTCGCGCTCTGCTGTTTCTCGGCCGCGATGCTGGTGGAGGCCAATCGGCCCGCTGAACCAGCGGTCGCGCGTCTGCCATCTGCTGATCCCACGGTGACCGGCGCGATCAACCAAGCGCCGATCCGGTGGTGTGGAGCTGCTGCTTGGTGCCGCTGAACGCTGACCTTACCTGACCCGGACCCAGAAAACGCGCCCTCAGCCCGGACCGAAGCGATGAGGGCGTCAACCATGGGCCTGACACGGTTCCTGAACCACCCTCCCGGTTGAGCCGTTGCAGCACGAAAGATCGTGCGGCACCAGGAGGTCACCGTGGCTGAGGCAAAGCGAATGGTCGATGCGCTGGTTCGCGACCGGGAGGGCAGCACCATCGCCGCGACAGCCGCACTGGGCGGCGTTGCGCTGATCGTCGGCCTGGCATTGAGGGCGCTCCCGCGGCGTGGGCCCGTGCAGGACTCGGCAGGTCCATCTCACGACACAAGCCCGCCTGCGGTTTCTCGCACGCCGTTCGATCACACAGAGGTCAGCGAGGACGAGGCCCGAACCATGTTGCGGGCCATGGTCGCTGCCACGCTGGCGGACGGACTCATGGATGCCGCGGAACGGGAGCGGCTCTACGGCGCCCTTGCTGCTGCCCAGATCGGCGATGCTGGCCGCGCCTGGCTGGACAAGGAACTGACCGAGCCAGCCGACGTCGATGAACTTGCCGCCGGGGTGAGCGGCCCGGAGCAAGCCGCTCGCATCTATGCTGCAGCCCGGCTCGCAATCGATCCGGATACGTTGCAGGAAAGGCAATTCCTCAAGATGCTCGCCGAGGCGCTCGACCTGCCGGGTGAAGCCACAGCGCGGCTGGAACAAGAACTTGGCGCCTAGGATCTGACCTCATGAGGTCCTTCGAGCGGCGCACGCACCCTCGTTGTCCCGCTCCCGGCAATTGCTCCAAGGATGTCTTGCTCCGGAGAGGACGATGGCTCCGGCGGGTGCGTAGCCGGGAACGGTGCGAGACGCTGTCGGGTTTGCCTAAGCCACTGTCGCACACCCGCGAACGTGGCCAGGAGAGAGCGTTTGTTCAAAGCACCGGCACTGACGGCTGGGCTGTTCGCAGCCAGCATGTTTCTCGCGCCTGTCCAGGCATCTGCAGCTCAGATCGGCATCGGAGCGGTTCCTGAGGCCGCCTCTTCGGTGCAGGACGTGCAGTATGGCTATGGCGGCCCGCGCTTCGGTTACGGTCGTCGGGGTTATGGCGGCCCACACTTCCGCGGGCGCGGCTATGGCTATGGCCGTGGGTATGGCCGCGGCTACGGTCGCGGATATGGTCATGGTTATGGGTACGGGCGTCGCGGGGGCTTCTAGTCGCTTCCCGAGCTGATCTCCGATCCTCCAGAGCCCGCCCGGTTCGCCGTGGCGGGTTTTCTAGTATCGGACCGGGTTAATCGGTTCTCAATTGCGTGCGCGGGAGCACCGCGGGCGTCTATGTTTTATGAGATGTTATCTTCCGGATAGAGCGACCAACACCTCCGGCGGAGGGTCAGATGTCCTACGCTCCAGCGACCCGACAAACGATCAGGCTCGACGAGGGCGACGTGACCATACTGCTTCCGGCCGACCTGTCCCGGAAGAGCATCGGCATACTCCAAACCCAGCTCGAAATGCTGGCCGCAGGATTGGGCTCAAGCAGCGGCAAGCATGACCGATCCTGCTTGCAGGGGTTAGCTGAGCTGGCAGCTTACGTCGCCGATCGATGAGCCTTGTCCCGGGAACCGTTCGGCCGCTTTCCACATCACGAGAACGACCTTGACGAGATGTGATGCGTGAGATGCCCGCCCGGCCGATCCGGGCGGGTTTTTACATGCGCTCAGACGGCCAGATCGGCCAGTTCGACAACCTCGCAGGTGTCGGCTCGCAGTCGCCAGTCGACGATGCTGGCGGCCTGACAGAACAGCGCCTTGGCGGCGTCGGCTGCGGCTTCCCCATAGCTGGCGGGCACGACGGTCTGTTGCTGCAGCACCCGGTGGTCGTGGCCGCGACCATCCGAAACGGTCTTGTGGAAGGTGACGAGGAACGTGCGCATGGCGTGCACCCCGGTTCGAGATGCCATCGACCTTAGATCCGCGGAGCGCAGGCCGCCACAATGCAGCGCAGGGAGGATGCGACCGTACGGGGTCCGCGATGCTCTGGGACAACGCAGGGCAGATCATCGGGTCTACGCGACGCTTCATCCCCGGATTCGGCGCCGCTGACGCGGTTGCCGCCCGGTGGCTTTGCCTGCGCCTCGCCAAAAGGCCTCAGACACGTCAGTTGAACAGCGAGCGGCTTTGCGGCGCGCTCCTGGCGGGGCGCGTCGCTTCTGTCGCGACATCGTGCAGAACCACGGGCAGGAGTCGGCGGCGAGGAAGCTTCGCTGCTTCGTTTCGGCCGTCGCTAGCCTTGTGCAGGCGCGCGATCCGCCATCCGGCCGTCCACGAAGCTGTGCTGCGCGGAGGTCCGGTCCAACTCGGCCCGCAGTTCCGCAAGGGTGACCTCTACACCGTTGGCAGCGAGATCCGCTTGGACGCGCTCCAGCAGGGCATCAGGTTTCAAACCGTCGATCCTCGCGGCAATCAGCGTCTGGGCATAGGCCTCCGATGTCATCCCATCGAGACCCAGCATCCGTATCGCCAAGCCTGCGACGGCTCGGATGCCCGAGATGTGGTTTACGAACCGCATCTCCTCGCCATGAATGTAGATGAACTCAGCCGCGCGCTCGCGATCCTCAAATGACCTCAGCATGGCCAGGCCCTCATTGAGTTACAGCCAGTATTCATACGCCTATTTTGAAGCGCCGCAATACTGGAAAGCTTAGCAAGATCTGTAGACAGCGGGCAGGCGCGAGTGGGGGAGTCTCTTCGGCGCCATCGGGCAGAACCACGGGCGGTCGATGGAAAGCGGGGTCGGTCAGCCTCCGCCACCGCCACTTCCACCCGTCCCGGGTCCGCCGAGATTGCCGTCCTTGTTCGGTGTATTCCAGTGGATGATGCCGTCGTCCGCGGGCCGCAACGTCGTGGCCGGCACACGCGGGAAGCCGAACGGCGGTGGCCCCTCGGGTCTTTCGCGAGGAAGCGATCTGTGGGCTCGACTGCGTTGGGCAACAGCCTCAGTGCTGCCGAGGCCTGCAAGCGCCACAACGAGGCATCTGACCACGGCGCTTTTCATGATCACTCCGCCTCGTGCAGAGCGCGCCTCCCAGCAGCGATGGTGCCGCGCATATCCGCAAGATAGCCATCGCGGTGTCGGTGTCGAGACAGTCCTCACTCCTTCGCGGCGACTGAAATCGGCGCGCAAGCAAGAATGCTGATGTGACGCCGGGCACATCGGATCCAACGAAAACAGAATAGGTCTCCGCAGTGCCGTGAAGCCAAGCGCGACACTGCGAGGCCTGCGCCATGCCCCGGATAAGCCACATCGCCGATATTGCCATCTTCGTAGCAGGCACTGCCGCGGCGGCTGTCGCCGGACAAACTCTGCTGATGCCTCAGGTTCACGTATGGGAAGCTGAGATTGTTGCAGCGTTCGTGCACGGGCTACCACGATAGTCGGACCCGTGGTCGTTACGTGAGCTTTCGATGTTGCCGCGCCTTCGGGATGGCGATCAACAGCCGGCAGGCCTGCCCGGCCTGGCCCCGATCAGAAGTCCAAGAGATTGCGTCAGCGCACCCTCTGAGGCGCTCACCTGGGCTTTCGCACCGGCGATGCTCTGCTCCGAGCGTGCCACGTCAGCAAGGCCGGCCGCCAGCTCCCCCCGTTGCATCGCCTTGGCTTCGGCGGGCTGCCTCACTTGGCGGCCGGCCGACCTTCAGACATCGCTCGACTTCGCCCCACCGGCAGCGACGACAAGAGCCAGGGCGGCGAGGGCTGTGCGCACGGCGCGAGCGTGGCTCAGCCTTCGCCGGCGGCAGCCCGTTTGATGGGGAGGTCCTGAGCCGAGGGCAGACGGGGACTCCGACGCCCAATCCTTCAGCGGGCCAGCCTTGCCGGGAGCACTGACGGGGCCGTGTTCGACGCAGCAGAAGCCGCGAAAGAGGCTACGAGGCCTGCCAAGGAACGCACATCCTCTGGCTGGCGTGGATCGCGAGCGACTGCCGCTGCTTCCCGCTCCAGCCGGAGGTTGCAGGCCTTCGAGGGTAGGCCGACATCCGGCGTGCAGTCGTCGTGACGGGCACACGCAGCATCCAGAGCGTCGATCGGTGGTAGCGGAGCGTTGTTGCCTGGGCCGCAGTAATTGCCGTGAAGGAGGAACTTCGGTCCGCCGTTGGCGGCAGGCTGAGCGAGTGCCGGACCGGCGCATACGGCGGCGAGGGTAGCCGCCGCCACGAAGACAGCGCGAGACATCATGGTGATGATCCTCCAGCACCGACGCCACGCGAAGTCACACGGTGACGATGTGCTCGGAACAGAAGAGCACGGCGCCTCACTATGCGCTGTGACAAAGATCACAGATCCAGGGCTACCCAAGCCCTCGCAGCAGCTTCATCGTTGTGGCCTCCCAGAGAGGCACCTGAGCCCTAACGGCCACCCTGTTCGGTGCGAGCGCTTGTTCTACTCTTACCCGGCAGGCTCTGATGAGCGTGAATATTGGCGGCCTGCCGCACCCCACCGCGGACGTTCGACGCTGCCGCCGGGACCGGCCTTACCGAGCAGGAGCAGGCAGCCGTCTGGCCCGAGAGGCTCGACGGTCAGGGCGCTCGCCCACACCGCGAACTCGCCGCGCAGGTGCTGCCGCAGTCAGCCGAGCAGGTCGCGGATCTCGTCGTCCGATCGGGCCGCCTCCGCGAGCGCGGATATTATGCTTTCATCATGGGTTGTCCGGGTTCAAGTGAATTGGAGACCTGCCGTGAAGAAGCTCCTACTTGGCGCATGCGCCTTGGCCCTATCATCCTTCGTGGTGACACAGACGACCACGCCCGCTGACGCGCGTTCACGTCATATGAAGTCGGCCAAGCGGACCGGATCCCCTATCACGAACAACACCGGTGGGCGTGGTTCGGCGAGCTCTGCTGCAGGCGGCAATGCAGGTCAGCCGTCGCGCGGTTCGCGGTCGACCGGTAGCGGCGGCGGCAGTAGCAGCGGCGGCGGCGGCTAAACCTCCCGCAACCTCAGCCGTTGGCTCGAGAGAACACGGCGCGCTTCTTCCCGTTATTCTTTGCCCGCCCGGCTCCGGCCGCGGCGGCTTATTTCGTGCGCGCCGCCCCAGTAGTACGAATCTGACGCTTGGTGCCCGCTCGCGAGGCCGGCTTAGGGTGGAGAGCGGCCCCTGACCCCTCGCCCTGAAGCAGACGTTCTGCCTCCGACCCATTGCAGAAGGTAGGAAGGTCCGCTTCCAGGCAATCCGATAGGTTCGGCAACTTCTGGCCAGAGGCGGAGTGGCTGCTCCGGAACAGATCGACCGCGAATGTCGACCTTCAGACGCCGGTCTATGCCAGCCTGTTGATATGCTGGAATCGACTTATAGGAATAGAACACGAGCCTGCTCGAACATGTCGGCCACTTCAACGGCAACGGCGCGGATCGACGGGTCCTTCTTGTCGCGACTGCGAGTAAGCAGGAAAACTTCCTTGCTCGGCGGCACGGGGCGGAGATCGGTGATCCGCAACGACGGGTCGCTACGCCCGATATAGTGGGGAAGAAGCACAAGCCCGGCGCCGGACCGCGCGGCGATTGATTGCGCGAACTGGTCATGCGCCCGGAAGGCTAGGCGCGCGCGTGGGAAATGCCGTGTCATCCACGCCGCTTCGGGCAAGTAGGCATCCGCCTCGTCGAACCCGATGAACACCGGATCGGAGCCCGCCTCGACCGAACGGCAGGCCTCGTCCGTACCATAGAACCCGTACCCGACTGTCGTGAGCGGACGTGCGACCACGTCGCCATCGGTAGGTCGCCTGAAGCGGACCGCGATGTCCGCCTGATGGCGCTCCAGGCTTATGGAGCGATGATTGGCTGCCAGGTCGATGTTGAGCCTTGGATACCGCGACGCCACCGTCGCGAGGCGCAAGGCGAGGAAGCCGTTCGACATCGCTGGTGAAGCGTTGATCCGCACCAGACCGCTTGGGCCCTCATCCACGGCGCCTCGACCGAGGATCTCGGCCGCCTGTTCCATGTCGCTCGCCGCTTCGAGCGCGTGCGTTCCCGCCGGCGTCAGGACATAGCCTTCAGGCCGCCGCTCAACGAGCTTGTCTCCGAGGCTCTCCTCCAGGGAGCGAAGCCTTCGAGAGACAGTCCCGTGGTTCACGGAGAGCGTCCGAGCGGCCGCGGACAAGCTGCCGTGCCGCGCGAGCGCCAGGAAGATCCGCACGTCCTGCCAGTCAAGCTCTGTGCGTTTTCTATCAGCCATTGATCGAAGATAGCGAATTTTTTCCCTGGAGGAACTGCCGTACATGCGAGCCGGCGGAGCGGCCCCGCACGTGGCCATCAAGGAAATCCAGCGATGTCGGACACCAAGAAGGTTGCCATCGTCACCGGTGCCTCGCAGGGGCTCGGTGAGGGCATCGTTCAAGGGTTTCGTGCCCGGGGTTATGGCGTCATCGCCACCTCTCGCTCGATCCGGCCCTCGACCGACCCGGATCTGATAACGGTCGCCGGCGACATCGGCGATCCGGACACGGGCAAGCGGCTGGTCACAGCGGCAGTGGAGAAGTTCGGCCGCGTGGACACCCTGGTGAACAATGCCGGCATTTTCATCGGCAAGCCGTTCACCGAGTACACCGAGGAGGACTACCGGCTGAAGCTGAGGACCAACCTCGACGGCTTCTTCTTCACGACCCAGCAGGTCATTCCCGTGATGCTCAAGCAGGGCAGCGGCCATGTCGTGCAGATCACGGCGTCCACGGCGGAGTTCGCCAGTTCACTGTCTCCCGCCTTCATAGCCATGCTGACGAAGGGCGGGATGAACTCAGCCACCAAGAGTCTGGCCATCGAGTACGTCAAGCGCGGCATCCGCGTGAACGCCGTGGCCCCTGGCGTCATCAAGACGCCGATGCATTCGCCGGAGAACTACGACGCTCTGGCCGCCTTCCATCCCATGAACAAGGTCGGCGACATCGAGGACATTGTCCGGGCCGTGCTCTACCTTGAGGACGCTGCCTTCACCACAGGCGAAATTCTCCACGTCGATGGCGGTTTGATCGCCGGTCGCTGACCCGTACGGGGGGTGAGCGCATCGGGCGCCCTCCTGTTCTTCTCGGAGAGCCACATGCCGATCGTGAACATTCTCGTGACCCGTGAAGGCACCACTCCGGGCGCGGACCGCACCACCGACGAGCAGAAGGCCGCGGTCTACAAGGGCATTGCCGATCTACTCTTCGATGTGATGGACAAGCCTCACGAGGAGACGATCGTCGTCTTCCACGAGCACGGGATCGCGGACCTGGGACAAGGCGGCCTGCCCCTGCGCGACTACCGCGCGTCGAGGGCATGACCGCCAAACCCGGCGGGAACGGTCATGCGACTTCCCGAGCGGCTCGAAATGCCCGCATCGGGCACGATGCCGAAGGGCGGCCTGAAAGGCCAAAACGGGTGCAACATTGCCTGAGTCGCGGCGGAACATGCATCCGCTTTCGGGATGCGCACCGCTGAGCGTGAACGTCTGCGTTGGGTCGGAAGCGGGAGGGCCGCTCCGGGTAACCTTCAGACAGTCCGCTTAGGAGCTGAGAGGCATCGAAGCGGATATCGCCGTCCCGCCCACTCGCGGCCCGTTGCGGACATCGCCACAGCCAAGCTGATCAGGTTCAGATCCGGTCGTCATGACAGCAGGGGCTACGTTTTATCCGGCTCTGTCGTGGGTGCCGCAACAGCTCCCATCCCGTTGCCCATCTCGGTTCCCGTGTGGGGCGGTAAACCGCTCGGGAGCACAGGAGCGCCTGAAGGCTCGTCCTGAACTTGTGCGAGGCCACCTTCCACCTCATGGATGAGGTCTGCGAAGTCGTAGGGCTTGCTGAGCAGGCGTGTGCCCGGTGGCAACGCCTCCTGAAGATCTGATCCGGCTCCCGAGGTGACAATGATGCCGACAGCGGGCCAACGGTGATGAACGAGGTGGGCAAGGGCAACACCATCCCCTACGATGCCGCGCCCCGTAATCAGAATGCTCACCGGGATCGATCCTTCGAGCACCGCCAGCGCCTCGGCGGCTGTGCGGACCTCTATGGTCTGAAAGCCAACATCCTCCAGCATGTCAGCCGTGACCATACGGACAAGCTCGTCAGCCTCCGCGATAAGGATGGCTAGAGGCCTGCTGTCAGACACAGACGTGCTCCGCGTGATCATGGCGGGAGCGCTCGCTGCTCTCAGGCACTGACGGCCGGGTCCGAAGCCAGTGATCAACCCTTATGCACCAATTATCCGCCGGGCGCGATTACCCTGGGTTGTGGCGGCTGGTCACCCAAGGACGCACCCTGGTGCGGCAGCTTTCCACCCCGAACTGAGGTCGCCGGGCTGCCGACGACTGGCGGCTTTCGGGAAGCGTCATGGCAGATCTGTACGGCCAGAGTGGGTCGAAAGCAGCCCCTGGCTACGGGTTCCACGGATCGGATTGCGACCACAAAGTGCCCGCTGCTCGCGACGGCCCTGCTTCCTCTCAAGGGTTACTCAGCCCCGCCGGCACCGCCGCACGGGGCTTTTTCGTGCGTGATTACTCCTCAGCCTCAGCGAGATCGGCGTCGGTGATCACGCCACCGGTCCCACCCACCTCTTCGTTCTTGCGGTTCTGAATGGCCTGAAGCGTTTCCGACGGCATACTGGCCGCTTTCCGAGCCGCATGTTCGGTCGCGTAGAACCCTGGCAGCCAGCCATCACAGTCAGCCACTACAAAGCCGCCATCGCGCGGGTGGACCTTGATCATCTGCCGTCCTCCGGTCCCGCCGGCACCGCCGCGCGGACCTATCTCGTGCCGTTGTCATGCTCGCTTGAAACTTGTCCGACTGCGCAACCGTAGCGCGCGGCATGAGCGATGAATTTCACGGACGCGAAGCCCTTCTCATGAACCTGCGGAATTACGCTCACGCTGCCCGCCTACGCCTGGCTTTGCATCCGAGCGACGCCGAGCGCCTAGCCGACTTGCCGCCAGGAGCACTTGCCGCGATCGAGGAGGGGTCAAGCGTTGACCTGCCGGCGGCGGATCTGAGGCGACTAGCGGAGACCTTAGGGCTGACCGATCAAGGCACGCCGGTCGTACGGCGACCGCCCGACTCTCGAACCTGAGCGGCACATCCAATCGGTGCTGCCGCGCGGGGCTTTTTCGTCTCTGCGCCGTGGCGGCTCGGCTCAGGCAAGGGAGCGTTAACCCCGTCGCATCACAGGTCTGGCCGCGTTCGGTTGAACGGGCTGAGCGCCGGCAGAGCAGCACCGTCGCGGTACACCGGTGCGGTCTCGCCGCCGCAGTCGCATAGAGCCCGCCCGGGTCCCATCTGGGCGGGCTTACTTGTTTCGGCCCTACGCCTTCATCTCGGCGAGCATCTTGGCGCCCTCGGTCAGAAAGAAGGCCTTGATCTTTGGATTCCTGACCCGCAGGGCGCAATGCCTCGCGATCTCGGTCATGGACCGGTTCTTTGGTTTTTTGAGGAGATCGACCAGATACGTCTCGGCTCCGGCCTCTGTATCAATGTTGAACGGTTGAGGGTCCATGGCGCGCCTCCGCTCTGGCCTGCCTGATCAGATGTCAGGGGCTTTTCATTCCCCGAGGCGCAACCAGCCACGGCCTGCAAGCTTGTTGTGGCTCTAGCGGATCACCTCGAGGTCGATCAGGGGTCCGCCGACATCGAAGATGCCAACTTCGTCCACCACGCCTAGCTCGACATCGTCGCGCCGCCGCCCGGGCGACACAAGGGCGGATAGCATCCCAAGACCCACCGCCCCAGCAATCGAAGCGACCACAATCGCGAGAGACATGACTGGCACCAGGAAGCAGTATTATCTTCGCAAGGTAGACCAGTAATCTTAAATCATCGTTTCGCGATGTGTGGCTTCGCGGGCGGTCCTTGTCGGCCATCCTGTCCCCGAGCCAAGGTGCGTATCGGGTCGGCTGACAAGACTACGCAGGGCACCGCGCCGCTCACGATGTTTTGCACTTCTGCATCGTCGTGCTGGTGGCGAAGCTGAGCCGTTACCGCTATTGGCTAACCGTCTGTTAAAAGGCGGCTCAATTGCCTCGATACTATTTTGACATCCATGATGGCGAGCTACTCGTAGATGATGAAGGTACCCAGTGTGCCGATCTCGAAGCCGCTCGCGAGAAGGTCATAGTCAGCTTTCAAGATGTCGGGGGATGGATCACCCCGGCTGATGGCGACGATCAAAGGGTGTCGGTGACAGTCCGGGATGAGGCTGGTCGCAGGGTTTACACCGGGACGCTGACCTTCACCGGATCTAGGTTGGGCGAGCCGGCCTCGTCGTAGCTGCTCGGCTCACACGCTGGTGAGATCGGACGCTCTCCCACCCCGTGAGCAGATCGGAGCGGGAGCTGCGCGGACGATTGGCGGGTCGGCAACCATTCGGCCCTACCCCGCCGGCATGTCCGACCTCCCGCCCGCCGTCGCCTCCGAGCGCGACCAGATCGAGCGTCTGTTCGAGCACGCCTCGCCGTGCCGGTATCTCCCGCCGGCGAAGTGGGCCGCGATGCGGCAGAACGCGCTGGCCTTCCTCGACGAGCATGGCGCTGAGGCGCACCGGCTCGGCTGAACCGCCCCGCAGTTGTTCGGCGTGCATCCGGAGCACGGCTTCTTGCGCGTCGAATATGCCGGCGCCCTGATGGTGAACGAACGGCCGGTGATCGCTGTCGAGCCCGACCGGATCGTCTTCGACCGCTTCTCCGGCTGCCGGACGAAGCCGGGTCAGACCTGGGGCATTCCGGTCTGGGAGTTCGCGGCGCGGGGCGTGGGCCGGCGAGCTACGGGCTTCGAGCGCGCATCGGCGGCACACATCGTTCCTCGACCTCACGCTGCTGGTGCCGATCCCAGCGGCGTGTGCGCCAGCGGGATTGATGCCCAGGTAGGCACCACCGGTTCCGGGATGGACCTGATGCTTGGTTTGCTCCAGCGATTTGCGTGAGCGCTGGATCGCCTGCTGGGCGTTCTGGATGATCCTGTCGTTTCCGGTCATTCAAGGCGTTCTTCTTCGACGCCGAAAGCCGACACCGACGCCATCCCGCCGGTGCCGCCCAGCTCACAAAGCAGTATCGCTATCCGTGGGAGCTGCAATCGAAGCGCGACCGAGCCATAGGCGCGATCGCGACCGGAACGGGCGCGGCCTCACCTCCGAAGGTTGCGATGTGGTTTCGGCATCGCAGATCGGCCGAGGCTGGCTAGGCCGACGCAACGGGTGCGAATTCGTCGCCGTCCTGATGGAGTCCTAACAGCTTGGCGATGTCGCGGCCTTCAGGGTCTTCGATCAGGTCCGCGAGCGTGTAGCGGTCGAGCACTGCGAGGAACGCCGACAGAGCCTCTCCCAGAATGCGTCGCAACCGGCATGGTGCCGTGATCGCGCAAGCGCCACCCGAGAAGCACTCGACCAAGGCGAGATCGTCCTCCGTCTGGCGCACGACCGCGCCGACCACGATCTCGCCCGGCGCCCTGGCGAGCCGCAGCCCGCCGCCCCGGCCCCGGATGGTGCGGATCAACCCCAGACGTCCAAGCTGATGCACCACCTTCGTCAGGTGGCTCTCCGAGATGCCGTACGCGCGCGCGATCTCGGCGATCGAACTCTGCCGCGGCTCGTGCAGGCCGACGTAGATCAGCGTGCGCAGGGCGTAGTCCGTATAGCGGGTCAGGCGCATGGCGGCTCCGTACTGCCCATAAGGTACATTTCAGTTGAATCTTTTCAACCGATAGCCCATAAGGTTCATCGTCAGTGCACCTTTGGGAGTTGTTGATGCCCAACCCGCTCAGCCCTGCCACCATAGCCATCATCAAGGCCACCGTGCCGGCCCTCGAGGCGCACGGCCTGACGATCACGAAGCGCATGTACGAGCGCCTCTTCCAGGACGCAGCGATCCGCGACCTCTTCAACCAGTCCCACCACGGCGAGACCGGCTCGCAACCGAAGGCCCTGGCCCAGGCGGTGCTGGCCTATGCCCGCAACATCGACAATCTCGGCGTCCTCGCCGGAGCGGTCGAGCGCATCGCGCAGAAGCATGTCGCGCTGAACATCCTGCCGGAGCACTATCCCTACGTGGCCGACGCGCTGCTCGGCGCCATCGGCGACGTGCTCGGCGAGGCCGCCACGCCGGAGATCTGCGCGGCCTGGGGTGAGGCGTACTGGTTCCTGGCGGAGCTGCTGATCGGCCGCGAGGCCACGATCTACCGCGATCTGTCGGCCAAGCCGGGGGGCTGGAACGGCTGGCGCGACTTCGTGGTCGAGAGCGTCGCGCAGGAGAGCGAGATGATCAGCTCCTTCGTCCTAGCCCCGGTTGACGGGGGCCCGGTGCTGCGGCACCGGCCCGGGCAGTACCTGGGCTTCCTGTTCAACCTGCCGGGCCACGGGGTGTTGAAGCGGAACTACTCGATCTCCTGCGCGCCGAACGACCGGACCTACCGCATCACCGTCAAGCGTGAGGCCCGGGCAGACGAACCCGCCGGGATCGTCTCGAACTGGCTGCACGATCATGCCAGATACGGGACGGTTCTTCGCGCGGCACCGCCTGCCGGTGACTTCTTCCTCGACCAGGTGTCGAACGCCCCCGTCGTGCTCGTCAGCGGAGGCGTCGGGCTGACGCCGATGATGAGCATGCTGGAGACGATCACAGCGGCGACACCTGAGCGGCCGACCTGGTACGTTCACGGGGCACTCAACGGTCGTGTGCACGCGATGCGTGATCACGCGAAGGCGCTGACCGCCGGCACCGAGAACGTCCGTTTGCACACCTTCTACGCGGAGCCGGAAGCGCAGGATCGGCAGGGCGAGCACTACGATGCGGCCGGCTTGATCAGCGCAGACTGGCTCGTGGCGCAGACGCCCCGCGAGGAGGCGACCTACTATCTCTGCGGTCCCAAGCCGTTCCTCAGCGCGCTTGTGAATGGGCTTCAGCGCCAGGGCATTCCGGCCGAGCGCATCCGGTTCGAGTTCTTCGGTCCGGCGGATGAGCTGATCGAAGAGCCGCGGCAAGCCGCCTGAGCACGATGGCGCCGCTCCTTCAGGTGAGCGGCGCCACAACCGGAGGAGCGCCTGCGTGGACTACGCGCGTAAAGTGGCCGACGCGATCCTGTCTACCGCGGCAGATGCGGTGATTGCCTCGGACAGCGAGGGGATCATCCGCGTCTGGAACCCGGGAGCAGAGCGCGTCTTCGGCTACACGGCCGACGAGGCAGTCGGCCGATCGCTCGACATCATCACGTCCGAGCGGCTGCGCAAGCGCCACTGGGAGGGGTACCGCAAGTCCATGGCGACGGGGGAGAGCCGCTATGGTGAGGGTGCTCTCCTATCTGTCCCGGGCATCCGCAAGGATGGGCGGCAGATCTCGCTCGAGTTCACCATCGTGCCGCTTAGAGATGAGCAGGGGGCGATGACCGGCATGGTCGCGGTGATGCGGGATGTCACGATCCGCTTCACCGAACTGAAGGTTTTGAGACAGCGTTTGGCCAAGCTCACCGAGCGGCACGCGGGCACACCATAGCGAGGGAGCGCATCATGGCTGGGCGTTCAACCAAACCGCCTGAGATGCCGTCGGGTTCTGCGGCTCCCGAACGCCCTGAGTTCGGCGAGTACAGCTCTCCACCCTGTTTCATGCATGAGCTCGATCCCGACTTCGTCAGCCCGAAGATCGAGACGCGACCTTCTGAACCATGCGCCCCTGAAGTCTCAGTATCCGACTGGCCGAGCGTGCGGCGGTGGCGAAAGGAGACCCGCACCGCCCTCATCGAGCGGCGGGTCAGCATCTCTGCCCAGGATCGCGCTGCTTGGAGCGCGCGCATCGGGCAAGCTCTCCGAGCCGCTCTACCCTCGGCATCAGGCCTCTTGATCGGCCTCTACTGGCCCTTCAGGGGCGAGTTCGATGCCAGACCCCTCCTGACAGGGATGCGTGAAGAGGGAGCACGACTGGCGCTTCCGATCGTCGTGGAGAAGGGGCGCCCCCTCCAGTTTCGAACTTGGTCGCCAGGTGACCGCATGACTCGCGGCGTCTGGAACATTCCCATTCCCGCCGAGGGCGAGGCCGTCGATCCTGACGTTCTGATCGCACCGCTCGTCGGCTTCGATCCGGCCAGATACCGCCTCGGCTATGGTGGGGGCTTCTATGACCGAACCATCGCGTCCAGACCGACGAAGCCGCTGCTCATCGGCGTCGGCTTTGCCCTTGCGCGGCTCGCGACAATCCACCCGCAGGCGCACGACGTTCCTATGGACATCATCGTGACAGAAGACGGTGTCTGGCCAGACACGGATCAACCTTGATCTCGCTTTGGAGTTGGGCTGGTGTCCACATTGGATAGCTTCTTAGCCGATGCGGTCCCGGCCTGTTCCGAATCGGGCCTGCGCGCTCTTGCCTATAAAGCTATACTGGGTGTGATCGCCGAATTGCGCATCTATGATCATCCCGGCGAGCTGCAGCTCGATGAGTGCAAACTTTCCGGGGATCTTAGGGTCAGCCGCACGCCCATCCGAGAGGCACTGACGATCCTGGAACACCAGGGATTCGTACGTCGGCGGCCGCGACACGGTGTGTTCATTGTCAAGAAAACCAGGCGTGAGATCATCGAGATGGTCTATGCCTGTGCTGCACTGGAGAGCATGGCGGTTCGGTTGGCATGTGCCAAAGCGACGGAGGCGCAGCTCGGCGCGCTTCGTGCGAGCTTCCGCGCCCTCTATGAGGCAGATCCGACAGGCCAATATCACCGCTACTTCGAGGCTCGTTGGCAGTTCTGCCGCCATGCCGCCACCCTCGCGCAATGCGCGGAGATCCTGTCTATGCTCAACCACCTCCTGCTGCATTTGCGGAGCGTTCACGAGACGATATTCCGCCAGAGCATCGACCTCGCATATCTGAGGGCCGCGTACAGGGCCATTATCGAAGCGCTGGAGCTGCGTGACGCCGAGCTTGCGAGCCGGCTCGTTCTCGAAAGAGGCCTCAGGTTTGCTCGTGACATCGAGAGCTGCGGCGATTGTTTCGGATCTCCGAAAGCCGTGGCCTGACGCTTTTGCCGCAAGCTGCGTCACGAAGCCCATGCTCACTGACGTTTTGCCGGTCTCGTGGAGGCGGATCAGGATCGTCTGCCCGTCACAAGGTTCAGATCGGAACGAGCCGCTTCATTTCTGTCTGACCTTGCGTCGGGTCTGCTCTGAAGCGGACGAGCTGCTTCCGGCCAGATCCGGCCGGCAGGTCTGCGCAACCCTCAAGGTGCTTAGCGGTTCGGACCGGTAGAGTGGTGCGGATCAGGAGAGAGCAGATGCAGGATATTCCATTGGGCGCAAAGGGCAGCTTCGCCATGCTGGTCCGTCCCCCGCATCTGGCGAACCAGTTCAAGGACACCATCCTGCCGCCCGTCTTTGCGACACCGATGATGATCCTGATGATGGAAAACGCAGCTCTGAACGCCATCCGGCAATTCCTCGATCCCGGCGAGAGCGCCGTCGGTACGAAGGTCGACGTAAGCCATATGGCGGCGACCCCAGTCGGGCACCGGGTAAGAGCGGAGGCCGAGGTGGTAGGTGTGATGGGGCGTCAGATCCGCTTCCGCGTTGCAGCCTGGGATGAGGCAGAGCAGATCGGAGCTGGGACGCACGAGCGGATGGTGGTCGACTTGGAGCGGCTCGGAAAACGTCTCGTCGACAAGCGGCCCGCATCAGCATCAAGTGTGTAGGCGCCCGTCTGCTTTTGCAGGTGCGCTTCTCCGAAGCGGGCTGGCGGCGTTCGGCCACCTTCGCTCATTCGGGGTCGGTTAGATCACCGGCAAGCGGACCTTCCGTAGGTCTGAGAAGGGTCGAAAGCGGACGCTTGCTCCGCGCCGTCAGGCGTCATTTTCCTGGCCTTGGCCGGCTGAAGCCGGAGCGGCGACGGCGGAGCGCGATCGCGGAGCCTGCGGCGTCCCGCTCCTCACCGCAAAGCCGTCCCCTCCAGGCGCACGAGCGCCCGGGCGGCGTGCATTGCCTGCTCTCGGCCGGGCAGGCCGGCACGCTCGGCAATCTCGGTGGCGGTGGACGGCTCGGGCGTGAGTGCCGCCAGGACGCGCGGGCGGACGTCTAGGCGCGGGCGGGCGCCGCGGGGCGATGGGGCCTTCGGCATGGCACCGGGCTACCGTGACTCGCCGTTCCCGACCAGCCCGCGTCTGAGGGCGAGGCGCCACAGGCCGGCATCCAAGAACGTCAGGTCTCTGACCTGCCAGCGGTCGAGTTCGTTGCCGATCGGCGCCACCGCGACGCCGGCGGCCCCCAACATGGCTACAGCCTCAAGGACCAGGTCGGCGTCGTCGCTCATGGCTAAGCCAACGCAATCAGCATCCAGGCGCGCTTTCGCCGCGATGTCATACTCCGGCGCCGACGGATCCCCGGCGACGAAGCGATTCACGATCTGCCGGGCGTCCTGGCCGGTCATGCCGATGCCCTGGATGAAGCCGCTCAGGCGCTCCACCACGCGGTTGGCGACGAGTTCGTGTTTCGCGGTTTCGTCGCTCATCCCTGGACCGGACAACCCAAGATCACGGTGGTCTTCACCATCATCAGATCGGGCGGTGGGGTCATCAACTTGGCGGGCAATCGACCAGGGGTAACGATCGGTTAACCATAAAGGTCGAGGTAGCTGTCAGCGATCGGCTGGGGGCTGAGCGTCGGAAGAGCAGCACCGAGACCCGGATGTACGGTCTCGCGGTGCGGCCTCGCCGGCGCAGTCGCAACAAGCCCGCACCTGGAACACCAGGGCGGGCTTTTCTCATTGGATCGGGCGGCGGGGCAGATGCAGGGCTATGTCACAGCCTGCGGATGTAAGGATGGCTGGCCGGTGTACGTGTCGGGCTTGAGCGCGCAGCCATTGTGCGCCTTGCGGTGATAGAGGCTGCGGCGAACGCTCGGTTCGCTGTACGTCCCGTTGAGCGCCACACGCCCATGACAGGCCGGACAGCGTTTGACGGCCATGATGTGCTGGGACGCGGCTTCGTCCAGACTGACGGCAATCCAGGCGCACCCGATCTTCACTTCACAGGTCTGCGGATCAGGGTTCGGCATAGCCCTGACCTGCCATGCCGGAGCGTGGGTCGCCAGCGCCTCGGCGCCACACTGCTGTTCGCCTCCCTGTATCCTGGGCAACCCCGCTTTTGGCTGTATGGCCGGGGCGCTTAAAGCAATTGGTCTCCGAGCCAGGAGTCAGGCATCAGACGGGCTGAACATATTCCCGTTACGCAGCCTTGTGGTCGTCGTTCCCTCGCGGAGGCACGCCTACATCGCCGTCGTGGCAAAACGCCCGATGACCCTCGACCTGTTCACCACCCTCCACATCGTTGATGATGATGTGTCGGCTGTCGTGGACGCCTATCTGGCCGATCCCTCGCCCCGGTCTGTGACGTTCGGCGAGGGCTATCGGATCAATCCTGCGGCAGCAATGGCCTCGCACCCATTTACCCGCACGCTGATTGGCCAACCATGGGCGGACGCGGGACTTCGACGTGCTGTCGTGCGAGCTGCTATCCTGCGATTGACCTGACCGGCTGGCTTTGGACCGGGCTGATTGAGCGGATCAGCCAGGACCAGAGGCGTCGGACATGCGGCGAGGTCAGAAGACGAGCGCGGAGCAGGTCGTGCTGAAGCTGCGCCGGATCGAGGTGCCGACGGCCCAGGGCAACCGCTTAGCACTGGCGTGCAAGGAGGCGGAGATCCCCGAGCAGAGCGACTCACGCTGGCGCAAGGAGTACGGCGGCCGGCAGGTCAATCAGGCGCGGAGGATGGAAGACCTGGAGCGCGAGGACGCTCGATTGCGGCGGCTTGAGGCCGATCTGTCTCTGGTGGGTCAGGCGCTGGCGGACGTCGCGTCGGGAACCTTGTAGCCCCCGAACGACACCGGCAGGCGGTTGCTGGCATCCGGGAGAAGTAAGACCTCTCGGAACGTCACGCCTGCCGGATCGTCGGCCAGCATCGGGGCACGCAACGCACCGTGCCCACCGTGCCGGCCGATGAGGATGCGCTGCCTCGCGCCGTTATCGCCCTGGCGTCCGAGTACGGGCGCTATGGCTACCGCCGCGTCACCGCGCTGCTGCAGGCCGCGGGCTGGCAGGTGGGCAAGGATCGGGTTCATCCTTCGAGAACCTCAGGATGAGGGCATCTGGCGTCGCGAGGGGCTCAAGGTCTCGCAAAAACACAGACCACGCAGCCGGCTGTGGTTGAACGACGGCTCGTGCGTGCGGCTGCGCCCGCTCCGCCGCAACCACGTCTGGAGCTTCGACTTTGTGCAGAGGCAGACGCACGACGGCCGGAGCCTGCGCATCCTGACACTGATCGACGAACACAGCCGGGCCTGCCTCGCGCTGAAGGTGGCGCGACGCATCGGCGTGATCGAGGCGCTGGCCGACGCCCTGTGCCTGCACGGCATCCCGAACCACATCCGCTGCGACAACGGCCCTGAACCGAAGGACCGTGCAGCGAGATGATCTCGAAGGCGCTGCGCAAGTGGATCGCCAATGGGTCGCCAAGACGGGGCCGCAGATCCAGTACATTGCACCCGGCTCGCCGTGGGAGAGCGGGTCTTGCGAGAGCTTCAATGGCAAGCTGCGCGACGAGTGCCTCCGCCGAGAGACCTTCTACGCACTGAAGGAAGCTCAGATCGTGATCGGGCTGCGGAAGAACACCGACAACCGCGTCCGGCCGCACTCGCCCTGGGCTACCGGCCCCCGCGCCTGTCAGCGTCCCAGATCTGGCCCTCCGGCTACCCGTGGCCGCTACCATGCAGTGGCCTCCCACTCGGCTCGGCCCGAAATACCGGTCAGGCCAATCGGCCATGACCATTTTTGAGGGCTACCAATCTGGCTAAACGCGCCTTTAAATCGATGTTGGACCATTTCAGGGCCAACAATTCCCCGCGCCGCATTCCTGTTTCAAGGGCCAACATGATGAGAGGCCGAAAATACCACACCCGCGTTTCATCAGTGCGGCCGTCAGCGACGCTTCGGCTCCCTCCGGCAGCCGTTGGCCTCTGACCTTGGATGGGGAGGGGGGCGATCTGACGGACAGGATTTCCGGCGAATGGCGCACCTCATTCCTTGCGGCCGACTTCGATACTTTGCCTGAGGACGGTGAGTTCCTGGCGGGCTGTCTCCCCGCTCACGCTCTTGAAGGCGATCATCCCGATATGCTGCGACCATCTGAGCCGCCAGCCGATAGACCGCGACTTTTGCGAGTGGGGACCGGAGGAAGGTCAGAACGAGAGATGCCTCAAACCTTCGCCTATACTTCCGGCTTGTCACTTCGGCCTCATACCGTGTCAGCAAGGCGCCGACGGTTAGCCTGTTCGCGGTCGCCCCGTGGCCCGAGAATTCGCTTCGTTCGATCTGACGCTCAGTTTCTCGCGCCCAACCGTCCGCATCAGTATTTGAACAAAACGATTTTGTGATGAGATGAAAGCCGTCGCGCCGGACCTGAACTTGCCACGCTTGTCCGCGCTTTCGAACGGTCGCCATACCTCGTGTCCCACTGTGCTTGTGACGCCAGTGTGACAGACGGACCGGAAACGGGCTTTGATGACGAACCAGCGAGGCCGAATCTATAGGAAAATCAGAGCCTTAAGATTGGCGCACCCGACACGATTCGAACGTGTGACCTTTGCCTTCGGAGGGCAACGCTCTATCCAGCTGAGCTACGGGTGCAGGCCGTGGCCATTCCCTAGCCCAACGGCGCCGCCAGCGCAACGGCGGCAATGCGATCGTGCTTCGCCGATGGGTCGGCGCAGATCCCGCCTCGGTGTTGCCCCCGGGCCCTTGCCTTCGCGCCCTGTTTCCAGGCCCCTGGACGCCGTCAGACAGATCGCGGAGCGGGTCCAGGTGGTGGAGGCGGCAGGTGGCCAGGTGCGGAGGGCGAACAATTTCGGGTCGCTGCGCCTCCTGTTCGCGGTCCTGGTGATCCTCGCCCACGCCCCCGAACTCGTGGACGGCGACCGCTCGCGCGAGCTGCTCACGCAGATCTTCGGCACCCTGTCGCTCGGCGAAGTGGCGGTCGACGGCTTCTTCCTGGTGAGCGGCTACCTGATCACCGCGAGCTATCGCGCCAAGCGCTCTTTCGGCGACTTCGTGCTGCGGCGGGTGCGGCGGATCTATCCGGCCTTCGTGGTGGCCTCGCTCCTCTGCATCGCCATCGTCGCCCCGTTGAGCGGCGGCGATCTCGCGGCGGCCTCGCCCCTGCAGACCCTGCTCCGGCTGTCGCTGCTGCTGATGCCGGTCGTGCCGGGCGCCTTCGCGGAGCTGCCCTATCCGCTGCTCAACGGCGCGATGTGGACGATTCCCTGCGAGTTCGGCTGCTACCTGCTGCTCGGGCTCGTCGGCACGGCCCGTGCCCTGCAGCGGCGCGGGCGCTACCTCGCCCTGATGGGCGGGCCTCGGCACGCTGCTGGCCCTGCGCTGGCTCTACCTGCCCATCGGGCATCCGGGCGACGCGCTCGGCTCCCTGTCGGAGATGATCCGCCTCACCTTCGTGTTCGCCTGCGGCGGCGCCTTCCGGCTGTTCGCCGACCGGATCGCCTATACCGGGCGCGGCGCGGCCGTGGCCGCCCTGCTGCTCCTGCCGCTGATGTTCAGCCGGCCGCTGGCCGAGCCGGCCTTCGCGATCCTCGGCGGCTACCTGATCTTCTGGTTCGCCTTCGCGGTGCGCCCCAACGCCCTCAGCCGCGCCACCGCGCAGGTCGATCCCTCCTACGGGCTCTATCTCTACGCCTGGCCGCTGCAGAACCTGCTGATCGCCCGCATCCCCGGGATCTCCCCCTGGACGGTGGCGGGCCTGGCGCTGGCGGCCGCCATCCCCCTCGGGATCCTGAGCTGGTACCTGGTCGAGCGGCCGATGCTGCGGGATCGGCCGGGCTCGGGCGGCGCGATCCGGCTGGGCGCCGGCGAGGCCGTGCCGGCGGCGCCCGCCCTCGGCCGCTGAAGCCCCGGTAACCCCCGGGCCGTTCGCGGGTTTCCGGGGGGCGGGGCGGCAGGACGGGGGCGGGGGATGTCGGAGACCATCGATCGCGGGACGCTCGACCGGCTGATCGCCCGGGGGCAGGCCACCGGGGCGCTCGCGGCGGACGACCTGCGGGCCGTGCTGCCGGTGGAGCGCATGGAGGTCGACGACCTCGTCCTGGTGATGCTGGAACTCGAGGCGGCCGGAATCAGCGTCGAGCCCGAGGCCTTCGGGCCGCCGACAGACAGGCCGGTCTCGACCGCGCTGACCCTCCCGGCGCGGGATCCCGGGGTGCCATCCCCGATCCGGCGGACGGAGGGGGCCGGCACCGCTTCGTCCGGGGCGCCGGACCCGGCCCCGGTTCAGGCCGCCGGACCGGCCCGGCCCCCGGACGAGGCCGACGGCGCCACCCGGGCCGTCGTGCTGGCGGGCCTCGCGACGCTGCTGATCCTGGGCGCCGTGCTGCTGATGCTGTGAGACACCGGGGCGGAACGCTTCGGCCGGCGGCTCCGTTGGCCCGGGGCTGCTCAGCGCCTGAGAGGAAGAGTCCGCACGATGCGCCAACACCCCGACGGAACCCTGGCCCTGCTGGTCGCGGCCCTGCGCGCGGGAGCGGCCCATATCGAGGCGCTGCTGGAGCTGGCGCGGACCGAGACCGACGGCAACATCCGGGCGATCGTGTCGCTCATCGGCATCGTCGGGACCATCCCGATCCTGCTGATCGTCATCTTCTTCCTCGGCCTCGACGCGGTGGTGAAGCTGCTGGCGGTCCCGCTCGGCTCCGAGGCGCCGGCGGCGCTGATCGTCGCCGCGCCGTTCCTGATCGTGGCCCTCCTGCTCGGCTGGCTCGGGGCACGCCGGATGGCGCTCTCGAACCTCGAACCCTGGCGGACATGGCGGCAGGTGAAGCGGGACGCCCGGGAGATCGCGCGGACCACCGGGGCGTAACGTACGGACAACCGCACCCGCCGCGCGTCGTCCCGTTGCCCGGCACCGGGCGGCAGGCGGTCCCGGCCACCCCGCGCGGGCGACGCGGCGCCTAGCGCGTTGGGACCAGCATCGCGCTGAGAGCCGGTTCCAGCGGCACCTCAAGATCGCAGCGCAAGCCCTTGGTCTCAAAAGCGGGTTCGACGGTGCCGTCGAGCTCGCGCCGGACGCTGCCGGCGATCAGGCGCGTCCCGAAGCCGCTCCGGGTCGGGGCCTGGACCGGGGGCCCGCCGCTCTCCTGCCAGGTGAGCCGCAGGCGCTGCGCCCCGGCCTCGGAGGCGACGAGCGACCATCCGACCCGGACGCGCCCCTCCGGCACCGAGAGCGCGCCGTACTTGGCGGCGTTGGTCGTCAGCTCGTGGATGGTCATGCCGAGCGCCAGGACCTCCCGGGGCGACAGCGACACGGCCGGCCCGTCAAGGCCGATCTGGTCGTCGCCGGTCCGGTAGGGGCTGAGCTCGTTCTCGAGCACCTCGCGCAAGGGCGCGCCGGTCCAGGCCTCGCGGGTCAGGAGATCGTGGGTCTTCGACAGGGCCAGGATCCGCGCCTCGAGGGCCTTCTCGGAGCCGCGTGACTGGCGGGCGAGGGCCTGCACGGTGGCGAGCGTGTTCTTCACCCGGTGGTTCAACTCGTGGAGCATCGTCACCTGCAAGTCCTGCAGGGCGTGCCCGCGGTGGATCTCCGCATGGAGGTCATTGGTGCTGCGCTGGAGGGTGCCGGCCATGGCGTCGAGCTTGCTGCCGAGCCGGCCGAATTCCGTGCTGCCGCGCAGGCCGGTGCGGGCCGCGAGGTCGCCGGCCTGCCACGCCGCCGCCGTGCGCAGCAGGCGCTCGATCGGGCGACGGATGAACATCCGCCCGGCCATCAGCGCGGCCGCCAGGGCCAGCACGGCGCCCAGCGCGATCAGCACCAATCCCCGCCGGGTGGCGGCGTCGATATCCGCGAAGGCCGTCGCGCAGTCGCGGCCCACCGCCACGCGCACGCCCGCGAGCGGTCCGCCCGGCGTGACGGTGGCGATGATCCGCTCCCGGCCGTCGAGGCCCGCGGCGACGCGCACATCCGCACCTTGGGCTTCCAGCATGGCGACGCGCTCGGGCGGGATCGGCTTGCCGATCCAGGCCGCCGCGTCCGGGCGCCGGGCGATGATCAGGCCGTCGCGATCCGTGACGGTGATCGCCGTCTCGTCCTGGTGCAGGGCCTGCGCCAGGTGGTCGGAGAGCCAGTCGAGGTCGACGGCGGCCAGCAGGACGCCCCGGGGGCCGCCATCCGCCTGCGCGTCGTGTCCCACGGCCCGGGCGAAGTGGATCAAAGGACGATCCGAGACGTGGCGCATCGTGTAGCCGCCGACCGCGAAGCCGTCCGCCCCCAGGGCGCGGCGGAGATCGGCGCGCACGCCGCCCGCGGCGGCGCCCGGGCCCGAGCCGGCGCTGTCGCAGACGGGGCTGCCGTCGGGGTCGGTCAACGCGAGAAGGAGGATGTGCGGGAGCCGCGCGGCGGACCGTTTCAGGGAGGCGCCGCAGGCGGACGGATCGCGCGCCTGCACCGACGGATCACCCGCGATCAGGTCGAGGGCCTGCCGCATCCGCTCGGCGATCTGCGCGAAATCCTCCGCGACGGCCCGGGCGCTGGCGAGGGCGTCGGCGCGCAGGGCGGCGTTGCGGCTCGCCCGCAGGGCGACCTCGTTGTAGCCCTGGATCGCCAGGGCCGGGGCGAGCGCCAGCAGGACCAGCAGCAGGATCCGCGTGGTGAGCGACATCGGCGGTCAGTCGGGGCCGGCGATCATCGCGCGCACCCGCGCGGCTGCCCGGCCGAAGGCGGTCTCGTTCGGCGGCCCGGCCACGCGCCCGCTCTCCGCCGACTCGTCCGCACCCATCGGTTGCGTCCGGCGCCCGATCGCGGGGCGCCGGACGCGGCCGGCCGATCGGAGATCGCGGGAGCGAAGGCGGGACGCCGTCTCATCCCGGCCTTGTTGCAGAACCGGCCCGCCCTTGCCAGTGCACAGGCAGGCCCGCCTCGCGGCCCGGCGGGACCGATCGTCTCAGGGACCGCCGGACGCCGGTTCTGCCACGCCAAGCCCCATCATCCCGGGTGCCCGCGGGGCGGGCCGCGCAGGCGATCGCCCGGGAGGCCCGGGTTACGCAGCCGTCAGCGGGCGAAGCCCGGAGCACCGCCCCCTCGCGACGCCGCGACGCCCCGGCTCACCACTTGTAGCTGACCTTCGCCAGCACCCGGCGGGCATCGCCGTAGAAGCACGACACGTCCGACTGGCAGGAGGCGACGTAGCGCCGGTCGGCGAGGTTCGAGGCGTTCACCTGGAAGCGCCAGTTCTCGTAATCGTAGTGCACCTGGGCGTCGAACAGCACGTAGTCGGGCACCCGCAGGGTGTTGCCGACATCCGCGAACGAACTGCCGACGTAGCGCACGCCGCCGCCGAAGCCGAAGCCGCGCCACGGCCCGGTCGGGATGGTGTAGTCGGCAAACAGCGAGGCCAGGGTCTGGGGGATGTTGACCGGCGTCTTGCCGACCCGCACCGGATCGGGATCCTTCAGCGTGGTGAAGTCGAACTTGGTGAAGGACGCCACGAGGTTGAGGCCGTCGGCGACGTTGGCCACCAGCTGCGCCTCGAAGCCGGTGGAGCGCACCTCGCCGACCTGCGTCTGGAACAGCGTGTTCACCGGGTTGGGGGTGAGCACGTTGTTGCGGTGGATGTCGAAGCCCGCCAGCGTCAGGAAATAGCCCTGGCCGGGCGGCTCGAACTTGACGCCGCCCTCGACCTGATCGCCGGTATCGGGCCTGAAGGCCCGGTTGTTGATGTCGGTGCCGATCTCGGGCTGGAACGAGGTCGCGTACATGATGTAGGGCGCGAGGCCGAAGTCGAAATTGTAGATCGCCGCCGCCCGGTAGGTGAAGGCGCTGTCGTTGCGGCCGTTGGTGTTGGCCGGATTCAGGCGGTCGTAGACGGTGTTCTGGACGAAGTCCTGGCGGCCGCCGAGGATCAGGGTCAGCTCCGGCGTGAGCTTGATCTGGTCCTGGAAGTAGAGGCCGACCTGCTGGAACGAGTCGGCGTTGATCAGGTAGGGCGAGGCCGAGACCGTCTGCGGGCCGTAGACCGGCGCGAAGATGTTCAGGTTCGGGCCGGGGAAGCCCGAGGCCTGGTTGTCGTGGATCTGGAAGTTCCGGTACTCCACGCCCATCAGGAAGTCGTGCTGGAAGAAGCCGTCGGAGAACTTGGCCTCGGCCTGGGTGTCGACGTCGAGCTGCGCGATCTTGGCGTGATCCCGGAACAGGTAGCGGGCGAGCTGGGTCTGCAGCGGGTCGGCATAGCCGAGCTGGCCGATATACGAGTTCTGGTAGCTCTGCGTGAACGCGTAGCGGGCGTTCTGGCGCACCGCCCAGGTATCGTCGAAGACGTGCTCGAACTCATAGCCGATGAAGGCCTGGTCGCGCTGGTAGGTGTTGAAGCCGGCATCCCCCACGTTGAGCGAGCGCGGGATTCGCAGGCCCAGCACCGTGGGCCGCGCCGTGCCGTAATAGGGCAGGAAGTTCGAGGTCACCGCCGTGTTGTCGTGCTGGAAGCTCGACAGCACCGTGAACTTGGTCGACCCGTCCGGCTTATAGGTGAAGGCCGGGGCGATGTAGTAGCTGTCGTCCGGCGCGCCCTGGACCTGCGTGCCGCCGTTGCGGGCGTAGCCGGTCAGGCGGGTGAACCAGTGCCCCTCCTTGTCGGCCGGGCCGCCGACGTCGAAGGCGGCGTAGCGCTGGTCGAAGGAGCCGCCGCCGACCTCGATATAGCCGAACGGATCCAGGGTCGGGCGCTTGCTGATCTGGTTGATCAGGCCGCCGGGATTGCCGGCGCCGAACAGCACCGCGGAGGGGCCGCGCAGCACCTCGATGCGCTCCAGGCCGAACGTGTTCACCCGGCTGTAGGCGAAGCCGAAATTCAGGAGCTGCAGGCCGTTGAGGTAGAGGCCGTAATCGCTGACCACGAAGCCGCGCAGCTGGAAGAAGTCGAGGCGCGTGTCGGCGCCGAAGGTGCCCGCATAGGTGCCGGCGACGTACTGGGTCGCCTGGGTCAGGGTCTGGGCGTTCTGGGTATCGAGCTGCTGGCGGCCCACCACGGTGATCGATTGCGGCGTCTCGATCAGCGGCGTGTTGGTCTTGGTCGCGGTGGCCGAGCGCTTCGCCACGAAGCCGTCGATCGGTCCGGTCGGGCTCTCCACCGCGCGCGCGGCCGCTCCGGCCCGGGCCGCCGAGACCGGTGCGCCGCCGCCCTGACTCTCGACGCTGAGTTCCTCGAGCTGCACGCTGCTCCCGGCCGGCGGGCTCGAGACGCCGCGGCGCGGCGGCGTGGCGTCCTGCGCCAGCGCCGGGCTCGCGGCGGCCTGCGCCAGGACCGCGAGCGAGGCGCCGGCCAGAAGGGCGCGCAGGGTGGGGCGCCGGGTGGGGCGCCTGGCGCCGGGACGGGGGTGAGCGACTCTCATTGTACCTAGCCGTGTGCGACGCCGCGGGCAGCCGGTCGCGTTCGCCGGATCCGGGGCCGACGCGGTTGCCGTGCTGTTTAGAACTGTGATAAACTACTGTTTTTATTGGCGTTTCCGCCACCCGGACTACGGCCAGCCAAGCGCGGCCGCAAGCGGCCTTCGCGCGGAAGGCGACGGCTGTTGCTGCTGCGACACGCCTCGGTGGCGCACGGCCGGCCCAGCGCGCTCCGCCGGCACCGAGGCGCCCGGACAGTCGGGTGCCGCCGCCCTCGGGGTAGGGGGCTGGATCGCGGGCCGGGACCCTGTTGGACGCCCGGCGTTACTTCACCCGGCCGGCAAGCCAGCCGGCCAGCATGTCGGCCACGGCGTCGCTGTTGGTCTCCAGCATCATCATATGGCCGTTGCCGTGCAGATCCCGGTCGGCGAGGCGGATCACGTCGGGCTTGGCGCCGGCCTGGGTCAGAAAGGCCTCCGTGCACGTGTCGTAGGGCGCGTGGAAGGAGGCCTCCGCGGTGACCAGCACGGTCGGAACCTTCGCGAGGTTCGGCAGGGTCCGGACCGGCTCGCCCTGCAGCCAGCAGCGCACATGCCCGTCGGCCGCCTTGGCCTGCTGGGCCACGATCAGGTCCTCCGGCGCCTTCACGGGCGGGTCGAAGGTCAGCGGCATGCGGGTCAGCCCGTAGGCGCGGGCGCGGCCGTCGCCGGCCTTCTCCCAGAAATCCTTGCCGCCGCGGAACTGCACGTCGAAGAAGGGCGGCCCGCTCGGCTCGACCGAGACATGCGCCTTCACGAGGTCGGGGCGGGCATCCGAGACCGCCCAGCCGAACAGCGCCGCCTGGCCATGGGTCAGCAGGATCGCCGGCCCGACCTTGTCCAGCAGCGCCAGCAGGGCGGGATCGACCAGCTCCTCGGTCTGCTGGCTGTTGGCAAGGAACGGGACCTGGCTGGCGAAGAACTGGTCGAAGCCGGCATTCCCCTGCACGCCGGGCCCGCCCGGCCACCGGGTGTGGAGCTTGGCCTGCGGGTAGAGGTCGTAGATCTCCGGCGCCGTGTGGGTCCGCTCGAGGCTGCGGCTGCCGAGCCGGTCGTAGGGGCCGTAGACCTCCGGGTTGGTGCCCGAGCGCCCGCGCCCGACCTGATCGACCACGTAGACCTGAAAACCCTTCTCGACGAAATGCTGCACCCAGCCCGGGCGACCGTCCGCCGTGGCGAGGAAGTTCACGCCGGTCTGGGCGAGGCCGTGGACCATCACCAGCGGGTAGGGCTGCGTCACCCGCGCCGGCGTACGCGACTGCACGAACATCTGGCCGACCATCACGGTCTTGTCGCCGAGCTTCTGATAGCGGCCGCCGATGTAGAAGTAGCCGGCCCGGGTCACCGGCTCGTCCGGCGCCGGGCCGGACGGCGGGGCCGGTTCCCGCGCCGGGACCGGGACGGTTCCCGGAGGCGCGGCCTGCGACGCGGCCCGGATTGGGGCCGGAACCTGGACCGGGACCATTCCCTGCGCCTGGGATGGACCCACGGCCAGGACCGCTCCCTGAACGGCGAGCAGCACTGCGAGGGCGCCGTTCGCGATGCCGTTGCCGGCCATGCCGTCTCTCCCGATGCGCCCTGCGCCGCGCGGGCGCTTATTGCGGGAAACGGAACGCGCAGCCAGCCTCGAAAGCTGCACCGTCACGCGACGTGACGCGCCGCACGAGCCCGAACCCACGCGCATGCCAGGCGCGACCGCGGCGACGCTGGCGCCGCCGTCGCGGCGCGCCCACCTTGGGAGAGCACCGGCGCCGTGCGCGGCGCCTCTCGCCCGGATCGCCCGGGACGAGACCCAGCAAGGACTCCCGCCGTGGACCCCGCAACCGCCAAGACCCTGGTCTCCGCCGCCCTGGTCGCCTCCATCGCCCTGTTCAGCCTGATGTCGTTCCAGGCGTTCTTCGCCCAGATCCTGGCCGACCTCCGCGACGCCCGGTCCGCGCCGAAGCCCGTGCCCGTGCCCGTGCCGGTCCGCGCCGACCGCCGGACCCCGCCGCAGGCCTGAGCGGCCCGCCGGCCTGCTCAGGCCGGCAGCCGTCCTGGCGCGCAGCGCGGGCGGACGGCGTCTGGATCAGGCCCCGTCCTGCCGGGCCCGCGCGCGCAGGATGAACTTCTGAACCTTGCCGGTGGAGGTCTTGGGCAATTCCCCGAACACGACGTGGCGCGGCAGCTTGTAGGAGGCCAGCCGCCCCCGGCACCACTGGATCAGCTCGTCGGCGCTGGGCGTCGCGCCCGGCTTCAGCTCGACGAACGCGCAGGGCGTCTCGCCCCATTTCGGGTCGGGCTTGGCCACCACCGCGGCGGCGGCGACCGCCGGATGCTTGAACAGCGCGTCCTCGACCTCGATCGATGAGATGTTCTCGCCCCCTGAGATGATGATGTCCTTCGAGCGGTCCTTGAGCTGGACGTAGCCGTCCGGGTGCTTCACCCCGAGGTCGCCGGTGCGGAACCAGCCGCCCTTGAAGGCGGCCTGGGTGGCGGCGGGATTCTTGAGATAGCCGCGCATCACCACGTTGCCGCGCATCATCACCTCCCCGATCGTGGCTCCGTCGGCGGGCATCGGCTCCAGCGTCTCCGGATCGCGGACATCGAGCGCTTCCAGGACCGGATAGCGCACGCCCTGGCGGGCCTTCCGGGCCGCCCGCTGGTCGGCCGCGAGCGCGTCCCAGTCGGCGTGCCAGGCATTGACCACCGCCGGGCCGTAGCTCTCGGTCAGGCCGTAGAGGTGGGTGACGTCGAACCCGGCCTCCGACATGCCGGCCAGCACCGCCTCCGGCGGCGGCGCGGCGGCGGTGAAGAAGGCGACGCGTCGGGGCAGGTCGCGCCGCTCGGCATCGGGAGCGTTGATCAGCATCTGCATGACGATCGGCGCCCCGCAGAGATGCGTGACCGCGTGCTCATCCATCAGCCGGTACATCGCCTCGGCCCGGACCTGGCGCAGGCAGACATGGGTGCCGGCCACGATCGACAGGGTCCAGGGGAAGCACCAGCCGTTGCAGTGGAACATCGGCAGGGTCCAGAGATAGACCGGGTGCTGGCCGAGCCCGCCCGTGATGACGTTGCCGAGCGCCAGCAGGGCCGCGCCGCGGTGGTGATAGACCACGCCCTTCGGGTCGCCCGTGGTGCCCGACGTGTAGTTCAGCGTGATCGCGTCCCACTCGTCGTCCGGCAGATGCCAGTCGTGCTCCGGGTCTCCGCCGGCCAGGAAGGCCTCGAAGTCGGTCTCGCCGAGGCGCGCGCCGGGACCGTCGTATTCGGGGTCGTCGACGTCGATGACGAAGGGCTTCGTCGCGAGGCCGTCGAGGGCCGCGGCGGCCGTCTTGGCGAATTCGCGGTCGGTGATCAGCACCTTGGCCTCGCCATGCTCCAGGCAGAAGCGGATCGCGTCGGCGTCGAGGCGGGTGTTGAGGGTGTTGAGCACGGCCCCGGTCATCGGCACGCCGTAATGGCACTCGATCATCTCGGGGGTGTTGGCGAGCAGCGCCGCCACCGTGTCGCCGCGGCCGATCCCGCGCGCCGCCAGCGCCGAGGCGAGACGGCGCGCGCGGGCATAGAGGTCCCGGTAGGGCCGTCGCAGGGCGCCGTGGATGACGGCGACCTGATCGGGGAAGACCCGCGCGGCCCGGTCGAGATAGAGCAGGGGGGTCAGCGGCTGGTGGTTGGCCGGCACGCGGTCGAGGTCGCGGTCGTAGATCGTGTCGCGGGCCATCCCCGTCCTCCCGGCAAAGTGTTGCCGGGACAGTAGCTTGCCGGCGCGGATGCGATCAATCGGGCGCCTGCAGGGAACCCGGTCCGCGCTTTTGCCGTGAGAAGCCGGCGTTGTTTCGGGCGGCCGGGAGATGGGCTGCACGCGCCGAGGCCTGCTGCTGATCGCAGCGCGTCGAAACATCGGGTGGCGTCGACCGCTGCCGGAGATCGCGCGCTGGCTGGCGGACACCCGGCGCGTGCTTTGCACGCCCTGCACCGCGATCCGCCGCTTTGTCAGCCCCCTGTCCGGCTCGGGCCGGAGCCGGCCAAGGCCGTCAAGCAGGTTTGCTTCCACGCCCACGCGTGTTGAGCGGAGGATCGCGTGGGCGTGGAAGGCCAGCGCTTGGCTGGTGAGATCCGTCTGGGCCCGTATGGTTAACAAGGCCTTACCGAGACGTCTGGCGAACACCCGTCGAGCCGCTGCCGACTCTCGCGCAGCCGGCCAAGGCTGAGGCTTTGGCTCGGGTATCAAAGCGCGCGTCCGCTTCGGCGGGAGGCACGCGGCCGACCGGTCCGCGCCGTCGACGCGTTGAACCCGTCCACCGCTTCGCGGGTGGCGAACGCGAGCGCTTCGAACGAGCGCCATGGTCCGCGTCGGTGGATGACCTCCGCCCCGAACGGTCCGGTCGTCGTCTCGGCGAGAGAATTACTTCCGCTGTGAACGAGAGAACAGTCCGAGTGGCAGATGCGCGACCGTCAATCCTGTTTCGTCGCGCACGACGAGCGTCCAAATACTATCCACATCGAGAGCCTGCAGTTCATCGGCTATTTCGCCGATGACGGCTCGCGCATCGGACAACGCTTGCTCCAGGTCATCAGCCTCGACGCCCTCGTCGTCGCGAACCGTTTCCCGTCCATTATCGACGTCGAAGTAGAAACGCCTGAACATCCCTGCCCCCGACCATCGCACGTGCAGAAGGCGACTTTTATCAAGGCCCGCGAACCTGCACCAAGATACAAAGTCACCTACTCTGCAGAAGCCTTTCGGCAAGATGATGCAGGATTAAGGTTTGTCAATAGCTTTTAGGTGCTGACATGACAATCCTTTATAAGACAAGAAATGATGACGCCTGCGATTCCGCAAGCATCAGCAAGGTTCGCGCACATATACGTAAGATTCTATTGGACGCGATAGGCCAATCAAATCAGAAGCGGATCGAGACCATCGTTCTCGAGCTGTGCCCTTGAGCGATCGCCCCGGGGCGCCATCACGCAGCTTCTGTCGAAGCGGCACCCCGTTGTTCGATCGGGATCCATCTCGGAACGGCATCGCCGCCGAGCGGGCCGGGCCGCTCACGGACGGCCGGGCCCTGCGTCGCCCCTGTCTCGAAGCCATCCGGCGAATCGGCGCCACGGCGCGGTGACCGCCGCGATCCCGCACCAGACTTAACGGGAAACGCTCTGAATGCCCGCCATGACGCGCCCGGAACCCGCAGCTCGCCATGACTGCGAGGCGGCGGCAGAACGTTCGTCCGCGCGCTCAGGGGTGTGTCCCCCAATGCCGCTGATGCCTCCCGGCCCTGATCCGCGCCGCTCTGCTGACGGGGCGCGTCCCTCGCCGTGTGGCGGCAGCTTAGTTCGCGGCGCGCCAAGAGCCTGTGCACGCTGCCGGCGACACGGCATCGCTCTCGAACAAACCGGTGGCCGAGACGGCGGGCCTAACCGCGTGGGCGGCCGGAACTGCGCGCCGTAGAACCGATGCGGCCGAACGGAGAGATCGCTCCACCTGGGCTGGAGCATGCGGCTCTTCAACCCTGAATGAGTGCAGGACGCACACCGACAAGTGCTGCGGCCATCATCCGATCGCCCGAACCCCGCACATTGTCCGGAGTCTCGGTCAATCACCGAGCAGATGCACGGCCGGATGAGACGGGATGCCACTCATCCCGCCAGTTGTCACGGCCTCTGGTTTTTCAGCCGCGATTTATAATGCTTGGCTTGGGCGCCCATCAAGGACCGACGGCCGGCTGCTGCGGACGTGCCCGCTCTGGTGCTCCGATGGCCGCGCTGTATCCCGACGGGTCTAGACAGCCCGCCGCGCCGCGTTTCGATTGTTCGGGTCCATCCCCGCCACCGGCAGCGGCGGCGCATGCAGGCGATTGAGCCGGAAGCTGTCCTCGCCCCGCACAAGGATGCAGGGCAGACTCCGCTTGCTCACGACGACGGGCGCCGAGTCGTCGTGGCTCCAGATGTGGCTCTCGACGTCCGGCGCCATGTAGCGCGACAGCACGGCGGGACGCGGCGAGACGGTGTGGTTCGGCGGCACGCCGTGCCAGAGGCCGCCCTTCGTCAGGAAGTATTCGCCCGACTCAAGCTCCATCGTGACGAGTTCGTGCGGCGCGTTCTCGGGATGCGTCGCGTCGGCGAGCGCGAGCATGCTCGCGGCGTCGCGCAGGTCGCAGGCGCCGTTGCGCTGACTCTCGTGCAGCGAAACCTCGTAGCGATGCGTCCCCGGGATCAGCTGCAGCGCCCCGTTGTCGCTCGTCATTGGCGCGATCGCGAAGGTGATGTGGACGCCACCGACCATCTTGTTGTCGAAGTCCACGTGCCAATCCTGCCCCGAACTGCCGGGCTGCCGAACGATGATCCGGCCTTTCCAGAGGAGGATGTCGGGACCCAGGATGGACTCGACGTCGTCGAGCAGCTGGGGCTGCACCGCGAAGTCGTAGAGCGGGCGAAATGCCAGGTGACCGTCGACCTGTTGAAGACGGCGATCGCCGATCAACCGTGCCTTGGACAGGATACGGCCGAGAATACCGGGGTCTCGATGACCTTCGATGAAGCGGCGCAAGGTCTCGACCTGGGCCGTGTCACGCAGCGTGAACGGTCCGGCATAACCCAACGTGTTGAAGGCCGAGAGCGGTGCGAAGCGCTGACGGCCCGAGGATGGGGGCAGAACCGCAGCCAATGTCGTCGACATGTGCTCTCCTGCAGATCGAATGATCAAGCTTCGGGATTGTTTGAGCTGAGCCGGGGGGCCAGTGATGGCAGCGCCATTCACGATCGCCCCATGAAGCACGTCATCGCGAGATCGAGTTCGGATCCGCTTCGGGATTATCGCTTCGTCCTAAACGTGATTATGTCGATTCGTCGACGAAGCCGATTGACATAAGTCAATTGTCAGACAACAGCCAAGCTGTACTGAACCGATTTCGTACCTTAGATTAAGTCTAAATCGACACGATGTGCTTAATTTTTTCCATTAATAAGCTAAAATAGTCGTATGAGCACCATATACTCCAGAAACCTTCTGCTTTCCGAGAAGCACGCTCCGATCTCATATGTATTTCATCGAAACATAAACTTGCGAAAGAAGCGGTTCTTCTTTCTACGGAATGTCCTCTGCCCATCAAGTCGGGTTCGGCTGCGGGATCGGATTGATCCAGCGCGTTCCTGAACGCCACGCCTTGGCACGTGAGAGCGTATTCCAAGCCAGGCTGTTGACGGACTCCGTCGTGCAGCGGCCCTGCCCAGCGCCGGCACGGCAGGTCACACCGTCTTCCCTGCCCGAATCAGAGAGCATGATCGCTGGGTCGCCGCAGCGGCCAAAACGCGATTGTTCGGACCTCCGCGAGGCACATGCGGGAAGCGCCGTGCGGTGAGCGCGCCTCGTCCATCGGACCGTCAAGGGTCGATCCGGGGGCAACGAAGTGCGACGTGTGGACGACCCGTCCGGAGGTGCCTCGGAGCGCCCCGATGACCCTGCGCGCCGCCGCATCACGAGGCCCGTGTCATGAGCGCCTGACCTTGGCACGGCTCCCCGGGGGAAGCGACGTCAGGGACGAACAGCGCCAGCCGAGAACGACCAAGCGGTTCGATCCCCAGAGGTGAAGATCTGTCCGACGATGCCCCACACACGGCGCAGAGGCCCCGCGCGGCGGCCGGCCATGATCGTCTGCGCCTCACGCGGTCGCAGGTTCTGGGGCGCCGGCGTCCTCGAGGCGGGCGAGTGTCTGGCGCACCGCCGCGGCGACGTGTTGGACCGACTCGCCCTCGAAGATGGTGAAGTGGTTTCCAGGTGCATCCCGGATCTCGAGGCGCCCCGTTGCGAGCTCGCGCCATCCGAGGGTCGGGTCCAAGAACAGTCCCGTGGGCTCTCCGAGGGCGCGCACCACGAGGATGGTCCCGCTGTAGGGTGCGATCCGGTGCTGAGACAGCCGGTCCTTCAGCCAGAGGACACGCTCGAGTTCCGCGTCCGGGACCGCCGACGGGGTGGGCCGGCCGAGCCGAAGCCGGAGCTTCTCGAGGAGCCGTGTCAGGGGCAGCTGCCCGCGCAGGAGCTTGGCGAGCGCCATTTGCCAGCGGATCAGGCGGTAGGACATGTTGATCAGGAAGGCCTCGCGCCGGGTGCGGCGGGCGAGGTGGCCCGGCGCCCAGCCGTCGACCGCGATGACGCAGGCGACGTCCGCGCCGTCCCGGACCAGTTGCTGGGCCGCCTCGTAGGCGAGATGACTGCCGAAGCAGTGGCCGAGAAGGATGTAGGGACCCTGGGGCTGGGCCCGGCGGATGCCCTCGACGTAATGGGCCGCCACCGCGGCAAACGAGAGCGCGGGATCGCCGTTGATATGGGCGGCTGGCATGACGCAGAGGAAGGGCCGGTCGGCGCCGATCCGCTTCGCCAGGTCCTGGAACAGGAAGGGATTGTCGAAGGCGATGATTGGGGTCGCGGCGCCGTGCGGCTGCAGGGCGACCACGGAGGCGAGCGCGTCGCGCGGGGCCGTGGCTTTCCGGATCACGTCGGCGAGCGCACGCACGGTCGGGTTGCCGAGAAACCGATCGATCTCGAGCCGCACCTCGAAGGTCTGCTGGATGCGGGCGATGAGCCGGAACGCGCTCAGGGAATGGCCTCCGGCGTCGAGGAAGCCCGCCTCGTCGCTGCCCGCGCCGAGGGTCGCCCGCCACAAGGGGAGCAGGCGCCGAACGACGTCGTCAGCCTGGTCGACTGGGCGTGCGACGGAAGACGGTGCCGCCACGGCCTCCGCGGCGGCCCGCGCGGCAAGCTGTGGGATCGGCCGCCGGGGGTCGTCGAGCGCCCCGGTCAGGAGCGACAGCGTGTCCTCCAGCATCGCGACCACGGTCTCCGGCCGGTAGAGGACGGTGTTGTACTCGCAGGAGAAGCGCCAACCCTCCGTCCGCTCGACGAAGAAGAAGTTCAGGTCGAACAGGGCCCCGGCCGACTGCGAGGGCACGCCGCGCAGCAGGAGGTTCTCGCACCGGACCTCGTCGAAGGCCCGCTGCTGTATGACGTTGATCGAGAACAGCGGATGCCGGCTCGGGTCCCGTTCCGGCTTGACGATCTCGATGATCGTCTCGAGCGCCGTGGTGCCGTTCTCGAGGGCGCCCTGCAGGGTGTCGGCGACGCGCGCCAGCGCCTCCGCGAAGTTCTGCACGCCGGCGAAGTCGGTCCGCAGCGCCAGCGTGTTGATGAAGGGTCCGACGACGTTCTCGAGCTCGACCTCGTAACGGCCTGCGACCTGGGTGCCGACGATCACGTCGTCGCTGCCCGCGCGGGCGCGCAGCACGAGCAGCAGCCCCGTCAGCATCGTGGTGAACCACGTCGCGCCGCTGGCCCGCGCCACGCGGTCTGCCGCGGCGGTCAGGGCGGGGCGCATCAGGATCGACGTGATGGCGCTGTCGCGCGTCAGGGCCGGCGGGCGCGGGAAGTCGGTGGCGATCTCGAAGCGGCGGAAGCCCGCCAGGCGTGCGCGCCAGTAAGCGTCCGCGGCCGCCCCCTCGCCGAAATCGGAGAGGGCCTGCTGCCACAGGGCATAATCCGAGTACTGAACCGGAAGCTCGGGCAGCGCTGCCGGCGTCCCGCCGATGAGGCCGTCGCACAGGGTGGCGAATTCCCGGGCGAGAATCCCCATCGACCAGCCGTCGGCGACGATGTGGTGGGCCGTGATCAGGAGGAAGCTTTCCTGCTCGGAGAACCGGAGCAGCTGCGCGCGCATCAGGGGCGCACGCGACAGGTCGAAGGGCCGCCGGGCTTCCTCCGCGGAGATCCGGTCGAATTCCCGCTCCACCGTCCCCAGAAGCCGCAGGTCGAGTTCGGGCACGTGCAGGTCCGCCGTGGGATAGACGCGCTGGACGGGGCCGTTCTCGCCTTCCACGAAGGCTGTGCGCAGGATCTCGTGCCGGGCCACGAGTTGCCGGAGCGCGAGACCCACGATGGTTCCGCTCACGGGCCCGACCAGCGACCAGCGGAGCGCGATGTTGAGGCCGGCGTTGCCGGGCGCGAGGAGCTCGGCCACGAAGAAGCGTTCCTGCACCGGTGTGCAGGGAAATTCGCAGCAGGTGCGCTGCGCCGATTGCAGCTGTGTCATCGCGAGATCCTGCGGGATGAAGCCATGATGGCGGAGGTCGCGAGCGGACGCGCGAACAGCGTCGCGCCCTCCGCGGAATGCGGCCATGCGCGGAAACGGATTCGGGGCGAGGGGTGCGTCGCCTCCGAGATTTCGGCGGCGCTGCCGCGCAGGGACCGGGCGAAGAAGGCTGCCGCGTAGGCCGAGATCACGCTCCGGATCTCGGGATCGCCCCCCGCGCCCGAGAAGCTCTCGTGGGTGGCGTGCGGGATCTCGATCGCGAACCCGCCCGATCGCAGCTGCCGAAGCTGCCGGTCGCTGTCCTGCGCGTCCTGGATCGCGTGGGTACGACGGCCCGGATCGCCCCCGGCGAGCGCCTTGGCCGACGGCGGATCCAGGGAATCGGTGATGACCATGTAGGGGGCGGAGAAGACCGGGGCGGCCGGATTCCCGAACAGCCAGCCATCGAGGTTCAGAACCGCGCGGATCCGCCGGTCCGCGCTGGCCGCCTCCGCCGCCGCGGCGCCGCCGAAGGAATAGCCGATCACGCCCGCGAGATGCGGGTCCAGGCGATCCACGCGGTCGCCGGGCAGCAGCGCGCGTCCGGTATCGGCTAGCCAGTCCAGGGCAGCCTGGATGTCGCCGGCTTGCAGGCGGACCTCGACCTCCGCGAGCAGGCGGGTGCGCTGGCCGGCCAGTTCCGAGCGGAAATCCAGGCCGGCGAAACCCGGGGCGGGGAAGTCGATGCCGATCACGACGAAGCCCTGATCGGCGAGGCTGCGGAGGAGATCCGCGTTCTCGCGCGCGCGGCCGCCCCAACCGTGGGCATAGACGAGCGGCGGCAAGGGGCCCGTCACCGGGCCGGACGGCAGCCAGACATGGATCCCGATCCTGCGAGCCGGACCGGGCTGCTCGTTCGGGAGCCGCGCACGCACGACGTGCGCGGCAAGATCCGGTTCAGCCCCCGCACCGGTGACGCGCCCGATCAGCGTGCCCTCCAAGAGCAGCGCCAAGGTCGCCAGCAGCAACGACCGGCGCCAGCGATAGCGCCTGGGCCAGCCGATGCTCACAGGAGTTCCTCGGACCGCAGGTGACCGCCGTTCGCCCCCGCGCGCCGCGCCGCGCGGGCGACGCCGACGAGCGTCGGCCTGCTGCGCACCTGAACCGGCGCCACGTCGCTCTCGGCGGCGATGGCCGACACGCAGCGATGGAGGAACAGGTCCTTCGCGGTGGTCCGAATGCCCGCCTGATGTGCGCGCGCCACGATCCGGAAGACCTGAAGCGAATCGAGGCCGAAGGCGAACATGTCGTCGTCGATCCCGATGGCCTCGATGCCGAGGACCTCAGTCACGATCGCGGTCAGCGTCCGCTCGGTGGGCGTGCCGGGCGCCCGCCCGCCCGTGGAGAGGGGCGCCGCGTCCACCGCGGGCACCGCGTCGAGCCCGGGGAGGCGTTTGCGGTCGACCTTGCCGGCCGGCGAGAGCGGGAGCGCCGCCAGCGGCACGAACAGGCTCGGGATCATGTAATCGGGCAGGTGCCGGCCGAGGGCCTCGCGCAACGCCGCGGTCGTGACGGGCCCGTTCGCCTCGGCGAAGTAGCAGACAAGCCGCTGCTCGCCCGTGACGTCTTCGCGCAGCGCCACGGCACAGGCGCCCAGTCCCGCATGCCGCGCCAGGACCGCCTCGATCTCCTCGGGCTCGATCCGGAAGCCGCGCAGCTTCACCTGATGGTCCGCGCGACCGAGGAGCCGGATGCTGCCGTCGGCTTTCCGGCAGGCGAGGTCACCTGTCCGGTAGAGCCGCGCACCGGCCGCCGTGGAGAACGGATCGGCGATGAACTTCTCGGCGGTCAGATCCTCGCGATGGAGGTAGCCGCGCGCGAGCCCGGCCCCCCCGATATGGAGCTGGCCCCGGACCCCCACCGGCAGCAACGCGCCGGCGCCGTCCAGAACGTGGAGCTGCGTGTTGTCGAGCGGGCCACCGATCGTGATCGGCGCCTCGCCGGCCTCCACCCGGCCCACCGAGGACCAGACGGTGGTCTCGGTCGGCCCGTACAGGTTCCAGAGTTCGCCGCCACCCGCCAGCAGGGCGCCGGCCAGGTTCCGGGTCAGCGGCTCGCCGCCGCAGAGCATCCGGAAGCCGGGCCTGGACTGGAAGCCCGCCTCCACAAGCATCTGCCAGCGGCTCGGCGTCGCCTGCATCACGGTGGCGCCGCTCGCGCGCACGAGGTCCAGCAGCGCGAAGGTGTCGGACAAGGTCCGGCTCGTGGCGAGGATCACCCGACCGCCGGCGCAGAGCGGCGCGAACAGCTCGAGCACCGCAATGTCGAAGGACACCGTAGTCACCGCAAGCAGAGCGTCATCCGCACCGAGGCCGGGCTCGCGCAGCATCGAGATCAGGAAATTGACCACCGATCCGTGGGAGATCTCGACGCCCTTGGGCTGACCGGTCGAGCCGGACGTGTAGATCACGTAGGCCGGCTGGGCCGGGTCGAGGTCAACCTGCGGAGCCGCCGTGTCCTCTTGGTCGATCGTCGGCGCATCGGCCGCCAGATCGATCAAGACGGCACCGTCGGGCCAGGCGAGGTCGTGCGGGAGCTCGGAGGCGCCGCCTGCCACGAGGAGACCGGCCACGTCGGCATCGGTGAGGATGTGCCCGATGCGCGACGCGGGATGGCTCGGATCGAGCGGCACGTAGGCGTAGCCCGCCTTCATCACCGCGAGGAGCGCGATGAGCATGTCGGGCGAGCGCTCGACCAGGACCGCGATGCGGCCGCCCGGTCGCCCGTCCAGCCTGCGCCTGAGGTGATGGGCGACTTGGCTCGACCGGCGATCGATCTCACCGTGGGTGCGCATGGTGCCGTCGTAGACGAGGGCAGGGCGATCCGGATCCCGCGCCCCGGCCGCGACCAGGGCCGGCACGGACAGGCCGGGAACGGCGCGGACCGGACCCGCGGCGACCCGCAGCAACTCCGCCCGCTCGCGCGTGGACAGGATCGGCAAGGTGTCGACCCGCTCGACCGGGTTCGCCACGGCCGCTTCGAGGAGCGTCCGGTAGTGACCGATCCAGCGCTGAACCGTCTCCTCGTCGAAGAGGTCCCGGCTGTAATCCACCTCGATGCGGATGCCGTTCCTGGTCTCCACGAGATTGAAGAACAGGTCGAAATTGACGAAGCGCTTTGGGTTGGCTTCGACCTGGACCCCCAGATCCACGAAGGCGAGGTCGGAGGCGACGCGCTCGAGATTGAACTGCACCGTCGTCAGGGGCAGACGGTTCACGTCCCGGGGCAGGCCGAGGGCGCGCACGATCGTGCCGAGGGTGCAGTTCTGCTGATCTTGGGCCTCGAGCAGCGCGCGCCGCGCCTCCACCATCAGCGTGGCGAAGGCGGTCTCGGCGTCCCACCGGGCCCGAAGGGGCAGAAGATTGACGCAGTGGCCGACGAGGACCTGATCCTCGACGAGGGACTGGCCGGCGAACGGCACCGCGACGACGACGTCCCGCTCGTCGAGGAGGCGGCCCAGCAGGGTCTGGAAGCCCGCGAGGAGGGTTGCGAACAGCGTGCAGCCCCGTTCGGCTCCGACCGACCGGAGGGCGCTCACCAGCGCCCCGTCGAGCTGGCCGCAGGTCATGGAACCGGAGAACGTCCTGATCGGCGGGCGCGGCCGGTCGCCGGGCAGTTCCATGGCGGACGGCAGGTCGCGCAGGACCTCGCACCAGTAGCGCGTGGCCTCGGAGAGTTCCGGCGTGGCGCGCGCCTCGGCCTGCGCGGCGGCGTAGCGGCTGAACGGCAGAACCGGGCCGAGTTCCGCCGGGGCTCGGCCGATTGCCTCGGCGTAGAGCGCGGCGAGCTCCTCCACGATGACGTTGATCGACCAGCCGTCGCAGACGATGTGGTGCGCCGTCAGCACGAGCACGTGCTCATCCGGCGCGAGGCGCACGAGGCTTGCGCGGCAGGGCGATCCCGCCACGAGGTCGAAGGGCAACGCCGCCTCGGCCTCGATGAGGCCGCGCAGGGCCTCGCTGGCGGCCTGGAGCGGCTGGCCCGAGAAGTCCAACACCACCAGAGACGGGGCGACCTCGGAGACGAGCAGCGCGTCGCCGACCGGGCTGAACCGGCACCGCAGCGCGTCGTGCCGGGCCATCACCTCGGCGAAGGCCTCCGTGAAGGCGGCCGCGTCGAGCGGACCGCGCAGGCGGACGCTGACCGATTCGTTGAAGGCGCACGAGGTCGCGTCGCCGAGCTGGGCCGCGAGCCAGACCTCCAGCTGAGGCTCAGTGAGCGGGGCTTGCTCCAGCGAGGCGGGGATCTCGGCCCGCGCCGCGGCCGGCACCGGGAGCTCTGCCGGCGTCGTGAAGTCCGGTGTGTCGGCCGCCGCCCGGCCGGCCAGGATCCCGACCGCCCGCAGGGCGTCCAGCGACTCGCGGAAGGCCGTGACGAACGCGTCGAGATCCGCGTCGGAATGGGCCGTCGTCAGGAAGCACGGGAAGCCTTCCTGGATGTAGATGTCGCGCAGCCGCAGGTGGTAGTAGAGCAGGCTCGCGAGCCGGTCCTCGGCCGCGAAGGAGAAGTAAAAGAGGCTGCCGAACGTCTCGATGCGGCTCGCGATCCCGCGCTCCTCGAGCAGGGTGTTGAGACGGCCGACGAAGCCGCGCGCGCGCCGCCCGAGCTCCTCTTGGAGGGCAGGCCCGACCGCCTTGAGGTGACGGAGCACCGCGCGGGCGGAGGCCAGGGCCAGCGGGTGTCGCACGAAGGTCCCGGCAAAGAACGTGACGCCGACCTCGGGGGCGGACTCGTCGCCGAAGCGCCAGTCGCCGCCGTCGAGCGCATCCATGAAGCGGGACTTGCCGGCGAGGATGCCGATTGGCATGCCGCCGCCGACCACCTTGCCGTAGGTCGCCATGTCGGCGCGGATGCCCAGCACCGTCTGCATCCCGCCCGGGTGCATGCGGAAGCCGGTGACGACCTCATCGAAGATGAGGGCGATCTCGGCGGCTTCGGTCAGCGCGCGAAGCGCTTGCAGGAAGTCGGTCGGGCAGAGGCCGGGATGCCGGCTCTGCACCGGCTCCACGATCACCGCGGCGATCTCATCGCCGTGGGCACGGATCCAGTCGAGCGCGGCGGGATCCGCGTATTCGAGGACCATCATGCTCCCGACATTCGGGCTCGGGATCCCGGGCGCCGCCGGCAGCGCGCGCTCCGCGCCGGAACGGCCGCCGCGCTTGACCAGTACCTCGTCGAACTGCCCGTGGTAGGAGCCGGAGAACATCACGATCCGGTCGCGCCCGGTGACGCAGCGCGCGATCCGCATCGCCGCCATCACGGCTTCCGAACCCGTGTTGCAGAAGGTCGCCCGCTCGTTGCCGGTCAGCTCGCAGACGAGGTCGGCGACTTCGCCGGCGAGCGCGGTCTGGGGCCCGATCTCGAAGCCCTTGTCGAGCTGCGCGCGCACCGCCTCGACGACGAGATCGGACCTGTGCCCGAGGAAGGTCGGGCCGAAGCCGTTGAGGAAGTCGATATACGTGTTGCCGTCGATATCCCACAGGCGCGAGCCGCCCGAGCGGTCGGTGACGATCGGGTAGATCATCTCCTTCCACTCGGCGCGGAACCCCGACACGGCGCGGGGATCGGCCAGCACCTTGCGATGCCGTTCGGTGAAGGCTTTCGAGCCGGCGGTCTTGCGGGTGTAGCGCGCCACCAGATCGGCGATGTGACGCTGCTGCGCGGGCGTCAGCTCGAGATCGCCGCGCGCCTGACCGCCGCCTTTGAAGATCTCGAACCGGTTCGGCGCCTCGGCGGGCTTGTCGGCCCGGGGCGGGCTGCCGGCCTTCGCGGGCGCGTCCGGGATTGCCGGGACGGCCGGGACGCGGGCGTGCACGGGCGGGGAGGCCTGTGCGCCGTTGAGCACCTTGAGCTGCTGCGCGACGAGTTCGCTCATGACACGCAGCTGTTCGCGCATCAGCCCTTCGAGACCCGGCGTGCCGACCGGCGACGCGGCGCCCACGGCGCCCGCCGTCGCGGCGGGCGCCGTGGGCGCCGTGGGCGCCGCGGGCGTCGGGACTTCCGCGGGGCCCGGCTGCGGGACTGCAGGCGCCGCGTCCCGGAAGGCGGTCGGCGGCAGCGCGGCGAGAACGTGCTGCGTCAGCGCGTCGAGGGTCGAGAGGTCGCCGAGCAGCTGGCGGAACGCCACCTTCAGGCCGAAGCGCGCCTGGATCTTGCTGGCCGCCTGGGTGAGAAACAGCGAGTCGAACCCGAGTTCGAGGAAGCTCTTTCTCGGGGCCTGCGCGATATCCTCACCCGACAAGTCGGTGAAGATCGCGGCGACCGCCTCTCGGACCTTCGCTTCACGCCCGTCCTGCATCCGCTCCTCCTCCCTCTCGGTCGACACCGGCATCAGCTTCGTTTCCGCGGCCGGCGGCGCAGCCGGCCCGGTCAGCGGGGTCCCGGCCATCGCGGCGCCGGACCAGGGTCTGGCCTCGATCCAGTGGCTCTGGCGCTCGAACGGATAGGTCGGCAGCGAGACCCGCCGCGGCCCGTCCCCGTGGAGCCTCCGCCAGTCCGGCTTGGCGCCGGCGACCCAGGCCCGTCCGAGCGCGCCCAGGAACGCCGCGCGGTCGTCACCGTCGCCCCCGGCCGCCATCAGGGACGGTACGACGGTCACGTCCGGGCGCCGCACGCAGGCCTGCATGGCGAGCGTCGTGAGCGCCTGTCCGGCACCGGCCTCGATCAGGATCGCGGGCGTCTCGCCGACCAGGGTCAGGACGCCTTCGTGGAAGCGCACGGTCTCGCGCGCGTGCCGCGCCCAGTATTCGGCCGACGTCGCCAGCTCTGCGCTGATCCAGGTGCCGGTGACGCAGGAGATGTACGGCGCGCAGGGCGGCCGCAGCTCGACCGTCCGGAGGAGATCGTGCAGCCGATCGACTATCGGCTCCATCATCGGCGAATGGAAGGCGTGCGAGGTGTGCAGGCGGCGCGCCATCACGCCGTCGGCGGCCAGGGCCGCTTCGAGCGCGGCGATCCCCTCGTATGGGCCGGACGCCACCGACAGGGCCGGCCCGTTGACCGCCGCGACGGCGACCCCGTCGGGCAGGCGCGGCGCCAGGTCCGCCTCGGGCAGCCGGACGGCGAGCATCGCACCGCCAGGCAGGTCGTTCATCAGCCGTCCGCGGGCCGCGACGACGCGCAGGGCGTCCTCCAGGGTCAGCACGCCGGCGAGGTGGGCGCTGACGAACTCGCCGACGCTGTGGCCGATCGTGGCGCGCGGCGCGAGCCCGAGGGTCTGCCAGAGCCGGGCGAGGGCGTAGGAGACGCTGAAGAGCGCGGGCTGCGCCATCGCGGTCGAGCGCAGGGCCTCCGCGGCCGCGTCCGGCGGCATGTCGTAGAGGACGCGGCGGAGATCGATGCCCTCGTGGCGTTCGAGGAACGCGGCGCAGCGATCGATGTCGGCGCGGACGCTCGCCACGCCCTCGTAGAGACCCCGCGCCATGCCGGGATGCTGCGAGCCCTGGCCGGGGAACATGAAGGCGATGTCGGGCGGGTCGGCGGGCGACGCCGCGCCGGGCGACGGCGCCTCCCGCAGCGCGCGGATCGCCGTCGCGCGGTCGTCGGCGACGATGGCGGTGCGGTAGGGGAAGGCGCGGCGCCCCACCTGAAGCGTGAAAGCGGTGTCGGCGAGCGTCGGCGCATCGGGTGCCGTGAGCCGATCGGCCAGACGGCCCCGCGCCTCGGCGAGCGCTTCGGCGCTGCGTGCCGAGACCAGCAACACCTGCGGACCGGCCGCGTCCTCGACCACCTCTTGAGCGGGCGCCTCCTCGAGCACCAGATGGACGTTGGTGCCCCCGACGCCGAACGCGCTGACCCCGGCCCGACGGACGCCGTCCCGCGCCGGCCATTCGCCGAGGGCGGTGTTCACGAAGAAGGGACTCGCCGCGAAGTCGAACCGCGGATTCGGCGTCCGGAAATGCGCCATCGGCGGCAGGCGCCGGTGTTTGAGGGCCAGGCAGGTCTTGATCAGCCCGGCGGTTCCCGCCGCGACGTCGAGGTGCCCGATATTGGCCTTGACGGAGCCGAGGGCGCAGAACTGCCGGTCGCCGGTCGAGGCGCGGAAGGCCTTCTCCAGACCCGCCAGCTCGATCGGATCGCCGAGCGGTGTGGCGGTGCCGTGGCACTCGACGTAGCCGATGGTGTTCGCGTCGACGCCGGCCATGGCGTGGGCGGCCATGATGCAGGCCGCCTGGCCGTCGACGCTCGGCGCCGTGTACCCGACCTTGGTGGCGCCGTCATTGTTGACGCCGAAGCCGCGGATCACCGCGTAGATCGAGTCCCCGTCCCGAACGGCGTCGTCCAGCCGCTTGAGCAGGACCACGGCCGCGCCGCTGCCGAACACCGTGCCGGTCGCTTCGGCATCGAAGGGCCGGCAGGTGCCGTCGGCCGACACCATCCCGCCGTCCTGATGCAGGTAGCCGCGCTTCTGCGGCAGGCTGATCGAGACGCCGCCGGCCAGCGCCATGTCGGCCTGGTAGAGCAGCAGGCTCTGGCACGCCTGCGTGACGCACAGGAGCGAGGTCGAGCACGCCGACAGCGACGTGATGCTCGGACCGCGCAGATCAAGCTTGTAGGACGTCTTGGTCGCGAGGAAATCTTGCGCGGCGCCGACGAGCGTCGGATAGCCGCCGACTTGGTATTGATTGGTGAAGTCGTCGATGACGCTTCGCGCGGTGCAGACGTTGTTGAGAAAGTAGGTCGGGACGCTGCACCCGGCGAAGACGCCGATGGAGCCGGAACAGGCGGCCGGGTCGTAGCCGCCGTCCTCCAGGGCTTCCCAGGCGCATTCGAGGAAGACACGGTGCTGCGGATCGGTGAGCTGGGCCTCCCGCGGGTACATCCCGAAGAAGCCCGCGTCGAACTGATCGACATCGTCGATGATGGCACGGGCCCGGACGAAATTCGGCTGGGCGCGGGTTTCGGGCGGGAAGCTATCCTCAAGGTCCGCCTCGCCGAACCGGGTGATCGAGTCGACGCCGGTTGTCAGGTTCGACCAGAGCTGGTCGACAGTCCGCGCACCTGGAAACCGGCCGGACATGCCGATGACGGCAATGCCCTCGAGCAGCATGCCTGAATCGTCCATCGTCATGACCTCGCATGTTGCCGGAAACGACGGAGGGCGTCGCTCTGCCGAGACGCGCGCGCCCGCGCATTCGGGCCGTCCTCGGAATCGGGGGCGCGGGGGGAGGCGACGAGCGACCGGATGGTCGGTCTCGCGAACAGGTCGATGATGGTGAGATCCGGCGCCAGAACCCCGCGAAGCGCTTGGTGGATCGCCATCAGCTGAAGGGACGTGCCGCCGAGATCGAAGAAGTTGTCCTCGACACCGACGGCGTCAATCCCGAGCACGCGGCGCCACTCTCGGGCGACGCGTTCCTCGTCCGGCCCCCGCGGCGGAACATAGGGGCGTCCGAGGTTGGGGCGGGTCCGCGCCGGCTGCTGGAGCGCGCGGCGGTCGACCTTGCCATTCGGTCCGAGCGGCAGCGTCGGCAACGCGATGACAGCACTCGGGATCATCGCGGCCGGCACACGCTGCGCGAGCGCTGTGCGCAGGCGCTCGGGCGCGGTTTCCGGCGACTCGAGCACCACATAGGCGACGAGGCTCTTGCCGCCGCCCGTGTCGGCCTGGACGACCGCGGCGGCGTCCCGGACGCCCGGCAGGCGGCGCAGGGCGGCGTCCAGGCCCTCAAGCTCGATTCTGTGGCCGTTGATCTTCACCTGGCCGTCGACGCGCCCCAGGAACGCGAGCGTTCCGTCGGGACGCTCGCGGACCAGATCGCCCGTCAGGTAGAGCCGCGCCCCGGGTTCGCGGGAGAACGGATCGCTCACGAAGCGCTCGGCCGTGAGATCCGGCCGGCCGAGATAGCCGCGTGCCAAGCCGTCTCCGCCGGCGCAGAGTTGGCCGACGGCGCCGCGCGGCAGCGGCTCGAGCCGGCGGTCGAGGATGTGGGCGCAGGTATTCGCGATCGGCCTGCCGATCGGGACCGTCTCGGCCGGCGGGAACCCGCGCGGTACCGTGTAGCAACAGGTGAAGGTCGTGTTCTCCGTCGGTCCGTAGCCGTTGATCAGTCGACAATGCGGAAGTGCGTCGAGGGTCTGTCTGACGTGGCGCGGCGACAGGACGTCCCCGCCGGCGAGCAGCTGACGCAGGGAGGCGAGGTCTCCGAGCGGGCCATCGGCCATCAGGTGGAAGAGTCCGGCCGTGAGCCAGAGCGTGGTGACGCCGTGGTCCCCGACGGCGCGGGCGATGGCGTCGACGGTGGTCGGGCCCGCCGGCATGACGACGAGCTGGCCACCGTTGAGCAAGGGCCCCCAGATCTCGAGGGTGGCCGCATCGAAGGCCAGCGGGGCGAGCTGAAGGACGATCTCGTCCGGACCAAGCGCCGCGAAATCGGTGTTGATCACGAGCCGCGCGATACCGCGATGCGGGACCATCACGCCCTTCGGCCGTCCGGTCGTGCCCGAGGTATACATGACGTAGGCAAGATCCTCCGCAGCACCCGGTCCCGGCAGCGCCTCGCGCGACGCGGGGAGGGGGGCGGGATCGTCGAGCCAGAGCGTCGGGCAGGTCCATAAACCCCCGTGCGCCCGCCCCGCGGCGAGACCGCGCCTCGAGACGACGACGGCTGGGTCGCTGTCGGCGATCTGCAGCGCGAGGAGTTCGTCAGGGTGAGCCGGGTCAAGGGGGACGTAAGCGGCACCGGCCTTGAGCGCGGCGAGATGGGCCACGATGGCGGACCCGGACCGGTCCAGGAGCAGGCCAATGCGCGCGCCCGGTTTCGCGCCCAGGCCGATCAGGCACCGTGCCAGGGCGTCGGCCTCGGCATCGAGCTCACGGTACGTCCACGTGCGCGTGCCCTCCCGGATCGCCACCGCGTCCGGACGAAGCCGGACCTGGGCCGCGAACAGGTCCGGAACCGTCGCGTCGCGCGGATACGGCCGTCGTGCGCCCATGCCGCTGGCGATCCGCGCGTCGCGATCTTCGGGGCTCAAGAGAGGCAAGCGAGCGACTGGCGTGCCGGGCGCGGCGCAAGCGGCCTCCAGAAGCCACCGCAGCGCAGCGAGCCAGCCGGCAAGACCTTCCGCATCGAGAATTCCGGCCGCCCCGGACGCCGTGACCCGGTACTCCGCCGTTCCCCGTTCCACGCGGAGATTCAGGCTGTCCGCCGTCCACCCATCGCCCGCCAGCTCGATCAGGATGCCTTGCCGAGCACGCGAGACAGGTCCTGCAGCCTCGATGCGCGCCTGAACCGCGTCGCGGACAGCGATCCAGGTCGGATCGTCCGAGATGTCCGTCTCCAGCTCGACGCCTTGCTCCGTGTCGCTCCCGCAGATGCGGAGACGCACCTGCGATGCCCCGGTGTAGCGATGGAAGACGGCGCTCGCCGCGGCGCAGAGCGACGCCAGCACCGCAGCGGAGGAGGAACCCCGCAGATCCGGCGCCGTGAGAAGCCGCTCAGGCAGCACACATGCCGCCGATCCGGGTCCTGCCGTAAATCCGTCCTGAGAAGCCTCGGCGATGCGCAGCGCACCTTCAGCGGCCATCGAAGACTGCATGCTCTTGGCCTTGAGATGATGGACTATAATGTGAGGCCAAAGCCCAACGGGCGACCTTCCTAACGTTATAATTCGATTCTCCGTTGACTTTAATCAATCTCAGGCCGTCGCTTCGAATGATAACTGCGAGACCCGAATAAATGCGGCTTGAATTCCAAATCACCGGCGAGGTTCTACCCTGTGGCAGGCCGATTTAGATGGTCAGATCGCTGGTTTATTTGTGCAATGCAAAAACCGAAGCGAACGCCACTTCAAGCCGACACTTGCGATGCCGTTGCTTGCAAATGTGTAGCGCGATCTGCTCGGATGTCATTCACGGCACCTACCGAATCGGCCGATGAAGCATTTCTGGCTGATGGACAAGCAACTTGCGAAGATCGCACCGCATCTGCCGTCTGAAACGCGCGGCAAAGCACGCATCGATGACCGGCGGATCCCCAGCGGCATCGTCCACGTGCTGAAAAGCGGGGGTCGCTGGAGCGATGCTCCACGCGAGATCGATGGGCCGAAGATTAGGCAAACGTACGCTGATAAATGACGGTCGATCTTCGAAAAAGGGGCGCTCATGTTGTCATTAGATCGCATAAAGGATTTTCCAATCTTGTTCCATGCTAGGCGCGCGCGGTATAGGCGGCGCTTCATGCATGAAGAAGCGGGATCATTCTGGGGAGTATATGATACCATTGACGAGGCAAAAGAGGGCATTGAATCTGCTTTGATATCGGATTACAGCGACGAAAACCTTGTTGATTTTAATTCAGATCGATTCAAGACAATCCATCTATTCGATTGGCCGGTAATTTTTTATCTAAAAAATCTCATTGTAGAGCAAAAATTGCTCTCACTTGTGGATTTTGGCGGCCATGTTGGCGCCAAATATGTCGCTTATCGCGAACTTCTCGACCTTCCCAAAGAGTTTAGCTGGCATGTGGTGGACTTGGCGCCCATGGTCTCCAAAGGAAGGCGAATCTTTACGAAAAATAGCGCACCGCATCTGTCATTTTCGGAAGAGATAACACCGGAAACGCGAGCCGACATCCTACTCTGTTCGGGGTCCTTGCAGTATTGCCCTTTTACAATCATCGATGTTCTAAGTAAATTCTCATGCAAGCCCGCCAATATAATCCTAAATAAGATGCCGTACTGTAGAAGCGGCGCCTTTGTAACGTTAGAAAATTTTGAGAGAGTTAAGGTTCCTTACTACATATTCGACCGCGACAAGCATGATGAGCAATTGAGAAACGCCGGGTACGATCTTGTTGCCAGATGGCGCTTGCCATACAGAGATTTCAATATCCCTTATGCAGTTCCAGGACACAGGATCAAAATGTTTGGTGAGCTTTGGTCGAAGAGTGACAACGTCGCAATCAACACTGGTGAGAAAAGAACTACTTAGACGAACGCATCTGCCGATTTGCAATTCGGCAATAACCGGGCCGCCTTCGTACGAGAGAGATGGGACATTCAGGGGCTCAGCGGCTCCGCAATCCCGAGATCCTGATCTTCATCACGTCGCCAGATCGGATCACGCCGCTCCATTTTGACGCCGAGGTCAATTTCCTTGTCCAGATCGCCAGCTCCAAGAACCTGTGGGTCTGCGATGCGAACGACCGCACGGTCACGACCGAGGCAGAGCTTGAGGTTTATCATGCCTGCGACATCCCGGCGGACCATTACAGGCCGCGGGTAAATACCGAGGCGCACCATTTCTCGCGATCCAGGTGACACCATTCATTTAAACTGGAACAAACATTAAGACGATACCGTATCAACGTCCTGCGTCGAATCAATCATCGCGCGGGATGTCTGTGCGTAATCTGACAACTAAATCCGCATTTTCTGTCCTATTCCCAAGTTTGATAAATATCATTGCTTCGGCACACACTTGTACAACAATATCAGCTCGTGAGAAGGAGAATACCGATGACGACGGTGCAAAAGGGAGAGGCCGCTACCGTTCACTGGGCGACGCGCGAGCCTGTCGAGGTCTGTCGGCGGGCCCTTCACCGTGAGCCGTTCCGGGCAACCCACCCGTTGGCCGCACATCCGCTCTTCACGATCGACGCCTTGATGCGCCTCGCGCGTGAGGTGAGTAAGCGCAAGGGTGATCTCTACTTCGACGCGGGCGACGTCAGCATCGACGACAAATGGGGAAAGATCCCCGTGCCGGACCGACCGGTGACCGACGTCATCGAGCGGATCGAGAGCGCTGGCGCCTGGATCGTCATGAAGCATGTCGAGTTGAACCCGGCCTACGCTGCGGTCCTCGCGGACTGGGCCGCCTTCGTACGGGACGTGGCAGGACCTTCAGGGGCTCACCTGCTCCGCAAGCCCGAGATGCTGGTCTTTATCACCTCGCCCAATCGGGTCACGCCGTTCCATTTTGACGCCGAGGTCAATTTCCTGGTGCAGATCGCCGGATCCAAGGATCTGTGGGTCTGCGATCCGAATGATCGTACCGTCACGACCGAGGAGGAGCTTGAGGTTTATTATGCGGGCGACATCGCGGCAGGCCACTACAAGCCGAGGGTCGATATCGAGGCAAAACATTTTCAGCTCGATCCCGGCGATGCGGTTCATATCCCGACCCACGGTGCCCACTGGGTCAAGAACCACGACAATATCTCGATCTCGCTGAGCCTCAATTTTGAATTCCCGGCCTGGTACCGCGCCGACATCTACCGGGCCAATCACTATCTCCGGCGCCTCGGCGTCACGCCACGCGGGCCCGGCTGCTCCGTCCTGAGCGATCGCGCCAAAGCGGCCACGGGGGCGGCGATCCGCCTGACCCGGGATGCGCGGAGGCGCCTGGTCTCGGGTGCGCGGGCCTGAGCGGCGCGCGGCAGGACGATCTGCACGGATCGTCGTCGCGGGCGATGTTCGGCGACGGCGCACGTGCGATCCGATCAGGGTCTGAGCCCCGGCAGGGACGCGGACACCTCCTTGCCGCGGCTCGCGTCTTCTTCCCGTGTTTGTCGTTTCCCGCGCAGCAGGTTTGCGATGGCACGGCTGTTCTGGCTCTCGGATGGAGCCTCGGGCGCGGCGCGAGCCGCACGGGCAGCCGGGCAAACCGCCGGTCGATGATAGGCCGGTGATCACCGGCATCCTGCATGTGCCGAAGGTCGGCTGCCGCTGCCAGGTCACGCCCTCCGCCGACGGCCCACACACGACGATCGACAGCCACTCCAACAGGTGGTCTCAGCGCGGCGTGGCAGCCTCTGTTTGCCAGGATCGCAGTTGCAGGCCCCGTCCCGGACGCGTCGATGCTCGACGCGCTCCCCGTGAAAGCCCACCGTTCGGCCGCAGGCGGAAAAGAGGGCTTGGAGCCGAGCCATCGGGCGCTCGCGCGGCGTCACGAGCAACATTCATTGCTTGGCCGATGGTCGTGGCCGACCGGTTGCGTTCGCCCTGACACCCACAATGGGGCCGACATCACATGGCACTGCCCCTGTTGCGGGCCTTGGTGTCGCCCGAGCGCCTGAGGAATTGCCGGAAGAACCACCGGGTTGACCACCCTGCCGTCCACGGCCACCCGAACGGTTCTCTGCAAGCACACAGCCGAGCCGCAGGCCGGCGGCGCAATCGGATCGTGCGCCTGTGTTTGGCCGCCTCAAGAACTGGCGGCGCGTCGCGAGCCGTTGTGACCGCTTGTCGTGCAACGACCGCGCCGCCGTCGCGCGCGTTTCCTGTGTCATCGCATGGGCCTGGATGAGGCCCCTGACGAGCTGAGCAGCAGGTCCGCTTCCTGTCCGTTCCGGTTGCAGGTCTCCGGCTTGCCGACACGGTGAACGCGGCCCTGCAAGGTTCCGCAATCGGCTGCCTTCTGCCGCTCACCCGGACCGCGCATAACGTCCGCTCACCGGCGCATTGACCCGCGGCCGGCCCAACGGCCGTCACGGGAGTGACGCGGCCAGGCAGACGCGGCTGAGCAGACCTGGTGGTGGGCCCCGCCGCTCGAAGGCATAAGATTTCAGACAGGACCCGAGATTAACCGCCTATTTACCAAAGTAATCGCGAGATATATTGATCGATTTTTCAAGATTACCAATTTCAGCGTGAGGTGGAACCCTCACTGCGGTCGGATAGTTGTGCCCGAGACGGATAGAATCGGTACCAGCTTTGCAAACAATCATACAGAGCTGAGGCTACGAATGCCCTGGAACAGTCGCTGGATGCGCGTGCTGGTCGGCGTGCTCCTCCTCAGTGCTGCCATCCTTGCTGTCCTACCAAGCTTCACGGGCTACACCAGCCTCGACGGCACAGTGAACGCCCGCTTCGCCCTCGTCTCGGCGCCCATCGAGGGCGTCGTCTCCGATACGCCACCGAAGGTCGGCACGGCGCTGCCCGAGGATACCTCGGTGTTCTTCATCAACAACGACCGCATCGCGCGGACCGCCGAGGCGCAGCTGGATGCAGATCTGGGCGCATCGAAAGAAAAGCTGCGCGCTCTGGAAATGCAGGCGAAGGACCTGTCCGCGCTGAAAACCGATCTCGTGGGCCGCCTCAAGGAATATCAGCAGGCGAGCATCACGAGCATCCAGCAAGAGATCGTCATCCGTCAGCAGCGCATCGCAGCGGCGCAGGCGAACAAGACGTCCGCCGAGGCGGACCTCGCGCGCAAGCAGACGCTGGGCGCGACCGGCGTGGTGGCCGGCAGTTCGGTCGAGCAGGCCCGCGCCGCCTCGGTCGGCGCCAGCAGCGAGCAGAACATCGCCAAGGCCGAACTGGAGCGGCTCCAGCGCCAGCTGGACGCGCTCAAGCGCGGCACCTTCGTGGGCGAGGGCCGCAATGACGTGCCCTACTCGCAGCAGCGCACCGACGAGGTCACGATCCAGCTTGCCAACGTCGAGGCGCAGATTCGGATCGAGAAGGCGCGCACCCAGCAGTTGAGCCTCCAGCTCTCCTTGGAGCGCTCCCGCAACGACCGGCTCTCCTTCGTCGCGGTGCAGATTCCCTTCAAGGGGGTGATCTGGCGCAACAACGTCGTGGCGGGCTCGAACGTGCTGGTCGGCAACGAGTTGATGCGCCTGCTCGACTGCCGCGACCTGTTCGTGGACATCCTCGTGGACGAGGTGAACTACGATGAGATCAAGCCGGGCGACAGGGCCGACGTGCGGCTGCTCGGAACGTCCCAGGTGATCGGAGGCCGGGTCGTGTCGGTGCGCGGGTCGGCCGCCGCCGTCGAGGAGACGGTGCTGGCAGCCATCCCGCCGCAGAGCCGGGGCAAGAACGCGCGCATCCGGGTCGCGCTCGACCCGAGCGATATGCAGACCGACTACGCCAACTTCTGTCAGGTCGGCCGCACGGTTCAGGTCCGGTTCGCGCGTGCCGGATCGTCCCTGCAAACCGCGCTCGATCCCATCGTGAACTGGGTGAAGGGCCTGTGGTTCAGCATCTCGTAAACCTCGGACCGACGCTGTTCGTCGCGGCCTTCTTCTTCCTCTTCACCCTGAACTGGCCCCGGGACCGCACGTGGACGCGCGCGATCACCTGCACCTTCGTGCTGCTTGTCGCCGTGCGCTATCTCGGGTGGCGCTTCTTCCACACCGTGCTGCCCTACCCGGCGGACCGAAGCTTCGGCTTCTTCTGGACGTGGTTCGTGTTCTGCGTCGAGATCGGCGCCTTCGCCGACATCCTGCTCTTCCTCGTGGCGATGAGCCGCTACGTGGATCGGCACGCCGAGGCTGACCGCCTGGAGCGCGATTTCTTCGCCCGCCCCTCCGACGGCCTGCCCACCGTCGACGTGTTCATCCCGACCTACAACGAGCCTCTGGACGTCCTGGAACGGACCATCGTCGGGGCTCTCGCGCTCGACTTCCCGCGCGACAAGCTGAAAGTCTATGTCCTCGACGACAAGCGCCGCGACTGGCTGCGGGAGTATTGCGAGTCGAAGGGCGCGATCCACGTCACGCGCCCGGACAACAGCCACGCCAAAGCGGGCAACATGAACAACGGCCTGACGGTCTCGTCGGGTGAGTTCGTCGCGATCTTCGATGCCGATTTCGTTCCCTACCGCAACTTCCTGCGCCGCACGCTGCCCTTCTTCCAGGATCCGACCATCGGCATTGTGCAGACGCCGCAGCACTTCTTCAACAAGGACCCGGTGCAGTCGAACCTCAGTCTCGAGAAGGTCTGGCCCGATGAGCAGCGGCTGTTCTTCGATGAGATGGCCACATCGCGCGACGCCTGGGACGTGAGCTTCTGCTGCGGCTCCTGCTCGATCGCTCGGCGAAGCGCCATCGACGCGATCGGCGGCTTCCCGCACGATTCGATCACCGAGGATCTGCTCACCACCCTCGCGATGCTCAACAGGGGCTACAAGACCCGATACCTCAATGAGCGGCTGTCGATGGGTCTCGCGGCCGAGAACCTGAAGGGCTACTTCGTGCAGCGCGGGCGCTGGTGCCGGGGCGGCATCCAGACGATCTACCTCCATAACGGCCCGCTGCGCGGTCCCGGCCTCAACCTCTTCCAGCGGGTGATGTTCATCCCCCTGTCCTGGTTGGTGCAGTACACCGTCCGCTTCGTCATCCTGATCGTGCCCGCCATCTACCTGTGGACCGGGGCGGCTCCGCTCTACTTCACCGGCACGGCGGACATCGTGCGCTACCAGCTTCCCGTGCTGGTCGGCTATTTCCTGCTGATGGGCTGGCTCACGCCGACGCGCTACCTGCCCCTGATCTCCTCGGCCGTCGGCACCTTCGCGACCTTCCGCATGTTGCCCGTCGTGCTCTCCAGCCTGATCAAGCCGTTCGGTGTGCCGTTCAAGGTCACGCCCAAGGGCTCGGGCAACGAGGAATCCGCGTTCGACGCCTACACGTTCTTCTCGATCGCCTTCTGGATCGCGGTCACGTCGCTGGGTCTCATCGTCAACATCGTACCCGAATGGTCGCGCATCGGTGAGGGCGAGTTCTCGGTGGTCTCGGCCTACTGGGCCGTGGTCAACATCGTGGTCTTGATGATCGCATCGCTGATCTGCTTCGAGAAGCCGCGCCCCCTCGTGGAGTCGTTCTCCACCAACGAGCGCGCGCTCGTGCTCGGGGTGAGTGAGACGTACCGTGAGGCGCGCATCGTCAGCCTCTCGCTGGAGGGAGGAATCGCGGAGTTCGCCACGCCTCCGGACCTGCGCAGCGGCGAGCATATGTGGATCGAGATGGACGCGTTCCCGCACCTGCGCTGCAAAGTCGAGAAGGTCGTGCAGTCGGAGGCGGGCAAGCCTGTCTGCGTGAAATTCAGCTACACGCTCGACGGCGCGTGCCGCGACCGCATGATCGTCAAGCTCTACACGGGCCGCTACAGCCAGGACATCCACGACCTCGACAAGTCCGCCATCGCGGGCGGGGTCTGGTCGCGGATGTTCGGTCGGAGCGCGCAGGCCGCCTAGCGCGTCCTCGTGCCGAGCGGCGCGTAGGCGCGGACGTAGTCGATCTGGTAGACCGCCGGGAACGGCGTGGTAACGTCCGGCCTCCCCGGCCAGTCCCCGCCGACCGCCAGATTGACCAGGATGTAGAGCGGCTTGTTGAGGTCGCTCGGCGGTGTCGTCGTGTAGACGGGCTGGCCGTCGAAGGACCACGTTATCTTGGAGGCTTCCCACAGCACGCCGTAGGTGTGGAAGGCTGCCGAGGTTTCGGGAACCTTGGCCGATCCTTGCGCCTGGGTATGCGTGCCTGTGGCCTGCGAGTGCACGGTCATGAAGATGGTCGCAGGGTCGTGACCCAGCATCTCCATCGCGTCGAGTTCAGGCGGCCAGGAGCCATCGGCCGGCAGCATCCAGAAGGCCGGCCAGATGCCCTGGCCCGCCGGCAGCTTCGCACGCATCTCGAAGTAGCCGCCCTGCTGCGTGAAGGCGCGATAGGTCGTGAGCATGCCCGAGGTGTAGGCGTAGCCGTTGATCAGGGGGCGGAGCTTCGGATCGGCGGGGGCGGCGACCAGGCTCAGGATCCCGTTCGAGACGGACCAGGGCCTCACGGAAGCCGTCGGCGCGTAGCGGGCGTCGATGTACCATTGCTGCTCGTGGTTCGACGCGAGGGTGACGCCATTCTTGCCCTGAGACCACCAGTAGGTCGTGTCCCATGTGCCGCCGCTGCCGTCCCAGAGGCTGAGGGTATCGAACTCATCCGAGAAGGTTAATTTCGCTGTATGGGCCAGATCGGAGGGATCGATGCTGATCGTGTCGTCTCCGATCGCAGGTGTTTGCACGTCCAGACACGCGAGCGCGACGACGGTCCACGCGGCCCGGGCCTTCAAAGCCGCGCGGTGGGGGAGGGCGGACTTGCAAAGGCCCGATGACATCCTTTTCCCTCCCGCGCTGGCCCGGACATCGATCAATGTCCGCGCACGTAAGGTCCTCATCGCGATGCGCACCGCAAGATGCGGAAGCCGCACGGCCAGCGCTGGATGGTGAGGGCGTGGGGGAGGATCCCGCGATGGGGCGCGGAGCAGCCCACGTCCAGACCCGCACCCGGAATGGCTCGGCGATGTCACGATCGCTGAGCGGCTCAAGCGGATATCGGGGGACCGCCTGGACGATCGGCGCACCGCGCACTGGCAGCCCTTGACGTCACCTTCGGGCCGGCGCTCCGGCTCGGTGGAGACGGACCCGAGGACCATGAGCGGCCCGTGGGATTGGCGGCACGATCTCGGCTCGCATCCCGAACCTGGACCCGGAAACGTCGTGCCAGCCCCCAGCGATTGATGAAAACGTTCTAGTTGGGGTAGCTGCGAGCAGACGTCAGGCAAACATTCTGGGCTTCACCCGTCGATTTAACTTGACCGCTCTTGGAGAGCTGAAGCGCTTTCTCCCCGGCATCCCACGAGGCGCGGGCAATTTCGGCCCGTTCACGAGATGAACATGTCCCGACGGTCACATCAGCGCTGATACGTTCTTCCGTCGTTTTCAGAAGATCGCCGCCGCGCCCCGTGGCTGACTTGAAATTCCCGAGACATGTATTCGCAATATGGAGCTGGACATTGCAAGCCGCGAAGGCTCCATCGGCTACGCCCGTCAGCGCGCCGAGCATCAAGAGACCGCCCGATACATATGCGAACGCCACAGAGACTCTCCCGTCGATGATGCCAAGGCGAAACCTTGGGACGGACAGCCTATACTGCGCGACAAATATCCAGAGCGTGAAAGTTCGGCACCCTGTTGACCGGCGACAGAATTTAAAGTGCGCGGCGTTAGCGGTTGATAAATGGCGCCCTCTCGTAAGTTGATCCAGAATGCGATCGGCGCGCCAAGACGTTAATCGAAAAGGCGCGCAGGTGGCGTCCCTCGAGAGCTCATCGACAGCCCCGGGACTGCCTCGGCCAGAAGCGGGCCGGCCGCGTCCACCGTGGAGGGTTGGCAAACCAGTGAGGCGGGCGTTGCAAGCGGTCGTCCGGAGCCTTCCACACAGGCCCGCCCTCTCGGAACGTCAGACCTCCTCTGCACGTCCGGGCCGAAACCGGGCCGCGGTCCCATTCGATCAAGCTGCCTTGCTCAGCCTCGGTATGCTGCCGCGCGCTGCGATCCGGTGTGGCGCCCGAAATGTATCCGCGTCGTGCCGACGGTGGGCGACGTTGGTCCGGCGCGGGCGCGCAACATCCGACACGGGTCAGAGGGGATGGGGATTTTCCCCTGAAGCCGCCTGCCTGAGCGGGCAAGTCCCGGGAGACGGTCATGGATGTCACCAGACGGATCTTCGCCGCAGGCGCTGCAACGCTCCCCTTTGCCGGCTCGGGACTGCCCGTAGCCCGGGCGCAGAGCACGGCACAGGACGCACCGCTCATCGGCCCCCATGCGGTCGCGGATCCCCTCGCGATGGCGGTGGACGCCTACATCTACGGCTATCCGCTCGTCACGCTGGAGATGACGAGGCGCGTGCTCACCAACGTGGCCGCGCCGGAGGGCAAGGGCGCCCCGATGGGCCAGTTCGCCAATATGCGCGCGTATCCGGACGCGAAGTTCCGGGCTGTGACCGCACCCAATGCCGACACGCTCTACTCCAGCGCCTTCGTCGATCTCGGGACGGAACCGCACCTTCTCAGCATCCCGGAGGAGGACGGTCGCTACTACCTCATGCCGATGCTGAGCGCCTGGACGAACGTCTTCGCCGTGCCGGGCAAGCGTACGACCGGAACCGGGCCGCAGACCTACTTCATCGCCGGACCAGGCTGGAGCGGCAGCGTGCCCTCCGGCGCCAAGCTGATCCAGGCGCCGACCAACCTGATCTGGATCCTCGGCCGGACCTACTGCACGGGCACGCCCGAGGATTACAGGGGCGTGCACGCGCTTCAGGACCAGTACCGGCTCATCCCGGCGAGCGCGGCCGGCAAGCCGTACACCCCGCCGGCAGGCCGGGTCGATCCGAGCGTCGATACGAAGACGGCCGTGCGCGAGCAGGTCAACCGCATGGACGCGGCGACCTACTTCAACCTGCTGGCTACTCTGATGAAGGACAACCCGCCGGCGCTCGCCGACGGGGTTCCGGTCGCCAAGATGGCCTCGCTCGGCATCGTGCCGGGCCAGCCCTTCGATCCGTCAGGCCAACCACCCGCGATCCGCGAGGCGGTCGAGCGGGCACCGAAGGAGGCCATTCTTCGGATCATGGGCCACCTGAGGGCGACGGGCAGCCACGTGAACGGCTGGACCTTCACGACCGAGGGCGGCGATTACGGCAAGGATTACCTGCAGCGCGCCCTTGTCACTGCGGTGGGACTCGGCTGCAACCTGCCGCAGGACGCGGTCTACCCGCTGGCCACGGTCGATGCCGCAGGCCGGCGGCTGACCGGCGCCTCCACGTACGTGATGCGCTTCCCCGCTGGCGAATTGCCGCCCGTCGACGGGTTCTGGTCGCTGACGATGTACGACGCGGACTATTTCTTCGTCGAGAACCCGATCAACCGCTACTCGGTCAGCCCGCGCGACGATCTCAAGGCGAATCCGGACGGCTCGGTCGACCTTCTCATCCAGGCCGAGAGCCCGGGCGCCCAACGCGAATCTAACTGGCTGCCAGCCCCGAAGGGGCCCTTCATCCTGATGCTGCGCACCTACTGGCCGAAGGACGCCCTGCTGAACGGCTCCTGGGCACCGCCGCCGGTCACCCGCAGTTCCAGCGCCACGCTCTGAGCCGGCCGGCTCGGATCGTCCGGGGCCGTCGACAGGTCTCAGCCCCTCGCCGCGACGGCCACGGCCCCAGGCGCGGGCCTGGGCGGCGGGGCGCCCCAGCGCCCAGTCGGCGAAGGTCCGCTTCCGCTAGGAAGGCAGGCCCGCGGGACCAGGGCCTGTCGTCACGTGAGGTGATCGAGGGCAGCGGCGAGGCAGGGGATACCGCTGCAGCGGGCGGCGGCTTTCTCGTCGCGCGCGGCAATGGCCCGCCACGCCTCGGGCTTTGCCCCGGCCTCTCGAACCTGCTGCCGGAAGCGATGGATGGAATAGCCCCGATCCACCGCGCCCCCTTGGAGCACGCCCGGCAGGCGATCGAGCTAGGGCAGCGCGTTGGGTCATGGGCCTGCCCCGGCGCTTCGGCCGGCCTGCTTCAACCAGAGGCTCCAGAACAGCTCATTGCGTGTCGCTCAGCAACGTCCCTTCCGAGATTGGAGGCGCAACGCGTGCTCCGCCAGAAGGGTCAGGCAGCGACAGAACTGAGGCCGCCGCGCCAGCAAAATCGAGCTCAGTTCCTGATTTTACTGGCGCGCCCTACGGGAATCGAACCCGTGTTTTCGCCGTGAAAGGGCGACGTCCTGGACCGCTAGACGAAGGGCGCACTGGTTGGGCCGGCGTTCTATAGTCGGAGCGGGCGCGGCCGGCAACCGCTCATGCGCGGCAGAAACCAGGTTTGACCGCGCGCCGGGTTGCGGCGATGGAGAAATATGCCACAGCCCACCCCTCGCATGACCCTCGTCCTCGGCGGGGCGCGGTCCGGCAAGAGCGCCTACGCGGAGGGGCTGATCGAAGCCTGCCCCGGCCCGTGGCTGTATCTCGCCACCGCGCAGGCCTTCGATGACGAGATGATCGACCGCATCGCTCAGCACCGCGCCCGGCGCGCCGGGGCCTGGCGCACCCGCGACGTGCCGCTCGCGCTCCCGGAGGCGGTCGCCGCGTCCGAAGGGCCGGTTCTGGTCGATTGCCTCACGCTCTGGCTCACCAATCTGATCCTGGCGGAGGCCGACGTGGCGGACGCGACCGAGCGGCTGCGCGCGGCCTGCGCCGCCGTGCGGGGTCCACTGGTGCTGGTCGGCAACGAGGTCGGACTCGGAATCGTACCCGACAACGCCCTCGCCCGGCGCTTCCGCGACGCCGCCGGCCGCCTCCACCAGCACCTCGCCGCGCAGGCCGACCGGGTCGTGCTCACCGTGGCCGGTCTGCCGCTGGTCGTGAAGCCGCAGGCCTCCGATCGAGCCCCCGATCGAGCCCCTGACGCAGGAGTCTCCCCATGATCGACGATGCCGCCCGCCACCGCGAGAAGATGGAGAAGCGCAAGGCCGTTCAGGACGCCGAGGTGGCGGGCAAGACCCTCGAGAAGGGCCTGCTCATGGTCCATACCGGCCCCGGCAAGGGCAAGAGCACGGCGGCTCTGGGGCTGATGCTGCGGGCGCTCGGCCGCGGCTGGCGGGTCGGCATGGTTCAATTCATCAAGGGCGGCTGGGATACCGGCGAGCGCCACGCCGTGGCGGCCTTCGGCGACCGGGTCGTGTGGCACACCCTCGGGGAGGGCTTCACCTGGGAGACCCAGGACAAGGCCCGGGACATCGCCGCCTGCCGCCATGCCTGGGACGTCGCCGAAGGCCTGATGGCCGATCCCGCGATCCGCCTGCTCGTCCTCGACGAGTTGAACATCGCGCTGCGCTACGACTATCTCGACCTCGACGCGGTGCTGGCCGCGCTGACGCGCCGCCGGACGGACCTCCACGTGGTCGTCACCGGCCGCAACGCCAAGCCGGCCCTGATCGAGGCCGCCGACCTCGTCACCGAGATGGGCAGCGTCAAGCACCATTTCGCCGCCGGGGTGAAGGCGCAGGAAGGAATCGAGTTCTGAGCCCGCCGCGCGCGAAGGCCCTGATGATCCAGGGTACCGGCTCCGATGTCGGCAAGTCGCTGATCGTGGCGGGGCTGGCGCGCGCCTTCACCGAGCGGGGCCTGAGGGTCCGGCCGTTCAAGCCGCAGAACATGTCGAACAACGCCGCCGTCACCGCCGACGGCGGCGAGATCGGCCGGGCGCAGGCGCTCCAGGCCCGGGCCGCCCGGGTGCCGCCCTCCGTGCACATGAACCCGGTCCTCCTGAAGCCGCAGAGCGAGGTCGGCTCCCAGGTGGTGGTGCAGGGCCGGATGGTCGCCACCGTGAAGGCGCGCGACTACCAGGCCTGGAAGCCCCGCCTGATGAGCGCCGTCCTGGACAGCTTCGCGCGGCTCGCGGACGAGGCCGATCTGGTCCTCGTCGAGGGCGCGGGCTCGGCCTCCGAGGTCAACCTGCGCGCGGGCGACATCGCCAATATGGGCTTCGCCCGGGCCACCGACACGCCGGTGGTGCTGGTCGGCGACATCGACCGGGGCGGGGTGATCGCGAGCCTCGTCGGCACGAAGGCGGTGATCGATCCCGGCGATGCCGCGATGATCGCCGGCTTCCTCGTCAACCGGTTCCGCGGCGATCCGAGCCTGTTCGCCGACGGCATGCGGCTGATCGCCGAGAAGACCGGCTGGGCGGCCCTCGGCCTCGTGCCGCATTTTCCTGACGCGACGCGCCTGCCAGCCGAGGACGTGCTGGGCCTGGCGGGCTCGGACGCGCGCGGGCCCGGCTCCGTCACGGTTGCGGTGCCGGTGCTGCCACGCATCGCCAATTTCGACGACCTCGACCCGCTGCGGGCCGAGCCCGGCATCTCCGTGGTCCTGGTCCGGCCCGGCACGCCGATCCCTGCCGAGGCCGCCCTCGTGCTGCTGCCGGGCTCGAAGACCACGATCGACGACCTGGAGGCTTTTCGCCAAGAGGGCTGGGACATCGACCTGCGCGCCCATGTCCGGCGGGGCGGCCGGGTGCTCGGCCTGTGCGGCGGCTACCAGATGCTCGGGCGCACGCTCGCGGATCCGCACGGGATCGAGGGCGCGCCGCGCACGGTGCCGGGCCTCGGGCTCCTCGACGTCGAGACTGTGATGACCCCCTTGAAGCGCCTCGCCGCGGTCACCGGCACGAGCCTGCCCGATGCCGTGCCGTTCTCGGGCTACGAGATGCATATCGGCGCGACCGAAGGGCCCGACGCGGCCCGGCCGCTGCTGCGCTTCGCCGACGGGCGCCTGGACGGGGCGGTCTCGGCGGACGGGCGCGTGGCCGGGACCTACGTGCACGGCCTGTTCGCCGACGATTCCCAGCGGGCGGCGTGGCTCGCGCGCCTCGGGTCGGCCTCGGACGGCGCCGGCTACGAGGCCGGGGTCGAGGCGGCGCTGGACGGCCTCGCGCGACACATCGCGGCCCATGTCGACTGCGACCGCCTCCTGGCGCTTGCCCGGTAGGCGCGGCCTGAGCCAGGGATTACTCTGTGTAATGCCGGTCCCGCCGCGAAGGGCCGCACGCGCCCAGAGGAACGCCCCATGCCGCCCACGCCATCCCCCGTCGGGGAAGATCTCGCCGCGAGCACCGTCCGGACCGTGACGCTGCGGCTGATGCCGCTGCTCGGCCTGCTCTACCTGATCGCCTATATCGACCGGCAGAACGTCTCCTACGCCAAGCTGGAGATGGTTGGCAGCCTCGGCCTCAGCGAGACCGCCTACGGGCTCGGAGCCTCGCTGTTCTTCCTCGGCTACTTCCTGTTCGAGGTGCCGGCCAACGTCTTCCTGGAGCGGGTCGGCGCGCGGATCTGGTTCGCCCGGATCATGATCACCTGGGGGATCGTCACGGTGCTCCTCGGCTTCACCCAGGGCACGGCGATGTTCTACGTGCTGCGCTTCCTGCTCGGCGCCGCGGAGGCCGGCTTCTTCCCCGGCGTGCTGTTCGCCCTGACCCTGTGGTTCCCGCAAGCACACCGGGCGCGGATGATCGGCTGGTTCATGATCGCCAGCGCGGTCGCCAACGCGGTCGGGGCGGCGGTCGGCGGCGCGCTGCTCGGCCTCGACGGGCTCCTCGGCCTCCAGGGCTGGCAATGGGTGTTCCTGGCCACCGGTGCGCCGGCGATCCTCATGGCCGCGGTGGTGCTGGTCGTCCTGCCCGACGGGCCCGAGACCGCGCCCTGGCTGTCGCAGGCCCAGCGCGACTGGCTCGCCCGCACGCTGCGCACCGAGCGCGAGGATGGCGGCCATATCGACCACGGCAACCCGTTCGCGGCGCTCCTCGACCGGCGGGTGCTGATGCTCGCCGGGGTCTACGTCTCGCTGCCTCTGGCCGCCTACGGCCTCGGCTACTGGCTGCCGACCGTGGTCAAGGGCTTCGGCGTCTCGAACCTGACGAACGGCTTCCTCAACATCATTCCCTGGATGGCCACGGCCTTCGCCCTGTGGTGGGTTCCGCGTCACGCCGCCCGCACGGGCGCGGAGGGCAACGCGCTGACCTGGCACGTGGTCGGGCCGGCTCTGGTCGGGGCGGCCGGGCTCGCGCTCAGCGTCGTCCTGCCGGGCAACGCGGTGAAGTTCGCCTGCCTGTGCGTGGCCGCGGCCGGGACCTTCGCGGCCCAGCCGGTCTTCTGGTCGATGCCCGGGACCTTCCTGCGCGGCGCCTCGGCGGCCGCCGGGATCGCGGCGATCAACTCGGTGGGCAATCTCGGCGGCTTCGTCGCGCAGAACGCCGTACCGTTCATCCGCGACCAGACGCAGAGCAATCTCGTGCCCATGCTGTTCCTGTCGGCCTGCCTGGCCGTAGGCGCCGGCCTGATGTTCGTGGTGCTCTCGGCCCTGCGTCGGGACGCGGCACGGCGGGCGGTTCCGACGGGCGCGCGGCCTGCCTGAACACGGGACGGCTTCGTGCGTTATCCTTCCTCACGCCGGAGTTTCCGGCACGATAATGCGGACCCGCGAGGCTGCGGGGCTCTGCTGAGGAAGGCACCGCGATGAGCCAGGGATTCCCGCTTCTGATTCTCGCCTTCGGCACGCTCGGCGCCGTCTGGTTCCTGGCCGCCGCGGCGCGCAAGCAGGTCGCCGACGCGAAGGGCAGCCCCGAACGCTCCAGCGTGATCCACCATCACGGCGACACCCCGCGCCCAAATATGCCGGGTACTGAGCACTGAGGACGCGTCAACCGGCGGCGATCCGTCGGCAATGGTCGAGGGCGGCGCCGATCAGGTTGTCGCTGGCCTCGGGCGTGCGGAACGCCGAGTGCGCCGACAGGGTGACGTTGGGCAGGGCCGCCAGCGGGTGATCGGCCGGCAGCGGCTCGACCGTGAACACGTCGAGCCCGGCCCGCGCCACGCGGCCGCCGCGCAGGGCCTCGACCAGGGCGGCCTCGTCGAGCACCGCCCCGCGGGCGGTGTTGACCAGCATCGCGCCGGGCTTCATCGCGGCGATCCGCGCGGCCGACAGGAAGCCGCGGGTCTCGTCGGTCAGGAGCAGGTGGAGCGACACCACGTCGCTCTCGGCGAGCAGGTGCTCGAGCGCGACGAAGTCGACACCCGGATGCGTTCGCGGGGTGCGGTTCCAGGCGAGCACCCGCATGCCGATACCGCGGCACAGCCGCGCCATCTCGGCGGCGATCCCGCCGAACCCGACGAGGCCGACGGTCTTGCCGGTGAGCTGGATGCCCTCCGTGCGCAGCCAGGATCCGGCGCGCATCGCCCGGTCCATCTCGGGCAGGCCCCGGGCAGCGGCCCACATCAGCGCGAAGGCGCATTCGGCGACCGCCGTGTCGCCGTAGCCCTTGATGGTGTGGACCGCGATGCCGCGCTCGGCCGCGAGCGCCTCCGGGTCCATGTAGCTGCGCGCGCCGGTGCCGAGGAACACCACGTGCTTCAGGCCCGCGCAGGCCCGGGCCACGTCGCCGGGGAGGGCGGTGTGGTCGATCACCGCGATCTCCGCCCCGTCCAGGATCGCGGGCAGGTCCTGCGGCGTGATGCCGGGATCCGCGTGGATCGCGAAGGGCGGATCGTCCGGCCGCAGCAGCCGCCGGGCCACCGCCGCCAGGGTCTCGCTGGCATCCACGAACACAGCGCGCATCGGCGTCTCCCCCATCCAGCCCCGTCCGGCCACGATGCGTCCGGTGCGCGGGCCGTGCCAAGGCCCGATCGGGGAATGTCACCGTCTTTGCGAGCGGCGCGAAGCAAGCCAGGGCAGCGGGCTTTCCGTCAGCGTGGCGCAGCTGGATTGCTTCGCTCCGCTCGCGACGACGGTGTGGCTCAGCCCGCCAGGGTCAGGCACAGCGCGAGGAGCGCCAGCACGAGGCCGCCCTGGAGCCAGCAGGCCGTCCGGTAGAGCGCCAGCGCCCGGGCGATGTCGTCGGCCGTGGCCTCGGCGCGGCCGTCGCCCATATGGGCGTCGGGGACGAGGGTGCCGTCGTAGACCCGCGGCCCCGCGAGCCGCAGGCCCAGCGCCCCGGCCATGGCGGCTTCCGGCCAACCGGCATTGGGCGAGCGGTGATGGCGCGCATCGCGCACCATCGCCCGGAGCGCACCCCGGGCGTCGGCGCCGCGCAGGGCCGCCGCCCCGGCGATCAGCAGGCCGGCGAGCCGCGCGGCCGGCAGGTTCACACCATCGTCGAGCCGGGCCGCCGCCCAGCCGAAGGCGGCGTAGCGCGGGGTGCGGTGACCGATCATGCTGTCGGCGGTGTTGATCGCCTTGTAGAGGGCGCCCCCGGGCAGCCCGAGACAGCCGATCCAGAAGGCCGGCGCCACGATCCCGTCGGAGAAATTCTCCGCTAGGCTCTCGATGGCGGCGCGGCACACGGCCGGCGCATCGAGGCGCTCGGGGTCGCGCCCGACGATCATCGCCACGGCCCGGCGCCCCGCCTCGAGGCCGCCGGTCCGCAGGGCCTGCTCCACGGCGGCGACGTGCTGGTGCAGGCTGCGCTGCGCCGGCAGGCTTGCGCAGATCAAGCCGAGGAGGAGCACGGCGGGGAGGGGGCCGATCCGGGGGCCGACCAAGAGGCCGGCGAGTGCGGTGAACGCCCAGGCCAGCGCGCCCACCACGGCGAGCAGGAGGGCCAGCGCGACGCAGCCGGCGATCCGGCGGCGGCGTTCGGAGCCGCGGTTGAGGCCGCGCTCCAGGGCGGCGATCAGCCGGCCGATCCAGGTGACAGGGTGACCGGCCGCCCTGTAGAGCGCGTCGGGATAGCCGGCCGCCGCCTCGATCCCGAGGGCGACGGCGAGGACGGCGAGCGTATCGGCGAACGTACCGGGCAGATGGACCATTCGGTGTGGAGCGTTCCCGCGCGTGAGGTCGCCCCGATCGCGCATGGCGGCGATCTCGGCGGGCTGCGAATGGCCTATCCCGACGCGCCGGAGCCCTGGCTGGACCTGTCGACGGGGATCAACCCGGTCCCGTATCGTGTGCCGCCGGTGGAGGCCAGCGCCTGGACGCGGCTGCCCGAGGCCGCGGAGGTTTGGGCGCTCCGGGAGGCGGCCGCCGCGGCCTACGGCGCGCCGGACGCGGCCCATGTCGTGCCCGCCCCCGGCACGCAGATCCTGATCGAGACCCTGCCCCGGCTCCTGGCGCCGAGCCGGGTCGCGGTGCTCGGCCCGACCTATGCCGAGCACGCCGCCGCCTGGGCGCGGGCCGGCCACGCCGTGGACGAGGTCGCGGCCGTCGCGGGGCTCCGGGACGCCCAGGTGGCGGTGATCGTCGATCCCAACAACCCGGACGGGCGAACCTTTTCGGGCGCCGAGCGCCGCGCCCTGGCCGGTACGCTGCGTGCCCGCGGCGGCCTGCTGGTCGCCGACGAGGCCTTCGCGGACCTGGAGCCGGTGGAGAGCCTGTGCCCGCACGTCTCCGCACCGGACGTGGCGCCGGGTCTCGTGGTGCTGCGCTCCTTCGGCAAGACCTACGGGCTCGCCGGCCTGCGCCTCGGCTTCGCGATCGCCAATCCCGCCACGGCGGTCCGGATCGCCGCGGCGCTGGGCCCCTGGGCGGTGTCGGGTCCCGCCCTGGCGATCGGACGCGCGGCCCTCTCGGACGCGGCGTGGCGCGCGCAGGCCGCCCGGGACCGCGCGGCGGACGCGGCGCGCCTCGACCGGATGATCGCCCGGGCCGGCGGCCGGATCGTCGGCGGCACGAGCCTGTTCCGGACCGCCGACTTCCCCGACGGGCCGGACCTTTTCCGGCGACTCGCGGCGTCCGGGATCGCGGTGCGGCGCTTCGCCGAGCGCCCGGAGCGCCTCCGGTTCGGCCTGCCGGCCGGGAAGGGGGCCTGGTGCCGGCTGTCGCGGGTGCTCAGGTAGACCGCACGCCCGGCGGGTGCGGGTCGCGCGCCGCCACGATCACGGCCAGCGCCGAGAAGGCGAGGCCGACCGCGCAGACGCCCGGCCAGCCCACGAGCAGGAAGGCCTGCGAGCCGGCATAGGCGCCGAGCGCCCCGAACACGAACAGGGTGGTGAACAGGACGGTGTTGATGCGCCCCCGCGCGCCGGGGACCAGCGCATAGGCCCGGGTCTGGTTGGCGATGAGCGCTCCGTTCATGCCGATATCGATGAGCAGTACGCCGAACGCCACCGCGATCAGCGACCACGTGCCCCCGACCCAGAGCACCAGGAAGGAGAGGGCGACCAGCAGGCTGCCGCCGAGCACCACGGGCTTCGCCCCCCGCCGGTCGGTGAAGCGGCCCGAGATCGGCGCCACGAAGGCGCCGCAGACGCCGATCACTCCGAACAGCCCCGCCCCGGCGGCGGAGAGCCCGAAGGGCGGCCCCTCGACCAGCAGCGCCAGGGTCGCCCAGAAGGCGTTGAAACCGGCGAACAGCAGCGCCTGCGACAGGCTCGCGGTGCGCAGGACCGGCTGGGTACGGGCGAGGTGGAGGATCGACAGCATCAGGGCGCGGTAGCGCAGCGGGTGCGTCTGGACCGTGTGCGGCAGGGTCGCCCGCGCGATGCCCGCCATGGCGAGCGCCAGCAGAGAGGCGACGAGGAAGACCGGCCGCCAGCCGAGATGCGCGCCCAGGAAGCCGCTCGCCGTCCGGGCGAGCAGGATGCCGGTGAGCAGCCCGGTCATCACCTGGCCGACGACCCGGCCGCGGCTCGCGTCCGGGGCGAGCTCAGCCGCGAACGGCACCGCCTGCTGGGCCGCGCTGGCCAGCACGCCGACCATGAGGTGCGCCAGCGCGAGGCTCGCGAGGTTCGGGGCGAGGCCCACGGCCAGCAGCGCCACCGCGAGGCCAAGGCACTGCCACACGATCAGGGCGCGGCGCGGCAGCGCGTCGCCGAGCGGCACGAGCCCGACGATGCCGAGGCCGTAGCCGACCAGCGCCGTGGTGGGCACCCACAGGGCGGCGCGGTCGCCGAACTCGGCCACGATCAGGCCGAGCAGCGGCTGGTTGTAGTAGATGTTGGCGACGGCGCCGCCGGCGATCAGCGTCAGGCCGAGCCGGGCCTTCGCGTCGAGGAACGTCGTCACGGCTGGATCGGGAACAGGCAGGCGCGCCGCCGCGGGTAGGCCATGGTTGGGTCCGTGTCCGGAAGAAGCTGGCAGGGAGAATGGGGCAGGGCGCGAGCGATACGGGCAGAGCGCGCCGCCCGGCAAGCCGCGGCGGCGCATCCCTGCCGGCACGCTCCATCGCGCCGCAGGCCCTTCACCCGGGCCGGCACCGCACCATATGCCATCGACGCGGCTGACGCCGTCCGCATGCGAGCGGCCGCCGCAGGTCACGTCCAGGGCGTCGAGCCGATCCAGGTTCCGCACCGGATGACGAGCGAGAGGGCGGTTTCGTTCCGTGCGGACGGATCCGGGACCGCTGCAGCAGGGAGTACGGGATGCCGAACTACCGCGTCGACTTCGCCAAGGAGATCCTCGGGGTGCCGTTCACGATCGGCTCGGTCGAGATCACACGGGCGCGCGATCCCGAGCGCGCCCGCCGCGCCGCCGAGCTCCGCTTCGCCCGTCAGCACGGCGTCGGCGACTGGCGGGAACGGGCCGACCTCGCCACCGTGGCCGAGCGGCTCTGAGCCACAGCCCGTCACAGGACCTTCATCCCGGCCCGACAGGATGGGGCTTCCGCCATCCGCGACGCTCAAGCTCTGGTCGCGGACGGCGCGCCGCCGTAGAATGTCCCCCAGGATCGGGGGGCTGATCCGGCCTCCGCGCGGAGGCCGGCGGTTCACGGACCCGGTTCCGCACGCCTCCGATCGACGAGCCGGTGTCGCGGGGCCGGAGGCGCTTCAGGTCCGAACCGGCGGGGGTCAGTGCAAGGGTCATGGCGGCGATCTCCTTCTTCGGCGACCTGCTTCAGACCATCAGCGAGCGCGGCCGCGACCTGATCGGCATCGGGCGCGGCGACATCGCGTCCCGCGCGAGCGCCGGCGACCTCGTCAAGCTGTGCGAGGACCTGATTTCCCGGCGCGGCGAGGCCTCCGGCGTGGCCCTGGCCCGCCTGATCCTCGACCGCTACGCCAGCTTCGGCCAGGCCGAGCGCCACGCCTTCCTGCGGGCCATCGCCCTCGATTTCGACGCGGACCACGCCGCCGTCGACGCGGCGATCGCCGCCTACCGGGCCGCCCCGTCGCGGGCCCGCCTCGGCAGCCTGCACGAGGCCGCCGAGCCGCGCAGCCAGGAGCTGATCCGCCGCCTCAACCTCGCCCGTGGCGGGACGCTCAGCCTCGTGCGGATGCGCGAGGACCTGTTCGACCTGCGCCGGGCGCTGCGCGCCGGCGACGAGGCCGACCCGGCCCTGATGGATGCGGTCGACAGTCTCGATTGCGATTTCGAGCACCTGTTCGCCTCGTGGTTCAACCGCGGCTTTCTGGTGCTGCGCCACATCGACTGGACTACGCCGGCGCATATCCTGGAGAAGATCATCCGGTACGAGGCGGTCCACGCCATCGCGGACTGGGACGACCTGCGCGCCCGGATCGAGCCGCCGGACCGGCGCTGCTTCGCGTTCTTCCACCCGGCTCTGGCCGACGAGCCGCTGATCTTCGTGGAGGTGGCGCTCACCGGAGAGATCGCCTCGGCGATCGCCCCGATCCTGTCGCAGGCGCGCAAGCCCCTGCAGCCGCAGGCGGCCAACACGGCGGTGTTCTACTCGATCTCGAACTGCCAGAAGGGGCTCGCCGGCGTCACCTTCGGCAACTTCCTGATCAAGCAGGTGGTCGAGGATCTCACCCGCGAGATCCCCACGCTCAAGACCTTCGTGACGCTGTCGCCGGTGCCGGGCTTCGCCGCGTGGCTGGCGCGGGAGCGCCGCGCCGACAGCCCGCAAGGCCTGCTGCCGGAGGATGTCGAGACCCTGCGGGCGCTGGACGATCCGGACTGGGCCGCCGACAAGACCCGAGCCGAGACGGTGCGCCGGGCGCTGATCCCCGCGGCGGCGGCCTATTTCCTGCGCGCCAAGAACGAGCGCGGGCGCCCCCTCGACCCGGTGGCCCGGTTCCATCTCGGCAACGGCGCGCGCCTCGACCGGATCAACTTCCTGGGCGACACCTCCAGGAAGGGCCTCGCGCAGTCGCACGGCCTGATGGTCAACTACCTCTACGACCTCGCCGCCATCGAGCGGAACCACGAGACCTACGCCAATCTCGGCACCGTGGTCGCGGCCCCCGCGGTGACCCGGGAGCTGCGCGCCAAGCTGCCGCCGCCGCGGGCCGTGGTGCTCGCCGAGGCCTGATTCAGCCGCGCGCCGTCAGCCGGGAGAAGGACAGGGTGATCCGCCGGGCTGCGGCCTCGGCGGCCGCGCCCTCCAGGGGCACCCGGCGATCGAGGATCAGCGCGGCGAGCCCGTGGACCAGCGACCAGGCGGCGAGCGTCAGGTCCTCGGCGGACATCCCCGGGCCCGCCAGGGTCGCCGCCCGCTCCTCCAGGATCCCGTAGGCCCGCGATTTGCCCGGCGTCCGGCAGGGCCTCATGAACATCAGCCGGAACAGGGCCGGGCGCCGGCAGGCGAAGGCCACGTAGGCCGCCCCCTGCGCGGCCAGCGCCTGGGCCCCCGTCGCGGAGCTGTCGGCGGCCTCCAGACAGGCGGCGAGATCCGCGAACCCGCGGGCCGCGACGGCCTCGAGAAGTTCCTCCTTGTCGGCGAAGTGACGGTAGGGCGCCATGGCCGAGACGCCGCAGGCCCGGGCCGCCGCGCGCAGCGACAACGCGGCCTCGCCCGCCGTCTCCAGGAGATCCAGGGCCGCCGCGACCAGCGCCGCACGCAGGTCGCCATGGTGATAGGTCCTGTCCGAAATCGATGTTGACACTGTACGCAGACCACCGCATGTTTACACTGCATACAAGCCCAGGAGGCTGACTCATGCAAGGCGCTCCCGTCCGCCGGTCCGTGGATCTCTCCGGCTATCCCGACCTTGTGGTCGTGTATCTCGGCTTCCGGGTCGCCCGCTGGCGCGGCCTGCTCGCGCTGATGGGCCTCGGCCGCGGCATCGCCGCCTCGGTGCGGAGCCAACCGGACGGGCTGCTGGCGCACGAGAACCTGTTCTTCGGGCTGACGCATGTCGGCATGCGCCAGTACTGGCGCGATCTGGAGAGCCTGGAGACCTTCACCCGGTCGGAGCCGCACCGCACATGGTGGCGGGACTTCTCCCGGGATTCCAAGGGCTCCGGGTTCTGGCACGAGGCCTACGGGCGGCGCGGCATGGAGGCGATCTATGTCGGCATGCCCGCGCCCACCGGTCTCGGGCTGTTCGCCCCCGAGCGTACCCCGGACGGCGCCTTCCTGTCGTCGCGGCAGCGGCTGGCCGCCTGAAAGGGCTCGCCCAAAGGCCCTCCAGGCGGCTATGGGTGCGCGAGACACGCAGCCCGTGATAGCTCAGCCTCACGATGACGAACCATCTCTTCTCCCTGGTGCGGGACGGCGTTCCCGATCTCGCCAAGACTGTGATCGAGACGCCGGAGGGCCGCCGATACAGCTACGCGGACCTGATCGCCCGCTCCGGCGCTTACGCGGCTTCCCTGCGGGCGGCGGGCGTCCAGCCCGGCGACCGGGTGGCCGTGCAGGTCGAGAAGAGCCCCGAGGTGATCTTCCTGTATCTCGGCGCGGTCCGGGCCGGGGCGGTGTTCCTGCCGCTCAACACCGCCTACACGCCGGCGGAGATCGGCTACTTTCTGGGTGACGCCGAGCCCAGCGTGTTCGTCTGCGATCCCGGCAAGCGCGACACGCTGGCGGAGGCCGCCGCGAAGGTCCGCCAGATCTGGACCCTCGACGCCGCGGGCGGCGGCAGCGCCGCCGAGGCCGCGGACCGGCAGGACGGTGAGTTCGCCGACGTCCCCCGGGGCCCTGAGGATCTCGCGGCGATTCTCTACACCTCGGGCACGACCGGGCGCTCCAAGGGCGCCATGCTGACCCACGACAATCTGGCGTCGAATGCCCGGACCCTGGTCGAATTCTGGCGGTTCACGGCCGACGACGTGCTGATCCACGCCCTGCCGGTGTTCCACACCCATGGCCTGTTCGTGGCGACCAACACGGTGCTGGCGAGCGGCGGATCCATGCTGTTCCTGCCCCGGCTCGACCCGAAGCTGATCCTGAGCCTGATGCCCCGGGCCAGCGTCCTGATGGGCGTGCCGACCTTCTACACTCGCCTCCTCAAGGAGCCGGGCCTGACGCCGGAGGCGGCCCGGGGCATGCGGCTGTTCGTGTCGGGCTCGGCGCCGCTTCTGGCGGAGACGCATCGCGAGTGGCAGGCCCGGACCGGCCACGCCATCCTCGAACGCTACGGCATGACCGAGACCAACATGAGCACCTCGAATCCCTATGACGGGGACCGGGTCGCCGGCACGGTCGGCTTCCCGCTGCCGGGCGTCGCTCTGCGGGTGGTCGATCCCGAGGGCGGGCGCGTGCTCGGCCCGGATTCGGTCGGCATGATCGAGGTGAAGGGCCCGAACGTGTTCCAGGGCTACTGGCGCATGCCCGAGAAGACCGCGGCCGAGTTCCGGGCTGACGGGTTCTTCATCACCGGCGATCTCGGCAAGGTCGACACGCGGGGCTACGTCCACATCGTCGGGCGCGGCAAGGACCTGATCATCTCGGGCGGCTTCAACGTCTACCCGAAGGAGGTCGAGACCGAGATCGACGCGCTGCCGGGCGTGGTCGAATCCGCGGTGATCGGCTTGGCGCATCCAGATTTCGGCGAGGCCGTCACCGCCGTGGTGGTGGGCGGTGCCGGATGCCCCGACGAGGCCGGCGTGCAGGCCGCCCTGGAGGGTCGGCTCGCCCGGTTCAAATGCCCCAAGCGCGTCCTGTTCGTGGACGAGCTGCCGCGCAACACCATGGGCAAGGTCCAGAAGAACCTGCTCCGCGAGGCGCATGCGGAGCTGTACCGGGGCTGATGTTCCGATCCGCCACGCCGTCTTTGCGGGCGGAGCGAAGCAACCCAGGCCACGCGACGCCTCTCGACGTCGCGCAACGCTGGGTCACTTGGCTGCGCGCGTGATGACCGTGCCGGGAGCCCTGACAGAGCGAAGCTCCAGCCCGCGGATCAGAGGTTGTGCTGCGTCCGCTCGTCCTCCGGCGGCTTGTGGCCGTCCGGATCCGCCACCTTGCGGGCGGCGGCGTTGAGGTTGTCCGGATCGAGGGCGGTCTGGACGAACTCGCGACCGATATTGGTCACCTCGCGGGCGTAGCGTAGGCCCTGGTCTCGCACCTCGTCGGCCCAGGGACCGATGCTCCGGTCCTCCTGGCGGGTGCGCGGCAGCAGCGCGCCGAGCAGCAGGCCGGCGGCGACGCCGACCACGCCGACGAGCAGCGGGTTGTCGTCCACGAACCGCTCGACGGTGGTGCGGCCGCGCTGGATCCCGTCGATCCCCTGGCTCGTCAGGTCGTCCAGTGCCCGCATGTTGCGGCGGTGGAGGAGGCCGGCCCGTTCCCGGGCGTCGTCGTAGGCCGCGGATGCGCGGTCGCGGGCCTGATCGGCCGCACCGCCGAGGCGGTCGTTGATGTCGTTGGCGAAGTCCGACACGGTCCGACGCGCCTGCCCGGCGAGGTCGGCGGCGCGGTCGCTCGCCGCCCGGACGCTGTCCTTCGCGGCGGACGCCCCATCCTCTGCCGAGGACGAGCCACCGGATGTCGTGCCGGACGTGCCGCCCGCCGAGAGGGGGGTGGCGCCCTGGGGGAGCGGGTCGTGCCGGCCGTGCGGGTCCGGTCGCAGGGTGAAGTCGCCCGCCGCGGTGCCGGGCGCGCCCGGATCGCCGAGCCCGGCCGGATCTGGCCGCAGGCCCTTGTCACCGGAGCCATGCGGCATCGCGGCCTCGGCGGCGAGCTGCTCGGGAATGCTGGAGGGCGTGGTCGGGATGCCCGGCTTGTCGGTCATGGCGCTGTCCTCAGATATCGGTCTCGGCGGTCCGTGCTCGGCGCCGGTTTGCCTGGCCTTCCAGCCGGGCGCGTGGGTCTCGTCCCGGGTCCCGCCCGGTCGTCAGATCTCGGTCCTGTCCAGCGGATCGCGGGCCGGGCGAACCGTCGGGAGATCGGGGTCGTAACCGCGGGCCGCACCGGTGTTCAGGGTCGGCACGCGCTCGGCCGAAACCTCCGTGCGGCGGCGCTGTGCGTCGCGCGCCATTCGGTTGAACAGCAGGCCGACACCGGCCGCGATCAGCAGCACCGGCACGGGATTGCGGCGCACCGCCTCCAGGGCCGAATCGTAGGTGCTGTTCAGGGCCGGCACGCGCCGGGCATTGCCCAGCATCTCGTCTACGAGGTTCGGCACCGAGAGCCGCCCCTGGATGCGGTCGATCGTGTCGTCGAGCCGGGCACGGCTCTCTTCGATCTCCTTCTCGAGGTCGTTCATCGTACTCATCCGGACACACGCTCCGACAAAGCCTGGGCATCCTGGCGAACTTGGCGCGTGGTGCGCGTCGGGGCCAGGGTCGAGAGGGAGAGAACGCTGCGCGCCCACAGGGCCATCCCGACGGCGATGACCAGCAGCACGCCACCGACGATCAGGGCGGAGAGCCACTCGGAGCCCACGACCGTGGCAAGCCACTTCACGAGGGCGCCGATCAGGACCAGCAAGGCGACCACGGCGAACACCGCCGAGCCGACCATGCAGGCCAGGCCCACGATGAGCTGGCGGATGTTGCCCGCCATCTCGGCGCGGAACAGCGCGATCTCCTTGCGGGCGAGTTCGTTGGTCTCCCGCAGGGCGTCGCCGATCAGGCTCTGGATGCTGGAGGGGCCAGCAGAGGGACTGGCTTGGCGCGGATCGGAACCCTGGGCCATGACGTCAGGCCCGGAAGCTGTCGCGGGCGTCGCCTTCCGGCGCCTCCGGCGGCAGGCTCGACGACTTGATGAAGCGGGCGGCGATTAGGCCGGCCACGAAGGTGCCCACCGCGACCGCCACCGGCGCACGCCGGGCGAAGGATTCAGCCTCGTTGTAGAAGTCGCCAAGGCTGCGGCGCTCGATCGAGGAGCCGAGCTGCTCCAGACCGTCGGCGGCGCTGTCGAAGAAGGCGCGCACGTTCGGCTTGTCGCCGAGGTCGCGGCCGGAATTGCGGATCGTCTGGGCGAGATCGTGGACCGACTGTGCCGCGTCGCTCTTGCGCTGCTCGACATAGGACTGCGCCTGCAGCCGCGCCGCGTCGAGGAGCCCGCGCCCGCGCTCCGCCGCCACGTCGGCCAGCCCCTCGACATCGCCCTGCAGGGCGCGCCACTGCGCGCGCTCATCCGCCGACCCGTGCGGCGCCTCATGCGCCGTCGCGTGCGACGTCTCGCGGAGCGGATCCGCGAGCGTGTCCTTGGGCGTATCCTGCGGTAACTCGTTGCCGGCCATCTCGAAAACACTCCTCGCGACGCAGGGTCGGCGCCGCTCGCGGCGGCCGCGGCGACCGCGGCCCCCGCGATGGCTGAGTAACCGATTGGGGTGACACCGGTTCCGGTGGACTCGACGCTCCGGACCGCATCGCGCACCGGCGGTCCGCAGCACCGCTCAGTCCGCGTTCAGGCAGCGTCCGGCAGAACCGTCACGCTTGCGCGACGCCGCCCCGCCCGACTCGTCGGGTGGGGCGCGAGCCGGTTCGGTTCGGGACGGAGCGGTCGCCCTGTCGGGGAACGGCACGACCTCGACTTGACCCGCGCCCGGCTTCACGCTTGGGTTGCCTCAGCTTGGGTCGCCCCGGCTTGGGTCGCCCCAAGACACAACAAAGGATCGCGCAGAGCCTCCGCGCGTTCTGACATATAGTTGAAGTCCCGATGCAGGCGCGGCGAGATCCTCGACCCGACCCGCGCCCCTGATCCGGAGCCGACCCGCGTGGCACGCCTTGTGATCGTATCGAACCGCGTCGCCGTCCCGGAAGAGGGCGGCAAGGCGGTGGCGGCGGGCGGCCTCGCCGTCGCGGTCAAGGAGGCCTTCACGGCCTATGAGGGGCTGTGGTTCGGCTGGAGCGGCACCATCACGGACGAGCCCTCCGAGGAGCCGACCCTGATCGACCGGGGCCGCGTCCAGTACGCGGTGGTCGATCTCTCGCCGCAGGACCACCTGGAATATTACGCCGGCTTCGCGAACCGGGCCCTGTGGCCGATCATGCATTACCGGCTCGGGCTCGGCGCCTTCTCGCGCTCGGACTACGCTGGCTACAGCCGCGTCAACCGGACCTTCGCGCGCGCGCTCGCCAAGCTGGTCGAGCCCGACGACATCATCTGGGTGCACGATTACCACCTGCTGCCGCTCGCGGCCGAGCTGCGCGGTCTCGGGCTCGACAACCCGATCGGCTATTTCCACCACATCCCCTGGCCGGCCGCCGACGTGTTCAACTCTCTGCCGGCGAGCGGCGAGTTGCTGCGCGCCATCGTCGATTACGACCTGATCGGCCTGCAGACCGAGGCGGACGTCCAGAACCTGCAGCGCAACCTCGTCGACACCCAGCGGGCGATCCCGCTCGGCGGCGGCTCACTGATGGTCGACGGCCGCCGCACCCGGATCCGCGCCTTCCCGATCGGCATCGACGTCGCCGGCTTCAAGGAGGCGGCCGAGAGGGCCAATGCCAACAAGGTCGTGCGCGAGACCATCGCGGGCCTGCGCACCCGCAAGCTGCTGATCGGCGTCGACCGGCTCGACTACTCCAAGGGCGTGCCGGAGCGGATGGAGGCGGTGGAGAGCTTCTTCGCCTCCAATCCCGACCAGCGCGGCAACGTCACCTACATCCAGATCACGCCGAAATCCCGCAGCGAGGTGCCGGAATACGAGCAGCTCGCCCGCGACGTGAACGAGAAGGTCGGCGAGATCAACGGCTCGCTGGGCGACCCGGCCTGGACGCCGATCCAGTACATCACCAAGGCCTATCCCCGCCCGGTGCTCGCCGGCCTCTACCGGGCGGCCCGGGTCGGCCTCGTCACGCCGATGCGCGACGGCATGAACCTCGTCGCCAAGGAATACGTGGTCGCCCAGTCCGAGGACGATCCGGGCGTGCTGGTCCTGTCGAAATTCGCCGGTGCCGCCCGGCAATTGCCCGAGGCGCTGCTGATCAACCCCTACGACCGGTTCGAGGTCGCCGAGGCGATCCGGGCCGCACTCTACATGCCGAAGGCGGAGCGGCTGGCGCGCTGGAAGCCGATGGTCGAGCGCATGACCCGCGAGGATGTCGACTGGTGGGCGCGCAATTTCCTGGCGGAACTCGAGAATTTCCGCACGGTGGAGCGCGAGCCCCCCGCCGCCGCCGCGGCCGCCGAATAGCCGGCGCCGCCCGCTGCTTCCGCCCGCCGCCCTCCGTGTGACCGGACGCTGCGCATGATCGCCGTCGACGACGGGGTGCCGGCGCCGCTCGGCGCGCATTTCGACGGGCGCGGCGTCAACTTCGCCCTGTTCTCCGAGCACGCCACCGCGGTCGACATCTGCCTGTTCGAGCCGGGAGAGCGGCACGAGACCCGCACGGTCCGGCTGCCCTGCCGGACCGACGACGTCTGGCACGGCTACCTGCGCGGGGTGCTGCCGGGCCAGCTCTACGGTTACCGGGTGCACGGGCCCTGGGATCCGGCGAACGGGCACCGGTTCAACGCCTCGAAGCTGGTGCTCGACCCCTATGCGCGGGAGATCCGCGGAAAGATCCGCTGGCACGACGCGCTCTACGGGCACCGCCGGGGCCGGGAAGACCGCATCGACCGGCGCGACAGCGCGGTCTACATGCCCAAATGCGTGGTCACCGCCCCGGAGGTGCCCGACCTCGCGCTGGCTCCGGTGCGCCGGCCGCTCGCCGAAACGGTGGTGTACGAGGCGCACGTCAAGGCGCTGACCCGCACCCATCCCGACATCCCCGAGGCGGAGCGCGGCACCTACGCGGCGCTCGCCCACCCGGCGATCATCGCGCATCTCGTGAAGCTCGGCGTCACCGCCCTGGAACTGCTGCCGATCCAGGCCTTCGCGGACGACCGCTTCCTGGTCGAGAAGGGGCTGGTCAATTTCTGGGGGTATCAGCCCGTCGGCTACTTCGCGCCGGACCCGCGCTACCTGGGCGAGGGCGGCCTCGGCGGCCTGAAGGCGGCGATCCGGGAGCTGAACGCCGCCGGGATCGAGACCTGGCTCGACGTGGTCTACAACCACACCGCCGAGGGAGACCACACCGGCCCGACCCTGTCGTTCCGCGGCATCGACAATGCCAGCTACTACAAGCTGGACCCCGCCGATCCGCGCCGCAATCTCGATTGCACCGGCTGCGGCAACACCTTCGACGCGAGCCACCCGCGAGTGATGCAGCTGGTGCTCGATTCCCTGCGCCACTGGGTCACCGCCTATGGCATCGCGGGCTTCCGCTTCGACCTCGCCTCGAGCCTCGGGCGCGCCCCGTTCGCCTTCACCCCGCAGGCGGCCTTCTTCCAGGCGGTGGCGCAGGACCCGGTCCTGGCCCGGGTCAAGATGGTGGCGGAGCCCTGGGACATCGGGGAGGGCGGCTACCAGCTCGGCGGCTACCCGCGCGGCTGGAGCGAGTGGAACGACAAGTTCCGCGACGCCACACGGGGCTTCTGGAAGGGCGATCCCGGCACGCTCGCCAAGGTCACGCAGGGCCTGACCGGCTCGCGCGAGGTGTTCGCGCCATCGGGGCGCTCGCCGCTCGCCAGCGTCAACTTCATCGCCAGCCACGACGGCTACACGCTGGCCGACACGGTGGCGTACGAGGAGAAGCACAACGAGGCCAACGGCGAGGACAACCGCGACGGCCATAACCACAACGTCAGCCGCAACTACGGCGTCGAGGGCGACACCGACGATCCCGCGATCTTGGCCTTGCGCGCCCGCCAGAAGCGCAACATGCTGGCCACCGTGATGCTGGCCCAGGGTGTGCCGATGCTGCTGATGGGCGACGAGCGCTCCCGCAGCCAGGGCGGCAACAACAACGCCTACGCCCAGGACAACCCGACGAGTTGGATGGACTGGAGCACCGATCCCGATCCCAGGCTCACGGATTTCGTCGCCAACCTCCTGGCCCTGCGCCACGCCCAGCCGGCCCTGCGGCGAAAGCGCTTCTTCACCGGCGCGCTGATCGACCCGGACGAGCCCCTGCGCGACGTGCACTGGCTCGCCCCCGAGGGCACCGAGATGGAGGGGCGCCACTGGTCCGACGACGGGCTCCAGGTGTTCGGCATGCAGATCGGCAACGATGGCGGCCCGGGGGACCGCCTCCTGATGCTGTTCAACGCCGGGGCGGGGCCTCTCACGTTCCACCTCGCCCCGGTGATCGGCGGTCCCTGGAGGCCGGTCTTCGACGCGGGCGAGCCGGACGGCGCGCTGCCGCCGGACGCCCCGGCCTACGAAGCGGGGGCCGCCGTGCCGCTGCCGGGCCGCACGGTCCTGGTGCTCACCGCCGCGGGGACGGAGAACGGGAGCCGGACCGGGTGGGTGCCGGAGCGGTAGGACGGGCTCTCGTCTTCAGATCGTGCATCTGTCGCGCCATGGCCTGATGGTCTCGATGCTGGCGCCGTCCTGGCAAAGAATCGACCAGACCGGGATCGGCTCCGACCGCACCCTCGGCATCCGAGGCCGAATGCGTAATGTTTCTCGCGGTTTGCGGCGATCTGTGGATCCAAAGCGCGCGCTTGAATGTCCGGCACAAGGACGGCTGACGACGTCGACGATCGTTCACCGATAAGGGTGACGGCCGGATCCCGGTCTGCCCTTCCTCGCAGATTACCGGCCTCACACGTCTCCAGTGACGATTGAGCGCGAGCGGCCCCCCGCATCTCTCCATCCCCCTCTGTGGGGGCGGGAGACGCACGGGCATCCGTCCCCCCATTGCCACACCTCGCGCCCGCCATAGCTGCGGTGCGGGAACCGGATCGAGCCCGGGGCCTTCTCCCACGACAGATGACCCTGCTGCGCTTGTGCCCCGGTGCGCGCGACCAACGACGAGGAATGTGGCCCGATGCGGCGCGCCCACAGCATGGAATTCGGGGCCGAGATGGTCGGGGGCGGGGTGCGCTTCGCCCTCTGGGCGCCCACCGCCCAGAGCGTCGACCTCGTCGTCGACGGTATCGACCACCCGCTGCCCGAATCCGGCGGCGGCTGGCGGCGCACCGCCCTGCCCGGCGTGAAGCCCGGCGCCCGCTACGGCTTCCGCATCGACGGCGACCTCGTGGCCCCCGACCCCGCCTCGCGCTTCCAGCCCGACGACGTGTCGGGCCTGAGCGAGGTGATCGACCCGCGCAGCTTCGAATGGTCCGACGCGGGCTGGACCGGGCGGCCCTTCGAGGAGGCGGTGATCTACGAGTGCCATGTCGGCACCGCGACGCCGGAGGGCACCTATGCCGGCCTGCAGGCCCGGCTGCCCGACCTCAAGGCGCTGGGTGTCACCGCCATCGAGCTGCTCCCGCTCGCCGACTTCAAGGGCTCGCGCAACTGGGGCTACGACGGCGTCCAGCCCTACGCGCCGGACGGCGCCTATGGCCGCCCGGACGACCTCAAGCGCCTGATCGACACCGCCCACGGGCTCGGCCTGATGGTCTATCTCGACGCGGTCTACAATCACTTCGGCCCGGCCGGGAATTACCTCCACGCCTACGCCAAGACGTTCTTCACCGAGCGCCACCAGACGCCGTGGGGCGCGGGCATCAACTTCGACGGCAAGGAGAGCGGCGCCACCGTGCGCCAGTTCTTCATCCAGAACGCCCTGTACTGGCTGGAGGAGTACCGCTTCGACGGCCTGCGCTTCGACGCCGTCCACGCCATCCTCGACGATTCGCCGCGCCACTTCCTGGCCGAGCTCGGCGAGACGGTCCGCAAGACCTTCCCGGACCGCCAGATCCACCTGATGCTGGAGAACGAGGCCAACCAGGCCCGCTGGCTGGAGCGGGACGCCGCCGGGCGCCCGAAGATGCACGACGCCCAGTGGGCCGACGACCTGCACCATTGCTGGCATGTCCTGCTCACGGGCGAGGATGCCGGCTACTATAAGAGCTTTGCCGACAAGCCGGTCGAACACCTCGCTCGCTGCCTCGCGGAGGGGTTTGCCTATCAGGGCGAGCCCTTTGCCACGCTCGACAACCACCCGCGCGGCGAGCCTTCCGGGCACCTGCCGCCCTCGGCCTTCGTGACCTTCCTGCAGAACCACGATCAGGTCGGCAACCGGGCGCTCGGCGAACGGCTCAACCATCTGGCAGACCCGAAAAAGCTCGACCTCGCCCGGGCCGGCTTCCTGCTGGCGCCGCAGATCCCGATGCTCTGGATGGGCGAGGAATGGTCGGCCTCGGCGCCGTTCCTGTTCTTCGTCGACTTCGCGCCGGACGAGGACCTGAACAAGGCGGTGCGCGATGGCCGCCGCCGGGAGTTCAAGAGCTTCGCGGCGTTCGCGGACGACACCTCGAAGATCCCGGATCCGACCGAGCGCGAGACCTTCGAGGCCTCCAAGCTCGACTGGTCCGAGCGAGAGCGCTCGCCCCACCGCGAGGTGCTGACCGAGACGACCCGGCTCCTCGGCCTGCGCCGCGACGTCGTCGTGCCGCTGGCGAAGTCCGGCTACGAGGGCGCCGCCGCCACCCTGCCGCGGGCCGACGTGGTCGATTGCACGTGGCGCTTCGGCGCCGGCACCCTGCGGTTCGTCGCCAATGTCGGCGACGCACCCTTCGCGCTGGATCCGGGCGGTGCCCGGGTGGTCTGGACCAACGCCCCGGACAGGGCCGGACGCGAGTTGCCCTCCTGGGCGGGCGTGTTCCTGACGGAGGCCCGCTCGTGAGCGCCTTGAACGTGAGTGCCTTGGAACAGCTGGCCGACCTCGTCGGCGTGGCCGGCGGCTATACCGATGCCTTCGGCAAGCCCGTCGAGACGTCCCTGGAGGTGCGCCGTGGCCTGCTCGCGGCCCTGGGCTTCGCGGTGGAGGATGAGGCGGCGATCGCCGGGAGCCTCGCCGAGGTCGAGCGCCTGCGCCGCGGCCTGATCCCGCCGCTCCTGCCCGTGGAGGCCCGCCGGGCCGCCCGGGTGCCGGTGCGCCTGCAGGACGGTGCACCCCATACCCTGGTCTGGCGCCTCGTGGACGAGCGCGGCACGGCCCGGGAGGGCAGGGCCAACCCGCAAGGGTCCGAGCCGGGCTTCGAGCTGCCGCCGCTGACGCCGGGCTACCATCGCCTGACCGTCCAGGCCGGGCAGACCCGCACAGAAGCCTGGGTGATCGCCGCGCCCCAGCGCTGCTGGCGCCCGCGCCCCTACACGGAGGAGGGGGCTTCGGACTGGGGCATGGCCGCCCAGCTCTACGGCCTGCGCTCGGGCAGCAATATCGGCATCGGCACCTACGCGGATGCCGGCGAGGCCGCCCGCGAGGCCGCCCTGCGCGGCGCGGCGTTCCTGGGGCTCAGCCCGGTCCACGCCCTGTTCGGATCAGACCGGACCAAGATCTCGCCCTACTCGCCCTCCTCGCGCCTGTTCCTGGAGACCCTGTTCATCGCGCCACGCAGCCTGCCGGGGCTTGCCGGATCCCGGGCCGAGGCGCTGCTCGCCGAGCGGGAAGACGCGATCCGGGCCCTGCGCGAGGCCGCCCTCGTCGATCACCAGGGCGTGCATGACGTGCTCGACCCGGTGCTCCGGGCGCTCTGGGCGGAGTCGCCGGCCCGGGCCGGGACCGATGCGGGTTTCGAGCGCTTCCGTCAGGAGGGCGGCGAGGATCTCGAGTCGCACGCCGTGTTCGAGGCGCTGTCCGAGCATTTCCGGCAGCAGGGCGCCCACTGGCTGGGCGACTGGCCGGAGGATTATCGCCGGGCCGGCACGGAGGCGGTGCGGGCCTTCGCGGCGGAGAATGCCGAGCTGGTCGGCTACCACGCGTGGCTGCAATACCTCGCCGACCGACAGCTCGCCGAGGCCTCCGCGGCGGCGCTCGGTGCCGGCATGCGGGTCGGGCTCTACCGCGACCTCGCGGTTGGCGCCGACCGAGGCGGCTCCGAGATCTGGTCGCATCCGGAGCGCTTCGCCGACAAGGTCTCGATCGGCGCGCCGCCGGACCTGCTGGCACCGAAGGGCCAGAACTGGGGCCTGCCGGCCTTCGACCCGCTGGCGATGGAGCGCGACGGGCTCGCGGCCTTCCGGGCGCTGGTGCAGGCCAACATGCGCCACGCCGGCGCGATCCGGATCGACCACGCCTTCCAGCTCGCCCGCCTGTTCCTGATCCCGCTGGGCGCGGGGGCCCAAGCCGGCGCCTACGTGGCCATGCCGTTCGAGCCGATGCTGGCGGTGCTGCGGCTGGAGAGCCACCGCAACAAATGCCTGGTGATCGCGGAAGACCTCGGCACCGCGCCCGAGGGCTTCTCCGACGCGCTGATGCGGGCCGGGGTGCTGAGCTACCGGATCCTCGCCTTCGAGCGCGAGGCCGACGGCCGGTTCAAGCCGCCCTCGGCCTACCCGCGAGACGCGCTCACCGCCATCACCACCCACGACCTGCCGACCTTCGTCGGCTGGTGGCGCGGGGTCGACACCGACACCCGCCAGTCGCTCGGCCTCTACGACCAGGAGCGGGCCGAGACCGAGCGGAGCGAGCGCGTCGTCGAGCGCCGCCGCCTCGCCGAGGCGTTGGCGGCCGAACAGCTGCTGCCCTCCGCCGAGCCGCCGGATTCCGCGCCCTTCGAAGCCGCCGCCCGCTACCTCGCCCGCGCGCCCTCGATGCTCACCGCCGTCCAGTACGAGGACGTGGTCTCGGAACTCGCCCAGGCCAACGTGCCGGGCTCGACCGAGGGCTACCCGAACTGGCGGCGCAAGCTCGACCGGGACCTGGCGGACATCGCCGCCCCCGGCGGGCCGCTGGCGAAGCTCGCGGCGTCCCTCTCGGCCGAGGCGCGGGGCCCGCGCTCGGGCGCCGCGCGGCTCGCCGCGCCGCCGCCGCGCGCGACCTACCGGCTGCAGTTCCACAAGGACTTCACCTTCGCGGATGCGGGCCGGATCGTCCCCTACCTGCACCGGCTCGGGATCAGCCACGTCTACGCCTCGCCGCTCCAGAAGGCGCGGCCCGGCTCGACCCACGGCTACGACATCGTCGATCACGGCGCGATCAACCCGGAGCTCGGCGGCGAGGAGGGCTTCATCGCGCTCTCCGAGACGCTCCACGCCCACGGGATCAAGCTGCTGCTCGACATCGTCCCGAACCACATGGGCGTCGGCGGCTCCGACAATCCGTGGTGGCTCTCGGTGCTCGAATGGGGCTCCCTGTCGCCCTTCGCCGACGCCTTCGACATCGACTGGCAGCGGCTCGGGGCCGGGCGCAACCTCGTGATCCCATTCCTCGGCGACCGCTACGGCGAGGCCCTGGAGAAGGGCACGCTGGAATTGAAGTTCGACCCCGAGAAGGGCGCCTTCAGCGTCTGGCACTACGAGCACCAGCTGCCGATCCGCCCCTTGAGCTACCCGACCATCCTCAACCGGGTGATCGCCGCGATCGGGGCGGTGGACGACGACACCACCGCGGAACTGCTCGCCATCTCCGAGCGGCTGCGGGCGATGTCGATCGATACCGACGAGACCCGCCGCAAAGGCTTCCCTGAGGAGGCCGAGGGGCTGAAGCGCCGGCTCGCCGAGATCTACGGCGTGTCGCCGCTGATCCAGGAGGCCACCGCCAGCACGCTGGCGCTGCTCAACGGCTTCAAAGGCCGCCCGGACAGCTTCGGGCCGTTGCACCGGCTGCTGGAGGCGCAGGCCTACCGGCTGGCCCACTGGCGGGTGGCGTCGAGCGACATCAACTACCGCCGCTTCTTCGACGTGAACTCGCTCGCCGGCCTGCGGGTCGAGCTGTCGGACATCTTCCACCGCTCCCACGAGACCGTGTTCCGGCACGTCCGCGAGGGCCGGATCGACGGCCTGCGCATCGACCATATCGACGGCCTCGCCGACCCGCTGGGCTACGCAAGGGCGCTCCAGGCGGCTGTCGGACCGGGCTTCTACGTCGTCGTCGAGAAGATCCTGGAGCCGGGCGAGCGGCTGCGGCCCTGGCCGGTGGCCGGGACCACGGGCTACGACGTGCTCAACCAGCTCGACGGCATTCTCGTCGACAAGGGCCGGCGCGGGAAAATCGAGCGGCTCTACACCTGGGCCACGGGGTTCGACGAGCCCTACGGCTTCCAGCTCCGCGCCGCCAAGGCCGAGATCCTCGAGATCAGCTTCGCGAGCGAGCTGGAGGTGCTGACCACCGACCTCAAGGAGGTCGCGGACGCCGACCGGCGCACCCGCGACTTCACCGTCAACGCCCTGCGCCGGGCGCTGATCGAGATCATCGCGCGCTTCCCGACCTACCGGAGCTACCTGCCGTCGGATCTGGAGGAGGGCGAGGTCGAGCCCGAGGATGTCCGCCTGATCGAGGGCGCCGTCGCCAAGGCCAAGCGCTGGTCGAGCCTGCCGGACCGCTCGGTCCACGACTTCGCCGCCGACGTCCTGCTCGGTCGGGTCGAGACGGCGGGCCCCGGCCGGCCGGACCCGCGGGTGGTGCTGCGCTTCCGCCGCCGGTTCCAGCAGCTCACCGGCCCGGTCATGGCCAAGAGCCTGGAGGACACGCTGTTCTACCGCTACGCCTGTCTCCTGGGCCTCAACGAGGTCGGCGGCGATCCGGGCGAGTACGGGATCGACGCGGAGCACTTCCACGATCTGCAGATCGCCCGCGCCCGGGACTGGCCGAGCGCCATGATCACCACCGCGACCCACGACACCAAGCGGGGCGAGGATGCCCGCACGCGGCTGCTCGCCCTTTCGGAGATCCCCGAGGAATGGGCCAAGGCCTGGGACTTGTGGCAGCGGGTCGCCGGCCCGCACCTCGCCCGGATCGACGGCGAGCCGGCCCCGGACGCCAACGACCAGTGGATGTTCTTCCAGGCGATCCTGGGCGCCTGGCCACTGGAGCTTCTGGAGCGGGACGAGGCCGGGGCGATCGCGGATTTCCGGGACCGGCTGATCGCCTACGGCGAGAAGGCCATGCGGGAGGGCAAGCGCCGGTCGAGCTGGGTCAACGTCGACGAGGTCTACGAGGGCGCGGTCAGGCGGCTGTTCACGGCGCTGATCGCCCCGGGGTCGGATTTCCTGAGCGAAATCCGGCCCTTCGCCCGACGGCTCGCCCATCTCGGCATGCTGGCGAGCCTCGGCCGGACGGTCCTGAAATGCACCCTGCCGGGCCTGCCCGACACCTACCAGGGCACGGAGATCTGGGATTTCTCCTTCGTCGATCCCGACAACCGCCGCCCGGTGGACTACCCGGCCCTGGAGCGGATGCTGGAAGAGGGCGGGGCGCCCGCGGAGCTGCTGGGCCACTGGCCGGACGGGCGGGTCAAGCAGGCGACGCTGACGCGGCTGCTCGCCGAGCGGGCCGAGCGGCCGGACTTCTACGCCAGCGCCGCCTACGAGCCCGTGGACGCGACGGGTTCCCGGGCCGTCCACGTCATCGCCTACCGGCGGACCGATCCCGGCCAGGAGGGCGGCGACCTGTTCGTCGCGGTGCCGCGTCTCTTCGCGGGTCTGGTCGGCGAGGCGGGCTGGTCCGGCGAAGCCTTCGCGGGCACCCGGGTCGATCTCGGGCCGGGAACCCGCTGGCGGCACCTCGTCTCGGGGCGGATCGTCGAGAGTGGCGGGGAGGGGGCCGATCTCGGCGATCTCCTGCGCGACCTGCCCTACGCGGTGCTGCGGCGGGAGCCGTGACCGCGCCGTCATCGCGCGCAGCGAAGCGACCCAGGGCCGCACGACCTGAATCAGCGTGGCGCTGCTGGATGGCTTCGCTCCGCTCGCAAGGACGACGGCAGTCCGGGCGCTTCTTCGCGGGCCGCCTCCGCAGCCCTGTCACGCAAGTCTGCTGAGACAAGACAGGCCGGATCACGCGGCACACCCGCGCGGTTCGGGCGTTACGACACAGGAACGGGAGCCAGAAGCCAGCATGAACGCACCGACCAAAGCCGCTGCGACGTCCGGGGCCGAGGCCGTCCTGCCGGCCACGCTGGCGCCCCGTGCCGCGGGGCCGCGGATCTACAACCTGTTCCCGCTCCTGGTCGGGCGCGTCGCGGACTGGACCGCCGAGCTGCCGCGGATCGCCGCGCTCGGCTTCGACTGGATCTACCTGAACCCGTTCCACCAGACCGGCGGCTCGCGGAGCCTCTACGCGGTCGCCGATCCCGAGCGCCTCGACGAGCGGTTCCGCGATCCTGACGGCACGCCCGACGACGAGCAGATCCGCCGCTTCTGCGCCGCCGCCGAGGCGCTGGGCCTGTCGGTGATGACCGACCTCGTGATCAACCACACCGCCGACAACGCGCGGCTCGCCACCGAGCGGCCCGACCTGTTCATGAAGGAGCCCGACGGCTCGATCATGCATCCGGCCGCCGTCGATCCGGACGACCCGTCGATCCGCACCGTCTGGGGCGACCTGGCCGAGCTCGACTACCACACCCCCGCCGCCCGGGACGAGCTGACCCGGATCTGGGGCGCCTACGTGGCGCATCTGCAGGGGCTCGGCGTCGCGGGCTTCCGCTGTGACGCCGCCTACAAGGTGCCGCCGGAGACCTGGCGCGTCCTGATCGGGGAAGCCAAGGAGCGCGACCCCGCCTGCCTGTTCGCCGCCGAGACCCTCGGCTGCACCTTCGAGGAGGCCAAGGCCACGGCCGGCGCCGGCTTCGACTACCTGTTCAACTCCTTCGCGTGGTGGGACCTGAAGAAGCCCTGGGCACTCGAGCAGTACGAGCGCCTGCGGGTGCTGGCCCCCTCGATCGCCTTCCCGGAAAACCACGACATGAAGCGGCTCGCCGCCGAGATCGGCGGCGGCCCTGAGGCGGTGGCGCAGCATCTGCGCACGCGCTACGCGCTCGCCGCATTCTTCTCGGCCGGCGTCCTGATGCCGATCGGCTACGAGTGGGGCTACCGCCGGGCGCTGCACGTGGTCGAGACCACGCCGCGCGACCGCGAGAACGAGACCGGCATCGACATCTCCGGCTTCGTGCGGGCGATCAACGCCCTGCGGGCGGAGCTGCCGGCCGCCAATGTCGAGGGTGCGCAGATCCGGATCTCGTCGCCCGACAGCGATCTGGTGGCGCTCGCCCGCTTCGACACCGGGCACCCGGCCTCGGCCCAGCACGGGCTGATCGTGCTCTACAACCCGACCGAAAGACCGGTGCCGGTGGAGGCCGGGGCGCTCATCACCCGCACCGGCGGGATGCTCGGCGCCTTCGTCGACCGGACCCCGGAGGCCGAGCCGATCGCGTTCCATCCCGGCAGCGCCATCGACCTGATGCCGGGCGAGCTCCGCATCCTCGCGGCCAGCGCCCAGCAGGTCGCCCGGCTTCCCGCGCGCGGCACCCCGGACGGGGAGGGGCGGGTGGTGATCGAGGCGGTCAGCCCTGAGATCGACGGCGGCCGCTCGCCGGTGAAGCGGATCGTCGGCGAGTCCCTGCGGGTCGAGGCCGACATCTTCTCCGACGGCCACGAGATCATCGACGCCGCGATCCTGTCGCGGGTCGCCGGCACCGAGGCGTGGCGCGAGGACCCGATGGTCTTCGTCGACAACGACCGCTGGGCCGGGCACTTCCCCCTGGAGCGGAACGCCCGCTACGAGTTCACCCTGATCGCGTGGCGCGACGCCTTCTCGTCCTGGGTGCGCGACACCCTGAAGAAGCGCGCCGCCGGCGTCGACGTGCGCCTGGAGACGATCGAGGGCGTGGCTCTGGTCGGGACCGCCGCCTCCCTCGCCCGGACCCGCGGCGGCCGCGACGCCGACCGGCTCGCCGCGCTCGTGGCCGCGCTCGCCGCCGAGGAGACGGGCTCGGCCGCCCAGCTCGACCGGATCCTGGCCCCCGACGCGGCGCGCCTCGTGCGCCGGAACGCCGAGCGGGTGAACCTGACCCGCTATCCCGTGACCTTGCCGGTGATCGCCGACCGCCTCGCGGCCCGGTTCTCCGCCTGGTACGAGATCTTCCCGCGCTCCCAGTCGATGGACGTGAACCGCCACGGCACCTTCGACGACGTGATCCGGCGCCTGCCCGAGATCCGCGAACTCGGCTTCGACGTCCTCTACTTCACGCCGATCCATCCGGTGGGCCGGACCAACCGCAAGGGGAAGAACAACACCCTCAAGGCCGAGCCCGGCGATGTCGGCTCGGTCTACGCGGTCGGCGCGGAGGAGGGCGGCCACGAGGCCGTGCATCCCGACCTCGGCACGCTCGCGGATTTCGAGCGGCTGGTCGCGGCGAGCCACGCCTACGGGATGGAGATCGCCCTCGACTTCGCGATCCAGTGCTCGCCGGACCATCCGTGGATCAAGAACCATCCGGAATGGTTCGAGTGGCGCCCCGACGGCACGCTGAAATTCGCCGAGAACCCGCCGAAGAAGTACGAGGACATCTCGAACGTCCACTTCTACGGCGGCGCCCTGCCCTCGCTCTGGATCGAGCTGCGCGACATCCTGCTCGGCTGGTGCGCCCGGGGCGTGCGCATCTTCCGGGTCGACAACCCGCACACCAAGCCGATCCCGTTCTGGGAATGGGTGATCGGCGAGGTCAACGGCCAGTATCCGGACGCGATCTTCCTCGCCGAGGCCTTCACCCGGCCGAAGATGATGAAGAAGCTCGCCAAGGCCGGCTACCAGCAGAGCTACACCTACTTCACGTGGCGCAACACGAAGCAGGAACTCACCGACTACGCCCTCGAGCTGGCCGGCGAGATGGGCGAGTATTACCGCCCGAACTTCTTCGCCAATACGCCCGACATCAACCCGTACTTCCTCCAGACCAGCGGCCGCGCCGGCTTCGTGATCCGCGGCACGCTCGCCGCGACCCTGTCGTCGGTCTACGGCATCTACAATGGCTTCGAGCTGTGCGAGGCCGCGCCGTATCCCGGCAAGGAGGAGTATCTCAACTCCGAGAAGTACGAGCTGAAGGCCTGGGATTACGACCGGCCCGGCAACATCCGCGAGCACATCGTCAAGCTCAACACGATCCGGCGCGAGAATCCCGCCCTCTGGGACTTCCGCAACGTCACCTTCACGGGCGCCTGGAACGACAACATCATCGCCTACGCGAAGACGACGCCAGAGCGGGACAACTGCGTCTTCATCATGGTCAACCTCGACCCGAAGAACCGCCAGGAATGCACCTACGAGGTGCCGCTCTGGCTGCTGGGTCTGCCTGACGACGGCGCCGTGGAGGTCGAGGATCTGCTCCAGGGCTACCGGTTCGAGCTGCGGGGCAAGTCCCACCGCATCGCCCTCGATCCGGCCGAGCGATCCTGCGTCATCTGGCGCCTGCGGGCGCCGCGGCGGGTTGCGGGCTGAGGCCGCCCGTGGCACTCGACCATGACTCCTGACCCCGGCGACGGGCCCGCCCGTCGCCGACCATTGCCCCGCGCGGCCGACCGCCCGCGCCCCGGCCGGTCCCGACCGCCGGTCCCAGTCCCTTCGACCGATGAGGCAGCGACGCGATGATCGATCGCAGCGACCCGCAATGGTACCGTGACGCCATCATCTACCAGATCCACGTCAAGTCGTTCTTCGATTCGAACAACGACGGGATCGGCGATTTCGAGGGCCTGACCCAGCGCCTCGACTACGTGCGCGACCTCGGCGTCACGGCGATCTGGCTGATGCCGTTCTACCCCTCGCCGCTCCGCGACGACGGCTACGACATCGCCGATTACGAGGGCATCAACCCGTCCTACGGGACCATGGAGGATTTCAGGGCCTTCGTGGCGGCGGCGCACGAGCGCGGCCTGCGGGTGATCACCGAGCTCGTGATCAATCACACCTCGGACCAGCACCCCTGGTTCCAGGCCGCCCGGGAGGCGCCCCCCGGCTCGCCCGAGCGCGACTTCTACGTCTGGTCGGATACCGACGAGCCGTACCGGGACACGCGGATCATCTTCCTCGACACTGAGGCCTCGAACTGGACCTGGGACCCGGTCGCCAAGCAGTATTTCTGGCACCGGTTCTACAGCCACCAGCCGGACCTGAACTTCGACAACCCGAAGGTGCTGGACGCGGTCATCGCGACCATGCGCTACTGGCTCGACATGGGCGTCGACGGGCTGCGGCTCGACGCGATCCCCTACCTGATCGAGCGCGACGGCACGAATTGCGAGAATCTTCAGGAGACGCACGACGTCATCAAGAAGATCCGCGCCGCGCTGGATGCCAGCTATCCCGACCGGATGCTGCTGGCCGAGGCCAACCAGTGGCCGGAGGAGACCGCGCAGTATTTCGGCGACGGCGACGAATGCCACATGGCGTTCCACTTCCCGCTGATGCCGCGGATGTACATGGCGATCGCCCGGGAGGACCGGCACCCGATCACCGACATCATGCGCCAGACCCCGGAGATCCCGGAAGGCTGCCAGTGGGCGATCTTCCTGCGCAACCACGACGAGCTGACGCTCGAGATGGTCACGGCCGAAGAACGTGACTACCTCTGGTCGTTCTACGCCGCCGAGCGGCGGGCCCGGATCAATCTCGGCATCCGCCGCCGCCTCGCGCCGCTGCTCGAGAACGACCGGCGCAAGATCGAGCTGATGAAGTCCCTCGTCCTGTCGATGCCCGGCACGCCGGTGCTCTATTACGGCGACGAGATCGGGATGGGCGACAACATCTATCTCGGCGACCGCGACGGCGTGCGCACGCCGATGCAGTGGACGCCCGACCGCAACGGCGGCTTCTCCCGGGCCAATCCCCAGAAGCTGTTCCTGCCGGCGATCCAGGACCCGATCTACGGCTTCGACGCGATCAACGTCGAGGCGCAGACCCAGGCGCAGACCAGCCTGCTCAACTGGACGCGGCGCATGATCGCGATCCGCAACAACAGCGTCGCCCTCGGCCGCGGCACGATCCAGTTCCTGTATCCCTCGAACCGCAAGGTCCTGGCCTGGATCCGCGAGCACGAGGACGAGCGGATCCTGTGCGTGGCGAACCTGTCGCGCGCGCCCCAGGCGGTGCAGCTCGACCTGTCGGAACTGCGCACCGCGGTGCCGATCGAATTGACCGGCGGCACCGAATTCCCGCCGATCGGCGATCTGCCCTACCTGCTGACCCTGCCGTCCTACGGCTTCTACTGGTTCAGCTTGAACGCCGCGCGCTCCGGCGTGGTCGGCCCGCAGCAGGAGCCGCCGGAGCTGTTCACCCTGGTGCTCACCGGCGGCATCGAGAGCCTGATGTCGGGCCGCGAGCGCGTCGCCTTCGAGCGCACCGTGGTGCCGTCGTTCCTGATGAGCCGGCGCTGGTTCGGCGCCAAGGGCTCGCGGATCCGGGCCGTGAAGGTCATCGACTGCGCCGCCCTGAAGGACGGGGACGGGAGCGCGCGCTTCCTGCTGCCGCGGCTGCAGGTGCAGCTCGCCAACGGCGAGACCCAGGACTACTTCGTGCCGGTCGGCGTCGAGGAGGGCCGCGAGGACGAGGCGCTCCTTCCCTTCGCGGTCGCCCGGGTCCGGCGCGGCCCGCGCACCGGCCTGCTCTACGGCGCGGCCGGCTCCAACAGCTTCGCGGCCAGCCTGATCGAGGACATGCGGCGGGGCACCGAGCTGCCCACGGAGAGCGGGCGGCTGGTCTTCGCCACCACCTCGGCCTTCGACCCGGAGGTCACGGTCGACGTGGCCGACATCCGCCGGCTCTCGGCCGAGCAGAGCAACACCTCGATCGCCATCGGCTCGAAGATGATGCTCAAGCTGCTGCGCCGTCTGCAGCCGGGCATCCATCCCGAGATCGAGGTCGGGCGCTTCCTCACCGAGCAGGCGGGCTTCGCCAACACGCCGGCCCTGCTCGGTACCCTGGAGCACGTGGCCGAGGACGGCACCCGCACGGCGCTGGCGGTGCTGCAGAAGTTCGTCATGAACCAGGGCGACGCCTGGACGCTGATGCTGGGAGGGCCTGCGCCGGGACTTCGAGACCGTGGTGCTCACCCCCGAGAGCGAGGCGGCGACCCCCGCGGAGGCGTTCCAGGCCCACGGGCCCTGGGCCGACCTGCTCGGGCGGCGCACCGCCGAGCTGCACGCGGCCCTCGCCATCGAGACCGACGATCCGGCCTTCGCGGCCGAGCCGTTCACCGCGGACGATCTCGCGGTGCTGGCGCGCGACGCCCGCCACCAGGCCGAGCGCGCCTTCCGGGCGTTGAAGGGCCTGGCCGAGCGCGGCCTCGATGTCGGCAAGCCGGCCTGCGCGGCGCTGGCGGGGCGGGCGAGCGAGGTCGAGGCCTTGATCGCGGCGCTGACCGCCGAGCCGCCGGTCGGCGCCCACAAGACGCGCATCCACGGCGACTACCACCTCGGGCAGGTGCTGGTCGCCGAGAGCGACCTGATCATCGTCGACTTCGAGGGCGAGCCCTCGCGTCCGGCCGACGAGCGCCGGGCCAAGTCGATGCCGCTGCGCGACGTGGCCGGGCTGATGCGCTCCTTCGCGTACGGGGCCGAGACGGTGACCCGCGAGATCGCCGCCCGGTTCGGCGACAGCGAGGAGCGGGCGCGGGGCGCCGCCGCCGCGTGGCGGCGCATGATCGAGGCGGCGTTCCTGACCGGCTACCAGTCGGCCGTGGACGGGTCCCGGGCGGCCGTGACCGACCCAGACACGCGGGCGCGGCTGCTGCGCCTCTGCCTGCTGACCAAGGCCCTCTACGAAGTCGATTACGAGGCCAATAACCGACCGGACTGGATCGAAATCCCTGCCCATGGGGTTCTCACCATTCTGGACACGGACGGACACGAGCCCGGAGCAACTGCATGACGGCGATCGACGAGACCTTCGCACCGCGGGCCGAACCGGAGGCGGGGACGGCGCGGCATGCGGATGTCCCGGGCTCCGGCACCGCCGGGCAGCCGCCGAGCGTCCACCCGGACGCGATCGCCGCTCTGATGGCCGCCAGCCACGGCGATCCGTTCGCGGTTCTCGGGCCCCATCGGGTCGGGCCGAATGCCTGGGAGGTGCGCGCCGTGCTGCCCGAGGCCCGGGCCGCCGCCCTGGTGATGGACGGGCGCACCGTGCCGTTCGAGAAGCGTCACCCGGACGGCTTCTACGTCGCCCGGATCGCGGGCGAGCACCGGCCGCTCTACGAGATCGAGGTCGAATCCTGGGACGGCACCAAGCGCCGCCGCTACGACCCCTACGGCTTCGGCTCGTCGATCGAGCAGTATGACGTCGCCTCCCTGCGCGAGGTCGGCACCAACCTGGTCTACCGGATGCTCGGCGCCCAATCGGGGCAGCTCGACGGCATCGACGGCTTCCGCTTCGCGGTCTGGGCCCCGAATGCCCGCAAGGTCAGCGTGGTCGGCGACTTCAACGACTGGGACGGGCGCCGCCACCCGATGCGCCTCTGGCAGGACGGCGGCATCTGGGAGCTGTTCGTGCCGGGCCTGAAGGCCGGCGTGCGCTACAAGTTCGAGATCCGCGGGCCCGACGGGTCCCTAGTCCCGCTCAAGGCCGACCCGGTCGCCTTCGCGGCCCAGCACCCGCCGGAGACCGCCTCGGTCACCCACGGGTCGGGCGAGTTCGACTGGCGCGATTCCGGCTGGATGAGCACCCGCGGCGCCAAGGATCCGCGCCACGCGGCGATCTCGGTCTACGAGGTCCATCTCGGCTCCTGGGCGCGGGTGCCCGAGGAGGGCAACCGCTATCTCACCTACCGGGAACTGTCCGAGCGGCTGATCCCCTACGTCAAGGATATGGGCTTCACCCATATTGAGATGCTGCCGATCACCGAGTTCCCGTTCGACGGGTCCTGGGGCTACCAGCCGGTCTCACTGTTCGCGCCGACCAGCCGCTTCGGCACGCCCGAGGACTTCGCCGCCTTCGTGGACGCGGCCCACGAGGCCGGCATCGGCGTGCTGCTCGATTGGGTGCCGGGCCACTTCCCGCTCGACGCCCACGGGCTCGGCCTGTTCGACGGCACCCACCTCTACGAGCACGCCGACCCGCGCCAGGGCTTCCACCAGGATTGGGGCACCTACATCTACAATTTCGGGCGGACCGAGGTCGCGACCTTCCTCGCCGCCAACGCCCGGTTCTGGCTGGAGCACTACCACCTCGACGGCCTGCGGGTGGATGCCGTGGCGTCGATGCTCTACCTCGACTATTCCCGCCGCCAGGGCGAATGGATCCCGAACCGCTACGGCGGCAACGAGAATCTCGACGCCATCGACTTCCTGCGCAAGACCAACGAGGCGACCTACAGCCACGCGCCGGGGACCATCACGGTCGCGGAGGAATCGACCTCCTGGCCGGGCGTCTCGCACCCGACCTACACGGGCGGCCTGGGCTTCGGCTTCAAGTGGAACATGGGCTGGATGCACGACACCCTGCATTTCATGCAGGAGGATCCGATCCACCGCCGCTACCACCACCACAACCTGACCTTCGGGCTGCTCTACGCCTTCTCGGAGAATTTCATCCTGCCGCTCTCCCACGACGAGGTCGTGCACGGGAAGGGCTCGCTGCTCGGCAAGATGCCGGGCGACCGCTGGCAGAAATTCGCGAATCTCCGGGCCTATTACGGCTTCATGTGGGGGCATCCCGGCAAGAAGCTGCTGTTCATGGGCGGCGAGTTCGGCCAGGAGCGGGAGTGGAACCACGACCACAGCCTGGACTGGCACCATCTCGACGACCCGCTGCACAAGGGCGTGCAGAGCGTGGTGCGCGATCTCAACCGGCTCTACGTCTCAACGCCGGCTCTCTACAGCCGCGACGTCGAGCATACCGGCTTCCAGTGGCTCGTGGCGGATGATCAGGACAACAGCGTGATCGCCTGGGCCCGCAAGGGCGCGAAGCCCGGCGAGGTCGCCATCGTGGTGTCGAACTTCACGCCGGTGCCGCGCGAGGGCTACCGGATCGGCGTGCCGCAGGCGGGTTTTTATCGCGAGGCGTTCAACTCGGATGCCGGGGTCTACGGTGGGTCCAACCTGGGCAACCAGGGGGGCCGCCATACCGACGATCAGGCGAGCCACGGTCAGAAGCAGAGCCTGTCGCTGACCCTGCCGCCGCTCGCCACGATGATCTTCCTGCTGGAGGGGTGAGGAGACTTTCGCCTCCGCCCAGGCGTCACCGCGTCATCCCGGGGCCGCGCAGCGGAGCCCGGGATCCAGACCCGCCGACGCGTCAAGATCTGCACCGACGGCGGGTCTGGGCTCGCCTGCGGCGCCCCGGAACGACGGCGCGCAGTGAAGCGGCGCGAGAGGAAGCTCCCGCGCCGTTGGCAGAGACGATCTGAACCCGAACCGGCTTACCCGCCCCGCAGAGGGGAAGGCCGCGAAAAATCCCTACGCGGCCCGCCAGCGCAGCGCGATGCTGTTGCCGATCGCCCGTCCGTAGAGGCCGGCGTAGTTGTCGGCGGCCTGGTCCCAGCCGAACCGGGCCGACATGGCGCGCCGCCGCATGGCGTTGAGGCGCTTCTTCTGGCCGAAGGCTTCCAGCGCCCGGCGGACCGCCCCGCCGAAGGACGCCGCCGAGGCCTCCCCGAAGGTGAAACCCGTCACCCCGTCCTCGACGGTGTCGGCCAGGCCCCCGGTCCGGCGCACGATCGGCAGGGAGCCGAAGCGCTGCGCGTACATCTGGGCCAGCCCGCAGGGCTCGAAGCGCGAGGGCATCAGCAGGAAGTCGCTGCCGGCGAACATCCGCCGGGCCTGCGCCTCCTCGAAGCCGACATGGACCCCGACAGCCTCCGGATGGCGCTTGGCGAGGCCGCGGAGCGCCTGCTCGAACCGGCCCTCGCCCTGGCCGATCACCACGAGCTGGCCGCCCTCGGCCACGATGGCCTCGGCCGCCTGCAGGCTCAGGTCGATGCCCTTCTGGTGGACGAGGCGCGACACGATGGCGAAGAGCGGCCCGCGGGAGACGGCCAGGCCGAATTGCTGGCGCACCGCTTCGGCATTGGCGCGCTTGCCCTTCCAGTCGTCGATCTCGAAGCGCGTGGCGAGGTGCGGGTCGGTGCTCGGGTCCCAGGTCTCGTCGATGCCGTTGAGGATGCCGGCGAGCCGGCCCTGGCCGGCGCGGGTCCGCAGCAGCCCGTCGAGGCCGCAGCCCATCTCGGCGGTCTGGATCTCCCGTGCGTAGGTCTCGCTCACCGTGGTGACCTGCGAGGCGTAGAAGATGCCGGCCTTCAGGAAGGAGAGCTGCCCGTAGAACTCGGCGCCGTCGACCTGGAAGGCCGATTCCGGCACGCCGAGCCGCGGCAGGGCGTCCCGGGGAAACAGGCCCTGGTAGGCGAGGTTGTGGATCGTCAGGACGCTGGGAACCCGCCGGCCGCGCCAGGCGAGATAAGCCGGGGCCAGGGCCGCCTGCCAGTCGTTGAGGTGCAGGAGGTCGGCCGCCCAGTCGGGATCGATGCCGGCGGTGAGTTCGGCCGCCGCGAGGCTGAGGCGGGCGAAGCGCAGGTCGTTGTCGCCGAAATCACCCTGCTGGTCGCCGTAGGGCGTGCCGTCGCGCTCGTAGAGGTCGGGGCTGAGCAGGACGTAGATGCGCAGGCCGTCGACCGCCTCGACGAGGCCGAGGTCGCAGGCCGGGACGCCCGCGAAGCCCTCGAGGCGGGCGATGACCGGGATCTCGGGGAACGCCGCGCGGACCTGCCGATAGCCGGGGATCAGCACGCGGATGTCGTAATGCGGCACCAGGGCCCGGGGCAGGGCGGCCGAGACCTCGCCGAGACCGCCGGTCTTCACGAAATCGGCCATCTCGGGCGTCGCGTAGAGGATGCGGCGGCGCAGGGAGGCGGGACGGGCCGGAACCGATACGGGAACGCCGCCGTCCTCTTCGCCGGACGACCACTCGGCGAAGGAACCACCACGGCGCGCATCGAGCATCAGCATTGATCCTGGCCGGGCGGAATGCCCCGGTCTGGCAGACGATCGGCCAGGCACGGCTGTCGCGATCTCAACCACGGCTAATGCTCCTCTGCCGCGACGGTTCCGCTGCGACGCACAAAATACGCCACCGTGCGCATTAAGCGTCACTTACCTATGTCGCATTGCAGCAGAAAATCGCGACGGAACGGCGGTATTCGGCTCTTGAAGGAGCCTCTTCAGCCGGAGAAGTCGCCGACCGGACACGCCGGACGGGGCCTGCCCGCCGATTCCCGGCAGATGGGCGGCGCGCACCGGACACTGATTCGGTGTCCGGTCTGACGGGTGCCGAAGCCGGGAGCGGGCTCCGCTCACCCGGCGCGGCGCAGGATCACCCCCTCGGCAGGTTCCAGCGTCAGGGTCAGGTCGGCCGTCTCGCCCGCACGCCCTGCGCGGGTCGAGAGCAGCACGGTCCAGCCGCCCTCGGGCAGCGGCAGATCCTGCGACGCCGCGCCGAAGTTCAGGAGCACGCGCAGGACGGCCCCATCGGCGAAGCGCTCGTAGGCGAACACCTCGGCGATCCCCACCGGCACCGCTCGGTAGCCGCCCACGGCGAGCGCCGGGTGGTCGCGGCGCAGGCCGAGCAGCCGCCGGTGCAAGGTGAGCATCGAGCCCGGATCCGAGCGCTGGCTCTCGACGTTGCGGGTCGCCCAGTCCTCCGCCAGCGGCAGCCAGGGCTCGGCCGTGGAGAAGCCCGCCTGCGGGCTGTCGTCCCACTGCATCGGCGTGCGCTCCGGATCGCGGCCGTGCCCGGGCTCGTTGTGCTCCCACGGGTCGCGGGCGCGCTCTGGCGGGATCGGCACGTGGCCGAGCCCGATCTCGTCGCCGTAATAGAGGGTCGGCGTGCCCCGCAGGGTCAGGAGCAGCATCGCGGCGATGCGGGCCTGATCGGCCCCGACGCGGGCGGCGATGCGCGGCTGGTCGTGGTTGCCCAGCACCCAGTTCGGCCAGCCGCCTTCGGGCAGGGCCGCCTCGTACTGCGCCACGAGGTCGGCCACGGCCTCGGCCCGCCACAGGGTCTGGATCAGTTGGAAATTGAACGGCAGGTCAGCGCCCGTCAGGTCCGGACCGTAATAGGCGACCAGCCGCTCCACCGGCAGGTAGATCTCGCCGATCAGCACCCGCTCGCCGTAACCGCGCAGCACATCCCGCATTCCGGCGATCACGTCGAACACCTCCGGGCGGTCGGCGGAGTAGACCTGGGTGAAGCGGTTGATCTCGGGCGCGCCCGGCGCGTAGTCGGGATTGGCCGGGTTGTCGCGGAAACCCGCATCCTTCATCAGGTGCCAGATCACGTCGACCCGGAACCCGTCGACCCCGCGCTCCAGCCAGAAGCGGAGCACGTCGTGCATGGCCGCCCGCACCGCGGGGTTGCGCCAGTTCAGGTCCGGCTGCTCGGCCAGGAAGGCGTGGTAATAGTACTGGCCGGTGGCCGCGTCGAAGGTCCAGGCCGGGCCGCCGAAATTCGACAGCCAGTTGTTGGGCGGACCGCCATCGGGGCCGGGATCGCGCCAGATGTACCAGTCCCGCTTCGGGCTCGTGCGCGACGACCGGCTCTCCGCGAACCACGGATGCACGATCGAGGAATGGTTCGGCACGAAGTCGAGGATCACCTTCAGCTTGCGCCGGTGGGCCTCGGCGATCAGCGCATCGAAATCGGCCAGCGTGCCGAACAGCGGGTCGATCCCGCAGTAATCGGCCACGTCGTAGCCGAAATCCGCCATGGGCGAGGGGTAGACCGGCGAGATCCACACGGCGTCGACCCCAAGCCAGGCCAGGTAATCCAGGCGCGCCGTGATCCCCGGCAGATCGCCGACACCGTCGCCATTCGTGTCTTGAAAGGAACGGGGGTAGACTTGGTAGACGGTCCCGCGCTTCCACCAGACGGTGTCGGTCATGCTGCGCCTCTCGCGTTGTCGGCCCAGGGTTGAGGACAGAGCCGCGCGCCCGCGACCGGCGGCGGATGCGGCCCGGGCTTATCCGGCGCGTGTGACTGGAATGTCACGGCGGCGCGCCATATGTGCTGCTGCGTGCCCGTGCGCTCCGCCGCAGCGGCGCTGCCACGACTTCGCCGGAAGCCGACCGCACGGTCGGACGCTTCGGGGCACGGATCGCCCGCCGTTCATGCGGCGGCAATCCATCAAGAGAGATAATCCGCCCACGATCCTCCCGGCGCCAGAATCCGGGGACTGACTTTTGGGGGACCCGCACGTGTTGAACGATGTTCTGATCCGACCCGCGCCACAGGACGCCTCGCGCGACGAGCGCGCTCCGGAGGCGCCGGCGCCTGCTCCTTGGACCGTCCCGGCGCTCTCCGCAAGCGGCGATGCCGTGGTCGATCTGCGGGAAGCGATCCGCGCCAAGCTCACCTTCACCCTCGGCCGCACGCCGGAGACCGCACGCCCGCGCGACTGGTTCGCCGCGACCGCGCTGGCCCTGCGCGAGCGGGTCGTGGCGGCGGCGCTCGCCTCGGAGCGCGGCGTGCCGAACAAGCGCGTCTACTACCTGTCGCTGGAATTCCTGATCGGCCGGCTGATGTCGGACGCGCTGAACAATCTCGGCCTCACCGAGACCACCCGGGCGGCGCTGCGGGAACTCGGGGTCGATCTCGACGCCGTGCAGGAGGCCGAGCCCGACGCGGCGCTGGGCAATGGCGGCCTCGGGCGGCTCGCCGCCTGCTTCATGGAGAGCATGGCCAGCATCGGCATCCCGGCGATGGGCTACGGCATCCGCTACGACCACGGCCTGTTCCGCCAGTCCTTCGAGGATGGCTGGCAGCGCGAGGCGCCGGAGACGTGGCTCGCCGAGGGCAACCCCTGGGAATTCGCCCGGCCCGAGGCGACCTACACGATCGGCTTCGGCGGCACCGTCACGCTGTCCTCGCCGGAGGAGGGGGTGATCCGGCGCCACTGGCAGCCGGCCGAGACCGTGCGGGCGGTGGCCCACGACGTGCCGGTGGTCGGCTGGCGCGGGCGCCACGTCAACGGCCTGCGCCTGTGGAAGGCCGAGGCCGGCGAGCCGATCGACCTCGCCCGCTTCAACGGCGGCGACCATGTCGGAGCGGTCGCGGCGCGGATGCGCGCCGAGGCGATCTCGCGGGTGCTCTATCCGAGCGATTCCTCGGCCGAGGGCCAGGAGCTGCGCCTGCGCCAGGAATACTTCTTCACCGCGGCCTCGATCCAAGATCTGGTGGCCCGCCACGTGGCCGAGCGCGGCGACGTCCGGTCCCTGCCGGACCACGCGGCGATCCAGCTCAACGACACGCACCCGGCGATCGCGGTACCGGAGCTGATGCGCATCCTGCTCGACGTCCAGGGCCTCTCCTGGGAGGATGCGTGGTACGTCACCACCCACACGCTGCACTACACGAACCACACCCTCCTGCCCGAGGCGCTGGAGACCTGGCCGGTGGAGCTGATGGAGCGGCTGCTGCCGCGCCACATGCAGATCATCTACCTGATCAACTGGATGCACCTGGAGGAGCAGGCCAAGCACGGCCGTCAGGATGCCGCCTACCTCGCGTCGATCTCGCTGATCGACGAGTCGCACGGGCGGCGAGTGCGGATGGGGCACCTCGCCTTCCACGGCGCGCGCCGGGTCAACGGCGTCTCGGCCCTGCACACCGACCTGATGCGCTCCACGGTCTTTTCCGACCTGCACGCGCTGGATCCCGACAAGATCGTCAACAAGACCAACGGCATCACCTTCCGCCGCTGGTTCCACAACGCCAATCCGGGCCTGACCCGGCTCGCCGTGGAGACGGTGGGGGCGGGCGTGCTCGACGATCCCGAGTTGCTCCGGGGCCTCGAGGCCCACGCGCAGGATCCGGCCTTCGTGGCGCGCTACGCGGCGGTGCGCCGGGAGCGCAAGGAGGCGCTCGCTGCCCTCATCGCCGACCGCACCGGCATCGACGTCGATCCGGACGCGCTGTTCGACGTCCAGGTCAAGCGCATCCACGAGTACAAGCGCCAGCTCCTGAACGTGATCGAGACCGTGGCGCTCTACCAAGCGATCAAGGCCGAGCCGCACCGGGACTGGACGCCCCGGGTGAAGATCTTCGCCGGCAAGGCGGCGCCGAGCTACGTCCGGGCCAAGCTGATCATCAAGCTCGCCTGCGACGTCGCCAAGGCGGTCAACGACGATCCCGAGGTCGCGGGCCGGCTGAAGGTGGTGTTCCTGCCGAACTATTCGGTGAGCCTCGCCGAGTCGATCATCCCGGCCGCGGACCTGTCCGAGCAGATCTCCACCGCCGGCATGGAGGCCTCGGGCACCGGCAACATGAAGTTCGCCCTCAACGGCGCGCTCACGGTGGGCACCCTCGACGGCGCCAACATCGAGATCCGCGACCATGTCGGGGCGGACAACATCTTCATCTTCGGCCTGGAGGCCGACGGGGTCCGCGCCCGGCAGGCCGAGCCGGACTACGCGGCCCGCGCGATCCACGCCTCCCCGCGTCTCGCCGCGGCCCTCGACATGATCGCCTCGGGGCGGTTCTCGCCGGAGGAGCCGGGCCGGTTCCGGCCGCTCACCGACGACCTGCGCCAGCACGACCAGTACCTGCTCACCGCCGATTTCGACGATTACTGGCGGGTCCAGCGGTCGATCGACGCCGCGTGGCGCGATCCGCGCGGCTGGTGGGCGATGGCGATCCGCAACACCGCCCGGATGGCGTGGTTCTCCTCCGACCGGGCGATGCGCGAATACGCCGAGGAGATCTGGCGGGTCCGGCTGGGCTGAGCGTCCCGGCGCGCGCGGGGCACGCCCCCATCAGCGTCCCTTGAGCCGCAGCCCCGCGCGGCGCAGAGCGCGCCGGAGCCGGTGGCGCAGGAGCACGGCGCGCGCGGCGAGCCCGAGCCTGCGCCGGCAGAACACGTGCGACACGCGCCCGAGCCGCGGCCCCCGGTCGGGCTCGCCCTTGCGCAGGGGGATGTCCGGCAGGTCCGCCGACTGCGCGATCCGGAGGGACCGGGCCGCCGGGAACCTGACGCTGCGGAAGACCGAGCGCGTGTAGTAGGAGAACGCGTCGTAGGCGAGGATCGCGCGCGCCCGTCCGGTCGCCGGATCCTCGACCGTCAGCGTGCCCATCTGCGGCCCGTAGGTCACGAGCAGGCCGATCACGTCCCGGGGGCGCCCGAGCGGGATCTCGGCGCGGCCATCCTCCGGAACCTCCAGGAACTTCAGCAAGATGCCGTTGCGCAGCGATTCGAACCCGCAGGTCAGGCCGGGGAGGGTGCGCAGGGGCAGGGCTTCGAACCGGCCGGGCAGCAGGCGGAACCGGTCGATATAGGCGCGGCCCGGGGGCGGTGCGCGCAGGAAGCTGTAGACCAGGGTGCCGTAGAGCTCGGCCCCGGCCGGCGTGACGTGGGTGCCGTCCTTCAGGAGATAGGTGATGTCCCCCGCCCCCGCCGCCGCCACCGGGGCGGCGATGTCGAGAGACGGGATCCCGTAGAGGGCGCGGTACTCCGCGAGCAGGCCGGCGACGGGCTCGGCCCGGTAATCGACGCCGCCCTGGTGGAGGTTGAGGAAGGCGACCGGCAGGCCGCGCCGGGCGGTCGCCGCGAGGATGTCGTCGAGATAGGCCCGCATCGTTGCGCCGTCGAAGTAGCGGACGTTGCCGGTGAACAGTTCCAGGAGGACGTGATCGCAGGGCGTCGCGTCCAGGATCTCGTCGATCAGGCAGGCGAGGGTGGGCAGCGAGTGGCCGCCCCATCCGCACCGCAGGAACGTGACCGGCCGGCCCTCGGCCTCCGCGTGGGCATTGGCCCGCTCGACATAGCCCGGCAGTTCGGTGACGCTGTAGCCGAGGCAGAGGACGCGGAACATCGGGACGCGAAATCCGCTCGGCTCACGGTCAGGGTGGATGTCCGGGCGCGGGTATCAGCCGATCCCGCCCGCGTCGAGGCGGAATCCCCCCGCGGGCCGTGCGCCGTCGTGACCGTCAGTCGATCACGATCGGGTAGCAGCGCGCCCCCACCGTGGCGGCGAGCACCTGCACGGCGCCCACCGTCGAGACGTCGCCGGCCACGTGGACGACGTCGGTGGCGCGCAGGCTCGGCAGGTGGGCGGTGAGCGGGCCGGAGCGCACGTCCGGCGGCCGCTGGCGCCCGCGATCGGCGCAGAGCACGATCCGGGCGACGCCGGTGCGGCGCAGCCAGTCCAGGCTCTCGCGCATGTAGAGGTCGAGGGCGTCGCGGGCGCCGACCGCCAGCGCCACCTCGCGGGCGGGCTCGACGTAGCGGGCCGCCCGGGCGATCGCCCAGATCGGGCCGAAGCCGGCGCCGGCCGCCACTAGCACGAGGCGTCCGCCCCCGGGGCGGTACTGGCCCCGGCCCACGGGACCCTTCAGCCGTACGGGCTGGTCGAGCCGGATCGCGTCGACCGGGTCGCCCTCGGGGTCGCGGGGGATGTGGAACACCGCCTCGTTGATCTCGGCCGCACCGTCGACCCGCAGGGTCGGGGACAGGGTCATGGCGGGCATGCCCGCGAAGGTCACGAGGGTCTGGTGGCCGGGCTCGCCGGTCAGGCGCTTGGTCAGGGTCGTCACGACCTCGACGATGCCGGGGCTGAGCCGGCGGATCTCGGTGACCGTGCCCTTGCGGAGGGTGACGGGCGCCGCCGCGGCCTCCTCCTGGCCCGGGATCGGGGCGCCGGGCAGGGCAGGCCGCAGGGCCTCGGCACGGGCGCGGCGGGCGGGCGGGCGGCGGCCGGAGGGCGCCACGGCCCCCTGGCCGGCGAGCAGCGTGCCGTGCAGCGACGGGAGCGGCGCGATCATGCCCTCGGCGAGCGCCGCCTCCAGCGGCGTATCGCCGGTCGAGACGCGCACCGACCGGCCGTTGACGACGAGCGAGCAGCGCGCCCCCATGGCTCTCCCCCGCATGCCCTGGTGACGGATCAGCGGGCGCGGATCAGGAGCGTGTCGACGAGGGCCGCCCAGCGCTCCCGGGTCGCGCGGACGTCGTCGGTCGGGGCGGAATCCGTAAGGAGCTGGCGCTGAGCCCGCAGCGCCTCGACCTCTTGCCGCTGAGCGCGGAGCACGGCCTTCATCACCTGCAGCTCGGTCTCGAGCCGGGCGATCTCGTCGGCCTCGTCGGCGTCGACCGAGAGGTCGTCGGCATAATCCTCGACGGACTCGTCGGAGGGGCGCGCCCCGCGGCCGGGCAGGGGCAGCCGGGTCCGAGCCTGCTGCTCCAGCCGCACCGGCCGGGCCATCAGGCGGCGCACGAGGTCAGAGCTGCCTGCCTGCTGATAACGCCGTGCCGCCTCGGCCATCCGACCCATCCCCTGCGCGGGCGCTGAAAGGCCCATCCGTCAACAGGAGCTTGATCGGACATGGTTAAGGGGGCCTTAACAATGACGTTCAGATTTTATTTACCCTTCAACATCTTACGGGCGGCATTCCCAGGTCGTTCCTCGTGACGTTCCCGGAGCGTTCAGCCCTCTAATTTTGGGGTGCGCCGGCCGAGGCGGGCAGTGGCGAACCGGCGGTGCGCCTCCAGGCGCTCGCGATCGTAGACGTCGGCCGTGGTACGCGACTTCGTGTGGCCGGCGACCTTGGCGGCATCATCGGTGAACGCACCGGCGCCACGGCCCTCCGTGATAGCGGATGCGCGCAGATCGCGGCTCCAGAGCTCAGGCGGCAGCCCGGCCGCCTCGCGGACCCGCTTCCAAGCTGAGAGAAACTGCTGATCCGTGAATGGTAGCTTGGTTGCCTCGTTGACGATCAGCGGTCCGGAGCGCGCCTCGTCCGGTATCCGCGCCATCTCCTCCAACACCATGGGGCACAGCCGGAGGTCGATCACCACCTCGGCGCCGCTGCTCGCCCGGGTCTTCGAAGGGGTGTAGCGCAGCACCAGGTCCTCGCCGATGTGGCGCCATTCGAGGCCGGCCCATTTGTGCTGGCCGTAGACCACCGGGCAGATCGTCGGATCCGCGAGCGGGTACCACTGCCCGGCAGCATCCCACTGCCGGAGCGCCGTCTCGAACTGGACGGCGTAGCAGAGGGCCAGCGACGGCCGGCCCATCGCGTGTGCGGCGGCGATTGCGTTCCGCACTTGGTCGACCGTGGCGTACATGCTGCGGGGTCGCGGCACCGGCAGCCGCAGCTCGCGGATGTCGTCGCGCAAGGTGCGACAGGAGCGGTGGCCGGCGACGATGCAGAAGGTGAGGGCGGATTTCAGCACCGCGACCCGTGTCTGTCCCGCCGCTGGCTTGGCGCCCGCCTCGGACCAGCCGGCGTGCCACCGCTTCACGTGGAGACCCGTCGCGGCGTCAACGCGCACATCGCCGATCTCCGCCTCGAGGCGGCGAAGGTAATGCAGGTACGGGCGGCGCGATGCCGGCTTCAGCCCATGGAACGGCGACTCTTCGTGGCTCTGGTAGATGCGCAGGACGCTGCCGATCGTGCCGTCGAAGGCGAGGGGATCGCGCCGCAGGCCGTCGAGCCAGGCGAGCATATCGTTCTGCAGGCGCTGACATTGGTCAGCCAACAGCTCAGGCGTGGCGAGATAGCGCGTGAGCGGCACTGTGCCGCTCGGGTAGCCGCGGCTCACAGCCTCGGGGGAGGGGATCCAGTACGCCGCCCAGCCGCCGCTGCGCGGCCGGAACTTCAGGCCCGGCGCCTTGATCTTGGGCTTGTCCATCCCGTTCGGGGCTCCTGCTGCCCAGGTGAGTCGGTGGGCGCGCGGCCGACGGGACCATACTGCCGATCGTAGAATGCCCGAACGGCCGGCACGTAGCGCTTGCCGTAGAGCTTCGCGGGGGTGGGGAAGCCGCAGGCCTCCAGCGAGGCGACGCTTGCGCACCAGGCGCGCTTGTCGGCCTCGTCCGGCCCGACGACGGCCTCGGCGATATCGCGATCGGCAGCGAAGAGCGGCAGATCGTCGAAGGTGAGGGCAGGGCGGCCGGGCTTTGTCGCGCGAGGCGTGGTCATCTCAGCCCCCTGAAACCGGCTTCGGGAAGGTGCGCATCGTGCCGTCGCCGGCGGCCGCGCGGAGATCATCGGAGAGCTTGCGCGCATCCGGGCGGTCTATGACGAAGCGGGCGGTGATGGGCGTGCCCTGCAACGTGAAGGCGATCGCGAGCTCGACGCCGTCTGGCGTGCTCACGGCGTCGATGGTCCAGTCGGCGCCATCGGGTGGGACGAGGCGAAGAGAGCCCATCACACCATCCCCAGAGCTTGCATGTAGAGCTCCAGGATCGCGTCCTGCTCCTGGCGCTCGCTGTGGTCCTGCTTGCGGACCCGCAGGATCGTCCGCACGGCCTTCGCGTCGAAGCCGCGGCCCTTCAGCTCGGCGAACACCTCCTTGATGTCGCTCATGATGCCGGCCTTCTCCTCCTCGAGGCGCTCCAGGCGCTCGATGAATTGCTTCAGCTCGTCGGCAGCGACGCCCTCGGCCGAGGAGACGTCGCCTGCGGTGGACAGGCCGGCGGTCATGCCGCCACCTGCCCGTGCGAGCCACCGGCGCCGGCATCCGCGTCCGTGAACGCGTACGCCGTCCCGCAGAACTGGCAGTAGCTCGGGAGCGGGACGGCCGCCCGTGGACCACGCGCCTTGATCTTCTCCGTGACGATCGTCACGCAGGTGAAGCCCGGACGTTCTTCCGTGCCGAAGATGATCGTTGGTTGGATCTCGGTGTTCCGCTCCGCCAGAGCGGTGTTCATCGTGGCGATACAGTCGCAAGCCATGGCGCGTCAGCTCCACACGGTGCGGTCAAAGATCACGGCGTCGCCGGCGATCCAGGGAAGGGCGTTCGGGTTCGTCTCCGGATGCCGCTGCATCCAGGAGGCCCGGTAGATCGCGGTCGCTGCGTCGTTGCAGGGCAGGCCCTCGCCGTACCCGTCCTCGTGGACGAACATGTCGGTGCGCCGGCCCTCGTGAAGCACGGCCACGTGCTCGGGCCGGCCGACCAGGATCGGTTCCAGCACATCCCGCAGCTCGGCGAGGCCGGGATCGCCGGTCATGTCGACGGTGCGGTCCTCGCGGGTGCCGTCGGCGCGGAGGATGATGAGGCCGGTCTTCACGAGGCGGCCTCCACCGTCGCGCGCTCCGCGACTCGTGGCGCCGACCAGATGGATCGAGTCGCTGCCTGGCGCTGGGCGAAAGCCGCGCGGATCTCCGGCACACGTTTTAGCGCGAGCTTTGCTGCCAGACGCCCGGGCGGGCAGTGACGCAGGCCCGTCGGAAGACCCTGCATCAGCGCGCGAGCGGGATCGCGGTAGGCGGCGACCTGTGCCTCGGTGAAGCCTGCCTGGAACAGGTGGACGATGGTGCAGGCCTCCTCTGGCCCGGTCGTCCGTTCCTGAATGACGCGCACCATGCGGATGACATGGTCGAGGGCGTCGGGCGCGCGGCGGGCGGCATGGATCATGGACGGCGACGTCATGGGCTGGCCTCCTGAGGCTGCGGGGTGGAGCGGTGGGCTCGGGTCGGCGGAGCAGGCTTCGGCTTCCGGGACTTCTTCGGTTTGACGGCCGCGACTTCCTCCGGAGTTGGCGCGCGCCAGGTCTGCGACCACTCGGGCCCGAACAGACCGTCATTGCCGGGCACGATCAGGCGTAGGGCGATCGCGCGATCGGCCACGGCCGTGCGGACGTGCCGACCCGATGGCGCTAGGCGATAGCCGCGCACGCCATCCGGGCTGACGGTGGCCACCATCACCGCTCCGCCGGCGAGATCGGCGAGCAGCTGCAGCACGGGCTTGGCGGTGCGCTTCTTCGGCAGGACGACGATCGCCGGCTCAGCCGCAACAGGCCGCGGCGCCTCCGGCTCGCCGGCACCGTTCCACTCGGCGTCCGTCGCGGTCCAGGATCGGCGGCGGGCCTCAGCACGGACCTGCAGCTCGACCTCGGCGATCCAACCCTCGATCCGCGCGGCGACGTCGCGGCCGGGCGGCACCAAGTACGTCCAGGCCTCGGTCGCCGCCCGCAGCCGCGGGAACGTCTTGCGCAGGCCGACCACGAGCCAGAACTGGCGCGGCAGGCTCACCAGGAAGCCGAGGGCATCTTCTGCGACGCCGATCGGGGCCGTTGCGGGCTTCACGGGCGCACTTCTGGCATGCCGTTGAGCTCGCCCGCATTGAGTGGGCGGACAGCGGTACGGCACCAGGCGTCGCGCAGCTCGAAGTAATTATTCCCCCAGTCTATAGAGTGGGTCACCACAATTCGGTAACTTGCGCCTGCATAATGAATGCAGGCGTTCCGTCTTGTTCGAGGCTTCGGTTCGGCAATGTTTGTAGAGCGAAGAAGGTCTCGCCGCAGGGATGCCTTTAAAATGGGCGGTATCTTTTTCGGCGAGCGTTTACCACCACTGGACTGCCTCGTCTGGAACGTTTGTGACCATGGTGCGCTGCTGGAGATCAATCCAGATGTGGCGCTGCCGGGGACGTTCCGCCTGATTGCGTCGTCCCTGCACGTCGACAAAGCGTGCAGCGTGATATGGCGCAACGGTCGGAAGGTTGGTGTCGCGTTCGCCGCGTGAGCGCTGGAGGGGCCTGTGGCTCCGTTGCCGTGTCGCACTGGGCAGAAGTGCGAAGTCAGTTCAGATGCGGGGTTATGGAGCCACTCGAGTTCATCCGCATCGCCGCTCTCGCGACAGCCTCTGCTCTCGGCGTACTCGGCATCTGGCTGGTCGTCGGCGCGATCGTCAGACTGCCGCCAGCCACAGGTGGCTCGCTCATCTGGAACATCGCGGAGGTGTTGCATCCCGGCGCTTGGTATGTGCTCGCCGCTGTGGTGATCCGGCAGCTCGGACGGCACATCTCCAAATGAGCCCGCACTGCCCGCAAAGCTGTCGATGCTGAGGGGCGCGATCATGCCATCGGTCTCGTGGCTTGGTCCGCGAAGAGGGGGTGGAGGTCGGCGTGCGCCAAGTTACTTAAGCGGCGGACCGTCGTGACCGGAATTTCGACCGACCAATGTTTCAATTGAAACCGTTCTGAAATCCGCAAGTAAGACAGATTGCCTAGCAATAACAGATGATCGATCTTGCTTCTAAGATCTTGCTGTGGCTGGCGGTCGCCCTTTTTGTCGGGGCGGCGGTACTTTTGATCGCAGCGATGGCGAAACAGTATCGAAGCAGCGCAAAGTCCTTGAGGGCCGCGCCGCATGCCTCTCACAGACCGGATGGGCGAGTAGCGGCTCGTTGAAGCGCGCGCCCTCATGACGCCGCCCCCTCTCGGCTCGCCGAGGCAGAGCGCAGCTGCGACATCGCCGACGCAACAATCGAAGCAATCAGGTCGAAACGAGGCTTAACCATAAGCCCGTCGCAACGGAGCCGCTCGCCGGCCACCGGATCGAGGGGGCACTCGATGACAAAGCCAGTTACGTTGACCAACCGCTTCGTGGACGCCGTCGTGACGGTCGTCATAGCATTCAGCCCGATCGTGCACGCGCAGTTCCTGATCCTGCCGCCGCACTTCGTCTGAGGCTTGTGGCTCCGGAACTCCGACAAAGAGCTGACAATCGTGCTCATCCGGCCCTCCTCTGAGGCCTGGGCGCAGAAGCACGCTCGTTGTCGTTGGCAACCGTCTTCCGAGCTGTCGACCGTCGCAGCTCGGCGTCCAGAACCGAGATGAGCACAAGCGCCAGGACAATGGAGAGGACGAGGATCACCGTGACGCAGGCGAGCGAAGCGGTGACGGGCTTCATGCGGGTTCGCTCCCAGCCGGAAGCTGCGGGACGCCCACGCGTTTGATCTTCCGTAGTGCGTGCAGCATGGTGGTGTGGTCGCGGCCGCCGAACGCTCGGCCGAGGCGAGGAAGCGACCAGTCCGGATGGGCCTCACGCACAGCGGCGATCGCGGCCAGACGCGCGCGCAGCACCGGTGCCGTGCGGCTGGGCCCGACGACGTCCGCGTGGGTCAGCCCGAAGGCCACCGCGACTTGGGCGATGATGCGCCTGGGCTCGCGGGCGAGTTGCTCCGGATCGAGGACCTGGAAGACGAGCTCGTCCATCTCCGCGACGGCTTCGAGCTCTGCCTGCCGGCGCACCTCGGCTTCGCGCTGCTCGCACGCTCGCTGGGCATCAACGAGGGCGTGGGTGCGAGTCGCCTCGCGGGTTGGCTCGATCCTGCGCGGTGACCAGAGGCGTGCCTGCAGGGCGCGGTAGTGCGCCTGCATGGCCTCGGCATCGGGGAACTCACGCGGTGGGGTGCCCTGGCGCAGCATCAGCGCTCCTCGACGACGTGCAGCGGCTGGAAGGGGACGGCGTTGGCCAGCGCCTCGACGCGGCGGGCACGGCGGACGTCGAAGCGGAGATCTCCGGACGCGATCAGCTCCTCGAGGAGCGTAAGCGCGGCGTCGGCGAGTGCGTCCGCCTCTTGGTCCGGATGGCGCAACCTGCGGCACGGAAGGAGCGCCACCGCCGGCGCGGCCTCGGGCGCTCCGTGGCTGGCGGCCGCCGGCGGGAAACCGATGCGGGCGCGGAAGGCGTCGAACGCCTGGATCGGCAACGCGATTTCGGCGCGAAGCGTGCGGTCGGCACGCTGGAAGCGGATGTCGGCGAGCTCGCCGAAGAAAGCGGCGGGACGGCTCACGAGATCACCCCCACAGGCACGAGATCGTAAGACGGCAGCTCGGCGTGATGGACGAGCGTGAGGCCGGCGGTGGTGCGAGCGAGGACCGCGCCCGACGCGTGCAGGTCGAGGACGGCCACGCGGCGCCGGAAGGCGCGGGCGACGCGATGATCCGGGTGCAGCAGGGCGAGGCCACCCGGCAGGCGGTCGAGCCAATCGACGATGTAGATGCTGGCGCCCGTCATCGCGTCGGGGACGACGCAACGGCCGGCGAGCGGATGCTCCTTGGCGTGGGGCATGTCAGGCCCTCCCCGCCTTGCGCACCGTCAGGACCGGCCGGGGCGTGAACACGACCGCCCGGTGCTCATCGCACCAGGAGCCGTGCCGGTTGGACGCATCGATCGTCGTCGGCTTGCCGCAGAAGCGATGCTCGCCCCGCACCATGGCGGAGGGGAACTTGCAGCGGCAGAAGCCGAGATCGTCCAGCCGGTAGGCGCCAAACTCGGGCCGGGCCGGAGCGACGACGTGGGCCGGGTCGGGCGCGGGCTGGCGGCGGGTGCGAACAGCCATCACTGACCCCGCACGTCGCGCAAGCCGGGGCAGAAGCCCCCGGAACCTGGCCGAGCGCATGCGGTTTGCAGTCGGATCAACCGATGCCGCAACCTGCCAACGGCCTGAGCCGGGCTTCGGTCTTCGATCCCCAGCGAGCCAGCCCGGCGACTGCTGAACAAAGCCGCACCGGCAACGCAGGTGGAGATGATATGCACGACGGGCGCGATCTGGATTTCGAGCTTCTGCGGCAAGCCTTCTTGACGCTCGCCCAGGGCCACCTCGTTCAGGCGGGGGACGAAGGGCGAGATTTCCTCCGCGGACTGGAGCGGAGCATCCCGGAGGCTGTCGCGACCGCTGAAACGGGCCGGCTCGACACCCCAGCGAATGCGGCTTTCCAGCATGCCGCCGAACGCGTGCGAGCCGTGCTGCAGGAAGCACTGGAGGGCAAAGACCTCGACCGAGCGTGACGGCACACTGGAGCTCATAGGTCCCTCACGTCGATCGAGCCGCGGCGGGAGAGGACGGCGCCGGTGGCGCGATCGCGCACCAGCCCGTCGAGGCCGCGGGAGGTCCTGAAGAAGGTCGAGCCCGGCATCGGGCGGGACGGCGCCTTGGTGCCGCGCTCGCGCTTCTCGAGGCGGCGCTGCTGGGCGATCTTCGCCGCATCGGCGGCGTACGCGGCGCGGTGACAGGGCGTGCACCAGACGGCGCAGTTGTCGAGGGACGGGCGACCGCCCATGCGGTCAGCGACAATGTGGGCGAACTCGTAGTGGCCCGGGTGGAGGGCGCAGGGGCAGCGGTTGCCGTCGGCGTCGACGTGCTCGCAGCGGGCCTGGGCGCGCTCCAACGCCGCCTCGCGGACGCGCCCGGGGAAGTTCATCCGCAGCGCGCGCATCACAGCACCCCCGCGCGCTGGAGCAGCAGGCGGCGCGCGGTGACGAGCTGGCCGATGCCGGCCTCCATCGCCTCGGCGAGCTTGCGGGCATTCGCCTGTGTGTCGAGGCCCTGGCGGTCCTCCATCCCCTGCGCGACGCCGGTGAGGAAGGTCAGGCCGCGGTGGAAGGTGCGCTCGGCCTCGGCGCGTTCACCGGAGACGTTCTGCGGGCGGGCGGACATCAGAACGCCCCCACGACGCGGCGCGGCCGAGCGGCGGCAGCCGCCCGCTCGTCCAGCGCCCGCAGCGCCACGGCCGCCGCCTGGAGATCCACGAACACGGGATCGACCAGGACCTCGCTGACGTGGAGGCAGACAATCACGGGACCAGCCACGCCTCTCAGCTCGGCACAGTAGAAGCCCTCACCGAAGGCGGGACCGAGGACGGTGCCGGGGGTGAGGGAGCCGTCGGCACGAGGGCGGCCGATATGGGTGTCGCGTGGGAGAGACTGCGCGGACTGATGATTGAGGTTGGCGGTGAGCACTGGGGCGGCTCCGTCGCATATGGCGATGGAGCGATTATGCGCGCTAGAATTAGCGCGTCAATCCACTTGCGCTAAAAAAAGCGCGATCGGTTTTCCACATCCATCCACAGCAGCGCGACACGTTCTTGCTTTGTTCTTAATCCCGCGCTTCGATCTGGCAACGCAGAGTTGAGGAGCGCCCATGCCCTTGAAGCCGATCATCGCCCACGGAGTGCAGCTGTTCATCCTGCTCAAGGGCAAGCTCGCCTTGGGCCGCTACATCGAGTGCAAGTGCGTCGCTGAGGCGTGCAAGGTCGCCGAAGAGATGGTTCGCCTCGGCCGTGCGATCGGCGCAGCCGCCTTCACCCGCACGGTCGTAGATCCGGACTACGACGACGGCTCGGAGCCGGTCACGCTGGCGATCTTCGGGAAGGTGCCGCCGGGGCTGGCGGATCAGCTGCCGTTCTAACTGTGCTCGCACTGCACTCGCCAGTCTCTACACTTGATGCCAGTCTTGCGCATGGCCAAATCTGATCACGAGACCTGCGAAGTCAAAGTCGAGGGCGCGTGGACGTGCGTGACGGCGACCGAGGCATACACGCACCATCGCTCGGTGCCGAAGCGCTGTCCGGAGTGCCATGGCCAAGTGATGACGACGAGCCGATACGGCCAGCCGGTCCAGATCACGTTGGCCCATCGGAGGGGGCATGACGGCTGCCCGCTGCTGCCTGTTCGGTTCAGGGGCGCGCGGTCGCTGCACCCGCAAGCGCTATCGTAGGCTCGGAGCCAGTCACGCTGGCGATCTTCGGGAAGGTGCCGGTTGGGTTGGCGGATCAGCTGCCGTTCTGAAGGCATAACTGCTAGTTCGCACAAAGCGCGCTGCACCTGCGTGCCCCCAGTGTCACGGACAGGGCGCATGGCTAAGGCTAAGATTGACGTGCACCGGAGGCTACCATGGCCGAGACGACAATCGAGTGGACCGACACCACCTGGAACCCTGTAGCCGGATGTACGGTGATCACCGCTGGCTGCACCAACTGCTACGCCATGCGGATGGCCGCCCGTCTTGAGCTCATGGGCCAGCCGAAATACGCCGGCCTCACGCGAAAAAGCGGTGGTCGATCAGTTTGGACCGGGCAAATCACACTTGATGAGAAGTCGCTTTGCCAGCCGGCGACATGGCGCGGCCGACGGCTCGTCTTCGTGAACTCGATGAGCGACCTTTTTCATGAAAAGGTGCCGGCGGAATTCATAGCGCGCGTTTGGGCCGCGATGGCCGCGACGCCCCAGCACACCTACCAAATTCTTACGAAGCGTCCGGAGCGCATGCGCGAGGTCCTGTCTGCCGCTCCGTTTGAAATCCTTAGAAATGTGTGGCTCGGCACGAGCGTCGAAGACGCGCCGGTACTCGAGCGCCTCGACCATCTGCGCGCGACGCCCGCAGCTGTCCGCTTTGTATCGTTCGAGCCACTACTCGGCTCTGTTGCCGAGGCTGACCTCGCTGGGATTGATTGGGCGATCGTGGGCGGTGAGAGCGGCCCGCGCTCTAGGGCGATTGAGCAAACTTGGGTGGAAGAAATAGAGGGGCTGTGCCGTGAGCACGACACAGCCTTCTTCTTCAAGCAATGGGGTGGGCCAAACAAGAAAAAGACCGGCCGCCTTTTTAGAGGCCAGACTTTCGACGAGATGCCGCGGGCCTATTCTGCCTTGTAGCATACCGCTCGAACTTCGCGGCGAGATCTGTCGCCGCAGATTTTGGATTAGATACGGCGAGGAACAACGAAAATGCCTGCCGAGTCGGAGCCGTGTTGATTGGCAACGGTTCCGATACGTACGGAAAGATGGATTGCAGCCGACCGCGGAACCACGCCTCGATCTGCTTGTACTTGGCTTCTCGCTTCATTTCCTCCTTGTCTGCGAAGAGATCGAAGCCAGGCAGCGTCGCCACCTTCGGCCCGTCATCAAGTTTGTAAAGCTCGCGCCACTCCCGCCCGAGGACGCGATCGAGCATTTCTTCCTTCGGACCGATGCCCCTGAAGTCCAATGCGAGCTGTCGGGTCACGTCGCGCAAGGGGAACAGGTACCAAACGTCAAGCGCTTGTGTGGCAGCCAGGGCTTCGAGCGTCGCCCAATCAACTTGGAGCGAGTAGGGATCAAGGAAGACGACCCCGCGCACGGGACCTGCTGTACCCCGCCGCCAGCGCGGTAAACGCACCAGCTCACACAGGGCTGCGTTGGCATCGCCGGGCACGATCTCGATGCGCTTGTCTGCATGCTCGGCTCGCACCTGCTCGAGCGCCTCGCGTCGGACCCGGGATTTCTCGATGAAGACGAAGTCGTGAAATGGTGGGACAATCGCCAGAGCTCGGCGGGCCGACCCAGCAAGCGTTTCGATCACCGTTTCCCTGGGCCGCCCCTCGAACAGGCCGCCGATCTCTTTCTCGGCTTCCCGGCTTCCCGTCCCTGCAAATGCGTCGATGTACCATAAGTCAAAGGAAGTATTAGACAGCGCTTTAGTGTAGCATTCTAGGTAATACGATACCGCATCGAGTTTGATCTCGGTCCATGCACCTCCAAATGCGTGAGGTATCGCGGTGCCGCCGGCCATCGTTATTTCCTCGATCTCGAAACGGCATATTGGGAGCGGCCAGGCAGATCACTGCGTCGCGTCCCGCTCCCCAGCTCGCGCCACCCGCAGACCCGCCTCCACGATCCCCTTCAGGTGCTCCAGCGCATTCACCCCGATCGGTACGCCCACGCGCTGTCCTTCCACGGTGGTCACCACTAAGACGGCGAGAACATCCCCGACCTGGAGCTCGGGATCCGGCAGGCAGATCGGCAGGATGAAGTCGGTGTGGAGCTCACCGAACTGGACGTTGGCGGCCTTGTCGGGGCGGAAGGGCGCGAGCGCAGTCATGGCTTTCTCTCCATCGCACCCTTCACCAGCAAGCCGTCCGGCCCGAACAAGCGGTAGGCGTCGGCGCACCACGCGTCCTTCCCCGTCCGCTCATAGGCCGCGGTCACTGCGGCGGTGCTCTCTCGCATCCGGTCCGCGATCACTGAGTCCTCGGCATCGGTGATCTGGGCCCGCTCACGCATCTGGGCGAGCTTCGGTGCGCGGGCACGGAACCCGGAGCAGGCCTGCTCCGCGAACGTCGTTGTTGAGAGGGTCCTAGCGTAGACGGCCAACTGGTCAGCGTGGCTTTGCGCGTGTGCCGCATAATTGCCCCACGAGCCGGTCAGCGCCGTCGCCAAGCATAACGACCGGCGAAGATCGCCGGTGAAGGTCGCAGGCGCGCTTATGGCCGCCTCCACCGCTGAACCGGCCGTACAGCACTGACGACGAAGGCGACGATCTCGGCCTCGATGCCCCCGCCTTCTTCCTCCAGGAAGAACTCAAGCGGCGTCAGCCCTTTTGGAATGATGATCGGCTTTTGCCAGCGCTCGTGATCGGAGTCGGGCCAAAGCTCGATGTGCGCCTCTGTCCGCAGGTACCGCTTGGCTGTCCGCTGGCGGAGCAACCCGGCGTTTCGGCGCAGTTCGACGATGACCAGGTCGCCGTCTTTCGGGCGGTAGCGGGTCGGGATCGCGGAGACGCACACCAGCACGTCGCCATCGTGCGCGAACTTGTTGATCGACTCGCCCCGCACGACCAGGCCGTACTGATGCTCGGCGGGCCAGCGTTTGTCCGGACTGACTGACACTGGTTCATAGAGGGGCTCGTCGACGAACTCGTCGATCTCAAGCCATCGGCCCGCAGCAACCTCCCCGAGAACCGGAATGAGGCCGGGTTCGCTCGCGGCGGTTTCCGCCTGAGCTTTCAAGAGCGCCTCATCCTCCACTCCGAAGGCGAGCCACTCCGGAGAAACTTGCAGAGTCGGAGCAAGCTTGCGGACAGTGTCCAGGCGCGGCGACTGGGACTTCCCCTCGCGGATGTTTCTGATGGCTGAGGCGCCCAGGCCAGCCGCCTTCGCGGCGCCAGCCTCAGTGAGTCCGAGCTCGTCTAGGCGCGCTTTGATGCGCTGGAGCACTGCGTTGTCGGCCTCGGTCGGCATGCGCAAAATTTAGCCCGCCGTGCCGTGAACAAGGAGCGCTACCTTTCGCGTTGACTCCGCGCTAGACTTAGCGCAGCGTGAAGCGCGATGAGACTCCGCGAGCAACTTCTGACCGTCAGCGAGGCCTTGGCGCACGCCATAGGGCGGTCGGAAGCGCGCGTATCGACGATGGTTTTTGGATCGGGGGACTCGATCTCCCGACTTCGCGACGGCGCCGACATGCGGTCGGAACGACTTCATGACGGCCTGCAATGGCTCTCGGACCACTGGCCCGATGACAAGGTCGCTTGGCCACCTTCCGTGCCCCGGCCTGCCAAAGCCGCCCCCACCGAGGGAGCTGCCGCCTGATGCGCTCCGCTCACACCTCCAGCGAACTGCGACCTACGACGGCTCACCGGAGCCGGGCTGTGTCCAAGGCCGGAAGAACGGTGCCGGTGCCTCTGCTGCGCTCGCCGCTGCATCAGCTGCCCCACCTGACTTCGCCAGGAGGGCTGTGATCCGATGCAGCTCTTCCTTCGCCAGCGGGATTGCCTCCTCAACGGATTGGCAGCGGACCCGCACCGCGATCTCGCAGTACGCGTCCAGACCCTCCCACCAGAGCCCGAAGCGGATTTTTGCGCCGACGTCGGGCGCCCGAACTTCGACCATCTCAGCAGAGAGCATGCTGATGATCGGCGTAGCTTCGTCGGACATGTTTTAAGCTCCATCGGTCTTCGCACTTCCGATGGTAGCGGGCGGGGCGGGGCTGTCGAGCATCGTGCTCGGCACGCCGCCTGCGCTTGCGCACGAGTTTCGGCCGGCACGCTCCGTGCAAGCCGTACACCTGCCCGAGTGGGCGTTTCCTCCCTAGACTTGGCCGGAGCCTTCGGGCTCCGGCCCCTTCTGGGAGACAGCAGAAGGGCGGCCGCATGATGCGCGCCGCCCCTGCTTCTCTTCACGCGCTCCTCAGCCTGGCAGCCCTGGCGCGTGATCTTGATCATCGCTTCGTCGACCTCCTCGCGAGGGACGATCGATGACCGCCTCGCTCTTCCCGACCGGGCCTCTCGGCCGGCCATCCTCGATGACCAGATCATCGAGGATGCCGATGAAACAGTCGCCCAGAAAGTCACCCACAGTTGTGGTGGATGACGCGACAGGTGTGGGTGAAGAACGAACACTTGTTGCGGAGCGCCTGTCGGCGTTCCTCCGGCGCAAGCACCCAAGCAAGACGGCGGATAACGTCGCCGCCGACACCGGGATCTATCCGGCCACGGTCGCGCGCTGGCTCGATCGTGGGTCCGCGCCCAGCCTCGAATCCTTATCGCAGCTCGTTGGCGCCTACGGCTCCGAGGTGCTGTGCGTGATCCTCGACCATCCGCCGCCGGCCCTGATCGCGGCCGCGCGCCAGGAAGAGCGTGAGCGGGTCGAGCGGGAGATCGCCCGGCTGCGCCAGCAGATCGAGGGAGGCCGCCGATGAAGTGGGGCGGCTACTTCGAGATCCTGCGCTCCTTCCTCGCCGCCGGCCTCCGTCGGCTGCAGAGCTGGTCGCTGTGGCTGCCAGAAACCCTCGGCGTCCTGGCGAACGTCGCGGATCCGGCGATGCCCGAGAGCATCTGGCGCCCGCGCGAGTGGCTGCTCCGCCTCTGGTCGCGCGGGCAGCACAGCGACCTTCACCCCCCGCCCGGAGCTTGAACGTGGCCGCCCCGCTCACAGGCCTCGGCAGCAAGCCGGCGATTCCTGACCTTCCGCCCTGCGCGTGCGGCTGCGGCCGTGACGCCTCGCGCGGATTCCCGGGTGACGTCCACTACGCGGCAGCCTGCGTCCCGCCAGCCCTGCGTTTCCCGTGGGAGGCCGGCTACGCGGCGCCTGCGGCTGCTGCGCCCGAGGTGCCGGCGATCGCCGCCGTTGCGCCCCCTGTCCCGCGGCCATCCGACCTCTTCTCCGGATTCGCGCCGGCATGACGCCCGGGCGCGCCCTCCCGCGCGCCGCTTCCACTCGTACTCCGCCCGCCCTCCAGAGAAGCTTGATGCGCGGCCTGTTGCGTTTTGTGCCCAGCGAGATCGACACGATGGCGCGCTCGCTCCTCGCCAAGGAGCAGGAGGCGGCCCGCGAGCGCATGGCGGCCGGCGGCAAGGGCGGCCTCAAGCTCGTGAAAGTTTCACGGCCTTCCCTGACGCTCGACGCGATCGGGCGCCGGTTCGACATCTCCGGACGGCAGCTCCGGAAGATCATGGACGTGTGCGAGGCGGCCGCGGCCGACCCGGACCGGTTCGGGCCGCTGCTCGCCGAGATGGACGTCAAGGGCAAGGTCGACGGCCCGCACACCAAGCTCCTGCGCATGCGCGACGAGATCCGGATTCTGGACCTCGCGCCGGTCGACGGCCGCTTCCGCACCCTCGTCCTCGATCCGCCCTGGCAGGAGGACAACATCTCCGAGGCCGCCGGGCACGATTACGCGACCATGACGCTCGCAGAGATCGCCGCGGTCCCGGTCGAATCCTGGGCCGAGGAGAACTGCCACCTCTACCTCTGGGCGACGAACAACACGCTCCAGGTCGCGTTCGGCCTGCTCGCCGGCTGGGGATTCCAGCACAAGACGCTGCTAACCTGGACGAAGCCGGACCTGGGGCTCGGCCGCTACTTCCGGAACACGACGGAGCACGTGATCTTCGCCGTGCGCGGCGAGCTGCGCACCCGCGCGGCCGCCCGCTCGATCCGGACCGATCACGATTGGACGGTGGGGGCGAACAGCGAGAAGCCGGAGGGCTTCTACGACCTGGTCCGTGCCTGCAGCTATCCGCCCTACGGCGAGGCCTTCCAGCGGCTCGCCCGGCCGAACTTCACGAATCTCTACGCCGCCCCGACCTCGATGAGCGAGGCGGCGGAATGAGCGCGAATCCGGACCGCCGCCGGCTCCTGGGCCTGATCGCCGCCACCCCGCTCGCCGCGGCCGCTGGCGCGCCGCCGACTGCAGCGCGGGCTGGCCTGCTGCGCCGCCTCAGCCCCGGATTCGCGGGCGGATTCAGCCGGGAGCGCCTTGCCGGCTTGGGACGCTTCGCCGACGAGCTGGATCGCACCGAGTTCGTGCTCGACACTGCGCCGTCGGGACGCCTCGCGGCCGCGGCGGCCCGCCTGACAGAGCTGGACACCGGCTTCGGTGCGGATCCCGCTGTCGTTTTGGCTCAACAAGCCGCCGAGGCCCGTGCGATCGCCGCTCTGGCGCTCGTCTACCCGCCCGAGATCGCGGCTTACCGCTCCTTCGGAGCCCCGATGCGCCGCCGGCTCTACGCCGAGCTGCTGACGCGCGAATCAGCCCGCCTGGCTGCCGCGAGCGAACCGCCGCCGATGCCGTCAGCACCGCCCGGACCGGACGCCTAGCGTGGCGCCTGGGAGCAAGCCGCAGAGCGGCTCCGACTCCCGCCAGACTCGGACTCCAGCTGGACTCCCGACCGTGCTTTGGCCCTTGCCCCGCGGTCCTCCGCGCCCGGCCGCACAAGATCCTCGCGCGCCCTGCATCGGGACTACAGCGACGGCTTAAGGACTGATGCCGCCCGGTCCGGCCGAGCCATCCCGCCCGACCCGCAGGCCCGTTCCCACGATCCCAGACGCCTCTTCTTGGCGGGGTCGTGCAGACGGCCCGCTCGCGAGCCTGCCCGCACTGCCGACCCGACGTCGCGCTGACCCAGCGATTCCGACGCCGGACTTTGCTGTGCCCGAAGCCTGACCGGCTTCGCGGCCAAGCGCTCCAGCTTTGCCCGCACGAAGGCCGACCGCCCATGAGTATCGAGGCCATCCACTACGTCATGAAGACGGACATCCCGGACGGGATCGCCAAGCTCGTCGCCTTCGTGATCGCCGACTACGCCCACGCCGAGACCGGGCAGGCCTGGCCGAAGATCGAGACGCTGGCGCGCAAGTGCTCGCAGTCGGTCCGCACCGTCCAGCGCAAGATCCGCGTCCTGGAAGAACTCGGCATCCTGCGGGTCGAACAGCGCCACGCGGAGACGGGCCGGCAGCGGGAGAACCTGTTCATCCTCTACCTGCCGGGGGTGCCCCGGCCGGCGGCGAACGACCCGTCGCCGCCTCGATCGAGCGGCCGCCCCAATCGAGGGGAGGGTGACACACAGTCACCCATACCGCCGTCCGATCCAGTCACCCCCGGGTGTGTCAGCGCAGTCACCCCCGAGGGTGACACTGCTGTCACCCCTAGAGGAATCCCCCAGAAGGAATCCATCAGAAGGGAATCCCCCAGGAGAGAGACTCGGGACTCGGCGCTACCCCCCGCGTCCGCTGACGCGGCCACGGCCCCCGAGGGGGCTCCCTCTCCCCAGGTCTCCCCCTCTCGATCCTCGACGTTCCGGTCTTCCCCGGTTCGGGCGTGCATCTGCCCGGAGACCTTCGCGCCGGAGGAGCGCCACTACGCCGCCGCTGAGATCGCCGGCTTCGACCGCCGCTTCGTCCGGGCCACGGCGGACGCCATGCGCCGCTGGTCGCTCGCCAACGCGCACCGCCCGATCGCCCGAAAGGCCGACTGGGCGCTCGCCTTCGACGGGATCCTCGAAACCGCGCTGCGCGAGGCCGCCGAGCGCGCCGCCCGCGAGGCCCGCCGCACCGCTCCCCACCCCGCCCGAGCTCGCCGTTCGACCAACGGCATGCTCGACCTCGCCGCCGATCTGATGGGAGTCCCCGATGACCCTGCCGACATCCTCGCCGCTTTCGGCCTTGGCCCTACCATCTCCGCCAACGGTCATGACGCCGGAGATGGACCGCTTCACGGGCGCCTACGTGAACCGGGTGGAGGACCATCCGACGGACTTCCGGCGCAAGCGCATCCGCGCCTCGCAGGCGCCGGCCGGTGAGGCGCGCGCCTGGCTTGAGGCGCGGCGGGATACCTTGCGCGCGAGCCTCGTCCCGACACCGGGCCCCGCGTTGACGGCCGTGCTGACCCTGCTCCTGGGGGCGAGCCGCGAGTACGGGACCCTGAGCCCCAAGGCCGCCGGGTTGCGGCTCGCCCTCTACAACGAGGCGCTCGCCGACGTGCCGATCTGGGCGGTCGAGCAGGCGCGGAAGATCTTCGGCAAGGGCGGCTGGCGCTGCCTCTGGGACGGTAGTGACGTGCCCTCCTCACACGACGTGGTGGCCGAGTGCCGGCACATCCTGCTGCCGATCGAGACGGAGCTCGCCCGCCTGGACAGCGTGCTCGACGCCGAGCCTTACACGGCCGGCGCAACCGAGGACGAACGCGTCGGAGCCGTCGGCCGCTGGTGGAACGAGGTTCGTCCCGGGATCCAGGGCGAGTCCGTAATCACGGAACAGACGGAGGAGGAGATCTCCGCCGAGCGCGCGTCCATGGCGCGTGTGAACGACCGCTTCCGCGAACGGGCCAGGCTCGCGGCCGAGGCGCAGGGCCGCGGCCAGGCCGTGTGGGGCCGGATCCCGATCAGCGACGAGCTCGCCCGCAAAGTCGGCCTCGTCGTGCCGATCCCCGCCGACCAGGAGGAAGACGTCCACTGAGCTGACGCGCCCGGCCGGCGCGCGAACCGGCCGCCCACAACACCCTCGCAGGAGAGCACCCGTGTCCGTCACCCCAGACTTCATCAACCTCACCGCCGGCATCGTGGCGGCCTATGTCAGCCGCCAGCCCGTCGCCGCGGCCGATCTGCCCCGGCTGATGCGCCGGGTCCACGAGGGCCTGGTGGCTCTTCAGAAGCCCGCAGCAGTTGCCGGCATCCCTGCCGCGACCGCGCCTGCGATCGAGCGCCCGACACCCGTGCAAATTCGCAAGTCGATCCGGGACGAAGGTCTGACCAGCTTCATCGACGGCCGATCCTACAAGACGCTGAAGCGTCACCTCAACGCCCACGGCCTGACCCCGGAGCGCTACCGCGAGCGCTACGGTCTGCCGGAGGATTACCCGATGACCGCGCCGGGCTACGCCGCCCAGCGTTCAGCGCTCGCGAAGGCCATCGGTCTTGGCGTGCCCGGCGCTCAGGCGAAACGTCAGGCAGCGGAGTAGCGTGGAGGGAGGCCGCTGCACACCTTAGTGTACGTCCGAGAAGGGTGGATCTCAACCGGTCCGCTTCCGAGCGGCAGCGCATGGAAGCGGACGTCATCTTTACTGCCGCCAGTGCACATAGCAGACGATAGGATGCAAGTACGAGGTCTGGTTGCTCGTGCTAGACCATCGTTCCTTCTCGGCCCTACGACCGCGAGCATGCCAAAGTTAGTAGATGCCAATGTATCTTAAGCTTGTCCTCGCTTTAATCGCGACGTTTATCTGCGGCATATATTATGCTTATTCCGCATTTCAATACCGTATGACAGTAAGCATTTTGCCTATATACGTTCAGGTTGAAAACGTTGTTTACAATGAGTCCGAGTTATCAGGACTGGGTCCGGGAGGGAATGAGGCAGGGATTGTAGTTTATAGGCTTAGTCCTAAATTTACGAGTCGATTAAAATCGCTTGGCATCGCGTATTTAAACAACCAGCCCCAACGCCAAGACAGCAGCGGACGAGGCCTGCCTAAATACTATTGGAGCGTAACACCTGGTGGCTTCTGCTATCCGCTGGAATTGGTCCGGAACAATCCCATTGGTGGCTGCAGAGTCGATGCATTAAAGTTTGCAGGCGCTTATCTGCCAGACTTTCTTCCCGATAGCGAGGCCGTTCATTTGGCAAATGAAGCCATGAATGGCAGTAACAATTTTTATACTTATACGGGTAGCATGTTTGTGATTGTTGATGCTGAAAAAGGTCTTGCGATAGCAGTCTATAACGGCTGAGTGTGAGGAACTTACCGCGGACCTCATGCTTCGCATGGTGCCAACATTTGCTACTGACGGTCCTGAGTGACTCTTCAAAAGCTTATGGTAAAAGCAACCCAGCACCATTCGCTGCCGACCCCGCGCTGGATTGAATAGCGTTCGGTCCATGACCGCTTTTCGGAATTGCGGGCGGCTGTCTGGACGGCTGCAATGGGTCGATACCTGCCATCCGGTCGGCCAACGTGTCACGGGGCTGTCGCATGAGTGATGGTAGCGCCGCGGCTTACGGCGAACCTCCCAGACCCTATGCCGTTACTCAGCCCGCCCGGCATTGCCGTGGCGGGCTCTTGTTTGCCTGGGTGTCACGCTGGCAGGACGTGAAGCATCCCGCCGATCGCGCCGAGCGTGCCAAGGCCAATCAGCCCGGCAACGATGTACAGCCGCATCCAGCTTTTCTCGGCGGGCGGCGAAAAGCGGCCGTCTTCCGGATCATCGAACCAATCTATCAAGGGGTCTCGTCGGGTCAGGTACGCTGGGGAGGACATTCCCTATGGCCGTGCCACGACGAAGAGATGACCTTGGCCGCGCCGTCTGGCTCAGTCAGTGGACCTGTTGCGCACCCCGGCGAGCATCTCTTCGCCTATCCTTCTTGCGACGCGTGACGGAGAGCGGCACTTCGCCATCTCCGGCCGTCCGCTCGCTCAGCGCGAAATCCTGAAGCCGATGGGCGCGTTCCACGTCGCCTTCCACGGTGCTGGTAAGGGCGTAGAAGGCGGCCCGCACGATGTCCTTCTTGGACGCCTTCGGGTGTTTCTCGCGGACCGCCGCGATCAGTTCCTTGCGCTTGATCCCCGGTCCGGCAAGACCCTGCAACGTGGCGGCCAATTGCTCGATCGTGGCCATGATCGCTCCTTCTGCCGACGAACCGTGGGCCGGCTAATGAGTGCGGAGCCTCGGTTCATAGGCGCCACGACGGAGGCGCGACAACCCCGCACTCCTGTCCGAGGCGACGGCGTTCGGAATTCGTCCGCCGGACGTTACCGCTGAAGCTGCATGACGAAACTTGGTGCTTGATGCTCGACCGACCTATCGTTTCCCTCGCCGTGTGGCTCTCGAAGCCGATCGGCTTCCTGGCGACCTGCTTCACCGTTGCCGCGGGCCTGGGATCGGGAGCGCTTCTCAGCTTCAACGATCACTGGGCACTGGTCTTCAACCTGTTCCTATCCATCGCTGCCATGCTCCTGGCGGGTGTCATCCTGGTGGCCGGGGCACGGGACACCGCGGCCATCCAAATCAAGCTCGATGAACTCATCCGTGCTGTGGCCGACACGGACGAGCGCCTGATCGGGATCGAGGACCGGAGCGCCGAGGAACTGGAGCTTCTCAGGCAGGACAAGGCGCCCTTACCGCCTGCCTAATGAGAGGTGAGAGGCGGTCGTGATCGCATCGTCGTACTGCATGGCTTAAGGGGTGGCGGCCAGATTGAAGGAGACTAACGATGACCAAAGATAAAAAGAGCGCGTTTCCCGGCTCCATGCTGGAGCACAAGGACGCCGCGAAAGCTGAGGCTGAGAAGGTCGGCGCCAAAATCGACGAGGCGTTCGGGAAACTCGCCAAGAAGATGCGCGAGCGCGCTGATAAGGCCAAGGCGAAGATGGACGGGACGCGGAAGTCAGAAAAGCGTGCTGTCCTGCTGCGACGCTTCGAGCTGTACGCGGATGCGGCGTCCCATCTCGAGGAGCGTCTTCCTCAACGCGACAACGATTAGGCCAAGTCTAACGCTTGGCGCCGTCCGTAATGAGTGGAGTTCTGCCGGTCCGCTTCGCGCTGGCAAAAGCGTCAGCGCGGACGCTGCGGTCCCGCCCGCCCAGGCTTCTCAGCAGAAGCTGTGCGTCGGCCGTCGTTAGACCTCACAGTCCATGCCGAGCTTTCGGATCAGAGCGGTCCGCGCTTGCACGTTTGGGTCTTTGTTGAGGAGCGCGCAGGACGTGAAGCCGCCTTTCAGCCGGCCATCATGCATGTACATCCAATCGACGATGTCGCCGCGCGTGAAACGGATGTCCTGACCTTCACGCACCGTCCTGACCGAGCGCGGCACGTTGTTGATCGCGCCCCTGAATTGGTCTCCGTCTCTCACAAAGTTGTTGACCCAGAACCACTCAACCATGTTTCCATCCCGTACTGGGATTTTCACCGCAAAAGCGCGTGAGTTGGGCGGCCGGTTCTCGTTGACGGCGAGGAAGCCACTTAGGGTTTCGCGGCCGCGCTGGTAGGCAGCAAGCATTGCTGGATCGTCCTTGACGACCTGCACAGCTTCATCCCGTCTTGCCTTCGCTTCGACTGGATTGGTCACGCCACCGTGCGTGAAGGTCTTTCCGATCGCGCCCACGGCCATCATGCCGCCGCCGATTAGAAGGCACATCAATAAACGCATCGCATCCCCCGGGCAGAACACGGGCACGATGCGCGATGTGCACTAACGAGGTTTCAACGGCTTCGAGAAGCCACCAGAATTGGTGAATTAGTCGCAACTAGAATGCCTAATAGTGGCATCTAGAGACCTAGTCTGCGGTGGCGCCACCGCGGCAACGGCTTGAGCACCATCGTGCAATTATCGACTCAACGCAGATCACTGACGATGTCCCAGCTTCCGGTGCCGGTCGCGCCGGCGACCGACGTCGCGCACGAGCTCGTCGTCCACACGCCCGCGTTCGAGGCGGCCGTCGACAGCGCAAAGCTCCTGGAGGGTTGACGAACGGCCGCTTTGGGGGAGAGGCAACGGCACTCTGGGCGGCAGGATTGGGCCGAAAGCAGCCGTCTTACGCTCAAGTGATTGGGTCCAGATCTTAGAATAGATCCATCAGCGCGCTGGCTCGCGCACAAGCCGCGTGCCGCATAATCCTCCGAACTCACAGGGCAGCGTCGATTCCGGTACTGGTGCACTGGGCACGCGATTGAGTGGGATCGGGTCTTCGCGCGCGTCGCGGGACTGTGGCTTCGAACAGTTCCGTCCTTCGCGCCTCCTCGCGCCCTTAAGTGCACCTCATCAGATGTCGATCCGTGCCCCGATCTCGACAGCCCGGTCGACGGGGATGCGGAAGTAACGCGAGGCGTCCGTCGCCGCTCGGGCCATCGCGATATAGAGCCTGTCCTGCCAGACCGGCATGCCCGTCTCGGGCGAAGGCACCAGGACCCGCCGGGTCAAGAAGTAGGAAAGGTTGCTTGCGTCGAAACCGGCTGCGGCCAGGGCTCGGGGCAGGTCGGGCAGCTCCATGAAGCCGAAGCGCACCGTCACGCAGGTGAAGGCGTCCGAGAGCGGCTTGACCGTGACGCGGTCCGCCTCAGGCACCCGCGGCAGGTCGTCCGTGATGACGTGCAGGATGAAGTTGCGAGCATGGAGCACGTGGTTGTGCTTCACGTTGTGCATCAAGGCGCCCGGAGTGTCTCCTGGCGAGCCGGTCAGAAACACGGCCGTGCCCGGCGCCCGCAGGACCGAGCCGGTCTCTGCCATCCGCGTGAAGTCGGAGAGCGGCACGCGCCGCCGGTGGATCTCCTCGGCGATCAGGGCGGAGCCACGCCGCCAGGTCCACATGGCCGTGACGAGGGCAGCCCCGATGGTCAGTGGCACCCAGCCGCCGTGGAGCAGCTTGAGCGCGTTGGCCGACAGGAACACCAGTTCGATGAGCAGGAACGGCGCGATGACCGCGGCCGCCAGCATCGGCGACCAGCGCCATGCCTTCCAGGCCACGATGAACAGCAGGGTCGCCGTGATGACCATGTCTCCGGTCACAGCGATGCCGTAGGCAGCCGCCAGCGCGCTCGACGACTTGAACAGCACCACCAGGAACACGACGGCTACGAGCAGCCACCAATTCACCCGCGGGATGTAGATCTGCCCCTTCTCCGTCTCGGAGGTGCGCAGCACACGCATGCGCGGTAGCAGGCCGAGTTGCATGGCTTGCTGCGTGATCGAGAAGGTGCCGGTGATGACGGCTTGGCTCGCGATGACGGTCGCCACGGTGGCGAGGAGCACCATCGGCAGCAGCGCCCAAGCGGGATAGAGCAGGAAGAACGGGTTCTCGATGCGCTCGGGGTGGGCGAGCAGCATGGCGCCCTGGCCGAGATAGTTCAGGGCGAGCGACGGCAGGATGAGACCGAACCAGGCCGCCCGGATCGGCGAGCGACCGAAATGGCCCATGTCGGCGTAAAGCGCCTCGGCACCGGTCACGGCGAGGAAGACGGCACCGAGCGCCAGCAGGCCGGCCGTGCCATGGTTGAGCAGGAAGCTGACGCCGTAGGCCGGGTTGAAGGCCGCCAGGATGCTCAGGTCGTCGGCGAGATGGCCGAGGCCGCCGAGCGCCATGACGGAGAACCAGAACGCCGTGATCGGCCCGAAGAACGTCGCCACCCGCGCCGTGCCGTGGCTCTGGACCGCAAACAGGCCGATCAGGATGGCGAGGCTGAGCGGCAACACGTACGGCTCGAAGGCCGGAGTGACGAGCTTCAGACCCTCGACGGCGGACAGGACGGAGATGGCCGGCGTGATGATGGCATCGCCGTAGAACAGGGCGACGCCCACCATTCCGAGAATGATGACGAAGCCGCCGGAATGGCCTAGCACGCGCTGGGCCAGCGCGACGAGAGAAGGGGTCCCGCCCTCGCCGTCATTGTCCGCGCGCATGACCAGAAGCACATACTTCAGCGTCACGATCAGGATGAGCGCCCACAGGATCAGCGAGACGACGCCGAAGACCATGTCACGCGTCGGGGCGTGTCCCCCGCCCGCGGCGGCGTGCAGGGACTCCTTCAAGGCGTAGAGCGGACTGGTGCCGATGTCGCCGTAGACCACGCCGACGGAGCCTAGGGTGAGCGCCCAGAAGCTCGTCTTGGAGCCATGGCCCGCATCGGCCGACGGCGGCGTCTGCGAGGCCGAGAGCTCCGTTGTGTAACCCAACATCCAACGCGTCCTCCGAACGCGGGTGGTTCCCGCCAGGATCGGCCGTCAACGGTCAGACGGCCCAGTTCGTTCGCAGTAGGATATCTTGGTCGGGCAAGCCTCCCACTTCCTTCAGACACCCCCACGTCCGCCTCAGGAATTGGAGGAACTGTCGGCTGCGGCCCCGGACTTCAGCTTTCAAAAGTCTACGTGCAAGCGGGCGGCCAGGAAGTCGGCCGGACCCCGGTCACCGTTGTAGGCCGGGTTCTCGACGTGCTGGTAGTCGAACGTCACCGTCATCGCCTTCGTCAAGCTCACCGCGTAGAAGGCCTCGAACGCACTCTCGGGCGCGTAACGGGTCAGCCGCCCGTCGCCGATGAGCAGGCCCAGGCCACCGACCGCGAAGAAAGCCCGGTGGGCTGGAGTTATGCCGTTGACCGCGACACCGATCCCCACAGTGTCGTTGGGCCGTCCCCAAGCCGCGCCCTTCAGCGAGAACCCGCCGGAGAAGGAGCGGTCGATATCGGTGAACGACAGGCTCTCGTTGCGCCCGTCGTTGAAGCTCGCCCGGGCGAACATGCCGAGGTCGTCCGTCAGTTCCTGCTCCAGGTTGGCGTAGAAGCCGGTCTTGCGGCGCGGGCGGCGCGTCAGGGCGGTGGCGGCGACGGCGTCGTCGAACGCGCCCGCCTGGGTCAACGCCGCAACCTGGCGGAAGTCAGCGACGTTGCCGACGTTCGAGAAGAAGCCGAGCCGCAGCACGCCCGGCCGGTCGAGCGCGGCCATCCGGTAGCGGCCCTCGAACTCGACGTTCAGCCCCGCGCGCTCGAACACACGCGGGTCGAGTACGTCGCTGGAGGGTTGCTTCGGCACCTGCGTATAGGCGGCGCGGACTGCGAACTCCTTCCGGTTGTACTCGGCCACCACGCCCTGCGTGAACCCGGGCAGGTTCGCCGGGAAGTCCCAGGCGGAGGAGGACCACAGCGACCAGTTGAAGAAGTCCACCCGCGGATCATGCGCGTACCGGTTGCCGTCGAAGAAATCGCCCAAGGCGAACTTGCCGGCGATAACCGTGAACCGCTCGATATCGCGACGTGTGGCAACCTGATTGGGGCCGTCCGGCACGTCCTCCGTCTCGCCACCGAGCCCGAAGGTCTGGCGCACGAAGTAGCGGTTCGAGCGCAGGCGCGGGAACGCCGCCCCGGCCTTCTGCGCCTCGCCGTTGACGAAGCCGGCCACGCCCAGCGTGCCGGAGAGGCCGAAGCCCTGGCTGAACTCCGGGTTGTAGTACAGTTCGGTGCCCTCCAGGAGCTTGAAACCCAGGAAGGCGGTGGCGGTCGTGGTCTGCTGCGTCTGGGCTGGCACGAGGCTCTGGGGACCGAGATAAGGCGAGCGGAAGCCCGGCACGCCCTGAGCGATCAGGGTGGTCTGCCCGTGCAGTGAGAAGCGACCGGTTTCGCCGTTGTCGGGATCGTGGGGTGCGGTCTCGTCCGGCTCCGGCGGCAGGCGCAGGCCATCCGGGAACCACATCAGGCGGGCGAACATCTGGTTGCCGGTGGCCGAGGCTCGCGTCGACACCGGTCCGCCACTCAAACCCGGCACCGCGCCGAGGGTAAAGCGGCGGCTCTCGCCGAGGTCGACGTAGCGGTAGTCGATCCCGAGCGCGAAGTTGGGGTGGAAGGCGAACTGCACGCCGGCTCCGAGCGTGAAGCCGAGGTAACCCTGCTCGGCGCGCGCGGTCGAGAAGCCGCCATTGGCAAGGTCCGGGTAGGTCGCGATGAAGCTCGAGTTGGCGCCGGCCAGGCCGAAGCTGGCGTAGACGAGGTAGCGCTCGAAGCTGTAGCCGAGACGGGCGCGCAGGGAGCCGTACAGGTCGGTCTTGGCGCGGAGCAGGCTGGCGTCGGAGTCGAGGCTCTCGAAACCGAACCCGGGCGTGGTCAGCGACAATGGCCGCTTCAGGTTGGCCGCGGAGAGGTCGGCCTCGATGCCGTAGGCCCACCGTCCCGTCTGCCAGGTCCAGCCGCCGAACAAGCCGCCGACCGCGGTGGTGGCATTCTGCCCCTGGTCGCGGCTGCCCGTGGCATCTCCGGTTCGGAACGCCTGGACGGCACGACCGCCGACAGACGAACGGTCGAAGTTGAAGGCACCGTAGGAGGCGCCCGCGCTCGCCTGCACGCCGAGGTACCCGCCCGACCAATCCACGAAGGTGGGCGCCGCGGCAGCGGTAACCCGCTTCGCGAGATCCGCTGCCCGAGCCATCGCCGGAGCCAGCACGGCCGCGAGGCAGCCAACGCTAGCTAGCATGTGGCTGCGCACCGGGAGTGCTCGAACCTTCATACGCTACACATTTCCCGCAGATGCACTCCAACTGGAACAGCCACGCGGTTGAAGGCCTGTAAAGCATGCCCGCGCAGAACGCAGCGCACGTCGCGAAGGTACGGCCGGCGTGTTGGTTGCCAGCAACACGGACAGGCTGGGACCGTCATGGATCTGTCATCGACCTGAAGGTGTTACGGTCACCGCCAAAAGTGTTCTCGGGCGCGAGGGCTGCCGGTTCCGGCATCCATCCGGCAGACTGAAAGACCGCACACGGATGCTCGCTTCATCTCCTGCTGCAACTGCGACGCAGAAGCCCGGCATCGTCATGTCCGCGGCTTACGCGGACGGCCGACGCGTGGCGGACGTGGACATCGAGGAGGCCGGAGAGTGGGCGCGTCGCCCCGGCCACCTGGTCTGGATCGGCCTCTACGAGCCTTCCGCGGAGCTTCTTCGACAGGTCCAGGCGCAATTCGGCCTGCATCCGCTCGCCATCGAGGACGCCCAGACCGCGCACCAACGGCCCAAGCTTGAACGCTACGGTGACTGCCTGTTCGTGGTCGCCCGGACCGCGCAGCTCGTGTCAGGGCGTATCGCCCTTGGGGAGACGCACCTGTTCGTCGGGCGCGGCTTCGTGGTCACGGTGCGCCACGGCGCCTCCGCCTCCTACGCACACGTGCGCGAGAAGACCGAAGCCTGCCCCGGGCTCCTCGCGCACGGCGAGGACTACATCCTGTACGCAGTGCTCGACTTCATCGTCGACAACTACGCGCCGGTGATGGAGACCGTGCTGGCCGAGGTCGAGGCCATCGAGGACAGCGTCCTCAAGCGCGAGTTGCGCCCGGACGAGATCGAGCGGCTGTACCTGCTGCGCCGCGACCTCCTGCGCCTGCGCACCGCCGTCGTGCCGCTCGTCGAGGTCTGCCGCAAGCTGGAGCACGGCGACATGGTGGCCATCGACGAGGAGATGCAGCCGCTGTTCCGGGACGTCTCCGACCACCTGCGGAGCGCGCAGGACGAGATCGACGCCGTGCGCGAGGTCCTGGCGTTCGCGTTCGAGGCGAGCCTGATGCTCGGCCAGGCCCAGCAGACCAACATCACGCGTAGGCTCGCCGCCTGGGCGGCCATCTTGGCCGTGCCGACGGCCATCGCCGGCATCTACGGTATGAACTTCGAGTTCATGCCCGAACTGAAATGGCGCTACGGCTACTTCATGGTGCTTGGCGGCATCTTCGCTGCCTGTGCCGTCCTGTACTGGCGCTTCCGCAAGAGCGGCTGGCTGTAACGCAGGGACATGTCCATGACCGGCACCAAGGCATTTACCGCATTCGCGTCCGCTGTCGCCCGTGCGGCGGGTCGGCCAAGTGCCTTCGCTGTCTGCATCGTGGTGATCCTGGCCTGGGCGGTGAGCGGGCCGATCTTCCGCTACTCGGACACGTGGCAGCTGATCATCAACACCGGCACCACCATCGTGACGTTCCTGATGGTGTTCCTGATCCAGAACACACAGAACCGGGACGGAGCAGCCATTCAGGCCAAGCTGGACGAACTCATTCGGGCGAGCGCGGCGCAGAACCGGTTCATCGGCATTGAGAGCCTGACAGAGGAGGAGTTGGCCGAGCTGCGTGCGCGACGGGTCGAGCGCTCACAGGCGGGCGCGCTGGACGGGGCGTGGGCCGCAGCGGAAAAAGCCGAGGAACACGCTGATCGCAGGGCTCGCGAGGCGGCCCAGCGAGCTTCTGGATTAGCCTCATACCCGGATTAACCAACCCCACACGTCCGTCAAACCAGGCGTCGGTTCAAACCGGGGCGCCCCCAATGGCTACCGAAAAGCGGCTGTTCCACATTGGCCCTGACGGAGATCGCTGGCTCCTTTGCTACTGTCCCGAGGCAGGTTGCCTGTACGTCGCCCATGAGCTGCCGCCGCCGAACAGGGGCATCACTGTGCGTGTGGAACTCCATACATTGCTTTGCGGCTACCAGAGCACACCTCAACAGGAGGCTTTGAAGCAGCTGATCGGCACGTTCGTCGTCCAGGATACCCGAGATGTCTGGCGGGTCTCAGCTGATAGAAAGTCGGACGTCCGCTTTCGGGAGCCGTCAACCGTTGTCTGATTAGCCGACAAGGGTCGAAAGCAGTCGCTTGCCGCGGATCCAAAGCCGTATTTTGACCACTCGATCCGACGCTGGATACCGTCCAACGGCCCCGACGCAAACTTGAGGAACATGCTAGGAACGTTGAGTGGCAATCACGGCCGCCTCAGCATTCGATGCCGCTCCGCCAGGAAGGTCCCCCACTTCAGCCCGCCCTCGGCCACACCCCCAGTTGGACGAGCGGCGACGTTCTGCTCTGGATGAAGCGGGCGATGCACACGGACCCTCGCGTTCGCGGGCCGGCCGAGATCCGGCCGATCGAATGGCCGAACGACTATCTCGACATCACGGATCCGCTCTGGGCCCGCAAACGGGACATCCTCTTGGCCTGGGCTCGCTGTCGTGCGGCCAAGGAGAGCTTCCAAGAATTCATCAGGTGTAGGGGCTGGGGATCGGCAGCAACGATCTACCGTCTGCGTGATGAGGCGGCCGAGCAGATCGCCGCCGGCATCAACGCGGCGATCCTGCGCAGCATGCCCAAGACGAATTCAGCTTGACACTGAGAAAACTGGCACCGGATCAACACGCCGTTGCCGCTTTGTTTCGAACCGGCACAGCATTGGGGATACACCGTGCCGGCACCGTCGCAGTCGCAGAGCACCACCCAGACTTTCGCGCCCGGTCGGCGCTCCGCACCCGGCCGCCACGCCGGCGGCATCCGACAGAGCCGCGTCCATGCCCCGCCGATCGGCACTCGCCGTCCGGAAACGCTGAACAAGCGCGTCATGGACATCGAGGATGTGCTGCGCTGGGCGTTCGTCGACGAGCTGCCGAAGCGGCGCGAGGACGACGGCTCGTTCCGGATGCGCGAGTTCCCCTCGGTCTGTCCGATGTTCGCCATGGCCCAGCACGGCGGTCGCATCGAGAATTTTACCCGTGAACCCGGCTTCCCGGCCGCCATGGGTGAGCCGCATCCCGACGCGCTGATCGTCGAGGCTGCCGTCCTCGCGCTCTCACGTTTCGCCTATCACCGGTTCGACGGCGACCTCGGCCTCGCTACGAATTTGCCGGCGGGACAGGACGAGCACGGGCCGATGGCGCGGGCCATGCAGCAACTCGTCGAGGTCGTGCGCATCCGAGCCCGGCTCGGAGCACGCCCGACCTTCGCGGCCTCGCCGGAGCCGGCGGCCTTGGTCGACGAGAAGCGCGGTCGACCGGTGGTGATGATCCAACGCACCACCATGAAGGCCGATGCCGAGGGTCGTCTGCGCCCCCACATCGTCGAAGAGCGTGTCGGCGCCGAGGGCAAGGATCGATATCCGCGTGGGGCCTACTGCGTGATCGAATGGGACGATCCAAAGTCGATCTTGATTGAGCGTGCGGAATACGCCGCCTGGTGGGCCGGCCTCGACGTCTTGGCGCACGATCTCTCCGGGAAGCTCGCGTCGATCGCCGTGCTGCCGCCTGCGGCGGCTCAGAGGCCCTGGGCAGGGGAGACAGATGCGGCGAAGCCGAAGCGGATCCTCGACAACGCGTCGAGCCGCAAGCGCCTTCGTGAGCAGCGCGTCGACCAAGTTGTGAACTACCTTCTGTCCCACCGTCGCAAGAGCACCCCGCGCAAACCGAAGGTGACTCCGTCGGCGCAGTCCGCTACGGCGTGAGTGTTCTTCACGGTCGCAACCCGATGATCAGAACTGGTCGCGAACGTCTACTCGCGACCCCTCTCAGACCTATGAAAGGTCAGTTTGTCGGAGTTCTGATCGAGCCCGCATGGCTGAAGATGAGCAAATGTGGACAGCCTCGTGCTCCTCGCTCCTTGGGGCGGGATCCTTGCCCGTCCGCAGCCGTCAGCCGTGTTCAATGTCAAGCTTCCCGTGTGCTTGAGTAAACGCTCACGATAGTTCGGGAGCGCCTGCCCCGATTTTCACTGTTCATTGTTCATTGCGATCGGCAAAGACCTCCAAGTAGACAACGTTACGGGGCTGATCCCGGAATATTCTGTGAGAGGCTTTCGGACAGGCGGCGTCAGCAAGTGACCTCAGATCTTCCTCGTTCCGGTAGATGAGGCACCAATCCATGAAGCCGGCCATGAACCCGCGACCGTGACTGTCCCGTGTGAAGTTCGCTATCGAAAGAACGCCGCCGGGATCCAGGCGCGCAAACATCGCCTTAATAAGCGCAATTGCCATATTGTCCTGTAGGTAGTCGAAAAGCCCCGCGGAGTATATCAAGTCATACCGTTTTGCGACGGCACGCTCCCTTATCAATGATGCGAAGCTCTTCGTCTCTCCGAGTATGTCGTACTCGCGGTATGTTGTTTGAGCTTCGGAGATGGACGCAGGATCCTGGTCGAGCGCGGTGAATTTGACGTTGGTATCCCTGGTGATGTCTCGCAGACGGTCCAGCTCCCGCATGTGCCCGGAAGCCACCGATAAGACTTCTGCGGTCTCTCGGGAGGTCATGGTTTTGTTTATCAAATTTGCCAAGTAGTCTTGGCGCCACAAGATACTTTTTGCATTTGGCAAGGTTGTCGTCGCTTCGTGTATGACGCTTGCTATGCCGTCCAGGGACGAACGGGCTGGTCTGTAGATATAGTCCAGCATGACTGCATCACCGGCGTAACCGCGCGGCTTTTCAAATGCGCGCCGCGCATAAGGGTCCATCAACAGGATCTGCGAGAGTGGATGAGATCGGCAGAGGGTTTGAAATCCCTGCAAATCACCGTCGATGATCGCCTCATCAAACGATGTGCCAAGCTCGGTCGCGAGCCAGTCTATAACGCCGAGCTCTGGCTCTGCCGCAAGTCTCTCATGAGCCTTTGTCAGGATGGCATTCAAATGATCCACGTCGCTCTCCGAAAGGTTAATATGTGTTAACCCCGGAGACTGGGTATCATATAGATCCTGTTAACCACAACGAAAAGGCGGCGGCAGAACCAAGCTATTTCTTGAGCATGGTTAAAGCGCTCTCGGGTATGCGATCTGGATCTGCTCGCTTGTTAGGCGACGATGGCGGATTGCGAGAAGAAGAGCCGGTGCGATCCTGGTTATCTGGCGGTCTGCCGGAGCGGAAAGTTGGAGAGCGCTAGCTGGCCAACACGTCGTCGGCTCCGGAGTGGCAAGCGCCCCGAAGTTGGTTGCCCGCTGGCATGTGGCGCCGGAGCGTAAGTCCGCACCCGAGGCATTGCAGCCCGTCGTGCGGTGCGTTCACCGCGACGGCGGGTGATCCGAGGCGTCGTCAGCCACCGACACCTCGGCTGCGCCCATCCGTCGACGTGTCGCACGCGCTCCCGAATATCGCCAAAAAGAAGTAGCGGTAGATCCAGGAGGAACTCGGTACACGCCGCCGGGACATGCAGGGATCCGACCGAAAGTCATTCCTCGGTAAGCTTGAACACACTTGACGACAGGTCGACGATAAAATCGCTTCCGAACCTGGCGCTCGCTAAGGATCTGTGAAGGGCCGCCGGCCATTCTGAACGCGATTTACTCTCGTTGCGGATCGTCCGGTTCTGGGTCATCCGGCACTCTGGATCAGTGTCACCAGCGGCAAAGGTTGGATCGAAGCGGCGATGATACCGGCTCTTCCGGATTTGCTCGACGAGGAGCTAGGCAGGCCGTGGTATGTCCGAAGCTCGCGTGTGGTGAAGGCACTCTATGCTGCGGAGCGAGAGCAATGGCGTCGGCAGAGCGCCCGGATCTCGGCCCACATTGCCGGCGCGGTCTACGCCCTGTTCGCAGTTACCGATTACATCCTCGTTAACGACGTGTTCGTGCTCGATTTTCTGGCGCGAATGGCCATAGGGGCCATATTTATCATAGGTACAGAAGCGCTGTTCAGGGTCGGTGTACGGTCCTTGTATATCGAGCTGCACTGTGCATCCGCGACCGTGCTCGCCTATGTGACATGGTTGACGATTTCAGGCTTGAGCGTATATCAGAACAATATGGCATATTACGCGACTTATGGCGTAATATTCATGATAGGCCAAAACGTATTCTTTAATTTCAGATTTCAGATCGCAGTAGTCTCTTCTACAGCAATCTTGATTTTATCGCAGCTGGATATCGCGCTAAATCGCAATATCGGATTTGCGTACGTCGTCGCCATCGCAGCGCTATATATTTCGACCTACATCCTGACACTGTACGTGAACTGGAGCCTGAATTCAGAGCGCTTCTTAGTTTTCCTGAACTCCGCGCGCGCGGAGATCCGGCAGAAGGAAGCCATGGAGCGCGGCGCGGCTCTCCTGAAATTATCCACGACTGACGCCCTGACGGGACTGGCTAACCGGCGCGCTGTCGATGAAGAGCTCGGCGCCTATTGGCGGGACTGGCAAGCCCAGCACATCAGCTTCGCGGTCGTGCTGGTCGATGTCGATTACTTTAAGATCTACAACGACCGTTACGGGCATCAGGAGGGCGATCGGTGTTTAGCCGCTGTCGCCGACGCTATGGCGGCTGCCGGCGCGGAGAACGGCTACATGGTTGGCCGCTTCGGCGGCGAAGAATTCATTCTGATCGCTCCGTCCCCGAGCCGCGAGCATGTCAAGCACATCGCGGAAACGATCCGGCGTGCGGTGGAGGGCTTGGCTATCCCGCACGATCATAGGCCCGACAGTGCTGCGGTCGTTACGGTGAGTGTCGGCGCCGCGTTCAGTCGGGATGTTCCGGGAACGCGTGTGGAGAGGTTAATCACCGAGTCTGACCGAGCTCTCTATGATGCAAAAAAGACCGGTCGGAATTGCGTACGATTGTTCGATTACGAGAGTTCAACGTACGCTGAAGCAGAGGAAAACTTGGCTGATCTGCTCCGCACGGCAGAGGATCGAAAGCTTGTATCCTTGGTCTATCAGCCGATCTTGAGCGCACCTTCGGGCGAGATCGTGGGCGCCGAGGCGCTGATGCGCCTGACAACGCCGAATGGCAAAGCCATATCTCCGGCTGTTTTCATCCCGTTAGCCGAACGGATGGGTGTCATCGTGACGCTCGGCCTTTGGGCGATCGGGACGGCATGTCGGCAGCTTCTGGCGACCGACGCCGTTCCGCTGGTGAGCGTCAATGTTTCACCAGTCCAGCTCAGGCAAGCGAGCTTTTCGCTGATGGTGGCCAAAATTCTCGGTGACACTGGGATTTCGCCGCGCAGGCTCGCGATCGAGATCACCGAAACCCTCCAAATCGAGGATCAACCCGACATTCTGAAAAACATCCGTGAGCTCCGGCTGCTCGGGGTGCAGGTGTGGCTCGATGACTTCGGCACAGGATTTGCCGGGTTATCCTGTGTTCGAGAAGTAGAATTCGATGCTGTAAAATTGGATCGATCCTTCCTGCATGCTACGAATACGGTCAAGGGTTCCGAGATGTTTAAGAACATCATCGGCCTCGTACGTAGTACGGGGTGCGCCATTGTGGTCGAAGGTATTGAGACGGAGGATCAACGTCGCCTCTGCGTGGAGCAAGAGGTCGACTATCTTCAGGGGTACCATATCGGGAGACCTGCGCCGGCGGAGTCGTACGGCTGCTCGAGTGCCGGGGCGACCGGTTCGGTTCAGAGGAGCGTGGGTTAACAGGTTTGTTCTAAAATTCCGGCATGCGCTTTCGTTTTTTTCAAAGGCTCCCCTCCCAGCCGACAAGCCACTTGACTGCGGTTTGTCGCTTGACGCATATGGACAGCGCAGAAGTTTAAGACGGCCCCGGCGGAGGCCCCGCGCGGGGCCTTTGTCGTTTCGGGGAGGCCAGCCATGAAGCGCTGATCTCGCTATGGCGACCGACCTCTGATGCGGACGGTTTCGCCCGCTGATCCCTGACAGTCTGACCTATAGCGGCCCCACAAAGCCGGGTCGGGCAACGCTTCGAGCCCCTGGACAAGCTTGCCGCACGCGTAGTTTCGACCCCAGCGATCCCTCAAAGACGGGATAGGGCCGCACGTCACGGGCGGCCGAGAGGACAGAACCGAGGATATCATATCGCTGCAGTCATCCCGTGGGTCGCCTTCGCGGCGAGTCGGCGGTCAGTCCTGCGGGTGTGATAGCCGACGTCTCACCCTCATCTCTCGCCGGAAGGCGCGCCCCCCCACCCGGGCGTTATGGGGTGGCCCCGTTTCAGCGATGCAGCGTAGGAGGCGATCGGCTATGATCACCACCATGACGCGCGCACAGCGCCCGGTGATGACCGAGCGTGACATCGCCGAGCGCCTCCGGCAGCTCTGCAGCAAGGCCGACCGGCTGAAGATGCCGAGCCATCGGCACAGCGCCGAGTCGTTCATGGTCGACCGCGACGAGATCCGCGACGGCCTGCGCCGCTTCTACCGCGAGCTCACAGGACACTGGCCCGACCAGGAGGCCTCCGGACCGCCGCGCCGCCAGTCGGCGCCGGTCCCGGCCGCAGTCCTGCGCCACCGCGAGCGCTTGCGGGGCACCGCGAAGACGGCGTGATCGACAGCAGCGGGCCGGGCTCTGCTGAGGGGCATTACCGCCCGACCCGCTGACCGTACGAGAGGACCGTCGAAAACCTCCCGCGCCGCCTTCCTAGCGCGGATGCCAGGCTTGTTCAGCATGTTCTGAGCCGCGGACCCCGCAATTCGACTGATCCACAACCCCGCTCCGGCGGGGTTTTTCTTTGGAGCGCCCATGACCGCCTCCCAGCGCACGGCGCTCCTCCGGATGTGCCGGTCGATCCTCGCCTGCGATTGCGCGCCGCCGGACATTCGCTTCCGGGCACGCAGCCTGGAAAACCACCTCGTCGTCGACGGGTGGCTCCACGGCATTTTCGGCTGATCGAGACACCTGCATGAACCTCAGCGCCTCCGATCTCGTCGACCAGGCCGTCGAGCAGCTCGCCCCGGTCGTCGGTTCGACCGCCTCCAGCCTGCGTTCCGCGGCCGATGCCTTCGACGCCTATGTGTCCAAGGCGCCGAGCGCGATGCACGAGCGGATCGCCGCCGTGATCGGCGAGGAGTGCCGCAACGCGGCCGACTGCGTGCAGGTGCGCCGCGCCTTCCTGCAGGGTTTCCGGCTGTGAGCCTCGTCCACGTTGTGCGCTTCGGCGCTGGCTCCGCGCGCCGCTACCTCGCCCAGGCCGGGACCGCCGGCGAGCGCGAGAACGGTTGGCGCCCCTTCGTGTGGACGAAGGATCTGGCGCGCGCCGAGAAGTTCTCCTCGGCGCAGGCCGCCCGCACCTACGCCCAGAACGCGCTGGGCCACACCGAATTCGACGTCGGCGTCGCTCCCACGAGCGGGCTGCCCACCGATGATCTCGGCGGCACGCCAGCGGCGATGCGAGCGGTGGCCTGAAATGGACGAGCTGTTCCTCGACGTCGGCCTGCCAGATCGCATCGCGCCCTTCGTGCCACCGGTCTGCCTGTCGCCGCTGACCGTCCAGATCCTGGCGATCGCGCTGATCCTGGTCGTGGGCCTCGCCCTGCAGGAGACCTTCTGGCCCTCGCGGGATCCGCGGCGATGACGATCCGCAGCCTGCTGGCGCTCCTCATCCTGGAGATGGCGCTGGCAACCGTGATCCTGCTCGGCGCCATGGCAACGGGCCACGCCGAGACGATCGGCTGGCGCGTCGAGGTCCAGGCCTGCTCCAAGGCCTGCCGGGTTATGCTTGGCCGCGAGCGTGCCGAGAGCAAGTATACCTGCATGACGCGCGCTGCGCGCATCGCCGAGTTTGCCGACCTCACGAAGCTGCTTCCGGCCGGATCGCGGATCACCGCGCGCTGTCTGCCCGTCGAGGGGATGCCGGGCGCGTGAGTTCCAACCGCCGCGTCGCCTGGGGTGCGGCCTTCAGCAAGGCCCGAGGGGATCGCATGGTACGCCGTGAGATCCGCGAGGAGCGTCTGCGCGGCCAGCGCTGCTCAGTGCTCGACCTGTCCGCGTGGCGCGGCCAGTCCGGACGCCGCTACGTCGTCACCATCCACACGCTGGCGCAGGCCCGCCTAGATGTCGACGCCCCCGGCGCCGTCATCCTCGGCGTGCGCCGCAATGATGACGGGCTCGCCCGCATCGTCGGTGCCGGCTGGAACGGTACGATGGCCGAGGCCGCCAAACTCGCCGCGGCCGACGGCGCGACAGAGATACACGCGCATCGCCTCGCCGACTCCGACGAGGATCGCGAGGCGATCGTCGAAGACCTGGTGGGTGACGATGCGCTCTGAGCCGGGTCACTACCTCGACCTCTGGGCGCTCGTCGCGATCTACGCGGCCGCGGCCACGATCGTCATCGAGGCGAATTACCAGCTGCCGATGGCCCTGCTCGACGAGTGGGGCCGGATCCTGCGGGACCGCTGATGTTCCGCGCCTGGTACCGCCGCTTCGCACTGGGGGTTGTGGCGGCAGTCCGAGCTGGTTGAGCTCGTATCAGAAGCCGTTAGATGCATGTCCGGCAACCAAGGACGTGATGATGGCTGACGAACTCGATAAGGCGCTCAACGACGCGGTCTCCGTCTTCAAGAAACGGATCAGTGCCGCAGCTGAGGCTGCCTCCGATCACGAACGGGACGAACAGGCAGCTGAGAAAGCGAAGGCCGACATCCTTGCTGCTTGGAAGCCTGTCCGGGATGGTCTTCAGACACAAGCCGTTGCCTGCAACCAGGCGCTAGAGCGAGTCGGTCTGGCGCTACAGGTCAGCGATGCCGACCCGGCCTTCGTCGAGTTGGCGGCGGCTGTTCTGAGCATCCTGCAGAATGGTCGCCCCACTGAGCATCGTTTGCGCGTGGGCGTGCACGAGGACGGGCGGATTGCCGCGGATCCCGAGAACCTCGCGGTGGCCTTCCCGGAACAATTTTCCGAGCTAAAAAGCTTCGGCCAGTATCAGTGCCGCTCGGAATTGATCCAGCCATTCTTAGATGCCGCGGTTCAGGTGCTTCCGCCCAAGTGAACTGAGGGCGTGAATTCGGAAGCGACGTTGCCGGCGGGAGCCGAAACGTCGCTCTCCGCAGCGCGGAAGCGCAAGATTTACAAACTCTCGGGCAGACGCGCATATTCGGAAATCTGATATCGTTCGGCTTCCAAAGTCTTGGCCGAGTTGGGATGAAACCGATGCAGGGTTCGAAGCGCATCAAGTCCCTGGCGGGCCGCCGGCGGACCACCGCGCAACCCGCGACAACTAGCCGGCCGAAGGTCGTCGGGTATCTGCGCGTTTCGACGGAGGGTCAGTTCTCCGACGGCTTCGGCCTCGACGTCCAGGAGCGCGCGATCCGGGCTTTCGCCCTGAGCCAGGGTTACGAGCTCGTCGAGCTGGTGACCGACTGCGTTTCGGGCGCGACGCCCCCCGGCGAGCGCCAGGGCTTCAGCCGCGTTGTCGAGCTGGCCGAGCAGGCCGCCTTCAGCATCCTGCTCCTCTACAAGTTCGATCGACTGGCGAGGAACGTGCTCCACGCCGTCACCAGCGTACATGCGCTGCGCGACAGCTTCGGCATCGTGATCCGCTCTGTCACAGAGCCGATCGACACCGCCACGCCCATGGGCGAGATGATCTTCACCGTGCTGGCCAGCATGGCCGCGCAGGAGCGCCAGGTCATCACCGAGCGCACCTTCGGCGGTCGGAAGGAGAAAGCGGCCAAGGGCGGATACGCCGGCGGCCCCGCTCCCTTCGGCTACGACCGGGATAAAGATGGCGGCCTGGTCATCAACGAGGCGGAAGCGGCGATCGTCCGACGCATCTTCCTGGAGCGCATCCAGGGACGGAAGCTGCAACAGATTGCGGACGGGCTGACGCAGGATGGCGTGCCGACGAAGCGCGGGGGCAAATGGTTTCCGAGCAACATCGCCTACATCCTCGACAACCCGAAATACAAAGGCGCGATCGAGTACCTTTTCACGTGGGGCGGCACCGATACGCACGTGCTCTGTGAAGGCCACCACGACGCGATCCTGACCAAGGAATTCCTGGCGGAGGCCGCAAAGCTGCGGGCCGCTCTGGACGAGGTGGAAGGGCGGGCGTCCGGCACACAGCCCGGGAACAAGCCAACCAGTCGCCGACAACTGCATCGGCAGCGCCTCGCGCGGGTCGAGCAGAGATCGCTGGTCCGCAAGGCCACGGATACCGACGCGGCTTGAGGCCGTAGAACGCCATCGCTGAAGGCTTGGCCGGCGGCGTGGGCAGGAAACCCACGTGCTCGCCGATGGCGACCATGAAGCCATCGTGAAGCGAGCTATGGCCGACGAAATCGACCGCCAACTGGACCGCCTCGAAGTCCGGCACGGCGACATCCTGGTGCTGCGCACGTCGCAGAAGCTGCAGCCGGCCACGGCCGCGCGCTGGCAGGACGACCTAATCCGCATGTGCGCGGCCGCCGGCGTCCGGGACGTCACTGTCCTGGTCCTCGACAACGCCGCCGAGCTGTCGGTCGAGCGGCCGGCCACGCGCCTCGTCCAGCAGAACCGGGACGTGCCGCAACCGATGCAGGTCTGCTGACCATGGCCGCGCAGACGCTGACGATCCTCGACCCGGTCTCGGGCGAGCTGAAGACCATCACAGTCGGGCGCTGATCCCATGCTGAAGCTCGACGCCAGCGAGTTCGGCCTCAAGGCCGAAGCCGTTGGCCGAGCTGCCCGGCAGGTCCCGTTCGTCGCCGCGGTCGCACTGACCAACGCGATGAAGGACGCACGGGAGGCCGAGCGCGAGACCATGCGGTCCGTGTTCGACCAGCCGTCAAGGTTCACGCTCAACAGCCTGATGGTCCGGCCGGCCACGAAGCAACGCCTCCAGGCGGAGCTCGGCTTCAAGGAAGGCAGCGGGTCGATCCCGGCCTGGAAGTTCCTCGGGCCTCAGGTCGCCGGCGGCTCGCGCCGCCACAAGCGGTTCGAGGTCCTGCTGATCCGCAAGGGCCTGATGCTCGCCGGCGAGTTCGCGGTGCCGAGCACGCGCTGCCCGCGGGATGGCAACGGCAACGTGTCGGGTGCCTTCATCACCCGCATGCTCTCGGCGCTTGGTGCCCAGTCGGACCGCTACCAGAACACCACGGCGCGCTCGAAGCGCCGCAACGTCGGGCGCAACGTCGAATACATCGTCTTCCGCAACCACGGTAAGGCGCCGGACGGGATCTACCTTCAGAAGGAGAAGTGGGCGGTGCCCATCTTCCTGTTCGTGAAGGGCGTGAGCTACCAGAAGCGCTTCCCCTACTACGAGAAGGCTGCCACGGTCGTGCCGGCCGCCTACCGGAAGCACTTCCGGGCGGCCTGGGAGCGCTTCGTTGTCAACGACGCGCGCCGGAAGGGCTGATTGAGCGCGGGTCGCCACCGACCCGCACAGGCCACGGGTGGGCCATCCAGGCGCCCGAGGGCGGACGGGAGGGCAGGGGGCCCATCCAGCCAGATCCAGGGTCCTTCCGGGAGGGGGGTGCCGGTGAGGGGAATTCGGACCCCATCGGTTCACCCTCTGAGAATTTTTGAAAACCGGGGTTGTTGTTGATGTCCGGCTCAATCGACGGCCGGCTGGTCAACCGTGCCGACCTCGCCGGGATCTTCGGCGTCAGCGTCAACACGGTCACGAACTGGATCGAGAAGGGCTGCCCCTACGTCGAGCGAGGCAGCAACGGCGTCGAGTGGCAGTTCGACACGGCCGCGGTGGTCGACTGGAAGATCCAGCGCGCCGTCGAGAACGTGGCGATGAACGCCGGCGAGGACAGCAGCAAATCCCGACGGGAGGACGCCGATTGCCGCCGCGCTGTGGCCAACGCGATCGTCGCCGAGATCAATGCCGACGAGGCGCTGAAGGCGGTCGTGTCCCGGCACGACGCCGTCGCCGACATGGCGACCTTCTGCCAGGTCCTCCGGACCGGCCTGTCGAACATGGCCTCGAAGGTTGCCGGACGCGCGGCCACGATGACCAACGCCTCCGAGATCGAGGCGATGGCCAAGGCCGAGATGAACCGAGCCTTCACGGCCGCCCGCGAGGAGATCGCGCAGCGGTGGTTTGCAGGACGCGACACCGACGATGACGCTGGCGGAGCGGATCGGAACCCACCGACGGGGTGAGTACCCGGCTGGCCGCGACGCGACGCGTGCCGAGCTCGACCGGCTGTTCGACGAGGCGCTCATCTTCAAGCCCCACATGTCGGGCTCAGAATGGGCGGAGGAGCACGGCCGGATCCCGAAGAGCACCGGCTCCGAGAGCGGCCCGGTCACCCTCTATGGGTACCAGCGCGGCCTCATGGACGCGATGTGCGATCCGACGCTGCCGCTGGTCACCGTGCTGAAGGCGGCCCGCGTCGGTTACACCCGGCTCGCCACGCTGGCGATCGGCTACCACCTGCATCAGGACCCGACGCTCTGCGCGGTCGCGCAGCCGGTCGAGGACGACGCGGAGGAGTTCGGCGCCACCGAGATCGCGCCGATGCTGCGCGAGACCCCGGTGCTCGCGAAGATGTTGCGGCCCGTCCGCAAGGGCGAGAAACAGGACTCGGCGACGTTCTACCAGCTGTCGAACGGCGCCCTCGTGCGCGTCGTCGGCGCCGCCTCGGACGACGCATTCCGGCGCTACTCCGCCCGGTTCCTGTTCGCCGACGAGATCGACGGCGACGGCTGGACGCCCGGCGCCAAGACGCAGGGCGACAAGCTCAAGCTGTTCTGGACCCGCGGCGAGACCTTCTACAACCGCAAGCAGGTTCGAGGTTCGACCCCGCTCCTTGAGGAGACGAGCCGGGTCTGGAAGCTCTGGCTGGCCTCGGACCAGCGGCGCTATTTCGTGCCCTGCCCGCAATGCTCGGAGCACGCCGGGGAGCTCTCCGGCTGGCAGTATCTGGACTGGGGCGGCAAGGACACGCCGCACGGCTTGAAGTGGGACCTGAACGAAGACGGCACGCTCAAGTCCGTCTGGTACCAGGGCACCTGCGGCTGCATCATCGACGAGGGCAGCAAGGCCTGGATGGATGAACGGGGCGACTGGCGCCCCACCGCGACGCCGAAGACGGCAGGACACGCCGGCTTCCATCTCTGGACCGGCATGTCGCTCAACGCGAACGCCGCGTGGCCGGTGATCGTGCAGGAGTGGCTGGAGGCCCAGGACGATCCGGCGAACCTCGTCCAGCCGTTCGTCAACCTGCGCCTCGGACGCCCGTATCGGCAGACCTACGGTCAGGAGATCAAGCCGACCTCCTTCCTCAAGCGTCGCGAGGCCTACGGCGCCGAGGTGCCCGACTTCGTACGAACCCTGACGTTGGGCGGCGACGTCCAGTCCGGCACCAACGCCCGTATCGAGGGCGCGGTCTGGGGCTGGGGCGCCGGGCTCGAATGCGCCCTGATCGGCCACTTCGTCATCCCGGGCGACCCAGCCGAACCGGATGTCTGGCGCAACCTCGACCGGCTGCTGCTGCGCGGGTTCAAGCGCAGCGATGGCAGCGAGATGCGGATCAGCGCGGCCGCCATCGACTCCGGCGGTCACCATACCTCGGAGACCTACGCGTTCTGCACCGAGCGCCGTCGCCGCAAGGTTTGGGCGATCAAGGGCAAGTCCGAGGCGCGGGGCGCACGCACCAAGGTCTGGCCGCGGCTTCCGTCCACGAAGCTCGGCTCCTCCTGGTACATGGTCGGCGGCAACGCCGCCCGCGACTTTGCCTACGGTTCGCTGGCGCTGGTCGATCCCGGACCGCGCTTCGTCCATTTTCCGGTGGTGCCGTCACACGGCTCGCGCCCGATCGACGCCGAGTACTTCGAGCAGCTGACCCGCGAGAAGCTCGTAGTTAGGCGCCAGGGCTTCACCGAGTGGGAAAAGCCCAAGGCCGCCCACGAGGCGGGTGTGTGCTTCGTCTACGCCTACGTCGCGATGTGCGGCCTGCAGGCCTCCAGTGGGCGCTACGTCGCGCTGGGGCGCATGCCGGAACGCGACGAGGCCGAGGAAGCCGCGGCGGAGCCGGCGGTCGAACCGTCGGAGCCCGGCGAGCCCGGTTCGGACGCCGAAGCGCAGACGACCGACGCGGAGGCCGCGGCCGAGCCGGCAGCGGCCTCCGCGCCACCGCCATCGCCCTCGCCGCCGCCAGCGCCCGTCTACGCCCGCCCGCAGCACTCGGGCTTCATCAACCACAGCCGGCCGGGTGGCTGGATGAGCCGCGGAAGAGATTGATGGCCTTCACCCAGGCGCAGCTCGACGCGATCGAGGCCGGCATCGCCGCCGGCGTCACGTCCGTGTCCTACGAGGGCAAGACGGCGACCTATCGCTCACTCGACGAGATGCTGCGGGTCCGCTCGATCATCCGGCGGGCATTGGGCCTCGATCCGCAGAAATCGGCGACGATCCTGGTCGCGCACGATCGCGGCTTCCCTGGCGGGATCTCGGCCGACGGCTGCCTGCGTTCCGGCTGGTAGCGGATCGCCACGATGAACGCCCTCGATCGCGCGATCGGCTGGGTGGCGCCGCGCGCGGCGCTGTCCCGCGCCCGCGCCCGCCACGCGCTGCGCATCTACGAGGGCGCCGCCGTGGGTCGGCGCGCGTCCTCGTTCAAGGCGCTCAACACCTCGGCGAACGCCGAGATCCAGGGCGCCCTGCGCCCTTTGCGCTCGCGCGCCCGGGATCTGGCGCGCAACACGCCCTACGCGGCGCGCATGCTCGACATCATCACCTCGCACGTGGTGGGGACGGGCATCACGCCGATCCCGGACAGCGGGTCGGACATGCTCGACCGCCGCCTGGAGAACCTCTGGGATGATTGGGAGCGGAAGGCCGACGTCACCGGCCGCATGGGCTTCTACGCCATGCAGGCGCTCGCCGTGCGGGCGATGGTCGAGTCCGGCGAGAGCGTGATCCGGTTCATCGACCGGCCGTTCGAGGATCCGCGGCGGGTGCCCTTCCAGCTGCAGCTGCTGGAGAGCGACTTCATCGACCAGTGGCGCGACGGGATCTACGGCAATGACGGCTGCCCCGGGACCGAGGGCTTGGAGCACACCCGGCTCGGCGTCGGCCTCGGGGAATACGACCGGCGCGTCGGCCTGTGGCTCAACCCGAACCACCCCGGCGAGATCAACACCTCGGCCATGCGGCCGGGCGTGTCGACCTTCGTGCCGGAGGACGAGCTGATCCATCTGTTCAAAGAGCTGCGGCCCGGGCAGGTCCGCGGCGTCTCGTGGTTCGCACCGATCCTGATGACGTCGCGCGAGCTCGCCGACTTCTTGGACGCCGTGAACGTCAAGGCGCGCGTCGAAGCGTGCTTCTCAGGCTTCATCACCAACAACGACGAGTCTACCGGCGACATCTTCGACCCGGCCCGTCCGGGGCTCACGGGCCGCGATGCGGCGAACCCCGACGCGCAGCTCACCTCGCTCGAACCTGGGATGCTCAAGGAGCTCCGAACGGGCCAGGACGTCACGTTCGCCGCGCCGACGAGCACGACGCAGGTCGAGCCGATCCTGCTGTTCAACCTGCAGGCCATGGCGGCGGGCGTCGGCTGCACCTACGACCAGGTCTCCGGCGACCTCCGGGGGGCGAACTTCTCCAGTCTGCGGGCGGGCAAGGTCGAGTTCCGGCGCCTGACCGAGCAGCTGCAGAACCACGTGGTCATCCCGTCGATCTGCGACCGGACGTGGGACCGCTTCGTGTCCCGCGCGGTGCTGTCGGGCCTGCTCCCGGACCGGCCTGAGCCGTACCGGGCTCAGTGGATGACGCCCGCCTGGGAGCCGATCAACCCGAACGACGACATCGAGGCGGACATCAAGGCGGCGCGCACCGGCCGGATGAGCCCGCAGGAATACGTCGCGAGCTGGGGCAACAACTGGCGCAAGGTCCAGGACATGTCGGCGGCCTTCTACAAGCGCGCCGATGCCATGGGCTTGGCGTTCGACATCGACCCGCGGCGCACTGACCAGTCCGGCAAGCAGCAGCCGGTCGACGGCGATCCAGCCGGCGGCAAGCCGCAGCCCCTCAAGGACGACACCGGCGAGCCGATCACGGCGCCCGCCGCCAACTGACGGGATCCCCTATGGCAACCTCGAAGACCGGGCGGCGCGCCGCTGCCCCGGGCGGCTCCGCGCGCCCGATCGACCTCAAGGCCCTCGGCACCCGCGGGCGCCGCTTCCTGGAGGTCGCACCCGCGAGCTACGACGCCAACGAGCACACGATCGAGCTGATCCTCTCCGAGGGCTCGGATGTCGTGCGCTGGTACGGCACGGAGCGCCTGTCGACCGACGAGGCCGCGGTCTGCGTCGACCGGCTCGCCTCCTCTGGCATCCCGTTCCTCGACAGCCACAACAGCTACGGCATCGGCTCGGTGCTGGGGCGGATCGTCGACGTGTGGTTCGCCGAGGGGCGCATCCTCGGCCGGGCGAAGTTCGCCGCCACCGAGCCCGGGAAGACCGCCGAGGGCATGGTCGCCCGCGGCGAGATCAAGGGCATCTCGATCGGCTACCGAGTCGACGCGTGGGAGATCACCGACGCCGACGGCACCGTGATCGACCCCGAGAAACAGATCCTCGACGTCGACGACGGCCTGACCTTCACGGCGACCCGCTGGGAGCTGCTCGAAGCCTCGCTCGTCTCCGTCCCCGCCGATCCCGCCGCGATGGTGCGCGCCCACGAGGGCGCGGCCGATCCGCTCGCGGGTCCCGACCTGCGCGTCAGTCCGATGGGCCGCGGCGCGAAGGAGATCACCATCACCCGAGGCGATGCCTCGATCACCTACCGGTACGGCTCCGCCGGGCCGCACGAGCGGGCTTGGCCCGAGAAGCGAGAGGACAAGCGTATGGCCAAGTCGAAGCCCGCCCCGCGTCAGACGCGCGCTGCCCCGACCGTCGACGAGGACGGCTACTACGTCAACGAAGACGGCAAGTACGTCGACGCCGAGGGCAACCTCGTCGAGGAGCCGGTGAAGGCCGAGAGCCGCGCCGAGCCCGCCGTCGACGAGGACGGCTACTACGTGAACGAGGACGGCGACTACGTCGACGCCGAGGGCAACGTCGTGGATCAGCCGGTCAAGGCCGAGCGCACCGCCCCGGACGTCAACGAGGGCGGCTTCTACGTCGACGCCGAGGGCAACTTCGTCGACGCGGACGGCGAGCCGAGCGACGAGCCGGTCAAGGCGCGCGACGACGAGATGGACGACGACGACACCCGGTCCGCGCCCCGCGGCCGCGCCGGCACCCGCGCCAGGCCCGGCCGTGCCGCTTCCGCTGCCGCCGGCACTCGCGCCGCCAAGCCCGCCTTCAGCCAGAAGCAGGCCTCCGAGCTCGCGAGCATCGCCAATCAGGCCCGCGCTCACGGCGTCGAGCTCAACCTCGCCAGCGCGATCGACCGCGGCCTCAGCCCGGCCGCCTTCCGCAAGATCGCCTTCGACAAGCTCGCCGAGAAGAGCAAGGAGACCGCCGTGAGGGGTTCGCAGCCGGGTTCGAGCCACGACCGCATCCAGGTCGGGCGCGACGAGCGCCAGGGCCGGTCCGACGCCATGACGCTGGCGCTGATCACCCGGACGCTCGCCTCGCGCGGCTCCGACGGCATCGACTACGCGCCCAAGCGCAAGGCCGAGAAGAAGTGGGTCGAGACGCACGCGGCCCGCGCCGAGACCTACATGGGGATGGGCTTCGTGGAGATCGCCGCCGAGTGCGTCGGTCACCGCGGCAACATCCGCACCGCCCGCCAGGCCATCGACATCGTCGAGCGCGCCTTCCAGTCCACCTCGGACTTCCCGGCGATCTTCCAGAACGTGCTCAACAAGAGCCTGCTCGCCCGCTACGAGCTCGCCGAGCCGACCTACAAGCGGATCTCGATCGAGCGTCAGTTCAACGACTTCCGCCCGCACCCGCAGGTGCGCGCGGGCGAGTTCCCGATGCTGCAGCCGGTGACCCAGACCGGTGAGCTCAAGGCCGGCGACACCGCCGACAGCGGCGAGAACATCACGCTGAAGCCCTACGGCGTCATCTTCCCGATCTCGCGGCAGATGATCGTCAACGACGAGCTCGGCGCCATCGACCAGATCCTCGGCTCGTCCGGCGATGCGGTGCGGCTGTTCGAGAACACCACCTTCTTCACGATGTTCAACGCCAACCCGGTGCTGGCGCAGGACGGCAAGGCGGTTTGGCACGCCAATCACGCCAACCTCGCGGGCGCCGGCGGCGTGATCTCGGTCGCCAACGTCGGCGCGGGCCGCGCCTCGCTCCGGGCGATGAAGTCGCTCGCCGGCTACCTCCTGAACGTGCCGCCCCGGATCATCCTGACCGGACCGACGCAGGAGACTTCCGCCGACCAGCTCGTCGCGACCATCGCGCCGCAGCTGTCGACCTCGGTGAACCCGTTCTCGGGCAAGCTGCAGTCGGTCTCGGACGCCAACATCACCGACAACAGCTGGTACCTGATGGCGGATCCGGCCCAGCTCCCGTGCTTCGTCCACGGCTTCCTGAACGGCTCCAACGGCCCGCGCGTGAAGACCTACGAGCCCTTCGGCACGCAGGGCGTCCAGATCTCGCTGGAGCACGACTTCGCCTGCGGCGCGATCGACTTCCGCGGCGCCTTCAAGAACCCCGGCGCGCTGCCGCAGTAAGCCGCCTCCGCGAACACCACGCGGTCGCAGCCCCGATCTGCGCTCGCCGATCTCGCGCGGCCGGCCTCGACCTTCGAGCGCCGGCCGCCCCGCACCCGAGCCTCCGGAACCCGATCCATGCAGAACTACATCCAGCGCGGCGACGCGATCTACGTGCCGGCGCCCGCCGGCGGCGTGGTCTCCAGCCAGCCCCTCGTCGTCGGCAAGATCTTCGGCGTCGTCTCCGAGACGGTGCCGGCCGGCACCGTCTTCGCCCTCTGGCGCAAGGGCGTCTACAGCCTGCCCAAGACCAACGCCCAGGCTTGGGCGCAGGGCGACGCGCTGTACTGGGACGCCGCCAACAGCGTCGTCACCAACCTGAATTCCGGCGCGCTCCTGCCGGTGGGCTGGGCATCGGACGCTGCCGCCAACCCGTCGTCCGTCGGGAACGTGCTGCTCGGCCAGGCCGCGTCCTGACGCGTGCGCGCCCGGTGATCCCCGCCGGGTGCTCCCCGTCCGACCCGTTCTGATCCGGAGCTTGCCATGACCACCATGATCAAGGTGCTGCCGACGGCCGAGGCGCACGTCGGCCTCGTCCACCCCGTCGACGGCCCGCTCGCGGCCGAGGGCAGCGTCTGGACGCACGACGTCTTCACCGAGCGCCGCATCCAGGAGCAGGTGATCCGCCGCTTCGAGGCGGACGCCGATGCCGCGCCGGTCGAGGCGAAGACTGTCGCGAAGGCCAAGCCGCAGGCCGCCGCGTGATCGATTTCGCCGCGCTCGCCCTTGGGCCCGGCATCGCCACGTTCGGGCGCCCGGTCACCGTGACGCCGCCGGCCTCGAAGCCGCCACGTCCGGCGTTCGACGCGACCGGCGTCTGGACGACGCGCAACGTCAACGTGGAGATGGGCCCGGGCCAGCAGTCCCTGAACACGGTCACGATCACGCTCGGGATCCGGCTGTCCGAATGGCCGGTCGCACCCGCGCAGGGCATGGCGATCCGCGTTCCCGCCGCCGGCTCCTATCCGGACGAGGGCACGCTCTGGATCGACGACGTCGATCAGGACGGCCAGGGCGGGGCGACGCTCACCCTCAAGAGGAAGTCCAAGGGGGCGTGATGTCGTCGGAGTCGACCAAGATCCGCGAGGCGATCATCGAGCGCCTCACGGGCCAGGACTGGCTGCCGGTGAACGGCTTCCGGCGTCAGGTGAAGCCGCAGCTTCAGGAGAGCGATCTTCCCGCCCTTCTGGTGGTGATCGTCGACGAGCTGGAGTCGCCCGAGGACGAGGCCAACATCGGCCAGCCGCGCTTCATGAACGAGGTCACGATCGGGATCTCGTACTGCGTCGGCTACCTGCCTCCGGACGAGCTCGACCAGGCGCTCGACGCGGCGACCAACGGCATCCGCAAGCGGCTCCTGCAGGACCCGACCTTCGTGCGCGGCGTCGACCCGTCGAAGGCGCTGGACGATCCGGACCGCTGGCCGCTGTTCGAGGCGGTCACGAAGGTCCGGCGCGGCCGCGTGTTCCCGCGGGAGGGCGCCTCGTACTTCGCCGAAGGGCGGATCGAGATGACCTTCGTGTTCCGCACATCCTACGACCCCGACATCGACGACGTGCTCGAGCACGTCGTCATCACCGCCCGTCCGGCCGGTGCCGGCCCGGGCACGCCCCCGATCGGGCTCTCGATCGACATCCCCACGACCTGAGCCGGCCCGCGCCGCTCCCTTCCCTGAGGACATCGCCATGGCCGGATCAGCCACGGTCGCCGTCGAGGCGACCGAGGAGCGTTATCGCGCGCTCAAGCACATGCCGTCGCAGACCGGTTTCGAGGCCGACGGCACCGCCCGCTGGCCGGCCGACCAGTTCACGTTCCGCCTGCGGGATGAGGGCGCCATCCGCCTCCTGGAGGACTTGCACGACGCTGGCAGCCCCACCGCTGCGCCGGCCTCCGCCAAGCCCGCCACCAGCGCGAGCGCCGCCGCGCCCGCCGCCGCTTCCAAGGAGTAAGCCGCGATGGGCCTCACCCGCATCCCGGACAGCTACAAGATCCCGGGCCCGAACACCCAGATCGACCCGTCGCAGGCCGGTACCCCGACCTCGCTGAAGTGGGCGCTGCTCGCGGGCCATCCGACCTCGGCCGGCTCGGCCACGCCGAACCAGGTCGTCGCTTGCGGCACGAACGCGGACGCCGATGCCCTGTTCGGCCCGGGCTCGATGCTCGCGCGCATGTTCAAGACGTTCTTCAAGGGCGTCACCAGCGTGCCGATCTACATGCTGCCCGTGCCGGAGCCGACGGCTGGCGTCGCCGCGTCGGGTACGATCACCGTGACGGCCGCGCCCACCGTGGCCGGCACGTACCCGCTCTACATCGCCGGCCAACTCGTGCCGATCGCCATCGTCTCGGCCGATACGCTCGCGACCGTGGCCGCCAAGATCGCCGCGGCGATCGCCGCGACCCCGGATCTGCCGGTCACCGCTTCGGCCGCCGCCGCCGTCGTCACCCTCACCTGCAAGTGGAAGGGCCTGACCGGCAACGACATCAACGTCCAGGATTGCTACCTCGGTCGCTACGGCGGCGAGCAGCTACCGGCCGGCCTCGCCGTCACCTACCCGACCGGCAATCAGCTCTCGGGCGGCACCGGCACCCCGGACTTCACCTCGGCGATCGCAGGCCTGGGCGACGCGCCCTACAAGTTCGTCGCCCTGCCGGTGAACGACTCCGGCTCCTACACCGTGTGGGACGCCGAGTACGGCTTCACCGACAGCGGGCGCTGGGGCCCGTACCGCCAGAGCTACGGCCAGATCTTCTCGGCCCGTCGCGGTGCCTACGCCGATCAGGCGACCTGGGGGCCGTCGAACAACTCGCCGGTCATCTCCCCGATGGCCTTCGAGCCGCAGAGCCCGTCGCCGGTCTGGGAGTGGGCCGCTGCCTACACCGCGGCCGCCGCGCTTTCGATCAGCGCCTACGCGGCCCAGCCGCTGCAGACGCTGCCGCTCGTGGGCATCCTGCCGGCGCAGAAGGCCTACCGCTGGAACAAGACCCAGCTGAACGCCCTCGCGCAGGTCGGCCTCGCGATCCAGGGCACGGACCTCTACGGCGGCACCACCAACGTGCCGGTGATCCTGCGCGAGCAGACCGCCTACCAGAAGAACGCCTACGGCCAGGCCGACAACGCGTTCGAGCTGGTGACGACGCTCGCCACCCTCGACGAGCGCTACACCCGGGTCCGGCAGCGGCTTACCAACGCCTTCCCGCGGATGGCTCTCGCCAACGACGGAACGAAGTTCGCCACCGGCAAGCCGATCGTCACGCCGCTGATGATCAAGGCCGAGATGGTCTCGGAATACCGGGACATGGAGTACGACGGGCTCGTCGAGAACGCCGCGCTCTACATCGCGAACCTCTCGGTGGCCCGTTCCAATACGGAGCCGAACACCGTCGAGATCCTCGACCCGCCGGATATCGTCAATCAGCTCCGCCGGCTGAACATCCTGGCGCAGTTTAGGCTCCAGTTCCCGCTCAGCGCTTCCGGCACCTGACCGGTCCTCCACGCTTTCCCGCAATCCAACCCGCCCTCTGAGGCGGGTTTTTCTTTGGAGCACCGGCCATGGGCCAGAGGATCGCCGGCACCGCCTTCGTGAAGGCCGGCAACAAGCAGTACGACCTACGCGGCTCGTTCATCGTGTCGCCGTCGCCATCCAAGCGTGAGGGCGTCGCCGGGCAGGACGGCGTGCACGGTTTCATCGAGACCCCGCGCGTGCCCTTCATCAAGGGAGACCTCTCGACCACGGCCGGCCTGACCATCGCCGAGCTCGACGCGATGACGGACATCACCGTCACCGCCGAGCTCGCGAACGGCAAGACCTACGTCCTGTCGAGCGCCTGGACCGAGTCCGCCCACGAGATCGACACCGGCGCCGGCAAGGTGTCGGTGAACTGGATGGGCCTCACCTGCGACGAGATCTGATCATGGCAGAGACCAACGAGGCTCCCGCGCGGGACCCCCGCGAGATCACCTGGCCGTACGAGCACCAGCTCGCGGCAGCGGTCCGCGCGCACGACGAAATGGTCAAGGTGCTCGTGCTGCGCGAGCCGACCGGGGAGGAGGTCCTGGAGTTCGGGCTCCTCGAAGGGCTGTCGGCCGACCAGTTCTTCCCGCTGGTGAGCAAGCTCGCGAGCGTGCCGACGTCAACGCTGAAGAAGATCGGTGCCCGCGACATCCTCTCGCTGGGGACCGTCCTCAGCCGTTTTTTCGTGTGGGCGGCCTTGCCGCCGGCGCCGTCGACGACAGTCTCCGTCTAGGCCTCGCCTTCCACGCGTGGCCGTTCTCTCGGCCGATCGGCACCTATCCGCCGGCGACCGTGGCTCAACTGATGGCCCACACCCTGGCGCTGATGCCGCGGCACGCTCCACGCGAGGACCAGGATGGCTGACGACAAGCTCAGGATCGTCGCCACCGTCGAGGATCAGTTCACGGGTCCGCTGACCAAGCTCCAGAAGGGGCTGAAGGGCGTCGGCGACGAGACCTCCAAGCAGGGTGCAACCTGGAAAAAGGATTGGGCCGGCGTCCGCGAGGAGGCCACCAAGTTCCAGGGCGTCCTGCGCGGCTTCGACCCGATCTTCGCGGCCGTCGGCGTGACGGGCTTCGGCGCGGCCATGTCGATCACCGGCATGGTGTCGGCGTTGCGCGGCTTCTCCGGTTCGACCCAGCAGCTGTCCATGCTGTCCCGCGAGACCGGCGTGGCGGTGGATAAGCTGCGGGCGTTCGGGGCGCTCGGCGAGCGGTTCGGCGTGTCGGCCGACGCTATGAAGAGCTCGGTCGGATCCTTCGCGACCACGATGTTCGACCTGCGCCGCCGTTGGGGCGAGGCGTACTCCAGCCTGCAGGCGATGAACCTCGGCAAGCTCGCCGAGGATCTCGTCAACGCGCCCAACATGGATGAGGCGCTCAAGCGCGCCGTCGACGGCATCCAGGCGATCCCCGAGCCGGAGGTGCGTCGGCGGGTGTCCCGGATGCTGTTCGGCACCGACGACATCGCGCGCATCGCCGGGTCGATGACCGGCAAGTTCTCCGAGGCGCTGGCGCAGGTCCAGAAGGAAGTCGGGCACCTCGACAAGCAGACCGAGGAGGCGGCCGCCCGCTTCGAGCAGAGCATGGGCCGGATCGGAGCCGCGGCCGAGCGGCTGAAGCTGAAGGTCCTGGGCCCGATGCTCAAGGGCACGGCCGACCTCATCGAGGACGCCGAGAAGAACGGTCTGCGCGGCAACGAGGGCGAGCAGGCGCTCCGCAATCAGATCTCCCCGTTCGGCGGGACCGAGGCCACGCCGCGGGAGAAGCTGGAGGGTCGCCGCACGCAGGTCGAGAGCCAGCTCAAGCTCCTGGAGGCCGGCCCGCGCGGGGCGGACTACCAGCGCAAGCACGATCGCATGATCGAGGAGCTGAAGCGCGTCGCCGACGAGCTGCAGAAGGTCCGGGAGAACGGCGGGGCGAGCGTCAGCCCCTCGAGCTACGGCGGGTCCACGGTCGGCGGCGGATCGCTGATCCAGAAAGCCGCCTGGGGCGGCGGCGGGATCGGCGGCGGTGCCGGCGGCGGGTTCGGTAGCGGCGGCGGGGCAGGCGCGGGAGGCGGTGGTTACTCGGGCGGGACTTCGCCACGTGCGCCGGTCCCGCACGCAGGCGCGATCCAGCGCGGCACCGGCCCGATCACGCCCGGCACCGGGCCGCTGGGCGAGGCTCCTCAAGCGCAGGAGCCGAAGGAGTACTTCGGGAACGACGTGGACGTCTCCCGGCTCCCCGCCGGCATGCGCAACAACAACCCCGGGAACCTGAAGTACTCGGGCTCGGACTGGCAGCGCCGCAACTTCCCGGGCATGGTCGGGCCATCGCAGAACACGGACCAGGGTTCGCCGCAGATCGTCTTCAACAGCCCCGAGGCCGGCATGCGCGCGGCGGCCCGCCTCGCCCTCTCGAAATTCGACGGCGGCGCCGACACGCTCCAGAAAATCATAGCCGGGGCCAACGGTTGGACACCCGGGCACCCGACCGCGCCGGCCAACATCGCCAAGACGATGGGGATCGGGCCGAACGATAAGTTCGACCTGCGCGACGCGGCGCAGATGCAGAAGTTCCTCCGCGGCCTCCTGTGGCAGGAGCACGGGCCGTCGAACCTGCTCTACCGGGACGAGACGCTGCAGCGCGCCGCCGAGGCCGCGCTCGGCCGAGGCGGCGGAGCGGGCTCCGGTCCGCTCTCGCGCAGCGGCGCGGACGTGGAGCCGGTCGACGGTGTCGGCGGCGTCGACCAGCGCCAGGGCGGCGGTATCCGACGGCAGGCCATCACCGACGAGCTGCGGGACCAGCTGGCCAAGGCGGCCAAGGATGCCGCCGTCAACGCTGAGATCTACTCCGGCGGTCAGGATGACCACGGTCGCCACCGAACGGGCAGTCACCGCCACGATGGCGGCCGCTCGGCCGATGTCAGGCTCTACACCATCGGACCCAACGGCCAGCGGCGCTACCTGTCGATGAACGACCCTGCCGACCGCAAGGTCATGGAGGGCTTCATCCGCGGGACGGTCCGCAACGGCGCCACCGGCGTCGGTGCGGGCCCCGGCTACATGGGCGAGCACGGCATCCACATCGGCGGCGGTCCGTCGATGGCGTGGGGAGCTGGCGGCCGTTCCGCCAACGCACCCGATTGGGTGCGGCGGGCTCACAGCGACGGCACGGTCGATCGGGCCAATGCGAGCAGGCAGGCTGACGCGGCCAAAGAGGTCAGCGCGCCCCCGGCGAAGGCGAAAGCCCCGGTCGGAGACGCGTTGATGGATCGCTTCTACGGGCGCGGCGCACCGGGCGCCGGGCCGGGCATGCAGATGCCGGGCGCGCCGGCCGATCCCAAGGGCACCCTGCACATCAAGTTCGACAACCCGCCCGCAGGGATGACGCACCGGGCCGATACGGGCGGTCTGTTCCGGGAGACGACCGTGTCGAAGGGTCGGTCTCAGATGGACATGGACCGGGCCTAGCGGCCGGACCAAGCCACGATCCGAGGCCTTCTGCATGACCTGGCGCGACGAGCTCCGCCCTCCGTCGTTCCGCGGCGTGCCGTTCAAGATCGAGGCGAACACTCGCTTCGGCGGGCGACGCGGCTTCACCTACGAGTTCGCCAAGTCCGAGCGCAGCTCGGACGAGGATCTCGGGCGCCGCGTCACCCGCGTGGCGATCTCCGGCTACGTCATCGGCGATGACTACCTCGACCAGGCCGACGACTTGGAAGCGGCGCTGCAGCGGGAGGGCGCCGGTCTCCTCGTACTGTCCACGATGGGACAGGCGACGATGCGCTGCGAGACCTACCAGCGCATCGAGACGAAAGACCAGGGCGGCCTGGCCCGCTTCGAGATGACCTTCGTGCGATCCCAGGTCGGGGTCGCCGCCCCGTCGGGCCGGGAGAACACACAAGCGGCCTCCGCCGCCTCCGCGGCGCGGCTCGCCGACGCCTCTGAGCTGTCGGCCGGCACCGACGACGACTGGAGCTAGGACCGGATGACCTTCGCTCAGCGCCGCGTCGCCGTCGCGGCGCTGAAGGTCGTGCTCGACGCGCTGCTCGCCGCCGGCGTCGACGCCGCGAGCCAGGACGGGGCGACGCTCCGGCAGCTCTGCGGCGCGCTGTCCGCCGACGCCGTAGATCAAGTCCAGGCCGGCACCTTCGGGACGCCGCTGCGCGCGTGCTTCGCGGCCGCCACCGCGGCGGGCGCCACCTTCATGGGCATGGATCGGGTCCGGCAGGAGGCGCAGAGCGTCACGGCGCCGGACCTGCCGGTGCAGCGCGTGGCCCAGACCGCGGCCCGGTTCGCTCTCGTCGAGATGGCAAAGATCATCGCCGCCACGACGTTCACGAGCCGGCAGGACGTTGACGCGTCCCTCGCGCGGATCAACGCGGCCTTCACGCCGGCCGAGGACTTCGCCGCCGCTCAATTCAACAACGTGGTCTGGCGCGCGCTCGTCGCGCTGCACGGCGATGTCGTGCGCGATCTGACGGCCCGGGCGCGTCCGCTGCCGCGGATCGTGTCCTACAGCTTCGGGACGCGCATGCCGCTCCTGGCGCTGGCCAATCGCCTGTTCGGCGACGCGGGCCGCGCCGAGCAGCTGCTCGCCGAGAACCGCGACGTCGTCCACCCGCTATTCATGCCGGCCTCCGGCCGCGCCCTCTCCGGCTGAGAGCATCCGGTGCCCAATCCCGACCTGATCTGCGAGGTGCGCACCGAGGGCGGGGTCTATCAGGACTGGCTGACGGTCCAGGTGACCCAGTCCTTCGACGCTGCCTGGCAGCGCACCTTCCGTCTCACCTGTGCCGAGCCGGAGGACCCCAACAGCCGCCGGCAGACGACGTCGGGCTCCTCGTGGGGAGAGGCGGCCCAGATCGCCGCCCAGCGCCTCCTGCCGGGCATGCGCGTCGACATAGCGCTCGCGGGCGAGGTGGTCATCCAGGAGGGCTACATCGGCAATCGGCAGACCGCCTTCGATGCCAATCGGCACGGTGTGCAGGTGTCCGGCTTCTCGAAGGCCGAGCTCACCCGAAAGGCGTCCGCCGACGCCGGCACGGGGCAGTTCCGCGGCTACAAGCTCGACGCGATCGCCAACAAGCTGTTGAAGCCGCACGGGCTCAAGTTCCGGGTGGAGGGCGGACCGGACGGGTGGGACACCCCGTTCCCGAACTTCACGATCCGGCACGGTGAGACGCCCTTCGACGCGATCTCCCGTGGGTGCCGCCAGCGCGGCCTGTGGCTGCGGGCCGACGCCAACGGCGACTTCGTCGCTGGCGCGCGACAGGGCGGCAAAGGCGCGATGTTCGAGGAGGGGATCAACATCCTCTCCGCGAACTGCTCGATCGATATGCCGTCGGTCCAGGAGATCGTCGCGCGATCACAGGTCGCCGGCTCCGACAGCCTCTTCGGGCGGCAGGCCGCCGAGATCTCCGCCAAGGCGCAGATGGGCAACGGCGTACCCGGCCTCGCCCGCAAGGTCCTGGCCGAGATGCCGCTCGGCCAGAAGGAGCTGCAGCTGCGCACCAACATGGAGGCGCAGGCGATCGAGGCCGACCTCCTGCGGGTGACGCTGGCCTATCAGGGCTGGCTCAATCCGAACGGCGAACTCTGGGCGCTCTCGGACTTCGTCAGCGTCCGTTCGCCCATGCTGTTTCCGCTGGCCGATCCGCTCATGGACCTGAAGCTCTGGGCCTACACCTACGGCCAGACGCCAGAGGGACAGACCACGACGGCCATCGAGCTCGTGAACGCCAAGGCGTTCCAACAGAAGAACCCCGACGGACAGGCCTCCGACGGCTTCTACAACCAACCGGTGACGCAGGCGAAGCCCGAGGCGCGCACATGACTGGAGGGGGCGCATGAGCACCTTGCGCGCCGGCGGCGACGACGGCGCTCGCCGCGCCTACCTCGGTATCGCCCGCGGGACCCTCGTCTCCGTCGACGACTCGACCAAGCTCCAGGAACACACGGTCCGGGCTTGGTTCGGTGACCAGTTCACTAACGTGGAGCACTGGCACCCCTACGGCTTCACCAGCGTCCCCCTGAAGCCGACCGATCAGCAGCAGGGTCAGGCCGAGGTCCTGGTCGCCGCGGTGGGCGGAAACCCCGACCACCCGGTCGTGATCGCCACCGCCGACCGGCGCCACCGCCCGAAGAACCTCAAGCCCGGCGAGAGTTCGCACCACGACGACCAGGGCCAGCACACGCACCTGACCCGGGACGGCGTAAACCAGACCGGTAAGAAGGTTACGATCACGGGTGGCGACGACGGCTCGGGCCGGGCATCGAAACCCGCCACCGACAATTTCGAGCTCAACGAGCAGCTCAAGGGTTTGGCCGCCCGCCTGTCGCAGGTCGAGGACTCGCACCACGCCCTGTTCGACGTGGTATCGAAGTTTCGCCAGAACGCCGAGCAGGTCGTGCAAGGCTTGGCGCCCCTCAACCTCGCCACCCAGGTAACGGACGCTCTCAGCGGGGCACCAGCCGGCCTGGACGCTATGAAGGCGCTCGCGGAGGGCAAGCTCACCGGCTACCTCCAGAACGCCCTCCAGCGCGGCCTAAAATCCTTCCTGGACCCGGGCCGCCTCATGGGCATGGCGAGCCTGCTGTCGGGCAACGTCGAGGGCCTGATCGCGGGCCTGGAGGCGCAGATCGCCGGCCTGATCGCCAATAACCCGGTCATCAGTCTCGTGGACGATCTCGTCGACGAACTGGCGGCCCTGAACGCCAGCGGCGGCCCCGAGGCGGCGATCGCCGCGAAGGCGGCCGAGCTGACCGGCCAGATCGAGCAACTGACGGGCGCCAACCCGATCATCGGCCAGATCGCGAGCCTGCGGGGGCGGCTCCAGCAGCTCGCCGACCAGGCGGGTCCGGCGCTGAACTTCCTGGAGCCGCAGAAGCGGCTCGTGCAGGGCCTGACGAAGTCGATGCGCTTCGGCGGCCCGGGCTGAGAGACCCGCCATGACCGACGTCCGGATCGCGCCGAAGGGTACTGCGCCTGGCCAGCCCTTCCAGGCCGTCGACCTCGACCTGCTGCTCACCCCGGCCGGTCAACTCGACACCTCGGACGAGCTCGCCACGGCCGTCGTCGTCGCGCTGATGACCAACGCGCTCGCCGGCCCGGACGATGAACTACCAGACTCGCGCGACACCGACCGCCGCGGCTGGTGGGGCGACGTCGACGCCGAGGAGATCTGGGACGGCTGGCCGATCGGCTCGAAGCTGTGGCTCCTGTCCCGGACCACGATCACCGGGGCGGCCGCTCGCAAGGGCGCCACCACCGTCCAGGTCGAGGATTTCATCCGTGAGGCGCTCCAGCCGTTCGTCGACCGGAAGATCGCGACACGCCTCGACGTGACCGTGGTCCGCGCCGGCGTCGAGCGGATCGAGGCGCGCATCGTGATGTACCGGGGCGACGAGCTGCTGCTGTCCCTGCAGTTCGCCGACCTCTGGCGCGGGATCGTCGTCTCCGCGCCGACCGGCTGACCGACTGCCACCACCGCCCGAGCCGACCCGCTGGAAGCCGCCGCCGCGGCGCGCCTGAGGCTGCCCCATGCCATTCGCCCTGCCGGACCTGCCGACGGTCCGCCGGACCAACCGGGACAACCTCGCGGCCTTCCTGGAGGGCGCCGACGCCTCGGTGCCGAACAGCGCGCTGCGCGTGCTCTCCGACATGAACGCGGGCGGCGCGTTCCTGAACCTCAAATATCTCCAGTGGCTCGCCCGGAACTTTCTGCCCGACCTGGCGGAGAAGGGCTGGCTCGACCGCTGGGCGAACATCCTGTTCGGCGGACGCAAGGCCGCGACCTTCGCCTCCGGCACGATCACGGTGACCGGCTCGCCGGGCGCGCTCCTGCCCGCAGGCTCGCCGCTCGCGACCTCGGACGGCATCCAGTACCAGACCGCGGCCGACGTCTACCTCTCGGCCACCGCCACGCCCGTGGCGGTCACCTGTCTGACCGCCGGCGCGATCGGCAACCGGGACCGGGGCGCGCTGCTCTCGCTCACGGTGGCAGCATCGAGCGTCAACGCGCAGGCCACCGTCGTCCTGATCGACGGCGGCGCCGACACCGAGAGCGACGACGACCTGCGCGTCCGGATCCTCCTGCGGATCCGCAACCCGCCGATGGGCGGCTGCGCCACCGACTACGAGCAGTGGACCCTGTCCCTGCCCGGCGTGTCCCGCGTCTGGGTCGCGCCCATGGAGATGGGCATCGGCACCGTCACGGTGCGCTTCGCCTGCGATCAGCTCCGCGCCTCCAACGACGGCGTGCCGACGCGAGACGACTGCGCCCTCGCCAAGGCGTACCTCGACACCGTCCGACCCGTGACCGTCGCCGACCTGTTCGTGCTCCCGGCGATCCCGCAGGGGATCGTGCCGCGGATCCTGAACCTCTCGAACGACACGCCCTCGACGCGGCTCGCCATCGAGGCCGGGCTTCAAGCGATGCTCCTGGAGAAGGCCGCGCCCGGGCAGACGATCTTCGCCTGCTGGATCTCGGACGCGATCACCGACGCGGTGGGCGACGCCACCTTCGACCTCGCCACCGGGGATTTCGTGATGGCCAACGCCGGCTCGATCGCCTCGCTGCGGCCGGCCTTCGGCGGCGGGCTGGCGTTCACATGAGCGACGCCTTCATCCGACGGGACGGCGAGGACTATGCCGAGGCGCTCAGCCGGCTGCTGCCGACCGGCGAGGCGTGGTCGCGCGATCCCGCCTCGACGCTGATGCAGCTCGTGCGCGGACAGGCCGAGATCTGGGGCGCGGTGGTCGACCCGCGCGCGGCCGACCTCCTCGAGATCGAGACCGACCCGCGCTTCACCCGGGAGCTGCTCGCCGAGTGGGAGCGGGCCTACGGCCTGCCGGACCCGTGCGTGCCGGTGGTGCAGACCCTGACGGAGCGGCGGCAGCGCCTCGCGCAGAAGATCGCCATGCAGGGCGGCCAGAGCCGCGCCTTCTTCATCGGGGTCGCGGCCTCGCTCGGCTACGCGATCACGATCACCGAGTACAGGCCGTTCCAGTTCGGGTTGTCGTCCTTTGGCGGCAGCCACGGGCGCTTCAACCCGCCGGGCTTCCGGTTCTGCTGGACCGTGCACGTCGGCGGCGGCCGGTTCACCCGCTTCCAGTTCGGTGTGTCCTCGTTCGGGCGCGACCCGTTCCTCGACATCCGCCGGGCCGAGGACCTGGAGTGCATCTTCGGGCGGCTGAAGCCCGCCCACACTCAGCTGTTCTTCGACTACCGGACCGCCGCGCCGGCGGTCACCGAGCGCCGCTTCGACTTCGGCGCCTCGACCTTCGGTCACGACCCGCTCCTGCGCCTGACCACGTCCTGACGGCGCGCACCGCCCCTCGACCGCCCTGAACCGGCCGCCCCGCGGCCCACCCACCGGCCCCGCATCCGGAGAGAGATCCCGTGCGCCTGCACTATCCGCTCAACGCCAACGGCGCCGAGGATGCGGGGCAGCTGCCCTGGACCGACGGCGTGCCGCTGACCGGCATCCAGGGGTCCTACCCGGGCCACGCCATCGTCACGGACACCGAGGCCGAGATCCTCGCGGCGATCGACGCCTCGGGCCAGAGCCGCAACGGCTCCGATCTCACCCAGCTCGCCCAGGCGCTGGCGCGGGGCATCTTCCTCGGACAGTTCGGCGGCACCGCCAACGCGCTCGCCGCCACGCTGCCGAACAACATCGTGCTGCTGAGCCTGCAGGCCGGCACGCGGCTGACCGGCTTCGTCACGGCGCCCAACACCGGCGGCGTCACCCTGGCGCTGACCGGCATCGGCTCGCCCTCCGGCACCCAGACGGCCCCGCTCCTGCGCAAGGACGGCACCGCGCTCCAAGCCGGCGATCTCCCGGTCGGGCAGCTGTTCGACATCCGGGTCGACACCAGCGGCAGCTTCCGCCTCACCGGATTGGTCACTTCCGATCTCGGCGGTGGCGCGGCCGTCTTCCTGGCGGCGAACAGCAACGGCCAGGCCTGGACCACGCCGGGCACCTACACCTTCACCGTACCGTCCGGGGTCACCCGGCTGTTCATCCGGGTCTGGGGCGGCGGTGGAGGCGGTGGCGGCACCAACGCGTCCGGCGGCGTCGCCGCCGGCGGCGGCGCCGGCGGCTTCTCGTGGGGCGTGTTCGCGGTCACGCCGGGCCAGGTGCTGACCATCGTCGTCGGTGCGCGCGGCCTGGCCGGGCCGACGACCCCGGGCAACGGCGGCACCGGCGGCACGTCGTCGGTGTCCGTCACCCCGCCGATCTCCGCGACCGGCGGCGCGGGCGGCGGCGGCTACAACGGCGCGGGCCTCAACACGAACTCGGCTGCGGGCGGCGTCGGCGCGGGCGGCCAGTTCAACGAGCAGTCCGGGGCGGGCGGCGTCGGCTTCATCCTCTCGGGGCCCGGTATCGCGGCTGGCGGCATCGGCGGCGGCGCGCAGTTCGGCGGCTTCCCCTCGCCTCAGGCGATCAACTCGCCCGGACAGGGCGGCTACTCGCCCGGTGGCGGCGCGCAGGGCGGCGTCAACGGCAACGCCGGCGGCCTCGGGGGCGCCGGTCGCGTGGACATCTGGTGGGATTAAGCGAACATGCTGCGCTACGCTCGCATCCAGACCGGCGTCGTCGCCGAGCCGCCCTTCGAACTGCCCGAAGGGGTCGAGCCGGAGCAGGTCTTCGGCTCCAACGCCCCGGGCGTCTACGTCCTGTGTCCCGACGAGGCCGTGAGCGAGGGCTGGTCTTACGACGGTGCGGCCTTCGCCGCCCCGGCACCCCTGCCGCCCCCGCCGCCGCCGACTGCCGCGGAACTCAGCGCCCACGCGGCCGACCGGCGGTACGCGGTCGAGACCGGCGGCATCACGGTCAACGGCGCGCCGATCGCCACCGACCGGGTCAGCCAGGCGATGATCGGCAACGCCTACGCCTACGTGCAGGCCTCCGGGGCGGCCTCCGTCTCCTACAAGACGGGCGCCGGGTTCGTGACGCTCACGGCCGACCAGGTGAAGGCCGTGGCGCTCGCGGTTGGTGCGCACGTCCAGGCGTGCTTCAAGGCTGAGGACGACGTCGACGCGGCCATCAACGCGAGCCCGCCGACGATCACCACCGTCGCCGAGATCGACGCCGCCTTCGCGATGGCCGCGCCGGCCGCGCCCCCGGCCTGATCCGCGTCTGTCCCGACCGACCCGCGCCGCCTCCGGGCGGCTTTTTCATGCCCGCGTGAGGCGCGCCCGTGTCGAACCTCGCCCTGATCCGGCCGCAGCGCGTCGACTTCGACACGCAGCAATCCTGCGACTGGCTCGACGGCCTGCCGCTGATCGGCACGGCTGGACTCGGCGGGACGGTCCCGGGCTCGGCCAACGTCGGCAACGGCACCGTGTCAGTCGCGGGCGTCGCGAACGGCACGGCCTACGGTGCGCACATCGTCGCCGTGACCGCGATCGGCGGCGGGCTGACCTACCTCAGCGTCACCGACCCGGCCGGGATCGTCACCGCGCAAGGCGTGGCTGGTGCTCCGCTCTACGCGGGCGGGATCACGCTGAGCCTTTCGCAGGGCACCACGCCATTCGCGGTCGGCGATACCTTCGCGATCGGCGTGCTGCCGGTCGCCGTCGACCTCACCGGCCTGCGCTTCGACCTCGACAGCCGGATTTCCGCGGGCTCGTCCGGCTTCGCGATCCAGGCTTCCACGGCGACGTCGCCGGCCACCATCGCCAACGGCAACGCCTCGGGCCTCATCGCCATGCAGGTGCCGCGCGCCACCCTGGCGGCCTGCCCCGTCTCTCCCGCGGAGGGCTACCCCTACGCGATCCTGGCGAGCGACCCGGTCACCGGCCTGACCGTGCCGGCCTTCTACGGCCTGATCTTCCACACCGCCGTCGCCGCACAGATCGGCCAGGGGAGCTGAACCATGGCGATCCGTGCAAGCTCGCTCGGCGCTTCCGCCGTCATCCCGGTCGGCGGCCCCGCCGGTGCCCCGGGTACGCCCGGCGCCAATGGCCGCGACGGCGCCAACGGTCGCGACGGGGCCAACGGCCTCATCCAGTCGATCGGCGGCGCCTCGAAGGCGGTCCTCACCCTGGCCGACATCGGGGCGCAGCCGTCCACCGTCCCAGCGCTGTTCCCGAACGGCGCGCCGGCCTACCTCCCCGACCTGTTCGCCGAGTTCATCTCCGGCAAGAAGTTCGGCCTGCTGGGCGACGGGTCCGATCAGACGACGAAGCTCAACTATGCGATCGCGCAGGCCTGCGGGACGGGCAAGCGCCTCGAGCTCGCGGCCGGCTATTACGGGGTGAACCCCAGCGCCTCGGATCGGTGCCTCACCGCCTCGACCGTTCCCAACATCCGCGGCGAGGCCGGCGAGCGCACGGTCATCTTCCCGATGTCGGGCGCGACCTCGGCGCACTCGATCCTGAAGATCAAGCCGACCGCTGCCGTGCTGATGGAGTACGTTGGGATCTCCGACCTGATGATCTATCCGGGTGCATTGGCGGGTACGCCGGGCGTTCCGGCCGGCACGAAATACGGCGGGCGGGCCATCGAGATCGACACCACCGGCATCACCGGCGGTCTCAACCTGTCCTCGTTCCGGATGGCGCGGGTCTACTGTGCGGCGGGCAACGATTACAGCGTCGTGATCAACAACAGCGCCGCCGCGCAGGCGCAGGGCTGCCCGAACAACAGCTCGTTCCTCCAGTGCTCGTTCTATGAGGGCTTCCTCGGGCGGGCGATGGGCGACTCGCTGCGCTGGGTCGATTGCGTGTTCCGGTCCTCCTCCACCAACCGGAGCATGATCGACATCGCGCTGCTGGACGTCAGCGGCAACGGCGCGTCGGTGGCGATCTTCGACCGACCCAACATCGGCGGGCTCGGCGGCGTCGTGATCCGCGGCGGGCGTCGCATCGTCTTCCGCGACATCAACGCGGAGCTCGGCAACGAGCCCGGATCGATCGGCAGCCCGAGCGGCGCGCTGATCGACATCACGGGTGACATCTCTCGGGTCTACGGCGTGTCCATCAAGGGCGGCCTCGCGTCCATATTCGGCAACACGGCCGCGACCCGCCTGATCCGGGTCGACAACGCCCAGGACGTCGACATCGACGAGATCGAGCTGTCGAACGGGACGGGCGCCATCCTCGCCTCGGCGATCCAGATCACCGCCAACGCGGCGAACACGCATGTCGGGTGGGTGTCGAGCCTCGACGCGACGAAGTTCACCAACCTCGTGGCCGATGCCGGCACCGGCACGCGCGGCGTCACGCAGACACCAGCCTCCCTGGGGACCGGTTGGAGCAATCTGGGCTCCGGTTATGCTCCCGCTTCGTTCCGCAAGGATCGATACGGGCGTGTCAGCCTCGACGGCCTGCTGGTGGGCTCCGGCATCACGAACAGCGGCAGCGGGGTCACGATCTTCACCCTGCCCGCCGGCTTCCGACCCGCGACGGGTGAGCGTTACGTCGCCTACGGGATCGTCGGCGGCAACCCGGCTCCTGCACCCGTGGACGTGCTGCCCTCGGGGGCCGTCATCTACCAGGGACCGTCCGGCGTGACGCAGCTCTCGCTCGGCGCCGTCAACTTCCAGACGACCTCGTTCCACACGAGCACCTGACCGCCACCAACGGCGCCTCCGCGCGACCCGCCGCCCTCCTGCCACTCGGGTAGGAGCCGCCCCGCATGCGGGGACGGGTGAGCGGCGCGGGTCGCAGCCCCATCCTGCCACACCTCCGGAGACCACCATGCTCCTGCAGCGCCTCGCGCTACGGGCCGCAGTCGCGTGCGCGCTGCTGCTCGTGTCCGCCGATGCCCGCGCCTGGGAAGGCCGCGTCTCCTGGTACGGCTCCGAGCACGGCCAGGCGAAGAACGCCGTCGCCTGCTCTCGCCGGACCGTCGGCCACCTCGCCGGGCGCTTCAACCCCGCCGGCATGACGGCGGCGCACTGGACGCTGCCGTGCGGCACCCGGGTGCGGGTCACCGATCTCGCGACCGGCCGCAGCGTCGAGGTGACGGTCACCGACCGCGGGCCGCACCCGCGGCTGCACCGGACGCTCGATCTCGCCCGGGGTGCGGCCGCGCATCTCGGCATCCTGAATCGCGGCGTGATCCGCGCGCGGCTCACCATCGTCGCCGCGCCAGGCGCCGGACGGCTGCGGCTCGCCGCCCTTCGCTGATCCTGGCCTGGCCGCACCCTTGGCGAAATTCGCCAGCGGTCTGAGCCCGCCGCAGCCACCCTTTCGCCACCCCTGACAATCCGGAGATCTCCATGGCCACGTCCATCGACGCGGGCGCCTTCGCTCGCCTGCGCGCCGCCGGGTTCAAGGGCGCAGCCGTCCGGCTCGCTGACGTCGACCTGCCGCGCGTCGGTGCCCTGATCGGCGTCGGCGAGGACGAGATCCACGCCATCATCGACGTGGAATCGTCCGGCTCCGGCTTCGACAAGCTCGGGCGGCCCAAGATGCTGTTCGAGCCGCACGTGTTCTGGCGCCACCTCGGTGCGGGCACGAAGCGGACCCGGGCGGCCTCTCTCGGCGTCGCCTACGAAAAGTGGCGGCCCGGGAACTATCCGTCCGACAGCTACCCGCGGCTCGCCCAGGCGCTCGACATTGATGTCGAGGCCGCGCTGATGTCGGCGAGCTGGGGCCTGACTCAGATCCTGGGCGAGAACCACGTCGAGCTCGGCTACATCACGGCGGCCGACATGGTCGTGGCGTTCTGCGGCGGCGAGGCCGCACAGCTCGCCGGCACTGTGGCGCTGATCAAGTCCAAGGGGCTGTCCGCCAAGCTGAAGGCGCACGACTGGGCGGCGGTCGCGCGCGGTTGGAACGGGGCCGGCTACGCGGCTAACCACTACGACGACAAGCTCGCGGCTGCCTTCGCCAAGTGGAACCGGATCCCGGACACCGCTTGGTCGCCGGCTGTGGCCGTTGCCCCGAAGCCGCCTTTCGTTGCGCCCGAGGCGCTTTCCGTTGCGGTCCCGGCCGGGCCGGCAAGCGCCCCTCCTAAGCTCCCCTCTCAGCCGGCGAGCTCCCCCGCCAAGCCGGCCGTCGCGACCGCACTGGTCGCAGCTGCGTCGCCGGCGCTAGCGCCGGCCGGCAGCGGCCTGCTCGGCTCCATCCTCGGCCGCCTGCGCGCGGCCTACCCCGTCACCCCGAAGAAGGTCTGATCCCATGGCAGGCGGCATCATCGGCAGCGTCATCGGCGGCGTGCTCACCGGCGGGATCGGCCCGGCGTTCGGCGCGGTGCTGCCCGACGTGACGGCCACCGCGAAGATCCTGGTCGACCGGCTCGTGCCGGACCCGGCCGCGCGCGAGGCGGCGCAGCGGGATCTGGAGCAGGTCATCTCGGCACGCGACAGCGCCTTGCTCCAGGCGGTCACCGCCCAGAACGAGGCGCAGAACGCGATCAACCTCGCCGAGGCGCAGGGCAACGACCGCTTCTCGTCCCGCTGGCGCCCGGCGCTCGGCTGGGGGTGCGTGGCGGCTTTCCTCTACCAGTTCCTGGCCGCGCCGATCATCACCTTCGTCGGAAGCCTCATCGGCGTCATCTTCGGCTTCGCCTTCCCAGCACCGCCGACGCTGACGATGTCCGACTTCATGCCGGTGCTTCTCGGCATGCTCGGTCTCGGTGGCATGCGTACCGTCGAGCGCATCCAGGGCGTCCCCGGGGCGATGCCCGGCGGCACGAAGCGCTGATCCGCCCGCACCGAAGCCCGTGAAAGTTTCACGGGCTTCCCACCCGCTATCCGGGGGCCCGCGTGCGCGGGGCTGGCCCATCCCGCACGACCGGAACACCGGCGCGCGGCTCTACTGCCCTGGGGGGCCAGGATCATGACCGCACAGCAGCAGCAACAGCAGCAGATGCAGCCGCGCGATACGGACACCAGGCTCGGCATCCTAGAGACCGCCGTCGCCGACATCCGCTCTGTCATGCAGGACATCCGAAGCGACCTGAAGACCCGCAGCTCGATCAACTGGGCGCCGGTCAACATCATGATGGGCGTCTGCACCGTCGCCGGCGGCATGTTTTTCACCTGGGTGAACTCGAACAACGGTCGCCTGGAGACTGCGATCGCCAAGGTCGAGGCGCGAACCGAGGCCTACGTGCCGCGCCAGGACCTGGATACACGGTTCGCGGTGGTGGCCCAGCGCCGGGACGATCTTCAGCGGCTGACCGACGGTCGCGTCGAGCGGATTGAGCGCGATCTCGACGCCATCTCCAAACAGGTTGTCCCGCGAGGTGAGCACGAGCAGATGTGGGCCGCCCAGCGAGCCCGCGATGCGGATTTGCAGCGTCAGGCCGACCAGAATCGGCAGGGTCTCTACGACCTCAACACCCCGCGCGATACGATCCAGGGCATGCAGCGCCGGATCGACGAGCTTGAGCGGGATACCCGGACGCCGGCGCGCCGGTAGCGCTGCTTCACACCCTACTTCAAACCGCCCTGGGCGCCCTGGCTTCGGCTGGGGTGCCTTTCGTCGTTTCAGGCACCCTGCGGATTAATCCGGCTCGGTCGACGTCAACATCCTGAGAACGAGACCACCTTCAGCCCCGCCGGCACCGCCGCGCGGGGCCTTTTCGTTCTGCGCCTATTCGGTTTGTTTCCATTCCAGGCCGATCTCGCGAATGACCTCGGCAATCGCAGGAGCTGATGCCGTTCCAAGTGAGGCAGCTTCCGCCTCAGCCGCTCGTACCACTCTCGCAGCTTCTGAGCTCGTCACCACTCCCGTGCTGATCAGCAACTTCCCGAGGTGCTTGACCAGAAGCGCCGCCGCAATGGCGTTCTCCTGAGCACCTTTCGTGATGTGGATTGACATCGGCTCCCCGTAGCATCCGCAACCGAGGGCCAAACTAGGGCCGATCTCGCCACGACAACCGTTGGCAGCGAACGAATTTCGAGTTGCGCCGTTAGGCAGCCATGTCGGAGCCTAGGAAGCCTACCGATCTTGAACGCGATCGCCTCCATCGCAGGATGGCGCTCAGCATAGCTTTGGATGAGCAGTTGCTCGCGTCTCTTGCAGTTGCTGCAGACATGCTACGCAAGGCAGATGACCCCAGCGCGGTTGATGTCGATCGTGTGATTAGAAACAATCGTGTCGGTATCATAAAACAGCGCGCCATACTCGGTGCCGCAGGGATAAAGGTCTGATGAGTTCGCCGCGCATCTACGTTGTTCGAAGCATGCGGCCTCACGGCAACGTTACCTACAACTGTCCGACTGCTGAATGGGCGCTGAAGAAGCTGCGGGACTCGAGGCGACGCCAACATCACCGTTCTGGACCCAGATGGCAGGCCAATGTCCGAAGCTGCCCTGATCGGCTGCATCGAGGGCTCCGGTGCGGCGCCTGCCGATGATGCGCTGCCTGCTGCACCGCAGATCACTCGTCAGCCGGCCTTCGCTTAGGCCAGCGCCACGCCCGCTCGGTCCGCCGCGGCGGGCTTTTTCGTGCGCTGTCCTCGAGGTCAGTTCAGAGCTTCCGGTCGTCGACCAAGGAATGGCGCCAAGCCGGAGGCTTCGACCATAGCGGTGAAAGCGTCATAGGCTTCTTGGTCCGTTGCGTAGGTCTCCTGCCAGACAGTGCTCCCGCCGGACGACAGGTCGATCACCCCTAGACGCCAGGGATCTTGCGTACCGGCGAGGCGGTAGATCTCGACGTCGACGGACTCAGCATCGCGGCTGAAGGTGCCGGACAAGGGGGAGTGCTCATACTCGTGATCGTCGCCGTTCATTCCTGGCGCCCATGTCACTGTGCGACGTGCATCTTAGTCAACGTCGCGGTCGCGTGTAGGCTGCCTGCCCTGCCGGCGCGGGCTCTTCGTTGCGGCGGTCCAACTTGATGAAAGCGGCTGCTCAACCTCGACACGGCATCCGGTGTGAGTTGGAGAACAGTCCGATTGGCACGTGCGCGACCGTCAATCCCGTCTCATCACGCACGATGAGCGTCCACGGGTTATTGAGATTGGCGGCGCCGAGATCGTCCGCCATCTCTCCGATAACCTCATACGCATCGGCCAGCGCTTGCTCCAGGTCCTCGGCATCGACGCCTTCGCCGTCCCGGATTGTCTTATGACCGTTGCCGACGTCAAAATAGAACCGTCTGAGCATTCTCGCCCCCGACCAGCGCTCTCCCCTTGGGCAAACATACGTCAATCTGTGCCAAACCGCATAGGCGCGGGAATGCAAATAGCGCTTCGAACGTCCCTAAGTTGTGATCATACCGATTGCAGATCATCCTTAGTTTCTGAAGGGGGGCCGTATGACGGTCATTGCCGAAGAAAAGGGACAAGTTAATTACGAGCTGTTGGATAGGCTCAAGAGACGAGCACATATTCGTGCTATGCTATGGCGAGCAAAAAATGAGTTTTCGAAGGATGAGAACGAACGAGTGAACGCTCAGCCACTTGCAAGTAGGCGGCGCCGGCCATCTTGCACCCGAGCCGCGTTGTGTATCGGCTCAGCTTTCACGCTGGTGAGATCGGACGCTTCCCCGTTTGGCGAGTGTCAAGGCAGGGCAGCACCTGAGGCCGATCCGATCGGCGAGAAACGCGGTGAGGGCGGCTAATGTGGCGGAGCATCAACGCAATGAACGTCCCTGAACATCATTCCATCCTAGATCGTATCGTTTCTAATTCCAACTTTGTGCTAACGTTCGTTCTGGCTGCACTTATAGAGACATCATTTCTTATCGCGGCATTCTTTGTTGGATCAAATATCGAGGACAAAATCGTTTCGATTTCAGTATTGTTTTTCGGCTTTGCCGTCGGCTCAATTATCGGTACTGCTGCTAGTCCTTACGACAGCAAAGAGGACAAAAGATTTGCGGCTTATTGGAAAGCGATCGCCTTGTTTGCATCTGGATACGCGGCGTCCAAACTCGATGGCGCCTTGAGTGCAGCGTTTTCTGTCGATGCGCTGACCAACCTCACCGGTCTGACAACATTCCGCCTTCTGGGCTTTTCGGCCGTACTCCTTCTGACGGCGAAGGTCACCTTCGCATGTCGGAGCTATCACTCAGATTAAGACACTACCGCGGTTCATTCCCTATGGCGGACCGGTTCACTTGGCAGCGTTGTTGATCTGGGGAAAGGCCAAGGAGGCTCTCGATGGCTCACGCCCACTTATCCGAGACCGAGAGCACAGTCACCGATCGGGCTTTGCGCCCTGAGAAGCAGCGCTCGTTCGAACCAGACACCGTGCTGCGGACGACTTCAGCGCCGAGTGCCGGGACCAGCCCGAATCGCGCCTTCGTCAGGCGCTCGAAGCCCGCACTGCGGCTGTTGTGGCTGGCGTAACGAGCGGCGCTTGGTCGGAGGGCCGGATGAACACGCCACAGCCCGCCATTTTGAAAGCGATCGCTGAGGGCGCTCATGCGCGCGCGATCGGCCGTCCAAAGGTTAGCTGCCCGTACCATCCTGACATGCCTGATCGGCAAGCGTGGCTCGACGGTTATGACGGTATGCCTAACGAAGACGGGCCGGACGTACCGATGCCCGACGCCTGAGCTGCGGTGAGCCACGCTCTGGACCTTAACTCTCGGACGCTCCCCCGCCCCGTAAGCAGACAGAGACGAGGTTGAACCTCAGCTGTCGTCATGCGCCGGCAGAGATGGTCCGTACCGGTCGAGAAGCTCCGCTCGCCCGGCTTCGGTGATTCTGTACTCCGCAGTCCTGTCCCTCGGATTCATCTGCCCCGTGGCGTCGATCAGGCCGAGCACCTCCAAGCGTCGCGTGAAGGCATTCGCCTGGTAGAAGCGCGGGCCAGCCGCCGCCAGGGATTGGAGGCGGTAGATGCTGGTCGGTGGGAGTTTGTGCATTTGAACGAGGGCTGCCGGTTTCTGATCCTCGGCAGCCTTTTCGCCGAGCGCTCAGCTCCACATAGCGCCGAGTGTCGAATACCGCACCATCAAGGCTTCCCACCTAGTGTGAAGATCGGGGAGGGGCCGAGCGGACGAGTGTCCTCAGCCTCGCGCCGCCCGCCAGCCTGCGGCCTTCGCATCGTCCTCACTGCAGAACATGCGCTCACCGGTGCTTGGGTCGATCACGGCTCGGTCGTACTCCCGTGTCCCGGGCAGGTGGTAGATCTTGTCACCCTTGCGCGAGATATTGCCCTTGATCGCGCAGGCGGCCTGTACGGGCGCCGTCGTGGCCTCCGGGGGCTTCCCCATCTCCGGCCTGGTCTCGACGCCGCGAGCGCGCTTGGCACGTCTCCAGTCCGACGGCGGATCGAACGTGCCCGCCCAGAGACCACGCTTCAGCGCCCTCGCGGTAATCTCGACCCCGACGTAGTCGCGGGAGTAGCGCTGGTAGGCCGTCGCGTGGCCCTCGCTCACCATCCAGGCGTTCAGGTCCTCGTCGCCCTTCCGGCAGACCGCAACGGTGCGACCATACCGGTCGGTGTCACGCGGCTCGCACGAAATATTCGCATCGCCAATCCGATCCGCCAGGACGAGCGCCGCCACCTGACCACAGCGGTAGGACTTGCCGGCGGCGTCCTGGCAGAGCTGCCTGCTCTCGGGCGCGTCGATGCCGTGCAGGCGGATGCGGGTTCCGCGGATCACTAAGGTGTCGCCATCCGTAACGGAGGCGCGGCCCACGATCGGCTCGGCAGCCAGGGCGGGGCCGCTGAGAAGGATGAGGGCGGCGAGAGCTTGGCGCATCTCGCCAGGATAGAGGCGCTGCCGGCGATGACAACCTGAGGCTTCAACGACGCCGCGCGGCCATCATATTGATTTAGGGCCTGCCGTTCCCCTCAACTCAACCTTCAGCCCCGCCGGCATAGCCGCGCGGGGCTTTTTCGTGCGCGGATCAGCCAGCAGTATCCGTCGAGACAAACACGGCCTGATGCCAACCTCGCGACGGTTCTCTGCCCGGGAATTGGACGTCGACGCGATAGGCGGTTGCCGGAAGATCGTAGGCTCGTAGAACCACGCCGACCGCGTCTCGGTCGACGCCCTGCTCTATAGCAAGGCGTCCGTCTCGGAAATTGATCGTGTCGCCTGCTGCCAGATTGTTCATCTGCTTTCGAAGCTCCAACTACCCCTTGATCATTGCGGGACAGAGTTTCGAAGCCGGAGTCAATCCGGCCCCGTGAGCAGATCGGGGCGGGGCCGAGCGGCCATAATGCTGCTGTCGGCTCCTCGGTGCCGTCGCCCGCAGCGGTTCTCCTACGCATCCTAAAGGTCTTGGCGTCTGGGGGTGTCCTCAATCCGTCCCCACTGGCCGCAGGGCTCTGGCAGGATGAGGCGGCGCTCCGAGTCGCTGAAAGCGTTCCGGACACGATCGCAGTGTTAGGGCTGTTGGTCTGTGGGCGGAGGATGGAATGGTCCGTGTCAAACGGACAGGTGCTGATGTCGCACGTCAGGAAGGGACGTCCTGGTACGGACGTGGCGCCGGACAATAGCGCTTCCTTAGGCTCCTCTGCCTGACCAGAAGGGGCGTGCCGCTTCAAGGGCCGGCCGGCAAACAGGCGCTGCGTCAGCCAAGAGTATCTCTGGTTTTGCATTCCCGATCCAGACTTGCGCGACGCTCGATACCGCCCACCAAGGATCGCTCGTGGCTCGGTCCACGATTGCTGGTCTCGCCGCCTGGGCACAATTGGCAAGGTCATTGACGACTGCCTGCGGTGCACGAGCTGCCTTAAGCTTCTCAGCGACTTCGGCTTGGAGTGGCTCCAAGAGGAAGAAGGAGATGAGAGCGGCAATAAACTCCTGCATGGCACGTTATCCGTCGCTGGCCTGTCATTCAAAGCATCGGCGCTCGCGCCGATTTCAATTTGCTGGGCAGTAAGCATAATTGGACGCCAGCTCTCGAGGTGCCCGCCCTCTCGTCTCGACTGCCCAGCAGCATAGGTTGAGATCCTCCGCCGTCATGGCTTTCGGGACGGTTCCGGCCTAGCGGCAAGGATGACGCCGACCGTCCCGACCTAAGTATGTTCCTGTGCGCGGATCATAAGATCGGAAACGACGTGCGCAGTAGCCGTCGTCGTCTGTGAACCGGTACGACTCGCCGTCGGCGTAGCCGTAAGTTACCGGCACGTAGTCATCGTAATAACCACGCCCGTAGCCGTAGCTATAGGCCGGATAACCGTAGCCGCCGTAGAGGCCTCCCACGGCCAGGCCAAGGCCGAGTCCGCCGAGCCCATATCCGCGCCGGGCATAGCCGTAGCTGTAGGGCCGTCCATAGAAGCCGCGGTTGAAGCCATGATGGCGATGATGACCGTAGCCGCGATGGACGCCGACCCCGTGCCCGAACCCGGGGTTGAAAAGACCACCGCCAGCAGCCTGCCGTCCGAAATTGTGGTTGCCGAAGCCGTGATTGTTGAAGCCGCCGCCGACAGCGGCGGCCGGCCCGGGATTGTGATTTCCGAACCCTCGATTGGCGAAGCCGCCACCCGCCGCGCCAGCCCCGAAGCTGTGATTGCCGAAGCCGTGATTGCTGAAGCCACCGCCGCCCGTGGCGGGCGCGGCCCCGAAGTTGTGGTTGCCGAAACCGTGATTGGCAAAGCTCCCGCCCGCCTGCGCCTTGGCCTCAATCGGCATGCTCACTATGGCACCGGCAAGGATTGCTGATGCAATCGCTATGACCGTCTGGTTCATGGTCGCCACTCTGGCTGTTTAGTGTTGATATGGATCAACGTTCCGCCGGAGCCGTCCAATCCCCCTCCCTTCCGTCCTCCGAGCGGGGGCAGGCTTAAAATATAAATTAATCGATACTGGCGGATTAAGAGTCTGACTGATTCGTGCAATCTAGATTACTGCAAATTTGATCGTCATCAATAGATACGCAGCTTATCCCATGTAAATCTCGAACGGGTGCCGCGTTGTTCAAGCATTTTCACCTGAAAGGATGCCCGGTTGGCATCAAGTCGACAATTCTTATTGCTCCTCCTGCCCTGATAGATCCTGGGATGATCTTTGCCCAGTCTGCTGCTCCCGGCTCTCCACAACCAGGCGGAGCTATGATTTAGCCTTAGCCCAACACGACCGGCACCGATCGAAATGTGGTCATCTCCCGCAGGGCCACTGGCGCTAAGACCACAACGACGAATTCGGCTGCTGGCGGCAACGCGGGCCAACCTGAACGGGCGGTGCCGAGCGGCAGGGCTGGCAGCAGCAACAACCGTTAAGGCGTCGACTCGAACGTTGGCATTGCGTCCTTATAAGCCGGCCCGACCTTCCGCCCACCGTCGCCTCCTGGCGCGACCAGATCGAGCGCTTTGAGCCCGCGGGCCGCCCATGGCATGGGAAGCCATGACCTATCGTGTTGAGTTTCGCAGAGACGGTGCTGTGATCGGTGAGGCCGAGGGCTTTGAAGATCGGGATGCGGCCAAGCGGCTCGCAGAAGCAGAGATCGCCGAACGCGACGCCGAGATCGCACTCGTGATCGACGTGGATGGGACCGGGATGGAGGTCGCGTCCATCAGACTGGACGCCATGATGTGGGACGACGAGTAAGCGCTGCACCGGGTCGCTTCTCCAGCTACCGGACGAAGCCGGGGCAGGTGTGGGGGGCGCCGGTCTGGGAGTTCGCGGCGCGGGGCAGCGGAAGCGCCTGACGCATCTCGCGTTTCCCAACGTCATCCACACCGCTCCACCGCGATCTCGGCCGGCCCTGCCGCTGCAGGTTGAAGCGCACCGCCGCCTCGGGTCTGTTCCGTGTTCGTTCGCGAGCGGAGGAGCACCAGAATGGGGCGTCTGGGCGATGCGCAGCCTGGCCGGGTCTACGTGGACTGCGCCTCCTGTAAGCGCTCGGGGCGCTACACCGTCGCCAGCCTGATTGATCGCTATGGGGCGGACATCTCGACGGTCGACGTGCTGCGGCACCTGACGGCCTCGTGCCGCTATCAGCGGCCGCCCGGCGCGCCGCCCGCGCGGAAGTACGAGCACCTCTGCCTCGCCGCGATCACGCTGCCGCAGCCGGCGAAGCAGATCCCGCCGGTGCCGCCCGGCGTGCCCTACACAATCGAGGTATGGCGCGAGACCGGCGGCAACATCGAGCTGCACCTCGCGACGATCTATCCGCTGACGCTGGCCAAGGCCGCCTTCGATGCCGCGTGCAGGGAATGGCCGACGCACGAGGTCACTCTACGAGACCGGGCGCGGATCATTGAGCGGCGGGAGCGGCCGCCGCAGAGCGCCAGCGCGTCGGAGTCCGGCAGGTCTGGCTGAACGTGAAGCCGTCCGCCTCCAGACGCACCAGCGCGCGGGCCGCCCGGAGGTGACATCAAACCTCCTGCCGTCGGTTTTCGGTCGCAAGGAATCGCGACGGGAATGCCTACTTACGGTGAACCTTCTCGCGCTAAGCTCGTTTCCGCGAGGTCCAAGGGCATGCGCGAATTTGCCCGCGTCGGTCGACGCTTCCGAGTTGAGCATGGAGGCTGGTTTGACCGACATGACGTCGCAAGGCGATACGAAGTATGATCTTCGTGCCGAAGAGATGCTCCGCAGGATCGCTGATGCTGTAGGTGTTCCACCTGCGATCTTCAGAGAAAGCAGAGCAACTGAAGCAGAATTGGATCAGACGTTGGAGATGCTGCAGCTATGGGCTCAGTTGAGTAAATCTTCGGATCGCCGCAAGCTCCTAGCGTTCGCCCGCGCGTTGATCGGCGGAAATGCTCATCCGTAAAGATCACGGGTATCTCGGCGCTCCAAGGACCTATCTAAGGTTCAATCAGCCGGCGCGATCTTGCCGCCGCTCCACCTCATCCTCGGCCGCGTGCTGCTTCTTCGTGGCGATCAGCATGTCGAGGTAGGCGATGGCCGACTCGTGAACCTGGATGGCGCGTATGTCGCTGAGCGCCTGCGCGATCTGCCAACGGTGCCAGGAGCGCAGATTAGAGAGCGCCTGCAAGGTAGCCCTTCTGCTCGTCGGTCATGACGTGGAGCCGTGCTGTATCGCATCCGTCAGAGCCCGGGCGATCACCTTCGCCGCCTCGACGCCCTCAGCCGGTGAGACGACGCCTCGTCTGGGTCTGCCGCTCCCGCCCGGCTGCCACGTAGATGTAGGCCGCGACCACGTCACCCGAATCCATCACCTTCACGGCTTCCTCGAGCTGCACGATCCCCAGCGGGAGCGTGAGGCCGAAGGGGTTGGCTGGTGCTTCAGGCATCCGCATCCTCGACCAGCCCGCGGCTGGCCGCGAGGCGCCATAAGTCGGCTCCAACGCGCTCGCGCCGCCCGCAACAAAAAGCCCGGCCGTAAGGCCGGGCTAGTAGGGTCCCTTTGCACGGGGACATCAAGACCAGGAAGCTTTGGAGAACAACCGGTCCCGATTGGGGATTAGAAGTCGCGCTGGACGCGGAAGCGGATCTGCGAGACCGAGTCCTGCGAAGCGGTGCGCGGCACGAAGGTGCCGGCGTTGATCGCAGCAACCTGGTTGTATGCGCCCGGGTTCTTGTCGAGGTCGATCGCGCGGCCGTTCTTCAGGCCGATCTGCGTGTAGAAGCCTTCCACGCCGATATCGAGGTCCTTCACCGGCGACCAGATGATGCTGGCACCCGCCACGAACTGGTAGGTGTCGCGCAGCGCCTGGCTGAGCTGGTAGAACCGGGTACCCGGAACGCCGACGGCGTTCGTGCCGAAGGTGGGAGCGCCGGTGAGACCGCTCACGAGGCCGTAGATCGCGCCCTGAGCCGCACGCGCGCCCTGGGAGAAGCTCTGCTCACCGTAGGAGCCGAAGAAGGCCGAGCGCCACTCCGGCGACCAGTAGTGCAGGTACGAAGCCGTGGCAGTGAAGCTAGTCGACGTCTCCAGCTGGCCGGTGAACGGGTTGATCGTCGCGTCCGAGAAGTACTGTGCGAACTTCTGGCCCTGGATGGTGGTCGTGCTCTGGATGTACGAGCCGGTGTACGAAGAGTAGCCGGTGTAGAGCTGCGCGCCATCGCCGTAGGCGCCCTGCAGGTAGAGGGCGTCGCCCGGGGCGATGAACGGCATGTTGATCTTCAGGCCGCCCTGGATCGCCCAACCCTGAACGTTCTTGGTGTGCGCCGGCACCAGGATGGGCCCGGCACCGAGACCGCCGGCATTGGCGGCGCTCGACAGGTTGCCGACGTTCAGCTCGTGGGTGGCGGCCGAGAGCTGGGCCGAACCCCAGGCCTGGTCGAGGCGCACGACGCCGACGAAGTCGGGCAGACGCGACTTCTCGATGCTGTCCACCAGCCCGAACCGATTGGGACCGACGAAGATCGGCGTCGGCTGGACGGTCACGCCGAAGTTCGAGGCGCTGCCGGTGGAGACAGTCGGCGAGACGCCGAACGGCGAGAAGATCGGGGTGCGGCGGAAGACCGGATCTTCGATCGAGATCGTGGCCGACAGGCCGTTGCCGATCGTGGCCGTGTAGGCGAGCAGGTTGGTCGAGAACACGTCCGAGCCGAGCGTGGCACCAGCGAACTCGAAGTCGTGGGCGTAGAAGTCGAAGAACGAGGAGGCGCGACCGGCGGTGAGGCCGGCGAACTGGATGAACGCCTTGTCGACGTTCATGTACTGCTGGTCGCGGCCGAACTGGTCGGTACCAATACCGGCATAGGCCTGGCCGATGCGCTGCTGGGTGCCGGAGGTGCCGACGCCGGAGTAGCCGGTGCGGGCGCCGGCATCGAGGCGGACGAAGGCGCGCAGGGTGCCGTAGGCGGTCTGGGTGCGGGCATCGAGGTTGATGCGCATCCGGCCCTGGTAGCCTGACGTGTCGCCGATGTTGTTGCCGTACTGGCGCGAGTAGCTGGTCTGGTAGCCACCCTCGAACCGGGCGCGGCCCGAGATGCGCAGGCAGGTATCGGTGCCGGGGATGTAGAAGAAGCCGGCGCCGTAGGCGGTGCAGACGCGGACGTACTCGATCGGAACCGCCTTCTTCACCGGAAGATCGGCGGCGTGCGCGGCGCCAACTGCGGCGAACGCAGCAGCCGACCCCAACAGAGAACTCTTCAGGAATTTCATCAGCAACCCCAAAACTTCGAGACCCGGAACTGCGGCCCTGCCTGATTTTTCAGGTCGTACCGCCGGTTGTTATTCGGGCCCGCGTCTTGGTGGCGTGCTCCGGCAGGCCTCACGTCGCGGCGGCTTGCTGATGCAGGATCATGCCTGAATTGTTACGCTCAGCAATAAGTTTTCTAGCCAGACACATTCGTTCCGTGGGACCGTATCAATCTTATCACAAACACGTGATCTGCCCGTTCGGTGGCAGCAAACACCGAACGGCGGCTTCTGATCCTTTCTCTCCGCGTGCGCCCTGATGTCAGGCGCTCAGGCCATCTGACGCTTGGTCTTCCGAGCCGCATGATCGGTCATGGTTCGCTCCCGATCACACATCCCAGCGCGCTCGGTAATCTCCGTCGCAGTCGAGGGCTCGGTCCTAAACGCAGCCAGAATGCGTGGAGAAATGATCAGGCGCGGCCGCACGTCGTGTGGCGAGGTGGCCTTTCGGCATCAGCGCCCGGCTATTGAATTCGGCCTGGCCCGTCCATAAGGCCCTGGCGCAGGGCGAGCGCTAGCAGGTCTCCGAGCGTGATCCACTCGCCGCCGTCCACCTGCCAGTGCTCGAAATCCTCGTCGGGCACGACAGTGTGGCCCAATGCGATCAGCGCCTCGACGGCCTCAAGGATCGGGTCGGCCTCGTCGCTCATTGCTATGCCGACGCTACCGCCAGCATCCACTTGCGAGCCCAGCCTATGCGCTCCTCGTCCGTGTGCACCGGCATGTCAGCGACGACCTGCTCGACGATCCGCCGCGTGTTCCCCTCGTCCAAGCCGAGCCCGCGCGCGAACCTGTCCAGCCGCCGCATCATGTGCTGGATCGCGGCGCGCTCGAGCGTGGCTTCGGGATCGTCGCTCATGGCTCGTTCTGCCACTTCCGCGCGGCCTCGGCTGACCTTCCATCCTCCTGCGCCGCCGTTTGCATGATGCTCTCCAACAGCGCGAGAGCCTCGTCGCGGTGTCCATCGGAACTTTTCGCTATTTGGCGGGAAAGCCGAGCGGCATGCCTCAAGCCCTCGCTGTTCGCCGTGTCGAACGCCGTCAGCACAGCGTTGAGCACGCTGTTCCGCTCCGCCGCGGTGCCCTTCAGGTACGGGGCGAGGAAGGCCACGAGCTGCGCCTTCCATATGGCCCGATCCCTTGGCGTGTCGTCGCTCATCCCTGGACCGGGAAGCCCAGGATCACGGCGGTCATCACCATCGTGCGGCGCAGGCCGGGCGTGGTGGCCTTTTCCGCGAGCAGCTTCTTGGCCTGCGGGTGCATCTCGATCGCCTTGGCCACGTCGATCGTGTGCCCGGACTTGAAGGCGAACGGCTTGGCGTTCTCGTCCTTCAGGTAGGCGGCGGTGGCCGCCTCGATCTCGTCGTCCGTCACCTCGGACTTCCGGCGCAGGTCGCCGACGCTGGGGATCTCTTTGGCCATGGCGAAGAGCTATGGCAGGCGCGGTTTGGTGTCCACGAGCATCCGACCCGTATGCGTCTGGACCGTCAAGCTTCCGGGTGCCTGCGAAGGGCGATTTCGGAGGCGGAAAGTTTGACGACCCTTTGGCTGGCCAGCATTTCCGCCCCGCCTGTCACGCCGGAATTCGAAGGCAGGGGAGGGGACCGCATCACGAAGCCCCGCGGCAAGGCCTCAGGTAACGGCGGCAATCTGCAAAGGAATCACTGACGGCGCTACCGGACGCCTCGTGACAGTGGCGCTTTGCGCACGCAGCTCATCACCGCAGTGACAAGGCCGAGCATCGTTCCCTAATCGCATCAGGGGGGCATTCAGAATTATTCATACGAATTCAAAAAAATCATATTCTACAGATACTTGACAACGTCAGCGCCACCATACGTTTTTTGATTTTCATTCCAGGCAAATTTTGAAAGGCAACCGAGTTTGCCTGTCACGCGTGAGAGGCAAAACGGTTTGATTATCAAAAACGTCGATCTTTGATAGACAAACGGTGTTGTCTTGCGCTAGGTGCAATCAAACGCCGTTGCCTATCAAACAGGTCATTTTTTGAGAGCCAACCTGTGAGCCAGCCTTCTCCAAACGGGTACGATCTGCGCGATGCCGTTCCGTACCACTACGGCAAGTTCCCCCCGGCAGGCATCGACTACGGACGGTTAATGATGCTGGTGTCCAGCGCCTCGGAGGCGCTGGCGCGCTACGACCAAATGCTGAAGGGCCTGCACAACAGCAGCCTGCTCCTTGCGCCATTGCAGAGCCAGGAAGCTGTCGTCTCGTCGCGTATGGAGGGGACCGTGAGCACCTTGGATGAGGTGCTGCGGTACGAGGCCGACCGCGAAGACAGCGAGGGCGAGGCCGAGGCGAAATACAGGAGCGAAGCCATCGAGGTGTGGCTTTACAGCCGCGCCCTTCGTCTCAGCCAGCAACGGATCAAAGAAGGCCAGCCGATATCCAAATTTCTACTCCGATCAACCCACAATGTTCTTCTTGGGTATGGACGCGGCGCAGCGATGTCTCCGGGAGAATTCAAAACTGAACAAAACTATTTAGTCGACAGATCGCGCCGCAAAGTACAATTTGTGCCCATCCGTCCAGAAAATCTGAACGACGGATTGGATGCCATGATGACGTTTATGGATAATACAGATTGGGAAATATTGATACGCACTGCACTGGTTCATCTAGAATTTGAAGCACTGCACCCATTCAAGGATGGCAACGGACGCATTGGACGAATGCTCATTCCCTTGATGCTTTGGAAGCATGGGAAAATATCCGAACCATATTTCTATATGAGTGGGTATCTTGAGCAACGCAGGGACGATTACATCGATAAAATGCGGGCTGTGTCCGCCAACGATGAATGGACCGAATGGGTGATCTTTTTTCTTGAAGCCATAGAAGCTCAAGCGCAGAAAAACTTGCAAGTGGCAGAGCAGATCAGATCGCTATACGAAGAAATGAAGGAGCGCTTCAGATCTGTTTTGTCCTCGCAGTGGGGTGTCGCTGCGCTGGACTTCGTTTTTACGAGGCCAGTTTTTCGGAACAACGTCTTTACCACGAGATCGGGCATACCCTCGGCAACTGCTTACCGGTTTGTCCGCGCCCTACAGGAGGCCAAGCTTCTGGAGGTTGTTTCTCCATCAGCAGGTAGGCGGCCGGCGATGTACTCGTTCGAACCGCTCCTGGCTCTGGTTCGTGGCTAACGGTGGAACGCTGTGACCGCGCGTTCCACCAGGAACGCTCCTCAACCCTCTCAGAGGCTTAGCCTTGAGGGGGCCTTAAACCGATCGCGTGTCACGCCGCTTCCGCCGCCGCCTGCTGCATCACCCGGGCGACGAGCGTGTAGGTCTCGGTCCAGGCCTCCCGCACCTCCGGGGTGAAATCCGGGCCCAGGCCCTGCTCCAGGGTCCACAGCAGGGCGGCGCCCACCGGCTCGTAATGGGCGGCCTGCGTGCCGTAGGCCACGTGCTTGCGTCCGAGGTCCTGGAGCGCAGGGACCACGGTCTCCGGATGGGCGAGATTGGCCACCGCCAGTCCCAGCATGGCCATCAGTTTCTGCTTCTGCTCGGCCATGTCCTCGGGGAAGAGCGCGCGGACCTGCGGGGCGATTTCGAACAGGCGCCCGTAGAACAGGTCGGCCGCCGTCCCGGCGATCGGCCGCACCTTCGCGAAGCTGTCCTGCACGCGCTTGATCTGTTCGGGCGTCATCGCATCCCCTGCCGCCGGGTTGATCTTTGGTCGGCAGTATACCTGATCCCCCGCTCCGGAACGAACCTCAGGCCGCTTCCGGGGCCGCTCCGACGATCTGCCGGGCCTGCAGCAGGGTCATGGGCTCGCCAAAGGCGGGACCCAGCGCGTATTCGCAGCCGAGCCCGGCCAGTGCCTGGGCGTCGGCTTCCGATTCGCAGCCCTCCGCCACGATGGCGAGGTTCAACTCGCTCGCCATGCGGACGATCGAGCGCAGGATCGCGGTCTGTCCGGTGCCGATCTGGCGCACGAAGGTCGCGTCGACCTTGATCGTGTCGAACGGGAAGCGCTGGAGATAGGAGAGCGCCGAGTAGCCGGTGCCGAAATCCGACAGGCACAGGCCGGCGCCGAGGTCGTGGATCCGCGCCAGCATCTGGGCGGCGTATTCCGGGTTCTCCATCACGAGGCTCTCGCTGAATTCCAGCTTGAGCGAGCCGGGCAGGGCCCCGGAACGGGCCAGCACGGTCTTCACGTCGTGCAGGAGATCGTGGCGCAGGAGCTGGCGCGAGGACAGGTTGCAGGCCGCGAAGATCGGCGGCTCGACCTCCAGGGAGCGCTGCCACGCCGCGAGTTCGAGGGCGGTGCGCTCCAGGGCGAAGATGCCGAGATTGACGATGAAGCCGCTCTCCTCGGCGAGCGGCAGGAAGGTCGAGGCGGGGATGCGCCCGAGCTTCGGGTGGTCCCAGCGCAGCACCGTCTCGAAGCCCGCCACGGTGCGGTCCTCGAGCCGCACCACCGGCAGGAACAGGACGCGCATCTCGTTGCGCTCGATCGCCTTGCGCAGGTCGCTCTCCAGCATCATCCGGTCCGAGCGATCGGTGCGCATATGGGCCCGGAACACCTCGATCCGGTCGCCGCCGTTGCGCTTGGCCTGGATCATGGCGATCTCGGCGCTCTTGAACACCTCGTCGCGCTTGAGGTTGGCCCCCGCCTCGTGGAGGGCGAGGCCGATCGAGACGGTGAGGAAAATCTCCCGGTCCGCGTAGGTGATCGGGGTCGCGATCGCCCGGCGGATCATCTCGGCGAAGGCCAGGATCCGATCGGGGTCGCGCTCGGAGAGCAGGATCACGGCGAACTCGTCGCCGGCGACCCGGGCGAGGGTATCCTGCGGCCGCAGCAGGCGGCCGAGCCGGCGCGAGAGGGTCAGCAGGATCGAATCACCCGCCGACAGGCCGATCGCGTCGTTGATGCCCTTGAACCGGTCGACATCGAGCGCGATCACGGTGGGCTTGAGGCGCGGGTCCTGGCCAGCGAAGGCGAGCGCCGCGTCGAGGCGATCGCCGAACAATTCCCGGTTGGGCAGGCCGGTGAGGCTGTCGTGGACGGCGTCGTGGAGCAGGCGCTCCTCCGCGGTCTTGATCTCGGTGACGTCCGCGATGGTGCCGACCACCCGGATCACCTCGCCGTCGGCGCCGATCACCGGCCGCGCCTTCAGCCGGTACCAGAAGAAGGTGCCGGCGGCCGAGCGCAGGCGGAAGTCGTGGACGATGCGGCCGCGCCGCTCCTCGATCACCGTGTCGAGGGCCGCCGAGTAGCGCTCCACGTCGAACGGGTGCAGCGCCCCGAGCCAGTTGGTCGCCGGCCCCTCCAGGGTCCCGCGGGCGAGGCCGAGCTGGCCCTCGATCTCCGGACCGACGAAGACCCGGTCGGCCGGCACGTCCCAGTCGAACACCACGTCGCCCGCGCCGGTGAGCGCCAGCGCCCGCCGCTCCGTGTCGGAGACCAGGGCGTGGCTGAGGCCGCCCCCCGCGAAGGCGTGCTGGAGCACCGTGAAGCCGATCAGCATCACGATCAGCACGAGGCCGCCGATCAGCGCCGGCTGCACGAGGTCGCTGCCGATCTGGCCGGTGACCGCGAAGCCCGCCGCCGTCACCCAGACGACAAGGAGCAGCCAGGTCGGCACCAGCAGGATCGCGCGGTCGTAGCCGTTATGGGCGGCGAGGTAGAGGATCAGCAGCAGCCCGATGCCGGCCACGGCCGCGATGGAGATCCGCGCCACGCCCGCCGCCACCGGCGGGTCGAACACCGCGAGCCCCACGAGGCCCGCCAGGAAGGCGAGCCAGAAGAACGCCACGTGGCTGTAGCGCACGTGCCAGCGGGCGAGGTTGAGATAGGCGAACAGGAAGACCAGCAGCGTCGCCCCGAGCACCGCCTCGGCGGAGGCGCGGTAGACCCGCTCGGCCAGTTCCGTGACCGGAAAGACCCGCTGCAGGAAGCCGAAATCGATGCAGGCATAGGCGAGCACCGACCATGCCAGCGCCGCGGCGGCGGGGAAGATGATCGCGCCCTTGACCACGAACACGATGGTCAGGAACAGCGCCAGCAGGCCGCTGATGCCGATGATGATGCCCTTGTAGAGGGTCAGGCCGGCGGCCTTCCGCCGGTAGGCGTCTTGGTCCCAGAGATGGAGCTGGGGGACGTTGGAGCCGCGCAGCTCGGCGACGTAGGTGACGGTCGTGCCGGGATCGAGCGTGATGGTGAACTGGTCGGCTTCCGGGTTCTCGTCGCGTTCCGGGCGGATGCCCTGGCTCGCCGTGATGGCGGCGATGCGCGAGCCGCCGAGATCGGGCCAGATCACCCCGGAATCGACCAGCCGGAAATGCGGCGCGACCAGGATGCGGTCGATCTGCTCGTCGGTGTCGTTGGTAAGCGCGAACACGATCCAGTCGGGCCGGGCGCCGGCGTCGCGCGCCTTGACGACGATGCGGCGGACGATGCCGTCCTTGCCGGGCGCCGTGGAGATCTGGATCAGGTCGCCGTCCGAGCGGTAGCGCTCGATCGCGGTGGTCAGATCGATCACCGGCGCGTCGAGGGTGACGCGCACCGCCTCTACGGCCCGGGCCGGCCCACCCAGCGCGAGGGTACCGACGAGGCCGCCGACCAGGGTCAGGAGGAGGGCGAGGATGCGCAAGGGTATCGTGACTTCCGGCCGTACGAGAAGCGGCGTCGGCCGCCCGTGCGGCCTCGATCGATAGGCGTGGGCCTGACCCGGGGCAAGCGCGCTCCGGGGCCGGTCCACCGCCCGCGGATCGCGCCCCTTTGCGGCCAAATCAAGTTGGGTGGGGCGTGAGGCAGCCATTCCGCCGCCCTCTCCGTCATCGCGAGGGCAGCGAAGACGGCGCGGCCGTCTCAGGCCGCCCGGAGCGCACCCGCGATTCTGTCGAGGCTGGGCAGCTTGCGGATCGGGCCGATCGCCGCCAGCGTCGGTGTCCCCTGCAGCATCGCGGCCGCCGCGGCGCGGACGTCCTCGACCGTGACGGCATCGACCTTGTCGATCACCTCCCCGGCGGGAATCACCCGGCCCCAGGCCAGGATCTGGCGGGCGTTGCGCTCGATCCGCCCGCCCGGCGTCTCCAGGGCCGAGAGCAGCGACACCTTCAGCTGCGCCTTGGCGCGGGCGATCTCGATGGCGTCGAGGTCGCGGGCCGCCCGAGTGGTGGCGGCGAGCGTCACGTCCACGAGTTCGGGCAGGTCCGCCCCCGCGGTGCCGGCGCCGATGCCGAACAGGCCGCAATCGGAGAACGGCCAGTGGAAGGCCTGGATCTCGTAGGCGAGGCCGCGGGTCTCGCGCACCTCCTGCCAGAGCCGCGAGGTCAGGCCGCCGCCCAGAACCTGCGCGAACATGTGGAGCGCGTAGTAGCCCTCGTCCCGGAACGACAGGCCCGGCAGGCCGATCACCACGTTGGCCTGCTCGAGCTTGCGCGGCATCCGCCGCTCGCCGCCGCCGTAGACCCCCGGCACCGCCGCAGGCGCGGCCTTGGCGGGGAGAGCGCCGAAATGGCGCTCGGCCGCCGCCACGATCGCCTCATGGGCCACGGCGCCGGCCCCGGCCACGACGATGCGGTCCGGCGTGTATTCCCGGTCGAGATAGGCGCGGATGCCGGCCTCGTCGAAGCTCCGGATCGTCTCGGGCCGTCCCAGGATCGGCCGGCCGACCGGCTGGTCCGGGAAGGCGGCCTCCGTGAAGGCGTCGTAGACCACGTCGTCGGGTGTGTCCTCGACGGCGGCGTATTCCTGCAGGATGACGCCCTTCTCCCGGGCAAGCTCGCCCGCGTCGAACACCGAGTCGGTGAGGATGTCGCCGATCACGTCGAGGGCGAGGCCGGCATCCTCGCCGAGCACGCGGGCGGTGTAGCTCGTACCTTCCGTAGAGGTGGCGGCGTTGATCTCGCCGCCGACATTCTCGATCTCCTCGGCGATCCTCTGCGCCGAGCGCGTCCGCGTCCCCTTGAACGCCATGTGCTCGATGAGGTGGGACAGGCCCGCCTCGTCGGCGCGCTCGTTGCGCGAGCCGGCGCCGACCCAGACGCCGAGGCTGGCGGTGGCCACGCCCGGCATCGGCTCGGTCACCACCGTCACGCCGTTCGGAAGCTGTGTCGTGCGCAGGGACGGCGAGGCCGCGTGCGTGGAGAAGTGCTGGTTCATCGCGGGCTCACGCACCCCTCGTGATGCGGGCGCGCTCGCGAATCAGCGCCTCCACGGCGGCCTGATCGTTGGCCACCCGGGTCAGGCGCTCGGGCCGGTCCATCAGGTCGGCCAGGTGCGGCGGGAGGGGCGGGCGCAGGCCGCCCGTGGCCTTGGCGACCGCGTCCGGGAACTTCGCCGGATGCGCGGTGGCGAGCGCCACCACCGGGGTCGCCGGATCCTGCTCCAGCAGCCGCCGCCCGGCCCGCACGCCGATGGCGCTGTGGGGATCGAGCACCACGCCGGTGGCGGCCTGGGTCAGGGCGATCTCCGCCATGACGTCGGATTCCGGCACCGCCACGGCGTCGAACTCGGACCGGACCGTGGCCAGCACCTCGGGGCTCAGCGAGAACCCGCCGGACTGCTTCAGCCCGGCCATCAGCCGCGATAGAGACGAGGCATCGCGCCCCAGCGCCTCGAACAGCAGCCGCTCGAAGTTCGACGAGATCTGGATGTCCATGGAGGGCGAGGTGGTGGGCACCACGCCGCGCAGCTCGTAGGCGCCGTGCTCCAGGGTGCGCACCAGGATGTCGTTGGCGTTGGTGCCGATCATCAGCCTCTGGACCGGCAGGCCCATCTGCTTGGCGACCCAGCCGGCGAGCACGTCGCCGAAATTGCCGGTCGGCACCGCGAAGGAGACCGGGCGGTGAGGGGAGCCCAACGCCACCGCGCTGGTGAAGTAGTAGACCGCCTGCGCCGCGACTCGGGCCCAGTTGATCGAGTTGACGCCCGAGAGTCGCACCGCGTCGGCGAAATCGGCGTGCTGGAACAGGGCTTTGACCAGGTTCTGGCAATCGTCGAAGGTGCCGTCGATCGCGAGCGCGTGGACGTTCTGCGCCGGGACCGAGGTCATCTGCCGCCGCTGCACCTCCGAGACCCGCCCGTGCGGGTAGAGGATGAACACGTCGACCCGGTCGAGACCGCCGAAGGCCTCGACCGCCGCCGATCCGGTATCGCCGGACGTCGCGCCCACGATGGTGGCGCGGGCGCCGCGCTGGGTCAGGACATGGTCCATCAGCCGCCCGAGCAGCTGCATCGCCACGTCCTTGAAGGCGAGCGTCGGCCCGTGGAAGAGTTCCAGCAGGAACAGGTTGTCGTCGAGCTGGGTCAGCGGGCAGACCGCCGGGTGGCGGAACGTCGCGTAGGCCCCGTCGATCATCCGGTCGAGGTCCGGGCCGGCGATGTCGCCGTCGATCAGCGGGCGCAGCACCCGCTTGGCGGCCTCCGCGTAGGGCCGGCCCGCTAGGGCGGCGATCTCCGGACGGCCGATCTGCGGCCAGGTCTGCGGCACGTAGAGCCCGCCGTCGCGGGCGAGGCCCGCCAGGAGCGCATCCGAGAACGAGAGCGGCGCGGCCTCGCCGCGAGTCGAGACGTGGAGCACAGGGTCCTCCGAGGGGAAGGCGCCCCCTCTACACGATGCCGGCGGCCCTGTCGAAAGCCCGGGCCGCGCGACCGGTCTGCGCGGGCGGCGGCCCGGGCCTTTAACCGGGGCTGAACGGGCCGGTTCAGGGCCGGTTTCGCGGGTGCGCCGTAGAGCCTGACCGGCTCCACGGCACCCGAGCCGGCGGGGCGGATCGAGCCTCAGGAGAGCCGACATGACCCGAATCATCGCCCTCGCCGGCGTCGCGGCGCTGCTGTCCGGCACCTTGGCCTTCGCGCAGACGCCGCCTCCGGCCCCCCGGCGGTCCGCGGCCCGGCCCCGAGGCCGGCGCACCGCCCCCGCCGCCTCTCCCGGGTGGTCCCCGCCGCGGCCCGGATGCCGACGCGCCGCCCCCGCCACCCGGAGGTCCGCAGCGCGGCCCCGATGGCCCGCCGCCTCCCCCTCCGCCGAAGGGCGCACATTTCATCCTTGAGCGCGGCGATGCCCGCATCGACGTGAAATGCGCCGACGACGACCCGACGAAGGCCTGCGCCGACATCACCCTGCAGATGCTCGACAAGCTAACGACGCTGAAGTCAGAGCCCCGGTGAGGCTGGGCCCGCCGCCGGGCAGGCGGCGGGCCTTCAGGCGCTCGTACCCGGCGCCTTGATCAGGCGGCAGCCGGTGATCCGCCACTGGCCGTCCGCGTCCCGGACGAGGCTGTACTCGGCGGTCCAGTCGACGCCGTACTCGTCCTGGATCGCCACCGACTGGACCACGCCCGCCGCTTCCGTGTCGCGCGCCTCGCCGAACACGAAGCTGCGGTGGCGGTAGACCGGGCGGTACTGGTTCCGGACCATGCCGATGAACAGGTCGGCGTTCGGGAACAGCGCGCGGATCGCCGGGGCGGCCTGGTCGTAGGCGGTCTGCGCGTCGTCGCGGCTCAGCGCCTGCTCCTGCCGGGCGATGACCGCCCGGGCCCGCCGCGCGGGCGCCGTCATCGGCCGCCGCCGGTCCCGCGAGGACGAGGAGGAGGAGGGCGGGCCACGCGCGCATCGACGGTCACTCCGGCTGGACGGATCCGAATTCTATCATCGTGCCCTGGAAATGGTCCCTGGTCTGGCGAGGACAATCGGCCTGCGACCTCCCGGGCAAAGGGACCGCACGAAAACGCGTCTCGACTGGGCCAATTCTGCAGCCCGGCCGCGCGCACCGGTTGGGCACAGCCCGCGTTCCGTTTGTGCAAGCCGCTGGAATGATGGGCATTTTCGCGCCGAATCCGTGCCGCGGGTTTGACCCCCTGCCTGGGTTTTGCAAGCCTCCGCGGGCCGACTCGATTCCGGGGGGAACCGGCCAGGCGGAGCGCAGGACGATGACGGAGATCCACGCGGACGACGCCGCTGCCCGAGACGCCCGCCCCATGAGCGTCGGGGTGTTCATCCCGATCGGCAACAACGGCTGGCTCCTGTCGGAGAACGCCCCGCAATACCGCCCGAGCTTCGCGCTCAACAAGGCGGTCACCCTGAAGGCCGAGGGCTACGGGCTCGATTTCGCCCTGTCGATGATCAAGCTGCGCGGCTTCGGCGGCAAGACCGAGTTCTGGGACCACAATCTCGAATCCTTCACGCTGATGGCGGGGCTCGCCGCCGTTACCACCCGGATCAAGCTGTTCGCCACCGCGGCGACCCTGTGCCTGCCGCCCGCGATCGTCGCCCGCATGGCCGCGACGATCGACTCGATCTCCGACGGGCGCTTCGGCGTGAACCTCATCACCGGCTGGCAGAAGCCGGAATACGACCAGATGGGCCTGTGGCCGGGCGACGCATATTTCGCCAAGCGTTACGAGTACTTGGCCGAGTATACTCAGGTTTTGCGCGAGCTGTGGGAGACTGGGGCCAGCGACCTCAAGGGCACGTTCTTCCAGATGAACGATTGCCGCCTGAGCCCGCGGCCGCAGGCGCCGGTGAAGATCATCTGCGCCGGCCAGAGCGGCGCCGGGCTGGCCTTCACGGCGCGCTATGCCGACTACAATTTCTGCCTGGGCAAGGGGCTGAACACGCCGACCGCCTTCGCGCCGGTCGTGGAGAAGCTCGCGGAGGCCTGCGCGCAGAGCGGGCGTCGCGTGACCTGCTACGCCCTGTTCATGATCATCGCCGACGAGACCGAGGACGCCGCCATGGCCACCTGGGCGCACTACAAGGCGGGCGCAGATTCCGAGGCGATCGCATGGCTCGGCGTGCAGGGCGCGGCCGACACTAAGTCGGGCGGCGACACCAACGTGCGCCAGCTCGCCGACCCGACCTCGGCGGTGAACCTCAACATGGGCACCCTGGTGGGCAGCTACGCCCAGGTGGCCGCGATGCTCGACGAGATCATGACCATCGACGGGGTGGAGGGCGTGCTGCTGGTGTTCGACGATTTCCTCAAGGGTCTCGATGCGTTCGGGACGCGGATCCAGCCGCTGATGCAGGCGCGCCGGCACGTCGCCGCGCCGGCGCTGGCGGAGGTCGCCTGATGGCCGCGCCCGCCGGCTTCCGCGATGCCCGCGGCCGGCATGGCGCGGTCGTCCTGCCGGCCCGCCCCGAGCCGATCGCCCTCGACCCGGCCGCTACGGTCCTGATCGTCGTGGACATGCAGAACGCCTACGCGAGCGCGGGCGGCTACCTCGACCTCGCGGGGTTTGACGTGTCGGGCACCGGGCCGGTGATCGCCCGGATTGCCCGGGCGGTGGCGGCGGCGCGGGCGGCCGGGATCCGCGTCCTGTGGTTCCAGAACGGCTGGGACCCGGATTACGTCGAGGCCGGCGGGCCGGGCTCGCCGAACTGGCACAAGTCCAACGCGCTCAAGACCATGCGCCGGAATCCGGAGCGGAACGCGCAGCTCCTCGCCAGGGGATCCTGGGACTACGCCCTGGTTGACGCCCTGACGCCGGAGCCCGGCGACATCGTGATGGCCAAGCCGCGCTACAGCGGCTTCTACAACACCGCCCTCGACAGCACCCTGCGCGCCCGGGGGGTGAACACCCTGGTCTTCACCGGCATCGCCACCAACGTCTGCGTCGAGTCGACCCTGCGGGACGGGTTCCACCGGGAATATTTCGGCATCGTGCTGGCCGACGCCACCCGTCAGGCCGGGCCGGAGAGCCTGCAGGACTCCGCGCTCGCCAATATCGAGACCTTCTTCGGCTGGGTCTCGGACGTCTCCGCCTTCGAGGCGGCCCTGGACGCGCAGGCCCGCGCCGCGGCCGGGTAGAATCCCCGCCACCTCCATCCCCACCGCGAGAGTCCGAAAAAACATGCCCAAGCAGGTCGTGATACCGCCGGGAACCGGGAAGCCGCTGGCCCCCTACGTGCCGGGCACGCTGGCCGACGGGATCCTGTACGTCTCGGGAACGCTGCCGCTGGATGCGGACGCCAACGTGGTCCATGTCGGCGACGCGGCGGCCCAGGCCCGGCACGTGCTGGAGACCATCAAGGGCGTGGTCGAGGCCGCGGGCGGCACGATGGACGACGTCACCTTCAACCACGTCTTCCTGAAGGACTGGGCCGATTACGCGGCGATCAACGCCGTCTACGCGGCGTATTTTCCGGGCGACAAGCCGGCGCGCTACTGCATCCAGTGCGGTCTCGTGAAGCCGGACGCCCTGGTGGAGATCGCCTCCGTGGCGCATCTCGGCCGATGAGTCCCGGGACGGCCCCGCTCCATCACGCGGTGGCGGGCCCGGCGGACGGGCGGCCGGTCCTGCTCTCACCGGGGCTCGGCGGCGCGGCGGGCTACTTCGCGCCGCAGATGGCGGCCCTGACCGGGCGGTTCCGGGTCGTCGCCTACGACCACCGCGGCACCGGTCGCTCGCCCGACCGGCTCGGGCCGGACCACGACATCCCGGCCATGGCGCGGGACGCGCTCGCGGTGCTGGACGCCGCCGGCCTCGACCGGGCCGACGTGGTCGGCCACGCGCTGGGCGGCCTGATCGCCCTGCAGATGGCGCTCGCCGCGCCCGAACGGGTCGGGCGGATCGTGGTGATCAACGGCTGGGACGCCATGGACCCGGCCACCCGCCGCTGCTTCTCGGCCCGCCGGGCGATCCTGGCCGGGGGCGGCCCGGAAGCCTTCGTGCGGGCGCAGGCGATCTTCCTGTACCCGGCCCCCTGGTTGTCGGCCGAGGCCGAGCGGGTCGCGGCCGACGAGGCGCACGCGCTGGCGCATTTCCCCGGGCCGGAGACCGTCCTCACGCGCATCGGCGCCCTGGAGCGCTTCGCGATCGCCGACCGCCTGGGGGAGATCCCGCACGAGACCCTGGTGATGGCCGCCCGGGACGACGTGCTGGTGCCCTACACGCGCTCCGAGCGCCTCGCGGCGGCTTTGCCCAACGCCCGCCTCGACCTCGCCCCCGAGGGCGGTCACGCCCACAGCGTCACCCGGCCGGATGCCTTCAACCGGGTGCTGCTGGATTTCCTCGACCGGCCCTGAACCGCCCTCACGCCAACCGAAGCACGACGGCCAGCGCCGCGATGTTCGCCGCCGCCGCGAGCACCGGGAGCAGGGCGGGCCAACGCAGGGAGGCCGCGGTGCCGATCCGCCCCCGGGCGAAGGCCGGAACCAGCAGCGCTCCCAGCGGCAGCAGATCGCCGACCTGCAGTCCGTCGGCATGTCCGGCGGGGGCGAGCGCCTGCGCCAGCACCACCAGCCACAGACCCAGCACCGCGCATCCGACGAGCCAGAGACGCTCCGCCAGTGGTGCCAGGGGGCCGCGCCGCAGGGCGAGGGGCGTCACCAGCAGGGCCAGAGCCCACACGCCGTAGAGGGCAGAGGGCCAGGACGGGGACGGGGCGGCCTCGCCCCCGGCCCCGGCGGCGAGCGACGTCCGGAAGAGGGTGGGCAGAAGGGCGGGCAGGAGCGCGAGAACCGCGGGTGCCAGGTGATCCCGGCCGAAGCGGCCGAACCGCCCCGTCGGCGGGAACGGCACCAGCAGCATCCCGGCGAGCGGCGCGCAGGCCGGCCGGGCCAGCACCGCCAGGGCGATCGCCAGCGTCGCGGCGGCAAGGCGCGCAGGCCTTCCACGGCCCGTCAGAGGCCGGGGCGTGAGCAGCGCGGCGGCGAGGGCGGCCAGCGCGATCACGACACCCTCCGGGCCGGTCGCGGCCGCGAGCGAGCCCGGCAGGCAGAGCAGCGCGAACAGCGCCGCGCGCCCCCGGGCGGCCAGCATCAGGGCGGAGAGGCCGAGACCCAGGAACAGGGCGACGTGGGCGAGCCGGCCGACGGTGTCCGGGGCAGGGCCGGGCGGGCCGGTCAGCGCCAGGGCGACGCAGACCGGCAGGCCGAGGCCCAGGAAGGCGAGGCCCCAGAACCGGGCGCCATCGGCCGAGAGCCGATTCACGGCCGCACCGTCATCGGCGCGGCGCCGTCATCCCGGGCAGTTCCGCCGGTCGGAGGGCCGGCGGCTGTTTCAGTGGCGCTTGGGGTCGCGTGCGGCATCGCGGATCCAGGCTCGGCGCAGCCGTCCGCCACGGCCCACCGGGCCGCGGCGGACCGGATCAGCCGGCCCTCCGCACACGCGAAGCGCCCGGAGTGCCCGGAGTGCCCGACAGGAGGCCCGTTACGAGATCCGGCAGCGCCGCGGCCAGCAGGGCCGCCGCCCGCAGAACCTCCGCGGCCTCCGCGGGGGAGCGGTGGGCGAGCGCCAGGGCGAGCCGCAGGGGCACCTGCGCGCCGAAGCTCGCCGCCGTCAGCGCGAGGGCCGCGGCCGGGCCGTGATGCTTGCCGGCATACAGGATCTGGCTGCGCAGGAAGTAGAACAGCCGCCGCGCCCGCACCTGCCGGGTCGTGCCCTGGCCGACATGGCGCACGACCGCCCCGGCCACGTGCCGCACGGCGAAGCCCGCGGACCGGGTACGGGTGCAGAGGTCGACATCCTCCCAGTAGACGAAGAAGCGTGGGTCGAACCCGCCGAGCGCCTGGAACAGGTCGCGGCGGATCATCAGGAAGGCGCCCATCACTTGGTCGACGGCGCGGTCCTCTTCGTGGTCCCATTCGAGGAGGAAGTGCGGCCGCGCGAGGCCCAGCCGGTCCAGCGCCAGGGCGCGGCCGAGGAGGCCCGGCACCGAGGGGGCCCGGGCGCAGGAGCGCGCGGTCCGCCCGTCCGGATCGACGAGCCGCGCCCCGACGATCCCGGTCCGCGGATCGGCCATGAGGGCGGTCCGGGCGATGCGGAGGGCGTCCGGCGCGACCTGCGTGTCTGGGTTGAGGAACAGGATCGCGGGGGCATCGCCTGCCGCGGCGCCCTGATCGCAGGCCCGGCCGAAGCCGAGATTGGCGTCGTTCCGGATCAGCCGGAGCGGGCGGGGCAGGGCGGGCAGGTCCTCGGTGGAGCCGTCCTCCGAGGCATTGTCCACGACGGTGACCTGCACCGCCTCGGCGTCCCGCACGGCCGCGAGGCCCGCGAGGCAGGCGCGCAGCAGCGCGCCGCCGTTCCAGTTGACGATCACCACGTCGAGGACCGGGCGAAGGGCAGGGCGGTCGGTCACGGTCTGTCCTGAGGCAGAAGCTCGGCAAGATCCGCAGCAAGATCCTTGGGCAGATCCTCGGGCGGGCCGAGGCGCCCGAGGGCGCCGTCGCGGGCGGCGGCGAGGAGCCGCATCAGCACGGCGGGCCGCCAGCCGGAATCCGCCCAGTACAGCCCGGCCTGGAGCGGCAGATAGGCGGCCTGGGCGAGTTTCCAGCGCAGCGGCACGTGCGGCAGGCGCCAGGCATAGACGGCGTTGCGCAGGTAGGTCCCCATGCGGAACAGGGGCTGGCGCGGCATGACGATCCCGAGCTTGGCGATCCCGAAGGCACGGATCACCCCGCCGCCGACCCGGTGCGGGATCGCGACGGCGCGGGCGACGTAGCAGCCGTAGCCGCAGGCCCAGGCGCGAAAGCACCATTCGAGCTCGACCCCGTCGATGAAGAAATCGGCCCGGAACGGCCCGACCCGGGCGAAGGCGTCGAGGTCGATAAGCGAGCCCGAGGTCGCCAGGAACTGCACCGGGGCGAGGTCGTCGCGCTCCGGCGCAGCCGGGCGCGGCGGGTAGGCGGGCGCCTTGTGGCCGGCGGTGGGCGCGGGGGCCGGTCCCACCACCGCCACGGGGATCCCGGCGCCGCGCAGCCGGTCGCGGGCGGCCAGCAGGGCGGCGGCGAGGTGTTCGGGCGGCTCGGCGTCCTGGTCGAGGAGCAGGAGGGTCTCGGCCCCCGCCGCGCGGGCGGCCCCGGCGATCCGGTTGAGCGCCTCGGCGATGCCGAGGTTCCTCCCCTCCGACAGCAGGGTCACGCCGGCCCGGGCGAGGCGTGCCGCATCCGCGACGGCGAGGCCGCCATTGTCGAAGGCGATCACCGCGGCGAAACCCGCCGCGGCCTGCGCCACGGCCCGGTCCACCTGGTCCCGCCCCGGCCGGAACAGGGTGATCCCGAGGACGAGGCGGCTCAGCCGCGGGTCAGGCACCGGTGCTCTCCCGATCGCAGCGCCTCACGCCTGCTCCACCGCGGCGGTGGCCACCTCTAGGGCCGCCGTGATCGCCGCCGCCTGGTCGGCGCTGAGCGGCCTGCGGGCGAGCCGCATCTGCAGGGCGAGCTTCAGCCCCTCCTTGGCGCGCACCACCGAAGGCGGAGGCCCGTCGCCGCGGGCGGCCTCCGCTTCGGCCATCCGGGCGAGGATTGCCTCGAGGGTCGCGCGGTTGCCGTCGAGGAAGCTCTGCCCCTCCGAGGTGATCGTGTGCAGCCGTTTGGTCCCCTCCCCGGGCGTGACCGTCACGTGACCGAGCTCCTCCAGGAGCGTGAGCGTCGGGTAGACCGTGCCGGGGCTCGGGCTGTAGGCGCCGCCGACCCGCTCCTCGATGGCCTTGATGATCTCGTAGCCGTGTCGCGGCTTCTCGGCGATGAGGTGGAGGATGACGAGGCGCAGGTCGCCATGGGCGAAGAAGCGCGCGAGATCGCCGCGGCCGCTGCGGCCGAACATCCGCCGGTCGCCGGGACCGCGGCCGTGAGGCCCATGGGGACCGTGCCGCCCGCGCGGATCCGCGCCCATCGGGCCGCGATGCGCGCGGAAGCGATAAGCGTCGAAGGGGTCGGCGTGGAACGCGTCCAGGAACAAGGGATGCATCTATTTCGATCCAATTTCGATATGTCGTATTTTTAGATATAACGAAAGTTCGTGGCCAGCAAGGGAAAGAATTAGCGGCAGGCATTGCTCCTCGGGCTTGCCGCTGCGGCGGAGCGCGGTCCCCCTCGGTCGACCACGGTTTACGGATTCCGCCGGTTCCGTTAGTGCGACGGGTCATCGACGCCTTCATCCCCTCGCGCGCCCTGCGCTCCCGACGCTGCCCGCCGGCTGCCGCCCATGAACCGATCCGAGACCTGCGCCTCGACCGCGCCCGCCCCGAGGGTGGCCGAGGGATGCCGCGCCCCGTGACGGCTCGTGGCGACCGTTCCTCCGCAGAATCCTGAGATGCGCCGCGACTCCGACCGAGATGGCCCGGTGTCGGCCTTGCGGCGGATCGGGCGCCGCCTCGGCCGGCTGCGCGATCCGATGGCCAGTCCGGCGGCCCTGCACCGCCTCTGGGCCGGTGCGGATGCGACGGAGACCGACGACCTCGAGACCCGTCTGGTCGCGGCGCTGGCGCCGTCTTTCGATGCGGGCTTCTACGCGAGCTGGTACGGGATCACGGCCGATCCGGTGCGCGACTACCTCGTCCGGGGCTGGCGCGAGGGCCGCGACCCGCGGCCCGACTTCTCCTCCGCCGCCTACCTCGCCGCCCGGCCCCATCTCGCCAAAGCCGGCATCAACCCGTTCCTGCACGCCCTCTCGACGCACAGGCGCCGGTCCGGACGGACGGGCGGCGCCGACACGGGCGCGGCCCTGCCGAAGCCCGACACCGCCCGGGCCGAGCGCCTCGCCCGCCGCCTCGTCGACGGGCCGTTCTACCTCGCCGGCAACCCCGACCTCGCGGCCGCCGGCGTCGATCCGGTCGACCACTACATGGCCTCGGGCTGGCGCGAGGGCCGCGAGCCGTCGCCGCGCTTCGACACCCTGGCCTACTGCCTGACCCGCGGGATCACCTACGCCACCCAGAACCCGCTGGTGCACTACGTCCTGCACGGCGGAGCCGCCCGGCCGGAGCCGGCCGAGGCGCTGGCGCTGCGGGTCGCGACGCTCGCGCCCTACTTCGACGCCGCCCACTACCGGCGGCGGCTGAGCGCCGCACAGGCGGAGGCCTGGGCCGGCGCCACGGACGCGGAGCTGCTGCGCGCCTATGTCGAGGGCGGCTGGCGGGCGCTCGTCAGCCCGCGTCCGGACTTCGACCCGGCCGGCTTCGTGCAGGCGCGCGCCGGCAGCCGGGCGGTCGCGGACGACCCGTTCTTCCGCTACGTGGCCGAGACGCGTCTGTCCGGGCGTGCGCCGTTTGCCGAGCCGGAGCGGCTGAACGTGCCGGCGGTGGATGAGGCCTGGTACCGGGCGACCTACCCGGATGTGGGCGGGCGTGAGCCGTACCTGCACTTTGCCGGTCTGGGCTGGCGGGAGCTGCGAGATCCGGGGCCGGGGCGCTCGACGCTGGCGGCGCTGCTGCGGGTGTGCGGGTTGCGTCCGGCGCGGGCGCCCGTCGAGGACACCGGCTGGCTGGGGGCGATCGGGGCCGAGCCGGTGGCGCGTGGGGCGCTGCTGGACCTGCAGGCGCGGCTGGTGGCGGGGCATTTCGACCACGGCTTCTACCGGGCGCGCTACGGGCTGCCCGCGGAGGCCGACGCGGTGCGCGACTACTGCGACACCGGCTGGCGCAAGGGCCGAAACCCACGGCCCGACTTCAACGGGCAGGCCTATCTCGAAGCGCATCCGGGCGTGCGCGAGACCGGCCTCGCGCCCTTCGTCCACTTCCTCGCCACGGCGCTGATGCACGGCACCGACATCGCGGCCGGGGCCTTCGACCCGCGCTCCGGGACGCCGGATTCGCGGGAGGCGGCGCTCGCCGACGAGACCCGGGAGATCGCGCCGTTCTTCGACGCCGCCTACTACGCCAAGCGCAATCCCGACGCCGCCACCGCCGAGGGCGGGCCGCTCGCGCATTTCGTCGCCTACGGCCAGCACGAGGGGCGCGATCCCAGCGCGGCGTTCTCCACCGTCTTCTACGCGGAGACCTACGGGCACCTGTTCGGCCCGGGGGAGTCGCCGTTCCTGCACTACGTCCGGACCGGGCGGGCGGCCGGGCTGCTGGCCGCGCCCGAGGATCTGGGCACCGCCCCGCCCATGACCGCCCCCGCAGCCCAGGACTGGGACGGCCTGCCGCAAGCCCTGCCCATCGCTCAGGCCCGCGTCGTCGTCATCGTCCCCGTCTACAAGGGACGCGGCGAGACCCTGCGCGCCATCCACGCCTGCCTGTCGGCCCCGCAGACAACCCCCTTCACCCTGCTGGCCGTCAACGACCGCTCCCCCGATCCGCAGCTCACCGCCGAGCTGGCCGACCTCGCCCGCAGGGGCCTGTTCCACCTCGTCGAGAACGCGCAGAACCTCGGCTTCGTCCGCTCGGTCAACCGCGCCCTCAGCCTCCGCCAGGGCCGCGCCGTCGTCCTGCTCAACTCCGACGCCCAGGTCTTCGGCGACTGGCTCGACCGCCTCGTCGCCCATGCCGAACCCGAGGCCGAGCCCGATGCGGAACCCGCAGGCGCCGCCCGCCCGCGCGTGGGCAGCGTCACGCCGCTGTCCAACAACGCCACGATCTGCTCCTACCCGCGCTTCAGCGCCAACAACACCATGCCGCTGGAGATCGACCGGCCCGATCTCGACCGCTTGGCCGCCCGGATCAATCGCGGCCGCGCCGTGCCCGTGCCCACCGGCGTCGGCTTCTGCATGTACATGACCGCCGAAGCGCTCGACGCCGTCGGCCCCCTCGACGCCGAGGCCTTCGGCAAGGGCTACGGCGAGGAGAACGACTGGTGCCTGCGCGCCACCAAGGCGCGGCTTCGTCAATCTGCTCGCCGAGGACGTCTACGTCTACCATGCCGGCCAGATCTCGTTCGGGCTGGATGAGGGCGGCGAGTACGACCAGGGCCAGGCGGCGCTGCTGTCCAAGCACCCCGACTACCCGGCGCGCGTCGGGCAGTTCGTCCAGGCCGATCCGGGCCGGGGCGGGCGGGCGCGCCTCGACCTGGCCCGGCTGGCCCGGCACTGCGCCGGCCGGGCGCTGCTGTACGTGACCCACAGCTGGGGCGGGGGCATCCAGCGGCACATCGACGACATGATCGCAAAGGCCCGGGCCGAGGGCCTGTCGGTGGTGCTGCTGCAGATCGACCGGACCCGCAACCTCGAGGTCCAGGTCGCCTACCGGGGCGCCGAGTTCCTGTACCTGCCCAACCTCGGCAGCCTGTACCTGCCGCGCGACGCCGAGACGCTGTCGGGCTTCATCGCGGCGCTGGCGCCGGTCCTGATCCACGTGCACTCGCTGGCGGGGCTGCGCTGGGCGGCGGCGGGCGCGCTGATGGAGCTGGTGGCGAGCTCGGGGCGTCCCTATGCCTGGACGCTGCACGACTACTCGCCGGTCTGCCACCGCAACCACCTGGTGCAGCCGGACGGGCGCTATTGCGGCCTGGCGCCGGTCGCCGAATGCCGGGCGTGCCTGGCGGCGGATGCGGAGGGGTTCGAGGAGCCGGATCCGGGTGAGCGGCGGGCGGCGTTCGGGGCGTTCCTGGCCGGGGCGGCGCGGGTGTTTGCGCCGTCCGCCGACACGGCGGCGCGGATCCGGGGGGTGTACCCGGACCTGGCGATCACGGTGCGGCCGCATCTGGAGCCGGAGCGCGCCGTGCGCGACACCGCCCTGCAGCGGCCCGGGCGCGTCCGGCGGGTCGCGGTGCTGGGCGCCATCAGCGCGACGAAGGGCGGCCTGTTCCTGCAGGCGCTGGCGACCGACGCGCAGGACCGGAAGCTGGCCCTGCGGTTCTCGATCGTGGGCTTCTCCGACCCGGCGCTCACGGGCGGCCTGGAACGCGCAGGCGTCACCGAGACTGGGCGCTATGTCGGCGACCACGAGGCGCTCGACATGGTCTGGCGCGTCGTGGCCGACCTGGTCCTGCTTCCGGCGATCTGGCCGGAGACCTACTCGTACGCGCTGACGCTGGCTCTGCGCACCGGCCTGCCGGTGGTCGCCTTCGACCTCGGTGCCCCGGGCGAGCGGCTCTCTGCCTACCCGAACGGCCACCGCCTGCCCTACGCGCTGGTCACCGACCCGGCGGCCTTCAACGACCGGCTGCTGGCCATCGACGTCTCGGAAACCGGGCGGCTCTCCGGGCCGATCCAGGCCGCCGAATACGGCGATCTGAGGCACGCCTATTACGGTCTGGACCCGGCGCCAGCCGGGACGGAACGCCCCATCGACGAGGACGCCGCATGATCTCCGTCAACGAGGACATGAAGCAGGAGATGCTGCGGCGCGGCATCTCGGTGCTGCACCCGGCCCCGTTCGGCCTGCCGGAGGACTGCACCTTCGAGCCGCCGTGCAGCATCAAGTGGATGGGCATCGATTACTGCCTCACCATGGGGGCCTTCTCGTACGCGGTGAGCGGCTACTATTTCGGCGCCGACATCGCCCGCTACTGCTCGATCGGCGAGAGCGTCCAGGTCGGGCGCGGCAGCCACCCGGTCCATTGCGGCTCGACCTCGCCGCTGTTCTACACGCACCACTCGGCCGTGTTCGACCGCCTCGAGCCGCGGGCGGAGGATTACGAGATCTGCGGCCCCTACCTGTGGCCCAAGCGCGTGCGCATCGGCAACGACGTCTATATCGGCCACGGCGCCTTCCTGATGCCGGACATCACGATCGGCGACGGGGCGATCATCGGCGCCATGGCGGTGGTGACCAAGGACGTGCCGCCCTACGCGATCGTGGCCGGCAGCCCGGCCCGGATCGTGAAGATGCGCTTCCCCGACGCGCTGATCGAGCGCTACCTGAAGGTGCAATGGTGGCGCTACGCCTTCTGGGACCTGCGCCAGTGCTCGATCACCGACCCGGAAAAATTCCTCGACGCCGTGGAGGAGCGGATCGCCGGCGGCATGCAGGAATACCGGCCGGACTTGATCCCGATCCAGTCGCTGGTGCCGGGGGGGTGAGGGTCAGCAGGTTGTCGGCCGCGATCGTCGCAGGTCGGGGACAGGAAGACGCGCCTCCGCGGTGCGAAGTTTCGCTCGAAACTCGTCCGCGTCTCTGAATCGGCCGTCTCACCAGGGGATGCGGCCGTACCGGCGCGTCAGAACTGCATATTCCGCCGCACTCTGCTCCGCGAAGGCCCGATCGGCGGCAATGCGGGCCATGCCGGAGCGGGCATGGACAAGCCGGGTGACAAGGGGTGCCAGCATCGTGTGGCGCTGCAGCTCTAAGCACGCTCCACCAAAGCGCACGACATTGGTGATCCAGGGTCGGACCTGTTCCGCCATCGCGAAGGTCGCCGGGGCCAAGGCGTCGATGAGGTGGCAACGTTTCAAGCCGCTGTCGCCCAATCGACCGAGCCATTCGTTATCGAGATGCCAGCGCATGGTAGGATCGAACCGTCCGACCCGCCGGAGGGTGCTGGACGGCATCAGCCAGCCTGAGGGTGTTGGAAAGTCGTTGATGCGCATGATCGTGCCATTCTCATCGACCTCAAGCTGGGTCGTGGAAACAAAATCATAGCGTTTCAAAGCATTGAGACCCCAGGTCAGGTAATTCCGGTCCCACCAATCGTCGTCCTCCAAGAAGGCAATGTAGTCAAAACGATCCGCCGCCGCGTCGATTCCCGCATTCAGGGCACCGGCCTGCGAGCGGGTCTCGCTGCGCGCCCAGATGACATCGCTCCGCTGCGCTAGCCACACGGGGATGTCCGCATCGGCATCGATGCCGATGATGAAGGTCAACCGGGCGCGACCTTCCGCAACGGCTATCTGGTCGAGCGCGCTGGTGATTGCCCGGTCGACAAAATATCTGTCGGTCTGAGCGCCGTCGGCGACGTGCTGAAGACGGGACGGGATGATCACCCCGACCGACAAAGGTTGCGACATCTCAAATCTTCCCTCGCACGATCACCGAAAAGACATCACTGGCAATATTTTCCAAACACAGTGATAAATAGGCGAGCGATAATTCATTTAAAGCAGTAAAAATAAATTCGCTCATGTACGAATTTGATCTTTTTGAACCTGATCAGATCTTGATCGCGCTGTCTTTGTTACATTTTAGAGATTTTTTCGTCAAGTTTACAAAATTAAGATGTATATAAAAGCGTTTGATGCCCAGCAATTCACATATATTACAATTAAGACAGATAGTCAGTTCTATATGAGTTAATGCTGTCGGTATAAACAGATTGAACGAGATCAAAAAATTGCAACCGGACGTCACGCGGCTGTCGCGTCCGGAAGCCGGATGCAGACGTGGTTTATGGCATCGACACGGAATCCGAAGGATCCGGCAGATCCTCAGATCCGGATGACGCTCCGCCGCCCTCCAAGCCGAAGCGGCGGCCGAGCCGCGGCTTGTGCTTGTCCTGCAGCCTATCGGAACGGCGCGGCGAGCCCGCTCAGCGCACGGACCGGTGCTTCGACAGGCGGCTCCTCACACCGAACCGATCATCTCAGCGCGTGCGCCGCCGCCGCGCCGAGCGCCCGGACCCCCAACACGAGGTCGGCGTCGCTGGTATCCTCCGCCCAATGATGACTGATGCCGCCGATCGAGGGGACGAACAGCATCGCGGCCGGCAGGATCCGGGCGACGTTCTGGGCATCGTGGCCGGCGCCCGAGGGCATCACCTGCCAGCTGCCGGGACTGACCGCCTCGGCGGCCTCCGAGAGCGCGCGCATCAGTGCCGGGTCGCAGGGGGCGGGGATCGCCTTGGAGAGGGCCGTCAGCGTGGCGGGGCAGCGCTCGCGGCGGTTCGATTCGCGCACCAGCGCCTCCAGGCAGGCCTCCATCCGCTCCAGCACCGGCATCGACACGTCGCGGAACTGGAAGAACACCTCGGCGCGGCCCGGGATGATGCTGAAGCCGCCGGGATCCAGGGTGATCCGCCCCGTGGTCCAGGTGCTGCGCGGGCCGCAGACCTTCGGGAACTCGCGGTCGATCGCCGCCAGGAGTCGCACCGCCGAGAGCCCGGCGTCCCGGCGCTCGGCCATGGTGGTGCCGCCCGCATGGTCCTGGTTGCCGGAAAAATCGATCCGGAACTGCCAAATCGCCACGATGCCGCTCACCACCCCGAGGTGCAGGCCGGCCGATTCGAGCTGCGTGCCCTGCTCGATATGCATCTCCAGGAAGCCGCGGTAGCGGCCCGGGTCGAGCTGCATCCGGGGCAGGCCGGCAAGCCCGGCATTCGCCAGGGCGTCGCGCAGGGGCGTGCCGTCGGTGCGGTTGCGGGCTTCGTCGATCTCGGCCTCGGTCAGGTCGCCGATCGCCGAGCGGCTGCCCAGGAAGCCGCCCGAGAAATGCCCCTCCTCGTCGGCGAAGGCGACGACGTCGACCGGCAGGCCGGCGCGGGCGAGCGCCACCCCGGCCACGACCCCCAGCGCCCCGTCGAGCCAGCCGGCCTCGTTCTGGGTCTCGATGTGGCTGCCGACCAGGAGATGCGGGCCGGGGCCGCGGTGCCGCCCGAGGACGTTGCCGATCCCGTCGATGGAGGCCTCCAGGCCGCAGGCCTCCAGCTTGGCCATCAGCCAGCGGCGGGATTCCATGTCCTCGGCCGAGAAGGTCGGGCGGTGGACGCCGGTGCGGAACCGGCCGATCTCGCGCAGGGCGTACAGGTCGGCCAGGAAGGCTTCAGTATCGATGAAGGCCTGCGTGTCGATCTCGGTCATGCGGTCCCCGGGGGCTGGATGTTCCGGCCGTGCAAGCCCCGTGCGGCGGGCTATTCCGCCGCTGCAGGTCTTGCCGCCTCACCCTGCGCACCGCCCATCCAGGCGGCGAGGTCGGCCCGGGCCCGGTCGGTCAGCGCCCGCTTCTTCAGGGCGGCCTTCTCCGGCCCGCGGAGGCGTCGGCCGGTCTCGTTGCGGGGCGCCCGCTCCAGGGGTGGGAACAGGCCGAAATTCACGTTCATCGGCTGGAACGAGCGCGGGGCGTTGGCCTCACCGTCCGCCGCCACGTGGCCACCGGTGATGTGGGCGATCAGCGCCCCCAGGGCGGTCGTCTGGGGCAGGGGCGCGAGCGGGTGGCCGGCAGCCTCGGCCACCGCGAAGCGGCCGGCTATCAGCCCCACCGCGGCGCTCTCGACATAACCCTCGCAGCCGGTGATCTGGCCGGCAAAGCGCAGGGCGGGGCGCGCCTTCAGCCGGAGCGTGGCATCGAGCAGACGCGGGCTGTCGAGATAGGTGTTGCGGTGCAGGCCGCCGAGGCGGGCGAACTCGGCCCGCTCCAGGCCGGGAATCGTGCGGAAGATCCGCACCTGCTCGGCATAGGTCAGCTTCGTCTGGAAGCCGACCATGTTGTAGAGGGTGCCGAGCGCGTTATCCTGGCGCAGCTGCACGATCGCGCAGGGCTTGACCAGCGGATCGCGCGGATTGGTCAGGCCGACGGGCTTCATCGGGCCGTGCCGCAGGGTCTCGGGGCCGCGCTCGGCCATGACCTCGACGGGTAGGCAGCCGTCGAAATAAGGCGTGCCCTCCCACTGCTTGAACCCGATCTTTTCGCCCGTCACCAGGGCGTCCACGAAGGCCTCGTACTGCGCGCGGTCCATCGGGCAATTCAGGTAGTCGGCCCCCGTGCCGCCGGGACCCGGCTTGTCGTAGCGGGACTGGAACCACGCCACGTCCATGTCGATCGAGTCACGGTGGACGATCGGCGCGATGGCGTCGAAGAAGGCGAGGGATTCGGCCCCGGTGAGCGCACGGATGCCCTCGGCCAGCGCCGGGGCGGTCAGCGGGCCGGTGGCGACGATGCAGGGCCCCCATTCCTCCGGCGGCAGGCCCTCGACCTCCCCGCGGACGAGGGTGACGTTGGGGTGCTGCTCCAGGGCGCGGGTCACCGCGGCGGAGAAGCCCTCGCGGTCGACCGCCAGCGCCCCGCCCGCCGGCACTTGGTTGGCATCGGCCGCCCGCATGATCAGCGAACCCAAGCTGCGCATCTCCTGATGGAGCAGCCCGACAGCGTTGCCCTCCGGATCGTCCGACCGGAACGAGTTCGAGCAGACGAGTTCGGCCAGCCCGTCGGTCTGATGGGCCTCGGTGCCGCGCACCGGGCGCATCTCGTGGAGGACAGCGCGGTGGCCGGCCTCCGCCACCTGCCAGGTCGCCTCGGATCCGGCGAGACCGCCGCCGACGATGTGAATGGTCTGTGTCATGTCTGAGAATAGCGAAGGACCGCCGCCCGGATCAACGGGCGGCGGTCCTTCGGACGGCTCTCGCGATGGCTGGGATCAGACGCGGGCGATGCCGCGGATCTCGCTGCGGTTGATGCCGAGATCGGCGAGGTCGCGATCCGACAGGCGGGAGAGCTGGGTGATGGTGTCGCGGTACCGGAGATAAGCGCGGACGCGGCTCAGGACGCTACGGGCGGCGGACATGGTGTGCTTTGACCTCTGCTCGGGCAGACGATGGCGCCTCATTGCGCATCACTGCCTCTTGTTGGTGCAATGCACATATAGGCCGACCGCGGCGCAACAGGAGTCGAAAGGTCAAGCATCAGCCCTGCGGGAATTGCATAACCGGCTTAAGAAACTGCCAACCATTCCGGATGGTCATTCTTTGGGCGCATGTAGAAACGCGGTCGCGGACGCGCGAAGGGCGTCCCGCCTCGCGGCGGAACGCCCCCCGATACGCCGATCGACCGCTTCCGGGTCTCAGTAGAACGGGCGCGGTCCGTAGAAGCCGTAGGGCCGGTAGAACGGGCGCGGTCGGACGTAGCCGCCATAATAGACGGGCCGGCGCCAGTAGCCGTAGGGGCGGGGCCCCCAGTTCGGACGGCAGATGCCCCAGGGATTGGGATGAAAGCCGGGGCCGCAGCCGCCCGCCGCCTCGGCGGTGCCCACGAACCCCAGGCCGCCGGCGATCGCGGCGGCCATCACGAGCGCCTTCGCGCGCGGTGCGCTCAGAATCGTCATGACTCGATCTCCTCATTACGTCCGGCGGATCGGCAGCCGGTCGATGAAGATTCGGCTCCGCCACCTGAACCGACGCTGAGCCAGAAGTTGTGTCCGGTACAGGCTCGCGGCGGCGTCCCGGCAACGCCGTCCGCACCGCGGAGGTTGCGGCGCAGCGATGGCGGCCTCAGTGCAGGGACGGGGTGCGCAGGAACCGTTCCCGGTCCCCGGAGACCAGGGCGAGCTTCACGCCCCGCCCCTCGCGCCGGACGGTGAGCGGCACCCGCACCCCCGCCTCGCCGAGCGCCCAGACGCTGCGGAACAGGGCGGCGAGGTCCGCCACCGGCTCGCCCGCCACCGCCTCGATCACGTCGCCGGCCTGGAGGCCGCCGGTCTCGGCCGGTCCGCCATCGGCGAGGCCCATCACGACGATGCCCTCCTCGCTCTCGGTGGCGTAGAGTCCGAGCCAGGGCCGGGGCGGACGGTTCGCGCGCCCGCGCGTGGCGAGGTCGTCGAGGATCGGCAGCAGCAGGTCGATCGGCACCACCATGTTGATCGGGCGCGCGCCGCTGGCGCCGCCCTGCTGCAATTGCAGGGAGCCGATCCCGAGCAGGTCGCCCTCCGGGCCGATCAGCGCGGTACCGCCCCAATGCGGGTGCGCGGGGGCGGTGAACAGGGCCTCATCCAGCACGTATTCCCAGTAGCCGGCGAATTCCTGCCGGGCGACGACCTCAACGGCGACGCAGCGCTGGCGTCCGCCCGCGCCGGCCAGCACGGCCCGGTCGCCGGTCTTCAGCCCGGCCGAACGACCGAGCGACAGGGCCGGGACCCCGAGATCGCCCAGCGCCTGGACGAGACCGAACCCGGTGGCGGCATCGAAGCCGAGCACGTGGCCGGGCACCGAGCGGCCGTCCCGGGTGGTGAGCCAGACGCTCTCGGCCTCGGTGACGAGGTAGCCGATGGTGAGCACCAGCCCGTCCTCGCGGATCACCACGCCGTTGCCGGCCCGCTCGGTGCCGAGGGTCTCGGCCGTGAAGGCGCCCTCCGGGATCCGCGCCGAGAGGGCCAGCACCGCCGACAGGGCCCGGTCGAGGTCGTAGCCGTAATCGGCAGGCCTGGGCTGGGCCTGCGCGGGGATCTTCCACTCGCCCTGCGTCGCCATGATCGTCCTTCGGCTCGTCCATCCGCGTCCTGGCTGGCCCTGTCCTGGCTGGCACCGATCGCGCGAAAGGGCACAAGATAGGATGTTCGCGCGGTCCGTGACACCCACGGACCGGCACCGGCACGCCATTCGCCGCACGGGCACGAACGAAAACCGCCCGGCCGGAGCCGGGCGGTGCGCCGTCCGGAGGGACGGCGTGTTCGGAGGGACCGGATCTCCCGCCGGATTGCGGCGGGAGACCAGAGCCTCAGTACTTGCGGACGAGCGCGGCCGGGACCGGCGACGCGGCCGGGGCCGGCGAGTAGAGCGGCACGATGAACCGGATCCAGCCGTCGGTGGAGTAGTCGCTGCGAGCGCGGCTGAACGGCGTCGCGGCGATCTGCGCGCCGGTCACGACGTCGCGGGCGACGTAAGCCTGGACGGTGAAGACCTTGAAGTCGTAGCCGATCAGGCCGCCGATGGCGAAGCGGCCGCGGTTGCCGGCCGCCGCGCTGGCCTGGCTGATGTCGAAGTTGTAGGTGCCGTAGGCGATCGGACCGATCTCGAAGTTGCCGAACTTCTTGGTTGCGGTGAGGTCGAAGTTCAGGGCGTCCGAGAGGCGGAGCGGGCCGATAGCAGCGCCGACCTGGCCGGGGAAACGGCCGGGCGAGTCGTAGATGTTGGCGGTCAGGTTGGCGGTGATGTTCCAGCCGTCACCGGTGTAGCTGCCGGCGACGCCGAAGCGGTAGGTGTTGGAGGAGAGCTGCGGCAGAACCGGGGTGGCGGTCGTGCCGTTCGCCGTGATGATCGAACCGCGGTCGCCGTTCAGGTCGTTCAGGTACGCGCCGCCGAGCAAGCTGACGCCGAAGTTGTTGCCGAGGTCGAACGCCCAGATACCGCCGACGAAGGTGCCGACGTTGATCGAGATGTCCTTGTTGCGCACGCCCGCCGGGTTGCGGGTGAAGGCGAACACGGTCGGGGGCGCCACGAGCAGCTCGACGCGGCCGCCGAACGGCACGAACGGGGTCGACCACACGAGGACCGGGATGTTGACGGCCGTGTCGGGATCGTTCCGGCCGTCGGTGCGGCGGTAGGTGAACGTGTTGATGGCGTAGATGCCTTCCGGCAGCGGCGCGCCGACGGCGAGACCGACCTGCTCGCCCGGAACCGTCGTGGTCTGCGCCTGCGCGATCGTCGAGGCCATGCCGACCGTGAGCGCGACCGTGCCGGCCGCGAGCCAGTTCTTCATCATTTTCTCATTCCTTCCCAAGGTCTCAAGGCATCCGTCCCGCATTCGGCATTTCCCTGCCGGTCTGCTCGCCTATCGCGGCTGCCGGCTTCGGACCTGCCGAGCGCCCCCACGGAGCCTGCCCGTCTCAACGTCTGCGACTATTCTACAGAGACCTGCGGAAAGACAGTGGAATGCTCGCCGAAACGGCAAAACTGGCCGAACCGTTGCGCAAAAGCCGCATTTTTGCGGCGATGCAACACTGTCCACAGGCCCGAGCCGCGATCGTCGGTTCGGCAAAATATCGTTGAATGGTCAAGCTGTTGTCCCCCCGAGTCACGGGAGAATCCGGCAAATCCGGCGCGGGCGGGACGCCGCCGGGGCGACGGGGCGCCGGGACCGGAACGGCCACCCGAAATGGGCCGTGCGGGACCCGGACCGGTATCCGACAGCCCGAATCAGGTTCGGCCGCGGGCGCCCGGCCAGGCCTTGGCGGCCTGGACCGGGCAGAATTTGCCGCCTCGCTTCGGGCTTGTCGGGGGACGTGGACGCCCGGGCCTATTCGGCGGCGCTGCGGCGGGCGGCGCGGGGCGCGGCCTGCGGGGCAGGGCGCCTTTCCAGCACCTCGCGCAGGAACCGGCCGGTATGGCTCGCGGTCGAGCGGGCGATCTGCTCCGGCGTGCCCTGCGCCACCACCCTGCCGCCGCCGTCGCCGCCCTCGGGACCCATGTCGATCACCCAGTCGGCGGTCTTGATCACTTCGAGGTTGTGCTCGATCACCACCACCGTGTTGCCCTGGTCGACCAGCTCGTGGAGCACCTCCATGAGCTTGGCGACGTCGTGGAAGTGCAGGCCGGTGGTCGGCTCGTCGAGGATGTAGAGGGTGCGGCCGGTGGCGCGCTTCGACAGCTCCTTGGACAGCTTCACCCGCTGCGCCTCGCCCCCCGACAGGGTCGTGGCCTGCTGGCCGACATGGACGTAGTGCAGGCCGACCCGCTTCAGGGTCTCGAGCTTGTCGCGGATCGCCGGCACCGCCTTGAACAGCTCGGCCGCCTCCTCGACGGTGGAGTCGAGCACGTCGGCGATCGACTTCGCCCGGTACTTCACCTCCAGGGTCTCGCGGTCGTAGCGCTTGCCCTTGCAGACGTCGCAGGTGACGTAGACGTCCGGCAGGAAGTGCATCTCGATCTTGATGACGCCGTCGCCCGAGCAGGCCTCGCAGCGCCCGCCCTTGACGTTGAACGAGAAGCGGCCGGGCTGGTAGCCGCGCGCCTTGGCCTCCGGCAGGCCCGCGAACCAGTCGCGGATCGGCGTGAAGGCGCCGATATAGGTGGCGGGGTTCGAGCGCGGCGTGCGCCCGATCGGCGACTGGTCGATGTCGATGACCTTGTCGAGATGCTCCAGCCCCTCTAGCCGCCCGTAGGGCGCCGGGTGCTCCGGGGCGCCGTTCAGCTTCTTGGCGACGGCCTTGTAGAGGGTGTCGATCACCAGGGTGGACTTGCCGCCCCCCGAGACGCCGGTGATGCACGTGAAGGTGCCGAGCGGGATCTCGACATCCACGTCCTTCAGGTTGTTGCCCCGCGCGCCGAACAGCCCGAGCTTGCCCTTGCGACCCTTCCGCCGGGCGGTCGGCGTGCGCACCGCCATCGCGCCGGTGAGGTATTTCGCGGTGAGTGAGGCGGGATTCGCCAGCACCTCGGCCGGAGTACCCTGCGCAATGATCTCGCCGCCGTGGATGCCGGCGCCCGGGCCGACATCGACCACGTAATCGGCCTGCAGGATCGCGTCCTCGTCGTGCTCGACCACGATCACCGAGTTGCCGAGGTCGCGCAGGCGCTTGAGCGTGCCGAGCAGTCGCTCGTTGTCGCGCTGGTGCAGGCCGATCGAGGGCTCGTCCAGCACGTAGAGCACGCCGGTCAGCCCGGAGCCGATCTGCGAGGCGAGCCGGATGCGCTGGCTCTCGCCGCCCGAGAGCGACCCGGAGCCGCGGGCGAGCGTCAGGTATTCCAGGCCCACATCCACCAGGAAGGTCAGTCGGTCGCGGATCTCTTTCAGAATTCGGACCGCGATCTCGTTCTGCTTCGTGGTCAGCTTCCCCGGCAGCTCGGAGAACCAGCGATGGGCCTCCGAGACCGACAGAGCCGTCACGTCGGCGATGTCCGCCATGGCGACCTTCACGGCGAGCGCCTCCGGCTTCAGCCGCTTGCCGCCGCAGGCGGCGCAGGGCGTCTCGCTCATGAAGCGGCCGATCTCCTCCCGGACGGCGTCGGAATCGCTCTCCTTGTAGCGGCGCTCCAGGTTCGGAATCACGCCCTCGAACGGCTTGGTGACCGTGTACTTGCGCAACCCGTCGTCGTAGGCGAAGCGGATCGCTTGGCTGCTCGATCCGTACAGCACGATGGCGCGGGCCGTCTCCGACAGGCTCTGCCAGGGCACGCTCGTCTTGAAGCCGAAATGCTCGGCCAGCGCGTCGAGCGTCTGGCCGTAATACGGCGAGGTCGATTTCGCCCAGGGGCCGACCGCGCCGCGCTTCAGGCTCAAGGCCGGATCGGAGATCACCAGCTCGGGGTCGATCCGCATCTCGTGGCCGATGCCGCTGCAGGTCGGGCAGGCGCCGAACGGGTTGTTGAACGAGAACAGCCGCGGCTCGATCTCCGCGATGGTGAAGCCCGAGACCGGACAGGCGAAGCGCGACGAGAAGGTGATGGTCCGGGGCGTCTCGCCCTCGGGGGCGTCGGCGAATACGACCTCCGCGATGCCGTCGGCGAGCTCCAGCGCGGTCTCGAAGGAATCCGCCAGCCGGGAGCCGATATCGGCGCGGACCACGATGCGGTCGACGACCACGTCGATGTCGTGCTTGAACTTCTTGTCGAGCTTCGGCACGTCATCGATGGCGTAATATTCGCCGTTCACGCGCAGCCGCTGGAAGCCCTTCTTCTGGTACTCGGCGATCTCCTTGCGGTACTCGCCTTTCCGCCCACGGACCACGGGCGCGAGCAGGTAGAGCCGGGTCTTCTCCGGCAGCTCCAGCACCCGGTCGACCATCTGCTGGACGGTCTGGCTCTCGATCGGCAGGCCGGTGGCCGGCGAGTAGGGGATGCCGACCCGCGCCCAGAGCAGGCGCATGTAGTCGTAGATCTCGGTGACCGTCCCCACGGTGGAGCGCGGATTCTTGGAGGTGGTCTTCTGCTCGATGGAGATCGCCGGCGACAGCCCGTCGATCTGGTCGACGTCGGGCTTGGACATCATCTCCAGGAACTGGCGGGCATAGGCCGAGAGCGACTCGACGTAGCGCCTCTGCCCCTCGGCGTAGATCGTGTCGAAGGCCAGCGACGACTTGCCCGAGCCCGACAGCCCGGTGAACACCACGAGCTTGTCCCGAGGGATGGTCAGGTCGACGTTCTTGAGATTGTGCTCGCGGGCGCCGCGGATCGCAATGACCCGCCGGTCCTCGGCAGGAGCCGGCGCGGCATCGAACAGGGCGGCCAGCTTTGCGTCGACGGCGGCCTCGGTCCGGGCAGCGGACGCCTCGCCCTTCGCGCGGGCCGGCTTGGGCTGGGCTGCCTTCACAGGAGCTGTCTTGGCCGGGACCGCCTTGACGGGCGACTTGGGAGCGGCTTTGGCGGCGTCGGCGCGGCTTGCGGCACGACTTCCAGCTTGGGCTTTGGCCATGAGGGCGGCGGTCTTTCGAGGCGTCGACGCGGTCAGATCGGATTCGCGCGCGGGCCAGCCGCCGCAACGGCCTCATGTCGAGCCCGAGAAGGCTCACGGCAAGATGCGGCCGGCGGGACGCAGGCCCGTCATGCGCCGCCCTTGCTAGAACGAAACGCGTACGGCGGCAACCACTCGGTGAACGATCACCCGTCTTGGCGAGCGCAGCGAAGCCATCCAGAGCGCGCCACGCGGACCAGTCGCGCGCGACCCTGGGCCACCTCGCAGCGCTCGCGAGGACGCGGCGCAGCCAACGGCCGCGACCAGAGTCCGGCGGCCCTATGTTCGCCAAACCTTGGCCCACCTTCGGTGTTGCACAGCGGGGCTGAGATCCACGTCGCCAAATCCCGCCCTCAGATCCACACCCCGACCGGTAGCGATGCCAGCGCTCGACCTGACCGATCCGGTCGCCATCCCTGGGGCCGACGACCGGGCCGCAGCCCAGCAGAGGCTGTCCACCCGGCTGCTGTTCCTGATCGTCGGCCTCGCCAACGCCACCTGGGCGCCGCTGGTGCCGCTGGTGAAGGACCGCGCCGACCTCGATGCGGCCGGGCTCGGGCTGCTGCTCCTCACCTTCGGCATCGGCTCGATCCTGACCATGCCGTGCGCCGGGGTGGCGGCCGCGCGGCTCGGCTTCCGGCCGGTCCTGCTCGCCGGCACGCTCGCGATCGGCCTCGCCCTGCCGGTGCTGGCCGTGGGCTCCGGGCTCGTGCCGCTCACCGGGGCGCTGCTGCTGTTCGGGGCCGGGATGGGGGCGGTGGACTGTGTCATGAACCTGCAGGCCGTCGCGGTGGAGCGCGCCGCCGGGCGCCCGATGATGTCGGGCTTCCACGGCCTCTACAGCCTCGGCTGCATCCTGGGGGCGCTGCTGGCCAGCGTCCTGCTGGGCACCGGTCTCGGCGCCGGCTGGAGCGTGCTGATCCTGGTCGCCGGCATCGTGGCCCTGTTCGCGGCCGCCTGGCCGGGCATCCTGCCGGCCGGCGGGGCAGGGGGAAGCGGCGGGCCCGCCTTCGCGCTGCCCCGCGGCCCGGTGCTGGTGCTGGGCCTGCTGTGCTTCGTGGTGTTCCTCACCGAGGGCTCGGCCCTCGACTGGAGCGCGGTGTTCCTGATCCAGCAGCGCGGTCTCGATCCGGCCTGGGCGGCGCTGGGCTACGCGGCCTTCTCGGTGACCATGACGGCCGGGCGACTCGGCGGCGACCGGGTGGTGGCCCGGCTCGGCCGGCGGCGCGTGGTGGTCCTCGGCGGCCTGCTGGCGGCCGCGGGTCTCGCGCTCTCGGTCCTGGTGCCGGCCTGGGAGGCGGCGCTGGCCGGCTACGCCCTGGTCGGGGCGGGCTGCGCCAATATCGTCCCGGTCCTGTTCACGGCCGCCGGCCGCCAGAGGGCGATGCCCGCGCGCGTGGCGGTGCCGGCGGTGACGACGCTGGGCTATGCCGGGGTGCTGGCGGGTCCGGCGCTGATCGGCTTCGCCGCGCAGGTGCTCGGCCTGCCCGCGGCCCTGCTGATCGTGGCGGCCCTGCTCCTCGGCGTGGCGGCGGCCGGGCGGTCCCTGCGGGTGTGAGGCTCACGCCTCGGCGTTGCGCGCCATGAAGGTGGCGGGGCTGCCGTCTTCCGGGTTCACGAAGATGATGTCGGTGGGCGCCCGCCGGGGCGTGTCGATCGACAGGAACACCACCGGCGCCCCGGGCGCGATCTCCGGCATCGCGTGGACCGTGCCCTTCTCGAAGAACAGGAGCTGGCCGGGGCCGAACGCCGTCTCGGAAGCCGGATCGCCCAGCCAAACCCGGCCCCGGCCCGAGAGGCAGTAGAGGTACTCGTCGCAGGTGGCGTGATAGTGCGGCCGGGTCGGCCGGTAGACCCGGAACACCCGGGCGCTCGCGGGCCTCCCGGTCGGTCAGGTAGGTGTCGACCAGGAGGGTCTGCGCCCGCTCGGGCAGCGTTGCCGCCAGCGCCGCCACGTCGAAGATCCCGGTCCCCGCCGCTTCCGCCATCGCGCCCCCCCTCAGTCCGCAAAGCCTTCGAGCACGATCTTGCCCTTGGCCCGCCCGCTCTCGATCAGCGCGTGGGCGCGCTTCAGGTTCGCGGCGTCGATCCGGCCGTAATGCTCACCCAGGGTGGTGCGCAGGCGGCCCGCGTCAACGAGGCGGGCGATTTCGTCGAGGAGCGCGCCCTGGGCGGCGATGTCGGCGGTGGCGAACATCGACCGGGTGAACATGAACTCCCAGTGCAGCGACAGGCTCTTGCGCTTGAGGAGCCCGACATCGAGGCGCTCCGGGTCGTCGATCAGGGCGAGGCGACCCTGCGGGGCGATGAGATCCACGATCGCGGCGAGGTGGGCGTCGGTGTTGGTCGTGGAGAAGACCAGACCCGGCGCGCCGAGCCGCAGGGACGCGACCTCGGCAGCGAGCGGCCTGGAATGATCGACCATGTGGTGGGCGCCGAGATCCCGGCACCATTGCGCCGTCTCGGGCCGCGACGCGGTGGCGATCACGGTGAGGTCGGTGAGCTCCCGGGCGAGCTGGATCGCCACCGAGCCGACGCCGCCCGCGCCGCCGACGATCAGGATCGCCGGGGCGGCCCCGGGCACGGGCTTTCCCGCATCGAGCCGGTCGAACAGGGTCTCCCAGGCGGTGATCGCGGTGAGCGGCAGGGCGGCGGCCTGCGCCCAGTCGAGGCTTGCGGGCTTGTGCCCGACGATGCGGGCATCGACGCAATGGTACGCGGCGTTCGTCCCCGGCCGGGTGAGGTCGCCCGCGTAGTACACGGCGTCGCCCGCGGCGAAGCCCGCGACCTCCGCGCCCGCGGCGACGACGGTGCCGGCCGCGTCCCAGCCGAGCACCTTGACGCCGCCTTCCTCCGGCTCGGCCCGACGCCGGACCTTGGTGTCGACCGGGTTCACCGAGACCGCCTCGACCTTCACCAGCAGGTCGCGCGGGCCGGGCTCGGGCTGCGGCAGGTCGCAATCGACCAGGGCTTCGGGATCGGTGATCGGCAGGGACTTGCGGTAGCCGACGGCGCGCATCGTGGTCTCCTCGGGCTGTCGCCGCAGGAGATGCCGCCCGCCTTCACGAACCGCAAGTACGCACATAAAACGCCGATAGTGCCAAAAACGATACCGTCGGAGACATCGCCATGCCGCGCACCCGCCATCACGCCGGCGCCTGCAGCCCCGGCTGCGCCGTCGAGGCGACCCTCCGGTTCATCGACGGCAAGTGGAAGGGCGTGATCCTCTATCACCTGCTGGAGGGGACTCTGCGGTTCAACGAGATCCGCCGGCGGCTGACCAGCGTGACCCAGCGCATGCTCACGAACCAGCTGCGCGAAATGGAGGCGGACGGCCTGATCACCCGGACGGTCTACGCGCAAGTCCCGCCCAAGGTCGAATACAGCCTGACGGCGCGCGGGCGCTCCCTGGAACCGGTCATCCGCGCCCTGAAGACCTGGGGGGACCTGCACGCCGATCAGGCAGAGACCGTCCACGACGCCGCTTGATTGGGCAGATCGGGCCGGCGACGGCGGCAAACCTATAACGGGTTCTTTAAGACTTGGCCGGATGGTGAAATGTCTCCTTTCGGACACTTCCAGATCCACCGATGCCGATCCTCGCCTCGCTCCGCGCCCGCATCCTGGCGGTGGCGCTCGCCCCGTGCCTCGCCTTCGCGGGGGCGGCGGGCCTCGCGGTATCGGACCAGTGGGCGCGGCGGGCCGAGATGGACCGGGTCGAGAGCCTGGTCGACCTCGCCTCGCGGATCAGCGCCTTCGTGCACGAGGCCCAGCGCGAGCGCGGCGCCTCCAGCCTGTTCCTGGGCGCGAAGGGTGCGCAGTTCGGGCCGGAGCTGGCGGCCCAGCGCGGGCGCACCGACGCGGCGCTGGCCGGCCTGCCCGAGGCCATGGCGGGCGCGACCGGCTTCGGCCCGGTCTTCGCGGCCCGCGGCAGGGGGTTCACCACGGCGCTGACCGGGTTCGCGGCGCAGCGCCGGGCCATCGATGCGCTCGGCCCGAGCGCGCCGCAGGCGGCCGCCTTCTACACCGGTCTGATCGGCGAGGGGCTGGGCCTGGTGCGGGCGATGGGCGGGGTGATCGACGAGGCCGGCCTCGCCGCCCGGGCGAACGCCTATGCGGCCTTCCTGGCGCTCAAGGAGGCCGCGGGCCAGGAGCGAGCCGCCGTCTCGGCCGCCTTCGCGTCCGGCAGCCTGGACCTCGCGGCCGCGCGCCGGCTCGTCACGCTCTCGGCCGAGCAGGCGACCCATGCCGCCCTGTTCCGGGCCGGGGCCGAGGCCGGACAGGCGGCCCTGCTCGACGACGCCGAGGCGACCGAGCCGGCCCGGGCGGTGGCGCGCCTGCGCGAGGGCGTGCACGCAACGATGCCGGGGACGCCACTGGCCTTCCGCGACGCACCCGCCTGGTTCCGTCTCGCCACGCAGCGGATCGACGCCTTGAAGGGCGTGGAGGACCGGCTGACCACCGACCTCGTGGCGGCCGCCGGCGCGGTGCGCGCGCGGGCCGACCGGATGCTGACCCTCTGGATCGCCGGAGGGCTCGTCCTGTTCGCGCTCTCGGCCGGCCTCGCGGCCTGGCTCGGCACCGCGATCGCCCGGCCGCTGACCCGGATGGCGCGGGTGCTGACCGCGATCGGCCGCGACGCGGGGACGGAGGATCTGGCGATCCCGTCCGGCGGCCCGCGCGAAGTCCGGGCGATCGCCGCCGCCGCGCTCGCCTTCCGCGACAGTGTCGCCGAGCGCCGGGCGGCCCGGGCCGCGCAGGAGCGGCTCGCCGCCGAGACCCGCGCCGCCCAGCAGGCGGCCGCCCGCGGCCTCGCCGACAGCTTCGAGCGCCAGGTCGGCAGCATCGTGGCGGCGGTCTCGGCGGCGGCCGGACGGCTGGAGGCCGCCGCGCACGGCATGGCCCGGGCCGCGCAGGACACGACCGATCTCAGCCGCACGGTCGCAGACTCCGCGGATTCCGCCGCGCGCTCGGCCGACACGGTGGCGGCGGCCACCGAGGAGCTCACCGCCTCGGTGCGGGAGATCGGCGTGCAGGTCGGGGCCTCGGCCGACCTCGCCGCCGCGGCGACCCGGGATGCGGACGGGATGGCCGGGGAGGTGCACCGCCTCGCCCAGGCCGCCGGCAGCATCGGGGAGATCGTCGCGATGATCTCGCAGATCGCCGGCCAGACGAACCTTCTGGCGCTCAACGCCACCATCGAGGCGGCGCGCGCGGGCGAGGCCGGCCGCGGCTTCGCGGTGGTGGCCGCCGAGGTGAAGCACCTCGCCGAGCAGACGGCCCGGGCCACCGAGGAGATCGCCGCCAAGGTCGCGGAGATCACCGGATCGACGGAGGCCTCGGTCCGGTCCATCGGCGGCATCACCGAGGTGATCCGCACCCTGGCGCGGATCGGCGCCGAGATCGCCGCCAGGATCGAGCAGCAGGGCGCCGCGACCGCGGAGATCGCCCGGACCACCGCACAGACCTCGCAGGACACCGGCGGGGTCTCGAAGCACATGGCGGGCGTCGGCGCGGCGGCCGGCACGGCGAGCCAGGGCTCGGCCCAGGTGCTTCAGGCGGCCGGCGACCTCTCCCGGCAGGCGGGCGACCTGCGCGGCGCGGTGGAGGATTTCCTGGCCCAGGTCCGGGCGGCCTGAGGACGGGATTTCCGGAGGGCTCGGCCCTTCGGCGGGGTGTCGGGGGGCGCCCCGACATCCGGGCCGCGCCCGCGAAAGGTCTCGGCCTTTCGAAACCGGACTGTCCCTACGCGGCGAGGCCGAGCCCGAGGAGCCGGTCGGCGTTGCGCCAGAGGGCGGCGTCCAGGGCCTCCTCGCACAGGCCCAGGCCGCGGAAATCCGCGACGCCCTGGCCCATCGGGCGGAACGGGAACGAGGAGCCGAACAGGAACTGGTCCTTCATGAACCCGTTCGCCGCCTCGACGTAGAGGCCGCCGCCCGGCGCGAACGTGTACATGTCCGGCGAGACGAAAACGTTCTCGTTGCGGAACGCCACCGTCACCATGTCGGCGACGCGCGGGTAGAACCCGTGGCAGCACACGATCGGCAGCTTCGGGAAGGTCCGGGCGACCCGGTCGACCGCGAGCGGGTCGTTGAGGCGCAGGTCCGGCGTCGTCGGCCCCGACATCACGAAGGCCGGGACCTTGAGATCCTGGCACAGTTCGTAGAGCGGCATCAGGCGCTCGTCGTCGGCCGTCATGGCCTCGCGGTAGAAGCCGGCATCGAGGTTGATGCCCTTGAAGCCGAGCTCGGTCACGGCGCGCCGCGCCTCCGCGACCGCGGCCTTGCGGCCGAGCTTCACCGGATCCACCGAGGCGATGCCGATCAGGCGCTTCGGGTCGTGCCGGGCGGCCTCCGCCAGCGCGTCGTTGGTGATCCGCACGCCCGGCACCGAGCGGGCGACCATGACGGCGACGTCGATGCCGGCGCCGTCCATCTCGGCGCGGAAGCCCGCGATCGTCGTGCCGCGGGTGAAGTGCTCCACCTCCCGGCTGCCGACCCGGGCGTTCAGCCAGCGGGCGACGCCGAATTCCGGCGTGTCGGGCTCGGCGCCGAAGAACCGGTGCAGGAAGGTCGGCCGGCTGCGCATGTCCACGACGGGCATTTTCTTGCGACTCTCCAGTGAGGCTGGGGGGATCGTCCGGTGTGTACCGGCAAGTCCGGGGTTTTAAAAAGTCCCAGGTTTCCAAAGGGCCGGGCCCTTTGGCGGGGTCTCGGGGCGGAGCCCCGACGGGCAGGGCTTTGCCCTGCTCCCACGAAAGGTCCCGGACCTTTCGAAACCAGTTTTCTTCGGCTCAAGACTTTGGAGCCGTTCGGCCCGACCGCGTGAAGCCGGCCACCATCAGTGCGAGACGGCCTCCAGCACCTTGCCGCGGGTCTCGACACCGAGGATCAGGACCAGCAGGGCGGCGATCAGGAAGCCGCCCGCGCCGACCTGGAAGGCCGTGGCCGGGCCGTGATCGCGCACCAGCACCGGCACGATCATCGGCCCCAGGATCGCGCCGATCCGCCCGAAGGCCGAGGCGAATCCGGCACCCGTGGCCCTGGCCCGGGTCGGGTACAGTTCCGGCGTGTAGGCGTAGAGGCAGCTCCACATGCCGAACATGAAGAACTGCATGACGAAGCCGGCGACGAACAGCCACGTCACCGCGACCCCCGCGACGGTCAGCACCGCATCGCCGCCGGCATTGCCGTAGAGGTAGGCCGAAGCCGCCGCGCAGACCAAGAACAGGGCGGTGGTGGGCTTGCGGCCGGCCCGCTCGAGCAGCAGCGCCGCCGCCGCGAAGCCCGGGATGCCGCCGAGCGTGATCAGGGTGACGAAGCCCACCGAGCCGACGATCGAGAAGCCGCGCTCCTTGAGCAGCACGGCGATCCAGGAATTGAGCCCGAAGAAGCCGATCAGCGCGAAGAACCACAGGCCGAACGCCATCACGGTGCGCAGCCGATATTCGGGCGCGAACAGGGTCGCGACGGCGCCGAGCCGCGGGGCGGGCCTCACCGCGGCCGCGGCCATCGTGGCGGCGACCGGGGGCAGGGGCCGGCCGGTGGCGCGTTCCACGGCGCGCTCCATCGTGGCCATCACGGCCTCCGCCTCCGCTCCGCGTCCGGCCTCGGCGAGCCAGCGGGGCGATTCCGGCATGGACCGGCGGACCGCCAGCACCACCAGCGACAGCAGCCCCACCACCACGAAGGCCCAGCGCCAGCCGAGATAGGGCAGCACGAAGAAGCTGATCGCCCCCGACAGGACGTAGCCCACCGCCCAGAACCCCTCCATGATCGCGATGTACTTGCCGCGCACGGAGGCGGGGACGATCTCCGAGACCATGGCCTGGGCCACCGGGGCCTCGCCGCCGACCCCGACCCCGATCAGGAACCGGCAGGCCATCAGCACGGGCAGGCTCCAGGACGCCGCCGCCGCGAGGCTCGCCAAGCCCCAGACCACCATGGTCACCTGGAACACCGCCTTGCGGCCGAACCGGTCCGAGGCGGTGCCGGCCAGGATGTTGCCCACGAGCTGGCCCGCGAAGGTCATGGCGGCGAGCTGGCCGGCCTCCGTGGGGGTCAGGCCGAACGCCACCACGATCGAGCCGAGCAGGAAGGTCAGGAGCGCCACGTCGATCTGGTCGACGAGCCACGCGGAGGCGATGATCGCGAAGATCCTGCGCTGGTAGCCCGACATGGGCAGCCGCTCCAGACGGGCCGCGATATCGGAGACGCGCGGCCGTGCGTCCCCCGGAGAGAGGGCGGCCGGGATGTCGACGGTGGATGGCACGGTGGGCTCTCGTCCTCCGCGCCCCGGATCCTCCCGGGGCGCTCGTGGGGACCCGGTACATCACCCCCGGCCGCCGGAACAGGGATAGAGGCGAGGGCAGGAACCGCCAGGCGGGACCGGATCTGGGTCGCCGCGGAGGGCGCGATCGTCGCGCAGATCCATCCCGGCGGCTGAGCGCGCGGGTCCCGGAGCAGTCCGATCAGTCGGGGATCGCGAAGCCGATCGACAGGCACAGGGCGGCGACGGCGGTCAGGGCCACGGCGGCCTGCCGGACCTGATACCAGCGGGCGCTGCGCGCGCGCTCCTCCGGGCTGGCACCCAGATGCAACTCGTCGTCGAACCCCTTCACGAAGGCGTCGAAGTTCGGGAAGGCCCGCCGGGCGAGCCACACCCACACCAGGAGGGCGAACAGGCTCAAAGCCCAGCCCCCGTAGGTCAATGTATCGTCCAGCATCCGGCGCACGCCCGCAAGGCTACGCCCCCCTCGCCAGTCACTCTACGGCAGGTTGCAGATATTGACTAGGTAGAGCGACCACCTCCGCTGCCGCTTGCGTGTTTCCGGATGTATCCGGGCGGCAGACAGGCACCCGGCATTGACCGAGGATTGTGTCCCGGACGCCGCCTCAAGCCGGAATCCGGCCCAGGGCGTAGAGGGTGATGGCCGCCGCGTTCGAGACGTTGAGGCTGCGGATCGCCCCCGAGAACGGGATCCGGGCCAGGACGTCGCAGCAGCTCCGGGTGCGCTCGCGCAGGCCCTTGCCCTCGGCACCCAGCACGATCACCAGCGGCCGGGCGACCGTCAGCGCGTCGAGGCTTTCGGGCGCATCGGAGTCGAGACCGACCCGCGTGAAGCCACGCTCGCCCAAGGCGATCAGCGCCTCGGCGAGGTTCCGGACGGTCACGAACGGCACGTGCTCAAGGCCGCCGGAGGCGGATTTCGCCAGGACCCCGGTGGCGCCCGGTGCGTGCCGTGCCGTGGTGACGATCCCCGCCACCCCGAAGGCCGCGGCGGTGCGCACGATCGCCCCGACATTGTGCGGGTCGGTGATCTGGTCGAGCGCCAGCAGCAGGGCGTCGGCGGGCAGGTCGTCGAGGCCGGGGGCGGGCAGGGCCTCCGCCTCGAGATACAGGCCCTGGTGGACCGCGTCGGGCCCGAGCAGCCGGCCGATCTCGCTCGGCCGCACCAGTTCGGGGGTGATCCGCAGGGCGCCGCCGAACTCCGCCTCGAGCCGCGTCGCCGCATTCTCGGTGGCCAGCAGGCGGTGCAGCCCGCGCGCGGCGTTGCCCAGGGCCTGCACCACCGGATGCCAGCCGTAGAGCACGGCGGATCCGTCGGCGCCGGCTTGGTTTCCGGCTCGGCCGCCGGCGTCCCGCCGGGGACCCGCCGAAAAGGGCCGGTGTCCGGGCCGTGAGCCCGGCCGGTGTGGGCCGGGCGGCCGGCCCTGCGGCGGGCGTCCGTCGTTGCGGCGGTCGGTCATCGAAGCGCGATCGGGAAGCGGGGCATCGGCACGGCCTTCTCTGGCGGGCCTGTCGGGAAGTCCCGACAAACCGGGCGGCATGGTCCGCGTCAAGCCGGATCCGCACGGACCGACCTGACACGGTCCGAGACAGCCCTGCCGATCGGCCCCGCGACGCGGCTCGGAATGTGGAAAAATCCTGGATATTCCCTTCCAACCATGTGCACGCCGACGCGTCCGGCGTTCGTTCGTCAGAACGAACAGGTCTGTCCGCGCTAGGAAAACTATCTAGAAGAGTCTTTCAGAGAGTCAGTTCAGCAGGTTATATGGTGTGTCGGATTCGCTTTGTAGTTCAATGGTTTGATCGGGTTTTCCGTATCCCATTCTGCGCGATGGTGCATCCAACTCTGCGTGGCGGCGTATCGGAATCTGCGTGGGGTCGGCGGGTCGGCGTATCGGAGTCTGCGCGGTCGCGTATCGGACTCGGCGCGGATTCCGGCTTGACGCGGTGGATAACGGGGACGGAACGGGCGGATCCTGGCGTATCGGACTCTGCGCGGGTCGAACCGGGCGCGGTGGCCCGTATGCAACTCTGCGCAGGCGGCCTCCTGTGCCGGCCGCACACCCTGCCTGGGGAAGCGTGGATTGCCGGGACAAGCCGGACCGGGCCGGGATCCCGGTGGCCGAATCGTGGCATGGCAGGATCGGGCCGCCCTCCCGTTCGCCGGAGGGAACCCCGTCTGACGCGGGCCGAGGGGCGATGAGCATCGAGGAGAAGATCGCCGGGATCCACGACCCGGACTTGCGGGCGGAGATCGAGGCGGCGCGCGGCGGCTTCCTGTTCGCGCAGATCGTCGAGCATGTGCTGCATCGTCAGCGCGAGCGCGACGCCCAGGCCGCGCTCCTCGGTGAGGAGGAGAGCCGCCGCGCCGGGCTCTCGCGCGACCAGCGCCGCCGTGACGCGGTGCGCCTCGTGATCGAGAGCGAGCCGGCGCTGCCGTCGAGCCTTCAGCACATCCACTCGGTGCTGGCCCTGTGCGGCCTGCCCTACCGCGATCCCGGGCCGGTGCGCGAGTTCACCCGCACCTACGGGCGCAACTCGCTCAGCCTGATCGCCGGCCGGATCAAGGATCCGGAGACCGGCGCCTTCGCGCCGCAGGGGCTGCCCTACGGGCCCAAAGCCCGGCTGGTGCTGCTCCACCTCTGCACCGAGGCCGTACGCCAGCGCAGCCCCACCGTGAAGGTCGCCGAGACCCTGTCGGGCTTCATGCGCGAGATGGGCTTCGCGGTCACCGGCGGCGAGCGCGGCACCATCCGGCAATTCAAGGAGCAGCTGAACCGGCTGGCCGCCTGTACCATGCAGATCGGCCTGTGGGACGGGCGCGACAGCGCCACCACCCTCAACGTCCCGCCATTCCGCAGCCTGGAATTGTGGCGCCCCCGGGCCGGGGAGGGCGACGACGAGGCGGGGCGCACGGTGCGCTTCGACCCCGAATTCTACGAGACCCTGATCCGACACGCCCTGCCGGTGGACGTGCGGGCGGCCCGGGCCTTCTCGGGCTCGGCGCGCAAGCTCGACCTGCTGTTCTGGACCGGTTACCGGCTGCGGTCGCTGCAGCGCCCGCTGCGGCTGACCTGGACCAACCTACACGCGCAGTTCGGAGCCGAGAACGCGTCGATCCGCAGCTTCCGGCAGGCGTTCAAGGCGGATCTCGCCCATCTGCGCGAGGTCTTCCCGCGCCTGCCCCTGGTGCTCGACGACGGTGGGCTGACGCTCCATCCGGCCGATCCGGGAGCGCTGCTGGTGCCGCCGCGCCCGGCAGGGAAGGGAACACGGATCCGGCGACAGGGAACGTAAACTCGGAATGACCTGAGGGAATAAGATATTTTCGCTCAGTAAGGACAAGGAAGATCGCGGCTGGCCGTTCCCTACCGCGACGGAACACACTAGACGTTCTCACCGGGGGGAGGGAACACAGCGTGGGCCTGTCGGAATCCGAGATCACGGCGCGGCTCGCCGCCCTGCGACGCCAGCGTGAGGCACTCGATCGGGAGATCGCCGATCTCGTGCTCTACCTGGAGCTCGGCCGCCGCCTGGGTGCCGCCGGGATGATCCTCGACCCGGCACCCCGGCCTGCCCGCTCGGACGACCCGCGCGAGGCCGCGCCGGCCCCAAGTCGGCTTCCAAGTCAGCTTCCAAGTCGGCCTCCAAGTCCGGACCCAAGCCGGGTCCCCGATCAGGCCGCGGTCGGGCGATCCGATCCCGCGGACGACCCGGTGCCGGTTCCGCGGGCTGCGCCTCCGGTTCGGAGCTCCGAACGCCCGTCGGCCGTTCTGTCGGAGGCGTGGCCCCAGGCGTGGCCCGAAGCTCACGCCCGGACCGAGTCCGAAGATGACGGGCCACCCGGGGCGATCCCGCCGCCGGTCGCCTTCACGGACGATGCCGCCGGGGCCCGCCGCTACGGCCGGGCCGTGGTGCAGGCGGCCTGTCGGGCAATCGCGCAAGCGGGCCGGCCGCTGCATGCCGCCGAGATCCTGGAGGTCCTCCTGAAGCAGGGCTTCACCCTGCCGGGCCGGGATCCGGTCGCAGCGCTCAACACCCGCCTGTGGAAGCGGACGGGCCCCGGCGGCCCGTTGTGCCGTGTCGGCGAGGCCACCTACGCGCTGGCGGGGCCGGGTCCGTCGCCGGCGTGAGCTGCGGCGGGCCGGTCACGAAAGCGTGACGCTGTGCCAGCTGGACGGGGGCATCCCCCATATTGAGGTCGAGCGCGTCCGGAAAGCCTGCATCGTGCCGGCCGCAGCGGGCGGGCGTGGTCCGTCGCGGCCGGGGAGGGCATGTCATGGACGGCGTCGGCAGGATCGACCGGGATCGGTGCTCCGGGGACGGGCGGTGACGGCGGCCCTGGTGAGCCCGGCCGCGCAGGCCTGCGCCTTCGTGCTCGGCTGCGCGGTGATTCATGCCGCCCGCGCGCATGCCGCAATCCTCACGCGGCTGCTCGCCGCGGTGGCGATCGCGGCAGCCGTGCTGGTTCTGCTCGCCGCGTCCCTGGATTACGCGCCGGGGCCGGACGAGACCTTCGACGAGGTCTCGGTCTACGCGGCCTCGTGAGCCGCGAGCCTTAGCCTTCCGGGCCGGCCGCCTCAATTGACCAAGCAGAAGCCCGCTCCGGTTCCGACCCGGCGCTCCTGGGCGCACCAGGGCTTCACCGGACCGGGCGAGGTCTTCAGATCGGCGATCCGCGCCGGGCCCGGATCGCCGCCGCGCAGCGTCAGGCTGGCGACGCTCGCCCGTCCGGCCTCCGGGCTCGCCGGCCCGGACGCGACGCCCGGCGTGAGGGCCGGTGTGAGGGTTGACTGCGCCAGATCGGGCGGGCTCAAGGTCGCAAGTCCGGGCATGTCCTGCGCGGTGGCGACGCCGCACAGGGCCAGGCAGGCGGCCGGGGCCGCGAGGAACCTGAGCATCGACGAAGCTCCTGCCGAAACTGATCCGCCGAACCAGGCCCGCGCGGCGGACCGGCCGACGGGGCGAGTCTGGTGGTCCCGCGTTAAGGGCGTGCAAAGATTCAGGATTAACCGATCTTGAAGGCCGCGCCGCTCACGCGGCCCGCAGACGGCTGCCGGCGTGTGACGTCTCCGCCACCGGCATGTCGGCCTCGGCGATCGGCCGGAAGCGGCCGCGCGCGCCGTCATAGGCCAGGAGTTCGCCAGTCTCGATCTCGAAGAACCAGCCGTGCAGGCGCAGGGCGCCCTTGGCGAGGGCGGCCGCGACGCTCGGATGGGTGCGCAGGTTGGCCAGCTGCACCACGACGTTCTCCAGGGCCAGGGCGTGGTGGCGGTCCTTCGCGTCCATCCCCTCAGGATAGGCCTCGCAGACGATCCGCTCGGCGGCGGCGGCGTGGCGCAGCCAGGCCGCAACGCTCGGCATCCGCTTGAGCAGGTCCCGGTTCATCAGGCCTTTCATGGCGCCGCAATCAGAATGGCCGCAGACGACGATGTCGCGCACGCCGAGCGCCACGACGGCGTACTCGATCGCCGAGGAGACGCCGCCGACCATGTCGGAGGCCGGGGGCACGATGTTGCCGGCGTTGCGGCAGACGAACAGCTCACCGGGACCCGCCTGGGTGATGTGCTCGGGCGCGACGCGGGAATCCGCGCAGGCGATGATCAGCGCGCTCGGGTGCTGACCGTCCCGCACGAGCTGCCGGTACATCTGGCGCTGGCCGGGGAAGACGCTGCCCTGGAAGGTCGCGATGCCCTGGATGAGGCTGTTCATGAAGGAATCCCTGACGCTGGACGAAACGAGAAGTCGGAGAGAGGCGCGGTGCGCAGCCCGCGCGGTCGGTCGCGCCGCCGGCCGGTCCGGATGGCAGGGGCCGTCGCGCCCGGCCGCCCGGCTGGAGACCGGGAGCCCCATCCGGGCGGGCGGCGGATCTCAGCGGCGGCCCCGGTGGCGCTCGGCGGACCCGGAGGCCCAATGCGGATCGACCACGCGGCGGCGCGCGACCAGGGCTCCGGCCCGCTCGTGAACCATCGGGGCGCCGAGGATCTGCCCGGTGCCGAGGCGCTGCGAGTGCAGCGAGCGCGGATCGTGATGGGGATCGCTGATGTAGGAACTCATATGGCCGCCCCCCGCGGCCTGGCGGCTTCCGCCGCCGCCCTCGCCAGCCTGGGCGGCCAGGGGCAGCGCGGCTGCGCCGGCCAGGAGAGCAAGGCCGAGGGCCAAACGGTGCCGTGTCTTCGTCATGGCGCTTCCTCACATGTTCGTCTTCTGGTCGGGAACACCCTGCCCTGACCGATAGCCAGAACATAATCGTGAGTGCGCAGAGTTTATGTGCGGATAGGCACAGTCGATAAGCGTAAAATTTAATCCTTGTCTTCGGATATACTTGGTGCGGGCACGCACAACAGGGTCCCGGCAGCATCAGATCAGCGGGATTAAGACCGCCTCGCGAGGCGCCCGATCACCGGGAGTCCCTCCCCGGGGCGATGTCGGCACCGCGGACCGTTTGAGAGGGGCTCTCAAGTCCGGCGGCCACGCACCCGGACCATCCCGGCGGAGACCGCCCTGACGGCGTTCGCCGGAACCGTCCTCAGGCCCCTCCGGCCCGGATCCACCGCGCCGGGGCCGAACCGGCCTCCATGCGGGTGGCAGGGGGCAGGGGACAGACCGCCCGATAGATCAGGCCTGAGGTCTCGTAGGCGAGGCTGGCGGTGTTCCGGCCCGCGAAACCCCGTTCCAGAAGGCGGCTCCCGAATCCGACCCGCGATGGGGCGACCACCGGAGGGCCGCCCCGCTCGTGCCAGCTCATCCGCAGGATTCGGGCTTCCGGGCCGGGCTCCAGCGTCCAGGCCAGCGCTGCCCGGCCGCCCGGAACCGAGAGGGCGCCATGCTTGACCGCGTTGGTGCACAATTCGTGCAGGATCATCGTGAGCGCGAGCGCCCCCTCGGGCGGCAGCCGCAGGTCGGGTCCGTCCAGGGTGATGCGCGGGGTCGGCGCGCCTGGATGCGCCTGGTCGAGGAAGGGGCGCGCGGCCTGATCGGCGATGCCGCGCAGGTCCGCGCTCGCCCAGCTCTCGCGGGTCAGGATGTCGTGGGCCCGCGACAGGGCGAGGAGCCGCGCCTCGAAGGCGTCGCGCCCGGCCGCGGCACCGCCCCCGAGATTCTTCAGGCTCTGCGCCGCCATCGACTGCACGGTGGCGAGGGTGTTCTTCACTCTGTGGTTGAGTTCATCGACCAGCAGCCGGTGGGCATCCGCGCGCCGGGCGAGCTCGTCGGCCGCCGCGCCGAGAGCGTCGGCGATCATCGCGCCCTCGCGCACGAGGGAGCGGGGGAGGGGCGGCAGCTTCTGGTCGCGGCCCAGCGCCCCTGCGGCGGCCGCCAGGTCCCGCAGAGGCCTGGCGATCAGGCCGGCGAGCAGCCACGCCAGCAGCGCCGAAGCCAAAGCCACGGCGCTGCCCGCACTCAGGATGCTCCAGCGCAGGGCCGCGACCGAGGCCAGGGCCCGGTCGGCCGTCTGGCGCACCACCACCTGCCAGCCGAGGCCGGGATAGTCGCGGTAGCCGGCCGTGGATGCCCGCGCGCTGAGATACGCGGCAGGGCCGTCCGGCCAGTGCCCGACCCGGCTCGTGCCCTGCGGATCGAGGGACTGGCCGCCGGTCAGCACGGACGGGGGCAGGGCCCCGCCCTGCAGGGCAGGTGGCCCGAGGAGCACGGTTCCGTCCTGGGCGAGGATCAGGATCTCGGCGCCCTGGCGATGACCCCGCAGCGAGCTCTCGAGGATGCGCGCCATGTCGCGCGCCCAGGTCCAGTCGAGATGGGCGGCCAGCACCCCGAGGACGCGCCCGTCCGCGGCCCGGACCGGGGCCGCGACGTCGAGGAGGCGAAGCGGCTCCCGGGCGGTGGCGCCCCCGCTCGCAGCGTCCGGGGTCAGCAGCGCCTGCAGGAGCTTGGCGGGGTGCACGTCGCCCACGAAAGGCCGCTCGCGGCCGGCCCGAAAATAATCGCGGCCCGAGACGTCGGCCCCCTCCAGGGCGCCGGTGCTGGTCATTGCGACCCGGCCGTCCGGGTCAATCAGCCCGATGATCGAGTAGGCCGGGTAGGTCGCCTGGAGCCGCTCCATCAGGCCGCGCTTGGCGGCCGCCCCCACCCCAGGATCGCGCAGGCTCTCTGAGGCGGCGGCGATCTGGATGTCGCGCCAGCGCTCGAACATGCCGAGGTCGAGGCCGCGCGCCATCTGGCCGGCGATCTCGGCGAGCTGGCCGCCGACCTCCGCCTCGAGCCGACGGCTCGCCTCGCGGCTGACCAGGGCGGCGAGCGCCAGGGTTGCCAGGAAGCCGATCGCGCCGAAACTCACCGCCAGCACGACACGCAGCCGCGGCGCCCCGCGGCGCGGCACGGTCCGACCGATAGGAGCTGCCGGAGACGTCGCCGCACGCGCCGCTGCAGGCAATTCCGATTGCGCGCCCGCCTGCATCCGCCCCCCGGACCCGGTCCGCTCCCGGAGATCGCGCCCGCCTCCGGAGATCGCGCCCACCAAGCCTGCTCAAGACACGTTCTGAGCACGCGCCGGAAGGCTCAGCAAGACAGGTTCGGCTCCCGGCGATGCACTATTGCTATCGAGAGTTGCAAATATGCAGCCGGCGATGTCAGTCTCGCCCTTGGGCCGCCACGCCTTTGGACCCCCATCGAGCTCCGGCCGGGCTCGTCCCGGTCACGCCCTCAGCAGGGCGTGGGCCGCCCGGACCAGGATCCCGTCCGGCCGGCGCAGGGCGTCGAGCACCGAGAAATGCTCGGCGCCGGGCACCGGCAGAAGGGGGCCGGGGGCGTGGGCCGCCGCCCGCAGGGCGTGCAGGTTGCGGGCGTCATGCACCAGGGCCGGCAGCTCGCGGGTGCCGTAGGCGATGCACAGGGGCTTGCCGACTGCCGGCAGGCGCAGGGGCGAGAGCGCCGCGATCTCGGCATCCGTGAGGCCGAGCTTGGCATCGAGATAGGTCTGGCGGATCGGCGCGAGGTCGTAGACGCCCGAGATCGCGAGTCCCGCGGCGACCGCCGGATGGGCGAGTTGCATCGCGGTGAGCAATCCGCCCGCCGACCAGCCCGACAGGATCAGGGGACCGCGGATCCCGTGCGCGGCGCCGTTCGCGGCGAGCCAGTCGAGGGCCGCGCCGGTCTCGGCCACGATCTGGGTGAGGCTCGCCTCCGGGGCCAGGGTGTAGCCGATCATCGCCACCGACCAGCCGGCGGCGTTCGGACCTTCCGCGAAGCAGGCGAACAGCTCCCGGGCGCCCCGCTGCCAGTAGCCGCCATGAAGGAAGACCAGGCAGGGCGCCGCTCCGTCCCGCGCGGGGTAGAGGTCGAGGGCGTTGCGGGCGCCCGCGCCGTAGGCGATGTCGAGGCCGGCCGGATGGGCGGCCCGGTAGGCCGCCGAGGCTTCGTCCCGCGCTTCCACCTGCCGCGCGCTGTCGGCCACCGCCCGGGTGTTGTCGTAGCAGGCGTCCCGCCCGGCCTGGTCGAGGTCGGCCCAGCGGCGGCGCGGATCCGCAGGGGTCGGGTCGTCCAGACGGAAATCCAGAACCATCGTGGGTTGTCTCCGGCGCCCAGTCCGCCGCACCATGGCAGGGTGCCGGGCCGGGGTCGAGGCGGATCAGGGCTCCGGGCCGTCCGCGCCCCGAGCCTGCCCGTTCGGATCTCGCACATCCAAATCTTGCGCGCCGATCGCCCGCAGGGCGGCGCGGGCCACCGCCACGTCCTGGTCGCTGGTTCCCGAGCCGACGCCGATGCCGCCCAGGCAGGCGCCGTCGATCAGGATCGGCAAGCCGCCCGGGAGGTTGGTGAGCCGTCCGCCGGAGGCGAGGGCCACGGTCACGGCAAGATCGGCGGGCAGACGGCCTGTGGGCACGCCGTTGGAGGCTGCGGTCACCGCCTTGGCCAGCGCACTCTCGCGGGACAGGAGCTTGGCGCCGTCCATGCGCAGGAAGGCCAGCAGGTTGCCGCCCTGGTCCACCACAGCCACGTTCTCCGGCGCCCCGATCGCCTCCGCGTGGGCGACGGCCGCCTGCAGGGCGGCCAGCGCGGCCGCATGGGTGAGCTGCGGGACGTGGCGGGTGGCGGCGGCAGGGTTGTCGGTCATGGCGTGATCATCGGGCGATCATGAAGCGGGCCGCACGAGGCATCCGGGCACGGCCCGGGCCATCCCGGCGGCTCAGAATCCGGGCCCGGCGCCGGGGATCGTGCCGCCGTAGCCCCAGCCCGAGAAGGGTGGGGCGGCGACGCGCTCCCGGGTGGCCGGTGCGAAGACCAGGGCGAGCGGCCGGGTTTCCTGCCAGCTCTCCCGCCAGCCCCGGAGCCGGTCGCGCGCGGCCATGCGGGCCAGGGTCCGGTCCATGTCGGACCCGGAGGCCGGCCCGGGGTGGCGGCCGGGATGCGGGCGCGCCCCGGCCGGGCCGCTCGCCAGCATTCCGGCGATGAGGATCGCGGCGATGACCATCGCGGGGATCGTGTTCGGGCCGGCGTGCATGGTTCGGGCTCAAGGGGAGGAGGCTGTCACCGGCAGCTACGCTCCGGCAGCCGCTCCGGTTCCGGGACCTGCGCTTTTCGGGATCAAGCGGGCAGCCAGGGTGTTTCCCGGCATCCCCGGATCGCCGAAAACCCCGTAGAAGCCGCAGGCTTTCCCCGAGACGATTCGCGCGCGAGCAACCATGTCAGAGCCCGGACCGACGAAGCCCGAACGGAACGCCGCTCCCCCGCCCTCCGATGCGCCCGATCCGGTGGCGCTGCTGGAGAGGCTCGTCGCCTTCGACACGGTGAGCGCCCGCTCGAACCTACCGCTGATCGACTGGGTGGAGGCCTATTGCCGCCGCCACGGCGCCGTGGTGGAGCGGGTCGTCGACCCGACCGGGCTAAAGGCGGCGCTCCTCGTCAGCGTCGGTCCGTTCGCGAGCCGGCCCGGCTACGTGCTCTCCGGCCACAGCGATGTGGTGCCGGCCGAGGGCCAGCCCTGGTCGTCGGACCCGTTCATCCTGCGGGAGGCCGAGGGCCGTCTCTACGGGCGCGGCACCTCCGATATGAAGGGGTTCCTGGCGGTTTGCCTCGCGCTCCTGCCCGAGATGGCGGCGGCGGAACTCACCACCCCGATCCACCTCGCGATCTCGTACGACGAGGAAGTGGGCTGCCTCGGGGTGCGGCCGCTGATCGACCGGATGCTGGCCTGCATTCCCCGCCCGCTGGGCTGCTTCGTGGGCGAGCCCACCGGGATGGAGGTGGTGGTCGGCCACAAGGGCAAGTCGGCCGCCCGCCTCACCTTCCGGGGCAGGGCCAGCCATTCGGCCCTGGCGCCTCAGGGGGTCAACGCGGTGGAATATGCCGCCCGCTTCATCGAGCATGTCCGCCTGTCCGCGGAGGCGCTCGCCCGGGACGGCGCCCGCGACCCGCTCTACGACGTGCCCCACACCACCGGCCTGTCGAGCGTGGTCCAGGGCGGCACGGCCCTCAACATCGTCCCCGATACCTGCAGCGTCGCGTTTGAGTACCGGGCGATCGGCGCGGACGATGCCGGGGCGCTCGCGGCCGCGGCCATCGCCTACGCCACCGACACCCTGGTGCCGCTGATGCGGGCAGTCGACGCGGCGTGCGGCGTGACGGTCGAGCCGCTGATCGACTATCCGGGCCTCGACACCGACCCGGAGGCGCCGATCGTGACCCTGGCCAAGCGGCTCGCCGGCCGGAACGGCCACGCCAAGGTCTCGTACGGCACCGAGGGCGGGCTGTTCGAGCGGCTCGGCGGCGTGCCCGCCGTGGTGATCGGCCCCGGCTCCATCGCCCGCGCCCACAAGGCCGACGAGTACGTGACCCGGGACGAACTGGAAGCCTGCGCGGGCTTCGTGCGGCGGCTGATCCGGGATTGCCGGGGCTAAGGCGCGCCGACGGGCGGGGGTGGGGAAGAAACCTTTGCGCCGCTCGCGGCTTGGATCAGCGGCCCGAAGCGGGCCGGGTCGGGAGTCGTCTCAGCGCATGGCCAGCCTCAGCGTCGCGATCGCGTTCGGCACCCGCCTGCTCCTGGTTCTGCTGTTCCTGCCGTTCAGCGCGCTCGACAAGATCCTGAACTTCAAGGGCGCGGTCGGCCAGGCGCGGCAGGCCGTGCACGCCACGGCGCCCGCCACGGCGCTGATCCTGATCGGGCTCTGCGTGGAGATCGGGATGTCGCTCTGCATCCTGACCGGCACCGCCGACCGGGCGGCGGCCTTCGTGATGGCCGGCTATTGCGGGGTCACGGCGCTCCTGTGGAAGCAGTTCTGGGTGCCGGGCGACTTCCGGACCGGCGGCAAGGGCCGCGAGCTGTTCTGGGATTTCCTCAAGAACTTCGCGCTCGCGGGCGGCTTCCTGCTCATCACCTTCGGCACGGGGGCGGGGACGGTGGAGACCTTCTTCGCCGACCCGCTCGGCTCCACGCACCCCTACGCGACCGCCGACCGGGCCCGGCCGTAGCCGGGCCCGCGGGCGGGATCCTCAGCCCTTCGGCACGGTGGCTTCCATCGACGGCCGGCGCGCGAAATCCGCGTACCACGCGGCGATGGCCGGACGACCCTCGCGCCACGCGAGGTCGGGGAAGCGCAGATCGAGGTAGCCGACGGCGCAGGCCAGCGCGACGGTGCCGATATCCAGCGGCGGCATCCCGGCGACCAGGGTCTCGAACCGGTCCAGCGCCGACCGGATCTTGCCGATCTGGCCGGCCTCCCAGTCGTCCCAGCGCAGCGGTTCCGGGCGCAGCACGCGCTCGTACCGGGTCAGCAACGCCGCATCGAGCAGGCCGTCGGCGAGCGCCTGCCGGGTCAGCGCGTCCCAGCGGGCGGCGCCCTCGGGGAACAGGCGCGGCCCGGCCGAGAGACCGTCGAGATACTCGCAGATCACCCGGCTGTCGTAGAGGGCGGTGCCGTCGTCCAGCACCAGGGCCGGGATCTTGCCCAGGGGGTTGTGGGCGGCGACCTCCGCGGAGGGGCCGGTCGGCGAGGCCCCCGCGACGGTGACGTCGATCCGGTCGATCAGTCCCGCCTCGTGGGCGAGGACCAGCACCTTGCGCGCATAGGGAGAGGCGGGGGAGTACAGGAGCTTCATCGGACCGTCCCGGTTGGTCTTGGCGCCGCGATCGTGGCGCCGGGACCTTGCACCGATGCCGCGGGGAATCCAGTCCCCACCGCCCCGCCGAGCGCCCCTTCTGGCGCTCAGACCTTCCGGATAACCCCGAAGCCGGCACGGACCGCCCGGGCCCGGCCCAGGCGTCGCGCCCGCACCCGCTCGCGCCAGGCCAGGATGGCGCTCGCCACCCGATCGAGGGCGAGCATGCACAGGCTGCCGACGATCGCCAGCACGCAGGCGGCCCCGATCAGCACGCCCCAGATCCCGGGAGCCGGGATGATCATCAGGCACAGCAGGCCGAAAACGGCCGCGCCGGGTATCCACTTCGCCATCACGCCGCCTACCAAATTTGAAGGTGCTGTCGTGTCGACAGAAGTTGACCCGAGACCCTTAAGAAGTTGGCGCGACTGAAGCGATCGTGCTGAGATTTGTTATCGTGGTAGTTCAATCGGTTGATCGAGGTTTATAGACGGTAAATACAGATCCTGCATTGACTTGGCTTGCCTAATCTTGCGTCGCAGGCGCTCCGACCTCCGACCCGCGCGACCCCGTGCGGCGGGCCGTCCAGCGTCCCGAGCACGAGCCCAGACCGGAGAGCGTCCAGCGCCCCCGTCCCGCGGCCCCGCTGAGGCGGCCGGACACCGCGACGTTGGCGAGGCCCCTGCGGATTGTGCCGGTGATCCGGCCGTCCTCTCCGGCACGGCCGGAGGCATCAACGCCGTTGCCCCCGGCCTCATCCTCCTGTCCGTCCCGGATCACGATGGGGTAGCGATAGGGCGCGGTGCAGGTCCCGCTCTCGGCCATAGCTACGACCGACCAAGCCCCATCGAACCGGTTCGACGCGTGGGCTGCCCCCGAGGCGAGGCCGAGGATCAGGGCCGGTGCGAGCACCGCATCACGAAGTCGGTTCGTGGTCTCCTCTGCAAGTTCTCGAGACGAAGTCGCGGCTCATCGCGTCCGGGTCGAACCGGATGGGCGCGCCCGGCACAACGACGACAGGGCGCCGGGCTTCGAGAGACTGTCAGGCAGCGTCCCGAGACGGCGATATGGGAGCGAACGGCCTCGGCGCACTGAGAGAATGCTACCGGTACGCGGCTTTTTCCAAGGCGCCGGTTCCAGGGATGCGGGTTCCAGGGGCGCGGGTTCCAGGGGCGCGGGTTCCAGGGGGCGTACACCGCCCGGATGGCGATCTGCGCTCGATCCGAAGCGCCCGCCGCCGACCCACGGGAACGGCGGCAGGGCCGGGTCTCTGTCGGCGTGGGATCGGAGAAGCCCGATCCCATGTTTCCGCACCAGGCCCTAATGGCTTGGCGGCAGGGTCCGGCCCTCGCTGACGAGATGATAGAAGCGCCCCTCGAACATCTGCATCACCGCTTCGGTGGCGGCGTGCGATTCCGGGCGGATCGGGGAGGCGAGGCAGGCGTCCAGCGCCGCCTGATCGGGAAAGTCCATCTCGAGGATCATGGCGATCGGCCGGGCGTCGGCGTCCTTGGAGACGAGGCGCTGCACCCGCACCGCGGTGACGCCCGGGAAGCGCCGCCAGAACGGCTCCAGCTCATCCCGGACCCGGCGGAAGAACTCCTCCTCGCGACCGTCGCGCACCGTGCCCTCGTAGATCGCGGTCCTCGTCAGCATCGGTCGCTCCCTGAAATCCTCCGTCAACAGACGGCGGCCGGGATCGCTCCCGGCGGTGACAACCGGGATCGGCTGTCGGCGAAATCCGTCCCGGCCGGGACGGGCGGGCTTCTCCCCGGCGGCTGACCGGCGTATCCGTGGAGCAGCCCATCGCGACGATGCGGGAGAGACCGGGATCTTCCCAGCAGAGGGGACCCGGCGCCGACGGAGCAACCGCCCCGGAAACTCTCAGGCACCGGAACCGTGTCGTCAGGGCGATCTGGAGAGCGGTGCAGCGGGGAAGCCCGTGGGCACCCGCCGAAGGGGACGTCCGCGAAAGGCCTCGCCAGGGCCGGACCGGATCAAGCTCTCAGGCACCGGGACAGATGGGGCGCGCAACCGGCCGACCGCTTGAGGCGGCCTCCACGCGTCCTCGTTCCGGAGTTCCACCCATGACCCACATCGCCGTGATCGGCGCCGGCATCACCGGCGTGACGACCGCCTACGCGCTCGCCCAGCGCGGCTACCGCGTCACCGTCCTCGACCGGCAGCGCTACGCCGCCATGGAGACTTCCTTCGCCAACGGCGGCCAGCTCTCGGCCTGCAACGCCGAGGTCTGGAACAAGCTCTCCACGGTGGTGCAGGGCCTGCGCTGGATGCTGCGCCGGGACGCGCCGCTGCTGATGAATCCCAAGCCCTCCTGGCACAAGCTGTCCTGGATGGCGGAGTTCGTCCGCGAGATCGCCCATTATCGCGCCAACACCGTGGAGACGGTGCGGCTGGCCCTGAAGGCCCGGGAGGCCCTGTTCGCCATGGCCGAGGCCGAGGGGATCGACTTCGACCTGAAGACCCGCGGCATCCTGCATTTCTACCGGGACCGGGCGAGCTTCGAGAAGGCCACTGCCGTCAACGCCCTGCTGCGGGAGGGCGGCCTGGAGCGCTACGCCGTGACCCCCGAGGAGATCCGGGCGATCGAGCCGACGCTGGCCGGGCGCTATCACGGCGGCTACTTCACGCCCTCGGACGCCACCGGAGATATCCACAAATTCACCCGCGGTCTCGCGGCCGCCTGCGCGCGCAAGGGCGTCCGCTTCGTCCAGGACGCCAGCGTCGAGACGATCGCGCCGGGGGAGGGGGGCTACGCGGTTCGCTGGCGTGACGCGGGCCAGACGGCCGGCGACGCGCGGGTCCTGCGGGCCGACGCGGTGGTGATCTGCGCGGGCTGCGCCAGCCGGCACTTCGCGGCGATGCTGGGCGACCGAGTCAACGTCTACCCGGTGAAGGGCTACTCGATCACCGTGAACCTGCTGACCCCGGAGGCGCAGGCGGCGGCCCCGGAGGTGAGCATCCTCGACGAGGCGGCCAAGATCGTCACCAGCCGCCTCGGCGACGAGCGCCTGCGGGTCGCCGGCACCGCCGAGTTCAACGGCTTCAACCGCGACATCCGCCACGACCGGATCCAGCCGCTGGTCGACTGGACCCGGGAGCAGTTCCCGCGCGTCGATACCGACCGGGTGGTGGCCTGGAGCGGCCTGCGGCCGATGCTGCCGAACATGCTGCCCAAGGTCGGCCGCGGTCGCCGGCCCGGAATCTTCTACAACACCGGGCACGGCCATCTCGGCTGGACCCTCTCGGGCGCCACCGCCGAACTCGTCGCCGAGTCGATCGCCGCCGAGCACGCCCCGGAGCCGACGGTCCTGCCGCTCGCCGCCTGACCCGGGTTTCCAAGGGTCTGAAGCCCTTTGGCGGGTTGTCAGGGCGGAGCCCTGACGCGCAGCGCGGCGCGCCGTCCCATCCCCGAACTGGGGGGCGCGCCGTTGCAGATTATTTTGTATTCTCTTTCCGAACCACCCCGGAACCCGAGCCGCGATGCCCTCGTCTCCCGCCTATCTCGACCCCGCGACCGGGACGACCTACCCGATCGAGACGCCGCGCTGGCGCTCCGAGACGGGCGGTCCGCTGATGATCACCGACCTGCCGGGAATCGGGCGGCCGGAGATCGACACGGGCCAGCGCTCCCTCTGGCGCTACGCCGCCGCCCTGCCGGTGGCGGTGGCCGACCCGGTCTCGCTGGGCGAGGGCTGCACCCCGCTGGTGCGCCGGCCCTGGCGGGGCGGGCACGCGCATTTCAAGCTCGAGTGGTTCGCGCCCTCGGGCAGCTTCAAGGACCGGGGCGCGTCCGTGATGCTGTCGATCCTGCGCCAGCAGGGGATCGACGCGGTGCTGGAGGATTCCTCCGGCAACGGCGGCGCCGCGGTGGCGACCTACGCGGCCGCGGCCGGGATGCGGGCCAAGATCCTGGTCCCAGCCTCGACCTCGCCGGCCAAGACCGTCCAGATGCGGGCCGCCGGCGCCGAAGTCGAGCTGGTCCCCGGCTCCCGCCAGGACACGGCCGACGCCGCGGTCGGCCAGGCGGAGTCGATCTTCTACGCCAGCCACAACTGGCAGGCCCACTTCCTCCAGGGCACCAAGACGCTGGCCTACGAGCTGTGGGAGGATCTGGGTTTCACCGCGCCCGACGCCGTGATCATCCCGTGCGGAGCCGGCAGCAACATCCTCGGCTGCGATATCGGCTTCTCGGAGCTGCTGCGCCGGGGGGAGATCGCCCGCCTGCCGCGCCTCTACGCGGTCCAGCCGGCCCACTGCGCGCCCCTGCACGCGGGTTTCGAGGCTGGCGCGGAGGATTTCCTGCCGGTGACGCCCCGCCCGACCCTCGCGGAGGGTGCCTCGATCGCCCAGCCGGTCCGCGGCCGGGAGGTGCTGGCGGCGCTCCGCCGCTCCGGCGGCGGCACCGTGGCGGTCTCCGAGGATGCCATCGAGGCGGCCCTGATGGAGCTCGCCCGATCGGGCCTCTACGTCGAGCCGACCTGCGCCATGGCGGCGGCGGCGCTCACCGATCTCACCGCGCGCGGCGCGATCCGGCCCGATGAGACCACCGTGGTGGTGCTCACCGGCACCGGCATCAAGGCGACGCCGCGCATCGCCGAGCTTCTGGGCCTCGCCCCGTAATCCAGGCCCCCCGCCACGAGATCTGCACGATCAGGAGGACATACCATGCGCAACAACATTCCCGCCACAGTCGGGATGCCGGTCGAGGAGGTGGACACCCCCTGCCTGCTGGTCGACCTCGACGCCCTCGAGCGCAACGTCGACAAGCTCGGCCGCTTCATGAAGGAGCACGGCCTGCGCCACCGGGCGCACGCCAAGACCCACAAATCGTCCGACATCACGGTCCTGCAGATCGAGCGGGGCGGGGCTTGCGGCGTCTGCTGCCAGAAGGTCAGCGAAGCCGAGGCGCTGGTGAGCGCCGGCATCCGCGACGTGCTGGTCTCCAACCAAGTGGTGGCGCCGAAGAAGATCGAGCGGCTCGCGGCGCTCGCTACCCGAGCGCGCGTTCTGGTCTGCGTCGACGACCTCGGCAATGTCGACGACCTCTCGGCGGCGGCGGTCAAGTACGGCGTCATCCTGGAGTGCCTCGTGGAGATCGACGTCGGCGCCGGCCGCTGCGGCGTCGCCCCGGGCGAGCCCGCTGTGGCGATCGCGCAGAAGATCGCGGCGTCGCCGGGCCTGAGCTTCGCGGGGCTGCAGGCCTACCAGGGCAAGGCTCAGCACGTGCGCGACTTCGGCGAGCGCAAGGCCCTGATCCAGACGGCGATCGACGAGACCCGGCGCACCGTCGACCTGCTGAAGGGAGCGGGCCTCGACTGCGCCATCGTGGCGGGGGCCGGCACCGGCAGCTTCGCCATGGAGGGCGGCAGCGGCGTCTACAACGAGCTGCAATGCGGCTCCTACGTCTTTATGGACGCGGACTACCAGCGGGTGAAGGACGCCGAGGGCCGGCCGATCGCGGATTTCGAGAACAGCCTGTTCATCTACACGGCGATCATGAGCAAGGCGAAGGCGGACGTCGCGATCTGCGATGCCGGCCTGAAGGCGCAGAGCATCGACAGCGGCCTGCCGGTGGTCTTCGGCCGGGACGACGTGGAGTACATCAAGTGCTCGGACGAGCACGGGGTGATCAGCGACCCCGGCAACGTCTTGAAGCTCAACGAGCGCCTGAAGCTGATCCCCGGCCATTGCGACCCGACGGTCAACGTCTACGACTGGTATGTCGGCGTGCGGAACGGCCGGGTCGAGGCGATCTGGCCGGTCACCGCCCGCGGCATGACCCTGTAGGGGATTCCGAAGGGCTGAAGCCCTTCGGCGGGATGTCGGGGCGGCGCCCCGACATCGGGCTCCGCCCGAGGGCAGGGCTCTGCCCTGCACCCGCAAAGGTCTCGACCTTTTGAAACCATGACTTGGAAGGTCCCTGAATCCATGCGCTTCATCTCTGAGGAGGAATCCGCCGCCCTGGTCGATCACGCCATGGCGTTCGACGCGGCTCGCGAGGCGCTGATCGCCGCGGTGGCGGCGGGCACCACCCTGTTCCCGGCGGTGCTCGGCCACGGCTCGGAGCCGGCCAACCGGTTCTCGATCAAGTCGGGCTCCACGGCCGACTATGCCGGCCTGAAGGTCGGCTCGTTCTGGCCCGGCAACCCCGACCGGGGCCTGCCGCGGCACAATTCGGTGATCCTGCTGTTCGACCAGGATGTCGGCCGGGTCGACACGCTGATCGAGGCGGGCCGCGTCAACGCCTACCGGACCGCTGCCGCCGACGCGGTGGCGGCGAGCGTCCTGGCGCGGCCGGATTCCGCGGTGCTCGCCGTGTTCGGGGCCGGCAACCAGGCCGAGTTCGAGTGCGCGGCGCTCGCCCGGGTCCTGCCGATCAGGACGGTGCTGGTCGTTGCCCGGGACCCCGCCAAGGTCGCGGGCTTCGCCGAGCGCCTGGCGGGGCAGGGGGCGTCCGGGCTCGACGTGCGGGCGGCCTCCGCCCGGGAGGCCTGCGAAGCGGCCGACGTGATCGTCACGGCAACGCCGGCCCGGGCGCCGCTGTTCGAGGCCGATTGGGTCCGTCCCGGCACCCATGTCGCCGCCATGGGCGCGGACGCGAAGGGCAAGCAGGAGCTGCCCCCGGCCCTGCTGGAGCGGGCGGCCCTGTTCTGCGACCTGCCGGAGCAGTCGCGCACCATCGGCGAGTTCCAGCACGCCTCCGCGCAGGCTCAAGGAGGCCTCACGGCGCTCGGCGACGTGCTGCGGAGCGGGGAGGGGGGGCGCGCGGATCCGGATGCGATCACCGTGTTCGATTCCTCCGGCATCGCCCTGCAGGACCTGACCATCGCGCGGGCGATCCTCGCCAAAGCCGACGCGCGCTTGTAGGGGAGGCCGGCGCCGGCCCTCCCCCGCCCCGGCGGAGGACAGGACGGCATGCAGGACAGGCAGATCCGGGTCATCGGCATCGGCACTGGCGATCCCGAGCACCTGACCCTCCAGGCGGTGCGGGCGCTCGCCGACGTCGACGCGGTGTTCGTCCTCGACAAGCGCGCCGAGACCGCCGACCTCGTCGAGATCCGCCGCCGGATCTGCGCGGCCCATATCCGAAAACCCCACCGGGTCGTTACGGTCGAGGACCCGCCCCGGGAGCGCCGCCCGGCCGATTACGGGCGCACCGTCGAGGCCTGGCACGCGGCCCGGGCCGAGCGGCTGGAGGCGGCCTTCGCGGCCCATCTCGGGGCCGGGGAGGTGGGGGCGATCCTGGCCTGGGGGGACCCGGCCCTCTACGACAGCGTCCTGCGCATCCTCGACCACATCCTGGCCCGCGGACGGGTGCCGTTCCGGCGCCTCGTCGTGCCCGGGCTGTCCAGCGTGCAGGTCCTCGCCGCCCGCCACGGCGTGCCGCTGAACGGCATCGGCGGGTCGGTGCTGATCACGACCGGCCGTCGCCTCGCCGCGGGGTGGCCGGCGGAGGCGGAGAGCGTCGTGGTGATGCTCGACGGCGACCCGGCCTTCGCGCATCTCGACCCGGACCTGACGATCTACTGGGGCGCCTATCTCGGCAGCCCGGACGAAATCCTGGTCTCCGGCCGGCTGGGCGACGCGGGCGGCGAGATTCGCCGGGTCCGTGCCGAGGCCCGGGCGCGGCACGGCTGGATCATGGACATCTACCTGCTGCGCCGTGACCGCGCCGCCACGGACAGCGCCGGCGCGGCCGGCTAGACCGCCGCCATGCTGCGCCTGCGGGACTATCAGCGCGCCAGCCTCGACGCGCTCTCGGCCGCCTGGGCGCGGGGAGGGGCGGACGACGCGGCGCTCGGCCACCTGATCGTGCTGCCCACCGGCGCCGGCAAGGCGCTCGTGATCGCGGCCCTCGCCCGGGAGGTCTTGGACGAAAACCCCCTCGCCCGGGTGGCGATCGTCACCCACAGCCGCGAGCTGGTCGCCCAGAATTTTTCCGAACTGACCCGCTCCTGGCCGGAGGCGCCGGCCGGAATCTTCTCGGCCGGGCTCGGGCGGCGCGAGGCCGGAGCGCAGGTGCTGGTCTGCGGCATCCAGTCGGTGGCCGACCGGCTCGACGCGGTGGGAGCCCGCGACCTCGTGATCGTCGACGAGGCCCACCTGATCCCCCGCGCCGCCGATACCCGCTACGGCCGCTTCCTGTCCGGCCTGCGGGCGCTGACACCCGGGCTGCGGGTGGCGGGCTTCACGGCCACGCCCTACCGGCTCGATTCGGGCCGCCTCGACGAAGGCGAGCACAGGCTGTTTTCCGGCATCGCCTACGAGGCCGACACGTTCACGCTGATCCGGGACGGCTTCCTGGCGCCCCTCGTCTCCAAGGCGACGCTCACCCAGCTCGACGTGTCGGGGGTCGGCCGGCGCGGGGGCGACTACATCCCCGGCGAGCTGGAGGCGGCGGTCAACCGCGACTGGATCACCCGCGCAGCGGTCGCGGAACTCGCGGAATACGGGCGCTCCCGACGGGCCTGGCTCGCCTTCTGCGCCGGGCTCGCCCACGCGGACGCCGTGCGCGACGCGGTGCGGGCGGAAGGGTACTCCTGCGAGAGCGTCTCGGGCGAGACACCCCGCCGGGAGCGCGACCGGATCGTGGCGGCGTTCCGGGCCGGACAGATCCGCTGCCTGACCTCGGTCGGTGTGCTTGGCACCGGCTTCAACGTGCCCGAGGTCGATCTGGTGGCGCTGCTGCGCCCGACCCGCAGCACCGGGCTCTACGTGCAGCAGGTCGGCCGGGCGTTGCGCCGCGCCCCGGGCAAGGAAAACGCGCTGATCCTCGACTATGCCGGGCTGGTGCGGATGCACGGGCCCGTGGACGCCGTGACGGTGCGGAGCGCCACCCAGGGCTTGGGCGGGGCAGGGGCCTCGCGCGCCAAGCCCTGCCCCGGTTGCGGCGCCCTGATCGCGCTGAACGCCTCCACCTGCGAGGCCTGCTGGATCGAGCCGGAGGCAGACCCGGATGCCGAGGCGCCGCACGAAGCCGCAGCCGATGACGAGCTGGCGATCCTCTCGGCGGACCCCGGCCGACCCGGTCCAGAACCGGCCGGCCCTACCCCGATGGCGGAGACCGGCTGGCACGAGGCCGTCTGGCATCCGGTCACGGCCCTGAAGCTTGAGGCCGCGCCGGACGGGCTCGACCTCGTCCTCGGCTGGCGGGACGGCCCCGCCGAGGCAGCGTGGCGCGTCCGCCTGCGGCCCGAGCGCAGCGGCTACGAGCGGGAGAAGGCGGTGTCCTGGTGGCGCGGTCTCGGCGGCGGCCGGGACGCGCCGATGCGCGCCGCGGAATTCCTGGAGCGCGCCGCGCTTCTGGCCCGGCCGGCGGCGATCCGGATCCGGTCCGGCCGATTGTCGGAGCACATCGACTGTCGGACGCAGGACGGCCGGATCCTCGGCGATGTGCGCCGCCTGGCGAGCCGCGCCGCGTGAGACCACGCATTGGTGCAAGCCGCCGCGGGGAGGGGGCTCGGACCGCCCTCACCCGATCGGGGCTCGATCAGGGCGGCACACCTGGCAACGCCGAAGTCGCGTCGTCTGGAGGTCGTGCTGCACGGAACTGGACACGGTACGAAGCGGCATCTCAGCGGGGCTCGCAATCTGGCGACCAAACTGGCATGCCAGCCCCCTCGCCCGATCCAATCGACCCTAATGTTCCATAATATATCTTATGCGAATAATCGAGAAAGGCGCGCGAGGGTTGCTGGAGCCGGTACGGAGTTGTCATCCTTGGAACAAAAAAAGAATAAAAGACGAACGATACATGGCGGGCTCCCGCCGGAGGCTTCGTGACCGCGGCTATCCGTGCCTTTGAGACACCGATGCCTGGGAGCCGGTCGCGCCTCGATCCTCGACGCGACAGGGTGGATGACCGGCCTATGCTGGGTTCGCCTCGGGCGGTGATGACCGCGGACCACCGGCTGGTCCCTGCCAGCCGGACCGGGCGAGGGCGGTCCGGGCCCCCTCCCCGCGAACGCGCCACGCTCGCCCGTCCGCTGGCCTCGGCTGCGCGGACTTCGACCCGCGTGGACGCGCGATCGGCGCGGATGGCCCGTATCGGCGCGCCCGGCCGTCCTCTGCCCGGCCCGCCCTCCCCGAGGCAGGCCGTTGGATCTCGTTCGACGCCGAAAGCGAAGCAACGTCAGGCAGCCGCGGCCCAGGCCTCGGCGTCCGCGCCGGCCGGAAGGCGCATCGGGCAAGCCGGATCGGTCGCCGCCCGCCAGATCGCGGCCGCCACGTCCAGCGGCCGTGTCAGGGGCTCAGTGGAACGGCGCATTCCGGCGAAGAGCGTCGCTGCCTGGTCCGCGTAGGCCTCGGGAATGTCCATCCCCATGCGGGCGCGGGCGTTCTCGCCGAATGCCGTGTCGGGGGCCCGCCCCGGGATGACCAAGCGCGTGCGTATGCCGAACGGTTCCAGTTCCGTCGCGAGCGCTTCGGTGAAGGCGTTCACCGCCGCCTTGCTGGCCGTGTACACCGACAGGAAGGGCAGCGGCCGGAGCGTCACGGCCGAGGTGACGTTGACGATGACGCCCGAGCGCCGCTCCCGGAACTGCGGCAGCACCGCCCGGGTCACCGCGATGGTCCCGAGCGTGTTGGTCGCGAAGACCGCGTAGGCCCTGTCGGGTGTCACGCCTTCGAGGGCGTTGAGCAGGCCGACGCCGGCGTTGTTGACGAGGACATCGATCGGGCCCGCCGCGCCAACCGCCGCCGCGATGCTGTCCGCCTCCGTCACGTCGAGCGGCAGGACGCGGAGCCTGTCAGAAACGGGCAGGATGTCGGGGCGCGGCGTCCGCATGGTGGCGACGACCGACCAATCCCGGTCGAGGAAGAAGCGGGCTGTCTCCAGGCCGAAGCCGGACGAGCAGCCGGTGATGAGGATGGTGCGCATGGACGATGATCTCCGGACGGTGGCGCCCCGAGAGTAGGCGGCTAAAGCCGGACGATCTATCATTGAAAGTCCGGATCACATTTGCGATCGTCCAGATATGACGGATCCCCTGAGCCAGATGGTCGGACTGCTCCGGCCCGAGCCCGACATCGCGAAGCGCGTCGTTGCGGGCGGCACGTGGCGGGTGACGCGCGCGGATGCCGGCCGGCCCTTCTACGGCGCGATCCTAGAGGGGCGGTGCCGTCTGGACGTGGCGGGATGCGCGCCGATCGTGCTCGAAGCGGGCGACTTCATCTTGGTTCCGGCGGCCCGCGCCTTCGCGGTCTCCAGCCTGGAGCCGCCGCCAGCAGACGCGCCGACGGCGCGCGTCGAGACGAGTCCCGGCCTGTTCCAGCTCGGGCCGGAGCACGCCGAGCCCGACATCCGGATGCTGGTCGGGCACTGCGCCTTCGCCTCGGACGCCGCCGGCCTGCTGGTCTCGCTCCTGCCGCACCATGTGCATGTGCGCGGCGAGCCGCGGTTGATCGCGCTGGTGGAACTCGTGAACGACGAGACGCGCTCGGACCGGCCAGGTCGGGAGGCGATCCTGGGGCGGCTTCTCGAAGTTCTTCTCATCGAGGCGCTGCGTTCGGCCGCGGGTCCGTCCGCATCGGCCGGGCTCCTGCGCGGTCTTCACGACGATCATCTCGCCGCCGCCCTGCGATGCATCCATGACCGGCCGGCTCAGGCCTGGACGGTGGCCGCCCTCGCCCGGGAGGCCGCGCTCTCGCGGTCCGCTTTCTTCGACCGGTTCCAGCGCGCGGTCGGGGTCGCGCCGATGGCCTACGTCACCGGCTGGCGCATGGCGCTGGCCAAGGCGTTCCTCCGCCGGGACGGGATCACCGTCGCGGAGGCGGCCGGACGGGTGGGCTACAGCTCCGCCAGCACGTTCAGCGTGGCCTTCACACGCCATGTGGGAACGCCGCCCGCCCTCTACGCGCGGGGAGCTTGAGGGGCGAAAGAGCGGAGCGTCCGCTCTTACAGGAACCGCGGCCGCAGCCGGCCGAGGAGATCCCGGCCCGGGAACCGGAACGGCGGCATCGGCAGATCCGGCGCCGGCTCATCTCCCGGGATGGGCCCCTCGGCGAAGCGCGCCCCGGCGGACCAGAACCCGTCCCGCCGCGTGCCGATCATGCCGAGCCCGACGGGCTCGCGCGTCGCGTCGGGCCGCAGCCGCCCTGCCGCCCAGACGCGCTGCCAGCACCGGCGCCGCGACAGGTCGGCATCCCGCCAGCCCAGCCGGGCATAGCCGGCCGCCGCGAAGACCCGGTCCCCGGCAAAATCCTCCGGGATCCACACCCAGCTCGAGAACACGTGGACCGTGTCGGCGCGGAGGCCGGCCGGGTCCACCGCCCGCGTGTAGGCGCTGAGCGCCGTCGCCCGGTGCCGGCCGACATGCCGGCGCAGGCGCCCCGGCAGCCGCAGCGCCTCCGGGAAGGCGGCGGCGTCGAGGCGGGTCGGCGCCGCGCCGCGCTCCAGCGCGTAGGCGCTGTCCACGAGGTGCATCCAGGGTTCGAGGTCGACGTCCCAGGCCTGCTCCACCGGCGCGAAGCGGCGGACCTGTCCCGCGATCAGCCGGTCGGCGACGCGCCGGGCCGGTTCGGGAGCCCAGTCCGGGCCGGCCTCGGTCACGCGCAGCAGCGTCGAGGGCCCGTGCGCCCAGACCGCCTCGGCGAGACGGGCGAAGTCGGCCTCGGGCTCGTCGCGGCCGACCTTGCGCACCAGGATCTTCGAGCCGTCGGCGAGGTCATCCAGCATCTTGCGCTTGAGATGGGCCAGCCGGCCGTATTCCCGCTCCAGCAGCACCTCCGGCTCGATCGAGCCGGCCGGGTGCCCGGTGTTCGCCCAGATGTTGTAGGCCACGCTGTGGCAGTAATAGGTGCCGCCGGAACTCACGGAGAGCCGCAGGTCCCCCGGCACGCCGAAATCCGCGAAGCCGCAGCGCAGGCCGCGGATCAGGTCCGCCATCGGCGTGTAGGAGAAGCGCAGCAGGCCGGAGGGCTCGACCCCGCCGTAGCGCTGCACGAACCCGAACTCGCAATTGTCGCCGAGGCTCCGGAAGGCGTGGAGCCGTTCGGCGAGGAGCGCCGCCATCGTCCTGAGCCCGGTCACTGCATCCACTCACGCCCGCGCCCTGTCGCGCCGAGACCGTCGCGCCCAGATCGCGACGGGGCAGGGCCTTTGTCGAGTCCCCGCCCCGGCCGGGCGGCGCGCTCAACCGGCAAGCGGCACCTCCAGACGGAAGCAGGCGCCCTTCTCCCGGGCCGGAATCGTCAGGCTGCCGCCGAGCTGGCGCGTGAGGCTGCCGACCACCCGCATACCCAGGCTCTTCGAACTGCGCCCGATCTCGAACCCCGCCGGCAGGCCGATTCCGTCGTCGGCAACCTCGACCACGAGCCCCTCGGGCCGACGCTCGGCGCGGACCCGGATCTCGCCGCCCGCCGGGTGCGTCTCGGGCGGGTAGGCGTATTTGAGCGCGTTGGTGACGAGTTCATTGACCAGCAGGCCGATGGGGATCGCCCGGTCGGCCGAGATCCGCTGCGGGCAGGCCGTGCAGGCGAGCCGCTGACCCGGAACGCCGCTGGCGAGGTTGGCCACCAGCTTCTCCAGGAAGGGCGCGAGGTCGAGCTCGCCCGGGACCCCCTCCCCCTCACCCTCCACCTTGTCACCCTGCCGCCAGAGCTGGTCGTGGACGCCCGCGATCGCCTCGACGCGGCTGCGCGCGTCCGACAGGGCCGCCTGCACGGCGGGTTCCTCGGCGGCCCGCGCCTGCAGGGCGAGGAGGCTCGCCACGATGGCGAGGCTGTTCTTGACCCGGTGGCTCATCTCGCGGGCGAGCAGGTCCTGCCGGGCGAGGGCGGCCCGCAGCAGGCTCTCGGTGCGCTGGCGCTCGATGGCGCCGCCGAGCAGGTTGGCGAAGCCCTGCATAAAGGCGATGTCGGCCTCCGCGAACATGCCCTCGCGGGTATCGTCCACCTCCAGCACCCCGAAGGCGCCGTCCCGGTTCTCGATCAGCACGTTGATCGCCCGGCGGATGCCGTGCTCGGCCATGAGCTGCGGCGTGCGGAACCGGGTCTCGTCGGCGAGGTGGTTGGAGATCACCGGCCGGCCGGTCTTGAGGGCGAAGCCCGCCGGGGAGGCGAGGTCCGCCCCGATCCGGGCCTTGCCGATCACGTCGGGGCCCCAGCCGACGCCGGCCCGGACCAGCAGGGTGTCGGCGCCGCGCCGATATTCGAGGGCCTTGCAGAACTCGGCGCCCATGCCCTGCGCGCACAGCTCCGCGGCCCGCTGCAGCAGGTGATCGACATCGGTGCCGCGCAGGGCCTCGACGCCGAACTCCGACAGGATCGCCTGCTGGCGCAGGCGATAGTCGAGATCGGGCGGCGCGGGCGCGCGGTGCGGCTCGGGGCTCGGTTCCACTTCGGTCTGGTCGGTGTTCGCACTCATGGATGGTGACAGAGTAGCAGGAAGGCGGCCCCGGCGCGAAGCGTCGCCGCTCGTAGGGGAGCACCCGTCGTCGCACCCCTGCCGCCGTTCGGACCCCCCGGCCCCGTTCGGCGTTCGTCCGTGAGCACGACGCGAGGAACGCACGCATGGCCGACGACCTGAACGGACTTACCGACAAGGCCCTCTCGATCTTTGCCTTTGCGGCTTATCACCGCCTCGTCAGCGGCGAAAAAGTCACCTCGGTGATTCGCCGGGACGGCGCCGGCCATGAGGCCGATCCGGAGGGCGTGAAGGAGCTGGAGGAGCGCGGCCTCGTCACCGCCGGCGAGACCGATATCGACCTCGGTGACACCGCGCAGGCGGCGGTCGAGACGATGGTCACAGCCTTACGTCGGGAGGTCGGGCGCTGAGGGGCGGGTGACATTGGTCGAGGCGCAGGCCGGGCGGAACTGGGTCGCTCCGGCTGCGGCATCCCGGCCGTGGAAACCCGGGAACGCGCCCGCCCCCGGGCGCCTTTCCCCGCATCCACGATGGAGACGCGCATGACCGCCAAGGCGAAGGTGAAGACCGGGGACGACGTCACCTACAGATGGGGCAAGGGCACCGTCTCGGGCGCGGTGACCAAGGTCCACACGCAGGACGTCCAGAAGACCATCAAGGGCAACACGGTGAAGCGCGAGGCCTCGAAGGCCGAGCCCGCCCTCGAGATCAAGACCGCCAAGGGCAAGACCGTGTTGAAATCCGCCTCGGAGGTCCGGGTCAAGTCAGCATGACAGCGCAACCATCGCGTGCCGTGATCTTGCGCACATCGCTCTCTACTTAAGGTCTCGCCGGGAGTGGGGCGGCGGCTATCTGTAACGGTTCCAGCCTTGGAAGCCGGGACCCCCGCATGACCATTCCCCTCAGGCTCACCCTGAACGGGCAGCCGCGCGAGATCGCCCTCGACGATCCGCGCGTTACCCTCCTCGATCTCCTGCGCGAGCGCCTCGGTCTGACGGGCGCCAAGAAGGGCTGCGACCGCGGCCAGTGCGGCGCCTGCACGGTCCTGGTGGACGGGCGTCGGATCAACAGCTGCCTGACCCTCGCCGCGAGCCTCGACGGCGCCGAGATCCTGACCATCGAGGGGCTTGCCGAGGGCGACCGGCTGCACCCGGTCCAGGCGGCCTTCATCGCCCATGACGGCTTCCAGTGCGGCTTCTGCACCCCCGGCCAGATCATGAGCGCGGTCGGCCTGATCCGCGAGGGCCAGGCCGGCACCGATCCGGAGCGCATCCGCGAGGGCATGAGCGGCAACCTCTGCCGCTGCGGCGCCTACGCGGGCATCCTGGACGCCGTGCAGGACGCGGCCGCCCGGACCTCGGAGCAGCGGGAGGACGCGGCGTGAGGACCTTCGACTACATCCGCCCCGCGAGCGTGCCCGAGGCCGTGGCGGCCGGCCAGCAGCCGGGCACCGCCTATCTCGCCGCCGGCACCAACTTGGTCGATCTGATGAAGGGCGGCGTCGCCACCCCGGAGCGGATCGTCGACATCAGCCGCCTCCCCGGCCTTTCGGCGATCGAGCGGCTGCCGGACGGCACCGCACGGGTCGGCGCCCTGGTGCGCAACAGCGATCTCGCCCACGATCCGGCCTTCGCCAAGGCCTACCCGATGGTGGCCGAGGCCCTGCTGGCCGGCGCCTCGGCGCAGCTGCGCAACGCCGCCACGGTCGGCGGCAACCTGATGCAGCGCACCCGCTGCCAGTATTTCACCGATGCGGTCTCGCCCTGCAACAAGCGCGCGCCCGGCTCCGGCTGCGCGGCCCTGGGGCACGCCACCCGCATCCACGCCGTCCAGGGCTGGAGCGAGCACTGCATCGCCACCCACCCGTCCGACTTCTGCGTGCCGCTCGCCGCCCTGGACGCGGTGGTCGAGATCGCCGGGCCGGACGGCGCCCGAGAGGTGCCGCTCACGGACTTCCACCACCTGCCCGGCGACCATCCGGAGCGAGAGACCGCCCTGCGGCCCGGCGAGCTGATCATCGCCCTGCGGCTACCTCCGGAGGCGGCGTCCTTCCGGGCCAACGCCCGCTACCTCAAGGTCCGCGACCGCACCTCCTACGCCTTCGCGGTGGTCTCGGCGGCGGCCGCCCTGACCCTGGAGGCCGGCGGCCGGATCGGGCAGGCCCGGCTCGCCCTGGGCGGGCTCGCGCTCAAGCCCTGGCGGGTGGCGGAGGCTGAAGCCGCGCTCGCCGGACAGGCGCCCTCCCCCGAGGCCTACGCGAAGGCCGCCGACGCGGCGCTCGCCGGCGCCAAGCCCACCGGAGAGGCCAACGCCTTCAAGATCGAACTCGCCCGCCGGGTGGCGATCCGCGCCCTGAGCCAGGCCGCCGCGGGCACGCCCGCCCGGATCCCGGCGCTCCCCGCCTCCCCGTTCGGCATCGTCTGACCCCGCCCCCGGTCGGCGGCGCCGCGACCTTCGATGTCGCGCTGCCCTGGGTCACTTCGCGCCGCCCGTGATGACGGAGCGGGTCACCGCAACCGAAGGCTTCACCCGGAACCCGTCTTGAGGAGACCCGCATGACCGCGACCTCCACGCCATCGAACACGCCCGCCTCGAACCTCCCCGCCGGCCCGATCCGGCACGGCTCCAGCATCGGCCAGCCGCTGACCCGGCGCGACGGCCCCCTCAAGGTGACGGGCCAGGCCCGCTTCTCCGCCGACAACCTGCCCCCCGGAACCCTCCACGCGGCGCTCTGCGTCGCCCGGATCGCGAAGGGGCGCGTCACCGGCCTCGACGTGGCCGCCGCCGAGGCGCATCCCGGCGTCGTCGCGGTGATGCGGCCGGGGCACGCCCCGACGCTCGCCAAGGACCCGGACGCCAAGGACGGCCCGTTCACCTTCCGCCTCGACCTCCTGCAGAACGATCGCGTCCGCTACGCCAACCAGCCCATCGCCGTGGTGATCGCCGAGACCCTGGAGGCGGCCACCGAGGGCGCCCGGCTGCTCGCCCCGACCTACGCGGCCGAGACGCCGCGGATCGGGCTCGATTCCGGCGAGGCCTTCACGCCGGATTCGGTCGGCGTCGGCGCGCCGCCGGTCGAGACGGACGGCGATGTCGAGGCCGGGCTCGCGTCCGCGTCGAAGACGATCGCCGCCACCTACGAGACGCCGGCCCAGTACCACAACGCCATGGAGCCGCACGCGGCGGTAGCCAGTTGGGACGGGGACCGGCTGACGCTGCACATGCCGACCCAGGCGCTCGCCATGTCGCAGGCCCGGCTCGCCGGACTGTTCGGCATCAGCCCCGAGGACATCCACATCGAGAGCCCCTATCTCGGCGGCGGCTTCGGCTCGAAGGGCGTCCCCGCCGGGCCGCAGGTGCTCGCCTGCATGGCGGCGAAGCTCGTGGGCCGTCCGGTGAAGCTCGTGCCGACCCGCACCCAGATGTACGGCCCGATGGGCCATCGCGGACCGACCCGGCAGACACTCCGGCTCGGCGCCGACGCGTCCGGCAAGCTGACGGCCCTCGACCACCACATCCGCACCGCCTCGTCGAGCTTCGACGATTTCTTCGAGCCGGCCGGTCGGGCGACCAGCACTCTCTACGCGAGCCCGGCCATCGCCATCCGGCACGAGGCCGTGCGCCTCGACACCGGCACGCCGCTGTTCATGCGGGCGCCCGGCGAGGCCACCGGCAGCGTCGCCCTGGAAAGCGCGCTGGACGAGATGGCCCATGAGCTCGGCATGGACCCGCTGGACTTCCGCCTCGCCAACTACGCCGAGGTCGAGCCGCTCACCGGCAAGCCGTTCTCCTCGAAAGCCCTGCGGGAATGCTACCGCCGCGGCGCCGAGGTTTTTGGCTGGGCCGGGCGCCCGCTCCAGCCCCGCCAGACGCGCGACAAGGACGGGTTCCTGGTCGGCACCGGCATGGGCACCGCCACCTTCCCGGCGCTGATCTTCGAAGGCATGGCCCGGGCCGAGATCCGCGCCGACGGCACCGGCACGGTGGAGCTCGGGGCGATCGACATGGGCCAGGGATCCTGGACGGCGCTGGCCCAGATCGCCGCCGACGGGCTCGGGATCGGGATGGACGCCCTCACCTTCCGGATGGGATCTTCCGACTTGCCGAATGCCGGCATCGCGGGCGGCTCGGGCCACACCGCCACGGCCGGCGGCGCGATCCACGCGGCGGCCGGCGACGTGATCCGGCAACTCGCAGAGCTGGCCACCAACGACCCCGCCTCCCCGCTTTACGGCGCGGGCAATGCCGGCGTGACCGCCGCCGACGGCCGGCTGACCCGGCGCGACGATCCGAGCCGGGGCGAATCCGTCACGGATATTCTCAAGCGGGCCGGCCGGGCGCGCATCGAGGGCCAGGGCAAGGCCGGTGCTGATCCGGCGGCACAGGCGTCGTACGCCATGCACGCTCACGGCGCGGTCTTCGCTGAGGTGAAGGTCGATCCCGATCTCGGCCAGATCCGGGTGAGCCGCCTCGTCGGCGCCTTCGCGGCGGGCCGGGTGATCAACCCGCGGCTGGTGCAGAGCCAGTATTACGGCGGGATGATCTGGGGCCTGTCCTTCGCCCTGCACGAGCGAGCCGAGATGGACCCGCGCACCGGCCGCTTCCTCAACGACAACCTCGCCGAGTACCATGTGCCGGTGAACGCCGACGTGCCCGCCATGGAGGCGATCCTGGTCCACGAGGACGACGCGGTGGTGAACAACCTCGGCGTGAAGGGCGTCGGCGAGATCGGCATCACCGGCACGGTGGGGGCGATCGCCAACGCGATCTGGCACGCCACCGGCGTGCGGGTTCGCGAGATGCCGATCACCCTGGACAAGCTGCTGGGCTGATCGAACGGATCGATCGCCTGGAGCCCGTCCCGGACGCATCGCGTCGCCCGGGATTTTTTAGTATGGGGCATGCCACCCGGCGGCCGGCGGCCGCCGCAGCAGCGCGGAGACCGGCATGCCCCTCACCAGCGATATCGGCGGCGTCGTACCGATCGCACCGACGCCGTTCCATCCGGACGGCCGGATCGACGAGGTCTCCCTCGACCGGATGACCGACTTCTTCGGGTCGGCCGGCGTCGACGGTCTGACGATCCTCGGCCAGCTCGGCGAGGCCGGCAAGCTCGACCACGCGGAGGGCATCGCGGTGGCGCGGCGCGTCCTCGGGCGCACCCGGCTGCCGGTGATCGTCGGCGTCACGGCGCCGGGCTTCGCGGCCATGCGGTCGCTGGCCCGAGAGGTGATGGATTTGGGGGCGGCCGGCGTGATGATCGCACCGCCCAACACCCTGCGCACCGACGATCAAGTCGTCGGCTACTACCGCAACGCCGTGGAGGCGATCGGGACGGACGTGCCCTTCGTCCTGCAGGATTACCCCCTCACCTTCTCAGTGCAGATGACGCCGGGCGTGATCCGCCGGATCGTGTCGGAAAACCCGTCCTGCGTGATGCTCAAGCACGAGGACTGGCCGGGGCTGGAGAAGATCTCGACGCTGCGCGGCTTCGAGCGCGACGGGTCGATGCGCCACATCTCGATCCTGGTCGGCAACGGCGGCCTGTTCCTCGATTTCGAGACCGAGCGCGGCGCCGACGGGGCCAATACCGGCTACGCCTTTCCGGAAATGCTGGTCGATGTGGTGCGCCTCGGCCGGGCCGGCGAGCGCGACGCCGCCCACGACCTGTTCGACGCCCACCTCCCCTATCTGCGCTACGAGCAGCAGCAGGGCCCGCTGGGGCTCGCGGTGCGCAAATACGTCTTCATGCGGCGGGGCATCTTCGCCTCCGACGCGCAGCGCAAGCCCTCGCAGGCGCTGACCGCCACCGCGAAGGCCGAGGTCGAGTACCTGCTGGCGCGTCTCGCCCGCACCGACGCGCGGGCGCGGCTCGCGGGTTAGGACGCCCCTGCCCCGGCTGGACGGCCCAAGCTTTCCGCAAAGTCCACGCCGCCGCGAGGCCGGCGATCCCCGGGCTCGCGACAGGTGCGCGGCGGCTCAATCGAGCCGGAAGGCGATGACCGAGTCGCCCGGCGTGGTGCCGAGCGAACCGTGCCCACCCGCCGCGATCACCACGTATTGCCGGCCGTCCTTGCCGCGATAGGTCATCGGGGTGGCCTGGCCGCCGGCCGGCAGCGTCCTGGTCCACAGGATCTCCCCGGTCTGCATGTCGTAGCCGCGGATGCGGTCGTCGAGCGTGGCGGCCGTGAACGCGACGCCGCCGGTCGTGGTCAGGGTGCCGCCATGGGCGAGGATGCCCATCTCGAACGGGATCGGGACCGCGACCCCGCCGATCTTCTGCCCCGCGACGGTGCCGTTGCGGTGCTTCCAGGCGGTGGTGCCGTCCGCGAGGTTCACCCCCACCCGCACGCCCCAGGGCGGCGCGTTGCACGGGACGCCGAGGGCCGAGCGCATGTGGGCGATGGAAACCGCGTAGGGACCGCCGAGATTCTCGTTGCCCGGGGTGGAATCCGGGTCGGCGGTGACGAGGCGCTTCTCCGGGTCGCCCGGCGGGCGCGGGAGCAGGCGGTAGAGGTAGGGCAGGTATTGCGGCGTCGCGATCATCCAGTGATGGACCGGATCGACCGCCACCGAGCCCCAGTTGAACACCCCGATATTGCCGGGCCAGATGATCGCGCCGCCCGAATCCTGGGGCGGCGTGAACGGGTTGCCGTCGTAGCGGTTCGACCGGAAGGCGAGGCGGCACTGGATCTGGTCGAAGGGCGTGACGCCCCACATGTCGGCCTCCGTCAGCGCCGCGGGCGCGAAGCTGAGCGACGACATCGGCTGGACCGGAGACGGCGCCTCCCCCGGGATGTCGGTCCGGGTCGAGACCGAGACCTCGGAGACCGGTCGGATCGGGGCGCCGGTGCGGCGATCGAGGACCCAGACGTTGCCGACCTTGGTGGGGACCAGGATTGCCGGCACTGTCGTGTCGCCCTGCGGCAGAGTCAGGAGGACCGGCTGGGACGGGTTATCGCGGTCCCACAGGTCATGATAGGTGGTCCGGAACGCCCAGGTCAGCTTGCCCGTCTCCAGGTCCAGCGCCGCCAGGGCGTCGACCAGGGCCTCGTCCGCCTTCGACCGCGACACGCCGACCTGATCGGGCGCCCGGTTGCCGAACGGCACGTAGACGAGCCCCAAAGCCTCGTCGGCCGAGAATTGCGTCCACGCCACCGCCGAATTGGGCTCGTAGAGCGCGCCGGGCTCAAGTGGCGCGGTCTCGCCGGGCTTGCCGGCATCGAACTTCCAGACGATCGCGCCGGTCCGCACGTCGAAGGCGCGGATCACGCCCGAGGGGTTGTCCGCGTAGTAGTTGTCGGCGATCGCGCTGCCGAGGACGATGAGGTTCCGGGTGACAAGCGGCGCCGAGGTCTGCTGATAGCTGGCGCGTCTGAGGTTCGGCATCTGCGCCTTCAGGTCGACGAACCCGTTCGCCCCGAAGGTCCTGCACAGGGCGCCGGTCTCGGCATTCAGCGCGTAGAGCCGCGCATCCACCGAGGCGGCGATGATCCGGCGCGGGCATTCGGCGATGGCGGCCGCGATCGCCCCGGCCGCCGCCGGATCCGTTCCCGCCGGCGGCGCGTAGGCGGCCGAGTCGTTGTAGGACACGCCGCGGCAGGTCTGGTGCTGGTACTGGCTGTCCCGCGCCATCTGCGGATCGAAGGCCCAGACCCGCTTGCCGGTCTCGGGCTCCAGGGCCTCGACGATGTTGTGCGGGGTGCAGAGGTAGAGCAGCCCGTTGACCTTGATCGGCGTGGCTTCGAACGTGAATTCCTTCGAATCCGTCCGGCTGTCGCCGCGCAGGTCACCCGTGTGGTGCTCCCAGGCGACCGTGAGGCCCCGGACATTGCCGGGAGTGATGTCCGCGAGCGCCGAGTAGCGCTGGCCGAGATTGGTGCCGCCATAGGCGACCCAATCGTCGGCCGGAAAGGGGACGCCGCTCGGATCGACGGCGGCGGGGCCCGCCTCTGCGACCTTCGGCAGACGGCCGCGCGTCTCGACCGGATCGACGAACCAAGCCGCAGCGCTCAAGGCCGCGATCAGCAGGACGACGGCCCGGAGAACGAGCGGACCGTTCCGGAGGCTGAGCTTCCAGGGCCGTTCGGGCGCGTCGCGCAGGCGCCGCACGACGAAGGGCAGGCAGAGCACGAGTCCGACGAGGAGGATCAGGGCCCCGCGCGGGATCCATTGCCACTTGTCGAATCCGACCTCGCCGAGCGTCCACGCGAAGGCCGCCGCCAGCACCAGGGCGTAGATCCGGAGGCCGTTCTGGCGCCGCCGGACCAGCTCGACGCCGGAGGCCAGCACGCCCAAGCCCAGGGCGACGTAGAACCAGGACCCGCCCGCGAGGGCCAGTGTCAGACCGAAGCTCGCGAGGGCGAGGCCAAGCAGCGCGATCGACAGCGCTATCGTTCCAAGTGCCACGGCGGTGGTATCCGCTTCCTGAGCCAGCCGGTCACGGCGGCGCCGGGAGCTGAGCCCCCACGGCGCCGCCGCATGCCCGACGGCTTATCGCCGCCGTAGCTGTCCCAAGGCTGGACAAGGCTGCCGGGCGCCGCCGCTCACGCCCCGGCCCGGTCCTCCGGACGCAGGCTGACCCTGTCGCCGTCGCGCAGCGAGGCCGCCGGACCCACGACGACGCGCTCGCCGCCGCTCAGGCCGTCGCGCAGCTCCAGCAGCGTGCGGGTCTGGCGGAAGATCGTGACCGGGCGCATCCGCACCACGCCGCTCCCGTCGCCCGCCGGCTCGACCACCGCCACGCGGGTCCCGTGCTGGTCGAAGATCAGGGCGTCGTTCGGCACCGTCACGGCGGGCGAGACCCGCGGAATCTCCAGCGTGATGGTGATGTAGAGGCCCGGCCGCAGCGCGCCGTCGGGATTGGGGATGTCGACCTGCGTGACCAGCGTGCGCGCGGCGGAGAGCAGCGTCGTCGACGAGCGCGAGACCGTGCCGGGAAAGACCTTGCCGGGGATCTGCGCGACCTCGACCTTGGCGGGCAACCCGTCGCGGACGCCGTCCGCGGCGTAGAGCGGCACGTTCACCGCCATGCGCAGCACGTCGTCCCGGTTCAGCGTCAGGAGCGGCGGACCGGTATTCGTGTCCGCCGTGACCGCGTCGCCGACATCGTTGTTGCGGGCCGTCACCACCCCGTCGAAGGGCGCGCGGATCTCCTCGAAGCCGGTCAGAACCTTCAGGCGCGCGACCTGCGCCTCCTGGGCGGCGATGTTGGCCTCCGCGACCTTCACGGCGGCCCTGGCGGCGTCGACATTGGCGGTCTGCGCCAGCACCCCGGCCTGGGACGTGTCGGCGTTCTGCCGGGTCTCGACCCCGGTGCCGGCCAGCGTCGAGGTCCGCCGGTTGGTCACGTCGGCGAGGTGGCGGTTGGCCTCGGCCTGATCGACCATCGCCCGCGCCTGGATCAGCGCCGCCTGGAGCTGCAGCACCTGCGACTGCGCCTGGACCAGCTGCTGGTCGAGGTCGGGCGCGCTGATCCGGAACAGCAGGTCGCCCTTCTTCACGTGCGAGCCGATATCGACCTTGCGCTCGACGATGTAGCCGGTCGCCCGCGGATAGAGGCTGGCGGTGTCGAAGGCCTGGGTGGTGCCGGTCTGGGTCAGGCTCAGGGCGCCGGCGGCCCGCACCGCGGTGGCGACCCGCACGGCCGGCGGCCTCGCCTCGGCCGTGCGCGGCGGGCTCGCCGCCCGGGACTGGTCCGGCCAGGACCGGTATCCGAGGAAGCCCGTGCCCGCCAGCGCCAGCAGGGCCAGCCAGAGGCGGCCGTGGGACGCTGGACGGCCGGCCCTGCCCGCGGCTGAACTGTCCCCGTCCGACATCCTCGCCCTCAGGTCGCGCCGCGCATCAAATGTCGAACATGGCGCCCGCCGACCGGCCGGGACGCATCTGGCCCTGTCGTCCATACATAGGCCGTGCCCGGGCTCCGGGCGAGATGCCGCGGTGCACGATCGGGACTCGCCGCGGATCCACCCGGCTCCCCTTCGGTTACCCTGCCAGAAGTCAGGGACCGAGATGCGATGACCGAGATCTCCAGGCGCGCCATCATCGCCGCCGGCGGTGCGATGATGGCGGCTCCCGCTGCCGCGCAATCCTCCGGGCCGGCCGCGCCCCTCCCCGAGCGCGGCGGCAAGGGCGCCGACATCCTCGGTCCCCGGAACCAGCCCCGGGCCGCCGAGGAGCCGTTCACCCTGGCCCCGCCCGCCACCGACCACGGCACGATGCCGAACCTGAAATGGTCCTTCTCCGACAGCCACATGCGCCTCGAGGAGGGCGGCTGGGCGCGCCAGACCACGACCCGCGAACTGCCGGTCTCCACCGCCATGGCCGGGGTCAACATGCGCCTCAAGGCCGGCGTGGTGCGCGAGATGCACTGGCACAAGGAGTCCGAGTGGGCCTACATGATCAAGGGCAAGGCCCGGATCACCGCGGTCGATCAGGACGGGCGCACCTTCGCGGACGATGTCGGCGAGGGCGATCTCTGGTACTTCCCGGGCGGCATCCCGCACTCGATCCAGGGCCTCGCGTCCGACGGGGTCGACGGCTGCGAGTTCCTGCTCGTGTTCGACGACGGCGGCTTCTCGGAGGATTCCACCTTCCTGCTGACCGACTGGCTGGCGCACACGCCCAAGGACGTACTCGCCAAGAATTTCGGCCTGCCCGAGAGCGCCTTCGCGAAGATTCCCGAGAAGGAGCTCTACATCTTCCCCGGTCCGAAGCCCGGCCCGCTCGCGGCCGACAAGATGGGCGGCTCCGGGCCGGTGCCGAAGACCTTCAGCCATCGCATGCTGGCGCAGGAGCCGGTCCGCACCAGGGGTGGCAGCGTGCGCATCACCGATTCCACGGTGTTCCCGGCCTCGGTCACCATCGCGGCGGCCCTGGTCGAGGTCGAGCCCGGGGGCCTGCGCGAGCTGCACTGGCACCCCAACAGCGACGAGTGGCAGTACTACCTCTCGGGCCAGGGCCGGATGACGGTGTTCGGCTCGGAATCGAAGGCCCGCACCTTCGACTACCAGGCCGGCGACGTCGGCTACGTGCCTTTCGCCATGGGCCACTACATCGAGAATACCGGCGACACGACGCTGACCTTCCTGGAGATGTTCAAGAGCTCGCGCTACGCCGACATCTCGCTGACCCAGTGGCTGGCGCTGACGCCCCATCCTCTGGTCCAGGCCCATACCGGGCTGGATCCCAAGCTCGTCGAAGCCCTTCCGGAGACGAAATCACCGGTCGTTCCGGGTTGACGCACCCCGGAACCCGGCCCGATCCTGGCGCGTCGACGACGGTATAGGCCAGTTCCCGTCACGGAGAGAGTCATGCGCCTCGCGTCACGCGCGCTCCTCGCTCTGGCGCTCGCTCTCCCAGCGGGCACCGCCTGGGCGCAGGTGCAGCAGAACGACCCGAACGCCGCCAACGCGTCGTTCGCCTTGCAGAGCCAGATCCGGACCCTCAACCAGCAGCGGGTCACGGATTACAACACGCTGAACCAGTCGATCCAGCGGAACGCCCAGTTCCAGCCCTATGGACCCTACCTGCCCTACCGGGGCGTCCATGTCGGTCGCCATATCGGCCGACACGGCATCGTGCCGCGGGGCGGGGGCATCAACACGAGCGTGTGCATCGGCTGCTGAGAGGCCCGGAACTCTGCGCAGAGCGGGGAAAGCCCGAAAAAAACCTTTTCCCGCCGGCAGGCTTCGCCCAGAAGCTGGGCCCATGGTGGCGTGCGCATGAATATCCTGCTGATCGGCTCGGGCGGCCGCGAGCACGCTCTGGCCTGGCGTCTGGCCCAGAGCCCGCTCTGTAACCGCCTGTTCACGGCCCCCGGCAATCCCGGCACGGCCCGCCACGGCACGAACCGGCCGGACCTCAAGGTCACCGACCATGCCGCAGTGGCGGCGTTCTGCGCGGCGGAATCGATCGGCCTCGTCGTGGTCGGGCCCGAAGCACCCCTGGTCGCCGGGCTGGTCGACGACCTGAAGGCGGCCGGGATCCGCGCCTTCGGGCCGACCCGGGACGCCGCCCGCCTCGAGGGCTCGAAGGGCTTCACCAAGGACCTGTGCGCCGCCTGCGGGATCCCGACCGCGGCTTTCGCGCGCTTCACCGCCCTGGAGCCGGCCCTCGCCTATGTCCGCCAGCAGGGTGCCCCGATCGTCGTGAAGGCCGACGGGCTGGCCGCCGGCAAGGGCGTCACGGTCGCCGAGACCTTGGACCAGGCCGAGGATGCGCTGACCGCCCTCTTCGAGGAGCCGGGTGCCGAGGTGGTGGTCGAGGAATGCCTGTTCGGCGAGGAAGCGAGCTTCTTCGCCCTGTGCGACGGGACCCGCGCGATCCCACTCGGCACGGCTCAGGACCACAAGCGCGTGTTCGACGGCGACCGCGGCCCCAATACCGGCGGCATGGGCGCCTATTCCCCGGCCCGGGTCGTGACCCCGGAGATCGAGGCCCGGGTCATGGCCGAGATCATCGCGCCGACGCTCGCGGGCATGCGGGCGCGGGGCTGCCCGTTCACCGGCATCCTGTATGCCGGGCTGATGCTCACGGCGGACGGTCCCAAGCTGATCGAGTACAACACCCGCTTCGGCGATCCCGAGGCGCAGGTGCTGATGCCGCGCCTCGCATCCGACCTCGTGCCGGCCCTGCTCTCGGCCTGCGAGGGCGACCTGTCCGGGGTGACGCTCGAATTCGACCCCCACCGGGCCGCGCTCACCGTGGTGATGGCGGCGGCCGGCTATCCGGGGGCCGTGGTGCGGGGCTCGGTGATCCGCGGGGTCGACGCCGCCGAGGGCGACGGGGTCCACGTGTTCCAGGCCGGCACCCGCGCCGAGGGCGGACAGCTGCTCGCCGATGGCGGCCGGGTGCTGGCGGTCACGGCTCTGGGCGACAGCGTCACCGATGCCAAGGCCCGCGCCTACGCGGCGGTGGCCCGGATCGATTGGCCGGAGGGTTTCTGCCGGCGCGACATCGGGTTCCGTGCCGTGGCGCGGGAGGCGGGCGAGGGCTGACCCGCGTTCCGTGACGGGTGCCTCGGCCCCACCCCGCTCTCCCGGGACGACGCGGGCGAGCCCGACACCGAGATCCGCCGATCGATCCGGGTCCGGCGCCGGTGGGGACGCCGGAGCGCGGGCTCCGCGCCGCGGCCTGGAGTGACGGGCTCGCCCCGGTCGAGCCGTCCGCCCCCTACTCCCCCACCGCCGCGCCGGCCGGCCTGCGGTTGTCGTTGGCGCCGTAGAGCAGGCCCGGCCGCATCCGCTCCGTGCGCGAGGCGTCGTTGCCGGACGACGCCGCCTCCGGCAGCACGGGCGCCGCGGCGCGGACCGCGATGAGTTCCTGTGCGCCCCAGGGCTTCTGCTCGACGATCGTGTGGCCCATGCCCCGCAGGAGGCCCTGCGTGTCCGCCGAGAGCGCGAAGGGTTCGGCGTAGATCGTGTCGGGCAGCCACTGGTGGTGGATGCGCGGGGCATCCACCGCCTCCTGCGGCTCCATGCCGAAATCGAGCATGTTGATCAGCGTCTGCGCGTTGATCGTGATGATCCGCGAGCCGCCCGGCGAGCCCGCCACCATCGCGACCTGACCGTCGCGCAGCACGATCGTGGGCGCCATGGACGAGAGCGGGCGCTTGCCCGGCTGGATCGCGTTCTTCGTCCCCTGCACGAGGCCGAACAGGTTCGGCACCCCGATCTTGACCGTGAAGTCGTCCATCTCGTCGTTGAGGAAGAACCCCGTGTCGCCGGCGATCACCCCGGCGCCGAAATAGCCGTTGATCGTGTAGGTCAGCGAGACCGCGTTGCCGGCCCTGTCCATCACCGAGATGTGGGTGGTCTCGGGCCGCTCCCGCGTCTCCGGGCCGGGATCCGGCCGGATCTCCGCCGACGGGGTTGCCCGGTCCGGGCGGATCGAGGCCCGGAGCGTCTCCGCGTAGGCCGGCGACAGGAGACGGTCGACCGGGTTTTCCACGAAGGCCGGGTCGCCGAGCAGCAGGTTGCGGTCCGCGTAGGCGCGCCGCATCGCCTCGACCATCAGGTGCACGGTCCGGGCCGAGTTGAACCCGGCGGCCCGCAGGTCGTAGCCGTCGAGGATGTTGAGGATCTCGCAGAGCGTGGTCCCGCCGGACGAGGGCGGGGGCGCCGACAGGATCGTCGCGCCCCGGTAGCGGCAGGTCAGCGGCTCGGACTGCGTCACCGTGTAGGCGGCGAAGTCGGACGCCGTCAGCAGGCCGCCGCCCGCCCGGGAGGCCGCCTCCACGGCCTCCGGGATCGCGCCCCTGTAGAACGCGTCCGCGCCGTGCTCGGCGATGGCCTGGAGGGTGCGGGCGAGGTCGGCCTGGACCAGCCGGTCCCCGGGCCGCCACGGGCTGCCGTCCGGGCGCAGGAAGATCCGGGCGACGTTCGGCTGCCCGGCGAACAGCTTGGTGCCGGATTCGAGGATGTCGGTGTCGCCCCGGGTCAGCACGAACCCGTCCCGGGCGAGCGCGATCGCCGGCGCCATCACCCGCGCCAGCGGCAGGGTCCCGTACGCGGCGAGCGCGGTGTTGAGGCCGAGCACCGTCCCGGGCACGCCGGCCGCCTTCCAGCCGCGCAGGCTCGCGCCCTTCACGACGTTGCCGGCGGCGTCGAGATACATGTCCCGGGTGGCGGCCGCCGGGGCGGTCTCGCGGAAATTGACGAAGCGGCTGCGCCCGTCGGCGCTGTGGAGCACCAGGAAGCCGCCGCCGCCGAGATTGCCGCAGCACGGGTTCACCACCGCCTCGGCGTAGGCCACCGCCACCGCGGCGTCGACGGCGTTGCCACCGGCCTTCAGGATGTCGGCGCCCACCTGCGAGGCGAGGCGCTGGGACGAGACCACCATCCCGTTCTCGGCCTCGACGGCCGGCCCCGAGGCGGCCCAGGCCGGTGGGCTGCCGAGGGCGAGCAGGGCTGTCAGGAGCAGCGCGCGTGCCGGTGCGATCATCCTGCCCTCTCCGGTGCGGGTCCCGCGCCGTTGCTGGCGCAGGCCGCCATATAGGGCGAACGGGACGATGCGGTCGCCTGCCGACATTCCCACGCGCGACCTCATCCTGAGGCGCCAGAGCGCACGCAGGCCTCGAAGGAGGGCTCCAGACGTCTCGCGATCCCTGGAGGGCGCCTCCGAAAGGCGGCTTCGCGCACCTCTGGAAGAGGGCGGGTGAGTGGGAGAGGCCGGGCAGGCCTTCCGCTTCCGCCTCAGCCGTTGCGGAACGTGTAGCTGTAGCCGTTCAGCGCCGGTGCGCCGCCGAGATGGGCGTAGAGCACCTTCGAGCCCTTCGGGAAGAAGCCCTTCTTCACGAGGTCGATCATGCCCTGCATCGACTTCCCCTCGTAGACCGGGTCGGTGATCATCCCCTCGAGCCGGGCCGAGATCCGGATCGCCTCCACGGTCTCCTTGGAAGGCACGCCGTAGACCGGGTAGGCGTAATCCTCGTTGAGCACCACGTCGTCGGCGACGATGTCGCCCGCGCCGACCAGGGCGGCGGTGTTCTGGGCGATGTCGAGGACCTGGGCCTTGGTCTGGGCCGGGGTGCAGGAGGCGTCGATGCCGATGACGTTGCGGGCGCGCCCGTCGGCCGAGAAGCCCACCAGCATGCCGGCATGGGTCGAGCCCGTCACCGTGCAGACCACCACGTAGTCGAAGCGCAGGCCCATCTCGGCCTCCTGCTTGCGGACCTCCTCGGCGAAGCCGACATAGCCGAGCCCGCCGTACTTGTGCACCGAGGCGCCGGCCGGGATCGCGTAGGGCTTGCCGCCCTCGGCCTCGACCTCGGCGAGCGCCCGCTTCCACGAATCGCGGATGCCGATGTCGAACCCGTCATCGACGAGCTGCGTCTGCGCGCCCATGATCCGCGACAGGAGGATGTTGCCGACCCGGTCGTAGACGGCGTCCTCATGCGGCACCCAGGCCTCCTGGATCAGCCGGCACTTCATCCCGATCTTGGCGGCGACCGCCGCGACCATGCGGGTGTGATTCGACTGCACGCCGCCGATCGACACCAGCGTGTCGGCCCCGCTCTTGATCGCGTCCGGCACGATGTATTCGAGCTTGCGCAGCTTGTTGCCGCCATAGGCGAGGCCGGAATTGCAATCCTCGCGCTTGGCGTAGAGCTCCACCTCGCCGCCGAGATGCGCGGTCAGGCGCTTTAGCGGCTCGATCGGCGTCGGGCCGAAGGTCAGGGGATAGCGCTCGAATTTATCCAGCATCGGGTCTCTCCGGGTCTCGGGGCGCGGCCGGGGGCAGGAGCGGTCTCCGTCCGGCCGGGACGCGTCGAAGCGAGGCCTCGGGGACGGCCCGGCGCAAGGCCCGGCTCCGTCTTCGAGGCGCAGGGAAAACTACCCGATCCGCGATGAAAGGTGCTCTCGATCTTTCATCTCAGACATCCAGTGACTTGCGTCGCTGAGCACCTTAGCTGCAGAGAATTCCGGATCGCGCGCCGCTTCTGAAAGAATCGTCCATGTCCGCAGGGCTCGACCGGATCGACCAGAAGATCCTCCGCCTCCTTCAGGCGGACGGGCGCATGGCCAATGCCGAGATCGCCGAGCGGGTCGGCACCAGCGCGGCCACCTGTCACCGCCGGATCCAGCGCCTGTTCACCGAGGGGTTCGTGCGGGCGGTCCGGGCGCTGATCGACCCGATGCGGGTCGGACGCGGCACCCTGGTCTTCGTCGGCGTCGTGCTCGACCGCTCGACGCCCGAGAGTTTTTCGGAGTTCGAGGCCGCCGTGCGGGCGATTCCCGTACTCCTCGACTGCCACCTCGTGGCCGGCGATTTCGACTACATGCTGAAGATCCGGGTCTCCGACATGGCCGACTTCAACCGCCTCCACAGCGCCACGCTGATCGGCCTGCCGGGGGTGCGCCAGACCCGGACCTTCTTCGTGATGAAGGAGGTGATCGACAACGCGCCCCTCGACCTGTGACAGCGTCTCTGCGAGCGGAGGAAGCAATCCAGCCGCGCCACGCGGCCGGAGGTCGCGCCGCCCTGGGTCGCGTCGCTGCGCGCGCGATGCCGCGATGGCGGCGGAACCGCCCCCTACCCCTCCCCGCGCCCCTCCCCGCGCCGCGCCTTGCGCAGCGCCTCCCACCGGTCGAGGCGCTCGGCCAGGCGAGTCTCGTAACCCCGTTCCGTGGGTTGATAGAGCTGCTGGCGCCCCAGCGCATCGGGCCAGTAATCCTGGCCCGAGAAGGCATCGGGCTCGTCGTGATCGTAGCGGTAGCCCTCGCCGTAGCCGATCCGCTTCATCAGCTTGGTCGGCGCGTTGAGGATGGTGCGCGGCGGCGGCAGGGAGCCCGCCTCCTTGGCGAGGCGCGTCGCGGCCTTGTAGGCGGTGTAGACGGCGTTCGATTTGGGCGCGCAGGCGAGATAGATCGCCGCCTGGGCGAGCGCCAGCTCGCCCTCCGGGCTGCCGAGGAAGTCGAACGCGTCCTTGGCGGCGTTGGCCACCACCAAAGCCTGCGGGTCGGCGAGGCCGATATCCTCCACCGCCATGCGCACCAGCCGGCGGGCGATGAACAGCCGGTCCTCGCCGGCATCGAGCATCCGGCAGAGATAGTAGAGCGCCGCGTCCGGATCGGAGCCGCGCACGGTCTTGTGCAGGGCCGAGATCAGGTTGTAGTGGCCCTCCTGCGCCTTGTCGTAGATCGGCGCGCGCCGCTGCACGATGTCTTGCAACGCTTCCGCGTCGAGGGTCTCGCCTGCTTGCGCCGAGCGCCAGACCTCCTCCGCGAGGGTCAGGGCGGCGCGACCGTCGCCGTCGGCCATGCGCACCAGCACGCCCCGCGCCTCCTCGGTGAGCGGCAGGGCCTGGCCCGTCAGCGCCTCGGCCCGGACCAGGAGCCGCGCGATCGCGCCGGGATCGAGGGCCCGGAACAGCAGCACTCGGGCACGCGACAGGAGCGCGGCGTTCAGCTCGAAGGAGGGGTTCTCGGTGGTCGCACCCACCAGCGTGACGGTGCCGTCCTCCATCACCGGCAGGAAGGCGTCGAGCTGCGCCCGGTTGAACCGGTGGATCTCGTCGACGAACAGCAGGGTCGCCTGCCCGGTCGCCCGGCGCTTGCGCGCGGCCTCGAACACCTTGCGCAGGTCCGGCACGCCCGAGAAGATCGCCGAGATCTGCTCGAAATGCAGGTCGGTACCCTGGGCCAGCAGCCGCGCCACCGTGGTCTTGCCGGTGCCGGGTGGACCCCAGAAGATCAGCGAGCCGAGGCTGCGCCCCCGCAGGAGCCGGGTGAGCGCCCCGCCCTCCCCGGTCAGGTGCTCCTGGCCGACCACCTCCGCCAGGCTCTGCGGGCGCAGCCGGTCCGCCAGTGGCCGGGCAGCTTCGGCGCCGGCAGCGCGGCCGTGATCCGATGCCGAGGGAGGTTCCGGGGAGGTGAACAGGTCGGACATCCGCGCATCAACACCGAGCCCGGCGCCCGTCGCAACCCGGGATCCGACTTATCCGCGCAGCACCGACTTCATCTCGATGCCGTCGCGATTGATCGCGATCTCCCAGGCACCGAGGCTGTTGCGGGTCACGCGTTCGAGATCCTTGGTGGTCTGGACCGGCAGCCCATTGACCGAGAGGATGATGTCGCCCTTCTGCAGGCCGGCGAACGCGGCCGGCGAGTTCTCCTCGACGGCCTGCACGGCCACGCCTTCGGTCGGGAAATCGACCTGCATCTCCTCGGCCACCGCGGGCGAGGTGTTCACCAGGGTCGCGCCCACGAAGGGCGAGCGGGTCTTCACCTTGAGCACGTCGCGCGGGCGCGTCTCCGGGGCCGGGGCGAGCTTCACCGCGACCGTCTGGCGGCTCGTGCCACGCAGGATCCCGAAGCGGGCTTGGCCCTGGACGCCCTTCAGGGCGAAGCGGTAGCCGAACGCCTCCGGGTCGGCCACCTCCTGGCCGTCGACCGTCAGGATCAGGTCGCCGCGCTTCAGCCCGGCCTCTTCGGCGGGGCTCTTGGCCTGCAGGCTCGCCACCAGCACGCCGGTCGGGTGATCGAGGCCCATGCTGTCGGCGATGTCGGGCGTCACGCTCTGGATGCGCGCCCCGAGCCACGGCCGGCGCACGACGCTCGCCCCGTCGCGGGCGGCGTCGACCACGGCCTTGACCATGCCGACGGGGATCGCGAAGCCGATGCCGTGGCTGCCGCCGGATTGCGAGTAGATCGCCGTGTTGAGGCCCACCAGCTGACCGCGCAGGTCCACCAGCGCGCCGCCCGAATTGCCCGGGTTGATCGCCGCGTCGGTCTGGATGAAGTACTGGTAATCGGCCGAGCCCACCTGCGTGCGCGCCAGCGCCGAGACGATGCCCTGCGTCACCGTCTGGCCGACGCCGAACGGGTTGCCGATCGCCATCACGAAGTCGCCGACCTCCAGGGCGTCGGCATCGCCGAACGGCATCGGCACGAGACCCTTCGGGACATCCTTGAGCTTGAGCACCGCCAGGTCGGTGCGCGTATCGCGCATCACGATCGTCGCCTCGAACTCCCGGCGATCCGCGAGAGCGATCCGCACCTCGTTCATGTTGTCGATGACGTGGTTGTTGGTGATGACGAGCCCGTCGGCATCGACCAGAACGCCCGAGCCCAGGGAGCGCTGCGCCCGGTCGCCCCGCGGGCCGCGACCGCCTTCCGGCTCGCCGAAGAAGCGGCGCATGAACTCCTCCATGGCGCTGGTGCGCGCGCTGGAGCGCTTGTCCACGTGGGAGGCGTAGACGTTCACCACCGAGGGCGCGGCGCGCTTCACCACGGGCGCGAAGGAGAGCTGCACGTCCGCCTTGCTGAGGGGAACGACCTTGGCCGTCTCCTTGGGCGCCTCGGTGCGCGCCATCTGCGCCCCGGCCGGACCGGTAGCCAGCAGGGCTGCGACGAGGGCGGGCAGGGCAAGGCGGGTCAGCATACAGGGCTCCGGCGTCAGGGCGGGTGCGCCGTCCAGGCGGTCAGGAGGAGGCGCACCGGGAAGCCCTACGGTATCAAGCTCGATTGCGGCAGACCCGCGACACCTTCGCCGCAGCGGATGGTCTCCGCTCGAGGGGCTGGGTTTTCCGATGCCGGGCTACTGACCGGGCGCCGCCCGCAAGCGGACCGCAGGAGTACGGACGTGACGTCTGCCGCGTAGCGAACATACGAC
>NZ_JBGMUV010000001.1:4075000-6215626 GCF_041806315.1 Methylobacterium sp. OAE515
GGCCTCGGCGATCGCCCGGTAGGTGTCGGCCTTGGCGACCCGGGTGGCGATCGTGAGCATGCCGGTGACGCCCGCGGCCTTGGCGCGGGCGATCACGCCCGGGAGGTCGGCGGCGAAGTCCGGGAAGTCGAGATGGCAGTGGCTGTCGATGAGCATCGGGTCTCGGAGGGCCGTCAAGCTGAGGGCGTCTCGGGGCGCTCGAAGCGCGGGAAGATCGGCGCGGGGGCGGGCAGTGCCGTGCCGGGCACGAGGCGCCCCCCCTCCCCCACATCGGCGAGCTGGCGCCGGTCGGCCGGCACTGCCAGCAGGTCGAGGAGTTTTTCCGCCGCCCCCGGCACGAAGGGCTGGGTCAGGATGCCGAAGGCGCGCAAGCTCTCCAGGGTCGTGTACAGCACCGCGTTCATCCGCGCCGGGTCGGACTTGCGCAGTTTCCACGGCTCCTGGGCGGCGAAGTAGCGGTTGGCCTCGGCCACCACGGCCCAGATCTCGGCCAGGACGGTGTGGAGCGCCAGCTCGCCCATGAGGGTCCGGGCCCGCGCCGGCAGGGCATCGGCCTGGGCCAGCAGGGCCGTGGCGGCCGCGTCCAGGCTGCCCGGATCCGGCACCGCGCCGTCGCAGTTCTTGGCGACCATCGAGAGCGAGCGCTGGGCGAGGTTGCCGAGATCGTTGGCCAGATCGGCGTTGATCCGGCCGATGATCGCCTCGTGGCTGTAGCTGCCGTCGCCGCCGAACGGCACCTCGCGCAGCACGAAGTAGCGCACCGGGTCGACGCCGTAGGTGTCGGCGAGCTCGAACGGGTCGAGGACGTTGCCCAGCGACTTCGACATCTTCTCGCCCTTGGAGAGCAGGAAGCCGTGGCCGAAGACGCGCTTGGGCAGGGGCAGCCCGGCCGACATCAGGAAGGCCGGCCAGTAGACCGCGTGGAACCGCACGATGTCCTTGCCGATCACGTGCAGGTCCATCGGCCAGAATTTCCGTTTGGGGTTCTCCGCGTCGGGGAAGCCGGTGACGGTGAGATAATTGGTGAGCGCGTCGACCCACACGTACATGACGTGGTTCGGGTGGCCGGGCACCGGCACGCCCCAGTCGAAATTGGTGCGGCTGACCGAGAGGTCCTTGAGGCCGGAGCGCACGAAGCTCGCCACCTCGTTCTTCCGGGTCTCCGGCCCGATGAAGCCGGGCTGCTCGTCGTAGAGCTTCAGCAGCCTGTCCTGGTAGGCCGAGAGCCGGAACAGGAAATTCTCCTCCTCCATCCACTCGACCGGCGTGTCGGTGGCGAGGCTGCGGCGGCTGCCGTCCTCCAGGAGCCGGGTCTCGGACGCGTCGTAATAGGCCTCGTCACGGACCGAGTACCAGCCGGCATACTTGTCGAGGTAGATGTCGCCGTTGGCCTCCATCCGTCGCCAGATTTCCTGGGCGGCTTCGTAATGGCCGGGCTCGGTGGTGCGGATGAAGCGGTCGTAGGCGCAGTCCATCCGGTCGGCCATCGCCTGGAACCGGGCGGCGGTGCCGTCGACGAAGGCGCGCGGCGTGGTGCCGGCCCGGGTCGCGGCCTGCTGGATCTTCAGCCCGTGCTCGTCGGTCCCGGTGGAGAACAGCACGTCGTAGCCGTCGAGCCGGTGGAAGCGCGCGATCGCGTCGGCGGCGATCACCTCGTAGGCGTGGCCGATATGGGGCGCGCCGTTGGGGTAGGAGATCGCGGTCGAGAGACCGAAGGTCTTTCGGGGATTCGCCGGGGCGTTGGACGTCACGTCTGTGGTGTTCCGGATGAGCGCGGGAGGCTGTCCGCGTTGTCGCGCGGCCGGAGCCGGGACGCAACCGTTGCAGCCTGCGGGCCCGTCGGAACCGCGTCCTCGGCCGGCCCGGGCGGCGGGGGAATCTCGGTCGTCTCCCGCCATGCGCGATCGTCCCCGCGCGCCGTTCGGCGCCGGGGGCATGGCCCAAGAGACGAACACGCGGGACGCGGGACGCCGCGGGAACCCAGGTGTCGGCCAGTCAACGCGCGGGATCCGATCCCCGCGGCGCCCGCGGCATCGACCGGGCAGGGTCCCTGGCCGGTGCCGTCTTTCTCGTCGCGGTGTCTCCAACGTCCCGGTCCTGCGCCGGCCTGCCAAGCGGTCTCAGGCGAGGCGCACGCGCCTCCGGAACCCGCTATCAATGCCGTGGCCTTCCAGCCGTGTGCCCGCCTCGTAGTGGGCGGATCCGCAGGGTGCGTAGGGTCGGCCCAGTGGCGGGTCGGCGCGGGGACATTTCGGCCCCCGCCGGGCAGACTGCCGCCCGGTCTCACGCCCGCCACCGAGACACGCCCCGTACCGGCACGCCGCCCGGGGCGATGGCGGCTGAGAGCCACCGACGCGGGCACCGCCCCGCGCCACGGACCTGCCCGATCAGCCACCGGGCGGGCCCCGTCAAGGACGCCCCGGGATCGCTCCCGGGCCGCCGTGGGCAGGTGGCGGCTAATGAGCACAAAATAGGAACATTGTCAAGGTCGGAGCGTGCCCTGCGCCGCGCCGGGTGGTGTCTGAAACCCGAGCGCGACCGCCCTGGCCGGTCGACTGCGCCATCCCGTCTTCAGGGTCTCGGGGTCGGAGGCGCAATCCGGCAGCATCACGCCGGGCAGCGACCGGCGGGCTCCGCGACGTGAGGACATTCTGCCGGAATGGGGACACGATTCGCACGCCTGCCCCCGAAATAATGTCTTCAATTTATGTATTAAATATCCAAATTCTCATATTCAGCGTCCTTCGAATAGACGATGCGGATATTGCATTGCTGGAATTTTCTATCGGAACCAGAATACGGACATTGATGACTGATTCGGGTTGAGATCAAACCTGATCGTGGCCCATTCGTGCCGATATGCGGGGAGGTTTTTCAATGTCTCATGACGCTAGCTTGGAGCCCCTGTTTCCGATTGCCGATATACAGGGTGACATCCTGGTCGGTCTGCCGAAACGTCATGAGCATCTCATGTTTTTCGAGGTGATCGACGTCGCGGCCTTCAAGGAATTTCTTGAGCGGCTCGACATCACCAGCATGCAGGATTGTCTGCGGTTCCGCGACGAGATCGCCGCACAGAGGCAGGTCAGTAACGCGCTCATCCCGACCCCCGGTTTGAACATCGCGTTCACGGCCGCAGGACTGGCCCGGATTGGCGTCAGCCAGGTCTCCGGTGCGACCGGAATCGACGCTTTCAAGGGCGGAATGGCCAGCCGGCAAGCCGTTCTGAACGATCCGCCCGCTTCATCCTGGCGCTCCTTGCGGCCGTCCAAGCGGCTGCACGGTGTCTTCATCGTGACCGGAGCCACGCACGCCGAGGTCGCGAACGTGATGTCGCTTCGCCTGGCGCCTCCCGGTGCCAACGGATGGCGCCTGATCGATGAGGAGGTGGGGCAGGTCCGCCCGGAGCCGGTCCTGGGCCACGAGCATTTCGGCTATGCGGACGGGGTCTCGCAACCCGGCATTCGGGGGCGGATCGCCGAGACGGTCGCGCTGAATCCCGGGCTCAAGGACAGCAACGGCCAGGACAGCGAGCCGGATCAGGCCGCCCCCGGTCAGGACGTGCTGTGGCCCGGCGAATTCGTGTTCGGTTATCCGGCCCAGAATCCCGGAGCCGCTTCGTTCCCCGAGAAGGGGCCTGAGAGGACGCCCCCGATCCCGTTCATGCTGAATGGATCGTTTCTCGTCATCCGGCGCCTGGCCCAGTTGGTTCCGGAATTCAATGCCTCCGTGAAGCGGGCTTCCCAGAGCCTTCCGGCCTCATCCGATCAGGCCGACCCCGACTTGCTCGGCGCGCAGCTGGTCGGCCGCTGGAAGAGCGGCGCTGCGCTCATCCAGGCCCCGACGCGGGACAACCGTGCCCTGGGTGACAACACGCCCGACGCGAACAAATTCGAGTTCGGGGACGATCGGGAGGGGCTGATCTGCCCCTGGGCCGCCCATATCCGCAAAACCTATCCGCGGGACGATGTCCGTCATGACACCAGCCCCCCGCCGGCGGATGTGGATCGGGCGGAGGCGTTCACGCAGACCCATCGCATGCTGCGGCGCGGGATCGCGTTCGGTCCTGAGCTGACCGAGGAGGAAGCCCTGTCGGGAACCTCGAACGGCGGGGATCACACGCGCGGGCTTCTCTTCAAGTGTTATGTCACGTCCATCGAGGGCCAGTTCGAGTTCGTTCAGCAGCAATGGAGTAACGCGGCGGACTTCTCGCAGGAAGGGAGCGGGATCGATCCGATCATCGGGCAGAGTCCGAGCGCCGTCCGGCCCTTCAGGGGTGCCGCGCCCATTTCCCGGAACGTCGCCGGGAAGCCCGATCTGACTCTAAGGAGCTTCGTGCGCATGGAGGGGGGAGAGTATTTCTTTGCGCCCTCGATCCCGGCCCTCCGGTCGCTCTAGGTCCGCCGGCTCTCCGCTACGGTCGGGCGGCGGGCGACGCGACGTCCCCGGTCCGTCCCGTAACCCGCTTCGCCCCTGGCCAGCCGCCCCGGCTGCCCAGGGGCGAAGCCTACGCCACCTCCGCGAGATCCCCGAACAGGGACAGCACCACCGGCCGCCGGTCGAGGTTGTAGATCGCCGCCTCCCGGGCGGCGCGGCCGAACCGGTCGGCGACCTCCACCAGGGCGGCGAGGCGTGCGGGGGGCTCGTCCCGGCGCCGGTCGATCTCGGCCGAGACGAAGCGCAGCACCGCGTCCTGGGCGGCCTCGAACCGCGCCTCGGCGTCGCGGCCCGCCAGGGTCTCGGCGAGCTTGAGCACCCGGCCCCAGTCGGGATTGCGCGCCCGCGCCAGCAGGGTCTCGATCTCGGCCACAAGGCCGGCGGTGACCGGATCGAGCATCGCCAGCGCGCGGGCGACCGAGCCCTCGCACTGGGCCAGCGCCCGGGCCAGGGCGGTCTCGTCGGGCTGCGGGAAGGGCTCGGGCAGGCCGCGCACGACCCGGGCGACGTCCTCGGCCGGGAGGGGGCGCAGCATCAGCGCCCGGCAGCGCGAGCGGATCGTCGGCAGCAGCCGGCCGGGCTGGTGGGACAGGATCAGGAACAGCGCCCGGGGCGGGGGCTCCTCCAGCACCTTGAGCAGGGCGTTGGCGGCGTTGGCGTTCAGGTCCTCGGCGCTGTCGAGGATGCAGACGCGCCAGCCGGAATCCGCGGCCGTCGTGGCGAACAGGTCCAGCGCCCGGCGCACCATGTCGACCGAGATCTTGGTCGGCAGCGCCTTGGCGCCCGCCACCCGGTGGCGGCGCAGGACCACGAGATTCGGGTGCGACAGGCCCGCCACCTTGCCGAGGACGGCGTCGCCCGCCGGCACGGCGAGGCCCGCCGGGCCCCCGCCCGCGGGGTAGGCGAGCAGGCGCCGGGCGACCCGGTAGGCCAGGGTCGCTTTGCCGATGCCGGGGGCGCCGCCGATCAGCCACGCGTGGTGCAGGCGCCCCGCCGCGATCGCCGACGCGAAGGCGTCGGCCGCGGCCGCGTGGCCGACGAGCCCGAGGGTCTCGCGCGGGCGCGGGATCCCGGCGAGGTCCCCGGGCTCGACGTCGTCGGCGGCGCGGTCGGTGGGCTTCATGGGACGGGCTTCATGGGACGGGCTTCAGGGCGCTGCCTGCGGGTTCGGGGCGGTTCGTCGCTCCCGCCGGGGCCGCCGACACGGTTGCTGGCTGGGATGGGATCGGTCGGGCCGGGTATAGCCGCACACCGCAACTCACGCCGCATCGCCGCTCCGGTCCTCCCCCGCCGGCCGGTCGGGCAGGAGCGCCGGCAGCCGGGCCGCGACGGCGGCGCGGATCGCCGCCTCGACCGCGTCGGGCTCGCGGGACGCGTCGATCACCGCGCAGCGCTCCGGCTCGGCCCGGGCGATCGCCAGGAACGCCTCCCGCAGCCGGATGTGGAAGTCGAGAGCCTCGGCCTCGAACCGGTCGGCCCCCTGCCCCGTCCCGGCGCCGCGCCCGGCCGCGCGGGCGAGGCCGGCCTCGGGGGCGAGGTCGAGGATCAGGGTGAGGTCGGGCCGGGTCGGGCCGACGACGACCCGCTCCAGGGCGTCGACGATCCCGGGATCGAGCCCGCCCGCGGCGCCCTGGTAGGCGCGGGTCGAGTCGATGAAGCGGTCGCACAGCACGGTCTCGCCCCGGCGCAGAGCCGGGCGGATCAGCCGGTCGAGATGATCGATCCGGGCGGCGCTGAACAGCAGCGCTTCCGCGAACGGGCCGTAGGGCTTGGCGACGCCGTCGAGCAGCGCCGTGCGGATCTCCTCGGCCCGCGGCGATCCGCCGGGCTCGCGCGTCACGCAGACGGGCCGGCCCGAGCGCGCGCGCAGGGTCGCGGCGAGGCGGGCGATCTGGGTCGACTTGCCGGCCCCCTCCCCGCCCTCGAAGGTGATGAAGGCGCCGCCCGCTTCCGCGGGATCCCCGAGCCGCGGCACGGTCACGCGCGCGCCGTCACGACGGATTGGCCGCCCCGGCAGCGCCCTTGTCACCGCCCTTGTCGCTCCCCTTGCCGGCCCGGTCGAGGGCCTTGCGGACGAGGCCGGTGCCGAATTCCAGCGCCGCATCCATCGCCCGCTGCGACAGGGTGCCGGGCTCCACCGCGGCGCCGGCCACGAGCGGCTGGTCGAGGGCGACGGTGTCGCCGCGCTGGATGCGCAGGATTCCGACCCGCTGGCCCTCCTCCACGGGAGCGACGAGCGGCCCGGTATAGATCACCTTGGCGCTGACCCGGTCGCTGGAGCCGCGGGGCAGCAGCACCCGCACGGGCTTCTTCGCCACCAGCGGCACCGAGCCCGACTGGCCGCCGAACACCGAGGCCTCGGCCACGGTCTCGCCCGGCGCGAAGACCTGCCGGGGCTCGAAGGCGCGGAAGCCCCATTCCATCAGCTTGCGCGACTCGGCGGCGCGGTCCCGGGCGGTCTTGAGGCCCGAGACCACCAGCACGAGCCGCTGGCCGTTCTGCACCGCCGAGCCGGTGAGCGCGTAGCCGGATTCCTCCAGGTAGCCGGTCTTGAGCCCGTCCGCGCCGATGTCGAGGGCCAGCAGCGGGTTGCGGTTCTGCTGACGGATCTTGTTCCAGGTGAACTCCTTCTCGGCGAAGATCTTGTAGTAGTCCGGGTAGGTCTCGATGATGTGCAGCGCGAGCTTCGCCATGTCCCGGGCCGTGACCTTCTGGTCGGGCGCCGCGTAGCCGGTGGCGTTGCGGAAGGTCGAGTTGGTCAGCCCGATCTCCTTGGCGCGCTGGTTCATCAGCCCGGCGAAGGCCTCCTCTGAGCCGGCCATGTTCTCCGCGATGGTGATCGCCGCGTCGTTGCCCGACTGCACGATCAGGCCGCGCAGCAAATCCGCCATCTTGATGCGGCTGTTGACCTGCGCGAACATCGACGAGCCGCCGCCCCCCGCCCCGCCGCGCTTCCACGCGTCCTCGGTGACGGTGAACTCCGTGTCCATCGACAGGCGGCCGGATTTCAGCGCCTCGAACACGATGTCGGTGGTCATCAGCTTGGCCATGCTGGCCGGGGAGAAGCGCTCGTCGGCGGCCTTCTCGAACAGGACCGAGCCGGAATCGGCGTCGATCAGGATCGCGTGCGGGGCCGCGGTCTGGAAGCCCTGCGCGGCGGCGGCGGCGAGGCCGGCGCCCAGCGCGCAGGCGGCCGCGAGAAGGGTGAGAAGGGGTCTGCGCATCGCCGTTCCGTCCCGCGCCTGCCGTCGGGCCGGGAGAGCCTCGGCCGTTTCCGGATAACAAGCGTGACCATATTACGGTTTCGCGCCGGGATCGAATGCGAAATGCCGCATCGCGATCAAGAGGCTGCGGGGGGCGCCGCCGGGCCGTCCTCAGTAGATCCCGGCGAGGCGGGCGTGGTGCGCGCCGGCAGGCGCCGCCGTCTTGCTCGGGGCCGCGCCCTTGGCCGGGGCCGCCGGCCGGGCGGTCGCGGCGGCCTTGGTGATCCCCGCGGTTCCGGGGGCCTTGGACGGGACCGCCGCGCCCGCGGGGGCTTTCGGTGCCGCCGCGCTGGCCAGACGCGCCATGGCGAGCTTGGCCGAGGGCGGCAGCGCTGCGGGCGCGGCCTTGGCGAGCCGCGCGGGGGCAGGCGATGCGGTCGGCCGCAGGGCGGCCTGCACGGGCGCCGCGTGGCCCGCCGCAATCTTCAGGACGGCCCCGCGCCCCGGCGCCGGCGGCGCGCCGTGGGCCAGGGCCGGGTTGAGGCCCGCCACCGTCGGGGCGGTGCCCCGTGACGCGGCAGCCTGCACGGGGTGCGGCCGGAACTCCCGCACGCGCGGGGCGGTGGGCTGCACGGCCGCCGGAACCGTCACGGCCGCCGAGGCCAGCACGATCGGCGCGCGCATCGGGGCCGGCCTCTCGGGACGGGGCGCCGGCGCTTCGGCGGGCTCCTCGCGCGCCTGTGCGGCTTCCTGTGCGGGTTCCTGGACAGGCTTGAAGGCGAGCGGCGCGGGGGCCGAGCGCGCGTAGCGCTCGGTCTCCGCCGAGGAGCCGAGATCGGCCACCATCACGGTGGAGCGGCCGGCCGGCCGGCCGTCGGTGCGCAGGCTCGCGAGCAGCTTGCGGTCGTCGCTGCCGGCGACCGAGGCCTTGCCGACATACTCGACGCGCACATGCGCGGTGCCGCGGCGGTGGAAGCCCAGCGCGTCGGCCGCCTCCTCCGAGACATCCATGACGCGGCCGGCATGGTAGGGGCCGCGGTCGTTGACGCGCACCACCATCGAGTAGCCGTTGTCGAGGTTGGTCACCCGGGCGTAGCTCGGCAGCGGCAGGGTCGGGTGGGCGGCCGCGATCGAGTGCCGGTCGAACACCTCGCCGTTGGCGGTCATGCGCCCGTGGAAGGCCGAGCCGTACCAGGAGGCGAGGCCCTCGCGCACGTAGCCGTTCGGATCCTCCTTGGGCACGTAGGTCTGGCCGGCGACCACGTAGGGCTTGCCGGTGTAGCGGCGGCCGCCGCCCTTCGGGATCACGTCGCCCTCGTTGTAGAGGCGCGGGCTGGCCTTGACCCCGTATTTCGGATCGATGCCGTTGCCGGCGGCCAGCTTCTGCTGGGGCGCGGTGGCGCAGTTCGCCGTGGCCAGGGCCACGCCCGACACGGCCATGAGCCGCAGGGCGAGGCGCGCCGGCCGGGGGAGCGTCGTGCGCACCATCGTGGACTTCACCAACTCTACGCGTGACCGGGGCCCGGCAACCGGACCGGAACCGGCTGGCCCTGGAGGCGGTCAGCCGGTCCACCGAGAATTGTATCGGTCGCGTAAAGGAAGCCTGAACGGCGGCGGGGTTCGGCCGCCGTTCAGGCGATCCACGTCGTTCATGCTGTGCGGTAAGAACAACGCCGAACGCGTTGAGAAAGCACCTGAATTTGCGCTGCGGTACTCGGCCGCTCTGGCGCGCGGCCGGATTTTCAGCGCGGCTGCGTCTCGGTCAGCTGCGCGATGGACCGGGCGCCGCGCTGCTTGAACAGCAGGTCGAGACCTTCCAGCAGGAGGGCGTGCATCTTGGTCCGCTCGGCATAGGCGAGATCCCGCAGCTGATCGTAGACCGGCGGCTCCAGGTAGACCGACATCTGGCGGGCGCGCTGCTTGAGCGTGGCCGCCGGCTTCGGCGCCGGCGGCGCGAGGGCCAGCGCCACGATCTCGGCGCCCTGAGGCCGATGGGCCGGGACGGATCGGGCCGGTGGGCTCGCCGAGGCGACGATGGCCGCGAGGCTGAGCTTAGGCGGCTTGGACATTCTGACCCGTCCTCAGGGACTGCGTGCGGCGCTCGATCCAGGACCAGAGGCGGCGGACCTCCCCGGCGGCCTGGCCTTTGGGGTTGAATTCGGTGACGCCCTGGCCGAGGCCGATCGCGTCCTGATGGTCGGTGCGGGCGACGATGTTCACGTCCGGCAGGATGCCGAGCACCGCGAGCCCGTCCGCCGCATCGCGGACCCGGTACGAGCGCGGCGGGGTCTGGTTCAGCACGAAGGCGAACTTCTTCTCCAGCCGGTAGACGGCCGCCAGCGTCGGCTTGAAGGCGCGCAGGTCGGCGGGCGTCGGCCGGCACGGGATGATGCAGAGATCCGCCGCGCGGATCGCCGACAGGGTGCCGGTGGAATCGACGCCCGGCGTGTCGATGAACACGTAGTCGTAGGCCGAGTCGCGCAGGCGCTCCATCACCGCGTCGATCTGCGTGGCGTCGATCTGGGCGACCTCCGGCCCGTCGGCCGTGCGATGGTCCAGCCAGTCCGAGATCGTGGCCTGGCGGTCCATCTCCAGGATGCAGACCGTATGGCCCGCCTCCCGGGCGGCCACCGCCAGGGAGATGCACAGCGTGCTCTTGCCGCTGCCGCCCTTCTGCGTGACGAAGGTGATCGCTTTCATCCTGGGCGTCCTCCAGAAGGCCCCGTGACTCCGTCCGGGCGGCCGCGACTCCCGGTCGCTGCACCGACGGGATCAACCTCAGGTGACTGCGTCGCGGCGTGCCACGATCCTGTGACCCAAGGATGCTCCCGGGTACGGTGCGGCCGGTATGGTTAACGGGGGGTTAAGAGGGCGTCCTGCCAGGACTTTACCTGCGCGTGGCAGTCCTCGGCGACAGGTTCTTAAACTTCAGGTTAAGATTTCTGGCGTAGAATGGGTTAACAGCCTTCCCAGCGCCACCAGGATACCGTAGCGTGCTCGCAGGTGAGATGAGGAGCTTGCTGGAGGTGGAAACCTCAAGTTTAGAGATCTCGGACGTCTCGGCGAGGAATGGCATGGCCGAAGCCCCGATCCCGCAATCCGTCCTGGACGCCTCGGGCGTGGTCGGCACGTGGGTCCACGATTACTGGGCCGGACAGCTGGCGCTCTCGGCCTCCCTGGCGGGCCTGCTCGGCCTCGACCCGGAGGCGGCGGCGCGCGGCGTGTCCCTCGAAGCCTTCCTGGACCGCACCCATCCCGAGGACCGCATCCGGATCGAGAGCTACCTGCACGCGGTGGCCGAGACCGGCGGTCCCATGGAGGCCGAGTTCCGCACCCGGGACACCCGGACCGGCATCCGCACGCTGCTGATGCGCGGCCGGATCGAGCGCGATCCCACCGGCCGGGCGATCCGGGGCCGCGGCATCGCCATCGACCGGACCGAGGAGCAGGCGGCCAATCTCGTGCAGAGCGAGCGCGTCGTGAACCGGATGGCGGAGCACATCATCGCCCTGCGCGACCTCGCCCGCGCCCTGCACCGGCCCGCGCTCACGGACCGCATCGAGCACCTGATGATCGAGATCGGCTTCGAACTCGCCCGCTTCCTGCCCGAGCCGGAGGACGAGCCGCGCCACTGAGGCGCCGGGACCCGGGCGCGGAGCGCGGTTCCGGTCCGGGGGCGCATCGGGCTCGGCGGTTGGCCGGCCATCCGGGCCACAGCCGTCGCGCCCGCGTGTCGGATGCCGCGGCGTGGAGCGCCGAGCGTCAGCGCCGGCTCGCGTCCGGATCCGGACGCCCCGCGGCCGGGCGGCGGACCAGCTGGAGGCTCATCCCGGCGCGTGCGAGGACCGGCGCGGCCGCGTAGCCGCGCGCCCGCAGCAGGTCCGCGGCCTGATCCGGGGCGGTCGTGTCGGTGTAGAACAGGAATTCGGGATGGGCGGCGAGGAACGCGTCCATCGGCCCGATCGGCAGCGCGGGATCGATCCGCGCCCAGCGCTCGACCTGATGATCGTTGGTCGGATCCGGGCTTCGGCTGAGATCGGGGACCTGCAGGAAGGCCAGCCGGCTGCGCGTCGCCCGGTCGACGCCGTCGTAGATCTCGAAGAAGCGCAGCCCGTTGCCGGTCGCGATCGGCAGGCCCGCCGGGGCACGGGTCGCGAGGTCGATCGCCGCCTCCCTGCGGAAGGTCCACGGCCTGCCCGCCGTCCAGAGGAGGGCGGCGGCCGAGACCCCGATCAGGGCACAGGCGATGACGCCGCTGCGCCGATGCGCGGCAACCCCCTGCGCGACGAGGAGGCTGACGCCCAGCACCGTCACGATCACGTAGCGGGCGTTGAACGTCCCGGTCACGACGGCCGCGAAGGCGAACACCAGCAGGGGGACGGCGCAGATGATTCCGGCGACGGGGCCGAGGCCGTCCGCCCGCGCGCCGCCGCGGCCGGCGAGCAGCCGGGCGCCGATCGCGGCCAGCAGGATCACGAGGGGCGCCGGCGGCAGCAGATCGTCCCCGCCGGCCAGCTCGACATAGGTGGCGACCAGGCGCTCGATCGTCGGCCGGGCGTAGTAGTCCGGCGCGGCCGTGTCGCCATGGTTGTAGGCGCTCACCGCCCGCATGATCGGGAGCCAGAGCAGGAGCGAGGCCGCGGCGGCGAGGAGCGCCAGGACGATCGGCCACCGGATGCGCCGGTGCCGGAGCATCCAGGCGAGTTCCATCAGGCCGAGGGCGGCGGCCAGCAGGATCGCGTAGAAATGCATCCCCACGGCGAGGGCGAGCAGGAGCGCGATCCCGAGCGCGCGCCGGCCGGAGACGGGCCGCGCGGCCGGCCCGTCCCAGAGCAGGCAGGCCAGCGCGAAGCACGCCGCCACGCCGGCATATGGCCGGGCCTGGATGGCGTAGGTGACCAGGGGCCCCGACAGGCAGAAGACCAGGGCGAGGCACGCCACCGGGAGGGTGAACCGTCGACGCGCCAGCACGAAGGCGGCGAGCGCGACGACGGCGATCGCCAGGATCGAGGGCAGGCGCAGGATCACCGGGTCGTCGAACCCGGCGGCCAGGATCGCCCGCAGCACGACATGGTAGAGCGGGGGCGAGAATTCGGCGCCCTGACGCAGCGCCTCCCACACCGCCGCAACGCTGCCGCGGCGCGCCGTCCAGACCGCGAGGACCTCGTCCATCCAGTAGGGTTTCAGGGAGGCCGCGAGGGCGACCCAGAGATAGGCCAGGAACGCGGTGGCGGTCAGTCCGAGGGCGGTCCGGTCGATCCAGCGCGGCCCGCGCTCCGGCAGGGCCGCGCCGCCCGTCCCGGCGCGGATCGCGGGGACCCCGGATCGGACCGGGAGCCCGGAGCGCCCGGGCCGATCCGGCTGCAGGGGGAGCGCGCCGGTCATCGCGGCGCTTCGCCGGAGCGCGCGCGGCGGGCGAGCGCGCGGCCGATCCGGTCGGCATTGGCCATGATGGTCAGGGTCGGGTGCGTGGCCGGGAGCGTCGGGAGGGCGGCGCCGTCGGCGATGTAGAGGCCCGGCGCCCGGGCCAGCGCGCCGTCCGCGCTCGTGGCGGCCGGGCCGCCCCCGCCCATCGGCAGCGTTCCCGCGTAATGCGCGTCCGCCCCGGGCTCCAGGAGCGCGGTCGAGCCCGGCAGCGCCAGCGCGCCGGCGCGCCGCAGGGCGCGCCCGAGCCGGGACAGGTCCGCCGTGAGGCTCGCCGTGGCCTCGGCCGTCCGCGCGCCGCGGATCGACAGCCGGGTCGCATCGTCCACCCGCGACACCGTCAGGGTGTTCCGGCTCTGCGCGCCGGGCCGGTAGCAGGTCGCCAGCAGCAGCGCCGGTGCGAGCGCGCGGGCCATGCGCAGGGCGAAGGGTCGCCCCAGCGGCAGGCGCCCGGCCAGCATGTCGAGGGGGAGCGTGTCGGCGCCGTAGAGCACGCCCGCCGCGTCGCCCGCCCGGTAGAACACCTGCCCGAGGCCCAGGCCGCCCGCGGGCCGATCGCTCCCGACGAGGCGCGGCACCAGGAAGGCCGCCGCCGCCGCCGGGTTGCTGAGGAGCCGCACCGGTTGGTCGAACAGGCCGAGCCGCGCCAGGGCGAGCCCGGTCGTGGCGATCGTGCCGGCGGCGAGCACCACCCGGGGCGCCGTCACGGTCACGGCCCCGCCGCGCGTCTCGATCCGGAGGCGGTGGCCCGCGCCGTCGGCCTCGACGGCGCGGACCAGATGGCCGGGCCGGTACGCGACGTTCGGCCGGCGGGTCAGGGCCGGCAGTTCCAGGTCGCTGGCGTAGATGCTGCCGCGGTCGCAGCCGTAGAGGCACAGCCCGCACAGGTTGCAGGCCTGCCGGCCGTCGAGGGGCGCGTCCAGCACGGCGTTCGGGGCCGGCTCCAGCCGGACATCGGTCCGCCCGGGCCTGGAGGCGTGCCGCGCCAGGACGAACCGGGCCGCCGCACTCGATGGCGGTGCGGGCGGGCCCAGCCCGATCCTGCGGGCGACGCGGGCGTAGGCGGCGTCGAGCTCGGCGGCGGGAAACGGCAGGTCGGCGCGCTCGGCGGCGGTGAACGGCGTCGCGAGCGCCCCCCAGATCGTCGAGAGGCCGCCGCGCCCGAGGGAGCCGGCGGCGAAGAAGCCGGCGGTCGAGAGCCCGATCCGATCCGGGAAGCCGGCGCGCGCGGCGCGCGCGCGGGGCGTGCCGAATTTCGGCGACACGTCCGGCGGCGCCTCGACCGCAGCGAGGTCGGCGCCGAAGCGCGTCTTCCAATGGTCCGGATCGGCCCGGTCCCGAGCCGGGGCGAGGCCGGGACCCGCGCCCGGCTCCGAGGCGTCGAGCAGGAGGACGCGCAGGCCTGCCTCCGCCAGCGGCCAGGCGGCGCTGACGCCCGCAGGCCCGCTGCCGACGACGACCACGTCGGCGTCCGGTGCCGTCATCGCAGCAGGGCGCGGGTGGCGCGGAAAGGCATCGCCAGGATCTCGAGCGCGCCGTCGGCGGCGAGGCCGGCGAGCCGCCGCGCCCGGCCGGGCCGGCCGAGCGCCGCCTCGCCGGCGGGGCTCGCCTCGACGAGCCGCGTGGCGAGGGCGAGGCGCCGGGCGAGCGGCGCGTTCCGGTCGAGGGGTTCGATGAAGCGCAGCAGCCCCGGAGCGGCCCGGACCGGCCGGGGCAGCGCCAGCGGGGCGACCGCGCCGTCGCGGGTCAGGGCCCGCACGTAGCGCCGGACCAGGGCGCCGCCCGGCCGCGCGCGCAGGACGTAGCGCTCCAGGATCCGGCCCTCTTCCAGGAGCGCCCGGCGGGCGGCGGGCTCGCCGAGCAGGCCGTCCGCGAGCGGGCGGACCGGCAGGCCGAGGCGCGCCAGATCCGCCGCACTCGGCATCGGGCGCGTGCCGGCGAGGCCGAGGATGCGTTCGCGGTCGATCCGGGGGCCGAACGGGATCGCGTTCAGCGCCGCGCAGCCGAGGAGCGCGAGGCGCAGCGGGATCGGCACGATGATCGGCCGGCGGCCGCCGGTGCCGAGAGCCAGCGCGGTCAGCACGGCCCCGAACGTGACCGGGACCGGACCGGCGAGGCCCACGGCACCGCGGAGCGGCCCGTCGAGGCCGAGCAGGACGCCGCGCGCGACCTCGGTTCGATGGATCGGCTGGACGCGCGTGCCGGGGGCGACCATCGGGATGACCGGAAGCCGCGCGAGACGCCGGAGGAGGCCGTACATCGCCATCGGCGGGCCGCCGTAGACGAGGCCGATCCGCAGGGAGAGCTCGCCGGGGCCGTCGAACAGCTGCTCGATCGCCCATTTCGCGCGCCCGTAGGCGTTGGGCGCGTCGGGCCGGGCGGATTGCGAGGACGCGAACACGATCCGGCCGAGGCCGAGGGCCCGCGCCCCGTCCCGGAGCAGGCGGGTGCCGACGCGGTTGCGGTCGTCGCCCGGCGCCCGCTCGCGCCAGTCATGGGCGAGGTGGACCAGCGCCTGGTGGTCCGGCGGCAGGGCCGGGTCGAGGCAGGCGGGCGGCAGCGGGTCGCCGAGGCTCCAGGGCACGACCCGGAGGCCGGCCGGCAGCCCGCGCGCCCCGCGCCCGAGCACCGTGACGGCGCGTCCCTCGGCGAGCGCCGCGGCGACGAGGCCGCGGCCGACATAGCCGCTCGCCCCGGTGACGATCAGGTGCCGGATCTCCGCCATGGGCTAGGCCTCGACCGCGCCGATCGCCGCGTGCAGGCTCGCCAGGCGGGCGCGGGCGTCGCCGCCGGGCAGCTCGAGGATGCCCAGCAGGAAGGCCGAGAAGGCCAGCTGCACCGAAGCCGCCACCGAGCAGGCCGAGAGGATCAGCGGCCGCAGCAGCGCGCCGCCGGCGAGCTCGCCGAAGCCGGTGCGGCTCCAGGCGAGGACCGACCACCCGATCCCGGCGCCGCCGGCCGCCAGGAGCAGGAGGGCGGCGATGAGCAGGGTCTCGAGGCTGAGCGCGCCGAGCACGCGGCCGTGGCGGCCACCGGGCAGCAGCCCCTGCCGCGCGGCGTAGCGCCGGGCGATCATGCCGAAGGTGACGATCTGGATGCCGACGAGCATCGCCACGCAGGCGACGACGAAGGTGTGGATGTCGAGCGACAGGTGCGGGCCGATGTGGCGCGGGCCGCCGAGCAGCGCCAGGGCGGGCACCGCGCCGCCGAGGAACAGCGCCAGGCCGGGATAGAGGAACATCCAGCGCGGGCTGTGCAGGAGCAGGAAGCGCAGGTGCCGCCAGCCGTCGCGCCACGTGCGCAGGTGCGGCGGCCGGCTGCGCCCGTCCTTGCGCAGGGTGGTGGGCACCTCCCGGATCACCAGGCCCGCGAGGCTCGCCCGGACGACCATCTCGCTGGCGAATTCCATGCCGGTGGTTCGCAGGCCGAGCCCGAGGATCCGGGCGCGGTCGAACCCGCGCAGGCCGCAGTGGAAGTCGCGCACCGGGCTGCGGAACAGCAGGCGGCCGATCGCGGTCAGGACCGGGTTGCCGAGGTAGCGGTGCAGGAACGGCATCGCGCCGGCCCCGATGCCGCCGCGGAAGCGGTTGCCCATCACCAGGTCGGCCCCGGCCCGCAGCTCCGTCACGAAGGCGTCGAGGTTGCGCAGGTCGTAGCTGTCGTCGGCATCGCCCATGATGACGTAGCGCCCGCGCGCCGCCGCGATGCCGCCGGCCAGGGCGCCGCCGTAGCCGCGCACCGCGACCGGGATGACCCGGGCGCCGAGCGCCGCCGCGATGGCCTGCGAGCCGTCGGTGCTGCCGTTGTCGGCGACCAGCACCTCGCCGGCCACCCCGGATTCCGCGAGATAGGCCAGGGCGTGGCGGATGCAGGCCGCCAGCGTCTCCGCCTCGTTGAGGCAGGGGATCAGGATCGTCAGCAGGCAATCCGGGCCCGCCGCCGCGCGGCCGATGCCGGTCTCCACGCCGCAATGCGCGGCGGGGTCGTGGGCGCGTGCGTGGGACAAGCGCGGCGTCTCGAGTGGTCTCGCGCGCCCGGGCGGGGCGAGCCTTCCGGGCCACGAGGAAGCGCCAAGAGGCTTAACAGGCGGTTTCCGGGCGCCCGCGGCTTTTGGCGCGCCGCCAATCCACGTCATAGTGCGGGCCGGGGAAACGCCGCGCAGGATCTCTCGTGAGCCCGGACGAGATTCAGGACGAGGACGAGGCCGAGGATTGGCGCTCCGTCGGCACGCGGCGGCCCGACCCGGCGGATGCCCGCCGCCTCGCGCGCGAGCCCGGCCGCGGGCGTGACGCCGACGATCCCGCCCAGATCCCGGCCCCGGGGTGGCGGGACATCCTCTGGCGCGTCCTGCGCGCCGTGCCGCGCGACCGCGTGCTCGCCACGGCGGGGGGCGTCGCCTTCTTCACCCTGCTGTCGACCTTCCCGGCCCTCGCCACCATCGTGTCGGTCTACAGCCTGTTCTCGGACCCGAACGTCATCAGCCAGCACGTGCGCCTGCTCGCGGGCGTGCTGCCGAACGATGTCCTCACGCTCCTGTCCGACCAGCTCGTCCGCATCGCCCGGCAGGGGACCGGCGCCCTCAGCACGGCCTCGCTCGCGAGCGTCGCGATCGCGTTCTGGAGCGCGAATTCGGGGGTGAGCGCCCTCTTCGACGCGCTCAACGTCATCTACAAGGAGCGCGAGAAGCGCTCGCTGGTCCGGTTCTACGCCACGACGCTCCTGTTCACGCTCACCGGGATCCTGTTCGCCCTTACGGCCACCGGCATGGTCGTGATCCTGCCGATCGTCCTCAACCGGCTCGGCCTCGGCGTGCTGACCGACGTGACGCTGCGCATCGTCCGCTGGCCCGGGCTGCTGCTCCTCGTCGGCCTCGGGCTGGCCCTGACCTACCGCTACGGCCCGAGCCGGCGCGAGGCCAAATGGCGCTGGGTGAGCTGGGGCGGCGTCGCCGCCTCCGTCGCGTGGGTGTGCGCCTCCGTCACCTTCTCCTGGTACGTGGCCAGCTTCGACAGCTACAACCGGGTCTACGGCTCCCTCGGCGCCGCCGTCGGGTACATGACGTGGATCTGGCTCTCGGTCGTCATCGTGCTGCTCGGCGCCGAGCTGAACGCCGAGATCGAGCGGCAGACGGCGCGCGACAGCACGACGGGTCGGCCGAAGCCGCTCGGAGCCCGGGAGGCCTACGCGGCCGACACCCTCGGACCGGCGGAAGGCTGAACAGGGGCGGCGCCGAACCGGCGGCGGTCTCGGACCGTTGACGCCCGTCAGCGTGACCGTTCGAAGAGGCCCATGATGGACCGCCCCCGCTCTGTCGGCCTGCCCTGGTATGAAGAGGACTCCTACGCGGCGCTGCGCGCGCGCCTCGCGGATGGCGACAAGCTGCCGCCGCTCTACGAGACGTGGCGCGTCGCCACCGAGCAGATGGAGCGGGAGGTCCAGCGCAGCGGCGTCTCGGTCGTGCGCGTCCCGATCGCGCCGGACGCCTTCGCGGCCTGGTGCGCGCGGGCCGGGCTGTCGCCGGATGCGGCGGCCCGCGCGCGCTACGCGGCCGAGGCGCTCGCGGGCGACCCGCCGGCCTGACTGCGCGGCCCGGTCACGTGTTCTCGATCCGCACCCCGCAGCCCCCTGCCCCGTGATTGCATTTTGAATGCAGGTATTCGAAGCTCCGCGCGCATCGCCCCGTCGAAGGGCGGGCGCGGAGGAGAGCGACCCATGAGCACCCGGCGTGATTTCCTGCACCTGTCCGCGGCCGCGACGGCCGCCGGTGCCCTGGCCGGGCCGGCCCTCGCGCAGGCCCCGGCGCAGAATTCCGCCGCCTCCGGCCCGGGGCATCCGATCCCGCCCGCCGGCGGCGATGCGCTCCGCCTCGTCACCTTCAGGCCCGACGCGGGCAGCGCGCCGCGCCTCGGCGCCGTGCGCGCGGACGGGCGCGTCGTCGACCTGTCGCGCGGCGCGGCGCAGGGCTTCGACCCGGCCCGGATGGTCTCGCTCATCGAGGCGGGGCCCGCCGCCCTCGCGGCCGTCCGCCAGGCCGCGGCCTCGGGGGACGGCCCCCCGGTCGAGACCGTCCGGCTGCTGGCGCCGATCCCCGCGCCGACGCGCAACATCTACGCGGTCGGCTGGAACTACCTGGAGCATTTCGCGGAGGGGCAGGCGGTCCGCGGCACGAACGCCGAGTACCCGGCGCATCCGGTGTTCTTCACCAAGGGCGTGAACACCGTGAACGGGCCCTACGACCCGATCCCGTACGACCCGGAGGTCTCGACCGCGATCGACTGGGAGGTCGAGCTCGCGGTGATCATCGGCACGGCCGGCCGCAACATCAAGGAAGCCGACGCGATGGGCCACGTCTTCGGCTACAGCGTCATCAACGACACCACCGCCCGCGACATGCAGATCAAGCTCCACGGCGGCCAGTGGTTCAAGGGCAAGAGCCTGGACGGCTATGGCCCGATCGGCCCCTGGATCGTGCCGGCCTCCGATCTCGATCCGGGCGACCTGCACCTGATCACGCGGGTCAACGGTGTGGTGAAGCAGGACGCCTCGACCAAGCAGATGTACTTCAAGGTCGCCCGCATCATCGCCGAGCTGTCGCGCGGGCTCACCCTCGTGCCCGGCGACATCATCGCCACCGGCACGCCGCCCGGCATCGGCAACGCGCGCAAGCCGCCCGAATTCCTCAAGCCCGGCGACGTCATGGAGACCGAGATCGTCGGCCTCGGCACCCTGCGCAACGTGATCCAGGCGGTGCCCGCCTGAGTCGCGGCCGGGACGCGTCAGCCCCGGTCCGCGGTATCTGCGGCGCGGTCCGCGGCCTCCCGGCGGGCCGCCCGGGCCTGCGCGATCAGGTCCGCGCCGGTCCGCTCGCCGCCCGGATCCCCGCTGACCAGCAGCAGGCCCGGCGGGGCCGTCCGGATCTGGAGCCGCACGGCCGGCCGGGTCCGGCCGCCGGCGCGTCGGTGGGCTTGGCGCTCGGGGGCGGTCACCGGGATCCCGCCCTGCCCGCTCAGCGGGCGCCGCCTCGCGGACGGGGCCGCGGCACGGAGATGGTGACCAGTTCGCCGGTAATCGGATCGAGGATCGTCATGGGCGCTCCTGTGTTGAGCCACCATGGCGAACCCGAATTGTGGTTTAACTTGGCCAATTAGGGCAAAATCCACAGTTTCCGCCGGACATGTTCGTGTAATCGTCCGCGATTCCTGAATACGTCCGGAAGCGGACGCGGGCCTGTTCCCGCCGGCCGCCGCGCCGCGAGGCCTCCATGGCACAGCGTCCGAAGGTGGCCGCCTTCGACATCATCGGCACGGTTTTCAGCCTGGAGCCCCTCCGCGGACCGGCGCCTCCGTCGCCCCTATGCGCCTGTGCTGCGGCCGCCCGACGGCGCCGCCGACGCACTCCGCGCAGTCGCGGCGCCTGGCGGCCCTCGCGCGTCGCCGGAGCTAGACGGACATCCACCGCAGCACGTCGGCCTCGACCATCCCGGCCCGGGGCCCGGCCAGCACCACCTGTCCGCGATCCATCACCGCATAGGAATCGCAGAGGTCGCGGGCCCATTCGAAATACTGCTCGACCAGCACAATTCCCATCTCGCCCTTGCCGCGCAGGTAGGTGATCGCCCGGCCGATATCCTTGATGATCGAGGGCTGGATGCCCTCGGTCGGCTCGTCGAGCACGAGGAGCTTCGGCCGGGTCACCAGCGCCCGGCCGATGGCGAGCTGCTGCTGCTGGCCGCCCGAGAGGTCGCCGCCGCGCCGGTGCAGCATGTCCTTGAGCACCGGGAACAGATCGTAGATCTCCCCGGGGATGTGGCGGTCGCGGCGCTTGAGCGGGGCGAAGCCGGTCTCGAGGTTCTCCTTGACGGTGAGCAGCGGGAAGATCTCGCGGCCCTGGGGCACGAAGGCGATCCCGGCCCGGGCCCGGTCGTAGGGGGCGAGCCCCTGGATCGGTCGGCCGTCGAGGCGGATCGCGCCGGAGCGGACCGGCTGCTGGCCGACGATCGCCCGCAGCAGCGAGGTCTTGCCGACGCCGTTGCGGCCCAGAACCGTCGTGACCCGCCCGGCCTCGGCCGTCAGGGAGACGCCGCGGAGCGCCTGCGCGGCGCCGTAATAGAGGTCGATGCCGTCGACGGAGAGCATGGTCATCGTCCCAGATAGACTTCGACCACCCGCGGGTCGGCCGAGACCGCGTCGATCGAGCCCTCGGCCAGCACCGCGCCCTCGTGCAGGCAGGTAACCCGGCAGCCGAGGTCGCGGACGAAGTGCATGTCGTGCTCGACCACCAAGACGGCGTGCTCGCCGGCGATCCGCCGCAGCAGGCGGGCGGTCTCGGCGGTCTCGGCGTCGGTCATGCCGGCCACCGGCTCGTCGACCAGCAGGAGCTTGGGGTCCTGGGCGAGCAGCATGCCGATCTCCAGCCACTGCTTCTGGCCATGGCTCAAGTCGGCCGCCGGGCGGCCCCGGTGGGCCAGCAGGCCGACGGTCTCCAGCAGGGAATCGATCCGCGCGGCCTCAACCCGGTTGCGCCAGCCGAACAGGGACGCGAAGGCCGCGCGCGGACCTTTGAGCGCCAGCAGGATGTTGTCGGCCACCGTGTGGCTCTCGAACACGGTCGGCTTCTGGAACTTGCGGCCGATGCCGAGGTCGGCGATCGCCGGCTCGTCGCTCCTGAGCAGGTCGTGGGTGCCGTCGAACAGGGCGATGCCGCTGTCCGGCCGGGTCTTGCCGGTGATGCAGTCCATCATGGTGGTCTTGCCGGCGCCGTTCGGGCCGATGATCGCCCGCAGCTCGCCGCGGGCCAGCGTCAGCGACAGGCCGCGCAGGGCCTTGTAGCCGTCGAAGGTCACCCGCAGGTCGTCGAGGTAGAGGAGCGCGTCGGTCTCGCGCTTCCGGTTGGCGGGGCCGCGGGCATCCGGTCGTTCGAGGAGGTCGGTGCTCACGAGCCCTGCCCTTCTTCCGCGAGTTTCGGGGCGATGTCGGGCTCCGGCGGCAGCTTGGCGGCGGCGCGCCGGGAGCCGAACCGCTCGATCGCGGTGCCGACGAGGCCGCGCGGCAGGAACAGCGTCACCACCACGAACAGGCCGCCGAGCGCGAACAGCCACGCGTCGGGCATCGCGCCGGTGAGCACGGTCTTGGCGTAGTTGACCAGCACCGCACCGAGGGCCGCGCCGACCAGCGTGCCGCGGCCGCCCACCGCCACCCAGATCACCGTCTCGATGGAATTGGTCGGGGCGAACTCCCCCGGATTGATGATGCCGACCTGCGGCACGTAGAGCGCGCCGGCGACGCCCGCCATCATGGCCGAGACCGTGAAGGCCAGCGTCTTGAAGTGCTCCGGGCGGTAGCCGAGGAAGCGCGTGCGGCTCTCGGCATCGCGCACGGCGATCAGGATCTTTCCGTAGGCCGACACGGTCATGATCCGGGCGATCAGGTAGCCCAAAGCCAGCGCGAGGCCCGTCGCCACGAAGATGCCGACACGGAAATTCTGGGCCTGAACCGAGAGTCCCAAAAAATCCTTGAAGTCGGTCAGCCCGTTGTTGCCGCCGAGCCCCATGTCGTTGCGGAAGAAGGCGAGCATCAGCGCGTAGGTCAGCGCCTGGGTGATGATCGACAGGTAGACGCCCGTGACCCGCGACCGGAAGGCGAGCCAGCCGAACACGAAGGCCAGCAGGCCCGGCACCAGCAGCAGCATCAGGGCCGCGAAGGCGAAGTGGTCGAAGCCGTACCAGTACCAGGGCAACGCCTTGTAGTTCAGGAACACCATAAAGTCGGGCAGGACCGGGTTGCCGTAGACGCCCCGGGAGCCGATCTGGCGCATCAGGTACATGCCCATCGCGTAGCCGCCGAGCGCGAAGAACGCGCCGTGGCCGAGCGAGAGGATGCCGCAATAGCCCCAGACGAGATCGAGGCTGACCGCGAGCAGCGCGTAGGCGAGGTACTTGCCGAACAGCGAGACGAGGTAGGTCGGCAGGTGCAGGCCGGAGCCCTCCGGCACCGCGAGGTTCAGCACCGGCACGGCGAGGCAGAAGGCGGCCAGGACGGCGAGGAAGATCCAGCCCTTCAGGTCGATGAGGGGGGTGCGGGGCGGCATGGGGCTCACGATTCCACCGCCCGGCCCTTGAGCGCGAACAGGCCGCGCGGGCGCTTCTGGATGAACAGGATGATGAAGATCAGGAGGCCGATCTTGGCCAGGACCGCGCCGATATACGGCTCGGCCAGCTTGTTCACGACGCCGAGCGTCAGGGCCGCCACCAGCGTCCCCCAGAGGTTGCCGACGCCGCCGAACACCACCACGAGGAACGAGTCGATGATGTAGCCCTGGCCGAGATTGGGCGAGACGTTGTCGATCTGCGAGAGCGCCACCCCGGCCATCCCCGCGATGCCGGAGCCGAGTCCGAAGGTCAGCGCGTCGACGTAGGGCGTGCGGATGCCCATCGCGGCGGCCATGCGGCGGTTCTGGGTCACCGCCCGGGTCTTCAGGCCGAACGACGTCTTCCGCAGGACGAAGAGCAGCCCGAGGAACACGGCCATCGCGAACACGATGATCCACATCCGACCCCAGGTGATCGACAGGCCGTAGAAATCGAAGGCGCCGCTCATGAAGGCCGGTGCGCCGACCTCGCGGTTGGTCGGGCCGAAGAGCGAACGCACCCCCTGCTGCAGCGCGAGGCTGACCCCGAAGGTGGCGAGCAGCGTCTCCAGGGGCCGCCCGTACAGGAAGCGGATGATGAACCGCTCGATCAGCACGCCGACGAGGCCGGCGACCAGGAATGCGCAGGGGATGCTGATCGCGAGCGACCAGCCGAACAGGGACGGCGCCTGGGTGCGGATCAGCTCCTGCACGCCATAGGTCGTGTAGGCGCCGAGCATCACCATCTCGCCGTGCGCCATGTTGATCACGCCCATCACCCCGAATGTGATGGCGAGCCCGATGGCGGCGAGCAGCAGGACCGAGCCGAGCGAGATGCCGTACCAGACGTTCTGGAGGGCCCCGAGGATCGCGAGCCGCGTCTCGATCGCCGCGATGCCGCGGGCGGCGGCTCCCCGCACCGCCTCGCTCGGATCCGCCGCGAGACCGCGCAGGATGCCCATCGCGTCGCCATCGCCCCGGGCCTGGATGGCGGGAATTGCGGCAATCCGGTCGGGTTCCGCGGTGCCGGACCTGGCGAGCAGCACGGCGGCCCGCGCCTCGGTCAGCGCCTGCCGGACGCCCGGATTGGTCTCGCGGGCCAGCGCCGCGTCGAGGGCCGGCAGCGCCGCCGCATCCCGCGCCTTGAACACCGCGTCGGCGGCGGCGCGGCGCTTGGCCGGGTCGGGGCTAGCGAGGTCGAGCTGCCCGCGGGCGGCCTCGATCGCCCGGCGGACGCGGTTGTTGGCGCGCACCGGCTTGAGGTCGGGGCTGTCGGCGGCCGGGGCGCCGGTCTTCGCATCCACGACGGCGCCGCCCTGCCGGATGAGCAGGGTCTTGTCCGGGCTCACCAGCAGGCGGCCGTCCGACAGGGCCGAGAGGATCGCGTCGGCGCGCGGGGCGCCGGAGGCGGCGAGGCCGGAGACGCCGGCCTCGATCTCGGCATAGCCGTCACCGGCGAGCTGCGCGTAGGGATCCGGCGCCTGGGCGAGGGCCGGGGCGCAGAGCAGCAGGTGGAGGAGGGTGAGGAGACGGAGCATGGCACTTCTGGCGCGGCCGAACTCTCCTCCCCGTTGCGGGGAGGAGCCGGAGGTGGGGTGGTGCAGGATCGAGCGGAGCGGTGCCTTCTGAACCACTCCCACCCCTACCCCTCCCCGCAAGCTTGAGCGCATCCCGGGCAGGCCCGGGATCGCCTGGGGAGGGGACGAGCAGCGCCTCAGGCGCCGCCGCAGGACTTGGTCTTGGTGTTGTAGTTGCCGCACTTGAGCTTGACCCAGTCGGCCTCGAGGTCCTTCGAGCCCTCGAGCTGCTTCGACCACGCCTCGCCGGGGATCAGGCCCTCGGTCTTCCACACCACGTCGAACTGGCCGTTCGCCTCGATCTCGCCGATGAAGACCGGCTTGGTGATGTGGTGGTTCGGCAGCATCTTCGCGGTGCCGCCGGTGAGGTTCTTCTGCTCGATGCCCGGCAGCGCGTCGATCACCTTGTCGGGGTCCGTGGTGCCGGCCTTCTCCACCGCCTTCACCCACATGTTGAAGCCGATATAGTGGGCCTCCATCGGGTCGTTGGTGACGGCCTTCGGGTTCTTCCGGAACGCCTGCCACTTCTTGATGAAGTCCTCGTTCTCCGGCGTCTTGATCGACTCGAAGTAGTTCCAGGCGGCGAGGTGGCCGACCAGCGGCTTGGCGTCGATGCCGGCGAGCTCCTCCTCGCCCACCGAGAAGGCCACGACCGGGATGTCGGTCGCCTTGACGCCCTGGTTGCCGAGCTCCTTGTAGAACGGCACGTTGGCGTCGCCGTTGATGGTCGAGACCACGGCGGTCTTCTTGCCGGCCGAGCCGAACGCCTTGATCTTCGACACTTCGGTCTGCCAGTCCGAGAAGCCGAACGGCGTGTAGTTGATCAGGATGTCCTCGTCCTTGACACCCTTGGACTTGAGGTAGGCTTCAAGGATCTTGTTGGTCGTGCGCGGGTAGACGTAGTCGGTCCCCTCCAGCACCCAGCGCTTGGCGCCGCCGCCATCCTCCGACATCAGGTAATCCACCGCCGGGATCGCCTGCTGGTTCGGGGCGGCGCCGGTGTAGAACACGTTCCGCTCGCTCTCCTCGCCCTCGTACTGGACGGGGTAGAACAGGATGTTGTCGAGCTCCTTGAACACCGGCAGCACCGACTTGCGCGACACGCTGGTCCAGCAGCCGAACACGGCCGCGACCTTGTCCTTGCTGATCAGCTCGCGGGCCTTTTCGGCGAAGAGCGGCCAGTTCGAGGCCGGATCGACCACCACCGGCTCCAGCTTCTTGCCGAGCACGCCGCCCTTGGCGTTCTGCTCGGCGATGAGCATCAGCATCGCGTCCTTGAGGGTGGTCTCGGAGATCGCCATCGTGCCCGAGAGCGAGTGCAGGATGCCGACCTTGATGGTCTCCTGCGCCCGGGCGGCGCCCGCCCCCAGCGTGCTCATCGCGAGCCCGGCAGCCAGCGCGGCGGCTGACGCCCAAGTTCCAAATGCTTTCACGGCGGTGCCCTTCGTCGTCTTCGTTGAGACGCTGCGGCCTCGCAATTCATGTGCCACATATTTAGGCAGTCGCCGCCGCGCGACCGTCTCGCGGGCCGGCAGCTGCCTGTCCCGGCGGCGCCGGAGGCACGAATCCGGAGCCGCGGGCGCCGCGAAACAGGTATCCGGTTGGATCGGCTGGCGAAAACTAATCTACCCCATACTGGCCTTCGGTCTGGTGTGAGACAGTGGCGATCATCCGCCGGATCGTCGGGCGCGGGTGACTGGGAGGTCGCCCGTGCTCCTGCCCGGACCGGGAGCAGCCCATGGCTCAGCCGCAGCAATCTGCCGTCCGCAACCGTCTGCTCGCCGCCCTGGCGCCGGAGGATTTCAGCCGTCTCGCCGCGCAGCTCGAGCCGGTCCCGCTGCCGCTGCACGCGGTGCTGATCGCGCCCCAGCAGCCGATCGCGCAGGCCTACTTCGTCGAGGAGGGGATCGTTTCCCTGGTGGCCGACACATGCGAGGGCCGCATCGAGGTCGGCCTCACCGGACGGGAAGGCTTCATCGGCGTGCCGATCGTGCTCGGCGCGCAGACCACGCCCCAGACGGCGATCGTGCAGGCCAGCGGCGAGGCTTTGCGCATCGCGGCCGGCGCGCTGGAGGATGCCCTCGACGCGAGCGCCAGCCTGCGCCGGGTGCTCGGCCGCTACGTGCAGAGCCTGCTCGTGCAGGTGGGGCAGACCGTCTACGCCAATGCCGACCTGACCGTCGAGGCGCGGCTCGCCCGGTGGATCCTCATGATCCACGACCGCCTGGAGCAGGACGAGCTGCCCCTGACCCACGAAGTGCTCTCGAAGATGCTCGGCGTGCGCCGGCCCACCGTGACGACCGCGACCCACCTGCTCGAAGGCGCCGGCATGATCCGGGCGCGGCGCGGGCGCATCACGGTGGTCGACCGCGAGAAGCTGGAGGATCTGGCGGGCGCCATCTACGGCCCCGCGGGGGGCGCCTAGCGCGCTCCGCCGGAGGAGACGCCGGTTCACTGCGCAGGTGTGCGCGTTCAAGCGCCTCTAGGGACGCGGACGCGTCCCCGTGCGGGCATGCCTCACCGGGCCTCGCTCTCCCAGGCCGTCTCGGGATCCTCCGCCACGCTGTGCCCGACGCGGGCGGTGAGCGGCAGGCGGATCGTGCAGCGCAGCCCGTCCGGCGCGTAGCGCAGCCTCGTCTGCGCGCCGAGATCGTAGGCCAGCATGTCCTCTAGCACGTCCGTGCCGAAGCCCCGCCGGGCCGGTGCCTGCACCCCGCTGCCTCCGGTCTCGGCCCAGTCCAGGGTCAGGACCGGCGGCCCCGGCTCCGCGTCGGCGACCCGCCACGCGGCGGTGACCCGGCCCTGCGGGAGCGCCAGGGTCCCGTGCTCCACCGCGTTGCTCGTCAGCTCATGCAGCGCCAGCGCCAGGACCAGGGCGGCCTTCGGCCGGAGCCGCACCCGCGGCCCGGTGAGCGCGGCCTGCTCGCCCTCGCGCACGAGGTGGAACATCAGCTCGTCGGAGATCAGGGTGTGCAGGTCGGCATCGCCGAACGCGTCCGTGGCGGCCTGCACGCGCATGACGGCCCCGAACCGGCCGTCGAGATGCGCGACATAGGTTTCGACATCCGCGGATTGCTCGGCCGAGCGGTGGATAACCGTCCGCATCATCGCCATCGTGTTGCGCATCCCGTGGCGCAGGCTGTCGGGCACGCCGGCCTCGTCGAGCAGCCGGCGCAAGCGGGTATTGTCGGCCTCCAGAGCGGCGAGGCGCTCCGCCATGTCGCGGGCGGCCAGGTCGCGGGGGTCTGTCATGCAGGGCCTCTCCGGATGTCGTCCAACTGGGCTCAATCGCCGCGACGCGGGCGCGGTTCACGCCTGGCGTGCGACGGGGCGGTTGTTCTCCGCCGTCAGGTGGAGGTAGGCGACGTCGAAATGCGCGAGCCGGGCCAGGGCCGCAGGATTGTGGATGGTCAGGCGACGGCTGCGCAGGGTGATCAGCCCCATGCCGCGCAGCTCCTGCAGCGTCCGGTTGATGTGGACGCTGGTCTGCCCCATCGCGTCGCCGAGGTCGTTCTGCGTGATCGGCATCGGGCAGGTCTGTCCGTCCGCGAGGCCGATGGCGGACAGTCGGGCGTGCAGCTCGCAGAACAGGTGGGCGAGGCGCTCGATGCCGGTGCGGCTGCCGAGGCTGACCGTCCACTCACGCTGGATCGCCGCGGTGGCCAGCGCCTCGCGGTGGAAGGCGAGGTCCAGTTGCGGGCTGCGCGCCACGGCCGCCTGGAGCGCGGGCCCGGAGATCTGGCCGAGGAGCACGGGTGTGATCGCCCCGATCGTGTGGTCCATCTCGTCGAGGAGGAAGATGTGCGGGTCGCACAGATCGCCCGGCAGGAGCAGCGAGACGATCTGGCGGCGCCCGTTGGCGAATTGCCGGTAGCGACAGGCCCAGCCGTCGAGAATGACGTTGACGGCGCGCGGGTCGTCACCCTCGTGGATGATGTCGGTGCGCGCGGCGACCATGCGCTCCGGGCCGATCGATCCGGCCAAGCACAGCCGGTCCGCCTCCGGGAGATGGACGTAGCGTTCCAGTTTGCGCACGAGCGGATTTGACACGACTGGTTCTCCGCATTGGCGTGGGAACAGGGGCCTACATTGAGATACAGCCAGTGAATACTTATACAGATTAGATTATGGTATCGAAAGGGCCGCCGTAGGACGCAGGCTGATCGATCCTCCGCCGGCGCGCTCTGCGGCCGGTCCAAGCCAGCCGGTCCAAACCGGTCGGTCCAAGCCGACAGGCTATGACGCTGCCCCGCGGCCGGGCCGGGCAAGGCGGAAATGATCCCGCGCGCCGGGCTGGCCGCGGGAGAATGTTCGCGCGGTCTGCCGAAATAAGAACGGCTATGCTTTTGACTTGCCGGAAGTCCCGCATCAAAGATTGGCGTGTCAAGACGCTGGCCTGTCAAGCAACGATCGGCCGTCGTCTGGCGTATCGTCTTCTCTAAACAGGCGCCGCCGGGTTCTGCCGACGCGGTCGCCGCGTCCGGGACGGATTTCGAGATCATGCAGCCTGCGCTGCGCCGCGTCCGATCGGGACGGGACAGGAAGGTCGTGCCCCGGCCCGACCACCGACTGGCTGCCCGCGCGGGCAGACAGTCGGCGCCGCGCGGTGCGGCGGATCAGGACCGCCTGAAGCCGGTTCTGTCGGTCGAGGGCCTGTCCCTCGCCTTCGGCGGGACGGTGGCCTTTGCGGAGATTGATCTCGCGGTCGGCGCGGGGGAGATCCACGCGGTGATCGGGCCGAACGGCGCCGGGAAATCCTCGCTGATCAACGCGATCACCGGCCTCTACGCGCCGGGGGCCGGGTGCGTGCGGATCGGAGAGGCTGCCTTCGCCCGGGTCCCGGCGGGGCGGCTCGCCGCGCTCGGCGTCGCCCGGACCTTCCAGAACCTCGCCCTGTTCGCGGGCCTGAGCGTCCGCGACAACGTCCTGTCGGGGCTCGCCGCGGCGCGGCGGGCCGGGCTCTGGGCTCAGATCCTGGGCCTGCCGGCGGCCCGGCGGGAGGCGCGGGCGCACCGCGACGCCGCCGAGACGGTGATCGGCCGCCTCGGCCTCGCCGCCGTGGCCGACCGACCGGCGGGCCGCCTGCCCTACGGGCTCCAGAAGCGGGTCGAACTCGGCCGGGCCCTCGTGGCCCGGCCGAGTCTCCTGCTCCTCGACGAGCCGATGGCCGGCATGACGGCCACCGAGAAGGCCGAGATGTCCGGCTTCATCCAGGCGGCGCGGGAGGATTCCGGGGCCGCGATCGTGCTGATCGAGCACGATATCGGCGTGGTGATGCGCCTCTCCGACCGGGTGACCGTGCTCGACCACGGCCGCCGCATCGCCACCGGCACGCCGGCGGAGGTGCAGGCCGACCCGGCCGTCATCGCCGCCTATCTGGGGCTCGCGGATGCCGATGCGGACGCGGAGACCGCATGAGCCCGGATCTCGCCTTCCTGGTCGAGGTCGTGGTCGGCGGCCTGCTCTCGGGCGTCATGTACGCCCTCGTGGCGATCGGCTTCGTGCTGATCTACAAGACCTCCGGCGTGCTGAACTTCGCGCAGGGCGCGATGGTGCTGTTCGCCGCCCTCACCTTCGTGAGCCTGACCGAGCGCGGCCTGCCCTTCCCGGCGGCACTGGCCGCGACGCTCGCCGTGATGGTGGTGGTCGGGCTCGGCGTGGAGCGCATCGTGCTGCGGCCGCTGGTCAACCAGCCGCCGATCACCCTGTTCATGGCGACTTTGGGGGTCGCCTACGTGATCGAGGGCGCGGCCCAGCTCGCCTGGGGCACCCAGGTCCACGGGCTCGACCTCGGCATCGACGACACGCCGCTCGATCTCGGCGGCGTGCTGGTCAGCCGGTTCGACCTGTTCGCCGCCGCGACCGCCGGCCTGATGGTGGCGCTCCTCTCCGCCTTCTTCCGCTACACCCGCACGGGCCTCGCCTTCCGGGCGGTGGCGGACGATCCGCTGGCCGCCCTCAACACCGGCCTGCGCCTGCCCCGGATCTGGTCGGCGGTCTGGATCGCCGCCGGGATCGTCGCGCTGGTGGCGGGCCTGCTCTGGGGCGCGCGGCTCGGCGTGCAGTTCTCCCTGTCGCTGGTGGTGCTCAAGGCCCTGCCGGTCCTGGTCCTCGGCGGCTTCGACTCGATCGCCGGGGCGATCGTGGCCGGGCTGATCGTCGGCGCGGTGGAGAAGCTGTCGGAGGTCTATCTCGGGCCGGTCATCGGCGGCGGGATCGAGGGCTGGATCGCCTACGTGGCGGCGCTCGGATTCCTGCTGGTGCGGCCCTCGGGCCTGTTCGGCCTGCGCGCCGTCGAGCGGGTCTGAGCCGCCATGGTCGCCCTCTCCCGCGCCGTGCCGCGCCCCCGCCTGTCCGCCGGCGCCCTCGGCCTCGCCGCCCTGCTGGTCGTGGCCTACGGGATCGTGCCGCGCGTCGGCACGAGCTACCTGTTCGAGGCGCTGCTGACGCCGTTCCTGGCGCTGGCGCTGGCCGGCCTCGGGCTCAACCTGCTCACCGGCTATGCCGGGCTGCTCTCGCTGGGCTCGGCCGCCTTCATGGCGGTGGGGGCCTACGCGGCCTTCAACCTGTCGCTGCGCCTGCCCGGCTTGCCCCTGCCGGCGGCGATCCTGCTCGCCGGCCTCGTCTCCGCCCTCGCCGGGCTGGCGGCGGGCCTGCCGGCGCTGCGGCTGCGCGGCTTCTACCTCGCGGTCTCGACGCTCGCCGTGCAGTTCTTCGTCGCCTGGGCGCTGAACCGGATCGGCTGGATCTCCAACGACAGCCCCTCGGGCATCATCACGGCGCCCCGGCTGGTGGTGGCCGGCCTGTCCTTCGACGATCCGCGCGGGCGCTACCTGTTCTCGCTGAGCGCGGTCACGCTGCTGACTTTCCTCGCGTGGCGCCTCGTGAGCGCGCCCACAGGCCGCAACCTCGTGGCGATCCGCGACAACGAGACCGCCGCACGCCTGGTCGGCGTGAAGGTCGCCCGGACCAAGCTCCTGGCCTTCGCGGTCTCGTCCTTCGTGATCGGGATCGCCGGGGTGCTGTGGGCCTTCGCGTATCTGCGCACCGTCGAGCCGGCGGGGTTCAACCTCGACCGCTCCTTCCAGATCCTGTTCATCGTCATCATCGGCGGCCTGGGCACCCTGCGCGGCGCCTTCCTGGGCGCGGGCTTCATCGTGGTGCTGCCCCTGCTGCTCGCCCGCCTCGGCGCGGCGCTCCTCGGCGACGGCTTCGATTCCGGCACCCTGGAGATGGTCCAGCGCATCGTGCTCGGCGCCCTGATCGTCGCCGTGCTGATCCGCGAGCCCGCGGGGCTCGCGGCCCTGCTCGACCGGGCCGTGGCCGCCGTCAGGCGATCCGATCGCCTGCGCCGCCGCACCACCCGGACCCAGTTCGCCGACGGCCAATCGGCTTGCCCCGCGCAACACCCCGTCATCCCGGGGCCGCGCAGCGGAGCCCCGGATCCAGAGCCGCCGACATGCCAAGTCACGGCACCGCCAGTGGTTCTGGATTGCCCGCCTCCGGCGTGCCCCTTCGGGTCCGGGCTCGCCTGCGGCGCCCCGGACTGACGGGGTTGGCACCCGCCTCCCCCTGCCCGACCAACCACAGGACGCCCATGATGCCGAAGATCCGCCTCCGCGCCGCGCTCCTCGCGGGCGCGACCCTCCTCGCCGGTGCCGCGACCGCCGACGAGCAGTATTTCCCGCTCCAGAGCTACCGGGTCGGCCCCTACGCGGCCGGCGGGACCGGCTTCTTCGGGGGCTTCATCGACTACCTGACCCTGATCAACGCCCGCGACGGCGGCGTGAACGGCGTGACGCTCACCTGGAGCGAGGGCGAGACCCAGTACGAGGTCGAGCGCGGCGTCGAGGTCTACGAGCGGCTGAAATCCCGGCCCGGGATCGCCGCCTGGAACCCGCTCTCCGTGGGCATCGCCTACGCGATGATCGATCGGATCACCGCCGACAAGGTGCCGCTGATCACGATCAACCACGGCCGCACCGATTCCACCGACGGCCGGGTCTTTCCTTACGTCTTCCCGCTGCTGCTCAACCCCTACAGCGAGACGAGCGGCATCATCCAGTATCTCGGCACCCGGGCGGGCGGGCTCGACAAGCTGAAGGGCAAGACCGTCGCGGTGCTCTACCACGGCTCGCCCTACGGCAAGGAGACGATCCCGATCTACGCGCAGCTCGCCAAGCGCTACGGCTTCACCGTCGCGCAGATCGAGGTGCCCCATCCCGGCAACGAGCAGCAGTCGCAGTGGCTCACGATCCGGCGCCTGCGGCCCGACTTCGTGGTGCTGCGCGGCTGGGGCGTGATGAACCCGGTGGCCCTGAAGACCGCCCAGAAGACCGGCTTCCCGGCCGACCGCATCGTCGGCAATGTCTGGTCGAACTCGGAGGAGGACGTGATCCCGGCGGGCGAGGCCGCCAAGGGCTACGTCGCGATCACGACCCAGGCCTCGGGCACCGCCTACCCGGTGATCCAGGAGGTCGTCGGCAAGGTCTACGGGGCCGGCAACGGCAACCTCGCCGACCGGAAGCGGATCGGCAGCGTCTACCACAATCTCGGGGTGCTGAACGGCATCCTCAACGTCGAGGCGGTGCGGATCGCGCAAGGCAAGTTCGGCCACCGGACCCTCACGGGCGACGAGGTGCGCTGGGGCTTCGAGCACCTCCGCCTCGACGAGGCCCGGGTGGCGGCGCTGGGCGCCAAGGGTCTGTTCCACTCGATCAACGTCACCTGCGCCAACCACGAGGGCGACGGCCGCGTCACCTTCCAGCAATGGGACGGGGCGAAGTGGAATGTCGTGTCCGATTGGATCGCCCCCGACTGGGCGAGCCTGCGCCCGATCATCGAGGCCTCGTCGACCGCCTACGCCAAGGAGCACGGCCTCACCCCGCGCGACTGCGCGGCGGAGGAGGCCGCCGAGACCAAGGGCGGCCAGCAGGCCGCCGCGGCGGGCCGATGAGCGACGGCGCCGGTCGGCCGCTCCTCGAGGTCGAAGCGCTGGAGGTCGTCTACGGCGGGGCGGTCCACGCCCTGCATGGCGTCGGCCTCGCGGTCCGGGCGGGGGAGATCGCCGCCCTGGTCGGCGCCAACGGCGCCGGCAAGACCACGCTGCTGCGGGCGGCGTCGAACCTGCTGCCGGCCCTGCGCGGGCAGGTCACGGCCGGGCGCCTCGCCTTCGACGGACGGGACGTGACGCGGACCCGGACCGATGCCCTCGTCCGCGCCGGGCTCGTGGGCGTGCTGGAGGGGCGCCACTGCTTCCGGGGCTTGAGCGTCCGGGACAATCTCGTCGCGGGCGGCCTCGGGCGCGGCTCGAGCCGCGGGGCCGTGCGCGCCGACCTGGAGCGGGTCTACGGCCTGTTCCCCGCTCTCGCCGCCAAGCGGGACGTCGCCGCGGGCCTGCTCTCGGGCGGCGAGCAGCAGATGGCGGCGATCGGCCGGGCGCTGATGGGCCGGCCCCGGCTGCTCGTCCTCGACGAGCCCTCCATGGGGCTCGCGCCCAAGGTGGTGGAGGCGATCTACCGGGTGCTCACCGGCCTGAACCGGACGGAGGGCCTGACCCTGCTGGTGGCCGAGCAGAATGTCCGCCTCGCCCTGCGCCACGCCCACCACGCCGTGGTGCTGGAGAACGGACGCAGCGCGCTCGCCGGCAGCGCGGCGGCCCTGCGGGCGCGGGACGACGTCCAGGCCCTGTATCTCGGCGGCGCCGCGCGCCCCGCCTCCGACCGGTCGCCCGGTTCGCGCGTCCCCGCGCCGGCCTGACGACCGCGCCGGGCGACGCGGGACGGCGCCGTCAGCTCTCCCGGTCGGCCCGGCGCAGGGACCAGAGCAGGGTCCCGTTCGCATCGACCAGCCAGAGGGCGTTGACCGCCTCGTCGTCGACCGTGACCGAGCGGCTGTTGGCCAGCCGCACCGCCTCCTTGGCGTCGACCGCCGTGAGCACCTCGTCGACGATCGGCGCGCCGATCTCCCCGTCCTCGCCACGAGCCGCCCCGCGCAGGCGATAATCCGGCATCCGTCCTCCCTCCCGACCGGTCGGCGCCCTGCCGTGGCCCGACCGACGGTGCGAAGATAGGCGCCGGCGCCGCGTGTCGAGGGGGGCGCTACGGCGCAGCGCCGTTGGCGAGCGTCTGCTGCGGCTCGGCCAGGAACAGGGACCGGAGCGCCGCCGCCGATTGGCGGGGCGGCAGCGCGAGGGCGTGCGTCGCGCCGGCGATCCGCCCGGCGCAATTCTCCGATCGGAGCGGGCTCGGGATCGGGGCGCCCGCCACGGGATCGGACGGGTCCCTCCGGCCCGGCTGCGCCCCGCGCGTCCGCGCGAGGAGCGGGGCCAGCCCGAACGCGCCGGGCCTCTCGGCGCGGAGCCGCGCGTCGAGCGCCACCAAGTCGCCGGCGGCCAGAGCCCCGCAGGCGGACGCGTCCCGCGGCTCGGCGGCCCGCATCATCGCCAGGACCCGGCGCCCCAGCGCCCGGACGACGCCGTCATCGGCCGCCCGGAAGCGCCGCCGCAGATAGGCGGCCGCCAGCCGTTTCAGGCCCGCCGCCGCCTCCGCCTCCGGCCGTCCCGCCGCGTAGCCGTCCCGGTACCACCGGGCGATCGGATCGAGCCCCGCCGCCTCGCCCTGCCGCAGGATCGGCAGGGCGCGCAGGATCGCGGCCCGAGCCCCGGCCTCGCTCGGATCCGCGTCGAGGGTGGAATCGGGGAAGCGGTCCGGTCCGACGATCTCGGTGACGATGCCGGCCGCGCGCAACTCCTCCGCCTCCGGGATCCAGATCCCGGCCGGGGGCACCGCCAGGGCCCGCGCCACGAAGGCGGCCGGCAGGCCGGCGGCGCGATAGGCCGCCCGCTCCGGCGCGGAATCCACCGGGCGCATCCGGCCGTGCGCGCCGAGCTCGTAGGGCGCGTGGAAGCCGAGCCGTCCTCCGGTCGCGAGGGCGCGGGTCCGGCCGCGGACGAAGATCAGCGTGCAGGCTGACGCGCAGGCATCGGGCACGTAGGTGGACAGCCCCCGCGCCGCCACGAGCGCCCCGATCGCCGCCCCCTCCTCCACCAGGCCACCGTCGCTGGTGAGGTGGATGCGCCCGATCTGCGGCTGCGCGGCGAGGATCCCCGCGACCCGCGCGGCGACGCCCTCGGTGAGGTCGCCCGCGAGCCGCAGGTCCCGGCCGCCCGGGCCGATCGTGAGCCGGGCCGGGATGTCCGGCCCGCCCGCCGCAGAGGCGCGGCCCTTCGGAAGGTGCCCGGCGGCGGTCGGGCCCGCGGTGCCGAGCGCCAGGGCAAGCGCGCAGGCAGCCGTTCCCGTCCGGCGCTTCCACCCGCGGGGGAAGACCGACATGGCAGGTTTCCAGTCCAGGTGATCGGGGCGGCGGGCGCGGCTACTGGAGGTAGGCGACGAACATCTCGGAGACGGTCCGGGACGCGTAGGCTTCCGGGCTCTCGCCCCAGCGGACCGGGAAGGCCTCGGCCACCCGCCGGCCGGCGAGGATCCGGGCCACCTCGTCGGGCATCAGCCCGTCGTCGAGGGCGCTCGCCAGGGCGGCGCGTTCATGGGAGGGGTGGGAGCGGACGCTCCGGGACAGGGCTCGGCCGAGGGACGCGGCCGTTTCGGCGCTCAGGTCAGGTTGGGTGTTCCGGGCCGTCTCATAGGTCAGCATCGCTGGTCGCCTCTCGTGACTGATGTCGTGCGGTCTCCTTCTCCTGGGCGCGGCAACACGGCAGACACGGCACAGTCATCAGGGCGATCCGATCTTTGCTGGCGCTCACGGCAAACCTCATCCGGCTCTGCATCGACTGTCCGTCGATCCCTTCAATCTAGGGGCCGGGCTCGAGAATGTGCTGCCAAATTGGCGATGACTTGCAGCGCAGGTTGTTCGTCGAAGGCGCATCCCGGAGCAGAAGGTGAGGTCTGGCGCGGGAGCGGCCGCCGCGGCTGCGTGCGATCACGCGCCCCGCACCGGCGGACACGTCCCTGCGCGCGGGACTTGCCAAATGCGGTCCGATCCATAAATATCGTTCCGTTACAACGGCTTAGCGAAAAATGATGCTCCCGTTCCGGCCCTGTGCGACCGAAACGTTCTCCGCCGCCCGGGGCATCCGAAAACGACTTTTCGCGACCGGGCCGATCGCAGGTCCGGCGACGACCGCCGCAGAATCGGGCCGCCGCGCGCGGCCAATCCAGGGGGACCGGCCGGATGGCCTCAGCGACGATGATGCAGGGCGACGCGGTCGTGTTCGCGCGGCCGGACCTCGCCGAGATCCTGGGCATCTGGCGTCACGCCCGGGGCCGGGTGGTGGGCATCCACCGCGCGGGCGACGCACCGGCCACGGTGGACGTGGAGTTCCAGGGGTACGCCATCCTGGAGCGCTACCTGCCCGACCTGTTCCGGCCCGTGCCGTGATCGTTCTGCGATGACCGCCCTGGCTTCGACCCAGCCGCCCCTGCGCGCCACGAGCCGCAGCACCACGGAATCCGAGGTCTGGGCGGCCCTGCGCGCCGAGGCCGAGGCGGCCCTGATCGAGGAGCCGCTCTATGCCGGGATCATCCAGGCGACGATCCTCGACCAGCGCTCGCTGGCCCAGGCCCTCGCCTACCGCCTCGCCCACCGGCTCGGGGACGGCGACCTGGCCCGGCTGTCGATGCGCGACCTGTGCCTGTCGGCCTTCGAGGCCGACCCGCAGGCCGGCGCCCACGCGGTGCGCGACCTCGTGGCGATCCGCGAGCGCGACCCGACCTGCCGCCGCTACCTCGACCCGTTCCTGTTCTACAAGGGTCTGGCGGCGCTGGAGGCCTACCGGGTCGGTCACTGGCTCTGGCACCAGGGCCGGGCGACCCTGGCGCTGCACGTCCAGAGCCGGATCTCCGAGGTTTTCGGCTGCGACATCCACCCGGCGGCCCGGATCGGCTCCGGCGTGTTCATCGACCACGCCACCGGGGTGGTGATCGGCGAGACCACGGTGATCGCCGACGACGTCTCGATCCTCCAGTCGGTGACGCTCGGCGGCAACGGCAAGGAGAGCGGCGACCGGCATCCCAAGATCGAGCGCGGGGTGCTGCTCAGCGTCGGCGCCAAGGTGCTGGGCAACATCCGGGTCGGCGCGGGCGCCAAGGTCGCGGCCGCCGCGGTGGTGCTGCAGGACGTGCCGCCCCACACGACCGTGGCGGGCGTGCCGGCCCGGGTCGTCTCGCGCCTGCCCGTGGACGAGGAGCCGGCACTCAGCATGGACCAGTCCTTCGGCTACGGGGACGGGATCTGAGACGCGCCGAGAAATTCTTCTCTTGAAACAAAGCCGTCCGGCCGCCGCCGCGCACGCTCACCCGACAAAATTAAATTCTCGGAACTCGCGTCCGGACGAATGTGATGTCCTATGCGCTGTGCATGCCAGAGGACCGCCTTCCAGGTTTCAGATCAAAATGGGTAAATCATTTCGTTGACCCCCGGCCGAATCAGACTTTATCCAGGCTCTGACGGAGACGGGATGCATTGAGGCCGGATGAGCGGCGAAGAAATGTGATCCGAACGCCGGAAAACACCTGACTCATCTATCGACGATGCGGCTTCGACGGGCCGTTCTCGTCATCAATTCTTGATCGTGACGTTTTACGACCGCCCTGCACAGGCTGCGGGGCGAAAAGCCGCCGAGCGGATCGATGCGGCGCGCCTGCAACCCTGACTGGAGTGAGGACGAACGATGAGCGGACCGGGTCTGAGCGTGAGCGCCACGGCGGCACGCAATCTTGCGACGGCGACCGTCACCTCGGTCCAGAACGCGGCCAACACGCCGCGCTGGCTGCTGCGGCTCCTGCCCTTCGTGGACCTGGCGGGCGGGGTCTACCGCGTCAACCGCCGCGCCGTCGTGCTGGCCAAGCCCGGCCGGATCGATCTCGCCGCCGAGGACAAGGGCGACGGCAAGGGAGATGGTAAGAACCGGGTGATCCGTCCCGCCTCGCTGCGCGCCGTGCCGCTGTTCAGCCGGCTCGGCGATTCCGAGCTCGCCGCGCTGGCGGCCAAGTTCACCGAGAGCCGGCACCAGGCCGGCGCGGTGATCCACGAGGAGGGTTCCGCGGGCCGCAGCCTCACGGTCGTGGCCGACGGCACGGTCGAGCTGACCCTGTCGGGCCCCTACAAGGGCCGCCTGCGCCAGGGCCTGGCCACGAAGGGCGATTATTTCGGCGATGCCGGTCTCGCCGGTGAGCGCGCCCCCGCCCCGGCCGTGAAGGCCCTGTCGGCCGTGACCCTCCTGACCCTCGACGCCGCGGCGGTGCAGAGCGAGGAGATCCGCGCCAAGATCGCGCAGTACCGCGAGGAGCGCGACCGCCTCAAAGGGCACACCAATTCCTACGGCGAGCAGGGCATCGAGCTGCTGGCGGTCCATGCCGGCGAGCCGCGCCTGCCCACGACCTTCGTCGATTACGAGGTCGATCCGCGCGAGTACCACCTCTCGACCATCCAGACGATCCTCAACACCCACACGCGGGTCACCGATCTCTACTCCAACGAGATCGACCAGCTCCGCGAGCAGATCCGCCTCACGGTCGATGCCGTGAAGGAGCGCGAGGAGTGGGAGCTCCTGAACAATTCGCAGTTCGGCCTGCTCCACGAGGTCGGCCCGCGCCAGCGCATCCCCACCCGCGGCGGCCCGCCCACCCCGGACGACCTCGACGAGCTGCTGACGCTGGTCTGGAAGAAGCCCGCCTTCTTCGTGGCCCATCCCCGCGCCATCGCGGCCTTCGGCCGGGAGGCGACCCGCCGCGGCGTGCCGCCGGTCGTCGTCCACCTGTTCGGCGCGCCGTTCATCACCTGGCGCGGCGTGCCGCTGGTGCCGAGCGACAAGCTGCCGATCGACATCGACCCGGTGACCGGGGCCGAGACCACCTCGATCCTGCTGCTGCGGGTCGGCGAGGGCGAGCAGGGCGTGGTCGGCCTGCAGAAGTCCGGCGTGACCGGCGAGATCGAGCCCGGCCTGTCGGTGCGCTACATGGGCACCAACGACCACTCGATCGCCTCGCACCTCGTGACCCGCTACTTCTCGGCCGCCGTGCTGGTCGAGGACGCGATCGCCCGCCTCGATAACGTGCTGCTGGGCAATTACCATGACTACGCCTGAGGCCTTCGCCCTCGGGCTGCCCGGGGCGAGCCCGGGCGATCTGGCGCCGTCCGACCGTCTCCACGCGGATCTCGTCGGGCGCCTCGCCCGGGAGATCGTCGGGCAGGGGCAGACCGCGAGCCAGCCCTTCGCCCCGTCGATCCCCGCCAGCCCCCAGGTCCGGCAGGCTCTCGAGAGCCTGCCCCAAGGCCCGGGCGGCGCGCCGCTGCCGAGCGCGTCCCTGGGCGTGCCCTCGGCGCCTGCCGGCGGCCAGCCCGCCGGCCTGCAGCCCGACGCGTCGGCGCTGGCGGCGCGCTCCTTCGGGGCGCCGACGGTCGGCCTGCCGGGCCTCTCCGGGCCGACCCTGCCGAATCTCGCACCCGCGAGCCCGGCCTTCGCGGAAAGGGCTGTGATCCCGGCGGCGATCCCGCCGGTCCACCCGGCGAGCCCGCGCCCCGTGCTGCCGGACTTCGCCTTCGCCGGCGCCCCGGCGCTGGCGGCCGCCCTCCCCGGCGGTCCGGAGCTGCACCGGCAGATCGCCGCGGACCACCCGCGCGCCAACGCCTTCGCGCACGCCCTCGCCCCGCAGCTCGTGCCGGCCGACCCGTCGCAGGCCGGGCGCGATGCGGCGCAGGAGCGCTCCGCCCGGACCGGCCGGCTGTCCCGGGCGCCCGAGGCGCCGCCCTCCGACTACTACTTCCTGAACCTCGGCCCCGGGCCGGCCCGCAGGGTGCCGGCGAGCCCGCGGGTCGAACCGGCCCGCGACCCGGGCCCGGCGCCGCGGGTGACGTCGCACGGGTCGAGCCCGGTGGCGGCGCCCTTCGACGTGGAGCATGTCCGCCGGGATTTCCCGGCCCTGCACCAGAGCGTCAACGGCCACCCGCTGGTCTGGCTCGACAACGCCGCCACCACCCACAAGCCGCAAGCCGTGATCGACGCGACCGCGGAATTCTACGGGCGGCACAACTCGAACATCCACCGGGCCGCCCACACCCTGGCGGCACGCTCCACCGACCTGTTCGAGGGCGGCCGCGAGGCGGTGCGCCGCTTCCTCAACGCCCCGTCGAAGGACGACATCGTCTTCCTGCGCGGCACCACGGAGGCGATCAACCTCGTCGCCAATTCCTACGGCCGGGCCCATATCGGCCCGGGCGACGAGATCATCGTCTCGACCATCGAGCACCACGCCAACATCGTGCCCTGGCAGCTGCTGGCGCAGCAGACCGGGGCGACGCTCCGGGTGATCCCGGTCAACGACCGGGGCGAGATCATCTTCGAGCAGTACGCGGCGCTGCTGTCGGGCCGCACGAAGATCGTCTCGGTGACGCAGGTGGCCAACGCGCTCGGCACCGTGAACCCGGTGCGGGAGATCATCCAGCTCGCCCACGCCTACGGAGTGCCGGTGCTGGTCGACGCGGCGCAATCCTCGCCGCACATGCCGCTGGACGTCCAAGCCCTCGACGCCGACTTCCTGGTCTTCTCCGGCCACAAGGTGTTCGGGCCGACGGGCATCGGCGCGCTCTACGGCAAGACCCACCTGCTCGAGGCGATGCCGCCCTGGCAGGGCGGCGGCCACATGATCGAGGACGTCACCTTCGCGAAGACCGTCTACAAGGGCGCGCCCGAGAAGTTCGAGGCGGGCACGCCCGACATCGCCGGGGCGGTCGGTCTCGGAGCGGCGCTCGACTACCTCGCGGGCCTCGGCTTGCCGGCGATCGCCGCCTACGAGCACGACCTCCTGGCGTATGCGCAGGGCGGCCTTGCCGACGTGAAGGGCCTGCGCCTGATCGGTACCGCCCGGGAGAAGGCGAGCGTGATGTCCTTCGTGATCGAGGGGCAGGAGAACGAGGCGGTGGCCCACCACCTCGACGCGCACGGCATCGCGGTGCGCTCGGGCCACCACTGCGCCCTGCCGGCCCTGCGCCGGTTCGGGGTCGACCAGTCGGTGCGGGCCTCGCTCGCCTTCTACAACACCCGCGCGGATGTCGACGCCTTCCTAAGGGCGCTGCACACCCTGCCGCGGCATTGAGCCGGCGCCCTGTTGCGGGATCCCCAAGGGCATGCCCTTGGGCGGGGTATCGGGGCGGAGCCCTGATGCTGTGTCTCGGCAGGGCTTCGTCCTGCACCCGCAGCAGGTCCCGGACCTTTCGAATCCGGGCTCTTCACCCCGCCGGCCGGAGATGCCCCGTCCGGACCGTGCCGTCGATGGCCCGCAGCGCGCGGTGCACCGCCTCCGCCTCGTCCGGCCGCACCGAGGCATCGACCACGACGTAGCCGAACTCGCCGTCCGTCTGGAGGTACTGCGCGTCGATGTTGAGCGCGCGGCCCGAGAAGATCGCGTTGATCTGCCCGAGCACGCCGGGCACGTTCCGGTGCACGTGCAGGAAGCGCGCGCCGGACAGGCGCGGCGGCAGCTGCACCTGCGGGAAGTTCACCGCGCCCAGCGTCGATCCGGTCTGGACGTAGTCGACCAGCTTGCGGGCCACCTCCGCGCCGATGCGGTCCTGGGCTTCCTCCGTCGAACCGCCGACATGCGGGGTGAGGATGACGTTCGCGAGGCCCTGCAGGGGCGACACGAAGCGCTCCGCGTTGGAGGTGGGCTCCACCGGGAAGACGTCGATCGCGGCCCCGGCGAGATGCCCGTCGCGCAGGGCCGAGGCCAGCGCGTCCAGGTCCACGACGGTGCCGCGGCTGTTGTTGATCAGGTAAGCCCCGGGCTTCATCGCGCGGATCCGGTCCGCGCTCATGAGCCCGTGGGTCAGCGGCGTCTCCGGGACGTGCAGGCTGACGACGTCGCTGGCGGCGAGCAGCGCCTCGAAGCTCTCGGCCGGCTCGGTGTTGCCGTGACGGAGCTTGTCGGTCAGGTCGTAGAAGATCACGCGCATGCCCATCGCCTCGGCGAGGTTCGAGAGCTGCGCGCCGATATTCCCGTAGCCGACGATCCCGAGGGTCTTGCCGCGCACCTCGAAGGCACCGGTGGCCGACTTGTCCCAGCCGCCGGCATGGGCGGATTCCGAGCGTGGCAGGATGCGCCGGAGCAGCATCACGATCTCGCCGATCGTGAGTTCGGCGACGCTGCGCGTGTTCGAGAACGGCGCGTTGAAGACCGGCAGGCCGCGGGCGCGCGCCGTCTCGAGGTCGACTTGGTTGGTCCCGACGCTGAAGCACCCGACGGCGGTCAGGTCGGGCAGCGCGTCGAGCAGCGCGGCGGTGACTTTCGTGCGCGAGCGGATGCCCAGGACGGTGGCGCCGGCAAGATCACCGGCATCCCCGGGGCCGACGGCCCGAGGCCATTGCCGGATGTCGCCGATCCCGGCCTGCGTGAAGACCTTGGACGCTGTCGGCGCTATGCTTTCGGTCAGAACGACGCGCTCGGTCAACACGGTCTGTCCTCCTTCGACGGACGGAATCTGACCTATGACCTTGCCGGTGCCGCAGCGCAGCGGCAAGGGCGCGCGGCGCATGCGCGCCCATCCGGGCCGGAACGTCCGCCGCGGGCTACGGGCTCGGGCTGACCGAGGCCGCCCGGCCCCTCGACGTCGGCCGCGCCGCCTGCCAGGGTCCGCCTCCCGGCGGCGGAGGCCGCGGAGCGACAGGTGCGTCATGACCGGATCGACAGCCCGGGCCGTCATCGTCCAGCCGGGCGGCGGCTTCGAACGCGTGACCTTCGGGGAGCGGCCGGTAGCGGAGCCGGGGCCCGGCGCGATCACCGTCCGCCTGCGGGCGAGCTCCCTCAACTACCACGACTACGCCGTGGTCAGCGGGATGTGGGGCCCGAGCGAGCCGCGCATCCCGATGTCCGACGGGGCCGGCGCGGTCGAGGCCGTGGGGCCGGGCGTGACCGAATTCACCGTGGGCGATCGGGTGGTCAGCACCTTCTTCCCGACCTGGCTCGAGGGCACGCCGCTGGTCGAGGGCTTCGCCACCGTTCCGGGCGACGGGGTCGACGGCTACGCCCGCGAGCGGGTGACCGCACCGGCCACCGCCTTCACCCGCGCCCCCCGGGGCTGGGATCACGCCGAGGCGGCGACGCTGACCACCGCCGGCCTGACCGCGTGGCGGGCGCTGCACGCCGATGCCGGCCTGAAGAGCGGCGACGTCGTGCTGGTGCAGGGCACCGGCGGCGTATCGCTGTTCGGCCTGCAATTCGCCAAGGCGGCCGGCGCCACGGTGATCGCCACCTCCTCCAGCGACGCCAAGCTGGAGCGCCTGCGCGCGCTCGGCGCCGACCACGTCATCAACTACCGCGCCGACCCGGCCTGGGGCGAGTCCGCCCGGCGCCTGACGGACGGGCGCGGCGTCGATCACGTCCTCGACGTCGGCGGGCCGGCGACGCTGGAACAGTCCATGGCCGCCGTCCGGGTCGCCGGCCACATCTCGGTGATCGGCATCCTGACGGGCGTGGCGGGCGAGCTACCGCTGGTCCCGGCGCTTCTGAAGCAGATCCGCCTGCAGGGCGTGCTGGTCGGAAGCCGCCGCCACCAGATCGAGATGGTCCGTGGGATCGAGGCCTGCGGGCTGCGGCCGGTGGTCGACAGTCGCTATCCGCTCGACGAGCTCGTCGCGGCGTTCCGCCACCAGGAGAGCAACCGCCACTTCGGCAAGATCTGCGTCGAGATCTGAGCGGCCCCGGGGGGACGGATCGGGCGTTCAGCGGAAGGCGGCCCCCAGCGGGCCGGGCATCACGGCCGCCCAGGGCGCGTCCGGCCGGCTCGGCGGGACGGGCGTGTGCGTGCAGCCGTTCTCGCAGAAGGCGTGGAGCGTCCGCCGGTCCAGACCGATATCGTGGAGCATCTCGTCGTCGAGAGCCGAGAGGACACGGAAATTCCGCGCCGCCGTGCGACGCTTCTGGATAGAGCTCAGGAGCGAGAAGATCATTATTCAGCCTCCGTTGAGCCGAAAGATCTGTGGTCTATCCACGATCGGCCGAGTCAACTTCGCTGTATTGATCTGTATTTGCATCCTCCATTTGAACTACTGAACGGCCCGAAAGCGGATATTTCGGTGCCGCCAGATTGTGCGGCGGCGATCGGCTGCGGGCAGAGCAGGAGCAGGCGCATCAGCTCCGCCTGCCGGCGGGCGCCGGTCTTCTCGAAGAGGTGGCGCAGATGCACGCGCGCCGTGTTCCGGGTGATCCGGCGGTGCGCCGCGCTCGCCGCGAGGTCGTGTCCGGCCAGGATGTCCACCGCCAGAGCCGCCTCGGCGGGGGTGAAGCCGAACTGGTCCTGCAGCATTGCGGCGGTCGGCAGGCGCGCCGCCGCGGGATCGACGAGACGCAGGAGCACGGCGCCCTCAGGCACTGCGCCGGCGGGCGGAGGGATCGCGCAGGCAGCGACCAGCAGCGGAGCGCCGTCGCCTTCGAGGCGCACCGAGCCGCAATGCCCGGCGACGCCATCCGCGATGATCCTGCGCAGGGCCGCGGAATCCGCGGGCTTGGTCCCGCGCAGGCAGCCTCGCTCGAGGCGCAGGAGGCCCCGGCCGAGATAGGCGCGGGCGGCGCGATTCAGGAACTGCACGCGTCCGCACCGGTCGGTGACCGCCAGCCCCTGCTCGAAATGCTCGATCAGCAGGTGAAGCGCCGTCTCGACGAGCACCGGGTCGAAGGCGGTGCGGTCGCTCCCGCCGGCAATGAGCCACCAGGCCCGCACGGGTCCGGGCTCGGATCCGGATACGTCTCCGGCTATTGCCCTATTCGGTCCAAGTTCGGCGATCACGCGCGGATCCTCATCAAATCGATGGGGCGATAGAGTGATAAACCGTGGGACGATGATTGTATTCCCGGGACGTCCTATCCCGGTCGCCCGGTCCGGGACCGGTACAGGTCGACGAAGCCGCGCAGGTCGCGCGCGTTCAGGTCCGAAACCGCCCAGTAGGTCAGATCGCCGAGGCTCCAGCGCTCGATCGTGGACCCGTCCCGCCGCTCCTCGCCGGCCGGCGGGCTGTCGGCGGCCGGGACCACCGTGACGCTGATCACGTGCCGGTCCCGGCGATAGACGAGGGTCGGCACGGGCGTGTGGGTGACGATGTCGACCCGGCCGCCGATCAGCGGAAAGCCCTGGTCGGCGAGATCCGGCGCGTCGGGGGCGATGGTCGTCCGGCCGTTGAACCAGGGCTTGACCACGTGCCGGTCGGAGGAGGCGATGTCGAAGGGCTGCGGCGCCGCGAGGCCGCGCAGGTGGCCGGCCAGCACGGCCTCGATCGTGGCCGGTGTCTCGGGGCGATCGCGATAGGCGCCGCTGCCGAGCGCGGCGCCGCCGACGAGGCCGAGAAGGAGCGTCGCGGCCAGCGCCTGCCAGGATCCGCGCCAGGATCCGCGCCAGGACCCGCGCCAGGACCCGCGCCAGCCTCCTCCCGAACGGCCGCCCCACGCGCCTTCCGATGCGTGCTCGGGCGGCGGATCTGCGAAGCCGATCTCCTGGATCACGCGCGCCCGCAGGGCCTCCGGGGCGGGGGGGCCGGCCAGGGTCTCGCGCAGCGCCGTCGAGAGGGTGCGCAGACGCTCCGCCGTAACCCGTGCTCCGGGCTCGGCCGCGAGACGGCGCTCCATGGCCAGGACCTCGCCGGGCGACAGCTCGCCATCCGCGTAGGCGCTGAGGAGCAGGAGGGTCTCGTCGTCGTCGGTCATCGCCCGTCCTCCGCGAGCCGAGCCAGCAGGTGCTGCCGCGCGCGGCCGAGGCGCGACATCACGGTTCCGATCGGGACGTTCGTCACGGCGGCGATCTCCCGGTAGCTGAGGCCGTGATACTCGCGCAGGACCAGCGCCTCCCGGAAGGCGACCGGCAGGGCCTCCACCGCCCGGGCGAGATGCCCCGCATCGTCGCGGGCGATGAGCGCCGCCTCGGGCGTCTCCGGCGCCTGGGCCAGGAGGCCTCCGGTCTCCAGCGCGGCCTGGGCCTCCGGCGCGAGGTCCTCGGCGAAGATCACGGCCCGTGGCCGGTGCCGCTGCAGCCAGGAATAGCCCGTGTTGCGGACGATGGTCAGGAACCACGCCCGGGCGTTGCCCTCGGCGAAACCCTCGATCGCCCGGTAGGCGCGCAGGCAGGCCTCCTGCATCACGTCCTCGGCATCGGTGGCGTTGCCGGTGAGCCAGCGCGCGAGGCGGTAGCCCTCGTCGAGGCGCGGCAGGACGAGCTGGCTGAAGCGCGCGCGCGCCAGGGTGGTCATAGGGTCCACCCGGCGGCGCAGCGGGCCGGGGGGCCTCCGTCGAGATCCAGCGAAGCCATGGGGCGCCACCCTGCAGCCCTGAGTCACGGGATCAAGAACCGACAGGCCGCCGGCTTTATTCCCGGGCCGTCGCCGGCGAACGCGCCCGTGAAGAGCTTAGGCCTCGTCCAGGCCGTCCTCGGTGGCGCGCGGGATCGGCTCCGGCTTCCCGGCCACCGTCATCGCGGTGCGGTCAGCCTCCTGCGCCTCGGGGGTGGGGCGCGTCTGCGGCCGGCCGTCCTCGCCGAGGTGCTTCCGGCCGGCGCGGGCCCCCGCCGCCCGTTCCTCGGGAGACGGCGTCGCGCCGCCGCTCTGATCGGGCCATGAACTCTCCCGACAGAAGCGGGATCGCGCGCTCGGATGCGCGCGATCCCGCGCTGAAAGATCGGCTTCCCTGCCGGCCGGGACGGCCTCGCGTCGCGGGCGCCTAGGACCGGCCCGGGCGGCCCAGCAGCGAGGCCGCGGCCGCCGTGGCGCCCGCGAGCAGGATCCCGGTGAGGACCGGGTTGATCGAGGCCCGCGTGTAGACGCTGCGCATGACGTGGTGGGGCGAGCCTCCCCGGACGGCGCCGTCGCGGCCGGCCGCGTAGAGGGCTCCGTTCCGGTCCCGCCCAGCCACCCCGGCCTTCTGGGTCTTGGACACCACGGCGGCGCCCATCCAGTCGGTCACCGCGGGAACGCGCTTGCGCAGCGAACTCATCAGCTTGCCGCCGCCGCCGATATAGACATCCCGCGGACCGTGCTCCGCGGCGTACAGGATCGCCTCCGCGACATCCGCCGGATCGTAGACCGGCGGCGGCAGCTTCGGGGCCCGCGTCATGTAGTTCCGGGCGTGCTCCGGAAACGGCGTGTCGATCGAGGCCGGCTTGATGAGCGTCACCGAGACCGGAGCGCCCTCCTCCTGCAGCTCCATCCGGAGCGCGTCCGTGAAGCCTTTGATCGCGTGCTTGGAGGCGGAGTACATGCCCTGGATCGGGAAGGCGAGATCGGAGGCCACCGAGCCCAGGTTCACCAGCGCGCCGCCCGATCGCCTCAGGTGCTGCAGCGCCACGGTCGAGCCGTAGACGATCCCCCAGAAATTGACGTCGAACAGCCGGCGATGGTCCGCGTCCGAGACCTCCTCGAGGCGGCCGAAGATCGAGAGACTGGCATTGTTGACCCAGGTGTCGAAGCCGCCATAGGCGCTCACGGCTTCGGCGGCCAGGGCCTCGATATCCTCCCGGCGCGACACGTCGGTCACGACGGCGCATGCCTCGCCGCCCTGCTCCCGGATGTCGTGAACGATGTCGTCGAGGGCGGCGGCGTTGCGCGCCGCCAGGACGACGCGGGCGCCCCGGCGCGCGGCCGCGCGGGCCGTGGCAAGGCCGATCCCGCTGGAGGCGCCGGTGATGACGATCACCTGCTCGCGCAGGGGCTTGTGCCGAATCCGCATGCGTCTTCCTCTCTCCATGATCGCGCGTCCGGGTCCGGACCCGGACGCGCCGTCCGCGCTCAGCCCCGGCTGCCGCTCGGCCGGTCCCGCTCCGCCCCGAGGCTCGTTCCACCCCGGCGCGCTTCTTCCTTCTCGGTACCGGCCCGTTCCATCGGACCGTCCTGCGGCTTGACCGTGCCGGTCGCGGTGTCGAGGGGCGCGTTCGCCAGCCCTTCGCTCTCAGGCTTGCCGTGGGGCATCCGCTGGGCCTGCGTGTCGTTCGGCGCGTCGGCCATGCTGCATCCTTTTCGAAGTCCGTGAGGTCGACGTCCGGCGCGCCTGTCCCTCGTGGCCAACCCGGCAAGACCGCCGACGTATCCGGGACGTTCTGCAGGGCCGCGAGCAAGGCGCCAGGAGCGGATGGGCCGGGAACAGGATGCGCGTCCTTCGGCCGCCGTGACCGGGATCGCCCCCGCCCCGGGGCCCGGCTTCGTGCCGGGTCACCGGACCGCAGGAACGGAGCAGCAGGTCCCGTGTTGTCCGCCAAATCTTAATTCGCGAGGCGCGGCGATGTCAGGAACTGCCAAGAGGACCGATCCCAAGCTGTGGGACAAGGTCAAGACGCAGGTCACGAAGTCGAACAAGGGCGGCAAGCCTGGCCAGTGGTCGGCGCGCAAGGCGCAGATGGCGACGGCCGAATACAAGAAGGAAGGGGGCGGCTACGCCGGCAAGAAGGCGGACGACAACCACCTCAAGCAGTGGACCGACGAGGAGTGGGGCACGAAGTCGGGCAAGGCGAGCGGCAAGACCGGCGAGCGCTATCTGCCCAAGAAGGCCCGTGAGAGCCTGACCGACACGGAATACGCCGCCAGCACGGCCAAGAAGCGGGCCGACACGCGCAAGGGCAAGCAGTTCTCGAAGCAGCCGAAGGCGGCCGCCGAGAAGTCCGCCGCGGCGCGCAAGACCGGCAAGGGCGACAAGGACACCACGACGAAGGCGGAGCTGATGCGCAAGGCCCGCGCGCAGAACGTGCCGGGCCGGTCGCGGATGTCGAAGGCGCAGCTCGAGCACGCCGTCCACGCCTGAACCCGGCCAGAGGCTCTCCAGACAGCAAAACGTCCCGGGAGTGACTCCCGGAACGCTCCTCGGCTCAAGCGGCCAGTCTGATCGGGCTGGGGATGCTCAAGGTCGAGCGGGGTGCGGCAGGCCGGAGGCCACGCAAGGTCCCGATCACCGGGAGGCCCCCTCCGCGCCGTTCGGCGCGAAGGGAGCGTTCGCGAAGCGCCCTTAGTACGAGCCGAACTTGTAGTTCAGGCCGGCGCGGACGACGGCGAACTCGTCGTCGCGGCGGCCGACCGGGCTGTAATAGGCCGGGGCGTTCGAGGCGGCGTTGATCACGAGCGCACCCTGGTTGCGGGTGTTGCGGTCGAGGTTCACGTACAGGCCTTCGACCTTCAGCGTCACGGCGGACGAGCGGAAGAAGTTCAGGAACGAGTCGGTCGGGAGGGCGTACTCGATGCCGCCGCCGACCGCGTAGCCGGTGCGGAAGCTGTCGTTGCCGGCGAAGCCGCCGAACGAGCGGTCAGCGCTGCCCGAGCCGTAGGCGAAGCCGCCGGTGCCGTACACCAGCACGCGGTCGAAGGCGTAGCCGATACGGCCACGCACGGTGCCGAAGAAGTCGAGGCTCGACAGGCCGCGCGGGTCGGTCACGTAGTAGGCGGGCGACAGGCCGGCAGCGAAGCCGTTGTTCCGGTTGCGGCCGAAGTCGAGGTACTGCGCGTCGGCCTCGATGCCGACGACCACGCCCGAGCCCGGGGTGAACTGGACATTGTAGCCGATCTGGCCACCGCCGGTGAAACCTTCCTGGTTCCGCTGGCTGAAGAAGGCCGTCGTGCCCGGTCCGCCGCCCGTGAAGCCACCCGGGCCACCCGGCACGGCGAAGCTGTTGGTGTTGTTGCTGCTGGCGTCGAAGGCGTAGCCGGCGTTGAAACCCGCGTAGAAGCCGGTCCAGGTGAAGACCGGGACGGGGGTGAACACCGGCGGCGGAGCAGCGCGGCGCGGCAGGTCGGCGGCCGAGGCGGCGCCGGCCAGGAGAGCCGTGGCGGCGCTCGCGAGAAGAAGCGTCTTGATCATCTGGTCCTCTGTCTCCCGTTGGGCGGGATGTTGACCCGGCGACAAGAACGACAGGATGCGAGGACGCGATAGTGCAGCGCTGCAACAGCCTGGAATCCAGGCTTTCGGGCCGAGGCGGCCTGGTGCGTTAGAGCACATCCCGCTTTTCGGCGGCTCAAGCAGCGATGCGAGAGCGTATCCGAATGTTTCCGGAAACAAAAAGCCCCGCCGCACGGTGGCGGACGGGGCTTGAGTTCGCTCGTGAATGTTCCCAGGACCAACCAGGAAGCTTCATCATTTCTTAGATCCTACCGGCGATCGGCCCGCAAGCCTGCTCCGGGGTGCGGAACGCGGTTAACATTAATTTACGACGCGGCCGGTTGCCGTGCCGGCGTGAACGGCCGGCAGCCTGGCAATCGCCGTCCGGGTTCGGTCCGCATCCGGGACGTTGTCCTGCGGGCCGGTGCGGTCGCCGCACAGTCCTGATCCAGGCGCGCGGCGAAGTCCCTGCGCTCGGAAACTGTCCCGGCGCGGACCAGTTCTTGGCATCACCGTTCTGATCATCGTAACCTGGCTCGAACCCGCCGGGTTGCGGGTCGGAACCGCAGGCCACACACGCTCTGCCGTCGGCAGGACTTGTGCGGGGACGGGACAGGCGACCTGTGGAGAAGCGACGGATGCCGAGGGTAAACGGGCGGATCGCGCGGCAGCTCGCGGCGTGCGGGCTCGTCGCCGCCGCGCTGTCCGGGCTGTCGAGGCCGGCCGGGGCGGTCGAGGAGGAGACGGTCGGCTGGTGGATCTATGCCGGCTCGATCCGCAGCACGCTGCTGACGCGCTTCATCGGGCCGGAAGACCCCACGCCCGCGGGCGCGGCGATCGCGCAAGCGGGCCGGGGCTGCGGGCTCTCGGCCCGCTTCGATGCGGGCGACGCCTTCGCGGCGCCGCCGGGCGATGCGCCGGTCGTGTTCGGGCCGTTCCTCAGCCGGCCCGCGCTCGCGGCTTCCCTCGCCTGCATCCGGCGCTATGTGCCGACGGCGTTCGTCGCGCAGGCACGGGCGCCCGCGCGATGACGATCCGGGCCAGCGGTTGAAACCTCGGGGAGACGCGCATGAACCCGCTCGCGCTGCTGTCGATGCTGGCCCTTCTGTCGGCTTGGATCGGGATCGGCGTTGCCGTCGTGGCCTACGGGACGCCGCTCGGCGTGGCCTTCTATGTCCTGGCGGTGGTCGCCACCAATCCGCGGGTGTGGAGGCTCCGGTGACCGACACCCCGGCTCCCTACCTCACGGTCGCGTTCCTCACGGCCCTGGCGCTGCTCGTCGTCGGGTTGCACGCGGAGGGCCTCCCGTGGTGACCCTCCCGGCATGGTCCATTCGCGAGTCCCTGCCGCTTTCCGGCCCATCCCCGGGATCGGCCCCGCGATCTGCCCGGGCATGACGCGGCCGCGGGCGTAGCGTCGATGTTCGGATTCTCCCTCAGCTCCACCGAGCCCGACAGCATCGCGCATATCATCCAGGTGGCGCTCGCGCCCGCGTTCCTGCTCTCGGCGCTCGCGACCCTGCTGAACGTGTTCTCGACCCGGCTCGGCCGGATCTCCGACAAGGTCGACGCGCTCTCGGCGGAGGCCGCCAAGGCGACGAGCGCCGAGGCCGCACGCCTGGGCCGCCGCCTGACCTTCCTGCGGCGGCGCTCCTTCGTCCTCGACCTCGCCGTCGTGCTGGCCTCGCTGGGGGGCGGCCTGATCGGCATGGCGGTGCTGACCCTGTTCGTCGGGGCGCTGCGCGACGCCGCCACGGCGTCGATCCTGTTCGCGTGCTTCGGGGCGGCGCTGGTCTGCACGGTGGCGGCGATCGGCGCGTTCATGGCCGAGATCCTGATGGCCGGCCACGGCATCCGCGACGAGGTCGATCACCAGAAGGATAAGGTCCCCGCGCAGGGTTGAGCCGGGCGCGAATCACGGCCCGCGTGCAGGGACTCCGGTCCCGCTCGGGGCTGCACCGGCCGTTGGGCTGACGGCCGCCGGGCGAGGGCCGGACCCTGCCGTTCGGGGCCGGATCCGGCCTGCGGTCACCGGCGGCGCCGATTTCGATTGCGTCGACCGGGAACCGAGTCTTAATCTTGTCGGTGCTTGCTGCAGCTGCACGCTGCGTCCGGGTGTTCCGTCATGAGCATCGCCATCCTGATTGCCTTCATTGCCGGAGCGCTCTGCCTCGGAGTACTGTCCTCGATCGTGCCTTTGCGGCGGAGAGAGGACGATGAACTTGGAGAAAGCTTGTCCTTCGAGGACGAGTTCTTCGATGTCGGCGGCCCGGTGATCGACCTGGAACCGAATCGCTGAGGGCTGCCGGCGGCACCGCGCGACCGGACAGGCCGTTACAGGGGTTTGGGCACCCCGGCCGAAGCCTTCTGCTGCGTGGACCAGACGACCCGTCCGGCCGCATCCCGCAGGGCCGCCGAGCCCGAGCGGCCGGCGAGCAGATGCGCAAACCGCGCCTTCGCGTCCGCAACCGCAGCGTCTTCGGAGAGCCCGAAAATCGGCTCGTCGTGGATGATGATGCCGCTCGCGCTCTCCCGGTGCACGACACATTGCAGCCGGTAGCGCGCCGGCGGCGGAGCCGAGCCCGGGTCCGTGGCGGCGTCCGGGCCGGTCATGGCGCCCAGGCGACGATCGGGCCGCGGCGCGGCGCCGCGCACGGGGCGCGCCAGCACGCGCGCCGAACCGGATCCGGTTCAGCCGACCCTTCACCATCCCGGATGGCGACGACGCAACGCGACACCCAACGCCTCCTCAACGCGAAGCTCCGACAGCGATCCATAGCAGAAGTATCGACGCCCCGGATGGGGTCCGGCCGGGCTTAGCGGCGCAGCCCAGCTCCGACAGGCCCGGCCTGGGCGCGGCACGCCGACACGACAGGGCCCTCAGGCGGCCTCTGCGCCCCTGCCCGAGGAGGCCTGCGCGGTCCGCAGGCAGGCCTCGACCCCGTCGCGCAGCGAGGACACGTAGACGTCGGCCCCGATCGCCCGGCCGAGCGCGGCATCGGTGAGCACCTTCTCGCCCACAGGCCAGAGGCCCACCAGCACGGGCAGCTGCGGAGCACGCCGCTTCAGGCGCTCCAGCAGGTAGCGCAGATGCGCGGGGCTGCCGCTGATGTCGAGATAGGAGATGCACACCATCGCCACGCCCGCGAGGTCCAGGTCGCGGATGCGGTCGCGCGAGACGGCCTCGTAGCCGATGACCCGGGCCCCGAGCCCGTGCTTGCGCAGCAACTGGGCCAGCATCGCCGAGGAGGCCTCGTCGAGGGGGCCGCGCCCCGCCACGCACAGGATGGGCGCCTCCCCACGCCACGCCTCCGGGAGGGCCTCGCGCGGCGGCGCCTGGCCGGGCACCGCCTCGGTCCGGGTGTGGGTCCGCTCGGCCAAGGTCGGGGTCGCGCTCGGGTTGACCGTCGCGTCGTCCCCGGCCGGCTCGGCATCGGGGTGGTCCTCGAAATCCTCGACCAGCGCCCGGGCCGAGTTGCGGATGTTCTCCAGCTGCGCCGGCGTCACGACCCCGCGCGCGAAATCGTTCGCGGCGAGCTGCAGCCCCTTGAGGGCCACCTCGTCGTAGTACGAGGACAGGGAGCGCTCCTTCAGCATGGCCTCGCCGAGGTCGCGCGCCTCGTCCGGGTCGCTCGCCAGCATGCGCTGGTAGAAGTTCTCGACCGGCGTCAGCGGCGGCCGGTCACCGAGCAGGACGTCGAGGAATTCCAGGCTGTCGACGTGGCGGCCGAGCACCACGAGGCAGACGGTGAACGGGGTGGCCAGGATCAGGCCGATCGGGCCCCACAGGAAGCCCCAGAACAGGGTCGAGACGATCACCGCGAAGGGCGAGAGGCCGGTGGAATGGCCGTAGAGCAGCGGCTCGATCACCTGCCCGAAGATCGGCTCGGCGATCAGGAACAGCGCTGCGGTCGCGATCACCATCGACCAGCCCGGGTCGACGGCGGCGGCGAGGGCTACGGGAAGCAGGCCGGAGGCGAAGGCGCCGATATAGGGGACGAAGCGCATGATCGCCGAGAACACGCCCCACAGGATCGGGTTGGGCACGCCGATGAACCAGAGGCTGATGCCGATCAGCACCCCGAAGGCGGCGTTCATGCCGAGCTGGGCCAGGAAGTAGGTGCCGAGGCGGCCGGCCGCGTCGTCCATGGCCACTGTCGTGCGATGCAGGTCGCTCGACCCGAACAGGCGGATCATGCGGTTGCGCAGGTCCTCGCGCTGCATGAGCAGGAACACCACCACCACCAGCACGATGCCGACGTCGGTCAGCGGCGAGACGATGGGCCCGAGCACCTTCTGGGCCAGTGCCAGTGGCGAGGGCTCGGGCTGCTCGACGCGCACGAGCTGCGCCTTGGGCGTATCCCCGGCCGGTCCCGTCTCGGCTGTCGTGCCGGCGGCGTCGGCCTTCTGGGTGGCATCGTGAACCTGGTGGTTGAACTTCTGCAGCAGCCGGTTGGCCTCGCCGAGCCAGCCCTGCTGCAGGCCCGCCACCTTCCTCTGCACGGTGGTCTGATACTGCGGCAGGTTGCCGGCGAGCCCTGCCACCTGGGTGCCGATGACCGTCCCGATGCCGCCGATGACCCCGAGGGCGAGCAGCACGGCGACGATGACCGAGGGGACGCGCCCGAAGTGCAACCGGCGCAGCAGGTTGACCACCGGCGCCAGGACGAAGCTGAGCAGGACGGCCAGAACGAGGGGGATGAACACCTCGCGTCCGAGGTAGAGGGCGGCGATCAGGACCACGCCGACCGCGAGGGTCAGGAGGCCGCGCAGGCCCGGAACGAGGGGCGGCGGCACCTGCGCGGGCTGGCGCGGGGCGGCACTCGGCTCGGTGGCCATGGGGACTCCGGTACGCGCGCGCGGATGGCCCGCGCTCAAGGGCACAACCGCACGGGGGCCGGTTTGGTTTTGAACCGGACCGTTCGCCCCCCGGCTTTCAGCCGGACGCCCCAAAGGCAACGGCGCCCGATCGGTCTGCGATCGGGCGCCGCGCTGTTGCCGAAGCCGGACGCTCGCGCGCCCGGCCCGCTTCCGCTTCGGGACAGGCCGCTCAGGCGGCCTCGCCCTCGGCATCCTCGGCGTCCAAGATCGTCTCCAGATCGCCCACCAGGGCATCCAGCTGGTCGGCGGTCGCCTTGAGCTTCAACGTGGTGCCGTCCTGCGTCTCGACCGCGATCTCGATGTGGTCGTCGACCTTGGCGGCCAGCGCCTGCTTCACCGTGTAGGTCGTCACGTCAGCCTTGTCCGCCATGCTGTCTCCTGGGTTGGCTCTCGGCCAACTCCGGACGCACCGGATCGGTGCTGCGGCAGAATCTCGCGACCGCCCCACACCGGCCTGCGCGGCGGGCGATCACCGATCCGCAAGCGGTTCCGGATGCTCGCCCCGCCGGACGAGCGCGTCGCGCTCGATCTGGATGGTGCCGGCCGGCCTTACCGGCGGTGACGGATGTGCCGCTCGACGACCCGCTGCCGGTGGGTCAGCACCTCGGGCAGCCGCGAGGCGGCGGTCGGGACACCGGCCGGCATCCGGGGAGCCGGCAGCAGGAGTGGCGCGGCCCGAGGTGTCTCGACGACGACCGCCTCCAGGATCATCGGCCGCTTCGGTCGCGCGCGTCTCGACAGGCGTGCCGGCCGCGCCGCGAGCGTCCCGAGGGCCCAGAGCCCGAGGCAGAGCAGGCCGACCAGGATCCCGTCCCAGGACGGCTCCGAGCGGCACATCAGGATGCCGGTGCCGGTCAGGGCGGCCCCGGCCGCGAACAGGCGCGGTGTCGGATCACCGGAAGTCATGCCGCAGCCTCGGCGATCCGCGCTGATGACCCGTGAATCGGATCGCGACATTTGTCGTCATCGGCCTCCGGGACGTCCATCCGCGAGCGGCCTCCCGGCTTACCGGGCCGGCCCGGCCTCAACCGGCCAGGCTCGACGGCGGCTGCCAGATCACGCCGGGATGCTCGCGGATGTCGCCGGCCCGGGTTCCGGTATCGGCGTCACTCGTCCAGTCGCTGGGCTCGCTGATGCTGGCGATCTCCGCATCCGGGTAGGCGGCGTTCAGGAACAGGCGCGCCTCGCCCTCGGCCTCGGCCCTGACGGTCACGAGGGGCTTGTCCCCGCCCGGGTCGCGCATCTGCGCGATGAACAGCTTGGTCATGATGCGTCTCCGGCTTCCGTCGGGCGGCGGCTCAGGCCTCCACCTCCTCGACATGGAGGCCGCCGGCATACAGGTGGGCGGGGATGCCGTTCCGGTCGCGGTAGCCGGCTGTCCGCGCCATCGCGTCCAGGGCCCTCAGGGGATCCAGCGCCGAGCCGATCCAGAGGATGGCGCCTGTCGCCGCCTGCATGATCCGAAACATCCGCACGCCACGCTCCCGTGCTCGATGCTCGGACAAGCTTGGGGGCCGCGGCGATGTTCCCGGTGGAAAGGAACGGGGCGAACAGATCCGGCCGCGCCACGGACGACACCGAAGGTGCGCGCGTCCCGCCAGGCAGCCCCTTTCAGATTTCAACTTGAAATGGAACACGCTCAAGCGGGCGGCCGTTATCCCGACCATGCCGGCACGGGCCAGCACGTCGAGACCCCGATCGGGATTCAGGAGAGCCATGACCAGCCGAACCGTCCAATCCGCTCTGCTCGCCCTCGCGCTCGTGGCCGGAAGCGCCTCCTTGGCGGCCGCGCAGAGCACGCCCAACGGCAACACCTCGACATCGGGCGCCCCCGCCGGCAGCGGCAGCAGTGGCAACGGCGCCACCGGCAGCGGCGCGGCGCCGAGCGGGAAGTAACGCAACGTTAACCTTCAGGACCGAATTCACCGGTCCTCACAACCGTGCAACTTCCCGTCCCGCGGCCACCCGGCACGCGGGACGTTCTGTTTTCGGGCCGGACCTCCGGTCTGCGGCCGGGGATGAGGCCGGTCATCCTCGTCAGGTCTTCCGTTGGGGGCCGAGCCGGCGATGTCCGGATGGCAGACCGTCCCGTGGAGGCGTGGGCAACCCCTCGGCGGGTTACAGGCCCTTTTCTGTGGATCCGGACTCGTCGTAAGAGTAGCCCGTGGGTGAGAACTCAAGGGCAGGACCACGTAACGCCGGCGATGCGGTCGAATTCTGTCCTGCAGCTCACGGGTGAGCGCCCCGGCATCCATCAGGCTGCCGCGTGGCGCGATGCCGTGGCGCCGTTCTGGGACTTCGCGATCCGGAAGGAGGACGTCGCCGCGTTCCACGGCCAGTCGCGGGTCCGGCACCTCGGCACGGCGATCCTGTGCCGGGCCAGCGCCTCGGGCCTCCGGTTCGAGCGCGAGCCCGCCCTCGTGGCCCGCATGGGCGTCGACCACATCCTGGCGCATGTGCGCCTCACCGGTCAGTCCAGGATCGCGATCGGCGGCCGCGAGCGCGACTGCGCGCCGGGCGATATCTGCCTGCTCGACCTGTCGCGCCCCCTGTCGGCCGAGTCCACGGATTACCAAGCCATCACCGTGGTGCTGCCGCGGGCGCTGTTCGGCGCGCACCAGGCTGCGCTCGACGGCCTCCACGGGGCGGTGATCCGGGGGGCGACCCCGTTCGGCCGGATGGTCAACGACCATCTGCGCGCCCTGAGCGCGCACGCCACCGGATTCTCAGAGCGGGAGGCTGCCGCGGCCGCGCAGGCGACGGCCGCGCTGCTCGGCGCGGCGGCCTTCGGCTTGCCGGAGGAGGACCGCCTCGCCCAGGCCTCGGTGGGGACGCCGCTCCTTCTCGCCATCCGGCGCTTCATCGAGGCCGAACTGGCCTCCGCCGACCTGAGCGCCGAGACCCTCGGCCGGCAGTTCGGCCTGTCGCGCAGCGCCCTGTACCGCCTGTTCGTGCCCCTCGGAGGCGTGTCAGGCTATATCCGGCAGCGCCGGCTCGCCCGCGCGTACCGGGACCTCGCCGCCGACGGACGCTCCGCCCGGATCTCGGAGGTCGCGTATCGCTGGCGGTTCGAGAGCCCCGCGCATTTCGCCCAGGCCTTCAAGGCCGCGTTCGGCTGCGCCCCCCGTGACCTCCGCGCCCACCAGGCCGACGCGGCCGAGGCGTCCGGCGATCCGGCTCGGGCGGAGACCTGGACGGATTTCTACGACTGGGTTCTCAAACTGGCCGCCTGAACGCCGGGGCACGTCGACCCGTGTATGTCGACCCCGGTATGTCGACCCTTGTGCGCCCTGCCTCGGATCGCCCATAAGGACGCGATGACCTTCCAGGTTCGGGGCAGGCGCGCCGCACGGGCGCAGGGTGTGTGGGCGATCGCCCCCCGCATGCTGGCGCTCGTCCTGGCCCTGTCCCTCGCCGCGCCGGGCATCGGTCTCGCGGCGGATCTGGCCTTCCACGCGGGCGGTCATCACAGCCGGAGCGAGGGCCCGGTTCTCGACATGCCGACGGCGTCGTCGAATGTCGATCCCGGCCTCGGCGAGCACCTCCATTGCGGCTGCCATCAGGCCGCCCGCCTGGACGCGGCCGACGTCGCCCCCCCGACGGTTCCGGGCCGGCCACTCCCTGGGGAGCTCGCGCGGGCGCTCCCCTCCTTCGTGCCCGACCGGCTGCCCCGGCCTCCGCGCGCGTGAGCTGACGCCGCCGACCGGCGCGCGTCCCGCCCGAAGGCCGGCCTCGGCCCCGGGCCCATCCCTCCGCGACACCTGAACGGGACCCTCCGGGACGTCGCGTGGCGCCCGGCCGTCCCGGCCGAGCAAGTCCCACGGCACCCCCATGCGCATTCTCCCGTCCGCGGCCTTCCTGGCCGCCGGCATCGCCGTCGGCGCTGCCCTGTCCCCCCTGCCCGACAGCCTGCGCCAGGCACTGGCCGCCGCCGGCCTGGTGCGCCCCCCGGCCGCCGGCGAGGGCCGCGATCCGGACCATTCCGATCCGCAGGACCGGCCGGCGGTCGCCGGCCAGGCCCATGACGCGCACGGGCACGAGCCGGGGGAGGTCCACGCGGAGGAAGATGCGATCCGGATGCGGCCCGACCAAGTCGCCGCCCAGGACATCGTCACCCGAACGGTGGCGGGCGGCACGCTGGCGCGTCATCTCCTCGTGCCCGGCACCATCACCCCCGACACCGACCGGATCGCCCGCGTCCCGGCCCGGGTGGTCGGCACCGTGGCCGAGATGCGCAAGCGCCTCGGCGATGCCGTGCAGGCGAACGAGATCGTCGCCATCCTCGACAGCCGCGAGGTCGCCGACGCCAAGAGCGAGTACCTCACCGCCCTGGTCCAGGCCGAGCTGCAGAAGATCAACTTCGAGCGCCAGCAGAAGCTGCTCGCCTCGCGCACCGCCTCGGAGGCGGCCTTCGAGACCGCCCGGGCCACCTATCTGGAGAACCAGCTCCGGGTCGACCTCGCCCGTCAGAAGCTGTCGGCGCTCGGCCTCGACGCCGCCGAGGTGGCGGCCGCCCAGAGGCGCGACGAGGCGACGCCGAACCAGTCGAGCCTGCGCCGCTATCCCCTGCGGGCGCCCTTCGCCGGCCGCATCGTCGAGCGGCGGGTCGATGTCGGCACGGCGGTCGGCAAGGAGGGGGATCCGGCGGACCTCTACACGGTGGCGGACCTCTCTACGGTCTGGATCGAGCTGTCGGTGCCGACCCTCGATCTCGCCCAGGTGCGGGAGGGCGCCCGGGTCACGGTCACGCCCGGACGGACGGGCGAGACGGAGCGCCGCGCGGAAGGGCGGGTGATCTTCGTCAGCCCGTTCCTCAATGCCGACACGCGCTCGGCCCGGGTGATCGTCGCCCTCCCGAATCCCGACCTCGCGTGGCGGCCCGGCACCTTCGTCACCGCCGAGGTCGAGATCGCGCAGGACAAGGTCCCGGTCCGGATCCCCAAGGCGGCCGTCCAGACGATCGCGGGCCGGAGCGTCGTCTTCGTGCGCAGTCCGGACGGGTTCGAGAAGCGGCCGGTCACCCTCGGCCGCTCCGACGACGAGGCCTACGAGGTCACCGCGGGGCTCGAGCCCGGAGCCGAGATCGCGGTCGGCAATTCCTTCCTGCTGAAGGCCGAGCTCGGCAAGGCCGACGCCGACCACGACCATTGAGGATCGCGCCATGATCAGCCGCATCCTCGCCGTCTCGGTCCGCCAGCGCTGGCTGGTGCTGCTCCTCGTGCTGCTGGCCTCGGGCTTCGGCGCCGTCGCGCTCACGAAGCTGCCCATCGACGCGGTGCCCGACATCACCAACAACCAGGTGCAGATCAACACCCTGGCCCCGTCCCTGTCGCCGGCCGACGTCGAGCGGCAGGTCACCTACCCGGTGGAGACCGCGCTCGCCGGCATCAAGGGCCTCGAATACACCCGCTCGCTCTCGCGCAACGGCTTCTCGCAGATCACCGCGGTCTTCGCCGAATCCCTCGACATCTACTTCGCCCGCCAGCAGGTCGCCGAGCGCATCGCCCAGGTGCGGGAGGACCTGCCCTCCGGGGTCGAGCCGCGGATGGGCCCGATCTCCACGGGTCTCGGCGAGATCACCATGTGGTCGGTCCAGTACGCGCCGCTGCCTGAGCGCGCGACCGTGCCGGCGGGCCGGCCGGGCTGGCAGCCGGACGGGAGCTACCGGACCCCGGAGGGACAGGCGCTCAGGACCGAGCTGGAGCAGGTCGCCTACCTGCGCACGGTCCAGGACTGGATCATCCGGCCGCAGATCAAGTCCGTCCCGGGCGTGGCCGGCGTCGACGGGATCGGCGGCTTCGAGAAGCAGTACCATGTCCAGCCCGACCCGACGACGCTGACCGCCCTCGACCTCTCCTTCGCGGACGTCGCCCGGGCGCTCCAGGCCAACAACGCCAACCAGGGCGCCCGCTACCTCGAAGATAACGGCGAGAGCTACGTGGTCCGCGCCGCCGGCCGCCTGGAGGGCCCGGAGGCGATCGCCGACGTGGTCGTGGCGAGCCGCGGCGGCGTCCCGGTGCGGATCCGCGACGTCGCCACGGTGCGGATCGGGCGCGACCTGCGCACCGGCTCGGCCAGCGAGAACGGTCGTGAGACCGTCATCGGCACCGCCCTGATGCGGATCGGCGAGAACAGCCGCACGGTGGCGGCCGCCGTCGAGGCCCGCATGGCGCAGATCCGGCGCGCCCTGCCCCCCGGCATCGTGGTCCAGACGGTCCTCGACCGGACGCAGCTCGTCGAGGCCACGATCCGCACGGTCGGCAGGAACCTCGCGGAGGGTGCGGCCCTCGTGGTCGTCGTTCTGTTCCTGCTCCTCGGCAACATCCGGGCGGCGCTGATCGCCGCGCTGGTCATCCCGGTCGCCATGCTGATGACCGTGACCGGCATGGTCGAGGGGAAGATCTCGGCGAATCTGATGAGCCTCGGGGCGCTGGATTTCGGGCTCATCGTCGACGGGGCGGTGATCATCACCGAGAACGCGCTGCGCCACCTCGCCGAGCGGCAGCACGCAATCGGGCGGCCCCTCACGCTGGAGGAGCGCCTGGAGACGGTCCGGGACTCGGCCGAGGAGATGATCAAGCCGTCCCTCTACGGGCAGGCGATCATCATCCTGGTCTACGTCCCGCTCCTGACCTTCACGGGCGTCGAGGGCAAGATGTTCCAGCCGATGGCCCTGACCGTCATCCTCGCGCTGGCGGCGGCCTTCGTGCTGTCGCTGACCTTCGTGCCGGCCCTGATCGCCATCGCGCTGACCGGCCGGATCACCGAGACCGAGAGCCCCCTCCTCCGCGGCCTGAAGGCCCTCTACCGGCCGATCCTCGGCGCCGCGATCCGCGCGCCCGCCCCGTTCGTCGGGGCGGCGCTGCTCCTCCTCGCGGGGGCCGGCCTGCTCGCTGCAAGGCTCGGGACCGAGTTCATCCCGCTCCTCGACGAGAAGAGCATCGCGCTGAACGCCACCCGGATCCCGTCCACCTCGCTGACCCAGTCGCAGGCGATGCAGCTCAAGGTCGAGCGGGCCATCGCGCAATTCCCGCAGGTCGCCACCGTGTTCTCGAAGACCGGCACCGCCGAGGTCGCCACCGACCCGATGCCGCCGAATTCCTCCGACACGTTCGTGATGCTCAAGCCGCAGGCGGACTGGCCCGACCCGAGCCTGTCGAAGGCCGAACTGCAGGAGCGGATCGAGGCGTCCTTAAGCGCGCTCGCCGGCAACGTCTACGAGTTCTCCCAGCCGATCCAGCTGCGCTTCAACGAGCTGCTCGCCGGGACCCGGGGCGACCTCGCCGTGAAGGTGTTCGGCGAGGCCTTCGAGCCGATGCTGGAGACCGCCAACCGGATCGCCGCGATCCTGCGCGGGATCCCGGGCGCCGACGACGTGAAGGTCGAGCAGATCACCGGCCTGCCGGTCTTCGAAATCAAGATCGACCGGACCGAGGCGGCGCGGCTGGGTCTCAGCACCGGGGCGATCCAGGACGTGATCGGCGCCGCCATGGGCGGGCGGGATGCCGGGGTCGTGTTCGAGGGCGACCGGCGCGTGCCGATCGTCGTGCGCCTGACCGATCAGGTCCGCGAGGACCGGGAGGCCCTGGAGAACCTGCCGGTCCCCCTGCCCCCGGGGCCGAACGGCAAGGCCGCCTCCGTGCTGCTGCGGCAGGTGGCGCAGTTCTCGGTGAGCGAGGGGCCGAACCAGATCAGCCGCGAGAACGGCCGGCGCCGGGTCGTGGTCACCGCCAATGTCCGCGGGCGCGACATCGGCTCGCTGGTGGCGGAGGCGCAAGGGAAGGTCGCCGCACAGGTGACCCTGCCGGCGGGCTCGTACGTGACCTGGGGCGGCCAGTTCGAGAACCTCGCCTCGGCTCAGGCGCGGCTCACCGTGGTGGTGCCGGTCTGCTTCTTCCTGATCTTCCTGCTGCTCACCTCGGCGCTTGGCGGCGCGCGGGACGCGCTCCTGGTGTTCAGCGCCGTGCCGCTGGCGCTCACCGGCGGGATCGCGGCCCTGTGGCTGCGCGGAATGCCGCTGTCGGTGCCGGCCGCGGTCGGGTTCATCGCCCTCTCGGGGGTGGCGGTGCTGAACGGCCTGGTGATGCTGACCTTCATCAAGCAGCTCGTCGCCGAGGGCCGGCCGCTGCGGGCGGCGATCCGCGAGGGCGCCCTCACCCGGCTGCGGCCCGTGGCGATGACCGCGCTGGTCGCCTCCCTGGGCTTCGTGCCGATGGCGCTCGCCACCGGGACGGGGGCGGAGGTGCAGCGGCCGCTGGCCACCGTGGTGATCGGCGGCCTGATCAGCGCGACCCTGCTGACCCTGGTGGTGCTGCCGGCGCTCTACGCGCGGTTCGGCCGGGCCGAGACGGCGGCCGGGCGGCGCGCGACGGTCCCGGAGCCGCGGGCGGACCGTGCGGCCTGACGCGTCCCGCCCTCAGGCCGGCAGGATGTGCAGGAGGCCGCCGACCATGCCGAGGGCGCCGATGCCGAGCAGGCCGGCGGCGATGTAGAGCCGCATCCGGCTCTGATCGGCGTCCGCCGGCCGGTGGGTGTCGTCAGGCAAGTCGAACCAATCCATCGGGTCAACGCATCCCGTCATCGCAGGGGCTGGCTTGGGCGAGAGGCGCCGCCCTAGGCCAGCCCGATGACGGCTGGATGACCGATCCGCCGAAGCGGAAGGCAGGCCTCGCGGCCTCGCCCATGCGAACCCCGTGCCGCCGCTACGGCGTCACGAGCAGCACGTTCACCGCCTTGGCCAGGACGTGGACGGTGTCGCCCTCCTTGAGACCCAGCTCTTCGAGGGAATCGACCGTCATCACCGAGGCCATGCTGTAGGTGGTCCCGACGAGCTCCACCTCGACCTGCGCCATGACATCGCCACACTTGATGGCCGTCACCGTGGCGGGGATGTCGTTGCGCGCGCCGTGCTTCATGGATCGTCCTCGTGGCGCAGCCGCCGCGGCTGCCGGCGGCCTATCGCACGCCGGCGCGCGGGTTCAACCCGGTCCGTCCGACGGGGCGCGCCGGGATCAGCGGCCGCCGGAGCTGCCGGTGCCGCCGCGATCCTTCTGGAAGCCGGCCGCGTTCGGCGAGCCCTGCATGCGGCCGTCCTGCTTCGGCATCTCCGAGCCCGGCGCGCCGACAGCGGTCGAGCCGGTCGTGTCGCTCTTCCCGGTGAAGCCGGCCGCGTTCGGCGAACCCTGCATGCGGTTGCCGTGCGGAGCGGCGCTGCCGGACGCGTTGGTGCCCTCGGCGGCCAGGGCCACCGAGCCCGTTGCCAGGAGACCGGCGGCGATCAGGGATATCAGCGTCTTCATGGGGGAGCCCTCGCGTGTTTCCTCGCGCCGCCTCTCGGGGGCGACAGAGGGGCAACGCCAGCGGGCGGATCCTGTTCAAGGCCGATCGCGGGCGAGCGGCACGGCCGCCACCCGATCGGGCCGCGCCCGGCCTCGGGCCCGCTGTCCAGCCTCAGGACCGCGAAGGTCAGGGGCGCCGTGTCGACAACAGCCTCGCCCTCGTCCCGGACCGGCACGGTAAAGGCGTGATTGTCACCGTCGCTCGGGATGATCCAGCGCGCGATTTCCGGCAGGCTGATCATCGCCTCCCGGCGGGCCGCTTCGAAATCCGCGCACTCCGTTCCTTCCGTATCGGGCTGGAACTGGCCGTCGTGAATGGCGAAGAAGTGGCGGGGCCATCACCCTCTCCGTGAACCACCTTCCAGGGGGTAACCCACGGTCAGGGCAGCGGCTCTGTGCGTTTTCCAACATGGGTTGATGGTGCCGACGCATCGGCACCGGCCCGAGAAAAACCCGCGCCGGCGAGCCGGGCGGGCTGAAGGGTGTCGCGCCATGAGATCTGCCTGGTAGACCCGCGAGCGGTCGAACGGTTCCGCAGCGACGCGGTCGGCCCGACGGGCCCCGGACAGGCCGCATGGTGGGCCCGGCAGGACTCGAACCTGCAACCAGACCGTTATGAGCGGCCGGCTCTAACCATTGAGCTACGGGCCCGGGCGGCGCCGACGGATAGCCGATCCCCGGCCGGCCGTCACCCGGTTTCCGGTGACGGGCCGAGGCTCCGGGCGCGGCGCGCTGGCGGGCGCCACGGCATTGTCCTTGATGCGCCACAGGTAGCGGGCCAGGATCGAGCGGTACGGCGCGAAGGCCGCTGCCACGTCGCGCGTGTCGTCCCGGCCGGTGAGGCGGCGCAGGCAACCCACCGCCGCCACGTCGCCTTCGGGCCAGATGTCCGGGTCATGGAAATGGAAGATGCCGACCATGTCGGCGGTCCAGGGGCCGACGCCGCGGATGCCGCACAGGATCGCCGCGCGCTCCGGGTGCGGAAGCCCGGCGAGGTCGGGCCCGAGCAGCCCCGCCGCCTCCGCGGCGACGATCGCCTGGAGGGCGCGGACCTTGTTGCCCGAGATCCCGCAGCCGCGCAGCAGATCCGCGTCACCGGCCTCGAACAGGCCGCGCGGGCTCGAGGCAGCCGCAATGGCTGCGGCCTCGATCCGCGCCCAGATCGCCGCGGCGGCCCGGGTGGAGAGCTGCTGGTTGACCACCTCGACGAACAGGCGATCCGCGACGCTCGGGTGCGCGGGCGGCGCGATGGCGATCGGCCCGGCCTCCACGAGGGCCGCACGCAGCGGCGGATGCGCGCCGGCCGCGTCCAGCAGATGGGCATAGATGTCGGGATCCAGCATCGCCTCAGCCGCGTGGCGCCGCACCGGGCGGATCATAGCGCCTGGCCCGGGCGCAGTCCGGAGGCAGGATGCCGCGCAGCCTTGCTCGGGGCGCAGCCCGGCCCACCTCGCTCCGGAACCGCACGGACCGCCGTGACGGTATCGTGGATGCGATCTCGGGCGCGGGTCTCGACGGAATGGCGATCTACTTCACCGCGGACACGCATTTCGGCGATCCGCACATCCTCCGCCATCGCCGGGCGCGCTTCGGCAGCGTCGAAGCCCATGACGAGGCCCTGGTCGCCGGCTGGAACGCCGTCGTCGGACCGGAGGATTCCGTCTGGCATCTCGGCGACTTCGCCGCCCATGCGAGCCGCGACCATTGCGCGGCGATCTTCGCGCGGCTGAACGGGACGAAGCGCCTCGTCCGCGGCAACCACGATTCGAACCGGGTGCTGGATCTGCCCTGGGCGGAGCCGCCGGTGGACAGCGTTCGCCTGTCGGTCCCGGACGCGCAGGGACACGCGCACCGCCTATTCCTGTCGCATTACGCGCACCGGGCCTGGCCGGGCCTGTGGCGGGAGACGCGCCACCTCTACGGACACAGCCACGGCTGGCTGCCCGACACCACCCGCTCCTGCGATGTCGGCGTCGATGCCTGGAATGATCGCCCGGCCACCCTCTCGGCCATCCTGGCGCGCCAGGAGGCTGCCGCGCTCGTGCCGGAGGAGCTCGCCGCCCACGGGCTGCGCTGAGACCCGGCGCCCGTCCCGGGGCCGCTGGCCGCGGATGCCCTATCTATCCGCCTCCCTGATCCGGCACGAGGCTGCACACCATGACCGACACGCCGATTCCGCCGCCCGGGTGGGCCGAGGCCGCGACGCGCGCCGGGACCGAGCTCGGTCTCGGAACCGACTTCACCGCGCTGGATGCGACGGCCTGGGAGCGGGTCTGCCGGCGAGTCGGGCAGATCCTTGCCGGGCAGGGGCAAGCCCTGCCGCCCGGCTGGGAAGACGCGCTCGCGCGGCTGTTCGGGCGCGGCGCGGCGACCATCCCCGCCGGCGACGCGCTGGCCCGCGACGAGGCCGACACGGTCCTGGCGGAGAAGGGCGAGGTGTTCGCGCCCGAGGACGATGCCTGAAACTCCGCCGGGCCGGGTGGTTGCCGTCGCGCCGGTCCGGGCCGATGTAGGAGGCATGCCCCAACCCGAACACCAACATGCCGCTCCGAGACCTCCCGCACGCGCCGCGTCCGGCGGCGCGCCGGGCGCCCTGCGGGTGGTTCCCGTCGCGAGCGGCCCGATCCTCGACGCGCGGACGCGCCTGCGGCTCGGCCAGCAATTGCGGGCGATCTACGATCCGGTGATCGACGAGGCTCTGGATCCGCGGCTGGCGGAGCTGCTGCAGCAGCTCGACGCGGACCGGGCGGGCGGCGCTTCGACCTGAGGGCATCTCAGTGAGCGCGTCCCCAATGCGGAAACCCGGCGGGGGGCTCCCATCGGTGGATCGGGGGGATGTCGCACCGACGGGAGCCGAGCCGAGCCGACGGATCGACCCAACCCGCTTCATGTCGCCCAGGAGCGGGCCGGCGCGCTTTCACCTAAGTCAAATTCGTCGCTGAATACCGCGAGAGAAATGTCGAATTCTCGTATTCGGCATTGAAAGCCGGACCGGCCCGGGTCTGATCCGGTCGATGCGGCGAATCGGCGACGGCGCGCCGGAAGCGTCTCGTCTCGGGTCCGGAACCGCAGAGCCGCCGTCTTTGCGGCCGAAGCGCAGCCGTCAGGGCGGTGCCACGTTCGACGCCGTCACGCCGCTCGTGGGACGCGACGGAAGGCTATTCGGGGAACCGGATCAGACCGTGGCGCCGGTCACCGAGAGCATGACCCCGTCGTTGCCGATCTCGGAGCCGCTGTAGCCGAGCATCCGCGCGAGCTGCTCGCGGGCGCGCCAGACGCGGCTCTTCACGGTGCCGATCCGGCAGTTCATCACGGCAGCGGCTTCCTCGTAGCTCAGGTTCTCGATCGCGACGAGGACCAGCGCCTCGCGCATCACCGGCGCGAGCCGATCGAGGGCGGCGCGCACGTCCTGAAGGTCGAGATGGCCGCCCTGCTCGGGCACGCTGGTCAGCCGCTCGGCGTGGTTGCCGTCGGTATCGGAGACCTCGCGGCCGTGCTTACGGTGCTGGCTGTAGAAGACGTTGCGCAGGATCGTGAACAGCCACGCTTCCAGATTGGTGCCGGGGGTGAAGCCCCCGCGCCCGCGCCAGCCGCGCAGCAGCGTGTCCTGCACGAGGTCGTCGGCCGCAGCCGGGTCGCGGGTCAGGGAGACGGCGAACCGGTGCAGCGCCGGCACCACCTCCAGCAGACCCGCGCGGAACGTCCCGTCGCGTTCGCCCTCGGCCTGCACCAGCGCGGCCTCGAGGCGGGCCAGCAACTCGGCGAAGCGATCCGAGGTCGCCCCCGGCGCCGGGCCGATCCGGTCGTAGGCGTGGCCGAGCAGGGTGCCGAGATGCGCGCGCACCGCCTCGGGCAGGCCGTGCCGGGTCTCCTCGACGGGATCCCCGGCCGGGTCCGCGCGGGACACATCCTCGACGGGATCGAGCAGCGATGAGCCTTCGGTAACGGGCATTCAGGTCCGGTCGTCGGCGTGCGGGCCGGTCGCGCCCGTACCACCGGTTGTGGCGCGCCGAGGCGCCCCATGCCGCAACATGGGTTAGCCCTTCGCCCGAACGGGGTGTCAGGCCCGGGGGCTGAACCGCCGCGCCGCCGCGACCCCGACGAGCAGGGCCGCGCAGGCTCCGGCCGCGGCGAGGCCCACGCTCAGCGCTCCGGCGGACGGCACGCCTTTCCGGGCGCGCCAGCCCCCGTCCGCGCCCGTGCCCTGCGGCAACGGAGCGCGCAGGGCGCCGTGGGTGCGCGGGCCCGGATCGGCCCGGTCGAGGGCGAGTCGGAAGCCGAGGCCCATGAGGTGCTCGGTCGGGTACGGGGCCAGGGCGTAGCCCACCTGTGCGAGGCGGGCCGGCCAGCCGACCGCCACCTCGTCGCGCGGGTGGCGCACGAGGCGGATGAAGGTCTCGGCCACGGCCTCGGGTGCGTAGAACAGGTGTCCGGGATTGAGCCGCTTGCCCGTCACGTTGGCGCCGTGCTCCAGGCCCGGCGTGTCGACGATGGCGGGGAACACGCCGCAGACATGGATGTCCCGGTGGCGGGCGAGTTCCTGGCGCAGGCTTGCCGAGAAGCCCCGCAGGCCGAACTTGCTCGCCGTGTAGGCGGCCGCGAAGGGTGTCGGCGCCCAGCCGCCCATGGACACCGTGTTGATCAGCGTGCCCCGGCCGCGGTCGAGGAAGTGCGGCAGCACCGCGTAGGCGCCGTGGACCGCGCCCAGCAGGTTCACCGCGATCGTCTGCCGGTGCAGGTCGAGCGGCGCGTCGAGCAGGGGGCCGAACACGCCGACCCCCGCGTTGTTGATCCAGACATCGATGCCGCCGAAGGTGCGGATCGACGCCCGGGCCAGGGCCGCCACGGCATCCGGGTCGGTGACGTCGGTGGGGATTGCCACGGCCTCGGCGCCCGATGCGCGCAGGTCCCGGACGATCGCGTCGAGCACCTCGGCCCGGCGCGCCGCCAGAACGACCCGGGCGCCCCGGGCCGCGAAGGCCTCGGCGGCGGCCCGGCCGATGCCGCTCGAGGCGCCCGTGATGACGACCGTCCCGCCCTTGAGCCGCGCCATGCCTGTTCTCCACGCCGCTTTGCAACTTCACGGCGAACCGTTGCGCGCATGACGGCGTTCCCCTTCGCGGCTGCGGCCATTCGAACGTGCCTTCGCGGGTGCCGTTCGACGCTTGCCCGATGTCCAACCCCTGAGGTCCGCCGATGCCAGCCCCCGATCCAGTCCGCGCCGAGGCCGCCGGTCCCGAGGGGCACGCCTCGACGGTCTGGACGCTGGCGCTCGCCACCGCGCTGATCGGCCTGGTCGCGTTCCCGCGCCGGGCGGCGCGGCCGGCCGGCGGATCCTCCGGCCGGTCGGGTCATCGGACGGATCATCGCGCGGGGCATGGGGGCGGCAGCCAGGACGGTGCGCGGCGGCCCTCGCCCTCGCACGAGGGTGGCGAGGCTGAGGCCGTCGCCCGGAGCCAGGCCGATCGCGGGCGCACCGCCTCGGGTCCGACCGAGATCCCCGCCAAGGGCTGGAAGGACATCGCGCTGCGCACCTATCACGACATCGGCGAGAACCGCCTGTCGCTGATCGCGGCCGGCGTCACCTTCTTCACGCTGCTGGCGATCTTCCCGGCGGTGGCGGCGCTGGTGTCCTGCTACGGGCTCATCGCCGACGCCTCGACCATCAACGACCAGCTCGCCAGCCTGCAGGGCATCCTGCCCCAGGGGGCGCTGGACATCGTCGGCGATCAGGTCAAGCGGCTGAACGAGCAGGGCAACACCACGCTCGGCTTCAGCTTGATCCTCGGCATCGCCCTGTCGGTCTGGAGCGCCAACGGCGGCGTGAAGCACGTCTTCGACGCGCTCAACCTCGTCTACAACGAGCGCGAGAAGCGCAACTTCATCGTCCTCAACCTCGTCTCCCTCGCCTTCACGGCCGGCGCGCTGCTGTTCCTGATCCTGGCGCTGTCGGCCATCGTGGTGCTGCCGGTGGTGCTGTCGTATGTCGGGCTCGGCACGGATGCGTGGTGGCTGACGCTGCTGCGCTGGCCGACGCTGCTCGTGGCGGTCCTGCTCGGGCTCGCCCTGCTCTACCGCTACGGACCCAGCCGGGACGCGCCGCGCTGGCGCTGGGTGACGCCCGGAGGCGCCTTGGCGGCCGTGCTGTGGATCGTCGCCTCGCTGCTGTTCTCCTGGTACGTCGCCCATTTCGGCAGCTACAACAAGACTTACGGCTCGCTCGGCGCGGCCATCGGCTTCATGACCTGGATCTGGCTCTCGACCATGATCGTGCTGATCGGTGCCCAGGTGAATGCCGAGATGGAGCATCAGACCGCCGAGGACACGACCGTCGGCGAGCCCCAGCCCCTGGGTACGCGCCGGGCGCGCATGGCCGACACGGTGGGGGCCGCGGCGGAATAGGCCACCTCGTCCCCCGGTCAGGCGGCGCCCCTCATGCGCGCGGCCCGTGCGGCAGCGATCGGGAACGCCGCTGCGTCCGTGACAAACGTGCGGCGGGGCGCCTTAACACAGGTTGGCGCGCGTTTCTCAGGCCCAGGCACAAGCCGCTCGAGAAGATCCGGACTTCGAAGTTCGGAAGACCGCTTGCCTTTTGCGAATAGAATTATCCGTGCTTCGATACTTCATCGACACCGTCGGCGACGCTGGCGTGCGGACCAGTGGATCAGCGGACCATCCGGCGCCTTCGGGCCGGGCCGCGCGACGCGGCGGCAGGCCCGGTCCCGGGTGCCAGGCACCCCCGGATCGGCGCGCCCGCGGCGTGAGACGGGCCCGCGCGCACGACCTCGGCGCGGCCGCGATCTGACCGGAGGCGGGCGTGGATAACCCGTTCGTGCGGAAGCTGGAGCAGCATGTCCGGCTCGCGCCCGAGGACCGTGCGGTCCTCGACGGCCTCGCGCGCCAGCATATCCGCCACGTCGCGGCCCGCCAGGACATCGAAGGGCAGCACGGCGACGCCCACCACACCCACCTCATCCTCGACGGCTGGGCCTGCCGCTACAAGCAGTTCCCGGACGGGCGGCGGGCGATCGTCGCGCTGCTGCTGCCCGGCGACATGTGCGATCCGTTCGTGTTTCGCCGGGCGCGCATGGACCACGCCATCGGGGCGCTCACCCCGGTCACGGTCGCGCGCATCACCCCGGAGCAGATGAGCGACGCCGTCCGAGGCCGGCCGGTGATCGAGGAATGCCTGTGGCGCGAGACGCTCTCCACGGTCGCCATCCATCGCGAGTGGATCGCCAGCGTCGGCCGTCGCTCGGCGATCGAGCGTCTGGCGCACCTGTTCTGCGAGCTGCACCTGCGGCTCGCGCGGGTCGGCCTCGCCGACGGGACGACGCTGCCGATGCCGGTGACCCAGCCGGACCTCGCCGACGCCCTCGGCCAGACGAGCGTGCACATCAACCGCACCCTCAAGGAGCTGCGCACCAGCGGCCTCGTCACACTCCGCAGCCGGCGCCTGGCGATCCGCGACCTCGGCGCCCTGATGGAGCGCGGGCTGTTCGACCCGGCCTACCTGCAGCTCACCTGAACGCCGCGGTCGATACGCCGCGGCCTGGGGCGCCGCATGCGTCACCGGGCAAACCTTGCCTTGCGGCGGGCGGAGCCGATCTGAGCGGGACTCCCGATTTCCGCGGTAGGTCGACCGGCAGACGATGCACATCCACCTCGACGCGCTCGGCGGCGTGGCCGGCGACATGTTCGCCGCCGCGCTGCTGGACGCCTTTCCCGAGCACCACGAGGGCGTGCGCGCGAGCGTCCGGGCGGTCGACGCCCGCATCGCCTGCGCGCTTCGCCCGCACAACGACGGCACCCTGTCCGGCGCGCGCTTTGTCGTCTCGGGACCCGACGCGGAGTCCGGACCCGCCGGGCACGGCCATCACACGCACGAGGGCCATGCTCATGGGCAGGGTCACGGGCATGATCACGGGCATGAGCACGGGCATCACCACGATCCCGCGAGCGGTCATGGGCATGGTCATGGGCACGCTCATGAGCACGCTGATGGGAACCGTCATGGCCACCGGCCCTGGTCGGAGATCCGCGCCGCGCTGAAGGCCGCCGACCTCGCGCCGGCGGTGCGGGCGCACGCCCTGGGCATCTTCGGCCATCTCGCCGCGGCGGAGGCCCGGGTCCACGGCATCGCGGTCGAGGCGGTGGCGTTCCACGAGGTCGGCGCCCTCGACTCGATCGCCGACATCGTGGCCGCCGCCCACCTGATCGCCAAGCTGGAGGCGCGGAGCTGGAGCGTCTCGGCCCTGCCGCTGGGCTCCGGCCGGGTGCGGACCCAGCACGGCCCCCTCCCCGTCCCGGCTCCCGCCACGACGCTGCTGCTCGCGGGCTTTTCCACCCTCGACGACGGCATCCCCGGCGAGCGCGTTACCCCCACCGGTGCGGCGATCCTGCGCCACCTCTGCGGCGACGATCCCGGGCGGGGACGCCCCCGGGGGATCCTGGGGCGCACCGGCATCGGCTTCGGCACCAAGGTTCTGCCGGGCCTGAGCAACTGCCTGCGCGCCCTGGTGCTGGAGGACGGCGCCGCGTCCGGCCCCGGCCGACGGGATCTCGCGGTAATCGCCTTCGAGGTCGACGATCAGTCCGGCGAGGACCTCGCCATGGGCCTCGACCGGCTGCGGGCGGAGCCCGGTGTTGTGGACGTCGTGCAGGCGCCGGTCCTCGGCAAGAAGGGCCGGATGATGGCCCATATCCAGGCCCTGGTGCGGCCGGAGAGCCTGGAATCGGCGATCGCGGCCTGCTTCCGGGAGACCACCACGATCGGCCTGCGTTACCACCACGTGGAGGGCGCCATGCTCGCGCGCGCCGCCCGCACGGTCGAACACGAGGGCCTGTCCGTTCGTGTGAAGGTCGTGGAGCGGCCGGGCGGGCGCACCGCCAAGGCCGAGGCCGACGACGCTCGCGGCCAGGCGGCCCACGCGGTCCGGGCCGCCCTGCGCCATGAGGCCGAGCGCCTCGCGCTGGAACAGGAGCAGGAGGAGCGGTGACGCGCCAGCATCTCGAATCGGTCCTCGCCGGCCTCGGCCCCGTCGCAGTGGCGGTGAGCGGCGGGGTCGACAGCCTGACGCTCGCCACCCTCGCCCACCGGCTGGCGCCGGGGGCGACCCTGGTGGTCCACGCGGTCTCGCCGGCCGTGCCCGCGGAGGCGACCGCGCGGGTCCGCGCCGAGGGCGCCCGCGAGGGCTGGTCCTTACGGGTGATCGAGGCCGGCGAGTTCGCCGACCCGGCCTACCGGGCGAACCCGGTCAACCGCTGCTTCTTCTGCAAGACCAATCTCTACGGCGCGGTTCGGCGCGTCACCGACCGGCAGATCCTGTCGGGCGCCAACCGCGACGATCTCGGCGAGTACCGCCCCGGCCTCGACGCCGCCCGGGAGCACGGCGTTCGCCATCCCTACGTGGAGGCCGGGTTCGACAAGGCGTCCGTCCGGGCGCTCGCCCGCGACCTCGGCCTCGGGGCCGTGGCGGAGCTGCCGGCCGCCCCCTGCCTGTCGAGCCGGATCGAGACCGGCATCGCGATCGAGCCGGAGACCTTAAGCTTCATCCACGCCGTCGAGCGGCTGGTGGGCGGGGCGCTCGATGCGGGGGCCGGTGCCAAGCGCGCGGTCCGCTGCCGGGTTCGCGCCGAGGGCGTGGTGGTGGAGCTCGATCCCGGGAGCCTCGCGGCCCTCGACGCCGAGGATCGCGAAAAACTCGGGGCGGGCATCCGGGACATGGCGCCGGCGCGTCTCGCGGGCCCGGTCCGGTTCGCGCCCTACCGGGTCGGCAGCGCCTTCCTGGTCGAGCCGCGGGAGGCCCGGGCGTGAGCGTGACGGAAGAATTCACCCTGGATTTCGCCCGGCCCGAGCGGATCGGGCTGGAGGAGGCGATCTTCTGCGCCGGCAAGAGCCCGGAGCAGATCGACGCGATCCTGGAGGCCGCCCGGGCGCGCGGCGCCTCGCTGCTCCTCACCCGCCTCGATCCGGAGAAGCGCGACCGGCTCAACCAAGCCGCGCGGCTCGACTATTGTCCGGTCTCGCGCACGGCGGTGTTCGGTGAGCCGCAGCGGGTCAGCGGCCCGGCCCGCGTCGCCGTGGTGGCGGCCGGCACCTCGGACGTGCCCGTCGCCCGCGAGGCCCTGCGGGTGCTGGCCTATGCCGGCCGGGCGGCCTCGCTCTTCGCCGATGTCGGCGTCGCCGGCCTGTGGCGGCTGACCGCGCGGATCGAGGAGATCCGCGCGCACCCGGTGGTGATCGTCGCCGCCGGCATGGACGCGGCGCTGCCGAGCGTCGTCGGCGGCCTCGTGGCCGGGGCGGTGATCGCGGTCCCGACCTCCGTGGGCTACGGCGTCGCGGCGGGCGGGCGGGCCGCCCTCGATGCCGTGCTGGCGAGCTGCGCCCCCGGCATCACGGTGGTCAACATCGACAACGGCTACGGCGCCGCCTGCGCCGCCCTGCGCCTGCTCCACGCGGCAGGACGCCTCGCCGCGGAGACCGAACGATGAGCCGGTGCGGATCGTTACCTGCCCTCACCTGGATATTCTCGAACGGAGACAGCCGATGGAACGCCGCAGCTTCCTCCAGGGCGCCGTGCTCGGCGCGGGCCTCGCGGGCGCCGGCAGCGCAGGTGCGGCCGTGAACGCCCCCGGCCTCCCGAACACCCGCCCGCAGGATCCCGCGGACCTGCCCTTCGTCACCGATCCCGGCGAGCGCCGGGGCGAGATGCTCTACCGGACCTTCGGCAAGACGTCGGAGAAGATCTCGGCGATCGGGATGGGCGGGTTCCACCTCGGCAAGAGCGCGGTGACCGACGACGAGGCGACGCGGCTGATCCATGCCGGGATCGACCGCGGCATCACCTTCATGGACAATTGCTGGGACTACAACGAGGGGCGTTCCGAGCTGCGCATGGGCGCGGCCCTGGCCCAGGGCGGCTACCGCGACAAGGTCTTCCTGATGTCCAAGATGGACGGGCGGACCAAGGAGGAGGCGATCAAGCAGATCGACCAGTCGCTCCTGCGCCTGCGCACCGACCGGATCGATCTGGTCCAGCACCATGAGATCCTGCGCTACGACGATCCGGACCGGGTCTTCGCCGAGGGCGGCGCCATGGAGGGATTCCTCGAGGCCAAGAAGCAGGGCAAGCTCCGCTATATCGGCTTCACCGGCCACAAGGACCCGCGCATCCACCTGCAGATGCTGGAGGTGGCGGCCGAGCGCGGCTTCCACTTCGATTCCGTGCAGATGCCCGTCAACGTGATGGACGCGCATTTCCGCTCGTTCAGCCACCTCGTGCTGCCGTATCTGGTGCAGAACGGCATCGCGCCGCTCGCCATGAAGACTTTTGGCGACGGGGTGATCCTGAAGGCGGACGCGCCGATCAAGCCGATCGAGTACCTGCACTTCTCGCTGAACCTGCCGGTCTCGGTGGTGATCACCGGCATCCAGAACCAGCGCGACCTCGACCAGGCCTTCGAGGCGGTGAAGACCTTCAAGCCGATGGACAAGGCGGCGGTGGCCGAGCTGCTGTCGCGCTCGAAGCCCTATGCGCTCGAGGGCAAGTACGAGCTGTTCAAGACGAGCGCCACCTTCGACGGCACCGCCAAGAACGCGGCGTGGCTCGGCGAGGACGTGGCAAGCGTGAAGAAGCTCGCGCCGACGATGGAGTAGGGGGCACACGCGTTATTCCCCTCCCCCTTGTGGGGAGGGGGCAGGGGGTGGGGGTGGTTCAGAAGGAACCACCAAGCCTCATCCGGCCCCACCCCCACCCCCACCTCCAACTCCTCCCCGCAAGCTTGAGCGATCCCGGGCAAGCCCGGGATCGCCGGGGGAGGAGAGCCGCCCTCCTCTACGCCACATCCTCCAGCCGGATCGGCAGGCTGCGGATCCGGCGGCCGGTGGCGTGGTGGATTGCGTTGGCGATGGCCGCGTTCACCCCGATGATGCCGAGCTCGCCCAGGCCCTTCAGACCGAGCGCATCCACCTGATCGTCGGGATCGGGCACCAGCAGCGCCTCCACCTCCGGCGCGTCGGCCGCCGTGGGGACGAGGTACTCGGCGAGGTCCGGGTTGCGATAGGCGGCGCCGTCGACCACCGTCTCTTCGAGCAGCGCCGAGCCGAGCCCCCAGATCATCCCGCCCGTGAGCTGGCTCTTCGCGGTCAGCGGGTTGAGGATGCGTCCCGCCGCGAAGGCGCCGGTGAGTCGCGCCACCCGGATCTCACCGGTCTCGGCATGGACGTGGACCTCCGCGAACTGCGCTCCGAACGCCCAGGCCACGGCCTTCCCGGCCCCGCCGAAGGCGAGCCCGATATGGCCGCCGTGGAGCCCCTTGAGCGCCGTCTCCCGGTCGCCGCCCTCGGGCACGAAGGCCGCGACGGTCTCGACGCCCTCTGAGCCGATCGCCTCTGCGAGCGCGATCCCGGTCCCGTCCGGGGCGACGAGCCGGCCGCCCGCGAGGCGTAAGCGCGCCGGATCCCGGCCGGCGAGGCGGCCCCCCTGCCCGGCCGCGGCCTGCGCCAGGACCTCGCGGATCTGCCGGCAGCCGAGCGCCAGGGCGTTCATCAGGCTGGTCGTGGTGCTCGACCCGCCCGAGATGCCGGCAGCCGGCAGGTCGGTGTCGCCGAGCCGGACCGTGACCCGCTCCACCGGCACGCCGAGCCCGTCCGCGGCCCCCATGGCGAGCAGCGTGGTGATGCCGTTGCCGATCTCGTGGTGCGCGCAGGCCACCTCCGCCGACCCGTCCGGGCCGAGCCGGACCCGCATGGTCGCGGCGGCGATCTTCACGGGCCGCACCGAGGTCGCGCAGCCCAGACCCACCCGCCAGGGACCGTCGCGCATCGCCCCCGGACGCGGCACACGGCGCGGCCAGCCGAACGCCCGCGCGCCCGCGTCGAAGCAGGCCATCAGCGGTCGGGTCGAGAACGGTTTTCCGCTGACCGGATCGATCGCCGTGTCGTTGAGGCGGCGCAGTTCGATCGGGTCCATGCCGAGGGCCACCGCCATCTCGTCGACGGCGCTCTCCAGGGCGAACAGGAACGGCACCTCCGGGGGCGCCCGCATCGGCCCGGGCGTGTTGCGGTCGACCCGCACGGCGCGCTCCTCGGTGCGAATGTTCGGGCAGGCGTAGAGGCTGGCGGTCACCTCCGCGCCCTCCATCACGAAGGGATCGAAGCGCGAGGTCACGGTCTCGGCCTCGTGGATCAGGGCGGTGAACCGGCCCGCCCGGTCGGCGCCGAGGCGGATCGTGTGGCGCGATTCCGGCCGGTAATTGGCGATGGTGAAGCATTGTCGCCGGCTCGGCACCAGGGAGACCGGACAGTCGAGGCGCCGCGCTGCCAGGGCGACGAGGGCCGTGTGCTGCGACAGCGCGAATTTCGAGCCGAAATGGCCGCCGATCAGGCCCGCCACCACCCGCACGTTCGCGGGATTGAGCCCGAGCTGCGCCGCGAGCCCGTGCTGCACGGCGCCGACATAGCGGGTCGGCTCGTGCACGGTGAGCCGGTCGCCGTCCCAGGCGGCCCGGGTGGTGAACAGCTCGATCGGGTTGTGGTGCTGGACCGGCGTCGCGTAGCGCGCCTCGACTCGGACGGCCGCATCCCGCAGACCCGCCTCGGCGTCGCCCCGGGCGATGTCCTCGTGGTGCGGCTTGAGGTCGGCAAGGCGCACGGTCTCGGCGCCGGGCGCGTCGAAGCCGCCGGCGGCGGGCTCCTCCGCGTAGGAGACCTTGACCGCGCCGGCCGCGGCCTCGGCGGCCTCCAGGGTCTCGGCGACGACCAGCGCCACGATCTGGCCGGCATACGCCACGGCGTCGGAATCCAGCGGCCGGTGCGAGCTGTTGGCGAAGCCGCCGGCCATCAGGTGCTTCACCGGCGCCACCGCACCCGCGAAGTCTCGGTGGGTGAAGATCCCCAGAACCCCCGGCACCCGCTCGGCGGCCGCGAGGTCGAACCCGGTGATGCGGCCCCGGGCGATGGTGCTGGTCACCAGGGCCGCGTGGGCCGCGCCGGTCTCGGGCCCGGTCAGATCGGAGCTGTAGAAGGCCCGGCCGGTGACCTTGTCGGGCCCCTCGATCCGGGTATGGGCCTGTCCGAGATGCCTGTCGGATTCCCGCCCGCGCGCGTCCATGCCGCCCTCCCCGTCCGCGGCCGGTCGGGCCGCATCGCAAAGGGGGGAAGCGCCGTGAGGGCTCTCCGGCTCCCCGGGCGGTGGGGCGACAGGATGCAGCGGCCGTACCGACCCAGCCGTCATCGCGCGCGGCGCGAAGCGACCCAGGGCAGCGCACCTGGATCAGCGTGGGGCGCCGCCTGGAAGGCTTCGCGCGGCGCGCAAGGACGGGGCTGCGACGGAGTCCCGCCGCAGCCCGGGACGTCAGTTCAGGACCTTGCCGTCCGGCCCGACCTTGATCTCCTGCTCCTTGTCGGCGCCGGCGACCTTGATCTCGTACTGGACCGCGGAGCCGTCCTTCTCGACCTCGGCCTCGTAGGCCTTGCCGCCGCCGGCCTTCTGCTCGGCGATGGCGAGCGCGTCCTTCAGCGAGGTCTTGGCGTTCTGGAAGTCGGAGGCCTTCAGCCGGGTGAAGTAGCGCTCGATCGGCTGATTCTCGGTCTTGTAGAGGGCGCCGGTATCGGCGTTGATGCCGTACTCGACGAGCTTGCCGCTCGGGTAGACGACCTTGATCGCGTAATGGGCCGGATCCTTGCTGCCGGCCTTCTCGAAATCGGCGTCGATGGCGCGGCCGCCCTTCTCGTCGCCCTGCGACTCGGCGGTGGCGAGCGCCTGGGCGAGGCTGACCTTGGCGGCCTTGGCGACCTGCCACTCCTTCAGGTTGCTGTCGGCCTTCGTGGCGGGCTCGGCCGGCTTCGCCGCGGGGGTCTGGGCCACGGCGAGGCTGGCGGAGAGGGCGAGCAGGCCGGCTGCAGCGGTGAGACGGGTGATCATGGCGGATGTCCCTTTGCGGGTTCGTTCACGGGAGCGTGAAACGTCGGGTCCGGAAATCCGGTTGCCCGCAATCGGGAAAAAATTCGGCTGCCCGCGCCGCGTTCGCGGAGAGGCGCGCCGTCGCGGGGGGCGGCCGCCCGGCGAGACGGGAGGCGGATGCCTCTATATGAGACGCGGGTGATCCGGCGTGTCCCCTGGGCGCCGGCGGACTCACCCACGGATGGAGCAGGCCATGACCGCGAACGAGCCCGAGCCGCTGGACGATTTCACGCGCCTGCACGCCAAGCTGTCCGCCCTGGAGATCGTGCTCGGCGTCCTGATCGGGCGGCTCTCCGAGGAGAATCCGGAGATCCGCGAGGACGTGAAGCGCGACGTGGCGGCGATCCTGTCGGACCTGCCGATCGACGGGTCGAGCGAGGAGATGATCGCCGCCGAGGTCCGCCGCGCCGCCGAGGTCCTGACCAGCGTGTCGATCGGCTGACCCGTCAGCGCGGCGGCATCCGCAAAGCCCCGTCGAGCCGGATCGTCTCGCCGTTCAGCATCGGGTTCTCGCAGATGTGGCGGACGAGGTCGGCGTATTCCGACGGGCGGCCGAGACGCGGCGGGAACGGCACGCTCTGGCCGAGCGTGTCCTGCACGTCCTGGGGCAGCCCCGCCATCATCGGCGTCTCGAAGATGCCCGGCGCGATGGTGACCACCCGGATGCCGTGCCGGGCGAGTTCCCGGGCGATCGGCAGGGTCATGGAGACCACCCCGCCCTTCGAGGCCGCGTAGGCGGCCTGCCCGATCTGGCCGTCGAAGGCGGCGATCGAGGCGGTGTTGACGATCACGCCCCGGGCGCCCGCCGCATCCGGCGCCTCCCGGGCGATGGCGTCGGCCGCCAGCCGGATCATGTTGAAGGTGCCGACGAGGTTGACCGAGACCGCCCGCGCGAAGGTCTCGAGCCGGTGCGGCCCGTCGCGGCCGACAACCTTCTCCCCCGGCGCGATGCCGGCGCAGTTCACCAGCCCATGGAGGTGCCCGAATGCGTCCAGCGCCGTCCGGACCGCCGCCGCGCCGTCCGCCTCGCGGGTGACGTCCGTCTCGGCGAAGCGGGCCTGCACCCCGAGATCCGCCGCCACCCGGGCGCCGGCCTCCCGGGCGATGTCGGCCACGACCACCCGGGCCCCCGCCGCCGCGAGCCCGCGCGCGGTCGCCTCGCCCAGGCCCGAACCCGCCCCGGTGACGATGAAGACCCGGTCCTTGATCATCCTGGTTCCCCCTGTCCCGGGCGACACGGCCGCCCGGCCTCGACACGTGACGTAGCGCGGCGCCGGGCAGGCCGGAAGACGCCCCCGCCCGGCCCGTCGCGCCAGACCGTCAGCTTGGCCATTGACGTGTGATTTTTTCCCACATAAACGTTGGTGACACGACCCGATGTATTGGTTCGTATTTCGATCTGTTTCCGGCGTCTCTGGGCGCGATCACTAGACATTCTGCCGCCAGTAATCGGTCGAGCGGCAGCGGCGATCTTCGTCAAGCGCCCGTACACTCATTCCGGGTGCGCGATCCTCCACGTCTGCTCAGGACACGCATGCGCGCTTCATGGATCGGGAAAGCCGCCCGGCACTGGCGTCACGGCCGGATCGTCGGCCGCCGCTTCGCCGAGCGGCGCCCCGCCATCGGCATCGCGCTCCGCGCCGCCGGGCCGGACAGCGTGCTGCTCGCCGGCAATTCCCACGCGGAGTTCCTCGGGACGCCGGATTTCGGTGGCCGGCCCTGCATCAACCTCGCCGTCGGCGGCAGCACCGCGGCCGATTGCGCCGGGCATCTGGCGGCTCTGCGCGTTCCGGTCCGTTGCGCGGCCTCGGTGCTGATCATCGGCACCAACGACATCCAGCGCTGGCGGCATCCGGAGCGGGCCCGGAGCGTCGAGCGCTTCGAGGCGCAGGCCCGACGCATCCTGCGGATCCTGGAGGGCTGGTCGGCGCGGGTCCTCGTAGCCGCCGTCCCGCCGATCGGAGCGTGGGCGACCGGCCGGGATCCGGCCGCGATCGCCGCCTTCTCCGGCCGCCTCGCGGCGCTCTGCGCGGAGCGGGGCCACGGCTTCATCGACCCGTTCGCGGCCCTGCGCGACGGCCCCGGGGGCCTTGCCGGGCCGGGCCTGTACAGGGACGGCGTCCATCTCGCCGACTACACGGCTTTGGCTGCCGAGATCGTCCGTCTGGCGGTGAACGATCCGGCCCTGTCCGCGTCGCGGACGGTCCGCGCGGTTGCGCCGGCCTCGGTGCCGCCCCTGCGGGTCCTGCACGCGGCCTGGGGCTCTCCGCCCATGAGCCTCCGCCCATGAGCCTCCTCCCATGAGCCTCCGCCCATGAGCCTCCGCGCCCGCCCGGACGGGCCCGGGCACCCTGTGCCCGTGCGCGCCTGGCCGGAGGATGAGGCGCTCTGGCTCGACGAGAACGGCGTCCGGCGCCCCCGGGCCGCGCGCCACGTCCTCGCGAGCCTGGCGGCCCTCGACCGCCGGGGCCGGTACGCGGCCCGCGCGGAGGGCGCGGCCCGTATCCTGACCGGGCCGGTCAGCGCCCTGGCGCTGCGCGACGCCGAAGCCGCGATCGGCTTCGTCTTCAGCGTGACGCCCTACGGGTATGGCGAGGAGGCCTTCTGAGGGCGTGGGGGACTGTCACGCGCGGGGCGCACCCCGACACGGCGCACGACCTGGGACGGGCCGCCCCCGCTAGGGCGGGCTCGTGCACAGCAGGGTCGGCGCGCAGACCGCCCGGAAGCCGGCCCGGGCGTAGAGCGCCTCGACGGCGCCGCCGGCCGGGCATTGCAGGAAGACCTGGGCGGCCCCGCGCGCCCGCGCCTCGCGCAGGGCCGCGGCGGTCACGGCCGTGCCCAGTCCCCGGCGCTGCCGGTCGGCCCGGGTGCTGACGTTGTAGAGCCCGGCCGTGTCGCCGCGCAGGTAGAGGCTCGCGCAGGCCGCCGGGCCGCCGGCATCGCTGAGGACGATGTGGACCGGCGCGAGCCCGGGCCGCCCCCGGGCCGCCCGGAGCGCCGGCAGGTAGTGGCGGCGCAGATGCGTGCGCACGGCGGGGTCGTCGGAGAGGTTGGCGAAGACCGCCTCGAAATCCGGTCCGGGCGCGGGGGCGGCGTGCACGGCGACCGAGGCGCCCGAGAAGGCCTGCGCCGCCGGCGGCCGCGCCACCATCCAGCACGCCGGATAGCGGGCGGCGGGCTCGAACAGGGCGTCCAGGGCCGCGACCTCCGCGGCGTCGCGGGCCAGGAAGGCCGGCGCGCGGGCGCGCCCGAGGGCCGCCGCCCCCGCCCAGGCGAACTGGTCCGGACGGCGCACCCCGTAGGCGAAGTTCAGGGTCGGGTCCGGGATGCCGCGCGACCAGACGTAGCCGGCTCCTCCGGGCCCGTGCTCGACCCCGTCGATCAGGGAGCCGGTCAGCGCCGCGACATGGGCGTCGCGCAGGGCCTCGAACGCACAATCGGGGTCCCGCATGGTCAGACCGCGCTCCAGACCGGGGACGCGGCCGTCAGCGCGGCGATCCGGGCGTGCAGGTGCGGCGACAGCACGATGTCGAGATGGTCTGTCTCCGGGACGGTCTCCACCGCGAGGAGCCGGCCGGTGAGCGGAGCCCAGTCGATCACCGGCAGGCCGCGAGCCAGGGAGTCCGCGGCCACGAAGCTCCGGATCGGCACCGCGCCCGGCTCCAGCCGCAGGGCGCGGAACTGGATGGCGTGGTCGACCAGCGTCCAGAGCATCCGCTCCCGGCTGCCGACCTCGGGTCCGTCGGCGGGGAGCGGCTGCGGCTCGGCGGCGAGGAAGCGCAGGAACTGCGCCTCCGCCTCCGGATCCATGCGGGCGCGCAGGGCCTCCCAATGGGGCCGCATCGGCGCGCGTTCGAGCCAGGCCGCCAGCATCGCCGCGTGCGCCGCCCGCTCCTCGGGCCCGAGGGGCCGGCCGGCGCCGGGGGCGAAGGTGGGCTCCAGCCCGCAGGCGTCGAGCATCCCGACCCAGTCCAGGGGGAAGTCCGGGCCGAGAAGGCGGGCGGTCTCGTAGGCGAGAACCCCGCCCCAGGACCAGCCCAGGAACACGCAACGGCCCGCCCGGTCGCGCATCAGGGCGCGCACCCGCTCGGCATAGGCGGCGGCGAGGTCGGCGACGGCCGGCAGGGGCCGCACGTCCTCGACCAGCGAGGCGCAGAGGAAGCCGTGCGCCGCCTGCTCCGGTCCGAGATGGGCGACCAGGGGCTCGTATTCCCGAGTGCTGACGAGCAGCCCCGGGAACAGCACGAGCAGCGGCCGGCCGCTGCCCGGGCGTCCGGCGGACAGCCGGACCATGGGGGCCGGCCCGTCCTCGGCGGAGGCCGCGCCGGCCTCGATCCGGGCCGCCAGCTCGGCGATAGTCGGATCGCGCAGGAGATCCGCCACCCCGATCCCGCCCCGGGGCGCGATCAGGCGCAGGCGCGCCACCAGCCGCAGGGCCGAGAGGGAATCGCCGCCGAGATCGAAGAAGCGCCGATCCGCGACCCGGACCGGGAAGCCCAGCACCTCGGACCAGATTCCCGCGAGCCGCCGCTCCGTGGCGGTGCCCGGCGGCCGCCCACGCCGGTCGTCGGCGGCGGGATCCGGCAGGGCGTTGCGGTCGAGCTTGCCGTTGGCGGTCACCGGCAGCCGGTCGAGCAGGGTCAGGCTCGCCGGCACCATCGGCTCCGGCAGGGTGCGGGCGAGGCCGGCGCGCAGGCGCCCGGCCTCGAGACGCCGGCCGGGGGCCGGGACGACGTAGCCCGCCAGATAGGCGCCGGCCGGCCCGTCCCGGCGCAGGATAATGGCCTGCGCGACCCCCGGCAGCCCGCGGAGCGCCGCCTCGACCTCGCCGATCTCGATCCGGTGGCCGCGGATCTTGACCTGGTCGTCCGCCCGGCCCGCGAAGGCGAGGCTGCCGTCGGGCCGCCGCCACACCCGGTCGCCGGTGCGGTACATCCGGCCGCCGCCTTCCGCGAACGGGTCCGGCAGGAAGCGCTCGGCGGTGAGCGCGGGCTGCCGCCAGTAGCCCCGGGCGAGGCCGCCGCCGATGTAGAGCTCGCCGGTCTCCCCCTCCCCCACGGGTTCGAGGTCGGGCCCCAGCACGTAGGCCGCCCGGGCCCCGACCGGTCCGCCGATCGGCGCGTAGGGCTCGTCGAAGGTCGTCTCCGGCGGCACCTTCCAGATCAGCGGCGAGATCACGCACTCGGTCGGTCCGTAGCCGTTGATCAGCAGCCGGGGCTTCAGGGCGCGGCCGAGCCGCGCGAAGGTCTCGCGGGCCATGCCCTCGCCGCCGAAGGAGTAGACTTCGACCGAGGGCGCCGCGCCCAGCCGCTCGGCCCATTCGGCAAGCTGGCCGATGAAGCTCGTGGGAAAGCCCGCATGGGTCACCCGGTGGCGGCGGATCTGCGCCAGGGTCTCGGCCGCGGTCCAGAGCTCGGGTCCGCGCAGCACGATGCAGCCGCCGGCGATGAGGGGCGTCATCCAGCGTTCGTGGGCGCCGTCGAAGGCGAAGGACAGGACGTGGAGCTCGCGCGAGGCCTCGCCCATCGCGTAGGCCGCCGCGGTGGTGCGGCAATGCATGGCGAGCGGCCCGTGCTCGACGAGGACGCCTTTCGGCGTGCCCGTCGAGCCCGAGGTGTAGATCAGGTAGGCCGGATCCTCCTGCTCCGGCATGGCGGTGGCCGGGCCGTCGGGCAAGGCGGCGGCGAAGGTGGCGGCCAAGGCGGCGGAATCGAGCCGCGCGATCCTGGCGGGCAGAGCGAGGCGTTCGGCGATCTCGGGGATCGTGAGACAGTGCGCAATGGCGGCATCCGCCAGCATCATCCGCACCCGGGCCGCCGGGTAGGCGGGATCAAGCGGCAGGAAGGCGGCGCCGGCGCGCATCACCCCAAGCAGCGCCACGATCAGGTCCGGGGACCGGTCCAGCGCCACCGCGACCCGGTCGCCGCGCCCGATCCCGCGCGCGGCGAGCCCGGCCGCCAGGGCGGCCGCCCGGGCGTCCAGGGCGCCGCGGGTGAGGATCTCCCCGTCGAACAGCACGGCCGGCCGCTCCGGTGCCGCCGCGGCGAGGCGGGCGAGGCGGGCCGGGACGGTCTCGCGGTCGGCGTCGGGGGCGGGCTGCGTCGCCTGGGACGGCCCGGGCGCGTGCGCCGGATCCGCGATCCAGGCGCGCGCCGCGTCGATCCCGCAGGGATCGCAGGCGCGCGTCCAGCCGGTGGGCAGCGCGCGCCGAGCCGGCCAGAACGCACCGTGCCCGGCCCGGTCGAACGCCACCACCACCGGGCCCTGGGTCCAATCCGCTCGCGTCTCCGCGCTCGCCTCCGCACTCGCCTCCTGGCCGGCCTGCCTGTCCATCCGCTCGCTCCTGCGCCGCTCCGGGCCTCGACGGACTGACGGTTGAAGCGGGGTGGCGTTCACGGCGGCGTACCCGCGGCGGCCGGAACGGCATCCGCGCCCGTCGCCTGAACACCGCGCGGCCCCAACCGTCAGGGAGGTGCCGGCGACACGCGCCGGCGCCACCCGGAGGACGGATGACGGACGCTTCGAGGCCCAGCACGCACGACGGCGGGACGGACGACGCGGCGCGGGTTTCGCTCGCCCTGGACGGGACCCGGGAGGCGCCGGTGATCCGCCTCAACGGCCTCAACGGCCTCGGCGATCCGGCGGAGGCCGCGGCGGCGATCCTCGCGCGCGCCGAGGCGCTGACCGCCGCGGACACGCGGGTGCTGCGCATCGGCGTCGAGGCCGATCCGGACACGGCCGGGCGGCTGCTCGCCCTCGGGGCCGCCCGGCGCATCGGCGGCGGCGTCGAGATCCTGCCGGGCCTGCTCTGGCAATGCGCCGCCCGCTGGCTCCCGGCCGTCCGGCCCCCCTTCCCCGAGCTGTTCACCGTCACGCAGGGCCGCCGGCACCCGCTGCGGCCCGAGACGCCGGCCGGCACGGTCTACGCGCGCACCATCCCCTGGCTCGGCCGGCGCTTGAGCTTCCGGACCCTGACGGAGCCCGGAGACGTCATCCTGTTCTCGACCTGGATGAACGATCCCCGGGTCGCCGCTGTCTGGCAGGAGACCGGCAGCCTCGCGGCGCACGCCGCCCATATCGCCCAGCTCCAGGCCGACCCCGCGACCCTGCCGTTGTTCGGCTGTCTCGACGGGACGCCGTTCGGCTATTTCGAGCTGTACTGGGCGCGGGAGAGCCGGCTCGGTCCGCTCTACGAATCCGGCCCCTACGATCGCGGCTGGCACGTGGCGATCGGCGACGAAGCCGTGCGCGGGCGGCCGTACCTCTCGGCCTGGCTCCCCTCGCTGATGCACTATCTGTTCCTGGACGAGCCGCGCACGCAGCGCATCGTCGGCGAGCCCCGGGCCGACCACGCCCAGCAGATCCGGAACCTCCACGCCTCCGGTTTCGCGACGATCGCCACCGTCGATTTCCCGCACAAGCGCGCGGCCCTGGTCGCCCTGTCGCGGGCGCATTTCGTCCGCGACCGGCTCTGGGTGCCGGGCGCTGCGGCCGCCGACGCGGCGCCGCGGCCCCCGTCCGTGCCGGTCTAGACCCTCCTCCGATCGAGCAGAGACGCGCGCGATGACGGATCACCCCGCAACCGACGACATCATCGGCATCGGCTTCGGCCCGGCCAACCTGTCCCTGGCGATCGCCCTGCAGGACGCCATGCGCGACGGGCCGCCCCGACCCGCCATGCGCTTCATCGAGCGGCAGGCGCAGTTCGGCTGGCACCGGGCGATGATGCTGCCCGGAGCCGACATGCAAATCAGCTTCGTGAAGGACCTCGTGTCCCTGCGCGACCCGACGAGCCCGTTCAGCTTCCTCAACTACCTGCACGTGAAGGGGCGGCTCAGCACCTTCCTCAACCTCAAGACCTTCAACCCGTCGCGGGTGGAGTACAACGACTACCTCGCCTGGGCGGCGGATCGCTTCTCCGACGTGGTGGCCTACGGCGAGACCGTGGAGGCCGTGCGGCCCGAGACCCGGGACGGGCGGCTCGCCGCCTTCGTGGTCGAGGCCCGGGACGGGGCCGGGGCGCGCCGCCTGCGCCGCTGCCGGCACCTGGTCGTGGCGGCCGGCGGCGACCCGGCGATCCCCGCCCCCTTCGCGGCGCACGCCCAGGACCGGCGGGTGATCCACTCGTCCTGGTACCTGCCGGGGATCGCGCAGGCCCTCGGTGCGCCGCGCCTCGACGGGCCGGAGCCGCGCATCCTGGTGGTGGGCGCGGGTCAGAGCGCCGTGGAGATCGCCACCGATCTCGGCGAGCGCTACCCGCGCGCCCTGGTCGATCTCGCGATCCGCGGACCGGCCCTGAAGCCTGCGGACGACAGCCCCTTCGTCAACGAGATCTTCGACCCGGCCGCCGTCGACCGCGTCCACGACGCCCCGGAACCGGTGCGGGCCGAGCTGATCGCCGCGCACCGGTCCACCAACTACGCGGTGGTCGACGCGGACCTGATCCAGGATTTCTACGCGACGCTCTACGAGCAGGAGGTCAGCGGCGTGACCCGCTACCGGCTGCGGCGCAGCACCCGGGTGGTGGCGCTGGAGCCGGCCGCCGAGGGCTTGTGCGCGACCCTGCGCGACGACGTCGCCGGGATTGAGGAGCGGCAGCCCTACGCGGCGGTGATCTGCGCCACCGGCTACCAGCGCGCCACGGTGCCGGCGATCCTCGATCCCGTGCGCCCGTACATGGATGGCGCGACCGCGGACCGGCACTACCGCCTGCCGCTCGTCTCCGCGGAGCCGCGGGTGAGCCTGCACCTCCAGGGCTTCAGCGAGCCGACCCACGGGCTGACCGAGACGCTTCTGTCGATCCTGCCGGTGCGGGCCGGCGCCATCGCGCGCACGATCCTCGACGCGGAGCGCGCGGCCCGCGCCGCGATCCGGCCCGCCGCGACGGCGCCGTGAGGCGGCCGGTCGACCTCGACCAGGACGGGGTCGTCGCCCTGGTCCTGCGCCTGTCGGGCCCCGCCATTCTCGGGATCTCGGCCCACGCGCTGCAGATGCTGGTCCATGCGTGGTTCGTGGCCGATCTCGGCGCGGCGGCCATCGCCACCATCGCCATCGCGTACCCGGTGACGCTGCTGGTCGCGGCGCTCGGCTACGGCGCCGGGATCGCGGCGGCCTCGCAGGTCGCGCGGGCGCTGGGTGCGGGCGACCGCCGCCGGGCCGACGCGGCCGCCGCCCTGGGCTTCTGGCTGAGCCTGCCGGCCGGGCTGGCGGTGACGGCCGCGATCCTGATCGACACGCCGTTCTGGCTCGGCCTCCTCGGGGCCGATGCCGCGCTGGCCGAAGCGGCCACCCCCTACACCGCGTTGTCCACCCTGGGCACGGCCCTGATGCTGGTGATGATCGTCGGCGGCTTCATCGTGCGCGCCCAGGGCCACGCGCGCCTGAGCGGCGCCATCATGATGGCGGGCTTCGGCCTGAACATCCTGCTCGACTGGGTGCTGATCCGCGTCTGCGGCCTCGGCACCGCCGGCGCGGGCTGGGCGGCCATCGGCGCGCAGCTCGCGGGGGCCGGAGCTTACGGCCTGCACTTCGCCCGGGCGCGTGGCCCGGACCGGATCCGGTTCCGATGGCCCGGCGGCCGGAGCGCGGCCGGTCTGCTGCCGGAGGCCCTGCGGCTCGCCGTTCCGGCCACCGGTTCCAGCCTGCTCGCGGCCTTCGCGATGGCGCTGTTCGTGGAGGCCGCCGCCCCCTACGGCGACGCCGCGGTCGCCGCCCAGGGCATCGCCCTGCGCCTGACCCTGGTGGCGGCCCTGCCGCTGCTCGGCATGATGGCGGGCGCCCAGGCGGTGCTCGGCCACGCCGCCGGCGCCGGCCGCCGGGACCGCCTCCACCGCGCCCTCTTCTTCGTGCTGGCCGCTGCCCTCGTCTACGGGGCCGCGGTCGGCGGGCTGATGCTCGCGCTGGCGGGGCCGCTCGTCGGGGTGTTCGCACAGGATTCCGACACAGCCCGTGAGGGCGCCCGCGCCCTCACGGTCTTCGCCGCCGCCTTCGTGCCCGTGGGCCTACAGCTCACCGCCGCGACCCTGTTCCAGGCGATCGCCGCGCCGCGCCGGGCCGCGGCGGTGTCGCTGGCCGCGCAGGGGCTGGCGCTGATCCCGCCGCTCCTGATCCTGCCGCCGCTCATGGGCTACACGGGGGTGCTCGCCAGCCGGGTCGCGGCGGAGATCCTGGCGGACGGGCTGGGCTTGGTGCTGATGCTCGCCTGGCTCGCGGAGGCGCGCCGGGCAGGCCTCGCAGCGGCGGTCGAGGGCCGCGAGGCAGTGCAGGTGCCCCCGACGCACGAGACCGCACACCAGGGCGCGTGAGACGCCGAGCCGGGCCGCGATCTCGGTCTGCGGCACGCCCTCGACCCGGTGCAGCCGGAACGCGGTGCGCACCGGCTCCGGCAGCTCGGCCACCGCGGCCTCGACCTGCCGCAGGGATTCGCGCGAGGCCGCGGCCCCCTCGGGCGTCCCAGCCCCGGCATCGGCCGGGTCCGGGGCGTCGTCGAGGCCGGTGAACAGGCGCCGTTCGAAGCCGCGCCGCCGCGCCCGATCGAGGGCGAGGTTGCGCACCATCCGCCCGACATAGGCGGCCAGGATGCCCTCCGCGGCCGCGGGCGGATCGGCGATGAGCCGGAGCATGACATCCTGGACCACGTCCTCTGCCTGTGCCGGGCAGCCGAGGATGCGGCGGGCGCTCGCGAGATAGGTGACGCGATGGCGCTCGAACACCGCGAGGGCGCCGAACCCGGCCGCGTTCGTGGTTTCATCGCGGCCGTCGTGGATGACGTCGTGCCCGACGTCGCGCTTCAAGGTCGCCACTGTCGCGCTCACATTGTCACGCTTGCACGGTCCATGCAGGTGTGACGGCTAACACGCGCACCATTTACCAAACAATATTTATCTTCATGAATTAGAACGATTAAAAACTCATCGACATCAGGTCTATATATAAACCACGGGATTTTTTGCTTTGCGACCGTGGGAAGATACTTTCCTCCTGCCGGCGTTCTGAATTTTTCATTCTCTATGCTGGGGCCGGCACGGGCCCCCGGGCACCCGGCGTCCACGCCCCGCTGCGCGTCAGGGCAGGACCGGGCGTGTATGCTGGCCCGTCCCCGATTCGGGTCTCGGACCTGTTCCCCGGGGCCGGAGGAGGAGAGCCAGGGCCGCGATGCCGTCCGTCGACACGCCTGTTCCGGTTGGGGCCTTCGCGCTGCTGTTCCTCGCCTTCGCGGTGAAGCAGCTCGGGGCGGATTTCCTCCTGCAGAGCACCTGGATGGCGCAGGGTAAGGAGCGCGGCTCGGGCTGGCTCGCCCCGCTCTGCGCCCACACCGCCCTGCACGGCCTCGGCACCCTGCTGATCGCCCTGATGGTCCAGCCGGCCCTGTGGTGGCTGGCGCTTGTGGATTTCGCGATCCACACGGCGATCGACCGCGGCAAGGCCCTGGTCGGCCAGCGGACGCGCCTGCCGCCCACGGACGCCCGGTTCTGGTGGCTGATCGGCGCCGACCAGTTCCTGCATCAGGTCACCCATATCGGGCTCGCCGTGGTGCTGGCCGCGGGCTGAGCCGCGGCCTGCCTCCCGGTGCCCCCGGGCGACTCACTGCATCTCGGCCTCGAGCAGGCGGTTCGTGTCGGAGACCTTGCCGGCGAGTTCCAGGATCAGGAAGCGCTGGAAGAACAGCGCGAGGTCGGGCCGTTCCCGTTCCATGCGGGCGAGGGCGGCGCGATCGATCCCGACCACCCGGCAGGACGTCTCGGCGATGGCCGTGGCGGTGCGCCGGCCGCCCTGCACCAGCGCGATCTCGCCGATCACCGTCCCGGCCGTGGTCGTGCGCAACCGCAGGTTGGCGCGGCCGGGCACCTCCATCTCGATGGAGACGACGCCCGTCTCGAGGAAGTACAGCGCCTCGGCCGCTTCGCCCTGGCGCATCAGAACCGCGCCGGCCGAGAGGTCGCGCACCGTCATGTAGGGGGCGAAGTCGCCCGGGCCGGAGGCGCCGCCCAGCCGGTCGGCCATGTGCCGGGCGAAGACCGCGACCTCGCCCGGACCGGCGCCTCCGGCCTCCGCGAGCAGCGTCGTCTCCGCGGCCCGCAGGGCCTCGTCCAGGGTGTCGAGGATCCGGATCCGCGCTTCGCCGGCGAGGCCGTTGCGCGTAACCTGCCGGAGCGCCCGCGGTGTGAGATGGACCAGCAGCACGTCGAAGCCGCGCTGCTCGGCGAGCTGCCCGATCTTGCGGAACGCGATGAGCGCCGAGCTGTCGAGCCCCACCGTCTCGCGGAAATCGAGGATCAGGACGCGCAGGGGCCCGGCCTCCGCGGCGGCCCGCCGGTAGACCGCCTGCGCGTTGAGGAAGAACAGGTAGCCCTGCAGGGTGTAGATCCGGGTGCGGCCGCCGGCCGCCTCGAGCCGGGCGGCTGCGTCGGGACCGCGGATGACGCTGCTGCGCCTCTCCGCCCCGGACAGCGACCGGCGGATCGCGCCGATCTGCCCGTACTCGACGCCGAAGATCAGGATCGCCAGGACGACGCCGACCAGGAAGCCCGTGGTCGCGCCGAAGAACGCGGTGGCCGCGCACACGACCAGCGCGATGGCGATCTCCCAGGCCGGAAGGGTGCGGCACGCGAGCGACAGGTTGAACAGCAGGCCGATGCCGATGGCGATCAGGGCGCCGCCGGCCAGCGGGCGGGGCAGCAGCGCGAGGGGGCTCGCGCCGATCACCAGCAGCGCCGCCATGACCGCGAGGGTCAGCCACCAGCCGAGCCAGTGGCCGCCGCCGATATTGTGCAGCAGCAGCGTCGAGGTCCGGCCGAAGCCCATGGCGGAGCTGCCGAACAGGCTGCCGACGAGGTTGGTGGCACCGGAGGCGACGAAGATCCGGTCGATGTTGAGCTCGCGCCGGATCTCCAGCTCGACGCTGACCACGTAGAGGATCTGGATGATCACCGCGACGATCACCAGGGTGGCGATCTTGGGCCAGATCGGCAGGAGCAGGTGCGGATCGAAGGCCAGAAGGCTGCCGATGGCCGGCGGGCGCAGCAGGGAGCCCGCCGGCAGCGGCTCGATCAGCCAGCCCGCCCCTTGCGCGGCGCCGATGCTGGTGCCCGTCCAGGCCAGGCCGAGATGCACGACGACGAGGCTCGCCAGGATGACCGTGGGATAGGTCCCCCAGTGCCGGACGATCCGGGGCAGGTAGAAGGCGCAGAATCCGATGGCGAGCGTCAGGGCGATGCGCGCGAGGGCGCCCGCATCAATCCGGCCCGAATCGAGGGTCGCCGGATCGATGGCGCGGACGACCGCCCCGAGCGGATCGTCGACATGGCCGCCGATCTGCACGCCGCTGCGCAGGAACAGCAGCCCGACGCCGCCGAGGAAGCCGGCGAGCACCGGGTAGGGCAGGAGCTGGGCCAGCAGCGAGGCCCGCAGAGTGCCGAGCAGCGCGAAGACCACGCCGGCCGCGAAGGTCGAGACGCCGCAGGCGACGAGAACGAGCTGGCCGACCGTCTCCGGATCGGTCACGCCCGCTTCCTCCAGCTGCCCGGCCACCGCCGCGGCGATGGCCGCCTGCACGATCGCGGCCGCACCGATGAAGGAGAGCGAGACCCGCGCGGTCCGGCGGATCGCGATGAAGACCAGGCTGCCCAGAACGTAGGCCGCGAGCAGCGCCGACAGGCCGGCGGCCCGGCTCTCCGCCAAGGGCCCCGAGAAGATCAGCTGCGCGTAGCTGATGAGGTCGAGCAGCAGCACCATCACGGTGACGGCCGCGGCCGCGACGATGCGGGCCGCGCGCAGCAGCGCCGTCCGGGCATCCGCCCGTGGCCCGGCCGCGGCGGGCGCTATCTCGACTGTCGTCATCAGCACATCTTCCGCTGCTCGAAGTCCCGATCGGACCGACGCGGCAGATCCCGTGCTGGCGCGCGTGCGGATCGCCGCGGGTTCACGGGCTTCAAGCTTGGCCGGACTCTGTCGTAACCTGATGACAGCGAGGCGCTTAAATTATCGTGCAGGCCGGCGGCCCGGAGCCGCCCCCGGATCCTGCGCTGAGGCCGCCGCCTCGTCCCGAGATGGGGCGAAGCCGCGACGGCGCGCTCAGCGTGCCTCGCTGACGCGCCGGGTCGCCCGCTGCTCCTTCTTGTAGGCGGTGATCGCCGCCGAGCAGCCGGGGGAGAGCTTCTTGAGATTGGCCTTGAAGCAGGCTTCGACCTCCGGGCCGCCCGGCGCGTAGGCGCTGCAGTAATCCATGTAGTCGCCGGTGCAGTATTGCTTGAGCGCCTCCCGGGCCGGGGATTGCTCCGCGAAGGCCGCGGCCGGGCCGAGGCACAGACCGATGGCCAACAGGGCCGTCTTGGTCGTAGTCATGGACATCCTTTACTCGTCCAGGCCGCGCGAGCGCGTCGCGCGGCAATGGGCGGGGCGGATGGACGCCAAGGATGGCGTCACCATGACACCCGGATGGCACGATTGCAGATCAGCCATGCCCAATATTGTGAGCCAAACCGATCTGCCGGTCAGTGCGCGCCGACGCGGCGGGTCGGGACCAGGTCGTTGGCGATGATCTCGCCGAACGGGCCGTCGTTGCGGGCATTGCCCACCGGCCGGCCCGTGGTCGGGCGCAGCGGCAGCTTCGGGAAGACCAGCTCGGCGAAGCGGTAGGCTTCCTCCAGATGCGGGTAGCCCGAGAGGATGAAGCGGTCGATCCCGAGGTCGATGTACTCCTTCATCCGGTCGGCGACCTGATCGGCCGAGCCGACCAGGGCCGTCCCGGCGCCGCCGCGGACGAGGCCGACGCCGGCCCAGAGGTTCGGCGCCACCACGAGCTTGTCGCGGCTGCCGCCATGGAGCGCCATCATGCGGCTCTGGCCGACGGAATCCTGCCGCTTCAGGGTCTCCTGCGCCTTGGCGATCGTGGCGTCGTCCAGCTTCGAGATCAGCTGCTCGGCCGCCTCCCAGGCGGCGGCCTCCGTCTCCCGGGCGATCACGTGCAGGCGGATGCCGTACGAGAAGGTCTTGCCCTTCGCCTCGGCGGCCTGCCGGGCGGCGGCGATCTTGTCGGCGACCTGGGCCGGGGGCTCGCCCCAGGTGAGGTAGACGTCGCAATGCTCGGCCGCGACCTCCATCCCGGCCGGCGAGGAGCCGCCGAAATAGAGCGGCGGATAGGGCTTCTGCACCGGCGGGAAGATCACCCGGCCGTTCTCGGTGCGCAGGTGCTCGCCCTGGAAGGTCACGGTCTCGCCGGCGAGCAGGCCGCGCCAGATCGTCAGGAACTCGTCGGTGACCGCGTAGCGCGCGTCGTGGGACAGGAACACGCCGTCGCCGGCGAGCTCCACCGGGTCGCCGCCGGTGACGACGTTGATCAGGAGGCGCCCGTCCGAGATCCGGTCGAGGGTCGCGGTCATGCGCGCCGCCGCGGACGGCTCCATCAGGCCAGGCCGCACCGCCACGAGGAAGCGCAGGCGCTTGGTCAGCGGCGCCAGCGCCGAGGCGACGATCCAGGAATCCTCGCAGGACCGCCCGGTGGGCAGCAGCACGCCGTAATAGCCGAGCTCGTCCGCGCCTTGCGCGATCTGACGGAGGTAGCTGAGCGAGACCTCCCGGGCTCCCTCCTGGGCGCCGAGATAGCGCCCGTCGCCGTGGGTCGGCAGGAACCAGAGGACGTCGGCGCGCCCGTCAGTCGGTGCGGTCATCGGAATCTCCATTGCGGCCGGGGCCGGATGCGGAAAAGCCGGATCCGACGTCTCGCATCCGGCGATCTCCAAGAGCTAGAGCAGGCTGCCGCTTCGGGGCAACGGCGGCCTGCTATCAGTCGCTCGGCTGCGTGCCGAGCAGGTGATCGAGGATGCGGCCCTCGAGGCGGGCGAGATCCGGGTCGCCGCGCCGGCGCGGGCGCGGCACGTCGACCCGCAGGTCGAGGGCGATCCGGCCTTCGTCGACCACGAGGATGCGGTCGGCCAGCGCCACCGCCTCGGCGACGTCGTGGGTGACGAGGAGCGCCGTGAATCCTTGCGCCTGCCAGATCCGCTCGATCAAGTCCTGCATGCCGATCCGGGTCAGAGCGTCGAGGGCGCCCAGCGGCTCGTCGAGGGCGAGCAGGCCCGGCCGGCTCACCAGCGCCCGTGCCAGCGCCACGCGCTGACGCTGGCCGCCCGACAGGGTGGCGGGCCACTGCCCGGCCTTGTCGGAGAGGCCGACCTCGGCCAGCGCGGCGAGCGCCCGCTCCCGGCGTTCGGCCCGGGAGCCGTGGCCGGACAGGCCGACCGCGACGTTGTCGACGACCCGCGCCCAGGGCAGCAGGCGCGGCTCCTGGAACATGATCCGCTTCGGCGGCTCGGACCGGCGCGGGCTGCTGCTGTCCGGCTTTTCGAGGTCGATGCGGCCGCCGGTCGGCGTCTCGAGGCCGAGGATCAGGCGCAGCAGGGTGCTCTTGCCGCAGCCGGAGCGTCCGACCACCGCGGTGAACCCCCCGGCCGGCAGGAACAGGTTCAGGCCCTCGATGACGGCGTTGCCGTCGAAGCTCTTGTGCAGGTCGCGGACGGTGACGGCGATCCCGCGGCCGGCGGGCTCCGCGAGGGGGCGCGCCGGCGCGGCGGCGGCCTGCCGGGGATCGGTGCCGAGGTCGGGAAGGGCCTCGCGGCGGACGGCGTCGAGCAGCATCAGGCGCTCCTGTAGGCGGGGTTCCAGGCGAGGCAGGCGCGCTCGAGCTGGCGGGTCAGGGCGTCGGCGAGCTTGCCGAGGGCGGCGTAGATCAGGATCGCCAGCACGACGACGTCGACCAGCATGAACTCGCGGGCCTGCATGGCCATGTAGCCGAGCCCCGAGGAGGCCGAGATCGTCTCGGCGACGATCAGCGTCAGCCACATGATGCCGAGCGCGTAGCGCAGGCCGACGAAGATCGACGGCAGGGCGCCGGGCAGCACCACCCGGGTGAACAGCTCCGTGCGGGACATGCCGTAGACCCGGCCCATCTCCACGAGGCCCGGATCCACCGAGCGGATGCCGTGCAGGGTGTTGGCGTAGATCGGGAAGAACACGCCGAGCGCGACCAGGAACAGCTTGGCCTCCTCGCCGATGCCGAACCACAGGATCACCAGCGGAATCAGCGACAGGTGGGGCACGTTGCGCACCATCTGCACCGAGGTGTCGGTCAGCCGCTCCGACAGGCGCGACAGGCCGTTGGCGAGGCCGAGCGCGAAGCCGATGCCGCCGCCGACCACGAAGCCCGCCAGCGCCCGCAGGGTGCTGACCCCGAGATTGGTCCAGAGCTCGCCGGTCCGCCCGGCCTCCCAGCCGGCCCGGACCACGTCGAGGGGCGCCGGCATGAACCGGTTGGAGACTAGGCCGGCCGAGACCGCGGCCTGCCAGCCCAGCAGGATCACCGCCGGCACGAGCCAGGGCAGGGCCGTGTCGCGCAGACGCTCGAGCTTGGAGGGGCGCATCAGCGGTTCTCCGTCCGCTTCTCGGACTTGGTGTCGTTCGTGGGCCCGGGCGGCGTCCACACGGCGTCGGCGACCCGGATCGGTTTCGGCAGGAGGCCGAGACCGTGGAAGGCGTCGGCCACCTTCTGCTGGTCGGCGATCGCCGTCGCGTCGAGGGGTGCGACGCCGTAGGACAGGCGCCCCAGCGCGACGCTGAGGACCGGCGCGGGAATGCCCACCGAGGGGGCGAGTTCCGCCGCCACCGCCTCGGCATGGCCCTCGGCCCAGGCATCGACCTCCCCGATCGCCTTGAGCACGGCAGAGACGATCTCGGGGCTCGCATCCGTGAAGCCGCGCCGGGACAGGTAGAACTGCCGGTTGGGGGCGAGCGCCTGACCGTTGACCCCTCGCCCGTCGACCCCCTGCCCGTCGATCAGGACCCGGGCCCCGGTGGCGCGCTCGGCGGCGGCCTGGAACGGGTCCCAGATCACCCAGGCGTCGACGGAGCCGCGCACGAAGGCGGCGTTGGCGTCGGCCGGCGCTAGGAAGGCGAGCTTCACGACGTCGTAGGGCACGCCGGCCTGCTCCAGGGCGCGCACCAGCAGGTAATGGACGTTCGAGCCCTTGTTGAGCGCGATGGTCTTGCCGCGCAGCTCGGCGACACTGCGGATCGGGCTGTCCTTGGGCACGAGGATCGCCTCGCCCCGTGGCGCCGGCGGCTCGGTGGCGACGTAGCGCAGCTCCGGGCTCGCGGCCTGGGCGAAGATCGGCGGCGCTTCGCCCGCCGAGCCGAAATCGATCGCCCCGGCATTCAGCGCCTCCAGCAGCGGCGGCCCGGACGGAAATTCCGACCACGCCACCGTCGTGCCCAACGGCTGGAGCGCCTTCTCCAGGGTGCCGCGACCCTTCAGCAGTACGAGGGAGCCGTATTTCTGGTAGCCGATCCGGATGCTTCCGGCCGCGCGGGCGGGTCGCAGCATCGCGGCCGCCGCGAGGCCGAGTCCGGCGGACAGAAGCAGCCGGCGGTTCGGAGCGAGTCCGGCGGGCGGCAGGGACAGGGTGCGGAGCGATCGGTCGGTCATGGATCTCGAGAGGCGTCAGCCGTTGCGGGCGGGGGGTGTCCAGACCGCGTCGGCGATGCGGATCGGCTTCGGGATCAGTTTGAGGGCGTGGAAGCGATCGGCGACCCGCTGCTGCTCGGCGGCGACGCGGTCGGTCATCGGGCCGATCACGTAGTCGGTCCGGTCCACTGCCCGCCGCGTCGCGGCCAGCGGCACGCCCGTGCCCTGTGACAGGAGGTCCGCCACCGCACCGCGGTGCTGCGTGCACCAGGCCGCCACCTCGCCGAGCGCGTCGATCACCGCGGTGAGCACCGGGGCGCGGGTCTCCGCGAAGGGCCGGCTCGCCAGGAAGAAGTTGTTCTGCGGGGTGATGTCGGTGGCGCGTGCCAGCACGCGCACCCCCTCCCCCTGCTCGGCGATGGCGAAATACGGGTCCCAGATTGTCCAGGCGTCGATGCTGCCCCGGGCGAAGGCGGCCGCGGCATCCGCGGGCGCCAGCGTCACCGGCTCGATGTCGGCGTAGCTCAGGCCGGCCTTCTCCAGCGCCGCGATGGTCAGGTTGTGGGAACTCGACGCCTTGGCGAAGGCGACGCGCTTGCCCTTCAGCGCGGCGAGGCTGCGGATCGTGGAATCCTTCGGCAGCAGGATACCGGCACCGGACCCGCCGGCCTCCTGAGCGGCCGCGTAGACGAGGTTCGAGCGGGCGGCCTGCGCGAAGATCGGCGGCGCATCGCCGGTCTGGCCGAGATCGATGCCATCCAGCGACAGGGCTTCCAGCAGCGGTGGCCCGAAGGAGAACTCGACCCAGCGCACCGACTGCCCGAGGGGCTCCAGGCGCCGCTCAATGATTCCCTGCTGCTTGGCGACGACCAGGATGCCGTTCTTCTGGTAACCGATGCGCACCAAGCCGGACTCGGCCGCGACGGCGCGCCGGGCCGGAGCCGGTGCAAGGGGAAGGGCCGCGAGGGCGGCCAGCAGGGCGCGTCGGTCGAGCATCGGCCGCCTTACTCCGCTGCGGCAAGCGCGAGCGGGGCGGCACGATGGAGGAGCAGCGCGGCGAGCTGCCCGCCCGCCTCGGTGGCGCGGGCGCGCACGCCTCCCTCGGTGAGCACGCCCTCGCTGAAATCGGAATCGGAGGCGTAGACCGCCGTCGGGATCTGGAGCGCGCCGAAGAATCCGAAGAGCGGCCGGAAGGCGTGCTCGACCACGAGGGCGTGGCGCGGGCCACCGCCGGTGGCCACGATGGCTACGGGCTTGCCAGCGAGCGCTGCCGGGTCGACGAGGTCGAACAGGTGCTTGAACAGGCCGGTATAGGCGCCCTTGTAGACCGGGGAGCCGACCACGAGCCCGTCCGCCTCCTCGATCGCCGCGAGCACGCTGCGGGCGGCCGGCGCGAGCTGGTCGCGGCTCCAGGCGGCACCGAGACCCGGACCGGCATCGACGAAGTCGAGGATGCGGGCGTCGAGGGCGGCTTGGGCGCTCGCCTCGCGCAGCACCGCATCCACCAGGGTGCGTGTCTTGGACGGGCGCTGCAGGTTCGCGCTCAGCCCGACGAGTCTCGGTCGTGTCATTCTCGATGCCTTGCGGTGGAGCGGGATGGCGAATCGCTCCCGTCGGGAGGAGCGGAGGCTGCGCGATCGGACATCCAAACTAGCCACCAGAATTGATGGCCGGCGCGACCGACGTCAATGAAACGGCTTTCCGAATTCGTCCTTGAGAGAAAAACATTCTCCTCACGATCGCGGTTTTCGAGCCTTGTTTTATCCCGCAGGATTCGCGGATTGCGCGCGGTCGATCATGCCCGCCTGTCTGAGATCAGCCGCAGACGACGTTTTAGTCTCTTGAGCGAGCCATATCTGGGATAAATTACTCTCGAACTGCTCGCCGATGGGACATTCTGCTGATCCGCGATGATGTGTGCGGTGCGGTCCGGCGCGCGCATCGGGTGCCGAGTCGAACGGGCTGCTTCAGGGCCGAGAACCCGGGCTTCCCGGCATGGTTGTCCGGGCTGAGCGGTCTCAAGGCCCCGTCCGGGCCCCGCTCTCATGCCGCCCGTGGCGCCGCCCGGAACCGGAGGACGGTGCCGACCGGGGGTCGACCCGGCGCGGGACCATTCCCGGAAAGGAACCTGATCCCGCCATGCCAGACCTGCTGCGTCCTGCCGGGCCGTCCGATCCGGTTCCGCATGTCGATCCGCCGCAAGCGCAGGATCCCCGCTTCGCTGCCGTGATGCCGCCTGCGGCCCGGCTCGTCGCGCTCTACGATCAGGCGGTGTTCTGCGAGGGGCCGGTCTGGTGGCCGGCCCGCGGGATCCTGGCCTGGTCGGATATCGAGGGGCGACGGGTTCTCGGCTGGCATCCGGACGGGCGGGTCGAGGTGGTGATCGACGCGACGCCGTTCATCAACGGCAACACGGTCGACCGCGACGGCCATCTCGTCCATTGCGAGCACGGCAACCGCCGCCTCTCCCGCACGCGACCGGACGGGCACTACGAGGTGCTGGTGGAGTCCTACCGGGGCAACCGCTTCAACTCCCCCAACGACGTGGTCTGCGCCGCGGATGGGGCCCTGTGGTTCAGCGACCCGGCCTACGGGCTCAACACGCCGCGGCAGGGCCGCCTCGCCGAGTCCGATCTCGGCCATCACAGCGTCTACCGCTTCGATCCGGCCAGCGCCGCCCTGACGCGCGTCGCCGAACTCGGACAGCCCAACGGCCTCGCCTTCGCGCCCGACGGGCGCACGCTCTACGTCACCGACACGTCCCGCACGGCGGGGGGCGACGGGCACACGATCTACGCCTACCCGGTGGCGGCCGATCAGACGCTGGGCGAGCGGCGCGTCGTCGCCGCGGTCGAGCCCGGCGTTCCGGACGGGCTGTGCGTCGACCACCGCGGCTGGATCTGGACGAGTTCCGAGGCCGGCATTCAGGTCCTCTCGGCGGACGGCCACCGGCTCGGGCTGATCCCGACCCCGCAGGTCTGCTCGAATTGCTGCTTCGGTCCGGGCGAGGCGCGCCTGTTCATCACGTCCAAGGCGCATCTCTACGCGATCGACTTGGCCGCCGGGCCAGGCTGACCGCACCCAGCGCGGCGTCGCGCACGAAAAAGGGCCAGCCGCGATGGCTGGCCCCGATCATTCGCCGCGGCGGCGGATTTACTCGGCCGCGGTCATCTCGGCCGTGAAGTGGCCGCACCAGTCGCTCGACGAAACCACCGGCCAAAGGCCCTTGGATTCCGGCTCCGGCTGGCTGACCGGCGGGTTGAACCGGCACAGGCCGGCATCGCCCAGGGCGGCGGCGCCATTGCCCTTGTGCTCGTCGAAGAACTTGCAGCTCTCGCAATGCGCGTTGGCCATGTCGCGGGTCTCCTGATCGGATCGGCGTCGTGCCGTTCTCTCTTGCGAATTAGAACAGCTATAATCTGGGAGTCAATGCGGACCCGGTCCGGAGGTTCCGGCGGATGGCGCACCATCCCGGGTATCGGCCCCTCCCCGGCCGGGCGCCCGACGGCGCCGGCTCGTCCGGGCGCTGAGGTGGGCCTGAAACGGTGCGACCGCGCGGACGATCCGCGCGGCCGGTCTCGATCGGCTCTCTGCGTCGCGGGCCGGCCCGCGACGGTCGGGAGCCGGCGTCAGTTGCTGCCCGGCCCCTTGGCGAGGCCTGCCAGGGTGAACAGGTCCACCGACAACTTCGCGCCGACCACGACGGCATCGGGGATCGCCCGCGGCCGGAAGGCGAATTTCTCCTGCGGCTGCGGGTTGATGACGTATTGCAGGTTCGGCATCAGGCGCACCGCCGGGGTGAGCTGGATACCGTAGCTCAGCTCCAGGATGGTCTGCGTGGCGGCGATGCCGCGGTTGTCGAGGCCGAGCGACGCGCGCGCGGCCCGGTAATTGGCGAGGCCGAGCGGGGAGAAATGCTCCAGCGCGAAGCCGACGCCCAGAGTGTCGTAGGGACGGCCCGGGAAGGTACCGGTGAGGACGGCGCCGCCGTTCAGGAAGTAATCCTCATACTGGCGGCCGCCCGTTCCGGCGAGGAACGCACCGAACAGGGTCAGGCCTTGGACGGCGGTCGGATCCGGTCGCCAGACCATCTGGTCGAACCGGGCGTAGATCGCCGACCGGCCGAACCGGGTCAGCGGGTCGAGACCGCTGAGCAGGTAAGAGCCGCGGCGGACGTCCTGCACCGGATCCTTGTAGTCCGACTGGTCGATGATGGCGCCGATGCCGTAGTTGCGCGGCAGCGAGTCGTTGCCGAAATTGGTCGAGTAGCCGACCTCCACCGGCACCACGACGCCGGTGGCGCCCCGGGTCGACCAGTCGATGCCGTTCTGGTCGTCCTGCTGATCGCGCGGATTCACCTCGTAGACGCCGGCATGCACGAATACCCTGTCGGTGACCCAGGCCTTGCCGTGGGCGCCCCAGGTGGCGATCGGCCACCATGTCAGGTTCGTCATCTTGAACACCCCCTTCGGAGCGCCGCAGATGCCGTTGTTCTGGAAGTTGCAGTAGAACGGCGAGGCCAGGAAGTTCGGGTTGGCCAGGAGGCGGCCGACCTCGACGTCGAGGCGGTTGTCGAACAGCTTCTGCTCGTAGGACAGCGACGAGAGATGCGCGGTCTGGCCGCCGCCGTAGATCTCCTGCACGCTGGTGGTGTTGCCGATGAAGTCGTTCGACAGGCTACGCCCGTGGCGCTCGGTCACGATGGCGTGGACCGCGCCGCCGTCGATCCCGGCGAGTCGGCCGAGATCGGCGTCGAGGCCGAAGAACACCTGGCCGGCATAATCCGAGCCCTGGCGGATCCCGCCCTTCGGGTTGGCGGCGAACTCGCCCGTGTAGTTCAGGACCATGGTGATCCCGTTGCCGAGGTCGAGCGTGCCGGGCGGCAGGCTGGGCGGGGCCGCGGTGCTGCCCTGCGCGATGCTCGAGGCCGCCGCGCTGCTGGCACCCGCGAAGCTCCGGGCCTCACGGATGGTCCGGCGCCGGGCACGGTTCGCGCGGTACTGGGCCTTCTGCGCGCGGCTCGCCTTCGGGCCCGGCCGCACCAGAGCCGGTGCCCCGTCGAGGGCGGGATCCGCCTGTTGTGCCTCGGCCGGCCCTATGCCCGCCGAGACCGTGGCGGCGCACAAGGCGAGCGCCGCCCATCGCGTGGTCTTCCTCATGATTGACTCCCCCAGTGACGCGCGGCCCTGATCGGCTCTGTCGCGTTCGTGTTCCGCTCGGACCCGTGCCGGTCAGTCCGTGAAGGCCTCCACGAGCCGGCGCTCGCCGCGCAGGAAGGCGTCGGCGACATGGGTGAGCGGATTCAGGTCGACGTCGCTGGCGCCGGAGCGGACCAGGGCGGCGAAACGGTCGTAGAGGCCGCGGTACTCGGCCTCGGGCGGCAGCGGCTGATCCCGGCCGTCGATCGTGAGGACCGCGCCGCCCCGCGACAGCACCAGGAAGCCGTCTTCGGTCTCGACCCGGATGTCCCAGGTCTGCGGGCCAGTCTGGCGCCAGTCGAACACCGCCCGGATCGGGGTGCCGGCGGCGTCCGTGAAGCGCAGGTCGGCGGCGATCGGCGCCTGCCGGTTCTCCGGCACCGACAGGGTCGCGCCGGTCAGGAAGAAGGGCGGCAGGATGTGGGTCGCGATCGACAGGGCGTTGATCCCCGGATCGAACACGCCCATCCCGCCGGCTTCCCAGATCCAGTCCTGGCCCGGGTGCCAGTGGCGAACATCCTCCATCCAGGTGATCGACACTGCGCGGATCCGGCGCCCCGCCAGCCAGCGCCGCGCGGGCTCGACGCCGGACGCGTACCGGGAGTGCCAGCTCGCGAAGAGGCTCACGCCCCGCGCCCGCGCCGCCGCCGCGAGAAGGCCGATCTCGGCCAGGCTCGCCCCCGGGGGCTTCTCCAGGAAGACGTGGAGCCCCGCCTCGATCGCCGCCAGGGCGGCCTCGAACCGCGCCTGCGGCGGCTGGCACAGGGCCACCGCCTCAAGACCGTGCCCGGCCGCGAGCATCTCGGGCAGGGTCCGGTAGTTCGGCACCCCGTCATGCGTGCCCTGGCGGCTCGCCACCGCCGCCAGGGTGTAGTCCGGCGAGGCGCCGATCACCGGCAGGTGCTGGTCGCGGGCGATCTTGCCGACGCCTACCAGCCCGATGCGGATCGGGTTCGCCATCTCACAGCACCGTCACGGCTGGATCGGCCGCCGGGGCGACCGCCAGGGCATTGCGCAGGGGCAGCGCGAACGGGGCGGCTTCGATCTCGAACACGTCGCCGGGCCGGGCGGTGACGCCGTCGCTGAACGACAGGGTGGCGGTCCCGAAGAAGTGGACATGCACGTCGCCGGGCCGGCGGAACGGTGCGTATTTGAAGTGGTGCCGCTCCAGATTCGCGATCGTGTGGGACATGTTCGCCTCCCCCGAGAGGAACGGCTTCTCCCAGAGCACGGTGCCGCCGCGCAGGATGCGGCTCACGCCGCGCACGTCCGGCGGCAGGGTGCCGAGCCACAGCTCCGGGCCGAGCGCGGCCGGGCGGAGCTTCGAATGCGCGAGCCACAGGTAGTTGCCGCGCTCCGTGACGTGGTCGGAGAACTCGTTGGCGAGGGCGAAGCCGAGACGAACCGGCGTGCCGTCGGCGGCGATCAGGTAGATCCCGGCGAACTCCGGCTCCTCGCCGCCGTCGAGGGCGAAGGCCGGCGAGACCAGCGGCTCGCCGGAGGCGACCAGGCAGGAGCCGTCGCCCTTGTAGAACCATTCGGGCTGGACGCCCGTCTCTCCCGGCGCCGGCTTGCCGCCCTCGACGCCCATCCGGAACATGCGCATCGAGTCGGTCGGCGCCGGATCGGCCGCCGCGGCGCGGTGCATCTTGTCCCGGCCCTCCGCGGAGCCGAGATGCGTCAGGCCGGTGCCGCTGAGCAGCAGGTGCGCGGGATCCGTGTGGTCGATCGGCGGGAGCAGGTGCACGGCGTCGAGATCGACGGCCTCGCCCAGCCCGGCCCGGACCGCCGTCGCGGCCAGATCATCTCCGGCCGCGAGGGCCTTTCGCGCCAGCGCGAGGACGCTGTCGACGCCCAGAACCTGCCGGACCCGACCGTCGGCCAGCAGCGCGACGCCCCGCGTCCCGTCAGCGCGACGAAATTGTAGGAGTGATCGTCCCATGTTGCGTTCCTCCCAGGAGCGGCCGCGCTGGGCGGCTCCGAAGACGCGCCTTCTGCGGGCGCGATGGCCTAGTCAGCGTCCAGGCGGCGGGTTGACGATGCCGTCGATCCGGCGGGCGAGGCGCCAGGGATTATCCGGGCGGAGGGGCGCCGGCAGGAGCGCGTCGGGCAGGTCCTGATAGCAGACCGGGCGCAGGAACCGCTCGATCGCCAGGGTGCCGACCGAGGTGCTGCGGCTGTCCGAGGTTGCCGGGAACGGGCCGCCATGCACCATCGCGGGGGCGACCTCCACGCCGGTGGGCCAACCATTGGCAAGGATGCGGCCGGCCTTGCGCGCCAGCAGCGGCACCAGCCTGGCGGCGAGATGCTCGTCCGCGCGGTCGAGGTGCAGCGTCGCTGTGAGCTGCCCCCCGAGAGCCTCGATGACCCGGATGAGCTCCGTCATGTCGGCGGCCGCCACCAGGATCGCCGCGGGTCCGAACATCTCGTCGGCGAGCGCCGGCTCCGCGAGGAAGGTGCGCGCGTCCGTGCGCAGCAGGGCGGCGGGGGCGCCGCCCGGTCCGGCCGAGCCTCCGCGCGCCGCGACGGTCACGCCCGGGCGGGCCGCCATCGCGGCGACCGCGTGCTGGAAGCGGTCGCGGATGTCGGCGGTCAGCATCGTGTGCGGCACGCTCGCTAGGATCGCCGCTCCGGCCGCCTCCGCGAAGGCGTCGAGTTCGGGACCCGCGATCCCAATCAGCAGGCCCGGATTGGTGCAGAACTGGCCGGCGCCGAGCGTCAGCGACTGGACGAAGCCGGCCGCGAGGGCGGTCCCTCGGTCCCGCAGGGCGCCGGGCAGGAGCAGGACGGGATTGACCGCGCTCATCTCGGCATAGACCGGGATCGGCTCGGGACGGCCGGCCGCCACCCGCATCAGCGCGAGCCCGCCCCCGCGCGACCCGGTGAAGCCCACGGCCTTGATCCGGGGGGCGGCGACCAGCGCGGCGCCGAGGGCATCCGATGGTCCCGGCAGGTAGGAGAATACGCCCGCGTGCAGGCCCGCGGCGGCCAGAGCCGCGCGCAGGGCCCGCGCTACCAGCTCCCCGGTTCCGGGATGGGCGGGGTGACCCTTCACCACGACCGGGCAGCCGGCCGCCAGGGCCGAGGCGGTGTCGCCGCCCGCCACCGAGAAGGCGAGCGGGAAGTTGCTCGCTCCGAACACCGCCACCGGCCCGATCGCGACATGGCGCCGGCGCAGGTCCGGCCGCGGCAGCGGCTGTCGCTCCGGCTGTGCCGGATCGATCGTCGCCCGCACCCATGCGCCCGACCGGACGAGATCCGCGAACAGGCGGAGCTGGCCGACCGTGCGGGCCCGCTCGCCCTCCAGGCGCGCGCGGGGCAGCCCGGTCTCGGCCATCGCCCGTTCGATGAGGAACGGGCCCAGATCGGCGATGCCCGCCGCCGCGGCTTCCAGGACCTGTGCGCGCGTCTCGGGATCGGTCTCCGAGAAGCTGGGGAACGCCGCGTCGGCGAGGGCGCAGGCCGCCTCGACCTCCCGTATTCCGGCCACCGCGAATCGCGGTTCCAGCGCCGCCCCGGTCGCCGGATCGAACGCCTGGAAGGTCTCCTCGGTCGTCACCTCCGCGGCGCCGATCAGGGCGCTGCCCCGGATCGCTCCGGGCTCTGCAGCTCGTTTACTCATACAATTAAACTAGGTCAGTTTGCTCTGCGCCGCAAGCGCCGCGACCTGCCCGCCCAGGGGGTGTCGCCGCTTGCGCTCCTACAACTTCCAAGTACGATCGCGGCGATCCTGCCCCGGACCGGTGGCTCGGACCGGAGGTGACGTGGTGAGGCAGGGTCGCGGTCTGGAGGATATCAAGCTTCCGCTTGCCTCAGGCTCGCGGCGCATCCACGGATCGGTCGCCCGGGACCTGGGCGTCGCGATCCTGGGCGGCCGCTACGCGCCCGGCGACGTGCTGCCGGGCGAGATCGAGTTCTCGGAACAGCTGAACGTGTCGCGCACCGCGTATCGCGAGGCGATTCGCATCCTGAGCGCCAAAGGTCTCGTCGAGAGCCGCCCGCGCACCGGGACGCGGGTCAGCCAGCGGAGCCGGTGGAACCTGCTCGACCCGGATATCCTGGCCTGGGCCTTCGAGGCGGAGCCGAGCGAGGCCTTCATCCGAGACCTGTTCGAGCTGCGGATGATCGTCGAGCCGGCCGCGGCCGCGCTGGCCGCTGAGCGGCGCTCGAGCCTCGACGTCGCCCGGATGGGCCACGCCCTCGAGGAGATGGGCCGCCACGGCCTCGCCACCGAAGCCGGGCGGGCCGCCGACCAAGCCTTTCACGACCTGATCCTGGAGGCCGCCCGCAATGGCCCCCTGATGGCCCTGTCGAGCTCCATCGCGGCGGCGGTCACCTGGACGACGATCTTCAAGTATCGGCGCCAGGTCCTACCGCGGGACCCGATGCCCGATCACCGGGCCCTCTACGAGGCGATCGTGTCGGGCGACCCGGCCGCCGCCCGCGCGACGATGACCGAGCTGATCCGCCTCGCCCTCTCCGACACCGAGATGGCGCTGCGGCCCTGAGGGGCCGGGTTTCGGCGGGCTTGCCCTGCGGCGGGTGATCAGGACGGAGCCCGGATGCGTCCGGCGGGTGAATCCGGGCAGCAGGCTCCGCCCCGAACCCGCGAAGGTCCCGAACCCTTCCAAGTGTTCGACCAAGCGCGTGCCGCGACCGGCGCCGCCAGGTTCCTGCGGGCGGTGGTTCCGTCACCACCCGGTCATTCCGGGGCCGCGTAGCGGAGCCCGGAACCCAGAATCGCAGGTCGAGCCGGGATCTGCGCGGTTGGCGGCTCTGGATTCCGGGCTCGCCTGCGGCGCCCCGGAATGCTGGGGCGGAAATCGAACCCGCAGGGCGATCCAGAACTCAGCCGGGTCCGGGATCGCCGCGTCTCAGTGGTTGTCGCGCGGCAGGCCGCTGGTCTGGGCGATCCGCTGAAAGCGCTCGGCGCCCTCCAGGATCGCGCCGGTATGCATCTGCCCGACGGCGGCGCGCTGCATCGCCTGCCAGGGGGTCTGCGAGGCCGGATAAGCGTAGCCGCCGGCCTCCTCCAGGGCGCGGCGGCGGCGGGCGATCTCGTCGGCATCGACCAGCATGTCGGCGGTGCCGCGGCGCAGATCGACCCGCACGCGGTCGCCGGTGCGCAGCAGGGCGAGGCCGCCGCCCGCCGCCGCCTCCGGCGAGGCGTTGAGGATTGACGGCGAGGCCGAGGTGCCGGACTGGCGCCCGTCGCCGAGGCACGGCAGCGCGTGCACGCCGGCCCGGATCAGCTGCGCGGGCGGGCGCATGTTCACCACCTCGGCCGCTCCGGGATAGCCCACCGGCCCGGCCCCGCGCATCACCAGGAGGGTCTCCTCGGTGATCCCGAGGCCCGGATCGTCGATCCGGGCGTGGTAATCCTCCGGCCCGTCGAACACCACGACGGGGCCCTCGAACGCATCGGGATCCTCGGGGTTCGAGAGGTAGCGGGCGCGGAATTCCGGGCCGATCACGCTGGTCTTCATCACCGCGGCCTCGAACAGGTTGCCGCGCAGGACCAGGAACCCGGCCGCCTCCTTGAGGGGCCGGTCGATCGGCCGGATCACGTCCTCGTCCTCGATCACGGCGCCGCGGCAATTCTCGCCGATGGAGCGCCCGTTCACCGTGCGCGCGTTCTCGCGGATCAGCCCGCGGCTCATCAGCTGCGCCACGACGGCCGGGAGGCTGCCGGCGCGGTAGTAATCCTCGCCGAGATAGGCGCCGGCCGGCTGCAGGTTCACCAGGAGCGGCACGTCGAGCCCGTAGGTCTGCCAGTCGGCGATATCGAGCTCGACCCCCATGTGCCGGGCGAGTGCCGCGAGATGGATCGGCGCGTTGGTCGAGCCGCCGATCGCCGAGTTGACCACGATGGCGTTGAGGAACGCGTCACGGGTCAGGATGTCCGAGGGTTTCAGATCCTCCGCCACCATGGCGACGATGCGCTTGCCGGTCTCGTAGGCGACCTCCTGCCGGTCGCGGTAAGGCGCCGGGATCGCCGCCGAGCCGGGCAGCATCATGCCGAGCGCCTCGGCCAGGGTGTTCATCGTGGTGGCGGTCCCCATCGTGTTGCAGAAGCCGGTCGAGGGCGCCGATGAGGTCACGAGCTTGATGAAGCCGCCCTGGTCGATCTCGCCCGCCGCCAGCATCTCGCGGGCCTTCCAGACGATCGTGCCGGAGCCCGTGCGCTGGCCCTTGAACCAGCCGTTGAGCATCGGCCCCACCGAGAGGGCGATGGCCGGGATGTTCACGGTGGCGGCCGCCATCAGGCAGGCCGGGGTGGTCTTGTCGCAGCCCGTCGTCAGCACCACCCCGTCGAGCGGGTAGCCGTAGAGCAACTCCACGAGACCGAGATAGGCGAGGTTGCGGTCGAGGCCTGCGGTCGGCCGCTTGCCGGTCTCCTGGATCGGGTGGACGGGGAATTCGAGGGCGATTCCGCCCGCCTCGCGGATGCCCTCGCGGATCCGCTCCGCGAGGACGAGGTGGTGGCGATTGCACGGGGACAGATCCGAGCCGGTCTGGGCGATGCCGATGATCGGCTTGCCCGAGCGCAGCTCCTCCAGGCTGAGGCCGAAGTTCAGGTAGCGCTCCAGGTAGAGCGCCGTCATGTCGATATTGTCGGGGTTATCGAACCAGGCGCGCGAGCGCAGGGGCCGTGCAATCGGTCGGTCGGTCATTTGTGGGTCCGGAGGGCGGGGCTGGTCGAGAAGTGGTAGGTGATGACGTTCCGGTAGGTCTTGCCGGGATCCAGCCGGGCCGAGCCGAAGGCCGGCTGGTTCGGTGTGTCGGGGAACAGCTCCGGCTCCAGCGCCAGGGCGTCCGACTGCCGGTAGACGAGGCCGGATTTACCCATCACGGTCGCGTTGAGGAAGTTGCCGGCGTAGAACTGCACGCCCGGCTGGTTGCTCGACACGTCGAGAACGCGGCCCGAATCCGGATCCTCGACCCGCGCGACGAGGTGCGGCTCGGCCGTGGGCGCGTCCGTCACGACCCAGTTGTGGTCGTAGCCGCGCCCGCGCACGATCTGGACGTCCCGCCCATCGCGGATGCGCGCGCCGATCACCGTGGGCGTGCGGAAATCGAACGGCGTGCCCGCCACCGGCAGGTGCTCGCCGGTCGGGATCAGGGTGGCGTCGACCGGCGTGAAGCGCTCGGCCGGGATGGTCAGGACATTGTTCAGAATCGAGCGGCCCGACCCCTCGCCCGCGAGGTTGAAGAAGCTGTGGTTGGTCAGGTTCACGATCGTCGGCTTGTCGGTCGTGGCCTCGTAGGTCACCGAGAGGGTATCGCTCGCCTCCAGCGTGTAGGTGGCGGTCGCCGTCAGCGTGCCGGGATAGCCCTCCTCGCCGTCCGGGCTGACGTAGCGCAGGGTCACCGACGGGGCCGCGCCGCCCTTGACCGCGGTGATCGTCCAGAGCCGCTTGTCGAAGCCCGCGCTGCCGCCGTGCAGGGCGTTGGGTCCGTCGTTGGTGGCCAGCGCGTAGGTCTGGCCGTCGAGGGTGAAGCGCCCGGCGCGGATCCGGTTGGCGTAGCGCCCGACGCTCACGCCGAAATAGCTGCCCTTGTTCAGGTAGCTGGCGAGGTCGCTGTAGCCGAGCACGACGTCGGCCGCCTTGCCGGTCCGGTCCGGCACCTCGAGCACCCGCAGCAATGCCCCCCAGGACAGGATGCGCGCGGTGACGCCCTTGCCGTTGGTCAGTGTCACCTCCTCGACGGTGCGGCCGTCCGGCAGGGTGCCGAACACTGTCCGGGCCGGCTCGGCCGCCTGGGCCAGAGCCGGAAGTCCCGCGCAGGCGCAGAGCGCCACCGTTCCCAAGCCACGCATGGATCCCCCCTGTGTCGTGCTCCGTCCTGCCGGTCCTGCACCGACTCATGACGGGCGGCCGCGGTTGACGTCCGCGGCCCCGATATATACTCAGACAAATGAAATCTACAACACGGTGCCCCGGCAGGGTGGCCCGATCGGAGAGGAAAGGCCCGATGGCAGGACCAATCGCGCGCGTCGATCTGTCAGCCGCCCGGACGGCTGCGGCGGTCGCGCGCGACCGGGGCGGCTACGGCGCGGCCCTGTCGCTGCTGGCGAGCCTGTTCTTCATGTGGGGCTTCATCACGGTCATCAACAACACGCTGCTGCCGCACCTGCGCAGCGTGTTCGACCTCGACTACACGCAGACCACGCTGATCGAGTCGGTCTGGTTCATCGCCTACTTCGTGGCCTCGATCCCGGCGGCGAAGCTGATCGCCCGCGTCGGCTACAAGCGCGCCCTGGTGACGGGCCTCGGCATCATGGCGCTCGGCACGCTCGGGATGGTCCTGGCGTCCCACCAGGTCTCCTACGCGATCACGCTCACCGCCCTGTTCGTGATCGCCAGCGGCATCACCCTGCTGCAGGTCGCCGCCAACCCCTACGTGGCGGTGGTCGGCCCGAGCGAGAGCGCCCCGGCGCGGCTCAACCTCGTGCAGGCGTTCAACTCCCTCGGGACCACCCTGGCGCCGCTGTTCGGCGGCTACCTGATCCTGGGCCGCTCCGCCTCCGGCAACGCCGCGGCCGGGACCGTGCTCACCCCCGCCGAGCGCCTGGCCGATGCGCAGTCGGTGCAGCTCCCCTACCTGATCGTGGCGGCGATCCTGGTGATGCTCGCCGTGGTGATCGCCCGGTTCCCGCTGCCCGCGATGGGCGGCGCGGACGGTGCCGCCGCGCCGGCCGCCAAGATCGCCAAGACCGCCAAGGCCGAGCGCGCCGGCCTATCGCTCTGGCGCCACCGTAACCTCGTCCTCGGCGTGCCGGCGATCTTCATCTACCTGATCGCCGAGATCGGGGTCTCGAACCTGTTCATCAACTTCGTGGCGCAGCCCGAGATCGGCGGCCTGACGCACGCCCAGGCCGCGCGCTACCTGTTCCTGCTCTGGGGTGGGATGATGGTCGGCCGTTTCGTCGGCAGCTACCTGATGCAGCGCCAGACGGCCGAGGCCGTGCTGGCCGGTGCGGCCATCGGCGCCTGCGCGGTGATGCTGGTCGCAGCCTTCGCCGCGGGCCCTGTGGCGATGTGGGCGCTGATCTCGGTCGGGCTGTTCCACGCGATTATGTTCCCGACGATCTTCACCCTCGGAATCCGCGGGCTCGGGTCGCTGACCGAGGCGGGATCGGGTCTGCTGATCATGGCGATCGCCGGCGGCTCGCTGGTGGTGGTGCAGGGCTGGGCCGCGGACCGGTTCGGATTGCAGCACGCCTTCCTGATCACGGCGGCCTGCGAGCTCTACGTCCTGTTCTACGCGCTCTGGGGCTGCCGGCCGGGCGCCTCCGGCTGCCGGTCCGAGGGCGCCTGATCGGCGATCGGAACAGAGAGGGGGACCATGGACCCGCAGATCCGCATCGTCGCCCGGGCCGAGCGCGACCGGCTCGGCGAGGGACCCGTCTGGGTGCCGGAGCGGGAGCGCCTCTTCTGGGTCGACATCGAGGCGCCTGCCCTGCGCTGGCTCGACCTCGCGAGCGGTGCGGTGGGCACCCGCCCTTTTTCGGAGCCGCTGGGCTGGATCATCCCCCGGGCCGGCCGGCGGGATTTCATCGTCGGCCTGAAGAGCGGATTCGCGGTCTTCGACCTTGAGGCCGACCGGCTGACCCCGATCGGCGATCCCGAGCCCGAATATCCGGACAACCGCCTGAACGACGCCAAGGTCGATGTCGCCGGCCGGATCTGGGCGGGGAGCATGCATGAGGCCGAGACCGCGGTCTCGGGCGCCCTGCACCGGCTCGATCCCGACCTGACCTGGCGGCGGATGGACGGCGCGTACGGCGTCGCCAACGGCCCGACCTTCAGCCTCGACGGCCGGATCCTCTATCACAGCGACAGCGCCGCCCGGACGGTCTACGCCCTGGACCTCGCCGGGGACGGCACGCTGTCCGGCAAGCGGGCCTTCCTGCGCTTTCCGGACGCGTGGGGCTGGCCCGACGGGATGACCACGGATGCGGAGGGCTGCCTCTGGATCGCCCATTGGGGCGGCGCCCGGATCAGCCGCCTGGATCCGGAGGGGCGCCTGATGCGTGCGATCGCCCTCCCCGCCCCCAACATCACGAGCTGCGCCTTCGCGGGCGCGGGCCTGAACCGCCTGTTCGTCACCTCGGCGTCGCGGGGTGCCGAGCACGTGCCGGCGGCCGGGGCCCTGTTCGAGCTCGATGTCGGCGTCAGAGGCCTGCCGCCCCGCGCCTTCGGCGGCTGAGGCGGTTCCCACCCGGAACGCGCGGCCCGGTCGTCATGACCCCGCTGCGCGCGGAGGCGGCAGCGTGCCCGTGCCCTTCGGCCGGCAGCCAAGACTGGTCTGTGAGTCCCATGCTCCGCCTGCGAGAGGATCCCGGCCTGATCCTGCGCGTGCGGCGGCCCCGTCTTGCGCCGTGCAATGGCGTCGTTGAGGGCGTCTCTACGTCCGGATTGCTCCGCGAGACCTCGATTCCGCCGCACACGAAATAGATGTGAGACAAGAATATATTCCTGTTGCGTCTCACTGGACGGTTCATCTGAATCAACGAGGACGTATCTGCCAGTGCTGCTTCGAAGTTCTCGGCTTGTTGTCGGTCTAGGGAGGTTCAAGCCGGTGACCAGATGGGACCGATTGTCTCCTGAAGATTTTTCCATTTCAATGAGGAATAGCCCATATTTTCCGTGAGCTTAGCATCAAAAACCGGATTTTCGGCGCTTGAACGCAGAATTTAACCTGAGTTGTTTCTTCGGGATCGGATTCCCGATCTACATAGCTTTAAGTCCTTGCAGGGGAGTTTCCACGCCTCGTGCCGGAATGTGTGCTCATTACCGGGGGTGCCGGCTTCATCGGCCGTCACCTCTCCGCCGAACTGCTGCGTCGCGGCTACCGTGTGCGCGTACTCGACAGCCTGATTGAGCAGGTCCATGGCGCCGACAAGGGCGGCGCCGAGGTTCTGCCCCGGGAGGTCGAGTTCCAGCGCGGCGACGTCCGCGACGGCGAGGCGGTGAGCCGCGCCCTGCGCGGGGTCGACCGGGTCGTGCACCTCGCCGCCGAGGTCGGCGTCGGCCAGAGCATGTACGCGGTCGAGCGCTACGTCTCGGTCAACGATTGCGGGACGGCGGTGCTGTTCCAGCAGCTCATCGAAGCGCCGGTGAAGCGCGTGGTCGTGGCCTCGTCCATGAGCATCTACGGCGAGGGGCTCTACCGCACCTCCGACGGCGGGACCGCCGAGGAGGTGGTGCGCCGCCCGCGCCGGCCCGGCGAGCCCTGGGATCCCCTCGACGCGCACGGGCAGCCCATGCGGCCGATCCCGACGCCGGAATCGAAGCGCCCGGCTCTGGCCTCCGTGTACGCCCTGACCAAGTACACGCAGGAGCGCCTGACGCTGACGCTCGCCCCCGCCTACGGGATGGAGGGCGTGGCGCTTCGGCTGTGGAACGCCTACGGGCCGGGGCAGGCCCTGTCGAACCCCTATACCGGCGTGCTGGCGATCTTCGCGGCCCGCCTGCACAATGGCCAGCCGCCGATGATCTTCGAGGACGGCGAGCAGCGGCGCGACTTCGTCCACGTGGAGGACGTCGCCCAGGCCTTCGCGCTGGCCCTGGAGCATCCCGCCGCCGCCGGACAGGTCTACAACGTCGGCAGCGGCCAGGACCGGACGGTCCGCGAGGTCGCCCGGCTGCTCGCCCGCGCCATGGGCCGGGAGGGCACCGAGCCGGAACTGGCCGGTCAGGCTCGGCTCGGCGACATCCGCCACTGCATCGCCGATATCGGCAAGATCCAGCGCGAACTCGGCTACGCCCCGCGCCGCGACTTCGAGGAGGGGCTCGCCGAACTCGCCGCCTGGGTGGCCGAGCAGCAGGCCATCGACCGCGTCGCGGAGGCGCGGCGCGAGCTCGAAGCACGCGGTCTCGTCGCGTGAGCGGGCGGCCGATCCTCGTCACCGGCGGCGCCGGGTTCATCGGCGCCAACCTGTCCGACAGCCTCGCGGCCGACGGCCACGCCGTGATCGTCTACGACGCCCTCTCGCGTCCCGGCGTCGCGGCCAACCTCGATTGGCTGCGGCAGCGCCACGGCAGCCGGATCACCGCGGTCGTCGCCGACATCCGGGACGATCAGGAACTCGCCCGCGCGGTGGCCGAGGCCGGGGCGGTGTTCCACTTCGCCGCCCAGGTCGCCGTGACCACGAGCCTCGTCGCCCCCCGGGCCGACATGGAGATCAACCTCCTCGGCACCTTGAACCTGCTGGAGGCCGTGCGCACCCTGACGCGGCCGGTGCCGGTGCTCTACGCCTCGACCAATAAGGTCTACGGCGACCTGCCCGACATCGCCCTCGACGCGATCGGCGACGCCTACCTGCCGGCCGATGCCGGCCTGCGCGCCCGCGGCATCGGCGAGAACCGGCCCCTCGACTTCCACACGCCCTACGGCTGCTCCAAGGGCGCGGCCGACCAGTACGTCCTCGACTACGCGCGGAGCTTCGGCCTCCCGGCGGCGGTGATGCGGATGAGCTGCATCTACGGCCCGCGCCAGATGGGCAACGAGGACCAGGGCTGGGTCGCCCACTTCCTGATCCGCGCCCTCGCGGGCGAGGCGGTCACGCTCTACGGCGACGGGCGGCAGGTGCGCGACATCCTGCACGTGCGCGACGTGGTGGCGGCCTACCGGGCGGCGCTCGCCCGCATCGGCGACGCGGCCGGCCACGCCTTCAACATCGGCGGCGGCCCCGGCAACGCCGTGAGCCTGCTGCAGCTCCTCGATCATGTCGGCGCCCTGCTGGGCCGCCCGGTGGAGCGGAGCTTCCAGGCCTGGCGCCCGGGCGACCAGCGCTACTACGTCTCCGACACGCGCCGGGCCGTCGCGCGGCTCGGGCTCGAACCCTTCACGGGCTGGCGCGACGGGGTCGCCGACCTCGCCGGCTGGCTGACCGCCGCGCGCGCGCAGCCGGGCGCCGCCGCGCCGATCGCGGGAGCCGCCGCATGAGGGTCGCTCCATGAAAGTCGCCCTCGTCAACCCGCCCTGGGACTACCGCAACAGCATCTATTTCGGGTGCCGCGAGCCGCACCTGCCCCTGGAACTCGCCTACGCGGCCGCGCTGCTCGCCGCCTACGGGCACGAGACGCTGCTGGTCGATGCGCATCTGGAAGGCCTCGACGCCGGGACCGCCGCCGACCGGGTGGCGGCCTTCGCGCCGGCCATGACCGTGGTGACGACGGCGCCGACCTACCTGTTCTGGCGCTGCGCCCCGCCGGAGCTGCGGGTGCCGCGGGCCTTCCTCGACACCCTGGCGGGCCGGGGCGGGGTCCGTGTGGCGGTCGGCCCCCACGGTTCGGCCACCCCGCGGCCGGCCCTCGACAAGCTCGGCTGCGACATCGTCGTGCGCGGCGAGTGCGAGGAAGTCGTCGCGCGGCTCGCCGGCCTGCCCGATCTGCGTCCGGAGACCCTGCGGGCCGTGCCCGCCCTCGCCTTCCGCGACGGCGAAGCCGCCGTCGTGACCGGGCCGCCCCATGCCGGCCGCTTCACCGACCTGCCGGCCCTGCGCTGGCCGGACTACTGGATCGCCCGGCACCGCCACCACCACCACCGGTTCGAGGCCGCGCCGGACGGTCCGGGCGCCGAGGTCGAGGCCTCCCGCGGCTGCCCCTACACCTGCTCGTTCTGCGCCAAGATCGACTTTCGCGATGCCTACCGGCGCCGGGATCTCGGGATCGTCCTCGACGAGATCGATGGGCTGATCGCGCAGGGCGTCACCTACGTCTACTTCGTCGACGAGATCTTCCTGCCGCAGAAGCCGCTGCTGGAGGCGCTGGTCGCCCGAAACATCCGCTTCGGGATCCAGACCCGGATCGACCTGTGGAAGCCCGACATGCTCGACCTCCTCGGGGCGGCGGGCTGCGTCTCCATCGAGGCCGGGATCGAGAGCCTGACGGAGGCGGGCCGCGCCGCCCTCGACAAGCGCTGCCGCGCCTCGACCGACGACCTCGCCGAGCGCCTGATCCACGCCCGCCGCTCGGTGCCGTTCGTGCAGGCGAACCTCATCGCCGTGGCGGGGGACGACCCCGACCTCGTGGCGACGTGGCGCGACCGCCTGCGCGGCCAGGGCGTCTGGGCGAACGATCCCGTGCCGCTCTACCCCTACCCGAGTTCCCCCGATTACCGGCGGCTCTGGGGCGAGCCCGACGACCGGGCCTGGGAGCGGGCGCACGCCCATTATCTCGGCCAGTTCACGCAGTTCAGCGACATCCAGGACGAGCGCCCCCTGCCCCTGCCCGAGCTGGAGGCCGCATGCGGGTGCTGCTGAACCAGTTCCGGGAGACGGCGCCGCACGTCCTGATGAGCGCGGATGCGGTGGGCGGCGTCTGGCAGTACAGCCTCGACCTCGCGTCCGGCCTGGTCCGGCGAGGCTTGGCCGTGACCGTCGCGGTCCTGGGGCCCGCGCCGTCGGAGGCGCGGATCGCCGCGGCCGAGCGCGCGACGGGCGCGCGGATCGTCGCCACCGACCTGTCCCTCGACTGGACCGCCGAGACGCCCGAGGCCGTGCTGGACGCCGCGCGGGCGCTCGCCGGGCTCGCCCGGACGCTGGGCGCCGATCTCGTGCACCTGCACAGCCCCGCCCTGGCGCTCGCGGATTTCCCCGTGCCGGTGGCGGCCGTGTGCCATTCCTGCGTGGCGACGTGGTGGGATGCCGTCGAGAGCGGGCCGCTGCCGGCCGACCTCGCCTGGCGACACGACCTCACCGTCCGGGGCTGCCGCGCCGCCGACGCCCTCCTCGCCCCCACCCGGGCGCACGCGCTCGCGACCGCCCGGGTCTGCGACCTCGCGCGGCCGCCCGTGGTGGTCCGCAACGGGCGCGCGCCGAGCGGCGTGCCGCCTCGGGCTGCCGCGCCCGTCGCCTTCACGGCCGGCCGCCTCTGGGACCGGGCGAAGAACGCTGCCGCCCTGGACCGCGTCGCCGCACGCCTGTCGGTGCCGCTGCGCGCCGCCGGCTCCCTGGACGGGCCGAACGGTGCGCGGGCCGAGACGCGCCACCTGCACCGTCTCGGGCGGCTCGACGACGCGGGGATCGCCGCGGAACTCGCCGGCCGACCGGTCTTCATCTCGCTCGCCCGCTACGAGCCGTTCGGCCTCGCCGTGCTGGAGGCCGCCGCTTCGGGCTGCGCCCTCGTCCTGTCGGATATCCCGAGCTTCCGCGAGCTGTGGGACGGGGCCGCGGCCTTCGTGGGCGCGGACGACGATGCCGCCGCGGCTGAAGCCGTGCAGGGCTTCCTGGACGATCCCGTCCGGCGCGAAGCCGCCGGCGCGGCCGCTGCACAGCGCGCCGCCCGCTACGGAGCCGACGCCATGACCGAGGGCGTGCTCGGCGTGCTGCACGGCCTCCTCGCCGGGGCGCCGGCGCGGCTCGGCGGAGCCGCCGCATGAGGATCGCCTACTTCACCCACTCGCTGGCTTCGTGCTGGAACCACGGCAACGCCCATTTCCTGCGCGGCGTCCTGCGCGCGCTGATGGCGCGCGGCCACGATGTCGCCGCCTACGAGCCGGAGGGCGCCTGGAGCCTCGAGAACCTCCTGCGCGACCACGGCGAAGCCGGCCTCGACGCCTATCGGGCGGCCTATCCGGAGCTCGCCTCCGCGCGCTACGCGGCGGTCGATGCCGTGGTCGAACGCGTGGCGGATTGTGACCTCGTCCTGGTCCACGAATGGAGCGATCCGGCCCTGGTCGCTGCTCTGGGCGCCGCCCGGCGCCGCGGCGCGCGCTACACGCTCCTGTTCCACGACACGCACCACCGGGCGGTGAGCGCCCCGGCGGAGATGGAGCGCTTCGATCTCTCCGGCTACGACGGCGTGCTGGCCTTCGGGGAGACCCTGGCCGCCGTCTACCGGGCGAAAGGCTGGGGGCGCCGCGTCTTCGTCTGGCACGAGGCCGCCGACACCCGCCTGTTCCATCCGCCCGCCGAGGAAGGCGCGCGCGCCGGGCTCGTCTGGATCGGCAATTGGGGCGACGACGAGCGCAGCGCGGAACTCGAGACCTACCTGTTCCGCCCGGCCGCCCAGGTCGGGCTGCCCCTCGACATCTACGGCGTGCGCTACCCCGAGGCGGCGCTCGCGACCCTGAGGCGCACCGGCGCCCGCTATCACGGCTGGGCGGCGAACGCCGCGGCGCCGGGCCTGTTCGCCCGGCATCTCGCCACAATCCACGTGCCGCGGCGCTTCTACGTGGAGCGCCTGCCCGGCATCCCGACGATCCGCGTGTTCGAGGCGCTCGCCTGCGGCATCCCCCTGGTCTGCGCCCCCTGGGACGACGCGGAAGACCTGTTCCGGCCGGGCCGGGACTACCTCGTGGCCCGCACCGGCGCCGAGATGGAAAGCCACCTGCGCGCCCTGCAGGCGGATGCCGGCCTGCGGGCCGCGCTCGCGGCTTCCGGCCTCGCCACGATCCGGGCGCGCCACACCTGCGCGCACCGGGCCGAGGAACTGCTCGGCATCGCCGAGGACCTTGCCGGAGGCCTGCGGGCGCCCGCCACCCTGGAGGCCACCGCATGAAGATCGCCTTCTACGGCTCCTCCCTGCTGTCGTCCTACTGGAACGGCGCCGCGACCTATTACCGGGGCATGCTCAGCGCCCTGGCGCAGCACGGCCACACGATCACCTTCTACGAGCCGGACGCCTTCGACCGGCAGCAGCACCGGGATATCGAGCCGCCGCCCTACGCGGCGGTGACGGTCTACCCGGCGACGATCGAGGCGGCGCGCGCGGTCATCGCCGAGGCGGCGCAGGCCGACGTGGTGGTGAAGGCGAGCGGCGTCGGGGTGTTCGACGATGAACTGCTCCACGGCGTGATCGCCGCATCCCGTCCCGAGGCGGTGCGGATCTTCTGGGACGTGGACGCCCCGGCAACGCTCGCCGAGATGCGCGCCGACACCGATCATGCGCTCCGCCGCGCCCTGCCCGACCTCGACCTCGTGCTCACCTACGGAGGCGGCCCGCCGGTGGTCACGGCCTACGAGGGCTTCGGCGCCCGGGCCTGCATCCCGATCTACAACGCCCTGGACCCGGACACCCATTTCCCGGTTCCGCCGGAGCCGCGCTTCGCGGCCGATCTCGCCTTCCTGGGCAACCGCCTGCCCGACCGCGAGGCCCGCGTCGAGAAGTTCTTCCTCGCCGCCGCGGCGCGCCTGCCGGAGCGGTCCTTCCTGATCGGCGGCAACGGCTGGGAGAGCCGCGGCCTGCCGCTGAACGTCCGGCATCTCGGGCACGTCTACACGCGCGAGCACAACGCCTTCAACACGACGCCCTTGGCCGTCCTGAACATCGCCCGCGACAGCATGGCGGCGGTAGGCTTCTCCCCCGCCACCCGCGTATTCGAGGCGGCGGGGGCCGGCGCCTGCCTGATCACCGACGCCTGGGAGGGCCTCGGCCTGTTCCTCGACGACGGGAGCGAGGTGCTGGTCGCCCGGGACGGGCGGGACGTTGCCGACCACGTCGCCGCCCTGACTCCGGAGCGCGCCCGCGCCATCGGCGAGGCCGCGCGTCGCCGCATCACGGCCGAGCACACCTATGCGCGCCGGGCCGTCGAGGTCGACGCGATCCTGCGGGCCGAGGCGGCCCGCAAGGCGGAGGCCGCGGGCGCGGCCCGGCGGAGCGTCGCGTGAGCGCGGCCCCGCAGGCCCCGCTGCGCCTCGTCGTCCTGGGCCTGAGCCTGTCCTCGTCCTGGGGGAACGGGCACGCCACCACGTACCGGGCGCTGCTCAAGGCCTTCGCCGGCCGCGGCCACGACGTGCTGTTCCTGGAGCGCGACGTGCCCTGGTACGCCGCCCACCGCGACCTGCCCGAGCCCGGCTTCTGCGACCTCGCCCTCTACGCCGACCTCGACGGACTCGCGGAGTACCGCGGCGCGATCGCCGCGGCGGATGCCGTGATCGTCGGCTCCTACGTGCCCGACGGAATCGCGGCCGGCGCGCGCGTGCTCGATTGGGCGCGGGGCGTCACCGCCTTCTACGACATCGACACGCCGGTGACCCTGGCGGCGCTGGAGACCGGCACCTGCGCGTATCTCGCGGCCGACCAGATCCGCGACTACGACCTCTACCTGTCGTTCACGGGCGGCCCGACCCTGCGACGCCTGGAGCGGACCTACGGGGCACCGGCCGCCCGGGCCCTCTACTGCTCGGTCGATCCGGAGGCCTACCCGGCTCTCGACCGGCCGGCACGCTACGATCTCAGCTATCTCGGGACCTACAGCCCGGACCGGCAGCCCGCGCTGGAGCGCCTGCTGATCGAGCCGGCCCGCCGCGCCCCGGAGCTGCGCTTCGCGGTGGCGGGTCCCCAATACCCGGCCGGCATCGATTGGCCCGCCAACGTCGAGCGGATCGAGCACCTGCCGCCGGACCGGCACCCCGACTTCTACGCGGCGAGCCGCTACACCCTGAACGTCACCCGCGCCGACATGGTCCGGGCCGGCTGGAGCCCGAGCGTGCGCCTGTTCGAGGCGGGGGCCTGCGGCACGCCGGTGATCTCCGATCGCTGGGACGGGCTCGAGACGCTGCTCGTCCCGGAGCGCGAGATCCTGCTGCCGGAGGGGCCGGAGGCGGTCCTGTCCACCCTGCGCACGCAGTCCGAGGCGGAGCGGCGCCGCCTGGGTCAGGCGGCCCGCACGGCGATCCTCGCCCGGCACACGGCGGCCGCGCGCGCGGCGGATCTCGAACATGTCCTCGCGGAAGCGCGAACCCGGCGGGGCGCCGGCCGTCCGGCCGCGTCCGACCTCGCGATCATCGGTCATTAGGTACGCGGGAGAATGATGGTGGCAAACGGGAGGGGTCTCCGAGTCCTCGTCGCCGGCGGCGCAGGGTTCATCGGCTCGCATCTGATCGACGCGCTTATCGGTGACGGGGCCCGCGTCACCTGCATCGACAGCCTGCTGACCGGGCGGCACGCGAATCTCGCGCATCTCGCCAACGAGCCGCGCCTCGACTTCGTCGAGGCGGACGTGACCGAGCCGCTGCCGCCGCTGCCGCGCTTCGACCGCGTGTTCAACCTCGCCTGCGCGGCCTCGCCGCCGCATTATCAGGCGGATCCGGTCCACACGATGATGACCAGCGTGCTCGGCACCGGCCGGCTCCTGGAACTCGCCCGGGACGCCGGCGCGCGCTTCCTCCAGGCCTCGACCAGCGAGGTCTACGGCGATCCGGAGCGGCACCCGCAGCAGGAATCCTACTGGGGCAACGTGAACCCCACGGGGCCGCGCGCCTGCTACGACGAGGGCAAGCGCTCCGCCGAGACCCTGACCTTCGATTTCGAGCGCCGCCACGGCCTCGACATCCGAGTCGCCCGCATCTTCAACACCTACGGGCCGCGGATGCGGGCCGATGACGGCCGCGTCGTCTCCAACGTGATCTGCCAGGCGCTCGCGGGCGACGACATCACGGTCTACGGCAACGGCGAGCAGACCCGCTCCTTCTGCTACGTCAGCGATCTGGTCGGCGGTCTGCTGCGCCTGATGCGCGCCGAGACGCCCCTCGACGGCCCGGTCAACCTCGGCAACCCCCGGGAGATGACCGTGGGCGAGCTGGTCGATCTCGTCGTGCGGATGACCGAGACCCCGTCCCGGATCGTGCGCCGGCCGCTGCCGGTGGACGATCCCCAGCGCCGCCGGCCCGACATCACCCGCGCCGAGACCCTGCTCGACTGGTCGCCCAAGGTGTCGCTCGAGGAAGGCTTGGAGGCGACGATCGCGTGGTTCTCCCGCGAGATCGCCCCGCGCCGGCCGCTGCCATCGATCGAGGAGCGCGCCTTTGTCGCCGGCTGAACCCCGCTTCCTGCGGCCGAGGCGCTGATGGCCGTCTCTCCCATCCGTGTCGGCCTCGTCGGGATCGGCAACTGCGCCTCGTCCTTCGTGCAGGGGCTGCACCATTATCGCGACGCGGCGTCCGGCGAGGCCGTACCCGGCCTGATGTCGCCTGATCTCGGCGGCTACCGGGTGCGCGACATCGCGGTCGTCTCGGCTTTCGACGTCAGCGCCGCCAAGGTCGGGCGCGATCTCGCCGACGCGATCCTGGCCGAGCCCAACAACACGCAGGTCTTCGCCGCGGTGCCGGCGACCGGCGTCACGGTGCGGCGCGGGCCGACCCATGACGGGATCGGACGCTACCTGGAGGGGGTGATCGCGGAATCGCCCGAGCCGGTGGCCGATGTGGCGGCCGAACTCACCCGCACCGGCACGCAGGTGCTCGTCTCCTACCTGCCGGTGGGCTCTCAAGGAGCCACCGAGTTCTACGCCGAATGTGCGCTCCAGGCCGGCTGCGCCTTCGTGAATTGCATCCCGGTCTTCATCGCGTCGGACCCGGAATGGGCGGAGCGTTTCGCCGCCAAGGGGCTGCCGATCGTCGGCGACGACATCAAGAGCCAGGTCGGCGCCACCATCGTGCACCGGGTGCTGGCGAACCTGATGCGCGAGCGGGGCGTGCGGCTCGACCGGACCTACCAGCTCAATTTCGGCGGCAACGCCGACTTCCTGAACATGCTCGAGCGCGAGCGGCTGGAATCGAAGAAGCTCTCGAAGACCCGGGCGGTGACGAGCCAGCTCGACGCGCCGCTGGCACCGGGCGACGTCCATGTCGGCCCGAGCGACCACGTGCCGTGGCTGACCGACCGGAAATGGGCGCATATCCGGCTGGAGGGCACCGCCTTCGGCGGCGTGCCGCTCAACATCGAGCTGAAGCTCGAAGTGTGGGATTCGCCGAACTCCGCCGGCATCGTGATCGACGCGGTGCGCTGCGCCCGCCTCGCCCTCGACCGGGGCCTCGGCGGCGCCCTCGAGGGCCCGTCGAGCTACTTCATGAAGTCGCCGCCCCGGCAGTTCACCGACACGGAGGCGCGGGAGCGGACCCTGCGCTTCGTGGTGGGCGAGGAGGCGTGATGGCGGGGCTCGCGCCGGGGAGAGCCGCGTCCATGGCGAGCCCGACCGCCTCATGAGGCAGGTCTTCCTCGTCCGCCACGGCAGCCATGACCGGCTCGGGCGGATCCTGTGCGGGCGCATGCCGGGCGTCTCGCTGAGCGAGACCGGACGCGCCGAGGCGCAGGCCCTCGCCCGCCGTCTCGCCGGGAGCGGCGCCGGTCTCGTGCTGGCGAGCCCGCGCGAACGCACCGCCGAGACCGCTTCCCCGATCGCCGCGTCCCTCGGCCTGGCGGTCGTGACCGAGCCGGGTCTCGACGAGATCGCGTTCGGCGACTGGACGGGCCGCGCCGTCGACGACCTCGCGGCCGAGCCCGCCTGGACCCTCTGGAACACGGCCCGGACCACGGCCCGGCCGCCGGGCGGCGAGAGCATGGCGGAGGCGCAAGGCCGGATCGGCCGGGTCCTCGAGAGCCTCGCCGAGGACGGCGCGCCCGCCATCCTGGTGAGCCATGCCGACGTGATCCGGGCCGCGCTCCTACGGGTCCTGGGCCTCGGCCTCGACGCCTACGACCGGATCGTGGTCGATCCGGCCTCCTGCAGCGAGCTCGCCCTCTGGCCCGGGGGCGGGCGCGTCGTCTCCCTCAACGAACGGATCGCACCATGACGGCCTCCGATCTGCGCCGGCAGGCCGACGCCCTCGGACCCTGGTTCCACAACATCGATCTCGGCGGCGGGATCTGGACCGCCCCGGACCATTTCCTCGGCGATTATCCGGGGGTGAAGTGGCGGCGCTTCGCCGACGCGCTGCCCGCCGACCTCACCGGCAAGAGCGTCCTCGATATCGGCTGCAACGGCGGCTTCTACGCCATCGAGATGAAGCGGCGCGGCGCGGCCCGGGTGCTCGGCCTCGATGCCGACGACCGCTACCTCGCCCAGGCCCGCTTCGCCGCCGCTAGCCTCGGCCACGACATCGAGTTCCGCAACCTCTCGGTCTACGACGTCGGCGCGCTGGGTGAGCGGTTCGACATCGTGCTGTTCATGGGGGTGCTCTACCACCTGCGCCACCCGCTGCTCGCCCTCGACCTGATCCGCGAGCACGTGGCCGGCGACCTGCTCGTGTTCCAGTCAATGCTGCGCGGCAGCCGGGCGGTCGAGCCGGTCGCCGAGGATTACGATTTCTGGGACATGGACCAGTTCGAGCGGCCCGGTTACCCGAAGATGCACTTCGTCGAGCATGCCTACGCCCACGACTGGACCAACTGGTGGATCCCGAACCGTGCCGGCATCGAGGCGATGCTGCGGGCGAGCGGCTTCTCCATCGCGGCCCAGCCCGAGGCCGAGGTCTATCTCTGCCGCACCGCGCCGGTCCCCTACGGGCTGGGAGCCGAATACCCCGCGCGGGCGGCGACTCACGAACGCGGAAGCACGCGATGATCGACTCGGTGATGCTCTGGAACGAGCCCAACAACAAGTCGCACTGGGACCCTGAGATCGACCCCGACTGGCTGCTCTTCGCCGAGATGGTCAAGGAGGCGGGCCACGCGATCCGGGCGGTGAACCCGGCCCTGACCCGCGTGCTCGGCGGCATCTCGCCGATCGATCCGATTTTCATCCGCAACATGGAAGGACGCGGCGTGCTCGACGCCGTCGACGCGGTGGCGGTGCACGGCTTCCCCCTCGACTGGAACCTGTGGTCGATCCACGATTGGCCGGCCAAGGTCGACGAGATCCGCGCGGTCACGAACCTGCCGGTCTGGGTCTCGGAGGTCGGCGTCTCGACCTTCGGCGCCGAGGAGGTGCAGGATTGGGGCCTGCGCCGGACCCTGGAACTGCTCTCCGGCCGGGCGCCGCGGATCCACTGGTACAGCCTCTACGACCTGCCGCGGGAATGGGAGGCCACCACCCGCCACAGGGAGGCCGAGGGCTCCTCCTATTACCGGCACTTCCACATGGGCCTGCTGCGCCAGGACGGCACGCCGAAGATCGCCCTGGAGAGCTTCGCCCGCCACACGCCGGAGATCGGCCTGTGCCAGTGGTTCCATTTCGAGGATCACCGGCTCGACGAGGCCGTGGCGTGGATGAAGCGGCTGGGCGTGCGCTACCTGCGCACCGGCCTGTCCTGGGCCGACAGCTTCCGCCCGGGGGCGCTCGACTGGTTCGACCGGCAGATGGAGGCGCTGAAGGATTTCGACGTCACCGTCACCTTCTGCTTCACGCCGGAGCACCGGGGCATCACGCCCCATCACACCAGTGCGCCGCTGGTCCGCGCGGAATACGCGGAGTTCTGCGCCGCCATGGTCCGGCGCTACGCGCCCGCGGCTTCCGGCGGGACCAGCAACATAGATTGACGCCCGGACCGGGGGCGACCGCTATCCCTCGGGCCGGAGCCGCGGCACCGACGGCCGCGCCACAAGCCTGACGTTCTCACGCCTCGCGGAGGTGGACCCGCGGCATGGTGCAGATCTTCCGCCCGGGTGCCGACACGGTCGCCCGGGTCGTCCTGGCCTCGGTGGCCGTGGTCCCGGTCCTGTCGATGGGCCTCGCCTACGCGGTCTGGCGGTCGCCCTACGCCACCCAGCAGGACGTGACCCGCGAGCAGCCGGTCCCGTTCAGCCACGAGCACCATGTCGGCGGCCTCGGGATCGATTGCCGCTACTGCCACACCGCCGTGGAGAAGGCCACCTTCCCGGGGATCCCGCCGACCGAGACCTGCATGAGCTGCCACTCGCAGATCTGGACCAACGCGCCGATGCTGGCGCCGGTGCGGACCAGCCTGGCCGAGGGGCGCCCGCTCCTGTGGCGCAAGGTCCATACCCTGCCGCACTACGTCTACTTCAACCATGCCGTGCACGTGGCCAAGGGCGTCGGCTGCACCACCTGCCACGGCGACGTCCAGACCATGAAGCTGATCCGGCAGGTGGCCCCGCTCACCATGGGCTGGTGCCTCGACTGCCACCGCGACCCGGCCCCGAACCTGCGCCCCCGCGAGGCTGTGTTCGACACGCGCTGGACGCCGCCGCCCGACCAGAAGACCGTCGGGGCCGAGCTCGTGAAGGCCTATCACATCAAGTCCCCCGAGCGGCTCAGCGAGTGCTCCATATGCCACCGCTGACCGCGCCCTCCCGCCGCGAGGCCCTGGGCCTGCTCTCCGCGGGCCTCGCGGCGGGCCTCGGCGCCTGCTCGAAACCCTCCGAGGAGCTGGTGCCCTACGTGGTGCAGCCGGAGCGGCTGCTGCCCGGCGTGCCGGAGCGCTACGCCACCGCGCTGTCGCTCGGCGGCTGGGCCCGGGGCGTCCACGCCATCGCGGTGGACGGGCGGCCGATCAAGATCGAGGGCAACCCGCTGCACCCGGGCAGCCTCGGGGCCACCGACGTCTTCGCCGAGGCCGCGATCCTCGACCTCTACGATCCCGACCGCGCGCGCACGGTCACCGAGCGGGTGAACGGCATCGCCTCCTGGGACATGGTCGAGCGGGCGCTGGCCGCGCCCCTGGCGGAGGCGCGCCGGCAGAAGGGTCGGGGTCTGCGCCTGCTCACCGGGCGGGTCACCTCGCCGACGCTCCTGCGTCAGATCGCGGCCCTGCTCCAGGCGATGCCGGACGCCGCCTGGCACGTCCACGAGCCCCTGGACGACGCGGCGTCGCTCCGCGGGGCGGAGCTCGCCTTCGGCCGCCGCTTGAGGGCGCTGCCGGATCCCGGCCGGGCCGAGACGATCCTGTGCGTCGGCGCCGACCCGCTCGGGCCGGGCCCGGACCAGATCCGGTTCGGCCGCACCTTCATGGACCGCCGCCGCGACCCGGCCCGGTTCGGCCGGCTCTACGTCGCCGAGACCGCGCTGACCCAGACCGGCATCAAGGCCGATGCCCGCTGCGCCCTCCATCCGGGCGACGCGGGCGCCCTGCTGGCCGCCCTGGCCAACGCGCTCGGCGCGGCCCTCCCCGCGCCCGACCTGCCGCAAGAGGCCGCCCGCTTCGCCGCCGCTGCGGCGGCGGATCTGCGCGAGGCCGAGGGCCGGGCCCTGGTCCTGGTCGGCGACGCCCTGCCGCCCGAGCTGCACGCCCTCGGCCACTGGATCAACGACCGGCTCAAGGCGCCCGTCACCTACACGGCGCCGCTCGACGTGGCGGGCGACCGCGCACCGGCCGATCTCGCGTCCCTGGCGGCGGATCTCGAGGCCGGCGCGGTCACCTGCCTGGCCATCCTCGGCTGCAACCCGGTCCAGACGGCGCCCGCCGACCTCAGCTTCGCGGACAGGCTCGGGCGCGCCGGCTTCTCGGTCCATGCCGGGCTGCACGGCGACGAGACCGCCGGCGTCACGCACTGGCACCTGCCGCTGGCCCACGAGCTGGAGAGCTGGTCGGACCTGCGCGCCCGCGACGGCACCGCGAGCCTCGTCCAACCGCTGGTCCGGCCCCTCTACGGCGGCCGCTCGGCGCACGAGATCCTGTCCCTGCTCGCCGGCGCACCCGCCACCGCCGGCTACGACATCGTGCGGGCGACGTGGCGCGATCAGGGCGGCGCCGATTTCGAAGGCTGGTGGCGGAAGGCGCTGCACGACGGACTCATCCCCGACAGCGCCGCCGCCCCGGTCGATCCGGGCGCAGCGCGGCTGCCGACCCTGCCGGCGCCCCCGGCCGAGGGTTTCGCCGTGGAGCTGCGCGCCGATCCCTGCCTGTATGACGGCCGCTACGCCAACAATGCCTGGCTTCAGGAATGCCCAAAGCCGGTCTCCAAGCAGGTCTGGGGCAACGCGCTGGCGCTGTCGCAGGCCGAGGCGACGCGGCGCGGCCTGGAGGCGGGGGACCTCGTCGCTGTCGGGCTGAACGGCCGCCAGATCGAGGCGCTGGTCGCGGTGGAATCGGGCGTTGCCGACGGGGCCGGGGCGCTCACCCTCGGCTACGGCCGCCCCCGGGCCGGGGCCATCGGCAACGGCGTCGGCGCGGACGGCTATCGCCTCGCCACGACGGCGGCCCCGCGCCTCCTGGCCGGCGTGAGCCTGGGAAAGACCGGACACCGCGGCGAGGTGCTGCGCACCCAGAACTATACGCAGATCGAGGGCGAGACGAAAAAACTGTTCCGGCAGATGGCCTTGGCAGAGCTTCCTCGCGCAGAGTCTAAGGGCATCGGCGCCGACCAGCCGACGCTCCTCAATCCGTGGCAGGGCGACGCGGACGGCCATGCCTGGGCGATGGTGATCGACACGCAGGCCTGCATCGGCTGCAACGCCTGCGTGGTCGCCTGCCAGTCCGAGAACAACGTGCCGGTGGTCGGCCCGGAGGAGATCGCCCGGGGCCGGATCATGCACTGGCTGCGGGTCGATCTCTACGATTCCGGCACGCCCGAAGCGGTCAACGCCGGGTTCCAGCCGGTGCCGTGCATGCATTGCGAGCACGCGCCCTGCGAGCCGGTCTGCCCGGTGGCGGCCTCGGTCCATGACGGCGAGGGGCTCAACCTCCAAGTCTACAATCGCTGCGTCGGGACGCGCTTCTGCGAGGCGAACTGCCCCTACAAGGTCCGGCGCTTCAACTTCTTCGGCTATGCCGACGGGCAGCCCTACGCGACCATGGGCGCCGAGAGCATCAAGGCGCAGCACAACCCGAACGTCACGGTCCGCGCCCGCGGCGTGATGGAGAAGTGCACCTACTGCATCCAGCGGATCGCCAACGCACGGCAGGAAGCCGAGCGCGACGACCGGCCGATGGGGCCGGTCGCCACCGCCTGCCAGTCCGCCTGCCCGACCCGGGCGATTACCTTCGGCGACCTCGCGAGGCCCGACGATCCGATCCGCGCCCTGCGCCAGGATCCGAGGCACTACGCCCTGATGGAGGAGCTGAACACGCGGCCGCGCACCACCTACCTCGCCGACCTGCATGCCCCGAACCCGGATCTCGGGGGGCGGACATGAGCGGCGGCACGCAGGCCCATCGCTGGATCGCCCCGGCTCAGCTCAGCCACGGCGCGATCTCCGCGGCGATCGCCGACCCGATCCAGAAGCGGAGGCCGGGCAAGGTCTGGTTCATCGCGCTGCTCGCCACCCTGCCCTTCGTGCTGGTGACGCTCGGGGCGATCGGCGCGGTGCTCACCGTGGGGATCGGCCTGTCGGGGGTGAACACCACCGTGGTCTGGGGCTTCTCGATCGCCAACTACGTCTGGTGGATCGGCATCGGCAATGCCGGCACGCTGATCTCGTCGATGCTGCTGCTCACGCGCCAGCGCTGGCGCGCCTCGATCAACCGCTTCGCCGAGGCGATGACCCTGTTCGCCGCCGGGATCGCCGGGATCTTCCCGATCATCCATCTCGGGCGGCCGCTCTACGCCTACTGGCTGGCGCCCTATCCCAACACCATGGATCTCTGGCCGCAATGGCGCTCGGCCCTGGTGTGGGATTTCTGGGCGATCCTCAGCTACATCCTGTTCTCGGCCCTGTTCTGGTTCACCGGCCTCCTGCCCGACCTCGCCACGATGCGCGACCGGGCCACGACCCGGGCGGGACAGATCCTCTACGGCGCCCTGGCGCTCGGCTGGCGCAACTCCGCCCGGCACTGGCAGGTCTACGAGACCTACCACAAGACCATGGCGGCGCTCGCCGTGCCGCTGGTCTGCTCGGTCCACTCCATCGTCGGCCTCGACTTCGCGGCGAGCCTGATGCCGGGCTGGCAGGAGAGCATCTTCCCGCCCTACTTCGTCGTCGGCGCGATGTATTCCGGCTTCGCCATGGTGGTGGTGATCGCGATCTTCATCCGCTGGGGCCTGAGCCTCCAGGCGGTGATCACGCCGGCCCATTTCGACGTCATGGGCAAGGTCATGCTGTTCGCCAGCGTGGTCATGACCCTGTCCTACGCCACCGAATGGTTCATGGCCTGGTACGGCGGCGAGCATGCCGACCGGGACGTGGTCCGGTACTTCTTCGCGGGCGATTACCGCTGGCTGTACTACGCCCTGATCGCCTGCAACTGCGTCGTGCCGCAGGCCCTGTGGTTCCCGTTCGCGCGCCGGAACCTCTGGGCGCTCGCGGCAATCTCGGTGGTGATCAACATCGGGATGTGGTTCGAGCGCATCCTGATCGTGTGGAACACGCTCTCGCACGGCCACGCCATGAGCCTGTGGCGGACGTATCACACGAGCCTCTACGACCTCGCGATCCTGTTCGGGCCGCTCGGCCTGTTCGTGCTCGGCTTCCTCGTGCTGGTGCGGATCTTCCCGATCGTCTCGATGCACGAGGTCCGGCAGGTCAGCCACGACGCGGGGGCAGCCGCATGAGCGCCCCGACCAGCGCGCCCCTGCTCGCCGAGTTCGAGACCCCTGAGGCCCTGGTCCGGGCGCTGCGGCTCGCCCGCGCCGACGGCCACCGCCTGCTCGACGCCTTCACGCCCTTCCCGCTGGAGGAGCTGTCGGGCGCCCTCGCGCCGCCGCGCAACCCCGTGCGGCTGGTCATGGCTCTGGCGGGCTTCGGGGCGGCGGCCGCGATGTACGGGCTGCAATGGTACAGCGCGGTCGTCGCCTACCCGCTGAATTCCGGCGGGCGGCCGCTCCATTCCTGGCCGGTCTTCACCCTGGTGCCGTTCGAGTTCGGCGTGCTGGCGGCGGCTTTGGCGGGTTTCGCCACGATGCTCTGGGCCTGCGGCCTGCCGCGGCTCAACCACCCGGTCCACGACATGCCGCAATTCGAGCGGGCGAGCCAGGACCGGTTCCTGCTGCTCGTCGCCCCGAAGGACGGGCCCGCGCCCCTGCGCCGCCGGCTGGAGGAGGCCGGGGCGCTCCTCGTCTCGGAGATGCACGGATGAGGCGCGTGCTCCTCCTCGCAGCCCTTCCGGCCCTGTGCCTCGGAGCCTGCGACGACCAATCGATGCGGGTGCAGAACCGCTACGAGGTCTACGGCAAGGCACCGCTCTTCCCGGGCGGGGCCGAGACGCAGACGCCCCCGCCGGGGACCGTCGCGCAGGGCGACGCCGCCGACGCGGCCGACCTCGACACGCCGCCCCATCTCGACGCGGCCCTGCTCGCGCGCGGCAAGGAACGCTACGAGGCGATCTGCACGCCGTGCCACGGCTATTCCGGCCACGGCGACGGCATGATCGTGCAGCGCGGCTTCCCGCCCCCGCCCTCCTACCACGAGGACCGCCTGCGGGCGGCGCCGGCCCGGTACTTCGTCGACGTGATCACCAAAGGCTACGGGGTGATGTACCCCTACGCCGCCCGGGTCGCGCCCCGGGACCGCTGGGCGATCGCCGCCTATATCCGCGCCCTGCAGCTCTCGCAGGGCGCGCGGGTCGCCGACGTGCCGGGCCTCGCGGAGCGGCTGCCATGATTGAATCCCTGGCCCGGGGCTGGCTTCTGGCCTGGCTCGTCTGGAGCGCGGTACCCGTGGGCAGCCTCGTCCTGATGCTGATCCACCGGGTCACCGGCGGCCGCTGGGGCGAGGCCCTGGCCCCCGCCCTGCGCCCGGCCGCCGCCCTGGTGCCGCTGGCCGCCCTGGCGTTCCTCGGCGTGGGCGTCAGCCTGCCCGCCCTCTACCTCTGGGCGGCCGATCCCGGCACGGTGAAGCCGGACATCGTTCAGCTCTACCTCGACCCGGCCCTGTTCGATCTGCGGGCGGCTTTGGCGCTGGTCGGCTGGTCGGTCCTCGCCCTGCTGTGCCTCGCCGGCCGCTGCTCCCCCCTCGTGGCGGCCCTGGGCCTCAGCTTCTACGGCCTCACGATCAGCCTCGTGGCGGTCGACTGGATCCTCTCGGTGGAGCCGCACTTCACGTCCTCCGCCTTCGCGGCCAACATCGCCCTCCACCAGATCCTGGCGGCCCTGGCCTGGGCCGCGATGGCGAGGCCGCCGCGGCTCGACGAGGACCGCGCCTCAGACCTCGCCGGGCTGATCCTCGCGACGCTTCTCGGGGTCCTCTACCTGAGCCTGATGTCCTACATCGTCGCGTGGTACGGCGACCTGCCCGAGAAGGCGGCCTGGTACCTGAAGCGCGGCACTGGCCCCTGGATCGCCGTCCTCCTTGCGTCGCTGGCGACCGGCGGGCTCCTGCCCTTCGCGGCCCTGCTGTTCGCCCGGATCCGGCGGAGCGCCGCCGCCTTGCGGGTCGTCGGCCTCCTCGTGCTGATCGGGGTCGCCCTGCACCTCGCGTGGTACGTCCTGCCGGCCTACGGGTCCGGTGCGGGCGCCGCCGCCGCGTTCGCGGTCCCGGGTCTCGCGCTGCTGGCCCTGGCGTCGGTGCCGGTCGGCCGCCGCCTCGCCCGGATCGGACCGTCGCGGAGGCCGCGGCATGCCTGAACAGGCGGCCGACGGCCAGCTGCATACCGGCGTGCACGACGACGCGGTGGGGCACGCCCGCCCGGGCACCGAGGCGGCGACCCTCGCCCTGCGCCCGGTGCTGCTCACCGGTCTGTTCATCGTGCTGTTCGTGGGCGCGACGCTGGCGGGCCTGCGCCTCTACTACACGCTCACCGTGAGCCTGCCGCTCATGCGGCCGCCCCGCACCTTCCCGGAGCCGCGCCTGCAGCGGGCACCGGCGGGCGATCTCGACGCCTTCCTCCGAGACCAGACGGCGCGGCTCGCCGGCTATGCCTGGATCGACCGCGACAGGGGCATCGCCCGCATGCCGATCGATGCGGCGATGGCCCGCCTCGCCGCGGAGGGTGATGCCGGCTTCGCCGCGCCCGTCCAGCCCGAGCAGGTGCCGCCCTTCGGGAGCCGCGGCGGCGCATCGAGCGGCCTCCCCGCGCCGGACGGGCAGCCCGGCAGCCACCAGCGCGCCGCCTCCGAGGGGACCCGCTGATGGAATCGCTGATGCCGGCCTGGCTGATGCCCATCGCCGCCTCCACGCAGGCTGCCAAGGTCGACCGGATCTTCCTCGGCCTGACCCTGATCTCGGCCCTCATCGTGCTCCTCGTGGTCGGCCTCGTGGTCACCTTCGCGATCCGCTTCCGCCGCGGCTCGAAGGCCGACCGGGGGCCGCTCCCCGAAGTGGTCTCCCGCGAGTTCGAGATCGGCTGGACCGCCGCCACCCTGTTCATCTTCGTGTTCATCTTCTGGTGGGCGGCCTCGGCCGAGATCGGGGCCTTCTCGCCGCCCAAGGACGCGCTCGAAGTCCACGTCGTCGGCAAGCAGTGGATGTGGAAGACGCAGGCCTCAAACGGCGCCCGCGAGATCAACGAGCTGCACGTGCCGGTGGGCGTGCCGGTGCGCCTGGTCCTGACCTCGCAGGACGTGATCCATTCCTTCTACATCCCGGCCTTCCGGCTGAAGCGCGACGCGGTGCCTGATCAGACCACCGAGGCGTGGTTTCAGGCCACCAAGACCGGCACGTTCCAGCTCATGTGCACCGAGTATTGCGGCACCGACCACGCCCGCATGCTCGGCCGCGTGATCGTCATGGAGCCGCAGGATTACGCGGCCTGGCTCTCGGCCCAGCCCGAGGGCGACGACCTCGCCCACCAGGGCGCGCGGCTTTTTTCGGAGCGGGGCTGCTCGGGCTGTCACGCACCCGGCTCCGCCGTGCATGCGCCCAGCCTCGCCGGCATCTGGGGGCAGGCGGTGCAGCTCGATGGCGGCAGGCTCGCGACCGTCGATGCCGCCTACGTGCGCGATTCCATCCTCCAGCCGAAGCGGGACGTCGTGGCGGGCTACGCGCCGATCATGCCGAGCTACCAGGGCCTGCTCTCGGACGGCGAGATCCAGGCGCTGACCGCCTATATCCGCTCGCTCGGCGCGGGGCCGCGGGAGATCCGCACGCCCGGCCTGCCGCCGCTGTCCTCGCGGGTGCCCGGCACGGCGCCCGAGCGCAGCCCCGCCATGGTGCCGGGCGCCCCCGTCGCCGACACGCCGGCCCCCGCCGGACCGGCGGTGCGGCCGTGATCCCCGCGCAGACATCCCGAACCGGAGTGCCCGCATGAGCACGCGCGTCGCTGAGAGCCCGGCGAGCCTCGCCGACCCGGACGAGCTCGCCCTCGGCCTGCCCGAGAGCTACCTGTCGGCCGGCGGCACGCTCGGGTCGTGGCTGACCTCCACCGACCACAAGCGCATCGCGATCCTCTACGCGCTGTCGGTGACGCTGTTCTTCTTCATCGGGGGCGCCGCCGCCACGCTGGTGCGGCTGGAGCTGTTCACCCCGCAGGCCGACCTCGTCGGCGCCGACACCTACAACAAGCTGTTCACGCTCCACGGCGTGATCATGGTGTGGTTCTTCCTGATCCCGTCGATCCCCACCACCTTCGGCAACTTCCTGCTGCCCCTGATGATCGGGGCGCGGGACCTCGCCTTCCCCAAGCTCAACCTCGCGAGCTGGTATCTCAACGTCCTCGGCGGCCTGATCACCGCGACCGCGGTGCTGGCCGGCGGCATCGACACCGGCTGGACCTTCTACGTCCCCTACTCGACCACCTTCTCCAACACGGCCGTCACCATCGGCGTGCTCGGGGTGTTCGTCTCGGGCTTCTCGACCATCGCCACGGGGGTGAACTTCATCGCCACCACGCACCTGCTGCGGGCGCCCGGGATGACGTGGTTCCGCCTGCCGCTGTTCGTCTGGGCCATGTACACGACGAGCATCATCTTCGTGCTGGCGACGCCCGTCCTGGCGCTCACGATCCTCCTCGTGGTGGCCGAGCGATCCTTGGGCCTGCCGATCTTCGATCCCGCCCGGGGCGGCGACCCGATCCTGTTCCAGCACCTGTTCTGGTTCTACTCGCACCCGGCCGTCTACATCATGCTCCTGCCCGGCATGGGCATCGTCTCGGAGGTGATCACCTGCTTCGCGCGGCGGCGGATCTTCGGCTACGACTTCATGGTCTACGCCCTGGTGGCGATCGCGGTGATCGGCTTCTTCACCTGGGGCCACCACATGTTCACCTCAGGGATGTCACCCTATGCGGCCCTGATCTTCTCGTTCCTGTCCTTCGTGGTCGCGGTGCCCTCGGCCATCAAGGTGTTCAACTGGACGGCCACGCTCTACCGCGGGCAGGTCGGGTTCGAATCGCCGATGCTCTACGTGCTGGGCTATATCGGCCTGTTCACGGTCGGCGGGCTGACCGGGCTGTTCCTGGCCTCGATCCCGATCGACGTGCACGTGCAGGACACCTACTTCGTCGTCGCGCATTTCCACTACATCATGGTCGGCGCCACCGTGTCGGCCTACTTCGCCGGCCTGCACTTCTGGTGGCCGAAATTCACCGGGCGGATGTATCCCGAGGTCTGGGCCAAGTTCGCCGCCGTGCTGATGTTCTTCGGCTTCAACCTGACCTTCTTCCCGCAATTCATCGCGGGCTACCTCGGCATGCCGCGGCGCTACCACGTCTACCCGCCGGAGTTTCAGGTCTGGAACGTGCTCTCCTCCTCGGGGGCGGCGGTGCTGGCGGCGGCCTACCTGATGCCGCTCGGCTACCTGACGTGGTCGCTGTTCTTCGGGGAGCGGGCGGTGAACGATCCGTGGAACGCCTCCGGCCTCGAATGGCGCACCACCTCGCCGCCGCCGCGGGACAATTTCTTCGGCCATCCGGCGGTCCTCGGCAAACCCTACAACTACCATCCCGAGGGCGCGGAGCCGGTGCACGACCAGCCGCGCATGCCCTCGCAGGGCTCGCTGACATGAGCGATCCCGCCATCGCCCCCGAGGCGCTGCTCCGAGAACCCTGGGACGGGCTCAGGCTGTCCGAGGATGAAGCGCTGTCCCAGCAGCGCTTCGGCGCGACCTTCGGGATCTGGATCTTCATCGCCAGCGAGGTGCTGTTCTTCGGGGCGCTGTTCCTGTTCTACGCCGCCATGCGGGCCGAGCACGCGGAGGCCTTCGCGGCCGCCGCCCGCGAGACCAACATCGTCTACGGCACCCTCAACACCGCGCTCCTGCTGACCAGCGGCCTGACCGCGGCCGCAGCCTCGCGCGCCTCCGAGCACGCCTCCTTGAGCCGGATGGTGCTCTGGTGCCTCGCGGCAACAGCCCTCCTCGGCCTCGCCTTCCTGGCGGTGAAGGGGCTGGAATACCGCGCGGACATCGCCGAGCACCTCGTGCCGGGGGCGGGCTTCAAGCTGCCCGAGGCGTCCGCGCAGCTGTTCTTCGGCTTCTACTGGCTGTCGACCGGCATCCACGGGGTCCATCTCGCCATCGGCATCGGCCTCGTGGCGCGGCTGATCGTGATCGGCTGGCGCGACCGGGACCGCCTCCCCGGCAATCCGCAGGTCGAGGTCGCACTGCTCTACTGGGGGTTCGTCGACATGGTCTGGCTGTTCCTCTACCCGGCCCTCTACCTCGCGGGGCGCGCGGGATGAGCGGCGGCGTCTCCGCGGGCACGGTCTGGCGCCACGTCCTGCCGGTCTGGCTCGGCCTGATGGCGCTGCTGGCGCTGAGCTGCGCCGCCGCCTACGCGCCGCTGGGCGCCTGGACCGTGGCGGTCAGCTTCGGCATCGCCGCCACGCAGGCCGGCCTCGTCGCGCTGCTGTTCATGCGCCTCGACCGGGCGAACGCCCTCATCCGCCTCACGGCGGCCTGCGGGCTGTTCTGGTCGGCGATCCTGTTCTCCCTGAGCCTCGCCGACGTGCTGAGCCGCCTGACGCGGTCCTGACCCGGTCGCAGGATCGTGTGGCGGCCATCACCCGGATGGGGGATGTGCCGCCCCGGGGCGGCCGCTAGGGTCGCGCCATCTCCGAGACGAGACCACCTTCAAGCCCGCCCGGCTTCTGCCGCGGCGGGCTTCTTCTCGGGTTCGGCGCGGTGCCCGCGCCGAACCGGGTCCCGGCCCCGCGTCAGCCGGGCTGCTGGCCGCCCATCCGCGCCTGCATGCGGCTGAGCTGGGCGATGTGCAGGTTGATCAGCGGCAGCGCGCCCCGGGCGATCCGGCGCAGGCCCGGATCCTCGCCCGACTGGGCGTAGCTGCCGTGGATGCCGAGCGCCTCCTGGTGACCCTGGAGCGAGGCGTTCACGAAGGTCGCGTCGTATTGCGGTCCCGGCGGCATGCCGGTGAGCTGCGAGAGGATCTGCGCCTTCTGCGCGTCGGTGGTCATACCCTGGGGCGACGCGACGCCGAGACCGCCCGCGACCCCGCCTGCAACGCCGCCCGCGACGCCGGCCGCCGTGTTCACGGCGGCGCCGGCCACCGCCACCGGTGCCGCGACGAGGCCGCCGATCAGGCCGCCGGGGCCGGCGGCCGCGGGGCCCGGAGCCGGGATCGGCGCGCCGCCCGTATAGGCGCTGATCTTCCGGGACAGGTTCACCTGCTCGATCACCTCGGCGCGGGAGAACTTCCTGACCATCGGGTTCGTGGTCTTCTCGTGGGCGTCGCGGGCCGTGTTCTCCAGGAACAGGCCGCCGGCGGTCGCCATCTGGAGATAGGCGCCGGTGGGGATCGCGCCGGCCGGTGTGACCTGCGCGATGGCGGTGCGGGTGAGCGCCAGGGCCGCGGTGGCGCCCAGCATGGTGGTGAGGATGTCGCGACGGTGCATCATAGGACAGGTTCCAGTGGGATGAGGCACCCGACGCCCCGATCATCGCTGAGGTGCTGCCTGGCGAACCTCACGACGCGGACAAGGTTCCTGCTCAAGCTCCCGCATCGCGCCCGGATCAGCGGGCCGATCCTGGCGATACCGGCTTGGCGATACCGGTTCTCGTGTCCGGTTTGCCGGTATTCATCCTATTAGCCGGTGTCTCCGCGCTCGGTGTGCAGCTTTATCTCCGATCCGGCCGGCCCTAGACTGACCGATCGGACGAGGCCGCGTTCGGGCTTCGCGCGGCACCGCGCGTCTCGGGCGCGCCGGCCCTGCCGGGCGAACCGGGGCTGAGGTGACGATGGGCCAGATGACGATCAAGGATGTCGCGCGGCGGGCCGGCGTGAGCTTCCAGACGGTCTCCCTGGTCCTGAACCATCCCGAGAAGGTCGCTCGGACCACGCGCGAGACCATCGAGGCCGCCATGCGCGACCTGGAATTCGTACCGAGCCTCGCGGCCCGCTCGCTGCGCAAGAAGCCGAGCCGCAGCATCGCCTGCGTGTTCGCCGTGGGCGCCCGGCCCGACGACGCGGCCGGCCTGATGCAGGAGACCGACGAGGGCATCCTCCTGCAGGCCTTCGCGACCGTGACCGACCAGCACGGCTACACGCTGATCCACCGGCGCTGGTGCCGCGACGCTCCGGACGGCTTGAGCCGGATCACCGGCTTGGTCAGCGAGGCCCGGGTCGACGGCATGGTGGTCTTCGCGGAGTGTCGGGACGATCCGCTGATCGCGATGCTGCAGGCCAAGCGCTTCCCGTTCGTGGTGTTCGGCCTCGACGCGCCCGGCGCGCATTTCGCGGCGCGGGCCGAGCGCGACGCGGTCTACGAGGCGGTGCGCTACCTCGCCCGGACGGGCAGCCGGTCGATCTGCTTCCTCAAGGGCGCGCAAGACCGGCGGCGGTCGCCGACCGTCGCCGAGCGGTTCCGGGGCTACCGGGACGCCCTGGCGGAAGCGGGGCTGCCCCTGCGCGACGATCTCGTGGTCCCGTGCGGCTGGTCATCCGAGGACGGCCATCGCGCGACGCTCAGCCTGCTCGACCGTCCGGATCGACCGGACGCGATCGTGGCGGCGGACGACCGGGTGGCGTTCGGGGTGCTGAAGGCGCTGCACGATCGCGGCGTCCGCGTCCCCGGGGCGATCCGGGTCGTCGGCTTCGACAATTGCGTCCAGAGCGCCTTCACGATCCCGAGCCTCACCTCGATCGAGGGGCCGACCCTGGAGATGGTCCGGTTCGCCTTCGCGACGCTCGTGGAGGTCATCGAGGGCACGCGCACGCCGGACGACCTCGCGCAGAAGCTGTTCCCCACCCGCCTCGTCGTGCGCGAGTCCACGGAGGCTGGGACACGGCCGCAGCTTTAATGGTCGAAATCCGACGCTTGGTACCCGCCGTCAGGTCTGCTTGCGACCCAACCCAGCCACTTAGAGCGCGGGGAGCACCTCCCATAAGCGGGCATAACCTCGGCCGACAGGCAACTTCGGCTCGGAGTGGCAATCGGAGCTTGGTCTGCTGCCGGATAGCTAACGTTCTACCTTCGGCCGTAGTCGGCGACAGGATTCGCTCTCTGCTGTACCTTAAAGGCGGCTGGGCCCTGCAAAGCCGTAGCAACCTTGCCACGCTCGCGCAGTCTCCTGTGTCTGCGTCGCGCCAGTGCGTGTGGGCTGCCGAGGCCCCAGGCGCGGCGTGCAAACCGGTCGGTCATTCCTGCTCGATCAGGTTCGTGAAGTTGGCGACGATCCCGGGCATGCGGCTGCCCTTGCGGGTCGCGGCCATCAGCCGGACCCGGTAGCGGGCGCCGTCAGCCCCCTCGATCGTCCGCTCGGAGGGCCGGTTCACCGCCAACACCGTCGGGATCTCGTCCAACATCCACGCCAGGGGAATCGGCGCAGAGAAGTTGCGCAGGGACCGCCCCACGTCACTCGGTTGTAGGCCGAAGATTTGCGCCGCCGCGTTGGTGAACATGCGGATGTGGAGATCCGGAGTCAGAAGCACGCTTGCGACGTTCATGCCCTCAAACAACGTGGCCTGATCGTCGGTTAACTGATCTATGGCCTCAATCTTGCATGTGAGTTCGGAATTAACCGTCTGAAGTTCCTCGTTCAGAGACTGTGTCTCCTCCTTCGACGCCTCCAGCTCCTCGTTTGCGGCCTGCATCTCCTCGTTGACCGAGTACAGCTCCTCGTTCGACGATTTGAGTTCCTCGAGGGAGGTCTCGTATTCCTCGATCACAGCCTGGAGCCGTTCCCGCGTCACACTCAATTCACGCTCAAGGCCCTGCAGCGCCGTGTCCCGCTCGTTCGCCTCCAGCGCCTGCTGGCGCTCCTTCTCGATGGGGGCAGCGGCCTCGTTGAACACGACCAGGAAAAGCGGCTCGATCGCGCCGGGCGTGTTCAGCGGCTTGACCACCAGGGAGATCGACTGGAGACGGCCGTCCGGCAGTTCGACGCCGATGCCGCCACGCGAGACCAGGGTGTTGCCCTCGATCGCCTCGCGCAGGGCTGTCCGGAGATCCAGGCGCAAGCCCTTGCGCGCCATCGCGGCCAGTTCCCGGGTCGGCTGGCCAGGCACGACTTCCAGGTGATCGCCGATCCGCGACGAGTAGTGCACGGCCTCGCCCGTCCGCGTCACGACCGCGTGCGGCGGTGTGAACTCGGACAGCATCTGCGTCTCGACTGCGTGCCGCAGGGCAGCGTGCGTCGTCACGTGGCGCCGGTACGGCTGGCCGGTACTCGTGAAGGTCGGCGTGTCCGGCCCTGACATCGGCGGCAACCGCGCCGGCGGGATCGCGTCGCGAGCCTGGAAGATGCGGTTCCGCTTGTCGATCGTCTCGAACAGGTCCTCGAACCGCGTGACGTTCTCGGCCATCCCGATGAAGAGGTAGCCGCGCGGCCGCAGGGCGTAGTGCAGCACCGGCATCAGCTGCTGCTGGGCCTCGACGCCGAGGTAGATCATCAGGTTGCGGCAGGAGATGAGATCGAGGCGCGAGAACGGCGGGTCGCGCAGCACGCTGTGCGGGGCGAACGTGCACAGGTCACGCACGGCCTTTCCGACCACCGCGCTGTCGCCCTCGACGCTGAAGTGCTGCGCGATCCGCTCGGGAGAGACAGCATCAAGGTAAGCCCTCGGGTAGCGGCCGGTCCGGGCGACCGCGAGCGCACGCTCGTCGATGTCCGTGGCGAAGATCTGCACCCGCGGCGGATCCGCCATGGTGAGCATGTTCTCGCGCAGGAGGATGGCCAGGGAGTAGACCTCCTCGCCGGTCGAGCAGGCCGGTACCCAGATCCGCACGACATCGGTCGCCGCGCGTGCGTCGAGCAGCTTCGGGATGACCTGGGTGGCCAGGGCCTCGAAGGCGGCGGTGTCGCGGAAGAAGTTCGTCACGCCGATCAGGAGGTCCCGGAACAGCACCCCGACCTCGGCCGGGTCGGCACGCAGCAGCTTGAGGTAGCCGTCCGGCCCGGCCGCGCCGACGATGCCGATGCGGCGCTGAAGGCGGCGCACGAAGGTGCTGGGCTTGTAGCCCGAGAAGTCGTGGCCGACCTGGCGGCGGAGGATGGCGAAGATCTCGGTGAGCAGCTCGGCGTCGAGCCCCCGCGCGACCGCGTCGGCCTGGGTGGCCAGCGCGTCCGGCGCGGCGGCGAGGTGCGCGGCGGCGTGCGCGGCGATCCGGTCGCCCATCCGTTCGGCCATCTCGCCGAAATCGACGAAGCCGGTCCGGAGCGAACTGAGCGGCATGTCGGCGGTCTCGGGGCCGTAGCCATCCGCGGTTTGAGCCAGGGTCAGGCCACCGTGCTCCTTGATCGCCTTGACGCCGATGGCACCGTCGCCGTCGCCACCGGACAGGATCACGCCGACCGCGCGCTCGCCCTGGTCGAGGGCCAGGGCAGTCAGGAAAAGGTCGATCGGCTTGGTCTCGCGGCCCGTTGGCCCCAGCGGCGTCAAAGTCAGCCGGCCGCCCGCGATACCCATGACGAAACCGGCCGGCATGACGTAGACGCGGCCCGGCCGGACCGGCACCCCGTCGGCGGCGTCCTCGACCTCAAGCGGCGTGAACCGGGCTAGCACGTTCGGAAGCTGGCTTTTATGTTCCCGACTGAGATGCGTGACGACCACGAAGGCAGCCCTGAGCGTCTCGGGCACCCCACGGAAGAAGCTCCGCATCGCCTCGATGCCGCCTGCGGACGCGCCGATGCCGACAATTGGAAAGTGGTCTTGGTCCATCACCGCGTTCTGAGCCCTCGAGTCGATGCCACCCCGTTCGTCGGGTTTCAGCATCCTGCGTTCTCACCCGATGTTGAGGATGACCGCGCGGATCAGCCGTCCTGCGTGGCCTCCTGCACGACGTAGGCGAGGCAGCGGGCTCGGGCTTCGGGACTCTTCAGCCGCGCGAACAGGCGCAGCAACGCCACGACCTGAGCCGGATCACCCATCGCCATCACCGCAGTTGCGATGTCTGGGGCCTCATCCGGTTTGTCTGTGAGGAAAGCCGCTACGGGAACGCCCAGGGCGTGCGCAATGCGGTCCAGTGCGTCAGTGTCACAGCCGGACTGCGGATCGTCGCCGTTCATCTGGCCCCTCCACTGGCGCCTGCGGGCCGTCGATCAATGCGTTGCGAGCCCGACCGCCTTCGGTCCGAACGCTCTCGCGATGCGACGGCCGACATGATGGAGCACCTGACCGAGGAGGTGGCGCGTTCGGGCGTCGGGCTCATCTTCCGCGGCCTCGTAGGCTTCGATGAGGCACTCCACGAGATGCTGCGAGGGCGCAACGTCGTCGCTGAGCGTCGCTGAGCCAGCCATGGAGTTCGACTGCACCCGTGAGCGCCGGACGAGCTCACGCGATGCATCCAGCGTCCGCCTTGTTTCCTCGGCCGCCGCACGCAACTCGCGGGCAACCTCAAGGCTCCGATCTGCGAGATGGAGGCGGTGATTCATCGGCGTTCCAAACGTCGCAGCATGCCCAAGCGTCGATCAACTTTGGGCTTGACCGTCGATCATGCTCTCAATTTCTAGATGCGGCAAACCTGAGTGAACTGCGGCTCGGTCAGACGAGAGACATCCGCCACTGCATGGCTCGCAATTCGAGGCACATGCTTGATCGGCTCTGCCCCCCTGGAGGCGGCCCTCTCTAGAGGGCGAATGGGGGCGTGCGGGGGAACGACGATGACGTCCGCTCTTTTGCGCTGCTGCCCGAAAGCCGACAGGCGGAAATCCACCCCTCTCGGACGCCGCGAGTAAGGACCGAGCGTCGGATTTCGACCACGCGTAGGCTGCCGCAAAGACGGGGATGCTGCTGCCTGTCCGGCCTCTATCCGGTCGGTGCCGCGTGCCGCCCTACTCCGCGGCGAGGACCGGGTTGCCTTCTCCGCTCCCGAACTGGGCCGCGTGCAGGCGGCTGTAGGGGCCTGCCGCGGCGAGAAGCGCCGCGTGCCGGCCCGCCTCGACCACGCCGCCCTCCCCCAGAACCACGATCCGGTCGGCGTCCCGGATGGTGGCGAGGCGGTGGGCGATCACCAGGGTCGTGCGCCCGCGGGCGAGCTCGGCGAGCGCCCGCTGGATCTCCCGCTCGGTCTGCGTGTCCAGCGCCGAGGTCGCCTCGTCGAGGATCAGGATCGGCGGGTTCTTCAGGAACACCCGTGCGATGGCGAGGCGCTGCTTCTGCCCGCCCGACAGGCGCACGCCGCGCTCGCCCACCACCGTGTCGAGCCCCTCCGGCAGGCTGTCCAGGAGCGCGCCGAGCCGGGCGCGCCGGGCCGCCGCGTCGATCTCGGCCTCGGTGGCGTCGAGGCGGCCGTAGGCGATGTTTTCGCGGATCGTGCCGGCGAACAGGAACACGTCCTGCTGCACGATGCCGATCTGGCGGCGCAGGCTCGCCAGGGTAATGGCGCGGATGTCGATGCCGTCCACGGTGATGCGGCCCGCCTCGACCTCGTAGAAGCGCGGCAGCAGGGCGCAGAGGGTGGTCTTGCCGACACCCGACGGGCCGACGAACGCCACCGTCTCGCCGGCCGCCACCGCGAGGTCGAGGCCGGTGAAGACCGGGCGGCCGGGGCCGTAGCCGAACCCCACGCCCTCGAAGCGGATGTCGCCGCGCAGGGATTCGACGGCGCGGGCGTCCGGCCGGTCGGTGATGTCGGGTTCGGTGGCGAGCAACTCCTGGTAGCGGCGGAAGCCGGCCACGCCTTTCGGGTAGGTCTCGACCACGGCGCCGATCTTCTCCAGCGGCCGGTAGAACACCCCGACCAGCAGCAGGAAGCCCACGAAGCCGCCGGGCGTCAGGTCGCCCCGGACCACGAAGGCGGCGCCGCCGAGGAGCACGGCGATCTGGACGAGGCGCAGGCCGAGATAGTTGATCGACAGGCCGGCCGCCATCAGCCGGTAGGCCTCGAGCTTGGTGTCGCGGTACCGGGCGTTGTCGCGGGCGAACAGGGCGCGCTCGTGGGGCTCGTTGGCGAAGGCCTGGACGACCCGCATCCCGCCGACATTCTCCTCGATCCGGGCGTTGAAGGCGCCGACCCTTCCGTACTGCGCCTGCCAGTTGCGGGTCATGCGGCCGCCGTAGCGGATCGACACGAAGGCGATCACCGGCAGGATCGCCGCGGTGATCAGCGCCAGCGGCGCGTGGACCATGAGCATCAGCGCGAAGGCGCCGAAGAGCGTCATGATGGCGATGAACAGGTCCTCGGGCCCGTGATGGGCGACCTCGCCGATCTCCTCCAGGTCCTTGGTCACCCGGGCGACGAGGTGGCCGGTCTTCTGGCCGTCGTAGAAGCGGAAGGAGAGTTTTTGCAGGTGGTCGAAGGCCCGTTCCCGCATCGTGGTCTCGATGTTGATGCCGAGCACGTGGCCCCAATAGGTGACCACCACCATCAGTCCGGCATTGGCGACGTAGACCAGCGCCAGAGCCGCGGCGGCGAGCACGATCAGGCCCCAATCCTGTCGGGGCAGGAGGCTGTCGATGAAGCCCTTCACGGCCACCGGGAAGCCGAGCTCCAAGAGGCCCGACAGCACCGCGCAGCCGAAATCCACCAGGAACAGGGTCCGGTACGGCCGGTAATAGGCGAGGAAGGCCTTCAGCATCGCGGCTCGGATCAACTCTGGGCGGCGCAGGCGGCGGGGCAGAGCGCGCCGCAGGACGGCACCCCCGGCAGGCGGTGGCGCAGGCAGCAGACGCGTCGCCGCCGGCAGCCCGCGGCGCCCGGGCAGAGCGCCTGCGACAGGGGGCTCCTAGCGCAGGCCGGGCCGGCGCGCCATCCGAGGCAGGACGCGACGTCGTCACAGGCCGCCCCCGCCCCGTCTCCGAGCGCAGTGTCGAGTTCGCGGGCGACGTAGTCGAGGATCACCGCGGCATTGCCCCAGAGGACCCGGGGTGCGATCCCGCAGCGGGCCTGGCACAGCTCCACGAACGGACGCAGATGGGCCTCGACCAGTCCGGCGAGGCCGGGCGCCGGGTCGCAGCCGATCTCCGCCTCGGGGATGAGGAAGCGGACGGGGCGGCCAGTCGCGTCGAGTTCGAGGCGCAGGGCGTCGAAGGCGAGGGGCAGCGGCCGGCCGAGGCGCATGAGGGCGGTCAGGGCGGGGGTGGCCAGCGCGGCCAGGTAGAACTGGCTCCAGTACGAGACCAGGACGCGTCGGTCGGGAAGCGCGCAGGCGGTGCCGCAGCCGGTGCCGCCATCCTGGCCGAGCCCCGCCGCGAAGGCCGAGAGGGTCGCGTCGAACAGGTCGGGGTCGCGCAGCGCGCAGAGTGGCAGGGCCTGCGCCCCGCCGGGCCCGGCCGCGACGCCGCCCCGGTAGGCCGCGAGGGAGTCGGGGACCTGAGCGGCGACCTCGGCGATCATCGCGCCGCCCCGTCGGCCCGCAGGGTCCGGCCCACCGTGACGGCGAGCCACGCCACCGCGGCGGCGTAGAGCGGCAGGGTGGCGGCGAAGTAGCCCGGCCAGCCGATCCAGCCGGCGAGTGCCGGGGCGGCCACCCGCAGCGGCATGGCGGCGAAGAAGGCGGCGCCGAACAGAAGCGCGTAGTCGGTGGCGGGCTTCGGCCCCTGGGCCCAGCGGTAGATCATGTTGAACACCGGTACGCCCAGGAACCCGCCGGCGACGAAGTTCAGGATCGTGGCGGCGACCCCGAGATCGGCCGATCCGGCCGCGCAGGCGGCAGCCATCAGGGCCCCGGAGGCGAGGACGCCGAGTGCCCCCGCGGCGATCAGCCGGACCGTGCCGAACCGGGCGGCGAGCCCGCCGGCCGCCAGCGCCATGACCAGGTTGATCGCCGGCAGCACGGTGCCGGTCAGGAAACCGACCTGCGCGAGGGACACGCCGAGATCGAGGAGGGCCAGGGTGTTGGGCCCGGCCAGCAGGTAGGAGGCGGCGAAATAGGCCCCGAGCGCGAGCACCCGGCCCGCCAGCAGGCGCAGCCGCGCGAGCGACCCCGCCCATCGTTCCGGGCTGCCCCCGGCGCCGTGACGCCGGGTCTCTGGGTAGCCGAGGATCGGCAGGAGGCAGAGGACGTCGAGGGCGGCGCAGGCCAGGACCGCGCCGCGCCAGCCGAGGCTGTCATAGGCGCCGACCAGCACGCCGACGCCCAGGATGCCGCCGAGGGAGGCCCCGCACAGCTTGGCCGAGGCCATGGGGGCGCGCTGCGCCGCCGGCACGGTCTCGACCACCAGGGCTTCGAGGGCGATGTCCATGGTCGCCACGCAGGCGCAGGCCGCGATCGCCAGGGCCAGGAGCGCCGGGAGCGGCCAGTCCTCGCCGAAGCTCAAGGTCGCCAGCAGGAGGATCGCCGCGCCCTGCGCGGCCGCGATCCAGCCGATCCGGTGCGCGAGGACAGGCACGCGCAGGCGGTCGAGGAGCGGCGCCCAGAGGAAGGTCAGCCCCACCGGCAGGTTGATGAGCTGCAGCAGCCCGACCTCGGCCAGCTCCACGCCCCGCGCCCGCAGGATCAGCGGCGCCCCGCCGGACAGGAAGCCGAGCGTGGCCCCGAAGGACACGTACAGGCAGAAGAACGGCGCCAGCGGGCGCAAGGCCGCCAGGGTGTCGACGACCCGGGTCCCGAGGGCGAGTCCGGCGGACACGGTCACCGCGGCCGGGATCCGGCGCTAGGGCAGGCGGCCGCTCGAGGGCTGCAGTTTATAATCACACTAATCTATTGATTTGCCTTGGGTTTTTCTGTTTAGGCGCCGCCGGTGCGGCGATCAAGCCGGGGCGGCCCGCCGCATCGCGCCGCACCGGCCGCGCCCCGGTATTAACCCTTCGTCAACCATGTTCCGGGCAGATTTTCCCATGGAGGGATCAGCCATGCCGCGACGCCGGGACTTCGACGCGCTCAGTGAGGCGCAGATCGCCGTGGGCCGGATCCAGAAGCGCTGGGTCGAGCCGAAGGCCCAGTTCCGTCCCACCGCACCCCAGGCGGTGGCCGACCTGCTCGACACGATCCAGCACGTGGCCGAAGCCGCCACCGGCGAGCGCAGCTTCCTGCACCTGCGCCCCGAGGCGGGCCGGCGCCGCGGCCGCTGAGACGGGGCGGCGGTCAAGGCCGGTCGCGTCCGGATCCACCTTCCTCAGCCAGAGCCGCCCGAAGCACCGCGCGGGCCGGAAGGCGCCGCGGAGGCCGGCGCTGCCGGACCGGCGACGGACGGGATCAGCCGGGACCGAGCACCGAGCCGGCGCCTTTCAGCCGTCCGCCGCCTCCGCCCCGGTGATCGGCTGCGGCCCGGAGAGCCGGGTCGGCAGGGCGTCGATCCGGAGGGACCGGCGCAGCGCCCGCGAGAGCGCGTCGACCGCCATCGTCACCAGGGCGGTGGCGGCGATCAGCACCAACGCCACGTCGAGGCGCAGCTCCGAGATCGCCGCATCGACGTAGAAGCCCAGCGTCGTGACCCCCAGGATGCCGAAGATCGCGCTCTCCCGCAGGATCAGCTCCCAGCGGTAGAGCAGGTAGGCCAGGAACTGCCCGTAGAGGCGCGGCACGGTCTCGTAGGCGTAGAGGTCGAGGCCCCTTGGCGCGTCGGCCCGGTAGGGGATCGCGTCGGCGTGCCGGCCCATCAGGTAGGCGACGATCCCGGCATTGTGCAGCGCCAGCGCGAGGATCGCCGGCAGCATCGAGGGGCCGAGCAGCTGCAGGCAGACATAGGCCAGCATGTATTCCGGGGTGGAGCGCACCACCACGAGGAGCGCCCGTCCGAGGGGATGCCCGAGGCGGCCGGCGAAGCGCCGTGCGGTGAGCGGGAACAGGACCAGCGCCCCGAGCGCCGTGGCCGCGAGCGCGATCTGCGCCAGGATCAGGGTCTGGGCCGTGCCGGGCAGGATCTGCTCGGTCACGATCGGGCGCAGCCAGGACCAGAGCCGCGCCCAGGTCTCCCCGTCCGCGAGCGACGCCCCGCGCAGCGGCGCCGGCACGACGTCTTGGCCGAGGAAGCGCGCGAGGCTCGGGCCGATGGCCGCGCTGCCGATGGTCGGCGGCAGGGCCAGGGCGGCGCCGACCAGTAGGACGGGCACGGTCCGGGCCCGCACCCAGAGCCGGCGGGTGCCGATCAGCGCGTAGAAGATCAGCAGCAGCGCCCCGGCCTCGGCGTAGCGGCCCTGGCGGAACGCGGATTCAAAGGCGAAGCCCATGGTCGGCAGGCCGATGAAGCCGAGCACGAGGCTGGAGCGCAGGCCGCATTCCAGGCGGTAGAGGGTGTAGTCGCGCATCCGCCCGGCGACCTCGGGCAGGCGGGCGTACAGGAAGGCCGAGACCGCGCCGGTGCCGGCGGGCAGAACCCGGACGGCCGCGAGGTCGGCCTCCTCGATCAGCTCGGCATAGACCTTGGCGCAGATGCCCGCGTAGGGCAGCGCGATGGCGAGCACGCCGGTGGTCGCCGAGAGCCCGAACACCTGCATCAGCAGCAGCGCCCAGAACAGCTCGTGCACCGCGCGGATCCCCGCGCAGGCTAGCCGAACGATCCGCGAGCGCGCGAAGGGGATTGCCAGCAGGAGCCCCGTCCCGGCCCCGAGCCCGACGCCGAGCATGGCGAAGGCCACGGTGTAGAGGACGCTCCAGCCCTCGACCGCGAGGAAGTCGGGCCGGATCAGGCCGCCGAGCAGGCGGGCGAGGTCGGCGAACGGATGGAGTGTCGTGACCTGCAGGTCCGCCGCCAGCAGTCCGGCCAGCGCCGCCGCCAGGAACCAGCGGCTCACCGCCGCGTAGCCGGGCCGCGGCAGGAACGCGGCGGGCCGCATCAGGCGGCCTCGTAGAACGGGCTGAGCCGCGCCGGGTCGAGATCCCGCGCCGGCGCGTCGAGGACGATCCGGCCGGCTTCCAGCACCACGATCCGGTCGGTATGGGCGAGCGCCAGGGCCACGTCGTGGAGGGCCAGGATCAGGGTCTCGTGGCTCGCCGCCAGCGCGGTGAGGATCCGCGCGCCCTGCTGGCGGTCGAGCGCCGAGACCGGCTCGTCGCCCACCAGGATCGGCCGGCCGTTGTACAGGGCGCGGGCCACCGAGACGCGCTGCTGCTGGCCGCCCGACAGGGCACCGGCCTTCGCCCAGAGCTTGTCCGCCAGCCCGACCCGGTCGAGGACCGCCTCCACGGCGGCGACGTCGGCCCGGGCCGGGCGGACCAGAGTGCGCAGGTTGTGCAGGGTCGAGCGCCGGTCGAGGCGGCCCATATAGACGTTGTGGAACACCGAGAGCGGCCGCACCAGGTCGGCCGCCTGGGGCACCAGCGCCACCCGCTCGGGCGCCTGCTCGTGGATCAGGCCGATCAGGGTCGACTTGCCGGCGCCCGAGCGGCCCATCAGCGCGACGCGCTCGCCCGCCCGCACGGTCAGGTCGATCCCGGAGAGCACCGGGCGGCCGCTATAGGACGCCGCAGCATCGGCGAGAACGATCGCCGCCCGGGATCCGGTCCCGCCTGACACGGCCCTAGTCCAGCAGGCCGGTCGACCGGCCGACCTCGAGCAGGGGCGCGTAGGCGGCGTTGGTCACGGGCACGAATTTTGAGCGCCCGAACGGCTCCAGGATCGCCGGATCGGTGATGCCGGTCAGGGCATTCCGCAGCTTGTCGGTGAAGCCGGCCCCGTAGGTCTGCTCCACCTCACCCCGCACGGTCCACTGGTAGTCGGGGAAGGCCGGGCTCTCCCAGATCACCGTGACGGCGTGTCGGTCGACCTTGCCGGCCTTCGTCTCGAGGTCCCAGACCGAGTAGTCGACGGCGCCGACCGCGAAGGCGCCGGACTGGACCAGCTGGATCGTGCGGGTGTGGTCGCCCGAGAAGCCGACCCGGGGGAAGACCTGGTCGGGGCTCCGCCCCGGGAAAGCCTGCCGGATGAAATACTCGGGCATCAGCCGCCCGGAGGTCGAGGCCCGGGCCCCGAACGTGAAGGTCTTGCCGGCGATGTCTTTCGGGAAGTCCCTCCCGGGCTTCAGCCCGCTGGCGTCATTGGCGATGAGGTAGGTCTTGAACGCCGCGTCCTCGGCGCCCTGCGCGATCGCCTGCGAGCCCGGGACGGCCTTGCGCGCCTGGACGCCGGTGAAGCCGCCGAACCACGCGAGCTGCACCTGCCCGTTGGTGAAGGCCGTGACCGCCGCCGGGTAGCTCTTCACCGGGATGTAGCGCACCGGCACGCCGAGCCTGGCTTCGAGATAGGCTGCGACCTTGCCGAAGCGCGCGACCAAGCGGCTCTCGTCCTGGTCGGGGATGCCGGTGAAGACGAGGGGCGGGACCGCCTTGTCCTGCGCCCGCGCCGGAACCGATGCGGCCAGAGTCACGAGGCACCCGAGGGCGAGGCGCCCCAACCATCCCGATCCCGGCATCGATCCCTCGTGGCGCCGCGCCCGTTACGGAGGGGCGCTCGATCCGGTGACGGGCGTAGCAGAAGCCTGCTCGCCCGCCACCGTCCGGCACGACGGATCGCCGAAAACCGGCCGAACCGTAAGGTGTCGGATGTCCGATCAGCCCCGCGTGGCTGGACGGATCAGCGGTGGTGGCGATGATGGTGGCGGTGCATCCGGTGGGCGCGATGCCGCATCATCCGCGATTCCATCCGGGCGTTGCGGTGCATGCCGCCGAAGCGGCCGTTGCCCTGCGCAGCCGCGTTCCGGTCGAGGCCGTCGCCCGGAGAGGCGAGGCTCGGACTGGCTGCGCCGAGGACGAGGCCGAGCGCGAGCGTCGCGCCGAGAATGATCTTGTTCATGGGACGAATGTCTCCCCGCGACCCTGCGCCGCGCGGACCGAACGGATCAACATCGGCCGGGTTCCGGCATCGCCCTGGATCGCGCCGCGACATCCGCGCCGCGACATCCGTGCCCCGCCGTCACGCCGCGAGGGCGAACAGCGCGAGCGGCTCGGGCAGCCGCGCCTGCGGCACCGGAACGGCGCGGAGGCCGGCGGGGAGCGCCCCGTCGAGCAGATCCAGGAAATCGCCCGAGGCCGCGACCTCGATCTCGGCCGCCTTGGCCTGGGTCTCGATCCGCGCCAGGGCGTTCATCGCCGGACCCAGCACCGTGTATTCGGCCCGGACGCCGTCGTCGAAGACCCCGACCAGAAGGTCGCCCGCGTGCAGAGCGACGACGAGGCGCAGGGTGAACAAGCCCTCCCGCGCCCGCGCCGCGTTGAGGGCGGCCATCCGCCGGCGGATCGACAGGGTGCAGGCCAAGGCCGCCTGCGCCTGCGCGCCGGGCTGGCCGAACACGAACTGTGCCAGCACCGCGTCACCGATATACTTGTCGACGACGCCGCCCTGCTCCGACACCGCCGCCTGCGCGACCGCCCGGACGGCCAGCAGCGCCGTCACCATCGCCTCGGGCGGGTGCTCGCGGGAGAGCCGCGAGAAGCCGCGGATGTCGAGGATCATCAGGCAGGCGTGGCGCCGGTGGACGCCGAGCGCCGAGTCCCCGTCCTCGGCGGCGAGGTCGAGGGCGACCGTGTCGGGCACGAACCGCGCGAGCTGGGTCCGCTCGTGCTCCATCCGCAGGGCCCGCGTCACGGCGGCGCGCAGGCGGGTCGTGCCGTCGACCACCAGCAGGCCCGCCGCCGCGAAGGTGGCGAGGCCCGTGATCTGCGCGGTCGGGAACGTGTCCGGGCCGGGGAACAGCTCCGGATACAGAACGCCGACCAAGAAGGCCACGCTCCAGCAGGCGGTGACCAGGCCGCAGAACAGCAGCGTCTGCGCCACCCGCATGCTCAGGCCGGTCTGGAGCAGGAGCAGGAAGGCCGGCAGGCGGCTCACCGCGTCGGCGCCGAGGCCGGCCCCGCCCCCGGCCAGCATGTGCTCGATGATGACGTAAACGGCGAGCCCGGCATTGAGCAGCGTCCCGGCCCAGCTATAGGCCTCGGCGCGCGGGCCGCCGCTCCGCTCGCCCAAGCCGAACCAGACCGTGCCGAGCCCGTAGAGGCCGAGGATGAGCCAGTGGCTCAGGGCGTGCAGCGAGCCGTCATAGGCCTGGGCCGCCATCAGCAGAACCAGCACGATCACGACCCGCAGGCCGAGCAGCCGCAGGCCGCCGCCGGCCTGCATGGCGCGCAGCACCGCCTTGTCGTCCGATCCCGGATCCACCCGGCCCTCGGCCGGCGGGTCCTGAAGGACGGGAAGCGGCAGGTTGCCGACGCTGCCCGAGACCATCAACCGCCCCGGCCGAGGCGCCGCGCCGCCGCGAACCGGTTGAGGAAGCGCGGCTCCTTCTCGGGAGCGATCCGCACCGCGAGGTGCAGGGTGCCGTCGGCCTCGGCACGGCGGTCGAGGATCTCGGCATTCTCGTAGAGCCAGTTCAGCGCCGCCCCGTCCTCCGGCGGCAGCGCCACGGCGAAGCTCGCCCGGTTGCGCCCGATCCGCGCCTCGATCCGGGCCGACAGCGCGGCGAGCCCCTCCCCGGTCAGCGCCGAGACCAGGACCGGCGCGGCGCTGTCGCGGTCGTTGCGGGTCTTGGCCTGGCCGCTGAGGTTCAGGAGCCGCGTGCGCTCGTCGTCGTCCAAGAGGTCGGCCTTGTTCCAGACCTCGATGATCCGGTCGGCGCTGGTCTCGATGCCGAGCTCGCGCAGCACCGCGCCGACATCCTCGGCCTGAGCCTCGGAGTCGACGTGGGAGACGTCGCGCACGTGCAAGAGCACGTCGGCCTCGATGGCGTCCTCCAGGGTCGCTCGGAAGGCGGCGATCAGGGGCGTCGGCAGGTCGGAGATGAAGCCCACCGTGTCGGACAGGATCACGGTCTCGCCGTGGGGCAGCTTGGTCGCCCGGGCGGTGGGGTCGAGGGTCGCGAACAGCATGTCCTTGGCGGTGACCTCGGCGCGGGTCAGGGCGTTGAACAGGCTCGACTTGCCGGCGTTCGTGTAGCCCACCAGCGCCACGATCGGGTACGGCACCCGCGCCCGGCTCTGCCGGTGCAGGCCGCGGGTGCGGACCACGGCGTCGAGGTCGCGCTCGATCCGGGTCATGCGCTCTTGGATCATGCGCCGGTCGGCCTCGATCTGGGTCTCGCCGGGGCCACCCAGGAAGCCGAAGCCGCCGCGCTGGCGCTCCAGGTGGGTCCACGAGCGGACGAGCCGGGACTTCTGATAGGCGAGGTGGGCGTGCTCGACCTGGAGCGTGCCCTCGCGGGTCGAGGCGCGCCGCCCGAAGATCTCCAGGATCAGGCCGGTGCGGTCGATGACCTTGGCGCCCCAGGCCTTTTCCAGGTTGCGCTGCTGCACGGGCGAGAGGGCGCAGTCCATCACCACGAGGCCGATCTCGCGGGCGCGGATCAGGCCGGCGATCTCCTCGACCCGGCCCTTGCCGAGATAGGTCGAGGGCCGGATCCGCGGCAGGCTGATCGCGAGGCTCTCGAGAACGTCCAGCTCGATGGCGGCGGCAAGTCCGGTCGCCTCGTCAAGCCGCGCCTCGACGGAGCGGGTCGGCGCGGCCGGTCCGTACCCGGCGCCGTGCGCGCTGCGCGCGAGGTAGGGGCCGATTACCAGGGTGTGGGTCGCCGCGGCGATCTCGCCCTCGGGGGCGGCCTGCGCCTGGAGGCGGGCTTCGCCGGACGTCAGCGTTTCGGTCATACGGCCTTTGGCGCCGCCGGGGCGCCGGCAGCTTCGTTCGAGAACTCGGATTCGACAGAATGGGGATGCGGACGGGCCGGGCCAAGATGCCGGGCGGGAAACGCAGCGGATATCCGCAGCCGCCGCGTCATCCCGGGGCCGCGCAGCGGAGCCCGGGATCCAGACCCGCCGCCGTGCCGGATTCCGGCACCTATCGTGTTCATGGATTCCGGGCTCGCCTGCGGCACCCCGGAATGACCGCGCGGGTCGCCGACGCGCGGCCCGTGGCTACGCCCGGAAGACGATCATTCCCGACGCGGCCCCACCCTCGCCCATCGTAAAAATCACGCCTTCTCGGCGGTCTCGTCCGGCTCGAACAGCTGCACGGGATGGCCCGGCATGATCGTGGAGATCGCGTGCTTGTAGACCAGCTGCGAGTGCCCGTCCCGGCGCAGCAGCACGCAGAAATTGTCGAACCACGTCACCACGCCCTGGAGCTTGACGCCGTTGACGAGGAAGATGGTCAGCGGAATCTTGTTCTTGCGGACATGGTTGAGAAAGGTGTCCTGAAGGTTCTGTGCGCGTTCGCCCGCCATCTTCTTGGCCTTCTTGTTGTCCCGGATCGAGCCGCCCGGGATGGGTATGCCGCGGGCCGGATTGTCCGGTCATCCCGCCCACGGCTTTGTATACAAGCACCATGACTTGGCGAAAGCGTGGGCGCAAGCAACCCCCGCGCCGGAATCATCCGTGACGGATCGGCACCGCTCTCACGCCCCCGCCCCTCAGGGGCCGATGCCGAGGGACTTCAACTTCCGGTGCAGGGCCGAGCGCTCCATGCCGATGAACTCGGCAGTGCGGGAGATGTTGCCCGAGAACCGCGCGATCTGCGCCACGAGGTACTCGCGCTCGAAGATCTCCCGGGCCTCGCGCAGCGCGAGGCTCATCAGCTTCTCGCCGCCCGCGCCCCCGGGGGTGGTCGGCACCAGGGCGCCGATCTCGGAGGGGAGCATCTCCGAGGTGACCTCCTGCTCCGGGTCGGCCTGCGTGAGGATCATCAGCCGCTCGACGTTGTTCTTGAGCTGGCGGACATTGCCCGGCCAGTTGTGCGACTGCAGCACCGCCATCGCGTCCTCGGCGATCCGGCGCTTGGGCAGGCCGGTCTGGGACGAGATGTTGTCCATGAAGAACTGGATCAGCTCGGGCACGTCCTCCCGGCGCTCCGACAGGGCCGGTACCCGGATCGGCACCACCGAGAGGCGGTGGAACAGGTCCTCGCGGAACCGGCCGGCGGCGATTTCTTCTTGGAGATCCCGGGACGAGGACGAGATGATCCGCACGTCGACATGCACCCGCGTCGTGCCGCCGACCCGCTGGAAATTCTGGTCGACCAGGACGCGCAGGATCCGGTTCTGGGTCTCGCGCGGCATGTCGGCGACCTCGTCGAGGTAGAGGGTGCCGCCATGGGCCTCCTCCAGGGCGCCGACCCGGCGGCCGCTCTCGCCCTCGACCCCGAACAGCTCCGCCTCCATGGTCTCGGGCAGGATCGCGGCGGCGTTGAGCAGCACGAACGGACCGTTCGCCCGGGCCGAGGCCTTGTGCAGGCTGCGCGCGGCCAGCTCCTTGCCCGAGCCCAGTGCGCCCGTGATCATCACCCGGGCGTTGGTCGGCGCCACCCGGTCGAGCGTCTGGCGCAGCTGGTTGATCGCCAGCGAGCCGCCGACGATGCGGTTGGCCGACCCTGACCGCGCCGTCAGGTCGCGGACCTCGCGCCGGAGCCGGGAGGCCTCCAGCGCCCGCTCGGCCACCAGGATCAGCCGGTCGGCCTTGAACGGCTTCTCGATGAAGTCGTAGGCGCCCGCCTTGATCGCCGAGACCGCGGTCTCGATGTTGCCGTGGCCCGAGATCATCACCACCGGAAGGTCGGGATTGGCCGCCTTGATCAGGTCGAGCACCTGCAGGCCGTCGAGCCGGGAGCCCTGCAGCCAGATGTCGAGGAAGACGAGGTGCGGCCGGCGCGCCTCGATGGCGGCGAGCGCCTCGTCCGAGCCGCCGGCCGTGCGGCAGCGGTGGCCTTCGTCGTCCAGGATCCCGGCGACGAGGTCGCGGATGTCGGCCTCGTCGTCGACGATCAGGATATCGGCGCTCATGCGTGCATCTCCGCGATCCGGGGGGCCGTCGGCGCGGCGCCCTTCTCCTCTGTCGTGACGGGACTGGCTTCAGACGGCGCCGCAGCCGGTTCGGGCCCGTGCTCGCGCGGGACCCGCATCCGGACCTGGCCGCCGCGGCCGGCGGGATTGTCGTTCAGCTCGATCCCGCCGCCGTGCTCCTCAAGCACCTTGCTGACGATAGCAAGCCCCAGTCCGGTCCCACCCTCGCGGGTGGTCATGTAGGGCTCGAGCAGGCGCTGGCGCCCCTCGGCCGGAAATCCCTTGCCGTTGTCGGTGACGGCGATCACCGCGAACCCGTCCTCGACGGCGAGGCTCAAGCTGATCTTGCCCTTGCCGAGCTCGGCCTCCGGCACCTCGGCCACCGCCTCGACGGCGTTCTTGAGGATGTTGGTGATCACCTGGCTGAGCAGCCTGATGTCGAAGGCCGCCACGATCTTTTCCGCACTCCCCGCGCCGCCCTGGGCCGAGAACGCGAAGTCGATGTCCGGGTGCGCCACGCGCATCATGAACAGGTTCTGCTTGGCGATCTCGGTGAGGTCGTTCGGCGCGATGGCGGGCTTGGGCATCCGCGCGAAGGCCGAGAACTCGTCGACCATGCGCTTGATCTCGTCCACTTGGCGCACGATCGTGGCGGTGCACTGATCGAACACCTCCTTGTCGGCGGTGATGACCTTCCCGTACTTGCGCCGGATCCGCTCGGCGGAGAGCTGGATCGGGGTCAGCGGGTTCTTGATCTCGTGGGCGATGCGGCGCGCCACGTCGCCCCAGGCGGAGCTGCGCTGCGCCTGGACGAGGTCGGTGATGTCGTCCAGCGTCACCACCGAGCCGCGGGACGCGCCCTGCGCCTGCTCGCTCGTGACCCGCACCGTGATGGTGCGCTCGCCCCGGGACCGGGTGAGCTGGACCTGCTGCTGCTGCAGGCTGCGCGGGCGCGCCTCGCTCTCGGCGAGCACGGGCGCGAGTTCCGGCACCGCCTGGGCGAGGGACTGGCCCACCAGGGCGTCGCTCTCCAAGTCGAGCATCCGCTCGGCCGCCGGGTTGGCAATGGTGACGAAGCCCGCTGCGTCGAGGCCGATCACCCCGGGCGAGACGCCCGAGAGCACGGCCTCGGTGAAGCGGCGGCGGGTGTCGATCAGGTCGCTCGCGGCGATCAGGCCGGCATGCTGGCGGCGCAGCTCCTGGGTCATCTTGTTGAAGCTCTCGCCGAGATGGGCGAGGTCGCCGCTGGTCTTCTTGGTCGGCACCTGGGCGTAGAAATTGCCCGACGCCACCTGGTCGGCGGCGTTGATCAGCCGGCGGATCGGCGCCACGAACCGGTTGGCGAAGTTCATGCCGAACCACACGGCCGAGAGCAGCGCGATCAGCGCGATCAGCAGGAACACCGACGCGAAGGTGATCTGGATCGAGCGCCGCAGCGAATCGTAGGTGAGGTACTCGGCCGCCGCCGCCCGGGACACGCCGGGGAAGTCGATGGCGAGCTGGCTGACCTCGCGCTGCACCATCAGCACGGCGTCGTCATAGGCCGGCATCCGCATCAGCGCGGCGAAGACCCGGCCTTCGGTGGGCAGGAGGCAGATCGGGTCGGCCGAGTTGGCCGCATCCTCGAAGGCCGCCGCCGAGGGCAGCCGGTTGGTCTTCAGGACGTCGATCTTGGCCCGCGCCACCACCTCGGTGGGGCCGCGCATGATCTGCGCCACCGGCAGGCCGAGATTGGTCGCCCGGGTCGTCAGGAAGGTCTGGAACCAGTCCCGGTTCACATCGAAGTTCGGCCGAGCGCGGGTCAGGTCGTCGGCGAGGATGCGGATCTCGCGGGCGAGGCTCTGGCACTGGTTCTCCTGGTAGGCGTCGGCCACCTCCACGGATTTCAGCACCACGTCGCGGACCCGGTCGGTGAAGCCGAGCGACAGGCCCCGGTCGATGGTCACGGACGCCACCACGGCGAGCAGAATCGTCGGCAGGATCGCGATCAGCGAGAACAGCCCGACGATGCGGGTGTGCAGGCGCGCCACCGCCGCGTTGGCCTTGCGGGCGTGCAGGAAGACCCGCGCCTCCCAGGCGATGATGACGGCGAGGCCGAGCACCAGGGCGGCGTTGATGGCGAGCAGCGTCACGCCGTAGGCCGGCGTCGGCGTCACCCGGATTACCCCGGCCAGGATCAGGAAGGTCGCCAGCGCCGAGACCAGGGCGGTGACCACCATGGCCGCGCCGATCCAGCCCGGACCGCGCGGGCCCGGCTTCAGGGACTCCGCCAGGGGCGCGCCCGGGCCCACCCCCTCCCCGGACCCTTCGGGTTCGGGCGACGGGCCTTCCTCTTTCCGTAAGCGTCTCAGGAACGGCATGACTGGTGCAGGGCCACAACAGTGTGGCGGAATTAATACGAATCCGGATCAGATGGACGCCGCAAAGCGGACCCGAACTCATCGGATCGCAGTCGAACGCGACCGGCCGCGCCCGTCGACCTTCGGCATCGGCAAGGATCCTCGACGCCGCCGCAAAGCATAGCTCCACGGCTTGGCCGCCTCGAAGACGGGCGCTAAGAAAAATCGCGAACGGCGATAAGAGCCATGACCGATCTGATGTGTTGAACGATGTGCGTGAGCGCCCGGACATTATCATTCTTATCTTTGGATGAGCGGAAATGTTATTCGTAACGACGGACAATGCGCGGCGCCTCGTATCCGATAGTCAGTGAGATGCCGCGCCTGTTCCGGATTGAAGAGGTGATGCGATGGGCGCCCCGATCCGGGTCGGCTTGATCGGCTACGGCTATTCCGGCCGGACCTTCCACGCGCCGCTGATCAGCGCCGTGCCGGACCTCGACCTCCGGTTGGTCGGATCCAGCGATCCCGCCAAGGTCGAGGCCGATCGCCCCGGCCTGACGGTGGTCGCCGACCCTTTCGCGGTCGCCGCGTCGGAGGCCGTCGACCTCGTGGTGATTGCCTCACCCAATGACAGTCACGCACCGCTGGCGCGCGCCGCCCTGGCGGCGGGCAAGCACGTCGTCGTCGACAAGCCGTTCACCCTCGCCCTCGCCGAGGCGCGCGTCCTGCGCGCGGCGGCGGCGAGCCGGGGCCGCGTGCTTGCGGTGTTTCACAACCGCCGCTGGGACAGCGATTTCCTGACCGTCCGCGAGGCCATCGCTGCCGGCGTGATCGGCGCGGTGCGGCACTTCGAGTCCCACTTCGACCGCTTCCGGCCCCGTGTCCGGGACCGGTGGCGTGAGAATGCCGGCTCCGGCAGCGGGATCTGGTACGATCTCGGGCCGCATCTCGTGGATCAGGCGATCCAGCTCTTCGGCCTGCCCGATCGGGTGACGGCGCATCTCGGCCGGCTCCGTCCCGGAGCGTCCTCCGACGATTGGGCCCACGCGGTGCTGGACTATCCGGGGCTGCGGGTGGTGCTCCACGCGAGCATGCTCGTCGCCGGCGGATCGCCCCGCTTCGTGGTCCATGGCGAGGCCGGCAGCCTGATCAAGCACGGTCCCGACCCCCAGGAAGGGCAGCTGCTGGCCGGGCTCGCCCCGGGCGCACTGGGATGGGGTGAGGACCCGGACGGACTGGAGATCCATGACGGCACCGGGCCGGTGACGCGCAGGCCGGCCGTGTCCGGGGATCAGCGGTGCTTCTATCGGGCGGTGGTCGAGACCATTGCCCGCGGATCGCACGACGACGCAGCGGCGCTGGAGGCGGTTCGGGTGATGGCCTGCCTTGAGGCGGCCCTGATCTCGGCCCGCACCGGGACCTCGGTCACCCCAGCGGTCGCGCGGGACGAGCGGGAGCGCTGAAGAGCGCGTTCCCGCGGCGCGGCAGGCGCGACCATTGCGCGCTGCAGGCCCGGGAGGGCGGCGCGGCGAGCCCGCGGATCTTGACCCTGCCGGCACCCACCCGTAACCTCGATCGTGGAGGCGAACGGGGTCTGGTGGCCCTCCTGGTCTTCAAAACCAGTGGTACGCCAACAGCGTACGGTGGGTTCGATTCCCATCCGCTTCCGCCAGGTTCTATACAATCCAAGCTGAAAAGCAGTGTTCGCTGGTATCTGGGCGGCACATGCGGCAAAACCGGCAATCATGGCTCAACGGAACGGTGCGTGCCCCGGTCCGTTTCCCGTGCTCGGTCGATCCTGTGCTGGTGCCTCCGTGACGAACAGCTCCGCCTCCGTGGTCCCGTTCCCACCGGCCGTCGCCGGCCGCGCGCGTTGAGGTTCGGACATGCTGGACAAGCTCGCCACGCTCCTCCCGCCCGGCGCCCGCGAGGCGCTGCGGCTGCTCGCCCTGCGCCGGCCTGCACGGCAGGCGGAAGCGGGCCCCACCATCCTGCCGGGGCTGGACACGAAGCCGGCCGCGATGGTGCCCCTGCATCCGCCGGGCGCCACGAACGACAACCCGCTCCGGGCCATCCAGGAGGCCGTGGAGCGGGATCTGCGCGCCAGCGGCCACCTGCGCTGAGGCCGTCCGGATCCTCACAGCGATCGCAGGTCAGCGTCCGGCCGCGCCGGCGCGCGCGGAGGCTCCGGCCTCGATCCAGTGGCAGACCGTCGTGCCCCGCACGCCCGCGCAATCGTAGCTCTGCCCGCCCAGCACCACCCGGTCGACGATGCCGGTCATCTCCGCGCGCGTCAGGACGGAGCAGCCGAGATGGTCCGCTTTCGGATCGGTCAGGCGCGCGGCGGCGGCCTGCGGGCCGTCGTGCAGCAGCATCCGGTAATTGGCGAGCGACGGGCAGCCGATCACCGGCGGCCCGCCGCGCCGGTCGGGGCCGCCCTTGTCCTGGCCGGCCTTGTCGGCGGCCGCCCGGCCCGGCGCCCGGGCCGGCTGCTGGGCCAGTGCCGGGATCGCCGAGAGAGCGAGTGCCACGGCGGCGATGCGGAGAAGCCTGCGCGTCATGCCCACCTTCCTAGCACGGAGCCCCGCCGCTTTCGCAGCCGCGCCATCGCCGCGCCTCCGGCAGGCCCAAGATCCCCAAGGCACCCGAGACCCCCGCGACACCCCCGACGGTGCGGAGGCGTGCGAACGCGGCATTGCTCGGCTGCGCGCGTTCCGGCTTGACCGGAGGCGCGCCATTTGCGAGCGCCGCGGGCAACATGTGAGGAGAGGCCATGGCGACGGCGATCGACAGCGACCAGAAGCTGCACCTGGTCTTCGGCGGTGAACTGCAGGATCTCGACGGGGTCCGGTTCCGGGACATCAAGAACCTCGACATCGTCGGCATCTTTCCCGACTATGTGTCCGCGCAGGCGGCCTGGCGGGCCAAGGCGCAGGCCACCGTCGACAGCGCGCAGACGCGCTACTTCGTGGTCCACCTGCACCGGCTGCTGGAGCCGCCGACGCCCTGAGCGGGGCACGTCGCCTGTGCGGTGCTGCCGCGGCGGCCGCGTGAAGGCATTGTGACACTTCCTGCCCGCTGCTAAGAGCCTCGCCCGTCATCGGATCGTTCCGGCCCGTCAAGGGATCGGGATTCGGAGCGCGGCGGGGGTCCGGCCGCGCGTGAGCGGCCGCCCATGAAGTCCTCGCCATGAAATCCTCGATCAAGATCGTCGCCGGGAATGCCAGCCGGCCCCTGGCCGAGGCGATCGCGGCCTATCTCGAACTGCCGCTGGCCAAGTGCATGGTCCGGCGCTTCGCCGACATGGAGATCTTCGTCGAGCTCCAGGAGAATGTGCGCGGCGAGGACGTGTTCATCGTCCAGTCGACCTCGTTCCCGGCCAACGACCACCTGATGGAACTGCTGATCATGATCGACGCCGCGCGTCGGTCCTCGGCGCGGCGCATCACGGCGGTCATCCCGTATTTCGGCTACGCCCGGCAGGACCGGCGCACCTCCGGCCGCACCCCGATCTCGGCCAAGCTGGTGGCGAACCTGATCACCGAGGCCGGCGCCGACCGTGTTCTGACCCTCGACCTGCATGCCGGCCAGATCCAGGGCTTCTTCGACATCCCGACCGACAACCTGTTCGCCGCCCCCGTGATGGTCCGCGACATCAAGGAGCGGCTGCCGAGCGCCGACCGGATGGTGGTCTCGCCCGACGTCGGCGGCGTGGTGCGCGCCCGGGCCATCGCCAAGCGGATCGACTGCCCGCTCGCCATCGTCGACAAGCGCCGGGAGCGCCCCGGCGAATCGGAGGTGATGAACATCATCGGCGAGGTCGAGGGCCGCTCCTGCATCCTGGTCGACGACATCGTCGATTCGGGCGGCACCCTGGTCAACGCCGCCGAGGCCCTGCTGAATGCCGGCGCCAAGGACGTCTCGGCCTACATCACACACGGGGTGCTCTCGGGCGGCGCGGTCTCCCGCATCGCCGCCTCGCGGATGAAGGAGCTGGTGATCACCGATTCGATCCAGCCGACGCAGGCGGTCAAGCTCGCCCGCAACATCCGGGTGGCGACCATCGCGCCGCTGCTCGGCGAGGCGATCGGCCGGACCGCGACGGAATCCAGCGTCTCCAGCCTGTTCGACTGACGGGTACCGCGAACGCGGCCTGTGACTCGGTAACTAAGCCGCAGTTCCGCGCGCGCACGATGGCCCTATCTTGCCCGGCCGACAGCGTCATTGGTCTGGGAGCGGACACTGCGTCGGGCGCACATCATCGGCATCCACGGCCTCGCCAACAAGCCGCCGCGCGACGAGAAGGCCGCGTGGTGGCGCGCCGCGATCCGCGAGGGGCTCGACCGCAATCTCGGGCTGCAGGTGGCCGAGGCCGATCTGCGCTTCACCTTCGTCTACTGGGCGGATCTCCGCTACCCGCAGCCGCTCTCCGGCGACGGCAACCGCGAGCCCTATCGCCCCGATCACGGCCTCGGGCCGTTCCCCTCTCCGGCGGGGGATGCCGACAGCGCCGAGCCGACCCTCACAGACCGGATCTACCGCGGCCTCTCGCACCTGCAGGAGGCCACGGGGCTGACCCCGCTGGACGACCTGATCCTGGAATACCGCCTCGACGATCTCTGGGGCTACTACGAGGACGCGGCGTTCCGGGACGCGGCCCGGGAGCGCCTGCGCGTCGCCCTGGCCGAGGCCGCGGAGGACGACGTGCTGATCGCCGCGCACTCGATGGGCGGCCTGATCGCCTACGACGTCCTGCGCGCCGCCGAGACCGACGGGACGCCCCTGCCCCGCTGCGCCCTGGCGACCCTTGGCTCGCCCCTCGGGCTTGCCGAGCTGAAGCTGAAGCTCGCCGACGAGCACGGCGGCCTGCGGGTGCCGGCCGCGCTCACCGCCTGGACCAACCTGATGGACCGGCAGGACATCGCCACGGTGGGCGACGACCTCGCCGGCCTCTACGCGCCGAACGCCGCCGGCGTGCGGGTGCGGGACGTGCCGGTGATCAACGCCTACCGGAGGCCGGACGGCGCCGAGAACCGGCACAAGTCCTACGGCTACCTGCGCACCCCGGAATTCTCGAAGGTCCTCGCCGGATTCCTGGACGCCGCGGGCTGATCCGGAGCGGTCTCAGAGCCGGCCCGGCACCGCCTCGCGCAGGACCCGCTCGGCGGCGGCATCCTCGATCTTGTTGATCAGCCGGTTCGCCTCGTGCTCGTCGCGCAGGGTCTTGGCGAGCGTGAAGGTCGTGCCCGTGAGGAACAGGGATGCCATGGCGAGGTAGCCCTTGATCCAGATATCCGCGGGCAGGAAGAAGATCCCGATCGTCAGCATGGCGGCGGCGGCGGCGAAGCTGACCAGCGTGAAGGTCTTCCAGGCGCCGGTATGGGGCATCTGCGGTGTCATGATGTGCTCCTGCGTGGGTGTTGCGTGGTGTTCAGGCGTGCGATCCGGTCAGGTCCCGGCCCTGAGGCGGTCGAGCACCGCCCGCGGGTCCGTGCGCGGACGGCCGTAGCCGGCCGCCTCCAGGTCGGCCTCGATCCCGCCCGTAGCCTCGGCCTCCAGTTCGGTCAGCGCGGCGGCGACATCCGCCTCGGCCGCCTGCCGGGCGCGCAGGCGTTCCAGGGTCCGCTCGGCCTCGCCCAGCGCACCGGCCGACAGGGTCGTGGCCCGGCGGCCCTCCAGCCCCGCCCGGCGCAGGGCTTCGGTGGTGCGGGCGGTCTGAAGCCCGCGGTCGAGATCCCGCAGCCGCTCGCCCCCCTGCGCGACGAGGCGCTTCAGCCGCTCGACCTCGGCGGCGAAGCGCTCGGCGGCGGCCCGGCGGTCGGCCCGCTCGTCCTCCAGGGCGGCGATGTGGATCGCCGCCTCGGTCCCGAGATCCTCGCGGCCGTCGCCGAGGGCCCGCCGCGCCCCGTCCGACAAGGTGTCGATCCGGCCGCCGATCGCCGCCAGCGCGCGTGCCTCGGCGGCGTGGTAGGCCATGGCCACGGCGAGTTCCCGCCGGGCGGTCGCCAGGGCGCCGGCGGCGTCCCGGATCTGCTGGCGCAGGATCGTCACGGCGTTGGCGTCGTGGATCGCCTGGGCGTTGTCGGCGATCACGCCGCGCATCAGGAAGGAGAGGGTCCTCATCACGGTTCACCTCGCGGGAACGACGATCCAGACCTAGTCCGGAATTGATTGAGCGTCGTTCATGAAATAGGTAACCACGGGGCAAGCCGGGCCGCAAGGTATAAAATGAACGAGGTTCATAAAAAGCTGCGCGGGCGGCCGCGGAAGGAGCCAGGCGACAGGGAGGCCGATCGCCGGGCCCTCATCGAGGCCGCGGTGGCGATCCTGAACGAGGGCGGCGTCGCCGCGCTGACCGCCCGCGGCGTCGCGGAGCGGGCCGGCACGGCGGTGGGCTCGGTCTACACGCAGTTCGACAGCCTGGAGCTGCTGCGGCTGGAGGCCAACGCGGTCACCATGCGCCGCCTCCGGGACACCCTGGCGGGGGCGCTGGCCGCCTGCCCGTCGCGGGAGACGGAGGCCCGGCTCCTGTGCCTGGCCGACGCGTATCTCGCCTTCGCGGCCGCGAACCACGCGGCCTGGGCGGCGATCTTCGAGCGTCGCACCGTGGCGGCGCCGGACTCGGTCCAGGCCGACATCGCGGCCCTGTTCGCGATCCTGGAGGGGGTGCTGCGCGACGGCGGCCGCCTCGCCGAGGCGGCGATTCCCGTGATGGCGCGGGCGCTCTGGTCCAGCGTCCACGGCATGACCTACCTCGCCGATCTCGGCAGCCTGGGGCCGCTCGGCGTGGACGACGTGCGGCCGATGATCGACGCCCTGGTGCGGGCGGCGGTGCGGGGCTTTTCGGCGGCCTGAGCGCCCTGCCCGGCGCTCAGGCCGCCTGGACCTCCGCCAGGAACGCCTTCACCGCCTGGTCGAGCTCGTCCGAGCCCCGGGTGAGGCCGCGGGCGGCCGCCAGCACTTGCTCGGAGGCGATCCCGGTCTCGTCGGCGCCCCGGCGCAGGTCGACGGCGTTCTCCGACACGCCCTGCGCCCCCGTGGCGGCGCTCGCCACCCCGCGGACGATCTCCTGGATGGCGGCGTTCTGCTCCTCCATGGCGGCCGCGACGCCGACCGCGATGGCGCGCATCTCCTCGATGGTCCGGCCGACCTCGCCGATCGCCGCCACCGCGTCCCGCGTCTCCCCCTGAATCCGGCCGATCTGGCCGGAGATCTCCTCGGTGGCCTTGGCGGTCTGCTCGGCCAGCGCCTTCACCTCCGAGGCGACCACCGCGAAGCCGCGTCCGGCCGCACCCGCGCGGGCCGCCTCGATGGTGGCATTGAGCGCCAGAAGGTTGGTCTGACCGGCGATCGACGCGATCAGCCCGACCACGTCGCCGATCTTCTCGGTGCCGGCGGCGAGCGCCCGCACGGTCGCCTCGCCCTGGCGGGTGCTGGCGGCGGCCCGCCCGGCGATCTCCGAGGTGCGGTTCACCTGCCCGGCGATCTCCTGAACCGAGGCCGACATCTCCTCGGTGGCCGCAGCGGCGGTCTGGACGTCGGCGGAGGTGCCGGCCGCCTGCGCGGCGACCGCGCCGGTGCGCTCGGTGGTGTGGGCGGCCGTGACGGTCAGCGTCCGCGCCGTGGCCTCGAGGTCGGCGGCCGCCGTCGCGAGGCCGCGGCTCAGCGCGCCGGCCCGTGCCTCGAACGACCGGGTCAGCCGGTCGAGGGCGGCCGCCCGCCGGGCGCCGCCCTCGGCCGCGTAGGCGGCGTGGGCGTCGGACTCGGCCTTGGCGATCAGCGCGTCCTTGAACACCTGCACGGCGCCCGCCATGGCGCCGATCTCGTCCCTGCGCTCCCGCGCCGGCACCGGAACCGCGGTCTCGCCGGCCGCCAGCCGGTGCATGGCCCCGTTCAGGGCGAGGATCGGCCGCGTCAGGCGCCGGCCGATCAGCGCCGCCAGCAGGCCGATCAGCGCCACCACCACGAGCATGCCGCCCGCCGCCTTCCAGGCCGCGTCCCGCAGGATCGCCGCTGTGTCGTCGGCGTAGATGCCGGTGCCGATCACCCAGCCCCAGGGCGCGAAGCCGCGCACATAGGAGAGCTTCGGTACGGGGGCGTCGGCGCCGGGCTTCGGCCAATAATAATCGACGAAGCCCTGACCCTGCCGCTTCACCGTCTCGACGAAATCGACGAACAGGCGCTTGCCGGTGGGATCCTGCACGGCGGCGAGATCCTTGCCCTCCAGCTCGGGCTTCATCGGGTGGGCGATCATGCGGGGCTGCATGTCGTTCACCCAGAAGTATTCCTTGTCGTCGTAGCGCAGGGCCTTGAGGGCCTGGATCGCGGCCCCTTGCGCCGCCGCCCGGGACAGGCGCCCGGCCCGCTCCTCGCCCTCGAAATAGGCCGCGACCCCGTAGGCCACGTCCGTCAGGTTGCGGGTCTTGGCCATCCGGTCCTGCTCGACCTGGGATTTCAGGCTGACGAGGCCGATCCCCGAGACCGCGACGATGCCGACCAGCGCGGCGGCCGTGATGGTGTGCAGCTTCGCTCCCAGCCCGATCTTCACGCAAGCCTCCGCGATGACGATGTCAAGTTGCGCTATAGTGCAGCTTCTCCGTTAGCGGACCGTGAAGTCGGGGCCTTGCGCGCGCGGGCTCAAGCCTGTCCACTCCCGGTCCAACGAAAGCCCGGTCTCCCCAGGAAACCGCCGGGCCACAGGGAGAAGCGTCATGGTGCGTACGTCGCGGACGGGCTCGTCGCTGCTGGGCCGCCGCCGGCTCCTCCGGGCGGGATCGGTCCTCCTGCTGGCCGGGCTGGCGCTGGCCACCCCCGCCCGGGCCGACGATGCCAAGGTCCGGATCAGCCGGCAGCCGGGTTTCGTCTACCTGCCGGCGGTGCTGGCCGAGCAGCACAAGCTGATCGAGAAGCAGGCCAAGGCCGCCGGCCTCGGGGACGTGACCGTGGAATGGGTCAACCTGACGAGCGGCGCGGCCGGCAACGACGCGCTCCTGTCGGGCAATATCGACATCGTCGACAGCGGCTCGACCAACATGCTGCTGCTCAACGACCGCACCAAGGGCGACGTGAAGGGCCTGTGCGGGGTCGGCTCGACGCCGATGCTGCTGCTCACCCGCAACCCGGATGTGAAGGAACTCAAGGACTTCTCGTCCAAGGACAAGATCGCCCTGCCCTCCGTGAAGGTCTCATCCCAGGCGGTGCTGCTCCAGATCGCCGCCAAGAAGGCGTTCGGGCCCGAGAACGCCACCAAGCTCGACCCGCTCACCGTCCAGCTCGGCCATCCCGACGCTGTGGCGGCCCTGGCGAGCCCGCACAACGAGGTCAACAGCCACTTCTCGCTGCCGCCGTTCCAGCAGCGCGAGCTGCAGGATCCGGCGATCCACAAGGTGCTGAACTCCTTCGAGCTCGTCGGCGAGCCGGTGAGCAACGCGATCTTCTACGCCCGTACGGCGTGGTTCAACCGCAATCCCAAGCTCGCCGCCGCCATCGTGGCCGCCATCGACGAGGCCAATGCCGAGATCGCCAAGGACCCGCTCAAGGCCGCCAAGGACTACGTGGCGGCCACCAACGAGAAGACGCCGCCCGAGACGCTGGTCGAGATCATGAAGGAGCCGGGGACGAACTTCTCCACCACGCCCTACGGGATCATGCTCCAGGCCCGGCACTTCTACGCCATGAAGACCATCAAGGCCGAGCCCAAGGACTGGAAGGACACGTTCTTCCCGATCGTCCACGGGCTCCCGGGCAAGTAGGGCGGCAGGCTCGGCCGGGCTGCCCGCCCCTCCCCGTCATCCCGGGGCCGCGCAGCGGAGCCCGGGATCCAGACCCGCCGAGGCGCCAAGTTCTGGCGCTCATGGCGGTTCTGGATTGCCCGCCTGCGGCGTGCCCCTCCGGGTCCGGGCTCGCCTGCGGCGCCCCGGAACGACGGTACGGAGGGCTGGAAGACGGCCGATCTTGTCCCGAGCCGGTCAGTGCGCCTCCACGGGCCCGGCGGCGCGCTGCGGCTTCTTGAGGATCGCCACCACGGCGAGACTCGCCACGAGGCTCACCCCCACCAGCCAGAACCCGTCCGCGTAGGCCATGACATAGGCCTCGCGGCGGACCTGGGCGGCGAGCTGGCCGAGCGCCACGCCCTTGGCGGCGAGCGGGTCGGCGATGCGGGCGTGCATCCCGGCCGCCAGCGCCGCGAGCCGGTCCTGGGTGCGGGTCGCGTTGACGGTGATCGCCTCGGCCAGCATCGAGAAGTGGAAGTGCTCGCGCCGGTCGATCATGGTCGACAGCATGGCGATGCCGATCGAGCCGCCGAGGTTGCGCATCATGTTCGACAAGGCGGAGGCGTCCGCGGTGTCGCGCGGGGCGAGGCCGACGGTGGAGAGCTGCGACAGCGGGATGGTGAAGAGCGGCTGGCCGATGGCCCGCATCAGCTGCGGCAGGATCAGCTGGTCGGCGCCGACATCGTGGGTCAGGCCGACGTTGATCCAGCAGCTCGCGATGAAGAACAGCGTGCCGGTGACCACCAGCACCCGGGCGTCGAAGGTCCGCATCAGCAGCGGCATCATCGGGAAGAGGACGAGCTGCGGCAGGCCCGACCACATCACCACGTAGCCGATCTGCTGGGCGTTGTAGCCCTGGATCTGTGCGCAATAGACCGGGATGATGTAGATCGACCCGAACGAGACCGCGCCCAGCACGGTCATCAGCACGCAGGCGCCCCCGACCGAGCGGTTGGCCAGGACCCGCAGGTTGATGAACGGGCGCTCGGTCGTGAGCTCGCGGACGATGAAGCCGGTGATGCCGGCCGCCGCCAGCAGCGACATGTTCACGATGATCTGCGAGCCGAACCAGTCCTTGCGCTGGCCCTCCTCCAGCACGTAGGTCAGGGCCGGCAGGCCGGTCGCCATCAGGCCGATGCCGATCCAGTCGCCCTTGAGCAGCTCGCCCCAGCGCGCCGGCACGCTGTCGAAGGCGCCGAGCTGGATCGCCGCCGCCACGGGGCCGAAGATCAGGTTCAGGTAGAAGATGTAGTGCCACGACAGGTTGTCGGTGAGCCAGCCGCCGACCGTCGGGCCGATGGCGGGCGCGAAGGTCGCGGTCAGCCCGAACAGCGCGATGCCGATGGGCTGCTGCGCCTTCGAGAGCCGCGTGCGCACGATGACGATGGCGGTGGGGATCAGCACGCCGCCGGTGAAGCCCTGGCCGGCCCGGAACAGGATCATCTGGCTCAGGGTCGTCGACAGCGCGCAGGCGAGCGAGAAGGCGGTGAACAGCATCGTGTTCACCGCGAGATAGCGGCGCAGGCCGATCACCGAGGACAGCCAGCCAGTGAGCGGGATCACGATGATCTCGGCCATCAGGTAGGCGGTGGAGATCCAGCTCCCCTCCTCGGTGGAGGCGCCGAGCGCCCCCTGGATGTCGGCGAGCGACGCGTTGGTGATCTGGATGTCGAGGATCGCCGTGAAGGCGCCGAGGATCGCGCCGAACACGGCGAGCCAGTCCCGGCCGCTCGCCTTCGCCTCGGGCACTGGTCTGGGCATGGCCACGGCCGGCACGGCGCTCATCGGGGCAGCGCCTCGCTGACGAGGGCCGCCGGGGCGGGCTTCGGCCGGTGCCGGGCCGGGTCGACCGGCTCCACCGGGTCGGCGGTGTGGACCGTGGCCTCCACCGACAGGCCCGGGCGCAGGCGCGCGACCAGCGGGTCTGCCGGGTCGAGGGCGACGCGCACGGGCACGCGCTGCACCACCTTGGTGAAGTTGCCGGTGGCGTTCTCGGGCGGCAGCAGGGCGAATTGCGAGCCGGTGCCCGGCGAGAAGCTCTCGATCCGGCCCGCGAACGCGTGGTCGCCGAACGCGTCCACCGTGAAGGTGACGCGCTCGCCCTCGACCATGTGCCCGGTCTGGGTCTCCTTGAAATTCGCCACGAGGTAGATGTCCCGGCCCATGGGCACGAGGGTCAGGAGACCCGTGCCGGGCGAGACCACCTGGCCGACCCGCAGCGCCCGGTCGCCGGCCACGCCGTCGATCGGCGCCACGATGGTGGTGTAGCTGAGGTCGAGCCTCACCCCCTCGACCTTGGCCTCGGCACCCTCCAGGCTCGCCCGGGTGCTGGCTTCGAGCGCCTTCAGGCTGTCGATCTGCTTCTGCGCGGCGTCCAGGGAGGCGGCGGCCTTGTCGCGGGCGGCGTGGCGCTGGCGCAGGTCGGCATCCGCCTGCTGCTGGCGCTGGACCGTGCCCGAGCCGGTCTGCAGCAGGTTCTGGTAGCGGGTGTATTCCTGCTGGGAGAAGGTCAGCGCGGCCTCGGCATTGGCGAGGTCGGCTCGCGACGAGGCGACCTGCGCCTGCTGCTGGACGATCGCCGCGGCGACGCCGAGCACCTGCGCCCGGTCCTTGTCGACCTCGGCCTCGGCCTGCTTGAGCTGGACCCGGTACGAGCGGTCGTCGAGTCGCGCGATCACGTCGCCGGCCTTCACCGGCTGGTTGTCGCCGACCATCACCTCGGCGACGATGCCGGCGATGCGCGGCGCCACCGTGACCTTGTCGGATTGCAGATAGGCGTCGTCGGTGGTCTCGAGGAAGCGCCCGATGGTCCACCAATGCCAGCCGTAGCTTCCGGCCCCGCCCAGCGCGAGGAGCCCGACCAACGGCAAAACGATCCGCGCCCGGCCGCGGCGCGGCTGCGCCGCGGGAGCCGCCGACGCGGCGGGGGCCGCGACGCCCCCCGCGACCGGGCCGGCGCTCTTGAAGCTGTCGCTGCGACGTGCGTCCATCGGGTCTGGTCACAATCAAAACGGTACGGTATCGTTTTAATAATGCGGGCGGCGATCGTGAGCAAGGAGGATTGTGGGTGACGGTGACGGACATCGAACCGCCGGAGGTGACGCCGCGGCGGGGCGGCCGGCCGACCCGCGCGGAGGCGGCCCGGCGTGAGGCGCATCTGATCGCCGTGGCGACCACCCTGTTCATGGAGCGCGGCTTCGACGCCACCTCCATCGACGCGGTGGCCGAGGCCGCCGGGATGAGCAAGCCGACGGTCTATGCCCGCTACCGCGACAAGCGGGCGCTGTTCGAGGCGGTCCTGCGCGAGCGGATCGCCGCGTGGCTGGCGCCACTGGCGGCGGCTGCCGAGGCGCAGGCCGCGCAGGCCGGGACCGACGATGTCGAGGCCGCCCTGCACGCGTTGAGCCGGACCCTGCTGGCCCACGGACAGTCGCCGGGCGCGGCGATGCTCAAGCGCAACCTCGTGGCCCAGGCGCTGCAATTCCCCGAACTGGCCCGCCTCGCCCACGAGGAGGGCTGGCTGCGCGGCGTACGCGCCGTGGCGCAATTGCTCGACGCCTTCGCCCGGCGCGGCCGGATCGCGGTGGCCGAGCCCGAGATCGCGGCCGACCTGTTCCTCAGCCTCGTCCTCGGCCGGTCGTCCCAGGCGACCCTCTACGGCATCGCCACCGACCCGGAGGCGCAGGAGCGGCGGCGGCAGGCGGCGGTGCGGCTGTTCCTCGACGGGGTGCGCCCGCGCTGAGAGGCGCCCGGCCCCCGCGCGGGCTGGGCGCGGCCCCAGCGGCGCCGGTGAATCGGCACGCCGGGCTCCGAACGGGCCCAACCCGCGATTGCGCCCCTCCCCGCTCGGGCCTATAGTGCGTCATCCCCATTCGACAGCGTGAGACGGGACTTCCGGATCGGTCATCCGGAGCCCGCGGCCCGATGCCCGGCCCCCGTCCCGCCAGGCCGGAGCACGAGAAGACATGTCCCAGGGTCCGCTGATGCCCAAGGCGACCGCCGTCTGGCTGGTCGAGAACACCTCGCTCGCCTTCGAGCAGATCGCCGATTTCTGCAAGCTGCACCCGCTGGAGGTGAAGGGCATCGCCGACGGCGAGGTCGCGGCCGGCATCAAGGGGCTCGACCCGGTCTCCACCGGCCAGCTCACCCGGGACGAGATCGAGAAGGCCCAGAAGGCGCCGCACTACAAGCTCAAGCCCGCCGTCTCGAAGGTGAAGCTGCCGGAGGTGAAGCGCACCACCAAGGGGCCGCGCTACACCCCGCTGTCGCGCCGTCAGGACCGGCCGAACGCCATCCTGTGGCTGCTCCGCAACCACCCGGAGTTGAAGGATTCGCAGATCATCCGGCTGGTCGGCACCACCAAGTCGACGATCCAGCAGATCCGCGAGCGCACCCACTGGAACTCGGGCTCGCTCCAGCCGATGGATCCGGTGACTCTCGGCCTGACCACCCAGATCAACCTCGACTTCGAGGTCCAGCGCGCGGCGGCCGACCGCCCGGCGGCGATCGCGGCCGAGTCCGGCGCCTCGCTGCTGCCGACCGAGGTCTCCACGGCCCGCGACGAGCCGGATCACGAGCACGAGGACGCCCATGGCGGCCGCGAGGAGCGGATCGACGCCGATTCGGTCTTCGCCAAGCTCAAGGGCCGGCATCAGGACGAGGACGACGAGGAGTAGGACCCGCCGACGCCCCCGGCCTTCGGCCGGGTGGCCCCCAGGACGGCCCATGCAGGATGCGGCCCCCGCTCCATCGGAGTCGGGGGCCGCTTCGCGTCCGGCCGGACCTGAGAGCGCCTGCCAGCGGGGCAGAAACGGGATCGACCTATTCCGGCAGCGGCTGGCCCCGTGTCTCCGGCATGAACCACGGCACGACCAGGCCGATCACGTAGACGCCGGACAGCGTCAGTGCCGCTGCGGCTACGCCTCCGAAGGCGGTCACAATCTGCCCGGCGATGATCGGGAAGATCCAGGCGATCAGCCGCGCGCCGTTGAACACGACGCTCGCCGCCGTCGCCCGGACCGCCGGGGTGAACAGCTCCGCGAGGTAGATCGCCATCCACGAGAAGGCGAAGCCCAGGGTGAAGAACCCGTTCAGGAAGGCGAGCCCCATGAACGGCATCAGCCCGCCGGTCCAGAGATAGCAGGCGAGCGATGTGGCGATGCAGCCGACATAGGTGACCAGCAGGAAGGCGCGGCGGCCGATGGCGTCGGCCACGAAGCCGGAGATCACGTAGGCCGAGATCGCCCCGATATTGTAGATGATGCCCATGCGCGGGCCCCAGAGATTGGCCGGCTCGCCCGCGGCCTTGGCGAGCCCCTCCGTGTAGGCCGGCAGCCAGGACGAGACCGCCCACCAGCCGACCGTCGTGGCGAAGGACAGCAGCGTGGCGAGCAGCACCCGCCGGCGGCTCTCGGGCTCGCGGAAGATCTCCGTGAGGGAGAACGGGCGCTGCGCGCTCCGCGGGGCGTGGGCCGCATCCTCCGTGGTGGCCGCCCAGCGCTGCGCCTTGAGCGCCTGCATCCACTGCTCGGATTCCTCGAGCGCCCGCCGCAGGTACAGGCAGACGAAGGCCGGGAGCGCCCCCAGCGCGAACATGATCCGCCAGGACTGGTCGCCCATCGGGTTGGTAGCGGCCAGCACCGCCCACACGATGGCGGCGAGCACCGCGCCGCCGCCGAAGCCCGATTGCAGGAAGCCGCAGCCCTTCGGCCGTGCCCGGTTCGGCCAGGTCTCGGCCACGAGGGCGATGCCGGTGGACCATTCCGAGCCGATGGCGAGCCCGGTGATGAAGCGCAGGAGCGCGAGCTGCGTGAAGCTCTCCGCGAAGGCGGTGAGCCCGGTGAAGATGGCGTAGCCCAGGATGGACACCATCATCATGCGCTTGCGGCCGATATAGTCGGCGGCGATCCCGCCCATCAGGCCGCCGATCCCCCAGCCGAGCAGCGTGATGCCGATGGCGAGCCCCACGTAGAAGGCCGGCGCCTGCGCCTGCTCGGGGGTCAGGATCGAGGCCAGCGCGGGGCGCAGGGCGTAGATCAGGGCCACGGCCTCGTAGCCGTCGAAGATCCAGCCGAGATAGCTGCCCCAGAGGATGCGCCAATGGCGCCGGGTGAGACCCGCGTGCCAGGGCGCGCTGGCGGTCTCGCGCAGCCGGACGTCACCCGCGACCATGGCTCGTTCCTTCCTCCCGGGGCGCCTCCCCGGCGCCCGCCCCGGCCTGGTATACAGGTCGGCCACGCCGTGTCGGCGCGGGTTCGGGCGATTCCGGGGTCACATTTCCGTCGCGCTGTCGCGCTCGACCGGGCTCAGCGCGCGGCGTCGAAGGCCGCCAGGAAGGCCGTGAGGTTCTCGGGAAGTGCCGCGCACAGGTAGCCGCCCTCTTGGACGAGGGCGGTGGGCAGCCCGGCCCGGGCGATCCGCTCCGCGGCCCCCGCGAAACCCGCCCGGGTTACCCGCAGGGCGCCGATCGGGTCGTCCTCCGAGGCGTCGAGGCCCAGGGCCACCACCAGCCCCCGCGGCTCCTGGGCGGCGACCGCCGCGAGGCCCGCCTCAACGGCCTCGAGCCAGGGACGGTCGCCCGATCCCGGCGGCAGCGGCAGGTTGCGGTTGAAGCCGGCACCGGCGTCGGCTCCGGTCTCGTCGGCGTAGCCGGCATAGAACGGGAAGTAGTCTGATGGATCCGCGTGCACCGAGACCGTGAGGACGTCGCGGCGCGCGTAGAAGATCCCCTGCGTGCCGTTGCCGTGGTGGACGTCGATGTCCAGGATCGCCACCGGGCCGCCGGTCGCGGCCAGCATCCGGGCGGCCGCGATCGCGCTGTTGTTGAGGAAGCAGAAGCCGCCCGCGGAATCCGCGTAGGCGTGGTGGCCCGGCGGGCGGCACAGGGCGTAGGCATGGCCCGTCTCCAGCGCCGCATCCGCGGCCGACACCGCGCATTGCGCCGAGCCGTACACCGCCGCCCATGTACCGGCCCGGATCGGCGTCGAGGTATCGGCCATGTAGAGGCCGACGCGCCCGAGCAGGCCCGCGGGCTTCCGGTGCATCTGCGGCCGGGCGAAGGCGCCGGTGAGGATCTCGTCGGCGAGTCCCGGGATCTCCGCCCGCCGGGTCCAGGCCTCGGCCAGGAACGTCACGTAATCGGCATCGTGGACAGCCCGGATCGGGTCGAGGCCGTGATCGCCGGGCGCCGCGAGGCCGTGCCCGGCCGCCTGCGCCGCCTCCTGCAGGATCGCGTAGCGGGAGGCCTGCTCGGGATGCGGGATCGGCGTGCCGCGCCGCCAGTAGCGCTCCGGGTCATGACGGGCGGAATCCGGCGTATGGAAGATGCGCATCTCGGGAGGTTAAGCCTCCCGGAGACGCGCGTCATCCGTCCGCGACGCAGTCAGATGAGGTAGACGGTGCCGTCGTTGCGGAAGACTTTCGGGCAGTCTGTCGCGTCCACCAGGCGTTGTGCGGCTTCCAGAGAGATGCGGCGCGCCTGCGCGATCTCCGGCAGCGTCATCCATCGTGCGTCCATGCCGGGGCTCCACGGGTGATTCCGGAGGCTCAGGAATCAACGACGGAACCGGGAGATGGTTCACCGGCCCGTTCTCCCGGCCGACGCGCGCGTGCGATTCGACGGGCCCGTGCCGTTCTTGGACGAGCCATTCCTGGACGCGCCATCCGCACGGGCTCGGTGGCTCGGCGGCGATCTCGCGGAGCAGGGTGGGGACCCTCGCCCAGGGCTCGGTGATCGCTCGGGCGCTCGGCCGGATCGCGGCCTGATCTTGTCCGCCGGTGATGCGGATATCCGGCCAGCGCGCGCAGAAGGCCTCGACACAGGCCGGGTCGAAGTGGCGGCCGCTCTCGGCGCGGATGCAGGCCATGGCCGCCTCAAAGGACATCGCCTCCTTGTAGGGCCGCGATGTGGTGAGCGCATCGAACACGTCCGCCACCGCGACGATCCGGGCGGCGAGCGGGATCGCGGTCCCGGCGAGCCCCTGCGGGTAGCCGCTGCCGTCCCATTTCTCGTGGTGCGATTCGGCGATCTCGGCGGCGAGGCGGATCAGCTCGGAGGCGCTGCCGCCCAGGATGCGCTTGCCGATGGCCGCATGCGTCTTGACCAGGGCGAATTCGTCCGGATCGAGCCGGCCGGGCTTCAGCAGGACGCCGTCCGGGATGCCCACCTTGCCGACATCGTGCAGCGGAGCCGCGAGATACAGGTTGCGGCAGAAATCCGGGGCGAGGCCGAGCCCCTCGGCGACGATCTGGCTGTAACGGGCCACCCGCCAGGTGTGGTCCCCGGTGTCGTTGTCGCGATACTCGACGGCCAGAGCCAGGCGGAAGATGATCTCTTCCTCGCGCTCGCGCATGTGGCGCAGGGCAGCCTCGACCTCGCCGTCGAGCCAGGCCGCCTGCTCGGCCAGCCGCCGCACCGCCTTGGCGAGCCGGATCATGTTGCGCAGCCGCACCGTCAGCTCGACGCCCTGCATAGACTTGTCGAGGAAGTCGGTCGCCCCCGCCTCCAGGGCGGCGAGCCGCACCGCGTCCGAGATGTCGTTGGTGACCATCACCACGGGCACCTGTGCGTAGTGCGGGATGGTCCGCATGCGCCGGATGAAGGTGATTCCGTCCATGGCGGGCATGTGGCAATCGACCAGCACGAGGTCGAAGGCCCGCATCTGCGCCTCGACCAGCGCGGCCTCCGGATCGGCATGGTCGGTCACGGTGACGCCGGGCTTGGTCTCCAGCAGCCGGCGCATCCGCAGGCGCATGGTCGCGCTGTCGTCGACGAGGAGCGCGTCTATCATGGGGTCTCGTGCCGTTTCTCCGGCGCGCCAGGCGCCGGCATGAGAGGGATTAGGGCGGAGGTCCGCGGTGAAATCCTGCCTGCGAGGCACCCGACGCGGCCGTACCGGCCGTCCGATGGACTGGCCAGGCGACCGGGTTCGACGCCGAGCCGCCGCGGATGTGCGTGATCTGGCGCGGTGACGCAGAGGATCGGCGGTTCCGTCATCGAATCGTAGGTTTCAGGGGCCGGACGTAAGTGTTGCAGGACTCCGTCTTAACACGTCGTAAAACTATAAATCGTGTGCGCTCGAATGGATTTTCAGATGTTCCGATATTAACCGTTTTAATAGCCGTCTTGAAATGAATATACGCAGACTTATTGTGACTTTAATATCGGATAGAAGATAAACATGCGCAGAAATAGTAGATGTTTGTCCGGACGGTATCAACAGGATCGATGCAGGCGCCTGACCCTGGCGTCGTGCTCCGGGATCCGCGATGGGTGAGCTTGCCTGCGCGGCCGTCCGGCGGCGCGGGGGCTGCGGGACGGGTCCGAAGGCCAGGAAGGTGCCACGGCGATGATGCGGTTCGATCTCACCGATCTCGGCCTGTTCCGGCACGTGGTCGAGGCCGGCTCCATCACCCACGGGGCGGCGCGGGCGAACCTCGCCCTGGCGGCGGCCTCGACGCGGATCCGGCTGATGGAGGAGTCACTCGGGGCCGCGCTCCTGACGCGCGGACGGCAGGGTGTCAGCCCGACCCCGGCCGGGCGCGCGCTCCTAGTCCATGCCCGGGACGTCATGGCCGGGGTGGAGCGCCTGCGCGAGGAGATGTCGGCCTTCTCGGGCGGTGCCTTCGGCCAGATCCGGGTCCTGGCCAACACCAATGCGCTCACCGAATTCCTCCCGGAGGCGCTCTCGGCCTTCCTGGCCACCCATCCCGGGATCGGCGTCGAGATCGACGAGCGCACCTCGGAGGAGATCGTCGGGCTGGTGGCCGAGGGGGCGGCCGATCTCGGCATCCTGTCCGGCACGGTCGATACCGGTTCGCTCCAGACCTTCCCGTTCCGGGAGGACCGGTTCGTGCTGGTGGCGGCCCGGGACCATCCCCTGACGGCCCGCGCGACGATTCCCTTCGCCGAGGTGCTCGACCACGATCTCGTCGGCCTCGACCGGCGCAGCGCCATCAGCCGGTTCCTCGTCGCTCAGGCGGTGCGGGCGGGACGGCCGATGCGCCTGCGGGTGCAGCTGCGCGACTTCGAGGCCGTGTGCCGGCTGGTCGAGGCCCGCGTCGGCCTGGCGATCCTGCCCGAGAGCGCGGCCGCCCGGGCCGCGCAGGGACTCGCCCTCGCGGTTGTGCCCCTCGCCGATCCCTGGGCGCGGCGCGACCTGACCCTGTGCCTGCGCGACTTCGACGGGCTGCCGGCGTTCATTCAGGCCTTCGTGGCGCAGCTCAGGAGCTGAGCAGGCTGCCGAAACGGGGTGGTTCCGGTATCGGGGCGAATTGCCTTCCCGGACGGGCAGGCCCAAACTCAGGGGGGCTCACGAGACGCGCGGCACCGGGGTGCCCCAAGGACGCGTTCCCCGATATCGGGCGTTGCGTGAGAGGCGCTTCCCGCGTGCCGGACAGCCGCCAGAACCAGCACCGCAGGAGGACAGGTGAGTTCCTTGCTCGCACGGGGTGGTATGGCCGTCTTTCTCGTCGCGGGACTCGCCGTCCCGGCGGCACAGGCGGGTGCCGCAGCCCCTGCCCTTCGCCGGGTCGCCTTCGCGTGCCCCGGCGGGCAGGTCCTTGTGGTCGCGTTCGACACCGCCGATCCGAGCGCGCCGGCCGTCGTCGACCCGCCCGGCGGGCCGGCGCTGACCTTGCCCGTCCTGCCGCACGCGGATGGGATCCGGTATGGGGATGCCGACCACGAATTGCGCGGCCGGGGACGCGCGGTGACCTGGACGGAGGCGGGCAAGCCCCCTGTCGCCTGCACGGAAGCCCAGCCCGGCCGGTGAGCCGGATCGCTCGACCCGATCGTCTCGGGGCCGCAGCCGGCGGGGGCGCCGGCATTGCCCCGGTCCGCCCATGGTTTAGCCTCCCCGGCTGATTCCGCCGGAGGGACCTGAGGCGATGCCGATCGAGACCGTGGAGACCGCCGGCCGCCGCCGGGGCGCCGACCTCCTGGTGGAGGTGCTGCGCTCGGAAGGGGTACGCTACATCTTCGGCAATCCCGGCACCACCGAATTGCCGCTCATCGACGCGCTCACCGAGGCGCCCGACATCGCCTACATCCTCGCCCTGCAGGAGGCGACCGCGGTCGCCATGGCGGATGGCTACGCGCAGGGCGCGCGGCGCCCCGCCTTCCTCAACCTGCACACGGCGGGCGGCCTCGGCCACGCCATGGGCGGGCTGGTGAATTCCCAGGTCTCCGGCACGCCGCTGGTGGTCACCGCCGGGCAGCAGGATCTCCGCCACGCGCTCACCGACCCGCTGCTGATGGGCGACCTCGTCGCCATCGCCGACCCGGTGATGAAGTGGGCCCGGGAGGTGACCAGCCCGGACCAGATCCCGATCCTGCTGCGCCGCGCCTTCCACGATGCGGGGGCCGCCCCCTCCGGCCCGGTCTTCTTGTCCCTGCCCATGGACGTGATGGAGGCGATGAGCGCGGTCCCGGCCGGCGAGACCTCGACTATCGACCAGCGGGCGGTGGCGGGCTCCCTCGACCGGCTGGCCGAGAAGCTCGCCGTGATCGCGCCGGGGCGCCTCGCCCTGATCGCCGGCGACGAGATCGACGCTTCGGACGCGTCCGCGCAGATGGTGGCGCTGGCCGACCTGCTGGCGGCGCCGGTCTACGGCTCGTCCTGGCCGGCCCACATCCCCTTCCCCACCGCGCATCCCCTCTGGGCCGGCAACCTGCCGACCCGGGCCGACGCCATTGCCGACATCCTCGGACGCTACGACGCGGTGTTCGCGCTGGGCGGCAAGTCGCTGATCACCGTGCTCTACTCGGAAGTCTCGGCGGTGCCGCCGGGGGTGCAGGTCTTTCAACTCTCGGCCGACGTGCGCGATCTCGGGCGCACCTACGCCACTTCCCTGTCGACGGTGGGCGATATCCGCGCCTCGCTGGACGCCCTGCTGCCGCTGCTCGGTCCCCGCCTCGCCGACCGGGCCGAGGATTTCGCGGACCTGCGCGCCAGAGCCGTGACCGCCCGGGTTGAGCGGCGGGCGACGCTCGCGGCCGCCGCGGATGCGGCCTTCGAGGATCCGGTGATCGCCCCGCTGGTCGCCGCCCGGGAGGTGGCCCGCGCGGTCGGGGCCGAGACCACCATCGTGGACGAGGCACCCGCGACGCTCACCCACCTGCGCACCTTCCTCGACAGCCCCTCGGCGCACCAGTACGCGGCGATGCGCGGCGGCGTGCTGGGCTGGGGCATGCCCGCCGCGGTGGGGTTTTCGCTGGGCCTCGACCGCGCGCCCGTGGTCTGCGTCGTGGGCGACGGCGCCGCGATGTACTCGCCGCAGGCCCTCTGGACGGCCGCGCACGAAAAGCTGCCGGTCACCTTCGTGGTGATCAACAACGCCGAGTACAACATCCTCAAGACCTTCATGAAGGGCCAGGCGCACTACGCCTCGGTGCGCGCCAACCGCTTCATCGCCATGGACCTCACCGATCCGCGGATCGATTTCCCGGCGCTCGCCGCCTCGATGGGCGTACCGGCCCGCCGGGTGACCCGGGCCGCCGACATCGCCCCGGCGATCGAGGCCGGGATCCGGTCGGGCGGCGCCAACCTCGTGGAGGTGGTGGTGCGGGCGACGTGAGGGGAGCGGTCACTCCAGCCCCGGCACCGGCACCCCGAAGGCCGCCGCCAGCAGCACCATGTTGAGGCCGAGCACCACCGCCGCCCCGGCCAGGGCGGCCGCCTGGGTGAGCGGTCCGTTGGCGAAGGGACCCATCACGCTCCGGCGGCGGGTGAACACCACCAGGGCCACCATCGGCACCGGCAGGGCCAGCGACAGAACCACCTGCGACAGGACCAGGGCCTGCGTCGGGTTGACCCCGATCGCCACCACCACGAAGGCCGGCAGCATGGTCACGAGCCGGCGGACGAGGAGCGGGATCCGCCAGCCGGTGAAGCCCTGCATCACCAACTGCCCGGCCAGCGTGCCGACCACCGAGGAGGAGATGCCGGACGCGAGCAGCGACACCAGGAAGGCCGCCCCCGCGGCGGGCCCGAGCAGCGGCGTCAGGGTGCGGTAGGCCTCGCCGATCTCGGCGACCTCGCTGTGGCCGACATGGAAGGCCGCCGCCGCCATGATCACCATCGCCATGTTGACGAGGCCCGCGAGCAGCAGAGCCACCACGACCTCGCGGTTCGAGTAGCGCACCAGCAGGCGCCGGTCGGCCTCGGTGCGGGGGTTGCCCCGGCCCTGGGTCAGGCCCGAATGCAGGAACAGCGCGTGCGGCATCACGGTGGCGCCGATGATCCCGACCGCGATGGTCAGCGCCTGCGCGTCGGGAATCCTCGGTGTGACGAGCCCTTTGGCGGCCGCGCCCCAGGCCACCGGCGCGACCAGGAGCTCGACCGCGTAGCAGAGGCCGATCGTGCCGACCATCGCGCCGATGGCGATCTCCAGCGGCCTGAAACCCTCGTGCTCCAGGAGCAGGATCGCGTAGGTGACCACCGCGGTGATCGCCATGCCGGCCATCAGCGGCATGCCGGTGAGCAGCGACAGGCCGATGGCGCCGCCCAAGAACTCCGCGAGGTCGGTGGCCATGGCGGCGACCTCGCTGATGCCCCAGAGCGCGAGGCGCACCGGGCGCGTCGTCGCGTCCCGGCAATGCTCGGCGAGATTCTTGCCCGTCACGATGCCGAGCTTGGCCGAGAGCGCCTGGAACAGCATCGCCGTCAGATTGGCGAGCAGAACCACCCAGAGCAGGCCGTAGCCGTAGCGGGCCCCGGCCTGGATGTTGGTGGCGAAGTTGCCGGGGTCCATGTAGGCGATCGACGCCGTCACGGCGGGGCCGGCGAACAGCAGGAACCGGGCCCGGCCGCCGGGGCGGCCGTCGAGGACGTCCCGGATGGCGCCCTCGGTGCGCCGGCTCATCGCCCCGCGGGCGGCTCCTTCGGGCGCCGGACCACCGGAGGCCGTCGCGGCGTTCGGCGCCACCATGCTCACCCTCTCCTCAAAAATATAGCGTGAGCTATACTCGGGGCTGTCGCCGCCGGATGCAAGAGGTCTCCGTGCGGGTCTGTGCGAGTCTGACGGGACTCCCCTGCCGGTACCGGTGTTTGCTAGACAGGGCCGGGGCGGCGCATGCGAGCCGAGAGGGGGAAGCCGATGCAGGAACCGTCCGACCCGGGCTCGCCCGAGACCGTGCTGGTCGATCCGGAGCGGCACGTGGAGAGTTTCCGCCAGGCCCGCGAGGCACGGCGCTCGGAACTCGTGGAGGATTACGTCGAGCTGATCGACGACCTGATCGGCGACGGCGGCGAGGCGCGCCAGGTGGACATCGCCGCCCGTCTCGGCGTGGCCCAGCCGACCGTCGCCAAGATGCTGAAGCGCCTGTGCGAGGAGGGGTTCGTCCAGCAGCGGCCCTATCGCGGCGTGTTCCTGACCGAGGCCGGCCGCCGGCTGGCCGCCCAGGCCCGGGAGCGCCACCGCATCGTCGAGCGCTTCCTGCGCGCGCTGGGGGTGAGCCCCGAGACGGCCCGCCGGGACGCCGAAGGGATCGAGCACCACGTCAGCGCCGAGACGCTCGAGGCGTTCCGCGCCTTCGCGGAGCGGCGCGGGGGGACGTGAGGCGCCGCTCCGACCGCCGACCGGATTACCTCGCTGCGCGTGCAAGGACGGCGTGCCGTCCTACCCTCACACCGTCGGCGCCGCCACCTTCTGGCGCAGGCCCATGATCACCGCCCGGAGCATCTCGGCCCCGGCCTCGCCGGCATCCGGCAGGGTGCCGGTGCGCGAGGCGTAGATCCGCTCGTGGACGAAGGCGAGCTTGGCGATCACCGTGGGCGTCAGCTTGAACGGGTAGAGCGCCGGCTGACCCATGCTGTGGGACAGCGAGTTGATCGCGTAGGTCAGCGGCAGCCACGCGGCGATCAGCCGGTCGAGATCCAGCGTGTTGTAGGGATCGAAGTCGATCACCGTCGGCGCCGCCTGCCCATGGCGCAGGCGCGGACGGACGTGCAGCTCGAAGGTCGAGGCGGTCTCCACCGTATCGACGATGTGCAGGTAATGCGCGAAGGTCTCGGCGAAGTCCTCCCAGGGATGGGCGGTGGCGTAGGCCGAGACGTAGGATTCGTCCCAATCGGCCGGCGCGCCCTTCGCGTAATGGTCCTGCAGGGCCTGGACGTAGTTGAGGCGCTCGTCGCCGAACAGTGCCCGGAAGGGCTCCCAAGAGGGGCTGTTCAGCACCAGCAGGTACCAGAAGTAATGCCCGATCTCGTGCCGGAAATGGCCGAGCAGGGTGCGGTAATGCTCGCCGAACAGGATCCGGCGGCGCTCCCGCTCGACGTCGTCGGCCTCCGCGATGTTCATGGTGATCAGGCCGTTGATATGGCCCGTCAGAACCGGCGTCCCGCCGGAGAAGCTCTCGGAGGGGTCGACCAGGAAGTCGAAGGCCAGCCCGTCCGTGTACTGGGCGCGGGTGGCGAGCGGCAGCTCCAGGCGCAGCAGCGAGTAGAACAGCCGGTGCTTGGCCGCCTCGATCTGGCGCCAGCGGGTGAGGTTCCAGCTCTGCGACAGGTCCGGCACCACGCGGTTGTGGCGGCAGGCGGTGCAGTGGATGTCGGGGCTGTCCTCCGGAACCAGCCAGTTGCAGGCCGCCGAGACCGCGTTGTTGCACAGGCGGTAGCGCCGGCCGGGATCCGCGTAGGCGTGGAAGACCTGGGCGCCGCCCATCAGCGGATGGGCCGAGAGCCCCTGGGGTTCCAGGGCCGAGACCTCGTGGACCGTGCAGACGTAGCCCAGCGGCCGCGCGCAGCTCTCGCAGCCGGTCGCCTCGAAGGTGACCGGCTGGTCGCAGGCCTGGCACTGGAAGATCTTCATCGTGCGGTCCCGGGCCGGCCTCCGGCCCATCTGCCGGTCAAGCAGGGCCGGGCGGCAAAGTTCCTGCCAGCGGCTCGGACCGCCGGGCCCGCGTTCCGGATCCCCGATGTCGCCGGGCCTGGCGATGGCCTGGAACAATGCCGAGGTGTCAGGGCGTGCCGCCGCCCGCACGCATCCGTGCCCGCGCCGCCCGCCGCACGGAAATTGCTTGTGACGCCGTCTGTATCGCATAACCGCGCGGTGGGGTCCGGCGCCCGGGACCGGCATCGAGAACCGCGTTCGATCCTTTCGACGGAGCCATCGTGTCGATCAAAGCCGCCCTGCACCACGTCACGCATTACCGCTACGACCGGCCGATCAGCCTCGGCCCTCAGGTGATCCGCCTGCGCCCGGCCCCGCACGCGCGCACCAAGGTCCCGGCCTACGCGCTGAAGGTGACGCCCGCCAACCACTTCCTGAACTGGCAGCAGGATCCGAGCGGCAACTGGCTCGCCCGCATCGTCTTCCCGGAGAAGACCGACGAGTTGAAGATCGAGGTCGACCTCACCGCCGACATGGCGGTGATCAACCCGTTCGACTTCTTCGTGGAGGATTACGCGCAGGTCCGGCCCTTCGCGTACGATCCCGCCCTCGCCGAGGAGCTGGCCCCGTATCTCGCGCCCGTCGACGCGGATTGTCCCGAGATGGAGGCGCTGCTGGCCCAGCTCCCTGAGGAGCCCAGCACCGTCCAGTTCCTCGTGGCGCTCAACGGCCAGATCGCCCGCGAGACGGCCTACGGCGTCCGCATGGAGCCGGGCGTCCAGACGCCCGCCGAGACCCTGAGGCTCAAGAGCGGTTCCTGCCGCGACTCGGCGTGGCTGCTCGTGCAGGTGCTGCGCCGGATCGGGCTCGCCGCCCGATTCGTGTCCGGCTACCTGATCCAGCTCGTGCCCGACACGACCGCGGTCGACGGGCCGACCGGCGCCGCGGCGGACTTCACCGACCTGCACGCCTGGGCCGAGGTCTACCTGCCGGGCGCCGGCTGGGTCGGCATGGACGCGACCTCGGGCCTGCTCACCGGCGAGGGCCACATCCCGCTGGCCGCGACGCCGCACTACCATTCGGCCGCGCCGATCTCGGGGGCGATGGAGCCCGCCGAGACGACCTTCGACTTCGGAATGAGCATCACCCGCGTCGCCGAGACGCCGCGGATCACCAAACCGTTCTCGGAGGAAGTCTGGGCGTCGATGGACGCGCTGGGCGAGCGGGTCGATGCCGATCTGGCCACGCAGGATGTCCGCCTGACCATGGGTGGCGAGCCGACCTTCGTTTCGGTGGACGATTTCGAATCGCCCGAATGGAACATCGCCGCGGTCGGCCCGACCAAGCGCGGCCGCGCCGACCAGCTGATCCGGCGCCTGCGCGACCGGTTCGGGCCCGGCGGCCTGCTCCATTACGGCCAGGGCAAGTGGTACCCCGGCGAGAGCCTGCCCCGTTGGGCCTTCGCGCTCTACTGGCGCAAGGACGGCCAGCCGATCTGGCGGAACCCGGATCTGATCGCCCCGGAAGCCGCCCCCGGGGAGGCGGGCACGGCCACCATCGCGCAGGCCAAGGCGTTCGCCGACGCGCTGGCCCGCCGCCTCGGCCTCGCCGACTATGTCTTCCCGGCTTTCGAGGACGGCGAGCTCTGGGAGAAGAAGACCGCGGCGCTGCCGGTCAACGTCACGCCGGCCGACGCCAAGTCGGGCTCGGTGGAGTTCGATGCCCGGATCAAGCGGGTCTACGCGCGAGGCCTCGGGGAGGCCGCGGGCTACGTCCTGCCGCTGGCGAGCCTGCCCACCGGCAAGGACGGCGAGGCCGAAAGGGTCTGGATCTCGGAAAAGTGGGATTTCCGGCGCGGCGCCGCCTTCCTGGTGCCGGGCGATTCGCCCGTGGGCTTCCGCCTGCCCCTGTCGTCGCTGCCCTACGTGCCGCCGGAGCACTATCCCTACTACCAGCCGCAGGACCCTCTGGAGCCGCGCCCGCCCCTCCCCGACGGCCATCCCGGCGCGTCTGTGGTCAACGGTTCCGGCATCACCGGCGTCGCAGTGCGCACGGCCCTGTCGATCGAGCCCCGCGACGGGGTGGTGCGGGTGTTCATGCCGCCGGTGCAGCGCGCCGACGAGTATCTCGAACTCGCCGGCCACCTCGAGGCCGCCGCCGCCGCGCTGAACCTGCCGATCCACCTCGAGGGCTACGAGCCGCCCTACGACCCGCGGATCGGCGTGATCAAGGTCACCCCCGATCCGGGCGTGATCGAGGTGAACGTCCACCCGGCCGCCTCCTGGCGGGAGGCGGTCGCCATCACCACCGACCTCTACGCCGAGGCCCGCCAGACCCGGCTCGGCGCGGAGAAGTTCATGGTCGACGGGCGCCATACTGGCACCGGCGGCGGCAACCACGTGGTCATGGGCGGTGTGACGCCGGACGATTCCCCGTTCCTGCGCCGGCCCGACCTGCTGAAGAGCCTCGTTCTGTACTGGCAGCGCCACCCGGCGCTCTCGTACCTGTTCTCGGGCCTCTATATCGGGCCCACGAGCCAGGCGCCGCGCATGGACGAGGCCCGCCACGACGGGCTCTACGAGCTGGAGATCGCGCTCGCCCAGGTGCCGGCCCCGGACGCGCCCAACATCCCGCGCTGGCTCGTCGACCGGATCTTCCGCAACATCCTGGTCGACGTCACCGGCAACACCCACCGGGCCGAGATCTGCATCGACAAGCTGTACTCACCGGACGGACCGACCGGGCGCCTCGGCCTCTTGGAATTCCGCGCCTTCGAGATGCCGCCGGACGCGCGGATGAGCCTCGCCCAGCAATTGCTGCTCCGCGCCCTCGTGGCCTGGCTGTGGCGCGAGCCGCAGACCGGAAGTTGTGTCCGCTGGGGCACGAACCTCCACGATCGGTTCATGCTGCCGCATTTCCTCTGGTCCGACTTCCTCTCGGTGCTGGAGGATCTGCGGGCGGCGGGGTACGCTTTCGATCCGGTCGCCTTCGAGGCGCAGGCGCTGTTCCGCTTCCCCGTCTTCGGCACGGTCGAGCAGGGCGGGGTCCGGATGGAGCTGCGCCAGGCGCTGGAGCCCTGGCACGTGATGGGCGAGGAAGGGACCAGCGGGGGCACCGTGCGCTTCGTCGACAGCTCGGTCGAGCGGCTGCAGGTCAAGGTCGAGGGCTTCGTGTCCGAGCGGCATGTCATCGCCTGCAACGGCCGACGCCTGCCCATGACCTCCACCGGCCGCGGCGGCGAGGCCGTGGCGGGGCTGCGCTTCAAGGCGTGGCAGCCGGCCTCCTCGCTGCACCCGACCATTCCGGCCCACTCGCCGCTGACCTTCGACATCCTCGATGCCTGGAGCGGGCGCTCCCTCGGCGGCTGCCGCTATCACGTCGCCCATCCGGGCGGCCGCAACTACGAGACCCATCCGGTCAATGCCTACGAGGCGGAGGGGCGCCGGCTCGCCCGGTTCCAGCCGCACGGCCACACGCCGGGCCGGCTCGAGATGCCCCGTCCGGAATCGAGCGCGGAGTTCCCGCTGACCCTCGACCTGCGGACGCCGGTCCCGCAATGACCGGGGTGCCATGATGCAGGCGGCGCTCGCGGACAGCACTGCCCGGGCCGAGCCGGTCGAGACCCAGCGGGCGCGCGTCGCCCGCTGGGTCGCGGGCTATCGCCCCGCGCCCGGTCGGCCAGACGAGTTCCTGGGTCCCGACGGCCAGCCCCGCGGGGCGTGGCCGCGCCTGCTCGACCATCTCGGCGGCCTCACCGAGCCGGAGATCATGGCCCGCTTCGTCGCGGCGGAGCGGCATATCCGGGACGCGGGCATCTCGTTCCGCATCGCCGGCGATCAGCGCGAGCATCCCTGGCCGCTCGGCTGCCTGCCCCTGGTGATCGAGGGGGCGGAGTGGGCGGCGCTCAGCGCCGGGATCGTCCAGCGCGCGGAACTGATGGAGGCGATCCTCGCCGACACCTACGGCGAGGGCCGGCTGGTCCAGGAGGGTCTGCTGCCCGCCGCGATCGTGGCCGGCACGCCCGAGTTCCTGCACCCGCTCCAGGGCGTCACGCCCCCCGGCGGCCATTACCTGAAGCTCTACGCCGCCGATCTCGGCCGGGGTCCGGACGGGCGCTGGCAGGTGCTGGCCGACCGGACGCAGGCGCCCTCGGGCCTCGGCTGGGCGCTGGAGAACCGCATGGTCCTGGCCCGGACCTTCCCGGATTTCTTCCAAGACCTCCATGTCGAGCGCCTGCCGGCCTTCTTCCAGGCGTTCCGCGACGGGCTGGCGCTGGGCGCCGAGCGGTCCGACCCGCGGATCTGCTTGCTGACCTCCGGCCCCTACAGCAGCACCTATGTCGAGCAGGCGGCGCTCGCCCGCTATCTCGGCCTGATGCTGGTGGAGGGCGACGACCTCGTCATGCAGGACGGGCGCCTGCACGTGCGCACCGTCTCCGGCCTGAAGCGCGCCGACGCCCTGTGGCGGCGGATCGACGCCGACTTCCTCGACCCGCTGGAGCTGAACCCGGCCTCGCGGCTCGGCGTGCCCGGCATCCTCGACGCCCTGCGCAATGGCTCCCTGGTGATGGCCAACATGCCGGGCTCGGGGCTCGTCGAGTCGGCCGCGCTCGCGCCCTATCTCGACGGCATCGCCCGCCGGGTGCTGGGCGAACCCCTGCGGCTCGGCCATCCGCGCACGTGGTGGTGCGGCGATCTCGAGGGCCTGGCACACGCGCGGGCCAACCTCGACAGCCTGACCCTGCGCCCGGCCGCCACGCCCCAGCGCGGGGCGGGGCGCGACGCGATCCTGGCGGGCCCGGTCCTGGCGGCCGAGCGGGAGCGGGTCGTGGCGGCCCTGCGCGACCGGCCCTTCGACTACGTCGCCCAGGAGGCGGCGCCGCTCTCGACCATGCCGGGCTGGGAGCGCGGCCCGGACGGCCTCGCCCTGGTGCCCCGCCCGTTCGTGGTCCGGGTCTTCGCCACCCGGACGCCGCTCGGCTGGCAGGTCATGCCGGGCGGCTTCTGCCGGGTCTCGGAGCGCGAGGACGTCGATCCGATCGAGCTGCGGCTCGGCATCCGCTCGGCCGATGTCTGGGTCTTGTCGGAGAAGCCCGTCGCCGCGCCCCTGATCGGCGCGCAGGCGGCCCCGCGGGTGCGGCGGGTCGGCGGCCACCTGCCGTCCCGGGCGGCGGACGGCCTGTTCTGGTTCGGCCGCTATCTCGAACGCGCCGAGGCGGTGATCCGGCTCGTCCTCGCCCATCTGCGCAGCGTCGGCGACGCGGTCGGGGCCGATATCTCGGGCGCCCTCGACACCCCGGCGGCCCTGGCGCTCCGCGCCCTGCTGCACGAGTGGGGCAGCATCGGCGCGGCCGGCCTGCCCACCGCCCGCCTCGCCCAGGAGGCGCTGGCCGGGCACGACCGGCCGGGCTCGGCCCGCGCCCATATCGTCTCGGCCCGCCGCAACGCCGCAGCCCTGCGCGCGCGCCTGTCCGGCGAGGCCTGGCGGGTGCTCGCAGACCTGAACGAGTTCCTGTCCCTCAACGATGAACGCACCTTCACCGAGTCGCAGCTCGCGGGTCGCGCCGAGCGGGCGCTGAGCCATCTCGCGGCCTTGTCCGGCCTGACCCACGAGAACATGAGCCGGGCGGAGGGCTGGCACTTCGTCGAGCTCGGCCGGCGGATCGAGCGGGCGATCAACACCTGCACCTTCGCGCTGGCCTTCGCCAACGACGAGGCGACCCCGGGCTGCCTCGGGGTGATGCTGTCGCTCTGCGATTCGCAGATCAGCTACGGACGGCGCTATCTGCAGGGCGCGGCTCTCGACCCGGTCCGCGACATGGTGCTGCTCGACCCCTACAATCCGCGCTCGATCGCCTTCCAGGCGGAGGCGATCACCCGCCACCTCGCTGACCTGCCGGCGCTGGCCGCCGATGGCCTCCCCGAGCCGCATTGCCGCCTCGCCGCCCGGATCCTGTCGGATCTGCGCAGCGGCGAGGCCGCCGATTTCGACGCCGTGCGCCTCACCGCGCTGGCGACCGACCTGGAGCGGCTCGCGGACGGGATCGCGGCCCGCTACTTCCCCACCGGGCCGAACGCGCTGCGCCCCGAGAAGCTGACGGGGCTGGCGTGATCTACACACTGCGCCACCGCACCACCTACCGCTACGGCAAGCCGGTGCACTTCGCCCGCTGCACCCTGCGGCTCAAGCCGCAGGATTGCGAGGGCCAGAGCGTGCTGGCGAGCGCCGTCACGATCGACCCGAGCCCCGCCCGCGCGGTGATGCGGCGCGACTATTTCGGCATCGACGCGGTGGCGGTCACGCTGGAGACGCCCCACACCACCTTCAGCGTCGAGGCGCTCTCCACCGTGCGGGTCGAGCGCCCCGCCCCGCCGCCGCCGGAAGCCGGGATGCCCTGGGAGCGGGTTCGCGACGCCGTGGTGGCCGGGCGGGACCTCGGCGGCCGCGCGCCGGTGCACTTCCTGTTCCCGAGCGGCCGGGTCCCGCTGCTCTCCGAGGTCACCGACTACGCGCGGCCGAGCTTCTCGCTTGGCCGCAGCGCCTACGGGGCGGCGCACGACCTGATGCTGCGCATCGGCCGGGATTTCCGCTTCGATGCCAAGGCCACCCATGTCTACACGCCGCTCGCCGAGAGTCCTTCGCGCTGCGGGCGGGGGTCTGCCAGGACTTCGCCCACGTGATGATCGCGGCCTTACGCGGCATGGGCCTGCCGGCGGCCTATGTCAGCGGCTATCTGCGGACCGTGCCGCCGCCGGGCCGCCCGCGCCTGCGCGGGGCGGATGCGAGCCACGCCTGGGTCGCGGTCTGGTGCGGCGACGGCTGGCTCGGCCTCGATCCCACCAACGCCGTGGCGGTGCGGGACGACCACATCGTGGTGGCCCGCGGCCGGGACTACGGCGACGTGGCGCCGATCGACGGCATCGTCAGCGGTTCGGGCAAGCAGCGCCTCAAGGTCGAGGTCGACGTGATCCCCGATACCGAGCTGCAGGATCTGGCGCTGGTGGGCTGAGGTCCGTCGGCCGCCGCGCTCGTGAGGACGACGGCGTCAGGGTCCTCACGTCGCCTTGACGCCCGGGGATCGGGCTTCCTATCTGTTACATGTAACTAACTCCGAGGCAGCGATGGTCACGCCGGTCGCCCAGAGAGTTCGGAAGCGTCGGGAGGCGTTGCGCGCCGCTGGGCTCCGGCCGGTGCAGATCTGGGTTCCGGACACGAGCCGGCCGGGCTTCGCCGACGAGTGCCGGCGCCAGTCGCTGCTCGTGGCGGAGGCCGATGCGACCGACCGTGAGCTGAACGCCTTCCTCGACGCCGCGCTCACCGATCTCGATGATCCGATTAAGCCGTGACGCGCGGCGATCTCGTCACCGTCGCCATGGCGGGCGATTTCGGCAGGCCGCGTCCGGCGCTGGTGATCCAGTCAGACGCCTTCGCGCAGACCGGCACGGTGACGGTCCTGCTGCTCTCGTCGACACTGGTGGACGCACCGCTGATCCGGCTGACCGTCCAGCCGACCCCTCGGAACGGCTTGAGCAAGCCGTCTCAAGTCCAGATCGACAAAGCCATGTCGGTCAGGCGTGAGAAGGTCGGACCGCCGATCGGCCGCCTCGATGACGCGACCCTGCTGGCGGTGACCCGCTCCCTCGCGCTGTTCCTCGGCCTCACATAGTGTCGGCGCCCGGCGCCCGCCCTCACCACATCGTCTTGGCCGCCCGCTCCGGCCATTCCGCGTCGTAACGCTGGCCGCCGACTTCGCCCGCGGTCAGGGCTGCCAGGATCGCGCCGGGGGTCGGCAGGCTCGCCGCGTCGACGCGGGCTTCCGGATCCCACAGCCTGGCCCGGATGATCGCCCGCGCGCACTGGAAGTAGATCTCCGCGACGGTGATCACGATCGCGGTGCGCGGCGCGTGACCCTCGACCTGGAACGTCGCGAGCAGGTCCGGATCCGCCGAGATCACCGCCCGCCCGTTCACCCGCAGCGTCGTGCCCGAGCCGGGGATCAGGAACAGCAGCGCGACGCGGGGATCGCGCACGATGTTGCGCAGCGAGTCGATCCGGTTGTTGCCGCGCCGGTCCGGCAGGATCAGCGTGCGCGGATCGGCGACCCGCACGAAGCCCGGCTGGTCTCCGCGGGGGCTGCAATCGAGGCCCTCCGGGCCGGCGGTCGCCAGCACCGCGAAGGGCGAGGCCGCAATCAGCGCCGCGTAGTCCGGCGTGATCGCGCCCGCCACCTTCACCGTGGAGGCGGGCGCCAGGGGCGCGTGGTAGATCGCCTCCAGCGCGGCGAGGCTGTCGACGATCATCGCGCGCTCACGCGACCGGAGCCTTGCCGGCCGCGAAGGCTTCGTGCTCCGCCACCAACGCCCCCGACAGGGAAGCGGCGATCAGGCCCCGGGTCTCGTCGACCCCGTAGAGAGCCACGAAGGAGCCGAACCGGGGTCCGCGCGCCTCGCCGAACAGCACGTTGTAGAGGCTCGTGAACCACGCCTGCGACACGCCGGGCCGCCCGTCCGGGCTCTTGGCCTTGCCGGACATGTCGGGGAAGTGGCGCCGGCCGACCTCGTAGACTGCGGCCTGCAGGGCCTCCGGATCGGTGGAGCCGGTGTGCTCCTTGAGGGTCTCCGAGAGATCCTCCAGGGCGGCCCGCTCCTCGGGCGTGGGCGCCCGGTAGGTCTTGGCCGGCCGCACGAAATCCGAAAAGTACTTCAGCGCGTGCCTGACCAGCCGGTCGAGGCCCGGATGGGACTCCGGCCCGGTCTGCGGCGCGTAGCGGCGGATGAAGCCCCACAGCACCGCCGGATCCTCGGTGTTCGCGACCGCCGCGAGGTTGAGCAGCATCGCGAAGGTCAGGCTGGCGCCCTCGACCCGCTCGGGCTCCGGCGGGTTGCCGGCGTGGAGGTGCCAGACCGGGTTGCCCAGCCGCAGCTTCGCGTCCTGGCCGGCATAGCGGTCGAGGAAGCCGATATACTCGTCGACGTGCCGGGGAATCACGTCGAAGAACAGGCGCTTGGCCTCGCGCGGCTTGTTGTACATGAACAGGGCGAGCGATTCCGGCGTGCCGTACGTGAGCCACGCGTCGATGGTCAGGCCGTTGCCCTTCGACTTCGAGATCTTCTGGCCCTTCTCGTCGAGGAACAGCTCGTAGTTGAAGCCCTCCGGCGGCTCGCCGCCGAGCGCCCGGGCGATCTTGGCCGAGAGCTTGACCGAGTCGATCAGGTCCTTGCCGGCCATCTCGTAATCGACGCCGAGCGCCACCCAGCGCATCGCCCAGTCGGGCTTCCACTGCAGCTTGGCGTGGCCGCCGGTCACCGGGGTCTCGTAGCGCTCGCCCGTGGCGGGATCGCGCCACACGATCGTGCCGCTCTCCGCCCTCACCTCATCGATCGGCACCTGCATCACGTGGCCGGTGACCGGGTGGAGCGGCAGGAACGGCGAGTAGCTCGCCGAGCGCTCCGCGCGCAGCGACGGCAGCATGATCTCCATCACGGAATCGTAGCGCTCCAGCACGCGCAGCAGCGTCGCGTCGAACACGCCCGCGCGGTAGCACTCGGTCGCCGAGCGGAACTCGTAAGCGAACCCGAAGGCGTCGAGGAAGCGGCGCAGCTCGGCGTTGTTGTGCGCCCCGAAGCTGTCATGGGTGCCGAACGGGTCCGGCACGCGGGTGAGCGGCTGGTTGAGATGGTCGGCCAGCATCTCCCGGTTCGGCACGTTGTCGGGCACCTTGCGCAGCCCGTCCATGTCGTCCGAGAAGGCGATCAGCCGGGTCGGCACCGCGTCGCGGGTGAGCACCCGGAAGGCGTGCCGCACCATGGAGGTGCGGGCGACCTCGCCGAACGTGCCGATATGCGGCAGGCCCGAGGGGCCGTAGCCGGTCTCGAACAGCACCTCTTTCTTGCCGGATTTCTCCAGCCGCGCCACGAGCTTGCGTGCCTCCTCGAAGGGCCAGGCGGCGGCGTTGGCGGCGGCCTCGATGATATCGGGATCGAGGATCAGGGCTGGCGGAGCGGCTGGCATGTCGTCGGGGATGATCTTCAGGGCTGAAAGCGAATGGGGAGCGCGCACCCTAGAGCGGTTCGCATCGGAGCGGAACGCCCGACGGTGCATTGTGGGGTTCCATCGCGGGCCCGCGCGTGAGGCCTATGACAGCGCATCTCGGTTTCGGCTTGGCAGACGCACGCCTGATCCGCTCGGCTTCCTGAGCGTGCCAAGCCGAGTCGCGAATTCCGGATCTCCGAAATCTCGCCCTCATCCTGAGGTGCCGCAGCGCAGCGGAGGCCTCGACGGAACCCTCCGGAGACCGCCGCGCTGGCTGGAGCTCTCCTTCGAGGCCGCTGCGCGGCACCTCAGGATGAGGGCGAGGAGGGGAAATCCCGGGTCAAACAGGCTCTTGGAGCCGATCCTTGGCCCAGATGGCGCGGATCTCCGCCTCTGTCGCGAAGTCGCCCCGCGCCTCGGCGGCCTCGGACGCGTCGAGTTCCGCTGCCTCCTCCGGAGTGAACCGGTAGACCGAGCCCCCCAGCGCCCGCGAAGGCCAGCATGAGCCGGGCGATCTCGTCCTGAAGGTCAGGGGACAGGCCGCGTGCCTTGGCCACGGCCGTCTCGAACAGATCCGTCAGGGTGCCATCCGACAGCCGAAGCCCGGCGGTCAGGATTCCCGGTTCCCGCTGGCGATGAAAGCCCTCAGAACGGGCTCACCGGGAAGAACCGCAGGTACAGCTCGGTGTACTTGCCGTCGTCCCAGACCCGCTGGAGCGCGTCGTCCAGCGCCCGGGAGAGGGCCGCGTCCTCCTGGCGGGTGATCAGGCCGATGCCCTCCCCGAAGTAGCGGTTCTCCAGGTAGTCGCCGCCGGTCAGCGCGCAGCAAGCCTCCGCGTCCTGGCCGCCGACATAGAGGGCGAGGTTCAGGCCGTCGGCGAACAGGTAGTCGATCTCGCCACGCTTGAGCGCGCCCTCGGCCGCCGCGAGGTCGGTGAAGTCCTTCGGGACGGCCTTCGGGAAGAACGCCTTGAGGTAGGCCGCGTGCGCGCTGCCGGCGATCACGCCGACGCTGCGCCCGGCGAGCGCCGCCGCCGAGGGGACGGGCAGGCCCTTGTCGGTCCGCGCCGCGAAGCGCGCTGGCCAGCGGAAATACGGCCGCGTCGCCAGGAACTTCTCCCGCAGCGTCGCCGTGAGGGGGATGGCCGCCGCGACCACGTCGCCCTGCTTGCCGTCGAGGGCGTCCAGCAGGGTGTCGAAGCGGCGCGCTTGCACCGTGCAGGTGATCGTCAGCTTCTCGCAGACGGCCCGGGCGAGTTCGACCACGAAGCCCGTCGGGTTGCCGTCGGGGCCGGCGAAGTGCAGCGGCGGGAATTCGTCGTCCGTGAGGAAGCGAACCGCCCGGCCGGTCTGAGGCGCCTCGATCCGCTCGCCCCGGCTGCGCGGGTTCCAGAAATCCGGCACCGTGACGGCGGGAGGGGCGGCGGGCGCGGCCTGGGGCTCCGTCGGCGCCGCGGCACCGGCGGGTGGCGGCCAGAGGAGCACGGCGGCGAGCGCGGCCGCCGCGAACCGGAATGGGATGCCTGTCCTATCGCCTCTTGACGATCGGGAGGGGGTGGTGCTCCTCTCGGAGCGTGGGGGCGGGGACTGGCTCACCTCCCTCCTCTACCACGACCTGGGGCCACCGGGGGAGCGCACGGCGTGTCGTTCCAGCGCCCGCCCGCGGGGCAGGCAGCCCTGCCGCCGGAGATCGCCTTCCTGCAAGCCGAGGGCGTCGACGGCCAGCTGCTGATCCGGGCTGCCGCCGCCGCGGCCGAGGCCGGGACCGACGCGGCGACCGCCCTGCTCCAGGCCGGCCTGATGGCGGAGGCCGCCTATTACCGGGCCCTGGCCCGGGCGCTCGGCGCCCCCTACCTCGACGGGCCGATCCCGTTCGGCCTGGGCCTGCGCTTCCCCGACAGCGTGGCGGCCGGTCTCGCGCCGCTGGCACCCGGGGCGGTGGCGCCCTGCGTGCTGGCGCCCCGCGGCCGGATGATCGCGGACCTCCTCGACGGCCCGCGCCGGGCGTCCAGGCCGGCGATCACCAGCCCGACACGCCTGCGCGAGGCCGTGTTCGCCGCGATCCCCGAGCAGGTGGCGGATTACGCGTCGCACGAGCTGCGGCGGCGCACGCCCGAGCGGGCCACCGCGCGCGAGCCGGCCGTCTGGTGGCTGCTGGTCCTCGGACTGGGGCTCACCGCAGCGCTCTGCCTGTGCGCGGCGCTCCCGGCGTGGCTCGCCCAGACGGCGATGCTGGCCGCGCAGGGCCTGTTCCTGTCCATGGCGAGCTTCCGGCTCGCCGCCCTGGCCATCACGGCCCCGGTGTCTGCGGACGCGACGGTGCCGCTCGCCGATGCGGATCTGCCAGTCTACACGGTGCTGGTCCCGCTCCGCCGCGAGGCGGCGGTGGTGCCGCACCTGCTCAAGGCACTGGCCGCCCTCGATTATCCGGCGGCCAAGCTCGACATCAAGCTGCTGCTGGAGGCGGACGACCCGGAGACCGGCCCGGCCCTCGCCCGGATCCCGCTGCCGGCGCGGTTCGAGGTGATTACGGTGCCGCCCGGCGGCCCCCGCACCAAGCCGCGGGCCCTCAACGCGGCGCTGCCGCTCGCCCGCGGCGCCCTGCTGACCGTCTACGACGCCGAGGACGTGCCCGATCCCGGGCAATTGCGGCTGGCGGCTACCCTGTTCGCGCGCCTGCCCGACCGCGTCGCCTGTCTCCAGGGGCGGCTGGTGATCGACAATGCCGGCGATTCCCGGCTCGCCCGCGCCTTCGCCCTCGAATATGCGGGCCTGTTCGACGTGCTGAACCCGGCGCTGGCACGGTGCGGCCTGCCGGTGCCGCTTGGCGGCACCTCCATGCACCTGCGCACCGACGTGCTGCGGGCGCTGAACGGGTGGGATCCGTTCAACGTCACCGAGGATGCCGATCTCGGGATTCGCCTGGCGCTGGCGGGCTATACCGTCGGCGACTTGCCGAGCCCCACCTTCGAGGAGGCGCCGGCCCGGCTCGCCCCGTGGCTCGCCCAGCGCACCCGCTGGCTGAAGGGCCTGATCCAGACCAGCCTCACCCATGGGCGCCGGCCGCTCGCCAACGCGCGCAGCCTCGGCGTGCTGGAGACGCTCTGCGCCGCCGCGCTGGTGCCGGGCACGGTCGCGTCGGCGCTCGCCTATCCGGTCTGCCTCGCCGCGGCGGCCTGGGACTTCCTGGTCCTGGACATCGCGGCGGCGCCCGCCTTCCTCGACAACCTCCCTACTGGGCTCGCGATCACGCTGTTCGGGACGGGGCTCGCGTCGCTGATCCTGCCGGCCCTGCTCGGCTGCGCCCGGCGCGGCTGGAGCGACCTCGCCCGGTCGGCCGTCTGGATGCCGCTCTACTTCCTCCTGATCAGCCTGGCCGCCTGGCTTGCGCTGGCCGAACTGCTCCGCGCCCCGGAGCGCTGGAACAAGACCCGGCACGGCCTGGCGCGGACCTCGCGCAGGGGCGGGGCGCATCGGCCCGCAGGCGAGCCAGGCGCCCTGCGACATGTGGAGCCGGCCTGCGGCGGGCGCGAGGCCGGGGAATGCGGTTTCTCCTGATCTGAATCAGCCCGATCGGTCGGCGCTGCCGCTAGCCTCGAGCCTCGAGCCTCGGACGTCGCCGGCGCTGCGGTGGCCGGTCATTCTCCACAGGGTGGAGCGAGCGATGCCGGCCTTTCTCCGACGGATCCTGGAGCACGCGGACGGCCGCTCGGGCCTCGCCTTCGCCTCCGACAGCCTGGAGGCGGCCGATGCCGACGCCGCGATCCTCAAGGCCCGGGAACTCTGCCGCAAGGCCGCCGGCATGCTGCTGACCGGGGCGGTGCTGATGGATCCGGTCGGGCGGATCCTGTGGTCGTTCAGCCTGGCGCTGGCCCGGGAGCCGCTCTGCGTCCGGCCCACGAGCTGAGCCCGGACGCAACGCATGGGACCCGCGCGCCGTTGTCGGTCCATGGCGTATCCCTGATGGCAACGATCGCGATCCTGATCGGCACGCAGGCCGGCGCCCGGCTGCTGGCCGCCGCCTCGGAGCGGGAGGCGGCCCTCTCGGCCGAGGCTTTCTTGCTACGCCTGCCTGTCCGGACCCTTCCGGCCCCGCTCTGGGTCCAGTGCGCCGACCCGGCGGTCAGCGGACGGCTCACCGCCTATCTCAACGGCCTGCAGGACGAGCAGGTGCGCGAGCGCGACGCCCGGGTCTGACCGGGCTCCCGCCCGCGCGGATTCCCCTTTCACCCGCCATGGTCTAACGCCCGGAGCGTGAGTGACCTGCGCGACGAGGGACGATCCGGCATGAGCGAGGCGACCGCCGGGGCGATGTCCCAGGAGCTGTCCCGGGAGCTGCCCGGGGAGGCACCGCTGCACAGGCTCCTGCGCCTGATGGCGACCCTGCGCGACCCTGTCCGCGGCTGTCCCTGGGACGTGGCGCAGACACCTGCGACCATCGTGCCCTACACGATCGAGGAGGCCTACGAGGTCGCCGACGCGGTGGCGCGCGGCGATCGCGACGACCTGCGCGACGAGCTCGGCGACCTGCTGCTCCAGGTGGTGTTCCAGGCGCAGATGGCCGAGGAGGCCGGCGCCTTCGCGTTCGACGACGTGGCGCGGGCGATCGGCGACAAGCTGGTCCGCCGCCATCCGCATGTCTTCGACCGGGACGGGCAGCCCCTGCCCGCAGGCTCGCCGCTGCGCGATCCGGCGCAGGTCGAGGCGCAATGGGCGGCGATCAAGGCGCAGGAGCGGGCGCACCGGTCCGCGGCCTCCGGCGCCGCGGAGGCCGCGCCCGACCCGCTCGGCGGCGTCGCCCGCGCGCTCCCGGCCCTTGCCCGGGCGGAGAAGATCTCCCGGCGGGCGGCGGCATACGGCTTCGACTGGGGCAACGCCGCGCAGGTCATCGACAAGGTCCGCGAGGAGACCGACGAGGTCGCCGAAGCCCTGGAGGCGCGCGACCCGCAGGCGCTCTCGGAGGAGATCGGCGACCTCCTGTTCTCGGTGGCCAACCTCGCGCGGCATGCCGGGATCGACGCGGAGACGGCCCTGCGCGACGGCACCGCCAAGTTCGAGCGCCGCTTCGCCGCGATGGCGGAGCACCTGCGGGCGGCGGGCGGCGAACTCGGCCGCTCGGACCTCGCCGCCATGGAGGCGGCCTGGCAGGCGGCCAAGCGCGACGAGGCGGCCGGCGGCGCGTGAGCGGGCGCGGCGATCGCCCGCGCGGGGGCCTGCACTCCAGGGCTCGACAGGCGGCGTTCGGCGGATATGTTCCGCGCATGCGCCCGACCCTGCCCATCCTCACGACGCTCGCCGCCCTCGCCACCCTGGCGTCGCTGTCCCGGCCCGCCGCTGCCGAGACGATCGTCCAGGAACGCTTCGGCTGCCACACCCAGGAGGTCACGGACCGCCTGTTCAAGCTGGTCATGGCCGGCGACGAGGAGGGGTTCGGTCGGCTGCTGCGCGGCAGTCTCGCCAGCGGCGAATGCCGGTCCTGGAAGCTCGGCGAGGAGGTCCGGCTCGAATCCCGGACGATGAGCTACGGCTGCCTCGCCCTGACGAACAATCAGGATCGCTGCTACTGGACCCCGCTCAGCGCGATCGAGAAAGCGGGCTGAGCCCTTCGCGTTCCGCCGGGCGGCCGGTGCCGGGATCGGCGCGGTCCGGCACCGCCGCGGCGGTGCCGGATGCAGGTGCGCTCAGGCGGCCTTCTTCGAGCCCTTGGCCTTCGGAGCCTCGCCGTCCTCGGCATCGCCGGCGGCGTTGATCGACTCGGCGATCTTCGAGAGCAGGGCGTCGGTCTTCTTCTCCTCCTGCAGGGTCTCGTCCAAGAGCCTGGCGGCCTCGCCGTAGCCGAGCTGGCCGGCCCAGGTCTTCAGGGTGCCGTAGCGGCTGATCTCGTAATGCTCCACCGCCTGGGCGCAGGCGGCCAGCACCGCGTCGGCGGCCGGGCTGCCCTCGAAATCCTCGAGATCCTCCTCCATCTCGGAGACGATGCCCTGCATCGCCTCGCAGGTCTTGGCGCGGGCGGGCTTCCCGATGATCTCGAAGACCTGCGTCAGGCGCTCCACCTGCTGGGCGCTCTCCTCGGCATGGGTCTCGAAGGCTTGGCGCAGCTCCGCGTGCTCCGCGGACTTGGCGGACTTCTTGAGGGCCTTCACCGACTGCTTCTCGGCGTAATAGACGTCCTTCAGGGTCTCGTAGAAGGCGTCGTGCAGCGTCTTCTGCTTGGCCATGGCGGTCTGTCTCCATCGGGGGCCGCTGGCGGGTAGCGCGGCTTCCGGACGGGGAACGCGGGTCCCGCCGGTCGTATCCGGACGATATCTTCGCCCTGTGGAGGAACCTTTCGCGGCTCAGGTGCCCGCCCCGTCCGGGCGCGTCTTGCGGCCTGGGCCGACACCCGCCGGGTCGGATCCGGCCGGCTTGATCCCCGGTGGCTTAGGTCTCGCTGCCTTGGCCCCCGACGGTTTGGGCTGCAGGCGGTCCAGAGCGATCTCGAGGGCGCGCTCGACCGCGTCGCGATCCGGCAGGGTGTCCGGAAGCGGCGGGCGCGTTCGGCCCGGATCGCGGCGCCTCGTCATGGAATCCGCCCGTATCGGGACCACGCGGCCCGGTATTCCGGCGCGCGCGGCAGCTGGCGGGCAGTCTATCGCCCGGATCACAGGATCAAAGCCTGCCGTGATCCCGGGATCCCAGGATCCTGTGATCAAGGTTCCTGGATCGTTGCTGGCCGGTCGCGCGGGACGACCCCACCGGGTGGCGGGGCATCCCCGGATGTCTTGGCGCCGGCCCCGAACGACCGCCCGCGCCGGCGGAACGGCCAGTCGATCAGCCCGCCGGCCCAGAGCGCCGCCCAGAGGAAGACCGGCTGAAACGCCAGGCGCGGGCCGTGGTACCACCAGGAATCCGGGATGCCGTCGATGTGGACGTGCGCGAAGGCGTGCTTGAGGTTCGCCGGGTAGACGCAGACCGCGTAGAGCGCGAGGCCGATCGCGGCCGCGCGCCGGAACTGCCGGGTTAGAAGCCCGATGGCGCCGGCGATCTCGCACAGGCCGGTGGCCAGGATGACCAGCCGCGGCGCCGGCACCCAGCCGGGCATCAGCGGCAGCATCGCGTCGGTCGCCGCGAGATGCACGATCCCGATGAAAGCGTAGAGGGCCGCAAGCCCGTAGCGGAGCCGCCGACGGCCCGTCGCGAGCGCCGGATCGGTCACGCGACGACGTCCGACGCCACGCCGCAGGCCTCGGCCACCGAGGCCGTGAGCGCCGCGCTCAGTTGGGCCACCGCCGGGTGCCGGGCGCTGGCGAAGGCGGTGTCGCCGATCGCCGTCACGGGGGCCAGGAGCCGCAGCGAGTTGGTCAGGACCACGGCCTCGGCCGCGCGCCATTCCGGCAGGCTCAGCGACCGTTCCTCGGCCCGCAGCCCGCATCCGGCGGCGAGGCCGAGGATCTCCGCCCGGACGATGCCGGCCAGCACGCCGTCGGTGAGCGGCGGCGTCACCAGACTCTGCCCGAACAGCGCGAACAGGTTGCCGGTGCCCGCACAGGCAACGTGCCCCCGCGTGTTGCAGAACAAAGCCTCGTCGAAGCCCGCCGCGGCGGCCTCCCGGGCGGCCAGCACCGCGTCGAGGTAGCCGAGCGTCTTCAGCCGGGCGGCGGGCGAGGTCTCGTTGCGGGCGACCGGCGTCGGCCACAAGCGCAGGGGCGCGAAGGCCGCGCTCCGGGCGCTCGGCGCCGCGGTGGCGAACAGCGTCGGGCGCGGATCGTCCGGCGGCTTGAGGCCGCGCGGACCGGAGCCGCGGGTGAGGGTGGTGCGGATCGCCAGCCGCTCCTCCTGCCCGGCGAGTGCCCGGAGAGCCTCGCGGATCCGCTCCGGCTCGGCGGGGATCCCGAGCCTGCCGGCGGAGGCCACGAGCCGGTCGATATGCGCCGCCTCGAAGGCGACGCGGCCGCCGAGGGCGAGCGCCGTGTCGAACAGGCCGTCGCCCAGCGTCAGGCCGCGATCGGTGAGGTCGAGCGCAGCGGTCGTCCCGGCGACGATCGCGCCGTCACGCCACAGCATCGCTCGGCCCCGCCTGTCGGTCGCGGCTCGCCCGCCACGCGCGGGCCAGTCCCAGGAAATTGCCGAACAGGGCGTGGCCGCCCTCGGTCAGCACCGATTCCGGATGGAACTGGATGCCGTAGGTCGGGTGGGTCCGGTGCGAGAGCGCCATCACCTCGCCCTCCTGCGAGACCGCGTCGACCGAGAGATGCTGCGCCATGTCGGGGCCGGGATTCACCACCAGCGAGTGGTAGCGCCCCACCGGCATCGGTGCCGGCAGCCCGGCGAACAGCCGCTCGCCCTGGTGGGCGATCGGCGTCATCTGTCCGTGAAGCGGGCGCTGCGCCCGCGCGACCGTGCCGCCGAAGGCCGCGCCGATCGCCTGATGGCCGAGGCAGACCCCGAGGATCGGCACCGCCCCCGACAGGTCGCGGATCGCCGGGAGCGAGATCCCGGCCTCCGCGGGGGTGCAGGGGCCGGGCGAGACCACCAGGGCCTCAGGCGCCAGCGCCCGGATGCCGGCGACGTCGAGGGCGTCGTTGCGCACGACCCGGACCTCTTCCCCCAGCTCCTCCAGGTAGCGGACGACGTTGAAGACGAACGAGTCGTAGTTGTCGAGGACGAGGATCATGCGAAGGCCTCGAACACGCGCTCGGCCTTGGCCAGGGTCTCGTCGTATTCCGGGCCGGGCTCCGACAGCAGGGTCACGCCGCCGCCGGCCTGCAGGACGGCCTGGTGATCGTCCATGAACACCGTCCGGATCGCGATCGAGGTGTCGAGCGCCCCGTCGAAGCCGATCCGGCCGATGGCGCCGCAATAAAGCTCCCGGGCGTCGCCCTCGATCTCCGTGATGATGTCCATGGCGCGGATCTTCGGGGCGCCGGTGATCGAGCCCCCGGGGAAGGTCCCTTCCAGGAGGTCGAGAGCGTCGAGCCCGTCGCGGAGGTCTCCGGTCACCACCGACACCAGATGGTGGACGCCCGCGTAGGTCTCCAGGCCGCACAGGGTGGGCACGGCGACGCTGCCCGGCGCGCAGACCCGGGACAGGTCGTTGCGCAGCAGGTCGACGATCATGACGTTCTCGGCCCGCTCCTTGACGGAGGCCAGCAGCGCCTCGGCCGCCGCCCGGTCGGCCGCGGGATCGTCGAGGCGGCGGGCGGTGCCCTTGATCGGGCGCGTCTCCACGTGCCGGCCATCCAGCCGGATGAAGCGCTCGGGCGAGGAGGACGCCACCGTCAGTCCCTCCAGCTCTAGATAGGCACCGAAGGTCGCGGGATTGGTCTCGCGCAGGCGGCGATAGAGCGCGAATGGGTCGAAGCCGGCCGGTAGGTCCGCCGAGAAACGCTGGGCGATGTTGGCCTGGTAGATGTCGCCGGCCCGGATATAGGCGCGCACCTTTTCGACAGCGTTTTCATAGGTTTGACGGTCGAAATTGGAACGCCACGTGAGCTTTTCGGCGGGTTCGGACCGCGGGGCCGGGGCCGCCGCGGCGCCGAGCAGGTCGGCGAAGCGGGCGAGCTGCGCCTCGGCGCGGGCCTGCCGGGCGGCGGGCTCGCGCTCGGGGAAGCCGGTGGCGACCAGCCGGGCGGTGCCGGCGGCGTGGTCGATGACCAGGGCCGTGTCGTAGAGATTGAAGGCGATGTCGTCGGTGAGCCCTGCCCGTCGGGCCGGCACCGTGACCCGCTCCAGCTGCGCGCCGAGATCGTAGGCGAGATAGCCGATAGCGCCGCCCGGGAACGGTTCGTCAGGACCGGGCGCGATCCGGTAGGGCGCGAGGCAGGCCCGCAGGGCCGCGAAGGGCCCGCCCGGCACCGGGCGGCCATCCAGGGTCGCGCGTCCGTCGCGGAACCGGAAGCGCGCGAACGGCTCGGCGGCGACGATCGAATGGCGCCCGAGCGGATCGTGCCGCATGGCGCTGTCGAGGAAGGCGAGCCCCGGCAGGGCCCGCAGCCGGGCCGCCGCCGCGACGGGATCGATAAGGGGGATCTCTCGGGTCCACATGACCGGGTTCGGGGCTGATGTCCTTGGAGGCCGCGCGCACGCTGCCGTCGCACAGGCGATGCCGCGGGGGAAGCGGCAGTTCCACGCAGGCACCGCCGCGCGGCGCGCACGGCCTCGGTCCTCGGCGCCGGCCGGCGCCGCCGCTTCTTGATGTGTGGTGTCAGGATCGGCCGGTAAAGACTTGCCCAACAGCCAAGTTTGCCGGCGACAGTCAGCCTCGCGCGCGGGGCCGGGCACCCCTGCGGCGGCCGGTCTCGCGCAGGCCGGCGGGAATCGCTATAGGAGACCCATCCCGAATTCTCGTCCTCGCGTTCCGTGTGACTGTCCCACAGGCCACGCGCGCGGGCGGTGTCCGACCCGTCGAATGCGCCCATGACCGCCACCGCCATACCTGCCCCCAAGGCCTCGGCCCCCAAGATCTCCTTCGTCTCGCTGGGCTGCCCGAAGGCGCTGGTCGATTCCGAGCGGATCCTGACCCATCTGCGCGCCGAGGGTTACGAGCTGGCCCGCCGGCACGACGGCGCCGACGTGGTGATCGTCAACACCTGCGGCTTCCTCGATTCGGCCAAGGCGGAATCGCTCTCGGCGATCGGCGAGGCCATGGCGGAGAACGGCCGGGTCATCGTCACCGGCTGCATGGGCGCGCAGCCGGAGGAGATCCGCGAGAAGTATCCCGACCTCCTGGCGGTGACTGGCCCCCAGGCCTACGAGTCGGTGGTGGCGGCCGTCCACGAGGCGGTGCCGCCGGCCCACGACCCGTTCCTCGACCTCGTGCCGCCGCAGGGAATCAAGCTCACCCCGCGCCACTACGCCTACCTGAAGATCTCGGAGGGGTGCAGCAACCGCTGCAGCTTCTGCATCATCCCGTCCCTACGCGGGAACCTCGTCAGCCGCCCCGCCGCCGACGTGCTGCGCGAGGCGGAAAAACTGGTCAAAGCCGGCGTGAAGGAGCTGCTGGTGGTCAGCCAGGACACTAGCGCCTACGGCGTCGATATCCGCTACAGTGAGAGCCCGTGGCAGGACCGTCAGGTCCGGGCGAAGTTCTACGACCTCACCAAGGAGCTCGGCGAGCTCGGGGCCTGGGTGCGGCTGCACTACGTCTACCCCTATCCGCACGTGGACGAGGTCATCCCGCTGATGGCCGAGGGCAAGGTGCTCCCCTACCTCGACATGCCGCTCCAGCACGCGAGCCCCTCGGTGCTCAAGCGCATGCGCCGCCCCGGCAACCAGGAACGCCAGCTCGACCGGATCCGGAGCTGGCGGCAGATCTGCCCGGACCTCGCGATCCGCTCGACCTTCATCGTCGGCTTCCCCGGCGAGACCGAGGCCGAGTTCGAGGAATTGCTGGCCTGGCTGCAGGAGGCCAAGCTCGATCGGGTCGGCTGCTTCGAGTACGAGCCGGTGGCGGGCGCCACCGCCAACGTGCTGGGCGACCACGTGCCGCCGGAGGTCAAGGCCGAGCGCAAGCGCCGGTTCATGGAGACGCAGAACGGGATCGCGCTGCGGCTCCAGCGGGCCAAGGTCGGCAAGCGGCTGCCCATCATCGTCGATTCCGTCGAGGGCGGGGTTGCGCGGGGCCGGTCCAAGGCCGACGCGCCGGAGATCGACGGCACTGTCCACGCCGCCTTCCGGCGCCCGGTGCGGGTCGGCGACATCGTCACGGTGAAGATCGACCGGGCCGAGGCCTACGACCTCTACGGCAGCGTGGCCTGAGGCGGCGCGCCGTAGCGACTTTTCAAGCCGCGCCCTCATCCTGAGGTGCCGGAGCGCAGCGGAGGCCTCGAAGGAGGTCTCCAGAAGGCACGGCGATTCCTGGAGCCCTCCTTCGAGGCCCGCTGACGCGGGCACCTCAGGATGAGGGCGCGGGTGGGATATCTCTGTTGACGCCACGTCCAGCGCGGCTTGACCCCGCCGGCCCACCGCGCTTTCTCGGAACAGAGCAGGAACCCACGGCGTATCTCCGAGGCGGCGATGGATCCGGAGGTCGCGCTCCGAAAAATCATCCACATCGACATGGACGCGTTCTACGCCTCCGTGGAGCAGCGCGACGACCCGTCCTTGCGCGGCCTGCCGCTGGCCGTGGGCGGCTCGCGGGAGCGCGGCGTGGTAGCGGCGGCGAGCTACGAGGCCCGGAAGTTCGGCGTCCGCTCGGCCATGCCGTCGGCCACCGCCCGCCGGCTCTGCCCGGATCTGCTGTTCGTGAAACCGCGCTTCGAAGTCTACCGGGCGATCTCTGAGGAGATCCGGGCGGTCTTCGCCCGGCACACGCCAATCATCGAGCCGGTGGCCCTGGACGAGGCCTATCTCGACGTCACCGAAAACCTTCTGGGGCTCCCGACCGCCACGGCCGTGGCGAAGGCGATCCGGGCCGAGATCCTGGAACGCACCGGGCTCATCGCCTCGGCGGGGGTCTCGTACAACAAGTTCCTCGCCAAGGTGGCGTCCGACCACCGGAAGCCGAACGCCCTGTTCGTCATCACCCCCGCCATGGGACCGGATTTCGTGGCGGAACTGCCGATCGGCCGGTTCCACGGGGTCGGCCCGGTCACCGAGGCGAAGATGAAGCGGCTCGGGATCGAGACCGGGGCCGATCTCCGCGCTTGGTCGCCAGAGCGCCTGCTCGAGACCTTCGGATCGGCGGGCGCCTACTATTACGCCGTCGCCCGCGGGATCGACGCGCGGCCGGTCCGCGCCCACCGGGTGCGCAAGTCGATCGGCGCGGAGACCACCTTCTCGGAGGACACAGCCGCCTTCGAGGTTCTGGCCGCCCGGCTGGCGCCGCTGTTCGACAAGGTCTGGACCGGGGCCGACGCCAAGGGCATGCGCGCCCGGACCGTGACCCTGAAGCTGAAATTTTCGGATTTCGCCCAGGTCACCCGGGCGAAATCGCTCACCGTTCCCGTGGCCGACCGGACCAATCTGGAGCGGATCGGCCTCGACCTACTCGCCGGCCTGTTCCCCCTGCGGCGCAGCGCGCGGCTGATTGGGGTATCGCTGTCGGGCTTCGCTCAGGACGAGCCCGACGGGCCGCAGCAACTCGGGCTGGCGGTCTGACACGGCCTCCGGCGCAAGCGGCCGCTCCGTCATGCGCGGCACTGCGCCTGTGCGGTTCCGCACGTCGGGCAGGCGAGATCTGTCCCAGAGCGGAGCGATCCGGCACGGATCGGGGTTGTCCGGGCCCGTGCGAACACAAGGACCCTGCCGATGTCGAAGCACGCCCTTCTGGCCCTGGCCGCCGTGCTTCTCCCGGTCTGCGCGGCGGGCGCCGCCCACGCGGACGGCACATCCGCTTTCGGAGCCGCCAACGCGGCTCAGCTGCGCGGCTACACCGCGAGCCCGGCCCAGATCTTCGTCCCGGCCGGCGGCCCGAGTGCCAGGCCCGCAGCTCCCGCGCCGCAGCGGCCGAAGGCGCCGGCGCGCAGCCGCTGAGATCGACCCGGGCCGCACGGGCCCGGGGATCCCATCACGCGTTCTTGGTCACACGTTCTTAGTCACGCGTTCTTGCGCGGCCGGTGGTCGGGGTCGATGCCGCCATCGACCTTGGTCTCGTTGTCCACGTCGCCCTCGAAGGTCGAATCCGCCTGCAGATCGGCAGGATCGGCGCCGCTCATGCCCTTCGAGGTGCCGATCCCGGGATTGCCCTTGAGGTCGGCGTCGGTCGGGGTCTCGGTCTTCAGATGCTTGGACGACATGCAGGCTCCTGTCGGATGCTGATGTCGGGCCAACGCACCGGGGCGGAGACGGTCACCCGCGCCCCGTGCGGCGGTTCGCCTCCCGGTCCCCGCACGTCCTCAGCCGATCGCGGCCGTCCCGATGCGGCGCACGCCCGCCGCCTCCATCCGCGCCCAGGCCTGCGCGAGGGATCCGTCCACGTCGATCCCGCGCACGGCATCCTCCACCACGAGGACGTCGAAGCCCGCGTCGCGGGCATCGAGCGCGCTCCAGGCGACGCAGAAATCGGTGGCGAGGCCGCACACGGCGATGCGGGTGATGCCGCGCTCCCTAAGCGCCCCGGCGAGCCCGGTGCGGGTCGACCGGTCGGCCTCCAGGAAGGCCGAGTAGCTGTCGACCCGGGGATCGAGCCCCTTGCGCACCACCAGACTCGCCCGGTCGGTGGCGAGACCCGGCGCGAAGGCGGCGCCCGGGCTGCCCTGGACGCAGTGGCGCGGCCACAGCACCTGCGGTCCGTAGGGCAGCATCACCGTCTCGAACGGGGCCCGCCCCGGATGGGTCTCGGCGAAGGAGACGTGGTCCGGGGGATGCCAGTCCTGCATCAGCACCACGTGCCGGAAGCGGTGCTGGAGCGCGTTGATCGGGCCGATCACCGCGTCGCCCTCCGGCACGGGGAGCGCCCCGCCCGGCAGGAAGTCGACCTGCACGTCGACGACGAGGAGCAGGTCGGCGTTGCCGGGCATCACGGTTGCGGGCCTCAGGGCAGCATCACGATCGAGCCGGTGGTCTCCCGGCCCGCGAGGTCGCGGTGGACCTGCTGCGCCTCGGCCAGCGGGTAGGTGGCGTTGACGGCGATCTTCACCGCGCCGTCGCGGACCACCTTGAACAGGCGGGCGGCCGCCTCTTCCAGCGTGGCGCGGTTCGACGAGAAGGTCGCGAGCGTCGGGCGGGTCACGTAGAGCGAGCCGCGCGGGGCCAGCAGGCCGAGGTCGAGCCCGGTGATCGCCCCGGAGGCCGAGCCGAAGCTCGCCAGCAGGCCGAGCGGTGCGAGGCTGTCCAGCGAGCCCATCAGAGTCGCCTGGCCGACGCCGTCATAGACCACCGGGACGCCCTTGCCGCCGGTGATCTCGCGCACGCGCTTGGCGACATCCTCCTCGCGGTAGAGGATGACGTGGTCGCAGCCGTTCTGCTTGGCGAGTTCTGCCTTCTCGGGGCTGCCGGCGGTGCCGATCACCGTGGCGCCGAGGTGCTTGGCCCACTGGCAGGCGATCAGGCCGACGCCGCCGGCGGCCGCCTGCCACAGGATCGTGTCGCCGGGCTTCACCGCGTAGGTCCGGTGCAGCAGGTACTCGACGGTCAGGCCCTTGAGCATCATGGCGGCGGCGGTCGTCTCGTCGACGCCGTCGGGGATCGGCACGGCCGCGGAGGCCGGGATCACCGGCTCCTCGGCGTAGCAGCCATCCGCCACCGAGCCGTAGGCGACCCGGTCGCCGGGCTTGAACTGGCTGACGCCCTCGCCCACCGCCGTGACGGTGCCGGCGCCCTCCTTGCCGGGGGTGTAGGGCATGTGCGGGGACTTGTAGGCGCCGGTGCGGAAGTAGATGTCGATGAAGTTGACGCCGATGGCCGCCTGCTTGACCCGGATCTGCCCGGGGCCGGGCTCGGCCAGGGGCACGTCCTCGAAGCGCATTACCTCGGGGCCGCCATACTCGTAGACCCGGATCGCCTTCGGCATCGTTGGACTCCCGCTCGCCGCCCCGTCCGGGGGCGTTGCAGCCCGAGATAACGGAGCGCTCGGCGGAGGCAATTTCTTTTTGCCGTCTCGCCCTCCAGTTGTAACTCGCCCGGTCGCGGCCCCGTTCTGGATCCGTCGCCGCGGGGGCCTATCTAGCGCCTACCCCTTGTTCGAGCCGAGGTCCGAGATCCATGTCCGGCACCACCCGCACGAGCGCCGACCTCGATCCGCGCCGCCGTCGCCTCCTCTACCGCGCCTGGCACCGGGGCATCCGCGAGATGGACCTGATCATGGGCCGCTTCGCCGACGCCGCGATCGGCGAGCTGTCGGAGGCGGAGCTCGACCAGTTCGAGGCGCTGATCGAGGTCCCCGACCGCGACCTGTTCAAGTGGCTCACCGGCGAGGTCGAGACGCCCTCGAACTACGACACGTCGGTCTGGCAGCGCGTGCGCGCGTTCCACCGGCACGACGCGCCGATCCATTCCTGAGAGAGCCCGCCTGAGAGAGCCCCCGATGGACGAGCCGAAGCCCAATTACGATCATCCGGCCCGGTCGATCGCCACCGAGCTGGTGGTGCGGATCATGCTGGAGATGATGGAGCGCTCCGATCCGGCTCTGCGCGCCGAGATCCTGCGGCAGGCCACGGCCCGGGCCGCCGCGATGACCGAGCCCATGCCCAACGCGGATTTCTTCCGCGGCCGGGTCGAGGCGGCACTGGCGGAGATCGTCGGGCCGGACGCCTGAGGGGCGCGGGCCCGGAGATCCTCATGCTCCGGCCTCCGACGCGGCGCGACACGCCCCTCTCCCGTGCGGGAGAGGGTTGGGGTGAGGGATCCGCCATCTCCGGATCGGGCACGCCCCTCACCCTGTCTCTCTCGCGCACGGGAGAGGGGATCCGCGTTCCTTGACCGACGCCCTGACCGACGATCGGCCGCACATCGGCGCAGGGCCGTTCCCTGCCGCGACGGAGCTTCCATATAGGCTCTGTCCCGCCACCCGGCCGCCGGCGCCGTGCTTTATCGCGGCGGCCCGATCGGCTAACGCCACCTGATCACCACCCCTGACGCGCCCGGCGGGATTTCCCGCGAAAGACCCGATGGCCAAGCCTCAGCCGAAGCCCCCCGCCCCCGCTGCCAAGCCGCCGGTCGCGCGCTTTGCGCTGCCGAAATCCTCCGCGCTCGCCCGGGCGATCGACGCCCTGAAGCGCGGCGACAGCCCGGTTCTGGCGAACGCCCCGGAGGGCTTCGACGCTCTGGCGCTCGCCGACCTCGCCCGCGCCCTGGCGCCAACCGTCGATGCGCCGGCGGTGCTGGTCCACGTGGCGCGGGATTCCGGGCGCTCGGCCTCGTTCCAGGCGGCCCTCGGCTTCGTCGCGCCCGAGATGGACGTGATGAGCCTTCCGGCCTGGGACTGCCAGCCCTACGATCGCGTCTCGCCGACCACCGCGGTCGCCGCCGCCCGAATGACGGCGCTGGCCCGCCTCGCCCGCACCCGCTCCGCCGAGGACCGGCCGCGGATCCTCTGCACCACCGTCAACGCCCTCGTGCAGCGGGTCCCGCCCCGCACCCACATCGCCAAGGAGGCGTTCTCGGCGGCGATCGGCAACGTCGTGGCGATGGACGACGTGGTGGCCTGGGTCGAGGCCAACGGCTTCCTGCGCACCGGGACGGTGCGCGACACCGGCGAGTACGCGGTTCGCGGCGGCATCCTCGACCTGTCGCCCCCCGGCCTGCCGGCGCCGATCCGCCTCGACTTCTTCGGCGACACGCTGGAATCGATCCGCGCCTTCGACCCGGAGACGCAGCGCACCACCGGTCAGCTCCGCTCGCTGGACCTGATGCCGATGAGCGAGGTCCAGCTCACCACCGAGACGATCCGGCGTTTCCGCCAGGGCTACATCCAGAGCTTCGGCGCTGCGACCCGGGACGACCGGCTCTACGAGACCGTGAGCGAGGGGCGGCGCTACGCCGGCCTCGAGCACTGGATGCCGCTGTTCTACGACCACCTCGACACGCTGTTCGACTATCTCGGCGGCGTGCCGCTGGTCTTCGACCCGCAGGTGGAGGATGCCGCCGCCGAGCGGATCAGCCTCGTCCAGGATTATTACCAGGCCCGCGAGGGCGCGATGAAGACGCCGCAGGCCGGCGTCGCCCCCTACAAGCCGCTGCCGCCCCGCGCCCTCTATCTGACGCCGAACGAGCTGAAGGAGCGGATCGCCACCGCCACGGTGGCGCGGCTGACCCCGTTCGCGCAGCCCGAATCGTCCGAACGCGCCGTCATCGATTGCGGCGCCAAGGCCGGACGAAGCTTCGCCCCCGAGCGCGCCGACGAGAACACCAGCGTGTTCGACGCCGCGGTGGCGCATATCCGCGACCTCCAGGGATCCGGTCATCACGTGATCCTGGGCGCGTGGTCCGACGGCTCCCGCGACCGGCTCTGCGGCGTGCTCACCGACCACGGCCTCAAGAAGCCCGTAGCGATCACCCGGCTCACCGACGTCTACGCGCTGAAGCGCGGCACCGACGCGGCGGTTGCGGTCTGGGGCCTGGAGGCGGGCTTCACCGCGGGCGAGCTGGCCGTCGTCTCCGAGGGCGACATCCTGGGCGACCGGCTGGTCCGCCAGAAGCGCAAGGCCAAGCGGCCCCAGGACGTGATCCTGGAGGTGCAGGCGCTCCAGCCCGGGGACCTCGTGGTCCACGCCGACCACGGCATCGGCCGCTTCGTCGGCCTCAAGACGATCCACGCCGCGGGCGCCCCGCACGATTGCCTGGAGCTGCAATACACCGGCGGCCTGCTGCTGCTGCCGGTGGAGAACATCGAGCTCCTGACCCGCTACGGCTCGGAGGATTCCGAGGTCGCCCTCGACCGCCTCGGCGGCGGCGCGTGGCAGGCCCGCAAGGCCAAGATGAAGCGCCGCATCCTCGAGATGGCGGGCGAGCTGATCAAGGTCGCGGCCCAGCGCTTCGTCCGGAAGGCCCCCGCGCTGCAGGCGCCCGAGGGGCTCTACGGGGAATTCGCCGCCCGCTTCCCGTTCGAGGAGACCGAGGACCAGGCCAACGCCATCGACGCGGTGCTGGACGACCTCAATGCCGGCCGGCCGATGGACCGGCTGGTCTGCGGCGATGTCGGCTTCGGCAAGACCGAGGTGGCGCTCCGCGCCGCCTTCGCGGCGGCGATCTCCGGCAAGCAGGTGGCGGTGATCGTCCCCACGACGCTGCTGGCCCGCCAGCATTTCCGGACCTTCGCGGAGCGCTTCAAGGGCCTGCCGGTCCAGGTGGCGCAGCTCTCGCGCTTCGCCTCCGCGGCGGAGATGAAGCAGACGCGGGCGGGGCTCATCGCCGGCACGGTCGACATCGTGGTCGGCACCCACGCTCTATTGGCGAAGAACATCGCCTTCAAGGATCTCGGCCTGATCATCGTGGACGAGGAGCAGCATTTCGGCGTCGCCCACAAGGAGCGGCTGAAGGCGCTCCAGGCGGACGTGCACGTGCTGACGCTGTCGGCGACGCCGATCCCGCGCACGCTCCAGCTCGCCATGACCGGGGTGCGCGAGCTCTCGATCATCGCGACGCCGCCGGTGGACCGGCTGGTGGTGCGCACCTTCGTGACGCCGTTCGACCCGCTGACCATCCGGGAGGCGCTGCTGCGCGAGCGCTACCGCGGCGGCCAGGCCTTCTACGTGGTGCCGCGGATCGAGGATCTCGCCGAGGTCAAGAAATTCCTCGACGCCGAGATGCCCGAGATCAAGGTCGCGGTGGCCCACGGCCAGATGGCGGCGGGCCAGCTCGAGGACGTGATGACCGCCTTCTACGAGGGCAAGTTCGACGTCCTGCTCTCGACCACGATCGTGGAATCGGGCCTCGACATCCCCACCGCCAACACGCTGATCGTGCACCGGGCCGACATGTTCGGTCTGGCCCAGCTCTACCAGCTGCGCGGCCGCGTCGGGCGCTCGAAGGCGCGCGCCTACGCGCTGTTCACGACGCCGGCGAACCGCCAGCTCACCGCCCAGGCCGAGCAGCGCCTCAAGGTGCTCCAGAGCCTCGACACGCTGGGCGCGGGCTTCCAGCTCGCCTCCCACGACCTCGACATCCGCGGCGCCGGCAACCTCCTCGGCGACGCCCAGTCGGGCCACATCAAGGAGGTCGGCTACGAGCTCTACCAGCAGATGCTGGAGGACGCGGTGACGGCGCTCAAGGCCGGCATCGAGGACGTGCCCGAGGAGGCGTGGTCGCCGACCATCGCGCTGGGCGCGCCGGTGACGATCCCGGAGGATTACGTCGAGGATCTCGGGGTGCGGCTGGCGCTCTACCGGCGGCTCGCCACCCTCCAGGACGATGCCGAGATGGAGAGCTTCGGGGCCGAGATGATCGACCGGTTCGGGCCGCTGCCGCCGGAGGTGGAGCAGCTCCTCAAGATCGGCACGATCAAGATCCTCTGCCTCAAGGCGAACGTCGAGAAGGTCGAGGCCGGGCCGAAGGGCGTGGTGGTCCATTTCCGCGACCGCTCCTACGCCAACCCGCAGGGGCTCGTGGCCTACGTCGCCGAGCAGGCCTCGTTCGCGAAGGTGCGGCCCGACATGAGCGTCGTGTTCGTGCGCGAGCTGAATACGGTCCCGGCGCGGCTCAAGACCGCCACCGAGGTGCTGCGCAGCCTCGTGAAGATCGCCGAACGGGGGAAGAAGGCGGCGTGAGGGTGAGGGGCGCCTCGCGCCCGGGCATGACCCCTCATCCTGAGGGGCGGCGGTCAGGAGACGCGTGGATGGCAAACCCGGCGCAGGTCACCGGCGCGCCCGAGCCGGTGAAGGCCGCCACAGGCGCCTTCCTTACGCCCCTGTTCACCGACCGGCGCGTCGCCGCGGTGCTGGGCCTCGGCTTCGCGCAGGGCATCCCATTCCTGCTCGTCTACGCGACCCAGTCGGCGTGGCTCGTCCAGGCGAAGGTGCCGCTCGCCACAATCGGGCTGATGAGTGAGCTGACAATCGCCTACAAGCTCAAGTTCCTCTGGGCGCCGTTCCTCGACCGCCACGATGCGCCGCTGCTGGGCCGCTGGCTCGGGCGCCGCCGCGGCTGGATCGTCGCCACGCAGATCCTGGTGGCGCTGGCGCTCGCCGGCGTCGCCTTCGGCGATCCGGCCCACTGGCTCGCCTGGACGGTGGCGTTCTCGCTGGCGCTCGGCGTCGCGGGCGCCACCCAGGACGTGGTGATCGACGGCTGGCGCATCACCGCCGCGCCGCCCGAGCAGCAGGCGCTGATGTCGTCCTGGTCGGAGATCGGCTACCGGGTCGGCAATCTCGCGGCAGGGGCGGGCGCCCTCTACCTGTCCGATGCGTATGGCTGGCGCGCCGCCTACCTGTGCATGGCCGCGCTCATGGCCCCGGGCACCATCGCGGCGCTCCTCGCCCCCGAGCCCCCCGCCCCCGAGACGCCTGCCACCGGCGGCTTTGTCGAGACCGTCTGGGCGCCGATCCGCGACCTCCTCGCCCGGCTCGGGCCGCTGGCCATCCCGGTGCTGGCACTGGTCGCGGGCTTCCGGATGCCCGGCTACGTCTCGAACGCCATGGCGATCCCGCTGTTCAAGACGCTGGGCTATTCCAACACCGACATCGCCACCGTGACCAAGCTGTTCGGCTTCTGGATCGCGCTGGGCGGGACGTTCCTGGCGAGCGCCATCATCCCGCGGATTGGCATGATGGTGAGCCTGCTGATCGGCACCGTCACGGCCTCGGCCTCGCACCTGGCCCTCGCCTATCTCGCCTGGCACGGCGGCCACGGCGGGGCGGCGTTCTGGACCTTCGCGCTGACCGTGGGGATCGACGGCTTCGCCTACGCCTTCGCGTCGATCGTGCTGATCACCTACATGTCCCGGCTCTCGGCCACCGCGCATGCGGCGAGCCAGTACGCCCTGCTGACCTCCCTCTGCGCCCTGCCCGGCAGCCTGCTCGCCGGGTTCTCGGGCTTCGTGATCGAATGGACGGGCTTCGCGTGGTTCTTCGTCGGCACGTCGCTGATCGGCGTGCCGGTGGCCCTGCTCTGCCTGCTGGTCGCGCGCCGGCACGGGCCGATGGACGCGCCTGGCGAAACGCCCGGATCAACGACCTGAGGCTGTGTCCCAACTCGGGAGCGCGCGCGGAAACTGTCTCTTTAGCGGGGATTAACCACGCTGCGGCTTAATGGGGCGGACGGTTGATGTCCTCCCCAGACGGGCGACCCAAGCCACGTACGCGAGACAGGCTCTCGCGGGCGAACGGCGGCGGCTGCCCACGGGGAAGCGCGTACGCGAGTTTCCCGAATGGCCCAGGCTGCGTTGTCCCAAGCCGCGTTCCAGACCGCGTATTTGAGCGCGGGGCCCCTGCGCCGGGCGCCGCCGCGCATCACTTACGTCGAGACCGCCTACGATCCCGTCATCCGGACCCGGGCGCCCTATCCGAGCGCCATGCGTCGTGCCCGCCGCCGCGCCCGGCTGACCGCGCTCATCTCCCTGACGGCCATGACCCTGGCCGGCTGGGCCGTGCTCAGCCACCCGCAGGGGCCGGCCCCGTACGACGAGCAGACTGCCGCTGCCGCCGAGGCGGCGCCCGCGCTCTCGCCGGACGCTCCGGTCCGGCCGGTCGCCCGCAGCGCCGCGTCGAAGCCGAGCATCGCCTGGATGCTCGACCCGAGCCCGGCCCTGGGCTCCAGCACCGCGACCGCCTTCGGCAGCGAGGCTCCGCCCACCCCCGCCTTCCAGGTCGCCGTCGCCGAGCCGTCCCCGGCGGTCCGGGAGATCGCCCGGCAGGTCGCCAGGGCCGAGCAGATCAAGGTTGATCAGGCCCGGGCGGCCCAGATCCGGGTCGCGCAGGCTAAAGCTGCCGAGAAGGTCGCCGAGGCGCCGGTCCGGGTCGCCGCCGCCGAGACCACGCCCGCCGCCCTCGTGCCCGCCTCCGTCCTGGTCCCGCTGCCGGTGGCGCGTCCGGCCGAGCTGCGGCGCCAGGCCGCCGTTCCGCCCACTCGCGTCGCCGCTCGTGCCCTGCCCCGCACCCGCGACGTGTTCCGCGCCGCGATGGCCGAGGAGCCGTCCTTCTTCGAAAAGCTGTTCGGGGTCGGCGGCGCCGCGCCGTCTCAGGACAACCGTCAGGAGCCGCGCCAGGCGCTGGCCTATGCCAGCCCGGACGCCCTGCCGCGGGAGGCGCCGCGCACCCGGGTCAGCCCCGCCCCCGAATCCGTCGCCGGAACGGCCGTCTACGACATTAGCGCCCGCACCGTGACGCTGCCCTCCGGCGAGGTGCTGGAGGCGCATTCCGGCCTCGGCGAGGCCATGGACAACCCGCGCTTCGTCCACGTGCGCATGCGCGGCTCGACGCCGCCCGGCACCTACGACCTGACCGAGCGCGAGCGCCTGTTCCACGGGGTCCGGGCGATCCGCCTCAACCCGGTCGGCGGCAGCGCCGCGATCCACGGCCGCGACGGCCTGCTCGCCCACACCTACATGCTGCGCCAGCCGGGTGCCTCGAACGGCTGCGTCTCATTCCGCGACTACAACCGCTTCCTGCAGGCGTTCCTGCGGGGCGAGGTCCGGCGCCTCGTGGTGGTGGCCGGCAGCACCGGCGACTTCTTCGGCCGGATCGGGATGAGCGAGCGCGGCGGCCGGCGGGGCTGAAGCCGGTCTGCACCGAAAGTCCGAGATCACGTGTGCGCGGCGCGGCTTTACGCGCCCGCCCAAGCCTGCCTTAACGGGGCCAGACGCCAGCCCTGACAAGAGGCACCCGATGAAACTGCCCCGCCGCTTCTTCCAGCCCCTCGCCACCGGCGCGCCGGCCCCGTTCCGCGAGCTGCCGGTGCGGCTGGAGCGGATGATCCACTTCGTGCCGCCCCACAACGACAAGGTCCGCGCCCGGGTACCGGATCTCGCCGGGACCGTCGACGTGGTGCTGGGCAATCTGGAGGACGCGGTCCCGGCCGACCAGAAGGAGGCCGCGCGCAAGGGCTTCGTGGCGATGGCTCAGGCCACCGACTTCGCCTCCACCGGCACCGGCCTCTGGACCCGGATCAACGCCCTCAACTCGCCCTGGATCTTGGACGACCTGTTCACGATCGTGGCCGAGGTCGGCAACAAGCTCGACATCGTGATGGTGCCCAAAGTCGAGGGGCCCTGGGACATCCACTACATCGACCAGCTGCTCGCCCAGCTCGAGGCGCGCCACGGCGTCACGAAGCCGATCCTGGTCCACGCGATCCTGGAGACCGCCGAGGGCGTGGCCAATGTCGACGCCATCGCGTCGGCCTCGCCGCGGATGCACGGCATGAGCCTCGGGCCGGCGGATCTCGCGGCGTCCCGCGGCATGAAGACCACCCGGGTCGGCGGCGGCCATCCGGATTACCGGGTGCTCAGCGATCCCTCCGGCGATGCCCCCCGCGCCACGGCCCAGCAGGATCTCTGGCACTACACGATCGCCAGGATGGTCGATGCCTGCATGGCCAACGGCATCAAGGCATTCTACGGCCCGTTCGGCGATTTCTCCGACGGCGACGCCTGCGAGGCGCAGTTCCGCAACGCCTTCCTGATGGGCTGCGCCGGCGCCTGGACGCTGCATCCGAGCCAGGTGGCGATTGCCAAGCGGGTCTTCGCGCCGGATCCGGCCGAAGTGGCCTTCGCGGCCCGGATCGTCGAGGCCATGCCGGACGGAACCGGCGCGGTGATGCTCGACGGCAAGATGCAGGACGACGCCACCTGGAAGCAGGCCAAGGTCATCGTGGATCTGGCGAAGCTCGTGGCGGCCAAGGACCCGGAGCTTGCGGCGGTCTACAAGCTGGGCTGAGCGGGCTCCCGGACTCGGGCGTCGTGTGCGGCGCCGCGTTGACTGGACGAAGCGCGGGTCCCCTCTCCCGTGCGGGAGAGGTGGCGCGTCGCGGGTTCGAACCGGCCTCCTCCCATCCACCCCCCTCATCCTGAGGTGCCCGCGCGAGCGGGCCTGAAGGAGGGCTCCAGAAGCCATTGTGGTCCCTGGAGCTCTCCTTCGAGGCGGCTTCGCCGCACCTCAGGAAGAGGAAGTGCATGGGAAAAGTCCCGATGCGCGGCCCTCGAATGCCGCACGACGGTCTGAGCCCCTCTCACGCCCCGAACCGCGCCCGGTACTCCTGCGGCGTCGCCGCGACGTGCCGCAGGAAGCTGCGCCGCATCGTCTCCTCGGAGCCGAAGCCGCAGATCCGGGCGACGCGCTTCACCGGCTGCGCCGTCTCGGCGAGCGCGCGCCGGGCGGCCTCGACCCGCAGGCGCTCCACGGCCCTGGCGGGCGTGAGGCCGGTCGCCTCCAGATAGTGCCGGCTCAGGCTGCGCGCGCTCATCCCGGCCGCCGCGGCGAGCGCCGGCAGCGACAGGTCGCCGGACAGATTGTCGGCGATGAAGGCGTGGAGCCGCCCGAACCGCTCCTCTCCTGCCTGCAGAGCGAGCGTCGCGCTGAACTGCGCCTGCCCGCCAGGGCGCTTCAGGAACATCACGAGGTGGCGCGCCACCGCCAGGGCGACGGCGCGGCCGAGATCCTCCTCGACCAGGGCGAGGGTGAGATCGATGCCCGCCGTGACCCCTGCCGAGGACCAGACCGGGCCGTCGCGCACGAAGATCGGGTCGGGCTCGATCCGGGCCTGCGGGTAGCGTGCGGCCAGCGCGCCGCAATGCTTCCAGTGGGTCACGGCCCGCCGCCCGTCGAGGAGCCCCGCCGCTCCGAGCAGGAACGCCCCGGTGCAGACCGAGGCGACCCGGCGGGCTTGGCCCGCCCGCGCCCGCACCCAGGCCGAAAGCGCCGGATCGGCGCAGGCCGCCAGGACGCCCGGTCCGCCCGCGATCACCAGCGTGTCGACCGGCGCGTCGCGTTCCGGCAGCGGGTCGGCCACCAGCCGCAGGCCCGCCGAGGCGGTGAGCGCCACGTCGCCGGCCGCGATCACCCGCGGCGCGTAGGGCAGCCCGACGCCGCCCTGCTCGTTGGCGGTGGCGAAGACTTGGAGCGGCCCGGCCACGTCGAGGAGCTGCACCGCCGGGAAGGCCAGCACCTCCACGGGTCGCGGCGCATCTGGCGAGAAACGAGGGATCTTTGGCATCTCGGCCAGATCCTGGCGCGGTAAGGTGCCCCTGTCCACCACGGAGGCTCCGCATGATCCCGCCCGACACCCACCTGCAGATCGGCTCGCTCCTGTTCGAGGGGCTCGACCAGATCGACCTCACCGGCCCGTTCGAGGTCCTGTCGCGGGTGCCCAACAGCACCTACCGGGTCTACGCACCGCGCCTCGAACCCGTCCGCGACGTCCGCGGCCTCCGGATCCTACCGGACGCCACCCTGGCGGCGGCGCCGCGTCTCGACGTGCTGCACGTCCCGGGCGGCCAGGGCCAGGAGGCGCTGATGCGTGATGCCGCCGTGCTCGGCTGGATCCGCGACCAGGCGGCAGGCGCCGGCCACGTCCTCTCGGTCTGCACCGGCGCGCTGGTCCTCGGCGCGGCCGGCCTCCTAGTCGGGCGACGGGCCACGACCTTCTGGAACGCCTTCCACCTGCTCCCCTTGTTCGGGGCCATGCCGGTGGACGAACGGGTCGTGATCGACCGCGATGCGGACGGCCGCACCTGGGTGTTCGCGGCCGGCGTCACGGCCGGGATCGACGGGGCGCTGCGGCTCGCCGCCGAACTGCGCGGCGACGAGGCCGCCCAGGCGATCCAGCTCGGCATGCAGTACGCCCCCGAGCCGCCGTTCGACAGCGGCACACCCCGCACGGCTCCGCCGGCCATCGTGGCGCGGGCGCGCTCGGCCGCCGCCGACATCACCGCCCGGCGCGAGGCCACCGCCCGGGCGATCGCCGCCGAACTCGGCATCCACACCCTCTAGCTCTAGGAGATCTCCGATGGATCTCACCCACGTTCACGCCTTCGCGGCCGCCCTGCAGGCCAAGGACCGGGACGCCATGCTGGCGCAGATGGCCGAGGAAGTGGTGCTCAACACGCCGCTGGCCGCCGAGCCCGTGCGCGGGAAGGCGGCGATCCGGCCGGTGGTCGACGCGCTTCTGGAGGTGATCGACGCCTTCGAGATCCGCGAGATCCTGGAGGGACCCGGGCATGCCGCCGCGTTCTTCGGGGCTGCGGCCGGTCCGAGCCGGCTCGACGGCATGGATTACTGGCGCCTCGACGCGGCCGGCCGCATCGCCGAGATGACCGTCCTGTGGCGGCCGCTGCCGGAAGCGATCGCCGTCCGCGATCGTCTGGTCCGCATTGCGGAAACGCAGGCATCCGCGGCGGCCGGGTGACACAATCCGTCTTCGGACCTATCTGTCCGATCTGGACGGGTTGAACCATGACGGACGTAACTCTGAGAACCGCGAAATTTGCGATCGGGGCCGTGGTGCGCCACCGGATCTACCCGTTCCGGGGCGTCGTGTTCGACGTTGATCCGGTCTTCGACAACACCGAGGAATGGTGGCTGTCGATCCCCGAGGAGGTCCGGCCGCGCAAGGACCAGCCGTTCTATCATCTCCTCGCCGAGAACGCCGAGACCGAGTACGTCGCCTACGTGTCGGAGCAGAACCTCCTGCCCGACACGTCGGGCGAGGCCCTGCGCCATGCCGGCATCGCCGAGATGTTCGAACGCGACGCCGCCGGCGGCTACCGGATGCGCGACCGCGCCACGAACTGAGCGGGACGGGGTCGTCAAGATCCTGGCAAGACCCTGGCAAGACCGCCGCGATAGCCTCCCGCGACGGCCGGTGCCGTCGCTTAAGTCCGCCGCCATGATCCGACTCGCCGCCGCGGCGCTGCTGACCGCCGGCCTCTTCCGCGCCCCGGACCGCGCCAACGACAGTGCCGCCGAGCTCGATGCCGGCGGGCTGGTGCTCCGGCGCGAGCCCGGGATCGCGCTGTCTCTTGCCGAATCGTGAACGCCGGCGCCGTGCGATCGGGCACGGCTCCCAGGCCGGATCTCGAAAACACGAAGGGCCAGACCTTGCGGCCTGGCCCTCGACGAGCCCGCCGCGCAGGCGGCGGGCCGATACCGAACGGTTGCGGGATCGCTTACTTGGCGGCCGGGGCCGCGCCGCCGGCGGCCGGAGCCGCGCCGGCGGCGCCACCCTGCTGCTCGAGCTTCTTGCGCATGTCCTCGGAGCGCTTCTCCAGCTCGGACTGGAGCTTCTTCTGCTGCTCCTCGAGGACCTTCGGGTCGATGGCCGGGCCGTCGAAGGCCTTGCCGAAGCCGGCCAGCGGCACAGCGAAGGTGACCTCGCGCTGGGTCTGGTTCTGGACCGAGACGTTGAGGGTCGTGCCCTTCTTCATCGCGGCGATCACGCCGGCATCGACGCCGCCGGCCTCGGCGAAGCAGCCGTTCGGGAAGCAGACCGCGAAGCGGCCGGCCGTCGGGCTCTGGCTGTCGACGTTGAACCGGATCCCCGGCTGCAGCAGCAGGCCGAGCGGCAGCAGGTAGCGCACCACGCGCACCTCCTGCTTCTGGGCGGCGTTCTTCATCTCGTAGACGGCCACCGCCAGGACGGGCTGGCCCTGGTCGGACACGAAGTCGCGGGTGGTGTAGCAGATGTCGGTGCCCGAGCCCTGGTCCTTGCCGCAGACCTTCGTCCAGTCGGCCTGGCTCGGCTCGGACTTCACGGTCACGATCTGCGGGCCGGTCTGCGCGGCCGGCGTGTTGGCCGCCGGGGTGCCGCCCGGAGCGGCCGGCGCGGGCGCGGTCGGCGCCGGGGCCGCGGGCTTCTTCGGCTGCGCCAGCGCCGGAGCGGCTGCGAGGCCGAGGCCCGCGAGGCCGAGGAGGGCGGCGCGCGCGAGCGTCGCGGTGCGGGTGAAGGACATCGGCTCTGACCCCTTGGAAGAGACGTGGTGTGGCTTGCTGGATGCGAAGCCGGCCTGGCGGCAGGTCCGCCGGACCGCCCGGTCGCGCGCCAGTGTGGCGTGCCTCCCGGAGCTCCGGATGAATCGGTCCGGCCATCGGACGGGACGGGCGCACGGATGCGCGCATCTCCCACCCTGGCGACCGGGCGGCCTGCCTTTCCCCTCGAATGAGGCGAAGGCATGACACCGCGGCCTGGCGGGTGCGTCATCGCCCATCGGGCCGCGGCCGGCCCCCGATAGGCCCGCGCCTGCCCGGCCGCAAGCGCGGCGTTGCACGAGCGCGTGATCGACCCGGTCCGGCGGCCCGGCCCATCCCGGCGACGGGCCGGGCGCGAAGCCGGCTTCCGGCAATCTTAGCGGTCGGTTAACCGTAACCGGCCGACCATGCCGTCGGGTCTGCAGAAGCGGTGGGGGCGGCGGGTTGAGCGCGTTCGCGGTGGCGGAGAGGGCGGCCGATGCCGCACCGGACGCGTCCGCGCGGTCCGGTGGCCTGTCCGCCTGCCTGTTCGCGGGGGCGCTCGCCGGCCCGCAGCGCACGGTCCTGCGTGATTCGGGCGACCGCGTCGCCTGGTGCGCCCGCCCCGCGATCACCTGGACCTACGCGGCCGCCGCCGAGATCGTCGGCCGGCTCGCCCGCGGGATCGGTGCGTGGCGGCTCCCGGCCGGCAGCCGGATCGGCTTGTGGTTCTCCGGGGGCGCCGAATCGGCGTTGGCTCACCTCGCCGTGGAGGCGTCCGGACACCTGCCCTGCGCGATGCCCGCCGTCTGGGATGCCGAGCAGCTCTCCGCGGGAATCGAGGCGGCCGGCCTGGTCGCGGTGCTGACGGAGGGCCGGCGCGGGGAGCGGCGGCCGGCCGAAGACCTCGCCAACGCGGCCATGCGCCATTTCGGCCTGCGCTACCTCGCGGCGTTCGGGCCGGGGGTGCCGGACGGCGTGATCAGCCTCGACGCGATGGCGCTGGAGCGCGGGATCATCGAACCGGCCGCGAGCCTGGGTCTCGTGACCTTCTCGGACGGCGATCCGACCCGGCCCGTCTACCGCACGGCCGCCGCGCTCGCCGCAGCGGTCGAGGCGCATCTCGACGCGCTCCCCGTGGGCGCGGATGAGCGGATCCTGACGCTCCTGCCGGCCCATGACCTGCGCGGCCTCGTCACCGGTCTCGGCGCGGCCCTGGCGGCCGGGGCCGGACTGGAAACCGTGCTGCCCTTCGACGAGACGGGATTCCGAAGCGCCCTGCTGCGGCCGGTGCCGACCCGGCTCGTCGTCCCGGCCCTGATCGAGCCGGCGCTCGCCGCCCTGCCCCTGCCCTGGACCGTGCGCGCCCTCCACGTCGTGCATCGGGCACCGACGCCGCTGACCCCGCGGTCCACGTCCGGAACCACGGGCCCGCAGAGGCTGGACTCCTTGGTCTTCGGCGAGGACGCGGTGCTGACGCGCCCGGGCCTGCGCGACCTGGCCGCGACCCTGGCCTATCCCGAGCGGGCGCCCCTGCCCCGCACCCTGCTGGCCCTCGCCCGCGGGGCCGATGGCAGCTTGTCCTATCGCGGACCGGCCTGCGCGGTGGCGCCCCTGCCCCGCGGCGAGATCCCCGACACCGACGCGCAGGCGTGGCAGGGGGCGGGCTATCGTCCGGTCCTATCCGGCGGAATCGCGCTCGGCGTCGAGCGCGCCTGAACGGCGGACGATCGACGGTTCATCCCGCGCTCAGGCGCCACAGATAATCTCGCATCTGCACACGAACCGACGGATCCGATCCGCCTGTTCGTGGGTTCTGCATCGGATTGTCGTGACGGCTATCTTTCCAAGCCGTCCGGGATGGAGTACCGCTCAAGCTTATGGGTGCGCTGCAACAAGTGCTCGTGGTCGACGACGGCGTTCGCGCCGTGGACCGGTCCCTTTCGGGCGAGCTGGCCAGCCTCGGCTACGCGAGCGTCACCGCCTCCATGGAGGCGGCGGACGACGTTCTCGCCGTGATCGCCCGCCCGGCCGCCGTCCTGCTCCAGGCCCCGACCCGCCGCGATCCCGGCTATGCTCGGCGCGCCGCCCGCCTGCGCGGCCATCTGCGCGACCGCGGCATTCCGGTCATCCTCATCGGCGATTCGGGCGAGGCCCGGGCCGGCGGTCCGGTCGATCTCGCGACCCGCCTCGGCGCCTACGTGGCCGCGCAGCCGGATCTCTGAAGACCCCGTCGCACCTGTGGCCCCCTTCCGGGCCGGTGCGGCATCCCTCAGGGCGCAGGGCGCGTTGCGAAGCGCACCGCTGCACCCTCACCATCGAATCGCGCAATCCGCTCGAATCGCGCAATCCGCTTCCGCCCGCTAGCGCGCCGGGCGCATCAGTTGCGGTGCCCCGAGCCGCGGCAGGACGCCCTCCCGCATCACCAGCCGACGCAGAGGGCCGAGCTGCGCCATCGCCAGCAGGCCGACGCCGCGGAGCGCGTCCACCGGCAGCAGGTCAGTAAGCAGGCTCCGGTTGAGCAGGTCCACCGCGGCGGTGCGCGCGGCCGTGTCGATCCGGCGGGCCCGGGCATAGGCGTCGAGCGCCGGACGGCTCCCCGGATCGCGCCCGTCCCGGGCGGTGCCGAGCACCACGTCCCGCAGGGTGGCGGCATCGCGCAGGCCGAGATTCAGCCCCTGCGCGCCGATCGGCGGGAAGACGTGGGCGGCCTCGCCGATCAGCGCCAGCCGCTGCGCCACCGGGCGCGCCACCGCGAGCCCGCGCATCGGCACGAGGCCGCGGGGGCCGTCGACCCGCATGGCGCCGAGCATCGCCCGGGCTTGCCGCTCCACCGCTTGGCCCAGGGCCGCGTCGTCGAGGGCGGCCAGCCGGCGGGCCGCGCCCTCCCCGGTCACCCAGACCAGGCTGGAGCGATGCCCGCCCGGCAGCGGCACCAGGGTGAAGGGGCCGGAGCGCGTGTGGAACTCGGTGGAGACGTCCCGGTGCGGGCGATCATGCGCCAGGATCGTCGTGATGGCGCTCTGCGGATAGGTCCAGTCGCGGACGGGCAGGCCGCTGGCCACCCGGAGCGGCGAGCGTGCGCCGTCCGCGCCCACCACCAGCCGCGCCTCGACCGCGCCGCCCCCCGCTAGGGCGATCCGCGCGGCCGCCTCTCCGGGCGTGGCGCCGGAGGCATCCGCCTCGATCAGGGTGAGATTGTCCTGGGTCCGGGCGCGGGCGCGCAGGCTCTCGACCAGGCGCGCGCTCTCGACGTTCCAGCCGAAGGCGTCCAGGCCGATCTCGGCGGCCTGGAACCGCACCGGCGGCGGCCGGAACAGGCTGCCGGTATCGTCGACGATCTGCAGGGTGCAGAGCGGGCTCGCGTGCGGCGCCACCGCCTCCCAGGCGCCGAGGGCCTCCAGGAACCGCACCGACCCGTCGAGCAGCGCCACGGTGCGCCCGTCCGCCACGGGGGCGTGGCGGCCGACCAGGGCCGTCGGGATGCCCTCCCGGGCGATCGCCAGCGCGGCGGCGAGGCCCGCGGCCCCGGCGCCGACCACAGCGACGTCGAAGATCGTGTTGGCGTCCTCCGGCATGATCTCCTGCACGATTGAGGCGTCCCCTTCGAAAGAATTTGGCGCGGGGGCTCTCCGTCGTCATCACGCGCGCAGCGAAGTGACCCAGGGTAGCGCGACCTCTCAGATCGTGGCGCTTCCTGAATTGCTTCGCTCCGCTCGCAAGGACGGCGGCGCCGAAGCGACCGAAGCCGCTGTGGCGAGCCCGGCGCGCTGCCGTATCTGCGGCTTTTGCCAAGAGTGCCAAGTCCGGCGGCCGGGCGCCACGGCGCCGCAGCCGGTCAGCCCAGGAACGCCGCCAACTCCGAAAAGACCTCGTCCGGGCGCTCCTCCTGGAGAGTATGACCGCAATCGAGCGCCCGGCCGGACACGTCGGTGGCCTTCTCGCGCCACGTCTCCAGGACGTCGTAGGTCTGGCCCACCGTGCCCTTCGCGCCCCAGAGCGCCAGCAGCGGCGCCCTGACGCGCGCCTCCGAATCGGCGGCGTCGTGCTCCAGGTCGATCCCGGCCGCCGCCCTGTAATCCTCGCAGATCGCGTGGCGGCAGGCGGGGTCGGCATAGCAGCGCAGGTACTCGGCGAACAGCTCCGGCGGGGTCGAGCCCGGGGTCTTCGACTGGCCCTCGACGTGGTGGCGCAGGAAGTATTCCGGATCGGCGCCGATCAGCGTCTCTGGCAGGGGGTGGGGCTGGATGAAGAAGAACCACCAGAAGTAGCGGGTGGCGAAGGCCTTGTCGGTGCGCGCGTACATGGTCGCGGTCGGCGCGATGTCGAACAGGGCAAGCCGCTCCACGGCTCGGGGATGGTCCAGGGCGAGGCGGTGGGCGACGCGCGCGCCCCGGTCGTGGCCGACCACGGCGAATCGGTCGTGGCCGAGCGCCCGCATAACCGCGACCGCGTCGGCCGCCATGACGCGCTTGGCGTAATGGGCGTGCCGCTCGCCGCCCGGAGGTTTCGACGAATCGCCGTAGCCGCGCAGGTCCATGGCCACGACGCTGCGGTGCTCCGCGAGGCGTGGCGCCACGTGGAGCCACGTCGACAGGGTCTGCGGATGGCCGTGCAGCAGCAGGACCGGGGGGCCGGAGCCGGCCGAGCGGGCGTTGATCGTCACGCCCGGTTCGGTCTCGATCCGGTGCCGCGCGAAGCCCGGCAGGAAGTCGCTGGCCATGGGTGTCGGTCTCCCTCGCGCCGCACTGGCGCGGCAGGATGCACCGGATGATAAGGCGCCTCCGGCACCATGTCCGCCGAACCGCCATGACAGATGCACGCGCGACTCAGGACCCGGCCTTGAAGGATTCCGAAGCCGCCGAGGCACCGGAGGAGGAAGCTGGCCGTGCGCCCGCCGCACCGGCCCTGCGCCCGAGCATCCTCGATCCGCTCTTCGCGCCGGCCCGCGCCCTGCCGGGGATCGGCCCGAAAATGGCGCCGCTCATCGAGAAGCTGCTCGGCACCCCCGAGCGCGAGGCCCGGGTGGTGGACCTGCTGTTCCACCTCCCCCAGGGCGGCGTGGCCCGCAAGCTGATGGGTTCGATCAGCGAGGCGCCGACCGGCGAGCCGGTGACAATCGGCGTCACCGTGGTGGCGCACCGCCCGGCCCAGATCGGATCGGGCAAGCGCCCGCACCGGGTGCTGGTGGAGGATGCCTCCGGCGACATCTCGCTGGTGTTCTTCGGCATGCCCCGAGCCCGCGTGGAGAAGATGCTGCCGCTCGGGGCCCACCGCTACATCACCGGCCGGATCGATCTCTGGGACGGCACCCGCCAGATGGTCCACCCGTCCCGGATCGTGGACGAGGCGGGCTTGGCCGAGCTGCCCGCGGTCGAGCCGGTCTACGGCGCCACCGAGGGGCTGACCTCCCGGGCGATCAACAAGCTCGCGGTCGCGGCCCTCGACCGCCTGCCGGTCCTGCCCGAATGGCAGGACCCGGCCTGGCTGGAGCGGAACCGGTTGCCGGCCTTCGCGGACGCGCTGCGCCTCGAGCACCGCCCGGAGGAGGCGCCCCCGAAGGCCGAGGATCCGCTCCAGCCGCCGCCCGCGACGCCGTCCCGGAAGCGGCTGGCCTATGACGAGCTCCTCGCCTCGCAGCTGGCGCTGGCCCTCTTGCGCGCCCGCCAGCGGCGCAAGGCCGGCCGGGTCAATGCCGGCGACGGGGCCCTGAGCGCCCGCATCGAGAGCGCCCTCCCCTTCGCGCTGACCGGCGCCCAGGCCCGGGCGGTGGCGGAGATCCGCGCCGACCTCGCGGCGCCGCGCCGGATGCTGCGCCTGCTCCAGGGCGACGTCGGCTCGGGCAAGACCGCGGTGGCCTTGCTCGCCATGGCCTCGGCGGTCGAGGCCGGGCGTCAGGCGGCGCTGATGGCGCCCACCGAGATCCTGGCCCGCCAGCATTTCGATCGGCTCCAGCCACTGGCCGGGACTCTGCGCCTGCGCCTGATGACCGGCCGCGACCGGGCCGCGGAGCGCAAGAGCACGCTCGCCGCCCTCGCCGCTGGCGAGATCGACATCCTGGTCGGCACCCACGCCCTGTTCCAGGAGGCGGTGACGTTTCGCGACCTCGGCTTGGCCGTGGTCGACGAGCAGCACCGGTTCGGCGTGCACCAGCGCCTGGCGCTCGGCGCCAAGGGCGAGGCGGTCGACTTCCTGGTGATGACCGCGACGCCGATTCCCCGCACCCTGGCGCTGACCTTCTTCGGCGACATGGACGTCTCGATCCTCGACGAGAAGCCGGCCGGCCGGCAGCCGATCCGCACGATCACGCTGCCGACCGAGCGGATCGACGAGGTGGTGGCTGGCCTCGCCCGGGCGATCGCCGGGGGCGAGCGGGTCTACTGGATCTGCCCGCTGGTGGAAGAATCCGAATTCATCGACCTCGCCGCCGCCGCGGAGCGCTTTGACGACCTGAAACAGCATTTCGGCGACGCCGTCGGGCTGATCCACGGCAAGATGCCGGGCCCCGAGAAGGATGCCGCCATGGCCCGGTTCGCCGCCGGCGAGACCAAGCTCCTGGTCTCGACCACGGTGGTCGAGGTCGGGGTCGACGTGCCCGAGGCGACCATCATGGTGATCGAGCACGCGGAACGGTTCGGGCTGGCGCAACTGCACCAGCTCCGCGGCCGGGTCGGCCGCGGCTCCAAGGCCTCGTCCTGCCTGCTGCTCTACCGGGGCCCCCTCGGGCAGGTCTCGCGGGCGCGGCTCGAGATGATGCGCGAGAGCGAGGACGGCTTCCGCATCGCCGAGGCCGACCTGAAGCTGCGCGGCGAGGGCGAGGTGCTCGGCACCCGCCAATCGGGCCTCGCGGCCTTCCGGCTGGCGCGGCTGGAGAGCGACGGTGCCCTGCTGGAGGCGGCCCGGGACGACGCCCGCATGATCGTCGAGCGTGATCCCGGCCTCAGGAGCCCCCGCGGGCAGGCGCTGCGGGCGCTCCTCTACCTGTTCGAGCGCGAGGCCGCGATCCGGCTGATCGGGGCCGGATGAACGGTGTCGTTCAGGAAAGTCCGGCGTTCATGAACGGCCAGCTCCCCCATCGAAGCCAATCGTCGGATCGGTCGTACGATGCGGCGATGTCACAGACGCTCGATAAAAGGTAATGATTTCAGAAGCTTGACGGGGCGAGTCGGAAGCTTGGCGGCGGCCGGATGGCGGCGTGGCGGGCTGCAGGCAGGCCTCGTGACCTTGCATCAGCCACAATCTTCCCTTAACTGGAGATGAACGAATGGCCCGGTAAGCCGGGACATCACGGACGAATCTGGAGGACGGACATGTCGAACGGACTGTTCCAAAACCTGCCGGGCTCCCACGAGATGGCCGGTGTTCAAGCCCTGCCGAACGAGCCCTGGCTGTTGCCGATCTCGGATCGCGCCGCCGCGGCGGTGGGCAAGTCTGCGGACGAATTGCAGGCTGCCGTACGGCAGGCCGCCCGCCCCTTCTGGCTGTTCGCCAACGGTCTCTGCGTCGCGCTGGGCCTCGCCCTGGCCCTGCAATGCGCCACCGGCTGGACGCCGGCCGCGCCCCGCAGCGCCGTGACGGTGGCGCAGGCGACCCCGCCGACCCTCGCGCCGCAGACGGCTTCGCTTCAGCGCTGAGCCGCTCCTGACAATCTGGAGTTCAGGGCCGTCCCATGCGGGGCGGCCTTTTTCGTAGCCGACGCCGAGACGGGCGCCCGGTCCATGCCGGCGGCGCCCTATCCGGGATGTTCCGCTGAGCTGGGTCGCTTCGCGGCGCCCGCGATGACGGGCGCGGCATTTCGATCACAGACGGTGCGTTCGGGTTCGGGCCGTCACGCGTCCTGAGGCTCCCGCTGCGGCGCCGGGCCGCCCGCCTGATGGGCCGCCCGTAGTGAGGCCGCCATGGCGTTGAGGCGCCCTTGCGGATCCTCCGGCTGGATTACCCCAGCCGACATCACCAGCTTGGCCGCGTCGTCGACGCTGATGTGGAGCTCCACCACCTCGGCGCGCGGCAGGTAGAAGAAGAAGCCCGTGGTCGGGTTGGGCGCGCAGGGCAGGAACACGCCCACGAGTTCGTCCGCCGCGGCGCCCCGCTCCCGCAATGCGCCCTCGACCTCGGGCGCCGCCGGGGCCGACAGGAACACCACCGACCACGTGCCCTTCACGGGGAACTCCACCAGCCCCACCGTGCGGAAGGAGGTGCCGTTGGCCGAGAACAGCGTCTCGAAGATCTGGCGCAGGCCCTTGTAGAGGCCCGAGATCACCGGGGTCCGGGCCAGCAGCACCTCACCGAACTCGATGACCGAGCGGCCGACGAGGTTGGCCGTGAGGAAGCCGAGCAGCGTCACCGCGAGGAACGCGATGACGAGTCCGAGGCCGGGAATCGAGAACGGCAGGTAATGGTCCGGCAGGTAGCTCGCCGGCACCAGCGGCTTCACGAACGAATCGATCAGCGCGATGAACCACCACGTGATGTAGGCGGTGATGGCCAGCGGCCCGGCCACGATGATGCCGGTGAGGAAGTAGGTCCGCAGCCTCCCCCGCGCGCTGACCCGCGTCTTCGGGGTGGTGCCGGGCGCGGAGGCGTCGGGCTCGGGAACCTGAATCGGCGGGGGACTCGGCGCCACGGGTGCCCTCTCGGCCGCGCCAGGTGCGGCGATCCTGCTGCGGAGGGCCATCCCCCCGGACGGCAGAGGTAGCGGTTGCGCTGGCCCGCCTCAAGGGCATGGGCCGCCCCGGACCCGGCGGCCCTCAGGTCTCCGGAGCGGGCTGCCGAAGAGTGGGAGGCAGGGCGAGGGCTGGCATCGCCTCCCGGGGAATCACGGCGCCGCGGTGTCCGATCACCGCCCCGGCGAGGCGATGTGCCTCGGCGGCGGCCGCCTCTGGGGCCAGCCCAGCGATGCGCGCGGCGAGGTAGCCCGCCGCGAAGCTGTCCCCCGCGGCCGTCGTGTCGACGACCCGGGTCGCCGGCCCCGCCGGCACGGAGACGTCGCTCGCCCCGTGCAGCACCCGGGCAACCGGTGCGGATCCGCTCGACGCCTTGAGCACGATCTCGGCGCGTCCGCGGTGGCGCAGCACCTCGTCCTCGCCCGTCTCGCCGAACAGCCAGTCCAGATCCTCCGCCGAAGCGAAGATCAGGTCGGCCAGCGCCAGGGCTGTGCGGAAGGCCGCCCAGGCCTCGTCCCGGTCGGGCCAGCCGCGGGGACGGTAGTTGGTATCGAAGGCCACCTGCCCGCCCCGGGCCCGCAGGTCCGCCAGGGTCTGGAACAGGGCCGCGCGCCCGGTCTCGCCGTAGAGCGACAGGCTGATCCCGGAGAAGTGGACGAGATCATAGGTCTCGAGGGCGGCCCGTGTCTCGGCGGCGCCCGGCCCGGTGAACAGGTCCCGGGCCGCCGCGCGCTCGCGCCAGTAATGGAAGCTGCGCTCACCGTCGGCATCGGTGCGGATGATGTAGAGGCCCGGCATCCGGCCCGGCATCCGTCGGACCTGATCGAGGCCGATCCCCTCGCGGCTCCAGGCCGCCGCCATCTCGTCGCTCCAGATGTCGTCACCCAGAGCCGTCACGTAGTCGACCGCGACGCCCAGGCGCGCGAGGTAGAGGGCGGTGTTCAGGGTGTCGCCGCCGAAGCCGCGGACGAGACTCCCGTCCGGACGCTCCGACAGCTCGACCATGCACTCGCCGATGCAGGCAACCTTCATACGGCTCCTCCCGACAGGCCGACGCTTTTCCGCACCGTGCGGCCCGGCCTGTCAATCGCGCGCCGGACGCTCGCGACCTGATTGGGCCCCGTCGCGTGGGCCGCGGCTACCTGTCCGGCGTCGGAGGCTGCCGCTAGCCGAAGATGAGATCATTATTCAAATCCGGAATACGTCTGTTCGACGTGAGTTGTTATGCGCCATACCATATTGAGTTGTAAATTATTGGACTAATTATCGCCGATAATCGATTCATCGCCGCCAATTTCCGGCAGCATCTCTTATGATAATTCTGCATACATCGTATGCCGCTGTGTGATCGATTCGAATTATACACAGAATCGCTCCGGACTTAATTATGAATTAGCCCTGATCTGGCAGGGAACATTGTGCGGTTCGCGATTGATATCCCTGTGGGTCTCTCGTTCGACAACGGCGTGGTCGCGTATAAGTGAATGAAGCACATAGATGAACATTTTCCAGTTGCAACTCTGGTCTGAAAGCAATGTCGAGCTTTCTCGGGGATGACAGCGACAATCATCATGAGACATCTCCCTGTTGCCGAGAAATCGAAGCTATGAAATGATACACAATGTCGATTTTAACCGATGGCTTAGGCCTCGCAGAAATATTCGAGCAATATCATTCCAACTGCGGGCCAATCTAGGCCGAGAAGCTTGATCAACGGTACGATCCAGGTAGTCGATTATGTTCCATTCTGCCTTAAGCGCTCTGACATTCTCGTCAGGAGAATTCCTCACGATCACCGAAAGTCGCGGTGTCAGCGGCGCGTGGAGCTGGGTTTTCGCAGGCGGCGAGCAGCTCTGGTCCCCCGGCTTCTACCGCCTGCTCGGCCTTGTCCCGAATGCTGCGAAGGCGAGCTACGAACTCTTGCTCACCCTGATCCACCCGGAAGACCGGCGCCTGCTGCCCTCCATCGCCGATGTCCGGCAGGGCCATGTCCCGCGGGAGACGATAGCCCGGGTGATTCGACCCAACGGCACGATACGCACCCTCTCGCTGACGATGGAGATGCGCTTCTCGGCCGAAGGGCGGCCCGTGGCCGTCAACGGCACGGCGCTCGACGTGAGTGACCGCGAGCAACTGGCCCATCTGCGGCATGAGGAGCGGCGGCGGCGGGGCGCGCTCTACCTCACCGAGCACATCACCACCTTCTCGGTGGGCCTCGACCTCGTCCGGGAAATGCCCTTCGAAGTCTCGCAGGTCCACGGCCTTCCGCTCGAGGAGATCTGCGCCGATCCCTATCTCATGATCGTTCCCGAGGAGCGGAAGGCGTTCCAAGTTCTCGCCGGCGAGCAGATCGCGCGGCGCAGCTTCTTCCAGAGCACGGCGCATGAGCGCCTCGCCAATGGCGAGCTCTGGCATTTCCGGATCCTCACCATGCCGGTCTGGGACCCGGACGGGACGTATCTCGGCCGGTGCGGCCTCAAATATCCCGCCGGCGCCAGTTCGCGCGTGCCGGCGGTCCTGCGCGAGGGTCTCGAGCAATCGGTGACCGGCCATCACCTGCGCGCCGCGCGGGCGCTGCTCGACTGGTCGATGATGGACCTGGCTCAGGCGAGCGGCCTCTCGCACTCCACGGTTCGGCGCCTGGAGGAAGGCAGCGAGCACAGGGGAAGCCGCTCCCGGCTCCACGCCGTCGAGGCGCTGCGCCGCGCTGGGATCCGGTTTGTCGCCATGGATGATGGAACCTTGGCGGTCGCCAAGGCCTGAACGCGGCTGCCGGACGATTGGGGTCTTCGAGCGTGGCGCAGGATGCGGATGCGCCCGGCATCCCGCCGGGGCTTGAGGCGGGCCGCGGGCCTGTGCGCTGCCGGTCACACGACCCGCTTCGCCCTGCGCAGCGCCTGTCGGGCTCGGCCCCCCAGCCGATCCCGATGGACGAACCTCCGTGTGCGCAGCCTGCTGAGCCGGACGCTCATCCTGCAGGGCGCGCTCCGGAGCGTCCGAGCGCGGCGCTCCGCCGGCAGCCCGGTCGGGCCGTCGGCGGACAGCGAAGCGGATCGTGTGTTCGTCAGGCCGCCTTGTGGCCGAGCTGGATGGCCTTGGCGATCTGCGAACGCTTGGCGGCGTAGCCGGGGGCGACCATCGGATAATCGGCCGGCAGCCCGTACTTCGCCCGGTAGCGCTCCGGGGTGAGCCCGTGCGCGGTGAGGTGGCGCTTCAGGGTCTTGTACGACCGGCCGTCGATGAAGCTGATCAGGCCGTCATGCTGGATCGAGGCCTCGATCTGCGCGGCGGTCGGTCCGGTCCAGCCGGCGCCCGACCCGCCGCCCTGCAGAACCGAAATCGCCGTATGAACCTGATCGATCAGTCCCGAAAGGTCGCCAACACCCACCGCGTTCCGCGACACGTAGGCGGCGACCAGGGATGTCGTGCATTTGATCAGATCCGTGTTCGGATCGGCAGATTTTTCATGCAAATTGATAGTGTCCATAAACCCCCCACAACAGAGAAGCGAAGCGTATCGAAGAGATCGGCGATGGACCGGAACGGTGATCGGTTTTTATCGCTACGATCTCTGTCTGAGTGCTTCGGATCTGCCAAAATTGGCACCTAACAATACAAAACTCAGGCAATTTGTCTAGTGTTTATCTTAGGATAAGCTTTGAGCACAATGTGTTCTTGCTCGGCAACGTGAGGTTTATCGAGTTCGTCGCCGCAGCAAATATTGCGCACCTTCCGAGATCGATCCGCCTCATGGCGGTGATGATTGCGAACAGAGCGGCCATGACACGCTTAAGGACCGCGAATCAGCCCTGAGAATCCGAATCGGCGGCCGAAATCGGAGCCTCGGCATGCGGTTGCCGCGTCCTGTAGGTACGCGGGGCCGCGTGGCCCGCGCTCCAAGCGATCTCGTTTCGTCTGGACTTCGTGTGGCACCCAATGATCAGTCGATCCATCTAGTCTGATCATGGTGTTCGCTATTCGGAGTGGTTACGTTTTCTGACGGGGAGGTAACTCAGCGTTAATCGGAATATACCGAAGCAATATGCGCAACCAGCGTGCTGGATTGCTTTGATAATTCCCTATTTCGAATACAGGCGCGTCACGCCGGCCGTGGCGCAACCGCCGGATCGCCTGCGCTGGCGGATGCGGAAGACCCAAGCGTCGGACGGCACCGAATCCGTTCCGGCCACACGGGCACGGTGATCCGACGCGTTATCGGCTTTCGTTAAGGTTATCCGCGCGCCGTCGGCATTCGCTGGCCGGCGCTCCGGGCCTCGATTAACAAAGTCATCAGGCAAGTCAGGGATCTTGCACCCGGAGCGCTCCGCAGAGCGTCCGCGCACCGGAGGTTCTCTCCTGTCGGACGGGAGCGGCGAACCTTGCGGGGACGCTGTCCCATACGCGCTTTCGAGGGCGACCGCTCATGTCCGGCCTGTGTTCGACCCCCCTCCCGCGCGCCCTGGCGTCGGTGGCCGCATCCGGGCCGAGCCGCGCGGATGCGGATGGCGGCCGGATGGCGCCCCTCTGGATGCTGCTCGTGGGCCGCGCGGCCGTGCGGCGGCATTGGTACCTCATCCTGGCGACCGGCCTGCTGTGGTCGCTGCTGGGCATCCTTGTCGTCATCGACTCCCTCGACGGCGCCCTCCATGTCCCGGATCGGTGGTTCGGCCTGATCCTGCTCGCTGAGGGCGTCAGTTCGCTGGCCGTCGGCGTCTCCGCCCTGGGGGCCGCCCGCCGGCTGCGCCTGTTCAAGGGGGTGCTGCTGTCGATCATGGCCGTCCTGATCATGATGGCGACGCGGCACAGCACCTTCCTGCTCGCCATGATCTTCGGCCTCGCCTTCACGGTCGACGGCGTGGTCCGGATCACGATCGCGAGCCTGCTGAAATTCACGGGCTGGCGGATCTCGGTGGCGCTGGGCGCTCTCAGCGTCGCCTTCGGCCTGTTCCACCTCCAGCCATGGCCGACATGGTACGCCGGCACGGTGGGCTACTGCATCGGGATGTTCCTGATCCTGAACGGCGCCAACCTCGCGCTGGTTGGCCTGCGCACGCGGCGGCTGGGCGCCGAGGAGGCCGGGCCGCCCGCCCCCGCCGCCGAGCCCGGCAGCCTGACGGTCTATGTCTGGACTCCGACCGGGCAGGCGACGACCCCCGCCGGCCAGCGGCTGATCCGGCGCTACGTGGCCTCCGTCGACAAGGCGGGGCGGTTCTCCACGGGCCACGCCGCCCTCGGGCAGGGCGACGACCTTTACATCAGCCACTATCCGGCCGTGGAGATCGACCGCTCGCCCGTCAACCTGCGCTCCAGCCTGCGCGCCGGCCCCGAGAACGACGTGCCCGGCCGCTTCCTGCCCTCCCACGCGGCGGAGGTCGCCGATTGGTGCCCGGCCACCGTCGCGGTGACGCTCAACGGCATCGACGCCGCCCGGCTGCGGGCGTTCTGGGAGGCTTACCGCCAGAACACCACCTACAATTTCATCAGCCGCAACTGCTCGACGACGGCGGCCCGGGCCCTCGATGTCGCGGCCGAGGGCGCCTTCAGCCGCGGCGGCCATCCCTGGCGGACGCTCGCTAAGGCGCTGACCACCCCGGAATTCTGGGCGGCGGCGTTCCTGCGCAACGGGGCCCGGTCCATGACTTGGACCCCGGGGCTGGTGCTCGATTACACGCGGGCGCTCAGCGCCCTGATCGATCCCGTCTCATCGGTGCCGTCCATCGCCTGGAAGCGCGTCGGATGGCGGCTCGTGCGCAACTGGCGGGCGCGCTCCCTGGCCCGGCTGCACCGGATCACCGGCCGCGCCCCTGAGCCGCAGCCCGGCCCGACCGAGGCCTGACCGTCCCGGCGGCGGCGGTCTCCCCGCGGCAGGGATCCGCGTCACGGATCCTGTCGGGCCGTGGCCGCGAGGTCGGCCGCGATCGCCTGCATCACCGACAGCGTGTCGACCTCGTCCTGCTCGGCGCCATGGTCGCTGAGCTTCACGATCACCGTGCCGGTGTCTTGGTTGACGTAGACGTACTGGCCGTAGACGCCGATCGCCGAGATGTCGCTGTCGCTGCCGCCGGGGGCGTGCCACCACTGGGCCGAGTACTGCCAGCCATCGACCGCGCGCCGGGCCGGCGTCAGGATCCGGTCGATCCAGCGGGCCGGGATGATGCGGTTTCCGCCCGCCCGGCCCTGGTCGGCCACCAGCAGGCCGAGGCGGGCGAAGTCGCGGGCGGTCGCGTTGATGCAGCAGAACGCCTTCTCGAGGCCGCCGGGCCGATCGAGATTCCAGGTGGCGTCGGCCTGTGCACCCATCGGCTTCCAGATCCGCTCGGAGAGGATGTCGGCCAGCGGCTTGCCCTCGACCCGGGCCAGGATCAGGCCGAGCAATTCGGTGTCGATGCTGCGGTAGCGGCCCTGGCTGCCGGGCTTGAACGCCAGATGCGCGTTGTCCCGCACGAAGCCCGCGATGTCCCGGGTCAGGTACATTCCGGCCGTCCCGGTCAGGGGGTGGCGGGGATCGTAGTTCTCCGGCACGGCGATCCCGCTCGCCATGTCGAGGAGGTTGCGCACGGTGATCTGGCCGAAGACCGCGCCGTTCTTCAGGTCGGGCAGCAGGGTAGAGACGCGGTCGGTCTCCGCGAGTTGGCCCCGCGCCACCGCGTCGCCGACCAGCAGCGAGACGATCGACTTCGCCACCGACCAGGACGGGAACAGCGTCGCCTGCCCGGTGCCGGGGCGCTGCCACTCGTGGACCAGGTTCCCGTTCTGCACCACCAGGAAGGCGTTGGTATGGGTCGCCGCCAGCATGTCCATGAGCGGGACCGTCTGGCCCTTCCAGGCGACGCGGTCCAGGATCGGGCGCGGCCGGGACGGCAGGTCGCGCGCCCGCGCGGGGGCCTGGATGACCCGGCTCGGGAACCACGGGCCAACCGCCGAAGGCTCGATGACGGCGAGCGCCGCGAGGGTGACGGGATCGGGGACGTTGATCAGCGCGGCAGCCGTCCAGGCGCTGCCCGCCACGGCGGCGGCGCCGACGGCCACGGTCACGCCCCAGCGTCGGCCCCGGCGTGTGGGGGCCGGAGAATCCGGGATCGCCGGGGACGCGGTCATGCTCGATCTGTGCTGCTCTGAAACGTCGCTGTCGTGGGGCCGCCCAGGCGGCAGCGCGCGGCCAAGATGATCAGCACGATGATCAGGAGGCCTTAACGAAAGCCTCAAACTGGCCCTGGGTCGGCCGGGGCTGCGGGCGCGGCGGGAAGCCTCCGTCAGTCCCCGGTCACCCGGAGAGATAGGGAGCGGCGCCGGTTCTGAAATGTTCATGGATTCTGTGGCGATATGATCGGCGGCGACTCTCGATGGTCTGCGACCGATCCGGCGCAGGCTCGGACCGCGGTCGCGACGCATCGTCTGCTTGGGCATCCGTTTCGAACCCGGTCCCGACACGCCCCGACCGCCCGGTCCGCGAAGCCCGCCCAGCCCGAAAGTTCTTCGTCCCATGAATCCGTACCTGATCCTCGGGCTCGCCATCGGCGCGGAGGTCACCGCCACCTTGGCGCTGAAGGCGGCCGACGGCCTGACGCGGCCGGGGCCGACGCTGATCGTGGCGGTCGGGTACGGCACCGCCCTGTGGCTGATGTCGACCAGCATGGACATGCTGCCGATCGGCGTTGTCTACGCGATCTGGTCCGGCGTCGGCATGATCGGTGCGGCGCTCGGCGGCGCGTGGCTCTATGGCGAGGCGATCAGCCCGACGATGCTGGCGGGCATCGCGGTGATCGCCGTGGGCGTCACCATCCTGGCCGCCGGCCAGGGCCAGCACTGAAGCCGCGCGCCTCGTCAGAGCCCCTGCGACTGGGCTCGTCGCGGCCAGACAGGCCTCAGAAGCGGCCCGCGATGGTCAGGCGCACGGCCGTGGGCTCCACCGGGTGGAACACCCGGTCGATCAGCCCCTCGGCGGGCTCGCCGGGCAGCCGCGAGACATACGCGTAGGTGATCTGGTCGGACTTGCTGTTGGTCAGGTTCAGCACGTCCAGCGAGACGCTGACGCCGTTGTCGAAGGCGTAGCCGATCCGGCCGTTGAAGAGCGCGGTCGCCCGTGAGCGGATCGCATCGTCCTCGATCAGCGGCCGGCCCCCGAAATAGCAGAACCGCAACGATCCGAACCAGCCGAGCGGCTCGCCGAAGGTGACGCCGGCCGACGCGATGGTGGTGGGCGTCTCCGGGACCCGGTTGCCCACCGGGTCGTAACTGGAGAACCGGGCATTGGTGATCGTCAGATCGCCCTCCAGCGAGAGCCAGGGCGTCACCGCGTAGCGGTTCGTCCACTCGACCCCGAAGCGCCGGGTCGGACGGCTCGGCTCCGTGGTGCCGGTATCGCCCTGGAAGATGTTCTCGGACGCGAAGTCGAGCCGGAACAGGGCGAGGCTCGTCTCAAGCCCAGGGAGCGAGCGGTTGCGCAGACCCACCTCGTAGCCCGTGGAGGGCACCAGGAACGGCGAGCGGGTGATGTTGAACAGGGGGCTCGCGGGATCCACCGTGGCGGTGACGCCGCGCGCGTCGTTCGAGTGGAAGCCGCCGCCGTAATTCACGTAGAATTCGGTGGCGAACCAGGGACCGAGCACGAGCCCGAGCTTCGGGTTGACGATCCCGTCGGTCGCCTTGCCCGAGTTGGCCGGCGTGTCCGAACGGACATCGGCGAAGTAGCCGTCGGCGCGCACGCCCACGCTCGTGCGCAGCCACTCGGTCCAGCGCACCCGCGTGTCCAGGTAGAGGGCACCGCTCGACTCCAGCACCCGGTCGTCGAGCACGGTCGCGCGGTACTGGCGGGAGGCGGTGTTGAACAGGCCGACCCGGATCGAGTCGGTGCGGGTCTGCGCGCCGATCTCGACCTCCAGCGGTCGGCCGAACAGGTCCCCCTGGAAGATGTGCAGCACCTCGCCGCCGCCGAGGATGCGCTGGTCGCGCTGGTGGAACTGGTCGCCGCTGACGGGATCGTTGAGGAAATAGGTGAAGTCGTTGAACAGGTTCATCTGATAGCGGATCACGTAGGCCGAGGCCCACGTCACGCCGGTCTCGTCCGTCGCGCTGAACCGTCCCGAGAGCGAGAAGCGTCCGCTGTCGCCGCCATCCGTGGGATTGAGCGTGCCGTAGCGGCCGATCAGCCCTTCCCCCACGGCGCGCTCCGGGATTTGGTTGGTGGCGGTCCAGCGGGCCGCGTAGGCCATGCCGGTGATCGAGAACCCGTCCAGCGCCGTGCCCTGGCTGTAGCGGGCCACCCCGTTGATCTTGCGCAGCGCGTCCGCGACCACCCAAGGGCCATCGTAGACCTGAGCTTCGCCTGCCAGGAGGAGGTTGCCCTCCCCGAGCGGCACGGTCGTGATCGACAGGGCCCGCTTGTAGCCGAACGAGCCGATCGAGGTCAGGGCGAGGTTCTTGGCGGTCGTGTCGAGATAGTCGATCCGCACCGAGCCCGCCGAGGCGAAGTCGCCGTCGCGCACGAAGTACGGCCCCTTGTGGAACGCGACTGCGCCGACAAGCTCCGGGATCAGGAAGTTGAGGTCGGCGTAGCCCTGCCCGTGGGCGTGGGTGCGCATGTTCACCGGCATGCCGTCGACGCTGATGGCGATATCGGTGCCGTGGTCGAGGTTGAAGCCGCGCAGGAAGTACTGGTTGGCCTTCCCCTCCCCGGAATGCTGGGTGACGATCAGACCCGGCACCGCCTCCAGCACCTCGCCGGGGCGCGTCACCGGCCGGCTGTTGAGCTGCGCGCTCGTGATCACGCCGGCGCTGGCCGAGTCCACGGTGAGCAGCGGACCGCCGATCCCGGTCGTGCCGCCGACATACCCGGCGCTCGCCGACAAGCCGATCCGTGCGGGGACCGTCGGCTCGGCGGTCACCGAGATTTCGTCGAGCTGCGTCTCGGCGCCGGAGACGGGGCCGGACCGGTCCTGGGCTGAGGCGGCGGACGTCAGGGCTGCCAAGGCTGCCAAGGCGGCAAGGGCTGGGAGCGCGGAGCGCACGGACGGACGGGACATGGGACCTCGGGCGGCGGCAGTGGCACGTCACCGCGAACGAGGCCGTGCCGGCCGCTCCCGCGACCGTCTCCGGCATCCCCCGGGACACCCCGCCCGGCGGACCTCGCGTGTGACCACGGCAGACGGCAGGTCTCCTGGCTCGCGGGTCGCCGCCCTCGCGTCGTCTTCCCGGGCGAGGTCGCCCAGTGACGTGGTGACGCGAAGGCTCACCGCTTACAGTTGCGGGGGCAGCCGCGGCTTTGGGTCGAACCCGCACCGCATTCCCTTTTGATCCCCGAGGGGAACCGTCGCGGGCACCATGGGTCGTGCGCCCGGAGCAGGTCAACGGGCCGGCCCGGGTTCACGCGCGCTGTGGCCTGCGCACGACACCGCCGTGCCCGCGCCTCGGCTGCCCGACCAGGCCGGAGACCTGAGCCGTGCAGGTGGCCGTCGCCACATCATCGCCGTGAACGTGCAGTCAAGCTTGGCCAACGCCAGGTCGGTGAGAGGCGCCGGCCCGAACAGGGTGGCCGCCGCGTGGCGGAACGCGGCTGAAGGAGCACGGAGCGCAGATGCATGCAGGGTAGCGAGAGGACGAAGATTGCTCCTGTCCTGGGTGTCATCGCGATGACCTGCACCCTGGGCGCCTGCAATACTGGCGCGCCGGTGCTCACGACAGGGTCGATTCCGGGTCACAAGCCGCCGATGGTCGTCAGCGATGCCGAGCGCGATTGTCTCGGTCGGGCCATGTATTTCGAGTCGAACCGCAGCGATGGGGATGGGCTGATCGCCGTCGGCACCGTTGTCATGAACCGGCTGGAGAACGCGATCTTCCCGGGCGGCATCTGCGCCGTGGTGGGCCAGCCGGGACAGTTCGCTCCGGGCGTCCTGACCAAGCCGATGCAGGACAAGGACCTCCAGAAGGTCGCCGATGCGGCCGACGCCGTCCTGGCAGGCGAGCGGCACCCGAAGGTCGGGAAGGCGATGTACTTCCACACCGCGGGCCGGCACTTCCCCTACAACAACATGCATTACGTGGCTGTCGCCGGCGGCAACGCCTTCTATGAGAAGCGCGATTCACGATCGGCCCAGCGCGAGAAGGCGCAATTGCCGGCCTCTGTCTCGACCTATGCGGCCGCACCGGGAGCGCCCACGCCGTAAAGCCGAGCGCGCGGTAGCGAGACATCGTGCGCGCGGGTCGACAGCATCTCTCCGGTCCGGCGTCTCCGGGACGTCCGGCGCGGGCCCATCGAAGCCTGCGGCCGGACACGAGCGGCGTCCGCCGAGGAGATCCGGATCGACGCGCGAGGCCGAGCACTTTCCGAGGCCGCGATCGAACTCAAGCCTAGCCTTTAGGTTGTATGCTCGCATTCAACTGAGCGACCCCGCCGCCATGTCCAACGAGGATGGTTTCGACCGCATGGCGCGCGCGGCCATCCGAGCACATCGGCTGATGGCCCTGCACGGCACGCCGATGATGCAGCACCTGTCGCGCTTGCTGCTGCTGGAGATCGGCCGGGAGATTGCGGCGAAACGCGAGGCGGGCGCCGCCAATGACAATCCGGAAACGTCCGATGACGCGGCCGACGACTGACGGCTCGGAAGCGGTCCGGCCCCTGGGCCGTCTCACGACGACCGAGACGCCTGAATCGCGACGTCTTCCGCCGCGTAGAGGCATATCAGATCCATGATCTGCGGCCAGCCGCAGCACTGTAGGGCCGAATTCCGCTCCGGCGCCTCGTTCGATCGGAAATCACCGACGGGAAGAGATCGAATGCAGCGCCATATCTGTTGATCAAGGATTCTACTTGGGCCTGCGGCATTTACACCCGCGTACAGCAGCCTAGCTTGTCGGTAGAAACTACCCACGAATCATGGGCACCCCACCGATGATCGCCAAACGGGTAGCGCTCGCTGGCGCGCTCCTCCTGCTGAGCATCGCGCCGTCGGCCTCTCAGTTGCGCCGCCCGCTGACCTGCACGGAGGACGTGTCGGTCGGCCTGGATATGGCAGGCGCGGCGGAGGGCGCGAAGGCGCCGCGCAAGCCCCGAACGTTCTCGCTCGTCTCCAGTGGCGGACTGCTGACCGTGATCTCCGCTGGCCGCTCCGATTATTACGAGTGCCAACCCGCATCCCCGCGGTTGAATGAGCGCACGCCACGCAATGCAATCAAGTGCCAGAACGGTGTTTACTTCTTGTTGATTGATCTGAGCAAGTTGAGTTTCGTCGAGGCGCAGCTGAACCCAGAGGATCGCAACGAGGTCAAGGTCAGCTACGGCACGTGCCGCGGTTTATGACTGCCGCTGGCCGCCGGGGATCTGGATCGGGACGTTGGCGGACGGGAGCGACCTGAGACGGCCGGAGATGCCTTCGCCGGTGGGGCGTCCTCCACACGTTTCGTTGGACCACATCGGGGACCAAGCGGTCCGTTCGCCGCATCGGCTCCCGGCCGCAGAACCCTGTGCGCCCGCGCGTGTTGTCGTTTCACCCGGTTCTGACGGGGTGACGAACAGGAGCGGTTCTCAGTGTCTTTCGATGCGTATCACCGTCTCGATGTCTGGTCTCTCATGAATGTATATCGCGCGACGTTCGACATCGTCTGCGAGGCCAACCTTCAGCTTCCTTTCGCCATTGCTGAGGCGTGGGGGTTCACCGCCCGCGGATAACGAAAGCAGCCCCTGACGCGCACCGTTACCGGCAGAACTGCGTGGCGGCCGGGGTCCACTGGCCGAAACCCGTGGCAACCATGTTGGCCATCACCCGGCAGATGTAGAGCTTCTGGGCGGCGTTGTTGTGCGGGCCGGCATGGTAGCGCGCCACCGCCAACGTCCAGCTGCCCTCCCGCTTCTTCAACTCGCGTAGGAATTGCGTGGCATAATCGACATTCGCGCGTGGATCGATCATGGCCTCGATCGATCCGAACTTTGCACCATGATAGTGGTGGTTGATCTGCATGCAGCCGAGGTCGATCAGGCGCACGCCCCTGCGGCGGGCCTCGGTGAAGTGGGCGATCACGTCCCTCGGCCCGGTCGCGAAGTAGGCTGCCCCTTCAATGTTCATGGCGTAGGGTTGGAGCGAGCCGCGCTTGCCCGTTTCCGTCAGGCCGACAGCGTAGAGCACGCCGAGCGGAACGCCGTACTGCACAGAGGCGCGGCCCATCTCGGCCTCGCAGACATTCGCCGCCACCGGGACTGGGCTACAGATAAACGCCGCCGTCGCGAGGACGTACCGTTTCATCCGTCCGCTCTCCTTCCCGTCTGTCGGCGGGCAGGGGCTGCTCCGCCTGCCGCTGCCTGTCCCCTCCTTGGCCCGGCCGGGCACCGCCGTCGGCGAAGGAGGGTTGCCCCTGTGACGGCGCGCCTCCGGCCCAGTTCCCAGATTCGGCCGGGCGGCTCTGACTGACCGTGACTGCCGCTTGATAGTGGGCCTGCTTGAGCAGGTCGGTCAGGATGGCCGAGTCCCGGTGCAGCAGCGCCGCCGTCTCGGGCCGCGACGCACGCAGATGCGTCTCGAGCTGTCCGTTCGCGAGCCGCAACTCCACCGTGACGGTCCCGAGGTCCTCGGGCCTGAGCTGGATCCTCAGCGTCCGCAGCGGCCCATCCGGTGTTGCCTTGACGGCAGGGTCGCCGGCGACCCGCATCTCCGATCCCGTCGAAGCCCCAGAGGCCGCACGGTCGATCTCGTCTTTGATCGCCGCCGCGATCGTCGGCAGCGAAGCCGCGGGCAGGCCTGGGCCGGTTCCAGATCGGTCCTGCGTCCCCGCAATGGGACTGCCGTCCCGCGTGCGTCGGTCGGTGGCTTCAAGGATCGTCTTGGCGATCCCGAAGAGCGCACGGCTGTCCTCGCGCGCCGCGATGTCCCCCTTGTCGAGCCCCGCGACAGCGGTCCGAGCCGCCTCGTCGGCGGTGCGGGTCTCCGGCTCAGTTTGGAGGCGGGGCGCGCCGATCGCCGCCGCTGCGACGTGTTGGTCCGGCAAGCCGGCCAGACCCGGCTGAGACGTGTCGGCGACGCCGTCCGCCCCTCCGGGGTGGGCAGGCTGAAGCCGAGGGACGATCAGCTTCGACAATCCTGTCTGGTCGGATTGCGTTGCGGTGTCGGCGGTGCCTGAGAGGGCCGGCGCTGGGGAGGCCGGCAGCGTGGGAACGCGTTGCGCCGTGACGGATCGGACCGGCTTGAAGTGAACCGCACGGTCCAGCACCGAAATGTTCGGCGGGCCGCCCAGACCGGATCCGGTGGGCGGGGCCACGCCCGCGGCCACGTTGCCACCCACCCCCACCCCGAAGTCCGGACCGGGTCCGGATTCCGCCGAAGAACCCGCGGGCGTGGCTGTTGCGCCTGTGCCGGTCGCCATCGGGACGCCCTGTGCCCCGGAACGCGATGTGTCGGGAATCGAGACCGCAGTACTCGTTCCGTTTGCCGTGCCGGATCCCGGCGAGGCCGTCGCGAGGGCTGCGCTCAGGATCGTGGCGAGAAGCGCAGTGGCATCGCTTGGAGCAGGCGGAACGAGAAGGCCTGCCTCGGAAGCGGCGTCCGACCCGTCCCTGTCGCCGGGCGCACGATCCGGATCGTCCGCCTCGGGCGCGTCGGTCCCGGACCGAGGCGCGGCAGCCGGTTTCGAGACCGCACGCATCACGGCTCCGAAGCGGCTATTCGGTTCGGCGGCCGGCGGCTTCTGGACATCGTCCTCCGCATGGGACGGCGCGACCTCCCGCTCGTGTTTGGGGCTGGGTTTCTGAACCGCGGCGGTGATCGTGGTCACGGGCTTGCCTTACTGAGGAGCAGATCAATCCGGTCGATCGTGGCTTGCGCTTTCGGGATCAGGCTCGCGGGCTCGCCAGCAGATTCCGCAACGGCCTGCGCCGGCTTAGCGGTGGCGAGGTCGGCCTCCGGCAGACCGGGCCGTCCGGTCAGCCCGCGTCCGATCTCCTCGGCCGTCGACAGGGCCGTATCGAGGAGGATGACGTCGCGGGCCGTCAGCTTGGCCCTGTCGAGGCTCCTCAGAGTCTGGAGCCCGGATTGAAACGTCGTGAGATTCACGATCTCGGCGGCGGCTCGATAGAGCCGGCCCTGCATCGCCCCCGGACTTCCGGGCGCGCAGAGCGCCAGGGCCTTGTCGGCAGCCAGGAGAGCCGAAGCCGTCTTACCCTCTTGGATCGCCGTCCGGGCAATCAGCAGGTAGAGGTCCCGCCGGCTCTCCGGACCGAGCTCGTTCAGGATCTTGTTGAGGACCGCGAAGCGCTCCTCATCCCGCCCGACATCGAACTGGGTCAACTGATAGGCGAGGCGCTGCCGAAAATTGCCCGCATACCCGGGCGTGTTGGCGTTCGCGATGTTGCCCGAGATCACGGCCTGACGCGCGGTCAAGTGCTGCAGCTGTCGGGATGCGAGATTGAACAGAAAGACTGGGTTCATGACCTGTCGGTTTCCCGTCTTGGCAAAGTCTGCGGCAGAAGCCGTCCCGTTCGGTTGGAACATGCTCCTGATCGACGCGTTGGTTTCACCGTCGAGTCCGTGGCAACAGTTTCCTGTCGGCGGATCTTTGCGCGCCCTGTCTTGTCCGAAGCTTGCGCGAGCGGTCTTCCGGGCGCCTCGTACCTTGCGGCTGTGGCGCCCGCCGACATCACTGGCGAGCATCGCCGACGGACGCGGTCGCTGGCGCGTCGCAGCGGTGGCGCAGGACGTGGCTCCGACGGGGGGCGCATCCCTGGGAGCACCCGCAGCCGGGGGGCGCCTGATCCGGCCGGTCGATCGTGCCGAGCACTCAGGCGAGCCCGACGGCCGGCCCCGAACGGTCAGTTGACGAAGGCGTATCCGAGATAGCGCCGGACCTCGATCGGATCGAAGCTCAGCTTCTGTCGGAGCTTCTTCCGCAGCTTGCTGATGTGGCCCTCGATCACGCTCTCATCAACGTCGCTCGTAAACGCGCCGTAGACCGCGTTGAACACCTGTTCCTTCGTCATCCGGCGTCCGCGGTTGCGGACCAGGAACTCGAGGATCTGACGTTCGCGACGGGGCAGTGTCATCTTCTCCCCGTCGATGTCGGGGTCGCGCCCATCGAAGTACACCTTCAGCCGTGCGGACCGGTCGATCACCGTCGTGTCCTTCGCGGCCTCGCGCTGCGATCGGCGCCACACCGCTTCGGTTCGGGCGAGAATTTCTCGGACGTGAACCGGCTTGCGGACGACGTCGTCGATGCCGGCGCCGAAGAGATTCAGCGTCTCGGTCAGGCAGCGCGTCTCGATCATCGCGATGATGGGTGCGCGGGACCGCTTGTGGATCAACTCCGGCAAGTCCGGCCGCTGCTCGCAATCGCCCAGCAGGAATCCCTGAACCGCATCCAGATCGGTCGCAGGCGCCGTCTGCAGCCAGTCTTCGAAATCGCTGCCCAGTAAACCGACGGACGTGATGCCTTCTCTGCTGAAGTTGGCAACGTATCCATCTGTTACTATCGGTCGCTCATCGACAATGACATACATTGTCACAAGACTCCGTCGATATTAAAGTTCCGCGAGCTGTCTTATGCAGCCGCGATGAAAGTTGTTTGCTCGGCTTTCCTCACATGCCGTAAGCAGGAGATTGGGTCAACGGTTCGGTACGAGTCTCAACGATGTGATTTTTTCTGACAGGCGCGTCAAAAACTCAAACTTCGTGGCGGGATTGATCTCATTTTTACAGAAATTGTTTTCAAAATTCGGAGGCCTGGAGACGATGGTGGGCCGCAATTCGGAGGATCCAAGGTGATCTTTTCCCAGCTCTTCCGCCCTGATGCTGCAACATCCTCTCAGGCCTCATGAACGATCGTTCCGCCTCCATGCCGGCCGCAGTGAGACACGATGCGGGCTCGGTGAGCACGATCGGCGCCGATTACGTCGTGGGCAGCAGGAATCGCTGGTCGCGCGTCATGTTAAGCTTTGAGCGCCTGACCGCCGGTCAATGGTATGAGTTTAGCGCATATGTGGTTTGCGACGGTGCCGAGTCGGTCCCGGATGCCAGGGACTTCGCGATGCTCGGCGTCGTGTTCCTGTCGCAGGACGGATCGGAGATTGATTTCGCGCGGGTGCCCGGGCTGGCCCGGACCTCGATGGATGCGCATGGCGACTGGCTCGCCGGGCCGGCCTGGGAGGGCGGCGCGGGTGCCCGCGCCGTCTCCGTGCGCCGCTGCTTCTACCTGCCGGCTCCCGCCGCCGGGGTGGCCGTGGTCATCCGGAGCTGGCGCAACGCGCACCCCTTCCGAATCATTGGTCCCGAGATCCGGCCGGCCGGCGCGAGCGCGTCCTCCGCAGAGGACGGGGCCGCTCCACCGCGGGGCCGGCTGGCCCAGGACGGACGGATCGACCTCGGTCCCCATCCTGTCTGGTTCCGGCATGGCCTCGTCCCGGGGCGCCCGCTCGTCTTCCGGGGGCAGGTGATCGCGCAGGGGCGGACGGAGGGCGCCCTGGCCCAGATCTGCTTCCGCGATGCCGGCGGCAGCCCGATCCCGCCCCCCTACCCCGACACCCTATCCACGCTGTCGGTTCCGGCCTTCCTGGACATCCCGGTCCACCGACAGGCCTACCGCTTCACCCTGAAGGTCTCTCCGCCGCTGCAGGCTGCAACCCTGGAGATCGGCTTCGGGACCTGGGAGGCGGATCCGGGTCTCGCGCTGGCGGCCGCGCCCGACGCGCTTCTCGACGACGACCTGCGCCTGGCGAATCTGACGGACGACGCGGATCCGGGTGCCGAGGCGGTCCTGGCACGGCTGCTCGGCCGCCTCGGCCCTCTTCACGACGGCGGTGCCGGGGCGGGATCGATCCGGCCCTACCTCGATGCCGCCCTCCTGGCTGAGCGGCCGTCGCCGCTGCGCAGCTTCGCGCGCCTGCGGGACGGGGCCGAGGCCTGCGTCTGGGCGGAGGGAGCCATCCGCCTCGCATCCCGGCCGGCCTGGCCGCTTCCGGACGTCCCGGACTGGGCGGCCGACCCGTTCCGGTCGCAGGCGTGGCGCCTGGCGTACCAGTCCCTGGACTGGACCTGGGGCGCTGCCGAGAGTCCGGAGCGCGCGGTTCGGGAGCGCGCGGTCGCCATCGCCGTGTCCTGGTCCCGCGCGAACCCTTGGGGTCAACCGGCGGATTCTCTGAGCCAGCATCCCGCCTGCACGGCGCGGCGCCTGGAGGCGCTGCTGAGCCTCCTGCAGGCGGCGGCGCGTGACGCGGCCGGCGCGAATGGGCGCGCGCGATCGATATCCTGGGCGGTGAGGTCGTGCGTCACGCCGTGGCTCTGGCGGAGATCCTGGCGCAGCACACGGTGGCAGGCTCGCTTCTGGAGCTTCAGGTCGCAGCCGCTCTGCTGGCGGCCGGTCTGGCCCTCCCCGCCTTCCCGATGGCGCGGCACTGGACGGCCCTCGCGGTGCTCGCCCTGCAGCGCGGCTTCGAGGCGATGATCGACCCCGACGGCGCCGTCGCGGAGGCCTCGTATCACCGGAGCCTCGAGATCCTCACCCTCGCTCTGGTCCTCATCCCGATCCTGAAGGCCCGGCCGGATCTGACGCCGCTGGCCGGGATCCTCGACGCGCGCGTGCCGAAGGCCTGGGCCGGGATGGTCGCCCTGTTCGAGCCGGACGGTGCCCTGCCCCCCTTCGGCGACACGCCCGGCCACCCCGACCGGTATCGCTGGCTGGAGCGGGTGGCCGCCGCGCATGACCGGCCCGGGATGGCGGCGCCCGACTTCGGGCGGGCGGGCGACGGATGGCCCCGCGCCGCCGGAGCGAGCCGGCCCGGAACCCTCATCGTGCGCCGGTCGGGGGACGGGGCGGGCTGGTCCGCCTTCACGGCCGATTTCTCCGAGCAGGTCGACCCACAGGATCACCGGGACTGCACCTCCTTCACCTTCGCCACCGGCGGCCTGCGCTGGATCACCGAGAGCGCGGGCCAGCACCTGGCGACGGCGCGGGCGCACAATGTCGCCATCCCGGACGGCCGCGAACCGGGTGCGGGGGCGGGCTTCGCGCGGGCGGCCTTCCGCTTGGGCGATGCTGTCGTGCACTGCATCGAGACGCAGGTGCACGGGCCCGATTACCGGCATGTCCGGGCCTTCGTGCTGCTGGACGATCTCTCGGGTCTCGCCGTGTTCGATCGCTTCCGGGCGGGACATCGCCCGCTCACAGCGGAAGGCTTCCTGCACCTCGACGCCGGGGTCACGGTCGCCCTCGACCCGTCCCGGCGGATCTTCGGCCTGCGCGATGAGAGGCGTCTGCAGATCGTGCCCCATGCGATCAGCGGCCGACTCGACGACTTGGCCTTGAGCCGGGCCTCGTTCGGCCCGCGGGGGAATCACGGGGCGCCAGCCGGACCGGTCCTGCGCTACGGCCTTTCGGGCACGGGCATCCTGGCCGGGGGCCTGCTGATCGCGTCATCCGCGGGCGGCGTGAGCCGGCTCGCGGCCGCGATCGAGGAGGAGGCATTCCGGCGCGCCCTGACGGACTGACTGTCGTAGGGCCGGATGCGGGCCGATAGCCCGACCTCACCAGACCATGTCACAGGCGGGCGGTCGCCCTGAGACAGGCTGGAGATTCCCAAGGGTGGATCGACCCGCGCCGGGGCGGGCGCGAGGCCGGAGTTGCGGGCGTGTCACGGACATGCTTTCGCCGCCTGTCCGTGCCACTGACCCCGGCGACGTCCCGGACGCGTCCGGGGATCGCGGGCAGGACAGCTCCACAGTCGAGAAGCAGGCGATGAACATGCAGGCTCGGAGAGCCGAGGGGCGGCTTCTCAAGGCTGCCGATCGGCAGAATGGGATTTCGCAGTCGCTGCGGCAGATCGCGCGGGTGCCCGGACTCGCGGAACGCAAGAAGGGCGTCCGATCCTACCAGAGCCACATCAAGAGCGATCCCTGGCTTCCGATCCTGTTCGTCCTCTGCTTCGTGCTGCCGACGCTGGCCGGCGGTCTGTATTATGGCCTCCTGGCCTCCGACCGCTACGTCACGGAGGCACAGTTCGCGATCCGACCCATGTTCGGGACAGCCGACAAGGCCACGCCCGACGCGGTCGGCACCAATGCCGGCGTTCCGAAGGAGATGATCGCCCAGGATACGCTGATCGCGCAGGAATACATCCTGAGCCGGCCGATGCTGGAGGCGATCGAGGCGCAGCTGCCGATCCGCAGGTGGTTCAGCAGCGACAGCATCGACTATCCGTCCCGTCTCAACCCCGACAAGCCGATCGAGAAGCTCCTCCGTTACTGGAAGCGGCGCGTCAGCGTCGACATCGAGTCCGGCACCGGCATCATGACGCTGTCCGTCGAAGCCTTCGATCCGGACGAGTCGCTCGCGATCACACAAGCCGTGATGGCGGAAGCCGAGCGGATGGTGAACGAGCTGAGCATCAAGCCGCGCCAGGATGCGGTGGACGAGAGCGCGCGCGAGCTGAAGCTCGCCGACGAGCGCGTGGCGGCGGCGCGCGCAGCCCTGAACGCGCTGCGCAATCGCGAGGGTGTGCTGGACGCGGTGAAATCGAACGAAGTCACGCTCAAGACCGTCTCCGAGCTTCAGCTGTCCCGCGCCAAGCTGTCCATCCAGCTCGCCGTCCTTCAGCGCGACCTCAACCCCGAGGCGCGGCCCATCGTCGATCTGAAGCAGCAGATCAAGGATCTCGACAACAACATCGCGCGCATCCAGCGGGAGCTGGCGACCGTCGATCCGGATCAGAAGCGGCGGCTCTCGAACGCGCTGACGCAGTCCGAAGCCCTCGAAAGCAAGCGCACCTACGAAGAGAAGTATCGTGAGCAGGTGCGCTTGGCGTTCGAGCGCGCGCGCATCCTCGCGGCCCAGAAGGCCGAGGCCTTCGTGCCCATCGTCCCGGCGATCAGGGCCCAATCCGCCACCGAGCCGCGACGGATCCTGATGACCAGCCTGATTACCGCCGCTGCAGCGATGGTCTTCGCCGCGGCGATGTTTGCCCGGAAGTTGCTGGCGCATTGAGCCGCGGCCAAGCGCTGTGGGCGTCCGGCAAACGGGCGGCCGCTTCGCCGGCCGTGCGGCTGCAGCCAGGCGGCCGAAGCCCGGCGCCGCGACTCACGGACCCGCGATAATCTCGCGGATCCGCGCCCCCAGCGTCTCGATCACGAACGGCTTGGTGAGCACGGCCATGCCCGCCGCCAGCTGGCCGCTGCCGAGGGCCGAGGTCTCCGCGTAGCCGGTGATGAACAGAACCTTCAGACCAGGCCGCCGCGCGCGCGCGGCATCGGCCATCTGGCGGCCGTTCATCCCCCCCGGCAGGCCGATATCCGTGATCAGAAGGTCGATCCGGACGTCCGATTGTAGCACCTGCAGGCCTGACGCGCTGTCGGTGGCCTCGATCGCCGTGTAACCCAGCTCGTCCAGCACCTCGGTCACGAGCATGCGCACCGTCGGCTCGTCGTCGACGACGAGAACCGTCTCCCCCTGCTCGGCGCGCGGCGCCTGCGTGACGCTTGAGGGCGCTGCCTCAGCGTCCGCGCGCCCATCATGGCGCGGCAGGTAAAGGCATACCGTCGTGCCTTGCCCGATCTCCGAGGTGATGCGGACCTGCCCGCCGGATTGCTGGGCGAAGCCGTAGATCATCGAGAGGCCGAGGCCTGTGCCCTGGCCGATCGGCTTGGTGGTGAAGAACGGCTCGAAGGCCTTGGCCATCACGTCCGGCGCCATGCCGGTGCCGGTATCGGTCACGCACAGGCTGACATACGGGCCGGGTGCCAGGTCGCGTTCCCGGGCCGGGCCGGGATCGAGCCAGCGGTTAGCGGTCGCGATGGTGATGCGGCCGCCGTCCGGCATCGCGTCGCGGGCGTTGATGCAGAGGTTGAGGAGCGCGTTCTCCAGCTGGTTGGGGTCGACGAGCGCGGCCCAGAGGTCGGCCGCCTCCGTCACCGCGACGGCGATGCCGGGTCCGACCGTGCGCCGGATCAGGTCCTCCATACCGGTGATGCGGTCATGGACGTTCGTCGGCTTGGGATCGAGCGTCTGGCGGCGCGAGAAGGCGAGCAGCCGGTGGGTCAGGGCGGCGGCCCGCTTGGCGGCGCCCTGCGCGGCCGCCATGTAGCGGCCGATATCGTCGAGCCGGCCCTGGCCGATGCGGGTCTGCATCAGCTCAAGCGAGCCGGAGATGCCGGCCAGCAGATTGTTGAAGTCATGGGCCAGGCCGCCGGTGAGCTGGCCGACGGCCTCCATCTTCTGGGCCTGGCGCAGGGCATCCTCAGCCTTCAGCCGCTCGCCCACCTCCTCGGTGATGCGCTGCTCCAGGCGCTCGTTCAGCGCCTGCAGGGCCTGCTCGACGTGCCGCTGCTCGGTGACGTCGATGATCACGCCCGCCAGCCGCCGGCCCCGCTCGGGCTCTGACGAGAGCCTTCCCATGGCCAGCACGATGCGCTCCCGGTCGCTGCCGGTGACGCGGTACTCGGCCTGGTAGGGGGTCGAGGTCGCGATGGCCCCGGCGATCGCCTCCTGCACGCGGGACCGATCCTGCGGGTGGATGCCCGCCACGAAGGAGGCGAGCGGCAGCCCGGCGGCTTCGGCCTCCGCGCGGTTCACCCCGAACAGCTCCGCGATCGGCCCGAGCACGGCCACGGTGTCGGTGTCGATCTCCCATTCGAAGATGCCGACGCCCCCGGTCGAGAGCGCCATGGAGAGCCGGTCCTGGCTGATGCGGAAACGCTGCTCACTGGCCCAGATCGCCCGGCTGGCCTCGCGGCGCATCTCGGCCATCTGGATGTTCGCGTTGACCCGGGCGAGGAGTTCGCGGGCCGCGAAGGGCTTCACGAGGTAATCGTCGGCCCCGGCATCGAGACCCTCGATCTTGGCCTCCTCGCCGGCGCGCGCCGAGAGCATGATCACCGGAATTCCGGCCGTGCGAGGCTCCTGGCGGACCGCCCGCAGCAATCCGAAGCCGTCGAGCTTCGGCATCATCACATCCGTCAGGATCAGGTCGGGCGGCGCCGCTGCGGCGGCGGCGAAGGCCTCCGCCCCGTCGCCCACGGCCGTCACCCGGTAGCCCTGGCTTTCGAGCAGCCGCGCCACGTAGCTGCGCATGTCGGCATTGTCGTCGGCGAGCAGCACGTCCTTCCCGGCGCCGACCCGGAGGGCCCCGTCGGGGGTGATCGCGCCGAGCCCGGCCGTCGACAGCGCACCGGCGGTCTCCATCGGCGCGGCCTCCGGCAGCCACCGCAGCGCCTCATCCAGGTACTCGTGCGCGCGCACGACGGCGGTGGCCGCATCCGCGCGGTCGCGGACCTGAGCGGCCGGGAGGTGGGCGCGTCCCAGGGGAAGAACGACCGTGAAGGTCGTCCCCTGGCCGACGATGCTCTCGACCGTGATCTCGCCGCCGTGGAGCCGGACGAGTTCCGCCACCAGCGCGAGCCCGATCCCGCTGCCCTCGAAGCTGCGCCCGTGCGCGCCTTCGACCCGGTAGAAGCGCTCGAACAGGCGGGGGATCTCGCCGGCCGGGATGCCGATGCCCGTATCGGCGACCGAGACGCGGGCCGATCGCCCGTCTGCCGCGGGTTCGGTCGTCACCCGGATGCCGCCGCTGAGCGTGAACTTGAACGCGTTGGAGAGGAGATTGAGGACGATCTTCTCCCACATCTCCCGGTCGACGTAGGACGTCAGCGGCAGCGGCTGCCTGCGGACGTCCAGCTCGAGACCGGCCCGCTCCACGGCCGAGCGGAAACCGGAGGCGATCTCGGCGGTGATCGCGCCCAGATCCACTGGCTCGAAGGCGGCGCGCACGCGGCCCGCCTCGATCCGCGAGAAGTCGAGCAGGCTGTTGACCAGCCGGAGCAGGCGCGTGCCGTTCCGGTGCGCGAGCTCGACCTGGGCGCGCACGGCCGCGCCGGCCGTGCCGCTCGCCAGCACCTCCTCGAGGGGGCCGAGCATCAGGGTGAGCGGCGTACGGAACTCATGGCTGACATTGGAGAAGAACGCGGTTTTGGCCCGGTCGAGCTCGGCCAAGGCCTCGGCGCGCCGGCGCTCTTCCTCGTAGGCGTCGGCGCTGGCAATGGCGGCCGAGATCTGGCCCGCCACGAGGCTGAGGAACGCGCTGTAATCCGCGTCGAACAGCCGGTAGGGATTGAGGCCCACGATCAGGACGCCGCCGCGTCCGGTGTCGCTGCTGGCGGGGACGGGCAGGAGGGCTGCCCGCTCGGACGGGCGATTCCAAATTCCGGTCGCGCCGCCGAGGCCGGCCGCCTCCAGATCTGCGACGACCGACACCGTGTGGGTTCGCGCCACGGACCCGATCGGCCAGGGGCCGGCCGCATCGAGGGCGATCCGGTCGCCGGGGCCGGCCGCTCCTGGGGCCAGACCGACCTTGGCGGCGAGTTCGGCCACGTCCTGCCCGGGCTCGATGACGTAGAGCAGCGCGAAGGTGATGTCGTGCGGATCGCGCGCCAGGGCGGTCGCGCTGCGCTCGCAGGCGGCCCGCCAGGACCGGGCCTGCACGGTCTCGGCGGCCAGCTCCCGCAACAAGGCGAGCTGTCGGTCGCCCACGACCCTGTGGGTGTCCTCGCTGTTGGCGCAGATGATCCCGCCCGGCTGGCCGTCGTCGCCGGGGATCGGGCTGTACGAGAAGGTGTAGTAGGTCTCTTCCGGATAGCCGTTGCGCTCCATGATCAGGAGCTGCTCCTCGACATAGGTCCCCTCGACGCCGCCCATGGCGGTCGCCAGCAGGGGGCCGATATCGGCCCAGATCTCGCGCCAGACATCCGCGGTCGGCCGCCCCAGGGCGTTCGGATGCTTCCCGCCGATGATGGACTTGTAGGCGTCGTTGTACAGGAAGGTCAGGCCGGGCCCCCAGCCGATCCAGATCGGCTGCCGCGAGGTGAGCATGATGCGCACCGCGGTCTTGAGGCTTTGGGGCCACGCGGGCGCCGGGCCGAGCGGTGTGGCGGCCCAATCATGGCCGCGGATGAGGGCCCCGAGCTCGCCTCCCCCCGCGAGGAAACTGAGTTCCGGATGGCCTCCGGAGGGCGGAAGATCGGCCAATGCGGTGTTCACGGGCTCGGGCTGCGGCAATCCAGGCGTTTACGAGGGATCGCGCGGGCGCGCCAGCGTGATCGGGGTCGGCTCTCGCCCCGGCGTGACGGCGCGCCCGGCGCGGGCCCGCGCGCTCACAGGACGTCAGCCCGCGGGTCGAGACCGTCCGCCTCTGCCGAAGGTCTGGGTTCCGGACCGGGCATGGCGATTCCCGCGACGCGTCACTTGGGACAGGGCTTTACTTGGGACAGGGCTTTCCACTGGGCAGAACGATCTCGCTCTGCCCGTTGTAGATGTCGCCGCCCCGTACGGGCCACGTCCTCTTGTACCGGAACGTCCATCCGACGAGCGACGAGAAGACCGGGAAGATCGGGCGATACGGCATCGTCACCTCCGACATCACGAAGCGGTCGCCGGCCCGGTCCAGGCCGGCCGGCGGAAGGCCGAGGGACGATCCGGCCAGACGGGCCTGCCCGTTGGATTGGGCGCTCGAACAGACCTGCGTCGTGGCCGCGGCGCCGGTCTGGGTCTGGTACGTGCCCCCCGCCGTCAGGACGATGCTCGCGCGGGATACATCGTACGGGTTGGCGATCGCCTCCAGGGCCGCGAAGACCGGTGACAGGTCCGTGTAGTTGCCGCGGGAGATCAGGTCGGCCATCGTGGCCGTCGCGTTGTCGAGGCGCTTGCCGATCATGTAGGCGCGCGGCAACTCGATCGAGGCCATGAACATCAGGAGCAGGATCGGCGCGATCAGGCTGAACTCGACGGCGCTGACCCCGTTCCGGCTGGCGGTGAAGTCGATCAGGCCGGTGCGCAGACCACCGCTCAGCACGGTTTCGGCTCGTAATCCTCGGCCCGGAAGATCTCCGTCGTGACCAGCATCTGCGACTTGTCCGACATGATCCGGCCCGTGAAGTCCATCACCTGAAACAGGCGCATCACCGGGACCGCGACGCGCACCGTCACGGTGTCGCCGCCCTGAGGGCAGTCGAAACGCGTGCCGAACCCAACCGTCCAGGTCTTCTTGGTCCGGTCGAACGGCTCCGTGGGCTTGGTCGCGGCGAACGAGGCTGCCCGCGAGACGTCGAGGCGCAGATCCGTGCAGGGGAACAGGACCGAGGGCCCGCTGCAGACGATCTTGCGGAAGCGCTGGCTCGGATCGCTGCCGTCGGCGGCATCCTGGAAGATCCCCGTCCGCAATTGACGGACACCCCGGTCCACCGCCATGTCCAGCGTCTGCTGCTCCAGGGCGACGAGACCGGATTCCGCGACGACGCCCAGCAGGGCCAGGAACGGGGCCGCGAGAAGCGCGAACTCCACCGCAGAGGCGCCGCCCCGGTGGCGGGCGAAACGCCCGACGCGAAACCGCGGATGCACCCGCGCAAGCCGCGCGTCAGAGGAAGCGACCGGAATGCCTCGTCCGGGGCCAAGAGCCGGGATCGCGAGACGCCTGAGGATGCCTGTCATACGCGGGAACTCTGCAGGTCGTGCGCCGGCGCCGTCTCTTCGCAGGGCACGATCTCGGGCGAGTTTGCCGGCTGCCCGTTTAGAAAGCGTTCCAGACAGCCAATAATCGTCCGGCTTTCAGAGAGGCGCGTGGTAAAACTTCGCTTTGCCCACAAGCAGCAGCATTAACTCCGCCGCCCACAAGGACAAGACAGAATAACATGCATCAACACTCGCAGCAATTTAAGGTTGCTTAGCGCGGCGTTGACCATATCCCCACGGGCGTGGCGGGGATCCCCGCCGATCGGAACTTGCCTGCACGCACTGTGGCCCGGCGCGACGAATTCTTTAAGGGGCCACCTGATAATGCAGAGCGTCAGCCCGTCCCGAGGACACGATCATTTCCTACCTGCGGCGCATGCTCCTGGGCTTGGTGAGCGCCCTGCCGAACCGGTCCGGCAGCGTGGCGGTGACCTTCGGCCTGAGCGCGGTTGTCCTGCTCGGCCTTGTCGGCGGCGGCATCGACTACGCGCGCGTCGCGTCGCGCCGTGCGCAGCTGCAGAACGCTGCCGACGTGGGCGTACTGTCCGGTGGAAACACCATGAAGCTTGCCGCGTCCAGCATCGCCGCCGTGCAGGGCGTGACCGAGCAGGCCATCCGCACCAATGCGCCGTCGTCGCCCGACCAGCCGTTCACGGTGACCGTGGCGGTGGCGAGCGACAAGACCAGCGTGGCAGCGCAGGTCCAGGACACGGTGAAGCTCGCCTTCGGCCCCTTCCTCGGCATCCGTTCACAGACCATCTCGGTCCGCGCCAAGGCCAGCGTCGTCGGCAAGATGCGGCTGTGCATGCTTACCCTCGACCCGTCGGCACCGGGCGCCTTCAATCTGCAGAAGAACGCGCAAGTCACCGCCAACGGCTGCTCGCTCTACTCCAACTCGACCAACCCGACCGGCATGGTCGGCGGCGACAGCTCGCTGGCGCGGGCCGACACCATCTGCTCGGCCGGCGGTTATCTCGGGGTTCGCGCGAACTTCGCGCCGCCGCCGCAGACCGGATGCCCGGTGATCGCGGATCCGCTGCTGGGCCGAGCCAACCCGCCGGTCGGCGCCTGCGCGAGCCTGCCCTTCCCGTTCAACCTGCTGCCGCTCACCCAGATGCAGACGATCGACAAGGACGTCACGCTCGATCCCGGGACCTACTGCTTCGGCCTCCAGATCAAGAAGAAGGCCGTGGTGACGTTGCGGCCCGGCATCTACGTGTTCAAGGACGGGCCTCTGATCGTGAAGGACAATGCCACGCTCACCGGCACGGATGTCGGCTTCTACTTCGTGGGCGACAAAGCAGGCCTGCTCTTCGACAAGAAGACGACCGTCAGCCTGACGGCGCCGACCACCGGCGACATGGCGGGCTTGCTGATGGCCGAGCAGACGACCGTCTCCAACCCGATCGATCCGGCCCTGGGCCTCATCGACGATGTCACCGGCCTGCTGCTGCCGCCGACGCCGCCGCCGCTCGGCCAGACGAAGCCGATGCGGATCTACCGGATCATCAGCAACAACGCCCGCACGATGCTGGGCACCATCTACCTGCCGGCCGGACGCCTCGTCATCGATGCCGACAAGCCGGTGGCGGATCAGTCCGCCTACACCGTCGTGGTGGCGCAGCAGGTCAATCTCTACGAGGGGCCGAACCTCTACCTCAACGCCAATTACGACGCGACGAGCGTTCCGGTGCCCAAGGGCGTGGGACCGATCAGCGGCAAGCTGCTGATCACGCAGTGAGTGGAGTGACGATGCCGGGCCCGCACCGATGGACAGTCGCCGGGGAGTGACGCGATGCTCGCTCTGATCCTCGACGATTCCGAGATGAACAACCTGCTGATGCTGCAGGCGCTGAAGCCCGTGGCCGACTGCGAGCCCGTGGCCTTCACCTGCCCTCGGGCAGCGCTCGACTTCCTGCGGGCGCATGTCGACCGGATCGGCGTCGTCGTCACCGATTACGACATGCCCGGCCTGACCGGTCTCGAGGTCATCGCGGCCGCCCGGGCGGTGCCGGGCTTCGCGCATGTGCCGATCGTCATGGTGACGAGCCTCGATCAGCGCAGCCTGCGTCACGAGGCCCTGCGCGCCGGCGCCACCGACTTTCTCGGCAAGCCCTGCGATCCGGTCGAGATCCAGGCGCGCATCACCAACCTGATGCGGATCAGCACGGCGCACCGGCAGGAACAGGACCGCACCGCCTGGCTCGCCCGCGAGGTCGCGGCCGCGGTCTCGGTGATCGAGGCGCGCGAGCACGAGATCATCGCCCTGCTGATGCGCGCCGCCGAGCACCGCGACACCGATACCGGCGATCACATCGCCCGGGTGGCGGGCTATGTGGGCGTGATCGCCCGGAGCCTCGGCTTCGAGCCCGCCGCGATCCAGACCCTGAAGCTCGCCTCCACGATGCACGATGTCGGCAAGATCGGGGTCCCCGACTCGATCCTGCTGAAGCGCGGGCCACTCTCCGTCGTCGAGCGCGCCGAGATGGAGAAGCACGCCGAGCGCGGGCGCCGGATCCTGGAGGGCAGCAGCTCCGACGTCGTGCGGCTCGCCGCCGAGATCGCCGAGAGCCACCACGAGCGCTGGGACGGCACGGGCTATCCGAAGGGCCTCAAGGGCGAGGCGATCCCGCTCTCCGGCCGCATCGTGGCGGTGGCCGACGTGTTCGACGCCCTGGTGACGGAGCGCCCCTACAAGACCGCGTGGCCCCTCGATCGCGCGCGGGCCTTCGTGGCCGATCAGGCCGGCCTCCATTTCGATCCGCGCTGCGTCGAGGCCTTCCTCTCCGGCTGGAACGAGGTGGAGCAGACCTGGATCCGGGCCGCCGCCTGATCCGACCCACCGCCTCCCGCCCTCCCCCCGATCAGGCCCGTCCGGGCCCCGTACAGGAGCGTACCGTGCACCTCGCGTGGCTCAGGCCGAAACGCTCCCTGGCCGGCCGGCTCGCCCTGGCCGTCACCGGCGCCGTCACGGCGGCGCTCATCCTGGCCGCCGCCCTGTCGGTCTGGCGCGAGGTGTCCCGCTACGCCGCCGACAAGCACGCCGCGCTCGAGGCGGTCGCCCAGGTCTTCGCCCATGGGGGCGCCCGGGCGACGGCGGAGAACGACGCCGATGCGGCGGCCGCGTCCCTGCGGGCGATCGGCCAGGTGCCGTCCATCGTCTACGGCGCGATCGAGCGGCTCGACGGGTCCGTGCTCGCCGAGCAGGGACTCGGCCTGCGCCTGATTCAGGACGCCGCCCAGGACGGCGAGGACCTGTCCCTCCTGCGCATGCTCGCCACCCGGACCCTGCGGGCGGCTGCAACGATCAAGGAGAATGGCCGCCCGGTCGGCCGCGTCGTCCTGATCGGCGAGACCGACGACATCCTCGACCACGTCCGGGCCGCCGGCGAGAACGCCGCGCTGGCCGCGCTCCTCGCCATCGCCATCGGCCTCGGCGTCTCGCTGTACCTGCAGCGCAGCGTCACGCGCCCGCTGGCGGCGCTCGCCCGCACCATGGACGCGGCGCGCCTGCGCCACGATTACGCGCAGCGCGCCCCGGTGGAGAGCGACGACGAGGTCGGCGCGCTGGCGCGCACCTTCAACGACCTGCTCTCGGCCGTGAACGCGCGCGACCACCAGCTCGCCGCCCACAGTGCCCACCTCGAAGAGGAGGTCCGCGCCCGGACGGCGGACCTGAGCGAGGCCAAGCAGGTCGCCGAGAGCGCCAACGCCGCCAAGTCGAGCTTCCTCGCCACGATGAGCCACGAGATCCGGACGCCGATGAACGGCGTGCTGGTGATGGCCGAGCTGCTGGCGAGTTCCGACCTGCCGGTGCGCCAGCGCCGCTACGCCGAGGTGATCGCCCGGTCCGGCCAGTCGCTGATGGCGATCATCAACGACATCCTCGACTTCGCGAAGGTCGAGGCCGGCAAGCTCGACCTCGAGCGCGTGGCCGTGAATCCCGCCGAGATCGTCGACACGGCCATCACCCTGTTCGCCGAGCGGGCCCGGTCGGCCGGGCTCGACCTCGCGGCCTCGGTGGCGCCGGACGTGCCGCGGGCGATCCTCGGCGATCCGGTCCGCCTCGGGCAGGTGGTGAGCAACTTCGTGTCGAACGCCCTGAAGTTCACCGAGGCCGGGCACGTTTCCGTCCGTCTGGCGATCGAGGCCGACGGATGCCTGCTCGTCGCCGTGACCGATACCGGCATCGGCATCCCGCAGGACAAGCTCGCTACGATCTTCTCCGCCTTCGCGCAGGCCGACCAATCTACCACCCGGCGCTTCGGCGGCACCGGGCTCGGGCTCTCGATCGCCCAGCGGATCGTCGAGGCGATGGGCGGCACCGTGGCGGTCGCGAGCCGCGTCGGCGTGGGATCGACCTTCTCGGCGCGCATCCCCGTGGAGATTGTCGAGGCCGCCCGGCCGATCCGGCGGCAACCGGGCGTGCCGGCTCCGGTCGTCCTGCGCACGGCCGGTCCCGCCACTCGGGACGCCTTCGCGTCCAGCCTCGCGGCGTCCGGGTTCGAGGCCGTCGAGGCGGCCGGCGGTGTGACGGCCCACTGGATCCTCGACGCCGCCGCCCTCGCGGCGGCGGGCCGCCGGCCGGAGGGCGCGGCGCGCGTCCTCGCCCTCGGGCCGCCGGGGGACGAGGCCGCCGACCGGGTGCTCCGGGCCGGGCTCGCCGACGAGGTCCTGCGCTGGCCCGTGGTCCAGGCGGAGTGGCAGCCCGTCCTCGCGGCGCTCGCGGAGGGTGGCGCCCTCGCCGCCCCCACCGCGCGCGCCGTGCCGACCGAGGCTTTGCCGCGCTTCCCCGGCTTGCGCGTGCTCGTGGCCGACGACAGCGCGGTCAACCGCGAGGTCGCCCTGGAGGCCCTGGCACGCTGCGGCGTCACGGACGTCGTGGCGGTGGAGGATGGGGCCGCGGCCGTGCAGGAGGCCGACGCGCGGCCGTTCGACCTGATCCTGATGGACGGCAGCATGCCGGTGCTCGACGGTTTCGCCGCCGCCCGGGCGATCCGTCGGCGCGAGGCGTCCGCCGGAGGCCGCCGCACCCCGATCATCGCGCTCACCGCCCATGTCCTGGCCGAGGCGGCCGAGGCGGCGGCGGCGGCCGGCATGGACGGGACGCTGGCGAAGCCCTTCACCCTGCGGCAGCTGGCCGAGCTCCTGCAGGCGCACGCGCCTGAGCTCCGGGACGGGGCACCGGACGCCATTACCCCGGCGCAACCGGAAGGATTGTCGGCGGCCGTACCGGCGCCCGACGATCTGCTCGACGCCGAGGTGCTGGACGGCCTTCTCGGCCTCGGGGACGGCGCCTTCCTGGACCGCATTCTCGACCTGTACCGGGCGCAGGCCCCCCAGGCGCTGTCCGCTCTGCGCGCCGCTCTCACCGCCTCGGACCAGCCGGCTATCGCCAGGGCCGCGCACAGCCTGAAATCCATGAGCGCCAACATCGGCGCGCGTGCCTTGGTCGAGCCGCTGCGGGCCATCGAGCTGGCGGCCCGGGATTCGGCCTGCGCCGAAGCGCCGTCCACGTGCGACGCGCTGGAGCGGCTGCTCGACGCGACCGTGGCGGGGCTCGACCGGCGGACACGGGGCCACAGGGCCGCGGCCTAGGACCCGCGCCGACACCCTCGGGGCTGCCGGTCCCTTGCGCTGACGCAGGCGGATGCGCGCTCCGACGGTACTGGCGTCGAGAGCCAGGCCCGGGATTCCCTCGGCATCCTGACACGCTGACGAGGCTGCGGGTACAACGCGCGCACGCCAGGCCGCGTCCGGACGCGCGGGTCGCGACCGTCCGAGTGCGATGAATCGGGTCGAGGGGGCCGCGTCGAGTCTCCGGACCGGCGGATGCGACGGTTCCGAAGCGTATCCTCATGCGCTCAGGAGGCGCTCACCAGCTGCAGGGTTCCCCGCGGGGGCGTCGCCGGCACGCCCTGCGGCGCGGCGCAGCGGGTCTGATTGCGGCCGCCCGCCTTGGCCTCGTAGAGCGCGCCGTCGGCCAGCCGGTACAGGTCCGGCACGGACGGGCCCCGGCCATGGCTCGGCACCGCGCAGGCGAGCCCGATGCTCACCGTGACGGCGCCTGCACCGATCCCCGCGGATGCCACCGTGAGCGCGCGGATTTCTGCATGGACCCTGTCGGCGATGCGCAGGGCGCCGGCCTCGTCGGTGTCCGGCAGCAGGATCGCGAATTCCTCGCCGCCGATGCGGCTGACGAGATCCTCCGGGCGGTGGACGCTCGCGGACAGGCGGCGTGCAAGCCCCTTCAGCACCTCGTCGCCCACCGGGTGCCCATACCGGTCGTTGTAGCGCTTGAAATGGTCGGCATCGACGATGAGCAGCGCCAGTGGTCGGCCCGCGTCGCAGGCCGCCGCGCGCGCCAGCGCGAACCTGTCCTCGAAGCAGCGGCGGTTCGGCAGGCCCGTCAGGGCGTCCGTGCGCGACAGCGTGGCCAGCTCGGCCCGCATCGCCTCCCGCCGGCGCAGCTCGCGCCCGAACAGCAGGGAGAGCGCGATCGTGAGCCCGCAGAGCACCAGCAGGACGCTGCCGATCACGATCGCCCGCGCGTACCAGTCGGCCTCGACGTCCCGCGTGGACAGGGCGACGTTCAGGATCAGCGGGAGGGCGCCGATGCGCGTGAAGGTGTAGTAGCGCTCGATCCCGTCGCGCACGGAGGTGGCGACGAAGCTGCCGCGTCCCTCCCGCATGAATCTCCGGAATGTGGGCGCCTGCGCGATGTTCGCCCCGATATCGGCCCGCTCGGACGGGTAGCGCATCAGGCGGGTGCCGTCGTTCAGGTAGAGGTTGATCGCGCCGCCGCGGCCGAGATCAATCTCGCCGAACAGGTGCGCGAAGTACGACAGCTTCAGGCTGCCCAGGACCACGCCGCCGAAGCTGCCGTCCGGCTTGTCGACGCGCCGGCTGAACGGGAGCATGGGCTCGCCGGTCAGGCGCGAGACGATCGGCGTTCCGACATGAAGGCCCAGCCCGGCGCGCGCCTTGTGAACCTGGAAGTACTCCCGGTCCGCGTAATTGCCCTTGCGGGCCGGCACGGCATCGATATCGTCGACGATCTCGCCGCGCTCATCCAGGATGAGCATCACGCCCATGTCGCGGGCGGTGGCCGCGCGATCGAACAGGATGAGCTGGCGCATCTGCGCGCTGGCCTGCCCCAGGCCCGGCGCCCGCAGGTTCTCGACGGCGGCCCGGATCGAGAGATCATACATCTCGACATTGCGCGCGATGTCGCGCTCCAGCACCTGCAGGAGGTTCCGCGAGGTCTGCTCGGCCTTGTCCCAGGCATCCTGACGCAGATCGAGCAGCATCAGGCTGGACGCCGCCAGCATGCCGACCGGCGCGAGGACGCCGAGCGCGATCCAGGTCCGGGCCGACCTGAGGCACGCGTTCAAGTGCCGCAACAGAATCATCGGCACATCCACGCCAGGCCCCGGTCGGGTCCGACGGATTGGCATGGCGAGCCTTAACCACCGCTTTCGCTCGGGGTTAGACCCGAGTTCATCCTGTGGAGGACTGGTATTCGAGCGCGAAGGTGAGACAGGTGCTCGGATCCGAGGCTATCGTGCCGGATTGTGGCCGGACCGACCCGTATCGGCCTGGGCCTCGGCTGCTTGGGCCATCGGGAAGCGCAGCGCGACATGGCAGCCGCCGCCCGGCGCGTCCCGGATCGTCACGCCCGCGCCGTGGAGCTTCACGATCGCCGCCACGAGGCTCAAGCCCAGGCCGTGACCCGGCCTGTGGCGCGCCGCTTCGGCGCGGTAGAAGCGGTGGAACACGGTGGTGCGCTCCCCCGGTGGCAGGCCGGGCCCGGTATCGCTGATCGTCACGACGACCGCGTCGTCGGCGCGCTCCAGACCGGCGCGTACGCGGCCGCCGAGGGGCGTGAACTTCAGCGCGTTGTCGAGCAGGTTCGAGACCGCCTCGAAGCACAGGTCGCGGTCGCCGTCGATGACGTGCGCACCGGGCGGGACCGAGAGCGCGAGGTCGATGTCCTTCTCCTCGGCGAACGGCGCGAAAAACTCGACCGCGACCGCCGCGACCTCGCCGAGGTCGACCCGGGCGAACGCCCCGCGGCGGCGCCCGTCCTCCATCTCGCCGATCCGCAGCACGGCGGTGACCATGGCGAGCGTCTGGTCGATCCAGATGAGGCCCTGGTCGATCGCCTCGTGGAACTCCGCGACGCTCCGGGCCTGCGAGCGCGTGCGCTCCAGCCGGGCGCGCAGGCGGGTGAGCGGCGTGCGCAGGTCGTGCGCCACCGCGTCGCCGACGCTGCGGACCTCGCCCATCAGGTGCTCGATCTCGTCGAGCATCCGGTTGACCGTCCGGGTCAGCCGGTCGAACTCGTCGTCGTGACCGCCGACCGGCAGGCGCCGGCGCAGGTCGCCGCGCATGACCTCGGCCACGGCGGCCTCGGTGGCAGCGAGGCGCCGGCGCGCGCGGCTCGTGAGCAGCAGGCCGCCGAGGACGGAGAGCGCCAGCGTCGGCACCAGCCCGAGCCCGAGGGCCCGCAGGGTCGTGGCCTTCACCCGGTCGATCTCGTCGGTGTCGTGCGCGATCACCACGATGCGGCCGTCGGCGAGGGTCAGCGCGGCCGCCCAGATCTCGTCCTGAAGCGTGCGTCCCGCGAGGTCGACCGTCGCGCTCACCCGGTAGGCGTCGCCGTCGCGGGCCAGATGGTCCGGCACCGCGCCGAGATTGCCCGCCCGGCGCGTCCCGTCCGGGCCGAACAGGCCGCCGTAATGGGTGGCGTGGGGATCCATCGCGATCCACGTGTCCACGCGGTTCGCGGCGGCCGCGTCGTCGGCCGCCGCCGCCCGGACCTCCAGCCGCAGCGTCTCGGCGAGTTCCTCGCGGAGATAGTCGGCCGTCTGCCAGTAGACGAAGGCGAACATCGCCAGGGCGAGCAGGGCGGACCACAGGGCGATGCCGAGTGCCCACCGGAGGGCGGTGGAGTGCAGCAGGTCAGCCATCGGGCGCGAGCGTGAACCCGGTGCCGCGCACGCTGTGGATCAGCGGCGCCTCGCCGCCCGCTTCGAGCTTCCGGCGCAGGCGCCCGACATGGACGTCGATCAGGTTGGATTTCGGCGTGAAGCGGTAGTTCCAGACCTCCTCGAACAGCATTGCCCGGGTCACGATCTGGCCGGGGCGGCGCATGAGGTAGGCGAGGAGCTTGAGTTCGCGCGGCAGCAGCTCGAGGTCGCGCGCCCCGCGCCGGCCGGTGCCGGCGATCAGGTCGATCTCCAGGCTGCCGACGCGCAGGACCGTCTCGGGGCTGTCGACCGGCCGCCGCAGCAGCGCCTCGATGCGCGCAGCGAGTTCGCCCAGCGCGAAGGGTTTGGCGAGGTAGTCGTCGCCGCCCGACCGGAGGCCGCGGATCCGCTCGTCGACGTCGCCCAGCGCGCTCAGGACCAGCGCCGGGGTGCGGTTCCCCTCCAGGCGGAGATCCTGGAGCACGCTGAGGCCGTCGCGGCCGGGCAGCATCCGGTCGAGGATGATCGCCCCCCAGCCGCCCTCCCGTGCCGCCCGCGCGCCCTCGGGTCCGGTCGCGGCCCAGGCGACGTCGTGGCCGCGCCCGCGCAGATCGTCGCGCACGTCCGCCGCCGTCTCGGAATCATCCTCGATGAGCAGCAGCCTCGCCACGCCCCGCCCCCGCCTCCGGTCCACGCGTCGGCGCGCGAACCGGCTCGACTCCCTTGTGGCGGACTTCGCGGCACAAATCGCCCCGCGGCCGCCACTGTGAACCCGAATTTAATGGCACCGCATCACGTTGGCCCCTTTGTTGGAATGACTCTAGCCCGTTCCCGCGCGCCACGCCGGACGGCGCGCTCTTCGGATTCCAGCGATGCGGCCCCGGTCCCGATGCCCCTGCCCGATCCACGCCGTCCCGTTCGGCGGGAGGCCGATGAGCCATGCCTAGGAAGCAACGCCCGCGGCGCGTGATCAACCGCTACGCACAGAGCCGCCTGTACGACGTCGAGACCGGGACCTACGTCTCCCTCGTGCGGCTCAAGGAGTTGCGCTGCGAAGGCTACGAGGTCGTAATCCGCGAGGTCGAGACCGGCCGGTTCGTCACCGAGGATGTCCTGCCGCCGGGCCTCGACGCATGAGGCAGCGCAAGTTCCGGGGCTTGGCCGCCGCCCTGCCCGGCCGGTTGCGGCGTCGCGCATGTCGCTGAACGCCGAGACGCGATCGGCCGCCCGGGATTCCGGGGCGGACGATCGCGTCGCGCCCGCCGCGTCGGCGCACGCGGAGAACCGTGAATCGGCCCGACCGCCGACCCGGCGCTCTGGGCGCGTCCTCCCGCGCCTCGCCCTGCTGACCGCGGCGCTCGCCGTCGCGGGCTGGTTCGGCCGGGCGCCGATCGGCGACCGGCTGGGTCTGATACTCGATGCGCCCTTGACGGGGGCGTCCGACCCGAAGGGCGGCGAGGCCCCGGCTGATCCGGACAGCGTCACCCTCGACGCGGCCGGCCAGACGCGGATCGGCCTCGCCGTCGGGCAGGCCGAGACCCGCCGGATCGTGCTGCCGGTGCGCGCCCCCGGCACCGTCGCGTTCGACGAGCGGCGGGTGACGCATCTGAAGCCGCGGACCCCGGGGCCGTCCTGAGCCTCGCGGTCCAGCCGGGCGACCGGGTCGAGGCCGGCCAGGTACTGGCGACCCTCGACGCCGCCGGCCTCCTCGACGCGCGCAACGGCCTCACGGCCGCGCAGGCGGCCCTCGGCGAGGCGCAGGCCTCCGAGGCGGTGGCGGCGCTGCAGCTCAAGCGCGGCCAGGAGCAGCTCAAGTTCGGCGGTGTCGCCCAGGCGGAGGTCGAGCGGCGTCAGGTGGACCTCGCCAAGGCCCGGGCCGCCATCCAATCGGCCGAGGCCAATGTCGAGCTGTACCGGGCGCAGTACCGGCGCCTCGCCCCCGCCGAGGGGGCCGCGCCCGGCACCAGCGCCGTGGTCACCCCGATTTCCGGCATCGTGACCAGTGTCGGCGTCACCCTCGGCGAGATGGTCGATACCGGGCGCGACGCCGTCACGGTCGCCGACCCGACCCGCATCCTGGTGCTGGCGAATCTCTACGGGCCGGATACCGCGCGGGTGAAGGCCGGCGATACCGCCGCGGTGGAGAGCCCGATCCCGGGCCGTCCCCCCTTCGAGGGACGTGTCCGCTCGGTGAACGCCGCCCTCGATCCGGCGACCAGCACGGCGCCCGCGCGGATCGAGCTCGACAATCCGGGCGATCTCCTGCGCGCCAACATGTTCGTCTCCGTCACCATCGCGGCGGATCTCGGCGCTCACCCTGCGCGACATGCCGTTCTCGATCTCGGCGGCGATCGGCTTCAGCGCGACCTTCGGCATCGCGATGCTCAACGGCGTCGTGCTGACGAGCTACATCCGCGACCTGGAGGCGACCGGCCTGGCGCCTCTGGAGGCCGCGACGCGCGCCGCCGCGATGCGGCTGCGGCCGGTGATCATGACCGCGCTGGTGGCCGCCCTCGGCTTCCTGCCCATGGCCCTCTCCACGAGCGCCGGGGCGGAGGTGCAGCGACCGCTGGCGACCGTGGTGATCGGCGGCCTGGTCTCCGCGACGCTGCTCACCCTCGTCGTGCTGCCGGCGGTCTATCCGGTCGTCGCCGGCCTGCGCCTGCCCTTCGACCGCCGGTCCCTACCCGCCTCCGACGGGACGGGCGAGACGGTCAGGGCGCGGCATCGCGGAAGCCTCGACGCCTGAGCCGAGCCGGGCGCATGTCCGGCAGGGTTCTCGCGATGCCGTCCCGAACCGCCATTGCCGGGGACGGAGGCAGCTGGAGGATAAATATCAACAAACGAGGCGTGGATACGTAGTTCTGTCCTGATGTTGAAAGTTTGCGAAGAAGATTATTCTGATCTGATTCGCTTCGGGAGGCCGGCATGTCGGATGGCGATGCCTTCGCTCATGAAATCGCGGCGCTTCTGATCGCCGATATCAAGACCTCGGGTGCGCGCACCCGGGCTGAACTCGAGGCGGCCTGCCGGATCTCCCTCGAGAGCCTCCTGGGCGATGCCGAGATCCCGCACCAGATCGCGGTCCTGATGCCGATCGGCCTCGACCGCTGGCCGCGGGTCGTCGTGAAGGGACGGCGCCTGCCCGACGTGTAGCGGATCCGGAGCGTTCTCGGTCTGGGCGGGACCCATCCTTCCAGCGCGGGCGAATGGGACTGAAACCGCTCTTGAGCCGGGCGGATTCTGGTGACGGCACCGATCTGAAACTTGTTTGACCGACAACCATTTACGCCTGCCCCAGCGCTCTTCGACGCCAATACGCAACCTCGCGATTCGCATCGCTGAGATCTTCGGTAAGCGTCTCTAAGGTCTGTCGCAGGGTTTCGGTTGTCGTCTCGAAGTTCGAAGCCCGCCGTTCCATCGCGATCAGGGCATCATGAACGGTGGCCAGTTCATTCATGATCTTATCGTTTGACGAGATGCTCCGCTCATAATCCGCGGTCTTGGTGTAGAGACTGACCTGGATCTGCTCCAGCTCGCGCAACGATTTTTCGAGTGCTTCGTGCAAGCTCCGCCAAGCGATCTGCGAGCAGTCCCGAAGTTCGGCGAGCGACGGGTCCGACCGCGATAGCGCGCGGCCCTGCAGTGTCGCCGTCAGCTGCGCCCACACGGCCGACGTCTCGTCGACCGCGTCGCCGGGGTTGTTCAGGCGATTTGCTCCCGTCGGCGGACGATCAAGCTGCACGGCGTCCATCCGCCCTTCTTGGACACCCCACTTTATGAAATGCAGCAGCGGGTTTAAGCCCGCGTCGCGAATGTCCGGGTAGACTGACAGGTACAGTTTGCCGTCGAAGCCTGGGCTGGGCGCACGCCCCTCTGCGCCGCCATGGGCGCGGTAGTGTCTGACGGGGCCCGAGCCGGATCCGGGAACGTCCGGATTGTTCCGCACATAGTACGCGGTATCAAATAAGCCTGAGGCGAGGAGAAGAAGGCAGTCGACAATCTCGCCATCGAGCGTCTCGAATCTGCTGGGAGCGCCGATGTTCCGGAGACGGTCTCGAATCCGCGTTTTCCCGATCGCCGGGGCGTCGCGCCTGAGATCCAAGGGTTCGCGCGTGGTCGACAAAACTTCCGCTTGCCAAGCCTGCCAGAGCAGGTGGGAGTGCTTTTCATTGAAGAGTGCGGGCATTTCCTCGAATATTTCTTTTATAATTGCAGGGTTGCTGAACTCGAGATCGGGGCTGTCAAGCGGTCTGTACCTCAGCGCGCCAACTGTCGCGATGGACAGGTCGTTCGCCCGCTCGGGATCACCCCGCCCCGGGCCTCGAGGTCATCGGCTTGCTGGTCCGAGTAGCGGTTGAGCTTGTCGAGCTGGTCGCCTGGCGAGCGCACCGAGATGTCGTGGATCACGCCCTTGAGCCGGTCGGGCGTCGCCCCGGCCTCCAGCACCCCGCGGTTATGGACCAGCGGGGCCGAGGCGTGGCTCCGGTCCCGGCGGCAGGGGCGCACCGTGTCTGGGCCTGATCGAGCCGGAGGCACTGGAAGACACACCAAGCCCTGGTCTGTCATCGGGTGCTTGCTCCGGCAGATGCGGCGGCCCTATAGCCGCGTCCCAACGGTCTGTCGATACGCCTGTCCGGGCCGGCCGAGGGGGCTGCCGCGTCTCAGTCTCAGACGTTGATCGACCTCCGTTGATCGACCTCGCGCCTGATGCGCATCCCTGCTGGCCGGCGACGCGCCCGACCGAACGGCCGTGCTGATCAAGCGGGGCGACAGGCATCCGGAATGCGGGTGCGCCGAGCAACCGTCTGGGAAGAAGGCTATTGCTGTGACTGACGAGAACGGTTGGCTGCTCTTTATCGCTCCCCGCTCGCCGTTCTGCCGCAAGATCCTGGCCGCCGTGGTCGAGCTCGGGCTCGAGCACCGGGTCGACCTGAAGATTGTCGATCCCTGGACCTGCGAGGGGCTGCGGGCCGTCAATGCACTCTGCAAGGTCCCCTCGCTGTTGCTGCCCGACGGAACAGCCCTGTTCGACTCCCGCGTCATCACCCAATATCTACAAGCCCAGTCTGCCGTAGAGCTTATCCCGCAGGGGAACGCTCGCTGGGACGCGCTGTGCCGCGAGTCACTCGCCGACGGCATCGCCGATGCGGTGATCCGGCGGTTTGTCGACCGTCTCGGGCCGGAGAACGAGCGCGTGTCCCGAAATGTCCGACGGCAAAAACAGGCGATCGACGCAGCTCTGAACCGCTTCGAGCAGGCATCCGCCTGGATGGACCAGCCGGTTGATATCGGTCACATAGCGCTCGCATGTGCCATCGACTACCTCGGCGGCCGTTCGCCCGAGCTGACGTGGCACCAGGGTCGGCCCTTGCTTACGCAGTGGTTTTATGATTTCCGTAACCGCCTTTCGCTGCAGATCGCTGGGTCGCTTGTCCCCGGACACTTCCGCACGATCGATCAAGAGCCCTTTTCGCCGTCCTCCGGCGCGCCTCTCTGAGCAAGGCATGACCACTGACGGCACGGATCGGGACGTGACCGCCGCTGCACGAGGGCAGGATCTGTGAAAGTTGCAGTTCTAGGCGTGTCCGGAATGCTGGGGCATACGGCATTCCGAACCCTCTCAGAGCGTTTTCCCGGCGAAATCAGCGGGACGGCTCGGTCTCACGCCGCGCGCACCATGTTCGCGCCGGAGGCTGCGGCGCATATCGCCACCGGCCTGGATGTGCAGGATTTCGATGCGCTGGCCGGATTCCTGCGGGAAGCGCGGCCCGCGGTCATCCTCAATTGCATCGGCGTGGTGAAGCAGCTCGCTTCTGCCAATGATCCGCTGACGGTCATTCCGATCAACGCGCTCCTGCCGCACAGGCTCGCGCGGCTGGCGGACCTCGTCGGTGCGCGGCTCATTCACGTGAGCACCGACTGCGTCTTCTCGGGGCGCAAAGGCGACTATGTCGAAGCGGATAGCCCGGATGCGGAGGACCTGTACGGGCGCTCGAAGCTTCTCGGCGAGGTCGATTACGACAACGCGGTCACGCTTCGGACCTCGATCATCGGGCGCGAAGTCGGCAGCCGCAACGGGCTCGTGGACTGGTTTCTGTCGCAGCAAGGGCGGGTGCAGGGCTACCGCCGCGCGATCTTTTCAGGTCTCACAACGAATGAGCTGAGCCGCGTGATCATTGATCACGTGCTGCCGAATGCAGACTTGCGCGGCGTCTACCACGTCAGCGTCGACCCGATCAGTAAGCTCGATCTGCTGTCGCTCATCAAGGACGTCTATCGACATCCCGTCGAGATCGATCCGGATGACCGGGTCGCAATCGATCGATCCCTGAATTCCGATCGGTTCCGCAGCGCGGTCGGGTACGTGCCACCTTCCTGGCCCGACTTGATCCAGCGCATGCGCGCCCTCGAAGACACACGCTTCTCGCAGGTACGGTGATGTTTGCTGGCAAGACACTTCTGATCACGGGCGGCACCGGCTCGTTCGGCAATGCCGTCGTTCAGCGCTTCCTGAGCACCGAGATCAGTCAGATCCGTATCTTCAGTCGGGACGAGAAAAAGCAGGAGGATATGCGTCTCCTCCTGCGCGATCCGCGGGTCCGGTTCTTCATCGGCGACGTGCGCGAATACAGTTCGATCGCTCAAGCGGTCAAAGGTGTCGACTACATCTTCCATGCCGCCGCGCTGAAGCAGGTTCCTTCCTGCGAGTTCTATCCGATGGAGGCGGTGCGGACGAACATTCTCGGGGCCGAGAACGTGCTGAACGCCGCGGTCGAGCACGGCGTCGAGCGACTCGTGGTCCTCTCGACCGACAAAGCGGTGTACCCGATCAACGCGATGGGCCTGAGCAAGGCCATGATGGAGAAGCTCACCATCGCGAAGTCGCGGATGCTCGCGCCGACCGACACGATCCTGTGCGCCACCCGTTACGGCAACGTCATGGCTTCGCGGGGGTCGGTCATCCCGCTCTTCGTAAACCAAATCAAGGAAGGGCGGGACATCACCATCACGGATCCCGAGATGACCCGTTTTCTGATGTCGCTCGAGGATTCCGTCGATCTCGTCCTTTTCGCCTATCAGCATGGCCGGCAGGGTGACATCTTCGTGCAGAAGGCCCCAGCCTGCACCGTTGGGGATCTCGCCGAGGCTGTCCGAACCGTGTTCAAGGCCCGGAACGAGATCAAGATCATCGGCACGCGGCACGGCGAGAAACTCTTCGAGTCGCTCGTCTCGCGTGAGGAGATGGCGCGTGCCGAGGATATGGTCGGGTTCTACCGGATTCCGGCGGATGACCGTGATCTCAACTACTCCAAGTTCTTTACCTCCGGCGAAGTCGCGATCTCGGTTGCCGAGGATTACACGTCGCACAACACCACCCGCCTGAACCGGGAGCAGGTCGTCGATCTCCTGCTCCGCCTCGACTACATCCAGCAGGAACTTCGGACTCAGCGCGGCTAATCCATCCTCGCCGACGCGCCTTCGTCCGATCGAGCGGGGCGTTGCCTCGGCCCAGAATCCACAGTGCAGAGCGAGCGTGCGAAGGCCATGCGTAAAATTCTGACCGTGGTCGGCACCCGGCCCGAGCTGATCAAGATGTCGATGGTAATCCGCAAGCTTGACCGCTTGACGGATCACGTCCTCGTGCATACCGGCCAGAACTACGATTATGAGCTGAACCAGATTTTCTTTGACGATCTCTCGATTCGAAAGCCGGACCATTTCCTCGAGGCAGCAGGTTCTTCCGCCATCTCGACGATCTCTCGCGTCATCGAACGTTCCGACGAGGTCTTCGCGCGCGAGAAGCCGGAAGCCGTTCTGATCTACGGCGACACCAATTCAGGCCTCTCGGTGATCGCCGCCAAGCGACATAAGATTCCGATTTTCCACATGGAAGCCGGCAATCGCTGCTTCGACCAGCGCGTGCCCGAAGAAGTCAACCGCAAGATCATAGACCATCTGAGCGACGTCAATATGGTCTTGACCGAACACGCGCGTCGCTACCTTCTGGCCGAAGGCCTGCCCAGCGAACGCGTTTTCAAAGTCGGTTCGCATCTCACGGAAGTGCTCGCGGAATTCGGGCCCAAGATCGCGGCCTCGCAAATCCTGTCCGAACTCGGTCTCGAGAAGGACCGGTACTTCATCGTCTCTGCGCACCGCGAGGAGAACGTCGACTCACCTGTGCGTCTGAGTGCTTTCATCAAAGAGCTGCGACGGCTCGATGAGGCCTTCGGTCTGCCCATCATCGTCTCCGTGCATCCGCGGACCCGTGCGCGTCTCGACGCGATGGGCGACGCAAATCTCCCGGCCTCCGTCCGGTTTCTGCGCCCGTTCGGCTTTACCGACTATGTGAAGCTGCAGACCTGTGCCTATTGCGTCCTCTCGGACAGCGGAACCATCACGGAAGAGGCCTCCCTCCTCGACCTGCCGGCCGTGACGTTCCGCGACGCACATGAGCGCCCCGAGGGGATGGATGCGGGCACGCTCATCGTCGCGCCGCTCGGCAAGGTCGGGTTCGTGGAGGCCGTGAACGCGGTGCGGGACGGTTTTACCGGCGAACGGCGCTTCAGCGGCGTGGTCGACGATTATGCCGCCAATGATGTCTCGACGAAGGTCGTTCGCATCGTTCTGTCCAACATCGACTACGTTAATGACGTGGTCTGGTCGAAGCGAGCGGGCGAATAGGCGCTTCTCGATCGCGCGCCGACCCGCCGGCAGCAAGTCTCCCGGCCTGGGATTGTCCCCGATCACGGCCTCGTGCCTCAAGCGAGGAGGGCGTGCCGCCGGTGGCCTCCGCCGAGTCGGCGCTACCGCCGCGCGTGCACTTCATCGATGAGCGGCGTGTTGCTCAATCGGTGCGGATCGAAGGAGCCGGCGCGATCCGGTCCGTGCAGCTCCGGCTCTGTCTGGCAGGTCTCGGAGAAGAGAACCAGAGCGTCGGGAAGGTCTTGCCGTGAGGGGCGTGCGGCCGCGCCACACTCTCTCGCGTCAGGGGAGCCGGGCAACATGCGCTCCAAGTCTCCGGCGCAGACGAGGTTTCGATGGACCATCAGGGTTGAAAGGTTGCTCCGGCTCGGTGAGCCGTCGTCAGAGGCCACCTTGCATCCGCGCGCGCTTGTCCTGGGCTGGTCATCCTGGTCGGGGCCCAACGAAACCCACGCACACCACGACAGCAGGAGGCCATTTCGCTGCATATGGGCGATCTGCTTCTCGAGCTTTCCGTCGAGATAGAGCGCCCCCTCGGTGATGAAGGTGATGTAATCGCCCCGCGCATAGAGACTGGCGCGTACAAGCGCGTCTCTCGCGTCCACCTTCGGGAACGACAGAAGCTTCACACGCTCGTCCCGGGCAGCCCATCGCGACAGCTGATCGTTGCTTCGCTCCGTGTGGCTGATCAGGAGAAGCTCGAAATTCGGGTGCGTTTGCCGCAACACGCTTGCGGCCGCGAGGAGACAGGAATCGACATCCTCGTCCACGAGGAGAAGAACGGTTGCCCGCGCGCGCTGCCTCGCCGTAGACGCTTCGTCGGCGACGTGGACGGCCGCATGCTTGTACGGGGTCTTCGCTAGAAACGCGGCTAGCTGCTCGAAATAGCATTGCGTGCTGCCCGCGATCAGCGCCCGCTCCGCTTCGGTTCTTCGTTCCGCAATGCTGACCCACAAAGTGTCGCCTTCGACGACTGCTGCCGGACGGTGGGTTCCTTGATTTGGGTGAATCCGGTACTTTATCAGCGGCAGCGGAAGATAGTAAAAATCATATTTGGTCAGAATTTTATTCCAAAGATCGTAATCCTGGGTGTATTTCAGGGTCAGGTCGAACGGGCTGAATTCCCGCAAGATGTGGACGGGAATAAACAGCGTGCATCCGTTGATGGCACTGTTGAGCAGAGCCTTCTTCGGGCTTGCGATGAGTCCGTCGTGATCGACTCGGCTCTCGTCAATCTTCCTGCCGGTTTGGTCAATATAATGGACGCCGGAAAATATGATGGCATCGCGTCGGCCGATTGCGGTGAAGTATTCGACCTGCGTCTCGATCTTTTGCGGAAAATAAAGGTCGTCATGGCTGAGCCAGGCGAAAATATCACCGGACATGACTTGTATGATGTGGTTCATGGCGCCGGCAACGCCGGCGTTCTCCTGGTGAATGTAGCGGATTGCTGAGCCGAAAGAGGCGGCTATGTCGCGCGTGCGTCCGCCATCCGTCGAGCCATCATCAAGGACAATGATCTCGATGTTTTTGTAGGTTTGATTGAGCGCGCTCTCGATGGCGTCCCGGAGGAAATCCGCTCCGTTATAGACCGGGATCGCGATGGTCACTTTGAGCGGGCAGTCATTCATGATTGAAGATCGCGGAATGGTGGACGCGCAAGGTTTCTGGTCAAGCCGAAGGCGATAGCGCATCGGGTTTACGCCATCCGTGGTGGCAAGGCGCGCTGTTTTGCGCAGAGCCCTCGCAACCGGTCGGGAACCCTGGATGCGAACGCTCGCGCTGCGCGGATGTGCGGCGTCTGGCCGTTCGGTCCTGGCCTGTTGTGATGTGGGGGTGCGAGCCTGAAGGGTTCGGTCTCTTGGGCCCCGTTCTGGCCGACGATTGTCGACGACGAGCAGCGGCATGCCCCGCGGCAACGCCCCGTGACGGGCGTGACGGAAGCCCTCGTCCGCAGCGTCCTTGATGGTGCGGTTCATCCACTCGACGTCACCCCGCGTCCATGGGCCACGCGGCGTATCACACCAAGGCGGGGCTGAGCACCCGGGGCCCTGGCTCAGACGGATGGTCCAGGGATCAGCTGGCGAGACGAAACTTCGGATGACTTGCGCCGAGGACTTGGACGCGCCGGCAAGAGCGCGTCCGGCCCGGACAGGGTGCACGATCCGCCGCCATATCGTGAGGCACGGCCTGCAGCCGGGAACGAACCGAAGCGTGGCGGCCCAATGTGCCGCCGGAGAGCGGAATCAGGGCCTGAGACCGTAATAGTCGCGCATGAGGCTCCGGTAGGCGGCGGCCTGGATCGGGCCGGAGAGCCGCCCGGTTTCCGAGATGTCGATGGCCAGCAGCCGGTCGTTGCAGGCGGCCGGATCGGTGACCAGAGCGTAGGGCAGGCGGTGGCCGTTCGGGTAGAGGGAGAGCCGCTCGCCCTGGGCGCCGAGGTCGAAGGCCACCACCGGCAGGCCAGTGCGCAGAGCCAGCGTCAGCGTGTACGCGTACGTCTCCGGCCAGATCGACGGAAGCAGGATCAGGTCGGCTGAAATCTGGTTCACGAGGTCGAGGAACTCGTCGTCGTCCCAGTGGCGGTCGGTCTGGGCGATCTGGAGGGCCGCGCGTGCCGGCCGGTCGAGGGTCGTGTCGTCGGTGGAGTAGCATCCCGTCTCGGTGACGCCCGCGCGTTCCAGGCCGCCCGTGAGCGCCGGGTCGGAGAAGCCCACGATCGAGAACCGCAGCGGCAGATCCCGCTTGCGCGCATCCGTTGCCAGTGCCTGCAGCAGGAGCCCGCCTTCGGGCAGGCTGATCGCCCCCAGCACCGCGACCCGCCGGACGCGCCCGGGCCGCTGCAGGGTAGTGTCGCGCACGGCGCGCTCCGGCTCCAGATGCGGCCGCACCGTGATCGCCAGGTCCGGGTACACCCCCCGGATCCGCGCCGCCGTGTCGGCGGACGGCGCAAACACCCGCGCCGCCCCGGCCAGGAACGCCCCGAACGCCGCCCGCCGCTCACCCGGATCCGGCTCCTCGAACCCCTCCGCATCCGCCGCCAGGCACGCCCGGCATTCGGCGACCGGCGCCAGGCCGCAATAGCGCCCGTCCGGCTGCACCAGGTGGTTGCGGTGGCAGACCGGCGAGTAGTCGTGCAGCGTCCAGGCATAGGGACGCCCCGAGCTCGCCACCAGCTCCATCAGCGCGCCCGCCGCCGCCCAGCGCAGCCCCGCCAGCGAGTGCACGTGGATCAGGACCGGCGCCAGCGCCGCGATGAAGCCCGACAGCGTCTCGGCGTCGCGCGGCAGGTACAGGCTGCCGAGGTTGGGCAGGTACAGGAACTCGGCGCCCCGGTAGGCGACCTGGACCTCGAGGTTGCGGGTCCGGTCGATCTGCAGCAGCACCACCGACAGGCCCTCGGCCCGGGCCTTTGCGATCATGTCGTCGATGTGCCGCTGGATGCCCCCGCCCCAGCTGTGGGTCACGTACAGCAGCGCCCGGCCGGCGCAGTGCCGGGCCAGCCGGGCCAGGTCGAGGCGCGCCCGCCCGCCCCGGCCCGGATCGGCCTGGACGAACTGCCCGACGCGCGCCGGGTAGTCGGGGTGCTTGGACAGCAGCGCCGCCTGGCCCTGGTCGTACTCGCCGCCCTCATCCAGCCCGAACGAGATCTGGCCGGCATGGTAGACGTAGACGTCCTCGGCGAGCAGATTGACGAAGCCGGCCTTGGTGGCGCGCAGGCACCAGTCGTTCTCCTCGCCGTAGCCCTTGCCGAAGGCCTCGGCGTCGAGGGGGCCGACGGCGTCGAGCGCTTCGGCGGTCATGTACATGCAGAAGCCGACGCCGGTGGGCACGGGCACGGCGCGGCCGCGATTGATCCGGGCGGCCAAGCGGTCGAGATCGGGCCGGTCGATCTCCAGCGGCATGGTGTTGTTGGCGCTGAAGCGCGGGTAGGAGCAGATCGTGGCGTTGTTGGACAGCGGCGTGACGCTGCCCACGCGCGGGCGGGCGGCGCCTGCGGGTTCCGCATCGGGCTCGGCCTCGGGTTCGGCATGGGCGACGAGGCGGTCGAGCCAGTCGCCGAAGACCTGGGCGTCGGAGTTGAGCAGGACGACGGCGCGGCCCTGGCGGAGGCTGAGGGCGCGGTTGACCGAGCGGACGAAGCCGAGGTTCTGCTCGTTCTCGACGAGGTGGAACAGGCCCCTGCGGGCGAGGTCGGCCAGCTCGGCGGTGAGCTGCGGGTCGGGGGAGCGGTCGTTGACGGCCAGCAGGGTGAAGGGGGTTGTCTGCGGGGCCGACAGGCAGGCGTGGATGGCGCGCAGGGTCTCGCCGCGTCCCTTGTAGACGGGGACGATGACGACGACGCGGGCCTGAGCGATGGGCAGGGCTTGCGGCAGGCCGTCCCAGTCCTGGGCTGCGGGGGCGGTCATGGGCGGGGCGGTGCCCAGATCCTCGGGCGCGGCCAGCAGCCCGGCCGCCCGCCCGGTCCGGATGTAGTGCAGGAACGGCGACTCCCCCGGGCCAAACAGGTGCCCGTAGGCCCGGCGGTAGAACCGGGTCACGAAGGCCTTGCTGGGATCGCGATCCTCTTCCTGTCCGTGCGACAGGAAGTGCATGGCGGGACCGTTCTCGAACCCGCGCGTGTCGGGGTAGCGCTTCAGGTACCAGGGGGCGTCGAAATAGGGCTCGATCAGCCGCGCCTGCTCCATCAGCTCCGCATCTTCTTCAGGCGGCGGGCTGCCGTAGCGCGGATCAAAGGCGGGATCCGTGAGGTCGACGCCGCGAAGCAGCGCCGTGGCGAGGAAGTGGACAAAGGGGGCGAGACCCGTCGCCTCGACGTGGGGGTGATGCGCCCGGTAGGCCCAGCCGTTGAAGTCGGGCCGTGGGTTTCGGCCCCTGCGCCAGCCGGTGTCGCAGTAGTCGCGCACCGCGTCGGCCTCCGCGGGCAGCCCGTAGCGCGCTCGGTAGAAGCCGTGGTCGAAATGCCCCGCCACCAGCCGCGCCTGCAGCTCCAGCAGCGCCCCACGCGCCACCGGCTCGGCCCCGATCGCCCCCAGCCAGCCGGTGTCCTCGACGGGCGCCCGCGGCCGGACGCAACCCGCACACCCGCAGCAGCGCCGCCAGCGTCGAGCGCCCCGGCCCCGGATCGCGCAGCTCCCGCCAGCCCAGACCGGCAAAGTGCAGGTACGGCTCACGCCCGCCCACATCCGGGTAGGTCGCCCGGTACCAGGCCTCATCCACCGCCGGCACGTTCAGCCGCTCCGGCTCGGCAAACGGCGCGCGCCCGGACAGACGCGTCTCGGCCACGTAGCGGAAGAACGGGTCGTCCGCGACCGCCCGGCTGCCGGCGCGCGCCTGCACGAAGCCGGCCGGGTCGAAGTCCGGACGCGGGCTGACGAGCGCCCGCCAGCCGCCCTCGACATAGGCGCGCAGCAGCTCCGCGTCCGTGGCGCCGGCCCAGGCCTCCGCCTGCGCGGCGCTCAGCCGCCGCCGGTAGTGGGCGGCGTCGAAGTAGGGCGCGAGCGTCGCGACCCGCAGCGCCAGCGCCTCGGCCGGCTCCGGCCGGGCGGCTCCGCCGTGCAGGACGTAGTGCACCAGCGGGTTCTGGGTGGCGTAGGTGATCCCGCGGGTCAGGCAGTAGGCCAGGGTGTCGAAGCGCGGCGACGGCTCGCGGCCCTCGCGCCAGCCCGAGGCCATGTAGTGGTCGACCGGATCGACGCCGGCGGCCGCGAGGTCGGGGTTGCCGGCGAGGTAGAACGGCCCGTCGACGAGGCGGCGGGCGAGGCGCTCGGCCCGGGCGGTGTCGGGCTTCGGCAGGGCCGCGCCCGTGTCGGCGCCGCCCGTCCGTCCGGACCGGCGCCTGTGCGTCGAGAGGGCGTGCAGGAACGGGTTGATGCCGGCTTTGGCGAGATGGGGCCGGGCGGCGAGGTAGGCGGCGGAGGAGAAGTCGGGCCGCGGGTCGCGGCCCTCGCGCCAGCCTTGGACGAGGTAGTCGCGCACCGGATCGGCCGTGATCCCGTACCAGCTCGCGTAGAAGCCCGCATCGAAAGACGGTGCCAGCGCCGCGATCTGCGCCTCCGCGGTGGCGAGGTCGTTCGCGGCCGGGAGGCCGCCGCGCGCTGCGAGCCGGACCAGCGGGTTGCTGCTCGCGCGGACGGAGCCCATGCCGGCCCAGCGGAGGTACAGTCCGTAGAGCGTCCTCAAAGCACCGCTCTCGGCTCATCGGCCGATGCGCCCGGCATCGGGATCCACGGCGCTCCGTCGATCATCGTGCCGCCATCGACCGATGCCGCACGATCGGTCCGTGCCGACGCGCGGCTCGCGCTGGCGGATCGATCGGGACCTGAAGCTCGGATGAGCATGTGTTCGCGCAGGCTGGATTGAAGGCCGGGCGCCGCGTCGGCCCGGGAGGCGCAGCGGCGGCCCACCGCCCTATCGGAACGCGCGCGCGGGGTAAACAACGCTGGTTTCGCCGACCGGGAGCACGGAGTTCCGCGCGCGGGGACGTGCTCAGATGAGGTCCGAGCGCCAAGTCACGTTCTCCCGCACGATACGCGCGGGATTTCCTGCGGCCACGCAATGGGGCGGCACGATTCCCGTCACGACCGCATGGGCGCCGACGATCGCGTTGTCGCCGATGACGGAGCCCTTGAGGAGCGTGGCCTGGTTGGCGATCCAGACGTGATGGCCGACGCGGACAGGCTTGGCGGGGTTCAGCCGCGCGCCGGTATCCAGCCCGACGACGGAGTGGAAGTCGCTCGTCGTCATCCACACGCCGGAAGCGATCGAGCAGTTCGTCCCGATCTCGATCGTTTTCGCCTCGATGAGGTTGAGGTGGACCAAGCCGGTGAAGCCCGTCCGGTCGCCGATGCTGAGCGCCGAGCCCGGACCGATATAGATGTTGGCCATCGAGAGACGGACATCCTCCCCGACATCGAACCGGCAATTCGATTCGATGACGATGTGCATATCCTTGTCCGAAACGCAGCCTCTTCCGATGCGGACGTAATTGTTGCTGCCGTTTATGTATATCTTTCCGGCCTGGTTTTGCTGGTCGCGGACATCGATATCGATGACGTTATTTTCGCCTTTATCGAAGATGTTCAGCGACATACTGTTCTCTGTGGGGTTGACGTCTGCGTCCCCGCCCGATGCGGTCTGTGCCGGCGGCCGGAGGGCCGCGCTTCGAGGCCGGGGAAGTGGCCCCGTCTTCTGCCGTGGCAGCCACGGGATCGGAGCGCTGTGATCGGAACCGTTGCCGGACGACGCTACGCGAGTGCGTTCGAATTCGGTAGAGGCGTTTCCGGATGTCTCTAGGCCATGTAGCGCCGGCGTCACAACTCGCGCTGACACCCACCGATCCTGCCTCCCGACAGAGTGGCAACAGGTCTGCCGCGTGTTGACGTCCGAAGGGGCCTATGACGTATGGCCGGCCTTGAGCGATCTTGATGATGAGGCCATCCCGTGGCTGAAGACAACACGCTGACAAAGGCTCTGGTCGACGTCAGGGCGCGCCGCGCGGCCCTGCAGAGCGATTACGATCGGATCGCGGCGGAGTTGACGAAGCTCCGCGCGGCAGAGGCCGCGCTGACCTCGATCGTGGAGGGCGTTCCGCTCGAGGAGACGGGGCATCCGCGTTCCTCGGAGGCCCCGCGGGCAACCGCCGGTGATCGCGCTGCGCCACAGCAGGGCGGACGGCGCGGCGCCCGCGGTCCGCGGGCGAACTCGGCCAAGGGCCGGTTGAAGGGGCTGCTCGGCAGTGCGGGTCCGCAGGGCCTGTCGCATGCCGAGATCGCCGAACGGCTCCCCGACGTCGCACCCAACACCCTCAACACCTATCTGAGCATGATGGTGACGGGCGGCGAAGCGGTCCGGAACGGCGACTTCTTCACCGCCGCACCGGGCTCGGACCGGGAACCCGAAGAGGCCGTGGGCGAGGCTGGTCCGGCCGAGGACAGGTCTGCCGAGGACGAGCCTCACAGCGACGCCGCGGCCGAGTGAGCGGGGCCGCTCGTCCCGGGGCGGTTGGCGTGCGGGTCAGACCGTCGCCGACATCTGCCGGATGATCGGCAGCATCAGCGCGCCGGGGGAAGCGGCCGGGACGGGGAAGATCGTGGCCGTCTGATCCGTCCGCACCCGCGGCAGGCGCTCGATCACGGTCCGCAGGTTCGGGATCGTCCGCGCCATCGTCGCGGCGAGGGTTTCGCCGGCACTCTTCGCCATGACGTATTCGAGCGTGTCGCGGGGCGGCTCGTCGATGGCGGTGGTCGAGGGATAGAAGGCCGACACCGCATCCCGGCGTCCGAGGCAGAACAGGCTCAACTCGTAGAAGGCGTAATTGTAGACGCGCATCATCTCCTCGAAGCAGGGCGGCTCGAACGGCGCGCGCTTCTGGCGGAAGATGCGGGGCGTCGCGAAATGGTAGAGCTGGGACGGGCGCATCGCCAGCGCATCGAGCTGCGCGGCGACCGGACCCGCGGCGTCGTAGCGGAGCACCTGGCAGCGGCCGCCGCCGTCCCGGATCTCCCGGGCGACCGCCTCCGCCTCGTCGACGCCCGACGCGTAGGTGATGCAGACCGCACCGCCCCCCGCGGCGATCAGCTTGGCCGTCGCCGCGCCCAGGCCCCGCGAACCGCCGATGACGAGGGCGGACACGTCGGAGAACGCGCCCGGCTGCACCAGCGCGGCGATCTCCTGGAGGCTCTCCTGCTCGACCGGGCGCGGATGGACGAAGGCTTCGACCCGCGCGGTGAGGCCCGGCCCCTTCGCCTCGAGGGTTACCGATTGCAGCATCGGCTGGAACCGCTTGACCGCGTAGGCAAGGCGCGATCCGTGCACCGCGTCGGTGACCGTCACGTCGATCTTCGAGAGGATCGAATGCAGCCCGGGCACGAACATCCCGACGAGGGTCGAGAGGCCACCCAGCCCCGCGACGCGGGCGGGGCCGATCGCCTGCGCGAGCCGCGGCGCCAGCGCGGCGATTGCCGCAGGATCGGGAAGCCGGAACGTGCCCGCCAGACTGGCGATCGTCGCCGGATCGATCACGTCCGGCGCGTCCGGGATCTCGGTCGGTGCCGCGTCGACCGTCTCGGCCAGCGCCCGCTCGGCCGCGAATGTCCCCTGGATCGTGACCGTACGGACCCCGTCCACCGACACCGACAGGCGCATCTGCCGCGCATCCGCGTCGTGGACCGTGACCTCGGCCCGATCTCCGACCAGCACGAAGCGCTCGAACCGCATCTGCAGCGTCGCGAGCCGCGCGAGCGGCTGCTTGTCCGCACAGGCATCGAGGGCCCAGAGGGCGGCATGAACGCCGTGAACGGCCCTGTCGCCGGCGAGCGTCCGGCGGGCCACGCGCGCATCCATGTGCATCGGGTTCACGTCGCCGGTGGCCCGCGCGAAGGCGATCTGATGCGCCTCGGTCCAGACCCGCGTCATTGCGGGGGGATCGTCCGACCCGGGTCCGTTCATCGGGAAGCTCCTCATCCGCGGCCTCGGCCCCGACGGGGCCGCGACCGAGCGCCCGCGTGCAGCACGGAGGCACCGGCGCGAACCGCTTCGCCCCTTGCTTTATGACAGGGGATCTCGCAAGAGGGCGGCACGCGCACGCACGGAAAGGGGCCGGTCAACCGCCGGAGGGCAGGCATCCACCGGGACGCCGCAGGAACCGGTATCGAGGATGACCACGGCTCGCGCCCTGTCGATCGGCTTCGTCGGAAACGTCGTCACCAACCCGTTCGGGAAAGTGTCCGGCCGCCTCGCGGACCTCGCGGACGCGAGCTGCGAACACTTCCCCATCGGGCAGATCGAGCAGGTCCTGGCGGGGCCGGCCTCCGTCGACGTCCTGATCGTGCATCTCGACCATCGCTGGTTCTTCGACGTCGCCCCGGATGCCGGCGCGGTCGCCCGCGCGCGGGCTCTCGCCGAGCTGGTCTCGGCCCGGCTCGGGCGCGGCCCCGGCACCGTCATCCTCAACACGGTGCCGTTCGTGCCGGTCTCGTCGGTGGAGAGCGATCTCCACGATCAGCTCGAAGCCCTGGCCCGGGTGAACGCGGTGCTGTTCGACCTCGCCCGGTCGCAGGAACGGGTCAGCGTCGTCGACGCGGCCGGCGCCCTCGCGATCCTCGGCTTCGCCAACGCGTTCCGCGAGCGGAACCGCCTCCTCTACCAGATGCCCTACGCCCCGGCCGCCGTGGACGCGCTGGTCGAGCGCTACGCGGACGCCGTCGCGGTCCGGCTGCGGGCGCGTCGGAAGGTCGTGGTGGTCGACGCCGACAACACGCTCTGGGGCGGTGTCGTGGGTGAGGACGGCGTGGAGAACCTCGAGGTCGACACCGACTATCCGGGGATCGTCCACACGCAGCTCCAGCGCCAGCTGCTGCGCCTGAAGAGCCTGGGCATCCTGCTCTGTGCGGTGACCAAGAACAACGACGAGGATTTCCGCTCGGTCTTCGCGCAGCGCGCGATGCCGCTGCGCCTCGACGATTTCGTGGCCTACCGCAGCAACTGGTCGGAGAAGAGCGACAACATCCGCGAACTCGCCGAGACACTCAATCTCGGCCTCGACAGCTTCATCTTCCTCGACGACAACCCCTTCGAAATCGAGGAGGTCCGGGCGCGGCTGCCCGGCGTCGAGTGCCACCTGTTCGACCGGACGCGTCCGGAGCTGGCCCTCGCGCTCCTCGACGGGATCGCGTCCCTGCGAGCCCGGAACGTCACCGCCGAGGATCTGGCCAAGACCGAGCAGTACCGGGGCGAGGCGCAGCGGCAGGAGCTGCAGCGCTCGGCCGCCTCGATGGAGGATTACCTCGCTTCTCTCGACATCCGCGTGCACATGGCCCGCAACAATCCGGGCTCGTTACGGCGGGTCACGCAGCTGATCAACAAGACCAACCAGTTCAATCTCACCACGCGCCGCTACACCGAGGACGAGGTCGCCTCCGCGATGCGGGAGGGCAGCGTCTACGCGGCCCGGGTGGTCGACCGGTTCGGCGACATGGGTGTCGTCGGGGTCGCGATCGTCCGGGACGGCGCGCTCGAGACCTTCCTGATGAGCTGCCGGGCGCTGGGGCGCCGCATTGAGAGCCAAGTCCTGCGCTACATCTGCCAGCAGGAGGCCGATCCGGCGCTGCGGGCCCACTACCGCCCGAGCCCGAAGAACCGCATGGTCGAGACCTTCCTGGACGAGAACGGGTTCGCGCTCATCGGCTCTGGCCCCGAGGGCAAGGACTATCGACTGACCCGAGGACCGGATGACACCGCCTACATCCACATCGTCGCGGAGTGAGAGCGCCGCCGCCGCGGCCCGCGCCACCCTGGTTCGCCTCGTCGACACCTGGGGCCGCCCGGAGCTGGGCGCGCTCGGGCCCGAGGACGACCTGTTCGACAAGATCGATTCCTTCGCGGTGGTCGAGTTGCTGCTCGAGACCGAGTCCGAGGTCGAGAAGGCCGTGGGCCGCTACGTTCCGCTGGCCGATGAGAGCATCCTCGACAGCACGCGCTCGCCGCTGCGCCGGATCCAGAGCTGGTTCGACTACGTGGCGGAAGCCGTGAACCGTGGCTGAGCTCCGGTTCCGGAACGCGGGCCTCGCCGGCCTCGTTACCACGGTCGGCGGCCGGGCGCTGGCCTTCGACGCGGAGGCGGCGGATCTCGGGATGGCGCCGGACGAGGCCGAGCGGCTCAAGCGCGCCATGGGGTTCACCACGCGCCACGTCGTCGTGCGCGATACCACCACGACGGCCGACCTCTGCCAGCATTCCGCCCGGCACCTCCTCGACGGGCTCGGCCTGCGGCCGGAGGATCTCGACGGGCTGATCCTGGTCACCCAGACGCCGGATTACAGCTCACCTTCGACGGCGATCGGCCTGCAGCACCGGCTCGGCATGCGCACCGACACGCTCTGCTTCGACATGCGGCTGGGCTGCAGCGGCTTCGTGTACGGCCTCTCGGTCGCCTACAGCCTCGTCGAATCTGGGCTGAAGCGGATCCTGCTCTGCGTCGGCGACGTGGCGAGCCGGATGGTCGCCAAGGACGACCGGGCCATCACCCCCATCATGGGCGATGCCGGCGCCGCCGTGCTGATCGAACGCCGCGCGACCGAGAGCGTGTTCCAGCTCCACAGCGACGGGTCCGGCGAGAAGGCCCTGTTCATCCCGCATAGCGGCCTGCGCGCCGATGCCGAGGACCGCGACAAGCCCGCCTCCATGCAGATGGACGGCGCGCAGGTGTTCAACTTCACGCTGAAGCGCGTGCCGTCCCTGATCACCGACATCCTGGCGGCCGCCGACCTGCGGCCGGAGGAGCCGGATTTCTACGTCCTGCACCAGCCGAACAAGTACATCCTGAAGAACCTGCAGCGGCGCCTGGGCCTCGACGACGGCAAGCTTCCCTCAGGCACGCAATCCGTCTACGGGAACCAGAACTCGGCCTCGATCCCAGGCACGATCTCGGGGTTCCTGGCGGAGGATTTCTCACACCGGCCCTTGCGCGCGGTGCTGGCCGGATTCGGCGTGGGGCTGAGCTGGGGTGCGTGCGCGATCACCACCGACCGGATCTACGCACCGCCCGTCCTGAAGTTCGAGGAGACCGCGTGATGACCGAGGCTGGGTTCCTGGACGAGCTCGGCGCGATCCTGGATCGGCCGGGGCCGCTCGCGCGCGGCCAGAAGCTCGGCGAGATCGAGACCTTCGACTCCCTCGGCATCCTCAACATCATGGCGCTGTTCGACACGCTGGGTCTGGAGGTCGAGCCGTCGCGGATCGCGGAGGCCGCGACCACCGACGATCTCCTCGGCATCGCCGGCACGAAACTGCAAGCCTGAGGCCGGGACCATGGCGGAGGCCGAGGGGCACATCCTCGTCGTCGGAGCGAGCAGCGGCATCGGACGGGCCGTGGCCGAGCGGTACGCCAAGCAGGGGGCGGTCACCGCCCTCGCCCGTCGGACGGACCGCTTGGCCGAACTCGCGGCGGCCGGGATCGCCACCATCGCGGCGGACGTGACCGATCTCGCGGCGATCGGCGGCGTGCTGCAGGCGGCCGTCGCCGAGCGTGGCCCGCTCACGGGCCTCGTCTACTGCGCCGGAGTGCAGATCATCAAGCCGATGCGCAGTCTCGGCGTGGACGAGGTCGAGCGGCTCTACAAGACGAACCTCATCGCCCCGACCCTGTTCGCCTCCGCCTTCGGCAGCGCCCGGATCTCGACCCGCGACGCCGTGTTCTGCGCCGTGTCGTCGGTGGCCGCCCAGCGCCCGGAGCCGGCCATCGTCCCCTATTCCGCCTCGAAGGCGGGGCTCGACGCGCTGATCCGGGGCCTCGCCCGCGAACTCGCCCCCCGGCGGGCGGTCGCCGTCGCGCCGGGCTGGCTCGACACCGAGATGACCCAGGCCCATGCCCGCATGTACGGCGCGGAGTTCAAGGAGGCGCTGGAGAAGCGCAGCCCCGCGGGCGCCGCGACCGTCGAGTCGGTGGTCGAAGCCATCGCGTTCCTGATGTCGCCGCAGGCCCGGCACGTGACCGGCGAGATCCTGCGGGTCGACGGCGGGGCGACGCTGTGACGGACAGAGTCCGGTGACGCGCGCGACCAAGCGCTTGGCCCTGATCGGCGGCGGCGGCTTCTCCAAGGAGATCGCCGAAGTCGCGCAGATGCGCGGCTATACGGTGGAGGCGACCTACTCGAGCCAGCCGACCGCCCAGGTCGGATCCTATCGGGGCTACCTCGACGAGCTGCTGGCCGATCGCGCGGAGTTCGACGGTGTGGCCCTCGCGGTGGGCGGCGTGAGCCGGACCGCGATCCAGGCGCGCGCCGAGATCATCGCCTGGCTCGACCGGCATGCGCTCCCCTGCCCGCCCCTGGTGTCGCCGCATGCGATCGTCAGCCAGGGCGTCGCGCTCGGCGCGGGTGCGTTCGTCGCGCATGGGGTGATCGTCAACGTCGATGCCCGGTTGGGCCGGTTCTGCGTCGTCAACACCGGCGCGATCATCGGCCACGACGCGGCGATCGGCGACAACACGACGATCTCGCCCGCGGCCTTCATCGGCGGCCGCTGCGCGATCGGTGCGGACAGCCTGGTCGGTCCCCTGGCCAAAGTCCTCCAGGGTCTGAAGATCGGCGCGCGGGCCATGATCGGCATGGGCTGCACGGTGCTGCGCACCCTGCCCGACGATGCCGCGGTCTGGCCCCGGCCCGACAACCCGGTCGCCGCAGCGGATCGGCGCTCCGTTGATTGAACCCGGCTGATCGGCCTGGCGGCGCTCCGGCGCGCTCCCGGTTGCGCAGGACTGGACAGAGCCGGGACGACTTGCGGGGTCGCTTGCGGTCGGAATGAAAGCCGTGGTTCGGCTGACGCTGGGCCCGGTCTCAACGACGGTGCGCGCGGAGGGTGTGTTCGAGCCTTCGGGCCGGATGTGCTATCAGCCCCTATCGCCCAATGCGGGCAGCCGGGCTGGTCACCATGCGCTCACTGATGCTCGCCGTCTCCCTGCTGCTGCTACCAGCCCCTGCGTCAGCCCTCTGCCGCTGCACGTGCGTCCAGGGCACGATGAGACCGATCTGCCAGCCGACCGACGTGATGATACCGATCTGTCAGGGTCTGTGTGAGACCGAGATTCGGCCCGATCGCGTTGTCATTCCCCTCGCTGGCGGCAGGCCGGCCTCTGAACCGATCCAGCCGTCCAATCCAGCCCCTGGCGGCCTCGTCGCCCCAGAATTGAGCCTGGACACCAACCCGAACGGGACGCAGCTCGGAACACCGAGCCAGCTCTCGGGCAGCGTCGGATCGAGCCTTTCGGACCGGTAGCCGGTCCTGATCGATCCGGACGCACGCCTCTAGAGCTGCCCCGATCAGGCAACCGCGCAGGCGGCAGCCAGAAACCCGGCCCTCGGCCGGTCGCGGAGGCCACCACCGAAGCCGTCTTGAAGCCGCGACGACCAGGCCGTTTCCGTGTCCAATCTCCTCGTCCTGCGGTGCCCGCGTCAGCGGGCCTCGAAGGATGGCTTCAGGGATCGCCCGGCTGGCTGGGGCCTCTCTTCGAGGCGGCTTAGCCGCACTCAAGATGAGGACGAGGGTGGGATGATCCAACACCACGCCGGCGCCCCGTCGTCGACCGGCTCAACGGGGCCGGGAACAGCTCTAGCGCCCCGCGGGGCCCGGCCGGCCACCGACAGGGCCGATTGCGTTGGGGCCGGTGTTCGGGGCCGGCGTCGCGGCCTCGTTCCGCTGGATGTTCATCCGGAGCGTGTTGCTCTGGGTCGTCTGCTCCTGCTGCAGGGTGCGCATCTGGCTGTTCACGCCCATCGACTGGTTGGCGGCATTGGGATTGTTCTGCTGCACCTGTGCCAGGACGGGGGTGGTGACGGCTGACGACAGGCAGAGGCCAGCCAGGAGAAGCGCGCGCATGAGGAACTCCCGTGGTGAAGTGTCTCGCAGATCCGACACCTGGGGGCCCGCCAAGTTCCATCCGATCTCGCCCGCTCGGTGACCGAGACCGTCTCCAGCGCGGGATCGACGCGCGGGCATCAAGCGCCGCGCCGGATGCCAGCACCCCCCAGGATCCGATAGGTTAGCCGAGTCTTGCTTTGCGCCTGTCGTCTTCACCTGTTGTTAACAGGTCCGGGCGAGGCTGCCGGCAGTGGGGTGAAGAGGCGCGACATGCGGGCACTGGCGGCGGCGGACGAGCAAGCGGTCGAGCGGTTGACGCTCCGGCTTCTTCACGACGCCTATTGCGACCTCGCGGCGGTGCTGCGCGGCGCGCAGCCCCAGGCGGCCGCGGCGATCCTCGGCGTGATGGAGCAGCGGGTGACCGACGTCCTCGACCGGATCTGCCGGCAGGGCTTGGAAGGGCCGGCCTCGGTGGCGATCGCGGTCGCGGTCGGCGAGCGGATCGGCGAGATCATGGACCAGGCGCACGGCCGGGACGGTCAGGCGGCGCTCGCGGCTTGAGAGACGCGGCTGAGGGGCAGCCGCAGCCGCTTCAGGATCCGCAACGACACATCCGCGCCCGTCGCACACGGGCGCCGTGCCGCGTCTGAGATCGGCAGGAGAACCCAGCCATCGTCCTGACGGCGTTCGCGTCCGGCGTCGTGTCCGCAGGCCGAGCGTTGTGACGGCGTGCGATTTTGGGCATGGGTCACGCGCATGTCGCAGCGTCAGCATCGGTAGGAATGCCGTGAGCAGTCTGAAATTCGGGACGAGCGGGCTGCGGGGTCTCGTGACGGACCTCGTGGGCAGCCCGTGCTACGCCTATGCGGGCGCTTTCTTCCGATCGGTTCCGGCCGGGAACGGCAGGCGCGAAGTCGTGATCGGGCGGGACCTGCGGGCGAGCAGCCCCGGCCTCGCCGAGACAGTGGCGCATGCGGCTGCGGCAGCCGGCTTCTCGGCGGTCGATTGCGGCGCCCTCCCCACCCCGGCCCTCGCCCTCGAGGCGATGCGGCGCGGCGCCTACGCCGTCATGGTCACCGGCAGCCACATTCCCGAGGACCGCAACGGTCTGAAATTCTACCGCCCCGACGGCGAGATCACGAAAGCCGACGAGGCCGCCATCCTGGCCGCTCTGGGCGATAGCGAAGCGTCCGACGCGACGACGTCCCCCGTCCCGCCCGTGCCGGAGCCCGATGCCATCGCGCGCTATCGCCAGCGCTACCGCGCGGCCTTCGCGCCCCGGATCCTGGAGGGTCTGCGCATCGCGGTGTATCAGCAGAGCTCGGTCGCGCGCGATCTGCTGACGGATTTGCTGGCCGGCTTCGGTGCCAGCGCGACGCCGATCGGCCGGTCCGACACCTTCGTGCCGATCGATACCGAGGCGCACCGTCCCGAGGACGTCGCGTTCATCCGCGGCGTCATGGCGTCCGGCGACTACGACGCGCTGGTGACCACCGACGGTGACGCCGATCGGCCCCTGATGGCGGATGGCACCGGGCAGATCGTGCGGGGCGACGTGCTCGGGCTCATCACGGCCCGCTACCTGGGCGCCGATACGGCCGTGGTGCCGGTGACGGCCTGCTCGGCCCTCGAGCGATCGGGCGGCTTCAAGCAGGTCATCCGCACCAGGGTCGGCTCGCCCTTCGTCATCGCCGGCATGGAGCAGGCGCGACGCGCCGGGGCCCGGGCTGTGATCGGCTTCGAGGCCAACGGCGGCTTCCTGCTGGGGTCAGACGTCCGCGTCGGCGAAAACGTCCTGGGTATCCTGCCGACCCGCGATGCGATGCTGCCGATCCTGGCCTCGCTCGCGGCGGCGCGCGCGGCCGGCCTGTCGCTGGCCGATCTGGTCGCCTCGCTCGATGCGGGCGAGATGGCGAGCGACCGGCTTCCGAACACGCCCGCGGAGCGGAGCAGCGCCTTTCTCGCCCGTCTCGGCGAGGCGGGCTTCCGGGACGATTTCCTCCGGCCGATCGGTGCGCCGCAGGCCATCGATCAGCAGGACGGGATCAGGATCAATCTGGACGGTGGACGGACGATCCACTTCCGCGCCTCGGGCAACGCTCCGGAACTGCGATGCTACGCGGAGGCCAGATCGGCCCGGGACGCCGAGGACCTCGTGCGGTGGGGGCTGAAGGCCGCCGCGTCAGCCATGGCGGACGAGGGGGCTGGGGCTTGACGGCCGGGCGGAACGGTATGATCCGCCACACGCCTCACGCGAGGATCGAACCGGGCCTTCGCGCGCGGTGATGCGCAAAACCGTCTCGACCGCCTGCACAGCGCTGCGGACCGTCGCTATGGTGCCTCGGATCTGGGGCACACCGCGGCGTGCGATCGGCAACGCCGGTCGCCGTCCGTGTCCCGGCCTGATCTCCTTCCGGGCCCTCAAGGCTGCCGTATGACGAAGAACCCCGTCCACGACCTCGACACGCGCTACATCCGTCAGATCCAGCAGCAGCAGATCGCGTTGGCGGTGATCAGGGCTGAGCGGGACGCGGCCCTGCGCGACCGCGACCAGGCCCGCGCGCGGTCCGACGCCATGGCCACGCTGGTCGACGCGCTGCTGGGCAGCCTGCGCCCCTACGGGTTCAGCCGGAAGCTCTTCCTGTCGGCCATCCGAAAGGCGGCGGGCGCCGTCCCCGACCAGGGGCCTGACTCGCTCCAGCACGCCGTTCTGTTCGACGGCTCGAACCGGATCCTGGGCACCCGGCCCCTCGGCCGTGTCCATCCCTGACGCGATCGCACGGCCCCGTCGGTATCGAGCAATGCTAGCCAGAAGGTGCAACCGCGGACCATGAGTGCCGAGCTTCTGACGGTCTTCAACGCGCTGATCCATCTCAGGGACAACCTGAACGAGAAGCCCCACATCCTCCAGTCCGATCTCGAATTCCTGTCGTTCGCCGCGCGGATGGCCCCCTATTCCAACGCGCAGCTGCTGCAGGATCTGTGGGTCCTGTACGAGTTGAAGGAGAAGCGGAACGGCTATTTCGTCGAGTTCGGTGCCTGTGACGGCGTCAGCCTCAGCAACACGCTCCTGCTCGAGAAGACCTTCGGCTGGCAGGGGGCTCTGGCGGAGCCGGCCCGCGCCTGGCACGCGGCGCTGTATCGCAATCGCAACTGCTACATCACCGATCAGTGCGTCTACAAAACCGATGGCATTGAGGTCCTGTTCAACGAGGTCGACATCGGCGAGCTGTCGGGGGTCGAGGATCTCATCACGGGCGATTTCCACGCGGATGCGCGCCAGCAGGGCGTTCAATACGCAGTCAAGACGATCTCGCTCGACCGTTTCCTGTCGGAGGCCCGCGCACCCCGGCAGATCGACTACATGAGCCTCGACGTCGAGGGCGGGGAGTTCGATGTTCTGCAAAGCTTCGATTTCGCGAGCCGCGACATCGCCCTGATCAGCGTCGAGCACAATTTCTCGGACAGCCGCGGGAAGATCTACGATCTTCTGACCGGCCTGGGGTACCGCCGACGGTTCCGGCACCTCTCCCTGTTCGACGATTGGTACGCACGGCCCGATCTCCTCCCGGCGCAGGCGTGACGGAGCGTTCTGCCATGCCGACCCGTAGCGCGAACGAGATCCTCGACTCGATGTTCGACCTGTTCAGGCAGATGGGCAGCGGCATCGCCCTCGATCTGCACTGGCTCGCGATCTCCCGGCGCCTCCAGCAAGTCCGCGCGGAAGCCGTCTGGTCGGCGGACATGGATTTCGTCGCCGTGAAGCTGAAAGCGTACGCCGCGCATTTTGCGGCCACCTATGAGCCCGATCTCGGATCGGAGACGATCAAGGCGGCGAACGCCGCGAAACTCGACCGCGTCGTGGAGCAATACGCGATCCTGCGCGCCCACCTCGAACAGCAGCCCGGCGGGCGCGAGAGGCCGGCGTAGAGCCGCGCGGTCGGCGGAATGTCCGAGCCGGGTCTGCCGACGGCGCAGACCTGCAGGCCGGGCAGGGTTGATGGTGTCCGGCGCGGGACGTCAGAGGCGAACGAGGGAGACCGGCGGCGAAGGGTGCCGCCCGACGCACCCGTCGCCGGAGTGACCCCGCGATGACCCCGGCGGGCTGGAGTCTCAGCGCCGCCGGCTGCCGAGAAGGCGCAGCGCGCGCGCGAAGGGCGTCCGCGGGCGGGCTCGCTCCAGGGCGCCACGGATCTCGGTGGCCAACCGCGCCGCGACGATCTCGCGGGCCGGATCGTCGTAATGGACGATGTCGTAGAAGGTCCCCTCCTCCCGGTCGCGGAAGATGCCGCTGAGGTCCAGCGCCGTGAAGGTGCGCCGGTACGGGCGCCGGGCCGCGAGCTGCGCCGTGAAGGCCTCCAGCTTGGTGTACTGGCGGTCGAGATAGGCCAGGAACGCCCCCGAGGCGACGCCGCGCTCGACCTCGGTGAGGTGGCGCTTGCGCAGGATCGTCGGCTGCAGCACGCTGACGACCGGGACCCGGTGATCGTGCGACAGCTTGGTCAGGCGGTGCGCGGCGCGCTCGTACTGATGCACGACCGCGTCCTCCCAGCCCGGGCTCTGCCAGCCGACCTCCGCGCGCAGCCGCTTCAGCTCCCCGTAGATCAGCGTGATCAGCGCATCGTAGGACAGACCGTCCTCGCGCGCCCGGGGATCGTGCGTGTCGAAGAAATGGTCGTAGAGCCGCTCGGTGATGAAGGCGTTGTAGGGGTAGCCGGGCCGGGGATCGTAGGTCCAGGGCTGGAACAGGTCGGTGCTGCCGCTGACCACGATGAGCGCGTCCGGGCTGTAGTTCACCAGACGCGACCAGATCAGGTGCGTCATCTGCGTGAGGCAGCTCGACATCACCCCGAAATTGTAGACCTTCGCGCCCGCCAGCCCGTCCGCACGCAGGATCCGCTCGATGCGCCCCGGGAGGGTCTTGGCGATGTCGCCGCCGTCGATCGTGGTCGAGTCGCCGACGACCAGGATCCGGGTCTCGCCGGCCGGCTTTCGCTCCACGATCGGCGCCGCGTTCAGGAAGCCGTTGGCGTCGAACGGGACGCCGTAATGGCTGGCCCCCGGCTTGCCGGCGAACTGGATGAACGGGCTCGGATAGCGCGTGTTCGAGTCGAGATAGCCGAAATGATGCAGGAACTTGCGCCGTCGCGCGGCATCCTCGCTCTCCGGCGGGGCCCAGATCTGCTCGACGCCCGGGGCGGTCAGGGCCGCCATCATCGTGGCCCGGAGCGCCGCCTCGCCGGCCGCATTGAGCCGGACGCCGTCGTCGCTGAACGCGGGCCGGAGCGCGCCCGTCTCGGTGGCCAGGACGGGATCGTAGTCGATGAACTGCGCGCCGTAGGCCGGAGCGTGCTCGCGCAGCCACGCATTGACCTGCCCGATGCGCGCGACCGGCAGCCCGGCCGTGGCGGCCGGATCGACCGGCGGGATCGAGCCGACCCAGGTCCGCACATAGAGGTCGCGGGCGTCCTGCAGCATGGTGGCGATGTCGGCCGTGATCTGCTCCAGCGATGACGCGCCGTCGCCGCTGAGGATGTCGTCGCGGCCGGCGATCAGGTGAAGGCCCCGGGCACCGTACAGGGCGATGTCGGAGCGAAGCCGCCGCACCATGTCCCGGGTCGATTGCCCGGCAATCCCGCGCGCGACCGTCTGCGGCCCGGAAAAGAGCTGCGGTGCCCCGGCCGTCAGTCCTGCCGTCACCGAATCGCCGAAGAACAGGATCGGCCCGAACGGGAAGAGCGGCTTGTCTGACATCTCTGCGCTCATGCCGTCGCGCGCTGCCGGGGCCTCAGCGCGCCGCGAAGATCTCGATGCCGTCGAGGTGCAGGTACTGCTCCTCGACGAGATCGATCTTGAGGTAGCGGAACCGCGCGGTGTCGAAGCGCAGATGGAGGGGCAGGCCGGGATGGCAGTGGGCGTCCACGGCGTCGAAGACCAGGCGATAGCTGTCCTCGGTCTCGCCCAGCCAGACGCGCATCAGCTGCGCCCGCTCGCTGAGCTGCCCCCAGCGATTGTAGATCCGGATCTCCGAGACTCGCTCCACCGCACCGAGGTCGAGGACGAACCAGGGGTTCCGCTCCAGCGCCGTGTGGAAGAAGAACGACGGGTCGCCGGTCGTGCGCGCGCCATAGACGCCCGTCGTCCCCGACCAGGGCGACGCGGAGCTCGCCGTCCAGGTCTTGCCTGCGGCGATGTTCTCGGAGGGCCGGGTCGCCACCAGCGTGTCCGTCTCGAGTTCCTCGATCAGGGTCCGGATCTGCTTCGAGGGCTGCCGCAGCGGCGGAATCTCCAGGTCGAGCTTGTAGATCAGGTTCGACAGGATGCTCTGGTCGAAGCGGTGGTCGATGAAGCCGTCGAGATCCGGGAGCCCCATCGCATTCGGCATGTCGGTGACGATCCGCGGGTCGCCCGCGTAGCGCAGCCACTCGGCGACGAGATGGCGGGTGGCGGGGCTGACCATGAAGGCGATCCAGGAAGCCTGGATCTGGTCGGCCTCCCAGTAGCGTTCCGCGTCGCATTCCATCAGCACGAAGCAGTCGCGCTTGGTCCAGACCCGCTGCGGACGGCCGTGAAGCACGCCGACCGCGACCCGCCGCTCGGACCCGGCGAGCCAGGTCAGGAGCGGCGCCACCGGCGGCAGTGGGTCGTCGCCGACCGCCTGCATCCCGGTATCGCTGAAGAGGATGAAGTCGCCGTCGCGGCGCTTCTCCAGCGCCTCGGCGATGACGTAGGGCTTCCAGGCCCAGTTCCCGGCGCCCCGGGACCGGTCGAGAATCTCCCGGTGCTCCCGGTAGAACGGCGTCTCGCGCAGCCGGTCGGGCGACCAGCTCTCGATCGTGTCGAAATCGCCGGTGGCGGCCGCCGCCGCAGCCAGCCGACGCTGGCTCTCCACGTAGTGGTACTTCGCGGCGAAGCTGACCAGGGTGGTGTGGCGCGGTCGCAGCCGGCGCCGCTGCATCATCAGCACCTCGGCCCGGTGCATCGCGAAGGCGTTGACGCGCAGGGCTTCCGTTGACGGGTCAGCGCTGGCCAAGTCTGTCCTCCGGCGGAACGGCTGGGCGCTTGTCACCGGTTTTCCGGTCTTCGGCAAGGTGGGCCGGTCCGGCGGATCAGGCGTCGTCGAAGGCGAGATTCTCGGCCGGGTAATCGAGCATGAGGGCACGCCGCTCGGGCGAGTTGTCCCACTCACCGACCTTCGTGTAGGCGCCGGCCACGTCCACGACCTCGGTGATCTTCCCGATGGTCGAGATGCCCCTGAAATGCTGAGGCCATCCCGAGGCGAAGTAGAACACCTGCTCGACATGGTCGGACAGGTGGCACACGCCCGGCCCGAACGTCCCCAGACCGAAGACCAAGTACCGCGCATTGACGAGCGCCGCGACATCGTCGGCGAGCGTCCCGCTCTGCGTCGTCAGCGGCACGCCGATCTCGGCGATGTAAGCCTCCAGGGCGGGGATCACCGGGTTCAGCCGGTTCTCGAACACCATCTTGATCGACGTGATGCGCTTCTCCGCGAGCAGGCGCTGGATGACGAGCTTGTAGAAGGCGAGCGGCGGCTGCGGGTAGTGCGGCGCGACCCAGGTGCTGAAGATGTCGCCGGATCGGATGTGGATGTGGAGCTCCTCCGCCGGCTTCTCCTCGAAGCGCGTCGGGATGCGGTTGAAGAGGGGACGGATGTAATCCTTGATGATGCGGCGCGTCTCTTTCTGGTCGAGATCGCCCGCGAGCTTCTGGACCCGGACGTCGAAGAACATCCCCGACAGGAAGTAGCCGTCCGGCGGCAGGGGATCGTTGGCCGGTATGAAGGTAATGCCGCCGATCTCGCGGGCCTGCACGAAGTCGAGGACCTCGCTCCTGTCCATGATGGACAGCTTGAGGTACTTGAGCTTGAGCGCGCGGCAGATCCCGATGGCGATCAGGCACTGGATGATGAAGTTCCCGAAGGCTCCGTTCTCGTAGAGATCGACGCCGACGAGGGAGAGGCCCGTCTGGTCCGGATTGCTCCGGAGCCGGTAGGCTCGGTACACGTCGCTGCCCGGCTGCTCGGACACGATGTCGAAATCGGCGTCCAGAAGCTTGCGCAGCACGATCAGGTCGAACGCGGCACGCTCGCACCAGATCTGCACGGCTGGGTCGTCTTGGGTCGCGGGGCTCGGGGTCGAGACGCGGATGTGTCGGGCCCAGGCGGCCTCGCCCGGAGCGATCTGGATCTCGGCTGCGGGCACCGCGTCGTTGGCCGGCGGCACGCGCTCGGGCGGCGACCACGTCGTGCCGTCGTCGGAGAAGGCGACACGGATGTCGGCCGCGCCCGCGTCCCCGGAGGCGCCGATCTGAAGGCTGTGAACGGGAAAGCGCTGGCCGAGGTCGATCGCGATCGCTGTGGCGTCCCCATCGGCTCCGGCCGGTGACGAGCCGTCCGGGCCGACGCGTGTCCACGCGCTGCCCTGCGCGAGATCGACGAAGTCCCGATGATGATCGACGTCCGCACCCATCAAATCGCGCCCGAGCCTTCCCGTCAGGATTTCGTGCCGAGCCCTCCGAAACGCGGGCGGGGTCGTCGGCGTCGCGAGGTGTAGCTGGCCGCAGCCGACTTCTCCACCCGCCTGGGACGACGAGTCCCTACAGGATCAGATCCTCCGATCCGCGCGCATGCGTGGACGGCGTCGGATGTCGACGTGAGGCACCGCGCGGCGGCGGCGGACACGGGATTCGGTCCGCCGCGCGTCGTCTGCTGGGCCACAGTGCGCGGCCTGAGCCTCAGCCGTCGAGCCCGAGCATCAGGCCGAGATTCTGCACCGCCGCCCCGGAGGCGCCCTTGCCGAGATTGTCGAGCCGCGCCACCAGCACCGCCTGCCCGTGCTCGGACGAGCCGAACACCCGCAGCTCCAGCCGGTCGGTGTCGTTGAGATCCTCCGGCTCGATCTTCTCGCGGTGCGCGCCGGTTCCGGCGCCCGGCACCACCTGCACCAGCGGCTGGCCGGCGTACCAGTCGCGCAGGGCGGCCTCCAGATCGGCGGCCGCGGGCCGGCCCGGCAGCGTGTCCAGGTGAAGCGGCACGCTCACCAGCATGCCCTGCCGGAAATTGCCCACGGACGGCACGAAGATCGGCCGCCGGGAGAGACCGCTGTAGAGCTGCAGCTCCGGCAGGTGCTTGTGGGCGAAGCCCAGGCCGTAGAGCTGGAACGGCGGCGCCGTGCCCTGCTCGTAGGCCTCGATCATGCTCTTGCCGCCGCCGCTGTAGCCGCTGACCGCGTTGACGCTGATCGGGTGATCGGCCGGGATCAGGCCGCCTTCCACCAGCGGGCGCAGGAGCGCGACGCCGCCGGTCGGGTAGCAGCCGGGATTGGCCACCCGCCGGGCACGCGCCACGGCCGCCCCCTGCTCGCGGGTCAGCTCCGGGAAGCCGTAGGTCCAGCCGGGGGCGACCCGATGGGCGGTGCTGGCGTCGAGGACGCGCGGCCCGCCGCCGGGCAGGCTGTCGGCGAGCGCCACCGTCTCCTTGGCGGCCTCGTCCGGCAGGCAGAGCACGACGAGGTCGACCTCGGCCAGCAGCGCGCGCTTCGCCTCCGGGTCCTTGCGGTGCTCCGGGGCGATGCTGCGCAGGGCGACCCGCCCGTCGCGCTCCAGGCGCTCGCGGATGCCGAGGCCGGTGGTGCCGGCCTCGCCGTCGATGAACACGGTGGGCTTCGTCGCGCCTTGGCCAGCCATCGTCCGTCTCGCTTTCTCCGAAATGCATGCCGCCCGAGGCGGGCATCGCGGCCGGGGATCAGGTGCGCGCCGTGCGGCAGCCTGTCAACGGCCGAGCCTTGAACCGAGTCCTGAAACGCGAAAGGGCGGCCCCCGCAGGAACCGCCCTCTCCGTGACACCGGTATGACCGGATGTCTTAGCGCTTGGAGAACTGGAAGCTGCGGCGGGCCTTCTTGCGGCCGTACTTCTTACGCTCGACCACGCGGGCGTCGCGGGTGAGGAAGCCCTCACGCTTCAGCGGGCCGCGCAGCTCCGGCTCGTAGTAGGTCAGCGCCTTCGAGAGGCCGTGGCGCACCGCGCCGGCCTGGCCCGAGAGGCCGCCGCCCGCCACCGTGACGGTGATGTCGTACTGGTCGACGCGGCCGGCGATCTCCAGCGGCTGGCGCAGGATCATGCGCAGCACCGGACGGGCGAAGTAGGTCTCCACCGGGCGCTTGTTGACCGTGACCGTGCCCTTGCCGGGCTTGATCCAGACGCGGGCGACCGCGTCCTTGCGCTTGCCGGTGGCGTAGGCACGGCCCTGCGCGTCCAGCTTCTGGACGTGGATGGGGGCCTCGTTGGCGGGGTCGACCGCACCGGTATTCGCCCGGTTGAGGTCGGCGAGGGACTGCAGGGTCGCCATGATCAAGCGCTCACGTTCTTGCGGTTGAGGGCGCCGACGTCGAGCGCCTGCGGCTGCTGGGCCTCGTGCGGGTGCTCGGCGCCCTTGTAGACGCGGAGGTTGCCGAGGATCTGACGGAAGAGCGGGCCGCGGGGCAGCATGCGCTCGACAGCCTTCTCGACCACGCGCTCGGGGAACCGGCCCTCGAGGATGAACTTGGCCGTGCGCTCCTTGATGCCGCCCGGATAGCCCGTGTGGTAGAAGTAGCTCTTCTGATTGTACTTACGCCCGGTGAACTTCACCTTCTCGGCGTTGATGACGATGACGTTGTCGCCGCAATCGACGTGGGGCGTGTAGGCGGCCTTGTGCTTGCCGCGCAGGCGCATCGCCACGATCGAGGCGAGACGGCCGACGACCAGGCCCTCCGCGTCGATCACGATCCACTTCTTGTCGACCTCGGCGGGCTTCAGCGAGGTGGTCTTCATAGCCAAATCCCAGGGGTTCCGACGGGCCGGATCCCGACGCGTCGGGATCCGAAGGCATCGGGGTGCCGAAAAACGAGCCGCCGCGTGGGGGGCACGCGGCGGCGGTGGCGGGTGCATAGCCGGACCCGGCAGCCGGGTCAACAGCAAAATCGACGATCGCGAAAAGGCGAGCAATCAGAGCAGCTTGATCGATGAGGTATCATAGTACCGCGCTACGGGACGCTGTCGGAATCGCGTTCAGTCGCCGCGCCGGCCCCGCTCCGCGATGGTGAGCTTCTGGACCCCCCGGCCCGCGAGGACCGGTTTCCTGGCGCTCAGGATCCGGGAATTCACCCCCGTCCAGCCGATCTCCCCCGAGAGGCGGCCGTACTCGATCTTGGGGCAACGGTTCATGATCACCGTCAGCCCGCGGGCCTCGGCCCGGGCGGCGGCCGCGTCGTCGCGCACGCCGAGCTGCATCCAGATCACCTTCGGCAAGGGATCGAGGGCGAGCGCCTCGTCCACCAGCGGGCCGGCGGCGGCGGCATTGCGGAAGATCTCGACCATGTCGATCGGCTGCCCGCCCAAGCTCCCCTGGACCTCGGCGAGCGAGCCCGCCACCCGGCGCCCGAGCAGGTCCTGGCCGGCGAGGCCGGGATTGACCGGAATCACCGCATAGCCCCGGTCGATCAGGTATTTGAGCACGATCCAGCTCGGGCGCGCCGGGTTCGCCGAGGCACCCACCAGCGCGATCGTGCGCGTGCTGTTCAGGATCGCGCGGATCTGCGCGTCGGGGTAGCGCGCATGCCGGTCCGCAATCGAAGCGGCGTCGTTGCCCGTCTCGTTCATGGCGTGCGCCCTGATGTCCGATTCCGTCACAGCCGCCAGACCTCGTAGCCCAGCCGCTCGAAGGCCGCCCGGTCGTGAAGCGCCTTCACGTCCACGATCAGGCCCCCCGGCTTCGCCAGCGCGGCGATCGCCTCCGGCGCGAGTTCGGCATAGTCCCGGTGCGGCACGGCGATCACGACAGCGTCCGCCGCCGCGGGCAGGTCGGCCCAGTCGAGGAGGTCGAGGCCGTACGCGTCCCGGGCCTCCGCGCGGCCCGCGCGCGGATCGTGGACCGCCACGGCGCAGCCGAACGCCTCCAGCTCCGCGATGAGGTCGGCCACCTTCGAATTGCGCAGATCCGCGCAATTCTCCTTGAAGGTGAGTCCCAGCACGATGACCCGGGCGGGTCCGGCGCTGCCGCCCCGCCGGACGATCCGCTTCACCGTGCTGCGGGCCACGTGGGCCGCCATGCTGTCGTTGATCCGGCGCCCGGCCAGGATCACTTGCGGGTGATAGCCGATCATCGCGGCCTTGTGGGTGAGGTAGTACGGGTCGACCCCGATGCAGTGGCCGCCGACGAGGCCCGGCCGGAACGGCAGGAAGTTCCACTTGGTCCCGGCCGCCCGGAGGACCTCCTGCGTGTCGAGGTCGAGCTTGTCGAAGATCAGCGACAGCTCGTTCATGAGCGCGATGTTGAGGTCGCGCTGGGTGTTCTCGATGACCTTGGCGGCCTCCGCGACGCGGATCGACGAGGTGGCATGGAGGCCCGCCGGGACGATCGTGCCGTAGAGGGCCTTGAGCCGGTCCAGCGTCTCGGGTGTGTCGCCCGAGACGATCTTCACCACCTGGGCGAGGCCGTGCTCCGTGTCGCCGGGATTGATCCGCTCCGGCGAGTAGCCGACGAAGAAATCCGTCTTCCACCGCAGGCCGGAATGCCGCTCCAGGACGGGGATGCAGATCTCCTCGGTGGCGCCGGGATAGACCGTGGATTCGAACACCACGGTCGCCCCGCGCGTCATGTGCTGCCCGACCAGCGCGGCAGCCTTGGTCAGCAGGTCGAAATCCGGGCATTGCGCGGCGTCGACCGGGGTCGGGACCGTGACGATGATCACGTCGGCGGCCGACAGGGCCGTCGGGTCGTCGGTGATCGCGAGATGCGTGGCGGCCAGGAACGCCCCGGCGTCGATTTCGCCCGTCGGATCGGTTCCGGCCCGGTAGGCGGCCACCTTGGCGGCGGATTGCTCGTAGCCGATCGTGGGCCGGACCCGGCCGAAGGCCAGGGCGAGCGGGAGCCCGACATAGCCCAGACCGACGATTGCCACGCTCTCCGCCACGCCGGATCCCCCGTGGGTTCGAAGGCACCGGTCACCGCCGCGCCCGCGATGCGCGTATAGGGGCGGCCCGGTCCCGCGTCGATCGGCATCGGCCGAGTGCTATGACGCGGTCAACCCGAATCGCGCATGTGGGGCGTGAGGATGCCTGATCTCCGCTGGGCTGACGGCCCGGTTCACTGCACCGACCTCGTGGACGGGACCGGCAAGGTGTTCGGCTATGTCGGGTCCGTTGCCGGCGGCATGCGGGGATACGTCGTGCAATCCGGCTCGGAATGGCCGCCGCGACCCCCCGCCTATGCCGATCATCCCTCGACGGATGCGGCGCGCGCCTGGGTCGAGGCCGAGGTCGCTTTGCGCGCCTTCCGGCCCGTGCGCATCATCCGAGAAACCGGCGATCCGCGTTAGCGCGCCTCGCACGCGCGGGATCGGCGCCGTCTCAGGGATCGTCCCACGTGATGCGTCGGGGCCGGACGGAGGGAGCGGTCGCCGCGATGCCGATCCGGATCGCCGTCCCGACGATCGCCACGACGGCGCAGACGAGGAGCAGGGCGTCCAGCATGGCCGCGCGCTCAGAGCAGAGATCGGCCGGCGCGATGGTGCCGGGCGGCGCGCTCGCGGGCACGGGTATTGTGCAGGCGGCGCATCTGCTGCTGACGGAGCTCGTCCTCGTGCGCCGGGTGACGTGCCGTCGCGGGCGGAATCGCTGCTCCTGGGCGGTTTTCCTCGAGGGGATAGACTGGTTTCATGGCCGCCCTCCTCAGTATTCCATGCCGAGGAGCTTAGCTGTTTACGCTCTTATTGCAACCCGGCCATGGCGACCGTCTGGCAGACAGGCTGATCCGTAGACGGAGGTCCTGTCGATCAAGATGGCTGGGCTGCATTGCGATGCCAGCGTCCTTGGGGCTGTCATTCGTGCTGCACTGTGGGCCGGTGGATTGCGGCCTCTCTGAACCCTCGCCCGATGGACGCGACCACCGCACTGATACCCCTCATGGTCACGCGATAGTCCTCACCTCCTCCCGAGAGCGAGAGGCGTGGACAGACCGTCGCCCTGGACACCTCCTGCCTGTCACCGGGACCGATCACCTGTGCGCACCGGATCGCGCTCGCGCCGCTTCTTTTTACGGTCGGCAGAGGTGTCGACCAAGTCGCCGGGAAGATGCGCACCGGCACGAAGGAGGCGAGGTCTCCGCCCACGATCGATATGGCCGCCGCCAAGATCGAGGTGGCACGGACCTACGGGACGGGCGACGTCAGCACCCGCACGGAGCGCCGTATCGACGACAGGGTCGCGTCAGTCCGGGACACGATGAAGCAGACACGCGCCGCGATGCTGAATGCCCTGATGCGGCGGACCGACTGGCCGGCTGCTGTTAACGACCGTCAATGCTTCGGCGCCCCGGCTTCCGCCGGGGCGTCTTTCGTCGTTTCAACCCGCCTGCTCCGCTGGCGCGAGCTTTTTCGTTTCGACCCTGGGCCCGCCGACATCTTGGCGCCGCGGATCGAGATCGACCGGCCCGTGAAGATCACCTCCTTCGTGGCCGACTGGCTCAGAGCGGTCTGCCAATATTCGGGGAAGGAAAGTATGTGGTCATCATGCTTAAATATGGCGTGAGCCAAATCACCATCGCTCATAAATAGAGTCTCGTCTTTATCGTATAATCTGGTCGAAACGGCCTGGAAAAATCCGCCTCTGACGAGCATGGCGACGTGACGAGCCATCCGCACCCTTGGGCGCCAGATATACTCCGCCACTCGAACCGGCTGGTTCAGAGCGGTTTCGACCGAGGCGATACGGTCTGGGCTTGTCGTAAAGAAAAATCCGTAGTCAGGATCATGCATCTCCCATCCGTAGTCACCCTCAAGCTCAAGGAGATGGTGCGTCAGGACGGTTGTCTTGGGAAAGTTGGAGTAGAGGGTGACATAGCGAACCGGGATGCCGACAGCCTCGGCGATCGCGGCGGCAGCCAGCGCTCGATGGCCGCATTCCAGGTACGGGATCTCTCCGCCTGCTGCAGCAGAGACCAGTCGCCGGAGATTTTCGGTGGGATGCGATGACGGGACCGCCTCGCCGGCATCCTCGAGCAAGCGCGTGTGGTCGACCCCTGGCTTCCAGAGAGATCTGGCCAGCTTCCGTCGCCGCCAATCCCTGGCGATGGACCAGTCCCATGAGTAGTGCCAACTGTTGGCGTGCACGAACCGCGCGATGGCTGACGGGGTGGGCAACTCGTCGCGACCAGAAGACAGTAGTTCGGCTGTCGCATGGGCGAGTTTCTCGTCACTGAGAGTGAGATTTTTCCAAAGCGACGGCGAGATCACGTGCCGGCCGGAACTGAACGTCAATCCCGACAATCTCTGCCCCAAGAACACGCATCATCTCCTCGACATTGGTGGTCCCGTCCTCCCGTTGATCTCAGGATTTATGCGGAAGGACGGGCGACTATCGCTGGCCAAATGGTTTTTCACGAGATTCTGGAGGAGGAAGGCTTGCCCCCTTGTCCCCCACAGGTCGACGCTTGCGTTGTTGTTGTTGAAGTAGGTGGTGGAGGCCATAGTAACGTCCAAACGTAAGCGCGGTAAAGTTGGTTGTTCGAAGGCGTCGATGCGGAATACAGCGTGGAAAGTGCCGCAATATGAGGTGCATCTGCTTTGAAAGTAAGACAAAATAGGAAAGAGAATTGAATTCTGAGAACGAAGACCGTAATTAACTAACCGAATAAATCATTTTAAAACTTGTAAATCTTATCAACAACAAACAAGTGGATGCAAAAGCGAATAACGATTATATATAGATCATAATTATCTGCAATACTTATAATTAAACACTTGTGGTCCTTAAACCAGGGTTGTCGACCTCGTTCCGACGCTTGAGGTCCGGAAGCCGCTTGTTGCTGTCGAGGAGGGACATGATCTCCTCAGCGCTTTGAGGAGAGACCTATCGCTTGATCAAGCTGTTGAGCAGGCTGGACATTTCACGGCGCCCCTCTCGGGCCGCCAGACCCCTAGGTTCGAGAAGGGGGGCTGGCCGCGAAGGCCCGCCGCTCGCGTCGAGGTCACGGTTGTATCTGACTTGTCGAATTCGGCTTTCGCCAGCGGCGGTTCAGTCCGCGCTCCAGCCTTCGCCCGGATCCATGCCGCGGCGAGCGCCTGGATTGCCGCGTCCCGGGTCGCCATCACGTCGTTGAGCGTCCCCGCGCTCTCGGCATCGCGCCCGTTCTGGCAGCCGGTGCAACTCCCCGGCCACCGTCTGTCCTGCGGAGCGCCGTCCATGCGCATGATGCGACCATCGTGCCGGGCCGCCTCCTCCGCCACGAACCATGGGGTTGCTGGGGCAGGTGTGCCCAGGTGAAGGTCACCCCGTCGCCGGATACGCCAGCAGGATCGCGGTCCGGATCATGGTGCGTTTCCAGGCCGGTTTGTCGGTCCTCAGCGCCCCTAGCGCTATCTGGCACACCGAGAAGGTGTGAGGCTGTCCTGCCGGCTCAACCGTCAGCGAATCTGGGCGGAGCGGATGCTTCAGCCGATCTGAGTCGATGCGACTTCAGATGAAGGAGCGGCGCACGGATCTTACGCGTGGGAGATGACCTGATCTACATCGGTTTTCGGACGTGATCGCACCTGCGCCTAGGAGTTCATGACATTGACCGGTGTTCTCTGGCCCAGGGGTGATGGCGAGATGGCCGCTCGCATCCGCGACTTCGGCTGGGCTGCGACACCGCTCGGACCGATCGAAGGATGGTCACAGAGCCTGAGCATGGCAGTGAACATGATCCTGGCCATGCCGGGGCCCGCCAACATCCTGTGGGGGCCCGCCCATGTTCAGCTGTACAACGACGCCTACATCGCGATCGCTCGGGACAGGCATCCCGAGTTGCTCGGCCGGCCAGCAGCGGAGGGCTGGCCGGAAATCCATGCCGCGGTGCTTGCCCCCGTGATGGAGGCCGCATTGGCGGGCCGGGCAACCCGGATCGCTGATCTCTGCGTCACGCTGCTCGGTCCGGATAGGCAGCCTGAGGAGCGGGCGTTCGACACCACATGGTCGCCGATCCCCGACGGAGCCGACGGGTTCGGGGGCGCTCTGGAGATCCTGGTGGAGGTCACCGATCGCCGTCGCACGCAGGCAGCACTGCGCGAGAGCGAAGAACTTCGCCGCATCGCGCTTGAGAGCGGCGGGATGGGTGCTTGGCGATGGGACACGCGTAGCGGTCTGGTTCGGGCGGACGACGCCTTCCAAGCCCTATGGGGCGTCTCGTTCTCCGACGCGCTGCACCCGGCCTCGGTGTATGCCGATTTGATGTACCCGGAGGGCGCGGCCTCTCTCGCAGCCGTGACCGCGAAGCTCATCGTCCCTGAACAGGAATTTCAGGATCAGGTGCAGGTGGCGATAGGCCCGAATGCGGGTCGCTGGATCCAGTGGCGCGGGCGCGCCGAGCGCGACAGGCCCTGGATCATCAACGGCGTCAGCTTCGACATCACCGCGCAACATCTGGTGCAACAAAGACTGCGTGAAGGCGAGGCGCGGCTGCACCGCGTGCTCGACGGTATGGGCGAGGGCTTTGGCCTGCTTGCCCCTGACTTCACAATCCTGGAACACAATCATGAGGCGCTGCGCCTGGACGGACGTAGCCGTGACGAGATCGTCGGGCATTCGCCCTGGGAGGCCTACCCTGGCAGCGAACATTCGGAGATCGGCCGCCTGCTGAAACGGGCCATGTCCGAGCGCGAGCCGGCTGCCCTGGAGCACCGCTACATCTGGGCGGATGGCCGAGCGTACTGGCTCGACATGCGAGCGTACCCGACGTCCGACGGGACGCTCGCCGTATTCTGGCGCGACGTGACCGACCGCAAGCACGTCGAAGATGCGCTACGCACGGAGCGCGACCGAAGCGCGAAGATCCTTGAGAGCATCTCGGACGCCTTCTATGCGGTCGATGCTGAGTGGCGGTTCACCTACGTCAACGGTGAAGCCGAAGCGTGGTGGGGACGTGACCGCCAGGATCTGCTCGGCAAAGTATTCTGGGAAGAGTTCCCGCAGGCGATCGGGTCCTCATCTCACAAGGCGCACCTCCGGGCGGCAGAGACACGGGAGGTGGTCAGGCTTGAGGCCATGTCGCCCATCCTCAATCACTGGGTCGATATCAGCATCTACCCGACCGCCGATGGTGGCCTGTCTGTCTATTTCCGCGATATGACGCGGAAGAAGCAGGTAGAGGACACGCAAGCGATCCTCGTCGCGGAGCTGCAGCATCGCACGCGCAACCTCCTCGGTGTGGTGCGGTCCGTGGCGCAACAGACACTGCGCACAAGCGCGTCGTTGGACGAGTTCAGGACGGCCTTCAACGAACGTCTCGGCGCTCTCTCGCGCGTGCAGGGGCTGCTGTCCCGAGCAGGGGATGAACCGATCACGATGGACAGGCTTATCCGCTCGGAGCTGGATGCGCTCGGTGCGGCTGACATCCCGGAGCGCGTGACGGTGCAGGGACCGAAGGTGCGCCTGCGCAAGGGCACAGTGCAGACCTTGGCGCTGGCCCTGCACGAGTTGGCCACCAACGCGCGGAAGTACGGTGCTCTCACGACTGACAGCGGTCAGCTGCGGGTGGCATGGCGGACGTATACGGACGAGACTGGTCGACGGCTGGTGATGGACTGGCGGGAGATCGGGCTTGTGCGTCAGCGCGAGGAGCAGAGCCCGACGAAGCGAGGTGGCTACGGGCGCGAGTTGATCGAGCGGGCACTACCCTACGCGCTTCAGGCTCGCACGAGCTACAATCTCGGCGAGACCGAGTTGATTTGCACCGTCGATCTACCGCTCACCGAGGGCGCAGCTCCGAAGACTTCAGCGCAATAGCTGGATCTCGGTCTGGGAGATGTGCCGTGGCGTCCTCCGCTCACACGGTTAGATGAACATCTTGGTAAGAACGAGCAGCAATGCCCGCAACACGGGCTGAGGATAAGGCGTGATCCAACCGGGCGAGGCTCGGCGCGAGCTCATCCTTGCGGAAGGGTTTGGTGAGCTGCGGCAGGACGGCCGCGACGCCGTCGTTCTCCGCGTAGCCGGAAACCAAGAGCACGGGCCCATCAGGCTGCAGGCCCCGGACGGGGCGTGCCAAATCGGTGCCGGTGATGCCGGTCATGAAGTGGTCGGTCACGAGCAGGTCGAAGCGCTCGCCGCGGTCGACCATGCCCAACGCCGCCTCGCCCGAGATTGCCTTGACCACGGAAGATCCGAGCTCGCCCAGCAAGTCGGCCGTGCCCGGGCGCACGCGTTCCCCGTCGTCGACCAGCAGCGCGGTGCCGCGCTTCCGCAGAGCCGCATCTGCGAGCCTCTCGGTCACGTGCGAGGCCTCTGGCGCCACCCTGGCCTGCGTGGTTCCGCGCGTGCCTATCGCGGCTCGGATTGGGTATGCTCGGGCAAGGTCGCCGTCGGTGGCAGGCCGAAGGCGGCGCTGCTCCCAGGCAACGTCGCCAGCTTGCCACCGCCCGGGATCTACCCTCAGGTCTCCGCTAAACAATCGCTTCTCGCCGGAAACCGGGTGCTGCGTCTGCGCGGGTCCTGCTAACCGGCTAAAACCGACCGACGCCGCATGCCAGTAAGCGCCACCTCCGAGTTCCCGCTCTTCCTCGCAGGGGGCGGTCAGATGGGCGCGATGATGCGCTGCCACGATTGGTCCGGCTCAACGCTGGGACCGCCCGCGACCTGGCCGCCATGCCTCCGCTCAACCGTGAGCCTGCTGCTCGGTTCGCGCTTCCCGATGTTCGTGGCCTTCGGGTCTGAACTCGGCTTCCTCTACAACGACGCCTATGCGGAGATTCTCGGCGGCAAGCATCCCGCTGCGCTCGGTGCTCGCTTCCAAGACATCTGGTCGGAGATCTGGCCCGACATCGCGCCGCTCGTGGAGACGGCGCTCGCGGGCGAGCCGACCTGGTCCGACGACATGCCGCTGACCATGAACCGGCGCGGCTTCGACGAGCAGACTTGGTTCACCTTCTCCTACTCGCCGGTGCGCGACGAGAGCGGGCGCGTTGCCGGCATGTTCTGCGCCTGCACCGAGACCACAGGGCGCGTTCTGGCCGAGACCGGGCTGCGGGAGGCGGAGGCACGCCTCAGGGCCGTGACCGACCACCTGCCGGGCGGCTACGTCTACCAGATCGCCACGCCTCGCGACGGTTCGAGCCGGCGCTTTCTGTACGTCTCGCAGGGCTTCGAGCGCATGACCGGCGTCCCGGCCGAGGCCGTGCTGACCGATCCGGCCGCGGCCTACGACCTGATCCTGCCCGAGCACCGCCCCCGCATCGCCGAGGCCGAGGCAGCCGCCGTGCGGGACCTTGCGCATTTCGACGTCGAGGCGCCCATGCGCCGTCCCGACGGCAGCCTCGTCTGGACCCGCATCATCTCCGCGCCGCGCGTGGTCGACAACCAAGTCATATGGGACGGCCTGCACCTCGACGACACCGCCCGCAGGAACACCGAGGAGCAGTTGCGCGAGAGCGAGGCGCGCCTGCGACTGGCTACCGATGCCGCCGAGGTCGGCTTATGGGACGTGGACGAGGTCAACGGTACGATGTTCTGGCCGGCTCGCGTGAAGGCGATGTTCGGGATCTCGCCGGATGTGCCGGTCTCCATGGCCGATTACTATGCGGGGCTGCACCCGGAGGACCGGGAGGTCACCGGTGCGGCCTATGCCGCCGCCGCGGACCCGGACCGGCGCGCCGTCTACGACGTCGAGTATCGCACGGTGGGCAAGGAGGACGGCGTCGTGCGCTGGGTGGCCGCCAAGGGCCGCGGCGTCTTCGAGGGCGGGCGCTGCATCCGGGTGATCGGCACGGCCATCGACATCACCGCCCGCAAGCAGGCCGAGGCGGCACTGCGCGACAGCGAGGAGCAGTTCCGCGTTCTCTCCCAGGTCTTGCCGAATTTCGTCTGGGTCACCGACCCGGATGGCCGCGCTTACTGGTTCAACGAGCGTGTCTACGCCTATGCGGGTGTCGAGCCGGGCGAGCTCGACGCGAACGGTTGGCGGGCCATCATCCACCCTGACGATGGAGAGCGCGTGGCCAGGGAGTGGCTGGCGGCGGTCGGGAGCCTCACCAACTACGAGTGCGAGTATCGCCTGCGGCGCGCCGATGGGACCTACCGCTGGTTCCTGGCCCGGGCGCAGCCGGTGCTGGCGGGCGACAACGCGGTCGTGCGCTGGGTCGGCACCAGCACCGACATCGACGACCAGAAGCGCGTGATGGCCGAGCTCGTGCGCTTCAACGAGGCCTTGGAGCAGCGGGTCGCCGAGCGCACCGCCGAGCACGACCGGGTCTGGCGCAACTCGCGCGACCTGCTGGTCGTGGTGGGCGCCGACGGCGTGTTCAAGGCGGTGAACCCGGCCTGGGAGGCCATTCTGGGCTACGGCCCCGCGGAGGTCACGGGCCGGCACTTCGGCGAATTCATCTGGCCTGACGATGCCGAGTCGACCCAGTCGGCCCTGGAACGGGCCGTGACGTCGGGGCCGCTCACCGACTTCGAGAACCGCTACCGGCACAAGGATGGCACCCCGCGCTGGATCTCATGGCGCACCGCCATCGAGGGCGATCTCGTCTACGCCTATGGGCGCGACGTCACCGCCGAGAAGGTGCAGGCGGAGGCGCTCCGGGACGCCGAGGAGGCGCTCCGGCAATCGCAGAAGCTGGAGGCGGTTGGGCAACTGACCGGGGGCGTGGCCCACGACTTCAACAACCTGCTGACCATCATCCGCTCGTCGGTGGACTTCCTGCGACGGCCGGACCTCGCCGAGGAGCGCAGGGGCCGGTACCTCAACGCCGTCTCGGAGACGGTGGATCGCGCGGCCAAACTGACCGGCCAGCTCCTCGCCTTCGCCCGGCGGCAGACCCTGAAGCCCGAGACGCTCGACGTCGGCGCACGCCTGGCCGTCGTCGGAGACCTGCTCGACACAGTCACGGGCGCTCGCATCCGAGTGGTGACCGAGCTACCGGATCACCCGTGCTTCGTCCGTGTGGACGCCAGCCAGTTCGAGACGGCGCTGGTGAACATGGCGGTGAATGCACGCGACGCCATGGACGGCTCGGGATCGCTGACGCTGCGCCTTCGATGCGGCGCACCGCTGCCACCGATCCGCGGCCATGCCGGCGCGGAAGGCCCCTTCGCGGCTGTCTCTCTCAGCGACACCGGCTCGGGAATACCAGCGGACCTGTTGTCCCGCGTCTTCGAGCCGTTCTTCACCACGAAGGAGGTCGGCAAGGGCACCGGCCTCGGCCTCAGCCAGGTCTTCGGCTTCGCCAAGCAGTCGGGCGGCGATGTCGTCGTGCACAGCACACCGGACCAGGGCACCACCTTCACGCTCTACCTGCCCGAGGTCGAGGCGGAGTTCGCCGTTCGCGGGGATGCCGGGGAGGCGGCATACGTGGATCCGGGCGGGGCAGGCCAACGGGTGCTGGTGGTCGAGGACAACGTCGAGGTCGGACGCTTCGCCACCCAGATCCTGGAGGACCTGGGCTACATCACCACATGGGCGACCAACGCCGAAGAGGCGCTCGACAAGCTCGGCTCCGACGGCGCCGGCTTCGACGTCGTGTTCTCGGACGTCGTCATGCCGGGTATGGGTGGGATCGAGTTCGCCCGCATCCTGCAGCGGCGGCTGCCGCACCTGCCGGTGGTCCTGGCCTCCGGTTACAGCCACGTCCTGGCACAGGAGAGCTCGAACGACTTCGAACTCTTGCAGAAGCCGTACTCGGCCGACCAGGTCTCGCGCATGCTTCGCAAGGTGGCCGGTGGCAGGCGCCGGCGGGACGCTGCCCGCGTGACGGAAAACTGAACCCCGAGGGGGATCGGAGGCCGCATGACCGACAATGCGGATGCGGGGGTGGGACCTCCGGGCGGCGAGTGGCGGATGAGCGGGCCAGGGGTTCTCGGCCCCTCGTCCCGGTCGGGTGGGATCGCGGGACCCCGCACCGGGGCCGCTCCAGCAAGTGGCGGTCGCGAGGCGGTGAGGCCGCGGGCGTCGTGCGAACCGTCTGGCGCGACGGACGTTGCCGAACACCGAGAGAGGACGGCCGACACATGCAGCAGCGATGGCCGAGCCGATTGTGGATCGTGCGGCACGGCGAGAGCGCCGGCAACGTCGCCGCCGAGGCGGCGAACGGCGCGAGCCTGGCGCGGATCGACATAGCCGAGCGGGACGTCGACGTGCCACTCAGCCCGCGCGGCGAACGGCAGGCCGACGCCGTTGGGAGTTGGTTCGCAGACCTCCCGGCGGGCGAGCGCCCTGAAACCATTCTGACCTCGCCGTATCTGCGGGCCAGGCAGACCTCCGACCGCATCCGCGCCGCAGGCGGCTTGACGGAGGACGCGCCGGCACACGTGGTCGACGAGCGATTGCGCGAGAAGGAACTCGGCATCCTCGACCGGCTGACGTGGACTGGCGTCGAGCAACTGCATCCCGAGCAGGCCGAGATGCGCCGGCGCCTCGGCAAGTTCTACCACCGCCCGCCATCCGGCGAGAGTTGGTGCGACGTGATCCTGCGCCTGAGGAGCGCGCTGGACACGGTCTCGCTGCACCATGGCGGCAAGCGGGTTCTCATCGTCGCGCATCAGGTCGTCGTGCTGTGCCTGCGCTACTTGATCGAGGAGATGACCGAGTCAGAGATCCTGGCCGTCGACGCCGCGGGTGACGTCGTGAACTGTTCGGTGACGGAGTACGCGTTCCGGCCAAGCGTCGGCACCACCGGCAGGTTGGCGCTGGTGCGCTACAACTTCGTCGCGCCCGTCGCCGAGGCCGGGGCGCCGATCACCTCCGAGCCCGACGCGAACGTGGCCGCCCGATGACGCACGAGATCCTCACCGCGGACAGCCTCAAGGCGTTCCCCCTCCCCATGCCGCACGAGGGCAGCAAGGACGAGCGCGGTAGCGCGCTGGTGCTCGGGGGCTCTCGTTCGGTTCCTGGCGCTGCCCTGCTGGCCGGAATCGCCGCCCTGCGCGCGGGCGCGGGCAAGCTGAAGATCGCGACCGTCGAGAGCGGGGCCGCCGGCATGGGGCTCGCGGTGCCCGAGGCCATGGTCGTCGGCCTTCCCGAGACACCGGAGGGCGGCGTCGACGGCGCGCGCGCCAAGGATTGCCTGCTCAAGGTGACGAAGGGCTGCGACGGCCTTCTGATCGGTCCCGGCCTGGTCGAGGACGGTCCGACCACGAAGCTGGCCGTAGAACTGCTGGAGGCGCTGCCTGACGCATCCTTCATCCTCGACGCGGCAGCGATCTGCGGGCTCGCCCCGCATGCCGGCGACGTCTGCCGGCACGGGGAACGGGTGGTGATCACGCCGCATGCTGGCGAGATGGCGCAGTTGCTGGACCGGAGCCGTGAGGCGGTGGAGGCGGACCCGCTCGACGCGGCGCTCGCGGCGGCCAACCTGCTGCACGCGGTCGTGGTGATGAAGGGGGCGGAGACCTGGATCGTGGACCCGCAGGGCGCGCGCTGGCTCTACGAGGGCGGTGGCGTCGGCCTGGCGACCTCCGGTTCGGGGGACGCCTTGGCCGGCATCGTCGTCGGGCTGCTCGCGCGCGGTCTGGCGCCGTTGGCCGCGGCGCTATGGGGCGTGTTCCTGCACGGGGAGGCCGGAAAGCGCCTGGCAGCCTCGATCGGGCCAGTCGGGTTTCTCGCCCGCGAGATCGCCGGCGAGGTGCCGCGCCTGCTGCGCGAGACGGGCTCCTAGGGCCGTTCCGCCGCCATGGACGGCGCCATGGACGCCACCTCGGCGGCTCCCTGGACCGGGCCAGAGACACGGGACGCCGGGACTAGGCCCCGCCCGATGCCTTGTTCCCGTGCCGGACGAATGCGCGTGCGGTCTGCGTCGCCGCTCCGGAGCAGCCTGAAGTCCTTGTCGGCGCGCTGGTTGTCGTGGCCGAAGAACGCCGCGACCTCGTCCAGCATGCCTGGTTGCAGGTCGGGGAGCGCGTCAACGTGCATGCGCGCGCGTGCCTTCACGGTCGCGCCGATCAGCCGGTCGTTATGCTCCCAGGTGCCGTCGCGCTCGCGCTGCTCGGCCTCGACAAGACGCGCCTCCGATACGCAACCGGAAAGGCAGGCGCATCCAGGAGGAGGTCGAGCGGGTCGGCGTCGGCGCCCCTGGTCGAGGAAATCATGCCGAAGTCGTACGGGAAGCTGGTGCCCTCCGGCAGGATCATCTTGAACGGGAATGCCCCGAACGACCCCGAGAACGCGTACGTGTTCGGGCTGCCCTTTGGCGTCTCGACGACGTGGACATGGTCGTCCTCGCCGAAGGTGGGAAGGCGGTTGAGGGAGTGCCTGGACAAGGGCGGGCTCAGGCGCGGCGTCCCGGTGGAGCCGTGGATTGGGTGAGGCTGCGAGGTGCTTCGTGGGGTCCGAGACGGGCTTGGGCAGACGCCGCCACCTGGGCGAGGTATCCGGCTCCAAAGCCCTGCGCGACGAGTTCGCGAACAAGCTACGGGTCGTCCCGGGCTGAGAACGGTCCGCATGCCGGATGCGGCCGGCGGCGTTGGCCGGCATCCGCGCCGACGCCGCTCCGCTGGCTGTCCGGAAGAGCCGGCCCCTCGGCCTGCGTCGGCGCCCCGTAGGCGGCCATGGAGACGCACGCGGCCACGATCGTACCGGTTCTGGGGGCGGTGCGGGCATCGTGCGGCGGCATCTTTGCGGCGCGCCGCCGCGTTGTACGACCTGATCCCATAGGCCACAGGCCCTCATGCCCGTCCGAAGGTCCGTCACGATCTCGCTCAGCCCCGAGCTCCTGGCCGTCGCCGAGCGGCTGCTCGCCTCGGGCCGCTCCGGCAACATGAGCGAGGTCATGCGCACGGCGTTGCGCCTTCTCGAAGAGCGCGAGGTCGCCTTCCAGGCCTATCGCGAAGGGGCGCTGACGCCCGGCGAGGCCTGATCCAGTGAGCGACAAACTGGCTTTCCTCGCCGGCGGCGGCGAGGCCGCCCGCCAGATTCGCGCGCGCAACTGGTCGGACCATCCCCTCGGTCGGCCCGAGACTTGGCCGGTGGAGCTCCGCACCGCGCTCAGCCTGGTGCTGAACTCGCCGGAATCGATGATCCTCGCCTGGGGCCCCGAGCTCCACTTCTTCTTCAACGACGCCTACGCGCCCCTGCTCGGGCCACGGCTCGCCTGGGCCATGGGCGAGCGCTTCGACGTGGTCTGGGCCGACGCCTGGGACCAGGCCAAGCCCATTATCGACGACGCCTTCGCGGGGCGCAGCCGACGCTTCGATAACCTGCCCTGGAAGCTCGGCACCGACCGCGGCCCAGCCGAGACTTGGTTCTCGTTCTCCTACTCGCGCGTGCTCGACGGCGAGGGCCGCGTCACCGGTCTCTTCGTCCTCACCAACGAGACCACCGCGCGCGTGCTGGCGGACCGCGCGCTGCGCGAGAGCGAGGACCACCTTCGACACACAGTCGAGCTCAACCCGCAGGTGCCCTGGACCTGCGACCCGCAAGGCAACATCACCTCCTACTCGCACCGTTGGCTCGAACTCACGGGCCAGGCACCCGGCGAGCCGGACGGCACGGGCTGGACCAAGGCGCTGCACCCGGACGACCTGGAGCCGACGGCGGCGGTGTTCGCGGCCCGCCTGGGGTCGGGCGAGCCCGTGGACGTCGACTACCGCATCCGCATCGCCGCCACCGGCGAGTACCGCTGGCAGCGGGCCCGCGCCTATCCGCGCCGGGATGCGGCCGGCACGGTCATCCGCTGGTACGGCGTCGTCGAGGATGTGCACGACCGCAGGCTCGCCGAGGCGGCCCTGCGCGAGAGCGAGGAGGAGTTGCGCCTCGTCGTCGAGAGCGCCCGGGACCACGTCATCCTCACCACCGACACGGACGGCGTCATCACGCGCTGGTCGGCCGGCGCGCAGGCGGTGCTGGGCTGGTCGCCCGGGGAGGCGGTCGGGCAGCCAGCCGCCATCACGTTCACCCCCGAGGACCGCGAGCGGGGTGCCGACCTCCGGGAGATAGCCACGGCGGCCCGAGAGGGCTGCGCCGCCGACGAGCGCTGGCACGTCACCAAAGATGGCCGGCGCGTCTTCCTGAACGGCTCGGTTCACCCGCTGCCGCATGACGCCCAGAACCGGCCGCGCGGCTTCCTGAAGGTCGCCCGCGACGAGACCGGCCGCATCACGGCCGAGGAGGCACGGCGCGCGAGCGAGGCCCAACTGCGGCTCGTCGCCGACGCGCTGCCCCTGCTGGTGTCCTTCGTCGACCGCAGCCTGACTTACCGGTTCGCGAACGCCGCCTACCGCGACTGGTTCGACCGCACGCCGGAGGAGGTGGTCGGTCGAAAGGTCCCCGACCTTGTCGACGAGGCCGGCTTCCAGGCGCGCCTGCCGTACATGGAGCGGGCGCTCGCCGGCACGCCGGTCCGCCTCGACCTGCCCTGGCCTTGGCCGGACGGAAGGCGCCGCATCGCCGATATCCGCTACGAGCCGCGGCAGGATGCCCGGGGCGAGGTCGACGGCTTCTACGTGTTCGTGCAGGACGTCACCGCCCAGCGTGACGCAGAGGCCGGGCTCGCCGCCGAGCGCGACCGGCTGTGGGACCTCAGCGAGGACCTGCTCGTCAACGCCGACTACGAGGGCCGTCTCCTGCGGGTGAGCCCATCCTGGACGGCCCTGCTCGGCCATGACGAGGAAACCCTGCTGACGCGGCCCTACGCCGAGATCGTCCACCCCGACGACTTCCCGGTCGTGATGGAGGCGCTGCTCGATATGCGGGCCACGGGCAAGCCGGTTCGGTTCGAGGACCGGGTCAAGGCGGCCGACGGGACTTGGCGCTGGATCGCGTGGAAGCTCGCGCCCGAGCCCGGCGGCGAGCGGCTGGCGGGCATTGGGCGCGATGTCACCGCCGAGAGGGCGGCAGCCGAGGAGAAGGCGCGGCTCGAAGAGCAACTGCGGCAGGCGCAGAAGATGGAGGCGGTCGGCCAGCTCACCGGCGGCCTCGCGCACGACTTCAACAACCTGCTTGCCGGCATCTCGGGCTCGCTGGAGCTGATGCAGACCCGGATGGCCCAGGGTCGGCTGACCGATCTCGACCGCTACATGACCGCGGCCCAGGGCGCCTCGAAGCGGGCCGCCGCGCTAACGCACCGTCTGCTCGCCTTCTCCCGCCGTCAGACCCTCGATCCCAAGCCCACCAACGTGAACGCCCTCGTCCACGGCATGGAAGAGCTCATCCGGCGGACGGTCGGCCCCGAGATCGAAGTCGAGGTGGTCGGCGCCTCCGGGCTGTGGCCGGCCCTGGTCGATCCGCACCAGCTTGAGAACGCGCTCCTCAACCTGTGCATCAACGCCCGCGACGCCATGCCGAGGGGCGGTCGCATCACGGTCGAGACCGCCAACAAGTGGCTCGACGCGTACGCGGCCCGGAAGCACGACATCCCGCCGGGGCAGTACCTGTCGCTCTGCGTGACCGACACCGGCACGGGGATGAGCGGCGACGTCATCGCCAAGGCGTTCGATCCGTTCTTTACGACCAAGCCCATCGGCCAGGGCACGGGGCTCGGGCTGAGCATGATCTACGGCTTCGCCAAGCAGTCGGGCGGGCAGGTGCGGATCTACTCCGAGGTCGGCGAGGGCACGACCGTTTGCATCTACCTGCCCCGCCACCATGGCACGGTCGAGGAGATCGACCCGCTGGCCGCCCTCAGTGAGGTCCAGCGTGCCGAGCAGGGCGAGACGGTGCTGGTGGTCGACGATGAGCCGACCGTGCGCATGCTGGTCACCGAGGTCCTGGAGGAGCTCGGCTACGCCGCCATCGAGGCGGCCGACAGCGCCTCGGGACTGAAGGTTCTGCAATCGGACGTGCGCGTCGACCTGCTGATCACCGACGTGGGGTTGCCCGGCGGCATGAACGGGCGGCAGATGGCCGATGCCGGCCGCGAGCGTCGGCCCGACCTGAAGGTGCTGTTCATCACGGGCTACGCCGAGAATGCGGTCGTGGGCAACGGCCACCTGGAGCCCGGCATGGCGGTGCTGACCAAGCCTTTCGTGGTCGAGACCCTCGGCGTGCGCATTCGCGAGATGATCGCAAATGGCTGATGCCGAACGGCCAGCCTCGCCGAGGCGGCGCCGTCCGCCCAGAAGGTGGAGGCCATCGGCCAGCTCACCGGCGGCGTCGCGCACGACTTCAACAACCTGCTGACCATCATCCGTTCATCCATCGACTTCCTGCGCCACCCGAACCTGCCGGCGGAACGCCGCACCCGCTACATGGACGCAGTGTCCGACCCCGTGGAGCATGCCGCCGAGCTGACGGCGCAACTCCTCGCCTTCGCCCGGCGCGTGGCGGCCAGCAGGTGACATCCTGGAGCACACGCCGCAGGGCATGGAAACCATCATGCGCCTGGGCGAGCCTGTCGCTGCGAGCTCCAAAAGTGCGTCGTACGCGCCCCGGGTCAGCCTTCGGAACCCGACGTGGCGGTGGTCGATTGCTGCATCCCGGCTCAATTGGACCTCGTTGCGAATGTCCCTGTCGAAGAAGGTGAAGGTCGGCCTCGACGAGACCCGCATCCTGATCCTCGGCTCGCAGATCCTGCTGGGCTTCCAGTTCCAAGGCGCCTTCCGCCCAACCTTCGAGCGCCTGCCATTCCATGACCGCGTGATCTGGGTCGCGGCGCTTGCCCTCATCACCCTGACCATCGCGCTCCTCATCACGCCGTCGGTCCAGCACCGCGTGGTCGAGGGCGGACGGGACACCAAGCGCCTGCTCGGCGTGATCGGGCGCTACGCCGGCCTCGCACTCGGGCCCTTCGCGCTGGCGCTCGGGGCCGACCTGTACCTCGCCGTCAATCCGGTCCTGGGGCTCGGCCCCGGCGCTGCCGTCGGCCTCTTCTTCTGCGGCCTCGCCCTCCTGTTCTGGTACGGGTTGGAGGCGCTGATGACACGAACCGCCGGACAACGGGAGCGCACCATGACCGACCGCGAACCCGAGCACGAGCACACCCCGCTGGAAACCAAGATCGAGCAGATGCTGACCGAGGCCCGGGTCGTCCTGCCCGGCGCCCAAGCGCTCCTCGGCTTCCAGCTGGTGATCACCTTCTCGGAGGCGTTCGAGAAGCTGACCTTCGCGGCGAAGGTCGTGCACCTTGTCGCGCTGGCCCTGCTGGCCCTGACGGTGGTCTGGCTGATGGCGCCGGCGGCCTTCCACCGCATCGTCTACGCTGGCGAGGACACACCCGAATTCCACGCGCTCGGCACCCGATTCCTCCTTGCCGCAAGCGTGACACTCGCCCTCGGCATCTCGGTCGATCTCGGCGTCGTCGTTGCGAAGGTCGTCGCATCGAACTTGGCCGGGCTGATTGCGGCCCTCGCCTCCCTCGCGCTGCTGGTCGGGCTCTGGCACGTGCACCCGCTCATATTGCGGGCGCGCAAGGACACAACGCCCACATCCTGAGGCGCACCTCCAGGCGGCCTGCGCATCCGGGTCCACCGGCATTTCTGCGCCAGGGGCCGTCGGCGCCGCGGGCTCGATCGCCTCCTCCAGGTCGACGAGCGCCAGACGGCGCTTGCCGTTCTCCTCGATGCGCACGAGCGCGGCGTAGCGCAGGACGCCGAGCGACGAGCAGCCCTTCATCCGGTAAGCCGCGTCAATCAGGCGGACGTCGGCCCCGTCGCCTCGGCACCCGAGTAGAAGCCGGGTGCGCCCGGTTCGCCCAGGGCAGCTGAGCGGGCGCGGGTCTGCGGGGTCGGTGGCGGATCTTACCGCTCAGGCTTGGGCGTGCCCGAAATCGGACGTCGTTCGACCCGGTCCCGTGCGTGCGCCCCTTCGCAAGGCCGCCTGAACGCGGTCGATCAGCTCGCTGCGCCGATACGGTTTGCCGAGTACGTCCATTGCGTGAGGCTGGGGACCGTCGATGGCCATCTCGTCGTTGTAACCCGTCGTGAGCAGGACCGGCACGGTCGGGTCGCGGTCGGCGACATGCTTGGCCAAGACCAGGCCGTTTGCTCCGCCCGGCATGATGACGTCCGAGAACACCAGCTTGAACGCGTCACCGCCACCGTGCGCCTCGTCGAAGCGCTGCAGGGCCTCCTCGGCGCTGTGGGCAACGACGACGCGGTAACCGATGTCCTGCAAGGCCTCACCAGCCATCGCGGCAGCCTCGCGACTGTCGTCGACTACGAGCACCAAAGGCGGCGCCGTCGGATTATCGAGCGGGCGCGTTTGGTAGCCGGTCGGAGCCGTTCCCGGCGAGAATTCGTCCGCCTGTCGCTCAAGGATAGGGAACAGCATACGGACCGTCGTGCCGCGTCCGACCCCGCTGTCGATCTCCAGTCTCCCGCCCGATTGCTGCACGAAGCCTGACGCCATGGCGAGGCCCAGGCCCGTTCCCTCGCCGCGCGGCTTGGTGGTGAAGAAGGGCTCCGTCGCCCGGGCCACGATGTGCGGCGCCATGCCGGTGCCCTCGTCCGAGACGCAGAGCAGCGCGTAATCTCCTGGCTCCAGCTGCCGCGAGGCGGCGTCGCCGTTGAGGTGAACCCGTTTCGTGGTGACCGTGATGGCGCCGCCATTCGGCGAGGCGTCGCGGGCGTTCACGACGACGTTCAGGAGAGCCATCTCCAGATGCGTGGCGTCCACCCGCACCTGCGGCAGGCGCCGCTGCAGGTTCAGGTGCAGAGTGGCCTTGCTGCCGACCGAGCTCTCCAGCAACTCGGCAACGGAGTTGACGAGTTCGCTCAAGTCGATGCCCTTCGGCTCCAGGCGCCCACGCCGGGCGAAGGCGAGAAGCTGATGGGTGAGCTTGGCTCCGCGATCAGCCGCCGTCGTGGCTGCTACGAGATAGCGCTCGAAGGCTTGCTCATCGTGCCGCTTGGCCGCCATCCGCTCGAGGCTACCGTTGATCACGTGCAACAGGTTGTTGAAGTCGTGGGCCAGCCCTGCCGTGAGCTGGCCGATGGCTTCCATCTTCTGCGCCTGCCGAAACTGCTGCTCGCTCTCGCGCCGGTTCGTTACGTCGAGTTGGCTGGCGAAGAAGTAGATGATCTCGCCTTCGGGGTTGTGTACCGGACCCATGAACACCGCGTTCCAGAACGGCGTGCCGTCCCGGCGGTAGTTCAGGATCTCCAGTGCGGTGGCCCTGCCTTCAAGGAGGGCTTCCCGGAGTTGCCGGACGTGATCCGGGTCGGTGCCCGCGCCCTGCAGGAAGCGGCAGTTGCGGCCGAGGACTTCGCCTTCCTCGTAGCCGGTCAGGTCCAAGAAGGCGTTGTTGGCGAACACGATGGGTGTGTCGTCCTGGCGAGGGTCGGCCAGGATCATCGGCATCCGGGTCATCTCGACGGCGGCGAAGAAGACGCCACCGCGGTCGCTCAGGTCCGGATCGGTGATGGTGCTCTGCTGCCAGTGGCGCAGACCTGGACGGCCGAGGGGCTCAAGCGCCCCCTGGTCCATGCTGCCGCGTGCAGGCTCGCCCGAGCTCTCGTGTCCACCGCCGGCGTGTTCCGGCGGTCCCTGATCATCGTTCATGTGCGCCATGAGGTCAGTAACGCGTGTCTTCTCAGTCGGGTCCGCAGCCGCGGCGGTTTCGCCGAGGACTGTGTAACCCAGGTGCCTTTGCCTTCTGAACCTATCGCCTTTGCACTTGGTCCAACTCACGCAGCCATTGAGTTGAGCGGTCCATAGACCTTCCGGCAGGGTCTCAGCTCTCGCCATCCCGCACGATGGGGCAGCTCTCGTCCTTCGCCCAGTCGGAGAAGCTGAGGTAGTAGGTGTCCACCCGGCTGAACCCAGCCTGCACCGCGGCGAGCGCCGCCAGAGCCGCGCGACCGCCTCCGTCGCAGTGGGTGACGATCCGCCTCCCGGTCTGAACCCGGCGCTCTCCAGCATGGCGCGCAACTCCTGCGGCTGCCTTAAGCGGCCTTCAGCGGTCAGCAGGTCGGCGTGGCCGACGCGGCGGGCCTCGGGCAGGTGCCCGCCGCGGGCGTTCTTGCGCAAGTCCTCCCCCGTGAGCTCGGCGGGTCTGCGCGCGTCGAACACTTGCGTGCCCGTGCCAAGTTCGTCCCGGAGTTCCCGACGGGTCACGAGGCCTACGGGGCCATGCTCGCCCAGGGTCGCAATGAGCGTGACCGGCGTCGGTACCACCTGCCTGGTTTCGGACCGGAACGCCGGCTGCGCAGCCAAGGCCGGCCAGCCGCCGTCGAGCACGGCGGCCGGCACCCCGAAGTGCTGCAGAATGAACCAGACCCGGGCGGCCTCGGTCATGCGATGGAAGCCTCACCGTCGAGCCGGATGAAGGCCAACTCGGAACGGTCGTGACGGTGACCTTCCCTCACGTGCTCGACAAGGAGCAGATCCGGACGGGACATGATGAGGAACGGTCGCCCCGTCTCGCGTAGGCCGGATGCTTCAGGCGAGTGTGCCGAGCGCAGTCATGAGCCCCACGATGCCGACGGTCGACGTGGCGAAGTCGAGGAAAGCCAGCAGCAACGACGAGGTGGCACCTTGGGGCTTGCTCGAAACGTCGGCTGAAGCCCACGTGCAGGCCCCGGAGCGCGACGCCGGGCCCGGCGACCGCGGGCTTCGGGGCGAAGGTGCGGTGTCATGCTCCGACACCCAGTCGGTCGAGCAGATCTCCCGGACCCGCAAGAGGCTCTCCCCTCACGCGGGACGGACGGCCGGGAAGGCATTCAGGGCCGTCCTTCCGGGCGTCCGCAGCCCACTCGGGCGCGGCTTAGGGTTGTTCACGCCGGCCGATGGACGGCAGGCGGCTACTGGAACAGCCGTGCCGCTTCGCGATGCCGACGTTTCAGGTGGAGCCCGATCAGCTCGAACAGGCCACCACGGTTGCGCGCGTGGTGCTCCGGCAAGGCGAGTTCATGGAGCAGCGCATCCATCGCGGCGCGACGCGCCCGATAGCCCGCGAAATCATCGAGGTAAGCGTCCACGATCCGCTCGGCCTCAATGATGGTGCCGGGCGTGTAGGACCCCGCGTGTGCGAGGATGGAGCGCACGGTGTGTTTGAGATGGTCCATGCCGTCAGTAGCGCCGTGGGCGCCTGGACGGTTCCAAACCGCATGCTCATCCACGCACAAGCCCAGCCGCGTCGTCGCACAGGCCCTTGGCGCTCGGGCAAATGTCCACTCATGACGCGCCAGCGCTCATCATGCACGCAACATGACTTCGTGTGTTCCCCAAAGAGCCGAGGTGCCGAGCAGGGGCTGAACTCGCAGTTCATCGCCGAGGCGCGGAGACTTCCAGCGATGGGGAGCGGCGATGTCCGATGCCGACCGGATCCGAGAGATGCTCAAGCGTCAGAGGATGCTGGCCGACGTCGGCGAGTTCGCCTTGACGTGCCAGAACCTGGACGAGGTGCTCGGCACCGGCCGCGCCAAGGTCTTGGAGATCCACCACGCGGGCGAGTGCCTGTTCGTTCGTGCCGGCGTCGGCCGGGGCCCTGCGTCGTCGGCCAGCTCAGTAGCCCGTCCGCTTTCGCGGCGGGCCTCCGAAGCAGCTGTTCTGGTTTCGGCCAGGGCCGGCCGGCTGCAGAGCGCCCATGCCGGTCACTCAGATGATCCTGATGAGGTCCCGTAAGTGACGCTGCCGACTGAGATCGGCCATCCGCATGAGGCTCGGCTCCACGACGTAGCCGCCCAACACAACATACGGTCTGAATCCCTACGGGGGATCACCTCCGCCTCTGAGTGGTTCCCCCTCATGAGCCACTCAGAGTGTAGGAGGAAAGCTGACCATGGCAGACAACCAATCAGGACAGACGGGCGGCCTATCCGGCGCGTCAGCGGGTAAATCGGGCGGCAGCAGTGCGGGCGGCTCATCCGGCGGCGGTGCTGGCGTCGCGGACCAGGCCAAGGAGACGCTGCGGGACGCCACCAGCAGGGCCTCAGACGCTTGGGACAACGCCTCTGAGTACGGTTCCCGCTACTACCGCCAGGGCAGTCGCGCAGTCAGCGACATGGACACCGGGACGATGACCGGCCTGTTCATCGCGGGTGCGATCGGCTTTGGCCTCGGCTGGCTGGTGTTCGGTCAGCAGTCCCGCTCCGGCGATTACATCCCGAGGCGGATGAGCGAGAGCAGCGAACGCCATTATTGAGCGGACATGAAAAGCCCCGTCGGGCACTGGGCCGGGCGGGGCTGATCTGCTTGCAGTGCAGCGAGGAATAGCGCGGTTACGCGGCGATCTTCGCCACGGCAGCATAGTTTTCGTTGCTCGCCAGGAGCGTGGAACCAACTGCGGCCGGGGCGCTGCTCTTCGGGCTCAGACGGTCGGCCACGAAGGGGACCAGCGCGACATTAGCGGCAAGGGCGGCGACGAGAGCGGTAACAGCGAGAGCGATCATGGCGGACAATCCGTGCTGGCGTTTGCGGTGCAGCATTTATGACATCGAACCGCGTTCGTTGGCATACCAAGTGCCAGATACCACCCGTGCGATGAATGCATGGATGCGGTCAGCTTGGGTTTGAGATGCGCGTTTCCGCTCGCCCGGCATCATGTCGCCAGGCCGGAGGGTCGAACCAAGTCTGCCCGACACGGATCTCAGCGCGCCGGTGCGGTCATCTCCGCGACGCCGTTTGCCTCGAAGCGTACAAGCCTGGGGCCCGGCTTGCCGGTATCGCGTTCCAGCAAGTCGAGACGCGCGTTGATGGCCTCAATCCACTCCGCGTTGGTGCACGTGCTCAGGAGCGGCTGCACGACGTCTGCAAGGTCGCGGGCAAGCGTCTCGCGACAGAGCTTACCCAACTCGCCGCCGTTCTCCACGAAAGCACCAGCAACGGCCTCCCCCATCATCAGCGCCTGACCTGCTCCGGTCGGGGCCTCTGTCTCGCTCTCTCCTTGAGATCGCTTCGTCAGCATCGGCTCAGGCATCCGGCAGGCTGCAGGTGTTCCTCGATGGGTCCATGAACGGTCCAGGCGGCTAAACCGTTGCGGGGGCAGCGACGTTGGACGGCAGCCCGCCGTTATCGTGTCGAACGGGGTCCGTGTGACCATGAGCCGATCACCCTCACTTCGTGCCCGCGTCCTGACCGACCAGCCGAGCTGCAATCCGCAACTTGCGGATCGGGTTGGCATCACGGCGCGGCGGCGGGGCGAGGTCGTCAAACTAGCGAGCAACGTTCTGGAGGGGGAAGGCTTGGTCGAGCGCGTGGGTGGCCGGCATCCCTTCAAGTGGCGCAGGCCAGCCCGCTCGACAGCTAAGAAATGTACGAACACGACCTCTCCGCGGCCTTCGGAGTGGATGGCGTGAGGCGTCGATGAGCGCTTGTCACGGAAGCTGGTCCAGGGCCTCATACAGTCAGCTATCGTCCGAGGAGCTGATCCTGGCGCACGTCTTCGGGAGTTCCGCGCGCTGCAGCAAGCCGCAATGGCAATGTCGCAGGACCCGGCCGTAACCGATACTGCCGAGCGGCTCATCCGTGCGATCAATCTCTCCCTGCAGGATTTGGCTGCCGTGAAGTCTTAGGCGGCCGGGCGGGTACTGGTGCCGCTGGGCACATAACCGTCTCAGATGGGTGGTTTCCTGCCCGTCGGCTCTGGGCGAGTGCCGACCCATAAACGGACATCACCGTCAGCGAGACCTAGCTATGCTGCCGCTGGTCACTCATCGCGTCCCGAATGCGGGGCTCGTTGGCTTTCAACCTGGCAGGCCAGCCTGTTCAGCGAGTTCGGTCGCGGTATCAGACTCAGGCGTCCAAGATGCGCTGGCGGATATTCCAGCCCTGTCAGGCGCCGCAGCGTGTAGGGATCTTGGCATAGCCCGGGCTATCGCGAACCACTAATCGAACGCTCCTCGGGGGCCTTTCGAGTCGAGCGCCATGCCTTCACGTCGATGACGGCCCGAGCGTGCCGTTCATATATCGGAGGCCTTCGCTGCCCCGACCTTCCACTGCTGGTGGGGTGAATGGGGGGTAAGCCCCTGTCAGTTCAAAAAAGCTTGTCTGATCAATAATGGCTGGCGGAGGGAGCGGGATTCGAACCCGCGATACCGTTTCCGGTATACACACTTTCCAGGCGTGCGCCTTCAACCACTCGGCCACCCCTCCAGCCGCGGACAGGCCACCCGGGCGCGCAAGTGGGGCGCCGGGCGCAGCCAGGGCCGCGCGGTGCCGTGCTGTTAGCCGGGTGCGCCGCCGCGCGCAAGGCGGAGACGGCCGGGCGGTGCGAAAACCGCCCGGCCGTGGGTTTCAGCCTTCCGCGTCGAGGTGGAACCGGACATGCTCCACGTTCGCCCGCTCGAAGGCCTGCATCACGTGCTGGTATGAGCGCTCCATGGCGTTGTCGCCGTCGCCGGGGCTGTCCTCGGGCTTCAGCACGAACATCAGCAGCGAGCGCCCGGTCACGTCGTAGCCGATGCCGAACTTGAAGCTCTCCACATCCTGGCTGTCGGGCAGGTTGGTGTCGAGGAGGCGCGTCCAGGCCACGCCGCCCACGGATTCGGGCAGCGTGAACGTCACGAGGTCGTGGTGGGCGTTGAACATGATCAGCAGGGTCGCGTCGCCGCCGCGGCGGTGCAGGCCGGTGGCCTGGGCGCGGCCGTCGAGCTGAACCGCGAAGGCGCGGGCGCCGCCGTCGGTCCAGTTCTCGGGCGTCATCTCGCTCCCGTCCGGGCGCAGCCACGCCACGTCCTTGACGCCGAACTCCTCGTCGTACTGCCCGGTGAGGAACCGCCCGCGGCTCAGGATCGGCAGGGCGTTGCGCAGGATGACCAGGCGCTGGGTGAACTCGGCGAGGTCCTGCTCCTCCTCCCCGATCGCCCCCCAGTCCAGCCAGGAGACCTCGTTGTCCTGGCAATAGGCGTTGTTGTTGCCCTGCTGGGTCCGGGCGAACTCGTCGCCGGCGAGCAGCATCGGCGTGCCGCGGGACAGGAACAGGGTCGCCAGCATGTTGCGCATCTGGCGCAGGCGCACCGCCCGGATCTCCGGGTCGTCGGTCGGACCCTCGACGCCGTAATTGTACGAGAGGTTGTGCGAGTGGCCGTCGCGGTTGCCCTCGCCGTTCGCCTCGTTGTGCTTGTCGTTGTACGAGACCGTGTCGTGCAGGGTGAAGCCGTCATGGGCGGTGAGGAAGTTCACCGAGGCCCAGGGCTTGCGCCCACGCTTGTTGAACTTGTCGGCCGAGCCGGCGATCCGCGCGGCGAGGTCCGGCAGGAGCCCGGCATCGCCCTTCCAGTAGGCCCGGACGTCGTCGCGGAACCGGTCGTTCCACTCGGCCCAGCCCGGCGGGAAGCCGCCGACCTGGTAGCCGCCCGGGCCGCAATCCCACGGCTCGGCGATCAGCTTCACCGAATTCAGGACCGGATCCTGCCGGCAGGTGTCGAGGAAGCCGCCGCCCTCGTCGAACCCGTAGGGCTCGCGGCCCAGAATCGTGGCGAGGTCGAAGCGGAAGCCGTCCACCTGCATCTCCTGCGCCCAGTAGCGCAGTGAATCGGTGACGAGCTGCAGCACCCGCGGATGCGACAGGTTGAAGGTGTTCCCGGTGCCGGTGTCGTTGATGTAGTAGCGCGGCTCGTTGGGGAGCAGCCGGTAGTAGGAGGCGTTGTCGATCCCCTTGAACGACAGGGTCGGGCCCTTCTCGTTGCCCTCGGCGGTGTGGTTGTAGACCACGTCGAGGATCACCTCGAGGCCGGCGCCGTGGAAGCGCGAGACCATCTCCTTGAACTCGGAGAAGGCGAAATCCGGCACCGCCGCGTAGCGCCGGGCGGGGGTGAAGAACGAAATCGTGTTGTAGCCCCAGTAATTCACCAGCCCCTTCTGCTCGAGGTAATCGTCCTGCACGAAGGCGTGGACCGGCAGCAGCTCCACCGAGGTGACGCCAAGGCTCTTGATGTAGTCGAGCACGTCGCGCGTGCCGAGGCCGGCATAGGTGCCGCGCAGCTTCTCGGGCACCCGCGGGTCGAGCTTGGTCATGCCCTTGACGTGGGTCTCGTAGACGATGGTCTTCTCCCACGGGATCAGCGGCTTCTGGTGCCGCCCCCAGGTGAAGGCCGGGTCGATCACCCGCGAGCGGCGGGTGTAGGGGGCGCTGTCGCGCTCGTCGAAGGTCAGGTCGTCTCCCGATTCCATCTGGTAGCCGAACAGGGCCGGGTTCCAGGTGATCGAGCCGACGAGCCCCTTGGCGTAGGGGTCGATCAGCAGCTTGTTGGGGTTGAACCGGTGGCCGGCCTTCGGCTCGTAGGGGCCGTGGACCCGGTAGCCGTAGATCGTGCCGGGCCGGGCATCGGGCAGGTAGCCGTGCCAGATCTCGTCGGTGTACTCGGGCAGCTCGATCCGCTCGATCTCCTGCTCGCCCTGGTCGTCGAACAGGCAGAGCTCGACCTTGGTGGCGTAGGCGGAGAACAGCGCGAAGTTGACGCCGAGCCCGTCCCAGGTGGCGCCGAGGGGATAGGGTTGGCCTTCCTGGATGCGCGAGCGGGTCGCGCGGGCCTGCGATGCGGGACGACGGGTATCGGACATGAACACTCCGGAACGCGACCCGCCCGGCCACGTGCCGTTGCGGGGAGCCCCTGGTGAACGTGCCGAAAACAGCGAAGCTCCCGCGCTGCCGCAAAAATCACCGACGCCGCACGCCAGCGCCTCAGTTCGAGGCCGCGGCCGTGAAGCTGCGGTCGACGGCCCGGCCAACATCGAGCGTTTTCGACAGGATGCCGTACCGGGTCGCCCGGTCCGAGGCCTCCTGGACCTCCTTCACGACGGCGTCGTCGATCGCGACCGGGCTGGTCCGCTGCGCCGTGTAGGCTGCGCGCAGGACGTCCTCGGGCAGCTTGGTCAGCTCGGCCGTGTTCCGGGCATAGGCATCGAGGTGGTCCAGCGACCACAGCCGCGCCTTGTTCAGGCGGGTCAGGAAGTCCTGCAGGGCGGCGCGCTTGGTGGCGATGGCGCTGTCCGACGCGACGATGAACGTGATGGTCGGCGTCAGGCCTGCGCCGTCGGCGATCGGGCGGGCCTTGTCCTTGAGCGTCGCGAACGAGACGTAGGGGTCCCAGACCGCCCAGGCATCCACCGAGCCGGCCATCAGCGCGACCTTGGCGTCGACCGGGTTGAGCGGTGCGAAGATGGCCTCGGACGGCGCGATCCCGGCCTTCTCCAGGGTCGCGCTGATCAGGAACTGGCCCCAGCCGCCGCGGGTGCCGGCGAGCCGCTTGCCCTTGAGATCGGCGGCCGAGCGGATCGGCGAATCCGCCCGGACCAGGATCGCTTGGGTCCGGGGATCCGACTTGGTGCCGCCGATCGCCTTGATCGGCGCCCCGGCCGCGTAGACCGTGAGGAAGGAGAGGTCGCCGGTATAGCCGACGTCGAGGGCGCCGGCGTTGAGCGCCTCCAGGATCGGTGCCGCGGCCGGGAATTCCGACCACTCGATCCGGTAGGGCAGATCCTTCGCGGCGCCGGCGATCTCCAGGAGCGACCGGTTCCCGCCCTTCTGATCGCCGACGCGCAGGACAACCGTGTCGGCCGCGAGCGATACCGCCGCCGAGGCCACGGTGACGGCGGCGGCCAGCAGGACGGCCGCGAGCCGGCGGCCGGCGGGACGAGCGTGAGATCCGGTGCGCATGAAGCCTGTCGCCGTCTGCGGCCCGCGACGCGCGAGCCTTTCGGGACGGCCGAGTTTATGGTTGCGTCAGCGGCGATCAATGAAATGGGATTCTGTATTGCACGCGCATCGTACAAGAACATCGCGTCGAACCGACGTGCACGAGACGATCTAGGTCTCTCCCCGCAGATGCCAGCGGACCATGTCGGCGCAACCGCGCCGGGCCGGGCGCGGTTGCGCCTCAGGATCGGGACGCGAACGCGTCCGCGAGATAGGCGCGCACGAAGCCCGGCATCCGCGCGGCGTCGATATCCGCGGTGCTCCGCGCGCTGTGCAGGCTGGCGAGTTCCGGCTCGGCCTGGCCGCGGAGATGGGCGCCGATGCGCGCGTCGAGCGCCGCGGCCGAAGCCGGGAAGCGCACCGGACGCAGGAAGGCGAGTTGGCCCTCCCCGTCCAGCAGCACCCACTCGGTGGCGGCGCCCTCGGGCAGCGCCAGGCCGGTCTCCTCGGCGAGTTCCCGGGCGGCGCTGCCGGCGAGGTCGACGCGGTCGCCCCGCACGTCGTCCGGGTCCGGCGTGCCGCACGGGAAGTAGAGCTGGCCGGCATTGGCCGTGTGGGCGCCCATCTCGCCGAGGAGGACCGCGCCGTCCGCCGTCCAGGGCACGATCGCCGCGAAGGCGTTGGCGACCTGCGGGTCCGCGACCCTGAAGTTCCGGTACGCCGTGAAGGTGGAATAGCGGACGGCGAACAGATCGACCCGGGCGGTCCCGTCCGCGACGCTGTGGCCGCAGCTCAGGAGGACAGTGCCGTCGAACAATCCGGGGCTCCGCCGGATCCGGTCCTGCCAATGCGCGGCGATGGCGGCAGCGTTCTCGCGGGGAAAGGCCCAGTCGTAGGCCACGATCCGCGCCGTGACACCGGTCAGGCGCGTGATGCGGAAGCCCTCAGACATGCAGGACGCCGTCCGAGACGATCACGGCCGCGCCGCCGATCTCGACGCCCCGCAGGGCACCCGCCGCGATGGTGATCTGGAGCGCGATCGTGCTCGGCCGGCCCATCGCCTGTCCCTGGCGGATCGCCACGTCGTGGGTGCCCTCCCCCAGGGTCTCGAACTGCATCAGGACTCCCGCGAAGGCGGAGGCCGCCGCGCCGGTGGCGGGGTCCTCCGGGACGCCGAAATTCGGCGCGAACATCCGCACCCGCCAGCTCTGGCCGGTCCCCTCGGGATCGGGGCGTGTAGAGGTAGAGCCCGTCCGCGGGATCCGGCGCCTGGGCCGGCCGGGCGGCGTCGAGGGCCGCCACCGAGGCGACCGGCACGCAGGTGAAGCTTGGGCCGACCCCGTGGCGGCTCGGCACGTGTCGGCCGGTGCCGATGTCCCCGGGCGTCAGGCCGAGGAGCGGCGCCAGAATGTCGGGCTCGGGACCGGGGCCGAGGAACTCCGGCAGGGTCGGCAGCCGGAACCGCGCCCGGCCGCCCGTGCCGTCGGCCAGGGTCTCGACCACGCAGGGGACGATCCCGATGCCCTCCTCCAGGCCGAAGGCGCGGGCATCGCCCCGGGCCGGATCCTGCAGCGCCAGCAGCACCGCGGCGCCGACCGTCGGGTGGCCGGCAAAAGGCAGTTCCCGACTTGGGGTGAAGATGCGCAGCCGCGCCCGGTGCCGGGCCTCCGCGGGCGGCAGCACGAACACCGTCTCGGACAGGTTGAACTCCCGCGCGATGGCCTGCATGGCCGCGTCGTCGAGCCCCTCGGACTCGACCACCACCGCGAGCGGATTGCCCGCGAGCCGCTGCTCGGTGAACACGTCCAGGGTGACGAAGCGGCGCGCCATCGTGTCGGACCTTCCTGCTCTCGCTGTGCCGGTCCGGCCGCGCAGCGCGGCCGGACCGTGTCTCAGACCGCCTCGACCGAGAAGGTCTCGCTCGGATTCACGTACTCGTCCTGCGCGGACACCGTCAGGATCTCTCGAGACCCCGCCTCGGCGGTTCGCTTCAGGAGCCCGTAGACCGAGGCCGCCGCCGCGCCGAGCGCCGCGGCGGCCGAACCGGTGCGGGCGTAGTGGACCAAGAACAGGGCCGCGATGCAGTCGCCCGCACCGTTGACCGCGATCGCGAGGCGCGGGGTGCGCACCCGGAAGAGCTGCCCCTCCGCCCCCGCGAGCAGGTCGATCCTGTCCGGCGGCGTGTCGGCGCAGAGCGCCGAGGTCACCAGCACTACGCGGGGCCCGGATGCCTGGAGGGCGGCGATCGCCGTTCCGGCCTCGGCGAGCGTCCGGCTCGGCAGGCCGGTGAGGAGGCCCAGCTCGAACTGGTTGGGGGTGAGGATGTCGGCCTGCGGCACCGCGCGCTCGCGCAGGAACGCCTCGATGCCGGGCCGGACGTAGACGCCTTCCTCCACGTCGCCGATCACCGGGTCGCAGCAATAGAGCGCCGCGGGATTCGCCGCCCGCACGGCGGCCACCCCCTCCAGGATCGCGGCCCCGATCTCGGGCGAGCCCATATAGCCCGACAGCACCGCGTCGCAGGTTCCGAGCACGCCGCGCTCGCCGATGCCGCGCACCACGTCGCGGATCATCGCCGCATCGAAGACCGGGCCGCGCCACGCGCCGTAGCCGGTGTGGTTGGAGAACTGCACCGTGTGCACCGGCCAGACCTCGACCCCGAGCCGCTGCATGGGGAACACCGCCGAGGCGTTGCCGACATGGCCGTAGGCGACGTGGGACTGGATCGACAGGACGTTCAACGCGCGACTCGCTCGTGGTCACGCTACGGTTAGCCGGTTCCCGCCCCGCCCGCACCCCCATCCCTTGCCGACCTCCCCCGTGCACCTCAGATGGGACCGATCCCCGGTCACACGCTGAGCCCCATGGACATCGAAGCCCTGCGCACCTCGACCCTCGCCTTCGTCGAGGCGCACAAGGTCTGGACGCCGCTGATCGCGGGGGGGCTCGCCTTCTGCGAATCGATCGCGGTCCTGTCGCTGTTCGTGCCGGCGACCGTGATCCTGGTCGGGATCGGCGCCCTGGTGGGCGGGGCCGACATCCCGTTCTGGCCGGTGGTGATCGCCGCGGCGCTGGGTGCTGCGCTCGGGGACTGGATCTCCTACGAGGCCGGGCGCTGGCTCGGCCCCGGCGCCAAGACCAAGTGGCCGCTGCGGCGCTATCCCGAACTCATGGCGAAGGCCGAGGCCTTCATCGGCCGCTGGGGCATCGCCGCGGTGGCGCTCGGACGGTTCTTCGGGCCGGCCCGGGCGCTGGTCCCGCTCTTCGCCGGCATCCTCGGCCTGGCGCGGCTGCCGTTCCAGCTCGCCAACCTCGCATCGGCGCTGGTCTGGGCCTTCGTGCTGCTGGCGCCCGGAGCCGGGCTGCTGACTTGGCTCGACCGATGACTTGGCTCGACCGCTGATGCGCCGCTTCCCCCCGGAGCGCATCGTCTGCCTCACCGAGGAGACGGTCGAGACCCTGTACCTGCTTGGCCAGGAGGACAGGATCGTCGGCGTCTCGGGCTACGCGGTGCGGCCGCCCCGGGTCCGGCGGGAGAAGCCGCGCGTCTCGGCCTTCACCAGCGCCGACATCCCGAAGATCCTGGCCCTGGCGCCGGATCTCGTCCTGGCCTTCTCGGACCTCCAGGCCGACATCGTCGCCGACCTCGCCCGGGCGGGCGTGGCGGTCCACCTGTTCAACCAGCGCGACGTGGCGGGCTGCCTCGCGATGATCCGCACCCTCGGCGCCCTTGTCGGCGTGCCGGAGCGGGCCGAGATCCTGGCGGCCGGCTTCGAGGCCCGGCTCGCGGAGGCCGCCGCGGCGGCGCGGCAGCGCCGACCGGTGCACGTGTACTTCGAGGAGTGGGACGCACCGATGATCTCCGGCATCGGCTGGGTCTCGGACCTGATCGACCTCGCGGGCGGCCGGGACGTCTTCCCCGATCTGAGCCGGCAGGCGGCCGCCAAGGACCGGATCGTCACGTCCGAGCAGGTGATCGCGGCAGCGCCCGAGGTGATCCTCGCCTCGTGGTGCGGGAAGCGGGTCAACATCGAGCGCATCCGGTCCCGCCCCGGCTGGGCGGCGATCCCGGCGGTGCGCGACGGGCGCATCCACGAGATCAAGGCGCCGCTGATCCTTCAACCCGGCCCGGCCGCGCTCACCGACGGGTTCGACGCGATCCAGGCCTGCCTGGGATGAGTGTTTCGGGGTGGCGGCCAACGGAGTGATCCCGCGCCGCAGGTGACGGACCGGGCGCAACTTGGCAGGATGTCCCGATTCGGCACAGACGCATCCCCCTGATTGATGTCCGCTTCCCTCAGCTTGCCTGATTCCGCGCCCCCGATCGCCGAGGCGCTCCTGCCTGTCGACCGGCGGCAATCGCCCACGGCCCTGCGCATCCAGCGCGGCGTGCGCCGGCTGTTCTCCGAGATGGGCTGCGTCACACTGCCGGAATTCTCGCTGGCGAATGGGCGCCGGGCCGACGTGATCGCGCTGTGCGGGGCGGGCAAGCTCACCATCGTGGAGATCAAGTCGAGCGTGGCGGATTTCCGCGCCGACCGGAAATGGCCAGATTACCGCGACTTCTGCGACCGGTTCTTCTTCGCGATCCCCGAGGAGGTCCCGGAATCGCTGATCCCGGAGGAATGCGGCCTGATCGTCGCCGACGCCTACGGTGCTGGGATCCTGCGGGAGCCGCCCGACCACCCGCTGAGCGGTGCCCGCCGCAAGGCCGTGACGCTGCGCTTCGCCCACAGCGCCGCCCGCATCCTCCACGCGCTGGCGGATCCGGGGGCCGTGCGGGAGGGAGCGCTGTAGGCTGGGGATGGAGCGGGAGAAAATTGGCGTCCGCGCCTCACCCGTGATCGTGCTCGGCATGGTCGTCCGGATCCGGCAGGGTCAGCCCGAAATGGCGCACCAGATCGGCCACCTGCCCGGGGCTCAATTGCCGCGGGTTGAGGTTGCGAAGGAGCAGATAGAGCTTGGCGGTCTCCTCCAACTCCTCGGTGGCGAAGACCGCACCCTCCAGGCTGTCGCCCGCCACCACCGGGCCGTGATTGGCGAGCAGCACCGAGCTGTACCGGCCCGCGAGCCCTCGGATCGCATCCGCCACGGCCGGGTCGCCCGGGCGGTAATAGGGCACCAGCGCCGTGCCGCCGGTGCGCATCAGGTAGTAGGGCGTCAGCGGCGGCAGCACCTGCCGCGGGTCGACCTCCGGCAGCATCGACACCGCCACCGCGTGGGTCGAGTGCAGGTGGACGATGGCCTTCGCCTCGATCCGGCTCTCGTAGAGCGCGCTGTGCAGCGGGATCTCCTTGGTGGGCTTGTCGCCTGAGACGAGCCGGCCGGCCTCGTCTAGCCGCGAGATCCGGGCCGGGTCGAGGAAGCCGAGCGACGCGTTGGTCGGCGTCACCAGCCAGCCGCCGTCGGGCAGGCGCAGCGAGATGTTGCCGGACGAGCCCGGCGTCAGGCCGCGCTCGAACAGCGAGCGGCCGTAGCGGCAGATCTCCTCGCGCAGCCGGCTCTCGTCGCTCATGCGGTCGCTCCCTCGATCAGCTCGAATCCGAGATCGATTTTTTTCGGGCTTTCGCCGGTCAGGCAGGCGGCGGCCTGCCGGCCGATCTCCAGGCGCGGCGTGCGCACCGTCGACAGGGGCTGGGGCATCGCGGCGGCGAAGTCGAGCCCGTTGAAGCCGAACAGGGCGATCCGTTCCGGCACCACCAGCCCCGCCGACAGGCAGGCGAAGTAGCCGCCGAGCGCCATGTCGTCGTTGGAGAAGTAGACCGCGTCGAGATCGGGCACGCGCGCCAGTAGCGCCTCCAGCCCGGCGCGGCCCGAGGTCGGCGAGGACGGGCCCGGTCGGATCTCCTTGGCCTGGAGCGTCAGCCCCGCTTCCCCGAGCGCGGCCTCGAACCCGGCGAGCCGTTTGCCCGCGCGCAGATCGACGCGCAGGTCGTGGCCGAGATAGGCGATGCGGCGGTAGCCGCGCGCCACGAGGTGGCGGGCGCTCGCCGCGCCTACCGCCCGGTTGGAGAAGCCGACAACGGTGTCGATCCCATCGCCATCCGTGTCGATCATCTCGATCACGCGCACGCCCCCGGCCCTCGCGAGGGCCACCGTCCCGGGATTGTGCTCCAGCCCGGTGAGCAGCAGCGCAGCGGGGCGCCAGGACAGGAGCGCGGCGGCGAGCGCCTCCTCGCGGTCGGGATCGTAGTCGCTCACCCCGATCACGCAGGGGATACCCTCGGCGTCGAGGGCGGCGGTCAGGCCGCGCAGCAGGTCGGGGAAGACCACGTTGGCGAGTGACGGGATGACGACGCCGACGAGCCGCGCGCTCGCCCCCTGCCCCGCGAGGCTGCCGGCGAGACGGTTCGGCACGTAGCCGAGCCGGGCCACGGCTTCCGCCACCCGCTCGCCGGCGCGCTTGGAATAGGATCCGTGATTGCGCAGGACCCGCGAGACCGTGCTCTCGCCGACGCCCGCCGCGCGGGCGACATCGGTGAGGGTGACGAGCCGCCCCGGCGGCTGGATGTCGTCCATGGCCCCGCTCTCCCGACGCGGATTTTTTCATGACGCCCGTCGAACCTCCCATCGATCCCCCCTCAACCTGAGGTGACCACAAAGCGGACCTCGAAGGAGAGCTCCAGAAAGCGCTGCAACCTCTGGAGGCCTCTTACGAGGCCTGCGCTGCGCTCCGGCACCTCAAGATGAGGGGGATCGATGGGAAGACCGTCCTCGGCGACCGACGACTGACATAGCGGCCTGCATTATCTCGCACAACCGGATTGGCAGCGCTGCCAAAAGGCGATATGGCACCGCCCCAGCGCCGCCCGACGAGCGGTGAAGACCAATGTCCAGGGGCCTAGAGCCCGGACCAGGGAGAACGCCCATGCCGGTCCAAGCCGCCCCGCTGGGGGGCGCCACCGCACCCGCGGACGAGAAGTCTTTCGCCGACCGCACCTACGCGAAGGTGTTCTGGCGCCTCGTGCCGTTCCTGATGCTCTGCTACGTGGTGGCGTATCTCGACCGGGTGAATGTCGGGTTCGCCAAGCTCCAGATGTCCCAGGAGCTGAAGTTCTCCGAGACGGTCTACGGACTCGGCGCCGGCATCTTCTTCCTCGGCTACTTCCTGTTCGAGGTGCCCTCGAACGTGATCCTGCACCGGGTCGGCGCCCGGGTCTGGATCGCCCGGATCATGATCACCTGGGGGGTGATCTCCGGCGCGTTCCTGTTCGTGAACTCCGAGTGGAGCTTCTACGGGATGCGCTTCCTGCTGGGGCTGGCCGAGGCCGGCTTCTACCCGGGCGTCATCCTCTACACGACCTCGTGGTTCCCGGCCCATCGCCGGGCCAAGGTGATCGCGGTGTTCATGGCGGCGATCCCGATCTCGGGCATCTTCGGCAATCCCCTGTCGGGCTGGATCATGGATGCGCTCAACGGCGCGCACGGCCTGTCCGGCTGGCAGTGGATGTTCCTGATCGAGGCGGTGCCGGCGGTGCTGATCGGCCTCGCGGTGTTCTTCTACCTCGACAATCGCCCGTCCGAGGCCAAGTGGCTGAGCGAACCCGAGAAGCAGCTCCTCGAGCGCGACATCGCCGCCGACAACCAGGGCAAGGAATCGAGCCCGCACTCGATCGCCACCGTGTTCCGGAACGGCCGCGTGTGGTTCATGAGCCTGATCTACTTCGCCTTCGTCACCGGCCAGTACGGCCTGACCTTCTGGATGCCGACGATCGTCAAGGCGTCGGGCGTGCAGGGCAATTTCAACATCGGCCTGATCAGCGCGATCCCGTTCCTGTGCGCGGCGATCGTGATGGTCCTGCTGGGCCTCTCAGCCGACCGGATGCGCGAGCGCCGCTGGCACCTGATCGTGCCCGCCCTGCTCGGCGCCGTCGGTTTCGTGGTCTCGGCCAGTGCGGGCTCGACCACGATCGCGGTGGCGGCGCTCTCGGTGGCGGCGGCCGGCGTGCTGACCTGCTCGCCCCTGTTCTGGTCGCTGCCCACCGCCTTCCTGAGCGGCGCCGGCGCGGCGGCTGGCATCGCACTGATCAACTCGGTGGGGAACCTCGCCGGCTTCGTCAGCCCCTACGTCATCGGGGCACTCCGCGACGCCACCGGCAGCACCGCCGCCGGCATGTACGCACTGGCCGTCATGCTGGTGGTCGGCTCCGTGTGCGTGTTCGTCACGCCGGCGCGGATGGTCAACCGCTGACCTTCGATCCGGCCGCGACCTACCCCCTCTCCCGACGGATCTCGGGCTTGTCCGAGATCCGCATCCCGAAGCCCAGGTCGGGCAAGCCCGACTTGGGTGGAGAGACGCCCCCCGCCTCACACGGTGATGCAGAGGCGCTCATTCCTTCATGCAGGAGCCGCCCCCGATGACCAACGCAACACACCGCGCCGCGGTGATCGGCCTGGGCTCGATGGGCTCCGGCATGGCCGGCTCGCTGCTGCGCGCCGGCTTCTCCGTCGCGGCCTGCGACGTGAACCCGGAGGCCGTGGCGCGCTTCGCGGCCGCCGGCGGCCGGGGCGCCGTCAACCCGGCTGAGGCCGCCCAGGGCGCCGACGTGGTGGTGAGCGTGGTGGTCAACGCCGCGCAGACCGAGGCGGTGCTGTTCGGCGAGAACGGCGCCGCCGCCGCGATGCCGGAGGGCGCGGTGTTCGTCTCCTCCGCCACCATGGACCCGGCCATCGCCCGGACCCTGGCGGCGCGGCTGGAGGCCACCGGCCGCCACTATCTCGATGCCCCGATGAGCGGCGGTGCCGCTCGCGCGGCCGACGGCGGCCTGACGTTCCTGGCCTCGGGCTCGGCGGCGGCCTTCGCCAAGGCGCGACCGGCCCTCGATGCCATGGCGGGCACGCTCTACGAGCTCGGCGACGCGGCCGGCCAAGGCGCGGCCTTCAAGATGATCAACCAGCTACTCGCCGGGGTCCACATCGCCGCCGCCTGCGAGGCGATGGCCTTCGCGGCCAAGCAGGGGCTCGACCTGGCCCGCGTCTACGAAGTGATCACCAAGTCGGCCGGCAATTCCTGGATGTTCGAGAACCGGGTGCCCCACATCCTCGACGCGGATTACGCCCCGAAGAGCGCGGTCGACATCTTCGTCAAGGATCTCGGCATCGTGCAGGACATGGCCCGGGCGGAGAAGTATCCGGTCCCGGTGGCGGCGGCGGCGCTGCAGATGTTCCTGATGGCGTCCGGCGCCGGCATGGGCCGGGACGACGACGCCTCCGTGGCGCGGCTCTACGCGCAGGTCTCGGGCGCGAAGCTGCCGGTGACGGCTTGAGGAAGCCTGATCCCACCCCCTTCCTCATCCTGAGGTGCCCGCGTCAGCGGGCCCCGAAGGAGGGCTCCAGGGATCGCCGTGCTGACTGGAGGGCTCCTTCGAGGCCTCCGCTGCGCTCCGGCACCTCGGGATGAGGGGATTGGGTTGGATGACGGTCCGCTGAGCGGATCGGACAGGTATCAAGAACTGCGCAGGGAGTCCCAGAAGAATGCCGCGCTTTGCCGCCAACCTGAGCCTGATGTTCAACGAGGTGCCGTTCCTCGACCGGTTCGAGGCCGCTTCCCGGGCCGGGTTCGACGCCGTCGAGTTCCTGTTCCCCTACGAGCATCCGCCGGAGGCCATCGGCGAGCGGCTCCGGGCGAACGGCCTGACCCAGGCGCTGTTCAACCTGCCACCGGGCGATTTCACCAAGGGTGAGCGTGGCCTGGCGGCGTTTCCTGAACGCTTCGACGAGCTGAAGGCCGGTGTCGACACCGCACTCCGCTACGCCGAGGCGACCGGCGTCGGCCGGCTCCACCTGATGGCAGGCCTCGCGCCCCACGATGACCCGCGCGCCGCCGAAGCTTACCGCAGGGCCGTGACCTGGACGGCGGAGCGGCTGGCGCCTGCCGGTCTCGACCTCGTCCTGGAGCCGATCAACGGCCGGAACATGCCGGGCTACTTCCTCAACGATTTCGGCCGGGCGGCGGACCTGATCCGCGACCTCGCCCTGCCGAACCTGAAGCTCCAGTTCGACCTCTACCACTGCCAGATCCTGCACGGCGACGTGACCATGCGGCTGCGCGCCCTGATGCCGATCATCGGCCACGTTCAGACCGCGAGCGTGCCCGAGCGGCACGAGCCCGGCACCGGCGAGATGGCCGACTTCTTCCTGTTCGACGAGCTGGACCGGCTCGGCTACGCCGGCTTCGTCGGCTGCGAGTACATTCCGGCCGCCGAGACCGTCGCGGGCCTCGGCTGGCTTGCCGCCTACAAGGAGAGCCAACGATGAGCCTCGCACTGGGCTGCGTCGCCGACGATTACACGGGCGCCTCGGACCTCGCCAACACCCTGACCAAGGCGGGCCTGCGCACGATCCAGACCATCGGCGTGCCTGAGGAGGGCCGCGCCCTGCCGGAGGCGGACGCGGTCGTGGTGGCGCTGAAAAGCCGCTCGATCCCGGCCGACCAGGCGGTGGCGCGCTCCCGCGAGGCGGAAGCGTGGCTGCGGGCCCGGGGCGCCGCCCACGTGATGTTCAAGGTTTGCTCGACCTTCGACTCGACCGATGCGGGTAATATCGGACCCGTGATGGACGCCCTGCGGGCGGAGGCCGGCGAGACCATCGCGCTGGTCACCCCCGCCTTTCCCGAGACGGGGCGGAGCGTCTACCAGGGCAACCTGTTCGTGGGCGCGGTGCCGCTGAACGAGAGCCCGCTCAAGGACCACCCGCTCAACCCGATGCGCGACGCCAACCTCGTGCGCGTGCTCGGGCGCCAGAGCGGCAGCCCGGTCGGCCTGATCGACACCGCCACGGTCGCCCGGGGCGCGGAGGCCGTGGCCGCCCGCCTCGACGCATTGGCCGCCGAGGGCAAGGGCGCCGCCATCGCGGACGCGATCTTCGACAGCGACCTCGAAGTGCTCGGTCGGGCGATCATCGACCGACAATTCTCGGTCGGGGCCTCCGGCCTCGGCCTCGGCCTCGCACGGGCCCTGGTCGCCGACGGGCGCGGTACGACGGACGCTGCCGGAGCGGCAGTCGGCGAGCCCGTGGGTGGGACCTCCGCCTGCCTCGCCGGGAGCTGCTCGCAGGCGACGCTCCAGCAGGTCGCCGCCGCCGAGGCGATCATGCCGGTGCTGCGCCTCGACCCGGCGCGGCTGCTCGCGGGCGACGACGTGGTCGCCGAGGCCCTGGCCTTCGCGGCGGAGCGCCTTGCCTCCGGCCCGGTGCTGATCGCCACCTCGGCCCCGCCCGAGTCGGTGCGCGCGCTCCAGGCCGCGCACGGCGTCGATGCCGCCGGTCACGCCATCGAGGCGGCCCTGGCCGCCATCGCAGAGGGCCTCGTCGCCCACGGCGTACGCCGGCTCGTGGTCGCGGGCGGCGAAACCTCCGGCGCGGTGGTCGACCGGCTCGGCCTCACCGCCTTCCTGCTCGGGCCGGAGATCGCGGCGGGCGTGCCCGTGCTGCGCACCGCCGGCCGGCCCGAGCCGATGCTGCTCGCCCTGAAATCCGGCAATTTCGGCGGCCCTGACTTCTTCGGCCGCGCCCTCGACATGATGGCCTAAGCATCATTCAGAAAGGTGGCTTCCGGCTTTCGGAAGAAGATGATGCGGAACCAGAGAATGAGCGCATCGCCCCGGTTCCGGTTCCGGGGTGATGCGCTGAAACCGCACAACCCGACGGGAGGTTTTCCATGCACGCCCTGATTCTCGGCGCCGCCGGCATGATCGGCCGACGCCTCGTGGACGCCTTGGTGAAGGACGGCCGGGTCGGCGGTGAGCCGCTTACCGCCCTCACCCTCCTCGACGTGGTCCCGCCGTCGGCGCCCGAGGGCTTCTCCGGCCCGGTGCGGGCCGAGGCCGCCGACCTCACGGCGCCCGGCGCCGCCGAGGCCGCCATCGCCGAGCGGCCGGGGGTGATCTTCCACCTCGCCGCCGTGGTCTCCGGCGAGGCCGAGGCCAACCTCGAACTCGGCTACCGGGTCAATCTCGACGGCACCCGGCTACTGCTCGACGCGATCCGCGCGGCCAACGCGGCGGACGGCTACCGGCCGAAGCTGGTCTTCACCTCCTCCCTCGCGGTGTTCGGGCCACCCTTCCCCAAGGTGATCCCCGACGATCACATTCTGCGCCCCGCCTCCTCCTACGGGGTCCAGAAGGCCATGGGCGAGCTGATGCTCGCCGACTATGCGCGCCGCGGCTTCCTCGACGGGATCGGCCTGCGGCTGCCGACGATCTGCGTGCGGCCGGGCAAGCCCAACAAGGCGGCCTCGGGCTTCTTCTCAGGCATCATCCGCGAGCCGCTGGCCGGCCAGGAGGCGATCCTGCCGGTGCCCGACACCGTCCGGCACTGGTTCGCCAGCCCCGCGGCGGCGGTGGGTTTCCTCATCCACGCCGCCGGGCTCGACCTCGCGACGATCGGTCCCCGGATCAGCCTGACCATGCCGGGCGTCTCGGCGACGGTGGCGGAGGAGATCGAGGCCCTGCGGCGTGCGGCGGGCGACAAGGCCGTGGCGCTGATCCGGCGCGCGCCGGACGCCACCATCGCGCGGATCGTCGGCTCCTGGCCGGAGGCGTTCGAGCCGGAGGCTGCCCTGGCCCTGGGCTTCCGGGCGGACGCGTCCTTCGACGCGATCGTGGCCCAGCACGTGGCCGAGTTCCACGGCGGCTGAGGCCCCGCTCGCCGTCATCGCGAGCGCAGCGACGTGACCCGGGCGGCGCGCGGCTTGTCGGCCGGCGCTGCCTTCATTGCTTCGCTTCGCTCGCTGAGACGAGGGTGCCGACATCAGATGCGGACGGGGCAGTCAGCCGAGGGCCGAGCGGATGTCGGTCTGCGGGAAATCGTCGCCGACGTAGAGCAGCGGCACGCCGTGCACCTGCGCACAGGCATAGGCGAAGCAGTCGCCGAGGTTCAGGCGCGCCGGGTGGCGGCCCTTGCCGTAGCGGGTGTGGGCTGCGAGGGCGATGCGGACTTCCGCGATGCCGAGAGAAACCACCGTCATATCGATCGTCTTACGGAAGCCGTTCACAATGCCTTCGGCGGCTTCCGGCTGCACTGACTGAATGCGGGCCACCGCCAGGATGCCCTCGAACAGGGCGAGGGCGCTGGTCAGACGGTGTGGGGCTTGGCGGAGGCAATCGGCCACCCGTTCAAAGCCCTGCTCCCGGCACAGGATCGCGACGAGAGCTGACGCATCGACGAACATCAGTCCTCGTAGAGGCTGTCGTAGAAGGCTTTGTCGGCTTTGAGACCGGTCTTCGGGTATGCGGCAAGAGCATCCTGGATCGGGCGGATCTTCTCCAGAAACTCGGCCAGTGACTCGTCCCGCCGCGCCAGCTCGTTCGTGAGCGCGAGTCGCACCGCCTCGGTCTTGCTCACACCGGCCCGCGATGCCAGCTTCTCGGCCAGCTGATTCACCTCTTCGCTGCGGATGTTGAGCGGCATGGCGGCCCCCGTGTAGACACGGGGAGGCTAGTGTCTACACACCCCTGCCGCAAGGGCGGCCAGAACTCCGACCAAGGATCCCGATGACCCGCCTCGATGAGGCCCGCGCCGCGCTGAAAAAGACGTTCGGCTACGAGGATTTCCGGCCCGGCCAGGACGAGGTGATCGGCGCGGTGCTCGACGGCGCCGACGTGTTCGCCGTGATGCCCACGGGCTCGGGCAAGTCGATGACCTACCAGCTTCCGGCTCTGGTCGATCCGGGGCTGACCGTGGTGGTCTCGCCGCTGATCGCGCTGATGCACGATCAGGTGCAGCAGATGCGCAGCGTCGGCATTCAGGCCGCGACCCTCAACTCGACGGTCGCGGAATCCGAATCCCGCGAGACCTGGCGCAGCCTGCGCTCGGGCGACCTGCGGCTGCTGTTCGTCTCCCCCGAGCGCCTGCTGATGGACGGCTGCATCGAGGCCCTGCGCGGGGCCGGCGTTCGGCGGCTCGCCGTGGACGAGGCGCACTGCGTCTCGCAATGGGGCCACGATTTCCGGCCCGAGTATCGGGAGATCGCGCGCGCCCGGACCACCCTCGGCAACGTCCAGACCCTGGCGCTCACCGCCACCGCCGACGCCGCGACCCGCGCCGAGATCGCCGAGCGGCTGTTCCCGCAGGGGCGGCCCCCGAAGATCTTCGTCCATTCCTTCGACCGGCCGAACATCCGGCTGACCTTCCAACCCAAGGACAACCCGGCCCGGCAGATCGAGCGGTTCCTGAAGCACCGAAGGGCGGAGAGCGGGATCATCTACTGCTCGTCGCGTAAGCGCACCGAACAGCTCGCCGAGACCCTCCGGAAGGACGGCTTCGACGCCCTGCCCTACCATGCCGGCCTCGACCAGGCGACGCGGATGCGGAACCAGGACCGGTTCCTGCAGGAGGACGGCGTGGTGATGACCGCCACCGTCGCGTTCGGCATGGGCATCAACAAGCCCGACGTGCGCTTCGTCTGCCACGCCGACATGCCCAACAACGTCGAGGGCTACTATCAGGAGATCGGCCGCGCCGGCCGCGACGGGCTGCCGGCCGACACGCTGACCCTCTACGGCCTCGACGACATGGCGCTCCGCCGCCGGCAGATCGACGAGAAGGAGATCTCCGACGAGCGCCGCCGGGTCGAGCGGCGCAAGCTCGAGGCGATGATCACCCTGTGCGAGGGGGCCAATTGCCGGCGCCAGTCGCTGCTCGCCTATTTCGGCGAGGCGAGCGGCGCTTGCGGCCGCTGCGACCTGTGCCGCGGCGGCGTCACCCTGGTGGATGGAACGGTCGCGGCCCAGAAGATCCTCTCGGCGATCGTGCGCACCGGCCAGCGCTTCGGCGCGGCCTATATCTGCGACGTGGTCCACGGGAAGGAGAGCGAGCAGATCCGTCGAAACGGCCACGCCGGCCTGAAGACTTTCGGGGTCGGCGCCGACAAGCCGGTGGCGGCGTGGCGGGCGATCCTGCGCCAGCTCTTCGCCGCCGGGGCGATCGCGGAGAATGCCGACGGCTACGGCGGCCTGTCCATGACCGAGAAGGGCGAGGCGATCCTGTTCGGGCGTGAGCCGGTGCAGCTTCGCCCGGATCCTGAGCCGAAGGCCGAATCGCGCGAGCGCCGCCGTGCCGCGCCCCGCGAGGACGGCGAGATCGCGCTGTCGGAGACAGACGAGGCGCTGTTCCAGCACCTGCGCGGCTTGCGCGCCACCATCGCCCGGGCCGAAGGCATCGCGGCCTTCATGGTCTTCCCCGACCGAACCCTGATCGAGATGGCCCGGCAGAAGCCTGTCGATCTCTGGGCCTTGCGCACCGTGCATGGGGTCGGCGAGCGCAAGCGCGAGGCCTACGGCGACAAGTTCGTGGCGGCGATCGCCGATTTTCTGGCCCATCCGCCGGCGGCGTGAGGATGCTGGGTAGGAAGCAGGATGCCTCTGAACGCACCGGTCGGTTCGCGTCGACGCACCGGTGGTGAGGAGACCGGAACCGTTGCGAAGCTGCTCGTGCCAGGCGCGGATCGCTCGGCTCCTCACCCGCGACTTCGCAGAATCGCGTGCTGCAGGCCCGATCCCGCTGAGCCCCGGCTGCTTCAGGAGATCGCGATCCCGACCAGGGTTGCCGATGCGGGCGGTTCGCTGCGTGTAGTGCGCTGGTTGGGCAGGCTGAAAATCCGCGCCACGCTGCGCGCCGGTTGCCAGGCACCGGAAAGGATTGCGCCGCCAGCCGGATGGCAGTCTCGCCTGCGTCTGGGGCATGCGGCGCGTGGCCTGCATCAACCCCACCTCATTCTTCCGCAGGGCCAAGCGATGCGTGCCAGCGAAGTTGTAAACTTCTAAGTCAATCTGTTCTTAGGGTAGAAAAATCGCGGATCGTAGTAGATTTGTTTAGATTTTTAGAAACGCGTTCGCCGCAATCGGTTGCCTGTGTCCATGCTGCAGCTTATGAACCGTGTTTGTCTCAATCAAAGAGACAAGCATTCGGTTTATTATATCGCATTGCTCCCTCTTTTAGGATGGAAAGCAGCATGTTTGGCAGTGAGTATAATATAACTACTTTAATGAAGGCGATGGGAATTAACTGCGTCTTGGATGTTGGGGCCAATTCCGGGCAGTTCGGCGGGGCCCTGTTTCAGCGGGGATTTCCGGGAATTGTGGTCTCTTTTGAGCCGCTGAATGACTGCTATCAAGATTTAACGAAAAACGCGAGCGCGTATCCCAACTGGCATTGCTTCAACTTGGCTCTCGGCTCTGAGGAGGGCGAGGCCGTCATCAATGTCTCCGCCAATCGCTTCAGCAGCTCGATTCTGCCGGCGAGGGCTTGGTCCATAGAGGCGCATGCGCCCATCGCGCCCGTCGCTCAACAGACAGTGCAGGTTCGGCGCCTTGATTCGCTCTGGCAGGAAATGTGGTCCCCGACCCCTCCCAGACCGCTCATGCTCAAGATCGACGTGCAGGGTTTTGAACCGCAAGTGCTGGACGGTCTTGGACGCCATCTCGAGGAAATCGATCTGCTTCTGCTCGAGGCGTCGCTGATTCCATCGTATGAGGGTGCAAAATCGTTCGACGTCGTGGTCTCGGACCTGCGGAGCAAAGGGTTGCATCCTGTCTGGATCGGCCCGGGATGGGGAGATTCCCAGACCGGTCAGATCTTCGAATGCGACATCGCTTTCGCGAGAAACGCGATCATAAAGTGACGTCGAGGGCGCCTGAGGATCTCTGTATTGTGCTATTTGTATAGTCTTGATGCTGGCGCTGGATAACGCGCGCCAGCGCGCCGGAGCGCAGCTGTATTCGCGCTGCACCGGAAACAGATCGGATCCCGACGGAGGGAACGCCGCTGAAGCCGTGATCGCCCCGGGCCTGGGGGCGCCGAAACCTTCGGTTGCTGTCGGGCGCCCCCGTTCTGGTTGGTCAAGATGTTTGCGCTGCGGCTGGAATCCACCGCAGAAACTCAGACTCGAGGCGGATATCGGAGGCCTGGACGTCGAGGCGGCCGATTTGCGTTCGGACGCTGCGACGAAGGTCGTGCTGCTCAGAGGAGGAGCGCGCGACGCCTCTGACGATGACAGACACCCGGATCATACGGCCCTCCGTCGGCGCTCGGTGTGGTCTGGAAGCTTGCATCCCGAGCAACCCATAAGTCCGGCCCCGTAGTCCGGGCCCCCACCTGGGATGTTGCCAGCGCGGGCGCTTCCGCTTTAGAGCCGGGGCAACCTCGATCCCGGCCCGGTCCGGGCTCGCCGCGGCACGCGTCTTCCGGGACGGGCCGCTTTTTGCCGAGACCGCCGCATGTTCCGCAACGACGTTCCGATCACCCCCGAGCTCGTGGCCCAGCACGGCCTGACGCCGGACGAGTACGCGCGTTTCCGCGGCCTGATCGGGCGCGACCCGACGCTGACCGAGCTCGGCATCGTCTCGGCCATGTGGAACGAGCATTGTTCCTACAAGTCCTCCCGCAAGCACCTGCGCGGGCTGCCGACCTCGGCGCCGTGGGTGATCCAGGGGCCGGGAGAGAACGCGGGCGTCATCGACATCGGCGACGGCCACGCCTGCGTCTTCAAGATGGAGAGCCACAATCACCCGAGCTACATCGAGCCCTACCAGGGCGCGGCGACCGGCGTGGGCGGCATCCTGCGCGACGTCTTCACGATGGGCGCGCGGCCGATCGCGGCGCTCAACGCCCTGCGCTTCGGCTCTCCGGACCACCCGCGCACCCGCAGCCTCGTCTCCGGCGTGGTCGCGGGCGTCGGCGGCTACGGCAATTCCTTCGGCGTGCCGACCGTCGGCGGCCTGACCGGCTTCCACAAGCGCTACGACGGCAACATCTTGGTCAACGCCATGGCGGTGGGGCTCGCCCGCACCGACGGCATCTTCTACGCGGCCGCCGCCGGAATCGGGAACCCGATCGTCTATCTCGGCTCCAAGACCGGCCGCGACGGCATCCACGGCGCCACCATGGCGTCGGCCGAGTTCGACGAGGAATCCGAGTCGAAGCGCCCGACCGTGCAGGTCGGCGACCCCTTCGCCGAGAAGCTGCTGCTGGAGGCCTGCCTGGAGCTGATGGCCTCCGGCGCGGTCATCGCCATCCAGGACATGGGCGCGGCGGGCCTGACCTGCTCGGCGGTCGAGATGGGCGCCAAGGGCGACCTCGGCGTCGAGCTCGACATCGACAAGGTGCCGGCCCGCGAGGCGGGCATGACCCCCTACGAGATGATGCTCTCCGAGAGCCAGGAGCGCATGCTCATGGTGCTCAAGCCCGGCATGGAGGCCGAGGCGGAGGCGATCTTCGTGAAGTGGGGGCTCGACTTCGCGGTGATCGGCCGGACCACCGATACGCTCCGCTTCGTCATCAAGTGGTACGGCGAGACCGTGGCCGACCTGCCGATCAAGGAGCTGGGCGACGAGGCGCCGCTCTACGACCGGCCGCATCTGGCCAACACCCACCAGCCGGTGATCGCGGCCGCCGCGGTGCCGGCCCCGGCCTCGCTGACCGACGCGCTGAAGCGCCTCGTCGGCTCCCCCGACCTCGCCTCGAAGCGCTGGGTGTTCGAGCAGTACGACCACTTCATCCTGGGCAATACCGTCCAGAAGCCCGGGGGCGATGCCGCCATCGTCCGGGTCGAAGACGGGCCGAAGGGCCTCGCGCTGACCTGCGACGTCACCCCGCGCTACTGCGAGGCCGACCCGGTCGAGGGCGGCCGGCAGGCGGTGGCCGAGGCGTGGCGCAACATCACGGCGGTCGGCGCCAAGCCGCTGGCCATCACCGACAACCTGAACTTCGGCAATCCCGAGAAGCCCGAGGTGATGGGCCAGCTCGTCGGCTGCCTCCAGGGCATCGGCGAGGCCTGCCGGGCCCTCGACTTCCCGGTCGTGTCGGGCAACGTCTCGCTCTACAACGAGACCAACGGCGTCGGCATCCTGCCGACCCCGACCATCGGCGGCGTCGGCGTGCTCGACGACGTGGCACGCCACGCGACCATCGCCCTCAAGCGCGAGGGCGACGTGCTGGTGCTGATCGGCGTGAGCGAGGGCTGGCTCGGCCAGTCGTCCTACCTGTCGGTGATCGAGGGCCGCGAGGAGGGCGCACCGCCGCCCGTCGACCTCGCGCTGGAGCGCCGCAACGGCGATTTCGTCCGCGGCCTGATCCAGGCGGGCACCGTCGACACGGTCCATGACCTCGCGGATGGCGGCCTCGCCGTCGCGCTCGCTGAGATGGCCATGGCGGGCGGGCTCGGGGCGGCGCTCTCCGACGTGCCGGTGGACCTGCCGCCCCACGCCTATCTGTTCGGCGAGGACCAGGGCCGCTACCTGCTGGCGGTACGGCCGGAGGCGGCCACCGATCTCCTCTCGGCCGCCGCGGCCCAGGGCGTGGCGGCAGCCTCGGTCGGCGTCACCGGCTCAGACCGTTTGACCCTGCCGGGCGGCGAGACCATATCGCTCGCCGACCTGACAGCGGCGCACGAGGGCTGGCTGCCCGACTACATGGCGAGCCAGCCGGCCGCGCCCGCCGCCTGAGCCCTGTTCCCCGTAAGGAGTTTCCCGATGCCGATGGATGCGGGCGAGATCGAGCGCATGATCCGCGAGGCCCTGCCGGACGCGCAGGTGGAGATCCGCGACCTCGCGGGCGACGGCGACCACTACGCCGCGACCGTCCTGTCGGCGGCCTTCAAGGGCAAGACCCGGGTGGCGCAGCACCAGATGGTCTATGGCGCCCTCCAGGGCCGGATGGGCGGCGTGCTGCACGCCCTTGCGCTGACCACGGGCGTCCCGCAGGATTGAGGCTTCTGGCGGGAGCGCTCCCGATGGACCGACCGAGTCTCTACGACGACGACATCGTGACCTGGGCCGAGGAGCAGGCGGCGGCCCTGCGCGCGCTGGCCGAGCGGCCTGAGCTGTCGAACGCGGTCGATTGGGAGAACGTTGCCGAGGAGATCGAGGGCGTGGGGCGTTCGCATCTGCGGGCAGTCGAAGGTCTGCTGATCCAGACGCTCGCCCACCTCCTCAAGCGCGCATCCGCCCCGCTCGCGCCGGCCAGCCTGCACTGGCGGGAGGAGATCGCGACCTTCCAGATCACCGCCTGGAACACCTACGAAGCGTCGATGCGGCAAAGGCTGAACTGGAACAGGATCTGGAAATCCGCCGTCACGGCCGCGGAGGCTGGTCTCGGCGCCTATGGGAACGCGCTGCTTCCGGGGCTGCCGGAGTCCTGCCCGATCCGTCCTGAGGATCTGCTGACCGAGACTTTCGACATAGAGCACGCACTTCGTATGATCGCTACATCGGTTGCGCGCCGCTGATTCGGACCTCACATACGACCGACGAACAAGGACAGAGCGATGACCGACGCAAACACGACCATCCAGAACGAGATCGCCTCCCAGGACGTGGTGGTGTTCATGAAGGGCACGCCGCAGATGCCGCAATGCGGCTTCTCGGGGCAGGTGGTGCAGATCCTCAATTACCTCGGCGTGCCGTTCAAGGGCGTGAACGTCCTGGCCGACCAGGAGATCCGCGAGGGCATCAAGGCCTTCTCGAACTGGCCGACCATCCCGCAGATCTACGTGAAGGGCGAGTTCGTCGGCGGCTGCGACATCACCCGCGAGATGTTCCAGTCGGGCGAGCTGCAGACCTTCCTGTCCGAGAAGGGCGTGCCGGTGAAGACCGCCGCCGCCTGATTCTTTTGGGACTTGGCACCATGGATGAGGGCGCCTGCGGGCGCCCTTTTTCATGCCTGGCTTTGCGAGCGCAGCGAAGCAACCCAGGGCAGCGCGAGCTCGGCGGGCGTGGCGCCGCTGTGTTGCTTCGCCCCGCCCGCGAAGATGGTGGCCGTATCAGCGCGGCTCCCGCGCCACGAACAGGGCGACGCAGCCGACGACCGTGATCTTCACCGACCGGAAGCGCCGGTCCAGCGCCGCATGCAGGTCCGGCAGGGTGTCGGCGGCGTTCGAGAACACCCCCTTGCGGTTGTAGACCCGCATCAGTGCCCGCGCCGCACCCGTGGTCGGGACGCCGCCCGACAGGATCGTGGCGCCGAATACCACGCCGTCGTCGGCCAAGCACGGACGCACCGTGTCGAAGGCCTTCGCCTTCGCGGCGATGTCGCCCGGCAGGCAGTGCAGCAGGTAGGTCATCCCGATCGAGTCGAACGGCGCGATGCCGCTGGCCGGGGCGCCGAGCACGTCGACCCGGTAGGTCTCGGGCCGGTAGCGCGCGATCCGGTCGGCCGCGAAGGCGAGGCTGTCGGCGTTGAGGTCCATCAGGCCGACGCGGGGTGCGGGCGTGGGGAAGCGGCACCGGTCGAGATACCAGCCGGTTCCGACTCCGACATCAAGATGCGCGAGGCCGGCGTGCCGGTCGTAGAGATCCAGGATCCGCGCCGTGGGACAGCGCCAGATCAGCGGGTTCGACAGGCGCAGCACGACGAGGTCGTAGATCTGCAGCGTCCGCGGGTTGTAGATCGCCTGCCCGGCTCGGGTGTCGGTCGCCATGGCTCTCCGTCAGGACCCCTGTGGGCGGCGCGCATTCGCATTCGCCGCCGCGATCGCCTATATCAGACCCTTTCCAACGTATGGATCGTTTGAACGCCATGGCGACGCCGTCGCTCGACAGCGCCCGCGCGGCCGATGCCGCGATCGAGAAGGCGCCCGATTTCCTCCCCGAAGCGCTGCCGGGCCGCCGCCCGTCGCTGGTCGGCCTGACCCGCGACGCCCTCAAGGCGCAGCTCGTCGGCATGGGCGTGCCCGAGCGCGAGAGCCGGATGCGCGCCGGCCAGGTCTGGCATTGGGTCAATTTCCGCGGGGCGTCCGACTTCGCCGAGATGACCAATGTCGGCAAGGCGCTGAAGGCGCAGCTCGCCGAGCACTTCACCCTGGAGCGCCCCGAGGTGGCGAGCCGGCAGGTCTCCCGCGACGGTACCCGCAAGTGGCTGCTGCGCATGGCGCCGACCAACCGGCAGGAGCACAATCGCGGCGCCGAGATCGAGTGCGTCTACATTCCCGGCCCGGATCGGGGCACGCTCTGCGTGTCCTCCCAGGTCGGCTGCACCCTGACCTGCTCGTTCTGCCACACCGGCACGCAGCGCCTCGTGCGCAACCTGTCGGCGGCCGAAATCGTCCAGCAGCTCGTCACGGCCCGGGACGAGCTCGGCGACTGGCCCGGCCAGATGCCGAGCCGCGACGCCGGCGGCTCCGGCGATGTCGGCCGGCTCGTGACCAACATCGTGTTCATGGGCATGGGCGAGCCCCTCTACAACCTCGACGCCGTGGTCGATGCGGTCGGAGTCATGTCGGACCAGGAGGGCCTCGGCCTGTCCCGCCGCCGGATCACGGTCTCGACCTCGGGGGTCGTGCCGCAGATCCCGAGACTCGGCGAGCAGGCCAACGCTATGCTGGCGATCTCGCTCCACGCCGTGCGCGATGACCTGCGCAATGAGCTGGTGCCGCTCAATCGGAAATACCCGATCGCCGAGCTGCTCGCGGCCTGCCGCGCCTATCCGGGCCTGAGCAACGCCCGCCGGATCACCTTCGAGTACGTGATGCTGAAGGGCGTCAACGACTCGGACGCGGATGCGCGGGAGCTGGTGCGCCTGCTCAAGGGCATCCCGGCCAAGATCAACCTGATTCCGTTCAACCCCTGGCCGGGCAGCCGCTACGAGTGCTCCGATTGGGACCGGATCGAGCGCTTCTCCGAGATCGTGTTCAACGCCGGCTACGCCTCGCCGGTGCGCACGCCCCGGGGCCGAGACATCCTGGCGGCCTGCGGCCAGCTCAAGAGCGAGACCGAGAAGCTGCGCGCCCGCGCCCGGTTGATGCAGGAGGAGGGCATCGGCGTGGAGAGCTTCTACGCCGGTGCCGACGACTGAGCGGCGGTCCAATGGACGACGTCCAACCCGCGCCCTCATCCTGAGGTGCGGCGAAGCCGCCTTGAAGGAGGCCTCCAGAAGGCGCTGTGATCCCTTGAGCCCTCCTTCGAGGCCTCCGCTGCGCCTCGGCATCTCAGGATTAGGGCGTGGCTGGGAGTTCGACGAGCGTGAAAGGTGCCCCATCGTCTTCGCTGCGCGCGTGATGACGCTGTGCCTCACGCCGCGAAGCGCCGTGCCTCCGCCCGGCGCAGGGCCGGCTCCTCGGTTCCGACCCATTCCGTTCGGTGCCGCGGCAGGGCCTCCGGGTGCTCGGCCTGGAGCCACGTGATCATCGCCTCGCGCACGACGCAGCGCAGGTCCCAGGCCTGGGGCGCGTTGCGGGCGCTCACCAGCATCCGGATCTCGATCGTCGATTCCTTCGCGTCCGAGACCTGGAGGTTGACCACCTTGCCGTCCCACAGGGGCGTGGCCCTGGCGATCTCGGCGAGCTTCTCGCGCATCAGGGCCACCGGCGCCCGGTGATCGACGTAGAGGAACACGCTGCCGATCAGCGAGGCGCCGTCGCGGGTCCAGTTCTGGAACGGCTTCTGGATGAAGTAGGTCAGCGGCAGGACGAGCCGGCGCCAGTCCCAGAGGCGGACCACCACGTAGGTGGCGGTGATCTCCTCCACCCAGCCCCACTCGTTCTCGACGATGATCGCGTCCTCGATCCGGATCGGCTGCGTGATGGCGATCTGGATGCCGGCCACGAGGTTCGACAGGACCGGCTGCATCGCGAGGCCGAGGACGAGGCCCGCCGCGCCCGCCGAGGCCAGCAGGCTGACGCCGTACTGGCGCACCGGCTCGAAGGTCATCAGCGCCACCGACAGGGTGACGAGCGCCACCAGTGTCACGCCCGCCCGCTCCAGGATGCGCATTTGCGTGAAGTGCTTGCGCGCCAGGAGATTGTCCTCGGCGTCGAGCTTGAACCGCCGCAGGTAGATCACCCTGGCGATGTGGAGCGCGGTGGCGCAGCACCAACCGGTCAGCGTCACGAAGGCGACCAGCAGGATCTGGTTGAGGGCGATCCGCACCTCCCAGGACAGGTGCACAGTGGTCGAGGCGAGGCTGATCGCCACCACGATCAGGCCGAGACGGCTCGGGCCGTGGGTCCGCGACACCAGCGAGCGCCAGAACAGGCTCTTGCCGGCGACCGCCCGCTTCATCGCCCGATAGACGACCCCGTGCAGGGGCATCACCACGGCGCAGCAGGCGACGATGAGGATCAGGCTCTCGGCCCACCACGGCAGGTAGGCCAGCACGCGGGCGGCGGAGCCGGCGAGCGCGTCGAGGTCCGGCATCGGGCAACGCTCCACGGGTTCCGAAGGGGACTCCATGGGAATGGGTGGGCGATCGCGGGGGTTCCGCAATGCACCATGTGCTCGCCGCAACGCAGCGACCCGGCCCGGCGGGTTGCGCCGTCGCGTCCTTGTCGGGCCCGGACGATGGCCTCGGCACCCCGTCTCTGCGAGCGTAGCGAAGCAATCCAGGGCAGCGCCACGCTCACCGACGGCGCGCCGCCCTGGGTCGCTTCGCTGCGCTCGCAAAGACGGGAAAGCCACGTCGAGCGGGGCGCTCGAGCGCCGCCCGCCCTACTTCGCCGCCCCGACCGTCACGCTGCCCGAGGCGGTCCGGCCGAACCGCGCCGGCCGGTACATGTCCTCCACGGTGGCGCCCGGGTGGACGTAGGTCCCGGGCGAGACCGCCCGCACCGTGTAGGCCACCGTGAAGAAGGCCGACTGGCTCGGATCGCGGTCGTAGGCCGCCACGAACCGGTCGTCCCGGAACTCGGTGTGGACCGGCTGGACGTCGGACTTGGCGAAGGCGAGCCCCTGGAGCGCGTCGGCGTCGAGGAGCTTCGGATTGTCGATCTCCAGCCCCGCCGGCAGCGGATCGACCAGCAGGAGCCGCGCCGCTTCCGCCTTGGCCTCGGTGACCTTGAGCACGACCACGAGCCGGTCGTTCTGGCGCAGGCCGCTCGCCGGGTCGACGACGCTGCCGTCCAGCCGCCGGAAGCTGCGCTCGATCGTGTAGCCCTGCTGCGCTGCCGGCTCCGGCACCAGAGGGCTGCCGTTGACGGTCACGGCCACCTGCACGGGGCTGCGCCCGGTATTGGTGAGCTGAACGCCCCGGTCGCCCAGGGCCGTCTCCCGGTAGACCCGGGCCAGCATTCCGGTCTGCGGGGCGCCGTCCACGGTGAACGAGAGGGCGCCCGCCTCGTTCGACAGGCTCTCGGCGGCGAGCACCATCCAGGCATTTTCCTGCGTGCTCGTCGCCCGCTCGGCCTGCTGCTCCTCGCCGAGCACGGAAGCGACGGGGCCGAGGGCCCCCTGCGCCAGCCCGCTCTCGGCGGCGAGCGTGATCAGCCCGGCGCCGTCGCGCAGGCGGGAGCCGTAATCGGCGCGGTACAGGCCCTTGTCGCGCTCGGCGCGCAGCACGGTGAGCGCCGAGTCCATCGCCTTCGCGGCCCGGCCGCGGTCGCCCAGCAGCGCCAGGGCGGCGGCGAGCTGCGCGCGCCCGAGGGCCGAGGAGAAGTCGCCGATCTTGGTGTCGGCGAGGTAGCGCAGGTCGCCCATCACCGGCCGGCCGTTCCGGGCGAGCACGTAGGCCGCGTAGGCGAGGTCGGCGCCGCCGTTGCGCACCTCGGTGGCATTGGCCACCGCGTTGCGCAGGAAGTCGAGCGCCTGGGCAAAGGCCTTCTGCGGCACCGCGAAGCCGCGCTCGCGGGCGCGGGTCAGGAAGTCGGTGACGTAGGCGTCGAGCCAGAGGTCGCTCGAGCCCTGCGCCGACCACAGGCCGAAATCGCCGCTCGAATCCTGGCGGGCGAGCAGGCGCTCGATCGACTCGCGCACCCGATCGTCGGCGCCGTTGTCGAGGGCGAGCTTCTCCAGGGCCGCGAGCTTGTTGACGTAGAGGAGCGGCATCGCCCGGCTCACCACCTGCTCGGAGCAGCCGTAGGGGTAGCGGTCGAGGGCCCGGAGCAGCGCCGCCACGTCGACTCCCGGTAGTGCCGTGGCCGAGAGCGAGACGCTGCCGGTCCCCGGCTGCAGGTCGGCGAGGAGGTCCGAGGTCAGCGTCAGGCCGGCCCCCGGGGCGAGGCTGCGCACCGAGCGGCGCAGCAGGGCGCTGGTCCCCGGAGAGATCCCCAGGGCGAAGCTCTGGTTCAGGGCGCCCGGGAGCCCGGGCCCCGACAAAGCGAGGTCGAGGCGTGCCGTGCCCGGTCCGGCGGCGGTGAGCGGGATCGCGAACTGGCCCTTGGCGCCGGCTTCCAGCCGCAGCGTCTGGCGCAGCGCGCTGGCGCCGACCACGACCGGGCCGGTCGGGCTCAGGTCGACCGTGTACTCGCCCGCCGGCCCCTCGACATTGTCGAGGGCTACGAACAGGCGCGAGCGGTCGCCGGTGTCGAGGAAGCGCGGCAGCGTGGCGCTGAGCACGACCGGATCGCGGATGATCACGTCGGCCTGCGCCTGCCCGACCCGGTCGACGCTCCAGGCAGTGACCATGACGCGGCCGGTGCCGTTGAAGGCCGGGATCGGGAAGGTCACGCTGGCCGCGCCGTCCGGCCCCACGGTGACGACTCCGGAATAGAGCGCCAGCGGCGCCTGGGTAGGCGGGGAATCGGCGAGTTCGCCGCCGCCCGCGTCGCCGCCGGAGCGGATCGCCCCGGCCGAGCCCTGCATGCCGTCGATCAGGTAGCCGTAGAGGTCGCGGACCTCCGGCCCGAGCGCCCGCTGTCCGAGGAAGTACTGGGTCGGGTCCGGCGCCGCGTAGCGGGTCAGGTTGAGGATGCCGACATCGACCAGCGCCACGGTGATCCGCGCCGGCTCGCCGGCCTTCAGCCCGGTGAGCTGGACCGGCAGGGTCAGGTTCTGGCGCGGGCGCGCCCGCTCCGGCGCCTTCAGGGCGACCCCGAGGCTGCGCCGCTCGCGGTCCACCGAGAACCACGCCAGACCCAGCGCCCGACCCGGCAGGCGCTTGGCCGCTTGGTCGAGGGGCTGGTAGGCGGTGGCCACCAAGTAGGCGCCGGCGCCCCACTCGGCCTTCACCGGGATGCTGACCGTGGTGCCGCCCTCCGGCACGCTGACCTCCAGGGTCTGGTGCACGCGGTCGCTGACGACCATCAGGCTGGCCTGACCCCTGAACTTCGGGCTGAGCTTGGCCCGCAGCGTGTCGCCGGTCGCGTAGGCGGCCTTGTCGAGGGTCAGATCGAGGAGGTCGGGCGCCTCCGCGGTCTCGGAGCCGCCCCAGCCCACCTCGAAGCCGAGGCTCGCACTCGCCTCTGGGGCGCCGGCGGTCGAGACCTCCAGCCGGTAGCGGCCGAGGCCGACCGGCGCCTCGATCCGGCTCGGACCGGCGGCCTTGAGATCAACGGTGCCGCTGGCGATGCGCCGCGCGGACTTGACCGCCTCGAACGACCAGCGCCCGTCCGCCCGGTACCACTGGTAGGAGGAGTCGATCCGCGACAGGGTCCAGCTCACGCCCGGCCGGGCCAGGAGCGCCCCGTCGGGGCTCGCGAACACCACGTCGAAGCCCGCGATCCCGCCCTCCTTCAGGTCGGTGAAGCCCTTGCGCAGGGCGAGAACCGGGTTGGCTGGGAGGATCGGCAGGGTCAGGCTGCGCGACAGCGCCCGGCCGCCGGGCTCGCCGACCGCCAGCGTGATCTTCGCCTCCAGCGCCCGCGGCGCCGCGACCTGCGGCACCGGCACCGTGACGATGGCGTCGCCCTGCGCGTTCGTGGTGGCGTGGTCCTGCAGCTCCTGGGTCGCCGGCTCCACGGCCTCGTCGTCGAGACCGATGGCGTAAGTCTCCAGCCCCTTGATGCCGCTGGTGGCTGCCGCCTGCACGGTTACGCTGCCCGACACGTCGAGATCGGCGCCCGGGGCGCCGTAGAGGTAGCGGGCGGCGATGTCGACCTGCGCGGCCTCGCCCCGTTTCAGGGCCGCCTGACGGGCCTTGAGGGTCACCTCCAGGCGCTCGGGGACGTAATCCTCCACGAGGAAGCTGGTCTCGCCGATCGCGGGCGCCTTCGGGTCCGTGTAGGCGGAGACCCGCCACGTGCCGTGCATCGCCCCCGACAGGAGCGGCAGCGGCAGGGCCCGGCCGCCGAGCCCCTGGTCGGGCACCGAGACGCGCCGGTACTCGACGCCGTCCGGCCGCTTGACCACCAGGGTCAGCGGCAGGTCCGGCACGGCGGCGCCGCGGGGGTCACGCAGAAGGGCGGTGAGCTGGACGGTCTCGCCCGTGCGGTAGACCCCGCGCTCCGGGAACAGGTAGGCGTCGAGGCCACCGGTCTCGGGCCGCCCCTTCACGCCGCGGTCGGTGAGGTCGAAGGCGCCGAGGTTGAGGTCGAGGAAGCCGTAATCGCCGCCCGCCTGGGCGACCACGAGGCTCGGCGCCAGGCCGCCCTCCCCGCGGGCGAGCCCCGGATCGAAGGCGACGTGCCCCTGCGAATCCGTGGTCCGGGTGCCCAGCACCTCATTGTTGCGGGCGACCAACCGAATCTCGGCGCCCGCCATCACCTGCGCGGAGGCGAGCGAGCGCAGGACCACGGTGACTCCGTCCCGGCCCTTGGTGGCGGTCAGCCCCAGGTCGGAGACCACGAACCACTGGGTCGCCTGGGTGTCGTACTCTTCGTCGGAGGCGGCCGTGCCCGAGGGACGGGCCAGCATCACGTACAGGCCGGGCTCCAGCTTGCCCACAGCCTGAAGGACCGGGAAGGCGGTGACCGCCTCTTGGTTTACCTCTGCCTTGGCGGTGTCGAGGGTGCCCTTCCAGACGCGCTGGCCCTTCTCGGACGCGATTGTCCGGGCGGTGGATCCGCTGAGCTGGCCCAGGAAATCCTCGGAGCGCAGGGTCGGCAGCAGGCCGCGGTCGCCGATCCGCAGCACCTCGACGTCGAGCTTCGGCGCGTTCACCGAGACCAGGGGCACGCCCGCCTGCCCGGTCCGGGGCAGGACGTAGTTGCGCCCGGTGAAGCGCACCTGCGGAGCGCGGTCGCGGACGTAGATCTCGTAATCGGCGGCCTTGAGCAGGCTCTCGCCGACGGCTGAGGGCAGGCCCTGGCGGACCACGATGGCGTAGCGGCCGCCGTGCTTGAGCCCGTCAACGCAGACCTGGGAGCCCTCCCCGGTCACGGCGGCCGCGCTGCTGCCCGAGACGGCGACGAAGGGCGCGTAGTCAGTCTTGGGCCTGATCGCTTCCGAGAAGGTGAAGCAGGCCCGCGGGGCGGCCGCGTCGGAATCGACCTTGTAGTCGAGGATGCGGAAGCCGTGCTCCGCCCGCAGGGTCTCGTAGGTCTCCCGGACCGAACCGGTCTCGGCCAAAGCGAGGCTCGCCGCGTAGGCGTCGAGGGAAGGCCGCCACGATTCCTGCTCGGCCTCCGCGGCGCCGAGCGCGGCCAGCGACGCCGCCGCGTCGGCGGCCGTGCCGGCGCGCTCGTAGGCGCGGTAGGCGGCGGCCGTCACCCGCCCGCGCAGGCGCGACCGGCCCTGGTAGTCGTTGTCCTCGAGCGCACCCAGGGCCGCCGCGGCCCCGCGGGCATAGGCCTGCCAGTTGCGGCCGTCGGCCGGGTCGGCCGCCACCGCGGCGGTGAGCGGCGCCAGCGCCTCGTCCGGCTTGTCGGCGGCGAGCAGGGCCAGCCCGGCGGCGCGGGACTGGCCGGCGGGCCGGAGCGGGCCCCCGGCCTCCGCCTTCAGCGCGGTCTCCAGGCGGACCGCCGCGCTGGCGAGGTCGGCCCGGACGAAGCTCTTGGCGAACGGCGCGGCGACGGCCGTGACCGGCCGCGGCGCGGTGCGGGCCGCCGGCGAGGTCTGGGCGAGCGGAGTCTGGGCGAGGGCCGGAACGCCCGCGATTCCTCCGAGGAGCGCCAGGGCACCCGCGAGCCGTCCGAGCCGCGCCATCAGCCTGTTCCCCACCCGCCGCAACCCCGATGATTCGTCCCGGGTCCCGTCGCGCGGGAGCCTAGCACCGGCGGTCGGGCTCGCAACGCTTCGGATCGCGCAAGGCCCTGCCCGGCCTCGCGCCGAGGCTCAGAACGCCTTCAGCACCTGCTCGGCGTGCTCGACGGCCACCGGGCCGGCGAAGCAGTGGGAGACCAGGGCGCGGTAATCCTGCCAGGGCTGCGAGCCGGTGAAGTCCTTGGTGTGGGCCTCCAGCGTGTCCCAATGGATCAGCAGCCGGTAGCGTTGCGGGTGCTCGATGGAGCGCCGCACCTCGAAGTGCCGGCAACCCTTGGCCTGCTTGAAGATCGCCGAGGCCTCGGTGATGCCCTTCTCGAACTCGGCCTCCAGGCCGGGCTTGATCTCGATCTGCGCGATTTCGAGGATCATCGGTGCGGTTCCTGTCTCAGGTGCGAAGGGCGCGGCCGAGCTTGGCCGCCAGGATGCGCTGCGGACTCAGGGCCGGGTCGGCCTGGGCGGTGACCGGGAGGTAGGCGGTCTGCTCCAGCATGTAGCGGCCGCCCATGGCGCCGTGCATCACGAGGTCGGAGAAGGTCACCCAGGTCTCGCCGGGGCGGAACTCCACGTCGGCCTGTGGCGCCGACGCCTGATAGGTCTCGTCCTGCTTGAGGGCGTCATGCAGGTGCAGCATCAGGTGGTCGTATTCTGAGCGCTTCGCCTTGGTGATGCGCAAAGCCGCGAGCAGGCGCGCCGAAAGCGGGGAGTAGCCCGGCAGCCGCGGCAGGAACTTCTCCGCCATCGATCCGAAATCCTCGCCGACCCGCCAGCGCCGCGGCTCGCCCGCCGGGTTGACGTTGCGGAACACCCGCAGGATCCGCTTCTCGCCGATCGGGTTCGACGGGAAGGCGTCGACGTGCAGCCGCGTGTCGTCGCGCCGCCAGCTCAGCTTGCGCCGGTCGACGTCGAAGGGCCGGTAGGAGGTGCCGGCGAGGCTCACTCGGTCGAGGTATTCGGGCAGGTAGGTGCCGATCAGGTCGCGGGCGAAGGCGCGGTACCGGATCAGGAGCAGGCGCAGCGCCTCCTGCTCCTCCGGCGTGCCGGCCGCGCCGCGCAGCTCGGCGGCCTCGCCCCGGATGTTGACGTTCTTGGCCTTGCCGTCCGCGAAGGGCCGCTCGGTGAACCGGTGCTCGAACTCGCTGAACGGGAAGGGCAGATCGGGGAACAGCAGGACCGCCCCGGCCTCCAACTCCCGGGCCAGGGAGCCGGGCGTCTCGCCGGGAGCGACTCTGCGGATCGGGCTGATCATCGTGCGCGGGCTGGGCCTGCCATGTCGGGTGCGCCCCTGTAGCCGAGGCGCCTCGGGCAGGCCAGGGGCGGCATTTCCGGTGGATGACATCGCGCGTCCACCGACACCGGGTCGCGCACCCGGCCGCAGCGCTTGCGCAACCGCTTCGTTCCCGGCACGTTCCCCGGCCAGTACCGGCTCAAGAGCGCGGCGGAGGATGGCGCCGATGGCGACCCTGAAGGAATTCGAGGAAGCCTTGCGCGAGCACGGCATGAACATGGCGCTGGCGCTGCTGGAGCGCCTGCGCGAGCGCGACCGCGCGACCCGCACGGTCAAGCCGGCCCGGCGGCTGACCGGGCAGAAGATGACCCCGGAACTTGCTCGGGCGATCCTGGACCTGCACGCCACGACCGGCATGACCCAGCAGGAGATCGCCTTCAAGGTCGGGGTGAACCAGGGCCGGGTCAACGAGGTGATCAAGCGCGGCAAGTGGCTCACGGACGATCCGAGCGCCCCCGAGGCCGTGGCCCGCGACAAGGCGGTCGCCCGGATGCGCGGCGATCCCAAACCCAAGAAGTCGGCCGCCGCTCGCTCTGCCTCCGGCCGGACCAAGGAGCGCAAGGCCCCGCCTCCGAAGGCGCGCAATCAGGGGCAACTGGCCCTGGGGGATCTTTAAAGGCCTCTCGCGGAACCCGTCTTTGCGGGCGCAGCGAAGCAATCCAGCATCGCCACGCTCACCGAGGCCGCGCTGCCCTGGGTTGCTTCGCTCCGCTCGCAAGGACGGCGCGGGCCTTAACTTCCGGTTGTCCGATCCAACCCCCCTCACCCCGCCGGCGCGAAGTGACCCCGGTAGCGCGCGCCGATCGCCTCGACCGGCAGCGTCACGAACACGTCGGTCGTGCCGAACTGGCGGTCGATCACCGCCCCGTCTCCGAAGGTGGCGCCGAGGCGCAGGTAGCCCTTGATCAGCGGCGGCAGGGCCTGCAGGGCCGCCTTCGGATCGACCGCCTCCCTCGGCAGCCGGTCCATCGCCACCGCGCGCTCAGGCAGTGCCGAGGCGCGCCAGCCCTCAGGGGCACGGGCATGGTGGTGCAGGAAGGCGAGCGGCAGCGCCAGCCGGTCCGGATCGGTGCCCTCCAGGCTGGCGCAGCCGATCAGCGCGTCGATCCGGTGGTGCAGGACGTAGGCGTAGATCCCCTGCCACAGCAGCTCGACGGTGCGCTTGCTCCGGTAGGGCTTCAGCACGCAGGACCGGCCGAGTTCCAGCAGCCGCCGATGCCCCTGCGCGGCGAGCAGCGGCCCGAGGTCGTACTCGCTCTCGGAATAGAAGCCCGCATGGCGCGCGGCCACCTCGCTGCGCAGCAGCCGGTAGGTCCCGACCACCTTGGGCCGGGGCTCGACGAACGGCTTCGTCCGCTTCGGAGCGGCATGATCGAGGACGAGGAGGTGGTCGCAGAGCGCGTCGTAGCTGTCGACGTCGCGCCGGGACAGGGCGGCGAGCCCGGTCGGGATCGCCGACATCTCCTCGTAGAACACCTTGAAGCGCAGGCGCTGCGCCCGGCGGATCTCGGATTTCCGCGTCGCCAGCCGCACCTCCAGGCTGCCGATGCGGCCGAGGCTACGCCCCTCGAACGGATCCGGCAGGCGGATGGCGCGATCGGCCGAGAGGACATCGGCGATGCCGGCCGGACCGAGATCGTCCAGGCGCGGTTGCATCTGCCGACGGCGCAGCTTGGCGATCGGCGCGCCGACGCCCCATTGCACGCCCTTGTGCCAGCCGGCTCCGAGTGCGCTGTAGGCTCCGCGGGCGAGATTGGCGACCATGGTCGGGGATCACTCCGGGTGCGCGTCCTGCACCGTCCTGGGGACTTAAGAGCACGAACGCACACGCCATTATGACAGCCGCCACAAGAAAAGCGCCCCAGCGTTCGGCTGGGGCGCTCTGTCACTCTCAGGTCCCGGTCAGTCGGACTGGAAGTCCGGCCGGATCAGGCGGCCTGCTGGACGGCGTCCGTGCGGACGTCACCCTCGATCACCGGGGCGCTGGCGCGGCCCGCCGTGGCGATCTGGATGCGGCGCGGCTTCTTCGCCTCCGGAACCTCCCGGACGAGGTCGATGTGGAGGAGGCCGTTCTCAAGCGCGGCGCCGGTCACCTGAACATGGTCGGCGAGCTGGAAGCGGCGCTCGAAGGCGCGGGCCGCGATGCCCTGATGCAGGAACTCCGCCTTGCCCTCGGGCTTGCGCTCGCCCTTCAGCGTGAGCGCGTTCTCCCGCACCTCGATCGACAGGTCGGACTCGGTGAAGCCGGCGACCGCGACGGTGATGCGGTAGGCGTTCTCGCCGGTCCGCTCGATGTTGTAGGGCGGGTAGGTGGGCGCAGCCTCGGCGCTCGCGAACTGGTCGAGAGCGGAGAACAGCCGGTCGAAGCCGACCGTGGAACGGTAGAGGGGCGCGAGATCGAACTGACGCATGACATATCCTCGTGTGAGCAACATGCAATTCCGGTCCGCCCAGAGGGCCGGACCCGTCTTTCGTGCCGCCTGATGGCCGGCACACGAGAGATATCGGAGGCGGAAAAACCGGGTTCAAGACCCCGGGCGATAGCAAGAATCGAGATTTTTTCGCTACGGTCGGACCGCGTACGGACACGCTTGAGGTGAGCCCTGTGAGACGGTTCGACGGTGAGATCGGGCGAGAGCCGCCGCTCCTGACCCTGCGCAGCACGCCGGATAACCCGGTGCCGCCCGGCGGCACCCTGATCGCGGTCGGCACGCGCGACGATTGCACCCTGCGGGCGGCGTATTGGCAGACCACGGCGCGCAGCTGCCGCGGCACGATCTGCCTGCTCCAGGGCCGGGCCGAGTTCATCGAGAAGTACTACGAGACGATCCGGGAGCTGCGGAGCCGGGGCTTCGCGGTCGTCGCCTTCGACTGGCGCGGCCAGGGCGAGTCGGACCGGCGGGTGGACGACCCGCACAAGGGCCACGTCGCCCATTTCGACGAGTACCGCCTCGACCTGAAGGCCGTCACCGAGACGGTGCTGGTCCCGCTGATGCCGGAGCCGCATATCGGCCTCGCGCACTCGATGGGCGGATGCGTCGCCCTCCTCGGGGCTCTCGACGGCTGGTTGCCGTTCCGGCGCCTGGTGGCGCTGGCACCGATGCTGTCGATCCGGATGATCCGCTGGCCGGCGGGCGCCGCCCTGCTGTCGCGGGGCTTGCATCGGCTCGGGCTGGGGAGCCGCTACATCCCGTTCGGCAAGCCGGTCTCGATCGCGACGAAACCCTTCGCGGGGAACCGCCTCTCACGCGACCCCGTCCGCTACGCCCGCAATGCCGCGGCGGCCCGGCAGGTCGGCGCCGGCGCCGTCGGCGATCCGACGATCGCGTGGCTGGCCGAGGCGTTCCGGGCGATGGCGCGCCTGCGTGACCCGCGCGCGGCACCGCGCATCGCGCTGCCGACGCTGATCCTCGCGGCGGGCGCCGACCCGGTCTGCGGCACCCCCGACACCGAGCGTTTCGCGGCCCGGCTGAAGGCCGGCCATATCCTGGTCCTGCCGGATTCCCGGCACGAGATCCTGACCGAGCGCGACGCGATCCGGCAGGATTTCTGGGCGGCCTTCGAGGCCTTCGCGCCGGGCTCGCCCCTGCCCTCCCACGCGGAGGTCGAGGCGCACGCCGCCGCGGTGCCGGTGGCGTGAGATCTCAGCCGGCGAGGTCCGGGTCGATGTCGCGCGGGCGCACGAACCGCTCCAGGCGGCCCCGGTCCGAGGCTATCTCCGACCAGTGGGCGGCGTCGAACTCGATCACCGCGTAGGCGGCGGTCGGGAACTCCAGGGCGAGGCGGTCGCGGGCGGCCCGCGGCCCCTCCCCCGCCAGATCGACCGCAAGGTCGCCGAGGCCCGGGTTGTGGCCGACGACGATCACGGCGGCCGCCGTATCGGGCGCGGTCTTGATCACGTCGAGGATCCGGCGGGCCGGGGCCTCGTAGATCTCCGGCTGCAGGCGCGTCTCGGGATTGCCGAGCGCGGAAGCTATCGCATCCCAGGTCTCCCGCGTCCGCAGCGCCGTCGAGACCAGGGCGAGGTCGGGGCGGAACCCCTCCTTCGCCAGATGGGCGCCCACGGCCGGCGCGGTCCGGCGGCCGCGGTCGTTGAGCGGACGTTCGCGGTCGGCGACGCCCGCCGGGCGGTCCGACTTGGCGTGCCGCAACAGGATCAGCCTGCGCATCCCATGAGCCTTCGAAGGAGCCATTCGTGGCGTCGTCTCGGGGCGGGGCGCGCGGCTTTCGCCGGACCGACCCCGTGGAGGTCCCCCGACCGGTTAGCCGAAAGTGCGGCGCGCGGGAACCTCGGCTTTCCTCGTCCGGTTCGGAACGCGGGCCGCGGCGACCCAGTAGACGGCGCGTCGGCCTTTGGCGAAGGAGGCTGCCCGATGGAACGATCGCCCCGCGTCACCGAGATCCTGTCCTGGTACGGGGCCGACAGCCCTGGGACGCTGACCAACCTCGCCCGCATGCTGGAGCACGGCAGGCTCGGCGGCACCGGCAAGATGCTGATCCTGCCGGTGGACCAGGGTTTCGAGCACGGTCCCGCTCGCAGCTTCGGCCCGAACCCGCCGGCCTACGATCCGCGCTACCATTTCGAGCTCGCCCTGGCGGCGGGCTGCAACGCCTACGCGGCGCCGCTGGGCTTCCTGGAGGCGGGGGCGCGGGACTATGCCGGGCGGATCCCGCTGATCCTCAAGCTCAACGACCACGATCTGCTGGCCGACGAGGAGGATCCCGAGCAGGCCATCACCGGCTCGGTGACGGACGCGCTGCGGCTCGGCGCCTGCGCCATCGGCTTCACGATCTATCCGGGCTCGACCCACCGCAACGCCATGTACGGCCAGATCCGCGCCATCGCCGAGGAGGCCAAGAGCGTCGGGCTCGCGGTGGTGATCTGGTCCTACGCGCGGGGCTCGGCCCTGTCGAAGGAGGGCGAGACCGCCATCGACGTGATCGGCTACGCGGCGCAGATCGCCGCGCAGCTCGGCGCACACATCATCAAGGTCAAGCTGCCCACCGCCCATATCGAGCAGCCGGCGGCCAGGAAGGTCTACGAGTCGACCAAGATTCCGATCGGCACCGCGGCCGAGCGCGTCCGCCACGTGGTGCAATGCGCCTTCAACGGCCGGCGGATCGTGATCTTCTCCGGGGGCGCCCACGCCGAGGAGGCCAAGTTCCTCGACGAGATCCGGGCGATCCAAGCCGGGGGCGGTTTCGGCTCGATCGTCGGGCGCAACGCTTTCCAGCGCTCCCGCGATGACGCGCTGAAGCTGCTCGGGCAGATCACCGACATCTACGCGGGTCGATAGGCGGCTTCGGGAAGGGCGCCGGCGGCTCAGCCGCCGCGCTGGTCCCGGCGCATCATGAAGGCGAGCTTCTCGAACAGGCTGACATCCTGCTCGTTCTTCAGGAGCGCCCCGTGCAGGGGCGGGATCAGCTTGCGGCCGTCCTGCTCGCGCAGGGTCTCGGGGGCGATGTCCTCGGAGACGAGGAGCTTCAGCCAGTCGAGCAGTTCCGAGGTCGAGGGCTTCTTCTTCAGGCCCGGGACCTCGCGCATTGCCAGGAAGGTGCGCAAAGCCTCCTCGACAAGGCGGTGCTTGATGCCCGGATAATGGACGCCGACGATGCGCTGCAGCGTCTCGGAATCGGGAAACTTGATGTAGTGGAAGAAGCAGCGGCGCAGGAACGCGTCCGGCAATTCCTTCTCGTTGTTCGACGTGATGATCACGATCGGCCGGCGCACGGCTTTGACGGTCTCGCCGGTCTCGTAGACGTGGAACTCCATCCGGTCGAGTTCGGTCAGCAGATCGTTGGGGAACTCGATATCGGCCTTGTCGATCTCGTCGATCAGCAGGACCGGGCGCTCGGGCGCGGTGAACGCCTCCCAGAGCTTGCCGCGCCGGATGTAGTTGCCGATCTCCGAGACCCGCGGGTCGCCGAGCTGGGAATCCCGCAGGCGCGAGACCGCGTCGTACTCGTAGAGGCCCTGCTGCGCCTTGGTGGTCGATTTGATGTTCCAGACGATCAGCGGCGCATTCAGCCCCTTGGCGATCTCCTCGGCCAGCACGGTCTTGCCGGTGCCGGGCTCGCCCTTCACGAGGAGGGGGCGTTCGAGCACGACGGCGGCGTTGACCGCCGCGGTGAGGTCGGGGGTCGCGACGTAGGTCTCGGTGCCGGAAAAGCGCATCGCGGTCTCGATGAGGTGGGCCTGGGGTCACGGGTAACGCGGGGCGCCGCAGGGTCGCAAGCGCTCTGCCGCGGCTTTGCCGACAGCGCCTCTCCCACTCCAGCCCTCATCCTGAGGTGCCCGCGTCGGCGGGCCGCGAAGGAGGGCTCCAGGGATCGCGCAGCTGGCTGGAGAGCTCCTTCGCGGCCTCCGCTGCGCTCCGGCGCCTCAGGATGAGGGAGCGGGTTTGAGTCTCGGGCTAAGCCCTGAGCCTGATCAGCCCTTCTCGTGCCAGACGCAGTTCCGGGCCAGGATCTCGAGGTTGACGTCCGACTTCTGCGGCTGCGGCAGGGTCTTGCCGTCCATGGCGAGGTCGATCTTGATCTCGACCTGACCCTTCGCCTCGTTCGAGCGGCGGGAGAAGTAGCAGTATTGCTGGTAGGGCTGGTCGGCGCTGTCCTTGAAGTTCCAGCCGGTCACGATCTGCCCGTCGAGATAGGGCACCTGCTTGAACACCGTGAAGGTGGTGTTCACCGCCGCCTTCGAGGCCGGGGCCGCGTCGCTGCCGAGCTGCGCCCGGGTGGGGGTCGGCGAGGCGGCGACCTTAGGCAGGCCCTCGAGCTTGAGGGTGTTGTCGGTGAGCGTGACCTCGCCCTTGGTCTTCAGGGTCACGTCCGAGAGCGCGGCCTGCATGGCGGCGGCGATCTTCTCCGCTGCCGTGTCGAACTGGTTCAACGTCGCCCAGCCATAGGCCGCCGCCCCGACGCCGATGCCTGCGAGGCACGCGAAGGCGCCGAAGCCCAGCGCCCGGAACAGGAAGGCCCGGGCGGCGACGTAGCTCGAATCCGCCCGTAGGCGGGAATTCACCTGTTGGGCGAGGGCGATGTTCTCAGGAGTTCCGCCCGCGACGTAGTTCATGCGCCCGCTCCCGCGGCAGGTAGGGTCTGGCCCGGCAGGGTCTGGTTGGGCAGAGCCTGCTGGCCCTGGGCCGGTCGGTTCATCGGGATCACCGCGCCCGAGGCGTTGGCGGCGCGCGGCAGGATCGGCTCAGGATGCGAGCGCAGGGCGTCGGCGATCGCGTCCAGCATGTAGGGGGCGGCCTCCGGGTTCACGGCGGCGCCGAGGTCGTCCTCGTCCATGAAGGTCCGGCGGGTCGAGACCGCGCAGAGCGCCAGGATCGTCGACGCGAAGGCCGCGCAGATCGCCGGCAGGAACACGAAGATCCGCAGGAAGGCGTGGACCTGGCTCTCGGTCACGTCGATCGGGTCGACGCCGTAGACCATGGCGGTGAAGGAATGGAGCTGCGAGCGGTTGACCGCGTTGCGGTAGCCCTGCTCGGCATCGGCCACGCGCCGGTCGGCGGCCCCCGGATCGAGGGCGGCGCGCGCCTTGCGGGCCTCCTCCAGGTCCTTGATCATGCCGGCGCGGTCGGCGGACGCCTTGGCGACGCCCTGCGACAGGGCGGCGACCCGGGGATCGGCCACGCATTTCAGGTTCTGGTACTTGCGGCCCTTGCTGTTGGTGCCGAACACGCGCTCGCAGCGCTGGGCCGGGAGGCCGGCGAGTTGCTGGGCGTTGTCGGCGGAGCGCTTCTCGATCTGGTCGAGCTCGGCGGTGTACTGGGCCACGCGCTCGTCGGCCGCCTTGATGCGGTCGCCGATCGTGGCGCGGTCGGCCTGCGCGTCCTTCAGGGCAGTCTTCGTTCGGGCCGCCTCCATCAGGCGGGGATGGAACATCATCTCGCCGAGCTGCGACACCGACTTGGTGGTCACGCCCGCCGCGAAGATGATGCCGATCACCGCGAGCGCGCGCACGAAGTACGAGCGCTGGGTCCGGGCGAGGATGCCGAGCGGCACGCGGCACAGCTCCACCGCGGCGTAGACCATCGGCGCCAGCAGCATGAAGTAGAAGGCGTGCCAGTCACCGTCGCTATAGACGCCCGCGAACAGCCACGCGCCCCACAGCGAGGCGCCGATCACCATGAACTCGACGAGGTACGCGATACCCACGTAGCCCCACTTGATGCGGTAGCCCTTGTCGACGTGGCGCTGGTGGCGCCAGCGATCCGATTCCAGCTTCCACTCGCGCTGCTCGCGCTTCAGGTCGCGGTTGGGTGGCGAAGCGGGACCGGAAAATATCGATTTGATGGAGATCATCGGCCTCGTCGCATCCATCGGGTCCAGTCTCGGGCACGGCCCGGCCGAGCTTAACCCCCGGTTAACTCAGGCGTGTATGCGCGCATTGTGCCGATTTTGCGCCGCGTTGCACGTCTTCACTGCACGCATCCTCTGGATGGCCGTCTGCATCCCGCGTGCCGGTGACCGAAATGTCTCACCCCGGCCGTGTATCCGGCTTGTGTCAGAACGCACCTGCGCGGGACCGATCCGGGACGGAAACCGGTTGCTCCCGCAGGAGCGCCGACCCATGATCGCTAAGCCGTGATCGGCATCCCCGCCGCCCCGAGAGACGAGGTTCGATCCGCCGCCGATGCCAGAGGTCCAGATCTCGGGAGTCCATTCGGGCTCCTACAAGGAAGCGATCCTATTCCTCGTCACGGCGGGCATCGTGGTGCCGCTGTTCCACCGCCTGCGGATCTCGCCGGTTCTCGGCTTCATCGGTGCCGGCGCCCTGCTCGGACCCTTCGGCCTCGGCCGGCTGGCCGACACCTACCCCTCCGTTCACCTCTTCACCATCGGCAACCGCGCCGAGATCGCGCATCTCGCCGAGTTCGGCGTGATCTTCCTGATGTTCATGATCGGGATCGAGCTGTCCTGGGAGCGCCTGCGGATCCTGCGTCGCCTGGTCTTCGGCCTCGGCTCCCTGCAGGTGGGCTGCTCCGCGCTGATCCTCGGTGCGATCCTCTACGGGCTCAACGTGCCGCCCACCGGCGCGGTGATCGTCGGCATCGGCCTCGCCTTGTCGTCGACCGCCGTGGTGCTGCCGGTTCTGGCCGAGCAGAAACGGCTCAATGCGCCCACCGGCCGCACCAGCTTCGCGGTCCTGCTGTTTCAGGATCTGGCGGTGGCGCCGGTCCTGTTCGCCATCGCGGTGCTCGGCCGCGACGATGGCGGCGACAAGGGCTGGGCGCTGGCCATGGCGCTCGGCCAGGCGGCGATCGCGCTGGTGCTGATCGTGGTCGCGGGGCGCCTCGCGCTGCGCCCCCTGTTCCAGCTGGTGGCGCGCACGCGCTCCACGGAGCTGTTCATGGCGGCCTGCCTGCTGGTCATCGTCGGCACCGCGCTGACCGCGGCGGCGAGCGGCCTGTCGATGACCCTGGGCGCCTTCGTGGCCGGCCTGCTGCTCGCCGAGACTGAGTATCGCCGGGCGATCGAGGCGACGATCGACCCGTTCAAGGGCCTGCTGCTGGGCGTGTTCTTCGTCTCGGTGGGCATGAACCTGGACCCGGCCCAGCTCATGGCATCGCCGGGGGCGATCCTCGGCCTGTCCCTGGCGCTGGTCCTGATCAAGGCCGCCGTGGTGATGATGGCGGCCCCCGTCCTGAAGATCCCCCGGCCGGTGGCCCTGGAGACGGCGCTGCTGCTCGGGCCGGGCGGCGAGTTCGCCTACGTGCTGATCGGCGGCGCCATGGCCACCGGGCTGGTGCCGGAAGAGGTCGGGGCGGCCGCCCTGGTGGTCACCACCGTCACGATGATCATGATCCCGGCTCTGGCGGCGATCGGGCGGCGGCTCAAGATGCGGGCGACGGCCAGCGCTCAGGCCGCCGTCAAGGCGGAGCCGTGGCCTGAGCGGGTGGAGAACCGGGTGATCGTGGCGGGCTTCGGCCGCGTCGGCCGACAGGTCGGCGAGATGCTGGAGCGGCACAAGATCCCGTATCTCGCCCTCGATTCCGACGCCGCCCGGGTCGCCGAGCAGCGCCGCGCCGGCGCGCCGGTCTATTTCGGCGACAGCGGTAACACCGAGATGCTGCGCCGCTGCGACATCGCCACGGCCCGGGCCCTGGTGGTGACCCTCGACAATCCGCGCGCCGTCGAGGCGGCGGTGTCGGCGGCCCGCGCGGAGCGGCCGGACCTGACCATCGTGGCCCGTGCCCGCGACGCCCGTCACGCGTCGTCCCTCTACGAACTCGGCGTCGACGACGCGGTGCCAGAGACGATCGAGGCCTCTCTGCAGCTCTCCGAGGCCGTGCTGGTCGATGTCGGCGTGCCGATGGGACTCGTCATCGCGTCGATCCATGAGCGTCGGGACGAGTACCGGACCCTGCTGAAGAAGCGCGAGAACGAGGCGAAGCCGATCTTCCGCGCCCGCCGCACGGTGGGCAAGACTCTGGGCAAGCCGTCGGCCAGGCGGGAGCCCGAGCGTCAGGAGGTGGCAGCCGGCCAGGAGGCGTGAGGCGCGACGGGTCTCTTAGACCGAGGCGCGCTGGGCCTCGTCGTGCTTGGCCCGCCGCGCCACGCGGCTGCGCGGCGCCGGCTCGAACCCGTCGGCGAAGCTGCAGCGGTAGACCAGCTCGTCCGGCGGCCCGAGGCCGGTGACCAGGGGCACCGTCACGGTATCTCCGGAGAAGCGCCAGCCGCGCGCGCCCTTGTCCCAATAGAGCCAGACCGTGCCGGGATAGCCGCGCAGGGTGAACACCGCGGCCTTGCGCGACAGGGCCTGCACGGCCCGCGGCGCGTACATGCCTTTGTCCCGGTAGGCCTCCCGGGTCGCGTCCGGCTGACGGTCCATGAAGGTGTTGCGCACCAGCTGAATCGTCGCCCCCGGCTTCGCGAGAAACCGCTTGAAGTCCGCCAGATTCCGCAGGATGACCGCCATCGCGGGTCTCCTCGCTTGCCCTGCGCGGGCCGCGTTGCCGCGTCCGCACACACTCGATGTACCGAGTTGAGCAATTCCCATGACCGAATGAGTGACCGGGCCAGGCTTGTCCGGGCACATATCAACAGATTCGGCGAGTTATGCCCAGGTTATGAGTCCCATTTGTGCGGAGAGACTCGCGTGGCCGTCTGAATCAGCGCTGTTCATAGCGCTGCATCTTGTCGACCATCCGCGAAGATTCAGAACCGCGGTCTAAAACTCTTCCCGAGCGCGGCACTGCCGTCATCGATTCGCTCGGGCTTGACCCGCGCCTCCGGGTGGCGCGTTCTCCCGGGATGCTGCTGCAGTTCTTCACGGCCCTCCGGGACGCCAAGGTGCCCGTCTCCTTGAAGGAGTACCTGACGCTTCTCGGCGCCCTCGACCGGGGCCTTGCCGGGCACGATGTCGAGGCATTCTATTTCCTGTCGCGCACGGCGCTGGTGAAGGACGAGGCGCATCTCGACCGGTTCGACCGGGTGTTCGGCACGGTGTTCAAGGGTCTCGAGAGCCTCGGGGAGGCGGTGGAGCCCACACCCATTCCCGAGGAGTGGCTGCGCAAGCTCGCGGAAAAATACCTGACCGAGGCCGAGAAGGCGGAGCTGAAGGCGCTCGGCTGGGATAAATTGTTCGAGACCCTGAGGCAGCGGCTCGCCGAGCAGAAGGGGCGCCACCAGGGCGGCTCGAAATGGATCGGGACCGGCGGGACGTCGCCCTTCGGCGCCTACGGCTACAACCCGGAAGGGATCCGCATCGGCCAGGACGGCAACCGCAACTTCCGGGCGGTGAAGGTCTGGGACAAGCGCGAGTTCAAGGATCTCGACGACGACCGGGAGATCGGCGCGCGCACCATGCGCCTTGCGCTGCGGCGCCTGCGCCGCTTCGCCCGGACCGGCGCGGCCGAGGAACTCGACCTCGACGGCACGATCCGCGAAAGCGCCCGCCAGGGCTACATCGATGTGAAGCTGCGGCCGGAGCGGCGCAATGCCGTGAAGGTGCTGCTGTTCCTGGACGTCGGCGGCTCGATGGACTGGCACATCGAGCAGGCCGAGGCGCTGTTCTCGGCGGCGCGCTCGGAGTTCAAGCACCTCGCGCATTACTACTTCCACAACTGCCCCTACGAGGCGGTCTGGACCGAGAACCGGCGGCGGCACGAGGCGAAGACGCCGCTGCTCGACGTGATCCGCACCTACGGCAGCGACTACCGGCTCGTCTTCGTGGGCGACGCCTCGATGAGCCCCTACGAGATCGCCACAGCCGGCGGTTCGGTGGAGCACTGGAACGCGGAGGCCGGCGCCGTCTGGATGCAGCGGCTCCTCGACCACTTTCCGAAGGCGGCGTGGCTCAACCCCGTCCCCGAGACCCACTGGGGCTACACCCAGTCGATCGGCATGATGCAGCGGCTGGTCTCGGGCCGGATGTTCCCGCTGACCCTGGAGGGACTCGACGCGGCGGCGCGGGCGCTTGTGCGATAACAGGTGGGTTTAGGGTCTCACCGCGCGATGCGGGCGGAGGCGATGCCGTCCTTGCGAGCGCAGCGAAGCAATCCAGCGGCGCCACATACACGGATATCGCGCTACCCTGGGTCGCTTCGCTGCGCGCGCGATGACGGGATGTGATCGAACGCCCTGAACGGTGCCGTGTCAGCCCTGCTGGGACGGCGTCGTCACCACGAGGCCGTCCAGCGCCGGCGTGATCTTGATCTGGCAGGATAGGCGGGAATTCTCACGGACGTCGCTGGCGAAATCCAGCATGTCCTGCTCCATGTCCTGCGCCTTGCCGACCGTCTCGATCCAGGCGTCGGCGACGTAGACGTGGCAGGTGGCGCATGCGCAGGCGCCGCCGCACTCCGCATCGATCCCCGGGACGTTATTGCGCAGCGCCGTCTCCATCACGGTCGCGCCGACGCTGCCTTCGACGGTCCGCTCCGTCCCGGCGTGGTCGACGTAGGTGATCTTGGGCATGCTGGGGGCTCCGGGCTCGCGTCGAGCGCACTCTGTCCGACGGGCGGCGTGCCTGCTTGGCGGCTGGAAACGCGGAATGCAAGCGCGGCGGTTGACGCCGGTCCCGGATCGATCGCCGCATTGCAAGAACGCGCGCGTCGAAGGCGCCCGGAGGGCGGCTTTCAGGTCCGCGCGGCCGCGATCTCGGACAGCGCCGCCGTGACCGCGTCCGCGAGGGCGTCGAGGGCGACTGGTCCGGCGCCGGACCGCAGGTGCGTCTCCGCGACGTCGGCCAGCGCGCACACCTGAGCGGCCCCGACCCCGGCGGCCGAGCCCTTGAGCGTGTGGGCGAGGTCGGCGCGCCGGTCCCGCGGCAGGGCCGGATCGGTCAGGCGCGCCAGGATCGACCGGCATTGGCCGGCGAACAGGTCCAGGACCTCGCGGGCGAGGTCGGCGTCGCCGCCGGTCTGCGCATCGAGCTCCGTGCGGTCAATAGCCTGCATGATCCGGCTCCCGACCCCGCATTCTTCTGGGGGTTGTCGGACCGATCCCCATGATTCACCCCCCGATTCGCCACGGGGGGATCGCGCGGACGGGCCCGTCTGCTGCAAGATGGCGCGGCCGAAAGGCGGCGGGCCCGGTAACTATTCGGTTAACGTTTTCTGGGGCCGCACGGTAGCTCGGGTATCGGCAATCGATGCCCGAGTTTAGTCTTGTAATGGTAAACGGGGCGTTGCGTCTCCGGCATAAGCCTCTCCAGGCGCCGGTGAACCCGTGTAACGAGGCGTTGAATGGCGACCGAGAAGAAGCTGAAGGATCCGGCCGAGGCCGCGCTCTCTGCGATCGAGCAGGCGCTGAACCTCGACGCCCTGACGCCGAACGGCACCGATGGCCGCGCCGAGCCGCGCCTGCCCGATGTCGGTGACGCCGATCCGCTCCTCGACGGGACGCTCGACCCGGCCGGCCGGACCATGCCGCCGCGCCTCGACCTCGACGCGCCGCTCGTCTCCGACCTGCCTCCGCCCGGCCTGGAACGCCCGCGGCGCGAGGGCGGGCTCCTGCCTCCTGACCGCTCGCTGGTGGCCAACGACGACCGGCGCAACATCGGCATCCTGCAGCAGACCCTGCGGGTGCGCTCCTCGCCCAAGCCCTACCTGTTCGCGCTCGCCGCCGGCCTCGTCTGGATCGGCGCTCTCGTGCTGATCGCGTGGTCGAAGTCCGAGGGCGACCTGCGCGCCGTCGTCTCGGGCCTGACCGCCCTGCAGGCGAGCGTCGGCGCCGCGGCCCTGTTCGGCCCGGTGGTGCTGTTCGTGATCGCCGCCATGCTGGCGGTGCGCGCCCAGGAGATGCGCCTCGTCGCCCGCGCGGTCGGCGAGGTCGCGGTGCGTCTGGCCGAGCCCGAGAGCTTCTCCACCGACGCGGTCCTGACCATGTCGCAGACGGTGCGCCGCGAGGTGGCGGCGGTCGGCGACGGCGTCGAGCGGGCGCTCGCCCGGGCCGGCGAGCTGGAGACTTTGGTTCGCGGCGAGATCGCCACGCTGGAGCGGGCCTATTCCGACAACGAGATCCGGATCCGCTCCCTCGTCGACGAGCTGGTGGCGCAGCGCGAGGCGATCGTCACGAACGCCGAGCGGGTGCGCAGCGCCATCACCGGGTCGCACCAGAGCCTGAGCCAGGACCTGGAGGGCGCCTCCGACCGGATCGTCTCCGCGGTGACCGGCGCGGGCGAGCGCGTGACCGGCGCGCTGGAAACCCGCGGCGCCGAGATCACCGCCTCCCTGGGCGACGCGGGCGACCGGGTGGTCAGCCTGATGACGGCCCGCGGCAGCGACCTGATCGACAATCTCGCGGCCACCAGCCAGGACGTGCGCGGCACCCTGCAGGAGGTCGGCGAGACTCTGACGCGCGCCTTCGAGAGCCGCGCCGGCGACGCGACCGGCGCCTTCGAGGCTGCCGGCACCGCCCTGGCCGGCCGCCTGTCCGAGAATGCCGGGACCCTCGCCCAGAGCATCGCCGAGACCGGCACGCGCGTGAGTGAGGCGCTGGAGCGTCAGGCCGGCACGGTGCGCGAGAGCTTCGAGCGCTCGGTGACCGGGCTTGAGACCGTGTTCCTGTCGCGCGGCTCGGAGCTGACCGAGCGCTTCGGCACGATGGGTGCCGAGATCACCGCGCGCTTCGCCGAGACCGGCTCCGCCCTCACAGAGGACATCGCCGGCCGCGGCCTGGCGCTCCGCGCCGAGATCGAGAGCGCGGGCCTGTCCGTCGCCGAGACGATCGAGGGCCGCGGGCGCGACGCGCAGGCCGCCCTGGCGCTGGCTGCCAGCGGCGCCGGCGAGACCCTGACGGCGCGCGCCGGCACGGTGCGCGACGCGTTGATCGACACCGCCGAGCGGATTGCCGAGGCGCTCTCGGACCGTGGTAGCGCCCTCACCGACCGCATGGACGGCATCGCTTCGCGCCTGGACGAGACCGTGACGGTGCGGGCTGCGGATCTGGAGAACCGTGTCGCCGACGCGGCCGAGCGTGCGGGCGGCAGCCTCGCGCATCGGACGCAGGAGGCCACAGCGCGCCTGGAGGCCGCCTTCGCGGCTCTCGGGCAGGGTTTCGAGGCCGGGGCCGCCGCCGCGGTCGGCTCCCTGCAGGGCACCGTCGAAGGGCTGTCCGGCGCGCTCGGCGGCCGCGCCGCCGAGGCCGTGCAGATCTTCGAGCGCCGGGTGGCGGAATCTGCCGCCGCGCTCGCGGCGCGCGCGGCCGAAGCCGCCGAGGCGCTGCGCGCCGCCGCCGACCAGGCGGGCAATGCCGCCGAGACGCAGACCCGGGACGCCGCTGCCCGGCTCGCCGGTGCGCTGGAGACCCTGCAGAACGCCTCCGCCGAGGTCACCGGCGCCGTCGAGGCCGAGACCGCGATCCTGACGGCCCGCTTCCGCGACGCCGCCGACCGCGCCGGCACGGAACTCGGCGAGCGCGGCATGGCCGCCGTGTCGGCCGTGCGTGCGGCCCTCGACGATCTCAACCGCGAGCTTGCCGCCCGCACGGGCGACGCCACCGGCAGCCTCGCCGAGGCCGCCCGCGCGGTCTCGGCTGACCTCGCCGCCCGGATCGGCGAGATGGAGGCGGCCTTCGGCGCGCATGGCCGCGGCGTCGCCGAGTTGCTCGCCAGCCACGCCGACGAGACCCAGGCCCGCATCAGCGGCACCGGCCGCGATATCGTGCTCGCGGTGGCGAGCCAGGGTGCCCGCATCGCCGACACGCTCAGCCAGACCGGCGCGAGCTTCGCCGAGACCGCCGACGGCCGGGTCCGCGCGATCGACGAGACGCTGGGCAATCGCCTCGCTGCCCTGCAGGAGACCATCGCCCGCGGCGACATCCTGGCCGACCGGATCGGCCGCGACACGGCGGCCCTGGGCGAGACCGTCGGCGCCCGTCTGGAAGAGATGGACCGGCTGATTACCGGCAAGGGCCAGGCCGTCGCCGAGACGATCTCGGCCCAGGCCCGCGAGGCCGGCAGCCTGATCGAAACCCAGCTCGGCGGCCTCGAGGCGCGTTCCGCCCAGCGGGCCGCCGAGATCGGTGCGGCCGTGGCCGACCTCGTCAGCCACATCGACGGGCATCTGGGCAGCCGCGTCGGCGCCGTCGACGAGGCGCTGCGCGCCCGCACCGACGAGATGGCGCGGATCATGGCCGAGGGTCACCGCAGCCTGATCGAGATGCTGGAGGGCCGCACCAGCGGCCTCGGCCAGGACATCGCCCGGCACACCGGCGAGATTGCCCGCCGGATCGAGGAGAGCGCCGGCCATTTCGATGCCGGCGTCATCGGCCGCCTCCAGGCGATCGCCGAGACCCTGGACGAGCGCGCGCGCCTCGTCGACGAGAGCTTCGGCGTCCAGGCCTTCGAGGCGATCCGCCTCATCGAAGCCCGCACCCGTGCGGTCGACGAGGAGCTGGCCGGCCGGACCCGCGATCTCGTGGCGATGATCTCCGACCGGACCGGCGGCCTCGACGGCGCCATGGCCGAGCGCGTCCGCGCGCTCACGACGACCATCGCGGACTCCACCCGCGACCTGGAGGCGTCGCTGGCGGCCCGCACGGAGGCCCTCGTCCGGGAGATCGACGAGCGCACGGAGAGCGCCAACGCGGCCCTCACGGCCCACACCGACGCCGTCCGCGCCGCCTTCTCGGAGCGCGCGGAACTCCTCGGTCGCCTCATCGACGAGCGCATCGCCGCCATGTCGGGCGAACTCGACGAGAAGGGTCGGGCCGTGTTCGGGGCGATCGGCAGCCGGATCACCGAACTCGCCCGCCTGCTCGACCGCGGCGGCACGTCGCTCGCCGAGCTGATCGATCAGCGCGGTGAGAGTGTGCTGTCCAAGCTCCAGCAGACCATCGCGGATGCCGAGCGCATGCTCGATGCCGGCGAGGGCCGCCTGGGGCACACCCTCTCGAGCCGCACCGCCGATATCAGCGGCCTGCTCGATGACGGCGTGCGCACGGTCCACACCCTGCTCGACGACCGCACCAACCAGATCCGCGTGATGCTGGACGACCACGCCGGCACCCTGGCCGCGACTCTCGACGGCCGCATGGGCCCGATCAACGAGGCGCTGGACGGCCGCGGCCAGGCGCTGGTCGCCGCCCTGGAGGGCGCGTTCGGCACCGCAAACGGGGCCCTCGAGGACCGGACGCGGCAGCTCGGTAGCCTGTTCGACGAGCGGCTGGGCACCCTGGAAGGCCTGGTGGAGGGGCGTGGCAACCGCCTCGCCGAGACGCTCAGCGCCCGGGCCCAATCCCTGCGCACCCTGTTCGAGGAGGCGCAATCCGCCCTCGACGCGGTGGTGGAGGGCGGCGGCGGCCGCTTCGCCGCCACGGTCGATGCCCGCATCCAGTCCCTGCGCGCGGTGCTGGAGGAGGCGCCTGCCGCCGTCTCCGCACTGGTCGAGACTCGTGAGCGCCAGCTCGCCGCGACCCTCGACGCCCGGACCCAGCGCCTCCAGACCCTGTTCGAGGAGGCCCAGACCGGCCTGCGCGAACTCGTGGACGGGCGCGGCCAGGAGGTCGCCGACGCCATCGCGGTCCGGACCGAGGGCCTGCGCACAACCCTCGACGCTGCGCCTGCCCAGATGGCCGACATGCTGGACACCCGTCTGGCGGACCTGCAGGGCCTGTTCGAGCGGGCGCAGGGCGAGATCGACCGGCTCGTGGACGGCCGTGGCCGCCAGATCGCCGGGACGATCGAGCACCGGACCCAGGCCCTCCAGGCGACGATCGAGAAGGTGAACCCGGCGATTGCGGGCCTGCTCGAGGAGCGCGAGACCCGCCTCGCCGAGACGCTCAAGGAGCATTCGGGCGAGCTGCAGGCCCTGTTCGAGCGGGTGCAGAACCGCCTCGGCACGATCGTCGAGGGCACCGGCCGCGATGTGTCCGAGCGGGTCGACGCGCGCATCGAGGCCCTGCGGTCGACGTTTGAGCAGGCGCGCGCGGCGATCGAGGGCCTCCTGGAGGACCGTAGCCAGGCCCTGGTGGCGGCTGCCGAAGGCCGCACGGGCGCCCTGGTGGAGGTCTTCGACGCCCGCCTGCGTGCTCTCGACGGTGCCGTCGAGGGCCGGACCGGCGCGCTGGTCGAGGCCTTCGACGCCCGACTGCGCGACCTCGACGGTGTCGTGGAGGGCCGCACGGCGGCCCTGGCTCAGGCCGTGGAGGCGCAGAGCGAGGCCCTGGCCCGCGGCGTCGATGCCCGCGCCGACGCCTTTACCCAGCGCATCGACAGCCGCATGCGGCTGTTCGCGACCCTGGTGGCCCAGCGCGCCGATACGCTGGCCACCGCCTTCGACGATCGCCACGACGCCTTCGCGGGTCTCATGGACGAGCGCACGGCAGCCCTGGTTGCCGCCCTCGACGAGCGGGCGCGCGCCCATGCCGAGCAGGTCGACGCTCACAACGCGGCGCTGGCCGAGACACTCAGCCGCCGCGAGGCTGCCCTGGCGGGCCTGATCGATGCCCGCACCGAGGCTCTCGGGGCCGGGTTCGAGCGCCGGGCCACGGCCCTGGGCGCCCTGGTGGATTCCCGCGGCGAGGCCCTGTCGCGCCGCCTCGCGGAGAGTGCCGAGACCCTGGTCCGCGCCATCGAGGAGCGCGGCGGGGCGCTGCTCGCCAGTGTCGAGGGTAGCGGCCGTGCGGTCGGCGACAGCTTGGACGGCCATGTCGAGCGCCTGCGCACCGCGATCGACGGGCCGATGATGGACCTGTCCCGCGCCCTCGCGGACCGGGCCGAGGCGATCGAGCGGACGCTCGCCGAGACCGGCGTGCCCCTGGCCGAGAGCCTGCGGGAGCGGACCGAGGAGCTGGCCGTGCAGTCCAGGGCCTCGGCCGAGCTGCTGCGCGCCGCCGTCGAGGACGGGGCGGGCCGCACCCTCTCGGAGCTGTTCGAGACCAACGACCGGATGGGCCGGGAGCTGGGCGCCCTTCTCCAGCGGATCGAGGCCGCCAACACTGCCCTCACCGAGCTCGTGGCCGGCGCCGACACCAATCTCGGCGCGATCGAGCAGGGCCTTGCCGGCCGGATCGAGCAGGTCCAGGGCGCTCTGGAGCGCATCGCCGCCGAGACCGGCCGGGCCAGCGCGGGCGTCTCGTCTCAGGTCGAATCCCTGCGAGGTGCCGCCGACGGCGCGCTGCGCGAGGCCGCCCGGTTGGCCGAGACTCTCGACGGCCGCGGCCGCTCGCTCGGCGAGCAGACCGCCGCCCATGTGGCGGCGCTCGACCGGGCCGCGGCCTCGCTGGCCGCGATCGAGGAGCGTCTGGGAACGGCCCTGTCGAGCCGCGAATCCGCGCTGACCCAGGCCATGAGCGCCTTCGAGGCGCGTGCCGCCGCTCTGGAGCAGAACGGCAGCGCCCTCGCGCAGACGATCGAGCAGACGCTGCGCGCGGCCGAGGAGCGCGCCCGCAGCGTGGGCGAGTCCCTGGCCCAGTCGGCCCAGGGCGCCGGCGCCTCGGTGACGAGCGCCTTCGCCGACCTCAAGGACAGCGCCAGCGCCGAGGGCGAGAAGGCCGCCCAGGGCGTCCGGCAGGCGATCGAGGAAGCGTCCCGCGAGATGCGCAGCGGCTTCCAGGAGGCCCAGGCCAGCTTCGGCGACTCCTTCTCGGCCCTGCGCGAGATGGCGGGCTCGATCCGCGGCGAGCTCGACGCGACCCGCGCCGAGCTGGCCAAGGGCGTGCTCGAACTGCCGCGCGAGACGCAGGACGCGACCGGCGAGATGCGCCGGGTCGTGGCCGACCAGATCAAGGCGCTCAACGAGCTCTCGTCCCTGGTCTCCCGCTCCGGCCGCAGCGTGGACGTCGCCCAGCCGCAGACCCAGCGCCGGGTCGCCGAGGGCGGCAGCCGCGCCGCGGTGGCCGCGCCGGCCGGCCCGGTCGCCGCGGCGCCTCTCGCGCCGACGGCCTCCGCCGCGCCGGCTCTGCCGGCCCCCGCGGCCGCACCGCGCGCTTCCGCGGCGGCCCCGGCCCGGATCGAGGCGGCGCGCCCGGCCGCCCCGGCCCGCACCGCCGGCCCGGCCCAGGCCGGGGACAAGCGCGGCTGGCTGTCCGACCTGCTGACCCGCGCCTCGCTGGACGACGACGAGGAGGCGGCCCCCGCGGCCGAGGCGCCGGTCACCGCGCAGGCGGGGCGTCGGGCCTCGCCCCCGGCCGCGGCGGAGACCGGACGGATCGCCCTCGACACGATCTCCACCGACATCGCCAAGATGATCGAGCATCGGACCGCGGTCGATCTGTGGGAACGCTACCGGCGCGGCGAGCCCAACCTGTTCGACCCGCGGATCTACACGCCGCAGGGCCGGGCGACCTTCGCGGAGATCCAGCGCCGCTACCGGTCGGATTCGGAGTTCCGCCGCAGCGTCGACCGCTACGTCAGCGAGTTCGAGCGCCTGCTCGGCGACGTGCTCAAGAACGACAGCGACGCCAAGCGGACCGACGCCTACCTCACTTCGGAGACCGGCAAGGTCTACACCATGCTGGCCCATGCCAGCGGGCGCTTCGACGGGGCGTAGGACCGATCCCGCCGGGGCCGTTCGCGGCGCCGGCGGGAGGCACGCCAACGGGAGAGACTCATCCCAACCTCCCCCCATCCTGAGGGGCGGACGGGCGTATCCTGGTCACAGCAGGCCGAGGCCGACCAGCTCGCGCCGGAGGGATTCCGGCATCTCGGCGAGATCGCCCGACGCCTCCGCCCCGAGATCGGCCGGCGCGTCGCCCGCCGTCAGGTAGCGCCAGCCCTGGAACGGCCGGTAGGGCCGGGGCGCCACCGGGACGAGGCGCGGATCGAAGACCAGCCGGCAGCGCGGGATCCCATCCTCGCCGGTCAGCGGCTCGATCGCGGTGATCGCCTGCCGGCACGACAGGGTCCCGCGGATCACCCAGTAGATCGAGCCCTGTCCGGTGATCTCGCGGTGGCGTTTGGGCAGGGTCCGGGTGACGTGGAACGGCGCGGCCGTCCGGCCGTCCCGGAGGGCCTCCGTCAGGAACCGGGCCTGACGCGCCTCGAGATCGGCGATGGAGGCAGGTCCGACGCAGAGCTTGATCAGGTGCAGGGCCACGGACGCGCGTTCTCAGGTCTCTCGGCAGGGCGGCCCTGATAGCAGGGTCCGCGCCCCGGCGCGCCTGTCAGGCAAACAGGGCGAGCCGCTGCTCCGGCGACAGGGCCTCGATCTCGGCGAGGCTCAGCGCCGGCTCGTCCGATGCCGGGCCCGGCTCCGGGGCCGCCGCGACGAGGGCGGCCCAGTCGAGGACGGCGTCGTCCTCGGCCGGCGCAGCCGCCTCGGTGACCGGGGTCGGTCCGGGCACGCCGACCGCGTCCTCAGTCGCGGGTTCGGCTCCGTCGACCGGCTCGTCGTCCGCCGCGCTGGCCACCGGCAGGAACACCAGATCTTCGTGGAGCGCCGGGCTCCCGGGCCGGGCCACGAGGGCGGCGGCCGTGACGGCCGGGACATCCATGCTGATGTAGCGGTCGATGTCGCTCTGGTTGAGATCGGACGGCTCGGCCTCCGCGCCGGTCGGCTTGACGCCGGGCAGCGGCGGGATGCGCTCCGCGTCGTTGCCCCAGATGGCGATCATCGCCGAGAGCCGGTCCTCGAGGTAGCGCAACGTGTAGACGATGCGGGCGGTCCGCTGCGCGGTGAGGTCCTGGAACGAGCAGGCGGTGTAGATCGCGGTGGCGTGCCGGTCGAGGGCATCGCAGGCCGACGCGTCGGCTCCGCGCTCGCGGAAGGTCCAGGCCGCCTCCTGGATCGCCTCGGCCGAGCCGAGGATGTCCGAGGTCGCCTGCTCGGTCTCGCGCACGATCGCGTCGAGGGCCAGGGACGCCTGCGTCAGGCGGGTCTGTTCGGTGTTTGTGGCGCTGATCGCCGCGATCTCGGCCTTGGTGCGGCTGATCGCGTCGGCCATGTCGACGAGGTTGCCGCGCAGGTTCCCGAAGGCCTCGTGTCCGCGATCCTCGGTGACGGTCCGCTCGAGGCGGGCGATCGCCCCGAGCAGCACCTCGGTCTCGGCGCCCCGGTTGCGGCGGGCGTGCTCGGCCAGGAACCACCGCCCGCGCTCGGTGGCGGAGATCGCCGCCTCGATGGTCTCGTACTCGGCCGAGGGGCTCGCGCTCAGGCTGGTGGAACCGGACATGAGCTTCCCTGAAGGCGCAATGCAGGCACGGCCCGCGCAGGGCACGGTCCGGAAGCCCGCACTCTGCCAGGGCGCCTTTAACGGGCGCCTAACACTAAATTCTTGATGTGTTTACCGTTCGGCCCTTCGCACGCGGTCCCGGGAGGACCGTTCCTGGTTACCCGCAACGCGCGGCCTTCGTCCGCCCCGACGCTGATCCGAGGTCATTCCCTGGGACCCGTTGCCGAAATCGGATTTCGCGATCGGCCCCTTCCGAGCAGCCACGCGCGGCCGGCGCCGCCGCGCGACGGGGCGGCTCTTGGTCTGGCGGCTCTCGACCCGGTGGTCTGAACGCACCGGCTTACGGCGCGGCCGAGCGGGCTGCTGGTGGTCACGCGCGCCAGGCGCTTCGTCGAGGTTCTCACAGACGCCGACGTGCCACGCCTCGCCTCGGGCCCGCACGGTCAGGGTATGGCGGGCTCCAGCCTTGCATAACCGAGCACGAGAGCCGCTCCGTGGGGACGCGGAGCGGCAGAGTCCGATCCTACCCGAGGGAGCCCGAGAGGGGGCCGCGTCCGCTGAAGAGGCTCACGCGTTCGCCCCACCATCGACCGTGATGGTGGTGCCGGTGATCTGGCGCGCGGCCGGGCTCGCCAGGAACGCCACCGCGGCCGCGATATCTTCGGGCTTCCCGTAATGGCCGAGCGCGGTCATCGCCCGCTGCATGTCCGATTGCGCGCCATCCGCCGGGTTCATGTCGGTGTCGGTCGATCCCGGCTGCACCAGGTTCACGGTGACGCCGCGCGGACCGAGTTCACGCGCCAGCCCGCGCGTGAACGAGAGCAAGGCCGATTTCGACATCGAGTAGACCGTCACGCCAGGGAACGGGACCCGCTCCCCGAGGCATGAGCCGATGGAGATGATCCGGCCGCCTTCCGTGAGGTGCGGGATGGCCGCCTGCGATGCCAGTACGACGGAGCGGACGTTGACGTCGAGGATGGCGTCGATGTCGGCGAGGCTCATCTCCGCAACCGGTCCGCCACGGGCGATGCCGGCGTTGTTGACGAGGATATCGAGCCCCCCGAGGCGCTCGGCTGCGTCATCGACCGAGCGCTTCACCGCCGATGCGTCGGCGCTGTCGGCCTGGATGGCGATGGCGCGGCGGCCCTTCGCCTCGATGGCGCGCACGATGTCGGCCGCCCGTTCGGCGGAGCGCTCGTAGGTGATGGCGACATCCGCGCCTCGGTCGGCGAGCGCCAGAGCAATGGCGGCGCCGATGCCGCGTGATGCGCCCGTTACCAGGGCACGCTTGCCGGCCAGTTCGCTCATGTCTCAATCTTTCTGTAGTGAACGACACATAAACGGCTAGATGCGTTGCGGAGCTGGGTCAAGCGCTTTATATAGCGATCGATGCAGAAATCGTCGTCGCCGTCAGCCGAGGCAGCGCCCGCCCGCGGGCGCGGCCGGCCCCGGGCTTTCGACCGTGAGGCTGCTCTGGGGCAGGCGATGCGGTTGTTCTGGTGCCGGGGCTTTGCCGCGACATCCATCTCGGATCTCACGGCGGCAATGGGGATTGGCTCGCCAAGCCTCTACGCGGCGTTCGGGTCGAAGGAGGCACTCTACGCCGAGGCGCTGCGCCACTACGGTGAGCAATACGAGGCGATGGCCTGGGCCAACTTCGCCGCGGCACCGACCGCCCGCGCGGCCGTCGAGGCGCTCCTGATGGATTCGGCCGCTGCGCTCACAGGTTTCTGCGGACGCGAGGAGCCGCTCGGATGCATGGTGACGCTGTCGGCGGCCGGCAGCGAAGGACACGCGGAACTCGGCGAATTGGTGCGGACGGCCCGTGCCGAAGGCCTCAAGAGGGTCGAGGCGCGGCTTCATCGCGCGGTCGCGGAGAACGAGTTCGGTGCCGCAATCGACGTTCCCGCGCTCGCCCGCTACGTGCTCACGGTGCAGAACGGCATGTCGCTCCAGGCCCGCGATGGTGCGAGCCGCGCGGAGCTTGAGGCCGTCGCCCAGCTCACGATGTTGGGGTGGGATGCCCGGGTCGGCCGCTGACGGTCGTCGATCGCTTCGGAGATCCCGCGGAAGCCGCTGACAGGCTGGTCCGGGGGCGCGTCGCTGCCGCGGTACCGACGACGGGCATGTCCGCTTTCGCGCTGTGCGCTCGCCGGCATACGCCGTGCCGCGGCTGCGATAACGGACGCCGATGCGTTCAGCCCCTTGACGGGCTCCACGATAACGGGCGCTTACCGGTCGGCCGCCCGCGGGCGCCCCGATGCACCGCCCATCCCAGCCCTCTCCCGAGACCCGCCTTGCTCCGCCCGTCCGGCCCGGCGCGCCTGTCGCTGCTCTACGCCGTCGTCTTCACCGAGATCGGCATCGCGATGCCGTTCATGCCGGTCTGGCTCGACGCGCTCGGCCTCGACGCCGCGGTGATCGGCGTGCTGCTCGCCCTGCCGATCGGCACGCGGATTGTCGCCACGGCTCCGCTCATGAGCCTGCTCGACCGCGGCCTCGGGCCGCGCCGGCTGATCATGCTGGGCAGCCTCGCGGTCGGCCTGACCTACGCGCTGATGCCCGCCGCCGCGGGCATCGGCTGGCCCTGCCTCGCCGGGCTGGTGGTGCTCAATGCCGTGGCCGGTGCGCCGCTCGTGCCCTGCATCGACTACCTGACGCTGGCGGCCGTACGCCGCGATGCCCGCCTCGCCTATTCGCGGATCCGGATGGCGGGCTCGGTCGCCTTCCTGCTGGCGAACCTCGCGGGCGGCCTGCTGCTGACGGCGCTGGGCGGCCGGCTCGCGGTGCCGCTGCTGCTGACCGGCCTGGCCCTGTCGGCCTCCCTGGTGGCTTGGCGCAGCCGCTCGGTGGCGGGCCTGCCGCAGGCGCCGGAGGGGGCCGGACGGCCGCGTCTGCCGCGCGCGCTGTGGCTGTGCATCGGCGCCGCCGCCGCCATCCAGGCGAGCCACGGCGCGATCTACGGGTTCGGCAGCATCTACTGGACGAGCCAGGGCATCCCGGCGGCCTGGGTCGGATCGCTCTGGGCGACCGGCGTGCTCGCCGAGATCGTGCTGTTCGCCGCCATGCCGACCCTGCCGGCGCCCTGGCGCAGCCCGGTGCGGCTCCTTGCCCTCGGCGGGACCGCCGCGATCCTGCGGGCGGTCGGCATGTTCCTCCTCGGCGACCACCTTGCCGCCCTGGTGCCGCTCCAATGCCTGCACGGCCTGACCTTCGGGGCGACCCAGCTCGGGGCCATGGCGGCGGTCTCGGCCTACGCCCCGGACGGCGCCCGCGGGCGGGCACAGGGCACGCTCAGCGCGGTCAATGCCGGCATCTCCGTGGGCGCGACCCTGGTCAGCGGCCTCGCCTACCGGGCCGGCGGCCCCCTCGCCTTCCTGCTGATGGCGCCGCTGGCCGCAGCCGGCCTCGGGCTCGCCGTCGCATCCGGACGGGCGGCCCGTCACGCGGGGTGACGTTGGACACGCTTCATCAACCGTAATGTCGACATAACCACACGGCAGGGTGGTGCCTCGATCGAGGAGTGAGGGTCTTGCTGAGCGAGGGCACTGTTGCCGGCGCCGGGCTGCGGGACCGGCCGGCCGATGGCCGGCTGGCGCTCGATGGCCGCTGGACCGCCGACCAGGCACCGACCGTCGAGGCAACGGCCGCGCGCATCGCCGCGGCCGGCCGCGCCGGTCCGGTGGCGGTCGACCTGTCGGCGATCGAACGGCTCGACACGCTCGGCGCCTGGGTGCTGGAGCGGACCCGCGTCGAGATCGAGCAGGCGGGCAGCACCCTGACCTATCTCGGCGCCCGGCCGGAGCACCGCACCCTGCTCGGCGAGGTCCGGCTTCGCGAGCCCGACGCCGCGCCGACGCGGCGGCATGGCCCGGTCGTCGGCCTGCTCGACGCCACCGGGCGGCAGACCGTGCGCGGCGGGCAGGAATTCGTCACCGCCCTCGCCTTCCTGGGCGAGCTGATCGCCGCGTGCGGGCGCGTCGCCCTGCGACCCGGCACGTTCCGCGGCAACGCCCTGATCAATCAGATCCAGCAGGTGGCGCTCAACGGGACGCCGATCATCGTGCTGATCTCGTTCCTGGTCGGCGGCATCGTCGCCCAGCAGGGCATCTTCCAGCTCCAGCGCTTCGGCGCCCAGACCTTCGTGGTCAACCTGATCGGCCTGCTGATCCTGCGCGAGATGGGCGTGCTCCTGACCTCGATCATGGTCGCAGGCCGCTCCGGCTCCGCGATCACCGCCGAGATCGGCTCCATGCGCATGCGCGAGGAGGTCGATGCGCTCCGGGTCATGGGCCTCGACCCGGTCGAGATCCTGATCGTGCCGCGGGTCCTCGCCCTGATGATCGGCCTGCCGATGCTGACGCTGATCGGCGACCTTTCGGCTCTCGCGGGCGGCGGCCTCACCGCGATGCTCTACGGCGGGCTGACGCTCGACCAGTTCCTCGCCCGCCTCCAGGCGGCGGTCGGCGTCCACCACGTGATGGTCGGCCTGATCAAGGCGCCGTTCATGGCGCTGACCATCGGGGTGATCGCCACGATCGAGGGCTTCGCCGTGGAAGGCTCGGCGGAATCCCTCGGCCGCCACGTCACCGCCTCGGTCGTGAAGTCCATCTTCATGGTCATCGTCCTCGATGGCTTGTTCGCGGTCTTCTTCGCCGCGATCGATTTTTGAGACCACCGCGATGACCGCCCCGCTGGACGCCTTTCGCCCGATCATCCGCGTGCGCGACCTCGTGGTCGGCTTCCGCGACCGCAACATCCTGAAAGGTCTGAGCCTCGACATCCGCGCCGGCGAGATCCTGGGCTTCGTCGGGCCTTCGGGGCAGGGCAAGTCGGTCCTCACCCGGACGATCCTGGGCCTCAACCCGAAGCGGGCGGGCACGATCGAGGTGTTCGGCCGCGACGTCGATGAGCTGACCTACGCGGAGCGGCGGCGGATGGAGCAGCGCTGGGGCGTGCTGTTCCAGCAGGGCGCCCTGTTCTCGGCGCTCACCGTCAAGCAGAACATCCAGGTGCCGATGCGCGAGCACCTGAACCTGTCCGAGCGCCTGCTCGACGAGTTCGCCCGGCTCAAGATCGAGATGGTCGGCCTGAAGCCCGACGCCGCCGACAAGCTGCCCTCGGAACTCTCCGGCGGCATGATCAAGCGCGCGGCGCTCGCCCGCTCCCTGGCCCTCGATCCCGAGATCCTGTTCCTCGACGAGCCGACCTCGGGCCTCGACCCGATCGGCGCCGGCGAGTTCGACGACCTCGTCTCGACCCTCAAGGAGACGCTGGGCCTGACCGTCTTCATGGTCACCCACGACCTCGACAGCCTCTACACCGCCTGCGACCGCATCGCCGCCCTCGGCGACGGCCAGATCATCGCGGCCGGCACGATCGACGAGATGCTGGCGAGCGACCATCCCTGGCTGCGCTCGTACTTCCACGGCAAGCGCGCCCGGACCATCGCCACGGGCGGCACGGCCCTGCATGCCTGAGCGCCGCCTCACCCCAATCCCGCCCCGCTCCCTTCCGGGAGCCGGGGCCAGAGGCCCGGCCGGACCCCGTCCGCCGGGCAGAACCGCAGGCTGACCGCATGGAAACCCGCGCGAACTACGCCCTGATCGGGGCCTTCACGATCGCCGTCATCCTGGCGGGCTTCGGCACCGTGCTGTGGCTCTCCGGCGGCTCGTCGCGGCAGGTCAGCCAGACCGTCCGCATCGTCTTCTCGGGCTCGGTCGGCGGCCTGTCCCGCGGCTCGAGCGTGAACTTCAATGGCATCAAGGTCGGCGAGGTCACCGACATCCGCCTCGCGCCGCAGGACCCGCGCCGGGTGCTCGCCCAGATCAAGGTCGAGCCCGCGACCCCGCTTCGGGCCGACACCCGCGCCCGCCTGGACTCGGCGATGCTGACCGGCGTCTCGGTCATCTCGCTCTCCGGCGGCAACGCCGACGCGCCGGTGCTGACGCCGATGGCCAACGGCGAGCCGCCGACGATCTTCGCCGATTCCTCCGACATGCAGGACATGATGGCGCTGGCTCGCCAGGTCGCGCAGCGGGCCGACGACATGCTGGCCCGCCTCGACCGGCTCGTCTCCGCCAATGAGGGCGCGATCAACCGCTCGCTCACCAACGTCGAGACCTTCTCGAAGACTCTGGCCGATGCCGGCCCGAACATCTCGGCGCTGGTCAAGGCGGTGGACGGGGTGAAGCTCGGCCATGTGATCGACAACGCCGACCGCTTCTCGGCGGCTCTGTCCAAGGCGAGCCCCGATATCGAGGCGGGCCTGCACGATGCCCGATCGCTCGCTGCCAAGCTCAACGCCTCGGCCGATAAGATCGACGCGGTGCTCAACGGCGCGCAGGGCTTCCTGGGTTCCGCCTCCGGTCAGGAGGGCTCCAGCACCTTCTCGGAGATCCGCGCCGCCGCGATCTCGGTGCGCGACGCCGGCAAGGCGTTCCGGACCATGTCGGAGAACCTGGACAAGCGCACTGCCAGCATCTCGACGAATTTCGGCCGCCTGAGCGGCACCGGCCGTCGGGAGGTCGAGGCCCTCTCGGGCGACGGCCAGCGGACGCTGAGCACCCTCAACCGCACGGTGCGCAGCCTGGAGCGCGACCCGAGCCAGGTGATCTTCGGCGGCAAGCCATCGTTGCCGGAATACAACGGCGGCCGCTGAAAACGTGCGGATCCGGACGGATGTGTCCGGGCGCACGGCACAGATGCCAAAGCGGATTAGTTTTAACCGCACAGCTTATACAGCTCCGCCGCACGCCGGTGGGGCTTCTCAGGTTATGTGTATGGTCCGCTCGTCCCACATTGCCGCCGCTGCGCTGCTCGCCGCCCTTCTTGGCGGCTGCGGCGGCGGCGCGGTGCCCCTCACCTTCGACCTCGAGGCGCTGCCGCCGACGGGGCGGCCCGTCATGGCGGGCCGCTCGATTGCGGTCTCTGAACCCGTGGGGATCCAGCCTTTCGAGGCCGACCGGATCATCGTGCGCGAGAACGGCGGCGCGCTCTCCTTCCTGGGTGGCGGCCAGTGGGCCGACCGGCTGCCGCGCCTGATCCAGACGCGGATCATCCAGAGCCTGGAGAATTCCGGGCGGCTGCGCTCGGTGAGCCGGCCGGGCGACAAGGTCGTGGCCGATTATCAGCTGATCAGCGAGATCCGCGCCTTCGACGTCCAGGCCGGGACCGGCGAGGCGGTGGTCGACCTGTCGTTCAAGCTCGTGGCCGACGGCACCGGCAAGGTGACGGCTGCGCGGATCTTCACGGCCCGGGTGCCGGTGGCCAAGATCGATGCCGGCAGCGGCGCCCGCGCCCTCGATCAGGCGCTGGTGACCGTGCTGGCCGACGTGGTGCGCTGGGTGAATACGGGGCGCTGAGGGCGCCTCACTCCATCACGGCGGCCTTCATGATCACCACCATGGTGGCGCGGGCCGGCCCCTCGGTGCAGCGCACGAGGTGGGGCCGGTCGCAGCGGTAGCGCAGGGTCTCGCCGGTCCGCGCGCGCTGCACGACGCCGCCGATCTCGACCTCGAACGCCCCCTCAGAGACCGACAGCGACTCCACCGACCCGCGCTGGTGCGGGTCCGAGTCGAGGACGCCGCCGGGATCGGCCGTGACCTCGTACCATTGCAGCCACTCGATCGTCTTGAGCCAGCCGATGATCGCCAGCCGCACTTTGCCGTCCTCGGAGACCAGGATCGGCGTGTCCGCCCGCGAGGTCTTCTCGATGAACGGTTCCTCGTCGCCGGCCGCCAGAACCCGCTCGATGGACACGTCGAGGGCCTGGGACAGGCGCCAGATCGTCGCCAGCGTCGGGTTGGTCTCGTTGCGCTCGATCTGGCTGATGATCGACTTGGCCACGCCCGACTGCTCGGCGAGTTCCGAGAGCGAGAGATTGTAGGCCTTCCGCAGCCGCTGGATGGTCTTGCCGAGCTGCCCTGAGAGCGCCTGCGCCCCGGTCAGCAGGTCGCGCCCGCGCCCCCGTTCGGGCCGTTCCGCTTGGTCCTGCATCGTCACCGGTCCGTCTGCACCGTTCCGTTATCCGAACGATCGTACGCTTCTTCAAACGCAATCATCGCGCGGTTGCAAGGCGGATATGGCCGCGACGGGCGGAAAGCCTTGGTCTCGGTCGACCTACGGCCAGAGATTGTGGAAGTGGTGGACCGGCCCGTGTCCCGCCCCGATCGCCAGCCGGTCCGCCGCGGCGAGGGCGGCCGTGAGGTAGTCCTTGGCCGCCGCCACTGCCGCCGGCAGCGTCAGGCCCTGGGCGAGCCCGGCCGCGACTGCGGCCGAGAGGGTGCAGCCGGTGCCGTGGGTGTTCGCTGTCGCGATCCGCGGCGCCGCCAGGGTGCGCAGGGTCCCGTCGGCCGTGACCAGGTGGTCGATGCTCTCGCGGCCGTGCCCGTGGCCGCCCTTGATCAGAACCGCCCGGGCGCCGAGGGCCACGAGGCGCCGGCCCTGGGCCACCGCGGTCGCCGCATCCTCGGCCACCGACTCGCCGAGCAGCACCGCCGCCTCCGGCAGGTTGGGGGTGATCAGGTCGGCCCGCGTCAGCAGCCGGTCGCGGAGCACCGCCACGGCCTCGTCGGCGATCAGCCGGTCGCCGCTGGTGGCCACCATCACGGGGTCGAGCACCACCGGGATCGTCCCGGCGTGACGGGCGAGGCCGTCGGCGACCGCGGCGATCACCGCAATCCTGGACAGCATGCCGATCTTCACGGCCTTCACGGCGAGATCGGAGAACACGCTGTCGATCTGCCGGGTCACGAACTCCGCCGGCACGTTGTGGATGCCCTGGACGCCGAGGGTGTTCTGCGCGGTCAGGGCCGTGACGACGCTGGCGCCGTAGACCCCGAGCGCCGAGAAGGTCTTGAGATCCGCCTGGATTCCGGCGCCGCCGCCGGAATCCGAGCCCGCGACGGTGACGGCGATCGGGGCAGGTCCGCTCATCGTGCCTGGGCCCGGTCGGACAGGGCGGCGTCGATCCGGGCGCGCAGCGCCCGGGCGTGCTGCCGGACCGGCTCCGCACCGAACAGCGCGGTGATCACCGCCACACCGTCCGCGCCCGCGGCGATCACGTCGGCGGCGTTCTCCAGGCCGATCCCCGCGATGGCACCGAGCGGCAGGCCCGCGCCCCGGGCGAGCCGGGCCCGGAAGGCGATGCTGGAAAAGCCCTCCAGGCCGACCGGCGGGTCGGGATTGTCCTTGCTGGTGGTGGCGAACACGCCGCCGATGCAGGCGTAGTCAACGGGCAGCCGGTACAGCTCGTCGGCTTGCGCCGCCTTCTTCACGGTGAGGCCGATGATCGCGCCCTCCCCGAGGAGGCGGCGCGCATCGGCCGGGTGAAGATCGCTCTGGCCCAGGTGCACGCCATCCGCGCCGGCCGCCAGGGCGAGGTCGATCCGGTCGTTGACGAGCACCGGCACCCGGCCGCCCACCGCTTCCTGGATCGCCCGGATCCGCGCCAGGGCGGCGCGGGCATCCGGGATGTCCTTCTCGCGGTACTGCAGCAGGGTGCAGCCCCCCGCCACCGCTTCGGCGCCGAGCTGCGCCAGCCGCGCCCCGTCCGTGCCGCACACCCCGACGTCGAGCAGCCCGTACAGGCGCAGGTCGACCGGGCGGCTCCCGCCCGCTGGCGCATTCGTGCTCGCTGGCATCGTCGTCGCTCGCCCTTACCGGACCCGCCCTGCGCCGGCCCCGTGCCGGCCCTCTCGGGCGCCCCTGTTTGGGCAGGCCCCGTCGCCTTGGCAAGCGGACTCGGTCAGCGCCCCGGCGCGGCACCGTCATACGGTGGCGTTGACGTGGCGCGATCCTGTACCCCTATAGGTGTGATCCGCCGCCGAGCGCGGCGCATCCGGGGGAGAGGCGGTCGAGGGACGATGGATGTTGCCGCGGCGCAGACGGGTGCGCGCGGGGCGCAGGCCCCGCCGGAGCGCTCCTCCGTAGGCCTCGTCGCGGTGATCGTCGCCGCGACCAAGGGGGAACCGCGCGCCCTGACGATCCGGGTGCCCGATCAGGCGTCGGGTCGCGGCGACGGCCTGCCGGCCGGCCCCCTCGTTCCCGAGCACGCCACCCTGGAGCGCGGCCTGCGCGCCTGGGTGGAGCGGCAGACGCATCAGCGCCTCGGCTACGTCGAGCAGCTCTACACCTTCGGCGACCGCGACCGCTCCGGGACCGCCGACATGTCGGAGGTGCACTCCCTGTCGGTGGCCTATCTGGCCCTCGTCCGCGAGGAGCGGCCGGCCGGCCTCGCCGAGGCGGCGTGGCAGAACTGGTACCGGTACCTGCCCTACGAGGATTTCCGGCAGGGCCGTCCGCGCCAGCTCGACGCTATCGAGGCGCGGCTCGCCGCCTGGGCGGCCGAGCCCGAGGATTGCGCCACCCGGACCCGCCGCCTCGACCGGCTCGGCCTGACCTTCGGCATGAATGGCGGCACCTGGAACGAGGAGCGGGTGCTGGAGCGCTACGAGCTGCTGTTCGAGGCCGGGCTGATCCCGGAGGCGCGGGGCAATCCCGGCCCAGCCCTGCCGAACGATCCGACCGGCGTGCCCATGGCCTTCGACCACCGCCGGGTGCTGGCCACCGCGATCGGGCGCCTGCGCGGCAAGATCAAGTACCGCCCGGTGGTGTTCGAGCTGATGCCGCCGGAATTCACCCTGCTGCAGTTGCAGAAGACCGTGGAGGCCCTGTCGGGGACGCAGCTGCACAAGCAGAATTTCCGCCGGCTCGTGGCGCAGCAGGGGCTGGTCGAGGAAACCGAGAGCGTCACCAGCGGCGCCGCCGGCCGGCCGGCGCGGCTGGTCCGCTTCCGCCGGGAGGTGCTGCTGGAGCGCCCGGCGCCGGGCCTGCGGCTGCCGTCGCGGCGGGTCGGGTGACGGCCGGGCTCAGTCCCGTCGCGCGAGGGTGCCGAGCCCGCTCGCGTTGAGCGAGTCCACCGTCAGGGCGCCGGCCCGGCCGTCGCTTCCGATGGCGAAGCGGATGGCGGACGGGCGGTCGGACGCCTCCGCGTCCGGGAAGCTCAGGAAGAGATCGCGGTCGAAGTGCCGGAGAGGATAGCGGCGGGTGCCCTCGGGGCCGACCGTCAACGTCAGGGTGCCGTCCGTCTCCGCCACCACGGCCTCGCCGACATAGGCGTTGGCGTAGCGCCCCGCGTAGGCCGACGGCGCCAGGGGCGCGGAGGGCGGCGCCGGCGGCGTCCCGTAGGCCGCCTTGTCGGCGGCGATGCCCGGCGCGAACAGGTTCTCGTAGGCTGCGCCCCAGGCCTTCACCCAGTCCTGACCGACGCGGCCGTCGAAGACGAGGTCGGCGAAGCTGTCGGCGAGCCCCTCCGGCACGCCGGACGGGAAGGCGTTGGTCAGGACGAGGATCCCGAGCCCGGCCTCCGGATGGATCGAGACAAGCGTCTGTGCCCCGACGCTGAAGGCGCCCGCGTGGCCCCAGACAAGGCCGTGGCGGCCATACTCGACGTTCCAGCCGAGGCCGTAGAAGGACGCGGCGCCGGTCACGGGATTGCGGCCGCGGGCCATGAGCGGGACGTGCGTCTGCGCCAGGGCAGAAACCGCGACGCGTTGCGCGCCCTCGAAGCGGCCGTTGCCGATTACGAGCCGCAGCCACCGCGCGAGGTCGCGGACAGGGCCGCTGACGCCGCCGGCCGGGGCCTGGGCATCGGGGTTCCGTTCGACCTTGGCGGTCCAGACACCGTCCGCCCGGACATGGAGCGCCGCGCGGTTGGTCCGGCTCAGGAACTCCGCGTGGGTCGTGCCGGTGGCGGCCATTCCGAGGGGCCGGAACAGCCGGTCCCGGGCGATGGCCTCCCAGAGCTGGCCGGTCGGCCTCGCGGCGGCGACCGCGCCCTCGGTGAAGCCGAAATTGCTGTAGGCGTAGCCGGCGCGGAAGCTGGAGGCGGGCGGCACGAGGCGGAGCCGGTGCAGGATCGCGTCTTGGCCGAACCCGATCGCCTCCAGATCGTCCCCGGCGGTCCCCGGCAGCCCGCTGCGATGGGCGAGGAGGTCGCGCACCGTGACCTGCGCGGTGGGATAGGGCTCGTGCAGCTGGAAGGCGGGATCGAGATCCGCGACGCGCGAATCCCAGTCGACCACCTCGTCGCCCACCAGGGCCGCCACGATCGTCGCGGTCACGGGCTTGGACAGGGAGGCGATCTGGAAGACCGTGTCGGGGTCGACCGGCTCGCGCTTCCCGGCCTGCCTGAGGCCGAACCCCTTCAGGAGGAGCGTCTCGTCGCCGAGGACGACCGCGACCGCGAGGCCCGGCACTGCGCCCGCGTCAATGGTCCGCTGCGCCATCGCCTCAAGCGCCGGCAGCTGCGCCTCGACCTGCGCCCGCGTGATCGTCCCGGCGGATCCGGCTCCGGGCCCGGTCGCGATCAGGCCGAGGGCGAGGCACGCGCGGACGAGGCGTCGGCGCGATCGAGCCCGCTGCATGAGTCGTCGATCCCGCCTGAGAGTGCTCGGATGACGAGAGTGGCATCGTCTGGCCGGCGAAATCAATCACGCCGGCATGGGTCGCGCCTCGAATTTGGGTGCCGGGCCGATGAGAGGCGGACGAAGACTGTCCGAGAACCGCACCGGCCGGGTTATCGGAACGGATTGGCGTCGGGTGTCGGCTTCACGCCGTGGAGCATCCGGTACAGCGTCCATTCCTCGACGATCTTCCGGCCCGGAAGGGAGCACAGCCCAATCGTGCTGCCGTCGGGCAGCTTCGCGAGGATGGATTGACCGTCCATGGTCGCGCAGAAGGCCGAGGCCGGGTTCCCGAGTGCGAAGGCCCGTCCCGGTCCGGCGAGGGCGGCGCAGACCGCGAACGCGATGACAAGCCTCACGGCGCACACTCCCGATGGCACGACCGGCAGACGGATACACCGCTCTGGCTGAACCGGGCCGGCGCGGCCCGTTCAGGAATCCGCGGGCACCTGGCGGCCGAGCCGAGGGCCGCTCGGCCGCGTCGGCTTGCTGGCCCCTGCCCTATCCGTAGGTGTGGTCGTCGGCCGGGAACCGCCCGGCCCGGACCTCCTCGGCGTAGGCTTTCACGGCCTCCTCAATGTGGCTCCGCAGGCTCCCGAACTGGCGGACGAATTTCGGCGTGCGCTCGGACAGGCCGAGCATGTCCTCCAGAACGAGGATCTGTCCGTCGCAGACCGCCGAGGCGCCGATGCCGATCGTGGCGGCCGTGACCCGGGGCGAGGTGGCGATCGCCCGCGCCACCGGCTCGACGATCCCCTCCAGCACGATCGCGAAGGCGCCGGCCTCGGAGATCGCCCTGGCATCCTCCATGAGGCGGCGCTCGTCGTCGGGCGCCCGGCCCTGCACCTTGAAGCCGCCCATCGTGTTCACCGCCTGCGGGGTGAGGCCGATATGGCCCATCACCGGCACGCCGCGCTGGACCAGGAACGCAACGGTCTCGGCGAAATGGGCGCCGCCCTCCATCTTGATCGCGCCGGCACCGGTCTCCTTCAGCACCCGGGAGGCGTTGAGGAAGGCCTGCTCGCGGCTCGCCTCGTAGGAGCCGAACGGCATGTCGACCACGACCAGCGCCTTCGACGTGCCGCGGATCACCGCCTGGGCCTGGAGGATCATCATCTCCAGGGTCACGGGGATGGTCGATTCCATCCCGTGCATGACCATGCCGAGGGAATCGCCTACCAGGATGAAGTCGCAATAGGCGTCGACGATGCCGGCCGTGTGCGCGTGGTAGGCGGTGAGCGCGGTGATCTTGCGCCCCTCGGCCTTGCGCTTGCCGATATCGATCGCCCGGAGCCGGCGGGACTGCACGACCTGCGACATGGTTCAGACCTCTTCTGGCATCGGCACGGAGCCGTTGCCTGATCGCGGAGGGACGGGCCGCGCTCGGGGAGCCTCACGCGGCCCCCCTCTTACAACGCCGGAGGCGTCCGGTCAGCGCCCCGCCTGCGGCTCGGTTTCCGCCTTCCAGGCCGGATCGACGCGCAGGTTGGCGGTCTCGTGCTTCTCCTGCCAGCCCTCGACGCCCTCGGGGAACCAGCGCACCCCGGTATAGCCCTTCAGCACGAGGCGCTTGGCGGCGTTCCAGCTGCCCCAGCACTCCACGTGGCAGAACACCACCACGGGCTTGGCCGTGTCGCCGCCGGTCAGCTCCGCGACCCGGGCGTAGAACTGTGCCTCGCGTGCCAGCGCCAGGGGCTCGGCCCCGGCCTCCGGCATCCAGACGGCGCCGGGGATCGAGGGGTGCACCGGCAGCCAGAGGCGGCCTTCGGGGAAGTTCGACGGCTTGCGATCCGGCGCCGCGACGTCGATCAGCACCGGCTTGTCCGGCCCCGCCATCAGGGCGGCCAGCGCGTCGGCGTCGACCACCTGCGCGCCCTTGAGGGTCGGCGGCGTGTAGCCCTTCGGCGGGCCCGCGTAGAGCCCGTCCGGCTCGGGCACATTCACCGGGGAATCGGCCGGTGCGGCAGCGAGGCAGAGGAGCGCGGTGCAGGCCGCCGCAATCCGGCCTGTCAGGACGAGGCGACGCATGCTCAGTTCGTCGCGCCGGGCGGGTTGAAGCTGTGCTGCCAGTGGCCGCCCTGGTTGTCGGAGGCCGCCACCTGGATCGGCTTGCCGTCCGGCTTGAACGCGAAGTTGATCACCGGATTCGAGGCGATCGAGATGTCGCCCGTCATGGTGAACACCTTCTGGTCGCCGGCCGAGACGGTGAGCTTGTCGATGTAGCGCGCCGGCGTGTACTCGCGGGTGACCTGGTTCATCTGCATGCCAGAGAAATTCGGGTGGCGGACCATCAGCGTCGCCTCGACGGGCTTGCCGGGCTGGGTGTCGGCGAACTTCATGCGCATGTCGCCCATGCCCTTCATGGCCTCCTCGTCGCTCATGCCCATCGGGGCCGAGCAGCCGCCGGACGCCTTCACGAACTGCTTGGCCTCGTAGAGCTTGCCATCCTGCGTCTCCACCACCGCGTGCATGTCCGTGTAGTTGTTGACCCGCACGCGCAGCTTCAGCTCCGCCGGATCCGCGGCGGGGCCGAACTCGAACTTGGCGGCGTAGGGCGCCGGGTTGTCGTCGATGATCAGCGAGACCGCCTTGATCTGCCCGGCCTGAGGCATGGTCAGGGTGATCGGCACCAGGGCGGCGTCGAGCGCGCGAGCGGGGGCCTCGATCTTCACGAGGCTGTCGGTCGGGGCGATCTGGCGGTCGCCGAAGATCGACTTGGCGATCTCCTGCCAGCGGGCCGCCCGCTCCTGATCGGTGTCGGAGGCGCCGGCGGCCCGGGCCGAGAGGGCCAGCGGTCCCGACAGGGCGGTCGTCGCGAGGACGACACCGAGGGCGAGGCTGGAGAGCGTTTTTCCGGTCCTGAGCGTCATGGCATGCCTCCCGATGATGTCGGATATGGGGATCTTAAAAGCCTATTCCCACTCGAGTTCCTGGTAGGCCACGGTGACGTTGCGGCCATTATAGGTGTCGAACAGGGCCCACTTGTCCTTCTGGTCCGCCGAAACGGTCATGACCGCCTTCTCGATCGGAACGTCCTTGGCGATCGCCGCGCGGGTGCCGTCGCGCAGGTCGGTCAGGTAACCGGTGAGATCGGCGAGCGCCGGGCCGAGATCGACCGTCACTGGACCGTGGCCCGGCACGGCGCGGGTGGCGCCCAGGCCCTTCAGCCGCTCGGCTTCCTTCAGCCAGCCCCTGAGGCTGCCGTCGAGCGACGGGATCCGATTCACGAACAGCAGGTCGGCGGGGAAGAGCAGGCCGCTGCCGGAATCCAGCATCGACAGGTCCGAGGTGGTGTGTGCCGGCCCATGGGCCGTGAAGGTCAGCCGGCGGTCGCCGAGGTCGATCTCGGCCGTGTCGGCGACCGTCATCGTCGGGTAGACAACCGGTCCGGTCCGGTCCTCGCCCAGGAGGTCGATCAGGCGCTTGCGGTAGAACTCGCCCCGCGCGGAGAGCGCCTCGGCGAGCTTGGCGTGACCGATGAAGACCGGCTTGTCCTGTGCGAACGCCCCCGCCCCGAAGACGTGATCCGGGTGGACATGGGTCAGGACCACGTGGGTGATCGGCTTCTGCGTGCGCTTGACGATCTCGGCGCGCAGCCACTGGCCGTCGGCGAGGCTGCCGCCCGATTCCGTGACCAGCACGCCGTCCCGGCCGATGAGGAAGCCGATATTGGCGATCGCATCGGCGTTGTCGGGCGTGGCGTCGGCGATCAGGCCCTTGCGCACGAACAGGCCGGGGCCGACCTCCTCCATCGTGAACGCGTCCGCGGCCCGGCCGAGGGCCGGAAAGCAGCACAGGCACAGGCCGGCGAACAGGGCATGCCGCCGCGACAGGGTGCGCCCCGCGCCAGACGTCTCCCTTGGATGGACGGCGGACGCCGTCATGCCGGAACCTCCCTGTTCTTGTTGTCTACCATTAAGTAGGTAGATTTTTGCGTCGTCAAGTGTCAGACAGTCGGTGAGGAGCCGGCGGGGCGCACGTTCGTGTGAGCCGGAGGGACGAGGGCCGCGATGAGGGATACCCGCGCCGAATTGCTGATTCAGGCCGAGACCCTGGTCCGGGGGCGCGGCTTTGCCGGTTTCAGCTACGCCGACCTCTCCGAGGCGGTGGGGATCCGCAAGGCCAGCATCCACCATCATTTCCCCACCAAGGTCGATCTCGGGGCCGCCCTGGTCGCGGCCTACGCGGCCCGCTACGCTGCCGCCCTCGACACGATCCGTGCCACGGTGGCGGACGGGCCGGGCCGGGTCGCGGCCTACGGGAAGCTGTATCTCGGCGGCGTCGAGCAGGGGCTCGGCTGTCTCTGCGCGGCGCTGGCCATCGAGGGCGAGGCCCTGCCCGAGCGCCTGCGCCGGGACATCGCGGCGTTCTTCGAGGGACATCTCGCCTGGCTGGAGGCGATCCTGCGCGAGGGCCAGGCCGACGGGACTGTCCGCGACGGCGCGGAGGCCGCGGTGCTCGCCCGCTACGTCGTCGCCACCCTGGAGGGCGCGCTGCTGATGGAGCGCCTGTTCGCGAGCCCCGCCTCCTTCGAGGGGACGCTGGCCGTGCTGGTCGAGGGCCTCAGGCCGCGGTGAAGCGCGCGTAGCCGTCCGCCCGCAGCCGGCAGGCCGGGCAGGTGCCGCAGCCGTAGCCCCAGGGATGGCGCTGCCCGCGCTCGCCGAGGTAGCAGGTGTGGCTCTCCTCGACGATCAGGTCGACCAGCGGCCGGCCGCCGAGGGACTCGGCGAGCTCCCAGGTCTGCGCCTTGTCGAGCCACATCAGCGGCGTGTGCAGCACGAAGCGGCGCTCCATGCCGAGGTTGAGCGCGACCTGCAGCGCCTTGATCGTGTCATCGCGGCAATCGGGATAGCCGGAATAGTCGGTCTCGCACATGCCGCCGACCACGTGGCGGAGACCCCGCCGGTAGGCGAGCGCCGCCGCGAAGGTCAGGAACACGATGTTGCGGCCGGGCACGAAGGTGTTGGGCAGGCCGGACGCCTCGTAGCCGATCGCAGCGTCCCGGGTCAGTGCCGTCTCGGACACCTGCCCGAGAGCGTCGAGGGCGAGCGTATGGTCCTCGCCGAGCCGGCTTGCCCAGGCGGGGACGATCCGGGTCAGCCCCTCCCGCAGGGCGGCGCGCCGGTCGAGCTCGACCCGGTGGCGCTGGCCGTAATCGAACCCCAGGGTCTCGACCCGGTCGAACCGGTCGAGCGCCCAGGCCAGGCAGGTGGCCGAATCCTGGCCGCCGGAGAACAGCACCAGCGCGGCGCGGTCCCCGGGGCCGACAGGGTCATTCGCCATCGTACTCCGCCCAGGACATCGGGGTCTCGGCCACCCGCACGCGGGCCAGCCCCGGAAGGTCCGGCCGCAACCGATGCCAGATCCAGGCCGCGATGTTCTCGGCGGTCGGGTTCTCCAGGCCCTCGATCTCGTTGAGGCAATGGTGGTCGAGCCGCGCCAGCAGCGGGCCGAAGATCGACTCGATGTCGTAGAAGTCGATCACCCAGCCGGTCTGGGGATCGACGGGCCCGGCGACGGTCAACTCGACCCGGTAGGAATGCCCGTGCATCCGATGGCAGCGGTGGGTCTCGGGCACGTTCGGCAGCCGGTGGGCCGCCTCGAAGGTGAAGGCTTGGGTGATTCTCATCGGCTTCGTCGCAGCGATCCCACCCGCACCCTCATCCTGATGTGCCCGCGCGAGCGGGCCTCGAAGGAGCCCTCCAGGGCGCGCGTCGCTTGCTGGAGCCCTCCATCGAGGGCTTCGCTGCGCCGCGCCACCTCAGGATGAGGTGATCTGGTGGGAGGATGCGGGATCGTCGGATCCGTTATCGGGTCGGGCCCCTCATAGCACCAAATCGGTCCCTGTGCCCGCCGACCCGGATGCCTTCTCGGAAACCCCGGCCTGCGCGAAGGTCGCCATGCCGGTGTGGCAGGCGAGCGCGCCCTTGAGCAGGCCCATCGCCATGCCGGCGCCCGAGGCCTCGCCGAGGCGCATGCCGAGCGCCAGCAGCGGCACGAGGCCCAGCCGCTCCAGCACCTCCGCGTGGACCCCCTCCGCCGAGACGTGGCCGGCCAGGCAATGGTCGAGGGCGCTCGGGTCGGCGGCGTGCAGCACGGCGGCCGCGGCGGTCGCCACGTAGCCGTCGATCACCACCGGGATGCGCTGCAGCCGGGCCGCCAGGATCGCCCCCGCCATCGCGGCGATCTCCCGGCCGCCGAGGCGCGCCAGCACCTGGAGCGGGTCGTCGAGATGCCCGGCATGGTGGGCGAGCGCCGCCTCCACGGCGGCGACCTTCCGGCCGAGCCCGTCCCGGTCCACGCCGGTGCCGCGCCCGACCCAGTGGGCGGGGTCGCCGCCGAACAGGGCGGCGTAGAGGGCGGCCGCCACGGTGGTGTTGCCGATGCCCATCTCGCCGATGCCGAGGCAGTCGGTGCCGGCGGCCACCGCCTCCATGCCGAATGCCATGGTGGCGACCGTGGCGCGCTCGTCGAGGGCGGGCGCTTCCGTGATGTCGCCGGTGGGCATGTCGAGGGCGAGGTCGAACACCTTGAAGCCGAGCCCGTAGGCCGCGCAGATCTGGTTGATCGCCCCGCCCCCGGCCGCGAAATTGTCGAGCATCTGCCGGTTGACCGCGTCCGGGAAGGCCGAGACCCCGCGGCGCGTGACCCCGTGGCTGCCGGCGAAGACGCAGACCAGCGGCCGGTCGAAGCTCGGCGGCGCCTTGCCCTGCCAGGCTGCCAGCCAGGACACGAGGCTCTCCAGGCGCCCGAGCGAGCCCGCGGGCTTGGTCAAGGTCGCGTCCCGGGCCGCGACGGCGGCCTGCGCGTCCTGGTCCGGGCCGGGCATGGCCTTCAGCAGGTTGCGGATGTCGTCGAACGGGCCGGGTTCGGGAGCGGTCATCGGGTCGGTCACCGGGTCGGACATGGCGGCGATGATTTCCTGTGGGCGCCCCTCGACGGGGAGACGAAGCCGGATCGGGGCGACTATACTGGACCGGCTCGCTCCACCGGGGCGCGATGGCGGGCGGAAGCGAGAGACCGCGATGGACAGGCAGACCGGCGGGGAGGCCGACTGGCCCGGGCGCGGCGCCCTCTACGACCTCGCCGGGTGCCTGCGCTTCTACTCCCGCCTGCCGGTGCCGCAACTGCCCGGCGAGCCGGACCCGCACCGGAACCCCGATTTCACCACCCTGCCCCGGATGCTGCCGCTGGCCGGCCTGATCCTCGCGCTGCCGGCCGCCCTGGTCATGGCGGCGGGCTGGCGGATCGGGCTCGGGCCGTTCCTGGCCGCGACGCTCGCCATCGCGGTCCTGGTGGTGGCGACCGGCGCGCTCCACGAGGACGGGCTCGCCGACGTCGCGGACGGCTTCGGCGGCGGCACGACCCGGGAGCGCCGCCTGGAGATCATGCGCGACAGCCGGATCGGCGCCTACGGCGGCGCGGCCCTGGTCCTGGCGCTGGCCCTGCGGATCGGCGCCTTGGCGACGCTCCTCGACCGGACCGGCTACGCCGCCGCCACCGGCCTGATCCTGGCCGCGGCCCTGTCGCGGGTCGCCGCCCTCGCCCCGATGGTGCTGCTGCCGCCGGCCCGCCCGGGCGGGCTCTCGGCCTCGGTGGGGCGTCCGGACCGGACGAGCCTGGCCACCGCCCTCGTCCTCGGCGCGGTGCTGGCGATCCTCGCGGTGCCGCTCGGCCTGCCGTTCGGCGGCGTGGCGCTGATGATCCTGTGCGCGGGCCTCGCGGCGCTGGCCCTGGTCAGGCTCGCGCGCGCGCGGATCGGCGGCCAGACCGGAGACGTGATCGGCGCCTGCCAGCAGGTCTCGGAGATCGCCGCCCTGGTGGCCCTGGTCGCGGCGGTGGCGGCGTGACCGTCCCCCCGCGGTCATGACCCGGCCACGATCCCCCGGCCAAGGTTTCCCGATGTTGCCCGCCCAGAAGCCCTCCTCGCCCTGCACCAAGGTCTGCGTGCTCGACGCCGCGACCGGGCTGTGCTGCGGCTGCGGGCGGACCCGCGACGAGATCGGCGCCTGGGGCTCGCTGTCGGAGGCGCAGCGCCGGACCATCATGGCCGGGCTCGACGCCCGGATGCGCGCTGCCGGCCTCATGCCCCTGGAGGAGCCGCTGCCGTCATGATCTATCTCGGGCTGGCCGCGATCGCGCTCGTCCTCGTCGCCCTGGTCCTCAGCGACGGCAGCGACAGCGTCGGCGGCGTGATCGAGCCCGACCAGCTCGCCAGCTTCGCCTGGACGGGCATGATCCTGATCCTCGTGGTGGCCGGGTTCTGGCGGCAATTCACCGCCCGGCTCGGCGCGAACCTACGGGCGCTCCTGGCCTGGGCGCTGATCGGCCTCGCCCTGGTCATCGGCTACAGCTACCGCGACCGGATCCAGGGGATCACGTCGCGGGTGGTCGGCGAGCTTCGGCCCGGGACTGCGACCTCCGGGGCGAACGGCGCCGTCACCATCACCCGGCGGGCGGACGGCGACTTCCGGGTGGAGGCCGAGGTCAACGGCCGGGTCCAGCCGTTCCTGTTCGACACGGGCGCGAGCAGCGTGGTGCTGACCGCCGAGAACGCCGCCGTCCTCGGCCTGACGCCGGCGCCGTCCGAATTCACCGCCCGCGTCTCCACCGCCAACGGCATCACCTACGCGGCGCCGATCCAGCTCGATGCGCTCACGGTCGGCACGATCACCGAGCGGCGGGTGAACGCCATGGTGGCCAAGCCCGGCGCACTCTCGGCGAACCTTCTGGGCCAGAGCTTCCTGTCACGGCTCTCGGGCTACGAGGTCCGGGGCGACCGGCTGATCCTCCGGCGGCCCTGAGCCCCGTTCAGGCGGCCCGCGCCTCCGGGGCCGCGCGGGCGACCAGCGCCACCGCGTCGCGCAGGGTCGCGAGGTCGGCCTCCGGCCGCATCCCGCAGGTCGAGAGGTGGCGCCGGTACGCCCGGGCCCCGGGGCGGCCGTTGAACAGCCCGAGCATGTGGCGGGTGACCGCGTGCAGGCGCTCGCCCCGGGCCAGGACCGAAGCGACATACGGCTCGAACGCCGCCACCGCCGCGAAGGCGTCGGAGGCCGGCGCGGGGACGCCGAACAGCGCGGGATCGACGTCGAGCAGCAGCGCCGGCTCGGTATAGGCGGCCCGGCCGACCATGACGCCATCGACCGCGTCGAGCTGCGATCGCACCGCCGCGAGGTCGCGCAGGCCGCCGTTGACCGAGACCGGAAGTCCGGCGAGCCGCCGCTTCAGCCGCGCCGCCCGGCCGTAATCGAGGGGCGGCACGTCCCGGTTCTCCTTGGGCGAGAGACCCTGAAGCCAGGCCTTGCGGGCGTGGACGATCAGCCCGTCGACGCCGGCCGCCACCACAGCATCCGCCAGGCTGTCGAGCGCCGCCTCGGGGTCCTGATCGTCGACGCCGATCCGGCACTTCACCGTCACCGGCACAGCGACCGCCGCCTTCATGGCCGCCACGCAGTCGCCGACCAGGGCCGGCTCGCGCATCAGGCAGGCGCCGAAGCGGCCCTCCTGCACCCGATCCGACGGGCAGCCGACATTGAGGTTGACCTCGTCGTAGCCGAACTCCGCGGCGATCCGCGCGGCCTGGGCCAGCTCCGCCGGGTCCGACCCGCCGAGCTGGACCGCCACCGGGTGTTCGAGCTCCGAGAAGCCGAGCAGGCGCTCGCGCGGGCCGTGCAGCACCGCGCCGGTGGTCACCATCTCGGTATAGAGCCGCGCCCGCGCCGACAGGGTCCGGTGGAACGCCCGGCAATGGCGGTCCGTCCAGTCCATCATCGGCGCGACGGAAAAGCGCCATCCATTGGGATTTCTGGGTTCTTCCGATCCGCCAATCACTTGCCGTCGCTTCCGTGCTGTACCTCGTCGGGCCTCGACGTGTCTCATCGGGCCTCGGATTGATCGAAGTACAGCTTTGCTGTACCCGTTTGACCCCGTGCTGTACCACCGCGGGGGGCGCGATGGGGACCATCGTCGAGCGCGCGCGGAAGAACGGGACGACGGGGTATCACGCCCAGATCGTCGTCAAAAGGGACGGCCGGGTCCATCGCGAGACCCGAACCTTCGACCGGCGCGCGGCGGCCGCTGCCTGGATCAAGAAGCGGGAGACGGAACTCGACGCCCCTGGCGCCCTCGAACAGGCGAAGACCGAGGATCCGACGCTCGCTGCGGCGATCGACCGCTATATCGCCGAATCACGCAAGAGCATCGGCCGGACCAAGGCCCAGGTGCTGCAGGCCATCAAGGGCTACCCGCTGGCCGCCCTGCCCTGCTCGGCGGTGACGCGCGCCGAGATCACCGCCTTCATCACCGAGCTCGGCAAGGGGCGCGATCCGTCGACGGTCGGCAATTACCTGTCCCATCTGTCCGCCGTTATGACGAGCGCCCGGCGTGGCTGGGGCTGGTCGCTCGATCCGGAGGCGCTGAAGGATGCCGCGTTCGTCGCCCGGCGCATGGGCCTGGTCGGCAAGTCGAAGCGCCGCGAACGGCTGCCAACCCTCGACGAGCTCGACCGGCTGATGATGCATTTTGGCGCGGTGCGGACGCGCCGGCCCTCGTCGCTGCCGATGCAGCAGATCATTGCCTTCGCGCTGTACTCGACGCGTCGCCAGGAGGAGATCGTCCGCATCACCTGGGCCGATCTCGATACGCCCCACAGCCGCGTGCTGGTGCGCGACATGAAGAACCCGGGCGACAAGGTCGGCAACGACGTGTGGTGCGAGCTGCCGCCGGAGGCGCTGGCGATCATCGCGGCCATGCCGCGCGCCGCGGCGCGGATCTTCCCCTACTCCACCGACGCGATCTCGGCGGCCTTTACCCGGGCCTGCGCATTCCTGGGGATCGTGGATCTCCACTTCCACGATCTCCGGCATTGCGGCGTGACCCGCCTGTTCGAGATGGGTCGAACGGTGCCGCTCGCCGCCTCGGTGAGCGGGCACCGCTCCTGGCAGAGCCTGCAGCGCTACACGCATATTCGCCAGACCGGGGACCGATTCGCGAAATGGCCGTGGCTTGCGGTGGTGACGAAGTCCTAGGGCGACCGGGTTCGACTTATCGCAGTCATTCAGGCGCAGCCGTGCGCATCCCGAAAGCGGACGCATGCCCGCCGCTACTAAGGCAGTGCTGCGCCCATTTCGGCCGTTCAGGCCGCCGTTCGGCGCGTAGCTTGAGACTGGGCTCGCGGGGCTTGCCCATCGCGTCGAAAAGCAGATCGGCCGTGCCCTTTAGGGTCTGCTGTCACCTGAGGTGGTCTATTGCAGCGGCGAGGCAGAGGACGCCGCTGAAGCTGGCGGCGGTCTTCTCGTAGCGCGTAGCAACGGCTCGCCATTCCTTTAGCCGTGCCCAGAGCCGCTCGACGATGTTGCGGTTGGTGTAGATCCAGACGGGACAGCGCGCGGGAGCCTCGTTGCACTTGGACGGGATGGCGGGTTTTGCCCCGGCGTTTCGGACGTGCTGCCGGAAGCGGTGGCTGGAGTAGCCCCGATCCGCCACGACCCATCCCGGAACGCCCGGTAGGTGATCGAGTAGGGGCAGCGCATGAGGCAGTTCATGGGCCTGTCCCGGTGCAATCCGAAACGCGATCGCGTGGCCGGCGCCGTCAGCGATCATGCAAGCTTTCGTCCCATAGCCGCCACGTGATCGGCCAACAGCTCCACGAGCGTCTCGATCGGCTGCAGATCCCCCCTTTTGGCGCCACCTGCCGCCTTCTGGTGCGCGCATGTTGGTGCCGTCGAGGAACACCTTGCCCAGCTGAACGCCGCGCTCCTGCACGAGAGCAAGTAGACGCTCTCATACACCGCCACGCGACCAGCGGATGACGATCTGCGCGGCCCGCCACCACGGCCCCAGGTCTTGCGGGATGGCGCGCCACTTGGCACCGTTCTAATGCCGCCACAAGGTGGCCGAGAGCGGGCGCCGCAGGTCTTGGGGTGGCGTCTTCGCCTTCGGTCGACAAGCCTCAAGCCGCGGCTCCAAAACGGCTTATTGTGCATCGCTCAGCATCGTCCCTCCTCGGATAGGACGGACAAAACGCATGCTCTGCCAAATGGTTCAGGCGACGACAGGCCCTAGACGCGATGATCTTGGCCGAGCTCTACATTGAGCTTCTCAGCGAAAAGCAGATGGGTTTAACCTTGTGCCGGCCCTACAATGTCAGCTTCGGCCGACGTAGGGACCGACCGTCCAGCTGAGCCGAGCGTGTTCAAGATGCAGCATACCGATGCGGAGCGCGCAGAGCACCGTCTCATGATTTTAGGCGAGTGTTCGATATTTTCTCGGCAATAGAAGACTCAACGCCCATGTCGGCGTAAACCCGTTGCAACTCGTTCTCAAGGTGCTTGATACGCTCACGTATATCCAAATAAGTTGTATGTGCTCGTCGAACGTCTGGTTTCATATCAGCCGGCGACGCGCGTCTTTCTTCGATCGGAAATTGCATTAATCTAGACCGAGCGCCTGGAATGCCCATGCTCAGCCGTTCAATTTCACCTTGGAGAGATCTCCGGCGATCATCTAGAGCGTGGAAGCGCCGCAATTCATACTGATGTTCGGGTGCCTCGTAATACCTCCGCGGAAATTGTTTATTTCCAATATCGACTAAGAACTCCGGCCCTGACGTTATCATGCTGAGAGGAATTAATTCCACGGCGTTTTTCTTTGCGTCAGCTACACTTTCTTCTGAGACGTTAATTTTTAGGTATTTTTTAGCGTTTTCCAGAAAACGAGATACGTTATAGAAATATATCGACCGTCCTGTGTTCTTTCGGTATTCTCGTCTGAGTTCTGGCAGTGCACCTATTGTTTTTCCGTTCTCTTTCTTCCACCAGTCTTCTTTATTATCTTCGGTGACGAAAATGACATCTTTTTTATTTGTTGTTGCATACTCAAGGATCTCGAACCAGAGCAGCACATCACCAAACACAGAGCGATCCGGATTGCTCTTGTCTTTCTGTTTTTCTTTTGCATCTATAAAGCCTGGCGGAGCTCCGGCTGCCGTTCTCTGCCTAGCTTCCTCGATCCTTCTATCAAGAACTTCAGGAGAAGGTTCTGAGCCGAGCTTCCCAATATAAAATCGACCAAGTCTGTCATGGATCTGATTGAAATAGTCCGCTAAAGGACTTTCGCTGTATTCTTTGCGGATGTCGGTGATACTGTCTTCGACGAACTTTGATAATTCGGCAACCTTTCCGTCAAGCCGTAGCTTCGGATGTATGCCAAAATCTTGTAACCCTCGGAGACGATTGCTCGAAGCGGTATGAGCAGTCTCAAAGTCCTTCATTGCTGCTTGAAACGAACTTTCGGCTTCCTGAATTTTTGTAAAGCGGTTGCGTTGGTATTCCCAGGCGATCTGATATGGACACCAAATGCGACTGGGAATTGCCTCTAAGATTTCGAAAATTTGCTGTACGGTTGTTTCGCGATACCGAAACAGCCTTAAGAGCGAATTCGTATCAAATATTATCAGACCATTTGTCCACATCTCGGCGAATTCGGTTTCAGATGGAACATAATGCTCCAAAAATTCATTGCGCATACTTAATTTCTGCCTTGCGTTATTTTATTTGCAGTGTCTGGTGAAGCCGGCGGATAAATTTTCCATATTAACTTGAATTAATGGAGGATGACAATTGTGAAATTTTATTGTTCGTCTTGGGTCGTATACGAACGCGCCGAAATATCGCAGACTGAATCCAAAAAGTGGATTTCGCTGCAGCACAATTTTTCTGCCATGTGCGTTTCGGACACTTCTTTGTCATTCAAGTATTGAACATATCTCGTGTCGGCGTCTGCACGAGCCGGCGCATCAGGCCGCTCACGCTTGCGCAGCACTCTGCAGGCCTGTCAGAGCTTAATCTCGTTTTGCGAGTAAGCATCTTGAATAGCCTCGAACGCCGCGAGCGCGCCGTCAAGCGGGTAGATGACGCCGAGGCGCAGCTCGACGTGGCCGCCCTCGTCCCAAACCTCAATGGCGACGGGGTGCGGGGCGAGACCGGTGCCCCCAGGCTCACGGCTTTCGGCAGCCGAAGCGCGGCGAGGCAGTGGCTCTCGTATTTGCGTGTGACCTTGGCGCCAGGCCCGCGCTGGTGGCGGCAGGTGGCGGTGAGCGCCCGCAGGAGGTCGAGCGTCGCGATCTCCGGCCCGAACCGGGCCATCAGACCGTCCAGGCGGTAGCTTCCGTGGCGGCGGCAGGTGGCGCAATCGACGGCCAGCCGATCACCGGCGATGTCGCCGAGCGTCTGCATCGCGTCACCCGTTTAGACGGCCGCGCGCGTAGCCGTGGGAGACGAGCCGACCCTGCTCGGCGGCGTGCCGCTCGACCGCATCAAGGTCGGCGAGCGCGTCGGCGATGGCCTGAACCAGGGCGGACCAGCCGTCCCGGTGCGCGGCTCGATAGTAATGCAGCGCAATGGCCTCAGCCTCGGTGAGGCGAATGTCCACAGGCGGCTCGTGCGGCTGAGTGTGCATCACGGTTCGGACCCCTTGCGGAACAGATGCAGAACAAAGCGCAGGGAGGAAGGTGGTTCAACCGCCAGTTTAAGGAGTCCGGAGATCGCGGTGGATCGCTGTGGAGCGTTTCGGAAAAGGCCAAGGCCCGTCAAGCTTTACCGCTACCACGGCACGGCCGGGCACGAATCGGTCGCCGACCTGCAGGGATGGACCTGTCCGTCCGCAGCGCCGGTGCGCCTCCTGATAGGCGCCGCTCAGTGCGGCGCCAGCCCGACCTTCGCCAGCACGATCCCCCCGAACGCCAGCAGCGCCGCCGAGGCCAGTCCCCAGCCGATCCGGTACAGCGTCCGGACCTGCCCGTTGACCTCGGCCAGCCCCTTCGCGGCCTCCGCCTTCGCCCCGTCCACCGCCTTGTCGATCCGCCGCTCGATCTCGTCGCGCGCCACGAACAGCTCGATGTCGCGCCGGTAGGCCACGCCCTCCAGCTTCTCGTCCATCCGGTCGAGCTTGCCGCCGAGCACGTCCATCTGCCGGCCCGTGGCCTCGACCCGCTCGATCAGGCGCCCGATCCATTCGGGCAGATGGTCGGCCATGGATCCGCTCTTCCGCCCGCCGCCGGCGGCCCGCATCGCGCGGGCTCGGGCCGGGATCTCGTCCGTCACGGCGCAGGTGCCGCCGGGATCTCACCCTTTCGGCCCAACCACCTGCGGCACGATCTTGTCGACCGAGCGCGCCAGCATGTAGGCGCCGATCCCGACGGTGAGTAGCGACCACAGCTCCGCCGGCACGCCCTTGAGCGCGCTCACCACCTCGACGTGAAGCCCGATCATCGGTGAGATCACGCCGACCCAGGTGATCATCGCCAGCGCCCACAGCACCGTGATCGGCCGGGCGTTGCGGGCGAGCGGGCTCTCCGAGCCGGCATCGGCCTTCATCACCTCGGCCATGGCCCGGCCGAGGTCGCCCTGCTGCTCGATCAGGGCCTTCTGGAGCTCCAGCTGCACCTGCAGGCGCTGGCCTCCGTCGGGCAGCACCTTCGCCAGGATCGGACCGACGGCGCCGAGCAGGGCCGGGAGGATGGCGAGGAACCCCATGGCTAGAGACCCTCCTGCATGTTGGAGCGGATCGCGTCGCGCAGGCGCAGCCACCAGGATTCCGGCTCGACGGGTGGCGCGCCCGTCATCGGCGCGAGTGGGTCGGGCCGCGGCGGCGCGGTCGGCGCCGGGTCGGCCGCCGCTTGCACCGGCGCGGGATCGCCCCGGCGGGCGTAGACCGCGCCGTAGGCGGGCAGCGCCGCCTGGTCGCGCTCGCCCTGCCGGCGCGCGAGGATCGCGGCCGGCCGGTCCCACAGCAGGAACGCCTCGACCGCCCGCGCCAGGTCGCCGGCATTGGCGAGCCGCACGACGCTGGAATGCGCGAAGTTCGCTTCGCCGATGTTGAAGCAGAGCGAGCAGCAGGCGTCGAAGAACGGCTGCGGCACCGGCTTGGCGAGCGCGGCGCGCACGGCCGCGACGTAGGGCCCGAGATCGGCGGCGAACAGCGTATCGGCCTCGCCTTGCGTCAGGCACAGGCCCTCACTGACGGCGGGCGGCCCGGCTGCGCTCGTGTGGCCCCGGCCGATGGTCCAAACGCCGACGCTGTCGCGGTAGGCGCGCAGCCGGCAGCCTTCGCGCGCGGCTAGCGCCGCCCGCCCGAGGGGTGAGAGATCCATGGCCGGGCCTCAGGTGTCGGGGGAACGGGATCGGCCTACGGGAACAGCCGGACCGGGCCGCGCACCAGCGGCTTGAACGCGTCCGGCACCATCGCGACGGCGCGGGCGTTGCTGTCGCTGATGCGCCAGTCGAAGAACGGCTTCTCGTCGGGCTTGCCGGTCGCTGCGCGCCACGCGGCGAAGTAGGCCGCCGGATCGGCGATGCCGCGCCCGCCGCCGGGGTTGAGGACGATCGGGCTGGTGAGCGGCCCGGTGTTGCCCTCCCACACGATCGAGGTCGGCGCCTCGCCGCGCAGGACGATGGCCGCCGCGTCCGGGCGCGCCGCGAGGCCGACATAGGTCCAGCAGTCGCGGATCGCGATCGAGCCGCCGCGCGCATAGCCGAAATCCGCGTTGCCGCTCGCGTCGGAATTCGCCACCGTGAAGTGGTGGCAGATCGGCAGCCCGCCCTCCTCGCCGCCGAACCGGCAACCCAACGCGGCGAAGCTGCCGCGCACGTCGACCCAGCGCGTGTCGGCGATCCAGCCGCTCGATCCGTCGGCCTTCTGGCCGAGGACGGGAATGCCCGCCCATCCGATCAGGGTGAGCCTCTGGAAGTAGCGCGACTGGCCGTTGACGGTGTGGTTCATGCAGTAGACGGCGCGGTCGGCCGTAAAGTTGTCGGCGAGCGGCTGGCTCCAGCCGCCGATGATGGTGGTGATGTCCGTCTCGGTCCGCACGTCGCCGTTGCAGCGCACGAAGCGCGGGCGCTCGAGGTGCAGGCTCGTGGAATAGGCCTGGACGGCGTCCACCGCGTAATCCGCGGTGTCGGCGAAGGAACAGCCCAGGATGTCGAACAGGCCCTCGTCGATGTTCGGGTTGCCGACGCAGACGCCGTGCAGGCCGCCCTGGAAGTTGAGGTCGCGCAGCCGCAGCCGCGTAAAGCCGAACTTCCCCGGATCGCTGGCGGGGCGCCCGTCGAGGATCGCGATCGTCCGGTCGGGGGTGAACAGCCGCGCGAGGCCGACGCCCTCCATCGCGTGGGTCGGGAGGATCGGCGCCGTGACCTTGATGTTGCCCGACAGCTTCAGCGCCGGAAACGACCACGACTTGCCGGTGCCGTCGGCCACGCCACCCAGCGCCTTGACGGTCGTGCAGGCATTCTGGAGCGCCCTGGTGTCGTCGGTCGTGCCGTTGCCGGTCACGCCGAACATCCGCCCGTGATAGCCGTGCAGGCGGATGATCTCCTCCAGCACGAGGAGGGCCGGCGTGCCGAGCGCCCGGGCCGACATCTTCGAGATCGGGCCGGTCGAGGCGTCCTCGCCGGTCAGCGCGATGCGGTCGAGCTGTGGCGCGGGGTCGAGGATGGCGGGCATGCGGACGGTCCTCGTTCGGGCGTGCGGCCGGGCGCCGGCGGCCCGAGACGGGGGCGCCGGTCGCGATGGGCGGGTGCAGGGGGCTGGTGAAGGAGGCTCGGGCGGACGGCTACGGGCCGGTCGCCGCCGGGGGCGTCACGGCGAGGAGGCCGCCGGACAGGTAGGGCGTCTCAGGCGTGTCGGGCTTGGCGGCCGCGATCAGGCCGGTCAGGACATGCGGTGTGGTCAGCAGCTCGGCGATGGCGGCCTTGGCCTGCGCGCGGGCGATCGCGGGGACCGCCTCGAGGGCGCGCTCCAGCACGGCGCGCGCGACCGCCTGCACCATCGCGGCGTTCGCGATCTGCCGGGACTCGGCGTCCGTGGCCGGCGTCGGCGTGGTCGGCACGCCGGTCAGGGCGACGTCGGCGAGCAGCCGCGCCACCTCCGCCCGCGCGGCCTGGATCGCCGCCTCGGCCGAGCCGAGCGGCTGCAGGACGACCACCTCGACGATGCAGGGCTGGAGGCCCGGGCGCAGGCCGGCCGGGCGCGATCCGCCAGACGGCGCGGATTCCGAGGTCAGGGCCGCCAGGGGCAGGATGTCGGCCATCAGGGTTCGCCCTCCTGGGCCAGGGTGCCTTCGAGGAACGTCTCCACGCGGCCGTCCTCCGTTACCGTCTGGACGCGGAACGCCACGATCCGGTCGCCGAGATCGGTGAGATCGGCGCTCGCGATCGGGTAGGCGACGAGGCCGGTCCGCGCGTCGACCTTCAGGCCGCCGCCCGGCAGGCTCCGCAGGGTGCGCGCGCCGCCCGGCCAGTCGATGCGCCAGGCGAGGCTCACGGTCTCGCTCGGCAGCAGCACGGCTTGCCGCGTCACCGGATCCAGCGCCCACAGCCGCAGCATCAGCAGCGGCGTGTCGCCCCGGCGCAGGCGGAGATCGTACCGGGCCGGGTTCATGGGACCACCGGGCGGGCGACGGTCACGGTCGGCACGCCGCCGTTGAACCAGGTCACGCCGGGCTCGGTCGGCCGCGTCCTGGGCAGGCCGGAGAGCCACGCCTGCCACCCGGCGTCGATGACAGCCGCGGCGAGGTCGGCCGGGATCGGCACGCGCACGAAACTCGCCCCGTGGGACGTGAAGGCGTCGGCGCCGGTGGCGACGGGGCCCGCCGCCCGCAGGTACAGCCCGGCGCCGCCGTCGCCCGCATGGGCGCGGCCCAGGAGCGCGACGAGCTGCGCCGATTCCGGGATCGCGCCGGCCTGCGCGTCGCCCTTCGAGCCGAAGGAGACGGTGAGCGGCGTGCCGACCGCGCGCTCGACCACGGCGAGGCGCGCGGGCAGGTCGCCATGCTCGAGCGCGGCGAGCCGGCCCTCGAATGCCGCGGTGGGGGCGTCCTGCAGGAACTGGCCGGTCACGTCCGCGACGTCGAGCACCTCGACCGCCGTGGTCGCCGCGTCGCCGTAGGTCACGACGGCGCCGACCGCGAAGCGGGCCCGCGGCGACAGGGTCAGCGCGCCGCCGAGGCCGAGGGTGCGCGCGAACAGCACCTCGACGGCCTGCCGCCCGTCCGCGACTGTCAGCGCCGGGAACGCGCGGCCGACCGCGATGCCGTCGGCCCCGGGCAGGAGCGCCAGCGACTGGTCGAGGGCGACGATCACGGCGCGGACCGCGTCCCCCGACGGATCGGGGGTGTCGACCACGCGGCGGATCACGGCGCGCAGGCGGTAGAGCCGCCCCTCCTCGATCGCGACCGCGCGGCGCATGCCCAGCGCGCCGGCCCCAATGAGGCAGGCCACCGGGCCCGCATCCGAGGGCGTGACATCCTCCGGCCCGAGCGGTGCCAGGGCGGCGCGCGGCCCGGCCAGAGCCTCCGGCGCCGCGGCCCGGTTGAAGGCGGCGAGGGTCTCGCCCGGCCGGGCGGTGCCGATCGCCGCCGCGCGCCGCGCCGCCACCGTGTCGGCCTCGGCGGCGGCCAGCCGCCGCGACAGCCCGTCGAGCCGCGCGCGCACGGCGGCGACGGCCTCCACCGCGTCCGCGTCGCCGGCGATCCGCGCCTCCGCTTCGGCCTGGACCAGCGCGGTGCAGGCCGCGGTGACGGACGCGACCGCCTGATTGATGTGCGCGACCCGGTAGCCGGCTTCCGCGTAGACCGTCTGATTCGCCGTGATGGCGGCCGCCTGGATCTGCGCGTCGAGCGCGCGCGACGCGGCCGCGACGGCGCCCTGGCGCGCGGCGATCTCCGCCGCGATCTGTGCCTGCAGATCGGCGACGTCCTGCGTGAGCGGATCGACGGCGTCGCAGAGCGCCACAATGCTGCTAAGCGTCGCGGCCGTGTTGCCCGTGATCGGTCGAGGAAGTGCCATGCTGGCCTCTTGATCTGACGCGCGCGCGCGATTCGCCGAAGCCGAGGCGTCCTCGGCGTTAGGGCGTGCGGCGTGCTGAAGACTGAGACGAAGAGTGAGATGAAGGCTTGGAGTTGCGCGCGACACGGCCGGGGATGGCTCTCGTGTCGAAACGCAATCCGCTTGAACGTGTGAAGGGCTGCTCAGGGTGGCTTTCAGTCGGTCCGCTTCAGAGCGGACAGGCATCGAAGCAGACGTGGATGCCCCGCGCGTGCCCGGCCCCGTGCCGAAGGCCCGACGCCGTAGCTGGACCGCATAGGTACGGGACTTACGGCACCCTCTACAGAATCGCTAATCGTCGTTCAGGTTACCCAAACTGGATTTGGGCAAACTTCCGGTTTCGTCATGTCATTCACTGGACGGCGCAACGCCGATCTGGAAGTGATGAGAGAGCGAAATTGAATGCAACGAGCGCGGCATGTGGCGTGGGAGAGTCGGAGCGCGGGCGGAGTCGGCTACGTCCTTTGATGCTTTGGACAGCCGACTGCACCCCCGAGGCAGGCATCGGGCTGGCCAAGTGGCCGTACTATTCGCTATCTCCAAAACTTCGGTTAGGCAGCTTCATGGCGCTCTAGTGCCGATGGGCTTCGCTGCGACGCTCCTGCTCGTTTCGCCGGCCCTAGCCTACGACGACAGCGACTGCGCCCGCCAACAGACTGTTCCAGTCAGTGTCGACGAAGACTTCGGAAATTGGTCCGAGATGGATGCGGCGCGAAAGCGGGCACTAGACCGAACGAACCAGCTCGCCATCAGCCAAATTGTGGGCGTCGAGGTGAAGTCGTCGCGCGAAAATCGCGCGGAGATTGTAAATAGCGATGCCGAGCAACGCTTCAAGCAACTGGAGCAGACGAATCTCGCCGGCTTCGTGCGTGTGAAGATCCTCGAAGAAAATCGGAAGACGACGGAGGCGGGCGGTTCTCTCTCGATCAAGTCCGAGGTGACAGTCTGCGTACCGAAGTCGCAGACGGTCCGGAAGGAGGAGCAAGAGCGCGCCGCCCGGCAGCAGCGACCCGCCAAGCCTGTTGATCCGATGACTGTCGCTTGGTTCGATCCCGTCACCGGCCAGCCGCGGGTTTGGTACTGGCGCGAGGGATCGAACTACGAATTCTTCGACAATTCCGGCTTCCACCCGCGGACCGGCGACAAGCTTCTGATCGTCGACCGGAAGGTAGTGACGGAGTGGCGCCAGAGCGTCGAGCGGGCGAAGCGCGAGGCTGTCGAACGGGTACAATGGGAGGCCGCCCAGCGGGAGGCCGAGGCGCAGCGGCAAGCCAAGATCGCCCGGGCTGGGGAGCTGTGCGACCAAGCCGCCGCGGGGCCTTATGATCCTGATCGGCCCAAGACCACGCCCGGAGTGGCCTGGGAGGTCCTGAGGGGTGCGGGTGGCCAAGCGGTTGAGGCTTGTGAGATCGCTGCCCGACAGTACCCGGAAGAGCGCCGTTACCGCTACCAGCTAGCCCGGGCCTACCAAGCGTCGGATCCGAGGAAGGCATTGCCGCTGCTGCAGGTCCTGATGCGGCAGAACTACCGCGCTGCCTACGACAATTACGGTTGGGCGCTCCTCGATACCCGAGTCGGCCGCAACGATCTAACTGGCGCCCTCGCGAGCTTTCGGCAGGGGGCCAACCTGGGGGATCCCGATGCCATGGTCAGCTTGGCGACAATGATCTCGAAGGGCCGCGTCGAGGGGGTGGGCCAAGACGAAGCCTACCGTTTGTTCAAACGGGCCGCAGGCCTGGGCCATCGCGAGGCATCCGAGGCGGTGGACCGCCTGATGGAAGGCCAGCGGCAGGCCGAGCAGCAGCGACTTCAGAATGAACAGGCGGCCCGTGCCTTCATGGGACTCGTAGGCGGTGCCCTCGGGGGTATCGGTCGGCGCTGAGCAAGGAGATGGTGATGAACGCGAAGCGTCTTGGTTCCTTCGGCGCGACCGCCGCCCTCTGCCTGGGTGTCAGCGCCGCGGCCCTGGCCCAAACGAGCGCGCCCCAGGGCGATGCGGAAGCGGCGGCGGCGCTCAACGGCGGAGCGCACCCGTCGGCCGGCGCGCAGCCCGCGTCGGTCGAACAATGCTGGGCCGATTGGAAGGCGAAGGAGAAGCTCGAGGACGGCAAGAACGAGAAGAAGAACGGGTACTTCGTCTACGTCGCCCACAGCCAAGCCTCTTTGCGAGAGACGGTGGGGTCACGCAATTGGCTCGCCGCCCGGGACGTGGCCTTCACCTATGCCGAGCTCAGCGCCCGGAAGTCGCTGGCTGAGGCGATGCGCACGACGATACGGTCGAACCGGTCGTTGACCGCCAAACTGTTGGGCGGAGACGACGCGCCGCCATCCCTGCGGCCGGTCGTCGATCAGCTCTCGATCGTCGACAAGTCCCTAGTCCTCACGGACAAGGCCCTCGATGCCGAGATCAAGAAGTTCGATCCCAAATGGTCAGGGGGGACCGAGGCCCAGAAGCGCGAGGCGATCACGACCGAGCAACTGCGGGTCAATCAAAGCATCGAGCGCAGCGCGGAGATGTTCGCATCCGGCGCCTTCACCGTCGTCCAGTGCGAGGGGCCAAGCCAACAGGATGAGGGCAGGTACAATGTCCTCACCGGCCTGATTTGGACACCGAAGCTTGCAGGAGTCGCGGAGACCATCTGGAATCCCACGCTGACGATCCAGAGGGAGGCGCCCCAAGCGCCCATCCGGCAACAATTCGAAGCGATCAAAGCCGAAAATCCGGACTGGTTGGCCTACACAATGGGGGCGCGGGTCTTCACGGACGAGAACGGGGAGCGGGTCGTCGTCGGCTTCGGCGTGGCGCCCCAGTCCAGCCTGATGCCGGCCGATCAAAGCCGAGCGAACTTGGCGGCCGTAGCAGCCATCCAGCGGTTTGTCAGCGAGAGGGTTCTGGCGAATGAAAAACGCCGTGACGATTACGAAAGGCGGGGAAAGAGTGACGGCTCGTCCCAGAGTTACAACCTTGACGCCTTCGACCAAGAGGTCAGAGCTCAGTCTGGCGATCTTCAGCTAAGGGGAGCCACCGAGATCCTGTCGTGGCGCGGCGAGCATCCCTGGTCCAAAGCGAAGATGCAGGTCGTGGCTGTCGCCTGGAGCCAGCGCTGGGCGGCAGACGCCGACGCGGTTGGGCGGGCGATGGGATCAGCCGAGCAACGCATGATGCGCCAAGGCGCCCTTCCGAATGCGCTCAAGAAGGGCGAGGGAACAGCGGAAGGCGTGCCTGCTGCAGCGCCAGTGAGAGCGGGGGCTGGCGTCTCTACGTCCGATTTTTAAGCCGCTAAGCGGATTGGTTAATGAGTGGATTGAGCGACCGTAAGTCAAACCTAGGAGGAATCTGTGCTGTACGAACGATCCTGATTATCAACCAAAGTTGCCAGTCGACTGACGAACGGCCGCTTTGAAGGAGCGCCAGCGATGGTCCGGGCGACCGCGTCGGGTCGAGAGCAGCTGCTGCCATAGTCCAGCGGATCGGACCCTGACCCCCTAGAACGCCTCAACGAACTCGATCTGCACGGTGCCGGTGCGCGCGAGCTGGAGGCTCATGGCAGCCGTGTCGTCGCTGGCCAGGCGCATCGTGCCCACCGGCGCCCCGAACTCGATCGCCGTGCCGGCCGGATAGGTGTCGCGCAGCCAGGGGCGCACGGCCACCGCCAGGATTCCGGGCGGGCCCTGCCGGCCGGGGTTGGCGAGCTCGCCGCCCGGCAGGTCGACGATCGTGTGCAGGCGGGCGCCGAGCGAGAGCATCATCCCGGGCTCCAGCACGCCGCCCCGGACCCGCTGCACGTCGAAGACGGCCGATCCGAGCGACGCGGTGCCGGCGGTCCGGAAGGCGAGCCCGGACGCCGTGTCGCCCGTCTCCAGCTCCGGATGCGTGATCCGCTGCCGGTAGGTGAGCGCGTTGCCGACGAAGTCGCGGTTCCAGGGCGCGCGCGGGTGCTCGTAGGGGCCGATCAGCCAGGTCGTGGTGCGCCCCAGCGCGATCACCCGGCGCAGGGCCAGGACCTGCGCCGGCGTGAGGCACGGAACGGTCAGCGCGGCCTTCCACCGGGCGGTGGGCGAGGCCACGACCTGCTCGTGGCCCAGGAAGGTCTGGCCGCCGGAGCGCGTGCCGCCGCGCAGAGACCACTCCTCGGCGGACGGCGCGAGCAGCCCCGGCCAGGGCAGCGGATCGGCCATGCCGTCGCGCGCCTCAATTCCACGTGTCGGGCATCGGCGGGCGCTGCCCTTCCCAGGCCGGATCCCAGGCATAGGCCGAGGCGTCGAGGCTGATCAGGTCCAGGGTCACGCCGGTGAGCGCCTTGCCGGCCATCGCCAGCGTGCCGCGCATCACCGCGAAGCTCGCGGCGATCCCGAAGGACGGCAGGTCGAGCCACACGGTCGGCTCGCCGTAGGCCGGGAGCCCGGCCGGCGACAGGCGCAGGCCGCTGAGCCGGAAACGCGGGTTGCCCTTGGCCATGGCGATCCGGGCGAGCCGCCGGGACTGGCTGTGCGACGGCGCGCGCACGAAGCTCTTCTCGGTCTCGATCACGCCCTGGAGCGCCTGCGCGGCCGGATCGTCCCACGGATCGCCCTCGGTCGGCTGATAATCGTGCCAGGGCGAGGTGTAGGTGTGCTTGATCCGGTTGAAGCTGCTGTAGGCCTCGTCGCCCTCCTCGAGCTGGTCCCAGCCTAGGATCATCGCCTCCGTGATGGTGACGACCGGCGCCTGCCAGCGCCCGCCGCGCACCGCCACCCGGCCATCGGCATCCTGGATCAGCTCGCCGTCGCAGGCCGCCAGCAGCCGGGCCAGCACCTCGGCGCGAGCCTCGGTGTAATCGTAGGCGCCCCAGGACCGGTAGCGCATCTCGGCGGTCGCGCCGTTCGGGTCCGGCACGACCAGCGCCACCGGCTCGTCGCAGACATCGGCCAGGGCGGCGAAGCTGGCGAGGTCGATCTCGGCCAACGCCAGGCCGTAGCCGCTCGCGTGCGTCAGGTAGTCGAGCAGGACGATCGCGGCGTTGTCGGTGTAGGCATAGTTGCCCGAGCGGGGATCGTAGGAGGGCGCCCCGGCGACCAGCAGGCGCACGTCCGGCGCGCCCTCGGGGAAGATCTGGCTGCCCTTCTTGAGCGGCGTGGCGACCACGACGCTGTAGCACAGGCCGGCCAAGCGCTTGCTCGCGCTCCAGTAGGGCAGCTTCAGCAGGGCGGACGAGGCCGGCTGGTCGTCGGTGCCGGCATGGCCCTCGATCACGACCTTGCCCTGATAGACGCTGTCCGGGACGCTGCCGCCGGGGCCTGAGGCGAGGCCGGTCTTCACGTCGCCGAGCCAGTATTGCAGGATCGCGACCGGCCCGACGCAATGGACCGCGCCGCGGTACAGGACCTTGTTGGTGTCGTTGTACTTCAGGGTGTCCAGGGCGAAGATCACGCCGCCGAGCTTGGCCTGGCCGAGGACGCGGCGGCGCGGCGCCACCGCCTGGCGAACGGTGATCTGATGGTCGGCGCGCTTCTCGCCGCCGAGCAGCGCCTGGGCGCCGTATTGCAGGCCGATCGTGCCCACCGTCAGGGCGGCGTAGCCCACGAGCGTCTCGGCGGAGACGCCCGCGATGGTCGAGCCGATGATGGCATCGAGCCCGACCTCGCCCAGGATCGCGACGCCGATCGCGGCCGGCATCAGAGGCGCCAGGCCGCGCGGGTCGGGAAGGCGCCGAGCGCCACGCCGGCTTGCCCCTTCACGGCCCAGCCCAGCGCGCAGCGGATCGCGCAGGCGGGACCGACCTCCGGGTGCGCGACGATTCCGACATCGCCGGGGCGCGGCGCGTCGGTCCGGACGAATCCGGCCGCGTCCATCAGCGCGCAGACCGCGGCCTCGAACCCGCCGCGGCGGCGGACTAGACGCGCCGCGGCGCGCGCCGTGCGGTAGCGTCCGCGCAGGGGCGCGGCCGGGTCGATCCCGCGGGCGCGGCGGCACCAGTCGGCCATGGTCAGGGCGCAGTCGCAGAGGCCCCAGGCGAAGTCGGCTCGGGCCATGGCGCGCAGGAAGACGCTCAGCTCTTCTCGGGGATCTCGGGATTCCACGGGCGCCTCCGGTTGACCATCTGGGCGATGTCGAACAGGCCGTCGTCGCCGGGATGGCGGCGCTGCTGGTCGGCGTGGGTGAGGTTGCCGAAGGGCGGCAGGCCCCGGCGGGAGAACCGGGTCTCGGCGGTGAGCTGGGCGGTCCAGCTGTCGGGCCCGGCGGCCGTGTGGGTCAGGCGGTCCATGACGCCGCGGTAGAGGGTGTAGGGCCCGCCGAGCGGCGCGAGGTCCGCGCCGTAGAGCTGCAGATAGACCGCGCAATCCCGGCCCTTCACCTGCGCGCGGGCATCGACGACGTCGGCGGCGATCGCGGGCCCGACGCCCGAGAGGGTGAAGGTGACGAGCGGGGCGAGGCCGCCGACCGGGCTCTCGATGTCGGAGACGGCGCCGAGGCCCCCCAGGCCCTGCCAGGTCTGGCCCCCGGCCCGGAGCGTGCCGAACCCGGCATGGACGCGCTGCGGCCGGTCGCGGAAGTCGAAGACCGCCAGGATCTCGGCCGTGATGGTCGCGCCGGCGAGCGCGGCCGCCCCGGCCGCGTCGAAGATCGGCACGGATCAGCGCCCCGTGCCGTAGCGCCGGCTGGCGACGGCGCTGCGCGCCGCGAGGGTGCGGCTCAGGCCGCGGTCGTAGGCGCCGAGCGCCGCGGTGATCTGCTCGGCGACGCCGGCCTGCGCCCCGCGCGCGTCGATCGTGTAGCTCCGGCTGTTGTCGACGCTCTGCGGGCCGGACGCGGTGCCGGGGGCGATCGGAACGATCGTGCCGTTGGTCTGCGGCACGAACAGCTCGCGGCCCATCTCGCCGACCGTGACCGGCTGGCCGGCGGCGACCGGGCCGCCATTGGCCCGGAACAGGCCGCCGAACAGCGTGCCGAGCAGGCCTAGCGGCGAGCCGCCGGCCAGGCCGAGGGTCGCGCCCGACGCGGGCGGCTCCGGAAGCGCCCTACCGTTTCCTGCGCCGCCGAGGCCGCCGAACAGGTTGCCCAGGAGCCCTCCGGTGGCGTTCGGCCCGGCGCTCGCCAGCGGCGCGGTGCCGAGCAGGCCGGCGAGCGGACCGGTGCCGGTCAGGAGCCCTGAGAGCATCGAGCGCTCCAGCTGCTTGGCGATGTCGCTCAGCACCGAGGCGAAGGACTTGCCGTTCACGATGGCCTCCGTGAGACCGTCGGCGGCGGCCTGCGCGAAGAACCGGGCCGCTTCGGCGCTCTGGCGCAGGGCCTGCTGGGCGTTCTCGGTGGCGTCCCGGTAGTGTTGCATGGCCTCGGCGGCCGACAGGACTCGGCTGCGCTCGTCCTCGTCGAGGAGCGGGTTCGCGCGCTTGCCGCGCTTGGCATCCTCCCGGGCGGCGGCCTCGGCCTTGGCCAGAGCCACCGCCTTCTCGCGCTCGACATTCGTCTTGCCGACGGTGTCCAGCTCGGCCTTCGCGGTGTCGCGGGCCTTCTCCAGCTGCTTGACCAGGGTCTCGACCGCGTCGAGGCTCTCGGCCTCGGATCCGCCCCGCCCCTTGTGCGCGTGCAGCGCCGGCAGCACCGCCGAGCGGTCGGGCCCCTTCGGCCGGACCTTGACGGCCAGCGGCGCCGGCGGCCCCTGCGTCTCCGGATCGACCAGGCCGGTGGCGCGGCCGGCCTCCTGGAGGAAAGTGAGCGGGTTGCCCGCCGTGAGCATCTTGCCGATCCCCGGGATCGACCCGACCAGCTCGCACACCTTGCCGACCATGCCGGCGACGGTCTCGTAGAGGTTCACGGCGATCTGCACGACGCGGGCGATCACCCGCTCGACGTCGAGGAAGGCCTGGTAGGTGTCGAGCACCGCGTTCGAGATGTCGCGCTGGATCGGCGCGAGCGCGCTGGCGAAGGTGTCGGCGATGTCCTTCGCCTTGGCGTCGAGCAGCCGGGCGCGCTCGACCTCGTCCTCGCCGACGATGCGCACGCCCGCGACCGTCGTGCTGGTGCTGTCGAGGGTCTCGCGCAGCTGGTTGGTCAGGTCGACGCCGCTGCGCAGCTGCCGCTCGAAATCCGGTCCGAAGAAGTGGCCGGCGAGATCGAAGGCCGCGAGGTCGCGCTGGTCGGCCCGGAGCTTGTCGATCAGGTCGAGCATGACCTTGATCTTCTCCTCCTGGGTGCCGGCGGCGTCGAAGCCGGCCTTGTCGGCGGCCGAGAGGTTGCCGGCGCGGACGTTCTGGGTGAGCCGCGCGTCGATCGCCGCGGCGTTCGTGCCGTCCTTGCCCTCGCCGATCCGGAGCTCGCTCGCGGCCCGGGCGTGCTGGAGCGCGGCGACCACCTGCTCGACGGTGAGGCCGAACTTCTCCGCGTCCAGGGTGGCGCGCTGGAAGAAGCCGGTGCCCACGCCCGCCTTCTCGGCTTCCCGGCCGATCCGGACGAACTCGGCGATGTGCGCGCGCGCGGCCTCGATCGAGGCGGCGACGCTGTCGAACACCAGCTTGGCGGCCTCGAAGCCGAGGAAGGCGGCGAGCAGCGTGTTGAGCGACGGGATCTGGGCGGCCACGCCCGAGACCGCGCCGGTGGTGGCCGACAGGCCGGTGCGGACAGCGGCGCCGGCGGTGTTCGAGCCGGCGGCCGCGCCCGTGAACGCCCGGACGACGCCCTCCAGGGTGGCCTTGTGGCGGTTGCGGCGTTGGCGGTGGCCGATGCGATCGCGCGCACGTCCTGGCCGACGGCGGCGGCGGCGCGCTGGGCGTTGGTGGCGAGGCCCTGGAGGGACGCGCCGAAGGTGTTGCTGTTGGCGGCCCCGCCCGACATGGCGACGCCGATCGTCGCCATGTTGCCGACGATCTGCGACGCCAGCGTCGCCATCGCGCCCTGGGCGCGGGACGTGTCGGCCGCGAAGGCGATGACGAGCGGTTCGGCCATGAGTCGGCCTTCGAGGCTGTTGTTACGGAAGATCTAAGGAGATCGCGGCTGTCAGCGTGCTGAATATTTATGTGGTATTTTAGAAAGTTACTTGCCTCGAAAAATCACGAGTGCATCAGTGTCGCCATCTTCAATATTACTTTATACCCATGGTCTATTTGTTATGATACTATCTATAACAGCGGTAATCACGGGCATCGAAGATCCTCAGATTGCCACCAACAGCGGTAGTGTCATTGATGTCACAGTTTTCGATGTTTTCAGGAACGGCCACCCGCGTATCTTGACCGTAAAGAAGATCTTAATCGATTATATTCGCGGTTGGGGAGCGCCTTCTACATGTGGAAATGCGGCCTACAAATCCTCGTTGTGCTGTCGGCGCCCACGATGTTGGGAGGATGTTTTGGGGTGGTAACCCCAGATTTGCATGAGCCGTTTCAGAGGCCGCTCGATCAATATGACAAAGAGAACACTATCTTAGCGCAGGTCAAGTGCGAGCTGAAGGAAGGTGTCACGAGGACGATCAACGCTTATTCAAAATCTGGTCCGGGATTAGGGTACGACGCGGAGTGGCTAACTCGCTGGGCGGCAAAAATCGATCTCAAAACAAGTGCTCAAGAAACTGGTGGGCTAAATCCTACTTTTTCGTACAATGATATTCCGCCAATTTTTAGCTTCGGCGCGGCCTTAGGCGGAAACGCTGATGCGACTAGGACCGAAAGTATTGGTATCACTTGGTCCGTACAGGAGCTTCTTCGAGAAAATATCGCGATACCTTGCAAGAAAATCGGCGGATATCAGATTGAGTCTGATCTCAAGATTTCTGATTTCCTGCAGCGTAAGGCATTTCTGGCCCGAGTGCCTGGAAATATCAGCAAGACCAAACTACAGTCACCCTACAGTGTTTTTAGCTATCAGTCGACATTCATCTCCAGTTATAATGGATCGATTAACCCGGCGTGGAAATTTACTCAAGTCGGGATCAATAATTCATCAACGCTTGCCAGCATTTCGAGATCAAGAACCGACGATATTACAATAACTATGGGGCCTGCGGAGAAGGATGAATTTGGTGGATATCGCCTGACGGAGACTGCTGAAGATGTTCGACGCGCCCTGCTATTCGGGCAAGCCGTTCGAACACGAATCTTTCCTGTGTTCTAGGAGATGACGCATCATGGCTGATGAGTTGCCGAAGACCGTCGATGAAGCTATCGCGAAAGGGTTTGAAATCAAAATTGACGAAGAAGACGGAACTCGAGACTTGCATAGATTTGACGCTAGAGTCCGCACGAAACTTATTCCAAATTGTACTCTCGCGACAGAAGGCCAAGCATGCGCGGAGACGCCTTGTATCGAAGGAAAAATGCGCAGGTATTACTGCACAGGCGGCCAGTGCTATCGTAGATTTACAGAGCACGATTGCCAATAACCACTCGGATTTTACAACGTATTGTCTTATATATCTCAGAATGTAAGCCTGCTTCATCGCCGATTGTGTGCATCGCCTTGCCCGATCACGTTGCATCTAAAGCCTCTTTGGGTAACGAGCAGGTCCACGTCGTCAAGCCCGCCCCGCCGCCATCTCCTCCGCCAACACCGCCAGGAACTCGTCCTCGCTGCCGCTCGCTTCCGGCGGCCCGTGGGCGGCGATGAAGGCCGCCACGACGACATGCCACTCGGCCAGCGTCATCCGGCGGATGTCCTCCGGCGCGAAGCCCGCGACCGCCCCGGCGCCGTAGAAGACCGAGAGGTCGCCGGGTCGGACGTTCTGGGTCAGGCGCGCGTCGATCGCCGCGCGAACGTCCTGGCCGACGGCTGCCGCTGGGCGTTGGTGGCGAGGCCCTGGAGGGACGCGCCGAACGTGTTGCTTTTGGCCGCGCCGCCCGCCATGGCGTCGCAGATCGTCGCCATGTTGCCGCCGATCTGCGACGCCAGGGTCGCCATCGCACCCTGAGCGTGGGTCGTGTCGGTCGCGAAGGCGATGACGAGCGGCTCGGCCATCGGTCATCCTCTCTGCTCCGTTGAAGGAGTAGCTGTGCACGGAAGACTTGGCGCGATTCGACGCGAACCGCTGGCACCCGACGGGGCCGGCGGTCCGCGATGTGTCGTTGCGGCCAGCGCGCCGATGCATCAGATCTAGGGGCGCGCGTCCTCGATGACCTTGAGCTAATCTGGAGAGACGAACTCTGCCGTGCGCACGAGCTTTCAGCGATTCCCGTGCGGAAAAATTTGGCAGACCTAAATTCCCGCTCCTTGTGCCAAGTTTAACCGTGCGTTCTGCGTCGCCGGCTCGGCCAATCTCTGGATGATCAGATCACCGATCACCTTCCTATCAGATCTTCCGAGTATGTCCGGATTGACAGCGGGATCCTCGGTCCATTTGCTGTGGCTGTAAGTCCGCTGAAATGACTCGCCGATGGCGAAGCCGATCGCGGCCGCGACGACCGTTGCGTACAAGATGAAGATGTAGACGATCGGATGGATAGCCGCGATCTGGAAGCCGTGTACCAGGGTGACGATGCTCGCAAGGAAGCTTGCTGCACCGGTGACGCCCGCTTGCTTCCAGGACCGGAGATGCGACAGGGGACGTTTCAATCTGGATTTATCGATATATTTGCCGGTGAAGTAGCCCGTGATTGCAGGAAGCAAGGCCCAGGCGAGCGCGATCCGAGCCGGATTGCCCGACATCATGACAAATGCAACCTGAATCGTCAGGCAGATCATATAGGAAACAGCTGCGCAAATCTCATTTTCCGGGGCCTCCGAAGATCCCCCGCGCGCATGCTTCGGAGCATAGAAGCGCTTCACAGCGAGGGCGACGACGACGGCCAAAGTATGGAGGGCCGCGGCCATGAGGGCCCACATGACGACCTGCTTGGGATCGACGGGCACATAGGTTCGGTACTGCGCCGGAACATTAAAACCGAAATTGTCGATGGTTACGGCATAAATAAAACTCGGTATTAGGGTCGATAGAATGACGCAAAGACCGACGATGAAAATAGCCTCCCAATGCCAACGTGGGAGATAAGTTACTTCAACACCGAAACCGAGGTTTTTGAGCCTCATGTCTATCCGCTCCGGACGTTGCTCGACCGCGAATACGGCCAGCGTACACAGCCTGCAAAATCGTAGCTTCAGGGCTTGAACCTCCGCCAGGAATGCACGCCTCTGAGCGGCAAATTCCTGGATCCCGGGCTTGTCAATCTGACTCATCAGATAATCGTCGATATTCTCCACATGGTCTGGGAGAATTTTGTCTTGCTGCTGAAAGTACTTAAAGAGTTGATCTCGAAGATTGTCGACACGTTGTCCGGCGTCGTCGATGTCTGATTGGATGATGCTCTGAAGCAGGGGTATCGGGCAGTTCAAAACGTACTTTTTGACGCTCTCACGAATGCAACGCAGTTCGAACCATGTCCGCTCCAGGGAGCCCGCTTCGCGTTCGGCTATCACTTCGCGAAAATGGTGGGTTCGAATGCCGGTGAAAATATCGCTGCCAATCGTCTGGTTCGGCTCATATTTGACGATCAATAAGTACTGAGCTGTCTGCTCCACGCCAGTTGGCACATTCGCGCCTTTGTGGAGCGCGCGAAGGATGAACCCGTCGACCTGCCTGAATACCGGAAAAGAAGTCAAAAGGCCGGTCAAAATAAATAGCGACCAAATTGCCCTCTCAGTGACAGTTTCTGGAAAATGAATTTGTCCTGTTGGGACGCTGGCGCCGGATAAATAGTAAATTGATTTGATCACTTCCGGTGAAAAGGTCATCACGACGAAAGCTGTTTCGAGCATGATGACATATTTGAGCATAAACCTTTGATATTGAGAGCGCGTTGTCGTGTATTTCGGTGGCGCCAAGCCATTGATACGGGATATAGCGGGATCCAGAGTAGATGGGCCCGCAGCTCGTTCCGAACCGCCGCTCAAAGCGTAATTTGGAGTGTTGAAGTGATAACTACCGAAGAAGAATAAGGCGATTACACCGACTGCTACGATCCAGTAATTGAGGATTGCCGTCTGTAGCCACGGCACTGGAACGCCGAACAGTATTTGAGGGAAATCAATCATGGACCCCTCCCAGCGGCCGAAGAGCAATGAACTTAGGTCTTCGGGGAGGAATGCAGTAAGTATGATCCATTGATTCGTGTCAATACAGTAATGGAACCCGCTTCTCGATGTTGGTGCGATCTGTCACGCCCGCCCAGCCGCCATCTCCTCCGCCAGCACCGCCAGGAACTCGTCCTCGCTGCCCCCCGCCTCCGGCGGCCCGTGCGCGGCGATGAAGGCCGCGATGACGACGTGCCACTCGGCCAGCGTCATCCGGCGGATGTCCTCCGGCGCGAAGCCTGCGACCGCCCCGGCGCCGTAGAAGACCGAGAGGTCGCCGGGTCGGCTGTCCCCTCCCCCTCGGCCGCGGCGTTTCCCGCCGCGTCGCCCGCCTTTGGCACGCCGTTGACGGCCGCGGCCACGATCCGGCCGGCGAGCGGCAGGTGGTCCATCAGCGGGTCGTCCTGGTAGCGCAGCACCAGCGCCGAGGCCGCGATCCCGCTCATGCCGCCGCCCTCCAGACCGAGGCGGATCGTGTCCCACACGTCCCGGTGCGAGAACTGGTGCGTGCCGAGCCGCATGAAGATCGCCCCGATCCCGGCCCCGCACAGCCGCTCCAGCTCGGCCATCTCGCCGAGCCGCAGCTGGAACCGGCACGGCCGGCCAGCGAAGTCGGCCGTCACCAGGGTGCGGCCGGTCTCCGCGCCGCTCACGTCCAGGGCCCCCAGGCGAGCGGGCCGTCGCCCCGGAACTGGCTGGTGAAGTTTACGATGCCGTTGTTGGCCTTCGTGATCTCGAAATTCTCCACGAACACCTTCCCCGACCACGTGCCGGCCCCGACGCCGTCCTTCGGGTCGATCCGGAACCGGTAGGGCACCGCCTCGTCGCTGGTGGCGTCGGCGCGGAACTCGTCGAGGTGATCGGCGGCGATCTGCCCGGCGATGCGCCCGCCCCAGGACCGCGAGGTCAGCACGCTCTTGCGGTCCGGGATGCCGGTCGGGTCGTCGCAATCGGCCACCGTGGCATCCTCGTAGCTGTTGGTCAGCGTCAGGGTGATCGAGGTGGCGAGGCAGATGAAGTGATAGGCCAGCGGCGTGCCGGAGCCGCGATAGGCGCGGAACCGGTTGCCGGGCAGAAGCGCGGGCTCGGCCATCGTTAGTCCTCCTGGCCCGGCAGCGGCCGGGCGATGGTGGTGCGCAGGTCCAGGAACACCGACTTCGCCTGCAGCGGGTCGATCACGTCGCCCGCCTGGACCACCTCGATCGGCGTGCGCAGGCCGTAGGGCTCGGCGAGCGGCAGGTCCGCCTGCTCGAGGCCGTTGAGCGCCGCGATCATGGCGTCGGCGAGCAGCCAGCCCTGGTCCCGGTCGTAGGCGGTCGAGACCGCGTAGAGCCGGGCCTGGATCGTCCAGGTGGCGACGCAGCTCTCCGCGTAGCCGGCCCGGCGCATCGGGCCGAGATAGGCATAGGGCGGCCGGGTCTCGGCCGCGTTCGGCTCGGCCCGGCCGATTCCGGCCGGCACCTCGTCGTAGAAGCGCTTGCCCACGAGGGCCGTGAAATCGGGATCGGCCTTCAGCCGGGACCGGAGCGCGTCGCGCAGGGCGAGCTCCGGCGTGGTCGGGCGGATCACAGCCCCTCCTCCCGGGCCGCGTCGCCGATGCCGTCATCGAGGGCGCGGCGCCAGTCGGCCAGGGCCTCACGAGCCGAATCATAGAAGAACGGATGGCCGGGCACGTCGGCTTCGTGGCTCGGGCGCACGCGCCGGCCGCCCTGCCCGGTCGTGTCGGCGAAGAGATCCGCATCCGCGTGCAGGCCGCCAGCGTGGTGGCCGGCCTCGACCGCTAGGGCGTAGTCGGTGCCGTCCCGGTCGGCCCAGGCCTCGACGACGTAGAGGTCGCCGTCGCGGCGGTAGCCGATGCCGTTGAGCAGCCGGCCGGTGTGCGCACCGTCTGGCGGGCATACTCGATGATGCTCGAATTGGTCCGGCCGGGCTGCAGCAGGGCGCGGATCGTCATCGGCCGCCGCGGCAGGCTGGTGCCGGCGACGCGGTCGGCCGGGACCAGGGCGGTCGAGGCCGAGGTGCCGGAGGCGCTGGCCGCGGTGATCGCCTTGACCTCGATGGCGAGCGAGCCCTTCCAGGCGTCGCCGCGCTGGCCCGCCGCCTTCACGGCTTCGCTCTCGGCGACGATGCGGCCGACGGATTTGTGCTCCTCACCGCCCGCGGGCGCGCCGCGGCGGGCGAGCTTCTGCTCCAGATCGCCGATGCGGGCGGTGAGGCCGCCCATCTCGGCGAGCGCCTTGTCGGCGTTGGCCTTCGTCTCGTCGGTGACCTTGCCGAGGTTCTTGATCTCCGCCTCGGCCTTCTCGGCGAAGGTCTTCACCTCGTCGGTGGCCTTCTTCAGGTCGGCCGTGAGCGTGGTGAAATCGGCGCCGCCGCCCTCGCTGGGCTTGTCGAGGGCGACGCGCGGCATCCCGGGAATGGCGCAGGCGGCCAGGAACGCGGCCGGGACGGCGCCGGCCTGTGAGCGAAGTCGGGTCATGATGCGGGTCCTTCAGAGTTGCGGGAGCCGGAAACCGGAGAGCAGCGCGCGGAGCGCCGCGGCGTTCGCAGGTTCTGCCGAACCCTCGTCCGGAGGGGCAGCCTTGAACCGGCGTTCGGCGCAGGCGCGGGCCTGTGCGTGCGAGAGGCCGAATTCCTCCCGAAGCATGGCCTCGACGTCGCGCAGGGTCGGCGTGACCTTCCAGGCGTCGAGATCCTCGGGCGCGCGCTGTCCGGTCAGGGCCTCGAACCCATCGCGCAGGTGGTTCATCACCTGGGCGCGCTCTTTCAGCGGAGCGCCGCCGTAGCCGTCGCCGGACAGGTGCCGGTCGTGCAGGCGCATCGCCGCGGCGATCGCGGCGGCGGCCGCTGCCGCATCGGGCTGGGCCCGGGCGCTCTTGACCGCATCGATCAGCGCCAGGCCGTTCGAGGGCGTGTCGACGAGGCTGATCTCGCCGAGATGGATTGCCTTCAGGCTACGGCGCGGCTCGCCGGCCTTGGTGCCGTAGACGGCGCCGCCGGGGGCGACCCGGTAGCCGATCGACAGGCCCGGGAACGCGCCGTCCTTCACCCGCTCGAACAGGTTGCGGCCGGCATCGGTGTTCATGCCGGAGATCCGGCCCTTGGCGCGCAGGTCGCGTTCGTCCTCGGCGAGGTCGGTCCAGATTCCGACGGCGCGCTGGCCGCCGAGCTGCGGCAGGCCGTGATTGACGTGCATCGGCAGCGTGCCGCCGGCGGCTTTCCGCTCGGCCAGCGTCGCGGTGAACGCGCCCGGCAGGATCCGGTCGCCGTGCTGGTCGATGTTGCCGAAGACGGCGCCGTAGCCCTCGAAGGTGCCGGCCTCGGCGGCGTCGGCGAATTTCAGCTCAAGGGGGGCGACGATGAAGTCCGGATGCATGGGCGGCCTACGGAGTGGTCGGTTGTGCGATGACCGATCCGGGCTCGACCGGCCGCTCGCGTGGCATCGTCGCGACAAGGCCGAGATCGTCGATCGGCAGGAGGTTCGCCTGGACCGTGAGCTTGGCCGCCCCGCCGCCGCGGCGGTCGAGGTTCTCCTTCTCGCGGATCTCGTCGCGATCCATGATCCCGTTCTGCGCGAAGGACGCGTAGAGCTTGGCCCGGGCCGCGCTGTCGGCACGCAAGAGGCCCTCGACGGCGAATTCGGCGTAGAGGGTCGCCCGCTCGGCCGGCTCGATCAGGCGCAGATTGATCGCCGCCTCGATCCGCCGGAGCTGCGCCCGCAGGCAAGACCCGGCTGGCGCGGGCGGTGGCCAACGAGACCGAGGCCCGGTTCTTCCACATCGCCGGGCCCGAGATCATGGGCAGCCGCTACGGCGAATCCGAGCAGCGCCTGCGCGAGGTCTTCCAGGAGGCCGCCCAGAACGCGCCCGCCATCATCTTCATCGACGAGATCGACTCGATCGCCCCGAAGCGCGAGCAGGTCACCGGCGAGGTCGAGCGGCGGATCGTGGCGCAACTCCTGACCCTGATGGACGGGTTGGAGCCGCGCCAGAACGTCGTGGTGATCGGCGCCACCAACCGGCGCGACGCCATCGACGAGGCCCTGCGCCGCCCCGGCCGCTTCGATCGCGAGATCATCATCGGCGTGCCCGACCAGCCGGGCCGGCGCGAGATCCTGGGCATCCATACCCGCGGCATGCCGCTCGCCCCGGATGTCGACCTCGATGCCATCGCCCGCACCACCTACGGCTTCGTCGGGGCCGATCTCGGCGCTCTGGCCCGCGAGGCCGCGATGGATGCGGTCCGCCGCATCCTGCCGGCGGTGAACCTGCGCGAAGGCATCCCGGCCGAGGTGCTGGAGGGACTCAGCGTCGGGCGGGACGACTTCCTCTCGGCGATGAAGCGGATCCAGCCCTCTGCGCTGCGCGAGATCATGATCCAGGTGCCCGATGTCACCTGGGACGATGTCGGCGGTCTCGCCGAGGCGCAGATGCGCCTGCGTGAAGGTGTCGAGCTGCCCTTGCGCTCGCCGCAGGCGTTCCGGCGCCTGGGCATCCGCCCGGCCAAGGGCTTCCTGCTGTTCGGACCGCCCGGCACCGGCAAGACCCTGCTCGCCAAGGCGGTCGCCCGGGAGGCGGAGGCGAATTTCGTGGCCACCAAATCCTCCGACCTCCTGTCGAAATGGTACGGCGAATCCGAGCAGCAGGTCTCGCGACTGTTCCAGCGCGCCCGGCAGGTTGCCCCGACGGTGGTGTTCATCGACGAGATCGACAGCCTCGCTCCGGCGCGTGGCGGCGGCCTCGGCGAGCCGGCCGTCACCGAGCGGGTGGTCAACACGATCCTCGCCGAGATGGACGGGCTGGAGGAATTGCAGGGTGTCGTAGTCATGGCGGCGACCAATCGCCCGAATCTTCTCGACCCGGCGCTGCTGCGCCCCGGGCGATTCGACGAGCTGGTCTACGTGCCGGTGCCGGACGCGGCCGGCCGCCGCCGGATCCTGGCGATCCACACCAAGGGCATGCCACTCGCCGAGGATGTCGACCTCGACGCCGTGGCCGAGCGCACGGCCCGCTTCACCGGCGCCGATCTGGAGGACCTCACCCGCCGGGCCGGCCTGCTGGCATTGCGGGAATCCATCGAGGCGACCCAGGTGCGGCGCGCCCATTTCGAGCAGGCGGCGCGAGAGACCCGGCCCTCGGTGACGCCCGAGATGGAGCGGGAATACGAAGAGATGCTGCGCACCCTGAAGCAGGAGGGACCGCAGCGGCAGCCGATCGGTTTCCTCGCGCAGCGTTGATCCCGGTCCCGGGTCGGCCTCTGGCCAGCCTGGTCAGACCTTGGCGGCACGCTCTTGAGCGGCGCGTGCGGACCTGCCGGGCCGCCCGGTGTCATTGATCTTGACGTTCGGGAATTGCTGCTCCGTTGTTGTCGGCCTGCAGAAAGACAAATTCTATTCGGGGAATTGCAATATGATTTCAATGACCATGTATATAAATCAGAGTGTTGCTCTGTAAATAATGATAAAAACTAGAAGTTATTGTTGACGCCATCGATTGTGAAATTGTTCCTGAGGGATTAAGGAGGTTCATCATCCATTTCTGGGGAGGTAGGGGTGATGAGCAAATTTTTTTTCAAAGAACAGGCGCGGTCTCATTCGCTCGATTGATGCGACGAAGCGTTCGAGCTCGACCATCAGAGCAAAGATCTATGTTCTCACGGCGAGCATTGTACTGGCATCTGCGGTCATCCTGGGCTTCGAAATATTTTCGAGTCTTGATCTGATGATGGACGGGCGCAAGGCTGCAATCCGCCATCAGGTCGAGGCCGCGCACAGCATCGTCCTCGCTTTCGGTAAGCAGGCGGAGGCCGGGACGATCTCCCAGGATGCGGCGAAGCGGAAAGCCGCCGAGGTCCTGCGCGCGATCCGCTACAATGGTGGCGATTACGTCTTCGTCTACGGCACGACGCCGGGCGATCTGGGCCGTAATGTCGTCCACCCGGATCCAAAGATCGAGGGCACCAAGAGGCGCGACGACGCGGCCATGATGAAGACCTTCGTCGGACGGATGATCGAGCAGGGTCGGGCAGGCGGCGGTTTCACCGCGTATCGCTGGCCGCGGCTCGGCGAGACCGAGCCGGCACCGAAAGTCGCGTACTCGCTGGCCTATGAACCCTGGCAGTGGGTCTTATCCTCGGCCCTCTATGTGGACGACATCGAGGCGGCCGGCCGGGCGCGGATGCTGCGGTCCTTGCTGTGGCTGGGCCCGCTCTGTCTGGCGATCGTCGCGGGCAGCATCCTGCTGGTCCGCAGCGTCACCAAGCCTCTGGCGGCCTTCACGGGCGCCCTGCGCCGGCTGGCCGGCGGCGAACTGACCCTGGCGATCCCGGGAGCGGGTCGGAACGACGAGATCGGCCGCATGGCCGAGGCGGCCGAGGTGTTCCGCGACAGCATGCTGAAGGAGCGCGCGCTGACAGCCGAACGGCTGGCCGAGCAGGCCAAGCGGGAGAAGCGCGCCCGCTGGATGGAGGATCTCACGCGCAGCTTCGACCGGAGCGCGAGCGCGCTGCTGCAGCAGGTCGACAGCGCGGCGTCCGGGATGCGGGAGGCCTGCCGCGCTATGTCGGAGACCGCCGTCGAGACCGCCAAGCAGGCCGGCTCGGCAGCGCTCGCGGTCCGGCAGGCCTCGGCCAACGTGCAGACCGTGGCGGCGGCCACCGAGGAGCTGACCGCCTCGATCGCGGAGATCGGCGGCCAAGCCCTGAAATCGGCGGAGATCGCCGGCCAAGCGGTGAGCGAGGCCGGGCTCACCGACCATCAGATCCGCGGGCTCGCGGGCGCTGCGGAGCGGATCGGCGAAGTGGTGCGGATCATCTCGGCGATTGCCGCGCAGACGAACCTGCTGGCCCTCAACGCCACGATCGAGGCGGCGCGGGCCGGCGAGGCCGGGCGCGGCTTCGCCGTGGTGGCGGCCGAGGTGAAAGGCTTGGCCGGGCAGACCGCGAAGGCGACCGAGGAGATCACCGCGCAGATCGGCGCCATCCAGCACGAGTCCTCCGTGGCCGTGGGCGCGGTCCAGTCGATCGGCCGGACGGTGGAGTCGATGAACGCGATCGCCAGCGTGATCGCGGCGGCGGTCGACCAGCAGCGCGCCGCCACGGGCGATATCTCGCGCAACATCGAGGAGGCATCCCAGGGCACGGACGCGGTGAGCAACACGGTGGTGTCGGCCTCCGCCGCCGCCGACGAGACGCGCCGACTGGCGCATGACGTGGGCGAGGCGGCCGGCGGTGTGAGCCGCAGCGCGGAGGCGCTGCGGGCCGAAGTGGTGCGCTTCCTCGCCGATATGCGCGCGGCTTGAGGGGGCAACCCGCCGTTTCAAGGCTCGGACTTGGGCCGGGCGCGGCCGGTGCCGCTCAGAAGACCGGCATCGCACCCGCGACGGTGACGAGGGCGCCGGACGTGTAGCTGCTCTCCTCGGAAGCCAGCATCACGTAGGCTGAGGCGAGCTCGGCCGGCTGGCCGGGGCGCCCGAACGGAACCTGGCTGCCGAACGTCTTCACCGAATCCTGGCTCATCCCGGACGGGATGAACGGCGTCCAGATCGGACCCGGCAACACGCCGTTCACGCGCACGCCCTTCTCGGCGAGGAGCTGGGCGAGGCTCAGCACCATGTTGCTCAGCGCACCCTTGGTGGCGCTGTAGGCCATGAGCGACGGCATCGGGTGCTTGGAGTTCACCGACGAGGTGAAGATCACCGAAGCGCCGGGCTTGAGATGCGCCAGCGCCGCCTTGGTCACGTAGAACGGCCCGAACACGTTGGTGCGGAAATGGTCCTCGAAGATGGAATCCTCGATGGCGGCGAGGTCCTCGTTCGGCTGCTGGAACGCGCCGTTGTTGACCAGAACGTCGAGGCGCCCGAACGTCTCCACCGTGCGGGCGACGATCTGGCGCCCGTAGGCGGCGTCCTTGAGGTCGCCCGGCAGGAGCAGCGCACGCCGGCCCGCCTTCTCGATCCAGCCGGCCACCGCCTCGGCGTCCGCCTGCTCCTCCGGCAGGTAGGAGATGGCGACATCGGCCCCTTCCCGGGCGAACGCGATGGCGACGGCGCGGCCGATGCCGCTGTCGCCGCCGGTTATCAGCGCGGCCTTGCCGGTGAGCTTGCCCGAGCCCGTGTAGCTCGCCTCGCCGTGGTCGGGCTCGGGCGCCATGCGGCCGGTCTTGCCCGGAAAGCTCTGGGGCTGCGCCTCGAAGGGCGGACGGGGATACTTGCTGAGCGGATCAGTGGTCACGCGTGGTCTCCGGGTGGGGTGCCGGTCCAACCGCCCCGCGTCCGGGGTGTTCCAGGTCCGCGTCCACGCGTTCGGTTCGATCGAGTCCCGGGGATCAGAGACGCTCATCCGGTTTGGAATGCGGGACTACAGCGGCGGGCGCTGCGTCGACACAGGTCAGCAACAGGGGTTCGTCAATCTTGGCGGAGAGGAGGCGCCCGGATGATCGACATTCGACCTGAGGACCGAACCGCCCGCGTCATCGATCGCGCGCTGCTCGGCGCGGCGATGCTCTCCCTCACCTTCGGCCTGGCCACGGGTTTGTGGGGGCTGCTGCAGTGAGCCGGACGCGACATGCCGCTTCGGTTCGCGATGCCTGATCCGGGTCGGGGCCCCTGCGATGCGCCGGCCCGGGTTCGACCGAACCGCTGCGGCGCTGATCGGGATCGGTCTCGCGATGCTCGCACTCGCGCTCCTGCTCGGGGGGATACCGTGAGCGGTCGGAGCAGATCGGCCGGTGCCACCGGGGGCTGGACGCGATGCTGAACCGTGCCGTGGTGGCCGCCCTGGTCTTCGCAGCGGCGGCGTTCCTGCTCTACCTCGCAAACCTCGCCCGCGAGGCCTTGTCCCCCAACGAGCCCTATGCAGCCAGCATCGGGCTGACGCTCGACCAATGCGCCGCCGCGCAGAACGGTCTCTCGTCCGCGGACGCCCGGGCCTATTGCCGGCGGCCCGTGCCGAAGCGCCTCTGATCGCTCGGACGCGACACGCCCGATCCATGAACGCGAAGCGCCCCAGGAGTTGAGTCCTGGGGCGGCCTTCGACGGGGCGACCAGTCTGATCGGGCTGGGGAGGCTCAGCCGAAGGCCAGGGCCGGGCCGCTCAGTAGCTGCCGAACTTGTAATTCACACCCACACGGCCGAGCACGCCTTCGTTCTGGAAGCGCGTCGCGAAGGCGTTGACGTTCCGGTAGGTCGGGAGGACCGGGATCGTGCGGGTGCCGAGGTCGTAGTAGAGCGCCTCACCCTTCACCGTCACCGCGCTGGAGCGGAAGAAGTTCAGGAAGGAATCGGTCGGCAGGGCATACTCGACGCCGCCACCGACCGCGTAGCCGGTCTCGGTACGCGCGCGGCTCCCGTAGTAGTTCGGCTGGATGTCCGTCTGGAAGAGGCTGGCGCGGTAGGTCTGGCCCGCATAGGCGAAACCGCCCGTCGCGTAGACCAGGGTACGGTCGAAGGCATAGCCGACGCGGCCGCGCACGGTCCCGAGGTAGTCGCCCGACTGGCGGAAGCTGTTGGTTCCGGCGAGATTGCTCTTGTAGCTGTTACGACCGCGCAGATCGGTATAGGCCGCATCGGCCTCGACGCCGACGACGAAACCGGATCCCGGCGTGAACTGGTGATTGTAGCCGACCTGGCCGCCGCCCGTGAAACCGTCCCGCTGCAACGGCGCCGAGGTTGAATAGGTGCCAAGCGGGGTACCGGTGCTCGTCCGGATCACGCCCGCGGTATCGGCGACATCCCTGGTTGACGTGATGTAACCGGCGTTGATGCCGAAGTAAGCGCCGGTCCAGGTGAAGACCGGCAGCGGGACCGGGGCCGGCGGAAGCGCGCGGCGGGGCAGATCTGCCGCCGAGGCAGCCGCCGTCAGGGTGGCGAGGATAACTGCGGATGTGAGGATGTTCTTCATGTCGGTCGGTTCCGAGAATTCGATGCCGATGCCGACGTATCTCAATCCAATTGATCCGTCTGTGTCCGTGCTGCAACAGAAAAAATCAAGTATATTGACGGAATATTTGGATAATATTTGCGTTTGTCGGACTTTTAAACCACGCGGGACGATATTTATCTGCGGAAATGTACTGTAAAGAGCGGATTGAGTGACATGTAATCTTGTGTTGAATGTCGCATGCGGCGGGGAGCTGCCGTGCGCTGTTCGGCACGGACTGGAAAGAAGAACGGCGCCCGATCGGACTTCGATCGGGCGCCGCTCCGGAGCCTGCTTCATGCCGCCTCAAGCCGGAGCGTCCAGGCTCCGGTCAAGCGTTCTCTAGTGGTCGTGGCTGCAGCCGGGACCGTGCACGTGCGCATGACCATGATCGTGAGCGTGGTCGTGGTGGCTATGTTGGTGACCATGATCGTGGGCGTGGTCGTGTCCATGATCACCCGCATGGTGGTGATCGTGCCCGTGATGGTCATGACCATCACAGTCATGCCCGTGATGGTCATGACTGTGATGGTCATGACTGTGATCGTGGCCGCAGGTGCTGTGATCGTGGGCCGCGCGTTCGGGACGGAAGGCGCGGGAGACTGGGCTCGCGTGGCAGCCCTGGCCGCGCACCAGCTCGGCCGTCGCAGGCGTTGCCGGGACGTAGAGCACGTCGGCGGCGATCTCGGCGGGCACGTGGCTGCCGCCGAGCTGCCAGGCCAGGCGCATCAGCCGGGCGGGGTTTTCGGCGCGCACCTCGAGGAGATCCTCCGTGGCGGCGCGCACCGCGACCAGCCGCCCGTCGTCGAGGCGCAGGGCGTCGCCATCCTCGAGGGGCGCGGCCTTGGTGAGCGCCACCGCGAAGTCGAGGCCGCCCTCGGCGACGAGCGACCCCGCGACGGCCTCCCGCGCGGCGTGGTCGAGGCTCACCGTGTCGGCGATGCGGTCGGCGCGCACCGCGGCGCGGCGGACGATCGTGGTGGCTGTCGGCATGGGACCCTCGGATGGAGGCCGGATCTGGCGCTGCGGCCCCGTCCGGGCGCCGCCTCAGGCCTGAGGCATAGGGCGAGACGCGAGCCAGGCGCAACTCCGGACGACCCGGGTGGAACCTTAGCCATATAGTCGACATTCCCTTCCTGCTAAGCTCGGCGCGATCCGCCGCGGTCACGGCCACCGGCCGGATCAGATGCACAAGGGAGTTCTGGGGACCATGAAGAAGCTGACTGCCGCGGCCCTCGCCACCATCGCCGCCCTCTCGCTGGGCGCCTGCAACACGCCGGAGGACCGGGCGCTCGGCGGCGCCGGCCTCGGCGCGCTCACCGGTGCGGCGATCGGCGCGGCCGCCACGGGGCGGGCCGGCGGCGCCCTCGCGGGCGCGGCGATCGGCGGCGCCGGCGGCGCCATCGTGGGCGCCTCGACCGCGCCGCGCTGCCCCTACGGCACCTACCGCGACGCCTACGGCAACATCTACTGCCGCTGAGCCGGCTGCGTCGGGGGCCGGGCGCGTCCCGGCCCTTCCGCGCCGCGTGAGGAGCGGCTATCCCGGCGCTCGGCCGGGCGCGTCCCCGGTGACGGACGCATGCCGCCGCCAATGATTGCACCACTTCTACCCGTCGCACCGGGGCCGCGCCGCCTATGAACCAGGGCGATCGGGCTCAGGGCGTCTGGGGCAAGATCGGCGGGGCCGGTCTCGGTCTGGCCATCGGCGGTCCGCTCGGGGCGCTGGTCGGCGGCGTCGCCGGGCATTTCCTGCTCGACCGCGTCGGCGCGCCTTTCGGCCGGACGCCCCGGGACGTGGTGTTCACCACGGGCCTCGTGGCGCTGGCGGCTAAGATGGCCAAGTCCGACGGCGTCGTGCTCCCGTCCGAGGTCGAGGCGTTCGGCCGCGTCGTGCAGGTCGATCCGGCCGCGCGCGCCGGCGTCGAGCGCCTGTTCGACCTCGCCAAGAAGACCACCAACGGCTTCGAGGCCTACGCCCGCCAGCTCGCCGCGACCTTCGGCGACGAGCCGGCCCTGCTCGAGGACGTGCTCGACGGCCTGTTTCAGATCGCGGGTGCCGACGGGGCGCTCCACGAGGCGGAGGAGCGCTACCTGCGCGCCGTCTCCGGCATCTTCGGCTTCGACGAGGCCGCGTTCCAGCGTATCGCCGCCCGGCATGTGCGCCTGCCGGACGATCCCTACATCGTGCTCGGACTCGACCGCGAGGTCGACGACGCAACCCTGAAGACGCGCCACCGGGCGCTCGTCGCCGAGCACCACCCCGACCGGGCGCTGGCCCGTGGCCTGCCCGCCGAGGCGGTGGCGATCGCCACGCGGCGTCTGGCCGCGATCAACGCGGCCTACGACCGGATCGCGCAGGAGCGGGGGCTGCGGTGAGTCTCGTCCCGGACAGCCCCCTCGCCCGCCGCGTCGCGCCCTCGCCGAACCACGGCGAGCGCCGGACCGGCCGGCCCGACATGCTGGTCCTGCACTACACGGGCATGGAGAGCGGGGCCGCCGCCCTGGCGCGCCTGCGCGACCCGCTGAGCGAGGTCTCGGCCCACTACCTCGTGTTCGAGGATGGCGGCATCGTCCAGATGGTGCCGGAGGTCCGGCGGGCCTGGCATGCGGGCGCGGGATCTTGGAAAGGCGAGACCGACATCAACTCTCGGGCGATCGGGATCGAGATCGTCCATCCGGGCCATGCCGGTGGGCTGCCGCCCTACCCGGACGCGCAGATCGCCGCGGTGATCGCGCTGGCGCGGGACGTCCTGTCCCGCTGGCCGATCCCGCCGGAGCGGGTGCTCGCCCATTCCGACATCGCTCCGGAGCGCAAGGAGGATCCGGGCGAGACCTTTCCGTGGGACCGCCTCGCCGCGGCGGGGATCGGCCATCTCGTGCCGCCCGCCGCCATCCGGGACGGCCGCTTCTTCGCGCAGGGCGATGCCGGCCAGCCCGTGGAGGCCCTGCAGGCGATGTTCGCCCTCTACGGGTACGACCTGCCGGTCACCGGGTTGTTCGACGCCCGCACGCACGCGGTCGTCACCGCGTTCCAGCGCCATTTCCGGCAGGCGCGGGTGGACGGCGTGGCCGATGCCTCGACCATCACCACCCTGCGCGACCTGATCGCGGCCCTGCCGGCGGCCTGATCGTCAGGCCCGGTGGGCCCGGGCCTCGTGCGGATGCCCGGGCTCCGGGGCGACCTGGGCGGGCGCGTCGGCCCGCGTGCGCCACAGGCTGTAGGCGACGCCCGCGGCCAGCAGCGTCAGGGTCACGACCAGCGAGACCCAGGGCGGCACGGTCACGAGCTCGAACGTGTCGGCGACCACGATCTTGGCGCCGATGAACATCAAGATGAAGGCGAGCGCGGTCTTGAGATAGGCGAACCGATCCACCATCGCGGCGAGGGCGAAATAGAGGGCGCGCAGGCCTAGGATCGCGAAGATGTTGGAGGTGTAGACCACGAACGTGTCGGTGGTGATCGCGAAGATCGCCGGCACGCTGTCGACCGCGAAGATCACGTCGGCGCCGTTCACCAGAACCAGGGCCAGGGCCAGCGGGGTGAAGTATCGGGCGACTTTGCCGGTCTTCGAATCGGTCTTGCGCACGGTGAAGCGCTGGCCGTGCAGGTCGGGCGTGACCCGAAAGGTCGTCTTGAACCAGCGCACGACGGCGCTGTTCTGGAAGTCGCCCTCCTCCTCGTCGCCGGAGAGCAGGATCTTCAGGCCCGCGTAGATCAGGAAGGCGGCAAACAGCGACAGCACCCAGTGAACCTGATGCACCAGGGCGGCGCCGAGCCCAATCATCAGGCCGCGCAGCACCACCGCCGCCAGGATGCCCCAGAGCAGGACCCGGTGCTGGGCGGCCCGGGGGATGCCCAGGGCTGTCAGGATCATGGCGATGACGAAGACGTTGTCCATCGACAGCGACTTCTCGACCACGAGGCCGGTGACGTATTCCTCGCCGGCCTGGGACCCGAGATACCACCAGACCCAGCCGCCGAAGGCCAATCCGAGGGTGAGATAGAAGCCGGTGAGCGCCAGGCTCTCCCGGACGCCGATCTCGTGCTCCTTGTCCCGATGCAGCAGCCCGAGGTCGAAGGCGAGCAGGCACGCGATCAGGACGTGGAACCCGAGCCACATCCACAATGGCTTGCCGAGCCATTCGATGGTGAGAACATCCATCATTTGCGGGACCTGATGCTGATTCCAGACGGAAAGCATCGGCTCCGACATCACGGGCGCTGAAACAGCGCCCGCCAGAGGGGCCCGCAGCCGATAAGGGCGAGTTAAGCGGGCGAACCGGGCGAATCAAGGGCAGACCCCCGGACGGCCGAAGCTCGGCCCTTCGGGTCGCAGGTGGCGATCGCGTCCGGAGGGCCGGGAACGCGGCGCGCGTCAGCCGCGTGCGTGCCGCCGCCGGTACTCGGCCGGACTCGTGCCGACCCGTCGGGTGAAGGCGCGCCGGAGCGTGTCGGCATCCCGGAACCCGCAGGCGCCCGCGACCTGCTTCAGGGCGATGTCCCGGGTCTCGAGGAGGCGGCGCACCGCCTCGATCCGCACGGTCTCGACATAGGCGGCCGGGGTCAGGCCCGTCTCGGTGCGGAACACGCGCGCGAAATGGCGCGGGCTCATCCCGGTCCTGGCGGCGAGCCGCTCGACGCCGTGGTCCTCCGCCGGGTGGGCGGCGACCCAGCGCTGTACCTCCTGAAGGGCGGAGCGGCCGCTGGGCGCGCTGACGCCGCGGCGGCTGAACTGCATCTGGCCGCCGCCGCGCTTGAAGAACATGACGAGCTGAGCCGCCACCCGGCGGGCGATCTCGACACCCAGATCCTCCTCCACGAGCGCCAGGGCGAGGTCGAGCCCCGCCGTGACGCCGGCCGCGGTCCGGAGCGGCCCGTCGAACAGGCAGATCGCGTCGGGCTCGATCCGCGCGCCGGGGTAGCGCGCGGCCAGCATCTCCGCCACGGCCCAGTGTGTCGTCACCCGCCGGCCGTCGAGGAGACCGGCCTGCCCGAGCAGGAAGGCGCCGCTGCAGACCGAGCCGTAGCGCCGGCTCCGTGCCGCCGCATCGGCGAGCCAGGCGAGGAGATCGGCCGCGATTGCGGCCTCGTGGATCCGGGGCGCTCCGGCGACGAGGAGCGTGTCGAAGGCTGCGCCGGCCTCGGCGGGGGCCACGAGGTCGGCGATCAGGCGCCGGCCCGACGAGGTCGTGATCGGGCCCGGCTCCGTCCCGATGAGCGACAGGCCGTAGGCGTCGCGGCCGCTCTGCGCATTCGCCTCGGCGAAGACGTCGAGCGGACCGGCCACGTCGAGGAGCTGGACGTCGGGCAGGGCGAGGAGGGCGATCGATCGGGGCGCCATGCGGACTCCATGGCCGGGGATGCAGGTAGGATGGCAGAAATCGTCGTGATACGGCGATTGATGCCACGAGGGTGGCCACGTAGCTCATGGGGACCGCCAGCGCAAAGGAATCCCTCCATGAGCATCCGTTCCGAGGCCGCCATCCCCGACAGCACCCTCGCTCGGGCGATCACCGAATTCGTCCGCGACAGCGAGACCGAGCTGCTCTTCAACCATTCGAGCCGCGTCTATCAGTTCGGCGCGCTCGCCGGCGCGCATCGCAGCCTGACCTTCGACCGCGAGCTGCTCTACGCGGGCGCCATGTTCCACGATCTCGGTCTGATGCCCGAGCACAGCAGCGCCGAGGAACGCTTCGAGGTCGATGGGGCCAACGCCGCGCGCGACTTCCTGAAGGCGCACGGCGTGCCCGAGGCGGAGGTCTACACCGTCTGGACGGCCATCGCGCTCCACACCACGCCCGGCATTCCGGTTCACATGCATCCGGTGGTCGCCCTGGTCACGGCGGGCGTCGAGATGGATGTGCTGGGGCTGACCTACAGCCAATATTCCGATGCCGAGCGGGAGGCGGTCGTCTCCGCCTTTCCCCGCACGACGGATTTCAAGGAGGACATCATCCAGGCCTTCTACGACGGCATCCGGCACAAGCCGGACACCACCTTCGGCAACGTGAAGGCCGATGTCATCGCCGACAAGGAGCCGGGCTTCCGCAAGGGGAATTTCTGCAGCGTGATCCGCGCCTCCCGCTGGCCCGGCGGCGCGCATGCGGCGGGCTGCGGCTGCGGCCAGCACGGCGACGGAGCAGGCCCGGTGTGACCCCTCAGGCCGGCTTGTCCGGCCTCCTACCGTCCATCCTCGGCGAGCTGTGCTCGCCGAGGGGGCGCTCTTCCATGAGCGCCAGGAACGTGAAGGCCAGCAGGAGTCCCAGGCAGGCGGCCAGGAACACGAACCGGAAGGTCAGGGCGAGCTGCGCCGGGTCGGCGCCGCGGATCAGGCTCTCCACGTCGTGCCCGCCTGCGCCATCCGCGGCGCCGCCGAGCACGATCGTGCCGAAGGCCGCCACGATCAGCGCCCCGCCGAGGGACCGGAAGAAGTTCATGGAGGCGGTGGCGATCCCAAGCTGGTGCCGCGCCACCGCGTTCTGGATCGCGATGGTGGAGAGCGGCAGGATCGTCCCGATCCCCATGGAGAGCAGCGCGAACAGCAGCTCCATCAGCCAGAAGGGCAGCGCCCTTCCCTGCCACGCGATGACCGTGCAGCAGGCGAGGCTGATGCTCATCATTGCCAGCGGCACGCGCTTGTAGTGCCGGAAATAGATCATCGACCGGCCCGACAGGGTGGCGCCCGTGACGGTGCCGACCATCAGCGGCACGAGCGCCACGCCGGACTCGCTCGCCGACAATCCGATCACCCCTTCGAGGAAGATCGGCACGTAGATCGTGAGCCCGATGAACGTGCCCATGGCGAAGCAGGCGGCGAGGGTCGCGCTGTAGACCACTTGATTCCTGAGCACCTCCGTGGGGATCAGCGGCTCGGCCGCCGTGGCGAGCCGCGCCGCGAAGCCGGCGCCCAGAAATGCCGCCAGGACGAGGAGACCGAGGACAGGCGCGGAGGTCCAGGGATAGCGCACGCCGCCCCAGCTCAGGGCCAGCAGCAGGGCGATCGAGCCCGCGACCATCAGGGCGGCCCCGGGCCAGTCGAGCCGGTGCTGGCGGTCGTGACGCGGCAGGCGCTTCAGGTTGGCGTTGGTCAGCGCGAAGGCGAGGACGCCGATCGGCAGATTGATCCAGAAGATCAGCGACCAGTGCAGGTGCTGGGCGAAGAAGCCCCCGAGCAGCGGCCCCGCCACCGAGGCCGTCACGAACACCCCCGCGATCACCACTTGGTAGCGCGCCCGCTCCTTGGGCGACATGATGTCGGCGAGGATCGTCTGCGACAGCGCGATCAGCCCGCCGCCGCCGACACCCTGGAGGCCTCGGGCGAGCGCCAGCGTCACCATCGTGGGGGCGAGCGCGCAGGCGACGGACCCGAGCACGAAGGTCGTGATGGCGATCAGCAGCATGATCCGCCGGCCGTGGATGTCGCTGAGCTTGCCGTAGAGCGGGGTCACCGCCGTGGAGGCCAGCAGGTAGGCGGTGACGATCCAGGGGAGGTTCGCGGCATCGCCGAGATCGAGCCCGATGGTCGGCATCGCGGTCGCCACGATCGTCTGGTCGAGGGCCGCCAGCAGCATCGCGGTCATCAGCCCGAAGACGATCGCGCGGATCTCGCTGTGGCTGAGGCGGTCCTGCGGGGCGGGGGCAGCCGGCTGCGCGGGGATCCCGGGGACGGCGATGGGGCTGCCCACGTGTGTCTACCTCAGTCCGGGCCGCAGACCCGGCCCGCCATCCGCGGCGGAGGGCGATGCTGGGCGGCAAGCGAGAAGGGATGCGTCGATGGCCCTCGATCGAGGGAATAACCGATCTACGCAAGCTGGAGAGCGGAGAAGAACGTATCTGCAGGTCGCCTGAGTTCCCATCGCGTCGTTGAGGAACCTGCCGAGCGCGCAGCGCACGGCTCCTTCCGGCCGGGACGGACCGGACACAGGAGGCGGTTCGTCCGGGGCAGGTCGCGCGGCCCGACATCGTGACGCGCGGGCCTGCCGTTTCGGACCATCCGCCTTGACAGGGACCCACGGCCTGCCGCTCTCCGGTCGGATGCCGGATTGCACGACAGACATCGCCATCGTGGGCGGCGGTCCCGCCGGTCTGGCGGCGGCCGAGCTGCTGGCGCAGGCCGGCCGCGCGGTCACTGTCTACGAGCGCATGCCCTCCGTGGCCCGCAAGCTGCTGATCGCCGGCCGGGGCGGGCTCAACCTCACCCACAGCGAGCCGCGGACCGATTTCCTCGCGCGTTATCATCCGGCGGGCGCCCTGGACGCCGCCGTCGCGGCCTTTCCCCCCGAGGCCTTGCGGGCTTGGTGCGCGGAACTCGGCGAGCCGACCTTCGTCGGGTCGAGCGGGCGCGTCTTCCCGCAGAGCTTCAAGGCCTCGCCGCTGCTGCGGGCGTGGCTGGCGCGTCTCGACCGCCTCGGCGTCCGGATCCGTACCCGCCACCGGCTCACGGGGATCGCCGAGGCGCTGCAGTTCGAGACGCCGGATGGTCCCCTCGCGATCCGGCCGCGGGCGACTCTCCTGGCGCTCGGCGGGGCGAGCTGGCCGCGGCTCGGCTCCGACGGACGCTGGGTGCCGCTCCTCGAAGGACTTGGCGTGGCCGTGGCGCCCCTGCGCCCGGCGAATGCCGGGTTCGCTGTGGCGTGGTCCGACCTGTTCCGGGAGCGCTTTTCCGGCGCGCCGCTGAAGCGGGTCGCGCTCGCCTGCGACGGCGCCACGGTGCGGGGCGAGGCCGTAGTCACGGAAGCCGGCCTCGAGGGCGGGGCCATCTACGCGCTCTCGCGCCCCCTGCGCGAGGCGATCGCGGCCGGGGGCAGCGCGCGGCTCGTCGTGGATCTCCGCCCGGACCTGACCCGGGAGGCCCTCACCCGCCGCTTGTCCGGCGCTCGGCCGGGGGACTCGGCCGCGACCCGGCTGCGCAAGGCCGCGGGCCTCGCCCCCGTGGCGGCGGGGCTGCTGCGCGAGGCGGCCGGCGCCGCCCTTCCGGCGGATCCCGGGGCGCTCGCCCGGCTGATCAAGGCCGCGCCGCTCACCCTCACCGCGTCCGCGCCGATCGAGCGGGCGATCTCGACGGCGGGCGGGGTCCGGCTTGAGGCCCTCGACGGGCGGTCCATGCTGCGCGACCATCCCGGCCTGTTCCTGGCCGGCGAGATGCTCGACTGGGAGGCCCCGACTGGCGGCTACCTGCTCCAGGGCGCCTTCGCGGGCGGCCGCGCGGCCGCCGCCGGGATGTGCGACTGGCTGCGCGACACCGGCGGCTGAGGCCTCGTCTCAGGGCCGCGTGCAGAAGCCGACGATCCCCGAAGCCTCGGCCGGGCAACTGGCGCCCTCCCCGTCGTAGACCGGCGTGCCGGCCTTGAGGCAATGGGCGGTGACGAGCGTCTCGCCGGCCTCGCAGGTGATCGTGCAGCCGCCCGCGCAGTCGGGCTTGCGCACCGGCCGCAGCGTGGAGGCCGCGGCTTCGCCCTTCGGGCCCGGCCCCCCCTGCGGTCCGGCTTGGCCTCTGGAACCCGGGGGCCCCTGGAGGCCCGGGGTTCCCGGCTCACCCTTCGGACCCGGTGCGCCCTGCGGACCGGCCGGACCCTGAGGACCGGCATCTCCCTTCGCGCCGGTCTCGCCCTGAGGCCCCGTCTCACCCTTGGGTCCTTGATCGCCCTTCGGACCCTGATCACCTTTGGGGCCGGTCTCGCCGGGCGGCCCCGCGGCCCCCTGAGGGCCGAGCGGTCCCGGAGGACCCTCGGGGGCGCAGTTCGCGATGGCGGCCTCCCGCTCGTCCGGATCGGATTTCAGCGTCACCACGCAGGTCGATGGCCGGTAGGGCAGCCGGAAGGTGAAGCGTCCGCGCCGATCGGCCTGAATCGAGATGTCGTCGTCCATCACCACGATCGCGCCCGGCTTGCGCACCGAGCCGGAGATGCGCAGGTCACCGGCCTCGATCCGCGCGTCGTAGACCATGATCGGCTGGCTGGGGACCTGCGGGCGCCGCATCTTCGGTCGGGCCGGGCGCGACCGCGCGGCGGCCGGGTCCAGGCCTGCGGCCCCCGGCGGATCCGGCTGCTGGCCGAGCGCTGCCCCCGACAGGGTGAGCAGGATCATCAGGGCGAGGGCTGGGCGCATGCGCGGTCCATATCGACCGCGTCACGCACGCGGCGGCCGCCTATTGGTCTCGCGCCACGGTTGGGGTCAACCGTGGCCGTCGAAACCGCTCGTCGCGGTGATTCCACACGCGTCCACAGCCATCCACAGGCCAAGCCCCTGCGGCGGTGCGCGATTCCGCGACCGCCCGGAAACGGTTTGTTTGCGTTCCTGTTATGTTCCTATCGTCCAGCATGATCGGAGCCGACGGAGATGGGGCTGGACCCTGCGGACGAAGCCGAGCGGCAGCCCGCGCGCAGCGAGTCCCGAGAGCGGCTGGCGGCCCTGCGGGCGCGCCTCGCACCGCCGGTCGACGGCCGGGACCGACGCCCGGTCCTGCCTCTGGGCCTGCCCGCCCTCGATACGCACCTGCCCGGCGGCGGCCTCGTCCTCGGGCCACCCCACGAGATCGCGCCGGCCGAGCCCGCGGACGCGATCGCGGCCCTGGGCTTCGCCCTGGCGCTCTGCGCTCGCCATCTCGCCCTGGAGCCGGGCGAGGCGCTGATCGCCGCCGCGCCCGGCCAGCCCTTGCCCTACGGGCACGGCCTGGCCGGGCTCGGCCTCGACCCTGGCCGTCTGCTGCTTCTGGAGGCCGGCAGCGATGCCGAGGTGTTCCGCGCCCTGGAGGCGGCCCTGCACGCGCGGGCGCTCACGGCCCTGATCGGCCTCCTGCGGGACGGGATGCCGCTGAAGCCGGGCCGGCGCCTGCAACTCGCCGCGGAAGGATCCGCGCCGCCGCTCCTGCTGATCCTGCGGCCGGCACCCGCCGGGCTGCCCAACGGGGCCGCAACCCGCTGGCGTATCGCCGCGGCGCCCGCGGCGCGGGACCGGTTCGGCACCCTCGACCGGCCGCGCTGGCGGGCGCGGCTCGAACGCTGCCGCAACGGGCGCGGCGGCGACTGGCTTCTGGAGTGGGACCATGCCGCGCATCGTCTGCATCTGCCTGAGCCACTGGCCGGTGACGCGGCTGCGACGGGCCGGTCTCGCGCCTGAGCGGGGCCCGCTGGCGGTGGCGGCCGACGGCCCTGGCGGCCTGCGGCTCGTGGCCCTCGATCCGGAGGCCCGCGCCCTGGGCCTGAACCCCGGCGAGCCCCTCGGCCGGGTCCGGGCGCGGATCGGCGTGCCGCTCCAGGTTTACCCTGCCGACCCGGCCGCCGACCGGGACTCCCTGCTCCGGCTCTGCCGCTGGGCCTCGGCCTACGCGCCCCTCGTGGCGCCGTTCGGGCCGGCCGAGGCGGCGGACGGGCTTTACATCGACGTCGCTGGGGCGAGCCACCTGCGCGGCGGCGAGGCGAACCTCGTCGCGGATCTCGCCGCCCGGCTCGCGCGCGGGAACATCCCGGCGCGGATCGCCCTCGCCGACACGCCCGGCGCCGCCTTCGCGCTGGCCCGCCATGGCGTGGCCGACCGGATCGTCGTTCCGCCGGGCGACGCTGCCGAGGCCCTGCGAGACCTGCCCGTGGAGGCCCTGCGCCTCGATCCCGACATGGCCGCGGGTCTCCGGCGGCTCGGCCTGCGCCGGGTCGGCGCGCTCGACGCCCTGCCCCGCGGCCCCCTCGCCCGCCGCTTCGGCGAGACCCTGCTGCTGCGCCTCGACCAGGCCCTGGCGCGCCGTCCCGAGCCGCTGGCGCCCCTGTCGGATGCCGCCGCGCACGCCGCCGCCCGCGGCTTCCTCGACCCGATCGGCCGTCAATCGGACATCGTCCGGACCGCCCGGGACCTGATGGCCGAGATCGCCCCCGGGCTGGAACGGGACGGCCTCGGCGCCTGCGCCCTGCGCCTCGCCCTGCACCGGGTCGACGGCGCGGTGCGCGCCCTCGATCTCGGCCTGTCCCGACCCGAGCGCGATCCTGAGCGGGTCGCCGCCCTCGTTTCCCTGCGCCTCGACCGGCTGGGCTCCGCCCTCGATGCCGGCTTCGGCTTCGAGACCGTGGCGCTCGCCGTGACGGTGACGGGGGTCATGTCGGCCCGTCAGACGGAATTCGATGCGGAAGCCGCGGGCGACGGGGTCGGCTACCTGGCCGACTCCCTGGCACAGCGTCTCGGGCGGGCGCTGCTCCGGCTCGAGCCGCGGGCGAGCCATCTGCCGGAGCGGGCCGACCGGGGCCGCGTCTGGGTTGCCGGAGAGGGGCACGGTTCGTCGGCCGATCAAGGCGTCGGCCGGCCGCGGGCGCGTCTCCTTCCCCCCTCTGCCGCCGCGGGACTGGTGGATTCCAACATCGGGGCCGGCAGGGCGGCGTCAGGATCGCTCACAGGTCCCCTCTCCCGTGCGGGAGAGGGACAGGGTGAGGGTCGAGAATTGTCCGGAAAAGGCGCGCCTAGTCAGTGCGTTGATGGCGTGCGCCGTTCTGTGCCTTCTCGGCCCTCACCCCAACCCTCTCCCGCACGGGAGAGGGGGCCGGTCGCGCTCCCTCACCAAGGTCGGCGCCCGACCGAGATGGGTGAACATCGCTGCGCAGAGGTGGCAGGGAAGGCGCCTGCTATCCCCTCCCCCTGGCCCGACCACCTCCCGCCCCGCCCCCTGGTGCTGTTCCCCCGGGGCGAGGCCGCCTGCGACGTGCTCTCGACCATCCCGGAGGGTCCGCCCCGGCGCTTCCGCTGGCGCGCGCAGATCCACCAGGTCACCCATGCCGAGGGGCCGGAGCGGATCGCCGCCGAATGGTGGCGCGAGCCCGGAAAAGACCGCGACTACTACCGCATCGAGTGCGAGGCCGGGCACCGGCTCTGGCTCTACCGCGACGGCCCGCACGCGCCCGACCGACCGGCCGCGTGGTACGTCCACGGGCTGTTCGCGTGAGCGGCCCGGAAAACGTCCCCTACGCCGAACTCGCCGTCACCACGAACTTCTCCTTCCTGCACGGCGCCGCGCACCCGCAGGAATTCGTGGTGCAGGCGGCTTCCTACGGACTCAGGGCCATCGGCATCGCCGATCGCAACACCGTGGCCGGCGTTGTGCGGGCGCACGCGGCAGCGCGGGCGCTCGAAGCGGAGGGCCCGAAGATCCGGGTTCTGCCGGGGGTGCGCCTCGTCACCGAGGAGGGGTTCGAGGCCGTCACCTACCCGATGGACCGGGCGGCCTGGGGCCGCCTGTGCCGGCTGCTCACGCTCGGCAACCGCCGTGTCCGCAAGGGCGACTGCCGCTTCTCCTTCGCCGAGTTGCTTGAGGCTGCCGAGGGGCAGATGTTCATCGCCATGCCCCCGGCGCGGCGCCTGCCGGAGGGTTTTCGGGCGCGGCTGGAGGCGCTCGCCGCCGCGGCGCCGGGCCGGACCTTTCTCGGCGCGAGCCACACGCGGCGCGGCGACGAGCGGCGGCGCCTGGGGCTGTTCGCGGAGCTCGGCGCGGCCTCGGGCGCCCCGATGGTCGCGGTCTCGGACGCGCTCTACCACCATCCCGAAAGGCGCCCGTTGCAGGACGTGGTCACCTGCATCCGCGAAGGCTGCCGGATCGAGGACGCCGGCTACCGCCTGGAGGCCAACGCCGAGCGCCACCTCAAGCCCGGCGCCGAGATGGCGCGGCTGTTCGCCGATTATCCTGAAGCGCTCGCCCGCACCGTCGAGATCGCCGAGGCTTGCGGCTTCAGCCTGTCGCAGCTGCATTACGAGTATCCGGAAGAGCCTGTGCCCCCCGGGCGCACGCCGCAGGAATATCTGGAGGAGAAGACCTGGGAGCGGGCGCGCTGGCGCTATGCCGGCGACATCCCGGATTCGGTCGCGAAGACGCTGCGTGACGAGCTGCGTCTCATCGCGACGATGAACTACGCCCGCTACTTCCTGACCCTGTTCGACGTGGTCGAGTTCGCCCGCGGACAGGGCATCCTCTGCCAGGGCCGGGGCTCGGCGGCCAATTCCGCCGTGTGCTTCTGCCTCGGCATCACCGCGGTGGACCCGTCGAAGCACCGACTGCTCTTCGCCCGCTTCATCTCGGAGAATCGCGGCGAGCCCCCCGACATCGATGTCGATTTCGAGCACGAGCGCCGCGAGGAGGTGATCCAGCACCTCTACGCCCGCTACGGCCGCGAGCGCGCCGCCCTCTGCGCCACCGTGATCCACTACCGTCCGCGCATGGCGATCCGCGAGGTCGGCAAGGTCCTGGGCCTGACCGAGGACGTGACCGCGGCGATCGCCGACACGGTCTGGGGTTCCTGGGGTACCGGCATGCCGGACCAGCACGTCCGCGAGGCCGGCCTCGACCCGGAGAACCCCGCGATCCGGCAGGCGCTCGATCTGGCCCACCAACTGATCGGCTTCCCCCGCCACCTGTCGCAGCATGTCGGCGGCTTCGTGCTGACCCGCGGGCGCCTCGACGAGACCGTGCCGGTGGGCAACGGCGCCATGGCGGACCGCACCTTCATCGAGTGGGACAAGGACGACATCGACGCGATCGGCCTGATGAAGGTCGACGTGCTGGCCCTCGGCATGCTGACCTGCCTCAAGCGCGGCCTCGATTTTCTGGAGAAGGATCACGGCACCTTCTACGCGACCCTGGCCGACCTGCCGCAGGAGGATCCCGAGACCTACGCGATGCTGGCGAAGGCCGATTCCGTCGGCGTGTTCCAGGTCGAGAGCCGGGCACAGATGTCGATGCTGCCGCGCCTGAAGCCCAAGGAGTTCTACGACCTCGTGGTGCAGGTCGCGATCGTGCGCCCCGGCCCGATCCAGGGCGACATGGTCCATCCCTACCTGCGCCGCCGCTCCGGGATCGACCCGGTGGAGTACCCCGCGCCGCATCCGGATCACGGCCCGGCGGACGAGCTGAAGGAGGTCCTGCAGAAGACCTACGGGGTGCCGCTGTTCCAGGAGCACGCCATGCAGATCGCCATCACGGCGGCGGGCTTCACCCCGGCCGAGGCCGACGGCCTGCGCCGGGCGATGGCGACCTTCCGCCATGTCGGCTCGATCGGCGGCTTCGCGAAGAAGTTCGTCGGCGGGATGACCCGCCGGGGCTACCCGACGGACTTCGCCGAGCGCTGCTTCGCCCAGATCCGCGGCTTCTCGACCTACGGCTTCCCGGAGAGCCACGCGGCGAGCTTCGCGCTGCTCGTCTACGCCTCGGCCTGGATGAAGTGCCGGCACCCCGACGTCTTCCTGGCCGCGATCCTCAACGCCCAGCCGATGGGCTTCTACCAGCCGGCCCAGCTGGTGCGCGACGCGCGGGCCCACGGGGTCGAGGTGCGGGGCGTCTGCGTCAACGCCAGCGACTGGGACTGCACCCTGGAGCCGGCCGGGAATCCGGCGCTGCACGCCGTGCGGATCGGCCTGCGCGTGGTGCGCGGCCTGCCGGAGGCCGCGATGCGCCGGCTCGTGCGGCTGCGGGCCAACGGATACGCCAGCATCGAAGGCCTTCAGGCCGCCCTCGCCCTGCCCCGCAACACCCTGGAGCGCCTGGCCGAGGCCGATGCGTTCCGCTCGCTCGGCCTCGACCGGCGTGCCGCCCTGTGGATGGTTCGCACCCTGGAAGGGACCTCGGCCCGCAAGGCCGCGAAGGCCGATGGCAGCGCACGCCGGGCCCATCTGCTGGACGCGCCGCTGCCGCTCTTCGCCTGGCACGCCGATGACGGCCTGTTCCGGCACGAGCCGGCGGTGGAGCTGCCGTCCCTGGCCCCGTCCGAGGCGGTGGCCGAGGATTACGCCGCCACGGGCCTGTCCCTGCAGGGGCACCCGGTCGCGTTCTTCCGGGGGCGCCTCGCCCGGATCGGCGCGATCCCGGCCCGGGCCCATCTCGACCCGGCCCTGCGCCAGGGAGCGCGGGTCACGGTGGCGGGGCTCGTGCTGATCCGCCAGCGGCCGGGCACCGCCAAGGGCGTGGTCTTCCTGACCCTGGAGGACGAGACCGGTATCGCCAACGTGATCGTCTGGAAGGCGGTGTTCGAAGCCAACCGCCGGGCCGCCATGCAGGCCCGGTTCCTCGCCGTGCGCGGCCGGATCCAGCGGGCGGACGGGGTGGTCCACCTCGTGGCAGAGGGGTTTCGCGACCTCACCGCATCGCTCCGCGACCTGCGCGAGGCCGGCCTGAAGCTGCCGCCCGAGACCACGGATTTCGGCGTGCCCCCGGACCGGCGCGTGTATCGAAGCCGGGATTTCCACTGAGGGGCGCCCCTCGACAGGCCCCGCGCCGCGCGTAGAGTGCGGGGATGTCGAGCTTCGCCGTTCCGCGCCTTCTCCTCGCCGCCTGCGCGGCCCTGCCCCTCCTGGCGGAGGCCGCCCGGGCCGACAGCTGCGACGACCTCACCCGCCAGATCGCCGGCGCGATCGGCGGCAAGGTCGGCAAGCGCGCCGGCCCGAGCATCGACATCCGCATGGCCGGCCCGATCAAGTTCGACGTCACCTGCCGGGCCGAGCCGATCGTTCAGGCGACCTCCGCCGAGCCCGCCCCCTCGGCGACCTTCTTCCGCGATCTGTCGGTGGCCTCGGAGATCCTGATCGGCGAGTCCGCCGCCACCGTCGAGCCGATCATCACCAACGCCTACCGGACCTCGCTGGCGGAGCGGCGCAAGTCGTTCATCCAGCAGAACGGCTGGTCGGCCTCCTGCTACACCGACCCGGGCAGCAGCACGATGCGGACCCTCTGCTCGGTGGGGCGCATCCCGCCGGGATGAGGCGGACCTGAGCCGGCAGGATGCGTGGCGCGGGCCTGATCAGTACTCGATCACGCCGTCGAGCGCGTAGTGCTTCACCGTCTTCCGGTTGGCGATCAGCTCGTCCACCGTCGGCTCGCCCTTGAGGGCGCGGGCGATGGCGAGCTTCGTGGCCTCGTAGTTGGTCCGGTAGAGGTCCTTCTGGTCGAGGTTGTCGTCCTCGGCGCAGCGCTGATCGAGCCAGATCATGATGATCATGCACAGCTCGTCGAGCCCGTCCTTCGGCAGGATGCCCTCGATGATGCAGTCCACGATCGCGTCGCCAGTGGCGGCCTGGACCACGCCGCCGAGGAGCTCGGCATATTCGGCCGTGTGGATCGTGACCTTGGTGGTCATCATCGTGGCGGGGCGCACGAGCTGGTTGAGGTCGCGGACCACGAACATCCGCGTGTGGCCCTGGACCTGCCCCATCATCGAGGCGAAGGCCTGGCCGACGGGACCGCGCACCGAGCCGATCAGCACCTCCGGCATGGCGTCGGTGTACTGGCCCTCGGCCGCCAGCACCGTGGCCTCGCCCGTGCGGAACCAGATCTCTTGCATGTTCGAACTCCACCTGATCGGAGCCCGCGGGAGACATCATCGGAGGGCTTGCGTCAATCGCCTCAGAGCAGACCGACCCCGTCGAGCACGCCGACCAGCGCGAAGGCGATCGTCACGCCGGAGATGATGTAGACCACCCACTTGTAAGCCCCTGCCACGCGCTGTCCGTCGGGCAAGGCCCGGGTGGCGAGCAGGATCAGCAGGCCGAGCGCCAGGGGCAGGAGCAGGGCGTTCATCACCTCCACGGCGATGTTGAGCGCCACGAGGTTCGGCACGAGCTGCACGGCGAAGGCGCCCGCGGCGACCACGAGAGCGAAGGCGCCGTAGAAGGCCGGCGCCTCCCGGGGCGACTGCGCAAGGGAATGCGGCTTGCCCGTCACGTCGCCGAAGCCCCAGGCCAGCGCCAGCGCCACGACATTGAGCGCCACGAAGGCCGCCGCGGTGATGCCGACCCCGAACACCACCTGCCCGAGCCAGGGCCCCAAGGCCGGCGTGAAGGCGCTCGCGAGGTCACCGACGGTCTGGAGTCCGTCCTTCGTGCCCTGGCCGGCCTTGCCGATCGTGGCGGCCGCCGCGATCAGAATCGCCCCCATCACGCATTGCGAGATCACGGCACCCACGAGCGTGTCGAGCCGCGAACTCCGGGCGTGGTCCCAGCCGAGACCTTTGTCGACGATTGCCGATTGCTGGTAGAAGATCATCCACGGCATGATCACCGCGCCGATATTGGCGGCGATCAGTACCCGGTACTGGCCGTCCCCGAGCGGCATGTGCCCGAAGGAGGCGACGATCTCGGCCACGTTCGGCCGCGCCGCGATGGCGAGGCCGATGAAGACCAGCTCGAACAGGCCGACGACGATCGCCACCACCTCGACCCGCCGGTAGCTCCCGGTAAAGACCAGCGCGAGCAGCAGGATCGCTGGCAGTCCGAGGCTCACCAGCCGGGGCACCCCGAACAGGTCGCCGATGCCGGCAATGCCTGAGAATTCCGTCACGATGGCGCCGATCCCGGCCACCACGAGGCCGCCGTAGGAGATCCAGGCCCAGACCGGCCCGTAATGCGCCCGGATCAGCTCGCCGTGGCCGCGGCCGGTGGCGGTGCCGAGCCGCACCGTCAGCTCCTGAACGACGTAGAGAATCGGCACCAGCAGGATCTGCAGGAGCAGCAGCGAGTAGCCCCAGCGTGCGCCGCTCTGGGCCGCCGTGATCAGGCTGCCGACATCCGTGTCGGCGAGCATCACGACGAGTCCGGGGCCCGCGGTCTTGAGGAACGCGTTCAGGCGAGGCAGGGAAGCGCTTGGCACGGCTCGGGAACAGGCCCGGGCACGGCCGGTTCCGGCGGGCGCCTGCGGCGTTTTCCCGGGCAGGCGGGAGTAACGTGAGATGGTGGAGAGCGCGGATCGAAGCTCCGGCTGGAGCCTTCAGGCGAGCGCCGTGCCCGATGGGGTGCGTCTGGAACTCGCCCTGTCCGACCTGGGTGGAGGTCCGGTCACCGCCGCGATCGTGCTCGACCGGGCGGAGGCTCGGGCCTTTGCCCGCGCGCTGCTGGCCGCCGCCGGAGATGCGGCGGAACGGACTTTTCCGAAGCCGGGCGTTTGAGAGCCCGCCGCCGACGGATCAGCGCGGGCCGAGGCCCGGGTTGCGACCCGGAAGGCGCGGCACCACCGTGCCCCGCTTCTCGATCGGCGCGTCGCACGCGTAGGCGAACTCGGTCTTCAGCGGATCGAACACGGTCTCGCCGGTAATCCGGCAATCTTCCCGCACGGTCTCGTCGAGATAGGTGCGGGCGGCGGTGCGGAAGCGCTTCACCCGGGTCGCCGCCGGCTCGGGATCGATCCGGACCTCGCTCAGGTTGCAGCCGGCATATTCACGCAGAGCATTGGAGACGATGAGCATCCGGCGCAGCTGCCGGTTGTCGTAGACCTCATAGGGCTCCTTGCAGCCGATCGTGACCACCTGCGGGGTGAGCGCGACGTAGTTGCGTGAGATGTATGAGAACCCCGTGGTGCAGCCCGCGAGCGCCAGACCGAGGGAGGCCAGAGTCACGGCCGTCAAGGCGGGAGGCAGCAGAGCCGCGGGTCGTCGCATCCTCGTCATCCCAGCCCGATCTCAGCCCGCCCCGGCTCCGCCGCCCTGTCCGGCGGCGTGTGGGTGCATTGAAACGGCTCCGCTTGCGCCGTCAATTCGTTTCTGCCTCGGAGCGCGGCGCCAGCAGAAGCGTGGCCGTATAACGCTTGCGGAACACTTGCGGAACGTTTAACCTGTTCGTGATTTGTTTCCGAGACCGTCCCGAGGCGGTCCGCCAAGCCGCGAGGCCCCCTTCGATGCTCACGCGCAAGCAGCTGGACCTCCTGCGATTCATCCAGAGTCGCATGCAGGAATGCGGCGTTCCCCCCTCCTTCGACGAGATGAAGGATGCGCTCGATCTCAAGTCGAAATCGGGCATCCATCGTCTGATCACGGCTCTGGAGGAGCGCGGCTTCCTGCGGCGCCTTCCGAACCGGGCGCGGGCCATCGAGGTGATCCGCATTCCCGAGAGCCTGACGTCCCCGGCTGCCGCGGCGCCGGCGGAGCCGCGCCGCTTCACGCCGAGCGTGGTCGAGGGCGGCAAGTCCAAGCAGCCGCCGCTGCCCGCCAATGCCCGCATGATCGACGAGGCCGGCCGCGCCGTGTCGATCCCCGTCATGGGCCGGATCGCGGCCGGTACACCGGTCTCGGCGATCCAGAACCAGAGCCACGCCATCACCCTCTCGCCCGACTTCCTGGCCGGCGGCGAGCACTACGCCCTGGAGGTGCGCGGCGACTCGATGGTGGAGGCCGGCATCCTCGACGGCGACCTCGTGGTGATCCGCAAGCAGGACACCGCCAACACCGGCGACATCATCGTGGCCCTGATCGACGACGAGGAGGCGACGCTCAAGCGCCTGCGCCGCCGCGGCTCCTCGATCGCCCTGGAAGCCGCCAACCCGGCCTACGAGACCCGCGTCCTCGGTCCCGACAGGGTCCAGATCCAGGGTCGGCTCGTCAGCCTCGTCCGCCGCTACTGAAGCGGGGCGGCCGGCGCGTCGTCCGGAGCCGGGTTGGCGCCTGTCGGATCGCTCTCCGACGCGGCCATCCCTCCGGAGGCGTCCGCAGGAGGATCCGTCCCGGTCCGCGCAGCGGCGGCTGGGCCGGGCACCGCGCGGGCCCGCCAGGGGACCGTCCGCTGATCGGTCCGGGCGCCCTGTATCGCGAAGCCGTCCGGTCCGGCGCGCAGGGCCACGGCCCCGTGGCTGGCGAGGAAGCGGCGGTCGATGATGAGCGGGCCCGTGCAGGTCGGGGGCGCCGCAAGGCCCGTGATCAGCACGGTGGCCCGGGCGCAATCCTCCGGGAAGGCGCGCCGGTCGCGAACCAGGGCGACCGCCCGGCCGTCCGGCAGGATCGCGGTGCAGCCGAGCCGGTCGCAGCGCCCGCCCGCGGACGGGCGGCTCCGCTGCTCGGGTGTGCGGTTATCGCCGTCCGCCCTCAGCCATTGTTCCAGGACGAAGCCGGAGGGATGTCCGAGCGCCGAAAGGCGCCCGTCGGGACCCCGCACCGCGGCGCCTCCGCCCTGCCGGTCGATGTAGAGATCGTAGCGCTCCGGCAGGGCCGCGAGGCCGAGGCCGAGCAGGAGCGGCGGTAGGGCGAGCCAGCGCAGCCGCGAGACCGGGAGCGTCGCCAGCAGCAGCCCGGCCGTGAGCAATCCCAGCGCCCCGGTTCCGAACGCCGGCAGCACCAGCGTTGCCCGCTCGAACCCGGCGATCCATTCGGAGATCGCCAGCATCTCGCCGACTGCCTGGCCCATGAGCCACCAGATCGGCCGGTCGAGGGCCAACGGATAGGCGAGGATCCCGATCACCGCGGAGGGCATCACCACCAGGGAGACCAGAGGCAGCGTCAGCGCATTGCCGATCAGCCCGAACGGCTGGATTGTCTGGAAATGGTAGGTGGCGAAGGGGGCGGTGGCGATCTGCGCCACCAGGGTCGTCGCCAGCGTGCCGGTGACCGCCGACAGGCCGGTGCCGACGATCCGCCCGATCCGTCCCGCCCCGGGGCGCACGAACAGCCGTCCGTCGATCAGCCGCGCGCAGGCGATCAGCCCCGCCACCGCGCCGAATGACATCTGGAAGCTCGGGCCGAGCAGACCCTCGGGCTCGCGGGCCAGAGCGATCAGCGCGGCGAGCGCGAGATTGCGCATCGACAGGGCCGGCCGGTCCACCAGGATCGCGCCCAGCATGATCAGGGTCATGATCAGCGAGCGCTCGGCGGCGATGTCCCAGCCCGAGAAGGCACAGTAGGCAGTGACCCCGATCATCGCGAGGCCGGCCGCGATCTTCTTGATCGGCCAGACCAGCGCGCAATGGGGGATCAGCGCCAGGGCCGCGCGCACCAGCCAGAACACCACGCCCGCGGCCAGCACCATGTGCAGCCCCGAGATCGAGACCACGTGGTAGATGCCGGCGGCGCGCAGTGCGTCGTTGGTCGCCGGGCCGATCAGGCCGCGCTTGCCGGTCACCAGGGCCGCCGCCACCGCGCCCGCCTGGCCGCCCTCGGCCTGGGCGATCCGCCGGGTGAGCGCATTGCGGGCCTCGTCCAGCATGGCGGCGAGCCTGAGGCGCAGGGGCGGTGCGACCGACGGCGTCTCGATCCGGATCGCGCCGAGCAGCGAACCCACCGCGCCGATCCCCTGGAAATAGGCGTCCCGGGCGAAGTCGTAGCCGCCAGGGCGGGCCGCTTCGGGCGGCGGCAGCAGACGCGCGGTGGCGGTGATGACATCTCCAGGCCGCAGGGCCGGCGCCTTGCGGAACGAGACCCGCACGCGGGCGGGCCGCCGATCCGGCGCGAGGCCCGCGAAGGTCTCGACCCGGACGATCAGCCGGGCTCCGACCTCGCGCTCGTCCAGGGCCTCGATCATCCCGGTGAGCGGCCCGATCGTGGTCCGGGCGAGGATCGGGGCGGCCACCTGCGAGACCCGCCAGGTTGCCGCCGCGAAGCCGAGAAAGCCGGCCGCCACCGCGAGGGCGAGCGCCAGCGCCGCCGGTCGCGCGCCGAGAAACGGGATCGGCGCCACCGCGAGCGCCGCCCCGGCCAGCGGTGCGGCCAGGACCGGCGTGCCGTCGACGGCCGCGAAATAGACCAGGATCCCGGTGCCGAAGGCCACCGCCAGCCAGGGGAACAGGCGGCGCTGCTCGGCTTCCCGGCGGAGGCCCCCGGCGATCCAGGCACCGATCGCCGGCCGGGCCAGGGCGCGCGGGCCCGGCAGCGCCACCGCGCTCCCCGCTGCCCTCGCGCCGATCCGCCGCATTGCCGCCGCCCCGATCCGCGCGACCTGTGCGGACGGTCGAGCGATTCCTCCGACGATTCTTAACGCACTGCCGGCCTCGTGCTACAGCCGGTGCTTCGTGCTACGGGCGCCGTGTCGAGCCCTCGCCGCTCTCCGCCTCCGCTCCGCGACCCGCCCCCGAACACACCGGACCGATGTCCTCAGCCGTCGTCACGCGCTTCGCCCCCTCGCCCACCGGCTACCTCCATATCGGCGGGGCCCGCACGGCGTTGTTCAACTGGCTCTACGCCCGCCACACCGGCGGCACGATGCTGCTGCGCATCGAGGACACTGACCGGGAGCGCTCCACCAAGGGCGCGATCGACGCGATCCTCGACGGACTCACGTGGCTCGGCCTCGACTGGGACGGCGACGTGGTCTTCCAGTTCGCCCGCGCCGAGCGCCATCGTGCCGTCGCCGAGGAACTGCTGGCCGCCGGCCGCGCCTATCATTGCTACGCCACCGCCGAGGAACTCACGCAGATGCGCGAGACCGCCCGCGCGGAGGGCCGCGCGCCCCGCTATGACGGCCGCTGGCGCGACCGCGACCCGTCCGAGGCGCCCGCCGGGGTGAAGCCGGTGATCCGCCTGCGCGCGCCGGTCGAGGGCGAGACCGTGGTCGAGGACGCCGTCCAGGGCCGGGTGACCTGGGCCAACAAGGACCTCGACGATCTCGTCCTCCTGCGCTCGGACGGGACACCGACCTACATGCTCGCCGTCGTGGTCGATGACCACGACATGGGCGTCACGCAGATCATCCGCGGCGACGACCACCTCACCAACGCGGCCCGCCAGAGCCAGATCTTCTCGGCGCTCGGCTGGGACATTCCCCGGATGGCCCATATCCCGCTGATCCACGGGGCCGATGGGGCCAAGCTCTCGAAGCGCCACGGTGCACTGGGCGTCGAGGCCTACCGCGATCTCGGCTACCTGCCGGCGGCCCTGCGCAACTACCTCGTGCGGCTGGGCTGGAGCCACGGCGACCAGGAAGTCTTCTCGACGGACGAGATGATCGCGGCCTTCGGCCTCGGATCGGTCGGGCGCTCCGCGGCGCGGTTCGATTTCGCCAAGCTCGCCAACCTCAACGGCCTCTACATCCGCACCAGTGCCGATTCCGACCTCGTGGCGGCGATCGAGACCATCCTGCCGAATGTCGGCGCCGAGCGCGGCCTGTCGGCGCCGCTGCAGCCCGATCTCAAGGACAAGCTCATCCAGGCCATGCCGGGGCTGAAGGAGCGGGCGAAGACGCTGATCGAGCTCCTCGACAGCGCCTATTACCTGTACGCGCAGCGCCCCCTGGCGCTGGACGACAAGGCCCGCGCCCTCCTCACCGACGAGGGCCGCGCGCGGCTCGCCGGCGTGCGCCCGGCGCTCGAGGCCCTGCCTGCGTGGAGCGCGGCGTCGACCGAGGACGCGGTGCGTCAGTACGCCGAGAAGGCCGGCTGCAAGCTCGGGCAGGTGGCCCAGCCCCTGCGCGCGGCGCTCACCGGCCGCACCACCTCCCCGCCCCTGTTCGACGTGATGGCGGTGCTCGGTCGGGACGAGACCCTCGCGCGCCTCGGCGATCAGGCGCCGCAGGGCTGAGGTGAGCGGGCGGGTGGGATGACGCCTGCGCCGCATGCCCCCGAAACGAGAACCAAGCCGCGCCCAGCAGGGCTCAAAGACGGCACTCCGGACGAACGGCGCGGTTGTTGCGTGCCGCAATCGGCCGCGCCGCCGCGAGCCTGCAGCCCGGTCTCCATACGTGCCCGGGAACCCTGCGCCCCGGCCCGGATTTCGCTTGGTGGAATTTGCTTGGCGTCGGGGTCCGGTTGTCACCGACCCCGTTGCTGCTGCAGTGCCGTTTGGGTAACCCATGCCTGTGAGCACCCGCAGCATAATGCGTGGTGCTCAGGCCCCCCGGACCGACTCAGGGGAGCCCGAGGCCGGCATCCGCCACGTCGCCAGAGAAGGGTCCACGATCCATGAGCGCACCCAGCACCATCACCGTGGACGGCAAGTCGATCGAACTGCCGGTGAAAACCGGCACGATCGGGCCGGACGTGATCGATATCGGCAAGCTCTACGCCCAGACCGGCGCCTTCACCTTCGACCCGGGCTTCACCTCGACCGCTTCGTGCGAATCGAAGATCACCTACATCGACGGTGACGAGGGCGTGCTGCTCTACCGCGGCTACCCGATCGAGCAGCTCGCCGAGAAGGGCGACTTCCTCGAGACCTGCTACCTGATGCTGTTCGGCGCCCTGCCGACCGCCGCCCAGCGGGCCGACTTCGAGTACCGGGTCACGCGCCACACCATGGTGCACGACCAGATGAACCGGTTCTTCACCGGCTTCCGCCGCGACGCGCACCCGATGGCCGTCATGGTCGCCTCGGTGGGCGCCCTCTCGGCCTTCTACCACGACTCGACCGACATCACGGACGAGAGCCAGCGGCTGATCGCGTCGATCCGCATGATCGCCAAGATGCCGACGCTCGCCGCGATGGCCTACAAGTACTCGATCGGCCAGCCGTTCGTGTATCCGAAGAACGACCTCGACTACACGTCGAACTTCCTGCGCATGTGCTACGCGGTGCCGTGCGAGGAGTACGAGGTGAACCCGGTTTTCGCCCGGGCGCTCGACAAGATCTTCATCCTGCACGCCGACCACGAGCAGAACGCGTCGACCTCGACGGTGCGGCTCGCAGGCTCATCCGGCGCCAACCCCTTCGCCTGCATCGCGGCCGGCATCGCCTGCCTGTGGGGCCCGGCCCATGGCGGCGCCAACGAGGCGGCGCTCAAGATGCTGATGGAGATCGGCACCCCGGAGAACGTCGGGAAGTACGTCGCCAAGGCCAAGGACAAGAACGACCCGTTCCGCCTGATGGGCTTCGGCCACCGGGTCTACAAGAACTACGACCCGCGCGCCCGGATCATGCAGAGCACCACCCACCAGGTGCTGAAGGAGCTCGGCAAGACCGACGATCCGCTGCTCCACGTCGCCATGGAGCTGGAGCAGATCGCCCTCAAGGACGAGTACTTCATCGAGAAGAAGCTCTACCCGAACATCGATTTCTACTCGGGCATCACCCTCAAGGCGATGGGTTTCCCGACCGACATGTTCACCGTGCTGTTCGCGGTGGCCCGCACGGTCGGCTGGATCGCCCAGTGGGCCGAGATGATCGAGGACCCGTCACAGAAGATCGGCCGCCCGCGCCAGCTCTACGTGGGGCCGGCGCAGCGCGACTACGTGGCGGTGGACCAGCGCGGCTGAGGCGGGACCTGTCGCGGGACGCGACCAGCGGGGCGGCCGAGAGGCCGCCCTTCGTATTTGCGGAGGCGAACGCGCTCCGCCTGTCCTATCGACCGCCCTACGACTGGGCGGCGATCCGCGCATTCCTGGCCAAGCGGGCGATCCCGGGCGTCGAGACGACGGATCCCGCGGCCTACGCGCGCACGATCAGCGTCGCGGGGCGGCACGGGCTCCTGACGGTGGCGCCCGGCGCGGATTGCCTGCACGTCGCGCTGCGCGGCGTCGAGGCCGCGCACGCCGAAGCTGTCGGCGGGCGCCTGCGCCGCCTGTTCGACTGCGACGCCGATCCCGGCGCCATCGCGACCTGCCTCGCCGGGGATCCGGTCCTGGCCCCGCTCGTCGCCGCGCGGCCGGGATTGCGCCTGCCGGGGGCGTGGGACCCGTTCGAGACCGGCTGTCGGGCGATCCTCGGCCAGCAGGTGTCGGTGGCGGCCGCGATTGGGCTGGCCGGCAAGCTGGTGGCGGCGTTCGGCGCACCCCTCGCGGAGCCGATGGGCGGCCTGACCCACGTCTTTCCCGCGCCGGCGGACCTGGTCGAGGCGGATGTCGCCCTGGCGCTCAACATGCCGCGGGCCCGTGGCGCGGCGATCCGGGCGCTGGCCGCGGCGGCGCTGGCCGACCCGGACCTGTTCGTCCCGGCCGAGTCGCTGGAGGCCGCGGTGCTCCGCTTCACGGCGATCCGCGGGATCGGTCCCTGGACGGCGCAGTACATCGCCATGCGGGCGCTCAAGCTGCCCGATGCCCTGCCGGTGGGTGATGTCGGGCTGTCGCGGGCGCTGGAAAGCGGCACCGGGCGTCCGACCGCGGCTGCGCTCCTGGCTCGGGCCCAGGCGTGGCGGCCATTCCGGGCCTACGCGGCACAGCACCTCTGGGCGGCGGATGAGGCGGTCGTGAAGGGGCGGTGAGGCGGGCGGTAGGCTTCCTTTCCCGCATGGCGAGGCCGGATTAATTTGAGGGCCAGCCGGGGGGCTTGGTTGATGTCGGACGTGGACGAGGACGCGCGCGACAAGCTTGTCGCGAATGAGCGCATCAAATTCTCCGCCACTTATGCCAACGGCCTTGCCGTGGCGATCTTTGCCCTGGGCGGCTTCGCGCCGTGCATATCGACCGCCCGATCGGACCGTCCGCACTTCGCGCCCGTACTCGTTACGATGGTACTTTGCTGGATTATGCGTGGCGCCATACATTGGGGTGTGAGGCACGCGCTTCGGGATCTTCTCCCATGACGACAGCCCAGTTCCTCCTCCTGCTCGCTGTCCCGTTTGGCGGCGGTGTGTTGGCCTTTGGTGCGCTCTGGCTCGATCAGCGTTCGCACTGAGACAGGGTTTGTCTCACCCGCGCCCTCATCCTGAGGTGCCGGAGCAGTAGCGGAGGCCGCGAAGGAGGCCTCCAGCCGGCCGCGCGATCCCTGGAGTCCTCCTTCGAGGCCCGCTGACGCGGGCACCTCAGGATGAGGCGGTGGGTTGGAAGCCCGTTACTTCCTAACCCCGCGTCACCGCCCGAACCGCTCGAACTTCGGGAAGCTGCGCGCCATCATCAGCCCGACCTCGGCCCGGTGGCCGAGCCACTTCTCCAGCACCGACACGTTGGCGAGCCGGCCCTCCGGAGAGCCGTCCTGCCAGGGCAAGCCGTCCGTCAGCTTGAAGACGTGCGCGTCCAGGAGCCCGCCGCTGCGGCAGCGCTGGAGCCGGACGCCCTTGCCGCGGGCGAGTTCGGCCACCTCGGAGATCGGGAAGATCAAGAGCAGCTTCTCGGTGTTGACCACCGCCACGTGGTCGCCGTCCGCCGGCACCAGCACGGCCGCTTTGGCGTCGCCGTCGAGGCCGAGCACGCTCTTGCCCTTGCGGGTGTTGGCTACGAGCGCGTCGGCGGGCGCCACGAAGCCGCGTCCGTCAGAGCCCGCGATCAGCAGCTTGGTCTCCGGCCGGTAGGGCAGCGCCGCCACGATCTCGGTGCCGTCGTCGAGGTCGGCCATCAGCCGCACCGGGTCGCCGAAGCCGCGGCCGCCCGGCAGCTTCGAGGCCTCCAGCGTGAACACCTTGCCGTTGGTGGCGAGCAGCAGGATCTTCTGCGTTGTCTCGGTCGGGAAGGCGATCTTCAGGGTGTCGTCGCCCTTGAACGCCACCCCGGACAGGTCTGCCACGTGGCCCTTGAGCGCCCGGATCCAGCCCTTGGTGGAGACGATCACGGTGATCGGCTCGCGCTCCACCAGTGCCGCCGTGAAGTCGATGCCGCCGACATCCGGCGGGCTCGCCAGCGTCGTGCGGCGCTTACCCAGCTTGGTCTCGGGCCCGAAGGTCTTCTTCACGGCGCGGATCTGCGCCTGAATCGCTTTCCACTGCGCCGGCTCGGAGGCGAGCAGCGCGTCGATCTCGGCCTTCTCGGCGGTGAGCGCCTCGAACTCGCGCTTCAGCTCCATCTCCTCCAGCTTGCGCAACGATCGCAGGCGGGTGTCGAGGATGGCGTTGGCCTGAAGCTCGGTCAGCTCGAACCGGGCCATGAGGGCGGCCTTCGGCTCGTCCTCCTCGCGGATGATGCGGATCACCTCGTCGAGGTCGAGATAGACGATGAGCAGGCCGCCGAGGATCTCCAGGCGCCGGTCGATCTGGCCCAGGCGGTAGCGCGAGCGGCGCTGCAGCACCACGCGGCGGTGGTCGACCCATTCCCGCAGGCACTCGGCGAGCCCGATCACCTTCGGCACGAGGCCGCCGACCAGGACGTTGAGGTTAAGGGGGATCCGCGCCTCCAGCTCGGTGAGCCGGAACAGCGATTCCATCAGGATGACCGGGTCGACCGTCCGCGAGCGCGGCTCGAGCACCACGCGCACGTCCTCGGCCGATTCGTCTCGCACGTCGGCCAAGAGCGGCAGCTTCTTCTCCTGGAGGAGCTCGGCCATCTTCTCGATCAGCCGGCCCTTCGGGATGCCGTACGGAATCTCGGTGACGACGATGTTCCACGTGCCGCGGCCGAGATCTTCCTTGGCCCAGCGGGCGCGAACCCGGAAGGCGCCGCGGCCGGTCCGGTAGGCCTCGGCGATCGACTCGGCCGAATCGACCAGGATGCCGCCGGTGGGGAAGTCGGGCCCCTGTACGAACTTGGCGAGCTGACCCGATGTCGCCTCGGGGTGGTTGATCAGGTAGAGCGCCGCGTCGCACAGCTCGGCGGCGTTGTGCGGCGGGATCGAGGTCGCCATGCCGACCGCGATGCCCTGGCTGCCATTGGCCAGGAGGTTCGGGAAGGCCGCCGGCAGAACGATCGGCTCCTCCTTCTCGCCGTTGTACGACGGGCGGAAATCGACCGTGTCCTCGTCGATCCCGTCGAGGAGCAGGCGCGCGACCTCGGTGAGCCGCGCCTCGGTGTAGCGGTAGGCGGCGGGCCCATCGCCGTCGATGTTGCCGAAATTGCCCTGGCCGTCGACCAGCGGGTAGCGCTGGGCGAAATCCTGGGAGAGCCGCACCAGCGCGTCGTAGATCGCCTGGTCGCCGTGGGGGTGGAAGTCGCCCATCACGTCGCCGACGATCTTGGCGCATTTCTTGTGCGCCGTGTTCGGGTCGAGCCGGAGCAGCCGCATGCCGTACAGGATGCGCCGGTGCACGGGCTTCAGCCCGTCGCGGGCATCCGGCAGGGCGCGGTGCATGATCGTGGAGAGCGCGTAGGCGAGGTAGCGCTCCTCCAGGGCGGATTTCAGCTCGACGCTCTCGATTCCGTCGCCGGACGGCGGCTCGAAGGGCTGGCCCATGACGGCTCCTGTCTCAGGGCGGGGCCGCCGAACGGCCGCGCCACCTCATGCAGCAATCCGTCATTCCGGGGCGCGGGAGGCGAGTCCGGAATCCAGACCCGCCTGCCCTGCGGGAGGAGACGGACGATCCTGCCGGGCCGCGTGCGCTTCTGGATTCCGGGCTTCGCTTCGCGGCCCCGGAATGACGGGTTTGTGTGTCTCGGGTCGAGCGGCGCTCAAGCCCGGACGTGTTTGGAACAGAACGCGAACATTACTCGGCCTCGCGGCCGAGCGCAACGAATCGCTCCCGCTCCTCGGGCGGCCCGAGGCCGCGGGGCCCCCAGACGTGCCGGTCGAGGAAGTACCCCGTCAAGGTAAACCCTTGTGCAATGCCGTCCGGACCCGGGGACCCGCCCGCATGCAGGAAGGTCGGGAGCGCCAGCAGGCGGTCCCGGTAGGGCTCGCCCGCCGAGGCGCTGACCGCCCGGCCGCTCTTCGGCGAGACATAGGCCAGGGCGTCGTTGCCGCCGGTGGCCGCGCAGGCGGTCAGGTCGAGGCCGAAGCCGAGTTCCGACAGGATTGCCAGCTCGAAGCGCACCATCAGGGGCGGGGCGATCGCCGGGTCGTCGAGATGCTCCACGAGGATCCCGGCCGCCTCGTAGAGCGCCGGATGCGGGTCGCGCTCGGGGAGGAGCCGCAGCAGGGCCGCCATGTGGTTCATGCCGTAGAGGGCGAGGCTCGACCCGATCAGCCGGGAGAGCTGCGACTCGAGGGGTTCCACCGCGTAGGAGCCGAGGCCGTCGTCGAGGCGTGCCCGCCACGTCAGCCGCACCCGGTTGCCGGGCTGCAGCACCGGCTGCATCCGGCGCGAGCGCCCGCCATGCACGAGGCCGAGATGGCGCCCATGGGCTTCGGTCATCGCCTCCAGGATGACGCCGGTCTCCCCGTGCCGGCGCAGGCCGAGCACCAGGGCGTCGTCGGTCCATTGCATCGAGCGTCGCGTCGCGGCGTGAGAGGGGCGCGGCGCGCCGGACGCGCACCGCTTGGTCTCTTCCATATAGGAAGCCGCGGCGTCCGGCGCTGCCCGCCCGCCGTCCAGCTTCGGGCAGCCTTCGCCCGCTAGCGATGAGCGATGCCCCGCCTCGCCCTCGCCAGTGTCCTTGTCCTCGTCGCCCTCGGTGCGCAGGCCGCCCCGCGGGCACCGAAGCCCGCGCCGAAGGCAGCGCCGTCCCCGGCCCTCCTCCAGCGGATCGCCGCCCTGGCGCTGAAGCAGGTCGCGTTCGGTTCGGTCTCGCTGCTGCCGGTGCGGTTCGAGGGCAGCCGGATCGCCGGGCCGATCGAGGATGGCGGCCGCGTGATCTACTGCGTGTCGGGCCGGATGTACGGCCGGACCTTCGGCAAGCCCGAGCGCCCGAAGGTGGCGTTGCGCTACGCGAGCGACCGGCTCACGGTGCTCGATGATGACGAGGTCTGCACGGGTCACCGCACCCGCCCCTTCCCGGAGCTCGACGCGCTGGGCAACAAGCCCTGAGGCCGCCGCGTTGAGGGCCATGCCCTCCGCGCCCACCCGCACCCTCGACCTCAGCCTGGACCTGATCGCCCGCGCCCATTCCGTCCCGATCCCCGACGACCCGAGCGCCCTCGAAGTTCTCTCGGATGCGGAGCTGCGCCCGGGGCTCGATGCGATCGTCGCCGGGCGTGAGGGCAGCGACCTGTGGGTCTTCGCCTACGGCTCGCTGATGTGGAACCCGGAATTTCCGGTGGCCGAGCGCCGGATCGGGACGGTGCGCGGCTTCCACCGCCGGTTCTGCCTGCTCCAGCGCCGGTTCCGCGGTACGCCGGAGCGGCCGGGCTTCGTCCTGGCCCTGGACCGCGGCGGCCTGTGCCGAGGCGTGGCCTTCCGCCTGCCCGGCATGGAGATCCGCGAGGCCCTGATGCCGGTCTGGCGCCGCGAGATGCGCGGCCGCGGCTACGTCGCCCGCTGGCTGCCGGTCGCCACCGAGGCCGGGACCGTCTCGGCCCTGACCTTCCTGGCCAACCGCACCAGCGACCGCTACGCCGGCCGCCTGTCGGACGCCGAGATCGCCGAGAAGATCGCCGCCGCCTGCGGGCATAAGGGGCCGAGCGCCGAGTACCTGTTCCGGACCGTCGAGGCCTGCGAGCGCCTCGGCATCCGCGACCGGCATCTCTGGAGCCTTCAGGCCCTGGTGGCCGCGCGGCTCAGGGCCTGCGCGCCGGCGGCGTGAGCCCGTCTCCCGTCCGTGGCGTCGGTGCAGCCGTCATCGCGCGCGCAGCGGCTCAGGCCCAGGCCCGCTTCATCGCGATCACGACACGGCTACCGCCATGCTCGGCATCCGGATTGCGCGGCTCCCGGATGCCGGGGGCGCGGCCGGTGGTGACGTAGACCAGAAGGGTGAGGGCGAGCAGGATCTTCGTGCGCATGGCGACGCTCAAGCTTGAGCGACGGTGCATAGAATCGATCGATTTTTACGGAGTTGCTGCAACGCACGCGGGTGCGCTCGCGATGCAGTTCTCGCATTTGTGGTGAACGGAGGGTTGCGGCAGGGCCGCGATCGTCTATGCCGCCGGCCCGGGATGTCCACAGGCGGAGGATGGGATGCGGCTCCGGATCGGCGTGGCCCTGGCGGTCGTGGTGATTGCCGTCGCAGCCCTCCTGGCTGGACCGCTGAGCCGCGGCGACAGGCTGTCGGACATCGTCACCGGGCGGACGCCGCTGCTGGCCGGCGCCACCCGGGCGTCCGGGGGCAGTGCGGACCTGTCCGGCACGGCAGCCCTCGGCACGGACCAGCGTCCGGTGACCCTGCACGTCGCCTGCGATCCGGGCGGCGCCGGACTGTCGGCGGCGCTGATCGTGCCCCGCTTCGCCGAGCTGGCGCCGCGCTTCGACTTCGCGGGGCTCGAAGGCGGCAGCACGGCGCCGCTCACCGGGATCCTGGTCTCCAGCGCCGGCAGCGTCCGCTCGGTGCGGATGCCGGTTCAGGGCGCGGCGGCCGGGGCGGATGCAGGCTTCACCCTGACGGTGGCGGGAGCCCACCGCGGCGAGGATCCGCTGCGCGGCGTCGCCCTGGCCCTCACCCAGCCCGGGACCAAGCTCACCTGGACGCAGGCGAGCCCGCGGAGCGATGATCCGGCCCTGACGGCGACGGTCACGGTGGCGGAAGCCGATGCCGCGACGCTGAAGGGCGCGCTGGCCGGCTGCCTCGCGGCGCCGTTCTGAGGCGCCTCACAGGACCCACGTCACGACGAGGCAGGCCGTGGCCAGGAACGTCGCCGCGGTGGTGATCCAGCCGAGCCCGTTCGTCAGGCGGCCGTTGACGCGACCGCCCATCACGGCCCGGTCGTTGGTCATCAGCATCATCAGGAGCAGGAGCGGCGGCACCGAGAAGCCCTGGACGATGCCGGACCAGACCAGCGCCCGCATCGGGTTTAAGCCGAGGAAGTTCAGCCCGACCGCCACCACGGTCACGGCCGCGATGGTGCCGTAGAACAGCTTGGCCTCGCTCGGGCGGGCATGGAGGCTCCCCTCCCGGCCGATCCCCTGCACGAGATCGTAGGCCGCGCCGGTGGTCATCACCGGCACCGCCAGGAAGCCGACCCCGACGATGCCCAGCGCGAAGAGATACTTGGCGCCTGCCCCCGCCAGCGGCTCCAGCGCGGCCGCCGCCTGGGCGGCGCTCTCGATCTCGGTCTGTCCGGCCTGATGCAGCGTCGCGCCCGTGGACAGGATGATGAAGTAGAGGATCACGTTCGAGAACAGCATCCCGATCACCACGTCCCGGCGGGTCTTGCGCAGCTCGGCGTCGGTCGCCCCCTTGCGCTGCCGCAGCGTTTGGCGCCCGAGGGCGATCTCCTCCTCGACCTCCTGGTTCGACTGCCACGTGTAGATGTAGGCCGAGAGCGAGGTGCCGATGCAGGCGACGATCATCGACAGGAAGTCGGCATCGAACCGGATCTGCGGCACGAGGGTGCCGCGCAGGATCTCGGCGGGATCGGGCTTGGCCAGGATCGCGGCCGCCACGTAGGCGAAAAGGGCAAGCGCCAGCCAGCGGAAGATGTCGCGCAGGAGCGCGTAGGAGCCGAAGATCTGGAGGCCGAGGATCGCCGCGGCGGCGGCAACCACGATGACGGGGATCGGCACCGCCACCAGCAGGTTGAGGGCCGCGCCGATCCCGCCGAGATTGGCCGCCGCCTCGATGACGTTGCCCGTGAAGGCGCCGAGCACGAGCGGATAGAGGATCCAGCGCGGGTACCGGTCGCGCACGATGGCGAACAGGCCCTTGCCGTAGACCTGCCCGAGCTTGGCCGAGACGTAGACGACCACGACCATCATCGGCAGGACGACGGGCGCGATCCAGAGGAACGCAAGGCCGTATCGGGCGCCGGCGCTCGCGTAGGTGCCGATGGCGGAGGGATCGTCGTCGGCCGCGCCGGTGATCACGCCGGTGCCGAGGGCGTGGAGGAAGCTGCCGCTCTCGCGCGGCCTGGTCGGATCGTCGGTGTCGGGCTTCGGGCGGGGCTGGTCCATGGATCCTCGTCGCAGGGTGCGCCGAGGTCCAACCGACCGGGTTTCGGGAGTGTTCTCAGTCAGGCACCCGCGACCGTCATTCCGGGGCTCGCCTCGGGCGAGAGCCTGGAAGCCAGAGCCTCCGGCGCTGATCGGTGGGGGCAGTCCTCCCGACGAAACCAGGCAAACACCGGCGGTTCTGGATTCCGGGCCCTGCTCCGCAGTCCCGGAATGACGGGCCGGTTTTCCCGCACGCCGGGGGAGGCTAGCTCACCTCGACCTGCACCACCCCCGGCACGGTCCGGAGCTGGCCGGCGAGCGTCGGCGTCGCCTGGAACTTGCCCGGCAGCCGGATTTCCACCTCGCGCCCGCCGCCGTCGAGCTTGAGGATCAGCGAGACCTCGCTCTCGCCGCGCATCGACAGCCGCTGCTGCACGGGCGCGACACCGCGCGGGTCGCTGAGATGAATTCGGATCCCCTTCTGGTGGCGGGCCACCGCTTGGTCGAGGGGTTCCGCGGTGAGGATGCGGGCGCGCACGTCCTCGCCCTCCAGGTTGGCCTGGAGCTGGAGCACCAGCGGCCGGCCCGGCTCAAGGATGTCGCGGTACTGGCCGAGCCCCTCGGAGAAGATGATCGCCTCGAAATGCGCCGTCCGGTCCGAGAGGGTGACGATGCCCATCTTGTTGCCGGTCTTGGTCCGCCGCTCCGCCCGGTCGAGCACCGAGGCCGCGACTCGGCCGACGCTCGAGGTCCCGGCCCGCACCGCGCGGCAGAAATCGGCCCAGCTCTGGACCCGCAGCTTGTCGAGCAGGTCGCCATACTCGTCGAGAGGGTGGCCCGAAATGAAGAACCCGATCGCCGCGTATTCGCGCTTGAGCGTGTCGGCTATGGGCCAGATCTCGTGCGGCGGGATCCGCAGGGACACGTCGTCCGCCACCACGCCGCCGAACATGTCGGTGACGCCGGCGGTCTCGGCCTCCACCGCGCTGGCGGCGAGCTTCATCATCGGCTCCACCGCCGCGAAGGCGCGCGCCCGGTCCGGCTCGATGCAGTCCAGCGCCCCGGCTTGGACGAGGCTCTCCAGGGTGCGCTTGTTGATCATCCGCGGGTTCAGCCGGCGCGCGAGGCAGGCGAGGTCCTTGAACGGCCGGTCGCCGCGGGCCTCCACCAGCGCCCGCACCGCCTCGCGGCCGACGCCCTTGATAGCGGCCAGAGCGTAGAAGATCTTGCCGTCGCGCACCTCGAACACTTCGCCGGAGGTGTTGATCGACGGCGGCTCGACCACGATCTTCAGGCGCTGCGCGTCCTGGCGGAATTCGGCGAGCTTGTCGGTGTTGTCGATGTCGAGGGTCATGGCGGCCGCCAGGAACTCGACCGGGTAGTTCGCCTTCAGGTAGGCGGTCTGGTAGGTGAGCAGCGCGTAGGCCGCCGCGTGGCTCTTGTTGAAGCCGTAATCGGCGAACTTGGCGAGGAGGTCGAAGATTTCGTTGGCCTTGGCCTTGGTCAGCCCGCGCTCGGTGCAACCTTTGAGGAACCGGTCGCGCTGCGCGTCCATCTCGGCGCGGATCTTCTTGCCCATGGCGCGCCGGAGCATGTCGGCCTCGCCGAGCGAGTAGCCGGCGAGGACCTTGGCGATCTCCATCACCTGTTCCTGGTAGACGATGATGCCGAAGGTCTCCTTCAGCATCGGCTCCAGCTTCGGGTCCGGGTACCAGGACGCCTCGTTGCCGGCGTCGCGGCCGAGCTTGCGCTCACAATAGACCGGGATGTTGGCCATCGGGCCCGGCCGGTAGAGCGCCACCAGGGCGATGATGTCCTCCAGCCGGTCGGCCTGCATCTCGCAGAGCGCTTTGCGCATGCCGGCCGATTCCACCTGGAACACGCCGACCGTCTCGCCGCGGCCCATGGGCCCGTAGGTGTTCGGGTCGTCGAGCGGCAGCGAGGCGAGGTCGATGTGGATGTCGCGCTGCTTCAGGAGGTCCGTGCAGCACCGCAGCATCGTCAGGGTCTTGAGGCCCAGGAAGTCGAACTTCACCAGCCCCGCCTGCTCGACCCACTTCATGTTGAACTGGGTGACCCGCATGCCGGTCTTCGGGTCTCGGTAGAGCGGGACCAGCTCTTCGAGCGGCCGATCGCCGATCACCACACCGGCGGCGTGGGTCGAGGCGTGGCGGTGCAGGCCCTCCAGCTTCTTGGAGATGTCGATGAGCCGGCCGACGATCGGCTCCTCCTCCATGGCCTGCTGGAGCTTGGGCTCGCCCTCGATCGCCTGGGCGAGGGTCACGGGGTTGGCCGGGTTCTGCGGCACGAGCTTGGTCAGCTTGTCGACCTGCCCGTAGGGCATCTCGAGGACGCGGCCGACGTCGCGCAGCACGCCGCGGGCGAGCAGCGTACCGAAGGTGATGATCTGCCCGACCTGCCCCTCGCCGTAGCGCTGCTGCACGTACTTGATCACCCGCTCGCGGCCCTCGACGCAGAAGTCGATGTCGAAATCCGGCATCGAGACGCGCTCGGGGTTGAGGAAGCGCTCGAACAGCAGGCCGAACCGGAGCGGGTCGAGGTCGGTGATCAGCAGCGACCACGCCACCAGCGAGCCGGCGCCGGAGCCGCGGCCCGGGCCGACGGGGATGTCGTGGTCCTTGGCCCACTTGATGAAGTCCGAGACGATCAGGAAGTAGCCCGGGAACTTCATCTTGACGATGACGTCGAGTTCGAAGGCGAGGCGCTTGCGGTAATCCTCTTCGGAGAAGCCCGGCGCGGTGCCGTGCTGCTTCAGGCGCAGCTCCAGCCCGGCCTCGGCCTGCCGGCGCAGCTCGGTCGGCTCGTCGGCCGAGACCGCCTGCACGCCGGTATCCGCGGCGTCCGCCAGGGCCTCCGCCATGGGCGGTGTCTCGCCTGCCGCGACCTGCGAAAAGTTCGGCAGGATCGGCTTGCGGGTCCGCGCCCGCACGGCGCAGCGCATGGCAATCTCGACGGTGGCCTGGAGCGCGTCCGGCAGGTCGCGGAACAGCTCGGCCATCTCGGCGCGGGTCTTGAAGGCGTGGGTCGGCGTCAGCCGGCGGCGGCGCTCGTCCGAGACGACGCGGCCCTCCGCGATGGCGAGCAGGGCATCGTGGGCGTCGTAATCGTCGGGCTTGGCGAAGTAGGGCTCGTTGGTCGCGGCGATCCCGAGACCGTGCCGGCCGGCGAGGTCGAGGAGCGCGGTCTCGATCCGCCCTTCCTCGGGCAGGCCGTGGCGCTGCAGCTCGACGTAGAGCCGGTCCTCACCGAAGGCCTCCTTGAGCCGCTTCAGCCGGGCGAGCGCCAGCTCGGGACGGCCGGCCCGGAACGCCGTGTCGAGGGGTCCCGACAGCCCGCCGGTGAGCGCGATCAGCCCATCGGAGGATCCGACGAGGGCCGCCGCGTCGAGGCGGGGGGCCTCGCCGAGCGCCGTGTCGAAATAGGCGCGGCTCGCCAGCCGCAGCAGGTTGGCGTAGCCGGTCTCGTCCTGGGCGAGGAGCACGATTCCGTGACTTGTCGGCGCCTGCCGCTGGTGCGGATCCGCGGCCTCGAACGCCACCGAGAGCTGAACGCCGGCGATCGGCTGGATGCCTTCCCCGGCCGCCTTCTCGGAAAATTCCAGCGCCCCGAACAGGTTGTTGGTGTCGGTGAGCGCCAAAGCCGGCTGCCGGTCGGCGGCCGCGGCCTTGATCAGGGAGCCGACCTTCAGCGCCCCTTCGAGGAGGGAATAGGACGAGTGGACATGGAGGTGGACGAATCCGACCTCCTTGAGCTGGCGTGGCATGGCCGACCTTGTTCCGGGGTCGTCCAGCATCCCCGCTTGCCGGCTTCAAGTCGACGTGCGCCGGGCCCTTCGGGGACGATATCCACCGGTCGTGCCCCAGGAGCACCACTCCGCGGCGCCCCTGTGGACAATCGGCGTCCGGAGGCCGATCGCCTGTGCATAAGCCGTTCCAGGCGGGAACCGAGCGGCCTGCGGCAAAAACCGGCTAACGAACCGGTGCCAAGGCTATGGCCCACGCACCCACCGCCGCGAACAGCATTCCGAACGCCATGAACTCGGCCATTCCGGTCAGGACCAATCGCTTCAGCATCGCCGTGCCTCCTGGTTTCGCCCCTCAGTATGTTCATGTTTTGTTCTAATGGAAGCGTCTGTTGTCCCAGGACGGCCGTGACGTCCGGTCATGGTAAAAAGTGTCTTGATGCGGAGCGGGCAGGCTGGCATGGCCGGCGCCCAGACGAACTCGATTTCTGACCGGGGGGTTCGAAGGAGCAAGCCATTCCCGCGCACCGGACGGTCGAACAGGTCGACGTCGCCCTTGTGGCCGTCGGCACACACGGCGACGTGCTGCCGTTCATCGCGCTCGGCCACGAACTCCTCAAGCGCGGCCACGGGGTGTCGCTCGCTGCACCGGCGCCGTTCGAGGCCATGGCGCGCCGCGCCGGCCTCGCCTTTCAGCCTCTCGGGACGGTGGCCGATTACGAGGCCGTGATCCGCCAGCCGGACCTGTGGCACCCGCAGCAGGGCTTCCGGCCGATGTTCGACTATGCCCTGCAGGTGGCCGAGCCCGCCTGCCTGTGGCTCGGGGCGACCCGGGCCCGCGGCGTCGACCTCGTGGTGGTCGCCTCGCCCCTGGCCTGGGGTGCGCGGCTCGCCCAGGATCTCTACGATCTCCCGACCGCCACGCTGCACGTGATGCCGTTCCTGATCGAGAGCCGGTTCGATCCGCCGCGGCTCCCGGGCCTGCAGATGCCGCGCTTCCTGCCGGCCACGCTGCGCGCCTACGTGAATCTCGGCGTCGACAAGGTCGCGGTCGGCCCGTTCACGCTGCCGCCGCTCAACGCCCTGCGCGCGCGCCTCGGCCTCGATCCGGTCTACCGGCTGCGGCACTGGTGGAACAGCCCGACGCGCATGCTGCTCATGTTCCCGGATTGGTACGCGGCGCCGCAGGTGGATTGGCCGGCGCAGGCGGTCCAGCTCGGCTTCCCGCTGGTCGACCGCTTCGGCGACGTCGCCGCCCTGCCGCCGGAGCTGGAGGCCTTCCTGGACACGGGCGACGCGCCGCTCGTGTTCACCTACGGTTCGGCCATGCGCCAGGGCGCGGCCTTCTTCGACACCGCGGTGGAATTGTGCCGGCGGATGGGCCGTCGCGGCGTTCTGCTCGCCCCGCAGGACGGGCAGATTCCCCGGCCGCTTCCGCCCGGGATCATCCATCTGCGCTACGCGCCTCTGAGCCGGCTGCTGCCGCGCAGCGCCGCCCTGGTCCATCACGGCGGCGTCGGGACGGTGGCGCAGGCGCTAGCCGCGGGCATCCCGCAGCTCGTGGTGCCGGTGGCGTTCGACCATTTCGACGAGGGGCGGCGCCTGAAGGATCGCAATCTCGGCACCACCCTGAGCCGCCGCGGTTTCCGGCCCGCCCGCGCCGCCCGTGTCCTGGGGCGGCTGCTCGCAGATCCGGCGGTGGCGCAGGCCTGCGCGACGGCCCGGGCGCGCATGATGGAGAGTCGCGACGCGATCGCGCAGGCCTGTGATTACGTGGAGGCCCTCGCTGCGCCGGATGCCCGGGCCGGATCCGCGACGGCGCGCTGAGGGGCGGAACGCCGAAGCGCCGCCCACGCGGGGCGGCGCCGGTCTGTCAGTGGCTCAGCAGGACGTTGGCCGAGCCGACGAGCGTCACGACAAGGCCGCTCACGAAAGCGCCGATCATCGCGTAGGACAGGGCCTTGAGCTTCATCCGCCTCCCCGCCGGATCAGCAGCGGTACCCGCCGGCGGTCTGGCCGTACTGCTTGATGGGTCGGGTCTGCTGATTGGCGTTGCCCTCGGCCGCCGAGCTCATCGGGCAGCCCTCGTAGAAGGGGGCGTCCTGGACCCCGAGGCCGAGCGCGCCGGTGGTCTCGGGCGTATACGGGGCGAAGCCGGTCCACCGGCCCTCGTTGGCCGCCAGGGCGGACGAGAGCGGGGCGGCGCCAAGCATCAGAGCAGTCACGGCAATAACAATACGGTTCTTCACGGCGTCGCTCCAGAGATAACGCAGTACAGGCCGGTTGGTCGGCTCTGTTTTGTCTTGCGTGATTGCAATATAGGGAGCTGACGTCTTTTGTGGCGTGCCTCCCCGCACGCGGCGGGCTGGATTAAAATGCGCGTGGTCTTCGACGTGTTTCGGAGACGGTGACGGTGTCATACGGCGCGGTCGGACGCGCGCAGGCCCGTCAGGCAGCACCCACACCCAGGCCAGGTGGCTCGGACCGGCTCGTGGGCCTTTGGCGGCCGTCAATCGAGCTGCGTGATCAGCCCGTCGCGGATGGTCACCCGCCGGTCCATGCGGGCGGCGAGGTCCAGATTGTGGGTCGCCACCAGCGCGGCGAGACCCGAGGCGCGGACCAGGGCGAGCAGCACCGAGAAGACATGGCCGGCCGTGCCGGGGTCGAGGTTGCCGGTGGGCTCGTCGGCCAGGAGCAGCCGCGGGCCGTTGGCGACCGCCCGGGCGATGGCGACGCGCTGCTGCTCGCCGCCCGAGAGCTCGGCCGGACGGTGCGGCAGGCGCTCCTTGAGGCCGAGGAAGCTGAGCAGCTCGGTGGCGCGGGCCTTCGCTTCCGCGCTCTTCAGCCCGCGGATGAGCTGCGGCATCACCACATTCTCGAGCGCCGAGAATTCCGGCAGCAGATGGTGGAATTGGTAGACGAAGCCCATCTCCTCGCGCCGGAGGCGGGTGCGCTCGGCATCGGGCATCGCGGCGGTCGGCTGGCCGCCGATATAGACCTCGCCGCCGTCCGGCCGCTCCAAGAGGCCGGCGAGGTGCAGCAGGGTCGACTTGCCCGCGCCCGACGGCGCCACCAGCGCCACCAGCTCCCCCGGCCAGATCGCGAGGTCGGCCCCGCGCAGGATCTCCAGGGCGCCCTCGGCCTGAGGATAGCGCCGCTCGACGCGGGAGAAGAACAGGGCCGGGACCGGCTGGTCGCCGGCCGTCTGGCTGGAATCGCTCATCGGTGGGCGGCCCGTCAGCCGTAGCGGAGGGCCTGCACCGGATCGAGCCGGGCGGCGCGCCAGGAGGGATACAGCGTCGCGGCGAGCGACAGCAGCAGGGAGGTGACCACCACGGCGGTGATCTCCTTCGGGTTCATCTGGGCCGGGATCTCGGCGAGGAACCGGACGGTGGGGTCCCAGGCACCCGGAAACAGCACGTGCTGGATCGGCTTGATGTTCAGGGTGATCAGGATGCCGAGCCCGAGCCCGCTGAGGGTCCCGACGACGCCGATCAGCGCGCCGTTGATCAGGAACACCCGCATGATCGTGCCGGGCGTCGCCCCCATGGTGCGCAGGATCGCGATGTCGCTCGACTTGTCGCGCACCAGCAGGATCAAGCCGGAGACGATGTTGAGCGTCGCCACCACGACGATCAGGCTGAGGATCAGGAACATCACGTTCCGCTCGACCTCCAGCGCCCCGAAGAAGGTCCGGTTGCGCTGGCGCCAGTCGGTCAGCAGGATCGGGCGCTCGGCCGCCATCTCCAGGGGCTCGCGCATGTCGCCGACATGGTCGGGATCGTCGACGTAGATCTCGATCATGCTGACGTCGCCGTCTTTGTTGAAGAAGGCCTGCGCCTCGGCGAGCGGCATGAACACGAAGGTCTGGTCGAACTCGGTCATCCCGACTTCGAAGACCGCCTTGACCGTGTAGCTCTTGGTGCGCGGCGCCGTCCCGAACGGCGTCGACGAGCCCTTGGGCGTGACCAGCGTGATGGTGTCGCCGGCCTGGAGGCCCAGCGTGTCGGCGAGCCGTCGGCCGATCAGCACGCCGGTGCCGTCGTCGAAGCCCTCCAGGGTGCCGCCGCGGATCGAGGACGACACGGCTGCCAGGGCATCGAGATCGGCGGCGCGCACGCCGCGGATGATGACGCCGGAGCCGCCGTATTGCGACGAGGCGAAGGCTTGCCCCTCCACCAGCGGCACCGCGGCGCGCACCCCCGCCACCTTCGACAGACGCTCCGAGAGATCGGTCCAGTCGTTGAGCGGCCGGTCGATCGGCGTCGCGAACAGGTGGCCGTTGATGCCGACGATCTTCGACAGCAGCTCCGCCCGGAATCCGTTCATCACCGAGAGCACGATGATCAGCGTGGCGACGCCGAGCGCGATGCCGAGCACCGAGAAGAACGCCACCACCGAGACGCCGCCGCCTCGGCGGCGCGCGCGCAGGTAGCGGCCGGCGAGGATCCACTCGAACGGTGCGAAGGGTGCGGTGCCCTGGCGGAACGAGGCCGCGAAGATCCTGGCCCGGTCCAGCGCCGCTGATGCCGCCATCGGCACGGCTCAGACGCGCCGGATGCGCGCCAGCAGGTCGACGGTCGCGAGGCTCTCGCGCTCGCCCCCGGCGCGCCGCTTCAGCTCGACCTTGCCCTCCGCCAGGCCCTTCGGCCCGACGATCACCTGCCAGGGCAGGCCGATCAGGTCGGCGGTCGCAAACTTGGCGCCGGGACGCTCGTCCCGGTCATCGTAGAGCACCGACAGGCCGGCGGTCTCAAGATCCGACTGGATCTGCGCGCAGGCGGCGTCGGTGGCGGCATCGCCGACCTTGAGGTTGATCAGCGCGACGTCGAAGGGCGCGACCGAATCCGGCCAGATGATGCCGGCCTCGTCGTGGCTCGCCTCGATGATCGCCGCCACCAGCCGGCTCGGGCCGATGCCGTAGGAGCCCATATGGACCGGCCGCTCGATCCCGTCCGGCCCGACGACCTTGGCGCCCATCGGCTCGGAATACTTTGTGCCGAAATAGAAGATGTGCCCGACCTCGATGCCGCGGGCCGCGAGGCGGCTGTCCTCGGCCACTTCGGCGAAGGCCTCCGGCTCGTGCATCTCCTCGGTGGCGGCGTAGTGCGAGGTCCAGGCATCGACGATGCCCTGGAGGCTGGCGACGTCGTCGAAATCGACGGTCTCCGGTGGGATGTCGAAATCGAGATAGGCCTTGTCGCAGAAGACCTCGCTCTCGCCGGTCTTGGCCAGGATGATGAACTCGTGGGACAGGTCGCCGCCGATCGGGCCGGTATCGGCGCGCATCGGGATCGCCTTCAGGCCGAGGCCCGCGAAGGTGCGCAGGTAGGCCACGAACATCCGGTTGTAGGCGTGGCGCGCGCCGGCCTGATCGAAATCGAACGAGTACGCGTCCTTCATCAGGAACTCGCGCGAGCGCATCGTGCCGAAGCGCGGCCGCACCTCGTCGCGGAACTTCCACGAGATCTGGTAGAGGTTCTTCGGGAGATCCTTGTACGACCGGACGCTCGCGCGAAAGATCTCGGTGACCATCTCCTCGGCGGTGGGGCCGTAGAGCATCTCGCGGTCGTGCCGATCCTTCAGGCGCAGCATCTCCTTGCCGTAGGCATCGTAGCGGCCGGATTCGCGCCACAGCTCAGCGGATTGCACCGTTGGCATCAGGATCTCGATGGCGCCGGATCGGTCCTGCTCCCGGCGGATCACCGCGCAGACGCGCTCCAGGACCCGCAGGCCAAGCGGCAGCCACGCGTAAATGCCGGCCGATTCCTGACGGACCAAGCCGGCACGCAGCATCAGCCGGTGCGAGACGATCTCGGCTTCCTTGGGCGTCTCGCGCAAGGTCGGCATGAAGTAGCGGGAGAGACGCATGTCGTCGAAATCTTGGAAGTGGGGCCGGCCGGGGGGAGCCGCGGCACGCCGGCACACAACACGCCGGAGCCGCAAATTACAAGCACTGCGCGACCACGGCGCGGCGTAATCGCGGCGAAGCCGAGGCGATGGACCTGACCGGACGATGGGTTGCCCACGCGAAAAGCGCTTTGCCTATTTGCCGGCAAGAAAGCGCAGATTTTTCTCGCAGACCCGGTGACAACACGAATTGTTGTTCCTATAAGCATCCCGCGATGTTTGCGACGCCCGGAAGAGGTGGCGCAAGGTCCGAGTCTCGGGAGGAAAAGCGACCGCCCCGCAGCCAATGCGTGGGATCTATAAAGGTCGAGCCATTGAAGCTTGAAAAGCAAGGCCTTTGGCCTTGCTTTTTTTATTCTTGGCGGTCGCTGGGTTCACCGCCTTCGCCGGATCCATCCTGGCTCGCCAGCGCAGCGCGTCGTGCGCGGCCGATGCGGAGCACCCGCCCGTTCGGCCCTGTGTCGGACGGGGCGGGCCAAAGCTGTGAGCCGGCCGGCGTCCGGGCAGCGCAGGATCGCCGCTCCGAGCCGTCCTACAGCCCGGTGAGCGGGAACACCGCCAGGGCGATCAGGAAGGCGGCGCCCGCCACCAGCGTCGTCCAGATGGCCTTCTCGCGCAGACGCGGCGCCGCCGGCGCACCCGGGTCCTGCCCCGGAACCACGTGGCTCGGCCGCGTCTCCGGCTGGTTGCGCAGGGGCAGGACCGCGAAGAGCAGAGTCCACCAGACGACGAAGTAGAGGGCGATCGCGCCGCCCACCGTCAGCTTGAACAGGCCCACCCCCGCCGCCACGAAGGCGGCGACCAGCACGGTGATGACGGCCAGCGTGATCGGCGTCGAGCGGGCGAGCGTCGCCATCATCCGGCTCAGACCTGTTCCAGCTCGACGAGCGTGCCCAGGAAGTCCTTCGGATGCAGGAACAGGACCGGCTTGCCGTGGGCGCCGATCCGCGGCTCGCCGGTGCCGAGCACCCGGGCGCCCTGGGCCTTGAGCTTGTCACGCGCCGCCAGGATGTCGTCGACCTCGTAGCAGACGTGATGGATGCCGCCGCCGGGATTGCGGGCCACGAAGGCCTCGATCGGCGAGCCCTCGCCGAGCGGCGCCATCAGCTCGATCTTGCTGTTCGGCAGTTCGACGAACACGACCGTGACGCCGTGCTCGGGCTGCGGCAGCGGCGGCGTGATCGTGGCGCCCAGCGTGTCGCGATAGACCGCGCAGGCGGCGTCGAGATCCTGCACGGCGATGGCCACGTGATTGAGACGGCCGATCATGGTTGTTCCTCCCCATTCGCGCACCGATCGGCAGGCTGCCGCCGTCTCCAACCATCGGCCTCATCCTGAGGTGCCGGAGCGCAGCGGAGGCCTCGAAGGAGGGCTCCCTCGAGGCCTGCTGACGCGGGCACCTCAGGATGAGGGATTTGGGCCGGATCTGCCGTGATGCGTCGTGTCGGTTTCGTACCCTAAACCTCGACGACCTGCACGTGGCAGGCGGGCTTCTTGCCCCAGACCTCGTTGACCGCGGTGCGCACCGCTCGGTCGACCGTCTTCTCGACGCTCTCCGAGTCCTTGAGCTTGCCCCGCGACATGCCCGACAGGGTCCGGGACACGGCATCGACCACCGTCTCGATCAGCGGCTCGCCCGACCGGCCACGGTTCGGCAGGCCGATGATGTCCACCGCCGGCTCGCCCAGCACGACGCCGTCCTCGTCGATGGCGATCGCCACCGAGACGAGGCCCGCCTGCATGAGCTTGCGCCGCTCCGGGATCGCCCGGTCCTTCTCGTCGATCAGGACGTCGCCGTCCTTGAACAGGCGGCCGGCCTTGACGTTGTCGATCACCGCCGGCGTGCCGGGGCTCAGGCGGATGAGGCTGCCGTTGCGGGCCTTGACGACGTTCTGCACGCCCTGCGCCCGGGCGAAGCGGGCATGCTCGTCGAGGTGAAGCGCCTCGCCGTGGACCGGGATCGCGGTGCCGGGACGGGTCCACCGGTACATCTCGACCATCTCGTCGCGGCGCGGGTGGCCCGAGACGTGGACCAGCTCGGTGCGGTCGGTGATCACCTCGACGCCCTGCTCGATCAGGTCGTTGATGATCGACCCGACATCGCGCTCGTTGCCGGGGATGGCGCGCGAGGAGAAGATCACCTGATCGCCCGGGGCGAGGCTGATATCCGGGTGGTCCCGGCGGGACACCCGGGCCAGCGCCGCCCGCGGCTCACCCTGCGAGCCAGTGAGCAGGGCCACGACCCGCTCGCGCGGCAGGCTCTTCCACGAATCCGAGCGCCGGAATTCGGGCAGCCCGTCGAGGTAGCCGCATTCGCGGGCGACATCGATCACGCGGTCCATGGCCCGGCCGACCGCGATGACCTCACGGCCGCAGGCGACCGCCGCCTCGGCGACCGCGCGGATACGGGCGACGTTCGACGCGAAGGTGGTCACCGCCACCCGGTGGGGCGCGTCGGCGATCAGCGTCTTGAGGGTCTCGGCGACGGTCTTCTCGCTCGGCGAGAAGCCCTCGCGCACGACGTTGGTCGAGTCGCAGACGATGGCGAGGACGCCCTCGTCACCGAGCGCCGTGAACGCCTCCGGGGATGTCACCGAGCCGGCCACCGGCGTCGGATCGATCTTCCAGTCGCCGGTGTGGAGCACGAGGCCCGCCGCGGTGCGGATCGCGATGGCGTTGGATTCCGGGATGGAATGCGAGACCGGCACGTATTCGAGCTCGAACGGCCCGACGGTCACGCGCCGGCCGGGCTTCACCTCGCGCAGGTCGACCTTGGGGGCACCGGGCTCGGAGAGACGTCGGGTCTCCAGCAGGTTCTTGGCGAAGCGGGTCGCGTAGACCGGGACCTTGAGTTTGGGCCACAGCTCCGAGATCGCCCCGATATGATCCTCGTGCGCGTGGGTGATGAAGATCCCCAGCAGGTCCTTGCGCCGCTCCTCGATGAAGGCGAGGTCCGGATACATCAGGTCGACGCCCGGCATCTTCTCTTCGCTGGCGAAGCCCATGCCGCAATCGACCATGATCCACTTCCGGCCCTTCTCCGGGCCGAAGCCGTAGAGCGCCGCATTCATCCCGATCTCGCCCACGCCGCCGAGCGGCAGGAAGACCAGCTCCTCCTGTCCCATTGCCATCTGTCGTCGTCCAAACTCAGGCCGCCGTCGCGGCCGATCCGAAATGCACCTCGCCCGCCGTCACGGTATGCCGGTTCCCATCGGGGGCGAGGATCACGAGCCGCCCCCCCTCGTCGATCGTCTCGAACACGCCCCGCAGGATGTGTCCGCCGCTGTGCACCGCGATCTCCGATCCGAGACCCGCGGCCCGCGCCAGCCAGTCGGCGCGCAGGGCAGCGAAATTCTGTCCCCGGTCCCAGAGGCGCGCGCGCGCCACCATCCGGTCCGAGAGGTGTTCCAGTAGCGCCTCGGCGCCGCCCGCGTAACCCGTCACGGCCAAGCTCGTGGCGGGTAAGCCTTCCGGGGCCGCCGCGACGTTGACGCCGAACCCGACCACCACGGCCCGCCGGCCGCCCGGCAGCGTCTCGGCCTCTAAGAGCAGGCCGGCCAGCTTCGCGCCGCCGAGCAGCACGTCGTTCGGCCATTTCAGCTTCACAGATCGGGTGCCGCTGCCGGAAGCGGTATCCGGCAGGGTGCCGCAGGCCGCCTCCAGCGCCTCGACCAGCGCGAGGCCCGCTACGAAGCCGAGCTCGGCGAGATGCTCGGGCGCGACGCCGGTCACCGGCCAGAGCACGCTCGCCGCGAGGTTGCCCGGCAGCGAGGCCCAGCTGTTGCCTCGGCGGCCGCGACCCGCCTCCTGACGGTAGGTCGCGACCCATAGCGGCCCGGTCTCCCCTGCCCGCGCCTGAGCCATCGCCTCCGTGTTGGTGGAGCCGAGGCTGTCATGGACGTGCAGGCGGTGGCCTGCGGCGCGCGCCGCGGGCCCGAGTCGGTAGCTCAAGGCCGTCCTAGAACAGCGACTTGGCGGCCCGGCCGGCGACGCCGACCAGCGGGCCGGGCAGCAGGAAGAAGAGCACCACCACGATGCTCGACAGGGCGAGCACCACGCGCAGGCCCGGCGCCATCGCCTCGTAGGGCTCCTGCGGCTCGTCGAAATACATGATCCGCACGACGCGCAGGTAGTAGTAGGCGCCAACCACGCTGGTCACCACACCGATCACCGCCAGCGTCACGAGGCCCGCCTTGATGGCGGCGGCGAACACGTAGAACTTCGCGAAGAACCCGGCGAGCGGCGGAATGCCGGCCAGCGAGAACATCATCGCGGCGAGGCAGAAGGCCAGCCACGGATGCGTGCGCGACAGGCCCGACAGGTCCTCGATCTTCTCGAACATCACGTCCCGGCGCCGGAGCGACAGGATGATCGCGAAGGTGCCGAGCGTCATCGCGAGATAGATGATCATGTAGGTGACGAGCCCGCTGATCCCCTCCTCCGAGCCGCAGGCCAGGCCGATCAGCGCGTAGCCGATATTGGCGATCGACGAGTACGCCATCAGGCGCTTGATCGAGGTCTGGCCGATCGCCGCGAAGGAGCCCAGCGCCATCGACACCACCGAGACGAAGATGAAGATCTGCTGCCAGATCGCCGTCACGTCCGGCATCGCGCCGATGAACACCCGCACGGTCATCGCCACGGCGGCCATCTTGGGCGCCGAGGCGAAGAAGGCCGTCACCGGGGTCGGCGAGCCCTCGTAGACGTCGGGCGTCCACATGTGGAACGGCACGGCCGCCAGCTTGAAGCACACGCCGGCCGCCAGGAACACGATGCCCAGCACGATGCCGAGACCCGCGTTCTCGTTCAGCGCCGAGACGATGCCGGGGAACGAGACGGTGCCGGTGAAGCCGTAGACCAGCGAGGCGCCGTAGAGCAGCATGCCGGACGAGAGCGCGCCGAGCACGAAGTACTTGAGGCCGGCCTCAGTGGACTTCACGTCGTCGCGGTGGAACGCCGCGATCACGTAGGCGGCGAGCGACTGCAGCTCGAGGCCGAGATAGAGCGCGATCAGGTCGTTGGCCGAGACCATGACCATCATGCCGATGGTGCAGAGCACGATCAGTACCGGGAACTCGAACCGGTCGATACGCTCGCGCTTAAAGAAGTCGTGCGCCAGCAGGATCGTCGCCGAGGAGCCGAGCAGCACCAGCGACTTCATCACCTTGGAGAAGGCATCCGAGACGAACGCGCCCGACAGGGTCGTGACCCGGCCGTGGACCGGCTGGGAGATCACCACCGACAGGGCGACGAGCAGCAGGACCAGCGCGCCGAGGCTCACGGTCTCGGCGGAGCGGTCGCCGCGCCACGCGCCGTAGAGGATCAGGACCATGACGCCGATCCCGAGGATCAGCTCGGGCAGGAGCGGCGCCAGCGAGGGCAGGACGGAGTGGACGGTGGGCATGGTGTCCGTCTCAGCGCGCGACCGGCAGCGCGGCGGCCGCGGTCTGGGTGTTGGACAGGGCGGCCTTCATGCTGGTCATCAGCGCGTCGGTCGAAGGCGCGAACACGTCGAGCACGGGGGCCGGGTGCACGCCGTAATAGATCGTCAGGGCCACCAGCGGCGCCAGGATGATCTTCTCCCGGAGATCCAGGTCGAGGATGCCCTGGAGGTTCGGCTTCTCCAGCTTGCCGTAGATCACCCGGGCGTAGAGCCACAGGGCATAGGCCGCCGACAGGATGATGCCGAAGGTCGAGAAGAACGCCACGTTCGGGTTCGCCTTGAAGGCGCCGAGCATCGCCAGGAACTCGCCGACGAAGCCGGACGTGCCCGGCAGGCCGACATTGGCCATGGTGAAGATCAGCATGGCCACCGCGTAGAGCGGCATCCGCTTCACGAGGCCGCCATAGGCGGCGATCTCGCGGGTGTGCATCCGGTCGTAGACGACGCCGACGCAGAGGAAGAGCGCGCCCGACACGATGCCGTGGGAGATCATCAGGAACAGCGCGCCCTGGATGCCCTGTTCGTTCAGCGTGAACAGGCCGAGCGTCACGAAGCCCATATGGGCCACCGACGAGTAGGCGATCAGCTTCTTGATGTCGGTCTGCATCATCGCGGTGAGCGAGGTGAAGATGATGGCGATCACCGAGAGGGCGAAGACGAACGGCGCGAATTCCTGGCTCGCCACCGGCAGCATCGGCAGCGAGATCCGGATGAAGCCGTAGCCGCCCATCTTCAGGAGGATGCCGGCCAGGATCACCGAGCCCGCGGTCGGCGCCTCCACGTGGGCGTCGGGCAGCCAGGTATGGACCGGCCACATCGGCATCTTCACCGCGAAGGAGGCAAAGAAGGCGAGCCACAGCCAGGTCTGCATCTGCACCGGGAAGCGGTACTGCAGCAGGGTCGGGATGTCGGTGGTGCCGGCCTGCCAGTACATCGCCATGACGGCCAGCAGCATCAGCACCGAGCCGAGCAGGGTGTAGAGGAAGAACTTGAAGCTCGCGTAGATCCGGCGCTGCCCGCCCCAGATGCCGATGATCAGGAACATCGGGATCAGGCCGGCCTCGAAGAACAGGTAGAACAGCAGCAGGTCGAGGGAGGCGAACACGCCGATCATCGTCGTCTCGAGGACGAGGAAGGCGACGAAGTACTCCTTCACCCGGAAGTGAATCGAGTGCCACGATGCGCCGATGCAGAACGGCATCAGGAACGTGGTCAGCAGGATCAGCGGCATCGAGAAGCCGTCGACGCCGAGCTTGAACCGGATCGTCTCGGTGAGCCACGCGTGGCTCTCGACCAGCTGGAAGCTCGACGAGGCGGCGTCGTAGCGGTTCCAGGCCACCAGGGAGAGCAGGAAGGTGACCACCGTGGTGGCGAGCGCGGCCCAGCGGCTGTTGCGCGCGACCGATTCCTCATCGCCGTTCAGCGTCAGGATGAAGGCCGCGCCGCAGAGCGGCACGATCAGCAGGCCGGAGAGGATGCCGAGGCCGAGCATGTCAGTGAGCCCCCTTGGGCAGGCCGGACATCAGGTACCAGCTGATCAGGCCGGCGACGCCGATGAGCATCACGAAGGCGTAGTGGTAGAGGTAACCGGTCTGGAGGCGGACCACCCCGCGGGTCACGTCGACGACGCGGGCCGCGATGCCGTTCGGCCCGAGCCCGTCGATGATCCGGCCGTCGCCCTGCTTCCAGAGGAACAGGCCGAAATCCTTGGCCGGGCGGACGAAGATCCGGTCGTAGATCTCGTCGAAGTACCACTTGTTCAGCAGGAACCGATACAGTGACGGCTGCTGGGCGGCGAGCGCGCCCGGCAGCTCCGGCCGGCGGATGTACATCCAGAAGGCCAGCACGAAGCCGAGGATCAGCATGATCAGCGGCGAGTAGGAGACGAGCGCTGGGACCTCGTGGATCTCGTGCATGATGTGGTTGTTCGGCCCGTGCGCCAGGGCGTGGCCCCAGAACGCGTCCATGCCTTCGCCGATGAAGCGGTCGTGGAAGATGATCCCGGCGAACAGCGCGCCGAAGGCGAGGATCGCCAGCGGGATCGTCATCACCAGCGGGCTCTCGTGGGGCGTGTGGTCGCCGTGATGGCCTTGGCCGTGATGATCGTCGGCGACGAGGTCGCTCCTATGCGCCGGCTCGATGTCGTGGCCCTTGTCGTCGTGGGCGACGCCCTCGGTGTGGCCCGGTGCGCCGTCGGCCTCGTGCGCCATGGTCGAGTGGGCCACCGCGGGGGCGTCATGGTGGTGGTCATGGGTCGCGTGGGCGCCCCAACGGGCCGGACCCTCGAAGGTCATGAAGAACAGGCGCCAGGAGTAGAACGAGGTGAAGAACGCCGCCACGACCACGCACAGGAAGGCGAGGGTGTGCCCGGGCCGGGTCGACGCGTAGGCCGCCTCGATGATCGCGTCCTTCGAGTAGTAGCCGGCCGTGTAGGGGAAGCCGATCAGCGCGAGGGAGCCGATCGCCATCATGGCGCTGGTGTAGGGGATGTAGCGGCGCAGGCCGCCCATGTTCCGCATGTCCTGCTCGTGGTGCATCGCGTGGATGACCGAGCCGGCGCCGAGGAACAGCAGCGCCTTGAAGAAGGCGTGGGTGAACAGGTGGAACACGCCGGCCGAGTAGGCGCCGACGCCGAGCGCCACGAACATGTAGCCGAGCTGCGAGCAGGTCGAGTAGGCGATGACCCGCTTGATGTCGTTCTGCACGAGGCCGATCGTGGCGGCGAAGAAGGCCGTGATGCCGCCGATCACCGTCACGACGATCAGCGCGTTCGGCGCCTCCTCGAACAGCGGCGACAGGCGGGCGACCATGAACACGCCGGCGGTCACCATGGTGGCGGCGTGGATCAGCGCCGAGACCGGGGTCGGGCCCTCCATGGCGTCCGGGAGCCAGGTGTGCAGCAGGAACTGCGCCGACTTGCCCATGGCGCCCATGAACAGCAGCAGGCAGGCGAGCGTCAGGGCGTTCCAGTCGTAGCCGAGGAAGTGGAACGAGAGCGTCTTGATCGCGTCGACCTTGTCGAAGATCGCGTCGAACGCCACCGATCCGGTGAGCACGAAAGTCAGGAAGATGCCGAGCGAGAAGCCGAAATCGCCGACGCGGTTGACGATGAACGCCTTCATGGCGGCGGCGTTGGCCGAGGGCTTCTCGTACCAGAAGCCGATCAGCAGGTAGGAGGCGAGGCCCACGCCCTCCCAGCCGAAAAACATCTGCACGAGGTTGTCGGCCGTCACCAGCATCAGCATGGCGAAGGTGAACAGAGACAGGTAGGCGAAGAAGCGCGGCCGGTGCGGATCCTCCTCCATGTAGCCCACGGAGTAGAGGTGCACGAGGGTCGAGACCGTGGTGACCACCACGAGCATCACCCGGGTCAGGGTGTCGACCTTGAAGGCCCAGTCGACCTGCAGGTCGCCGGCCGAGAACCACGACGCGACCTGCACCCGCTCGGCGTGGCCGCCGTCGAGGAACACGCCCCAGGCGATCAGCGCCGTGAAGGCGAGGAACGCCGTGGTGATGTACTCGCAGGCCCGCGCCCCGATGTACCGGCCGAACAGGCCGGCGATCAGGAAGCCGATGAGCGGGAAGAAGACGATCGCGTGATACATCGCTCTCTTGCAGTCCGTCCTCCGGGCCGGTCGCGATGCGGCGGCGTCCGGATGTGAATCGGGGCGGCGGGGTGAGGAGGCCCTAGCCCTTCATCATGCTCACGTCTTCCACCGCGATGGAGCCGCGGTTGCGGAAGAACACCACCAGGATGGCGAGGCCGATCGCCGATTCGGCGGCCGCGACCGTCAGCACGAACAGGGCGAAGACCTGTCCGGTGATGTCGTTCAGCTGCGTCGAGAAGGCGACGAGGTTGATGTTGACCGAGAGCAGGATCAGCTCGATCGACATCAGGATGACGATGATGTTCTTGCGGTTGATGAAGATGCCGAGCACGCCGAGCGTGAACAGGATCGCCGCGACGGTGAGGTAGTGGCTCAGGCCGATCATCGTTCGAATCTCCGGGCGATCATCAGACCTCGACACCCTGGCGCGACGGGACCTTGCGGGTCTCCACCGCCATGGCTTGGGTGCGGGCGTTCTGGACCGCGATGTTCTGGCGCTTGACGCCGGGCCGGTCGCGCAGCGTCAGCACGATCGCGCCGATCATGGCCACCAGCAGGATCAGGCCGGCGAGCTGGAAGAAGTAGGCGTAATCCGTGTAGATCACCCGCCCCAGAGCCTGGGCGTTGGTGAGGTTCTCGGCGGCCGCGACGTTGCCGAGCGGTGCCTGCACGAGGCCCGGATCAATGCTCCAGGAGCCCACCACCAGCAGCAGCTCGACCAGGAAGATCGCGCCGATCAGGGCGCCGACCGGCAGGTATTGCTGGAAGCCCTGGCGCAGCTCGGCGAAGTCAACGTCGAGCATCATCACCACGAACAGGAACAGGACGGCCACCGCGCCCACGTAGACGACCACCAGGATCATCGCGAGGAACTCGGCGCCCATCAGGACGAACAGGCCGGCGGCGTTCACGAAGGCGAGGATCAGGAACAGCACCGAGGCGACGGGATTGCGCGCGGCGATCACCATGAAGCCCGACGCGACCGTGATGCTCGCGAACAGATAGAAGAAGGCGGCTGCTGCGGTCATGCGCTGGTCGGGATCGGCCGCCGGAGCGGCCCCTTCTGCCGTGCGTGGAGACGGTCCGCAGCGGGCGGCCCGTCTATAGAACCCGGTCGGCGAGGGCACAACCGCGCCCCCGGTATGGCTCTAGATCATCGCACCGGAAACGGGAACCGGTGCCGTGCTCTAGAGCCTTGTTTTCGCATCATCTTCTTCCGAAAGCCGGTGACCACCTTTCGGAATGATGCATCAGCGATAAGGCGCGTCCATCGCGATGTTGCGGGCGATCTCGCGCTCCCAGCGGTCGCCGTTCAGCAGGAGCTTCTGCTTGTCGTAGAGAAGCTCCTCCCGGGTCTCCACGGAGAATTCGAAGTTCGGCCCCTCGACGATGGCATCCACCGGGCAGGCCTCCTGGCACATGCCGCAGTAGATGCACTTCACCATGTCGATGTCGTAGCGCGTCGTGCGGCGGGTGCCGTCGTTGCGCCGGGGACCGGCCTCGATAGTGATGGCCTGCGCCGGGCAGATCGCCTCGCAGAGCTTGCAGGCGATGCAGCGCTCCTCGCCGTTGGGATAGCGGCGTAGGGCATGCTCGCCGCGGAAGCGCGGCCCGCGATGGCCCATCTCGAAGGGGTAGTTGATCGTGGCCTTCGGCTTGAAGAAGTAGCGCATGCCGAGGATCAACCCCGACACGAACTCCTTCAGGAGAAGGCTTTTCGCAATCTGATCGAGCTTCATGCCGCGATCTCCGGTTTCATGCGTCAGGCGCCCGGGGCCAGGCCGGTGAGCTTCAGGACGAAGGCCACGACCACCACCGAGATGAGCGAAATGGGCAGAAAGACCTTCCAGCCGAGGCGCATGAGCTGATCGTAGCGGTAGCGCGGCACGATCGACTTCACCATGGCGAACAGGAAGAACAGGAAGCTGGCCTTCAGGGTAAACCAGATCACGCCCGGCACCCAGGTGAACGGCGCGAACGGGATCGGGGATAGCCAGCCGCCCATGAACAGGATGGTCCCGAGGGCGCACATGCTCATGATGGCGACGTACTCGCCGAGCATGAACAGCAGGTACGGGGTCGAAGAATACTCGACCATATAGCCGGCCACGAGCTCCGACTCGGCCTCCGGCAGGTCGAAGGGCGGGCGGTTCGTCTCGGCCAGCGCCGAGACGAAGAACACCACGAACATCGGGAACAGCCACAGCCAGTACCAGCCGAAGATGCCGAGGCTGGTGTCCTGCGCCATCACGATGCGCGAGAGGTTGAGCGAGCCGGCGCAGAGCAGCACGCAGATGATCACGAAGCCGAGCGAGACCTCGTAGGAGATCATCTGGGCCGCCGAGCGCAGGGCGCCGAGGAAGGCGTATTTCGAGTTCGACGCCCAGCCGCCCATGATGACGCCGTACACGCCGAGCGACGAGATCGCGAAGATGTAGGTGATGCCGACGTTGATGTCGGCGATCGCCCAGCCGTCGGCGAGCGGGATCACCGCCCAGCTCGACAGGGCGAGCATCGCGAAGACCAGCGGCGCCAGCAGGTAGATCGCCTTGTTGGCGCCCGCCGGGATCACCGGCTCCTTGATCACGAACTTGATCAGGTCGGCGAAGGACTGGAACAGGCCGAACGGCCCGACCACGTTCGGGCCGCGCCGGAGCTGCACCGCCGCCCAGATCTTCCGGTCGGCGAGCAACGCGTAGGCGATGAACACGAGGAGCGCCGAGAGGAGCACGAAGCTCTTCAGCACGATCAGGAGCACGGTCCCGAGGATTTCGAGCGACGTCATCGGTCTTGAGCTCCTACTCGGCCGCCGCGAGGGGCCGCGCCTCGGCGGCGCGCTCCCGGGCGAGGCGCGAGCACTCCGCGAGGATCCGCGAGGCGCGGGCGATCGGGTTGGTGAGGTAGAAGTCGGTCACCGGCGACGCGAAGGCTGGTCCGCTCGCTGAGCCGCCGAAGCCGGCGAGCCGGTCGACCGCCTCCGCGACGGTACCGGGCTCCACGGCCCCGATCGCCGCAAAATGCGGGTGAGCGGCGTAGAGCGCCCGGCGGAGCGCGGTCAGCGAGTCGAACGGCAGGCGCTTGCCCAGCATGTCCGACAGGGCGCGCAGGATCGCCCAATCCTCGCGGGCGTCGCCCGGCGGGAACGCGGCGCGGTTGCTCATCTGGACCCGGCCTTCCGTGTTAACCCAGGTCGCTGACTTCTCGCTGTAGGCGGCCCCCGGCAGGATCACGTCGGCGCGGGAGGCCCCGCGGTCGCCGTGGCTGCCCTGGTAGATCACGAAGGCGCCCGGGGCGACGTCGCGCTCGTCGGCGCCGAGGTTGAACAGGACGTCCAGCGCGCCCGACTCCAGCATCTGCGCAAAGGTCAGGCCGCCCTCCCCCGGCACGAAGCCGAGATCGAGGGCGCCGACCCGGGCGGCGGCCGTGTGCAGCACGCCGAAGCCGTTCCACTCGGCCGAGACCGCGCCGATCTCCTTGGCGAGCGTGGCCGCCGCGGCCAGGATGCCCGGCTCGGCATTGGCACCGACGATCACGAGCGGCGCCTTCGCCTCCTTGAGCACGTCGAGGAAGCTGTGCTCGCCGCGGGCGAGCGCAGTGAGCGAGTCGGGGCCGGCGCCGATGTAGTGGCTCGGATAGGTCAGGTCGACCGGCTCGCCGATCACGCCCACCGCCAGCGGCGCCATGCGCCAGCGCTTGCGGATGCGCACGTTCAGCAGCGAGGCCTCGGTGCGCGGGTTGGCGCCGACGATCAGGATCGCGTCCGCGGCCTCGATCCCCGGGATGGTCGGGTTGAAGATGTAAGAGGCGCGGCCGAGCGCCGGGTCGAGGCCGGCATCGGTCTGGCGGCAGTCGAGGTTCGGCGAGCCAAGGCTCTTGATCAGCTCACGGAGCGCAAACATCTCCTCGACGCCCGCGAGGTCGCCGACGATCGCGCCGACGCGCTTCGGATCCGCGGCCTTCACCCGGGCGGCGATAGCCTGGAACGCCTCGCCCCAGGAGGCGGGCCGCAGCCGACCGTTCTCGCGCAGGTACGGCCGGTCGAGGCGCTGCATGCGCAGCCCGTCGATGTGGTAGCGCGTCTTGTCGGAGATCCACTCCTCGTTGATCTCCTCGCTGATCCGCGGCTCGATCTGCATCACCTCGCGGCCGCGGGTGTCGATGCGGATCGAGGAGCCGACCGCGTCCATCACGTCGACCGACTCGGTCTTGTTCAGCTCCCAGGGGCGGATGTTGTAGCTCTGCGGCCGGTGAACGAGGGCGCCCACCGGGCAGAGGTCGGCGACGTTGCCCTGGAGCTCCGAGGCCATCGACTGCTCGAGGTAGCTGGTGATCTCCATGTCCTCGCCGCGGCCGATGGCGCCAAGATCCGGCACGCCCGCCACCTCGGCGAGGAAGCGCACGCAGCGGGTGCAGTGGATGCAGCGGTTCATCGCGGTCCGCACCAGCGGGCCGATATGCTTCTCTTCGACCGCGCGCTTGTTCTCCTTGTAGCGGGTCGAATCGACTCCGTAGGCCATGGCCTGGTCCTGCAGGTCGCAGTGGCCGCCCTGGTCGCAGATCGGGCAGTCGAGCGGGTGGTTGATGAGGAGGAACTCCATCACCCCTTCCCGCGCCTTCTTGGTGCCCTGCGAGCGCGTCAGCACCTCCGGCGGCTCGCCGTTCGGGCCGGGACGGCAATCCTTCACCGCATAGGCGCAGGAGGCCACCGGCTTCGGCGCGCCCTTCAGCTCGACGAGGCACATGCGGCAATTGCCGGCGATCGACAGGCGCTCGTGGAAGCAGAAGCGCGGGATCTCGGCCCCCGCGGCCTCGCAGGCCTGGAGCAGCGTGTAATCGGCGGGGACGTCGACCTCGGTGCCGTCGACGAGGATTTTTGTCATCGGATCGTCTCGTAAACTGGCCCAAACGCGCGAGGCCGGATCCCACCCACGCCCTCATCCTGAGGTGCGAGGCGCAGCCGAGCCTCGAAGGAGATGTCCAGCCCGCCTCGCGATCTCTGGAGGCCTCCTTCGAGGCCCGCTGACGCGAGCACCTCAGGACGAGGCTGTGGGTTGGACACCGGCATTCCGCCGCTACTCCGCGGCCATCGGCACAGGCTCGCTGTGCGGGTTGGCGGTGTAGCGGTCGATGCGCTTCTCGATCTCGGGGCGGAAGTGCCGGATCAGGCCCTGGATCGGCCAAGCCGCCGCGTCGCCGAGCGCGCAGATCGTGTGACCCTCGATCTGCTTGGTCACCTCGAACAGCATGTCGATCTCGCGCTTCTGCGCGCGGCCCTCGGTCATGCGCTGCATGACGCGCCACATCCAGCCGGTGCCCTCGCGGCAGGGCGTGCACTGACCGCAAGACTCGTGCTTGTAGAAGTACGAGATGCGGGTGATCGCCGCGACAATGTCGGTCGACTTGTCGAGCACGATCACCGCCGCGGTGCCCAGACCGGAGCCGAGATTGCGCAGGGTGTCGAAGTCCATCTTGGCGTCGATGATCTGCTCGCCCGGCACCAGCGGCACCGAGGAGCCACCCGGGATCGAGCACAGGAGGTTGTCCCAGCCGCCGCGCATGCCGCCGCAATGGCGGTCGATGAGTTCGCGGAAGGTGATGCCCATCTCCTCCTCGACGTTGCACGGCTTGTTGACGTGGCCGGAGACGCAGAAGAGTTTGGTGCCGGTGTTGTTCTTGCCGCCGAGCCCGGCGAACCACGCGCCGCCCCGGCGCAGGATCGTGCCGGCGACCGCGATCGACTCGACGTTGTTCACCGTCGTGGGGCAGCCGTAGAGGCCCATATTGGCCGGGAACGGCGGCTTCAGCCGCGGCATCCCCTTCTTGCCCTCCAGGCTCTCGATGAGGGCCGTCTCTTCGCCGCAGATATAGGCGCCGGCGCCGTGGTGGACGTAGATGTCGAACGGGTAGTCGTGGACGTTCGATTGGCCGACGAGGCGGGCCGCATAGGCCTCGTCCACGGCCTTCTGGAGCGCGTGCTTCTCGGCGACGTACTCGCCGCGGATGTAGACGTAGCAGGCATGCGCGTTCATCGCGAAGCAGGCCAGCATGCAGCCCTCGATCAGGAGATGCGGGTCGTGCCGCATGATCTCCCGGTCCTTGCAGGTGCCCGGCTCCGACTCGTCGGCGTTGACCACGAGGTAGTGCGGGCGCCCGTCCGACTTCTTGGGCATGAACGACCACTTGAGGCCGGTCGGGAAGCCCGCGCCGCCGCGGCCGCGGAGCCCTGAGGCCTTCATCTCCTCGATGATCCAGTCACGGCCCTGCTCCAGCAGGAACTTGGTCCCGTCCCAGGCGCCACGCTTCTTGGCGGCCTCAAGGCCCGGTGACTGGAGCCCGTACAGGTTGGTGAAGATGCGATCCTGATCCGACAGCATGTCAGGTCCTCACTGAGCCGGCGCCGACAGGGCCTTGGCCTGACCCACCCAGTTCTCCCGGTCGATGCGACCTGGGAACGCGAGGTAGGTGCCGACCCAGGTGATCTCGTCGCGGGACCAGGCGGCGATCTGGTCGAAATGGTAGATGCCGAGCCCGTTCAGGCGCTGGCTGTTGCCCGGGCCGATACCCCTGATACGCGTCAGGTCGTCCGGCTGCCCGGCGCGCGCCGCGTCCAGTCCGGCGGGGCGCTTGCCGACCGCGTCGGCCTTCTGCTCGGGACTTGCATCCTTCGGCAGGGCCGCGAGCGCACCGGCGACGCGCGCTTCCTCGGCCTCGGCGGCGACCTCGCCCTCGCTGGCGCCGGAGGCCTCGGGCTGCTGCGGAACCGCGTCGCGGGCCGGCGCTTCCTGGTGGCCCTGCTCGCCAGCGGCGGGCTCGCCCTCGGTGACGCGCTTGGCCGGCGAGTCGAGCACGTCCGCGTCGCCCTGGCGCGCGGCGCCGTGCTTGGCGGTGGACCGGCCGCGCTCGGCCGCGTCGGCCCGATCCTCGGGCTTGACCGGCGTCTCGCCGTCGGCGGCGCGCTGCGCCGGCGCATCGCTGACCGTGCGCTCCACCGGGCGACCGGCATCGGGCCGCGCCGGCTTCGGGTTCTCGGCGGCCTGCTGTGTGCTGGACGCGGCTTCACCGGTCTTGGCGGCCGGTTCTGCGCTCTTGCCGGCCTCCTCGAAACGCTTCCGCCAGGCGCCCACGCGGGAGCCGTCGTAGAGCGTCGGGTCGGTCAGCGTGTCGGCGCCGCCAAGCGGCTCGGATGAGACGCGTCCGGTCTGCGAGCCGATCTTCACCGGCCGGCCGGCCGCGAGGTCGTCCATCAGCTGGCCGAGCGACTCGGGCGTCAGATCCTCGTAGTAATCCTGATTGATCTGCACCATCGGGGCGTTGCAGCACGCGCCGAGGCACTCGACCTCGAGCCAGGAGAAGTTGCCGTCCGGCGAGACGTGGCCGGGCGCGCCGAGCCGCGCCTGGAGCATCTCCTTCAGCCCGCGCGCACCGCAGGAATCGCACGGCACCGTGCCGCAGACCTGGATCCAGAAGCGCCCGACCGGCTCGAGCGCGAACATCGTGTAGAAGGTCGCGACCTCCAGCACGCGGATGTTCGGCATGCCGAGTTCCGCGGCCACCGCCTCGATGGCCGCGCGCGGCAGCCAGCCGCCGTTCTGCTCCTGCGCCTTCCAGAGGAGCGGGATCACCGCGGAGGCCTGCCGCCCTTCCGGGTACTTGGCGATCTGGGTCTTCGCCCACTCGGCATTCTCGGGCGAGAACGCGAAGCTCTGGGGCTGCTCCGAGGCGGGGGCGAGTCTGCGGTTTGCCATCGCTTCTGTCTTACCGATCCACTTCGCCGAACACGATGTCGAGCGTGCCGAGCACGCAGGACACGTCGGCTAAGAGGTGCCCGCGGCACATCCAGTCCATCGCCTGAAGATGCGCGAAGCCCGGCGCGCGGATCTTGCAGCGATACGGCTTGTTGGTCCCGTCCGACACCAGATAGACGCCGAACTCGCCCTTGGGCGCCTCGACCGCCGCGTAGACCTCACCCTCGGGCACGTGGAAGCCCTCGGTGTAGAGCTTGAAGTGGTGGATGAGCGCCTCCATCGAGCGCTTCATCTCCCGGCGCGGCGGCGGTGCGAACTTGCCGTCGAGCGCCGCGATCGGCCCCTGGCCGGCGGGCTCGCGCAGCTTGGCGATGCACTGCTTCATGATGCGCACCGATTGGCGCATCTCCTCCATGCGGATCACCTGGCGATCGTAGGTGTCGCCGTTTTTCCCCACGGGGATGTCGAATTCCATCTCCTCGTAGCACTCGTAGGGCTGCGCCTTGCGCAGGTCCCACGGGATGCCGGAGCCGCGGACCATCACGCCCGAGAAGCCCCACTCCATCGCCTCGTCCACCGACACGATGCCGATATCAACGTTGCGCTGCTTGAAGATGCGGTTGGCCATGACGAGGTCGTCGAGATCCTGGACGACCTGCAGGAACGGGTCGCAGAACGCGTCGATGTCGTCGATGAGCTTCGGCGGCAGATCCTGGTGGACGCCGCCCGGCCGGAAGTAGTTGGCGTGGAGCCGGGCGCCGGAGGCCCGCTCGTAGAAGATCATCAGCTTCTCGCGCTCCTCGAAGCCCCAGAGCGGGGGCGTGAGGGCGCCGACATCCATCGCCTGCGTGGTGACGTTGAGCAGGTGCGACAGGAGCCGACCGATCTCGCAGTAGAGCGTGCGGATCAGCTTGGCCCGGCGCGGCACCTCGATCCCGGCGAGCTTCTCGATCGCCAGGCAGAAGGCGTGCTCCTGGTTCATCGGCGACACGTAGTCGAGCCGGTCGAAATAGGGCGTCGCCTGCAGGTAGGTCTTGTACTCGATCAGCTTCTCGGTGCCGCGATGGAGCAGTCCGATATGCGGATCGACCCGCTCGACCACCTCGCCGTCGAGCTCCAGCACGAGGCGCAGCACGCCGTGCGCCGCCGGATGCTGCGGGCCGAAGTTGATCGCGAAGTTTCGGATGTTGTGTTCGGTCATCGGACGGCCCCGTTCTCAGGCCGACTTCTTCTCGTCGCCCGGCAGCACGTAATCCGTGCCTTCCCAGGGCGAGAGGAAATCGAAGTTCCGGAATTCCTGCGTCAGCTTCACCGGCTCGTAGACGACCCGCGCCTGATCCTGGTCGTAGCGGACCTCGACGAAGCCGGTGAGCGGGAAGTCCTTGCGCAGGGGATGCCCCTCGAACCCGTAATCGGTGAGCAGGCGGCGCAGGTCGGGATGGCCCGAGAACAGGATCCCATAGAGGTCGTAGGTCTCGCGCTCGTACCAGTTCGCCGCCGGGAAGACCTCGATCACCGAAGGGACCGGCGTCACCTCGTCGGTCTGCACCTTCACGCGGATGCGCAGGTTATGGCGCAGCGACAGCAGATGGTAGACGACGTCGAACCGCTTCTCGCGCTGCGGATAGTCCACGCCGCAAATGTCGATGAAGTTGCGGAACGCGCAGGCGGGATCGTCGCGCAGGTAGGTGAGCGCGTAGACGATGTCGGACGCCTGAATCACCAGCGTCAGCTCGCCGAACGCGATGGTGTGCGACACCACCGCCGGCCCCAGGGCGCCGACGACGCGCTCGGCCATGGCCGCGACCGCGTCCTCGCCGTAGACCGGCTGGGTGTGGGGGAGGATCGAGATGCCGTTCGTCATGACCGCTCCTCAGCGCTCGATCGTGCCGGTCCGGCGGATCTTCTTCTGCAGCAGCAGCACACCGTAGAGCAGCGCCTCGGCGGTGGGCGGGCAGCCGGGCACGTAGATGTCGACCGGCACCACCCGGTCGCAGCCGCGCACGACAGAGTAGGAATAGTGATAGTAGCCGCCGCCGTTGGCGCAGGAGCCCATCGAGATGACGTAGCGGGGCTCCGGCATCTGGTCGTAGACCTTGCGCAAAGCCGGTGCCATCTTGTTGGTCAGGGTGCCGGCGACGATCATCACGTCGGACTGACGCGGCGAGCCGCGGGGCGCGAAGCCGAATCGCTCGCAATCGTAGCGCGGCATCGACATCTGCATCATCTCGACCGCGCAGCAGGCGAGACCGAAGGTCATCCACATCAGCGAGCCCGTGCGGGCCCAGTTGATCAGCTCGTCCGTGGTGGTGAGCAGGAAGCCCCGGTCGGCCAGCTCGTCGCTGATCGACAGGAAGGTCGGGTCGTCCGCGCCGATCGGGCGGCCGGTGTTGGGATCGATGATCCCCTTCGGCTGGGGCGCGATCGCGGGAGCGCGGTTGGTATCGGTGATCAGGGCCATCGGCGACTCAAGAATTCTGTGCGGGCAGCGAGCGGCGAGATCTCAGTCCCATTCGAGGGCGCCCTTGCGCCACTCGTAGACGAAGCCGACGGTCAGCACGCCCAGGAAGACGATCATCGACCAGAAGCCGAACCAGCCCAGATCCCCGAAGGTGATCGCCCAGGGGAACAGGAACGCGACCTCAAGGTCGAAGATGATGAACAGGATGGCGACGAGGTAGAAGCGCACGTCGAACTTCATGCGGGCGTCGTCGAACGCGTTGAAGCCGCACTCGTAGGCCGACAGCTTCTCCGGGTCGGGGCTTTTGAACGCCACGAGGAACGGTACGACCAGCAGAGCTGTGGCGATGAACAGCGCCACGCCGATGAACACGATGAGCGGCAGGTAATCCGCCAACAATCCGGTCATGCCAGGGCCTCGCGAGACGTAGGAAACCGCGGTGCGACGCCGACCCGGACTCGCCCGTGGAATTGTTCTTATGCCAGGATGCGCGCGGCCGGAGGCTTAGTCGAGCCGCCGGCCCGTGACAATGGCTTGTCGCGTCGCACAAAGCGCGCTGTCAGTGCTCCCCTGAAATGGGGTTGGGCAGCATGCCTGCAACACGACGGAAGCGCGCAGGTGCCGCGTGTCGCGGGTCAGCCGAATCCGACGCGGATGCGCTTGACAGGTCCCGAAGCGCCCCATAAACCCCGCCCCGTCGCCGGGCGAAACGCCCCTTCGAGGCGACCACGCCGTGCGGGCGTAGCTCAGTTGGTTAGAGTGCCGGCCTGTCACGCCGGAGGTCGCGGGTTCGAGCCCCGTCGCCCGCGCCACGTCCCTTTCTCCCATCAAGCCAGATTCGGTTCCCGAGTTGCGGGAATTTCTGCGTCTGGTTCCCAGGCGCCGTGGAATGCCGTGCGGATCGGCCGATCTACGCCGCCTGCGCTGGCGGCGCCGGCCGCGACACCCTGTCGGATCCGGACCGTCGCCCGCCGCGCAGGCTCAGCGCGATGCCCATCAGGATGAGCCCGCCCCCGGCCAGGATGTCGGCGCTCAGCGGCTCGCCCAGCACGAAATGCGTGCTCAGGATTCCCGCCACTGGCACCAGCAGCGCGAAGGGCGTGACGGTGGCCGCGGGGTAGCGGGTCAGGAGCCGGTTCCAGAGACCGAAGGCGAGGAGTGTCGTCGGGTAGGCCTGGAAGACGATGGATCCGATCGCCGCCCAGCTGGGGTGCGTCAGCGCCGTGAGGGCGGCAGGCCCTTCCACGATAAGCGACAGGGCAAGAAGCGGCGGCGTGGTGGCGAGGCTGCCCCAGACCATCAGGGCCAGCATGTCGACCCGGCCGATCCGCTTCACGATGATGTTCGCGCTGGCCCAGCCCAGGGCCGCGCCGACGACCATCAGCAATGGCCCCAGCGGGGCGGCTCCGCCTCGCCCGAGCGCGACCGCGACGACGCCGAGGAGCGCGACCGCGCCGCCCAGCATCTGAAGGATCCGCGGGCGCTCCTCCAGCACGGCCCAGGCGAGCGCCACGGTGAACGGCGCCTGGATCTGGATCAGCAGTGACGACAGGCCGGCCGGCATTCCGAGCCGGATCCCGCTCAGCAGCAGCCCGAACTGGCCGACGCCGAGGGCAAGCCCGAACGCCGCCACCAGCACGCCGGGCGCGCGGGGCGGCCGGATCACAAAGGCCGCCGGCACCGCCGCGAAGGCGAAGCGCAGGGCGCACAGCATCAGCGGCGGGACTGTTTCCAGGCCGGCCTTGATGGCCACGAAGGCCAGCCCGAGGATCGTAACCACCAAGAGGGCGGCCAGCACGTCGCGCAGCGTCATGGGCGGATCTTACGATCCCGCCCGCGCAGTCACCACCGGCGCGCCGCCCGCGCCGTCCGGCGCTCGTCGCGACGGCCGACGAGCAGGTGAATGGCATCGCTGGCGCCCGGCGCGCAGGCATCCGCCACGTCCTGCGGCGTCAGCCCGATATCCTTCAGTTCGCGCTCCGACAGCGTCGAGAGCCGTTGCAGGACGCGGCGGTTCATGGCCGCGCGCGACAGGCCGGCCCGCACCTCGGCCGCCCATTTGGCCACCCATGCGGCGAACAGCGTGGCCGCGCGGGTGATCCACGGGGTCTGCGCCTTGGCAGTCTCGGATAGGCACCGGTCCATGATCCCCTCCTCCATCTCTCTGGGGCCGGGCGATCCTGGCCGTCCGGGGCTGGCGGCGACAGGAACACTTCGGTACGGTTTGGAAGAATTGTCCGGACGAACGAGCAGTACGGATGTCGATCGCAGTCAGAAGTCCCGGGACCCGCGTCGAGGCCGTGATTGGCGAGATCCGCGAGCGGATCGCGGCGCGGCGGCTCGTCCCGGGCGTGCGCATCCCGTCGGTGCGCGCCTTCGCGGACACGATGGGGGTGTCGAAATCGACCGTTGTAGAGGCCTATGAGCGGCTCGCCGCCGAGGGCGCCGTGGTGGCCCGGCCGGGCTCCGGCTTCTACGTCGCCGGCAAGACGCGGCCGCTCTCGCTGCAGGCGATGGGGCCGCGGCTGGACCGGATCGTCGATCCGCTCTGGATCACCCGGCAGGCGCAGCAGGCCGGGTCCGACCAGCTCAAGCCGGGCGCGGGCTGGCTGCCCGATTCCTGGATGCCCCACGAGGCGATCCGGCGGGGCCTGCGCCGGGTGGCCCGAGCCGATCTGGCCGAGATGACCAATTACGACCGGCCGCTCGGCTATGAGCCCCTGCGCAACCAGATCGCCCGCAAGGTCGGCGAGAAGGGCGTCGGCGCCGAGCCCGACCAGATCGTGCTGGTCGAATCGGCCACCCAGGCGCTCGATCTCGTCTGCCGCTTCCTGCTCCAGCCGGGCGACACCGTCCTGGTGGACGATCCCTGCTACTTCAACTTCCTGGCGCTGCTGCGCGCGCAGCGGGTCGCGGTGGTCGGGGTGCCGATGACGCCGGAGGGCCCGGACCTGCGGGCGCTCGCGACCCTGCTGGAACGGCACCGGCCGCGCTTCTACCTGACCAACGCGGCGCTGCAGAACCCGACCGGGGCGAGCCTCGCGCCGAATGTGGCGCACCGGCTCCTGAAGCTGTGCGAGGCGCACGACACGCTCATCGTCGAGGACGAGATCTTCGGCGACCTCGAACCCGAGGCGGCGCCGCGGCTCGCCGGCTTCGACGGGCTGGAGCGGGTGATCCAGATCGGCAGCTTCTCCAAGACCCTCTCGGCTGCCGCCCGCTGCGGCTGGATCGCGCTCCGGGCCGACTGGGTCGAGCCGCTGGTCGATCTCAAGCTGGCGCTGAGCCTCGGCAACGGCCATGTCACGGCGGCGCTTGTGCACACGCTGATCAGCGAGGGCGCCTATCGGCGCCACCTCGCCGAGACCCGCCGCCGCATCGCTGGGGCGATGGTGCAGGCTTCCGCGGAATTGCGCGCCTGCGGCCTGGAACCCTGGTCGCAGCCCAGGGGCGGGTTCTTCCTGTGGATGCGCCTGCCGGACGGGCGCGACGGGGCCGACGTCGCCCGCCGGGCGCTCGCCCGCGGCATGGTGCTGGCGCCGGGCACCTCGTTCAGCCTGTCGGATGCCTGGAACGGTTACATGCGCTTCAACGTCGCCCACTGCATCGACCCGCGCATCCGCCCGATCCTGCGGGAGGCGCTGGTCTGACAACCGGGGTTTCTTGAGCGGAAGCTCGGACCAAGCCTTTTCCCGGGCCGCTTCGGCGCCCCGGGACGACGGGGTGGAGGCTCGAGCGTCCGGCATACGCGGGGGATCCGGGTTGTTCCGGATCACGCCGGCAGCACCAGCTCCGCCCGCAATCCGCCGAGATCCGACCGCCCGAGGCTCAGCCCGCCGCCGTAGAGTTCGGCGAGTTCCAGGGTGATCGGCAGCCCGAAGCCGTGGCCCGGGACGCCCTCATCGAGGCGCCGGCCGCGCGCCATGACGGAGGCGGCGGCCTCGGCGTCGAGGCCCGGCCCGTCATCCTCCACCTGCACGTGGACGCCATCGTCACGGGCGGCCACGCTGATCCGGACGCGGCTGCGGCACCAGCGGCAGGCATTGTCCACGAGGTTGCCGAGCATCTCGTCGAGATCCTGGCCCTCGCAGGGTACGGAAAGGTCCTCCGGCACGGCGAGATCGATCGCCGCGCCCTTCTCGGCGTAGAGCTGCGCCAGCGCGTCGCGCAGGTCCGAGAGGCGCGGCGCCAGCGGCGTCCGGCGCCGGGCCGAGCCCGCCAGCGCCGCGGCCCGGGCCCGGCGAAGATGATGGCGCACCCGCCGGTCCATGTCGTCCACCTGCCGGCGCAGCGCCCCGTCCGGGTCGCGTGCGGGGTCGGCCAGCGCCATCGACAGGGTGGCGAGCGGTGTCTTGAGGGCATGGGCGAGGTTGGCGACGTGGCCGCGAGCCCGCTCCAGATTCTGCGCGTTCTGGTCGAGGAGCGCGTTGAGTTCGGCCACCACGGGCGCGATCTCGGCGGGCTGGTCGTCCGGCACGCGCTCGCGCCGCCCGGCCCGCACGGCCGCGAGGTCGACCCGCAGGCGCGTCAGCGGCGCGAGGCCGAGGCGCACCTGGAACGCCAGCCCGGCGAGCAGGCACAGGCCGAGGATCCCGAGCGCCAGGGCGAGGCTCGTCAGCGCCTCGCGCAGGGGAGCGCGCAATTCGCCCTCCGGCGCGGCCACCACGATGGTCGCGGCCGGCGGCCCCGGCAGGGTGAGCACGCGGGCGACGAGGGGCTCGCCCCGCGGCCCCGTCGCGGAAGCCGGGTGCGGGCGGTCGGACGCGTCCTCCGGCCCCGGATCGGACAGGCGGATGTCACCGCCCCGCAGGGATCCGGAGCGAATCGTCTCGGGCCCGCGGCGCACCTCCCAGGCCCAGCCGGGACCGGGCCGGTCGAACGGCGGCGCGTCGAGGCTCCCGGGCAGGATTCCGGCTTCGAGCCCGGTCCGCAGGGCGGTGATCTGCGCATCCAGCCGCCCGTCGAGCTGCCCGCGCACGAACCGGTGCAGGATCACCCCGATGGCGAGGCCGGCCACCAGCAGGGCCGCCAGCACCAGCACCAGGGCGGCGGCGAGCAGGCGGGCGCGGAGCGACCGGCGCGGCGTCGCGTCCGTCATCAGGCGGGTTCCGCGTGCAGGCGGTAGCCATGGCCGCGCACGTTCTCGATCCGGGCTGGGGCGATCTTCCGGCGCAGCCGCGTGATGATCACCTCTACGGAGTTCGAATCGACGTCGGCATCGCCCTCGTAGACCCGCTCGATCAGGTGCAGGCGCGGCACTACGGCCTCGCGGTTCAGCGCCAGGCAGGACAGCACCCGCCATTCGAGGCCCGTGAGCTTGAGCGGCAGGCCTTCATGCTCGAAGGCGCCGAGCCCCGGATCGAAGCTCAAGGGGCCGCAGACGATGCGGCTCGCCCCGCCGCCCTGCGACCGGCGCACCAGCGCGCGCAGGCGGATCACCAGCTCCTCCACGCGGACCGGCTTGACGAGGTAATCGTCGGCCCCCGCCTTGAAGGCCGCGACCTTGTCGCTCCAGCCGTCCCGGGCGGTGAGCACCAGCACCGGCAGGATCCGGCCGGCCCCGCGCCAGGCCCGCAGCACCGACACCCCGTCGCCCTTCGGCAGGCCGAGATCGAGCACGACGGCGTCGTAGCCCTCGGTCTCGCCGAGATGCTGGGCATCCTCGCCGGTGGCGGCGTGGTCGAGGACGAAGTTCTCCGCGCGCAGTACCTTGGCCACCTCGGCGGCGAGGGCCGCGTCGTCCTCCACCAGCAGAATCTTCACCTGTCCCCTCCTCGCTCAGGCCCTCACGCCTTCCGTTGACCGTCGCGCTCCGCTTCCGAGAGGGGGTTGATCCGCCCATCATCACGAGCGGAGCGAAGTGACCCAGGGCAGAGCGACACCAGGACACGTGGCGCCAGCTGGATTGCTGCGCTCCGCTCGCAAAGATGGCGGTGGCAAAGCCATCTGGTTCCTCTCGCCTTGCCACCATGTCGCGGCGGCAAATCCAACCCGGATTGGGCCTTGGCGTCGTGTTCTCATGCGGCCCGGCCTAGGGGACGCGTGCAGGCTCCAACCAGCCGACCAACATCAGCCCGCGCTGCCAAGTCTTTGCGTTCGCACGGGTTCCGTGCGTCACGCTCTAGGCGGCCGGGTTTAACCGGGGCTGAACCGGGCGGTTCAGTCCGGATTGCCGGGGGCGCCTTACGAAGGGGCATCGGATCGAACGGATCCGGACCTCTCGAAGGACCGAACCATGAGCGACGACAAGACGATCGACGGCACTGCGCGGGAAATCCGCGATCCCGAGCCCGCTGGCTCGGCGCGCCGGGCGATCCCCCGGCGGACCTGGGTGGTGGGTGCATTGGCGGCCCCGCTCGCGATGGGCGCGGTGGGCCTGTCCCTGGCGCAGGGGACGTTCTTCCAGCCGACGCCGGTCGAGCCGGTGGCGATCCAGGCGCTGGCGCCCTCCGGGGCGACCGCCATCAAGGGTACGGTGGCCGAGATCTTCGGCAACAAGTTCGTGGTCCAGGATCCGACCGGTCGCGCCCTGGTCGAGACCGGGCGCGACGGTGAGGACGGCAAGCTCGTCGCCAAGGGCGAGGCCGTCACGGTGCAGGGCCGGTTCGAGACGGGCTTCCTGCACGCCCGGGTCCTGACCCATGGCGACGGGCGCACGATCGTGCTCGGCCCGGCCGGCGGTCCGGCCATGGGCAGCCTGGACTGGGCCAAGGACCGGATCGGCCTCGGGCCGAAGCCCGACCTGCCCGCCCTGACGGCCTCCGTGCAGGCGGCCGGCTACAGCGACGTGCGCGTCACCGGCCGCGGCCCGCGCCATCTCGAGGTCGCCGCCAAGGATCGCGATGGGCGCGAGCATCAGCTTCATGTCGGCTTCGACGGGCAGGTCCGGGAGAAGCCCGCGCCCGCGCGGCCGCCGGTGTGATCCCCCGCCGGGGGCGGGGCGGCATGCAACCCTTCCCGCCCTGCCGCGTCCTCCTGTCTCTCAGCCGGCAGGAGGTGGCGCAGTGGAGCCGATGAAACCGATGGAACCCATGAAGCCCATGGAGCCGATGAAGGGCATGGAGCCCTGGTGGCCGAAGGATCTCGGCGAGCCCGCGACCAGCGGCGCGCAGAACGGGATGAAATATGCCGTCTTCCCCGACAAGAAGCGCCTGCTGATCGAGCGCGACGGGAAGGTCTCGACCTACGACAGCGGCGACCACCGGATCGGCGGCGTGTCGCAGGCGGATGGGTCCTCGAAGACGCTGACCTTCGCCAGCCAGGACGGCGATGTCGATCTCGGCTCGCTCAAGAAGCTCGGCTGAGCCCGGCGTGGACAGGCCGGGGCGGCACCCTTAAGCCCGGGCCCGCCATGCGAGCCGCCCCGCCGACCTGTCCGACGCCATGCGCGCGCTGATCGACCTCGTCCGCGCCCTGCGGGCCCCCGACCGGCGGCGCCTCGCCCTGATCGCCCTCGGCCTCGCCGTGGCGGCCCTTCTCGAGGTGGTGGGGGTCGCCGCGGTGATCCCGTTCCTGACGCTGGTCGGCGACCCGTCGGCGGCGACCCGCATCCCCTACCTCGCGCAGACCCGGGCGTTCCTCGGGCTCGCCGACGAGCGCAGCTTCCTGCTGGTGACCGGCGGTGCGGCGCTGGCGGCGATCCTGGTCACGGCCCTGGTCAATGCCGGGCTGACCTACGCGCAGCTCCGCTTCACCCATCTGGCCGGCTACAGCCTCAGCCGGCGGTTGCTGTTCCGCTACCTCGACCGGGAGCGGCTGTTCTTCACGCAGGCCAACAGCGCCGAGCTCGCCAAGAACGTGCTGTCCGAGACCGACCGGCTGGTGATCGGCGCCCTGACGCCCGCCACCGTGCTCGCCTCGCGGGCGAGTTCGGCCCTCGCGGTGATCGCCTTCCTGCTGGCCTACGCGCCGCAGCTCGCGCTGATCCTCGGGGGCGGTTTCGGCGGCCTCTATGTCGGGATCTACATGGTGATGCGGGCCCGCCTCGCCCGGCTCGGCGCCCGGACGGTGGCCGACAACGAGGCGCGCTTCCGCATCGTCCAGGAGACCTTCGGGGCGCTCACCGAGCTGAAGCTCTACGGGCGCGCGGAGGCCTTCGCGGGTCGGTTCGACGCCCCGGCGCGCGCCTACGCGATCGCCACAGCGGCAAGCCAGCTCACCGGCCAGATGCCGCGCTTCGTCATTGAGGCCCTGGCCTTCGGCGGGGTGATCGTGGTGGTGCTGTTCGCGCTGGCGCAGGGCCTGGACGTGGCCGGGATCCTGCCGCTGCTCGGCCTGTTCGCCTTCGCGGGCTACCGGATGCTCCCGGCCTTCCAGAACATCTTCACCTCGGTGGCGCTGATGCGCTTCACCCTGCCGGCGGTGCGGGCGATCGTCGACGAGCTCGCCGACGAGCGGGCGCCCCAGCCCCGCACCGCGGAGCGGCTGCCGTTCACGACGGCGATCCGGATCGAGGGGCTCGGCTTCGATTACGGCACCGGCCGGCCGGCGCTCGCCGGCATCGACCTGACGATCCCGGTCAACACCACGGTCGGGCTCGCGGGCCGCACCGGTTCGGGCAAGACGACGCTCGCCGGCCTGCTCCTCGGGGTGCTGAGCCCCGGCGCGGGGCGGATCACCGTGGACGGCGTCGCCCTCGATCCCGCCACCCTGCCGGCCTGGCAGAACCGGATCGGCTACGTGCCGCAGGAGGTGTTCCTGGTGGACGGCACGGTGGCGGAGAACATCGCCCTCGGTCTCGACGCGCCCGACCTCGCGGCGGTCGAGCGGGCGGCACGGCTCGCCGGCGCCCACGATTTCGTCGCGGCCCTGCCGCACGGCTACGGTGAGCGGGTCGGGGAGCGGGGCGCGCGGCTGTCCGGCGGCCAGCGTCAGCGCATCGGCATCGCCCGGGCGCTCTACCACGACCCGGACATGATCGTGTTCGACGAGGCGACCTCGGCTCTCGACGACGAGACGCAGGCGGCGGTGATGCGGGCACTGCGCGCCTTGTCGGGCCGGCGGACTTTGATCCTGATTGCCCACCGCCTCTCGACCCTGGAGGGCGCCGACGCGGTCCACGTGCTGGAGGCCGGACGGCTCGTCGCCTCCGGGCCGCCCGAGGCGGTGCTGCCGGGACTCGGCACGGCCGCATGAGGCGCGGCCCGATGAGAGGCGGCCCTTGCCCCCTGCCCCGCATCCGTTACCTCGGCTCTCCGAGGATCAGCGGGAGACCCCTGTGAGCACGCGCATCGACCTGACCGCCCCGGACGGTACCACCGCCGCGCTCTCGACCCACGGCGCCGAGCCGGTCTCCTGGCGAATCGGCGGGACCGAGTATCTCTGGAGCGGCGACCCGGAGCACTGGAACCGCCACGCCCCCTGGCTTTTCCCGGTGGTCGGCGCCTCGGCCGGCGGCCACGTGAAGGTCGGCGCCGCGCGCTACCCGATGGGCCAGCACGGCTTCGCCCGCGACCTCCCTTTCCAAGTCATCGAGCAGCGTGCCGATGCCGTGACCCTGCGCCTGACCGACGGGCCTGAGACCCGGGCGCATTACCCGTTCGCCTTCCGGCTCGACGTCGCCGCCCGGGTGCGGCCGGGCGGACTCGATCTCGACGTGACCGTCGGCAATCCCGGCTCCGTGCCCCTGCCCTACGCCCTCGGCTTCCATCCGGCCTTCCCGTGGCCCTTCGCGGGAGGCATCCGCGCCCGGGACGGCGGCTACGCGGTGGAATTCGAGCAGGCGGAGCGCCCCTTCGCCCCGCAGGTCGGCCCCGGCGGCCTGCTGCTGCGCGACGAGGAGCCGATCCCGCTCGCGGGCGATACCTTGCCCCTCGACCCGGCGATCTTCACCGAGGCCTTCGTGATCCGGAACGCCCGCAGCCGCCGGATGCGCTTCACCGGGCCCGGCAAGGCGATCCGCATGGAGATGGTGGATTTCCCGCATCTCGCGGTCTGGACCAAGCCGACGGCGCCGTTCCTGTCGCTGGAATGCTGGACGGGCTACGCCGACTGGGCCGGCTTCTCCGGGGATCTCACGGAGCGTGACGCGCAACGCCTGCTCGCCCCGGGCGCCGAGGCGCGCCACGGTGTCCGCCTGACACTGGAAGGCTGATCGTTGCGCATCTGGGTGGCGCGGCCCGAGCCCGGTGCGATGCGCACCGGCGCGGCTCTTGCGGCGCGCGGCCACGCGCCGCTCGTGGCCCCGGTGCTCGTGGTGCGGCCGACCGGCGCCGTCCCGCCCGACGGCCCGTTCGACGGCCTGCTCCTGACCAGCGCCAACGCGGTGCCGGAGCCGCGGGAGGCCGCGTCCCTGCGAGGCCTGCCGGTCTTCGCGGTCGGGGCGCGGACGGCCGCGCTGGCCGCGGAGGCCGGGCTCGGGCCGGTGCGCGAGGGGCCGGGCGACGCGGCTGGGCTCGCCGCGCTCGCGGCCGGCCTGCTGCCGCTGGGCGCGCGCCTGCTCCACAGGGCCGGCGCCGAGCGCAAGCCCGAGCCAGCGGCGACGCTGGTCGCGGCCGGCTTCCGGATCGCGACCGTCGTGGCCTACGCCGCGGAGGCCCTGCCCGCCCTGCCCGATGCGGCCGACGGCGCGCTCGCGTCCGGCCAGCTCGACGCGGCCCTCCACTATTCCCGGCGCAGCGCCGCCGTCGCCCTCGCCTTGGCGGATGCTGCGGGTCACGGCGGAGCTTTCCGCGCCCTGAAGCATTACTGCCTGTCGGTGGACGTCGCCGCCCCTCTGGAAGCGGTTGGCGTCCCGATCCATTTCGTGGCGGCGCGCCCGCGTGAAGCGGACTTGCTCGACGCCCTTACGCCAAGCCGCACCTGACCGTGCGGTGACAGGGAGACCGGGCCGCCGTATCTCGCCCTCGCGCCGGAGGCCGCCGCGGTGCTAGGGGGGCGCGGCGACGCCGTAGAGTTGGAGGACTTGCCCGTGACGCCACCGCCCAGCGACGCCGACAAGCCCGGCCCCGGCGGCCGGAAGCCGGACCCCGTGACCGCGAAGCCCGGTCAGGGCACTCCGTCCGCGACGGACAACCGCTCCGCGGGCTCCCCGGCCGCCAGCGTAAAGCCGGTTGCACCGGGGCCCTCGGAAGGCGCCAAGCCGAATCCAGGTGCCGGCACGCCGCCCAAGCCGGCAACCGAGCCGGTGGTGGCCGCCAAGCCGGGCACGACCGAGGTGAAGCCCGAGACCGGCAAGCCAGAGACCACCAAGCCGGGTTCCGGGACCGTCATCGCGGACGCCCCGAAGCCGGCGGGGAGCACCGGCGCCCAGCCGGCGGCCGCAAAACCCGACGCCGTCAGGACAGAACCGGGCAAAGTCGATCCGAGCAAGGCTGATCCGGGCAAGATCGAACCTGCCAAGGCGGGCGGCCCGACCTCCGCGTCGTCGGATGCCGCGAAGGCCGCGACCGGCGCGAAGCCTGATCCGACAAAGCCTGACGCCACCAAGGCCGAGCCGCCGAAGGTGGGCCAGCCCGGTTCCGGCCCGCAGCCCGGCAACCGGCCGGGCGGACCTGCGGCTGCGGCCGCCGGCGCGGCGGCCGCGAGTGCCGTGACGGCCGGGCCCATCATCGACCTGAAGGCCAAGCGCGTCCCCGACCCGACGCCCGGCGCCAAGGAGCCGTCGAAGGATGGCGTCAAGGATGCGGCCAAGGAGCCGCCGAGGGGACCGATTCCCGCTGATGCGTCGAAGGCCACGACCCCGCCGGTGACCCCGCCCGCAGCCCGCGCCCGGGCCGGGTTCGGCTCGATCGCGGCGGCCGGACTGCTCGGCGGCGTGATCGGGGCGGGTCTGCTGTTCGGGGCCGAGAAGGCCGGTATCGGGCCGGATCCGCGCTTGAACGCCCTCGACCAGAGGCTGTCCAGCCAGCTCGCCTCCCTCGACAAGCGCCTCGACGGGCTCGCCCCGCGTGACGCCCTCGCGGCTCTCCACAAGCGGGTCGCCTCCGCCGAATCAACCGCCAAGCAGGCGCTCGACAAGGCGTCGGGTGCACCGACGCCGGCCGCGGCTCCGACGGACGGGCAAGCGGCCGGGCAGGCGCAGTCCATCCCGGCCGACCTGGTGGCGCGCCTCGACAGCCTGGACCAGCGCGTGGCCGCCCTTCAGGAGGAGCCCGGCCAGGAGCCCGGCCGCGACCAGCCGGCGGGGGCCAAGCTCAACGCGCTCCAGGACACCACCAAGCAGGTCGCCGACCTCGATGCGCGCCTGAAGGCCCTGGAAGAGAACGGCGCGAACAAGACGGCGGCCGAAGACGCGTCCAAGAAGGTCGCCGCGCTGCAGAGCGAGGTGGAGCAGAAGACGAAGGCGAATGCCGATGCCGACGCCGCCCTCGGTCAGCGGCTCGATGCGCTCCAGCAGAATCTCGACGCGCGGGTGAAGGCCGCCACCGAGGCGGTTCAGGCCGCCACGCAGGCGAGCCGCACGGCCGCCGAGGCCGGACAGACTCAGGCCGCCGAGGCCGCGAAGGCGGTCGACCGGCGTCTGCAGGAGCAGGCCGATCAGATCGCCGCGCTCGACAAGAGCGTCGCCCAGCGCGCCGAGGTCGGGACCGTCCAGGCCGCCCTGAGGGTGGTCGCGGCCGATCGCGTGGTGTCCGCCCTGGAATCCGGGATGCCCTATGCCGAGCCGCTGGCCACCCTGCGCAAGCTCGATCCGGCGACCGAGGCGCAGACCAAGGCGCTCGCGCCCTTCGCGGGATCGGGCGCCCCCACGGCCGGCCAGCTCGCCGACGGCTTCCGCCCGATCGGCGAGCGGATCGCCGCCAAGAGCCGGGCGCAGCGGGCCAGGAGCGCGGCCGAGACCGGCGATTTCCGCTCCAAGCTCCTGAGCATGGCCGACGGCATCGTGCAGGTGCGCAAGGTCGACGCGCCGGCCCCCGAGGCCCCCGACGATCCGGAAGCCAAGGTTCAGGCCGCCCTCGACCGCGGCGATCTGCCGGCGGCCGATGCGGCCTTCGCGGCCCTGCCGGCCGCGGCGCAGGACGAGGCGGGCGATTTCGGCGCCAAGCTGAAGGCGCGGGCCACCGCCGAGACGGCCGCGCGGACGCTGCTGGATACCGCCTTCAAGGCCCTGCCGGCCGGCAATGCGGCGGCGCCGGCCGCGCCCGCCGCGGCACCGGGACGATAGGATTGTGACGGTCCCGACCCGCGCCGTGCGCGGCTGCAACCTCTCCGGGCGGGCGCGCAGGCGCCCCGCCTCTCCCGCACCCCGCGGCGGCCGCCAGGCGGCCGTCGACAGGAGACTTTGACCCCATGTGGCGCGCCCTCGCCTTCCTGGCCCTGCTCGCACTCGCCGCCTTCGGCGCGGTCTGGATCGCCGACAGGCCCGGCACCGTCACCGTCGTCTGGAACGGCTACCAGATCGGCACCAGCCTGGCCGTCGCCCTCGTCGGCGTGATCGCGGCCGCGATCGTTCTCGGTCTGCTCTGGGCGATCGTGCGCGGCGTGATCAGCCTGCCCGAGGCCCTGGTCCGGGGCTCCGCGGAGCGGCGCCGGGCCAAGGGGCTCTCGGCCCTCTCCCGCGGCATGGTGGCGGTCGGCTCGGGCGATCCGCTGGCGGCGCGCCGCTACGCGGGCGACGCCGAGCGCCTCCTCGGCAGCGAGCCGCTGACCCTGCTGCTCAAGGCGCAGGCGGCGCAGATCTCCGGCGACCGCGACGCCGCCGAGAGCGCCTTCCAGCGCATGGTCGACGATCCGGAGACGCGGGTGCTGGGCCTGCGCGGGCTGTTCGTGGAGGCCCGGCGCCGGGAGGACGAGACCGCCGCCCGCGCCTACGCCACGGAGGCCGCGCGCCTCGCTCCGAGCGTCACCTGGGCCAACGAGGCGCTGCTGGAGGCGCAGAGCGCCGACGGCGACTGGGCCGCGGCCCTGGAGACCATCGAGCGGCGCTCCTCCCTGGGCCTGATCGACAAGGCGAGTGCCCGCCGTCAGAGGGCCGTCCTCCTCACGGCCATCGCGGGCGAGCGCGAGGCCGGCGAACCGGAACTGGCCGCCGAGCGCGTGCTGCAGGCGGTCAAGCTCGCGCCCGACCTCGTTCCGGCCGCCTGCATCGCCGGCCGGCTCCTCGCCCGCCGCGGCGACCTCAAGAAGGCCGCCCGCATCGTCGAGGCGGCCTGGAAGGCCAACCCGCATCCCGATCTCGCCAAGGTCTATCTCGGCCTCCGGCCCGGCGATTCGGTTCGCGACCGCCTCGCCCGGGCCGAGACCCTGGCCAAGCTGTCCTCCTGGGATCCGGAGGCCCGACTCGCCGTGGCGCAGGCCGCCCTCGACGCGCGGGATTACGGTCGCGCCCGCGAAGCCGCGAAGCCGCTTCTCGCCGACCGCCCAACCGTGCGCGCCTGCCTGATGATGGCGGCGATCGAGGAGGCCGAGCACGGCGCCGCTTCCGGGCAGGCCCGCGAGTGGCTCGCCCGCGCCGCCCGGGCGCCGCGCGATCCCGTCTGGATCGCCGACGGCGTCGCCTCCGACACCTGGGCCCCCGTCTCGCCGGTCACCGGACGTCTCGACGCGTTCGCGTGGCGCGAGCCGCCGAACACCTTGGTGGCCGCGCCCGCCGTGGATCCGGAGCCGGAGCCCAAGCCCGCCGCGCCCGTCCTGGCGCCGGCCGGTCCAAGTGACGGCCTGAACCCGCCGCGCGCAAGCGTAACGGATCGACACGCGAGCGAATCGAAGGCGGCCCCGCTGCCGACCCTCGTGCCGGCCCCCATGAGCGGGGACAAGGCTGCCGGGTCGGACCCCGTTTCGGCCGGCATGGCGGCCGCCGCGCTGCCGGCCTCCGGGGCCGAGCGCGCCGTGCGCAAGATCGGATGACCGGTCTGCCCGGCGCGCAGGGTGCTGCTGCGACGCCGCGAACAGAGGTTCGTTGTGTTCGGTTTAGCCACTATGAGTTGCCGGACTCACGGTACCGTGTAGCTTGTGCGTAGCGTCACCAACCGAGGGTTAGATCATCCGCCGCACCGTACCCGCCCCGGACACGTCCCCGCCCCGGTCGGATTCCACGCGGATGCCGCGCGGCGCGGTGCGGCCGTGACGCTTCTCGACGACGACAACGAGCCGCGGCGGCAGGTCGGCGCCCTGCCGTTTCGGCTCGGGCGGGACGGGAAGCCCAAGATCCTGCTCGTGACGTCGCGGGAGAGCCGACGCTGGGTCATCCCGAAGGGCTGGCCCATGAAGGGCCGCAAGCCGTTCCAGGCCGCCGCCCGGGAGGCCTACGAGGAGGCGGGCCTGCGCGGTGCGGTCGGCAAGCGGCCGATTGGCCACTACCTCTATCAGAAGCGGCTGAAGAACCTCGACGCGGTCCTGTGTCAGGTGAAGGTGTTCCCGCTCAAGGTGCGCAAGCAGCTCAAGCATTTTCCCGAGGAGCATCAGCGGGAGCTGCGCTGGTTCACGCCTGCGGAGGCGGCCGAGGCTGTGTCCGAGCCGGGGCTCGCCGCCATCATTCGCGCTGCGTGCCGCACGTAAAGCACGCGGATGCGCAACGCGGCGTTGCCAACGCGTCGGCGATCCGTTATGGCCCCACTCAGCCGGACGGACACGCCCCCCGCGGGGGCGCCCCGGCCACCTGCTGCGGTAGCTCAGTGGTAGAGCACTTCATTGGTAATGAAGAGGTCGAGAGTTCAATCCTCTCTCGCAGCACCAGCAAATTCAATAACTTAGATAGCAACTTAGGAAGTGCTCAGAGGTTCGCGAGAACCTCGGGCGCTTCGGAGAACCCGTCTTCGGGTTCACTCCTGGGCCGCCGCACTCGCGCTCCGCTCGCATAGACGCCCCTCCCCTGCCCGCGGTAGCCTCGCCTTATGAGCGAGCCCCACGACACGATTCCCGAGGCCGTTGAGGCGCTCCGAGCCCGCGGCCACAGCGTCGAGCCGGACGAAACGTCTGAGCGCTGGCTGATCGACGATAGCGTTTGGGTGTCGGCCGTGCGTCTGTTAAAGCTCGCAGAGTACGTTCGCCTGAAGAATAGCCCGGCGCGCATTCAGTAAGGCGCGGCCATGACCTTCACGTGGCGCCGCACGTTCCCAGACACCCACCACGACCTCGGCGCCGAACGACGAAGCCATGAGCGATGATCCCGAACCCACGCACGAGCGCGCCGCGATCCAGCACATGATGCGGCGCCTGGACGGGTTCGCGCGCGGGCTCGGCCTAGACGAGGCGGCGACGCGGCTGATCGTCGAGCAGGTCTACGCCGACATGCCGGTGCACAGGGACGGGGAGCGTCTCGAAGTAGCCCGCCAGCGCATGATCATCGCGTCCGCATGACCGACGACGCCGATCCGATCCTTGAGGCCGTCGAGGCGCTCCGAGCCCGTGGTCACAGCGTCGAGCCGGACGGTACGTCTGAGCACTGGCTGATCAACGATAGCGTTTGGGTGACGGCCGCGCGTCTGTTGAAGCCCGCAAGGTACGTTCGGCTGACGAATAGCCCCGCGCGCATTCAGTAGAACGCGGCTATGACCTTCGAGTAGCGTCGCACCTTCCCGGACACGCACCATGACTTCGTGGCCGAGGACGCTGGCCAGCACGTCGGTTGCATCCGGCGCATCGACGGCGGCCCGCAGAACGGCACATGGACCTGGAGATGCACGGGTTGCCAGCGCGGGAACGAGGCCGAGGGCGTGCCCCCGCTGAACGGCATGGCGGACTCTACCCTCAACCACCCGCGACGGGGACGCTGACGCGCACATCGACACTGCAGACGTTCGCGCCAGCTTCGTTCAGAACCTCAAGGTGCCAAGCGCCGCCCAGCTTTCGCCGATGCGCCTCGTCCCTCAGGAGTTCTCCGGCGAGCTGCGTGGCCGTGAACTGCGCAGCGTCATCGCTGGTCAGCTCAGTGCCTTCGGTATCGAGCTCGCTCCGGCCATCGTGGACGTTAAAGAAGTATCGCGGCACCCGCGCCTCCGTCTTGGCTCCATAGTGGGCAAACCCATGCTCATGACGGTTGTTCGGTCCAGTTTCGGACAGACTTATGCGTTGCCGAGCGAGACACGTGCCACCGGCGCCTCAGCGAGCACGCGCCGCGAACTCCCACACCGGCGGCCCCCAGGTCTGCCCGGTCTTCGTCCGGGAGCCGGAGATGCGGTCGAACACGATCCGGTCGAGCCATTGCGGCAGAGGTCGTAGCTCGGCCGTAATTCCATCATCGCAGATCGACAGGCTCGGCCGCGAGTACGACGTGTACTTGACGGGTGTATCGCTGAGAAGCTTCGACGGCGTCAGGGATGAAGATCTTGCGGATGGAGACGGACGGTACGGCAGTCAGCACTTCCAAGCTCAACGGGCCACGCATACAAGATTGAGCGCGTGGCCCGTGCAAACATCAGTCTTCCCATTCTTCGTCCAGGGCCGCTGGCGGCAGCGGGGGCAGACCAAAGAACGACTGCCGATAGAGATGAATATTTACGCGAGATGCGACGTTTTTTTGCGGCGTGTCAATGCCAAGAGCCTGATTAATTGTTGTATTTGAAATCATCTCCTCGCCCCAAATGCCAAGCGAGCCATTCCATTGAGGGCTTGCAGTTATCGCAAGGGCAGCATTGCGGAAATTCCAATTCAAATCTTTATTTCGAGCGATTAACCAAGCATTGTCTGTAGGGTAATCAACTCGATCGAGCGGTCTACTAGCAAATCCGGATTCTTGCCGCGGCCGCGTACTACCCCAATCACCGTAAATTATTCTCTGCCTGTTACTTGATCTTGCAACTTGATCCACGAGAACCCGATTATTGAACGGGAGTGTTGTCGGAGTTCTTCCCACAAATTCGGTGAACATATTCGGGATTGACGTGCACGAAACTACAATCGGTACAGATGCATCAATTTCAGATAGGCCAGCCGAGAGAATACCAGAAAACCATGCGGCCAAGCTAAGTGGATCAGAAACCCAGCCACCTTCAAGAATTACAGTAAAATCTGCCGAGCCTACGTCAGTTAACGCACCAATAATATCAGTAAAATTCCCGGGAAATCGCTCACGATAAATTCGCACACAGTACGATCTGCCCATATGCTGAAACGCTTCGATTTGGGCGCGGATCTCCGACTTTGTTAGCCCCCTTGTCTGTAAGCACGGCAGGACATGATCGTGTTCGCGCACAAACTCTGTCCAGTTTGCGAATGCGCCCGTACCGTCCTTCAATAGCGAAAGCTGACGCTGCGGCTCATTTTCTTGATTCGTGATAAGATACGCCTGGTCGATGTCCAAAAAATATGATCTGTTGGGGTAGGCGCGGTCGATACGCACGAGCGTTCGTTCGAGCGTCGCAGAATTCGCCCAAGGTGCCAGCAAAAAGCATGGCGTCATTCGATCTTTAGCTATACCCGGCAAAAATTCTAGGCCGTTCATCTCGCTCGGACGAACGGCCAGAGTTGGAACATATGACTTGTTTTCTAAAGCCATTGACTGCCTATGCTCCGGCGACCCTACCAAGGCGCAACTCCATTGCCGATTTCGATACGCCAAATCGGGCGGCAAGATCCTCGATAGTCGCTTCGGTTACGACCCCCTGATAATCAGCCTTGAGCATATCATCCACAACGGCGAGCGGCATCACGATATCTGCGGCCAACCTGTTCGCTTCAAACTCAACCTGCTCGGACGCACCAGACCGATACAGCACAGTGTCTGTGATGCCCTCGGAAGAGGTATCAATCAAATCGCGGTGCAACAGATAGTGTGCCAGCTCATGAGCAATCGTAAATCTCTGACGCTCCCTTGCCTCGTTGCGGTTGACCCGAATTACGTAATCACTGCCCTCTCTTGAAACTTGCCCAGAGACGCCGGTGCGCATGCTGGAGACCTTGACGGTACTTACGCCCAACTCCTTAGCGAGGTCGCCAAGCTTTACAGGAATTCGCGCAAGGTGCCGTTCAATTATCGAGCGCTTGACCGGGTCAACGCGCAGCATCTCTTTCGAGGTCATCCTTCCCTCCTATTCTTCCGATCCGCCGACTTCAGTGCCCCACTCGGCAGCTTGGTCTCGCTCCCGAACATAAACGCCAAGATATGCCTCAACAATCCGCTTGATTTTCACCTCGGAAAGAGCATCAGCGGATATATCTCTAGCGGTAAGCTCAGAGATCTCTCTCGCAGTAGCCTGTGCAGTAGATCTAGCTTCCGTTTTCAATCCTGAAAACGTGTAGGCGCCGATGATGCCAATACCGATGGCAAGGGCAGCGAGAACAACTGTCACTGCTGTCAGCATTACGCTGACGAAGCTGAGATACGTTGACATATTCTGCGAAGCATCAGTTGAAATTGTTTGCATCGCACCGACACGCTGCAAAATGCCAAACGCGAACAGCGCGTAGCAGGCAACGAGGCCGGCGATGAACGAAACGATTCCAATCAGAAGCTTCACTGTATCGTCCGGGCGTTGGGCATCTCGACAAGATTCTATGTTCTTGATTCGTACTCCGCAAGCCGTAGGCCAAGCGAGGGGGGAGCGCCTAACCCAATAGGCTCTCTGAAGCGAGCCCGCCTAGGCAACAGCTAGCCGAATTCAGAGCGGGCTTCGGTCGAGCAGTGGCCGCGGCGGGCTAGGAATAGCGAACGGCAGGTAGGTCACGTCCCGCTGCTGCCAGTCGAACCGTGCCGCGAGGACTGGCCCTTCGCTCGGCAGGTAATGCGCTCGGCCCCGCCCCGATCTGCTCACGGGGCGGGGGAGCGGGCGGCTCGGGGAAGAAACGGCAGAATGTTGGATGGCAGCGCGTCGGACGAAAGCGGATCTGACGGGGCATTGCACCGGGCAGGATCGTAAAGCTCGGTCTCTGCCTCCAGCTTGGGTGGTGACGCCGGAACGCTTTTGACTAAGAGCACCAACATCTGGAACCGGTCGTCCAGCATAGCCGCTGGCGGCTCCCCCGTGAGGGCTCGCCAGCGCGCGACGAACTCGGCGGGCGGCATGCGGGCAAGCGCCGTCACCTTAGGCAGAACGCGATCGGTCGACGACGGCGCGAAGGTGTCCATGGCAAAGGTAACTACAGCCGCGCTACGCGGATCCTCGCTGCCTCGTTACTGGGTAAATATCGTCCTACCGGCACGTGCGCGGTACAGCCCGCGCCGATGAGCCAGGCGGGGGAGCGTCCGATCTCACCAGCGTGTGAGTTGACGATTAGCACCATGGCTGCCAGCCGCTCGGGACCGGTTGCGGACGTAGCGGTTGGCTGCGAGAAGAACGAATGGATAAGCTTCAGGACCGGTCACCGCTGATCGCGGTGGAGTTCTACCTTGTGCAGGACTTCGCAAAGGGCGAGGAGCGGCTCGCGCGTCAGGATGGGGCCTACAAAGTGTATCCGCCGGACACGCTGCTACCAGTGATGAAAACGCTCAAGATTAAACTGACGAAAGAAATCGACGAACCGGGCGTCCTTCGTGAGTTCGTATTTTCGTTCGAGTTTGCTCGCGGCACCGACCTTTCACACCGTTGGCCGCCTTTTCCTGAGAAGGTCAACTAACGACGGTTTCCGATTCCTTGCGAGCTCGGCGCGTAAGGTCTGATCTCACCAGCGTGAGCCGAGCCGATACGCAACTTGGCTCGAGACAAGGATGGCCGGCCGGCGGTTACCGGGCGGTGCCAGCATCCAGCTCGCGATCGTCCCAGGTGGGGACCTGCGGCTCGAGTGGCGCGGCGGGCGTGCTCTCGACGAGAAGTGCCAGCATCTCGGTGCGCGAGGCGAGCAGGACGGCCGGCGGCTCGCCCGTGAGCATACGCCAGCGGCGAACGAAGTCTGTCACGGGCAGCTCGGCCACCGCTGATGCGCTGGACGTCAGGAAGTCCTGTAGCGTCTGCGCACGCTGGCCCATGTGCCTTGAACGGGCGTAATCCCGCGTCGATCCATTCGTCCGCCCCGGATGGTGAAGATATCGCTCCATCTCCGCGCACGAAAAAGCCCACCCGGATGGGACCCGGGCGGGCTTTACGCGACTGCGCCAGCGAGGCCGCACCGAGACCGACCGTCGAAAACGGCCACGATGCTGCTCTGCCGCCGCTCAGCCCCTTCAGCTGATCGCGAGAGGAAGCGTCGCGCGAAGCGGTTAATAGATCGCGACAGCGCGCAGGAAAAAGCCCGCGCCGGCGAACCGGGCGGGCAAAGAATGTCGGGACGATGCTCGCCGTGTCCTGTCGTGCCAGCGGCTGAGTTTGGGGAAGGTTAGCCGCCGCCACCGCTGCTACTGCCCCCGCCGCTGCCGGTCGACCGCGAACCGCGTGACGGCTGACCTGCATTGCCGCCGGCAGCAGAGCTTGCCGGACCACGCCCGCCAGTGTTGTTCGTGATAGGTGCTCCGGTACGCTTGGCCGACTTCATATGACGTGAACGCGCGTCAGCGGGCGTGGTCGTCTGTGTCATCACGAAGGATGATAGGGCTAAGGCGCATGCGCCAAGCAGGAGCTTCTTCACGGGAGTTCTCCAATTCACTCGAACCCAGACAACCCGTGATGAGAGCGTAATATCCGCAGCGCCGTACTCATAACCGTTCTCGGCGCGCCATTAGACGGATCAGCTCACGAAAAAGCCCCGCGCGGCGGTGCCGGTGGGGCTGAAGTCGGGAGGAGCCCGGGCTTCGCAAGCGGCGGGCCACCGGAATGCGGGTACGAAAAAACCGCCTCGGCCGGAGCCGGGCGGTTCGAGGTGGTTCGTTGAGAGGACTGATGGCCCGTCTACGCGCGGGAGGCTGCGCGGTTCCGGTCAGATCCGTGGCTCCCGGTCGAGCCAGGGTCGGAGCTTCTCGACCAGCCATCGCAGGTCAGGCTGGGTCAGGGCCAGCACCAGCACAAGGCTGAGCGCGATCACCCACTTGCTGCCGAGCAGGATGCGCTCCTTGGGCGGCACGCCCTCGCCAAACAGGTTGGGCGCGCTCACCATCAGCATGAAGCCAACGCCGGCCAGCGTGATGAAGTAGTAGTTCACCGCGTTGTTGACGACGAAGTTCTGGAAGCCACCGAACCGCCAGAGACCGCCGAAGATCCCCGTCCCGACCGAACCGATTGCGAGCAGGAAGACCCCCATCACGCCACGGTTCGATGGGTCCGGCCACCGCCGGCCGGCGATCGCCCGCATGGCGTTCGGCCAGTAGGTCACCAAGGCGATGGCCGCGGCCGAGAGGATGAAGACCCGAACGCATTCGCCGAGATCGTCCGGTGGCGTCGCGTGGGCAACGAGCCCGAATCCGATCGTCAGCAGGACGAAGAGCCAGAAGAACCGGCTGAACAGGACGTCCCTAATCCACTGCATCGTGCGCCCTGTCCATCTTCCTGAGCATGTCGGACATCGTCGCCTGGATCCGGGTCTCGGCCGACATCGCCTGCCCGGAGGTCAACACGAGGCCCAACGCGGCGCGGTCGTTGGCTTGGCGGGCCTTGCTAACCGAGGCTGAGCCCGCCTCAATCGGTACAACCGGCGGCGGTCCGCCCCGGCGCGTCGGGCGAGCCGACTTCGGCGTGGTGAGCCACTGCTGAAGCATCTTGAGCGCCCCCATCATGGCGGCCCCGGGAGACTCTGCCCCTTGCCGCCGAGGGACCAAGCGATGGCTCTGAGCACCTCGTGATTGCGGTCGATGCCACGCGCGTGCTCGCCGTTGAGCCGCTCCAGGTTGGCTACGTGCTGGACGAGCTCGCCGAGCTTTGCGGCCAAGCGCTCCATCGAGGCCGTCCTGTCAGCCTGCGTTTGCGAGATGACGTTGAGCGCGCCCGTGTTGTTGTTGAGCGCCGTCATCACCTCGCGGATTTCGGCGATCCGCTGGTCCGAGATGGCGCGATGCCGCTCGTCCCACGCGTCGCGGTCCTCTTCGTGTTCCTGCTGCTGCTTCTCGAGGGCGGCCTTGTGCTGCTTCGGCTGCCACCAGACGACGATCCAGGCGAGGATCGCGATCGCCGCAAGGGCAAGAACCAGAAGGGCGCCGGTAACGCCGCCCTCGGCGACGATTTTTGAAGCCGCGTCGTTGACCGCGGGGGGGATGCCAGTCGGGATCCCGGTCGGGACATCGGCCGCGGCGAGGAGGATGTGCTCCACGGCTCAGCGCTTCGGCGCGATCGCTGGCGCGGCGGTACCCTTTACCTTGTCGTAGGAACGCAGCCCCGCGATCCCGAGCATGCCGGTGAGCACGGTCATAAGTACCTCCGACGGCGGCACCGGCGGCATGGGGATGCCGATGGAGAGCGCGGCGTTCATGATGCCCGTCAGCCACGCGAGGAGCGGCTGCACAAGGGCCACGTAAAGCAGGCCGACGCCGCAGCCCCAGCCGACGAACGGGCGCCAGCCGCCCACGAACAGCGACGGATTCTGCGCCTCGGCCGTGTTGGTCTCGGCCTGGGCTTTGGCGATTTCGGCGGCGGACTGCGCCACCGCGGCCTCGCGATCAGCGACGAGCTTCTGCATCTCGATCGCGGCCTGCGCCTGCTGCCCTGGATCCGGGATGAAGCGGCCGATGATGTTGGTGATGCCCTCGATTACCGCGGGGGCAGCGGTGAGAGCTCCGATGATTCCGGCGGCCATAGCGTCAGTCCTTCTTCGCGGGCGGCATGTTGGTGCGGAGATTGGCGAGGAGTCGGCTGAACAGGCCGGGCTTCTTCGGGGCCGGCGCGGGAGCGGGCGCAGCTACCGGCGGATCGGCGGCACGGCGTGGTGCAGGGGTGACGAGCGGCGGCACCGGAGCGACGGTGACCGGCACGACAGGCGCAGACGCAACCACGCCGCCCGGGGCGTGCCCGGCAGCCTTCAGCGCCTTCACGAACGCGTCGTAGTAGGCGGCGATCGTCGACGCCTTGTCGGTCCCGTTGATGATCCGGCGCGCGTTGACCGGGTCGGGCAGCTTGCCGGGCCCAAAGTAGTCGGCGAGCTTCTTGCCGGTGAACCAGCCCTCGGCCATCCCGAGGAACATGACCGGCGCCGCGATGTCCGGCGTCATCGCCATGTCGGGCGCGGCGGTCAGGTCCAGGCTGTGGTCCAGATAGCCCCGGTTCTGCAGCTCGCCCGTCGCCCGACGGTAGTTCGCCCGGCCGGTGAGTTGGACGTAGCCGCGCCCACAGAACTTGGCGCCGTCGCCCGGGACCGTGTTGCCCAGCGTCTTCGCCGTCGCGGGCCGGTCGCCCTGCGGATCGTACATCCGCCGGAAGTAGGCCTCACCGCCCATCTCCTTGATCGGGAGCATGGTGCGGGCTGTCTCGTGGAAGGCGGTCGCGAGGCAGTAGGCCAGTTCTTGGCTGCCGAGATCCGGCGGGCAGGCGTCGAGGATCGCAGACATTCCCGAGACCTGCCCCTGCGTCAGGGCCATCGGGAACGGGTTCTTGCGCGCAGCCGCGAAGAACGCGCTGCGGTCGAGGCTCGCGGCCATGGTGGTCTCTCAGGCTGTAGGGAGGGAATGCGACCCGAGCTTCAGCCCAGGCGGTCAATGGTGTTTTTCAGGATGGCCGCGAGTTGCGGCTCGATCCCGAACCGGTCGACACACATCGGCAGATTGACCGCCTTGTTCGCGTTCCGCTCGGCGGCGGCGCGCCAGTCGCAGAACATCTCCACGAGGTCGAACAGGTCCATGCCGGCCACGCCATCGGCATAGTGCTCGGGATGATGGGTGTTGGCCTCGTAGTGGTGCTTGAGGCCCTCACCGAGCCGAGTGAGGCTGGCCTTGTACTCGTCGGAGCCGAACGTCAGCTCCTTCAGCTTAGGTGTTTCACGATCAAAGAACGGCTTCTCCTCGGGACCGAGTTTCGATTGATCGTGGACCCGTCCGCGCTCCAGCATCTCCGCAGCGAAGGCACCGAGAAAGTCCCGGACGCGATGGATGTGCGCGAGCGTCTCCGCTCGGCTGTCGTAAACCTCGGCCATGATCGCCTCTCGGGTTGTGGAGGAAGGGTCAGCGCCCGCGCGGCGGCCGGGCGCAGATCCAGACGGGGCCACCGCGCTCAATGAAGACCGGCACGCAGGAGCGGCGCCTGGGCTGAGCCTCGGCCCGCGCGGGTCACAGCACGGTGCCGGCGAGCCCGAGGGCGCCGATCACCGCCCACGTCTGCCCGTACTTCCGGAGGAGCGGCCCGATCGGGAAGCCGAGGAGCCAGATCACGGCGGCGATGCACCCGACGATGAGGGCGCCAGCCGCGATCACGATTAGCAGTCCCAGCACGTAGTCGACCCACGTGCAGGGCGGCGCGCCAGGCGTGAATGGAGAGCAGGCGCAGGCGTGCGCCAGCGCCGCGAGGAAGCGGGTCATGGACGGCTCCAGTCGGCGGGCGTCAGTCGCTCTCTTCGGCGGACAGGTGCAGCGTCAGCGCCGTCGTGGCGGGCTGGAACGGGTCGTAGTTCGCGAGGCTGCTCAGCAGCGAGATGACCGCCGGCATGGTGCGGGACTCGCGGACGATGCCGGTCACGGTGATCGTCTTGTCGGCGTTCAGCGTCAGGCCCGAGAGCCGGAAGACGTAGTCGCGTGTGCCGGTGGCCTGAATCGTGTGCCGAATGACCGGCAGCGCGGCGAAGAAACCCGCGGGGATCGTGGCTGACACCGTACCGCCCGCCGGCACGCTGATCGCCTTCGCCCAGGAGCCAGCCGGCTTGTCGCCGAGCGGCAGTTCCTTCAAGACGCCGCCGATCCGGCAGACGGGCCGGCGCTGGGTCACCTCAGGCCGCCTTCACCACGTAGTCGTCGGGCTCGAAGCCGATCTCTGTGGTGGAGATCCCCTCGCCGATGAACTGGTCGATCTTGCCCGCGCCGCTGATCGGCGTCGCGGTGAAGCCGCCGGCCGTGGTGTCGAGGTAGTACCGCTGGCCGGGCACGATGCCCGTGAGCCCGGTGATCTTGCGCCCGAAATAGACGGTGACCTGCGCGCCGGACGCGACGGAATCGAGCACGAAGCCGTGGCAGGGCTTGCCCTCGGCGGTCGCGTCGGCCTTGCGCACGGACGCCGTGTTGCTGCTGTTCCAGATGGACACGAGGTTGCCGGCCGACAGGGCTTCGGTGGCCGGCAGCACCTTCACGTCGGCACCGTAGGCGACCGGCATCACCGACGCATCGAGGTGGCCGGTATCGTCCAGGGCCGGAATGTCGCCGGCATTGGCGGCGCCGGCCGAGACGACCGTCCCCAGGATCTCGCGCCAGACACCGGCGACACGGCGGGCGAATGTCTTTGCGGGCATGCGCGGCTCCTACACTGCGAGGAAGTACGGCTCGTCGAGGTCGACGAGGAGGACGGTCGGCGCCGTGGCCCGGCCGATCCGCAGGACGCAGCCGGTGGCGGGCGGATCCTGGGTCAGAAGGCCGTCGAGGCCGAGGAATACTGGGCCGAGCGCGAACGACCACGATGGTTCGGCGACGGGACCGTGGGTCACCACCGGAATGGCGGTGCCCGCCACGGCAGCGGCAGTCGTCAGGCCGATCACCGCGCCGGCCCGTTCCGCATCGTCGCTGGAGGCGAGGTCGACGCCGCCCGGGACGGCGCAGACCACGCGGTGGCCGCCGAGGTCTGCTGCGGCGATGTAGGGGTCGGAGAGGAGGTTGATCAGCCGACGCTTCTGGAACTCGCTCAGCAGGTAGGCCATCAGCTCGTCGGCCGATGCGAAGGCGCTGCCGTCCAGCCGCGCGTAGTTCTCCCACGCGTCGTTGACGATGTAGTCCGCCCCGTGAAGCACGCGGATGCCGACGCCGATCGCCGTGAAATCGGCGGTCAAGGACCCTGCCGTGAAGCTGTCCCGATACCCCTCAATGTAGAGGGCGTTCGTATCAAAGAAGACCGCTGTCATGCTGCGGCTACCGTCGGCCGGACGAACAGGCTCTCGGGGCTCACGACGCAGGGCACCGACGACTGCACCATGACGAGGGCGCCGTTGTTCTTGAAGCCTGAGCCAGGAAAGACCTGGAACAGCTCGTCGACCCGCTCCGACGTGCCGGCTGGGGCGACTAGCGTGCGGGCTCGCGTGGCGGCAGCGCCTTGGATCCCGCTGGTATTGCCGATTACGAAGAAGTTGGTCTGGAAGGCGCCTTCCGCGATCTGCGCCACGACGGAGAAGCGCACGCGGATGTCGTAGCTATCACCATCGGCCCGCGCCCGGACGGTGCAGCCATCCGGGTCAAGGAAGGAGAAGTCTGTGAACGGCCCGCGCAGCGAGTTCGCCATCATCAGCGGCGCGGTCAGCGTGAACGGCTTCTGCTCACCCGGCACGAGCATGATCGGCGTGGCCGTGATCTCGTCGTAGCGGATGTAGCCGTAGTCGCCGGGGCCGCCCTGCGGGCCAGCCGGCCCGGGCGGACCCTGCTGATCCGTCACCAGAAGCGTCGAGGGCACCGGGGTCAGCGCAAGCCGAACCGGCGCATCCGTGACCCGAAGCGCTGCGGGCGGCTGCTCAGCCAAGCGCAGCACGACCGGATCCTCGGTGCGCAGAAGACCGACCACGCGGCTCATGGCACGAACGTCCGCGGATCGAGCGGCAGGATGCAGATCAGCCCGTAGGGGTACGTCTCGCCCTCGGCATCCGTGTAGGTCACCATGATCCGGCAAGGATAGCCGCGGCTGTCCAGCCGATGCGGGATGATGTCCTTCGTCTGCTCGGGCGCGAGATAGAACTCGAACGAGGCCGTCGCGACGTCGATGTTCCGGGCGGCGATCGGCGACGGCGCGAGCTGATCGGGCACGTAGAGTTCGCCCGCGATCGTCCACGTGGAGATGTCGAGCGGCGCGCCGTCGAGATCGGTCATCTGAGCCGGGATGCGCCACGCGTAGCCGACGTAGCGGCTGATCGCGATCGGCGCGGGAGCGGGCGTCGTCGACATGCGCGAGCCTCAGATCGTCAGGCGGTGAAGGTCGGCCACTTGATCGCGGCGAACACCGCCTGCGCGAGCTCCGCGTCGGCTGCGGCCTCGATCTCGGCCTTGGCCAGAAGCCGGGCACCGCGGATCGCCGCCCCGGCCTGGAGGTAGGCCTCGTAGGCGGCCTTGACCGAGCGCGCGACGCCCAGCACATCGGTCGCAGGCTTCTTGGTCTGCGGGTCGATATCGACGCCGATGGTGACCGCCAGCATCGGGTAATCCGATGCGTTCACGTCGCCGGTGGCCTGCAGGGCAGCCCGCGCCTGCGCATAGGCCTCCTGGTACTCCATCGCCTGACCGGAGCCGGGCGTGATGAGCGTCAGGCGCAGCGCCTCCGCCGCGGCGTCGATCTGGGCCTTCAGGCCGGCCTTGAAGGCGGGGAGATCTACCGGCGCATCGACCAGAGGCGCCGGAGGCGTGAACGTCACCTTGCCCTTCGCGTCGACGGCGTAGCCATAGCCCTCGCCGACCGAGGTGTCGGGGCATGCGACGAGCGTTGCCGCGATATCGGCATGGAAGGCGTCGGCCACCTCCACGTCGTCCGGAAGGCTGATGATCTCGGCGACGGCGCCGTCGTGGATGCGAGCGTAGCGCATGAGCAGGCGTCCTCAGTAGGTGATGTTCACTTGGCCGGCGCCGCCGAGGCCGCCAGCAAACCCGTTGACGCCACCCTGGCCGCCGGCGCCGGGCGAGTAGCCGCCCTGGCCCGCTGCGTTGAGCGCCTGCGTAGGCGGTGGGCCGCCGAACTGCGCGGCGCCGCCCACGCCGCCGCCCGCGATCCCAGGGCCGGACAGGTTGAACCCGACAGCACCCGCCCCGGACTGGGCATTGAACTGGCCGCCGGACCCGATGCCGCCGGGTGAGGACGAGGGGTAGACACCCGCACCAGCTTGGCCGCCACCGCCGCTGCCCCCGGTGGCAGACAGCAGGGAGCCGACCGAGGAGGTGCCGCCGTTGCCACCTCCAGAGGGGCTCGGAGAGCCGAGACCCGCGGTGCCACGGGCGCCGACGATGACGGGGATCTGCTGACGCGGCGATACTTGGTAAGAGCCTTCGGCATAGCCGCCTGCGCCACCGCCGCCAGCCACGGCACCAGAGGCGCCCGATCCGCCTCCGCCCGCACCGCCGCCCCAGACTCGGCAGAAAATCTTGAAGATGTTGTCTGGAACGATGAAGGTGAACGAGCCCGGCGTCGTATACGCCACGCCACCGCTATTAGCGGCAAGGAAGGTCGCAGCGGTCGAGCCGGTATCGCTGGCCACCGATCCGCTGATGCGAAACCGGGTGCCATCGAACCGGAACTTGAACGGCGTGTTGGCCGGCACGTCGCCGGCCACGAGCGGCGCGGCGGCTCTGCTGGTCAGGTTGAGCTTCCCAGGCAGCAGGCCGAATCCGGTCAGGGTCACGGTCATCGGCCCGGTGTTCGGCGCGCTGATGACGCCGGAGAACTCCATGCCTGCGAGCAGGGCGGGCCAGATGATAGAGCCGGGAAGCGCGCCGGTCAGATCGTTCGCGGTGAGAGGTTGTGCGAGCGTGCCGAGCCACGTGCCGCGCGAGATCGACTGCCCCAGCTGGGTCGTATCGGAGCCGTCGGCGCTGTCGGCCAAGCCGCCAGCCCTCTGAGCGTTCAGGATCTCCGACTGCGGGTCCACGAACAGCCCGAATGGCGGGAACGAGCCATCCGTGCCGGTTCCTGGATTGCCGTTCGTCCACGGCAGCGCGGCGTTCTCGATCCCGGTTGCCGGGTCGAGCGGGGAATGCTGCTTCAAGGGAGTGCTCCGGGTGAGCCGGGGTCAGGAAGCCGTCGCGACGACGCGCAGGATCGGATCGTTGCCGAAGCGCGAAGTGCCGGAGTTGAAGCGCTCGACCGTCACGGTCGGAGCGGTGTCGTGGTAGTCGAACAGGACGATGGTGTGCGCCGGCTTCCAGCGCCGGAACAGGCACTCCAGATCCTCGGCCTTGCGGATCTCGAGGATGGCGTCGCGGCCGAAGCTCGAGGCGCCGAACCGGAAGCGGGTCGTGCGACCGCCGTTCACCCGGACCTTCCAGTAGAAGCGCACCGATGGCGGAGCGATCTGGCCGCGCCGGCCGCCGAACGAGGACAGGCCGAACTGGAACGGCCGGAACTCGGTGATGATGATCGCGTACCCGAGGAACGCGGCGACCCCGATGAAGAAGGGGATGCTCTGGCCGCCCTCGGTCGTGAGCTTGTTCACCAGCGCCTTGCGGCGCTCGGCCAAGGTCTGCACCACGGGGACGCACGGATCCGGCAACCCGAGGGCGCGCTCCCAGTCCGCCAGCATCTCGTAGGTGAAGCGGGGATCGGTCTCGATGAACAGCAGGTCGGCCGCGCGCGCATCGACCTTGTCGCCCCAGACTTTCGCGAGCCCGCGCGTCAGGTCGGACAGCGCCTCGTCGTCGCCTCTCGGCGCGTCATCGTCGGGGGCCGGCGGCGCGGCGCGCGGCCAGGCCGGACCGACCGGGTGCAGGTCGTCGAAGGCGACGGCGTAATCGTCGGCCGAGCGCCGGATGAACTGGTCGGCCATCAGGTGAACGTCACGCTGCCGAGCGTCGCCATGCTGCCGTTGTTCGGCATGACGGCGTCGAAGAAGGCGAGGTCGAAATAGTCCACGCCCTGCGCGGCCGAGATCGCCTCGGACACCCAGGCCGCATAGATCGTCTGGGCCGGCACCAGGCTGCCGTTCACGGCGCGGGCCGGCGCGGCGCGCTCCTGCAGCATGTCGCCCAGGCTGGCGATGATCGCCGCCCGGGTCGAGAGATTGTCGACCGACAAGCTGCCGACGGTGACGGCGATCGGCTGCAGGATGGGTGCGACCACGAACAGGTCGGCGGTGACCGGGCGTTTCATGTCGAGATGGGCCTGGACCTGGGCCACATCGGCCGCCGTCGGTACGCCGCCCAAGGACGCGCGCAGGTCATCCATCATGAACCGGACGGTGACACTGCCCGGGCCCATCTCGTTGGGCGCACACCACGCCCGCGTGACGCCCGGCACCTCCAGGGCCCAGGCCACGTAGTCGTCGGCATCGCCGCCCATCGGCGGCTTGCGGATGCGGAACAGCACGCGGTCGCGGAGCGCGTCGACGCTCTCGATGTCTACCCCGGGCGTCGTAACCGCGGTGACCGTAGCCGATGCCGTGACGCCCGAGATCGCGGCAACGAGCCCGAGCGCTGTGCCGGCGTCGAGGTTGCCGACTACACCCGCGGTCAGAGCCCGCACGCTGATCGGCGTGGCCACGTCGGATCCGCCGAGCGTCACGTCCGCGAGCGACTGGAACAGGATGCCGGCCTGGCTGAACTGCGTGCCCTGCGACACGACGGTGCCGGCGGGCCCGGACAACGTCGCCGCAAGAACCGCGTAGGTCGCGCTCTTCCGGCCGCCGGGCAGGTAGATGTCGGCCCAGCGCTGGAGCATCTGCTCGCCGGCCTCGTCCGGCAGATACTCTTGCGCCTGTCTGGCGATGTACTGGAGCACCAGGAAGGCGAGTGCGCCGTTGTCGTCGGCGAGGATGCCAGCCGGGCAGTTGCCGGGCAGCGCGCCGACGCGCAGCGCCTCAATGACGGCGTCGCGGCTGAGCCCGCGGGTCTCGTCGAGCGTAGGGATCGCGAGCGGCATGCGTCAGGCGCTCGGGCGGACGGTGACACCGCCGATGTCGGCTGGCGGCAGATCGCGCGGCACAAGCCTCATCGTGCGCACCGATCCGACGTCGGTGATCTCGCCGACCAGCTGCACATCGGCGCCGGGCGAGATCTCGGAGGATCGCAGCACCAAGCGGACGAAGCCAAGCGGCCCTTGCTCGGATCCGATGACCGTGTAGGCCCGTGGCAAATGCGAGAGCACCAGCGCAAGCACATCGGGTGCGATATCAATGATGGCCGTGCCGCAGTCCTGATCGCGCGGCGGCTGGATTGGCGTGCGCCAGTCCTTTGTCATGGTCAGCCCCTCACCCCGTTCCAAAGCGTGGCGTAGCGCAGCTCGATCGACGGCAGCGGTCCGCGGTAGAGCACCGCCTTTACGTCGATACCCTCGATGCTCATGCGCTCGCCCACGACGCTGAGCCGGGACGCCACGCCCTTCTGGACGAAGGGCTGGAGCGCCTCCCGGGTGTAGTCCTCCGCTCGGGCAACCGTGCTGCCCTGGCGCGCTTCGGGACCCGTGATTGTCACCCGCTGCAGCAGCCACAGGCGCGTGCCGATCGGCCAGCCGTCGCGGATGCCCGCAGCATCGAGATCGCCCCACCAGCCCCGGCGGTCGGTGTCGCCCGGGACCGGTAGCTTGTCGTCGGCGCGGGCCAGCCGGTCCGTGCCCAGCGCCACCACCACGCAGTCGACGAGGTCGAGCGAGGGATCGCGCTGATCCACGGGGGTAAGGAGCCACGCGCGCGTCACCGCGCGGCGAGAGTGGACGACGATGGTATCGGACAAGCGCGTCCTCAGCTCTGTCTGAACAGCATCGACCGGGTGAGGCCCTGCACGAGGCGCTGCTGTGGGGCGAGGAAGCCGAGCCCCGGGCCCGCCCCGTTGATCAGGCTTTGAAGGGTGGCCCGCAGCTGGGCGACCTGCGCTACGACCGGGTTGTTCGCGGCGAGGTAATCCACCTGCGCCTGGAGCATCGCCGTGGCCGCGCCCGCGATGTCGGACGGGATAGGCGCGTCGCCGAGCGCCTCGATCCGGGAGAGCAGGCCGTCGACCTGTGCCGCGACCGGGTTCTGCGCGATCAGGCTCGCGATCTGCGCCTGGGCATTCGCGATCAGCCCCTCGACGCCGTCGGACAACACACTGGTTGCCCCCATCATGCGGGCCGGGTTGAGGAAGTCCTGAAGAGCCGTTTTGATGGCGTTCTGAAAGTAGGCCTGCAGCTGGCCCGAGGCGAGCGCCTTCATGGCGTCAAGGCCCGCCGGCGAGCCACTGAGCGCGGCGGTGACCTGCGTCGAGGCGTTGAGCGTCGACAGCCCTTGGACGACAGCCTCCGCGTTCACCCGAAGCTTCGACACCACGTCGAAGAGGGCGTGATGCGAGTCCTTCAACTGGGTCAGCTGCGCGACGACGCCCTGGAGCTGCTGATTGAGCTCGTAGTTCCCGGAGGCGTCGGGCTTCGTCCCAGCGGTCACGCCGACCGTTTTGCCTGTGACCGTGGTGGCATCCGTCGACGTGGTGGCCAGCGTGCCGGCTGCCTTGCCAGTGATCGTCGTGGCCGGCTTCTTCTCGACGTTGAGGTCCGCGCCCTGGTTCTTGGCCTGGGCCGCTCCCTGACCGGCCGTCACGCGCAGGTCAAAGCGCTTCGGGCTGTCAAGGACGACCGAGACCTCGTTGAGGTGGATCGTCTGCTTGTTGGCGTCGGCTACCGCCGTGTCGCCGGGCTTCATGCCGTTCGGACGGAATCGGCGGTCGGCCGCCGGCAGCGCGATCGGATGCGAGTTGTTGCCCGTCAGGGTGGCGAGGACGATCTCGGCCGCGCCCTTGGCGTCGGGCGGCATTGGGTAGTGGGTGACGCCGGCCGAGTGCCAGTGCTCGACCTCGGTGAGGTTCTGCTGATCTCGGATCCGGACACCAAGCTCCTGCATGAAAGGCGAGTCGTTGATCGTGGTGATGATGCCCCGGGAGAGGCTCGCCACCACGCGATCACCGGAGGTGCGCGTCGTCGTGCGGTTCATGCGCCGTAGAGCCCTGGTGGCGTGCCGCCGGCCTGCACTTGGTCACCGCCGTTGTAGGCGCCGGGCAGCACCAGGGTGAGCTGCGATAGCGTCCCGGCGGGCCCCTGCGTCGCGCTCACCGCTTGGATGGCGAGGTTGATGCGGTCGTTGGTGAACAGCAGCGGCGAGTACACCGAGACCGGGTCACCGATGTGCTCCAGCCAGAGGCTGCTCTCGTCTCGGAACCAGCCCTGCACGGTGATCTGCACCGTCAACTGGTCCGCGAGGTTGTAGCCGTTCTCGTGCTGCGCCCGCATGCGCATCTCGGCCTGATCGCCCGGCATCTCGGCCGCGAAGATCAGCGGGACGTGTTCCTTGACCGAGGAGTTCTTCACCGTGGCGGACTGGTCGCGGGCTGCGTCGCCGAAGCGCTCATCCTTCCCGGGCCGCTGGCCCTGCGCCTGGATCTCGCTGAGAGCGCCCTCGTAGTTGAAGCTGGCCGACCCAGCGAGGATGTTGCGGCCCTCTTGCAGGTCAGCGATCGTCTTCGTGGCGCTGTCGAGCCGATAGCCGATGAGGTCGCCGTTCTTCTCGCAGAGGATGTAGGCGTTCCGCATCCGGCAGAGGCGCTCAATGAACGCGAACACCGTCTCGCCGAACTGGACCGCGACCTTCTCGAAGGGCTTGTCCATGCCGGACGTGTCGCCCTTGACCGAGAACTTCGTTCCGTGGGGCTTCAGCGCCGCGTTCGCGATCTGCGAGAGCGTGTAGCCCTTGTACTCGCCCTTGTTGTGGTCGACCGTGGCCCGCACGACAGCGGCCGAGTTGGTCGTGCCCAGGATCTGCAGACCGTGCTGCTGGGGATCGAACGCCGGCTGGCGCCCGGTGATCCGCCCCTTCGAGATCACCTGCCGGCCGCCGAGCAGGATCTCGCACTCGTCGCCTATGCCGAGCTTCATGCCCGCCCAGTTCGGCGCGCTCTCGATCGGTGAGGCGGCCGTGAAAGAGAACTTCGGGAAGGGATCGACGCCGGACCGGGACACGCTCACGGTCTCGAAGTTCGAGAACCGCTGACCGTTGACCACGATCTCGGCGACTTCCGTCGGCTTCGGCATCGCGGGGCCTCAGGCGGACAGGGCGCGCCCGGCGCGCGGCGCGAACAGCGGGTGCACGACGTCGTTCTCGGCCACGAGCTCGTCGGCACGGCCGGCATCGCCATAGAGGCGCTGCGCCAGGGTGAGCGACGAGCGTCCCCGGCCGAAGGTGTAGGTCACGAGCTTCGGCAGCGGGCGGGAACGGTCGGTCAGATCGCGCACCATGGCGGCGCGCAGGCCGACGAGCGCTCGATACCCAACCGCGTCGCCGGCATCGGCCGCCGCGCTCTGCGAGACGTCGAAGGCTGCCGCTACCAGCCCGAGGACGCGATCGACCTCGTTCCGGCTGGTGTAGGTGGTCGCCGCGGTGATCCGGGCTTCCTGGATGCAGCAGAACGCCATGCTGCGCGCCTGGACCAGAAGCGACCGGGCGTCCGGCGCCGGTAGCCCGGCAATCGTCGCCCGAAGCCGTTCCGTCGCATCGACCGTCATCCCGGTCTGCCGCGCGAGGCTGAAGCAGGCCGCCAGCGGCCAAAACAGCGCCGCCTGCCGGAGCAGCTGGGGCGCATCGGCCCGCAGGTCTCCGACGGCCGCGTCGAGATCGGCGCCGGCTGCGGCGAGATCCTGTGCCCCGCTGAACGCCAGGATGGCGTCGAGGACAGCGCCGATCAGGTCGAGCGTGGGCTGATCGCGGCGCAAGCTCATCTAGGCGCCCCCTCCGGTCAGCGGTCGATTGGGATCACGCAACGCATACAGCCCCTGGTCGCCGCCACTCGCCACCGCCGCCTCGGCGTTATCGGCGCTCGTCTGCACCTGATTCTGCGTGGCGTCCGTGACCGTGAACGCAGCATCTTCGCCCGCCTCGAAGAACGGGATCTCGATCTCGCAGTAGCCGCCGCGGTCCTTGCGCTCGACGAGGTTGTAGACCCCGTTCTTGACCTCGAACTCGCCGAAGGTCGGGTGCACCAGGGTGCCGACGCCCTCGCTCTCCAGTTCGAAGACGAGGTCGTCCCGCATGTCCTGGTAGTCGGGCCCGACGCAGTAGGCGGTGACCGCGAACGAGCGACCCTTCCGACCCATGTCCTCCGGGTACGGCGTGTCACGCTTCGGGAACTCGTGCGGGGCGATCCGCCGGCCGCCGGAGCGTGCGCCGACCTCAACGTAGAAGGGCGCGCCGCGGAAAGAGGCTGGGCGCAACCGATCGCGCCAGGGGCTGTCAGCCATTCAACCCTCTCGACAACCTACGCGCGACAGCTACCTTGCCGGCCATGCGCATAATCCTCGCCGCTCTCGCATTTGCCGTTGCTGCCGGAGGCACAGTGAAAGCGGAGGAAGCTATCCGAACAGAAAACCGCTTAATCGCTAATGCGGCTTACGTACTGAGATCAGCAGGTCTCTATTTTTCGTCTAACCTTGAGATCTTATCACCACAGCGTGCGGTCTTTACCGGATTTAACGATGGCCCGGTCTTGGTAGCTCAACTTGATAAATGCGTTTTTGCCATTCGCTCAAAAGGCACGACAGGTTTTAAGATTGATTTCAGCAAATTATATCAAACGTATTATTTTGATCGATCGAGCGGTCAGTGGAGAATGGTTTTTCCTGGCGATGGACCGGCGTTCTGCCTGATCAACGACGGCCAACAAGATGCATGCTATAGCAGTGCGAAATTCAACAGAGGCCCGGCTATCAATAATTCGGAATTCGTTGCTAGCGTCTCGTTCATATTTGACAGCGGCTGTCGAGTCGCTACGCCTCCGCAGCCTAAGCCCCGGTTTTGATGATGCGCACGCTCCTCGCCGCTCTCTTCCTTGCTGCAACTGCCGGTGAGGCCGTCGCTGCTGATGTTTACCTATTCGATCTTCTGCATCGACCGGACTATAAACGCGCATACAGCGCTATGCTCAAGAGTAATCCAGCTCTACCAAAGTGGGTAGCTGCCTACAGCCGCACGCTAAATGGACCATCTCAGGCCGCCAAGGATATCAGCGCGGATGGCGAAACGTATTTATTGGCCGATGTGTGCAAGGTTCACGATTGCATGGATCATAAGCTCCAGGTGATATTCTCACCCGATGGGCGGCAAGCGTGGGGACGTCTGTATGAGAACGGCAACATTAGCTGGATAGGCCGTCCCTCGCCAGGGCTTAGAAAGGCCGCCGAACAGATCGAGTTCTAGTCCGCCTTCCTCATCTGCGCACCGTTCTGCGTGCGCACTTCCTGGAAGAGATTGCCGTCGACCTTGGTCTTGATCTTGGTGTCGGGCCCGGGTTTCTCGACTATGTTCGTCACACTGCCATTTACCGGTGAGCCAACCACACCAGCTTGAGCGGCAGCGGCGCCAACACGGGCGCCATCCATCCGCATCTGCTCGCGCTGCGCATCCTGCTTGGCACGGGTAGCTCGCAGAGCGATCCCGAGATCGCGAGCCGCTCGCCGATCGTCATCATCGCTGTAGAAGGGCTTTTCGCCTCGCCGGCGCTCATCGCTCGGGTCCGCTAGGACTTCGGCGCGCCGGACAAAACCGCCCTTCACGGTCTCGCGCTGCCGGCTGGCCTCGTCCATGGTGACGCCAGGTGCGTCAGGCATCGAATTCGGCTTGAGAACGCGTGGGGTGCCGTTTGGAAGCAGGCTGGAATCGCCGCTGTCGGCGCGCTCGGCCTGAGGGATGTTCGGCCCTACGCGAAGGGCCTCACGCACAGCTCCTGATCGCCGGTTGATGATAGCCGGACTCTCGAACTCGCCCGTGATCGTGTTGGTGTCGCGCTCCAGATCGCCAGAGCCGCGGCCCAGCAGGATGCTCCGTGTTCGCGGGTAAGTCCCCGACATGGCTCGGTGCGCCATCTCGCGCATTTGCCCCTCGGCTGAATTGCGGCTGAAGCCATTCGCTTCAAGCCACCGAACCATGTCGCTACGTCGCGCGCCACGATAGGTGCCCCAGCCCTTCGGATCGCGTGCGCCGTAAATCCCGTACCCAGTGCCACCATCGTGGACCTTGTTGGGGTCCAGCCCAGATTCCATCGTCGCCTGGCCAACCAAGTGTGCGGCAGCCTCGCGCAAGCGCTCCTCAGGAACTCCTTCACGACGGAGCTGGTCCATCGCGTAGGCCATCATCTCACCGGTCCGGGCCGCGCCGCCGCCCCGCTCAGCTCGCGCGCCTCGCCTTCCGGCACTTGGGGCAATGCTGGGCACGTCTGGCCGAGGCCCAATGGGTGGCAGGCCCGACCGCGAGCCCCCGAGTCCATTAAAACGCCCGCCACCGAAGCCGCGCCCAGGCAGCCCAGACGGCCCACGCTCACCCAAGTAGCCCGGACCGGAACCGCCACGCCGCTCAACCTGCGGGCCGCCATGAATGACAGGATCATCGACGCCCGACGGCAGGTTCGCACCGCCGCCATAACCGCCGCCGAAGCCGCCGATCCGCCGGAAGCCGCCCCCACCGCCGAACGATGCAGTCTGCACGCGCGCGCCCGCGAACGGGCCCTCGCTCTCGGCCGACGATTTCTGCGCAGTGGCCTCGCTGCTCTTCTCGCTCTGCTTCTCGCGCAGCCGCTTCAACTCGATCGTGAGCTTCTGCATCTCCTCGCGCAGGGCGTCTGCCTGCTTGCGGGAGGCATCGGTTACGGTGCCGGCCCGCTCCATGCTCTCGAAATTGCCGAGCCGGCCCTGGATCTCGGCGATGCGGTTCTCAATCGGTGCAGTCGCCCGGGCGCCCACGGTCTCGTTCTGCTGCCGCGTGAAGTCGGCGCGACGCTGTTCCGGGCTGCGCTCGCGTAGAACCTTCAGCCGCGCCTCGGCCTCCTCCAGGTCCTTGCCGACCTTCTCAGGGGTGTCGAGGACGCCGAGCCGCTGTTGAAGGCGGCCTATGGCGTGGCCTTGCGCCTCCGCGGCGACGTCCTTCATCTTACGGAGGCGATCAACCCGCTCCTGAGCATCGATCTCATCATCACCGGCGCGCGGGGCGAGCTTGCGGGCGAGCGGGCCAGAAGCCCCATCGGCGCCGCGCAGCGCCTGCATGTACTCGCCCTCGCGGATCGCATGGATGGCCTCGGCAACCTCATGGAAGGCTGTCGCCAGCGCGCCGGCGAGACGGGTGCTCTCCTTCAGGAAGGCAACCGAGTCATCGCCGGCCTGCTTCCAGTCGATCCCGACGAGCTCCTTCTTCACCTCCTGAAGGCCTTCGCGCAGCCCCTTCAGCAGATCGCCGCGCTGATCCGAGACGAGTTCGTTGATCCAGGTCGTAAACTGGGTGGCCGGCCCCAGCAGCTCGCGGGCGATCAGCAGGCCGAACCGGGACATCGACCCACGCAGGTCCGAGATCGACCGGTCGAACTTCTCCGCGTTGATGATGTCGTCGGGGTTGAACACCCCGATCTTCTCGCGGGCCTTCTTGAACAGATCCACGACCTTGCCGAGGTGGCCGTCGGCCAGGCGCGCGAGATCGCTGTTCCCGAAGAACTGCTGGGCGAAGATACCCCGCTCGACCGGGTTGCGGATCGTCTCCATGAAGGCGAGCGCCTTCTTGAGCTTCTCGCCCTCGTCCGAGGTGTGCTGCAGGTCGGTCGCGAAATCCTGGAAGGCCTTCCGGCCTGCGGCGTCGCGGCCCTGCCGGATCACCCAGTTGAAGGCTTCACCGGTCCCGATGGAGAACGTCCGCATCTGTGCGGCGAAGTTCTTGGCGCCCGAAGCGACGGCGTCCTGCTCGATGCCGAACCGGCCAGCGACCGCGCCGAACTCCTGCAGGGTCTTGGCGGCGATCCCGGTCTCGCGATGCAGCTGCCCGAGACCGGTCAGGTTGCCGTTGAGCTTGTTCAGTGCGGCCGAGATGCCGGCGACGGCCGCGCCCGCCGTGAGGCCGGTGATGCCGAGCGCGGCGAAGGCCGGATTGACGACGCTGGATGCGGTGCGGGCGGTCTTCTGAAGCGCGCCCTCGACAGCGCCGAAGCCCTTAGTCAGCGTCTCGCTGTGGTTCGCGCCGGTCCGGCTGACGTCGAGGAGCTGCGCGCGGAGGGCTTTCAGCGGACCGGTGAACCGATCCGTGACCTCCGCCTGCATTCGCAGGGCTTCATCCGCCATAGAGCTTGGCCTCGATCATCTCTTCGAGCACGTCGGGCGTGTGCTTGTTGAGGGTCGCGATGTACTCGGGCGAGCGGCTGAGCATGCCGGCCGGATCGCACCGGTAGATCATCGCTAGGCGGAGGCCGGCGCGGATGAGGTCTTCGGCGGCGCCGGCAGAAAAAAACCGGACAGCTGCCAGGCGCAGAAGGTCCAGTCCGCGGCGCTCATCTTCGTCAAGAACGGCGGGTTGGTCGCCGACAGGCGCGCCATCATGGCGGTCATCTGCTTGCCGTCGAACCGCATCGTGCCCATCGGATCATCGGCGAACATGTCCATGATCACCGGGTTGCCGCCGACCTCGATGATGTCCATCGCGGTGGGCTTGCGGAAGAACAGCTCCTCGATCCGCTTCAGGACGTCGCCGTTCGGGGCCGTGATCTCGATCGGCTCCGAGAGCGTGACCTTCACGGCCCAGGGCGTGCCCGCACCGGCTGAGGTGCTGCCCTGCCGCTGCGGGGCGGGTTGCTGCGCGGGATCGGCCGCTGGCGGGTCGGTGAAGCCGTCCATCAGAACTCGCTCCCGCTCATGCCCTCGAACCGGACGCGGACCATGCCCTGCTCGGTGTTGATCTCGAACGCGGACTTCGTCCACGCCTCGAACAGCGAGTAGGTCTTTCCGCTTGCGGTGGTGGCGGTCACGGTCGCGTCCGTGATCGCCTCAAGCGCCTCGGCGGAGAAGCCCTGAGTGGTCGACACGTCGCACTCGATGAACTGGACGCGCGGCTTCTCCTCGTAGCCGTGTGTGCCGTCGAGACCGGCGATGCCGGTGCGCTCGACCTTCGACAGGCTGACGGTCACATTCGATCGCACGTCGAGTTGCACGCCGTCGGCCACGATCGAGGTGGTGCCAGCGAAACGCCTATTGGCCATGGGTCAGGCCTCCTGAGGGTGAGAACGGCCGCGAGGGCCCGGTGAGAGCCCGCGCGTCAGCTGGCGCCGCGACCGTACTGGAGGCGGAACTGACCCAGCACCGCGAGGGTGCGAAGGCCGTTGATGAGATCCGGCGGGTAGATGACGTTGAGGCGGGTCGGGATGTTGGAATCCCGCACCACGGTCAGATTGTCCCTGAAGCTGTTGAAGTCCTCGGCGAGACCGTCGGTGATCGCGCCGTTGTACTCCGAGAGGATCTCGGCCTTCATGAGCGACGGCGTGACGATCTTCTGACCGGCACCGAACTTCGTACCGTCATTCGCCAGCTTGCAGCGCCCGTACTTGGTCTCCGCCGCCGCGCGCAGCCGCCGGAATAGGCGCGCGTTGGTGAACTGGGTCGTGACCAGCTCGAACGCGTCGTCCCCCTGGCCGTACTGATTGCGCTGGTAGGTGGTCTGCTCGCGCAGGATCTGGATGGCGCCCGACGGCCCGACCGCCTGGATGGCGAGACCGGCGTTGGCGAGCGCCTCGCGCTGGTTGAAGTTGAACCGGTCCTGGCGCTTCGCCGGCAGCAGCCCGGTGAACTCCAGGGTGTGCAGCGGCAGCGCCGGGTCGCCGAGCAGGCTGTCGGCGGCCAGCGCCGTGTAGGCCGCGCACAACTCCCAGGTCGTGGCGAGCGTCAGCGGCTCGAACGACATGATCGAGGTCTGCGGCGCGTTGCGGGTCGCCCCGTAGGTGAGCAGGTTGGCGTAGGTGTCGCGGCGGGCCGAGAAAATCCCGCCGTACAGCTGGCGCTGCCAACCCCACCGTCCCGACTGCGTGAAGCCGTACTCGATCTCCCAGAGCGCGAGCGAGGCGGCATCGGTGTAGGGCAGGCCGACGTAGTCGTACTCGTCGTCGCCCAACGCCGGGATCGCGGCGGTGAAGTCCGGCACGCCAGAGCCGCCCGAGAACTGCGTGTAGGTCAGCGCGAGCCCGGCCGGCAGCACCTCGCCGTTCAGCGAGCCATAGAAGCAGTCGGTCAGGACGATGTCGTTGCCGGTCAGACCCGGCCAGTCGCAGGTCAGATTGACCTTCGCCGGGTTGGTGCCGTCCACCGCGGCCGACATCGGCAGGAGCTGCGCGGCGTTCACCGCGGCGGCGATCTTCGTCGCGATCTGCGCGGCCGTGTCCGAGCCGTTGGCGAGCACGTTGACGTTCTGGCCGGCGAGATAGAGCGGAATTGTGCCGGCCTGGGTCGCCGCCGTGGTGACGGTGATCGCGCCGGCCGCCGCGACGCCGGCCGCCGGATCGGCGACCGCCATCATCCAGAGCTCATGGTTCGGCGCGATCGTGAAGAACACGATGGCCATGCGATGCAGCATCGAGCCGAAGCCGAACAGCGCCGCAGCGTTGTTGGCCGAGCCGACGGCGATCGGCACGTTCTTGGCCGCGACACCACCGGTCAGCATCTGCCCGGTCAGCAGCGCGGGCTCGCGCTGCGTCGACAGGCCGGCCTGGCTGCCATCCACCGTGAGGTAGAACAGCGGCTGCTTGAGATTCGACGGGATGTCGGAGAGGGCGCCAGCGACGGGCATGGATCAGGCCTCCTGGGCTTTGCCCGGGGCGGGCGTGGGCGGGGTGGGAACGGGCGAGGCGCGGCGGCGCGACGAGGCGTCCTGCTCCGCAGCTTCTGCGACGCCTTCGTCCGTGCGGCGGATCACGCCGTCGAGGATGAGGCGGAGCGTGTACTGATCGGCGATCCAGTCGGCGCCGCCCTCGGCGGGCATCGGCCCCTCAATCGGATGCGGGGGCACCACCGTCTTCTTGGAGACGGGCTCCACATGGAACTTCATGACGTCGTCTCCTGGGAAACGGGGATGATGATGGTGGGGCCTTCGGTGCCCGGGTCGTCGCCGCGCTTCAGGGTCACGGCCATGTCGAGGAAGGCGTCGGGGACGTTCGGCGAGAAGTTGACCCAAACCCGGAACGTCATCTCCAGGCGGAGCTCGGCGAAGTAGGTCTCGCCGTCCTGCGGGTAGATCCGCCGCCGCGTGATGCCGGTCACGGCCTCGAACAGCGGATAGCGGGCGGGATCGTCTTCGTCCTTCGACAAGTCGACGCCGCGCACGAAGGTCGGATCGGACAGCAGGCGCGCCTCGATCGCATCGACTGCGGCATCATTCTGCCCGTCGAGCACGTCGGTCGTCGCGAACCCGCGCATGTCCGAGATGCCGATCGTCACCTCGGAGTTGAAGCTCGGCTCGCCCGCGCCGGCATCGCCGTCCGGTGCCAGCCGCTCGCCCATGATGAACACGGAGATCTGCGGCAGCTTATCGGGCTGCTGCTGCGGCAGCGGGATCTTGCGCGGCGGCGTCTTGTAACCCGGCAAGGTAGCGAGCCGGTCGACGATTGCGTCGCGGATCTTCGTCGCGTCGGTCGTCACGGACCGATGACCTTGAGCGAGAGCGAGGTGCCGCCCTGGCCATCGTCGTCTCCGTCCTCGATCTCGCACATGCCGATCCGCGGCAGCGACATGTGAGCCGGGATCTCGATCAGGTCGCCCGGCGCAGGCGGGATCGTGAAGTCGGCCGCCTGGATGCCCAGGCTGTGCACCTGCGAGGACATGATGCCGTCCTCGGTCGGCACGTCGACCGGCCGGCTCGCCCAGACGCCCCGCGAGGCGTAGGGCTGGCCGGCCGGGATGGTCACACCGCCCTCGGCGCGCTCAGGCTGTGAGGCCTGCGGCGTCACGATGATCGGCCGTGCGAAGATGTCGATGCACGGCGCGAGTGTGAGGGCGGCGAAGTCGATCACGGCGTCAGGCGCCGCGCGGGATCAGGCGGACGCGGCCGACCGCGGACGGGTTGGCCGCCGGCTCGGAGGCGTAGCCCATCAGCGTGGTGCTGGTGTTCGACGTGGTGGCGTTGCCGGCGGCCGGATCCCAGTAGATCGCCTGTCCGACGGTCCAGGCCTGGGCCGGGACCTTCGGCAGCTCGAACACGCCGGTCGTCTTGCAGGCGACGGGCGCGCCCTGCGGCTGGGTCGTGGTGGCGATGCCGACCATGAGGCCGATGATGACCGGCAGGCCGCTCACGGCGCCACCGGTCGGGGCCGGCACGGTGAGGGTGCCGGCTTCCTGGATGAAGTTCTTCATGGCGCGCTCCTGCGCCGGCGGGACGCGCCCGCGCGGACCGAGAGATCAGGGATGGGTGAGGATGCGACCGGCTATCGTGGCCGGCCGCGCGGCGATCAGGCGCCGACGTTGCGGTAGAGGCCGCGCCAGTGGAGCGCCTTCACGCCCGCGTCGATCCGGACCTTCATCTCGGTGCCGTCGACGGTCCAGCCGTCCTTCTGGTCGAGGAAGGGCTCCTCGACGCCGTCGAGGTAGGTGACCTCGATCGTGTCCTGCTGGTTCGGATCCGCGGCCATGTACCAGGCAGTGCCGGTCAGGCGGCTGTCGGAGATCGGGGTGAACATGTCCCGTATCGGGTTGGCCACGGAGGCCGGATCGCCCGGGTAGTTCGCCGAGGTGATCGCCACCTTGGTCGGCATCCACAGGGCGGGCGGGGTCAGCACGTATTTCGGCATGACGCCGCCGCCGGTGCCGATGCCGCTGGTGTCGGTTTGGACCTGCATGGCCGCCATGGCCGCCGCGAGATTGGCGACGTTCGGGGCGCCTGCCACCGTCGCGAGGTTGCCATGCGCCGCGTTGAAGAGCGCGACGCCGTCCTGCATGGTCGGGTTGCCGTTCAGCACCGCGTAGACGAGGTTGCCGATCGTGCGCTTGGCGGCGCGACCCATCCGCTCCGGCACCCGCTGGAAGAACTGCAGGTCGTCGTTGATGATCGCCTGCCGGGTGATGGCGAAGAGCTTACCGTAGGTCGCGACCTGCACCACCGTGCCGGTGTCGCCCATGGTGGCGTAGGTGTACTCGGCGCCCTCCTCGACCTTCCCAAGCGACGGGAATAAGCCCATGTCGACGCGGGAGATCGGGCGGAAGTCCGAGGCCGTGCCCTTGCCGGTCCAGAGCGGGAAGGTCTCGTCGACTTCTTGGTAGCCCTTCAGCACGGCACGGTAGGCGACGTTCTGGAGGATGCTCGGGAAGTCCGAGGTCGAGTTGAAGCCGGGCCCGCTGTTGCGGACGGTGAAGGCACGGCCGACCATGGCCATGCGGTTCTCGCCGCCGGACTTCATGTTGCGAACCGTCAGCGAGGAGCGGGCGAGCTCGGCCAGGGTCAGGCCGACGAACTCGTTGCCGCGATCCTTGTCCTCGGCGCGGGCGAGGCCGGTGCGGATCATCAGGCCGCGCTCGGCACCCTCGGCCCAGCGATCAACGGCGTCACGCTGCACTTCGATGCCGGAGGGGATCTCGCCGCCCCCCGGATTATCCTGCCGAGAGCTCTGACGACGTGACCATTCGTCCATCAAATCGTTACGTGCCTCGGCCAGCGGCCGGCCGTTGGCGAGAAGATTCTGCACGAAGGCATCGTCGGCAGGGATCCTGGCCGAGCGCGCTTGGGCAAGAATGCCGGAGGTACGAGCCCGCTCGTCGGCCATGACCGACTCGCGGATGGCATTCTCATCCAGCAGCGAGGCCGCCGGCGGCTTCTCCAGTGCCGCGATCTGCGCGCGGGTCGAAGTCAGCTGCCTGACCAACTCAGCGTGCTCTTCGTCGATGCGGCGCAGGGCGTCAGCATCGAGCTTGTCGTTGACCTCCGCCAACTTCGCAGCTGCGCGCTGACCCAGGTCGGTGGCCGTCGCCCGCAGCGAGACAAGGACTGGCGAAGCCTGCACGAAGAAGTCGTGGAGCGAGTAGCCATGAGCAGCCACATGCGCCTTTACGGGCAGAGCGGCTGCGAAAGCTTCGGGTACGAAGGTGGCAAGCATTGCGCCGGCCAACAGAATGGTCACGGCGCCAACCGACAGGCGGGCGACCGCGCGAGACGAGCGGGTCATGTTGATCTTCCGTGGGTTGGCCCGGGGCGAACAGCCTTTTTCCTGCGGCCCCGGACGAGCACAGGAAGGCATTCCGATGAGGTGCGCTTGCGCCTCAGTTCGAGATGTCGGCGGCGCGGGCACGCATACGCATGCGCGCCCTCACAGCATCCGCGACGCGAGCGATCGCACCTTGCGACTGCGCGTCCCCTGCGGGCTCATCAGCAACACGAGTTGCCGCGGCCTTCATCGTTGGAGCCGATGCAGCAACCGTCGATTCTCGCGCCGCGCGGGCCGACACCGGAGCGTTGAGACGCCCCAGATCCTCTCGGGTGAGCCGCGCGCAGGCGGCGATGGCCAAGCCCTGCTCGACCTCGTCGGCGAATCCGCGCGCGACCGCATCGTCCGCCGACATGAAGGTCTCGGCGGTCATCATCGCGTCGATCTCGGCCGGGTCGAGCCCGGTGCGCTTGGCGTAGATGTCGACGACGATCGCCTTCAGCCGGTCGATCTCGTCGGCCCGCTGGCGCATGTCCTCGGCGTCGCCGATGGCCACGTCCCAGGGGTTGTGGATCATGATCGTGCCGGTGTCGGCGATCGTGATCGTGTCGCCGGCCATCGCGATCACCGAGGCGATCGAGGCGGCCATGGCGTCGATGTGCACGTCGATCGGCTTGCCCGCGTTGCGCAGGGCGTTGAAGATCGACAGGCCCTCCATGACGTTGCCGCCCGGGGAGTTGATCCGCACGCTGAGCCGAGGCTGGTCGGCGAGCTCGATGATCGAGCCCATGACGTCGAGCGAGCGCACGATGGCGCCAACCGGATCGTAGGGATCCAGGTAGCTGTCGACGACGCCGTAGAGCATGATCTCGCCGTTCATCACGAGCGAGCGCGTGCCCTGCATGTCGGCGCGCGCGCCGGCGCCCTTCACGGGCCTGCGTGGCTTGGTCATGCGATGATCCGTGTTCAGGGGGCGAGCGCGTCCGGCAGCTTCGCGTTGTCGGACTTCTGCTGGGCACCGCGCAGGGTCGTGGTCCGCGGATCCGAATCGAGGACGATGCCGTGGGCGTCGACCAGGGCGTTGTCGGCGATCATGCCGGCGAGCCAATCGTCCGGATCGATGCCGTTCTTGCGCAGCTCCTCGCTGCGCCACGTCAGACCGTTACGGATGGCAGCGCTGGAGGCCGCGACTTCGGCCGCCGGATCCAGCATCTCCCACCGGGGCGGCGTCCAGCCGAGGGTGAACGGCTCGCTCGAACCTGTGGCGACCGCAGCCGCCTCAAGGGTCCAGGCGGCGAGAGGTCCCATCATCTGCGGGATCAGCATGTTCCAGCGCCAATCGTCGACCGACGTGTGGAACTCGATCCGGCCGAGGCGGCCGCTGATGAAGCTGACCTCGCTCAGGTCGACGGTGAGCGACTCGTAAGGGATGTTCAGGCCAGCCGCGATCTCGTGCAGGGTCGTCGAGCAGTAGGGCGCAAAATCCTGCGTGGTCGGGACTGCCGGGGAAACGACTCCCTCGCCGGGCCCCAGTCGCTCGATCATGCCCGGCTCGAAGCTCTCGACCGGGTATGGGCTTGCGCCGTCGTTCCCGGTGATCGAGCCGTCTCCACCGATCTCGCCTGCCGCGTCAAAGTCTTGATCTGTGGTGATGAAAGCCGCGAAGCAGGCGGCGATTTTCTGGCGCATCAGCTGCGCGTCGGTGTAGTCGGCGAAGTCGCGCATCCGCACCATGACGGGCGCGAACCACGAGACGCCGCGGACCTGGCCGGGCCGGTCGACGCGGTAGACATGCGCGACAAAGTCGGCCGAGACGCGCCGACCGCGGGGCAGGCTCACCGCGCCGCCAAACACCGCGCCCGGGTGCTGGTCGTAGAGGTAGTAGGCCACGCGCTTGCCGCGGAGATCGAACTCGATCCCCTGAATGCAGGTGTTGCCGTTCGCGAGCGGCCCGTCGAAGTTGGTGTCGAGGAAGTCGGGCTCGAGGACCTGAAGCTGAAACGGCAGCGCGTAGCCGTCGGTCGTCCGCCGCACCCGCTTCCGGATCAGGCATTCGCCCGCCTCGACGACGGTGGCCATCACCATGGCCTGGAGCCCGTAGAGGTTGGTCCGGCCGTCTGCGTCGATGTCCGTCGTGTCGAAGTGCAGCTTCAGCAAATCGGTGATCTGCTGCTTGCGCTCGGGCCGAGCCGCCTTGACCTGCGGCAGGATGCCGGCGCCGACGACGTTGTGCTTGATCGTCGACTTCGCCCGGAACGCGAAGGCGTTGTTCCGGACCATGTCCCGCGCCGCGTCGCGCAGCAGGCGCAGGGCGTAGCGGTTCTCGGCATTGGCGTCGGTGGAGATCCGGCGCCAGCCATTGGCGCGGCGGCCGAGCGTGGCGGCGTCGTAGAGGTTACGCGCCGTCGCCATCCGCTGAATGCGCTGGCGGGCAGCGATCCGCTTCTCGGCGCGCTGCGGCGCCACGTAGCCGATGACCCGGTCGATCAGGTTCGTCTGCTGCACGGCTCAGAATCCGGACCGGAAACCCGCGACCGTGCGGCGGCCGCGGCTGGCCAGCCCGAGCTGGCGACGCAGTTCGTCCCGCACCGAGCGCATCTCGGCCAGCGACCGGAACTCGGTCGACTTGCCCTCATACGAGGCGCGCGTGACGCCCGACGCGATCGCGGTCTCGATCGAGGCGAGCCGCGCGGTCAGGATCTGCGTCTGGGCGGCGTCGAGCGCCATGGCCGCTCTCGGGACCGAGATCAGCGGCCCCGGCGCGCGCCGGAATCCTGGGTCTTCTCCTTGCCGAACGAGCCGGTCAGGCCGTCGGTGCGGTTCGGATCCTCGGCAGCCTGACGGCCCTGGATCTCCGAGCCTTCGCCCGGCAGCCCGGCGATGGTCTGCTGCTCGGCCTCGGCCTGTGTCACGACCCGGCGCCCGGCATCATGCTCGGGGCGCGAGCCCGGCGGCAGCTCGGTGCCCATCTCGGCGGTGCCGGTGAGACCGGCCGGGACGACGGTCACGCCTTCCTGGGCGATCCGAACGGCGCTGACATTGCCGTAGGGATCATTCACCGCGGCGACGAGGGTGCCGTCGCGCAGCGCCTCCTGCACGTCGGCATCCGAGACGAACTCGACGGGCAGCTGCAGGTTGGTGCCGGAGGTGTCCACCGGCGCGCCGGGGTAGCTCCACACGCTGCCCACCTTGATGAGCGAGCCAGCGCCCTTGTCGGCGAGCGCCTGGAAGTCAGCCTTGGACGTGGTCATGGTCATCTCCTCGGTGACAGCCAGCCGGACCGCCGCGGCATCTGCGCGGGTCGTCGGGTCTGCGGTTGCTCGGGTCGTCGTTGTTCGGGTGCGGCTCGCGTGGCCTCGACCACGTGCGCCGGCGGGACGTTCGTCGGCGGCGGTGCCTCGGGCTGTTCGACCGGACCACCAACCCCGTACTCAAGACCGCGCTCGATCCGCTGCGGCAGCGCCTTCCGGACCGCGAGGCAGCCGACGAAGGTGTCGAGCGCCTCGTTGCGTTTGCCCTTGGGAGTGATCCAGACCACGACCTGCTGGCCGAGCCGGCGGCGGACCTCGCGACGCTCCGCGGTCAGCTGGGCGAAGTAGTCGGGCCCGAATCCGTCCGCCATCGGGAAATGGATCAGGCCCGGGTGCGGCTTCGGCGCCGAGCCGTCCTCGGGATGGGCGAGCGGCTCGATCTTCAGGCGGGCGTAGATCGCGTCCTTCGCCGCATCCACGCCCATCAGCCAGATCTTGTCGTTGGCCTTCGAGCGCGAAGAGCGCATCGGCCAGATCGGATACTTCCCGCCGCGGCCGATCGTGGCGAACACCCGCTGCCCGCGCCGGCGCCGGCAGTAGGCGACCGCCTGAGCCGCGTGGTTGAGGCCGCCGACGTCGACGCCGAACGCCGCGATGCGCAGCTTCCGGCCTGCCGTCGTGGTGAACACCCGCGCCCGGAGCGCATCGAGTTCGCGCCAAGCCTGCGGCTCGGCCGGGTCGAGGCTGATAACCTCGTAGAGGAAGGGCCAAGCCTCCTCGTCCTGCCCCCAGCCGACCAGCTGTACCTCGAGGCGGTCGCCCTGCACGTCGCAGAACCCGGTGATGACGCGCACCGCGTCGGGAAGATCGTCCGGTCCGTAGGGCTCAGCCCGATTGATCAGGTGCGAGCCGTCCATGCCCTCGCCGGCCTGATGCTCCCAGGTCTCGGCGAGGCCGGTGTTCGTCCACTTCCGCAGCTTCTCCGGATCGCGTCCGGCGTCCTTGAACTCGCGCACCACGTCGGCCAGGCGGTGCCGGGCCGAGAGCAGCTTCGAGACGTGGAAGCCGGCGTGGCCGTCGAAGGGTGAGCGCTGCTCGCAATGCGCGCAGAGCGAGCGGCCCTCGTCGTCCCAAATCTCCGGGGTCTGCTCCTCGCCGCAGCAGGTGAACCGCGCCGTCTGGCGCCAGCCCGCGTCGGTTCGATGCTCCAGCGCGCGCAGCGCCTCGCGCCGCTCGGTCTCGGTCCACGGCTCGCCGCAGGCCTTGCAGGTGATCACCGCCGATTCCGCGCGGTGGTAGACCACCTCGGCGTTGGGCGGCGGGTCGAAGGTCTCGGTTCCGTCCGCTAGCACCTTCAGCCAGCGCACCTGCGACCAGGCCAGCGTCTGCTCGTGCTCGCAGTGCGGGCAGGCGACGAAGCACTGGCGCCGGTCGCTCTTCTCGTACTCGCCGGTGATCCGGCAGGCGTCCTTCACGGTGGGCGAGCAGACCCGCACGAACTTGTGCCGGCGCACGTCCTTGTAGGTCGAGGCTCGTTCCTCAGCGAGCAGGAGGGGGTCGCCCTCCTTGCCGGCGCTCGGCGGGTACTTGTTGATCTCGTCACAGAGGATCACCCGCTTCGGGCGAGAGGCGAGATCGGTCGGCGATTCCGATCCGACGAAGTCGAGCGAGCCGCCCGGGTAATCCTTGTGCGTAATCGTGTTCTCGGAGCCGCGGGCCTTCGGCGCCTTGATCAGCTCCCGCAGCACCGGGGTCTCGGCGACCGTCGGCTGGAAGCGTTCCTTCGAGAAGCTCTCGGCCGCCTTCTGCGACGGCTGCACGAACAGGATCGGCGAGGGGTCGAGGTGGATGAAGTAGAAGGCCGTGTTCATCAGGAGCTCGGACTTGAGCACCTGGGTCGCGGCCACCACCGTGACGATGTGCGTTTCCGGGTCCGTGACTGCCCGCATCGGCCCGAGCGCCGCAGGCTGGACCGCCGTGCGCCACCGGCCAGGCGTGGCCGAGTTCTTCGCCGAGACGCGCCGGTAGGTGTCAGCCCACTCGACCAGGTCGAGCCGGGGCGGCGGCCTCAAACTCGTCCTCGCCCTCGCCAGCCTCGTCCTCAGGCTGAGGGATCCGTCGTGCGATGTCGCCTGGGTCATGCAACTCTTCCAGGGCGTCGCGGATCTCGGCCTCGATGCGCGCGACCTGCTTCGGCGTCAGGTCCGAGCCGAGCTTGCCGGCGATGCCCAACAGGCGCTCGCGCACAACGGCGTACTCGCGCTCGACCTGCTTTCCGACTTCCTCGATCGCGACGAGCTCGCCGCGCGTCACCGCATTCTGGAGCGCGGTACGATCCGCCAGTTCCTTGTCCTTGCGGGCCTTCTCGAACTCGCCATCCAGCGCGCCCGGCTTCTTCTCTCGGCCGGAAGCCGCAGCACGTAGCTGCCGGATCACCTCCTCGCGGACGATGTCGAGGTCGTACTCACCGGCGGGTTGCCGCTCGACGACGCCGCGGTCGAGCAGCTCGTAGAAATTCCGCTCTGCGAGGAACACATGGGCTGCCGCTTGGCCTACCGTCGCCATGCTGCTGACGCCCCCTTACGCTGTTTCATCGCTGGGAAAGGCCCGAGCCTCGCGCGTTACCTCCGGGGTGGTACCCCCGTGGAAGGACCCGAGGAACTGAGCACCCTCCTCGTGAGGCCCGGGGCAGGCTGGAGGGCCATGGGTCCTCCCTGCCTCGCTACCCTCCCGCTTCAGCCGGCGGCGCTCCTGAGCCGTCCTACGCGCTTATCTGCGCCTCGACGCCATGGCCGCGCGGATCCGATCCGGAAAGGCTCGCGCCACCTCACGCCGCATGACCATGTCGAAGTCCGGACGGAACGGCACGACGCCCTTGATCGGAGCGCTCGGCTTCAGCGTGTAGAGAAGCTTCAGCTTCCGGTTCTTCTTGCCGCCCGTGACCTGGTAGATCACGTCGCCCTTGCGGAAGGTGTTGGGCGCGGTGCCGGGTCGGAGGCTCTTCGGTACACCGCGGCCTGAGCGACGAGCCAACACCTTGCGATCCGGGATGGCGATCTTCGACTTGGTCGGCCGCTTGGTGCCGCCGTCCTCGTGAAGCTTCAGGTGTCCCCGGTTGCCGGCTCGCGTGCCCTCGTTCGTGACGGCGCCGCTGAGCTTGGTCTTGCTGGCGCGCTCCACCCTCAGAGCGTTGCGCAGGAAGTTCGGGTCACGGACCGAGACGTGGGCCGGCCACGTGTGGGTGATGAGGTGATCGCGCGAGGCGAACAGCCCGTCGTTCAGCGACTGGCTCAGCGCGAACGGGATCTGATCCTGCAGGGCGCCGATACCAGACGCCGCCCGCTCGAAGCCGCGCATGTCGAACTGAACCGGCATCAACGCCGCCCCGTCACGGCCTCACCCACCAGATCGAGCCACAGCACGAAGCCTGCGGTCATGACGGCGTGGCAGAGGTTGGCGTAGGCGATGAGGCGGGGATCGGGCATCGCGGGCTATGCGTGAAAGGCGATGCGGAAACTTCGTCGAGGGAATAGCTTTCCTTCAGCGATCCGGCAGGGCCTGTGTCGGCCTCACATCCGGTCGCGCTACGTGGCCCGTGCATATTCTTCGTCGGCCAGTGCAGGGCGAATGATAGGGACCGCCTATGGCAAGTCAAGCAGCCCATATCCATTAAGCCGCTCGTTCCACATCCTCGATCGGCAACCGGATGTCGCAGACCGAGCCCATCATGCTCAGCGAGATCACGCCGACGGCTCCGCCCTCTGCCACGGACACGAACGTTCCGAGGAAGCCGGCGAACGGACCGGACGTGGCCCGCACTGGCTCGCCTGACGAGATCGCGCCGATGGGTGTACGGTTGGTCAGCCCGTCGACCTCCTCCTGGCCGCGCTCGCGAAGCCAGCGCATGCCTACCGGGCCGATCTGAAGCGGGCCTTTCGTGGGCGACCCAAGGATGCCAACGAGCCCATGCACGTTGCGACCGTCGATGTCGCGTTCGCGGAGCACAGCCAGGGTTTCGTCGCACAGGCCACCGATGACGCCCAGAAACAGGTAGTGGCGCAGGATCGGGAACTGCTGCTCGCGACGTGGCACCCGGAGATTCGAGCGCACCGACCGGCGCCAGAAGAACTCGCACGGCACGTAGGCGAGGAATGGCGTCTCCCCAGCGCGACAGCCCGTGAGCGTCGCTTGGCGGATGCTGGCGGCGGCCGACAGCTCGCGGCTCGGCGCTGTGGTCGCGATGTACCAGCGCACAGGTGACCGGCGCCCGCCAAAATTCGGCACCACGTTGCGACGGCCTTCCTCGATCGGCACATCCATCGCGATCGTCGAGTTGTGCTGCGGCGTCGCCTGGGCGGTGTTGTAGCCCTTGCCGTGCTGTCCTCTGGGCATGTGCTGGCGGCCTCTGTGGGGTTATGCGACTGAATTCAGGCGGTGCGCTCGGCGCCCTCGAACGGCTCGCCGCCGGACTGAAGTGCGGCATCGATCTCGGCTTGGAGGCGACGCTTGGCGCGCTGCTCTCGGTCGCGGACCAGAGCGTTGGCGCGCTGCTGCTCCGTGCGCTCTCGGGCGATCTCGTCCTCGGTGCGGCCGGGCATTGAGGCGCTGCGGCCGAGCGCAGCCTTCTGCCGCTCCCAGCGCGCCAGGGCGTCGGCCCGCTGTTCCGGCGTCGTGTTGTTCTCGACGATCTCCGCGTCGAGAATCTGCCCGATGCGGTAGAGCTCGGCCTCGATCGGCTGGACGATCGCCCGGCACTCGGCGACCACGTCCGCGCTGGATGGAATGCCCCGCCCGTTCCAGGGGGCCTTCCACCCCGGGCGGCTGAACGCGACCCGGGCGCGCTCCACCGCCCACGTAGGCATGTCGCGGAGCGCCTCGGCGTACAGCTTTACCTTCACGTCGGTCTCTTCGCCCGAGGCGCCGAAGGTCTCGCCGGTCGCCATGATCGCGGCCAGCACGTCCTCCAGGTCCTCGCCCGGAGTGGCGCGGAGGGACGCCAGAAGCTCTCGGCGGCGGCTCTCCAGCGCGTCTCGCTCTGCGCCCTGCGGGGCCTGCGAAGCCGAGATGATCTTGCGCCCGAACTGCGACGGGTGATCGTCCGCCCGGTTAGTGAAGCGCCCCAGCAGGTCGCCCATCGCCCTCGTGCTCAATGAGGGGGCCCGAACCTCGGGAGCCGGCTGCGTCTTCCTGATCTCGATTTGCCTGCCGGGCATGGCGGGCCTCCATGCGTTCGATGAGACGGGTGGTTGCCGAGGATCGCTGCCGGGGCGAGGCGCGAGGCCGCGTCTGCGGGGCGTCCAGCACGGCGAGCACGTAGGGGATCGGGTTCTGTGTTCGGGCGGACTTGGCGGCCGCGATGGCGCCATGGATCCGCTCGGGATCGTGGAAACGGCGCAGCCACTGGCCGATCACGTCGCCGGCCAGCTTCGGGGTGCAGCCGCACTCCATCAGCCAGACCTTGCCGTCGAGCCAGAGGCGATCGGTCCAGGAAGCGTCAGCAGGCAGGGCGGCCGCCAGCCGGCCGGCCCGAGGCGGTAGCCTCGGAACTGTTCTGCTTGTGATGGTTCCCTTCTGATGGTTCCTCTAGTGATGGATTCCCGGCAGCTCCTGCCGGTTGCTCTGGCGCCATTTGCCGGTGGGTTTGGCGCGATTTGCCGGTTATCCGGCGCTCATTTGCCGGTTGTTCGGGCTTAACCGGCAGCTCCTGCCGGTTGACCAAATCCATGTCGAACTTGAGGATGTCGGTCGCCCGCGTGCCGTCCGGCCGCCACCGCTTCTTCCGGGTCAGCAGGCCGGCCTCGCACAACTCAGCGATGGCCGAGCGGACGGTGCGAACGCTCATCTCGAGCGTGTCGGCGATGGTCTCCTGCGCCGGCCAGGCGCGGCCCTTGTCGTCGGCATGATCGGCGAGGATCAGGAACACCGCTTTGCGAGTCTGGCCGCCGACGGTGACCTTCTTGGCCCAGTTGAGGACGTCGTTGCTCACCCGGGCCTACTCCGCCGCGTCGAGCAGCGGGAACAGGTCGGCGACCTTCGACGGGTCGCGATCCGGCTTCGGGCGCGCTGCGAGGTTGCGGACGGCCTGTGCGAAGTAGGTGTCCTTGAGCTCGAAGCCGACGCCGCGCCGGCCCATGTTTACAGCAGCCCAGACCTCGCTGCCGATGCCGAGGAACGGCGTCAGAACCGTATCGCCGGGCGCCGACCACAGATCGATGCATCGCTCGATGACGTCGAGCTGCAGCGGCGAGATGTGCTGCTCGTCCTGCTCGTCGCGCTCATCCTTCGCGGCCGGGTTCCAGCGGCGATTCTGAAGCGTGCGGTGCTGGTCGATGTCGCCCCAGACGGGCGAGGCGTAGCGCTGCCACACCATGATCGACGCCCACTGGTCGTAGGGCCAGGGCTTGTACGGGCCCGGACCCTTCCAGGCGGCGCGGCGCTGGTCGATCTCGTGCTGGTAGGCCTCGCGAGAGATGTCGAGGTCCGTCCCGACGAACTGATCGAACTGGCCAGCGATCGGCTCAGGGTTCTCGCCGGGCTTGCGGAAGGTGAGGACGTAGTCGGCCGCGGCCTGGCCGCTCAAGCTCGAATCCTTCACGATCTGCTTGTGCAGCAGCCGGATGGATTTCGTGCGCGTCATCGCGCCGACAGGATCCTTCCAGATGCAGACCTCCGAATGGAAGTGCCAGCCGGCATCCTCGTAGGCCCGGACGACCTCGCCGCGGAAGTCGCGCATGCCGATGAAGCCATCGCGCCGCTTGCTGGTCGGCAGCTGCATCACGTGGACCGAGTGCAGCCGGCCCGGCACGGTGACGCGCAGCAGCTCGCCGATCAGGAAATCGTAGTGCTGCCAGAACTGCGGGCCCTCAGAATTCGACAGGTCGCGCTCGTCGCGCGAGAACTTGTAGAGGCCCTCGAACGGCGGGGAGTGGATGCCGTAGTGAATGATGCCCGGCGGCAGAGCCTGGATCATCTCGCAGGCGTCGCCGTGGTAGATGGCGTAGTCCGGCGTGACGACTTGCTCGACGGCGCGGATCTCGGCGAGGTGGCTCATGCGGCGGTCTCCAGCCAGGCGGGAAGGGTGAGCGCCTTGGTCGGCGCGTAGACGGGGCGATCGCGCTCGGCACCGCGGACGGCAGCGGTGCTCAGGTCGGCCATGTGCGCCACCATCGCGGTGGCCATCCGCTCGGCGTCGGCCTCCTTGCGCTTCAGGTTCGCGACGACGGCGCCCTCGGTCTCGGCGGCGATGAAGTGCGCCGTGACAGGGCGGGTCTGGCCGAAGCGCCAGAAGCGGCGGACGGCCTGGTAGATCTGCTCCCAGCTATCGTTGAGCCCGACGAAGCCGGTATCGGCGCAGTGCTGGAAGTTGAGGCCGTAACCGCAGATCGAGGCCTTGGTGACGAGGACGCGGATGCGACCCTCGGCGAAGTCGAGGATCTTGCGCTCCTTGTCGTCCTCGCTGTCCGAACCGCGAATCTCGACCGCGCCCGGGATCGCCTGGGCGAGCGCCTCGCTCTCGGCGTTCAGGTTGCACCACCACGCGAACGGCTGATCGGCGGGGGTAATGGACGCGGCCAGCGCTACGCGCTCGGCGACGGTGTCACGCCTCGCCTGCAGCCGCTCGCGCATCGTGCGCGCCTCCAGCGGGAACAGCAGACCGGTGACGGCCGGATCATGCTCCGCCTTCACCGTGTGCTGCAGCTGCCGAAGCGCAGGCAGTAGGTACGCGCCGTCATCGTAGCCGAGATCGGACGGGCTGCGCAGCATGACGCAGAACGAAGCCAGCCACCGCCAAAACGCGGCCTCGGCGTGGCCCTTCAGGCGCCACTTCTGAGTCTCGCTGCCGTCGTGCACGAAGAACGTCGACAGCATGTCCGTGTAGGACATGGCGCCGAGGAACTCGGCGTGGTTGCCCAGCTCCATGAAGTCGTTGGGGGCCGGCGTCGCGGTCGCGGCGAGGCGGTACGGGATCGAGGCGCAGGCCGCGACCAGCTGCGTGCGATAGTGGCCTGTCTCATTCTTCAGGATGCTGGATTCGTCCAGGATCACCGCGATGAAGCAGGCAAGGTCGAAGTGCTCCAGCTTCTGGTAGTTCGTGACGTTGATGCCGGGGCCGCACTCGGACTGCGTCCGCACCTGCCGGGCGGGGATCCCGAACTTCTCGGCCTCGCGCACGATCTGCGCTGCGACCGCCAGCGGTGCGAGGTGCAGGACCATGCCGCCGGTGGCGCGATGGATCGCATCGCCCCAGGCGAGCTCCATCAGTGTCTTGCCAAGACCGGTACCGGCGAAGATGCCGGCGCGGCCGCGGCGGAGCGCCCAGCGCACGATGTCGGCTTGGAACGGGAACAAGGCCGGGCACAGGTCCGGCAGATCCGTCAGGCCGGTGAGCGGATCGACCCGGCGTTTTGCGGCAAGGAAGTCGTCGTAGCGCATGGCTGCCTCACGCGAGCGTCGGCATGACGAGGGCGGTGATCGGACCGCCGCCGCGGGCGCGCATCACGATCGGCGCTCCTGGGCCTGCATGGAAAAGCTCGACGACGTCGCCGCCGACAGCCTCCAGGCCCTCGCGCAGCATCCGGACGTTGCCGTTGAAGCCGATGCCGTCGCCGCCCTCGACCTCCAGCGTGTCGGTGATCGCGCCGCCCTTCGTGCTGCGGGACGCGATCGACAGTTCACCGCCGGACACGTCGATGCGGACCATGCGGTACTGATCGTCGGCGAGGATCTCGGCGCGGTGCAGGGTCTCGATGACCTGGCCGGCCGGGAAAGCAACAGCGCCGTCGAACGCCGGCGGGAAGAACTGCGAGCAATCCGGCATCCGGGCGTCGAGGAGCTTTGTCGTCAGCACGACATCGTCGGCGGAGGCGCTGAGCAGACTGGTCCCGATGCGGAGCTTCACCGGCCCCTTGGCGGCGCGCGCAAGCTTCACGATCTCCTCGGCCGGCTTGACCGCGATCATGACCGCGGGAAGATCCGCCCATCCCGCAGGGAGCGGCAGCAGCGCGCGGGTGATGCGCTTGCCGTTGGTGGCGATGCCTAGGAGCGTGGTGCCGTCGGCAGTCGGGCCGATGTGCACGCCGTTCACGAAGACGCGCTGGTCGGCGGCGTCCGCGCAGTGCAGCGGTACGCCGATGGCCTGGGCGAGCAAGGAGCCCTCGACCTCGACTTCGCCGGCCTCTTCGCCCGCAGGAAAGTCGGGGAAGCCGGAGGCGCTGAGCACGGGCAGCTCGAACGACGAGCGGCCGCAGCGCATCTCGATCATCCCGCTGCCGGATAGGCCATTCGCGACGATCACCGACCGGGCCGGAAGCCGCTGCAGGAGCTTGAACAGCGGCTCCAACGGCACGCAGCCATCGCCGGTCGCCTCTACGTCGGCCGGGCATCCCGTCTGCGCGAGAATATCGGTGTTGGTGGCCTTGACGGTCAGACGACCGTCCGTGGCCGAGATCAGGATGCTGGCGAGCACCGGCGTGTTGTCCTGACGGACCACGATGCTGTGCGCGTGCTTGAGGATGCCGAGAAGGACATCGCGCTCGACAGTAAATTTCACGCGGCGCACTCCAGCGAGAGGGGCAGCTGTTCGAATTTTGGCTCGGCGGCGCGATGCGCCTCGTAGGCATCGCGAGCCGCGTTGTCGGAACTGAACTTCGGGGAGACGGCGCACTCCAACCGACGCTCGGCGTCCGCGAGCAGGCCAGCCCGGATGAGGCTTTCAGCCTCGCCACCAATGCGATCGGCCAAGCCGCCTCGCGCGTCGCGCTGCGCCAGGGTCGTCAGAGCCGTCGCGGCATCTCCGGCGCGGAGGGCGTCAAGCGCATGCTCACAGCGGGCGAACGGGTCGACGTGTCCGTGGCCGTTCTCATAGTCGCGGTAGTCCCGCTCCGCGAAAGCCGGGAAGTTGCGAGGGACGCCCATCAGACCATCCCCAGTGCTTGCATGTAGAGCTCCAGGATCGCGTCTTGCTCCTGGCGTTCGCTATGGTCCTGCTTGCGGATTCGCAGGATCTCGCGGACCGCCTTCGCGTCGAAGCCGCGGCCCTTCAGCTCGGCGAACACCTCCTTGATGTCGCCGAGGATGCCGGCCTTCTCCTCCTCCAGCCGCTCCAGGCGCTCGATGAACTGCTTGAGCTCGTCGGCGGCGACGCCTTCGGCTGACGACACGTCGGGCTGTGCCATAGCGATGCCTCGTGGTGGTGATGGCGGGAGCCGCCCGCCGCGGTGAAGGTCAGGGCTGGCGCTGAGTGGCAGCGCGCGCCGCGTGGCGGCGGTCCAGATCGGCGTGAACGATGCGGATAACGTCAGGCTCGGCGATGCCGGTCGCAGCGGCGATGGCCGCGGTGTCATGCCCGGCGGCCCAGCGGCGCATCACCTCGGCGATGTCCTGGATGCGGAAGCGGTAGCGGTGCGGGTCAGGCAGCTCTCGTGCGACCGCAGAGGCTCGGTGAATGAGCGCCGTCGTCTTGACATGCTTCTGCGAGGTGATGGACGAGCCGCTAGTCATTGCCGGTCCTCGTCCACCAGCGCCGCAGACGCTCTCGCTGGACGTCCAGAAAGAGTACGAGCCGCGCGGACAGAAGCGCGATCAGACCCGAGGAGCGGTTCGGCGGCGGTCGCGGCATCGTCGAGTTTCCCCCGCTGGCGTTCGATCTCGTTGGCGTAGGCATCCGCGATGGCGGTGTAGACGTCGGCCCAGATCCGCTTTGGCGTGCGGTAGCGGAGAGACCAGAGCGTCCCGTAGTCCACGCCATGACGGCGCGAGAGGCGCCGCATCGCGTTGTCGAGGTCTCCTGGACCCCGGCTTTCCCAGCGCAGCAGATCGCTGAGCCGGGCTTTCGACTGAACGACTTCAGCAGTCGACATTTGCGTGTCCCGCAAAAGCTTCTTGCACATCTGCAAACCGACCCGTGGTGTCTTGAGGACACCCCAGGAGGCAGCGATGAGACGACAGGAGGTTCAGGCAGGTACGCACGAAGGCACAGACACCCAGGCCGATTGCTTGGCGGCTTCGCGGCAGGGGTGTGGGAGAAAGGGCCGGCGCCACGGAGGCACCGGCAGTCAGGGAGGAAACGCTCACAAGGAGCCGCCCCTGACGGGGCCTGAGATCGCGCGGCACGCGCGAAGAGGTGGAACCGATGCACAGCTCATTTCGAGCCGTTGACGACGACATGGCGGCGCACGCGATACAGTGTCCGGTGGCACGGAGACTGGTCGGCGCGGCCATGGCGACGGACGAAATCATTTCAGGCGACCCCGCGCAGGCGGCGAAGAAGGCCGGCAGCAACACGATCGCGAAGCGGCAGCCCGTTGGCGGCTTCGTTCTGGCCGACAACGACAACCGAGCGGGCGGTGGTCGCGGACGTCGGCACGAAGGTTGTCCCGGACTCGATGGCCGAGATCATCGCCGGCAGCCCGGGAATGGCCGCGCAGCGGTCGAGGAACACGGCGCCGCGGTCCAGATCCTCCGCATGGGCGCGGATCGCGTCGGCCATACCGCGCTGGCATGGTCCGGCGCTCTCGCCGCACATATGCGTCAGGTGATCGGTGCGCGCCGCGAGGGCGAGCGCGTCATCGGCAGCGACGCGCGCAGCGGCGGCCAGGGCTGAGAGATCGGGGGCGTTCTGCGTCACGCGGCGCATGCTCCGGTGAGAGGCCACCAACTGGGCGGCGCGGATACGCGGTGAGAAGGCGCGGGCTGCCGGAGCACCAAGAGCGACCGAGGGACGGCCGGCAGCCCTCCGCGACGGGCCAGCGGGGCAGCTGGCGTCGCGGATCGGGGAAATGAGCGGGGTGCCGGTTCCCAATCTGGGCAGATCTCGACCGGCACCCATCATCCGCGGTGTTGTGGTTGCGCTGGCACCGCGGAATGGGGGGATGATGAAGAGGGCGGCCATCACAGCTCACCCTCGAAGTCGTTGCCCGCCGGCGCGCGCGACCAGTGCAGCAGAGCCAGCATGGGTAGGAGCGCAGTGGCGAAGCAGAAGAGTTCCCAGCGGCTCATGTCAGCCCTCCGCCTGCTTGGCGGCGCGGGCCGCGCGCTCGACGCTGTTCATGAGAGCCCAGCGGCCGGCCAGGATCTCAGCGCTGGCGAGGTCGATGGCGGCCGAACACCATTTGCGGGCGCCCTGCGGCTTGATCCGCAGGTAGCTGCGTCCGTGTGCGTGCGTGATCTCGACCAGAGATCCGTCCGGCAGCTTGCGAGTGATCCGGGTGGGGGTGTTCGCGAGCGTGGTCATGAGGCCAACGCCTCGGGCTGAGCGCTGGCTACGGTCTCGATCGGTGAAACCGGCGGCCGCGGCACGTCAGACGGCCACTTACCACCGGCCGGCCAATGATCCGAAAGCCACTGGAACGAGGCGGCCAACGGCCGAGACCCGACATCGCCACCGCAACGCAGGATCCGCACTCGCTTGCCGTCGTTGAACAGCAGCGCCGAGACACGGGCGTCCGACACCTCGCGGGCTTCCCGAAAGGCGTCGATGACCCGCAGGAGATGATCGGTCGTGAGCATGGCTCTATAACTGAGGGCAATGTCCCCCATCGGTCAAGGGCTACATCCTCCTCCGGAACAAAAATAGTTGAGGGTATCGTCCCCCGCATGACGAGGGACATTCGCGAGCGCATAAGCGAGCGCCTGGAGGAGCTGAAGAAATCAGCCCGAGCTGCTTCATTGGATTCTGGGCTGGGCGCCACTGCGATCAAAGACATCCTAAAGCGCACGGACAATTCGCCGACGATGGCGACCGTGGAGAAGCTGGCAATCGGCTTGAATGTCTCGCCCTCGTGGCTCGCGTTCGAAGCTGGTCCGAAAACCCTCAGGGTTCAGGACCGCGGCGGCCTCACCAATGCCGGGCATCTGTTCACGCTCGCGCGCGTAGACGGCGCCGTGAAAGCTGGGGCGTTCCTGAGAGCGTCAGCGTTCGATGATGATCTAGGCGAAGCTATCTCCGCGCCGCGGGACCCGGATTATCCGGCCGCACGGCAGATCGCGTATCGGGTTGATGGCGACTCCATGAACGCGGCCAAGCCGCGGCCGATCATGGACGGCGACTTCATCATCTGCGCCGTTTGGTCCGACCTAGGCATCCGCCTCTCAGACGGTCAGATCGTCGTAGTTCAGCAGACGATCGATGGCGGCCGCCTTCGCGAACGATCGGTCAAGGCGGTGTTCAAGGCGCAAGGCGGCTGGGAGCTGCGGCCCCAATCGACGAACGCCGAGCATGAAGCGATCTTCATACCCGAGAACGATGCGCCGGATGACGGGCGCGAGGTCGTAGTGCTCGCGCTCGTCCGCTTCGTCTTCAACAACCAGGTCATCCGATAGAGGCCGGTCGCTCGTCTCCTGGCTGTCGCAGATAGACGACGCCCAGGATCACTGCGCCGGTCTCACCGCAGTAGATGCAATCGGGGTCGATCTCCTTCATCCCACCCCCTTCGTAGAACTCTTGAACTGTCGCGGGATCGTTGGGCTCGTCGGCGAGACGGACGATCTGTGAGCGCTCTCGGTCGCAGCAAACGCACCGCAGGCGGACGCTGAATGAGCGCTCTTGAAGGAGCGGAAGCGTCTCCCGAGCGAGTTCGCAATTCGACGGCATCAGCAACGGCATGGGCTATATCCCCTGTTGGATGTTGCCATGATGTTCTAGTGCCGGCGGGAGTCAACGGCGGGCGCTGAAATCTTTCTTGCGGTGGACAGATGGACGTTATGAGACTGATTTTATTGGGTTAAACCATTCATGTTCCGTGTGGACAACACAACCTGAAGGCGATTTTCGTTCCGCCGAGAAAATAATGGGGGCTTTTGCCCTCATATCGACTTGACGGGGGCAATGTCCCCCACTAGCTTTGGCTCATCGCAGCGACGCGATGGAGCCGCCCATGTCCAACCGCACGATCAGCTGGGCCGCCGCCCTTCGCGACCTGAAATCCGACAGGCAGCGGAGGAATGATGTGCGCGAGGAACGCTTGAAGACAACGGCCGGCCTACGTGGCGCGCCGGCACTGCCGCTCTCCGCTTGGCGCGGTCGCTCCGGTCGTCGGTACGTGGTCGGCGTGCACCCGATCGTTGGTCTGGACGCCGATGAGGTTGGCGAGGCCGTCTGCATCGCCGTGGAGCGCGGTACCAGCGGCATCGCCGAGCCGATCAGCGTCGTGTCCGGCCTGGACGCCGACACGCTGCGCCGCTGGACCGAGAAGGCCCGCAGCAAGGGCGCGACCGAGGTGCACGTGCACCGGCTCGCGGACAATGCCGCCGAGCGCTCAGACATCATCTCCGATCTCAAGCCGGGGGTCTGAGCAATGGCCTCGATCCGCCTCACCAATCTCGATCGCGACAACGTCGTGGCTGCCGCGCTCACCAGCGCATTCGCCGAGCGACGTGCCTCGCTTGATCTGGCCGCCGATAGGCTTGGTCGCACCTGCTACGACAGCGTCTTCAAGGCCTCCGAGCGCAAGGCAGCCGCAGCTATGCCGAAGGGCTGGCTCCGCCTCGATAGCTGTCTGCGGTTCAATGTCGGCGGCCTCGACGTGGTGCTGAACCTAGTCGGCGAGGGTGTTCCCGTGCCGGGCGGTGCCGGCCGCGACTGTCGCCGCCTCGGCGCCGTAGCTGACCCCGATCTGGTCGGAGCTGTTCAGGCGCATCTCGCAGACGTCGAGCGCCTGAAAGACGATCGGGCCAAGGCAAAATCGTCGCTGCGGGCCCTGCTCTACAGCGTCTCGACCGTGAAGGCCCTGCGCGAGCTTTGGCCCGAGGGTGAGCCTTTCCTGGCTGGTCTTGCCAGCAAAGCCGGCGCGCCTGGCCTACCCGCTCCGCAGATCTCCGAACTGAACGCGATGCTCGGCCTGAAAGAGGCCGCCTGACTCATGGCCGAGATCCTCGCCTACGCGGTCTTCGTCCCCGCCTTCATCGTCGGCAGCATCGTCCTGCTGCCTCAGCCCTTCATCGCCAAGGATCGCTGAGCCATGTGCTGCTACATCTCCTCACCGAGCGATAACGAGCCTGATGCGGTCGCAGAGGTTCAGCGCAGCGCGTCCGCAGGCGGCGTGGTCTACCTGGCGCTGTGCGACCTGCAGGTCGCCCTGCTGCAGCAGGTAGGCGTCGCCCGGACCATCGCTGCCGGTCGGACCGACGCCGATCTCGATAAGCGCATCGTGGACGCCGAGCGCGGCGTCGCCGAGGCCTTCGACGCCTACAACCGCGCCCTCTGCACCCAGGCCCGCGGCGAGCCCTACCGGTTGCTCGAGGCCTCGCACGGCGGCGTCGCCCGCTCCATGCGCTTCCGGCTCGCGCAGAACCGGACCGTCGCGCAGATCGAGGCGCGGGCAGCCCGGCCGGTGGTCGGCATCTCGGCGGAGGCGCTGTGATGGGCGCCAAGAAGTCTATCGTCCCTATGAGCGCCGTCGAGGCCTATGCGGCGCTGAAAGAGCTTCGGTCCGAGATTGGTCCGAAGGCTTACGTCACCATCAGCATCACAGCGTCTGACCATCGCGAAGCCCCAGTCTACGCCAGCATCTATGCGGGCGGTATCGGTCAGACGAGCCCGAATTTCTCCTGCAATGGCGATGACATTGGCGAGGTAGTCGCCGCTCTGCGCGCCGGTTGGGCTGGTTTCCAGGAAGAACATGCGCGCCGGATGACGGCCGACATGGCCCTGGAGATCATCCGCATCACGGATGAGCAGGGCTGCTGCACGGACGCGGCCCTGCGTGGGTCGAAGTTCTCCGTCGGTGACGTGCTCCGGTTCGGGTCGGCAGCCTGCGCGAAGGCGAACGAGATGGCCGGCCGCGGCCCGTTCGAGATCGTCAGCATCGCTGGCGCGAATGGGGAGGCCGCCTGATGGCCGCCGCTCGTCGCCGCCCGGACATTACCCGTGACGCCGTGAAAGAGCTGGAGGCTGCCCGCGTTCTCCGTGAGCACCTCTCCGACCTCGCGCAGGGAGACGAGGCTTTCGTCCGGGACTCGCTCGAAGGTGAGACGGACCTCGACGGCCTCGTCGCCACGCTGGTGCACGCCATCGGCGAGGACGAGGCGCACGCAGTCGGCCTGAAGGCCTACCAGGACCAGATCGGGCTGCGCGTCGCGCTGTACGGAGAACGCGCCGAGTTCAAGCGTCGGCTGCTGATCCAGGCACTGGAAATCTCGGGTCGGTCAACCATCGAGACGGACGGCGGCACGGTCAGCCTGCGCCCCGTCGCCCCGAAGGTCATTGAGGGCGAGATCGCCGACATCCCTGCGGAGTTCTGGCAGCCGCAGCCGCCGAAGCTCGACCGCAAAGCACTGCTCGCCGCGCTGAAAGAGGGCCGGGACGTGCCCGGCGCCAGCCTGAGCAACGGCGGCACCACGATCAGCATCCGGAGGGCCTGAGCGTGTCGAGCGTCGTCACCATGCCCACGGCCGCGGCCGCCTACGACGCCAAGGCCGTCGCTCTGATCCGCCGGACGGTCGCTGCCGACACCAACGACGACGAGTTCAACCTCTTCGTCCACACGGCTCGGCATCTGCGCCTCGATCCGCTGCGCCGGCAGATCTTCGCCTTCGTCTACAACAAGGACAAGCCGGCCAAGCGGCGGATGTCCATCATCGTGGCGATCGACGGCTTCCGTGCAATCGCGGACCGTACCGGCGCCTACCGGCCGGACGAGGACGAACCGTCTTACGAGATCGATCCGGAGCTGAAGGGCCCGGCCAACCCCGCGGGGCTCGTGAAGGCCACCGTGCGGGTGTTCAAGTTCGCGCACGGTGCGTGGCACCGGGTGACGGCTTCCGCCTACTGGGAGGAATACGCGCCGGTCACCGAGCAGTGGTCGGACGTGGTTCGGAAGGACTCGGGCAAGACGTGGCCGAATGGCGACGTGAGGTACGACGTCGTCCCGGCCGAAGGCGCAACCCGGATCCTCAAGCTCGACACGTCCGGCAACTGGGGAAAGATGCCCCGGCTGATGCTGGCGAAGGTCGCGGAGGCCCTGGCGCTACGCAAGGCGTGGCCGGACGATCTCGCGAACGTCTACGCCGCCGAGGAGATGGATCGGAGCCGAGCATCCGAGGTGCTGCCATCCGAGGCCGCGGCAGAGGGCGCCACGCAGGAGCGGCTGGAGCGCATCGGCGCCGGCCGGACGATCCTCTTCCAGTTCGGGCCGAACACGCCTCTGGAGCCCGTCGAGATCGGCCGTATCGCCGACCGCGTGCGGGAGCACCTACACGTCCTTGCCGGCGATCCCGCCGCCGTGCGCGCCTGGGAGATGCAGAACCGGCACGGCCTGCGAGAGTGGTGGGGTCGTGACACCTCGCGCGATCCGCTGGAGACGAAGAAGGCGATCGAGGCGGCGCAGCGCGAGGTGGTGGCATGAGCGCCATCTTCGACGCTCGCGCCCGGCGCGACCAGGGCATGGAGGCTGCGGCCGAGGCCGAGCGCCGCGACCAGCCTGAGTATGCGCCCGCGCTGTATGCCGCGATCGTCGCCGTCGCGCGCCGGCAGGCCACCGTCCACGTGGACGACGTGCTGCCGTTGCTGACCATCCGTGCGCAGCACTTCAACGCCGCCGGCAGCGTCTGGGCCCGCGCTATCCGTGACGGCGTCATCGTCCGGACCGGTCGCATCCGCGCCTGCCGGACCGACCGCACGAAGCACGCGCATCAGTCCCCGGTCTACCGCTCGATGCTGTTCGGGCGCGCCACGGTGCCGACAGCGCCCGGCCGGCGGCCGCCGCAGACCTCCGGCCTTCCCGGCCAGATCGACTTGTTCGCAGGAGGCGCGCTGTGACGGACGCTCTGCCGGAGATCCCGTGCCGCTACGATGGCGAGGGCGCTTTCTCGGCCGCCACGCCGCACTGGCGGCACACCGCGGACAAGCACTTCGTGATCGGCGAGACCTACAACCTCGCCCACCAGGAGCAGCGCTCCCGCAACTCGCACAACCACTACTTCGCCGAGCTGACCGATGCGTGGCGCAACCTGCCGGAGCGATGGGCAGAGCGCCTGCCGACGGTCGATCACCTCCGGGCCTACGCGCTGATCCGAACCGGCTTTGCCGACAGCGCCACCTTCGTGGCCGCGAGCGCCAAGCAGGCCCGCGACCTCGCGGTGTTCATGAAACCGCGTGACCTGTTCTCGGTCGTCACCGTCGAGGCCGCCACCGTCACCGTCTGGACGGCGCAGAGCCAGTCCATGCGGGCAATGGGCAAGGCCCGATTCCAAGACAGCAAGAGCAAGGTCCTCGACTACGTGGCCGCGATGATCGGCACGGATCGGGACGCGCTCGCCCAGAACGCGAGGGAGGCCGCATGATCGGTTCCGCGATAATCGCCCTCGTCGGCTACGGCGTGGCACTGTCCTTGGCTGTTGGCGTGGCTGCGGACCTCTTCACCGCGCACCGTGCCGCGTTTCTCAAGGACAGGGCGACCGCTGCAAAGCACGGGACGGGCGCCCTGTTGGGCTCCGCCCTCGCCATTGGCTTCGCCACGCTGACCCGGCACCTGACTGGGGGGCAGTTCTGATGGCCCGCCGCGAGTTCAGCAAAGCAACTCAGCGTGAGGCGCTGAATCGCTCCGGGTACCGGTGCGAGGCTGTGACGCCGGCCGGCGTGCGCTGCCCCGCCAAGGTCGGCCGCGGCGCCCCGGTCGAGTACCACCACATCGTCGCCGACACGATGGGCGGCGAGCCGACGCTAGAGAACTGCGCTGCGCTCTGCCCGCGCTGCCACAAGATCGAGACGGCGTTGCTCGCCTCAATCCGGGGCAAGGCTCAGCGACGAGCCGATGCCTACGACGGCGTGCGTGATCCCCACCGACGGCCGCTCGTCAGCCGCGGATTCACCCCACCGCCACCCAAGCCCTCGCCCAGTCGTGTGCCGGACAAGCTCGCCGGCCTTCCCCGCAACACCTTCACGGAGCGCTCGCGATGAGCAGCACCGAACTCGCCTTCCTGCGCGATCAGACCATGCGCGGACCGTCCCGCCCACGGTACCTGCAGGTCCCTCACATTCGACGCGAGGACACGCCGGCCGATCTTCTTGAGCGCCTACGGGTCGGCCGCGTCCTCAAGCAGGCCCGGGTCCGCAAGGGCATCTCCCAGCATGAAGCCGGCCGGCAGATGGGCCTGCAGCAAGGCCAGCTCTCGTCTTGGGAGCGCGGGCGTGAGGCCATCCCGCCGAGTCGTCGGCCCATGCTCGCCGAGTTCTACGGCTTCGATGCCGAGCTTCTGGCTGGCCTCGACATCGCGGAAGTCGCGATCACGCCGGATGAGCGGGCGCTTCTGAACCGGTTCCGCGCCGCTTCTGAGGACGAGCGCCGTGCCGCGCTCGCTGCGGTGTGCCCGTGATGGCTACCTCCCGCATCCCCTGCACGGGCGACCTGTTCCGCGCCTCCGCCCCGGCGAGCAGCGAGGGAGCGGCGGTATGAAGCCGAACGCCTGCCACATGCCCGCGCCGGCCCCGCGCTCCGAGGCCGAGATCCAGCCCCTGCGCGAGTACCGGATCACGTGGCGCGGCGACTCGCACGTCATCGCCGCCCGGTCCCGCGCAGCCGCCCGCTACGCCTCATGGAAGGCGTTCCGAGAGGCCGGCTACCGTGCCGATCTGCCGACCTTCGCCGACATGATCACCATCACCCGATCTGACATCACCTTGAACTGCCGGCTGTGTGGCGATCTCCGCCAGACGCTGGTGAGCGCGGAGTAGCGACATGGCTGAGACCCCGACACTGCGCGACGGCGACCGCGTGTGCGGCGCTGGCACTGTCCGCGATGGCCGTATCGTCTGGGAAGACGAGACCGTGACCGTCGAGGCCCCGGCGCTGGCCGTCGGCGACCGAGTGTCCTGGCATCCGAAGGGCGCGACGGAGCGCGACTTCGGTCGCGTGCTCGCTGTGGACCCTGAGGGGGACGACCCAGCCAACAGCTACGTCTGGATCCGCCAGGAGGGGAAGTGGCCGCGGCTCACCATGCTCGCGAAGGAGCTCCGCCGTCATGGCTGATGTCTCGAACCGGTCACGGAGCGCCACGGCCCGCCGCAAGCCCTGCCTCGACCAGATCAGCCTCGACCTGATGATCGCCGGCACGAAGGCCGCTGGCGTCCGGCGCACGCGGGCGAACGCGCAGGCCTGCGCCAGGCTTCAGATCGCTATCCGTGAGGCTCTGCGAGCCGTCCTCCCGCCGGACGATCCGCGGCGCGATCCCGACTACCCGTTCAACCTTCCCCCGGAGTAGCCCCATGGCCGAGTCCAGCACCATCACGCGCGAGATGATCGAGGCGGCCGCGACCGCTCACTCGCCGGAAGAGATCGAGCGACTCGCTCGTATCGCCTACGAACATCCTGCCTGGCACCACGTGCAGCCTTGGTCACGCAACCCGTGGGCTCGGGAGAAGTGGACCGCCTGCATCTCCGCGGTTCTCGCCGCCCTCGCGACGGGAGGCGCCCGTGGCTGAAACCTCATCCATTGAGCCGACTAACGCGACGGTGCGGCTCCATTCACATCATCGGGAACGCGAGCTGCTCAGTCCACGATTTAGAGGCCTCGTGCTGCCAAATGGGGTGATGCGCATCCAGTTGCGTGAACTGGCCGACATACACCGATGCGACGAACCCAAGCAGCAGAAGCAGTGCCACTGTGACAGCGTCGGGATGCCGGCGCGCGCTGTGAATGCCGATGCAACCCAGCGTGAATACTGCTGCGACGATGAGGGGAAAGAGCGTGACGCGCGACATAGGGGGTACTCCCCTGCAAGTCGATCTCTTCACTCCGCGCGCCGCCCCGCCACCGAGGTCGGCGCGAAGTTACAGGAAATAGACGTTCAAGATGGCCCACGACATCCATCACGGCGTGGTTCAGTAGCCGGCCGCCTCCTCGACGGCGTCGAGCACAACGGCATGCCGGAGGTGCGCTCATGATCGGCCGCACCTACCTCGAAGCGGGCTCGCCCGTCCGCGTCCTGATCCGCTGGGGCAAGACTGCCGCTGGACCATCCGCGCCGATCGGCCCGCTGAACGACTGTAGCTGGGGCCGGCGCCGCGCCCCGCACAACGTCCTGATCGAGCGCCAGGACGGAAGCCGGGTCGTCCGGCCGTTCCGTGGCCTGCGCAAGCTGCCGGAAGTGAGCCATGGGTGAGATCATGCAGAGCCCGACCGTGCGCCGCATCGTCGGCCCGACGATCCTCCTCGCCAGCGGGAACTACTTCGACTTCCTCGCGCCCGAGCAGAGCGCCTTCACGATCGAAGACATCGCCCACGGGCTGTCGCACGTCTGCCGGTTTGGCGGCCAGTGCAGCCGGTTCTACAGCGTCGCCCAGCACAGCGTGATCGCGTCGAAGCACGTGCCGGGACCGGACTGCTACGCCGCGCTGATGCACGACGCCGCCGAGGCTTTCGTCGGCGATATGGCGAAGCCGCTGAAGGACCTCTGCCCGGAGTATCGCGAGGTCGAGAAGCGGGTCGAGGCCGCGGTGTTCCAGCGCTTCGGCGTGCCGACTCCGCTGCCGCCGTCGGTCAAGGAGATCGACACGGTACTGCTCGCCACCGAGCAGCGCGAGCTGATGCGCAACCGCGACGACTGGAACTATACGCGGGGCCGGCAGCCGCTGGACATCAGCATCCCGCCCATGACGCCGGCCATGGCCAAGGAGGCGTTCCTGGTCCGCTTCGCCGAGCTCGCCCCGGCCGACGCGCTCGACATCGCGGGGGCGGCATCATGAGCTGGTGGAAGCGCAAGACGAAGAAGCTCCTCCGGCCGACGCGAGTGCGTGCGGCCTCGCATCGATGGGGTTGGTGGTTCTCGGCGGACGAGGAGAACTACAGCGGGCCCTATGTGACCCGCGATGCCGCGATCGCTGCGGCCCGCTCAGAACGCTGCGGCGAGTGGGACAGCGTCGGAGGCGTCGGCCGGTTCTACCTCCTTGAGGCTCGGCAGGGGCCGATCGCGCTCTGGCGCTACGTCGACAGCAGCGACGTCATGGAGCGGGTCTGCGAGGCCGTCGATGACGAGTACGGCGGCGAGGACGGGATCGAGTGGGATCGGGTGTGGCCCGTTGCGGCCGATAGGCGCCTTGAGAATTGGGTCCGCCGTGTCGTTCGCTTCTGGCAGTGGTGGCACAGGATTGAGGTCCGCACGTGGGGCTTCACGCACTCTCGGAATGCTGAGCGCTACACCTGGGTAAGGGGGTTCTGATGACCGCCCCCGACCCCGGCCGCACGGCCTACGAAGCCCTCGCTGAGCGCCTGCGGGCCTGGGGCGAGAACGATGCCGATCCGGCCTACTTCCAGGGTGACGTGCTCTCGTGCGCGCTGCTGGACTGCGGGGCTGCCAGCGAGGCCGTCACGAAGCTGCTCGCCGAGAACGAGCGCCTGCACGAGCAGAACAGCACACTCGACATCATGGGCGAGACCGGCTTCGAGTGCATGATGCGAGCCGGCGAGGAGCGCGACGAGCTGCGTGCCCGCTTCGCCCGGCTCCTCATCGCCTTCCACGACGCGATCCGCCGGCCGCTCGGCGTGACGCCGGACAGCGGGGCCGAGTTCTACGACCCGCGGATGGCGGACAAGGCGGAGGCGCGGCCAGCGCAGGGAGGGCGGCTATGAACGCACCCTTCCGCCGCCGTCTTCTCGGCACAACGCTGCCGGTCGCGATGGATCGGCCGGCGGCCCTCAACACGAGCATGGGGCCCAGCGAGCCATCGCCTACGGGCGCCGAGATCATGGACGCCTGCCACAAGCCGCTGGACGAGGTAATGCCTGGCGGCAAGCGCCCGCGCTGGCTCGGCGGGGGATCAGGCATTCGCTTCGAGGTCGACCTGGCCATGCCGAACGGCTGGTTCGGCCTGCGCCAGCCCAACGAGCCAGCGGCCTATGCCGGGGCCCTGCCGATCTCGTCGTTCCAGATCTTCTACCGTGGCGGGGACGTCGTGCGGCTCTCGCCGAAGAACGCCGAGCAGCTCGCCCGAGGGCTGAAGGAGCAGGGAGTGGGCAGTGCCGCGTAGCGTTCGCGCCCCATCCCGAGACGAATCCCCCTACCCTATCGAAGGAGGAAGGTCGTGATCTGCTACACGCCGGCGGAGGTTGCGCAGCGCTGGAAGTGCTCGGCCAACCTCGTGCGGAAGATGATCGACAACGGCGAGTTGACCGCGTTCCGGGCCGGCGGGAAGCTGCTCCGGATCCGCGAAGCGGACCTCGAGGAATATGAGCGATGCCAGAATACAGGCTCCAGCGTCTCCGCGGAGGATGGAGCATCGCAGCCTACGAGGATGGAAAGCGGGTCAGCCGTCGTCGGCTTGAATGCAGCGATGCAGCGGGCGCGGCAGCCGAGTTCAGCCGCATCGTCGCGGAGGCAGAGCGTCCGGTAGACCCGGACGTCCGCACGATCTGGAACGCCTATGTCGCCGACAAGGCCGGGCGCCGGATCGCGGAGAACATGGGCTGGACCGGCCGAGCCGTCCTGCCGTTCTTCGGTGATCTCAAGCCGGATGCGATCAGCGAGAAGACCTGCCGGGCCTATGTCGCGACGCGCCGATCGGCGAAGCGGGGATCGGCGGCGCAGCAGGCGCGCCTGGAGGCGGCCGGGAAGCCCCCTGCCCTTGGGGTGGCCGACGGCACAATCCGAACCGAGCTGAATCAACTTCGCGCCGCCCTGCTCTGGGCGGAGAAGCGCCGGATGATCGGGCGGGCCCCCGCGATCGAGATGCCGAGTGCCCCGGTGGCGCGGGAGCGGCACCTGACCCGGCGCGAGTTCGAGCGGTTGCTCGACGCCTCCGAGACCCCGCACCTGCGCCTCTACCTGCTCCTCGCCATTTCGACGGCCGGTCGCAATGCCGCGCTCCTCGAATTGACCTGGGATCGGGTCGACTTCGAGCGCGGCTTGGTGTTCCTCGGCCCGCGCCACGTGCTGCGGCCGCAAAAGGGGCGCGCAACGGTGCCGATGACGAACGCACTCCGCGCCGCCCTGTCCGATGCCCTCGCCTACCGTCGCGGTGATCGCGTCATCACCTGGGCTGGCGAGCCGGTGGCGAGCGTGCGCACCGCGCTCGGAAAGGCCGTCAAGCGCGCCGGGTTGCCGAAGGTCACGCCGCACATGCTCCGGCACTCGGCTGCGGTATGGATGGCCGAGGACGGCGTGCGCATGGAGGAGATCGCCGCCTACCTTGGCCACGCCGACGCGATCATCACCCAGCGGGTTTACGCTCGCTTCTCGCCCGCGCATCTGCGAAAGGCTGCCGGATCGCTGGAGGTCGGAGGCCCTCGGCCAGCGGGCTGAGTTATGAAGTGCTCACGGGTTCACGTGAACCTGCGGACCCAAAAACCGGGGTTCAAGAGCGTGGAGCGGGCGGAACGGATCACGATCATGGTGCAAACGAAGCCAGAAGTTGACCCGGCACACCCTTTTGGTAATGAAGAGGTCGAGAGTTCAATCCTCTCTCGCAGCACCAGCACTCTCTCCGATCTTGTAGCCGGTTCGCTGATGCTATGTGTTCCGTGAGGGAGCTCGTCGCAGTCTGAGTTTCCGCTGCGGCCGCCCTGCCGAATCCATGCGCTGAAGGGATCGTGCGGACGTGAATTCGACAGCCCTGATCACGATGCTGGGCCTCGTCATCGGATGGGCCATCCTCGCCGGCGCCGCTGTGGTCACCGGCCGGTTCGCCACCCTGGCCTTCCTGATCCTGACCCTGACCGCCCTCTACCTCTACGTACCGTGGGTGCGCCTGCGCGCCAGCGGGCTCGATGGCTCCAGCCGGCCCGTGCGGTTCTGGACGAACGTCGCCATGCTGGCCGTCAGCTTGGCCGCCTGCCTCGCCTTCGGGATGATGCTCGCCCGCCGGACCGGGTACCTCTGATCGCGCGCGGCCCGGACGACGGGCAGACTCAAAGGGAATCGGACCAGATCTCCAGATAGGCCGGATCGAACTGCGCGAGCCGTTCCAGCCGCGGACGGTCGAGGAGCGTGAGCCGTCCGCTCTTCAGGTGGATCAGCTGGCTGTCACGCAGGTATTTCAGCACGCGGTTGACGTGCACCGACGTCAGCCCGAGCGCGTCCGCAAAATCGTTCTGCGTGATCCGCATCTCGAAACTGTCGTCGGTGACCAGGCCGACGGTCGCCAGCCGCCAGCGCAGCTCGCAGAGCAGATGCGCCATCCGCTCGATACCGACGCGCCGGCCCAGGCTGACGATCCATTCGCGGGCGATGGCCTCGTCGCGCCGCAGGCGGCGGCCCAAGGCTGCGGCGAGGTCCGGGCTGTCGCGGGCGGAAAGCCGCGCGATCGGGATCTCGCCGACCGTGCAGCGGGTGAGCGTGTTGACCGCGTAATCCGCGCGGCTCGCGAGGATCGCACCCAGGTCGCAGAGGTCGCCCGGAACCAGGATGGCGGTGATCTGCCTGCGGCCGTCCCGCAGCATGCGATAGCGGCAGGCGTGACCGGCCAGCAGCAGGTGCGCGACTTCCGGCTCGGCACCGGGCAGCAGCAGGTCGTGCTGCTTCGGGATCGAGCGCTCGCGCACGGCCAGATCGAAGGCTTTCGCGAAGCCGTCCGGGGTGAGCGGGCGGGTCTCCAGGAGAGCTGCCAAATCGGCGATCTGGACGGTGAGCATCAATGCACTCCAAGCCGTTGGCCCCGCGCCGACCGCGGATTAGGCGCGTATTATAAGATGGTGCATTTTCAAGTATAAGTTCGCTCGCTGTATTCCGGGTAACGGCGGATCCTAGATTATACAAAGTGTACGCTAGCGTACAGACGGCGAATGCCGGTCAACGTCGTATTGCCGCACGTCGAATACATGCCAAGCTTGACGGTGGTGCGGGGCTGGTAAGCGCTAGCATGCGGGTCGGATTGCGCGGATCGATCCGCCCGGGAGCGTCTTCGCGGCCGGCTCGACCGTCCGCACGTCAAGCTTCTGCATGGTGAGGGCGCTGCACCCGCAAAATGCTAACCTGCGTTGAGGTACATTAACATGTGTTGGTGCCGCATTTCGACGATCAAGCGCAGCTGCAGAAAATATTTTTAGCCGTTGTAGCCTGATTCAACAGCGAAAAATCGGATCGTGGGCGTCTTGATCGTTCCAAATGTGTTGGAACATCGAACCGAGGTCCTGAAGCCGGGTTGGTCAGGATGCGAAGGCTTATGCTCCCAGGGAGTACCGAGCCTGCGGCCGATCGTGCGGTGAGCTAGGGCGCGCCGTGCCTCTCGCGAGGGACAGACACCATGTATTATCACGACAAGCGACTTCAGTACCCGGTCAAGGTCGACAGCCCGGACCCGATCTATGCCCGGATGCTCCAGCAGGCGATTGGCGGGATCGAGGGCGAGATCCGGGTCTGCATGCAGTACTTCTTCCAGGCCTGGGGCAACCGCGCTCCGACCACGAAGTACCGGGATATGCTGCTCAACACCGCGACCGAGGAGCTCGGGCATATCGAGATGCTCGCGACCGCGGTGGCGATGAATCTGGAGAACGCCCCCACCAAGGTGCAGGAGGCCGGGGCCGCCGACGCCATCGTCGGCGCCGTGATGGGCGGCGAGAATCCGCGACACATCGCCGAAGGCATGCTGCACAAGACGCTGCTGTCGGCCGGCATGGCGGCCTTCCCGGGTAATTCCGACGGCCTGCCCTTCGACATGAGCCACATCTACGCCAGCGGCAACATCGCGGCCGACATGTACTGCAACGTCGCCGCCGAGAGCACCGGCCGCGTCCTCGCGGTCCGGCTCTACAACGCCACCAACGATGCCGGCATGCGCGACATGTGGAGCTTCCTCATCGCCCGGGACACGATGCACCAGCAGCAATGGCTGTCGGTGATCGAGGAACTCGGGGGGCACGCCGGCACGCTGCCGATCCCGAACTCCTTCCCGCAGAGCGAGGAGAACCAGAAGTTCAATTATAACTTCTTCTCGACGTCGGCGGACGGCTCGCCGCCCCCGGCCGGCCGCTGGACGCAGGGCCCGTCCCTCGACGGCAAGGGCGAGTTCAGCGTGGTCCAGAACCAGCCCATGGGCGAGGAGCCGGTGCTCGGCCCGGCACGGCCCGACAGCGGGGCCCAGTCCGAGCAGATCGGCTGACGGCGCGGTGCTCCGGAGGCGGACGATCCTTCGGAGCACCGTCCGTTCCCAGGGCCTGACACCGGGTCGGAACAGGGAGGCGCAGAGCGGTGACAAGCGGTACAGTCATCGATGGTCGTGTCTGCCTCGCCCGAACGGACGCGGAGCGCGCTCCGCTGGTTCGGCGGCTGGGGCGGATCGAGGGCCAAGTGCGCGGCCTGCGAGCGATGGTCGAGGCGGATCGGCACTGTCTCGACGAGATCCAGCAGATCCGGGCCGCGACGGCCGCGCTGCGCGAAGTCGGCCTCCTGATCATCGGTCAGCACGTGACGGTGGGGCTCGATCTCGCGCTTCACGCGGCGGATCGGGCGGCGGTGATGGCGGACCTCGAGCGCGTCCTGCGCGCCGCCATGGCGGAGGCCGGCTAGGCATCGGACGGCTCGGGCTCAGTGCTTCGTGAGCGTCTCGACGACGGCGCCCTGCCCGACCGTCTCGGAGAAGCGGGCCAGCCGGCTCCGGCTCGGCTCGTTCAGGCCGCCGGCATGGGCGAAGGTGGTCAGCGCGATGCCGACGAGGAAGCGGGCCTCCTCCACGGTCACGGCTCGGCCGCTGAGCGTGCTGGCCGCTCCGCGCACGGCCAGGACGGCCTGCTGGAACGCCGGATCGTCTTCGAGGTCGGTCAGTCGGTTCATGGGTGTCGTCCTGAGCTGCGGTCCAGGTAAAGGCGGCGGCGCGGCTCGGATCTCGCAGTCGCGAGGATCTTCCGTGCGTTGCCGCAGACTCGGCGTGGCGGCGGCCAGATTTGGATTGGAAATTCTCTCATCAAAGACGTTGTCCCGCTCCGCATATCTGTCGCGTTGATCATGCTTTGTATCATAGATCAGTCTTATGATCTGCCCATCCGCTGATCTATGTTGCGGCAACATGCCGGTGCCTGGGGATTAATAACCGAACCCGCTCTTTCATCCCTCTCAGGTGATCGGCTGTCATGCTCGAACTCTCGCTCGACGGTGATACAATCGACACGCAGGCGCCCCGGCTCCCCGACAGCGTGCAGTATCACCTCGGCCATCTTCTGGCGGCGACCTACGCGCAGGATTCGGTCGAGCCTTCCATCGCGGACCGCTTCGCCGAACTCCTGACGCTGCTCGATGCCGCGTTCGGCAAGGCGCAGGACGGTCGCGAGAAGGAGTTTCAGACCTCCCTGCTCGCCATGGTGCCGAACCTCCAGCGCTTCGCGCGCTCGCTGCTGCGCAACCATGTCGGGGCCGACGACCTCCTGCAGAACACGCTTCTGCGGGCGTGGCGGTCGCGCGCCAGCTTCGCTCCGGGCACCAACCTGGAGGCGTGGCTGTTCACGATCATGCGCAACCAGTTCTACAACGAGCACCGCAAGCGCGGCCGCGAGGTGCAGGACGAGGATGGCACGCAGGCCGAGCGGATGGTGTCGCTGCCCGAGCAGGGCGGCCACCTGGACTTGAGCGACGTGCGCACCGCCCTCGACCGCCTCGCGCCGTTGATGCGGCAGGCCCTGGTTCTCGTGGCGATCGAGAACCTCACCTACGAAGAGACGGCGGCCGTGATGAATTGCCGGATCGGCACGGTGAAGAGCCGCGTCTGGCGCGCTCGGACACAACTCGCCGAGATGCTCGGCTACACCGGCCTGGAGGTCGGCAGCGACGACGTCATGCTGGCCGCGGCCGGGCCGAAGGGCCGGAAAGCGGTAACGGTTTCCTGAGCGCACTCGGCTAACCGGGAGCGCGAGAGGCCGGCCGGCGCGTGTCGGGCCGGTCGCCACGCGCCCGGAGCGCCGTCCCTATGCCGTCACGAATGCTCGCCCCGGGAATCGTCGCGGTCGGTCTGCTTCTGGTTCCCTGGGCCGCGCCGGCGCGCGGGGCTGAGGGCCCGAGGGTGCGCGCCTGGCTCTCGGACCTCATCACGCGGATCGATGCCGTGGACCGCGCTGGCGCCCGGCCACGATCGGGCCGGCGGGCCGGTACCGTGGTGGTTCACGTGGAGATCGCCGCGGACGGGTCACTGCAGCGGATCGAGATCGAGCGGAGTTCCGGCGTGCCGGACCTCGATCGGCGGGCGCTCCGCGCCGTCCAGGGGGCTGTGCAGGGCAAGGCCGCAGGCTTGGTTCAGGGCGCCGGCCCGCTGGCTCCGCCGCCGGCCGCGCTGCTCGGCGGGGCGGGCGTCGCTGACCTCAGTGTCCCGGTCGATCTCGGCCGCTGAGCGTCCGGCAGCCGCTCGGCTCCCCGGACGACCGGGACCGGCCGTCGTTCCAGCGGCAGGGCTGCCGCGTTTGTCGGAGGGACCGGTTGCCTTGCGGGCTGCCCGGGCCAGCGCGGGAGCGCGACGACGACCATGATGGACCCGAGGTAGAAAGCCACGCGGATCAGGATGCCGGTCAGGGCCTGGGCCCAGGCGCGCATCTCGTAGATCGCCGCGCAGCCGAACGTGAAGCAGGCCGCCAGCAGCAGCGCGCTGCCCTGCCCGGTCACGTGCGGCATCCCGAGACGCCGCCTTCTGCGGCGCTCTTCGCGGATCGGGCCGGGATCTCGGCCGGGCGACGGGACGGCTGCATGCGGCACGAACGCGATGGCGGACAGGTCGCGACGTTCGCGCGTTCCCGGCAGCCTTGCCTTCGTTCATGTTAGTATTTGCCGCATGAAAGCATTCCTGGCCGCGGATAAGATCAGGAATGAGCAGAGGCAATCTATGTTAAGAAAAAACATCGCTGCAGGACAAATGATGTTATTTTAGGACGAAACCCGCTGATGTACTTCGGGTTTGGTCTATCGGGGCAGAGACCGACCGGAGGCTTCGAATGAGCACTCTTCGACCCGTGCGTTCGCGCGCCGTCCGCCCTCCGGCCGCCTGACGGCACGATGCGCCGTCGTCCCGGCCTTCCACTCCGCGCGGTGCTTCTCGCCGCAGCCTTGCCCCTGCTCTCCGGGTGCCAGCAGCACAACATCCTCGACGGGAAAGGTCCCGTCGGGTCGGCCGAGGCGAACATCCTGATCATCGCCACGGTCATCATGCTGGCGATCATCCTACCGACGATGATCGCCACGGTGGTGTTCGCGCTCTGGTACCGGGAATCCAACCCGAAGGCGCTCTACCGGCCCGACTGGGCCTTCTCGGGTCGGATCGAGCTCGTCGTCTGGTCGGTGCCGTTCCTGACCATCGCGTTCCTGGGCGGCATTGCGTGGATCGGCGCGCACCAGCTCGACCCGGCCACGCCGCTCGCCTCCGACAAGAAGCCCCTGGAGGTGCAGGTCGTCTCGCTCGATTGGAAGTGGCTGTTCATCTACCCCGATCAGGGCGTGGCCAGCGTCAACGAGCTGGTCGTGCCGGCCGCCACGCCGGTCAATTTCCGGCTGACCTCCAGCAGCGTCTGGAATTCGTTCTTCGTGCCGAAGCTCGGCAGCATGATCTACACGATGCGGGGCATGGTCACGCGGCTCAACCTCATGGCCGACCAGGAGGGCGAGCTCTACGGCCTGTCGACGCATTTCAGCGGCGACGGCTTCTCCGACATGAACTTCCCGGTGCGGTCGGTCTCCGACGCGGCCTTCGCCGACTGGGTCAACGGCGCGAAGGGCTCGGGGAAGGCCCTCGACCGGGCGGCCTACGCGGAGGTCGCCAAGCAGAGCATCGCCGATGCGCCGCGCAGCTTCGGCTCCGTCGAGCCGGGCCTGTTCGACGGCATCGTCGCGCAGACCGTCCCCCCGGGGCCGGGCCCGGCCGCGGGCGGCGTCGAGGGCGTGCGGCCCAAAGGCGGATCCTGATCAGGGGCGGCTCCTGTCCGAGCCCCCTCCCCGACCGGCAGCGGTTCCAGACCCGAGGACATCACTCCATGCTGGGTAAGCTCACCCTCGAAGCGATCCCGCTCCACCAGCCGATCCCGCTGATCGCGGGGGCGGTGGTCGTGGCCATCGTCCTCGGGGTGGTCGCCTGGATCGTGCTGGCCGGCCACCTGCCCTATCTCTGGCGGGAGTGGATCACGAGCGTCGATCACAAGCGGATCGGCGTCATGTACTGCCTCCTCGCGCTGGTGATGCTGATCCGGGGCTTCTCGGACGCGCTGCTGATGCGGTCCCAGCAGGCCTTCGCCTACAAGGCCGCCGGCTATCTCCCGCCCGAGCACTACGACCAGATCTTCTCCGCCCACGGCGTGATCATGATCTTCTTCGGCGCGATGCCGTTCATGATCGGGTTGATGAACTTCGCGGTCCCGCTCCAGCTCGGCGTGCGCGACGTGGCGTTCCCGACGCTCAACTCCGTCAGCTTCTGGCTCACCGCCTCGGGGGCGCTGCTGGTCAACGTCTCGCTGGTCGTGGGCGAGTTCGCCCGCACCGGGTGGTGGCCGGCGCCGCCGCTCAGCGAGATCACCTACTCGCCCGGTGTCGGCGTCGATTACTATCTCTGGGCGATCCAGATCTCCGGTGTCGGCACGCTGATGACCGGGGTGAACTTCGTCGCGACCATCCTGAAAATGCGCGCCCCCGGCATGAGCTACCTGCGCATGCCGATGTTCTGCTGGACCGCGCTGGCCTCCAGCCTGCTGATCGTCGCGGCCTTCCCGATCCTGACCGCGACGCTCGCGATGCTGTCGCTCGACCGCTATCTCGGCTTCCACTTCTTCACGGATTCCCACGGCGGGAATTCGATGATGTTCATGAACCTGTTCTGGGCCTGGGGGCACCCGGAGGTCTACATCCTGGCGCTGCCGGCCTACGGGGTGTTCTCGGAAGTGATCTCGACGTTCTCGGGCAAGCCGCTCTTCGCCTACCGGTCGATGGTGCTGGCGACGATGTCGATCTGCCTGCTCTCGTTCACGGTGTGGCTGCACCACTTCTTCACCATGGGCCCGGGCGGCGACGTCAACGGCGTCTTCGCCATCACGTCGATGATCATCGCGGTGCCCACCGGCGTGAAGATCTTCGACTGGCTGTTCACCATGTATGGCGGCCGGGTCCGGCTCACCACCGCGATGCTGTGGTCGCTGGGCTTCATGGTGACCTTCGTGGTCGGTGGCGCCACCGGCGTGCTGCTCGCGATCCCGCCGGCCGACTTCGTGCTCCACAACAGCATGTTCCTGGTGGCCCACTTCCACAACGTCATGGTCTCGGCCGTGCTGTTCGCGGCGTTCGCCGGCTACACCTACTGGTTCCCGAAGGCCTTCGGCTTCCGGCTCGACGAGTGGTGGGGCAAGGCCGCTTTCTGGTTCGGCATCACGGGCTTCGTCATCGTCTTCGGGGCGTTCTACTGGCTGGGGCTCCTCGGCATGACGCGCCGGATGCAGCACTACGACGTGGCCGACTGGCGGCCCTGGATCCTGGTCTCGGCCTTCGGCGCCGTGGTGATGATCGCGGGCGTCGTCTGCCAGGTGATCCAGCTCGTGGTCTCGATCCGCCGCCGCGAGGAACTGCGCGACGTCACCGGCGACCCCTGGGACGGCCGCTCGCTGGAATGGGCGACCGCCTCGCCGCCCCCGGTCTTCAACTTCGCGGCCCTGCCGGAGGTCCACGGCGAGGAGGCGTACTGGGCGATCAAGAGCCGCGCCCGCGAGCAGCTGCGCCTGCGCGACGAGCCGGATTACGAGCCGATCGAGATGCCGCTCAACTCACCGACCGGCTTCATCTGCGCCTTCTTCGCGACGCTGATCGGGTTCGCGATGATCTGGTACATCTGGTGGCTCGCCGCCGCGGGCCTCGTCGGCGCCTTCCTGACCTTCGTGGTCTTCGCGTGGCGCGACACGGTCGAGTACGAGATCCCGGCCTCCGAGGTGGCGAAGGTCAACCGCGCGAACCGCGCGACCCGGCTTGAGGCGCTCCAGGGCGTCGGGCAGCGGAGGGCCGCATGACCAGCACCGCTGCCCCCGGCTCGGTCACCGCGTTCCGCGGCGACCCGAACCATCTCGGCCACAGCCGGGACGGCCACGGCGAGTCCCGGGCCACCGGCCGCGGGACCGGAGGTCCCTCGCCGAAGCGCATCGTCGTCGCCTACGGGTTCTGGATCTTCATCCTCAGCGACATCGTGATGTTCGCGTCGTTCTTCGCGAGCTACGCGGTGCTGCAGGGCGGCGTCTCGGACGGGCCGACGGGCCCCGAGATTTTCGACCTCACCAACACCGCCCTTGAGACGGGACTGTTGCTCCTGTCGAGCTTCGCTTGCGGCATGGCGAGCCTCGCACTGGGCGCCCGCCGGATGCTGTATTTCCAGGTGGCGATGGCGGTGACCTTCCTCCTGGGCGCGGGCTTCGTCGCCCTGGAGGTGATGGAGTTCTACGACCTCGTCAGCCGGGGCATCGTCCCGTCCCGCAGCGCCTTCCTATCGAGCTTCTTCACGCTGGTGGGCTGCCACGGGCTGCACGTCACGATCGGCCTGCTGTGGCTGCTGACCATGATGGCCCAGGTGCTGGCCAAGGGGTTCCGGTCCGACATCGTGCGCCGGACCCTGTGCTTCGCCCTGTTCTGGCACGCCCTCGACATCGTCTGGGTCGGGGTCTTCAGCATCGTCTACCTGATGGGGTCGATCACATGAGCCACGCGGATCACGCCGGCGCGGACGGTCTCGACCGGCACCATGCCGACCTCGCTCCGGGCGAGGAATACGGCGAAGAGGATATCGGCAAGGGTGTCCGGGGCTATCTGATCGGCCTCGCCCTGGCGACGCTCCTGACGATCTGCTCCTTCGCGATCGTGCACGCCAAATTCGTCTGGGCGCCGGCCGTGCCGGTGGCGATCCTGGTCTTCGCCATCGCGCAGATGGGCGTGCACCTCGTGTTCTTCCTCCACATCACCACGGGGCCGGACAACACCAACAATGTCATGGCGCTGGCCTTCGGCGTGCTGTTCGTGGTGCTGGTGGTCGGCGGCTCGGTCTGGATCATGAGCAACATGAATTCCAACATGATGCCGGCCATGCCCAAATCGGCCATGCCGCACTCGGCGACACCCCAGCCGCCGATGACCCAGCCGACGCATCACTGATGCGCGGCCGGATGGAAAGGCGCCGGGGGCCCAGCGCTCAGCGATCCTCGTCGGTCGCGCCGTTCCAATAGGCGCCGACGAGGTAGCCGGCCTGGTGCGCGGCGAGGTCGGCGAACAGCAGCAGGATCTTCTCGATATCGAGCGTCGTCCAGACGAACGCCCAGAGGGCCAGCCAGCCCAGGCTGACGAGCATCGAACTCGCCATCAGCGCCGTCGCCCGGTAGTTCCAGCCTTCGGCCATGCCCAGCGCGAAAAGGAGGGCCGCAATCAGCAATATTCGGACTCCTTTCGCGAGAGAAGATCAGATTCGGGCATCCGATCTTCGTGAGCGTAAAGCCCGGCGACTGTGTGCCCGACTCTCCGAGTCGGAAATTAATTTTGCATTAACCGGCCGATCACGGCGCTCGCCGTTGATCCTGCCGCGGGAGCGGCGGGCTCAGGTCGACGGGCCGGGCTAACCAGGATGGAAGCGGGCGGGCTGATGAGCTCGTCCGAAGTGGTGCTCCGGACAGAAGAGGGCACTGGCGTCATCGACAGGCTTGCCGCGTAGGCGATGTCCGGACCGAACCGGACCAAGACGATGAGACCGACGAGAATCGTACGCATAACGTGCAAACGCCGCGGAGCCCCGGCCCGTCCCGCATGGCGTTCGCTCCGTGCGTCTTCGACGCTGACAATCATTGACATCATCGATATGGGTTATCGATCACATCTGTTTGGATCATGTTGCTGTGCAGCGTAGATAACGCCTCGACGCCGGGTTGAGACCGGCCATCGAGAGGATTGCACATCATGACCCTTCGCTCCTTCGTTCTCGCCACCCTCGCTGCCGGTTCGCTGGTCGGTCCTGCGCTGGCTGACGAGACCATCAGCCTGACACCGCCGCTCTATCGGGCGCAGGCCCGTTCGACGGCCACCCTGCGCCCGGCTTCCGAGCTGACCACGACGCCGCGTCTCGTTCCGACCGCCCCGGCCACCCCGCGGGTCGTCGCCACAGCGGTGCCGACCCGGTAAGGCAGGCCATGATCGAACGCGTTGCGGGCGGATTTCAAAGCCCGCAACGCCAATACCGCCGGGTCTGCGCTCCCAGCCGACGGCGCATCGTTGCCATGCCCACCGCGGGCGTGTCCTCTTCGACGGAAGGTGTATCCTCCGCCAAAATGGAGGAACCGATGGCCTACAAGATCACCTTCCGAAAAGGAAAACGGGTCAGCGCCACAAAGCTTTGGCCCTGCGACCTCGAAGCCGCCATCGCCCATGCCAGGGCACAGCTGCCGCTCCAGCGCGACCAGAGTGGTGCGACCTCCGTGAGCGTGACCTGCGAGCGAACCGGGGACGTCGTGTTCACCTGCACAGAGCAGCCTGAAACCCTCGGCGTCTAGCACCGGGCTTCCCGCGGCCCGTATCCGGAGCGCCCCATGGCATCATCTCCGACGAGGCCGAACGACCAAGCGGCCGAACCGCCCGAGCTGGCCGATCGCGTGTACGGCACGGCTATTCGCCGCTGGCGGAAATCGGTGCTGGCTACGCCTGGTGGCCGGCGCCTGCGTCTCTCAGCCCGGGGTGCGCGGTCGCGCGCGCGTTGAGGGTCACCGGGACGGTCTCAGCAAGCGCCAGTTCCACCGGGCGGGCACGTCGCGGCCGATGCTGCAAGACAGGCGGCCAAGATGGACGCGAGATCGCTGCGCGCCGTCCGACGTCCACAGGCCATGTGCTCGACCGCTTCAGAAGATCACGACATCAATTGATCGACCGCGGATCATTGACGACGCCGACGCACAAACTTCCGCGCCGGACGTGCGGATCAGCACCGACTTGCGGGGCCGCGACGCGGCATCGTTCTCCCCTGGCTAGATGGGGAGGCACCGATGCTGAGTCACATAGCCGTTTCCCTACGCTCTCTGTTCGCCACCAAAGCCTGCGGCCGCGATCTGTGCCGGCTCGATTGTCGATGCCTTGAAGACATAGGGCTGCATCCAGGAGACGTGGTCTCCACCGTGAGCCGCTTTCATCATGGCCTGAAGCACCACCCGTCCTGGGATGGAGAAGTCAGAAACCCGGTCTGCGGCCCGGCGCCGCGCTTGGAATGACTTGATCTGTCTGTTGGCGCGCGGCCGTTCCGACGAAAGCCGATCTGGCGGGATCGCAAACTCTGAATTGGGCTCTAATTTTTCGTTGCGGTGCTCGTATTCGGCCGCAGAACCCTGATGTGAATGGTCTTCGACGCGACCAGCGGTTGGAAGGGTTTGTGGTTGGCATCTCCCAAGACCAATTGCAGCGTGTGCGGTCCCGGCGGAAGATCCACCTGCGTTTCGGTCTGGCCGGATCCGAAATGGAGGTACCGCTTGTTCGACGGAAGCGGCTCGGTTGGGCTGATCGGCTCCGTGACATCAACCAGAAGATGATGGTGGCCCATATTGGGCGTCGTGTCGCCCGCGTGGGTCACGCCCATATGCTTCAGGCCGAAGCGGACCGTGATCGGGCCTCTGAGCTTCGCGCCGTCGCGCGGTGAGATGAAGTAGAGTTCCGCATCCTCCGGCGCGGGGGTCTGGGCCGAGCAGGGCGTCGCCGCCAGAACAATGCCGATCAGGCATACACCGTGGAGTGTCGTCCTCACTGCCCGCCTCCTCACTCGCCCAGAGCGACCCGGAACCCGTGCGCCGGGTACCGGACGTTGGTGTCGTAGTGTTCGCGACTGCTGACTTGAATATCGGCGGGCTCGCTCAACCAAGACCCGCCGCGCAGGACGTGCTCGCGGCACTTCGGGGAGGTCCAGGCTCCGACGCGCGGGGCACCCTGGTAATTACTGTGCCAGCAATCCTGGACCCATTCCGCGACGCCACCGCCCATGCCCTGCAACCCGAAGGCATTCGGCGGCAGCAGGCCGATCTGAATCGGCTTCTCCAGGTCGTGCGGCGTGCCGCAACCCTTACAGTTGGCGAAGCCGGGCACCATCTGTGCGCCCCACCAGTAGGCGGTTGCCGTCCCGGCCCGCGCTGCATATTCCCACTCGGCCTCGCTCGGCAGGCGGTACGGCTTGGACGTCAGCTTCGACAGCCACGCCACGTATTGCTGGGCGTCGTTCCAGCTCACGTTGCGCACCGGCAGGTCGTCGGGGCCGTCCGGCCGGTATGTGCAGGCACCCGCGCGGACACAGGCCTGCCATTGCGCCTTCGTGACGGGCAGGCGGCTGAGCGCGAACGGCGCGATGACGACCTGATGCACCGGCTTCTCGGACGCATCCGACGAGCCCCCCATCCGGAAGACCCCGCCGGTCAGCTTGAGCATCTCGGGGCAGTCGGCGCAGTCCTTCAACGCACCGGACGACGCGGGCGGCTCCGGCTTCTGGGCCGGCGGCGGCGGTACGGCGAACGCGACCGGTACGGGTTCCGGGCTGGGCGCGGGCGGGGCTGCGGCGGCCATCTCGGGTCTCGCCGTGTCGATCACGGGCGCGGGGATCGGAACCTGGGCCGTGCTGGTCCCACGCCGTGGAGCGGCCTCGGGCGCGGGCACCTCGCCGGAGCCGATGACGATGCCGACCGGCTCAGGGCTGCCGGTCATCTTGTGGGTCGCGAACCAGACGCCGATGGCAAAGGTCGCCCCGCAGGCGCCGACGATCGGGATGAGCGTCCGGGCGGCGCGCCTGACCCCGTGCTCGGCCCGGACGACAGCCGACGGATCGGGCAGGACGCGGTAGATCCGGACGGGATCGGTGATGTTCTTCAGGCGCTCATCGCCGAGAGATTGGTAACCGCAGACGAGCTTGTTCTTGATCTGCTCGTACACGCCGCCCGAGATGTTGACGTCGCCAGGTCTTGCCGCGGTCTGCAAGCGCGCGGCGACGTTTACGCCGTCTCCGAAGACATCGTGCTCTTCGCATATGATATCGCCAAGATTGATACCGATGCGATATTGCAGCCAGCTGGATTTGTCCGATACCGCGGCGTTGCGGGCGGCAATGGTTTGTTGAATGACGATCGCGCAGCGCGTCGCTTCGAGCGGGCTGTCGAAGACGGCCAGGAATCCGTCGCCCATGTGTTTGATGATCGTGCCGCTGTGCTCCACAACGGTCGGCTCGACGATGTCCCGTCGATACCGACTCATCCGCGCATGTGTTCCCTCCTCGTCATGTCCCATCATGCGGCTGTATCCGGCTATATCGGCGCTCATGATCGCGCAGAGCCGGCGTGTACTTGCCGCGGAATGAGATGACGCATCCCTGAGCATGCGGGAAACCTCCAAGACCGACCCGCAATGGCGCAGACCAAAATCCTAACCGGTTCGATGAAATCTATTGACGCGCCAAAACGTACTATTCTGGCGCATTGATTGCAATATTCGACGGCTGTCTTCGGACCGGTGCCGTTCACAGTCATCGTCCGGTGGCGAACCGCCCGGGAAATGTTGGCTGCGATCTTGCGGCCGCGTTTCAGTCAGTGGACGAAGCGGGCAGAATTTTGAACCTGCAAACAGATGATCTGCAGCGTACGATTCATCCATCACGTTTGAAGGACGTGACGGGTGCTGCGGCTGACGCGGCGTGATTCACACGGCCCGAACCGCCGCCGCCGCCCGCTGCCGCAATCCGTTCCGGTCGATCTTGTTGGTCGAGGCGAGCAGCATCGCATCGAGGAACCAGACCCGCCGGGGATGCTGATAGGCCGGGGCGTTGGCGAGGACGTGCTGCTTGATCACGGCCTCGTCGGCCGCGGCGCCCGGGCGCAGCACGACGAAAGCCACCGGCTTGGTGCCCTTGATCGCGTCCTCGACCGGGACCACGCAGGCCTGCAGCACGTCCGGGTGGCTCTCGATGACGAGTTCGACCTCGCCCGGGAAGATATTTTCGCCGCCGGAGACGAACATGTCGTCGGTTCGGCCCAGGACGGTGTGGAATCCGTGCTCGTCCCGGCGGAAGATGTCGCCGGTGTCGTAGTAGCCATCCGCGGTGATCGGCGACGGCGTCTCCGGCCTGTTGTGATAGCCCAGCATGAGGGCCGGGCTGCGGATCTGCAGCACGCCGGTTTCCGGAGCCTTCGGACCGACGAGACGCACGGAGACGCCCGGATGGGGATATCCCACGGAGGCGATCGGCGTCGGCAGCCCGTCCGGGTGCTGCGTGAACACGATCGGACCGCCCTCGGTGGTGCCGTAGGCGTTGATGATGCGGGCGTTGGGCAGGAGGGCCCGGATCTGGTGCGCCAGGGTGTCGTTGACCGGGGCGGATCCCATCCGCACCGCGCGCACGCTCGTCAGATCGGCCTGCGCGAGCGCGTCGCGCTCCCGCAGCATCATGGCGATCATCGGCGGCACGGCGGTGAGCCACGTGCAGCGGTGCCGGCTGATGGCCTCGATATAGGCGCGGGCCTCGAATTGCGGCAGCAGCACCATGGTGGCGCCGGACGCGCAGACCAGGAGCGCCAGGGCCAGCGCGTTCATGTGGTAGAGCGGCGCCGCGATCAGGACGCGGTCCTGCCGCAGGTCGTCCTCCGCCATGCGCGTGCGCACCACCCAGAGGTGGCTCGCATGCGAGAGCATCACGCCCTTCGGACGGCCGGTCGAGCCGGACGTGTACAGGAGCAGGCCCATTTCGTCCGGGTGCGGGTCGATCGGGTCGAAGGGGCCCGGATCGAGCCAGGGCCCGATCCCGTCCGCACCCGCGGCATCGAACGCGGCGACGCGCAGATCCGGCGGCAGGTCGGCGGGAAGCTGCGCGCGCCGCGGCGCGTCGCAGACGACGAGGCGCGCGCCGCAATCGGCGAGCACGCTCCGGATCGTGGCCGCGGGGAACTTGTGGTTCACCGGCGTCGGGACGATCCCGGCGCGCATCGCCCCGAGCAGCAGCGCGATGAACTCGGGCCGGTTGGCCGACAGGATGGCGATGCGCTCGCCCCGCCGCAGGCCGCCGCGCAGCAGCCCCCGGGCGAAAGCGTCGGCCATCGCGTCGAGGGCCGCGCGCGACAGGATTGCCGGCTCGGCGCCCGGACGCAATCCGATGATCATGGGGGCGTCGGGATCGCCGGTGGGGTCGACGAGGGCGCCGAGATTGGTCACGGGGCGCATCGGGCGCTCCTGCAGCACAGCGTGAGCTGGAAGTCCGGCAGCGCCAGCTCCGCCTCCTCGGAGGAGAGCCGGATCCAGTCCGCGTCCGGTACGGCGCGCGCCCGGGCCTCGAGCGCCGTCAGGTCGGTAAAGTGCAGCACGAGGCCGGCGAAGCGCGCCGCCGGGCCCGGCTCGATCGTCACGCAGGTCTCGCCCAGGCGGAAGGTCCACGCCTCCCCGGCCCGCTCGACAACCGCGCCGCAGGCGGCGGCATAGCGCGGCGCCTCCGCCTCCGGCGCCGGGCTGGCCACCGTGAAGCCGCCGATGCCGCAGAACCCGTTCGGGTGAACGAACCAGGGCTCCCGCCAGACCAGATCCGGGGTCAGGTGCTGGCAATGGTAGATCCGGCCGGCCGGAAATAGCGACGTCGGCAGGCGTACGGTCCGGAACCGGGCCTCCTCGGTCCTGTCACCCAGAGTGACCGGCCGCGAGAACGCCACCGGCGGCCCGACCGGCAGGCCGACCGCCGAGAGACGCGCGAAGGTCTCGTCCGCGTCGGCGCTCGCCACGACGAGACCGTTCAGCCCGAACGGGCTGTCGAGCACGTCCTGGCGCTGCGGGCCGTCCTCGGGCACGCCGACCAGCTCCAGATAGGCGCCGGGCGTCATAATCAGGTGGTTGATGGACCCGAGCGAATGGCGCCCGCGCGGCGTCAGCTGGAAGCCGAGCTCGGTGAACAGGGCCGCCGCCGCATCCATGCGGCGGAGGACGTTGATCACCACGTGGTCGAGGGCGGGACCCGGCCGGACCGCCCTCCCCGCGGCGTCGCTCATTTCGGCGGCGCGGTCATGTAGACGCCGCGGCCGCTGGCGAGCAGCCGGCCCTCGGAATCGAGGATCTGCGCCTCGGCCACCGAGAGCTGGCCGCCGAACTTCACCACATTGCCCCGGCAGGTCAGGTCGCCCTGCATCGCCGGGCGGTGATAATCGACGCGCAGGTCCACGGTCGGCACGCCGCGGCCGGTCTTGGACACCAGCGCCCAGTCGGCGGTCAGGTCGACCAGAGTCGCCAGGATGCCGCCATGGACGTAGCCGCGCTCGGCGTTGACGACCCATTCGGGGCGCCACGTCGCCTTCAGCTCGATCGTGCCCGCGCCGACCGAGACGACGGAGAGGCCGAGCCACTGGTGGAACGGGCCGCGCAGGAGCAAGGCCTCCACGTCTTCCCGGCTCAGGGGCGCGGGCGTCTGGGTATCCGACATGGCAGGTGCTCCTACGGCGTGACGACGATCTTGCCCATGACCTCACGGTCGCGGATCATCCGCAGGCCCTCGGCCGCCTCCTCCAGGGGCAGGACCCTGTCGATCGTGGGCTTGAGGGTGCCGGCCTGGATCATGTCCATCAGGGCCGCGAGATTGTCGTCGTAGAAGCTGTTCGAGCCGATCACCTTCAGCTCGAAGCTCCAGATGTAGCGAAGATCCTCCTTCGGATCGTGCCCCGCGGTGGCGCCGCAGACGAGCAGCGTGCCGCCGCGCTTCAGGCATTTGAGCGAGGGCACCCAGGTGTCGCCGCCGGTGAAGTTGATCACCACGTCGACGCCGCCCTCGTAGGTCCGGCGCTGCGGCTTGCCGTAGGTCTGGATCGCCCATTTCGAGAAGTCGGTCTCGCGGTAATTGACCACGTGATCGGCCCCGAGCGCCTTCAGCGCCTCCATCTTCTCGGCGCTGCCCGCGCAGGCGATCACCTCGGCGCCGAGCTGCTTGGCCAGCATCACGCAGCCGGTGCCGACGCCGCCGCTGGCGCCCAGGATCAGGACCTTGTCGCCGGCCTTTACGGTGTTGTGGGTGATCAGCATCCGGTGGGCGGTGCCGTAGGCCACGGGCAGCGAGGCGGCGTCCGCGTAGCTCACGTCGGGCGGCATCGCGATCAGCTGGCTCGTCGAGACCCGGCAATACTCGGCCATGCCGCCGTCGAGCATCTCGCCCATCAGGCCCTTGGCCTTGTTCAGCGGATTGACCAGCACCCGGTCGCCGACGCGCCAATCCGCGACGCCGGCGCCGAGCTCGACGATCTGGCCGGCCATGTCGAGGCCGATCACCACCGGCATCGGCACCTTGATGCCGGGCATGCCCTTCACGGTGAACACGTCGTGGTAGTTGAACGAGGAGGCGCCCACCCGGATGAGGACCTCGTCGGGGCCCGGAGCGGGCTTCGGATAGTCGGCGACGACCTTCAGCGTATCGATGTCGCCGTGCGCCTCCAGCACGAGGGCTCGCATCGTGTCTGCCATGGGGACCTGTTTCCTCTCGGTACGGCGTCGGGTCTTCTGGCCGACGGTTAGAGCGCTCTCCGCCGAAGTGGACCTCGGTTCGGCGCAAGGGAGCGCGTTAAAACAAGACCTTAGAGCCGAGACCGATCGCAGCGCGATCGCGCACGGCTCTAAGGGATGGCCTTCGACTGCTCGTAGGGGCCTGGCACGAGGGCTCCCTCGGGCAGGCTGCCCTGGACGGCGCCGACCGCCTTGAAGACCTCGAATTCCCGCTTGAGCGACGCGATGTCGGCGGGTTCCAGGCTGACGGTGTAGATGCCGTCCCAGAGCGCCGCGTAGGCCGCGGCATCGGTGGCATTCAGGTTGGCGGAGGCCATCAGGATCTTGGCCACGCCGGGCTTATCGGCCTTGCCGTATTCGAACGCCTTGCGCATCGCCGCGACCACCTTGGCGGGGCCGTCCGGATTCTGCGTCATCCAGGCCTTGCGCATCAGGCCGACGCCGAGCACGGGCGGGGCATCCTGCCGGGTGAGGCGCTTCCATTCCTCGCGAAACGTCCCGAGCCGGCGCATCTTGACGTCCGGCAGGAGCGCCAGGGTGACGGTCCGCAAGGCGGCCGCGTCGATGTCCTTCTGGACGAGGAATTGCGCCAGCCGCGAGTCGTTGCCCGGCACCGCTTGATAATCCGTGGGCTTGAGGCCGTGATTGCCTTCGAGGATCGCAGCCGCGATGGCGGCGGTGCCGCTGCCCGCCGGCGAGGTGCCGATCTTCTTGCCTTTGAGATCCGCCATCGTGCGGATCGGCGAATCCTCCGGCACGACGAAGTCGAGATCGGCCACCTGCGTCGCCAGCACGATGCTGAGCGGCAGGCCGTCGGCGGTGACGCTCAGCGAGGTTCCGGCGCTCGCCGCGATGGCGAAATCGATGGCGCCGGCCGCCATCGCCTTGGTGGGCGCGTTGACGTCGGGGAACTTGACGTATTCCGGCGTCAGCCCCTGCTTCTCCATGAACTGGCCGGCTTCGAGCACCGCGCCGAAGCCGAGGCTGATGCCCGAGCTCCAGTAGCCGATGCGGACCGTTTCGGCCTGGGCGCGGCCTGGCAGAGCCGCCGCGAGCAGCGCGCAGGCGAGAAGGGCACCGATCCGTTTCAACGCGGCCTCCTGAACTCTGGTAGCGGGGCGACGAGGGAGATCAGAGGCCGCGCTCATGCCGGGCTCGCCTTCTTCCAGGCGAACAGGCGCCGCTCCGCCGGCTTGAGGACCAGGGTCTCCAGGCCGATCATCAGGGCGACGAGGGTGAGGGTCCAGGCGAAGACCTGATCGGTCTGCACGAGGTCGGCGGCCTGACGCAGCCGGTACCCGATGCCGCTGCTCGCCCCCAGGCTCTCGGCCACCAGCACCACCCGGGCGCCGAAGCCGATGGCGAGCCGGGCGCCCGAGAAGAAGGCCGGCAGGATGGTCGGCAGGTAGATCTTGGTCAGCACCTTTCGCCGGGGCATGCGGAAGGTGCGGGCGAGTTCGAGATGCTCGGCGCTGACCGTCCGGGTGCCCTGCCAGACATTGGTTAGGATCAGCGGCATCGCGGTCATGAACACCACGAAGATCGTGGTCCAGTTCGACAGCCCGAACCAGATCAGCGCGAAGATCGCCCAGATCGCCGACGAGACGGTGTTCATCACCGTGAGCACTGGCTCGAAGAACCCGCCGAGCGCCCGGCTTGCGCCCAGCGCGAGGCCGAGCGGCAGGCCGACCAGGGCGGCGAGGGCGAAGCCCGCGGCGACGCGGCCGAGGGTGATGCCGAGATCGGCGGCGAAGCTCGGCGTGGCGACGAGGCCGGTCCAGGCCGTCCAGACACGGGCCGGGCTCGGCAGGACGAAGCTCGGCGCGTGGAGAGAGCCGACATACCAGGCGGCCAGGGCCAGCCCGATCAGGGCCAGACGCTGCAGGAGTGTGCCGCCATGGGTGCGGACAACGCCAGCTCGCGGGCGGCGCAGCATGGCCTCGGGTGTCCGGACTAGCATGGGACCGGCTCCTCCGAGAGGGCGAGGCGCAGGCGGCGGACCTGTTCGGTCACCGCCTCCGAGAGCGGATCCCGCGGGCGGTCGAGGGCGACTTCCTGAACGAGGCGCACGCGGCCGGGATTGGGCTGCAGCACAACGATCCGGTCGGCCAGCACCACCGCTTCCTCCACGTCGTGGGTGACGAAGATCAGGGTCATCGCCCGCAAGGCCGCGATGCGCAGCAGCTCGGCGTGCATCTGAGCGCGGATCGTCGGATCGAGTTTCGAGAACGGCTCGTCGAGGAGCAGGAGGCTCGGCTCGGTGACGAGGCTGCGGGCCAGGGCGACCCGGCTGCGCATGCCGCCGGAAAGCTCGTGCGGGTAGGCATCGCGGAAGCGCGACAGGCCGACGAGCTCGAGGGTCTCATCCACCCGCCGGCGGCGCTCGGCGGCCGGCATGCTGCCGGCCTCCAGCCCGAAGGCGACGTTCTGCGCCGCCGTGCGCCACGGCAGGAGCCGGTCCTCCTGGAACATGTAGGTCATGGCGCGCCAGTCGCGGAATTCCCGGGCCGCCGTCCCGAACAGGCGCACGCCGCCGGCATCCGGCTCGATCAGCCCGGCGATGATGTTGAGCAGCGTGCTCTTCCCGCAGCCCGACGCGCCGACGATCGCCACCACCGCCCGCTGCGGCACCGTCAGGGCGATGTCCTGGAGAACGTGGAGCGGCGCGCCCTCGCGCTGGCCGAACCACTTTCCGACATGGTCGATCTCGACCGCGTTCACCGCTCGCTCCCGTCCGACTGGACGGGCGCCGCCGGCCCGATCACGGCGGTGTCGCGCAGGCTCGCGATCACCTTCTCCAGGGTCATGGCGCGGAAGGTCTCGACGTGGCGGCGCGCCACCTGGGCGGCGCTCTCGGCATCCCCCGCCACGAGATGCTCGATCATGGCGGTGTGGTCGTTCTCGATGTTGGGCCGCACGCCCTGCACGCCGAAGCCGAGCGCCACGAGGCGGGTCATCTCGTCGAGGAGGCCCGAGAGGGCGCGGCAGAGCCGCTGGTTCCCGGACGCGACGGCGATCGCCATGTGGAAGCTGCGGTTGGCCTCCAGGAAGAAGTCGATCTGGTTGCCGACATCGACGTCGATGCGCCGGCGGCAGGCCTGTTCGAGCCGCTCCAGCTGCCCCCGGTTCACCCGCCCGGCCGCGCCGCGGGCCGCCAGCGGCTCCAGCTCGGTGCGCAGGGCGAAGATCTCGTCCACGTCCTTCACGGTGACCGGCGCGACCCGGTAGCCGTGCCGCGGCATGGAGGCGACGAAGCCGTCCTGCGTCAGGCGCTGGAGCGCGATCCGGCAGCTGGCCTTGCCCAGCGCGAAACGCTCCATCAGCTCCGTCTCGGTGAAGCGCGTGCCCGGCAGCAGGCGGCAGGAGACGATCTCCCGCCGCAGGGTGTCGTAGGCTTGGTTCGCCTTCAGCGTGGCCGAAGGCAGGCCGACCACGCTCATCGGCTGAATGGATGCCAGATCGCCGTGCGGCTTCCGCATAGTTCCCCTGAGACGGTTTCCATTTGAGCGCATCGCGCGATGCATTTCCCGCCATCATCACGAGCGCAGCGACATGACCCAGGGCCGCGCGACCTCGACGATCGCGACGCCCTCTGGATTTCCTCGCTCCGCTCGCAAGGACGGCCGCGGCGAACGCATCCACCGAGAGCGGATGAGACGCTTACCGAGCCTGGTGAGCATCCCACAGAGGCATGGACCGTGCCAGGACTTTGCCGGCCTGTCGGCGCGCGCGCCGCGTGTTTGATCGATTCACGCTCTGCTGCCGGATGTCGGCAGAAGGTTCTGCCTGCGCTGAGCGGTCCGGAAGCAGATAATTCTCGCGCGAAACTGGCAACGTGCCCCGTTACTACGGAGACGGGCTTAGACAGCCGGCCGCGCGTGTCGATTTCCGTGTCACGGGCCAGCAGACGGCGCGTAGCGCGGGGGCGGCGCGAATGGATGCAGACGTTCGAGCTCGGCCGCAAACGCGAGCGTCGTCCGGTCTTCGAGATGCGGCCCGATCACCTGGATGCCGATCGGCAGGTGGCCGTCATAGCCGATCGGGACCGCCGTCGCCGGCAGGGACGGCAGCGTCGCCAGCCCGGCCCAGAACAGCTGGTCGTTGTAGTCGACCGCGTGTCCGTTGATCTGCAGCACGCGCTCCTCCCGCGGCCGCGCCTCGTCGATCGGGAAGGCCGCGCAGACCGTGACGGGGGCGAGGAGCACGTCGTAGCGCTCGAAGAAGGTTGCCCAATCCCGCTTCAGCGCGGCCCGGCGCTCCTCGGCCAGGATCCAGTCGCGGTGGCGCTGCGCGTGCGCCTGCGCCATCCGCGCCACGTAGGGCGTCGCGTTCGTGCCCGGCTCCGTGAGGCGCAGGACGGCCTCCTCGAACACCGCCTGCGGGAGGCGGGCCGACGCCGATCCGCGCAGCAGCTGGAGATAGGTCGCGTGGTGCGCGGCGTGATCGTCGAACGGGAGCGCGTCGGCCGTGACCCGGGCGCCCAGGCCCGCGAGGCGCTCGGCCAGGGCCCGGATCGCGGCCCGGACCGGCTCGTCCACCTCGGCGACGGGCGAGTCGGTCACGTAGGCCACCCGGAATGCGGCGAGGCGCCTCGCCCGCGGCGCCGGGAGGTCCAGGCGCCAGGCCTTGGCGGCCGGCCCCGCCGGTCCCGCGAGGACGTCGAGGGCGCAGGTGAGGTCGGCCACCGTCCGGGCGAGCGGGCCGCTCACCACGAGGTCGTTGTCGAGGAGGCTTGCCCCGCGCTCATTGCCGGCGACGGGGACGATGCCGGGGCTCGGCTTGTGGCCGTAGACCCCGCAGAAATGGGCCGGGAAGCGGATCGAGCCGCCGGCGTCGCTCCCGAGTTCGAGCGGCACGAGCCCCGCGGCCAAAGCCGCGCTGGAGCCGCCGGACGAGCCGCCCGGCGTGCGCTCGAGATCCCAGGGATTGCGCGTCGTCCCGTAGATCGCGTTGTAGCTCTGCCAGTCGAGGGCGTTGATCGGCACGTTGGTCTTGCCGAAGAGGATCGCGCCGGCCGCAAGCAGCCGCTCGACGATGACGGCGCTGTGCGTCGGGATCGCCTCGGCCAGGGCCGGATCGCCGTAGGTGGTCGGCCAGCCGGCGACGTTGTTCGTCTCCTTCACGGTCATCGGCAGCCCGTGGAGCGGCCCCCAATCCTCGCCGCGGGCCAAAGCCGCGTCGGCCTGGTCGGCGCGGTCCCGCGCGGCCGGAAGGTCGGTGTAGACGATCGCGTTGATCTCGGGATTGAGCCGCGCCACGCGCGCGAGCTGGAATTCGAGCAGCGCGCGTGCCGTGAACTCCCGCGCCTTCAGGCGCCCGACCAGTTCGGTCGCCGACGCGAAGGCGAGCGCCTCCGGCAGCTGTGCATCCAGGCTCATGCGCGCTCTCCCCGCGTCGATGGATCCGGCGCCCGTTCCCAGAACACGATCCGCCTCTGGGCGAAGCGCACGAGCGCGCTTCCCGCGATGCCGAAGCCGGCGAGCAGCAGGACGCCCGCGAACATGGTGGCGACGTTCATGTTCACCGTCGCGGAGCCGATCAGGTAGCCGACCCCCTTCTCGGCGGCGACGAACTCGCCGACGATCGCGCCGATCAGCGCCAGCACGATCCCGATCTCGAGGCCCGCGCAGATCGCCCCGGCGGCCGCCAGAAGCTTCACGTGCAGGAAGATCCACCAGGCCGGCCGGGAGAACGACCGGGCCATGTCGATGAGCTCAGGGTCGGTCCGGCGGATGCCCGCGATCGTGTTCACGAGGAGCGGGAAGAAACAGATCAGCGCGACCAGCACGACCTTGGAGGCGAGCCCGAAGCCGAACCAGACGAGGATCAGCGGTGCGAGCGCGACCTTCGGCATCGCCTGGATCGCCACGATGTAGGGGAAGACGAAGCGCTCGAAGGTCCGGCTCTCGGCCACCAGGACGCCCGCAATCACGGCCGCGACGGAGCCGATGCCGTATCCGAGGAGCGTCGAGGTCAGGGTGAACTGGATGTGCGGCCCGTACTCGCCGCTGACGAGCCCGGTCCACAGTGCCCGACCGACCGAGACCGGATCCGGCAGCAGGTAGCTCGGCAGCCCGCCGGGTCCGGTGACGTAGGCCCAGAGAGCCAGCACCAGGGCCAGCGTGATCAGAGGCGGGACAATGTTGCGCAGGAGGGTCATGCGGCGCGGGCTCCGGGCCGGGCCGCCGCGTCGAACAACCGGCGGAGTTCGAGCGCGAGGGTCCCGAACTGCGCGCCGCTGAGCGTCTCGAGGGTGCGCGGTCGCGGCAGGGGCACCGGCATGTCGGCGAGGATGCGGCCCGGCCGCCCCGCGAGCACGACGACCCGGTCGGCCAGGAACAGCGCCTCGGGGATCGAGTGGGTGACGAACAGGGCCGTGCGGCGCTCCTCCATCCAGAGTCGCTGCAGCTCCAGGGAGAGGTGCTCCCGGGTCATCGCGTCCAGGGCCGAGAAGGGTTCGTCGAGCAGCAGGAGGCGCGGATCGTGCAGGAGCATCCGGGCCAGCCCGACCCGCTGCGCCATGCCGCCGGAGAGCTGGCCCGGATAGAGCTTCACGCTGTCGGAGAGGCCGACGGTCGCCAGCAACGCGTCGGCGCGCGCGACCTCGCGCGCGGAGGCCGCGCGCGCGAAGCCGGCCGGCAGCAGGACGTTGTCGCGCACGTTCCGCCACGGCAGGAGCATCGGCTTCTGGAACACCATGCCGACGTCCCGGCGCGGGCCGGTCACCGGCGTGCCGCCGATCCGGATGGTCCCGCCCTGCGGCCGGACCAAGCCGGACAGGAGCTTCAGCACCGTGGACTTGCCGCCGCCCGACGGCCCGAGGATCGCCACGAAGGCCCCCTCCTCCACCGAGAGCGACAGGTTCTCGAGCACAGGGGCTCCCGCCGACCCGCCATAGGCGAAACGGACGGCCTCGAGGCGGACATGGTCGGAAGCGGGCGCGGCCGTCATGGCAGCGCGCGCGCCTGCGCCTCGAGGGCCGCACGGTCGAACCGTGCGAAGCCCGGCACGAGGGCGTTCGAGAAATAGGCGTCCAGGGGCAGGTCGGCCGTCGCGAACTCGCCGTAGCGATGCATCTCGCGGACATAGGCGGCGATGATCGTGAGATCGAAGGCACCCGGCACGCGGGCGGCACCGGCCTCGTCCCGCATCACCGGCTCGATCCACCGCCTGAGCAGCCGGGTGCTCGCATCCAGGGATTTGTCGCGGTCCGCCTGCGGCGCCACGGACGGGTTCTTGCGCCAGAACGCCTCGATGCAGGCTTTCGGATTCAGGTCGCAGACGGCGAGCGCCTTCGACCACGCCCGTCCGAAGCGCTCGAGAAGCGCGGGGTTCTGCTCCAGCGTCGACCGGTGCGCGAGGAACCCGTTGACGACCATGCGCCGGAACACGGGCGGATAATCCAGCCGGCGCGCCGGAATGCCCTGGTCCTCCATGATGTCGATCCAGGAGCTGTTGAAGTTGAGCGCCTGGACCCGGTCCTCCCGCAGCGCGTGGAAGCCGGCCCCGAGCACCCCGGCCGCCACGATGCTCACATCCCGTCCGGGCTCCAGGCCGACCGAGCGCATCAGGGCGCGCGTCTGGGGGATCGTGCCCCAGGTCAGGGCGCCGACGCCGATCCGCTTGCCCTTCAGGTCGGCGAGGCTGCGGATGTCGGAATCGGCCCGGACGGCGAGTTCGAGCGTGTTGCGGGGCCCGGCATTGTAGAAATAGGCGACCGGCAGCGGCTTCTCGCCGGCCTTGTGTGCGGCGAGCAGGGTCTCGGGCAGCGGCAGAGCGATCGTGATGGTCTTCTGCAGCAGCTGCGGCAGCAGCGCACCGGCCCCGGGAAGAACCACGTAGGCGACGTCCAGATCTTCCTGCTTGAAGAACCCGAGTTCCTCGGCAATCGCCTGAACGCTGCCGTCGGTGACCGTCGGCGGTATGGCGAGGCCGACCTTGACGCTGTCGAGGGCCTGGGCCGGCGCCGAGAGGCAAAGGCTCAGGGCGGCCGTCGCGAAAGCCGCTCGGAGCAGTGGCGAGGCGCTGAGACGCGTCCGAAATCGAGATGTCACAAGCACATATACCGGGCTGTCCGTCGAGCCCGGCCGGTATATACGAAATACAATTTCATCAGGGAGGAAATTGCTTTCATTTACAGCTGATTTTATAGCTTGTTCGTCCAATTTTTAGACGAACAATGCCGTTTCCGTTCCCATGCTGGACACAGCACGGCCTGCGGCCGCGCCATCACGGGCGGCGAATGTCGATCCATTCACGTCGTCTCGTCGCCCATTGACGGCCATCCGGCGCCTGCGGATCCGAGAGACGGACTGCGTTTCTCTGCAATCGATCTTCGGGAGGTAAACGTATTAACGTTCCAATTGGGGGCAAAATATACTTCTAAAAATCCTCGATTGTTGCATTGCGGCTTGTGATCGATGAACAACTCATCGATCCCAGGGTCACGCGCCTTCAGGGGCGGTCTGGAACGGGCGCAGGCCGGAGTTCGATGCGATGAGCCACGACGATGAACCGCCGGCGACGCGGCGCCGCTTCCTCGCGCAGGGCGCGGCGGCTGCGGCGGCTCTCCTGGCGGGTGGTCAGGCCCGATCGGACGAGGCGGCCCCGCCGGGCATTCCCGAGTGGATGACGACGCCGGGCGCCGATGTCGGCAGCCAGACCTGCGGGCATCCTCCGTCCTCGGCCGCCCTCGCGCTGCCGCGCGCGCCGGGCGTGGAAATTTTGGAACGGAATCGGGCCGTGCGGACTCTTTAGCCCCAGCTGAATCTTCAATGCAGAGCCGGGCGATGTCTGAGGATTGCACAGACCCGCTACACAGGGCCGCCCTGAAAACCGGACAGGTCTATTTTGGCGAACCCCTGGAACGTCGCGATTGCCTCGTATGGGATCGCAACAAATCCGGTGCGACGATCGAAGTCGCTTCAGACCTGATGTTGCCCAGAGAGGTGCGGCTGATCTCGGCAGCACTGCGCGTCGACCAGCCCTGCAGGGTCGCCTGGCAGAACGGCCGCAAGATTGGTCTCGTGTACGCCCGTTGAGTGGCACGCTGACCTATGGCGCTCCGGCATGCCGCCCAAAAGATCGACCGTCCGGGAAGGCCGAGAGCGAAGTCGAGGCGCGCAAGGCGCGCTTGGCGGTCGCGGACCAGCGCGAAGCCGCCGTTCGGGTGATGCTGCCACTTCCGCGCGCCTCGCATGTGCGCTGGCGCATGCCGGGCGATCGTCACCGGACCCAGATACGACCCAGCAATGATGCTGGAGGCGGTCATGAGACAATCGGGCAACGTGGTGTGGCTGCGCGAGCCGCGCGCGCCGAGCCGGACTGCTGCCAGAAGCCGACCGGAGCGCGGCCTCGCCGACGTGTTCGTGGTCGGTGGGCTCCTGACCGGTCTGGCCTTCACCGCCCAGCAGCTCGTGCTCGCGTTGAGCATGGGGTGAGTGTTGTCGCGGCGCGTGATCAACGCGTTCACGCGGCGCTAAGCCCGAGACTTACTCTCAGTCCGTCCGCTTCGCCGCGGCGGGCTTTTCCCAATCCGGTCGTCGAGCGCAAGACGAAGTCTGTTTCTCTTTATGTCTCGGGTGCGCCTGCACACACGGGCGTTCCGTCATGTGCTGAGATTTGGATCGATTGCGCGCGGTCCTTGTTGGCGAACGCTTCAGGAGTTTCCTGCCGCATCAATCCCGACAGGAGATCAACGTGACCAAGTTCGCCCTCGCCGCTGCCTTAGCCACAGCTCTGGCGACCCCAGCCTTCGCTCAGGCCATCATCGAGACTCCGACCAGCACGACCGTCATCGTGCCGCCCGGCGCGCCCGGCGTCGTGACCCGCCAGCCCGGATCGACCGGCGATGCCGCTGCGGCGACCTACTCGCCGACGGGACGCGCCGCGGACAGCATCGCAACCGACTCTGCAGCGGCCGGCAACGAGGGTCAGCCCTCTCGGGTCGGCTCGACCGGCAGCGGCGGCTCGAAGTGATCCTCGGGGCACACCTTTGGAACGCACCTTGCCAGACGGGCTTCTAGTTCGTTCCTGAGACCACGAACCGCCTTGGCCCGCCCGGTCCGCCGGTGCGGGCTTTTTCGTGCTCGCGGTCCATGGAGGGATGAGGCGCAAGGTTACGGTCGCAACACGATAGCAGGAGACGCCCAAAACGGAGCGCTGTACAGCTCTGAGTCCCGGAAAGATCCTCATGTTGTGGATCCAAAAACATTAGAGTGGGTCGATTTAGATGCGCAAACAGCTTGTTGCAGGTGCGATATTCTCATCGCTCGGCTGTGTTCCGGCTCTCGCCTTCCCCGGCGGCTCATACGCAGCGAGCTGTCACCGCATCCACATGGAAGGTCCCTACCTCACGGCGCTCTGCGGTGACGGGTACGGTGGGGCCCGCTGGAGCCGGATCTTCGCGTCCCGTTGCGGCGGCACGGGCGTCAGCAACCAGCACGGTCATCTCGTGTGCGGCGGCTACTACCGGTAAGCCGATCGGACGCTGCTCTGCCGCGTGAGTGGATCGGAGCCGGGCGGTCAGCCCAGCGTCGCCCTCTGCCTTCAAACGACGCCGGGCGCCCTGCGGTTTGCATGCCCGGCGGACCCGCTCGGCGCGACCGGAATCTCCGTTCTGAAGACGAGACCACCCCGCGCCCCTGGCGCTGCGCGCGACTGTCTCGCCGGCGTCATCCGAACAGACGAGGCGCGTGGGTCCGAAATCGCGCCATTCAGAGCGTCCCCATGACGCGATCACGTCAGCCCGCCCGGTCCGCCGGAACGGGCTTTTTCAGAGCCTATTATGGCACGGAGGGCTTCGATCGCGGCGTTCAGTACCCGACATTGCGGATACCGCTACCGCCGCGACCCACGACGCTCTGGATCACCTCCTTGGTCGATGGGCTGATCCCACCATCGCCGCGCAGACGGCGCCCGTCCGCCCGTTCGAGCCGGGCGACGTCGTCGGAGCAACGATCCAGCGCGTCGTGGATCCGGGATGACAGGGGCGTGCCCCGTTGCGCGGCGGAGCCCCCCATCTCGAACCGCAGGCAAGAAGCCAGATAGCCCTTCAGGTCGTCGAAGGCCGCGGCTTGGGCGCTCGACGTGAGAATCACGAGCAACAACGCGGATCGGGCGAGCATCAGGCGCTCCAAACGAGATCGAAAAGCGAGATCGGACCGTGCAGCCAACGCGCGAGCCGGCCATTGGTGGCCGCGCGTGCGCTGCGCCGATTCCTGCATCGGCGCGCGCTCTGCCGACGCGCTCGTCGCGGTTCGCAACGACCGCCCGTAACCGAGAGCCGGATACCGGGACGGGCGGCGACGCTTCTAACCAACTTTAGCCCGATTTTTCGCGGAACAGCCACAGGGACCAGAAGGGATCTGTGCCCGATGTCGACATTACCCAGCACTGCGGCGGTGAAAAGCCCGGGCGAATCCTATCTGCACGTGCTGCACGCCCTGATGCTGCGCGACATGCGCACGCGCTTCGGAGCCTCATTGTGGGGGTATGGCGTCGTCGTGCTCTGGCCCTGCGTGCACGTGTTCCTGCTGATCGCCATCTACACGTTCCAGAAGCTGCCCGCCCCTTTGGGTGACAACCGGGCGCTGTTCTTCGCCTCGGGCGCAGTCCCGGTGCTGGTCTTCCAATACATCTCGCGCGAAGTCATGAAGGCGGTCATCTCGAATCGTCCGCTGACCTATTATCCGCAAGTTAAGCTATTCGACGTTATCTTTGCGCGGATTTTGGTTGAGATCGTGACGGGATTTCTGGCCCTCCTCGTCATCATTGCCGTTCTTGTCAGCATCGGTGCCAATCCGGTGCCGGCCGATCCGTTCGTGGCAATGTGCGCCTATCTGTCGGCCATCCTTCTCGGCATCGGCATCGGAACGATCAATGTCGCCATCATCGGCTTCTTTCCGGGCTGGCTGCTGGGATACGCTCTTTTGAGTATCATTTTGTATATATCCAGCGGGGTCATGTTTCTGCCGAGCTATATGCCCGACAAAATATACAGTTGGATGAAATACAACCCCGTTCTTCAGCTGGCCGAATGGATGAGGTCTGCCTATTATCCCTACGCCAGGATTGAAATAGACTATCTTTACGTTCTGATGTTCGCGCTGATTTCGGTGTCGATCGGACTCTACCTTGTTAAGCACATTGTTGCCAAGATGAGTGCTTGATTGGGGCAGCCAGCCGCCCCTTCCCGGTCTGGGAGTTCGCCGCGAAGGGGCGCTCGCGGTCAGCCTCGGCCGGGGCCGCTTCTTCGTGGCGATCGGCCGGACGCCGCGTCAGAACGGCCACGCCTCCTCCGACGCCGTTCGCTCGCCCGGCGCCACCAGCTCCACGATCTCGTCGAGCGGCTGCGTCACGCGGATCGTTCGCCCGGCCGCCGTGATGAACGTCTCGTTGCGCATCAGGTCCGTGTCGCTGAGCGCCTGAACGCTCGTCACGCGCAGCAGGTGGCGGCAGCCGTCGCCGTCCTGCACCTGGAGGAAGTTCCCGACCCGCCGAACGGCCGCCATGGCGCTCTCCCGCCCCGCTGGTAAACGCTGGCCTACGCGCCCTGCAGGCTCTCGGCGAAGTCGTCCGGGATCTCGCCCCACTGCCCGAGGATGGTGACGCCTTCCAGCTCGCCCGTCTCGTCGTCGGCCACCACCTTCAGCGCCGCCGCGCCGGGCATCCGCTTGGCCAGGTTCTCGGCCTTCTTCAGCGCCCCGCTCTCGGTCTGCGCCGGCTCCTGCCGGGCCGGCCGCAACCGCTTCCGGTGCACCTCGAACGGCTGCACCACGAACGCCGTCTTCATCGCCATCGTCGCCTCTCGTCGCCCAGGTCGGCCGCAGATTCACCGCCAGCCACGGGCGCCGTCGAAGGCCGCGCCGCGTTTGGCATCTTCGAGCCGTGTTCACATCCATCCGCCGCGGAAGACCCTGTCCGCCCGCAGATTGAACCGACCCGGCCCGTCGGGTTTGTTCTGTCTCCGTTCTAGCACGGCGAAGCGCGGGGTGCACCTCAGCCGGATCGACGCGCTGCCGGTTCAGAGCCTCGACGTGAGCCGGCGCGACGGGACCACCCAGTACAAGATGCGCACGCCCCGCTTCACGACACAGGTGCGTGCGCGACCGTTCGCCTACGCGTAGTCGCCGCGTTCCACCCGCGCGCGATCGCATGCGCGCGGGCCCCTGGCGGCGAGCCGTCGTCACATCATGAAGAGGCCGATCGATTTGTACTTCGTGGTGAACACGGTCGGAGCGCGACCGATCTGGTTGGACAGAGACAGCAGATGATCGTTGTCATTCACATCATCCAGGACGAGAACGTCGCCCTTCGACATTCGCTCGAGAGCGATATTGCAGGCGAAAATGCGCCCGGAAATGCTCTTGTCGGAATCGTAGTGAAACAGATTGATGCGGCCCACCCGCTGTGCGATCTGCGCCAGGTTGATGCGGTCACCCTCTGTCAGCAACGTCCATCGATCTCGAAATTCAGGGCTGACCAGTAGGCCAATGTATTCATGGGACTGGTTGTCATGAAGATATTGCAGTTCTCTTGAGTAGAGTTGCCTTTTGCCATTCATGGCCAGGGCGCTCAACATCGCTTGGCTGGAATACCCGATCGAAACCCCGGTCTCGACAACGGTTTCGGGCTGAAGGTATCTGGCCAGGAAGTACAGGAGCCTGACATATGCATTCCCGCCCATGTGGACGGGGAAATCTTGAGTTTGCGCGAAGGCGTACAGGTCTTTCTCGAATGCCACCGCCTCGCGGCAAAGGTCCCGCGATAAGCCGTCCGCCCACCGATCGAAGGTCGTCTCATGGCTCGACAGCCATTCTCGATAGCGTCTCTCGTCTTGGAACGAGCGCTCGAAACGATGCATGATCTTTCTGGTTGCACTGGTTAAGTGCCGGACTGTGGGAAATTGTGGTAAATTGAGCATGGCTTCCCTCACTTTTTTACTTTATTCGTATTTGAAGTTTGCTTTCATTGCGCGGACATAGGGCTGATTCTGGCCCTCGCGCTATTCGGAGGCCGACTGGCGTATGTCGGGACCTCGAACCAGGACTCGATCTGGGCGAAAACTTGCCTGATCTGAGTAAAACCGTTCAATATGGTATTTTCCTATATATTAAGAAACAAAGTAGCTTGATAAATGTCAAGAAATTGGATTGTTTGTCATAGTGACGGTGTCTTTCATCTCGCAGCTGCACATCGGTGCGATACGAAGACAAACGAAATGGTTTCATGGACTATTTAACGTAAAGGTCTGCAGTTTCTTCAAATTTTCTTGAAGTAAAAATAAATTGACCTTGTTATTTTAATCAAATTATCCGCTCTGGAATTCCAGTCAGAAACGGGCGTGACCGGTGCAGTTTCATGCCGGCTGGTCGCAGATGCGAGCCCTGGTTCGCGCTGATCCGCCCCTTTACTCGACCGAGAGGTCGGCAACGATTCAGCGCAGTGAGGAAGACCAGGCGGCAGCGTGACGTCTCAACGGTGGCGGCTCAGCGGCCATGTGGCTGGCGGGATCACGGGCGACAGAAGGCACGTACAGGACGCGTTGTCCCGGGCGCGAGGTCGGATCGAGGCCGCTCGGGCTTCATGCTGAGACGGGCAGGACGTTTCTGGACGGTAGCCACACCTCACCGGCACCGCACAGATCGGAGACGATCGCCGCGGGAGCGCGCCCCCGGGGCATCGCGCCTTCCCTGGACGGGTCCGCAAGATCACGTGACCCTTGCCTCGCTTCGTGCCTCACGTGCACATCGGCCTGCATGAGCTGCGCCGACCTGCCCGACAGCCGGGCATCCGCTTGACGCGAATAATTAGGAGTCCTAATTAAAACCGCATGGACCACGCGGATGACCCAGATCCTGTCCTGATCCGCCTGCGTGAGGGCTTCGAGCGCGTCGCGCTGGTGCTGCGCGCCGATCTCTGGTCGGCGGCCGGTGAGGCCGGCCTGAACCCGGCTCAGGCGCAGGTGCTCGCCCTGCTCGCGGCGCGTCCGGCGGGCCTGAGGGCCAAGCTGATCGCCGCGCACCTCGCCGTTTCGGCACCGAGCATGGCCGACACCCTCGCCGCGCTCGAACGCAAGGGCTTCCTGACGCGCGCACCCGATGCCGCCGATGCCCGGGCCGTGATCGTCCGCCCGACGGAGGAAGGATGCGCCCTCGGGCGGGCTCTGGCCTCGGCGACCTCACAGGTGATGTCCGCTCTGGCCCGGCTCTCGCCGGCCGAGCAGGCCGACCTTCTGCTCACCCAGATCAAGCTCATCCGGACCCTGCAGCAGGCCGGCGCCATCCCCCTCCAGCGGATGTGCGTCAGCTGCCGCCATTTCAGGCCGAACGCCCATCCGGACGCGGCCAAGCCCCATCATTGCGCCTTCGTGAACGCCCCGATCGGGACCCGGGATCTCCGGCTCGATTGTGGCGAGCATGAAGCGGCCGATCCCGACGTTCAGGCTGCCACCTGGACGTCCTTCGCCGACGGATCGCCGCCCCTCCAAGCACGACCTGAGACCTGAGAAGGACAAGCTGTCATGAGACGAATGAAGGCACGGGGCCTCGGCCTCGGGGCGGCGGCCCTGTGCGCGCTCGCCACGAGCGCCTCGGCCGGTCCCATCCAGGCGCAGCCTGACGCGGCGGTCCTGGCATCGTTCGACATCGTCGAGACGACGATCGTGACCAGGGGCGATACGGCCGTGTTCACGACCCGTGTCCGCGGCGAGGCCGGCACGGACAGGCCCGACGCCACGGGCCAGTTCGCGGGCTCCGGCGTCTACGCCTATGTCTGGCCGACGACGCTCGACAGCGACGCGATCGGCTTCGACAAGGCTCAGGGCATCGTGGCGCTGGCCGTCACCTTCCACCCCGACTTCGACGATGCGGCCACCGGCGGTGTGAACCGGCACATTTGGCACCCGCACTGGGTGGTGCTCGCCAAGGACCCGGCCTGCGGCGGCGGTCTGAAGGTGGTCGACATCCCGAAGGGCTCGAAGCCGAAGGTTCCGCCGACCTGGCCGAAGGTGCCGCTCCTGATCGACAGCCCGGACTATCCGACGACCGTCCGGGGTGATGCCGTACAGGTCGAGATTCCGGTCTCGCTGATCACCGGCATCAAGGATGTGTCCTTCGACGGGGTGACCTCCGGTCTCAAGGTCAACGGCAACCTGCATGCGCCGCTGCTCTGCGTCAGCGACGTCTTCAAGGTCGCCTCCGGCAACCTGTCGCTGCCGGGCAAGGTGGCCCCGCAGAACTAGGCCTGTAGCCACGAAGCGGTCCGGCGACTGCCATCGCCGAACCGCCGAGAGATCCCCCTCCAAGCATCAGAGAAGGAAGGACCATCATGCCATATGCCCGCCTCGACGATCCACCCCCGTCCGTGGCAGCGCCGCGGCCGTCGGCCAGGAACGGCCGCGCCTCCGGCAGGGTGTCGACCCTGCTCAGGGCGGTCACGCTCCTGTTCCTCGGCGGAGCCCTGCTTGCGCTTCTCCCGCTGTCGACCGCAGCGACCGCGGCCGATGCGCAGAGCCTGGTGGAGGCCCTGAAGACAGTGGCCGGGAAGCCGCCGGGCGTGCGTGCGACCTTCGCCAAGGGGCAATGCGTGCGCGGCACCTACACGCCCTCGGCCGACGTCGGACAGGTGACGCGGTCGATCAGCTTCACGCGGCCGTGGCCCTTGGTCGGCCGGTTCTCGGTCGGCGGCGGCAATCCCTCCGCGCCGGATACGGCCAGGACCGTCCTCCGAGGCTTCTCGATCAAGATCCTCTCGGACGGCGGCGAGACGCATCTGCTGTTCGAGAACGCCCCGGTGCATTTCGCCCGGACGCTCGACCAGATGCTCGGCTTCCTGCAGGTCCGCGCGCCGGGCGCCGATGGAAAGCCCAACCCGGAGGCGATCGCGGCCTTCGCGAAGGCCAATCCGGAGACGACGCGCCAGGCGGCGTTCGTCGCGGGCAAGCCCTTACCCGGCAGCTATGCCGGCATCGTCTACTGGGGCGTGCACACCTTCACGGGGGTGAATTCCGCGGGGCGCACCGTGCCTTTCAAGTTCAGGGTGGTTCCGCAAGCCGGCGAGATCGTGCTGAGCGACGACGAGGCGAAGGGTAAGCCACCGCAGTTCCTGGTCGCCGCGTTGAGCGAGCACCTGTCGAAGGGCCCGGCGCGTTTCGACGTCGTGGCCTTGCTGGCCGAGCCCGGCGACGACCTGACGAACGACATCACCCTCCGATGGAAGAACGAGGACGATCGAAAGGCCATCACACTCGGCACGATCGCGGTGACCGCCCTGGAGCCGAACGAGTCCTGCGACGGGGGGATCTTCGATCCGGGCCAGCTGGCCGAGGGCATCGACGCGCCGAAGGACGAGATCTTCGAAGCCCGCCGCACGGCCTACGGCCTCTCGTTCGGCCTGCGCGCCCGATAAGCACCTGCGGCCCGGCGACTGCCATCGCCGGGCCGCTTCCGGAATGCGCTCCAAACCTTCGGGAGGGCCCCGTGCCATGGCGCGTAAGCCGCGCCGACGCCTCGACGGCGAGCGTTCTACGTGCGTCGTCCCATCACGAGCGTGACCGGCTGTCCCGCACAAGTCTCGATGGCGGTAAATTCACGGGCGCGGAGTTCATCCTCCATGGCGGCGCACGCCCAGAGGTGGCCGCCGCTGCGAGCCAGCCGCAGGGCCGCAAGCGCGGCGCCGACCGGATCCGGGGGCGGCGCGTAGAGCCCGACAACAAGGTATCCGCTCGGCTCGAGGGCAGCCGTCAGCCGGTCGAGCGCCGTCCGGGCCGCGTCCTGGGAGAGGAAGGGGGCCGGAAGCCACGCCAGCGCGTAGCCGGCCGGATCCTCGAACTGGGTCACGTCCTGCAGGCGGAGGTCGATCCGGCTGCGGAATGGGCTTGCCGCCACGTTCGCACGGGCCAGTGCGAGAGCCGGCTCCCAGATATCCAGGCCCACGACATGCAGCGCGGGCCACTGCGCTGCGGCCTCGAGAGCAATCCCGCCCACACCCGTGCCGACATCCAGGAAGCGCCCGGTGAGTGCGGCTGCGAGCGCCGGGCGCTCGGCTGCCAAGGCCGCCAAGCGCCGGACGACGACGCGCGAGGCTTGGCCTTGGGCCTGCAACATCGCAGGGTCGCGGACCTGCCAGACGGGCGGTCGCTCCGGACACTCCAACAGGTCCCGCGCCTCCTGCAGCGCGTGCGTGACGGAGGCCAGGGACGCGGAGACCTGCGCCTGATCAAGGTCGCCGAGGTCCCCGGGCACCACGGCGGCAACCACATCGTGCAACCGGCGCGCGACCTCGGGATGAACCTCCAGCGCCTCCTGCCGCAGGCGTAAGGCTGCACCGATCGCGGCAAGGCCTCTTGCCGCATCGCCCAACTGCCGCAGCGTGCGTTCAACGTCTTGGAAAGTCATCGGCGACCGCCAGAGTGATGATCACCACGACGCGGCGTGGCGCCTGAAGGAGAAGAGCCCGGCCCGGCAGGCTTAGAACCGTGCCGGGCCGCGACCCGCAGGGTGATCACAGGCCGTGAGCCTGGGCGATCATCTGTGCCGCCCGCTCCCCGATGATGGCGCAGGGGGCCTGCGTGTTTCCCGCCGTCACGCGCGGCATGATCGAAGCGTCCGCGATGCGCAGAGCGTCGATCCCGTAGACGTTCAGCGATGCATCGACCACCGACAGGGCATCGCGGCCCATCTTGGCCGTGCAGCTCTGGTGCCAGTAGGTCACGGCGGCATCACGGATGAAGTCTTCGAGCGCGTCTCCCTCGATGTCGCCCGGCATGGCCTCGCCGCGGACATGCGGCCGAAACGCCTGTGCGTTGCCCAGCGCGCGGCACAGATCCACGCAGGCGACGGCCGTCGTCAGATCCGCGGGATCGGACATCATGTTGGCCTCGATCGCCAACGGCACCGAGGGATCGGCGCTCGTCAGACGAAGCCGGCCGCGGCTCGCCGGGCGCGCCAGACCGGCGAACATCGTCCAGCCCTGCGCCGGCACACCGCGCGCCGCGGTCCGATCGCTCGGCACGGGAAATTCGACCTGGCAGAAGAGAACATCCGGCGCATCGAGCCCGGGACGGCTCGTCCAGTACAGGGTCGCCTCGCTGCCGCTGTTACGGGGGGCGATGGGTTCGGCATAATCCCAGATGCATCCGAACGAGACGTGGTCCTGGAAGTTCTGTCCGACGCCCGGCAGGTGTTGCACCACCGGGATGCCGAAGCGCGTCAGCTCCGCATGGTCCCCGATGCCGGAATGCATCAGAACCTTGGGCGTCTGGATAGCGCCCAGGGACAGCACCACCTCGGCCCGGGCTCGGATCTCCAGGACCTGCCCGGCGCGAACCACTTCGACGCCGACCGCGCGCCGCTCCTCGATCAGGACGCGCCGCACGGTCGTGTCGGTGAGCACCGTCAAGTTGGGGCGGTCGAGCCAAGGGTGGACATAGGCCCGGTAGAGCGATTGGCGCCGCCCGTCGCGAACCAGCATGTCCGAGATGGAGGCGCCGCCCGGCCCCTCCATCATCAGGCCATTCGGATGCGCGAAGGTCGGGATGCCGACCTCGCGGGCCGCATCGAGCATCGCGTGTGCGATGGGGCTGGGATCCGCGGCAGGCTGGACCCAGACCGGCCCGGACTTGCCGCGATACCGGGGATCCGGCGTACCGTGCCAGTTCTCGATTCGACGATAGATCTGGAGAACGTTGTCGTAGCTCCAACCGGCATCGCCGGCCTCCGCCGCGAAGTAGTCCCAGTCGCTGCGGTGCCCGCGCGCCCAGACCATCACGTTGATGCTGGAGCCGCCCCCGAGACCTTTGCCCATCGCCATCGACAGGGCCCGACCGTTCAGGTGCGGGTTCGGCTGCGCCTGAAATCCCCAATCCCGCTCGCTGCCCAGGTTGGCCGGCCATTGTGCAGGGTCGAGCACCGTCTCGGCCTCGTCGCTGCCCCCGGCTTCGATCAGCAGCACGCGCAGGTCGGCATTCTCCGCGAGGCGCCGCGCCACGACCGAGCCTGAGGAGCCGGCGCCGCAAATGATGACGTCGTATTGCGACCGCAGCTCGCTGACGAGGCGCCGCTGGTTCTCCTGTGCGCGCCGAGATGATTCGCGGTCTTCGAGACGGGACTGGCTCATGAGATATGAAATCCTTCTTCTGCCGCGCTGCCGTTGCTGGGAAAAACATTACGGCTTCCCCCGCCATCATTGCGGGTCCCGCGACAGAGCTCCTGAGTCGCTGGGATTTCGGTGGGTCTTCCACGCCTTCGACCTCCGCGACTGTGATCGACGTCACACCGGAGGCGCGGGCTGAAGTTTGCGAGGGCCTGTTCGCAGCCGTCCGCGAAGCGTTACGGAGATCGATCGCGGATCTGCATGCCGCGCGTCTCGCGATTGGCTCCGTTCGCCGACACGACAGTGTTGTCGATCGTGCGGACGGGGCTGCATCCCGATCCGGCCGTCCGCAAAGCCCCGTGGCGGATCGATCCCTCGGTCGCAGCCGCATCCAGGCTGTGGGAACCTCCTTCCAAGCAGGGCCGTCCGGCGGGTTTCCAGCGGCCGGCCTGGATCGAGGCCGCCCGCAAGGCGGTGGCGCCATACGCCGATAGCCGGGCCCGACGGGACGGCGGGGCCATGCCGGCCTGTGAGATTTGGCACGGACGCGCCGGCCGGTCGGGGACGACACGGTGCGGTATCGTGCTGACACGAGGCTGCGCCACGGAGCCCCTTGCGGCGCGCACACGGGTCAGGATCGGCGCAGTCGAGAGATGATGTCGTGAGCACGCCGAACAGGCTGGCCGGGCTCCTGGCCGCCAACGCGTTCTTCGCCGAGCTGGGCCAGGACGCCCTCCAAGCCATCGCCGGCCTTTGCCGGATGCGGAGCGTCGCGCGGCACGAGATCCTGTTCCAGAAGGGGGATCCCGGCGATGCCCTCTACGCGATCCGGCGTGGGCAGATCCGCATCGCCACCGGCACCGAGGATGGCCGGTCCGTGACGCTCAACCTCCTCGGCCCGGGCGACGTCTTCGGCGAGATCGCCCTCCTCGATGGCGATGCCCGCACCGCGGAGGCCATCGCGCTCGAGGCGACGGACCTCTTCGTCATCGACCGGCGGGATTTCCTCGAACTCCTGGCGCACGATGCGACCCTGGCGGCGCGGATCATCGGCTTCCTCTGCCGACGGTTGCGCTGGATGAGCGAGCGCATGGAGGAGGCCACGCTCCTTCCTCTCGATGCCCGGCTGGCGCGGCGTCTGGTTATGCTGTCCGAGGATTACGGCGCAGAAATCCAGGTGACACAGCAAGAGCTCGCCGCTTACGTTGGTGCGGCGCGGGAGAGCGTCAATCGCGTCCTTCAGGATTGGCGTCGATCCGGCATTATCGATCTTGGGCGCTCACGCGTGCGTGTGAAGGTCGCGCCGCGTCTGGCGGCCCTCGGCGAGCCCTCACGGATCTGAGGCGACAGAAAGGATCCACCACATGAAGCCTCTCGCGCGAGCCGCGGCCGCATTCGCGGCCGTCGTCGTCCCGGTTACCGTCAACGCCCAGACGCGCTGCACGGAATCGACCCGCTTCGACCCGCCTCTGCGGATCCTGCGATGCACCGACGGTCTCACCCTCGAAGCCGAGCGAGCGGCCCCGTTCCGGCCCATAGATCGGAATGGCGACGGGCAGCTCGAGGGGGCGGAGATCGGCGGCAGCGCCGTCCTCGTGACCCTGCCACCGCACTCGAACACGCGCCGGGGCGGCTTCCAGATCCTCACCCCCCACGCCATCGCCTCCGTGCGCGGCACGATCTACGCCGTCGATGTGACCACCGCCAAGACTGCGGTTTTCGTGGCCCGAGGCCGCGTCGCCGTCGCGCGCCGGAACGCCCCGGCCGTGTCCGTCACGCTGGGCCCGGGCGAGGGCGTCGATGTCGGTGAGGATCAGGGCCCCCTGGACGTGCGACGGTGGCCGCAGGAGCGTGTCAGAAGCCTGCTCGAGCGCTTCGGGCGGTGAGAGCCGCGGGTCTGAAGCCGGGGCTTGAGTCGATCCCGACCTCCCGGCGGACCAAGCGACGCTTCGCCCTCCTCATGTTCGTGGCCGCGCTGGGGTGGAGCGGCTGGCTCGCTCACCTGCACATCGCCGGACAGGCGACGCCGCTCGATTACCTGGAGGCGGCGGCGACGGACCTGCGCATGCGGCTGGCGGGTCCACGCACGCCGCCCAACGATGTGGCGATCGTCGCCATCGACGACGCGATCGTCCGCCGGGAAGGCGGCTTTCCCGTCTCGCGCGCGACGATGGCGCGGCTGATCGAAGCGATCGCCACAGCCCACCCCCGCGCGCTCGCCGTCGATGTCCTGTTCCTGGAAGACGGGCGCCAGCCGGAGGCGGATCGTGCCCTCGCCGCCGCCCTCCGCAAGCTGCCTGCCGTCCTGGCGGCGGCAGCCGTATTCGACGAGGCCACGAACGAGGGAGGCATCCCGGTCGCCACCGCCGTGCATCGCCCGATCCCGGCGATCGGCGCGGCTGCGCTGTCGGGCCTCGTCAACCTGTCCGAGGACGCCGCCGGCGTGCCGCGGCACCTTCCCCTCGTTGCCCGGACGGACGAGGGCGTTGCCGCCGCTTTCGTCCTGCGCACAGCGGCCCTGGCCGCCCGAAGCGATCCGGTTCTGAGCGAGGGACAGGTACGGATCGGGTCTGCCGTCATCCGGCTCGACCTCGGCTATCACCTTCCGCTCCGTCCCTACGGGCCGCGGCGCACGATCCAGACCGTGAGCGCCGCCGCACTTCTCGACGGGACGGTTCCGGTCGCCGCTCTGGCGGACCATATCGTCGTGATCGGCGCGACGGCACTCGGGGGCAGCGACACCTTCGCGACGGCGTTCGATCCCGTGATGCCCGGCGTCGAATTGCTGGCGACCGGCATCGCCCATCTGACCACGGGCGACGGACTCGTGCGCGATGCGCGCGTGCGGCGGCTCGACGGGGTGGCGGCCGTGGTTCTCGCGGGCGCTGCCGTGCTCCTGATCGCGCTGGCCCCTCCGCTCCCAGCAGCCATCCTCGTACTCCTCCTCCTGGCCGCCTGGTTCGCTCTGGGCGCCGTCGCCTTCAGCCAGGGCATCTGGCTGAGCGCCGCCCTGCCGCTCGCAGCCGCTGGCCTGCCGACGCTCCTGTGCGCGGTGGCCCGCCAGACGCTGGATCGCCGCCAGGGCCTGAGGCTCGCACGATCGGAGCAGGCCCTGCGCCGGCTTCAACCCGCCGCGCTCGCGGAACGGCTCGCCTGGGACCCGACCTATCTGGCTGCGCCGCTCACGCGCGAGATCCCGGTGCTCTTCATCGATCTGACCGGCTTCACCGGCCAGAGCGAGCGCCTCGGCCCGGTCCGCACCCGCGCCCTCCTCAAGACGTTCCACGATCTCGTGGATGAGACCGCTTCGTCGCACAAAGGTCTCGTCGTCAACTTCATGGGCGACGGCGCGATGGTCGTGTTCGGCGCGCTGGACCCCGATCCCGCGCAGGCGGAAAACGCCGTGCGGGCAGCCGGCGATCTCATCGTCCGGACCCGCGATTGGATCGCGCGCGATCCCGAACTGGCAGGCGCCGGACGGGCGCTCGACGTGCGGATCGGCGCGCATTCCGGACCGGCGATCCTCTCGCGCCTCGGCAGCGACACCAATCAGCAGGTCACGGCGACGGGCGATACCGTCAACGTCGCGAGCCGCCTGCTGGCCGTGGCGTCGGAGGCCAAGGCCCGCCTCGCCGTCAGCGCCGATCTCCTGACGGCTGCCGGCATCAATGAGCCTGGCGGCCTCTTCGACGAGCGGAGGACGGCTTCCATTCGCGGACGATCCCAACCCATCGAGGTTTGGTTGAAGCGCGAATCTGCGCCGCTGCCGTAGATCCCGCGCCGCGCGTCCGGGTCTCTGTGACCGGGGTCACAGCGGCCGGCCATCGTCGGGCGCAACGTGCTGTCACCCCAACAGGGAGAAGCACGATGAAGACGACTTCGACGAAGATGATGACGGTGGCGGGTCTCGCACTCGCGACACTGGCCGGCGGTGCCGTCAGCGCCGATGCCCGCGGGTTCGGTCACGGCGGATTCGGTCACGGCGGCTTCGGCCATCATGGCGGCTTCGGCCATCGCGGATTCGGGTATGGCCGCTTCGGGTACGGCGGGTTCGGCCACCATCGATACTTCCACCACCGCGGCTACCGTCGGCACTTCGGCGGGTTCAACTGGGATTATCCCGCGGGCGGCTACTTCCTCAGCTCGGATTTCAGGGATTGCCGCTTCGTCTACAACCCCTTGTTCTTCGGACATGAGCGCGTCTGCAGCTGACGGAGCATCCGTCTTCGGCTCATTGAGGCCCCGGTGAGCGACCGGCCGCCGCTGCACACGCAGCGGCGGCCGGTTGGCCCATCGCCTGACACCGCCGCTGGCTGCGACGACGGACTGAGTGACGGCACCCCCGTCCCATTCGTCCCGAAGACGCCGCGCGACTATCGAAACGCGAACCGCAACCGCGTTAGAGGTGTGGCTCGCTCCTGTGCGGAGCGGTCGCGAGTGTGTCGCCGCCGTAGCGCGTTCGCCTGAAGGCGTGCACGTGACCGTGGTGATGGTGGTTTCACCGGGGATGATGTCGGTGCCGGGATCCGGGCGCGTCACGCGGCCGGAGGCTGCGCCGGGGAGCAGGGCGATGGCGGCGACGCGGAAATCGGCAGGATCGGCTCGGCAGGGCGAGCCCGCCATGCGCCGCACGGCCCATGATTTCTACGAGAGCCTGCCCCGGTTCACCGCCTTCTCCAGTCTCATGGATCCAGGCCTCTATCGGCCGCTGCCCACGACCTGGTGGCTCGGTGTGGCCGATGTCGTCGGCTCCCAGCAGCAGATCGGGCTCGGCCGCTACAAGGCGGTCAACGCGGCCGGCGCAGCCACCATCGCGGCCGTTTCGAATGTCCTCGGCCGGCGCGAGTTCCCCTTCGCCTTCGGCGGCGACGGGGCCAGCTTCGCCATTGCCCCGGAGGACGTCGACACCGCCAGAGACGCGCTGGCGGCAACGGCCGTCTGGGTTCGTGAGGCGCTGCAACTCGAGCTGCGCACCGCTCTGGTGCCGGTCTCGGCCGTGCGCGATCGCGGGCTGGACGTGCGCGTCGCGCGCTACGCGCCCAGTGCTCACGTGTCCTACGCCATGTTCAGCGGAGGCGGCCTGCCCTGGGCAGAGGCCGCCATGAAGGCCGGCGACTACGCCGTCGCGCCGGCCGAGCCCGGCAGCCAGCCTGACCTGACCGGCCTCTCCTGCCGCTGGCAGGAGATCCGTCCCCGCCACGCGTTGATGCTCTCGCTCATGCTCGTGCCGCAGCACGGCGGCGACGCGCCGGCCTTCCGGCAACTCGTGCAGGAGCTCCTGCACAGTGTGGAGATCAGTGCCGAGGTCGCACGTCCGATGCAGGATGAGGGACCGCAGATGCACGGACCGTGGGCGGGGCTGGATCTTGAACTGCGCGCCGTGCCGGGCTCTCGTCAGAGCCGCCTCTGGCGCAAACTCCGCCTCGTGGCACGATCGATCCCTGAATACCTGATCTATCGCACAGGCTTGCGGGTCGGAGCGTTCGATCCCGCCGTGCTGCGGCACGAGATCGTCGGGAACACGGACTTCCGCAAGTACGATGATGCGCTGCGGATGACACTGGATTGCACCGAGGCCTTCGCGGATCAGCTGGAGGCGCAGCTCGCCGCCGCAGAGGCGCAGGGGATCTGCCATTTCGGCCTGGAACGGCAATCGGCTGCGCAGTTGACCTGCATCAGCCCTCCGGTGCCCGGCAGCGGGCACATGCACTTCATTGATGGCGCTGGCGGAGGCTACGCCGCGGCCGCCGGAAGGCTGAAGCATCGGGCGGCACGTGTCGGTGCCGTGGCTCCGCCTACTCCGTGAGGCAGGCTGTGAGGCGTGGCCGCTGCCGGATGGAGCGCGGGCGCTCGGGACGACCTACCGCATCGGATGCGGACGTTCCGGTTCCGACCCACGTCGGCCGCCCGGACCACTGTCGGCGCGTCCCGAAAACGGCCGTTGGTCAGCTCTCTGACTGCTGTGGCTCGGGGTGGATGTCTGTCGGTCCGCTCTCGGGCGGCCGTGCTCGGAAGCGCGCGTCACTTCCGCGCCCGACTTCAGAACGCAAAGCTTGAGTCGTTAGATTATATACAATAGACGGCCGGGCGATCAGTTTCTGCCAGCGACTGGCGAGCTTTGTGCCACGACCCGGATGCAACCGCTATTCTCGACGGACGCGATCCATCCCAGGAACGCATTCCGCCAATGGCGGGAGATGGTCTGCGAGCGGTTGATCCCGATCGACCAGCAACCCCTTCACGAGGTTCCGTTTCAGGGCAGGCTGGACGTCACCAGCATCGGGCCTGTGCCGATTTCTAGAATGGCCCACACAGCCATGCGGACCGAAGCGACGCCCGACGCGATCCGGCGCCATGGGCAGCCCGACCGCCTCTACGCGTCCATGAAGCTCTCCGGACACGACACCCTCCAGCAAGGCGACCGGGAGGCCGTGACCCGGACGGGCGACTTCGTCGTTATCGACGCACGCCCGGCCGTCTGCGAGGCAAACACGGGTATTTCCCTTGTCGTCGATCTGCCGCGCGAGCGCTTCGAGGCCATGCTGGGCCCGTCCCGGCTGTTCTGTGCACTCCCGGTCGGAGCGGACCTCGCCTCCACGATCCTGGCGAACACCTTCATCCAGGAACTGGTGCGCGTGGGCGATCAGCTCACGCCCGACGCGGCCGCGCGCATGGCGTCGATCGGAACGGACCTGATCATAGCGAGCCTCGCCGAACGGATGGCGCAGGAGGTGCCGGGTTCCATCCACGGCAACGTCACGGTCCAGCGCGCCAAGGCCTATGTCGAGGCGAACCTGAGCGACCCGAACTTGGACCCACCTCAGCTCGCCGCCGCGATGGGCGTGTCGCTGCGCCGGCTGCAGGAGCTGTTCCACGAGCGCGGCCGGCACATCTCCGATTACATCTGGGAGCGCCGGCTGGAGGCGGCCGCCAGGCGCTTGGCCGATCCGGCATGCGCCCACCTGTCGATCGGCATGCTGGCTTACGGCTGCGGTTTCGCAAGCCAGGCCCATTTCGCCCGCCGCTTCAAAGCGCGTCATGGCATGGCCCCGCGCGAATACAGGATCGCCTCCGCGATCAGCGGATCCTAGGCCACGGCGCATCTCTGAACCCAAGATGGATCGCGGGATCGCCTCATCAGGATGGCCGGCGTCCGACCCTCAGGATGAGGGCGGGGAGGATGACCCGACCTGACGCAACGACCTGTGAGCTGTCGTCGACCGTCTCGACGTGCTTCAGCGGATGAGCCGCTCGACAATCGCGCGCACCTCCCGTCGATCCGCAGGTTTCGGATCGACCGATCGGTGGATGGTGAGCCCCTCGATCATGGCGTCCAGCGCCTTGGCCGTGTCAGGCTCGAAATGTTGCGCGAGTGCGGCACGGCTGTTCGCCATCCAGTTCCGCATGACTTGGCGCAGAGGCGGGTTCCGGGCGGCGAAGGCGTAGAGCTCGTAGCTCAGCAGCATGGTGCGCGGCGTTGCCCACTCGTCGTTCAGGACGAGATCGACCACCGCCTCACAGGCTTCATCGACGGTTGACGCGGCGGACAGACGCGCGGTGAACCGTGCCGCGACCGTATCGGCCAGGCGCGTGAACGCCGCGGTCAGAAGCTCGTCCATGTCCTTGAAATGGTAGGTCATGGAGCCGAGCGGGACGTCGGCAGCCGCCGCGACGCGGCGGTGCGTCGTACCGGCAACGCCGTGCTCGGCGATGACATCGAGCGTGGACTGGATGATGCGCGCCCGGCGCCCCGGGTCGTGGCGGCGCTGAGCGCTGGGCAAGCAGGATCTCCTCAGAGGCTCGGCTTCCGGCCTTGATGTGTACGTCTGTACGCATAGCTCAGGCGGGCGCGGCGTTCATCCCGTCCGCGGGCCTGGGCCGCGGGTCCAGGGGGATCAGCGGTCGCGAGGAGAACTCCACAACCATGAAGACTCAGAAGCAGAAAATGCTGGCCGGTGAGTTGTACATCGCCGACGACCCCGAGCTTGCCGCCGACAACCGGCGCATTTCCGAATGGCTGGATCGCTACAACGCCACGAACACCAAGAGCCAGCCGGAGCGGCAGGCACTCCTGGAGGAAGCCTTCGCGTGTGTCGGCGAGGGCTGCAACATCCGTCCACCCTTCCACTGCGACTACGGCTACAACATCAGCCTGGGCCGTGGCGTGTTCCTGAACTTCAATTGCTGCATCCTGGACGTGGTGCAGGTCACCATCGGCGACCTGACCCAGATCGGCTCCGGTGTGCAGATCATGACGCCCGATCATCCGCGCGATCCGGTTCAGCGTCGGCAGATGCTCGAGTACGGCCGCCCTGTCGTGATCGGCGCGAACGTCTGGATCGGCAGTGGAGCCATCATCCTGCCGGGCGTGACAATCGGCGATGACGCCATCATCGGTGCGGGCAGCGTGGTCACGCGCGACATCCCGCCCGGCGCAACCGCTGTCGGAAATCCCGCGCGGCTGAGGGCGTGAGGGCCCGGCCCACCTCCGCTGCGAGCCGGACGTGGAACGTCTGCGTCCGGATGAGGGGGCCAAGGTCTGATCGCTGTCCTGAGGGTCATGCGATGTCTGGCCAATCCGGGCTTGTGCGTGGCCCGCGCCTCTGCGGTCGACAGCCAAACGGATCCATCAGCCGGGCTCCAGACCTCTGGCGCGCATGATCGCGGCCGCGGCAGGGGATCTGAGGAACGCGAGGAACGCCTCAGCCCGAGCCTTGTCGGCGGTGGCCGAGATTCCCCCAGTCAGCACCACGGAGGACTGAAGCTCCGGAGGGAACGGACCGACCACGTCCACCCCGGAGACCGCCATCAACTCGGGCATCAGCTGCACGGCAAGGTCCGCCTCGCCCCGAGCGACGACATCGCCGGTCAGGCCGTTCGGGATGGCTCTGCCTCTGGCTTTCACCGCGTCGGCGATCCCGAGCTTCTGCAGCGCGGCTGCGAAGACGGCTCCGCTCGCGCCGGACGTGCTGTAGGCCACCGACTCAGCCCGGGTGAGCGCCTGCTTGAGCGCTTCGGCGGAACCGATGTCGGGCCTCGCCGCACCCTTCCTCACGGCCAGACCGACTCCTGTTCGCGCGAGCGTGGTGGCGCTGCTGTCGACAACCTTGCCCTGCTGGATGAGGGCCAAGATCAGAGGCGGGGTCAGGACCACGACGTCGAACGGCTTGCCCGTCTCGATCTGCGCCTTGAGGATGGCGGAGGTATCGTAGGTGGCGACGAGGCGATTGCCGCTCGCGCGCTCGAAGTGCGGGATGAGTTCGTCCAGAGCGGTCTTCAGGGCCTGCGAGCAGAGGACGGTGACATCCGCCGCATGGGCATTGGTTGCGAGGCTCCAGACGGAGATCGCGAGCAGACAGAGCCTGCGGAGCCGTCCTGCGAGCCTGATCATCGTGCCCCCCCCTCAACGTTGGCCCTATTAGCTCCGCATCCGCTGCGCGCATCAATGGCGCCGGAATGCATTTCTTATGAGGGCGCCCCCAGTTTCAGCCGCGACGCGGGAGACCGCTTTCCACCCTTCCGAAACGCGCCCGCAGGTCTGCGTGGTGATTGCGGCTGGCCCGCTCACGGACGCTCCGTGAATAGAAGCGGACATTCCGCCATGGGCTCGCAATGGGCTCGCAATGGGCTCGACAGGGAGGCCGCCGATCAGGGGCGTCCGCGTCCTGCCCATGCGCCGGACCGCACCTGGGCGCAGCCCGGCGGTCCCGGATGTATCCTCCCCGCGCCGCCGGCGAACTGGGACGGCACGTCCTGCACTTGCCGGCCCGGAACGGAGATGCCCGCCATGATGACCCGGAGAATACTCGGCCATACCCTCGTCGCCGGCGCGGCCGCCGCGCTGTTTCCCGGTGCGGCCTCGGCCCAGGATCTGCCGCGCGCGCGCAACGTCGTCCTCGTCCACGGACTGTTCGCCGACGGGTCGTGCTGGTCGGAGGTGATCCCGCGGCTGCAGGAGAAGGGCCTGAACGTCACCTCCGTGCAGAACCCGCTGACCACCTTCGAGGAGGCCGTCGCGTCCGCACAGCGCGTTCTGGCCCGGCAGGAGGGACCGACCGTCCTCGTGGGCCACTCGTTCTCCGGCATGATCGTGACCGAGGCCGGCCTCGACCCGAAGGTGTCCGCCCTCGTCTACGTCGCGGCCCGGGCGCCCGATGCCGGCGAGGATTACACGGCGCTCGCCAAGACCTATCCGGCACCGCCCGCCTCGGCGGGAATCGTGTTCGACGGCGACGAGGGGCGTCTGAGCGAGACGGCCTTCCTGAGGGACTTCGCGGGCGACCTGCCGGTCGACCGGGCCAGGGTTCTGTTCGCAGTCCAGCAGCCGTTCCACAAGGCGTTGTTGACCGGGAGGACGACCCGGGCAGCCTGGCGATCGAAGCCGAGCTTCTACGCGGTGTCGACCGAGGACCGGACCATCAATCCGGACCTCGAACGGTTCATGGCCAAGCGCATGAACGCGAGGACCGTGGAACTCAAGGCAAGCCACCTGTCCCTGATCTCGCAGGCCCAGGACGTCGCGGACCTCATCCTTGAGGCTGCCGGCCAACCACAAGCACGTCGCTGACCGGACAGGCCCTCGTATGCTGATCCAGGCCAGAGCTTCTCCGGGCTGACGGCAAGGACCGTCGCATGTCTGGTCCATGCCCGCAGCTAGACGGGATCGCTGTCCGACGCGTACTTGAACCCATTCGACAGCAGGTTGCTGACGGCCAGATGCAAGCGGTCGGGATCGCCGACGATCTCCCGCGATGCATCCGGCCCGCCGTCTGACGCAGGCAGCCGCGCTGCACCGAGCATCGCTGGCTGTGGCTTCTCTGTTCCGAACCTTGGATCGCGCGCAGGCGAGGGTTCAAGGGCCCGCTGAGGATTTCAGAGTTTTTGTAGGCAGCATTCAGGAAGTGCACGCCTTTCCGTTCGGCAAAACGATCTCGTTGTAAGTTGATTTATAGGTCTGTCCCGCCCGAACTGGCCAAGGAACAGTTGCCTTGAATGTGAACTGGTTGTTTGCCCCACCCACGAGCCGCATGACGCTGCTGCCGAAAATCGCAGGATACGGCACGCTCACTTCGGCCAGCACGTAGCGCATCCCGGCGAGTTGGAAGCCTTCGGGTACCTTGAGGTCGCTCGCTGCCCCAACCGTCCGCGCGGTCCCGTTGCTGGTGGCGTAGCTGGAACACACGCGCGGCTGCTGACCGGCACCGTCAGCGGGAACGCTGAGTGCGCTGATGACGATTTTAGCTCCGCTGCTGGGATAAGGCGTGAGCACCAGTTTGGCCGCAGCCACGATATCGGTCAACGACCCCGCCGCCATCGTGGCCTGTCCGTCTCCTTGGGAGGTGAGGTCCGCCACCGCGCGCGCCAGAAGCGTAACTCTGCGGTAATGGTCGATCGCGCGCCCAAACTCCGTCGTGCCGAAAAGCAGCGCCAGCATGATTGGCAGGATGAGCGCGAACTCGATCGCCGCCACACCCTGCGCATCATCTCGGAAGTGTGGGGCTACTCGATCACGCCTGATGATTATGTCCATCGCCGGCCTCATCACCTCAGCACCCCTGTCCGGACGAGGTGTCGTAGGGTTCGGTCCGGAACACCGCTGTGGACTGAAGAAGTCTCGACCCGTCGCTGAAGCCGGGCACGCCCGCGTAGAGGAAGCTGAAGGCAAGCCGGTATTTGACCGCCGCGGTGAAGACAACAATGTCCCCAGGCTTCGCGCAACTGTAATTCGTGCCGAAGCCTTTGGACCAATCGCCTGTATTCGCGTCCAGTGGCGTCGGCACGACCCCGCTGGCGAAGGTGCTGCTCACGGCGACATTAAGCTTGAGCGAACTGCAGTCGAACAGGCCCGCCACTCGCGAGGCGTTCGTTCCACACATGGCAGTCTTCATGGCGGCGAGCAGGGTGGTGGAGTCGGATTGCCCGTGGTTCGCCTTTTGGAACTGGCCCGTGTAGATCGTCCGCCCGGCGCGCTGGAGAGCATCATCGAGATTACGCGCCGTCCAGACCATGATCGCGGTCTGAACGATCACCGCGAGCAGGCTCAGGAACGGCAGGGCCACCAGCGCGAACTCGACGGCGGTCGCGCCCTCCCGCGCGTCAGCAAGTTTGCGAGCGGGAAATACGCAAGCATGTACCAGTCGAGCTGCAGGCCGGAAGGTAGGAGCCATACGGGGCGTTCGGACAGGCGGCATGGTCGATCGATGTCTTTCCGTGCTACTCCACGATCCGCAGCTTCTTATCGGAAACCTTCACCAAGGTCGGACAGGATACGATGACCCGGATGTCGTCGTAGTCCATGTCACTGCCGGCGTTCGGCGGACGATCCTCCCAGCCATAATACATATACTTCCCATCGCTGCAGCCTGTGGTCGCTGTGGCGGGGTTATGGGTCGTATGGCTGTTCGGCAGGATGCCCCCGTCCGACTTGTTCTTGCATTGGCTCAGGGTATCGCAGACGATCGTCTCCAAGATCGGATTTGAGACCATGCTGATCGGAGTCAAAGTGCTGCCGTTGTAGACACGGTAACCCTTCATACTCATCGATTGCACGCGCGATCCTGTGTCGATCGTTGTGTCAGTGTAGTACTCGTACGTCTCCTGATTTTTGTCGTTCCAGGCGGACGGGTTGCTGCGGGCGTTTCGGACATTGTGCAGCATATAGCTCGGCGCCTCGTTGGCGCCGCAGGTTGGCAGAGTGGCCTTGGAGTAGTCTGTCGGAGGTGTTCCGTTGTCGGCGATTGCGACTATCCCTCGGCGACCCTTGTCGGCCTCAGCCTGGCGCTTGGGATCGGACGAGTAGCAATACATGTAGATCCGGTTGTAGTCGGCGGCCTCGGGCGACAGCTGGCTGAACGTCGGCGGGCTGGTCTGGTAGACGGGGGCGACCCGATTGACGGTTGTGGCGGCCCCGATCGTGATCTGCCTTGGCATGCCGGGCAGGAAGTGTAAGAGGTTCGTCTTCAGCGTCGTCGAGATCGTCACCCGGTAGTTCGCGCCGTCGATCCACGTGCCATTGACCTGAAAACCGTTGGTCGTGTTGGCCGAGCCCAGCCGCGAGGTGAGCTGGGCACTGGCGAGGCGCAGGCCCTCTGTGGCGGCCGCGACGGTGTCGGCGTTGGCGACCAGCAGAGCGGTCGCGTCGGCGACACTGGACTCGACAGAGCGGATGCGCACGGCATTGCCGTAATCGATCACCAGGCCGCCTGCACCAAGGAGCAGAGGTAGTCCCAGACCGAAAATAATCACGACATTGCCGCCCTCGCCCTTTTCCGGGGAGGCCAGCCAGCGCCGAATATCTCGCCGCATCGAAACCTCTCAGCGCGCTCTCCTGAGGCCCCCGCCTCTGCGCAACACTCCAGTTTACATCTGGTTGTGCAGCCTTAATTTTACGTTGAAACAGCTGGAACGATGCCGCCAGAGGCGGCTATTTGCGAGCCGATTTAGTTCGAAGTTAATGCTTTCTGAAGCAAATCAAGGCGTAAACTGCGCATCGGAACTTCAATCCGTCAAATTTTTGTCGGATTTTTTGTCTTGAGCCATGATTTTATAGAGACGGCGGTCAGAATTCAGCTTCAGCACCCATATCACAATCGAAGTTATTCAGAAACGCACAGTTGAACGAGCTAAGATGGTCAACACGCGAGCTATTGCCGCCATCAGCCATAATCCCATGCTGACGAACAGAAACATCACAAGCGGCATCGCGTAAAACGGCCCAAGCTCTGCCGTTTCTGCTTGCTGATCAATCGCAATATTCGCCGCGGAAAAAGCCATAACGAGGTAGATAATCCAAACCACTTCGATGATCAGAAAGGCGATGATCCATTGCCCTAGCTCGCGCATTTTAATTGCCGCTCCGGCGCCAGCATCGTGCCTATGCTTGGAGTGGTTATAATATTACCCGTAAGATCGTGCGGCCATTTTTCAACTGGCGCTCGTGGTCAAGAGAAATCTCTAGAAAAATGTTTTTTAACTCGTCAGATTCCAGGTGCAATAACATAGGTACGGGTTTGCCAACAAAGATTTCGATTTTTAAGACAGTTAAAAATAAATTTACTTTGCTTGTGCTTGTCATCAATTGGAGATAGAATGTCAGCTTCGGGCTTGAAAACGCGGGTCTGCTTTCCACCCTGAGCAGACCCGCACAATGTCTGCTCCGTGGCATTCGGTTTTGCGTGTCTGCTAGCGAGGCACGAAGGAAGCCGACCGAAGTTCTCAGGTCTGCATTCTTCTTATGCCTCGAAGGCAAACACTCGGTTCCAGTCATTCTTCATGCTGATCACCGTCCAGCCCTGCTCTCGCGCCTCTTCGTAAAGCTCCGGGGTGAAGGTGCCGATCTTGCCGTCGGGCAGGCCGGCCGCGGGACCGTAGGCATATTCGCGCGAGGGGTCGTCGTGGAGCACCAGCATCGCCAACCGGGCGCCCCGGCCTGCGCGCGTGTATTCCAGCATCTCGCGGTCGCCGATGGAGTTGCCAAAGGCGGCCAACGGGCGTCGGCCGATCATGAAGTGAATGCCTTCGGCCTTGCCGGCCTTGTCGTCGTTGAGCAGTAGCTTCGGCTCCTTGGTCAGGAGCGGCTTGCCGTCCTGGCCGTAGCCGAACTTCGTCGTGCCCGCGGTGCCGACCACCTGCTCGGGCGGGATGCCATAGGTTTTCGCGGCGTAGACGCGCACGAAGTCCTGACCGCCGCCGGTGACGATGTAGGTCTTGAAAGTGTTGCTCTGCAGGTATCGCAGGACCTCCTGCATCGGCTGAAAAGTCAGCTCGGTATAGGGGCGGCTCCAGCGTGGATGCCGGGCGGTCTCAAGCCAATTTGACACCTCGGACTGGAACGCCTCCACCGTCATACCCGTGAGCGTGGCAGCGAGGATCGTCTCAAGATCTTCCAAGGAGAGCTCTTCCATCGCCTCGCGGTTGCCGGACAGCACAGTCTTGAAGGGTTCGACAATTCGCAGCTCGGGCTTCTTCGCGACCACGGCCGGGACACGGTCCAGGCAATAGGCGACCTGCGCGTAGATCGGCTGCTCGACCCAGAGGGTTCCGTCTTGGTCGAACACGGCGATCCGGTCGTCTGGAGCCACGTAGGTCGGGCTCGACTGCTCCGTTGTGGCGCGGACGAAATCGAAGATCGCCTGCTTCGCCGGCCCGTCGCTCCAAGACGGCAGCAAGCCGCCCGGTGCTCCTGCTTGTGCGGCAGCAGTGATGAGGGTTCCCGGCAGAGCTGGCAGCAGGGCAAGCGTCGGCAGCAACATGCGTCGGTCGATGCCGTTCAGGCTTCGACTTCTCCTCATGTCTGCCTCCTGGAAATGCGCGCTCAGGCCGGCGGCTTCAGGACAGATTCCGATCCCCTATGACGCTCCGGATGTAGCGCCCCCCTCGCCGATCGGTTTTGCCAACCCTGAGAACGACAAGGGCAAACTTCGAGAACCACAGGAGATGGCGGCGCGCGGCAGCGTACAGAGGCTGAGCAGGAAAGCTTGACCGAATGGGACGGCGGCTCGGTTCGGCGTGGGAGCGCGCTGTGTGCCGGACGGTCCAATAAGCGCTTATCCTCGCTGAACGCTCTAGATCGAAGCGGCCACGAACAACGGTCTGCTAAAGGCGCATCCAAACCAGACCAACCGCTGCTGGCTCGGAAGTCCGGTTCCGGCCGCAGTGCCAAAGGCCGCTCACTACCCTTTTCGGACGGAGAAGGGATTGCGTGCGACGGCCCAGGGGGCCGCCGCGGTGAGTGTCAGATATCGGTCTGCTCCGACATCACCAGCGCATCGTCTGCTTCGATGCCGAGGTCGCGTATCGTGCTCTCAAGCTTCGTGTGGCCGAGCAGCAGCTGGCAGGCCCTCAGATTGCCTGTGCGCCGGTAGATCAGCACGACCTTCGTCCGGCGCAGGCTGTGCGTGCCGTAGCCCGCCGGGTCGAGGCCGATCAGCATCACCCACTCGTCGACAAGTCGGCCGTACTGACCGGTCGTAACCTGCTCGCCCGAGCGGCTGCGGCTCGGGAACAGCCAGTCGCTCGCCCGCAGACCTCGCATCTTAAGCCAAGCCGTCAGCGTCTCGCGGGTCGTCTCGATCAACTCGAACGGGACGGACCGGCCGGTCTTCTGCTGGACGATGGTGGTGCGCTGGAAGACACTGTCGCAGAGGCGGACGTCGGCCACGCGGAGGCGGATGAGGGCGCAGCCGCGCAGCGTGCTGGCGATGGCGGTGTTGAACAAGGCGAGGTCGCGGATGCGGCCCTCGTGCTGCAGGCGGGTGAAATCGCCCCGATGTGCTTAGGCTTGAACGGCGGCTTGGGTCCGATCAAGCGGCCGAGGTTCCGAGGCCGGCGGGTAGTCTCGATCGTCGTGGGCATGATGGAGCCCCGTTTGAGGAGCCATCAGCATCTCACCCCGCCCGCGATCAGCCCGCGCCTCGGTTTCCCGACCCCGACGTGGGGGGGGCGAGACGTGCCGGAGGCGGAGGCATGCACCGCGCTTTCACGGATACGGTGGCACGACTACATATCTAACGTGCCCATCCTCCTAGCGCTCGGCGCCCTGCTGATCGGTCTCGTGTTCGGCCCCCAATGGTGGGTGCGCCGGGCGATGCGGCAATACGCGACCGAGCGGCCGGATCTGCCCGGGACCGGAGGTGAACTCGCCCGCCATCTACTCGACTTGGCGGAGCTGAAGCACGTTCCCGTGGAGATCGCGCCAGCCGACCACTACGACCCGGTCGCGAACGTCGTGCGGCTGTCGCCGGGGAACCATGACGGCCGCTCGGTCACGGCGGTCGCGGTCGCGGCGCACGAGGTCTCCCACGCGCTCCAGCACGCGGCGGGGGACCGGCTCTTCGCCGCGCGGGTGAGGTTCGCCCCGGTCGTGCAGGGCTTCGAGTTCGCCGCGGCCGTGGTGATGATGACTGCGCCTGTGGTGCTCGCGATCGTCCATTCGCCGATCTTGCTCGCCTTACAGGTCGGTGTCGGCATCGCACTCCTCGGTGTTCGACTCGTGTTCCACGTCTTGACGCTGCCCGTCGAACTCGACGCGAGCTTCCGCCGGGCCCTGCCTATCCTGGAGACGGGTCACTTCCTCGACGCAGGCGACATGCCCGGCGCCCGCACCGTACTGCGCGCCGCAGCCCTCACCTACGTGGCCGCGTCCCTCGTGGCGCTCGTGAACATTGCCCGCTTTCGGCGGCTCCTCCCGTTCTAAAACTTCCGAGGTGCGGGTCCGATTCTCCTGCCCCGCTCAGCTGCGGTCGGACCGTCTCGTTCCGAAATAGACCCAGTCTTTCCTCCCAGTTGCTGTACGCCCTTCTCGTGACCTGACCGGTATTTTGGGCCGAGCCGAGTGGGAGGCTACTGCATGGTAGCGGCCACGGGTAGCCGGAAGGCCAGATGTGCGACGGGGCAAGCTGAGAGCCGATTTCACTCCTCGTTCGAGCTGTCCGCGCGAGTGCCCAAGACGGACTTGCAGGATAAATATTTTCCGCGCACCCCGGCACGAATTACATGATTTTCCCGCGCGGTTGTGTTCGTCGCACCGATAGCGTACAGATGATCCATCGACTTTTGGCCAGACATCCGGCCGTATCGCCTCAACAGGGCGAGCGTTCTGCATCTCTCCCATTTTCGACGATCAGCGACCGGGCGCGTACGATTCGCGCGCCCGGCCTTATTGCTTGCCTAACTTGATATGGATTACTGATGACCATCGGCACCGTTAAATGGTTCAACGACACCAAAGGCTTCGGCTTCATCCAGCCGGATGACGGCGGCAAGGACGTATTCGTCCACATCTCGGCCGTCGAGCGCGCTGGCATGCAGGGCCTGAGTGAAGGCCAGAAGGTTTCCTACGAGATGGAGACCGATCGCCGGAGCGGCAAACAATCTGCCGGCAGCCTTCAGGCCGCTTGAGCGTTGCGCGTCCGCCCGTGACGCGCTTCGAAGCCGTTCCCATCGCGGAACGGCTTTACTGTTTTTCGCCACCGGAGCTGAACTCTGGTGCGCCTCAGGAGCGTACGTGAAGCCCTTCAAAAGCAACCAGCTCGTAGATCGTCTCGAAGCGACGGCCAAAGCGCGGCAAGACACGCTGGCCCGCTTTCGGGCGCGCCCGGCGGCCGATGATCCGGCTGTCCTCGCCCGCCAGGCCACGCGGCAGGCGGTCGCTCAGGCCCGGGAAGAGCGGTCGACCGAGCGGGAAACGGCGCGTCTCGCCGCGCAGGCTGAGCACGAGGCTGAGATTCTGGCTGCTGAGGCAGATGCCGCCGCCGAGCGCTCCCGTCAGGCTGCGGAAAAGGCGGAGCGGCAGGCTGCCCTTGCGGGCGAACAGAAGGCCGCGCGCGACGCGCGTTTTGCGGCGCGCAAGGCGCGGGCCCGCCGGTAGGTCGGCCTCAGCCTGCACGCGTCATCACCCTGGAGAACGCATCATGTCTCACAAGTTCAAGATCGGCCAACAGGTCCGGCAGCTGGGGATCAGCTATGCCGGCGGGAAGAGCATCGTCGACGGTCTCTTCGAGGTGGTTCGCCTGACGCCGGACGATCGTTCCGGCGAGCCGACGTATCGGATCAGGTCCGCGGGCGGTGAGCGTGCGGTGCGGGAGGGTGAGCTCACGCACGCGTCCTGAGCGTGGTCGACCGACCGGCCGTTCTCACGGAGATGGCGTGCTGCAACGTGCATCCGCTGAGGCGTGTTGGTTCGGCGGAGATGTGACGGGCAGCCGGAGATCAAGGCCGTTGAATCCTACGATGATGAACACGCCTGCCCATTCGTCCGAAGCGGCGATGATCGAACCCAATCAGACGGCCTTTATCCTCAAGGTGACGCGGCCTGATGAGGCGGAGCTGTCCGGGCAGTTGGTGATGTTCTACGTCGCGATCACCACATCCGAGAACGAGGCGCTCTCCATCGTGCGTCGCGCGGTGAAGGAGGACGCGACCGTCGAGCCGACGGGTGTCCGCCTTTCCCAGCAGACGGCCAGCGCGCTCGATCTGGAGGCAGGTTTCGCACGGGCCCTCTGATCCGACCCCTTCATCCAGCAATGCGGCCAAGCTCCGAGAGGCACCCGCATGGCAGCACGCTCTTTCTTGCGCGACGTTGACCGGCCATTGCGCGCGCGGATCCGAGCCGCGGGGCCCGGACTGTCTTCACCGTCGAGACGGACCTCCGGACGGGACAGTGCGTTGTGATAGGAAGCGGCAAACCGAGGAGATCGGCTGTGGACCTTGATCACCTCGCGGAGACCGAGAGCACCCTCACCGTCGCGGACCGCCTGTGGCGCACCGAGATGCAGCGGGCTTTTGGACCGGATGCGGTTCTGCTCCACGGCTTCGGCGCCGAGCGTCAGGGTGCGCCCGGCACGCGGCTGCGCACGACCTTCGAGGCGAGACGGAGCGCGATCGCGGCGTGGCGACACGTCAGGCGTCCGGCGGCGTGAGCCGATCGCGTAAGCAGGACACCACGTCCAAACGCCAGCAAATTCCGGTGCCCTGCCGCCCGATCCAAGAATTGGCAGTGGTACTTTGATCCGAGAAGGCGCATAGCACCGTACTCCCTCCGCGCAATCCCGTGCTCTGGGCGACGAAGCGGAGACTGACAGACATGGCGCGCGAATTTACGACCGGCAAAGCACAGGCGGTCACGCCCGAGGACTTCAACGAGCGTGTAAAGCGTCTCTTGGCCAACAAGCCTGAACCTCTCCCCCCAGAGCCGAAGATCAGAAACAGGACCGGCAGGCCTCCCCAGAAGGCTTGAGGGCACAGGTCCGGGGGCGTCCGCCGCATGCGGGCGTCGACCCGTCCCGGTCCTGTTCCGGGTCCGCTCGGGTGCGACGCGAGAGCCCAGCGATGCTTCCCGGCAGCGGGCCCTTGGCATCGCTTCGGGCGGGGGTGGCGGCGCACCGCAAAAGTCACCGACATATCCGCGAGGACAGATCGATGACGAGCGACACACGCGTCCAGGGCGGCGCACGAGGAGTGGCTCCTCTGTCCGCCGATCCTCCCGACCTGGATCGATCCTGCGGCTCCTGCACGCTGTGTTGTCGTGTTCTGGAGATCCAGGCCCTCAACAAACCCGCGGGGGTCCTGTGCCGGCACAACACCGGAACGGGCTGCGGGATATACACCCAGCGTCCAGAGACCTGCGCCCGATGGCATTGCCTATGGCGCAGGATCAACGCGCTGCCGGACACCCTCAGGCCTGATCGTTCCGGCGTGATGTACTCGCTGGATAGCCGCTCTCCGACGGCTGATGCGCCGGATGCGGCCTGTATCGTCGGCCGCGCCGTGCATGACGACCGGGACTTCGATCGACCGGAGACGGTCGAAGCTTTTGCCATGTTCGTTCGCGAGGGATCCTTTCCGGTGTGGAAGGTCTCCGAGCGCGGGGCCTTCCTCGTGCATCCGGGTCTGTAGATTGTGCCGCCGGGACTGCAGCAAGCCGGCTCTTGCTCGGCGGTGATCCGCGCAGGGAGGTGACGTGGCGCTGAACGCTGACGGCACCTCGACGCTCAGGACCATCGGGATGTGCTATCAAGTCCGTCAGGGTGCGCCCGTCGCTGCCCGCTCAGGAGATTCCGATGCCCGTCATCCGGTGGCTGATCTCCAAAACGATCCAGTTTTTCCTGGGCAGCGCGCAGGAGCGAAAGTCTGACGCGATCGCCAAGCGGAAGGAAAACGGAGCTTTCGAGGGCGCGTCTGCGAGCAAGGATCGGAAGTTCGAGGAAAACTACGCTGCGGCTGCACGCCTCCTCAGGACTCGGATCGATCAGGAGTTTCCCGATGCCTACTATGCGAGGCTGAGTTCGGGCCGGAACAGCTCGTACGATTACGGACAGGACCGTGCCCTCGCCATCGACACCATGTCGATCGCCATAGCCATGGCGCTGCGGAACGGTGCCTCGGTTCAACAGGCCGCCACGGCGGGGGCTGCCAGCATCGGCATCTGATCGGGATCCGGGAGCGCCGGGCTCCGCCGAACGGCTCGGCCGTATCGTCGCTCGACGCGGGCGTACGGACGAGAAGGAAGGGTGCTATGGTCGGTTTCAGCCCCGCGAACTGCTGCCGTGCTGATGGAGACCTGCTCCGTGAAGCTCGCATTCGGCCGCATGGGTGACTGGCTCGTCGATCCCCGCGAACTGGCGCCTCGACTCGGGGTGAGCACCGCAGACCTGAAGCGCACGAACCGGCAGGGACGGGTCGATGCCCGTGTCGTGTCCAGCGATGGCGACGGCGTCTGTCTGACTCGCGTGACCGTCCGGCTGCATGACAGAGGCTGGCGCGGCATCTTCGACGCGAGCGGCGCGCTCATCAGCGAAGAGATGTGGTAAGCCCGACTGGGCCAACGAACCGCTCGAGGCGGCAAGGTTCGGCTTCCAGAGGTCCGTCCCGCGGCGGGCGTCACCCCTTCGCCGATCCTGCCATCTCACGGGTCCGCTCAACCATCGCGAGCAGCGCCGTGCGGAAGGCGTGCTGCTCCCGCGAGTACGCGCCCGCGTGATCATCGCGCCTGAGTTCGTTGAGCAGCCCGTCGAGTGCCTTCTGCCGTTGTTCCCCACCGTCCGCGTGCAAGATAAATTGCAGCAGGGTCTGCTGGGCGGCGGCGAAATCGTCCCGGTCTGCCCGGCTGACGAATGCGCGTAGCTCGATCAAGCACGCCTCGTGTCCGATCATGCACAGAACCATCAGTGACCGCGCGGGAGAGGCGTCCTGGGCATCAGGCCCTCGACGCGGAGCTTCAACCGGGTGGCCCGGATTGCCTCCACGGTCCGCCACGGAACATCCTGGGCGAGGCCCTCGGTTTCGAGCTCCGTGAGCTGATCAATCAGCTGTCCCCGCTCCTGAAGGCCAGGACGCTGCGACATGCGGACGATCGTCCCGATCAACTTCCGCATCACCGGGCACATCCGGGGTCGAACGGGCTCTACCATACCGAGCAGCCATGGTGGTCGGACATCGCCTCAGCCTCGACCGCTGGTCTTCATGGCAGCCGCGACCGTGCCCTTGTTCGAGGGCGCCGCCGCGTTGGTCTTGGGCACGGGCTTCTTCGGCTTCTTGGTCTCGCGATTTCCGCGCTTCTTTTCCGTCGCCATGGTTTTGCTCCTGGATGTGCTGAGAGGCCGGACGGAGCCGTCCTTACCGTCCGATCGTGGGCTGGTCCGCAGGCTGGATCGCGGTCGCGAGCGGAGCCCTGACCGAACCGAAAACGGCGACGAGGCGATTGCTGGCCCAGAGCTCGGTGCGATGGCCGTCGATCAGCCGCGCCGCCTGCCGCCTGGCGTCACCATCGTCGCGGGCGGTGATGATGCAGGACCTGAGCACGCCGCCGCCCTGAGCGAACCGATGCACCTGATAGGTACGGCGCGCGTGCCGCGAGCGGGGCTTGGTGGAGAACGTGATGATGTCCGCCATGCGCGCCTGTCCGTTGCAGGCGGGGGCATGGACCCTCAGCCACCGGAGCCTGGATCAGCCGATCCGGTGATGTCGGCACTCTGCGCTTTCGCGACCGACAAAGATAGCCCTGACGGGCATGGGTATTCCCGCGGTCTGCCAAGGTCTCGGGTCCTACGTTAGCATCTGAAGGCCTTGCCATAATCGACTGGGCGATCGAGCCGGCGCGAGACGCTGGATCTCCGCTCAGAAACAGCGCCTGAGGCTCTTCAAACGACCGGGGCAGGCGCCAACCCGAAGGTTTAGAGCGCCTAACAGAACCGTTTGATCTGGTTGAGTGTGATGAGGCTGGCCGCGAGGCTGGTGAAGGGCTCGTAGATGTCGGCGCGTCGCTCGTTGCGGACCGGCAAGCGCCGGAAGCGATTGAACCAAGCGTGCGTGCGCTCCACCACCCATCGGTGCCGGCCCAGTCTCTCGCTGCTCTCGATGCTGCGGCGTGCGATGCGCGGTACAATCCCACGTGCCCGGCACTCGTGTCGGCGCGGTCGAGCGTCGTAGGCTTTGTCGGCGTGCAGTTTGTCCGGGCGGTGTCGCGGCCGGCCCCGCCGACCGTTGCGCACGGGTGGGATGGCATCGAGGGTCGATGCCATCATCACGCTGTCGTGCCGGTTGGCCCCACTCAGGCAGACGCCGAGCGGCGTACCGCGCGCGTCGGTGACGAGGTGGCGCGTCTGGCCCGCCTTGCCCCGGTCCGTCGGGTTCGGGCCGGTGGCAGAGCCCCTTTTTTGGCCGGGACAGAGGCGCTGTCCAGGCTCGCTCGGCTCCAGTCGATCTGACCCGCCCCGTGCAGGCGCTCCAAGAGCACTTGATGCAGGCGCGCCCACACGCCGGCCGCCTGCCAGTCCCGTAAGCGGCGCCAGCAACTCATCCCGCAGCCGCAGCCCATCTCCGCAGCCCATCTCCGCAGGCAGCCTCTCCCACGGAACGCCTGAGCGCAGCACGAACAGAATGCCGGTCAACGCAGCTCGGTTCTCGATCGGCCGACGGCCGCCTTTTGGACGTGGGCGGGGCGGCGGCAGAAGCGGCGCAATCTCGGTCCAGAGATCATCGGGCAGAAGCGGACGAGCCATCACCACCAACGCCCGCCCACGCAATTCGTGCCCGTTCCGTTAGGCGCTCTAAGTCACCTGGTGAACTTTCAAAAACCAATTCCCTGTAATTGGATTATAGTGACTTGTGCCTGTAATTGTACCTCTATACGTACTAGGAATTGATTGTGTGTTTGGGTCTTGGATGTGAGAATTTATTTAATCTTCAAATTCTTGAGAGAAACATTATTAAGATTAGGGTCGTTAACATCGAAATCCCGTGCGTGCTTGTATTCGTGCTGTAATTTGCTTCGGCCGCAACATATTAAGCCGCTTGGATCGACAAATATATTAGGATTTGGTACATACCCGTACTGTCTTGTTCCAGCTTCCAAGCCGATTGGGTCTGGACTGGCGTACTGCGTGGTGATGGGATCATAGTACCGGAACCTGTTGTAGACGAGGCCGGTCTCGCCATCCTGCCACTGCCCCTGGAACCGCAGCGGGCACAGCAGAACCGCCTCGACCGCTCCGGTATCCTCCGCCAGCGCGAGGTTGCCCGCAACCGCGTAGCTGCGCCCTCCGCCCGGGCGTCCGCCGGAGCCTGCCACACCCGGCTCTTCGTCGTTGGCCGCCACCCAAACCCGCCGCACCGCGCCCCACACCCGGTACTCCGCCGACCACAGCAGACGCCCGTCCGCGTCCACCAGCTCCCGCGGCGTGCCCAGATGGTCCGTCACAACGTAGGCCAGCGACCCGCCAGACCCCTCTCGCGCCAGAGGCCGGAACGTCCCCGGCTCGTAGTGCCAGATCGTCGCCCGAGCCCAGTCCGCTGAGCCATCGGCCCCGAGTGGCGCCTCCGCGCTCAGCAGATCCCCGTCCCAGCCATACGCCGTCCCGATGACGGCATCGCCCGCCGCAGCGTCTGGCCCCGCGTCCGTGCGCCGCTTCCACAGCCGCCGCCCGAACGGGTCGTAGCCGTACGCCCAGCGCTCACCCGTGGGCGTCGTGCACCCGACCAGACGATCCTTGCCGTCCCAGGCATAGCGCCACACCCGCGGCCGGAACCCGTCCCGCTCCAGCACCCGCTCGACCACGCGCCCGCAGACATCATGCCGGTACGTCACCCGCTCGCCGGACGGTCCGTGTGCCACCTCCACACGGCCCCCGGCCGAGCCGCGCCAGGCCCGCAGCCGCCCCGCCGGATCCCGCCCGTACGACGCCGGTTGGACCAGACCACCCGACGTCGCCGGGCCATCCGCTTCCGCGAACTCCGCCACGTTCAGCGCCGCGTCGTAGCCGTACCGCTCCGCCGACCCGTCGCCGTGGCGCCCCTCCACCACCTGCCCGTTGCGGTCGTACCGGTACCCCGTCCCGCCCCAGCGCAGGTCGAACACCGACACCGGCGCGTACGCCCGGTCCCAGCCATAGACCCGCTCCAAAAACTTCCCGGCACCCGGGCCGGAACTCCGCCCCCGGCCGCCCACCTGCCGCACCAGCTGGCCCGCCGCGTCCCAGGTGCTCTCCAGCACGAACCCCGCCGCGCTCGCCCGGCGCAGCTCCCGGCCCGCCGCGTCATGATCCAGCGTCAGCGCGCCGTGCCCGGCGATCTCCAGCGCCGTCAGCGCACCCAGCGGGTCGTACCGGCTCTCCACCCGACTCCCGAGCCCCGTCCGCTCCACGCGGTTGCCGCAGCAATCGTACCGGCTCTCGACACGACGCCCGTCCACCGTCTCGGCCACCACCCGGCCGAGCCCGTCCCACTCCAGCAGCACCTCCGACCCGCCCCCGCGCGCCGCAACCAGCTGCCCGGCCCCGTCATAGGCGAAGGTCGTCACCTGCGGCTCGGCCGCGCCCGGCACCGTCACGGTCTCACCGGTCAGCAGACCCGAGGCATCGTGCGCGTAGACCGTGCGCGTGCCGTCCGCCGCCAGCTTCCCGGTCAGACGCCCGGCCCGGTCGTACGCGTAGGTCGTGCGCAGGCCATCGAAGTCGGTCTCGGCCACCACCCGACCGGCCGCGTCGCGCTCGAACGTCCAGGCCCGTCCGAGCTGGTTCTCGACCCGCTCCAGCCGGCCCAGCCCATCATGGCCGAAGCGCAGGCGCCCGCCCTTCGGGTCCTCGATCTCGGCGAGCAGTCCGTAGGCGCCGTAGCGCTCGACCGTCCGCCGCCCCTCGCCGTCGACCCGTTCCACCCGCGTCCCGGACCGGTCCCGGATCAGGCGGCTGACCACCCCATTGGGCCGCCACGCCGCTCGGCTGCCAGAACCCAGCCGTGCCCGGCTCGTAGGCGAACCGCGTCCCCCCACGCAGCGGATCGGGGCTACTCCAGCCAACGCTTCCGGCAGCAGTTGCGAGAGGTCGGGGCAACACCTGCTATCCCGTCCAAGAGTAACGAGGCTCCCGAGCGCTGCCCGGACTGGATCTACACCAACCGCAACGTCGTCGAGCGGCTCTGGGCACGGCTCAAGGAGTGGCGAGCGGTTGCCACGCGCTATGAGAAAACCGCCTCCAGCTTCACCGGAGGCCTCTGCCTCGCCGCAGCCCTCGATCACCTCAGGTGACGACAGGCTCTAGGCTAGCATCTGAAAGTGAGACGCAATCCGACAACCACGCAGCGGAAACGCCTGCTGTCTAAGAATGGTGGCATGTGCTGTGTCTGCAAAGCGCTCGATGTAGGTCTTGAGCTTCATCATATCGACGGCAACCACGCCAACACGGTAGATGAGAACCTTGCCGTTCTTTACGTAGCTGATCACGATGCTCATCATCGACCGAACCATTATCCGATCCGGCATGCCGAATTGAGTGAAGCAGAAATTAGAAATTGCAATCAGGATTGGGAGGCCTTCATACAGGAGGCAACTTAGAGCGCCTAACGGAACGGGCACGGATTGCGTGGGCGGGCGTTGGTGGTGATGGCTCGTCCGCTTCTGCCCGATGATCTCTGGACCGAGATTGCGCCGCTTCTGCCGCCGCCCCGCCCACGTCCAAAAGGCGGCCGTCGGCCGATCGAGAACCGAGCTGCGTTGACCGGCATTCTGTTCGTGCTGCGCTCAGGCGTTCCGTGGGAGAGGCTGCCTGCGGAGATGGGCTGCGGAGATGGGCTGCGGCTGCGGGATGAGTTGCTGGCGCCGCTTACGGGACTGGCAGGCGGCCGGCGTGTGGGCGCGCCTGCATCAAGTGCTCTTGGAGCGCCTGCACGGGGCGGGTCAGATCGACTGGAGCCGAGCGAGCCTGGACAGCGCCTCTGTCCCGGCCAAAAAAGGGGCTCTGCCACCGGCCCGAACCCGACGGACCGGGGCAAGGCGGGCCAGACGCGCCACCTCGTCACCGACGCGCGCGGTACGCCGCTCGGCGTCTGCCTGAGTGGGGCCAACCGGCACGACAGCGTGATGATGGCACCGACCCTCGATGCCATCCCACCCGTGCGCAACGGTCGGCGGGGCCGGCCGCGACACCGCCCGGACAAACTGCACGCCGACAAAGCCTACGACGCTCGACCGCGCCGACACGAGTGCCGGGCACGTGGGATTGTACCGCGCATCGCACGCCGCAGCATCGAGAGCAGCGAGAGACTGGGCCGGCACCGATGGGTGGTGGAGCGCACGCACGCTTGGTTCAATCCCTTCCGGCGCTTGCCGGTCCGCTACGAGCGACGCGCCGACATCTACGAGCCCTTCACCAGCCTCGCGGCCAGCCTCATCACACTCAACCAGATCAAACGGTTCTGTTAGGCGCTCTTAGTCCTGTGGGCGCTGACGATCTGGCGCAGGAGCGCATGACTTTAACCCAGTGTTGTACTCGCTCACCCGCGTGCAGCAATCGACACCCTCGACAAGGTTGTCAAAGATCGCTTTTGAGATGTGTGCAGGCGCCACCTCAAGATCCTGTCCGCCTTCGATCCAGAAGTGCTGTGTGCCGCTCGTGCATCTACGGCCGCGCCGCTGGCCGAGCATAGGAACCAAGACCCGATACACAGCCTTGGCTAAGCGCGACGCGCGTCACTGGGCAGCCCCTCGCTCGGGGCCTGCCCGTGCAGGAAGGAACACGCATGGCATCCCAGTCTGGGTCCGCCACCGAGAGCGCAGACGAACAGCGCTTCCGGCTTCTGGTCCAGTCGGTGACCGACTACGCCATCTACATGCTCGATCCCACCGGCATCGTGACAAGCTGGAACCCTGGGGCAGAGCGCTTCAAGGGCTACACGGAAGCCGAGATCATCGGTCAGCACTTCTCCCGCTTCTACACCGAGGAGGATCGTCAGACCCGTTTGCCGCACCGGGCGCTTGCGACCGCAGTCAATGAGGGGCGGTTCGAGCAGGAAGGCTGGCGCGTCCGCAAGGACGGCGCCCGGATGTGGGCCCACGTGATCATCGACCCCATCCGGGACCCGTCCGGTACGCTCGTCGGCTTCGCCAAGATCACGCGGGACATCAGCGCTCAGAAGGCCGCCCGTGAAGCGTTACGCCAGAGCGAGGAGCGGTTCCGGCTGCTGGTACAGGGGGTCACCGACTACGCCATCTTCATGCTCGACCCAGAGGGTGTGGTAACGAACTGGAACTCAGGCGCGGCTCGGATCAAGGGCTACACGGAAGCCGAGATTGTCGGGCAGCACTTCTCCCGCTTCTACAACGCGGAGGACCGGGCAGCAGGCAAGCCTGCCAGAGCTTTGGAGACGGCTACGCGAGAAGGCAGGTTCGAGGCCGAGGGCTGGCGGGTGCGCAAGGACGGCACCCGCTTCTGGGCGAGCGTGGTCATCGACGCCATCCGCGACGAGACTGGCCGGCTTATCGGCTTCGCTAAGGTCACCCGCGACATCACCGAGCGGCAGAACACGCAGGAAGCACTGGAGAAGGCCCGGGCGTCCCTATTTCAGGCGCAGAAGATGGAGGCGCTCGGCGGGCTCAGCTCTGGAATCGCGCACGATTTCAACAACATCCTCACCGTCGTCCTTGGCAATCTCGATCTCCTCCGCCGCGCGCCCGAGCAGCGGCGAGAGCGCCTGATCAACAACGCGGTGCAAGCTGTGGAGCAGGGCCGCAAACTGACTCAGCAGTTGCTCGCCTTCGGACGTCGGCACCTGCACCAGCCTGAAGTCCTGGATCTGAACCGGCTGATCCTCGGTATGGACGACATGCTCAAGCAGTCCCTGCGCGGCGACATCCGGGTGGCGTTCGATCTCGCGCAAGGGCTTTGGCCTGTAGAGGTCGATCCGGCCCAGCTACAGATCGCGCTGATCAATCTCGCGGTGAATGCGCGTGACGCTATGCCCAGAGGTGGTGAGTTTCGGATCAGAACCGAGAACGTCACCGCGCCCGGCAGCGAACTTGAACAGAGCATCGCGATTGCGGTGGCTGACACTGGGTCCGGCATGCCGCCCGAGGTGGTTGCCCGTGCTTTCGAGCCGTTCTTCACCACGAAGGAGGTCGGCAAGGGCACCGGGCTCGGCCTGCCGCAGGTCTACGCTTTCGTACAGCAGTCACGCGGTTCCGTCCGGATCACGAGCGAGGTCAACCGCGGCACGACCTTCACGATCTCACTGCCGCGCACGCATGCGCCGGTCGTCGAGGCTCGAAGGGAGAGCCTGAAACCTGACGATCCGGGGCGCTCCCTTCGCGTTCTTGTGGTCGAGGACAACGCGCAGGTGGCGGAGGTCGCCGCCTCGATCCTGGCTGAGCGCGGCCACAGGGTCGTGAGCAGCGCCAATGCGTCGGAGGCTCTGCACGTGCTGGACGGGGGTCAGTCGTTCGATGTGATCCTGTCAGACCTCGTGATGCCAGGGGAGATGAACGGGTTTGATCTCGCCCTGCGCGTTCGCGAACGCTGGCCCGCGGTACCGGTGTTGTTGGCCACCGGCTACAGCGAGCAGGCAGCCAGGGCGATCAAAGCGGGCTTCCCGCTGATCTCCAAGCCCTACCAACCTGCGGCGCTGCTGCTCGCCCTTGAGGGGACTGCTTCGACTCCCGTGGCTGCTGCGCTGCCGGCTGATGTTGTTCGTGTGCCGCGCACGGCAACAGTGATTGCAGGCGAGACCTGAAGCACTGCCTCATCTTCGTCTGAGGCCTCCTCAATGCCTCAACCTCGGACAAAGCGATCGGCAATGAGGGCATCAGGATCGGCAGCGTCCGCCCGCGGGATGCGGCCCTGACCAGCTGGATGACCGGGTCGGGCGCAAAGCCAAACCTCCGGTCTTGCCGGCATTGGCGGTCAGGCGTGCCGCCATCTAGCAGATTGCGGCCAGTATGCTCCTAGCCGAATCTTGGGAAAGCGGACATGCTGCGCGGCCTATTCGCTCGTCACCCTGAGGCAGGGCGATCGCGATGCGCTGAACAGGCGGGGCCGGTTGCTCTTATCCGTTCAGCGCCCTTCGCCGGCCAGCACCAAGCGCAGGGACCGTGCGAGTTCGTCGCGTCGGTACGGCTTGTTCAGCACCGGCAGGTCTCCCCGGCCGATCACCTGCCCCTCATCGAGGTTCGCCACGTAGCCCGAGGTGAGCAGCACCTTGATGCCGGGACGCAGTCTCTGCGCCTCGACGGCCAGTTGCGAGCCGTTCATGCCGCCCGGCATCACCACGTCCGAGAACAGGATGTCGATGCGCTCCACGCCCGTCAGATGTTCCAGCGCCTCTGCGGCGTTGCGGGCGACGACGACCCGGTAACGCAGCTCCTCCAGACTCTCGACCGCCATGCCGAGCACCTGCTCGTCGTCCTCGACCAGCAGGACCGTCTCGCCGTCCCCGGCGCGGCGAAGCGGGATGGTCGCCCCCGGACCCGTCCCGACTTCCTCGCCGGCCGGGTCAGTCGAGCGCGGGAAGTACAGGCTGACCGTGGTGCCCCCGCCGACCTCGGACTCGATCTGCGCGAATCCCTTGGCGCTGCGCGTGAAGCCGTAGACCTGGCTCAACCCCAGCCCGGTCCCCTTGCCGACCTCCTTGGTCGTGAAGAACGGCTCGAAGATCCGTCCCAGCACCTCGGGCGGGATGCCGCTGCCCGTGTCGCTGACCGACACCGCCACGTAGGGGCCAGGCGCCACGCCCTTGTCGGCGACGGCTGCCGTCCCGAGATGGACGTTGCGGCTCGTCACCACGATGCGGGCGTGGCGGTCATGACCCTCCAAGGCGTCGCGCGCGTTGACGATGAGGTTCAGCACCGCCGCCTCGAACTGGGCCGGGTCGATACGGATCGGGTCAAGCGCCGGGTCGAGGTCAAAGACGAGCTCGACGGCCCCGCCCGCCGCGCGCTCGGCGAGCGGCTTGAAGTCGATGAGCAGACGGTTCGGGTTGAGCGTCTGGGGCCGCAGCATCTGCCGCCGCGAGAAGGCGAGGAGTTGCTGGGTCAGCTGCTCACCACGCCGCGCGGCACCCATCGCCGCCTCGGCCAGCCGCTTCACACGGTCGACGTGCTCGGGCCTCCGGAGGATCATGTCGAGACCGCCGACGATGACGGTGAGCAGGTTGTTGAAGTCGTGGGCCACGCCGCCGGTGAGCTGTCCGATGGCCTCCATCTTCTGGGCCTGGCGCAAGGCTTCCTCGGTCAGGCGCTGGTCGGTGCGGTCCATCAGAATGCCGGCGATGCGCAGCGGCAGGCCGGCTTCGTCACGCTTGATCTGCCCCCTCATGGCAATCCAGCGAACCTGCCCGTCGGCGCGGTGGATGCGGCACTCCAGGTCGAGGATGCCGGTCTCGAGCGTCGTAGCGAATGCGCGTTCCGCGGTGTCGCGGTCCTCCGCGACGACGTGGGCGAGGAGGCTCTCCCGGTCCCAGCGCGCCCCATTCCCGTCATAGCCGAAGACGGCATCGAAGCGGGGCGAGCGCCGCGAGGCGCCGGTGCGGTAGTCCAGGTCCCACGAGGCCATACCAGCCGCGTCGAGCGCGAAAGCCAGGGTTTCGTGCGCGGCCTCGACCTCCTGGGTGCGCTCGGCCACGCGCCGCTCCAGGTCCTCGTTCGCGAGCCGGAGCTGCTCTTGCACCCGCTCCCGCTCCAAGAGGTGCTCGCGGGCCTGGTACTGGCGGTGGCGTGCCCGCAGGGCCGAGGCCGCGGCGCTGGCGAGCGTCTCGGCGTTGACCGGCCGTTCCAGCAGGACGACGTTGCCGAGGCGGGCGAGCAGGCGCGAGGCGCGCTCGGAGCGGCGCCCGGCCTGGCGGGTCGCCAGCACGATGAACGGGAAGTCGGACCAGGGCGGCTGCGCGTCAAGCCAGGCGAATAGGTCGTCCGGCTTGCCGGCCTCGGCCAGCGCCTCCTCGGTGATCAGGGCGGCGCCCGCACCGGTCTGGAGGCAGGCGAGCCAGCCCGAGATGTCGGAGCAAGCCTCGGCGCGTGTGCCTGCCCGGGCGAGCACCTGCTCCACGACCTGGGCGTCGCGCCCGCGCGGCGCCAGGATGAGGATGCGTTCCTCGTGCGAGTCCGGCGCGGTCACCGGCGCGCGCCCTCGGTGAGGCCCTGGCCCGTCAGCATCGCCATCTCCCCGCGATAGGAGGGCAACCCGGTCAGCACGCCCTCGAAGTCGGTGAGCGCCTCCCCGACCTGGATGCCGCCCGTCGTCAGCTTCATCTCGCGGATGCTGCGCTCGTGCGCGTTGACGCGGCTCTTCACCACCGAGAGGGCAGTACGGACCTCGCCCTTGGCCTCGAAGAAGCGGAACAAAAGGATGCTGTCGCTGAGATAGCTCAGGTCGACATCCGTCCGAACCTCACCGACGACGCCGTGCTGGCCCAGAACCAGGAGCGTGGTGACGCCCTGCTGGTTCAGGTAGCTCAGGAGCTCGTGCATCTGCAGGATGAGGAACTCCTCGCCCGGCATCGCGTGCAGGTAGGCGTTGAGGCTGTCGACCACGATAAAGCTGGCCCCCCGCTCCTCGACCGCCTGTCGGGCCAGGCTGGAGAACTCCCCGGGCGAGAGTTCGGCCGGGTCAATCTGCGTGATGGTCAGTCGCCCCGCCTCGACGTGGGGCGCGAGGTCCATCCCGAGCATGGCGGATCGGGCGAGCAGCGTCGCGAGCCCTTCGTCGAACAGGTAGTAGGTCGCGCTCTCGCCGCGCTCCAAGGCGGCTACCATGCAGCGGACGGCGGTCGTGGTCTTGCCGACGCCGGAAGGTCCGAGCAGCAGCGTATTGGTGCCCGGCACAAGCCCGGCGCCGAGCAGCAGGTCGAGCTCGGGCGAGCCGGTGGACTTGCCCCGCGCATCGAAGCTCGCGTGGTGCTCGGCGGCGATCAGGCGCGGGAACACCTGGATGCCGCCGGTCTCCAAGACGAAGTCGTGGTAGCCGCCGCGGAACTTGATGCCCCGCATCTTGATGATGCGTACCCGGCGCCGCTCGGAGCCGTATTCACGCGGCGCCTGCTCCAACGAAATCACCCCGTGCGCGATGCTGTGGAGCTGCACGTCCCCGGTCTCGGAGGTCTTGTCGTCCAGCATCAGCACGGTGCAAGCGCGCTTGGCGAAGAAGCGCTTGAGCGCGAGGATCTGGCGTCGGTAGCGCAGCGGGTTCTGGGCCAGCAGGCGCAGCTCGGACAGGCTGTCGAACACGACCCGGTCCGGCTTCGTCTCCTCGACGCGCGCGATGACCTCCCTGACGGTTTCGCCGAGCTCGATTTCGGACGGGTGCAGGATCGACTGCTCGCTGTCGGGGTCGAGACCATTTTCGTCGACGAGCTCGTAAACGTCGATGCCGTCGAGGTCCCATCCGTGCGTCGCCGCGGCCGCGCCGAGCTCGTCGGCCGTCTCCGACAGGGTGACGTAGAGGGCGCGCTCGCCGCGGGCGATACCCTCCCGCAGGAACTGCAGGGCCAGCGTCGTCTTGCCGGTGCCGGGCGTGCCCTCCAGCAGGTAAAGCCGGCTCGGCGTGAGGCCGCCGCAAAGGACCTCGTCGAGCCCGGTCACCCCGGTCGAGATACGGGACGCCTCGCCGGTCGGGCGGCTCGTCGTGGTGCTGGTCATCGTCGGTCGAGGCTCCGTGGGGAGGGGCGGACCTTGGCGAGCCGGCACGGTAGCGGCCTGCCAAGTCCTTGTCAGCGCTCGCGGCACCGCATCGTAGGGATCTAGGAGGTCCCTATACCGGCGGTCTGCGGCGACGGGGCGCGGGACGTCGCTGAGCGCCAGTTACACAGGTGCGCAACCTGCAGCTGCGTCATAGGTTTGCTGGGCAACCCCGCGGTTTCGAGCTGGGTCGGGAGACGACCTTGGAGGCTCAGGACAATGCGAGGACGGCGGCACCGGATCCCAGGCTCCTGCGCGCGGCGGTCGAGGCGTCCGGCGAGGCCATCCTCATCACCTCGGCTGACGTCGACGAGCCGGGCCCGCTGATCGAGTACGCCAACCCCGCCTTCACCCGGATGACTGGCTACGAGGCGCGCGAGATCGTTGGCCTGTCGCCGCGCATCCTGCAGGGACCCCTGACGGACCGGACCGTCCTGGACGGCTTGCGCGCCGCCCTTGAAGCCGGAGAAGCCACGCAGGCCGAGGCGGTCAACTACCGCAAGGATGGCTCGACCTACGTGGTCGAGTGGTTGATCACGCCGGTGCGGGAGGCCGACGGGCGCCTCACGCACTGGGTCGCGACGCAGAGGGACGTGACGGGACGGCGCGCCCACGAGGACCGTCAGGCGTTCATGGTGCGTGAGCTGCACCACCGGGTGAAGAACACGCTGGCCACCGTCCAGGCCGTGCTCAACGCCACCGCGCGCTCCCCCCTCTCGATCTCCGAGTTCATCCGCGCCTTCTCGGGCCGGATCGCCTCGCTGGCCCGCACGCACGCGCTGATCACCGAGGACCTTGCCCAGGCCGCCTCGTTCGAGGGGCTGCTGCGGGCCGAGCTCGACCCGTACGGCGAACGGGGCCGCCTGACTCTGGACGGGCCGAAGGTGGTGCTGCCGTCCGAACTCGCCGTGCCGGTCGGCATGGCCCTGCACGAGTTGACCACCAACGCCCTGCGGCACGGGTCGCTTGCCGATCCGGACGGCCGCCTCCAGGTCACATGGTGGGTCGAGGATGGCACGTCCGGCCGAGCCCTCCGCTGGAACTGGGCCGAGCATGACGGGCCGCCTGCCGCGCATCCCACGCGCCAGGGCTTCGGCCACCGGCTCCTCAACAAGGTCTTGGCCACCCAGACCGGGGCGGAAGTGGATGTCGACTTCGCGCCAGACGGACTAAGAGTGTCCGTGCGCATGCCGTTGCCCGGCACCGAGGAGCAGCCTCTCTCGTGACGAGCCTTCACGCCTTCGTCCGACCTTGATGCGAAAGGCCGCAATCCGGCGCATCAGCGGGAAACACCCGCAATACCGCATGTGCTAGGAGGCTCGTATGCACCTCGAATACGCCCTCGACAGCACCTCGACGCGAACCCCACTCCTCGGGAACGACAGTCAGCGTGCCACCGGCGGCCCGGTCCGTACGGCCGCGCGGTCTCTCTCGCCGCTCCCGCGGCCCGGTCCGGCTCGGGGCTGAGCCCGTGGCTTCGGAGACGTCGGCTTTCCACGGTGGTGGCCTCATGGGCGCGCGCGTGCGTGCCTTCGATTGGACGACCACGTCTTTGGGGCCGCAGGAGCGCTGGCCCCCGTCGCTGCTGACCCTCGTGCGGGTCATGCTCAACTCGCGCCAGCCCATGTTCATCGCCTGGGGCGCGGACCGCACGCTGATCTACAACGACACCTATGCGCCCATGCTGGGTGAGCGCCACCCCGCGGCCCTGGGTCGCCCGTTCTTCGAGACCTGGCCCGAGGTGCGGGGAGAGGTCGGTGCGCTGATGGATCGTGTGTACGCTGGCGACCCCGTGCACATGAACGACCTGGCTCTCACCCTCCATCGCAACGGCTATCCCGAGGAGACGCACTTCGCTTTCTCCTACACGCCCGTGCCGGGGGATGACGGAACAATCACCGGCCTGTTCTGCGCCTGCACCGAGACGACCCGTCAGGTTCTCGCCGAGCGGCAGGCCGCGTCCGAGCGCCAGCGTCAGCAAGCGCTGCTCCAGCAGGTGCCGGGTTTCGTCGCAGTGCTGCGCGGCCCGGGCCACGTCTTCGAGTACGTCAACGATGCCTACGTCACGGTGGCGGGCCGTCGCGACTACATCGGGCGGAACGTGCGCGCGGTGTTCCCAGAGCTGGCCGGGCAAGGCTTCTACGAGCTTCTCGACCATGTCTACGCGACGGGCGAACCGTTCGTGGCGCAGGCCCTGCCTATCCGGCTGGTCGGTGAGGACGGCGACCGGTACCTCGACTTCATCTACCAGCCCATTCGTGGCGCCGCAGGGGATGTCACCGGCATCTTCGTGGGCGGCTACGAGGTCTCGGAGCAGATCCGCTCGCGGGCTGCCTTGGCCGAGAGCGAGAGCCGCTACCGCACGCTGTTCGAGAGCATTGACGTCGGCTGCTGCATAATCGAGGTGCGATTCGACGACGCGGATCGAGCCATCGATTTCCAAATCGTCGAGGCTAATCCCGCCTACGAGCGGCAGACTGGCGCCAACGTCGTTGGCCGGTGGGTCAGCGACTTTGCTCCCGACCTCGAACAGCACTGGTTCGACACCTATGGGCGCGTCGCGCTGACCGGCGAACCCGCTCACATCGAGAACCGGGCCGACGTGTTCGGACGTTGGTTCGACGTGCGCGCGTTGCGGGTCGGCGATCCAGCGGCGCGTCGGGTCGCTGTGCTCTTCAGCGACATCTCCGAGCGCAAGCGCATGGAGCAGACGCTCCAAGACCTGAACGCGACCTTGGAGCAGCAGGTCCACCAGCGTACGGCCGAGCGCGACCAGCTCTGGATCCTGTCCGAGGACATGCTGGCGCGAGCCAATTACGATGGGATGATGTCGGCGGTCAGCCCGGCCTGGACACGGGTGCTCGGCTGGTCGGAGGCCGAGCTCCTGTCGCGGCCGTACGGGACGTTCATGCACCCCGACGATATGGGCCCGACGCTCGCCGCCCTCGCCCGGATGGGTGAGACGCGGCAGCCGACGCGCTTCGAGAACCGTATCGCCACCGACGACGGTCGATGGAAGCTTATCGAGTGGACGGTGGCGCCAGAGCCCGACGGCGCCAACTTCATCGCGGTGGGCCGCGACCTCACCCTCGCGAAGGCGCGCGAGGCGGAGCTGGCCTCAGCCCAGGAAGCCTTGCGCCAAGCGCAGAAGATGGAGGCGGTGGGCCAACTCACAGGCGGCGTCGCGCACGACTTCAACAACCTGCTGACCGTGATCAAGTCCTCGACCGACCTCCTGAAGCGTCCGAACCTGCCGGAGGACCGCCGCGAACGCTACGTCGGCGCCATCTCCGACACCGTCGCACGCGCCGCCAAGCTCACGGGCCAGCTCCTGGCCTTCGCGCGGCGGCAGGCGCTCAAGCCCGAGGTCTTCGACGCCGGCCGGAGCGTCCTCACCATCAGCGACATGGTCGGCACCCTGAGCGGCTCGCGCGTTCGAATCGTCACGAACATCGCGGACGAACCTTGCTTTGTCGATGCCGATCCGAGCCAGTTCGATACGGCCCTCGTGAACATGGCCGTCAACGCCAGGGATGCCATGGAGGGCGATGGCACTCTGACCATCACAGTGAACCCTGTGGCGACAATCCCGTCGATCCGCACCTATCCTGCCGTGAGCGGCGACTTCGTCGCTGTGGGCATCGAAGACACGGGCTCCGGCATCGCCCCCGAGCAGATTGAGCACATCTTCGAACCGTTCTTCACGACGAAGGGCGTAGGACAGGGAACTGGTCTCGGGTTGAGCCAGGTCTTCGGCTTCGCCAAGCAATCGGGTGGGGAGGTCCGTGTCCAGAGCACGATCGGACAGGGTACGATGTTCGTCCTGTACCTGCCGCGCGTCGAGGCCGCGACCCGTCCGCCCCAGGTGGATCCGGAACCCCTTGTCGACGGGCATGGCATGTGTGTCCTCGTGGTCGAGGACAACCCCGACGTGGGCACATTCGCGACCCAGACCCTGACTGAGCTCGGCTACGTCACCGTTTGGGCGATCGACGCCGAGGAAGCGCTGGCCGAGTTGACCAAGGATGCCGACCGCTTCGACGTGGTGTTCTCCGACGTGGTGATGCCCGGGATGAACGGCATCGACCTCGCCCACGAGATCCGCCGCCGGCACCACGACCTGCCGGTGCTGCTCGCCTCCGGCTACAGCCACGTGCTGGCACAGAACGGCACCTATGGGTTCGAGCTGCTGCACAAGCCATACTCGGTCGAGCAGCTCTCGCGCCTTCTGCGCAAGGTCGCGAGCTGGGAGCGGCGCAAGCGCATCCTGAGTGAGCTCACCTGAGATTCAGCGCGTCCCAGCGACCGCGTCGGTTCTGTCAGGCCCTCACCCATAAACTTGAGCATGTAGGCGCGCGCACGAGCGGAACGCCGTGCTGCTGGTGCCCGCGTAGAGCGCGGTCATGAAGTCGGCCGGCGTCTCGCCACTGCTCGCCCGGACCGCCCCACCGAGCCTGGGGTGGATGATCCGACCGGCTCCGAGGGTCAGCCCCAAGGTCCAGAGCAGGACGTAGACGATGAGGACGACCGGGCTGCAGAAGGACAGCACGGCGCTCCGCTTCTGCCCGGCCGCATCGGCGGCACGGAAGATCGCCCAGGTGAGATGGGCGATCCTGTCCGCGATCAGGCCTGTTCCGATGCGCGCTTAGAGGACCCTCAGGAAGATGTCGGCGAGGACGAGGCCCATGACGAGCACGCCCGATGCCTGTTCGAGGACGGGCAGGATCAGGCCAGCCATCCTTCCGACCTCAGGCGTTGGTTAGGGTCCAAGGACGCATCGCTTCCGGGCCGATGATGTCGGGCGGCGGTTTGAAGCCGCGTGCCGCGCCCCGCATCGCCTCGGCACGACGGCGGAAGCCGCTGCGCTGGCGGTAATCGCGTCGGACCTTCTCAGACGGAGCGAGCGGGGCTTCCGAGAGGTTCCGCGCACAGATCACGTCGGCTGCGGTGACGCCGGCCAAAGCCACAAGGGCGATCACCACGTTGTCCTTGCGCGGATTATGACCCTCAAGCCCTGGCAGCACCGTGGCGATATCGAGCGCGTCTCCGGCCACACGTGCCGAGATCCACGGGGTCGGGTCGCTTGCACCCAAGATACCGATCCCCTGCAGGAGTTCGCGCACGCCGTAGGCTCGGATGACCGGGGCCGACCGCGGCATTCCAAGCCAGCGAGCGATGGCGCCGCCGCACGCCACCTCGGTAAGCCCGAGGCCGATCGAGAACCAACCTAAGCCTTGGGCAAGTTCTCTGGTTGCGGGATCTGGCCTGCGGCGCGGATCTGAAACGAGGTAGCCCGGCAACTCAGAGCGATCAGGAGGGCCGCTCCGGCGGCGTTGAGTCATAGCCTCGGACATGCTGACTTCCTCGCTGCTGCTGGGGAGAGGCGAAGTAAGCAGGCCCGCTGTAGCGCGACGGGCCGCGGAGCCACTCAGGGTCTGAGCACGACCTTGATGCAGTTGTCCTTCTTGTCGCGGAATGTCTTGTACATCTCGGGCCCTTGTTCGAGCTTGGCCCGATGGATGATGACGAAGGACGGGTCGATCTGACCGTCGTCGATGCGCTTGACGAGATCATCGGTCCATCGGTTCACGTGGGTCTGCCCCGTGCGGATGGTCAGTCCCTTGTTCATCAGGGCTCCCATCGGCACCTTGTCGATGAGCCCGCCATAGACGCCCGGGATCGAGAGGATGCCGGCGGGCCGACAGACATAGATCATCTCGCGCAGCACTGAAGCGCGGTCGCTCTCCAGCCTCACCGCCTGCTTGACGCGGTCGTAGGCGTGTTCGAGCGCGCGCGGTGAATGCGCCTCCATGCCGACGGCATCGATGCACTTCTCCGGGCCCTTGCCGCCCGTGAGTTCGTTCAGCCGCTCGACCGTGCTGCCCTGGCTGTTGTCGATGGTGATCGCACCGCCCGCGCGCGCCATCTCCAGGCGCTCGGGCACGCTGTCGATGCAGACCACCTGCTTTGCCCCGAGCAGCAGCGCGGAGCGCAGCGTCATCTGACCGACGGGGCCAGCGCCCCAGATCGCGACCGTATCGGTCGGCTGGATATCGGCCTGCACCGCTGCCTGCCAGCCGGTGGGGAAGATGTCGCCGAGGAACAGCACCTGCTCGTCGCTCAGGTTCTCCGGCACCTTGATGTGGGTCTTGTCGGCAAACGGCACGCGGACGTACTCGGCCTGCCCGCCCTGGTACCCGCCCGTGAGGTGGGTGTACCCGAACAGTCCCGCGGTGGTGTGGCCAAGCGCTGACGACGTCTGGGCCGGCGCGTGCTTGGACCACGGGCAGAGATCGCCGCAGGCCGGAGGTAGAGCGTCGGCTTCAGGACGAAGGGCCAAGGTCCAGTTGCCAGCCGAGCCGAAATTGCGGGCGGTTTGACGAACAGCCGCTTTGGAGGAACGCCGACATCTGTCCGGGCGGCCGGGTTGGGTCGGGAGCAGACCCGAGTGGCTGCCGTGATGCCTCCAGCTGCTGCTCGACAGCGTGGTATTGGCAGAGGCGCCTCCAAGGCGGCCCCTGCCAAGAACTCACCGATCGTGTCGTGCGAGTACGCCCGAGGACTTCATCGTGCGGGTGCGGTTGTGCTCCCGCCTGCGCCGACGCCAGGACGCACGGTGCCGGTTCCGGGCACCGCCGCGGCGCCAGTTGCGGGTGAGCGGGTGCTGGTACCTGTTGTCTCTTCGGTCGCCTTCTGCCCTTCGCTCTTCACGGAACCCGGGTTGTTCATGTTGCCCGTAGCGCTACCGCCGCCGGCCGGCTGTTGGGCATAGGCTGTGCTGGTGAGAGCAACAGCAAGCGCGGCCGAAAGGCCGTATATCTTCATGCGCATGGGCGTTTCCTCAATCGTCCCAAGTCTGGGATCGTACATCAACGCAGCCTGCGCACTCTTTGTTCAGTAGAGATCGGCGGTGATGGCCGCGAGGACGTAAGAGAGCCAGCGCGTCATCGGGTGAGGACCCGATCGCAGGCACCTGTCGGCGGTGCTGGTGCCCGCAGGCGGCCAGCAGGACGAGAAGGCCCCACAGAAGGCCCTGGTCGGTTCGGATGGCTTTTCGCCATGCCGCTTCGGGGCAGCAATGCATCGACAGGGAAACAAACGTAGCGGCCGCGCCTTTTTTCGACGCATTGCGAACCGTGGCGGCGCTGCCTTAAAGATCAGCCATGCAGATGCGGATTGCCACGGCAGACGACGGGGCGCTGATCGCACGTCTCCACACGGCGAGTTGGCGAAGCGCCTATCGTGCAATCCTCAATCCTAACTTCCTGGCCGGTCCGATCGAGGAGGATCGGCTCAGCGCTTGGATGTCCCGGATCGCGCAGCAGGACCCGCACGAACTCATCATCATCGCCGAAGCCGCTGACGAGCCTATTGGCTTTGTTTGTGCCGTGGGGGCTGAGGATGATCAATGGGGGACGTTGATTGACAATCTTCACCTCCTGCCGGCGGCAAAAGGACGGGGACTGGGCGCAGTACTGTTGAAACATGCTGCAGAATGGTCGGCGAATAATTATAGAAGGGCTGGAATTTACTTGTGGTGCTACGAGCAAAATATGCCGGCCCGCCGCTTCTACGAACGTCTTGGCGGCGTAGTTGTTGAGCGAAGCATGCATGACGCGCCGGGCGGGGGCGTCCGACCCGCTTTGCGCCTTCATTGGCCTGACCCGGTCTCGGCGTTCAGCCTCGGAGAGGTCCGCTGACCACACCGAGCCGACCTTGAACAGCGTTGCGTCTACGGCCGCTTTCGGGAAGTGCGGAGGGTTGTCTGGACGGCTGCAACGGGTCGAAAGCGGCATGGCCGCTCAGGATCTCCGATGTTGCTCGTGACATCAAGCCGCGTGCCTGCTCCGGTGCGTTCGTATGAAGCTTAGAGCGTCGGACGCGGTCACGGGCTTGCTGTACAGGAAGCCCTGCATCTCGGTGCAGCCTTCCTGTTGCACCTTCTCGGACTGATCCTGCGTCTCGACACCTTCAGCCGTGATAATAGCTCCCCGTCGAGAACCGATGCCGACAATCGCTCGCACGATCGAGGCCGTATCCGGGTCAGCGATGTCGCGGATGAACGTGCGGTCGATCTTGATCTTGTCGAACGGAAACCTGCGCAAGTAGCTCAGGGATGAAAAACCGGTGCCGAAATCGTCCAGCGCTATGCGGACGCCGAGAGCCTTCAGCCGGTGCAGACAGGCGATCACCGCCTCACTGTCCCGCATCAACACGCTTTCGGTGATCTCAAGCTCAAGCCGATGCGGCGCCAGTCCCGACGTGAGCAACGCCCCCAGGACGGCCTGCTCCAACCCGGGCTGCTGGAACTGCACGGCCGAGACGTTGACCGCCACACGCAAGTCATCCGGCCACGATACGGCCTCGCGACAGGCGGCGCGCAGGGCCCATTCACCCAGCGCGACGATCAGGCCCGTTTCCTCGGCCAGCGGGATGAACTCAGAGGGCGGTATCAAGCCGCGCGTCGGATTTTGCCAACGCAGCAACGCCTCGAACCCGCTGACCGCTTCATCTGCGGCACACACGATCGGCTGGTAGTGCAGCGTGAACTCGTCGCGCCACAGCGCTTCCCGCAATGTCTGCTCGCGTTCGCCCTGCACCGCAACCATCGTGCTCATGCTGGGATCGTAGAAGCAGCACTCGCTGTGCGGGGCCGTCTTGGCGATGTAGAGCGCCATGTCAGCGTGGTTGAACAGGCTCTGGCCGTCGAAGCCATCCTGTGGTGCCAGGGCAATGCCGATGCTGATGCCGACGCTCATCCGTCGTCCGTCAAGCTCGATCGGCTGCTCCATCGACTGGATCGCGCGGCGAGCAACCACACCCGCGCTCTGTGAACCATCAAGGCGGCTGACGATGATCGCGAACTCGTCTCCGCCAAGTCGCGCGACCGTGTCGCCGTCGCGCACGGCAGCGCGCAACCGTTCGGCGACGACCTGTAGGACTGCGTCCCCCGCCAAGTGGCCGAGCGTGTCGTTCACGACCTTGAAGCGGTCCAGATCACAGACCAGCAGGGCGAAACCGTCGCCGTGGCGCCGTGAAGCCGCGAACGCCTGTTCGAGCCGGTCGCGGAACAGCGCTCGATTGGGCAGTCCGGTCAGGCCGTCGTGCGTGGCCATGTGGGCCACCTGCTGCTCGGCCGCCTTGCGCCGCGTGATGTCGATCTGCGTGCCAACGACCCGGAGCGCGCGACCGCTCGCGTCGCGACCGACGACCTTGCCGCGTGTGAGAACCCAGATCTGGCCACCGCTCTTCGTCAGGAGCCGGTACTCGCATTCATACGTCGCTGTCAGGCCGCGCAGGTGGTCGCGCATGGCGCTGACAGCGCGCTCGCCATCCTCGGGATGGGCGACCTGCGGCCACAGTTCGAGGTTCGGCCTCAACTCGCCCCGCTCGTACCCAATCATCCGGAACCAGCGGTCGGAGAACCACGCTTCGCCCGTCACCAGGTTCCAGTCCCAGAGGCCGTCGTTGCCGCTGTCCAAGGCATGGGCGAGGCGATCCTCGCTCGCGCGCAGTCGCGCCTCGCTCGCCAAGAGCGCGCGCTCGCTCTCGGCCCGTCGTGTCGTATCACTGTACGTGCGCACATAGCCCCCGTCCGGAAGCCGTACGACCCGCACCTCAAGGCTTGTTCCGTTTGGTCGCGCCCGCTCGTACACGTCGGGCAAGCTGGCGAGGTCGGCGGCATCGAGAGCGCCCATCAACGAGTCCGGGCTCGTCTGATACTCGCCACGGGCGACCTGATAGGCGTTGATGACGTCGTAGGGGCTGCCCTCGCACAGAACGCTTTCCGGCAGGTCGAGGAGCTCCCTCGCGCGCCTATTATGCAGGCGCACGCACATGTCTGGGCCGTACAGGATCAGCCCCTGATCCATGTTCTCCAGTGTGGTGCGCAGAAGCTCGCTCGTCTCGCGCAACTTCTCCTGCATCCATGCCTGCTCGGTGACATCCAGGAGGATGCCGACGATAGCGGTGACCGCGCCCGAAGCGTCGCGTTTTGGCACGCCGCGGATGATGACGGTGCGCTCTGCGCCATCCGGTCGAACGATGCGAGCTTGTCCGTTGTAGGTACCCTGCAGGCTCGGCTCTGCTCCATGGATCACGGCCTCGATGCGTGTGCGGACCGCGTCGCGTTCGTCCGGATGGTAGAAGCGCAGGTGCTGATCGAGTGGCATCAAGCCACGATCCGGCATGGCAACGCCAAAGATCGAAGCCACGCCCTCCGTCCAGCGAATGGTCCGGTCGGCTACGTTGATGCGCCAGCGGCCGAACTGGGCAGCAATCTCAGCAAGACGCTGGGCATCGTAGTCGGACGCCGCGGCGGCATCTCCGACCGTATCATTTTTAAATGGGATGCCCGCTCCCTCAGCTGAGATCGGATACATTACGACCCCTACTAGATCAGGGCAATCATAGAGGCTTATCCGTTAAGCAATCGCGGCCCTGTTCGGCATGTGCAGTGCAATATCTACTTTTCTCAAGGAATGGTTACCGCGTTGTACTTGGCAATTCGTATTGTTTTGGTGAGCTGAGGCGTTCGCCTGTCGCAACCACGCAACGCATCAGCCGCGACCGGAATGGCGTTTCGGGGTAGGTGACTGCAACCGACAATTTCAAGCTCGCCTTCGGCGCCTTCGTGGGGATCAAGATCGTGCCGATCACGGTGCGCTCGGCCGTCACCATCATGGGCAAGATGTGCCTGTGCCTGCTCACCCTCGATCCCGCAGCCAAGGGCAGCGGGCACCTGGAGAAGAACGCCAACTTGTCGGCAACCGCCTGCCCGCTGTCCGCGAACTCAACCGATGCGAAGGCCATCCAGGGCGACAACAACGCCATCGCCAGAGCCGACATGATCTGTGCCGCCGGCGGGGCGAGCACCAACCGCGCCAACTTCGCGCCGCCGGTCACGACGGGCTGCCCGGCGATCAAGGGTCCCCTCGTGGGCACTGTCACTACACAGACGCCCGGTGATCGTGTCACCGTCAGCATGACCGCCGGACCTGGGCCGGGCAAAGGACCCAGTGGCCCCGGCGCGGGCGCACGTCGTCGAACATCTGATACCGCGGCCAACGCCTCAATGCCGCCCTACGGCGGAGCGGACCGACCTGGAGACCGCCCATGACACGCGAACGCATCACGGTCAGTGCTGACATCGATGCGGAAACGGCGAAGATTGTCGAGGATGGGCTGGACCGCTTCAACGAACTTCACAACGGCCCCGACCCGACCAAGCCCCTCTGGCTTGTATGCCGTGACGACCAGGGACGGGTGTTGGGCGGTCTCAAGGGCCTGATACAGTGGGACTGGTTCGTCGTCTTGATTCTCTGGGTGGAGGAGGAAAGACGGCGGCAGGGGATCGGACAGCGTCTGCTACGGAAGGCCGAAGACGCGGCGCGCCAACATGGGTGCCGCAGGGTCAGGCTGGCGACGATGACGTTTCAGGCCCCGGAGTTCTACAGGAAGTCGGGATATGCGGAGGAGTGTCGGTTGCTCGATGTGCCTCCCGGCCATGCGTACATATGGATGTCCAAGACACTGGCGGATTGACTTCGCCCGTCGGCGTTACGTTGGCGAGTTCTCATGCTCGTCGTCCTCGCCGGGTGGCCCGGAACGGGGCGGTTGTGGAACGACCGCACAGGGTGAAAAACAGCTGGTCTGCGTCTGGATGAGATATGCGCTCAACCGGTCGTCCGGCGTGGATCTGATCCGGCGGAAGCACCCAAACACGCAATTTCCAGATACGAAGCTTAACTAGGTTGGAAGCAATCCGATTTTTTGGTAGCTTTCGATCAAGTTATCAAACACTTTTACATCCGAACGGCTGCGAGCGATCATCTGCGCCCCCGCGACAGCAGCATAAATGGCGCGGGCCCTTAACTCACCCTCGGCTGGCGAGGCGAGTTTGGCAGCGATCAAATGTTCGCATAGCCAAGCAACGTTCACGTCGGCGAAAGTTTGCACCTCCTTCAACACTGGCTCGGGCAGCTCGTCATGTTCCGTCGCCATGAAGCTGCTCAGGCACATGCGGTTGTTGCGCTCCAGGGATAGCCGGAAGATGCTCGGGTATTGCTGCAACGCTTCGGTTGGGCTTCGGGCATTCGTCGAGATGGCTTCGAGATCGCGGACGATATCTTCCCAGTAGCGCCGTGCAACCGCCTCGCCGAGGAGAGCCTTGGTGGCGAAGTGGTAGTTGATGCTGGCAGCCTTGATGCCGACGCTCTCCGCGAGGTCGCGGAAGTTGAGGCCGCCGTAGCCATAGGCCATCGCCGCCTCCCTGGCGGCCACGAGGATGGCCTCTCTCACATTCCCCTTTGACGTCGCTGCCATGTTCAACCTCCACCTGTCATATGGCAGACAGGGGTTGACAGCACAAGATCTCGGTCCTAGCTTCCAACCTGTCATATGACAGACAGACAAACGCCTCAGGAAAGCGAGCCGACGATGTCCGACAAGCTGAAGCTCTTCACCTCACCCTCGGCCTTCCCGAACCCGCAGCGCTTGCGGATCTTCATGCACGAGAAGGGCATCGCCGGTCACTTCGACGAGACGGTCTACGACATGTCACCGGTGGGCGAGCAGCGGGGTTGGAAGCACCTGAAGATGAACGCTTGGGGCGAGACACCGACGCTCGCGCTCGCCGACGGCTCTTACCTGAGCGAGACCTCCGCCATCGCCCGCTACCTCGACGACACGTTCGAAGGCCGCAAGATCATGGGCGGGACGGCGCACGAGCGTGGCCTCGATCAGATGTGGGACAACCGGGTGTGGGTCCACATCCTCTATCCCATCGTCACGGCATTCCACGTCCTGCATCAGGGTCTGGGCCCGAAGCTCGAACTGACCAGCAATCCGGCCTGGGGCGAGCATTCCCGCAAGGTGGCCCTGGCGCATGCCGGTTTGGTCGACCGGCATCTCTCCGACGGCCGGGCGTGGCTGCTGGGAGGCGATCAGCCGACGTTCTCGGACATCACGTTGGCGACGGCCATCGCGTTCTCCAAGTTCCCCGTCAACGCCACTCCGCTCGATGAGCGCTTCGAGCATCTCGATGCCTTCTGGCGGCGCTGGCAGGCTCGACCGGCCTTCATCGCCGCGTATGCGGACCGTAGCAGCGGTGTGCCGGAGATCGACAATCGCACATGAGCGTTCGGCGGTCGGGCGTGGCAACCGTCCGACCGCAATGCTGCTTTGAGCGGCGTACTGCGATGGCTGCTTTGGAGATGCCACAGCGAAGGTCCCCACGACCGGCTTGGGTCGTGAGTGGGCGCGACGGTGGCGTCTGCTTCTGCCAATTCTCGCCTGAAAGCGGACCGGCAGAAATCCACCCAGCCTAGCCCTTTAGATGCGCCCGCCGTCGGGACAGGATTTGGCCGAAAGCCGCCGGTCTGCTTCTGAGCGAACGGGCCACGAAAGCAGACGGCAAACGACCGATCCGCGGCCGAAGCGCAAATGGTTCAACCCTCGCCAGAGGGTCCGCGCGGTCAGTGCTCGACCCGGCATCACACGCCCGGCCATTGATAGTCCCGGAACTGATCCCGCAGCCTCGTCTTCTGGATCTTCCCCGTCGCCGTGTGCGGGATCTCCTCGACCAGAACGACATCATCCGGCAGCCACCATTTGGCGATGCTCGGGCGCATGAACGCGAGGATCTCAGCCTTGTCAGGCGTGCGGCCGGCCTTTGGCACGACTACGAGCAGCGGGCGCTCGTCCCATTTGGGATGGGCGATGCCGATCACCGCCGCTTCCGCCACGTCGGGGTGGCCGACCGCGAGATTCTCCAGTTCGATCGAGGAGATCCATTCGCCGCCCGACTTGATCACGTCCTTGGAGCGGTCGGTGATCGACATGTAGCCATTCGGGTCGATGGTGACGATGTCACCGGTATCGAAGAACCCGCGGTCGTCGAGGATCGGCGTGCCGTCCCGGAAGTAGGCCTTGGCCACCGCTGGGCCTGCAACCTTGAGGCGGCCGAGCGTGGCGCCGTCCCAGGGCAGATCGCTGCCCGAATCGTCGGTCAGGCGGAACTCGACCCCGAAGGGCGGGTATCCCTGCTTCGTCTTGAGGTCGAGGCTCGACGCCTCGTCCAGGCGCTCGACCTCGGGTTTGAGCGCGCAGAACGAGCCGATCGGGCTCATCTCGGTCATCCCCCAGGCGTGCATCACGGCGACCCCGTAGTCGCGCTCGAAGCGCTCAGTCATAGCGCGCGGACAGGCCGACCCGCCGATCAGGATACGGCGCAGGTGAGCGAGCCTGCGCCCCGTGGCGTCGAGGTGCTGAAGCAGCCCGAGCCAAACCGTCGGCACCCCCGCCGTCACAGTGACGTCCGCCCGCTCCAGCAACTCGTGCAGCGATGCGCCGTCGAGCCGGGGGCCGGGTAGAACCAAGCCCGCACCCGTCATCGGAGCCAGGAAGGCGAGCGACCAGCTGTTGGCATGGAACAGCGGCACCACCGGCATCGCGACGTCGCGGCTCCTGAGCCCGATGTAGTCCGGGCTGTTGTTGGCCATTGCGTGCAGCACGTTCGACCGGTGCGAGTAGAGCACGCCCTTCGGCTTGCCCGTAGTGCCGGAGGTATAGCAGAGGCCTGCCGCCGCGTTCTCGTCGAGGCGCGCCCAGGCGAAGTCCGCGTCCGCCTCTGCAATCCACGCCTCGTAGGCGACCGCGTCGCGCAGGTTCGTCTGCGGCATGTGAGCCGCGTCGGTGAGGATGACGAAGCGCTCGATCGTGGGCAAATCTTCGGCCAACCGCTCGACCAGCGGCAAGAACGTCAGGTCGAGGAGGAGGATCCGGTCCTCCGCATGATTGATGATGTAGGCGATCTGATCCTCGAACAAGCGAGGGTTGACCGTGTGGTAGACCGCACCGATACCGGTGATGCCGTACCACGCCTCCAAGTGGCGCCACGTGTTCCAGGCCAGCGTCGCCACGCGGTCGCCCGCACGGATGCTGTCCCGCTCCAGCCTCTTGGCGAGCCGCCGCGCTCGCTCGTGGATCTCCGCATAGGTCGTGCGGTGCATCGGTCCCTCAACGGAGCGCGAGATCACGGCCCGATGAGGGTGCTGGGCCTCGGCATAGTCGAGGATGCGGTGAATGAGCAGGGGCCAGTCCTGCATCTGGCCGAGCATGGCGCGCCTGTGCCTCCCTTTGGCCGCGCGGAGGCATCCGACCTCTTCGAACGCGGACTTGCAAGCGGGCATTTGGGGCCCGTTGGCGCCGAGCTTAGTGCATTTCGTGTCGGAAGGGATTCGGGTGGCACGCGATCTTGTGCCATCACCCAGACGATCAAACTTGATTGCGTCAGCGTCTGCTTCCGGGGTGCTGCCAAGTTCAACGACAGAGCGGCATCAGACCTCAAATTGAATGTCGGCTATCGGGCGGCCCTCCAATGACGGCCAGCTCGGCTGGATCGCCGCCGTAGACTGGGGCGTGTCCAAAAACTGTGTCGGCGGCGGGCAGATCCTCAGGTTCGGGATAGTGCCCGATGGTCGCGATCAGACCGTCGTGCCTAAGGGACTCAGATTCGAGGTATCGCTCGGCGAGCCGTTCGATGTCTGCGGGTGAAAGCGATCGGTTGAAGCGGACGAGGGTGAACAAGGTCCCTGTCCTCTCCCACAAACGCTGCGCCATTCGCCGGGCCTGGCCGGGTGTGGCGTGGCCGAGGGAGCGCAGGATCTCACGCTGGCCGAACCGTGGGCGCAGATCGTGGGGGATGTACGACGAAACAGGATCGTCTGTCCGCGGCGGTGGAGGTTGGTGCGGGGCAAGGCGTGATTCCCTGCCGTCCAGAACTGCGGACATCCCGAGTGGGCCTGGACGTTGCGATCGGACCGGGCGGGTCCGAAAACAGCCGGAGAAGCAACGGCGGGTTGAGCATCACAGGCGTTTGGCTGGGGCGCCAGGATTCTCACCTAAGCGCTAGCCAATGTAAGTCGCTGATGCGCCAGCACTTCGCAGCGTCGCAGCCGCGTTGTCGTACATCGATGTGTGACGCCGAGCAAGCTGTGATGGATCTACTTTTTGGTCATCCCTCTATCTCATTCGCTCAATCGCGCCACCTGCACTCGACCGCTCCGGCTTAGCGGAACCGAGTAATTCAGCGAAGTAAGGTGAGTGGAAGACGCGGCTCGGATACGCACGCGGCCCTCGCCGATCCGCTCGAACTGCGTGCCCACCCAGCCGCTCGGCGGGCAAATGCCCGATCCAGCGATCCTGCCTCCCGATCAGGAGGCGAGAATGGTCGCGACCGTCGGAAAGAGCGTCGATCCCGGATACTACCTGCGCTGCAGCGAGTACTATCTCGGTGGCCAGGAACCCAAGGGCGCCTGGCTGTCCCAGCCGGACAGCTTCGGCCTCGCGCCGGGCACCGAGGTCGAGCCGGAACTGTTCCAGCGGTTACACAGCGGCCTCGGACCCGACGGGCGCCCGCTGGTCCGCCAGCCACCGGGGCGGCGGGTAGGCAATTTCGACGTCACCCTCTCCGCTCCTAAGAGCGTCAGCATCGCCTATGCCCTGGCCGACACGCAGGATCGGGCGGCCATCGAGGCCGTCCAGCGCGAAGCGGCCCAGGCGGTCACCGATCTGCTCAACCGCGAGGCCGGCTTCATCCGCCGCGGACGCGGCGGTCGGGTCGTGCTGCCGGCCAAGCTCAGCGTCGCCGCGTTCCAGCACGCCGAGGCCCGCCCCGCCCCCCACCTCGACGGGTGCGTCTTCGCCGACATGGACCTGCACACCCACTTGTGCGTGGCGAATCTCGGCGAGGCGACCGTCACCGACGCGGGCGGCCGGACGCGCCGCCTGCACGGCGCCATCGACGGGCGCGCGATCTACGCGCACAAGATGGCCTGCGGCGCAGTCTACCACGCCAGCCTCGCCGCCGGCCTGCAACGGCTCGGATACGGCGTCGTCCCCACCGGCCGCAACGGCATCTTCGAACTCGCCGGCCGCGACGGACCGGCGATCCCCGAGCCGGTCAAGGCCTACTTCTCGGCCCGGCGGCGACAGGTCGAGGAGCGCTTGGCCGAGTACGACCTGGCCAGCGCCGCTGCGCCCGCGCTCGCCGCGGCGGTCAACCGCGCCTCGCGTGCCGACAAGCGCCCCGGCACCGGCGACCAGTTCCGGAACTGGCGCGAGCGCGCGGCGGAGCAGGGGCTGGGCGCAGAGTTTACGCGGTCTGTGCGCCTGGTGAGCCCACCCGCCCCCGAGGAGCGCGAGCGCCTGGTTCGAGCCCGCATCGATGCCCTGCCCAACGAGCTCACCCGCACCCAGTCCGTGTTCGAGCGTCGCCAGCTCATCGCCGCGGTGGCCGCAGCGCTCGTCGGGACCGGGGCGGGGCCGGAGCGGATCGAGCCCGAAGTCGCGCGCCTGGAGGGGGGCGGACGGCTCTGCGTCCTCGGTCGTGACCGCTACGGCCACGCCCTGTTCTCGACGCCCGAGCTCGTGGCGATCGAGCGTGAGCTCGTCGACCACGGTCGCCACCTCGCGGCCAAGCGCTGGCGCGCCGTGTCGGCGGCTACCATCGATCGCGCCTGCACCGCGGCCGGCCTGTCGGAGGAGCAGCGCGCGGCCGCCCGCCTCGCGACGGGCCCGCGCGCCCTCGCCCTGATCGAGGGGGCGGCCGGCTCAGGCAAGACCACGGCCCTAAAGGTGGTGACCGATCAGTATCATGCCCAGGGCCGGAGGGTGTTGGCCACCGCCACCGCTTGGCGCACCGCCCATATGCTGCGCGAGGAGCTCGGAGTCGAGGCGCGGGCGGTCGACAGCCTCCTCGCCCAGGCGCGCGCCGGCAAGACCGTGCTCGACCGCGACAGCGTGCTGCTCGTCGACGAGGCTGGACAGCTCGGCTCGCGCGCGATGCACGCGCTCCTCGCCCTCGCCCGCGAGTGCGGGGCCAAGGTGGTCCTGGTCGGCGACAGGGCGCAGCTCCAGGCGATCGCCGCCGGACCGGCCCTGCGTCTCCTAGCCGAGGTCGTGGCCCCCGCCCGGGTCACCACTATAGTCCGCCAGCGCGCGGCCCATGCCCGCGCGGCCGTCGCCGCCCTGTCTCAAGGCGCGGTGCCCGAGGCGCTGCGCCTCTTCGCCGAGCACGGCCACGTCGAGGAGCACGACGGCGCGCGGGCGACAGTCCAGGCCGCGGTCACCGCCTGGATGGCCGAACAGACGCGATCGCCGCAGGCCGACCACCTGCTCATCGCCAAGTCGAACACCGTGGTGCGCGCCCTCAACGCCGAGATCCGAGCGCGCTGGCGCGCACAGGGCATCCTGACCGGCCCCGAGCACGCTGTCGTGGCAGCCGACGCCTCGGGCCGGAGCTATCGCCTCGGGCTCGCCGTGGGCGACCGCATCCGTTTCGGCGTGCGCAACGACGCAATCGGCTCCGGCGTGATCAACGGCACGACCGGGCAGGTCGTGGCGGTCGCGCCAGAGCCCGACGGGCATCTCTTCCTAACCGCGCGGATCGGCACGGCTCCGGTGCGGTTCTCGACGCGGGATCTGGTCGACGCTGACGGGCGCGCACGGCTCGGGCACTACCTCGCGGTCAGCGCCTACGCATCGCAGGGGTTGACTGCGGAGACGGCGACGGTCGTCCTCGATGCGAGCTTCGACCGGCACGACAGCTACGTGGCACTGAGCCGCTCGCGCGGCCCGACCCGGATCGTGCTCGATGCCGGGCTGCTCGACGCACAACTACGCGCCAGGCGCGATCCGGATTCGGCGGGATCGCCGGTCGCGCCTGAGGAGCGCGCGGCCTTCCTCGGCGCGCGCCTGTCGCGGGGCGGCACGAAGACTGCGACCTTCGACGTCCTGGCGGGACCGGATGCGCCGCTCGCGACCAGGCGGACCAAGCGCCGCGACCGCGACCGCGACCGCGTGCTCTGAGCGACCCCCACCCCTCCGAACCCCGTCTGCGGCCTGCCCATCCAGCAGTCCGGGTGGGCAAGTTCCGAACGGAGCGATGGTGCGGGGGTCGGCGGCGAAGACCCCGACCCATTCGGATCCCGCCGATCACATCGTCGGCGGGGAGATCCGAATGGAGAAGCAGAAGGGGACTGACATGTGCGACAGGCGCGTCACAGTGCAGGCGGAAGCGATGATCCTGGCTCGCGAGACCGAGCAGGTGCTCTGCCTGATCATGGGGCCCGGCGACATCAACCGGGGCAACAACGCCGAAGCGGTCCTGGCCGATGCGCTCGGGCTGCCCGGCCGTGGTGAACACCACGATCGCGTGAGCCGAGGGCTCGCGGACCTCGATGAAGCTCGGCTGCGAGCGCTCCTGCCAGTGCTGTCCACGCTGCTTGCCGTCGCTCGCGGGTACGTGGCCTTCAGCATCTACCGGGAGCACATCCGGCGGCGCAGCCTGCTCTACCGGATCGGCCGCCGGCTCCGGATCGTGCGCTGAGCATCTCGATAGATCATCGGCGCGTTCTCCAATAATAATGTAGAACAGATCGAGACAAACAAATACATCGGCAGCAAATACGCCGCCGATGTCCCCAATAATGCCGATCATCACAGTCTACTCATAGCGGCGCGCAAGTGTCTACAACGGCCGACGGCGATCGCGTCCGCTCAAACCTGCGTCATCCATCCCGGAGTTGCGTCATGGCCAAGTCCCAGAGGAACCCCGCCTTCCCCGTCACCCTGCCGGGTCTCGTCGGCACGTTCTGCCAGGAGTCCTCCGTCGGCAAGACGATGCAAGCCACGCTCCTGGCCGACACCTTCGTGCTGGCCGACCACCCCTTCGTGGCGTTCCAGACCGACGACAAGCCGCGCCTGCAGAGGATGCTCGGCGCCGCCGTCACCAGCCTGCGGCCCGATCCCGAGCGCCTGCTTACCGAGCCGGCGCTGCTGCGCACCGCCCTGACGCCGCTGCACAGTGCGTGCTCGCGCATTAAGGCGACCGGGACCTCGGTCGAGTTCGACACCGGCGCCAAGGACGTCGAGATGGTCTGCGACTTCTTCCGCGACGTCGAGCTGGATCAGGACCTGCGCGACTGGGGCGTGCCTATGATCGGCTTCGTCCCGTTCCAGGCCGACCCCGAGGCGATCGAGGGGGCAGCCATGACCTGGCGCGCCCTGCGCAAGGCCATCCCGTGCGCGCGCCTCGTCCTGGTCGAGAACCGCTTCGAGCGCGGCGCGCTCGGGGCGCTCAAGCCCAGCAGTCCGGCCCGCCGCCTGTACGAGGCGGAGCTGCAACCGCTTGTTGCGGACGCGCCCCACCTCGTCATGCCCGCGATGCTGAGCGAGTTCTGGCAGCCCTTCGAGGAGGCGGGCATGCGCTTCATCAAGGTCATGGCGATGGATGTCGCCGAGGGCGCGAAGCACTTCAACATGGAGCCCGGCGACTTCAAGCTCGCCCGCGGCCACGTCACCCGATTCTTCCAGGCGATGTCAGCCGAGCTCGACCGGGTCATCGCCCTGCCGAAGGGGGGCCGGTGATGGACGCCCCGGATCAGCCCCCGCCGCGCCGGCCGCGGATCGTCATCGACTTCGCCCGCAATCGGGCGGAGGAGCTCGCCGAACTCAAGGACCGCATCCAGACCCTGGTAACCGAGTGCGTGAGGGACGGCCGGCCGCCGGACCCGGACCGGCTGCGCAAGCTCGGCCTTAGTGGGCAGCGCGCGTTTTTCCGCGCCCTGATCCACGCCCTGCGGCGCGAGGCGAAGGCGGCCACGCCCGCGCCGACGCGCCCGGCGGCGCGTCGGGGACAGAACCGGCGATCGACGGCCGAGGCCGATCGGCCCGGTGTGATCGCGGCGGCCGACTGGCCCGAGCGCCGACGCCGGCGCGCCGCGCTGGCCGATCGGGTGACGGTCGAAGTGATCGCGCTCGGCATCCTGCTGACCGGCCTGTGCCTCGCCGGCCTGCATTTCTTCCCGCAGCCCTGACCGCGACATCGATCGGAGACTCCCATGAGCTTTCCCCTTCCGCACTTCTGGGTCGGCCTGACGCCGCGCCGCCATCCCGAGAACGCGGTCCTGGCCGGCCTCGCCGCCGGCCTGGGCCTTGGACTCGCCGCCTTCCTCGTCCTGTTGGCTGGCGCGCCGATCCACGATCCCGTGCGGACGAGCCACCTCATCCTCGCCCCCGCCGATGTGTGGCGAGAATTCGTCCGAGGCCAGCTCGACGAGCCGATCCATCTGCGCCTCGGCTGCGCTGGGCTGATCGGGCTGTGTCTCGGGGCCTGGGCGGCCTACCGGGTCTGGACGCAGACCTCGCCGACCGAGCCGTTCCGGCAGCCCGACCCGGGTGATCCGAAGGTCTTCCGGGGCGACCTCGCCCGGACGCACCTCCAGCGCGCCTTCATGGAGGAGGCGGGCTGGTCGGACGAGCCCGGGCTGTGGCTCGCGCCCTATCTCGCGGTCCCGCGCCCGCTAGAGACGCGCAACATCATGATCCTGGGCGCGCCCGGGTCCGGCAAGTCGAACCTGTGTCGGGCGCTGGGGATGTCTGCGATGGCGCGCGGCGACCGGCTCGTGTTCCACTGTGCCAAGGGGGACGTCGCCGGCGCCTTCCGGGCTCGGGACGTCGTGCTGATCTCCCCAACCCACAGGGACGGCTGGGCCTGGGATCTCGGCGCGGACATCGACGGGCCGGCGGCGGCGGCCGAATTCGCCCGGGACGCAGTCCCGGCCTCGACGCAGCCGTTCTGGTCCGACACGGCACGCCTGGTGCTGGCCGACGTCATCACGGCGATCCGGGCCGAGCGCGGCGGTGCCTGGGATGCGCAGATTCTATTGGAGGCACTGCTAGCCGCGCCCCAGGACATCCAGGCCCGGATCTCCGGGCTCGACCTCAGCGCCAGCCCGCTGCTGGGACCGGAGGGTGTCCAGGAGGTGTCCAAGACGGTCGAGGGGGTGATGGCCACCCTTCTGTCCGGGGCGCTGACCACTTTGCGCCCCCTGGCGTTCGCCTGGTCGCGGCACCCGGCGGACCGGCGCCTGTCGCTCAAGCGCTTCCTCGCGCCGGACTGGGCGGGGCCGGGCGTGCTGATCGTGCAGTCCAACCCGGACTTCCCACAGCTCTCGACGGCGGTGTGCGGCGGGATCCTCAAGCGGATCTGCGCGCGGGTGACCAGCCCAGACTTCGAGGCCGGCAAGCCAAAGGTAACCATGATCTTAGACGAATTCTACAAGCTCGGCAAAATCGAAGGCTTGGTCGGCGGTCTATCTGTTGGAAGAGAGAAGCAGTTGGTAACTATAATCGCACTGCAGTCGGTATGGCAATTGCACGAGTACTACGAAGACAGCGCGGAGACGTTGTCGGATCTGTTCCAAATCAAAATCTACGGCCGCCACGTCGCCGGCGAGGGGGCCGAGGATGCGGCGCGTCGCCTCGGTACGCGCACGATCCGCGGCAGCGAGCGCAACACCCACAAGTCGACGGAGCACACCGGCACCCTGAAGCCGCTGGAGCGGGAGCTGCCGGTCTTCTCGGCGACGCAGCTGCAGAAGGACGTCGGGCTATTCCACCCCGGCACGTCGCGCGAGGTCGTGCGCGCCGTGCTGCACTACGCCGGGACCGCTTACCGCCTCGACTGGCCGCCGACCCGCTGGGCCAAGCGGGGTCGGGGATATATCCCGGCCCCGTGGACGCGCGATCCCGTCACCGCCGACGTGAAACAGGAGCCGAATCGGGGATCAGGAACTCCTCCAGCCGCCGGATGACCTCGGCCCTGTCCGCCCACCAGGCAGCCTCGCAGGTCGGGAAGCTCAGGAGCGGGCCTCGGATCGCCAGGAGATCCGCGGTCCGCTCCACGCCCCAGGGGGCGGCCGGATCCGCGCACCAGCCGTAGGTGACCTCCAGGGTGTCCTTCCCCCCATCGACCTCGGCGGCCGCATCAAACAGCGCCTCCCAGACGGCCTCCGAGAACTGGCTCCGGAAGAACCGGTCCCGCCCTTCAAAGCCGTCCTCTTCGAGACCGAGGAGCCGCTCGGCATCGAACACGTCGAGATGGGCGTGACCGAAGCGCTTGAGATCGCCGATCCAGGCGGCGAGCGCGCGGTCGGCCTCCGGTTCTTGGGCGGGATCGTCGCGGTGCACGCTCGCGCCGTGGAGGGCGGCTGTGAGCCACTGCTCGGTGCTGAAGCCGGCGGTGACCTGATCCTTGGCGATCCAGTTGCCTTGGACCTCGGAGAGGTGCTGCGCCAATAGGTCGGCAGCCCGGTCGATGTGCGCCCGGACGGTCGCGGTCCGGTAGAGCTTGGGCACGCTCGCCACGCCGACCGGACGGCGATGGACCTCCGCCTCGCGCCGCACGTCCTGTCCCGCCACGAAGGTCGAGGCGCGGGCCCCAGCCTCCCAGGCGGCCTTTCGCAGCGCGGTTAGCACCTGGCTGTACCAGGTCGCCACCGCTCCGGGCGTGACGGCTGCGGGCGGGACGCCCCGAGCGATCCGCTCGGCATGGTCGGCGGGCCAGTCGCGGCGGTGGTCGAACAGGGTAGCCGCGTTCGCGACCTCCCACGCGACCTGCGCCCGGATGGCCTCCGGCGAACGCCCGAACAGGGCGCGGCAGGTGTCGGCCTGCTGCGCCGCCTTCCACGCGCCGCGCGGGGCCACGCTCTCGGCGAGGTGGACGCGGTGCTCGCCGGTCACTTGGCCGCAGCCGAGCAGCATTCCGGCGTGCTCCACGAGCTGGATCTCGATCAGGCGGTCGCCCCTTCGTCCGCTGGGACGGCCAAGGAGATGGCCGAGCTGCAGGTTCGTCTGGGTGTCGACGATAGCGGCGTGCTCGGCCTCGCCGCGGTCACCGCGCGGATCCCACAGCCTCAGCTCGGGGCCAGCGAGCCGAAGCATCTCCCAGAGCATGAATGTGGCCATGTCGAGGGCGTCGCGGTTGTGGCGGACGAACAGGATCTGCTGCTGTCCGTTGTCGCCGAAACGGCGCCCTTCGAGGTCGCAGACGTGGCCCTGCTGCAGGAACAGTTGCTCCATCTCCGGGAACAGCGACAGCGGGCGGTAGCGCAGGCTGTCGCGAGACACGGTGCAGAAGTCGAGGCGGCGACCTGGGAAGCGCGCGGTATAATGCGCCATGAGCTGCTGGCGCTGGATCTCGGTCCAGCTCCGGTCGGCGTCGAGGTAGATCGAGGCGATGTAGCCCGGATCGCTCGGGAAGATCTCGCGGACCCCGTCGTCGGGGGCCTCCTCCCAAGGACCGTCGAGTTCGGGCGGATGCGGAAGGTCGGCGAGGTCTGCGAGGTCGAGGGGCATAGGAGGCTCCGGGTTGCTCAAGGGGTCTGGCGCAGGCGGGCGCGGGCGGCGGCGATCTCGTCGACGGACACGTCCTTGTCGTCCGCCACCGTGTCTGTCTGCGAGCGATGGGAGGTAGATTCCTGCGACCTGGGCGCCGACGCGCGACCCCGTCCCCCGACGTTGGTGGGCGCAGTCGAAGTCGCGGCTGGGCGAGACGACCGTCGGCGAGCGGACGACAGGGGCCGTCCGAAGCCACCATCGCCGACCGACGGCCCCAGGCGCGTGGCGCAAATGCGCAGATGGTTGGCGGTGTAGGGTTGCCCGGAGGGACGCCGGACGCCGGCCCGTGAGAGAAGGTGGGCCAGACTCTGCCAGGTAAGCCCGCGGGCGCGCAGGGCGTCGAGGCCGTACTGATGGGCGCGCAGCACGCGCTGGAAGGGCACGCGCTCGCCTCCATAAGAGAGGTTGCGTGCGATGTCCTCGGCCCAATTCTGCGGATCGACCTCGCTCATAACGTCTAGTTTATCAGCGATGACTTATTCTACCATCAAGCCGAACCAAACAATTGCGAGCATATGAGAACCGTTCGGATAGGTTCCCAAAAGTTTAAAAATGTTCTCTACACACCTGTGCACCTTGCGATGCTGAGCGGGCAGGGAAACGCTTTTCTGATACGGGACGGCGCCGTCCTTTGGTGCGGCATAGTGATCCGCTCCGACGATGTGGGTTATGAGCCGCGTGCTTGCAGCCGCCTCCAAGGACTTCAGTTGTTGGCGGTTACGGCCCAAGCGCGCCCGCTCGGTCTCCGAGCGCCAACTCTTGCTCGATGTCTGGCGTATCCATGCCGCCCCTCACCGGCGCTCCGGAGCTCTGCAGGAGCACGCCAGCGTGCGGGTCGAGGGCGGTTTCACCAGTCGCAGTCGGGAGGAGCGCCTCATGCGCCGGAATGTTTTCCGCGGCCTGGCAGGTCGTCAATTCCGGTCCTGCACGCCGGAAAGCGATCACAACCTTCCGATCGCGCCAAACCTGCTGAAGCAGGACTTCTCGCCCGAGCGGCCCAGCACGGTTTGGCGGGCCGCCATCGCCTATCTGCCGACTGGAGCGGGCTGGCTCCACCTGCCGCTGTCCTCAATCTGGCCATCCGCAAGATCGTCGGCTTGTCGATGCGCGATCACATGCGTACGGAGTTGAGCGTGGCTGCGCTGATGATGGCCGCCCAGCGGCAGCGACCGGCAGCCGGGCTCATCTTCCACTTGGATCGCGGCAGCCAGTAGGCGGCCGAGGCCTATCGAAGGCAACTCGCCAGAATGGGGGAAACGCCGTCGATGAGCCGGAACGCCTGCTGCTACGACGACACCCCGCTGGAGAGCTTCCTCCACATCCTCAAGGTCGAGCTCGTCCATCAGCGACGGAGGGCGACTCGAGATCCGCGGAATCCGGGTAGGATCAGAACGTGCTTATGCGTAGGAGGGGGGCGATGAAAATCATCGATAACACTTCGCTGCCTCTCGGCGACGATCTGAAGGCGACGGTGGGCCGCGGCACGCAACTGAAAATCGCCGCGTCGTGCTTTTCGATCTACGCCTTCGAGGCACTCAAATCAGAATTGTCGAAAATTGAGAACCTTGAGTTCATCTTCACTGCCCCGACCTTTGTGCCGATGGAAGTGACCGACCGTCTGCGCAAGGAGCGGCGAGAGTTCTTCATCTTTAAGACGACGCGAGAACGGGGGCTGTACGGAACCGAATTCGAGATACAGCTTCGCAACAAGCTGACCCAGCGAGCGGTCGCCCGAGAATGCGCTGAGTGGATTCGCAAGAAGGCGCGCTTCAGGTCGAACACGACTAGGGCGCCGATGCAGCAGTTCATTCATGCAGGATCGGAAGCAGGCGACGTCGCCTATATGCCGATTAGCGGCTTTACGGCCGTTGACCTGGGCTACCAGAAGGGTGACGCGGTCTCGAACTTTGTGACTCATATCGACGACGCTGCCCATACGCAGGTCTATCTCCAGCTCTTCAACCAAATTTGGAGCGACGCGCAAAAGGTCTGCGACGTAACGGCCGCTATCTGCGAACACATCGAGTCTATCTATCAGGACAATTCTCCAGAGAGAACATATTTTCACATTCTTTACAACATCTTCCAGGATTTCCTCGACGAGATCGATCAGGACGCGCTGCCGAATGACCTGACTGGCTACATGGACAGTCTCGTTTGGAACAAGCTGTTCAACTACCAGCGCGATGCAGCGACCGGCATTATCAACAAGCTGGAAATGCACAACGGCTGCATTCTGGCGGACAGCGTCGGCCTCGGCAAGACGTTCACCGCACTGGCAGTGATCAAATATTACGAGCTACGCAATCGGTCGGTTCTGGTGCTCTGCCCAAAAAAGCTTGCCGACAACTGGCGAAACTACAACACAAATCTGACAACGAACATCTTCGCTAAGGATCGCTTCAATTACGACGTCCTATGTCACACCGATCTCTCACGCACCTCGGGCGAGTCGTTCGGCATTCCGCTCAATCGCGTGAATTGGGGCAATTACGATCTCGTCGTCATCGACGAGTCTCACAATTTCCGGAACAATGACGTCTTCAAGGACCGTGAGACGCGCTATCAGAAGCTGATGAACAAGGTCATCCGCTCCGGCGTAAAGACCAAAGTTCTGATGCTCTCGGCAACGCCAGTGAACAATCGGTTCAATGACCTACGCAATCAGCTCGCCCTTGCCTACGAGGGGGAGTCCGAAAATCTCAGCCGGCACCTCAAGACCAAGACCGGCGTCGAGGAGATATTCCGGCGCGCCCAAAAGGCGTTCAATGCCTGGTCGGAGCTTCCGCCGCAGGACAGGACGGCCGCCGCCATCCTCAAGGCGCTCGACTTCGATTTCTTCGAGCTGCTCGACGCGGTGACGATCGCCCGGTCGCGCAAGCATATCGAGACGTTCTACGACACGAAGGAAATCGGCAAGTTCCCGCAACGCCGAAAGCCGCTGTCTTATCAATGCCCGATCACCTATCGGCCCGACGTGCTCGGGCTCAATGACATCTTTAGCCACCTGTCGGTGCTTAAGCTCGCCGTCTACGCCCCGATCAGCTACATCCTGCCGAGCCGACTGCGCAAATACGAAGAGATCTACGACACCCAGGTCGAGGGCGGCCGCGGCAAGCTGCGCCAGGCGGATCGCGAGCGGAGCCTTCAGGCTCTTATGACCACCAATCTGCTCAAACGGTTGGAAAGCTCCGTTGAAGCCTTCCGGCTAACCCTGCACGCGCTGGGCGGAAACATCTCGCAAACGCTCGATGCGATCTCGACCTTCGAGCGGACTGGGAGTTCGGCGACTGTCATCGACCATCTCGGCGACCCCGGCTTCGATGCGGATGACGAAGATCTGACCGGCCTCGACGAGTTCACGGTCGGCAGAAAGATCCAGATCAGCCTCGCGGACATGGACCTGCCATCGTGGAAGCACGACCTGGAGGCCGACCTCGCCCTGATCCGCGACCTGATTGCCTCGATGGACAAGGTCGGCCCCGACGACGACGCCAAGCTTCAGCACCTCATGGACATCATCACCCGCAAGGTGGCGGAGCCGATGAACCCCGGCAACCGCAAGGTCCTTATCTTCACCGCCTTCGCCGACACGGCGAAATATCTCTACGCCAACCTGACGCCGGCCTTCCTGCAATCCCACGGGCTCAATTCCGGCCTGGTGACGGGCTCCGACGCACCGAAGACCACGCTCAAGAAGGGGTACGATTTCCAGTCGGTCCTGACGCTGTTCTCCCCGCGCTCCAAGGAGAAGCACCTGGTCCTGCCGCACGAGGCCGGCGAGATCGACATCCTCATCGGCACGGACTGCATCTCGGAAGGTCAGAACCTTCAGGACTGCGACTATCTGATCAACTACGACATCCACTGGAATCCCGTGCGGATCATTCAGCGATTTGGGCGCATCGACCGCATCGGATCGCCCAACGCGGAGATCCAGCTTGTCAACTACTGGCCGGACATCTCGCTCGACGAATACATCAACCTCAAGGAGCGCGTCGAAAACCGCATGGTGATCGCCGACGTCACGGCGACGGGCGACGACAACGTGCTCACGGCCAAGAGCAGCGACATCGCCTACCGGAAGGACCAGCTCAAGCGCCTTCAGGAGGAGGCCATCGAGCTGGAGGACGTGCGGACCGGAATCTCGATCACCGATCTCGGTCTCAACGATTTCCGCATGGATCTCTTAAACCACATCAAGGAGAACGGCGACATTGAGCATCTGCCCAACGGCATGCACGCGGTCGTGCCGGCGCAGCCGGCGCTCGGGCTCATGCCGGGCGTGATCTTCGCGCTGAAGAACATCTACGACAGCGTGAACATCAACCAGCAGAACCGCCTTCACCCCTATTATCTGGTCTATGTCGGCAGTGATGGGAATGTCGTTGTCGACCATACCGAGGTAAAACGGCTGCTCGATCTGATACGCACGAGTTGTCGGGGCCGGGTTGAGCCGATCCAGGCGGTTTGCGGTCTGTTCAACGAGCGGACGCAGGACGGTCGGAAGATGGAGCAATGCTCCGCGCTTTTAAGCGCGGCGATCCGGTCGATGATCGAGGTAAAGGAGGAGAAGGACCTCGACAGCCTGTTCAGTGGCGGGCGGACCACGGCGCTGGTCCACACAATCGCCGGGCTCGACGATTTTGAGCTGATCGCCTTCCTCGTGGTGGAGGAGGTGCCTGCATGACCGCCGTCTTCTTCGACTATCCTAAGGCGGCCGCCTTCGGCCGCGTGGTGCCCAAGACGAGAATCTATGAGCACGCTGGCGCGAATACGGCGCTGAAGGACCTGTTCGTCACCCAGGTCGATCAGATCGCCTGGAAATTCAAGCTGGCGCCCGAGACCATCAACCTCGCCGCTACGCGAGCGGTGAGCGAGATTCAGGTGTTCGGCGTCAGCCTGCGGACCAACAAGCTGGACGACGAGGTGCTGCGCGCCATTGATCGCGCCATTCCTTTTCCGTTGATCTTCGAGCTCACCTGGTCGGGCAAGCGGAGAGCAGTTGCCGCCTTTAAGCGGCCGAGCGATGCGGATGCGGCCAAGTGGGTGGTCAGCGAGTATTTCGCGACCGACTGGGCGCCGGACGATGCGCCGCGCCAGCCCCTGCCGGTCGCGCTCAATCTCAATGGGCTTTACGAAGCGATTCTCACAGCCATGATGCCGGCACCGTCGGCGGCCGGCGAAGACATCCAGATACGCGTGGCGCGCATGGAAGCAATCCGGGCCAAGGCGCGGGAAGTGGGCCGGATCAAGACCCGCCTCGCCCGCGAGAAGCAATTCAACAAGCGCGTCGCCATCAATGCCGAGCTGCGCACGGCCAAACAAGAGCTGGAGCGCCTGACAGCAGGCGATCCCGTCGCGGGCTGCGGCGAGTGAGTAAAGGGAGACATATGGAAAAGCTGAAGATGCATAGCCCTAATTTGGCGCAGGAGAACATCGCAAAGATACGAGCGCTGTTTCCCGGCTGCGTGACGGAGGCGCAGGACGAAATCACGGGGCAGCTGCATCTGGCGGTTGACTTTGATCAGCTTCGGCAGGAGCTGAACGACCAGATCGTAGAAGGGCCGCAGGAGCGCTATCGACTAGATTGGCCGGGAAAACGGCAGGCCCTGGCCACAGCAAATGCACCTGTTGCAAAGACGTTGCGCCCGTCGAGGGAAGAGAGCGTTAATTTCGACGGGACACAGAACCTGTTCATCGAAGGGGATAATCTACTAGCATTGAAACTATTACAGGAAACCTATCTGGGTCAGGTCAAAATGATATATATTGACCCTCCATACAATACGGGAAATGATTTTATCTATAATGATAAATTCGACATGCCCTCTTCCGACTGGCTGCTTTCATCGAATCAAATTGATGATGTTGGAGATAGGCTTGTTTCTAATACAGAGTCGAATGGAAGGTTTCATTCCGACTGGCTGGGAATGATCTATGCGCGCCTGAAGTTGGTGCGAAACCTTCTTTCTGACAATGGGGCAATTTTTATATCAATAGGACAGGAGGAGCTTAGTGGCTTACTCCAGGTTTGTTTTGAGGTGTTTGGCGAAGAAAATTTCATAACCATATGCTCGCGAGTAATGAAGACCGGCGGCCAAAAGGGCACGCATTTTTCGCCGTCGGTGGACTACGTTCTTGTGTTTGCTAAGAACATTTTTGAATTGGCCCCCTTCAGGGAGCAGATTAGCCAAAACGTTATCGATAAGGTCTATACAAGTGTCGAAGAGACCGGTCCGCGCGCCGGACAGAAATATAGGTCGATGGGCCTATATCAGGCCATGTTGGATGCCCGCGCGAACCAACGCTATTTTATAGAGGATCCGGATGGAAATTTGCTCATTCCTCCTGGGTCGACCTTTCCGTCTGAAGGAAAAGAAGGGGCGAAAGTAACCCCCGTAGACGGAGACGGCGTTTGGCGATGGACCTATGATCGTTTCAAACAAGAGAAAGAGAACGGCAACATATCATTTGTTGCGTCAGACAGGACATCGTTGATCCACGCAGATGGCTCTAAGGCGAAGTGGAACGTCTATTACAAGATTTGGCTAGATGATCGGATGCGAGATGGGCAGCTTCCGGGAAATATTTTGGAAAAGTTCCAAAGCAGACATAGCTCTGCGGAGCTAAAAAAGATTGATATACCCTTTGAATTTGCAAAACCGACCGATCTGATAAAATTCTTCGCGACACTGGTTTGTGCCGAGAACAACGATCTTGTTCTAGATTTTTTTGCGGGATCTGGAACGACTGCTCACGCCATAATGGCTCAGTCTGCTGAGACTGGACAAAGGCTCCGCTGTATCAGCGTTCAATTGCCTGAGGCGATCAGTGAGAACGATGATGCGTTCAAGCAAGGCTTCAAAACTGTCTCAGAGATTTCGAAAGAACGCATACGCCGCGCAGGCAAAAAACTCCTTCAAGAGGAAGCACACCCGGATTGGAATAAGGACGTCGGCTTCCGCGTCCTCAAGATCGACGCATCGAACATGCAAGACGTCTATTATCGCCCGGATCAAGTTGATCAGAAGGACTTGCTCCACGCGGTCGACAACATCAAGCCGGACAGAACCGCCGAGGACCTGCTGTTCCAGGTGTTGGTCGATTGGGGCGTGGACCTGACGCTGCCGATCCGGTGCGAGACGGTGCAGGGCAAGGATGTCTTCGTCGTCGATGAGAATGCGCTGATCGCCTGCTTCGACACCGGCGTGACCGAGGAGCTGGTGAAGGAGCTTGCCGGTCGCGAGCCGCTGCGCGTCGTCTTCCGCGATAACGGCTTCGTGTCGGACGCCGTGAAGATCAACGTTGAGCAGGTCTTCCGCCAGCTTTCTCCCGGCACCGACGTCAAGTCGATCTGAGGGGGCAGGCATGAAGCTGAAATTCAAGGTCCAGCCCTATCAGACCCAGGCCGTGGACTCGGTGGTGGATTGCTTCGCCGGTCAGCCGCTGGTGAACGGCATCACCTACCGCATCGATCCTGGCCGAAAGGCGCAGGTGAGCGCCTTCGAGGAGGGCTTCAAGAACGCCGACCTGGTCCTGACCGACCTTCAGGTGCTGGCCAACATGAAGGACGTCCAGCGGCGGGAGAACCTGCCGATCTCTGACAAGCTGGTCTCCAGCGCCGGATGCAGGTTCAACCTCGACATCGAGATGGAGACGGGTACCGGCAAGACCTATTGCTACATCAAGACCATGTTCGAGATGAACAAGCGTTACGGCTGGTCGAAGTTCATCATCATGGTGCCCAGCATCGCCATCCGCGAGGGTGTCTACAAATCGCTCCAAATCACTGCTGACCACTTCACCGAAAGCTACGGCAAGAAGGCGCGCTTTTTCATCTACAACTCCAGGCGGCTGCACGAGCTGGAGAGCTTTTCATCGGACGCCAGCATCAACGTCATGGTGATCAACATCCAGGCGTTCAACGCCCGGGGAGCCGACAACCGCCGCATCTATGACGAGTTGGATGATTTCCAGTCGCGCAAGCCCATCGATGTTATCGCCAGCAACCGGCCGATCCTGATCCTGGACGAGCCGCAGAAGATGGAAGGCGCCGCCACGATGGAGGCGCTGCCGAAATTCAAGCCGCTGATGATCCTTCGCTACTCGGCGACGCACCGGACTGAGCATAACCGCATCCACCGGCTCGACGCGCTCGACGCCTATAGCCAGAAGCTGGTGAAGAAGATCGCTGTGCGAGGTATCCAGACCCGCGGTCTCGCCGGTACGAACGCCTATCTCTATCTCGAGGGCATCGACATCTCGAAGAAATCACCGGTGGCGCGGCTCGAGATCGAGGTTAGGCTGAAGTCCGGCGAGATCAAGCGCCAGCTCAAGCGTCTGGAGTTCCGTGACGACCTGTTCGCCGAGTCTGGGGAGCTGGACCAGTATCGCAACGGCTTCACCATCGCGCAGATCGACGCCCGCAACGATACGGTGGAGTTCACCAACGGCGTGGTGCTCCATGCCGGCGAGGCGACTGGCGATGTGTCCGAGCGCGACATAAGGCGCATCCAGATCCGGGAAACGATCAAGGCGCACCTCGACAAGGAAAAGCAGCTCTTCGCCCAGAGCATCAAGGTGCTGTCGCTCTTCTTCATCGACGAGGTGGTGAAGTACCGTGACTATGCCCAGCCCGACGAAAAGGGTGAATACGCCCGCATGTTCGAGGAGGAGTATGAGCTTCTCAAAGAGGAATTTATGTCGGAGCTGGTTATCGACAATGAGGCCTATCGCAAGCACCTGGCCGGAATCGACGCCGCGGCGACCCACAACGGCTACTTCGCCATCGACAAGAAAACGAACCGGCTAAAGGACCCCGTGGTTGGAGCAAAGGCGGTCGATTCTGATGATGTGGACGCCTATGACCTCATTCTGAAGGACAAGGAGCGGCTGCTGTCCTTCGGCGAGCCGACCCGCTTCATCTTTTCGCACTCTGCCCTTCGGGAAGGGTGGGACAATCCCAACGTCTTCGTCATGTGCATGCTTAAGCACAGCGACAACACGATCTCGCGCCGCCAGGAAGTCGGCCGCGGGCTTCGTCTGTCGGTCGACCAGAACGGCGACCGCATGGATAACCCCGCAGTGGTCCACGACATCAACGTGCTGACCGTCGTGGCCAGCGAGAGCTACACGGCGTTCGTCAGTGGTCTCCAGAAAGAGATCGCCGACACGCTGACCTCCCGTCCCCGGAAGGCGACCGAGGCCTATTTCACCGGGAAGACCATCAAGACCGAGTCCGGGCCGGTCGAGATCACACCGGCGATGGCGAAGCAGATCTATCGTTACCTGGTGAAGAACGACTATTCGGACGACGCCGATCAGATCACCACGGCTTACCACAAGGCCAAGGAGGCCGGGACGCTGGCGGCGTTGCCGAACGATCTGAAGCCTCACGCGGATCAGATTTTTCAGATCATCGACAGCGTGTTCAACGATGCCCAGTTACCGAAGGTGGACGATGGCCGGAAGCCCAAGACCAACCCGCTGAACGACAATTTCGAGAAGAAAGAGTTCCAGGAACTTTGGCGACGGATCAATCAGAAGGCCGTCTATCGGGTCGAATTCGATTCCGACGAGCTGATCCGCAAATGCGTGAACGCGCTCGACAGCCAGCTCCGTGTCACGCCGCTTCAATACACCGTGCAGATCGGCATTCAGGGCGACGGGCTGACCGATGAGCAACTGAAGGCCGGCGAAGGCTTCTCGCTCACCGGCTCGACGACCGAGCGCGGCGGTTCAATCCATTCCCTCGTAAAATACGACCTTCTCGGCAAGGTCGCCGAGAATACGGAGCTGACGCGCAGGACCGTGGCCGACATCCTCACGGCAATCCAGGCCAGCGTTTTCGGCCAGTTCAGGGAGAACCCCGAGCACTTCATCGCGGAGGCTTCGCGGATCATCGCCGAGCAGAAAGCCACGATAATCATCGAACGGCTCGCCTACGACGGCCTGTCCGAGCGGTACGACGTGGACATCTTCACGGCCAATCAGACCAGGCAGGATTTCTCGAAGGCCAGCGCCAAGCTGAAGCACCACATCTACGATTATGTCGTCACGGATTCGGACATCGAGCGCAAATTCGCCGGTGAGCTTGATGCCAGCAGCGAGGTGGTGGTCTATGCCAAGCTTCCCCGTGGCTTCCTGATCCCGACGCCGGTCGGCGACTACAATCCAGACTGGGCAATCTCCTTCAAGGAAGGCAGCGTCCGGCACATCTACTTCGTCGCCGAGACAAAGGGCAGCATGTCCTCGATGAAGCTACGCGAAATCGAGAACACCAAGATCGCGTGTGCGCGAAAGTTCTTCAACGAGATCGGGCGGCGCGTCATCGAGGATCAGGTCAAGTACGACGTCGTCACCAGCTACGAGAAGCTGATGGATATTCTCGGGCGCGCAGCCGCCTGAAGCCAAACCAGGATCAGGGGCGGCTCCTGGCTCCATAGGCGAGCCAAAACGTGATCCGCTCCCACCTTGGTGCGGGCGGATCATGCAGCCGCCGACAGCCATAGTGGAGTGGACCCCGTTTGACCGGACAGGCGGCAGGGTGGGTTTAGACACTCAGAGCGAAGTACTCGTTGGGCGAGAGAAAGCGTAGCCCGGAGTGCGGGTGGACGGTGTTGTCGTCCTCGAACCACGCCGGCAGGAGGGCTATCGCGGTCTCGGCATCCGGCAGGATCGCGAGCTTGGCATATTCGCGCCGCAACGTCTTTACGAACGCCTTCGAGATGCCGTTCAACTGGGGCGAGCGCACCGGCGTGAAAGCGAGGCGCAGTCCCAGGGCAGTGGCCATCTCCCGGGTCGGCTTGGCGATGTGGGCCGAGCCATTGTCCGACAGCCACTCGATGGGGTGAGCCGTGCGCGTCGCGCCGAACCGGGCCTCGACGCAGGCCAGCATCAGGTCGCGCACCATCTCCCTGGGTCGCCCGTCGTGGTCGCCGACCAGGCGATCACCTCGCGGTCGCAGGCTTCGAGGGCGAACAGCACCCGCACGACGGCCCCGTCCCGGCAGTGCAGTTCGAGATGGTCCGAGCACCAGCGCACGTTCGAGCGCAGCGCGGTCACGACGCCGTCATGGGTTCGGCCGGGACGAAGCGCGGTATGCGGAGCCAGCGTCAGGCCTGCGCCCGCATGATCCGCAGCACTTGCTCGGCGCTGACGACCGCCCCACCCTCGCTGCGCCGCACTCTCAAGAGCTTATTTGACGTAGTGAAATGCGTTTTAGGAGCATTGCTTTTGGTATATCGGCGTCACACTTTGGGTCGCGATTGACGCCTATCGCGAATGCACTTTTTATCAAATAATTATCAAGCCAATGAGTTTGGGAGCTTTGACGGAAATTTCATTCTTTTGCGCCTATTCGCAATCATAATTATCTAAGTCCTTACCGAAGTCAGTTTTTATTATATTTCAGCAATAAATCGAAGATCATATGTAATTTATTTAATTAATTTGGGAAAATATTACAGATTTACAGCCTGAAACCAGCTCAATACTGGAGTTGACCAATCGTCAGCGTACAAGATGAGGGCGCCAAACTGATGAGCGAAAAGGTATTGAGCCTGGCCGTATAAGGCAGCATCATCCTGTAGATGGGGCACGATGATGTAGGCACCAGCCGCGGGGGTGCCCCCCATCCGTAAGCTATCTCGGTAACGATGGATATCACCAAGGGCGTCGTGCACAGGCTTCCGTCCCGACCGGTACTTGGCGTCGAGGATCAGCCAGGACACGATATCGTCGCCCTTCCATAGGGCCAACACGTAATCGGGAATGGCTTGCGCACTGAGGCTCGCCAGAGGGCGCGATGCGTTTGTAGGCTCGGCAGAATGGAACAGAGGTTGATATGTGAGCTCCAGGCGCTGGTCATGTGGCCCCTGCCACACCCATCTTGTCCGATCTTCCGGGCGATCTTCGAGATCGTATTTCTTGATGGAGGCCACTTTGCCGGGAGCCCAGTCCGCTGAAAGATAACTGCCAAGCTGGGCCGCGAGGCGATAGAGAACTAGGATTTCAAAGAGATCGTAGCTATTTTTCAGAGCAGCGAAGATGTTCTGTCCCGGAGCATATGCCAAACCGGGATTGAGAAGGCGCTGTCCGCATCGATGGAGTGCCAGAAAGAGAGGCTGGTCTGGTAGTGCCTGAAGGACAGCGTCGCTCAGGGGTTCCGGGTGCACCGATCGAAACAGTGTCGTCTTCAGCACCGCCCCGATTCTGGCGTTCGCCTGTTCAACACGCGACGCCAGTTTTTTTGCGTAGGCTTTAACGGCATCGTCGGGAATGCCGTGCTGGCGCGGTGATGCAAGCGTTTTGGCGGTTGCGGCCATGCGTGCCTGCACTCGGCGGAGCAGATGTACGATGTAGCGGGTGATAGGATGATCGGTGGAGGTCAGGGTTTCTGGCTGATCAGCCATTGCGCGCGGATTAGGTAACGCGTCAGTTGGTGCTTCTCCCCTCACGCCGGCCAGCTCAAGCGGATGCCGCGCCAGCCAGCGAACGGTCCTGAGATCAGCGCCACGGCTTAGACTCAGGGGGCGCACCGTACGAACGCGTCTTACGAGCGTCGGGGGATCGGCCAGCAGCCGCGTCAGCAGCCTTTCCAGCAATGGCAGTTGATGTTCAATGATGGCCGGGTGTACCGCGACTAAAGCATCGTCGGTGAGCCCGCCGGCGCCCGCTCCCGGCGACATGCCCCAGGGTAGTGCAAGAGAGATGTCACTGAGCTCCTTGATCAGCGCGTTCCAACCGCCCGGCGTCAATTTCTGCTGATGCGGACCTACGTCGAGCGTAAAGTCGTGGTGCTCTAGCCCGTCAAACAGAGAGAATGATGTGCGCCCAGCCCAGCTGTCGATCCGATGAACGAACCGGGCTTTGAATTGTCCGTCCGCCTGCTGCAAGCTCTCCGGAGCAAGTCGCTCGCCGCGGAGCTGAAGCTGCGGCAGGTCGGCCGTGCGGCACACCACAACCACGCAGTCCCCTTCCGAACAAAAAAACCCCTCTGGACCTTCGCACAGAGGCACCTCGACCCCGTCGACCAGCCGGAAGAGCTCGGGCGCGCTCAATACCAGAATCTCACGGCACCCATTTCCTGTAGCGTCGCCCGCATCTGGGTGAGCTTGTCGGTGCAGCGCATCAGATTGGCGGCCTTGGTCACCTCAAGCGCCTTATCGATCGCTTTAGGTAATTCGCCGCCGCTGTCGCCGCGCACCTTGGGAAGCACCTTCGCTAAGATGGCGGCATCGAGCGCGATTTCGTGCTCGGCTTCCGGATAGGCCATGACAAAGCCAAGTACCTCGTCGCAGGTACGATAGCCGAAGTGACGACGGGCTGGCTTAAGGGCCTCTGCCAGCTGCTTCAGCACCGGTTGCAAGAGGTCGACTGCGGTCTTGGCGTTCTCTCTTGCCGCCGCAACCTGGGACCAGCGTTCGAGATCGACGTCCCAGAACTCGAAGGTGAATGCCCGGTCCAGAACCTTGTCCGAAAACGGATATGTCGTTTCGTCCATGTTGACGGTGCCCATGACAAACAGGTTGCCCGGCCAGGCGATCGAGGACGGAATGGCATCAACAGCATCTCGGTTGGCGTGGATAGTCAAACGGCCGTTGCCGCCTTCCATAGCGGACAGGAAAGGCGCGAAATAGTGCTCGACACGCGCAAGGTTCATCTCGTCGAGACAGAGAAAGTACGGCTTATCAGGATTGGTGTGTGCAGCGAGCAGAAGCTGCAGAGCTGGAGTTTCTTGGAAGGTTGGCGGATTTGCCAGCGGATTGACGAAGCCGAGCAGGCCCGTGGGATCGGTCCAATCCGGCCATACGGCGACCTGAGCGTAATGTGCCTTCATCTCAAGGCTACGCGCTTCGCAGTAAGCTTGGGCGTATCCACGCGCGATCGACGTTTTGCCCGTGCCTGAAAGACCTGCCAGTAGGACGAAGCGCTTGCCTTGCGCGGAATGAAGCGCGGCATGCAACATGCGAATCTGGGCATCGGTAAAGACCAACGTTTTCAGCCGATCGTCTTGATGGAAGCGCGTCAGGATGGCGTCAACCGACGGTGTGACAAAGTCAGGAACCAAAGACGTCGCTTCTTCCTGGGCGACTTCTTCTAGCGCTTTTTCATCAGGCAATTCATTGCTGAGCAGAAGCGACGGAATTTTTATTTCATTCGGCAGGCCGCTGCGCCAGTACTCGCCCGATTCAGTGAGTTTGATGAGAGCCTGTTTACCCACGCCTTTGATCTCGACAAGGCCAAGATCGCGCATCCAAGTTATTAGCTGATTTGGCGCGAAGTCTGTCGTCCACCGGGGATAGTAGCTGCGGCACTTTTGCGATGTCTCAAGCCGTGTAAGCGTGCCCGCATATCCCAAATCGTCGAGAATATGAGCGAACCCGAAAACGGTTCTTACCATAATGGGTGTCAGCACGTCGGCTGGCGGTTCACCTTCAAGAAGAGCTTTGCCAGCGGCAGTCGGACGATACGTTCCTCCCTCAACTGACAGCAGGCCCAAAGACGGGGCCTGCGACAGCACGTTAACGCGGGAGGCGCTGCTGAGTGTCGGAACTTCATCGGCGATCTGATGTAGCAGTGACTCACGATCGTTGCCGTTCTCCGCGCCTCGAACAATTGAAAGTAGCAATGCTAAATTATTAGAGACATAGCTGATACCTTTACGCTGGACCTTTGCTGGAAGAATGGCGAGCTGCGGGGTGTCGGTGACTTTTGTGCCAACGACTTCAGGCTTGGTTATGGCCTCAGGTTGTTTCGGATTGAGCTGCTTCCAGACATGCCAAGAAAATTGACTATACAGGACGTGGTCGGTCGGCGATGCCTCGGGTCCCAAGGCTTCTCGTAAGGCTTGCCTGGAGATGACGTGCTGTCCGATAAAGCCAAGCCCCTGGGTTGGCTGTTCTAGCCATACCCTGAATTTATTAGTTCGTACGCTATCGACCAAGCACAACATCTCCTCTGGGCGAAGTCCCCAAAATAGACGGGCCAATCTAGCCCATGGCCTTCTCAAATTATGTCGAGGAGAAACCAAACCGATAAGTCTGTTGTATTCTGCATCCAGGTGGCTGGCGCGACTGATGACATCTTGGGATGGTATCCACTGCTTCAGCTGCCAGAGCACCTCGACGATTTCTACGTCTTGGTAGGCACCAGGTACTGTCACCGAATTGCCTGGTCCTATGCTGGCGATGTCGTCGAGCTCCCACAAAAAACGTTGAAATTCGGGCGTCCGGAACTCTTGTTCCGTTACGGAAGAAATTTTCGCAAAATCTGTTAGGCAGGACGCCTCCCAGCCAGGATCGTGGTTAGGCAGAAAGGCATCATTATAGCTCGCTTTTACTTCTTTAATTTTTGCCAGCTGCATGCCTTTTCCTCAATGTTGACCACTTAAACCGTCCGCCGCATAGGCTTCCGCCCAGCAGAAGACGTTCGCTAGCCGCATCTCGTCGACACTGCGCGCGACGAGGTCGAGCAGGCCGGGCGAGGCGATCAGCACAGCAAGACAGCGCGCGCGGCTGATCGCGACGTTGAAGCGGTTGCGGGAAAGCAGGAAAGCGGCGTCCCGCGGCATGTCTTCGGCGCCGGAGGTTGCCATTGAGACCAGCACCACTTCCGCCTCCTGGCCCTGGAAGCGGTCAACGGTGCCGACCCGGGCGCCTTCGGGCAAATGCGCGCGTAGGAGGTTGACCTGCATGTTGTAGGGCGCGACCACAAGGATGTCGGCGAGTTCGAGCTGGCGCTCTTTCCCGTCTCGCCCAATGACACGCTGGCCGAGGACGCTCTCGAAAAGCGCAACTACTTCGACTGCTTCTTCCTCGGATTTCTGCCGGCAGCCGGTGTGCGTCACCGGGTAAAAGGCAAGGCCAGTCGCTTTAAGCACTGGATGGGCATCGCGGTTCAACACCAACCGCTGCACGGCACAGCCGGCTTCTGACTGAAGCTGTCCGTCATAAACCGCGGCGGAGACGAAGCGGCAGAGATCGGGGTGCATCCTCCACGTCTGTGAGAGGAAGATGCCCCGTTCGGGCGGCACCACCGCGTGTCCCTCAAGCAGATAGTCGAGGGCGGACAGACCGCTCTCGCGTGGATGCGCGCCCTGGATGGGTTGGGCGAGCTGCATCTGATCGCCGATGAGCACAACCGACTTCGCCGCCTGCGCCATCGCAACCAGATTTCCGAGTGAAACCTGCCCTGCTTCATCTACGAACAGCACGTCGCGACTAGCCTGCAACTCCTCCCGCGCGAACAGCCAAGCCGTGCCGGCCAAGATAGGCATGGCCGAATCAATCTTCTTGTTGTCGGTCACGCTCTGGATGAAGCCAGCGCCCTCATAGCCGTCGCCCTCGCCATCTTTTTTCTGACCGCGGATCCCGGGCCGCCGCCCCTCTTCGATCAGCCGGGCCTCGACCGCGTGCAGAACATTGTCGATGGCCTTGTGGCTGTTGGAAGCGATACCGACAGTCTTACCTTCGGCAATCAACGCCGCAATCAAGTGCGAGGTTGTGTATGTTTTGCCGGCCCCCGGCGGCCCTTGGATGACCAGCCAGGAGCGGTCTAGTCTGCGCACGGCGGCGATGGCGGCTGTCAGCAAGCGGCGTGGGTCGTCCCGCGCATCCAGCGCGATGATGGGCAGGCCCGATTCCCGGCCTGAAATGCGCGGCGGCTCGCGGCGAAGGAGGGCGGCGACATGGGAAAAGGCAGCCCCGCCCTTGGCGACGTCCGCAGCCACTCGCCATACCGCAACCCGAAGCACGTCAGTGCCGATCGGTCCGCCGGGGATGAGACAGGCGGCTTCGGGCAGCGGGCCGGCCTTGCTGCCGCGTTTGACGGTCACCCTGCGAGTGGCCTCGTCAATCGCGATGATGGTACCAGCAGCTTCCCCCGTCGCAGCGAGATATATGGCACTGCCCTTGCGCAGCTTGGTCTCCTGCTCGGGATAGCGGAAGCGGAAGGTCAGGCTGCGCTTATCGGCGCCGATCCAGTCATCCCCGTCGCGAATGCAGCCACCGAGGCAGTCCTCGTCATCCTGCAGCTCTTCCGCGCCGCGGTCCTGGCGATCGAAGAAGGACCACCAGGCCGGCTTGGCCTCGCGGCGGTGGAAGCCTACCAGATCCGCCATGAGCTGCCGGGCGGCGAAATCCGGCGCGGTTGCATCGCCTGCAATCGATGTTTCTAGCTCGGACTGGGCCCGCTCACGCGCCTCTCGGTTCAGGCGATTCTCGCGCTCCTCAATGGTTTCGACGACGACCGCTTCCGGCGCGGCGACGATGCCTGCAACTTCCGCCAACTGCGCGAGCCAGTTCCGCAGCAACAGCGTCGAGAGGCAGTCATCGCGGTTGTAGTCGCGAATAGCATCGAGGCTCCGTTGCTCGCTGGTCTGCCGCCAGTGATCGTAGATGACGAGACTGTCCCCACCGGAGACGACCTCGGTGGTGCGCTTGGGCATGTAGAACCGCTCAAGGCTTTTGATCGAGTAGCTGGCCTCGCCCACGCGCACGCCTTCGCGCACAACCTGGTAGAGATCGATCATGCGCTCGGCGCGCAGCAGCTTGTCGACGGCTTCCTCGGCGACAGCATGCATCGAAGCTAGGCGTCGAAGCGCGGTCTTCTCGTAAGGCGCGTAGTGATAGAGATGCGCTCCGGGCGCCCGCTCCAGACGCCGCGTCAGAAACGCCATCAGCTCGGCAAGAGCGACCTTTTCTTGTGCTCGGTCATGCGCCCAGATGGCAAGGAACCGGCAGGCTGGATGCCCGGGCACGGGCTCACCTTCGGTATCGCCGGGCTGCGCCTGCCAGAGGATGCCGCAAAGATATTCGAGACCACCCGGATGCATGGGGTCGCCTTCGAAGTCGAAGAAGAGATCGTCGGGGTCGGAAGGCGGCAGGCGCGCCAGCCCCTGGCCGCCAATGGGCGGCAGGAGCTCGTAGATACCCCGTTTTTCGGCTGCGCTTTGTTTTTGCAGGCGGGCCTGCTGGATAAGTCGAGCGAGTGTCTCGCTGCCGATGCCAGCAATACGGCTCTCAGCGCATGAACCCAGCAGCGCGGCAGTCGTTACCCCAGCGGTCAGCAGATTCTGGCGTTGCTTGCGCGTGATGCCGGCGACGCGGCTCAGATGGTCGGCGGCTTCCCAAGCGGTTTCGCAACTGGGCGCCCAATCACACTTGCCGCAGTAGGCGCAGGGCTCAGGCAGCAGGCCCGTCGGCAGTTCATCGGCAAAGCGTTCGAGTCTTGTCGCGGCACGGCGGACGTAGTGGCGGACCTCTGACAGCCGGAAGCGCTCGACGACGTATGGCGTGGTGGGGTCGCGGCTACTGAGCATCAGCGCACCGAACTCAGCGACGCGGCCCTGCACTTTTCCGAGCAAATCACCGTATAGCGCGATTTGCATCACGTGTTCGGGTTTGGCGTGATGTGCCAGTTTGGCGTCCCAGGGTTCGTAGGACCATTGCCAGCGTTCACAGGGCTGATCGACGCGCACGAGGTAGTCGGCGTAGCCGATCCAGTGGCGATCAGCCAAGGCCGCCTGCGTTATCAGCCGCGCGCCTTCGCTCATAGCCCGATCGGTTTCGGCCATCCGGCTTACCAGCGAGCCGGAAGAGATCTGCACAGGCGGGCCATGATCGCGAGCAAGCGCGGTCGTGCAGTACGCTTCGTGCTCGTAACCCTTACGCTGAATCAGCTCGGCCTGCGGATCGGCCGCGCTCAACGCCGCTTCACGCAAGCCACGCCGATGCTCCAACGTCCAAGCGGCTGATGCGGAGCAACCGAGAAACGTTGCCAAAAAAGTGGGCGAGAGGCGGCTCATTACTGGCCGTGCCGATCCCGTCATAGCCCCCTCCTCGGCAATCTAACGTTGATAGAGCTTGATGGTGCCGACGAAACGGCACGGCGGCAAGTTGCTAATCCGCCCGGAGCCTGGAAAAACAGCAGGGTATAGCGGCGCACCTCTGCCCTTTGCAGAGAACTGGGTCGAGCGTTCGTCACGTCGAACCGCTTCTTCCTCGACCTTCACCCAGAGCCACGCTGCTGACGTCGCATTTGAGACGCTAAAGGGCTAAGCGATTTCGCCGATTTGTTGAAGATAATCGAGACAGGGCGCCACCACGTCATCCCATTGCCTAGCTAGCATAGAGCGAGCCGGATGATGAAAGAAGAAAGCCAGCATATCAATCCCAGCAACCTCTACAGCTGCGCCATGCGGAATTTGTGGAGCTTGAATATTAGCCCATTGAATACCTTCGGTTGCCAGCGCATTGAGAAATGACCTCTTCAGCTTCGCTCCATGAAATATTGCCAATCTGGGTCTTATCAGAAGAAGCTCTGCTAAAAGATGGCGTGCGCAATTTGTCATCATGGTGGGCGTAGCTAGCGAATTCGCATTGACAACGTTGGCTGGAACACATTTTACGAGGTTAGGTTGTACGATCCTATCGAGGACGCAGTCCGGCGTGTTTGGATTTGCCGCTTTCCTACATTGCCCTGTTTGCCAACAGGTGTTGCAGACAGCGCCTTGCGGACCAAGGAACGCGGCTGCGGTTTTAACGACACCTTTGTAGTGCGGATTGAAATTGTGTCCCTGTATTTGGTAGTAATCGATTATGTTAAATGTCCTCTGATAATAATCGTTGGAAATATTATCTCGATGATCGATTCCAATACAAACTATCTTTGGAATAAAACTGCCGTATTTTGACCCAACGAAGCTCATTGAGCATCCTGATCCACCATTCATATTGCCGTTAGTGGATGCGTTGCATTGACCGAATGACGGACAGGCAAAAGCAGATGGTAGAATATTGCGACCGGCGGCCAAACTCGTAAGATCATCAATCAAAGGCATTGGCTACCTCAAGCGCATTGGTTGAACGGCGCAGTACTCTATGACAGATATATTCTTGTCGGCAGCTGAGTTCAAACATCTGAAGGCAGCCACCCGTCCAACACCATCGCCTCGACGCTTTCATAGATGCTGATCTCCAGGGTGCGACGATCGATAACCCGCATAACCCCATTGAGGATGTCTTCGCTGGAAATCACGCCTCGTTGCCCGTTCGCATGTTTGAGGCGTAACTCGGTTACGCCGTCGACGTCGAAGGCCATCACGGCTGCCGCAGTCTTCCAGATCGCATCTTCGTTCATCGCACGATCCCGGCTGTAAAGCCGATTGCCGTCTGGTTTGCACCCGGCTTCGCCGCCACCTCGGCGGCCAGCATCTCCAGGAGCGCGGTAGGGTCTCGCTTGCCCAGAACCGTCGCCTTCCGGGCCACGACCGTGAAGTCGCCGCAAGCGAGCGGATTGAGGCGGTCGAGGCCAGGCGGCGGCGCGATGCCGAACTGGCGCAAGAAGGCCGTGTGCGCCTGATCTGCGCTCATCGGATGGAATTCAACCTTGAACAGGAAGCGGCGGAGCGTCGCTGGGTCGAGGCTGTCCATCAAGTTGGTTGTACAGCAGAACGGATGCTGAGCTGCCTCCATGCGCGTCAGCATCTCGTTGACCTGACTGACTTCCCAACTGTGGTGGGCGCCGGCACGGTCGCGCAGGAGACTATCGACCTCGTCGAGGATCAGCATGGCGCGGCGGTCCGCGGCTTCCTCGAAGGCGGCCGCAATCCCCTTTTCCGTGCCACCGACCCACATGGACAAGAGATCGGAAGCCCGCCGCTCGACGACATCGAGTCCGAGCCGCCTCGCGAGGTGGCGGGCATAGGCGCTTTTGCCAGTGCCTGGGAGACCGTAGAAGCAGAATGACAGTGCCCGGTCGGACCCGGCTGCGATCCGATCGGCCAGTGCGGCCAAGTCGTGATCCGCCGCCGATAGTGCTGGGTCGAAGGACGTGTAAGCTGGCTCGGCTGCGATAGCACGTCCGCAAGCCATCGCGGCCGCAACTGAAGTGGCAGCTCGTAGCGAGTCCTCGGCGCCGCCGCCTGTAAGCTTCGCGACGCGCAGACCGGCGTCGAGTACCGCGGGAGAGGTTTCGAGTGCCGCCACGCGGTCGAGATCGGCGGAGCCTAGCCGTAGCTTGTTACGACGTGCCATCCGATCGAGCATGCGGCGGCGCCCCTCGTGGCCGAGCACTGGTAGGCGCAACGCGAGCGACATCCGACGCATCACGGCCGGGCCGAGACGATCGGGGTGATTGGTGATCCAGAGCGTCGGTGCCTCAGTGGTCTCGACGAGGCGGTTCATGAACACCTTCGAGCCCGCGCGCAGACGACCATCGTCGCTGTCCACGCCGGTGAAGATGTCGTCGGCCTCGTCCATTACCAGCAGTACGCGACCCGCCCGTCCAGCAAGCGCGCGAGCAACTGCGAAGGCACAGATGCGCTCGTTCCGGTGCGGCTCCCCCGCTTCGCTGTCCGTCTCGCCGACGAAGGAGGCTCGTGCACCGAGCCTCGCTGCGAGCGTGCGAGCGAACTCGCTCTTGCCCGTGCCGGGCTCGCCGTAGAGGAGGATGTTGACGCCCTTACTCCGCTCCCGGAAGGCCCCCTCGACCAGCCGCTCGGCAAGGTCACGCATGGGGCCGAGATGGGCGAAGTCGTCCCAGCCAAGCCGTGGGCGCTCGGTACGGCCGAGTAGCGCCTCTCGGAGCACCACCGGACCGGCTGAAGCCATGCGGGCGACCCGCAACACCATTCTGGACGGTGCAAAATCTCCACCGTTGCGATCCTCGACGAAACCCAGCAGGCACAAGGGCTGGTTGCGCTTCAGGCGTCCCTCAATCGTCTCAGTGCCCTGTCCGAGAAGGGCGGCCAGCGCACGGATGCCGATCTCGTCGCGGCCGGGCGAATTTCCCGCGGTGACCTGCGCGAGCGTGTGGAAACGCCGATCGAGGGCCGCCCGCACCGTCAAGCTTAGGATAGCCGCGTCGAGGCGGTCGAGCGCCAGTGTCTCGATTAGCCAGTCAAGGCGGCGCTGCAAGCTCGACCGTGCCGGACGCTGCTTCGAGGGACGCACGCGGTCCAGGATCGGCGCGAGTAGGTTCCAGCTCTCCTGGTCGATACGGCCACACCCGGAATCATAGGCATCACGCGAGAGGTTTGGGAGCGGCTCACAGGCGAGTTCGCTAGCATGCCGCACCAGCCACGCGACGAAATCGCGATCGGGTCGGGACTTCTCATGCTGGATGCGCTTTAGCACGAGATCCGCGTCCGAGACGCGCAGGTCGTTTTCGTCGGCTACATACCCACCGCGCGCCGCCGCATAGGCGTAGCCGCGCAGAAGATGTTGTTCGAAGGGATGCATCGCGCCGCTCGTTTTCCTGTATCGATGCGTGCATTAGACCAGCTTGCTATGACAGAAACGGACGTATCTCGATGCGATGGGAGAAGTCGGATGCGCTGCTCGGCCTCGCGCGAAGGCTGGCCGGTTCGAGCGAAGGCCTGACGCTGGAAGAGATGGCCCGCGAGGCTGGCGTTGAGCGGCGCACTGCCGAGCGCATGCGGGACGCGATCGCGCATCTGTTCCCACAGATCGAGGAAGTGGCCGAGGGGCGGTCCAAGCGCTTCCGCATCCCGGGTGGGCTCGACGGTTTCATGCAGGCTCCGACTGCTGACGAGCTTGCCGAGCTGGGGCTCGCTATCCGCCAACTCGCGGCGACTGGGCACGACAGCCGGGCGGCCTTGCTGCGTAACCTTGACGCCAAGATCCGGGCGGCGCTCCGCGCGCCGGCACGCCAGCGGATCGAGCCGGACCTGGAGGCCCTTCTGTCTGCCGAGGCGTTGGCAATGCAGGCCGGCCCTCGGCCACTGATCGAACCCGACACGCTTTCACTGGTGCGTGAAGCTTTGAAGGGCTGCCTCCTACTCACCTTCCGCTACGGGGCGACCCGCGGCGCTCGACGGGTCGACCCCTACGGGCTCATCTTCGGGCGCGTGCCGTACTTGGTCGGCCCAACGCTCGGTATGACCAAACCGGTTCTCTGGCGCCTCGACCGGATGGCGCAACTTGCGACGAGCGGGCCGGCCTGCGGGCCACCGGACACGTTCTCGCTTGCGGCCTACGCGGCACAGTCCTTCGGCACCTTCCAAGAGGAGCAGCAAGACGTTGAGCTGCGCTTCGCACCGGAGGCTGCCGAGGAAGCCACGCGGTTCCTGTTCCACACGAACCAGAGCACAGAGCTTCAAGCAGACGGCGCGCTCGTGGTCCGTTTTCGGGCTGGCGGCATGCTTGAGCTCGTCCACCACCTGTTCACTTGGGGCGCTACGGTCGATATTTTGCAGCCGCCCACACTTCGCGAGCTCGCGGTCGAGCAGTTAAGGAACGCCCTCGACCGCCACCGCACAAGCCCTGCCTAGCTGAAGAATTGTCAGCAAGTGTGTGGACACCCCGACGCTGCATCTCTGAAGCTGCTTGAGCATGCAGTCAAAAATGCATAACAACATCCCGTCGACGTCCGGCAAGTATCTACAGTCTAATTGGTTGTTGGCAGAAAATCGAGTCCTGCCGGCGCCACTTATCCCCGAGACACGGTGCGTTTGCGGGCTCGTGCGAAGGGCGGCCGTTCCTTTGCGGAGACCCACGGGAGCAGCTGTATCGGCTTCTGCTCTAGATGGTTGGTGACCGCTGGGACCTTCTTAAGCTCCTCCAACATCAATGACAGAGCTGTCGGATCGCAATAACGTTCGTCTGTTTCGCCGGCCCCGGCGTGTCCAAGGATGTCGGCTCTGATTTCCGTGTGAACGCGGGCTTGCTTAAGATTGTTGCCAAGCGAATGTCTGAAAGAGTGGATCACCTTTTTACGTTCGGCTTCGTTTGAGATCGCTTTTTGAAGTCCGCTGCTAAATTCATCGTAGAGACGATCGCCGAGCGGCGAGCTTGAGTTTGGCGATTTTAGATCCGGAAACACGAGCCCGTATCCGAGTGCGCGAACAACTTTGACGTATTCTAAAAACCCGAGGCGGAGCACCTCTGGATGCAATGCGACAAACCGAATAGATTGAACGTTTTTAAGACGGCGGGTTTCGTTAAATCGAAAAGCGACGTATGCAATGCCGCCGGCCTCCTCCACGTCTTCGACATGAAGTCCTGCAATTTCCTCTCGTCGCGCCCCTGTATAATAGAGTAGGATAATCGCGAAGTACAAAGCGCGATGGAATACCTGATCGCCGGCGGTAAACGGATCGCGCCATGAACGACAGCCTGTGAAGCAAGGCAATCGGAAGATCGCCGTAACATCGTCGTTGCTGAGAGATGGTCGCCGGTTACGTGCCCTGTCCCGCTTGCGGGCGCGAAGGAGCGCGAGATCGATGCTCGCATCAATCGCGAGACCCTGGGCTTTGAGAAATGTCACAAGCTGTCCGAGGAAAGTCAGGTGACGGTTGATGGTATCCCCGACGATGCCTCGTTTGTTGGCCGGAAGCTTGGCGCCAAGCTCACGTAGTTCGGCAGTGCTTCGTTCGGCATCACGGGGGCTCTTACCATACGACGGCGAGACGGACCGCAAAAGATCAACTAATCCTGCAAAATGACTCTGCCGAAGATCATTCACACGGATGAGACCATTCTCGGCAAGTAGCTTTGCGAACAGGACAAAAATCTGCCGCGCCTGATGCTGTGTTTTTGCATCCCAGGTTTCGTCACGAGCGCGCCCGGCGATCATCGCCTCCCCGAACGCGATGATTGGATGCATCCCCATCTGATGGGGCTCTTGGTCCATCGTCTCCAGCGCGAGGTTCGGGCTTGCTGACACGATTGCAACGCCTGTCGGCATTTGAGGGATGGCATTTGCGTTTGCTTGCGAACGAGCTGTACTCGCGGTTGCCGTAAAGCCGTTGGCCTCCGGCGGCTCCTGCGCTTCTCTCAGCAGGATTGCGTCGCGCAGTGTGACCTCTTCGATCCTAAGACCATCGTAGCGGCGCTCAGTCGCAAAGGCCGCCGCGGACATACCGCGGAAGGCAATCTCCTGAGCTAGAGACAAGTTAGTCATGGTCGGTGCGACCGCTTGGTTTGCGAGCAGCCCTTCCAGCCGAGCGCGAGGCATCAGGTGGCCGTTCTGGCGCACCATCGCGGCCAGCGTCGCCCGTGCCTCCTCAATGTCGAGGTCATTCAGCCCGTCGCGACGCATCTCATCAGCCAAGGGAGAGTCAATGGTGGCTGCCGCGCCGCGCGCTCCAAGGATACGCAGGATCCATCCCATACGCCGATCGGCACGCCGGCTCGCCTCAGGATCGAAGTCCGGTTCTGCACGTTCTGCCGCAGCGATCCGGTCGAGTTTTTCGAGGTGGGTCAATAGGCTTTCGCGAAAGATGCCGTCGAGCTGGCGCCGGCTCATGATGAGATCGGGTTCGGGCTCGCTCATGGCACGATGAAAAAGCTGATCGGAATGAGCCGTAAGCTGGCTCGCGAGGAAGCGTGCCCTTGCCGGGTCGCGCGTGCCCAAGCTTACCACGAGCTGCCTGGAACGGCAGAATCGGATCAGCGTCAGCGGAATCCGGCGGCGCCAGGAATAGCTCCCGCCGCGTCTGTAAGCATGGGCGATGGCCGGCATCGGGCACCTCGTGTGAGACACGCATGTGCAACACCGATGTGTGCCGACGCCTCCCGCTTCAGCGGGAAAGCGTTTTACAACAGCGACTTACGCGAAATTTTGGCTGGGGCGCCAGGATTCGAACCTGGGAATGGCGGTACCAAAAACCGCTGCCTTACCACTTGGCGACGCCCCAAGGTGGGCGGTCGCTGTCTAGACGCCAGTGGGGCACGTGGCAAGCGCTCAGATCGCGGACGCGGAGCCGTTCCAGCCCCGCGTCCGAAGACCCTTCGCCCGAACACGGGCTCAGGCGCGCTCGGGGGCGCCGTCGATGCGCCGCGGCAGGCCGAGAGGGTTGGCGGCGCGGAGCGCGGCTGGCAGCAGGGCGTCCGGGACGTCCTGGTAGCTCACCGGCCGCAGGAACCGGTCGATCGCGAGGCTGCCCACGGAGGTCGTGCGCCCGTCCGAGGTCGCCGGGTACGGTCCGCCATGCACCATGGCATGCGCCACCTCGACCCCGGTCCCGAACCCATCGACCAGGATGCGGCCGACCCGCCGTTCCAGGAGCGGAAGCAGATCGCGCGCCGCCGCGTGGTCCGCGGCAGCGAGGTGCAGCGAGGCCGTCAGCTGGCCTTCGAGATGCTCCAGCACCGCCCGCATCGCCACGAAGTCCGGGCAGCGGACGACGAGGGCGGAGGCCCCGAACATCTCCTCTTGCAGCGCGGGATCCGCCAGGAAGGCGTCCGAGTCGGTGGCGAACAGGGTCGCCCGCCCCTGCGACGCCGCACCCTCCGGCCCCTCGGCCAGTAGGGTGACGGCGTTGTGGCCCGCGACCCGGGCGACGCCCTCTCGGTAGGCGCGCTGGATGCCCGGCGTCAGCATGGTCGCGGCCGGGCTCTCCCGGAGCGCCGCCGCGGCCGCGTCGAGGAACGCGTCCAGGCCCGGCCCGGGCAGGGCCAGGATCAGGCCGGGATTGGTGCAGAACTGGCCGGCACCCAGGGTCAGCGAGGCCGCGAAGGCCTTGCCGATCGCCGCACCGCGCTCGTCCAGCGCGGCCGGGAACAGCAGCACCGGGTTGATGCTGCTCATCTCGGCGTAGACCGGGATCGGTGTCGGGCGCCCGGCCGCGATCGCCATCAGGGCCGTTCCGCCCCGGCGCGAGCCGGTGAACCCCACGGCCGCGATCCGGGGATCGGCGACCAGCGCCTGGCCGATGGACTGACCGGCATCGAACAGGAGCGAGAAGGTCCCCTCGGGCAGGCCGCAGGATGCGACCGCCTTCTGGACGGCCCGGCCGACGAGTTCCGAGGTCCCGGGATGGGCTGGATGGGCCTTGACGATCACCGGGCAGCCGGCCGCCAGGGCCGAGGCGGTGTCGCCGCCCGCGACCGAGAAGGCGAGCGGAAAGTTCGACGCCCCGAACACCGCCACGGGCCCCACCGCGATGCGGCGCAGGCGCAGGTCCGGCCGCGGCAGCGGCTTGCGGTCCGGCAGCGCCGGGTCGATGCGCGCCGCGACATAGCTGCCGTCGCGCACGACGCTGGCGAAGAGGCGCAGCTGGCCGACGGTCCGGGCGCGCTCGCCCTCGATCCGCGGGCGGGGAAGCCCGGTCTCGGCCATGCAGCGGGTGACGAGATCGTCCCCGATCTCCAGGATGTTCGCGGCGATCGCCTCGAGGAAGCCGGCCCGGGCTTCCGGATCGGTCTCGCGATAGGCGTCGAAGGCGGCCTCGGCCAGCGCGCAGGCCCGGTCGAGGTCGGCGAGGCTCGCCCCCGGGAAATCGGGCTCCATCGGTTCGCCGGTGGCCGCCGCCACCGCCCGGAACGCAGCCTCCCGGCCGCGCCGGGCCTCGGTCCCGATCAGGTTCTCGCCGCGCACGGTCATGAGCTGCTCCTCTTCATAAGGGTGCGACCGCGCCGCACCGGGACGGCCATGGCGGAGGCCGTCAGCCCCGCTGCGCCGCGAACGCCTTCTCGCGGATCGCCGCGAGGGTCATGGTCGGGGTCAGCGCCTCGGGATCGACGAGGCAGTGAATCATCGCCGGCAGGCCGGAGGCGAGGCTGCGCTCGAAGGCGGGGGCGAACGCCTCGGTGTGCTCGACCCGCTCGCCGTGACCGCCGCAGGCGCGGGCCAGCGCCGCGAAGTCGGGATTGCGCAGCTCCGTCGCCGAGACCCGGCCGGGATACTCGCGCTCCTGGTGCATCCGGATCGTGCCGTACATGCCGTTGTCGAGGACGACCACCACGACGGCGATGCCGTACTGAACGGCGGTGGCGAATTCCTGCACGGTCATCATCACGTCGCCGTCGCCCGCCAGCGCCACGACGATCCGCTCGGGCGCGCTGCGCTTGGCCATCACGGCGGCCGGCAGGCCGTAGCCCATCGAGCCCGATGTCGGCGCGAGCTGCGTGCCGAAGGCGCGGAACCGATAGTAGCGGTGGACCCAGGTCGCGAAGTTGCCGGCGCCGTTGCAGATCACTGCGTCCGGCGGCAGCCGCTCGCGCAGCCACGTGATCGCCTGCCCGTACTGGAAGGCGCCCGGCTTCGGTTCCGGCGTCTCCGACCAGGCGGAATAGGCGGCGTGGGCCTCGGCGGCGCGCCCCTGACCGGTCGCCGCGAAGTCCGGCAGCGCCGCGCAGAAGGTGCCCGGGGTCGCCTCGATGGCGAGGGCGGGCTGGTAGACCCGGCCGAGCTCCGCCGCGTCGGGATGGACATGGACCAGGGGCAGGCCGGGATCGGGGATCCCGAGCAGGCCGTAGGATTGCGCGGGCATCTCGGAGAGGCGCCCGCCCACCATCAGCAGCAGGTCGGCCTCCTTGATCCGGGCCAGGAGGGCCGGGTTGGGCCCGATGCCGAGCTCGCCCGCGAAGTTCGGGTGATCGGCGGGAAACAGCTGCGCCCGCCGGAACGAGACCGCGACCGGGATGTCGTGGCGCTCGGCCCAGGCCGCGAACGCCGCCACCGCCCCGGCGGTCCAGCGCGAGCCGCCGAGGAGCGCCACCGGCCGTCGCGCCTCCGCCAGCATCGTCCGCAGGCGCTGCGCGTCGCCCGGGGACGGGGCGGGCTCGGTCGGGGCCACACGCGGCGCGTCGGTCGCGGCCACGACATCGTCGAGCATGTCCTCCGGCAGTGCGATCACCACCGGCCCCGGGCGGCCCTGGAGGGCAACCCGGAACGCCCGGGCCAGGATTTCCGGGATGCGCGCCGCGTCGTCGATCTCCACGGCCCACTTGGCGACGCCGCCGAACATCTGCCGGTAGTCGATCTCCTGAAACGCCTCGCGGTCCCGCATCCGCCGGGCGATCTGGCCGACGAACAGGATCATCGGCGTCGAATCCTGGCGGGCGATATGGACGCCCGCCGAGGCGTTGGTGGCGCCCGGCCCCCGCGTGACGAAGCAGATGCCGGGCCGGCCGGTGAGCTTGCCGGCGGCCTCCGCCATGATCGCCGCGCCGCCCTCCTGCCGGCAGACCAGGACGTCGATCCCGCTGTCGCGCAGGGCGTCCAGAACCGACAGGTAGCTCTCGCCGGGAACGCAGGTCACGCGCTCGACGCCCTGCGCGAGCAGCTGGTCGACGAGCACCTGCGCGCCGGTGCGTGAGGGCAATCCGCTCAAGCCGTTCCTCCCTGGCGATCGGGCCGCGCCCGAAGCCTCTTGCGGGTCATGCCGCCCGCCACCTCCTGAGATACTTCTGATATCCCAGTGCGTGTTGCAGGCATCCCGATGCGCTCCAGCCTGTCAGACGAGAAGCCTGCGGTCGAGGGCGCGCCGGGTCATTTGCTCGAGAAAGTCGAACAGTCGGCTGATGCCGGCAAGCGCCGTCTCGGGATCGCGTGCCGTGATGCCCGAGACGATGGCGGCGTGGAGGCCAGCGCAATCGAGGAAGCCGGCGGTCGGCTCGTGGGTGTACCAGAACCGCCGAGACTGGGCGTGGAGGGCCGTCATGGTGCTGGCGAGGGTGGTGTTGTAGGCCGCCCCGACCAAGGTCTCGTGCAAGGACCGCTTGGTCCGGAAATAGATCTCGCGGTCCCGCGCTTCGGCAGCCGCCAGCAAAGCGGCGACGCAGGCTTGCAGTCGCGCCATGTCGTCGTCCGAGCCGCGCGCGATCACGCAGCGCGCCACGGTCTCGTCCAGGGGGCGCCGGACCTCGAGAAGCTCGAGATGCTTGAGGATGTCGACCGGTGTGACGAGCACGCCGCGACGCGGGTGAACCTCGACGAAGCCGATCGATTTCAGACGCGCCAGCGCCTCGCGGACCGGGGTGCGCCCGAGCGCCAGTTCCGCGCCGAGTTCGCCCTCGGAGACCATCGCGCCCGGGGTCAGGCGGCGGCTGATGATCATCTGCTCGATGGCGTCGTAGGCGGTCTCGGCCAGCGAGCGCGGCCTCTGCGCCTCGGCCGGGCTCCCGTCGCCCGCAAATCCCAATCCGGCCAAGGGCTTCCCCGTCGATGTCAGGCCGTGTCCGCCGCGACCTGCGCCGGTTGACAATGGCGCGGCGCGCCGTGTTACTCAAGATCTGGGATATCAGTTCGTGCGCAGCGCGGACGGGAGCCAAGGCCGGTGCAAGCGACGCGTGATTGTCACCGTCGGCGGGCGCCGAGACCGAGGCCCGGGAGGAGGAGCGGATGGCCGGGTTGTCCCCTGAGACACGCGCCAAGCTGAAGACCGTCAGCACGGCGACCCTGATGACCGCCCTCTTCAAGCGGGGCTTCCGGAACCAGATGATCCAGGAGGTGCGGCCGCTGAAGCCCGGCGGCGGCACGATGGTCGGCGAGGCCTTCACCCTGCGCTACATTCCGGCCCGCGAGGACCTGAACCCGATCACGGTGTTTCGGGACCGCGCCCACCCGCAGCGCAAGGCCGTGGAGGAGTGCCCGCCCGGCGCCGTGATGGTGATCGACAGCCGGAAGGATGCGCGGGCGGCCTCCGCCGGTTCGATCCTGGCCACGCGGCTGATGGTGCGGGGTTGCGCGGGGCTCGTCACCGATGGCGGCTTCCGCGATGCCGACGAGATCGCCCAGCTCGCCATGCCGAGCTACCACGTACGGCCTTCGGCGCCGACCAACCTCACCATCCATCAGGCCATCGACATCAACGTGCCGATCGGCTGCGGCGATGCCCCCGTCTTCCCCGGCGACGTGATCGTGGGCGACGGCGACGGTGTGGCGGTGATCCCGGCTCACCTCGCCGACGCGATCGCCGACGAGGCCGTCGACATGACCGCCTACGAGGATTTCGTGACCGAGGAGGTACGCAAGGGCCGCACAATCCTCGGCCTCTATCCTGCGACCGACGAACAGAGCCTGACCGACTTCGCCGCCTGGCGGCAGCGGACCGGACGCTGAGCGGGCCGCTTCCGCCCGCTCCGGGTGCGGTCGCCAATCGGTGCCGGGCCGTGACGTCACGGTTTCGGCTCGGAGGGCGCCATGACGGCGGGCATTCCCACGGTTACGGCAGTACCGGAGATCGAGCGGCGCACGATCGCCAAGGTATCGTGGCGTCTCCTGCCGCTGATCGTCCTGATCTACTTCGTCGCCTACATGGACCGGACCAATGTCGGCTTCGCCTCGTTCGGCCTGAACCGGGAATTCGGGTTCTCCGCCACGGTCTACGGCTGGGCGGCCGGCATCTTCTTTCTCGGCTACGTCATCTTCGAAGTGCCGAGCAACGTCCTCCTGGAGCGGGCCGGGGCGCGGCTCTGGATCGCCCGGATCATGGTCACCTGGGGACTGGTCGCGGGCAGCATGGCCTTCATCACCGGCCCGGTGAGCTTCCTCACCCTGCGCTTCCTGCTCGGCGTCGCCGAAGCCGGCTTCTTCCCCGGCATGATCCTCTACTTCACCTACTGGTTTCCGCAGCGGTACCGGGCTCGGGTGGTGGCCGCCCTGTTCCTGGCCGTGCCGGGCTCGAACGCCCTCACCGCGGTGATCTCGGGGGCGATCCTGCAGCTCGACGGAACATGGGGGCTGCACGGCTGGCAGTGGCTGTTCATCCTCGAGGCGGTGCCCTCGATCCTGCTGGCCTTTGCGGTTCTGGCGCTGATGACGGACCGGCCGGCCCAGGCGACTTGGCTGAATGCGGAGGACCGTGCCTGGCTGGCGGAGACGCTGGCGGCGGAGCGCGCGGGGACGCTCCGGACCCACGGGCATTTCACGCTCCGGCAGGTCCTCACCGACCGGCGAGTGCTCGCGCTCGGCGCGATCTACTTCAACATCGGCACCGCCACCTACGGCATCACCTTCTTCCTGCCGCCGATCCTGAAGAGCCTGCATCTCACCGACTGGGAGACCGGCGTGGCCACGGCGGTGCCCTACGTCGTGGGGACCGTCGGCATGATCGCCTGGAGCTGGTCGTCGGACCGGCGCGACGAGCGGCGCTGGCACTTCGTGATCGCCGCGCTGGTCGCCGCCCTGGGCCTCATCGCCTCCGGTCCGATGCTGGGCAGCCTCTGGGCGCTCACGGCGATGTCGGTGGCGACGATCGGGCTCTACGGGAGCAAGCCCGCCTTCTGGGCGATGCCGGGGGAATTCCTGTCGGGGCCGGCGGCGGCCGGCGGGATCGCCCTGATCAACGCGATCGGCAATCTCGGCGGGTTCGTCGGTCCCTATGTGCTGGGCTGGCTCAAGGATTACACCGGCACTTACGAGGCCGGACTTTACTTCCTGGCGGCTTGTGCCGTCGCGTCCGGAGCCATCACATGGGTCGCGGTCCGGCCGGGCAGGATGTCGGCGGATCGGCGGTTCGACGCGGAAGGCGCAGGCCAGCCCGGGCGCCCGAACCCGTGAGATCGGAGACAGCGCGATGACCGCACGCAAGACCCTGGGCGACCTGCGCAGCCAGCGCTGGTTCGGCGCCACCGACCTGCGCAGCTTCGGCCACCGCTCTCGCATGCTGCAGATGGGCTACGAGCGCGCGGATTTCACCGGCAAGCCGATCGTCGGCATCATCAACACCTGGAGCGACATCAACCCCTGCCACCTGCATTTCCGCGAGCGCGTGGAGCACGTGAAGCGCGGCGTCTGGCAGGCGGGCGGCTTCCCGATCGAATTGCCGGCGCTCTCGCTGTCGGAGAACTTCGTCAAGCCGACCACGATGCTCTACCGCAACCTCCTGGCCATGGAGGTGGAGGAGCTGCTGCGTCAGCATCCCGTCGACGGCGCGGTGCTGATGGGCGGCTGCGACAAGACCACGCCCGGCACCGTCATGGGCGGGATCTCCATGAACCTGCCGATGATCTTCCTCCCGGCCGGACCGATGATGCGCGGGCATTTCGGCGGCACAATCCTGGGCTCCGGCTCCGACGTCTGGAAGTACTGGGCCGAGAAGGAGGCCGGGAACATCACCACGCAGGAATGGAACGACATGGAGGCGGGCATCGCCCGCTCCGCCGGCACCTGCATGACCATGGGCACAGCCTCGACCATGACGTCGATCACCGAGGCCTTGGGACTGTCCCTGCCCGGCTCGGCCTCGATCCCGGCGGCGGACGCCGACCACCCCCGCATGGCCGGCGCCTGCGGCCGGCGGATCGTCGAGATGATCTGGGAGGACCTGAAGCCCTCCGACATCCTGGACCGTCGCTCGATCGACAACGCCCTGGTGGTCCACAACGCGCTCGCCGGCTCCACCAACGCGATGATCCACCTGGTGGCCATGGCGGGGCGCGCCGGTATCCCGGTCAAGCTCACCGAGTTCGACGAGTTCGCCCAGAAGGTGCCGGTGATCGCCAACCTTCGGCCCTCGGGGCAGTGGCTGATGGAGGATTTCCACATCGCAGGCGGCATCCGCGCCTTGATGGTGCGCCTGTCCCCCCTGCTCCACCTCGATGCGCGCTCGGTCACCGGCGGCACGATCGGCGACGGGCTCGCCGGTATGAAGGTGTTCAACGACGACGTGATCCGCCCGCTTGACCGGCCCATCGTCTCCATGGGCGGGACCGCGATCCTGTACGGCAACCTCGCCCCGGACGGCTGCGTGATCAAGCCGCCGGCCGCCGACCCGCGTTTCCTGAACCATACCGGTCCCGCGCTGGTCTTCGACAGCTACGACGCGATGAACGCTGCGGTGAACGACCTCGATCTCGACGTCACTCCCGACCACGTCATGATCCTGCGCAATGCCGGCCCGATCGGCGGCCCCGGTATGCCGGAATGGGGCATGCTGCCGATCCCCAAGGTCCTGCTCTGGCAGGGCGTGCGCGACATGGTCCGCATCTCGGACGCCCGGATGAGCGGGACCAGCTATGGCGCCTGCATCCTGCACGTGGCGCCGGAATCGGCTGCGGGCGGCCCGCTCGCGGCGGTGCGCAATGGCGACCTGATCACGGTGGACGTGCCCGGGCGCCGGATTCACCTGCACCTCGACGATGCCGAGATCGCGGCGCGCGTGAAGGCCTTCGTGCCGCCGGACCGGGCCTATCCGCGGGGCTACAACCGGCTGTTCGCCCAGCACGTGCGGCAGGCCAACGAGGGCTGCGATTTCGACTTTCTGGAGGGCGCCGGGGGGATCCCGGAACCCGAGATTCACTGACCGGCCCGAGCCGTCGGCAACAGGCGGCGGGCCACATCACAGGGAGGGACCATGGTGATGATCGCACGCAGGGGGCTGCTCGCCGGAGCGGCCCTGCTCGGCGCCGCGCGGGCGGCCGGAGCCGGCTGGGAGCCGTCGCAGCGGGTGCCCGACCCGGCCGTCGAGATTCTCGATCCGGCCTTCGCCAAGTACCGCCTCGCCTCGGCGACGGTGGAGCGGGTCGCCACCGGATTTCGCTGGGCCGAGGGGCCGGTCTGGTTCGGCGACATGGGATCGCTGCTGTTCAGCGACGTGGTCAACGACCGGATCATGAAGTGGGAGGAGGCCTCCGGCACGCTCTCGGTGTTCCGCAAGCCGTCGAACTACGCCAACGGCAACACCCGAGACCGGCAGGGCCGGCTGATCACCTGCCAGCACAAGACTCGCAGCGTCACCCGGACCGAGCACGACGGCAGCCTCACAACGCTGCTCGACCGATTCGACGGCAAGCCGCTGAACTCGCCGAACGACGTCGTCTGCCATTCCGACGGCGCGGTCTGGTTCACCGATCCGGCCTTCGGGCCGAACCCGCACGAGTCGATGGCCGCACCGGAGCTTCCCGGCAACGTCTACCGGATCGATTCCAGGACGGGGCAGGCCAGCGTCGTGGTCGAGGGCGTTGCGGGTCCGAACGGGCTCTGCTTCTCGCCGGACGAGTCCAAGCTCTACGTCATCGAGGCGCGGGCGAAGCCGAACCGCCTGATCCGCGTCTACGACGTGGTCGAGAGCGGCACCAAAACCGCGAACGGGCGGGTGTTCTACGATGCCGGAACCGGCACGCCGGACGGGTTCCGCGTCGATGTCGATGGCAATCTGTGGTGCGGCTGGGGGATGAGCGAGGCCGAGGACGGCGTCATCGTGCTCTCACCGCAGGCCAAGCTGATCGGACGGATCCGCCTGCCGGAGCGCTGCGCCAACCTGTGCTTCGGCGGCGTCAACCGCAACCTGCTGCTGATGACGTCAACGCATTCGGTCTACGCGCTGTACGTCAACACGCGGGGCGCGGGGACCTGCTGAAATGGAGGGTGCGGACCCGGCCATGCGTCGGACGGCTGATGGTGGCTGCTCTACCGTGTGTTGGTGCGCTTGCCAACATGCGGCAGAGGGGACATTCTCGCGGTCATGAGGGCCGAGCTGCTGCTCAGGGAGCGCATCGCGATCATCCCTGAGCGGTCGTTCGTCGAGTTGGTGGTCTGGAGTGTGCCGAAGCCGATCCGCGAGAGCGGACACAGCTTCAAGAACCGGCTCGCCCTCGTCGTCGATGGTGTCTGCGTGCTCCGCTACGACAACGAAGCCGGGAAGGGCGACCACAAGCATATCGGTCGGGAGGAGGTTCCCTACCGCTTCACCAGTCCGGAGGCCCTGCTGGCGGATTTCTGGGCCGATGTCGAACCTTGGAGGCGGTCATGAGGACCGTGACGATTGGCGTCTCTTCCGTCGAGGAAGCCGGCGCCCGTGCTCTGGCAGCCTTCCGGGGCGAGAAGCAGGGTGCCTTCATCTCCTTCCCCACCGTCGAGGGGTTGTGGACCGTGCTGACACCCCGCCGCTGGGCGCTGATCAAGGCCCTAGCCGGCCAGGAGCCGATGTCGCTGCGTGCCGTGGCGCGACTGCTGGACCGGGACGTGAAGAACACGCATTCCGACGTGCACGCGCTCCTGAACGCCGGCATTCTCAACCGCACGGACGACGAGCGAATCGTGTTTCCTTACGATGCGGTGCACGTCGACTTCACAGTCGGGAAGGCGGCCTGACGAAACTTCAGGACAGGGCGCCCTCCCCGGCTCCGCTCGCGGTGACGGGGGCGTGAGCCCCCGCCCCTACTCCGCCGCCTGCGCGAGATACCGCGCCGGGTCGTAGTTCAGGATCGGCCCGAGCCAGCGCTCGACCTCGCGGACATCCATGCCCTTGCGGACGGCGTAATCCTCGACCTGATCCCGCTCGACCTTGGCGACGCCGAAATAATGCGCCTCCGGGTGGGCGATGTAGATCCCCGACACCGACGAGCCCGGCCACATGGCGTAGGACTCGGTGAGCTTCACGCCGATGCGGCTCTCGGCCTTCAGCAGGTCGAACAGCGTGGTCTTCTCGGTGTGGTCGGGCTGGGCCGGATAGCCCGGGGCTGGACGGATGCCGTCATACTTCTCCAGCACCAGCTCCTCGGGGGCGTAGGCCTCCTCGGTCGCGTAGCCCCAGAACTCCTTGCGCACACGCTCGTGCATTCGCTCGGCGAAGGCCTCGGCAATGCGGTCGGCGAGCGCCTTGACGAGGATCGCCCGGTAATCGTCGTTCGCCCGCTCGAAGCGCTCGGCGATCCGCACCTCCTCCAGGCCGGCCGTGACCACGAAGCCACCGACATAATCGGCGATGCCGGTCTCGGAAGGCGCCACGAAGTCCGACAGGCACGTGTTCGAGCGCCCGTCGCGCTTCGAGAGCTGCTGGCGCAGGCCGTGGAAGGTGGCGAGCCGCTCAGACCGGCTCTCGCCGGTGTAGAGCGCGATGTCGTCGCCGACGCTGTTGGCCGGCCAGAAGCCGATCACCGCCTTCGGGTTGAACCAGCGCTCCTCCACAATCTGCTTCAGCATCTCTTGCGCGTCCTCGTAGAGGGCGCGGGCGGCCGGGCCCTGCTCGGGGTCGTCCAGGAGCGCCGGGAAGCGGCCCTTGAACTCGTAGGTCTGCAGGAACGGCGTCCAGTCGATGTAGGGCACGAGGTCGGCGACCTCGTAGGAGCCGTAGACCCGGGTGCCGGTGAAGGTCGGCTTGGCCGGCTTGTAGCCCGACCAATCGATCTTGAACGCATTGGTCCGCGCCTTGGCGAGCGGCAGCCGCTGCTTGTCGGCCTCCGAGCGCTTGTGGGCGTCGGCGACCTTGGCGTACTCGGCCCGGACCTTCTCGATCGTGGGCCCACGGGTCTCCTTCGAGATCAGGCTCGACACCACGCCGACCGCGCGGCTCGCGTCGGTGACGTAGACCGCCTGACCCTTGGCGTAGGCCGGGTGGATCTTCACCGCCGTGTGGACGCGGCTCGTGGTGGCGCCGCCGATCAGCAGCGGCACGTCGAGCCCCTCGCGCTCCATCTCGCCGGCCACGTGGACCATCTCGTCGAGCGACGGGGTGATCAGGCCCGACAGGCCGACGATGTCGACCTGCTCGCGCTTGGCGGTCTCCAGGATCTTGGCGGCCGGCACCATCACGCCGAGATCGATGATCTCGTAGTTGTTGCAGGCCAGCACGACGCCGACGATGTTCTTGCCGATGTCGTGGACGTCGCCCTTCACGGTCGCCATCAGCACCTTGCCGGCGGCCTGGCGCTTGCCGTCACCGCCGTTGGCGAGCTTCTCGGCCTCCATGTAGGGCTCGAGATAGGCAACCGCCTGCTTCATCACGCGGGCGGACTTCACCACCTGCGGCAGGAACATCTTGCCCGCGCCGAACAGGTCACCGACCACGTTCATGCCGGCCATCAGCGGGCCCTCGATGACGTGGAGCGGACGCTCGGCCTGAGCCCGCGCCTCCTCGGTGTCGGCCAGGATGTACTCAGTGATGCCGTTGACCAGCGCGTGCTCGATGCGCTTCGCGACCGGCGCCTCGCGCCAGGTCAGGTCGGCGGTCTTGGCCTGCGCCGAGGCGCCGGTCTTGAACCGCTCGGCTGCCTCCAGCAGGCGCTCGGTGGAATCGTCGCGGCGGTTGAGAACCACGTCCTCGCACAGCTCGCGCAGCTCCGCCGGGATCTCGTCGTAGACGGCGAGCTGGCCGGCATTGACGATGCCCATGTCCATGCCGGCCTTGATGCAGTGGAACAGGAACACCGCGTGCATCGCCTCGCGCACCGGCTCGTTGCCGCGGAACGCGAAGGACAGGTTCGAGACGCCGCCCGAGATGTGGGCGTGCGGCAGGGTCTCGCGGATCGTGCGGGTCGCCTCGATGAAGGCGACGCCGTAGCCGTTGTGCTCCTCGATGCCGGTGGCGACGGCGAAGATGTTCGGATCGAAGATGATGTCCTCGGGCGGGAAGCCGACCTGCTCGGTCAGGATCCGGTAGGCCTTGGTGCAGATCTCGACCTTGCGCTCGTAGGAATCCGCCTGCCCCTGCTCGTCGAAGGCCATCACCACCACGGCAGCGCCGTAGGAGCGGCAGACCTTGGCGGCCTCGATGAATTTCTCCTCGCCCTCCTTCATGGAGATCGAGTTCACGATCGGCTTGCCCTGGATGCACTTCAGCCCGGCCTCGATCACCTCGAACTTCGAGGAATCGACCATCACGGGCACGCGGGCGATGTCGGGCTCGGCGGCGACAAGGTTCAGGAACTCGACCATGGCCTTCTGGGAGTCGAGCAGGCCCTCGTCCATGTTGACGTCGATCACCTGGGCGCCGGCTGCGACCTGATCGCGGGCGACGTCCAGCGCCGCCGCGTAGTCGCCGTTGGTGATGAGCTTGCGGAACTTGGCCGAGCCGGTGACGTTCGTGCGCTCGCCGACGTTCACGAAGGGGATTTCCGGCGTGAGCACGAAGGGCTCGAGGCCAGAGAGCCGCATCAGGCGGGGGATCTCGGGGATCGGCCGTGGCGCCTTGCCGGCGACCGCCTCGGCGATGGCGCGGATGTGGTCCGGCGTGGTGCCGCAACAGCCGCCGACCATGTTGACGAGGCCGGATTCGGCGAACTCGCCGACCAGCTTGCCCATCGCCTCCGGGCTCTCGTCGTAGAGGCCGAACTCGTTCGGCAGGCCGGCATTCGGGTAGGCGCAGACCAGGGTGTCGCAGATCCGCGACAGCTCGGCGATGTGGCCGCGCATCTCGCGGGCGCCGAGCGCGCAATTGAGGCCGAAGGTCAGCGGATCGGAATGGCGCAGGGAGTGCCAGAAGGCCGCCGGGGTCTGACCCGACAGGGTGCGGCCCGAGAGATCCGTGATCGTGCCGGAGATCTGGATCGGGAGGCGGATGCCGGTCTCGTCGAAGACCTGCCAGGCCGCCGCCACCGCGGCCTTGGCGTTCAGCGTGTCGAAGATCGTCTCGATCAGGATCAGCTCGGCGCCGCCGTCGATCAGGCCGCGGACCTGCTCGACATAGGCCTGCTTGACCTGGTCGAAGGTCACGGCCCGGAAACCCGGGTTGTTCACGTCCGGCGAGATCGACAGGGTGCGGTTCGTCGGGCCGATGGCGCCGGCCACGAAGCGGCGTCGGCCGTCCTTCTGCTCGGCGAGCTTGGCGGCCTCCCGGGCGAGCCTTGCGCCCTCGGCGTTCAACTCGTGGATGATCGACTCCATGCCGTAATCGGCCTGGGCGATGGTCGTGCCCGAGAAGGTGTTGGTCTCGCAGACGTCGGCGCCGGCCAGGAAGTAGTCGAGGTGGATCTGCCGGATCGCATCGGGCTGGGTCAGTATCAGGAGGTCGTTGTTGCCCTTCTGATCGTGGCCGTGATCCTTGAAGCGGTCGCCGCGAAAGTCCTCTTCCGAATACTTGAGCCGCTGGATCACGGTGCCCATCGCCCCGTCGAGGACGAGGATCTTCTCCGCCGCGCGCTGGCGCAGGGCCTTCGCGATCGCGGTGCCGTCGACGGGGGCAAAATCGGTCATCGTGCGTCCTGTCAGATCACCTCATCCTGAGGTGCCGGAGCGAAGCGGAGGCCTCGCAGGAGGCCTCCAGATGTTGTGGCGATCGTCGGAACCCGCCTTCGAGGCCGCTCGCGCGGCACCTCAGGAGGGAGAAAAAATTTTGTCCTGTCAGACGCTTCCGTGCCATGGGCATGGAAGCGTCCCCGTCTTTGCGAGCGAAACGAAGCAATCCAGCAGCGCCACGCTAATGGATGTCGCGCTGCCCTGGGTCGCTTCGCTGCACTCGCGATGACGGGTCGGGAGCGTCAAGCGCGGCCCCGAAAATCAGGCTGCCGCCTTCGCCGCCGCCAGCTTCGGCGCCTGGGCGCGCAGGCCGAGCAGGTGGCAGATCGCATAGACCAGATCCGAGCGGTTCATCGAGTAGAAGTGGAAGTCGTTGACGCCCTCGTCCACGAGGTCGAGCACCTGCTCGGCCGCCACCGCGGCGGCGACGAGCCGGCGGGTCTCGACGTCGTTCTCCAGGCCCTCGAACCGGGCGGCCAGCCAGTACGGCACCGAGGCGCCGGTGCGGCGGGCGAAGTTCGCCGCCTGCTTGAAGTTCTGCACCGGCAGGATGCCCGGGATGATCGGGATCGTGATCCCGGCGGCCCGGACCTTGTCGAGGTAGCGCAGGTAGATCTCGTTCTCGAAGAAGAACTGGGTGATTGCCTGATCGGCCCCGGCATCGACCTTGGCCTTCAGGGCATCGATGTCGGCCTCGAGCGAGGCCGCCTCGGGGTGCTTCTCGGGATAGGCCGAGACCGAGACCTTGAAGTCGCCGATCCGCTTGATCCCCTCGACCAGCTCGGCGGTCGAGGCGTAGCCCTCGGGATGCGGCCGGTAGGCGTGGCCGACGCCCTCGGCCGGGTCGCCGCGCAACGCCACGATGTGGCGCACGCCCGCGTCCCAGTAGGACTGGACCACCGCGTCGATCTCCTCGCGGGTGGCGTCCACGCAGGTGAGGTGCGCGGCCGGCTTCAGGCTGGTCTCGCGGACCATCCGGGCCACAGTGTTGTGGGTGCGCTCGCGGGTCGAGCCGCCGGCCCCGTAGGTCACCGACACGAAGCTCGGCTGGAGCGGCGCGAGGCGCTCGATCGAACCCCAGAGGATCTTCTCCATCTCCTCGGTCTTCGGCGGGAAGAACTCGATCGAGACACGGATCGGGTGGTAGCCGTCGCGGCTGGCGCGGTGAGTGGAACGGCGCATCGGGGTCTCGTCCTCTATGTCGGTCGGTTCAGACGATGGGATTGAGCCTCAGGCGACGGCGCGCCGGGGCTGTTCGGTTGTCTCGTCGGCCAGCCCATCCTGAGCCAGCCAGAGGGTGACGGTGAGCTGGCCCGCTTCGCGCGGTGCCAGATCGCGCGTGGCGACCGTGTCGAGGCCGGTCTCCGCGAGCCAGCCGGACACCTGATCGCTGGAGAAGCCGAGTCGGCGGTGGGCTTGGCTCGTGCGCAGGAACTCCAGCTCATGCGGTGCGAAGTCCACCACCAGGAGGCGGCCCCCCGGCGCCACGAGCCGGGCGGCGGCGCGCAGTGCCCGGGCCGGGTCATCGAGATAATGCAGCACCTGATGCACCACCACGAGGTCGAAGCTCGCGCGCGCGAAGGGCGGCGCGTGGATGTCGCCCTGTCGGAGGTCGACCCGCGTCAGGCCCTGTCGTTCCAGGTTGGCTCGGGCGACCGACAGCATGGCATGGCTCGAATCGAGCCCGGTGGCGCGCCCGGCGCGCGGCGCGAGCAGGCCGAGCATCCGGCCCGTGCCGGTACCGAGATCGATCAGGCTGCCGATCGGACGGTCGCCCAGAGCGACGAGAACTGCCGCCTCGACGGTCGCCTCAGGCACATGCAGGGAGCGCAGCTCGTCCCATTTGGGTGCCAGCCGTGCGAAGAAAGTCTCGGCTGTCTCAGCCCGCTGCGCCCGGACGGCGTCGAGCCGGGCGCGATCCTCCGAGAGAGGCGGCGCGGTCCGGTCGAGACCGGACAGCAGCGGATCCGCAAGCCCGGCGCGGGCTTCTGACAGCCGGAAGAACGCCCAGGCGCCCTCACGGTGGCGCTCCACGAGCCCGGCCTCCACCAGAAGCTTGAGATGCCGCGAAATCCGCGGCTGCGACTGGCCCAGAATGTCCGTGAGGTCCGAGACCGACAACTCGCCCTCCGCGAGCAGCGCCAGGATGCGCAGGCGCGTCTCCTCGGCGGCCGCCCGGAGAACGCCGAGCGCCTCCGGAAATGGGATCGAACCCGCCTCTTGCCTGCGTTCGATAGACATAAAGATATGTTTATGTTCGTTTCGAGCGCCGTGCAAGCGCGATCTTGACCCTGCTCTGCCGAATCCATGGGGCCAGAGCGCGATGACTGCGTTGAACGCAGGCCCATGGAGGCGCGCATGCCTGGCAGCCCCTATCCGCAGATCACGCTCGTCCGCCATGGCGAAACCGCGTGGAGCCGTTCCGGCCGGCATACCGGGCGCAGCGACATCCCGCTCACGCCGACCGGCGAGGCCGCCGCACGAGCCCTTGCGCTGCGCCTCAGGATCCAATCCTACACGGCGGTCTGGTCGAGCCCGTCGCGCCGGGCAGCCACCACCTGCGAACTTGCGGGTTTCGGCGATCAGCGCGCGATCGACCCGGATCTGGCCGAGTGGGATTACGGCGCCTACGAGGGCCGGACGACGCCGGCGATCTTGGCCGAGCGCCCGGGTTGGCGCCTGTTCCGCGATGGCTGCCCGGGCGGCGAGACGGCCGCCGATGTCGGGATCCGGGCGGACCGGGTCATCGCGCGGGCCCGGGCCCTCGATGCCGATCTCCTCGTGTTCTCGAGCGCGCATTGTCTGCGGGTGCTCGCCGCACGCTGGATCGGCCTGCCGCCGGAGGCCGGAGCGCTCCTCGTTCTCGGCACCACGAGTGTCTCGGTGCTCGGCTACGAGCACGATTGTACCGAGCCGGTCCTGCGGGCCTGGAACGGTTAGGCCCTGCCCTATCGCAGCCAGTATCCGTCCGGGGTCAGCGCGTCCGGCATCGGCTCGCCGAGCGCGTGATGCACGATGCGGTCGACGGCGCGGACCATCGCGTCGAGGGGCAGGTCGTTCGGCTCGGTTCCGAACGGCTCCTCCAACTCGTCTCCGAGGGCGTCCAGGCCGAAGAAGGTGTAGCCGACCAGCGCCACGACGACCGGCGTTGCCCAGCCCAGGGAGCCGGTGAGCCCCACCGGCAGGAGCAGGCAGTAGAGCCAGGCGGTGCGGTAGACCAGCAGGGTGTAGGCGAAGGGCAGCGGCGTGTTGGCGATGCGCTCGCAGGCGGTGTGCACCCCCGACAGCGCCTCGATCCGCGATTCCAGGATGCCGAACTGGATGTCGGTAAGCCGTCCCGCCCGCACCGCAGCCGCCAGGTCGCGCGTGATCGCGGCCAGGACCGAGTCGGTTGGGTTGGGGCCGCTCCTGTCCGAACCCGGCACCCTCCCGTCGACGGCCGCGGCTTCATCGAGACCGCGCAAGCGGGCCCGAAGGCCGTGCGCAAAGGCGGAGAGCCGCCGGAGCTGGGGGGCCGCGTCCGCATCCGGCAGCAGCGCCGGCAGGGCGCGGGCGAGGTTGCGGACCTCGCCGATCAGGCTGCCCCAGAGCTTCCGGGCCTCCCACCAGCGCTCGTAGCAGGCGTTGTTGCGGAAGCTCAGGAAGATCGAGAGGGCGAGGCCCACCAGGGTGAAGGGCGTGACGCCAGCCGTCATCGGGAAGACCGCGGGCCAGCGCGCCTCGGCCCAGACCACCGCGCAGGAGACCGCCACGATCCCGGCGAGCTTCGGCGCCACCCGCGGCAGGATCGACCCGCGCAGGGTGAACAGCAGGGTGAGCAGGTTGGGCCGGGTGCGGACGATCATCGGGCTATCGAGACTGGAGCGTCGCCGTCCTGCCCTGCCCCCTGCACGCCGGCAAGAGACGTCTCCGTGAGGAGGCCGCCGGACGGGCGATCGCTCAAACCGGCTCCGCCTCCCACAGCCACGCCGCGCCGCGGACGCCCGACGCATCCCCGTGGAGGCTCGCCCGGACCGGTGTGTCGAAGGCGTCGGCGAAGATGTGGGGTGCGATCGCGGCGGGCAGGCCGTCGATCAGCTCGGCAATGCGCGACAGGCCGCCGCCGATCACGACGACGTCCGGGTCGAGGAGGTTGATCACCTGGGCGGCCGCGCGCCCAAGCCGGTCGAGATGGCGTGCGAGCGTTTCCTGCGCCTCCGCGCCGCCCTCCCGGGCGGCGGAGACGATCGCCTCGGCGGTCAGCGGCGCGCCGTGCCGCCGCCCGTGATCGGCCGCGAGGCCGGGGCCGGCCAGCCACGTCTCGATGCAGCCCCGGCGACCGCAATAGCAGGTGGGGCCCGGACGCTCGTCGTCGCGCGGATAGGGCAGCGGGCCGTGGCCCCATTCACCGGCGATGCCGTTGCGGCCCGTGAGCACCCGCCCGTCGATGGCGATGCCCGATCCGACCCCGGTGCCCAGGATCACCGCCCAGACGACCCGTGCGCCGGCGCCGGCGCCGTCGATCGCCTCCGAGACCGCGAGGCAATTCGCGTCGTTCTCGATCCGCAGCGGCCGACCCAGCCGCCGCGTCAGGTCGGCGCCGAAGGGCTGTCCATTGAGCCAGTGGGAATTGGCGTTGCGCACGAGGCCGGTCGCGGGCGACAGGCTGCCCGGCATGCCGATGCCGACCGTGCAGGGCGTCCCGGCCATCCCCTCGAGCTCCAGCACGAGGGCCGCCACCGCCTCGACGGTGGCTCCGTAATCGCCGCGCGGGGCGGCGACCCGGGTATCGGCCACCGTGCGGCCGGCCCGGTCCAGCACGATCCCGGCGATCTTGGTGCCGCCGAGATCGATGCCGAGGCGTGCGCCTGCGGGCCGGCCCATCACTCCGCGGCGGCGACCTTGCCGTCGGTCACCATCGGCTGCGGTGTCTCGTCGGCGATGTGGGTGCCGATGGAGACCGGGTGGGCCATGACCTCGTTGAGCTTGGCCACGTCGAGCTCGCCCTCCCAGCGGCTGACGACCACGCAGGCGACGCCGTTGCCGACGAGGTTGGTCAGCGCGCGGCACTCGGACATGAACTTGTCGATGCCGAGAACGAGGGTCATGGCGGCCACCGGGACCGGGCTGTTCGGGATCGCCGAGAGGGTCGCCGCCAGGGTGATGAAGCCCGCGCCGGTGACGCCCGAGGCGCCCTTCGAGGTCAGCATCGCGACCAGGATGATGGTGGCGTACTGCGTGATGCTCAGGTCCACGCCCACCGCCTGCGCGAGGAACAGGGTCGCGAGCGTCATGTAGATGTTGGTGCCGTCGAGGTTGAACGAGTAGCCCGTCGGCACGACGAGGCCGACCACCGAATCCGACGCGCCGAGCCGGCGCATCTTGGTCATCAGCTGCGGCAGCACCGTCTCGGACGAGGAGGTGCCGACCACGATCAGCAGCTCGTCCTTGATGTAGGCGAGGAAGCGCAGGATCGAGAAGCCGGCGACCCGGGCGATCGTCCCGAGCACCACCAACACGAACAGGAGCGCGGTGACGTAGAAGGTGCCGACCAGCCACGCGAGGTCGTAGACCTTCTGGATGCCGTACTCGCCGATGGTGAACGCCATGGCGCCGAAGGCGCCGAGCGGCGCGAGCTTCACCACGATACCGATGATCTTGAAGAAGATCTGGCCGGCGGTGTCGATCGCGTGGTTCACCGAAGCCGCGCGCTCGCCCAGGCTCGTGACCACGACGCCGGTGAGGATCGAGATCAGCAGCACCTGCAGCAGGTCGCCGGTGGCGAAGGGATCGAAGAAGCTCTTGGGGATGATCGCCAGGATGTGGGCGACGGTGGAATCCGCCGCGGCCTTGCTGGCGTAGGTCGCGACCTTGCTGGCGTCGAGCTTCGACGGATCGGCGTTGAAGCCCGCGCCCGGCCGGATCACCTCGCCGACCAGCACACCGATCAGCAGCGCCACGGTGGAGACCACCTCAAAGTAGATCAGGGCCTTCAGCCCGACGCGACCGACCTTCTTCAGGTCGCCGATCGACGCGATGCCGTGCACGATGGTGCAGAAGATGATCGGCGCAATCATCATCTTGATCAGGCCGATGAAGGCGTCGCCGAGCCACTTCATGGCCTTGCCGGTGGCGGGGTCGTACCAGCCGAGAAGGACACCGAGCGCGATGGCGATCAGGACCTGGATGTAGAGCACCTTGTACCAGGGCTCTCGGGGCGCTGCGGCCGCACTCGTCGCGTGGATTGCTTGTGCCATGTCCATCCCGTGCGACGACCGCGCACCCTCCCGATTTGCCGGCACGCTAGCGATTATCGATCCGCGCCTCAACGGCAGCTCGGTAATCTGCGGCAAACCCCTCGTGACAAAAACCTGTCGATTCCCGCCGGAAAGACTTCTCTAGTCTGACAATTGGGCTCATCCCGATAAATGCGGCTGTTTCAAGCCGCCGCCGGATTTCGCCGTTCGATCAACGGCATCCAGTCTAATTCCGGGGGTGACGCGTGGCTGTCTTCAACTGGGCCGGGGTCGCGGTCCTCGGCGGAATCTTGGCCAGCGCGCTGGCCGCTCCGGCGGCCGCAGGGGTCGTCGCGCAGATCGACCAGTCGCGCCAGCGCATGCGCGTCTTCGTCGACGGCACTCCGGCCTATGATTGGCCGGTGTCCACCGCCCGACGCGGCTATTTTACGCCGAACGGCCGTTTCCGGGTCGGGCTGATGGCACCGATGTGGCGCTCGCGCAAATATCACGGCTCGCCGATGCCGCACGCCATGTTCTTCCGGGGCGGCTACGCGATCCACGGCACCTACGAGACCGGGTCGCTCGGGCGCCGGGCGAGCCATGGCTGCATCCGCCTGTCGCCGGGACATGCGGCCGCCCTGTTCAGTCTGGCCCGCAGCCGCGGCGGGGCGGCGGTGGTCATCCGCAACTGAACGCGTCCAAGTCGCGGCAACCTGGTCTTCCCCAACGCGGACGGCCGTGCCGGAACCGCGCGGGCGCAACACGCAGCAGACGGGCCGCCGTGCGGTCTGCGCGGCGGCCCGGTGTGTTCGCGGATCTGCGCCGGCGGGAGCCGGCGGCCGGTTCAGTTCTGCTGCTGCGTCCGGCGGGGGCGCACGGTCCAGCGCTCGAACATCGACGCCGGATCCTCGCTCTTCGCATCCTTGGATTCGGAGGACGGTTCCGGCTGCTGGTGGATGGCCGCGCCGAGCGCCTGGGACAGGCTCTCGATCACGTCGTCGATCCGGGCATCGCCGTGCAGGGTCTCAGGCGAGCCGGCCTGTGCCGCAGGCGCCTCGGGCGCCGCCGCAGGCTCCGCGTGATGGACGGGCTCCGGAGCCGGCTCCGGATCGGCGTGGTGCTCGGGGGCCGGCTCGGCGGGGGCTGCCGCGGCGGGCGCCGCGGGCTCCGCGTGGTGGACCGGCTCCGGCGCGGGCGCGACGGGTGCGGAGGGCGCAGCGGGTGTCACGATGCGGCGCATCGCGTTGAGCGCGCCGTCGTCGGATTCGGACGGCCGATTGCTGCTGCCGTAGCGGCCGAAGCCGAACCGCGGCTCGATCAGGTCGAGCACGGCGTCCAGCGCGGCGTTGCTCAGGGAGACCTCCTCGGCGGCCGGCACGCCCTGGATGGCCAGGGTCTGCCGCTCGAACGCGGGCTCGCCGCTGACCTCGCGCCCGAACCAGCTGGGCGCCTGGAAGCCGGCCGCATCGCCGTCGTGCTCGAAGACGACACTGATCAGGTCCAGGCTTCCGGGCGTGACGTAGCGGTCGATCGCCACCTCGCGTCCGCCGACGTTCAGGGTCGTCCGATCGTAGGCGGCCTTTCCGGGGCAGACATCGAGCAGCGCGTCGCCGTGGGCGCGCGGCACATCGGTGCGCTCCTCGACCGGGATGCCGTCGGCACCCTTGTTGACGAGCACGAGCTGGCAGTTCTGCCCGTCGACCCGCACGTAGGAGGCGCGACCGCCCTGCGGCGCGAAATGTCCTTCGGTGATGCGTGCCCCGCCCCGCTCCTTGCGGATCAGGCGGACCAGGGACGGGGCGACCAGGAATCGGCGAACGGTGCTCATGAACTCAAAACCCCTCCCGGTTGGTCGGCGGTGCGCCGCTCGGGCGGACAGCCTCTTGGTCCGCCGGATCGAACGGACCGGATCAAGTGGAACCGGGGAGGACGGCGTAAAAGCTGGATCGCAACGCCGTATTCACCCGCACCTGACCGCTTCCGCCGCCAATCACCGGACAGCGACAACATGAGACTATAGAGCGCTAAGCAAAAACGCGACGAAATCAAGACCGGACCGCGGTGAAGATACGACCTCGGCGCCTTCTGTCCCCGATATCCCGGCTCGCGGCACGATTTTTTGAACCCAGGTTAAATCTCGGATCGCGTCATGCCGCCGGCTCGAACTGCATCGCCACGCCGTTCATGCAGTAGCGCAGACCGGTGGGGGCGGGGCCGTCCTCGAAGACGTGGCCGAGATGTCCCTGACAGCGGGCACAGTGCACCTCGGTGCGCACCATCCAGTGGCTGCGATCGACCGACGTGGCGACGGCGCCCTCGATCGGCGCGAAGAAGCTGGGCCAGCCCGTCCCGGACTCGAACTTGGTCTCCTGCTCGAACAGGGGTTGTCCGCAGCCCGCGCAGGTGAAGGTACCGGGACGCTTCTCGGCGAGCAGATTGCTCGTGCCGGCCCGCTCCGTGCCGTGCTCGCGCAGGACCCGGTACTGGTCCGGCGTGAGCGCCGCGCGCCACGCGGCGTCGCTGCGGGTCTCGCGACCGGTGGTCGGCGTATCCGCCATGACGTTCTCCCGTTCTGGAGCCGCACTCTACGCGTCGTCGGCGATCTTCGGCAGTCCTGCCCTCAGGCCGCCGCGCCGACCGTGTCGGCCATCCGCGCCTGCCGGCGTCCCATCGGCAGGGGCGCACCCGTGGTCGTGTCGCGGGCGGTCTGATGCTCCAGCTCCGCATTGATCTCGCCCCCGAGCAGAACGATCGTCGAGGAGATCCAGATCCAGGTCATGAAGCCGATCACGGCGCCGAGCGAACCATAGGTCTCGTTGTAGGTGCCGAAATTGGCGACGTACCAGGAGAACAGCAGCGAGGCGAGGAGCCAGAGCAGGCCCGCGATCACGCTGCCGACCCCGACCCAGCGCCACCGGGCGTGCTCCCGGCTCGGTCCGAAGCGATAGAGCACCGAGAGGCCGCCGAGCAGGACAATCAGGATCGCCGGCCAGCGCAGGGCCGCGAGCAGCCACGCGGTCGAGCCGAGGCCCAGGAAGTTCAGCACCACCGGCACGACCACGATCGCGTTGAGCGCGATGACGATGAACAGGAGCGCCCCCACCGTGAAGGTCAGGGAGCGGAGGTTCAGCCAGAAGAAATTGCGCTTCTCCTCCTCCTCGTAGACCACGTTCAGCGCGTCGAACATCGCCTTCATGGCGGCGTTGGCGCTCCAGATCGACAGCAGCAGGCTGGTGAAGAAGGTCACGCTGAGCGAGCCGGTGCCCCGGGACGCGATGCGCTTGACCTGATCGCCGATCAGCTCGACCGCCCCGGACGGAAGCACGGCGTGCAGCTGCGCGAGGTGGTCGTTGATCACGGTCACGTCGGCGAACAGGCCGTAGCAGGTCACAAGCGCGGCGATCGCCGGGAACAGCGACAGCAGCGTGTAGAAGGTGACGCCGGCGGCGACTGCCAGCACCCGGTCCTTGTTGAACTCGAGATAGACCCGGACCGCGATGTCCTTCCAGCCGGATCGTGTCATCTCGGCGGGGCTGTTGGCGGCGCGGCCGCGCTCCGGCTGTGTGGCCGCCGTGAGCTGCGCGGCGCGGCCCGAGATCGAGCGCGCCCCGGCGGCAACGCCTTTATTCGCCGCACTCGGGTCCTGTGGCGGCTCGGGGTCGCGCGGCGGTCCGGCGTCTCGAGCCCGCACCGGCACCCCGCGCCGCGCCGGCGCCGCCGCGAGGGCGACCAGCGCCGAACCGAGCATCAGGATCCACAGGATGGAGCCGGTATCCGGCTGTCCGCTCGGGCGCGAGGGCGACGGGGGCATGGGTCGGGAAGTGCCGTACACGCGGAACTGCCGCGCTCGGGACTTCAAACGTCCCCGCGCAGCGCCCGTTCCGCAACGGCGCGGGGACGGGTCGGGCTTCCGCGCGTTGTGCCATTTATGCGCGATCATCCCCGTCTCGGCTTCTGTTGCAAGTTCGTCCTCGACGAGCCCCCCGGCACGCACGCGACCCTCAAGGCGGAACGCGACGCGACGCTTCACATGAATCTCACCAGCGTCACGATGGCCTATCTCGCCAAGCTGGAACCCGCCGCCCGGCGGACGAAGCTCGCCGGCCTCGTGGCGCACAATCTCGACGCCCTCGCGCGCCAGATCGCCTGGGTCGGAGCCCGGCCGCCGCTGGAGCGCCTGCTGCGCATGGCGAGCAATGTCCTGCCCGGCTACACCCACCCGATCGCCCAGGCGATCTACGCGGAGCCCGAGATGGCGGCCCTCGTCGAGCGCGGCCTCGCCGAGGCGGGAGCGCTGGCGCGCCGCCTCGAGGTCCGCCTGAGCTTCCACCCGGGCCCGTTCTGCCTCTTGGCGAGCCGCAACCCGGCGGCGATCGAGAACGGCCTGTCCGAACTCGACTATCACGCCGAGATCTTCGACCGCATGGGCTATGGCGGCGGCTGGCATCCGCACGGCGCCCATATCAACATCCATGTCGGCGCCGGAGACCCCGGGGTCGACGGCTTCCGCGCGACCCTGCCACGGGCGAGCCAGGTGGCGCGCGACCTCGTCACGGTGGAGAACGACGAGAACGTCTTCGGCCTCGACGCGGTGCTGCGGCTCGCCGACATCGTGCCGGTGGTGCTCGACCTGCACCACCACTGGGTCCAGAGCGGCGGCGAATATCTCGAGCCGGACGATCCCCGGATCGCGCAGGTGCAGGCGTCCTGGCGGGGCGTGCGGCCCGTGGCCCATATCAGCGTGTCGCGCGAGGCGGTCGCGGAAGAGTGCGATCCGGACGCCCTGCCCGACTTCCCGGCCCTGCGCACCGCCGGCCACGCGGTCCGGGACCTCGCGGCGCATTCCGACATGATGTGGAACCGGGCGGTCAACAGCCTCGTCGCCCGCCACCTCGTCTGGGCGGATTTCGAGATCGAGGCCAAGGCGAAGAACCGCGCGTCGGTGCAGATCGCCCGCTACATCACCGAGCTGGAGCGCGCGGGGTCGATCGCTGCCGAATGACACGGTGGTCTCGACGCGTCCGCGCGACGGCTTTAGGCATCCGGGCATGAAGACCGCCGATTGCGACATCCTCATCGTTCCGGGGCTCGGAGGGTCCGAGGAGGATCATTGGCAGGCCCGCTGGGCCGGCCGGCTCGCCACAGCCCGCGTGGTCGAGCAGGACGATTGGCACGCGCCGACGCCGGAGGCGTGGTGCGGAACGATCGCCGCGGCGGTCGCCGCCGCGACCCGGCCGGTGATCCTGATCGCCCACAGTCTCGGCGTTGTGGCCAGCGTCGAGGCGGCGCCGCGCTTCACCCCGGGCGTCGTGCGCGGCGCCTTGCTGGTGGCTTTCCCGGACGTGGAGGAGGCGCCGGGCCTGCCGGATTCGGTGCGCGCCTTCGCGCCGGTCCCGCGCGACCTCCTGCCCTTCCCGTCGCTCCTCGTCGCCAGTCGCACCGACCCGCATTGCCGCTACGCGCGCGCCGACGATTTCGCGCATGCCTGGGGAGCGCTCACGGTCGATGCCGGCGAGTCGGGTCACATCAACGTGGCGAGCGGGCACGGGCCCTGGCCCGAGGGGCTTATGCGTCTGGCCGGCTTTCTGAAGGGGCTGTGAGCCTGCGTCGCCTGAGCGCCCTGGTCGCGCCTGACGTCTTCGCGAGCGCAGTGAAACGGCCCCGGGGCGGCGCGACCGGGATGGTCGTGGCGCCGCCTGGATTGCATCGCTCCGCTCGCAAAGATCGCGGCGGCCAACCCGCGCGACGGGCCGCCGGATCTCGTTAACGCTCCGTTTACCCTCGACCCGTCCAGTGGCGTCTCGGGCGGTCCTTCGCCCCGAAGGCGCCCCTGGAGATCACCGTGACGCGTAAAGAGCTTCTGGAACGACTCGACGCGGTGCAGACCGCCCTCGGGCCGCGGGCCCAGTCCAACTTCAACAGCTCGCTGTTCAACGACGTGACGCTCTTGAAGCGCATCGAGGCCTTCGAGGCCAAGCTCGGCGAGCCCGAGAAGCCCAAGAGCGCCGACTACACCGGCAACATGTTCTCCCGCATCGCCAACCGCCGCGCCGCCGCGGGCGGCAAGTAGCGACGCGCGGCCAGGAGCGACCCTGCTATTTCGACTCGGCCTCGGCCGAGCGCAGCAACTCGCCGGCGACGTCGGCGAGCCGCGGCGGCGCCTCGCGCACGAACGGCAGCGGGCGGCAGACATTGAGTGCCGCGAGCCCGAACCGGGCGGTCATCAGCCCGTTGAGCACCCCCTCGCCCAGCTTGGCCGACACGCGGGCGGCGATCCCCAGCCCCAGCACCTGCTGCATCACGCTCTCGCCCACCGCCATTCCGCCGGTGACGGTGAGATGCGCGACCGCGGCGCGCGCGAGGCGGAGGAAGCCGAAGAAGCCCGGGCGTCCGCCGTAGATCGCCGCGATCCGGCGCAGCAGCCGGACGGCGGCGAAGACCACGAAGGCGACGTCCACGATCGCCCGCGGGCTCAAAGCCGTCACCGCCGAGACCTGCTTGGCCGCCGTCGCGATGGCGTTGCGCGCCTGACGGTCCAGGCCCGCGAGCAATTCGTGCTCGGCCAGACCGATCCGGTCGTCCACGTCGAGGATCGCGTCGGCGGCAGCGTCGATCCGGGCGCGGCCCGCCGACAGGGACTCGCGGTCGGCGTAGAAGGCTGAGAGCGCCTGCACCACCGCCTGCGCGCCCGTGTGGTCGCGGGTTCCGAGGGCGTCGAGGGCCGACTGGCGGAGGCGCTCGATCTTGCGCTCGCGGCGCAGGCCGGCGAGTTCCCGCACCACGATCGCCAGGAGCGCCAGGGCGGCGAGGCCCAGCAGGGCGAGCGCCACCCAGCCGAGCCAGGGCGCCGCCTGGAACAGGTCGGCGATCATCCGCTCGACCGACAGGCCGATCCCCAGCGAGACCAGGGCGCCGACCGCCGACAGGAACAGCGCCCCCCACGGCGAGCGGCGGCGCGGGGCGACCGGCACGGCGACACCGTCGGCGGCGTCGACGATCTCGAAGGGCTCCTCCACGATCCGGGCCTGGGGCGGCCTGGCGGCGAGCGGCGTCGTGGCGACGTCCGGCTCGACGTCCCGCTCGGGCGTGATCCGGAAGGCGCGGGGTTTCTGGCCGGAGGTCATGGTTGGATGCTCCGCAGGCTCACCAACATCGTCACGCCAGCTTGTCGCCGATCAGGAACTGCATCGCCCGGTCCAGCCGGATCTGCGGCAGGTGCCCAGGGCGGCCGAAGCCGTCGGGCCGCACCAGCGGCGGGCGGAAGCGTGGGAAGCGCAGGGAGCCCGGCTCGACCGCGCCTTCCAGCACGGCCTCGGCGCGCGCCGGCAGCTCGCCCGGGAAGATCGCGGCCTCGCTGTTGCCGTCGAACACCTCGTCGCCGACCACCTCGCCGGCCTCCGGGGTCCCGGCCACGGCGCGCAGCGTCTCGCCGCCATCATGAACCGTGGTCTCGCGCGTGGCGCGCACGGAGGCGAGCGCCACGGTGCCGACCCGGGCGCCGGCCGCCTCGGTCCGCCGCATGGCGCGGGACACCAGCAGCCGCAGCAGCGCGTCGAGCCGGTCGTGGCTCGTCTGGTGGAGATGGTCGGCCTTCGTGGCGGCGAACAGCACCCGGTCGGCCCGGGGGGCGAACAGCCGGGACAGGACAGTGTTGCGGCCAATGTTGAGGCTGAGCAGCACCGCGTCCAGCGCCTCTTCCAGCTCCGCCAGGGCGGTCGGCCCGGCATCGACTGCGGAGAGCACGTCGACCAGCACGATCTGCCGGTCGACCCGCTGGAAATGGTCGCGGAAGAACGGCGTCACGACCTTGGTCTTGTAAGCCTCGAAACGCCGCTCCATCAGGCCGGCGAGACTGTCGGGCGCGATGGTCTCGGTGAGCCCGTCCAGCGGCGCGAAGGTCAGCGCGGGCGAGCCCGCGAGGTCGCCCGGCATCAGGAACCGGCCCGGCGGCGTCGTGGCGACCGATTCCGGACCGGCGCGCAGGCCCGCGAGGTAGGCTTTGAACGCGTCGCTCGCCCGCTCGGCCGCGACCTCGTCGAGCGGCCCGTTCGGGTTGAAGTCCTTGAGCGCGGCGAGCCAGGGCGCCGCCACGGCGGCGCGCCCCGGCCGGCGGGTGCCGTTGATCGTGGCCCGCGACCAGGCGGTGTAGCTTGTCTCGATCAGCGCCAGGTCGAGCAGCCACTCGCCGGGATAATCGACCACGTCGAGCATCAGGGTCGCGGGACCGGTGCGCCAGCCGGCGGTGCGCTCGTAGGCGATCTCCAGGCGGAACTGGCTGATCCGGTCGGTCGAGCGCGGCCAGCGCCGGGCCTCGGTCAGCGTGCCGAAATGCTCCTCGAAGGGAAAGCGCGGCACGTCGTCGTCGGGCTGCGGCACGAGGCGGGCGCGGCGCAGGCGGCCTTCCTGCGCCGGGGCGAAGGCCGGCAGTGCGTGCGTCTCCACGAGATGGTGGATCAGCGCCGTGGTGAAGACGGTCTTGCCCGAGCGCGCGAGCCCGGTCACGCCGAGCCGCAGGGTCGGCTGGACCAGCAGGTCGTGCGAGGCTTCGGCGAAGGCTTTGACGGCCGAGCCGGCGCGCGCGGCAAGGTCGGTCAGGGGCACGGGCGGGCTCGTCGTGAGGGGAACAGGCCGGGCAGAGGTGGCGCGGCAGAGGTGGCGCGACTCGGGCCGAACCGCAAGGCTTGACGCTACGGAGTGGCGTTATTGGCGGCCGGCGTCACCGGTCGCAACCGGGCGATCGCCCCCGCGACGAGATCCGGGCCGGCCCGGAGCGTGCCGAGTTCCACCGCCGACATCGCCAGCATCACGGGTGCAAGATTGGCGCGGGGTGCGCCGTCCGGCCCGAACAGGTCGAGGTCGTCGCCGGGCTTCAGCCCGACGCTGCCGCTGATCCGCGCGGCGTAGGCTTGGATCCGCACCTCGTCGCCGGTGCAGAGCGGGGCCGGCAGGCGCAGGTCGAGGACCGGCAGCCCGGTCGCGATCGCCGGGAGGAGCGCCGACTCGGCCACCATCCGCTCGGGGCTCGGCACCCGGCGATCCGTCGTCCGGTCGAGGAGCGCGGCCGGGTCGGCGACGCCCCGGGCCGGTCGGCGTGCGGTCTGTCCGGCCGGGTCGGCCGGCGCCGTGAGGCCGGTGGCGATGTCGGGGATCGGCTGGAGCGTGGCCACGTGCGGCACGGGGGCCCGGCGCCGGCCCGCATGGCCGGCCATCCGGGCGAGCGGCGACCAGGGCTGGACGCGCAGGGCCGACCGGCCGCGGGGGGCTCCGCCGGGCCGGTGCGTGGCGAGGAACCGAGCCCGCAGGGTGCGCCCGAGCCCCCGGGGCGCGAGCGCGGCCGAGACTGCGGGAGCCGCTACCGGACGTCCCGAGCGCGCGGGCGCGGCGACGGAGCGGCACTCGGCGGGGGCCCAGCGGCGCACGATCGCCAGGGCCGTGTGCCGGCCGTAGTCGCGATAGTAGCGCCGCAGCAGGCTCGCCGCCGCGTCGGCCCCGTCATCGAGGGTAGCGAAGGCGGTGTGGCCCTCGGCGTCGGCGCCGATCTCGCCGGGCCAGCGGGCGGACTTGATGCACCAGCCGTTGTTGAGGCGCACGCAGCGCGCGACGTAGGGCGGGTCCTCCGCCAGGGAGGCCGTCACCGCGAGCGCCCGCGGCAGCAGGTGCGCGGCGGTCTGCGCGTGCCAGTTGGAGACGGAGCGGGTCGCGGGGTCGAAGCGCGGCGGCGCCGTCTCCGCGGGGGCGGCCGCCACGACAGGGACCGGCAGGGCGTGCAGGATGGTTTCCGCGCCCGCCTCCGCCCGGGGAACCAAGCTCGTGAGCAGGACGAGGGCGTTCAGCAGCACGCGGACCGGCCTCCGCGGTGGTCCGCGGGAAACGGGCTCTCAGGCGCGGGAAAAGGTCCTGCCCTCACGGATTCAACACCTTGAGCGCCGCCTCGTGCAGCCGCGGGTCGCCCGAAGCCACGACCCGGCCGCCCGACGCGGCGGAGCCCCCGTCCCAGGCCGTGACCTGGCCGCCCGCACCTTCCACGATCGGGATCAGCGCGACGATGTCGTAGGGCTTCAGCCCCGCCTCGACGACGAGGTCGATCTGTCCCGCCGCCAGCATGCAATAGGCGTAGCAATCGGCACCGTACCGGCTCATCCGCACCTGGCCTTCCAGCGCCCGGAAGCGCTCGGCCTCCTCACCCGCCGCGAACAGCCGCGGATCCGTGGTGGCCAGGATCGCCTGGGCAAGAGCCCCGCAGCGGCGTGCGCGCAGGGTCCGCTCGCCCGAGGGCGTGCGCAGTCGGGCGTTGCGCCCATCCCCGGTGAAGCGTTCCGCCAGGTAGGGCTGATGCATCATCCCGCGCACCGGCACGCCGTTGCGGGTCAGCCCGATCAAGGTGCCCCAGGTCGGCAAGCCCGCGATGAAGGCCCGGGTGCCGTCGATCGGATCGAGAACCCAGACGCACTCGGCATCGGTGCGTTCCGAGCCGAATTCCTCGCCGAGGATGCCGTGGCCCGGAAAGGTCTGGCCGATCATCGCCCGGAGCACGACCTCGGCGGCCCGGTCGGCCTCGGTCACGGGGTCGAAGGGGGCGCCTCCGCGGGCCTTGTCATCCAGGCCGAACTGGGCCCGGAAGAACGGCAGGATCGCCTTGCCGGACGCGTCCGCGAGGTCGTCCATGAACCGTCCGAGTTCGACGACGCTCATCGGATCATGTCCCTGGTTCCGTCCGCGGTCGGTTCGATCGCCCGGACAATGCGCGACGAAATCGGGGTGCACCCCCGGCCGTCAAGCCCCCCGGCTCATGCATCGGCCCGCGCCGGCTTGCGGGGGGTGTCCTCCCCGGCTTCCAACATGTGATCCGATGGTGGGGTCGTCCCGGCGTGATCGTCCGCCTGCGGCTCGGCTTTCCGTTCTGCGGCGGCGAGCACGGCCTCAACGGCTTCGCGCAACGAGACCACGCGGCCGTCGGCACCGGTCGACTGTTCCGTCGCCCGACCCGGCCCCTCCTCCTGCGTGAGCCAGAGGCCGAGCAGGATCGGCACGCCCGGCATCCGGCCTTTCAGGCGGCGAATCAGCCGGCGCAGATGGGTCGGTTCGCCGTCCAGCGCGAGGGAAACCACGCAGGCCATCTGGGCCGGGCCCGGCTCGAAGCGCGCGATCCGCGCCGAGGCCGCCTCGGCGAACGGGACCGTGCGGACGCCGAGACCGCGCTTCTCCAGGATCTGGGCGAGGATCGCGGCGGCGGCCTCGTCCAGGAAGCCGCGGCCGGACACGCACAGGACCGCTCCCTGCCGCGTCCAGGCCTGGGACAGAGCATCGGGCGCCGGTCCCATCGGCATCGGGCTGCAGGCGCTCTCGGCAGTCTCGCCGGCGGCATCGGTGACTGCGTCGCTGCGCTCGGAAAGGTCCGCGATCAACTCGCCGAGGGCCGTGCGCATCGCCGCCTTCTGGCGCGCCGTCAGAACGCCCCGGGCCGCGTCGCGGGCTGCGAGTTCGAGGGCCTTCAGCACCACATCGTCGTAGTAGGACGAGAGCGAGCATTGCTGCAGGATCAGCTCGGCATGGCCCAGCACCTCCTCGGCATCGCCCGCCAGAATCCGTTGGTAGAAATTCTGCACGGGCGTGAGGGCCGGCCGGTCGCCGAACAGTACGTCGAGGAATTCCAGGTGCTCCACGTGGCGTCCGAGCACCACGAGGCAGACGGTGAGCGGCGTCGACAGGAGCAGGCCGACGGGGCCCCACAGCCAGGTCCAGAACAGGGCCGAGACCAGCACGGCGAAGGGCGAGAGCCCGGTGGATTGCCCGTAGACGATCGGCTCGAACACCTGGCCGGTCAGCGGCTCCAAGACGATGAACAGGATCGCCACCGCGATCATCATGTTCCAGCCGGGATCGACCGCGGCGGCGAGCGCCATCGGCAGGAGCGCCGACACGACGGCCCCCAGATAGGGCACGAAGCGCATCAGGGCCGAGAAGATCGCCCAGAGCACCGGGTTCGGCACGCCGATGACGTAGAGCCCGATACCGATCACGACGCCGAAGGCGGCGTTGAGGGCGAGCTGCACCACGAAGTAGCGACTGAGCCGCCGCGCGGCATCGTCGATCGCTACGGTGGTGCGATGCAGGTCGCTCGATCCCGCCAGCCGGATCATTCGGTCGCGCAGGTCCTCGCGCTGCATCAGCACGAAGAGCAGCACCACGAAGATGATGCCCACCGTGGCGAGCGGATGCATGACCGGCGACAGCACGGTCGAGAGCATCTCCAGCGACCCCGGCTGCGAGGCGGCAATCTCGACTAGGACGGGCTTCGGGGCCGCCGGCCCCTGGCCCTGAGCGGGCGCCGGCTCGGCGGGCGGCGCGGCGGCCTGCGGCGCTTGCTCGTGGCCCGCCTCCTTGCCGCCGACATGCAGGGCCCGGCCGATATTGGCCACATAGGCGGTGAGATGGCCGACGGGTGAGTCGCGCAGCCCCTCGACCTTGCGCTCGATGGTCGTCCGATAGCGCGGGACGTCGCCGGCGAGGTCGGCCGCCTGGATGCCGATCAGGGTCGCGAGGGCCGCCACGATGCCCAGGGTCAGGAACACGCCCAGGCCTACGGCCACCAGCCGCGGCAGGCGCAGGCGCCGCAGGCGGTTCACCAACGGCGTCAGCACGAAAGACAGGAGCAGCGCGATCGCGATCGGGATGAAGATCTCGCGGCCGAAATACAGGGCCGCGATGATGGTGGCCCCGACCACGACCGGCGAGGCCATCGCCGCCCGCGGCGTCTCGGCCGCGGCGACGCGGGTCGGTCGCGGCGGGTTTCCGGGTCGCGCCGCCACCTCGACCCCGACCGGGGTTCTCGTGCCCATACCGTGATCCGCGCCCCGTACGCCACGCGCGGGCGCCCGCCGGGGTCTCGGGGCGCCTTGCGGATGGGAACGGTACAGGGCCCGAAAACGATCCCGCCGCCGCGGCCGGCTAGGCGCCCTGCACCCCGGCCCGGGTCACGTCGCCCGCATCCTTGAGGTCCGGAAGCGACCAGCACAGCTGCATCACGCGCTTGGCCTGCGCCTCCGGCAGCGCGCCCGCGGCGAGGTCGGCGAACTTCGCCTCCAGCTGTTGATCGGACATCGGCTTCTCGACGCTGCCGATGGCGTGCTCGATCCGCCGGTGGACGGTCCGCCCGTCGTTGAGGGTCACGGTCATGTCGACCTGCGCGGCGTCGATGCCGGGCGTGATCACCGGCACCACCTTCTGGCGGAGCGCCACCACGCGCGGGTCGTTGACCGCCCGGTCGCTGAACTGCTTCTCGCCGCCCGCCCCCTCCACGAAGGCGACCGCCGCGGCGTGGTAGATGCTGAACTTGCCTTCGAGGCCGGTCTTCGGGGCGGTCTTGCCGGTCAGCTCCAGCACCAGCGGATGAACCTTGAGGTCGACGCGCTTGATGTCTTCCGGCTTGACCCTATCCTCGTCGCGGATCTGGATCGCGGCGTCGATCGTCGGATGCATGACGATGCCGCAGGCGAACGGCTTGTAGGTGTTGAGCGCGGATTCGTAGCGGGTGCCGAGGCCGTCGGTGATCTCGGACCAGTCCTGCTTGGTGGAGATCGTGTTGGCCCAGCCGCGCTTGGCCTCGATCATCCCGTCGGACGAGGTGTAGCCCTTGGACGCCAGGATCGCGGCGAACAGGCCGTTGGACGCGGCCCGGCCTGGGTTGAAGCTCTTGTTCATCGAGCCGAAGGACTCGCGCAGGCCGACCGGCTGCGAGGCGGCGAGCCCGAGGGCGTAGACCATCTGCTGCTCGGTCAGCCCCATCAGCTTGCCGGCCGCCGCCGCGGCACCGAACGGCCCGCAGGTGCCGGTGATGTGCCAGCCCGCGTCGTAATGGTTCGGGTAGACCGCATTGCCGATCCGGCACTCGGCCTCGATCCCGACCACCAGGGCGTCGAGGAAGGCCTTGCCCGAAACGGGCTTCATCTCGGCATAGGCCAGGATCGCCGAGGCGACCGGGCCGGCCGGGTGGATGATCGTCTTGAGATGGGTGTCGTCGAAGTCGAAGATGTGGCTCGACACGCCGTTGAGGAAGGCGGCGTTCATGATGTCGAACCGCTCGGTCCGGCCGAACAGCCCGGCCTGGGGCGGCCCGGAGAAGGGCTGCAGCGCCGAGACCGCGACGTCCACGGTCTCGTGGTGCGAGCCGCCGATCGCCACGCCCACCCAGTTGAGGAAGCTGCGCACGCCCTCGCGGCGGACGTTCTCCGGCAGGGTGTCGTAGGAGGAACTCAGGATCCACTGCGCGAGGATCTTCGTGACGGGCGGTGGGGGCGCCTTCGCGGCCGGCTTCGCGGCCTCGGCCGCTTGCGCGCCCTGCAGAGCCGGAGCCGTAAGGGCGAGGCCCGCGGCCCCGATGAGCGAGCGGCGATTCATCGACATGGCGTTCTCCCGGACAGGGCCGCCCGAGGCGGCTCCGATTGGGCGGCATGATAATGAATTCATCCCCGGGTCGGCAGCCTCCGTGTTTCACCCTGCCGGGTCTGACACCCCTTCACACCACCACCGGCAGTATCTCCTGTTCACCCACACCGAACACCCGCCGATACCGGGCGACCTCGTCGGACGGTCCCTGCGCCTTGGTGGGATTGTCGGAGAGCTTCACGGTCGGGCGCCCATCCGCCTCCGTGACCTTGCAGACGATGGAGACCGGATCGAGCTTGCCGTCCGGCAGGAGCCCGCGAAAGTCGTTGGTCAGCAGCGTGCCCCAGCCGTAGCCGATGCGCATGCGCCCGTGGAACCGCGCGTGGATGCGCTCGATCTCGTCGATGTCGAGCCCGTCGGAGAAGATCGCGAGCTTGTCCCGCGGATCGTGCCCGCGTTCCTGCCAGAAGCGGATCACTTCCTCGCCGCCCTCGATCGGGTCCTTCGAGTCGATGCGGATCCCGGTCCAGTCGCTCACCCAGTCGGGGGCGTTCGCCAGGAAACCGGTGGTGCCGTAGGTGTCGGGCAGGATCACCAGCAGGTTGCCGCCGTAATCCTCCTGCCAGTCGGACAGCACCGCGTAGGGGGCGCGGGCGAGCGCCGCGTCGTCCTCGGCGAGCGCTGCGTAGACCATCGGCAATTCGTGGGCGTTCGTGCCCACCGGCTCGACCTCCTGCCGGGCCGCGATCAGGCAGTTCGAGGTGCCGAGGAACGCGCCGCCGAGGCCCTCCGCCATGGCCTGCACGCACCAATCCTGCCACAGGAAGCCGTGGCGGCGGCGCGTGCCGAAATCGGCCACCGACAGGTCGGGCAGCTTCTGCAGCCGCTGGATCTTCTCCCAGACTCGGGTCATGGCGCGGGCGTAGAGCACCTGCAGGTCGAGCTTGCCGAGGCCCCGCAGCACGGCGCGCGCCCGCAATTCGTTGAGGATCGCGAGCGCCGGGACCTCCCACATGGTGGTCTCGATCCACGGTCCGTGGAAGGTCAGCTCGTACTGCCCGTCATGGACTGCCAGTTCGTATTCGGGCAGCCGGAAGTTCTCGAACCACGTGACGAATTCGGGTCCCAGAATGCGCCCCTGACCGCGGAATACGTTGCCGCGCAGCCACGTGACCTCACCCTTGCTGAGGCGGAGCGTGCGGGCGTGGTCCAGCTGCTCGCGCAGCAGCCCGGCATCGACCTCGTCGGCGATCCGGATGCGCCGCGTGCGGTTGGTGATCCCGAAAGTGGTCTGGATGTCGGGGTGCCGGCGCAGGATCGTCTGCGCCATCAGGAGCTTGTAGAAATCGGTATCGAGCAGCGACCGCACGATCGGGTCGATGCGGAAGCTGTGGTCGTAGACTCGCTTCGCCAGATCCAGCATGCTCTCGGAACTCGACCGCGCGCCTCTTTCACGCAGAGCGCATGCCGAGCGCGGCCCCGTCAAGGAGACGGGCAACCACCCGGACCTGGAACTCGGCTTCACAGGGTCAGGCTATTCCCGCCCTGGCTGCACCGCATCCCGGACGTCATTTCGGGGCGCCGCAGGCGAGCCCGGACCCGGAGGGGCACGCCGGAGGCGTGCAATCCAGAGCCGCCGATAGCGCCCAGCTGAACACGCCGTGCGGTTCTGGATTCCGGGCCCTGCTCCGCAGTCCCGGAATGACGAGGCTCACATTCAAAGACACCGGGCCATGAGCCTGCGCTCAGTGGCCCGGTGTCAGAGACCGGAAAACCGCTTCCGGCATCGCTGTGCGTCAGCTTCGGGCGCTCAGGCGAGGTCGACCTTCTTGGTCTCGGTCTTCGGGCTCTCGCCGGTGAGCGAGGCCTTCACGTAGCCGTAGAGGTGGAGCATCGTGCTGTTCGGGCTGTCCCAGTACTCACCCTTCTCCGGGTGGACACGGATCAGCGCGACCTCAGGGTCGTCCTTGCCGTTCGGGAACCAGGTCTTCAGGCTCTCATTCCACTTCGCGTCGATGATCGACTGGTCGCGGACGATCTCGGCCTTGCCGGCCACCGAGACGTAGTTCTGGCTCGACGGGTCGGAATAGGCGAGGTTGATCTGGTTGTCCTTGCTGATCTCGGCCGTCTTGGGCGAGTGCAGCTTGGTGAAGAACCACAGGTCGCCGTTCTCGTCGGCGTCGTTGTTCCACATCGGGCGGCTGTTGAGCGTGCCGTCGGAATCGACGGTGGTCATCATGGCGATCTTCACGTCCTTGATGAGCTCGAACAGCTTCTTCGCGCCCTCGTGGTCGCGGTGGTTGCCCTGATGCATGAAAATGGTCTCCTACGCGTCGTTTTGGTCCCGGCCGGGTCTCCAGAGAGGGCCCCTGGCCGAAGGCTGCCCCGACAACGGATCAGTCTCCCGTTGGTTCAGCTTGTCCGCGCGAGGACGGAGGTTCGGATGAATCGGGCTCGGGTGATGAGCCGCGCAGCGGCGGCGCTGGTCGCCCTCGGCCCCTGCCTGCTGCCGGCCGCCGCCGAGGTGCGCTTCGGCCCGGGCGTGCGCATCGGCGGCCATGACGTCTCGAACCGGCGCTACGGCAGCGTCCATATCCAGCGCGTGGAGCGCCTGCGCGGCCCGCTCGGCTGTCGGCGCCTGCGCCACGGGGTCTACCGGCGCGGCGACGGGACCGCGGTGCGCGGACCCATGGAGGAATGCAACCTCATCGCCCGCCCGCACTGACGCGACCCGCTCGGCCGGGACGGCCACGGGGACGAGACGGCCACGGGGACGCAGGCCGCCAGCGCCGACGCGGATTGCGGGCCCGGGGTCTGGTGTTCTCGGCCCGCTCGGTTACATGCACTGGCATACCTGCTTGCCCCGCTGGAGGACATCTTGGCGATCACCCGCGACGACGTGCTGAAGGCGCTCGCCGACGTCACCGTCGATGCTGCCGGCACCACCCTGCCCGGCTCGGGACGGCTCTCCCAGGTCGTGGTCGATCCGAACAACCGGGTGATGTTCTCGATCCTCGTCGATCCGAGCGAGGCCGAGCGGTTCGAGCCGGTGCGGCGGCAGGCGGAGGGCCGGGTCCTGCAGATGCCGGGCGTCTCGGGCGTGTTCGCGAGCCTCACCTCGGAGCGGAACCAGAGCCACCCGGCCCAGAGCAGCGCCGCCCCGCGGCCCGTGACGCCGCCGCCGGTGGCGCCGCCGCGGCCCGGCGCACCGCCGAACCAGGGTCCGCAGATCGCGGGCGTGCGCCACATCGTGGCGGTCGCCTCCGGCAAGGGCGGCGTCGGCAAGTCGACCACCGCCTGCAACCTCGCCCTGGCGCTCCAGGCGCAGGGGCTGAAGGTCGGCCTCCTCGACGCCGACATATACGGCCCGTCCGTTCCGAAGCTGTTCGGCCTCTCGGGCAAGCCCAACGTCGTCGACAACAAGGCCATGGAGCCGATGGTCGGCTACGGGCTCAAGGTCATGTCGATCGGCTTCCTGATCGAGCCCGAGACCGCCATGATCTGGCGCGGCCCGATGGTTCAGTCGGCGATCACCCAGATGCTGCGCGACGTGCTCTGGGGCGAGCTCGACGTGCTCCTGGTCGACATGCCGCCCGGCACCGGCGACGCGCAGCTCACCATGGCGCAGGCGACGCCGCTGTCCGGCGCCGTGATCGTCTCGACCCCGCAGGACCTCGCGCTGATCGACGCGCGGCGCGGTGTGACCATGTTCAAGAAGGTCGCGGTGCCGATCCTCGGCGTGATCGAGAACATGGCGACCTTCGTCTGCCCGAATTGCGGCCACGCCTCGCACATCTTCGGGCATGGTGGCGCGCGGAACGAGGCGCAGAGGCTCGGCGTGCCGTTCCTCGGCGAGGTGCCGCTGAACATGACCATCCGCGAGACCTCGGATGCGGGCCGGCCGGTGGTCGCGACCGATCCGGATGGGCCGCACGCCAAGGTCTATCGGGACATCGCCGCCCAGCTCTGGGCGAACCTGTCCGGCGCGCCGGCGGGGCGGACGGCGCCGAAGATCGTCTTCGAGTGAGGCCGTGGCGCCGCCGCCTGTCCCTCCGCCGGTCTTGGGCCTGATCCTGGCCGGCGGGCAGGCGCGGCGGATGGGCGGCGGCGACAAGCCGCTGCTGCGGCTCGGCGGGCGGACCCTGCTGGAACGGGTGGTCGAGCGGCTGGGGCCGCAATGCGGGGCGGGACTGGCGCTGAGCGCCAACGGCGACCCGGCGCGGTTTTCCGGGTTCCCCGGACCGGTCCTGCCGGATCCGCTGCCGGACCAGCCGGGTCCGCTGGCCGGCATCCTCGCCGGGCTGGAGCACGCCGCCGCGCAGGGTGTCACCCGGGTGGTGAGCGTGTCGGGCGACGCGCCGTTCCTGCCGGGCAATCTGGTGGCGCGGCTTGAGGCTGCGGGATCAGAGGCGGGTATTGCCCTCGCGGCCTCAGGGGCGCGGCAGCATTACACGATCGCGCTCTGGCCGACGGCGCTGCGCGATGGGCTCCGGGATTATCTCGAACGGGGCGAGCGGCGGGTCGGCGCCTTCATCGCGCGCCACGGAGCGGCAGTGGCGTCCTGGCCGGCGGAGCCGGTGGATCCGTTCCTCAACGTCAACACGCCGGCGGATCTGGCGGCGGCGGAAGCCCTGGACCGAGGGTGATGCGGTTCCGCCGTCATCACGAGCGAAGAGAAGTGACCCAGGGCAGCGCGACTGAGGAAGCCGCGTGCCGACTGGATTGCTTCGCTCCGCTCGCAAGGACGGCGGAGCCGAAGCCATCGAGAGATGGCTTCAGACGTCAGGTTTAATCCGAGCTCAGGCTTCCGCGACGGTCGCCTTCACGATCTTGTCCGGCGAGCGCGGCGGCTCGCCCTTGTTGATCGTGTCGACCACGTCCATGCCTTCCACGACCTTGCCCCACACCGTGTACTGCTTGTCGAGGAAGCGGGCGTCGTCGAAGCAGATGAAGAACTGCGAGTTCGCCGAGTGCGGGAAGTTCGTCCGCGCCATCGAGCAGGTGCCGCGCACGTGCGGCTCGGCGTTGAACTCGGCCTTCAGGTCCGGCAGGTCCGAGCCGCCCGAGCCGGTGCCGGTCGGGTCGCCGGTCTGGGCCATGAAGCCGTCGATCACCCGGTGGAACGGCACGCCGTCATAGAAGCCCTGGGCGGCGAGGGTCTTGATCCGCTCGACATGGCCCGGCGCCAGGTCGGGGCGCAGCGCGATCACGACGCGGCCCTTGGTGGTCTCCAGCACGATCGTTTCGTTGTCAGCCATAGGTCTGTCCTTCCGGTTGAGGGAACTGTATCGGCGCGCGCCGGATCCGGCCAGCGCCCGTGACGGGGTCGCCGGCGCTCAGGCCGGCGGGCGGTAGACGAAGCGGAGCGCCACCGGCCGGCCTGCGATCGCCCGGCCCAGGCCCGGCGTGATGTGGGCCGGAGTGCAGCGCGCCAGGGCGTCGAGGGTCCCGCGGACCAGGGTGGTCCGTTGAGGCCCGGAGACGCCCGCCGCGTAGGTGACGCGCGGCGGCCCGATCAGGCTGCCATCGCGGCGCAGCGACAGCCTGAGGGTGATCTCGATTTCATCGGACCCCGCGCTCGGCGCCCCGAGACCCGTCGGCGCCTGCCAGCAGGCGGCGAGCGCCGGATAGAGCTCGGCCAGGGTGTCGGCGGGCTTGGTCGCCATCCGGGGGACCGGCACTGCGATCGTCGCCCGCAGGGTCTGCGGCAGGCTCAAGGGATAAGCGCCGCCGGGCTCGAAGGCGTAGCCGTAGAACGGGCTGCCGTCATAGGCCGCCGCGGCCGCCGGGATCAGGCTCAGCAGCAGGATCGAGGCGGCGCGCCGGCCCGGCATGCGGCCGCTACTTGGCCTTTTCGGCGAGTGTCATGCTGACGATCTTGTCGGGGTCCTGAACCGTGCCGCCGGGTGCACCGGGCGAGGCCTTCTTGATCTTGTCGAGGACGTCGAGCCCGTCCGTGACGTTGCCGACGATCGTGTACTGGCCATTCAAGTTCGGTGCGTCGGCGAGGCAGATGAAGAACTGGGAATTCGCCGAGTTCGGATCCTGCGAGCGGGCCATGCCCACGGTGCCGCGGCGGAACTGGGCCGACTGCGAGAACTCCGCCGGGATGTTCGGTAGGCTGGAGCCGCCGGTGCCGTTGCCCTTCGGGTCGCCGGTCTGGGCCATGAAGCCGTCGATGACGCGGTGGAATTTGAGGCCGTTGTAGAAGCCCTGGGAGATCAGCGTCTTGATCTGCTTGACGTGCTTGGGCGCGAGGTCGGGCCGCAGCTCGATGGTGATCCGCCCGTCCTTGGTCTGGAGATAGACCGTGTTGGCGTCGGCGGCCCAGGCCGTTTGGGCCGTGCCGAGCGTGAGGACGAGCGCGAGGAGGGCGTGGCGTCGGTTCATCTGGATCCTTCCAAGTCAGGAATGGGCGGCGAAGCGCTGCCGGAGGCGCGCGGCCACGGCGGCGGGCACGAAGGGCGAAACGTCGCCCCCCATGCCGGCGATCTGGCGCACCAGCGTCGCGGTGATCGGGCGGGCCTGCGTCGAGGCGGGCAGGAACACGGTCTGCACCTCGGGCGCCATGGCGCCGTTCATGCCGGCGAGCTGCATCTCGTAATCGAGATCCGTGCCGTCCCGCAGGCCGCGGATGAAGATCGCGGCGCCGCAGCGCCGGGCAGCCGAGACGGCGAGATCGCTGAACGTGACGATCTCCAGCGCCGCGCCTTCGGCCTGCGCCACCGGCCCGCAGGTCTCGGTGAGCAGGGCGGCACGCTCCTCAGCGGAGAACAACGGCGCCTTGCCGGGATGCACACCGATGGCGATCACGAGGCGATCCACCAGCCGGCAGGCTTGGCGGATCACGTCGAGATGGCCGTTCGTGACCGGATCGAACGATCCGGCATAGAGGGCGGTGCGGGTCATTGAGGCCCGACCTAGAGCATTTTCGCGCCGGACGGAACCTCAGGCCGTAGCCGCCCAGTCCGGCACGCGTCTCACGCCTCGTCGCCACCCTCCGGGCCGGCCTCGGCGCCCTCGTCCTCGCCCTCGATGTGCTCCACCGAGACGACCTTCTCGTCCTTGGCGGTGTTGAACACCGTCACGCCCTGCGAGGCGCGGCCGACGATGCGGATGTCGTCCACCGGCACGCGGATCAGCTGGCCGCCGTTCGTGACCAGCATGATCTGGTCCGAGGCCTCCACCGGGAAGGACGCGATCAGGCTGCCGTTGCGGGCGTTGACCCGCATCGCCGTGATGCCCTTTCCGCCGCGTCCCGAGGTCCGGTACTCGAACGACGAGGAGCGCTTGCCGAAGCCCCGCTCCGACAGGGTGAGCACGTACTGCTCGGCCGCCCCCATCTCGTTGTAGCGGTCCAGCGAGATCGCCGCCGCCTCGGCGCCGTCCTCGGCCTCGGCCTCGCCGTTCTCCTCGGCCTCGCCGGTCACGGCGCGCCGCATCTTCAGGTAGCCGGCCCGCTCCTCCGCGGTGGCGTCGAACGCGTTCAGGATGGTCATCGAGATGACCTTGTCGTCCTTGCCGAGCAGGATGCCGCGCACGCCGGTCGAGTCGCGGCCCTTGAAGACGCGCACGTCCTCAACGGGGAAGCGGATGCACTGACCCAGAGCTGTGGTGAGCAGGACGTTCTGGTCCGGACGGCAGATCTCGACGTGGACGATGTGGTCGCCCGGATCGAGCTTCATGGCGATCTTGCCGTTGCGGTTCACCGTGGTGAAGTCCGACAGCTTGTTGCGCCGGACGTTGCCGCTGGCAGTCGCGAACATCACGTCGAGCGTCTCCCAGGACGCCTCGTCCTCCGGCAGCGGCATGATCGTGGTGATGCGCTCGGAGGTATCCTGCAATTGCAGGATATTGACCAGCGCCTTGCCGCGGGCGTTCGGAGCGGCCATCGGCAAGCGCCAGACCTTCTCCTTGTAGGCCTGACCCTGGCTGGAGAAGAACAGCACCGGCGTGTGGGTGTTGGCCACGAACAGGCGGGTGACGAAATCCTCGTCGCGGGTCGCCATGCCGGAGCGGCCCTTGCCGCCGCGGCGCTGGGCCCGGTAGGTCGAGAGCGGCACGCGCTTCACGTAGCCGGCGTGCGACACGGTCACCACCATGTCCTCGCGGGCGATCAGGTCCTCGTCCTCGACGCTGCCGTCGAAGTCGACGATCTCGGTCCGGCGCGGCGTGGCGAACTGGTCCCGGACCTCGGCGAGCTCGCCCTTGACGATGCCCTGGATGCGGGCGCGCGAGCGCAGGATGTCGAGGTAGTCGGCGATCTCGTCGGCCAGCGTCTTCAGCTCGTCGCCGACCTCGTCGCGACCGAGAGCCGTGAGGCGCTGCAGGCGCAGGTCGAGGATGGCGCGGGCCTGGGTCTCGGACAGGCGATAGGTGCCATCGTCGGCGACCCGGTGGCGCGGGTCGTCCACCAGGGCGATCAGCGGCGCGATGTCGTGGGCCGGCCAGTCGCGGGCCATCAGGGCCTCGCGCGCCGAGTTCGGGTCCGGCGAGGTCCGGATCAGCCGGATCACCTCGTCGATGTTGGCGACCGCGATGGCGAGGCCGCACAACACGTGGGCGCGCTCGCGGGCCTTGCCGAGGAGGAACTTGGTCCGCCGGGAGACGACCTCCTCGCGGAAGTCGACGAAGGCTTGGAGCAGGTCCTTCAGGTTCATCAGCTCGGGGCGGCCGCCGTTCAGGGCCACCATGTTGCAGCCGAAGGACGATTGCAGCGGCGTGAACCGGTAGAGCTGGTTCAGGACCACGTCCGCCATGGCGTCGCGCTTGATCTCGACGACGATGCGCATGCCGGAGCGGTCGGATTCGTCGCGCAGGTCCGAGATGCCCTCGACGCGCTTCTCCTTCACCAGCTCGGCGATCTTCTCGACCAGCGTCGCCTTGTTCACCTGATAGGGGATCTCGGTGAAGATCAGCGCCTCGCGCTCCTTGCGCAACTCCTCGACATGCGACTTGGCGCGCATGATCACCGAGCCGCGGCCGGTGGCGTAGGCCTGCCGCGTGCCGGCGCGGCCGAGGATCATGCCGCCGGTCGGGAAGTCCGGGCCGGGCACGATCTCGGTGAGCTGCTCGATGGTCAGCCCCGGCTCGTCGATCAGCGCCACGCAGGCGTCGATCAGCTCGCCCAGATTGTGCGGCGGGATGTTGGTCGCCATGCCGACCGCGATGCCGCCGGCGCCGTTGACCAGCAGGTTCGGGAACCGGGCCGGCAGGACGGTCGGCTCCTCGCGCGACTCGTCGTAGTTCGGCTGGAAATCGACGGTGTTCTTGTCGATGTCGGTCAGCAGCGCGGTCGCGGGCTTGGCCAGCCGCGATTCGGTGTAGCGCATGGCGGCCGGCGGATCGCCGTCCACCGAGCCGAAATTGCCCTGCCCGTCGATGAGCATCAGGCGCATGGAGAAGTCCTGCGCCATCCGCACGAGGGCGTCGTAGATCGATTGGTCGCCGTGCGGGTGGTAGAGACCGATCACGTCGCCGACGATGCGCGCCGACTTGACGTATTTCCGCTCGGGCAGGTGCCCGGATTCGAAGGCGGAGTAGAGGATGCGCCGGTGCACCGGCTTGAGGCCGTCCCGGGCGTCGGGAAGCGCCCGGCTCACGATCACGCTCATCGCGTAATCGAGGTAGGAGCGGCGCATCTCGTCGGTGATGGAGACGGGGCGGATGTCGCTGGCGGGCGGGGCTGCGCCAGTCGGATCGTTCTCGGCCAAGTCGATTTCCGTTCTGAGGCCCGGACGGGCGGTGCTCACGACCGCTCCCGGGTGACGCAAGATGCGCCGGAACGGCCTCTCGGAAGAGCAGTGATATCAGACGGTTAAATAAGGTTTTCCGAGGCCGCCCGCAAGGTCGCAGCGCGGTCGTCGACAGGTGCTTCGGCAGGGCCGCGTCCCGGCCGGATCGGGCCGGGATGCGGGGCAGTCCGCTCAGTAGAACGTGAGGTGGCGATGACCCACGGCGCGGCCGCGGAACGCGTGGTGCCGGTAGCCGTGATGGCGGTGTCCGTAGTGGCGGCGGTATCCGTGATGGCGATGCCAATGGTGCCGGCGCCAGTGATGGCGATGGTGCCAGTGGCGGCGGTGATGCCAGTGACGGTGCCAGTGATGGCGGCGGTGCCAGTGGCGACGGTAGTGCCAGCGGGCCTGCTGGATCACCGGGGCGGGTGCTGCGGCCTCGGCGGTCGCCGGGACCGGCAGGGGCGCCGCGCGGGCCGGCGCGCTCGCCAAGCCGCCGAGCAGCGCGGCGAGAAGGACCAGGATAGGCCAGGGTCGCATCGTTTCTCTCCCATGTGAGCGCCCGGCCGAGTCCAGCGGATCCGGGCCGGCACGAGGCTCGCGCCGTCGCCAGAAACCGCCAAGGTCGGCAAACGGTTCGATCCGTCGTGACTGCGCAGATGGCCGGCCCGGCCCGGTCCGGCCCGGCCCACGTGTCGCCCTTGCGTGCGGCGGCGGAAGGCCCAGTTTCGGAAGGCCACACCGTGCCGCTTCCGGCCGGGCCCTCCGACGAGTCTGTGTCCGATCCCCATGCCGCTCGCGTTTCCCGACACACTCCGTGCCTTCCTGCCGCGCCGCTTCCGGGAACGACGCCCGCGGGTCGCCGTGGTCCGCCTGTCCGGGACGATCGGAGCGGTCTCGCCGATCCGCCCGGGGCTCTCGATCGGAGGCGTGGCCGGCAGCCTGGAGCGGGCCTTCGGGATGCCCGGGGCCAAGGCGGTGGCGATCGTGATCAACTCGCCCGGCGGCTCGCCGGCGCAGTCGCACCTGATCCACCGCCGCATCCGGGCCCTGGCCGACGAGAAACGGCTGCCGGTCATCGCCTTCGTGGAGGATGTCGCGGCCTCCGGCGGCTACATGATCGCCTGCGCGGCCGACGAAATCGTCGCCGACCCGACCTCGATCGTCGGCTCGATCGGGGTCGTCTCGGCGGGGTTCGGCTTCCACGGCCTGCTCGAGAAGCTCGGCGTCGAGCGCCGGGTGCACACGCAGGGCGAGGCGAAGTCGATGCTCGACCCGTTCCGCCCCGAGGATCCGACGGACGTGGAGCGTCTGAAGCGCATCCAGGCCGACGTCCAGGACCTGTTCACGAGCCTGGTCACGGCCCGCCGCCCGACCCTGTCGCAGTCCGAGAACCTGTTCACCGGCGCGGTCTGGACCGGGCGGCAGGCGCTCGGTCTCGGCCTGGTCGATGCCCTCGGCGACGTGCGCACCGCGATGCGGGCGCGCTACGGCGACAAGGTCGATCTGCGCCTCGTGGCCGAGGCGCGCGGCGGCTTCCTGTCCCGCCTGCTGCGCCGCGGCGGTGCCCCGGGCGGCATCGGGAGCGGGCTCGCGGAGGGGGCGATGGCCGCCCTCGAGGAGCGTGCGGCCTTCGCCCGCTTCGGGCTCTGAGAGGCCGGGCTCTCAGGCGGCGACCTGCCCCAGGAAGCGCTCGATCTCGCCTTCCAGGTCGGCCGCCACGCTGTCCACGGTCTGAGCCGCTTCGGTGACGGTGGCGGCCATGCGCGCCGAGCGCCGGGCGGCGCCGGCCACCGTGGTCAGCCCGCTGGCGATGGCCTCGGTGGCCCCGGCCGTCTCGGCGACGTTGCGGGAGATCTCGGCGGTGGCCGCGCCCTGCGCCGAGACCGCCGCGGCGATGCCGCCCGTGGTGGCGCTGACCGCCCGCATCCGCTCGCCCATCCGGCCGATCGCCGCCACGGCCGCCGTCGTTGAGGTCTGCACGCCGGCGATCTGCCCGCTGATCTCCTCGGTTGCCCGCGCGGTCTGCGCGGCGAGCGCCTTCACCTCCGAGGCCACCACGGCGAAGCCCTTGCCGGCCGCGCCGGCCCGCGCCGACTCGATGGTGGCGTTGAGCGCCAGCAGGTTGGTCTGCTCGGCGATTTGGCGGATGAGCCCGACCACGTCGCCGATGCGCCCCGCGGCCTCGGCAAGCTCGCCGATCTCGGTGTTCATGGCGTCCGACTCCGCGGCGGCCGTGGCGACCAGAGCCTCGGCCTGGTCGAGCTGGGTGCCGATCTCGCCGATCGAGGCAGAGAGTTCCTCGGCGGCGCTCGCCACGGTCTGGACGCTGGCCGAAGTCTCGTGTGAGCCGCGCTCGGTCTCGGCGACAGCAACCTCCGCCTCGGCGGAACTGGCCGCCATCTCGCCGGCCCGGTCGCGCATCGCGCCGGTGCTGGCGGTCAGGGCGCCCTTCAGAACGACGACCTGCCCGCGGAATGCCGCGATGGCGCGGTCGAGGGCGGCCCGCCGCCGCGTCTCGTCGGCCGCGCCCGCACTCTGCAGGCCTTCCAGTTCCCGTGTCCGCAGGCCGGCGGTGCGCAGCACCTCCAGGGCGCGGGCCACCGTGCCGATCTCATCGCCGCGGCTCGCATGGGGAATCGGGGATTCGAGGTCGCCGGCCGCCAGAGCCTCGATCCGGGTGGAGATCGCCGAGAAGGGCCGGAACAGGCGCGCGGCCGCCAGCCCGACGAGGGCGCAGGCCAGCACCGCGATGATCAGGGCGGCGACGCTGAGGCTCGTCATCGTCCGGGCATGGGCGTCGAAATACATCTCGATCGGCAGCCCGACGAACAGGATGCCGTTGACCTTTCCGGCGGCGTCGACCGTCGGTTGATAGACCGTGTAGTAGCGCCGCCCGAACAGCACCGCCGGCCCTTCGTAGGTCTGACCGGCGCGCACGGCGGCCTGCGCCGGGCTGTCGGCGGCGAGCGCGGTGCCGACCGCGCGCGCGCCGTCGTCCCGGCGCACGGTGGTCTGACGCCGCACGAAGCTGTCGGTGGCGGGCTCGTAGCTGAACACCGTGGCCAAGCCGCCGGAATAGGCGACGGCGTCGTCCACCACGCCGGCATCGGCGAAGCCCGACAGGCTCGGCGTCGCAACCTTGACGACGCGGGTGCCGGCGAGGTCGGCCTTGGCGCCCTCGACGCGCGCGGCCAGGACGAGGGCCAGAGTTCGCAGGTTGCGCTCGCCGTTGCTGTGCTGCCGCTCCTCCATCTGCGACCATGTCTGGCGCGACACGGTAATCCAGATGGCGCCCGCGGTGAGTGTCACCGCGAGCATCGCCAGCATGATGACCTTCGTGGACAAGGTCGCCTTGCGTAGCGAGTAGGAATATGTGCGCATCTACTTGTATCCGTGCTTATAGCTCACACGGACACTCTTTCGTGAGGTTAAAAGGAAAGTTAATCTTCGTCGAAAACGCGACGGGTGGCGTCCATCCTCAACTCTGCCCTGCACGTCGTGCAGAGACGCGGGCCAGGGCCGCGAGATCCTTCTCGCCGTCGCCGTGGCTGATCGCCTCGATCAGGTTGTCGCGCAGAACGCTGGCGAACGGCATCGGCACGCCCGCGCCCTCCCCGGCCTGGAGAGCCAGCCGCACGTCCTTGGCGCCGAGCTTGAGGCCGAAGCCCGGCGGTTCGTAGCGGTTCTGGGCGATCGAGGCGCCGTAGCCCTTGTAGACCGGCGAGGCGAACAGCGTGTTGGTCATCAGGTCGAGGAAGTCGGCGCCGGCGACGCCGTGGCCCTGCGTGAGGGCGCAGGCCTCGGCCATCGCCTCGATGGCCGAGATCAGCATGAAGTTGCCGGCGAGCTTGACGGCATTGGCCCGCACAGGCTCCGCGCCGAAGCGCCAGGTCTTGGCGCCCATGGCGTCCAGCAAGGGCGCCGCCCGGTCGAGGAGGGCCGCCTCGCCCGCTGCCACGATATTGAGCTTGCCGGCTTCCGCCACGTCCGGCCGTCCGAAGACCGGGGCGGAGATGTAGGGGACGCCCGCCCGCCCGTGCACGGCGGCGAGCTGCCGGGCCAGGGCCACCGAGACCGTGCTCATGCCGATATGCAGACCCGGGCGCTCGGCCCGGTCGAGCAGGCCGCCGGCGACGATCACGGCCTCCAGCGCCGCATCGTCGGCCAGCATCGTGATCACCGCCTCTCCGGCGAAAGCCTCCGCGGCGCTCGCCACCGGGGTGACCCCGTCGATCCCGCGGGCGCCCTCCGGCGTCCGGTTCCAGGCTCGGACCGTGTGGCCCGCCCGCGCCAGGCTTGCGGCCATCGCCCGGCCCATCCGCCCCATTCCGATAAATCCGACGTCCATGCCGTGCTCCTCGACGCTGATGTGTCGCTCGCCAACCTGGGAAACCCGCACCGGGGGTCAACGGCGCCTCCGGATTTGCGGCGCTCCCGCGGCGTGGCAAGGTCGGCGCATGCTCCACAACCGCATCACCGACATTCCCGGCCTGCGGGTCGGCCACGCGAGCGACGTGGCGGTCGCCAGCGGCGTCACCGCCCTCGTGTTCGATGCGCCCGTGGTCGCCTCCGTCGATGTGCGCGGCGGCGGGCCCGGCACCCGCGAGACCGATCTGCTCGATCCCGAGCGCACCGTGGACCGGATCGACGCCCTTGTCCTCTCCGGCGGCTCGGCCTTCGGGCTCGACGCGGCGTCCGGCGTGACGGCGTGGCTCGCCGAGGCCGGGCGCGGCTTCCCGGTCGGCACCATGCGGGTTCCGATCGTCCCCGGGGCGATCCTGTTCGACCTCCTGAACGGCGGCGACAAGGATTGGGGCCGCTACCCGCCCTATCGTGAGATGGGCTTTAAGGCCGCAGCGGCCGCGGCCGAGGATTTCGCCCTGGGCTCCGTGGGGGCCGGGACCGGCGCCCGCACCGGCAGGCTCAAGGGCGGGATCGGGTCGGCGTCCGCCCGCGTCCCAGGCACGGGCTTCCGGATCGGCGCGCTCGCCGCCGTGAACGCCTTCGGCAACGCGACGATCGGTGACGGGCCGCATTTCTGGGCGGCGCCCTTCGAGGAGGGCGACGAGTTCGGCGGTCTCGGTTCCCCGGCCCGGGTGCCCCCGGAGGCCCTGGCCTTCCCCGCGCGCGCGCTCCCGGGCGCCGCCACGACCCTCGCTGTGGTGGCGACCGACGCGGCGCTGACCAAGGCGCAGTGCCGGCGCTTGGCGGTGGCGGCGCAGGACGGGCTGGCCCGCGCGCTCGTGCCGGCGCACACGCCGCTGGACGGCGATCTGGTCTTCGCCGTCGCCACCGGCGCCGTGCCGCTGGCCGACCCGGTGGTCGGGATGGCGCGTCTGGGCGATGCCGCCGCGCGCGTGCTGGCCCGGGCCGTGGCGCGCGGCGTGTTCTCAGCGACGAGCTTGCCGGGGCACGCTGTGGCGCCGTCGTTATCCTGGACCGGCCTGCCGCCGGCTTGGGGCGATGTGTTCGGTGATGCGTAGCGAAGCGCGCTCATCCCATTTCGGGTTGAACGCCGTCCTTGCGAGCGGAGCCAAGCAATCCAGGCGGCGCCACGACGGCTGATGTCGCGTGGCCCTGGGTCACCTCGCTGCGCGCGTGATGACCAAAGGGGTCATAGAGGACGGCGCCTCAAACCTCCCCGCGCGCATCCTCCAGCAGCTGCGCCAGCCCGGAATCCACCTCGTCGGCGAGCATCTTCCGCTCGGCGTCGGTGAGGTCCTTGGCCCAGGCGCCGCTGCCGAACCCCTCCGTGCACCGCGCCCGCTCCGAGGTGATGTAGGCCTCGGTCTCGGCCGGCCGCTTCCGCATGGCATGGACGAGGCCGAACCACGCCGCCCGCTCCACCACCGCCAGCCGGGCCCGCAGGCGGAGCGCCGCCGCCCTGTCCGCGTCGATGCCGTCATCGCTCATGGTCTGTCCCCCGCATCCTGCTCCGCCAGCTGGTCGATCAGGCCCTGGAGGCGCCCCGGCACCGGCTCGCTCGCCGAACGCGCGTAGAGCACCCGCAGTTGCCGGCCGATCTCCGCGAGGCTCATGGAGCCCTTGGCGATCACCCGGTCGGCCTGGACGTTCAGGCTCTCCTTCTCGGCCCTGGTGATCTCCTTGGCGGTGAGCACCACCACGGGCACGTCGCCGTCGGGCCGCGACCGCAGGGCCCGCAGGAAGCCGAACCCGTCCATCTCGGGCATCATCAGGTCGAGGAGGATCAGGCTTGGCCGCGCCTGGCTGACGCGCTCCAGGGCGATCCGGCCGTTCTCCGCCTCGTCGACGGTCCAACCCTCGCGGCCCAGGGACCGGCGCAGGCGCTCGCGGGCATCCGCGTCGTCGTCGACCACGAGGATGCGGGCCTCGCCGGGCGCCTCCGGCCGGTAGCGCTCCATCAGGCCCTTGAGCCTGTCCCAGTCGATCGGCTTGACGAAGTAGTCGGTGGCACCGAGCGCCTGGCCGAGCCCCTGCTCGGCCACGACCGAGGTCATGATCACCGGCGTCCCGGCGAGCTCGGGGTCGTTGCGCACCGCGTGCAGCACCGCCCAGCCGTCCATGCGCGGCATCTCGACGTCGAGCAGGATCGCCCGCGGCCGGAGCGCCCGGGCGAGCGTCAGGCCGGCGCGGCCGTCATTGGCGCTGCGCACGTGGAAACCCTCGCGCTCCAGGAAGCGCTGGAGCAGCTCGCGGGCGGCCGGGTCGTCGTCGACCAGCAGAACCGTCTCGTGCTGCTCGTGCGGCTCGACCGGCGTGTGCGGTTCGGCTTCGGTCGGCGTCGCATCCTCGGGTCTGAGCGTGGCGGGCAGGCGGATCGTGAAGGTCGCGCCCGCGCCCGGCGTGCTGGTGACGCTGATGTCGCCGCCCATCGACTGGCAGAAGGCGCGGGTGATGGCGAGCCCGAGGCCGGTGCCGCCGAACTGGCGCGTGGTCGAATCGTCCGCCTGCACGAAGCGCTCGAACAGGCGCCCGATCTGCTCCTCGCTCATCCCGATGCCGGTGTCGGTGACCGCGAAGGACAGCCAGTCCGCGGCCTCCTCCCGGTGCCGGCGCACCGCCAGGGTGATCGTCCCGGTCTCGGTGAACTTGGCGGCGTTGCCGATGAGGTTCAGGAGGCACTGGCGGATCTTGGTCTGGTCCTGGTGCATGGACCCGAGCGCCGCGCCCGCCCCGGCCCCCGCGTCGAGGACGAAGCGGTTGCCCTTCTTCTCCACCAGGGAGCCGGTGGAATCGGACACGTCCCGGAGCAGGTCCGCCACCGCGAAGGTCTCGGCCGAGGCGGTCATGCGGCCGGCCTCGATCTTCGAGATATCCAGCACGTCGTTGATCAGCGACAGGAGGTGGCGTGCCGCCGCCTCGATCTTGCGCAGGTCCGGCAGGAGCGCGGCCTGGCCGATATCCTCCAGCTCCTCGCCGAGCATCTCCGAATAGCCGATCACCGCCGAGAGCGGCGTGCGCAGCTCGTGGCTCATGTTGGCGATGAACTGGCTCTTGGCGCGGTTGGCCGCCTCGGCGGCCTGCCGGGCGCGCTCCACCGCCTCCTCGGCCTCCTTCCGCTCGGTGACGTCGACGCAGGTGCCGACCCATTCCCGCAAGCTGCCGTCCTCGGCGAGAACCGGCACGCCGCGCACCTCCATCGCGCGCCATGCGCCGTCGTGGCGGCGCAGGCGGTACTCGACCTCGTAGGTCTGGCGCGCCTCCACGCAGGCCGCCCAGGCGTCGGCGGCGTGACCCTGGTCGTCGGGATGGACCGCGTCGAGCCAGCCCCAGCCCTGGTAGGCCTCCTCGGTCTGGCCGGTATAGGTGCTCCACCGGACCTGGGGCGGCATCAGCTCGCCGGCCGCGTTGGTGTTCCAGATCACCGCCGCCGAGGCGTCCACCAGCGCCCGGAACCGCTGCTCGGAATGGCGCAGGCGCTCCTCGACGGTGCGGCGGCCGGTGATGTCGGTGTTGGTGCCGTACCAGCGCAGGATCCGTCCCGACGCGTCGTGGTGCGGCAGCGCCTTCGAGAGGAACCAGTGATAGGACCCGTCACGGGCGCGCAGCGGGAAGGTGTCCTCCCAGGACCGGCCCAGCGCGATCGCCGCCTGGTAGCGCTCGGTCACGGCCGCCACGTGGTCGGGGTGATGGACGGTGCGCCAGCCCCAGCCGCGCATCTCCTCCAGCGTCGTGCCCGTGTAGTCGTACCAGCGCTGATTGTACCAGATGATGGTGCCGTCGGCCTCGGCGATCCAGGCGAGCTGCGGCAGCGCATCGGCGAGGTTCCGGTAATCGGTATCCGTGACGGCCTGCGCGCCGCCCTCAGTCTCGCTCATCGGCCACGCGCTATCCTGTCATCCGCCCCGCGGCGGCTTATACCGGTATGCCTTATACACGCATCGCGTCGGGATCCGACCGGACCGGGCCGGTCTCCTGGCTGCGCCGGAGGCGCAGGGCGTCGATGGTGTACAGGGCGAGCGCCACCCAGATCAGCGCGAGCATCAGGGCTCGGTGCGGCTCGACGCGCTCGCCGTAGGCCAGCACGCTCAGGCCGAGCAGGCAGGTCGGCGCCACGTATTGCAACAGGCCGAGGGTGGTGAGCTTCAGGCGGACCGCCGCGGCGGCGAACCAGATCAGCGGCAAGGCTGTGGTGAGCCCCGTCAGCATCAGCAGTGCCCGGCTCGTCGGCTCCGCGGGGAGAAACGGCTCGGCGGTCAGGACGAGCCAGAGGATCGCTCCGGGCAGGAGCAGCAGCGTCTCGGCCAGGAAGCCCACCAAGGCGTCGACCGCGGCGACCTTCCGCGCGAGCCCGTAGAGCGCGAAGGACACCGCCAGGGAGAGCGACAACAGCGGCAGCTCGCCGGCCCAGCCCACCGCGATCGCCACACCCGCGGCCGCGACGCCGACGGCCGCCGCCTGCATCGGCCTGAGGCGCTCGCCGAGCACGACCCGCCCGAGCGCGACGCTGACCAGCGGGTTGATGTAGTAGCCCAGGCTCGCATCGAGCAGGTGGCCGCCGCTGATCGCGTAGAGGTAGAGCAGCCAGTTCACCGCGATCATCGCCGCCGAGAGCAGCAACAGGGCGTGGCGCCGGCGCAGCGGCCAGGGCAGGTTCAAGCGATGCCGGGCCGCGAGGATCAGCGCCAGCGCGCCTGCGAACAGGCTGGACCAGACGATACGCTCGGCCAGGATGTGGTTCGGGCTGTAGGCCCCGAGCAACCGGAAATGCACCGGGACCAGGAGGCCCCAGCTCAGGTAGGCGGCGAGCGCGTAGACGAGGCCCACGGGTTCCTCCCGATCGACCCGGATGGGCGGCCGGGCGGGGAGGCTTTAGCCCGGGAGCGCGGTGTGCGTCAGGGGGAACGACGCAAGGCTGCCATCCCCGAAGTCAAGGCGGCGGCTGCGCGGGCGCGGCGCCCTCGATCAGGGTGCGATCCATTCGCCGGACCATCCGGATTCCGCCTGCCGCCACGCGGCCCGCCGGTGACCGCGGCGATCGAGGTAGAGGAAGTCCAGGCGCTCGGCCCGGACCAGCACGGCGGCGAAATGCGGACGGCCGAGCGTCGCGGCCGTGGCTTCGTCCGGCAGGCTGTAGGCACTCCCCTCGGGCAGAACGGTTCCCGGCGCCGGTTCGGCGCCGTAGCAGACCCGGCTCATCGCCCGGGACTGGGCCCAGGCCGCCTCCGCCACGGCATCGTCGGTGTGGAGCGTGGCGCGACCCTCGACGCGGATCTGGACCTTCGCGGCGGTGTCGTAGGCGGCGAGCGCGCAGGCCGGGTGCGCCAGGATCTCCGCGGCCTTGTCGGAGCGGCGGTCGCAGTGGAACCGGAGGTTGCCGGTCGCACCATCGGCGGCGCGCAACACCACGGTCCGGGCCCGCGGGCCGCCGTCTCTGCCGCGTGTCGCCAGGGTCGGCAAGTGGAACCCGCTCCGGCCCTGCTCGGCCCCGTCGGCGAGCAGGCGCCACGCTTCGCGGAACGTAGCGTCCAGATCGTCGTAGAAGCCGGGCAGCGGCGCGCGGGTCATGCGCCGCTCCGCTTCCGCCGCCGCTCGCGGAAGATCAGCGCGAGGTTGCGCAGGTAGATCCCGGTCGAGAGGCCCTGGCCGATGATGATCACCGGCTCGCGCCGCACGAAGCCGTAGACCAGGGTCATCATCCCGCCGAGGATCGACAGGAACCAGAACGAGAGGGGCATGACGCTCCGCCCCGCGCGCTCGCTGGCGATCCACTGCAGGATGAAGCGCGAGCCGAACACCAGCTGGGCGACGATGCCGAAGACCAGCCAGAAATCGAGCCGCGTGACGAAGACGTCGTAGAAATAGGCCGGCAGATCGTGGGCGAGCTGGATCAGCATCCGACATCCTGGTCTGCCGGCGCGGGCACCGGGCTCGTGATCTCCTGAGGCTGGGGATCGGCGCGCTTGCGCCGGATCAGCCACCAGACGCCGGCGAGATCGAGAAGTCCGACCCAGAGGCGGTCGAACAGCCCGTAATTCGACGTGCCGGTGAGCCGCGGGCGGTCGATCACGTCGCGGTGGACCACCGCGAAGCCTTCGCGGACGACGAGCGCCGGCATGAAGCGGTGGAGGGCGTCGAAATACGGCAGGCGGAGATAGACCGCACGCCGGAAGACCTTGAGGCCGCAGCCGGTGTCGCGGGTGGCGTCCTTCAGGATCCGCCCGCGCACGCCGTTGGCGATCCGCGACTGCAGCATCTTGAAGCGCCCGTCCTTGCGCCCGCGCCGCTGCCCTTGCGCGAGACCGGCGCCGGGACCGGCCGTCTCCAGGGCCGACAGGAGGGCGGGGATGAAGGCGGGATCGTTCTGGCCGTCGCCGTCGAGGGTGGCGATGATCGCGCCCCGGGCCGCCAGGACGCCGCTGCGCACCGCGGCCGACTGGCCGCCGCTGCGCGCATGGCGCAGCACCCGCAGCCAGGGCCGGCCCGCGCGGGCGGCCGCGAGGGCGGCCGGCGTGCCGTCCGAGGAGCCGTCATCGACGTAGATCAGCTCGAAGGCGAGGCCCGCGCAAGCGGCCTCGATCTCGGCCACGAGGGGCGCGATGTTGCCGGCCTCGTTCTTCACCGGCACGACCACGCTGAGAACCGGGGCGCCGCTCACGGGGCCACCGCGTAGGCCGTGACGAAGACCCGCCGGCCGGTATTCAGGTTGAAGCCCTCGATCTCGGCCAGGGGCGCGGGCACGCCGCGCCCGACCGGCCAGGCGGCGTTGAAATCGTCCCGGTCGCGGGCCTCCACGAACAGCAGCCGGCAGCCGCCCGCTTCCAGAAACTGCCGCGCGGCGGCGCCGTCGGGCGGCAGGGCAAGGCCGGTGCCGACGAGGAACACGAGGCTCGGCTCCCGGTAGCCGAGGCTCGCCACCTGCGGATCCGTGCAGGGCATCCGGTCGCGCAGGGACGCGAGCCGAGGCGAGACCTTGAGGGCGGGCAGCGCGCGCTGGGCCACGCCCAGCACCGCCGGCCCGAGCAGGCAGGAGGCCAGGACGCCGAGCACCAGGGCCCGCTCGGCGGCGCCCGCGAGAGGCCCCCTGGCGAACGCGATCCAGGCGAGGGCCGCGACGCCGCAGGCGGCGGCGAGCAGCGGCAGCGCCGGCCATGGGATCGTGTGGGCATCCAGGCGCCAGCCGGCGAGGCAGAGGCCGAGCGTGAGCGCCACCGGGATGGCCGGCACCAGCAGGGCCGTCAGGCGCGCGCCGCGCAGGCGGGGATCGAGCGCCCCCCGCGTCATCGCCAGGACGGTGAGGATCGCGAGCCACGGCATCAGCGGCAGGACGTAATGGGGCAGCTTCGTCGGCACCGCCTCGAAGATCAGCCACGCCGGCAGCACCGCGGCGATCAGGAAGGCCACGCCGGGTTCGCGCCGTGCCCGCCACGCGAAGGGCAGGCTCATGGCCGCGAAGGCGGCGCCGGGCCAGAAGATCGCGAAGAAGGCGAGCGCGTAGGCGCCCGGCGGCCCCCAGTGCCGCTCGGCGGCGCCGCCGACCTTGCCCAGCATGTCGTGCCCGACCGCCTCGGCGTAGAAGGCGCCGCCGCTCTTCCACGCGATGGCGGCGAACCAGGGCGCGACCAGAAGGAGGGTCAGGGCGAGGCCCGGAAGCGGCCGAAGGGCCAGGAGCCAGCGTCCGGAGCGTGCCATCACCGACAGGATCAGCGCCGGCAGGACGACGAACAGCGGCACCATCGGTCCCTTGACCAGGATTCCGAGCGCCAGACCCAGCCAGAAGGCCGCGAATACCGAGCCCGTCGGAGGCCGGCCGTCGCGGAATGCCAGCCAGGTCCGGGCCAGCGCGCCGAGGCTCGCGGTGGCGCAGGCGGCGAGCAGCGCGTCGGTCTTGGCGAGATGCGCCTCGGCCGAGAGCATCAGGCAGGCGCCGTAGAGGGCGGCGGCGAGCAGCGCGGCGCGGCGCGGCAGGAAAGCCAGAGCCGCCCAGTAGGCGAGAAGCACCGAGGCGATGGCGCCGATCAGCGACGGGATGCGGTAGAGGGCGATTTGCGTGCGGGCGTGCGGGACGCCCAGCGCCTCGCCGGCCGCGACGGCGGCGGCCTGCGCCCAGTAGATCCCCACGGGCTTCTTGTGTCGCGCCTCCCCCTGGAAGCGGATGTCGACGAGGTCGCCGCTCTCCAGCATCTGCTTGGAGGCCTGGGCGAAGCGCGGCTCGTCCCGGTCCATCGGCTGCAGCGAGATCTGGCCCGGCAGGAACAGAAGGAGGCAGAGCGCCAGGAGGGCGGCCACAGCCCGGCCGTGGCCGACGCTCAGCGCGTCGAGCCCCCGGCCGATCCGATCGGCAGCGGCGAGGCGCGGCGTTCCGCCGGCGGAGAGGCTCGTGGTCATGTCGGGCCGGTCAATCAGGATCGAGCGGGCAGGTCAAATACGCGACGGTGTGAAGGCCATGCGTCAGGCGGTGAGGAGCGGGCCCAGTTCGCGCATGTCGGCGACCGATTCCAGGGTGTTGATGCGCGCGATCAGGCGCTCGGTGGCGTCAGCTCCGAGCACCGGCGCCATCAGATCCCGCGCCTTGGCGTTCACCGCCTCGGTGCTCAGCGGGTTCTCCTTCGTGCCGGGCGGATGCCGGGTGTGATGCTCCACAATCCGGCCGTCCGCGAGGGTCATCGTCACGACGGCACCGCGCGGGGCGGCGGGATCCATCAGCGCCGCGTCGCCCACCAGCTCGACCTTGGCTCGTTCGGCCGCGATCGCGGGATCGTGCATCAGGCCGGCATCATGGCTGTCGGCGAAGGAGACCGCACCCTTCACGAGCGCCAGCGCCACGAGATGCTGGCAGCTCACATCCGGCATGGCGCTCGATCCGACGATGCCGACGGCGTCGGTGGGGACCTTGACCAGGATGTGCCGCACGGCCTCCGGCGTCAGCCCGTACTGCTTGCGCAGCGCCAGGGTGGCATCGAGGGGCGACTGGATCGGGTAGCCCACCGAGAAGGTCTTGATCGCCGTCTCGGTGACGAAGAAGCGGCTGCCGAGACCGTCGAGCATCAGGTCCGGCTTCGGCGCGGTCGAGAGCGCGTTCAGCAGGTTGTGCCGGCCGTCGAGCACGTCGGCGACGCCGGTAAGGCCCGCCACCACCATGCCGACCGCCGTGACGCCGTTGCGCGCGCCCATGCCGGCGAAGTCGAAGGCCTTCTCCACGTGGTCCTTGTCGCGCACCCAGCTCCACAGGCCGGAGACCTGCTGGGCGGCGTAGGACAGTGCGAAGCGCATGCCCTGCTCGTCGAGGCGGGCGAGCGCCGCGGCGGCCCCGAGAGCCCCGAAGGTCGCGCTCGTGCCCTCGGCGCTGCGGTGGGTGCCGCGCACGTGGTCCGGTCCGAGGGCCAGGAGCAGGCGGCAGCAGAGATCGTAGCCCAGCGCCACGGCCCGGATGAACTCCGCGCCGGAATTGCCGTGCAGCTCGGCCATGGCCAGGGCCGCCGGCACGGTGGCGCAGCCGGGATGGGCCTTGGTGACCGGCTCGAAATCGTCGGTCTCGTCGGCATGGGCGCACATGGCGTTGGCGAGCGCGGCGTTGACGGTGGTGGTCCGGAAACCGGAGGCCACGACGCCGGCCTGCTCGGTCCCGCCCAGGCCGCGCACGTAGGTGAGCGCCATCTCGCCCGGCCGCATCCGCGCGCCGGAGACCATGGCGGCCAGGGTGTCGAGGACGCGGTGCTTGCAGGCGGTCAGCACCTCGGGGGGCAGCGTCTGTGCCCCGGCTGAGGCCATGTAGCGGGCAAGCCGGCCCGTGACGTCCGCGTCGGCGGCCGCGGCCGGCAGGGTCCCGGCGAGGGCGAGCGCGCCCGCGCCCTGGATGAGACGGCGCCGGCTCGGCGCGGTCACGAAGCGGCCCGCAGGCGGGCGAAGCCGGCGTCGAGATCGGCCTTGAGGTCGGCCGTATCCTCGAGGCCGATGTGGAAGCGCAGGGCCGGTCCGCCCGGCGACCATTGCGTGGCGGTGCGGTAGCCGGCGCAGTCGAACGGGATCACGAGGCTCTCGAAGCCGCCCCAGGAGAAGCCCATCCCGAAGAGCTGCAGGCCGTCCAGCATGGCGGCGACCGCCGCCTCGGGCACCGGCTTCAGGATCACGCCGAACAGGCCGGAGGCGCCGGAGAAGTCGCGCTTCCAAATCGCGTGGCCGGGATCCTCCGGCAGGCCGGGATGGAGAACGCGCAGCACCTCCGGCCGGGCCTGGAGCCACTGGGCCATCTCGAGCCCGGCGCGGCCGTGCTCGCGCAGCCGCAACGCCATGGTGCGCATGCCGCGCAGAGCCAGGAAGATGTCCTCCGCGCCGGCGCACATGGCGAAATGGTCGAAGGTTCGGCGCACCGCCGGGAAGTACCGGGCATTGGCCGAGGTCAGGCCGATCAGCAGGTCAGAGCCGCCGCTCAGGTACTTGGTCCCGGCCTCCACGGCGATGTCGACCCCCCGCTCATGCGGCGGGAACAGCAGCGGCGTCGCCCAGGTGTTGTCCATGATCACGCAGGCATCGTTGGCGTGCGCGACCGCGGCGATGGCCGGGATGTCCTGCATCTCGAAGCTCTGCGAGCCGGGCGCCTCGACCAGCACGGCCTTCGTGTTCGGCCGCATCAGCTCGGCGATGCCGGCCCCGATGGTCGGGTCATAGTAGGTGACCGCGACGCCGTAGCGGGCCAGCACGCCGTCGCAGAACTGGCGGGTCGGCCGGTAGGCGGAATCGGTGACGAGGAGGTGGTCGCCCGCCGAGACCGCGGCCATCAGCGCCACGGTGAGCGCCGCGAGCCCGGAGGGCGTCACCACCGTCCCGGCGGCGCCGGCGAGTTCCGTCCAGGCGCTCGTCAGCGCGTCCATGGTGGGCGTGGCCGAGGTGCCGTAATTGTAGCGCCCGCGCCGGTGCTTGATGGCGTCGTAGGTCGGATAGAGGACCGTGGAGCCGCGATAGATCGGTGTGTTGACGAAGCCGTGCTGCTCACCCGGATCCCGGCCCGCATGGACGAGGCGCGTCGCGGGCGCGAAGGTCTGCTGGGCGTCGGGCGAAGGCTTCAGGGACATCGGGGCTCGCGGATCGCGTTGCGCTGCGGCGCACGAAGCGCCGCGCACCCGGCGAGGTCAAGCCGGATGCCCGGATCCGCGGTCTCGGAACGCGGCCTGTCCCACGATCAGGGCTTCTCGGGCGGATCCGAATTCACGGCTTCCTCGTAGGCCTCCATCCAGGCGGCGCGCTCCTGGGAGCCTTCCGGATAGGGGCATTCGCTGACGGGCTTGCCATAGAGGCGGGCGTTACGACCCTGGATGAACGGGCTGTCGCTCGCAGTGGCCTGGGCGTTGGTCAATATCGCCTCCCGAAGACTTGGAGTGGGGCTTCGTTAACGGCCGCGCCGCTAATCTGTTGCCGTCTCAAGTCGCGTTCCGGGTGGTCGCGTGCGTATCCTGCGTTCCCTCCTCGGCGCCGTCCTCGTCCTCGTCTCGACGGCGACCGTCGCTCTCGTCAGCGCCGACCGGCTCGCGCATCTGGCGCCGGCGCCGGTGATCCGCGCCGCTCAGGCCGAGCCGTCCGCAACCGGGTCGCTTCCGGCCCCGGCGAAGGCCGCGCCCGCGCCGAAGGCGCCCCTGCCCAGCATCCCGAACGGATTCGACACCGAGCGGCTCCACGCGCTGATGCGCGGCGACCCGATCCTGCCGGGCCGCTGAGGACAGACAGGATCGTCTCATCCCATCCCGGACCTCATCCTGAGGTGCCGGAGCGTCGCGTAGGCCTCGAAGGAGGCCTCCGGTCAGCGCTGCGATCCCTGGCGCCCTCCTTCGAGGCCCGCCGACGCGGGCCTCTCAGGATGAGCGGGATCGATGGGATCTGTCCGGACGTCCTACCGCGCCGTCCGGAAAACCTGCAGATCGAGGTCCCGCACCTTCTTGCGCAGGGTGTTGCGGTTGACCCCGAGGAGTTCCGCCGCGCGGATCTGGTTGCCGCGGGTGGCCGCCAGCGCCGCGCCGATCAGCGGGCCTTCGATCTCGCGCAGGATCCGGTGGTACAGCCCGGGCGGCGGCAGCGTGTCGCGGTAGCCGGAGAAATAGTCCGAGAGGTGCCGCTCCACCGCGCTCGACAGGCTCTCCGACTCCCCACCGGCCTTGCGGGCGGCGCCGTTGCCGTTCGAGGCGGCGGGGGCCGCGAGCGGCAGCGTGTCGAGTTCGGCCTCGATCACCGGGCCGGTGATCGTCTCCTGCGGGTAGAGTGCGGCGAGCCGGCGGACGAGGTTCTCCAGCTCGCGGACGTTGCCGGGCCAGCGGTAGCGCTTGAGCCGCTCCATCGCGTCGCCGTCGAGGGACTTCCGGGTCAGGCCCTCGCGCTCGACCAGCACGAAGAAGTGGCGGACGAGATCCGGCACGTCCTCCGAGCGCTCGCGCAGGGCCGGCAGGCGCAGCGGCACCACGTTCAGCCGGAAGAACAGATCCTCGCGGAAGATGCCCTGCTGGATCGAAATCCGCAGATCCTTGTTGGTCGCCGCGATGATCCGGACGTTGGTCTTGATCGGGACCCGGCCGCCCACCGTCGTGTACTCGCCCTGCTGCAGGACGCGCAGTAGCCTTGTCTGCGCCTCCATCGGCATGTCGCCAATCTCGTCGAGGAACAGCGTGCCGCCCTCGGCCTGCTCGAACCGGCCGGCGGAGCGCTGGAGCGCGCCCGTGAAGGCGCCCTTCTCGTGGCCGAACAGCTCGGACTCGATCAGGTCGCGCGGGATCGCCGCCATATTGACCGGCACGAACGGGCCGGTGCGGCGGCGGCCGTAATCGTGCAGCGCCCGAGCGACCAGCTCCTTGCCGGTGCCGGATTCGCCGGTGATCATCACGGTGAGGTCCGTGGGCATCAGCCGGGCGAGCGCCCGGTAGATCTCCTGCATGGCCGGCGAGCGACCGACCAGCGGGATGTCCTCGTTCTCGGGGGGCGCCCCGGCCGGGGCCGTCCCGCGCGGCCGGGAGAGCGCCCGGCCGACGATGGCGATCAGCTCCTTCAGGTCGAAGGGTTTCGGCAGGTACTCGTAGGCGCCCCGCTCCGAGGCGCGGATCGCCGTCATGAAGGTGTTCTGCGCGCTCATCACGATGATCGGCAGCTCCGGCCGCACCCGCTTGATGCGCGGCAGCAGGTCGAACACGTTCTCGTCGGGCATGACCACGTCGGTGATGACGAGGTCGCCCTCCCCCTGCGCGACCCAGCGCCAGAGGGTGGCGCAATTGCCCGTCGAGCGGACCTCGTAGCCCGCCCGTGACAGCGCTTGGTTGAGCACGGTGCGGATCGCGGCGTCGTCGTCGGCGACGATGATGTGGCCGTTCGGCATGACTCTCTACTCAGACCTCCGACGAGGGGCCGGATTTGGGGATCGACATCACGGATCGACCGCCGATTCGCGCCCGTCCCGGGCACTCGACATCGGCAGAAGGATGCGGAACGCCGTGCGGCGCGGGGCGGGATCGCATTCGACGATCCCGCCGTGATCGCCGACGATCTTGGCCACCAATGCAAGACCGAGGCCGGATCCCTGCGCCTTGGTGGTGACGAACGGGTCGAACAGGTCCGGCAGCAGCTCGGCCGAGATGCCCGGGCCGTTGTCGCGCACCGCCACCTCGATCGGCAGGCTGACCCGCTCGCGGGATCCCGGGACCTGCAGGCGCAGGCCGGTGCGGAAGGCGGTCGACAGGGTGATCTCGCCCTCGACCGCGTCCGGGCCGATCGCCTCGGCGGCGTTCTTCACGAGGTTCAGGATCACCTGGATCAGCTGGTCGCGGTTGCCCAGCACCGGCGGCAGCGACGGGTCGTAGGTCTCGATGAACCGGATATGCCGCGCGAAGCCCGACTGCGCCGAGCGCTTCACCTGATCGAGCACCCCGTGGACGTTGACGGCGCCGCGATCGGAGGGGCGCTCGTCGCCGAACAACTCCATGCGCTCGACGATGCGGACGATCCGGTCGGATTCATCGCAGATCAGGCGGGTGAGCAGCCGGTCCTCCTCGGCGCCGGTGCTCTCGAGGAGCTGCGCCGCGCCGCGGATGCCGGCGAGCGGGTTCTTGATCTCGTGGGCCAGCATCGCGCCGAGCGCGACCATCGAGCGCGCCGCGCCGCGATGGGTGAGCTGGCGGTTCATCTTGTCGGCGATGGTGCGCTCCTGGAGCATCATCACCACGGCGTCGCCGTCGTCGCCGAGCGGCGTCGCGAACACGTCGACGCTGCGCTCCAGGCCGAGGCGCGGCTGGGTCAGCTCCACCCGGTACTCGCTGACGCTGGCGCGGCGCCGCCGGACCTCGGCCACGAGCGCGATGATCGGCGAGGCGAACGGGATGATGTCGCGCAGGCGGCGGCGCTGCATCAGCCGCGCCGAGTAGTCGAAGAACGCCTCAGCGGCGTGGTTGCAGTGGAGGATCTGCTCGTCGGCGCCGATGGTCAGAACTGGCAGCGGCAGGGCGTTGAGCACGGCCTCGGCGGCGGTGTCGCGCCGGTTGCCGGATTCTTTCGGGAGGGACTCGTCGCTCACGCGGCCTCCTGGACGGGGTTCGCCGCGCCCGCGAAGGCCCGGGCCAGCAAGGTCAGCACGGTCTCCGGATCGGTTGTGGTGAGGAGGGTCGCGCGCTCCGCCGGGCCCAGCGTGCCGCCGGTCTCGGCATAGGCGGCGAGGTGCTTGCGCGCGTGGCGCACGCCCATGTCGCGGCCGTAGAGCGACAGCAGCCCCGCGTAATGCTCTGCGGCCAGGGCGGCCTGCTCGGCCCGGGACGGCTCCGCAGCCGGCCGGCCCGCGAGGGCTGCGGCAACCTGCCCGACCAGCCAGGGGCGGCCGGTCGCCGCACGGCCGATCATGATTCCCGCGGCGCCTGAGGCGTCCAGGCAGGCGCGGGCGCTGGCGAGGTCGGTCACGTCGCCGTTGGCGATCACCGGGATCGACACCGCCGCGACGACGGCGCGGATCGCCGCCCAGTCGGCGCTGCCCTTGTAGAATTGCTGGCGGGTCCGCCCGTGGACCGTCACGGCGTTCAGGCCCAGACGCTCGGCGCGGGCGGCGAGATCGGCGGCGTTGCGGCTCGCATCGTCCCAGCCGAGGCGCATCTTCACGGTCACCGGGACCGACACCGCGCCCCGCACCGCCGCGAGCAGGCGCTCGGCGTGGTCGAGATCGCGCATCAGCGCCGAGCCTGAGGCGATCCCCGTCACGATCTTAGCCGGGCAACCCATGTTCACGTCGATCACGTGAGCGCCCCCGGCCTCCGCGAGCCGCGCGGCCTCCGCCATCGGAGCCGCCTCGCAGCCCGCGAGCTGGACCACGTGCAGGTCGACGCCGGAACCCTCTGCACGCAGCCTGGCCTCTCCGGATCCGCGGGTGAATTCCCGGGCCGCCACCATCTCGGAGATGACCGCGTCGGCGCCGCAGCGGCGGGCGATGCGGCGCATGTGCAGGTCGGTGACGCCCGAAAGAGGGGCGAGCAGGCAGAGCGGGACAGGGTCTGCCGCTCCAGCCTTCGCACCGTCGCGGCGTAGCGCGCTCAAATAATGGTCAGTCGTCATTCTGCACAACAATGAGGCAAGGCCGGTCCGCTGGCAAGCGGGACCGCGCGTTGATTTCGGGCCCTCCCCCGCTTAAACGACGGGCACCCTCCGCGGCAGGGTTGCGCCGGCACTGCTGGCCCGCGCGCTGGCCGCCCCTCCGCCCCTCAGGACCTCACGAGTTCGTCGCCCATGCCCGCCACCGGCACGCCAGCCACCGGACCCGCCAGCGCGGGAGCCGGCGTCGCCGCGGTGGTGGTGGCGGCCGGTCGCGGCATCCGCATCGGCGGCGGCACGCCCAAGCAGTACCGCCGGGTCGGCGGGCAGGCGGTCCTGACCCGCACGCTGGCGGCGCTCGCGACGGACGACGCGATCGCGCGGATTCAACCGGTGATCGCCGCCGACGCAGCGGACTTCTTCCGGAGCTGCCTGGAGGAACTCGCGCCCGCGTTTCGCGCCAAGATCACCGCGCCGGTCGAGGGCGGCGCGACGCGCCAACTCTCCGTGCGCGCCGGTCTCGAGGCCCTGGCTGCCGGCGACGCGCCGGAGATCGTGCTGGTCCACGATGCCGCCCGCCCCTACGTTGACTCTGCGCTGATCGCCCGGGCGATCGCGGCCGGGCGCGACCACGGCGCGGCCGTTCCCGGCGTGCCGGTGACCGACACAGTCAAGCGCGTCGTCGACATCGCGCCCGGCATCGGCCGGGTGCACGAGACCCCGCCGCGGGAGCACCTGCGCGCGGTCCAGACCCCCCAGGCCTTCGCCTTCGGCCCGCTCCTCAAGGGCCACCGGGACGCCGCCGCGCAGGGCCTCGACGGCTTCACCGACGACGGCGCCCTCGCCGAATGGGCCGGCCTGCCAGTGGTGGTGTTCGCGGGTGACGTCGCCAACCGCAAGATCACCCAGCCCGCCGACCTGATCGAGGCGGACCGCGCCTTCGCGACCGAGACCACCGAATTGCCAGCGCCGGGAGCCCGCGCCATGACCACCTACGTGACCCGCCTCGGCACCGGCTTCGACGTGCACGCCTTCACCACCGGCGACCATGTCTGGCTCGGCGGCGTGAAGATCCCGGCCGACCGCGGCGTGCTTGCCCATTCGGACGGCGACGTGGCGCTGCACGCCCTGACCGACGCCCTGCTCGGCGCCATCGCGGACGGCGATATCGGCACCCACTTCCCGCCCTCCGACGAGCGCTGGCGCGGCGCCGCCTCGGACCAGTTCCTGGCCCATGCCTGCGATCTGGTCCGCGCCCGCGGCGGCCGCATCGATCACCTCGACATCACGGTGCTCGCCGAGGCGCCGCGCATCGGCAAGCACCGCGAGGAGATCCGCGCGCGCATCGCCGCCATCGCGGGCGTGCCGCTCTCGGCGGTCTCCATCAAGGCGACGACCACCGAGAAGCTCGGCTTCGTCGGGCGAGCCGAGGGTCTTGCGGCTCAGGCGGCCGCCACGGTCCGGCTGCCCGAGGAGGACGGCCCCGCCCTCGACGCGCAGGCCGAGACCGCGATGCGGCAGGGCTGAGCGGTTTCGGGTCGAGCGCGGACGGGACGCGACCGGCCCCCTATGTCGTTGGAGTCTCGCCGATTTACCCGTCCGCCTCGGCAACGCGGCTTCGGCACCGGGCGCGGATCTGCTCGCCCGGGCGAGAGAGGAACAAGGCGATGGCACCCGCGCCGGGCCGCGACCCGTCTCAGGCTACCCGCACCAGCAGCGCGATCGCCGCGACGCCCAGGGCCGCCATCGTCACGATGATGCCGCCACCGCGGCAGGCGAACTGGCGCGGCGAGTTCGGCGGCGCGAACATCCCGATCGGATGCAGGATCCGGGCGACCAGCAGCGCGATCAGCAGCGCCCGGACCAGGCCGTGACTGCCGCCGCTCGCCTCCAGCAGGCCGATGACGATCAGAGCCAGCGGCACGTACTCCGCGAAATTGGCGTGCGAGCGGACGCGCTTGAGCACCGTGTCGTCGCCCCCGTCGCCGAACAGCACGTTCTCGGAGACGCGGGCCCCGATCACCCATCCCGAGAGGCCCAGATATACGAGGGCGAGCAGCCCGGCGTAGAAGGCCGTGGTCGCGGGGAAGATCATGGAAAGGGTGTCTCCGATCGGGGCCCGCCGCTCCTTGAGCCGGGCTCGGCCTTGGGTCACAACATGAGATAGGGCGCCGCCGCCCGAGGGGAGCCCGTTCGCGATGATCGACGACGCAGAGCTTCTCGCCCGTGCCGAAGCGCTGGTCGCGGCCTACGCGGCGGCCGGGCGCACCGTCGCCACGGCCGAATCCTGCACGGGCGGCCTCGTGGCCGGCCTGCTCACCGCGGTGCCGGGCTCTTCGGCCGTCCTGGAGCGCGGCTTCGTCACCTACTCGAACGAGGCCAAGGCCGAAGCGATCGGCGTGCCCATGGACCTGATCCGCCGGCACGGCGCGGTCAGCGAGCCCGTGGCCCGGGCGATGGCCGCCGGGGCGCTGGCCGCGTCGCGGGCCTCCGTCGCGGTGGCGATCACCGGCATCGCCGGCCCGGGAGGCGGGAGCGCCGAGAAGCCCGTCGGGCTGGTGCATTTCGGCCTCGGCCAGCGGGACGGCGAGACGCGTCATCTGGAGCGGCGCTACGGCGATCTCGGGCGCGCGGGCATCCGCCGCGCCGCCGTGGCCGACGCGCTCGGTCTGCTGGAGGACGCCCTCAGCGACTGATCACGGTACGGGAGGACGGCCATGGATACGGTGACGACCCGCCTCTGCATCGTCGGCGGAGGCCCCGCCGGGATGATGGCCGGATTGCTCTTCGCCCGTGCGGGCATCGATGTCACCGTGCTGGAGAAGCACGCGGACTTCCTGCGCGACTTTCGCGGCGACACGATCCACCCGTCGACGCTCGACCTAATGGACGAGCTGGGTTTCACCGCGCGCTTCCGCGCCCTCCCCCAGCGCCGCGTCGAGAACTTCTCCGGCGTCGTCGACGGGCGCAGCTACCGGGTCGCCGATTTCAGCCGGCTGCCGACCCGGAACCGCTTCCTGTCCTTCATGCCGCAATGGGACTTCCTGGATTTCCTGGCCACCGAGGCCGCGCGCTACCCGGCGTTCCGCCTGATCCGCCGCACCGAGGCGCAGGACCTGATCGAGGCGGAGGGCCGCGTCGCGGGCGTGCGCGCCGCCGGGCCGGACGGTCCGGTCGAGATCCGGTCCGATCTCGTGCTCTGCGCGGACGGCCGTCATTCGCGGATGAGGGCGCAGGCGGGATTCACCCCCCGGGCCTTCGGCGCGCCGATCGACGTGCTGTGGTTCCGCCTGCCGCGCCGGGACGGCGATCCGGAGGCGGCGGCCGGGCGGTTCGGGCCGGGACGGATCCTGATCACCCTCGACCGGGGCGACACGTGGCAATGCGCCTACGTGGTGCCGAAGGGCGGCGACGCCGCGCTCCGGGCGAAGGGCCTGCCGGCCTTCCGGGCCGCAGTGGCGCAACTCGCGCCGTTCCTGGCCGACCGCACCGAGGCCATCGCCGACTGGGACGACGTCAAGCTCCTGACCGTCACGGTCGACCGGCTCGACCGTTGGCATCGCCCGGGGCTGCTCTGCATCGGCGACGCCGCGCACGCCATGTCGCCGGTGGGCGGCGTCGGGATCAACCTCGCGATCCAGGACGCGGTGGCGGCGGCCAACCTCCTGGCCGAGCCTCTGCGGGCCGGTCGCCCCACGGAGGCCGACCTCGCCCGGGTCCAGGCCCGGCGGATGTTTCCGGTGCGGGCCACGCAGGCGCTGCAGCGGGTGATTCAGTCCCGCGTCATCGCCGCGTCGCTAGCGGCCGACGCGCCGTTCCGGGCGCCGCTGGCCCTGCGCCTCCTCGACGCTTTGCCGCGGCTTCAGGTCCTGCCGGCGCGGATGATCGGGATGGGCGTGCGGCCCGAGCACGTGCGGATGCCGGCGCGGGCCTGAGACCATCGCTACGCCCGCGATGACGCGGCTACGCCCGCGCCCCGTACATCCGGTCCGCCCGCCCCTCGAAGGCGTCGGTGAACTTGCGGAAGGCCCGATCGAACATCGTGCCCATGAGGAGCCCGAGGGTGCGGCTCTTGAACTCGTAGGTGATGAAGAAGTCGACGTTGCAGCCGCCGTTCGGGCCGTCCTTGAACAGCCAGCGGTTCTCCAGGTGCCGGAACGGGCCGTCGATATACTCCGCCACGATCTTGAGGTTCGCCGGATCGAGGGTGACCCGGGTGGTGAAGCGCTCGCGGATCGCCTTGTAGCCCACGCCCATCTCGGCGATCAGGACCTGCCCGCCCTCGGGCATGTCCTGCCGGCGGATCACCCGCAGGGATTCGCAGAGCGGCAGGAACTCGGGGTAGCGCTCCACGTCGGCGACGAGGTCGTACATCTGCTGCGGCGAATGTTTCACCGCGCGGGTGACCCGGAAGGACGGCATCGTGTTCGGATTTCCTCAGGCCGAGAGCGCGGGCGACAGTTTGGCCAGACGCGCCGCCTGAAGTCGCGAAAAGTCCTCGCCCGCATGGTGCGATGAACGCGTCAGGGGCGTGGCCGAGACCAGCAGGAAGCCCTTGGCGTAGGCGGTGGTCTCGTAGGCCTTGAATTCGTCGGGTGGGACGAAGCGCACGACTTCGTGGTGCTTCTTCGAGGGCTGCAGGTACTGGCCGATGGTCAGGAAGTCGACGTCGGCCGAGCGCAGGTCGTCCATGAGCTGGAGGACCTCGTTCCGCTCCTCGCCGAGCCCGACCATGATGCCCGACTTGGTGAAGATCGCCGGGTCGAGCTCCTTCACCCGCTGCAGCAGGCGCACCGAGTGGAAGTAGCGGGCACCCGGCCGCACCGTGAGGTACTTGGCCGGCACCGTTTCCAGGTTGTGGTTGAACACGTCCGGCTTGGCGGCGACCACGACCTCGAGCGCGCCGTCCTTGCGCAGGAAGTCGGGGGTCAGGATCTCCACGGTCGTGCCGGGGCTCGCCCGCCGGATCGCCGCGATGGTGCGGGCGAAGTGCTCGGCGCCGCCATCCTTCAGGTCGTCCCGGTCCACCGAGGTGATGACCACGTGGTGCAGGCCGAGCTTGGCCACCGAATCGGCGATCTTGTCCGGCTCGCCCAGGTCGAGGGCGTCGGGCAGGCCGGTGCGCACGTTGCAGAAGGCGCAGGCCCGCGTGCAGGTGTCGCCCATGATCATGAAGGTGGCGTGCCGCTTCTCCCAGCACTCGCCGATATTCGGGCAGCCGGCCTCCTCGCAGACCGTAACGAGCCCGTGCTCGCGCACGATCTTCTGCGTCTCGGTCCAGGCCTTGGAGCCCGGCGCCTTCACGCGGATCCAGTCCGGCTTCTTGGCCTGGACCGGCTGGTCGGGCCGGTGCGCCTTCTCGGGATGGCGCAGGCGCGCGGCGCGCGGATCGTTCTTCAGAATGTCGAGGACGATGGCCATGCCACACCGCGGGGAAGCGCCCGGGGGCGCGGTCGGGATCGCCCTGACTTAAGGCTCAAGGCCGCGCGCCGCAAACCACCGCGACGCCGGGCCGCCCCGCGGCGGTTGAGGGTGTGGTCGTTCCGTTAGATCCCGAGCGCCCGGACGAACAGCCCGGCGAGCACCGCCCCGACCAACGGTGCGGCGACGGGGATCAGCGCATAGCCCCAGTCGGAGGTGCCCTTTCCGACTATCGGCAGCACCGCGTGGGCCACGCGCGGCCCGAGGTCGCGGGCGGGGTTGATGGCGTAGCCGGTGGTGCCGCCGAGCGACAGGCCGATGCCCCAGACCAGCATGCCGACCATGTAGGGCGCGACGGCCCGCGGGATCGCGCCGGTTGAGCCCAGCGTGGTGGTCACGAGGGCGGAGATGGTCAGGATCAGGAAGAAGGTCGCGATGATCTCGGAGAGCCAGTTGGCCTTCGCGTCCCGGATCGCCGGGCCGGTGCAGAAGCAGGCGAGCTTGAGGCCGGGATCCTGGGTCGCGCCCCAGTGCGGCAGGTAGTGGAGCCAGACGATCACGGCGCCCACGAAGGCGCCGAGCATCTGGGCCGGGATGTAGGTGGCGAGCTTGCTGTAATCGCCGGAGCTGACCGCACCCGCCACGGTGACCGCCGGGTTGATGTGGGCATCGGCGCTCCCGGTGGCGTTGGCCACGAACACGCCGGCGAGGACGGCGAAGGCCCAGCCCGCCGTGATGGCGATCCAGCCGGCGTTCTCGCCCTTGGAATGCTTGAGCAGGGCGCCGGCCACGACGCCGTCGCCGAGCACGATCAAGGTCATCGTGCCCAGGAATTCGCCCAGGAAGGGTGATGTCATCGTCCTGTCTCCCCCGTTCGCTGCTTTTTGTGAGAGTCCAAAGCTTGTGCGAGCGTGTGATCGCCGGAGGCGGTCACTGTTATCTGCGCGGATCCCATCCACCTCCCTCTTCGTGAGGCGCCGACGCGCAGCGGAGGCCTCGAAGGCGAGCGCCAGGGATCGCGCGGCTGGCTAAGCCCTCCTTCGAGGCGGCTTCGCCGCACCTCAGGATGAGGTCGCGGGTGTGATGGAGGTGGTCACGAGGCCCTCGGGCCGCACGCCGTGCACACGGGTCCGACGGCGATGCCGTCAATCCTCGTCGGTCTTCCAGTCGAAGGAGCGCTGCACCGCCCGGCTCCAGGCGGCGGCGATGGTCTCGCGCCGGCCGGCATCCATCTTCGGCGTCCAGCGCTTGTCGACGCCCCAGTTGCGCTTGAGGTCGTCGAGTCCCTTCCAGTAGCCGACCGCGAGACCCGCCGCGTAGGCGGCGCCGAGCGCGGTGGTCTCGGCCACCTTCGGGCGCACCACCGGCACGTCGAGCATGTCGGCCTGGAACTGCATCAGCGTGTTGTTGGCGACCATGCCGCCGTCGGCGCGCAACTCCTTGACGGGGATGCCGGAATCCTTGGCCATCGCGTCCAGCACCTCGTGGGTCTGGAAGGCGGTGGCCTCCAGCACCGAGCGGGCGATGTGGCCGCGGTTGACGTAGCGGGTCAGGCCGATGATCAGGCCGCGGGCGCCCTCGTTCCAGTGCGGCGCGTAGAGGCCCGAGAAGGCCGGCACGAAGTAGACGCCGCCATTGTCCTCGACCGTGGTGGCGAGCGTCTCGACCTCCGCGGAATCCTTGATCATGTGCAGGTTGTCGCGCAGCCACTGCACCAGGGCGCCGGTGATGGCGATGGAGCCTTCGAGCGCGTAGGCCGGCTTCTGGCCGTCGAGGCGATAGGCCAGCGTCGTGACGAGGCCGGCCTTCGAGGGAACCGGCTCCTCGCCGGTGTTCATCAGGGCGAAGCAGCCGGTGCCGTAGGTGTTCTTGGCCTCGCCCGGAGCGAAGCAGGTCTGGCCGAACAGGGCGGCCTGCTGGTCGCCCAGGATGCCGGCGATCGGCACACCCGCGAACGGCGCCTTGGTCTCGCCGTAGACCTCACTCGACGAGACGATCTTCGGCAGCATCGCCTTCGGGATGCCGAAGGTCTTCAGCATGCCGTCGTCCCATTCCAAGGTCTTGAGCGACATGAGCTGCGTGCGGCTGGCATTGGTCACGTCGGTGACGTGGAGGCCGCCGTTCGTGCCGCCGGTGAGGTTCCAGACGAGCCACGTGTCGATGTTGCCGAACAGCACGTCGCCGGCCTCGGCCTTCTCGCGGGCGCCCTCGACATGATCGAGCAGCCAGCGGAGCTTGAGACCCGAAAAATAACTCGCCAGCGGCAGGCCGGTGAGGTCGCGGAACCGGTCGCGGCCGCCGTCGCGGGCAAACTCGGCGACGAGCCGGTCGTTGCGGGTATCCTGCCAGACCAGGGCGTTGTGCAGCGGCTTGCCGGTCGTCCGGTCCCAGATCACCGTCGTCTCGCGCTGGTTGGTGATGCCCACCGCGGCGAGGTCGGAGGGCTGCAGGCCGCCCTTCTCCAGCGCCTCGCGCATCACCCCTTGCGTCTTGGCCCAGATCTCGGACGCGTCGTGCTCCACATGACCGGGCGCAGGATAGATCTGCGCGTGCTCGGCCTGGGCCAGCGCGATGACGCTGCCCTCCCGGTCGAACACGATGAAGCGGCTGCTGGTGGTGCCCTGATCGATGGCCCCGACGTAACGGCTCATCGTTCCCTCCCCTGTTATGCCCGGTCGGTCTGCGCCGGAACGGGTCCGAAATCGTCAGGCCGCCTTGGCCCTGCGATCGAGATAGGCGGCCAGGCGCGCGGCGCTCTCCGGGCTCGTGCGCAAGCCGAGCTTCGAGCGGCGCCACAGGATGTCGTCGGCGGTGACCGCCCATTCCTCGGTACGCAGGTAATCGACCTCGGCCGCCGTCAGCCCGCCGTCGAAGGCCTCGCCGAGATCCGCCATCGACTGCGCCGTCCCGACGATGTCCCGCGCCCGGGTGCCGTAGGCGCGGGCGAGGCGCCGGGCGGTCTCGTCGGGCAGGAACGGCTTCTCGGCCTTCAGCTTGGCGAGGAACTGATCGAAGTCGGCATCCTTCATGGCGCCGCCGGGCAGAACCGCGTCCCCGGTCCAGGCCTTCTTGAGGTGCGGGAAATGGTGCGGGAAATACGGCTTCAGCTTCTCCAGCGCGTGCTCGGCGAGCCGCCGGTAGGTCGTGATCTTGCCGCCGAACACCGAGAGCACCGCGGCCGTCCCGCCCTGGTCCTCGACGTCGAGGACGTAGTCGCGGGTCACCGCGGAGGCGTTCTCGGCCGCGTCGTCGTAGAGCGGGCGCACGCCCGAGTAGCTCCAGACCACGTCGGCTGGCGTGATCGTGGTGTCGAACGAGCGGTTGATGCAGCCGCAGAGGTAGTCGGTCTCGGCGTCCGAGATCGAGACCGGGCCGGGCTCGCCGTCGTAGGGCACGTCGGTGGTGCCGATCAGCGTGAAGTCCCGCTCGTAGGGGATCGCGAAGATGATGCGCTTGTCGGGCTGCTGCAGGATGTAGGCCTGGTCGCCCTCGAACAGGCGCTTCACCACGATGTGGCTGCCCTTGATCAGGCGCACCGCCGCGCGGCTGTTGATCCCGAGCGTGCCGCCGAGCGTCGCGCTCACCCAGGGGCCGGCGGCGTTGACCACGGCCTTCGCCCGGACGGTCCGCTCGGCCCCGCCGCGCTCATCGCGCAGCGTCGCAACCCAGCCGTCACCCGCGCGACGCGCCGAGACGACACCGGTGCGGGTCAGCACCGTGGCACCGCGCTCGCGGGCATCCATGGCGTTCAACACCACGAGGCGGCTGTCCTCCACCCAGCAGTCGGAATAGACGAAGCCCCGGTTCAGGCGCTTCTGCAGCGGGGCGCCGTAGGCGGAACTGCGCAGATCGATCCCGTGCGAGCCCGGCAGCGTCCGCAGCCGCGCGAGATGGTCGTAGAGGAACAGGCCGAGCCGCAGCATCCAGGCCGGGCGCAGGCCCTCGTCATGGGGCAGGACGAAGCGCAGCGGCCAGATCACGTGCGGGGCGAGCCGCAGAAGCCGCTCGCGCTCGGCCAGCGCCTCCCGAACGAGGCGGAACTCGTAATATTCGAGGTAGCGGAGGCCGCCGTGGATCAGCTTCGTCGAGGATGAGGAGGTGAAGCCGGCCAGATCGCCGCGCTCGGCCAGCAGGACCGACAGGCCGCGGCCGGCGGCATCCCGGGCGATGCCGGTGCCGTTGATGCCGCCACCGACGACCAGGAGATCGTAGGCGTCCGACGGCTCGGGCTGGCGCGTTGCTGCCGCCATGGTTCCTCCTGTCCCGCCCTGGCGGCGGGTTGGAGATATATTGAGCCTGCCACGGATTTTCGCAAGCGAAAAAACGAGTGTTCGTTAGGGTTCGCTACCGCTCTCGGCCACGGCCAGCGTAACGCCCTGACGGTCCATCAATGCGACGATCTCGGCGGGTGGCGTCCGGTCGGTGAAGAAGGTGTCGACCTGGTCCAGCCGCCCGACCTGGACCATCGGACGGCGGGTGAACTTGGTGTGGTCGGCGACCAGGAAGGTTTTCCGCGCATGCGCCAGGATGGTCTGCGTCGCGCGAACCTCTTCGTAATCGTAGTCGAGGAGCGCCCCGTCGGCGTCGATGCCGCTGATCCCGATCACCGCCACGTCGACGCGGAACTGGCTGAGCGTGTCGCAGGTAAGCTGGCCGAGCACCGCGCCGTCGCGGTTTCGCACGGTGCCGCCGGCCACCACGATGCGGAACTCCGTCAGTTCCGCCAGCGAGATCGCAACGTTGAGGTTGTTGGTGATGATGCTGAGATCATCGTGACGGGTCAGCTCTCGGGCGACCGCCTCCGGCGTCGTGCCGATGTTGATGAAGACCGAGCAGTGCGAGGGGATCCGGCTTGCCGCCAGGCGACCGATCCGGGTCTTCTCCGGCAGCAGGGTCACGCGCCGGTCGGCATAGTCGATGTTCTCGACGCTCGACGGCAAGCCGCCGCCGCCCCGGTAGCGCTCGAGGCGACCCTCGGCGCTCAATTCGTTGAGGTCGCGGCGGATCGTCTGCACGGTGACGCCGAACTGCGCTGCCAGGGCCTCGATGGTGACGAAGCCCCGCTGGCGTACCGAGGCCACGATGGCGCTGCGCCGCCCCTCGACACCGGTCGCCTCGATCCTGTCCTCGGATCTCCGGTCGAGCGGTCGTGACATCGATCCTCCCCGCGGTTCCCCGCTCCCCAGATACGCTACCGCGGATCGAACCGTGTTCGTTTCCGAACATCCTTCGGTCGATGCCGGGTTCGCGCGAGCTTGAACCGCCCGATCGTGTCCGGCAACCGGCGAGCCGGCTGCATTATGCTGCTTGGCTGCTCCGCCGGCTTCTGGCCTGTGAACAGGCACAAAAAAGGCCTGCCGCAGTCGCGACAGGCCAGCCGTATGGGCGACGCCGCTCAGCGCGACGAGACCCGACGGTGATTACATGTGATGGCGCATCCGGCGGTGATGCTTCATCATCCGCTTGTGCTTCATGCGCTTGCGCATCATCGGCCGGGCGGCCGGGGCGGCACCTTGCTCCATCGCGGCGCCTTCCGCTGCCCGCTCCATGCCGCCGCGCGGGCCACCGGCCTGCGAGCCGGAGGAATTGTAGGGCGAGTTGCCCTGGGCGTAGGCGGAGCCCGCGAGCAGCGTCAGCGACGCGGCAGCGATCAGAAGTTTCTTCATCGTCAATCCCTGGCGTAGACCGGCGCAGGCGAGGCCGCGCACCTCGTCAGGTGCGATTCCGCTGCGTCGGAAAATAAGCGGCTCAGACAAGACTTGGTTCCGCCTGAACATGCGCCGCGGACCCGATCATTGCCGGGAGCGTTAACACGGCCTATGTCGCGAGCCGTCCCGGTTCGGCCGCGACCGGATAAGGGGGGAGCGAGTGGCGGTGGCCAGCAACGGTTCGGCCTATCTCATCCTCGACGTTGCCGGCACGCCCTGCGCCCTGCCCCGTGCGGCCGTGGCCGAGGTTCTGCCGCTTCCGGATCTGCACAATCCGCCCGCTGCCGGGGGATGGCTCATCGGTTTCCTCAATCTCGGCGGCGCGCCCGTCCCGGTCATCGACTTGGCCGCTCTGCTCGGGCTGCGTCCGGCCGTGTCGGCGGCCGGCCTCTACGCGCACCTCGTCCTCACCCGCGCCGCGCCGCACGCCTATCTCGTGGATCGGGCCGCCGACCTCGTGACCGTCCCCGAGGCCGCGATCCGGCCGGTCGAGGCGGAGGGGACGCTCAACGGCTGTGTCGCGGCCGAGCTCGTCCTCGGCGACCGCCTCATCCACGCGCTCGCGCCGGAGCGGCTCCTGACGGCGCAGGAACAGGCCCGGGTCGCCGCGCTGTCGCAGGCCGCCGCCGAACGGCTCGCCGCGCTGCCGCAGACCGCCTGACCGCCCGATGCCACGTTCGGGTACCCCCCGCCCCGATCCGGGTGCCGACCCGGCCTATGCCGCGCTGAAGGCACGGATCATCGCGCGCACCGGCCACCATTACTACATCGACAAGGACGATCTGCTGATCGAGCGCCTGCGGCGGCGCTTCCGCGCATCCGGCTCCACCGACTGCGCCGCCTACGCCGCCCTCCTGTCGGATAGCGCCCAGGGCGAGGCGGAATGGGCGCGTCTTGAGGCGGAGATCACCGTCGGGGAGACCTTCTTCTTCCGCTACGCCGAGCAGTTCCAGGCGTTGCGGGAGACGATCCTGCCGGCGCTGATCGAGGCGCGGGCTTCCGAGCGCTCGTTGCGGATCTGGAGCGCGGGCTGCTCTACGGGGGCCGAGCCCTATTCCCTGGCGATTCTGGTGCGGGAGCTTCTCGGGGAGGCGCTGCCCGACTGGCGGATCGCGATCCTCGGCACCGATATCAGCACGGAGGCGCTGGCCACGGCGCGCGCCGCCGAGTACGGCCGCTGGGCCCTGCGCACGATGCCGCCGGAGGACCGGCTGCGCTACTTCACCCGGCTTCCGCCTGCCCCCGGGATCCGGCGCGAGGGCGGCTATGCCCTGAGGCCGGAATTCCGCACGCTGGTGCGGTTCGAGCGCGGCAACCTTCTGACGCTCACCGAGCCCGGACCACCGCAGGGCGAGGTGTTCGATCTGATCCTGTGCCGGAACGTGCTGATCTATTTCGACGCCCGTACCGTCAGCGCCGTGGTGCGCGGCCTCAGCGGCAGGCTGCGGGACGATGGCTGGCTGCTGCTCGGCCATGCCGAGCCGAGCCCGGCTTTCGCGTCCTTCCTCGCACCCGTCAGCCTGCCCGGCACGGTGGTCTACCGCCGCCTCGTCGAGGCGCTGCCGCCACCATCAGCCGCTCCGGTCCCGATCTTCGTCGAAGCACCGGCCGTGCCGCATGGACGCGCGCATGCCAGCCCGGAGGACGCGGCCGCACTGGTTCTCGCAGACGCACTTCCGCATGGCCAGGATCGCGCGCCGGCCTCGCGCGCGAAGCCGACGAGCGAGCCGGCCGGCGAGGCCCCGGAGGAAGCGGATCCCCGCGCCGAGACGGCGTCTTCAGGCGATATCGACACGATCCGCGCCCTTGCGGATGCGGGTGAGACCGGCGCAGCCTGGCGGGCGCTGCGCGCTGCTCTCGATCAAGATCCCACCGATCCGGCCCTGCGCTTCTACGAGGGCCTGCTCGCCCGCACCCTCGGGCGTGACGCGGAGGCCGAGCGCGCGCTGCGGGCGGCGCTCTATCTCGACCGGGCCTTCGTGATGGCCCATTACCATCTCGGCCTGTTGCTCCTCGGCTTGGGCCGCCCCGACGAGGCCGCCCGCGCCCTCGACAATGCGATTGCCCTGAGCCAAGCCCTCGGGCCGGATACGGAGCTGCCCGAGGGTGACGGCGCGTCCGCCGGCGAGGTCGCGGCCGGTGCGGCGGCAGCCCGCGCCGGCCTCGTACGTGGCCGCGGCGCCGACCGCAGGAGTTCCTGATGGAGGCAACATCGAGCGGACCGAAGGGCCATCAGCGCGTCCGGATGGACCGGGACCTGCGCGCCGAACGCGCCGCCGCCCTCGCCCGGCGCGGCGCGGCCGCAGGGGAATCCGAGACCGGCGTCGACCATCTCGTCTGCGCCTGCGGGTCCGAGCGCTACGGGCTGCCGGTGACCGCCGTCGCGCAGATCCTGCCGATGCGCCCGTGCACACCCATGCCCGGCGCGGTGCCGGCCCTCATCGGGCTCGTCGCCCTCTCGGGCCGGATTGTCGGGGTGCTCAGCCTGGCGCGCGCGCTCGGACGCCCGGACGCCGCGCCCGATCCGGAGTCCGACGGGGGGCACTTGGTCGTGCTGCGAAGCGCGCTGTCCCACGCACAGCCCCATCACCAAGGCCTTGTCCAGCCGCTCGCCTTCGCGGTCGACCGGGTGCTCGGCATCGTCCGCGCCGCCGGATCTTCCGCCGCGTCGTCGGGGATCGCGGATCCCGACGGATTGGGCAACGAGGCCGCTTCGGGTTATGCCCCCGGGGCAACGAGCGACGGCCGTCCCGACTTCGTCGTCATCGATCTCCCCCGCCTTCTGCGCCGCGTCCTGCCCTGACGGGCGCTGCTTCAACCGGAGCCACCCTCGACCGTGACGCTCTCGATCGGACGACGAATCCTCCTCGGCTTCTTTGCCGTCACGGTGGTGATCGTGGCGCTCGGCCTTTACGCGCTGGAGCAGATCGGAGCGGTGCGCGACACCACGGACGCGATCGTGCGGCGTGACATGACGGTGCTGCGCCAGCTCGACGATCTCGGGAACGAGGCCCGGGATCTCGGGATCCTGCGCCGCACCGCGGTGATCGCGATGCTGACGCAGTCTCAGTCTCAGCCTCAGGGGCAATTGACCCGCACGGAGGACACGCTGGCGAAGTGGCGCCAGACCGCGACGCAGGTGGAGAACCGCCTCGCCGCCACGATTCAGCTCTCCAATGAGTACAGGGCCTTCTCGCCCTCCGCCGACCGCATCGCCGCCTGGGACCGCATCGCCGCGTCGGCGGGCGAGGTCCAGCGCGCCTTCCGCGAGGTCCGAAGCCTCAGCGAGGCCCAGTTCGCCGCCATCCTCAAGCAGGACACGGCCGCCGTCGAGGCGCGCAACGACGAGATCACGCGCCTCCAGGTGCCCTTCCTGGAGGGGATCAAGAACCTGAGAACCCTGCTGGACGGCGGCATGGCCCTGGGCCAGCGCGCGGCACAGGAGGTCTACGACCGCTCCCGCCTCTCGATCTACCTGACGCTGGCGGCCGCCGTTCTCCTCGCGATCATCGTCACGTGGCTGATCAGCCGCGCGGTGGTGCGCCCGCTGGAGACGGTCATGGCGTTCGTGGCCCGTGTAGGCGAGGGCGACCTGTCGGGGCAGCTCGACGCGCGCGGTGGCGACGAGATCGGCCGCCTCGGCACGACGCTGAACGCGATGGTGGCGGGGCTGTCGGACCTCGCGCGCACCAACCGGGCCGCCACCGCCGACCTGAACGCGGCCGCGGCCGAGATCCGCGCCTCGGCGCAGGAGCAGGCCGCCTCGGTGGAGCAGCAATTCGCCGCCGTGCAGGAGACCGCCGCCACGGTCGACGAGATCACTCATTCGGGCGCGCAGATCAGCAAGCGTGCCACCGAGGTGATCGCCACCGCCCAGGCCACCGCCCAGACCTCCCGCCAGGGGCTGCGCGCCGTCTCGGACACCGCCAAGGCCATGGACGCGATCCGCGAGCAGGCCGAGGCGGTGGCCGGCAACATCGTGAGCCTGTCGGAGAAGACCCAGACGATCGGCGACATCATCGAGACGGTCAACGACATCTCGGAGCGCACGCACCTGCTGGCGCTCAACGCGGCGATCGAGGCGGCGGCGGCCGGCGAGAGCGGGCGCAGCTTCGCGGTGGTGGCCTCGGAGATGAAGCTGCTGGCCGACCAGGCGAAGGCGGCGACCGGCCAGGTGCGCGGGATCCTGGGCGAGATCCAGCGGGGCATCAACACGTCGGTGATGCTCACCGAGGAGGCGGTCAAGCGTGCCGCCGCCGGCAAGACGCGCTCGGACACGACGCAGCGGACCATCGAGGAAATCACCGCCCGGGTGGAGGAGAATGTCCAGACCTTCCAGCAGATCATCGCGTCGACGAACCAGCAGCAGCTCGGCATCGAGCAGGTGATGGGCGCGCTCCAGAACATCCGGCAGGCCAGCCAGCAGACGGCGGCCGGCACGCGGCAGGTCGAGACTGCCTCGGCCAACCTGACGGAGCTGGCCCAGGCGCTCATGGCCCTCGCCGAACGCTACCGGCACTGAGGCCGGCTGCGTCTTGGCTGAGGACATCCGCCAGCTCCTGCTCGCCGCCTTCGACGTCGAGCATCGCGAGCACGTCACGGCGATCCGCGGGGCGCTCGGCAGCGCCACGCCGGATTGGAACGACGTCTTTCGCCGTGCCCACAGCCTGAAAGGGGCGTCGCGGGCCGTCGATCTGCCGGCCGTCGAGGCGGTCGCCCACCGTCTTGAGACCCTGTTCGAGAGGGTGCGGACCGGCGCGACGGCCCTCGACCGCGATGCGGCGAACGCCGTCCACCTCGCCCTCGACCGCGTCGAGGCTTACGTCGCCGGGCTCAAGGACGGGGCCGGCCCGGAGATGCCGTCGGACGCCCTGACGGCGCTCGGTCGGGTCCTCGATCCGCCCGGCGCGGCGCAAGAAAGCGCCCCGGCTGCCGCCGAGTCGTCCAGACCGGCCGTCGATGCACCGGCCCCGGCGCCGGTTGCGGCCACCGCGAGCGCGCCGGTTGTCCAGAAGGCCGCGGCCGAGCCGGCCGATCCGGGCACGGCCTTCCTGCGCGTTCCCGGCGAAGCCGTAGACGCGATGGCCCGTGCGAGCCACGACCTCGCGAGCACCCTGGCGGCCCGGGCTCCCGCAGCCGAAAGCCTCGCCCGCCTCGCTCGCCTGGCTCGCGACCTGCGCGCCGGCGCGGAGGCGCTCGCCGCCGAGGCGCCCACGGAGCAGCCGGGATTGCGCGCCTTCGCGGCGGAGGTCGGTTCCTTCGCCCGGGAGGCTGCGGATCTGTCCCGACGCCAAGCGGCCGCCACCAGCGCGATCGAGGGTGCCGCGTCCCGCGTCCGCGCGGCGGCCGAACGCCTGGCCCTGGTGCCGGCCGAGACGGTGCTTGCGCCCCTCGCCCGGTCGCTCCGCGAGACCGCCCGCGAGCAGGGACGCGAGGTGGATCTCGACCTGCGGGGCCTCGATCTGCCGGTCGAGCGCGGCACGCTGCAGGTGCTGAAGGATCCGTTGCTGCACGCCCTGCGCAACGCCCTGAGCCATGGCTGGCAGACGCCGGAGGCCCGCCGCGCCGCCGGCAAACCCGAGGCGCTGGCTCTGGGACTCGATCTCGCCGTCCGCGGCTCGCGCCTGCAGGTCACGGTGTTCGACGACGGGCCAGGGCCCGATCTCGCGCGGATCGAGGCCGTGGCGCGGGAGCGCGGCCTCCTCGCTCCGGAGATTGCCGTCGGTGCGGAGCACTTGCTGCGCCTCGTGTTCGAGCCCGGCTTCTCGACGGCGGACGCCGTCGACACCCTGTCCGGGCGCGGATACGGCCTGTCGGTGGCGGCGGACGCGGCGCGCCAGCTCGCCGGCAGCGTGCGCCTCGAGCCGCGCGAGCCGGCCGGCACCGCCCTGGTCTTCAGCCTGCCGTTGTCGGCGGCCCGGCGCAGCCTGCTCCTGGTCGAGGCGGCCGGGCGTGTCTACGCGCTGCCGGGCGGCGCCGTGGAGCGCCTGCTGCGCCTGCGACGGACGGAGCTGCCGGTCGCGATGGGCCGTACGATGCTCCGGCTCGGCGAGGGCAAGGCCGCGACGAGCCACCCGGTCGTCGGACTCGCTGAGATCCTCGGCCAGGCCGGTGATCCGGCCGACCCCGAGATCCTCACGGCCGCGGTGCTGCGGGCCGGGGGCACCCGCTTGGCGCTGGCGGTCGACCGCCTGCACGACGTGCGACCGCTCCTGGTCCTGCCAGCCCCCGATTTCGGAGCCGATCCCGAGCTCATCGCGGGCACCGCGGTGCTGCCCGGAGACGTCCCGGTGCTGGTCCTGGACCCGGACGGCCTCGCCGCGCGCGCGGCTGTCGCACCTTCGGCCGGAACGATGGGGCAGGCTCCACGTTCGACGACTCATGCAGCGCCGCGCGCATCCGCGCGCGCGACGATCTTGGTCGTCGACGATTCGATCACCACCCGGACCTTGGAGAAGGGAATCTTGGAAGCCGCCGGCTACCGCGTGGTCGTCTGCGTCGACGGGCAGGATGCCCTCGACCGGCTGCGCGCCGACATCGAGCTCGTGGACCTCGTCCTCGCAGACGTGGAGATGCCCCGCCTCGACGGGTTCGGCCTGGTCCAGGCGCTGCGGTCCGACCCGCGCTTCGCCCGCCTCCCGACCATCCTGATGACGTCGCGCGGCGACGCCGCCGATGTGGCCCGAGGTCTGGATCTCGGTGCGGATGCGTACCTGACCAAGCAGAAGTTCGATCAGCGCCAGCTGCTCGATACGATCGGGCAACTCCTATGACGCCGGTTCGCGTGATGCTCGTGGAGGACAGCCTCGTGGTGCGCGAGCTGCTGCGCCACATCGTCTCCCGCGATCCCCGGCTCGAGATCGTGGCCGCCGTCGCGTCCGGTGAGGAAGCGCTGGACAAGCTCCGGACCGTACGGCCGGACGTGATCTCGATGGATATCCGCCTCCCGGGGATCGACGGGCTGGAGACGACGCGCCGGATCATGGCCGAGCAGCCGACCCCGATCGTGGTGGTGGCGGATTCCGTGGAGGACTCGTCCCTGCGGATCTCCATGAACGCGCTGCGGGCCGGCGCCCTGTCCGTGGTGGAGAAGCCCGTAGCCACGACCCATGCCGGCTACGAGGCGGTGGCGGGCGAGATCTGCACGCAGCTGCGGATCATGGCTCAGGTCCCGGTGATCCGCCGCCGCCCGATCGGCACCGAGTGGGCCGGCCGCACCGCGCCCGTCGCGCAGGCGACCCCGGTCGAGATTCCCGGGCAGGCGCCGAGCCTCCTGGGGATCGGGGCTTCCACGGGCGGCCCCCCGGCCCTGGCGCGGGTGATCGGCGCGCTCCCCAAGGACTTTCCCCTGCCGGTTCTGGTCGTCCAGCACATGGGCCCGGCCTTCATGGACGGGTTCGCTAGCTGGCTCGACAGCGTCGTGACGCTGCCCGTCGGCTTGGCGCGGGACGGTGAGCGGGCCGAACCCGGCCGCGTCTACGTGGCACCCGGGGATCGGCACCTCGAGATCGGGTCGAACCGGGTTCTCCGGGTGATCGACGCTGCGCCCGTCTCGGGCCAGCGGCCGGCCGCCACCATTCTGTTCCGCTCCATGGCACGGCAGGCCGGAGCGGCCGGGATCGGCGTGCTCCTGACCGGCATGGGCGAGGACGGCGCCGCAGGTCTCGCCGACATGCACCGGGCCGGCGCGCAGACTGTTGCGGAGCACGAGAGCACCGCGGTCGTCTATGGCATGCCGGCGGCCGCGGTACGGCTCGGCGCGGCCCGATCCGTCCTTCCGCTGGACCGGATCGCCGACCACGTCCTGCGCCTGGTGGAGCCGGGGGCGCGTCCGTGACGGCGGCCGAGGCCGGCGCCCTCGAGGGGCCCGCCCGGATCCTGCTGGTCGAGGATTCGGAGACGCAGGCGCTCGAACTGCGCCTCCTGCTTGAGGCGCACGGTTTCGCGGTGGAGCGCTGTCCCTCCGCCGAGACGGCCCTCGATCACCTCAACCGCAGCCAGCCCGATCTCGTCGTGGCGGATTACCACCTGCCGGGCATGAACGGCGACGAGCTGATCCGGCAGATGCGCCTGTCGCTGCGCACCCGGGCCCTGCCGGTCCTGATGCTGACCGGCGGCAGCGGCGGCGAGCGTCAGGGGCTGGAGAGCGGCGCCGACGCCTACCTGCCGAAATCCGCCGACCGCGACCTGATGATCCTGCGCATCCGTGCCCTGATGCGCGAGCGCCGCTCGGCGAGCGACGGCGAAGGGCCGGGCGCGGCCGCCTTCCGCCGCGGGCGCATCCTGGTGATCGACGGCAGCGCCACCTACCGAACCTTCCTGTCCGGCCTGCTCGGCCAGGACGGGCACCACGTCGCCACGGCCGACGGGCCGGAGGCGGCCCTGGCGGCCCTGAACGCGGCCGACGGGACCGAAGCGTTCGACTGCGTGACGGTCGACCTGCTCGGCCACGCCTATGACGGGCTCGCCCTCTGCCTAGCGATCAGTCAGCGCCGCGCGGGTCAGGCGGCCGGCGCCGGCTTCCACCTCGTGGCCATCGCCGGGAGCGATCCGGCCAAGGATTTCCTCGTCCAGGCCTACGCGGCGGGGGCTGATGACGTCGTCTCGAAGACCGATGCCGAGGTCCTTGCGCTCCGGGTGCGCGGGTTCGTACGCCGCCGGCTCTTGGAAGAGGACGATCGGCGCATCGCCGGCCAGTTCGGCGAGCGGGAGCGCGCCGTGGAGCGGGCCCGCGCCGAGGCCGAGGCGGCCGAGGCCCGGGCGCGGCTCGCCGACGCCCTGGAGCAGGCGAACCGTGACCTCGCCGACGCCAACCGCCAGCTGACCGACGCGCAGTCCAAGCTCGTCCAGGCCGCCAAGATGGCCTCGCTGGGCGAGCTGGTCGCCGGAATCGCCCACGAGATCAACAATCCCCTCGCCTTCATCCTGGCCCATCAGGGCACGGTGGAGCGTCTGCTCGGCGAGCTGCCGGACGCGGCGCCGGACGCGGCCGCCCGTACCATCGACAAGGCCCGGCAGCGGGTCGGCTCGATGCGGATGGGACTGACCCGCATCCAGGATCTCGTTCTGAACCTCCGGAAGTTCTCGCGCCTCGACGAGGGTGAGCGTGCCCTCGTCAACGTGCCGGAGGCGATCGACACCGTGCTGGCCCTGATCCAGCACAAGCTCGGCGACCGGATCGTCGTCGAGCGCACCTTCGCGGGCAGGCCCGAGATCCACTGCACCCCGGCGCTGCTGAATCAGGTGGTGATGAACATCCTGGGCAATGCCGCCGACGCGATGCCGGAGGGCGGCACGATTCGCATCGTCACCGAATCATCCCCGGATGTTGACGAGATCCGCATCAGCGATACTGGTCCTGGCATACCGGAGACGTTGCGCGAGAAGATCTTTGAACCCTTCTTCACGACAAAGCCGGTGGGATCGGGAACGGGACTTGGTCTTGCGATTGCCTACAGCGTCGTTCAGGCGCATAGCGGCTCGCTCGCCGTGGAGACGGCCCCAGGTGGGGGAGCCTGCTTCGTGATCGGGATTCCGCGGCAGGCGGCCAGTGCATGAGTGACCGTACGGCAGGTGTAGGGACGATCCTGGCCGTCGATGACGAGCCGGATATCCTGATCGCCCTGGAGGACCTGTTCGAGGAGTCCTACCGGGTGCTGACGACCTCGCGCCCTGCCGAGGCGCTGGAGATCCTGCGCGCGGAGCCCGACATCGCCGTGGTGGTGTCCGACCAGCGCATGCCGGGCCTGACCGGCGACGCGCTGCTCGCCGAAGCGCGCACCTTCCACGATGCGCAGGCGATCCTGCTCACCGGCTACGCCGACATCACGGCGGTGATCGCCGCCCTCAATCGCGGCGGCATCGTCGGATACGTGACGAAACCCTGGGATGCGGGCCTGCTGCGCTCCACGGTTCGGCAGGCCTTCGAGCGGCACCAACTCGGACGGGACCTCGCCACCGAGCGGGCGCTTCTCCGGGGTCTGCTCGACCACGCTCAGGACGCGATCAGCTTCAAGGACGCGGACGGTCGGTTCGTTCGGCTGAACGCCCGCAAGGCAGCCCTTCTCCATCACGACATCGCCGCCTGCCTGGGACGGCGCGAGGCCGAGCTGCTCGGCGCGAAGGCCGGTCCGGTAACGACGGCGGACGAGGCCGCGATCCGCTCCGGCGCGGTGGCCGAGAGCCTGATCAGCGACGGCCCGACGGGCGCCGAGCATTGGAGCCACGTGACGCGGGTGCCGATTCGCGACCCGAGCGGCGCGATCAGCCATCTCGCGGTGATCGAGCGCGACGTGACCGAGCAGCGGACTCTGGAGGCGCGCCTGCGCCAATCCGACAAGATGCAGGCCCTCGGGACGCTGGCGGGCGGCATCGCGCACGACTTCAACAACCTGCTGACCGCGATCCTCGGCAGCCTAGAACTCGCCGGTCCGAAGATTGCCGACCAGCCGCGGGTCCAGCGCCTGATCGAGAACGCCCGCGGAGCTGCGGAGCGCGGCGCGTCCTTGACCAAGCGTCTCCTCAGCTTCAGCCGTGCGCACGACCTGCAGGCCCGGGCCGTGGATGTGAATGGCCTGATCACCGGGATGAGCGACCTGTTCGGACGCAGCCTCGGCGGCCTTGTGACCGTGCGAACCGACCTGGAGGACGGCCTCTTGGCGGTTCAGGTGGATCCGGACCAGCTCGAACTCGCCGTGCTCAACCTCTGCATCAACGCCCGGGACGCGATGCCGGACGGCGGCACCATCACGGTGGCGACGCGGCGGCTCAACATCAGCGGCGATCCGGAGATCGCCGACGGCAGCTATCTCGGCATCAGCGTCACCGACGAGGGCACCGGCATCCCCGAAGACATCCTGCGCCGGGTGTGCGAACCGTTCTTCACGACCAAGGCCGTGGGCCAGGGAACCGGGCTCGGCCTCGCCATGGTCTTCGGGCTGGCGCAGCAGTCGAAAGGTCGGCTGGTGATCGACAGCGAGGTCGGCAAGGGGACGCGCGTCGAGCTGGCCCTGCCCTTCGCCGACCAAGCTCCCGAGCAGCCTGCCGAGGAGGCCGGCGCAGCTCCGGTCGCCGGGCGCCGGGCCCGTATCCTCATCGTCGATGACGATCCGCAGGTGCGGCACGTGACGGCCTCGTTCCTGACGGGCTTCGGGCACAGCACCACCGAGGCGGCCGACGGCGAGGCCGCGCTCAGAAGTCTCCGGCACGACCGCTTCGACATGGTCGTGGCCGATCTGGCCATGCCCGGCATGAGCGGGATCGAGCTGGCGGCCGAGATCCGCGGCAGGCTGCCGGGTCTTCCCGTCCTGATCCTGACCGGTCACGCAGAGGCCATGCAGATCCCCGAGGATCTGCCGGTTCTCTCGAAGCCGTTCCGCTCGGCCGACCTGGCCGCCCGGGTGGCCACGTTGCTCGACGGCGCGGCCGGACAGGCTGGCTGACCGGGCCTGGGAACCGACCGGTTGCCGGCTCATTGAACCTATGTGGGGCCCGTGGGCCCCGGGTTACGATGAGGAGGTGGACCATGAGCGATCACGGCATCTTCCCGCGCCGCAGGTGTGACAACGACCCGGACCAGGACGGTCCACCGGACGTGTATCAGCAGGGATAGGGGTTTTCGGAGCGCGGCGCGGTCGAGTTCCCGGCCCGTCCGATACGGGCCGCCAGGGCGAGCTCCCGCGACCATCCAAGACGTGGACCCTGCTCAGACCCGTCGGCGCGAGCCGGCGGGTTTTTTGTGATCAGCGCATCGTCATCGCGAGCGCCGCAAGGCGGGCCGGTGATCCGCATAATCAGTCGGCATGGCGCGGGTTGGATTGCTTCGCTGGCCCGCACAGACGAGAAGCCAAAAAGCGAGAAGCCGCCCCGGAGGATCCGGGACGGCTTCTCGAACGACAGGGGCGTAGGAACGCCCGGCCGGGATCAGGCGGCCTCGGCGACCTGGCTCGGGCCGGAATCCTTGCCGCGGGCCTCGACGTCGCGATCGACGAACTCGATCACGGCGAGCGGGGCGTTGTCGCCCTGACGGAAGCCGGCCTTCATGATGCGGCAGTAACCGCCCGGGCGGCCCTTGTAGCGCGGGCCGAGCACCGTGAAGAGCTTCTTGACCATGTCGGCGTCGCGCAGCTGCGCCATCGCCAGACGGCGGGTGTGCACGCTGTCGATGCGGCCGAGCGTGATCAGCTTCTCGACGACCGGACGCAGGTCCTTGGCCTTCGGCAGCGTGGTGATGATCTGCTCGTGCTTGAGCAGCGCGGCGGACATGTTGGCGAACATCGCCTTGCGGTGTTCGGCGGTGCGGTTGAAACGACGGCCGCGATAACCGTGACGCATGGTGCTGGCTTCCTTCTGGTCTCGGCCGCCGTGCCACGGTACGGCCGGGTGCCCTGAGCACAGGGCGGTTGATTCCGCATGACCCCGCGGCGGGAACTTTAAACCGAAGCCCTCATCCTGAGGTGGCCGCGTCAGCGGGCCTCGAAGGAGGGCTCCAGAAGATGCTGCGATCCCTGGAGGCCTCCTTCGAGGTCTCCGCTGCGCTCCGGCACCTCAGGATGAGGGCGGAGCGGGGGGAACCAGCGACCTAGTAGTGCTCCTCGAAGCGCTTGGCGAGGTCCTCGATGTTCTCCGGCGGCCAGCCGGGGATGTCCATGCCGAGGTGCAGGCCCATGCCGGCGAGCACTTCCTTGATCTCGTTGAGCGACTTGCGGCCGAAATTCGGGGTCCGCAGCATCTCGCCCTCGGACTTCTGGATGAGGTCGCCGATGTAGACGATGTTGTCGTTCTTCAGGCAGTTCGCCGAACGGACCGACAGCTCCAGCTCGTCGACCTTCTTGAGCAGCGCCGGGTTAAAGGGCAGCTGCGGCGCGAGCGGCGCGGCCTCTTCCTTGCGCGGATCCTCGAAGTTCACGAAGACCTGCAGCTGGTCCTGGATGATGCGCGCCGCGTAAGCGAGCGCATCCTCCGGCGAGACCGCACCGTTGGTCTCGACCGTCATGGTCAGCTTGTCCTTGTCGAGATCCTGGCCCTCGCGGGTCGTCTCGACGCGGTAGCTGACCTTGGTCACCGGGGAGAACAGCGAGTCGACCGGGATCAGGCCGATCGGGGCGTCCTCGGGACGGTTGCGCTCGGCCGGGACATAGCCCTTGCCGGTGGCCACCGTGAACTCCATGCGGATCTCGGCGCCGTCATCCAGCGTGCAGATCACGAGGTCGGGGTTCAGGATCTGGATGTCGCCGACCGTGCCGATGTCACCGGCGGTGACGAGGCCGGGGCCGGTCTTGCGCAGGGTCATGCGCTTCGGCGCGTCCGTCTGCGAGCGGATCGCGATGGTCTTGATGTTGAGGACGATGTCGGTGACGTCCTCGCGCACGCCCGGGATCGACGAGAACTCGTGCAGCACGCCGTCGATCTGCACCGAGGTCACGGCCGCGCCCTGGAGCGACGACAGGAGCACCCGGCGCAGGGCGTTGCCCAGAGTGGTGCCGAAGCCGCGCTCCAGCGGCTCGGCGACGACCGTGGCGACCCGCTTGGGGTCGTCGCCGGTCGTGACCTGCAGCTTGTTCGGCTTGATCAGTTCCTGCCAATTCTTCTGAATGACCACGATCCTACCTCTCGTCCTTGCCCGGGATCCGCGACGACCGTCCCCGCGCTTCGGCCGTCCGGCGCCGCCCCCTGGCGCCCCGAACGGTCCCTGAATGTCTGTCCGCCGTTACTCGCCGCCGACCCACAGCACCGGTACGAAGCTGTAGCCAGCCCCCTCCCGGTCCACGTAGCCGAGCGCCGGGAATTCGAGATGGCCGCCGGCGATGAGCGTCCGCTCGCTTGCCACCTCGTCCAGGATCCGCTTGCGCGTCTCCCGTGCCTGGTCGCCGTCGACGTCGAAGCCGACGCCGGCCTCAGGGTTCTTGAACTGGATCGCCGGCAGGTGCACCACGTCGGTCCACATCATCAGCGACTGTCCACCGGAGACGATGCGGAAACCGCAATGGCCCGGCGTGTGGCCGGGCAGAGGCACCGCTGTGATCCCCGGAAGAACCTCGCCGCCCCGGTGCTCGCGCACCTTGCCGGCGTAGGGTGCGAGCGCCTTGCGGGCACCCTCGAAATAAGGCTTCGCGGCCTCCGGCGCCTGGGCCAGGGCCTCATCCGGAAGCCAGTGCGCCGCCTCGTCGGCGTGCAGCACGATCTCGGCATTCGGGTAGCGCGCCGCGCTGTCCTTCACGAGACCGCCGACATGGTCTGGGTGCAGGTGGCTGACGAGCACCGTGCCGATCTCCTCCGGCTTGACGCCGGTGAGCGCCAGCGCCGCGCCGGCCCGGCCGAGGGTCGGTGCCGGCGCGAGGTCGCCATAGCCCGTGTCAATCAGGGTCGGCTTGAGGCCGGGACCTGTGATCAGGAAGGCGTTCAGCGTGATCTTGGGCTGCTCGGTTCGGAAGCCCGCCAGCTGAAGCCGCCCGGCCTCTTCCTTGGAGATGCCCGTGACGAGATCGAGGCTGGCCTGAAACCAGCCGTCGTTGAGCACGGTGACCGTGAGGTCGCCGAGGTTCCAACGCAGCACGCCCGGAAGCGGCTTCGATCCCGTCATGAGCTTCTCCGTCACGAGACTTCGATCAGACGCGGCGGCGCTTGCGCGGCCGGCAGCCGTTATGCGGGATCGACGTCACGTCGCGGATCGAGGTCACCGTGAAGCCAGCAGCCTGAAGGGCGCGGAGCGCCGACTCACGGCCCGAACCCGGACCCGAAACCTCGACCTCGAGGGTGCGCATGCCGTGCTCGGACGCCTTGCGGGCGGCATCCTCGGCGGCGACCTGAGCGGCGTACGGCGTCGACTTGCGCGAGCCTTTGAAGCCCATCGCGCCGGCGGACGACCACGAGATCGTGTTGCCCTGCGCATCCGTGATGGTGATCATCGTGTTGTTGAACGACGCGTTCACGTGGGCGACGCCCGACACGATGTTCTTGCGCTCGCGGCGGCGGACGCGTTGCGGTTCCTTGGCCATCTGTTCTCACTCTTCCTTCAGGCACGCCCGTAACACCAGGCGCTCGGGATTCTTTTTGGGACTTGGCCGGAGCGCCCAGGCAGGGCGGTCGAGCCGGCGCCGGGTCCGCTGGGGGACACCTGGCGCGATGGGAAGGAGGCCGAGCTGAGCACGGCCTCCCAGTTCCAAAAAATTACTTCTTCTTGCCGGCGATCGGCTTCGCCTTACCCTTGCGGGTGCGGGCGTTGGTATGAGTGCGCTGACCGCGGACCGGCAGCTGCTTGCGGTGACGCAGGCCGCGATAGGCGCCGAGATCCATCAGGCGCTTGATGTTCATCGAGACTTCGCGGCGCAGGTCGCCCTCGACGATGTAGTCGCGGTCGATCGTCTCGCGGATCGAGAGAACCTCGGCATCGGTCAGCTGGTTGACCCGGCGCTCGGCGGGGATGTTCACCTTCTGGGTGATCTCCTCGGCCTTCTTGGCGCCAATGCCGTGAATGTACTGAAGCGCGATGACGACGCGCTTGTTGGTCGGGATGTTGACGCCTGCGATACGGGCCACAATCACTCTCCATGTCGGGCCCGAGGATCCGGGCCGGTGTCGTGCGCGTCCGGTGGAGGCCGGCCCCTGCGCACGTGAAACGACGACGCGGCCCGCGGGCGGCCCTGGACAGGGCACCTCGGACCATCGTTCGGCTGGACGAAGGAGGGCCTGCTAGCGCGCGGAAGGCCCGATGTCAACGTGGTATGACCGGTTCGACGTGCCGCCCTGCGTCACGCCCCGGGGCCGTGATGCACGAGATCGAGGAGTCTGGATGTCCCTGCTGACCAGCGACGGTGCGACCGTGCGGGCCTTCGCCGATGCCGTCCTGCGGGAAGCCGCCGAGACCCTGGACGAGGTCGTCCCCGTGACACTGGCGGTGATCGGCGGCGTGCTCGCCGAAGCAGAGCCGGGATCCGTGGCGGTTCAGGGCGCGGATCACGGGCCGATCCTGCTCTGGGCCACGTTCGCGGGCCGCCGGATGGTGTTCCGCTACAACGTTATGACCGCCATGATCGAGCTGCGCGAGGACACCCCCGAGGGCTATCCGCTTCGTCTATTCGGCCATCGATCCCTGGCGATGGACGTCGTCAACTTCTTCGGCACCCTGCGCCGGGAAGGACGACTCTGATCCGGGTCTCTTAGCGGAAGCCCTGATTCCGGAACCGGCAGTAGCTGCCCAAATCCTGGTAGCCGCCTGGGCAGCGGCGGACACAGGCGCCGGCAGCGAACTTGAGGGGCGGTCGGCAGGCGTGGCGGAACCGCTTCTGCCCGTACACGAAGGATTGGGCGGGGCTCTGCGCCGCAGCCGGAAGGTCCGGCAGCGAAGCCGCGAGGCTGAGGACAACCGTCGTGACGACGACGCGTAGGGTCATGGTGTTTCCGATCGATGCTGCGCCAATCAACCGGTCGAGCCCGCGAGAGGTTCAGGATCGAGGGCGACCCAATCGCCGTCGGACGCGATCATCCTGACAGCGCCTCTTCCGCGACACGGAGAGCTTCGCCTCCCTATTCAGCCTTGCGTCCCTGTCCGGCCAGCAGCGGACCGGCACCTCAACAGGTGCTCAGGACGTCACACGCTCCTCGTGCGGCTCAAGCACCGACATCAGGTCGGCCGTGACCTTGTCGATCGGCTGCATGCCGTCGACGGTCTTCAGCATGCGCTTCTGGGCATAGTAAGCCGATAGCGGCGCGGTCTGGGCGCGATAAGCTTCCAGGCGCTGCTTGAACACTTCCGGGGTATCATCCTTCCGCACAGCCTGGCCACGGGCCAGGGTCTCTGCCGCGCGCTTCTCGATCCGGCCGACGAGGGCGTTCTCGTCCACCTTCAGCTCGATGACGGTGGAGAGGCTCAAGCCCTTGCTGGCGAGCATCTCGGACAATGCCTCGGCTTGAGCGACAGTGCGCGGGAAGCCGTCGAGGATGAAGCCGCGGCGGGCATCGGGTTCCTCGATCCGGTCGGCCACGATGCCGACCACAATCCGGTCCGAGACGAGGCCGCCCGATTCCATCACGGCCTTGGCCTCAAGGCCGACCGGCGTGCCCGCCGCCACCGCCGCCCGGAGCATGTCGCCGGTCGAGAGCTGCGGGATGCCGAAGCGCTGCACGATCCGCTCGGATTGCGTCCCCTTTCCCGCACCGGGCGGCCCGAGCAGAATGATGCGCATGGCGTTGTCCTCGTTCGGCCCGGTCGCTTCGGGCTCAAGCCGCGGTGGCGAAGCCTCCCTGGCATCGCCGGATTTAAGAATTTCTAGCCGGTCCCGAGCGCGGAAACACTCGGACCTTTGGGCCAGAGACGGGAGGATGCTTGGCTTCGTCCCGTCTCTGTATCAGCCTCAGCGGCGGCGTTGCGTGGTCGAGGCGCCACGCAGCTTGGCCTTCTTCACGAGGCCCTCGTACTGGTGGGCCATCAGGTGCCCATGGATCTGCGCCACTGTGTCCATAGTGACCGAGACCACGATCAGCAGGGACGTGCCGCCGAAGCCGAGGCTCGCGGCCGCGTAGGACGAGAGGATCTCCGGGCACAGACAGACGAGCGTCAGGTACAGGGCGCCGATCACCGTGATGCGGGTCAGCACCTTGTCGATGAAGGCCGCGGTGCGTTCGCCCGGACGGATGCCCGGGATGAAGCCGCCATGCTTCTTCAGGTTGTCGGCCGTCTCCTGCGGATTGAAGACCACGGCGGTGTAGAAGAACGTGAAGAAGATGATCAGCGCCGCGTAGAGGACCATGAACAGCGGCGTGCCGTGGCCGAGATAGGCCGTGACCGTGCCGAGCCAGCCGGTCGCGCCGCCATTGGCGGAGAAGCTCGCGGCCGTGGCCGGCAGGAGCAGCAGCGAGGAGGCGAAGATCGGCGGGATCACGCCGGACGTGTTGAGCTTGAGCGGCAGGAACGAGGTCTGGCCCTCGTACATGCGGTTGCCGACCTGGCGCTTCGGGTAGTTGATCAGCAGCCGGCGCTGGGCACGCTCCATGAACACGATGAAGTAGACCAGCGCCACCGCGGCGACGCCTACACCTAGGATGATCGCCGGCGATAGGGCGCCGGTGCGGCCGAGCTCGAGCGCGCCCGCGATCGCCACCGGCAGGTGGGCGACGATGCCGGCAAAGATGATCAGCGACGAGCCGTTGCCGATGCCGCGCGAGGTGATCTGCTCGCCGAGCCACATCAGGAACAGGGTCCCGCCGGTCAGCGTGATCACCGTCGAGGCCAGGAAGAACGGGCCCGGATCGATGGCGGCCGAGGAGCCCTGGAGTCCGATCGCGATGCCCCAGGACTGGACCAGCGCCAGCACCACCGTCAGGTAGCGGGTGTACTGGTTGATGACCTTGCGGCCGGACTCACCCTCCTTCTTCAGCGCCTCCAGGCTCGGGATCACCGAGGTCAGGAGCTGCACGATGATCGAGGCCGAGATGTACGGCATGATGTTCAGGGCGAAGATCGCCATGCGCTCGACGGCACCGCCCGAGAACATGTTGAACAGGCCCAGCACGCCGCCCGACTGCTGCTGGAAGTTCCGGGCGAACTGCTCCGGATCGATTCCGGGAATCGGGATGTACGTGCCCAGCCGGAACACCACGAGGGCGCCGAGCGTGAACCAGATGCGCTTCTTCAGCTCATCGGCCTTGGCGATCGCACCGAAGTTGAGGTTGGCGGCAAGCTGCTCGGCGGCTGAGGCCATAAGCGTCGCGTCCTGGACATGTCGCCGGGCGGTCGAGCCCGGATGAAACGAAAAACGGCGGCCCGCGTGGTCGCAGGGCCGCCGCTCGAAGGATCGGCTTAAAGGGTGCGCGGAGCCCGTGCAACGGGTCCCCGAGATCGCACCCTCCGCGCTCCCGTCAGGCCGTGGCCGCCTCGCTGCCGCCGCGGGTGGAGGCACCCTGGGCGTAGACGGTGCTGACCGAGCCGCCGGCCTTCTCGACCGCCTCGACGGCGGACTTGGAGGCGCGGGTGACCTCGAAGCTGAGCTTCGCGGTGAGCTCGCCGACGCCGAGCAGCTTCACGCCGTCGCGGGGACGGGCGATGATGCCGGCGGCGACCAGGCTCTCCACCGTAACGGTGGCGGCCTTGTCGAGCTTGCCGGCGTCGACCGCCTCCTGGATCCGGCCGAGGTTCACCTCGTTCAGATCCTGAGCGTAGAGGTTGTTGAAGCCGCGCTTCGGCAGGCGACGATGCAACGGCATCTGACCGCCCTCGAAGCCCTTGATGGCAACGCCGGTCCGGGCCTTCTGACCCTTCACGCCGCGGCCTGCGGTCTTGCCCTTGCCGGAGCCGATGCCCCGGCCAACGCGCATCCGGTCCTTGGTGGCGCCGGGATTGTCGCTGATCTGGTTGAGCTTCATCGGGACCTCCTCACGCCACGTCGCCGTGGACGCGCACGAGGTGCGCAACCTTGCGGATCATGCCGCGCACGGAGGGGGTATCCTCCAGCTCGGACACGCGGTGGAGCTTGTTGAGCTTGAGGCCGATCAGCGTCTGGCGCTGGCTGGCCTCGCGGCGGATCGGCGAACCGATCTGCTCGATGCGGACGGTCTTCTGTGCCATCGGACCCCCCTTACGCGACTGCGGCTTCGGACTGGTCTGCCGGGTCGGCATCGCGGCGACGCGACTGGAGCGTCGACACCTTGATGCCGCGGCGGGCCGCCACGGAGCGCGGGCTGTCCTCGTTCTTGAGCGCCTCGAAAGTGGCGCGCACGAGGTTGTAGGGGTTCGAGGAACCCAGCGACTTGGCGACAACGTCTTGCATGCCGAGCGTCTCGAACACGGCGCGCATCGGGCCGCCGGCGATGATGCCGGTACCCTGCGGGGCGGCGCGGAGGATCACCTTGCCGGCGCCATGACGACCGTTGACGTCGTGGTGCAGGGTCCGGCCCTCACGGAGCGACACACGGATCAGACCGCGCTTGGCAGCCTCGGTCGCCTTGCGGATCGCTTCCGGCACCTCACGGGCCTTGCCGTGGCCGAAGCCGACGCGGCCCTTCTGGTCGCCGACGACGACAAGGGCAGCGAAGCCGAAGCGACGGCCACCCTTTACCACCTTCGCGACGCGGTTGATGTGGACGAGCTTGTCCACGAACTCGCTGTCGCGCTCCTCGCGATCCTCGCGGCGGCCGCGGCCCCCGCCTTCACGTTCACGTGCCATGTTTCTACCTGTTCATCTCACTGGCGCAGGCGGCGGGCCTGCTCGCTCGATTTTGTCTGCGGAAAGCGGCGCACCGCTCTCCTCCGCCGTTTCTGTCGTCATCCCGGGTCCCTGCAGCGGAGCCCAAGATCCAGAGCCGTCGGGGGTGCAGATCCTGCCGCGCCGAGGGTCTGGTTTCCGGGCTCGCCTGCGGTGCCCCGGAATGACGGGGTTCGGTGAAACCCGATCAGAATTCCAGGCCACCCTCGCGGGCGGCCTCCGCCACGGCGGCGACGCGGCCGTGGTAGATGTAGCCGGAGCGGTCGAAGATGACCTTCGTGACGCCCGCGGCCTTGGCGCGCTCGGCGACGAGCTTGCCCACCGCCTTGGCGGCGGCGACGTCGGCGCCGGTCTTCAGTTCGCCCTTGAGCGCCTTGTCGATCGACGAGGCTGCGGCCAGCGTCTTGCCGGCGACGTCGTCGATGACCTGCACGTAGATCTGCTTCGACGAGCGGAACACCGAGAGCCGCGGACGGCCGTTGGCGGCCGCCCGCAGCGCGCGACGGACGCGCGCCTTGCGGCGATCGAGGGCTTCGAGCTTGCGAGACATGATGCCCTCCTTACTTCTTCTTGCCTTCCTTGCGGAAGATGAACTCGCCCGCATACCGCACGCCCTTGCCCTTGTACGGCTCGGGTCCGCGGTAATCGCGGATCTCGGCGGCGACCTGACCGACCTGCTGGCGGTTGATCCCGGAGATCGTGATCTCGGTGGGCTTCGGGGTTGCGATCGTGATCCCGGCGGGGATCTCGTACTCGATGTCGTGGCTGTAGCCGAGCGACAGCTTGAGGGCCTTGCCGGCCATCGCCGCACGATAGCCGACGCCCGTGATCTCGAGCTTCTTCTCGAAGCCCTTCGACACGCCCTCGACGATGTTGGCGATCTGCGCCCGCGACGTGCCCCACAGGGAGCGCGCCGGCTTGGACTGGTTGATCGGCTCGACCGAGATCGCGCCGTCCTTCAGGGCCACGTTGACGAGGGCGGGAACGACGAACGACAGCTCGCCCTTCGAACCCTTCATCTTCACGGTCTGACCCGTGACGGTGGCGGTAACGCCCGCCGGTACGGGGACCGGCTTCTTGCCTACGCGAGACATGGGATAACCTCCTCCGTCCCGATCAGAACACGGTGCAGAGCACTTCACCGCCGACGTTGCGCTCGCGCGCCTCGTGGTCGGCCATGACGCCCTGCGGGGTGGAGACGATGGTGACGCCGAGGCCGTCGGCCACGTGCGGCAGCTCGCCGACCGACGAGTAGACCCGGCGGCCCGGCTTCGAGACGCGCTTGATCTCGCGGATCACCGGGCGCCCGTCATAGTACTTGAGCTCGATAGCGAACTCGGTGCGGCCGTTGCCGAGGTCGGTCGCCGCGTAATCGCGGATGTAGCCCTCAGACTTCAGCACGTCGAGGACGCTGGCGCGCAGGCGCGAGCCGGGCGTCTGGACGACGTTGCGACGGCGCAGCTGGCCGTTGCGGATGCGGGTGAGCATGTCGCCCACGGGATCGTTAACCATGGGGACCTCCTTACCAGCTCGACTTGACCAGGCCGGGGATCAGGCCCCGGTTGCCAAGCTCGCGCAGCGCCACGCGCGAGATGCCCATCTTGCGGTAGTAGGCGCGCGGACGGCCGGTCATGCCGCAGCGATTGCGGATGCGGGTGGCCGACGAGTTGCGCGGCAGTTCCGCGAGCTTGAGGCGCGCCTCGAAGCGCTCCTCCATCTCGAGGGCGTCGTTGTTGGCGATCTCGAGGAGCGCCTTCCGCTTGGCCGCGAAGCGCTTCACCAGCGCCTTGCGGGCCTCGTTCTTCTCGACTGAGCTTTTCTTCGACATGTGGTCTATCTCCGGTGTCCGCGTCTGAAGCCCGAAAGCTTCACTGCCGGAACGGGAACTTGAAGGCGGCGAGGAGGGCCTTGGCCTCGGCATCGGTCTTGGCGGTGGTCGCCACGACGATGTCCATGCCCCAGGTCTGCTCGGCCTTGTCGTAGGAGATCTCCGGGAACACGAGGTGCTCCTTGAGACCCAGCGCGTAGTTGCCGCGGCCGTCGAACGAGCGCGGGTTCAGGCCGCGGAAGTCACGCACGCGCGGCAGCGCGATGGTGATCAGCCGGTCCATGAACTCGTACATGCGCTGCTTGCGCGGCAGCGCGATGGTGATCAGCCGGTCCATGAACTCGTACATGCGCTGCTTGCGCAGGGTCACCTTGCAGCCGATCGGCATACCCTCGCGGACCTTGAAGGTCGCGATGGCCTTGCGGGCCTTGGTGATGACCGGCTTCTGGCCGGCGATGAGGGCGAGGTCCCCCGCAGCCACGGAGGCCTTCTTCGAGTCCGCGGTGGACTCGCCGACGCCCATGTTGATCACGATCTTGGTGATCTGCGGCACTTCCATGGGGTTCTTGTAGCCGAACTCTTCGATCAGCTTCTGGCGAACCACTTCCTCGTAATGCTTGCGCAGACGAGGGGTGTAGGCGTTCTTGTCGGCCTCAGCCATCGATCTGATCCCCCGTGGTCTTGGCGAACCGGACCTTGCGCCCGTCTTCGAGGATGCGGAAACCCACGCGGGTCGGCTTGCCGTTGGCATCGGCGACCGCGATGTTCGAGAGCTGGATGGCGGCCTCCTTGGAGATGATGCCGCCTTCCTGGTTCTGGGTCTGCTTCTGGTGCTTCTTGACCAGGTTGATGCCGCGCACGAAGGCCCGGCCTTCCTTCGGCAGAACCTGGATGACCTCGCCGGAGCGACCCGAGTCGCGGCCGGTGAGCACGACGACCGTGTCGCCCTTCTTGATCTTGGCAGCCATTACAGCACCTCCGGAGCCAGGGAGATGATCTTCATGTGGTTGCGGGCGCGCAGCTCGCGCGGCACCGGTCCGAAGATGCGGGTGCCGATCGGCTCCTTCTGATTGTTGATCAGAACGGCCGCGTTCTTGTCGAAGCGGATGACCGAACCGTCGGCGCGCTTCACGTCCTTGGCGGTGCGGACGACGACCGCCTTCATGACGTCGCCCTTCTTGACGCGACCGCGCGGGATCGCCTCCTTGACGGAGACGACGATGACGTCGCCCACGCCGGCATACTTGCGCTTCGACCCGCCGAGAACCTTGATGCACATCACACGGCGTGCACCCGAGTTGTCGGCGACGTCCAGATTCGTCTGCATCTGGATCACGTGCGTGACTCCTTGTTTCAGGCGGGTTTCCGCACACGGGCGGTATTGCCCGGCGGACGACGCCTGATGGGGACCTGATGTCCCCGGCTCATGTGTTCGACCGCGCTGGCGGTGTCTTGGGACACCGGCGCGGTCACCGCGTTCACAGGGTGCGAGCACCCATCGGGAATGTCGCGAAGGCCGGGCGGATACTACGGACCGCTGGCAATGGCAAGCCGAGCGGCGGGATTTCTCGGCGCGGCAGGTGCGCAACGAGGGCGCTCGAGATCCGATCTGGGACGGAACGGACGACTGCTTTGACGCAGAACGACCGGCGCGCCTTTCGGCACGCCGGTCGCAAGCCGCACGAAGAGGCTGGAATCAGGCCGGCTGGCCGGCAGATTCGAACAGGAAGCCGTCGAGGCTCGGGATGGTGACAGCGCCGCCGCAAGCGGGCTTCGACAGGCGCCAGGGCCGCTCCGCGCGGGCCCGAACAGCCTCGGACGGGCGGAGCCGGCGCACGGTGCCGTCGTCGGCCAGCTCCTCGATGGCCAGGAAGCCGTAGACCTGCAGGCGCGAAGCCGTCAGCTTCATCGTGCGGTCCTCCGCCGCGACGATCAGGCTGCCGGTGGCGTAGACCGCGTCGAGGAGCGAACGCTGCTCGCTGCGACGGCGATTGCGCGCCTCGCGCTCGCCGGGCGCCTGGACGGGAACCGCCCGTCGGAACGGCACAACGTTGCTGACCGCGACGCAACCCATACGCAACATCCTCGACCCGAACCCATGGCGACCTGCCGGCCACCCGATGATCGCGACGTTTCGACGGTTCGCTTTAATCTTCCGTAGACCGTGACGGCGCCCCCCTGCCCCGATCCGGCACGCCGCTTCGCGCCAGCTCGGCAGGATGTGCCGAGTCGCGTTGCTAGCCGGTCAGGCTTTCGTGACGGAACGCGATCCTCGCGCCAGCCGGGACGCCAACGCGTCGAGGGAGGCGCACAGGCCGGCGTAGACGGCCCCGACGAAGAGGAAGATCTCGGCCGGGTAGACCATGGCGCGATTGTTCACCTGCGCGGCCACGAAGGACAGCTCGGGCACGCCGATCACGTAGGCAAGCGACGTGTCCTTGATGAGCGCGGTCCATTGATTGGCGAAGGACGGCGCCATGGCGCGTAGCGCCTGCGGGAGCACGATGAAGCGCAGGATCCGCCAGCGGCCGAAGCCGAGCGCCAAGCCTGCCTCCCACTGGCCGCGGCCGATGCTCTCGATGCCCGCCGCAACCCCGTAGGACAGGTAGGCACCCCCGACCAGCGACAGCGCCGCGACAACGGTGCCCATCTCGGGAACCGAGACACCGAACAGGATCGGCAGAAGGAAGTAGCTCCAGAAGATCAGCATCACGATCGGCACGGCGCGGAAGAACCCGAGGCCCAGGGTGAGCGCGCCTCGGGTCGTCCCCGTGCTCATCGCGAGGCCGATCCCCAGGACGAGTCCGAGCGCAGCCGAGGCGAGACCGGATAGGCCGGAGAGAATCAGCGTCAGCGTCAGCGCCAGTCCGCCGACCGGCCCGTCGGGCCACGCGCCGAGCAGCAGGTAGCCGAGATTGTCGCCGATGATCGCGAGGTTCACCGGCGCCGTCCCGCCGGTCGATAACGTCGGGCCAGAACCTGCCCCGCCGATTCCACCGCGGCGACGGCGCCGACATAGAGCAGCGTCGCGAGGCCGAAGGCCTGGACCGTCCTGAACGTCTCGGTCTCGACTTGCCGGGACGCGTAGGACAGTTCGGCGAGGCCGATCGTCATGGTCAGCGACGTGTTCTTGATCGTATTGAGGTACTGGCCGACGATCGGCAGCCACACGATGCGCAGGGCCTGCGGCAGGACGACGTGGCGGAACGCCTGGACCGGCGTGAAGCCGAGGGCAAGGGCCGCCTCCCGCTGGCCGGGACGGACGCCGTTGATGCCGGCGCGGCCCTCTTCGGCGATGTAGGCGGCCGCGTAGAGCGTCAGCCCGCAGAACCCGGCCACCGTCTCGTAGGCGGGCCAGTGCAGTGCGCCGACGCCCAACTCCAGGCGGTGCGGCGTGCTCAGCCAGACGGTCAGCCTGATCGGCAGGAGAGCGGCGACCGCGAAGTACCAGACGAAGAGCTGAACGAGCAGCGGCGTGTTGCGGATGAGGCCGATGCCGGCGGACACGACCCGCCGTGCCGACGCGCTGCCCGCTTCCCGCAAGCAGCACGCCGAGAGGCCCAGGACCGTGCCGGCAACGCACACGGCGGCCGACAGGGCCAGGGTGACCCCGAAGCCCTGCAGCAGCCACACGAGATAGCGCGGCGCCAGGAGGTCGCAGAACAGTCCAGCGAAGCGCTGGGTCACTTCCACCGCCGATTCGATCAGCTGTGGTCCCCGATCCGGAACAGGCGTGGCAGCGGCTGCTCGGTGTTCGGCCCGAACCACCGGTCATAGATCGCCGCCGCCTTCCCGCTCGTCTCCAGGTCCCGCAGGGTCTCGTTCACGAGCTCCCGCAGCCGGATCTCACCTTTGGGGATGCCGACGCCGATATAGTCATTGGAGATCATGAAGGCGGGGATCTCGTAGTTCTCGCGATCCGGCACCTTCGCCAACAGGCCGACGAGCTTCGGTCCATCCTGCGTGATGGCTTGGACGTTGCCGTTGCGCAGGGCCGTAAATGCGAACGGCGTATCGTCGAAGGCGACGACCGTGGCCTTCGGGAAGTCTCGGCGTAGAACGATCTCGTTGGTGGTTCCCTTGTCGGCGCCGATGCGCAGGCCATTCAGCTGCTCGGGCGACGACAGGGTTCCTTTCTTGGCCAGGAACTGCTGCCCGGACGCGAAGTATGGGATGCTGAAGTCGAGCTGCTTGGCTCGCTCCTCCGTGATGGTGAAGTTTGCCACCACCAGATCGACCTTGCCGGAGGTCAGGAGCGGGATGCGATTCGCCGGATTTGTCGGCCTGACCTCGAGCTTCACGCCCAGCTTGTCGGCGAGTGCGCGCCCGTAGTCGACGTCGAGCCCGGCGATCTGCTTGGTCGCATGATCGACGAACCCAAATGGCGGATTGCTGTCGAAGGCGGCGACCCGGAGGATTCCGGCCTGTCTGATCTCGTCTAGCCGGTCGGCCTGGGCGGCGCTCACCGACAGAAGCGTTGCAAGGGCAAAGGCGAAGAGGCGACGCACAGGTGTCTCCATCAGAGCGATCCGCAGCCGACCGTATCCGCGGCCATCACGTTTACCGCGGCCAGAGATGATGAGATCAAAGTACCCTATATAATCCTCGATCGGCCGTTCTCTCGGCGCGCGTGCTGATCTGAAGCTTAGAGCATTCAGTTTGCATGGCGCATCGCCGATCATCTCTATCATCATCTCGGTTACCGTTCCGAAACAACAGGCAAGAATTTCATTTTTGCGGTCAGAGCGAGCATGTTGCTGCAGAAAATCTGAGCGGCACTGAGCAAAACTTTTCCGGCGATCGCGAGCCCGATTTCGACGATCCCGAAGCCTCCGCGTGCCGGACGATGATCCCCGCGGCCGACGGTGACCGCTGGGAGCGCCGCGCGTCGAACCGCCCCGAGAAGCCTTGTCCGACGCATGCCGTGTCGTTAGGTGTGCCGGCCTCGCCCAGAGCCCCTGGGATCCCGTCCGAACGAAACCGCGCCTTGACCGATCCTTAACCTCCGGCGCGGCGCAGTTTTCTGCCGCGAACGCATTGACCTGAGGGGCAACCGCGTCTAGAAGCGCGCCACTTCGGACGGCCATCGGCTGCCGACGGCCCTTGGGCATACCCCCGGACGCCGCCGCCATCGCCCCGCGCGCTCCGAGGGTTCAAATCGCCTGACGCTCTAAGTCAGATCCGTAGGTACGAGCGCGTTCGCTGTCGAACGTGCTCCTCTGCCCACACCGCGCCGAGGGTCCGTGACTGGCCCTCCGGCGCATATTCGCTTTGCGGACTGCTCTTCGCGGTCCGAACTAGGTGACCGAGGAAGAGGGCACAGGATGCCGACGATCAACCAGCTGATCGCCCAGCCGCGGAAGATCCAGCGGAGCCGCAACAAGGTTCCGGCGCTTGACGCTTGCCCGCAGAAGCGCGGCGTCTGCACCCGCGTTTATACGACGACCCCGAAGAAGCCGAACTCGGCGCTTCGTAAGGTGGCCAAGGTCCGTCTGACCAACGGCTTCGAGGTGATCGGCTACATCCCCGGTGAGGGCCACAACCTTCAGGAGCACTCCGTGGTCATGATCCGCGGCGGCCGCGTGAAGGACCTTCCGGGCGTGCGCTACCACATCCTGCGCGGCGTGCTCGACACGCAGGGTGTGAAGAACCGCAAGCAGCGCCGGTCGAAGTACGGCGCCAAGCGTCCGAAGTAAGTTTCGCTTCGGTCGGATATTTCCACGGCCTCGTAAGGATGTCGCCGGCCTCAGGGCTCAGGCGGCCTGCGCGGGGCGCTTAAGACCATATTGTTCGAGAGCAGAACCCAATGTCCCGTCGTCACTCAGCCGAGAAGCGCGAGATCATCCCCGACCCGAAGTACGGGGACGTGGTGCTGACGAAGTTCATGAATTCGATCATGTACGAGGGCAAGAAGTCGACCGCCGAGCGGATCGTCTACGGCGCCTTCGACATCGTCGAGAACCGCGCCCGCGCCAACCCGATCGAGGTGTTCCGCGCCGCCCTCGACAACGTTGCCCCGATGATCGAGGTCCGCTCCCGCCGCGTCGGCGGCGCGACCTACCAGGTCCCGGTCGAGGTTCGCACCGAGCGTCGCCAGGCGCTGGCCATCCGCTGGCTGATCCAGGCGGCCCGCTCGCGCAACGACCGCACCATGATTGAGCGCCTCTCCGCCGAGCTGCTCGACGCCGCCAACAACCGCGGCAACGCCGTGAAGAAGCGGGAAGACACGCACCGGATGGCGGAAGCCAACCGCGCCTTCTCGCACTACCGCTGGTAAGCGGTTCCGCCGTCTCTCAGGAGCAATTCGATGCCCCGCACGCACGCGATCGAGGACTACCGCAACTTCGGCATCATGGCCCACATCGATGCCGGCAAGACCACGACGACCGAGCGGATCCTCTACTACACCGGAAAGTCCCACAAGATCGGCGAGGTCCATGAGGGCGCCGCCACCATGGACTGGATGGAGCAGGAGCAGGAGCGTGGCATCACGATCACCTCGGCTGCCACCACCTGCTTCTGGCGCGATAAGCGCCTGAACATCATCGACACCCCCGGCCACGTCGACTTCACCATCGAGGTGGAGCGCTCGCTCCGCGTGCTCGACGGCGCCGTATGCGTGCTGGACGGCAACCAGGGCGTCGAGCCGCAGACCGAGACCGTGTGGCGCCAAGCCGACAAGTACGACGTGCCGCGCGTCGTGTTCGTCAACAAGATGGACAAGATCGGCGCCGACTTCTTCAAGTGCGTGGCCGACATCATCGATCGCGTCGCCGGCAAGCCCGTGTGCCTGCAGCTGCCGATCGGGGCCGAGTCCAACTTCCAGGGCGTCATCGACCTCATCAAGATGAAGGCGATCGTCTGGTCGGGCGAGGCGCTCGGCGCCAACTTCGACGAGGTCGAGATTCCGGCTGACCTGAAGGATCAGGCTGTCGAGTACCGCACCAAGCTGGTCGAGGCCTGCGTCGAGCTCGACGACGACGCCATGGCCGCCTACCTCGACGGTACCGAGCCGGACGAGGCCCAGATGCGCCTCCTGGTGCGCAAGGCCGTGCAGCTGCGCGCCTTCCACCCGGTGCTCTGCGGCTCGGCGTTCAAGAACAAGGGCGTGCAGCCGCTCCTCGACGCCGTCGTGGACTACCTGCCCTCCCCGGCCGATCGCGGCGAGATCAAGGGCATCGATTTCAAGACCGAGGAAGAGACCGTCCGGCACCCGACGGATTCGGATCCCTTCTCCATGCTCGCCTTCAAGATCATGGACGATCCCCACGTCGGCACGATCACCTTCTGCCGCGTGTACTCGGGCAAGGTTGAGTCGGGCGCCAACGTGCTCAACTCCTCGCGCGACAAGAAGGAGCGCGTCGGCCGCATGCTGCTGATGCACGCCAACAACCGCGAGGACATCAAGGAAGCCTATGCCGGCGACATCGTCGCCCTGGCCGGCCTCAAGGACACCCGCACCGGCGACACCCTCTGCGACTCGCAGAAGGCCGTCATCCTCGAGAAGATGGAGTTCCCGGAGCCGGTGATCGAGATCGCCGTCGAGCCGAAGTCGAAGGCCGACCAGGAGAAGCTCGGCATCGCGCTCTCGAAGCTCGCCGCCGAGGACCCGTCCTTCCGCGTCTCCACCGACCAAGAATCGGGGCAGACCATCCTCAAGGGGATGGGCGAGCTCCACCTGGACATCAAGGTCGACATCCTGCGCCGCACCTATAAGGTCGACGCCAATATCGGCCAGCCGCAGGTGGCGTACCGCGAGAAGCTAACCCGCCGTCAGGAGATCGACTACACGCACAAGAAGCAGACCGGTGGTACCGGCCAGTTCGCTCGCGTGAAGTTCGTCGTCGAGCCGAACGAGCCGGGTGCCGGCTTCTCGTTCGAGTCGAAGATCGTCGGCGGTGCGGTGCCGAAGGAGTACATCCCGGGCGTCGAGAAGGGCCTGAACTCGGTCCTCGGCGCGGGCGTGCTCGCCGGCTTCCCGGTGGTCGACGTGAAGGTCGAGCTGATCGACGGAGCCTACCACGATGTCGACTCGTCGGCGCTGGCCTTCGAGATCGCCTCCCGCGCCGCCTTCCGCGAGGCCCTGCAGAAGGGCGGCTCGGTCCTGCTCGAGCCGGTGATGAAGGTCGAGGTCGTTTCGCCGGAAGAGTACACCGGCTCGGTCATCGGCGACCTGAATTCCCGCCGTGGCCAGATCCAGGGTCAGGACATGCGCGGCAACGCCAACGTCATCAACGCGATGGTGCCGCTGGCCAACATGTTCGGTTACGTGAACCAGCTGCGCTCCTTCTCGCAGGGCCGCGCCAACTTCACGATGCAGTTCGACCACTACGAAGAGGTGCCGCGCGGCGAGGCCGACAAGGTCATCGCCAAGTACGCCTAAGTATCTCTTCTTCCGCAACGCGAATTCGAATTTAGGAGGCTCTGATGGGCAAGGAAAAGTTCTCCCGCACCAAGCCGCACTGCAACATTGGCACGATTGGCCACGTTGACCACGGCAAGACGTCGCTGACGGCGGCGATCACGAAGGTTCTGGCGGAGTCGGGCGGCGCGACGTTCACGGCCTACGACCAGATCGACAAGGCACCGGAGGAGAAGGCGCGCGGGATCACGATCTCGACGGCGCACGTGGAGTACGAGACGCAGAACCGGCACTACGCGCACGTGGACTGCCCCGGCCACGCCGACTACGTGAAGAACATGATCACGGGCGCGGCGCAGATGGACGGCGCGATCCTGGTGGTGTCGGCGGCCGACGGCCCGATGCCGCAGACCCGCGAGCACATCCTGCTGGCGCGTCAGGTCGGCGTTCCGGCGCTGGTGGTGTTCCTCAACAAGGTCGACATGGTCGACGACGAGGAGCTTCTGGAGCTGGTCGAGCTGGAGGTGCGCGAGCTCCTGTCGAAGTACGATTTCCCCGGTGACGACATCCCGATCACCAAGGGCTCGGCGCTGATGGCGCTGGAGGACAAGGAGCCGAAGATCGGCAAGGAGGCGGTCCTGGCGCTGATGGCGACCGTGGACAGCTACATCCCGCAGCCGGAGCGTCCGATCGACCTGCCGTTCCTGATGCCGATCGAGGACGTGTTCTCGATCTCGGGCCGCGGCACGGTGGTGACGGGTCGCGTCGAGCGCGGGATCGTGAAGGTCGGCGAGACGGTCGAGATCGTCGGCATCCGCGACACGCAGACCACGACGGTGACGGGCGTGGAGATGTTCCGCAAGCTGCTCGACCAGGGTCAGGCGGGCGACAACGTCGGCGTGCTGCTGCGCGGCACGAAGCGCGAGGACGTGGAGCGCGGCCAGGTCGTGTGCAAGCCGGGTTCGGTGAAGCCGCACGCCAAGTTCAAGGCCGAGGCGTACATCCTGACCAAGGAAGAGGGTGGCCGTCACACGCCGTTCTTCACGAACTACCGGCCGCAGTTCTACTTCCGCACGACGGACGTGACCGGGATCGTGACGCTGCCCGAGGGCACCGAGATGGTGATGCCGGGCGACAACGTGACCATGGACGTGGTGCTGATCGTGCCGGTGGCCATGGAGGAGAAGCTGCGCTTCGCCATCCGCGAGGGCGGCCGCACCGTCGGTGCCGGCGTCGTCGCCGCCATCAACGACTGAGCTCAAGAGAAGCATCCTTAGCAGGGCGCGGCGGGGTACAGGCCCCGCACACCCCGCCGTCCCTCTCAAGGTTCCAGGATCATGAACGGTCAGAACATCCGTATTCGCCTGAAGGCGTTCGATCACCGCATCCTCGATGCGTCGACCAAGGAGATCGTCTCCACGGCTCGTCGCACCGGCGCGACCATCCGGGGTCCGATCCCGCTCCCGACGCATATCGAGAAGTTCACCGTGAACCGCTCGCCGCACATCGACAAGAAGTCGCGCGAGCAGTTCGAGATGCGCACGCACAAGCGCGTGCTCGATATCGTCGATCCGACGCCGCAGACCGTGGACGCGCTGATGAAGCTCGACCTCGCCGCTGGCGTGGACGTGGAGATCAAGCTCTGAGTCCGCTGAGGACTTAGAGCTTCCCGTTTCATCGCGCGAGGGAGAGAACCTATGCGCTCAGGCGTCATCGCACAGAAGGTCGGCATGACCCGCGTCTTTACGGACGCGGGGGAGCATGTCCCCGTCACCGTGCTCAAGATCGATCAGTGCCAGGTGGTTGCCCACCGCACCGTCGAGAAGAACGGCTACGTCGCGCTGCAGGTCGGCGTCGGCAAGGCCAAGGTCAAGAACGTCTCGGCAGCTGAGCGCGGCCGCTTCGCGGTCGCAAAGGTCGAGCCGAAGAAGAAACTCGCCGAGTTCCGCGTGTCCGAGGACGCGCTGATCCCGGTCGGCGCCGAGATCACCGCGGACCACTTCATCCCCGGCCAGTTCGTGGATGTCACCGGCACCACGACCGGTAAGGGCTTCGCCGGCGGTATCAAGCGCTGGAACTTCGGCGGCCTGCGCGCCACCCACGGCGTGTCGATCTCGCACCGTTCGATCGGTTCGACCGGCGGCCGTCAGGACCCGGGCAAGACCTTCAAGAACAAGAAGATGCCGGGCCACCTCGGCGTCGAGCGGGTCACCACCCAGAACCTGCGCGTCGTGCGCACCGATCCCGAGCGCGGCCTGATCTTGGTCGAGGGTGCGGTGCCGGGCGTCGCCGGCGGCTGGATCCAGATCCGCGACGCGGTGAAGCGCAAGCTCCCCGCCGACGTTCCGCTGCCGGGCAAGTTCCGTGAGAACGGCGCGTCCGCCCCGGCTCCTGAGGCCGCTGCGGCTGAGGAGACCGCGTGATGAAGCTCGATGTCAAAACCCTCGACGGCGCCGGTGCCGGCTCGGTCGAGCTGAACGAAGAGATCTTCGGCCTGGAGCCCCGCGCCGACCTGCTGCAGCGCATGGTCCGCTGGCAGCTCGCCAAGCGTCGCGCCGGCACTCACGCCGTGCAGAACCGCTCGGACGTGAACCGGACCCGCAAAAAGGCCTACAAGCAGAAGGGCACCGGTAACGCCCGCCACGGTGCGGCCTCGGCGCCGCAGTTCCGTGGCGGTGGCCGGGCCTTCGGGCCGGTCGTGCGCGACCACAGCCACGACCTGCCCAAGAAGGTCCGTGCGCTGGCTCTGCGTCACGCCCTGTCAGCCAAGGCCAAGGCATCGACCCTGATCGTCGTCGACGACATCAAGATCGAGGATCACAAGACCAAGGGTCTCGTCGAGCGCTTCGGCAAGATGGGCCTCTCGAACGCGCTGATCATCGGCGGTGCCGAGGTCGACGTGAATTTCGGCCGGGCCGCCCGCGCCATCCCGCAGATCGACGTGCTGCCCGTGCAGGGCATCAACGTCTACGACATCCTGCGCCGCGACACGCTCGTCCTGACGAAGGCTGCCGTCGACGCGCTGGAGGAGCGTTTCAAATGAGTGCCGATCCGCGCCACTACGATATCGTCGTCTCCCCGGTGATCACCGAGAAGGCGACGAACCTGACCGAGCAGAACAAGGTCGTCTTCCGCGTCGCCCCCAAGGCGACCAAGCCTCAGATCAAGGAGGCGGTTGAGAAGCTGTTCGACGTGAAGGTCACGGCCGTGAACACCCTTGTCACTAAGGGAAAGAAGAAGATTTTCCGCGGACTCCGCGGACAGCGCTCCGACGTGAAGAAGGCGATCGTGACCCTGGCCGAGGGCCACTCGATCGACGTCACGACCGGGCTCTGAGGACGGGATTTAGGGATCCAAGCCGATGGCCTTGAAGACATTCAAACCGGTCACGCCGAGCCTGCGCCAGCTCGTGCTCGTCGACCGCCGTGAGCTCTACAAGGGCAAGCCGGTGAAGGCGCTGACGGAGGGCAAGTCGTCCTCCGGCGGCCGGAACAATCTCGGCCGCATCACCGTCCGCTTCCGCGGCGGCGGCCACAAGCGCGTGCTGCGCAACGTCGACTTCAAGCGTCGCGAGCAGCTCGGCGTCGCTGCCACGGTGGAGCGGATCGAGTACGATCCGAACCGCACGGCGTTCATCGCGCTGATCAACTTCCCCGACGGGAAGCAGAGCTACATCCTGGCTCCCCAGCGCCTGCAGCCGGGCGACAAGGTGGTGGCCGGCGAGAGCGTCGACATCAAGCCGGGCAATGCCGCTCCGGTCGGCTCGATGCCGGTGGGCACGATCGTCCACAATGTCGAGCTGAAGATCGGCAAGGGCGGCGCGATCGCCCGCTCGGCCGGCAACTACGCGCAGATCGTCGGCCGCGACCAGGGCTACGTGACGCTGCGCCTGAACTCGGGCGAGCAGCGCCTGGTCCATGGTCAGTGCTTCGCCAGCGTTGGCGCGGTCTCGAACCCGGACCACATGAACATTTCGCTCGGCAAGGCCGGGCGCAACCGTTGGCTTGGCAAGCGCCCGCACAACCGCGGCGTGGCGATGAACCCGGTCGACCATCCGCACGGCGGCGGCGAGGGTCGCACCTCGGGCGGCCGCAACCCGGTCACGCCGTGGGGCGTGCCCACCAAGGGGAAGAAGACCCGGTCCAACAAGCGGACCGACGTGTTCATCCTGTCCAGCCGCCACAACCGCAAGAAGTAATCGCTATGGCACGCTCTCTCTGGAAGGGGCCGTTCGTCGACGGCTACCTCTTCAAGAAGGCCGAGGCGGCGCGGGGATCCTCGCGCTCCGAGGTCATCAAGATCTGGAGCCGCCGCTCCACGATCCTCCCGCAGTTCGTCGGGCTCACCTTCGGTGTGCACAACGGGCAGAAGCACATACCGGTCTACGTGTCCGAGGAGATGGTCGGTCACAAGTTCGGCGAGTTCTCGCCGACCCGCACCTTCCCGGGCCACGCGGCCGACAAGAAGGCGAAGAGGCGCTGAGATGGGCAAGCAAGCCACCCCCCGCGCGCTCCCCGAGAACGAGGCGAAGGCCGTCGCGCGCATGCTGCGCGTCAGCCCGCAGAAGCTCAACCTCGTGGCGCAGATGATCCGCGGCAAGAAGGTCGACACGGCGCTGGCCGAGCTCCAGTTCTCGCGCAAGCGGATCTCGACCGAGGTCAAAAAGTGCCTCGAGAGCGCCATTGCCAACGCCGAGAACAACCACGATCTGGATGTCGACGACCTCGTCGTCTCCCAGGCCTTCGTGGGCAAGGCGCTGGTTCTCAAGCGCTTCCACGCCCGCGCCCGCGGCCGCGGCGCGCGTATCCTGAAGCCCTTCTCGAACCTCACCATCGTGGTTCGTGAAGTCCGCCAGGCCGAAGCGGCTTGAGGAGGAACTGATGGGCCAGAAAGTCAACCCGATCGGTCTTCGGCTCGGCATCAACCGGACCTGGGATTCCCGCTGGTTCGCCAACAAGGGCGACTACGCGAAGCTCATGCACGAGGACGTCGCGATCCGCGCCGCCCTCATGAAGCAGCTCAAGCAGGCGGCGGTCTCCAAGATCGTCATCGAGCGTCCGCACCGGAAGTGCCGCGTCACCATCCACTCGGGTCGTCCGGGCGTGGTGATCGGCAAGAAGGGCGCTGATATCGAGAAGCTGCGCAAGCTCGTCGGCACCATGACCAAGGCCGACGTGACCATCAACATCGTCGAGGTGCGCAAGCCCGAGATCGACGCCACCCTGGTGGCCGACTCGATCGCCCAGCAGCTCGAGCGCCGCGTCGCCTTCCGGCGCGCCATGAAGCGGGCCGTCCAGTCGGCCATGCGTCTGGGCGCCGAGGGTATCCGGATCAACTGCTCGGGCCGTCTCGGCGGCGCCGAGATCGCCCGCCAGGAATGGTACCGCGAGGGTCGCGTCCCGCTGCACACGCTGCGCGCCGATGTCGACTACGGGACCGCTACGGCGTTCACGACCTACGGCACCTGCGGCATCAAGGTGTGGGTGTTCAAGGGCGAGATCCTTGAGCACGACCCGATGGCCCAGGACAAGAAGGCCCAGGAAGAGGGCGGCCGCTCCGGCGGACGCCGTGAGCGCGATGGCGAGGGCGGCCGCGAGCGCGGACGCCGCGAGCGCGAGCACGCGTAAGGTAGGAAGCCATGCTGCAACCGAAAAAGACCCGCTTCCGCAAGCAGTTCAAGGGCCGCATCCACGGTGCGGCCAAGGGCGGCTTCGAGCTGAACTTCGGCCAGTTCGGCCTTAAGGCGGTGGAGCCCGAGCGCGTCACCGCCCGCCAGATCGAGGCGGCCCGCCGTGCGATCACCCGCGAGATGAAGCGCCAGGGCCGCGTCTGGATCCGGGTGTTCCCGGACGTGCCGGTCTCGTCGAAGCCGACCGAGGTCCGCATGGGCTCCGGTAAGGGCGCCCCGGATTACTGGGCGGCCCGGGTCCATCCCGGCCGGATCATGTTCGAGGTCGACGGCGTTGCCGAGAACATCGCCAAGGAGGCGCTCCGCCTCGGCGCCGCGAAGCTTCCGATCCGCACGCGGGTCGTCCAGCGCATCGCCGACTGAACGGAGGATATCGTGAAGTCGACCCAACGAGCGTCTGATCTCAAGGCCCTGTCGCCGGATCAGCTGAATGACGAGTTGATCAACCTCAAGAAGGAGCAGTTCAACCTGCGCTTTCAAGGGGCCACCGGCCAGCTCGAGAACGTCGCCCGCGTCCGTGAGGTCCGCCGCGACATCGCCCGTGTCCGGACTCTGCAGCGTGCCAAGACGCTGCAGCAGGCCAAGGGCTGAGGCGGGTTTTAGGAGACAACCATGCCGAAGCGCATCCTGCAGGGCACCGTCGTCAGCGACAAGGGTGAGAAGACTATCGTGGTGAAGGTGGAGCGTCGCTTCACCCACCCGGTGATGAAGAAGACCGTGCGCCGCTCGAAGAATTACCACGCGCACGACGAGGCGAATGTCGCCAAGGTCGGGCAGACGGTGTTCATCGAGGAGTGCCGCCCGTTCTCGAAGACCAAGACCTGGAAGCTGGTCGAGGGCGACGCGACGGTGCAGGCCGAGACCGGCGAGGCCGCCTGATCGGGTGGCGGTCGGGGTCTCAGGGCCCTGGCGCATCCCGGGCCGACGTTGGGTCATGTCTTGTCGGTGGGAGCCTCGCGGCAACGCGGGGCTTTCGCGTTTTCGCCGCCTGGATGGTTCGGTGTCTTCTTCGCACAGCGCGGGATTTGCGGATCGCTTCGTCTGCACCGGTGGTGGTGGCGAAGCCGAGGACCATTCCGGGATCCAGGAAGGCGCCGATCGCTGCACGCGATAGCACGTGGCGGTACATCGGTCGGGCATCCATCTGATCTCCCTCGTCCTGTGGTGACCGCACTGCGGGCCTCGAAGGAGGGCACCAGCCAGCCCTGCGATCCCTGGAGGGCTCCTTTGAGGCTTCCGCTTCGCGCTGGCGCCTCAGGATGAGCTGGTGGCTGGGATGGCCGCGCCGTGGTCTCCTGTTTTCGTGGGGCCTTGCGCCGCGGGACCGTTGAGACGTCACAGGTCGAATCGTCGGAACGCAGCCGTTACGTCACTGTCCGACGCGCTCACAGTGCGGGCGATCCCATCGCGACCGTCGAGGATGTCTCGCAGATCCTCGGGATCGATCGCGTTAGTTGTGCCGGCGTCGAGGAGATCAAGCATCGCCTGTGCGATCGTTGTCTGTGTGTCCCCCCACAAACAGGCCACGGTCTTTGCGAGCAGAGCGAAGCAACCCGGACAGCGCCATACCGTCGAGGCGCGCGCTGTCCTGGGTTCCTGCGCTGCGCTCGTGATGACGCGGGACCCGCTGATCGAAGCCTTCAACTGGCAACCGTACCGGGCGCCGTCAGCGGCTAGGCTTGCGGCACGGCCGCTTCGCCAAGGGAAGGTCTGGACCTCTCAACCGTAGAGCGATCCGCCCAGAACCGTTCTCTCGCACTTGCCGAATGAGAACAAAACAGGTACATAAAGCGGGTGTTGAAGCGCGTTGTGAACGGCGCCCAACCCCTTCATAAGGATCCCGCCAGATGGCCCAGCCCGCATTGAAAGTGGTCGACATGCCCCCGGTGGACAAGGACAAGTCCAAGGCCATTGACGCCGCCCTGGCCCAGATCGAGCGTGCCTTCGGCAAGGGCTCGATCATGCGGCTCGGCAAGAACGACAAGGTGCAGGAGGTCGAGACCATCTCCACCGGTTCGCTCGGGCTCGACATCGCCCTCGGCGTCGGCGGTCTGCCCCGCGGCCGTGTAATCGAGATCTACGGTCCCGAATCGTCCGGCAAGACGACGCTGGCGCTTCATACGATCGCCGAAGCCCAGAAGAAGGGCGGTGTCTGCGCCTTCGTGGATGCCGAGCACGCGCTCGATCCGGTCTACGCCCGCAAGCTCGGCGTGAACCTCGACGACCTGCTGATCTCGCAGCCCGACACGGGCGAGCAGGCCCCTGGAGATCACCGACACGCTGGTACGCTCCGGCGCCATCGACGTGCTGGTGGTCGACTCGGTCGCCGCGCTGACCCCGCGGGCCGAGATCGAGGGCGAGATGGGCGAGAGCCAGCCCGGCCTCCAGGCGCGCCTGATGAGCCAGGCCCTGCGCAAGCTCACCGGCTCGATCTCGCGCTCGAACTGCATGGTCATCTTCATCAACCAGATCCGGATGAAGATCGGCGTGATGTACGGCAGCCCCGAGACCACCACGGGCGGCAACGCCCTGAAGTTCTACGCCTCTGTGCGCCTCGATATCCGCCGGATCTCGACCCTGAAGGACCGCGACGAGGCGATCGGCAATCAGGTCCGCGTGAAGGTGGTGAAGAACAAGGTCGCGCCGCCGTTCAAGCAGGTCGAGTTCGACATCATGTTCGGCGAGGGCGTGTCGAAGGTCGGCGAGCTGATCGACCTCGGCGTGAAGGCCGGGATCGTCGAGAAGTCGGGCGCCTGGTTCTCGTACAACAGCCAGCGCCTCGGCCAGGGCCGCGAGAACTCGAAGGGGTTCCTGCGCGACAACCCGGAGATCGCGTCCAAGATTGAGGCCTCGATCCGCCAGAATTCCGGCCTCGTCGCCGAGAAGATCCTGGAGAACGCCACGCCCACGGCGGACGACCTCCACGAGGGCGAGGCGTAAGCCTCCCCACCGCGGCCAGAACGGGCGCGGCTGGTTCATCGATGCGAGACATTTGGCGGCCCCGGAGCTTCTCCGGGGCCGTCTGCCGTTCCGGAGCTGCCCCACAGTCCGACCTGCTCGACGCGGCCGTCGCAGGCGTCCGTAGCATGCTGCCGAACCCCTCGTGCCGGGCAGGTCGCCAACGAACCGCCGCCTCAATCCGCCATCGTCTTCTTCACCGTCTCGACGAGTTGCTTCAGGCTGAAGGGCTTGGGGAGGAAGTTGAAGGTCTCACCCTCCGGCAGGTTCTTGCGGAACGCATCCTCGGCGTAGCCGGAGACGAAGATCACCTTCAGGTCGGGCTGATGCTTGCGCACCTCCCGCAGCAGGGTCGGGCCGTCCATCTCGGGCATGACGACGTCGGAGACGACGAGGTCGATCTCTTGAGCCCCCTCGCGCACGATCGCCAGGGCCTCGAGGCCCGAAGCGGCCTCCAGCACCGTGTAGCCGCGCGCCGAGAGCGCCCGGCTGTTGACCGCCCGGACCGGATCCTCGTCCTCCACGAGGAGGATGGTCCCCTGCCCCGTATGGTCGGCCGCCGGCTTGCGCGGCGCCGGTGCGTCGATCTTCGCGTGGGGCCTGGCCTCGGATTTGGCCTCGGCGCGCGCGGCCGACTCGCCGGCGGGGGGCGCTGCGCCGCCGGCCCGATCCTGCCCGGACAGCGACGGCAGAGCGGCCGCTTCGGTCCGCGGCAGGGCCGGTGTGGCGGTTACGAGCGGCGCTTCCTCGTGCTCGGCGACGGGGACGTGCCGCGGCAGGTAGATGCGGAAGGCGGTCCCCTCCCCGACGGTCGATTGCACGTCGATGGTGCCGCCGGACTGCTTGACGATACCGAAGACCGTCGAGAGGCCGAGCCCCGTGCCCTTGCCGATCTCCTTGGTGGTGAAGAACGGTTCGAAGATCTTCTCCATCAGCTCGGGCGGGATGCCCTGCCCGGTGTCGCGAACCTCGATGAGGATATGATCGCCTGCCGGCGCGCCGCCGCGCCCGTCCGCCACCGCCGCGGGGCCCGGATCGGTCACGTTCTCGGTCCGGATCATCAGCTTGCCGCCGTCCGGCATGGCGTCGCGGGCATTGACCGCGAGGTTGACGATCACCTGTTCGAACTGGTTGACGTCGGCCTTCACCGGCCAGACCTCGCGGCCGTGCTTCAGCTCCAGGGCGACGCGCTCGCCGAGCAGGCGCTTCAGCAGCAGGGTCAGCTCGGAGAGCGCCTCCCCGACATTCATCACCTCCGGACGCAGCGTCTGCCGCCGTGAGAACGCCAGGAGCTGGCGGACGAGGCCCGCCGCCCGGTTGGCGTTCTGCTTGATCTGCATGATGTCCTGGAAGGCCGGGTCGGTCGGCCGGTGGCTGGCCAGCAGCAGGTCCGAGTAGCCGATGATCGCCTGCAGCACGTTGTTGAAGTCGTGCGCGATCCCGCCTGCGAGCTGGCCCACGGCGTTCATCTTCTGCGCCTGCGCGACCTGCTGCTCCAGCTGCCGCTGCGCCGTGGTGTCGAGGGCGTAGAGGATGACGCGCTCGGCCTCGTCGGTCTGCTGAACCGGGTCGCCGCCGTCGGCCGGGCTGAGCCACACCCGCGCCGAGCGGCCGCCCGGGCCGTTCAGCTGGACCTCGATGGGCTCGGGATCGGTCAGGCCGCTTGTCGCGCGGGCGAGGCCGGCCTCCAGGGCGGTGCGGTCGGCGACCGAATCCGCGACGTTGGGCTCGGCCCGCGTCGCGCCCTCGACGCCGATCGCGCCGTCCTCGACCTGACGCGGCACCGTGCCGAACAGCCGGGTGAAGGAGGCATTGGCCCGGGCGATCCGGCCGGTCCGGTCGAGGGTCGCGATGGCGATGGGCGAGTTGTTGAGGAAGCGGGCGAGGCGCACCTCGGCGGCGCGCTGCGGCTCGTCGGTCTCGGCGCCGGCGGAGCGGTTGATCACGAAGGTGCGCGAGGAGCCCGGCTTGCCATCCTTGCCGAAGGCAACCCGATGATAGAGCCGCACCGGCAGGGTGTGGCCGTTGCGGCGGCGCAGGTCGAGGTCGAACCGGTCGGTGCGCACCTCGCCCGGCAGCCCAGCGGTGCGCACCAGGACGTCCGCCTCGGGAGCGATCTCGGTGAGGTGCGGGCCCCCTGGGCCGACGCTCGCCAGGTCGTAGCCGAGCCAGGCGGCGAGCGTCGCGTTCATGTAGACGATGGCGCCGGCCGGATCGATCGACAGGAAGCCCGCCGGGGCATGGTCGAGATAGTCGATCGCGTGCTGGAGTTCCTGGAAGACGTTCTCCTGGCGCTCGCGCTCGGCGGTGATGTCGGCGACCGTCCAAAGCGCGGCGGCCCGGCGCGGGCGCAGGAGCGGCCGGACCGAGACCCGGTACCAGCCGAAGCTGCGCTCCCCGCCGACCGGCCCCAGGGGCGGCGACATCCGCACTTCCTCGGTATGGGCGCGGGCGTCGCGCGAGGCCTGCGATAGGCGGTAGACCGCTTCGGAGACCTCCGGCGAGCCGACCAGGATGCGCTCGACCGGGACGAGGTTCGAGAAGGTCTCGCCGCCGGCGATCCGCAGATAGGCCTCGTTGGCGTAGATCAGCCGGCCGCTATCCTCGACGACCAGCGCGCCGTCGGGCGAGGCGTCAACGATGCCCTTGGTGATGTCGTCCCGGGCGGCGCTGCCGCTGAGCTGGAGCGCGCCGATCGCAAGGGCGAATAGGAAGAAGACGCCGGCCATGGCCAGAAGCGCCAGCAGCCACACGATCAGCGACTGAGCCTGCTCGTTCGCCACGAACGACAGGCCGATCGCAGCCCCAACCAGCAGGCCCGCAAGGACCAGCAGCAGCCCGACCCGGCCCGGCTGCTCCGAGCGGTCGATCGACCCCGTCCCCTGCGGGACCGGACCCTGGGCGCCGGAGATCGGCAGTCCAGAATTCTGCGGGCCCCCGGCGGGCGCCGGAGGTCCAGTGACGTCGGCCATCGGCTTCATTCCAGAACGATCCCCCGGTTAGGCCTGCCGGCCATATCAGGGCAAGGGCAGCGCGGCACCACTGACGTCGCGCCAAGCCTCGGCACAGCCTCGCGAAAAAAGGTGGACGAAGCGTGGCTTTCCCGGCCGATCGTCCGGCCGCCGCTGCGGCCGGGGCTTACGCGGCCCTCCGGCGCAGGCGCAGGACGAACCCGATCACCTCGGCCACCGCCCGGTAATGCTCGGCGGGGATCTCGCGGTCGATCTCCACGGTGGCGTGCAGCGCACGAGCCAGCGGCGGGTTCTCGATCACCGCGACGCCGTGCTCGGCCGCCACCGTGCGGATCCGCAGAGCCAGCGCATCGACACCCTTGGCGACGCAGATCGGCGCGGCCATGCCGGCTTCGTATCGGAGGGCCACCGCGTAGTGGGTCGGGTTGGTCACCACCACGGTGGCGGTCGGCACGGCGGCCATCATCCGCTTCTTCACCCGCGCCATGCGCAGCTGCTTCATGCGGCCCTTGACCTCCGGGTTGCCGTCCGACTCCTTCATCTCCTGCTTCAGCTCTTCCTTCGTCATGCGGTGGCGCTTGCGCCAGCGGAACCGCGCGTAGAGCGCGTCGCCCAGGGTGATCGCGAGGTGCATGCACAGCATGCCGGCGAGCAGCCGCAGGCTCAGGGACAGGATCGCCGGCAGGCACGCGGTGGGGTCGAGCTGAACGAACACCTCGAGCCGGTCGCGGTCGTTCCACAGGAGGACGGCGCCGACCACGCCCACGATCGTGATCTTGGCCAGTCCCTTGCCGAACTGGAACCAGGCCTCGATGCCGAGCAGGCGCTTCAGGCCTGCCATCGGCGACAGCCGCTCGAATTTCGGCATCAGCGTCTCGGTGCTGAACACCAGCGGGTGCTGGAGCAGGCCCGCGGCGAGACCCGCGACGATGGCCAAGCCCACCGGCACGGCCACCGCCTGGAGCCACAGCCAGAGCCCCCGCGTCGCGGCGGCCTTCATGGCGGTGGCGTCGTCCGGGAGGGTGTGGGCGTTCGCCAGATAGGCCTTCAACCCGTACAGGAGGTTCTGCGCGATGCTCGGGCCCGCGACCATCAGGGCGAGGGTGAAGGCGGCCAGCAACGCGAAGGTGTTGATCTCGGTGCTGCTCGCGACGTCGCCGCGCTCGATCGCCTGATCGAGGCGCCGTTGGGACGGCTCCTCGGTCTTGTCCTCGTCATCCGCGCCCTCAGCCATTGCGCATCGACCTCAGCGCGTGCGGAAGCGGCGGGGGGCGGGCACGGTCATCGGCCGACATACGCGCCGAGATACCGGCCGATATCGTCCAGAAAGACTCCCATCATGACGCCGAGGGCGCCCATCAGGATGACCATTCCGGCCAGAACTGAGGCCGGGACCGCCAGGAAGAACACCTGCAACTGCGGCATCAGGCGCGACAGCACGCCGAGCCCGAGATTGAACAGGAGGCCGAAGGCGATGAACGGCCCGGAGATCTGGACCGCCAGCGTGAAGCCGCGGGCGAGCGCCCGGGTCGCCAGCATCAGCGCGTCCGAGAAGGCCGGCACGCCGTCCGGCGGCAGCACGACGTAGCTGCGGGCCAAGCCCTCGATGGCGAGATGGTGCAGGTCGGCGGCGAAGATCAGCGTGATCCCGAGCAGCGACAGGAAGTTGCCGATCGCCACCTGCTGGCCGCCCTGGCTCGGATCCACCGTCATCGCGTAGGACAGGCCGAGCTGCGCCGAGATGATCACCCCGGCGGTCTGCAGGGCGGCGAGCACCATCCGCACCGTGAGGCCGAGCACCAGCCCGACGATCGTCTCCCCGAACAGCAGTCCGATCAGCCGGGGCCCGGCCAGCCCCTCCGTGCCGCCGAGCAGCGGGCGCACGGTCGGGAACAGCACCAGCGTCGTGAGCACCGCGAAGGCGAGACGCAGCCGCGGCGACACCGTCTGCTCGCCGATCCCGGGCATCAGCATGATCAGCGTGCCGACGCGCGCGAAGGTGATCAGAAAGGCCGACGCGATCCCGGGCACGAGCAGGTTCATCGCCGCCCCTATGGCACGCGAATTTGGCCCCTGTCGCGGCGGGATTGTGCATCAGCCGCCCGCCGCGATCCGGGCGGCGATGCGGACCATGTAGCCGGCCATGGCGTCACCGATGAACGGCAGCATCAACAGCAGCGCGGCGAACACCGCGACGATCTTGGGCACGTAGATCAGGGTCTGCTCCTGGACCTGGGTCAGGGCCTGGACCAGCGAGACGGCGAGCCCCACGGCGAGGGAGACGAGCATCAGCGGTCCGGCGATCTTCAGGAAGACGAAGATGCCGTCGCGGGCGATGTCGAGAATGGCGAGGCCGGTCATGAAGGTGCCAATGTGAGCCGGGATGGCGGCGCAGGAGGCGGGGCGGTTCCCGCCGGTCGAACGTCTATCCGAACCTCCGCCCTCATCCTGAGGGGACTGGGCTGGATGATCCGATGCCGGTAATCCGGTCGGGGCGCGGCGTCAGATCTGCATCCGCATGATCTCCTCGTAGGCGGAGATCATGCGATCGCGCACCGCGACCATGGTCTGGAGGGCGGTCTCGCTCTCGGCCACCGCGGTGACCACGTCGACCACGTTGGCCTTGCCGGACGCGGCCGAGACGGCCTGCGCGTCGGCCCGCCGCCCGGCATCGCCGACGCTGTCCAGCGTCTGTCCGAGAAGCTGCATGAAGTCGCCGCCCGCCTCCGCGGCCGGCTGCACCCGGGGGGTGGGCCGACCGGAGGCCAGGCCCTGGACGGCGGCGTAGGCGCCCGCCGCGAAGTTGCTCGAAGCCATGGCCAGAGTCCTTGCTGCGCGTTCCTACGCGGTCACTTCAGGATCGCCAGCGTCTGCGCCAGCATCTTGCGGGTGGAGGTGACCATGTTGAGATTGGCCTCGTAGGAGCGCTGGGCCTCGCGCAGATCCATGTTCTCGATGAGGGCGTTGACGTTGGGCATCTGCACCTCGCCCCGGGCGTTGGCCGCCGGGTTTCCGGGCTCGTGCTTGGTCCGGAACGCCGACGGATCGCGCCGGATGCGGCCGGCCTCCACGAGCCGGGCCCCGGTCTCGCCGTCGAGATGGCTGGTGAAGGTCGGAATCTTGCGCCGATAGGGCTCCGCCCCGGGCGATGCGGGCGCGGAATCGGCGTTGGCGATATTCTCGGCGATGATCCGCATCCGGCCCGACTGGGCCTTGAGGCCGGCCGCCGCCACCGTGAGCGACTTGCTGAATTCCATGGTTCAGGCCCTCCGCGCGCCGTGACCGAACAGCCCTTGTCCCGGAAGCTCAGCTCTTGCCGACGGCGATCTTCAGGGTGGTGAGGCTGTGCTGATAGAGCGAGGCGGCGAGCTGATAGTCCGACTGGTTGTCGCCGGCCTTCATCATCTCGTCCTCGAGGTTGACGGCGTTGCCGCTCGGGCGCGTCTCGAAGCCCTTCGCGCGCTTCGACGCGGCGTCGCCCGCTCCCTGCCCGGCCGGGGCGATGTGGGCCGGGCTGGTCAGCGCCAGGGTCGTCGACGATGAGACCAGGGTGCCGGTTGCCCGGTCCATGCGGGGCTCCACGAGATCGCGGGGCTTGAAGCCCGGCATGTCGGCATTGGCCACGTTCTCGGCGATCACGCCCTGGCGCGCCTGGGCCCATTGCATCCGGGTGCGCAGCATGCCGAGCACGGGCAGGTCTGTGAGGGCCAAGGTCGCCTCCGGCGGGGCCGCGCCGAAGCCGGCGGGCTCGGCAAAATCTGCCGCCTGCATGGTTAACGGTGCGTTAAAGATGTGGGTGAGCCAGCAACGACGGGTGGCCACGCCGCCGATCGGTCAGGCCGGCCCCTGCCTGATCGCCTCTGACCGTGCGGTCGCGGGCCGGCATGTGCAGGGTGCGGCAATCCGGTTCCCGAGGCGCCCGCGCGAGACCCTCTTCACAACCTATTGTCTTGATAGCGTTGGTTTAAAAGGTCTGTTAACGAACTCTTAACGTCATTTGCCTTGCAGCCCTGCCGGCGTGGTATGGACAAGCCGTGCCGGTCGCGAACCAGCGGCGGCCGGAACGTGCGAGTGCGTAATTTTGCGATGGCTGCAATCCGTGTTCGGTTCTGACGGCTCCCCCATCGTCCAGTACGTCGTGATTTTCGCCGTCATCTTCACGGCGCTTGCGGCCATCGTCTTCACGGTCCGGCGGCTCACGGGACGCAACCTCGCGTTGCCGGGGCGTGCGGGCGGCCGCGGTCGGCAGCCCCGGCTCGGGATCGTCGATGTCTACGAGCTCGACCGCGCGCGCCAGCTGATCCTGCTGCGCCGGGACAATGTCGAGCACCTGCTCCTGGTGGGCGGCCCCAACGACGTGGTGGTCGAGCGCAACATCCAGCGCACCCAGCGCCCGCTGCCGGAGGCGAGCCTCCGGTCCGAGCCGGCCCCGGATGCTCTCGACGAGCCGCTGCCCGATCCCCTGGTCCAGGGCGGGCGCCTGCCCGAGCCGCCGCGCGCCCTGGCCGAGACGGCTGGTCGCCGCGCCGAGCCCCTGTTCGATCCGGGCTTCGCGATGCCGGTGGTCGTGCCGTCACCCGTGCCACGCTCCGCAGCCGCACCGCCCGTGACCCTGCCGCTCGACGCCGCCCTGCTCGGCGGTGATGAGCCCGGCCAGGATGTCTCCGCGCCCCTGGCGCCGGATCCGGTCGCGGAGGCACCCATCGCGCCGCCTCGGGCGCCACGCGAGTCGATGACGCCGCGGCGGATCCTGAGCCGGACCGCGCCGCCGCTCGCTGAGTCTCCGCCGCGCCCCGCCTCCGAGCGGAAGGTCGAGCCCGAGCCGGCCGAGTCGGGAGCGGCGCAGGCCCCGAGCCTCGCCGTCCCGTCCGAACGCCGCTCGGTCGATCCGGCGATCCTGTCCGATATGGCGCGGCAGCTTCAGGCCGCGCTCTCGCGCCCGTCCTCCGCCGTCACGCCCGCCCCGGTGCCCGCCGCGCCGGAGGGTGTCGACCCGGTGGCGGCCGCCATGGCCTCCACCCCGCCGGCGCCCACGCCTGGGCCGATGCCTGCGATCCCGGACAGGCCGGCGGCACCGGTCACGCCGAAACCTCCGGTCGTGTCGCCCGCACCCCCGGCAGCGCCGGAGCCGGTCCCGGCTTTGCAGCCGCCCGCGCCGCCGCCGGCCCAGCCGGTTCTGCCGAAGGCCGCTCCGACATTCGAGCCGCCGGTCACCCGGTCCGACGCGAAATCAGCCGGCAATCCGTTCTCGGTGGAGGAGATCGAGGCCGAGTTCGCACGATTGCTGGGCCGACCCCTCGACAAGCGGAGCTGAGCGCTCCGGATCCGGTCACGGCCCGTCGCCCCGGCCAGGATGCGCGCTCTGACGAGGCGCAACGCCCGGCCCGCGCACCGTTTACGTGCCGTTAACCCTCTGCTGGAACGTTCGGCCGCAGAGGAGGTCCCGATGCTTGCCCTGAACGCCGATACCGCCCATCGCAGCCGCGCCTACCGGGCGTTCAAGCTCGACCGCGCCGGACGCGTCTTCTCGGCCGAGGTCGTGTTGGCCGAGGACGACAGCCAGGCGAAGCGCCAAGTGCGCGCGATGCTGGAGCGTAACACGATCGAGCTGTGGGAGCGGACCCGGTTCCTCGGCCGCTTCGAGCCGGGCGCCGGCCGGGCCTAGTGCCGTTCCCGATCCGGTTGCTACGGCCTGGACGACAAGCGTCTCCTGCCGAGACAGCCGCGTCATGCCCCCTCTCCCGTGCGGGAGAGGGTTGGGGTGAATGCTAGGACGCTTCACGGTGAGGCGTCCGCGCCGCGGGGCCCGGTTGCGCCTCGCCTGGGCAGACCTGATCCCTCACCCAGCTCACTGCGTGGGCACATCTCTCCCGCACGCGCGAGGAAACCTACGCGTGGTCCGGCATGGGCATGTCCATCGACCCCGTCCCAATCCGATCCGGAACGGCTCTAGCGGCCCGACGTTTCCGGCATCGCCAGGACGGCGACGAAGCTGAGGGTCGCGGCGACCGCCAGGTAGATCCCGACGAAGCCGATCCCGCCATAGGCCGCGAGTTCCTGGGCGATGTAGGGCGCTCCGGATGCGCCCAGGATTCCCGCGAGATTGTACGTGACCGAGGCGCCGGTGTAGCGCACCCGGGTCGGGAACAGCTCCGGCAGCAGGGCGCCCATCGGGCCGAACACCCAGCCCATCGCCAGGAGGCTGAGGCAGAGGAAGCCGAGGACCGGCGGCCACGTCCCGGTGCCGGCGGCCGTTCCCAGCATCGGCCCCATGAGGAAGCCAAGCAGGAACACCGCGGCCATACCGGAGAGGAGCACCGGCCGGCGCCCGAACCGGTCGGCGGCGGCACCCGAGATCACGGTTCCCAGCGCCATGAAGCAGACGGCGATGCACTCGAACAGCAGGAAGCTCGGCCGCGTGTAGCCGAGCGTGCCGGTGCCGTAGCCCAGGGCGAACACGGTCGACAGGTAGAACACCGCGTAAACCGCCACCATGGCGAAGGTGCCCATCAGGACCGCGCGCCCGTGCTGCGTCAGCATCGTGGCGAACGGCACGCGCTCCGGGCGGGCCTGGCTCAGCGCGGCCTTGAAGGCGGGCGTCTCGGTGAGCTTCAGGCGCACGTAGAGCCCGACGCCGACCAGGGCGGCGGAGGCCAGGAACGGCAGCCGCCAGCCCCAGGCCTGGAAGTTCTCGGGCGACAGGCCGAAGCTCAGCGCCAGGAAGCCGAGATTGGCCAGAATGAAGCCGACCGGCGCGCCGAGTTGCGGGAAGATCCCGTACCACGCGCGCTTGCCCGGCGGTGCGTTCTCCACCGCCAGCAGAGCCGCCCCACCCCATTCCCCGCCGAACCCGATGCCCTGCCCGCAGCGCAGGATGCAGAGCGCCGCCGGAGCCCACCAGCCGGCCGTGGCGTAGGTCGGCAGGCAGCCGATCAGGACGGTGGACAGGCCCATGATCAGCAGGGACGCCACCAGCGTCGCCTTGCGGCCGACCCGGTCGCCGAAATGCCCGAACAGGGCTGCACCCACCGGCCGCGCGATGAACGCGATGGCGAAGGTCGCGAAGGCGCTGAGCTGCTGAACGCCCGGCGCGCCGGCGGGGAAGAAGACCGGTCCGATCACCAGGGCAGTGGCCGTGGCGTAGATGTAGAAATCGAAGAACTCGATCGCCGTCCCGACGAAGCTCGCGGCCAGGATCCTCCCGGCGCTCGGTGCGGTGCCTGTGGGGCCTGCGGTCTCGACGCTCTGCAGCATGATCTGGACGGTCTCGGTTCGGTTGCGGCGCTTTCGCACGGGGCGGCCTGGACGGAAACCCTGAATCCGACATGGCGCCGGCGGGATGGTCGAGGTCGCTGTGCGGCGCACCCATGGCGGCCTTGCGTTCCCGAGTCCCCTTCGCCAAGCTGAACGGCCATATTCCGCGACGGCTGCCGGCCGCGGCGCCGTCCACACCATTCGAGTATTGCGATGAGAGTCACTGTCGAGCGCGCGGCCCTGCTCAGGTCGCTCGGCCACGTGCACCGGGTCGTCGAGCGCCGCAACACGATCCCGATCCTGTCGAACGTCCTGCTGCGCTCGGAAGGCGCGAGCCTCCAGCTCCGGGCCACCGATCTCGACATCGAGGTCACCGAGGGGGTTCCGGCCGACGTCGCCGATGCGGGCGCCACCACGGTGCCGGCGCACGTGATCTACGACATCGTGCGCAAGCTCCCCGACGGCGCGCAGGTCTCCCTGGAGACCGGCGGCGAGGCCGGCCAGATGACGATCCGCTCCGGCCGCTCGCGCTTCGCCCTCGGGGCCCTGCCGGAAGGCGATTTCCCGGACCTCGCCGCCGGTGAGATGCCCCACGGCTTCGAGATCGCCAGCGCCGATCTCAAGCGCCTGATCGACAAGACGCAATTCGCGATCTCCACCGAGGAGACGCGCTACTATCTCAACGGCATCTACCTGCACACGCTGGAGACCGAAGCCGGCCCGGTGATGCGGGCCGTGGCCACCGACGGCCACCGGCTCGCCCGGGTCGAGATCCCGGCGCCGCAGGGCAGCGTCGGCATGCCCGGCGTAATCGTGCCCCGCAAGGCGGTGGCGGAGATCCAGAAGCTCCTCGACGACGGCGGCGAGACTGTCGCGGTCGACCTGTCGCCCGCCAAGATCCGCCTGCGCTTCGCCGGCGGCCTGACCCTGATTTCCAAGCTGATCGACGGGACCTTCCCGGATTACCAGCGGGTGATCCCGGCCAACAACGACAAGCGGCTGACCGTGGAGCGCGACGCCTTCGCCAAGGCGGTCGACCGGGTCTCGACCATTTCGTCCGAGCGCGGCCGCGCGGTAAAGCTGGGGCTGGCCGAGGGGCGTCTCGCCCTCTCGGTGAACAACCCGGACTCGGGCAGCGCCACGGAGGAGCTCGATGTCGATTACGAGGCGGCCAACCTCGATATCGGCTTCAATGCCCGCTACCTGCTCGACATCACGGCGCAGCTCGAGGGCGACACTGCGCTGTTCAAGCTCGCCGATCCGGGCTCGCCGACGCTGATACAAGACCGCGAGGGTGCCGCCGCGCTCTACGTGCTGATGCCGATGCGGGTGTAGGACTGCGTCGGTCCTTCCGGCTCCCGCCCTCGTCCTGAGGTGCCGGAGCATCGTGGAGTCCTCGAAGAAGGCCTCCAGATGGCGACATGGATTCTGGAGCCCTCCTTCGAGGCCCGCCGATGCGGGCACCTCAGGACGCGGTGGTTGTACGGGATGGCAGATGAGAGGGGAGCGTTGAGCGCCGTTCGGCTCAGCCCTGCGGATCGACGATGAGCAATCCACTCGATCCTGAGATCGGGTCGAACGAGCCGGTCCAGCGCATCACCCGCCTGATCGCCCGCGACTTCCGCAACCACGCCGATCTCGAACTCGCGCCCGAGGCCCGGTTCGTCGCGCTGGTCGGCGAGAACGGCGCCGGCAAGACCAACCTGCTCGAAGCCATCTCCCTGTTCGTGCCGGGCCGGGGCCTGCGGCGGGCGGACTTCGCCTCCATGGCGCGGACCGGGGGACCGGGCGGCTTCGCCGTCTCGATCACCCTCGATCGGGACGGCGCCGAGCACCGGCTCGGCACCGGGTTGGAGCCCCCCGGGCCGGACGGGCGGGCAGGCCGGCTCTGCCGCATCGACGGCGCGCCGGCCTCCTCGCCGGTGGCCTTCAGCGAGTTCCTCCGGGTGGTCTGGCTGACGCCCGACCTCGACGGGCTGTTCCGCGGCGCGGCCGGCGACCGGCGCCGGTTCCTCGACCGCCTCGTCCTGGCGGTCGATGCCGGGCACGGGGCGCGGGTCTCCGCGATGGAGCGGGCTCTGCGCTCGCGGAACCGCCTCCTGGAGGATCGACCCGACGACGACCGCTGGCTCGACGCGGTGGAGCGGGAGGTGGCCGAGCTCGGCGTCGCGGTGGCGCTGGCCCGGCGCGAGACCGCCGAGCGGCTCGACCGGCTGATCGCCGAGACCCGGGACGATGCGCAGCCCTTCCCCTGGGCCTCCATCCGCCTGGAGGGGGACCTCGATGATCTCGTCGCGGTCTGGCCCGCCATCGAGGCGGAGGACCGGTTCCGGCTGGCCTTGCGCAATGGCCGCCACCGCGACAGGGCCGCCGGCCGCACCTTGATCGGGCCGCAGACCAGCGACCTCGTGGTCCGCCACGGTCCCAAGGACGTGCCGGCCGGGACGGCGTCCACGGGCGAGCAGAAGGCGCTGCTGATCGGGCTCGTCCTGGCCCATGCCCGCCTGGTGCGGGCTATGAGCGGAATCGCCCCGGTGATCCTCCTCGACGAGGTGGCGGCCCACCTCGACCCGCGCCGGCGTGCGGGCTTGTTCGAGGCTCTGGAAGCCCTGCCCGGCCAGGTCTGGATGACGGGCGCCGATCCGGCCGCCTTCGCGCAGACCGGCGACCGGACCGAGGTGGTGCGGGTCGGGGCCTGAGCGGGGCTCTGACAGGAGCCGGTTGAAGGCCACGGTCGGCTTTGCCCGCGCGTCATCACGCGCGGATGGCTTGGCTGTGGGCGCCAGGATGCTTCGGCACGTCCGGGCTCGCGCCGTGCGAAGTCGGTCTCAGGCCGCCCGGATCGTCGCGAGGAAACGGGACACCTCCGCGCCGAGATGCTCGGACTGGCGCGACAACTCGCCGGCGGCGCCCAGCACCTGGGCGGCGGCCGCGCCGGTCTCCTCGGAGGCCCGGGCCACGCCGGTGATGTTGCTCGTCACCTCGTCGGTGCCGGTCGCCGCCTGCGCGACGTTGCGGACGATCTCCTGCGTGGCCGCGCCCTGCTGCTCCACGGCCGCGGCAATGGTGGTCGCGACCCCATCGATCTCGCGGATCCGCGCCGCGATCGTGTCGATGGCCGAGACCGCTTGGCCGGTCACGCCCTGGATCTGGCCGATCTGCTGGCTGATCTCCTCGGTGGCCTTCGCCGTCTGCGCTGCGAGCTCCTTCACTTCGGCGGCGACCACCGCGAAGCCCCGCCCCGCCTCTCCGGCGCGGGCCGCCTCGATCGTGGCATTCAGAGCCAGCAGGTTGGTCTGGCCCGCGATGCTCGAGATCAGCCCGACCATGTCGCCGATGCGCGTGGCCGCCTGGGTCAGCGCCTGGACGAGGTGCTGGGTTTCGTCGGCCTCGCCGACCGCCGTCTGCGCGAGGCTGGCCGAGCCGAGCACCTGCCGGCCGATCTCTTGCACCGAAGAGCCGAGTTCCTCGGCCGCGGCCGCCACGGTCTGGACGTTGGCGGAAGCCTCCTCGGCGGCCGACGCCACGGCAGTGGATTGGTTGGCCGTCTCGGTGGCGCTGGCCGTCATGGTTTGGGCGGTGGCCTGCAGTTCCGTGGCCGAGGACGACACCATCCCGACGATGCTCCCGACCGCCTGCTCGAACCCGTCGGCCAGTTCCAGCATGGTGCGCTTGCGCTCGTCCTGGGCGGCCGCGTCGGCGATGCGCCGGACTTCGGCCTCCTCGGCGGCCTTGCGAGCCACCATGGCCTTGATGCCCTCGACCGCCTTCCCGACCGCGCCGACCTCGTCCCGACGGGCGGCCTCCTTGATCTCGGCATCGATCTCGCCCTGCGCCATGCGCTGCAGGACCGACACGAGGCGCGAGAGCGGGCGCGTGATCCCCGACACCGCGATGAACACCGCCGCGGCGAGTCCGGCGAGCATGCCCAGGGCGCTGAATAGGATCAGGCTGTAGCGGGTCGCGTTGGTCTTGTCGGTCAGCTCGTCCGACGCCTTGGCGACATAAGCTCCGATGTCGTCGGCGATCTTGTTGCCGGCTTCGATCATCGCCGAGAAGGTCGGGTCGATCGCCGAGTGGACCAGCGCGAGGGCCTTGTCGTTCTGGTTGGTGGTCCCGAGCCGGCGCACTTCGTCGACGTTCTGGACAAAGCGTTCGATGCGCTCGCCCTGCGCGTTGATCGATTTCGCGAAGGCCGGCGCATGCGCGCGGAGGGCTTCGATTGTCGGCCTCACCTTCGGAAGGGCGGCCTCGAAGCCTCGGTTGGCGCTCTGCATCTGCGCCTCCTCGGTCTCCGCGATGATCCGGTAGACCCAGTAATTGAGCTCGAACATAAGGCGGTTGAGGCGCCGGGCCTCGACCGCCGCCACCGTCTCGTTGCTGAGGAAGTCGCTGTAGGCTTGGTCGATCTCGCGCATTCGGCCCTGTCCATACCAGACACAGGCGCCGACAATCATGCTGATGACAGCAATGACGGCGATCAGCTTGGGCAGAACCTTGAGGTTTGACAGCCTTACCACAGTCTTCATGTCCCGGATTGAAAATCTATATGGCCGTTCTGAATGGTCATTCGAAGGATTGGCTGTGGGGAGTAAAAAAGGAATTAATCGCTCTTGTCTGTTATGAGGTATAAAGCTCGAAATTTCAAGTCGGCATGCTTGATATGTATCGCTCGATTGAGTGGTTTATTGGCATAAATAATACTGATATTCGCGAATTTGGCCTCAGAATTAGTTCTTGGCAATTTGTATTGGACGACGTGCTATTGCGCTCAAGTGCAAGCGTTGGTTCGCAGGAGAAGCCGGTCGACCGGAGCTGGTTCGGCGCGCCCCGGAGCGTCGATGTCGCGCAGGCCTCTGCGGCGCTCGGTCTTTTCAGGGACGGGTCGGAGCGCCACATGGGGTGGATCCTCCACCTGTCGCCTGCTCACACGGAACCGGAGACGCATGTCCAAGCCCGTCCACGCCATGATCCGGGTCCTTGAGGAGCAGCGCGCGCGTGACTACTACGCCCGCGCCTTCGGCCTCGAGGTGTCCGACCGCTACGACTTTCCCGACTTCACGCTGATCTACCTGCGCGACCCGGCCTCGCCGTTCGAGCTGGAACTCACGGTCAACAAGGGGCGCGACACCCCCTACGATCTGGGCGACGGCTACGGGCACATCGCCTTCGTGGTCGATGACTTGGAGGCCGAGCATGCGCGGCACCGGCGCGAGGGCTTCACGGTCACGGACCTGAAGGCGCTCAAGCACGGCGAGGACGTGCTGGCCCGGTTCTTCTTCGCCATGGATCCGGACGGCTACAAGATCGAGGTCATCCAGCGCGGCGGGCGTTTCGCCTGACACGCCCGGAACCAACGCAGCCGACCCCTCGAGAGACGCATCCGAGTTCCATGCAGGACAAGACCCGAATCGTCTGCCTCCGCCACGGGGAATCGACGTTCAACGCCGCGCACAAGCTCGGGCGCGGCGATCCCGGGCTGCCCGACGCCCGGCTGACCCCGCGCGGCCAGATGCAGGCCCGGGACGCGCGGGAGCGGCTGCGGTCGATCCCGTTCGATCTGGTGGTGGTGTCGCCGTTGACCCGCGCGATCGAGACCGCCGCGATCGTGTTCGGCGATCATCCGAGCAAGCCCCGCATTCTGGTCGAGGTGCTGCATCGGGAATGCCAGGAGAGCAGCTGCGACGTCGGCCGTGCGGCCTCGGAGATCGCGGCCGAATTCCCGCATCTCGATGTCGGCCATCTGCCCGAGATCTGGTGGCACGCGGAAGCCGGCTGCGAGGTCGGCGGCTACCCGGTCGAGCCGCGCCACCTGTTCGACGCCCGGGTCGCGGCGTTCCGCGACTGGCTGCGCACCCGGCCGGAACGGACCATCGCGGTGGTCGGGCACGGCACGTTCTTCTATCACCTCACCGGCACGTTCCTGGAGAATTGCGGCACGATCGAGCTCGATCTCGACGCCGCGCCCGTGGCGGCCTGATCAGGCCGGAGCGAGGGCGCGCGCCGCGTCGAGCCGCTCCCGGGCCCCGGCCAAGGCGATCTCCGGCGCCTGCCGACCGAGGCTGAGGGCCGTCTCGAGGATCGCGCAGGCCTGGCTCCAAGTCCCGGCCACGAAGGGCGCGGCCCCTTCGGCGACCTCTGCGGCGCAGCGCGCATCGTCGCCGGAGCGCTGCGCGGCCGTCGCCGTCCGGGACACTGCTGCGGTCAGCGCGCCCTCGCGCCAGCGGCGTCCCCGGGCCGCCGCCTGCGCGAGCGCCCCGCCCCGCCAGGCCGCCGCCTTCGCGGCCGCCAGCGCGATGAGCCAGTCCGGGGCCCCGGCGCAGGCCTCGGCATCCTCGGCCATGCCGGCGAGGGTGCAGAGCGGCGCCAGGATGCGCCGCACGCTCTCCAACGCCAGCCGCGATGTGCGCGCGGCCTCGACCTCCGGCATGTCGGCGCTGCCGGAGAGCCGCAGCACGAAGGCCATGAGCTGCGGCCGGATGTCGTCCGGCATGGCGTCGTTGAGGCCGAGGGCGTAGGCGGCGATCGGCCGCGAGAAGCAGGGCGGGCAATCCGCGCTGGAGCGGATCGCCCGGTACGGCAGACCGGCCGCCACGATCGCGGCCTCGTTGATGCAGGTTCCGCCGTCGGGGCCGGGGAAGGAGTGAGACCCGGCGAGCAGGCGCCAGTTCAGGATCGTCTCGAAGTCGGGATGCATGGGCGCGCTCTCCGTCTCGGGTGCGCAGCGTGGCACGCCGTGTTCCGGAAGGCGAGGCCCCCTCAGCCGCCGAGCCCGGGCGCGAGGCCCGAGATCATCGCGGTGCCGAGGACCAGCACGAAGGCTGCGGCGACGAGTTCCAGGCCACCGAGCGCCAGGAGCCCCGCCTGGCCCCGGCCGCCCGCGAGGCGCAGGGCCGTGCGCTTGGCGAAGACCGCCAGACAGGCCAGCGCCGTCGTGGTGAGCGCCGTGCCCAGCGCCATCGCCAGGACCGCCAGCACGCCCGCCCCGGGCACGCCCTGCGACACCGCGAAGACCAAGACCAGCACAGCGCCCGCACAGGGACGCATGCCTGCCGCCAGCACCACACCGGCCCGCTCGCGCCACGTGTCATGGGTGTCGAGGGCCTGCGGCCCTGGCAGGTGGCTGCAGCCGGGGCCGCAGCCGGTGCCGAGATGCGCGAGGCGCCCGGCCTTGCGCCACGTCAGCACCAGCCCGATCAGGGCGACGAGAGCGAAGCTCACCGTCTCGATCAGCGTGCCGGCCCGGGTGATGCTCGCTGTCGTAGCGTTGAGGACCAACCTGCCGAGGCCGACGATCGCCCCGGCCATGCAGGCCTGGAGCAGCGCGGCGCAGACGCTCAGCATCGCGCCGCGCCGGAGCGCCCGCTCGCCCGCCAGGATATAGCCCGCGATCACCGCCTTGCCGTGGCCGGGGCCGGCGGCGTGGAAAACGCCGTACGCGAAGGCGAGCCCGACCAGCGGGCTCCAGCTGCCGCCGCCCCGGAGCGCGCTCACCGCGGCGTTGAGGCTGCGCGAGAAGCTCGCCTGCAGCGCCAGGATCACGCCGCCGATCCCCGTGGCGGCCGGGGCCGCTTCCCGGAAGCCGATCCCGAACGGCGAGCGCGGCGGCGGCGCGACGATGCCGGGCGCAACGAGCCACGCGATCGCGGCCGCCAGCAGGGCGGCCACTCCGATGGCCAGCACCATGAGGCCGAGCCGCAATCCCACCCGCCCCGGTTGGGCCGGCGCGGCGATCCCGATGCCTACGGACATGCCACGAGAACCCGGCTGGCGAACTGCACCCCGTAGCTGGAGGCCGCGGTCAGCGCCTCGAAGAACGCCTCGGTCATTCCCGAGGACCCGGCCTCCGCCGTCTTCGGCTGCTCGGTCTTCGGGCGGGTGACGGTGGCGGCGCAGCCCTGCGGCGCGCCCGCGAGCGTCGCGGCTTCGGGTCCGTCCGCGAACGAGAAGGCCACGAAGTAGGTCGGGTCGTAGACCTCCAGGGCGGCAACACCCCGACCCTGCAGGACCGGCGTCTTGAGCGGCAGCAGGAAGGTCATGACCAGAGCCTTGTCCTCCATGCGAGCCGCCGGCTCCCTCGGATCGGCGAAGGCCTGCTCCTTGCCGCCAACCTTCAGCTTCGTGAAGTAGCCGAATTCGGCGAGGTTGGCGGTGTTCTCGGCCGCGAGCCCGGCAAGTTCGTCGGGGCTGAGCGTGCCGTCCTTGTTGGTGTCGAGGCCCTGCGTGACGTAGGCGGTGTATTCGGGGTCGAAGCTCCACGTGTCGCGCACGCCGACAAGCTTGCCGCCCTCGTAGACGAGCTGCGCCTTCGCGGTCACCCAGACGTGCGGGTGCGCGGACGCCCCCGAGGCGGCGCAGGCGAGGAGGGCGGCCAGCGCCAGGGCGCGCGGCTTCGGGCAGTGCGCGGCGATCAGCATGGGCGAAGGCACGCTCGCGGCGGGAGGGAAGCGGTCAGGCCGGGTCTTCCTCGCGTGCCGGTTGGGCGAAAGCGAGGCGCCCGGGCGATCGCGCCTGGCAGTGAGCCGCGCCATCCGCTCCGTCCTTCCGGATCGCCGGAGGCGGGCCCGGAATCCAGACGCACTGTCAGTGCTTATTCTTGGAGCCTCGGCGTGTCTGGATCCCGGGCTCCGCTGCGCGGCCCCGGGATGACGCGGTGGATGCGGCGCTCACTCGCCCGCGTCGAGACCCATCAGCTGGAAGCTTACCCGCAGGTCGTTCGACATCGGGATGTCGAGGCGCTCGCCGTGGGGCAGGCGCTTCTGGAACCAGCGCTCGTAGGTCCAGCGCAGCGCGCGGGACTCGGCGAGGCGCGTGAAGGTCTGCTGCACGAGGCCGGCGAGTTCCGGGTCGTCCTTGCGGAACATGATGCCGTAGGGCTCGTAGGAGAGCTTGTCGGGCAGCACCGTGTAGTTCGCCCCGTCCTGCGCGTCGGTGGCGATCAGCCCGTAGAGGAGCACGTCGTCGGTGGCGAAGGCGTCGGCCTTGCCGGCCTTGACCATGGCGTAGGAGGCGGCGTGGTCGGGGGCGGTCACCAGCTGGGCGGCGATCTTCAGCCGGGCGAGCTGGTCGCGCACGGCCTTCTCGTTGGTGGTGCCTGCGGTGACCACCACGGTCTTGCCGCCGAGATCCCGGTAGGACGCGATGCCAGATCCCCGCTTCACCAGAAGCTGGGTCGCGCTGATGTAATCCACCGGCGAGAAGGCGACCTGCCGGCGACGCTCGGCATTGGCGGTGGTCGAGCCGCATTCGAGGTCGATCTTGCCCGAGGCCACCGCGTCGATGCGGGTCTCGGCGGTGACCGGCGCGTAGCGGATCTTCACCGGGCGGCCGATCGCCGCCTGGACGTCGTCGGCGATCTCGCCGCAGAGGTCGATGGCGTAACCGATCGGCCGGGGGCTGCCGTCCGGCTGCTTCCCTTCCACAAAGGAGAATGGCACCGAACTCTCCCGGTAGCCGAGCACGATCTCGCCGCGTTCGGCGACGCTCTTGAGCGTGCCGGTGAGCACCTCGATGGCGGAAGCCGGCGACGCGCCAGCCAGCGCCAGGACTATCGCCGCCACGAGCCGCATTGCCATCACCCGTCCTCCCGCTCTCGCGCCGCCCCTACTCTGCCGGCGAGGGCACGGTGCCGACATGGTCGAGGCGCTGGTCGGTCGTGCTGAGCTGGCCCTCCCACTTGGCGACCGCCACCGTGGCGACGCTGTTGCCGAGCACGTTGGTGGCCGAGCGGCCCATGTCGAGGAACTGGTCGATGCCGATGATCAGCAGCAGGCCGGCCTCCGGGATGTTGAACTGCGCCAGCGTCGCCGAGATCACCACCAGAGAGGCGCGCGGCACGCCGGCCATGCCCTTCGAGGTGACCATCAGCAGGAACAGCATCGTGAGCTGCTGACCCCAGGTCAGCGGGATGTTGTAGGCCTGGGCGATGAACATCACCGCGAAGGTGCAGTACATCATCGAGCCGTCGAGATTGAACGAGTAGCCCATCGGCAGCACGAACGAGGTGATCCGGTTGGGCACGCCGAACTGCTCGAGGTTGGTGAGCATCTTCGGGTAGGCCGCCTCGCTCGACGCGGTCGAGAAGGCCAGCACGAACGGCTCCTTGATCAAGTTGATCAGCCGCATGATGCCGCCGCCGCCGAGCAACAGGAAGCCGACGCCCATCAGCAGCGCCCAGAGCACCGCGAGGCCGATGTAGAACTCGATCAGGAACTTGCCGTAGGTGATGAGCACGCCGATGCCCTGCGTTGTGATCGTCGCCGCGATGGCGGCGAACACCGCCACGGGGGCGAACAGCATCACGTAGCCCGTCACCTTCAGCATGACGTCGGCCAGGCCCTCGATGCCCTTTGCGAGGAAGTGGCCCTTCTCGCCGAGGGCCGCGAGCGCGACGCCGAAGAAGATCGAGAAGACCACGATCTGCAGGATCTCGTTGTTGGCCATGGCCTCCACGGCGCTCTTGGGCACCAGGTGGGTCACGAATTCCTTAAGCGAGAGCGAGGCGGTCTTCAGGCCTGTGCCGGCGCCGACATCGGGCAGCGGCAGGTTCAGGTTCACGCCCGGCTGCATGATGTTGACCAGGATCAGGCCGAGCATCAGCGAGCAGAACGAGGCCCCGACGAACCAGAGCAGCGCCTTGCCGCCGACGCGGCCGACCGCAGCGGTGTCGCCGAGATGCGCGATGCCGACGACCAGCGTCGAGAACACCAGCGGTGCGATGATCATCTTGATCAGCCGCAGGAACACGTCGGAGATCAGCGCGATATAGCCGGCGATCTCCTTGGCGGTCTGCGGATCCGGCCAGGTGATACTGCAGGCGTAGCCCACCGCGATCCCGAGGAGCATGCCGACGAAGATCATCGTCGTGAGCCGTGAACCTGCCATCGGTACTGCTCCTCGCCAGCGCCCGGGATGAGCGAGCATTAAAGTTCGTTAACGTGAAGCACGAACTACGCCAGACGCAAGCCCATTCAGGCCCGGTTACTGGTGCGGTCGACTGTTTTCACGCGACGCCCGGGCGGCGATGAAACCGGTGGCCGGTTGGCTACGCTTGCGGTACGAGACTTGCGGCGACGATCAGCCCGCGCTCGGCGCGGGCAGCACAAGAAACGAGCGCGCGCGGGAGTCCATGGACGTTTTCGTACAGCAGTTGATCAACGGGCTGACGCTCGGTTCGATCTACGGCCTGATCGCCATCGGCTACACCATGGTGTTCGGCATCATCGGCATGGTGAACTTCGCCCACGGCGACGTCTTCATGGTCTCCTGCTTCATCGCGCTGATCACGTTCCTGCTTTTGACTGTCTGGCTCGGCATCAGCTCCATCGCGCTGGCCTTCCTGGTGGTGCTGGTGGTCGCCATGGTGCTCACCGCGCTGTGGGGCTGGGCGATCGAGCGGGTGGCCTACCGACCCTTGCGCGGCTCGTTCCGGCTGGCGCCGCTGATCTCGGCGATCGGCGTCTCGATCTTCCTGTCGAACTTCGTGCAGGTCGTGCAGGGCGCCCGCAACAAGCCGACGCCGCCGATGCTGTCGGGCGGCATCACCCTGTTCGAGCGGGACGGCTACGCGGTGTTCCTGGCCTGGAAGCAGGTGCTGATCATGGCGGTCACCGCCGTGCTGCTCACCGGCTTCTGGTACCTCGTGCAGCGCACGCCCTTCGGCCGGGCGCAGCGCGCCTGCGAGCAGGACCGCAAGATGGCGGCTCTGCTCGGCATCGACGTCGACCGCACGATCTCGCTGACCTTCGTGCTCGGTGCCGCGCTGGCGGCCGTCGCGGGCGTCCTCTACCTCATGTATTACGGCGTCGTGTCGTTCTCCGACGGGTTCGTGCCCGGCGTGAAGGCGTTCACCGCCGCGGTGCTCGGCGGCATCGGCTCCCTGCCAGGCGCCGTGCTCGGCGGCCTGATCATCGGTCTGATCGAGACCTTCTGGTCCGCCTACTTCTCCATCGAGTACAAGGACGTCGCCGCCTTCTCGATCCTGGCGATCGTGCTGATCTTCATGCCCTCGGGCATCCTGGGCCGGCCCGAGGTCGAGAAAGTCTGATGGCCGGTTCCCAGACTGCGCTCCCGGGCTCCGCGATGGCCGGCATCCTGCGCGATGCTGCCCTCTACGCCCTCGTCACCTTCGGCCTCTGCGTGCCGATCATCGCCTACCGCACCGATCCCGGGCCGGGGAGCGAGCTGGTGCTCGTGCCGCGCTGGGGTCTGGTGGCGGCGCTCTGCCTGGCGATCTTCGTCGCCCGCATCGTCCAACGGCTCGTGCTCCTGCGCCGGGACGCCCGGCGGGCGCTGACCCCCTCCCCGGTCCAGGCCACCGAGGCGGTCCACGGCGAGCCCGACGCCGGCCAGAAGACCTCGAAGGTCGGGCTCTACAGTTTCATCGCCGTCGCCCTGACCCTGCCGATCCTCGCGGCGCTCGCCACCGGCGGCCTGTCCTCGGCCCGCTACTGGATCGACCTCGGCATCCTGATCCTCACCTACGTGATGCTCGGCTGGGGCCTGAACATCGTGGTCGGCCTCGCGGGCCTGCTCGACCTCGGCTACGTCGCCTTCTACGCGGTCGGCGCCTATTCCTACGCGCTGCTGTCGACCACCTTCGGCCTGTCGTTCTGGATCTGCCTGCCGCTGGCCGGCCTGTTCGCCGGCCTCTGGGGGATGATCCTCGGCTTCCCGGTGCTGCGCCTGCGCGGCGACTACCTTGCCATCGTGACGCTAGCCTTCGGCGAGATCATCCGCCTCGTCCTGATCAACTGGACCGACGTGACCGGCGGCGGCGCCGGCATCTCGTCGATCCCGCGGGCGACCTTCTTCGGGATCCCGTTCACGGCGGGCGACGACGGGTTCGCGGCCACCTTCGGCATCCCGTACGACTCGATGCACCGGCTCGTCTTCCTGTACTACCTAATCCTCGCGCTCGCGCTGATCACCAACTTCGTCACCCTGCGCCTGCGCCGCCTGCCGATCGGCCGCGCCTGGGAGGCCCTGCGCGAGGACGAGATCGCGTGCCGCTCGCTCGGCATCGACACCACTGCCACGAAGCTCACGGCTTTCGCGCTGGGCGCGGCTTTCGGGGGTGTGGCCGGCTCATTCTTCGCCGTACGCCAGGGCTTCATCAGCCCGGAGAGCTTCAACTTCCTGGAGAGCGCCATCATCCTGGCGATCGTGGTGCTGGGCGGCATGGGCAGCCAGGTCGGTGTCGCCATCGCCGCGGTGGCGATGGTCGGCGGGCCGGAGATGCTGCGCAACCTCGGCTTCCTGAAGGCCGTGTTCGGCGAAGGCTTCGACCCGAGCGAGTACCGTCTGCTCCTGTTCGGCCTCGCCATGGTGGCCATGATGGTCTGGCGCCCGCGCGGGCTGATCTCGGTGCGGTTGCCCTCGGTGTCGCTCGGCGAGCGTCGCGCCGTCTCGGGCGCCCATGTCAGCGAGGGGCACGGCTGATGGCGACGTCACCCCTCGCCCCGCCGGTGCTCGCGGTCGAGCACCTGACCATGCGGTTCGGCGGCCTGACCGCCGTGTCCGACCTGTCGTTCGAGGCGCGCCGCGGCGACATCACCGCGCTGATCGGGCCGAACGGGGCCGGCAAGACCACGGTGTTCAACTGCATCACCGGCTTCTACAAGCCGACCGAGGGCATGCTGACGCTGTCCCATACGGATGGCACCGCGCACCTGCTGGAGCGGCTGCCCAACCACAAAGTGAACCGCACCGCGCGGGTGGCGCGCACCTTCCAGAACATCCGCCTGTTCCAGGGCATGACCGTGCTGGAGAACCTGCTGGTCGCCCAGCACGCGCCGCTGATGCGCGCCTCGGGCTACACGATCCTGGGGCTCCTCGGCCTCAAAACCTACCGGGACGCGCAAGGAGCCGCGATCGAGCGCGCCAAGGCGTGGCTCGACCGGATCGACCTGATGAAGCGGGCCGACGACCCGGCCGGCGCCCTGCCCTACGGCGCGCAAAGGCGCCTGGAGATCGCCCGGGCAATGTGCACCGACCCGGTGCTGCTCTGCCTCGACGAGCCGGCCGCCGGCCTCAACCCGCGGGAATCGGCCGAGCTGAACGGCCTCCTGCGCCACATCCGCGACGAGCACGACACCTCGGTGCTGCTGATCGAGCACGACATGTCGGTGGTGATGGAGATCTCCGACCACGTGGTCGTGCTCGATTACGGCGTGAAGATCGCCGACGGCTCCCCCGCCGAGGTCCGGGCCGACCCGAAGGTGATCGCCGCCTATCTCGGCGTCGAGGACGAGGAGGTCGAGGCCGTGGAGGCCGAGGTCGGGATCACCGTGCCGCACGCCGACGCCCAGACGGGAGCCCCGGCATGAGTGTCGCCGGCATCAACGTCCTGGTCGAGGAGACCCGGGCGATCCGTGCGGGGGCCAAGCCGCCGCTCCTCGCGGTGCGCGACGTCTCGACCTATTACGGCAGCGTCGCGGCCCTGCGCGGGGTCGATCTCGACGTCGCCGAGGGCGAGATCGTCACGCTGATCGGCGCCAACGGCGCCGGCAAGTCGACCCTGATGATGACGATCTTCGGCAGCCCCCAGGCGCGCTCGGGGACGATCACCTATGACGGGCGCGACATCACCCGGATGCCGACCCACGCCATCGCCCGCCTCGGCATCGCCCAGTCGCCGGAGGGCCGCCGGGTCTTCCCGCGGATGAGTGTCTACGAGAACCTCCAGATGGGCGCCGCGCTCCACGACGGGCGCTTCTTCGCCGAGGATCTGGAGAAGGTCTGCGTCCTGTTCCCGCGGGTGAAGGAGCGCCTGAACCAGCGCGCCGGCACCATGTCGGGCGGCGAGCAGCAGATGCTGGCCATCGCCCGGGCGCTGATGAGCCGTCCGCGGCTGCTGCTCCTCGACGAGCCGTCGCTCGGCCTCGCGCCGCTGGTGGTGAAGGGCATCTTCGACGCGATCCGCGAGCTGAACCGGACCGACGGCATGACGATCTTCCTCGTGGAGCAGAACGCCTACCACGCCCTGAAGCTCGCCCATCGCGGCTACGTGCTGGTCAACGGCCGGGTGACCATGAGCGGCACCGGGCGCGCGCTCTTGGACGATCCGAACGTCAAGGCCGCCTATCTGGAGGGGGGCCATGCCGGCCCGGTCGGGGCATGAGCGTGCTGCAGGGGATCCTGTACGAGGAGCCGTCGGCCTGGCTGTTCCTGCTCGTGACCGTCGTGATGGGCGGCTGGGCCGGCTGGATGGCGGCCCGCGGCATCGCCCGGGGCTGGCGGCCGTTCTCGCACTGCGCCCTGGCGCTGCTCCTGGTGGCGGCTGCCGTGCGCTTCATCCACTACGCCCTGTTTTCGGGCACGCTGCTGTCGCTGCACTACTATGCGGTCGACGCAGCCGTCGTCATGATCATCGGCGCGGCGGGCTTCCGCTACACGCGGACGCGCCAGATGACGAGCCAGTACCGCTGGCTCTACGAGAAGACCTCACCGCTGACCTGGCGTGCACGGGCGCCCGCGGCGGGCGAGGTCCGATGAGTGCGGCCGGATCCGCACGTGCGGTCCTGACACTAAAGGGGAAGTACGCGATGAGATCGATTCTGCTGGCCGGGCTCGCCCTCGGCGCGATGGTGGCGGCCGCGCAGGCCGCCGAGGTCAAGCTCGGCGTCGCCGCGCCGATCACCGGCAACAGCGCCGCCATTGGCGCGCAGCTCAAGAACGGGGCCAGCCAGGCGGTCGAGGACCTCAACAAGGCCGGCACCCTCAAGGGCACGACGCTCACCGTTACGGTCGGCGACGACGCCTCCGACCCGAAGCAGGGCGTCTCGGTGGCCAACAAGTTCGCCAGCGAAGGCGTGAAGATGGTCGTCGGCGACTACAATTCCGGCGTCTCGATCCCGGCCTCCGACGTCTACCTCGATGCCGGCATCATCCAGGTCACCCCCGCCTCCACGAACGTGAAGTTCACCGAGCGCGGCATGTGGAACACGTTCCGCACCTGCGGCCGTGACGACCAGCAGGGCGCGGTGGCCGGCACCTATCTGGCCGAGCACTTCAAGGGCAAGAAGATCGCCTTCGTCCACGACAAGACCCCCTACGGCAAGGGCCTCGCCGACGAGACCCTGAAGGCGCTCAAGGCCAAGGGCGGCAAGGAGGCGATGTACGAGGGCATCAACCCGGGCGAGAAGGATTATTCCGCGCTCGTGTCCAAGCTGAAGTCGGCCAACGTCGATGTCGTCTATTTCGGCGGCTACTACACCGAGGCCGGGCTGATCCTGCGCCAGATGCGCGACCAGGGCCTCAAGGCGCCGATGATGGGCGGCGACGGCATGGTCGACCGCGAGCTCGTGGCGATCGCGGGTCCGGCCGCCGAGGGCACGCTGACCACCTTCCCGCCGGACGCCCGCAAGAACCCGAACGCCAAGGGCGCGCTGGCCGCCTTCAAGGCCAAGAACATCGACCCCGAGGGCTACACCCTCTACTCGTACGCGGCCGTTCAGGTCCTGGCCAAGGCCATGGCCGAGACCGGCTCCAGCGACGGCAAGAAGCTCGCCGAGTGGCTGCACCAGGGCAAGGCGGTAGACACGGTGGTCGGCCCGATCGCCTACGACAAGAAGGGCGACATCACCCGGCCCGACTACGTCATGTACGAGTGGAAGAAGGGCGCCGACGGCAAGATCGACTACAGCGGCAACGAGCTGACGAAGTAAGCCGCACGGGCCGCGACCACCGTCATTCCGGGACGCCGCAGGCGGATCCGGAGTCCAGACCCGCCGTCATCGCCAGGGCTTGGCGCGCCGGCGGCCATGGATCCCGGGTTCCGCTGCGCGGCCCCGGGATGACGGGGTGGTCGTTTGGTCCGATCACGCGCCAACCGAATAAGTGAAGTTCCGGGATCGGTGAGTCTCGGCACGCTGTCGTTCTGTAAGTCTCAAGCCGTTTTCGCCTCGCAGGACTGTGCGGGGCGGCACTGTCGTTTTCTATGCCGTGGATTCGTCAGCCAAGTTGGCGGATCGGTCCTCTACACCGCGTGCGTACGCCTAAGAAGTGTGCATGATGCCGGCGGCGCGGGCGATGGGCCGGCTCGACGCCTGGGAGGAGGCCATGAGGACGGCGGGGATCGCGTCTGCGGACGTGCGCACGAGCTTGGCCGCGCCCTCTCCGTACTCGGCCGCAGCGCCGCGCGGCCCCTCGACCCGTCTCCCGGCACCATCATTGCAAAGGCGTCGCCCGAGCGGGCGGGCCCGCGTGCGCCGCCGCCAGCCGACACCGTTCGGCCTGATCCAGGAGTTCCGTACCGATGCAGTCTGATTTCACTCGCCGCGGCGTTGCCGCGGCGCTGGGCCTGACCTTCGCCCTGGCCCCGATGGGCCTGCAGGCGCAGGAGCTGACCGGCACCCTCAAGAAGGTGAAGGATTCCAACGCCATCGTCATCGGCTACCGTGACGCGTCCGTGCCGTTCTCGTATCTCGGCGGCGACCAGAAGCCGGTCGGCTACGCGATGGACATCTGCTTCAAGATCGCCGACGCCGTGAAGGCCAAGCTCAACCTCCCGAATCTCGAGGTGAAGCTGAACCCGGTCACCTCCGCCACCCGCATCCCGCTGATGGCGAACGGCACCATCGACCTCGAGTGCGGCTCGACCACCAACAATGCCGAGCGCGAGAAGCAGGTGTGGTTCACCAACTCGCACTTCCTGACCGCGACCCGCTACGTCTCGAAGAAGTCGGCCAACCTGCACACGATCGAGGACCTGAAGGGCAAGACCGTCGTGTCGACCTCGGGCACCACGAACATCAAGCAGATCAACGAGGCCAACACGGAGCGGAAGCTCGGCCTGACGATCCTGCCGGCCAAGGACCACGCCGAGGCGTTCCTGATGGTCGAGACCGGCCGCGCCGCCGCCTTCGTGATGGATGACGTGCTGCTCGCCTCGCTCGCCGCCTCGTCGAAGGACCCGTCGGCCTACGAGATCTCCACCGAGGCCCTGTCGAAGCCCGAACCCTACGGCATCATGCTGCGCAAGGACGACACGGAGTTCAAGAAGGTCGCGGACGACGCCACCGCCAAGCTCTACACGAGCGCCGAGGGCAAGGCCCTCTACGACAAGTGGTTCACCCAGCCGATCCCGCCGCGCAACATCAACCTCAACCTGCCGATGAGCGCGGAGATGAAGAAGCAGTTCACGACGCCGATCTCCAGCCCCGATCCGGCGGCCTACTGAGATCCGTTCGGTACGGTTTCATGCCATGATGCGCACCGCGGGCTCCGGCCTGCGGTGCGTCTCTATAAGTTCACAGTAGAAGCGGCGCGATGAACTACAACTGGAACTGGCGGATCTTCTTCGACGCCTCGCCGGAGGGCAACGGCACGTATCTCGACATGCTGCTCTCGGGGCTCATGTGGACGATCACGACCGCGCTCTGCTCCTGGGTGATCGCCTTCTTCCTGGGGTCCCTGATCGGCGTGCTGCGGACCCTGCCGTCGAAGCCCGCGAACGCCATCGGCACCGCCTACGTGGAAGTGTTCCGCAACGTGCCGCTGCTGGTGCAGATGTTCCTCTGGTACTTCGTGCTGCCCGAAGTGGTCCCGACCCGGATCGGCGACGCGATCAAGCAATTGCCCGACGCGCCGTTCTACACGGCGGTGGTCTGCCTCGGCTTCTTCACCGCCTCGCGCGTCGCCGAGCAGGTCCGCGCCGGCATCCAGTCGCTGCCGCGGGGCCAGCGCATGGCCGGCACCGCCATGGGCTTCACGACCTACCAGACCTACCGCTACGTCCTGCTGCCCAACGCCTACCGGATCATCCTGCCGCCGATGACCTCGGAATTCCTCAACAACCTGAAGAACACGTCGGTGGCGCTGACCATCGGCCTCCTCGAGCTGACCGCCCGCGCGCGCTCGATGCAGGAATTCTCCTTCCAGGTGTTCGAGGCGTTCACGGCGGCGACGATCCTCTACGTGATCATCAACCTCGTGGTCGTCACGGCGGCGACCTTCCTGGAGAAGGCGGTGACGATCCCCGGCCAGCGCTGACGGCCACCCGCTTCCGCCCCGCCACCCCGCCCGACGGCCACCGGTAACAGGCCCCGATGCTCTCGAATTTCGATTTCTCCGTCATCGTCTCGTCCCTGCCCTACCTGTTCGGTCAGGGCATGGTCTTCACCGTGACGCTCACCGCCATGGCGGCCGTGGGCGGCGTGATCATCGGCACGCTTCTGGCGATGGCGCGGCTCTCGGGCATTCCCGGCGTCAGCCATCTCGCCAAGGGCTATGTCGAGCTGTGCCGCTCGCTGCCCCTCGTGCTGGTGATCTTCTGGTTCTACTTCCTGGTGCCGTATATCGGCGCCTACGTGACCGGATCGACGACGCCGATCCAGGTGGGCGCCTTCCCGTCGGCGCTGATCACCTTCATGGCCTTCGAGGCCGCCTACTTCTCGGAGATCATGCGGGCGGGCATCCAGTCGATCCCGAAGGGGCAGACCGCCGCCGCGCAGGCGCTGGGGATGAACTACTGGCAGACCATGGGCAACGTCGTCCTGCCCCAGGCCTTCCGCAACATGCTGCCGCTGCTGCTGACCCAGACCATCGTGCTGTTCCAGGACACGTCCCTGGTCTACGTCCTGTCGCTCACAGACTTCATGGGCGCCGCCTCGAAGGTGGCCCAGCGCGACGGCCGCCTCGTCGAGATGTATATCTTCGCGGCCGTGGTCTATTTTGCGATCTGCTTCTCGGCCTCGTTCCTGGTGCGCCGCCTGCAGCGCCGCGTGGCCATCATCCGCTGACCGACACTGGAGACCGTGTCATGACCTCGTCCCCGATGCCGGCCCCCACCGCCGCCGAACCCGTCGTCGATGCGGCCCACGCGCCGAAGGATGCCGGCCTGCAGTCCGGCAGTCTGATCTCCGGCGCGCCCGTCGCGGCGCCCGGCGAGACGATGATCGCCATCGACAACATCAGCAAATGGTACGGCGACTTCCAGGTGCTGACCAACTGCACCACGAAGGTCGCCAAGGGCGAGGTCGTGGTCGTCTGCGGCCCGTCGGGCTCCGGCAAGTCGACCCTGATCAAGTGCGTCAACGCCCTGGAGCCGTTCCAGAAAGGCCAGATCACGGTGGCGGGCACCAAGGTCGCCGACAAGGCGACCAACCTGCCGAAGCTCCGCTCCCGGGTCGGCATGGTGTTCCAGCACTTCGAGCTGTTCCCGCACCTGTCGATCACCGAGAACCTCACCATCGCCCAGCGCAAGGTTCTTGGCCGCGGCGCCGAGGACGCGAAGAAGCGCGGCCTCGACCTGCTCGCCCGGGTCGGCCTCAGCGCCCACGCGAACAAGTTCCCGGGCCAGCTCTCGGGCGGCCAGCAGCAGCGCGTGGCGATCGCCCGGGCGCTCGCCATGAACCCGGTGGTGATGCTGTTCGACGAGCCGACCTCGGCGCTCGACCCCGAGATGGTCGGGGAAGTGCTCGACGTGATGGTGGAACTCGCCAAGGAGGGCATGACCATGATGGTCGTGACCCACGAGATGGGCTTCGCCCGCAAGGTCGCCGACCGGGTGATCTTCATGGATCGCGGCGAGATCGTCGAGGACGCCCGGAAGGACGAGTTCTTCGGCAGCCCCCGCTCCGAGCGGGCGCAGACCTTCCTGTCGAAGATCCTGCAGCACTGAGGGCGGCGGGAGAGCCGAGGACGGCCGGGCGCTAGGCCAGCGCCTCCTGCGCGGCCCGGTATTCCCGACCGTGCTGGCAATAGCCCTCGACGATGCGGATCATCATCGCGCGCTTCTCGGCATCGAGGGGCGCGAGGATCCGTGCAGGGCGGCCGCCCCAGAGATAGCCGGCCTCCAGGATCTGGCCGGGATCGGTGGTGGCGCCGGCCGCCAGCATGACGTCGTCGGCGATCAGGGTGCCGGACGTGATGCTCGCGCCGATGCCGATCAGGGAGCGCGCGCCGATCCGGCAATCGGTCATGCGGACATTGTGGGCGATCGTCGTGTCCCGCCCGATCACGACGCCCTCGCCCCGGGTGCGGATCACCGTGTTGTCCTGGATGTTGGTGTCGGCGCCGACCACGATCGGGCCGACCTCGGCGTTGAGATCGCAGCAGAACAGCACGCTCGTGCCAGCCCCCAGGCTGACGCGCCCGCGCAGATGGGCGGTGCGCGCCACGAACACGCTGGCCTCGATCTCGGGCGCCTCTCCGGCCGGGAGCGCGGGACCGTCTCCCATCCGCTCGCGCAGCCGCTCGGCGCGCTCGGCGACCTCGTCCGGCCCCACCGGCCGGCTCTGCCGCGCGGGGCTGCCGGCATAGGCGTGGCCGCCGGCCAGGTTCGCCCGCGGGAAGACGGTCGAACCCGCCTCGATCACCGTCCCGTCGCCGATCGTCGCGCCGTCGAGGATCACCACGTCGTCCTCGATCACCACGTCGGAGCCGACCGTGCAGGCATGCACGACGCTGTTGCGCCCGACCGTCACCCGGTCGCCGACCTGCGTCCCCTGTGCGAAGGTGGCGATGTGGACGGTCGAGCGGTGGCCGAGCCAGAAGCGGTCCCCCAGGACGACGCTCTGCCCGTCGGCCCGGATCACCGCCTCGTCGCCGATCCAGGCCTGCGCGCCGATCCGGGCCGCGCCGATCACCGTGCTGCCGCGGCCGCACCAGACGGGTCGGCTGGCGAAATCGGGCTGGACGCCGTCGTAGGGCAGGATCAGGTCGGGGGTCACACGGGTATCCTTCTCCACCGCCGGCCGGATCACGCGCGGTGATCCGGACAACCGCGCACAACGCACCGGACACGCGGCGACCGCATGGGACGGCGTCCTGCGGCGCGGCAGGGCGCGGCAGACCGTGTCATATAGGGGCACGGGCCGGCGTGACAGGCGCGGGGCTGGCCCGCAAAGCCGCGAAAACCTATGGATCGCACCATGAGCGCGACCGTTCCGAGCATCGACATCCAGGCCGAGCCCTTCGACACCGCGGCCGAGATCGCCCGGATCGGTGCCGAACTCGGCGGCCGCGCCGGCGCCGTCGTGACCTTCACGGGCTTGTGCCGAGACGAGGACGGGCGCCTGGCGGCGCTCGAACTGGAGCATTATCCCGGCATGGCCGAGGCGGAGATCCTCCGGGTCGCCGAGGAGGCCGTGGCGCGCTGGCCGCTCCAGGCCCTGCGGGTGATTCACCGGCACGGGCGCGTGCGCCCGGGCGACGGGATCGTGCTCGTGGTCACCGCCTCCAGCCACCGGGTCGCCGCCTTCGAGGCGGCGGACTTCCTGATGGACTACCTCAAGACCCGCGCCCCGTTCTGGAAGCGCGAGCACTTGGCCGACGGAACCACCGGCGGTTGGGTCGCGGCGACCACCCAGGACGATGCGGCGGCCGGCCGGTGGGGCTGAGGCAGCCTACACGATCAGGGCGTTCAGCAGCACGGCCACGGCCGCGCCGGCGACCGCGATACCCAGGATGATGACGCTGCTGAGCTGGTCGCCGTTATCGACGGTCCGGCCGGGGCCGAGGGAGCGGGTCGGGGTCTCGCCGTACGGGCTGCTCATGTCGGGCTCTCCTGAGGGGCCGGCCCCCATCGGGCCGGCCGTCACGCGGGCGGACAACGCGCGACGGGCCGTCCGGTCCCGCCGCCGCCGCGCACAGGCCGCGCGCCGACCGCACTTGACCCCGGCGGGTCCGCGGCGTTCGTGAGTCCGCGGCGCAGGAGCGATGATGTCAGACGGAAAGATTCAGGATTTCGAAGGCCCGGTCGGGCCCTGGCGCGGCGTGGCGCCGCTCGCCGTGTCGGGCATCGCGGTCGTCTGCTTCGTGGCGGCGCTGGCGCTCGCCTGGATGTCGGTGGGCACGCTCCTGCTGATCTTCGCCGGCGTGCTCCTCGGGGTCTTCCTCGACGGCCTGACGCGCGGGCTCGGCCGCGTTTTGCCCCTGCCCCGCGGCGTGCGGCTGACCATCGCCAGCCTTGCGGTCGCGGTCGCGGTGATCGGCTTCGCCAGCTACGGCGGCGCCACGATCGTGCAGCAGGGGCGCGACCTCGGCACCACGATCAAGGATCAGGCCGGCACGGTGACCGGCTGGCTTGCCGAGCGCGGCATCGACGTTCCGAACCTGTCGCAGCAGGGCGGCGGAAAGGACGGCTCGACGGAATCCAGCCAGCGCGAGGGCGGCCTCGGCGGCCTCGCCAACGGATTGCTCAAGGGCGGCAGCTCGTTCGTCTCCGACGCGGGCAGCGTCCTGGGCCCGGCGGCCACGGTGATCCTCGGGCTGTTCGACGCGCTGGGCAACGTCCTGGTGATCGCCTTCCTCGGGCTCGCCTTCGCGGCCGATCCGAAGGCCTACCGCGACGGGGCGGTCCGGTTCGTGCCGCCGCAGGGGCGCTGGCGGGCGACGCAGGTCCTCGATGGGGCCGGCGAGACCCTGCGGCACTGGCTGTTCGGCCAGCTGATCATCATGGCGGTGATCTTCGTGTGCACCTGGGCGGGTCTGGCCTTCCTGGGGATCGGCGGGGCGCTGATCCTGGGGCTTCAGGCGGGCCTGCTCGCCTTCGTGCCCACGGTCGGGCCGCTGGTGGCGGGCATCGTGATCGTGCTCGCCGCCCTCGCCTCGGGTACCAAGGCGGTGATCGGCGCCGTGGGCGTGTACCTCGCGGTGCAGTGCCTGGAGAGCTACGGCCTGACGCCGTTCATCCAGAAGCGGGCGCTGGACATCCCGCCGGCGACGATCTTCGCCGGGCAGCTGATCCTGGGCGTGATCTTCGGCCTGTGGGGGATCGCCCTCGCCCTGCCGCTGATGGCGGTGATCAAGGTCCTGCTGGAGCAGCTCTACGTAGAGGACACCCTCCACGAGCAGCCGAGCAGCTGAGCGCCGTCGTTCCGGGCTCCGCTTCGCGGTCCCGGAATGACGGGCGCGGCCGGTCAGCGGCGCAGGGCGTCCTCGATCATCCGGGCGACCGCCAGGGCCCGGCCGTCATCGCCGAATCGGCCGATCACCTGCACGCCCACCGGCAGCCGATGGCCCGGCACCGGCACGTTCACGCACGGCACGCCCATCAGCGTCCAGAGCTGGTTGAAGCGGGGATCGCCGGTGAAGGCGAGCGTCGCGGGCGCCGGGCCGGGGGCCGAGAAGGTCAGGATCGCGTCGTAATCCGTGAACAGGCTCTTGAGCACCCGCCGGGCGCGATGGGCGTGGCGACGGGCATCGTCGTATTGGGCGGGGCTGAACGCCTCGCCCGCATCGAGATGCTCCCGGACCCGCGGCGGCAGCGCGTCGGCCTGGGTGTCGTACTCCCAGGCGAGCGCCAGCCGGCCCTCGTAGTTCTGGATGATCCGGTGGCGCTCCCAGGCCTGCGCCAGCTCGGCCGGCAGCGCGAGGTCCGTGACCCGCGCGCCCGCCCGCTCGGCCGCCTGCCGGGCCTGCGCCAGGGCGGCCTCGGCGTCGGGCTCAGGGGCCTCGGCGAAATCCTGGCGCACGAGACCGATGCGGGGCGCCGAGCCGGCCTCGGCGCCGTCGATCTCCGGCCGGCCGGTCACCAGCGCCAGGGCGTGGGCGACGTCCGCGACCCCGGCGGCGAACAGGCCGACCGTGTCGAGCGCCCAGGAATAGGTCTTCACCCCCACGGTCGGGATCAGCCGGAACGACGGCTTCACCGCCGCGCAGCCGCAATAGCTCGCCGGCCGGATCACCGAGCCCGCCGTCTGCGTGCCCAGGGCCAGGGGCAGCATCCCGGCCCCGACGGCGGCAGCCGAACCCGCCGAGGAGCCGCCCGGGGTGTGGCCGGGATCGTGCGGGTTGACCGTCTCGGTCGGGTCGCTGCTGGCGAAGGCCGTGGTGGTCGTCTTGGCGAGCGCGACGGCGCCGAGCCGCTTCAGCCGGCTGACCACGGCGGAGTCGCCCCGGGGCGTCCAGCCCGCGTAGATCGACGAGCCCATCTGGCTCGGCAGGCCGGCGCTGTCGATGATGTCCTTCACGCCGACCGCGATGCCGGCGAGGGGGCCGGCCTCCGGGATCGCGGGCGCCGGATCGAGGGTGACAAGGGCGCGCAGGTCCGGCTCCCGCGCGGCGATCGCGGCGCGACACAGGTCGATCGCGCCCGCGGGCGTCAGGGTGCCGGCTGCGATGCGGGCGCGAAGGTCGAGGAGCGAAAGCATAATGCATTCAGTCCGCGGTCCGGCGCGCTGTCAACCGAGCCGCCACAGGCCGCGTCATTCCAAAAACGCCGTTGACGAACGCTTTACGCGAAAGTGCGCATCGTCCGTGTCATGTGGCGTGGCGTATCCTTGTTCTCGGCCCTGGCGCTGTTCGGCGCGGGCCTCACCGCGTGCTCGATCAACCGTTTCGAGCGACGCGACCCGTGGCGCGATCAGGCGGAGCAGGTCTGCCTGGCCAAGAAGCTCGTCGAGCCGTCGGAGTTCATCACGCCCATTGCGGCGATGGACGGTCCGGGACCCTGCGGGATGCAGCAGCCCTTCCGGGTGACGCGGCTCGCCGGCGGTTCCGTGGTGCTGAAGCAGCGGATGACGCTCGGCTGCCCGGCGCTGGCCGAGGCCGAGGCGTGGCTCGCCGATACGATCCAGCCGGCCGCCAACCTCTATTTCGGCGTGCCCGTGGCCGAGATCAACGCCGGCTCCTATTCCTGCCGCGGCCGCAACAACCAGCCCGGCGCCAAGCTCTCCGAGCACGGCTTCGGCAATGCCATCGACGTGATGTCGATCAAGCTCGCCGACGGTCACGTGATCACCGTCAAGGGCGGCTGGCGCGGCACGGAAGCCGAGCAGGGCTTCCTGCGCGAGATCTTCCTCGGCGCCTGCCAGCGCTTCACCACGGTGCTGGCGCCCGGCTCGAACGTCTTCCACTACGATCACATTCACGTGGACCTCGCCCGGCACGACCCGCGCGGGCTGAAGCGGATCTGCCAGCCGCTGATCAAGTTCACGCCGCAGCTCGGCACCGGCGTCGAGCGGCCCTTCTCCCGCCCGGTCCCGCCCCCGCGCCAGCCGGCCGCCCCGCAGGCGCCCGTGGATGTCGAGGAGGACGATCCGTACGGCGTCTCGCCGATGTCGCGGGCCGCCAGCCCGACCCAGGTCGCCCGCGCACCGGCGCGCCTGCCGGCGGCCTCGGCCTACACCTCGGCGCCCCCGGCCCGGCCGGCGCCGCGGGTCGCGACCGTCGCCCCCGAGGAACCCGAAGAGGTGTCCGACGAGCCGCTTCAGCTCGGCGCGCCGCAGAGCACCGGGCCGATCTACTAGGGCTTCGACTGTCCGGGTTGCGCCTCGCTTCGCGAGCGGGGCGTTGGCGGGCTGCGATAAGGAGCGTCTGTCCCATTCCCGCCCTCATCCTGAGGTGCCGGAGCGCAGCGGAGGCCTCGAAGGAGGCTTCCAGGGATCGCGCGGCTGGCTGGAACCCTCCTTCGAGGCGGCTTCGCCGCACCTCAGGATGAGGCCGCGGAGGGGATGATGCGACCGGGCGCAGTAACCGGCTTCCTGCCGTTGGCCGTCCCCACGTGATCGGGAACGGCCCTCAGGACGCAGACCGGCTTCGAGACACTGACGCCCACCCGCCCCGCAATGCTACGCTCCGCGCATGCGGGCGGGGGTGAACAGGGCGAGACGGCGCGGCGGGCTTGCCCGATTCCTGCTCCTGTACGCGGCGCTCTACGGAGCCTATGGCGGCCTGTCGCCGATCCTTCCGGCGTTCCTGGCGGCGCGCGGCCTGGATCCCGGCGCGATCGGCGTCCTGCTCGCCGCCGCGGGCGCCCTGCGCCTCGTGATCGGCCCGCTGGCCGGGTCGGTCGCGGACCGGCGCGGCGCGGGCCGTCCGATCCTGGCGGCGAGCCTCGCGCTGGCGGGCCTGGCCACCCTGGCCCATCTCCCGGGCACCGGGTTCGCCCAGCTGATCGGCCCGGCCCTCCTCTACGCGGCGGGGACGGCCGCCCCGGCGCCGCTGGCCGACGCGCTCGCGCTCGCCGCCGCGCGGGGCGGGACCGCGTTCCAGTACGGCTGGGTCCGCGCCGCCGGCTCGGCCGCCTTCATCGTCGGGACCGGCGCCGCGGGCTGGCTGATCGGGATCGTGGATCTCGCCGCCGCCCTGGCGGCGAGCGGAATCCTGTTCCTGGCCGCCGCCGCGGCGGCGCTGGCCTTGCCGGCGGTGTCGGCCGCGCCGGTCGAGACCCGGCCGCTGCTGCGCGGTTTCGCCGACCTGGTCCGTCGCCCGCGCTTCCGCCGCACCGTGCTGGCGGCCGCCCTGGTAATCGGCGCCCACGCCCTGCATGACGGCTTCGCCATGATCCTGTGGCGCGCGTCCGGGATCGGGGCCGGCACGGCCGGCCTGCTCTGGTCGGTGTCGGTGGCGGCCGAGGTGCTGGTCTTCCTGCTGGTCGGGCCGCTCCTGCTGGCGCGGATCGGGCTCCCGGCCGGCGTCGCGGTGGCGGCCTGCGCCGGCGCGCTGCGCTGGGCGGTGCTGGGCTCGACCGTCGCCGTGCCGTGGCTGGCCGCCGCGGAGGCGCTGCACGGCTTGAGCTTCGCCCTGCTGCACCTCGCCTGCCTCGGCCTGATCGAGGAATCGACGCCGTCCCACCTGCGCGCGACCGCGCTCGCGCTCTACGGCACCTTCGGCCTCGGCCTGTCGGGCGTGCTGGCGACCCTGGCCTCCGGGGCGCTCTACGGATCCTTCGGCGCCCGGGCCTTCTGGGCGATGGCCGCCCTGAGCCTCGCCGCCCTGCCGCTGGTCCCCGGGTTGCGGCGTCGCTGAGGCGGGGGGTTCTTTTTCCGAGCCTGTGGTACGGACCCGGAACGGAGCCGCCCGAAAAGCCCTGCATGCCCATCGTCGCCGAGATCCTGATCCCGCTGGCCCTCGATACGCCCTACAGCTACGTGGTCCCGGCCGGGCTGGAGCTTGCGGCAGGCGACGTCGTGCAGGTACCGCTGGGTCCGCGCGAGATCGTCGGGGTCGTCTGGGGGCTGGCCGAGACCGCCGGCGGCTCGAACCTGCGTCCGGTGACCGGCCGCCTGCCCTACCCGCCGCTCTCGGAGCCGTTGCGCAGCCTCGTCGACTGGATCGCCCGCTACACGCTGGCGCCGAAGGGCTCGGCGCTCGCCATGGTGCTGCGCCTGCCCGATGAGGCGGCCGCCGCCGAGACCGTCCGGGTCGCGGTGCGGATCACCGACAAGCCCCCGTCCCGGCCCACGCCGGCCCGGACCAAGGTGCTGGCCGTCGCCATGGATGGCGCCCTGCGCGGGAAGAGCGCGCTGGCCAAGGAGGCGGGCGTCTCGCTCTCTGTGGTCGACGGCCTCATCGATGACGGCGTCCTGGAGACCGTTGCGGTCGAGCCCGAGCCGGTCGCGCCGCCACCTGACCCCGACTTCCCGCGGACGCCGCTCTCTCCTGCTCAGGCCGAGGCCGTGGCGGCGCTGATCGAACCGTTCCCCTGGAAGCCGTCCCCGCCCGCAGATCGCCCCGAGCTCGCGGAAACCGACCTCCGGCCGGTCCTGCTGGAGGGCGTCACCGGCTCCGGCAAGACCGAGGTCTATTTCGAGGCGGTGGCCGCCTGCATCCGGGCGGGCCGGCAGGCGCTGATCCTGATGCCGGAGATCGCCCTGACGGCGCAGTTCCTCGACCGGTTCGCGGCCCGGTTCGGGGTGCGGCCGGCGGCGTGGCATTCCGGGATCGGCGGCAAGCGGCGCGAGCGCCTGCGGGCCGCGGTGGCCGAGGGCGAGGCGCTCGTGGTGGTGGGTGCGCGCTCGGCCCTGTTCCTGCCCTTCGCCCGTCTCGGCCTGATCGTGGTCGATGAGGAGCACGAGACCGCCTACAAGCAGGAGGACGGCGTCCACTATCACGCCCGCGACATGGCGGTGGTGCGCGGGCGGCTGGAGGGCTGCCCCGTGGTGCTGACCTCGGCGACGCCGGCGATCGAGACCCGGGTCAATGCCGCCCGGGGGCGCTACCGGCACGTGCGGCTGCCCGAGCGCTTCGGTGGACGGCGGCTGCCCGACATCGCCGCCGTCGACATGCGCCTCGACCAGCCCGAGCGCGGCCGCTTCCTGAGCCCGCCGCTGGTCAGCGCCGTGAAGCACACCCTGGAGCGTGGCGAGCAGGCGCTGCTGTTCCTCAACCGGCGGGGCTACGCGCCGCTGACCCTGTGCCGGGCCTGCGGGCACCGCTACCAGTGCAAGAACTGCTCGACCTGGCTGGTGGAGCACCGGTTCCGCCGGGCGCTCGTCTGCCACCAGTGCGGTTACGCCGAGCGCCGGCCGGAGGCCTGCACCGAGTGCGGCACCTTCGACAACCTCACCGCCTGCGGGCCGGGCGTCGAGCGGATCGCCGAGGAAGCCGCTGCGCTGTTTCCGGACCGGCGCGTCGTCGTGCTGTCGAGCGACTTTCCCGGCGGCGCCGAGCGCCTGCGGCAGGAACTCGACGCGGTGGCGGCCGGGGAATGCGATGTCGTCATCGGCACGCAGCTCGTGGCGAAGGGCCACAATTTCCCGTTCCTGACCCTGGTCGGCGTGCTCGATGCCGATATCGGCCTGACCTCGGGCGACCCGCGGGCGGCGGAGCGGACCTTCCAGTTGCTCCAGCAGGTGACCGGCCGCGCCGGTCGCGGCGAGAAGCCCGGCCGGGCCCTCGTCCAGACCTATCAGCCGGACCATCCGGTGATCGCGGCCCTGCTGTCGGGCGACGCCGAGCGCTTCTACGCCGAGGAGATCGAGGCCCGCGAGGCGGCCGGCCTGCCGCCGTTCGGGCGGCTCGCGGCGCTGATCGTCTCGGCCAGCGAGCGCGAGGTGGCGGAGGCGCACGGGCAGGCGCTGGCCCGCGCCGCCGAGCCGCCCGAGGGCGTGATGGTCCTGGGGCCCGCCGAGGCGCCGCTGGCCCTGGTGCGCGGGCGATACCGCTTCCGGCTCCTGGTGAAGACCGAGCGCAACGTCGACCTGCAAGGCTACCTGCGCGCCTGGATCGCCCGCGGCCCGAAGGTGCGCGGCAACGTCCGGGTCGCCATCGATGTCGACCCGCAGAGCTTTTTGTAGGAGACTTCGCGGGCTTCCCGGCGAAGCCGAAGCCGGATCGCCCGCCGGAAGTATGAGAGCAGGGGTTCAGAGCCGTGTCCGATCGCGGCGCGATCGGGTATGGCTCTTGCCACGGGCGGCGGACCCTGGCCGGAGACCGGCGACGGGACGCGGGCGGTTCCCGGAGGAGCGATCAGTGCTGACCTACACCAAGACGCCGGATTCCAATGTCGCCGAGATCGTGGTCGACGGGAAGATCACCGACGAGGAGATGAACGCGGCGATGACCGCCATGAAGGCCGACCTCGACAAGGGCGGCAAGATCAAGCTGCTGGAGGATATCCGCGCCTTCGAGGGCATGGAGCCGGCGGCCTTCTTCAAGGACCCGCGCTTCGGCTTCTCGATGATGAAGAGCGTCAGCCACGTCGCCCTGGTGACGGACGCACCGTGGCTGAAGGCGCTCGCCGAGACGTTCAACTTCGTCTCGCCGACCCAGATCAAGGTCTTCGACCGCGCCCGCCTCGACGAGGCGCGCACCTGGCTCGCCGCGGCGGCCTGAGCGCCGTCAATCAGCCTGCGCGGTGCGGGTGTCGCTGCGCCGCGCGGTCCAGTGGCCGGAGCAGAGGGACGACACCTTCCAGGTGCCCGCACCGCTGCCGGACTGGAGCCGCCCGGTCCCGGTGCCGCTCGCCGTCCCGTTGCTGACGGTCAGCCCGACGCTGCCGTCGGCGCCGACATGCCCGTTCACCCGGGCACCCGCGCCGCCCGAGATGAGCTGCACCTGCCCTTCACGGATGGCGAGGGCGTAGGTGTACCGGGCGCTGCACAGGCCGCTCTCCGTCACCAGCTCCACCGACCAGCGCCCGTTATGCGTGCTCGGCTCCGCGCTGGCGGGCCGGCATGTCGGAAGGGTCAGGCCGGCGGCGAGGGCCGCGACCGCGGTCAGCTTGATCATGCGGGGAAACTCTCGACGTTGTGCGCGCCGCCTCGTGCAGCGCGCGTGATCAGTCTCGTTGATGAAGGATGACGCGAGCCTGAACGAAAGAAACGGCGAGAGTATGACCGCGAGCGGTTCGATGACGACTGGCATCGGCCGGCGCGATGACGCGATGAATAGTCAAGCTCGCGACGGCCGATGCTGAGACCTAGTCTCGGAAGCCGGACGTTCTTCCACCGCGCGCCGGCTTCTCATCTGGAGCGCGGCCGGCGCTATCCTACCGGCGGCCGGCGCAGGTGCCAGTCGGTCGCGCGCTGGTAGGCCTGCCCGATCCGCAGGGCCATGGCCTCGTCGTAGGCCCGGCAGACGATCTGGAGCGACAGCGGCAGGCCGGAGGCGGTGAAGCCGTCCGGCAGAGCCAGGGCGCAGAGATCGAGCAGATTGCCGAACCGAGTGAAACGGGACGGCAGATGCGCCTCGTCCACCTCGGACAGAGCCACGGCCGCGCATTCCGTCGTCGGCGTCAGCAGGGCGTCGATCCCGTCCAGGGCGGCCGCGTAGTGCAGCTTCATCGCGGCGCGGCGATGAAGCGTGCCGAGATATTCCTGCGCCGAGACCTTGGCGCCGGCCAGGATCCGGGCCCGGACGGCGTCACCGAGCTGCGCGGCTGGATCTTCGGCCAGCGCGCCGTTGACGAAATAGGCCTCGGCATTCGTGATGCCGCTCATCGCCACGCAGTCGCTGAACCGGAACGGCAACGCGACATCGACGATCTCAGCCCCCTGCCCGGCGAGGACATCCAGAGCCGCGTCGTAGGCGGCCAGCATGTCGGCGGCGACGCCCTCCCGCTCGGCCGCCGGCATGCGCCCGAGCCGCAGGCCGCGCACGCCGCGGTCGAGCGTCGCCCAGGGCGCGTCCGGCTGGATGCCGCGGGTGGTCGGATCGAGGGGGTCGGGTCCGGAGATCGCCTCGTAGAGGAGTGCGGCGTCCTCTACGGTACGGGCCAGCGGACCGGGCGAGTCCAGCGTGGTCGAGAGCGGCACGATCCCCCAAGTCGAGACGCGCCCCACCGTCACCTTGAGGCCCGTCAGCCCGCAGAAGGCGGAGGGCAGGCGCACCGAGCCGCCGGTATCGGTGCCGATGCCCCAGGGCGCCATCCGGGCGGCGACCGCGACGCCGGTGCCGCTGCTCGATCCGCCGGGCGTGCGCGGCGTCTCGACATCCCAGGGATTCCAGGGCGTTCCGAGATGCTGGTTGGTGCCCCAGCCGCCGTAGGCGAACTCCACCGTGTGGGTCTTGCCGAGGACGATCATGCCCTGGCCGATCAGCCGCCGGGCGATCGTGGCCGTGCGCTCGGCCCGGCGCGCCCGGTGGGCGGCGGAGCCGCCCATGGTGATCCGGCCTTCCAGGTCGATCAGGTCCTTGAGCACCACCGGGACGCCGTGCAGCGGTCCCACCGCGTGGCCCGACCGGATCGCCCGGTCGGCGCCTTCGGCGGCGAGTCGCGCGTCGGCGCCGAAGACCTCCGTGAAGGCCTGGAGCTTCGGCTCCAGCTGCTCAACCCGGCCGAGCAGCGCGTCGACCGCGTCGACCGGCGAGAGGCTGCGCGACCGGATCGCTTGGCCGAGCTCGGCCGCGGAGGCGTGGACGGGATCGATATCGGGCATCGGGATTACTGCACGCTGACGAGGGTGAGGTCGACGAACCAGGATTGCGGCGAGACGAAGCCGTGGATCTTCTTCGACATCCCGCGGGGATTGAGGTCGTGGACGACGAACAGCCACGGCGGATTGTCCACCAAGCGCTCGTGGGCGATCTTGGTCTGCGCGTCGATCACCTTGGCATCGGTCGTCTCGGCGAGCGCCTTGAGGGCGGCGTCGAACTGGTCGTCCTTCCAGGTCGGGAAGTTGAAGCCGTTCGGCGGGAACCGGTCGCCCGCGAAGTAGCGCGCCATGACGGCGGCGTCCGACGAGGGCGAGGAGACGTTGAGCGCCATCGCGCCCTGGAGGCTCGGCGCGTCGGGCAGCGCCCGGCCGCCGTTCAGCAGCACCTGCCACTCGACCACATTGAAGCTGACGTCGACGTTGCAGGCCTGCTTCAGGTTCTCCTGAAGGTACTCGTTCATCGGCATCGGCAGCATCTGGCCCGAGCCGGAGGAGGAGATCATCACCTTGAGGCTGAGCGGCTTCTTATCGGTGTAGCCGGCCTCGGCCAGGAGCGCCTTCCCCTTGGCGGCGTCGAACGTGTAGCGGTTTTTCGGGGTGCCGAAATTCGGGTCCTTGTCGTTGAGCCAGCCTGAGGCCGGCTCGGCCGTGCCGTTGAGCAGCTCGACGATGCCGGCCCGGTCGATGCAGTAATTCAGACCCTGCCGGACGCGGACGTCCTTCAGCGGGCTGTCCTTGGCGCCGATGTTGAAGAAATAGGGCCAGACATGCGGGTACGAGCCCGTGGTGATGGTGAAGCCCGCCTGCTTCAGCGACGGGATCGCGTCGGGGGCCGGGACCTCGATCCAGTCGACCTGACCGGCTCGCAGCGCCGCCACTCGGGCGTTGGCCTCCGGGATCGGCATCAGCCGGACCTTGTCGACCTTGGCCATCCGGTTCGGGTCCCAGTAGCCGTCGTTTCTGGCAAGATCGACCGCCTCCCGGGGCGCGACGCGGGTGATCCTGAACGGGCCCGTGCCGGCCGCCGGCAGCGCGGCCACCTTGCTCCAGTCGCGCCCGGCCTTGTCGAACGAGGCCGGCGAGGTGAACAGCAGGTAGACCACCATGTAGGGGAAGTAGGACGCCACCTGCGTGGTGGTGATCTGGACCGTCGCGTCGTCGATCTTCTTGTAAGATCCGACGATCGGCGCCCGGGCGCGGGAGATGCCGGCGGCCTGCGCCTCGAATTGCGGGCTGTCGTTCCTGAAGTAGCGGTCGAGGTTCCAGATCACCGCATCGGCGTTGAACGGCGTGCCGTCATGGAACTTGACCCCCTGGCGCAGGTGGAAGGTCCAGACTGCCTTGTCGTTCGGATCCTGCTCCCAGCTTTCGGCGAGCGCCGGGACGATGCCGGCGAGCTTGGTGGTGCTCTTGAGGTCCCACTGCACCAGCCCCTCGAAGATCGGGTAGCCGAGGAAGCGCATGCCCTCGAAGCCGTTGTTCGGCATGCCGGTGGTCGTGGGGATGTCGGACGCCGTCATGGCGATGCGCAGCACGCTCTCGGCGCTGGCCGGCGCGGTCAGAGCGACGGTACCGGCCAGGGCGGCGGCAATCAGGCGGCGAATTGTCATGTGCTTCCATTCGTCGAAGTTGCGGCGCGCCAACCGCAAATCCCGCGCCACGCTCAGGCTTAGGCCCTGCGTCCGGCGAACAGAAGATGCCGGACGTCGCCCCTTGCGCGTGGCGCCGGCTGCGCCACGATAATAAAAAATGCGAGTCACCGGCCGGCTGGGCCGGCGCGCGAGGGAGCTGCCCGTGAGCGATGGAACGCCGAGCACCATGAACGGGGCCGAGAGCCTCGTTCGGACCCTTGTGGAGGGTGGGGTCGAGGTCTGCTTCACCAATCCCGGCACCTCGGAGATGCACTTCGTCGCCGCCCTGGACCGGGTCGAGGGCATGCGCTGCGTCCTGTTCCTGTTCGAGGGCGGGGCGACCGGCGCGGCGGACGGCTACGCCCGCATGGCCGACAAGCCGGCCTCGACGCTGCTCCATCTCGGGCCCGGCCTCGCCAACGGGCTCGCCAATCTCCACAACGCCAAGAAGGCGCGCACCCCCGTCGTCAACATCGTCGGCGAGCACGCGACCTATCACCGGGAATACAACGCGCCGCTGACCTCCGACATCGAGGGTCTGGCCCACCCGATGTCGTCCTGGGTGCGGACCGGGATGAGTGCCGGCGAGATCGGCCCGGACGGCGCCGCCGCCATCGCGGCCGCCCGCACCGCCCCGGGTCAGGTCGCGACCCTGATCCTGCCGGCCAACACCGCCTGGGATCCCGGCACCGGGCCGGCGCCCGTGCCCGATATCCCCGCGCGGGCAAAGGCCGGCGACGACGCGATCGCGGCCGCCGTGAAGGCGCTTCACAGCGGCGAGAAGGTGCTCCTGCATCTCGGCGACCGGGCGGTCCGGAGCGAGGGCCGGGTGCTCGCCGACCGGATCGCCCGCAAGACCGGCGCGCAGATGCTGGCGATGACCTCCAATGCCCGGATCGACCGCGGCGCCGGCACCGTGCCGATCGAGCGCCTGCCCTACCCGATCGACCAGGGCATCGCGGCGCTGAAGGATTTCCGCCACATCATCCTGATCGGCGCGACCCCGCCGGTGGGCTTCTTCGCCTATCCCGGCAAGCCGAGCCTGCTGGCGCCGGAGGGCAGCACGACGATCACGCTGGCGACCCCCGAGGAGGACCAGATCGACGCCCTGGAGCGGCTGGTCGAGGCCGTCGCGGCTCCGCCGGCCGAGCCGGTCGCCGTCGGGCCCCGCCCGAAGCTCCCGGCCGCCGGCCCCCTCGATCAGGACACGATCGGGCAGGTGCTCGGCGCGTTGATCCCGGAGGGCGCGGTGATCTGCGACGAGTCGATCACCACGGGCCGGAACTTCTTCGCCCTTACCCGGGATGCGGCGCCCCACACCTGGCTCCAGCTCAGCGGCGGCTCGATCGGGCTCGGCATCCCGATGGCGACCGGCGCGGCCGTCGCCTGCCCGGATCGCAAGGTGATCAACCTCCAGGCCGACGGCAGCGGCCTCTACACCGTGCAGGCGCTCTGGACCCAGGCTCGCGAGCGCTTGGACGTGGTGACGCTGGTCTGGTCGAACCGGTCCTACGCGATCCTGCGGGCGGAGCTCGCCAATGTCGGCGCCCTCAATCCCGGCCCCAAGGCGCTCAGCATGCTGAGCCTCGACGAGCCGGCAGTGGATTGGGTGAGCCTCGCCAAAGGCTTCGGGGTCGAGGGGCGGCGAGTCGAAACGCTCGCCGACTTCATCGCGGCGTTCGAGCACGCTCTGGCCAATCCGGGGCCGCACCTCATCGAAGTGGCTCTGTGAGCGGGACCCAATACCCGCTCCCCGAGCTGGATGGCCCGGTCGAGATCCGGGTCGATCGCTGGGGGCTGGCGCATATCCGGGCCGGCACCGCGCTCGATGCCTTTCGGGCGCAGGGGTTCAACGCCGGCCGGGACCGGCTCTGGCAGCTCGACCTGTGGCGCAAGCGCGGCCTCGGCCTGCTGGCGGCTGATTTCGGGCCCGGCTACCTCGCCCAGGACCGCGCCGCCCGGCTGTTCCTCTACCGCGGCGACATGGCGGCGGAATGGGCTGCCTACGGGCCGCAGGACACGAAGGCGATCGTCACGGCCTTCGTGGAGGGGCTGAACGCCTACGTGGCGCTCACCGCGGCGCGGCCCGAGCTGCTGCCGCCGGAATTCACCCTGACGGACACGCGCCCGGCCCGCTGGCAGCCGGAGGACGTGGTGCGCATCCGCAGCCACGGCCTGGTCCGCAACGTCCTCTCCGAGGTCGCCCGCGCCAGGGTACTGGCCCGCGCAAAATCCCGGAAGGCCGGGCTTGCCGCCGACGATTTGCGCAAGCGCGTCAGCCCGCCGCACGAACCGGTCATCCCGGACGGGCTCGACGCGGCGGACTGGCCGGACGACCTCCTCGACGATTTCCGACTCGCCACGGCGACGGTCGGGTTCTCCCCCGAGCGCCTGGCGGCCGCCCGCGACGATGCCTGGGCCTGGAGCAAGGTCGATGCGCACGGCACCGTCACCCGCGGTCCGCGCGCCGCCCCGAAGGAGCCGGCCGAGGGCTCGAACAACTGGGTGGTCGGGCCCGCCCGCAGCGAGACCGGCCGCCCGATCCTCGCGAGCGACCCGCACCGGGTCTACCTGCAGCCGTCCCTGCGCTACGCGGTCCACCTCACCGCCCCGGGTCTCGACGTGATCGGGGCCGGCGAGCCGGCGCTCCCGGGCATCTCCATCGGCCATAACGGCCACGCGGCCTTCAGCCTGACCATCGCGCCGATGGATCAGGAGGATCTTTTTGTCTGTGCGACCGACCCGGCCGATCCCGATCGCTACCGGTCTGGCGATGGCTGGGAGAGGATCGCGCGCATCACGGAAAGCATCCCGGTGCGCGGCGGGCCGGACGAGACCGTGGTGCTGGGCTTCACCCGGCACGGGCCGATCATCCGCGAGGCCGGGGGCCGCGCCTTCGCGTTGCGGACCGTCTGGTCGGAACCGGGCGCTGCCGCCTATCTCGGCAGTCTCGCCTATCTCGGCGCCACCAGCCCCGAGGCCTTCGGCGCGGCCCTGCGTCACTGGTCGGCGCCCTCGGTCAATCAGCTCTACGCCGACGCGACCGGCCGGATCGCGTGGTTCATGGCCGGCAAGGCGCCCGTCCGGCCGGCCCATGACGGTCTGCTGCCGGTTCCGGGCGATGGCCGCTACGACTGGGCCGGCTTCCACGATCCGGCCGCCCTGCCCCGCAGCGTCGACCCGGAGACGGGCTGGCTCGCCACCGCCAACGAGATGAACCTGCCGCCGGACTTTCCGGCCGAGGACCGCAAGGTCGGGTTCGAGTGGGCCGAGCCCTGGCGCGCCCGCCGCATCCGGGCGGTGCTCGGCGGGCAGACCCGGCACAGCCTCGCCGACTCGCAGGCGCTCCAGGCCGACATCGTCTCCGAGCCGGCCCTGCGTCTCGCCGATCTGATACGGGCGCTGCCGGCGCCCTCGGATCCCGATGACGCCTCCGCCCGGGCCCTGCTGGCGGCGTTCGACGGGGCGCTGCATCCTGACTCCGCGGCGGCCGCCCTGATCGAGGTCCTGTGGGTCCACCACCTGCGCCCGTCGCTGCTCGGCGCACTGGTGCCCGATGCCGGAACGCGCCGCCTGCTGCCGCCGGGCGACACGCAGAGCCTGATCGAGCGGCTGGAGACCAGTCTCGACCCGGCGGTGCGCGACGCGCTGTTGGCGGAGGCCTTGGGTGCCGCGTTCCGCGACTGCCTGGAACGGATGGGGCCGGATCCCATGGGCAGGCTCGCACCGGAAGCGGCAGGCGCCGTCACGCCCTCCCCTACAGAGGGGGGCGGCCGGGGTGCGGAGACGACCGCGCATCCCGAACCCCGCGCAGGCTGGTCCTGGGGCCGCCTGCACCACGCGCTGTTCGCCCATCCCCTCACCGCGCTTGAGAAGCCCGAAACCCGCTGGGATGTCGGGCCGCTGCCCGTGGGCGGGTCCGCGGCATCGGTCATGCACGCGGAGTACCGGACCGACACGTTCCGGCTCACCCACGGCGCCTCGTTCCGCATGGTCGTGGACGTGGGGGACTGGGACAAGTCGGTCTTCATCAACGTTCCGGGCCAGTCGGGAGACCCGCGAAGCCCGCACTACGCCGACCTCGCCCCGGTCTGGGGCGCCCAGGATCATGTGCCGATGCTCTACGGCCGCGCGGCCGTGGATGCAGCGACCGAGACGATCATCACCTTGAGCCCGTGCGCGTCCTGACCGGGCCGTCGGGACGGATTGGGACAGACCTTTGAAGATCTTCATCGCGGGCCTCGCCACCGAGACCAACACCTTCGCGCCGCTGCCCACGGGCCGAGCGGCGTTCCGGGCCGATTACGCGCGCCGCGACGGCACCCGGAACCCGCCGAGCCTCAGCAATATCGGCCTCAAGGCCTGGCGCGACCTGGCCGAGGCGGACGGGCACGCTGTCGTCGAGAGTCTCTCGACCTTCGCGCAGCCCGGCGGGATCACCCTGCGCGCCGTCTACGAGGAGTTGCGCGACGCCCTGCTGGAGGATCTGAAGGCCGCGATGCCGGTCGACGCGGTGCTGCTGTTCATGCACGGCGCCATGGTCGCGGAGGGCTATGACGATTGCGAGGGCGACACGCTGGAGCGGGTCCGCGCCATCGTCGGGCCGGACGCCACGATCGGCGTCGAGCTCGACCTGCACTGCCATCTCACCGACACGATGCGGACGAGCGCCGACGTCATCGTGATCTACAAGGAATACCCCCACACCGACATCGTCGACCGCGCCCGCGACCTCTATCCGCTGGTGGTGCGGACGGTGTCGAAGGAGATCCGGCCGGTGATGGCCTACGCCGATTGCCGGATCATCAACATGTGGCGGACCAGCCGCGAGCCGGTGGCGGGCTTCGTGCGCCGGATGGAGGCGCTGGAGGGTCGCGACGGGATCCTATCGGTCTCCTTCGGGCACGGCTTTCCGTGGGGCGACGTGGCCGATGTCGGCGCCAAGATGCTGGTCGTTGCCGACGGCGATGCCGGCAAGGCGCAGGCGCTCGCGGACGAACTCGCCGGCGTCGTCTGGGCCATGCGCGAGGAGGCGGCGAGCCGCTGCGACACGATCGACGCGGCGATCGATCTCACCCTCGCCTCCGACGACCCGCGCCCGATGGTGCTCGCCGACTTCGCCGACAATGCCGGCGCGGGCGCGCCCTCGGACAACACCGCGATCCTCGCGCGTCTCGCCGAGCGGGGCGTCAAGGACGCGGCGCTGGGCCTGATCTGGGATCCCGGCGCGGTCGGCATCTGCCACGAGGCCGGGCTCGGGGCGACCTTCACGCTCCGGATCGGCGGCAAGTGCGGCGTCACCTCGGGTAACCCCGTGGACCTGCGCGTCACCGTGCGCGGCCTCTCGGAGGATCACAGTCAGACCGGGCTCAGCGGCGGCCGGGCCCATCTCGGCCCCGCGGCCTGGGTGGAGGCGGACGGAATCCACGTCGTGCTGACCCACAAGCGCCAGCAGGCCTTCGCGCCCGACGCCTTCACGGGTCTCGGCCTCAGCCTCGACGACAAGCGCATCGTCGTGGTGAAGTCGATGCAGCATTTCTACGCCGCCTTCGCGCCGATCGCGAGCGAGGTCCGCTACGTCGCGGCGCCCGGGGCGGTGCCGCCGGATTACGGGGCCATCCCCTACACCAAGCGGTCGGGCGCCTATTGGCCGCGGGTCGCCGATCCCTTCGCCGAGGAGAAAGCCCGATGATCCCGGATCTCCACTTCGACGCGCGCGAGATTCTCGCGACCCTGCGCCCCTGGGTCGAGTGCGAGAGCCCGACCCACGACGCGGCGGCGGTGAACCGGATGATGGGCGTGGCCGCCCGCGACCTCGCACTCCTGGGAGCCGCCGTCGAGACGATCCCGGGCCGGATGGGGCTGAGCGACTGCGTCCGCGCACGGTTCCCGCACCCCCGACCGGACGTGCCGGGCATCCTGGTGCTCGGCCATCTCGACACGGTGCATCCGGTCGGCACGCTCGGGAGCCTGCCCTGGCGGATCGAGGGCAACCGAGCCTACGGGCCGGGCATCCTCGACATGAAGGGCGGCAACGTGATCGCGCTGGCGGCGCTCCGCGCCCTGGTGGCTTCCGGCATCGCGACGCCCCTGCCGGTGACCGTCCTGTTCACCGGCGACGAGGAGGTCGGCAGCCCCTCGACCCGCGACCTGATCGAGGCCGAGGCCGCCCGGCACGCCTTCGTGCTGGTGCCGGAGCCGGGTCAGCCCGAGAACGGCGTCGTCACCGGACGCTATGCCATCGCGCGCTTCGATCTGGAGGCTCTGGGCCGGCCGAGCCACGCCGGATCCTCGCCGCACGAGGGCCGCTCGGCCATCCGCGCGATGGCCCGTATGATCCTCGCGATCGACGCCATGTCGGATGCCGACTGCACCTTCTCCACGGGCGTGGTCTCGGGCGGGCAATGGGTGAATTGCGTTCCGACCGTTTGCCGCGGGCAGGCGCTCAGCATGGCCAAGCGCCAGGCCGACCTCGACCGCGGCGTCGCGCGAATGCTGGCCCTGTCGGGCGAGGCGGACGGCGTCCGCTTTACCGTGACCCGGGGTGTGACCCGGCCGGTCTGGGAGCCGGATGCCGGCGGCCTGGCCCTCTATGAGCGGGCGCAGCGTCTGAGCGAGGCGCTCGGCCACCTCCTGCCCCACCGCAGCGCCGGCGGCGGCTCCGACGGCAACTTCACCGGCGCCAATGGCATCCCGACGCTGGACGGCCTCGGGCCGCTCGGCCAGGGCTATCATACCCTGGAGGAGCACCTACTGATCGACACGCTGGCCCAGCGAGCGCAGTTGTTCGCGGCTCTGCTGGCGGATCTGGGTGCAGCGGCGCAGGCCTGAGCCCGCATCCGCTGCGGCCCGCGCCCGTCAGGCGGGATCCACCGGCATGTCCGGCACCCCGCCGGCCTCGATCGCCGCGCCCGCCGCGAGACACAGATCCTCCCGATAGCGCGCGGCGACGAGCTGCACGCCCACGGGCGTGCGCCCGACGAGGCCCGTGGTGACGGTGAGCGCCGGGATGCCGAGGGGCGCCAGGCCGACCTGCAGCAGGTTCGCCTCGAAGGCCCGGGCGATGCCCGCATCGCCGGTGCGGTCGAGCCCGTCCGGGAACGGCAGCTCGCCGGAGACCGGCACCAACAGAACCGGGTTCTCGGCGAGGAACAGGCACCAGTCCCGGGCGAGGGTCGCCCGCCGGGTGAGGGCCCGGGCGATGGCGTCGGGCGTCATCGTCTCCGCCCGCGTCCGGAAGCTCTCCAGAAGGCCGATCGCGGCAGGGTCGCCCTCACGCTCCGCGGCGGCGCGGACGGCCGCGTAGCCGTCGCCCAGCCAGAGCTGGAGCTGGAGCTCGCTCGCCTCGCGGATCGGCGGCGTGTCGGCGATCTCCGTGACCGTCCAGCCGGCCTCGGTCAGGCGGCGCGCGGCGTCCCGCAGCGCTGCCTCGACCTCCGGGACCACAGCGAGACCGCCCGGCCGGACGCAGAGCGTGGCCCGCCGCGGGCATTCCGGGCCCACCAGGGGCGCGGGGACCCACCAGGGGTCGCGCGGATCGGGCGCTGCCATGACCTCCAGGCCGAGGCGGATATCCGCGATGCTGCGGGCGAGCGGTCCCGACACCGCCATGAGCTGCGGCCCGATCCCGCGCTCGGGTGAGGACGGATTCCAGGCCGGGATGCGGCCGAGGCTCGGCCGAAGGCCATGGACCCCACAGGCATAGGCAGGATAGCGCACCGAGCCGGCGATGTCGGTGCCGTGGGCGATCGCTCCAATTCCAGCAGCGACCGCGGCGCCCGCCCCGCCCGACGAGCCCCCCGGCGTCAGTGCCGGATCGCGCGGGTTCTTGGTCTCGCCGTGCAGCTGGTTGGTGGTGAACCAGCGCAGCGAGAAGGCCGGCGTGTTGGTCCGCCCGAGCAGCACCGCGCCGGCACGCCGGAGATTGGCCACCACGGGACTGTCCTCCTGGGCAACCAAGTCCCGCTGCAGGCGCAGGCCGTTCGTCGTCGCGAAGCCGCGCTGATCGGCATTCACCTTGACGGTCACCGGCACGCCCGCGAGCATCCCTGCTTCCGCACCGCGCGCCCGCGCCGCGTCGACGGCGTCCGCCTGCCTCAGCACGTCCTCGGGACGATGCTCGACCACGGCGTTGATCCGGCCATTGACCGCGTCGAGCCGCGCGAGGGCATCCTGCGCGGCCTCGCGCGCCGAGACCTGGCCGGCGCGGATCAGGGCCGCGAGATCGGTCGCCGTCAGACGCCAGAGCTGCATGGGGGTTCCTTTCGTCTGGCCCGACAGGGCCGATCCATCCTGCGATTCGCGGCGCCTCGGGCGCTCCGCGAACCTAATTCAATATGCAAGCGGGCGGCCGCTTTTTTATGCAGCTGGGGATCGTCAGGGCCCGCAAGGGTTTGCCGCGCTGCAGCAGAATTACCTAAGCATTCGTCCGCCTCGCACTCTTGCCAGCCCGTAAACGACGGCTAACCTAGTCGTCGTTCGCGCGTTCGACCCGCCAATCCAGCAAAAAGGACGATCTCCTCAGACGAAGGCAGGCAACCTCCAACAAAGGCAGGCTCCCATGGCAGAGGTGATTCGCGTCAAGCCGACACATGACGGCACTTACACCGTGTATCGCGGGGCACTCGCGCTGATCTGCGGCCTGACACGTCTTCAGGCCGAGCGCTACGAAGCGAGTCTCAGCCGGCAACAGCGCGCCGATCTCGCGGCGGTCGGCGTCTGATCTCCCACGGACGACCATCGACGATCATCAGGCCGGCGCGACCGAGGACGGGAGCCGTGCCGGCCGATCATCTCAGGCGAGGTCGACGGGCCCAAGGTCGCCCATTGCCCCCACCGCATCGAGGCCCCGGCGCCGGGCGCTGACCGCGTAGCCGTCTCCGGCCCGAGCGATCTCGTACAGCAGATAAGAGGCCCGGCGCGAGGCGATCGCCCCGTGGCCGTCGGGGCGGGCTGAGGCCGAAGGCGCGCCGACGACCGGCACGCCGCGCCCGTCCGGACCCGGGATGACGGCGCTGCTGGTGACGTGGTTATGGCCGTGCAGGATCAGGTCCGCGCCGGCCCGCCCGATCATCGCCGTGAAGGCGGCCGCGTCCTTCAGCTCACGCCCCGGCGAGGCCCCTCCCGGCTGCGGCGGGTGATGGATCATCACGACGCGGAACGGCCGGCCCGGCTCCGTGGCCAGCGCCCGCAGCAGCACCTCGGCGGCGGCGAGCTGCGGCGCGCCGAGCCGTCCGGTGGCCACGAAGGGCTTGGTCGGGATCGCGCTGGAGAGGCCGACGAGGGCAAGCGGCCCGCGGCGCCGAAGATAGGGGAAGCGTCCCGAAGACCCGGTGTCGTCGCCCGTGTAGCGGCCGCAGGCGGCGAGCAAACCCTCCAGCGAGCCGCGGACATAGGCGTCGTGGTTGCCCGGGACGAAGCTCACCGTTTCGGGAGGGCCCAGGGCTTCGAGGAAGGTCCGCGCCGTTTCCCACTCGCTCGGCAGGCCGATGTTGCACAGGTCGCCCGTACAGGCGACGTGCCCCGCCCCCTGCCCTTTCAGGTCGGCAACCAGGGCTTCCAGGACGGTCATGTCGTGGCTGCGCGAGCGGCCGCGCCGCCAGTTCGCGTAGCCAGTGGCGCGTTTGCCAATGAGCTGGTGCAGGCGCACGCGACCGAGGGGGCCGACATGCGGGTCGCTGAGATGGGCGAGGCGGAAGTTCAACGCCGGAGGTCACCCTCGAGACGGCCACGGGACGCGCTCCGCATCGCGGGCGCGGGGCCCGTCGTCAAGCGCTACCGATGAGGATCCCGGCGGCGAGCACCAACGCGCCGCCGAGCATCACCTGCATCGCGGCCCGCCAGAACGGCGTCGCCATGAAGCGCGTGCGGATCGCCGCGATGACGACGAGCTCGACGGCTACCACCAGCACGGCGAGGGTCGTGGCGAGGAGAAACGGGTTCGGCCAGCCCGCGGGAAGCGTGTCGGGGATCGCATAAGGCAAGGTGTGGCCGAGGCCGCCGAGCGTCGTCATGGCCCCGCAGACGAGACCGCGCATCAGCGGGTCGCCCCGCCCGGTGACGCTGCCGTCGTCCGACAGGGCTTCCGTGAATCCCATGCTGATCCCGGCGCCCACCGAGGCAGCCAGGCCGACCAGGAAGGTCGCGCCATTGTGACCCGTGGCAAAGGCCGCCGCGAAGATCGGCGCGAGGGTCGACACGGAGCCGTCGATCAAGCCGGCGAGGCCGGGCTGGACGTAGCGCAGGACGAAGGTGCGATGGGCGTCCGCGGCCGCGCCACCGGAGCTTTCGAGAACAGCTGCCATGGGCTGGATTCCTGTTTAGACGAATTCCAATCTATAGTTTGGAACGTGTCTAAACAAGGGCTCGTGCCGTGTTTTTGCCGTGCGGCGGGAGCAAGCGCTGCGCCGGGACGGCCGCCCCGGCGGGCCGATCACAAACGTCTGGTTGTGGACGTGGCCGGTTGTTTCGGCTTCGGCGCGGGAGCTAGACCATGCGCGGTCAAATTCGATCCGGAACCGATCGGGCGGCGGCTTTCCAGCCGCCCCAGGCATGACATGAGCCTCGGCAAGCGTTTTCTCCGACATCCCCTCGTGCAGCGCAGTCTCGGGCGCCTCGCGGCCTCCTATCTCCGGCTGGTGCGGCGCACGAACCGCTTCGAGATTTATGCCGGGAGCGCGCCTCCGGGAGGCGTGGACGCCTGGATGGACGCCCACATCCCGCTCATCGCCGGGATGTGGCACGGCCAGCACATCATGATGCCGTTCATGAGCCGTCCGAAAGACCGGGTGGCCACGATCATCTCGAAGAATCCGGACGGCAACATCAACACCATCGCGTTGGAGCACCTCGGCGTGCGGGTGATGCGGGCCTCCGGCGCCCGGGGCCGGAACCGGACGACCGACCACCGCGCCAAGGGCGGGGCCGAGGGATTGCGGGGCATGCTCCGGGCCCTGAAGGAGGGTGAGTCGGTCGCCTTCAGCGCGGACGTGCCGAAGATCTCGCGTCGCTGCGACGCCGGGATCCTGACGCTGGCACGCCTTTCCGGCCGTCCCATCGTCCCGGCCGCCGTGGTCACGAGCCGGCACCTGCGCTTTGGATCCTGGGACCGCGCCTGTCTCGGCCTGCCGTTCGGGCGCGGCGCGATCGTGCTCGGCGATCCCATCTACGTGCCGCGCGACAGCGAGGGGGACGCCTTCGAGACGCTGCGCCGCTTCGTCGAGGCCGAGATGAACCGCGTGCATGCGCGCGCCTACGCGCTGGTCGGGCGCGCCGACCGCGCGGCGCTCTATCGGGATCCGGCCGCGACGGCCGCCCCGGCCTCGGCGGGAGACGTCGCGTGAGGCGCCCCTCTGTGACCCTGCCGCTCCAGGCCTACCGGGCGGGCCTGCGGATCGGCGAGCCGGCGCTGACCGGGCTCCTCGCGTGGCGGGCGCAGCGCGGCAAGGAGGATCCGCTGCGGCTGCCCGAGCGGCGCGGGCTGCCGGGCCGGGCGCGCCCGGTCGGGCCGCTGGCCTGGATGCACGGAGCCAGCGTCGGCGAGGCGCTGTCGCTGATCGGCCTCGTCGAGGGCATGATCGCCCGCGGCTTCTCCGTGCTGGTGACCACGGGCACGCGCGCGGCCGCCGAACTGATCGGCTCCCGCCTGCCGTCCGGCGCGGTGCACCAGTACATGCCCCTCGACGCCCCGCGCTGGATGGCGCGCTTCCTCGACCATTGGCAGCCGGACCTGGCGGTGATCGCCGAGTCGGAGATCTGGCCCAACACGATCCTCGCCCTGGACGACCGCGAGATCCCGCTGATCCTGGTCAATGGGCGCATGTCGGAGCGCTCCTTCCATGGCTGGGAACGCTGCCCCCGCACCGCCAAGGCGCTTCTGTCGCGGATCGCGATCTGCCTGACCCAGACGCAGGAGGATGGCGAGCGCTTCGCCAAGCTCGGCGCGCCGCGGGTGAGCATCGCGGGGAACCTGAAGTTCGACGCGCCGGTGCCGCCGGCCGACCCGCAGCAACTCGCCTATCTGGGCGCCATGCTCGCCGGCCGTCCGGTCTGGGTGGCGGCGAGCACGCATCCCGGCGAGGAGGCGATGGTCGCCTATGCGCACGCGGTGCTGAAAGCCCGGTTCCCGCAACTCCTGACCATCATCGCCCCGCGGCATCCGGTCCGGGGCGCCGAGGTGGTCGCGTGCGCGGACGCCCTCGGCCTGCGCAGTGCCCGGCGCTCCACCGGTGGACGGCCCCACCCTTCCGTGGAGGTCTACGTCGCCGACACGATCGGCGAACTCGGCCTGTTCTATCGTCTCGCCCCTCTGGTGTTCCTCGGCGGCTCCCTGGTGTCGCGCGGCGGCCAGAACCCGATCGAGCCGGTGCGTCTGGACACGGTCGTCCTGCACGGCCCGCACACCGAGAACTTCGCGGTGATCTACAGCGCCCTCGACCGGGCCGGCGGCGCCCTGCAGGTGCGCGACGGCGTCGAGCTGGCGGCGGTCGCCGGCGAACTCCTGGGCGATCCGGGACGCTTCGGCGGCATGATGCTGGCCGGGCAGAGCGCCCTGCGGCCCTTCGAGGGCGCGGTCGCGCGCACCCTCGCGGTGCTCGATCCGTTCGTCGCACAGATGAAGCTTCAGCGGCTCGACCGCGGCGGTCCCGTGCGCCCGCTCGCGCGGGTCTGATGCGGCCGCCGGCCTTCTGGGCGGCGGGGCCGGATCATCCGGCCGCCCGCTGCCTCGCGCCGCTGGGGGCCGCCTACGGAGCGCTCGTGGCCCGGCGCATGGACCGGCCGGGCGCGCGGGCGGGCTGCCCGATCCTGTGCCTGGGAAACTTCACCCTCGGCGGCGCCGGCAAGACGCCGGCCGCCTTGGCCCTGGCCGCCGTGCTCGCCGCCCTCGGCCGCACGCCCGCCTTCCTGTCCCGCGGCTATGGCGGCCGAACGGCCGGCCCGGTGCAGGTCGATCTCGCCCGGCATGATGCGGACGCGGTCGGCGACGAGCCGCTGCTCCTAGCCCGCCGGGCGCCGACGGTGGTGTCCCGTGACCGGCCGGCTGGAGCCGCCCTGTGCCGGGCGCTCGGGGCCGACACCATCGTGATGGATGACGGGCTGCAGAATCCGAGCCTCGTGAAGGATCTCAGCCTCGCCGTGATCGACGGTCCCGCCGGCCTCGGCAACGGTCTACCGGTCCCGGCCGGCCCGCTGCGCGCCCCGCTCGACCGCCAATGGCGACACGTCGCCGGGCTGATCCTGGTCGGGGACGGGGCACCGGGCGAGGCGGTCGCCCGCACGGCCGAGGCTCGGGGGCTGCCGGTCCACCGGGCGCGCCTCGTCCGGGAGACGGACGATCTGGCGGGTCGCCGCTGTCTCGCCTTCGCGGGGATCGGCCGACCGGACAAGTTCTTCGCAACGCTCGCCGAGGCGGGGACGGTGATCGCGGCGACGCGCCCCTTTCCCGATCATCATCGCTATCGGGCCGGCGAGCTGGCCACCCTGGCCGCCGAGGCGCAGCGGCTCGGCGCCGATCTCGTCACCACCGAGAAGGATGCGGTGCGCCTGCCGCCCGCCTTCGCGGCCCGGGTGCGCGTGCTGCGCGTCCGGCTCGCCTTCGACGACGCGGGGGCTCTTCGCCGACAGGTTCAGGGCGCGCTCGCCGGCGCGCCGTGACGGTCAGGGACGGCCGGTTTCCTTGAGCCGCTTCAGGATCGCCTCGGGGGAGATGTAGGCCTCCTGCCGGACCGCGCTCCAGTAGCGCAGGGCGTCGAGCGGGATCGGCTCGCCGGTCACCGCGCAGCGCACGAAGCTGCCCGGCTTGACCACCCGCATGGTGCCGTCGCCGTACTCGACGACCGCCTCGCCGTTGTTCGCGCGTTCGTAACGACCCAGCACATTCGCCTCCCGATCGATGTCGGCCTTCTACACGATCCGCGCCGGCCGCGCTGCCTCTGAAGAATCAGGTCAGCATCGACCGGGTTTCATCGCTCGCCAGCAGGTCCCGCGCGGCGGATGCATCGATGTGCATGCGCGCGACCAGGGCGTCGGCGCTGTCGAACCGTTCCTCGCCGCGGATGTAGCCGACGAATTCGACGGCGATCTCCTGCCCGTAGAGATCACCGGAGAAGTCGAACAGATAGGTCTCCAGGAGCGGGGCGCCGTCGTCGAAGGTCGGGCGGCGTCCGTAGCTCGCCACCCCGTCGTAGAACTGACCGGACCCGAGGCGGACCCGGACCGCGTAGATCCCGTGGGCGAGCCCGCAATCCGGCAGCCGGACATTGGCGGTCGGAAAGCCGAGCTGGCGGCCGCGCTTGTCGCCGTGCTGGACCGGGCCGAGGACGAACCAGCGATAGCCGAGTAGCGCGTTGGCGCGGGTCACGTCGCCGGCGCCGAGGGCGGCGCGGATCGCGCTCGACGAGACCGGCTCGGTCTCGCCCCCGAGGGCGACCGGGTCGACGATCCGGCAGCTCATCCCGGCCTCGCGGCAGAGCTCGGCCAGGATCGTGGGCGTGCCTTCGCGGCCACAGCCGAAATGGAAATCGTGACCGACGACCACGCCGGACAGGCCGAGCGACCCTTTGAGGAAATCGAGCACGAAGGCGCGCGCGCCCGTGGCCGCCAGGGCGCCGTCGAACCGGCGCACGATCAGCCCGTCGAGGCCGAGATGGGCGAACACGATCTCCTTGGCGGCGAGCCCGGTGAGGCGGAACATCGGCGCGTCCGGCATGAAATAGGCCCGCGGATGCGGCTCGAAGGTGAGCACCGCCGCCGGCCGTCCGGCCTCGGCGGCGGCTAGGCGCACGCTATCGACAAGCACCCGGTGACCGAGATGGACGCCGTCGAAGTTGCCGATCGCCGCCACGGCCCCCGCCAGGGCCGGCGGCACCGGCGCATCGGCGCGGCAGATCGTGAAGGGTCGCGCGGCCGTTGCGTCGCCTGTGGCCATCGTTCCGGGGTCGGATGCTGGGAAGGGTCGGATGGGTTCGCCTGACATGTCCGCGAGGGGCCCGACGCGGCCGGACCCTGCCCAAAGGCGCCCGGAGGGTCAAGCGAGGCCTCGAAGCGGGCCCCTGCGACCGGCCCATGGAACGCGGCCGTGACGCCGGGCCATGCGCCGACCGCGCCGATTAACGGCTTCGCAATGCGCGTGCGCTATTTAAAATGACGAGCAGCGCAGCTAAATTGCCGCGTTAGCGAAGCGTTAATCTATCCGGGAGCCGGCGCGGCTTCCCGCCGGGCAATACGGAGCAGTTGTTCGATGGCTCTCGATCTGAGCATGCCGATCCTCGTTGTCGACGATTACCAGACGATGGTCCGCATTATCCGTAATCTTCTGAAGCAGCTCGGATTCGAGGAAGTCGATGATGCTTCGGATGGCACCGAGGCTCTTGCGCGCCTCAAGGGCCGCAAGTATGGCCTCGTGATCTCCGACTGGAACATGGAGCCGATGACCGGGTACGAGCTGCTCCGGCACGTGCGCGCGGATGAAAATCTTCGGACGACGCCGTTCATCATGGTGACGGCCGAATCGAAGACCGAGAACGTCATCGCCGCCAAGAAGGCCGGCGTGAACAATTATATCGTCAAGCCCTTCAACGCCGCCACGCTGAAGTCGAAGATCGAGGCGGTCTGCGGGAGCTGATCGGCCCCATGCAGCGCCCCCCGCGCCGACCCGCCGGATCACCGACGCGCCGTAAGGCACGCGGGACCGGCACGGTCGGCCAGGACGGTCATCGATCCCAGGAGGACAGCATGTCGTTAGCCGTCGCGCGGCAGGCCGATTTGCGGATGCGGGAGCCGCAGGCCGTCATCGCCGAGTTGATCGAGATCGCGGACTATATCGCCCACCTGCGCGAGGAGATCGGCGCGCTGCGGGCGAACGAGATGAGCCGCGACCGGATCCCCATGGCGCATGAGGAGCTCGGCAGCGTCGTCGCGGCGACTGCCGGCGCCACCAACACCATCATGGAAGCCGCGGAAGCGATGCTCGGGCTCCCGGACGGCCCCGGCTACCGCGACGCCGTCGAGGAGCGGATCAACACGATCTTCGAGGCCTGCGCGTTCCAGGACATCACCGGTCAGCGGATCGCCAAGGTGGTGGAGTCGCTCAGGCTGTTCGAGCAGCGCCTGGCCCGGTTCGTCGGGGCCGTGAAGGCCCGCGATACCGGCGCTATGGACCCGGCCGAGCGCGCCCGCCGCGCCCGTGCCGAGGATCTGCTGCTCAACGGCCCCCAGGCAGTCGAGGCGACACCCTCCCAGGACGACATCGACGCGCTCTTCGCCTGATGCGCCGCTCCGGATCGCCGGTCCGGGCGTCGACTCGGTGGCCACGCTCCGGTTAGATCGCCGTCCGTAACCGGTTGCCGCACGGCGCCGGCAGGAGGCCTCTGCAGGATATGGCGGCGCGGCTCTGGTCCGACCTCACCACGAACGACTTCGCCCGTCGCGACATGCGGCGGGCGATCGCGGTGCTGCCGGTGGCCGCCATCGAGCAGCATGGTCCCCATCTGCCACTCTCGACCGATTGCGACATCGCCGAGGGCTACCTCGCCCGCGTGCGCGGGCGAGTGCCAGCGGAGCTCGACGTGCTGCTGCTGCCCGTGCAGACGGTGGGCAAATCCGACGAGCACGACGCCTTCCCGGGGACGCTGTCCCTGGAGACCGGGACGGCGCTGGCGGCCTGGACGGGGCTCGGCGCCGCGATCAGCCGCGCCGGCTGCCGCAAGCTGGTGATCGTCACGAGCCATGGCGGCAACAGCCCGCTCATCGACCTTGTGGCGGGAGAGCTGCGGTCGCGCTTCGGCATGGTCGCGGTGACGACTTCCTGGGCGCGGTTCGGCTATCCGGACGGCCTGTTCCCGGCCGAGGAGATCGCCCACGGCATCCATGCCGGCGGCATCGAGACCGCGCTGATGCTGGCGCTGCGCCCCGATCTCGTGCGGACCGACCGGATCGCCGATTTCCCGCCGCGGACCCGCGCGATGGTCCGCGATTTCACCCATCTGCGCGCCGGCCGCCCTGCCGCTTTCGCCTGGAAAGCCGAGGATCTCCACCCCTCCGGCGCCATCGGCGACGCGCGGCTCGGCACGGCCGAAGCCGGCCACGCCGCGCTGGAATACGGGGCGCAGGCTTTCGTGGCGCTCCTGCGCGACGTCGACGCGTTCGAGCTCGACGGGCAGGAACCGGCGTAACCGCTGCCGCCGCGCTGCGAAAGAGCCGGTACGCCGGCCCAGAGGGCCGGCGCGGGAGCCCCGGCCATGCGTCCTGTCATTGGTCCAATCTTGCGTCCTGCGGCGCTGATCGCCGCCCTGATGTGCGCGGCCGCTGGCCCGACCCCCGCGGCGGCGCGTCCCGTCGTCGTCGAGCTGTTCACCTCGCAGAGCTGCTCCTCCTGCCCGCCCGCCGAGGCGCTGCTCGGCCGGCTGGCGCGGGAGCACGCCGACATCCTGCCGCTCGCCTTCCACGTCACCTACTGGAACCACCTGAACTGGCGCGACCCCTACGCCCTGCCCGCCGCCACAGCGCGCCAGGAGGCCTACGCGGCCCGGCTCGGTGGCGGCGCCTACACGCCGGAAGCGGTGATCGACGGTCGGACCGGCCTCGTCGGCTCCGACGAGGCCGGTCTGCGGGGCGCGATCGCGCGTGCCCGGGAGGCCGGGCCGGCGGTCTCGGCGAGGCTTTCCCGTGACGGCGACCACGTCGCCGCGCAGGTCGGGGCCGGCCACGGCACCGCCCGGGTCCTGCTGATCGGCTTCGATCCGAGCCACACCACCCGGGTGCTGCGCGGCGAGAATGCCGGGCGCACCATCGAGCAGGCCAACATCGTCCGCTCGATCCGCGAGCTCGGTCCCTGGTCCGGCGCCGCCGCGACCTTCACGGCCGCCCTGCCGGAGGGCGAGACCGCGGCCCTGCTCGTGCAGGCGGAGGACGGGCGCATCCTCGGGGCCGCCCGCCTGGATCAGCCCGGCACCGCAACGGACCGGGAGGCGCTGCGATGATGCTGACCCTGCCGGGCGCCGATGCCTGCAGCTGGGCGCTGGCGCCGGGACCCGAACGCGGGCAAAAGACGGCGCGTGCCGGCGGACGGAACGGCGGAGCCCGGATGGCGCTCGAAGAGGATCTTGCGGCTCTGATGGCGGCGGCGCAGGGCGGCGACGCAGCCGCCTATCGCGCCCTGCTGAAGGCCTGCCTGCCGGTCGTGTCGGCGATCGCCAGGGGGCAGGGCGTGCGCGGCGAGGCGGTGGACGACGTCGTGCAGGATACGCTGATGACGGTCCACCGGGCGCGGGCGAGCTACGATCCGACGCGCCCGTTCCTGCCCTGGCTGCGCGCGATCACCCAGCGGCGGGTGATCGACCGCCTGCGCCGTTCGGGTCGCCGGCCGCGGGAGGTCAACGACCCCCTGGCCTACGAGGCCGAGGTCGATCCCGGACCCGCCCCCGGCCAAGGCCTCGAGGCCCGGGACCGCGCCGCCGCCCTGGCGCGCGCGGTGGCGTCCCTCCCCGAGGGGCAGCGGCAGGCGGTGGAGCATCTCGGCCTGCGCGAACTCTCGCTCGATGAGACCGCGGCGCTCACCGGCCGGAGCAAGGGCGCGCTCAAGGTCAATCTACACCGCGCGCTGAAGGCGCTCCGGGCCAGCCTGACGCAGGAGAGGGAATGATGCCCGAACGCGTCGGCTGTAGCCTGTCCCGCCACGAGCAACTCGTCGAGGACCTCGCGGGCGACCTCGAACCCGTGCGGCCGCTCCCGGCTCCGGGCCTGCGCGCGGCCCTGTGGCTCGGCTCGGCCCTGCTGATCGGCCTTGGGCTGGCGGCCTGGTTCGGCACGGGCGGGTTCATGCTTCGGATGCGCGTCCCCGATCTCGCCCTGGCCGCCGTGGGCGCCGTGCTGACCGCTGCTGCGGCCGCGTTCGCGGCGTTTGCCACCAGCGTGCCGGGTCGCTCGATCGGCTGGGCGTTCCTGCCCGTGCCGCCGCTGGCCCTGTGGATCGGGGCGAGTGGTCTCGGCTGCCTGCGCGAGTGGGTCGCGCCGGGATCCGACATTCCGGGCGCCCACACGGTGACGGGCTGCTTCAGCTTCCTGATCTGCGTGTCGGTGCCCCTTTCGGCGCTGATCGTCGTGATGCTGCGGCGCGCCTGTCCTCTGCGGCCGAATCTCACGGCGGCCCTGGGCGGCCTCGCGGTGGCGGCGGCGGCGGCGGCGCTGCTGATGCCGGTTCATCCGCACGACGCGACGGCGACCGACCTCCTGATCCACGCGGCGGCGGTCGCCATCGTTATCGCCCTGAACGGGCTGGCCGGGGGCAGGTTGATCGGCCGCGATGCCGGAACCGGCTGAGCGCCTGTCCCGGCCTCAATCCCCGTAGGGGTCGCGGGCCGGCCAGTCCACGATCCGGTCCGGCAACTCGTCCTCGGAGAATTCCTCCTCGTTGCCGGAGAGCCTGCCACGGACCGAGATGCCGGCCTCGTGGACGCTCGAGGCCCGTCCCGAGATCAGGGGGTGCCACGGGTACAGCGGCTCACCGTCCCGGACGAGACGGTAGGCGCAGGTCGGCGGCAGCCACGCGATTGTGCGCACCGCCTCGGGTGTCAAACGGACGCAGTCCGGCACCCGCTTCTGGCGGCGCGGATAGTCGCGGCAGCGGCAGGTGAGCCCGTCAAGGAGCGTGCAGCCGACATCCGTGTGGTGGACCTCGCCGGTATCCTCGTCCTCGAGCTTCATCAGGCAGCACCGGCCGCACCCGTCGCACAGGCTCTCCCATTCGGAGGGGCTCATGGCGTCGAGGGTCTTGGTCCGCCAGAACGGCTCGACGGCCCCGCGGCGCGGCGCCTCGGGCTTGGGCATCTTTCAGGTCTCTCGATCGGGAGGTGCGTCTCTCTGCCCGAGCCGCGGGACCGCTGCAAGCGTAGCAGTCGGCCCATGAGCGCCAGAGTTTTTGGGCGATGCGTGTGGCCGCCTTGCACGACCAACGCCGTCCTTCCGGGCTCGGCTTCGGCGCCCCGGAACCACGGGGGTCGATGGGCTCCAAGCCTGATCGGCGCAGCGGTGTGACCCGATCGCGCCCTCACGCGTTATGCCCAAGCTCGTCCGCGGCGATTCGTGAGACTGCGCAGAGCCTCGCCGACGGTTCCGGATCCTGCTATGGACGGGAGCGCCGCGCGGTGGTCCGGGCGCAGGCTTCGCGCCGGCGGCGCGGGTGCGTCACCATCCGCCGCAGAGGCGCTCGACAAGCCGGGTTCGACATCGTGCGCCTGCCGACGCTCACCGAGATCAAGATCCGCTTCGAACGCGCCGCCCTCGCGTTCGACGCCTGGGTCAATGCCAGCCTGTACGACGGCGGCCAGTCCACCGGCGAGGCCTACGAGCGCTTCCAGCGCGTCATGAGCCGCTTCGCGGTGCGCGGCTGGAAGCGCGTCGCCCTCGACCTCACCAGCGAGGCCGTCACCATCGGCACCGGCGGCGCCGTGCTGATGCTGGCGCTGGCGCAGCCCGCCTTTCAGCTCACCAGCGAGAACTGGCTGAAGCAGCAGGACCTCGCCGTAACCTTCCTCGACCGCTACGGCACCGAGGTCGGGCGCCGCGGCATTAAGCATGATGACTCGCTCAAGCTCGACGAGTTTCCCGACATCATGATCAAGGCGCTGGTCTCCACGGAGGACCGGCGCTTCTACGAGCATTGGGGCATCGACCCGATCGGCACCCTCCGGGCGCTCGTGAACAACTCGAAGGGCGGCGGCGGCACGCAGGGCGGCTCCTCGATCACCCAGCAGCTCGCCAAGAACCTGTTTTTGACGAACGAGCGCTCGCTCGAAAGAAAGGTGAACGAGGCGTTCCTGGCGCTCTGGCTCGAGAGCCACCTGACCAAGAACGAGATCCTGAAGCTCTACCTCGACCGGGCCTATATGGGCGGCGGCACCTTCGGCGCGGTGGCGGCGGCGGATTACTATTTCGGCAAGCCGCTCAAGGACATCAGCCTCGCCGAGGCCGCCATGCTGGCGGGCCTGTTCAAGGCGCCGACCAAGTACGCCCCGCACGTCAACCTGCCGGCGGCCCGCGCCCGGGCGGCCGACGTGCTGCACAACATGGTCGAGGCCGGCTTCGTCACCGAGGGCCAGATCCAGACGGCCCTGCGCAACCCGGCGACGCCGGTGACCCGCACCCGCGACATCACCGCCGACTACTACCTCGACTGGGCCTTCGGCGAGATCAAGGGCATGGCCGACGCCGGAAAGCTGCGCAACGACCGCGTGCTGACCGTGAAGACGCCCCTCGACCTCGGGATCCAGAAGCGCGCCGACGAGGTGGTGGCCGACATCCTGCGCAAGTCCGGCGACGCCATGGATGTCGACGAGGCCGCCATGGTCATCCTCGACCCCGACGGGGCGCTGCGCGCCATGGTCGGCGGCGCCGATTACGGCGAGAGCCAGTTCAACCGCGCCACGGACGCGCTGCGCCAGCCCGGCTCGTCGTTCAAGCCCTACGTCTATTCCGCAGCCCTGGCCTCGGGCCTGTTCAAGCCCGATACGACGGTCGTCGACAGCCCGGTCTGCATCGGCAACTGGTGCCCGCAGAATTACGGCCGCTCCTATGCGGGCCGGGTGCCGATGTGGCTCGCCGTGGCGAAGTCGATCAACACCATCCCGATCAAGATCTCGATCGCGCTGGGCAAGGCCATGGGCATCAGCCACGAGGCCCGGGCCGCCAAGGCCGGGCGCGCGAAGATCACCGAACTGGCCCACAAGATGGGCATCACCTCGAACCTGATCGACACGGTCTCGATGCCGATCGGCTCGGACGAGGTGACGGTGATCGATCAGGCGGCCGGATACGCGGTGTTCGCCAACGGCGGCTTCCGGGCCAAGCCCTACGCGGCCATGGAGGTGAAGAACTCCTCGGGCGAGGTGATCTACCGGCACGCCGACGAGGCGCCCGAGCGGGTGCTCTCGCCCCAGGTCGTGGCCGACATGAACTTCATGCTCAACAAGGTCGTCGAGGAAGGCACCGGCAAGCGGGCGCAGCTCGAGGGCGTGAAGGTCGCAGGCAAGTCCGGCACCACGAACGCCTACCGGGACGCGTGGTTCGTCGGCTACACCGGCAATTACGTCGGCGCGGTCTGGTTCGGGAACGACGACCACACCTCGACCAACAAGCTGACCGGCGGCTCGCTCCCGGCCCAGACCTGGCACGATGTGATGGAGCCGGCCCACCAGGGCATCGAGATCAAGGGCCTGCCGGGCCTGAAGGACAGCCCGCGCGCTGCCCAGCAGCAGGCCTCCGGCGGCCCGACGGCCCCGACCGACCCGAATGCCAGTGCCTACGGCAAGCTCTCGCGCCGCTCCTTCGAGGTGATCAGCGGCCTGAACGGCCTGTTCCGCACGGTCGACCGGGCGCCCGCCGCGGATCCGGGCGCCCGGTCCGGCGCCGCGGATCCGAAGTCCGGAAAGAAGCCCGACGACAGGGCATCGGCCGGACCGGCGGGCCAGCCCCGCGCTGTGGCCGAAGGCGGCCGCTCGGCCGGCGGCTTCATCGAGATGCGGTGAGCGCATGAAGCTCGCGATTTCCGAAGCCCTCGGCCGCATGTCGGCGGTCGAGGGGCCCCGGCGTAGCGGCGCCGTGCGGCTCGTCGCCCGCCTCTGGCGCAAGAGCTCCGTGGCGGGACTGGCCGTCTACGCCCTCGCACTCGGCGGCGCCCTCGGCCTCGCCACCGCCGACTGGGCCACGAGCGGCGGCTATCCGTTCGGCGGCGTACAGGTTGGCGCCTGGACCGCATGGCCCCGGGCCAGCGCGGCGAATGCTGATCCGTACACGCGTGCGGTCAATGCCCGGCGGGGTGAGATCCCGCTCGCGGTCGGCGAGGGCCTGCTGATGACGGCGGCGGTGGACGACATGGGCCGAGCGCTCGATGCCACCTGCACCTACCAGATCGGCGGCGCGACGCCCCCGGCCCGCGCCTGGACGCTCACGGTGGCGGGCCGCGGCCCGCGCGAGCCGGGCCGTCCGCCGGTGCGCGAGGGTTTCACCTCGACGGAGGTCCTGCGGACGCCCGATGGACGGTTCAGCGTGATGCTCGGGCCCGATGTCCAGCCCGGGAACTGGCTCCCGAGCCCCCGGGCGAGCGGCCCGGTGCGGCTGGCGCTGCGCCTCTACGACACACCGGCCGCCGCGAGCGTCGGATCCCTCGACCGCACCTCGGTGCCGGCCATCACCCGCCTGGGATGCGCCTCGTGAGCCTGCGCTTCGTCTACGCCACGCTGCTCGGGCTCGTGATCGCCGGCATCGTCCACATCGCGGCGGTCCTGGCCATCCCGCACCTGTCGGAGACGGATGCCGTCTCGCGCGCCCGCACCAGCGAGAGTCTGGAGCATCCGCAGCCGATCTACACGGTCGCCACCGGCGACGACCCCTCCCCGCCGGAGGCCTGGCTGCCGATCCCGGATCCGGCGGTGGCGGTGGGTGTCTGCGCCTACGACCTGACCGACGGTCCCATGCGCGTCTCGGCCCGGACCGGTCCGCTGTCGCTGTCGCTCGCCGCCCATGCGCGGCGTGGCGCCTTCTACGCGGTGACCGATCAGGCGGCGGTCCGCGGCGCCCTCGACCTCGTGATCCTCACCCGCGCCCAGTACGACGAGGCGCTCGCCGACGACGACGAGAACGACCCGAGCCGCGACGTGCGCATCGTCGCGCCGGACAATCGCGGCTTCGTGGTGGTGCGGGTGATCGCCGGCCTGCCGAGCCAGCGCCCCGCCGCCAATGCCGCGGTCCAGGCCGTCTCCTGCTCGACCGACACGGCGACGGATGACACGTCGAAGGACACGTCCGGCAAGGGCACTGGCCGCTAGCGGCGGCTTCAGTCCTTCACGACGAGCGGGCCGGCCTGGGCGACCGGGAGCGGGACAGGCTCCAAGCCGCACCGCGCCGCGGCGTCGGGCGGCAGGAGCGGGTCGAGCAGGTTGCGGCGGGCCGCCAGCATCGTCAGCGACCGCTCCGCCCCGACCGACTCGGCGGCCGGCGCCTCGGCGAACAGGTGCTCCAGGGCGAACCGGTAACGGGCGAGCCGAAGGCCCGCCTCGACCCGCACCCAGGCGATGAGGCAGCGGTTCTCGGCGACGCGCTGCGCGGCCAGCCGGATGTCGGCATCGTTCAGGGTCTTGGCGAAGGGCAGGCTGCGCAGCCGGGCGGCATCCGCGTCGATGACCCGGGCCGCGAGCGCCGTGAAGATCGGGATCAGGCGGGCATCCGCGGTGGCGTCGTCGCCGAGCTGGCGATAGCGGGAGACGGGCGAGCGGGACGGTGCGGCGGTCAACGTCGCGTAGTAGGCGCCGATCTCCTCGACGCGCCACGTGGCCGGCGTCGCATGGGCGCTCGCGAGGCCGAGTACGGCGTCCTGGAAGGCCGAGAAGGTGCTGGCGGGCTGCACGAAGCGCCAGGCGCGGTCGCGCAGCGCCTGCTCGTCGTCGGTCAGGCCCGAGTCCAGCAGCAGGCGGCCGCGGTCATGGGTGCTGAAGCTGCCCGTGGTGTCGATGAGGCCGTTCCAGACGCCCGTCCGCGGCCGCCCGAAATCGCCGCTCTGCGTGCAAGCCGCGAGCAGGGCCAGGGCTATGCCGGTCGGCAGGAGGCAGGCTGCCGTGCGGAAGCGGGTGACACGCCTTCTGTCCGGGACTGGCATGAGAGAACCGTGGGAGACGTCGCGCGGCCGTCCGGGCATCCGCCCGCTCAGGAGGCGAGGCGCTCGTAGCGCACGCCGAGGAACAGCAGGATCTCGCCGCGCCGCTCACCGGAGCGCGGGACGCGGCAGGTCCGCCGCGCCTCCGGGCCGGGAAACGGGATGAGGACCGCCGAGGCGGCTGCGGTCGATTCGCGCATCGGGCTGATCGCCTGCGCGGACAGACGGGGGCAGCCGATCTCCTGTGGTTTGAAAAGCGTCATGGTCTCCGGCTCCTGTCGGCGGTCCGAGCGTCCGGCCCGGGCCCTGCGGAGGGCGTCGGCAAGGGCTACGGAAACAATCCAGCACGCCATGGTTAACGGAGTCTTTCCGGGGCTCGACGGCTCGGACCAGGGTCCGGACGGGCGTGCGGGCGAGTTGGCGCGCGACTTGCGATTGTTGATCTGCCCATGGCGGGCGTTTCCTCCCTTCGACTTCAAGGCCCTGCCCGATCCCGGGCGGGGCCTTTTTCTTGCCGGCGCGAACGATGCTGCGTCCCGGAGGGCACAGCCCGGAGAGCCGCGGCCGCGACGGCGCTGTGCGGAACCGCTGTGGACCTCCGGTGCTTGCCTAGCGCCTGTCGCGACCGATATGCCGGACGCGGGTGGAGGGGGGACCGCCACGTCGGTTCTCCGCCCGAGCGAAATTTGAGGACACCGCTGGATGCGACTGGTTCCGGAACGATCCCTGCGCTTCTCCCGCCGCGGCCTGGCCACGGCGGCGCTGGCGCTGCTCGCGCTCAGCGCCGGCCCCGCCTACGCCCAACGCGAGGACCAGGGCTTGCAGCTTGGCTGTGCGAATGACTACTTCCGCCTCTGCGCCGGCGTCGACCCGAACAGCCAGGACGCGGACCGCTGCATGATGCGCAACCGCAAGCGCCTCTCGCCCGAGTGCCGCTCCGCCATCGGCGACTACGACAAGCGCACGGGCAGCAAGTCGCTGTCCGACGATTGAGGCGGCGCGCGGTCGAGGATCCCGCCGCCGACAAGGGGCGTATTGGATGAGCCTGACCGTCGCCGTTCAGATGGACCCGATCCAGAATATCCGGATCGCGGGTGACACCACCTTCGCCCTGCTGCTGGAAGCCCAGCGGCGGGGTCATTCCCTTGTGTACTACACGCCCGACCGGCTCTCGATGCAGGGCCGGCGCGTGACCGCGCGGGTCGAGCGGCTGACCGTCCAGGACGTCGAGGGCGCGCATTTCACCCTGACGCCGCCGGAGCGGATCGACCTCGCGGAGACGGACGTGGTGCTGATGCGCCAGGATCCGCCCTTCGACATGGCCTACATCACGGCCACCCACATGCTGGAGCGGATCCATCCGGAGACGCTGGTCGTCAACGATCCGTTCGAGGTCCGCAACGCCCCCGAGAAGCTGTTCGTCCTCGACTTCCCCGAGCTGATGCCGCCGACCCTGATCAGCCGCGACAAGGCGGAAATCGAGGCGTTCCGGCTGGAGCACGGCACCGTGGCGATGAAGCCGCTCCACGGGCACGGCGGCGCGGCCGTCTTCAAGGTCACCGAGAAGGATCCGAACTTCGGCTCGATGTTCGACCTGTTCGCCGCGACCTTCCGGGAGGCCTGGGTGGTGCAGCGCTACCTCGACCGGGTCACCGAGGGCGACAAGCGCATCATCCTGGTGGATGGCGTCCCCATGGGCGCGGTCAACCGCGTCCCGGCCGCCAACGACATCCGCTCGAACATGGTCCGGGGCGGCGCCGCATCGGCGTCGGAACTGACCGAGCGCGAGCGCGAGATCTGCGCGACGATCGGCCCCGAGCTGGCGCGCCGCGGCCTGATCCTGGTGGGGATCGACGTGATCGACGGCCACCTCACCGAGATCAACGTGACCTCCCCCACCGGCATCCGAGCGATCCAGCGACTCGGCGGCCCAGACCTGTCGGTGGCGGTGTGGGATGCGATCGAGGCGCGGGTCGCGGCCCGAAAGGGCGTCTGATCGCCCTGCGCTGCGCGACCGATCCGCGCCGCCCTCACGTCTCCGCGCGCGGCGTCGCGCTGAGCTCGGCCCAATCGAACTCCTCCTCCAGCAGGAAATAGGCGTCGTCGCCGATCCGGCCCTTGCGGCGCAGGGCCAGCACCGCGTCGCGGGCGGCCTCGACGGCTCGTCGCCGGGCGGCATCCGCCGGCAGGCTTTCGGGCGCCAAGCCTTCCTCGTGCTCTTCGGCCTCAGCGAGCGCCGCCCGGAACTCGGCGCGCAGCGCATCCGTCGCCGGCTCGTCCTCGGCATCCGCGAGGCTGTCCAGGGCGGCCTTGTAGGCGGCGGCCCGGGCGCGGCCGGTCTCGCGGCCCACCGGATCGTCGTCTTCCAGGCGCAGGTGGGCCAGCAGCGGCCGCAGGGTCAGGCCCTGGACGATCAGGGTGCCGAGCACGGTGAAGAAGGCGGTGAACACCACGAGGTCCCGGTGCGGGAATTCGGCGGGCAGTGCCAGGGCGGCCGCGACGGTCACGATGCCGCGCATGCCCGCCCAGGACATCGCGAGCCCGGGCCCGAGGCGCGCCGGAGCCCCGGCCTGGCGGATGCCGAGGCCGCGCATCCGGGTAGTCGGCAGCACCCAGGCAAGGCGCGTCACCACCACGGTGGCGAAGGTCGCGGCCGCGAGGACCAGGGCCTGCCACGCATCCCCGCCGGTCAGCCGCTCCCGGATCGGGTCGACCTGGATGCCGATCAGCACGAAGGCCAGGACGTTGAGCACGAAGACCGCCGTGTCCCAGACCGCGTAGGAGATCACCCGGGCGCGCGGTGCCGTGGTGCCCGGCGCCCGCCGGGCGACCGTGACCGCGAAGCTGACGATGGTCAGCACCCCGGACAGTTCCAGCCGCTCTGCGGCGAGCCAGATTCCGAAGGCGACCACGAACTGCAGCACGATCGCGCTCGCCGGGTCCGTGACGCGCCGCGTGACGGCCACGAACAGGAGCCCGAGACAGGGGCCGACGATGAGGCTCGCCACCACGCCGAGCAGGAAGATCGGCGCCACCTCGGCCGGGTGGAAGCTGCCGGCCATCGCCGCCGCGACGCCGAGCCGGTAGATCAGCAGAGAGGCCGCGTCGTTGAGCAGGCTCTCGCCGCGCAGAATCGTGGCGAGGCGATGGGGCATCGGCGCATGCTTGAGCACGGCCAGGGCCGCCACCGCGTCGGGCGGGGCGACCACGGCCCCGAGCACGATGCAGGCGGAGAGCGGCATGTCCGGCACGACGAGCCGCGCCACGAAGGCCACGGCGAGCGTCGTCACCACGACGGCGCCGACCGCGAGCCCGAGCACCGCCCGCCAGTTCTCCTTCATGTCCCGCACGGAGGCGTCGAAACCGGCATCGAGCAGCACCGGCGCGAGGAACAGCGCCAGCGCCAGCTCGGGATCGAGCTGCAGGTTGGGTACGCCCGGGACGAAGGCGAGGGCGACGCCCCCGAGCGCCAGGAAGGCCGGATAGGGCGCCCCGAGCCGCCGCGCCAGCCCGGCCAACAGGACCGCGCCGAACAGCACGCCGACGACCCACTCGAAGATCAACATGCCTTTGAAAGAGGCGGGGTCGTGCGAGCGTTCCCGGTCGAGCCGTCGCAGGCCGGCTCAGTACTGAACGGTCGCGCGCAGGCCGAGCACCGCCGCATTGCGCAGCCGCCGGCCGTCCGGACCGGCAATGCCGGCGCCCGGGTGGATGACGTATTGGGCATCCGGCTGCACCGTGAAGCCCGGAACCACGACGGCCTGATAGGTCGCTTCGATCACCGCCTCGGCGCGGCGGCGGGGGATCGGCAGGCCCGTGTAGAGGATCGTGTCCCGGTCGGCCCGCTGGGCCTCGTCGCTGATGCGGGCGTAGGCGACGCTGACGCCGATCGTGTCGTCGTCGCGGCCGCCGAACAGGCCCTTATAGGCGAGGCCGGTATCCAGGTAGGCGTCGATCAGGCTGGAGCGGGTCGGCGACCACGCGGCCCGCACGAAGAAGCCCAGGCCCTCGTCGTCCTTGCCCGATTCCCGATAGAGCGTCTGGTCGAAGATCGCGTAGAGGCCGGCATTGCCGCGCACCGGCCGCCCGATCCCGGTGGCGTTCGGGTCGGCAAGCGGCACGCCGGTGATGTCGAAGCGCAGGCTGTCGAACCGGCCGAAATGCTGCCAGCCGCCCAGGGTGATGTCGCCCGGCAGGCCCGTGGATCCGGGGGCGATGTTGTACGCGTAGGTCGCCTCGGCGATCAGCAGGGCCGGGTCGTGGAGGCGAAAATTGGTGCCCGTCCGGTCGAGGCGCTGCGCCTCCGGATCGTCCCCGGGACGGTTCGCACCGGCCGGATCGCCGTCGTAGAGCCCGACCTGCAGCGAGAAGCCGTTGCCGGGCACGTACTTGGCACGGATCGCCGGCGCCGCGAGCGGATAGGCCGGGCCGCCGCTCGGCAGGTTGAGCCCGGTGATGGCGGGCCAACCGAAGGTGGAGTTCACGAACAGGGTTGCGGTCTGGCTGACGAAGAACTCGGTATCGGCGGCCTGCTGGCCGATCCGGATGCCGAGCTGGCCGTCCATCAGGCTCTGGTCGAGCCAGAGCACGTAGAGCCGGCTCGACGGGAGCGCCTCGATGACGCTGGTGGTGAGCAGGTTGCCGACATAGTAGCGCGACAGGCCGGTGCCGTGGATGAAGTAGGCGTTGGCGTGGACCGTGGCGCCCTGCCAGCCCGCGAGCCGGTCGAGGTCCAGGTTGAGCCGCAGGTTGAGGCGGTCCTCGACGATCGCACCTTGCCGGACTCCGCCGACAGGGTTGCCGAGCACATCGGCGATGTAGGTCAGGCTGTACTCGATGCCGCGTTCCTTCAGAACGGGGCGGATCCCCAGCGGATCGCCGAGCGGCCCGAGATAAGGCTCGACCGAGCGGACATAGCCGCCCGAGGCCTGGCTGGTGGTCTCCGGCTGGGAGACCGAGACGCGCGGATCGGCGCCCGCGCCCTCGAACGCGGTCCGGACCTGCTGCTGGGCCATGGCCGGCGTGACCAGGAGGCCGAGGCCGACCGCGAGACGGGCCGGCAGCGTGAGGCTTCCGTTCCGGTGCGCGCTGCTGCGATCCGCGATGCGCGCTTCACCGGTGAGGCAACCGGCGGATCCAGTCCAATCCCTCATCCTGGGACGCCGCGGCGCAGCGGAGGCCTCGCAGGAGGCGTCCGGAAGGCGGAGCGATCCTTCAAGGCCGCTGCGCGGCACCTCAGGATGATGGAGCGGGTTGGACGGATCGACACTCCACGCTCCGCCGCTTCGGCAATCGGTCCCGACACAGGCACAGCATAGCACGGTGCACAGCCCGGATACGTCCGGACTTTGCAGGATGCACAAGCTCGCCTAACCCTGCGGCTGGTACACCACAGGACCGCCGATGCCCGAGACCCCCGTCTTCTCCACCGCCGCCGTTGCCGCGCCGCACAGCCTGGCCGCCCAGGCCGGCCAGACGGTGCTGGCCCAGGGCGGCAACGCCATCGAGGCGATGGTGGCGATGGCCGCTTCGATCGCGGTGGTCTACCCGCACATGAACGGGATCGGCGGCGACGGCTTCTGGCTGGTGCGCGAGCGCGGCGGCCGGGTGCGCGGCATCGAGGCCTGCGGCCCGGCCGGGCGCCTCGCCACGATGCAGCGCTACCGTGAGAAGCAGTACGACGCGATCCCCGCGCGCGGCCCCGACGCCATGGTGACGGTGGCCGGCGCGGTCGGCGGCTGGCGCCTCGCCCTGGAGCTGGCCCGGGCGCTCGGCGGCCGGCTGCCCCTGGAGACGCTTCTCGCAGACGCCATCAAGCAGGCGCGGGACGGCGTCCCGGTTTCACCCTCCGAGGCGCGCTACGTGCCCCAGGAACTCGACACGCTTCACGACGCGCCGAATTTTTCGAAAACCTTCCTGAAGGACGGGAAACCCTACCCGGCCGGAGAGATCCGGACCCTTCCCCGGCTCGCCGCCACCCTGGAGCAGCTCGCCCATGCGGGCCTCGGCGATTTCTACCGCGGCGATATCGGGCGGGAGATCGCCGCCGATCTCGAACGCCTCGGCGCGCCGGTGACCCGGGCGGATCTCGAAGCCTTCGCGGCGGCCGAGCGGGCGCCCCTGTCGATCCGCCGCCGCGACGCGACGCTCTACAACTTCCCGCCGCCGACCCAGGGTCTCGCGGCGCTGCTGATCCTCGGGATCTTCGACCGGCTGAACGTCACGGAGCCCGAGACCACCGCCCACTATCACGGCCTGATCGAGGCGACGAAGCGGGCCTTCGCGATTCGCGACCGGGTGGTCACCGATTTCGGCCGCCTGCGGCACGACCCGGCCGCCTTCCTGACCCCGGAGCGGCTCGCCCGCGAGGCGGCGCTCGTCGATATGGGCCGCGCCGCCCGCGTGCCCCTGCCCGATCCGGGCCACGGCGACACGGTGTGGATGGGGGCGATCGACCGGGATGGCCTCGCCGTCTCCTACATCCAGTCGGTCTACTGGGAGTACGGCTCCGGCACGGTGCTGCCGGCCACCGGCATCTGCTGGCAGAACCGCGGCATGTCGTTCTCCCTCGACCCGAAGGCCGTCAACCCGCTGGAGCCGGGCCGGCGGCCGTTCCACACGTTGATTCCCGCCATCGCCGCCTTCGACGACGGACGGGTGATGAGCTACGGCAGCATGGGCGGTGACGGGCAGCCGCAATTCCAGGCCCAGATCTTCACCCGCTACGCCGATCACGGGATGTCGGTCGCCGATGCCGTCGACGCGCCGCGCCTCCTCTACGGTCGGACCTGGGGCGCGCCCTCGCTCAGCGTGAAGGTGGAGGACCGGTTCGATCCGGCCTGCATCGCGGCGCTCGGCCGCCTCGGCCATGACATCGAGGAACTGGGCGGCTCCTACATCGACTCCCTCGGGCATGCGGGGATGCTGGTCCGGCATCCCCGCGACGGGCGGATCGAGGCGGCCCACGATCCACGCTCGGACGGCGGCGCGCTGGGACTCTGAGACCGTTTCCGGTCGGCTCCTTCGGCGCGTGTCACGCGCTCCGTCATCACGAGCGGAGCGACGTGACCCAGGGCAGCGGGACGTCTGGGATCGTGGCGCTGCCCTGGATTGCTTCATTCCGCTGGCAAAGACGGCAGGCTCGCAGCAACGGCCCAGACCGAATTAGCAGCGCAGAACCTATTCGGCCTGAACGAGCCAGCAGGCGGCGCGCAGGCGCACGGTCCCGCCTTCAGCGTGAGGGCGGAGGATTTCGGTCACCGCCACTTCGGCCCGCGCCCGCAGATCCGGCGCGGCCTCGCGGACGAGGTGCGAGTTCGGACCGAGGTTCAGGGAGACGTGGGTGGCGGCCGCTGTCGCCGCCGCGTCGGTCTCGCCCTGTCCGAGGACGATGTCCCGATCGACCGCATCGCAGGTCACGCTGTCGAAACCGGTGCCGCGCAGCAGGGCAACCAGCGGGTCGGGATCGGCGAAGCGGAACGGCCCCGGCGTGTCGGGCTCCGGCAGCGGCGGGATCTCCGCCAGCAGCGGCAGCACCGCGTCGCGCGGCACGCTCACCCATAGGTTCTCGGGCAGGGTGCGCCAGCACAGGAAGGTCAGCCGGCCGCCCGGCTTGAGCATCCGGCGAACGTTCGCGAAGGCGCGGGCGGAATCGGGAAAGAACATAACGCCGAAGCGCGAAAGACTATGATCGAAGCGACCGAGATCGACGGCCTCGACATCGGCCTCGATGAACTGGATCGCGGCGCCTCCGGGGGCCTCGGCCGCCGCGCGATCCCGCGCCACGGCCAGCAAAGGCGCTGAGATGTCGGCGCCGGTCACGCGGCCGCCGGGACCGACCCGGCGCGCGACCTCCAGGGTCGTCGCCCCCGCGCCGCAGCCGATATCGAGGACCGATGCCCCTGCGCGCAGCGCCAGCGGCGCGAACAGGGCCTCGGTCAGCGGGACGAACATCGCGTCGAGGACCGCTTGGTTGCGCGCCCAGCGGGTGCCGACCTCGCCGTTCCAGTACTCGGTCTGCGTGATGCCGCCCGCCATGATGCCCTCCGCTCTCAGACCGTGGTCGTGGCCACCGACAGCTCGGGCTTGTGGTTCAGGGTCTGGAACACCACGCAGTAGCGCTCGGTAAGCTTGAGGAGCTGCGCGAGCTTGTCCTCCGGCGCGTCGGTGTCGAGTTCGAAGAACAGCCGGATGCTGCGGAAGCCCACCGGCGCCTCCTTGTCGACCCCGAGGGTGCCGCGGAAATCGAGGTCGCCCTCGGCGCTGACCGTGCCGGCGCGCAGCGGGATCTCCAGGGCGGTCGCCACTGCCTTGAGCGTCACGCCCGCGCAGGCGACCAGCGCCTCGAGCAGCATGTCGCCCGAGCACAGCTCCGCGCCCGATCCACCGGTGGCCGGGTGCAGGCCCGCCTCCGCGATGGCGCGGCCGGTCTCGACCTTGCAGGCGATCTTGGTGTCGTCCAGCGTGCCCTTGGCCTTCAGGGTGATGACCGCGGAATCCGGCGCGGTGCGGTACTTGTCCTTGATGGGAGCCTGAAGGGCCCGCAGCGCGCTGGCATCCATGGCGTCGTCCTCTCGATCCTGCTCGCCCGTTCGTCGGTGACGGGTGTTGCGGAGCGCCGCGCGCTCCGTCGGGCCCGGTATAGGTGCCGGCGGGGCCGACGGGAAGCGGCTGTCAGGCGCGGCCGGTGAGGGCCGCCACCGCCGCCGCGAGGGCATCGACCTGTGTCTCGTCGTGGGCCGCCGAGAAGGCGACCCGCAGCCGCGCGGTCCCCGCCGGCACGGTCGGCGGGCGGATCGCCACGACGAGGAAGCCGGCGGCCTCCAAGGCCGCCGAGATCTCGAGCGCAGCTTGGGCCTCCCCGATCAGGACCGGCACCACCGCGCTCTCGGCCTCGGGCAGGCCCAGCCGGGCGGTGAAGCGCCGGGCCAGCGTCAGGGGCCGGGCACGCCGCTCGGGCTCCGCCTCCAGGATCGCCAGCGCCTCCAGGGCGGCGGCGGCCGAGGCCGGGGGCAGGCCCGTGGTGTAGACGAAGCTGCGGGCGCGGCTCGTCAGCAGGTCGATCACCGGGCGCGAGGCGCAGAGATAGCCGCCGTAGGAGCCCAGCGCCTTCGACAGGGTTCCCATCTCGAGCGGCGCCCGCGGCCCATCCTCGACCACCCCGATCCCGTGGGCGTCGTCGACCAGCGTCCAGGCGTCGAAATCCTGCGCGACGCCCAGGATGTCACCGAGCGGCGCCCGGTCGCCGTCCATGCTGAACACCCGCTCGGTGAGCACGAGGGCGCGTCCATGCTGGGCGCGGTGCTCGGCGAGCACCCGCGCGAGGTCGCCGGGATCGTTGTGGCGGAAGGTCAGCACCCGCGCCCCGGAGAGCCGCGCCCCGGCCCACATGCAGGCATGGGAGAGGTCGTCCAGCAGGACGAGGTCGCCCCGCCCGGCGAGCGCCGGGGTGATGCCGAGATTGGCGAGATAGCCGCTGCCGAAGACAAGGGCGGCCTCGGCGCCCTTGTGGCGCGCGAGCCCCGCCTCCAGCGCACCGAGATACGGATGATCGCCGGTCACGAGCCGTGAGCCGCCCGCGCCCGCGCCGTGGGCCGCGACTGCCGCCTGGGCGGCGGCGATCACTCGGGGATGGTGCGAGAGGCCGAGATAGTCGTTGCAGGAGAACGACACGAGCGTCCGGCCGCCCCGCGCCGCCGCGGCGCCGGGGCCGCGCTCGGTCGGCGTCAAGCGACGCCGCAGGCTGCCGGCTTGAAGGGCGTCGAGTTTCCCGCGGGCGAAGGCGTCGAGGCTGTCCATCAGGGCGCGGATGGGAGCTGCCGTGGCGGCAAAGTCAAGCGGCAGGCAGCGGACCCTTGACCCCTATTCGTGGCCCGACCATGCCGAACACATGAATTCCGATACGCCCGCGCATCATCTCTGGCGGCCCTACACCCAGATGCGCGTCGCCGCCCCGCCCCTGGAGGCGGTGGCCACCCACGGCAGCCGCATTGTGCTCGCCGACGGCCGCGAACTCGTGGACGGCATCGCCTCCTGGTGGACCGCAGTGCACGGGTACAACCACCCGCACATAGCCGGCGCCGTGGCCGACCAGCTCGCGCGCATGCCCCACGTGATGTTCGGCGGCCTGACCCATGCGCCGGCCGAGCGGCTGGCGGCGCGGCTGGCCGCGCTTCTGCCCGGTGACCTCGACCATGTCTTCCTCAGCGATTCGGGATCGGTGGCCGTGGAGGTCGCCCTGAAGATGGCTGCGCAGATGTGGCTCAACCGCGGCGTGAGCGGACGGACGAAGGTGCTGAGCTTCCGCGGCGGCTACCACGGCGACACGATGGGGGCGATGTCGGTCTGCGATCCCGAGGAGGGCATGCACCGCCGGTTCGGCGCCTACCTGCCGACGCAGCTGTTCTGCGACCTGCCGCGGACTCGGGTGCAGACCGAGGCGCTCGATGCGGCGATGGCGGCGCATCGCGAGACCCTGGCGGCCGTGATCATCGAGCCGCTGGTCCAGGGCGCGGGCGGGATGCGCACGCATCCCCCGGAGGTGCTCGCCACCGTGGCCCGGCTCGCCCGCGCCCACGGTCTGCCGCTCATCGCCGACGAGATCTTCACCGGCTTCGGGCGCACCGGCACCCTGTTCGCCTGCGGGCAGGCCGGGATCGTGCCCGACATCCTGTGCCTGTCGAAGGCGCTCACCGGCGGCACGATGGCGCTGGCCGCCACGATCGCCCGCACGGAGGTGTTCGAGGCGTTCTGGTCCGACGATCCAGCGGCCGCGCTCATGCACGGGCCGACCTTCATGGCCAATCCCCTCGCCTGCGCGGCGGCCAATGCCAGCCTCGACCTGTTCGAGACCGAGCCGCGCCTGGATCAGGCCCGCGCCATTGCGGCCCGGCTGCGGGACGGTCTGTCGCCGCTGCGGCAGGTGCCCGGCGTGGCCGAGGTCCGGGTTCTCGGTGCGATCGGGGCGGTGCAGTTCGCGCGCACGCCCGACCTCGCTGTCCTGAAGGCCCGGCTCCTCGACAGGGGCGTCTGGGTGCGGCCGTTCGGCGACATCGTCTACCTCACGCCGGCGCTCACCATTCCGGGCGCCGATCTCGACCGGCTGATCGACGCGGTCGCGGCGGTCGTGACCGAGCAGGCTTCCGCGATGGCCTGACGTCGGATTGTTCCATCGATGGGGCGCGGGCGCCGGACTCGGCTGCAACCCGGGACCGTTTCTGCCGTTGGGCCTACGGCTGAAGACGCGTGCGGCGGCCCCGCGCGGCCGGACGCTGCCAGAGGGAGTACACAGTGGCGAGCGAGCAGACGGGTTCAAGCGGCGATCGGCCGGTCATCCTCCTCGTCGAGGACGAGGCGCTGACGATCATGGACCTCGGGGACGTTTTGGAGGAAGGCGGCTACGACACCGTTCAGTGCGCCTCCGCCGAGCGGGCGCTCAGCATCCTGCAGGCGCGCCCGGATATCTGCGGGCTGGTCACCGACGTGCAGCTCTCGGGCAAGACGGACGGCTTCGACCTCGCCAGCTCGGTGGCGGAAGCGCGCCCGCAATTGCCGATCCTGATCGTCTCGGGGCGGGCGGCACCGGACCCCGCCCGCATGCCCGAGCACGCCGATTTCATCGCCCGACCCTGCACGGGCGAGGATATCCTGGACCGGCTCCAGCGCCTCATGCACTGCTGAACGGCCGGCTGGTCCGGTCCCGTCATCGCAGCGTCACCGGTCGTCGCCACAGGGTCTGGGGCGGCCGGTGACGGGGGCGGACGGTGCAGATTCAGGATCATCCGGCGGCCGCCGGCACGAACTCGGGCGCTCCGGTGGGCGACAAGCATAAACGCGATCGTCAGGATGGGGATGGGGCGACCCCGGATCCGTCCTCCAAGCGGATGCGGCCGCCGGGCGTCCGCTCCGTCGGCTGGGCGCTCGTGCAGGCGGCGCGCCTGCACCGGGCCCGCACCGGCGACCGGCTTGCCAAGCTCGGCCTGTTCGCTGGGCAGGAGCAGGTGGTTCAGGCTCTGGCCGCGGCCGGCACGATGACCATGGGCGACCTTGCGGCGCTGCTGCGCGTGCGACCCCCCACCGCCTCGAAGACCGTGACCCGGCTCGCCGCCCTCGGCATCGTCGAGCGCCGGGCCGAATCGGGCGACGGCCGCGTGGTGCGGGTCCAGCTCACCGAGGCGGGCTTGGCGAAGGCCGAAGCGATCGAGCGGATCCAGGAGGAGGTTGAGGCCGAGCTGCTCGACCATCTCGACAAGACCGACCGCCGCCGTCTCCGCAAGCTCCTGCGCAAGGCCGCACGCGGTCTGGCGGAGGCGGCGGGTGCGTCCGGTCAGGTGACCGAGGCCGACGCCGAGATCGAGGCCGAGGACGAGACGGAGGGGCTGCCGGCCTGACCGGCGCCGCCAAGCCGGGCCGGCGAAGCGCCGCAGCGGCCAGACACTGCAGGCAGGATCGGCGTTCCGCGCCGTCATTCCGGGACGCCGTATGCGAGCCCCGACCCGCAGGACTACGCCGGAGGGCCATCCAGAGCCGTGGACGCGCCCCGACATCGCCCCCCGGCGCAGATCGGTCCCCGACGTTGCTCCGCGTCCCCGGGCTGACGAGCCGAGTTCACGGCAGATGATTTTCCGATCCGGCTTGGATCTCGCGGAGCCCGCACGACTCCCTGTCCGATCCGTGTGATCGCCGGCCCGGTTGGCCGCGCACCGAGTTGTTGCAACGATGTAACGTTTCTACCGGCTGTTGATCCCAGTCCGGATTATCCCTTGCGCAAGACCGAGGCACCGCAACAATGAAACGATATAACACTCTGTGGGTCTCGATGCCTCTCGCGCGCTCCTTCGGCTTCCTGGCCGGCACGGTCCTCTCCTCGACATTCGGCATCGGCCTCATGGCCTCGTCCGCTGCGCGGGCGCAGCAAGCCGTCGCGCTCGAAGAGATCAGCGTCACCAGTCCGAGCCCGATCCAGGCCCCGCGCACGGCGCCGATTCCGGATCTCTCGGTACCGGTCGGGATCCTGCCAGTGGCGACCAACACGTTCTCGCCGGTCACCGTGGTGACGCAGGACCAGATCGCCCGCGACCAGCCGCGGACGCTGGGCGATGCCCTGTTCGATCGGCCCGGCATCTCGGGGACGACCTACGCGCCGGGCGCGGCGTCTCGGCCGATCATCCGCGGCCTCGACAACGCCCGGGTGCGGATCCAGGAAAACGGCATCGTCAATGGCGGCGTGTCGGATCTCGGCGAGGACCACGCGGTCCCGGTAAACCCGCTGGTCGCCGACCGGGTCGAAGTGATCCGCGGCCCCGCGACCCTGCGCTACGGCTCGGGCGCCATCGGCGGCGTCGTCTCGGCCGACAACAACCGGGTGCCGACCTTCATCCCGGCGAACGGGGTGCAGGGGCAGGTCACCAGCGGCTTCTCCAGCGTGGACAATGGCCGGCTCGGGGCGGCGACCGTGGATGCTGGCGGCGACGGCATCGCGGTCCATGCCGACGGGTTCAAGACCGCCAACGACAGCTACGCAATCCCCGGCGGGATCCAGCGCAACTCCTACAACGAGTCGCAGGGCGGCGCGGTCGGCATCTCGGCGATCGGCGACCGCGGCTTCGTCGGCATCTCCTTCAGCCATTACGACGCGGTCTACGCCATTCCCGGCGGGGTCGCCGAGCAGGATCGCACCCGGCTCACCCCGAACCAGGACCGCGTCCTGTCTCGCGGCGAGTACCGCCCGCTCGACGGCCCGTTCGAGGTGATCCGCTACTGGGCGGGCTATTCGGTCTATCGCCACAACGAGGTCGGCATCGGCGAGGACGGGATCGAGGGTGTCCAGGCGATCTTCAAGAACCGTGAGGCGGAAGGCCGCCTGGAGCTCCAGCACGTCCCGGTCTTCACGAAATTCGGCACGCTGACCGGCGCGCTCGGCTTCCAGTCGGACCGGCGCGTGATCAACACGCAGCTCGAATCCTTCCTGCCCAAGACCGAGTCTCGCGCCAATGCGGTCTACCTGTTCGAGGAGCTTGAGCTGCGCCCCGGCACGCGGCTGCAGGCCGCCGGGCGCTACGAGGTCGACCGGCTGTCGAGCACGGCCGCTCAGTTCCCGGCCGATTACGTGCCGGTCGACGGGCAGGAGCCGTTCCAGTACCCGCTGACCCGGCGCTTTGCCCCGAAGAGCGCCAGCCTCGGCGCCCTGCAGGACCTGCCCTACGGGTTCGTGGCAAGCCTGACCGGCTCCTATGTCGAGCGCGGGCCGACCGGCTACGAGCTGTTCTCGCAGGGGCCGCACGACGCCACCGCGACCTTCGAGATCGGCAATCCGAATCTGAAGAAGGAGCGCGCCCGCACGATGGAAGCCAGAATCCGGCGCGCGGAGGGACCGCTGCGCCTCGACGCCACCGGCTACTACACGCGCTACACCGGCTTCATCTACCGCAACTACACGGGGCTCACCTGCGACGACGACTTCGCCTCCTGCGGCACCGGCACGGAAAACCGGCAGATCGTCTATCAGCAGCAGAACGCCACCTTCTACGGCGCCGAGATCATCGGCCAGTACGATCTCGTCCCGGTCGGCAACGGCTTCGCCGGGATCGAGGCCCAGTTCGATTTCGTCCGCGCCAAGTTCGACGACGGCACCAACGTGCCGCGGATCCCGCCCTACCGCCTCGGCGGCGGCGTCTACTTGCGGGCCGACGGGTGGTTCGCCCGGGTGAACCTGCTCCACGCGTTCGACCATCTCGCAACCGCGGTGTTCGAGACCCCGACCCCAGGCTGGGACGACCTGCGCGCCGAGGTCAGCTACACCAAGGCCGTCGATCCGGCGGTGTACGGCGCGAGCGAGATCACCCTCGGACTCCAGGGCCGTAACCTGCTCAACGACGACATCCGCAACTCGACCTCGTTCAAGAAGGACGAGATCCTGCTGCCCGGGCGGAACGTCCGGCTGTTCCTGACCGCGCGGTTCTAGGATTTGACGTCAGGCCGCTTGATTGTGGTGTTGTCCGAGACGGGTGGATTTCGGCCTGTCTGCTTCCGGGCGGGGGTGGCATCGAAGCGGGCATCGCTGTTTCGCCCGCTCTCTACCCTTCGCAGAAGCGTGGAACATCCGCTGGTCGGTTGCTTGGTGAAGCAAGGATCTACAGCAGGGACGGGCGGTTACGCTACGGCTGTCGAGCCATGCAATCAGGAGTTGTTTACGAACAAATTTCACGCGCCGTCATGAATTGAGCCGCATATTCCTCGCTCTTCGAGGATGGTTCAAGATGTTCAAGCTGCTCGCGGACCGCGTTTCACTGCGGCGTCAGATCAGCCTGCTCGCAGGCGCCATCAGTCTCGCGATCGTCGGCGTGACCACGATCGGATCCGCCCTGCTGGCGCGCGGGCAGGCCACCGATATGGCCCAGAACGCCCTTTTGCAGGTCGCCCGGTCGATGGCCGATCGGCTCGATCAGGACATGGCCGAGCGTCTGCGGGAAATCCGCAACGTCGGTGCGCTTGAGCCGCTGCAGCCGCACTGGATGGAGAAGACCGGCAGCCTGCGCAAAGTCCTCGAGACGATGCAGAGAACGCTGCCGGATTACGCCTGGATCGGGTTTGCCGATCGCGACGGCCAAGTGCGTGCTGCCACCGGCGGCCTTCTTGAAGGAGCGAGCGTCAGCCAGCGTCCCTGGTTCATCAATGGCCTTCGGCAAGCCGCCGTCGAGGACGTGCACGCGGCGGCCTTGCTGGCATCCAAGCTTCCTCCCAACAGCGATGGCGCGCCGTTCCGGTTTGTGGATGTGGCCGTTCCGGTCGTTGACGCCGCGGGCCAGACCCTCGGTGTTCTCGGCGCTCATCTCAGCTGGCGATGGGCCGACGTCGTCCGGCGCGAGGTGCTGTCGTCTCGCAGACCTGAGCTGAGGGAGGACGTCATCGTCCTCGATCACACCGGCCAGGTTCTGCTCGGATCCGAGCTCGGGGTGACGCCGTACACGGCCGCAGATCTGACATCGGGCCATTTCATCGTCCACAGCGCTGAAGGCGATCGTCTCGCCACGGCCGCCGCCACGCGCGGACGGGGTGACTACCCGGGCCTGGGCTGGATCGTCGTCGCGCTGCAGCCGGTCGACACCGCGCTGGCCGGGGCGAATCGTCTGACCGGCCTGATACTCCTGCTCGGGCTTTCCACGGCTGTACTGGGCATTGCTGCGATCTGGTGGGTCGCGGCGCGCCTGTCCCGTCCCTTGACGCAGCTCACCGAGGCCGTCGACCGCATCGGCCGCGAGCCGGATGCGCGGATGACGCGCCATGTTCACGGCTCGCCCGAGGTTTTGCGTCTGTCTGCCTCGGTCAGATCGCTTCTGAGGCGCATCGGCACGGCAGAGGCGGATGCGCGCCTCATCGAGGCGGAGGCGACCAACGCAGTCAATGCCGCGGAGGACCGCGTCAGACGCATCGGGGCCGACCTCCATGCCATGCAGGTTCTGGCCGACACCGACGCGTTGACAGGCCTGCTCAACCGACGCGCGTTCCTGCCTTTGGCGAGCGACGCGATGAGCTACTTCAAGCGCTATCGGCGTGCGATCTGTATCCTGATGATCGACATCGATCACTTCAAGCGCGTCAACGACCTGTACGGGCATGCCGCGGGCGATGAGGTCATCCGCCAGGTCGGGCATATCGTCAGTGAGGCGATCCGAACCACCGACAAGGTCGCGCGCTTCGGCGGCGAGGAATTCGTGGTCTTGCTGCGCGAGACCGACCTGAAAGGCGCGGCCATCTTCGCGGACCGGATCCGTCAGACGGTGGCCAGCACCGTGTTCGAGCCCGAAGGCCAATGCATCACGGCAACGATCAGCATCGGCATGGCCGAGGCTGAGTTCACCGACGGTGATGTCGACCACACGATCGAACGGGCAGACCGCGCCCTCTACGCGGCCAAGTCGGGCGGGCGCAACTGCGTGCGCTCGTTCGAGGCGTCGAAAGCACCCGGCCTACGGGCGGCCGCGTAGCGCGGCCACGAGAAAGAGACGCATCGCATCGGAAGACAGAACAACGATGAAGCATGTTCCGCCATGTTAGCTCTCATTCTCGACGACGCGGAGATGAACAACCTGGTGATCGTGGCCGCGCTTCGGCCGCTTGCTGGGTGCACTCCGCACGACTTCACAGCTCCGGAAGAGGCACTCGCCTTCGCCGAGGCGCGCGCCTGCGAGATCGGGGTGGTGATCACCGATTACGAGATGCCCGGGATGGACGGCATCGCGTTCATCCAGGCGCTGCGCCGCATTCCGGAGCTTGCGACCGTGCCGGTTGTCATGGTCACGAGCTTCGACCAGCGCAGCCTCCGTCGCGCGGCGCTGGAGGCCGGGGCGACCGACTTCCTGGCCAAGCCCGCCGACCCGGTCGAGATCCGCGCACGCGTGTCGAACCTTCTGGCCCTCTCCACCGCTCATCGCGTTCAGCGCGAGCACGCGGCGCAGCTCGCCCGCGAGGTTGCGACCGCTGTGGCCATGGTTGAGGAGCGCGAGCGCGAGATCGTCTCGACCCTGATGCGGGCGGCCGAACACCGGGATGCGGATACCGGCGACCACATCGTCCGGGTCTCCGCCTATGTGGGGCTGATCGCGGAGGCGCTCGGCCAGTCCGCGGCTGAGTGCCGGCAGCTGAGTCTCGCCGCAACCATGCACGACGTCGGCAAGATCGCCGTGCCGGATTCCATCCTGCTCAAGCCCGGTGCGCTCACGCCCGAGGAACGCCGGGAGATGGAGCTTCACGCCGAGCGCGGCCAGCGCATCCTGGGCGGCAGCGCCTCGTCGGTGATGCGGCTCGCGGCCGAGATTGCGGTGAGCCATCACGAGCGCTGGGATGGGGCGGGATACCCGCACCATCTCAAAGGTGAGGCGATCCCGTTGTCGGGCCGGATTGTTGCGGTGGCGGACGTCTTCGACGCGCTCACGACCGCGCGCCCCTACAAGGAGGCCTGGACACCGGAGCGTGCCCGCGCTCACATGGCCGAGAATGCCGGTGCTCACTTCGATCCCCGCGTCGTGGAGGCGTTCCTCAGCCGCTGGGACCAGGTCGCGGCCTTTCTGACGATAGGCCGGCAGCACCGGCATGTGCCTCGCGCAGCTTGAATCGGTGGACACGCCGCTCGATCGCCGATGTGAGAGACGACCTGTCCGCTTACGGACCGGCAGCCGATGGCAGGATCCCACCCTGAGCCAACGTTGCCGGCCCACCGACGAACGGCCGCTTTGGGGAAGCGCGGACCGTGGTCTCAGCGGCTGTGTTGTGTCGGAATCTGCCGCCGTGCCGACCTCAACCGCTCGACGGAACACGCGGAACGACGCTCAGGCCGACAGCGTCCGCCGCAGCCTGCGCCAGCCCGACACGACCCCCGTGATCGCGATGCCGCCCGCCAGCAGATTCAGGACCCACTGCGCCGCATCGTGCAGGGGCCGGTTACCGGTGAGGCCCGGCAGGTCGAGCCGATGCGGGGCGTCGAACAGCCAGCGGTTGATCCGGCCGGAGCGGTCGAGGCGCTGGAGGATCGTGCCGTCCCGGGGATCGACGTGAAGCCAGGTCGCGGCCGCGTCGCCGAAGCGCAGGCGCAGCACCGGGAGTGGCCGTGGATCGGTGCCATGGAGGTACCAATAGGCGTCGTAGGCCGTCAGTTGGCGCATCGACCGCAGCCGGCCATCCGCGAAGCCCTCCACGGCTGCAGCCGCGATGGTGTCGGCGTCGAGCGCCGACGCACCATCCGCCCTGACCGCGCGGCCATTGCCCGTCGCTTCGGCGATGACCCACCAGGCTCCTCCGATGGCGGCAAACCGCAGGGCGCGCGTCTCCGGCGCAGCGGAGGCGCGAAGGCGCGGCGGGTCGAGCCCGAGCGCCGGCGGAGTTCCGGCATAGGCGGCGCGCAGGTCCGCGGGCGGGCTGGACGCCGCAAACCAGCGGTTCGGATTCATCGAGATCCAGCCGCTGAGGATGAAGGTGCTCAGCCCGAGCCCGCCCGCGAGGCCGAGCAGGTGATGCCATCGCGCGAGCCCGCGATAGGGCGTCACCGCGCCGCCCGCATAGCGTCGACGAAGGCGCAGGCGCCAGATCCCGATCGCGAACCCGCTCACCGCCCCAAGGGCGGCGAAGCCCGACAGCCACAGCAGGAATGTCCGCCACAGCTCCGCGCGGGCGCGCAGCGGCGTCAGGTAGATCCAGTGCACCACTGAACCCACCCAGTTCCAAGCACGCTCGGACCGGGTCGTGTCGAGGGCGATGGCGCCGGTGACTTCCGAGACGTAGAGCTCGGTCCCGGCAGCGTCGCCCAGGGCGACCTTGAGGAAGGGCCGCAGCGGGTCGTACCGCGCGGTGACGGTCCACTGGTCGCGCTCGACCGGCGTGACGCGGGCGTTCGGGGATCCCGAGGCCGCGAGCTGCAGGGCCGCTTCGGGCGTCACGGGCCCGAGCCGCTCACCTGTCCGCGCCGAGACCGTTGCCCGGCCGCCGTCGCGGCCGGCGATGCGGTAGACGGGCTCGGCGCCCCGCATTTCCAGGTCGAAGGCGGCCGGGACGCCCGAGAGGCCGCCGGCGCGGAGCGCCTCGTCCGGCGCGACCGCGACGTGGTCCCAGACGAGCGGCGCAAGCCGCGCCAGACGCTCGGCCTCGGTGAGCGTCGGGAACGGCACGTAGAGCATCACCAGCCCGGAGCCGACCCATGCGGCGAAAAGCAGCCCCATGACGATCCCGGACCAGCGATGGAACAGCAGCAGGAAGCGCCGGGCCGCCTTCCCGATCCGCCGTGACAGCCTCACCACGTCACCGTGTAGGCGACCTCGACCGAGCGCGGCCGCCCGAGCAGCCAGTTGGTGCCGGCCCCGTTCACGGCGTTGCCGCTGATCGCGTAGACCTTGTCGAACAGGTTGTAGACCCGCAGGGACAAGCGGGATTCCGCGGTGACCTGATGGTCGAGGACAAGGTTGACGAGGTTGTAGGCCGGCCGCCGCGCCGTGTTGCCGAAGTCGCTGTAGACCTGGCCCACATTCTGCAGCCCGATCCGGGCGGTCCAGTCGCGCGCAACGTCCCAGGTCAGCCAGAGGTTGGCCACGCGTTCGGGCACATCGATCGGCTGGTTGCCGGCATACGAGATTGTGGCACCGTTCACCGATTGATCGAACTTGTCATACTGCGCGTGCAGGAGCGCGAGGTTGCCGTCGAGCCGCCAGCCCGGCGCAAAATGCCAGCCCAGCGCCAGCTCGAACCCGTGCGACGATTGCTGGCCGACCTGCGTCGAGAGGGTCGGCTGCCCTGGCACGGCCGAGATCAGGTTGTCCTTGACGATGCGGTAGCCGGCGACGGTCCATTCCAGCGCGCCGTCGAAGGCGAGCCCCTTGGCGCCGACCTCGACCTGCGTGCCGGTGGCGAGCTGGAACCCCGCGAGCGACTGCGACAGGGTGATCAGGCTGTTCACCGGGTCGGTGGCGAAGCTGTACTGGGCGTAGAGCGCGCTGTCCGGCGTCGGATTGTAGACGAGGCCGAACCGGTAGCCCAGCGCCCGGTAGGTCTTCTCGAACCGCGAGCCCGTCTGCAGATCCTCCCGGTGCAGCGTCGGCACGTCGAGGCGCACGCCCGTGAGGAACGACAGCTTCTCCGACAGGATTACCCGGTCCTCGGCGAAGACCGAGGCCTGGCTCGTCTGCGTGGCGTAGGCCGGACGCGCCTGGCCGTTCTGCGGGAAGAAGCCCGGATCGTAGCCAGTGAGCGGTACGCTGGTTGTCGGAGCGTCGAAATAGAAGTTGTTGGTGTGCCGGAAGTCGATGTGGTTCACGTCGAACCCGGCGACGAACTGGTTGGCGAAACCGAAGAGGCTGCCCCGGAACGTCGCGTCGAGCCGGTCTCCGACCTGCTCCTGGCTGTGGTAGATCTCGAGATAGTCGCCCCGGTCCACCAGCCCAGTGCCGCGATTGTAGGAATACTGCTCGACGTCGAGCCAGTGGCGCCGGCTGGTGAGCCGGTAGGCGGTGTTGCGCACCATGATGTCGGCCGAGGGCGACCACTCGGTCTTGAGCTGGGTCCAGTTGTCGGCCCAGGTGATCTTCGCGTCGCGGACGTTGTAGTTGTTGAACCGGATCAGGTCCGGGATCCGTCCCTCGATTAGCGGCGTGCCCCAATAGCGGGCGGGCTCCTGGTAGCCGAGGTCGTGGCTCAGCGTGAACGCCAGGTCCGGGCTCGGCTGGAACAGCAGGGCGGCCGAGACCGCGAGGTTGCGGAAATCGCCCTCGGGGCGGATCCAGCCGTCGGCGCGGTTGCCGCTGACGTTGAGGCGGTACGCGAAGGTGTCGCCGAACTCCGCTTGGCCAAGTGCGCCGCCGGAATCGAGGGCGAGGCGCGCGACGCCGTCGGTGCCCACCACCGCGCGCGCGGCGTTGATCGGCACGAAGACCGGCTTCTTGGGCACCACGTTGATGACGCCGCCGATGGCGCCGTCGCCGTAGAGCACCGAGGACGGCCCGCGCAGCACCTCGATCCGCTCGACGTTCCAGGTATCGAACGGGAAGGTTACGGTGTTGGCGCCCACGTAGAAGCGCGTGCCGTCGTAGAGCTGCTGGATCGAGTTCGGGCCGGCGAAGCCGCGGGACGTGAACGCGCCGTTGCCGTTGCCGGGGGCGGCGATCGTGGTGATGCCGGTGGCGTCCTGGGTCACGGCCTCGGCAATCGTGTCCTGGCCGCGCAGCCGCGCGGTCTCGCCCGACACGATGTCGAGGCTGGCCGGCGTCTCCAGGGGCGTCAGGCCGATCCGGCTCGCGGTCCGGTCACGGGTGCGCAGGTTGAGGCTGTTCGGGACGGCACGGTCCGAGCCGCCACCATCCCCCTCAACCGAGAGCTGCTCGAGGGTGACGGTTTCCTGCGCGGCGGCCGGGCTCGCGAAGAGCGCGAGGAGCACGCCGCAGAGCGGTGCGGGCCCGCCCGATCTGGTGCGATTGTTCGTAGGTGACATGGCAGAGGAGGTCCGTGCGCGGCGCGGGCCAGCCGGCTCGTCCTACAAGCAGTGTAATAACATTACAATTGCTCGGAATCATCGGAAGCTCGGTGGGCGCAGACGCGCAGGTGCGTGCGGCTACCCCAAAGGCGATCGATACGGTCAGGACGGGCATCGGGAGCGGTGTCGCGGGCGCGCTTGCTGTGGCACGTCACCGCGAACGAGGTCTCGCCGACCGCGCGGATGCACGGGCGTCTCGACACCCGCCAGGACAACCCCGCCCAGCGCGTTTCGCGTGTGACCACGGCTGACGGCAGGTCTCCTGGCTCGCGGGTCGCCGCCCTCGCACCGTCTTCCCGGGTCAGTGACCCAGTGACGTGGTGGTGAAGGGCTCGCCGCTTACAGTTGCGGGGACAGCCGCGGCCTCGGGGCGAGCCCCTCACCGCGTTCCCTTTTGATCCCCGAAGGGAACCGTCGCCGATAAGCTTGGCCTTACGGTTCATCCGCGTCAAGCCGAACGAGGTGGCGGCGTGGGCCGAGGACCCCGTCGGTTCTCATGGGGGCAGATCAGACGGCGATGGCGGGCTTCGTGCCCACAGCGCGCGAGGGTGAAGAGGCGCGTACTGATAGTAAATTTCTGTTTATAATGATATAGGCTCTCAATAATAAGCAATACATCGAGTATTTTTTCATATTAAACCAGAAAGGAAGACGTTCGATCCCGTAGGATGCTCTTGGAACTTTTTACGTGCTGCTGCGTACTGAACGCGTGTCGTGCCGATGGAAGGATCGGGATTATCCGAACACAGGTCTCGGATCAGAGCGGGTCGGTAGCGCTTTCGAACGGGGACCAGTAAAGGAGGGCCGATAGAGATGAGCTACAGATTGGAAAATCCCGGCCACCCGGGTGGATATGTGCGGCGGAATATCGTCGAGCCGCGCAACTTGACCGTCATGGACGCAGCCGGATTGCTCGATGTGCCGCGTCAAACGCTGTTCGATTTCCTCAATGAGGAGGCCGCGCTGTCTCCGGAACTGGCTCTGCGGATCGAGATGGTGTTCGGGGTCGAAATGGAGACCTTGATGGAGATGCAGACCCAGTTCGACATCGCCGACGTGCGCAAGCGCTGTCAGAACCTCCGGAGCGAACTCGCCGCCAAGGCAAGATCCCACTTGGCTGCATCGGAGGCTCAGGAAACGAGCGCTCCGCCCCCGACGATCATCCGACGTGGGCACGTGTTCGGCTGAGGTTCGTCCGAACCCACGGCGCATAGACGCCGCAAGAAGCGGCGCGTTTTCGGCGCGGACGGACGAGACCGGTTTATTCACGCCGCTCCCGTCCCTCTCTCCGCCTTTGCCGCTGCGCCGGGGCGGTGCTACAGCCGGGCAACCCCGTCGGTCCCGACGTCCGCGACGCCGCGGCCTATGCGCCCGGACGTCCCGTCCGAGGCGGTGACGGGTGCCGGCGGAATCATGAACACACGACCTCCCAGAAGCGGCGGCCCGAAGGGGCGTAAGCCACAGGCCGGCAAGGTCCAATCGAACGGCCGTGCCCGCACCGGCCCGCGCACCAGCGCCCGCGACGCTGCCGAGCGCGCCGCCCGCAACCGCGGCGACGATGCCGGCGCGCGCGATCCCTGGGGCGGTGCGGCACCCGCCGCGCCGGCCCGGGCGCCAAAACCCCGTGCCGCCGCGGACGGTGCGCTGGCACGCCACACGGCGCCGGCCGGGCGCGGTGCACCGGGCGCCAAGCCCGGACCGAGACCTGCGCCGAAGCGGCACGAAGGACCCGCTCCCGCCCCCGGCCCGACCCGGCGCGAGCAGCGCGCCGCCGCTTCCGCGACCCTCGCCTCCGGGGTGCAGACCCTGATGGTCGAGCCGGACGAAGCCGGCATGCGCATCGACCGGTTTCTCACCGCTCGCTTCCCGCTCCTCCCCTTCACTCGGGTTCAGAGCATCGTCCGCAAGGGCGAATTGCGGGTCGACGGCAAGCGCGCCAAGCCCAACGACCGGCTGGAGCCAGGCATGAGCGTGCGCGTGCCGCCGCTGCGCCTCGATCAGCCCTCCGAGCGCCCGCGCAACGCCGCCCGCGAGCAGGACGACGCCGAATTCATCCGGTCGCTGATCCTCTACGAGGACGCTGACATGATGATCCTCAACAAGCCCTTCGGCCTAGCGGTCCAGGGCGGATCCGGCACGGTCCGCCACGTCGATGGCCTGCTCGCCGCGCTGACCGGCCCGGACGGGCAGAAGCCCCGCCTCGTCCATCGGCTCGACAAGGACACGGCCGGCTGCCTGATCATCGCCAAGACCCGGCTCGCCGCCGCGACGCTGGCCAAGAGCTTCCGCTCCCGGGCGGCGCGGAAGATCTACTGGGCGCTCACCGCCGGCGTGCCGCGGGTACGGCAGGGCCGCGTCTCGACCTATCTCGCCAAGGAAGAGCCCACCGATGCCGATGCGCGCATGCGCGTCGCCAAGCACGGGGATGAGGGCGCGAGCCACGCCCTGACCTACTACGCGATGGTCGATCAGGCCGCTCAGAAGCTGTCCTGGCTGTCGTTCAAGCCGGTCACCGGCCGCACGCACCAGCTGCGCGCCCACGCGGCCCATATCGGCCACCCGATCGTCGGGGACCCGAAATACTTTTCCGTGGAGAACTGGGAGCTGCCGGGCGGCATCCAGAACCGGCTCCACCTGCTCGCCCGCCGGATCGTGATCCCGCACCCGCGGACCGGCAAGCCCGTGGACGTGAGCGCGCCGCTGCCGCCCCACATGGCCCAGAGCTGGAACCTCCTCGGCTTCGACGCCACCCGCTACGACCCGATCGTCGAGGCGCCGGAGGCCTGAGCCAGGAGCCACGGCACGATCGCGGCGGAGAGGGCGTCGGGCGCTTCAAGCGGCAGCATGTGCCCCGACCCGTCGATCACCGTCAGGGTCGCGCCGGGGATCCCGTCCCGAAGCTCCCGCGCCTCGTCGAGGCCGCGCAGTGCGTCCTGAGCCGCCGCCACGACCAGGGTCGGGCAGCGGATCGCGCCGAGCCGGTCGAGATCGCTCGCGCGGGCCTGGCCGGCCTGACGGAGGAAGACCGGGCCGCCGAGCCGGTCGCCCATCCGCCGGATACGGCCGGTGAGGTCGGCGTCGCCCGCCCGCTCGGGATGTACCGACTGGAAGATCGCCCCACGACTGAGGCCGGCGAAGCCCTGCTCGCGGACATGTGCGACGGCGATCGCCTTCCGCGCCGCCTGGGCGCGGGTATCGGCCCGGGCCGAAGTGGCGATCAGGACCAGCGCCTGCACCCGCTCTGGCGCAAGGCGGGCGATCTCGCGGGCCACGTAGCCGCCCATGGAGAAGCCGACCAGGGCGAAGCGTTCGGGCGCCTCCGCTGCCACCCGGAACGCCATGTCGTCGATCGCGGCGTCACGGCTCAGATCGGCGTGGTGGATCGCGCCGACCCGCGCGAGCTGAACCTCCAAGTCGGTCCAGAGGTCGGAATCGGTCATGAAGCCGGGAAGCAGAACGAGGTTCATCGCCGGATCGCGACCCCTGCCGCTGGAGAGCCATTGCGCGCCTGATCGACCGCGCTACGCTGCCGCCGGTAAAGTTCGCGCCATCTTCCGAAAGTCTCGCGCCGCGCATGCCTTGGCAACCGGTCGCCCCACCTCATATGCTTCGCCATGCCCCGCCGATCCGTCGCGGGGCCGGTTCCCCGCGGTTCGAGACCCTGACGCATGAAGCTCGCGATGCTGGCCTGCCTCGCCGCCCTGTGCCTCACCGGGCCGATCGCGCACGCCGCGCCGGGCGAGCAGGCCAGACCCGCCCTCCCGGCGACCGCCCCTCGCCCGGCCGATGCGGCGGCCCCGCATCCGGCCACGGGTTCCGGAGAGGCCGCGGCGCAGGCCAGCCCGCGCCCGGCCTCCGCCGGCCGGGCCGAGCGTCGGCGTCGCTCCTACGCGGCTTGCAACCGCGCCTCGCACCAGCGCGGCCTGCGCGGCGGCAAGCGTCGGCGATTCCTGATCCGGTGCCGGCTCGGCTACGAGCGCACGCGCGCTCAGGCGGTGCAGCCCGCCCCGGCCGGCCAGCCGGTGCAGCCGGCCCGCAAGCCGTGAGCGCGGGTGATCCGCGCGCGGCCTCTGGGCGACCGCGAATCCCCGGCGGCCGATGAGGCTCGTGGTCTTCGACGTCGACGGCACCCTCGTCGACAGCCAGCACCTGATCGTGGCGGCCCAGGGCCTTGCCTTTGCGGAGAACGGCCTGCCGGCCCCCGGCCGGCAGGAGGCTCTGTCGGTGGTCGGCCTCTCGTTGCCGCAGGCGTTCCGGCGCCTCGTCGGCGAGGACGGACCGGTCGCCGCGCTTTCGGAGAGCTACAAGCAGGCCTACAACCGGCTGCGGATCGACCCCGCCTACGAGGAACCGCTGTTTCCCGGGATGGCCGAGCTGCTCGCCACGCTGAATGCCCGCGACGACGTGCTCCTCGGCCTCGCCACCGGCAAGTCGCGGCGCGGCGTCGAACGGCTGATCGCGCATCATGGCTGGAACGACTGGTTCGTGACGACGCAGAGCGCCGACGATGCGCCGTCCAAGCCCGATCCGGCCATGCTGCGGCAAGCCATGAGCGAGGCCGGCTGCGAGCCGGCGGCGACCGTGATGGTCGGCGACACCACTTTCGACATCGCCATGGGTGTGGCGGCCGGCGCCGCCACCGTGGGGGTGGCCTGGGGCTATCACCCGCCCGAAGCGCTCTATGGAGCCGGCGCCGTCACGGTGGTGCCGAGTGCTGGCGCGCTGGAGGCGCAACTCCTCGACGGTGCGGATACGATCCGCTGAGACTGCAAGGCTCGCGAGCACACGCGAAGGCTCGCGCGCGAGGCCGGGAACGCCTATCTCGTGTCCATGAGCGATGAGACGACGGACTGGCTCGGCGGACCGGGCGAGAATGAGCGACCGGATCCGGTGCGGGCAGCCCGCGGCCATGCCAAGCCCGCCCTGCCCCGGCGCTTCTACACCGAAACCGGCTTCTCCGAGGAGGCGGGCGGGTTGCGCCTGACCCTGGACGGGCGTCCGGCGAACACGCCGGCCCGCAATCCGCTGCGCCTGCCCAACCGGGTGCTGGCCGAAAAGGTCGCGGCCGAATGGGCGGCGCAGGACACGCAGATCGATCCGGCGCGGATGCCGCTCACGCGGCTCGCGAACACGGCCATCGACGGCGTCGCACCCCGGCACGCGGCCGTGGTCGACGATCTCTGCGCCTATGCGGGCACCGACCTCGTGGCCTATCGCGCCGGCGATCCGGAGCGGCTCGTGGCCGCGCAGGGGGCGGCCTGGGACCCGATCCTCGCCTGGGCCCGGGACGAACTCGGCGTGCAGGTGATCCTGAGCGAGGGCATCCGGCACGTGGAGCAGCCGCCCGCCACCGTGCGGGCGCTCTCCGACGCCGTGGCGGCCGTGACCGATCCGTTCCAGCTCGCGGGCCTGCACACCCTGACGACCCTCAGCGGATCCCTGCTGATCGCGCTGGCCGTTCTGCGCGGTCATCTGACCCCGGCGGAGGCCTGGGCGGCCGCCCATGTCGACGAGACCTATCAGGCGGAGGTCTGGGGCCGGGATGCCGAGGCCGAGGCGCGTCTGGAGGCCCGCCGCTCGGAATTCGAGGCTGCGGCCGACTTCGTCGGTGCCCGTCGCTGACGAGGTCACAAGGCCTGGGTCGTTTGCGCAGATGCAATTGCGCAACAATCCCGAACTCGCGGTGGGCGGCCTCCGCTGCTGGCTGACTCTGCACGAAGACTGAATTAGGGTCTGAACCTGTTGTGTTCAGGTCGCCCATGCGCAGAGATCAGTCCGTTAAATGCAGATTCGAAGGTGAGCTGGCGGCGCTTATTGCGCCTCTGCGGACGTGTGGCGACGAGCGTGCCCGCCATGCGCTGTTCGACGCGCTCATGGACCTCGAAGGTCGGGCGCGGACGGAGGGTGCCTCGGACCTGACCTTGCGCAAAATCGCGGAGATCCGGTTCCTCACCGGAATCCTGCGCGAGGCCGTGCGTCCATACCGGACGGTGCCTCTGCGGACGATCCTCCGCGTACGTGAGCGCAGGAACGGCCGCACGGTCGTCCGGGCTCCGGAGGCCGCCGAGATCGAGGATTGCTGACGGGCACAGGTGTCTCATCGGGGCGCCGCAAGGGCGGCTTCGATCCGCGCCTCCAGGGCGGCAGGCTTGGTTCCCGGTGCGAAGCGGTCCAGCACCCGGCCGTCCCGGCCGACCAAGAACTTGGTGAAGTTCCACTTCACCCCGCGCGTGCCGAGCAGGCCGGGACGCGCCTTTGTGAGATGGGCGTAGAGCGGGTCGGCTCCAGGCCCGTTGACGGCAACTTTGGCGAGCACTGGGAAGGTGACGTCGTAAGTGAGCGAGCAGAAGCGTTCGATCTCGGCGGCGTTGCCCGGTTCCTGGGCGCCGAACTGGTTGCACGGAAAGCCCAGAACCGTCAGGCCGGCCTTCCTGTGGCGGCGCCAGAGAGCCTCGAGCCCCTCGTATTGCGGAGTGAAGCCGCAGCGTGAGGCGGTGTTCACGATGAGCAGCACTTGGCCGCGATGCTGCGCGAGTGGATAGGGTGTGCCATCGGCGGCGGCGACGGTGAGGTCGTGGAGTGTTGTCATGCCCGATCCCTTGGCCAAAGGGACCGCGCATGCAAGGTTCATGGCCCGGTCCGCTCCGGTGCGCCCGCAAGACCGACGAAGCGCCCTGGCTGTCTTAGCCGAGCGATGCATCAAATTTTAATGTGGATTATAGCCAATACGGTACAGCCGGCATACAAGCTCGACAATCGCGGCGACACTTATCGGCACGGCCGCGAGTGAGGGTTGGCTGCATCCCCCTGCCTAGACTTGACCGGGGTGCGTGGATGCCGCGCTTTCACTTCCACGTCCACGACGGCTATTCCGCTCTGGATATCGAGGGCACCGAACTCGCGGACTGGCAGGCCGCCCGGCTGGAGGCCATCCGCCTTGCCGGCGACATCCTGAAGCACGACGCACACCGCATTGCCCTGGGTGAGGATTGGCGCATCGAGGTGACCGACGGCGCCGGCCTGATCCTGTTCCAAATGACGTTCCTCGTGATCGAATCCCCGGCCTTGCGCAGGGAGCCGGTGCGCGGCGCTCAACCGAGCTGAGGGGCTTCGTCGCTGATCGCCGCAATCCGCCGGCTCGCCGGGTCTGGATCGCGGGCATCGGTGCGTTGCGACGGGGCGGCGTGGGAACGCAAGTCCGAACGCCCGTCGCCTTCAGGCAGGAACCTTCTGAACGTCGAAGCTTGGTCCCTGCGGAGTCATCCTGTCGTGGGATACGATGCGTTCGTCGGCACCCACTACGCCGAGGCTGACGTCCCGGTCCGGCAGGATGACGGTGGTGCTCTTGTTGATGTGCACCAGCACGTGCCGCCGCAGCGGCACCGAGGCCACGGCCCAGCGCTTGAGCTGGCCGTAATAGGGTTCGCGGCGCCAGGCGTTGGCCTGCCCGGGATCAACCTGCACGTTCATGTTGCGGGTTACGGGATCGAGGCTCAGCACCATCTTGGCGCGGTCCGGCTTCCATTCCGGCCCGAGCCAGCCCTCCGTCATCCACAGGCAGTGGAACGCCCGGCAATGGTCGGGCCGGGTGGCGTGGATCGCGCAGCCCTGGCCGGCCTTGGTATGACGGCACCATTGCCCCGCAATGCTCTCGACCGCCGGGACGTCGTAGACCTTGCAGCAGAGCGTGCAGGCGCCGCAGGTGCGGCCGGGCGCGGGCTGCGCGACGAAAGCTTCGGGATTGAGCATGGTTCGTGCGTCGCGAGAGGCAGTCGCTTCCGGCATGCGTCCGGCAACGGCCGGCCGCATGCCGGACTACCTGCACGGGCATCGGGTCGGTAGTGTGGCGGCCGCTCTCCCCTCCGCAAGAGGACCGTGCGATCCATGTTGTCGAACCTCGCAACCCGCGACGTCGAAACCCTGCTCCACCCCTACACGAACCTGTCCACCCATCGGCACACCGGCCCGCTGGTGCTGGAGCGTGGCGAAGGCGTTTACGTCTACGACACGGAGGGCCGCCCCTACATCGAGGGCATGTCCGGCCTGTGGTGCACGGCGCTCGGCTACTCGAACGCGGAGCTTGTCGAGGCGGCCCGCGCGCAGATGGCGCGGCTGCCGTTCACGCATCTCTTCTCGGGCCGCAGCCATGATCCGGGGATCGAACTCGCCGAAACCCTCAAGGAGCTGATGCCGGTCCCGACCTCGAAGATCTTCTTCACCTCCTCGGGTTCGGAGGCGAACGATACGCAGGTCAAGCTCACGTGGTACTACAATAACGCGCTGGGCCGGCCGAAGAAGAAGAAGATCATTGCCCGCCAGAAGGGCTACCATGGGGTCACGGTGGCCAGCGCCTCGATGACCGGGCTCGCGGCGAACCACGCCGACTGGGACCTGCCGCTGCCGGGCTTCCTGCACGTCGCTCCCGCGCACCATTACCGGGGCGCCGGGCCTGGTGAGAGCGAGGAGGCCTATTCGGCTCGGCTCGCCGCCGAGCTGGAGGAGACGATCCTGCGCGAGGGGCCCGAGACCGTGGCGGCGTTCATCGCCGAGCCGGTGATGGGCGCGGGCGGCGCGATCGTGCCGCCGCGGGGCTATTTCGCGGCCATCCAGGCGGTGCTCGCGAAATACGACGTCCGCCTGATCGCCGACGAGGTGATCTGCGGCTTCGGCCGGCTCGGCACGTGGTTCGGCAGCGAGGCTCTGGGCGTCCGGCCGGACTCGATCTCCTTCGCCAAGGCGCTCACCTCCGCCTACATGCCGCTCGGCGGCGTGAGCATCGACGAGCCCCTCTACGAGGCGCTCATCGCACAGAGCGAGAAGATCGGCACGTTCGGCCACGGCACGACCTATTCGGGCCATCCGGTTGCGGCCGCGGTGGCGCTGAAGGCGATCGAGATCTACCGGCGCGACCGGGTGATCGAGGGCGCCGCCGAGAAGGCGCCGCAGTTTCAGCGCCGCCTGTCGTCCCTCGCCGAGCACGCCATCGTGGGCGAGGCCAACGGCATCGGGCTGATCGGCGGCCTGGAGATCGTCGCCGACAAGGCCAGCAAGCGGCAATACGACCCGAAGGCGGGCGTCGCGTCCCGCTGCGTCGCTTTCGCGCAAGGCGAGGGGCTGATCGTGCGGGCGCTCGCCGGCGACCGTGTCGCCGTCTGCCCGCCCCTGATCATCACCCCGGACGAGATCGACGCGCTGTTCGACAGGCTGGGTCGGGCGCTGGACCGCACCCGCGACTGGATCCGCGCCGAGGGGCTGGAGGCGATGCCGGGGTAAGCGGCATCTGCCGCGCGCTTCGGAGATTAGGGAGTCCAACGCCGTCTTTCCGGGGCGCCGCAGGCGAACCCGGAATCCAGAAACACCATCGCTGCGGACCTAGGCCCGTCGGCGGCTCTGGATTCCGGGCTCTGCTTCGCGGGCTCGGAATGACGGCGTCCGGTGTGGCAATGCGCATCAAGAAGCCGGCCGCAGAGATGGCCCCAATCACATCGCGTCGCGCTGCGCCTCAGGCTGGCCCGCCGCCTGGAGCCCCGCCGGGGTCAGCGGCGTGATGCGCAAGGTCGTGATCCGGTTCTTGGCCTTCCGCAGCACCTGGAACCGGAAGCCGTGGAAGTTGAAGGCCGTGCCCTGATCGGGGATCGTGCGGGCCTCGTGGATGACGAGGCCCGCAATCGTGGTGGCCTCCTCGTCGGGCAGGTTCCAGTCCATGGCGCGGTTGAGGTCGCGGATCGGCACACCGCCGTCGACGTTCACCGAGCCATCGCCCTGCGGACGCACGCCCGAGACGGTGACGTCGTGCTCGTCGGCGATGTCGCCGACGATCTCCTCTAGGATGTCCTCCAGGGTCACGAGGCCCATCACCTCGCCGTACTCGTCGACCACCAGGGCGAAATGGGTCTTCTTGGTGAGGAAGGCCTTGAGCTGGGCGCGCAGCGACGTCGTGCCCGGCACGAACCACGTTTCGAGCGCCAGCGCCTCGACCTTGAGACCCGAGGCGTCGCCCCCGGCGGCGTCGAGCGCCCGCAGCAGGTCCTTGGCATGGAGCACGCCGACGATGTTCTCCGGCGTGCCGCGCCACAGGGGCATCCGCGTATAGGGCGAGGACAGGACCGCGCGCACGATGTCCTCGGACGGCTGGTCGGCGTCGATCGCCCGCATCTTGGTGCGGTGGACCATGACGTCGGAGACCGTCAGGTCCGACAGGTCGAGCAGGCCGCCCAGCATGTCGCGCTCGGCCTTGGCGACCCCGCCCTCGCGGTGCATCAGCGCCACCTGCCCGCGCAGCTCCTCGGCGGCCGTAAGGATCGACTGGTGCTCGCCGATGGTGACGCCGAAGGGCTTCAGCATCAGGCGCACCAGATGCTCGATCGCGATGGCGAGGGGGCCCATCAGAGCCACCGCGAAGGCCACCGGCCGGGCGGTGAGCAGCGCCGCCTTGTCGGGCTTGGAGATGGCCAGCGTCTTCGGCAGCACCTCGGCGAAGACGATGACCAGCACCGACATGCCGACGGTGGCGTAGATCACGCCGCTCTTGCCGAACAGGGCGGTGAGCACGCTGGTGGTGAAGGCCGAGGCGCCGATCGCCACGATGTTGTAGCCGATCAGCATCGCGCCGATGAACCGCTCGCGGATCGCCAGGATGCGGTTGACGATCGCGGCCCGGGGATCGCCCGCCTGTTCCAGGGCGTGCATCCGCGCCCGCGAGGCGGCCGTGAAGGCGGTCTCGGCCCCCGCGAAGAAGGCCGAGAGCAGCAGCGAGATCACCACGATGCTCGCGGCGAACCACAGGTCGATATGGGTTTCCATCGGGTCCGTCAGGGGGCGCCCTTTGTGGCGGGTCGGCCGCCCATATAGCGAGTCCCGCGGCTTATTGCGCGTCGATCCGGCGCACCGTCCACGTCGCCCAATAGACCGGGCGGCCGTAGAGGCTCGATGTGTCGCGGCCCGCGGCGGTCGGCGCCAGCCGGTCGAGCCAGGTCAGGAAACCGGCCTTGCCCGGGTAAATCGACGGCGTGTCGAGGTTGCCCTCCGCATCCGTCATCCAGAAATGCGCGCTCCGGTCGTAGCGACCGCTGCCGTCGCCGCCCGAGCGCAGCCCGAGATAGGCCGGCGAGCGACCGGCCTCCACGGGATCGGCGTACAGCTTGAGGGCACCGATCCCGTCGAGATTCATGTCGACCGTGTATTGCAGGCAGATATCGGCGACCGGGCCGCCGGGGGCATTGGCCGGGCGCTGGCAGGTATAGGCAATCGCCCAGCGCTGCATGCCCTTGCCGCGCGCCATTCGCACGAGGGTCCCGGGCGGCAGCGGACCGGCGAGCTTCCGTGCCGCGGACCAGACTTTTGGCCCCGCCAAGTCCTGGGCCGTGCGGAGGTAGAGCGCGGTGCGGCGCTTCTCGGGCGCGAGGCCGCAATCCTCAGGGAGCACGTCGGTGTAGATGTAGTGGTAGGTGCGATCGACGATGCTGATCGAGCCGGCGAGGCCGTGCGTCTCGAAGGCCGGCGCCGTGCAGGCCGAGGCCACCGACTTCCCGGTCTCGTCGATCACCGCGGCCGGGGTGGGCGGATCGCTCCGTCCGCGACCCGAGCCGGCCTCGAACGGCGTCCAGGTCAGGCCGTACCCGTCAGGGGTGCGGGTGCGGATCTCGAAGGTCTGGAAGTCGAGGGTCCGGGCCTCGATCTGCACGCGGCGCCGGACATCGGCCGGGCCCGCGCCGCCGTCGTCCGGCTCGGCCTGCCGGCGGCCGCGTCGCCGACGCCTCTCCGGCGCGTCGTTTCCCGGAGCCGCGGCACCTACCCGCTCCTGCCCGAGCAGGAAGACGTAGCTGTAGGCTTCCCCGGCCCAATCCCGGCCTGAGATGGCGATCGGATCGCGCGGGCCGATCCCCTCGGCCGAGGGCGTCGGCTCGGACCAGCCGCGGGTCTGCGCCCGCTCCTCCGGCAGATCGACCCAGAACCGGTCGGCGGAGGGCGGCAGCGTCGTCGCGAGGGCTTCCAGGTTACGGCCTGTGCGCAGCGAGCCGCCGTCGCGACTGTCGGTGGCGCGCCGCTCCGGGCAGGGCTCGTCGCGGCGGCGGGACGCGATCGGGGTCTGGCCCTGGAAGATCGCCTGCAGCGGGCCGGGTGCCTCGGACCGCCCGAGCCGCAGGATCTGGACGCCGCGGACGAACGCGCAGGGGGCCGGCGAGATCAGGACGCCCTCGGCCTCCGAGCCTTCGCGGCAGATCTCAAGGTTGCCGCCGCCGGTGATGAAGCAGCTCGGCGCGCTGCCCTCGTAGGTGGTGGGGCGGGCAGCGGCGGGCTGCGGTGAGACCGACGCGAGCGCGGTCAGGGCGCAGAGTGCGGATCCGGCTGCCAGCAGCGCGCGCGGCGCGCCGCCCCGGGACTGGACGTCGCGTGATGCGGGTTCGACGGTATCGGCAGGCGACGCTTCGGTACTCTTTGAAGAATCCACGTCTATCGCCGATGTTGACACGGGTGTCGAAGAAGTCTCGCAGCCTCTAGCGGAAGGTTGTTGAGCCGGGAAGGGGCGCGGACCACGCAGCCCGCCTTCGATGGGGAAGGCGGCGAACCCGTTGCCCCGCTCGTCCGTTGTCGCGGCTTGAGGGCCCGATCGGCCCGACCCCGTCAGCGTTCGGAGACCCACGCATGGATATCGCCGTCGAAACCGTCATCGACATCGTCATGAGGCTGCGCGCCATCGAGGTGAAGGAAGGCAACACCGATCCGGATTCGGGCTCGAACCCGATCGATGACGGAGCCACGGATGTGCTGATCTCGGGCACCGACGATGCCACGGAATCGGAGGTTCGCAGCTTCATCGCTGGGCTCGACGACGATTCCCGCGCGGAGCTGCTGGCCCTGTTCTATGTCGGGCGCGGCGACATGGAGCCTGAGGAATGGGGTGAGGCGGTGCGCTTTGCCCGGGAACGCGAGGCTGCCGGAGAGGGCACGGTGAAGACCCTGCTCGGCTCGCCGATCGCGGGTGACATGCTCGAAGAGGGTCTCGACGCGCTGGGGCTCAGCCCCGAACTGCCGCAGGCCTGAGCGGCCGTAAGGGTCGCGGATGCGATGGCCTCACGCGTGCGCAGGGGCGCCACCAAGGCGCTGCGGGTTCTCATCCGGCCGGTCCGGCGCGCGCAGGGCTATGGCGGCAAGGGCCGCGGTGGGCTCGTGGTCGAGCCCTACCGCGGCTACGGCTCGCATGACGAGATCTTCCTGATCGGCCGGGTTTTCCGGCAATCGGCCGGCATACCCGGCGAGGATCCCGAATCCCTGCGGGCCCAGTGGCGGGACCTGCGCCGCCGCATCGCCCGGCGGAAGGTGGCGGGTGCCGCCGTCACCGCTCGGTTCGGCGGTGATGCCGCCCGAGTCGAGACCGACCGCGACGGCTACTTCCGTCTGAACCTGCATCCCCGCGGCCTCCCGACCGGCGCAGGTGAGTGGCATGGGGTCGATCTCGTGCTTGAGGCGGACCCGCCGATCCCGGCCCAGGGCGCAGTGTTCATTCCGCCCACTGGCTGCCGGTACGTCGTCGTGAGCGATATCGACGACACGGTCATGCGCACCGGCGTCGCCAACAAGCTGAAGATGCTGTGGCGGCTGTTCGTCGAGGACGCCGAGAGTCGCGTGGCGTTTCCCGGAGTCGCCGCCCTCTACCGCGCATTGCATACCGGGGCCAGCGGCGACGAGGGCAACCCCATGCTCTACGTCTCCCGCGCGCCCTGGGGCCTCTACGAGATGCTGTCCGAGTTCTTCCAGCGCCACGGCATCCCGGCGGGGCCGGTGCTGTTCCTGCGGGAATGGGGACTCTCATGGATGCACCCGCTGCCGCGCCGGGCGACCGACCACAAGCAGGCGCTGATCCGGCACATGCTCGCCCTTTATCGCGACCTGCCCTTCGTGCTGATCGGCGACAGCGGCCAGCACGATCCGGAGGTCTACGCGCAGATCGTCGAGGAGAATCCGGGGCGGGTGCTGGCGGTGTATATCCGCAACGTCTCGCGCGACGCCGGCCGAATCGAGGAGATCGTCCGGCTCGCCGGAGCCGTGGCCCGGGCGGGCTCGAGCCTGGTTCTCGCGGCCGACAGCGTCGCGGTGGCCGAGCACGCGGCATCCCTCGGCCTGATCGCGCCTGAGGCCGTGGCCGGCGTCGCCGACGAGCACGCCGCCGACGCCGAGACCGGGCCGCGTCGCGAGACGGCCCGGATCATTCCGGGGCCGCCGGGCTCTGACGGTGACGCGGTCGACACGCCGATCGCACCGGAGGCGGTTGCGGATGCGTTGGCGGGCGACGGCGCCGTGCCGGCGACCGTCGTGGTCGCACCTGAGAAGCCGGCCGTCCTCCCGGGCCTCGAATCCTGACCCGGGCTGTTGTCGGCGTTGTTGTCCTCCCGGTCTCGCGCGAACAGCTCGGCGGGCTTGCGCCGAGCTTGCGCTCACGAAATGGTGCAATGCAGCATCGCGATCCGAAGGGTTCACATCCCCGTCGTGATGCCTAGGTTCGGGCGCTCGCATGCTGGTCCATGCCCGTCGCGTTCGCTGGAGCCCATTCGTGCAAACCTACACCCTCGCAATTGCCGACGGCGTCCTCTTCGCCTGCCTGCCCGACGAGGCCGACATCACGGCCGCGATCACAGACGCGACCGCCACCAATTATGGTTTCGGCCTCAGCCTCGACATCGTCCGCGGCGCGACCCTGACCAACGCCGCGCGACCCGACGACGAGGTCGTCTGGCAGGAAGGCCCTGACAGCGAGCTTCTGGACGCGCACGGCCGCCGCTATCGATACGCGGTCCGCCGCCTGAGCTGACAGAGCGCGGGCTGGTTCGGCCTTCGCATCGGATCCGGCGGCCCAGTGTAGCGGCCGCGCCGCACCCTCCGCCAAACGACGGCCCAACGGCGGCCCTTGAGCCTCTGACGCTTGACTGGCGGGTCTGCGGGGCCATCGTTCCGGGATGCTGGACCGCACACCCGCCGAGACTCGCGCCATGCGCCCGATCCTGAACGGCCTCGCCCTTGGGCTGGCCCTCCTCCACCTCGCTCAGCCGGCCCTCGCCCGCTCGGCGCGCGAGGATATCGAGCCCGCCGAGGAGCGGGAATTTCCATTCGACGCGCAGATCCCCGGCTGCCAGGACCCGTCGGTGCTGGAACGGGTCTCGACCAACTTCGCCGAGAAGGAGGCGAAGTTCTGGAACTCGTCGATGACGATCGTCTCGTTCGACAGGATCGAGCGCACCGCCTGGCGGCCCTGGGGGCTCGACACTTATCCCCGGCGCTTCTGCACCGCGACCGTGACCACGTCGGACGGCTTGCGCCGGAAGGTCGACTATTCCGTGCGCGAGAGCCTCGGCATCATCGGGGCGACCTGGGGCGTGGAATTCTGCGTCCACGGCCTCGACCGCGACCTGGCCTACGCCTACGCGACGGCCTGCCGGATGGCGCGGCCCTGATCATGCGCGGCCTCGCCGCCTGCCTCGCCGGCCTGCTGCTCGCCGGCCCGGCCGCCGCGCAGGATTACGGCGGCTTCGCCCGGCGGGGCTCGCCCGGCGATTTCGACTTCTACGTGCTGGCCCTGTCGTGGTCGCCGACCTATTGCGCCGGGGCGGGCGAGCGCCGGGACGATGTCCAGTGCGCGCCGGGGCGGGGTCTCGGCTTCGTCCTGCACGGGCTGTGGCCGCAATATGCGCGCGGCTATCCCGAGAATTGCTCGGCGGTCGCGCGCCAGCCGACCCGGCAGGCGATCGAGGTGGCCGGGCAGGTCTATCCGAGCGAAGGCCTCGCCCGCTACGAGTGGCGCAAGCACGGCACCTGCTCGGGGCTCGACCCGGCCGCCTATTTCAACGCGGCCCGGGAGGCCCGGCTCGCCGTGACGATCCCGGAGAGCCTCAAGGGCGGCGGCCCGACGCAGAATCTGGCGCCCATCGAGATCGCCCGGCAATTCGTGGCCGCCAATCGCGGCCTGCGTCCCGACATGATGGCGGTCACTTGCACGCGCGGCCAGCTGCAGGAGGTCCGGATCTGCTTCGGCAAGGACCTGCGCGGCTTCACCCCCTGCCCCGAGGTCGCCCGCGCCAATTGCCGCGCGCCGGAGATCACCCTCGACGCCGCGCGCTGAGATTTTTCGGCGGTTTCGGCGCGCGGCGCTGGACCCGAGACGCGGGATCGGCTTCAGCGCGTCTCCATGAATTATCGGCACGCCTTCCACGCCGGCAATCACGCCGACGTCCTCAAGCATCTCGTGCTCGCGCGCGTGCTCGACCACCTGCGCCTCAAGGACAAGCCGTTCCGGGCGTTGGACGCCTTCGCGGGTCTCGGCATCTACGACCTGGAGGCCGACGAGGCGTCGCGCACCGGCGAGTGGCGGGACGGCTGGGGCCGGATGGATACGCCCTTCGCGTCGGACGTCGAGGCGCTGCTCGCGCCCTACCGGGCGGCGGTGGCGGCGGTTCAGGCACGCTACGGGGCGACCGCGTATCCCGGATCGCCCGCGATCATCCGCGAGGCGCTCCGCCCCGGCGACAAGGGCGTGTTCGTCGAGCTGCATCCGGCGGATGCCGTCACCCTCGGGGCGCGCTACGAGCGCGACACGCGCACGAAGGTGCTGAACCTTGACGGCTGGATCGCGGTCAACGCCCAAATTCCGCCGCCCGAGCGGCGCGGCCTCGTGCTGATCGATCCGCCCTATGAGGTCCCCGGCGAGATTGAGCGGTTGGGGGCCCACCTCGTCCGGGCGGTGGCGAAGTGGCCGACCGGCCTGTTCCTGGCCTGGTACCCGATCAAGGACGCCGCCGCCCTCGAACGGATGGTCCGGGACCTCGACGCTGCCCTCCCCCGCCCGGCGCTGCGCCTCGACCTGCTGATCGACCGGCCCGACGACCCGACGCGTCTGACCGGCAGCGGCCTGATCGTCGTCAACCCGCCCTGGCGCCTCGCCGAGGAAGCAACGACCTTCCTTCCAGCTCTTGCCGAGCGATTGGCCCGCCATGAGTTCGGAGGATTTCGTTGCGACCCGATCGGTGCGGCGGCCTGACGCGACAGCATTGGACAGGTCTCGCCAAGCTGTTCGGTGCTCTTCGCAGTCAAGGCAGGCGGCCGACAGGGCAAATGTGGCTGCAAAGTCACATTTCCTGAGCGATCGTTGTTAGGGATATCGATCTGCTCAAAAAATATGCAAATGCTCTATGTTTAGTTTTGTGTCAAACGCAACGCGATGTCAGCTTGGCCGTGAGCGAACCCGAACGAGCTGCGACACCATGCTGAAGCGATCCACCCTGGCCGGCCTGGCCACCGTGCTGCTGTCCTCGACCAGCATCCTCGCGGCCGATCTGGCCGCCCCGGCTCCGACGCCTGTTCCGCCCCCCGCCGAACCGTGCAAGGCCACGCTCCTCGGCCCGGTCTATAGCGGCGTGATCAAGGCCAACCCGAACCCGACCTGCTTCGCCGCGGGTCCGCTCGGCGACCTTTACGTAGGCGGCGCCGTCACGGGCTACGGCTACACGCAGACCAACCCGTTCGCGTCGTTCTCGACCCCGGCGGCCCCCAACGACCGCGACCGGTCCGCGCGATTCGACTTCTCGAACATCCAGGGCATCATCCAGAAGCCCGAGGGCGCGTTCCAGTTCTACATCCAGGCCGGCGGCTACTCGATCCCGCAGCTTGGCTTCCCGACCCTCGGGACCTTCACGCAGACGGACCTGCTGTTCGGCCCGGTGCCGGTCGCCTACGGCAAGATTCAGATCAACGATGAATGGTCGATCCAGGGCGGACGGATGTTCACCCTGATCGGCACCGAGCTGCTCTTCACCTACCAGAACCTGAACATCAACCGCGGCCTCCTGTTCGTGCAGGAGAACTTCATCAACCAGGGCGTTCAGGTCAATTACAGCAGCGGCCCGCTCTCGGTCTCCCTCGCCGGCACCGACGGGTTCTTCTCCAACGAGATCACGTGGTTCACCGGCAACGTCGCCTACAAGCTCGACGACTACAACACGATCGGCGTCAACGGCGGCCTGAACGTCGGCCGGACCAACGCCCTCGACCGGAGCGCCCGCTACCAGTTCGCCACGCCGAACGCGCAGCAGAACAGCGGCATCTTCAACATCAACTACACCTACGCGAACGGCCCCTGGATCATCTCGCCGTACTTCCAGTTCACCAATGTCGAGCGCGACCTGCGCGTCGGGATCGGCAACACGGCTTCGACCTATGGCGGCGCCCTGCTGGCGGCCTGCTCGTTCACCGACAATTTCTCGCTGGCCGGCCGCATCGAGTACACCGAGCAGACGGGCGTCCGGGGTTCGGGCGGGACGAACCTGCTGGGCTTCGGGGCCGGCAGCAACGCGTTCTCAGTCACCGTCACGCCGACCTTCACGTTCGATCGCTACTTCTTCCGGGTGGAGTACGCGCACGTCGAGCTCGGCGGCATCACCCGCGGCAACCTCGCGGAGGGTACGCTGGGCACCGGCTTCGGCCGGGACGGCAACCGCACCTCGCAGGACCGCTACATGGTCGAGACCGGCATCACCTTCTGATCCGGTCTGACGGCCGGCCTTCGGGCCGGTTCCGGACAAGCCCTCGGCTCACCGCCGAGGGCTTTTTATGTTCTGGCGCCGGTCGGTCCCCGGCAAGAGCAGCACCGTCCGCCGCTGCGCGGGCGTGCTGCGGCCTGCGTGACGCTTCCGGCGATCAGGATCGCCGGAGCAGGCGGCGTCCCGGCCGGTGGCCTTCCTCCCCGGTATCGCGGAAGCCGAGCTTCTCCAGAAGGCCCCAGGACGCGACGTTGGCCGGGCGGCACTCCGCGACGACTCTGCGTGCCGGGAATCGCCCGCCGAGGAAGGTGATGACCGCCGAGACCGCTTCGAAGGCGTAGCCGCGCCCGCGGGCGGCACCGCCGATCCAGTAGCCGATCTCGATCACGCCGGCGCCGCGCAGATGCGTTCCGACCACCCCGACGAGGTCGCGCCCCGCCGACGCCTGCTGCGCCCCGGTCCCGCCGGTCTCCCGCGTCCAGGCGCCGAGGAAGCGGTCCTGGCCGCGGGAGCCGCTGCGAATCAGATCCTCGGCATCCTGGATGGTGAACGGGGTCGGCAGGAAGTCCACCGCCGCGGTGATCGCCGGATCGTCCGTTAGCCGACGGAGGGCCTGTGCATCCTCAGTCCGGAGTCCCGCGATCGACAGGCGCGCGGTCTCGATCGCGGGCAGATCGGCAAGGCTGTCGCGGGCGGCGCGGATGGTGAACATCCCCTCGATGTGGGGTGCCGGCCGGGACGGAAAAGGCACGAAGGCGGCCCCTCGGATCATCCCGCGCGCTGCGCGAAAGGCCGAAGAAGTCTTCGCGCCACGGTCGCAGACATGCTGAACGGGAACGGTTGCTTAACCTGAATCCGTCTTCATTGGCGCATCAAGTTGCGTCAGGCAAACGGGTGCGTCGATGCGGGTGCGCGGTACGGGTCAGATGTTGCGGACGCTGTCGCGGGTCGCCCTCATCGGCATCATTGGCGGTGCAGCCGCCGCCTGTTCCTCGGACGCGTCGCGCCTGAGCAACCCCTTCTCGAACCCGTTCGAGTCGGAGCCTGCTGCTACGGGGAGCCTGCCGGATGGCAGCCTCAAGTCCGTGCCCGCGATCCGCACCGGCCGCATCCAGTCGGAGGCGCTGAGCCCGCCCGGCGCCTCGCGCCCGGTCGCGGCCGCCACGCCGGCGCAGACGCACGCCGCCCCACCCGCGACCCGCGTCGCCTCCACCGGCCCGGTCGGCTGGAGCGCTCAGGGCGGCACGCAGATCACCGTGTCGCAGAACGACAGCCTGAACCAGATGTCCACCCGCTTCGGCGTGCCCGCCTCGGCGATCCTGGCTGCCAACGGCCTGACCAGCGCCAGCCAGATCACCCCGGGTCGGCAGCTCGTGATCCCGGTCTACAACGCCTCCGGCATGAACCCGGCCGCGGCCCCGATGACCGCTCGCCCGGCCCGCGCGGCCGAGGAGAAGCGCGAGGACGCCAAGCAGGTCGAGAGCAAGCTCGCCGCGAAGCGCGACGAGGCCAAGGAAGCCGCCAAGCGCGAGGACGCCAAGCGCGAGGAGACCAAGCAGGCTGCCAAGGAAGCCGCGAAAGAGGCGACCAAGCGCGCCGCCGCTGAGAAGGAGGCGGAGCGCAAGGAGGCGCTCGCCCGCGACGCCGCGGCCCGGAAGGTCGCCGAGGCCAAGTCCCGCAAGGACAGCGCGTCGAAGGACGACGAGAAGCCGCGGCACGTGCGCCCCGGACAGGTCGCCAAGGCCGACGAGAAGAAGGCGGATCCGAAGGCCGAGGCGAAGGCCAAGGCTGGGGCGAAGGCGGAGGCGAAGGCGACTGAGGCCAAGGCTGAGGCGAAGGCCGCCGCTAAGGCCGAGGCTGCGCAGAAGCTCGCGGAAGCCAAGGCCGCCAAGGAGGCTGCGCAGAAGGCGGCCGCCGCGGAGAAGGCCGAGAAGGTCGCCGCCAAGGAAGCTCCGAAGCCGGTTGCGGCGGTGATGCCTCCGGCCCAGGCCAAGTCCGAGCCCGTCACCACCAGCTCCGTGGCCGACGCGACGCCGTCGGAGAGCTTCCGCTGGCCCGCCAAGGGCCGGGTGATCGCCGGCTACGGCAGTTCCGGCAACGAGGGCATCAACATCGCCGTGCCAGAGGGCACGCCGGTCAAGGCGGCCGAGGAGGGGACGGTCGCGTATGCCGGCTCGGACGTGAAGGGCTACGGCAAGCTCGTGCTGGTGCGTCACGCCAACGGCTACGTCTCGGCCTACGCCCATAACGGCGAGATCGACGTGAAGCCCGGCGAGAAGGTCAAGCGCGGCCAGACGATCGCGAAGTCCGGCGCCTCCGGCAACGTGACCTCGCCGCAGCTGCACTTCGAGATCCGCAAGGGCGGCTCGCCCGTGGATCCGATGTCCCAGCTCGCCAGCAACTGAGCGGCGCGGAGCTGCCTGTGTCCGGCGGCGGTCCCGAGAGGGGCCGCCGTTCGCGTCTGCGGCACAGGCTCGACCGGAATTGCTGCGCGTCGGCGATCCAGGGCGCGGGGGATGCCGGATCCAGACGGTTTCCGGCTGAAGACCGCGGGCGGTGTATTCCTCGTCGTCACGAGCCCAGCGAAGTGACCCAGGGAAGTGCGACTTCAGGCATCGTCGCGCCGACTGGATTGTCTCGCTCCGCTCGCAAAGACGGTGCTGCCGGAGCGATTACCCCGGGAATGGCGGCAGACCCGTCGCCGCGATCTCCGAAGCGTCTCCGCCCGACCGGCCGCGAGAACAGGCGCGCTCAGGCCTTCGGCGCCTGCAGGGTGCCGTCTGGGCTGTGGCGGTCCACCGCCTCCGGCAGCGCCTGTGCCAGCGTCGGGAACAGCTGATCCATCGGGATGCCGAGCTTCTGCGCGATCTGGCGGACCTGATCGTTGTCGAGGACCTTGCGCAGATCCTCCGCCTTGATCGGCTCATTCGGTCCGCGGCCGAGCCAGGAATTGACCTGGCTCTCGTAGCCCGAGCGGCGGAGCTGATCGACCAGCGCGTTGAGACCGCCGGGAAGAACCTGCTGGATGACGCCGGGCAACGCCTTGAGCGCGATCTCCCCGAGGGAATTGAGCAGGCTCATGCGGGTCTCCCGTCGTGCAACGTCGGCGGCGATACTAGAGCACATCGCCTGAAGAGCGAGAGACCCGCGGCGCGACCGGACTCCGTGAACCGCAATTTGGTCGACAGAGATTCGGCCGTGGCCCGGAATGACGGCCCGCAACACGTCCGACGGTCGCGCGGTCGGGAGAATCCCGATCCGATCGCTGGTCCTGCCCTTCCTTGTCTCGGTCTGGTCGGGTGCGGCACCGGCGGCGCCGCCCGAGACGACCCGGCACGCGGAGGCGCGTCCTCTCACCGACGTCGTCTTCTCGGTCTGGTCGGGTGCGGCACCGGCGGCGCCGCCCGAGACGACCCGGCACGCGGAGGCGCGTCCTCTCACCGACGTCGTCTTTGTCCGACCGCTCTTCGGCACGTACCGGCATTGTGGTGGGGCCTGCCTCAAGAGCGGTGAGCTCTCCTGGTTCTGCTTTGCGAAACAGACCTGCTACCTGAGCTGCGCGACCGCGCCGCCGCTGATGAAATGCCCGACCCCTTAAGCAGCGTCGGGTGCTGATCGCACCTGCGTGCTGAAATTCGGCTGCGGTTTCAGCTGCCCGTTCTCGCTCTGCTCCGCCACGGCGGCCGGCAGGAATTCCGACAGGACAACGGCCACGCGGCCTTCCGGCACACCCAGGTCATAGGCGAGACGCTCCGCGACCCCCTCCGGCAGGCATCGTGCGATGGCGGCCGCCGGCACCGGCCGCCGCGCCTCCGGCCCCGCCCCGGAGGCCAGCCAGGACGCGACGGCGTCGCCGTGACCGGCCTCTCGCAAGCGGTCGAGGAAGGCAGTGAGACCGCCGGGATAGATTTTGGCCATCGTCAGGGCTAGCTTGCCGCTCCCGGTCTGCTCCAGGACCCGGTCGGCTGCAGCAGCGACGTCGCCGATCAGATTCTTCGCACCGTCAAGCAGGCTCATCAAACTCCTCCGTCGTGTTGGTCGATCGCGCGGGAAGGTCGGGCGCGGATCGGCGCCGGCAAGCGCGTGCGGCAATTGCACGAGGAGCGATTAGGATCCCTGTCTCGGCATCGCGGGAATCATCCATGAAGCGTGTGCAGGCCGGCGTCCTCGACGTTGCGTATCTGGAATTCGGTCCGCCGGACGGACCGCCCGCCGTGCTGCTCCACGGCTTCCCGTACGATGCCCGCGCCTGCACCGCGGCGGCCGAGCGGCTCGCCGCCACCGGGGTTCGCTGCCTCGTCCCCTATCTGCGCGGCTACGGGCCGACGCGGTTCCTGGATCCGGCGACCCCGCGCTCAGGCGAGCAGGCGGCGCTCGGGGCCGACCTGCTGGCCTTCCTTGACGCCCTCGGCATCGCGCGCGCCGTGCTGGCCGGGTACGATTGGGGCGGCCGGGCGGCCTGCGTGGTCTCGGCGCTCTGGCCGGACCGGGCCAGGGGCTTGGTGAGTTGCGGCGTCGGCTACAACATCCAGAACATCCCGGCCTCCGGGCGGCCCGTTGCGCCCGAGGCGGAGCACCGGCTCTGGTATCAGTACTACCTCCACGGCGAGCGCGGTCGCGCCGGTCTCGCGAGCGGCCGGGACGCGTTCTGCCGCCTGCTCTGGCAGCTCTGGTCGCCGACCTGGGCCTTCGATGCGGACACCTACGCGCAAACCGCTCCGTCCTTCGACAATCCCGACTTCGTGGACGTGGTGGTGCATTCCTACCGCCACCGCTTCGGACTGGTGCCGAGCGATCCGGCGCTGGTCGAGATCGAGGCCCGGCTCGCCGCCCAGCCGGCGATCACCGTGCCGTCGATCGTGCTGCTCGGCGCCGACGACGGCGTCGCGCCGCCGTCCGCGACCGACACGGAGGCCCGCCGCTTCACCGGCCCGTACCGGCGTGAGATCGTCGCGGGGGTCGGCCACAACTTTCCCCAGGAGGCACCCGACGCCTTCGCGGCTGCGGTGCGCGCCCTGCTGTGAGGCCGCAGCCGATGCCCGTCGCTTCGACGTTGCTTTCGGGAAGCCCCTGGCTATAGTCCGCGCGCTTTTCGACAGGTCTGCCCACGCCGAAAACCGGCGGCAGGCCCGATCGCCATTTGCAGGAGACGCTCGTTGATCACCCCCGCCTTCGCGCAAGGGGCCGGTACGGCCGCTGGCGGAGCGGAGATCGCCTTTCAGGTGATCCCGTTCGTCCTGATCTTCGTGATCATGTACTTCCTGATCCTGCGGCCGCAGCAGAAGCGGGTCAAGGACCACCAGACTCTGCTCAAGTCCGTGCGCCGGGACGACACGATCGTGACCAATGGCGGCCTCGTCGGGCGCGTGACCAAGGCGGCCGATGACGCGGCCGAGATCGAGGTGGAGATCGCCCCCAACGTCCGCGTGCGCGTGGTCCGCACGATGATCTCCGAGGTCCGCGCCAAGGGCTCGGTGAAGGCCGCCTGAGCTTCCGTTTGAACTGGCCGGCGTAACGCGCCGGCCCACAAGAGAAAAAGACGGCCGATGCTGCGCTTCTCCCGTGCGAAGATCATCGCGACGCTGGGCCTGATCCTGGTGGGGCTGATGCTCGCCGTGCCGAGCTTCTTCTCGCCCGAGCAGCGCAAGGGCTTCGTCGCCAGCCTGCCCTCCTGGTTCCCGAGCTGGGTGGTGCCGACCCGGGCCATCGTGCTCGGCCTCGACCTCCAGGGCGGCTCGCAGCTCCTGCTCGAGGTCGACCAGAACGAGCTGATCGCCTCCCAGGCCAAGGCCCTGCGCGACGACGTTCGCCGGGTGCTTCAGCAGGAGAACGTCCGTGCCGACGGCGGCATCGGCCTGCTCCAGCGCGGCGTCCAGGTGAAGGTCGCGGACGACGCGGCCCGGGCCAAGGTCCTGCCGAAGCTTCAGGAACTGTCGCTGCCGATCACCACGTCGCTCGGCCAGACGGCGGCCCGGACCCTCGACGTCTCCGAGCAGCCCGGCGGCGTGATCCGCCTGACGCTGACCGATGCCGGGATCACCGACCGGACCCGCCGGGCGGTGAGCCAGGGCATCGAGGTCATCCGACGCCGCCTCGATTCCACCGGCACGACCGAGCCGTCGATCCAGCAGCAGGGCGCCGACCGGATCCTGATCCAGGTGCCGGGCGAGCAGAATCCTGAGCGCCTGGAGAAGCTTCTCGGCTCAACCGCCAAGCTCGAATTCCGGATGCTCGCCGACAGCCCGTCCGGCGACGTCGACATGCTGCCGTCGAAGGACGAGAAGGGCGCCAAGGTGCCGGTCGAGCGCCGGGTCATGGCCGATGGCGGCGAGCTGACCGACGCGCAGCCGGCCTTCGACCAGCAATCCCACGAGCCGATGGTGAGCTTCAAGTTCAACCTGCGCGGCGCGCAGCGCTTCGGGCAGGCGACCTCGGAGAATGTCGGCCGCCGCATGGCGATCGTACTCGACAACGAGGTGGTGTCGGCGCCCGTGATCCGCTCGGCGATCACCGGCGGCTCGGGCCAGATCACCGGCAACTTCACGGTCCAGCAGGCCAACGACCTATCGGTGCTGCTCCGGGCCGGCGCGCTGCCGGCTAAGTTCACCGTGGTCGAGCGCCGCGTCGTCGGACCGGGTCTCGGCCGCGACTCTATCGAGGCCGGCAAGCTCGCGACCCTGGTGGCGGCGGCCCTCGTGGTGGCGTTCATGTTCGCGACCTACGGCACCTTCGGCTTCATCGCCAACATCGCCCTGATGGTCCATGTCGGGCTGATCCTGGGTCTGATGTCGGTGCTGGAGGCGACCATGACGCTCCCGGGCATCGCCGGCATCGTGCTGACCATCGGCACCGCGGTGGATTCCAACGTGCTGATCTACGAGCGCATGCGCGAGGAGAGCCATGCCGGACGCTCGCTCATCTCGGCGCTCCAGGCCGGCTTCGACCGGGCCTTCGCCACCATCATCGACTCGAACTCGACCATGGCGATCGCCGCCCTGATCCTGTTCTTCCTCGGCTCGGGCCCGGTGAAGGGTTTCGCCGTGGTCTTCATCCTCGGCATCCTGACGACGGTCATCACCGCCGTGACGCTCACCCGGATGATGATCGCCGTGTGGTACAAGACCTTTCGGCCCAAGGCCCTGCCGTTCTGACGACGGGGTCGTCGCACACCCAAGTGCTTTTTCAGGAGGTTGGCGAAGCGTCTCTCGTCTGATCGCCCGACCGGGCGGCCCACCCTGTCATCCCGGGGCTGCGCAGCAGAGCCCGGGATCCAGACACGCCGACGGCGCCGGCCCTGGCGCGGCCGCGGTTCTGGTATCCGGGCTCGCCCTTCGGGCGGCCCGGAATGACGGCGGATCAGCGAGACCGTACAGCGGCCCCGCCTATCGAGACCGACCATGCGCCTGCTCCGCCTCTGGCCCGATGAATCGCATTTCGACTTCATGCGATTCCGGCGTTTCACCTTCCCGCTCTCGGCGCTGCTCTCGCTCGCCACGGTGGCCCTGTTCCTGACGATCGGGCTGAACTTCGGCATCGACTTCAAGGGCGGGACCCTGGTCGAGCTGCAGGCGAAGTCCGGCACGGCCGACGTCGCGTCGATCCGGCACACCGCCGCGGGCTTCGGCTTCGGCGAGCCGGAGGTGCAGGAACTCGGCAACCAGGGCACCGTGCTTGTCCGCCTGCCGCTCCAGCCCGGCGAGCAGGGCCAGACCGCGGTGATGAACAAGGCGCACGCCGCGTTCGACAAGGATTACGATTTCCGCCGCACCGAGACCGTCGGCCCGCGCGTCTCCGGCGAGCTGGTCCAGTCCGGCACGCTCGGCGTCGTGCTCTCGGTCGTGGCCGTGCTGCTTTACCTGTGGTTCCGGTTCGAGCGGGAACTGGCGCTCGGCGCCATCGTCGGCACCCTCCACGACATCGTGCTGACGGTCGGCGTGTTCATCATCACCCGCATCGAGTTCAACATGACCTCGATCGCCGCGATCCTGACGATCGTGGGCTACTCGCTCAACGAAACGGTCGTGGTGTTCGACCGGACCCGCGAGCTCATGCGCCGGTACAAGACCATTCCCACCGTCGATCTGCTCAACCTGTCGATCAACTCGACCATGTCGCGCACCGTGATGACGTCGATCTCGTCGTCCCTGTCGCTGCTGGCGCTGGTGCTGTTCGGCGGCGAGGCGATCAAGGGCTTCGCCGTGGTGATGCTCTGCGGCGTCGTGATCTGCACCTACTCGGCGATCTTCATCTCGACGCCGGTGTTGATCTACCTGGGGCTGATGCTCTCGGGCGCCCGCGCGGCGGCCGAGCGGTCGAGCGTCCCGCAACCGGCGGAGTAGTTTGTTTCGGACATGGCCGAGCGGGAGACCCCGAAGAGCTTCGAGTCCGGCTTCGTGCCGGGCCGCCACATCATCGACACCTACGGCAATGGCGGCTTTCGCTTCGCCGGCATGTCCCATCGCGGCTCGATCCTGATGCTGCCCTCGGGGGTCCGCGCCTGGGACGTCACCGAGCCTCGGGCGATTGATCGGACGGCGCTCCGCCCGGTCCAGGCCGAGGCGGCGGGGATCGAGCTGCTTCTCGTCGGCACCGGCCTCGACATTGCGGCGATCGACCCGGCGCTGCGGGGCTGGCTCAAGGATTTCGGCGTCGGGCTCGACGTGATGCAGACCGGCGCCGCCGCCCGCACCTACAACATCCTCGTGGCCGAGAACCGCAAGGTCGCGGCCGCGCTGATCGCGGTGGCCTGATGCCGGAGGCCGACGGCAAGACGGCGGAGACCGGGCTCGCCTTCGCGCAGTCCCACTGCGAGGATCTCGTGCGGGCCGGCGACCCGGACCGCTACTACGCGACCCTGTTCGCCCCGGCCGCCGCCCGCCCCCACCTCTTCGCGCTCTACGCCTTCAGCCTGACCGTCGCGCGGGTGCGCGAGGCGGTGTCGACCCCCATGGCCGGTGAGATCCGCCTGCAATGGTGGCGCGACGCCCTCCAGGGCGAGGCACGGGGCGACGTGCGGGCCAACCCGGTGGCGGCCGCCCTTGAGGAGGCGATCCGGGTGAACCGCCTCGGGCGCCAGCCCTTCGTCGATCTGATCGATGCCCGTGTGTTCGACCTCTACGAGGACCCGATGCCCCGGGTGAACGATCTGGAGGGGTATTGCGGCGAGACCGCCTCGGCCCTGTTCCGGCTGGCGAGCCTCGTGATCGCCAACGGTACCGAGCCGGGCGGCGCGGGCGCGGCCGGTCATGCCGGGGTGGCCTACGGGATCACCGGGCTCCTGCGCGCCCTGCCCTGGCACGCCCGCTCGGGGCAGGTCTACCTGCCAGCCGACATCCTCGGCCGCTACGGCGTCACCCGCGAGGACATCGTCACGGGCCGCGGCGGGCCGGGCCTGCGCCGGGCCTGCGCCGACCTCCGCGCCCTCGCCCGGCAGCACCTGAAGGCTTTCGAGGCGGCGCGCCCGACCATCGCGCCGTCGGCCGGGGCGGCATTCCTGCCCGTAGCCCTGGTGGAGCCCTATCTCGCCGCCATGGAGCGGGCGTCCTACGACCCGCTCAACACGCCCGTGGAGCTGCCGCGCTGGCGGCGGCTGTGGCGCCTCTGGCGGGCGGCGCGGCGGGTGAGATAGCTGCGGCTTCGGCGTCCTTGAGAGCGGAGCGAAGCAATCCAGCGGCGCCACGCCCATGGATGTCGCGCCGCTGGATTGCTTCGCTGCGCTCGCGATGTCGGAACGTTGTCAGAGTACGCGCGCGAGCACCGGGACCAGCGCCGCGAGACGGACCTGCGCGCCCAACTCCGCATCGGCCTCCGGCGAAGCCAGCACGGCGGCCCGGCAAATCCCGTCGCCGCTAAGCCCCGTCACCAGCCGCCCGCCCGGTTCGAGGGCCGCGCGCCAGTGCGGCGGGATCGCCGCGACGCTGCCGTGGACCAGGATCCGGTCGAAGCCTCCATCGGGCAGTTCCGGGGCGAGCCCGTCCGCCCGGACGACATGCACCTCGGCGAGGGCCGCCAGCTGTCGCGTCGCCATCCCGGCCAGCGTCGTGTAACGCTCCAAGCTCAGAACCGCGCCGGCGCCGAGCTGGGCCAGCAACGCGGTCACGTAGCCCGAGCCCGTGCCGATCTCCAGGACGCGCTGACCCGGCTCGAGCCGCAGCAGCGCCAGCATCAGCGCCACCGTGGACGGTGCCGTCATCGACGCGCCGCAGGGCAACGGCAGGGCAATGTCGCGCCGCGCATGCTCCCGATGCGGTTGCGGCGCGAAGGCGTCCCGCGGCACCTGCTCCATGGCCCGCAGCACTGCGGTGTCCCGCAGGCCCCGGCCCCGAAGCGCCATCACGAAGGCCGCGTTGCCGGCAGCCGCCTCCAGGCTGCCCAGATCGATCGACGTCCGTTCGATCACCCGGCGAAGGCCTGCGCGAAGCGCGTCAGCGTCGGCTCGTCGGTGAGGTCGAGGCGCAGCGGCGTCACCGAGATCCGTTTCTCGGCGATGGCCTTGAGATCGGAGCCGTGGCCCGGCTCGAACCGCGCCTTGGCGAAGGCCAGCCAGAAATACGGGTTGCCGCGCCCGTCGACCCGCGCGTCGATCGACAGCAGCGCCTGGTTGCGGAAGCCCTGTGCGGCCACCGCGACGCCCTGCACCTCGGCCGGCTCGCAGTCCGGGAAGTTCACGTTGACCAGGATGCCGGGCTCGATCCCGGTCTCCAGGATCTTGCGGATGACCTTCGCGCCGTGCGTCTGGGCGCAGTCCCACTTGAGCGCGCCGCGCCCGCCGGCGCCGTAGGCTTGGCTGAGCGCGATCGAGCGGATCCCGAGGATCGTCCCCTCCATGGCGGCCGCGATCGTGCCCGAATAGGTCACGTCCTCGGCGACGTTCTGGCCGCGGTTGACCCCCGACAGGACGAGGTCCGGGCCGTGATCGCCCAGGATGTGACGCACGCCCAGGATCACGCAGTCCGACGGCGTGCCCTTCACGGCGAAGCGCTGCTCCGAAACCTGCCGCAGCCGAAGCGGGTCGTTGAGCGAGAGCGAGTGCGACACGCCGGACTGGTCGCTCTCCGGCGCCACGACCCAGACGTCGTCCGAGAGCTCCCGGGCGATCTCCTCCAGGGTACTGAGCCCCGGCGCGTGGATGCCGTCGTCGTTGGTGACCAGGATGCGCATCAGCGGGTGCCCTCGATCCGATTGAGCCCGCCCATGTAGGGGTGGAGCACCGACGGGATCGTGATGCTGCCGTCCGGGTTTTGGTAGTTCTCCATCACGGCGATGAGCGCGCGGCCGACCGCGACGCCCGAGCCGTTGAGGGTGTGGACATAGGCCGGCTTGCCGTCCTTGCCCCGGTAGCGGGCGTTCATCCGCCGTGCCTGGAAGTCGCCGCAGACCGAGCAGGACGAGATCTCGCGGTGGGTGCGCTGGCCCGGCACCCAGACCTCGATGTCGTAGGTCTTCTGGCTGGCGAAGCCCATGTCGCCGGTGCAGAGGGTCATCACCCGGTAGGGCAGATCGAGCTTCTTCAGCACCGCCTCGGCGCTGGTCAGCATCCGCTCGTGCTCGTTGGCGGATTCCTCCGGCGTCGTGATCGAGACCAGCTCGACCTTGCTGAACTGGTGCTGGCGCAGCATGCCGCGGGTGTCCCGCCCCGCCGCCCCGGCCTCGGCGCGGAAGCAGGGGGTGAGCGCGGTGAAGCGCAGAGGGAGTTCTTCCTCGCGGAGGATCGACTCGCGCACGAGGTTCGTCAGCGGCACCTCGGCGGTCGGGACGAGCCAGAAATGCTCGTCGCTGACCGGCGCGGAGTCCGCGCCCGCCTGCCCCTGCAGCGCCTTGACGTAATCGAGGCCCTTGAAGACCGAGAACTGGTCGTCCTCGAACTTCGGCAGCTGCGCGGTGCCGAACATGGCGGCGTCGCGCACCAGCACCGGTGGCGCCACCTCCAGGTAGCCGTGCTCCTGCGTGTGCAGGTCGAGCATGAACTGGCCGAGCGCCCGCTCCAGCCGCGCGAGCTGGCCTTTGAGCACCACGAAGCGCGAGCCGGACAGCTTGGCCGCCGCCTCGAAATCCATCAGGCCGACGGCCTCGCCGAGCTCGAAATGCTCCTTGCCCTCGGTCAGCCGCTCGCGGGTGGAGGCGTGGCTGCGGTAGAGGACGTTGCCGTGCTCGTCGGCGCCCTCCGGCACGTCGGCCTTCGGCCGGTTCGGGATCGCGGCGAGCCGGTCGGCCAGGGTCTTGTCGGCCGCGTCCTGCGCGGCTTTCAGCTCGGGCTCGGCTTCCTTCAGGGCCGCGACCTCCGCCATCAGGGCGGCGGCACGGTCCTCGTCCTTGGCCTTCTTGGCGCCGCCGATCTCCTTGGCCAGCGCGTTGCGCCGCTCCTGATTGGCCTGCGCGGCCGAGACCGACGATTTCCGCGTCTCGTCGAGGGCGATCAGCTCGGCCGAGAGCGGCGCGAGGCCCCGGCGGGCGAGGTCGCGGTCGAAGGCGTCCGGGTTCTCCCGGATGGCGCGGATGTCGTGCATCGAGTCGGCTCGGGTCTTCTGCGCGGCGTCGAGCGCGCGGGCCCCGCTTTGCCGCATCGCGTCCGGTGGGACAAGCGCGGGTGTCGGACCGGTCCGACTCGGATCGGCATTCTCTCTCACCGTCATTCCGGGGCGCCGGGGGCGGGCCCGGAATCCAGAACCGCCACGCGCACCGGAACCTGGCGCGTTGGTGCGTCTGAACCCCGGGTTCCGCTGCGCGGCCGCGTGGTGACGAGGCCTATAAGCCGGCCGTCACGCCTTCGGCGGCGCGAGCTTGAGCTGGTCGATCGCCCAGAGCCACGTCCCGTCCGCCTGCTCACGGGCGACCTCCACCGAGAATGCGCCCTTGGGCAGCTGCGCGAAGGTCATGGCGAGCGCGCCGTTGCGCAGGGGCGGCGGCGTTTCCGGCGCCGGGAAGTCGGATTTGCGCGCCAGCAGGTCGGCGTAGAAGGTCCGGATCTCGGCATGGCCGGTGGCGACCACGCGGCCGGCTGCCAGCACCGCGTCGGGTTCGTAGAGGGCGACGAGGCCCTCGACGTCGCCGGCATTGGCGCGTCGGTTGAACAGGGCGGCAAGCTCCTCGGGGGCGCGGGCGGGCTCTCGCGTCTGGTCCGACATGGCGTCTCCTCGTCCGGCCGTGGCGACCGGTTGGTCCTGCGGAAATGCGCCGGGCCGCCGATTTTTCCCCGGCCTGAGTCATTTCAGGCGCGTCCCGTCGCGGTCCGTCACCGAGACGGCTACCGGGATCCCGGCCTTCACGCTCTCCGAGACGGTGCAGAACCGCTCGAACTGCTCCAGCACCCGGTCGATCCGGGGCATCTCGGCGGCGCTGGCCCCGAGCTGAATGTGGACGCCGATCCCGGTGACCCGCAGCCGCCCTTCGGCGTTGCGCTCCACCCGGCAGAACGCCTCGGCCGCCACACCCCGCGCCTCCTGGCGGAACTTGCCCAGGGCGAAGACGAGGCTGGCGCAGAGGCAGTTCGCGACCCCGGAGATCAGGAGCTGCTCGGGGAACGGCCCGGTCCCGCCGCCGATCGGCGGTGCCTCGTCGGTGATCAGCGCCGGCAGGGCCGAACCGAAATCCACCGTGAAGACGTAATCGGCGACCTGGGTGATCCGGATCGTCGGTCCTGTTTCCATCGTGCTCCCCGGCGTCATCGCGCCCACCCCGCCGGGAGACTCAACGCCCGATCCGGGTTCGCGTTCGGAAGACCTGCGTCATGCGTCCGGATACGGATGATTTCCCGGAATCTTCCCCGTAGAACCGGCCGCTTGACCGACCTGCACGCGAACCCCCCGATCCGATGACGAGCCCCGCGACCCTCGACGCCCTGATGCCGCTCTTGGAGCGCATCGCCACCGCGCTGGAGCGGGCCGCGCCCGCAATCCCGCCGGCCTTCGACCCGAACGCCGCCGACGCCTTCCTGTGGGGCCCCGAGCGCCGGCTGACCCCGGTGCCGCAGGTCGCCCGCGTGGAGATGGGCCTGCTTACCGGCATCGACCGGGCACGCGACACCCTGGTGGAGAACACCGAGCGCTTCGCCCGCGGCCTGCCGGCCAACAACGCCCTGCTGTGGGGCGCCCGCGGCATGGGCAAGTCCTCGCTGGTCAAGGCGGCCCATGCCGAGATCAACGCCCGCCGGCCTGCCGGCAGCCTGCCGATGAAGCTCGTGGAGATCCACCGCGAGGACATCGAGGCGCTGCCGGACCTGATGGCCCTGCTGCGGCCGGACCCGCACCGCTGGCTCGTCTACTGCGACGACCTCTCCTTCGACGCCGATGACACCTCGTACAAGTCGCTCAAGACGGCGCTCGACGGCGGCATCGAAGGGCGGCCGGGCAACGTGCTGTTCTACGCCACCTCGAACCGCCGGCATCTCCTCGCCCGCGACATGATGGAGAACGAGCGCTCGACGGCGATCAATCCCGGCGAGGCCGTGGAGGAGAAGGTCTCGCTTTCGGACCGTTTCGGCCTCTGGCTCGGCTTCCACAAGTGCAGCCAAGACGAGTACCTGGCGATGATCCGCGCCTATGCCGACCGCTACGGTCTCGCCGTGCCGCCGGAGCAGCTGCGCGCCGAGTCCCTCGAATGGGCCACCACCCGTGGCTCGCGCTCGGGCCGCACCGCCTTCCAGTTCATCCAGGATCTTGCGGGGCGGCTCGGCAAGACCCTCGACTGAGAGGCGGCCTAGCGCCCGCTTGATCCGAACCCGCCGGCGCCCCGGTCCGAGCCGGGGCCGGGCGCGCCCTCCAGCATGGTCAGCACCGGCCGGGTGATCCGGGTGAAGACGAGCTGCGCAATCCGCTCGCCCGGCTCGATCCGGACAGGCTCGGATTCGTCCCGATTCCAGGCGGAGACCATCAGCGGGCCCTCGTAATCCGCGTCGATCACCCCGGTGCCGTTGCCGAGCACCAAGCCTTCCCGGTGGCCGCGGCCCGAGCGGGGGAAGATCAGCCCGCACCAGGCGGGATCGCGGATCAGCACGGCGAAGCCGGCGGGGATCAAGACCGGCTTGCCCTGAGCCGGGAGAACCAGGGGCACATCGAGGCAGGCATGCAGGTCAAGGCCTGCCGCGGCCGACGAGCCCCAGCGCGGGAAGCCCCAGCCCGGCAGGCGCGGGTCGAGCAGCCGCAGGCCGACCTCGGGCAGGTCGCTCACGCGGAGAGCCGCGCGATCGCCTCGGCCATGGCGAGCGTCCGCCGGGCCGCCTCGACGTGAAGGCGCTCGACCATCTTGCCGTCCACCGCGATCACGCCGCGCTCGCGGTTCTCCGGCGTGTTAAAGACGTCCATCAGCCGGCGCGCCTGCGCGATCTCCTCGGCGTCCGGCCCGAAGGCCGCGTTGGCCGGGCCGATCTGGCTCGGGTGGATCAGCATCTTGCCGTCGAAGCCGAGGTCGCGCCCTTGCGCGCACTCGGCCTCGAACCCGGCCGCGTCGGTGAGGTCGGTGAAGACGCCGTCGATCGCCTCGATCTCGTAGGCTCGGGCGGCGGCCAGGACGTTCATCAGCCAGGGCATCAGCGCGGCCCGCCCGGGCGGCCGGATCCGGGACGCCTTCAGCAGGTCGTTCGGGCCGATCACCAGGGCGCCGAGCCGCCCGTCCACGTCCCGGGCCGCGCCCGCGATCTCGGCGGCGTTCACCACCGCCATCGGCGTCTCGATCATCGCCCAGACCCGCGTCGCCAGCGGCGCGCCGAGGCGGCGCAGGCGCGAGCCCACGGCGATCAGCGCGTCGGAGGCGCGGACCTTCGGCACCAGGATCGCGTCCGGGGCGGCCGGCGCGAGCGCGACGAGGTCGGCCTCGCCGTCCTCGGTCTCGGGCGGGTTGATGCGGACCACGATCTCGCGCTGGCCGAAGCCCCTCGCCGCAACCGCGGCAGCGACCTGCGCGCGGGCCTGAGCCTTCACCGCGGGTGCGGTGCCGTCCTCAAGGTCGATCAAGATCACGTCGGCGGGCAGCGTCCGCGCCTTTTCAAGCGCCCGGGCGTTGGAGCCGGGCATCGCCAGCACGCTGCGGCGGGGACGGATCTCGCTCATCACGCTTCTCCCGGGGCTGCGGCGCCCGTCCGGGCGCGGATAGCTTTCCGCGCCCGGACGGGCAAGGCAGACAAGACCATCGCGGGCTTCGGGTTCCGGGCCAGAGGCGCGGCGCGGGATCGGCAGAGGGAGCGAGGATGGCGCGCTGGATCGCGGGGCTGGACGGTTGCCGGGGCGCCTGGGCGGGCGCCCTCATCGACGTTGACGATCCGGCTCGCCACCGCTGCGCCTTGTTCCCCGACGTCGCCGCGCTCCTCGACACGCCGGAACAGCCGCTGATCGTCGGAATCGACGTGCCGATCGGATTGCCCGACCGGATCTTCGGTGGCGGACGGTCCGCCGATCGCGCCGCCCGCGCGCGCCTGGGGCCGGCGCGCTCCTCGGTCTTCCCAATGCCGCCCCGCGCCGCGGTGTACGCGCCGGACTACGAATCCGCGAAGGCGGCCTCCCGCGCCGGCAGCGAGCCGCCCTTCGCGCCCTCGATCCAGGGCTTCAACATCTTCCGCTACGTCCGCGCGGTGGACACGCTCCTGCGGGAGCGCCCGGAGGCGCGCGACCGGCTCCACGAGGTCCACCCGGAGGTCGCGTTCCACGCGCTCAACGGCGACCGGCCCCTCGGCCTGCCCAAGAAGGGCCGGAACGCGCAGGCGGGTCTCGCCCTGCGGCGGACCCTCCTGGCTGCCGCCGGCCTGCCCGCGGCGCTGGTCGTCGGCCGGGTCAAAGGTGTCCCGGAGGATGACCATCTCGACGCCCTCGCGGCGTTGGTCGTCGCCCGCGACATTCTCGACGGCTGCGCTGTGCCGCTGCCGGTGCGGCCGGAGCGCGACGCGCACGGGCTGCCGGTGGTGATCTGGGCGCCGGCCTCACGGGCGGACGATCGAACCCCGCCGGAACGGTGATCATTTGCACCGAACCGGTGTTCATCGCGAACCGCGCGCTCTAGCTCAGCCGCCATGAGCGCAGAAACCCCGCTTCCGATCCGTCATATTGCCCGGGCGATCGTCCTCGATCCGCAGGACCGGATCCTGCTGATCGCCTACACGTCGGTCCACGCCAAGGGTCCGGACGGGGCGCCGCTCCGGTTCTGGTTCATGCCCGGCGGCGGTCTGGAGCCCGGCGAGGACCACGTCACCGCCTGCCGGCGCGAGCTTGAGGAGGAGATCGGCCGCGCCGACGCGACCATCGGCCCACAGGTCGCCGCCTGCGACGGGCCGTTCCACCTGTTCCGCCAGTCGCGGGACGCGCGCGAGCGCTACTTCCTCGTCCGCCTGCCGGACGACCGGGTCGATACCAGCCGCCTCGCCGAGACCGAGGACAACCCCCTGATCGGCACGCGCTGGTGGCCGCTCGATGAACTGCGCGCCAGCGGCGAGCGCGTCGAGCCCGTGGGCCTCGCCGAGCTTGCAGCCGAAGTCGCGAGCGGGACTATTCCGGTCCAGCCGCGCGTTCTGACTTGGCAGGATCCTTGAGTTCCACTCCGCGCAACGCGGAATCCTCTAACTGGAGACGAATTGATGTTCCCCATCTACCTGACTGAAGGGTACCGGTCCTTCCTGCAGGACCGCTTCCCGACGGAGCGCCGCCGCTTCGCGCAGCTCGCTTCCAGCCAGAATCCCGAGATCCTGATCATCAGCTGCTGCGACAGCCGTGTCTCGCCCAGCGCGATCTTCAATGCCGGTCCGGGCGAGCTGTTCACGATCCGCAACGTCGCCAACATCGTGCCGGTCTACCAGCCCGATGGGCAGTACCACGGCACCTCGGCGGCTCTGGAATTCGCCGTCCAGGCGCTGGAGGTGAAGCACATCGTCGTGCTCGGCCACGCCACCTGCGGCGGCATCAAGGCCTATGCCAACAAGGCCAAGCCGCTCTCCCCAGGCGACTTCATCGGCAAGTGGGTCTCGCTCGTGGGGCAGGCCGAGTCCAAGGCGGGCGATCCCGACGCGCCGGACTACCTGACCAAGCTGGAACTCGCCGTCGTCAAGCAGAGCATCGAGAACCTGCTAACCTTCCCGTTCGTGAAGGAGCGGGTTGACGACGGCCGGATCGAGCTCCACGGCGCCCATTTCGGCGTGGCCACCGGCTCGCTGCTGGTCTGCGATCCGAAGACCGGCGAGTTCAAGCCGCCGCTCGACACCGCCGGGTTGGCGGTCCGTTCGGTCGCCGCCATCGCATGCGACTGAGCGCGACGCGGACATAAAAAAGGCGGCGGGCTTGCGCCCGCCGCCGATCGGCCCGGCGCGAAGCCGGGCCTTATGCCGGATCGTGTCTTACATCGCGCCCGGCAGACGCTGGGCCATCTGGAGGTGCATCTGCAGGGCCGGCAGGGCCTGCTGGGCGTAGTTGCGCAGGGCCGGGTTCGGGCCGCCCTGGGCATAGGCCTGGGTCATCGCGAGGCTCATCTGATGCGCCTGGATCTGCTGGGTCGCGTACAGGCGATCGAACCGCGCGCCGGCCGGGGCAGCCGAGAGCTCCGACAGCATCGCCTGCTGCTCGGGGTTCGGCGGCACGATGGTGGAGGCGCCGGTGGCCATGACCTCGCCACGACCGATCTGGCTGCCCGCTGCGGCACCGCGCGCTGCGCCCGCACCCGCGCCCTCGAGGCCGCCGACCGGGCCGCCCGACAGGGTGCCGCCGACCACGCCGGTCGCCGCGCCGACACCGGCGCCGACCGCGCTGCCCGCTACAGCGACAGGGGCGGTGATCAGGCCGCCGAGGCCCGGATCGCCGGCCGCCATGGCGCCGGTCTGGCCGCCGGCGAGGGCGACGTTGGCGGCGCGATGGTCACGCAGCACTTCCTGGGCGTAGGAGCGGATCCGCGGATTGCGCGACTTGGACAGCGCAATCTGCGAGGACTGGATCTCGAATGCGTTCGCCTGCATCGACTGGACGCGGAAGTCGTTGGCGCTCTGCGCGAGAGCCGGCGTCGACAGCGCCAGGACGAGCGCGGAGGCAGCAGCATAATTCTTGAGCATCGGAACCTCTTGTCAATGTGGACGCGCGAACGGGCATGGTACGCTGCACGCGGAGATCGCAGACCTCACGCCGGCGCGTTCGCGAATTGGTGCGTCAACGAGGCCATCGGCTTATGGTTCCTGCTGTTTTTGCTTCGCGCCAGGCAGGATCTACGATGGATTGGCGGCCTTGGAGACACGTGTCACCGACCAACCAGGGTGATGGATTTCGGGCTCGCTCCCGGCGCGCCGCAATGACGGCGCGATCGTCCGACCTCGGACGGGCGGCTCGTCGCGACCGGGCCGCGGCCGCTGCATGAGCCTCGTCGCCGTCCAGATCCTGCGCGCCGCGGCGGCGCTGATGGTGGTGTGGCACCACGCGCGGCACGAGGCCGGGCTGCTCGCCGGGCGCGGCGCCGGCCCGGCCCTCGACCCCGGCACGCTGCTGCCCTGGTGGGGCGGGGTCGATCTGTTCTTCGTGATCTCCGGCCTTGTCATCGTCCTGGCGGCCGGGCGCCTGTTCGGACAGCCGGGCAGCCGGGGGCGCTTCCTGGCGCACCGGGTCGCCCGGGTGGTGCCGCTTTACTGGCTGGTGAGCCTCGCCTATCTCGGCCTCGCCCTCGCCCGCCCGGAGCTTCTCGGCGAGGCCGCCGCGCTGGCCCATGATCCCGGGGCGCTCGTCGCCGGGTTCCTGTTCTGGCCGGCGGCCCGGCCCGACGGCACCGTCCAGCCCCCCTACGGCCTGGGTTGGACCCTGAACTACGAGGCCTTCTTCTACGTCCTCTTCGCGGCCGGACTCGGCTTCGGCCGACGCGGCGCGGTGGCTTGGCTGGCCCTGGCCCTGGCGCTTCTGGTTGCCGCCGGGAGACTCATGCCCGACCTGCCGGTGCCGCTGCGCTTCTGGGCGGATCCAATCGTGCTGGAATTCGCGGCCGGCGCCGGCCTCGCCCTCGCCTATCGGGACGGATTCCGGCCTGGGCTGCCGGTCCGCCTCGTCCTCGCGGCCCTCGGCACCCTGGGTCTTGTCCTGGCGGCCCGCTGGCTTGCCGGCCTGGACGGGGCCGACGGGGTCCTCCGCCCGCTGCTCGTCGGCGTGCCGGCGGCGCTGCTGGTGGCGGCCGCGCTCGGGCCGGAGAGCGACGCCGCGCAGGTCTCACGCCTACCGGCCGCGGTGCGGGGCCTCGTGATCCTCGGGGACGCGTCCTACGCCCTCTACCTCGTGCATCCCTTCGCGCTGCGCCTCGTCCGCGAGGCGCTGCTCCGGCTCGGCCTCGCGCCGGCCGTGCACCCCTGGGGCGGGATGGCCCTGATGCTCGCGGGCAGCGTCGCTGCCGCCCTGCTGGTCCACCGCCTCGTCGAGCGGCCGCTTACCCGGTGGGCCCGGTCCCGTCTCGATCCAGGCGACGCGCAAAACCGTGTGCGCGCCGTGCCGTGCCCGGTTCCACAGAGCGGCCGCCCGGATTAGCCTCGCCCCCCGAGGAGGACGCTGCCATGAAGACGCTGCTCGTACCCGTCGCAATGCACGACGCCCTGCCCTCCGTGTTCGAGACGACCCGGCTGGCGGCTTCGCGCTTCGGCAGCCTCATCGAGGGCGTGTCCCTGCGTCCTGCGTTGGCCGAATACGTGCCGGTCGACATGGTCGGGGGCATGACGTGGCTGCGCGACGAGGAGGCCGACCGTGCCGAGGCCGAGGAGGCGGGTGGCCGCTTCGTCGCCTTCATGGATGCGGCCGGCATTCCCCGGCATGCCCGTGACGGGCTGTGCATCCCGGAGCGGGTCGCGGAGGCCGGACCGCGCTTTCGCTGGCGGCAGGACGTGCCGACCGGCGACGCCTTCCTCGGCCAGTACGCGCGGCTGTTCTCGGCCACCGTGGTCGGCCGTCCGGGCACCACCGACAACGCGCCGCGCATGACCACCTTCGAGACCGCCCTGTTCGAGAGCGGCCGGCCGATCCTGCTCGCGCCGCCGACCCCGCCGGCGAGTCTCGGCGAGGCGATCCTGATCGCCTGGAACGGCTCCACCGAGACCGCCCGCGCCGTCGCCTTCGCGATGCCGTTCCTGCGGAAGGCGCAGCGGGTGCTGGTGCTCAGCGTCGAGGGCGGCATGGTGCCGGGCCCGACCGCGCAGGATCTGGCCCAGGCGCTGGCCTGCGAAGGCGTGGACGCGTCCCACCGGGCGCTGCCGGCCGGTCGGCGCGCGCCCGGCGAGACCTTCCTCACCGAGGCGCAGGCCTTCGGATGCGACCTGCTGATCAAGGGCGCCTACACTCAGAGCCGCCTGCGCCAGATGATCTTCGGCGGTGTCACCAGCCACGTGCTCGCCCACGCCGACATGCCGGTCCTGATGGCGCATTGACGGCCCCGACCTTGAGCGGCGGCCTCCCGGATGGCACGCCTGCAGCCGGGAACCGGGCGTGGCGCCTGACGTTCGGCTCCCGGACCTGAGCGACAAGGAGCCCGTGAGTCCTGTGAAACGCCTTCTCCTTGCCGCCGTGCTGGCCTTGGCCGCCACGGCCGCCGTCCGCGCCGAGCCGATTTCTCCCCGGTTCCGCGGCACAATCATCCGGGCCGAGGCCGACCGTCTGGAGATCCGGCGGTCCAGCGGCAGCACCCTCACCCTGCGGATGGGGCCGCGGACCCGGATCTACGCGGTGAACCAGTCGAGCCTGTGGTCGATCAAGCCGGAGAGCTACGTCAGCGTGGTCGGTGCGCCCGGATCGGAGCCCCAGCGCGCCACGGCGGTGACGCTGTACTCGCCGTCCGAGCGGGGCTTCGAGGCGGGAAGCCAACCCTGGGACACCGCCCCCGGCGCGAGCCTGACGGCCGGCTGGGTGACCGACCTGCAGACCGGATCGCCCCTGCGGGTGGCGCTGTCCTACACCGGCGGCCGATCCGCCTTCGAAGTCCCGCGCGACACGCCGGTCACCCAGCTGTCACCCGGCGAGAAGGCGCTGCTCGAACCCGGTGCGGCCGTGACCATCTTCGCCCGATCGGCCCCGGATGGATCGCTCGACGCCGGCACGATCGCGGTCGGGCGTCAGGGCGTCGTGCCGGGCCTCTGACCGGGCCGGCCCGCCGCCGCGCGTGGGATGCGTCACCGTTCCGGCGAACGGACCGCGCGCCGCGGTCGAAGCTGCGCTACATCGGTCACCGATGAGCGACTCGGACTTCACCCTCGATCTGCGCCTGGCCGCCGACACCGTCGAGGTCGGCGACCTCGCCCTGTGCCGCGTGCTGCTGATGGACGATGCCCGGTTTCCCTGGCTGATCCTCGTGCCGCGCCGTCCGGATCTCGTCGAGATCACCGATCTGGCAGAGCCGGACGCGCAGGCGCTCTGGCAGGAGACCCGCATCGCCGTCGGCGTGATGCAGGCCCTGTCCCGGCCCGACAAGGTGAATGTCGGGGCTCTCGGCAACGTCGTGGCGCAGCTTCACGTTCATGTCGTCGGACGCTTCCGCTCGGACCCGGCCTGGCCCGGACCGGTCTGGGGCGTCGGGACCCGCACGCCCTACCCGCTTCACGCCCGCGCGCAGCTCATCGAGCGCGCCGGCGCCCTGTTCTCGGCGGCCTGAACGAAACGCATGACCGATCCCCGCGACACCCTCGGCTTCGTCCGGAACCGTCTCGATCGGCATTCGGCCGAGCAGCCCGAGGAAGCGGTCCCCGCCCTCGACGCGCCGGAGGCGCGCCTGGTCCTGCTCTGCGGCGACCGGCTTGTCCTGCGCGGCGCGACGGCCCTGATCGATCCCGCCGACGCGACGGGCCTGGCCGACGGGATGCGGATCTTCCTAGGGCATCGGGATGGGCAGCCGGTCTTCGCCGCCGCGGCGCCGGCCGAGGCCGCGGAGCGGTTCGCCGACGACGGGATCCGCACCCTCGACCTGCGTTCGATTGCCACCGAATCCATCGTGGAGGCGGAGGAACTCGGGCTTTTGGCCGTGGCCAAGTCGATGCTCGACTGGCATGCCCGTCACGGCTTCTGTGCCAATTGCGGCACCGCCACCGCGGTGAAGGCCGGCGGCTTCCGGCGCGAGTGCCCGAACTGCAGCGCCCACCACTTCCCGCGGGTCGACCCGGTGGTGATCATGCTGGTGCGCCGGGGCGACGCCTGCCTGCTCGGCCGCGGGCCGCATTTCCGGCCGCACATGTATTCCTGCCTCGCGGGCTTCCTGGAGCCCGGCGAGACGATCGAGGACGCGGTCCGCCGCGAGGTGTTCGAGGAGACGCGGATCCGCGTCGGCGCGGTCACCTACCGGACCTCGCAGCCCTGGCCGTTCCCGTCGTCTCTGATGCTCGGCTGCGCCGCCGAGGCCCTCGACGGCGCCATCGTCACCGATCCGAACGAACTTGAGGATGCCCGCTGGTTCGATCGCGCGGCCGTCGCCGCGATGCTGGACGGCACCCATCCCGAGGGGATCCAGGCGCCGCCGCCGATGGCGATCGCCAATTACCTGATGCGCGCCTTCGTGGCCGGCGAGACCTGAGCCAGCTTCGGTCGATGATTGCGGCGCTGCCGTCCTTGCGAGCGGCGCGAAGCAATACAGGCGGCGCGACACTGACCGACGTCGCGCTGCCCTGGATCAGGTCGCTCCGCTTAATGAGGGCGTCGCGGGTGGCGCTCGGCGAGAGCAGGCTCAGACCGCCACGCGATTCTGCTCTGCCTGGGCTGGAAGCGCGCCCCGCATCTCGGAGAAGGCTTCGCCCACCATCAGCAGGGCCGGCCCGTCGAGCCCCGCCGCCTCGACCCGGTCGGCGAGATCGATCGCCGTGCCGCGCAGCGCCTTCTGGTTCGGGCGCGTTGCGTTGAAGACGAGGAGCGCTGGCGTCGTGGGCGCCAGCCCCTCCGCGACCGCGCGGGCGAGCAGCGCTCGCAAGGTACGCTTGGGCATGTAGACGACGGTCGTGACGCTGGGATCGGCCAGCGCACCCCAGTTCAGATCGTCGGGCAGCGCCCCGCGTCGGTCGTGGCCGGTGACGAACTGGAGGCGGCGCGCGGCATCGCGGTGGGTCAGCGATACGCCGAGAGCCGCCGCGGCGCCCTGCGCGGCCGAGACACCGGGCACCACCGTCACCGGGATGCCGGCGGCGCGGCAGGCCTCGATCTCCTCGCCGGCCCGGCCGAAGACCAACGGGTCGCCGGATTTCAGCCGCACCACCTGCTTGCCGGAGCGGGCGAGCTGCACCATGAGCGCGTTGATGTCGTCCTGCCGGCAGGACGGGCCGTGGCCGGTCTTGCCCACCAGCATGGTGCGGGCCTCGCGGCGGGCGTAATCGAGGATCTCCGGGGCGACGAGGTCGTCGTACAGGATCATGTCGGCGTTGCGCAGCGCCCGCAGGGCCTTGAGAGTGAGGAGTTCCGCGTCACCGGGGCCGGCGCCGACCAGGGTGACCGCCCCGCCCTTCGGAGCCGCTTCGGTCTCGCCGAGCAGTTCGGCGAGATCCTGATCCGACGGGGCCCTGTCGGGCTCTGCGAAGGCGCGGTCGGTGAAGCGCTCCCAGAAGGCCCGGCGCTCGGCGAACCCGTGGAAGCGCGCGGTGACGCCGTCCCGCCAGTCGCGGGCGGCGCCCATCCAGCGGGCGAACCCGCGGGGCAGCATCGCCTCGATCCGGGCGCGCACGGTCTGGCCGAAGACCGGGGCGGCGCCCTCCGTCGAGATGCCGACCACCAGCGGTGACCGGTTGACGATGGCGCCGAACTTCACGTCGCAGAGATGCGGCCGGTCGACCGCGTTGACGATGGCGCCGGCCCCGCGCGCCGCCGCCACGAAGGCGACGCACTCGGCCTCGTCCTCCATGGCGCCGATGCAGAAGGCCGCACCCCAGAGGTCGTCGGGGCTCCAGGCGCGTTCGTGCAGCACCACCTGCCCGTCGACGATCTCGCCCGGCACGGCGCGCAGCTCCTCGCTGGGCTCGGGGGCGTAGACGTCGACATGGGCCCCGGCCGCGGCGAGGACCTTCACCTTCCAGGGCGCGCCGCCGGAGGAGCCGGCCAGCACCACCCGCTTGCCGCGCAGGGGCACGAAGACGGGCAGCACCGCCAGCGGCTCCAGGCCAGCAGCCTTGGTCTCGCGGGGTGCGCGGGCGGCGCGCAAGGGGGTCTCGGTCACGGGCCTGTCCTGAATCGTCCTCGGTCGGTCCGTCCCGTCCGTCCCCTCATCCTGATGTGCTGCGCAGCAGCCTCTAAGGAGGGCTCCAGGGATCGCGCGGCCGGCTGGAGGGCTCCTTCAAGGCCCGCCGACGCGGGCGCCTCGGGATGAGGGGATCGGATGGGATCACCCGGTCCGTCCTCTCCGGTGAGTGTATCAGAAAATCACGCGGCGCGGGCGGTCTGCCCGACCAGCATCTTGCGGATCTCAGGGATGCAGGAGCCGCAATTCGTGCCGGCCTTGCAGGCGGCGCCCACGGCCTCCACGGAGCCGGCGCCCCCGGCGATGGTCGCGGCGATCACGTCGGCGCCGACGCCGTGGCAGGCGCAGACCACCGGCCCCGCCGAGGCCGTCGCCGCGCGGCCCGAGAGCAGCGCCCGTCGCGCCGCGGCCTCCGGCTCCTCGGCGGCGAACTGCGCTTTCGCCGCCTCCCAGTCGGGCTGCGCCTCCGTGGGTCCGTAGGCGAGACAGGCAATGAGCCGGGAGCCGTCGTAGACGGCGCAACGGTAGCGGTCCCGGGCGTGGTCGGCATACTCGGCCAGATCGCCGCCCGGGAGCGCGCCGCTCTGGATCAGTCCGCGGATCATCAGCGCGACGGCACGGGAACTCGCCTCAGTGGCGAATTGCAGGCCCCAGCCGCCCGTGACCGCCGCCCGCGCCCACCACCAGCCGTCGGGCAGCGCCACCTGCTGCCGCGACAGCAGGAAGCCCCTGGCCCGGTAGGCGACCGGCGCGATGGCGACCGGGGTCGCCTTCAGCTCGGGTTGTCCGGACACCGGGTCCGGCACGCCGCGCACCAGCGCGCCGACCCGAGCCTGCGACGCGAAGGCGCCGCCCCAATGCATCGGCATGAACAGGCTGCCCGGCACCACCGTGTCGGTGACCATCACCTCCAGCTCGGCTTCGCCGTGCTCGGTGGTCAGACGGGCGATCCCGCCATCCGTGAGCCCTTGGATCGCCGCGTCGTCCGGATGCACCTCGACGAACGGAACGGCCCGGTGCGCCGACAGGCGCTGGCTCTTCCCGGTGCGGGTCATCGTGTGCCAGTGGTCGCGCACCCGACCGGTGTTCAGCACGAAGGGGAACGCCTCCGAGACCGACTGGGCGAGGCCCGGCGGCTGCACGGCCACGAAGCGGGCGCGCCGGTCGAAGGTGTAGAACCGGCCGTCGCCGAACAGGCGCGCCTTGCCCTGCGGCGCGCCCCGGAAGCCGGAGCGCTTCGGGATCGGCCATTGCACCGGCAGGGTCGCGTCGTAGGCGGCGTCGCCGATGTCCGCGAGTGCGCCGAGGTCGAAGTCGCGGGTGCCGTTGTTCTCATAGGCCGAGAGCCCGGCATGCTCGCGGAAGATCGCCGCGGCGGAGTCGAACGCGAAGGCCCGGCCGTGCCCGAGCCGGCGACCTACATCGGCCAGCACCGCCCAGTCGGGCCTCGCTTCGCCGGGGCTCTTCAGGAAGCGGCGCTGGCGCGAGATCCGGCGCTCGGAGTTTGTGACAGTGCCGTCCTTCTCGCCCCATGCCTGAGCGGGCAGCAGCACGGTGGTCCTGGCCCGGCCCCGGGCGGTGTCGGAATCCGACACCGCCTCGGACACCACGTAGAGATCGAGGCCGGCGAGCGACTCGCGAATCGCGTCGGCCCGCGGCATCGAGACCAGCGGGTTGGTGCCCATCACCCAGAGGGCCTTGATCTTGCCCCGGGCGATCGCCTCGTAGAGCGCCACCGCCTTCATGCCCTCGCCGGTGATGATCCGCGGGGCGCCCCAGTAGCGTCGCACCCGGTCCACCTCCTCGGGGGTGAAATGCATGTGGGCGGCCAGCATGTTGGCCAGTCCCCCAACCTCGCGCCCGCCCATCGCGTTGGGCTGTCCGGTCAGGGAGAACGGCCCCATCCCGGTCTCGCCGATGCGGCCGGTGATCAGGTGACAGTTGATGATGCTGTTGCCCTTGTCGGTGCCCTGCGCCGACTGATTCACCCCCTGCGAGAAGGCCGTGACCACCCGGCGCGTGCCGGCGAACAGGGCGTAGAAGGCCGCGATGTCGGCCTCCGGCACGCCGGTGACCGCGGCGACCGCCGCGAGATCCGGCGCGATCTGGCGGGCGCGGTCGAGGGCGCCGTCGAGCCCGGCCGTATGGGCATCGATGAAGGCGCGGTCGCGAAAACCGTTGTCGGACAGGTAGACGAGTAGGCCCGAGAACAGGGCGGTGTCGGTGCCCGGCCGGATGCCGAGGAACAGGTCGGATTCCTGCGCGGTCTGAGTCCGGCGCGGGTCGATGACCACGAACTTGGTGCCGCGGCGCTCCTTGGCGTCGGCCATGCGGCGGAACAGGATCGGGTGGCACCAGGCCGTGTTGGAGCCGACCAGCACGATCAGGTCGGCCTCGTCGAGATCCTCGTAGCAGCCCGGGACCGTGTCGGAGCCGAAGGCCCGGCGGTGGGCCGCGACCGCACTCGACATGCACAGCCGCGAATTGGTGTCCACGTGCGGCGTGCCGATGAAGCCCTTCGCGAGCTTGTTGGCGACATAGTAATCCTCGGTGAGGAGCTGGCCCGAGAGGTAGAAGGCGATCGCGTCCGGCCCGTGCTCGTCCGCCACCGCGCGGAGCTTGCCCGCGACCGTGTCGAGCGCCGCGTCCCACGAGACCTGGGCGCCGTCGACCTGCGGGTGGAGCAGGCGGTTCTCCAGCGACAGGGTCTCGCCCAGCGCCGAGCCCTTCGAGCACAGGCGGCCGAAATTGGCCGGGTGTTCGGTGTCGCCCGCGATCGTGGCTCCGCCCTGCCCGTCCGGGGTCGCGAGCACGCCGCACCCGACCCCGCAATAGGGGCAGGTGGTCCGAACCGTCGGCGCCGCCACTGGCTGGGTCATGGCTCGAATCCTCGAAGGGTCGTTCCGGGCTGGAGCAAGCTTCGCGCCGCCACTTCCCCTCCCTTTTGTGGGGAGGGGCTAGGGATGGGGGTGGTGCAGAAGGCACCGCCCGAGCCCCATCCTGCGCCACCCCCACCTCCGGCTCCTCCCCACAAGGGGAAGGAGAGCACGTCGCGGTTCAGTACACGTCGGCCTGATACCGGCCGGCCTTCTTGAGCGCCGCGAGATATGCCACCGCGTCCTCCGGGCTCTTGCCGCCGAACTGCGCCGCCACGTCGATGATCGCCCGCTCGACGTCCTTGGCCATGCGCTTGGCATCGCCGCAGACGTAGAAATGCGCGCCGCCCTCGAGCCACTTCCACAGCTCGGCGCCGTTCTCGCGCATCCGGTCCTGGACGTAGGTCTTCTCCGTGCCGTCCCGGGACCAGGCCAGGGACAGGCGGGTGAGCACCTTGTCGTCCTTCAACTGGTTCAGCTCGTCCTTGTAGAAGAAGTCGCTGGCCTGCCGCTGGTGGCCGTAGAACAGCCAGTTGCGGCCGGGCGCCTGCGTGGCGGCGCGCTCGCGCAGGAAGGCCCGGAACGGCGCGATGCCGGTGCCGGGGCCGCACATGATCACGTCCTTCGACAGGTCAGCCGGCAGCCCGAAGCCGTGCGCCTTCTGAAGATAGACCTTCACCTTGGTCTGCTCCGGCAGGCGCTCGCCCAGGTGGGTGGAGGCGACGCCCAGCCGCAGCCGCGAGCGGTGGTTGTAGCGCACCGCGTCCACGGTCAGCGACACGCGGCCGGCATCCATCTTCGGCGAGGACGAGATCGAGTAGAGCCGCGGCTGCAGCTCATCGAGGGCTTCGAGGAAGACCTCGGCGTCGGGCCGCGCACCGGGGAACTTGTGCAGCGCGCCGAGTACGTCGAGATAGGCGGCGTCGCCGTCCGGATCCTCGCCGGAGGCGAGCGCCTGCGCCTTCTTGCGCGCCGCGCCCGAGGTGAGCAGCGATAGGAGCTGGTAGAGGTTGTCCGGCGCCGCGCCGAGCGCGTAGTTGATCAGCAGGTGCTCGCGCAGGGTTTTTTCCCCGATCACCCGCTCGGGGCGGGCGCCGAGCTCCGCGATCACCGCGTCCACCAGCGCCGGGGCGTTGGCAGGGAACAGGCCGAGGGAGTCGCCGACCGCGTACTGGATCGGCGTGCCGTCCAGCCCGATCTCGATGTGCCACGTCTCCTTCTCGCCGCCCGGATCGTTGAGGCGGCGGCGGGACAGGAACAGCGCCTCGACCGGGTTCTCGCGGCAATAGCCCAGCGGACCGAGATCGGCCGCCTTCGGGGCGTCGTCCGCCTTTGGCGCGGCAGGGGCGCCTCCGACGGCTCCGAATTCCTCGTCCAGCTTCTTGAGCATGCGCAGGGTCTCTTTGCCGCCGGGCTGGCAAAGGTTCAGGCGCGCTTCGTTCTTCAGGAAGATCGCGTTGGCGTAGTCGGCGCAGTTGTAGCCGCACTGGCCGCAATCCTGCTGGGCCATGGCGGCCATCAGCTTCTGCGGCTCGGGACGGTCCTTGGCCATTGCCATCCGGTCGCCGATCGGCACGGAGGGGTCGTGCCAGGGCGCATCGTCGTTGTCGGCGAGCTTCGGGCCGGTCGCGGGTGCATCGCCGGGGGCCAGCGCCGTGGCACCCGCAACGGAGGGGCCGAGCAAGGCCGCGAAGTAGCCCGAGAGCCAGGCGCGCTGGTCATCGTTGAAGGGCGCGGTCTCGGGGATCAGGACGAGGGGGGGCGAGACGTGCTGGGTCATGCGGCGGCCTTCAGGGCGGGCTGGTCCTCGGCGGCGTCGCGGAGCGCCTCCGCGCCGGTACGGCTGGTGAAGGCCTGGAAGCTTTCCTCAGGCCCCTGTCGCAGGGCGAGGTAGGCGCGCAGCAGCGCCTCGACGCGGGACGGCGCATCCTCGGCTTTGACGGACTTCCAGATCTCGGTGCCGATCTTCGGGTTCTCGGCGAAGCCGCCGCCGACCACGACGTCGTAGCCCTCGACGGTGTCGCCCTCCTCCGAGACGACGACCTTGGCGCCGATCAGCCCGATATCGCCGATGTAGTGCTGGGCGCAGCTGTGGTGGCAGCCGGTGAGGTGGACGTTCACCGGCACGTCGAGGTTCGGCAGCGCCTGCTCGATGTGGTCGGCGATGATCAGGGCGTGACCCTTGGTGTCGGAGGCCGCGAACTTGCAGCCGCGGGCACCGGTGCAGGCCACGAGGCCGGAGCGGATGCCCGCCGCCTTCGTAGTCAGGCCGAGCGCGTCCACGCGGGCTTCGACTTCCGCCACCTTGGACTCCGGCACGCCCGAAAAGATGAAGTTCTGCCAGACGGTGAGGCGGATCTGGCCGTCGCCGCACTCGGCCGCGATCTTGGCGAGCGCCCGCACCTGATCGCTGGTCATCTTGCCGACCGGCAGGACCACGCCGATCCAATTGAGACCCGGCTGCTTCTGGGCGTGAACGCCGACATGGGCGAAGCGGTCGGTGGCCTTGCGCGGCGCGACGTGCTCCGGCGCGACCCGGTCGAGCTTGCGGCCGAGCTTGTCCTCGACGGCGGCGAGGTACTTGTCGAAGCCCCAGGCGTCGAGGACGTACTTCATCCGGCTCTTGTTGCGGTTGGTCCGGTCGCCGTTCTCGATGAACACCCGGATGATCGCATCCGCCACGGCGTTGCACAGCTCTGGCTTCAGCACGATGCCGGTGTCGCGGGCGAGGTCGCGGTGGCCCGAGATGCCGCCGAGGACGAGGCGCATGTAGATCCCCGGCGGCACGGCGGCGCCGTCCAGCACCTCCACGGCCTGGAAGCCGATGTCGTTGGTCTCCTCGAGCGTCGGCATCACGCCGCTGCCGTCGAAGGCGACGTTGAACTTCCGCGGCAGGCCGTAGAGCGAGCGGTCGTTCAGGATCCAGTTGTGCCAGGACTTGGCGAGCGGGCGCGTGTCCAAGAGCTCCTGCGCGTCGATGCCGGCGGTGGACGAGCCGGTGACGTTGCGGATGTTGTCGGCCCCCGCGCCCTGGGCGGTCAGCCCGATATCGGTCAGCCCGTCGAGGAAGGGCTGGGCGTGCTCGGGGCTGATCTCCCGCACCTGCAGGTTCGCCCGGGTGGTCACGTGGACGTAGCCGCCGCCATGCTGGTCGGCGAGGTCGGCGACGCCCGCGAACTGCCAATGGTGCAGGATCCCGTTCGGGATCCGCATCCGGCACATGTACGAGACTTGGTTCGGCGCGACCCAGAACATCCCGTGGTAGCGCCAGCGGAAATTGTCCTCCGGCTTCGGCTGCTTACCGGCGGCGGCCTCCTGGATCAGGCGGTTGTGGCCGTCGAACGGATTCTCGGCGCGCTTCCATTTCTCCTGCTCGCAGAGCTTGCCGCCATCCTTGACGGTCCGGTCCTGCGCCTTGATGTGGATCGCGTCCGGGCCGGTGGGCTCGGCCGGCGGTGCTGCCGCGCCAGCCCCGCCCGTGGCGAGGCCGCCGGTCAGCCGGACGGCGGCGATGCCGGAAGCGAAGCCTTCGAGGTAGCGCTTCTGCTCGGCCTCGAACGCGCCCGCGGCGCCCTGGGTGGTGGTCTCGGACATCCGCGCCTCCTCAAGCAGCGAGCGGCTCGGGCACGGGGCGCCCGAACATCAAGTCGTCCACGCTCTCGATCGGATCGCCGGAGCGGATCAGGCCCTTGCAGGCGCCCTGCTCGGCGATGTCGCCGACGAACACCGCGCCGATCAGCCGGCCCTCGCGCACGAGCAGTTTGCGGTAGAGACCGGCACCGGGATCGGAGAGCACGATCGCCTCGGCATCGTCGGGCGTATCCACGATCCCGGCCGAGAAGACCGGCAGGCCCGACACCTTCAGGCTCGTGGACAGAGCCGTCCCCCGGTACTCGGCCGGATGACCGGCGAGATGGCGGGCCAGCGTCTCGGCGTGCTCATAGGCGGGCTCGACGAGGCCGTAGATCTGGCCGCGGTGCTCGGCACACTCGCCCAGCGCGAAGATGCGCGGATCCGAGGTCGTCATCCGGTCGTCGACCGCGATGCCGCGGCCGATCGTCAGCCCGGCCGCCTGCGCCAGCGCCACCGAGGGGCGCACGCCAACGGACATCACCACCAGATCGGCCGGGAGAACGGTACCGTCGGCCAGGACGAGGCGCTCGACGCGGCCATCCCCCTCGATCCGATCGGTGTCGGCCTTGAGGATGACCCGCACGCCGCGCGCCTCCATGGCGCGCTTCACCAGCCCGGCGGCGTGGTGATCGAGCTGGCGCTCCATCAGCCGGTCCATGACGTGGAGCAGGGTCGTGTCGACCCCGAGGCGCGCGAGCCCGACGGCGGCCTCAAGGCCCAGCAAGCCGCCGCCGATGACGATGGCGCGGGCGTGTTGGACGGCGGCCTTCCGGATCGCCGCGACGTCGGCGAGGTCGCGGAAGGTGATGACGCCGGGAAGGTCCATGCCGGGCTTCGGCAGGCGGATGGGAAGGGATCCGACCGCGAGCACCAGCTTGTCGAACGGGAGGACGTGGGTCTCGCCCACGATCACCAGCCCGCTCTCCCGGTCGATCCGCGTCACCGGCGCGCCGGTGATCAGGCGAATGCCGTGAGCTACGTACCAGTCGAGGTTGCGGAACGCGCAGGCCGCCTCGTCGACCTCGCCTCCGAGCAGCGAGGAGAGCAGGACCCGGTTGTAGGCGGCAGTCGGCTCGGCGCCGATGCAGGTCACGTCGTAGCGGCCGGGGGAGCCCTCGGTCAGGCGCTCCAGAAAGCGCAAGGACGCCATGCCGTTGCCGACCACGACGAGCCTCTCGCGCGGTGGACCGGGTTCGGCGCCCGTATCAGGAACGCGGGTGTGCGTAGGAGATGTCGCCATCGCTCGATCGCGTGTTGGAACCCCGGATGCAGGATCGTTGGCGGACCGCCACGAAAAAGCCGCTGCCGGTCGTCTCTCGGCAGGGGGCTGCCTCAGGAGAACCGGATCAGCGGCCTCGCTGACGGCGCTGTCCGTCGCCGTTGACGGACATCGAGAAGCAAGCAGGCTTCGTGCCAAGCGGGATCGACCCCGCCAAACCCCTCAGGGTACGGAGAAAAATTCGATCACTGCTGCGGATGGATGCGGCGCGGCTCTGCACGATGCGCTGCACAAAAAACAGGCGCGCGGCGGCCCAATCGGCAGGCTACGAGCTTGGGATGCGGTTCGGGATGCGCGTCACGGCCCGGACTCCGCCGTGGCTCGGGCGCCCTCGCACACGTTGCCAGCACAGGCCTTGGCGGCTTGACGGCGGCCCAGACTATACGGGCCGAATCCCGCATCACCCGCTACTGGGGTGAGGGATCGCCCGGCCGGTCAGGCGGCTTCAGATCAGCGAGGACAGCATCGCCAGCAGGCCCAGCGTCGGCATCACGCCGGCTGCCAGAACCCAGTACCACGCGTGGCCGATACCGGGACGGCGGTTGTCGTTACACGCTCGGGGCGGCTTGGCGCCCCGGCAAACGTAGCGTCGAAGCTCGACCCGCATTTGCGGATGCGACGACGACGATCCAGTATCGAGCTTGCGGCATCCGGGCATGGCGGAGACACAACGGGCAACTCCGCCCGACGTTCCAGCATTTGCGGGCCCGCCGTCACACGAAAATGACGAACCTGTTTGTCTGTCTCCGGCCTCAAAGATCCGACGCCGCGGCCCGGTAGAGGTCGGGCCTGTAAACCGTCGCGGCGGACCCTTCGAGGGCGCCCGATCTGACCTGCTGCGCGGCGCGCATCTGCGCCATCAGCCACTCGGCGTCTTCGAGGCGCGGCTCCTCGACGGAGGCGCCGAAGCGCAGGAACAGGCCGGGCCCCGATCGCGCGTTTGGATCGCCCGCGAAAGCCCGTCCCAACAGAGCCGCGTCGAGGTCGAGATAGCCGCGGCGCGCGAGGCGGTGGATCAGCTCGGCGCGGTTCTCCGGATCGCCGCACCAGCGGCCGGCGCGCGCTACCGCCCGCACCAGCGGCAGGATCGCACCGTCGAGCCGCTCCGACACGGCCAGGACCTTCTCGGGGGCGTCGGGCGCGAGCGCGCCGCCCTGCACGGCGATGCGCCCGTGCCCGGCCGCGACCGCCACGTCGTTCCACGGAGCACCGGCGCAGAATCCGTCGACGAGGCCGCGCGCCAGGGTTTCGACACTGTATTGGGGCGGGACGACCACGGTGCGGAATGTCGCCGGGTCGAGCCCGCCGGCCTCGGCGAACAGCCGCAGCTGGTAGCTGTGGCACGAGAACGGATGGACGGTGCCCAGCGTGAGGGGCCGGCCGGCTCGGGCCCGCTCCTCCGCGGCCCGCGCGAAGGCGCGGGCGACGTCCGTCGGCTCCTCGCTCGCCGGATCCATCGCCGCCCAGAGGCCGCACGACAGGGTGATGGCGTTGCCGTTGACGCTGAGCTGCAGCGGCACGATCAGGTCGGAGGGCGGCCCCGACAGGGCGAGTCGGCTGGCGAGCGCCAGCGGCGCCAGCATGTGGGCGCCGTCGAGGTGCCCCAGCGCCAGCCGGTCGCGCAGGGTCGCCCAGGACGGCTCGGCCGTGAGGTCGAGGTCGAGCCCCTCGGCCCGGGCAAAGCCGAGCTCGTGCGCGGCGATGAGGGGTGCGGCGTCGCAGAGCGGGACGTAGCCGAGCTGGAGCCTCATCCGAGCAGGTCCGCCGTGGTGACGATCGCCCGGGCGATGTCGGCGATCTTGCGCTTCTCGTTCATGGCCTTGCGGCGCAGCTGCTTGTACGCCTCCTCCTCGCTGAGTCCCTTCAGGTTCATCAGGATGCCCTTGGCCCTTTCGATCAGCTTGCGATCGGCGAGTTCGCCCCGCGCTTCCGAGAGTTCGCGCTGGAGCCGCGCGAAGGCGTTGAAGCGCAGGATCGCGATGTCGAGGATCGATTTGATCCGTTCGGCCCGCAGCCCGTCCACCACGTAGGCCGAGATCCCCGCATCCACGGCGGCCTGCATCATGGTGGTGTCCGAGCGGTCGACGAACATCGCCACCGGCCGCTCGACCTGCCGCGACACCCCCGACATCTGCTCTAGGATGTCCCGGCTCGGGCTCTCCAGATGGATCACCACCACGTCGGGCTTCAGCGCGGTGACGCGCTCCAGCAACTCCGCGGTGTCGGGGATGACAACGACGCGGCCGACGCCGGCCGCGCGCAGTCCTTCCTCCAGGATCGCCGCGCGGGCGCGGCTCGGGTCGATCACGGCGACGGTGAGGTTGGTTTCGGTCATTGGAGCCCGGTTCGGGGCGGGTCGTCTGGGCGGGGCAGCCCGGTCCGGGCTGCCCAAGCTAAGCAAGCTCTGTGCCCTCCGGATGCAGTGGCGGAAAGCCCCGTGGAGAGGCATCCCGTCCTGAATCGGAGACCTGGTTGAGGCGATATCAGCTCTGTCATCCTGGAGTTGCGCAGCGGAGCGCGGGATCCAGACACGCCGAGGCGCCACGCCTCTGCACGATCTCGATCCTGGATTGCCTGGCTCCGGGCCCGTCTGCGGCGTCCGAAAACGACAGCGCGAGTCGTCGGCCTTGGGGGAAGCCCTGCCGCGCCGCAACGGTCTGCAATCGTCGCGAAAAGAAATGGTCCAGCTTCCGCCGCAATGCTGGCCGCTGTTGGAGCTCGTGAAGCGGTCATGGAGATCGGTGATTCGGATGCGCAGGCCAGATCAGCCCGCCCTGACGGAAACCGGCACCGGCCGTGTCTCGATGCCGTTCCTGCCGACGCTGGCCGTCGTGGCCGTTCTGGGCGTGGCCTCGCTCTATTGTCCGTCGTCGAACCCGGCTCCGCCCGTCTCTCAGGCGGTGATGTCGGAACTCGATCCCCTCACGACCGAGTCGATTGCCGCCCCAGCCAGGGCGGCTCCCTCTCCGACGGATTTCGCGCGGACGGCCGCAATCGTCCCGGTGCCCGGTCGTCTGCCGGCCTCGATGGCCTTCGCGGAGGCTTACCCGCTCGACGGTTCGGCCGCGAAGGCCGCAGCAGTTCATGCGGGAACGCCGGCGCGGCTGTCGCCGCGTCTCGCCGCGAACCGCCGCTCCTGCCCTGGCCGCCGGTGCCCGGAGGTCCCGCAACGGTCCGTCGATCCGTTCGCCGCCGCTCACGCGGAGGCTGCGGAGCCGGGCGGGGAGGGTTCGGTCCCGGAGCCGGCCCTGCCGTTCGTCGCGACAGTGGCCGAGACCCTGGCGCCTGCCGCGCGGGTCGTCGGTGATGCCGCGGATCTCGTGCGCACCGGTGCTGCCGCGGTGAAAGGGTCCGTCTCCCTGGTGGTGGCCGACTGCCTCCGCTGAGCGGCGGACGGCTTCCGCGAATCGGTCGAAGCGAGCAGCGGTCGCGGACGGCCCTCCCCGTCATGGCGACGCGCCTTGAGCAGGCCTGGGACTGAGCTGCGCCACCGTCCTGATGTAGCGCCCGGCCGTTCACGGCTCCCCTGGACCTCCCGATCCGCCGTCCTAGGTGCGTTGCAGCGGACGGTTCGGGCAGACGTCCGCAGACCGGAGCCAGGGCCGGATGGCTGCACGCATCGAAGATTACGCGCTGATCGGCGATTGCCGCAGCGCCGCGCTGGTCAGCCGGCAGGGCAGCATCGACTGGCTGTGCTGGCCGCGCTTCGACGCGGCGGCCCTGTTCACCAGCCTGCTCGGGACCGAGGCGCACGGCTTCTGGAAGATCTTCCCCGAAGCCGAGCAGGTCGAGACCCGGTGGGCCTATCGCCCGGGGAGCCTCGTGCTGGAGACGCGGCACGTCACCCGCCAGGGCGAGGTTCTGGTCACCGACTTCATGCCGATCGGCGACGGATCGCACCTCGTCCGGCTCGTCGAGGGCGTGCACGGGCGCGTCGCCATGCGGATGGAGATGGCGGTCCGCTTCGATTACGGCTCGGCGGTGCCCTGGGTGTCCCGCTCGGAACTCGGGGACCTGCGGGCCGTCTCGGGACCCCACAAGGTCGTGCTGCGCACCGACGTCCATCTGAAAGGCTCGGCGGCGCAGACCACGGTCGCCGAGTTCACCGTCCATGCCGGCGAGAAGCACCGGTTCGTCCTGAGCTACGGCCCGTCCCACGAGAACGACCCGGTGGCGATCGAGCCGCGCCGGGCCCTCGACGCGACGGATCAGCACTGGCGGACGTGGTCCAGCCGCTGCGCCGGAGGAACGGCCTGGGACCGGATGCTGCAGCGCTCCCTGCTGACGCTGAAGGCCCTGATCTACGAGCCCACCGGCGGCATCGTGGCGGCGCCGACCGCCTCCCTGCCCGAGGGCCTCGGCGGCGAGCGCAACTGGGATTACCGGTTCTGCTGGCTGCGCGACTCGACGCTGACGCTGATCGCCCTGATGGACGGCGGCTACATCGACGAGGCCCGCAACTGGCTCGACTGGCTGCAGCGGGCGGTGGCCGGAAACCCCGAGCAGGCGCACATCCTGTACGGCATCGGCGGCGAGCGGCTGCTACCCGAGATCGAGCTCGACTGGCTGCCCGGCTACGAGAACTCGAAGCCCGTGCGGATCGGAAACGCGGCCGCCAGCCAGTTCCAGCTCGACGTCTACGGCGAGCTGTTCGACGCGCTCTATCAGGCCCATGCCCGCGGTCTGCCGGTCAGCAAGGACGGGCTGCGGGTCGGTCTGGCGATCCTGGGCCATCTCGAGAAGGCCTGGCGCCAACCCGACGAGGGGATCTGGGAGGTGCGCGGTGGCCCGCGCCATTTCACCCACTCGAAGGTGATGGCCTGGGTGGCCTTCGACCGGGCCCTGCGCATGCACGAGATGCACGAATCCGGCGCCACCGAGGAACATGCCCAGCGTTGGCGCGCTGTCCGTGACGAGATCCACGCCGAAGTCTGCGAGAAGGGCTTCGATCCCGAGCTCAACAGCTTCGTCCAGTCCTACGGATCGAAGGCGCTCGACGCGAGCCTGCTGCTGATCGCCCATACGGGGTTCCTGCCGCAGCACGATCCGCGGGTGATCGGCACCGTGGAGGCGATCGGCCGGGGCTTGATGCGGGACGGCTTCATCCTCCGCTACGAGACCGAGGGGCAGACCACCGACGGCCTGTCGGGCAACGAGGGCGCGTTCCTGCCCTGCACCTTCTGGTACGCCGACAATCTGATCGGCCTCGGTCGGCGGGACGAGGCGCGGGCGATCATCGAGCGCCTGATCGGCATCTGCAACGAACTGGGTCTCGTCAGCGAGGAATATGACGTGCAAGCCAAACGCCTTGTGGGTAATTACCCTCAGGCATTCACCCACGTCGCGCTCGTCAACACGCTCCTCAGCTATACGCGCGGCGAAGGGCCGGCGGATCGGCAGGGTGGTAAGGCCAACGGAGCTCCTCCCGCCGTCCTGCGGCAGCGCGAAGCCGCGAAGCGGAATGCGCGAGGCGAACTGGAAGACGTGAAATCATGAGCGGTGCTGACACTCCCGCCAAGGCGGCCCTGGCTGAGATCGATACGCTCAGCATCAACACGATCCGCACGCTGGCGATCGACGCGGTGCAGAAGGCCAATTCCGGTCATGCGGGCGCGCCCATGGCTCTGGCGCCGGTCGCCTATACTCTGTGGAACCGCTACCTGCGCTACGATCCGGCGCATCCGCACTGGCCGAACCGCGACCGGTTCGTGCTGTCCTGCGGCCACGCCTCGATGTTGCTCTACGGGCTGCTGCACCTCGCGGGTGTCGCCGAGAGCGACGGCGGCAACAGCCCGGCGGTGGCGCTGGAGGACATCAAGAAGTTCCGCCAGCTCGACAGCCGGACGCCCGGCCACCCGGAGTACCACTTCACCACCGGCGTCGAGACCACCACCGGCCCGCTCGGCCAGGGTGTCGCCAACTCGGTGGGCATGGCGATGGGCAGCCGCTTCCTCGGCCAGCACCTCAACCGGCCGAACCTGCCGCTGTTCGACTACAACGTCTACGCGGTCTGCTCGGACGGCGACCTGATGGAGGGCGTCGCCTCGGAGGCCGCCTCGCTCGCCGGCCACCTGCGGCTCGCCAACCTCTGCTGGATCTACGACGACAACACCGTCACCATCGAGGGCCATACGGAACTTGCCTTCGGCGAGGAGGTGGCGACCCGGTTCCTGGCCTACGGCTGGCAGGTGCTGCGCGTCGCCGACGCCAACGACGTGCACGCGCTGGCGGGCTCGATCGAGACGTTCCTCGCCACCAACGACCGGCCGACGCTGATCATCGTCAAGTCGGTGATCGGCTACGGCGCGCCCAAGAAGCAGGGCACCTCCAAGGCCCACTCCGACGCCCTCGGCGAGGACGAGGTCAAGGGCGCCAAGCGCGCCTACGGCTGGCCGGAGGACGCCCAGTTCCTCGTGCCGGACGGCGTGCAGGAGAATTTCCGGGACGGCATCGGCAAGCGCGGTGCGGCTCTCTACGACGCGTGGCGGGGCCTGCTCACCAAGGCCAAGGAAGCCGACGCTGCTCACGCCGAGGACCTGAACGCCTTCCTGGAGGGCCGCCTGCCGAAGGGCTGGGACAAGGACATCCCGGTCTTCGAGCCGGACGCCAAGGGCCTCGCCACCCGCGAATCCTCCGGCAAGGTGCTGAACGCGATCGCCCAGCACGTGCCGTTCCTCCTCGGCGGCTCGGCGGATCTGGCGCCGTCCAACAAGTCGAACCTGACCTTCGAGGGCGCGGGCTCGTTCGGTCCGTTCTCGCCGGGCGGCCGCAACCTGCATTTCGGCGTCCGCGAGCACGCCATGGGCTCGGTCGTGAACGGCTTGGGCCTTTCCGGCCTGCGGGCCTACGGCGCGACCTTCCTGGTCTTTGCCGACTACATGCGCCCGCCGATCCGGCTCGCCTCCCTCATGGAGCTGCCGGTCTTCCACATCTTCACCCACGACTCGATCGGCGTGGGCGAGGACGGGCCGACCCACCAGCCGGTGGAGCAGCTCCTGTCGCTGCGCTGCATCCCTGGCCTCGTGACCCTGCGTCCGGCTGACGCCAACGAGGTCGCCGAGGCCTACCGGGTGATCTTCTCGCTACGAAACCAGCCGGCGGTGCTCGCGCTGTCGCGCCAGCCGCTGCCGACCCTCGACCGCACCAAGTACGGTGCGGCCTCGGGCACCGCCAAGGGCGGCTACGTGCTGGCCGATTCCGAGGGCACGCCCGACGTCATCCTGCTGGGCTCGGGCTCCGAGGTGCAGCTCTGCGTCGGCGCCTACGAGGCGCTGAAGGCCGAGGGCGTGAAGGCCCGGGTGGTGTCGATGCCGTCCTGGGAGCTGTTCGAGCGGCAGGATGCGGCCTACCGCGACTCGGTGCTGCCGCCCGCCGTGAAGGCGCGGGTCGCCGTCGAGCAGGGCAGCGTCATCGGCTGGGATCGCTACGCCGGCTCCGAGGGCGCGATCATCGGCATGCACACCTTCGGCGCCTCGGCGCCGATCAAGGATCTCCAGACCAAGTTCGGCTTTACTCCCGAGAAGGTCCTGGAGGCCGCCAAGGCGCAGGTGGCCAAGCACAGGAAGTAGCTCAACGGCTTTCCCCCTCCCCTTAGTGGGGCGGGGCTAGAGGTGGGGGTGGTGCGGAAGGCACCGATGCGCTCGTTCTTGCGCCACCTCCACGCGGGATCTTCGATCCCCAAACTCTTCCCCACATGGGGGAGGAGAGCGCGTTCCGGGTCCGGGACGCGGTACGCGAGACGAGGAATCGACATGAACGCGCTCAAGGCCCTGCACGACGAACAGGATCAGGCGGTCTGGCTCGACTTCGTGGCCCGCGGCTTCGTCGCGAAAGGCGAGCTGAAGCAGCTCGTGGAGCGCGACGGCCTGCGGGGTGTCACCTCCAACCCGTCGATCTTCGAGAAGGCGATCGGCCACTCGGACGAGTACGACGACAGCCTGAAATCCGTGCAGGCGACCGGCGACAGCCGCGTCATCGACCTCTACGAAGGCCTCGCCATCGCCGACATCCAGGCGGCCGCCGACGTGCTGCGCCCGGTCTACGAGGCGAGCGACGGCGCCGACGGCTACGTCAGCCTGGAGGTCTCGCCCTACCTCGCCCTCGACACCGAGGAGACCCTCGCGGAGGCGCGGCGCCTGCACAAGGCGGTCTCCCGCGACAACCTGATGGTCAAGGTGCCGGCCACCCCGCAGGGCATCCCGGCGATCCGGCAGCTAACCAGCGAGGGCATCTCGATCAACGTCACCCTGCTGTTCTCGCAGGAGGCCTACGAGGCCGTGGCCCGCGCCTTCATCGACGGCCTCGACGCGCGCGCGAAGGCCGGCCACGACGTCTCGCGGATCGCCAGCGTGGCGAGCTTCTTCATCAGCCGCATCGACGTGCTGGTCGACAAGCTCCTCGACGAGAAGATCGCGGAGGCCAACGACCCCGACGAGAAGATCGCCCTGGAGCAGCTCAAGGGTAAGGTGGCGATCGCCAACGCCAAGCTCGCCTACCAGCGCTACAAGCGGATCTTCGCCGAGTCCAAGTGGAGCGCTCTGGCCGAGAAGGGCGCCAAGGCGCAGCGGCTGCTCTGGGCCTCCACGGGCGTGAAGAACAAGGCCTATTCCGACGTCCTGTACGTCGAGGAGCTGATCGGCCCGAACACCGTCAACACCATGCCGCCCGCCACCATGGACGCGTTCCGCGACCATGGCGTGGTGCGGGCAACCATCGAGGAAGACGTGCCCGGCGCCGAGGCCGTGATGGCCCGGCTCGCGCGGACCGGCATCGACATCGAGAAGGTCGCCGAGCAGCTGGTGCGCGAGGGCGTGCAGCTCTTCATCGACGCGGCCGACAACCTGCTCGGCGCGGTGGCCGGCAAGCGCGCGGCCCTGCTCGGCCAGCGCCTCGACGGCCAGACCCTCGCGATGGACGACACCCTCGCGGCCGATGCCAAGAAGACCGTCGAATCCTGGCGCGCCAGCGGTTCGATCCGCCGGCTCTGGGCGGGGGACGCCTCGGTCTGGTCCGGCCACGACGAGGCGAACTGGCTTGGCTGGCTGCACATCGTCGAGGAGGAACTGGAGAAGGCCGCCGACTACGCTGCCTTCTCCGAGTGGGTGAAGGCCGAAGGCTTCACCGACGCGGTGGTGCTGGGCATGGGCGGGTCGAGCCTCGGCCCGGAGGTGCTGAGCCTGACCTACGGCCCGCGCGAGGGCTTCCCGAAGCTGCAGATCCTCGACTCGACCCACCCGGATCAGGTGCGCGCCCTGGAGGCGAGCATCGATCTGGCCAAGACCCTGTTCATCGTCTCGTCGAAGTCCGGCTCGACGTTGGAGCCCAACGTGTTTCGCGATTACTTCCTGGCTCGCGCTAAGGACGTGCTCGGCGAGAAGGCCGGGGAACACTTCGTGGCGGTGACCGATCCCGGCTCCGACATGGAGCGCGCCGCCAAGGCCGACCACTTCAAGAAGATCTTCTACGGGGTGAAGCAGATCGGCGGGCGCTACTCGGTGCTCTCGGCCTTCGGCCTCGTGCCGGCGGCCGCCATGGGCCTCGACGTCAAGGCGCTGCTCGAGACCGCCCGCATCATGGTCCGCTCCTGCGGCCCGGCAGTGCCTCCGGCCGTGAATCCGGGCGTGCTGCTCGGGACCGCCATCGGCGCGGCCGCTCTGGCCGGGCGCGACAAGGTCACGATCATTGCCTCGCCGGCCCTCGACAGCTTCGGTGCCTGGGCCGAGCAGCTCATCGCAGAGTCGACCGGCAAGCAGGGCAAGGGCCTCGTGCCGGTGGACGGGGAGCCGGTCGATGTTCCGGCGGTCTACGGCCGCGACCGGTTCTTCATCTACCTGCGCCTCGACGGCCAGGCGGAGGCGGCGCAGGACGAAGCCCTGCGCGCCCTGGAGCGGGACGGCCACCCGATCGCCCGCATCACCCTCGACCGGATCGAGCAGCTGCCCCAGGAATTCTATCGCCTGGAGATGGCGACCGCGGTTGCGGGCGCGGTGATCGGCATCAACCCGTTCGACCAGCCGGATGTTGAGGCCAGCAAGGTCGAGACCAAGAAGCTGTTCGCGGAGGCCGAGGCGAGCGGCGCCCTCCCCTCGGAGACGCCGCTCTTCTCAGACGACGCGATCGCGCTCTACGCCGACCCGCAGAATGCGGACGGGTTGAAGCAGGCGGCCGAAGGCCTGGAACCCGCCCTCAAGGCACAGCTCGCCCGGCTCAAGGACGGCGATTATCTGGGCCTGCTCGCCTACGTGCCGCGCAACGCCGCGACGGCCGGCATCCTGCAGGAGGCGCGGATCGCGGTGCGCGATGCGCGGAAGGTGGCGACCTGCCTGGAATTCGGGCCTCGGTTCCTGCACTCCACCGGCCAAGCCTACAAGGGCGGCCCGGATACCGGGGTGTTCCTCCAGATCACCGCCGATCCGACGCAGGACCTGCCGATTCCCGGCCGCAAGCTCGGTTTCGCCACCGTGGTGGCCGCGCAGGCGCGGGGCGATTTCGCGGTGCTCGCCGAGCGCGGCCGGCGCGCGCTGCGGGTCCACATCAAGGGCGATCTCGAGGCCGGCCTGAAGCGCATCGCGGCGGCGCTGAAGGCGGCGGTGGCGTAGGTCCGCCCCACTCCGCTCGCCTGCGGCTACGGGCTACAAAGGTTGGAAAATTCATCTCCTCGCACGGTGATGACTTCCGCTGTCATTCCGGGGCGCCGAAGCCGAGCCCGGACCCGACGGGGAACGCCGGAGGCGGGCAATCCAGAACCGCCTGTGGCGCAAGGTCTGAGCGCAACGGCGGCTCTGGATCCCGGGCGCCGCTGCGCGGCCCCGGGATGACTGAGAGGGTGGTGCAGGAGTCTCTGCGCCACGCGACCCTGAAACACGCCCACCCCTGACCCTGCCCGCAAGCGGGAGGGGACATCTGAGGAGATCGAAGATGCAACTCGGCATGATCGGCCTCGGCCGGATGGGCGGCAACATCGTCCGGCGCCTCCTGCGGGACGGGCACACGGCCGTCGTGTTCGACCAGAACCCGTCCGCGGTCGCCGCCCTGGTCGAGGCTGGAGCGGTCGGCGCGTCGAGCCTGGAGGATCTGGTCTCCAAGCTGGAGGTGCCGCGCGCGGCCTGGGTGATGCTGCCGGCGGGCGCGATCACCGAGGAGGCGGTCCAGACCCTCTCGGGCCTGATGCAGTCCGGTGACTGCATCATCGACGGCGGCAACTCCTTCTACGGCGACGACGTCCGCCGCGGCCTCGCCCTGAAGGAGAAGGGCCAGCACTACGTCGATGTCGGCACCTCGGGCGGCGTCTGGGGGCTGGAGCGCGGCTACTGCATGATGATCGGCGGCGACACCGCGACGGTCGACCGCCTCGACCCGATCTTCAAGACCCTGGCGCCGGGCATCGGCGACATTCCCAAGACCCCGAACCGCGACGGCCGCGACCCACGCGCCGAGCAGGGCTACATCCATGCCGGGCCGACCGGCGCCGGCCATTTCGTAAAGATGGTCCATAACGGCATCGAGTACGGCCTGATGCAGGCCTACGCGGAGGGGTTCGACATCCTCCGCCACGCCAATTCCGAGGCGCTGCCGGCCGAGCGCCGCTTCGACCTCAACATGGGCGACATCGCCGAGGTCTGGCGGCGCGGCAGCGTCGTCTCCTCATGGCTCCTTGACCTCACCGCCCAGGCGCTGGCGGGCGACGAGCAGCTCACGGATTTCTCCGGCTACGTGGAGGATTCCGGCGAAGGGCGCTGGACCATTAATGCCGCTATCGAGGAGAGCGTGCCGGCCACCGTGCTGTCCGCGGCTCTGTACCGGCGGTTCCGCTCCCGCGAGCACGAGAGCTACGCCGACAAGCTCCTCTCGGCGATGCGCAAGGGCTTCGGCGGCCACCAGGAGCCGAAGAAGTAGGGGCGTTCCATGAGCCTTCCCGCCGGCACCCATGTCCTGAAGGATCCCGAGGCCGTCGCCCGCGAGGCGGCCGAGCGGCTGATCGTGGCCTGCGGCGAGAGCCGGTCCGAGCGGATCGCGATCTGCCTGTCGGGCGGCTCGACGCCCAAGGTGCTCTACGGGCTGCTCGCCGGCCCGGACTACGCGACACGGGTGCCGTGGGAGCGGGTCCACTGGTTCTTCGGCGACGACCGAGTTGTCCCGTGGGACGACGCGCGCAGCAACGTCCGGATGGTCCGCGAGGCGTTCGGTCGCGGCGCTTCGATCCCGCCGACCCACCTGCACTTCATCCCGTCGGATGAAGGCGCGGAGACCGGCGCCTGGGCCTATGAGCGCGCGCTGCTGGACTTCTACGGAGCCGACAGTCTCGACCCCGCACGGCCGCTCTTCGACCTCGTGCTCCTCGGTCTCGGCGAGGACGGCCACACCGCCTCGCTGTTTCCCGGCAAGCCGGCCGTGGATGAGACCGCGCGGCTCGTCGCGCCCGTGCCGGAGGCCGGGCTGGCGCCGTTCGTGCCGCGGATCACCCTCACCTTCACGGCGCTCGCCTCGTCCCGGCACGTGCTGTTCCTCGTGACCGGTGCCGGCAAGCGGGCGCCGCTCGCCCGCCTCGCCGCGGGCGCGGATCTCCCCGCGGGCCGTGTGACCAGCGCAGGCCAGGTGGCGTGGCTCCTCGACGCGGCGGCTGCCGGCTGACGCGCGTCGCCCGTAAAGCTCTGGCAAGATCCGTGTGCTAACACACGGAACCCGATGCCCCGGCCGAACCCGGCGGTGTCCTTCCTCGCCAAGACCCAGATGCGCGCGGGCACGCTCGTCCTCTACACCGACCAGCCGGACAGCCGCGCCGATCTGCTGCACGCGCTCGCGCAGATCGCCCCCTGCACGGTGATCAGCGCCTCCGAGCCGCCACCGCCGGGCCCATGCGTTGGCGTGGTCATCGACTTCGACCTGCTGCCCTCGCCGCTCACCGGTCTGCGGAACCTCATCGCGGCGAACCCTGGGCTCCCCCGCGTCTTCCTGATGCGCAGCATGGGCCAGCGCAGCCTGTCGGTGGCGCGCAACCTCGGCGGGCGGCTGTGCCTGCCGATGGATACGCCGGTCGCCACGGTGGTCGAGGCGCTGCAGACGCAACTCCGGCCCGCGGCGCCGCAGACGCCGAGCCGGCCCGTGACGGGCAGCCCGGTCGTCGTCCAGGCCGCCGGCCGAGCGAGCGCCGCCATCGCCAACCTGCTCGACTCGGCGCGGGACCACGGCACCGTCGACGCGGCCGTCATCGACGCCACCCTGGAGCCGATCCTCGGGGCGATCGGCACCGGCGGCCTCAAAGCCTGGCTCGAGACCGTGCGCGCCTATGACGACGCGACCTACCAGCACTGCCTGCTGGTTGCGGGCCTCGCGGCTACCTTCGCGATCGACCTCGGATTCTCGACGGCGGATCGCGAGCACCTCGTCCGCGCCGCCCTGGTCCACGACGTCGGCAAGGCCAAGATCCCCCTGTCGATCCTGAACAAGCCCGGGCCCCTCGATCCTGGCGAGCGCGCGGTGATGCGCGAGCACGCGGCCCTCGGCCACGAGATCCTGGTCAAGGCCGGCGGGTTCGACGAGACCGTCCTCACGGTGGTGCGCCACCATCACGAGATGCTGGACGGCTCGGGCTACCCGGACGGGCTGAAAGGCGAGGCCATCCGCGACATCGTCCGCCTGATCACCGTCTGCGACGTCTACGCGGCCCTTGTGGAGCGCCGCCCCTACCGGGCGCCCATGCCGTCCGCGAAGGCGATGGAGATCCTCTACGGTATGGAAGGCAAGCTCGACATCGACTTGGTGCGCGCCTTCGAGCGGTCCGTCGCCAGCTCCTGAGCCCGCGGTGCGGCCCATTCTATCCTGTGACTGAGCGCCGATGACGAGCGCCGCCGCACCCGCGGCCGGCGGTCGAAGCCATCGTTTCGCGAATTATTGGACCCTCGGCAGCCGATTTCGCTTTTCGCCTCTCATGCGCAATCAGATTGCGCCGGCGAGCGGAATGGCGGCGAACTTCGCAAACGCGTGGCGGTCCCTGTGCGCTACGCTCCGCGCAGCCTCAAAACGTGCTCGGAGCGTGGTGATGACGCAGCCAACCGTCTCGGCCGAAGTAGCGGCGATGATGGCCGATCTTGCCGTCTCGGCCCGCCGCACACCGGACGCCTATCTCGCCTCGGCCCGCGCGACCCTTCTGCGCCTCCTGGCCCGGCCGGAGCTGCTCGACCCGTCGCGGCTGACGGCGCACGGCGAAGGCCTCTCGCGCAACTTGCTGTTCGGCACCGAGGCGTTGAGTGTCTGGGCAATGGTCTGGGCACCCGGGGCCATTACGCCGGTTCACGACCATCATTGCTCGTGCTGCTTCGGCCTGCTCCGCGGAAACCTCCGCGAGACTTGGTACCGCGCGATCAGCGATACGCATGCCGTGGCGACCCGGGACGCGGTCCGCACGCCCGGCTTCGTGGCCTGCATGATGCCGTCCGGCCCGAACCTGCACCGGATCGCCAATGACGGGCCCGAGGCGGCCGTGTCGATCCACGTCTACGGGTACGACCACCGGGTGCAGGCCTCGTCGATCCACCGCACCTACGCGGTCGCGGCGGGGTGACGGCCGCGGGTCCCACCGTGCGAGCGCCAGATCGGGGCGAGCCCGTCTCCGCCTACGCCACGTAGATCGTCGGGACCGCCGTCGTGTACTTCATCTCTTCCATGGCGATGGAGGAGGACAGGTTCGAGAACTCGAGCTTGGCGATCAGGCGCTGATAGACCGCGTCGTAGGCCTCGATGTCGGGCACGACGATGCGCAGCAGGTAATCGATCTCGCCGGTCAGGCGCCACGCCTCGACGATCTCGGGGAAACCGGCGACGACCCGCCGGAAGGCGTCGGACCAGTCGGCGGCGTGGCGGGGCGCCTTCACGGCCACGAAGACCGTCGTCGGCACGTTGACCTTGCGGCGATCGACCAGCGCCACCCGGCGGCGGATGACGCCGGACGCTTCCAGCTTCTTCACCCGGCGCCAGCACGGGGCCGCGCTGACGCCGACCCGCTCGGCGAGTTCCGCCACCGGGAGCGTCGCGTCCTGCTGGAGGATGTCCAGGATCTTTCGGTCCACCGCATCCATGCGATCGAGGCTCCCGTCGGTGGATCCGCACCCCGCCTACAGGACGAAGTGCTTCGAGAGCTTGAGGCCCTGGGCCTGGTAGTTCGAGCCGGCCCCTGCCCCGTAGAGGGTTTCCGGCAGGTCGAGCATCCGCTCGTAGACGAGGCGGCCGACGATCTGGCCATCCTCCAGCAGGAACGGCACGTCGCGCGAGCGGACCTCCAGCACGGCGCGGGCACCCTCGCCCCCGGCCCCAGCATAGCCGAAGCCCGGATCGAAGAAGCCGGCGTAGTGAACCCGGAACTCGCCCACCAGCGGATCGAACGGCACCATCTCGGCGGCGTGGTCGGGCGGGACCTGCACCGACTCCTTCGAGGCCAGGATGTAGAACTGGCCCGGATCGAGGATCAGACTGCCCGAGCCGTCGGCGGCGAGCGGCTCCCAGAAATCCGCGGCCCGGTGGCGCCCGGGGGCGTCCACGTCGACGAGGCCGGTGTGGCGCTTGGCGCGATACCCGACGAGCCCGTCGAATCCGGACAGGTCGACCGAGACCGCGACGCCGCCCTGGAAGGACGGGCTGCCCGCATCGACCAGCGCCGAGCGGGCGTGGAGCAGGCCGAGCTCGGCTTCCGTCAGGCGCGGCGCGCCGCGGCGAAAGCGGATCTGCGACAGGCGCGAGCCGGTGCGGACCAGGACCGGGAAGGTGCGCGGCGAGATCTCCGCGTAGAGCGGGCCGGTGTAGCCGGGCTCGACCTGGTCGAAGGCCTCACCCCGGTCGGTAATCACCCGGGTGAACACGTCGATGCGCCCGGTCGAGCTCTTCGGGTTCGCCGCGGCCGCGAGGTCGGCCGGAAGCGCCAGGCCTTCCTGCAATTCGGCGATGTAGACGCAGCCCGTTTCCAGGACCGCGCCGGGGCGCAGATCGATCGCGTGGAGCGACAGCCGCTCGACGCAGGCCTGGACCGTGCGACCCGACCCAGGCAGGAAGCTCGTGCGGACGCGGTAGGCCTTGTCGCCGAGGCGCAGATCGAGGCTTGCCGGCTGGATCTGATCGACCGCGAAGGCGCGCGCGGTGCGGATGCCGCCCGCCGCAGCGAGTTCGGCGATCGCCTGGGCCGGCAGGATCCCGGCGCTGCCTTTCACGCCCGAATCGGCGGCTCCTCTGCGTGCGCCCGCGTTCATCGCGCCTGACTCCTTCGCGCGCCCCGGCAGGTCCGCGTCCCTCGCCCGTTTTCCGCCGGGACTGGCTAATGCGGGCTTAACCCGCGCCGCGCCTCATCGTGCCGCACCCCGCGGCCCGTGCGCGGCGGAGCCTGCGAGGCGGATCGGCGTCCCGCGAGGTAGTCCACCGCGATTGACGGGGATTCCGGCGCCAACTACCACCCCCGGGTGAAGCGCGTTCCGTTCGGCTTCAGCGAATCGAACCGTCCGAAGAAAGGCCTATTAGGGCGATGTACAAGGCCGAGACTCGGGGAATCAGCGTGACGGTCCAGTCCCGCTTCGTCGAGGAGGAATCCTCGCCGAACGAGAGCCGGTATTTCTTCGCTTATACGGTCGAGATCGTAAATAACGGCAGCGAACAGGTGCAGCTGCGCTCCCGCCACTGGCGCATCATCGACGGGCACGGTGCCTGCCAGGAGGTGCGCGGCACCGGAGTCGTCGGCAAGCAGCCGGTGCTGGAGCCGGGCGAGACCTTCTGCTACACGAGTGGCTGCCCGCTCAACACGCCCGACGGGTTGATGGCCGGCAGCTACACCATGGCGACGGTGGCCGGTGAGAGCTTCGAGGCGGAGATCCCCGCCTTCTCCCTCGACAGCCCGCACGTCCGCCGCAGCCTGCACTGAGGCCCCGGCCCGGGGCCCCGCTCCGGAGGAATCCATGCCTGCGACCGGCGAGCGGCTGAGCACGCTCGACATGCTGGCCCGCCTCGTGTCCTTCGACACGGAGAGCGACAAGTCCAATCTGGCGCTGATCGAGTCCGTCTGCGGCTACCTGGATGGCTGGGGCGTTCCGTACCTGCGCCTGCCGAACGCCGCAGGCGACAAGGCGGCCGTTCTCGCGACCATCGGCCCGGTGGTCGATGGCGGCGTCGTCCTGTCCGGTCATACCGACGTGGTGCCGGTTGCGGGGCAGGCCTGGACCGGCGACCCGTTCACGCTGCGTGTCGCCGACGGCCGGGCCTACGGGCGGGGCGCCGTCGACATGAAGGGCTTCGACGCCCTGGCGCTCGCGCTGGTGCCCGACATGCTGGCTGCCGACCTGAAGCGGCCGATCCACATCCTGCTCTCCTACGACGAGGAGACGACCTGCCTGGGCTCCATCGACGCGATCGCCCGCTTCGGGGCCGACCTGCCACGGCCGGGCGCCGTGATCGTCGGCGAGCCCACCGGCATGGAGGTGGCGGACGCGCACAAGAGCATCGTCACCTGCCTCACCACCGTCCACGGGCATGAGGCCCATTCGGCGCGGCCCGCCCTCGGGGCGAACGCCGTGACGGCGGCCTGCGAGCTCGTCGCCGGCCTGAACCGGATCGCCGATCTGATGATCGAGCGCGGCGACCCGTCGGGGCGGTTCGACCCGGCCTCGACCACGGTCCATGTCGGGACGATCCACGGCGGCACCGCCCGGAACATCCTGGCCAAGGAGTGCCGTTTCCACTGGGAGTATCGCGGCCTGCCGGACCTCGACCCGGCCGAGATCCCGCGGCTCTTCGCGGCGGAGGTCGAGCGGGTGACGCGCGAGCGCCTCAACCGCTACGGCGCGTTCGGGCGGATCGAGACCCTGGAGGAGGTCGACATTCCTGGCCTCGCCCCCGAGCCGGGATCCGAGGCCGAGCGGCTCTGCCTGCGGCTGGCCGGGCGCAACCGCACCATCGCGGTTCCCTATGCGACCGAGGCCGGGCAGTTCCAGGCCGCAGGGATCCCGACCGTGGTCTGCGGGCCGGGCGACATCGCGCAGGCCCACCAGCCCGACGAGTTCATCACCCTCGACGCCTTCGGCCAGGGCGAGCGGTTCCTGCGCAACCTGATCGAGGCCTATGCGTCATGAACGCGGTGACCGGAATCACCATCAAGCTGCGGCCGCTCGAGCGGGAGGACCTGCGCTTCGTCCACCAGCTCAACAACAACGACAGCATCATGCGCTACTGGTTCGAGGAGGCCTACGAGTCCTTCGCCGAACTGCAGCAGCTCTACGAGCGCAACATCCACAACCAGACCGAGCGCCGCTTCATCGTGGCCGATCCCGGCGGCGAGCCGGCCGGGCTGATCGAGCTCGTCGAGATCAATCACCTGCACCGGCGCTGCGAGTTCCAGATCGCGATCCACCCGAGCTTCCAGGGGCGCGGCTACGCCTGGCAGGCGACCCGGATCGCCATGGACTACGCGTTCAGCGTGCTCAACATCCACAAGCTCTACCTGCACGTCGACCGGGACAATGCCCGGGCGGTGCGGATCTACGAGCGTTGCGGCTTCCGGCCCGAAGGTGTGCTGAAGGACGAATTCTTCGTCAACGGGCGCTATCGGGACGCCGTGCGGATGTGCCTGTTCCAGCCGGATTACCTGAAGGCCCGGGGCGGCGGCGGCGACATCGCCGAACCCGTGCTGAAGGTGTGACGACGGCGGGATCGCCGGATCCTGCGACCTTATCCCGGGGCTGCCCCGCCGCGCCCTGGAATGACGCCGGCCACGGCGCGCCGCGCCGGATCCGGGTTCTTGAACCCGATCCGCGCGGCGAGGCGGCTCAGGCCGGGACCGGCTCCGCGGCACGGACCGGGGTCGGGCCGGCGCGGTAGGCGGCCGATGCCTCCTCGGTCCGCCAGCACGCGACCTGATGGCCGGGGGCGATCTCGCCCACCGGCGGCATCTCCCGGCGGCAACGCTCTTCGGCAAGGAAGCAGCGCGGCGCGAAGGGACAGCCCGGCGGGCGATTGGCGAGATCGGGCGGGCTCCCCGGGATCGTTTGCAGGCGGGAGCCTTTGGCCAGCGCCCCCTCGGCCCGGCTGCGCAGCAGGCCGATCGTGTAGGGGTGGTGCGGGTTCAGGACCACCTGATGGGCGGTCCCGGTCTCGACGATCTTGCCCGCGTACATCACGGCGATCCGGTCGGCGACTTCCACGGCCGCGCCGAGATCGTGCGTGACGATCACGATCGACAGGCCGAGGTCGCGCTGCAATTCGCGCAGCAGCAGGAGCACTTGGATTTGCACCGTGGCGTCGAGCGCCGTGGTCGGCTCGTCGGCGAGCAGCACCTGCGGCCGGCAGGCGAGCGCCAGGGCGATCATGGCGCGCTGGCGCATGCCGCCCGACATCTCGTGCGGGTAATTGTCGAGACGCCGCTCCGGGCTGGGGATCCGCACCCGCTCGAACAAAGCGAGGGCGCGCTTGCGGGCCTCGTCCTTCGAGATCTTTTCATGACGGAGGATCGCTTCGGTGATCTGCCGTCCGACCGTGTAGACCGGGTCGAAGGCGAGCAACGGCTCTTGGAAGATCATCGACACCGCGCCGCCGCGGAAGTCGGCGAGCTGGCGCTTGGTCAGCGCCTGCACGTCCTTCCCGGCGGCCAGGATCTGGCCTTCGATGCGGCTGCGCCCCTCCGGGAACAGGCGGAGGATCGAGCGGAGCGTCACGCTCTTGCCCGAGCCGGACTCGCCGATGAGCGCCAGGGCCTGCCCGCGTTCGACGGTCAGATCGACGCCGTCGACGACCTGCACCTTGCCGAAGGCGACCCGGAGGTTTCTGAGGGCGACCGCGGGTTCTGAAGGCGACATCGGATTGCTCATGCCGCGAGCGCCTGGGTCGGTGCCGCGGAATGGCCGGAGCCGGGTTGCCGGGCGAGGCAGGCGACGCGATGCAGCGGCTGGATCGCGTCGAGCGGCGGCTCCTTCTGGCTGCAGATCCCCTCCGCGAGGGTGCAGCGCGGATGAAAGCGGCACCCCGTTGGCGGGTCGATCGGGTTCGGCGGGTCGCCCTGCAGCAGCGCGGCCTGGGTGCGGTTGTCGGGATCGAGCGACGGCATCGAGGCGAGCAGCGCCCCGGTATAGGGATGGGCCGGCGCGTCGAGCACCGTGTCGGACGGGCCGATCTCGGAGACCCGACCGAGATACATCACCATCACCCGGTCGGAGATGAAGCGCACGACGTTCAGGTCGTGGCTGATGAAGATGTAGGTCAGACCGAATTCGGCCTTGAGATCGAGGAGCAGGTTGAGCACCTGCGCCTCCACCGACTTGTCCAACGCCGACACGGCCTCGTCGAGCAGCACCAGCCGCGGCTCGAGGGCGAGCGAGCGGGCGATGTTGACCCGCTGACGCTGGCCGCCGGAGATCTCATGCGGGTAGCGGCCGGCGAAGCGCTTCGGCTCCAGGCCGACCCGGGCGAGCAGCGCACGGGCCCGCTCCACCGCCTCGCGGCCGGGCACGCCGTTGACCTTCGGGCCGAAGGCGATCGACTGCTCCACCGTCATGCGCGGGTTGAGCGAGGCGTAGCTGTCCTGGAACACCATCTGGACCTGCCGGCGGTAGGCCCGCCACGGCATGGCGCGCTCGCCGATCGCCTGGCCGTCGTAGAGCATCTCGCCGGAATCGCGCGCGATCAGGCCCATGAGCAGCTTGGCGGTGGTCGACTTCCCGCAGCCGGACTCGCCGACGATGCCGAGCGTCTCCCCCTTCAGGACGTCGAAATCGACGCCGTCGACGGCGCGCACGACCTGTTTCTTGCCGCCGGCCTTGCGGACCGGGAAGTGCTTGATCAGCCCTGAGACCGACAGGAGCGGCTGGGCGGGTCCGCCGCGGTCGCGGGCGAACGGATCGGAGGCGTCCGGGATGACGCTCACTGGCGAATCTCCATGGCGGCTCGCAGGCCGTCCGAGAACAGGTTGAAGGCGATCGAGACGACGAAGATGCAGACACCTGGAAGAGCGGCCACGACCGGATTGACGTAGATCGCGGTGCGCAGGGTGTTGAGCATCAGGCCCCATTCGGGCTCGGGCGGGCGCACGCCGAGGCCGAGGAACGAGAGGCCCGAGGCCAGGATCATCGAGACCGAGATCAGGCTGGTCGCGTAGACGAAGATCGGGCCGATGACATTGCCGAGCACCTGCACGCGCATGATCGTCAGCGCCGAGGCCCCCGACAGCTTGGCGGCGTCGATGTAGTCGCGGCGGCGGATCCCCGTGGTGACGCTCTCGGCCACGCGGGCGATCTGGGGCACGAACACGCAGGTCAGCGAGACGATCGAGTTGAAGATGCCGGCGCCGAGCGCCCCCGAGAGGGCGATCGCCAGCAGCACCGACGGGAAGGCGAAGAACACGTCGATCGTGCGCATCAGGATCGTGTTGGTCCAGCCGCCGACATAGCCCGCCAGGATGCCGATGGCCGAGCCGATCACGAAGGCGATCAGCACCGGGGTGACGCCGATGAACAGCGACAGCCGCGAGCCCAGCATCAGCCGGCTGATCATGTCGCGCCCGAGCTCGTCGGAGCCCAGCCAGTACGTGGCGTCGCCGACATGCTTCAGCCGGCGCAGCATCGAGCCCTTGTAGGGATCCATCGGGGTGATCCAGGGCGACAGGATCGCGATGATCGCGACGGCGAGGATCAGGGCGCCGGCGCCCATGGCGACGGGGTCGCGCACCAGCCGGTGGCCGACATGGCCCCAGAAGCCGCGGGAGGGGGCGAAGGCGGCTTCGGGACCGTGGGTCACGTCCTCGGCGGCGAGCACGCCGCCGTCGAGGGCCACGGAGGCCGCGGTGACGGGAGCAGTCATCATCGGGCTCCGGCTCAGGCGCGCTCGATGCGCGGGTCGAGGGCGGTCTGCATCACGTCCACCAGGAGGTTGAGGACCACGAAGAACATCGCCAGCACGAGGATCGAGCCCTGGAGCAGGGGCAGGTCGCGCTGGAAGATCGCGGCGTTGAGGAGGAAGCCGGTGCCCGGCCACGCGAACACGGTCTCGACCAGGATCGAGCCGCCGAGCAGGTAGCCGAGCTGCAGGCCCATGATGGCGAGCGCCGTCGGGGCGGCGTTGCGCACGACGTGCCGGAACACGCCGCGCTCATCCATGCCCTTGGCGCGGAGCGCCTCGACGAAGTCCTGGGACAGGATGTCGGCGACGAGCGCCCGGACCGTGCGGGCGATGATGCCCATCGGGATCACCGACATCGTGACCGCGGGCAGGATCAGATAGCGCAGATGATCGAAATCGGGCCGCCAATTGCCCGAGCCATCGGGCCCGGCGCCGGTCGGCGGCAGCCAGCCGAGCGTGGCCGAGAACACGATCACCAGCACCATGCCGAGCCAGTAATGCGGCACGCTCACGCCGAAGACCGAGAGGGCCGAGGCCGCCCGGTCTGCCAGCGAGTTCCGGTGATAGCCGGCCACGAAGCCGAAGAGCGTCCCGAAGGTGAAGCCGATCACGGTCGCCACCGAGGCGAGGATCAGCGAGTTCACCACGGCGCGGCTGACCTCGCCCAGCACCGGCCGTCCGGTGGCGATCGAGACCCCGAGATCGCCATGCAGCACGTGCCACAGCCAGATCAGGTATTGGACCGGCAGCGGCTTATCGAAGCCGTAGGCGGCCCGCATCTCGTCGATGGTGGCCTGGGTTGCGTCGGCCGGCAGCACGGCGCTCAGGGGATCGCCCGGCGCGAGGTGGACGAGGAGGAAGCAGACGACGCTGACCCCGAACGCCACGGGGGTCACGTAGACCAGTCGTTTGAGGATGTAGAGGAGCATTCAAGGACCTGTTGTCGACACAGCCGAGGCAACTCCCCTCCCCTTTGCGGAGAGGGGTCAGGGGTGGGAGTGGCGCTCAAGGAACCCGATCGCGCGATCCTGCATCACCTCCACCTTCTGCTCCTCCCCGCAAGCTTGAGCGAAACCGGGCAGGCCCGGAATCGCCGGGGGAGGAGAGATCTCTGGTCCGACTACCGCCCCGCCGTCGCGATGGTGATCTTCGAGAAATCCTGGAACCAGTTCTGCGCCTGAACGAAGCCCTTCACCTTGGGGCTCATTGCCCGCGGGTTTACGTCGTGCGTGATCATGATGAACAGCGCATCGTCAACGTACTTCTCGTGGATCTTCTCCAGAACCTTCGTCTGCTCGGTCTTGTCGAAGGTGTTGCGGACCTGATCGAACAGCTTGTCCATCGCCGGATCACAGTAATAGCCCCAGTTCGTGCCGTTCGGCGGGGCGAAGTTGCACTGCAGGTGGCGGATGAAGCCGGTGAACGGATCCTGGATGAAGTACGAGTAGTTGATCGCCGAGACGCCGCGCGAGATGTCGGCCTTGGCACCGGCCCGCCAGATGTTGATCAGCGTGTTCCACTCGACCACCTCGTAATCGACCTGGATGCCCACGTCGGCGAGGTTCTGCTGGACGAACTCGTTCATCGGCAGCGGCTGCATCTGGCCCGAGCCCGAGGCCGAGATCGCGACCTTCAGCTTCAGCGGCTTGGCGGGGCTGTAGCCGGCCTCGGCGAGCAGCTTCTTGGCGGTGTCGGGATCGTACTTCACGTCGAAGGTCGGGTGGCCGAACCACTGGTGGCCGGGCGGCATGAAGCCCTTGGCGGGGATCGCGAGGCCGCCGAGCAGCTCCTTCAGCCCGTCGCGGTCGATGGCAAGGTTGGCGGCCTTGCGCACGCGGATGTCGTTCCAGGGCGAGCCCTCGACCCGCGACAGGTGCCACGTCCAGTTATGCGGATAGGCGTTGGTGACGATGGTGAAGCCGGCGCTCTTGAGGGAGGCCACAGAATCGGGTGCCGGCGCCTCGATCCAGTCCACCTGCCCCGAGCGCAGGGCCGCGGTCCGGGCATTGGCCTCGGGCAGCGGGATCAGCACGAGCTTGTCGAGCTTCGGGACGCGGTTCGTGTCCCAGTATTCCTTGAACGGCACCATCTCGGCGCGCTCGCGCGGGGCGAACAGGGTCAGCTTCCACGGGCCGGTGCCCGAGGGCTGCTTCGCGAAGGCGTCCCAGGATTTGCCGAGCTTCTCCCATTGGGCCGGCGACGACATCATGATCCAGGCGATCTGGTAGGGCAGCGTCGCGTCGGGGGCTTTAGTGGTGATCTCGACGGTCATGGGATCGACCGCGCGGTAGCTGGCCACGGCCGGGATGCGGGTCTTGCCCTGCGCGGACTGGCGCGGGTCGTATTGCGGCGCGTCGGCCTTCAGGAGCTTGTCGAGGTTCCAGACCACCGCGTCGGCGGTGAAGTCGGAGCCGTCGTGGAATTTGACGCCCGGCCGGAGCTTGAAGGTCCACTTGGTCTTGTCGTTCGGGTCGACAATCCAGCTGGTGGCCAGCCCCGGCACGAGGTCGGAGGCCAGTTCCGCGCTCGACAGGTCCCAGTTAATCAGGCCGTCATAGACTGTGTAACCGAGGAACCGCATGCCCTCGCCGCCATTGTCGGTCTGGCCGGTGGTCAGCGGGATGTCGGAGGCGGTCATGCCGATCCGCAGCGTTCCCTGCGCGAGGGCGGCGGTGCTCGCGGAGAGCGCCAGGACACCGGCCAGCGCCGCACGGGCACCGAGATTTCTCAAACGGGACAGCATCTTGGGTCGGGTACTCGCGTTGGTCCGGGCCTATCGGACCCGGGATACGCTCGACCGTATGCAAGCCCGCGGCCAGTCAGTCCGCACCGCGTGCCGGGGCTGTCCGGCGCCTATTCGGCGTCGATCAGGCTCACATGGGCGGCGACCACCCGCCAGCCCTCCGGGAAGCGGACCCAGGTCTGGCTCTGCCGGCCGATCTTTCCGGGCACGCTGGTGCGGGTGAACAGCGTCATGGCGGTGGCGAAGTCGCGCCCGTAGGTGGTGATCTGCGTCTGCGCCAGAACGCGCTCCAGGCCCACCGGCGAGCGGGCCCGGCGGAAGGCGCGGATCGCGTCCATGCCGTACAGGTTCTCGCCGATCCCGTAGCGGATGGTCAGCGGATCGTCCCGAAACAGCGCCTCCAGGGTCGGGACGTCGTTGGTGGTGAGCGCAGTCTCGTAGGACCGGAAGGCGGCCTCGACCTCGGCTCTGACGGCGGGATCGTCGATGATCATCAGGCGAGCTCCGCGATGGGTGCCGTGCAGATGCCGGTCCGTTCGAGATGGCGCGCGACGCGCAGGGCGAGATCCTCGCGCCAGGGGGCGGCAATCACCTGCACGCCGAGCGGCAACCCGTCATCGAGCCAGACCGGCGCCGCCACCACGGGCAGGCCGATGAACGAGATCGGCTGCGTGAACACACCGATATTGGCCCGAACGGGCAGCGTCACGCCGTCGAGGACGAAATGCGTCTGGCCACCCTTCGGTGCCCGGCACGGCGTGGTCGGGGCCAAGATCACATCGACGGCGTCGAACACGTCGAGCACGCGCGCCCGGTACCAGCGGCGGAATCGCTGCGCCCGCTCGACATGGGGCGCAGGTAGCATCGCCCCGGCAATCAGCCGGTCGCGCACGGCCGGGTCGAAATCCTGCGGTCGGGTGCGCAGGCGGTCGAGATGGAGCGTCGCACCCTCGGCGGCGGTGATGAGGTAGGCGGCCGCGCGGGCGCGTGCCGCTTCGGGAAGTTCGACGGTGCGGTGCACGCCGAGGGCCTCAGCGACGCGCGCCACCGCGGCGAAGGCTTCCGGATCGCCGCCGCGCGCGAAGTAGCCTCCCGCCACCGCAATCCGCAGTCCGTCGATCCCCGTTTCAAGGGCCGGCATGGCGGGCTCCGGCGGTCGGGTCGTCGCGACGGGGTCGTCCAGATCCGGACCCTGCATGGCGTCATAGGCGAGCGCGAGGTCGCTCACGCTCCGGGCCATCGGACCGAGATGGTCGAGGCTGCCGACGAAGGGGAAGCTCCCCGCGCGGCTGAGCCGCCCATAGGTCGGCTTCAGCCCGAAGCAGCCGCAGAAGGCGGCGGGAACGCGAATCGAGCCGTTCGTGTCGGAGCCGAGCGTCAGCGGCACCATCCCGGCGGCGACGGCCGCTCCGGAGCCCCCGGACGAGCCGCCGGTCATGTGACCGAGGGCGTGCGGGTTGTGCGCGTCACCGTCGTGGACGTTCTCGCCGGTGAAGTCGTAGGCGTATTCCCCCATGTTGAGGGCGCCGACCAGGATCGCCCCGGCCGCCTCCAGGCGCCGAACAAGGGTGCCGTCACGGCTGGCCGGCGGTCGCTCCCGGTTGATCTTCGAGCCTGCACGGGTCGGCAGGCCCGTGATGTCGATCAGGTTCTTCACCGCGAAGGGCACGCCCGCGAGCGGTTTGGGCAGGCCGCCCCCGTTCAGGGCGTCATCGAGCGCGTCCGCCTGCGCCAGCGCACGCCCGTCAAGCAGGTCGGTGAAGGCATTGACGGATGGGTCGTGGCGCCTGATCCGAGCCAGAGCCTCGGTCACGACGTCCCGCGCGCTGCGCTGCCGACGATTGACCGCGTTGGCGAGCGCCACCGCGCTCAGGGGCTGGGGCGCGCTCATGCCTCGAAGGTCGGCGCAGCTTCGACCTCGTCGGCAAGCGGGAAATCGCTCACCAGCTCGGCGGCTTTCGCCAGAACGCGGAGGTTGGCGGTGACGGAATCCATCCAGCGTGGATCGAGGGACAGCCCGAGCAGCGGGGTCGCGGCTGCGGCATAAGCTTCAGGATCGAAGGTGGCGGATGGGTCGGGCATCGGGGTTCTCGCGCTGTCCTCGGTACGCTGCCGGGACTGATCTTTAGCAGGGCTCATGCCGCCGACGGCGTTTTTCGGACTTTCACCGAGTATGCCTCATTTTGCAGCAGAATAGCGCGCCCTTCGAGCGAGATGGAACCACCACCGCGGTTTGCCTATTTCGTAGGCGTTCGCTCGGCGTTCCTCTGTTGGCTTGGCGGCCGATTATTCTGAGGCTTCCTGGAGCCACGCCGCTTTCAGGTCCACCTGCGGCCTGACTGGGCCAACCATGTGGCTGGCGTTCGTGCTTGCACGGTCAGCTCCGCCCCAGATGCCGCCCGTCGCCTGGAAAGCCGGGGCGAGGGTCGATCGACATCACAGGCAGCCAGCAGCGATCAATGGCTTGTACAGCGATCAAATATCCGATGTGAAATTTGCAGACGTGGGTTGCTGCTTGCGAATGCGCTGCGGCCACAGCGCTTTGCTGTTGAGCGTGTCCGCAATCCCGCATCGGGCTCGGGCTCACCTTTGTACGCATCGAGCAGCGCTGGTGAGACAGCCCTTCAACCTTGCCGCTCATCCTTGGGCGACCTATCTGAAGATGGCAATCAGAGAGCGGCATGACCTCGTACTCTGTTCCCGACAGGTGTGCCCTGGATGCCTTGAGGTTTTTCGGCACCGGTCTGCGAAATCCATACAGAGATCGCCAGGATTGTCGCATTGCACCCGTTGGGCGCGGATCGACGCGATTGCGTAGGACACGCCGCTCTGGTTAAGGGCTTTCCGTTTTCGGCATGTGGTCAGACCCGAGCGCTCCGGCGTGGGCCAGCGCTCGGGTCTGACCATCGGTAGAATCGATGGATCGGTGCAGTTCCAATGGCCAGGGACGCCATGGGGGCTTGCAGAGACGACGTGACCGGCTGTGCCGGAAGTCCCTGAGACACGCCAAGCGTATTAACCGAGAAAGGTCAGATGAGCGCATTCGACTACAGGAACTTCGACGACCGTCGCCAGAACTCCCAGAATGCCAAGGCCGCACTGCTGGCCAAATTCAAGGCTCGTCCGCCGGCCGATGACCCGGAGGTGATTGCCAAAGCCAAGGCTCGGGCCGAGGTCGCGCAGGCGCGTGAGGAGCGCGCCCGTGAGCGCGAGGCGGCTCGCATCGCCGCCGAGCTGAAGGCCGCCGAGGAGAAGCGCCAGCGCGAGGAGGCCGAGCTCGCCGCGCAACTCGCCCGCGAGGCGGCCGAACTCGCCGCCGCGCAGGAGCGCAAGTCGGCTGACCTTGAGGCCAAGAAGGCGCAGCGCGACGCCCGTTACGCCGCCCGGAAGGCGAAGGCCAAGATCAAGCGCTGATCGGCATCCAGCGAAGTCTCGCGATCAAACGACGCCCGCCCACAAAGCGGGCGTCGTTGCATTTGCGGAGCTGTGCGATCGGCAACCTTCGCGCATGCCCCTGCGTTGAGGGCCGCTGCAAGGTTGACCACAGCCGACGCGGCCCTCCGACGAGACCAACATGATGTCCCGACTGGTTCTGGTGATCGCGCCTGTCGTGCTCTGGTCGAGCGGCGCCTGCGCTCAGGCGGCAGACGTCACGGCCTGCGACACCCTGCTGGCCGCGCGCCGGATCGATGCTGCCGGGTCGGGGCACCAAGGCCCGTCGGAGGCCGGATGCCGCCGGATCGCGCGCCGCGAGATCGGGACCGTGGAACAGCGAGCGATGATCGGCGGCGCACCCTATGAATGCATGACCATTGCCGGCGCGGGCCGGTGCCTCTGGATCGTGCCGTGATCCTGGCTCACGGCGGGCCCGCCGACCCAGGCCAGCAGTCTGACGAAGCTTCACGGGTCGCAAAGGTGCTCTATTTCTGCCTTTCGACCGCGTGAGGACAGCATTCCGTATGCCGAATATTTGGTGGAGAGGGACGCGTCCCGCATCGATCGCGTCCGGGATCCTCATGGGATCGATCCTGTGGGTCGGGTCGGCGCATGCCGAGCCGCCGATCCGCAGTCCCGAGGACGCGGCCTGCCGGATGGAGGCGCGCGCGAAGGTCTTCTCCGCGCCGAATCCAAGCGGTCTGGCGATTGAGGAGGTCGGGCGGCAGATCTACTTCACCTGCATGAAGCGGATCAGCCCAGCCTCGGTCCAGACCGCGCGGCGATCAGGCCGCCGACATCGTCACCGACATCGGCGGCACTGACGCGCGGGATTCTGCATTCAGGCGTTGAGCGGCGCGCCGATCCGGGCGCGCAGCTGAAGGCGCAGCGCCTCGTTGCCGCCCTCCGCCTCCAGCGCCGCCATCAGGCGGAGGAGCTGGCTCAAGGGCGTTGATCGGCTGCCGACCGCCTCCGCGATCTGCTCCGGCAGGGTCTTGGCTCCCGGCACGAAGCGCAAGGCCGGGCTGGCCTGGTGAGTCTGGGGCATACGAGGCGCTCGTCCTTCGAAAGGATCCAGATTGGCGGGCGGCTCGCTACGCCTTTCGGCCGGGTGACACCAGCCCCTTTCGTCGAATTGCGTAGCCGGCATCATGCTCCGTTACCGCAGCGCAACAGCGAGGCGGGAAACTGTGGATGACGGTGCGTAAAGCGCGGCGGTGGCTTGCCAGGGCGGCCGTTCAGTCGGTTGCCAGCAACGACTGCTCGAACCCGTCGAGCAGATCCTGCGGATCGCGGTAGATCGCCACGCAGCCCGCGGCGGAAAGGTCCGCTTCCGGGAAGCCGCCGCAGAGCACGCCGATCGTGCGCAGGCCCGCTTTCGCGGCTGCCTCGGCGTCGTACGGGGTGTCGCCGATGACGATGATCGCGCTTGGCGGGATCCCGTCGAGCTTCTTCAGCGCCGCTTCGAAGATGTCCGGATGTGGCTTCGAGCGGTCCGCGTCGTCCGAGCTGGTGGCGACGTCGACGAGGTCGCCGATCTCCAAAATCTCCGTGTAGCGCTCGACCTCGGCGCGCTTGCCCGATGACGCCAGGGCGATCTTCAAGCCGGCCTCGCGGATCCGTTCGAACAGCGCGCGGACACCGGGGAACGGTCGAACCTCGGGCAGGTACTTCTGCTTGAAGAGGTCCGAGCGGTACGCCTCGATCGTTTTCCCTTCACGGTCGATCCGCGCCTGCGGAAGGAAGACGGGCATCAACTCGTCGCCGCCCTTGCCGATCTGGCTGCGGACCTCCGCCGGGTCGGTCTCCACGCCGAAATGCGCGAACGCCTCGACCCAGGCGCGTGCGTGCAGATCGACGCTGTCGAGCAAGGTCCCATCGATGTCGAAGATCACCGCGCGCATCGCAGCCTCATCGCGGTGCACGGCGCCCGCATCAGCGCAATCAACCGGATGGAGACCGGCCTGTTCCGTCGCTGACCGCCTAAACGGCGGAAGCCCGCCCCGGGTCGCAGGGCGGGCTTCCGTTGAATGCTCGGTCGCGCCGAAGCGCGGGCGCTTCAGTGCATCGAGGCCGGAGCGCGCGCGGGCTTCGCCTTGGCGGCGAGGCCCGCCGTCACGGCGGCCTTGGAGGCCCGGGCAGGCTTCGGCGCGGCCGGCTTGGCGGCTGCCTTGGGGGCGGGCTTCGGTGCGGCGACCTTCGCGGCGGTGTCCTTGGACGCGACGGCCTTCGCAGGAGCCTTGGCGGCGGTCTTGGTCGTGGTCTTGGTCGCGGACTTGGCAGCCTTCGGGGCCGCAGCCTTCACGGTCGCCTCGGCGGCGACGCCGGCCGCCAGCATGGCGTTGGCGCGCAGCTCGGCTTCGGCGCGGAGCCAATGCGCGGCGGCCTGCCCGTGAATCCGGCCCTCGTTCTCCCAGATGTAGTACGCGCATTCGCGCACGTGGTGCTCGCTGATCTGCATGCGGTGATCTCCTCAACGTCCCGCATGCAACGATGGGAGGCGAGGGTTAAGCGTCGGTTAACCCTGCTGTTCGCCGCGCGACGCAGGGTACGGAGCAGCACCGCGAGTGCTTCCGCCGACGGACAACGCCGCGGGGACTACGTGCCGGAACACCTCCCCGTCCAATGGCCTCGGCGCGGGTTCAGGTCCCCCGTGGTGACGAGGGCTCGCCCGACACGCGCAAGCCATCGTGCGGTCTCAGGATCCCTGGCTGGGGATCCCCAGGACGCGACGCGCCTCGGTCAGCAGCACGGCATGCCGTGCGGCGCCGGGACCCTCATCGGGCGCCTCACGCCCGGCGCGGGCGATGAGATCCTGGAACCGTCGGCGATCGAGGGCGCGTGCACCGATGCTCGCGAGGACGGCGCTCAGAACCGTGCGGACCGCCTCGGCGCGCTCGTCGGCTTCGGCCACGGCCTCCGCGGACCGCGACGCGGCCGCCTCGCGCTCCGCGGCAAGCGCGGCCACCTGGGCGCCGGCGGCGTCGCGTTCCGCCGCGAGGCGCTGTCTGGCCTGCCAGGTCTGATCGTGCTGGTGCGTGCGCACGGCGAGCAGCACCTTCAAGGACGCCGCCTCTGCCAGGGCGGCCTCGAGCCTGGCCTGAACCGCGCGCAGCTCTGTCGCCAGGTCCTGCGCGCGCGTCTCGTCCCCGGTCACATCCAAAGCCGGCTCCTCTGGCACCATGATTGGTGCCGTCCTGTCGTGGGATCGGCGGAATGTCCACTCTCCCGGCCCCACGTCCAGGTTGAGAAAATCCGGTCGCCGGTCCACATGAGAGGCGGTGCCTCGCGGCGCCTGTCCCGGCCGGCCTTGAACCGGCGCAGCGGAGTGAAGCCCATCATGTTCATCCAGACCGAAGCTACGCCGAACCCGGCGACCCTGAAATTCCTGCCCGGCCGCGTGGTCCTCGCTGAAGCGACCTTCGAAGCCCGTGACGCCGAGGCTGCCGCCCGCTCGCCGCTCGCGGCGGCACTGTTCGCCGTGCCGGGCGTGTCCGGCGTCTATTTCGGGCACGATTTCATCTCCGTCACCAAGGCGGAGGACGGATCCGACTGGGCGCAGGTGAAGCCTGCCGTGCTCGGCGCGATCATGGAGCATTTCCAGTCCGGCGCGCCGGTGATGGCCGAGGGCGGCCACGGCGAGATCGAGGCCGGCGACGAGTTCTACGACGAGGCCGACCACGACACGGTCGTGACCATCAAGGATCTCCTCGAAACCCGTGTCCGGCCGGCGGTGGCGGGCGATGGCGGCGACATCACCTTCCGCGGCTACAAGGAGGGCGTGGTCTACCTGGAGATGAAGGGCGCCTGCTCGGGCTGTCCGTCCTCGACGGCGACCCTCCGGCACGGCGTGCAGAACCTGTTCCGGCACTTCCTGCCGGAGATCCGCGAAGTCCAGGCCATCTAGGCGGCCGCCGCGCGGCGGTTCGGCATCGGACCCTGCGTCACCAGAGCGTCGGGATCCGCGACCGCCGCGACTCGCGAAGGCGCGCCTCTCAGAGGCGCGCCGACCGGCGCAAGCCGGCAACACTCCACCGCAGATGCAGGTGCTGCCGCCGCCGCGACGCTGACGGGACGGCCGTTTTGCTCTAACGCTTGAGACTCTTCGCGCCCCTCGGGGCCGCAGGGAGGCGGCGGCCGGTCCGGACCGGCATGCGGGAGTGAGCGTGCGTATTCTTGCCATCGACACGGCGCTGGACCATTGCGCCGCCTGCGTAACGGCAGACGATGCCGAGGCGCCGCTCTCCGCCGAGACGCTCCCGATGGCGCGGGGCCACGCCGAATCCCTGCTGCCGCTGATCGAGCGGGTCATCGCCCGTGTGGAAGGTGGTTTCGCGGCGATCGATCGCGTCGCCGTCACGGTCGGACCGGGCAGCTACACCGGACTGCGTGTCGGCCTCTCGGCCGCCCGAGCCATCGGGCTCTCGACCGGAAAGCCTGTCGTCGGTGTTGGCACGCTCTCGGCGCTGCTCGCGCCGCTTCTGGCCGAGACCTTCGAGGGGACCATCGCGGCCGCGATCGATGCCCGGCACGGGGCCGTCTACGTCCAGGCGCTGGGTCACGGCGAGGGCTTGGCGCCCGCTCATCTGGCGGTCGAAGAGGCCGCCGAGCGGCTCGGACGCGGGCCGGTGGTCCTGACCGGGTCTGGAGCGCCGATCCTCGCGACCGCGTTAGCCGAGCGCGGCGTGACCACCCGTGTCGCCGGTGTCGGCGGCCCGGATATCGCCGCCGTCGCATCGCTCGGCCTCGTGGCCGATCCGGCTCAGGCGCTGGCGCGTCCCCTCTACCTGCGCGGCCCCGATGCGCGGCCCCAGGACCACGCGCGGATCGCCCGGCGATGACGCGTCCGCTTCCGTTCTGGCCCTTCGATTGGTGGTTCGCGTGGTGGGACGCGCTGACCCCGGAGCCCTACGTGGCGCCGCTGACGGACGCCGCGCAGGCCCCTGCCCTCGCCCGGCTGCACGCCACGGCCTTCGCCCGGCCCTGGGATGCGCATGAGTTCGAGCGGATGCTCTGCGAGCGCTCGACCCAGGCACACGGCCTATGGCGGACCGGGACTCTGCAGGGATTCGTGCTCTCGCGTCGAGCGGCCGACGAAGCGGAGATCCTGACGGTCGTGCTGTCTCCGGCGCTCCGCGGCGGCGGACACAGCCGCAAGCTCTTGCGCGAGCACTTGTCGAGCCTCGCGCTCGCCGGCGTCGCGCGGGTCCATCTGGAGGTGGACGAGGGCAACGCCCCGGCGTTGCGGCTCTACGCCCGCAACGGCTTCCGGCAGGTCGGTGCGCGCACCGGCTATTACCTCAAGGCCGACGGCAGCCGGGCGACCGCGCTGACGATGAGCGCCGACCTGTGACGCCGTGAGCCGTTTCGGCATCGCTTGGCGCGTCGCGGCCCTCGCCTTCGCCTTCGCGGTCCTGGGACCGCCGCACTGGCTGGCCCTGCGGTTCCTGGGCCGCCGCGCGACCCTGGCGCCGATCCTGTTCCACCGGGTGTTCCTGCGCCTGTTCTCGGTCCGGGTGACGCAGAGCGGGACGCCGCCCGCCTCCGGCGAGGCGGCTCTGGTGCTCGCCAACCACGTGTCCTGGCTCGACATCGTCGCGATCGGCTCGCTGCGCCCGCTCTCCTTCGTGGCGAAGTCGGAGATCGCCGGCTGGCCGGTGATCAGCGCGCTCGCGGCGCTGCAGCGCACGATCTACATCGACCGGCAGCGGCGCGGCGCGACGGCCGCGGTCAGCACGGCGATAGGACATCGCCTGGCCGAAGGCGAGCTGGTGGTGCTGTTCGCCGAAGGTACGACCGGCGATGGCACCCGGCTCCTGCCGTTCCGCTCCTCCCTGGTCGGCGCGGCCCGGGCTGCCCTGCAGGCCGAGGCCGGCCGCGGTCGGGTCCGCCTTCAGCCGTTGGCGATCACCTATCCCCGACGCAACGGCCTTCCGGTGACGCGCGCCGAGCGCGTCGACATCGCCTGGTACGGCGACATGGAGCTCGCGCCGCACGTCGCCGCCTTCGTGCAGGGCGGTCCCATCGACGTGCATGTGGTTTGGGGGGCGCCGATCGCCTTCGAGGCCAGCACCGACAGGAAGGCGGCCACGGCCGCCGCCGAGGCCGAGGTGCGGGCCGCCCTGCGGGGCGTCGGTGCGGCGACCGGAGACAATGCGCCCGCGCCGGGCACCAGGCCGGCGTCCTCCGACCTCGGCCTGCGCGGCGCTGAGGTCGCGCCGATCTGACCGGGGCCGGCGGGCCACACGTTGACGCTGCGCGCGGGCTCCCCCTCCCGCCCGACACGGCAGGTCGAGACGCGCCGGAGTGTCCTCCGACCGCACCTGCTCCCGTCGCGCTTGCGCGGCGCTACTTCTTCGAACCGTCACTCCGGCTCATGGTATTCTTGTCCATCGCGTCGGTCTTTCCCATCGCATCAGGCTTCCCCGAACTGCCCTTGTGCATCGAGTCCTTGGCCATGCTGTCCTTGCTCATGGCGTTCCTGCTCATGGCGTCCTGGCCCTGGCCCTCCGCGGCAAGGGCCGGCGCTGCGGCAACCACGGCGGCGAGCAGGGTGGCGGAGGAGAGACGGATCCAGCTGCGCATGTCGTAACCCTCGAAAATCGTGCCGCTCCTGCAGCACTTCCGGGCTTTCGACGCGTCGCAATCGAAGGTTACAGCAAAGCCGACAGCTGTCGTTTGGCCAAGATGCGCGTGCCCGAGCAGGTCCGCGCTTGCGGTGATCAGGGGCAGAGGCCGTACTGAACCCGGTGTCTAGATCCGGTTGTACCTGCGAAGCTCCGTAGAAATGGCCTCGAAATACATGATGCAGCGCATTGAGCGGGCTGAACCGCTCTGCTAGCTAGGCCGCAACCCGGAACAGTCGGGAATTGTGGAGGACGCCCGTTGCAAACCTGGAATCAGGTTTACGATCCGTTCGGGAGCGCTTGGCTCTCGACGATCGCCGCCTCAGTGCCGGTCATCGCACTGCTCGCCATGATCGCCAGCGGGCGCGTGAAAGCCCACATCGCGGCCGTCATCGCCCTCGGCCTGGCCATGCTGGTCGCCATCGTCGGCTTCGGTATGCCGACCGAACTCGCCACCCGGGCGGCCATCCTCGGGATGGTCACGGGCTTCTTCCCCATCGGTTGGATCATCCTCAACGTCATCTTCCTCTACCGGCTGACGGTGGAGAAGGGCTGGTTCGCGATCCTGCAGCAATCGGTCGCCGGAATCACGGCTGACCGGCGCCTGCAACTGCTCCTGGTCGCCTTCGCATTCGGCGCCTTCTTCGAGGGTGCGGGCGGCTTCGGCACGCCGGTGGCCGTCACCGGCGCGATCCTGATCGGCCTCGGCTTCTCGCCGCTCGCCGCCTCGGGCCTGTCGCTGATCGCCAACACCGCCCCGGTCGCATTCGGGGCGCTCGGCGCTCCGATCCAGGGCCTCGCCTCGGTGACTGGCTACCCGCCCGAGATCCTCGGCGCGATGATCGGCCGGCAGCTGCCGCTGTTCTCGCTAATCGTGCCGTTCTGGCTGATCTGGGTGTTTGCGGGCTTCCGCGGCATGATCCGGGTGTGGCCGCCGATCCTGGTTTGCGGCGCCACCTTCGCGGTCGCGCAGTTCCTGATCTCGAACTACGTGAACCCGTGGATCGTCGACATCGGCGCCTCGCTCGCCTCGATGCTCGCGCTGGTCCTGTTCCTGAAAGTCTGGCAGCCCCGCGAGATCTGGACCTCGCCGGCTCTGCGCGGCCACGATCCGTCGCTGGCCGTGGCCGGTCCCCGTCCGGTTGCGCTCGGCGCCGGCGTGCCCGGCACGCCCCCGGTTCATGTTGGTGCCCGCACGGCGTCGCAGGGCGAGATCCTGATGGCCTGGGTGCCGTGGATCGTCCTCTCGGTCATCGTGGCGGTCTGGGGAACCGGCTGGTTCAAGGGCATCGTCAACCCGCTCTTCACCTGGAAGTACGAGGTGCCGGGCCTGCACAACGTGATTATGAAGGTGCCGCCGGTGGTGCCGAAGCCGGCTCCCGAAAGCGCGGTCTTCCTGTTCACCTACATGTCGTTCACCGGCACGGGCGTGCTGATCGCCGCGATCATCTCCGGCCTGATCATGCGCTTCTCGCCGCTGCGCCTTGTGACGGCCTATTTCGAGACGATCTGGGCCCTCCGCTACTCGCTGATCACGATCTCGGCGATGCTCGCGCTCGGCGTCCTCACCCGCTACGCGGGCGTCGATGCCACGCTTGGTCTCGCCTTCGCGGGCACCGGCATCCTCTACCCGTTCTTCGGGACGCTGCTCGGCTGGCTCGGCGTGGCGCTCACAGGTTCGGACACGGCCTCGAACGTGCTGTTCGGCGGCCTGCAGCGGATCACCTCCGAGCAGCTCGGCCTCTCGGGCGTGCTGATGGCGGCAGCGAACTCGTCGGGCGGCGTGATGGGCAAGATGATCGACGCCCAGTCGATCGTCGTCGCGTCCACGGCCACCGGTTATTTCGGCCAAGAGGGCAAGATCCTGCGCTTCGTGTTCTGGCACTCGATCGCGCTCGCCTGCCTCGTCGGCCTGTTCGTGATGCTGCAGGCCTACGTGCCGTTCTTCCAGAACATGGTCATCGACCTGCCCACGGCGGCGCCGGCAGCCCACTGAAGCAAAACGGGTCACGCCGGTCGCTCACGGGCGGCCGGCGTGACTGCCCGGGAGCAGAAACGTTTTCGCAAGACGGATCCCCGCCCGGTTTCCTCGCCCTGTCACCACGTCATTCCGGGACAGCGAAGCAGGGCCCAGAATCCAGAGCCGCCGTCGGTGCGAGGACTTGCCACGGCGGTGATTATGGTTCCCGGGCTCCGCTATGCGGCCCCGGGATGACGGGGTGAATTGGTTCCGCGCACCCCCAAGCCGACGGCTCCGCGATCGCCGCTCCCCAAATGTCCATCCTCCGCGACGGCCCGTGCGATCCGTGCTACAGGCCACCGCCGGCCTGCCCTCGCGGGGCGGCCGTGAGGATCAAAGCGGACTGGTTCAGGACGGCGCGCGTTGAAGAAGGCTTTCGTCAAATCCTACGGTTGTCAGATGAACGCCTACGACGCGGCCCGCATGGCCGACGTCCTCGGCGCTGAGGGCTACATGGCGACCGACGCGGTCGAGGATGCGGATGTCGTGGTCCTCAACACCTGCCACATCCGCGAGAAGGCCGCCGAGAAGGTCTATTCCGAACTCGGCCGCCTGCGCGTCCTGAAAGGCGAGCGGAAGGCGAAGGGACTCGACACGCGCATCGTCGTGGCCGGCTGCGTCGCCCAGGCCGAGGGCGCCGAGATCCAGGCGCGCCAGCCCGCCGTCGACGTCGTGGTCGGCCCCCAGAGCTACCACCGCCTGCCGGACCTGCTGACCCGGTCCCGCGAGCGCCGCGTCGTCGACACCGAATTTCCGATCGAGGACAAGTTCAACCATCTGCCTCGGCGGCGGACCCTCGGGGCGTCGGCCTTCCTCACCGTGCAGGAGGGCTGCGACAAGTTCTGCGCCTTCTGTGTCGTCCCCTACACCCGCGGCGCCGAGGTCTCGCGGCCGGTCGCGGCCGTGCTCGCCGAGGCCGAGAAGCTCGCCGAAGCGGGCGTGCGCGAGATCACGCTGATCGGCCAGAACGTCAACGCCTATCACGGGGACGGCCCAGATCATGCCCCTGTCGGGCTCGCCGAATTGGTGCGCGCCGTGGCCCGGATCCCCGGCATCGCGCGGATCCGCTACACGACGAGCCACCCGAACGACTTCGACGACGCGCTGATCCGGGCCCATGCCGAAGTGCCGGCCCTGATGCCCTACCTGCACCTGCCGGTGCAGTCGGGCTCGGATCGGATCCTCGCCGCGATGAACCGCAAGCACACCGGCGACGCGTATCGCCGGCTGATCGACCGGGTCCGGGCCGCGCGGCCCGACATCGCCCTGTCGTCGGACTTCATCGTCGGCTTCCCCGGCGAGACCGACGCGGATTTCGCCGAGACCCTGCGGCTCGTGCGCGATGTCGGCTTCGAGAGCGCGTTCTCGTTCAAGTACAGCCCGCGCCCCGGCACGCCGGCCGCCGACCGCACCGATCAGGTACCGGAGGCCGTGATGGCAGCCCGGCTCGCCGAGCTGCAGGCGCTTCTCGACAGCCAGCGCCACGCCTACCAGCGGGCGGCCGAGGGCCAGGTGTTCGACGTGCTGGTGGAGAAGCCCGGGCGGCATCCAGGGCAGGTCGCGGGCAAGACGCCGCACCTGCTCGCGGTGCAGTTCGACGCCGCGTCTCACCATATCGGACAGGTTGTGCCTGTGCGGATCATTAAGTCGGGCTCCAACAGCCTGTTCGGGCAGCTTGTCCCGGAGGCCGCGGCTGCGTGACGGAGAGGAAGATGGCGAGGATGAGGGCTTGAGCGCATCGGACGGTGCGGGCGCGCGTGGCGCCCTGCGGGGTCGCGGCCCGGCGGCGCGGCCGGCCGGCTCGGACGAGGCGGTCGAGGTGCCGCTGACCTTCGACGACAACCGCCTCGCGAGCCTCGTCTTCGGCCAGTACGACCAGAACGTCGCCCATATCGAGCGCCGGCTGGAGGTGACTGCCACGGCGCTCGGCAACCACCTCGTCATCAAGGGGCCAGCCGACGCGGTGGAGACCGCGCGGCGGGTGTTCCAGAAGCTCTACGCCCGGGTGCGCACCGGCGGCAGCACGCTGACGCTCGGCGACGTGGACGGCGCGATCCGCGAGGCCACCGCCCAGGCGACCCTGTTCCCGGCCGCCGAGGTCGCTGCCGAGGCCGACAAGCCGCATTTCGACCAGATCGCCACCCGTAAGCGCGGCGCCGTGCGGGCGCGCAACCAGGCGCAGGACGCATACATCAAGCTCCTGCGCACCAACGAGCTGGTCTTCGCCGAGGGGCCTGCCGGGACCGGCAAGACCTGGCTGGCCGTCGGCCATGCCGTGTCGCTGCTCGAGCAGGGTCATGCCGAGCGGCTGATCCTGTCGCGTCCCGCCGTCGAAGCCGGCGAGCGCCTGGGCTTCCTGCCGGGCGACATGCGCGAGAAGGTCGATCCCTACCTGCGGCCGATCTACGACGCCCTCTACGACTTCATGGAGGCGCGCCATGTCGACCGGGGCCTGCAGACCGGCACGATCGAGATCGCGCCGCTGGCCTTCATGCGCGGGCGCACCCTGACCAACGCGGTGGTGCTCCTGGACGAGGCGCAGAACACGACCTCGATGCAGATGAAGATGTTTCTCACCCGCCTGGGCGAGGGATCCCGCATGATCATCACGGGCGATCCCAGCCAGATCGACCTGCCGCCGGGCCAGAAGTCGGGCCTCGTCGAGGCCGTGAACGTGCTCGACGGTGTCGAGGGCATCGGGCGCGTGCGGTTCAAGGACGTCGACGTCGTGCGCCACGACCTCGTGCGCCGGATCGTCACCGCCTACGAGCGCGCCGCGCACGGCGAGGGCGAGGCCGACCGCAACCCGAATCCCCGGCGCCGGCCGCTGGCGTGAGCATGCCGCACGAGATCGATCTCGCCGTCGAGGACGCGCGGTGGGAAACCGCGATCCCCGGCCTCGAAGCCCTGGTCGCGCGCGCCGTGGAAGCCGGCCTCGCCATCGCCCCCGAGAAGCCCGACGGCCCCGTCGCGGTCAGCGTCCTGCTGACGGACGATGCCGCCGTCCAGGACCTCAACCGGACGTGGCGCGGCAAGGACAAGCCGACCAACGTCCTGTCCTTCCCGGCCGCCCGGCAGCCCCGGCATGACGAAGCCGCGACGCCCCTCGGCGACGTGGTCCTTGCGTACGAGACCCTGGTGCGCGAGAGTGCGGAGCAGTCGAAGCCGCTCCAGAATCACCTCGCTCACCTCCTCGTCCATGGCACCCTGCATTGTCTCGGTCAGGACCACGAGATCGGCGAGGCCGAGGCCGACGCCATGGAAGCCCTGGAGGTCGCGGCACTCGCGACCCTCGGCATCCCGGACCCCTACGCCTGAGCGCACGACGCCCGAACGCTCCCAGATCCGAGAGACATGACCAACGATCGAAGTCGCGGCGCGGCCCTGGCCGCGCCCAGTTCCACCGAGGGCGAATCCCAGAACCGGGAGCCCTGGTACGATCGCCTGCTCCAGGCGCTGCACCTCAAGCCGCGCGATTCCCTGCGCGAAGGTCTCGAGGAGGCGCTCGCGGAGCCGGATGCCGGTGAGAGCGGCCTCACCCCGCTCGAGCGCGTGATGCTCAAGAACGTCCTCGGCCTGCACAAGGTGCGCGTCGACGACGTGATGGTCCCCCGGGCCGACATCGTCGCGGTGTCCAACGACACCAGCCTCGGTGAACTGCTCAAGCTGTTCCGCACCGCGGGCCATTCGCGGCTTCCGGTCTACGGCGAGACCCTCGACGACCCGCGCGGCATGGTCCACATCCGCGATCTCGTCGACCACATCGCCGCCAAGGCCGAGCCGTCCCGGCGCAGCCCGCCGGTCGCGGCGAAACCCGCCGACACGGCCCTGGATGGCGCCGCGGATGTGTCCGCCGCCGCGCGCCCGCGGCGGCCGTCGGCGCGTCTGCCGCGCAGCCTCGATCTCGGCAAGGTCGACCTGTCGACGACCCTGGCGGCCGCTCGCATCCAACGGCCGGTGCTGTTCGTGCCGCCATCCATGCCGGCGATCGACCTGCTGGTGCGGATGCAGGCGACCCGCACCCACATGGCGCTGGTCATCGACGAGTATGGCGGCACCGACGGGCTGATCTCCATCGAGGATTTGATCGAGGTGGTGGTCGGCGACATCGAGGACGAGCACGACGTCGCGGAGGACAAGCAGGTCCAGCGCGTCGAGGGCGAGGACGAGGTCTTCGTGGCCGATGCGCGCACGCCGCTGGCGGAGGTCTCGGAGGCGACCGGCGTCGATCTCGCGGCCGCGGTCGGCGAGATGGCCGAGGAGATCGACACGCTGGGCGGCATGATCGTGACCCTGGTCGGCCGCGTGCCGTCCCGCGGCGAGCTGATCGCCGGACCCGGCAATCTGGAATTCGAAGTGCTCGACGCCGATCCCCGCCGCCTCAAGCGTCTGCGCTTCCACAAGGGCGCGGCGCGGATCGGCAACGTGGTGCCTCTCGCCCTGCCCCCGCCTTCGAACCCGCCAGCCGCCGAGACACCGCATCTGTGACGGTCCCGGCGTGACGCGGTTGGTGGACGGCTACGCACGGTCCGCTGCGGTTCCGAGCGCGCCGGTACGGGACCCTGAACCCGGCCGCGCGGCCGTGCCTGGCGCCGTCCTGGCGATCGCGCGCCTGACCGGCTGGCGCCGGCTCGGGCTCGCGTGGCTCGTCGGCGCGCTCGGTGCCCTGGCGATGCCGCCCTACGGCATCGTGCCGGCTCTGGCCGTGTCGCTGACGGTTGCGGTCTGGCTGCAGGACGGCGCCGCGGCCGGCCAAACCCCGCTGCGGCGGTTCTGGCCCTGCTTCCTGATCGGCTGGGCCTGGGGCTTCGGCTATCTGACCGCCGGCCTGTGGTGGCTGGGCCAGGCTTTCCTGGTGGAGGCCGACGAGTTCCTCTGGGCCCTGCCGCTCGGCGTGATCGGCCTCCCCTTCGCCCTCGGCCTATTCTACGGCGCGGGTTTCGGCGCCGCCGGCCTGCTATGGAGCCCTGGAGCGGCGCGGATCGCCGCCCTCGCCTTCGGGATCGCCGCCGCCGAATGGCTGCGCGGCCACCTGTTCACGGGTTTTCCCTGGAACACCCTCGGGATGTCGCTCGCCCAGAACCTCTGGCTCATGCAGGGAGCCGCGCTGATCGGGCTCTACGGCCTGACCATTCTGGCGGTGCTCGTCTGCGCCGCGCCCGCGACGCTCGCCACCGGCCCGCGTCCGCTCGGCCGATTCGGTCCGCCTGCCGCCGCCGCCGCCCTCCTCGCCGGCATGGCTGCCTATGGGGTCGAGCGCCTTGGGCCGCCCGATCCGGTCGTGGCCGGGGTTCGCCTGCGCCTCGTCCAGCCCAACCTGCCGCAGGACGCCAAGTTCAGGCCCGAGAACCGGGCCGACATCGTCGACCGCTACATCGAGCTGAGTCAGCGGCCCGTGGAGGCCGGCGCGCCCGAGCCGACCCACATCGTCTGGCCTGAATCGGCCTTTCCGTTCCTGATCCAGCGCGATCCCGATGCCCTGGCCAAGGTGGCAGCCGGCCTGAAGCCCGGGCAGCACCTGATCACCGGCGCGGCCCGCGCCGAGGAGCCCCTGCCCGGCGAGCGCCTGCGCTACTTCAACGCCGTGATGGTGATCGGGCCGGACGGCCGGATCTCCGACAGCTACGACAAAGTCCACCTCGTCCCGTTCGGCGAGTACCTGCCGGCGCCCCTCGACGCCGCCCTTCGGGCGCTCGGCCTGCGCCAGTTCGTGGCGATCCCGGGCGGCTTCTCCCCGGGCTCCCTCGCCGCCCAGCGGATCCTGTCGGTGCCCGACCTGCCGCCGGTGGCGGCGACGATCTGCTACGAGGCGATCTTCCCGCACGCGATCCTGCCCGCCGGCCACGCGGCCCTGGCGCAGGAGCCGGCGGGACTGATCCTGAATGTGACCAACGACGCGTGGTTCGGCGACACGCCGGGCCCGCGCCAGCACCTCGCCCAGGCCCGCCTGCGCGCAGTCGAGGAGGGATTACCGCTTGTCCGTGACGCCAATACCGGGATCTCCGCGGTGATCGACCCCTACGGTCGCATCCTCGGCCGCACGCCCCTCGACGAGGAGACCTGGCTCGATGCCGACCTACCTGCCCGGATCCCCGGCGGTACGCTGTACGGCCGGTTCGGCGACGCGGCGTTCGCGCTGATGCTTGCCGCCTGTCTCGGCGGCGCTCTCATCGCGCGGCGGCGTCCGTGACCCCGAACCGCGCCGCCCCGAGCCGCGCAACGTCGAGCCGGCTGCTGCTCGGCGTCGCGCTGATGCTGGTCGCCTTCAACCTGCGGCCGGCACTGAGCACGGTTGGCCCGCTGCTGGTCACCATCCGGGACGGCACCGGCCTGAGTGCGGGCGGGGCCGCCATTCTCACCACATTGCCGGTCCTGTGCCTGGGCATCGCCTGCGCGCTGGCGGCGCCGCTGATCCGGCGGATCGGTCCCGACCTCGCGGTCCTCGCCGGCTCGACGATCCTGGCGGCCGGCCTCACCCTCCGCGGCCTTGGCGGGCTGGTACCGCTCTTCGCCGGAACGGCCCTCGCGGCCATCGGCATCGGGCTCGACAACGTTCTGCTGCCCGCGCTGGTGAAGCGCGACTTCGCCGCCAGCGGCGGCCTGATGACCGGCCTCTACACCATGACCCTCTGCCTCGGTGCGGCCGCCGGGGCCGGGGCGGCGGTGCCGGTGGAGCACGCGCTCGCGGGCGGCTGGCCCTCGGCGCTCGCCATCTGGTCGCTGCCGGCGCTCGCTGCCGCCTTCCTGTGGATTCCCTTCGCCCGCCGGACGGCGTCCAGCGCGGCCCCCTCCGCCGGGCGGCTGCTCCGCAGCCCGCTGGCCTGGTGGGTGACGGGCTTCATGGGCCTGCAATCGTCGCTCGCCTACATCCTGTTCGGCTGGCTGCCGCTGCTCCTGCAGGGACGCGGCCTCAGTCCACTCGATGCCGGGCTCTACGCATCGCTCACGACGCTGGTCCAGGCGCCCGGGGCGCTGCTGACCGCCATGCTGGCCGCCCGCGCCCGGGATCAACGGGCTTGGATCGTCGCCATCCCGGGCCTCACCGCCGCGGCCTTCCTGGTCCTCGCCTTCGGGGCGGATTGGCTGCGCATCCCGGCTGCCGGCGCGCTGGGCTTCGGGATCGGCGGCTGCTTCGGCCTCGGGCTGACCCTGATCGTGCTCCGCGCCGCCGACGCGGCCAGCGCCGCCGGCCTCTCGGCCATGGCGCAGGGCATCGGCTATACCGGCGCCTGCCTGGGCCCGCTGGTCTTCGGCCTTGCCCATGACGCCACGGGCGGCTGGGGCGTGCCGGGGGCCTTGTTCGTCGGCATCGCCACGGCGGCAATCCTGATCGGTCAAGCCGCCGGTCGCGACCGCAAGGTCAACGCGGTCGAGCCGGCGCCGAACGGCGCATCGGCTCAGCCGCTGACCTCGCTCCAGCCGGCAAACCCGGCCAGCGGTTCCTGATCGTAGCGCGCCATCAGGTCGGTCATCGCGGCCTGATCCGCGAGGCGGCCTTCCGCGGCCAGCCGCGCCAAGCCGTCGAAGAAGCCCTCGCGGCTCAGCGCCGGCGCGAAGCTCAGGGTGAAGCGCACCGGCCGGTTGCCGCGATTGGCGAAGGCGTGCGCGACGCCGGGCGGGATCAGCGCGAAATCGCCGGGCCCGAGGTCGTGATCTGCACCGTCGACGCGGAGCGCGAGCCGGCCTGCCTCGACCGCGAAGGTCTCGGTCAGCCGGGCGTGGCGGTGAAGCCCGGCGCCCGGCGCATGCGGATCCATGTCGACCCGATAGATGCCGAGGCCGTCGGCCGTCTCGTCGCTGCGCGCCAGATACGTGATCCGCATCCCGCCGATGACGGCGTCCGGCCCCGGGCCGTGGTGCACGAGACTCGCCATCGCCGCCCTCGCCCCGTCTCCAAACAAGAACCCCGCGCGGCCGGGTGACCGCGCGGGGCATTCTTCAGGCGGTCGAGACCGCGAGGCTTACTCCGCGGCGACCTTATGAGCCTGCGAGCCGTCCGAGTAGGTCTCTGATTGCAGACGCTTGCCCGGGGCGGCGCGGCCCGGCAGCGGCGGCAGGGCCTTGGCCTTCTCCAGATCGATACCGGCACCCTCGGCAACGCGGCGGCCATAATCCTCGTCGGCGTGCCAGAAGTGCCAGACCATCCGCAGCTGGATCGGCTCCGGGCACTGCTTCATGTCGCCGACCAGGTTGGCGATCAGGTCCTCGCGCTCCCAATCCTCGAAGGACCGGTAACGCACGCCCGCCTGGGTGTAATCGTCCTCGGTGCGCGAGGTCTGATACCGGCCGAGATTGCCCTGGACCGGCTGATGGTAGTCCTTGGCGGGCTTGGGCGCCTCGCGCAGGCCCTCGGCCAGCGTCGACGGCTCGTAGTTGATGTGCTTGTTCGGACCGGTGCCGTCGACCCCGTAGGTCATCTGGCCGTCCCGTTGGTTGGAATAGACCTTCACGCCGGGCTGCGGCGCGTTGATCGGCAGCTGCAGGTAGTTGGCGCCGACGCGGTAGCGCTGCGTGTCCGAGTAGGACAGCGTCCGGCCCTGCAGCATCTTGTCGTCCGAGAAGTCGATGCCGTCGACCAGCACGCCGGTGCCGAAGGCCGACTGCTCGACCTCAGCGAAGAAGTTGTCCGGCACGCGGTCGAGGACCATCCGGCCACAGGGCAGCAGCGGGAACTGGTCCACCGGCCACAGCTTCGTGTCGTCGAGCGGATCGAACGACAGGTGATCGTTCGGGCCGTCCGGCATGATCTGCACGGCAAATTCCCACTCGGGGAAATTGCCGGCCTTGATGTTGTCGTACAGATCGCGGGTCGCGTGACCGACATCCTTGGCCTGGATCTCCGACGCCTGCTGCGAGGTCAGGTTCCGGACGCCCTGCTTGGGGATCCAGTGGAACTTGCACAGCACCGCCTCGCCCTGGTCGTTAACCAGCTTGTAGGTGTTGACGCCCGAGCCTTCCATCTCGCGGTAATTGGCCGGGATGCCCCACGGCGACTTGAGGTGCGTCACCATGTGGATGGCTTCGGGGTGCTGGGCCACGAAGTCGAAGAAGCGCCACGCCTCCTGACGGTTCGTCACCGGATCCGGCTTGAACGCGTGGATCATGTCGGGGAACTTGATCGCGTCGCGGATGAAGAAGACCTTGAGGTTGTTGCCCACGAGGTCCCAATTGCCGTCGACGGTCTTGAACTTGACCGCGAAGCCGCGCGGGTCGCGCTCCGTCTCCGGGCTCTCCTTGGCGCCGGCGACGGTCGAGAAGCGCACGAACATCGGCGTCTTCACACCGGTCTCGTTCAGCACGCGGGCGCGGGTGTACTTGGAGGCCGGCTCGTTGCCGATCTTGCCGTAGGCCTCGAAGTAGCCGTGGGCGCCGGCGCCGCGGGCGTGGACGACGCGCTCCGGGATCCGCTCGCGATCGAAATGCGTGATCTTCTCGATGAACTGGTAGTTCTCGAGCGTCGCCGGGCCGCGCTCGCCGACCGTGCGGGTGCTCTGGTTGTCGCGGACCGGATGGCCCTGGCGGGTGGTCAGGATCGGGCGTTGATCGCTCATGCGTTCCGTCTCTCCATTTCGAAGGCTCTCGGCAGACGACGAGGCCAACCTGGAACCGTTCTGGTGAATGGTTATGACCCCGGCGTGACCCCGAGGCAAATGCATCGTCGCAAAGGTTGTGATAGGCGCAGCCTATGAATCTCGCCGGCTTGTCGCTCCGCGACCTTGAATACGTCGTCGCCGTGGCGGACGAGGGGCATTTCGGCCGGGCCGCCGAGCGCTGCAACGTGAGCCAGCCGACCCTCAGCGTGCAGGTCCGTAAGCTGGAAACCGCGCTGGGCCTGACTTTGTTCGAGCGCTCCAATCGGCGGGTCCTGCTGACGGAGGCCGGGCAGGCAATCGTCCGGCAAGCGCGGGTGGTCCTGTCGGAGGCGCAGCGTCTGCTGGCGCTCGCCAGCGAGGGACGGGGCTCGCCGCTGACGGGGCGGCTGGTCCTGGCGGCGATCCAGACTTTGGGGCCCTACTTCTTCCCGCTGGTGCTGCGTCCGCTGCGCGAGCAGTACCCGCTGCTGATGCTGTCGCTGTCCGAATCGCGCACCGCCGAGATCGTCGAGGGCCTGCGCGACGGCCGCATCGATGCGGCGCTGATCTCGTTGCCTTTGCCGCTGCACGGGCTCGCCGTCTCGCCGCTCTTCGTCGAGCCGTTCTGGCTGGCCTGCCCGGCCGAGCACGCCCTCGCCCGGGGCGGCGCACTCTCGGCGACGGAGATCGCCGGGCCGGACCTGTTGCTCCTCGACGAGGGCAATTGCCTGCGCGATCAAGCGATCGCGGCCTGCGGCGCCGGCTCATCGGTCGGACGGCACGCCACGAGCCTGGAGACCCTGCGCTCGATGGTGGCGGCGGGTGCGGGCTACACGCTGCTCCCGGCCCTCGCCGTGCCCTCCGGCCCCGATCCGACCGGGCTGACCGTGACCAGGGCCTTCGACGTCGACGGGCCGGGGCGGACCATCGCGCTGGTCTGGCGGGCGAGCGACCCGCGCGCCGCCGGACTGGCGAACCTCGCCGCGTTCTTTCGCGCGCATGCGCCCCCGGGCACGGCGGCCTGCCGCGACGGGGATGCTGTGGCGTGAGACGCTGCGTTCCGGCCGATCAGGCGACGCGCATGGCCTTCCCGACGACACCCTCCTTCGCGGCGGCTCACGCAGCACCTCAACAAGAGGGTGTGAATAGGAACGAGGCGAGAAAACGGTCTATCAGGCCTTCGCGAAACCCACGGAGCTGACTGATGCGGCGCACGACGATCTGGGCGATTCTGGCGCTGCTCGCCCCCGGTGCCCGCGCCGAGCCCCGAGACACGTTCGCCCGCATCGACGCGATCGACCGCGCCTCGCTGGTAATGACGGTTGAGACCGGCATCGTCCCGCGCAGCCTTGGGGCGACCATCGCCCGCGCCCTCGATCAGGTCGCCGCCGATGGCGCCAAGCCGGGGGCCGAGCGTCCGGACGACTACCTGCGGATCGAGCCGCTGATCACCGCCATCGCCGGTCCGGACGCCACGCGGATGCATTCCGGCCGCAGCCGCCAGGACATCATCCCGACGGTGCTGAAGCTGGAGCAGCGCGACCGCCTCCTCGCCCTGGCCGAGACCCTGGATGCGACCCGGGCGGCCCTGCTCACGGTGGCGGAGCGCGAGGCGGATACGATCATCCCCGCCTACACCAACGGCGTGCAGGCCCAGCCGACGACCCTCGGCCACTATCTCCTCGGCTATGCAGGGGCGCTCGCGCGCGACGCGGACCGCCTGCGCGAGACCTGGGCGCGCCTGAACCTCTCGCCCCTGGGCGCGGCGGCGCTCGGGACGTCGAGCTTTCCGGTGGATCGCAAGCGCCTGGCGGAACTGCTCGGCTTCGATGCGCCCGTGGAGAACAGCTACGACGCGGGCCAGCTCGCGCCGCTGGATATGGGCCTGGAACTGACCGGGCTCGCGGCGAATCTCGCCACCACCGCGGGAAGCTTCGCGCAGGATCTCTACGCGCAGTATCACCAGACCCGGCCGTGGATCCTGCTGCGCGAGGGTGCGCTGACGGGCCCGAGCAGCATCATGCCGCAGAAGCGCAATCCGGTGGCGCTCTACGGGCTGCGGATGAAAGCGAGCGACGTCGTCGGTGCCGCGCAGGCCTTCGTGATCATGGCGCACAACGTCGATTCGGGCATGCCGGACTACAAGCGCAACCAGGCCGAGCCGCCGGGCCGGACCCTCGCCGAGGCCACCGAGATGTGCCGGCGCTGGACCCGCGTGCTGGACGGGCTGGTCGTGGACCGGGCGCGGGCCGCCGACGAGGTCGCGGCGGATTACGCGACGACCACCGAACTCGCCGACACGCTCCAGCGCGAGGCGGACGTGCCGTTCCGGCTCGGCCATCACTTCGCGTCCGAACTTGTGAGCTACGGCCGCGGCCACGACCTGCGCCCGGCCGATCTCCCCTTCCCGGAGGTGCAGAAGATCTACGCCGAGGCCGCCGCCGGGTCCGGGCTGAAGCCGGAGCTGCCCCTCGACGAGGCCCGCTTCCGGGCGGCGCTGTCGGCGCGGGGCATGATCGATGCCGCCAAGGGCCTCGGCGGACCGCAGCCCGCCGAGATCCGGCGCATGCTCGGCGTCGCCCGGGCGCGGCTGGAGGCGGACCGGGGCTGGCTCGAGAGCCGGCGCCAGAGCCTGACCGATGCCCGGGCGCGCCTCGACAAAGCCTTCGCGGCCCTGACGCAGGATCCTTGAGCCAAGAGCCCTGACGGACGCGCACGGCCGGCGTGCCGAAACTCTGCCGCGACAGGGCCAAGATTGCGCTATAGCGCGCCTGACGCCCGACGGTCCTTGCGGGCACCTCCTCGTCGGTCGCCTTGCTCTCTCCCCGCACACTCGGCCTCTGGGCCGCCCTCATCGCTGCGTCCGCGCTCATCTCCTACGGCTTGGTGCGCGCGCAGTTTCCGGCCGCACTGCTGCTCGGGCCGATGATCGGCGCCATTGCGTTCGGGGTCGGCGGCTCGCGCCTGCGCGTGCCCCGCGCCGCATTCCAGGCCTCGCAGGCGGCCATCGGCTGCCTCGTCGCCCACGCCGTCACGGGCCAGATCGCCCAGACCCTGCTGGAGGACGGACCGCTCATCGTCGCGGTCGTATTGGTGACCGTCGCGGTCAGCGGCCTCGTCGGATGGATTCTCACCCGGCTGCGGGTCCTGCCCGGGACCACGGCCGCCTGGGGTTCCTCTCCGGGCGGCGCCTCCGCCATGGTGGCGATGGCCGAGGATTTCGGCGCGGATCCGCGCCTCGTCGCCTTCATGCAGTATGTGCGTGTCGCCGCCGTGGTGTTTTCGGCCTCCCTGGCGGCGCGCTTCCTGATGGAGGCTCCTGTTCCGGGTGCCGCCGCGGGGGCCGGCGAGGTGACCGGGCCGCTCTCCCTCCTGGCGACGCTCGCAGTCGCCGTTGTTGGCGCCGGGGCGGCGCTCGCCCTGCGGGTCCCGGCCGGCGCGCAGGTCGGCCCGATGGTGCTCGGCAGCCTGCTCCACGCTACCGGGCTCGTGCGCATGGCGCTGCCGGTACCGCTCCTCGAACTCGCCTACGCCTGCATCGGCGTCTATGTCGGCCTGCGCTTCACCCGCGAGACCCTGCGGCTGACCTTCACGGCCCTGCCAGGCATCCTGGCGGCGACGTTCTCGGTGATCGCCCTGTGCGCCGCCTGGGGCTTTGGGCTGACCCTGCTGCTGCCGATCGATCTGCTGACCGCGGTGCTGGCGACGAGCCCCGGCGGTCTCGATTCCGTGGCGATCATCGCGGTCGGCTCGAAGGCCGACGTGTCCTTCGTGCTGGCGGTGCAGACGCTGCGCCTGTTCGTGGTGCTGCTCACCGGCCCGCTGCTCGCCAAGTGGATCAGCCGCTCCGTGCCGGAGGCGGCCCGATGAACGCCCTGGTCCTCGCCTTCCTCAATTCCTGGCGCGGCCTGCGCCACGGGGCGCGCACCGAGCGGGCCGTGCGGCAGGAACTGGTCCTGCTGGCGCTCGGCGTGCCGGTCGCCCTTCTGCTCGGCGCGACGCTGTGGGTGCGCGTCGCGCTGATGGTCAGCCTGCTGCTGATGCTGGCCGCCGAGTTCCTCAACACCGCCGTCGAGAAGCTCTGCGACCACGTCCATCCGGGCCACCATCCGATGATCGGCACCGTGAAGGACCTTGCCTCCGCCGGCACCTTCATGGCTCAGATGGCGGCGCTGCTGGTCTGGGTGGCGGCGCTGATCGAGCGGCTGGGCTGATCTGCGCCAGGGGTGCGCGCTCGCATCCGCGGGCCGGAGGGTCTATTGGGCCGGCATAGCCCCGCAGATCGGCCGAGACCCCACACCGTGACGGACTACATCCGCAAGATCCTCACCGCCCGCGTCTACGACGTGGCGATCGAGAGCCCGCTCGACGCGATGCCGCGCCTCACGCAGCGGCTGGGCCGACGGGTCCTGCTCAAGCGCGAGGATCTGCAGCCGGTCTTCTCGTTCAAGCTGCGGGGCGCCTACAACAAGATGTCCGGCCTGAGCGCGGACCAGATCGCCCGCGGCGTGGTCTGCGCCTCGGCGGGCAACCACGCGCAAGGCGTGGCGCTGGCCGCCGCCAAGCTCGGCGCCCGGGCGGTGATCGTGATGCCGCGGACCACGCCCTCCATCAAGGTCGATGCCTGCCGGGCCCGCGGTGCCGAGGTGGTGCTGCACGGCGACGCCTTCGATGAGGCGCTGGCCCAGGCCAAGATCCTCGAGGCCGAGCAGGGCCTGACCTTCCTGCACCCGTTCGACGATCCCGACGTGATCGCCGGCCAGGGCACGATCGGCAAGGAGATCCTGGAGCAGCATACCGGACCGATCGAGGCGATCTTCGTGCCGGTGGGCGGCGGCGGCCTGGCCGCCGGCATCGCGACCTTCGTGAAGTACCTGCGGCCCGGCACGAAGGTGATCGGCGTCGAGCCCGAGGATGCCGCCTGCATGGCTGCGGCACTGGCCGCCGGCACGCGGGTCAGCCTGCCCTCCGTCGGCCTGTTCGCCGACGGCGTCGCCGTGCGTCAGGCCGGCGAGGAGACCTTCCGGCTCTGCCGCGAGCATCTCGACGAGGTCATAACCGTCGACACCGACGCCATGTGCGCGGCCGTCAAGGATATCTTCGACGATACCCGCGCCGTGTCCGAGCCGTCCGGCGCGCTGAGCTTGGCCGGCGCCAAGCTCTATGCCGAGCGCGAGGGCGGCGACGGCACGCTGATCGCCATCTCGTCGGGTGCCAACCTCAACTTCGACCGCCTGCGTCACATCGCCGAGCGGGCGGAGATCGGCGAGCAGCGGGAAGTCCTGATCGGGGTGACGATCCCGGAGCGGCCCGGCGCCTACCGGGCCTTCATCCAGGCGCTGGGTCCGCGCGCCGTCACCGAGTTCAACTACCGCCACGCCCCCGGCGCCGAGGCGCAGATCTTCGTGGGCATCAACGTCAGCGGGGGCAAGCGCGAGAAGCAGGCGCTGATCGGCTCCCTGCGCGAGGCCGGCTACCGGGTCCTCGACATGAGCGACAACGAGATGGCCAAGGTCCATGTCCGCTACATGGTCGGCGGCCGGGCCGTCGGGGTCGCGCACGAGCGGCTGTTCCGCTTCCAGTTCCCGGAGCGGCCGGGCGCGCTGATGAAGTTCCTCGAGGCGTTGGGCCCGGACTTCGACATCACGCTGTTCCATTACCGCAACCACGGCGCCGATTACGGCCGGGTGCTCGCCGGCATCGCGGTGTCGCCGGGCGAACGGGCCCGGTTCGACGCGGTCGTCGAGGCGCTCGGCTACCCGGCCACGGACGAGACCGAGAACCCGGCCTACCGCCTGTTCCTCGATGGCGAGGGTGCCGGCGCGGCGTGAGCCGGCTCCCCGGTCATTCGTCCGCCTCCTCTGCGGCCGTCACGTCGGGCATGGCCCGCAACTTCGAGGCGATCGCCTCGAAGCTCGTGCGGGACAGGCGGACAAAGGTCACGGTGACTTCGTCGAACTCTGGGTCGGCGCTCGGGCGGACCGTGAAGGTCCGCACCCGCGAGGCGCGCTCGCCGGTCGCCGCCTGCAGGGTGTCGATCGACAGCGCACCCTTGCGCGCGGTGAGCCGCAGGGTCTGGGCCCGCATCCGGTCGCGCCAGCGCTCCTCGAAAGGCTTCACCCCGGCCAGGATGCCGACAATCAGCGCCGTGGCGGCGAGCGCCGGCACGTAGAGCCCGCTGCCGATGGCGAGCCCGATCGCCGCCACGCCCCAGAGGCTGGCAGCCGTGGTCAGGCCCTTCACGACCTCGCCGCGCAGCAGGATCGTGCCGGCCCCGAGGAAGCCGATGCCGGACACCACCTGTGCGGCGATACGGGACGGGTCGAGCACGACATGGTCGGTCCCGAGCACGTCGGCGAAGCCGAAGGCTGAGACCAGCATGATCAGGCACGAACCGACGCAGACCAGCATGTGGGTCCGCAGACCCGCCGCCCAGAGCAGGCGCTCGCGTTCCAGGCCGATCACACTGCCGAACAGTGCCGCCAGCGCCAGCCGGGCCACCATCTCCGCGTTGCCGATCAGGTCCGCCTCCCATCATCCGCCATGTGCGAAAGCGGACGATCCTTGCGGATTTTGAGCCGGCTTATCAAGCGATGCCGAGGGCGGCCTTCTCGACCTCGTAGGCGGCTCGGACGGCGGCGGCCCCGTAGGTCCGCTCCAGGCGCCGGACGGTGAAATGCGCCCGCGCGGTCCCCTGGAAGTGGTTCATGAAGGCGGTGTTGACCGCCGCGCCGCCGAAAGCGCCTAGGATCGGCACGGCCTGCGCTGCAACCTTCTGCGAGACCACGAGGCCGAACCGCGCCGCGATCTGCGCGGTGAAGCGGATCAGCGCGGGGGCAGATTGATCGAGCAGGGTCTTGCTGCCGGCGTAGCGGGCCGCTTCCGCCAGCGTCTTGGCGAGGGCAGCCCGGACCGCGAAGTAGCCGCTCTCGGTCAGCGGCGAGCCCTCCTTCGGTTCGGCAGCGGTGCGGCCGCCCAGCGCGAAGACCTGAACGCAGGCGAGCGCACCCTCGGGCGTTCCCAGATCCTCGCCCTCCTCGCGGGCGATCTCCGCGATGGAGCGGAGCATCAGGGTGGTGGAGACCGGCAGCTCGACGGCCAGCGTCGTGAGCCCGAAGGCTCCGCCGACCGCCCCGGAAAGGGCCGCCATCGCCTTGTGCTTGGCCTCACCCGACCCGAGCAGCCGCGCGAGCCGGCCCTCGATCTTCCCGGCGGTCGAGCCGAGGTCCCCGCCTTCAGCCGGAACGAGTTCCTTGCGCGGGAGCGTGGCCAGGGCGACGCGCATCGCGCCGCGCATGGCGGCCTCGGTGCTGCGGCCGACCGCATCTGTGACCGGGGCGGGCAGCGAGCGGCCGATGATGTCGAGCGGGGCGCCCGCCGCCGCGGAGAGGCGGGCCGCGAGGCTCGGGCGCTCCAGGACCTGAACGGCCCGACGCAGGGCCGCCAAATCCGCGTCGCTCAGGACCGTCTCTGGGGCCGCTGCCGGCAGCGTCTCGCCGGCGAGGGTGAGGTCGCTCGTGCTCATCCGCGAATTCCTGGATTGATCCCGCTCACGCCGCACCCGGCGCGCGCGCCGTGGAAGGAAGTTCGGGCCCCGGGATGCGGTTCCCCGCCTCGTCGGCCTCGCGCGACGCGGGTTTCGCGGCCGGACGGCCGCTGCGGCGTCCGACCGCGAGACAGAGCGCCAACACCGGGATGCCCACCAGGGAGGTCATCACGAAGAAGGCCGGGTAGCCGATCGCCGCGACGACGAAGCCCGATGAGCCCGCGACGAGCTTGCCGGGCAGCGCGTACAGGGAGGAGAACAGCGCGTACTGCGTCGCCGCGTAGGCCGCGCTGGTGAGGCTCGACATGTAGGCGATCAGCACGATCCCTGCGAAGGAGCCGCAGAAATTCTCGATGGAGATGGCCACGGTCAGCCGCCATAGGTCGGCCGGTCCGGCCGAGAGCCAAGCGAAGGCCAGGTGCGAGGAGGCGGCCAGGAAGGCGCCCAGAAGCAGGGTCGGGAACAGTCCGAGCCGGGCCAGCGCCCAGCCGCCGGCAAAGCCGCCCGCGATCCCGATCCAGATTCCGTAGAGCTTGGTGACGGTGGCGATCTCCTTCAGGTCGAAGCCCAGCGTCCGATAGAGCGGGCTCGCCATGACGCCGGACAGGAAGTCCGGCAGGCGATAGAGCGCCACCAGCAGCAGGATGCCCCAGAGCGCGCCGCCGAAGCGCGCGTGCAACTCGGTCAGCGGCTCCAGCACGGCGCGGCGCATCGACCAGAATCGGGAACGGGCCGGTGTCTCCGTCTGGGCAGCGCGGGCCGTGTCGAAGGACGGGGCCAGCAGGGCGGCGATCATCCCGACCAGCATCAGCGCGGCCATGATCAGGTAGGCCAGGGTCCAGCCCCCAGCGGAGGCGATGAACAGCGCCCCGGCCCCGGCCGTGATCAGGCCGAGGCGGTAGCCGAGGTTCGATGTCGCCGCCAGGATGCCCTGGAAGTCGCTGCCGGCCGCGTCGATGCGCCAGCCGTCGATCACCACGTCCTGGCTGGCCGCGCAGAACGCCACTAGGAACGCCCCGAGGCCGAGGAGCGCGAGGCTGGTCTTCGGGTCGGAGAAGGCCATCAGGACGAGGCACAGGGCGACGGCCGCTTGTGTCGTTACCATCCAGGCGCGGCGGCGTCCTAGGCGCGCGCCGAGGACCGGCACGGTGAGGCGGTCGATCGCGGGCGCCCAGAGAAATTTCAGCGAGTACGGCAGTGCCACGTAGCTGAACAGGCCGATGGCGCGCACGTCGATATCCGAGAAGGCGAGCCGGAGCGTGAACGTCCCGAGGACGAGCAGCAGCGGCAGGCCCGAGGAGAACCCGAGGGCGAGCATCAGCATGATGCGCCGATCCTCGACGATGTCGCGGAGCCGGAAACGGCGCGTCGCCTGTGGCTGGATGGCCATGGCATGGAACTCCTGAGCCTTCGTGGCCTTGATCCCGCGAAATCGTGGCAGCCTTACGCCGCATGGAATTTCGCTGGATTGTGATGTCTTTTGCCTCAATCTTGATCGAAGCTTGCTTAACGCGGCGCCCACGTCCCGCGCGGCGCGGCGCGATCGAGGTGCCGCAGGACGAACGGTTGACGCCGCCTGAGTGTGGAATACCGAGTTGAGTGCCCGACCCGAGCCCAGTCCACCGCCCGCGACGTTGGTCGATGCGTTTGCGCGCAGCCCATCACCCATGGTGATCACCGACGCCCGCGCGCCCGACAACCCGATTGCTTGGGCGAACGACGCATTCCTCCAGGCGACCGGCTACGCCGCGGAGGAGATTGTCGGACGCAATTGCCGCATGCTGCAGGGGCCAGCCACGGACCGGACCACGGTCGACCGGATCCGCAACGCGGTTCGGGCCGCGGAGCCGATCTCGGTCGAGCTGCTCAACTACCGGAAGGACGGCACGGCGTTCTGGAATGCGATGACCATCACGCCGGTCTCCGACGCGGAAGGCGTGGCCTTCTTCTACGCCGCCCAGGCGGACATGACCCATGTCCACCAGATGGAAGTCACCATGCGCGGCACCAACGATCAGTTGGAGCGCCTCGTCAGCGCGCGTACCCATGACCTCAGCGCGGCGTTGGAGCAGAAGACGGCGCTGCTCCATGAGGTCGATCACCGGGTGAAGAACAACCTGCAGGTGATCTCCTCGCTGATGCTGCTGAAGGCCCGCAGGACGCCGGAGGGCGAGGCACGCGACGCGCTTCAGAGCATGGCCGAACGCATCGGCGCGCTGTCGACCGCCCACCGGATGCTCTACTCCGAAGGCGACATCACGCATTTCAATCTCGGGGACTTCGCGGCCGAGTTCCTCGCCGACATGAATGCCGGGCTGGACCCGGATCACCTCCGGGTCGAGGCCGATGTCGAGCCGATCGCGGTCGCGGCCGCGATGGCGGCGCCCCTCGCCCTGCTCATCCACGAGCTGACCGCGAATGCCCTGCGCCACGCCTTCCCGGACGAGCGCGAGGGCCGTGTCTCTATTGTAGCCCGCCGCAACGAAGGCGGCATGCACCTGACCATCCGGGATGACGGGGTCGGCCTCGCGGCAGCGCCCCCCAACCCGGCCGGTTTCGGACGGAATCTGGTGGAGATGGTCGTCCGGCAGATGCGCGGAACCATCGCGTGGTCGGATGCCGGTCCCGGTACGACCGTGGAGATCGACATCCCGCTGCAACCCGCGGCTTGAGAAATCCGCGCGGACATTTCAAGCTCAGCGGCCGCGAAGCCGGGAATCGGAGAGCGCATGGGGACCGGGAACGCCGCCGCGGAAACCGCGCTCCGCATCCTCGTGGTCGAGGATGAGGCCCTCATCGCGCTCGAACTCGAGAGCCTGCTGGACGACCTCGGGCACGTGACGGTCGGCGTCGCCGGCAACGCGGCCGAAGCCATCGCGATGGGCCGGTCCACGGCGCCCGATGTCGCCCTGGTGGACATCCACCTGGTCGACGGCCCGACGGGTATCGAGGTCGCCCGGGCGCTTTCCGCCGACCAGCGCACCACCGTGGTGTTCATGACCGCGAACGCCAAGCGCATCCCGAACGACTTCGCGGGCGCGATCGGCGTGATCGCGAAACCCTATTCCGAGCGTGTCGTGGCCAGCACCCTCGACTACGTGGCGGACCGCCGGTCTGGCCGCCAGGAGCCGGCCTGCCCGGACGGCTTCTCGCCCGCCCCGGTCTGAGCAGGCCGCAAGCTCGGCCTCTGGCTCTGGGCCGCTTTGGATGCGGCGTCGTTCCTTCATTCCGGGGCGCCGCAGGTGAGTCCGGAACCCGGACCCTCACTTTGCGCAAGTCCTTGGCGTGTCGGCGGTTCTGGATCCCGGGCTCCGCTGCGCGGTTCCGGGATGACGGGCGGTTGTTGCAGTCACCTCTATTCTTGAGGCGATGGGATTGGATCGCCCGCTCAGCGCCCGCCCGTCCGCTCGCGCTTCAGCCGGTACAGCGCGTCGAGCGCTTCCCGGGGCGTGAGCGCGTCCGGGTCGATGGAATCGAGCAGCGCCCCGAGCGGATCCTCCGGCGGCGGCTCCGGCGGCGGAGGCGGCGCTAGTGCTGCGAAGAGCGGCAGGTCGTCAATTCGCGCCCGCGCCGGGCGGCCGCGCTCCGCCTTCTCCAGGCTCTTTAGGATTGCTCCGGCCCGCGACACGACGCTGCCCGGCAGGCCCGCCAGCCGGGCCACCTGCAGGCCGTAGCTCCGTTCGGCGACGCCGGGAACGACCTCGTGCAGGAACACGACGCCGTCCCGATGCTCGGCGACCTTGAGGGTCGCGTTCTCCAGCCGGGCCAGACGGTCGCCCAGCGCGGTGAGTTCGTGGAAATGAGTGGCGAAGAGCGCCCGGCAGGCATTCACCTCGTGCAGGTGCTCCAGGCAGGCCCAGGCGATGGAGAGACCGTCGAAGGTTGCGGTGCCGCGGCCGATCTCGTCGAGGATCACCAGGGAGCGCCGCGTCGCCTGGTTGAGGATCGCCGCGGTCTCGACCATCTCGACCATGAAGGTCGATTGCCCGCGGGCGAGATCGTCGGCGGCGCCGACGCGGGAGAACAGCCGGTCGACCCGCCCGATCCGCGCCTCGGCGGCCGGCACGAAGGCGCCCATCTGAGCGAGCACCGCGATCAGCGCGTTCTGGCGCAGGAAGGTGGACTTACCGCCCATGTTGGGGCCGGTGATCAGCCGGATCCGGCCGCGCGTGTCGCCCGACAGATCGCAATCGTTGGCGATGAACGGCTCACCCGCCCGGCGGAGGGCCGCCTCGACCACCGGATGACGGCCGCCGACCACGACGAAGCTGAGCGAGTCGTCGACCATGGGTCGTCGCCAGTCGAGCTCGACCGCGAGCTCGGCATGGCTCGCCGCGACGTCGAGCCCGGCCAGCGCCTCAGCCACCTCGGCGATGGAATCGGCCTTGGCGAGCACGCGGGCGGAGAGGTCGTCGAACACGCCGCCTTCGAGGGCCAGCGCCCGGTCGGAGGCGCCGGAGATCTTGGATTCGAGTTCGCCCAACTCGACGCTGGTGAAGCGCATCGCGTCGACCATCGTCTGGCGGTGGACGAATTCGCTCTGCAGACCCTTCAGGCAGGCCTCGCCGACCGATTGCGGTACCTCAATGAAGTAGCCGAGCAGGTTGTTGTGCTTGATGCGCAAGGTCCGGCAGCCGGTCTGCTCGGCGTAGCGGGCCTGCAGGGCGGCAATCACCTTACGGGAATCCTGGCCCAGGGTCCGCGCCTCGTCGATTTCCGGATGATAGCCCTGCCGCACGAACCCGCCGTCGCGGCGGCTTAACGGAAGATCGTCGGCGAGCGCCGCCGCCAGGGTCGCGATCAGCTCCGAATCGGCCTCGGCCAGGTGCCCGGCGAGACGGACGAGGTCGTCCGGCAAGTTCGGGTTGGCGGAGAGGCGGGCGCCGAGTTGCGCCGCCACCGCCAAGCCGTCCCGGATCGCCGCCAGATCCCGCGGTCCCGCCCGGCCGAGGCCGGTACGCGACAGCGCCCGGGCGAGATCCGGCGCTCGGGCCAGGGCCTCGCGCAGGGCGCCGCGGAGCGAGCCGTCATCGACCAGATGCGCCACGGCGGCGTGCCGCCGGGCGATCGCGTCGAGCGTGGTGAGCGGTCCGGCGAGATGCTCGGCCAGCAGCCGCGCGCCGTTGGCCGTCACGGTCCGGTCGATCGTGGCGAGCAGGCTCCCGGTCCGCTCCCCCGACAAGGTCCGGGTGAGTTCGAGGTTGGCGCGCGTCGCCGCATCGATCGCCAAAGTCGCGCCGCCATCCTCGCGGGTTGGCACGGCCAGGGTCGGCCGGGCCGCGAGCTGCGTGCGGGCGATGTAGAGGAGTACCGCCCCGGCGGCCGCGATCTCGGCACGAGTGAACTGGCCGAAGCCCTCCAGTGTCGAGACCCCGTACTGCTCACGCAGGCGCCGCTCCGCCGCCGCGGGTTCCAGCTCGGCCTGCGCCAGGGGCACGATGGCGGCCCGGCTCTCCTGCCAGATCCGCGCGAGCGCCGGATCGGCGTGGATCGCCTCGGACAGGACGATCTCCCGCGGATCGTGCCGGGCGATCGCCCCGGCCAGATCGCCGCCCGCGACCTCGCTCAAGGCGAAGCGCCCCGTGGAGATGTCGACCGCCGCGAGGCCGTAGGCAACGGCGCCCTCCCCGGTCTTGCGGCGGCCGATCGCCAGGAGGAGGTTGGCCCTGGCCGGGTCAAGGAGCCGATCCTCGGTGATCGTCCCAGGGGTGACGAGCCGCACCACCTCGCGGCGCACCACCGATTTCGGCCCGCGCTTCTTGGCCTCGGCCGGATCTTCGGTCTGCTCGCAGACGGCGACGCGGTGCCCGAGGGCGATCAGGCGGTTGAGGTAGTCGTCGGAGCGCTCGACCGGCACGCCGCACATCGGGATCTCGCTGCCAGCGTGCTTGCCGCGCTTGGTCAGCACGATGCCGAGCGCCCGGGACGCGATCTCCGCGTCCTCGAAGAACAGCTCGTAGAAGTCGCCCATCCGGTAGAACAGCAGACAGTCCGGATTGGCGGCCTTGATCTCGATGTACTGCGCCATCATCGGCGTCGCGCCGGCCGGATCCAGGCCGGGGGCGGGCGTCATGTCGGCGGCGGGGCGGACGGCGGTACGGGCCATGCCGCCTCTTAGCAGAGCGCCGCCCGCGAATCAGGACACGCACACCGACGCGGCTGGGGAGAAGCCGCGTCGGCGGTGGATGGGTTCATCGCGGCCTTGGGGCCGGCACGGCGAACGCGACCGCGGCCGACGTAGAAGACCTGCCGGGCCTTAGTAGCGCGGGCCGTTCGTGGTGCCGCCCAGATTCTGTTGGTAGCCGCGCAGGGCGGGATTCTTCGCGTTCGGGTTGCCGTGACGCATGGTGTTGAGCCGGCGCATCCGCCGCTCGTGCCGCGTGGTGTGGTGCCGGTGCATCCGGTGGTGATGCATGCGGTGATGGCGATGCATCACGACGGACTCGACCATGTCGTGGCCGGCGAGGCCGGGTTGAGGCATGGCCGGTGCCGCCTGAGCGGTCGCCGCGCCGGCCACCAGGCCGCCGATCAGCAGGCCTGCCGTCAGAAGAGAACGCATAGACATGTTCGAGTAACTCCGATCCTACCGTATGAGCCACCACCCAAGAGAATGGTCGCAGGGAAGTTCCGGAGCGTGCAGGAAAAATGAAGCTGTCGATTCCATCTCTGACGTGGAATAAGTTCTCGTGTGACGCGTGTTGCCGACATTCGGTGCGGAGGCATTTATAACTTAAAAGTGAAGCCAGATGCTTTGTGCAATCTGGCGGCGTATGCCTGTGTCGCGCTCGCCCGTGCCGATCAGGACAGGAAACGCGTCAATTCCAAGTTGACGGAATCCGGCTCCTCGTGCGCGAGCCAGTGGCTGGCGCGCTCGTACCAGCGGATCCGGCCCGCGTCGCAGAAGGCCAGGCTCGCTTCCGCGAGGCCGGATTGAAGGGCTGTATCCTGCTTGCCCCAGAGGATCAGGGTCGGAACCCGGACTCGGGCCGGCTCGTCCCGCGGCAGACGCACCAGCGCCCGGTACCAGTTTAGCATGGCGGTCATCGCGCCGGGCTGGAGCCACGCTTCCACGTAGCGATCGAGATCGGCGGCCGAGAACGCGCCCGGCCGGCTGGTCGAGGTCAGCGCGTGCTGGAGGGCGCGGCACCGGTCGGCCGTCAGCAGCCGCTCGGAAAGGCCGGGGAGCTGGAACAGGCCGACATAGACGCTGCGCAGCCACTGGCCGGGATGGTGCCGCATATACGCGCCGACGATGCCGGGATGCGGCGCGTTGAGGATCGCGAGCCGCTCGATCCGCTCGGGATGGCGGCTGGCCAGCCACCACGCGACGAGACCGCCCCAATCATGGCCGACGAGCCGGATCGTGGGGAGGCCGTAGGCATCCGCCAGTGCCAGCACGTCGCCGGCCAGCCTATCGAGGTGGTAGGCGGAGAGGCCCTGCGGCCTGTCACTGCGGTTGTAGCCGCGCTGATCCGGCACGATCACCCGCAGGCCAGCCTCGGCGAGCGGCCCGATCTGGTGGCGCCAGCCGAACCAGAACTCGGGGAAACCGTGCAGCAGGATGGTCGGCGGGCCGCTCTCCGGACCCGCCTCGGCCACGTGCAGGCGCACCTCCGGCAGAGCGACTTGGCGAAGATTCACACCCGCAACGTCCATCCGCTTCGGCGCTCCCTGCTGATCGGCGGAGAACGCCCGCGCCCACGCGGGTGATCCCGTCAGAAACCGAGCGCCGCGCAGGTGCCGGCTTCGGCGGAGAGCTGGTCGCGCAGCTCGTCCGGCGAACTGCGGGTCCACAGGCAGAGCAACACGAAGGCCGCGCCGTGCAGCAGGGTCCGGGAGGCCGCGGCAGGGGCCTCGGCCGGAAGAGTGGCGAACTGGGTCATGACGCTGGTCTCCTGATTCCGTCTCTGACGGGAGATCGGCGCCCGGCGCCGGGGGTTACAGGGCCTTGGGACATGCGCGTGCGCTGCCGCACGAGGACACGTCAGCGCAGCGGATCGAGCCAGCGCGCCAGGGTGCCGGCGTCGAGGCCGGCACGCGTCTCGCGGTAGCCGAGCTCGGCCGATTCCCGGAAGCGCGACCACGCCCGCAGGTCGATGCCGGAGAGCTGCGGCTTGAGCACGGCGGTCGCGTGGGCCGCCGCCATCAGGCTCTGCGCGTCGCTCGAGACCGTCGCGGCGCGCAGCAGCAGCGGCGCGAGGCCGGGCATGGCCAGCGGCGAGCCGATCAGCTTGCGCACGAGCCGGCCCCTCCAGCCGCGATGGGGCATGTCCTGGAAGGCCCGGTCGCTGCCGACATCGACGGCGAGCACCGGGCCGCGCTCCAGCCCGGCGGCGACGTCGGCCGGGAGGTTGTTCATCATGCCGCCATCGACCAGCACGCCCTCGTCGCACAGGACCGGCGGCAGGAGCCCGGGGATGGCGATGCTGGCACGCAGCGCCTTCGGCAGGTCGCCCGACCGATGGACCATCGTGTTCCCGGTGGTCAGGTTCGACGACACGCAGAAGAACGGCAGCCACAGATCCTCGATGCGCACGCCGCCGTAGCGCGCCGCCAGGCCGGCATCGACCTTGGCGCCCCGGGTCAGGGCATGGAGCGGCAGGGTGTAGTCGTTGAGCGGGTTGCTGGTGGCGAAGAATGCCTCGATCTGCGACTGGATCTCCGAGAGGGGCCAGCCCATGGCGAGGCTCGCCGCCATGATCGCGCCCATGCTGGTGCCGCCGACGAAGTCCGGCGCGCAGGCGACCTCGTCGAGGGCCTTCAGGACCCCGAGATGAGCGAGGCCGCGGGCGCCGCCGCCGCCGAGCACCAGACCCCGGGCCGCGCCGCTGGCGAGCCGGGCCAGCCGGTGGAGGTCGTCCTGCCGTCCGTCGCGGACCTGGATCCGCATCGCGGCCGGCAGCGCCGAGACGGCGGGATGGAGCGGTTTCGGGCGCCGCACATCGGGATCCTGCCGGATCACCAGGTCCATGCGGATCCAGTCGGAGCGCACCCGCTCCAGGTATTCCGCCGCCCCCCGACCGCGGCGGGGCGCCGGGCTCGGCCAGTAGCAGCACGTGGTCGCCCCGGCGCTGGCTCTGTCGGCACCAGGGACAGTCGATCTCGTGCGCAGCGAAGATGGTACGCGCGTGCTGGCCCTCGAAGGTCTGGAACCACGCCTCGTCGGCGCCCTCAGGCCAGTCCGTGAGGCAGCCGGTCTCGCCCGGCAGGAGCGCGTCGAAGGCGGCCGCGAGCTGCCGGGCGAGGATTTCCGGGTTCGGCCCTTCGGTCACCGCCAGGATCGTGAAGATCCGGGGCGCGTGATGCACCGAGTAACCGTCGTAGATCGCCCGCAGCCGTTCGGCCAGCATGCGGGCGAAGTAGAGGAGCGTCTGCGGATGCTCGGCGATCACCGCCTCGAAGGCGTCGCGGGTCAGCTTCAGCAGATGGGAGTCGCGCAGGGCCATCACGGTCGCCGCCCGAGGGGCCTCCGACAGCAGAGCCATCTCGCCGAAGGTCTCGGGTGGGCGCAGGCGCGCGATCCGGGTCGGGCTGCCGTTGTGGTCGCGGGCCGAGACGCCGATTGCCCCGGAGACGAGGGTGTAGAGCGCGTCTCCCGAGGCGCCCTGCTCGAACAGGATCTGGCCGCCCGGCACCGCGACCGGGACCATGCGGGCCCGGACCGCCGCGGCGGCCGCGGCATCGAGACCGGACAGGAACGGGATCTCGGGCGCGCTCACCGGTGCACCGCCGGAGACGCAACGCGGCGCAGCTCTGCCGTCGGTCTCCGCCGCATCGTTCCGTCCCCTCCCCGCTCTCGCATGTTCGGGCCACCATAGCGCGCCCGCCGTCAAGCGGGCGCCGCGTGACCGAGCCGCGCATCTGAAACGCCGATGCCTTCGCGCCGCGGCGGCCATCCGCTACAGCCGGGCGACAACAAGGCCGGGAGGAGCGCATGTCGGAAGCAGGTCGGATCGCGATCGTGACCGGGGCGGGGACGGGGGTCGGCAAGGCCGCGGCCCTGGCGCTGGCTGGAGCCGGCTGGCGCGTCGTGCTGTCCGGGCGGCGGCCCGCGCCCCTCGACGAGACAGCGGCCCAGATCGGCGGCGACCGGGCGCTCGTGGTGCCCACCGATGTGACCGATCCCGATTCGATCGCCAACCTGTTCGCCCGCACGCGGGCGGAATACGGGCGACTCGACCTGCTGTTCAACAATGCCGGGATCGGCGCCCCGCCGGTGCCCCTCGAGGACCTGCCGCTGGAGACATGGCGGCAGGTGGTCGACACCAACCTGACCGCCCTGTTTATGTGCACGCAGCACGCCTTCCGGATCATGCGCGACCAGGATCCCCGCGGCGGCCGGATCATCAACAACGGCTCGATCTCGGCACACGCCCCGCGGCCGAATTCCATCGCCTATACGGCGACCAAGCACGCCGTGACCGGCCTGACCAAGGCAACGTCCCTCGACGGCCGTGCCTACGACATTGCTTGCGGGCAGATCGATATCGGCAACGCCGACACGCCCATGGGCGGCAAGATGAAGGCGGGCGTCCGCCAGGCGGACGGGTCGCTCCGGCCCGAAGCCGTGATGGATCCGGATCACGTCGGACAGGCGGTCCTCACGATGGCAAGCCTGCCGCTCGAAACCAACGTGCAGTTCATGACCATCATGGCGACCAAGATGCCGTTCGTCGGACGCGGCTGAGCCGCCGCTCCTGTCCCGCTATGCGGACCACATGATCCGCATAGCGGCGCTTCCCGAGCTGCCGCCGAGCCCTGGAATCCGGGCCCGCGTGGCCCGTTCGTCCCGGCAGGTTTCAGATCCGGGCGAGCAATCTCGTCTCGACAACCGGCGGCTTGCAGAAATCCCGAACCGCGAACGTCCCGATCCAGCTGCACGCTGATCACGGGCGCACCGACCCGCGTCAGATGCCATCCACAGGTGGCTGCTGCAAGGCCAGCCGCGCACGCCCGCGATTGACGATCGTTTCAATAACTCATACAAATATGAGAACGAAGAACGGCCGGGACCCAACCCGGTGCCATAGGAGAGGAAAAACGCTGACTGCACACCGTCTCGACCGGCTTTGCTGCTCCGCGCTGTTGTGTGATACCGACGATTTGTGTCGGTCTTCGATCGTAAGTTTGTCGTAAATGTAAGTCGTTCGGCAGGAACGAGCGCGTATTTGGCCGCATATCTGAGGCGCGTAGAAATTAATCTCGGATTTTAACCGAGTGTCCGAGTCGGCGCTGATCCGGTCGGCGGTTCTGGGATTGTGCCGTAGGTCCGCAAAAGACAACAAGAACGGGGGAGCCATGATCGTCAAGCCAATGTTTCTCAAGTTCGTCCTGGGCGCCTCACTCCTGAGCGCGCTGGCTGCGCAGGCGGCGCGGGCGGCCGGTGGTGATCCGATCGGCGTCGCCATGCCGACCAAGTCGTCGCAGCGCTGGATCGACGACGGCAACAACATCGTGAAGCTGCTGCAGGCCAAGGGCTACAAGCCGGATCTGCAATATGCCGACGATGATATTCCGACACAGCTCGCGCAGATCGAGAACATGCTCACGAAGGGTGTGAAGCTGCTTGTGATCGCCTCAATCGACGGAACCACGCTCAGCGATGTGCTGGCAAAGGCGAGCGAGCGCGGCGTGAAGGTCATTGCTTACGACCGGCTGATCAAGGGAACATCGAACGTCGATTATTACGCCACGTTCGACAACTACAAGGTGGGGGTCCAGCAGGCGACCTCTATCGTCGACGCGCTCGGCCTGAAGGACGGGAAGGGACCGTTCAACATCGAGCTGTTCGGTGGCTCGCCCGACGACAATAACGCATACTTTTTCTACGACGGCGCCCTGTCGGTGCTGAAGCCCTACATCGATGCCAAGAAACTCGTCGTGCGCTCGGGCCAGTTCGGCATGGACAAGGTGTCCACGCTGCGCTGGGATCCCGCGACCGCGCAGGCCCGGATGGATAACCTGCTCTCGGCCTATTACGGCAACGCACATCTCGACGCGGTGCTCTCGCCCTACGACGGCATCTCCACCGCCATCATCTCGTCGGTGAAGAGCGTCGGCTACGGCTCCGGCAATGTGAAGCTGCCGGTGGTCAGCGGCCAGGATGCTGAGCTGCAGGCGGTCAAGTCGATCATCGCGGGCGAGCAGACGGCGACGATCTTCAAGGACACGCGCGAACTGGCCAAGGTGACAGTCGCGATGATCGACGCGATCGAGGCCGGCCGGCAGCCTGAGATCAACGACGCAAAGACCTACAACAACGGCAAGAAGATTGTCCCGTCCTTCCTGCTGACGCCGGTCATCGTCACCAAGGCCAATTGGAAGCCGGCCCTCGTCGACACCGGCTACTACACCCTCGACCAGCTCAAGTGAGCGCGGCGGCCCGCGCCGCCCCGGCCGAACCCGTCTCCGCGCCGGTGCCGCCGGCGTGGGCAGAAACCTGTGCAGACCGAGCCGGAAGGGGTCGCATGCAGCCCGTCCTCGAAATGCGGGGGATCTCCAAGACGTTTCCCGGCGTCAGAGCCCTCAACGACGTCAATCTGAGCATCGCACCGGCCGAGATCCACGCCCTGGTCGGCGAGAACGGCGCCGGCAAGTCGACGCTCATGAAGGTCCTGAGCGGAGTGTATCCGCACGGATCCTACGATGGCGAGATCACCTACGAGGGACAGCCCGGCCAGTTCCGCGACATCTCCGACAGCGAGCGCCTGGGCATCGTGATCATCCATCAGGAACTGGCCCTGGTCCCGTTCCTGTCGATCGCCGAGAACATCTTTCTCGGCAACGAGCCCGCCCGCTTCGGCATCATCGACCAGGACCGGGTCTATGACCGGTCCCGGGAGCTGCTGGCCATGGTCGGCCTTGCCGAGAATCCCGACACCCTCGTGACCCATCTCGGCGTTGGCAAGCAGCAGCTCGTCGAGATCGCCAAGGCGCTCTCCAAGAAGGTCAAGCTGCTCATCCTCGACGAGCCGACCGCGAGCCTGAGCGAGACGGACAGCGAGGCGCTGCTGCAGCTGCTCCTCAGCTTCAAGGACCGGGGCATTGCGTCGATCCTGATCTCGCACAAGCTCAACGAGATCTCCAAGGTCGCCGACCGGATCACCGTGCTGCGCGACGGTACCACCGTCGAGTCCCTCGACTGCCGGAACGGCGGCATCGACGAGGATCGGATCATCCGCGGCATGGTCGGCCGCACGATGGCCAACCGCTACCCGGTCCGCGAGCCGCGGATCGGCGACGTGCTGATGGAGGTGGAGGGCTGGACGGTCCACCACCCCGTCCATGCCGAGCGGGCGGTCGTACGCGATGTCAGCCTGAATCTGCGCAGGGGCGAGATCGTCGGGATCGCCGGCCTGATGGGATCGGGCCGGACGGAACTCGCCATGAGCGTCTTCGGCCGGTCCTACGGCCAGGGCACCAGCGGGATTGTCCGCCTCGAGGGCCGGGAGGTCGATGTCTCGACGATCGACAAGGCGATCGCGGCGGGCATCGCCTACGTCACCGAGGACCGCAAGCAACTGGGGCTCGTGCTCGGCGAGGACATCACCAAGAACACCACGCTCGCCAACCTGCCCGGAGTCTCCACCGCCACGGTCATCGACGAGGATGCGGAGCACCGCGTCGCGAATGCCTACCGCTCGAAGATGCGCATCCGCTCCTTCGGCGTGGAGCAGCAGACCGTGAACCTGTCGGGCGGAAACCAGCAGAAGGTCGTGCTCAGCAAGTGGCTGTTCACCCAGCCCAAGGTGCTCATCCTCGACGAGCCGACGCGCGGCATCGATGTCGGGGCCAAGTACGAGATCTACAGCATCATCAACGAGCTGGCCGATGCCGGCCGGGGCGTCCTGATGATCTCGTCTGAGATGCCCGAGCTGCTCGGCCTGTGCGACCGCATCTACGTCATGAACGAGGGGCGGTTCGTGGGCGAGTTCCAGCGCGCCGAGGCCAGCCAGGAAGCGATCATGCGCGCGATCATGCGCTCCAAGGAGCTGAACGGATGAGCGACATCTCTGTGAGCAAGGCCATGATCCGTCTGACCGAACCCCTTCCGGGCACCAAGGCTGCGGGCGAGCCGCAGGCCCGGCGCGGGCGCTTGGCGATGGCGCAGCTGCGCGATTACGGCTTGGTCTTCGCCCTGGCGGCGATCACCCTGTTCTTCGAGTATGCCACCGGCGGCGTGCTGTTCCAGCCGCTGAACCTGACCAACCTCATCCTGCAGAACAGCTACGTCGTCGTGATGGCGCTGGGGATGCTGCTGGTCATCGTGGCCGGCCATATCGACCTGTCGATCGGCTCGGTGGTCGGATTCGTGGGGGCGCTCGCGGCCCTTCTGATGGTCCGATTCGGCTTCGATCCATTCACCGCCACCGTCCTGTGCCTGGCGGTCGGCGCCGCGATCGGCGGGCTGCAGGGCTACTTCGTCGCCTATCTCGGCATTCCGAGCTTCATCGTCACGCTCGCCGGCATGCTGGTGTTCCGCGGCCTGACGCTGGCACTCTTGCAAGGCGCCTCGATCGGGCCGTTCCCGGAGGTATTCCAGCTTCTCGCCAAGGGCTTCCTCGCCAACTTCGCCGGCCCCTGGACCGCCCTGCTCATCGCGCTCGCCCTGTCGCTGATCCTCGTCGGCCTGAACGGGCGCCGCCGGGCCGCGCGGCTGCGCAACGGCGGCGAGGCCGAATCCTGGGCGGCGTTCATTTTCCGCAACGGCATGACCACAATCGTGATCCTCGCCTTCGCGTATCAGATGAGCGCCTATCGCGGCCTGCCCAACGTGCTGTTGGTGATGTTCGCGCTGGTGATGCTCTACCGCTTCGTCACGACCCGCACGACGATCGGCCGGCGGATCTACGCGCTCGGCGGTAACATCAAGGCCGCACGGCTGTCAGGCATCAAGACCGAGCGGCTCACCTTCCTGACCTTCGCCAATATGGGTGCGCTGGCCGGCCTCGCGGGCATGATCTTCGCCGCCCGGCTCAATACCGCGACGCCGAAGGCCGGTGTCGGGTTCGAGCTCGACGTGATCGCGGCCTGCTTCATCGGCGGCGCCTCGGCGGCCGGCGGCATCGGCAAGGTCTCAGGCGTCGTGATCGGCGCGTTCATCATCGGCGTGATGAACAACGGCATGTCGATATTGGGCATCGGCGTCGACTACCAGCAGGTGATCAAAGGGATCGTGCTGCTCGCCGCCGTCTGCCTCGACGTCTACAACAAGAACAACCGGGCCTGAGGGCCTGCACAATCCGACCCCGTCGCCTTCCGCGGATGGGATCGGAACAGCGCAGATACGTCTTTGCGAGCGCAGCGGAGCGATCCAGCGGCGCCAAGCCCCTATGATGCCGCGTTCCCCGGACCGCTTCGCTCCGCGCTATGAACCCATCGACGAGAACGCTGGGGATGAACCGGCGGCCCCTTAATCCGTCGGACCGGGCACCGCCGGCCGAACCGCTCAGGTCTTGCGCGCGACCGTGAAGCGGGCGGCATCCCGCAGGATGCGGGCACCCTCACCCCAGGATGCGACCGCATCTTCGCAGACACCGACGAGGCGGTCGCACTCGGCCCGGGCTCCATCGATGCCGAGGCGGTCGACCAGCGTGGCCTTGCCGGCATCCTTGTCCTTGCCGGTCGCCTTGCCCATGGCCTCCGGCGAGGCCTCGCGGTCCAGGATGTCGTCGGCGATCTGGAAGGCCTGGCCCAAGGCGAGACCGTAGCGTAGGAGGGCGGCCCGCTGACCCTCATCGGCGCCGCCGACGATCGCGCCGGCCTCCACCGAGAAGGCCAGGACGGCGCCGGTCTTCATCGCCTGCATCCGCAGGGTGTCGTCCACATCCATGTTGGCCGCGCCGAACCGGCCCTCGGCGGTGAGGTCGAGGAGCTGGCCGCCGACCATGCCGCCCAAGCCCGAGGCCCGGGCGAGGCCGAGCACGAGGTCGGCGCGGATCCGGGCGTCCGGCTGCCAGGCCGGGTCGGCGACGATCTCGAAGGCGAGCGTCTGGAGCGCGTCGCCGACCAGGATGGCCGTGGCCTCATCGTAGGCCTTGTGGACCGTCGGCTTGCCGCGGCGCATGTCGTCGTCGTCCATGGCCGGCAGGTCGTCGTGGACGAGGCTGTAGCAATGCACCAGCTCGACGCCGGCGCCGGCGGCGAGCGCCGCCGCCTCGGAGCCGCCGAGCATCCGAGCGGTCTCGATGGCCAGGAAGGGCCGGAGGCGCTTGCCGCCGCCGAGCACGGCGTGGCGCATGGCCTCCATCAGGCGGGGCGGCCGCGCGATCTCGCCGGGGCCGAGATCAGGGCCGAGGCGTTCGACCAGGAAGGTCTCGACCATGCCGGCGACTTCAGCCAGCCTGTGGGAAAACGCGACGGCCTGCGTGTCAGTCTTGACCGAACCGGTCGGTGCCTGCGTTGAGGGGGTCGGGGTCATCGGGCGCTGCGTCCGGTCCTAGCCTTGCGAAAACCAATCGAGTGTCAGTTGAGCGGGAACGAGATCGCGGTGGGCGAGGCAGGACGCAGGCGGGAAGCGGCGGGTCGTGACCTTCCGCTCGCGCGCCCGCGGCGCTCCCGCCCGGTCCGCCAGATCGTCGGGGCGCTGCTCCTGCTCCCCGCCGTCGCGTTCGTCGTCGTACTGACGCTGGCGCTCGTCTATAGCGCGGTGATGCCGCCGTCGACCCTGATGCTGGGGCGGTGGTTGACGCTTCAGCCTGTGAGCCGCGATGCCGTGAGCCTCTCGGAGATCGCGCCGGCGCTGCCGCAGGCGGTGATCGCCTCGGAGGACCAGCGCTTCTGCCTCGACCACGGCGTCGATCTCGGGGCGATCCGCGAGGTGGTCGAGGATGAGGATTCGCCGAGCCGGGGCGCCTCGACGATCGCGATGCAGACCGTCAAGAACGTCTTCCTGTGGCCGGGCCGCTCCTACATCCGCAAGGCGGTCGAAATCCCGCTGGCGCTGGCGCTCGACACCCTGTGGGGCAAGCGCCGCATGATGGAGATCTACCTGAACGTCGCCGAATGGGGCGACGGGATCTACGGCGCGCAGGCCGCCAGTCGGCATTGGTTCAACAAGGATGCCAGCCGGCTGACCCGCGGCGAGGCCGCCCTGCTCGCCTCAGTCCTGCCGAACCCGATCACGCGCAGCGCCGGGCGTCCCTCGCCCGGCGTCCGCCGCCGCGCCGCGCAGATCCAGGCCATGATGGGCCAGATCGAGGGTTTGACGGGCTGCGTGCGCCGGTAGGCGGCACGGGAGTGTTTCAGCCGACGGCCGTGTCGGCGTCACGGGTCGCGGCTAATGCTCGGCGGGCTGCCGGCCGGACTGAACACCAAGCGCATCAGGCCCGGTCCGCCGGTAGCAGCGGCCGCCCCGCCTCTGTAAGACGGCCTTCAGAGCCAGAGCCTGGGACCGATATTCGATGAGCGACGCCGTCTACGACCTCACCCTGGAGCGCATCGCCCTGATCCGGCGGATGGTCGTCGCCTGGGGTGGTGCCGAACCCGGCGCGCCGACCGTCCACCCGGACGCTCCCTATGGCAGCCTCGACCGCGACGGCGACATCGCCAATGTCACGGGCGATGACGAGGGGGCCGAGGAGGAGCACCGGGCGCTGGAGGACGGCCTCGCGGTCTTCGCCCAGAACGCCCTGCTGAAGCCCGGCCGCTACCAGTACCACAACGGGCTGGCCAAGCTCGACCACGGCGAGGTCGGCGACGTCTTCCGGGATGCGCAGACCGGACAGACGCCCGAGCACATCACCTTCGCGGTGACCCCGGAACACCTCGCGCTGATCCCGCGGCTCGCCTATGGCTGGGATGCGGCGCGGAACGTGCCCTGCGTGGACCCGAAGCAGCCTTACGGCGGGACAGGACCCTATACCGCCGCAATGGCGCGCCATCTCGCCGCCGTCCCCGAGACGGCCGCCAACGATGACGAGGACGGCGAGACGCACCGGATCCGGCTCCACCGCGAGATGCAGCCAGCCCTTCAGATCTTCCTGCGCTACGCCGATCTCGGGCCGGGCGCGTTCCGGCGTCCGGCTCCGACCTCGGATTGGCAGCCGGCCTGAGGGCTCAGCCCTCGCGCTTCCTGCGCTGCGCCAGGGTGCGCAGCCGCAGGGCGTTGAGCTTGATGAAGCCCGCCGCGTCGCGGTGATCGTAGGCGACGGCGCCCTCCTCGAAGGTCACGAGGTCCTGGTCGTAGAGCGAGTGCGGGCTCTCGCGGCCGATCACGTGGACGCCGCCCTTGTAGAGCTTCAGCCGCACCGTGCCGGTGACCTTCTCCTGGCTCTTGTCGATCAGCGCCTGGATCATCTCGCGCTCCGGCGAGAACCAGAAGCCGTTGTAGATCAGCTCCGCGTATTGCGGCATGAGCTGGTCCTTGAGGTGGGCGGCGCCGCGGTCCAGCGTGATCGACTCGATGGCGCGGTGCGCCGGCAGCAGGATCGTGCCGCCCGGCGTCTCGTACATGCCGCGGCTCTTCATGCCGACGAACCGGTTCTCGACGAGGTCGAGCCGGCCGATGCCGTTGGCACGGCCGAGCTCGTTGAGCTTGGCCAGCAGGCTCGCGGGTGAGAGCTTCTCCCCGTCGATCGAGACCGCGTCGCCACGCTCGAATCCGATCGTGATGATCGTCGGCTGGTCCGGCGCCTCCTCGGGGGAGAGCGTGCGCGAGTAGACGTAGTCCGGCACCTCAACGGCCGGATCCTCCAGCACCTTGCCTTCCGAGGAGGCGTGCAAGAGGTTGGCGTCCACCGAGAACGGACTCTCGCCGCGCTTGTCCTTGGCGATCGGGATCTGGTGCTGCTCGGCGAAGGCGATGAGTTGCTCGCGGGAGCGCAGGTCCCACTCGCGCCACGGGGCGATCACCGTCACGTCGGGCTTAAGCGCGTAGTAGCCGAGCTCGAACCGGACTTGGTCGTTCCCCTTGCCGGTGGCGCCGTGGCAGACCGCATCGGCGCCGACGCGTTCGGCGATCTCGATCTGCTTCTTGGCGATCAGCGGTCGCGCGATCGAGGTGCCGAGCAGGTAGACGCCCTCGTAGACGGCGTTCGCCCGGAACATCGGGAAGACGTAGTCGCGGACGAATTCCTCGCGCAGGTCCTCTATGTAGATGTTCTCGGGCTTGATGCCGAGGAGTTCGGCCTTGCGGCGGGCCGGCTCCAGCTCCTCCCCCTGGCCGAGATCGGCCGTGAAGGTCACGACCTCGCAGCCGTAGGTGGTCTGCAGCCACTTCAGGATGATCGATGTGTCGAGGCCGCCGGAATAGGCCAGCACGACCTTCTTCACGGGGCTCTTCGCGGGGACGGACATGCGGCTTCCGGAACTGAGGCGGGGCGTCTGCGGCTTATCGCGGGTGTCACCGGCCTGCAACCGGCGCGCCGTCTCGCGCGTAGGCCAGATGCCGGAAGATCGGCCGCGTTTCGCCTCACGGTGGCCTTGCGGCCGTGCAAGAAATGGCGCGGGCGTTGCCAGTCGTCATCGCCGCAAGAGTGCATCGGAGAAGCGAAGTCTATGGCGCGCCAGCCGATTCTGGAGTTCTGGTACGAATTCGCCTCCACGTACTCCTACCTCGCGGCGATGCGCATCGAGGCGGCGGCGGCCGAGGCTGGTGTCGCGATCCGGTGGCGGCCGTTCCTGGTCGGGCCGCTCTTCGCCTCGCAGGGCTGGACGACCTCGCCGTTCAACCTCTACGCGGCCAAGGGCAAGAACATGTGGCGCGATGTCGAGCGCGAGGCCGCGCGCCTCGGCCTGCCGCCGGTGACGCGCCCCGCCCAGTTCCCGCAGAACAGCCTCAGCGCGGTGCGGGTCGCCATCCTTGGCCAGGACCAGGATTGGCTGGTGCCGTTCTCTAAGGCGGTGTTCACCGCGAGCTTCGCCGAGGGACGCTCCATTGCGGAGCCGGCGGCGGTGGCCGAGATCCTCGATTCGCTCGGGCTTGACGGGACGCAGACTGTGCGAGCCGCGGCCGCGGAGGCCAACAAGACGAAGCTGCGGGTCAGCGTCGAGGAGGCGCGCTCGCGCGGGATCTACGGGGCGCCGACCTTCCTGGCGGATGACGGCGAGCTGTTCTGGGGCAATGATCGCCTGGATCAGGCCCTGGCCTGGGCGACGGGCGATCGGCCGAAGGGGCTGCGGTAGGGCCGCGTTCACGACGTTCGGCCATCAAACCGACTCGACCCCCTGGTTCTGGTCCGGCTCCGCTTCGGCGCGGCCGGAGCGGGACAGCGATGCCCCGGACGAGTCCCATGCCTGTTTCGCGACGCCTTCTCCTCGCCGCAGCCGCCACCCTCGGGGCCGGCTTGACGCCTGTCTGGGCGCAGTCCTACGGCCAGCGCGTCGCGGTCACCGGCGACGACGGCAAGGCGGTGGCGAACTCGATCCTGCCCGGTGAGATCACCGGACAGATCCCGGCCCTGCGTGGGGTCACGTATGTCGGACCGCGGGACGCCGGAACCACGCTCTACGAGTTCTACGACTTCAACTGCCCGTACTGTCGGAAGGCGGCCGCCGACGTGGTTGCCTTGCACGACAGCGATCCGGAGCTGCGGATCGGGCTTGTCCACAATCCGATCCTGTCGCCGCAATCGGCTCAGGCCGCCAAGGTGATGCTGGCCGTCCAGCGCAGGCTCGGATCCGAGGCCGCGTGGCGCTTCTACCAGACGTTGCTCGGCAAGCCCGGACGGATCGACGGGCCCGGCGCCCTCGCCGCCGCGGCCGCTCTGGGCATCCCGCAGGCGGAGGTGGAGGAGATCGCCGATAGCGAGGAGGTGCGCGCGGCGCTCAAGAGCCAGATGCGCATGGCGGCGGATCTCGGTCTCTACGCGACGCCGTCCTACGTCCTCGGCAACAGTGGCATCCTCGGCCATCCGGGTGCCCGCGCCATGGCCAAGATGATCGCCAGCGTCCGGCGCTGCGACCGGCTCGCCTGCTGAGGCGGGTCCTGCGTCACACTTCCGCCGTCCTGACGCGCAGCGAGGCGTGCCTGCCGTGTTGCGCGCGGCCATGCTGGCATGCTAGGCGGTCGCCGCGCCGCGAGGACAGTTCTCGACCCTGTCCGTTGCCGGCGCGATCCCACGTCCCGAACGGTCACGCACCGCGCTCCTGCCGGAGCGCGCGGAGCGGGCGGGCAACCAGAGAAGAGAGCGACGGGTGGCGCAGAACGGTTCCGAGGCTGGTCCCCTGGTCGCAGGCGTGGCGGGCCGGTACGCTTCCGCCCTGTTCGATCTCGCGCGCGACGAGCGCCAGGTCGACGCGGTCGCCGACTCCCTCAATCAATTTGACACGCTGCTGAAGGAGAGCCCGGATCTTCGCCGCCTCGTCCGCAGCCCGGTCTTCAGCGCCGAGGAGCAGGAAGCTGCCATCGGCGCCGTGCTGGGCAAGGCCGGGATCGGCGGCCTCGCCGGCAACTTCATCCGCCTCGCGGCCTCGAACCGCCGTCTCTTCGCGCTTCCTGACATGATCAACGCGTTCCGGACCCTGGTCCAGGATTCGAAGGGGATCGTGCGCGCCCAGGTCCGGGTCGCCGAGAAGCCCTCCGACACCGTGATCGAGGAGATCAAGGCGTCGCTGCGCGATATCGCCAAGGCCGATGTCGACGTCGACCTGGTGATCGACCCGAGCCTGATCGGCGGCCTCGTCGTGAAGATGGGCTCGCGCATGGTCGACGCCTCCCTCAAGACCAAGCTCAACGGTATCCGCCTCGCGATGCGGGCCGCGCCGTAAGCGCCCCCATCCGACCCGAACACTTATAGACGCATCAGCGACAGAGGCCCGAGTATGGACATCCGCGCCGCCGAGATCTCCGCAATCCTGAAAGAGCAGATCAAGAACTTCGGCGAAGAGGCCGAGGTCTCCGAGGTCGGGCAGGTCCTGTCCGTCGGTGACGGCATCGCCCGCGCCTACGGCCTCGACAACGTCCAGGCCGGCGAGATGGTCGAGTTCGAGTCGGGCGTGCGCGGCATGGCCCTGAACCTCGAGCAGGACAACGTCGGCATCGTGATCTTCGGCTCCGACCGCGAGATCAAGGAGGGCCAGACCGTCAAGCGGACCGGCGCCATCGTCGACGTGCCGGTTGGCAAGGGTCTGCTCGGCCGCGTGGTCGATGGCCTCGGCAACCCGATCGACGGCAAAGGCCCGATCCAGTCCACCGAGCGCCGCCGCGTCGACGTGAAGGCCCCGGGGATTATCCCGCGGAAGTCCGTGCACGAGCCGATGGCCACGGGCCTGAAGGCGATCGACGCGCTGATCCCGGTGGGCCGCGGCCAGCGCGAGCTGATCATCGGCGACCGCCAGACCGGCAAGACCGCCATCGCCCTCGACACGATCCTGAACCAGAAGCCGGGTCACGCCGCCGGCATGGACGAGAAGGCCAAGCTTTTCTGCATCTACGTCGCCATCGGCCAGAAGCGCTCGACGGTGGCCCAGTTCGTGAAAGTCCTGGAGGACCAGGGCGCCCTGGAATACTCGATCATCATCGCCGCCACGGCGTCCGACGCGGCCCCGATGCAGTTCATCGCGCCCTTCGCCGGCTGCGCCATGGGCGAGTACTTCCGCGACAACGGCATGCACGCCGTGATTGTGTATGACGATCTGTCCAAGCAGGCCGTGGCCTACCGTCAGATGTCGCTGCTGCTGCGCCGCCCGCCGGGTCGCGAGGCCTATCCGGGCGACGTGTTCTACCTCCACAGCCGCCTGCTGGAGCGCGCCGCCAAGATGGGCGACGCCGCCGGCAACGGCTCGCTGACCGCCCTGCCGGTCATCGAGACTCAGGCCAATGACGTCTCGGCCTACATCCCGACCAACGTGATCTCGATCACCGACGGCCAGATCTTCCTTGAGACTGACCTGTTCTACCAGGGCATCCGCCCGGCGGTGAACGTCGGCCTCTCGGTGTCGCGGGTGGGCTCCTCGGCCCAGACCAAGGCGATGAAAAAGGTTGCCGGCAAGATCAAGGGTGAGCTCGCGCAGTACCGCGAGATGGCGGCCTTCGCGCAGTTCGGCTCGGATCTCGATGCCTCCACCCAGCAGCTCCTGAACCGCGGCTCGCGGCTCACCGAGCTCCTGAAGCAGCCGCAATTCTCGCCGCTGAAGATGGAAGAGCAGGTCGCGGTGATCTACGCCGGCGTGAACGGCTATCTGGACAAGATGCCGGTCAGCAAGGTCCGTCCCTTCGAGGACGCGCTGCTCAGCACCCTGCGCACCAAGCACAAGGACCTGCTCGACTCGATCGCCGCCTCCAAGGACCTGTCGGACGAGAACGCCGGCAAGCTGAAGAGCGTCGTCGAGAGCGTCGCCAAGTCGATCGGCTGATGTGAGGCCCCTCCCCCCGGGGAGGGATCTTGGATGGTGCGGGAGGATCTCGGTCCTCGCCGCACCGCCCGAACTTCCGGCTCCTTCCCGCCGAGGGAAGGAGAGGCCCATAGAACGGACCTGGACCTCACCCGATGGCGAGTTTGAAGGACCTGCGCAACCGCATCACCTCGGTGAAGGCGACGCAGAAGATCACCAAGGCCATGCAGATGGTCGCCGCCGCCAAGCTGCGCCGCGCGCAGATGGCCGCCGAGGCGGGCCGTCCCTATGCCGAGAAGATGTCGGTGGTGCTGGGCAACCTTGCGGGCAACCTCGTCGGCGGCGTCGGCGCCCCGCGGCTCCTGTCCGGGACCGGCTCGGAGCAGACGCACCTCCTCGTCGTCTGCACCGGCGACCGCGGCCTTGCTGGCGCGTTCAATTCGTCGATCGTCCGCCTTGCGGTGCGTGAGCACGCGCAGAAGCTCGCCGCCGAGGGCAAGACCGTCAAGATCATGACGGTCGGCAAGAAGGGTCTTGACGCTCTGCGCCGGCAGTACCGCGACCAGATCGTCGAGAGCATGGATATCCGCGGCAACCGCCCGGTGGATTACGACTTCGCGGCCTCCATCGCCGACAAGATCCTGACCCGCTTCGAGAACGGCGAGTTCGACGTCGCGACCCTGTTCTACTCCGAGTTCCGCTCGGTGATCTCGCAGATCCCGACCGCGCAGCGCCTGATCCCGGCCGAGCTGCCGCCGGCCGACGCGACCGCGAAGGCGACCGCCGGCAACGCCGCCCTGGAGTTCGAGCCGTCCGAAGAGGCGATCCTGGAGACGCTGCTGCCGAAGAACCTCACGGTGCAGATCTACCGGGCGCTCCTGGAGAACGCCGCGTCCGAGCAGGGCGCGCGCATGAGCGCCATGGACTCGGCCACCCGCAACGCGGGCGAGATGATCAAGAAGCAGACGCTGATCTACAACCGCACGCGTCAGGCCATGATCACCAAGGAACTCATCGAGATCATCTCGGGTGCGGAAGCCCTCTGAGGCACCGCAGCCCGACCGCACAGCTTGAAGGGTAGGTTTACGATGGCGAACACCGCAATCCCCGGCACCGGCTCCAACAAGGCCGGCAAGATCACCCAGGTCATCGGCCCCGTGGTCGACGTGCAGTTCGAGGGCCACCTGCCCGAGATCCTGAACGCGCTGGAGACCAAGAACAACGGCGCTCGTCTCGTCCTCGAGGTTGCCCAGCAACTCGGCGAGAACACCGTCCGCTGTATCGCCATGGACACCTCCGAGGGCCTGACCCGCGGCCAGGAGTGCTTCGACACCGGTGAGCCGATCAAGGTTCCGGTGGGCATGAACACCCTCGGCCGCATCATGAACGTCATCGGCGAGCCGATCGACGAGGCCGGCCCGGTCCAGGCCACCACCTACCGCGCCATCCACCAGCCGGCCCCGTCCTACGCCGAGCAGTCGACCGAGGCGCAGATCCTCGTCACCGGCATCAAGGTGGTGGACCTGCTCGCCCCCTACGCCAAGGGCGGCAAGATCGGCCTGTTCGGCGGCGCCGGCGTCGGCAAGACCGTGCTGATCATGGAGCTGATCAACAACATCGCCAAGGTGCACTCGGGCTACTCGGTGTTCGCCGGCGTGGGTGAGCGCACCCGCGAGGGCAACGACCTCTACCACGAGATGATCGAGTCCAAGGTGAACGTCGACCCGAAGGAGCACGGCTCCGCCGAGGGTTCGAAGTGCGCCCTGGTCTACGGCCAGATGAACGAGTCGCCGGGCGCACGCTCGCGCGTCGCCCTGACCGGCCTGACCATCGCCGAGCAGTTCCGCGACGACGGCCAGGACGTGCTGTTCTTCGTCGACAACATCTTCCGCTTCACGCAGGCGGGCTCCGAGGTGTCGGCGCTTCTCGGCCGCATCCCCTCGGCGGTGGGCTACCAGCCGACGCTGGCCACCGACATGGGCGCCCTGCAGGAGCGCATCACCACCACGACCAAGGGCTCGATCACCTCGGTGCAGGCCATCTACGTGCCGGCCGACGATCTGACCGACCCGGCGCCGGCCGCCTCCTTCGCCCACCTCGACGCCACGACCGTGCTGTCGCGTTCGATCGCCGAGAAGGGCATCTACCCGGCCGTGGATCCGCTCGACTCTACGTCGCGCATGCTGTCGCCGGCGATCCTCGGCGAGGAGCATTACGACGTCGCCCGCCGGGTCCAGCAGACCCTGCAGCGCTACAAGGCGCTCCAGGACATCATCGCGATCCTGGGCATGGACGAGCTGTCCGAGGACGACAAGCTGACCGTGGCCCGCGCCCGCAAGATCGAGCGCTTCTTCTCGCAGCCCTTCTCGGTGGCCGAGGTGTTCACCGGCTCGCCGGGCAAGCAGGTGGCGCTGGAAGACACGATCAAGGGCTTCAAGGGCCTCGTGAACGGCGACTACGACGACCTCCCGGAGGCGGCCTTCTACATGGTCGGCACCATCGAGGAGGCCCAGGAGAAGGCCAAGAAGCTGAAGGCCGCATAAGAGGCCGTGCTTCCCTGCCCTCCCCCTTGTGGGGAGGGGTCGGCTGTGGGGGTGGTTCAGGATGAAGCGCCCCGGTGCCGTCTGCACCACCCCCACCTCCACCTCCTCCCCGCAAGGGGGAGGAGAGCCTGTCGCGGATCCGGGATCGTCCTGAGATGGCCACCTTCCACTTCGATTTCGTCGGCCCCGAGCGGACGCTGTATTCCGGCGAGGTGACCGCCGTTCAGCTGCCCGGCACCGAGGGTGAGATGACCGTGATGCCGGGCCACGCGCCCGTGCTGACCTCCCTGCGCGTCGGCGTCATCGTGGTCACCGAGAGCCAGGGCAGCGGCAAGCGGATCTATGTCCGCGGCGGCTTCGCCGATATCGGGCCGACGTCCGTAACCGTGCTCGCCGAGCGCGCCGCGCCGATCGAGGAGCTGACGCACGAATCCCTCGACCGGGATATCGAGGCGGTCGAGATGCAGCGCGATGCCACCGAGGACCTGCAGAAGCGCGAGGAGCTGAACGGCCAGATCGTCCAGCTGCAGGAAACCAAGGCGCTCCTGAAGCTCTGATCGCGGTTCAGCGGGCGCTGTCCAGCGCCAGCGCCAGCAGGTCGGCCCGCGCCGCCGCGCCCGTCGGGCAGCCGCGTTCCAGCCAGACCTTCCGAGCCGCGGCGAGTCTGCGGCCGATTGCGGGGCCGGGCGCGATGCCCGCCGCCACCAGATCCGCGCCCGCCAGCGGAAAGACCGGCGAACCGCCCTCTCCGCTGAGCGCGTCGAGAACCATCCGTGCTTCCCCGGTCAGTGCAGGGCGCGGCTCGCCGGCGACGATCGCCAGGGCATCGGCCAGCGGCGCCAGGCCATGCTGGGCCGCCAGGGCCCGCAAAGCCGCGCCGTCGAGCGCGGCTTGATCGTGCAGCGCGGCGAGAACATTCGCGTAGTCGGTGAGCTGGGCGTGCTCGCTCTTGGAAAGCCTCAGGCGGATCTGCAAGCGGTCGGCATCGTGACGGGCGCCGACCGCGAGGGCCGCGAGGCGCAGGATCGGAGACATCTTCGCGGCTGACGCGCGTTCCAGTCGCCCGAGCTCGCCGACGCCGCCGGTGATCCGGAGCAGCAAACCGGTACCGCTCAGGGTCGCCACCAGGGCCGCACCGCCGGAGGCCGCCAGCAGCTTCAGGAATTCCGCGCGGACGCGCTCGCGCGACAGCCGGTCCAGGCTGTCGCGTGCGGCCACGCAGGCAGCGAGTGCTTCCGCGTCAGGGGGGCCGCCGCCGAACCGGGCGTGGAAGCGGAAGAAGCGCAGGATCCGCAGGGCGTCCTCGCGGATGCGGGTCGCGGGGTCGCCGATGAAGCGCACCCGGCCGGCTTCCAGGTCCGGAAGACCGCCGACGGTGTCGTGCAGCCGGCCGTCCGGACTGAGCGAGAGCGCGTTGACCGTGAAGTCGCGCCGCTCGGCATCACGGGCGAAATCGTGACCGAACCGGACGACGGCATGGCGTCCGTCAGTCTCGACATCCTCGCGCAGGGTGGTGACCTCGATCGGTCCGTCCTCGGTGACAAGCGTGACGGTGCCGTGCTCGATTCCGGTTGGAACCGCCTTTAGCCCCGGGGTGCGTCCCGCGGCGGCAATCACCGCTTCGGGCAGCAGCGTCGTCGCGAGGTCGATATCGGCTGACGGCGTCCCCAGAAGCGCATCGCGGATGCACCCGCCAACCAACCGGGTCTCGGCGCCGGGTGCATCCAGGGCGGCGAGCGCCTGACGCACCCCCCGGCGATCGAGCAGGGCCGAGAGGCCGCCGCGTTCGAGGTCGCGCCTCACCGGAAGCCACCCGGGACGAGCCGACCGTTCTCCATGTGGGTCGGGACGTAACCGCCGGCGCGCCGCTCGGAGAACAGGCCTTCGTAGACGAGCGTGCCGATCACCACCGCCAAGCCGGCGAGGATGAGGCGCCAGAGATGGGCGTCCCAATGTACCCGGCGCAGCGGGTTGCGCCCGGCCAGGACGAGATAGATCAGGAACAGCGCGAAGGGGATGAGGAAGAGGCCGAACTCTTCGAGGACGCGACGCAGCATGGCGATTCGTAGCCTATCCCGCCGACCGGCGGACCTGACTCGGCTCCGGTTCCGGGTAGAGCCGCTCCCGCAGGTTGTTGAGGATCCCGGCGGTGACGCCCCAGATCAGACGTTCTCCGAAGGGGAGAGCGTAGAACCATCGGGTTCGACCCTGCCACTCCCGCGACCGCAACCGGTAGCGCTCGCGATCCATCAGCACCGACAGGGGCACCTCGAAAACGTCCGCGACCTCACTGGGGTTCGGCCGGAATGTCGCCTCTTCGGAGACCAGACCGATGACCGGTGTCACGAGGAAGCCGGTTCCGGATAGGTACGGGTCGATATAGCCGAGCAGGCGCACCGATTCGGGCGGCAGGCCGATCTCCTCGAATGCCTCCCTAAGGGCTGCATCCGCCGGTCCCGGATCCGACGGATCGATCTTTCCGCCGGGCAGCGCAACCTGACCGGAATGATCGCGCAGGTTCGCGGCGCGCTGCGTCAGTACGAGGTTCGGCCCGGCGGCACGGAAGACCACCGGGACCAGCACCGCGGCCCGCCGGTGCGGCGGGGGCGGAATCAGGGCCGCGCCGTCCGGATCCAGGCTGTGGTCACCGCGCGGATTGGAGGTCGGATCGTCCGGTCCGGGCGGATGCGGCGACAGACCGGATGCGGCCCGAGCCAGAAAATCGGCGAGGGAATCGCTCACGCGGCGGAGGCCGGCGCAATGCGGTGGAAGACGCCGCCGGCCCAGAGGCCGAGCCAGGGTTGCCCGTCGATCACGCGGTCCTCGGCCAGATCCACCAGGTCGTAGGTCAGCGCCCGGGTGATCAGCGCCCACAGGCCGCCCCGGACGTGGAGGTAAGGCTTGAGCGCGCCGTCGGGCCCCTCCTCGAAGCGCAGGGCGTGGTCCGCGTCGACGCTCACCAACTCGTCGACATTGGTGCGGAACGCAATGCGCCGCGCCTCTCCCGTGCCATCGACCGCCATCTCGACGGCGACGAAGACTGCGTCCTCAACGGTGATCCCGACGCTCTCCACAGGCGTAACCAGAACAATGCGCCCGTCCGGCTCGCGCCGCAAAATTGTGGAGAACAGCTTGACCATCTTGTCGCGCCGGATCGGCGAGCCGTTGTGGTGCCACGTGCCATCGGCCGCGATGCGGATGTCGATCGCGCCGCAATAGGGCGGATTCCATCGCTCGACCGGCGGTAGCCCGCGCTTCGGCAAATCCCCCAGAGCCGCACTGAGCCGGCTCAAGGTGGGGTCGTCTGAGGGGAAATCCGCGGTCATGCCCGCTACAGATAGCGCTCCGCAGCGTCGTCAGCCATGGCCGATGACACGGTCTCTCCGGCGCGGACCCGCGCCGGAGCCGCAGGATCCTTCAACGGCGATTTAGGCCGGACCTGCGCCCTGCGTGTTCACCGTCAGGGCATAGATCGACTGGCTGGCCGCCATGAACAGGCGGTTCCGCTTCGGGCCGCCGAACGTGAGATTGCCGCAGACCTCCGGCAGGCGGATCCGCCCGATCAACGTCCCCGCCGGACTCCAGACCGTGACGCCGTTATAGCCGACCGCGCGGCCGGCATTGCTCGACACCCAGAGATTGCCATCGACGTCGGTTCGCAAGCCGTCGGGCCCGCATTTGACCCCATCGACGACGCAATCCGCGAACAGGCGCTTGTTCGACAAGGCGGCGCCGCTCCCGACATCGAACGCGTAGATCTCACTCTTGCCGCCGGGGCCCGTGTCGCCGGGTCCCTTCCCGGTGGAGCAGATGTAGAGCGTCCGGTGATCGGGCGAGAAGCACAGGCCGTTCGGATCCGGAACCTGATCGTCGGTGAGGACCCGATCGATCCGGCCGGTGGAATCGATGCGGTAGAGCGCATTGGGCAGGACGCGCCGCGCCGTCACGACCCCGGCCGGCTGCCCGAGCCGCGGATTGAGATGGCCCTTCGGGTTCGAGGGGCCGCCCGCCTCGTCCGGCAGCCCTTCGTAGAGCTGGCCGCCGTAGGGCGGATCCGTGAACCAATAGGAGCCGTCGATGTGCTGGACCACGTCGTTGGGCGCGTTGAAGGGTTTGCCTTCGAAGCTGTCGGCCAGCACCGTCGCCGAGCCGTCGAGTTCGTAGCGGACCACCCGACGGGCGGCGTGCTCGCAGGACACTTGCCGGCCCTGGCGGTCGAAGCTGTTCCCGTTCGAATTGCCGCTCGGTGCGCGGAATACCGAGACGTGCCCGTCCTCCTCGAGCCACCGCAACTGGCGATTGTTCGGGATGTCGCTCCATACGAGGAAGCGCCCGACGGCGTTCCAGGCCGGTCCTTCCGCCCAGAGCGCACCGGTCCAGAGACGGCGAATGGCGCTGTTCGGCACCACATACGCATCGAAGGCCAGGTCCACCGTGATCACGTCGGGATCGGTGAAATAGGTGGTCGGTGCCGCACCGGGTCGGAAGTCCCGCGGCGGATCGGTGATGGTGCTGGGCGGCGCCGGTCGAGCCGTTGCGCTGCCGCCTGTCGCGAGGACGGTCCCGGCGGCCGCGAGAACGGCACGTCGCGACGGCGCGACGCGCCCGCCTGCGGCCCCTTCAACGGACGGATTCGTCTGCGGATCTGGCATGCGGCCCCCCAGCCTTTGCCCGCTCCAATCGGCGGCGCAAGCCGCGATACTAGGACTGATATCCTGATTTCGGTCAACCCGGACGCCGCCGCAGGATCTTCCAGACGCCGTCGGCCGAGGCCAGAAGGCGTGTGCCCTCACGAACGTCGCCCCGCATGAACACGAGGGAGCCGGTGCGCTTGACCACCTGCGGACGGATCTCGACCCAGTCGCCGAGACGCCCGACATCGATGAACTTCATCTCCAGCTGAATGGTCACGCAATTGGCGCCGTCGGCAGCGCGCATGGCAGTCTCGCCGAGGGCGCGGTCGGCGAAGCTCATCAGCATGCCGCCATGGACGACGCCGATCAGGTTGGCGTGCTTCTGCTCGGCCCGGAACGCGTAGGCGCCGTCCGTGCCACGGATGTGCAGCGGGCCGACATGGGCGATGAAGCCTTCGTCCTGCACGAGCGTCCAGCCGGCTGCAGATGGGTCGAAGACGTTCGTCTCGGTCGTCATGGCGTCCTATCCGAATATCGGGAACGTGGAAGGGGCGGCCGGGGTCACGTCCCGCGCGGCTTAGCCCGGCGTGTCGGAGCCTCGCTGAGCGGATCTTCCGGCCAGGGATGGCGCGGGTAGCGCCCGCGCATCTCCGCGCGCACCGCCGCCCAGGAACCCCGCCAGAAACCCGGCAGATCGCGGGTGATCTGGATCGGCCGGTGCGCGGGCGAGAGCAGGTGCAGCACGAGCGGACGTCCGCCGGCGACGGGATGACGGTCGAGGCCGAACAGCTCCTGCACCCGGACGGCCAGCACCGGTTCCTCGGCCCCGTAATCCACCGGGATGCGTGAGCCGGTGGGCACCTCGACATGGGTCGGCGCCTCCGCGTCGAGGCGGGACCGGAGCTGCCAGGATACGAGGCTCTGCAGGGCTCCCGCGAGGTCCTCGGCCGTGATCGCCGCGACGGAGGTTCGGCCGACGAGCGCCGGTGCGAGCCACGTGCCCGCACTCGTGGTCAGGGCCTCATCCGACAGGTCTGGCCAGCCATCGCCTTCTGTGGCGTGCAGGAACTGCACCCGGGCTCGCCACTGCGACAGCGCCGGTGTCCAGGGCAGCCTGTCGAGACCGAGGGCGGCGATGCCGTTCGCCAGGATCTCGGCGCTCTCCGGCTCCGCCGGGACCGGCAAGGGCCGCGCGCCCAGGTTGACCGCGCCCAGGCGCCGGACAGCCCGGGCTCGGAGGGCGCCGGCCGGTGGGTCGAAGGTGATCTCGGTGCGGGATTCGATCCGGCTGGCGAAGAGCCGCTCGATCGCCTCCGGTTCGATCGCCGCCGCGGCGAGGATCCGGGCCTGTCCGGCCGCGCCGGCCAGCTCGGCGACGACCAGGTAGGTCTCCCGCGCGAGGGGGCTCGCCAGGTCGAGGCGGCCAGCCCGGCCGCTCGCCATCACGAACTCGCCGTCCCGGCCGCGATTCCGGGCGATACGGTCGGGATAGGCGAGCGCCAGGAGCGGGCCGGCCGATGCCGGCCGATCCTGCGGGCCGTCGCCGGCGATCCGCGCCCAGCCCTGCGCGAGCCGGCGCATGTCGGCGGCCCGGCCGCCGCGATCCTGCCGGAAGCGCTCGATTCGCGCGTCGAGGTCGATGCCGTCGCCGCCGAGCCCGCGCTCGACCAGCACGGCGGCGAGATCCGCTGCCGCGCGCGCCTCGCCTGCGTCGGCCGCGACCGTCACCATGCGGGCGAGGCGGGGCGGCAATGGCAGCGCGCGCAGACGGCTGCCGGTCTCGGTGAGGCGCCCGTCCGCGTCGAGCGCACCCAAATCGACCAGCAGGGCGCGGGCCTCCGCCAGGGCCGGCGCCGGCGGCGGATCGAGGAACGCCAATTTTCGCGGATCGGCCACGCCCCAGGCGGCGCAGTCGAGCAGCAGGCCCGCGAGATCCGCCGACAGGATCTCCGGCCGCGAGAACGGTTCGAGAGCTTTGGTGCCGGCCTCGGACCAGAGGCGCCAGCACAGCCCCGGCTCGGTGCGGCCGGCGCGACCCCGGCGCTGGTCCACGGAGGCTCGGGATGCGCGGGCCGTGACCAGGCGTGTCAGGCCGAGGCCCGGCTCGTAGACCGGCACCCGCGCCAGCCCGGAATCGACCACGATCCGGACGCCCTCAATGGTCAGCGAAGTCTCAGCGATGCTGGTGGCGAGAACCACCTTCCGGGTTCCGGCCGGTGCCGGCGCGACCGCGCGATCCTGCTCGGCCGGTGTCAACGCGCCGTACAAGGGGGCAACCTGAACCTCCGGATCGACCCGATCGGCCAGGAGGTCGGCGGTCCTGCGGATCTCCGCCTGCCCGGGCAGGAACACCAGGACGGATCCCGGATCGGCGCGCAGCGCCCGCAGCGTGACGTCGGCGACCGAATCCTCGATCCGCCGGTTCGGGTCGCGCTCGACGTAGCGGGTTTCCACCGGAAAGGCGCGGCCCTCGGAGGCGATCACCGGTGCCTCGCCCATCAACCGCGCGACCCGGGCGCCGTCGAGCGTCGCCGACATGACGAGGATGCGCAGATCCTCCCGCAATCCGCCCTGCGCGTCGAGCGCCAGCGCGAGCCCGAGATCGGCGTCGAGGGAGCGCTCGTGGAACTCGTCGAACAGGACCGCGCCGATGCCGGAGAGTTCCGGATCGTCGAGGATCATGCGGGTGAACACCCCCTCGGTCACGACCTCGATCCGGGTGCGCGCCGAGATCTTCGAGCCCAGCCGGACGCGCAGGCCCACCCTGCCGCCGACCGGCTCGCCCAGAGTCTGGGCCATGCGGGCGGCGGCGGCCCGTGCCGCCAGCCGGCGCGGCTCCAGCAGGATGACCTTGCGATCGGCGAGCCAGGGAGCGTCCAGCAGATCGAGAGGCACCCGCGTGGTCTTGCCGGCGCCCGGCGGGGCCACCAGCACGGCGCCATTCCGAGCGGCCAGGGCCTGGCGCAGATCCGGGAGCGCCGCCTCGATCGGCAGCGCGGTTGAGGGAGCAGGCATCGTTGCCGCTGATGGAACGGCCCGCCGCTCAGCGCAACCTTTCCGGCCGGCCGGTGACGGCGCGCGGGTTTCGGTACTGCTCCGGTCATTGAGGCCCTGGCCGATCGCGCGGGCAGACGCGATCGTGCCGCGCGAGAACAAGAAAGTTTGGGAGTGAAACGATGACACGTCTTTGCCGCGCGCTGGCGCTGGCCGCGCTACCGGTCGCCGTCCTGTCGACGCTCGCGGCGGCGCAGGCCCAGGACCGACTGCCGACGATCCCGCCGCAGGATTACACGCCGGAGCAGAAGCAGGCCGCCGAGGCCTTCGCGCAGGCGCGGGGCAAGCCGCCCTTCGGCCCGTTCGAGCCGCTGATGTACTCCCCCGAGGTGATGACCCTGGCCCGATCGATGGGCGATTACCTTCGCTACAAGCCCAAGATCGGCACCACGCTCTCGGAGCTGGTGATCCTGATGACCGCCCGACGCTGGACGCAGGATTACGAATGGTACGTGCACGCCCCGATCGCCCAGAAGGCCGGGATCGCACCCGAGATCATCGCGGCGATCCGGGACGGGCGCAGGCCGGCCCAGATGAGCGAGGACGAGACGACCGTGTACGAGTTCACCTCCGAGCTGCAGGACACCAAGCGCGTCTCGGACGCGACCTTCGCCCGGGCGGAAGCCCGGTTCGGCAAGGCCGGCGTCGTCGATCTGGCGGCGATCTCGGGCTACTACACCTTCCTGGCGATGGAGCTGAACGCGGCGCGCTACGCGATTCCCGCCGACGGCAAGCTCCTGCCGCGGATGCCGGAGTGACCGGCCTTATCCACAGACGTGGAGAAGCTGGATCCCCGTTTTCCACAGGCTTTCGGCGGGCGACCGAGGAAGCATCAGGGGCGTTGACCAAACGTTAACCATTGTGGCCTGTTCTCTTTTCGTTCGCGACCGCAACGAAGGAGGCCACGATGCTGACCCAAGCCGCTGCCGCGCGGGAGGACCATGCCTGTCCGGTCGAGGCGATCAGCGCCGCATATCTCGGTTTCGCCGGCGGCGATGCCGGGATCGCCCTGCGCTGCGCCATCGCCGACGCCCTGTCCGACCTGATGGAGGCCGAGCGGCGGACCCGGGAGCGTAGCCGTCTGATCTCCCGCGGCTATATCCGCGCCCTGCCCGGCGCGGTCGGCGAGCCGGCAAGCTGAACGGTGGCTGCAGAGCGACTTCAGGCGCGGTGCAGCGCGGTTATGGGATGGTCTGATCCGTGATTCGGGACGCCTCCGGCGTCCCGCGCTTACCTCGGAGACAGGTCATGACACGCATCGCTCTGCTCTCGGCCGCCGCGCTGATCGGCGCGGGCACCCTGGCCTCCACGGCCGCGGAAGCCCGCGGCGGCGGGGCCATCGCGGCCGGCATCATCGGCGGCCTCGCCGCCGGCGCGCTGATCGGCGCCGCCACCCAGGCCCACGCGGCCCCCGGCTACGGCTATGGCTATGCGGATTACGGCTACGCCCCGGCCCCGGTCGTGGTGCGGCCGGCCCCCGCCTATCGCGTCTACGAGGAGGACGCTCCGGTCTACGCCACGCGACGGACAGTGACCTATGAGCGGGTGCCCGTCGGCTACGGTCCGGCCCGCCACTGGCACCGGGATTGGGACGGCGGCGACGGTTATCGCGGCTGGTGAGGCACCGGATGACTTGAAGGCTGCGGCGAGACCGGGCTGAATTCGGTCTCCCGCAACCAGACCGACGGATCCATGCTGGTTCATGAAGGCGAGACGCGCACCGCCGAGGACGACCGGGCGCTCGCCCTGTCCCTCGCGGCGGTGGCCGGCGCGTTGAACACCGCGGGTTTCTACGCCGTCGGCCTCTTCGCCTCGAACATGACCGGGAACGTCTCGGCGATCTCCGACCGTGCCGGCACGGGCAATCTCGCCCTGGCGGCTCAGGCCTGCCTGCTCGTCATCCTGTTCGTGCTCGGCGCCGCGACCGCGACGCTCCTGATCCGCCGCCGCCGCCGGACGGCCGGGCCGAGCGCCTACGCCTACGGCGTCTGCGCCGAGGCGATCCTGCTGGTCGCCGTCGGCCTGCTGGTGCTGCCGCTCCACGAGCCGGTCCGGAGCCACGCCCTGGTTCTCGGCCTGAGCTTCGTTCTGGGCCTGCAGAACGCGGCCGTGACCAAGATCTCCGGGTCGCGCGTGCGCACCACCCACGTGACCGGCATGATCACCGATATCGGCATCGAGCTCGCCCGCTGGCTCGACCGCGGCGCATCCGTCCCAGATCCGCTGAAGCCGCACGATCCCGAGCGGCTGCGGCTGCACCTGCTGACCGTCGCGGCGTTCCTGGTCGGCGGGCTGGTGGGCGTGGTGGCCTATCGCCTCATCGGCGTGGCGCTGCTGTTCGCGGCGGCCGGGATCCTGGCCTGCCTCGCCCTCCCCGCCCTCAGGCGCTGATGTCGAGGATCTGCCCCATCATGCGATCAGCGGTCCGGGCCACCGCGGCGTTCAGCGCGAAGGCCGACTTCGATCCGATCAGGTCAGCGGCGGCCCCGGACAGGTCGAGCTGGGCGGCGGGCGGCAGGGCCGTGTCGCCGACCGGGGCACCGCTCGCCGCGATGGTCTCGGCGGCTTTCCCGAGCCGGTCGGTGGCCCGGGTCATGCCGGTCGCGGCGGTCTGAAGGGCGTCGATCATGCCGGAATCTCCCGGAGCCGACCCTGACAGGTAGTCGACAAGGCCCGGTTTCGGCGATCGCTCAAATGCGAGCGATCCAAGGCGACGCGCGCCGCCGGTGCATCAACCCTTTGGCGCGCATACCGTGATCGCGGAGGCTCCGCCGTAGGGTCGATCCGCATGGGCGATCATCTGCGCGGCGACCTCACAGGCCTGCTTGCTGTTGAACTCGACGGATCCAACGGCGGAGCCCGATCCGGCTAGCATGATGATCAGCACGTACACCAAGCCCAGTCCCTCCGGCGCCTCGGACCAACGGCGGCGCGGGGCAGAGTGTATCGGGCGGCGGATGGTTTGTGAGCGCGCTGGTGCGGACGGCGGGACTCGAACCCGCACGGCCTTGCGGCCGCAAGATTTTAAGTCTCGTGCGTCTACCGGTTCCGCCACGTCCGCATGCCGCCTTCGGTAGCGGTCGCTGCGAGCCTGATCAAGCGGGGGGCGTCCAGCCGTAGAGCCAGGCGTAACGGTCGCGCATGCCGTCCGGGCCGAGGCGGGCCATTACGGCGTTGCGCGCGAGCGAAACCAAGGCGCCGGCATGGTAGGTCCGGCCATTGCTCCGCGCCGCCTTCTGGACCCGCCGCACCCGGGCGGTCCGGGCGTCGGAGAACGCGGCGAGCGCCGCCGGCACATCCGCGTGATCCGCAAGCGCGCGCGTCAGGACGGCCGCATCCTCGATCGCAAGGGCTGCGCCTTGCGCGAGATAGGGCAGGACCGGATGGGCCGCGTCACCGATCAGCGCGATCCGGCCGCGGGCGAGCGGGCGCGCCACGGCCCGGTCGGCGAGCGACCAGACCAGCCAGGAATCCGGCAGGCGCAGGAGGTCGCGCAGGGGGCCCGCGCAGCCGCGGAGATGCCCGCGCAGCACGGCCGGCTCCCCGAGGCGGCCCCAGCCCCCGTCGCCCACCGCCTCGGGGACCACGGCCACGACGTTGAGGAACTGGCGGTCCCGCACCGGATAATGCACCACATGCCGGCCGCGGCCGAGCCACAGCCCGGTCGCGGCGCCGCGCAACATCTCCGGAGCCGCCTCCATGGGGACCAGCGCCCGCCACGCCGCGGCCCGACCCTGGCGCAGCGGGGCCGCATCGAGATGGGGCCGCAGGCGCGAGCGCAGCCCATCCGCCCCGATGGCGAGATCGAAGGCGAGATCCTGGGAGCCGCTTGCCCCCTCCACCGTCAGGACGGCCTCGGACGGCGTCTCGGCGAGCGCCGCGACGGTGCGTCCCATCATCAGGCGGATCGCCGGACGGCTGCGCAGCGCGTCGAGCAGCAGCGTCTGCAGGTCGGCCCGGTGGATCACGTAATAGGGCGCGCCGAATTGCCTTTGCGCCTCCGCGCCGAAGGCGACGCCGCCGATGCGGCGGCCGCTGTCGAGGGCCCGCACCTCAACCCCGGGCGGCTCGCTCGCCGCCCGGCGCAGGGCAGCCGAAAGGCCCAAGGCGGCCAGAACCCTGCTGGCGTTCGGCGAGATCTGGATGCCGGCTCCGACCTCGCTGAAGCCCGTGCGGCGCTCGATCACCGTGACGGCGTGGCCGGCATCCGACAGGGCGAGCGCCGCCGTGAGACCGCCGATCCCGGCCCCGACGATCCCGATGCGCAGAGGTCGAAGGTCCGAGGACACTGCGAGTGCGCGCCTACTCCGCCGCGAGCTTGGCGTCGTCCCGCCACACGCAGGCCTGCGGCTCCGCCTCGTCGGCCTTCAGGCCGGCGCGGTAGCGGTAGAGCGTCGAGCAGTACTGGCAGATGATTTCGGAGTCGGCGCCCATGTCGAGGAAGACATGCGGGTGGTCGAACGGCGGCAGCGCGCCGATGCACATGAACTCCTTAACGCCGACCGTGATCACCGGGACGCCCGGCTCGTTGTGGAAGTGCGGTACCGCCTTGCCTGCCATCCGGCCCTCGCCTGACCCGAACCCGATTGCGCGGCGACTCTGCCTGCGCACGCCCGGGTGCCTCGCGGCCGCTTATGCCGCCAGCCCCGCGACCGGCGCAAGCCTCGCCCGCCTCTACCCGGGCCCCGCTTGGCCTGCCGCCTCCCAGACCGTACATAGGTCGCACGCCCGATTGATGACCCGCGAAAAGTCCCGACGATGCAGCAGGAACAGGCCACCGCGCAGGGCACGCGCCGCGCCCCGGAGCCGCCGATCCACGGTCCCGAGGGCTTCGAGGGGATGCGCCGGGCCGGCCGCCTCACGGCCGAGGCCCTCGATCTGCTGATGGAGGCGACTCAGCCCGGCGTCACCACCGAGGCGCTCGACAAGCTCGCTTACGAATTCGCCATGGATCACGGCGCCTATCCGGCGTCGCTGCTCTATCGCGGCTACCCGAAGTCGATCTGTACCTCGATCAACCACGTGGTCTGCCATGGCATCCCGAACGACAAGCCGCTTCGCGAGGGCGACATCGTCAACCTCGATATCTGCCTGATCCTCGATGGCTGGCACGGTGATTCGAGCCGCATGGCCTATGTCGGCGAGGTCCCCCGCAAGGCGCAGCGCCTGTGCGAGATCACCTACGAGGCGCTGATGCGCGGAGTCGCGGCGGTGAAGCCCGGCGGCTCGACCAACGATATCGGCCGGGCGATCCAGACCTATGCCGAGAGCGAGCGCTGCTCGGTGGTGCGCGACTTCTGCGGGCACGGGCTCGGGCGGACCTATCACGACGCGCCCACGATCCTGCACTACGTCGAGGCGAGCTACGACGTTCCGTTCAAGCCCGGCCAGTTTTTCACGGTCGAGCCGATGATCAATCTCGGGCGGCCCGCCGTGAAGGTGCTGGGCGACGGCTGGACCGCCGTGACCCGCGACCGCTCGCTCTCGGCCCAGTTCGAGCACACCGTGGGCGTCACCGAGACCGGCGTCGAGATCTTCACGATCTCGCCGAAGGGGCTGCACCAGCCCGTCAATCCCGCCGCCTGACCGGCCGTGATCCCCGGGGCTGACGACGGTGACGCGGGGCTGTTCGCCGACAGCGCCGTTCCGTCCCATGTCGAGAAGGAGCCGCCCCACTATCACGGCCACCGCGACCGCCTGCGGGAGAAATTCGCGGCTGGCGGCGGCGACGCCTTGCCTGATTACGAACTGCTCGAGCTGGTCCTGTTCCGGGCGATCCCCCGGCGCGACGTGAAGCCTCTCGCCAAGGCCCTGGTCGCCCGGTTCGGCAGCTTCGCCGAGGTGGTGAGCGCCGAGCCGGCACGGCTCATGGAAGTGGAGGGTGTGAGTGCCGGGGTCGCCTCCGACCTGAAAGTGGTCGAGGCCGCCGCCCGGCGCCTCGCCCGCGGTGCTGTTCGCGAGCGCGCGCTGCTCGATTCGTGGAGCGCCCTCCACGAGTACCTGCGCGCCACCATGGCGTTCGCACCCCGCGAGGAATTTCGCGTGCTGTTCCTCGACAAGCGCAACCATCTGATCGCCGACGAGGTGCAGGGCCGCGGCACCGTCGACCACACGCCCGTCTATCCGCGCGAGGTCGCCCGCCGGGCTCTGGAGCTTTCGGCGACCGCCATCATCCTCGCCCACAATCATCCCTCCGGCGATCCGACGCCGTCCAGCGCCGACGTGGCGATGACCCGCGAGATCGTGAGCGTGCTGGCGCCGCTGAAGATCGTCGTCCACGACCACGTCATCCTCGGCCGGAACGGTCATGCCAGCCTGAAAGGTCTGAAGCTGATCTGATCCTCCGGCCGCCTTGAGCGTTATCGCCTGCGGCTATAGCCATGAACGCGTGGCGCGCCTCTTGCCTCAAGAGCGGGAGCGTAGGGGAGGAGCGAGATGGCGGTAACGGCCTTCGACGAGATGAACGGATTCGGCACCGGTGCCGCTGATCCGGCCGCCGTTCGCGACGCTTACGGTCAGCTCAAGGCGTGGCTGGACTCGACGCCGCCGGAGCATTTCAACACCCGCCGCAGCCAGGCCGAGCTGCTGTTCCGCCGGATCGGCATCACCTTCGCGGTCTACGGCGACAACGAATCGACTGAGCGCCTGATCCCGTTCGACATCATCCCCCGGGTGATCACCAAGCCGGAATGGGGCTTCCTGGAGCGGGGGCTGAAGCAGCGGGTCACCGCCATCAACCTGTTCCTGAAGGACATCTACGGCGCCCAGGAATGCATCAAGGCCGGCATCATCCCGGCTGACCTCGTCTACCGCAACGCCCATTACCGCATGGAGATGCGCGGCTTCCGCGTGCCGCATGACCTCTACGTGCACATCGCCGGCATCGACATCGTCCGGACCGGCGAGAACGATTTTTTCGTGCTGGAGGACAACGCCCGCATCCCGTCCGGCGTCTCCTACATGCTGGAGAACCGGGAGGTGATGCTGCGCCTGTTCCCGGACCTATTCTCCAAGCACCGGGTCGCGCCGGTGGAGAACTACCCGGACGCCCTGCTCGCCACCCTGCGCAGCCTCGCGCCGGGCTCGGCGACCCGCGACCCGACGGTCGTGCTGCTGACCCCCGGGCGCTACAATTCTGCGTTCTACGAGCACTCGTTCCTGGCCGACAAGCTCGGCGTCGAGCTGGTCGAGGCGTCCGACCTCTTCACCAAAGACGACGTCGTCTACATGCGCACCACCGAGGGGCCGCGGAAGGTCGACGTGATCTACCGCCGGCTCGACGACGACTTCCTCGACCCGCTGGTCTTCCGCCCGGATTCGGTCCTCGGCGTGCCGGGCCTGATGAACGCCTACGAGCGCGGCTCCGTGACCCTCGCAAACGCGGTCGGAACCGGCATCTCGGACGACAAGGCGGTCTACAGCTACATGCCGGAGATCGTGAAGTTCTTCACCGGCGAGGAGCCAATCCTGCACAACGTGCCGACCTATCGCTGCCGCGAGAAGGACGCGTTCGCGTACGTGATGGACAACCTGTCCGAACTCGTCGTGAAGGAGGTCAACGGCTCGGGCGGCTACGGCATGCTGGTCGGGCCGCACGCGAGCAAGCGCGAGCTCGACGACTTCGCCAAGAAGCTCAAACATGCTCCGGACGGGTTCATCGCGCAGCCGACCCTGTCGCTCTCCACCTGCCCGACCTTCGTGGCCTCCGGGGTTGCCCCGCGCCACGTCGACCTGCGGCCCTTCGTGCTGTGCGGCGCCGATCAGATCCGCATCGTGCCGGGCGGACTGACCCGGGTGGCGCTGAAGGAAGGCTCCCTGGTGGTCAATTCCAGCCAGGGCGGTGGCACGAAGGACACCTGGGTGCTCGACGCCTGAGGGCCATAACGTCCGGACGTTCCGAGGCGCGGACATCGTGGTCCGCACGACTTGGCTGAAGACCGATGCTTTCCAGGACTGCCGACAACCTCTTCTGGCTCTCGCGCTACGTCGAGCGGGCCGACTTCGTCGCCCGCATCCTCGACGCGGCCCACCGCTTCGCGTCGCTGCCGACGAGCTACGGCGGCGGCGGCAGCAACGAGTGGGATTCGGCCCTCGCCTCGGCCGGCGATCCGGACGCGTTCAAGACCCATTACAGCGCGGTGAACGCCGACACGGTGTGCGACTTCCTGGCGTTCAGCCCGCACAACCCGTCCTCGATCCGCTCCTGCATCGAGGCGGCCCGCGAGAATGCCCGCTCGGTGCGCACGGCGCTCACCACCGAGATGTGGGACGCAATCAACGGCGCATGGCTGGAGCTGCGCAACTACGCCGGCAAGGACCTGAACCGCGACGAGTTCGGCCGCTTCCTCGATTGGGTGAAGACCGTCTCGCTGACCTTCGACGGCTCGGCCTTCCGGACGATGCTGCGCAACGACGCCTTCTGGTTCACCCGGCTCGGCACGGCGATCGAGCGGGCCGACAACACCGCCCGCATCCTCGACGTGAAGTACCAGATCCTGCTGCCGCACGACGAGACGGTGGGCGGCAGCCTCGACTACTTTCAATGGACCACGATCCTGCGCGAGGTCTCGGCTTTCAACGCCTATCACTGGGTCTACCGGGAGAGCATCAAGCCGCTACTGGTGGCCGACCTCCTGATGCTCAACAAGCAGATGCCGCGCTCCTTCGCGAACTGCTACGGCGTCATCGTGGAGTATCTCGACCTGATCGCCGATTCGTATGGCCGCCGGGGCCCGAGCCAGCGGCTCGCCGGCAACATGCTCGCGAAGCTCGACGGCGAGGATATCAACCGGGTGTTCGCCGGGGGGCTGCACGAGTTCGTGGAGGCGTTCATCGCCGAGAACAACAGCGTAGGCGAAGCGATCGCCAAGCAGTATCTGGTCGGCTGAACGAGACGGACGGGACAGCGCATGCGCATCCGCGTGGTTCACGAGACCATCTACACCTACGAGCAGCCGGCCCGCGGGCTGGTGCAGGTCCTGCGCCTGACGCCGCGCGACCATGACGGGCAGTACGTCCGCACGTGGCGGATCGACACCACCGTCGACGGTCGCCTGACCGCCCGCGAGGACGGTTTCGGCAACGTCGTCCACTGGTTCACGCCGGACGAGGCGGCTGACGCCCTCACCATCCGCGTCACCGGCGAGGTCGATACCGACGACACGAACGGCATCGTCCGCGGTACGGTCGAGCGCCTTCCGGATCAGTTCTACCTGCGCGACACGGACCTGTGCGCCGCGAGTCCGGAGCTGCACGCTTTCGCCGAGCGCGTCGCCACGGAGGGCGACGGCGCTGTCCTGGCCCTGCTTCACCGGCTGATGAGTGCGGTCCAGAACGCCGTCGCCTACGAGCCCGGTCCCGCGAGCAACGCGGTTCCGGCCGCCAAAGCGTTCGCGGCCGGCAGCGGCGTCTGCCAGGACCTCGCCCACGTGTTCATCGCCGCTGCGCGCCACATCGGCATCCCGGCCCGCTACGTCGCCGGCTACCGGGCCCGGGACGACGGCCAGGCGGATGTCGAGGCGCCCCACGGCTGGGTCGAGGCCCTGGTCCCGGACCTCGGCTGGGTCGCCTTCGACCCCTGCTACGACGTCAGTCCGGCGGACAATTACATCCGCGTCGCCACGGGTCTCGACTACCTCGGCGCGGCGCCGATCCGCGGCAGCCGCACCGGTGGTGGCACCGAGACACTGGACGTGAAGCTTCGGGTCGAGCAAGGCAGGGCCTCCGCTCAATCCTGATCGTTCAGACACCGGTCCGCCGACCGCACGAGGGCCCGAAGACGATGACCTACTGCGTCGGTGTCCTGGTCGAGGAAGGACTGGTCATGGTCGCCGATACCCGCACCAATGCGGGGCTCGACGACATCTCGACCTACCGCAAGCTCCACCATTTCAACGTGCCGGGCGAGCGGGTGATGATGCTCGCTTCGGCGGGCAACCTCTCGATCACCCAGTCGGTGCTCAGCCTGCTCCAGGAGGGCGTGCCCGGCGAGGAGGACGGCGAGCCGCCGCAGAAGCTCGTCGAGGCGCCGACCATGTTCCAGGCGGCGCAGCTGATCGGCCGGGCGATCCGGCGGGTACGATCGATCGAGAAGGATGGGTTCGAGGCCGCCAATATCCGGTTCTCGATCTCGCTGCTGTTCGGCGGTCAGATCGGGAACGGCGAGATGCGGCTGTACCTGATCTACTCGGCCGGCAATTTCATCGAGTGCAGCACCGACGCGCCGTTCCTCCAGATCGGCGAGCACAAATACGGCAAGCCGATCCTCGACCGGGCGGTGAGGTACACGACCGAGCTGTACGACGCCCTGAAGGTCAGCCTCGTCTCGATGGATTCGACCATGCGGTCGAACCTCGGCGTCGGCCTGCCGATCGACATCGCCCTGGCTCGCCGGAGCGCGCTGACGCTGGAGGTGAACCACCGGATCGAGGCCGGCGAGGGCTATTTCCACGACCTGCGCGAGCGCTGGTCGGCGGCGCTCCGGGCCGCGCACCGGGCCATTCCGCGCCCGCCATATGGGCCTTCGGAGAAGTAGCGCTCAAGCCGTCACCGTATTTCGGCCCTGAGTGCGATCGTGATCGGCCCAGAGCTTGGCGTAGACGGGCGCCGTACGCAGCAGCTCCTCGTGCCGGCCCGCGCCGACGAGGCGCCCCGCGTCCAGCACCAGGATGCGGTCGGCTTGGCGCGCCGCCGCGAGATGGTGGGTCACCAGGATCAGTAAGCGGTCCCGGCCCCAGGCGATCAGGTTACGCTCCAGCGCCAGCGCAGCCTCCGGATCGAGGAAGGCCGTCGGTTCGTCGAGGAGCGCGATCGGAGGATCGCGGACCACGGCGCGGGCGACGGAGAGGCGCTGGCGCTGCCCGCCCGATAGAGTTCGGCCCCCTTCGCCGAGGTCGGTCGCCAGCCCGTCCGGCAGGCACTCGATCAGGTCGCGCACCCCCGCGAAGCGCAAGGCCGCATCGAGCGCGTCAGGATCCGATCGTCTGGCCGCCAGATTGTCGTGCACGCTTCCGGAGAACAGCACTGTGTCCTGATCGACCGTGCCGATCCGGTTGCGGAGCCAGCGCGGATCGTAATCGCGTAGATCCGCCCCGCCGATCTCGACGCGGCCGGTGTACCCGCGCTGCAGGCCGAGCAGAATGCGCAGCAGGGTCGACTTCCCGGAGCCGTTGCGGCCGACAATCGCCACGACGCCGCGCTCAGGCAGCCTGACGCTCAAACTTTGAAGGGCCGGGCGCGCGGCGTTCGAATAGGTCAGCGAGACATCGGTAAACCGGATGCCACCTGGGCCGATGTGGCGGAGCGGCGGCATCCGCACCGCACGCTCGCGCGGTATATCGAGGAACTCGCCGATCTGCCGGAGCGCGACGCTCACCTCCTGGGTCATGCGCAGGATGTCGGCGCTGCTCATGAGCGGTCCGGTAATCCGGGCCGAGACCACTTGTATCGCCAGGAATTCCCCAACGGTCAGGTGACCGCCGTAGATGCGCCAGCAGCCGACGCCGGTCACGAGGAGCGTCATGGCGCGCGAGAAAGGCTGAGTTCGCTCACTGAAACGGCGCTGCCGGTTCATCAGAGTGTGCAGTTCCTTCAGCGCCCCATCCGTTACGACGCGCCAGCGTCGGAAGCGAGGCCCCTCCAGGGCCAGCGCCTTCACGGTGACCAAGCCGGTGACGGTCTCGGCGAGCGTCCCGTCGCGGACACTCAAGGCGTCATAGAAGGCCCGCGCCGTGCTGCGGATACCCATCATCTGGTTGCCCGACATCAAGATAATGGCCGGCACCGCGGCAAGCAGAGCGAAGCCGACGATCGGATCGTAGGACAGGACGAGGCCCAAGGAGACGAGGGCGCCCCCTGCATCGATCACCGTGTTGGGCAACTGGAACAGGATGAAGTCGCGGATCTTCGTGATCTGCTGGAAGTGGTTCAATACCTGACCGGATTGGAAGGCCGCCTCGTCGACGCGCACGCGCATCAGATGAACGAAGACCCGATGCGAAATCCTCCTATCCAGGAAGACGGCCAGATCGATGATGAGAGTTTGGCGCAGGGAGAACAACGCCACCTCCAGGCCAATCGATAGGACGGCGAGGATACTGAGGCCGACAAGGTGCAGATCGACTCGGCCGCCCACAACGGCATCGACGATCCGCTGTGTGGCGATTGGGAAGACCAAACCGGCGCCGTAGCCAGCCGCGATGGCAAGCATCAGGCGGATCGCCTGGCCTCGGCGAAGTGCCAGGGCGCGCGCTAGCCAGTGCCAGCCGAAGGTGGCTCGGTTAGCCTGCGGCGAAGCGTTACTCCGACTCATGTCGGGATGAAGGCATTTTTTCCGTGGCTTGGCGAGGCGGTCTGACGCAAGCAGAGCGATGGCAGGGCTACCCTGGAGCCCTCCATGAGGCCCGCTTCACGGTCACCTCAGGATGAAGGGGGGTGATGGGTCCCCAAAGGTGATGCACCCTCGCCATCTGGATTGCGCGGCGCTCGCTTCTCCCAGGCCTTCAGCAAGGCCCGCGCGGCTCCAGCCGGGTCGCCGGCGCGCATCAACCCGCCCATGATGGCGACGGCCGCCGCCCCGGCCCCCCGACACTCCGCGACCGCGTCGGATCCGATACCGCCGAGTGCCACCACCGGCAGACCCGCCCTCCGCGCGGTGACGATGCCCTCGGAACCGAGTGCCGGACCGTAACCGGGCTTGCTCGCAGTCGGAAAGATCGGGCTGAGCGTTACGTAATCGGCGCCGGCCGCCGCGACCTGCTCGACTTCCTGCGGCGCATGAGCGGACACGCCAATCAGCGCACCCGACCTTAGCGTGTGCCGCGCCGCCGCGATCGCTGCCGCGTCCGATCCGCCGCCGAGATGCACTCCGTCAGCGCCGAGCGCCCGGGCCAGGGCGACATCTCCCCCGATCGTCAGAACCCCGCCGGCCGCCCGCACGCGTTCGGCCACCGCTTCACCCAGGCGAAACCGCGCCTCCGGCTCCAGGTCGCGGTCGCGGAACCAGATCCACCGCCCGCCTCCGTCGAGGATCGCCTGCACGGTCTCAACGAGCGGCCGCGGATGCCCGTGCCGGTCCGTCACCGCCAGCAGCGGCGACGGCAGCGCCTTCACGAGCCGACGAGGCCGAGCTGCGGGCTCGACGGCTCGGCCCGGCCGCGGCAGGGAATCCGCCCGGCCAGATGCGCGTCGCGCCCAGCCTCCACCGCCCGGCCCATCGCGCGGGCCATCCTCACCGGATCGTCGGCCTTGGCGATTGCGGTGTTGATCAGGCAGGCGGAGGCGCCGAGTTCCAGGGCGATCACCGCATCGGACGCGGTGCCGATCCCGGCATCGACCACCACCGGCACCTTCGCCCGGCGGCAGATCAGCTCGAGATTGGCCGGGTTGGCGACGCCCATCCCAGAGCCGATCAGCGAGCCCATCGGCATCACGGCGGCGCAACCGAGATCCTCTAGGCGCTGGCAGATGATCGGGTCGTCGTTGCAGTAGGGCAGGACCACAAAGCCATCGTCCACGAGGTGGCGGCAGGCCTCGATCAGCTCGGTGACGTCCGGGTAGAGCGTCTCCCGGTCGCCGATCACCTCGACCTTGATCCAGTTGGTGTCGAGCGCCTCGCGGGCGAGCTCGGCGGTCATGATCGCGTCGCGGGCCGTCTCGCAGCCCGCGGTGTTCGGCAGGAAACGCTTGCCCTTCAGGATTTTGACCGTGTCCGAGCCGTGTCCCTGGAGCGAGACCCGGCGGATCGAGGCGGTGACCACGTCGGCGCCGCTCGCCTCGACGGCGTCGCGCATGATCGCCTGGGTCGGGTAGCCGGCGGTGCCGATGAACAGCCGGGACGACAGCCTCACCCCGGCGATGGTCAGGCCGTCGTCCCCGCTTTCCGGGCGCAGCGGCGTAAGTATCTGGTCCATGCTCAACCTCCCTGCATGGCGCGGACGATCTCGACACGGTCGCCGTCCGCGACCGGGGTCTCGCCCCAGTCCCGGCGGCGCAGCACCCGGCCGTTCAGCGCGATGGCGACGCCCTGCGGGCTCTCGATCCCGCTCTCCTCCGCCTCCAGACGGAACAGGGCGTCCACGGTTTCGGCAGCGCATTCGCGCGGCTCGCCGTTGACGAAGAGCCTCATGCCGAAACCCTCCGGGGCTCGGGGCGGCCGAACCGCGCAAGGGTGAACGGCCGGGCGACCTCCGGCAGCACGCCGTCCGTCACCAGACCGGCAATGGCGTCGGCGGTGATCGGGGCAAGCAGGTAGCCGTTGCGGTGATGGCCCGTCGCGGCGACGAGCCCGGGGGCGATCACGTCGAGGATCGGCGCGTCGTCGTCCGAGGTGGGGCGGTAGCCGCTCCAGACGGCGTCGACCTCCATCTCCTCGATCCCCGGCAGCACCCGTCGTGCGCCCTCCAGCAGGGCGTAGAGGCCGCCCGCGGTGACGCCCGGCCGGAAACCGCAATCCTCCACGGTAGCGCCGACGATGAGCTGGCCGTCGCTCTTCGGCGCCATGTGGACCTGCTCGGTCCAGATCATCCGGCCAAGCGTGCCGGTGCGCGGGGTGGTGCGCAGGGCCAGGGACTGGCCCTTGAGCGGCCGGACTGGCAGGGTGAGCCCCTCCGGCAGCAAGCTGCCCTCACCGCTCCAGGCACCGGAGGCCAGCACCACGGTCTCAGCCGCGACACCGCGATCCCCGGCCCGGACGCCAGCGACACGGCCGGCCGACCAGTCGAGGGCGCTGACGGGGGTCCGCTCCGCCAAAATTACGCCGGCCCGACGGCAGGCCTCGGTGAGGGCGTCCATGACCAAACGGGGATCGACTTGGTGATCCAACGGACAGTGGATCCCGGCGGTGACCGAGGGGCGCAGGCCGGGCTCCAGCCGCCGCACCTCGCTGCCCGGCAGCCAAGTCGCGTCGAGCCCCGACCGGCGCTGCAGATCGAAGCGGAAGCGCAGGCGCTCGACCTCGTCGCGGCCGACCGCCAGGACCAGGGTGCCATCGGGGCGGTAATCGATCGCGCGGCCGGACTCGGCTTCCAGCGCATCGCGGAACTCCGGCCAGAGCCGAAGGGATGCCAAGGCGAGCGGCAGCAGCGGGTCGGATCCGGGCTCGTGCTCCGCGGCGGGAGCCAGCATGCCGGTAGCCGCGAGGCTCGCGCCCGCGCCAATCGTGTCCTGCTCCAGCACGGTCACGGCGCGGCCCGCCCGGGCGAGCCGCCACGCGATCGACAGGCCGATCAGCCCGCCGCCGATGACGGCGACGTCGGTCCGCGCCGGCAGGGCCGTGGGCGCGACACCGCCGTCGGGACTGCGGCGGCGGCCGATCGGTGAGGCAGGGCGTTCGAGGGGCACGGGCATCTCCGCGGATTGCCGTCGCGGGAACCGGGCCGTGTGCTTCGGTGAGAAGCTGTGGCCTGCCTTTCGGGCGGCCGCGGTCCAATCCCTACGCCGGTATGAGCCGGATCAGGTTCGAAGGATTTCCGCGCCGCAGGTCCTGACGGACGTGCCAGCGGTTTCTCAGCCCCTTGCCGGGGATCTCCCTGGAACGGGGATAGATTTGGTCGCCCGCGCCGCATCGGTCAACCCCGCCGCCAATCGGCATCACCCGGCGGACGGACATTCCTCGGACGCAGTCACCGCCCGGATACCAAGCCGGACGAAATCCGGCTGCCGGGCACCGGCCCTTCACGGATCCGGGCAAGAATTCATCACTCTGTAGGGCCGGGGCGGGAAGCGTGCGCACATTCGTGGTCGTCTGCACGATTGGCTTCCTGTCGGTGACGGCTTTCCAGAAGCTGCGCGAGCGGATCCGCTCGGATCCGGCTGCGCCGGCCTCCACCGCGGCAACGACGCCGGTTCCCGACGGCGCGGTGGCCGGCGTTGCGCTTCACGCCGGGCGCAACGGCCACTTCTTCGTGAATGCCCTGATAGACGGTCGCGCCCTAGCGATGATGGTCGATACCGGCGCGAGCTCCTGCGCTTTCTCGGAGGAGGATGCCGAGCGGATCGGGATCCGCGTCCGTGCGGGCGATTTCAGCCGTGTCTGGAACACCGCGAACGGGACGGTTCGCGTGGCGCCGATCCGGATCTCCGTCCTGCAGGTCGGTTCGATCATCGTGCGGGACGTGGACGCGGTGGTGATTCCGCGTGGGCGTCTCAGCACGAGCCTGCTCGGCATGTCGTTCCTGAAGCGCCTGCGCGACTTCACCGTCAGCGGCGGCACGATGACCCTGCGGGGCTGAGGCGTCACCGAGGCCCGTACCGACACCGCGCCCGGATGCCTCTGGCAGACCGTCGGCCGAGGGAATCCGGCGCGCCGCCGCGTGGGCCATAATCGAAGCGAACGCCTGCAACCCGGACCGGCCACACCCAGGCCAGATCGCAGTGGCGCCTGCGTATGCCGCGCTGCGCCATTTGGCCCGGAAAGGAAGCTTGTTTGCCGTCGCGCTCGCAAACGCGCATTATTTAGATCGCCATATCTCAGTATAGCAAGTTTAAAAATTCATGATTGTTCTAGCGGTTGATGACCAAATCGATTGTATCTAGCAGATTGTTCTAATCTTAGGTTCCTTGCAAACTGACAAGCTGTTTCTGATCCTTGCGAGGTCACTTTGTGGCTACCTAATTTAATGCTACGCACGTGGTCACTGTTCGAACAGTCATTCTTATAAGCTTGAAATTCGTTGCCATGAACACTTTGTGTCAGACCATCTGTTTGTCGATAATCGTCAAGAATGAAGCACATGTCATACGACGGTGTCTCGATTCTGTTCGGCCGTTCATCGATTATTGGATTATCGTTGATACCGGATCGACGGACGGGACGCAGGACGTCATCCGAGCGGCGATGGCCGATTGTCCGGGTCGACTCGTGGAGCGCCCGTGGGTCGACTTCGCCTTCAATCGGACCGAGGCGCTGAAACTCGCGCGTCCGCACGCCGACTACACACTGATCATCGACGCCGACGATGAGCTTATCGTTCCGAAAGGCTTCGTTTTGCCGAAGCTCTCGGAAGCGGGGTATATGTTTACAATCTTAGACGGGGCAACAAAATATTTTAGAATACAGATGATAAACAACGGTTTTAACTGGCATTATCGCGGTGTGGTCCACGAATTTTTGGAATGTGCGGGGAATCCAGGCACGCCGATGCTGCCGTTATCTATGCGCCGCGGCGACGACGGTGCGCGTCACCAAGATGAAATGTCAGAATATCGCGACTTGATGACCATGGAGAAGGCACTTTCCGTTGAGACCGACCCCTTCATGATCTCACGGTACACCTTCTATCTGGCGAGATCCTACCGTGATGTTGGTGATCTTGCTAAGGCTCTCCAGTTTTATCTAAAGCGAGCTGATCTCGGATATTGGATGGAAGAGGTATACCTCAGTCTGCTTAACGCCGCCCTTATCGTGGAAACGCTGGGTAGGCCCGGGGAGGAAATTTTGACGGTCTATGATCGTGCAATCTCCGTCTGTCCCGCGCGCGCCGAGGCGCGCCACGCCGCCAGCCGGTATTGCAGGATCACGGGCAACTTCGCTGCCGGGTACCGCTATGCCGAGGCCGGCGTGGTGCTGCCAATGCCCAGCGAAGGGCTATCCCTGAATCCGTGGGTGTATGCATACGGTTTGCGAGATGAATTGGCGTTTCACGCTTATCACACAGGGCAATTTCGAGTTTGTCTGTCCGTGTGCCTGAGCATACTTGAGCAATCAGAAGTTCCCGAGGAGGTTCGCTCGCGCGTTTGCACCTTGGCCCGACAGTCACTCGCCACCATGATCGACCCGGTCTGGGGGCTCCAGCACTCTGCTTACAGGTCGGAACTCACGCCTGTTTGGCAAGGATGAGCACGCCAAGCGGCGTCAACGCGGGTCAATCGAATCCAAGTGCAGCACCGAAGGTTCCGCACCAGTCTGGGTCGATCCAGCCTGCGTATTTCACGCGCCAACCCCAGCCTCACACCGTTCCGCGTCACGCAATTTTGGTGACGCAGGCGGCTTTTCACAATGTCTGTGCGCGCCACTCTAGAGCGATCGGCTTCAAATCGATATGAACAGCTTTGGACAAACGATTTGTCTGTCGATGATTGTCAAGAACGAGGCTGATGTCATCCGTAGATGCTTAGCTTCTGTTCGGACTCTCATTGATCACTGGGTGATCGTAGACACCGGATCGACCGATGGGACGCAGGATGTCATCCGGGCAGCGTTGGCCGATCTGCCCGGTGCTCTCGTAGAGCGACCGTGGGTCGATTTCGCCTTCAACCGGACCGAGGCTTTGACGCTGGCGCGTCCGCACGCGGATTATGCACTGATCATCGACGCCGATGACGAACTGATTGATGCGCAACGGTTCGTCATGCCCAAGCTCACCGAGGCCGGGTACAAACTCGAAATTTTGGATGGAGCCACGCGATACTGGCGGACACAACTCGTCGACAACCGGAAGGACTGGCGTTACCGCGGCGTTCTGCACGAATTTCTGCAATGCCCTGGAAATCCCAGTCTGACGACCCTGCCGCTGGCGATGCGTCGCGGCAATGATGGGGCGCGGCATCGCGATGACGGGACCGAGTCGCGCGACATCGCTATGCTGGAAGATGCCCTGGCCGTCGAGGACGATCCCTTCATGGTCGCCCGATACACGTTCTATCTGGCGAACTCGTATCGAGACGGCGGAGAGCCCCGCAAGGCCGTAGAGTATTATCTGAAGAGAGCCGATCTAGGGTATTGGAACGAAGAGATTTACATCGGATTGCTGTGCGCTGCCGACATCATGGAGGCTTTGAACGAGCCCGAAGATGCTGTGCTGGCCCTGTACGATCGAATGATCCCGATCTGCCCGGCGCGGGCGGAAGCGCGGCTCGGCGCCAGCCGTTTTTGCAGACGGAGAAGGAAGTTCGCCGTCGGGTATCGATACGCTGAAGCGGGGCTTGCCCTGCCGCTACCGGCTGAGGGGATCTCCCTGCATCCGTGGGTATACAGCTACGGGCTGCGGGAGGAATGTTCTGCTCATGCCTTCCACACGGGTCAGCTTCGCGCCTGCTTGTCGGCCTGTCTCGACATCCTGGAACAGCCGGACGTTCCTGAGGATGTTCTATCACGGACGAGCGCGCTCGCGCGTCAAGCCCTCGCCGGGATGATCGATCCGGCCTGGGGCTGTCAGCCGTCATCCTACCGGTCGGCCTTCCTCCCGTCCTGGCACTTATGAGAGCCTGGAACCCGGCGCCGCACGTGCGTGCAGATTGCGCCGCGTCCCAGAGCCGCTCTCTCCTCTGCTCGGTTCGGAGGGCGGTTCCGGCCGATGATCCGGTCGTCGCGTCGACCGTCAGTTCGGCTTGCGCGGGCGCAGGAACTTGGGGCGGAACACCGCCATGGGCTCCGCGAAGCCGTTCAGCTGGTGCTCGCCGAGGGGGATCGGATCGCCCCAGAGGAAATCCACGAACGGCTTCGACATCAGCAGCGGCTCGCCGAGGATGCGGTTCAGCTGCGCGAGGCGGCTCGCGAGGTTCACGTCGCGCCCGATCACCGTGAAGTCCAGCCGCGAGCCCGAGCCGACATTGCCGTAGGCCGCCTCGCCGTGATGGAGCGCGATGCCGGCGGCCACCGGGACCGGGAATTGGTGCAGGGCATTGGCCTCGTCGAGGGCCGCCAGGGCGTGCTGGGCAGCCGTGAGCGCACCCTTGGCGGCGCCACCGAGATCGTCGCCGGACTCACGGAAGATCGCCAGCAGGCCGTCGCCGAGGTACTTCAGCACCTCGCCGCCTTCCCGCTCGATCGGCGGCACGAGGCAGTCGAAGAACACGTTGAGCAGGCCGACCGCCTCCTCGGGGGTCATGTCGGCCGAGGTCCGGGTGTAGTCGCGCATGTCGGCGAACAGGATCGCCGAGCGGATCCGCGTGACCTGACCCCGGCGGATGTCCCCCGCCAGGATCGCGCGGTGCGGCTCGTCGCCGACGTAGAGCCGCAGGACGTGGTCGAGCTGCTTGTTGAGGACCCTCATCTCCGCCACCGCGGCGAGGGCCGGCATCACGAAGCGCAGGATCGCGATATCGTCCTCACCGAAGCCCTCCGGCGCGCGGGTGGCGAAGGTGATGCCGTTCTTGGTGCCGTTGGTGAAGAACAGCGGCGCCACGACGTAGTGCGTGTAGCCGCCCGCCTTCAGGTCCGGGATGATCGCGTAGGCGTCGTCCGGCGTCTCGGAGAGGTCGAGGATCAGCCACTCCCCGGTTTCGTGGACCGTGTGAAATGGGCTGTTGAGATAGGCGTCCGTCGAGCGGGCGCCGTGCGGGAACAGCCGCACGGAGGTACCGCCGTCCCGGGTCCAGATCCGGCCGACGCCGGCATATTCCGAGTGCAGGGTGTCGATCGCCGTGGAGGCGCGGTCCACCGGCACGCCGATGGCGATCAGCCGCTCGGCAAGGCCGGCGAGCATCTCCTCGGCGTTGGGCATCCGAGCCCCCTCGCCGAGCAGCCAGTCGCGGATGCCCACGGAGGGCTGGAGCGCGCCGAAGGGCACGTCGTCGGCCTCCGAGCCATCCGCGAAGGCCGTCGGCGATCCGGGCGTTGGCGGGCGGCGTTCGAGCATGGCGCCAGATTGGATGCCGCGGAGCGCCGTGGCAACGCGGTAAGCGGGAGAGCACCGCGGCCGGAGCCGCGGCGGGGCTCAGTTGTCCAGGAAGCTCCTGAGCTTCCGGCTGCGCGACGGGTGCTTCAGCTTGCGCAGTGCCTTCGCCTCGATCTGACGGATGCGCTCGCGGGTCACCGAGAATTGCTGGCCGACCTCCTCGAGGGTGTGGTCGGTGTTCATGCCGATGCCGAAGCGCATCCGCAGCACGCGCTCCTCGCGCGGGGTCAGCGAGGCGAGCACCCGCGTGGTGGTCTCGCGCAGATTGGACTGGATCGCCGCGTCGATCGGGAGGACGACGTTCTTGTCCTCGATGAAGTCACCGAGGTGGCTGTCCTCCTCGTCGCCGATCGGCGTCTCGAGAGAGATCGGCTCCTTGGCGATCTTCAGGACCTTGCGGACCTTCTCCAGCGGCATCGCCAGCTTCTCGGCCAACTCCTCCGGGGTCGGCTCGCGGCCGATCTCGTGCAGCATCTGGCGCGAGGTCCGGACGATCTTGTTGATCGTCTCGATCATGTGCACCGGGATGCGGATCGTGCGCGCCTGGTCGGCGATCGAGCGGGTGATCGCCTGCCGGATCCACCACGTGGCGTAGGTCGAGAACTTGTAGCCGCGCCGGTACTCGAACTTGTCGACCGCCTTCATCAGGCCGATGTTGCCCTCCTGGATCAGGTCCAGGAACTGCAGGCCGCGGTTCGTGTACTTCTTGGCGATCGAGATCACGAGGCGCAGGTTCGCCTCGATCATCTCCTTCTTGGCCTGCCGGGCCTCGCGCTCGCCCTTCTGGACCATGTTGACGATGCGGCGGTACTCGCCAATCTCCAGACCCGTCTCGGAGGCGAGGTCGAGGATCTGCGCGCGTAGCTCGGCGACCTGCTTCGAGCCGCGCTCGACCAGGTTCTTCCAGCCCTTGCCGCCCAGCGTGCCGACGCGCTCCATCCAGTTCGGATCGAGCTCGTAGCCCTGGTAGTGGCGAAGGAACTCGTCGCGGGCCACGCCGTGGCTCTCGGCGTAGCGCATCAGCCGGCCCTCGTGGCCGATCAGCTGCTTGTTGATCGAGTAGAGCTGGCCGACCAGCGCCTCGATGCGGTTGTTGTTAAGCGACAGCGACTTCACGTCGGCGACGACGGTGTCCTTCAGCTCGATCTGCTTCTGGTCCTGCGCCGGGGTGTTCTTCTCGCCCGCGGCCTTCCGCTCCGTGCCCTCGGTCTGCGACTTGCGCAGCTTGCGGTAATTGGCGGCGATCGCGTCGAAGGTCTCCAGGACCCGCGGCTTGATCTCGGCTTCCATCGCGGCGAGCGAGACGTTGTTCTCGAGGTCGTCCTCGTCGTCGCCGCCCTCCGGGGGCGCCGGCGGCTCGCCGTCCTCGGATTCCTCGCCCTCGGCGATCTGCGGCGCGTTCTTGCCGTCCGGACCCGCGTAGGTCGCCTCAAGGTCAATGATGTCGCGCAGGAGGACCTTGCCCTCCACGAGCTCGTCCCGCCAGATGATGATCGCCTGGAAGGTCAGCGGGCTCTCACAGAGGCCCGCGATCATCGCCTCGCGGCCGGCCTCGATGCGCTTGGCAATGGCGATCTCGCCCTCGCGCGACAGGAGCTCCACCGAGCCCATCTCGCGCAGGTACATGCGCACCGGGTCGTCGGTGCGGTCGGTCGGCTCCTTGGTGGTCGTCGTCACCGCGACGGCGCGCGCGGGCGCGACCTCGGCGACTTCGCCGCCTTCGGCCTCCTCTTCCTCGCCCTCGGCAGCCTTCTCGCCGGCCGCCTCATCGGTCTCCTCGGCTTCGACGACGTTGATGCCCATCTCGGAGAGCTGCGACAGCACGTCCTCAAGCTGGTCCGGATCGGACTGGCCCTCGGGCAGAACCTCGTTGACCTCTTCGTAGGTCACGTAGCCGCGCTTCTTGGCGAGCTTGACCATCCGCTTGACCGAAGCATCCGTCAGGTCGAGGAGCGGCCCGTCGGTCTGCTGCTCGGGGGCAGCGTCCGTCTCGTCCCGTTCCGTTGCCTTCGTCGCCATGATCAGCCTATTGTTTCGCGTGCGGCGCGCCGCGGAGGCCCAGGGAGGCCGCTCCACGCCGGCAGCGCCGCTATATGAGAACGGCGCCGGATCGCTCCAGTCGCCTTGAGTCGTCGGTTTCCGTATGCAAGCCCGAGGCTTGACCGATTGTTAACTATGGCGGGATTTCGCCCGCCGCCACCGCCATTGCACAGCGATCACGCGGCCGTCGAGTCGCTCGACACCGGGACGTCGGCCTCAGCCTCGGCGGCGATGACGGTTTCCAGCCTCGCCTTCACTTCGCAGAGCCATGCCCATCCGGCATCGGTCGGATCGTTCTCAAACGCCTGCCGTGCTTCGCGAAGTTCGCTATGTAGCGCTCCTGCCTGCCGGTGCAAGATCATCGCCTGTCGGAGCGCGTCTGCGCGGAGTGCGGGGTCGGCATGCGGAGCCAGCGTCGTGCGGTCCCGAGAGCGTGCGAGCGCGAGGATTCTGTCGGCCGCAGCTGCGAGTCCGGCGCGGTTGATGCGGTTCTGCAACACTTCAGGCGCCGTCCGCTCGTCCTCGGCCGCGCAGGCCAGCAGGACCGACAGCAGCCCCCGGGCGTCCGGATCCTCGAAGTCGAGTTCGGCGATCTCCTCGCCGAATTCGGTTATCATCTCGGGATGCGCCAGCAGGGTGCCGACGATCACCGCCTCGCGCACCGGGGCGGCGCCGGTGAAGCCCGCGGACGCGGTCACCGACGGGCTTGGGCTGCCGGTGATACGCGGCGATACCGGCTCGCCGGGCCGGACGAAACGCGGTCGGCCGCGGGGGCTCGGCCCGGCGGCGCGGGCGCTGCGGGGCGACAGGCCGCGCAGGCGCTCCTCGATGTCGTCGCGATAGTAGCGGCGCACGGTCTCGTCGCGGATCGTCGCCACGGTGGTGCGCAGCGTCTGCGTCAGTCCGGCTCGCCGCTCTGGCGTATCGACCGGCCCGGCCTCGACGGCGCGCCGCCACAGCAGCTCGGAGAGCGGCAGGGCCGCCGCCAGCACCTGATCGATCGCCGCGGGGCCGCCTGAGCGCAGCAGGTCGTCGGGATCCTGACCGCCCGGCAGGAGCGCGATCCGGAGGGAGCGGCCCGGTTCGAGGAGCGGCAGCGCGAGGTCGAGGGCGCGAAACGCCGCCCGCTGTCCGGCTTTGTCGCCGTCGAAGCAGAGGATCGGCTCATCGGCATGGCGCCAGAGCAGGCCGAGCTGCTCTTCCGTGAGCGCCGTACCGAGAGGCGCGACCGTCTCGGGATGGCCGGCGAGCGTCATGGCGATGACGTCGACATAGCCCTCGACCGCAATGATCGAGCTCCGCTCGTGCGCGGCCTTGCGGGCGCCGTGGAGGTTGTAGAGCGTGCGACCCTTGTGGAAGAGCGGTGTCTCGGGCGAGTTCAGGTACTTGGCGCGCACATCCTTCGAGAGCGCCCGCCCTCCGAAAGCCACGACCCGGCCGCGCGTGTCGGTGATCGGAAACATGACCCGGTCGCGAAAATAATCGTACGGGACCGAGACGCCCTCCCCGGTCGCCAGCAGCCCCATCTCGAGCATGAGGCCCTTCTCGACGCCTTGCCCGGCCAGATGATCGCGCAGGGCGTAGCGGTCGTTCGGCGCGTAGCCGAGCCGGAACTTCTCCTGGATCTCGCGCCCGAGGGCCCGGCGTTCCAGATAGGCGCGCGCCTCGCTGCCCTGCCCGGATTGGAGCCGGTCCTCGAACCAGCGAGCGGCCATCTCCATCACCTCGATGGCGCCGGCGCGCTTAGTCTCGGCGGCGCGGCTATCCTCAGTCGGTGCGGGCAGGCTGACGCCCGCCTCCCCGGCCAGCCGCTCCACGGCCTCCGGGAAGCTCAGGCCTTCCGTCTCCATCAGGAAGGTGAAGATGTCGCCGTGCTTGGAGGAGGAGAAGCAGTGGTAGAACTGCTTCTGGTCGTTCACGTAGAAGGACGGCGTCTTCTCGGCGTTGAACGGCGACAGGCCGCGCCATTCCCGGCCGGCCTTCTTGAGCTGCACGCGCCGCCCCACCACCGACGAGGCCGGCAGCCGGGCACGAATCTCTTCCAGGATATGGGGCGGGTAGCGCACGGGGCCTGGGAGGGTTTGCGGGACCGCCGAGTATAGCGTGCCGGCCGTGTCGGAGTCCCGGCAGCGTCCGCCAGCTTCAAAGCGCCGGGGATTATGGGGACAGCCTCAGCCCTTCGCGGCCAGAGCCGCCTTCACCAGCCCGCTCGCCTTGCCGAAATCCATCCGGCCCGCGAACTGGCCCTTCAGGGCGGCGATCACCTTGCCCATGTCCTTCGGGCCGGCGGCGCCGGTCTCCGCGATCGCCGCCTCGATGGCGGCCTGCGTCTCGGCCTCGTCCATCTGCTTCGGCAGGAAGCTCTCGATGATCGCGATCTCGGCGCGCTCGTTGGCGGCGAGTTCCGGGCGGCCGCCCTGCTCGTAGACGGCGGCCGATTCGGTGCGCTGCTTGATCATCTTCTGGAGCAGCGACAGGATCTCCTCATCGGAGGCCGGCTCCTTGCCGAGGCCCCGCGCCTCGATATCCTTGTCCTTGAGGGCAGCCTGGATCATCCGCACTGTGGCGAGCCTGCCCTTGTCGCCGGCCTTCATGGCCTCCTTCATCTCGGTGGTGAAGCGGGCGCGCAGCATCTGGGTGAACCTTCCAACGGTCGAAACGAAGGGCTGGCCTGCGATTTGCGGGTGTTGAGCCCTGAGGGAAGCGAGGCCACATTGACCCCATCGCGGGCCGCTCGCTAAGAGCGCCGCACACGATCATGCCGCAAGCCGAGAGCGCCGCAACCCGGCGCCCGCCTTCGGCCGGACATAAGCGAGACTCACCCGATGCTGCAAGACGCCGCCGCGCATGCCCCCGAGGCTCGGGCTCCCGAGCCCTGGGCCGAACCCGTCGCGACGGCTCTGCTGGTGCTCGCCGACGGTACCATCCTGGAGGGCTTTGGCATCGGGCAGACCGGAATCGCCGACGGCGAGGTCTGCTTCAACACGGCCATGACCGGCTATCAGGAGATCCTGACCGACCCGTCTTATGCTGGGCAGATCGTCACCTTCACCTTCCCGCATATCGGCAATGTCGGCACCAACGACGAGGATCTGGAGAGCCTGGAGGCGGCACCCGCCTCGGGCGTCCGCGGCACGGTGATCGCCTCGGCGGTGACGAAGCCGTCGAGCTGGCGCTCGTCCTCGCATCTCGACGGCTGGCTCAAGGCCCGCGGCATCGTCGGCATCACCGGCGTCGACACAAGGGCGCTCACCGCCCGCATCCGCGACATGGGCATGCCTAACGCGGTGATCGCCAACGATCCCCAGGGCCAATTCGACCGCGAGGCCCTGAAAGCCCGCGCCGCGGCGCTCGCGCCGATGGAAGGCCTCGACCTCGTGCCGCCGGTGACCAGCCGCGCGCCGTCGGAATGGTCCGAGACCGTCTGGGCGCTCGGCAACGGCTACGGGAAGCGTGCGCCCGGCGAGGGTCTGAAGGTCGTCGCCATCGATTACGGGGTGAAGCGCAACATCCTGCGGCTGCTTGCTCAGGCCGGCTGCGACGTCACCGTGGTACCGGCGACCACGACGGCCGACGAGATCCTGGCGATGAAGCCGGACGGGGTGTTCCTGTCGAACGGCCCCGGCGACCCGGCGGCCACCGGCGCCTACGCGGTTCCGGTGATCCGCAAGCTGCTGGATGAGAAGGTGCCGACCTTCGGCATCTGCCTCGGCCACCAGCTCATGGGCCTCGCCCTCGGCGGCCGGACCGTGAAGATGGGCCAGGGCCATCACGGCGCGAATCACCCGGTGAAGGACAAGACCACCGGCAAGGTCGAGATCGTCTCGATGAACCACGGCTTCGCGGTGGATCCGAACAGCCTGCCGGACTCGGCCGTGGAGACGCACGTCTCCTTGTTCGACGGCTCGAATTGCGGCCTCACGCTGACAGACCGCCCGGCCTTCTCGGTGCAGCACCATCCGGAAGCCTCGCCCGGCCCGCGTGACAGCCACTACCTGTTCGAGCGGTTCGTGACCCTGATGCGCTCCGGCGAGCCGGAGACTACGAAGGGCGCCTGACGCCGGACCCCAATCGAGCCGCGCCGAGGCCATAAAATCCGCCAGATCGGACGGCTTAAGAATCCCTTCGACGGCCTGTGAATGGCGGCGCATCCGCGTCCGCCGGCGGCGGCCCGTCGCAGGGGAATGCCGGATGACCATCGACGAGGCGCGCGACGACTTCTCTCGCCTGCACCGCAGCTTCACCTTCCATCTCGGCGTCGCCGTGGGCCTGTCTTGGCTGACCGCCCTCTATGCCGCCTTTTACGCCCCCTGGGTGCGCAACATCCGGGCCCTGATCGATCCGACGGGCGGCTTCGATCGCGTCGAGAGCACGGTGTCCTACCTGTTCGCCATGCCGGCCGTCCTCGCGCTCGCTTGGGTCTCCGTCTATTTCGGCCGCGAGGCGCTGCGCCGCGCGCAGACGCTCTCGAACGTCGCCGTCGAGTTCGCGGCCGCGGCCGTGGTTGCGTTCGGGATGTTCTACCTGTCGATCGACCGGGCCCTGGCGGCGCTCCACGCCGGGTTCTGAGCCAGATTTCAACAGGTGCCATGCGCCGGGCGCGTAGCCCGGCTGCGCGGTTGCACCGGCCTTCCAAAGCGCCCGAGGCCCGTGTAAACGCGGGGCTCAACGATATTCCCGCCACGCGCGTCCGGGAGCAGGGCCACAGTCGAGCCGTGCCCGATCGGGCGCGCTTGGCCTGAGAAGGCCCACGATGCCCAAACGCACCGACATCTCCTCGATCCTGATCATTGGTGCGGGTCCGATCATCATCGGACAGGCCTGCGAGTTCGATTATTCCGGTACCCAGGCCTGCAAGGCGCTCCGCGAGGAGGGCTACCGCATCGTCCTGGTGAACTCGAATCCCGCGACGATCATGACCGACCCGGACATGGCGGACGCGACCTATGTCGAGCCGATCACCCCGGAGATCGTCGCCAAGATCATCGAGAAGGAGCGCCCCAACGCGATCCTGCCGACCATGGGCGGCCAGACGGCGCTGAACTGCGCCCTGTCGCTGCAGAAGATGGGCGTGCTCGCCAAGTACGGCGTGCAGATGATCGGCGCGACGGCCGAGGCCATCGACAAGGCCGAGGACCGAAGCCTATTCCGCGACGCCATGACCAAGATCGGGCTGGACACCCCGAAATCGGCGCTCGCCAACGCCTCCGCGGCCAAGAAGGCCGACCGTCAGGCCTACCTGGCCGAGATCGCCAGGATCGAGGCGGCCAATACCGATCCGGCGGCCCGCCAGGCGGCGCTGACGGCTTACGAGAAGAGCTGGGCCGCGGGCGAGACGGAGCGGCGCAAGCGCTACGGCGAGCACGCGATCGGCCAGGCCCTGATGGCGCTCGCCGAGGTCGGGCTGCCGGCGATCATCCGGCCGTCCTTCACCATGGGCGGCACCGGCGGCGGCATCGCCTACAACCGCGAGGAGTTCCTCGACATCGTCGAGCGCGGCATCGACGCGTCGCCGACCAACGAGGTGCTCATCGAGGAGAGCGTGCTCGGCTGGAAAGAGTACGAGATGGAGGTCGTCCGCGACAGGAACGACAACTGCATCATCGTCTGCTCCATCGAGAACATCGACCCGATGGGCGTGCACACGGGCGATTCGATCACCGTCGCTCCGGCGCTGACGCTGACCGACAAAGAATACCAGGTGATGCGCGACGCATCGCTGGCGGTGCTCCGCGAGATCGGCGTCGAGACCGGCGGCTCGAACGTGCAGTTCGCGATCAACCCCGAGAACGGGCGCATGATCGTGATCGAGATGAACCCGCGCGTATCGCGCTCCTCGGCGCTCGCCTCGAAGGCCACCGGCTTCCCGATCGCCAAGGTCGCGGCCAAGCTCGCGGTCGGCTACACGCTCGACGAGATCGCCAACGACATCACCGGCGGCGCGACGCCGGCCTCGTTCGAGCCGACAATCGACTACGTCGTCACCAAGATCCCGCGCTTCGCCTTCGAAAAATTCCCGGGCGCCGAGCCGACGCTGACCACCGCCATGAAGTCGGTGGGCGAGGCCATGGCGATCGGCCGCTGCTTCGCGGAATCGCTGCAGAAGGCGCTCCGCTCGCTCGAGACCGGCCTGACCGGTCTCGACGACATCGAAATCGAGGGGCTGGGCAAGGGCGACGACCACAACGCCATCAAGGCCGCCATCGGCACCCCGACCCCGGACCGGCTGCTCAAGGTCGCGCAGGCGCTGCGGCTCGGCGTCAGCCACGAACAGGTCTACGCCTCCTGCAAGATCGACCCGTGGTTCCTGGAGCAGCTCCAGGCGATCATCGATCTGGAGAACCGGGTGAAAGCCCACGGCCTGCCGGGCACGGCCGGCGCCTTCCGCCAGCTCAAGGCGGCGGGCTTTTCCGACGCGCGCCTCGCCGTGCTGGCCGGCCTGGAGGAAGCCGAAGTGCGGGCCAAGCGCCGGACGCTCGCGGTGCGCCCGGTCTACAAGCGGATCGACACCTGCGCGGCGGAGTTCAAGTCGCCCACCGCCTACATGTACTCGACCTACGTGGCGCCCTTCGCCGGCACCGTCGTCGACGAGGCGCAGCCCTCGGACCGCAAGAAGGTCGTGATCCTCGGCGGCGGCCCGAACCGGATCGGCCAGGGCATCGAGTTCGACTATTGCTGCTGCCACGCATGCTTCGCGCTGTCGGACGCCGGCTACGAGACCATCATGGTCAACTGCAACCCGGAGACGGTCTCGACCGACTACGACACCTCGGACCGGCTCTACTTCGAGCCGCTCACCGCCGAGGACGTGCTGGAGATCATCGAGACTGAGCGGCAGGCCGGCACCCTGCACGGGGTGATCGTACAGTTCGGCGGCCAGACCCCGCTGAAGCTCGCCCGAGCGCTGGAGGCCGCCGGCGTGCCGATCCTCGGCACCTCGCCCGACGCCATCGATCTCGCCGAGGACCGCGACCAGTTCAAGCGGCTCCTCGACAAGCTCGCGATGAAGCAGCCGAAGAACGGCATCGCCTACTCGGTGGAGCAGAGCCGGCTGGTCGCGGCCGATCTCGGCCTGCCCTTCGTGGTGCGCCCGAGCTACGTGCTCGGCGGCCGCGCCATGGCGATCATCCGCGACGAGACGCAGTTCGCCGACTACCTCCTCGACACGCTGCCGAGCCTGATCCCCTCCGAGGTGAAGGCCCGCTACCCGAACGACAAGACCGGCCAGATCAACACGGTGCTGGGCAAGAACCCGCTCCTGTTCGACCGCTACCTGTCGGACGCGGTCGAGGTCGACGTCGACGCGGTCTGCGACGGCAAGGACGTGTTCATCGCCGGCATCATGGAGCACATCGAGGAGGCCGGCATCCATTCCGGCGACTCGGCCTGCTCCCTGCCGCCGCGCTCGCTCTCGCCCGAGACCATGGATGAGCTGGAGCGGCAGACGAAGGCCATGGCGCTGGCGCTGAACGTCGTCGGCCTGATGAACGTGCAGTACGCCATCAAGGACGGCGTCATCTACGTGCTGGAGGTGAACCCCCGCGCCTCGCGCACGGTGCCGTTCGTCGCCAAGGTCATCGGCGAGCCGATCGCCAAAATCGCGGCGCGGATCATGGCGGGCGAGCCGCTGGCGACTTTCGGGCTCAAGCCGAAGGTGCTGCCGCACATCGCCGTGAAGGAAGCCGTCTTCCCCTTCGCGCGCTTCCCCGGCGTCGACGTGCTGCTCGGGCCGGAGATGCGCTCCACCGGCGAGGTGATCGGGCTCGACGCCAGCTTCGGCGTGGCCTTCGCCAAGAGCCAGCTCGGCTCCGGCACGCAGGTGCCGAAGGCCGGGTCCGTGTTCGTCTCGGTGCGGGATGCCGACAAGGCGCGCATCCTCCCGACCATGAAGCTGCTGTCCGATCTCGGCTTCACCATCCTGGCGACCGGCGGCACGCAGCGCTATCTGGTGGAGCACGGCGTTCCGGCGGAGCGGATCAACAAGGTTCTCGAGGGCCGACCGCATGTGGTCGACGCGATCAAGAACGGCGCGATCCACCTCGTGCTGAACACCACCGAGGGGGCCGGAGCCCTTTCGGACTCACGTTCGCTCCGGCGCGCGGCCCTCTTGCATAAGGTGCCGTATTACACCACTCTAGCCGGCGCGATGGCCGCGGCCGAGGGGATCAAGGCCTATCTAGAAGGCGATCTCAAGGTTCGTGCGTTGCAGGAATACTTCGCGGCCTGAGCCTCAGGGCTCCGCTGACTTCATTTCGTGGCCCGGAGGGAGTGCTACACTCTCGGCCGGGCCTCTTCATTGTGGCGCGAGACGATGGCGATAGACAAGGTTCCGATCACGGTGCGCGGGCTCGCAGCCCTCGAAGAGGAGCTGAAGCACCGCCAGCAGGTGGAGCGCCAGCGCATCATCCAGGCGATCGCGGAAGCCCGCGCGCTGGGCGACCTGTCGGAGAATGCCGAGTATCACGCCGCCAAGGAGGCGCAGTCGCATAACGAGGGCCGCGTCCTCGAGCTCGAGAGCATGATCGCGCGGGCAGAAGTGATCGACGTCACGAAGCTCTCCGGTGACAAGATCAAGTTCGGCGCCACCGTGAAGCTCGTCGACGAGGACACGGAGGAGGAGAAGACCTACCAGATCGTGGGCGAGCCGGAGGCCGACGTGCGCTCCGGCCGCGTCTCGATCACCTCGCCGATCGCCCGGGCGCTGATCGGCAAGGGCGTCGGCGATACGGTCGAGGTCACGACGCCGGGCGGCGGCAAGTCCTACGAGGTCGTCGCCGTCCAGTACGGCGCCTGAACCATGCCGCCGCGTTCCTGGGGCCGGCTCGCTGGCCTGCTCCTCGGTGCCGTCGCGGGATCCGCGGCGGCGAGCGATTTCCCCGCGACACCGCTCTTCTCCGACATCCGCGTCGATGTCCGGCCGTTGCTCGATAAGGGCGCGGGTCTTCAAGCCGAGGCGCTGGCGGCCGACCTGACCGACGCCCTGCGGAAGAACTTCGCCGGCCGGATCGGTGGCCGCGGGCCGCGCCTTGTCGTGGTGGTGAGCAGCCTGTCGCTGCGGCCCTATGCCGGAAGCGGTGGCCGGCCGGGCTTCGGCGGCAACTTCCAGACCGACTACATGGAGGGCGAGGCCCTGCTGGTCGGGCCCAAGGGCCAAGTGCTCGGACGGCATCCGCAGATGACCGCGACGCCGTCGAGCTATGGCGGGGCGTGGTATGGGCCGCAATTCGAGGGACGTCGCCTCGCCGCCATCGCCGACATCTACGCCCAGTGGCTCGCCCGGGATCTCCCGCGGGAGTAAGCTTGAGGGTTGATCTCGAAATACGGTGCTCCGGCGGTCGGGTTCGGCACCGGGGCAGAAGCGGGTTTCCCGAGCAAAGCGCATGGCAAGCATCGATGTGACGGAGGCGACATCCGCCCTGCGCAACCGCCCGGACGCGCGATTTCAACCTCTGCCCGAACTGGCCCGCGCGCGCGCCTGGATCGTCACCGACGGAAAGGCCGGCGATGAGAACCAGTGCGTCGGCATCGCCGAGACGCTGGGCCTCGATTTCGAGATCCGACAGGTGCCGGCCTCCGGGCCGTTCGGCTGGATGGCGCCCTGGGGACCGATCGATCCGCGCGAGGGGCCGCGCCGCCGGGGCGGCGCCCTGTCGGGACCCTATCCCGATCTCCTGATCGCTTCCGGGCGCCGGTCGGTGCCCTATCTGCGGGTGGTGCGCCGCGCAACGGCCGGCCGGACGTTCACGGCCTTCCTGAAGGATCCCCGGACCGGCGCGGACAGTGCCGACTTCATCTGGGTGCCGGATTACGACGACCTGCGCGGTCCCAACGTCTTCACCACCCTGACGGCCCCGCACTTGGTCACCGCGGCGCGCCTGGCTGCAGCCCGCGCCCGGCCGGATCCCCGGCTCGCGCGCCTCGACGGCCCGCGCGTGGCGGTGCTGGTCGGCGGCGACAGCCGCCACCTGAGCTACCGCAAGACCGATATGGCCCGCCTCGTCGAGGATCTGCGCGGCTTGGCCCAGCAGGGCTGCCGGCTGATGGTGACGATCTCCCGCCGGACGCCGAACCCGCTCCGGGACGCCGTCAAAACCCTTGCCGCCGAGACCGGCGGTTTTCTCTGGGACGGCACCGGCGAGAACCCCTACGTCGCCATGCTGGCGCTCGCCGAGGCGATCGTCGTGACCTCCGATTCGGCCAACATGGTCAGCGAGGCCGTGTCCACCGGTGCGCCGGTCCTGCTGTTCGACCTGCCGCGCACCTATATCCGGCATCGGCGGATGTTCGCCGGGCTGGCGATCGCCGGGGCTCTGCGCCCGTTCACCGGTCAGTTGGCGGATCTGACGTACAAGCCCATCGATGCCACGCCGGTGATCGCGCAGGCGCTCGCCGACGCCTATGCTGCGCGCCGCGCGGCCGGACCGGCCTGAGGAGATCGAGACAGATGGCCCACACCCACGCCAAGCTCGTGATCATCGGCTCGGGACCCGCCGGCTACACGGCGGCGATCTACGCCGCCCGCGCCATGGTCGAGCCGCTGCTGATCTCCGGCTTCCAGCCGGGCGGCCAGCTGATGATCACCACGGATGTCGAGAACTACCCGGGCTTCGCCGAGGCGATCCAGGGCCCGTGGCTCATGGAGCAGATGCGACTCCAGGCCGAGCATGTCGGCACCCGGATCGTCTCCGAGTACATTACGAAGGTCGCTCTCAAGCAGCGGCCGTTCCGGCTGGAGGCCGATTCCGGCGAGACCTATTCCTGCGATGCCTTGATCATCGCCACCGGAGCCCAGGCCAAGTGGCTCGGTATCCCCTCCGAGGCGGCCTTCCAGGGCGGCGGCGTCTCGGCCTGCGCGACCTGCGACGGCTTCTTCTTCCGCGGCAAGGAGGTCGTGGTGGTCGGCGGCGGCAACACCGCGGTCGAGGAGGCGCTCTACCTCGCCAACATCGCCAGCAAGGTGACGGTTGTTCACCGCCGCGGCAGCTTCCGGGCCGAGCGGATCCTGCAGGAGCGCCTGTTCAAGCATCCCAACGTCGAGGTGCTCTGGCACCGGGAGATTGCCGAGATCTGCGGCGTGCAGAAGCCCGCGCCGAACGTGACCCATGTCCGGCTCAAGGATCCGCGCTCGGGGGAGATCAGCGAGGTGAAGGCCGACGGCGTGTTCGTGGCCATCGGCCATCAGCCGGCGACCGCGATCTTCGAGGGGCAGCTGCCCATGCGCCATGGCGGCTACCTGAGCGTGAAGCCCGGAACCACCGAGACCGAGATCCCGGGCGTCTTCGCGGCGGGCGACGTGACGGACGACGTCTACCGGCAGGCGATCACCGCCGCCGGCATGGGCTGCATGGCCGCCCTCGAGGCCGAGAAGTTCTTGGCCAATCTCGAGATCGGCGAGAGCCCGGTCCAGGCTGCCGCGGCCGAATGAGGCGCCGACGCCAGCACACAACCGGTGCTGGCGGGCCGTGCTTTCAACAACTTCCCGATCCGGGTGCTTGCGCCGGATCATGCACCATGCGCATAGGAGTGCTGACTGCGCCGGGATGCAGCAATTGCATACCCGCGCGGTGCCGGGAGTGCCTCTCCGCCATCGGTACCGCGCAGTTCGCCCGGCGATCCGCTTCGTACGCCGCCTGCCCGGCTCCTTCGGGCATGGGCGCCGAGCTCGCGCTGGTAGGGGTTCTTGCCTTGGATTGGGATAAGATCCGGATCTTCCTCAACGTCGCGGAGGCGGGCAGCTTCACCAAGGCGGGCGACGATATCGGGCTCAGCCAGTCGGCCGTCAGCCGGCAAATCAGTGCCCTGGAGCGCGAACTGAAGGCGCCGCTGTTCCACCGCCATGCGCGGGGTCTGCTCCTCACCGAGCAGGGCGATCTTCTGTTCCGCGCCGCGCGCGACATGAAGCTCCGCCTGGAGAACACGCGGGCGCGGCTCGTCGAGACCTCCGAGCGTCCGACCGGCGACCTGAAGGTCACCACGACCGTGGGGCTCGGGACGTCGTGGCTGTCGCAGCGTGTGGGCGAGTTCCTCGACCTCTACCCGGACGTGCGGATCGAGCTGATCCTCACCAACGAGGAGCTCGATCTCGCCATGCGTGAGGCGGATGTAGCCATCCGCATGCGGCGTCCGGCCCAGCCGGATCTGATCCAGCGGCGGCTGTTCACCGTCCACTACCACGCCTTCGCGAGCCAGGATTACGTCAAGCGCTTCGGCGAGCCGAAGACGATCGAGGATCTCGACGACCACCGCCTCGTGTCGTTCGGCGGCAACGAGCCGTCATACCTCCTCGCCGCGCACTGGCTGGCCGATGCCGGCCGCGACGGGCGGGAGCGGCGCCACGTGCACCTCACCGTGAACAACATCGGTGCCCTGCAGCGCGCCATGGAGGCCGGCGCCGGGATCGGCATCCTGCCGGATTACGCGGTCGACGGCGACCAGCAGCTGGTGCAGGTGCTGCGCGACACCGAGATGCCGAGCCTCGAGAGCTATCTCGTCTATGCCGAGGAGATGCGCTCCGTGGCCCGGGTCCAGGCGTTCCGCGACTTCCTGGTCTCGAAGGCGCAGCGCTGGACCTACTGAGCGCTGCGCGCGGTTCATATCCGCTTCCGTCGGCTCACATCAGCCCCGCCGTCCTTGCGAGCGGAGCGAAGCAATCCAGGCAGCGCGACGCCTTCCGACGTTCCGCTGCCCAGGGTCGCTTCGCCTTACGCATCATGACGGCGAGGAACGCATCGACCGAAGCGGTCGAGCGGAAGCCGCATCACACGAACAGCCGCTCGCCCTCCAGCCCCTTGTAGAGGCCCGCGACCTGCTCGCCGTAGCCGTTGTAGATCAGCGTCGGCACGCGCTGGTCGGTCCCGAGCACGCGCTCGGTGGCCTGGCTCCAGCGCGGATGCGGAACAGCCGGATTCACGTTGGCCCAGAACCCGTATTCCGATGCTTGGAGCCCTTCCCAGAAGGTCTTCGGCCTGTCGGCTGTGAACGACACCTTCACCAGCGACTTCGCCGACTTGAAGCCGTACTTCCACGGCACCGCGACGCGGATCGGTGCGCCGAACTGGTTGGGCAGCGGCTTGCCGTAGATCCCGGTGACCATGAAGGCGAGGTCGTTCCCGGCTTCGGCGAGCGTCAGGCCTTCGGTGTAGGGCCAGGGATAGAAGAACGCGCGCTGACCGGGCGCCATCGCCTTGTCCATGAACGTCTCAAAGCGGATGTACTTCGCCCCCGAAGTCGGCTTGGCGAGCGCCACAAGCTTGGAGAGCGGGAAGCCCGTCCACGGCACCGCCATGGACCACGCCTCGACGCAGCGGTGGCGGTAGAGCCGCTCCTCGAGGCCGACCTTCCGGATCAGGTCGTCGACGCCGATCTCGAAGGGCTTCTCTACGAGCCCGTCGATCTTCAGCGTCCAGGGCTGGGTCTTGAGCGCGTTCGCGGCCGGCAGCACCATCTTCGATGTGCCGAACTCGTAGAAATTGTTGTAGTCGGCGCTATAGCGCTCCGGCGTCAGCGGCCGGTCGAGGGTGTAGGCGGGGTTCTGCGGCGCCGGGTAGAGCGGCTGATCGCCCGCGGCGAGGACAGATCGGCCACCCAGGAGCGATCCGGCTGCGAGTCCGGCCGCACCGCCGATCAGCGCGCGCCGGTTCAGGAAGACGGCCTCCGGCGTGACCAGATGCTCCGGAATCTCCCAACCGCGCCTGCGCTTGATCAACATGGCCGCCTCCTCGGATGTCCTATGCGCACAACCCACAGATCGGCCCGGGCCGACAGGTGGGTAAGCGCCGCAGCCTCACCTTTCGGCGCCGTGCGCGTTGCGGTTACGCGCCGCGAGGGCGGCGTCGCGACGCAGGCCGGCATCCGGCGATCAGGCCGCGGGCGTCTCGTCGCGCAGCATCCGGCGCAGCACCTTGCCGACATTGGTTTTGGGCAGCGTGTCGTGCAGGACCACCCGCCGGGGGACCTTGTAGCCGGTGAGCTGGGTGCGCGCGTGGGAACGGATGGCATCGGTCGAGACCGAGGGATCCTTCAGGACGATGTGGGCGACGACCATCTCGCCGGTCTCCTCGCTCGGCGCGCCGACCACGGCACATTCGAGCACGGCCGGGTGGGCGGCCAGGACGTCCTCGACCTCGTTCGGATAGACGTTGAAACCCGAGACGAGGATCATGTCCTTCATCCGGTCGACGATGCGGAACTGGCCGTCGGCCTGCATCACCGCGACGTCGCCCGTGCGGAAGAACCCGTCCGGGGTCATCGCGCGGGCCGTCTCCTCGGGGCGGTTCCAGTAGCCGCGCATCACCTGCGGGCCGCGGACGCAGATCTCCCCCGGCTGCCCGACGGGCGCGACCTGTCCGGCGACATCGCGGATCGAGACCTCGGTGGAGGGGAGCGGGAAGCCGATCGTGCCGGAGAAGTCGCGCATCCCGTGCGGGTTGACGCAGACCACCGGCGAGGTCTCCGACAGGCCGTAGCCCTCGATGATCGTGTTGCCGGTCAGCGCCTTCCAGCGCTCGGCCACGGCCCGCTGCACGGCCGTGCCGCCACCGACCACGAAGTCGAGATGCGAGAAGTCCACCGTGCCGATCTTCGGATGGTTGATCAGCACGTTGAACAGCGTGTTGACGCCCATCAGGTGGGTGAAGCGGGTGCGGCTCAGCGTCTTCACCATGCCGTCGCAGTCGCGCGGGTTCGGGATCAGCAGGCACGCGCCGCCGTTGCGCATGAACTGGAAGAAGCACGCGGTCAGCGCGAAGATGTGGTAGAGCGGCAGGGCCGTCACCGCGCAGCGCCGGATGCTCGGATCTTTCGAGTTGAACCAGAGCTGCGACTGCTCGACATTGGCCATGATGTTGCGGTGGCTGAGCATCGCGGCCTTGGCGATGCCGGTCGTGCCGCCGGTATATTGCAGGAACGCCAGATCCTCCGGCTCGACCCGCGCCGAGGCCCGCGGCAGGCTGCGGCCCCGGCGCAGGACGGTGGTGAACGGCACCGCCAGACCTTCCGGCAGCCGGAACGGCGGCACCGCCTTGCGCACGTGGCGGCTGGCGAGGTTGATCACCTGACCCTTGAGCCCGAGCCCGTCACCCGGGCCGACCAGGGCAACCCGGTCGAGTTTCACGTCCGGTAACGCCGCCGCGACCGTGGCGCCGAAATTTTCCAGGACGATCAGGATCCGTGCGCCCGAATCGTTGATCTGCTGGGCGAATTCGCGGGGCGTGTAGAGCGGGTTGGTGTTGACCACTGTGCCACCGGCGAGAAGGACGCCGAAGATCGCCACTGCGTAGGCCGGCACGTTCGGCAGCATGATTGCGACGCGGTCGCCCTTCGCCAGGCCCTGCCCCTGCAGCCAGGCCGCGAGGTCGCGCGCCTGCTGCCCGAGGGTGGCGTAGGTCATGGCCGAGCCGAAGCACAGCATCGCGGGGCGATCGGCAAAGGCGGCGACGCTGGACTCGAACAGGCCGACCAGCGTCCCGAGGCCCGCGACGTCGATCTCGGCCGGGACACCGGCCGGGTATGAGGCCAGCCAGGGGCGATCCGACGCCAGATCGGTCGGTGGGGACGGCCTCCGTACGGACCTGGGCGCTTGAGCGCCGTGCACGATCACGTTCGCCTCATGCATCGCGATGCCTCCCGTGGGCACGGCTCTGGACGGCCGAGTCCCCCCAACGCAGAACCCGGCAACTCTGCGGGAACGGAGGCCGGCCCGCAAGGCGCGGGCCTCAGGCGCCGCGTCGATGCCGGCTCACTGTCGCCAGCGCGGCATGCGGCAGGGCGGCGGCGACCAGGAGGAGCGCGGCCAGACCGGCCTCGTCGGGCCGCAGCGCGCGGTGCGGCCAGGGGCCGAGGCCCAGGCTGCCGCCGAGACCGATCACGGCCGCGCCGAACCAGAGGGCCAGGAAGGCCAGGAGTCCGGAGCCGATCCGGCTGAGCCGCGGCCTCAGGGCGCGGTTCGCCGCGATCACGAAGAGGCCGAGCACGCCGCCGAACACCGCCGCCGCCACGCCCGCGCCGAGCGCGTAGGCCAGCCAGAGGGGCTGATGCGTGAGGAACGCCATCCCGCCCGTCGCGAAACCGGCGCGCAGAACGAGACCCCCGAAGGTCGGGTAGAGGCCGGCGAGCAGCAGGAATGCCGCGCCGGCGAGGCCGAACAGGACCCGGCGCGGGACGGAGGCCGGACCCGGCTCCGCCGCCGCCGTCGCGAGGTGCGCGAGACCGTAGACCAGCGCGAAGGCGAAGAGCGGATAGCGCCCGGCGAAGTACCCGAAGACCCACGGCTCGGCGACCTCCGGGACCGCCGAGCGCTGGCTGAAGCCGGTCCCTGCCACGAGCGCCACGGCGATCAGCATGGCCAGGATCGGGATCGAGGCCTGCAGGAGATTGCCGCCCCGGTGCTGGCCTGCCGCGAGGCCTGTCGCGGTTGGCTGGAAGGCGGCGTGCGAGGGCGCAGGCATCATGCAGGGTCCCGAGCCGGGCGCGGCGTCCGAAACGCGGGGTCGGCCCGCTCCGTGAGCGGGCTTGATGGCGGTCCGTCCGCGGACGGCCCGCGCGCGATCCTACCGGGCCTCGTAGTGATCCCGGATCAGCCGGTCGAGCAGGCGGACGCCCCAGCCGGCGCCCCAGCTGCGGTTGATCTCGCTCGCGTTCGACGACATCGCCACGCCGGCGATGTCGAGATGCGCCCACGGCACGTCCTCGACGTAGCGCTTGATGAACGAGGCCGCGGTGGCGGCGCCGCCGTGACGGCCGCCGGTGTTCTTCATGTCGGCGAACTTGGAATCGATCGCCTTGTCGTAGGCGGGGATCAGCGGCATCCGCCAGACCTTCTCGCCCGTCGCCTCGCCGGCGGCGTTGATGTTGCTCGCCAGCGTGTCGTCGTTCGAGAACATCCCGGCGATGTCCTGGCCGAGCGCCACGATGATGGCGCCGGTCAGCGTCGCGAGGTCGACGATCGCCTTGGGCTTGGCGCTGCGGACGATGTGGGTGATCACGTCGGCCAGCACGAGGCGGCCCTCGGCGTCGGTGTTGATCACCTCGATGGTCTGGCCCGACATCGACGTCACGATGTCGGAGGGCCGGTACGAGCCGCCGTCCGGCATGTTCTCGACGATGCCGATGGCGCCGACCACGTTGCAGCGCGCCTTGCGGGCGGCGAGCGCGCGGAGCGCGCCCACGACGGCGGCCGCGCCGCCCATATCGCCCTTCATGTCCTCCATGCCGCCGCCGGGCTTGATGGAGATGCCGCCGGAATCGAAGATCACGCCCTTGCCGATAAGCGCCACGGGCGCCTCGCCGGCGGGGCCGCCGTTCCAGCGCATGATCACGAGCCGCGGCTCGCGGACGGAGCCCTGCGCCACGGCCAGCAGCGCGCCCATGCCGAGCTCGCGCATCCGCGCGGGCTCCAGCACCTCAATCTCGACGCCGAGCTGCGACAATTCCGAGGCGCGCCGGGCGAACTCCTCCGGGAAGAGCACGTTCGGCGGCTCGTTCACGAGGTCGCGCGCCAGGATCACGCTGTCCGACAGCGTCCGGGCGTTCTCGCCTTCGCGCGCCGCAGCGCCCTGGTCGGCGAGCAGCAGGGTCAGCGCCGTGCCGGACTTGTCGTCGGCATCGGGCTTCTTCTTGGTCTTGTAGCGGTCGAAGGTGTAGTTGCGCAGCCGCGCGCCGAGGGCGAACTCGCCGGCCTGCGCCGCCGTCACCGTCGCGCCCGGCCAGTCGAGCACCACCCGGGCGGTCCGCCCCGCCACCTTGCTGGCGGTGAAGCCGCCGAGCGCCGGCCAGTCTGTCTTGGCGCGGTCCTTGTCGGAGCCGAGGCCGACGACCACGAGGCGGTCGGCCTTGACGCCCGCCGGGGCCGGGAGGCTGAGCGCCGTCAGCGAGCGGCCCTTGAACTTCTCGGAAGACGCGGCGCGGGCGACGAGATCGGCCCCGGAAGCGCCCAGGGCGTCGCGGGCCGCCGCTCCGAGGACGAGGTCGTCGCCGACGAAAACCACGAGATCGCCCGATCCGCCGGGACCCTGGCCGCTCTGCTCCAGGGGGCCGAACCCGATCTCGATACCGTCCGCCATGCCCGTCGCCCTGACCGTTATCCCGGAGCTGCACTACGCACCTGCGCGCCGCACAGGTCATTCGCCCTGTGTAGCCGCTGAGGCGGAGAACGCAACGCGGCGCGACAGCCCTGGAATCGCCCCTTTTGTCGGGTCCCTGCGGCCCCGAGGGCGCGAGAGGACGAGCGGGGCTGCCGGGCCGATGAGGCAGATCGAACGCTACATCTTTCGGATCGCCCTGGGCGCCACCCTCGCCTGCCTGGTCGGGTTGACCGGGACGATCTGGCTGACGCAGGCGCTGCGCGAGCTCGACCTCGTGACCGCCAAGGGCCAGACCCTGCTGGTCTTCCTGTTCGTCACGGGCCTGTCGCTGCCGACTCTCCTCGTGGTGATCGCCCCGGTGGCCCTGTTCATTGGCACGATCTACGCGCTGAACAAGCTCAACGGCGATTCCGAGCTGATCGTCATGTCGGCGGCCGGGATGCCGCCGCGCTCGCTGCTGCGGCCGTTCCTGACCCTGGCGCTGATCGTCAGCTTCCTAGCGGGCTTCCTCGTGATTGTGGTCATGCCGGCGAGCTTCCAGGAGCTGCGCGACGTGATCACCCGGGTGCGCGGCGACTTCATCGCCAACGTCGTTAAGGAAGGGCAGTTCACCCAGCTCGACAACGGCATCACCTTCCATTTCCGCGAGCGCGGGCCGGGGGGCACCCTCAAGGGGTTGTTCATCCAGGACCGGCGCGAGGCCGGGAAGACCAAGGTCTACCTCGCCGACCGGGGCAACGCGGTCGATATCGACGGCCAGAGCTACCTGATCCTGGAGAACGGCAGCGTCCACCAGCAGCAGAAGGACTCGCGCGATTCCTCGATCCTGACCTTCGAGCGCTACACGATCGACCTCGCGGCGTTCGCGCCGCCCGATTCCGACACGATCTACAAGCCGCGCGAGCGCTCGACGGCGCAGCTCCTGTTCCCCGATACGACCGAGGGCTACTACAAGCTCCAGAAGGGCCGCTTCCGGGCCGAGCTGCACGACCGGCTCTCGGCCTGCCTGTACCCCTTGGCGCTCGTCTTCATCGCCTTCGCGGCTCTGGGCGATCCCCGCACGACGCGCCAAGGGCGCGGCCTCGCGGTCGCCGGGGCGATCCTCGCGGTGGTCGGCCTGCGCATCGCGGGTTTCGCGGCGGTGAGCGCCGCGGCGCGCAGCCCCGCTGCGGTGGCGGCCGTCTACGGCGCGCCGCTGCTCGCCATCGGGCTCTCCTGCCTCCTGATCTTCTTCGGCCCGCGGGTGCGCGCGTTCAACGCCGCCCTGGTCCGGGGAACCTGGGGCCTGATGCGCGGACAGCGCCTCGCGCCGGCGGCCTGATCCGATGATGCTGATCGGTCCGACCCTCGGGCGGTACTTCGCCGCCCGCTTCGCTCGCACGGTGCTCGGCGTCTTCGTCACCGTGTTCGCGCTGGTCTACACGCTGGATTTCGTCGAGCTGCTGCGCCGGGCCGGCGAGACCCAGGGCGCCTCCACGGGGCTGATGGCGCAGCTCTCCCTCTACCGAACCCCCGCGGTGGCGGAAGGCGTGCTGCCCTTCGCGGTCCTGTTCGGGTCGATGGCGGCCCTGCTCCAGCTCTCGCGCAAGCTGGAGCTGGTGGTCGCTCGGGCCGCCGGGATCTCCGCGTGGCAGTTCCTGCAGCCGGGCGTCTTCGTGGCGCTGGCGCTCGGCGCCTTGGCGGTCGGGGTCTACAACCCGGTCTCGGCGATGCTGAAGCAGCGCTCGACCGAAATTGAAGCGAAGATCTTCGCCAAAGCCACCAAGGCCGGCTCGGGCAAGGACCTGTGGATCCGGCAGCGGGGATCCGACGGCGAGGCGATCCTGCGCGCCGAGACGGCGATCGAGGGCAGCACGACGCTCGCCGGCGTCTCGGTCTTCACCTTCGACGAGGCCGGGAAGTTCGCCGAGCAGCTCGTGGCGGCCCGCGCGACGCTCCACGACGGCTACTGGGAGCTCTCCGATGTGCGCGTTCTCACACCGGACGCACCGCCCGAGTCGTTCGACACCTACCTGATCGCCTCGAACCTGGACCCCGGGCAGGTGCGCCAGCGCTTCACCCCGCCGGAATCTGTGCCTTTCTGGCAACTTCCCACAACCATCGCGCGCACCGAGCGGGCCGGTTTGGACGCCACCCGGTACCGCCTCCAGTACGATGTCCTGTGGGCAAGGCCGGTGCTGTTCGTCGCCATGGTTATCGTCGCGGCAACCGTTTCCTTACGGTTCTTCCGCTTTGGTGGTGTCGGCAAACTCGTCCTCGGTGGCGTCGCGGCCGGCTTCGCCCTCTACGTGATCCGGCAGGTCATGGAGGGGCTGGGCGCGTCCGGACTCGTCGCCGCACCGGTGGCGGCCTGGTTCCCCGCCGTGGTAGGCAGTCTTCTCGGTACGCTCACGCTTCTGTACCAGGAAGACGGCTGACATCCGCGATCCTTCGCGGGCAGGGAGACGGGTGTTGAGGTTCGTGGCGGTGGACGTCACAGGGGTTGGGACACGCGTTGCGTAAGGTCGCCGACATCCTGCGGAAGGCCGGGCTCCTGGCCGCGCTGGCGCTCGCCGTGCCCCTGGCCGGCGGAGTGTCCGCGCATGCCCAAGGTCTGCCCGCCGTGAAGGCCGGCAAGCCCGGCGACAAGCTCCTCGTCGAGGCCGACGAGCTGATCTACGACAACGACCGCAGCACCGTGACGGCCCGCGGCAATGCCGAGCTGCACTACGGCCCGCGCACGCTCCAGGCCGACCGCGTCCGCTACGACCGCAACACCGGCCGGGTCTTCGCCGAGGGCAATGTCCGCCTGACGGAGGCCGACGGCGGGGTCGTGACCGGCGAGCGCATGGAGCTCACCGACGACTTCAAGACCGGCTTCGTCGACGCGTTCCGCGGCCAGCAGACCGTCCAGCGCAAGTTCGAGACCGTGCGCACCCGGTTCTCCGCGCCGCGGGCCGAGCGGCTGAACGGCGAGCAGACGAGCTTCGAGTCCGGCAGCTACACCGCGTGCGAGCCCTGTAAGGACAACCCCGAGACGCCGCCGCTCTGGCAGATCAAGGCGAAGAAGATCATCCACGACAACGAGACCCACACGGTCTACTTCGACGAGTCCACCCTGGAACTCGCCGGGATCCCGGTCGCCTACCTGCCGTATTTCGAGGCGCCGGATCCGACCGTGAAGCGCAAGACCGGCTTCCTGACGCCGCGCTTCATTTCGACGACCGCCCTCGGCAGCGGCGTGTCGCTCCCGTACTTCATCAATCTCGCGCCGAACTACGACCTGACGCTGACGCCGACCCTGCTCAGCCGCCAGGGCCTGCTCGCTCAGGGCGAGTTCCGCCAGCGGATTGACAACGGCTTCTACAACATCCGCCTGTCCGGCATCTCGCAGACGACGCCCTCGGCCTTTCTGCCGAGCCCGCTGGGTGCCGGCGAGCGCGACTTCCGCGGCTCGGTGGAATCGCAGGGCCGATTCTACATCAACCCGCGCTGGCGCACCGGCTGGGACCTCGTCGGCGTCACCGACAAGTGGTTCCTCGACAATTACCGGATCCGCAACCAGAACATCACCACGGACTATTTCCGCGAGGCGACCTCGACCGCCTTCCTGATCGGCCAGGGCGACCGCTCGTGGTTCGAGGCGCGGGGCTACTACTTCAAGGGCCTGTCGAGCTTCGACTGGCAGAAGCAGCAGCCGATCGTCGCCCCGGTCATCGACTACGACAAGCGCATCAACGGCCCCGCCGAGATCGGCGGCGAGGTGCGCTTCCAGGCCAACATCACCAGCCTGACCCGCGAGACGACGCAGTACCAGGGCCTGCCGCGGACCTCGAGCTACCTGTTCTCGCCGAGCGTGAACGGCGTCAGCTTCCCGCTCTACCAGACCTGCACGATCTTCCAGCGCGGCACCTGCCTGATCCAGGGGCTGGCCGGCACCAACACCCGCGCCTCCGCCGAGCTGTCCTGGCGCCGCAGCTTCATCGACGACCTCGGCCAGAAGTTCACGCCGTTCGCGTATCTGCGCACCGACGCGTTCTTCACCAACCCGAGCTTCTCGGGCTACCAGAACGACCTTGCGCCGCAGGTGGCCAAGATCGATGATGGCTTCGCCGGCCGGGTCATGCCGGCCGTCGGCCTCGACTACCGCTACCCGTTCGTCGCCAATTTCGGGGCGCTCGGCGTCCACACCCTGGAGCCGATCGGCCAGATCATCGCGCGTCCCTCCGAGACCCGGATCGGCCGCCTGCCGAACGAGGATGCCCAGAGCCTCGTGTTCGACGACACGTCGCTGTTCGAGTGGGACAAGTTCTCGGGCTACGACCGGGTCGAGGGCGGCGTGCGCACCAACCTCGGCGGCCAGTACTCCGTGGTGACCCCGTCCGGCTGGTACGCGAACGTGCTGTTCGGCGAGTCGATCCAGCTCGCGGGCGTCAACTCGTTCCGGCGCGGCGACATCGCCAATGTCGGCCTCGATTCCGGCCTCGAGACGCAGCGGTCGGACTTCGTCGGCCGGTTCCAGGTCTCGCCGAACCAGAACATCACGTTCATCACCCGGGCCCGGTTCAACCAGGCCGACTTCCACGTCGCGCGGTTCGAGACCGGCGCCACGGCGCGGTTCGCGCCGTTCCTGCCCCTGACCGTGTCGGCCTTCTACTCGTACTACGAGGCGCAGCCGCTTCTCGGCTACAGCCACTACCGCGAGGGCATCACCGCCACCGCGACCTACAACATCACGCCGAACTGGTTCCTCTCGGGCTCGCTGCTCGTCGACCTGACGCACTACCTCGACGTGCGCAACACCTACACGGACGCGCTGACGTCCTACCTGGCGAACCCGATCGGCACCGTGCCGCTCTACCAGAACCCGGGCCGGTTCTACCTGTCGGGCGCGAGCTTCGGCGGCGGTTATCAGGACGAGTGCACCACCGTCTCGCTGAACTACATCAACTCGCCGATCGCGACCGCCACCGGGGTGCGCGAGCGCAACCAGACCGTGCTGCTGCGGGTCGAGCTGAAGACCCTGGGCGAGGCGGATCTGCGCCAGAACGTCGGCACCGCCACCACGGCGGACGGTATCGCCTCGGTGCGGTGAGGCCCCGCCGCAAGCTGCGGCGACCGGTTTCCTGGATCCGCGCCGGCGGCCTGATCGAAGCAGCCCTTCCTTCCGGGGCGCCGCGGGCGAGCCCGGACCCGGAGGGGCCGCCGGAGGCGGGCGGCCCCGACGCGCCGTCGCTGCCGCAGTTCGGCGCGGTTGTGGTTCTGGATTCCGGCCTCCGCTGCGCGGCCCCGGAATGACGGAGGACAGCGCACCGGCCGCGATGCGCCTCACGAACCGCCCGCGCCGAGGATGCGCCCGCGCCGCGCGGGCGCTATAGACCGTCCATGCCGCCCCTCGCCCTCACCCTCGGAGACCCCGCCGGGATCGGTCCGGAGCTGGCGCTCAGCGCCTGGCTCGGGCGTGGCGGCGCCGCGCCGCTGCCGCCGTTCTTCCTCGTGGGGGATCCGGCCTTCATCGAGCGCCTCGCCCACCGCCTGAACCGGCCGGTCCCCGTGGCCGAGGTCGATCCCGAGACGGCGGCCGAGGTGTTTCCCCGCGCCCTTCCCGTGGTGCCGCTGCCGAGCGGCGCGAGCGTGGCCGCCGCGCCCGGCATTCCGGATCCCGTCAACGCCGGCGCCACCATCGAGTCGATCACGGCCGCGGTGGGCTTCGTGAAGGCCGGCCGCGCCGCCGCCGTGGTGACCAACCCGATCGCCAAGTTCGTGCTGACCCGGGCCGGTTTCGCCCATCCGGGCCACACCGAGTTCCTGGCCGCCCTGTCGGTGCCCGCCGGCCGCACGCCGCCCCGGCCGGTCATGATGATCTGGAGCGCCGGTCTCTCGGTGGTGCCGGTGACGATCCACGTCCCGCTCAAGGACGTGCCGGGCCTCCTGACGCAGGAGCTCGTCGAGGAGACCGCGACCATCGTGGCCCGGGATCTGCGGGACCGCTTCGGCCTGCCCGAGCCGCGCCTCGTGCTCGCGGGTCTGAACCCGCATGCCGGCGAGGCCGGCACGATCGGCCACGAGGATCGCGACGTGCTCGCCCCCGCGGTGGCGAGGCTGCGGGCGCAGGGGATCGACATCCGCGGGCCCCTGCCCGCCGACACGCTGTTCCACGCCCGCGCCCGGGAGACCTACGACGTCGCCCTGGCGCCGACCCACGACCAGGCCCTGATCCCGATCAAGACCATCGCGTTCGACGACGGCGTGAACGTCACCCTCGGGCTGCCGTTCGTGCGCACCTCGCCGGATCACGGCACCGCGTTCGACATCGCCGGCAAGGGCGTCGCGCGGCCCGACAGCCTGATCGCGGCCCTGCGTCTCGCCGACAGGCTCGCGGCGACCGAGGCCGGCCGAACCGGAGCGGCGCCCGGCGGGGCCGAGGTCATCCCGTTCAGCGTCTATGCCGGCCGACCGCCGACGGCCGGCGCCCGGCACTTCGGTCCCGAGGATGAGCTGTGAGCGCGCGCCGTGACCGCCAGTGACGGCCTGCCGCCGCTCCGCGACGTCGTCGCCCGGCACGGGCTGGAGCCCAAGAAGGCCCTCGGCCAGAACTTCCTCTACGATCTGAACCTCACTGGCCGGATCGCCCGGGCCGCCGGGCCGCTGGAGGGCGTCACGGTGGTGGAGGTCGGCCCCGGACCGGGCGGCCTGACCCGCGCGCTCCTGGCCGAGGGCGCCGCGCGCGTGGTGGCGATCGAGCGCGACCCGCGGGCCCTGCCGGCCCTCGCCGAGATCGCCGCCCACTATCCGGGCCGGCTTCACGTCGTCGATGCAGACGCGCTGGCCTTCGATCCGCGGCCGCTCGTGGGCTCGGGTCCGGCCCGGATCGTCGCCAACCTGCCGTACAATGTCGGGACCGCGCTGCTCACCGGCTGGCTCGACGGCGAGGTCTGGCCGCCCTGGTGGGATCAGGCGGTGCTGATGTTCCAGCGCGAGGTCGCCGAGCGCATCGTCGCCGGGCCCGAGACCCGGGCCGATTACGGCCGGCTCGGCGTCCTCTGCGGCTGGCGCACCGAGGCCGACATCCTGTTCGACGTCAGCCCTTCGGCGTTCGTGCCGCCCCCGAAGGTGACGTCGAGCGTGGTGCGGCTGCTGCCGCGTGCGCAGCCCCTGCCCTGCCGGGCCAAGGCGCTGGAAGCCGTCACCCGGGCGGCGTTCGGCCAGCGCCGCAAGATGCTGCGCCAGAGCCTCAAGGCGCTGACTCCGGATGCCGGCGCCCTGCTGGCCGCGGCCCAGCTGTCCGAGACGGCGCGGGCCGAGGAAGTCCCGGTCGCGGGCTTCGTGGATCTTGCCAATCTGTGGGACGCACACAGAAACGCCGGCACCGCGGTGACGGCGCCGGCGTGAAAGAGATGATTGCAGCTCCGGCCCGGAGGCCGGAGCGCGGTCGCACTCAGCGCGTCTGCTGGATCGCCGAGAGCACCCAGCCGCGGCCGGGCTGGCGCAGGAAGGTCCAGAGCTCCGTCGCCTCGGAGGAGTCGGTCTGGACGACGCGGCCGCTGTTCCGCTCGATCATCACGTCCTTGAGGGCGTAGCGCATCGCCACCGTGGCGTAGTCGGTGCGGTCCTCGCCCCACGACTCCGCCAGGTCGCCCTGGAGCAGCTTCACGTCCGAGATCTTGTTCACCACGCCGCGGGCCGCGTTGTTGCGCAGCTCCTCGTCGAAGTAGCTCACCATCTCGGGTGTCGAGAGATTGCCGAGGGTGACGCGATCCTCGCGGGAATAGGCATCCTGGATGTCGCCGAGCAGCCGCTCGAACGCCTGGAAGTCGGCCGGGCCGATCTGCACCGGGCGCGTCTGCGGCGGGCGCTGGCCGCCTCCGAACATGCCGGAAGCGGGGCCGCCCTGAGCACCGCCCATCGGGCTGCGGGCCCCCTGCTGATCGTCGAGCGACGAGCGGGCGTAGGGCGCACCGGCGCCGGCGGGCTCGTTCCGGCGGCGGAAGAAGCGCAGGGCCATCATCACGACGAGGACCACGAGCCCGACCTGGAACAGCAGGCCGATCATCGATGCCAGGCCGCCGAGGCCGCCGAAGAAGCCGCCGCCGAGCAGGGCGCCGATCAGACCGGCGCCGAGCAGGCCCGCGAAGAAGCCGCCGCCGAACCGGCGTCCGGTCGCGGCCGGAGCCTGCATGCCGGGGCTGCCCATGCCGGGGGACGGCGCGGTCTGCGAGCGCTGCATCGTCATGCCGCCGCCGGGCGCGGTCGGCGTCGCCGACGGCGCCGTGTAGGTGCGCGAGCCGCGGGAGCCGAAGGACCCGCCGCCGCCCGGACGGGCTTCGACGACCGGCGCCGCGACGGTCAGCGCCGTGGCCAGCGCCAGAAGGGCGGCCACACGCCGGCGGCGCGAAATCTGGGTAAGCATGTACACGCCTCTAGGGACGAGAACTGAACGGCGCAGAGCGCCAGTGACGATATGGGAACGGCTCAGCGCGGGTTTTAGTCCTGCGCGATGATTCCGGAGCGCAGCGTGCTTAATGCAGCGTGCGATCGGGCGCTGCCGGGAACGACAGCCGGACCTGCGTGCCCTCGGCCGGCCGGCTGTCGAGGGTGATGGTCCCGTTCTGGCGCTTCATCAAGCCGTGCACGATCGCGAGGCCCGCCCCGCGCCCGGCCTCGCGGCTCGTCTGGAACGGCGCCAGGGCGCGGGCGAGCATCTCCGGCGACATTCCCTGGCCGGTATCGGCAACCGCGATCCCGACGATGCCCTCGTCGGGCTGCTGCATCGCCCGATCGCCGGGATCGACCCGGAAGGTCGAGAGGGTGAGGGTGCCGCCGGACGGCATCGCCTCGCAGGCATTGGCGACCAGATGCCGCAGGGCGAACTCGATCTGCGTCGGGTTGCTGATCGCCCGCGGCAGGCCCGGCGTCGCCGACACGACGAGGCGGATCCCGGCCGGCAGGTCGGGCGCGAGGCGCCCGGCGAGTTCCGCCACGATCGCGTCGAGATCGACCGCGCGCACCTCCGGGGCGATGCGCCGCGAATAGGCCAGCAGCTGGCGCGTGAGGATCGCGGCCCGCTCGGTCGCATCGGCGGAGCGGGAGATCGCCCGCTGGATGAACGGCTCCTGGCGGTCGCCGAGGCGGCGCTTCAGGCCGTCGATGTAGCCGATCAGGATCTGCAGGAAGTTGTTGAACTCGTGCGCCACGCTGTTGGTCAGCAGGCCGAGCGCCTCGCGCTGGCGCGACAGCGCGAGCGCACCCTCCGCCTCGCGGCGGCCCGTGACGTTCAGGATCTGCCCGACGCGGCAGGCCGAGCCGGGCAGCGGCACCGTCGTCAGGCAGGCCCAGAAGCTCGTTCCGTCCGCGCCGGTGGCGGGAAACTCCTGATCGCCGTCCTGAAGCGGATCGGGCGCGTTTCCCCGCGGCGCAAGGATCAGGTCGAGACCGCGCGCGGTGAGGTCGGCCGCCGGGAAGCCGGTCAGGCGTACGGCGGACGGATTCACGTGAAGGATCCGGCCCTCCGCATCGAAGAGGAGGCTCGCCGTCGGCAGGGCGTCGAGCAGCCTGCGGGCTTCATCCGTGAGCGGTGCGCCCGGACCTGCTCCATGACCCGTACCCGGCTGCGCCATGCTCACTTCGCGCTGAGCGGATGCGGAAGATCCGCGACGGGCAACCGATAGCGACGAACCGTGTCGTGGCCAAGCCGCGGCGCGCGATCGGCCACCGAACCGGCCCGCTACTGGCGCACCCACATCACCCGGGCCATCCAGGCGACCTCGCCGAGGTTCAGCAGCCGGTCCTCGTGCTCCGGGTTGAGCGAGGCCAGCTCAACCGTACGGGCGGTGCGCCGCTTCAATTCCTTGGCGAGAACCTCGCCGCCATGCAGGCGAACCACGACGCGATCGCCCTTGCGCACGCTCGCGGTCGGCGAGACGATCAGCACGTCCCCGTCGCGGAACAGCGGCAGCATGGAATCGCCCTGGATCTCCAGGGCGAAGGCCCGTTCCTCACCGAGATCCGGAAACTCGATCTCCTCCCAGCCGGCGCCCCCGGTGGGCATGCCCTCGTCGGTGAAGAGGCGGCCGGCGCCGGCCTGGGTTAGGCCGATCAGGGGGACCATCGTGCGCGCCGGGATCTCCCGGGCCTCGATGAGCCGCAGGAACTCGTCCAGGCTGGACCCGGTCGCGGCGAGCACCTTCGACACCGACTCGGTCGACGGCCAGCGCTTGCGCCCGTCGGCGCCCACGCGCTTCGAGCGGTTGAAGCTCGTGGCATCGAGGCCCGCCCGCCGGGCCAGCCCGGAGGCCGAGAAGCCGTGCCGCTCGGCGAGCCTGTCGATGGCGTTCCAGATCTGCTCGTGCGACAGCATAGCGGGCTCGGAGGCTCACCGTGAGCGGGCTGGCGCCCCCGTCTCGCAGCCGGGCTTCGGCTGCCTCGGAGGCAAAGGGACGATCTTTCCGCCAGGTACGCTCAGCACCCGCCGGGTACGCGCCGAAATACTAGACATTTCTCGGTCCGGTACGGGTCTCCCGCCTCGGACACGGCTTTGTGACGGTCAGCCTAGTCGTAGGAAAGTAGAACTACGGGCAGCAGAATGCAATCGCTCCTCGAATCAGACGGGAGTCCCGGAGTTGCCGAGGATGCGCGGCGCCTCTATCGACGCGTCGGTTTTCGGGGAGCTTCGATGCCGCTCATCTACAAGATCTGTCCACGCGCGCTGTGGCGCGAGGCGGAGGCCGCAGGTCGTTTCACCGGCGCACCGGTCGATCGGCAGGACGGCTTCATCCACTTTTCCACGGCCGCCCCAGGTCGCTGAGACCGCCGCCCGCCACTTCGCCGGACAGGATGATCTGTTCATCGTCGCCGTCGAGCCCGGGGCGCTCGGGGATGACCTGCGTTACGAGCCTTCCCGCGGCGGCGATCTGTTCCCGCATCTCTACGGCGCGCTGCCGCTTACGGCGGTGCGATCGGTCGATGCGCTCCCCCTCGGCGCGGATGGGCGCCACGTCTTTCCGGCCGGGCTTCTGCCGGCATGATCGACGTCGCCTTTCCCCTCGTCCGGCCGCTGCTCCACGGCCTCGATGCCGAGCGCGCCCATGATCTGACGCTGCGGGCGCTCGCCCTGTTGCCGTCCGGCCGGAGGCGCGAAGACGATCCCCGCCTCGCGGTCGATCTGCTCGGCCGCCGCTTTCCCAATCCGGTCGGCCTCGCGGCCGGCTTCGACAAGGGCGCCCGTGTGCCCGACGCGCTGCTCGGTCTCGGCTTCGGCTTCATCGAGGTCGGCGGGGTCGTACCGCGGCCCCAGCCGGGTAACCCGCAGCCGCGGGTCTTTCGCCTCGCGGCGGACCGTGCGGTGATCAACCGCTACGGCCTCAACAGCGAAGGGCTCGATGTCGTGGCGGCCCGGTTGCGCGCCCGGACAGGACGGCCCGGCATCGTCGGCGTCAACATCGGCGCCAACAAGGATTCGGTCGACCGCCTCGCCGACTACGCGGCCTGCACGGCGGCGCTGGCCCCGCTCGTCGATTTCGTCACCGTGAATGTCTCCTCGCCCAACACGCCGGGCCTGCGCGACCTCCAGGGCGAGGCCTTCCTGGACGAGCTGCTCGCCCGGACCGTCGCGGCCCGCGACGCGGCCGGCGCCTCGGCCGCGATCCTCCTGAAGATCGCGCCCGACATGGCGCTGGACGCCCTCGACGCGGTCTGCGCGACAGCGCTCCGGCGCGGCGTGCAGGCCCTCGTCGTCTCGAACACCACGGTCGCGCGACCCGCGAGCCTGGTCGAGCAGGCCCTCGCCCGGGAGACCGGAGGGCTGTCCGGCCGCCCGCTGTTCGGGCCGGCGACCCGGATGCTGGCGCAGACCCGCCTGCGGATCGGAGACAGCCTGCCCCTGGTGGGGGTCGGCGGCGTCGATTCCGCGGAGGCCGCCTGGACCAAGATCCTCGCCGGCGCCAGCCTCGTGCAGCTCTACTCGGCGCTGGTCTACGAGGGGCCGGGCCTCGTCGGACGCATCAAGGCGGGGCTGGTGCGGCGCATGAACGAGGAAGGCATCACCGCGCTCCAGCAGGTCGTCGGGCGCGACGCCGCGGATCTCGCGCGCGGCGCGTGATCCGGATCCCGGACCCAAGGGGCCGCGCAAGGCCGTCTTTGCGAGCGGAGCGAAGCGATCCAGCAGCGCCACATTGATCCAGGTCGCGCTGCCCTGGGTCGCTTCGCTGCACTCGCGATGACGGAGCGGGTCCCGGGACCTGAACACCTCACGACCAGGATGACCCAACTTCGCCGCACAGTTTAGAAACGCTTTGCGGAGCGGGAGCTTAGCCTGTGTCCCGTGCATGAGGGGCCTGCGCGCGCACGCCATTGTGAGGGCCGCGCGGAGACGCTTATCTCGCGTCTGCGAGACACCTCGCGTCACCCAATCCAGGACGGTTCATGGCCCAGTCTGAAGGGTCTTCCAAGCGCTCATCCGCTGCCGGCGGCTGGGGCGCTCTGAAGAGCTGCGGCAAGCACCTGCTCGGCAGCCGCGCGCCGCTCACCGGGGCCCGCGCCCTGCTCAAGGCCAATCAGCCCGACGGGTTCGACTGCCCCGGCTGCGCCTGGGGCGACCCGGAGCACGGCTCGTCCTTCGAATTCTGCGAGAACGGCGTGAAGGCGGTCTCCTGGGAGGCCACCGACAAGCGCACGAAGCCGTCCTTCTTCGCCAAGCACACGCTGACCGAGCTGCGAGGCTGGAGCGATTACGCGCTCGAGGGTCAGGGCCGCCTGACCCACCCGATGCGCTACGACGCGGCCAGCGACCGCTACCTGCCGGTGAGCTGGGACGAGGCCTTCGCGGAGATCGGCGCAACCCTGCGCGGGCTCGATCACCCGGATCAGGCCGAGTTCTACACCTCGGGCCGCGCCTCGAACGAGGCCGCCTTCCTCTACCAGCTCTTCGCCCGCGCCTACGGGACCAACAACTTCCCCGACTGCTCGAACATGTGCCACGAGGCGAGCGGCGTCGCGCTGATCGAGGCGATCGGCATCGGCAAGGGCACGGTGCTGCTGGAGGATTTCGAGAAGGCGGACGCGATCTTCTGCGTCGGCCAGAATCCCGGCACCAACCATCCGCGCATGCTCGGCGACCTGCGCCGGGCGGCCGAGCGCGGCGCCAAGGTCGTGGTGCTCAACCCGGTGCGCGAGCGCGGCCTGGAGCGCTTCGCCGACCCGCAGAACACCGTCGAGATGCTGCGCGGCGCCAGCCGCCCGATCGCCAGCCACTATCTCCAGCCCCGCTCGGGCGGCGACATGGCGGCCTTCCGGGGCATCGCCAAGGTGGTGTTCGCCCGCGAGGCCGAGGCCCTGGCGGCCGGCCGGCCCTCGCTCCTGGATCGCGCGTTCGTGGAGCACCACACCGCGGGATTCGAGGCCTACCGGGCCGCGGTCGACGCGACCTCCTGGGACGCGATCCTCGACCAATCCGGCCTGACCATGGACGAGATCGCCGCGATGGCGGACGTCTATCTCGGGGCGCAAAGGGTCATCGCGACCTGGGCCATGGGCGTGACCCAGCATCGTCACTCGGTGGCGACGATCCGGGAGATCGCCAACCTCCTGTTCCTGCGGGGCCATATCGGCCGGCCCGGCGCGGGCCTGTGCCCGGTGCGCGGCCATTCCAACGTCCAGGGCGACCGGACCGTCGGCATCAACGAGCGCCCGGCCGCCGCCTTCCTGGAGTCCCTGGAGCAGCATTTCGGCCTCGCCATGCCGCGCCGGCACGGCCACAACGTCCTGGCGGCGATCCGCGCCATGCGGGACGGCACGTCGAAGGCCTTCATCGGGCTCGGCGGCAACTTCCTGCGGGCGACCCCCGACACCCCGGTGGTCGCTCAGGCGCTCGCCTCCTGCCGGCTCACCGTGCACATCGCCACGAAGCTCAACCACGCCCATCTGGTGCCGGGCACGGTCGGCTACCTCCTGCCCTGCCTCGGCCGGACCGAGATCGACCGCAACGACGAGGGCAAGATCCAGATCGTGACCGTCGAGGATTCGATGAGCATGGTCCACGGGTCGGGCGGCATCAACAAGCCGGCCTCGAAGGAGCTGCGCTCGGAGATCGCCATCATCGCCGGCATGGCCCGGGCGACGGTCGGGTCGTCGTCCATCGACTGGGCGGGGTTCGCCGCCGATTACGACCGGATCCGCGAGGCAATCGCCGCCACAATCCCGGGCTTCACCGGCTATAATGCCCGGGTGCGCAAGCCGCGCGGCTTCATGCTGCGCAACCTCGCCGCCGAGCGGGTGTTCGAGACCGCCACGGGCCGGGCCAACTTCTCGGCGGACACCCTGCCGGCGGAGACTGAGCACCAAGCCGCCCAGAAGACGCGCGACACCTACGTGCTGCAGACCTTCCGCAGCCACGACCAGTACAATACCACGATCTACGGCCTGGATGACCGTTACCGGGGCGTCTATGGCGAGCGCCGTGTCGTCTTCGCCCATCCGGACGATCTCGCGGAGATCCGCGCCCGGCTGGGCGAGCGCGTCGACATCGTCGGCACGCACGATGACGGCATCACCCGGCGAGCCGAGGATTTCCGGCTCGTGCCGTTCGATATGCCGCGGGGATCGCTGGCGGGCTATTACCCGGAGCTGAACGTGCTGGTGCCGCTCTCGACCTTCGGGGAGAAGAGCGACACGCCGACCTCCAAGTCGGTGCTGGTCACCCTGCAGGCGCGCGCGGCGGCGTGAGCGACACGCCCGATGAGGCGGCGTTCGTCGCCGCCCTGGACCGGATGTCGGCCGCGCATCCCGGGCTGACGTCCCTGGAGGCGGGTCTCCTGGCCGCGCTCGACCTCGGCCTGCCCGGCGACAGCCGCGCCTTCGCCCGCACCTTCGGGGTGGAGCACGCATTCGTGCTGCGGGCGGTGGCCGGGCTTGAGGAGGCCGGGCTGGTCACCGTGACGGCGCGCGACGGGCGCACGCAGCGGACGCGCTTCACGACCACCGATTCTGGACCTTCGGTGCCGTCGGCTCCGCCGTCATCACAAGCGTAGCGACGTGACCCAGGGCAGCGCGACAGACTAGGATGTGGCGCCACCCTGGAGGGCTTCGCTCCGCTCGCCAGGACGGGTGCGCGGATACCGGGCGGCGCTGCGCTCAGAACCCCTTCGCCTTGATCGCTTCGGCCCAGGTCACCGCCCGGCGGTTCACGCCGAGATGTTGCCGCTCGTAGAGCCGGCCCTCCAGCTTGATCGCGCCGCGCTTGGCGTATTCCGGCCGCTCGAACGCCTCGATGACGAGCTTGGCCCGGCGCACTTCCTCCTCGGTCGGCGCGAAGGAGGTGTTGGCCGGCTCCAGCTGCGTCGGGTGGATCAGGGTCTTGCCGTCGAAGCCGAGATCGCGCGCCTGCCGGCATTCCTCGCGGCACCCCTCCGTGTCGGCGATGTCGTTGTAGACGCCGTCGAGGATGGCCAACCCCTCGGCCCGAGCCGCCGCTAGCGCCATCATCATCCAGGGTAGCATCGGCACGCGGCCGGGGACGATCTTCGCCCAGGTGTCCTTGGCGAGGTCGTTGGTGCCGAGGACGAGGCAGGTCAGGCGGTTGCGGGGATCGCGTTTGGCGCGGGCGATCTCCTGGATGTTCAGGATCGAGGCCGGGGTCTCGATCATCGCCCAGATCGCGATGCCCTCCGGCGCGTCGAGGGACTCAAGCCGGTCGGCGATGCTCTCCAGCACGGCCGGGGACGACACCTTCGGCATCAGGATCGCGTCCGGCTTGGCCTCGATCGCCGCGTGCAGATCCGCCTCGCCCCAGGGCGTCTGGGGGGCGTTGACGCGGATGACCAGCTCGCGGCTGCCATAGGCCCCGCTCTTGACGGCGGCACAGACCTGCTCGCGGGCGATCTCCTTCTCCTCCGGCCCGACCGCGTCCTCGAGGTCGAGGATGATGCTGTCGACCGGAAGCGACTTCGCCTTGTCGAGGGCCCGCTGGTTGGAGCCGGGCATGTACAGCACGCTCCGGCGCAGGCGCAGGTCGGTCGTCGTTGCCATGGGCTCCTCCCTCATGCGGCCGCCCGGCGGCCATCGTTGCGGTGCACCCTAAAGCACGCGCGCGGCCATTCCACACCCCATTGGTCGGGACCGGTGAGTCCGCACCCGGTTTGATACCGGTGCCGGTCATCGCGGATCGAAGCCGCGGTTTGGTCACGTTCCGACGTTTAAAGGCCGACCGAAGTCAGTTCTGAGACATCGGACTTACAGGCATGAACAAGACCTTGGTTGCCCTTGCACTGGTCGGCGCTCTCGCCACCCCGGGCATGGCTTGGGCGCAGAGCCGGACCACGATGGGCGTCGGTTCGGGCGCGGTCGCGGGCGCCCTTGTCGGCGGGCCGATCGGCGCGGTCGCGGGCGCGGTGGTCGGCGGCTTCGTGGGCAATTCGACGGAGCGGGGGCGCCGTCATGTCCGCCGCGGCCGCCGGTACGGCTACGCGGGCGCGCGGCGGTCCTACCCGCGCCGCGCGGAGGCCGACCTGCCGCGCGCGACGGGCGCCGTCGCGCGCACCGCACCGCCCGCGCCGACGCGCACGGGCTGGAAGGATCCGCACTAGGACCCGCGCGCCTCAGGCTGCCCGTTCGAGGGGAGACGCCGCTCTCTCCGCGAAGGTCCTGCGGGCCAGGGCCGGGAAGGCGATCGCCTGGCCCAGGCCCCGGGCGCCGAGGAACGCCATGAAGGCGAGCCAGAGCCCGGTATTGCCGAGGCCCAGAACCTGGACGACCGTCAGAATCGCGCCGTAGGCGGCGAGCGCGCACAGCATCAGGTTGCGCATCGCCCGCGTCCAGGTCGCGCCGATATAGATCCCGTCGAAGGCGAACGGCGCTGCGGCGGCGAGGGGTGCCAGCGCGGCGAACGGCAGGTAGGACCGCGCGGTCTCGCGTACCGGCCCGCTGGTGGTGACGAAATCGATGAAGCCGTGGCCGCCCGCGAGCGACAGCAGGCTGACCGCGAGCCCGAAGCCGAGGCACCAGCGCAGGCACAGGGACGCCGCGCCGCGGAAGGCCGCCGCATCCCGGGCGCCGACCGCCTGACCGCAGAGGGTCTCGGCCGCCGTGGCGAAGCCGTCGAGGAAGAAGCCGCCAATCAGGAAGAGATTCCACAGGACCGAGTTGGCGGCGAGCACCACGTCGCCCTGTCGGGCCCCGAGGGCCGAGAACAGCACGATGCCGGTGATCAGCGCCAGCGTCCGCAGGATCACGTCGATGTTGACGCTGAGGGTCCGGCGGAGCGCTGCGGCATCGCGCAGGTCGCGCAGCGGCACCCGGAATGGCCGCGACCCGAGGCGCGCCAGCACGATCAGCCCGAGGCCGAGCCCGGTCGCCTCGGCGCAGACGGTCGCCAACGCCGCCCCCATCAGCCCGAGGCCGAGGCCCAGGACGAGAACCAGGGTCAGCCCGATATTGGCCAGGTTGATCGCCACCTGCAGCAGCAGGCCGAGATCCGTGCGCCCGCGGCCCAGCACCGATCCGAGCACGCCGTAATTCGCCAGCACGAAGGGGGCGGACAGGATGCGGGTGTGTAAATAGACCGCCAAGCCGACGACGACGGTCTCGCTCGCGCCGCTGATCGCGAAGGCGACCGCCGCCAGCGGCCATTGCAGCGCCACCAGGACGAGCCCGATCAGACCGCCCGCCGCCAGCGTCCGGGCGAGGATGCGGTCGACCTCCGCGCTGTCGCGGGCCCCCACCGCCTGCGCGGTCAGGCCCGCGGTCGCCATGCGCAGGGTGCCGAAGGACCAGAAGATCGCGTCGAAGATGACGGCGCCGAGGGCCACGGCCCCGAGGAGCGCCGCGTCGCCGAGCCGGCCGATCACCGCCGCGCCGACGAAGCCGAGCATCGGCGTCGTGACGTTGGCCAGCGTCATCGGGAGCGCCAGGGCCAGCACGCGGCGGTGCGTCGGCCGGCCGGGACTGACCAGGGCGTGTGTCATGCCGCAAGCTTAGCAACCGCGACGCGATCGAACACCCTCAGCCATGCGCCGACGTGTCGGGCTCGGCAGGCGAGCTCGGACCTGGAGGGGCACGCCGGGCGGCGGGCAATCCAGACACACCGGCATGCCGGGGCTGGCCAAGACGGCGGCTCTGGATTCCGGGCTCCGCTGCGCGGCCCCGGAACGACCGGCTGAGGGCCGGTCTGAACGGCTCCGGATCATCGTCGGCTCGCTCGATCGCGGGCACGGCCTCAGCGCGAGACCGCGAACAGCCGTGCGATCAGCCACAGCGGCACGACCACGATCGCCCCGGCGACGATCCAGCCGCCGAAATCGTGCAGCGAGGCGAGCCCGATATCGATCAGCGCCCGGGCGGAATCGTATAGGTGCCAGAACAGGCGCCCAGGCGTCAGGCCGAGCATCGACATGAAGGCGCCGACCAGCACCGACAGGAACAGGAGGCGCACGAACACCCCGACGGGCGAGCCGCCGAGGAAGCGGCGCAGCCCCGATTCGCGCGTTCGATAGGGCCCTGCCCCGTAGGCGCCGTCCGGACCCGGGGCTCCCTGCTCGAAGCCCTGCGGGCGTCGGTTGTGATCGACGAGCATTGCGTCCTCGTGAGCCTTGAGCCGTCCGGATCGGCGACGAAGCCGGCAGAACCGTGACCGGCACACCACACCGCGGCGAAACCCGAGCGCGGATCGAGCGTTGGCGGGTTTCTCCCGCGAACCCCAGATGGCAAGCGGCGCCTGTCCCGCCAAGATGTCGGGACAGGCGATGGATGAGGCACCTCGCGAAACTTTCGCTGCGCCGCGTTGGCTCAGGAGAGCGCTCCCCAGGCTCGGGAGCTTCGTGAGAGGCTCCGAGCACCGACGGGACCAAACGCACGATGATCGACCACGCCCTGTTCGACCCGGCGACGATCGATCCCGAGACGATCCGGATCAATGCCGAGATCGTCGCGGCGCATGCCGCCCTGCCGGATCCCTGGTCGCTGCCGATCGCCGAGGTGCGCGAGCGCCGCCGCGCCGGCACCAAGGCGGCGCCGGCGATGCCGCACAGCGCCCGCGCCGAATGGCTGACCATCGAGGGTCCGGGCGGCCCGCTCCGGCTCCGCGTGGTCCACCCGAAGCCGGGCACGAAGCTGCGCGGCGCCTATCTGCACATCCATCGCGGCGGCTGGGTCTGGGGCTCGGCCGACGAGCAGGATCCGTGGCTGGAGCGGATCGCCGACACCTGCGGCTTCGTCGCCCTCTCAGTGGATTACCGCCTCGCGCCCGAGCACCCCTACCCGGCGGCCCTGCTCGACTGCGAGGCCGCGGCCCTCTGGCTCGCCGGTCCCGGCAAGGCCGAGTTCGGTATCCACGCCCTGACGATCGGCGGTGAATCTGTCGGCGCCCACCTCGCCGTGATGGTGCTGCTGCGCCTGCGCGACAAGCACAACCTCCCGCGGGCCTTCCGCGGCGCCAACCTCAACGCGGGCTTCTTCGACCTGGGCCTGACCCCTTCGGTGCGGAACTGGGGCGAGGAGCGCCTGGTCGTGAACACCCGCGACCTCACCAAATTTGCCGACGGCTACGTCCGCGAGGGGATCGACCGGCGCCGGCCGGACGTGTCGCCGATCTACGCTGACCTGAAGGGCCTGCCGCCCGCTTTGTTCACCATCGGCACCGCCGATCCGCTCCTCGACGACACGCTGTACATGTCGGCGCGCTGGGCCGCGGCGGGCAATGGCGGCCACACGGCGATCTATCCCGGCGGCTGCCACGTCTTCGCCCGCTATCCGAGCCCGATGAGCGAGCGGGCCCTGGAGCTGATCGACCGCTTCCTGATGGCGCTCGCCTGAGCGTTCCCTCTGAAACCCTGCCGGAGACGTTCCGGGCCTGGTTCGCGGCGCGCGGCTGGGCGCCCCGGCCGCACCAGCTCGACCTCCTGCGGATCGCCGGGGCGGGCCGCTCGGCCCTGCTGGTGGCGCCGACGGGCGCCGGCAAGACGCTCGCGGGCTTTCTGCCGAGCCTCGTCGCCCTCGCGGAGCGCGGGCCGCAGAAGCTGAAGCCGACCGGGCTCCACACCCTCTACGTCTCGCCGCTGAAGGCGCTGGCGGTCGACATCGCCCGCAACCTCGACGCGCCCATCGCCGAGATGGCGCTGCCCGTGCGGGTCGAGACACGCACCGGCGACACGCCGGCCCACAAGCGCACCCGCCAGATCAGCCGCCCGCCGGACATCCTGCTGACCACGCCGGAGCAACTGGCGCTGCTGATCGCCCATCGCGAGGCGGAGGCGTTCTTTTCGGGATTGCGCTGCGTGGTGCTCGACGAGCTGCACGCGCTGGTGACGTCCAAGCGCGGTGATCTGCTGTCGCTGGCACTGGCGCGGCTGCACCGGCTGAGCCCGGGGCTCGCGGCGATCGGGCTGTCTGCGACGGTCCGCGAGCCGGACGAGCTGCGGAAGTATTTGGTGCCGCAGGGGCCGCTTCCCCCTCCGCCGTCTTCAGGCGCGCCTTCGATATCCCACGAAGAGAGGGCCAGCGCGGTGGAGAAATCGGGCACGGGTTCCTCTCCCGCACGGGAGAGGGCGCCCGTCGCGCCGCCCATGGCCGATCTCGTCACCGTCGTCGGCGGCGCGAAGGCGGATCTGCGCATGCTCGACCTCGGTCGCGCGCTGCCGATCTCCGGCCACACCGCCTGGCACTCGATGCCGGCGATCTACGCGCTGATCAAGGAGCACCGGACGACGCTGGTCTTCGTGAACACGCGTCTCCAGGCCGAGTACACCTTCCAGGAGCTGTGGCGGCTCAACGAGGACGCGCTGCCGATCGCGATCCACCACGGCTCGCTGGACGCGCAGCAGCGCCGCCGGGTCGAGGCCGCCATGGCGGCGGGCCAGCTGCGGGCGATCGTCTGTACCGCGACCCTCGATCTCGGCATCGACTGGGGCGACGTCGACCTCGTGGTCAATGTCGGCGCGCCGAAGGGCGCGAGCCGGATCATGCAGCGGATCGGCCGGGCCAATCACCGGATGGACGAGCCCTCGAAGGCCTATCTCGTCCCCGGCAACCGCTTCGAGATGCTGGAGTGCCAGGCGGCGCTCGACGCCGTGGAGGAGGCCGCGCAGGACACCCCCGACGCCAGGCAGGGCGCCCTCGACGTGCTCGCCCAGCACGTGCTCGGCATGGCCTGCGCCGACGCCTTCGACCCGGTCGACCTCTACGACGAGATCGTCTCGGCGGCGCCCTATGCCGGGCTGACCTGGGAATCCTTCGAGCAGGTGGTCGATTACGTCGCCACCGGTGGCTACGCGCTGCGCGCCTACGAGCGCTTCGCCAAGATCCTGCGCGGGCCGGACGGGCTCTGGCGCGTGCGCGACGCCCGCACTGCCCAGGCCTACCGGATGAATGTCGGCACCATCGTCGAGGCGGCGCGGGTGCGGGTGCGGCTCGGCCGGACCCTGCGCGGCAAGCCCGGTACCGTCCTGCCGAAGACCGGCCGGGTGCTCGGCGAGATCGAGGACGAGTTCGCCAAGACGCTGACGGTCGGCGACACGTTCCTGTTCGCCGGGGAGACCCTGCGCTTCGAGGGACTCGCCGAGGACGAGTGCCTCGTGACCCGCGCACCGGCTGGGACCGACCCGGCGATCCCGTCCTACGCGGGCGCGAAGTTCCCGCTCTCGACCTTCCTGGCCGAGCGGGTCCGGGCGCTGATCGCCGACCCGTTCGCGTGGGATCGCCTGCCGAAGCAGATCGGCGAGTACCTGCTGCAGCAGCGCCGCCGCTCGGTCCTGCCGGGCGAGCGCGACCTGCTGGTCGAGACCTTTCCGCGGGGCAAGCGCTATTACCTGACGGCCTTCCCGTTCGAGGGACGTCTCGCGCACCAGACGCTCGGCATGCTGCTCACCCGCCGGCTGGAGCGCGACGGGCTGCGGCCGCTGGGCTTCGCGGCCAACGATTACGGCATCGCGATCTGGACGACCCGCGACGTCTCCGAACGTGCCGCCCTCGACCCGGACTTCATCGGCGACCTGTTCGCGGTCGACATGCTCGGCGACGACCTCGAGGCGTGGCTCGATGAATCGGCCATGATGAAGCGCACCTTCCGGCAATGCGCCGTCATCGCCGGGCTGATCGAGCGCCACCATCCGGGTCAGAAGAAATCCGGCCGGCAAGTCACGATCTCGACCGACCTGATCTACGACGTGCTGCGCAAGCACCAGCCCGACCACCTCCTGCTGCGGGCGGCGCGGCAGGATGCGGCAACCGGACTCCTCGACGTGAGGCGCCTCGGCATGATGCTAGAGCGCATCCAGGGGCGAATCATCCACAGGTCTCTCGACCGGGTCTCGCCGCTCTCCGTATCCGTGATGCTCGAGATCGGGCGCGAGCGGGTCTACGGCGAGGGTGCCGACGAGATCCTGGCCGAGGCCGAGGCGGAGCTTCTCCAAGAGGCTCTGTCCTGACCGTCGATCCGCCCTCCCCCGACGATTCCGAGGATGCGATCTTGGCGGCCGGCCTGAGACTCGAGAAGACTCACAAGCACCCCACCCTGCAGTTGGCAGGCGAGACCCTGGTGCTCGATCTCTGCGGCGGCCTTTGGCTGCCGGAGCACCGGACGCTGATCGTGTCCGACCTCCACCTGGAGAAGGGCTCGTCCTACGCGGCCCGCTCGGGTCAGTTCCTGCCGCCCTACGACACCCGCGAGACCCTGGCCTGCCTGCACGAGGCCGTGGTGCGCCACGATCCCGTCCGCGTGGTGGCGCTCGGCGATTCCTTCCACGATGCCCGCGGGCCCGAGCGGATGGAGCCGGGCGACCGCGCCATGGTGGCGGCGCTGCAGGAGGGCCGCGACTGGGTCTGGATCGCCGGAAACCACGATGCGGCGGTCAGCGAGGGCGTCGGCGGCCGCTACGCCGACGCGCTGACGATCAGCGGCCTCGTCCTGCGCCACGAGCCGAGCCCGGAACCTGTGACCGGTGAGATCGCCGGCCATCTGCATCCCTGCGGCAAGGTCGCGATGCGCGGGCGGGCGGTGCGCCGCCGCTGCTTCGTCACTGACGGGTCGCGCCTCGTGATGCCGGCCTTCGGGGCCTATGCCGGCGGCCTGAACGTCCGCGCCAAGGCGATCGAAGGGCTGTTCCCGAAGGGTTTTACCGCCCACCTCCTCGGCGACGGGCGGGTCTTCGCGATCGGTCGGGCGCAGCTCGCTCGGGACTGAGCGCGCGCCGTCATCGTCATCACGAGCGAAGTAACGTGATCCAGGGCCGCGCGGCATGGCGCGACGTGGCGTCGCCCGGGACGGCCTCGCCGCGCCCGCAAGGACGGCGCGCCCCGCGTGGGACGCGTTCGGGTTTGCTCACGCCGTTCTCATGAACCGGATCACGCTCTCCGACAGGCTCGCCGAATGGCCGGCGAGGCTCTCGGCGATGCCCTGGACCGATTGCGCGAGTTGACCGGTGGCGTTGGCGGCCTCGGAGACGCCGCCGATATTACCGGCCATCTCGTGGGTCGAGACCGCTTGCTCCTCCACGGCGCTCGCCATCGACAGCGTGAGCTTCGAGAGCTCGCCCACGGCCGCGGTTATCATTTCGATGGCGCCGACCGCATCACCCGTGGCGCTCTGGATCGCCGAGACCTGCTGGGTGATCTCGCCGGTGGCCTTGGCGGTCTGTTCGGCCAGCGCCTTCACCTCCGAGGCCACCACCGCGAAGCCCCGGCCCGCCGCGCCGGCGCGGGCCGCCTCGATCGTGGCGTTGAGCGCCAGCAGATTGGTCTGGTCGGCGATCGACTTGATCATGCCGACGACGGCGTCGACCTTGCGGGCGTTGTCGGCGAGCTGCCGCATCGTCGCGTCGGTGGTCTCAGCCTGGACAGCGATCTGTTGTGCGCGCTCCGAGACCCGGCCGACCTGCCCGGAGATCTCCTGAATCGCGCCGTTCATCTGCTCGGAATTGGCGGCCACCGACGACGCCTTGTGCCGCGCGGATTCGGCCGATTGCATCAGCCCCTCGGCGGAACTCTGCATCTCCTGGATCGCGGATCCGACCGCCTCGACGACCCGCTTGACCTCGGTCTCCATGTTCACCTGCGCGGTGACGACGGCCCAGGTCAGCATCGGCCCGAGGTAGCGGCCCTTCTCGTCGTTCACCGCCGTGACCTGCAGGTTGAGCGTCTCCGGCCCGACCTTGATCTTGGTGGTGTGCGGCAGCCGGCTGGCATCGGCCAGCATGGTGCGCTGGTGGTGCGGGTTCTTGTGGAAGACGTCGAACGAACTGCCGAGCATCGCGTCGACCTTGATCGGCAGGTGCTGCTCGATCGTCGACAGGGTCTTGCGCGACGTGGCGTTCAGGTAATCGATCTTGAAATCGTCGGTCATGTCGGCGGTCATGACCGCAACCGGCACATTGTCGATCATCGTCAGGAGGCGGGTAATCTCCTTCTTCTTCGCCGAGATGTCGGAGGCGAACTTGACCACCTTCACCGGCTGGCCCTTCGCGTCGAGGATCGGGTTGTAGGTCGCCTCGAGCCAGATCGTGGTACCGTCCTTATCGATCCGGGGAAATTCCCCGGTCACGTAGTGGCCGGCCTTCAGCCTGTCCCAGAACGCCGCATATTCGGCGTTTGCGGCATAGGCGTCTTCAACGAAGATGCGGTGATGCTTGCCGACGACATCATTGAGCGCGTACTTCATCACCTTAAGGAAGTTTTCGTTCGCATGCAGCACGCGGCCGTCCAGCGCGAACTCGATGATGGCCAAGGGCCGGTCGAGCGCCTCGATCTTGGCCTGCGCCTCGCTGTACGTTGCTCGCTTGAACATGGTCACAATTGGTTCCTCCGGACGGCTCTATAGCTTCCGTCCGGTTAACAACGCGCTAATCGATGTCCAAATGCGATATCGCCATCGCTGAATGCTTCGGAAGATACGGTCCGCCGAAATGGTTTTCACGCCTTCATCGCATTAAAAATCGAAATTTGCTATAGAAATATCTGATATTGACTATAATGAACTTGCCAATATCAGAACCAGCCGCGGAGACGGAAGTAAATCACCGGCGCGATCGCGCTGAGCAGGATCAGGCCGAGCGCGTAGGGATAGCCGTAGGCCCATTCCAGCTCCGGCATGTGCTTGAAGTTCATGCCGTACATCGAGGCGATCAGCGTCGGCGGGACACCGACCACCGAGACGACCGTCAGCACCCGGAAGACGTTGTTCTGCTCGATGTTGATCAGGCCCAAAGCCGCGTCGAGGAGGAATTGCACGTTCTCGGCGAGCCGGGTCTCGAACTCGTCCAGGGACTCGATGTCCCTTCGGATCGTATCGAAGCGCCCATCCTCGGGCAGGCCGAGCCCATCGCAGGCGGCCGACACGAACGGGACGATCCGCTCCAGCCCGAGCAGGCTCGCGCGAATCTTGCCCAGCACCTTCCCGCGGTTGCTGATGCCGCGCAGGATCCGGCGCAGGGCGAGGTCGCGGCGGCGGGGCGGCGGGCTCTCCAGCCGGCGGCGGTCTGCGCCGCGGACGTCGAAGTCGAAGATCCGGGTCGAGAGGGAATCGAGTTCCGCCGCCATGTCCTCGAGGGCGTCCGCGAGGCTGTCGACCAGCTCCTCCAGGACGACGAGGAAGATTTCGCTCGGGGCCGTGCTGCCGTCGCCGTCCGCGATGCGCTTCGCGGAGGAATCGAAGGCGCGCAGGTCGTGGAAACGGATCGTGACGAGATGGTCCTTGGTCAGCAGGAAGCCCAGCGGCTTCAACTGCGACGCGCTCTGCTCGAACGTGATCATCGGCGTCGACAGCGAGAGCCCGCCCTTCACCCGCCGCAGGCGGCTCGACGTCTCGACCTCCGAGAGCGCCGCCCGGGACGGGACGCGCAAGCCGGTCGCGGTCTCGACGGCCTTGGCCTCCTCCGGCGTCGGGTCGTTCAGGTCGAGCCACACGGTGTTGTGCGCGATCGGGCTGCCGGGTTGCAGCGCCACCGGGCCTTCAGGTCCGTGCAGGCTCAGCATGAGAGCGCGTTATCCACGTGGGAGACAGAGAGCCGCCGGCGCGTCATCGCACCGTCGCGCGGGGGTGCGACAGCCTTGACTCGGAACCAAGCCGGGCCTATCTCGCGGCCGTCTTTGGCACTCGCCGAGACAGAGTGCTAACAGTCGAGTTCGCAAGCGGTCCCGCCGGCCGCATCAACGCCAACTCCAGACCTGAAGCAAGAGGGCAGCTCATGAAGTTCCGTCCGCTGCACGACCGCGTGGTCGTCCGTCGCATCGAAGGCGAAGAGAAGACCAAGGGCGGCATCATCATCCCGGACACCGCCAAGGAGAAGCCGCAGGAGGGCGAGGTTGTCGCCGTCGGTCCTGGCGCCCGCGACGAGTCCGGCCGCGTCAACGCGCTCGACGTGAAGGCCGGCGACCGCGTCCTGTTCGGCAAGTGGTCCGGCACCGAGGTCAAGATCGACGGTCAGGACCTCCTGATCATGAAGGAATCCGACATCATGGGCGTCGTCGCCGCCTGATCGGACCATCCGTCCCCGCCCTTTGAGGCCGCCTGAGGCCTTGGGGCAGAACCCAACGAGACAAGAGGCAAACCATGGCAGCGAAAGACGTTCGTTTCTCCGCCGACGCCCGCGATAAGATGCTGCGCGGCGTCGACATCCTCGCCGACGCGGTGAAGGTGACGCTGGGCCCGAAGGGCCGCAACGTCGTAATCGAGAAGAGCTTCGGCGCCCCGCGCATCACCAAGGACGGTGTGACGGTCGCCAAGGAGATCGAGCTCGCCGACAAGTTCGAGAACATGGGCGCCCAGATGGTGCGCGAAGTGGCCTCGAAGACCAACGACATCGCGGGTGACGGCACCACCACTGCGACCGTGCTGGCCCAGGCCATCGTCCGCGAGGGCGCCAAGTACGTCGCCGCCGGCATCAACCCGATGGACCTGAAGCGCGGCATCGACCTCGCCACCCAGGCCGCCGTGAAGGACATCATCGCGCGCGCCAAGAAGGTCTCGACCTCCGATGAGGTCGCCCAGGTCGGCACGATCTCCGCCAACGGCGACAAGGAGATCGGCGAGATGATCGCCCACGCCATGCAGAAGGTGGGCAACGAGGGCGTGATTACGGTCGAGGAGGCGAAGACCGCCGAGACCGAGCTCGACGTCGTCGAGGGCATGCAGTTCGACCGCGGCTACCTCTCCCCGTACTTCATCACGAACGCGGAGAAGATGGTCGCCGAGCTCGAGGACCCCTACATCCTCATCCACGAGAAGAAGCTCTCCTCGCTCCAGGCCATGCTGCCGGTGCTTGAGGCCGTGGTCCAGACCGGCAAGCCGCTCCTGATCATCGCCGAGGACATCGAGGGCGAGGCTCTGGCCACGCTGGTGGTCAACAAGCTCCGCGGCGGCCTGAAGGTCGCGGCCGTCAAGGCGCCGGGCTTCGGTGATCGCCGCAAGGCGATGCTCGAGGACATCGCGATCCTGACCAAGGGCCAGATGATCGCCGAGGATCTCGGGATCAAGCTTGAGAACGTGACGCTCCCCATGCTCGGCCGCGCCAAGCGCGTGCGCATCGAGAAGGAGAACACCACGATCATCGACGGCGTCGGCGAGAAGTCCGACATCGAGGGCCGCATCTCGCAGATCAAGGCGCAGATCGAGGAGACCACCTCGGACTACGACCGTGAGAAGCTGCAGGAGCGCCTGGCCAAGCTCGCAGGCGGCGTCGCGGTGATCCGCGTCGGCGGCGCGACCGAGGTCGAGGTCAAGGAGAAGAAGGACCGCGTCGACGACGCCCTCAACGCCACCCGCGCGGCGGTCGAGGAAGGCATCGTTCCGGGCGGCGGCACCGCGCTGCTGCGCGCCAAGAAGGCGGTCGCCGAGCTGAAGTCCGAGATCCCGGACGTCCAGGCCGGCATCAAGATCGTCCTCAAGGCTCTTGAGGCCCCGCTGCGCCAGATCGCCCAGAACGCGGGTGTCGAGGGCTCGATCGTGGTCGGCAAGATCACCGACAACACCTCGTCGGAGACCTTCGGCTTCAACGCCCAGACCGAAGAGTATGTCGACATGATCCAGGCCGGCATCGTCGATCCGGCCAAGGTGGTGCGCACCGCCTTGCAGGATGCGGCTTCCGTGGCCGGCCTGCTGGTGACCACCGAGGCGATGGTCGCTGACGCCCCGAAGAAGGACAGCGGCGCTCCCGCGATGCCGGGCGGCGGCGGCATGGGCGGCATGGACTTCTAAGTCCAAGCCACCCGTCGAGACGAAGGAAGGGGGTCGCCGAAGGGCGGCCCCTTTTCTGTTGGACTCTGCTCCCCCTGCCGCTGCCGCGGCCGGGCTCTGGTCAAGACGACGTTGTGGCCGGCCTGCATGACGTCTGCCGCGGCGGTCCGCGGCATCAGTACGGGAACGTGATTGGCGTGACCCGAGCAGGTGGCGTTCGCGTCCAGCGACGTCCCGCAGAACGTCGACTTCGCGATCAAGCCCACGATCGCCCTGAACGTCCTGGAGGCGAACGGCGTCGAACCGCCGATCACGGTGCGTACGACCGGCCTGACGGCTGGCACGGCGGTCGCCGCGAAGACCCGGGACCTCAATGTCCAGATCGCCTGGCACTGAGGATGGCGCAGCGCCGCGAGGGTCGGATCCCGTGCGTTGACGAGCCGACGCCTGGATTCTCGCGGCGCTGCGGAACCCCGCGCCGCCATTCCGGGGCGCCGAAGGCGAGCCCGGAATCCAGACCCGCTGGCGGTGCCCGACCTTGCCGCGTCGGCGTGTCTGGATCCCGGGTTCCGCTGCGCGGCCCCGGGATGACGGGGCGGGTCGAAGACACGTGTCGACGTGGATCGGTGACCGGATGAACCATCGCGGCGCGCAGCGGAGCGACCCGGAATTCAGAAGGCCAGGAATGCCGTGGGCCTGCAATGACGTCCTGCGCCGCGCGATGGCCGGCACGCGACGCACAAAAAAACGGGACGGCTCGCGCCGTCCCGTTCAAGGACCTACCTATCGGCCAAGAAAGATCGAAGCCAGTCGCTGGATCAGGCCCCGCGGTGCGGGCGGAGGCGCGCTCTGCCCAGGACCGTCCCCGATCTAAGCGTTGGCGGCGAAGGGGTGCTGCGCGGAGTTGCGCTGCTCGGTGACCGTCGAAGCCTTCGGCTCGCCGTTGACGGCGCGCTGGATCGACAGCTTGGTCGCCTCGTAGTTGTACTTCTGGATCTTGGCGTCGTCGGCCGCCTCCCAGTGGATGAACACGCCGACCAGGATGTACAGGTCGTCGGCCTCGTCCGCCGGGATGATGCCCTCGGCCACCGCGTCCTGCACGGCCTTGGCAACGCCGTGCTGGGCCGGGCCGAACATCTGGACGGCCTGACGGGCGTCGTTGATGGTGACCTTGTTGAACATCAGGGTGTTCGGCTTGCACGGCAGGTTCGGCGCGATGACCGCGAGCAGGCTGGTGAAGCCGTGCTTGTTGTTCACGAGGCCGTTGCAGAAGGCCGTCTCGGCCGGCGAACCGCGCGGTCCGATGATGAGGTCGATGTGGGCGACTTCGTTGCCTTCGCCGACGAGCGCTTCGCCGACCTGAACCTTGGTGATCTTCGCCATTCGGTGTCTCTCCCTGGATTCCGAAAAAAGCCGCGCGCCGGGCGGTGCCGCGGCCGGGAAGCCATCCTTGTTATCGGCGCCCGACCATGCCGGCCGAGCCGGATGGGCCGAGCCGGTTGGGCCGGACAGCGCGGCGGACCCTACAGCGGGGCCCTGCGGCTCACAACCCGCGCAAGGCCCTGACATGAAGGAATTTCTAAGTCGTCCGTACGGGAAACACCGGATCGTGCGCGCGGTTCAGGCCAGAGCTGCACCGGCGGCCGCGAGCGCGTCCCAGAACAGCGTCGCCACCGTGAAATCGGCGCTCGTGCCTGGGTTGAGGCCGCGCGCCTTCAGCGAGGCATCAAGGGCGAGCAGCGCGTCGACCGGCCGCTGGGCGAGATCGAGCCCGGCGAGGGCAGCCTCGACCTCCCGGCGGACGCCGTCGGCCGAAGCCGGGCCGTGCTTGCGGGCGATATGGCTGTCGGGCACCGCGCGCAGGTAGGCCAAGTGGATGGCGGTCGTACACCAAGCGGGATCGAGGCCCTCGGCGCGGGCCGTGTTCAGGGCCGCGAGGCCGATCGCCGGCACGTCCGCGAAGCCGGTCACGTAGGCCCGGGCGATGCGGTCCCGGTCGGCGGCCTCCGCCATCGCGTCCATGAGCGAGCCGGGCGCCGCGGCGGAGACGTCGTGCCGGCCGGCGCGGCCGAGCCCGCCGGGATTGGCGAGGCGGATCGCCGCGAAGACCGCCTCCGAATCCGTGCGGTCGAGGTTGCCGAGCACAGACGCGACGGTCTGGCCCCGCTCGGCGGCGGCGGCCAGCGGCGCGCAGAGGAGGAGAATGCCGAGATTGGTGTTCTGGCCCACCGCCGCCATCGTGGCGGCGACGCCGCCGCGGATCCGGGCGCCGACCTGCGCGCCCTGTTCGGCAAGGGCGCCCGCTGAGACGTCGGCGCTCGTGACGAAATCCGCCACCTCCATGCGGTGGCCGGCCGCGTAGGCGTGGACGTTGCCGGGCTTGAGGGCGTCGAGTTCGGCGAGGCAGGCGGCCCGGTAGAGCGTGCCGATCAGCGCTGCGTCGAGCCCGGTCATGCCACCACGAGCCGGGGGCGGCTAGCGCCGCGGGTCGCGGTGAGGAAGCCGCGCACCACCGCGGCGGCGATGTCGGCCTCGCATACGGTCTGGAGCCCCGACCAGGCCGGCATGGAGTTGACCTCGAGGACCGAAAACCCGCCCTCCCCGTCCTCGACGAGGTCAACGCCGGAATAATCGACCCCGACCGCGGCGGCAGCCGCTTCGGCCAGCTCGGCGGCGGCGCGCGGCATCGCCCAGGGCAGCGGCCGGCCGCCCCGGTGGACGTTGGTGATCCAGCCATCGCCCTCGCGGATCATGCCGGCGATCGCCCGGCCGTCGCAGACGAACACCCGGTAGTCGCGCCACAGACCGTCCCGGCGCGGCACGTAGCGCTGGAGGTAGTAGACCCGCGCCACGGCCTCCTCATCGGGCAGGTCCTCCGGGCGCTCGATCAGGGCGAGCCCCTCCCCTTGCGAGCCGAACAACGGCTTCAGGACCAGCGGCGCGCCCGGACGCGCCTCGGCGGCGACCAAGTCGGCGGCCGCCTCGCGCTTCGAGAACACCCAGGTGGCCGGCGTAGGCAGCCCGGCCCGGTCGATGAGCAGCGAGGTCGCCGCCTTGTCGACCGAGCGCTCGATCGCGGTCGGCGCGTTCCAGACGGTGACCCCCGCCGTGACCAGGGCGTGCAGCACGCCGAGCCGCATCGTCGTCGCCTCGAAGGTGCCGCCCGCGATGGTCCGCATCAGGACGCCGTCCGGCAGGGCGTCGGGGAAGCCCGGCACGCGCAGGGGCTCGTTGCCGCCGGTCACCACGGCCACGTCGGCCAGCGAGAACAGCACCGGCTCGACGCCGCTCGCGCGCAGGGCCGCAAGCAGGCGGTTCCTGTGCCAGGTGCCGTTATCGGCCGCGAGCCCGATGCGCATGGGGGTCCTGATTGTCACGGGAGAGAGCCGCCTTCACGGCAGGGCCCGACGGGCCGGGAGCAAGCCCGAGGCGGGGTCGGTCTCCCGCCCGCTCGAGGTCCACGGATGGGAAGCCTTGTCTTGCGCGAGCGAGCCGCTTCTCGGGCGACCAGCCGCGCCGTCCTTCCGGGGCGCCACTGGCGACCCCGGAACCCAGAACCGCCGTCGGTGCCGATCCCTGGCACCTCGGTGTGTCTGGATTCCGGGTTCCGCTGCGCGGCCCCGGGATGACGGGGAGGTGCCGGCGCATCGCCCCGGGAAAGCGTCGCCCCTCAGACGAAGGACGCGTCGACCAGCGTCGGCTCCAGGCGGCCGCCGCGATAGGTGGCGCCGGAGCGCACCGACGTGACGATCGCCTCGGCCGGCGAGAACAGGGCGCCGTCGATCTTGTAGAAGTCGCCGTTCACCCGCGCGAAGATCTCGGCGAAGGGCGCGCCGTGATCGCTCGACGTCGTCGAGGGCAGCTGCTCGGCGAGCTGCTTGGCGTCGGAATCGTCGGCATCCACGAAGAGCTGGACCCGGCCGCCGTAGATGATCGCGTCGTTGGTGCGGCCCATCGCCTTGATGAAGTCTGGGTGCGGCGGCGACAGCGGCGCCGAGCCGATCCCGTCCACGATGGCGTGCAGATCGAAGCCGACCGTGTGAGCCTTGTGGAGGGCGACCTCGAGAACGCGGGCCACGACCTGGGTGGAGCCGGCGAGGCTCTGGGTCGGCGCGAAGATGAAGGTCAGATCCTCGGGCTTGAGGCCGGAGGCCTCGGCGACCTTCGCGACGACGCTCTCGGGCGGGCCGCCCGCCGCTTCCAGCACGAGGGCGGTCTTGGTGGCGGAGTCGCGGAAGCCGAGCTCCTGGTACAGGTCCTCGACGGCCGCCACCGCGCGGCCCGGGCCCGAGCCGAGGGCGAAGAAGCCGGAATCACCGGTCTCGTCCGCGAGGCTCCAGCCGGCGTACTGGCTGCCCAGGCAGGCGAGCACCGGGTCGGCCGAGTGGACCGTCACCGAGTACGGCCAGGACGCGATCGGACCGCTCGGCACGATGGTGACGGTTCCGAGGCCGCCGAGGCAGATCTCGGCGATCCGCCGCCCGGCCTCGATCGAGCCCCGCGCCTGCGCGCCGGCATCGACCATGCGGGCGCCGCCGGCGGCCTGCGACACGGAGAGCCGCAGCGTCGCGGCGTCGGCCACGAGCCGCTCGACCAGGGGGCCTGAGAGCGCGTTGATGCTGGGGTAGGATTGGCTGGCACTCATGACGGGGCTTCCTCGGGGTGTGTTTTCTTCGCCGCGCAGACGGCCCGCAGGTGTGCCGTCCGCGTTTCTAACAGGGCGAGCACCTCCGCCCGGTCCACGCCTTCGGCCAGCACCGTGCAGAGCGGCGCGTCGCGGCGGACCACCGAGCCGGGGCACGGTCGGTCGCGCACGCAGTCCGGCCAGTCGAGGGCCGGCACAGGCGCAAGCTCACGGTCCGCGTAACAGATCTGCGCGGCCGCCGCACCCGCCGGATGCGGTCCGGGATCCGGCATCGTGCCGAGGCAGGCGACGATGTGGGCCGCGAGCAGCGGCGTCCCGCGCCGGTCGAGGATGTCGAGGGTTGCGCCGGGCCTCGGATTGATCTCGGTGAGCCACCAGTCGGTCCCGTCGACCAGGAGGTCGGCGCTGGCAAGGCCGCGCAGGCCTGTCGCGGCCACGATCCGCTCGGTCCCGGCGGCGATGGCCTGCACGATGTGGGCGGGAAGCGCCGGGGCCTCTCCGACGCCACGGGCGAGTGCCCCCGCGTAGCGGAACGGGCGGAGCGGCGACGGCGCGCACCACTGCTCGGTGACCGCGAGGATGCGGATCGTGCGCCCGTCGGCGAGGACGTTCAGGGCGTGCGGCCGCCCCGGCACGCGCGCCTGGACGTAGTGGCCCGCCGGCACGGGCGACCGGGTGGCCGGCCGGATGTGGCTGCCGCCGGTGCCCCCTGCGCGCTTGAGCAGCCAGGAAGCGGGATTCGGCGGCGGCTCGGTCGCCACGGCCGGATGCGGCACGCCGAGCCGCGCGCACAGGGCCGCGAAGGCCAGGGGATCCTTCAGGGCGGATACAGTCCCGGCCGAGGCGCCGATCAGCCGGTGCCGCGCGGCGAGGCGCGCGATCAGGTCGGGCGCGTCCTCGAAGCCGCTGCCCAGGATCAGGCCGACCGGGTTCCCGGCTCGCGCGGCGAGGTCGTCGAGCGCCGCCAGGGTGGCGTCGGGGGCGGGGGCGGTGCCGAACCGGCCCGGCAGCGGCCGGTAGGCCTCGGCCAGCATGCGGGTGTCGGAATCGCCGAACAGGTCGGCGACGTAGGGGTGCAGCCCCGCGCGCCGCGCCGCCTCGGCCAGGGCGCGCCCAGCCTGCGCGGCGATCAGGACCGCATCCGCCATCGGAGGCCGGTGCCGGAGCGGCCTAGCCGGCGATCTCCACGGCGAGTTCGTAGGCGTCGCGGAAGTCGAGGCACAGCGGCGTATCGGAGGCGAGCATCCGGTCGAACAGGCGCCGCTGCGTCTGATACTTCACGTTGCCGACCGCCAGCGCGCCGATTCCGACGCCCTTTCCGGTCGGCAAGGCCACGTCGACCGCATTGACGTCGATCCCCGCGATGCCGGCGGGCGGCACGGCGTTGACGTCCGAGGCGACGAGGAGTTTCGGCGCCGATTCCAGATCCGCCGCGGTGAGGATCGGGATGCCCGCCGGCCCGGCGGAGAGGATGACGTCGGCGTCGCGGATGGCGGCGCGGCGATCGTCCGGCGTCGTGCCGTCGACGGCGCCGACCTCGATGCCGAAGCGCCACTTCATCGTGAAGGCGATCTTCGAGACGCGCTCCTCGCCGTCATGGCCGACCAGAACGGTGGTGGCGCCCTGCAGGGCGCCGATCACTGCGGCCACGTACGCGACGACGCCCGCACCGCCGAAGATCACGATGCGCTTGCCCGTGAGGTCGGTGTTGAACTTCTGCCGCAGGGCACGGGAGACCTGCGCCACCATGGCGGCGCCGGTGGTGAACGAGCCCGCCGGATCGGCGAAGACGTGGTTCACGAAGGGCGGCACGAAGGCCTTCTTGGCGCGGTCGACCATGTCGAGGGCGTCCTCGGCGTTCTTGCCGCCGATGAAGATGCCCGTTCGCGTCCCGTCGGCCGGCGACCGCGAGAAGATCGAATCCTGGGTCAGCGAGACCACGTCGGCGAGGCTGACCTCGGTGTAGGTCACCACCGTCTCAAAGCCGGCATCCACGGCCATGTTCACGTCGAACGGGCTCATGTGCCGGAGCGGCGTCAGCATGTGGAGGATCGAGCGGGCCATGGAATCCTCGTGCGGCGCGCGACAGAGGCGCCTTCCCTCCGTCCAAACCCGGAGCGGCGCCCCGGGTCAAGCCCGGGGCGTCTGGCCTCGAGGCCCGAACGCGTGAGCAGAACCGCGACTCTATCCGACAGCGCCGTCATTCCGGGACTGCGAAGCACGGCCCGGAAGCGAGAGCTGCGCGGCGCGCTCAGCAAGGCTGCTTCGTCGGCGTGCTTGGATTCCGGGCTCGCCTGCGGTGCCCCGGAATGACGGCGGTCTCCTGGGGACTATCGGCGAGCTCAGACGGGGCCGGTTACCGAAGCGCCATTGTTGCGGCCGCGGGCGATGACGAACCGGAGGGGGCCGCCCCGGTCGAGGTCGCCCACCAGAGCGCGGGCCTCGGCTTCGGACGCGACCAGCGCGAAGCCGGTCGGCCCCCAGGAGGACTGGCCGTAGCCCACGATGCCCTGCGCGGCGACGCTGGCCAGCGCCTCCGCGACCGCGGCGCTGGCGTAGCGGCCGCCCTGATGGGGCGCGAAATGGTCGCCGATCAGCGTCTGGATCCGGGTGATGCCGGCGCCGAAGCCCTGCGGCTCCGCCAGGGCGACGGCGGGCAGGACCTGCATCAGCGCGATCCGGCAGATCTCGGCCGCCTGCGCCTCGGGGAAGCGCGGCAGGTCGCGGAACGCCTCGACCTCGCGCGTGCCGTGCACGCCGGCCATGCTCGGATCAAGGATCAGGACGACCCGCCAAGCTTCGGGATAGGGCAGACGCGCGATGACCGGCGGCGGGCCGCCATCCGCGCCGCGGCCGCCGTCGACGATCAGGCCGCCCTCCGTGAAGGCGCAGAGGCCGACACCGGAGCGGTTGCCCCGGTCCAAAGTCGCCGCGAAGGCGTCCGCCGCGAAGGGCTCGCCGTTCAGGCGCGCCATCGCGGCCGCCACTGCGAGGGCGAGCTGCGTGCCCGAGCCGAACCCGGCATGGGCCGGGATCACCCGCTCGACATCAATGGCCACATCGCCGCCGCGCCCGAGATGGGCGGCTGCGGCCTCGACGTAGCCGCGTACGCGGTCAGCTTCGGGTCCCGTTACGTCGAGCCTGGCCGCCCGGCGGGCAGTCAGGGCCAGGGACGGCGCGTCGATGGCGAGGCCGATGCTGCCGAAGCGGCGGCCGAGACCGCCATGCAGGTCCAGGAACCCGAAATGCAGCCGTGCCGGCGCCTCGACCCGCACGGCGCCGTCCGCCGTCATCTCGTTCCGTTCGGGGACCTCGCCCAACACACTTCCCTCGAATCCCGCAGGCCCGGCGCATGCGCGGCGCGCTTGTCACACGTGGCTCCGGGTCGGGCAACGTGGATACGCGCGGATCGCGCCGCTGCCACGGCAATTCCCGGCCGCGGTCCCGGTTCGTCCTCCCCGTCGCCGCGTCGGTCCGGAAAAGTCCGTGACGTGAAAACCATCCTGGCTATGGCCGCAGGCAGCGCTGGTGGCGTGCGATCCGGGATCCAGCTCACACGGTCGCAAAGCGGCGAACCGGTCCGCGCAATCCACTTCCCGAGGCGCATCGCCGCCAGACCCCCTTGCCGCGGTGCGCGGATGAAGGCAAACCTAGGCCCGCGACGGCGTGCCGAGTTTGCCGCCTGCCCGGATATGCCGGGCGGATGAGCCATTCCGATTCGGTGGGGAACCCTCGGGCTTGAGGGGCACCCGCTTCGTCCGGTCTTACGGCCGTCGCCCGCTCCGAAACCAAGCAAGAACGTTGCGAGAGGGAGCATGGCAGCCTGGGTGAAGGGCGGCGCGACGGACGCGGGCACCGCCATTGAGGCGGCCGCATCCCTGCTCGCCAAAGCGCGCGCGCCGGTGATCGCCGGCCTCAGCGCCGACGTGGCCGCGATCCGCGCGGCCTACGATCTCGCGGGGCGCATCGGTGCCTCCGTCGACACCGCCGGCTCGGCCGGCACCTACGCGGAACTCGGAGCGCTAAGCCGGGTCGGGGCGCTGACCTCGACGCCCGCCGAGGCCGTCGGGCGCGCCGACGTGGTGCTGGTGGTGGGCGCCGCCCCCTGGCAGGCGCCGCTCCTGAAGCGCCTGATCGACGACAAGCCCGGCCGCGGTCGCGCCGCCGGATCGGAGCGCGCCCTGCTGGCCGTCGGCGCCAACGCCACCGCGTCGCTGTCCTGGCCGGCCGAGGGCGGGCTGACCGAGGCTGTCGGCGTCTTGCGTGCCCACGCCCGCGGCCACCTCGCCGGCGATGACCTCCCTGCCCAGATCGCCGCCCGGCTCGCCGCCGCCCAGTACGGCGTCCTCCTGTACGACGCCGCCGAGCTCGGCGAGGCCGGCATCGAGATGCTGCAGGGCCTCGCCATGGAGCTCAGCGAGACCACGCGCTGCTTCACCCTCGCGGTCGGCGGCACCGGTCAGGACCGCGCAGTGGTGCCGGTCTCGGCCTGGCTCACCGGGCAGGCGCCGCGCAGCGGCTTCGGGCGCCGCGTGCCCGAGCATGATCCCTGGCGCTTCGACGCCGCCCGCCAGGTCGCCGCCGGCGAGGTCGATGCCGTCCTCTGGATCGGCGCCGTCCCGGTTTCGCGCCCGGACTGGCTGTCGAACGTCCCGGCCGTCGCGCTGGTCGCCGACGGCGAGGCGCAGGCCGCCGAGGTGGTGATCGCCGTCGGCCAGCCCGGCCGCGACCATGGCGGCGTGTTGTGGAACGAGCAGCGCGCCGCGCTGACCTTCTGGCCGGCCTCGGTGCCGTCGGATCTGCCGTCGGCCGCGTCGGTGCTGGGCGCCCTCAAGGAGCGCCTGGTCACGGGCCCGGCCGCGTCGAGGAGTGAACCCGTATGCTGAGCGTGATCCGGGGCGGGCGCGTCGTCGATCCGACCGCGTCCCGCGATTCCGTGGGCGACGTCTGGATCGAGGACGGCCGCGTCATCGATCCGCCGGGCCGCGAGCCCGACGCTGTGATCGACGCCGCGGGCTGCGTGGTCATGGCCGGCGGCGTCGAGGTGCACTCGCACATCGCCGGCGGCAACGTGATCACCTCGCGGCTGCTCCTGCCCGACCTCTACGTCAGCGAGGCGGCGCCCGACGGCCACCCCTTCGCCCACGCGGGCGGGGCGGCGGCCTGGATCGGCTCGACCTACGCGCGGATGGGCTACACCACGGCCGTCGAGCCGGCGATGCCGCCGACCCACGCGCTCGGCACGCAGCTCGAACTCGCCGACATCCCGCTGCTCGACCGCGGCGCGCTCACCGTGATGGGCAACGACGACCAGCTCCTGCAGCTCCTGCGCGAGCGCCAGGGCGGCAACGCCGTGCGCGACCTCGTCGCCCTGTCGGTCGCCCAGTCGCGCGGCCTCGGAGTGAAGTGCATCAACGCGGGCGGCGCCTCGGCTTTCAAGGACGGCGCCCTGCGCCTGTCCCTCGACGACGAGATCCCCTGCTACGGGCTCTCGACCCGGCAGATCATGGGTTCGCTCCTCGACGCGGTCGAGGAGATCGGCGTCCCGCACCCGCTGCACGTCCACTGCAACAACCTCGGCCTGCCCGGCGCCGACGACAGCTTCATGGCGACGCTCGACGCGGCGGAGGGCCGGCGCATCCACTTCGCCCACGCGCAGTTCTACGCCTACGGCGCAGTCGACCCGGCCAATCCCGGCACCGGCGGCTTCCGCTCGGCCGCCGAGCGGATCGCGCAGGCGATCACCGACAACCCGAACGCCACCCTCGATATCGGGCAGGTCGTGTTCGGCCAGACCGTGACCGTGTCCCTCGACATCCTCCGCCAGTTCGCCGGCCGGAAGGGCGCCAAGCCGAAGAAGTGGGTTTTGAACGCGGGCGACGCCGAGGGCGGCGGCGTGGTGCCGTTCCTCTACCGGCCCCGAGGCCCGACCAGCTCGCTGCAATGGGCGATCGGCCTGGAGATCATGCTGCTCTCCACCGACCCGGAGCGGACGATCCTGACCACCGACCACCCGAACGGCGGTCCGTTCACCCAGTACCCGCGCATCATCCACCTGCTGATGGACAAGTCGGAGCGCGACCGCGAGACCGCGACGCTGCCGAGCGTGGTCGGCGAGCGCTCGAGCCTTCCGGGGCTGGAGCGCGAGTACACGCTCTCGGAGATCGCGCAGCTGACCCGGTCCGGACCGGCGAAGCTCCTCGGCCTCGCCGACCGCGGCCACCTGCGGGCCGGTGCCCGGGCGGACATCGCGGTCTACCGCGACGACACCGACCGCACCGCGATGTTCACCGCCGCCAAGCTCGTCCTGAAGGACGGCGTGCCGATCGTCGAGGACGGCGAGGTCGTGGAGTGGCGCGCGGGCCGCACGCTGTCGCTGACCGTGGAGTCCGACAAGGCCATGGCGAAGCGCGCCGACACCTACCTCACGGAACGCTTCGGCGAGGGTCTCGACAGCTTCGCCGTGCCCGACGCGGCCTTCGGCGAGGGGACCGAGAATTTCGAGGCGGTGCCATGCCGGGTGTGATCAGCGGGGCGAGCCGCGGGAAGAACGATGTCTGACCTCACCCTCAACGGCATCCCGGTCGTCGACACCTTCGCGGAGGCGTTCGATGTGGCCGGCACGGCCATCATCGTCACGAACGACACCGCCAAGTGGGCGATGATCGCCGCGACCACGATGACCGGCTTCGCCACCTCGGTCATCGGCTGCGGCGCCGAGGCCGGCATCGACGCTGAGCTGTCGCCCGAGGAGACGCCTGACGGGCGGCCGGGCGTGCGCATCCTTCTGTTCGGCTTCGAGCCGAACGGACTCAAGGACCAACTGATCAAGCGCGTCGGCCAGTGCATCCTGACCTGCCCGGGCACCGCCTGCTACGCGGGCGTCGACGGGCCGACCAAGATCAAGCTCGGCGGCGCGATCCGCTACTTCGGTGACGGCTTCGCGGTGGCCAAGCGCCTGCCCGACGCCACTGGCAAGGCCCGGCGCTACTGGCGCATCCCGGTGATGGATGGCGAATTCCTCTGTGAGGACTCTGTCCGGGCCGTCGACGGCGCGGTCGGCGGCGGAAACCTGCTGTTCCTCGGCCGCAACCACGCCGAGACGCTGAAGGTCGCCGAGATCGCCGTCGAGGCCGCCAAGGCGGTCCCGGGTGCGATCCTGCCGTTCCCGGGCGGCATTGTCCGCTCCGGATCGAAGGTCGGCGGCCGGACCAAGGGCATGATGGCCTCGACCAACGACGCCTACTGCCCGACCCTGAAGGGCCGCGCCGGCTCGGCGCTCCCGGCGGAATGCGGCGTGGTGCTGGAGATCGTGATCGACGCCCTCACCTCGCAGGGCGTGTCAGATTCGATGCGCGCCGGCCTGCACGCCGCCACCGAGATCGGCGGCAAGCACGGCTTGATCGCTGTCACGGCCGGCAATTACGGCGGCAATCTCGGCCGCCACCACTACCATCTGCGCGACCTCATCGCGCGCAACGACGCCAAGCCGGAGGGCTGAGCTGTGAGCACCCTCACCCTACGCGCGGCCCCGCCCGAGCGGCTGGATTTTCTCGCCATCAACCCGCTGGCGCTCAGCGGCCTCTCGCAGAGCGAGGCCGAACGCCTGGAGGTTGGAACCAGCCGGACGGGCGTACGTCTCGGCGACTGTTTCGCCGTCTCCCTCGACGGCTCCAAAACGCTGACCATCGACGGCGGCCACGAACGTCTGGACCGCGTCGGCGCATCCCTGTCGGACGGCACGATCCGCGTCGTCGGCGATGTCGGGCAGCGCCTCGGCGCCGGTATGGTCGGCGGCAGCCTGACGGTCATCGGGAACGCAGGTCCCTACGCGGCTTCCGGGGCCACCGGTGGCACGATCACCGTCGAGGGTGATGCCGGGGATTACGCGGGCGGCGCGGTCTACGCCGCCAAGGCGGGGCTCGACGGTGCGACGCTGGTCATCCGGGGCAGCGCCGGGGCGCATCTCGGCGATCGGATGCGGCGCGGGACCATCGTGGCCGGCCGTGCGGGCGCCTTCGCGGGTTCGCGCATGATTGCCGGTACTTTGGCGGCTCTCGCGGTCGGCGACCATCCGGGTCTCGGCATGCGCCGCGGGACGCTCGTCCTGGGATCGCACGGGCGGATGGCTGCGACCTTCGTGGAGACAGGGACGCACGACCTCGTGTTCCTGCGCCTGCTGGCCACGGCCCTGCGCGGCGTCAGCGCCGAGCACGGCGACCTCCTTGGAAAGCCGCTGCGCCGCTACTCAGGCGACCTCGCGACCATCGCCAAGGGCGAGATCTGGGTCGCGGCCTGACGCCGCCTGGGCAAGGGGCGTGACGCCGTCCTATGCTCCCCAGCAAGCCGGCCCGTTCGAGGCCGGCAAGCCGGGGACGCGTCCATGCTGTTGCTGCTGTCGATCTGCCTCGTCGCCCAGCCCTCGACCTGCCGCGAAGACCAGATCGAGATGTCGTTCGAGAAGTCGAGCCCCTTCGTGTGCCTGCGCAACTCGCAGAGCGCGCTGGCGACTTGGCAGGCGGCGCATCCCGAATGGCATGTCGAGCGCTGGCGCTGCGCTGCCAAGGGCAGCGTGCCGAAGGATCTGTGACGGCGCCTTGGTTCTCCCGCCAGACGGTGACATGCTCGCCTCTCCTCTGAGTGCGGGACCGAAACCATGCGCTCGCTGAAGGTCCGCTTCGCGCTGCTGCTCGGTGGCACGGCCATCGTGGTGGTGTTGGCCGCGGCTGCGGCTTTGGCGGCGATCGGGGCCGCGGAGCGGTCGGTCGACCGCACACTCGAGGCGCAGCGTCGTTTGGAGCTGCTGGCCGAATTGTCCGGCCGCCTCACCCAGTTCGGCCTCGCGGCCGTAGAGACCGTGAGCAATCCCGATAACCAGCCGGAGGCGATGGCGATCGCCCGTGACAATGCCGACCGGGCTCTGACCACGGTCGACGAAGCCCTGGCCAGGAGTTTTCCGCCGTCCGATGATCCGGCCGACCGGATGCAGTACGCGGCGCGCACGCGTCCCATGGCGCAGCTGCGGGCCGCCCGCGCGGTTCTCGACCGGCAGGTGGCGCTGATCAGCCGCCAGACCGATCCGGAGCGGCGCCAGGACGCGATCAAGGGGGCGCTGAACGGGTTCGGCGCCATGACCGGCCAGCCGCTCTCGTTCCTGATCGAGGCCGAGCGGCGCAGCATGGCCTTGGGGTCTGAGCAGGCCCGGGCGCTCTCGGAGCGCCTGCGGGTCGCTGCGGCCTCGGCCGTGGCGGCTGCCCTGGTCCTGCTCGCGATCCTCTACCGTGGCGTCACCCGTCCGACGCTCGCGCGCATCGAGGAGGTGCGCCGGGCGGCGAGCGCCATCGGCCGCGGCGCTCTCGACACGCGGCTGTCCGTGGCAACTCGCGACGAGCTCGGCCTGCTGATGACCAACGTCAACCGCATGGCCGCCCGCCTTGCTCGGCGGGAAACGCGCTTGGCGGCGGATCGGGCCGCGCTGGAGGATACCGTGGCGGCGCGCACCGCCGACCTGCGCGCCGCCAACGCCCGCCTGGAGGCCGTCGATCAGTCGCGGCGGCGCTTCTTCGCCGATGTCAGCCACGAGCTGCGCACGCCCCTGACGGTGATCCTCGGCGAGTGCGACCTCGCCCTTCGGAGCGCGTCCCGGGGGGGCGACCCGGGACCGGTCTTCGCGACGATCAAGAAGCGGGCGCAGCGGCTGAAGCTGCGCGTCGAGGATCTGCTGCGGGTTGCCCGGTCAGAATCGGGCGAGATCGCGTTCGACAAGCACCCCCTCGGGCTCGCCCTCGTCCTGTCGGAGGCGGTGGACAACATGGCGTCCGAGGCCACGCGCCGCCGGGTCGGCCTGACGCTGGATCCCGGCACGCGCGACGTCGAATGCCTCGCCGACCGGGAATGGATCCGCCAGACCGTCGAGAGCCTCGTCGACAACGCGCTGCGCCACGCCGCCGGTTTGTCCCGGGTCGAGGTCGCGCTGGCGGCAGGACCCGGGCCGGTCGGACGGATCACCGTGACGGATGACGGACCCGGCTTCGACGCCTCGGAAGCCGAGCTGTTCGAGCGGTTCCGCCGGGGGAAGAGTGCCGGCCCGGACGAGACCGGTTTCGGCATCGGCCTCGCCCTGGCGCGCTGGATCGTCGAGCAGCACGGTGGGACGATCCGGCTCGGCGCCGGGCCGGACGGGCGCGGAGCCCGCGTCAGCCTGGATCTTCCGGCGCTCGATCCGGCATGGGATGCGCAGGCCGCCGGACACGCCGCCGGCGGCGCGCAGGTGAAGGAGTCGGCCGCATGACGCGGATCCTGATCGTCGAGGACGATGTCGACATCCGCGGGCTCCTGGCCCGTGGATTGGAGGCCGAGGGGTTCGAGGTCGGGACCGCGGCCTGCGTGGACGAGGCGCTCAAGGCCGCGCATGATCCCGCGCCCGGTGCCGTGCTTCTCGATATCAACCTGCCGGACGGATCCGGCCACGACGTGTGCCGGTCCCTGCGCGAGGGCGGCTTCCCCGGAGCGATCCTTTTCCTCTCCGCCCGCGACGAGATCCGCGACCGGGCCGAGGGGCTGGCCCTCGGCGCCGACGACTACATCATCAAGCCGTTCGAATTCGACGAGCTGGTGGCAAGGCTCCGCACGCATCTCATGCGCCGTGAGCAGGCGGAGGCGCCGCGCTCGCGCATCACGGCCGGCAAGCTGATGCTCGACCTCGACACGCGGCAGGCGAGCTGCGGCGAGGCCAGCGCGCGCCTCACGCCCCGCGAGGCCGACCTCCTCGCCATGCTGATGGAGAGCATCGGCAAGCCGGTTTCCCGGGCCGACATCTTCGAACGGCTCTGGGCCAGCCAGGGCGGCCTCTCCCTGAACGTGGTCGATGTCTATATCGGCTATCTACGCTCGAAGATGGCCGATTTTGTTCGTTTCGGCGGTCCGAGTCTGGTCACCGTGCGCGGCAAAGGATTCATGCTCGAGTTGCGCGGACCCGACTTCCGTCAGTGAGCCACTGTACTTAAGTCGCAGGGGCGCGCATTTCTCGATGGTTTCCGGAGGGTTAGGAAGTCTCTCACGAAAAATTTGGGAGGATCCGGCAAGTTAGTGCTTGAAGCGCGCAGCTGAATCGTCGATACCTCTCTCGCGCCGGAAATGAGAGCGCCATCAGTGTCTTAGGGTCCTCTTAGGAACCGCGTGACGCTCGGTGTAGATGTCGCGAAGGAGAAACACCATGAAGTGGGCTGCCCCGATCGTGTCCGAGATCTGCGTCGGCATGGAAGTGACGAGCTACGAGTCGGCCGAGATCGACACCTTCAACTGAGTTTAACGGGCCGGGGATCTCGGGAGCCGCACCATGCGCGTCGTGATCCTCGGTTCCGCGGCCGGCGGCGGCCTTCCCCAGTGGAATTGCCGCTGCCCCATCTGCACGCTGGCGCGGTCCGAGCCAGGCCGGGTGCGGCCCCGGACCCAGTCGAGCATCGCGGTCTCCGCGGACGGGTCGGATTGGCTGCTGATCAACGCCTCGCCGGACATCCGGCAACAGCTCTTCGACAATCCCCAGATGCACCCGCGCGAGGGTCTGCGCCACTCGCCGATCCGCGCCGTGCTCCTGACGAACGGGGACGTCGACCACGTGGCGGGCCTGCTCACGCTCCGAGAAGGTCAGCCCTACACACTTTACGCCACGCGCGGCATTCTCGACTCTGTCAACGCCAACCGGGTTTTCGACGTGATGGCGGACGGCGTGGTCGCCCGACAGCCGATCGGCATGGATCAGCGCTTCGAGCCTCTTCCCGGCCTGTCCGTCACCCTCTTCCCGGTTCCCGGCAAGGTGCCGCTCTGGCTGGAGGACGAGACGATGGAGATCGGCGCCGAGACCGAGACGACGGTCGGCGCGCTGATCGAAGCCGGCGGCCGGCGCCTCGCCTACATCCCGGGTTGCGCCCGCGTCACCGACGGATTGCGGGAGCGGATCGCCGGCGTCGATGCGCTGCTCTTCGACGGGACCGTTCTGCACGACGACGACATGATCCGCGCCGGGGTCGGCACGAAGACCGGCTGGCGCATGGGGCACGTTCCCATGCGCGGCGACGGCGGCTCGATCGACGCCCTCGCGGGCGTGGAGATCGGACGCCGCATCTTCGTCCACATCAACAACACCAACCCGGTGTTGGTCGAAGGCTCGGCCGAGCGGGCGGATGTGGAGAAAGCCGGGTGGACGGTAGCCCATGACGGGCTGAGCCTGTCGCTTTAGGCCGCGACGACTTCGGAGTGCGTGTGATCTGGCAGTTCTCACCTGCATCCTGAGTTGCCCGCGTCAGCGATGCTTGAAGGAGACGGGATCTCCGAGCCCTCCTTCGAGATCTCCGCCGCACTTCGGCACCTCAGGATATGCGTGCGGAGCGGCCCCGCCTTTGAGGAACGAGCCCAGATCGTGACGGAGCGGTTTGCGGAGCTCCGAGACGGTCATCCGGGTGTACCCTGTGCCGCAGGCTCTGGCGGCTTGAACGGGGTTACCTGGACGGGGCCGGAGGTTGGGTCCGTAGCCGGGCGGCACTATATCGTGTCCAAGTTCAGATATTCGCCCCGCTGCCGAGGGCGGAACGACCGCACAGGAAACGCGACCCGAGAACGGACGCCGGAAACGCCATGAACGCAGTCTTCCCGACCCCCGACACCGCCGACAGCCAGCGTCTTCTGAGCCCCGACGAGCTGGAAGCGGCTCTGCGCGATATCGGCGCGCGCCGCTACCACAACCTGCATCCGTTTCACCGCCTCCTGCACGACGGCAAGTTGTCGAAGGATCAGGTCCGGGCCTGGGCGCTGAATCGCTACTATTACCAGGCAATGATCCCGGTGAAGGATGCCGCGGTGCTCGCCCGGATGACCGACGCGTCGCTGCGGCGGGTCTGGCGTCAGCGCATCGTCGATCACGACGGCGACCACGAGGGTGACGGCGGCATCGAGCGCTGGCTCAAGCTGGCGGAGGGCGTCGGCTTCGACCGCGATTACGTGCTGTCGACCCGCGGCATTCTCTCGGCCACGAAATTTTCCGTCGAAGCCTACGTCCATTTCGTGTCCGAGAAGACTCTGCTGGAGGCGATCGCCTCGTCGCTCACCGAGATGTTCTCGCCGACGATCATCTCGGAGCGGGTCGCCGGGATGCTGAAGAATTACGACTTCATCACCAAGGACACGCTGGCCTATTTCGACAAGCGTCTGACGCAGGCCCCGCGGGATGCCGACTTCGCGCTGGATTATGTCAAGCGGCACGCGACCACGCCCGAGCTGCAGCGGCAGGCTATGGCCGCGCTGACCTTCAAGTGCAACGTCCTCTGGACGCAGCTCGATGCCCTGTACTTCGCCTACGTGGCCCCCGGCCTGATCCCTCCGGATGCGTGGCAGCCCGGAGAGGGGCTGGTGGCCGAGCCGGCGCAGGTCCAGGCGGCCGGCGTCGGCAGGAAGACCGCGCCCGGCGACCGCCCGCGCCTGCCGCGCGGCGTGCGGCTGCGCAACGACGAGACGCGCGGCAAATACGTCCTGCTCGCCCCGGAGCGCACCTTCGACCTCGACGACAACGCCGTCGCGGTGCTCAAGCTCGTGGACGGCACGCGCAGCGTCGCCGACATCGCGGACGAATTGGGCAAGACCTACGCGGCCGACCCGCGTGCAATCGAGGCCGACATCCTGGTGATGCTCGACGGTCTCGCGGAGAAACGGGTTCTTGAGCGATGAACGCGCTGACGCCGAACCGGCCCGCCGCCCCGGCCCCGGTCGGTCTGCTCGCTGAGCTGACCCACCGCTGCCCGTTGCGCTGCCCCTATTGTTCCAATCCGCTGGAACTCGACCGCCGCTCCGGCGAGCTCGACACGGCGACGTGGCAGCGGGTGCTCACGGAGGCGTCCGCGCTCGGCGTGCTCCACGTGCACCTGTCCGGCGGCGAACCGACGGCGCGCAACGACATCGTCGAGATCACCAAGACCTGCGCGGATCTCGGCCTGTACTCGAACCTGATCACCTCCGGGGTCGGCGGAGCCTTGTCGAAGCTCCAGGCGCTCTACGATGTCGGCCTCGATCACGTGCAGCTCTCGGTGCAGGGCGTGGACGCGCAGAATGCCGAGAAGATCGGTGGCCTGAAGAACGCCCAGCCGCAGAAATTCGCGTTCGCCGCCAAGGTGGTGGAACTTGGGCTGCCGCTGACCCTCAACTCCGTCATCCACCGCGGCAACATCCACGAGGTGGCGGGCTTCATCGATCTCGCGGTGAAGATGGGCGCCAAGCGCCTCGAGGTGGCGCACACCCAGTATTACGGCTGGGCCTACGTGAACCGCGCCGCCCTGATGCCCAACAAGGCGCAAGTGGACGAGTCGATCCGCATCGTCGAGGCGGCTCGCGAGCGCCTGAAGGGGCAACTCGTGATCGATCTCGTCGTGCCCGACTATTACGCGAAGTACCCCAAGGCCTGCGCCGGCGGCTGGGGCCGCAAGCTGATGAACGTGACGCCCCAGGGCAAGGTCCTGCCGTGCCACGCGGCCGAGACGATCCCGGGGCTGGAGTTCTGGAACGTCGCCGACCATTCGCTCGGCGAGATCTGGCATGACTCGCCGGCCTTCACGGCCTATCGCGGGACGGACTGGATGAAGGAGCCGTGCCGCTCCTGCGACCGCCGCGAGAAGGATTGGGGCGGGTGCCGTTGCCAGGCGCTGGCCCTGGCCGGCGACGCCGCGGCCACGGATCCGGCCTGCTCGCTCTCCCCGCTCCATGCCAAGGTGCGGGCCCTCGCGGTGGAAGAGGCGGCCGAGAACCCGCCGGATTACGTCTATCGGACGATCGGCAGCAACGTCCGGTCGCCGCTCAAGGAGGAAGTGCACTCGTGAGAGTTCTTGCTACGACGGCCCTGGCCCTTGTTCTGGCCGCGCTGCCGGCCTTCGCCGAGGACGCGCCGAAAACCGCGACCGTCACCCAGGCCAACGCCGCCGCCCCGCCTTCGGCCGCCGACCTGCTGTTCGATCAGCCTCAGATGAAGAACGCGGCGCCGGGATCGACCATCACGTACAATTACCTGCGCCGCTCCGGCATCTCCGGCGGCCCGTTCGGGGCCCCGCTCCAGGACACGGTCGCGCTGAAGATCGAGCCGGGTAAGAGCCCCGACGCGCGCGATATCCGCGTCACGATGTTTTCCGGCCTGAACCGCGTGCCTGCCGGACCGTTCGAGGACATGGCGGGCAACCCCGTCGTGTCGCTGTTTCTCGAGAACCACCTCCGGGCGCTGGCCAAGGTATTGGAAGCCAACCCGCGCTATCTGAAGCTGGCGATCCGACGGGGCCTGCGCGAGAAGGCGACCGTGACGCCGACGAAGGTCGAGTTCGACGGTCGCACCGTCGATGGCTGGCGCGTGGTGACCAAGCCCTTCGAGGGCGATGCGATGACGCAGCGTATGCGCGGCCTCGATGACCTGACCTACACCTTCGTCACCGCCCCCTCCGTCCCGGGTGAGATCGTCTCGATCGAGGCATCCTCGAAGAACAAGGACGGCGGCGAGCTGCTTGAGGAGAAGCTGAACTATGATCAGAAGGCTGGCTGAACGCGGCGCGCTGGCCGTCCTCGCCCTGACCCTGTCGGGACTGGCCGGCTACGCGGCCGAGGAGAACGATTACCCGACCGATGCGCGGGTCGATTACGTGTTCGGCTGCATGGCGGCCAACGGCCAGACCCGCGAGAGCCTGCAGAAGTGCTCCTGCTCGCTCGATCAGCTCGCCGCCATCCTGCCGTATGACAAGTACGTCCAGGCGAGCACGGTGCTGTCGATGCGGCAGGGCATCGGCAACCGCGCCAACGAGTTCAAGTCGACCAAGATCTTCGACGACAAGGTCGCGGAACTCCGGCGCGCCCAGGCCGAGGCCGAGATCCGCTGCTATCGCGGCTGATCGTGCAGAGAGGCCGGCCGGCGTTGCGCCGGCCTCGCGATTCGCGCACACGGGGTCTCGTAGCGCGCTCGTGACCGGGACCCCCTTCGTGACCCCCTCTTCCGGCCTTTCCAACCTGCTGCCCGATCTCGGAGGGCGCACGCTGGTCATGGGCATCCTGAACGTCACGCCCGATTCCTTCTCGGACGGCGGCCTGTTCGCCGGAGAGGCCGCAGCCGTGGCGCAGGCGGAGCGGCTTGTCGCGGACGGGGCGGCGATCCTGGACATCGGCGGCGAATCCACCCGGCCCGGGCATGTGCCCGTCTCGGCCGAGGACGAGCAGGCGCGGGTCCTGCCGGTGATCCGCGCGGTGGCTCCGCGGCTGGCCGTGCCGATCTCCATCGACACCTATAAGGCTTCGACGGCGCGCGTCGCTCTCGAGGCCGGCGCGCGGATCGTGAACGACGTCTGGGGCCTCCAGCGCGAGCCCGACATCGCCTCCGTGGCGGCCGCGCACGGCGCGCCGGTCATCATCATGCACAACCGCGCGTCGATCGATCCAGAGATCGACATCGTCGCCGACATGCAGGCCTTCTTCGAGCGGTCACTCGGCATCGCCCATCGCGCGGGGATCGCGGATTCCGAGATCGTGCTCGATCCGGGTGTCGGCTTCGGCAAGACCTGGGCGCAGCATCTCGAGGTCTTGCGGCGGCTCCCGGAGATCCGCGCCCTCGGCTTTCCGGTTCTGGTCGGCGTTTCCCGCAAGTCTCTCCTCGGACGCCTGCACGATCGCGAGACCCGACCGGCAGATCGGCTCTACGGCTCCCTCGCCGCGCACGCTCTGGCGGCGACACTGGGGGCCGACATCGTCCGCGTGCACGACGTGGCTGCGCATATCGATGCGATGCGCGTCGTCGACGCCGTGATGCGGCCGGGGGAGCGGTGAGCATGGGCGGCGATCTAATCCGCGTCACCCGCATCGCCGTGTTCGGGCGCCACGGGCTGTTGCCCGAAGAGGCCGTGCTCGGTCAGCGCTTCTACATCTCCCTCGAGGCCCGCCTCGACCTCAGCGAGGCCGGACGGTCCGATGCGGTCGCCGGCACGGTGAGCTACGCCGACCTGACGCAGATCGCCGTCGCGATCAGCACGGAGCAGCGCTTCAACTTGATCGAAGCCCTGGCGGAGACCATCGCGGCGAGCATCCTCGAGCGCTTCGCGCGCATCGACGCGATCACCGTCCGCGTCGACAAGCCGAGCGCGCCGGTCCCGGCGATCCTGGACGGCGTCAGCATCGAGATCACACGCCAGCGCGGAGACCGCGCATGAGGGCCTATCTCGGCATCGGCAGCAATATCGGTGACATGGCCGCGATGCTGGACCGGGCTGTTGCGGGGCTCGCCGCCGTGCCCGGCATCGCGATCGTCGCGCGCTCGGCCGATTATCGCACGCCGCCCTGGGGCAAGACTGATCAGCCCTGGTTCCTCAACGGCGCCGTGGCGATCGACACGGACCTTGATCCGCACGGCCTGCTGGATGCCTGCCTGTCGGTGGAGCACGATCTCGGCCGCGTGCGCGAGGAGCGCTGGGGGCCGCGGGTCATCGACATCGATGTGCTCGCCTACGAGGGAGCCGCCGTCGTTGATGCGCGCCTCGTGCTGCCGCACCGCTACGTGCGCGAGCGCGCCTTCGTGCTGGTGCCGCTCGCCGAGATCGCTCCGGATCTCGTAATTGGCGGCGAGCGGGTGGTCGACGCCCTCGCGAAACTCGACAGGACCGGCATCGCCCCGGCCTGAGGCCGCTCAGCGCTCGCCAGGCTCGGCCAGCTTGTTGTCTTCTTGGTCGAGAAGCGGCACGTCGTACGCGCGCAGGACCTGATCGATATCCGCCTTGCGCTTGCGCAGGACCGTGTTCAGCGTGCGCTTCCAATCGTTCTCGCCGAGGCGGACGCCCATGGCGATCCGATAGGCCATCGGCGGCCGCTCGGGCTCCTTGAGCAGCGGCACCACGCTCATGGCCGTCCCGGACTGCTTCGCGAGCCAGCCCGCGGCCGGTCCCCAAAGCACGGCGGCGTCGATCTCCTTGGCGGCAAGGGCCGCGATGATCTCGGCTGCGACCGTCTGATGCTTGCGGGAGGGGTCGAGCTGATACGGCGCGTAGGCTTTCATGCTGGACACGAGGCCCAACTCGCCCATCCGGTTCACCGGCGGGGTTCCCGCGATGACACCGATGCTCTTGCCCTTCAGGCGCGCGTCATCAAGGCCCGTCACGCCGTCGAATTCCCCGGCGCGGGTGACCAGCGTGTAGGCGGACCGATAATACGGATTCGTGGTCTGGACGAGGTCGCTGCCGAAGGCCTGGCCCATGATCAGGTCGCAGAGGCCGGTCCCGAGCGTGTTGCGCACGAAACCCGGGCCCTGGGTCAGCCAGTAATAGCGGACCTTCACCTTCAGTTCGTCGGCGATGATCGCCGCGATCTTGTTCTCGAAGCCGTCCTCCTTGCGTTCGGAGAACGGCATGTTGCCCGGATCCCCGCAGACGCGCAGCACGTCCGTGGTGACCGTATCCGGCAGATGCTGGGCGAGCGCTCCCTGTGCCCCGGTCAGAGTCAGGGCACAGAGCGCGACGATCCGGGCAAGAGACGACATTAGCCGCCCATGCATTCCTTCTCCGCCTTGCGGGCGGCTTCGGGCTTGTCCTCGTGGTCGGACGGACGGATACGCCCGATCGCACCGGCGGCGCGCGCCTTGAGGTATACGTAGAGGTCGTCCGAGTAGCACATGACATTCTTGTTGTCGCCGAAGGCCGGCATGACCTTCTGCTCGGCGGCGCTTACGTCCTGCTTGCCGCCCACTAGGATGCCGATGAACTCCTCGTAGGAGAGGTGCTTCAGCGAGTCCTTCAAGGCCGGCGCGTAGGTCGAACCCATGCCGTCCGGGCCGTGGCAGACGTGGCACTCGGCGTGATAGCGGCGGTAACCCGAGTAGGAGTACCAGTCGAGCTTCTTGCCGTCCTGGGTGACGCGGAAGGTCGGGTGACCGTCGGCATCCAGGTACTTGCCGTCCTCGACCTTAACGGCCGCATCCTTCTTGAGCAGCTTCTCGTCCTGCTCGGCGGTCTTGTCGTTCGCGTTGAGCGAGTTGGCGAGGGCGGGGTCGGCGGGCTTGGCATCCTCAGCATGTACGGCAACCGCAGAGACGGTCGCTAGGGCGAGGGCGGCGATAACCGGCCGCGTTACAATCTTGCTGAGGTTGAGCAACGCATGTGTCTCCCTGGATCGAGGCCCTTCGTCTCCCTCCGAGCCGTAGCCTCTTGCGCGAAAGTCTAATCACAAGGATGCCGGCGCGGGAACCCGCGCCGGCACCGATTTTAACAGGTGGACCCTGCGGCCGATTAGTTCGGCAGAGCGAAGACCGTCAGCTGACCGCCGAGGTTGGTGTACTGCGACAGAGCCGCGTAGCCACCCACCGCGCCGAGACCGGCGTTCGGGTCGGTCAGGCCGGCCGCGAGGCCGATGCCGGCCCAGCCGCCGACGCCCGAGAGGACGCCCACGTACTGCTTGCCCTTGTGCTGGTAGGTCATCACGTTGCCGATGATGCCCGACGGGGTCTTGAACTTGAACAGCTCCTTGCCGCTCTTGTCGTCGACCGCCTTCAGGTAACCCTCAAGCGTGCCGTAGAACACCACGTCGCCGGCGGTGGCCAGAGCACCGGACCACACCGAGAACTGCTCGGCGTTGGACCACTTGATCTTGCCGTTGACGCCATCCCACGCGATGAAGTTGCCCATGCCGCCGTGCGAATTCGGGGCCGGGTACATCGAGAGGGTCGCACCGACGTAGGGCTGGCCCGGGGTGTAGGTCACCCGGAACGGCTCGTAGTCCATGCAGACGTGGTTGGTGGGCACGTAGAACAGGTTGGTCTTCGGCGAGAAGGCCGCAGGCTGCTGATCCTTGGTGCCCAGCGCCGCCGGGCAGATGCCCTTGGAGTTGGTGTCCTCACCGTTCTGCTCGGTCGAGTACTTCGACACGACCAGCGGCCGGCCGTAGTTCTTCGAACCCTTGTCCATGTCGACCTTGGACGCCCAGTTGACGGCCGGATCGAACTTCTCGGCGACGAGCAGGCTGCCGTCCGCGCGGTTCAGCGTGTAACCGAAGCCGTTACGGTCGAAGTGGGTCAGGAGCGGCTGCTCCTTGCCGTCAACCTTCTGATCCGTGAGGATCATCTCGTTGATGCCGTCGTAGTCCCACTCGTCGTGGGGGGTCATCTGGTAGACCCACTTGGCGACGCCGGTATCCGGGTTACGCGCCCAGATGGTCATCGACCACTTGTTGTCGCCCGGACGCTGCTTGGGGTTCCAAGTCGAGGGGTTGCCCGAGCCGTAGTACATCAGGTCGAGCTTGGGATCGTAGGAGAACCAGCCCCAGGTGCAGCCGCCGCCGGTCTTCCACTGATCGCCTTCCCAGGTCTTCAGCGAGGAGTCCTTGCCGACCGGCTTGCCGAGCGAGGTGGTCTTCTCCGGGTCGACCAGCATCTGGTCGTCCGGGCCCTCGGAGTAGCCACGCCACACCTTCTTGCCGGTCTTCAGGTCGTAGGCGGTGACATGGCACTGCACGCCGAACTCGCCGCCCGAGATGCCGACGATGACCTTGTCCTTGACCGGCAGAACCGTCGCGGTGTTGGTCTCGCCCTTCTTCGGGTCGCCGTTCACGACCGACCAGTTGACCTTGCCGGTCTTGGCGTCGAGCGACACGAGGGTGGTGTCGGCCTGGTGCAGGAGGATGGCGCCGTCGGCGTAGGCCAGACCACGGTTGACCGTGTCACAGCACATGACCGGGATCACGGACGGATCCTGCTTCGGCTCGTACTTCCAGATGATCTTCGCCTCGTGGTCGAGGTCGAGGGCGTACACGATGTTCGGGAACGGCGTGTGCACGTACATGATGTTGCCGACGACGAGCGGCGAGCCCTCGTGGCCACGCAGGACGCCGGTCGAGAAGGTCCAGGCGACCTGGAGGTTCTTCACGTTCGACGCGTTGATCTGATCGAGCTTCGAGTAACGCGTATTCGCGTAATCGACCGTCTGAAGCACCTGCTCCGCCGGGTTGGCGATGCCCTTCATGACGCTTTCGTTGGCCAGCGCCGGCGCGGCAACGGCCGCGACGCCCGCGCCGAGCGCAAGGAGATGTACCGCTCTCATGGGTTCCTCCGACAAGTCTTTGAGTGTTTTCGCGACACGCCTAGAGAGTGGCGTCGCTTAGACTCCGACCTGACTGTTTGCGACAGGGATGGACGCCTCGGTAGCGGGCATAGTGGACTTCGAGGAGATCTGCAGACCCCCTAGCCAGGAACCGCCATCCCTGAGGCGGTCCCCTCGAAACCGAGGCTTGAACGGACCTTAAGAGATTTTTGAGCGCCGTCAACTCGCTGTTCCTTGCTCGACGGCACTTGGTGAAAGCTTCTTTTCGCGTGACAGAAGCACGGCGAATGTCATTGTCCTGCGAAAAGAAATGCTGCGACGCACAAATAGCCGGCCGTTCTTTCGGAAGCGTCTCACGGCGACGTGAGCCGTTTGCATGCAGATCTTGCAGACGAGGAAGCTTTGCTGATGCCGCCTATGCGCCGATGGCGGGCGTTGCTGGTAAATCAGGAGTGCCGGAGCAGGGTTGAGGACCGCAGCGCGATATCGCTGAGCAGGGGTTTGATCAGGATCCGCGGCGCCGGCCGCCTGTGCGCCGTGTCGCCGCATCTCCGCTAAGGTGGGGATCTCAACAGCGTCTAAGCGGTTTGCGCGCGACAAATTGCCAGATCATCCCGGAGACGGGCTGGTCCTGCTGCGCCGCGCCCCAATCGGGCGACTCGGGAGCCGTCTTTGGTGAATCGCACGACGGCGCGGAGCAGTGCGGAGATTACAGGCTCCCGACCGGTCCTGTGCTCTCGAACTCCGCGACATCCTCCACGAGGTCGGTCAGCGAGATGGCGAGACGCCGTCCGTTCGCGAGACGGAGTTGCGCATCCGGTTCGATCCAGATCGGCCTGAGGTTGGAATGACTGCCGTGCAGCGTGCCGTAGGCCACAACGCCGTCGGCGCGCCGCTCGATCACCACACGGTAGCGGACGCGCACGGGTCCGCACCCGTCAGCGGAAACCAGCCCACGGCCGGCCAGCGTCTTCAGAACTTCGTTCGGTTCGAACATACGCGCGACGCTTGGGCGGGACTAAGCGGCAATCCCATTGCCATTTAGTCCCGGTCCGCAGGCAAGTCACGCTTGCAGGCTTGGCACGCCGTATCGCCGGGAGGATCCTGTCATGCGGCGGTGGCTCAGACGTCGCTGGGTGCCGAAGGCTCAAGAGCACGAACGACGATGCGGCCCGCCTCCACGGACAGCGCCAGCCGCCCCTGCTTCAAGGCCAAGGCCCTGTCCCCGAACAGGCTCCGCCGCCAGCCCTGAAGGGCCGGAACGTCGGCAGCATCGTCGTCGGCAATAGCTTCCAGATCGTCGACCGTGCCGATGATCTTGGGCGCGACGCCTTCCGCCTCACAGACCGCCTTCAGAAGGACCTTGAGAAGCTCCACGATCGCGCCGTTTCCGCCGCTCCGGCGCACGCGCTCCGGAAGACGGATGTCGCTGGTGTCGCGCGACAGCCCGCGCTCGACGGCCGCGACGATGTCGGCCCCCGTGCGCGAGCGCTCGAAGCCCGCCGGAATCGTTCGCAGCCGGGCCAGGGCCTCCGCGCTCCGGGGCGCTGCCGAAGCCACGTCGATGACGGCCTCATCTTTCAGGATTCGCCCGCGCGGGACATTGCGCGCCTGGGCCTCGCTCTCGCGCCAAGCGGCGACCTCCATCAGCACGGCGATCTCGCGAGGCTTGCGCATCCGGCCGGCCAAGCGCCGCCAGGCTTGCGCCGGGTCGGCCCGGTAGGTCTCGGGCGAGGTCAGCACGGCCATTTCCTCGTCGAGCCAAGCACCGCGATCCGTGCGCAGCAGCTCGGCGACGAGGACCTCGTAGACCTTCACCAGATGGGTGACGTCTGACAGCGCATACGTGAGCTGCGCGTCGGAGAGCGGCCGCCGTGACCAGTCCGTGAAGCGGGAGGACTTGTCGATCTTGGCCTTGGCCACGTCGTTGACGAGCTGCTCGTAGGAGACCGAGTCGCCGTAGCCGCACACCATCGCGGCGACCTGCGTGTCGAAGAACGGGTGCGGCAGAAGCCCGCCGATCAGCCAGATGATCTCGAGATCCTGGCGCGCGGAATGGAAAACCTTCACGACGCGCTCGTCGGCCATCAGGTCAATGAACGGCTGCAGATCGAGCCCCGGTGCCAGCGGGTCGATCAGAACTGCGGAGCCGTCCGGAGCCGCCATCTGGATCAGGCAGAGCTTCGGGTAGTACGTCGTTTCACGCATAAACTCCGTGTCGACGGTTACGAAGGGCTGCCCGGCCAGCTGGGTGCAGATTTCGCGCAGCGCGTCGGTCGTGGTGATCAGGTCCATAGGTCGGCTATACGCAACCGCCGCGGCCCTGGGGAGGGATCCGCGCGCAGGTCCCCATCTTTCCGACATCGGGTGTCAGGATACCGGTCATGCCGGCCCGGCCATGACGGCCCGACGGCGTGCCCGGGATTGCCGCCGAATGCGCAGCGCGTCGGCGCGGCGTTGCGCCTCGGCGCGTCCCAGGAGCCGGTCGAGGATGCCGGTTTCGATGCGCTCGCCCGTCGCACCGTCCGTGAGGCGACGGATACGGTCGACACGGAAACCGCGATAGCCGCCCCGTCGGGCGTCAATTCCGCCGAGCAGGGTCCTGCCCGGCCCGAGCTTCAACTCGCGAGCGTCCAGCGACCGGTTGCTCCACGCACCGGTGGCATCTTCGTAGACGAGGTCGAAATGGCCATCGAGCGGCAGCGTCCGCCACACGCTCGGTGCGGTCTCGAACGTCATGTCCCGTCGGCCCTCCGGCTGGGAAAAAGCGTTGTGGTTCATGCACATCATATGGGGATGAGTAGCGCTTTCCGGTAGTCCGGACGCGCGGCGCGGCGCCGTTCTTGCGGCCATTGCGGAGGCCCTGCGCTTGACTTGGGGGGCCTCGCGTGAATGGTGCCGGCCTTCCCACAGAAGAAGCCCGTCATGCACCGTTACCGTTCCCACACCTGCGGGGCGCTCCGCCCGTCCGACGTCGGGCAGAGTGTCCGCCTCTCCGGCTGGTGCCACCGCATCCGCGACCACGGGGGTGTGCTGTTCGTGGATCTGCGGGACCATTACGGACTGACGCAGTGCGTGATCGATTCCGACTCCCCGGCCTTCAAGGCCGCCGAGGCCGTGCGCTCGGAATGGGTCGTGCGGATCGACGGCCGCGTCCGCACCCGCCCGGCCGGCACCGAAAATGCCGAGCTTCCGACCGGCGCGGTCGAAGTCTATATCGATGACCTCGAGGTGCTGGGCCCGGCGGGCGAGCTGCCGCTGCCGGTTTTCGGCGACTTGGAATATCCGGAGGAGACGCGGCTCCGGTACCGCTTCCTCGACCTGCGCCGGGAGAAGCTCCACGCCAACATCATGAAGCGCGGCGCGATCATCGATTCGCTCCGCCGCCGGATGCGCGAGGGTGGCTTCTTCGAGTTCCAGACCCCGATCCTGACCGCCTCGTCGCCCGAGGGCGCACGCGACTACCTCGTGCCGTCGCGGGTCCATCCCGGCAAGTTCTACGCGCTCCCGCAGGCGCCGCAGCAGTTCAAGCAGCTGACGATGATCGCGGGCTTCGACCGCTACTTCCAGATCGCGCCCTGTTTCCGCGACGAGGATGCCCGCGCCGACCGCTCGCCGGGCGAGTTCTACCAGCTCGACATCGAGATGAGCTTCGTCACCCAGGAGGACGTGTTCCAGGCCGTGGAGCCAGTCCTGCGCGGTGTCTTCGACGAGTTCGCCGAGGGCAAGCGCGTCACCCGGGAATTCCCGCGGATCACCTTCGCGGATTCGATGCTGAAATACGGCGTCGACAAGCCGGATCTGCGCAACCCGCTGATCATCGCCGACGTCTCCGACCTGTTCGCCCGTGATGACGTGGCCTTCAAGGCGTTCAAGGGCGTGATCGCCTCAGGCGGTGTGGTCCGGGCGATCCCGGCGACCGGGGCGGCCAGCCAGCCGCGCTCGTTCTTCGACAAGCTCAACGACTGGGCCCGCTCCGAGGGCGCGCCGGGCCTCGGCTACGTCGTGTTCGAGGAGGAGAACGGCCAGCTCTCCGGCAAGGGGCCGATCGCCAAGTTCATCCCGGCCGAGGTGCAGGCGTTGATCGCCGAGCGGGCGGGCGCCAAGGCCGGCGACGCGGTGTTCTTCTCGGCGGGTCCGGAAGCCAAGGCGGCCGGGCTCGCCGGCAAGGCTCGTATCCGCATCGGCGACGAGCTGGGCCTCTGCGACAAGGACCAGTACGCGTTCTGCTGGATCACCGACTTCCCGATGTACGAGTGGAGCGAGGAGGAGAAGCGGATCGACTTCTCCCACAACCCGTTCTCGATGCCGAACATCGACCGCGAGGCGTTCCTGGCGCTTGACCTCGACGCTCTCGCCGGCGAGGACGAGAACGGCGCGAACACCAAGCGGATCCTGGACATCAAGGCGTTCCAGTACGACATCGTCTGCAACGGCGTGGAGCTGTCCTCGGGCGCGATCCGCAACCACCGTCCGGACGTGATGGAGAAGGCCTTCGCGATCGCGGGCTACGGCCACGAGGTGCTGGAGCAGAAGTTCGGCGGCATGCTGAACGCCCTGCGCATGGGCGCCCCGCCGCACGGTGGGATCGCGCCGGGCGTGGACCGCATCGTCATGCTCCTGTGCAACGAGCCGAACATCCGCGAGGTGGTGCTGTTCCCGATGAACCAGCGCGCCGAGGACCTGATGATGGGCGCGCCCTCCGAGGCAACGCCGAAGCAGTTGCGCGAGCTGCACATCCGGCTCAACCTGCCCGAGAAGAAGGCCTGAGGCGGCGCGATCCGCCGCCCGGTGCCGAGTCTCGTCGCGATCGTTGTCGCGCATGACAGCGCCGACATGCTGCCCGGCTGCCTCGCGGCGCTTGCCGGGCAGCACGTGCCGGCGATCGTGGTCGACAATGCCAGCCGGGATGCCTCCGCTTCCGTCGCGGAGGCGGCCGGCGCGCAGGTGATCCGCAACGCCCGCAACGAGGGCTATGGCCGCGCCAACAACCGGGGCGTCCGCGCCGCTGAGACCGCGGAGCACGTCCTTATCGTCAACCCGGACGTGATCCTGCGACCGGGTTCTGTGGATGCCCTGTTGGACGCGGCGCGATCCTGGCCGGATGCGGGCCTGCTGGCCCCGCGCCTCATCGAACCCGACGGACGCTACTTCTTCCAGGCGCGCTCGCTGCTGGCGTCTTACCTTACGAACCCGACCGGCCGGCTCGCGCTGCCGCAGGGCGATGCCTGCGCGCCCTTCCTCTCCGGGGCCTGCCTGATGATGCCGCGCGCCCTGTTCCTCGACCTCGGCGGTTTCGACGAGAACATCTTCCTGTTCTACGAGGATGACGACCTGTGCCGGCGCGTCGCCGATCGCGGTCGTGCCCTGATCCACGTCCACCGCGCCGAAGCGTTGCACGGTCGCGGCCGGTCGTCGGCGCCCGAGCCGGGACGGGTGTTTCGGGCGCGCTGGCATCAGGCATGGTCGCGCGCCTATGTCAGCCGGAAATACGGCCTGCCGGACCCGAGCCTCGCCGCGCTGGCGGCCAATGTGCCGAAGGCGCTGCTGTCCGGGCTGGTCCTGCGTCGGGCGGGACTGGAGCGCTACGGCGGCTCGGCCGCGGGCGCCCTCGCCTTCCTGCGGGGCCGGACCGCGCTGGCCCGCGAGGGTCTGGCCGGATGAGCGCGCCGACGATCGCGATTGCGCTGGAACGCGGGCGAAATGGCTTCACCGGCCTGAGGCTGATGCTGGCTCTGGCCGTGGTGGTGTCCCACGCGTTCAGCGTCGCGACCGGCGCGGCCGGCGACGAGCCCCTCGCCCGGCTCACCGGCTACACGCTGGGCGAGCACGCGGTGAACGGCTTCTTCGCCGTGTCGGGCTTCCTGGTCACGATGAGCTGCGACCGCCGCGGCATCCGGGACTACGCCCTCGCCCGGACCCTGCGGATCCTGCCCGGATTGGTTGCCGCGACCCTCGTGGTGTCGCTGGGGCTCGGCGCGATGCTGACGCGCCTGCCCGTCGCCGAGTACCTGCGCGATCCGGCCTTGTGGACGTTCATCCGCGGGACGCTGACGACCTTCAAGAGCAACGCCGCCCTCCCCGGCGTCTTCGAATCCAACCCCTACCGGGCGCCCCTCGGCACGGTCTGGACGCTCAAGTACGAGGTGCTGTGCTACCTCGGCGTCCTCGTCGCTGCCCTGTGCGGCCTGCTCCGGCGCCGGTGGTCGGCGCTCCTGATCGTGGCCGGGCTGGCACTCGCCCTGTCGATCGTCGCCGGCCTGCGCGGACCCGATCTATCGAAGGGCACGGAGACCGCCCTGCGCCTGCCGTTGATCTTCGCGGCCGGCGCGGCCCTGTATCTCTGGCGCGCACGCCTGCGTATCTCGGGCGCCGCCCTCGCCTGCCTGGCCTTCGGCGCCTTCATCCTCGCGCGGACGCCGGCCTACCCGGCCCTCCTGTTCCTGGCGGAAGCCTATGGCGCGGTCTGGCTCGCCGTCGGACCGATGGCGCGCCGGCTGTTCGATCCGCCTGCCGACCTGTCCTACGGGATCTATCTCTATGGCTGGCCGATCCAGCAGAGCCTGCACGTCCTGTGGCCGCAGGCTTCCGGGTTGGCCCTCCTGATCCCGGCACTCGGCCTGACGCTGCCCGTGGCGACCCTGTCTTGGTATGGAATCGAGCGGCCCGCGCTGGCGTTGAAGGCACGGGCGCTCGGGCGACGGCGCCTGGGCACGATCGAGCCGGCCGGGCCGTGACCGGCGACCGGCCGCACTCGCCGCTCGAAGCGCTGGAGCTGGCGGCGCGAATGCTGGAGGCGCACGGCTTCGCGATCGTCGCACGCAACGAGCGCGGCGACAGCCTCTACCTGCGGCGACCGGACTGCGCCTGGCACCTGCGCGTCTCGAACCACGCGCGCACTGCCAAGCAGCGCGCCCGTCGCTTCGATATCCTCGCGAGCCTCGTCATAGACGGGCCGTGCTCTCCGGATCAGGTCGGGAAACGCGTCCGGGATGCCGTTCGGAACTTCGATGCCGCCCGCGCGCAGGTCGCGGATCAGGCCTCCGCGGCGGGGTCGCGGAAGTAGGGCTCGACGGTACCCTTCAGCTTCACCGTCATCGGATTGCCGGCCCGGTCGAGGGTCTTTCCGGCCGAGAGCCGGACCCAGCCCTCGCTCACGCAGTACTCCTCGACGTTCGTCTTCTCGACGCCCTTGAACCGGACGCCGACCCCGCGCTCGAGCATCTTCTCGTCGTAGAACGGGCTGTTCGGGTTGGCGGCTAGGCGGTCGGGAGGCGTGTCGGTCATCGTCCGGATCTCGGATGGTCTTCGCGTTGGGCCTCGCCGGTAAGGGAATCCGCGCCCGCGCGCAACGCCGCGAGCAAGTCCGCGATCCGCCCGCTCTGCAGCAGCGGCACGAGCCGCGTCACTGCATCGTGCGGCAGATCCCACCACGCTGCCGCGACGAGCGCCTCCACCGTCGCGGCGTCGAAGCGGCGGCGCACCACCCGCGCCGGATTGCCCGCCACCACGGCGTAAGCGGGCACGTCGCGGGTCACCACGGCGCGGGCCGCCACCACGGCCCCGTGCCCGACGGTCACCCCCGAGAGGATCATGCAGCCCGATCCGAGCCAGACATCGTGCCCGATCACCACGTCGCCGCGCGAGGCATGGTAATCCTCGGGCGCCCGGGCGTCGGGGAACAGCCCGCGCATCGCGGCGAACGGGTAGGTCGACGACCAGTCGAGGCGATGATCGCCGCCGAGCAGGATCTCGACCTTGTCGGCGATGGAACAATAGCGGCCGATCGTCAGCCGCCGCCCGCTCTCCGGGAAGCGGACTTTTGGACGCCCGTACGAATAAGCGCCTATGGAGAAGCCGTAGGTCCTCGCCAGCTTGGCGAGGTGGATCCGGGTCTCGTTGTGCGGGTTGCGCCCCCTGCGCAGCCGGTGCAACAGACCGGTCAAGACGCGAGCCCGCGCGATGCGCGACCGTGTCGTCCTCGGTGAAGAAGGTGAGCGGGAGCGTGGGCGATGGCCGATAACATGTCCGAGGACCTCAAGGCCGGGGCGCTCGTCTACCACCGCCTGCCCCAGCCCGGGAAGCTGGAGATCCAGGCGACCAAGCCGCTGGGCAACCAGCGCGATCTCGCCCTGGCCTACTCGCCCGGCGTCGCCGCCGCCTGCATGGCGATCCATGACGACCCGCAGCAGGCCGCCGAACTCACCATCCGCCAGAACCTCGTGGCGGTGCTCTCCAACGGCACGGCCGTGCTGGGCCTGGGCGATATCGGCCCGCTCGCCTCCAAGCCCGTGATGGAGGGCAAGGCGGTCCTGTTCAAGAAATTCGCCGGCATCGACGTGTTCGACATCGAGGTCGACCAGAAGGACGTCTCGAAGCTCGTCGACGTCGTCTGCGCGCTGGAGCCGACCTTCGGCGGCATCAACCTGGAGGACATCAAGGCGCCCGAGTGCTTCGAGGTCGAGGAGCAGTGCCGGGCGCGGATGAACATCCCGGTCTTCCACGACGATCAGCACGGCACGGCGATCATCGTGGCGGCGGCCGTCCTCAACGGCCTGGAGCTCGCCGGCAAGAACCTCGCCGACGTCCGGATCGTCACCTCCGGGGCGGGTGCAGCGGCGCTCGCCTGCCTCAACCTGCTCGTTTCCCTCGGCGCGACCCGCGAAAACATCACGGTCACCGACATCAAGGGCGTGGTCTACAAGGGCCGCCCGGAACTGATGGACCGCTGGAAGGACGTCTACGCCCAGGAGACCGACAAGCGGACGCTCGCCGAGGTGATCCCGGGTGCGGACGTGTTCATCGGCCTGTCGGCCGGCGGCGTCCTGAAGCCCGAGTACCTGAAGGAGATGGCCGAGAAGCCGCTGATCATGGCGCTCGCCAATCCCTACCCGGAGATCATGCCGGACCTGGCCGAGAAGGAGCGGCCGGACGCGATGATCTGCACCGGCCGGTCGGACTTCCCGAACCAGGTCAACAACGTCCTGTGCTTCCCCTACATCTTCCGCGGCGCGCTGGATGTCGGCGCCCACAAGATCAACGAGGAGATGAAGAAGGCCGCCGTGAAGGCGATCGCGGGCCTGGCCCACGAGACCACCTCGGACGTGGTCGCCCGCGCCTATGGCGGCGAGGCGCGCCCGTTCGGGCCGCGATCCCTGATCCCGAGCCCGTTCGACCCGCGCCTGATCCTGCGCATCGCCCCGGCGGTCGCCAAGGCCGCGATGGATTCGGGCGTGGCTGGCCGGCCGCTCGCCGATCTCGACGCCTATGTCGACAGCCTCGACCGGTTCGTGCACCGGTCCGGCCTAATCATGAAGCCTTTGTTCTCAAAGGCGAAGGCCGAGCCCAAGCGCGTGATCTACGCCGAGGGTGAGGACGAGCGCGTGCTCCGCGCCGTTCAGGCGATCGTCGAAGACAAGGTTGCGTTCCCGATCCTGGTCGGCCGGCCCCGGGTGGTGGAAACCCGGCTGAAGCGCTTCGGCCTGTCCCTCGTGCACGGCCGCGACTTCGAGCTGATCGATCCCGAGGACGATCCGCGCTACCGCGCCTACGTGCAGACCTATCTCGAGGTGGCGGGACGCCGGGGCATCACCCCCGACGCGGCACGCACGCTGGTGCGCACCAACAGCACGGTGATCGGCGCCATCGCGGTTCGGCGCGGCGAGGCCGATGCCCTGATCTGCGGCCTGGAGGGGCGGTTCGAGACGCGGCTGCGCATCATCCGCGACGTGATCGGGCTTGCGCCCGGCGTGGAGCAATGCGCCGCGATGAGCCTCGTTGTGACGCATAACGGCGCCTACTTCCTGGCCGACACCCATGTCCGCCAGAACCCGACCGCCGAGGAAATCGCCGACGTGGCGCAGGCCTGCGCCAGCCACGTCAGCCGCTTCGGCCTGACGCCGAAGATCGCGCTGCTCAGCCATTCGGATTTCGGCCAGTCGGACTCGCCCTCGGCGATGAAGATGCGCGACGCCCTCGCGCTCCTGCAGCAGCGTGACCCGGAGCTTCAGGTCGACGGTGAGATGCAGGCCGACTCCGCCCTTAACGAGATGGTCCGCGAACGGGTGCTGCCCGGTTCGCGGCTCAAGGGCGCGGCCAACGTCCTCATCTTCCCGAACCTCGACGCGGCCAACATCGCCTTCCAGTTCGCGAAGGTGCTGGCGGATGCCCTGCCGGTCGGCCCGCTGCTGATCGGCCCGGCCAAGCCCGCCCACATCCTGACGCCATCGGTGACCGCGCGCGGCATCGTCAACGTCACGGCCGCGGCCGTGGTCGAGGCCCAGGCGGACGAGGCTGCACCGACGGCCGAGGAGCGCGGCGCCGGCATGATCTCCGAATGAGAAACGACTGTCGGCGGCCGCGAGCGTGGCCGTCGACTTGCTTCCCGCTCCCGCGGAAACACAACGACCGGGAGATGACGCGATGTGCGCGGGCGACGATCCAACCTGCCACGCCTTCGAGGAGCACCGCCGCCGGTTCCGGCGCGATCTGGAGCCGGAGCGGCGCGCCTTCCTGAAGAGCAGCTTCGCGGCGACCGGTGCCGCCGCCGCGGCCCTCGCGGCCGGCGGCCCGTCGCTGGTGAGCCCCGCGCTCGCGGAGGCGAGCGGCGCTAAGATCGCCGCGACGGCGCATTATCACCTGCCGGCCAATGCCGAGACCGTCCATTGGGGCTTCTTCAGCCGCAGCCTCAAGCCGAAGGTCGAGATCGGCTCGGGCGACTTCGTCACCATCGAGACGCTCACCCATCAGGCGAGCGACGATGCCGAGCGGATGATCCAGGGCGATCCGGGCGCCGAGAGCGTCTATCTCTGGACGAAGGACAAGATGGGCGTCTCGCCGCGCGGTGCCGGCGCCCTGGACGCCAAGATCGGTCCCGGCGGCGGCCTCGGCGTGCATATCTGCACCGGCCCGGTGGCGATCCGCGGCGCCGAGCCGGGTGACGTTCTGGAGGTGCGGATCCTCGACGTGGCGCCCCGCCCCTGCGCCAATCCCAAGTACAAGGGTCTGACTTTCGGCAGCAACGCGGCGGCGTGGTGGGGATACCATTACAATGACCTGATCACCGGCGATAAGCCGCGCGAGGTCGTCACGATCTACGAAATCGACGCCACCGGCGAGCGCGACTGGGCCCGCGCGGTCTACAGCTTCCGCTGGCCGGGCGTGACCGACCCGTTCGGCGTGTCCCACCCGACCATCGACTATCCCGGCCTGCCGGTCGATCACTCCAAGACGCAGAAGACCTTTGAGGTCCTCAAGGGCATCCGGGTTCCGATCCGTCCGCATTTCGGCACGATGGGCGTCGCGCCCGCCGAGGCCGACCGGGTCAACACGATCCCGCCGAGCTACACAGGCGGCAACATCGACAATTGGCGGATCGGCAAGGGCGCGACGCTGTGCTATCCGGTGGCGGTGCCGGGCGCGCTGTTCTCGGTGGGCGACCCCCATGCCAGTCAGGGCGATTCCGAATTGTGCGGCACCGCGATCGAGTGCTCGCTCACCGGCACCTTCCAGTTCATCCTGCACAAGAAGGCCGATCTGCCCGGCACGCCGCTGGAAGCCCTCGATTTCCCGATGATCGAGACCCGGGAGGACTGGGTGCTGTCCGGTTTCAGCTACCCGGACTACCTGCGCGACCTCGGCCCGGACGCGCAGACGGCGATCTTCCAGAAATCCTCCATCGACCTCGCCATGCGCGACGCCTTCCGCAAAATGCGCCAGTTCCTGATGCACGCGAAGGGGCTCACCGAGGACGAGGCGATCTCGCTGATGTCGGTCGCGGTCGATTTCGGGATCACGCAGGTCGTGGACGGCAATTGGGGCGTCCACGCCGTGGTCAAGAAGGCGATCTTCGCCGATCGCGTCGCCTGAGCGGCGGCTGCGGCTCGATTGCAGCTGCGGCCGCTCATGGAGGCTTGCCATCCCGACGCCTGCGGCGCGGCGACGCCGGGGAGAGCTGCGGACTCACCGTGTCCGTATGAGGACGTACCCGGTCAGGCCGCCCGGGCGAAGGACGACTTCATCAGGCCGGCCAGGACGCCGTACGTCTCGGTCCAGGCTCGGTGGGCATCCGGTGTGAAGTCCGCTCCGAGCGCGCGCTCGAGCGTCCAGAGCAGCGCGGACCCGACCGCCTCGAAATGTAGCTCCTGGGTCCCGTAGCCGAGGTGCCGCTGCCCGAGATCGCGCACGACCGAGGCCAGAGCCTCGGGCTTGTCGAGATTCGCGATCGCCAGCGCCAGCATGGCCATCAACTTGCGCTTCTGCTCCGCCATGGCCTCGGGGAACAGCGTCCGGACCTGCGGGGCGATCTCGAACAGCCGATCGTAGAACAGGTCGGCCGCGTGGTCGGCGATCGGCTGAACCTTGGCGAAGGTCTCCCGCACGAGCGTCACCTGGGACGACGAGATGGCGTAGGTGGCGCGGACATTCGCCAGGAAGCGCCCGACCTCGCTGGTGAGATGGTCCGACTGACGCGACAAGGCAGAGGCGGCGTCCAGCACCTGGCCGGCCGCAGAACCGGTCTTCTCGGCGGCATCGGCCACGCCCGAGATGTTGCTGGTCACGGTGGCGGCCCCTGCGGCCGCCTGTCCGACATTGCGGACGATCTCCTGGGTTGCCGTTCCCTGCTCCTCGACGCCCGCGGCAATCGCCGCCGCCACCCCGTTGATCTCCCGGATCCGGTCGGTGATCGCCCCGATTGCCGTGACCGCCTGCCCGGTTGAGGCCTGGACCCGCGCGATATGCTCCGAAATTTCCTCGGTGGCCCTGGCGGTCTGCTCGGCGAGCATCTTGACCTCCGCCGCGACCACCGCGAAGCCCCGGCCCGCCTCGCCGGCACGCGCCGCCTCGATGGTGGCGTTCAGCGCCAGAAGATTGGTCTGACCGGCGATCGATGAGATCAGCCCGACCACGTCGCCGATCTTGGCCACTGCCGTGCGCAGTTCCTGCACCAGCGCGCCGGTGTGATCTGCCTCGGAGGCGGCCGCTCTCGTCAACTCGGCCGAGCCCTGAACCTGACGGCCGATCTCCTGGACCGAGGAGCCGAGCTCCTCGGCGGCGACGGCCACCGTGTTGACGTTGCTGGCCGCCTGCTCCGCCGCGGCTGCGACCGCGCCGGATTGCGTCGAGGTCTGTCCGGCCATGGTCGACAGCGACCCGGCGGCGGATTGGAGTTCGCTTGCCGAAGCCGAGACCTGCCCGATCATGTCGCCGACCGCCCGCTCGAAACCATCCGCCATCTGGCGCATGCTGGCGCGGCGCTCCTCATCGGCATGCTGTTGTGCCTGCGCCGTGTCGGCTTCCAGTTGCCGGGTCCGGATCAGGTTCTCCTTGAAGACCTGCACGGCGGCCACGATCGGTCTGAACTCGTTGCTGTAGTCGTGCACGGGTACGTCGACCGTCGTGTCGCCCTGTGCCAGCGCCCGCACCGTCGCCGAGATCGCTCGGATCGGCCGGAGAACGCCCCGGGACAGGGCGAGCAATCCGAGCGCGACGAGCAGCGTTGCGGCCAGCAGGGCCGCGGCGCTCCGCAGAAGAATCGCGTGCGCCTCACTGGCCAGGGTTTCGGCCCGTGCCACCATCGCGTCGAGGGCGGCGTAGGCGAGATCGACGATCGCCATCTGATCGACGGTGTTGCGCTGTCGCAGTTCCACGAATGTGACAGGGGACGGCTTGTTCAGGCTCAGCGCGTCGAAGACGGCCTGCGCAATCGATGCGGGCTCGCCTTCGAAGTTGCTGGCATGAGCCTTCTGGTACGCGGCTCTGATCGTCTCCGGAACACTGGAGACCGCCTCGGTCGTAGCCAGCCAAGCGCTCTGCAGGCGCGCGCGCTCCTCGGCGGCCGCTACGGTCTCGGCCAACGACCAAGTGGTCTTCGCCGCCAGCGACGTCTGGACCCGCAGCGCGACATTGCCGATCGCAACGCGGGTCGTCCACGCCGACCGCTTGATAGCGAGGTAGCGCTGGAGGATCGCGTCCGACCGAGGGATCGCGGCGTCAACCGCATCGGTCGTTGCAGTCAGCGCATCGAGCAGATCCTGGAAGGCCTTGAGCGCGGCCGGGAGCAGCGTCGCGTCACGCTCGGCCTTGGGCAGTCGCAGGGCGCTGTCGATCCGGGGGCGGAGGGCGTTCAAGGTCTCCTGACACGCATTCAGCCGGCCCAGCGTCGCGGATACGGCGGGCACATCCTGCTCGTTCAGGAGTAATTGAGCGGTCCGAAAATTCGTCAGCATGGCCTCGCGGTTCTTCGCGAGGGCTGAGAGCGTGTCAGGATCTGCGGGTGCCTCACCCCCGAGGGCGAGAGACGACCCGCGCTCCAGGCGCAGCGGCAGAATGGTCTTGAGCAGGCTGCGGCTCGCCTGGGCCAAGGTAACGGCTTGCCCTGCCTGCCCTGCCTGCCGGTGCGCCACGATTAATCCAGTCGCGGCGTAGGTCAGTAACATCGACGCCATGGCCAATATCGCCACGCCCATGAGAGCGCGAACAGACAAACGTCCAAATTTCAGCATAGTTTAAAGATCCGCGTTTCAACAAACGGTCCAGAAGATGCCTGCACGCTAGCGCAAATAACTGCGGATTGCACGCCCATTGCTTCGCAATGTGCGGGACACATCGGTCATGATTTGGAGCTATGGCGGAGGATGCGCTGCAAACGCTGATTTAAATCGGTACTCGTAGATATGGTGGATGATTAAATTGCTTAATCTGCAATTACTATGACGGTATTGGAGAAAATCACTAGCAAGAACAGCTTGCTCAAGGCGTCAAACGTAGCGAAAGTTGGGTGCTGGCGAGAATCTGCCCTTGTCAAGATCTCAAGGGCGCAGCGGCGATCCTCGGGGGACCCGCGCGGCACCACTCCGCTGAGAAATTGGTCGCGGCAGGCAAGACAAGCGGCGGCGACGCCGCCCGCCAGCATCCTTGCTGTGCGTGATCAGGCAGTGCCGCCCATGACCTCGACCCGCCCGTCGAGACCGATCACGCGCCCAAGGGCTCGGACGCGGTTAAGGAGACGGTCACCGCTCAGGGGCTCCCAGTCTCGCGGGAGGCGCAGGACCACGCGGCCGTCCTCCACGGTCAGCGGGGCCCGACCGAGCGCCCCGTCCATGCCGGCCGAGATCGGGAACGCGACGCGCAGCAGCGCGCCCAGGAGGCGCGCCCGTTCGAACAGGCGCGGCCCGGCCATCCCGCGCAGCATCGGGTTGGCCTTCTCGGCGGCGAGGCCCGTGTGCCGGAGCGACACCGAGAGAGCGAGATAGGCCCGGCCCGGATGGTCGACGCCCACGAACGCCGCGTTCTGGATGACCGCAATGCTCTGCTCGTCGCGGTAATCGGGATGGGCCCGCCAACCCACATCCGAGAGCAGGCAGCCCGCGTGCCGCAGGCGGCGCTCGTCCGCGGTCTCGTGGCCGTCGAGTGTCGCGACGAAGCGGTCGGTCCAGGCGATCAGCTCCTCACCATGGCGCGGCGCGCGGGAGCGAAGGCTGTTGAACTCCGCCGCCGAGGCGAGCAGCGGGTCGTTCAGCCGGGCGTCGCGGTCGAGCTGCTCGAACAGCAGGCCCTCGCGGACACCGGAGGCCGAGATGGCCACTTCCCGCGGCCGTCCGACCCGGATGATTTCCTCCAGAACGACGGCGCCATAGGCCAGAAGCGGGCGCCGGGCTTCGGAGATCGCGTCGACGTCCTGCAGTAGCGACACATCAGTCTGCTCCACGACCTGCAGGAAGCTCAGCTCGTCCGTGGGCTCGACCGTATAGCCGTGCATCACGTGGACGGGATAGTTGCGGGCGGCCTGATGGAGCCGCGCGATCGCGCGCCACGTGCCGCCGACCGCGTAGAAGGTTCGGCCGCGCAGGGTCTCGAGCTGGGGCACCGCCTTGCGCATGTGCTCGCGCACGATCTTGGCGGCCTTCTTAACCGAATTGCCGGAGAGGTCCTGCAGGGCGAGGCCGCCGAGCGGCATGGTCACGCCCTGCCCGACCACGGCGCCACGGACGTCCACGAGTTCCAGCGATCCGCCGCCGAGATCGCCGACCACGCCGTCCGGCGCGTGAAAGCCGGAGACCACGCCCAAGGCCGAGAGTTCCGCCTCGCGCCGGCCGGACAGGAGCTGGATCTCCTGCCCGCAGGCCGCTTCCGCCGCGCGCAGGAAGTCCGGACCGTTCTCCGCATCCCGCGCCGCCGCGGTGGCCAGCACGAAGACCTGCCCGACCCGCATGGTGTCGCAGAGGACCCGGAACCGCGCCAGGGCGGCCAGTGCCCGGGCGACGGCGTCCTCGTTCAGACGCCCGGTCGTCAGGACATTGCGCCCGAGGCCGCACAGCACCTTCTCATTGTAGAGCGGCGTCGGTGCCCGGCTCAGACCGTCATAGGCGACAAGCCGAACGGAATTGGAGCCGATGTCGATGATGGCCACCGGCTGGCGTGCCTCGCTGGCCATCGGGTCCGCCGAATGCGCGAGGGTGAGGTTGGCACGAGGGCTGCCCAAACGTCCAAGTCCTTGATGAGCCCGACGCGCCGACCGGCGCGCCGCACGAAACGTTTAGCCCAGCGCCGCTGCGCGGCGAAACTCAGGCGCGCTGCGCACGTCGGCTCAGCGCGCGCGGGCTCGACTTCTTCGAGGCCTTGCCGCGGCCGGAGAGACTCGGGTTGGTCATGAAGTACTTGTGGGCGTTGAACGGTTCCTCGCCTTCCGCCGGCTGGATCCGCTCGCAGCCTCCGGAGGCAAGCAGCCGCCAGCTCTGGCGATTGTCGAGCAGGTTGGCCAGCATGATCTGGTCGAGCACCTGTTGATGCACCGTCGGGTTGGTGATCGGCAGCAGCGCCTCGACGCGCCGGTCGAGGTTGCGGCTCATCAGGTCGGCCGACGAGATGTAGACCGTGGCCTTGGGATGGGGGAGGCCGACGCCGTTGCCGAAGGCGTAGATGCGCCCGTGCTCCAAAAACCGCCCGACGATCGACTTGACCCGGATCGTCTCCGACAGGCCCGGGATGCCCGGCCTCAGGCAACAGATCCCGCGGACCACGCAGTCGATCTGAACCCCGGCTTCCGAGGCGTCGTAGAGCGCATCGATGATCTGCCCGTCGACCAGCGAGTTGCACTTGATCCAGATCGCCGCCGGGCGTCCCGCCTTCGCGTGGGCGACCTCCGCCTCGATGTGTTCCAGGAGTCGATTCTTCAACGTCAGCGGCGACACCGCCATCCGCTCCAGTTCCGCCGGCTCGGCGTAGCCAGTGATGAAGTTGAAGATCCGCGAGACGTCGCGCGCGATCGCCGGATCCGCCGTGAAGAAGGACAGGTCGGTGTAGATGCGCGCCGTGATCGGGTGATAGTTGCCGGTCCCGACGTGGCAGTAGGTGACGAGCCTGTCGCCCTCCCGCCGGACCACCAGCGACAGCTTGGCGTGGGTCTTCAGCTCGACGAAGCCGAACACCACCTGCGCGCCGGCCTTCTCGAGGTTGCGCGCCCAGCGGATGTTGGCTTCCTCGTCGAAGCGCGCCTTCAGCTCCACCAGCGCGGTGACCGACTTGCCGAGTTCCGCCGCCTCGGCGAGCGCCGCCACGATCGGCGAGTTGGACGAGGTCCGGTACAGCGTCTGCTTGATCGCCACGACGTTCGGATCGCGGGCGGCCTGGGCCAGGAACTGCACCACCGAGTCGAAGGACTCGTAAGGGTGGTGGACGATGAAATCCTTCTGGCGGATCGCCGCGAACACGTCGCCGCCGCTCTCGCGGATGCGCTCCGGGAAGCGTGGATTGTAGGGCTTGAACTTCAAGTCCGGCCGGTCGATCCCGACGACCTGGGACAGCTCGTTCAGGGCCAGCATGCCCTCGACCAGGAAGACGGCGTCCGGAGAGATCTCCAGCTCGTCGACCACGAAGGTGCGCAGATCCTCCGACATCCCGGCCTCGACCTCGAGGCGGATCACGACGCCGCGTCGGCGCTGCTTGAGCGCCGTCTCGAAATGGAGAACGAGGTCCTCCGCCTCTTCCTCGATCTCGAGATCGGAATCCCGGACAACCCGGAACGCGCCGCTGCCCTTGACCAGGTAGCCCGGGAACAGGCGACCGGTGAACATCCCGATGACCTGCTCGATCGGGATCAGCCGCGCAGAGGTCTCGCTGTCGCTGACCGGCAGGCGCACGAAGCGATCCAGGACGCCCGGCACGCGGATCAGCGCCCGCAGCACCCGCCCGTCCCGCGGCCGCACCAGCATCAGCGCGATGGTCGTGCCGAGATTCGGGATGAACGGGAACGGATGCGCCGGGTCGATCGCCAGGGGCGTGAGGACCGGGAAGACGTGGTTGAGGAAGTACTCTTCCAGCCATCCCGCCTGCTCGGCGGTGAGCGAAGCCGGCTCGACGATGTCGATATCGGCCGCATGCAGCTCCGCGCGCAGCTCGCGCCAGCGGGCCTGCTGGTCGGCGGCGAGGCGCGAGACCTCCGTGCCGATCCGCAGGAGCTGCTCGGAGGGCGACAGCCCGTCCTGGGACGGAACCGTCAGGCCCGCTCGGACCTGATCGATCAGGCCGGCGACGCGGACCATGAAGAACTCGTCGAGATTGTTGGCCGAGATCGACAGGAACCGGAGCCGCTCGAGCAGCGGGTGATTGGGGTTCGAGGCCTCCTCGAGAACGCGGCGGTTGAACTGGAGCCAGGACAGCTCGCGGTTCACGAAACGCTCCGGCGTGTGGCGCAGGGAGCGGCCGGCCTCCAGCACCGGCTCCCGTGCCGCCCCGGCCGCCGGGCTGGGCGCTGCCGGCTCGGCCGGAGAGGCCGAGGCAGGCCATTCATCGTTGGCATCGGCCGTGGCGCCGGCGACCGCCGGCTTCGCCGGACCGTCGGCCAGCGCCGCTCTCGCGGCGGGAACGCGCCGGGTCGTCGGAGGTGTTGTCGAGCGCCGACGGGGCTCCGCGGCCTCTTCGGCGACGTCGCGTTCCACGGGCTTCTGCGTCGATTCCATCCCCGATCCCTGTGTCTGCCTTCGGCTCCTCGCGGCGCGGAGCGTTTAGCATCGTCCCCCTGCAGCCTTCACGACGGTTTCGTGACGGCTCCCACTTTCCGACATCAGCTGTCGGGCTCGTCCTCTAAGCCCTCGTCGTCCAGACCCATGCGCCGAAGCACCGCCAGCGCGAGCGGGCGGCTGATGCGCCGACCGCGCCCGAGGGCGTCCCGGTCCAGTTCGGCGACGACGTCGCGGGCGCGGCCGAGGGAGCGGTCGATCCGCAGCGCCAGCGAGTCGATGACGCTCAGATCGACCACGAGTTGCCGATCCACGAACAGCTTGACCAGGACGGCGCGCAGGAGCGCGTCGTCGGGCGCGTCGATGGCGATCCGCGGGGCCAGGCGCAGGCGCGAGCGAAGGTCCGGCGTGACGAGGCCGAGGGCGTCGATCTCGGCGGAACTGGTCAGCAGGACCGGGCAGGCCCGCTCCCGCGCACGGTTCAGAAGGTGGAACAGGGCTGCCTCGTCCCGCTGCTCCGCCCGATCGATGTCCTCGATCACCAGGGCGCCATTCGAGACCAGGTGCTGGACGGCATCGGCGCCGATCTCCGCCGCCGCACTCGTCCAGGCATGGGCGCGTTCCGCCCAGATGGCCGCGAGGTGGCTCTTGCCGCTGCCCGAGGGGCCGGTGAGCACGAGGACACTGTCGGGCCAGTCGGGCCACGCCTCGATCAGCGCGTAAGCGGCCTCGTTTGCCGGTCCGACGAGGAAGTCCTCGCGGCCGTAGCGGGGGTCGAGCGGCAGGTCGAAGGTGAGCTGCCGGGGTGGTGCATTCTCGCGCATGCGTCGTCCAGGATCATCCCGCGCCCGCGGAGGTCAAGGCCGAAGCGTCCTTGCCGTCGTGCTCGATCAGGATCGGTTGCCCCGCATGGTAGAGGCGGCTCTCCAGATAGCGGGCCAGGGCGAAGCGGACCAGCACGCCGATCGAGGCGGCGATCGGGACGGCGAGCAGCAGCCCGACGAAGCCGAACAGCGTGCCGAACGCCAGCAGCGCGAACATCAGCCAGACCGGGTGCAGCCCGGTCGAGTCGCCCACGAGCTTCGGCGAGATCACGTTGCCCTCCAGGAACTGCCCGACGAGAAACACGCCGACGGTCAGGCCGAGATGCAGCCAGTCGGCGGAGGGCCAGAACTGGACCAGTGCGACGCCCACCGAGAGCAGGAAGCCGGTCAGCGTACCCACATACGGGATGAAGGTCAGGAACCCCGCGATCAGTCCGATCAGCACTCCGAAGTTGAGGCCCACCAGCCAGAGGCCGACCGCGTAGAAGCTCCCCAGGATCAGGCAGACCAGCGTCTGGCCGCGGACATAGCCGGTGACAGCCCCGTCGATCTGGCGCGCGAGGTCGCGCACCGTCGCCCGGTGCCGCGGCGGCACCCAGCCGTCGATGGCCGCGACCATCCGGTCCCAATCCACCAGGATGTAGAACGCGACCACGGGGGTCACGACCAGCAGCGACGCGATCGAGATGAGTGCCTGGCTGCCCGACCAGAGCGATTTGAGGAAGGCCAGGAGCCAGGTCCCCGCCTGGGTCGCGAGGGTGCCGACCGAGGATTGCAGCTCGCTCAGGACGTTGGCGCCGCCGATGCGTTCGAGCAAGCTCCCGGAGCGGTCGGCGATGATCGCCTGGAGCCGCGACACCATCCCGGGCAGGGCGTTGATGAGCGCCACGACCTGGTTGGCGGTGAGCGGGATCAGGATCAGCAGCGTCACGACCAGCGCGACGACGAACAGTGCCAGGATCAGCAGGCTCGCCGCGAGCCGCCCGAGTCCGAGCCGCTCCAGCCGGTCGGCCAGCGGGTCGAGCAGATAGGCCAGGGTGATGCCGGCCACGAAGGGCAGCATCACCTCGCGGAGCAGGTAGATGACGAGTCCGAGGGCGACGACAGCGGCCAGCCCGATCACAGCCCGTGTGCGCACGATGACGCTTCCCCCGCAGCACACCTCGCCACTCGGCAGAGTGGGTATGCGGCCTGCGCCGATCAAGACGCCGCTCCATCGACTCGCGCGGCGCGCGGTAAGCCGCTAGAGCGGGGCCAGTATTGAACGAGGTGGCGCGGGCATGACGGCCAAGGACGGCAACCAGCCGAAGACGGGGCTGACCTACGCGGCGGCGGGCGTTGATATCGACGCCGGCAACGCCATGGTCGAGACGATCAAGCCGCTGGTGCGCTCGACCCGGCGCCCGGGCGCCGATGCCGAGATCGGCGGGTTCGGGGGGCTGTTCGACCTGAAGGCCGCGGGCTTCCGCGACCCGATCCTGGTCGCGGCCAACGACGGCGTCGGCACCAAGGTCAAGATCGCCATCGAGACCGGCCGCCACGACACGATCGGCATCGACCTCGTGGCGATGTGCGTGAACGACATCATCGTTCAGGGCGCCGAGCCGCTGTTCTTCCTGGACTACTACGCCACCGGCAAGCTGGTCCCGGGTGTCGGCGCCGACATCGTGCGCGGCATCGCCGAGGGGTGCCGGCAGGCCGGCTGCGCGCTGATCGGCGGCGAGACCGCCGAGATGCCGGGCCTCTACGACGGGTCCGACTACGATCTCGCCGGCTTCTCGGTGGGCGCCGCCGAGCGCGGCACGCTGCTGCCGCGGCCCGGCATCCGCCCCGGCGACGTGGTGCTCGGCCTGCCCTCCTCCGGGATTCATTCCAACGGATTCTCGCTGGTCCGCCGGATCGTCGCGAAGACCGGCCTCGGCTGGGACGCGCCGGCGCCGTTCGCCCCGGGCCGCAGCCTCGGCGAGGCGCTGCTGGAGCCGACCCGGATCTACGTGAAGCCGCTGCTCGCGGCTTTGGGCGCCACCGACGGGATCCGGGCGCTGGCCCACATCACCGGCGGCGGCTTCCCCGACAACCTCCCCCGGGTCCTGCCGGACGCGGTCGGCATCGCCGTCGACCTTGACGCCGTGTCCCCGCCGCCGGTCTTCGGCTGGCTGGCCCGTGAGGGCGGCGTCGCCGAGGCCGAGATGCTGCGCACCTTCAATTGCGGGATCGGCATGGTGGTGATCGCCGCCGCCGACGCGGTCGACGACGTCGACGAGGCTCTGACCCGGGCCGGCGAGACACCGGTGCGCCTCGGGCGGATCACCGCGCGCGGCCCTGAGCCGGTCACCTTCACCGGCCGCCTCGCCCTCTGATGGCGGCCGCCCGCAAGACCCGCGTCGCGATCCTGATCTCGGGGCGCGGCTCGAACATGGTGGCGCTGCTGGAGGCCGCGAAGGATCCCGCCTACCCGGCCGAGATCGTGCTGGTCCTGTCGAACCGCCCGGAGGCCGCCGGCCTCGCCCGGGCGGCCGAGGCCGGTATCCCGACGCAGGCCATCGACCACAAGGCCTTTCCTGACCGCGCCGGCTTCGACGCCGCCCTCGACGCCGCCTTGCGGGCGGCCCAGGTGGATCTCGTCTGCCTTGCGGGCTTCATGCGGATCCTGACGACGGCGTTCGTGGCGTCCTGGGCGGGGCGGATGCTCAACATCCACCCGTCTCTCCTGCCCCTGTTCAAGGGGACGCATACGCACCGGCAGGCGCTCGACGCCGGCGTGCGCCTGCACGGCTGCACGGTCCACTTCGTCGTGCCGGAGCTGGATGCGGGCCCGATCGTCGCGCAGGCGGCGATCCCGGTCCGCCAGGACGATGATCCCGACAGCCTCGCCGACCGGGTGATCGTGCAGGAGCGCCGCCTGTACCCGGCAGTCCTCGCCCAGGTGGCGGGCGGCCGCGCCCGCCTGGAAGGCGACCGCGTCGTCATCGCCGAGGAGGCGCCGGACGGCGTCCTGTTCAGCCTCTAAAATCGCCGGCGATCCGGCGCAGGCCACGCCTCCGGTGCCGACCTCCGCGCTGTCCGTACGGATGTACGGATGCGGGATTCCACATTCGAGAAACTCCGTCTCCGGGACGTAGGCGATTTAAGTGACCAACCCACGTCGTTTCGGGGCCGCGCAGCGGAGCCCGGAACCCAGATCCGCCGACGGGGCAAGATCTGGGCGCGTCGGCGTGTCTGTCCGGGCTCGCCTACGGCGCCCCGGAATAACGATATGACTGACCAAGCCAGGCAATCAGCGACGGGCCGGATCCTTCCAACAGGGCGCGGCTGCTGGAAGCAACCAAGCGGGCGTGTCGTCAGACCGGACGCTGCAGCTTGCAGCTGTCCAGCGCCGAGAGCGCCTTCGCGCGGGCGGAATCGTTGAAATAGCCGGTGGTCCGGTAGGCCTCGATCTCGGACGCGTCGAGGCTGCGCAGAGTCTGCCGGGCGTAGCAGCCGCAGGGGCGCTCCAGGGACGCCTCGGTGGCGCTGGTCAGGCGAGCCTGGACGACCGTGCAAGCGTGGCGGACGCGGCCTTCGAGGTTGGACTTCGTGGCGGTCTTGAGGGCCGGGTCCGGCTCGTACTGCTGGAACGGGGCCGAGGATCCGCCCGCGTAGGCGGCGGTCGCGCCGAGCGCGAACAGACCGGTCGCGATCAGCAGGGGCAGGCGGCGCATCGTCATGGTCTTGAGGGTCCGAAGGGCTGAGATTGACTAAGCTCGGCCGTTGGACGCTTCCGGGCTCCGTCCCGTCAAGGACGGTCCGGACACACAGGGCGGCATTCCCCGCGCGGCCCGGCGCCGTGCGCGACAATGGCAGGTCGGTGTGCCCAACCCGCCACCACCCGTTGCCTCACGCGGCGATGTCGGAGTCCTGGAAGAACTGCGCGATCTCCAGCTTCGCGTTCTCGGCGCTGTCCGAGCCGTGCACGGTGTTCTCGCCGACCGACTCGGCGAACTTCTTGCGGATCGTGCCCTCGGCGGCCTGGGCCGGGTTCGTGGCGCCCATGACCTCACGGTACTTGGCCACCGCGTTCTCGCCCTCGAGGACCTGAACGACCACCGGGCCGGAGGTCATGAAGGTGACGAGCTCGCCGAAGAACGGCCGCTCTTTGTGCACCTCGTAGAACTTCTCGGCCTGCTCCTTGGTCATGCGGATGCGGCGCTGACCGACGATCCGCAGGCCTGCCTCCTCGATCACGGCATTCACTGCGCCGGTCAGGTTCCGCCGCGTCGCGTCGGGCTTCAGGATCGAGAAGGTGCGCTCGGTGGCCATGGTGCGTCCGGTCTGTCTGTGGAAAAGGTTTGCGGCGCACCGGCGATCCGGACACGCCGCGGCAGCGAGAATTTCGCTTCGGCGCCGGGCTTATAGCGGGCGCCCCCCCGTGCCTCAAGCTGCGTGGCAAGACCGGGCGGGACAAGCGCGGCCGTGGCTCTGCCGCAACACCGCCGAAAAATCGCCCGATTGCGACGGCTCACTCCCGCACCAACCGACCTCGTCCACCCCTCGGGCATCCGCGATGCCCCATTCCCGGAGACGAACCATGCGACTCGCTCTCAGCGCCGCCCTGCTTCTGACCGGCCTCTCCGCCGCCGCCGCCGACACCGGCAAGGATCCCTCAGGGACCTGGCTCACCGGCGACGGCCGCGCCAAGATCCGCATTGATCGCTGCGGCGCCGGCCAGAAGCTGGTCTGCGGCAAGGTCGTCTGGCTCAAGACGCCGACCTTCGACAACGGCGCGCCGCGCACGGACCTGAAGAATCCCGATCCGAAGAAGCGCGCCCGTCCGGTGATCGGGCTCCAGCTCATCGAGGGTCTGAAGCCCGACGACGCGAAGTTTACCGGCGAGCTCTACAATATCGAGGAAGGCAAGATCTACACGGTGAGCCTGGAGCGCGAGAGCGAGGCCGAACTCAGCGTCTCGGGCTGCATGCTCAAGGTGCTGTGCGGATCGCAGACCTGGACGCGGGTGCCGGACGTGAACCAGCAGGCCGCGAACAAGAACTGAGCGGGCGGTCAGATTGCCGCGAGGCCACGCTGCACGGCGGGCCTCGCCAGGATGCTTTCCAGCCATCGCGCCACGTTGGGCAGGGTGTTGATGTCGACGCCCTGCTTGAAGTTCAGCTTCGCCCACGTGAACGTCGCGATATCGGCGACGGAATACTCGTTCGCCAGATAGGCGCGGCCCTCCAGGCGCCGCTCCAGGACACCGTAGAGACGCTTGGCCTCCGCGGTGAACCGATCGATCGCGTACGGCACCTTCTCGGGCGCGTAGATCTTGAAATGGTGCGTCTGGCCGAGCATGGGGCCGAACCCCGCCACCTGCCAGAACAGCCACTCGTCCACGGCGACCCGGGCGCGCTCGTCCGTGGGATAGAACTGGCCCGTCTTCCGGCCGAGATATTGAAGGATCGCACCCGACTCGAACACCGAGATCGGCTGCCCGCCCGGGCCGTCGGGATCGACGATCGCCGGAATCTTGTTGTTGGGTGAGATCGCCAGGAAGTCGGCGGCGAATTGCTCGTTCTTGGCGATATCGACCGGAACGATCCGATAGGGGAGCGCGCACTCCTCCAGCATGATCGGAATCTTCCAGCCGTTCGGCGTACTCCAGGTATGGACGTCGATCGGCCGCCCGGACACCGCTGCCATGCTCTGCCTGCTCCTCGACCGAACTGTCGGCGGCGCGGCGGTCCTCCGCCGAGTTCGGACTACGCCCGCAGTGAAGACGATTTCCCTGCCGTGCTCAAGGGCAAGGCGAACGTGCGGCTCACGATTCCGAGATGCGGGGTCGTGCTTGTTGGCAGCGCCCGCAGCGGACTTGCCGGCGCCGCGACGGAGCGGCGAAACTCCCGTCCGTGCGTCGAGGCGACGCGAAAAAAGGGGGAGTTTGTTCGATGGTCGACCGTCTTGTGAGGATCGCGGCCCTGCTCGTGCCGCTGCTCGCCGTGCAGCCCGTTGTTGCCAAGGAGGCAACCACCAAGGCGCCGGCCACGTCCGAGGCGCCGGCCGCGCCGGCCGCGAAGCAGCCGACCCCCGGCCAGACCGCTGCCCGGGATCGGCAGAAGAAATGCGGCGCCGAGTGGCGCGGCCTCACCGACGCGCAGAAGACCGCCCAGGGACCGAAATGGCCGCAGTTCTGGAGCAAGTGCAACAAGCGGCTGAAGGGCAACGACAAAGCGTGATTCGCGTGCGAACCGCAGAGCTTCCGGTTCGTTTCATCGCCTGATCTGCGAAGCGCCGGGGGGCGTGCGATGTTGACGGCTCGACACAGGCGACCCGATCCGAGCCCGATCCGGCATGGCTGAGGCCGCTGCCAGCGCGGTTCGACCGTCCGGATCGATCGTCGATCGAGCCGTGAACGTTCTGGATGCCTGGGTGCCCCGGCCTGCGGCCTGGGCATTCGCCCTGCGGATCTGGATCGCCATGATGCTGGCCCTCGCGGCCGCGTTCTGGCTTCAGCTCGACAGCGCCTCGTCGGCGGCGACCTGCGTGGCCATCCTTGCCCAGCCGAAGCGCGGGCAGGCGATCTCGAAAGCGATCTACCGCCTGCTCGGCACGCTGATCGGCGCCGCCGTGTCGATCGTGGTGATGGCGCTGTTCGGACAGGACCGGGTCCTGCTGTTCGTCACGTTCACCGCGTGGCTCGGCCTCTGCGTGTTCGTCGCGCAGTATCTGCAGGATACCCGGGCTTACGGGGCGATGCTGTCGGGCTACACGGTGGCGATCATCGCGCTCGGCCAGATCGACGATCCGCAGGGCACCTTCGACGCCGCCGTGTCCCGTGTTGCCGTCATCGTGCTCGGGATCGTGGCGATCACCTTCATCAACGATGCGCTGGCCTCCCCGAGCACGTGGCGAACCCTGCTGCCGCAACTCCGGAACGCTTGGGACGGGACACGGGCTTACGCCCGCGAGACGCTGGCGGAGGGTGACCTCGGTGCGACCCGGACCGCCGCGCTGATCCGCACCATCGCGCCGATGCGAGCCGATGCCAGTGCCATCGCCGGGGAACTCGACGACGGCCGCCTCCGGGCCGCGGGCGCGCGGAGCTGCATCGCGGCGCTCTACGTGATGGCGGCGTCGGTCCGCACGGCGGCGGCCGCTGCCGCCCATCTGCGAAACCCGAGCCCGGCCGTGACCGAGGCCCTGGCGATCTGCCGGCGGGTCGCGGACGCGCCCGACCGCGAGGCCCTCGATCAGGACGACGAGCGCCTGCGCGACCTCGTGGACGCCGCGATTCGCGACGGCGATCGGCCCCTCGATGAGGTGGTGGTGCTGCAGCGGGCGCTGGATTTCGTCTGTGCCGCGACCTTCGCGCAAGACGGGATCCGCGCGGTCGCCGACGGACACGCCCCGCTGCGCGACGCCAGCCTTCCGACGCACCGGGACTTCCCGGTGGCCCTGCGCGGCGCGCTGCGGGTGGCGCTCGCCTTCGCGGTCACGGCCGCCACCTTCGTGGCGCTCGGCCTTCCGCAGGCCTCCTTCGCGCTGGTGCAGGTCGCGGCCACCGCGGCGCTCTCGTCGGTCACGCCGGACCCGAAGAAGTTCGCCAACGGTGTCGTCATCGGCATGACGATGGCGGCCACCTTCGCGGGCATCGCCCGGTTCGCGCTGCTCAACGGCGTCCAGGGCTTTCCGATGCTCGCCATGGTGATGGCACCGGTGATCTTCTTCGGCTGCTTCCTGTCGCTCAACCCGAAGACCTTCGGCATCGGCTTCATCGTGATCGTGTTCTTCCCGGTCCTACTCGGCCCGTCGAACCCGCAGACTTACGATGCTCTCACCTTCCTGCTGAACGCGTTCCTCGTCATCGTCGCCGCCGTCATCCTGTCGATCGTCGTCCGGCTCCTGCTTCCCGTGACGCCCGCACAGCAGCGGGTCTTCGCGCTCGATTCGGCCCGGCGGACCCTGGCCGACGCGCTCGTCGGCGAGGGCGGCGACGCCACCACACGCACCAGCCTAAATGCGGACCGCCTGTTCCAGTTCGCCGGCTACAGCTCGGGAAGCAGCGCCGTGCGGCGGGCGAGCCTGTCGCACGCCTTCGCCCTCGCCCGGCTGGAAGCGGCCGCCGCCCGCGCCCACGCGGAGCTGCGCCGGCTTTCGGCGGTTGGAGCACTCCGCGACGCGACTGCGCGTGCTCGCGCCGGGCTCGCAGCCGGCGACGACCGCGCCCTCGAAACGGCCGCCTGCGACCTGATCCGCGCCGCTTCGCGGCAGGATCGACACGTGCGGCTCACCACGGCGCGCGCGGCCAGCGATCTGATCAGCGCGGCGCGAACCATCGCGCGCCACAGGCGGTTCCTCCATCGCCTCGACATTGCGCTATTCTGACGGACGGGTTCTCAAAAGACGGCCATGTACGAGGATATTCATATCGGCGGGGTTCTGATTTCCTCGTTTGTCGCCTATGCGCTCGCCGCGTTCGTGATTCTTCTTGTCCTGCGCTGGTTCTTCGCCCGCATCCGATTCAGCCGCTACGTTGCCAACGCCCCGCTCGCCGAGGCCGGCATCTACGTCTGCGTCCTCGCTCTTCTCATTGCGTTGGTCTGAATGCCCGAAACGACTGCCGACGAGGACGATCCCAAGACGCCCGCCCGGGAGCGCAAGGCGAGCCGGGCCGATTCCATTCCGGTCGTTCCGCGACGCGGCCGCGCCGCCAAGATCTTCCGGCTGGCCGCCACCGGGGTGATCCTCCTGGCCGCGTTCGTCGCGGCGGCCTTCGTCTGGGAATTCTACGTTGCGGCGCCGTGGACGCGCGACGGCACCGTCCGCGTGCAGGTCGCCAACATCGCCCCGCAGGTCGCCGGGCAGATCGTCGAAGTGCGTGTCCGCGACAACCAAGTCGTCCAGAAGGGCGATGTCCTCTACGTCATCGACCCGGTGGATTTCGAGGTGTCGGTCACGTCGGCGGACGCCGAGGTCAAGAACCGCGAGGCCGACCTCCAGGTGAAGAACGCGCAATCCGCCCGGCGGCAGGCGCTCACGACGGTGTCCACGTCGATCGAGGAGAAGCAGCAATTTGCCGGCACGGCCAAGATCGCCGAGGCGACTCTGGAAAGCGCGCAGGCGCAATTGCGGCAGGCCAAGATCAACCTCGAACGGACGCAGGTGAAGTCCACGGTCAACGGACGCGTGACCAACCTGCTGATGCGGGTGGGGGATTACGCCCGCACCGGCACCTCGAACATCAGTGTCGTCGACACGGATTCGTTCTGGATCGACGGCTATTTCGAGGAGACCAAGATGCCCAACATCCACGTGGGCGACCGCGCCGACGTCAAACTGATGGGCTTCGACCCGCACCTGACCGGGACGGTGGACAGCGTCACGCTCGGCATCTCCACCGCGAACGCCGCCGCGAGTACCCAGGGACTGCCGGACGTGAACCCGGTCTACACTTGGGTCCGGCTGGCCCAGCGCGTGCCGGTGCGGATCCGCATCGACCGTGTCCCGCCCGATGTCCCGCTGATCGCCGGCATGACCGCGACCGTGGTGGTCAACGGCGGCCGCGCCCCGGCTCCGAACTGGTTCATGGACCTGCGGGAGCGCGTCTCGGCCCTGGCCACACCTGCGATGGGACCCACCGCAGAGGCCGACCGGCGCTGACGTCCGCCCGGATGTGACCGCGGCGCGATCCCCGGTGTTGTCTCCTCGAACGCCTCGTCGGGGACGCGCGCATGATCCGATCCGCAAGCCTGATCGCCCTCTTCCTGGTCGCGGGCAGATCCGCCCTGGCCACTCCAGAGAAGGCCGCGGTATTCGACTTCCAGTTCTCGAACCTGTCACCGGTGCCGAGCGACAGGGCGGACACGGCGCGTCTGAAGCGGGTGAGCGCGCAATTGCGGGACCTGCTTCAGACGAAGGGTCTGTTCACTGTCGTCTCCGTCGACCCGGTCCGGGATGAGGTCGCCAAAAGTGCCGACCTGCGCCGATGCAATGGCTGCGCCGACGAACTCGCCCGTAAGCTCGGCGCCGATGTCGCGATCACCGGGGAGGTCCAGAAGGTCTCGAACCTGATCCTGAACCTCAACGTCTACGTAAAGCCCCTCGGCGGATCAGCGCCCGAGAAGGCCTACAGCGTCGACCTACGCGGCGACACGGACGAATCCTTCGACCGCGGCATCCGGTATCTGGTCGAGAACAATATGGGCGCCGGCAAGTGAGTCGCGCGCCAAGGAATATTTCGCAGTGTCGTAAGATCGATCCAAGTCATTGACCCGAAACGCGCCACCGGGTGGCCCCGTGCGCAAGGTGAGCCAAAAAGCAGTTTGCCGAGAAAATCGCTATTGACCGGTCCGGTGGACGGGCGCAGTCTCTTCCTGTGCTTAGCGAGAGCGGGCACGGACCGGCCGGAAACCTAGATGCGATCAGGTTTCGCAATGGTAACGGTTGCCGAGAAGCTGGAGGAGACAGGGATGACTCCACCGCAGCGCAACGCCGCCTAGACGGTTCAGGGACAGGTTCGGCCTGGAACTCAGCGGCACAACACGAACAGCCGGACGGACGCGGCTCCAGGGGCGCAGAAGCGGCCATGCATGGCACGTCTTCGAATGCGCGAAAGGCCCCACTTTGAGCCGTTCCGCCGCGGTTTCTATTGCGCGAGGATCTGTTCGTCCTTCACCTGCCCGGCATTGCCGTGGCGGGATCTCGTCGTGGCTTCGGGACGGTCGTGGTTGCGCGCGGCGGCAATCCAGCAGCCGCTTCCGCCTGTCATCCCGGGGCCGCCTTCGGTGCCCCGAAATGACGGTGTGGACTGCCCGGCGTGACGTTGATGCGGGCGGAGGCAGTCCGGCAGCCGCTGCCACCGGTCATCCCGGGGCCGCGCAGCGGAGCCCGGGATCCAGACCCGCCGACGTGCCAGATCTTGGCAGAACCGCGTGTCTGGATTCCGGGCTCGCCTGCGGCGCTCCGGAAAGACGGTGCGGATCGCCCGGCTTAGAACGTAGAGGCGGACACGACCCATCCGAGGGGTCGCTTCGAAGGCTTCTCGTCGGGCGATGTTACTCGATACCGAGCTTCGCCTTGAGCAGCGCGTTCACCGCGGCCGGGTTCGCCTTGCCGCCCGTCGCCTTCATGGTCTGGCCGACGAACCAGCCGAGGAGGCGTCGGCTTTTCCTTCGCCTGGGCAACCTTGTCGGGATTGGCCGCGATGATCTGGTCGACCGCCGCCTCGATGGCGCCGGTATCGGTGACCTGCTTCATGCCGCGGCTCTCGACGACGGCGCGCGGGTCGCCGCCCTCGGTCCAGACGATCTCGAACAGATCCTTGGCGATCTTGCCGGAGATGACGCCCTCGCCGATGAGGTCGATGATCGCGCCGAGCTGGTCGGCCGAGACCGGGGTCGCCTCGATCGAGAGCCCTTCCTTGTTCAGGCGGCCGAACAGCTCGTTGATCACCCAGTTGGCCGCGGCCTTGCCGTCACGACCCTTCGCCACCGCCTCGTAGTAGTCGGCGGAGGCGCGTTCGGCGACGAGCACGCCGGCATCGTAGGGCGAGAGGCCGAATTCGGACACGAACCGCGCCTTCTTGGCGTCCGGCAGCTCCGGCAGCCCCTTGGCGAGGGCATCGACGTAGGCCTGGTCGAATTCCAGCGGCAACAGGTCCGGATCCGGGAAATAGCGGTAGTCGTGCGCCTCCTCCTTGGAGCGCATCGAGCGGGTCTCGCCCTTGCCCGGGTCGAACAGGCGCGTCTCCTGATCGATCTTGCCGCCATCCTCCAGGATCGCGATCTGGCGGCGCGCCTCGGTCTCGATCGCCTGGCCGATGAAGCGGATCGAGTTGACGTTCTTGATCTCGCAGCGCGTGCCGAGCGGCTCGCCGGGGCGGCGCACCGAGACGTTCACGTCGGCGCGGAGCGAGCCCTTCTCCATGTCGCCGTCACAGGTGCCGAGATAGCGCAGGATCGTGCGCAGCTTGGTCACGTAGGCCTTGGCCTCCTCCGACGAGCGCAGATCCGGCCGCGAGACGATCTCCATCAGCGCCACGCCCGACCGGTTGAGGTCGACGAAGCTGCGCGTCGGGTCCTGATCGTGCAGCGACTTGCCGGCATCCTGCTCGAGGTGCAGGCGCTCGATGCCCACGGTGATCGACGAGCCGTCGATCATGTCGACCAGCACCTCGCCCTCGCCGACGATCGGGTCCTTGTACTGCGAGATCTGGTAGCCCTGCGGCAGGTCGGGGTAGAAGTAGTTCTTCCGGTCGAACACCGAGCGCAGGTTGATCTTGGCCTTGAGGCCGAGGCCGGTCCGCACCGCCTGGGCGACGCATTCTTCGTTGATGACCGGCAGCATCCCGGGCATCGCGGCATCGACCAGGGAGACGTGGTCGTTCGGTTCGCCACCGAACTCGGTCGAGGCGCCTGAGAACAGCTTCGCGCGGCTCGAGACCTGGGCGTGGATCTCCATGCCGACGATCACCTCCCAATCGTGGAGGCCGCCCTTGATCAGCTTCTTGGGGTCGACGGGTGCGTTCATGGTCGGTCCGGGCCGGGATGTGATGCGGTCTCCGCACGATCCGATCCACAACCTCATCCTGAGGTGCCGCGCAGCAGCCTCGACGGAGGGCTCCAGGGATCGCGCGGAGCCTGGAGGGCTCCTTGGAGGCCCGCTTGCGCGGTCACCTCAGGATGAGGTCACGGGTGGGATCGCGACGGAAGCCGACGTCCTGTTCTGGCGAAGCACTTACGGGCCGCTCCGCGAAAAGATCAAGCGCGGCGTCCGACCGCTCGACGGGCGCCGTAGCCGAGGATCGCCCAGAGCAGCGCCGCCACGGCGCGGACCGGGAAGAAGGTCGGCCCGTCATGGGTGATCGGGGCAGGCCACGGGATGCCGGCCGCGCTCACCGCGTAGGAGAACAGCACCGAGAAGCCGAGCGCCGCGATCGCCGCGATGAACACCTTGCCGAACTGGCTCGCCGTCCAGCCGAGATACAGGGCGACGACGATCAGCGCCGGGTCGAACCCGGCCCAGATCCAGACCGTCCAGGGATAGAATGGGACGGTCATGCCCACCACGGCTCGGGCAGGGCGGTGCGGCCCGCCGAATCCTCGATCACCTGGGCGACGGCGAACAGGGTCTCCTCATCGAACGGGCGGCCGATCAGCTGCAGCCCCAGCGGCAAGCCCTGGCCGTCGAGGCCGGCCGGCACGGCGATCCCCGGCAAGCCGGCCATGTTCACCGTGACGGTGAAGACGTCGTTGAGGTACATCTCCACCGGATCGGCCGAGGCCTTCTCGCCGATGCCGAAGGCGGAAGAGGGCGTGGCCGGCGTCAGGATCGCGTCGACCCCGTTCGCGTAAGCCGTCTCGAAGTCGCGCTTGATCAGCGTGCGGATCTTCTGGGCCCGGACATAATAGGCGTCGTAGTAGCCGGCCGAGAGCACGTAGGTGCCGATCATGATCCGGCGCTTCACCTCGCGGCCGAAGCCCGCCGCGCGGGTGTTCTCGTACATCCCGGCGATGTCCTTGCCGGACACCCGCAGGCCGTAGCGCACGCCGTCGTAGCGGGCGAGGTTCGAGGACGCCTCGGCCGGCGCGACGATGTAGTAGGCCGGCAGCGCGTAGGACGTGTGCGGCAGCGAGATTTCCTTGATGGTCGCGCCGGCCGCCTTCAGCCACGCGGCGCCCTCGTCCCAGAGCTTCTGGATCTCGGCCGGCATGCCGTCGACCCGATATTCCTTCGGGATGCCGATCGTCAGGCCCTTCACGCCGCGGCTGACGGCGGCCTCGAAGTCGGGCACCGCCAGGTCGGCGCAGGTCGTGTCGCGGGCGTCCGAGCCGGCCATCGAGCCGAGCAGGATCGCGCAGTCCCGGACCGTGCGGGCGATCGGGCCGGCCTGGTCGAGCGACGAGGCGAACGCCACCGTGCCCCAGCGCGAGCAGCGGCCGTAGGTCGGCTTGATCCCGACCGTGCCGGTGAAGGCCGCCGGCTGGCGGATCGAGCCGCCGGTATCGGTGGCGGTGGCACCGAGGCAGAGCCGCGCGGCGACGGCGGCGGCGGATCCGCCCGAGGAACCGCCGGGCACGAGCGGCGCGTCGGAGCCCTTGCGCCGCCAGGGCGAGACCACGTTGCCGAAGGCGCTGGTCTCGTTCGACGAGCCCATGGCGAACTCGTCGAGGTTGAGCTTGCCCAGCATCACGGCGCCGTCGCGCCACAGATTGGCGGACACGGCCGATTCGTAATGGGGTTCGAAATTCTGGAGGATCTTGGAGCCAGCCGTCGTGGTTACGCCCTGCGTGCAGAACAGGTCCTTGATCCCGAGCGGGATGCCCTCGAGCGGCCGGCCCTCGCCGGAGGCGATCTTCTTGTCCGACGCGTCGGCCATCGCGAGCGCGCGGTCGGGGGTTTCCAGGAGATAGGCGTTCAGGGCGCGGGCCTTGGCCATCGCGTCGAGATGCGCCTGCGTCAGCTCGCGTGCCGAGATCCGCTTCGCCTTCAGGGCGTCGCGCGCCTCGGCCAGGGTAAGTTCGTTCGGATTCACGCTGTTCACGTCCTCGCGCGCCACCGCGCGCCTGCCCGCCAGAAAACCGGTCCGTCAGGTCCGGGCCGAGTTCGGCCTACTCGACCACCTTCGGAACCAGGAAGAAGTTGTCTTCGGTTTCGGGCGCGTTGGCGACCACGTCGGAGGCGCGGCCGCCATCCGTCACCACGTCCTCGCGCTTCTTCATCGCCATCGGCGTCACCGACGTCATCGGCTCCACGCCGGAGACATCGACGGCGCCGAGTTGCTCGACGAAGGCCAGGATCGCGTTCAGCTCGCCTTGCAGCGGCCCGACTTCGTCGTCGGTGACCGCGATCCGCGCCAGATGCGCGATACGCCGAACCGTCTTCTCGTCGACCGACATGCCGTCCCGTTCGTCCCTATCCGGGAGGTGTCTCCCGGGATCGGTCGGGCTATAGCACCGGCCTTCGACGCGCCGCAACGCGGGCGCGCCGGGTCATCCGGTCGGCTGCCCGCAGATTTCGGAGCCGGCTCAAAGCCCCACGCCGCGAAGCCGGGCCGGGATCAGATCCGTGCCTCAAGTCACCACGTGATTCGGCTTCACCGACATCTCGATGGTGATCCCGGGCTGCCGGACAGGCTGGAGCATCGATTGCGCGAAGCCGAGGACGAGGATCTCAAATGCGAGCAGGAGCATCCAGCACTGCTTGCGGGTCATCGTCGGCGCCCGCTGAGGCGGGGCGGCTGGGGAGAGCAGGCCGGTCGACAAGGCGGACACCCGTGGCAAGGTTTAACGAAGCATTAACTTACCTATTCGCGAACGGCTCCGCGCACACCGGTGGTGATCTACGGAGCCGCTCAAGGCTGTGGACGACGGAGCGGGATCGATGTGGGAGCAGGTGTTCACCAGCCTGGCGCCGGGGTTCACGGCGGAGGACGCGGCGCTCGACCGCGCCGCCGAGCAACTGGGCTTTGCGCTCCCCGCCTCGTACCGCGCCTTCTGTCAGGCCTGCGGCATCGGTCTGGCGGGCGGGCAGTTCCGCGTCGCCGTTCCGGCGCCCTTCGAGGCGAGCGATCTCGTGACTCAGGCCGGGATCATTGCCCACAGCGTCGGCGCTGCCGTGACGATGCTGGAGACGGGAGGCGAGCCTCACCGGTTCGACGTCGAGGGTGGCGACGCGAGCATTATCGAGCGTGCCTGCTTCTTCGGCGTGGCCGAGGATGGCGGCTTCCTGTTCTGGGACGTGTCGGGAACGGGCGAGGAATACGATATCTGGCTGCTCGCGCCGGATCTGGAGGCGATCCGGTTCGGCGGCGAGAGCCTGATCGACTTCTTCGGCCGGGTGACCGGTCCATCCGCCGCCCTGGTGCTCGGACCCGGCACCGAGCCTCTGCCGGCCCGGTTCGAGGGCTTCTCGGAAGCGATTCTGGCGCGTGGGACACAGGCGGAATCATGAATCACGACGCGATCCGCGCCTTCTCGACGGCCTCCCGCGGCGGCGCGCGCCTCATCGGCATCGACCTCGGCACCAAGACGATCGGGCTCGCCCTCTCGGACCTGGGACGCCAGATCGCGACGCCGCTGGAGACGATCCGGCGGGTCAAGTTCACCCCGGACGCGCAGCGCCTCGCCGCCCTGTGCCGCCAGCACGCGGTCGGCGGCCTCGTGGTCGGCCTGCCCCTCAACATGGACGGCAGCGAGGGGCCGCGGGTGCAATCCACCCGCGCCTTCATCCGCAATCTCGCACCGATCCTGCCCCTGCCCCACGTCTTCTTCGATGAGCGCCTGTCGACCGCGGTGGTGACCCGGGCGCTGATCGAGGCCGATGCGTCCCGGGCGCGGCGCGGCGAGCTCGTCGACAAGCTCGCCGCCGCCTACATCCTGCAGGGCTGCCTCGACGTGATGCGCCACCTCGCCGACGTCGACGCGGATCCGCTCACCGACTGACGAGAGAGACGGTGCCGCTGCCGTGCCGCTCGATCCGGCCATCGAGCTCCAGTTCCAGCAGCACGGTCTGCACCACCCGGGCGCCGACGCCGGCGCTGCGCGCCAGCTCGTCGGCCCCGACCGGGCTCGGGCCCAGCAGGCCGATGATGCGTGCGCGATCATCGGCCGGCTCCGGCGCAGCGTCGTCGAGGCCGGCCTCCGCCGGCCGCGTGAGCAGATCCGGAAAGTGGCCGGTCTCCGCGGTCAACGCGTCGAGATCGATCTCGTCCCAGAAGTCCGGTTGCTCGGCGAAGTCCGGTCGGTCCCGGTCCGGCGTGGCTTCCGGCGCCGGACCCCGCTCGATGATCGGGCCGATCACATCGAGGACATGCTCGACCTCGGAGACGAGGGTGGCGCCCTGGCGGATCAGGTCGTTGGTGCCCTCCGCGCGCGGATCCAGCGGCGAGCCCGGGACGGCGAACACCTCGCGGTTCTGCTCCAGGGCGAAGCGCGCGGTGATCAGCGAGCCGGAGCGCCGGGCCGCCTCGACGACGATTGTCCCGTAGGACAGGCCCGAGATGATGCGGTTTCGCCTCGGAAAGTCGCGCCCGCGCGGCACCCAGCCCATCGGCATCTCGGCCAGCACCGCCCCGCCCTCCCCCAGGATCGCATCGACCAGGCCGGAATGGCTCGCCGGGTAGATCCGGTCCTGCCCGCCGGCCATCACCGCGACGGTGCCGGTCGGCAGGCTGGCCTTGTGGGCGCGCGCATCGATCCCGCGGGCGAGCCCCGAGACGACGGTGAGACCGGCCTCGCCCAAGCCGCGGGCCAGTTTCTCGGTGAAGGCCAATCCAGACATGGAGGCATTGCGCGAGCCGACGAGGGCCACGGCCGGGCGGTTCAGGATGGCGGCCCCGCGCAGGGCGAGCAGCGGCGGCGCCGCATCGGTCTGCTGAAGAAGGCGCGGATAGTCCGCCTCGCCGGTGGCCACCAAGCGGCCGCCGATCCGGACCAGGGCGGCAAGCTCGTCCTCGGCCTCGATCCGGCTCGGCGGTTCGATCCGCCGGCCCTGTCGGCGGCTGAGGTTCGGCAGCGCGTCGAGGGCTGCGGCCGCGCCCCCGAACCGGTTGACGAGCGTGCGGAACGTGCGCGGCCCGACCCCATCGGTGCGGATCAATCGCAGCCAGTCGAGCCGCTGGGCGTCGGTCAGCTGCATGCAACCCCCAAGGACCGCGCGTCACGCGCGTGCGTTCAGCCCTTCTGGCCGATGCGCCCCTCGGTGCCGGACGCGAGTCGGCGGATGTTGGGCGCGTGCTTCCACCATAGCAGCAAGCCCATGAGGAGGAACAGCAAAGCTTGCGCCGGTGCGCCGAGCGCCCACAGAACGACAGGTGTCGCGGCCGAGGCAGCCAGTGCCGCCAGCGACGAATACTTGAGCGCGAAGGCGAGACCGAGCCAGATGATTGCGAAGATCCCGAGCGCCGGCGGACTGAAGGCGAGGAGAACGCCGATGAACGTCGCCACGCCCTTGCCGCCCTTGAAACCCAGCCAGACCGGGAACAGATGGCCGAGGAACGCGCCGAGGCCCGCCGCGAGTGACGGGCCCTCGCCCAGGTTCCTGGCGATCAGGACGGCGGCTGTGCCCTTCAGGGCATCGCCCAGCAGGGTTGCGGCCGCGAGTCCTTTTCGGCCGGTCCGCAGGACGTTGGTGGCGCCGATATTGCCCGATCCGATCGCCCGCACATCGCCGAGCCCGGCGAAGCGGGTGAAGATCAGCCCGAACGGGATCGAGCCCAGCGCGTAACCCAGGGCCAGGCCGCCGAGGGCGGAAACCGTCGCGAGATCCGGCAGCATCACGCGGCCGCCGCGAAGTCGTCGACGGCGTGGACGATCCGTCCGCCGACCAGCGTCAGCACCGCCGCACCCTGCAGCCGGGCCTCATCGAAGGGCGAGTTCTTCGAGCGGGATTTCAGCCGGCGCTTGTCGAGCACGTAGGGCAGATCCGGATCGATCAGCACCAGATCGGCCGGCGCTCCGGCGGCCAGCCGGCCGGCGTCGCGGCCGAGGATGCGGGCCGGGTTCACGGTCAGCGCGGTGATGAGCTTCGATAGGGCGAGATCGCCGGTATGGACGAGGCGCAGGGACGCGCCCAGCAGCGTCTCGATCCCGAGGGCGCCGTCCGCCGCCTCCGCGAAGGGCAGGCGCTTGGTCTCGACGTCCTGCGGGTTGTGATCGGAGACGACGACGTCGATCACACCCTCGCCGAGCGCCTGGACCACGGCCTGGCGATCGACCTCGTGGCGCAGCGGCGGCGACAGCCGGCAGAAGGTCCGGTAATGGCCGATGTCGTTCTCGTTGAGCACGAGGTTGTTCACCGACACGCCGCAGGTGACCGGAAGGCCGTCCTGCTTGGCCCGGCGCACGATCTCCACCGAATCGGCGCAGGAGATCATCGCGGCGTGGTAGCGGGCCCCGGTGAGCCGGACGAGGCGGATGTCCCGCTCCAGCATGACGGTCTCGGCCTCGCGCGGGATGCCCATGAGGCCGAGGCGCGAGGCGAGCTCGCCCTCGTTCATCACGCCCTCGGCGACGAGATCCGTATCCTCAACATGCTGCATGATCAGCGCGTCGAAGTCCCGGGCGTAGGTGAGCGCGCGCCGCAGCACCTGGGCGTTCGACACGGCGCGCAGGCCGTCCGTGAAGGCGACCGCGCCGGCTTCCTTGAGCAGGCCAAATTCGGTCATCTCCCGGCCGGCCAATCCCTTGGTGATGGCGGCGGCGGGCAGGACGTTGACGCTCGCGGTGTCGCGGGCGCGCCGGAGCACGAAGTCGACGATGGCCGGCCCGTCGATCACCGGGTTGGTGTCGGGCATGCAGACCAGGGTGGTGACACCGCCCGCCGCCGCGGCGGCGCTCGCCGAAGCCAGGGTCTCCCGGTGCTCGGCGCCCGGCTCGCCCACGAAGGCGCGCATGTCGATCAGCCCCGGCACGAGCACCCGACCGGCGCAGTCGATGCGCTTGGCATCGCCCGGCGCGCCCGGGGCGGCCCCAGACGCGACATCGCTGATGCGGCCGTCGCGGACCAGGACCGCGCCGGCGGTCTCGGCACCGGTCTCGGGATCGAGCAGGGTCGCGTTGGCCAGAAGGTAGCTGCTCACAGGGGCGCCCTCGCGGAAGATGCCGTGCCGTCGAGGCGCATGGCCAGCCCGGCGGCCGCCATATGGGCCTTGGCCTCGGCGACGCTCGCCTGCCCGAAATGGAAGATCGAGGCCGCCAGCACGGCGCTCGCGCCGCCCTCGGCGACACCGGCGACGAGATCGTCGAGCCCACCGACGCCGCCGGAGGCGATCACCGGCACGTGGACGGCGTCGCTGATCGCCCGCGTCAGGGCGAGGTCGTAGCCGGAGCGGGTGCCGTCCTTGTCCATGGAGGTGACCAGCAGCTCGCCCGCGCCCTTCTCGGCGACGAGCCGGGCGAAGGCCACCGCGTCGATTCCGGTCGGGTCGCGACCGCCATGGGTGAAGATCTCCCAGGCCGCAGGCTCGCCGGGCCGGGACACGCGCTTCGCGTCGATCGCCACCACGATGCACTGGGCGCCGAACTTCTCGGCGGCGCGGGCGACCAGATCCGGGTCTTTCACGGCCGAGGTGTTGATCGCGACCTTGTCGGCCCCGGCCAGCAGCAGGGCGCGGACGTCCTCGACGGTTCGCACGCCGCCGCCCACGGTGAGCGGCATGAAGCAGGCCTCGGCGGTGCGGCTGACGATGTCGAGCAGCGTACCGCGGGCCTCGCGGCTCGCCGTGATGTCGAGGAAGCACAGCTCGTCAGCGCCGGCCGCGTCGTAGACCTTGGCGGCCTCGACCGGATCGCCGGCGTCGCGCAGGCCTTCGAAGCGCACGCCCTTCACGACGCGCCCGTCCTTCACGTCGAGGCAGGGGATGATGCGGGTCTTCAGCACGGGCGGCGTCTCATATCACGGGCCTCAGGATATCACGCCGCCGAGCCACGCGCCGCAGCGATCGCCGCCAAGGCCGCCTCCGGATCGATTCGGCCGTCGTAGAGGGCCCGCCCCGTGATGGCGCCGGCGATGAGCGCGCAATCCGGCTGCAACAGGCGATGCACGTCGTCGATCGACGCGAGGCCGCCCGAGGCGATGACGGGGATGCGCACGGCCTGGGCGAGCGCCAGGGTCATCTCGACGTTGAGGCCCTTCAGGATGCCGTCGCGGGCGATGTCGGTGTAGATGATCGCCGCGACGCCTGCGTCCTCGAACCGGCGCCCCAGCTCCTCCGCGGTCATGCTGGAGGTCTGCGCCCAGCCCTCGACCGCGACGCGGCCGTCCTTGGCGTCGATGCCGACCGCGATCTTGCCTGGATACTTGCGGGCGGCCTCCCGGACGAAGCCAGGGTCGCGCACGGCCGCGGTGCCGATGATCGCCCGGGCGACGCCCTTGCTCAGCCAGCCCTCCAGGGTCTTCATCTCGCGGATGCCGCCGCCGAGCTGAACCGGGATCGTCACGCGCGCGAGGATCGCATCCACCGCCTCCGCGTTTCGCGGCGCGCCCGCGAAGGCGCCGTCGAGATCGACCACGTGGAGCCAGGGGAAGCCCTGCGCCTCGAAGGTCGCGGCCTGGGCGGCCGGATCGTCGCCGAAGACCTTGGCCTGCGCCATGTCCCCCTGGATCAGGCGGACGCAACGCCCCTCCTTCAGGTCGATCGCCGGGTACAGGATCACGGGCGTTTCTATCCTTCTTGCCGGAGCCGAACGGCGCTCAGGGGCGCCAGTTCAGGAAATTCGCGATCAGCGCCAGGCCGAGCCGCTGGCTTTTCTCGGGGTGGAATTGCGTGCCGGCGACATTGTCCCGGGCGACAAGAGCGGTGACCGGGCCGCCGTACTCGGCGCGTGCCACGACATCGTCCGGCCGCTCGGGCGTCAGCGCGTAGCTGTGCACGAAATAGGCGTGCAGCCCGTCCTCGCCGGTGGGAATGCCGGCCAGCAGCGCGTGGTCGCGCTCGGCCCGCAGGGTGTTCCAGCCCATATGGGGGACCTTGAGGGCCGCGTCCGACGGCCGGATCGGGCCGACATCGCCGGGGATCCAGCCAAGGCCCGGCGTGGTGGTATATTCGAGCCCCCGGGTTGCCAGGAGCTGCATGCCCACGCAGATCCCGAGGAACGGGCGCCCGGCCTCGTGGGCGACCTGCGTCATCGCCTCGACCATGCCGGGGACGGCGTCGAGCCCGCGGCGGCAATCCGCGTAGGCGCCGACGCCGGGCAGCACGACCCGGTCGGCCCCCGCCACGACCTCCGGGTCCGAGGTCAGGCAGATCCGCGCATCCCGCCCGCTCTCGCGGGCGGCGCGCTCGAAGGCCTTGGCGGCGGAATGGAGGTTGCCCGACCCGTAATCGATGATCGCGACGGTCTCTGCACTCATGCGCGTCTCGCCCGCAGATTCATCGGGCGCCTTCCTGGGCAGGGAACAGGCCGATCACCGGCTCGGCGCGCCGGCTCGGGCCGCTGGGGAATGGCGGGCGCGGCGCATTCGGGCTCGCCTCAAGCCACCGGCCGATCGCGCGGGCCTCCGCCTCCTCGGGCGTCGCCGCGATGACCGCGTCACGCACCGGCCAGCCGCGCCGCGCCAGCGTCCAGCGGCGCAGGCTCGACGCTTCGAGCCCGATCAGCCATGCGGCCAGCAGGGTGGCGATGAGGCCGGCGCCGGTGGGCAGCCCGAAGGCGATCCCCGCGCCGGCCAGCGCGACCAGGCCGACGAGTACGGCCAGCGCCGCAATCCACAGCCGGCGGTACAGGAACCACAGAACGGTGAAGGCGAAGGCCGGCCATACGAAGCCGTCCGGCACGAGCACCGCCCGGTCCAGGCCGGTCGACTCGCCCGGCCGCGCATCGGCGGGCAGGTGGAGCGTGTAGCTGCGCATCCGCATCACGGGACTCCGGCTAGGTCGCTCCACGCAAGCCGGACGGCCGCACGGAGCGTGACGACGACAGGTCTACAGGGAGCCCTTCGTGGAGGGAACGCGCCCCTCCTCGCGCGGATCGATCGCCACCGCCTTCCGCAAGGCGCGCGCCAGTCCCTTGAAGCAGCTCTCGGCGATGTGGTGCGCGTTGTCGCCGTACAGGGTCTCGACATGGAGCGTCAGCCCGGCGTTCATCGCGAAGGCCTGGAACCACTCGCGCACCAGTTCGGTGTCGAAATTGCCGATCTTCTCCACCCGGAAGGCAGTGCGGAACACGAGGAACGGTCGACCGGAGATGTCGACGCAGACCCGGGTCAGCGCCTCGTCCATGGGCAGGTGGATGTCGGCGTAGCGCGTGACGCCGCGCTTGTCGCCGAGCGCCTTGGCGAAGGCTTGGCCCAGCGCAATGCCGCAATCCTCGGCCGAATGATGCTGGTCAATGTGGAGATCGCCGTCGACCTTCACGTCCAGATCGAACAGGGCATGCCGCGCCAGCAGATCCAGCATGTGGTCGAGGAAGCCGATGCCGGTGGCGATCGTCGATCGCCCGGTCCCGTCGAGCGAGACCGTGACCGCGATATCGGTCTCCGCGGTCTTCCGGCTGATGGTGGCGCTGCGCATTTCGGTCTGGACTTCGTGACTGGGGCGGCACCGGCCGCCCGCGCCTTCTAGAGGGACTTTCTCCGGAAAGGAAAGGGTGCGTGCCTATCCTTGCAGCACCCGACCCGCCACGGCATCAAGCTTGGCGAGCAGCGCGGGGTCGCGGACAGACGGCGCGGTCATGATCGCCCCGTCGAGGGCCCGGTGCGAACCCGCCGGGCAGGGCTCGCGCTCGGCCGGGAAGTCGCGCGCCAGCCGGGATACCAGCCGGGCCGCCTTGTCGGCGTTGGCGCGGGCGACCGCGATGACGGAGGCCACGTCGACGGCGTCGTGGCCGGGGTGCCAGCAATCGTAATCGGTGACCATCGCGATGGTCGCGTAGGTGATCTCCGCCTCGCGGGCGAGCTTGGCCTCGGGCATGTTGGTCATGCCGATCACGTCGAAGCCCTGCGCCTTGTAGGCCCGAGACTCGGCAAGTGACGAGAATTGCGGTCCTTCCATGCAGACATAGGTGCCGCCGCGATGCACCGCGATGTCCTCAGCCCTGGCGGCATTCGCGATCCGCGCCTGCAGGCCCGGGCCGACCGGATGAGCCAGGGAGACGTGGGCGACGCAGCCGTCGCCGAAGAACGAGGAGGCGCGCCCATGCGTGCGGTCGGTGAACTGGTCGACGAGCACGAACAGGCCCGGCGGCAATTCCTCGCGGAACGAGCCGCAGGCCGAGAGCGCGACGAGATCGGTGACCCCGGCCCGCTTCAGCGCGTCGATATTGGCGCGGTAGTTGATGCCCGACGGCGAGAGCCGGTGCCCCCGCCCGTGCCGGGCCAGGAACACGACCTGGGTGTCGCCGATCCGCCCGATGCGCAGGGCATCCGACGGCTCGCCCCAGGGTGAGGCGACCCGCTCCTCGCGCACGTCTTCCAGACCTGGCAGGTCGTAGACGCCGGACCCACCCATCACCCCGAGGACCGCTGCCGTCATGCCTGTCTTCCTGCCCTGTCAGTGACGCTGCGCGAGCGCCGCGATCCGCTGCACGCCCTCATCCTGAGGTGCCGGAGCGAAGGAGGCCTCGAAGGAGACCTCCAGAAGGCGCGGCGATCCCTGGAGCCCTCCTTTGAGGCTGCTGCGCAGCACCTCAGGAGGAGATCGTGGATGGGAAGTTCCGTCTCCCGCCAGCCGATCGTCGCGGCGGCCGACCGGTAGCATGGGGGACACGCCCAAAAAAGATGGGCCCCCGCGAGGGAGGCCCATCCGTGTCGCCGATCGTGGAGCGGCGCTTCAGTAGGTCTTGTGCAGTTCCGGCTGGAGGCCGTGGACCTCGCCGCCGACATCGGCCCAGACCTTCTTCTTCACGTAGTAGAGCAGCCCCGACAGCACGATCAGGAACAGGATCACCCGGAAGCCGAGGGCCTTGCGGTCCATCATGTGCGGCTCAGCCGTCCACATCAGGAAGGCCGCGACGTCCTTGCCGTACTGATCGACCGTCTCGGGGACGACCGGCTGGCCCTGGTCGTTCTTGGGATAGCTCACCTGCCCGTCGGTGATCGGCGGCGGCATCGCGATGATGTGGCCGGGATAGTACTTGTTGTAGTGGCCGCCATCCGGAACCGTGAAATCCTTCGGCGGCTCCTCGTAGCCGTTGATCAAGGCGTGGATGTAGTCGGGGCCCTGCTCCGAATAGCCGATGAACGGCAGCCAGTCGGTCAGGAAGTACAGCGAGCCGCGGGAGAAGGTCCGCGCCTTGGCGATAACCGAGAAATCGGGCGGCGCCTTGCCGCCATTGGCAGCGGCCGCCGCCTGGTCATTCGGGAAGGGCGGCGGGAACGTGTCGGCCGGCCGGCCGGGCCGGTCGAACATCTCGCCAGAATCGTTGGGCCCGTCCTTCACCTGATAGGTCGCCGCCAGGGCCTTGACCTGTCCGGCCGAGAAGTCCGGCCCGCCCTCCTGCGCGAGGTTGCGGAACGAGACCAGCTTCATCGAGTGGCAGGAGGAGCAGACCTCCTTGTAGACTTGGAAGCCGCGCTGCAGCTGCGCGGTGTCGAAGCGGCCGAACACGCCGGCGAAGCTCCAGTTGATGCGGGCCGGGATCGGCCCGCCATGGCCTTCCTGGGCGCAGACCGGCGCTGCGGCGCCGATCAGCAGGACCGCCAGGGCGGCAGCGGCTTTGGTCGGGAGGACGCGGGTCATCATCATGGTCCTGTCGTCAGCCCGTCAGCCCTTGGTGGTCGGAGCGGCAGCGGCGCCCGCCGGCATGCCGGATCCGCTCACCTGCTTGCCCGGCCCGGTGACACTCTCGAGGATCGAGCCGGGGAGCTTCTTCGGAGTCTCGAACAGGCCGCAGAGCGGCATGACGATCAGGAAGTGCGCGAAGTAGTAGGCGGTGCAGATCTGCGACGCGATCACGTAGCCGCCCTCGGGAGGCTGCGAGCCGAGCCAGCCGAGCAGCAGGGTCGCCCCGACGAAGGCCCAGAAGAACTGCCGGTAGATCGGCCGGTAGTTGCAGGAGCGGATCCGCGACGTGTCGAGCCACGGCGCGAAGGCCAGGATGATCACCGCCGAGAACATCAGGATCACGCCGCCGAGCTTGCTCGGGACCGCGCGCAGAATCGCGTAGAACGGCAGGAAGTACCATTCCGGCACGATGTGCGCGGGCGTCACCGCCGGGTTCGCTTGGATGTAGTTGTCGGCGTGGCCGAGATAGTTCGGCTGGTAGAACAGGAACCACGAGAACAGGATCATGAACACGCAGACGGCGAACACGTCCTTGATCGTCGCGTAGGGCGTGAACGGCACCGCGTCCTTGCCGGACTTGATCGGGATGCCGACCGGGTTGTTCTGGCCGGTGACGTGCAGCGCCCAGACATGCAGCACGACGACGCCGGCGATCATCCACGGCAGCAGGTAGTGCAGCGAGAAGAAGCGGTTCACCGTCGGGTTGCCGACCGAGTAGCCGCCCCAGAGCAGCGTCTGGATCGTGTCGCCCACCACCGGGATCGCTGCCAGGATGTTGGTGATGACGGTGGCACCCCAGAAGCTCATCTGACCCCAGGGCAGCGTGTAGCCGAGGAAGGCGGTCGCCATCATCAGCAGGTAGATCACGACGCCGAGGATGTAGAGGACCTCACGCGGGGCCTTGTAGGACCCGTAATAGAGGTTGCGAAACATGTGCAGGTACACGGCGACGAAGAACATCGAGGCGCCGTTTGCATGCGCGTAGCGCAGCAGCCAGCCGTAATTCACGTCGCGCATGATCTTCTCGACGGAGTTGAAGGCGCCCGTCGCCGAAGGCTCGTAATGCATCGCCAGCCAGACGCCGGTGACGATCTGGATCCCGAGGAAGGTGATTAGGATCGCCCCGAAGGTCCAGAAGTAGTTGAGGTTGCGGGGGACCGGGAAGGCCACGAACGAGGAATGCACCAGCCCGGCAATGGGCAGGCGCGCCTCGAACCATTTGGCCGCGCGGCTCTTGGGGACGTAAGTGCTGGCCGTTCCGCTCATGCTTCCGTCCTTCCCTCAGGCCGCTTCCTTGCCGCCCTCGCCGATCCGGATTTTCGCGTCCGTCTCGAAGGCGTAGGGCGGGATCGGCAGGTTGATCGGCGCCGGTCCGTGGCGCACGCGTCCCACCGCGTCGAATTGCGAGCCGTGGCACGGGCATGCCCAGCCCTCGAAGTTGCCCTGGTGGCCGATCGGCACGCAGCCCAGATGCGTGCAGTTGCCGTACACCACCAGCCACTGATCGTGACCGTTCTTGACGCGCGTCGTGAAGGCGGCCGGATCGATCATCGCCGAGAGCGGGACGGACTTCATGTCGCCCACCTCCTTCTCGGTGAGCTTGCGCACGAAGATCAGCTTGCCGCGCCAGAAGACGTTGACGATCTGCCCGTCCTGGATCGGCGTCAGGTCGACCTCGATCGGCGCGCCGGCGGCGATCGTCTCGGCATCGGGTGCCATGGATGAGATCAGCGGCCAGGCCGCGGCCGCGGCCCCCACCGCCAGCCCGGCGCCGGTAGCTAGGTACAAGAAGTCACGACGGCTGCCCTCAGGCCCGGAGGCCGCGGGAGCGGCTGCTGATGTGTTCGCCAAGATTCGGAACTCCATGCGTCGGCGTTAGGGCCGCAGGCGCCCTGCCCTGAATTCCCGGTCTGGCCAGGATCAAAGCATTATCGTTCTAAACCGAGCAATGAGACCGTCTGCCGCTCCCGAGTCAAGCGGCCGTTTGCACCGCAGCGATAAAGCCCGGACACGGTTGTCCTGATATGTTGCCGGCTCTCGGCACGTCAGGCGACGGCGCTGTCGTAGCGGGCCGTCCCGTCGTCGAGAAAGCCGCCCGATTGGCGCGACCACAGGCCGGCGTAGACGCCGCCCTGCGCGACGAGCTCGGCATGGGTCCCCTCCTCGATGATCCGACCCTGGTCGATCACCACCAGCCGGTCGAGGGCCGCGATGGTCGACAGGCGATGCGCGATCGCCAGCACGGTCTTGCCGGCCATCAGCGTGTCGAGCGACTCCTGGATCGCCGCCTCGACCTGACTGTCGAGGGCCGACGTGGCCTCGTCCAGGATCAGGATCGGCGCGTCCTTAAGCATGACGCGGGCGATGGCGATGCGCTGGCGCTGTCCGCCGGACAGCTTGACCCCGCGCTCGCCGACCTGAGCGTCGTAGCCCCGCCGGCCCTTGTGATCGACGAGATCGGCGATGAAGCTGTCGGCATGCGCCAACCGGGCGGCATGCTCGATATCGGCTTGGCTCGCGTCAGGCCGGCCGTAGGCGATGTTCTCGCGTATCGACCGATGCAGGAGAGAGGTGTCCTGGCTGACCATCGCGATGGACTCACGCAGGGATTGCTGCGTGACGGCCGCGATGTCCTGCCCATCCACGAGGATGCGCCCGCTCTCGACGTCGTAGAGGCGCAGGAGGAGACCCGCGAGGGTCGACTTGCCGGCCCCGCTGACGCCCACAAGCCCGACCTTCTCGCCCGGACGGATGGTGAGGGAGAAATCCTCGATCACCGTGGCGTCGCCGCGGCCGTAGTGGAAGCCGACATTCTCGAACCGGACCTCGCCGCCGGCGACGGTGAGCGCGCGCGCGTTCGGCGTGTCGATCAGCCCATGCGGCCGGGCCATCGTCTGCATGCTCTCCTGCACGACCCCGACATTCTCGAAGACGCCGCGGACGGTCTGCATCACCCAGCCGGACATGGCGATGAGCCGCAGGACCAGGGCGAGACCCGCCGAGGCCTCACCGGTGCTCATCCCGCCTCGCTGCCAGAGGACGAGGCAGGCCGCGCCCGTGGCGATCAGGAGCGCGCTGTTGAGCAGGCCGAGCAGGCTGGTCGTCAGCGTCACCAGCCGGAACTGATGCAGGTAGGCGTCGGTGTGAACTTCGACCGCGTCGCGCACCGCCGCCCGTTCCTCGCGGTCGCGGGCGAACAGCTTGACGGTCAGGATGTTGGTGTAGCTGTCGACGATCCGGCCGATCAGGGTCGAGCGGGTGTCGGCCGTCTTGTGCGAGCGCGCCCGCGCCCGCGGCACGAACCACGTGGTCAGGGCGGCATAGGCGGCGATCCAGAGCAGCACCGGCAGAACGAGCCACGGCGAGATCGCGCTGAACAGCCCGACCGCGGTGATCGCGTAGATCGCCACGTAGAGGAGCGTGTCGATAAAGACGACGGCGAGTTCCCGCACCGCCGGTCCCACCTGCACGACGCGGTTCGCGAGCCGCCCCGAGAAGTCGCCCTGGAAATACGAGAGTGCGTGCCCGAGCGTGTAGAGATGCGCCCGCCACCGGATCTGGCTGGTGGATTGCGGCACGACGAGCTGGTTCGACAGCACCTCGTGCGCCCAGATCGACAGGGGCCGGATCACCGCGACGAGCAGGACGACCAGACCGAGTTCGACTGCGTGGTCCGACAGAACCGTGGCCCGATCGGCCGCGCCGAGCAGGTCGATGAACCAGCGCATCACCAGATAGAGCGACGCCTCGACCGTGCCGGCGATCACCGCGATGACGAACAGAGCCGCGAGGGCGGCGCGGATCGGCCGCAGGTAGAACCAGGCGAAACCGAGGACGGACCGCGACGGCATCCGCGTCTCGTCGAAGGGCGCGAACGGGTCGACGCGGCGCTCAAGCCAATCCAGGAACATGTCTACGGGGGCGTGATGCGGCGGGAGCCCCTCATGTAAGCGCGACCTGCCGCACGCCAACCGCGCGGCTTGGTCGCGCCGCCTTACCTCAGCCGTCTTGCCTCAGCGGTTCAGTGCCAGCGCGGCACCCGATTTGGTCAGCGCACCTTCGAGGCCGCCGCCGCCCTGGCGCAGACGCGCCGCCACCGAGCCGCCCGGCTGATACAGGTAGACCTCACCGTCGCGGAAGTCCCAGGCCGAGACCCGGGACAGGTCCTTGTTGGTGCAGCCCGCTGCGGACGCCTTGTAGAGGTCGAGAGCCGGCGCGCTCGACAGCGTCACCTTGCAGTTCGCGCCCGTCGCATCCCGGGCATCCCAGCTGCCGACCACGGAGGCGCGTCCGCTCGTGACCACCGGCGGCGGCGGCGCCGGCGGGGCGACCGGTTCCGCGATGACGGTCGGGGCAGACGGCGACAATGCGGCCTGGGCGCCGGGCGGGGGCGGCGCGTCGGGGCTCGCCGACACGCCCGGCGGCGGCGCCAGCGGCGCGGCCGTCACGGTGCCCGACGGAACGGCCGGCACGGCTTCCAGGGACGCCTGGGGCGACGGAGCCCGGGTGCGCGGCCCGTCGAGGCGGCTCGAAGCACAGGCGCCGAGGCTGGCACCGAGACAGAGAATGACGAACGTCGACAGGCTCGGGCGCAGCATCGGTTCACTTCGGGTCAGGTTGAAGGCGCAATCGCGATTGCCCCCTGACTCCGTGCCAATTGCGCTGGCCGCAAGGCGGCAGCCCCAACCGCGGTCGACTCCGCTGCGGAGAGGCCGCCTTTTCGGCCCAGTGTGGCCGTCAGGCCTCAGAGCTACGCAATCAGAGCGTGCGCTCGACCATCATCTTCTTGATTTCCGCGATGGCCTTCGCGGGATTCAGGCTCTTCGGGCAGGTGTTGGCGCAGTTCATGATCGTGTGGCAGCGATAGAGCCGGAACGGATCGTGCAGGCCGTCGAGGCGGTGGCCGGTGTTCTCGTCGCGGGAATCGATCAGCCAGCGATAGGCCTGGAGCAGCGCGGCCGGGCCCAGGAACTTGTCGCCGTTCCACCAGTAGCTCGGGCAGGAGGTGCTGCAGCAGGCGCACAGGATGCACTCGTAGAGCCCGTCGAGCCGCGAGCGGTCCTCGGGGGTCTGGCGCCACTCCTTCTCGGGCGCCGGCGTCTCGGTCTGGAGCCAGGGCTCGATGGCGGCGTGCTGCGCGTAGAAGTTCGTCAGATCCGGCACGAGGTCCTTGAGAACCGGCATGTGCGGCAGCGGGTAGATCCGGATCGCGCCGTCCTTGTCCTTGCGGGTCAGGACCGGCAGGGCGTTGTCCGGGCTCTTGCACTCGTCGATGCCCATCGTGCAGGCGAGCGCGTTCTGGCCCTCGATGTTCATCGCGCAGGAGCCGCAGATGCCCTCGCGGCAGGAGCGGCGGAAGACCAGCGTCGAATCGACCTTGTTCTTGATCCACAGCAGCGCGTCGAGGACCATCGGGCCGCAATCCTCGCGGTCGACCTGGTAGGTGTCGATCCGCGGGTTGGCGCCGTCGTCGGGGTTCCACCGGTAGATCTTGAAGGTCTGCAGGTTCCTGGCGCCGGGCGGGGCCGGCCAGGCCTTACCCGGCGTGATCTGGGAGTTCTTGGGAAGGTTGAACTGGGCCATGGGATTCGACGGCTTCCGCTAGAGCAGAATGCGGCGGCCGGAAGAGCGACGCTCCTCCGGCGCAAGGGTTGTGCGGATTTTCAGATCAGTACACGCGCGCCTTCGGCTCGATGTACTGGATCTCATTCGACATCGTGTAGGTGTGCACCGGACGATAATCGATGTTCACCTGATGGCGTCCCTCATCGAGCCAGGACAGGGTGTGCTTCATCCAGTCCTTGTCGTCGCGGTCGGGGAAGTCCTCGCGGGCATGGGCACCGCGCGATTCCTTCCGGTTGGCGGCCGATTCCATCGTCACGACCGCCTGGCCGATCAGATTGTCGAACTCCAGGGTCTCCAAGAGGTCGGTGTTCCAGACCAGGGACCGGTCGGTGATCTTCACGTCGGCGGCAGCGTTCCAGACCTTGTGGATCAGGCTCTTGCCCTCCTCCAGCACCTCGCCGGTGCGGAACACGGCGCAGTTGTTCTGCATCGTCTTCTGCATCTCGGCGCGGAGCTCCGCAGTCGGCGTCGAGCCGTTGGCGTAGCGGAACCGATCGAGGCGCTCGAGCGCCTTGTCGGTGGCGCCCTTCGGCAGCTCCATGGCCCGGCCGTTCGGCTCGACAATCTCGGCGCAGCGCTTGCCGGCGGCGCGGCCGAAGACCACGAGGTCGATCAGCGAGTTCGAGCCGAGGCGGTTGGCGCCGTGGACGGAGACGCAGGCCGCCTCGCCGATCGCCATCAGGCCCGGAACCACCGTGTCGGGGTTGCCGTCGCGCAGCGTCAGCACCTCGCCGTGATAGTTCGTGGGGATGCCGCCCATGTTGTAGTGGACCGTCGGGATGACCGGGATCGGCTCCTTGGTCACGTCGACCCCCGCGAAGATGCGCGCGGATTCCGAGATGCCCGGCAGGCGCTCGTGGAGGATCTTCGGGTCCAGGTGGTCGAGGTGCAGGTAGATGTGGTCCTTGTCCTTGCCGACGCCGCGGCCGTCGCGGATCTCCATGGTCATGGAGCGCGAGACGACGTCGCGCGAGGCGAGATCCTTCGCGGACGGCGCGTAGCGCTCCATGAAGCGCTCGCCCTCGGAATTCGTCAGATAGCCGCCTTCGCCGCGGGAGCCCTCCGTGATCAGGCAGCCCGCGCCGTAGATGCCGGTCGGATGGAACTGCACGAACTCCATGTCCTGCAGCGGCAGGCCGGCGCGCAGCACCATGGCGTTGCCGTCGCCCGTGCAGGTGTGGGCCGAGGTCGCCGAGAAATAGGCGCGGCCGTAACCGCCGGTGGCCAGGATGGTCATCTGGGCGCGGAAGCGGTGGATCTCGCCGGTCGCCTGATCGATGGCGATGACGCCGCGGCAGCGGCCCTCGTCGTCCATGATCAGGTCGAGGGCGAAGTACTCGATGAAGAAGTCGGTCTGGTTCTTCACCGCCTGACCGTAGAGGGTGTGCAGCATGGCGTGGCCGGTGCGGTCGGCCGCCGCGCAGGTGCGCTGGGCAGTGCCCTTGCCGTAATCCGTGGTCATGCCGCCGAACGGGCGCTGGTAGATCTTGCCTTCTTCCGTGCGGGAGAAGGGCACGCCCCAGTGCTCAAGCTCGTAGACGGCGGCGGGGGCGTTGCGCACGAGGTACTCGATCGCGTCCTGGTCGCCGAGCCAGTCCGACCCCTTCACGGTGTCGTACATGTGCCAGCGCCAGTCGTCCGGTCCCATGTTGCCCAGCGAGGCCGAGATGCCGCCCTGTGCCGCGACGGTGTGCGAGCGGGTCGGAAACACCTTGGTGATGCAGGCGGTGCGCAGGCCCGCCTCCGAGCAGCCCACCGTGGCGCGCAGGCCCGCGCCGCCCGCGCCGACGATCACCACGTCGAAGGCGTGATCGTGGATCGTGTAGGCAGGCCCGCTGCCGTTTGTGCCGTTGGCGGCCATGTTCGGCTCCTCGAAATTCGTGATGACGGGGTTCAGGCCGGCTGACCGAAGCCGATGCGCAGCACCGCGTAGACGCAGGCCACGGCCACCAGGACCGCGTAGACATTGTTGGCGAACACGGCGACGATCTTGGTCGCCTGCGCGTGAACGTAATCCTCAATGATCACCTGCATGCCGATGCGCATGTGGAGCGTGACCGACAGGAACGCCAGGATGAGGATGATCGAGACGAAAGGGTTCGCGACGACGTGGACTGCGTCCGCATAGCCGCGTCCCGCCATCCGGGCGATGATGATTACGAAGGACAGCATCAGCACGGTATTGGTCACTGCGGTAATTCGCTGCAGCCACCAGTGGCCGACGCCGTGATGGGCGACACCAAGACCCGCGACGCGGGCGCGCGGGGTACGGATCGAGACGCTCGTGTCCTGCCGGACCTGTTCCTTGGCCATGCCGACCTCCTCAGCGGACCAGAAGGGCGACCGCCCAGATGACGAGGGTCAGCACCGTCGACCCGATCAGGGTCAGGCGCGACAGGGCGAGGCGCTTCTCGCGGTCGAAGCCGATCCCGAAATCCCACGCGAGGTGGCGCAAGCCGCCGAGCATGTGGTGCATCAGGATCCAGGTGTAGACGAACAGGATCAGCCGCCCGATCAGCGAGCCGAAGAAACCGGCGACGTAAGAATAGGCGACCGGCCCGGAAGCCAGTGCGACGAGCCAGATCGCGACCAGCGCAGTTCCGCCGTAGAGAGCGGTGCCGGTGATGCGGTGAAACACCGACATCGCCATGGTCCAGGTCCAGCGATAGATCTGGAGATGCGGCGACATCGGCTGTGCCACTGTCGGGCGGGCGGTGGGTGCCATCGGGTTGAAGCCTCGCAGCTGCGAACTGGACCGTCTCTAATCTGGTAGCGCTAGTGGCTGAGGGAGCAAGCCGCAATGCGTCATGCTGCAACGCAATGTGGCGCGCTCGGCGACACTAAACGGATTCTGTCACTTCAGGGCTCCCAGGAACTGCCACCAGACGTAGTCGAGGGGGCCGGCCACCAGGAGCGAGACGAGCCCGAAGCTCACGGTGAGCCGCGTCGCGTCGCGGAGCCGGACCCCGCCGAGTTCGCTGGCGAACACGATCGGCGGCGCCTGATAGGGGAAGAACACGGTCGAGTAGCCGATCACCTGAAGGGAGACGACCGCCAGGGGTGACAGCCCGCTGGCCTGCGTCATCTCTCCGGCCAGCGCGGTGTAGAGGGCCGGCGCGCCGTTCGCGGTCACGAGCAGCGTCAGGACCGTGCCCAGGCCGGTGAGCACGGCGAAGTTCTGCAGCGGCGCGCCCGGCTCCAGCGGCGCGATCGCGAGCAGCAGGTGACCGAGGCGCTCACCCAGGCCGGTCTCGTTGACCAGCGCCACGAGGCCGAGCAGCGCCGCGATGTAGAAGCAGGTGCGCAGGTTGACCTGCTGAAAGGCTTCTGGGGCAAGGACGCCCACCCGCGGCAGCAGGCAGATTACGGCTGCGGCCAGGCCGACCCAGGCCGGCGCGAGGCCGTGAAGGCTGTCGGTCATCCACAGGGCCAAGGTGCAGGCCAGGATCGTCGCGAGGCGCCGCTCGGCGGCCGAGATCGGCGGCAGGGCCGGCAGCGCCGGGGTGCTCTGGCCTAGCCGGTCCGGGAACAGCCTCACGATCAGTGTCACGAGCATCATGCCCTTGATCACGGCCAGGACTGGCGCGTGAAGGAGGAAGTAGGACAGGTACGAGAGGTGAAGGTCGAGGAGGCGTTCCGCCGAACCGGCCATAACGAGGTTCGGCACGTTGGCCGGCAGGATCGCGGCGGAGAGGATCGGCGTCGCCACGCCGACAGCCAGGACCGCGCCGGCCCGTCCCGGACGACCGTGTGTCAGCCCGAAGGCGTCACAGAGCGCCAGGGTCACGGGGATCATCAGGGCGATCCGCCCGAGATTCGACGGCATCACGAACGCGATCAGGAAGCTCAGGGCCACCAGCCCGGCGATGAAGCGCTCGTACGAGCCCGCCAGGCGCAGGGCGAGCGCCCGGGCCATGCGGGCGCCGAGCCCCGTCCGGGTCATGCCCTGCCCGACCACCATCCCGGACAGGACCAGCCAGAACGCCGAGGCCGAGAATCCGGAGAAGACCGTGCCGGCGCTGCCGAGACGAAGGAGCATCGCGATCCCGAAGAAGGCGAGTGCGGTGACGATCTCGGGCAACAACGCCGTCGCCCAGAGACCCATGCACAGCATGAGCAGAGCCGCCGTCGCCGGAACAACCGCCACCCCGCTCACCCGAACCTCCACGCCGCCCAGCCGTATCGAGGCGGCATCCTGGCCGGTCTGGAACGGTTCGCAATTCGGAAGATCTAGACCGAGCCTTCGTCAACGACGAAGGCAGAGCCGGCGCGACACGATCCAGGCTGGCTGGCCTCCGACGTATGGCCGGCCGCGACCCGAACCGAGAAGCCCGGGCGCCGACGGCCGGGCTCGATCCGGAGAGGCTCGGTCCGAGCAAGACGTCCGGCTCAGTAGCCGTAGCCGTAATCGTTGCACGAGCCCGAATCGTAGGCGCCGTAGCCGAACGCGGAGTCGCAGCTGTCGTCGCCGAAGCCGCCCAGACCGTAGCCGACGCCCAGACCGAGCCCCACACCGGCGAGGCCGTAACCGAGGCCGCGCCCATAGCCCCGGCCGTAGCCGCGGCCGGCAAAGCCGCGACCGACGACGCCCCGGTTTCCGAGCGCACCGACCCGGGCGGCATTGTTGAACCCGCCGTTGCGGAAGCCGCCGGTGCGCAGGCCGCCGACGCCGGCGCCGGTCACGCCGGCCGTGCCGAGGCCCGCACCACGGAGGCCGCCGGCTCCCGCGCCGAACCCTCCGACGCGCGCCCCGCCGAAGCTGCCACCGCGGAACCCACCACCTCCGAACCCGCCACCATGGAAGCCGCCGCCAAAACCGCTACCGTGAAATCCGCCCCCGCCGAAGCCGCGCGCATCCGCGCTACCTGGGATGAAAGCCGCCGCAGCCAGGAGTGCGGTCGATGCCAATACCAAACGCTTCATCGGATAATCCAATTTGATGAGTGGTCTCTGGCCCTCCAACCTCGCTGAACTCCCGTGTATCCAAGCTTGAGTATTGCGACGGACGTGTCAGTCGGTCGCTGTGCCGAAGTCTCGAGACGTCTCGGCAAGAGCTCGACAGTTCGTCGGCCCGCGGCGCCTTACGGCGGATCTACCGGAACGGCGGCTCGTCAAAACTGCGCAGCTTGCGCGAGTGCAGCCCGTGCCGGTCGGCGCGCAACACGTCGAGGGCCGCGAGCCCGACCCGCAGATGCTCCGAAACCGCGCGGTCGTAGAAGGCGTTGGCGGCGCCCGGCAGCTTGATCTCGCCGTGCAGCGGCTTGTCCGACACGCAGAGCAGCGCACCGTAGGGGACGCGCAGCCGGAATCCCTGTGCGGCAACCGTACCGCTTTCCATGTCGACCGCGACGGCCCGCGACTGGTTGATCCGCCGCCGCTCCTGGCTGAACCGCAGCTCCCAGTTGCGATCGTCGTAGGTCACCACCGTGCCGGTGCGCAGGCGCCGTTTCAGGGCGTCGGCCTGCTCGCCCGTCACCGACGCCGCGGCGCTCTGGAGCGCGACCTGGACCTCGGCCAGGGCCGGTACCGGGACGTCCGGCGGCACGAGTTCGTCGAGGATCCGGTCGCGGCGCAGATACGCATGGGCCAGCACGTAGTCGCCGATGGTCTGCGACTGGCGCAGGCCGCCGCAATGGCCGACCATCAGCCAGCAATCCGGACGCAGCACCGCGAGGTGATCGGTGATCGTCTTCGCGTTGGAGGGGCCGACGCCGATATTCACCAGGGTCGTCCCCTGCGCGGTCCCATCTGCGCCGCGCGCCACGAGGTGATAGGCCGGCATCTGGTGGCGATGCCAGGGCGAGGCCGCGATCACCGCCGCAGGATCGGCGTCGGCGGCCTCGGCCCGGGTCACCGAGACGCCGCCCGGCAGGACCAGCCGCTCGAAATCCTCCGCTCCGGAGGCCAGACGCTCCAGCCCGTGGCGGACGAACTGGTCGACGTAGCGGTGGTAGTTGGTCAGCAGAATCCAGGGCTGGACGTCGCGCCAGTCACAGCCGGTGTAGTGCACGAGGCGCCGGAGCGAGTAGTCGACCCGCACGGCGTCGAACAGGGCGAGCGGCAGCGGCTCGCCCGCCACCTGGTCGAAGGTGCCGTCGGCGATCTCGTCGCCGACCAGCGACAGGAGCGGGACCGGGAAGTAGGTGGCGAGATCCGCGCCGTCGACGGCCCGGCCGCCCGCATCGAGGCCGGCTTCCAGGACGTAAGGATAGGGAATCTCCTGCGCGCCGAGGCCCACTTCGATGGCGACGCCGTAATCGGCGATCAGCGGCTCCAGCTGCCGGGTGAGATAGTCGCGGAAGAAGGCCGGATGCGTCACCGTCGTGGCGTAGGTGCCGGCAGCCTGGAGCTTGGCGGTGGCCCGCCGGACGCGCGGTAACGGCCCGTCCGGGCGATAGCTGATCCGCAATTCGGGGTAGCGGAAGGCGAGGCGCTCCGTGGCATCGGGCGGCGGCCCGCCCGCGAGATAGCGCTCCAGGGCCTTCCGCAGGGCGCCCGCCGCATCCTCGTAGAGCTCGACCAGGCGGTCGATGGCGGTTCCGGCATCGGCCACCGCCTGCATCGGCCGCAATTCCCGTTCGATCATAATGCCTCCGTTGCTCGCGCCGCTCTACACCCGCGACCGCAGCGGGGCGAGATGCGGGCTTGCGGGCGCCTGTCCCTTGGCCGACAAGCCGGCCCGATCACAGCGAGGCGGCATGGACGCGGACGCGTTTGGAATCCGTCCCGGCGAGGAGATGGCGGCGTTGCCCGCGACCTTCGACGCGGGACTTCACTTCATCGGCCGGCTGCGCACGCCCTGGCGGGAACGCTCCGACTGCCCGAAGAACGGGCGCCAGACCGACGCCGTCTGCACCGTGGAGGTCGATCCCGCCTACGCCGCCGGCCTGCGCAACGTGACGGGCTGCACCCACCTGATCCTGCTCTACTGGATGGACCGGGCGACCCGCGGTCTGCTTGTCCAGCAGCCGCGCCACGCCGACGGCCCGCGGGGCACGTTCTCGCTGCGCTCGCCCGCACGCCCGAATCCGATCGCCCTGTCGGTGGTGGAACTGATCGAGCGGGAGGGTGACACGCTGCGGGTGCGGGGGCTCGACTGCCTGGACGGAACGCCGCTCCTCGACATCAAGCCGTACTACGCCTCCACCGATGCGCGGCCCGAGGCCCAGGTCGACCGCGCCGGGGCCGAGCCGTGAGGCGCGTCGTTCTTCTGGTTCTCGGCGGATTCGTCCTGCTGGCGATCGGCGGCTTCGCCGGGTGGCGCCTGCACCGGCCGGGAGCCGACGCGCGGGCCTACGCCGAGATGCGTTTGATCGCCGTGCAGGTGAGCCTCGACGAGGCGCCGCCGGACTACGTGTTCTGGGCGGGCGATTCCCAGGTGGAACTGCAGCCCGGCAGCCAGCGGCCCTGCGGGCTCGAATTCCTCAATGGCGGGATCAGCGGTGCGACCGCGGGCAGTTACGCGGAGTACCTCGCGCGCCTGACCTTCAAGGTCCATCCCCGGCTCGTCGCGCTGACGATCGGGACCAACGACATCCTGGTGAAGAACAATCCGCAGCTCCACAAGCCGACGGAGCAGTTCGAGGCCGCTGCGGAGGCGATCATCAAGCGGCTCCAGGCCTTGAGCCCGCGCGTGGTGGTGACCGCCCTCCCCCCGGTCGGACGGGAGATCGGCAAGCTCGTCGAGGCCAGCGCGGTCGGTGACTACTCGCGGCGGCTCCAGAACCTGTGCGGGCGTCTCGGCTGCATCTTCACCGATCCGTTCGCGTCCCTGCGCGACGGTGACACCGGCTATGCCAAGCCCGGCGCCCTGCGCGACGGGCTGCATCTGGCAGCGTTCCGGCCGGCGCTGAAGGCGGTCGAGCCGGCGCTCTGCGCACCGTGACAGCGTGGGCTCCGTCTTTGCGAGCGGAGCAAGGCGAGCCAGGGTCGCGCCACAGCTCGAAACGTCACGCTGCCCTGGGTCGTTACGCTCCGCTCGCGATCGGAGCGCGGGCTTCGGCCAGAAGCCGGCTCACTCCCACTCGATGGTGCCGGGCGGCTTCGAGGTGATGTCGTAAGTCACCCGGTTGATGCCCTTGACCTCGTTGATGATGCGGGTCGCAACCCGACCCAGGAAGGCCATGTCGAACGGGTAGAAGTCGGCCGTCATGCCGTCCACCGAGGTGACGGCGCGCAGCGCGCAGACGTGGTCGTAGGTGCGGCCGTCGCCCATCACGCCGACGGTCTTCACCGGCAGGATCACCGCGAAGGCCTGCCAGATCGTGTCGTAGAGTCCGGCCTGCCGGATCTCGTCAAGGTAGATCGCGTCGGCCTTGCGCAGGGCTTCCAGCTTCTCGCCGGTGATCGTGCCGGGGCAGCGGATCGCCAGGCCCGGGCCGGGGAACGGATGGCGGCCGACGAAGCCCTCGGGCAGGCCGAGTTCCTTGCCGAGCACCCGGACCTCGTCCTTGAACAGCTCGCGCAGCGGCTCGACGAGTTTCATGTTCATGCGCTCGGGCAGGCCACCGACATTGTGGTGGCTCTTGATCGTCACGGAGGGGCCGCCCGTGAACGACACGCTCTCGATCACGTCCGGGTAGAGCGTGCCCTGCGCGAGGAACTTCGCCCCGCCGATCTTCTTCGACTCGGCCTCGAACACGTCGATGAACAAGCGACCAATCGTCTTGCGCTTGACCTCCGGGTCGCTGACGCCCTCCAGCGCCGCCAAGAACATCCCCGACGCCTCCACGTGGACCAGCGGGATGTTGTAGTGGTCGCGGAACAGGGCCACGACCTGCTCGGCCTCGCCGAGGCGCAGGAGCCCGTGATCGACGAACACGCAAGTGAGCTGGTCGCCGATCGCCTCGTGGATCAGCACCGCCGCCACGGCCGAATCGACGCCGCCCGACAGGCCGCAGATCACCTTCTCGGAGCCGACCTGCTCGCGGATCTTGGCGATCGCCTCCTCGCGGTAGGCGCCCATGGTCCAGTCGCCCGAGCAGCCGGCGACATCGCGCACGAAATTGCGGATCAGCAGGGCGCCATGGGGCGTGTGCGCGACTTCCGGGTGGAACTGCACCGCGTAGTAGTTGCGGGCCTCGTCGGCCACCGCCGCAAAGGGGGCGTTCTTGGAGATCGCCACGGTGGTGAAGCCGTCGGGCAGCTTGGTGACCCGGTCGCCGTGGCTCATCCAGACCGGGTATTTCTCGCCCTTGTGCCAGACGCCGTTGAACAGCGGGCAATCGGCCAGGATCTCGACCTCGGCCCGGCCGAACTCCGCGTGGTGGCCGCCCTCGACGGCACCGCCGAGCTGCGCCGCCATGGTCTGCTGGCCGTAGCAGATGCCGAAAACCGGGACGCCCGAATCGAACACGAGCTGGGGCGCCCGGGGCGAGGCCTCGACGGTGACCGATTCGGGGCCGCCGGAGAGGATCACGCCCTTCGGCTTCTGCTCGCGAAACGCGGCCTCGGCCTTCGTGAAGGGCACGATCTCGCAGTAGACGCCCTCCTCCCGCACCCGGCGTGCGATGAGTTGGGTCACCTGAGAGCCGAAATCGACGATCAGGATCTTGTCGTGGTCGGTGTTCATCGCGGGCGATTATCCGAAGGCCGGCGCGGGTGCAACGCACAAGTCCCGATTGGCCGGCCTTCAGATGTGCAGTGGCGGGAATCGACCGGACGTGACACCCGGCTGCCCGCGTCCGGCGCGTCATCCCGTGGCCTGCTGCGCAGTTCGGGAATGACGGTGTCTGTAGTCAGCGCGGAGCCGTGTCGGGCGGCTCCGAACCCGGCCCGATGCGGACACACTCAGTCGAAGTTGCGGACCTTGGCCGAGCCGCCGAGGCTGATCGCCGGCTTCGAGGCAGCGCCGGCGAGGCTGACCTTCTTTTGGCCCGGGGGCGTCTTGGCGCGGAGCTGCGGAGCGGCCTCCGGCACGGGCCGGGACGGCTTCAGATGCGCCTGCCCGTGGATCACCGAGCCGATCTCGCCCGCCGCCCGGACTAGGTCGTCGCGCTCGCAGGAGCGGGCGACCTTGAGCCCGAGCTTGTGCATGTGGCTCTTGCCGTAGAGGTAGGCAGCGAGCTGGGCGCGCTTCAACGGCGGGATCTGCTCCAGGATCAGCGGCAGGTCGAAATCGTCGGCCCGGTACACGGAGCCCAGAACCTCCAGGCTCACGGGGCAATCGACTTCGGGCTCGGCGCCGCTGGTCGGATGCGCTTGCGTCATGGATGCCTCTCGGGAGTCGATGGGTCGGGAGGAGGGTCGGATGCCCCGGAGCCGGGGTCGAGTTCAACCCCTATTCGGACGGTGAGGTTCGCGACGCGATCCTGCGGCGGAGTGGGTGACGGCTCGGCGTCGGGCTTCCATGCGCCGAGGCAGCCGGTACAGACGGATTCGATCACCGCACGCGCATGCGCCTGCCGCCGCGCCCACAGCGCCTCCCGGGCCGCGCGCGTCGCCTCGGCGTCCGACAACGGCCGGATTCGGATGAACAGCGGCTCCTGCGCCTCGGCCGCCGCCGGCGCACATGCGAGAAACCCCAGAAGGGCGAGCCGGCGGACGATGTCGCGCGAGGCAGTCTCGGCCGGCGGTGAAGCGCGCGTCATGCATTCCTCCCGGCGAAACCGAGCCGGATACGTCGCCCGCCAGGGTAAACCCCGGCTTAACGCCCTGCGGCGAACCAGCCGGCGCGAGGAGCCGTGTCGGTGATCGAAGCGGCCCCACCCTCGGGAACTTCGAGCGGCGGCGTCGGTAGAATCGCAGACGGACCGACAGAAGGACTGTCCCATGCCTCAGATGTTCGATTGGATCTTCTTCGCCATCATGCTTCCCTTCCCGGCCTTCCTGGTGTGGGACTGGATGCAGCACCGATAGCGCGAGGCTCGCCGGCGCCTCCGCGAGCGCGGGACGCCGACCTCCTGCCATGATCATTCAAGCCGGAGCTGCCGTCCCGCCGCGCACCCCTGATCCCGCGGTGGGACGGCGGCGCCGGCTCGCTTAACGGGGCGTTAACCGGCCGTGGACACACTTTCTTCACGATTTCGGAGGGCCGCCCATGACGTTTCAGGTCATCGCCCAAGCCGCCGCCGCCAACGCCGTTGCCGCCCTCCTCTTGGCCCTGGCACTGCGCCGAGGGACCCGGATGCCCGGGCTCAGGCCCGTTCTCGCGCGGAGGAAGCAGACGCGGGACTAAGCGCCCCCGTCCGGCCAGCCACCTCCGAGGCGTCGGAACGCACCAGATCCTGCTCGGCCCGCCGCCGCTCCTGCGCGCGCCCGAGCCAGAGGCTGTTCACGAGCCACGCGATGGACAGCGGGACCGCGGCCCCGGCAATGCCGGTGCTGCCCAGGCCGAGCCCCTCGATGCCGGTGAACGACCACGCGCCGACTTGGTCGCCGAGGCGGTAGACCACCGTATCGATGAAGCTCTTCGCCTTGTAGCGGTCCTCGCGCGGGACGACCGTGAACAGCACCTCCCGGACCGGGCGGGCGATGGCGAAGTTCCCGGCTCGGCGCAGAACCTGGAAGGCGACGATGACGCCGATCGTCGGCCAGGCCGCGAGGGCGGCGAAGCCGAGGATGCTGAACGCCGGCAGGATCGCGAGCGTCAGCGCCACGCCCAGCCGGTTCACGATCCGCCCGGTCAGAAACAGCTGGACGCCGAGCGTCAGCACATTCACCGCGAGGTCGACGCTGGCGAAGAAGGCCGTCTGGGCACCGCGATCCGGGAAGCTGCGCTTCGCGATGCCGGCCTGCTCGAAATACAGGAAGGTGGACGTCACCGAGAACAGCAGCAGGAATAGCGAGATGTTGAGCAGGTAGGGCGACGCGAGGGTCCGGGTCACGCCGGCCAGCACACTGCCGCCGATCGCCCGGTCCTGACCGCCGTCCGGGCTCGCTTCGCTGCCCGGAACCTCGTGCAACCGGGTCGACAGGGCCGCGAGCCCGCGCATGCAGAACACCGCGATCTCGAGGAGCACCACCGCGCCGAGCATCAGCCCCCAGGTCGGGACGTTCTTAGCCAGGATCGCGGTGGTGGCCGACCCGGCGATGGCGCCGAGCGTCGCTCCGGCCGCGATGAAGCCGAACAGTCGCTTGCCCTGCGCGTTCGAGAAGACGTCGACGATCGTCGCCCAGAAGATCGAGACCACGAAAAGATTGAAGATCGACAGCCAGACGAAGAACACCCGGCCGATCCAGACATTCCAGTCCGGCGGCGCGAGATAGAGCGTCAACGCGAAGGCGAGGATGTTGGCCGCGAAGAACCGGTAGGTGATCGGCACGAACCGGGCCCGCGGCATCCGCTTCACCAAGTAGGCGAAGGGTAGGTTGAGCGCGAGCATCCCCACCAGGGTCGCGGTGAACAGCCAGGGCAGGTTCTCGATACCGCCGGCCACGCCCATCTGGTCGCGGATCGGACGGAGCACGTAGTAGGCGGCCAGGATCGAGAAGATGTAGGCCCAGGACCAAGCGAGCGCCCGGCCTTCTCCGGGCTGGACGTCGATGAGGCGCGCGAGCGTGCCGCGGGCGGGTACGGGCTCAGCCATGGGCCGGACGGGTCGCATCAGGAGCCGCGAAGGCCCACGCTTCCCACTGCGCGGGGAACCGGCTCCGCGGAGTATTTTCGATCACTTCGAGATCCGGCCGGACCTCGCTCTCCTGTGCCGATCCAGGAGTAGGCGGCTGTGTCAGCAGCCCCGTCATCCCGGGTCCGCGCAGCGGAGCCCGGGATCCAGAGCCGCCGACGAGCCCGGAGTTTGCACCGCCAGAGGTTCCGGATTGCCCGCCTCCGGCAGGTCCCGGCTGCTTCGGGCTCGCCTGCGGCGTCCCGGAAAGACGGTCCGGTGCGGCCACGTCAGACCGCGCACTCACTTCGCCAGTCCGAGCTTCTCGCGCAGCTCCGGTGCCGTGACGTCGTGGCCGAAGCCCGGCGAGCCCATGGCGAACTTGTCGGCATCCTTGAGCGGACCGACGACGACCGGATCGAAGCCGGCATCGCGGACAAGCCCCTCAGCCACCTTCAGCGCCTCGGGATCGTCGCCGGCGATCGGGATCGCCATGCGTCCGCCGGCGCGGGCCTTGCCGCCCTCGGCGCCTTCCTTGGCAAAGACCTTGTAGTTGGCCGCGTTGAAGGCGCGCACGAGCTTGGCGCCCGGGAAGTATTTGGCCGAAATCGCGCCGATGCCGCTGGCCTGCACCTCGTCGTAGAGGGCCCCGTCGCGCTTCTGGGTGGCATTGCCCGCGTCGAGCACGATCTTGCCCTTCAGGGACGGCCCGATCTCCTTCGCGAGGTCCGGATAGGCCTTGTAGGGAACGGCGATGAACACGGCATCGCCGAACGCGATCGCCTCCTCGGGCGTGCCGGCCTTCGCCTTGGGACCGAGTTCCGAGACCATCGTGGCCAGGGCTTCCGGGTGGCGGGAGGCGAACATCACCTCGTGGCCGTCCTTGACCCAGAGGGTTCCGATCGTGCCGCCGATATTCCCGGCTCCGATCACGCCGATGCGGATCTTCTTGGCCCCATCCTGTGCGAGGGCCGGCAGCGCGGCGACCAGGGAGAGGCCGGCCGCCAAGGTGAGCGCCGCACGGCGCGTGGTACGATCAGACCGCATCGATGAAGGCCTCCATCTGCTTGCGCTGTGCCGGATCCGGGAGCCTGCCCCGGGCGGCACCGAGGTTGTCCTCGACATAAGAGGCCTTTGCCATTCCGGGAATCGGGCAGGTCACGGCCGGGTTGCCGAGCACGTACTTGAGGAAGAACTGCGGCCAGCTCGCGCAGCCGAGATCCTTGGCGACGGCGGGCAGCTCCTTGCCCTGGACCGCCTTGAACAGGCGGTCGCGGCCGAAGGGCACGTTGATCATCACCGCAATGCCGCCGTCGGCCGCCAGCGGGATCACCCGTTCGGCCGCTTCCCTGTTGTCGATGGCGTAGTTCACCTGGATGAAGTCCAGGGTCTCGCGCTTCATCACCTCGGCGAGGGCCTCGAGCTGGTTGTCGCGCCAGACCGTGACGCCGACGTAGCGGATGCGCTTGCGGCTCTTGAGGTCGCGCAGGACCGCGAGATTCTCGGTCACGTCGATCAGGTTGTGGACGGCCACGAGATCGAGCGCCTCGACCTTCATCCGCTTCAGCGACCGCTCGAACTCCGCGAGCGTCGCCTCGCGGCCTGTGGTGTCGACCTTGCTGGCGAGGAAGATCTTCTGGCGCAGTCCAGGCTCGGCCAGGATGAGGCCGAGCACATCCTCGGCCGTGCCGTAGCTCGGCGCCGTGTCGATCACCGAGCCGCCGAGCGACAGGAAGGTCTGCACCGCGTCCCTGAGCGGCGCGACCTTCTCGGGTATCGGCTCGACCTCGTAGCGGCGGGAAGTGCCGATGCCGATCGCCGGAAGCATCTCGCCGGTCGAGGGAATCGGGCGGCGGATCAGCGGGTCCGCAGCCCATGCGAAACGCGGCACGAGCGGCGCGAGCGCCGCCGCGGCGACGACGGCGCGACGGGATACGGACATGGCCGACCTCCGGGGAGTCAGAACGCTGAACCGAGATAGGGCGCCGTCCGGCGCATGTGTATTCGTTATTCTCACGCTTGCGCGAGCGACGGCGTCGCGGGCCCGGCCGTGGCGCCGCTTCGCTAATCCTCCTCGGGCGGATCCTCGAACTCGGCCCCTTCCGTGTCGGGGGCGATGCGGAACCGGTACTCGTCGATGGCCAGGAACGCGCGGTGCGCCACAAGCGGATCGATGCCGTCGCGCACGACGAGGGTCTGGAAGTCGATGAACAGGCGGGCGATGCGCGCCTCCTCCGACATCGCGGCGAGCGCCGACGAGCCGGCGCCGGCGCGCATCATGTAGCGCTTGGCCTCTCCGGACGCGTCCGGTGCGGGCAGGACGGCGACCTGCCCGGCGGTCTCGGGTTTCAGCTCCGCCCAGCGGACGGGCGTCCAGGCGATGAGGGCCTCGGTCTGCTTCATCGAAATCTCCGGCCTGGGGCAGAGAGACCCGCCTATCGGGCGCGCACGCGCAGGTCGAGGCCGTCGGCGCCGCGCCCGCGGCGGCGATCAGCGGCCGCGCTCGACCTGTCCGCGAAGCTCGCCCTTCGGATTGGCGGCGGTGTGGAGGTTGAAATAGAGCCGCCCGGCCTCGAGATCGGCGGCCTTGGCGTCGTCCAGCGTGGCTTCTCCGGAGAAGGGCGAGCTGGTCGCCGTCACCGGAACGAGCACGCCGGCATTCTCGCCGGCCTTGGCCGGGCCGTGAAAATGCGCGGCGGTCACCGGCCCGGTCAGGCCGCTGTAAGTGCCCGTCCAGCTCAGGCGCTTGGTCGCCGGGTCGAAGGTCGCGGTGACCTCGCCCGTGCCGGTCGACTGCGTCGCCGGGACTTCGCTGGCCCCGGTGAGGGCCGCCCGGTAGGTGGCGCTCCCGCCCGCCGCGAAGGCCGGCGGGACGAGGAGCGGCGCCGCGACGGCGAGCAGGATGGAGAAACGGGTGCTGGTGCGCGAGAACATCGGACGCTCCGATCTTGCGGCCCCGCTCGGGGACCGGACCGTTACATAGCGGCCCCGGCTGAGCCGGACATGGTCCGGGCGCCGATCGGTCGGAGCGCCGCGTGACAGCACAGGCGGGTTCGTCGCTCGACCGTGTGCTGCCTGCGGACATGCGCGTTTTGCGTGCGCCGGACCGTTGACACCGTGCGCCCGGCCTCCCTATACCCCCGCCACTGCACGCATCGCTCCTCGGGGCGGGCGCGGCTTGGGGCGGGGTAGCTCAGCTGGTTAGAGCAGAGGAATCATAATCCTTGTGTCGGGGGTTCAAATCCCTCCCTCGCTACCATAATATTCGCCCGCCCGGTCAATGACTTGGCGGGTTTTTCATTGCCTCACCGCGTCCGCAAGGCCTGCAGCGCGCTGCAATACGGGTTGTGGTTTTACAACGCGTCACAACCGGGCGTAGGCTGGTCCACGCAACACGGATGGGACACGATCCTGGTGGAGCAAGAGGGCAATGGCCGAGGATCACGTCGGCAAGCTGCACAAGGTCCGGAACAAGCTCCGCGAGGAACGCCGGCAGGTGATCGACACCATGCTGGTCGCAAAGAACGCATCGTCATTCATTTCCGAGTTTCTGCGGATCCAGGTGGCTATCGGCAACATTGAGCTCGCCCTTACTGACGAGCATGAACAGGCTCGTGCGGGTCGTGGCGCGGGAAGCTTCGGCACGGAAGTCTGAAGCGTGAAGAACCTGTCGCGAGATCTCTTAAGGCACCTGAGCGACTCAGTGACCCATGGCGGCCACGCGGCAGCGGCACATCTGCCGTCAGGTCTTAAGCCTCATCTCCGCGCCCGGATTGCCGGCATGGCAGATCCTAAACTGCTCCGACCAGAGGCAATCCTCGAGATTCTCATCGATGACCTGAAGGCGAAAGGCTACGTGAAATGACCAGCGGCAGCGGTCAGCCCGAGAAGATGGCCGAGGTTGCCGGACTGGCAGCCGCCATTGCCGACCGTATCCTTCAACAGCACGAGGCGGGTACGTCGATACCGCCTGAGCAATTCAGGATGCTCGTCCGCGCCGCCAGGATGCTTCTGGACAACGATGTGGCCTGGCCGCAGTCGGTCGAGCACGTGGTGATGCGGGTCGCCGAACGGCTTGAAGAGGCCGACCCCGTAACAAGGGGCGATGACGTCGTGGTGCACCTGAAGCAGGGCTCCGACGTGACGAAGCGCCCGTAGGGAGGTGAGCATGCGCTGGGGACGAACGAAGCGTAGATTGCCTGATAGCCTGACCCAGCACCTGTCGAATCCGAAGATCGTCGCCCTGAGGCCCCGGACACGTCGGCGTAGCGCCTACCATGTCCCCGGCCTGGAGAAGGTCGCCGTCACAATCGTGACCCTCATTGTCGTCGTGCTGGCCGGTGGGCACCTGCTGCGGGCGTGGTAGTCGTCCTAAGAAGCTGCCGGCGTCCCCTTCATTGACGAGACGGGCTGATAGCCGGCCGTGCGGCTGAGGAAGCCTGTAGCCGATCCGGCCAAATTGAGTCCGCCTGCTGACAGAGTAGAATTGCGCTCTAGTTCCCTCGCCCACAGGTTGAGAGGAGCATCGATGTCAGAGCTGCCAAGCCACGTCGTAGGCCATCGCGAGACCATGCGTGCGAGGAAGGAGGCTCAGCAGAAGAACGCCGACAGAGTCTGGACGCAGGTCGAGGCTGAGCGACGCGCGGTGGACGAGCGGACGGCAAAGTTACGAGCGATGCGACTGGCGCGCGAGAATGGCGAACGCTGAGAGGCTCATCGGCGAGGGCTACGTGCAGCCCCAAGGATCCTGAGGGGGCGAACTGATGTCTATGTCTGGGCATCAAACCCGTGGCGCTCGCTTCTATCGAATTGCACCTGATCGGCACCAACGGGGTGGTCGGTTTCACAGTTAGCGCAGGTGACCTGACCGGCTGGTCTTGGACCGGGCTGATTGAGAGGATCAGCCTGGACCAGAGGAGTTGGGGATGAAGCGAGGACAGAGGCCGAGCGCGGAACAGGTCGTGCTGATGCTGCGCCAGATCGAGGTGCAGACGGCACAAGGCAAAAGCATCGCAGTCGCCTGCAAAGAAGCGGACGTCTCCGAGCAGAGCTACTACCGCTGGCGTAAGGAGTACGGCGGCCTGAAGGTTGATCAGGCTAAGAAGATGAAAGATCTGGAGCGCGAGAACGCTCGGCTTCGTCGGCTTGTGGCTGATCTATCGTTAGAGAAGCAGGTCCTGGCGGACGTCGCCTCGGGAAACTTGTAGCCCCCGAGCGACGCCGGCAGGCGGTCGACGGCATTCGGGAGAAGTACGGCCTCTCGGAACGTCACGCCTGCCGGATCGTCGGCCAGCACCGCGGCACGCAGCGCACCGTGTCCACCGTGCCGGCCGACGAGGATGGGCTGACCCGAGCCATCGTTGCCTTGGCCTCCGAGTATGGGCGCTATGGCTACCGACGCGTCACCGCGCTGCTGCAGACAGACGGCTGGCGGGTGGGCAAGGACCGGGTTCAGCGGATCTGGCGTCGCGAGGGGCTGAAGGTCCCCAGCCGACATAAACCCCGCAGCCGCCTATGGCTGAACGACGGCTCGTGCGTGCGGCTGCGGCCACTCCACCGCAACTACGTCTGGAGCTTCGACTTCGTGCTGGCCCAGACGCACGACGGCCGGAGCCTGCGCATCCTGACGCTGATCGATGAGCACAGCCGGGCGTGCCTCGCCTTGAAGGTGGCGCGGCGCATCAACAGCCTGGGTGTGATCGAGGCCCTAGCAGAGGCGATGTGCCTGCACGGCATCCCGGAGAACATCCGCTGCGACAACGGTCCTGAGATGATCTCGAAGGCGCTGCGCAAGTGGGTCACTAAGGCCGGCTCGCAGATCCAGTACATCGCACCCGGCTCGCCGTGGGAGAACGGGTACTGTGAGAGCTTCAACGGCAAGCTGCGCGACGAGTGCCTGAGGCAGGAGATCTTCTACTCACTCAAGGAGGCACAGATCGTGATCGGCCTCTGGCAGAACACGTATAACCGCGTCCGGCCGCATTCGTCGCTGGGCTACCGACCACCCGCGCCTGTCAGCTTCCCGGATCTGGCCTTCCGGCTACCCATGGGCGCAACCATGCAGTAACCTCGCAACTGGCCCGGTCCAAAATACCGGTCAGGTCACGCAATCGAAACATCACCGTCATCGCTCGCCAAAGCTCCTTCGCAGCCAAGTCGAGCGGCGGAACGGCGGCGGATGTCGCGCGACTCCTGGACGTGCGCTACGTGCTTGAGGGCAGCATTCGGCGCGCCGGCGAGCGTATGATCGTCAACGCGCAGCTCGTGGAGGGCTCCTCGAATAGCCACGTTTGGGCAGAGCGCTACGCCTTTGCGGCGGGCGAGGTCTACGAGGTGCAGGACGAGTTGGTGGCACGGATCGCCGGTACCTTGTTCTCGGGCCTTCAGAGCCACGAGCAGGCTGCGAGCCTGCGTCGCCCACCGGCAAGCCTCGACGTCTACGAGCTCACGCTCCAAGCACTCGCGCACATGCTCCAGTTCAGCCACGCCGGCGTCATGGCGGCGCTGGAGGAGGTCGAGCGGGCTGTTGCCCTGGATGCCACCTATGCGCCGGGGCACATCGCGCGTGGCTTCTGTATTGCGACGGATGCCGGCATGGCGATCTCCGGTGAAGCTGGTCCGGAGCGGCTGGCAGACGCCGTGCAGGCAATCCGTCATGGGCTGGAACTCGACTCTTCGCTACCGATCGGCCACCGCGCCCTGAGCTATGCTCTCCTGGTGACAGGCCGGTGTGAAGAGGCTTTGATTGCTGCCGAACGCGGTGTTGCTCTCAGTCCTGGCGATGCCCTGGCTCTGGCCTTCCTCAGCCTGGCCCAAACCGCGATGGGCCGCTACGCCGCCGCTCTCGCCAGCATCGATCGCGCCATCGGCCTAAGCCCCTTGGCACCCGGCTTCTTCCAGGGCGTGGCCGCAAGCCCCCTCTATGCTCTGGACCGCTTCGATGAGGCGGTCCGGAACGCGACCGAGGCCAGCTTCAGGAGTCCGAGCTACCTTATGGCTTACGTCATGGCAGCCGCCTCGTGGGTCGCTCTGGGACGCAGGGATGAAGCGTCAACGTGGATCTCGGATCTCTTGAAACGGAGCGCAAAGTTCAGCCTCGCTCTTCCGAGGGTGACGAACGCTTACCGGCATGACCCAGGCATGGCGGAACGGTTCAGCCACCATCTCCGCTTAGCCGGGCTACCCGGCTGAGGACCGCGCCGGCTTTGAGATTGCGCCTCGACACGACCGATTGGGACGCCTCGCGAAGCGTCAGCCGGTTTGCGGGTTATCGGACCGGCTTCTGGCTCGAGACCTACCACATGCGGGGGGCATGGAGACTGTCTACGCCGCCATCGGCAAGCCCGTCGGCTTTGCGCTTTCATGCCGAGGGTCCCGGGCCACGGCACGATGATGAGCCGACACCGTCCGTTCGCTCCGGACAGCGAGCCGGACCTGCAAGGCCGGATCGCTGAGTCCACCTCGATACAACCCGCTTGGCTGAAAGTCAGAGGCGTTCAGTCCTTCAGGGAAGATCAGAAAAGCGTCAGGATCCTTTCAGGACGTGCGGTGGATGCCGCCGCTAGTCAGCGGAGCTGACGCGCCATCGCGTTCTCAAGGAGGCTGGCATGAGCAAAGCTTGGCTCGCCCATTACGATCCCGGGGTTCCCGAACATGCGGACGTCGCGCAGTTCACCTCGCTCGTCCAAATGTTCGACGCAACGGTCGCTCGCTTCCGAGATCGCCCTGCCTTCAGCAGCATGGGGCGCAAACTCACCTACGGTGCCCTGGACGAAGCCTCAGCGCGGCTCGCCTATCATCTTCGCTGGGTCCTCAAGTTGCGAGCGGGCGATCGTGTCGCGATCATGCTGCCGAACCTGCTGCAATACCCGATCGCCTTCTTCGGCGTGGTCAGGGCCGGTCTCGTCGTCGTCAACGTGAACCCGCTCTACACCGCGCCCGAGCTGACGCATCAGCTGCGCGACAGCGGTGCGAGGACGATCATCGTGCTCGAAAACTTCTGTGCGACGCTTCAGGAGGCTCTGCGGCTCGTCGAAGTACCGCACGTGATCGTCACAGGCGTCGGCGATGAGCTCGGGCGCGCGAAGGGGATGCTGGCGAACTTTGTCGTGCGTCGGGTCCGACAAATCATCCCGTCCTGGCATATCGATAGCGCGCACCGATGGCGCCGCATCATCTCGACGCGGGCCGCACTTAGGGTGCCCCAGGTCGAAGTCGGAAGCGACGATGCTGCCCTGCTTCAATACACGGGCGGCACGACAGGACTCGCCAAGGGCGCGATCCTGACCCACGGAAACGTGCTGGCGAATGCCCTGATCCTGGGAACGTGGTTCGCAGCCATCGGGACCAGGCGCGGAGAGACGTATCTCGTTGCTCTGCCACTCTACCACGCCCTCGCACTCATTTGCCAAGTCATCCACCGGTTCATCCTCGGTGGCTGCGGCGTGCTGATCGCCAACCCGCGTGATCTGGATGGTCTCGTCGCGGAGATGCAACGGCACCGCTTGCGGAGCATCGCAGGGGTGCCGAGCCTGTATCAGGCGCTGTCGCAGCACCCTGGCATCCGGAAGGTCGATTTCAGCGAGACGGCTGTCTGTTGTTCCGGCGGGGCACCCCTGCCGCCTGCCATTGCCGAAGCCTGGCGGACGGTGACCGGGCTCTCGATTATCGATGGCTACGGGCTGACCGAAGTGGCTGGTGTTGCTGCCATGAACCCGTTGGGACAACGCGTGCCGCGCGGTGGAATCGGCTATCCGGTCTGCTCGACTGAGATCGAGATCCGCCGAGACGATGGCTCGCCTGCGATGCCGGACGAGCCCGGTGAGATCCACATCCGCGGCCCTCAGGTCATGCGCGGCTATTACAAGCAACCGGACGAGACCGCCCGCGTTCTCGACAGCCGCGGCTTCTTGGCGACGGGCGATATCGCGGCGATGAGCGCAGATGGGTATCTCACGCTCGTGGACCGGAAGAAGGACATGGCGATCGTCAGCGGGTTCAATGTCTACCCGCGCGAAGTCGACGATGTCCTACTGCGCCACCCGGGCATCCGGGAAGCGGCAGCGGTCGCAGTGCCGGACGCTCGCTCGGGCGAGGCGATCGTCGCCTGCGTGGTGCGGGGCGATCCCGAACTCACGGAAGCCGCTGTGATCGCGCACGCCCGGACCTCGTTGACAGCATACAAGGTGCCGCGCCGCGTGATTTTTCTCGACGCGCTCCCAAAGACGCCGGTCGGCAAAGTCTTGCGCCGCGTTCTTCGCGAGCGCGTCCTGCAACTCGGTAGCCACCCGCAGCCATAGGCGCCGAGCGGGCCCTGTCATAACGTTCACTCTCGGCGCTCATCTTGAGGTGCAGCGGGGTGGGTTGGTGACCGTCAACAACGTCCGCTCTGCCTCGCCCGTGAAGTGCCTAACTCGGGACGACGTTCGGCCAGAGATGCCGAGGCGGGAGGCGTCGAAGGCGATCATCGATTCGACGCCCGATCGGCAAGCTCGGGCGCGTGTTCCCAACGGGCGCTGGTGGCGTCGAGACCGACGGGATGTGGATATGCGCTTCGGCGGGCGGGATCGCCGCCGGGGCGTTCGGGCTGCGTGCCCCGATAGGACCCGCGCATGCAACCGGTCGAAACGCGCGACGGCGAGGTTCCCAGTCACACGGCCGACGGGGTTCCGCGCGGAAGCCTCACACGGCCTGGCCCAGGATCCCGAGGATCTCCCGGCGCAGCGCGACCAGGGCCGGATCGTCCCGGTGGCGCGGATAGGGCTGGTCCACCCGGATCTCGGCACGGAATGCGGCAGGGCGTGGGGACAGGACGATCACCCGCTGGGCCAGGACGAGCGCTTCCTCCACGTCATGCGTGACCAGAAGAGCCGTGAAGCGCTGCTCCTGCCAGAGCCGGAGCAGCTCCGCCTGCATGGCGAGGCGGGTCAGCGCGTCGAGCTTGCCCAGCGGCTCGTCGAGGAGCAACAGGCGCGGCTCGTTCACCAGCGCGCGGGCGAGAGCCGCCCGCTGCGCCATGCCGCCCGAGAGCTGGTGCGGATAGACATCGGCGAAGCCTTCGAGCCCGACCAGGCGCAGGGCCGCATCGGTCCGGGCCGCCCGCTCGCGGGCGATGCCCCGCGCCTCAAGGCCGAGGCGCACGTTCCCGCGCAAGGTGCGCCACGGGTAGAGCGTCGGATCCTGGAACACGAGGAGCCGGGCCGGGTCCGGACCGGTCACCGAGACGCCATCGACGGTGATGCGACCCGCATCCGGAGGTTCCAGCCCGGCCACGAAGCGCAGCAGGGTGGACTTGCCGCAGCCCGAGGCGCCGAGCAGGGCCACGAATTCGCCGGGCTGCACGTCGAGGTCGATCCGGTCGAGCACCGGGAGCGCGGCCCCGCGGATCGAGAAGGCGTGACTGACCGCCTCGATCGTCAGGCGGCTGCCGCCCGCGTCGCGCTTCGGCTGTGCGCCCGGCCGCTCCAGGATCGCCGCTACCATTGCACCAGCCCCTTCTGCCACGACAGCACCCGGTCCCGCAGGCGGAACAGCAGGGTGATCAGTCCGGAGCACATCAGCGCCATCACGATCAGCGCGGCATCCATGTTGGCGTAGGCGGCCCAGCCCTGGGCCCATTGCAGGTACCAGCCGAGACCGGACTTCACGCCGAGCATCTCGGCCACGACCAGCACCGCGAAGGACGAGCCCAGGCCCATGAACAGGCCCACGAAGACATGCGGCAGAGCCGCCGGTATCGCGACCCGCAGGATCAGGAAGAACCGGGAGGCGCCGAGGGTCCGGGCGACGTCGAGATACGCCTTGTTCACGCCGGCGACGCCCGACCATGTGAGCACGGTGACCGGGAAGCCTGACGCGAGGGCAATCAGGAAGGTGCTCGCCGACCATGAGGACGGGAAGACGAAGAACGCCATCGGCAGCCAGGCCGTCGCCGGCAGCGGTCCGAGGAAGCGCAGGATCGGATGGGCCCAGTATCCGACCGCCTTCGACCAGCCGACCGCGACGCCGAGGGTGAAGCCCACGGCCGCCCCGATCAGATAGCCACCCGCGAGCAGCTCCAGCGAGGCCAGGGTGCTGCCACCGAGCTTCGGCCAGTCCTCGAGGAACACCTCCAGGATCGCCTGGGGCGGCGGGAAGAACGGCATCGGCAGGAGATCGAACTTCGCCGTGACCAGCTCCCAGGTGAGGAACGCCACGCCCGATGCGGTGAGCCAGGGCGTCCAGTAGACGAGGCGGAGGCCGGGGCCGCCGAGGCGGCCGTCGATGGCGGCGAGTACCGGCAGCGCCACGCCGATGCCCAGCGCGACGGCGGCGAACCGTTCCGTCTCAGGGAAGTCGCCCGCCTCCGGCAGGAGGAAGGTCGCGAGGGCGACCGCCAGCCACGCCGCGCCGGCGCCGAGAGCCCGCAGGGGCGGCACCGGCAGGGCGCGCGCGGTACGGAGCGGGGCGGTGCCCGCGGTGTCGGTCTGGCTCGCCACCGCCGCGTCCTCAGCTCAGCACGTCGGCGTAGACCCGCTCGGCGAATTTCGCCGTGTCGGTGGTGCGCCGGAAGACGTTTACCTGCTTCAGCTCCTCTCCGTAGAGGAGGAGCTGCCGCTTGAGGTCGGTCCCGACGGGTTGCGCGCTGTGGTGCTGGCTGCGCAGCATCGCGGCAAGATCCGCCTCCGAGCCCTTGCCGCCGTAGCTGGAGAAGATGCGGGCCGCGTCCTCCGGATCGGCATGGACCCGGTGCCCGCCTTCGAGGACGGCGCGGGTGAGCGCCGCCGCGACGGCACGGTCGTTCCGGATCAGGCTGCCGCGCACCGCCACGACGCAGCAGGTGCGGTCGGCGAACTCGCCGGACAGGTTGGTCGCGACCTCGGTGAAGCGCGGGTCCTTCAGCCAGATCCAGGTCCGCGGGTCGGAATCGGCGAGCGCCTGGGCTTCGCCCTTCTCGACGGCGAGGTTCAGAAGGTCCGCCGGATATTGCCGCCACACGACGCCGGTCTCGGGATCGATGCCGGCCTTCGCCAGCAGCAGGCCGAAGAAGTTCTTGGCCGGGCTCGCCTGATCGCTGATGGCGATGGTCTTGCCCTTGAGCGAGGCGACATCGGTGACGCCCGCCGATTTCGCCCCCAAGAGCCGTAGGCAGCCGCCGTGCAGGCCTGCGGTGATCTTCACGTCGAAGCCTTGTTCCAGCGGCTTGAGCCAGCGCAGGGCCATGCCGATGCCGGCATCGGCCTTGCCGGTGGCGATGGCTTCCAGCAGGGCCTCGGTGGACCCGCCGAAATTGACGAATTCCACGTCGAGGCCGTGCTGCGCGAAGATCCCGCGCTCCTTGGCGAGCGGCGCCGCGGCCGTGCAGATCGCGGTGGCGTTCCAGGCGAGCTTGATCGGCTTCAGCGGACCGGGCGCGCCCTCCGCGGCGGCCGGGCGGCACAGGGGACCGGCATCGAACGGCGTGCCCGGGCCCGGCGCCCAGGCGCGGCCGGTACTCGCGGCGAAGCCGAAGGGCAGAGCCGCTGCCGCGGCCCCCGCACGCAGCAGGAATCGTCGCGACGGGTGTGGACCGGACCGCGGGGCCATTTCACGCATGACGCTCTCCGAGGCGCCGCGGCACGCGCGGCGGAGGGTGTGGCGGCGCGCTTCTGCGCCCGACCTTACGGCCGGGATATCAGCGTGCAGCGATCATTTGGGGACGGCCGTTCAGCGCGGCCTATGTATCCAATGTTCAATCCCGCCGACGGGAAGTCAATAAAACGCGCTTTTGAAATAACGGCCTTGTTTGGCACGAATCGGGCGCCGACAACCGCGTTGGAAGAACGATCCATTTGCACGCGGTCATGCTCGCAGAGGCGACCGCCACGCATGACGTGCGGGTGATCGTGTGCCTTCGCGCCGAAGGTCTTGTCCGGAACGGGCCGGCGAACCCACCCGCGAGGAAAATCTGTGTATCGATTGACGTGGTGGGTTTAACTTTGCTGGATTTATCAAAAATATAGATCGATCTTCTTTCCAGAGGCCGATTTTTAGTATTGCGGTTCATTGACGATCGCCCGCGCTCGGCGGACGTTTAACGGCGTTCCTTGGGGGCGGCTGGCGTTCCGCCCTGCCCCCCACGCGACCGGATCCCGATGACCATCGCCGTCCCGCCCGCCGCCGTCGCCTGCGCACTCGCCGAGCGTTTCGCCGCCGGAGCGTCGGAATTCGATCGGTCCGGCGCCTTCCCGCACGCCAACATCGCGGCGCTGCGGGCGGCCGGGTTCCTGGGCCTCACGGTACCGCGGCGGCTCGGTGGCGGTGCTGCCAGCCTCGCGTTTTCGGCCGAGGCGGTGGGGCGGATCGGGGCCGGCGAGCCCGCGACCGCCCTGGTCCTGGCGATGACCCTGCTGCACCACGCGGTGATCCACCGGGACGACTCGCCCTGGCCGCGCCTCGTGGCCGACGCGGTCGGCCGGGATGCCGTGACGCGCGGGACGCTCATCAACGCCCTGCGGGTCGAGCCGGAACTCGGCACCCCGGCGCGGGGCGGCCTCCCGGCGACGATCGCGCGACGTGACGGCGCGGCAGGGTGGCGGATCACCGGCCGGAAAATCTACGCCACCGGCGCGCCGGCTCTCGGCTACGGCGTCGTCTTCGCCCGCACCGACGAAGCCGAGCCACGGATCGGCAACCTGCTGGTGCCGTTCGACGCCCCCGGCATCCGCATCGTCGAGACCTGGGACCATCTGGGGCTGCGCGCCTCGGCCAGCCACGACGTGGTGTTCGACGACGTCCCCGTGTCGGGCGACCACGCAGTGGACCTGCGGCCGCCCGAGGCGTGGCGGAAGCCCGATTCGTGGCAGCAGGCCTGGAGCTGTACCCTGATCGCGGCCCTGTACGACGGCGTCGCGCGGGCGGCGCAAACCTGGTTCATCGGATTTCTGCGGGCGCGCGTCCCGGGTAGCCTCGGGGCGCCCCTGGCGAGCCTGCCGCGCTTCCACGACGCCGTCGGCGAGAGCGAGCGTCTGCTCGCCGTCAACGCCCGGCTCCTCGCGGGCCTCGCCGCCGAGACCGATGGCGGCCGTCCGCCGCCGCCGCAGGATTCGGGCTTCGTGAAGCTCACCGTCACCGAGAACGCGATCGCGGTCGTGCAACGCGCGGCCGAGCTCTGCGGCAATGCTGGCCTGACGCGGCGCAACCCGCTTGAGCGGCACCTGCGCGACGTCCTCTGCGCCCGGATCCACTGGCCCCAGGGCGATGCGGTGCGCGCCGCGGCCGGCCGTGCCGCGCTCGGCGCCTGATTCGAACCAACATCGTACCGGAGCCCGTCATGAGCCCGCTGCCCCCCGACGCGATCGAGTTCGTCGGCTACGTCGCCCCACGCCACGTCTCGGAGATCCACCCGGCCTCCGGCCCGGTGATCGATCGGGATTACCTGCGCCTGCTCGCCCAGGCCCACGAATGGGGCGGCTTTGGCCGGGTGCTGGTGGCATTTCACTCGACTTCGCCGGATTCGATCCTTCTGGCGGCACACATCGCTGCGGTGACGGAACGGCTCGGGCTGATGATCGCCCACCGCCCCGGCTTCACGGCGCCCACCGTCGCGGCGCGCCAGCTCGCGACCCTCGACCATCTCACCGGCGGCCGCGTCGCGGTCCACGTGATCACGGGCGGCGACGACCGCGAACTCGCGCAGGACGGCGACCATCTCACCAAGGACGAGCGCTACGCCCGGACACGGGAGTTCCTCGACATCGCCCGGCTGAGCTGGGACGCCGCCGGGCCGTTCGACTACACGGGCACCTATTACCGGATCGCGGGCGGTTTCTCCGAGGTGAAGCCGGTCAATCCGGCGGGCATTCCGGTCTATTTCGGCGGCGCTTCGCCGGCGGCGCTCGCGGTGGCGGGTCGGCATGCCGACACCTACGCGCTCTGGGGCGAGACGCAGGAGCAGGTGCGCGACCTGATCGACCGGGTCCGGGCGGCTGCCGCGCCGCACGGCCGATCGCCCCGCTTCAGCCTGTCCTTCCGGCCGATCCTTGCCTCGACGGAGGAGCAGGCCTGGGCGCGGGCCGAGTCGATCCTGGCCCGGACCCGGGCGGTCCGGGCGGCGCGAGGCCTCGGCCCGGCCGCCACGCCGCAGAACGAGGGATCGCGGCGCCTGCTTGCGGCCGCGGCGCAAGGGTCGTGCCTCGACAGGCGCCTCTACACGGCGATCGCCGTTGAGACCGGCGCGGCGGGCAATTCCACGGCTCTGGTCGGCACCTCCGAGCAGGTCGCCGAAGCGCTGCTCGACTATCATGATCTCGGCGTCCGCACTTTCCTGATCCGCGGCTTCGATCCGCTGGAGGACGCGATCCAGTACGGGCGCGAGCTGCTCCCGGCATTCCGGGATCTGCTCGCCCGGCGCGGCCGCGCCGCGGAGGCCGCGTGATGCGCCGGCTGCTCGCCCTCGCGTTCCTGACGCTTCTTGCCGCCCTCCCAGCCCGGGCCGAGGACGTGCTGCGGGTCGGTGACCAGCGCGGCAATGCCCGCGCCCTGATGGAGGCGGCCGGTGTCCTCGAGGGCCTGCCCTATCGCCTCGAATGGAGCGAGTTTCCCGCCGCCGCCCCGCTCCTGGAGGCGCTGAACGCCGGGGCCATCGACGCGGGCGGCGTCGGCGACGCACCCTTCACCTTCGCGGCCGCCGCGGGCGTGCCGGTGAAGGCCTTCCTGGCCTTCCGCAACCGGCAGGACGGCCTCGCGATCCTGGTGCGGCCGGATTCGCCGATCCGCGCCGTGGCGGATCTGAAGGGTCGGCGCATCGCGACAAACCGGGGTTCCATCGGCCATCAGGTCGTGCTGGCCGCCCTCGAAGAGGCCGGGCTGCCCGCCGACAGCGTCATCTTCAGCTTCCTGCCGCCGGCGGACGCGAAGCTCGCCCTGGCCTCCGGCGCCGTCGACGCGTGGTCGACCTGGGAGCCCTACACCTCGGCGGCCGAGCTTGCCGGGCTGGTGCGGGTGGTGCGCGACGGTAACGGCATCACCCCCGGCCTCAGCTACGCCGTCGCCAGCGAGGTCGCGCTGAAGGCCAAGCGCGCCCTGCTGGCCGATTACGCGGCCCGCCTCGCCCGGGCTCGCGCCTGGGCGCTGCGCGATCCCGCCCCGTATGCCGCCGTCTGGTCGAAGCTCATCGGCCTGCCGGAGGCGGTCCCGCTGCGCTGGTTCGGCCGGGCGCAGTACCGCACCGTGCCCATCGACGCGGACGTGATCGCGGGCGAGCAGCGGATCATCGATCTCTACGTCCGCGCCGGACTGATCCCGCAGGCGCGGGCGCCCCGGGCGGAGGCGATCCTCGATCCCGCATTTTCCGAAGCGCTGATCGCCGTGCGATGATGGCGGCGGAGGACCCGACATGCACGACAGCGGCGACGAGCACAGCCACGCCCACAGCCACGCCCACGAGCCGGCGACGGCGGAGCACCACCACGGCAGTGCCGAGCGGTGGAAGCACGACGGCGTTCGGGTGATTCCCGGCGACCGGCTGGATTCCAACACGGCGCAGACGCCAGGCATGTTCCGGCAGGCGGCGATCAACGCCGCCCGGGTCGGCGCGCAGAAGATCTGGGCCGGCACGGTGGCGATCCAGCCCGACGCCAAGACCGGCGTCCACCATCACGGCGCGCTCGAGAGCGTGATCTACGTGGTCTCGGGCCGCGCCCGCATGCGCTGGGGCGACAGCCTCGAATACGTCGCCGAGGCCGGCCCGGGCGACTTCATCTTCGTGCCCCCCTTCGTGCCGCACCAGGAGATCAACGCCTCGACCGACGAGCCCCTGCACTGCGTGCTGGTGCGCTCCGACAACGAGGCGGTGGTGGTCAACCTGCCCGACGTCCAGGCGGCCGAGCGGCCCGAGACGGTGTACTGGGTCGACCCCATCCACAAGCATCCGTGAGACGCCGGAGGCCACCCCGATGAGCCGGGACCGTCAGCTGCATCTCGGCGCGTTCATGCGCCCGGTCGGGATCCACACGGCGTGGTGGCGCTATCCGGGCGGCTACCCGGACGCCAATTTCAACTTCGCGCATCTGGCGCAGTTCGCGCGGCGGCTCGAGGCGGCAAAATTCGACGCGTTCTTCATGGCCGACCATCTGGCGGTGATGAACATGCCGATGGCGGCGCTGCGCCGTTCGGCCACCGTGACGTCGTTCGATCCCCTGACCCTGCTGCCGGCGCTCGCCGTGCTGACCGAGCGGATCGGGCTGATCGCGACCGCCTCGACCACCTACAACGAGCCCTACCACGTCGCCCGCAAGTTCGCGTCCCTCGACCACATCTCGAACGGGCGGGCCGGCTGGAATCTCGTCACCTCCGGCAACCCGGACGAGGCACTGAATTTCGGCCGCGACGCGCATGTCGATCACGCCACGCGCTATGCCCGGGCCCGCGAGTTCTTCAACGTGGTTACCGGGCTGTGGGATTCCTTCGCCGACGACGCCTTCCCGATGGACCTGGAGAGCGGCCTGTTCGTCGATCCGGCGAAGATCCACGTCCTCGACCACCGGGGCGAATTCCTGAAGGTTAAGGGCCCGCTCAACATCGCCCGCCCGGTCCAGGGCTGGCCGGTGATCGTGCAGGCCGGCGCCTCGGAGGCGGGCAAGCAGATCGCGGCCGAGACCGCCGAGATGGTGTTCGGCTCCGGCTCGACCCTGGAGGCGGCCCAGGCCTTCTACGCGGACGTGAAGGGCCGGATGCCGGCCGCCGGACGCGATCCGGACAATCTGAAGATCCTGCCCGGCTGCTTCGTGGTGCTGGGCGAGACCGAGGCGGAGGCGCAGGCCAAGAAGGCGCGCCTCGACGATCTCGTCCATCCCGACAGCGGGTTGGCCAACCTGTCGGTGCGCCTCGGCGTCGATGCCACGGGCTTCGACCTCGACGCGCCGCTGCCCGACCTGCCCGAGACCAACGCCAGCAAGAGCGGACAGGCGCAGATCGTCGATTACGCCCGCCGCACCGGTGCGACCGTGCGGGAGCTCGCCCGCAAGGTCGGCGGCTACGGCGGTCTGCAGATGGTCGGGACTCCGGCGCAGGTCGCCGACCGCATGGAGGAGTGGCTCGAGACCCGCGCCTGCGACGGCTTCAACGTGATGTTCCCCTACGTGCCGGAGGGGCTCGACGACGTGGTCGACCGCCTGGTGCCCGAGCTGCAACGCCGCGGCCTGTTCCGCACCGCCTATTCGGGCACCACCCTGCGCGATCATCTCGGCCTGAAGCGGCCCGCGAACCGCTACTTCGCCGGTTGAGGCTTGTTCTGTCGGCCGGCGGGGAAGAGGCCGGCCGCGTCGGACTCAGCGCCCCTGCGCGTCGCGCAGGACCGCCCGCACCTGACCGGCGGCGATGGCGAGCGCCGTCTCCTGCGGGGCGCCATCCGACTCGTCCTGCGCCAGAGAGCCGAGCCTGTAGGCGATTCGGTGCTCGACGGCCTGCAGCAACTCGCGCGCCGGTTCCGCCTCGATGCGAAGCAGCGTCTGCGCGAGATCAAGATAGGCACTCCGGAGGAGGCTGAAGGCAAAGCGTGTCGCGGCTTCATCCGCGATCGGTGTCATATCGGTCATGGCGTGTTCCTGACTAAAACACGCTCCCCAGAACGCCGGTTCTATATATCGCGATTTTAAGATTGTAAATCTACCTGATGTTAAGTGTTCGCGGGATGCAATCGGTTGCGGAAATTATAACCTATGATGGCGCTGCTGCGCTTCCGGAATCCACACGTTCAGGCAGCGTCCAGCCGGCGCCGGCACAGCGTCCGACACGCGCGTTCTCCTGCTCCCGCATTCCGGGCGTCATCAGGCTTTCGAGACGGCAGAAGCGTCGAATCCGGCCTCTCCTCAGTCGGAGCAGGACCAGATCGGTCGCGGCAGACGACGCGCGGAGATGAGCCTGCCAGAATGCCGCCGCCGTGGAGCAGGACGATGCGCGAGGCGGCGCAATTTTTCTGATCGTTCAGCGAAGAGTTTTTCAGCAGCACACCCATGCACTTTTGGGATACTGTCGGAACAACGGCACCGCCATCGTGCGATGCCGCAAATATTGATGCGCTGCAATAACGCGATCATACGAAAACAAGCCGGGCGCACTCGGCCGATGACAGTCTCGGAGACGACCGGCTTTGCGCCAGGTCGCCGGTCCGGACCCCAGGGAGGATCACGGGCTCCATGAGGAAGAACAAGGTCATCTCGGCGGACGAGGCCATCGCGCTGATCCGCGAGAACGACGTCGTGACCACCACGGGGTTCGTCCAGAGCTGCATCCCGGAGGCGCTGCACGCGGCTCTGGAGAGGCGCTACGTCGAGACCGGCTCGCCGCGCGGGCTGACCCTGATCATGACCGCGGGCGCGGGCGACAGCAAAGGCCTCGGCACCGGACGGCTGCACCATGACGGCCTGCTCGCGCGGGTGATCGCGGCGAATTTCGGCCGCATGCCCAAAGTCGCCAAAGCGGCCCAGGACAACCTGATCCGCGGCTATAACCTACCCCAAGGTGTGATCTCGCAGCTCTACCGGGCCTGCGCCGCGGGCCAGCCGGGCCTGTTCTCGAAGGTCGGCCTGAAGACCTATGTCGATCCGCGTCACGGCGGCGCCAAGGTCAATGAGCTGACCACCGAGGACATCGTCAAGCTCGTGGAGGTCGATGGCGAGGAATGGCTGTTCTACACGGCCACCAAGATCGACGTCGCCTTCATCCGCGCCACCTCGGCCGATCCGTCGGGTAATTTGTCCTACGAGAAGGAGGCCCTCACCCTCGACTGCCTCGCCCAGGCCATGGCGGCCCGCAACAACGGCGGCATCGTCGTCGCGCAGGTCGAGCGCATCGTCGATGACGGATACCTCCTGCCGAAGGACGTGCGCGTCCCCGGCATTCTCGTCGATTGCGTCGTCGTCGCAGAACCCGAGATGCACCGGATGAACTACGGCGTGGTGCACGACGCCGCGCTCGCCGGCGAGATTCGCGTGCCGGTCACCGGGATCAAGCGCATGGCGCTCAACGAGCGCAAGATCATTGCCCGGCGCGCCGCCTTCGAGTTGCCGCCGAACGGCGTGGTCAATCTCGGCGTCGGGGCTCCGGAAGGCATCTCGTCGGTCGCCAACGAGGAGAAGATCACTCCCTACATCACGCTCACCACTGAGGCGGGCGCGGTTGGCGGCGTGCTGGCCTCCGGCTCGAGCTTCGGCGCGGCCACGAACGCCGATTGCATCATCGACCAGAACCAGATGTTCGACTTCTACGATGGCGGCGGCCTCGACATGACCTGCCTCGGCATGGCCGAGTGCGACGAGGCCGGCAACGTCAACACGTCGCGATTCGGCGGCAAGCTGAACGGCTGCGGCGGCTTCATCAACATCTCGCAGAACGCCCGCACCGTGGTGTTCGCCGGAACCTTCACGGCGGGCGGCTTGGAGATCGCGGTCGACGACGGCCAGGTCCGGATCGTGACCGAGGGCAAGGCCCGCAAGTTCGTCGGCAGGGTGCAGCAGAACACCTTCTCGGGGCCCTACGCGGTCGAGCGCTCTCAGCCGGTCCTCTACGTGACCGAGCGCTGCGTCTTCCAGCTCACCCCGGAGGGCCTCGAACTGATCGAGGTCGCGCCCGGCATCGACATCGAGCGCGACATCCTCGCCCACATGGACTTCAGGCCGGTGGTTCGGAACCCGGTGCCGATGGATCCGCGGATCTTCCGCGAAGAGCCGATGGAGCTGATCTCGGACCTGCTCAACCTCGATCTCAAGTCGCGCGTCAGCTACGACGGCGAGCGCAACATCCTCTTCGTCAACCTGGAAGGCTGGTACTGCCGGGTGAAGGGCGACATGGACGAGCTGCGCATGACCATCGTCGAGGCCTGCCGGAAGGCAGGCCAGCGGGTCAACGCCGTGATCAACCACGACGGATTCAGGCTCAACGAGAACTTGGTCGACGACTACGCCGGGATGGTCCAGTACCTGCAGGCGAACTACTACGCGACCACGACCCGCTACGCGACGAGCGCCTTCCTGCGCCTGAAGATGGAGGAGGCTTTGAACAAGCGCGGCGTCGCCCCGCATGTCTTCGAGCGGAAGGAGGAGGCGCAGGCCTTCGTCAGCAGCACCGAGGACAAGAAGGCGCGCAAGCGGATCTCGCCGGCCGTCGCCTCTGCGGCCTGAGACGGCGCTCGGCGGCTGCGCGGTGTGGGCGGGTGCGGCACCGCCCCGTTCTGGTATACGAGCCGGATGCCGTCCGCGTCCCGGGTCCTGCGGGTGAGCGTCGCGAGGAGCTCCGCCCTGTACCTGCACCATCGCGATCTCGTGGCACCGGTCGAGCGAGATGCGGTCTCCGGTGCGGATTGGGCCGCGCAGGTCGCGGCGCTGGCCCACGACGCCCTCATCGGCGAGCTGGAGACCTGGCCGAAGCCGGGGCTCGTCAGCCCGGTCGATTCCGGCAGCCACGACGACATGGATGCCGACACCCTGCGCCGGAGCGCATCGGCGATCCGCCCGTACTTCGCCGAGCTGGTCGAGGCCGGTGGGGGGGCTGCCGCCATGGCGCAGCTCCGGGCGATCGGGATGCGGGCCGAAGCCGCGATGATGCGTGCCACCGCCGGCATCAATGCCCATCGCGGCGCGATCTTCTCGCTGGGCCTGATCTGCGCGGCGGCGGGCGCGATCGGCGAAGCGCCGGAATCGGCCGAAGCCTGCGCCGAAACCGTGCGCCACCGCTGGGGCGACGCGATCGCCGCTGCGCCGGCCTCGCCGGTGAGTCACGGCGGCCGGGCGGCGCGCCGCTACGGCGTCGGCGGGGCGAGTGCCGAGGCGGCGGCCGGATTCCCGACGATCCGCAGCGTCGGCCTGCCGGCCCTGCGCCATGGCCGCAACTGCGCGCCCGGCGATGCCGAGGCCGCCCGGGTCCAGTGCTTCTTCGCGCTCCTGGCGGTTGTCGACGACACCAATCTGTTACACCGCGGCGGGGCGGAAGGGTTGGCCGGCGCCCGGTCGGCGGCCGCCGATTTCGTGGCCGATGGCGGCATCGCGGCGCCCGGCTGGCGCGATCGGGCCGTCGCGATCCACCGAGCCTTCGTCGCGGCGCGCCTCAGCCCAGGCGGCTGTGCCGACCTCCTCGCCGCGACGCTGTTGCTGGACGCGCTCGCGGCATCTCCCGGGCGCGGCGCATAGCTGACTGTGCAAGAATGGACCGTCCGGTCGCATTCAAGCGCGGCCGATCAATCCCCACATCGGATCGGTCCTCCCGCCCCTGCCTCGGCCCGCCCGTGACCTTCTTCCGGATCGCGCTTCTCGCGCTGGTTGCCCTCTTCCTTGTGCCGATCGCCATCTCGGCCACGCTCTACTGGTTGCGCGCGAGCGGCGACTGGCGGCTCGCCGACCGGTCGAGCGCCGGATTGCTGCCGCCGGCGGATCGGCATCCCGGTGCGGTGGTGCGCATCTTCTCCGCCCGGACCGTCAGCTGGCGCGGCATCGTCGCGACGCACAGCTGGATCGTCATCAAGGGCCGCGACGAGCGCAGCTACCGCCGGTTCGACTACACCGCCTGGGGCCAGCCGATCTGGGTCGACCGGTTCGTGCCCGATGGCCGCTGGTTCGGAAACCCGCCCGACGTGGTGTTCGCCGCGGACGGTCCCGAGGCCGAGGCCATGCTGCCGCGGATCCGCAAGGCCGTGGCCGAGTACCGCTTCGCCCGCCCCGGCGACTATGTCGTCTGGCCGGGTCCGAACTCGAACACGTTCGTCGCCGCGATCATGGCGGCGGTCCCCGAGATGCGGGCCACGCTGCCGACCACGGCGATCGGCAAGGACTTCCCCTACGATGGCCGCTGGATCGGCCGGACGCCGTCGGGCACCGGCATCCGGATCAATCTCGGCGGCTATGCCGGCCTGACGCTCGGCTGGGTGGAGGGACTCGAAGTGAACCTGCTCGGGGGCGTCGCGGGGATCGATCTGCGCCGGCCGGGGATCAAGCTGCCGGCCCTGGGACGGTTCGGAATCTGAAGGACTGCGGGCGCGTCGCGAAGCGTCGGCTGTGATCGGCGGCCGGGCGCGGCCCTGTGCGGGCCGCGCCCGAGCGCTCACGGCGCGAGGTCGTGGACAGGATCCTTGACCGGCGTGGCACTGCTATTCAGCACGGTGCTGCCGGTCGAGACCGGCTTCAGCAGCGACCGGTCGATCTGCGGGGGCGTCGGGAGCTGGAGCTGCGCGCTCGTGTCGGCCCATTCCTGCGCGACCCGGTCGGGATCGTCGTTGAGCTTGGTGCCGTAGCTCGGGACGATCTCGCGGATCTTGGCCTGCCATTCCGGCGTGGCGACCTTCCGGGCGAAGACCTTCTCAAGCACCTGCAGCATGATCGGCGCTGCCGTTGACGCGCCGGGGGAGGCTCCGAGCAGCGCCGCGATGCTGCCGTCCTTGGCGTTGACGATCTCGGTCCCGAGCTTCAGCACGCCGCCCTTGTCTGCGTCGCGCTTGATGATCTGCACGCGCTGACCCGCCTGCCAGAGGCGCCATTCCTCCTTCTTGGCCTTCGGGAAGTATTCGCGCAGCGCCGCGATCCGGTCGTCGTCCGACAACATCAGCTGCCCGGCGAGGTACTCGACCAGCGGGAACTCGTCGACGCCGACCTTCATCATCGGCCAGATGTTGCTGGTCGTGGTCGAGCTGAGGAGGTCGAAGTAGGAGCCCTCCTTCAGGAACTTGGTCGAGAAGGTTGCGAAGGGCCCGAACAGGATCACGCGCTTGCCGCCGAGGACCCGTGTGTCGAGATGCGGCACCGACATGGGCGGCGAGCCGACCGACGCCTTGCCGTAGGCCTTGGCGAGGTGGAGCGTGGCGACGTCGGGATTGTCGTTGATCAGGAACGAGCCGCCCACGGGGAAGCCGGCATAATCCTGGCCTTCCGGGATGCCGGATTTCTGCAGCAGGTGCAGGGCGCCGCCGCCGGCACCGATGAACACGAACTTGGCGTCGACCGTCCGGCGCGTGCCGTCCTTGAGGTTCTTGGCGGTCACGCGCCACGAGCCGTCGGCGTTCTTGGTGATGGTCTCGACCTCGGTCGAGAGCCGGAGCTGGAAGCTCGGCTGCTTCTGCAGGTAGGCCACGTACTGCCGGGTCACCTCGCCCCACTCGCAATCGGTGCCGAGCGGCGACCAAGTGGCGGCGACCTTCTGCTTCGGGTCGCGCCCTTCCATCATCAGGGGCACCCACTTGCGGAGCTGCTCCGGATCCTCGGAATACGCCATGCCGGCGAAGAGTGGGCTCGCCTTGAGGGCCTCCCAGCGCTTCCGCAGATAGGCGATGTTGTCGTCGCCCCACACGAAGCTCATGTGCGGCGTGGCGTTGATGAACGAGCGCGGGTCCTTCATCACACCGGTCTTGACCTGATAGGCCAGGAACTGACGGGTGACCTGAAAGGCCTCGTTGATCTCCACCGCCTTGGCGATCTCGACCTGCCCGTTCTTCTTCTCGGGCGTGTAGTTCAGCTCGGCCAAGGCCGAGTGGCCGGTGCCGGCATTGTTCCAGCCGTTGGAGCTCTCCAGAGCCACCTGATCCAGGCGCTCGACCATCTCGATCGACCAGTTCGGCTCCAGCTCGTTCAGCCAGATGCCGAGCGTCGCGCTCATGATGCCGCCGCCGATCAGCAGCACGTCGACCCGGCTGTCGGCGCCCTCGGCCAGGGCCAGGGACCCCGGCAGCGCCGCCGCCGCGAGACCGGCCGCCGCGGTGCCGAGGATCTGCCGCCGGCTCAGGGGCAGCGCCGCCTTCGGCTGCAGGTTGCGCAGGTGCTGGTTCTTATCGTCGGCACGCATGGCCGGATCCCTTGTTTGCGTACCGGGCCTGCTCGGCGAGCAGGTCCGCGTACGGGAAGGCGTTCCAGGGCGGCGAGTCACTGCGCTCACCGCCAAACCTTCAGGATCGTTTCCTCAGGACAGAAGCCGTCGGCCGAGGGCTCTTCGCGGACCCGTTTCGGCAGGCAGCGGCTTTCCGGCGCGCGCGCCGATGCTCGAAGGAGCGCGGCGCGTGGCAGCTTGGCCGGATCGACGGTCTCTCCTCTCAATCCCCGCCAAGACATGGTTCGGCCGGCAGGAGAGCGGCCGTGGGGGTAGAGAAGACGCTGGCCGGTCCGGCTCAGCGGTTCGATGCCGGCCTCATAGAGGATGGGGTCGGAAACGACAATCTCGGCCTGGGTTGCAAAGGGCACGTCCTTGTCAGGCTCGTTCGAATCCCGGACCTGTGCCGACGAAGACATGCGCGCGTCGCGTCGGGTTCTCTGTGGACTATGAGAGACTTGCCCCCGTGAGTGCCGGTGAGGAACACCTGTGCCATCCGCTCGGGGAGTGGACCCGACTCTCACGCCATGTTGCGATGATCGCGCCGGCATCGCGGTCTCTGCGAGCGGAGCGAGGCAGTCCAGCCGGCATGACGACGGCCGATGTCGCGCGAACCTGGGTCGCTTCTCTGCGCTCGTGATGACCTTGGGAGGACGTCACCCCATTGCTCAGGCCTGGAATCGGATCAAAGGCCCGGCGCGATTTGCGACACCCGCCTTGTCATTCCGGGGCGCCGCAGGCGAGCCCGGAATCCAGACCCACACCGCGTGCCTGCAGGGCACCATCGTTGAATCTGGGTTCCGGGTCCTGCTTCGCAGTCCCGGAACGACGGCGTTGTCGTCCGTGGGCGGAGGTCTGTTCCTGCTAAGTCGTGGCTGAGCCGCATGAGCCGAAACGGCTGCACGCCGACCAACTCCAGACGTCCGGTCTGCGATCCCTAAAGTTCGCTACGGCGCGCGCTTGAACCGGATGATGCTGCGCGAGAGGCGGCCCTCATCCCAGTTCGGCATCGCCCGCCAGGGCGTGACGACGTCGGCATAGGGCCCGTCGATCGTGATCGACCGTCTCTGCTCGGTGCCGACCCATTCCGGCGCCCAGGCGGTCTGCACCGCGGTGACCCACTGATCGCCTTCGATACGGTAGCGGCCGATATAGGCGACCAACGTCTTCATCAGCGCTGCGCGATCGGCCTCCGAGGCTGCTGGCTTGCGGTCGCTGCCTTCGAGATTGAACGCGACCCAGCCGTCACGGGTGAAGATAACGCGCCCGCGCGGCGTGCTGCCCATCGCGTCGACGATCTTGCCCGTCTCCTTGTCCTCGACCCGGTAGGAGACGAGTTCCCAGGTCCCGACGATCTGCTCGGCGAGGGAAGGGCCGGCCTGGGGAGACGGCCGGTCGCTCTGATCGGGTGCGCCCAGCGCTGCGGGACCACCCAGCGCGAGGATCAAGAGAAGCGAGGCCCCGAAAGCTCGCGTGACAGATCTCGAGATGCGCATGCCTTCGATCACGACGCTGCAGAGGGGGGCGCGGGATCGCGCAGCGCCGCTATGCCGACAGGCGTTCGCTCATCCAATCACCGCACACGCTTGGCAGCCAGACCGGATCTGCACCCCTGACGGCGCGCTCTCAGTTGCCGTTGCGGGCCATTCGGGTGCGTCCGCCGCCATCCGCAACCGTCGGGAGCGGATCCTGCGTACCCGACACGACGACGAGGCGCTGGACTTCGCCCCGCAGGAAGGCCTGGAGGAAGCGGTCGTAATCGCGAAACGACACGCAGCCATTCGAGTCGCCGCGCGGTCCCAGCATGTAGGTGTGGGCCAGCAGGCCGACACGGCCGTAGACGGCCTCGCTGCCGCCGACCGGCGAGAGCCGGATCGCCCGCACGCCGTGGAACAGTGCCTCGCGCTCGGTCAGGTCGTAGGTGCCCGGCGGGGTCGGGCCGCGCATCCGCACATTGACCAGACGGGGCTCGTCCAGGCCTTCGCCAAGGCCGGAATGCGCCTCCAGGCGCTCGCCGTTCGGCAGGGTCACGGTGCGCGCGGCGATGTTGTAGACTGCGACCCCGGCCGAGGCACTCGGCTCCCGGGACAGGGGGAGCGGCGGCGAGATGCGCCGCTGCGGCACGAGATCTGCCGGCTTGCTCTCCAGCGCCGTGTAGGCCAGGGCGGGGCCTTTCTCGATGCCGAACAGCTTCTCGAGGAACGAGGGCTCGTCGCTCGGCGGCGCGACCGGCTGGGCGGCCGGCTGCTCGCGGCGCGCCATCCGCCGGTCCGCCCTGCGGGCGTAACCGGAGCCTCCCGGAGTTCGGAACTCGGGCGGACGCGGGATCGGAAGAGGAATGATCATCGCCTCGCGTGGCGGCGCGGCGCTCTGGGCGTCCGCCTCGGTAGCGCTATCGGGAGACGGCGGAATTGCAGGCAGTGCGATCTGCGCCCAGGCCCAGCGCGACAGAGAGCCACCGGAGGCATCGCGCCAGGTCTCGACGGCGGGCGCCTCAAGGGGCGGCGCGTCGGCTCTGGCCTCCGCGCGCGGCGACTCGTCCAGCGGTTCGGCGGCTGTGATGGAAGCGGCCGTCTGATTCGGCGATCCGTCGGGCGGCGCTCCGCGACCCAGGTGGCCGCTTCCGACGGCAGCCATCACCAGCGCCCCGGCCAGCACCGCGAGGGGCGCCGCACAGGAGCGGCGGGCGCTCCGGGCTTCAGAACCGTCCAGCGGCACGGAATCGATGGCCATGTGTTGCCCAGGCTCCTCGTCGCGGAGCGGGCGCTCGACCGATCATCGCAACCCCGACGGGCAAATCCCGAGGAATCGCGACGGACCGACCGGCCCCGCTCACCGTGAAACAGCGGGGCCGGGCCGGCTTTTCTGGGGCGGCTCCATGGTCGATCTGGGATCGAGTGGGACCATTTTCGGGCGGGACCGAACCTCTTCCCGAAGGTTTCGGCCGCCGAATAGGCGGCCGATGACCATTAGTCGTTGTCGATCTGACGCCCGAGCAGCGCGATTGCCCGCTCATAGACCGGCGCGGCGTTCCAGCCCTGGATCGCCGCGAAGTTCGGCTCGCCGGGCTGGTAGCCCGCACCCGCGCGCCAGCCATGCGCCTTCAGGAAGTTGGCGGTGGACGACAGGGCCGCGCCGACATTGTTCAGGTCGCCGGTGCCGTAGGTCAGCACATTCTTCGGCAGGAACTGCGTGTGGCCGACCTCGCCGTGGGCCGCGCCGCGGGTGCTCGGCGTCAGCAGACCCCGGTCGATCAGCGTCAGTGCGGCGTAGAGCTGGTCGGTGAAGTACTCAGACCGGCGGCAATCGTAGGCGAGCGTCGCCACGGCCGAGAGCGTGTTGACGTTGCCCCGCACCGCGCCGAAGCCGGTCTCCATGCCCCAGATCGCCAGGAGCGGGCCCGGCGGAACGCCGTAGCGCTGCTCGATCGAGTCGAACAGGGCCGCGTTCTGCCGCTTGAGCGCCCGGCCGCGCGAGACGATCGCCGGACCGCCACGCTTGGCGAGGAACTGCTCCAGCGACAGCTTGAAGCTGTGCTGCCCGCGATCGGCCGAGATGGTGGCCGTGGAGTAGGTGGTGTTCTGAAGCGCCGCCAGGCTCGCCGCGCTGGCCCGCCCGCGCGCCTCCTCGGAGAATTGCCGCTTCCAGGTCTCGAAGCCGGCCGCGTTGCTGCCGCACTGTGCCGCCTGGACCTGCCCGGCGCTGAAGGCGAGCCCGGCGATTGCCGCCATCGCCAGGGTCTGACGCCGCATCTTGTCTGTCACGCGAAACACTCCTTGGCGCGCAACCGCGCCCCGTCCTCATGGCGATACCGGGTCACATCTCGTCGATATCAGGGCGAGAAGATGTCGAAGGCGCGACCTCCGGCCGTCAGGTCTTCAAATCATCGCGCATTCGCGGCTTTACGGCGAGACGGCAGCAGCGAAGCCCTGTCCGCATCATGAACAAGACGTGTCGCGCTTCTGCTCGCGCCGGTCGTGCGCCCGCGCAACAAGCTTCATCCACGACGATGTTGCAGCGCTCTCATGCGAGGCGTCGGCTGCGGCGAACGCTTTGCCAACGAAGTGTATCCGGCAGAAATTTGCAGATTTACTGTCACAACCCTGTCAAACGACAATCATAGCTTTGCCGGCGGAAAGACTTCGCTGGAGAAACGGTGTGGGCTTCACAACCTGCAGGGCAATGCGGCGCCCTCCGTTGCTTCGTCTCTCCTGACCGGCTCCCGGGTTCTTCGCGAGAGCGGCCATGCTTCCGAAATCCGGCCTGCCTCCGCAGGGGCCATCGTCCCTCAAAAGGTGCTGATCGGCGCTACGCGCTGCAAGGACCAGCGCGCGGAGCGGCGCAGACACGCCGACCTGACAGACAGCGAGACAGGACAATCATGGCCCTCGGAATGCACGGCACCGGCTCATCGCGCGCGGCCTCGCTCGGTCCCGACCTCGACCGCGATGGGGTCGCGAAGGCGTATGGCCGCTGGGCGCCGGTCTATGATCTGGTCTTCGGACCGGTCTTCGCGCAGGGGCGGACCCTGGCGGCGGCCGCGGCAGAGCGGGTCGGCGGCCGGATCCTGGAGGTCGGCGTCGGGACGGGCCTCTCCCTGCCGGCCTATCGCCGGGCCCGCAGAATCGTCGGGATCGATATCTCGGCGCCCATGCTGGAAAAGGCGCGCCGGCGGGTCGCGCGGCTCGGCCTGCGCAATGTCGAGCGCCTCGCCGTCATGGACGCGGAGCACCTCGATTTCGAGGATGCGTCTTTCGACGTGGTCGTGGCGCAATATGTGGTCACGGCGGTGCCCAACCCCGAGGCGGCCCTCGACGAGTTCGCCCGCGTGCTGCGCCCCGGCGGCGAGATCGTCATCACCACCCGGATCGGTGCCGAGGCTGGCCTGCGCCGGGTCGTCGAGCACGCCCTGGCTCCGGTGACCAGCCGCCTCGGCTGGCGGACCGAGTTCGCCTGGAACCGCTACGCCGCCTGGGCCGCCAAGGCCCCGGTCGAGATCGTCGAGCGCCGGGCGCTGCCGCCGCTCGGCCACTTCTCGCTGGTCCGCCTGCGCAAGCGCGACGCCTGAGGCGGCACGAAACTTCTTACCAGCCCACAACCATCCAATCGGGGAAGCACATCATGGCGAGCTTTCTGGAGGCGCTGCGCGTCCAGCGCTGGGACGACCACCGGTACTACCACCACAACCGCGTCAACCAGAGCTTGCACGTTGTCAGCGCGATCAGCTTCCTGGTGGCGTATGCGCTGGCGTTCAAGGATCCCGCGACGGCCGCGTTGATCGGCTGGCTGGTGGCCATGACCTCTCGGCAGGCGGGTCATCTGTTCTTCGAGCCGAAGGGCTATGATCACGTCAACGCGGCCACGCACGAGCACAAGGAGGAGATCAAGGTCGGATACAACCTTCAGCGCAAGATCGTGCTGCTGGCGATCTGGGCCCTCTCGCCTCTGCCGCTCTACTTCGATCCGAGCCTGTTCGGTTTGATCGCGCCGCATCAGACCACGACCGATTTGATCCGCAATATCGGCTGGATCTGGCTGTGGCTCGCCCTGGCGGGCCTGCTGTTCCGCATGGTTCAGCTGTTCGTCCAGCGCGACATGCAGACCGGCTTGGTGTGGGTGACGAAGATTCTCACCGACCCGTTCCACGACATCAAGCTCTACCACAAGGCGCCTCTGGCGCTGCTGCACGGCGAGTGGGTCGAGGATCACGAGCCGCACGAGCGCGGCGCCTGAACGGGAATCCGTGCGCCGGGCCGTGTACCTGCCCGGCGCGCTCGGATCAGGCCTGGTTCGGCGCGCGCAATCCCAGCCAGCCGCCGAGCCTGCCCAGCCTGACCGCCGCGACCTCGCGCAGGATCGACCGGCGGATCGCCTTGTCGCTGGGCGCCGTCCCGTCCCACCAGCCATCCGCCTGCATGGCGCGCGCTGCCGCCACGAACCGGTCCGCGACGGCCGCGAAGGCGGCATCGTCATAGGCGAGGTTGAAGATCATCCGGCCGGTCCCGACCCACGACAGGGCCAGCCCCTCGGCGCGCAGGTAGAATTGCAGCATCCAATTGTAGCGGGACGGCTTGGTGTACAGGACCGTCCAGACCGTGGACATGTGGGCCACCCGCACCGGCAGCCCCGCTTCCGCCAGCATCCCGTTGAGGCGCGCCGCCCGCGCATCCCAGGTCGCGTCGAGGCCGCGGTACAGCCCGGCGACCTCGGGCGTGTCCAGGCGGTCGAGGAACGCGCTCATGGCACCCATCACGTAGGGGTGGGCATTGAACGTGCCGCGCGCGAAGCAGATGTCGACCGGCCGGTCGTCCCGGTAGCGCCGCATGAGCTCGGCGCGGCCGCACAGGACGCCGACCGGCAATCCGCCGCCCAGCGTCTTGCCGTAAGTGACCATATCGGCGCGCAGGCCGAAATAGTCCTGCGCGCCGCCGCGGGCCAAGCGGAATCCCAGGAAGACCTCGTCGAGGATCAACACAATGCCGCGGGCACTGCACACCGCCCACAGCTCGTGCAGCCACCGTGTGTAGGCGGCTCGGTCGAAGGCCGCCTTGCGGGCGCTGTCGACCAGCGCGGAATCGGCCGGCGCCCCGGCATTGGGATGCATGGCCTGAAGCGGGTTGACCAGTACGCAGGCGACGTCCCGTCGCGTCGACAGCACCCGCAAGGTCCGCTCGGACATGTCGGCCAAAGTCAGCGTGTCGCGCGTCGGGACCGGGTTGCCGATCCCCGGCTGCACCTCGCCCCACCAGCCGTGATACGCGCCGCACAGGCGCACGATGCGTCGCCGTCCGGTGTGATAGCGGGCGAGCCGCACCGCCTGCATCACCGCCTCGGTGCCGGACATGTGGAACGACACCTCGTCAAGGCCCGAGAGCGCCTTCAGCCGCGCCACGTTGCCGGTGACGACCGGATGGAGCGGGCCCAGCACGGGCCCGAGGGCCGAGACCCGCGCAGCCCCCTCCTCCAGGCAGGCTCGGTAAAAATCGACCCCGAACAGGTTCACGCCGTAGGAGCCGGCAAGGTCGTAGAACACGTTCCCGTCGAGATCCGTGACGGTCACGCCTTCGGCGGCGGCCGCGAAGGCGCCGCTGCCCAGGTGATCGCGGACGTGCCGGGCATACTGGAACGGCACCCGGTAGAGCCCGGTGAACTGGAGGTCCGACAAGCCGTCGCGCACAGCTGCGGTCTCGGCCCGGGTCCGGGGGAAGCGCGCGCGGAACAGGTCGGCGAGCCGCGCGAACCCCGCCTCGCGGCGCAGGGCCACAGCCTCGTCCGGATCGTCGGAGCGGAAGAAGGTGTGCTCGGAATACGCGTAGTGCGGGATCAGCCCCGCGACGCGCCGCGCCATCCGCCCGTGGCCGGTGAGCGAAGGGTGCTTCGCCCGGGACAGCTGCAGGCGCTGCGCCGCCCGCGGCAGGGCCAGGAGCGCGACGGCAGTGGTGGCGGACAGGGCGGCGAGGAGGGCGGACATCGCCCCGCGGCCTATCGGAGGCGGTTCACGGCATGATGACGGTTCCCGGATCGCGGCTGCGCTCGGCTCTTGCGCGCGTGGGCGCGCAGGAGGATCTGAACTTCCTTCTGACCAACCGCCTTCCGCGCCGCCTCGCCACCCGCTTCATGGGCTGGTTCAGCCGCATCGAGCAGCCCTGGGTGCGCGATCTCTCGATCGCGACGTGGCGCCTGTTCTGCGACGTCGATCTCAGCGACGTGCGGGACACGCGGTTCCCGAGCCTTCACGCGGCCTTCGTGCGCGCCCTGCGGCCCGGAGCCCGGCCGGTCGAGGCCGATCCCGCGATCCTGACGAGCCCGAGCGACGCGATCCTGGGTGCGCACGGGCGGATCGAGGCGGGACGCCTGTACCAGATCAAGGGCCTGTCCTACCGGCTCGTGGACCTGCTCGGCGGCGATGAGCCGCTGTCGCGCCTTCACGAGGGCGGCACCTACGCGACCCTGCGCCTGACCGCCGGGATGTACCATCGCTTTCACGCACCTCATGACCTGAGCGTCGATTCGGTCCGGCACATCTGGGGCGACACCTGGAACGTGAACCCGATCGCGCTGAAGCGCGTCGAGGCGCTGTTCTGCCGCAACGAGCGGGCGGTTCTGCGTCTGCGCGTGGGCGAGCGCGGCCATCCCGTCACGCTGGTCCCGGTGGCCGCGATCCTGGTCGCGGGTCTGCGTCTCGGCTTTCTCCCGGAGGCGGTCGATCTGCGGTCTACGAGAGGCCGGACGCTCCCCTGCACGACCCGGCTCCGCAAGGGCGCGGAGATGGGCTGGTTCGAGCACGGATCGACCATCGTGGTGCTGGCGCCGCCGGGTTTCACGCTCTGGCCGGCCCTGCATGAGGGCGCGCGCCTGCGCATGGGCGAGCCTCTGATGCGCCTGTCGGACGGTCCGGCCTGAGGAGCCGTCACGCTGCGTGAACCGCCGCCAGAAACTCCGTGACCGCGGTGCTGAGTTCGTCCGACTGCCGTGACAGGTCCGAGGCGGCTTCCAGCACCTGGGCTGCGGCGGTGCCGGTCTCCGCCGCGGCCTGGGTCACGGCGCCGATATTCAGCGTAACCGCCTGGGTGCCGTCCGCGGCCTGATTAACGTTGCGCACGATCTCCTGCGTGACCGCCCCCTGCTCGTCCATCGCGGCCGCTACGCCGACGGCAATCGTCCTGAGATCCAGGACCACGGCCGTGATGGCCTGGATGGCATCGACCGCACGGTGGGTCTCGCCTTGGATGGCCGCGACCTGTGCGGCGATCGTCTCCGCAGCCTTGGCGGTCTGGGCCGCCAACTCCTTGACTTCGCCCGCCACCACCGCGAAGCCCTGCCCAGCCTCCCCGGCACTGGCGGCCTCGATGGTCGCGTTGAGGGCGAGCAGGCTGGTCTGCGCGGCGATGCCGGAAATCAGGCTGATCACGGTCCCGATCCGTTCGGCGCCGTCGGCCAGCCCCATCACCAGCGTGTTCGTCTCGGCGGCATCGGCGGCGGCCCGTTCCGCCATGTCGGTGGACCGAGCGATCTGGCCATTGATCGCGCCGATCGAGACCGCCAGTTCTTCACTGGCTGCCGCCACGGTCTGTACGTTCGCGGACGTCTGCTCGGCGGCCGACGAGACATTGACCGACTGGGCGGCGGTCTTATCGGCATTGCGGCTCAAGACCCGGGCCGCAGCCTCCATCTCGCTGGCGGCATTAGCGAGCGTGTGCGTCATGCGTTCGACCTGCATGCGGAACGCTTGCGTGGCGCGATCGAGCGTTTCCGCGCGACGGGTCTTTACCGCCTGCTCAGTTGCGGCCGCCTCGTCCGCCGCGCGCTTGGCGACGAGGGCATCCTTGAAGACCTGGACGGCCCTGACCATGGCGCCGATCTCGTCGCGGCGCTCCGCACCGCCGACGCGGACTGCGAGATCGCCCGAGGCGAGGCGGGTCATCGTCGCTGTCGTCTCGCCGATGGGCCGCGTCACCTGGACGAGGATCACGACGACGCCGTACGCGACGGCGATCGCGGCAGTAGCGAGCATGATGAGGAGCAGGATCCGAAGGCGCTGCGCCATTGCGTCCGCGCGATCGAACTCGGCGCGGGCCTCGCGGACTTGCAGGTCGGTCAGCTTGCTGATGCCGGTCGACGTCGGCCCCATGGCGTTGAGCAGCTCGGCCTTTGCGGCCGCGATTGCGTCCGGCTCCTGCGCTCTGGCCGCTCGGCTGAGGCCGGTGAGGATGGCCGCGTTCCGTTCGAGCTGAGGCTCGAGGTCCGCCATCAGTTGCTGCTCTTCCGGTGTCAGGTAGGTGGCCAGGTATTCGGTCCAGACCCGCTTCGCGCGCGCGAGCTCTCGATCCACAACCCCAGCAGCCGCCACCTTATCGGCCACGGGCATATCGACCGTGCGCGCCACGACAAGGATGGCGTCGTACGCATCCCGCAGCATGCTGAACTGGCTGAGCGGCACGACCCGGTCTTTGAAGATGGTCTCCAGGCTCTCGGAGTTGCTGCGCAACGCATAAGATCCGAGCGCGACCGAAGAAAAGAGGAGAGCGCCCAGCATCGCGAGGAGCGCAATGAGCCGAGCCTTGATCGAGATCTTCATTGAGGGTGATCGCGTTGCCGAACTGAGCCCGAAATGCTCTGTCGGTCTAGCATCGTGCCGGAGCGCTTCAAGTGTACAACGCGGCAAGTCGCAATGGAGCAGCATTAAAAACAGATGTTCAGTTTGATGCCCGCGAAGATGGCTCTAGATTGTCTGAAGATCCGAGCGATCGCTCCAGTCCCGAGTTTGAAATCTCTTAAGATCGTTTGCTGAGACTGAGCCGGAGCCAAAAGCCAGGAGTCAAATGTGCGCGACTGTCACTGTCTGTCGGCAGTCCTGTCCGAGATGCCCGATGCGGAGTCCAGCGCCGTCAATCGACTCGCGCGTCACCTCTGGATGACACGGACGGTAGAACAACTCTTCGAAAACACAGTCCGGCGGGCAATCGCCGGCTGAAAACGCTACGCGCCGCCGCTTTGTCGCGAAGCGGCGGCGCAGATCGTCGGGAATGACGGGCTATGCCCTACACGTCGAGATTGGCCACGCTCAGCGCGTTCTCTTGGATGAACTCGCGCCGCGGCTCCACGACGTCGCCCATCAGCTTCACGAACAGGTCGTCGGCATCGGTCACGTCCTTCACCTTGACCTGCAGCAACGAGCGGACGTCGCGGTCCAGCGTGGTCTCCCAGAGCTGCTGAGCGGTCATCTCGCCGAGGCCCTTGTAGCGCTGGAGCTGCAGGCCCTTGCGGCCGAACGCCATCACGGCCTCGAACAGGGCCACGGGCCCGTGCAGCACGGTCTCGTCGGACTTGCGCATCAGGGTGGTGGGCTCGCCGTAGATCTCCCGGAACGCGTCGGCCCGCTCGGACAGGCGGCGGGCCTCCTGCGAGGTGATCAGGCCGGCGTCGAGCGTCGCCACCTGCCGGACGCCGCGGAGCGTCCGGCTGAGGCGATAGCCGCCCTCGAACGATTCGCCCTGCCAGCCGCGCTCGATCTCGTCGGCGATGGCGTCGAGCCTGCGCGCGGTCATGTCGGCCAGCACCTCGGCCTCGCCGGCGCGCGACGCCGCCTCGGCGTCGAAGGCACCGGCCAGGACCGCCTGCTCGACCACGGCGCGGTCGTAGCGCGTGTGCAGGCCCTGGAGGATGTTCCGGAACGTCCGGGCCTCCTCGACGAGGCTCTTGAGCTGAGCCCCGGCGAACTCCGCGCCGGTGGAGAGGCGCAGAATCGCGCCGTCAGTACCCTGGTCGATCAGGTAATCCTCGAGGGCGCGCTCGTCCTTCAGGTAGATCGCCCTCCGGCCGCGCTCGGCTTTGTAGAGCGGCGGCTGCGCGATGTAGAGGTGACCGCGATCGATCAGCTCCGGCATCTGCCGGAAGAAGAAGGTCAGCAGCAGCGTCCGGATGTGCGAGCCGTCCACGTCGGCATCGGTCATGATGATGATGCGGTGATAGCGCAGCTTCTCCGGATTGAAGCCCTCGCGGTCGGTGGACGAGCGGCCGATGCCGGCGCCGAGCGCGGTGATCAGCGTGCCGATCTCGGCCGAGGACAGCATCCGGTCGGCGCGTACCCGCTCGACATTCAGGATCTTGCCGCGCAGCGGCAGCACCGCCTGGAAGGCCCGGTCGCGGCCCTGCTTGGCCGACCCGCCCGCGGAATCCCCCTCCACCAGCAGGATCTCGCACTTGGACGGGTCGCGCTCCTGGCAATCGGCAAGCTTGCCGGGCAGCGATGCGATGTCCAGCGCTCCCTTGCGGGTCACGGTCTCGCGCGCCTTGCGGGCAGCTTCGCGGGCCGAGGCCGCCAGCACCACCTTACCCATCACCGAGCGCGCCTGGCTTGGATTCTCCTCCAGCCAGGTCGACAGCCCCTCGTTGAGGACGTTCTCCACAGCCGGGCGGACCTCGGATGAGACGAGCTTGTCCTTGGTCTGCGACGAGAATTTCGGATCCGGCACCTGGACGGAGATGACCGCGGTGAGCCCCTCGCGGCAATCCTCGCCGGTGAGCGAGACCTTTTCGCGCTTGGAGACGCCTGAGGAATCGGCGTAGCCGGTGATCTGGCGGGTCAGGGCGGAGCGGAAGCCCGCCATATGGGTGCCGCCGTCCCGCTGGGGAATGTTGTTGGTGAAGGGCAGGACCGTCTCGTTGAACGAGTCGTTCCACCAGAACGCCACTTCGACCCGGATGCCGTCGCGCTCGGCGCGCACCACCACCGGGCTCGTCATGCCGTCGATCGGCTTGCGGGAGCGGTCGAGGTAACGCACGAACGCCTCGATGCCGCCCTCGTAGTAGAGTTCCTCGCGCTTCTTCTCGGGATGGCGCGCGTCGGTCAGCACGATGCGCACGCCGGAATTGAGGAAGGCGAGTTCGCGCAGCCGCTTCTCCAGCGTGCCGTAATCGAACTCGATCATCGTGAAGGTGTTGGTCGAGGGCAGGAAGGTCACCTCCGTGCCGCGCCGACCGTTGCCGGGCCCGACCACCGCGAGGGGTGCGACGGCGTCGCCGTGGCGGAACTCCATCGCGTGCTCCGTGTCGTTGCGCCAGATGCGCAGCTTCAGCCACGACGACAGGGCGTTGACCACCGAGACGCCGACGCCGTGCAGGCCGCCGGAGACCTTGTAGGAATTCTGGTCGAACTTACCGCCCGCGTGCAGCTGGGTCATGATGACCTCGGCCGCAGAGACGCCCTCCTCCTTGTGGATGTCCACCGGGATGCCGCGGCCGTTGTCGGACACCGTGACCGAGCCGTCGGCGTTGAGGGTGACGGTGACGAGATCGGCGTGCCCCGCCAGGGCCTCGTCGATGGCGTTGTCCACCACCTCGTAGACCATGTGGTGAAGGCCTGAGCCGTCGTCGGTGTCGCCGATATACATGCCGGGCCGCTTGCGGACGGCGTCGAGGCCCTTCAGCACGCGGATGGATTCCGCGCCGTAATCGGCGGGCTCGGTCTGTGGGGTGTCGGCCATGGATGTCCTCGGGCAGGCGGGCTTTGTCACGACGGAGGAACTCGCGCCGTCGGGCGCCCATGCCTGCGCTCTCTTTGGTCCGCCTGATATAGGGGTTCCGCGTTGAGATTGCACGATTTTACCGGCTTAAGGCGGGACCGGATCCTCGCTTTTCTGACGCTCCCGGCTTAACGCCGCGTTAGCCCTGGATACCGCCTGCGCTGGCGTCATCCAAGCGGGCGACCGCATCCGCCGTCAGGGTCAGGCTCGCGGCCCCGAGAAGCTCGTCGAGTTGCGCCACCGTGGTGGCGCTCGCGATCGGCGCGGTGATGCCCGGCCGAGCGATGATCCAGGCCAGCGCGACCTGGGCCGGGCTCGCGCCCTGGGCCGCCGCCACCGAGTCGAGCACGTCGAGCAGCGCCAGGCCCCGCGGGTTGAGGTACTTGGCGACGCGGTTCTCGCGGGCACGGCCGGCGGCGTCCTGCGCGGAGCGGTACTTGCCCGTCAGGAAGCCCGCCGCCAGCGAGAAATAGCCGATCACGCCGATCTGCTCCTTGCGGCAGAGCGGCTCCAGCTCGGCCTCGTAGCCGCGCTCGGCAAGGCTGTAGTCGGGCTGCAGGCACTCGTAGCGGTGCAGGCCGGACGACGCCGCGATGTCGAGCGCCTCGGTGAGCCGCGCCGCGCTGTAGTTCGAGGCGCCGATGACCCGGATCTTCCCGGCCGCGATCAGGCGCTCGTGGGCCCGCAAGGTCTCCTCCAGCGGGACCTCGGCGTCGTCGAGATGGGATTGGTAGAGGTCGATCCGGTCGGTCCGCAGGCGCCGCAGGGAGGCCTCGCAGGCCCGCTCGATGTGCCGGGCCGACAGGCCCTTGCCGGCCTCGCCCAGGTCCATGCCGACCTTTGTGGCCAGCACGATCCGGTCCCGTGCGCCGGGCCGGGCCGAGAGCCAGCGGCCGATCACCGCCTCCGATTCGCCGCCGACATGGCCGGGCACCCAGCGCGAGTAGACGTCGGCGGTGTCGATGAAGTCGAAGCCGCGCTCGACGAAACGGTCGAGGATCGCGAAGGAGGTCGTCTCGTCGGCGGTCCAGCCGAAGACGTTGCCGCCCAGGCAGAAGGGCGCGACCGTCAGGTCGGAGCGGCCGATGTGGCGCTTGTCCATGGTCCTCAATCCTGCAGGAACGGGTTCGTGGCCCGCTCCTCGCCGAGCGTGCTGGTCGGTCCGTGGCCCGGGATGAAGGCGATGTCGTCGCCCAGCGGCAGGACCTTCTCCTTGATCGCCCGGATCAGTTGCTCGTGATTGCCACCGGGCAGGTCCGTGCGGCCGACCGAGCCCTTGAACACCACGTCGCCGACCAGGGCGAAGCGCGCGTCCCGGCTCACGAATACGACGCTCCCGGGGGAGTGGCCCGGACAATGGAGGATGTCGAATCCGAGACCGCCCACCGTGACCGCGTCGCCTTCGTCGAGCCAGCGGTCCGGCGTCACCGCCCGGGCTTCGCCCAGGCCGTAATTCGCCGCCGTCTCGGGTAGGGAGTCGAGCAGGAACTTGTCGGCTTGGTGCGGCCCTTCGATCGGCACGCCGAGGCGCTCGCGCAACTCGTCGGCGCCGGCCGCGTGATCGACATGGCCGTGGGTCAGCAGGATCTTCTCGACTTGGACGCCCTGCTCCCGGATCGCCGCCTCGATCCGATTCAGATCGCCGCCGGGATCGACCACGGCGCCGACCTTGGTGGCGTCGTCCCAGATCAGGGTGCAGTTCTGCTGGAAGGGCGTGACCGGGATGATCCCGGCGCGGGGCGTTCCTGGCATCGCGAAATCTGTCCTGATGGCGCCCGGCGGGCGCGGTCCCGTCTGTGATAGCGCGATCGCGGCGCCGGGCCCACCCGCAAGCAGGCGCTCAGGCGGGCCGCCGCTTGAGTAGCGCGTCGAGACCTCCGACCCGGAACCAGTGATACCCGTAACCCTCAAGGAACAGGCAGTGGCGGCCGTCCTCGCCAACCTCGCTTCGGGCGCCGGTGAGCAGATCGACGAGGATATCGTGCTCGGGATCGTCCTTGCCGGATACGATGGCGACCTCGACCGGCTCCGGTGCGAGGTTGTGGACGCACAGGATGGCGTTGCCGCGCCATTCGTAGCGGAGCGCCAGCACTGACGGGCGTCCCGTCTCCATCGCGACGACGTCGCCCCAGCCGATCTCAGGCGCTTCCTTGCGCTGCCGGATCATGCTCTGCATCCAGTTGAGCAGCGAGCCTTCCTCGTGGCGCTGATCGGCGACGTTCACGTGGGCATAGCCGTAGGGCCCGTGGTCGATCAGCGGCAGCACGGTGCGGGCGGCTGTGGAGAAGCCAGCCTGGTGCTCGCTGGTCCACTGCATCGGCGTGCGGGCGCAGTCCCGCTCCTTGAGCGACAGCTCGTCGCCCATGCCGATCTCGTCGCCGTAGCGCAGGACCGGCGTCCCCGGCAGCGTGAACATCAGCGAGTAGGCGAGCCGGATGCGGCGGGGATCGCCGGCCAGCATCGGCGCGAAGCGGCGGCGGATGCCGCGATCGTAGAGCTGCATCCCCTTCTCGGGACCGAACGCGTCGAACACGGCCTGCCGCTGCTTGCCGATCAGGCGCCCCAGATCGAGCTCGTCGTGGTTCCGCAGGAAGATGCCCCACTGGCACGAGAGCGGGCGCGGCTTCGTCTGCTCGATCGCCTTGACGAGCGGCCGGGCGTCATGCGCCGCCAGGGCGTAGAAGGTTGCTTGGTTCACTTGGAAGTTGAACATCATGTGCATGCGATCGGCGTCGTCACCGAAATAGTCGAGGTCCTGCTTCGGCAGGATGTTGGCTTCCGCCAGGATGATCGCGTCGCCCTGGCGCCACTGGAGGAACTCGCGCAGGTCGCGCAACATCTCGAACTGCTCGCGCGGCTTGCCGCCGACATCGGCACCCTTCTCGGCGATCACGAACGGCACCGCATCCATGCGGAAGCCGGAGACGCCGAGCTGGATCCAGAACCCCATGATCTTCAGGATCTCGGCCAGGACCTCGGGATTGGCGGTGTTCAGATCCGGCTGGAAGTTGAAGAAGCGGTGGAAGTACCAGGCCTTGGCCTTGGCATCGTAGGTCCAGGTCGTCTTCTGGATGCCGGGGAAGACCATGCCTTCGTCGGCGCTGGCGGGGCGCTCCTTCGACCAGACGTACCAGTCGCGGAACGGCGAGTCCGGGTCGGACCGGGCCGACTGGAACCAGGGATGCTGGTCCGACGTGTGGTTGACCACGAGATCGATGAGGACGCGCAGGCCGCGCTGCTTGGCGGCGTGGGTGAAGGCGACGAAATCGCCGAGCGAGCCGTAATCCGGATCGACCCCGTAATAGTCGGCGATGTCGTAGCCGCCGTCCTTCTTGGGCGAGGGCTGGAACGGCATCAGCCACACCGCGGTGGCGCCCAGGCTCTGGATGTAGTCGAGGCGGCGCTCGAGCCCGGCAAAGTCGCCGATCCCGTCACCGTTGGCGTCCATGAAGGTGCCGACGGACAGGCAGTAGATGACGGCGTTCTTGTACCACAGGTCGGTGATCATGCGGGCCCCCCGGCGACTGCGCGCATGACGAACGTGGGACGCCGCGAAAGCGTTGCCGTTCGCCGCGTCCTTAAAACAGCCGCGTTGTGCACGCCCTGTTCAGGCGCGTGCCCGGAAGGTCCGCGCCCGCTCCGTTGCGCCCCCGAATCCGGCCCGCATGAACGCCATCCTGATCAAGCTGTTCGCGACCGCCCTCACGCTGAGCCAGGTCACGACCCGTCCGGACGCGGTCCGGACCCAGTTCGATCCCGCCACCGACGGGCCCGAGGTGGTACGCCTGCTGCGCGACGGCTGCGCCCACATGCGCAAGGCCTTCGACATCGAGGACATCAATCTCGACGAGCTGATCACCACCGCGATGGAGGATCCGTCGAGCGTCGCCGGGCCGTCGGCGCCCAAGATCCTTCACGGGCTCGATCTGAACGAGCTCAACACGAGCTACAAGCAGTTCTGCAAGGGTGAGAACCCGCCGAACTCGCCGTTCGACGCGAAAGCGGTCATCGAGTTTTACGACAACGCGACCAAGGACCTACCGAGCGCCGAGGCCCTGCGCGACAAGGCGCTGCCCGGCATGACCCGGATCCTCGACGGGGCCGGCAAACCCTTCGCCGAGGCTTCGGAGCCGAATGGCCGGCGAATCGTGGTGCCGATCACCACGGTCCCGACACAGGTGCAGAAGGCCTTCATCGCCGCCGAGGACAAGCGGTTCGAGAGCCACCACGGCATCGACGAGCGCGGCGTGATCCGCGCCTTCATCGGCAATCTCGCCTCGCCGGGCCGGCCCGCGGGCGGATCGACCATCACCCAGCAGGTGGTGAAGAACCTGTCGGTGGGCGACGACGTCACCTACGAGCGCAAGATCCGCGAGATGATCGTCGCGTCGCGGCTGGAGCGCATTCTCACCAAGCCGCAGATCCTCGGGCTCTACCTCAACGGCATCTATCTCGGGCGCGGCGCCTACGGCATCGAGATGGCGGCGGAGAGCTATTTCGGGAAGCCGGTCGGACAGCTGACCCTGCCGGAGGCCGCGCTGCTCGCCGGCATGCCCAAGGGTCCGAACTTCTACAGCCCCGACAAGTACCCGGACCGGGCGCGGGAGCGGCGCGCCTACGTGCTGGCCCGGCTCAAGGAGGAAGGCACGATCACGGAAGCCGAGATGAACGCCGCCATCAAGGCCGATCTCGGCCTGAAGCCGATCGAGACGGCGCGGCGCGATTCCGGCTTCTACCTCGTCGACTTCCTCAACCGGGAGGCCCGCACCTTCGCGGGGGTGGATTCTTTGACCTCCGGCTCGATGACGGTACGCTCGACGATCAATGCCGGGTTGCAGCGGGCGGTCGAGGAGGCGCTGCAGGACGGGCTGGCAAATTACGAGCGCGGGACGGGGCGGCAGACCTATACGGGCCCTGAGCTCAACCTCGCCGACAGCGTCCGGCGCATCCAGGCCGCGACGCCGGCGCCGGAGGGATCGCCCCAGGCTGCGCCGGGTGTCACCGGCGCGCGGTCGGACGCGGTCAAGCCGGACGCCAAGACCCTGAAGGCCGAGAAGGCCGCCGCCGCGGCGACGCCGGCGCTGAAGCCGGCATGGCTGCGTGCGCTCGAAAGCGCACGCCCGGTACTCTACGACGTCCGCTGGCCGATGGCGGTGGTGCTGGAAACCGGACGCGGCGCGGTCCGGGTCGGGCTCGCCGACGGCCGCATCGCCAGCCTGGATCCGGGCATCGCCCGCGGACGGCTGCAGCCCTACGACGTGGTTCGGGTGAAGCTCTCCGGCGGCAAGGGCGGCCTGCGGGCCCAGATCCGCGTGCGGCCCACCGTCCAGGGCGCCGCGCTGGTGCTGGAGAATCAGACCGGCCGGATCCTCGCGATGGCCGGCGGATTCTCCTACCCGCTGAGCCAGCTCAACCGCGTCACCCAGACCGTGCGCCAGCCCCCGGCTCGACGCTGAAGCCACTCACCTATCTCGCTGCCCTCAATGCCGGTCTGCAGCCCAACACCCTGGTGCTGGACTCACCCGTCACCCTGCCGCCGATCGGCGGGGCCGGCGATTCGTGGTCGCCGAAGAACTACGAGGGCGGCGGATCCGGACCGACGACCCTGCGGCGCGGCCTCGAATTCTCGAAGAACCTCGTCACGGCGCGCCTGCTTCAGGGCGGCATCGCCCCGAAGGCGCCGGCGAGCCTGAAGCGGGTCTGCGACATCGCCCTGGAGGCGCAGATCTACGCCGAGTGCGAGCCGTATTATCCCTTCGTCCTCGGGGCCCAGCCGGTGCGGATGCTCGACCTCGCGGGCTTCTACGCGGCCGTCGCCAACGAGGGCGCACGGCCGGCGCCTTACGCGCTCGAATCCGTGGAGCGCGACGGCAAGGCGCTCTACACCCACGCGGCCCGCGAGCCCGTCCGCATCGGCTCGGCCGATCGCGTCGCCTTCTACCAGCTCAAGACCATGCTTCAGGGCGTGACCCAGCACGGCACGGCCGCGGCGCTGGCGAAATTCTCGCCGTACGTGGCCGGCAAGACCGGCACCTCGGAGAACGAGAACGACGCCTGGTTCGCCGGCCTGACCAACGAGATCACCGTCGTGGTCTGGGTCGGCTACGACAATGCCGACGGCAGCCGCAAGACGCTCGGCCGCGGCCAGACCGGCGGCCACGTCTCCGTCCCGATCGCCTCGACGATCCTCCAGGCAGCGTGGGCGAACGGGGTCGCGAAGACGCCGTTGCGGGGGCCCTCCTCAGAGGCCCGGCCGTTCATCGCCGACATGGCCGTCGATCCGCGCAGCGGCGTGCGGGTCGCGGGCGGCGGCTTCCTCGAGCATTTCCGCACCAGCGGAGACGGCAAGATGGCCGACACGCAGTACCGCCTCGTGCCGCGCGAGACGCTCTACGCCATGCGCCCCGATGCCGAGGATGGCGACCTCAATGGCGGCGAGGACGGCGCCAGCGTCACGGGCGACTATTATGGCAACATGACTGGCGAGCGTGCGCGCCCCGATCTGCTCGACCCGTTCGGCGAGCGTCCGGCAGCGCCACGCAGCCGCCGTGCGCAGGGTGATCTGGACCCCTATGGCCAGGATCCCTACAGGGACAGCTACAAGCCCTGGCCGGGCCAGACCACGCGCACGCCCTTCGGCGATGACGAGGTCCGTCGGCCGCGGCGCCGCGATCCGGACTACCTGTTCGGCGAAGATCCCGGCTACTGACCGCCCGCTCCCAGTGATGAGAACCCCGTTGCGAACGCAGTTTCCTGCCGCCCTCGCCCTCGCCCTCATGGCGGCCGCTCCGGTCTGCGCCCAGACGCTCGCGGCCAGCACGGCGGCGCCGGGATCCGAGCGGATCAAGGAGGTGCCCTCGGTCTCCGCCGTCGATCCGGCGACGATCAAGCCGGGCCAGATCCTGTTCACGGATCATCGCGACAACCCGACCGCGCCGGAGAACGGCCTGATCCCGTATCTCGACTGGCAGAAGGCCCGGCCGGCCGAAGCTGCGGCGCTCGCGCCCTACCCCGGCTACAAGGAGCCCGACTACACCGTCACGGTGAACGGCGTGACCAAGCCGCGGCACGAGACCCTGAAGATCTACGTGGCGGAGGGACGCTTCATCGTTCCGCGTCCCCCGGAGGCGATCGACATCGCGTCCTTTGCCAACCTCGCCTTCGTCCAGAAGATGGATCCGGCGATCAAGCACCGCGCCGTGTCGGTATCCGACGTCACGCCCAACAAGGATCCGGCCGCGTCTTTCGCCAAGCGGCCCGACCGTCCCTGGTGCGAGGGCGCGGGCGCCTGCATCGAGTCCCGCTACGATCTCGAAGGCAAGCTGCCGCTCGGCGTGAAGCTCGCCAACAAGCTCGAGGAAGGCTCGGCCAAGAAGATCGCCGAGTACGTCTCGTTCCAGAGTGAGCTCAGGGTGCTGGGGCCCGATCAGGGCGCGCCGCTGAAGGCGCTCACCAAGGTGGACACCTCGGTGACCGGTGGGCTCGAGCAGACCATCTTCTGGGTCAACCAGATCCTGCGCTTCGGCAAGTTCCTGGCCGTGTTCCAGCCGATGCCGAACGATCCGACCAAGACGGTGGTCACGACCTACATGGCGCTGGCGATCAAGGGCGACGTCCTCGACCGCAAGGCCGAGTACGCGCGCGTGCCCGTGCTCAAGAACCTGCTCCCCGCGCAGGTGCTGATGGGCAATTCGAGCTTCAACACCGGCAACTCGATCAGCGCCGGCCTGCCGGTCTACGCGCGGAACCGGATCACGACCTTCGCCGACGCCCTCGCCAAGCGGTGAGGCGCCCGCCGAGCCTCGCTCACATGCCGCGGTTGCCGATCGTCGGCAGGGTCGGCTGCGTGTAGGCGCGGTTCACGTCGCGGCGGGTCTGGGTGCCGTTGGTGTTGCCGGAGGCCCGGTAATTGTCGAGGTTGAAGCTCTCGGCGAGGCCGCTGCGGGAATCCGGGCCGTCGGTGGCGCAGGCGCCGAGGCCGCCGATCGTCAGCACGGTGAGGGCGAGAAGGGTGAGGCGCATTCTGGATCCTGACAGGTGCCGGGTCCGACGATGGATTGGTATCGCCCGGCCGGTGCCGAAATTGGGGACGCCTCCGCATGGTCAGAGCCCGGAAGGATCCGTCAAGGGCGGCCGCCAACCGTAAATTCGTTCTGCCGCCTCCGATGCGCAGCGGCCACGGAAAATCCACCTTGCCTCCGCTTAACCGCGGATAGGGGGCGGCAATCGTGTTGAGCACGGCCCTCCCCCTCTGGCGAATCCGGGTCCTTTCGGGCGACAACCCTCGGCAATGAGCAACGTCTTGCCCTTCCGACCGCGCCCGCCCGTCACCCGGCTCGCCCGCTGCGAAGTCGTGACCGTCGCCGGTGATCTGCTGACCCTTCTCGAGCAGCTCGAGGATGTCAGCGCCCGTGCCGCCGCGATGGGCCGTCCCGCCCTCGAGGTGGAGCGCACGGTCCAGCATCTCCTCGACGCCGTCAGCGCCGTCGAGCGCGCCCTCGACTGCATCGGCGAAGGCGAGCAATCCGCTCCGGCCTGAAGGCAGATCGGGCGCGCAACGCTGCCGATCTGGCACAATCGATCGCCGAGCCGATCTGTCGAATACCCGACTGTCGGCACAACATCTCTTCGAGCCTCAGCACAGCGGCAATATTCCGGAACCCGATCGCGCAGCTTGCGGTTGAGGGTCGGATGCTCGCGTCGGGCGTCGTATCCGGAGGACGCTATGAGGCTTCGCACGAGCAGCATGCTGGCTGTCATCGCCGCTGCGGGGCTTCTCGCCGGGACCGCGATCCGCGCCCAGGCGGCCGAGGTGGGCTTCCTGGAGATGCTGTTCGGCGCACGGCCGGCGCCACAACAGGCGCAGCCGGCACCGTCTCCGGCTCCGGCCTATGCACCCTCCTACAGCCGTCGTTACACGCCACGTCTCGGAGCCGCCCGGCGGCACTTCCAGACCCGTTACGCGGCGTTGCCGGTGCGAATCCGCGTCAAGGAAGCCGACGTCAGCCCGCGTCAGGTGTCGATCGACATGAAGGGCGGAGCCACGGCGGCTTTGCTGAAGGATGAGACGCTTCGGCCCGGCGATATCGTGGTCCTGAATTCGGGCGCCCGGGTGTTCACGGGCGAACCCGACAAGCGCCACGCGATCCGCGATTTCGAGCCCATCCAGACCTCGCGCTACGTCAGCAAGGGCACCCGGAAGGTTCTGGCCGGCCTGTTCACGCCGGTCGGCGCGACTCCGGCTCAAGCGGCGCGCCGCATGATCGCCCAATCGAGCAAGGCCGCGTCACCGGTCGCGACGCCGATTCCCGCCGAGAGAACGGCCATGCGGGTGATCAACCCGTGGCAGAGCGCTCAGTGAACGCCTGGATCGTCGCTCAGAAGAACCGTTCCTTGATCACGATCGTGTCGCCCGGGCGGACCGGGTAGGTCATCGGCACGATGCCGGACGCGAGGTTCCCGCTCGTATCGCGGGTCAGCACGGCGTAATCCCTGGCCGCCCGCGGCCCGAAACCCGCCGCAATCGCGACCGCGGTCTCCACCGTCATGCCGTTCACGAACGGATATTGGCCGGAGGTGGTGACTTCACCGAGGATGTAGAACGGCCGGTAGCTATCGACCTCCACGGTCACGTGCGGCTCGCGCACGAAGCCGGAGGCCAGCTTGGCCTCGATGGCTTTGGCGGCCTGGCCGGTCGTCTGTCCGCCGACCTGAACGGTGCCGATCAGCGGCATCGCGATCCGCCCCGCACCGTCGACCGCGTAGATGTTCGACAGATTGTCCTGCCCGAACACGATGACGCGCAACTTGTCGCCCGCGGCCAGCGTGTAGCGCGCGGCGATTGACCCGGTGCCGGTGGCATCGAGTTCATCGGTACGGAAGGTCGGGCGCAGGCAGCCGCCGAGCGCCAGAGTCGTGCCGAGTGAGAGGAGCAGAGCGCGCCGGTTCATCACCATCGCCGTCATGGATGCGGTTGCGGCGTGGTGTAGGCCGTTAAGGTTAATGAAACTTGATCAAGTGGGCGGCCGCGATCGCACTCGGACGCAGAATCGGTGCCTTAACTCTTGAGCAACCTTAACATCCACTAATAGCGGCGGATGGCTTCGATGGCCGCCCGGCCTGCCTCCGTGTCCAGAGCGTCCGCATGTCCCGTATCCGTCAACGCTCGATCCACGTCGTTCCGGGGACCCAGCCCGGCGCGGAGGAAGGCCTCAGCCTCGCTCAGGTGCCGCGCATCCTGCGCCGCTCGATCGGATGGATCGTCGGACCGACCCTCGTGGTGGCGCTGGGGGCCAGCGTCTTCGTCAACGTGGTGAGCCCGCGCTACACCGGCGAAGCGAAGCTGCTCCTCGAAAGCCGCGATCCGGCCTTCGCTCGCACCACGCAGGAACGCGGCGAGCAGCTGGCGCCCATCGACGAGCAGGCGGTGGCGAGCCAGGTCCAAGTCGTTATGTCGCGCGACCTCGCCCGGGAGGCGATCCGCCGGCTGAAGCTGGTCGGCAATCCGGAATTCGATCCGGGCGCGGACAGCATCGGGCCGGTGAAGCGTGTCCTGATGATGCTCGGCGTCGGCGCCAACCCCCTCGATCGTCCGGCCGAAGATCGGGTGCTCGACGCCTATTTCGACCACCTCTTGGTCTACCCGGCCGGCAAGTCCCGCATCCTGACCATCGAGTTCCGGTCGAAGGATGCGAAGCTCGCGGCAGATGGCGCCAACACCATCGCCCAGCTCTACATCGGCTCGCTCGAGGCCGATAAGGTCGATACCGCCCGGTATGCCTCGACGTGGCTCGGCGGCAATATCGACGGGTTGCGCAAGCGCGTGGCCGAGGCCGAGGCGAAGGTCGAGGCGTTCCGGGCCAAGAACGGCCTCGTAGGCAGCACCGGTGCGACCGGTCGGCCCCTGACGGCCCAGCAACTTGGCGAGCTGTCCAGCCAGCTCTCCGCGGCCCGGATCCTCAAGGCCGATCTCGCCGGCAAGGTGAAGGCCATCAAGGACCTGATCAAGGACGGGCGCGCCTTCGAGATCCCCGATGTCGCCAACAACGAGGTGATCCGGCGCATCGTCGAGAACCGCATCACGGTGCGCGCCCAGCTCGCTCTGGAGTCGCGCACGCTGCTGCCGGCCCATCCGCGCATCAAGGAGCTGAACGCGCAGCTCGAAGACCTCGACGCGCAGATCAAGGCGTCCGCCGAGCGCGTCGTGCGCACGATGGACAACGATGCGAAGATCGCGGGTGCCCGGGTCGAGAGCCTCCAGGCGGCCGTCGACGGTCAGCAGGAGGTTGTCGTGCGCGGCAACTCCAACGAGATCCAGCTCCGCGCCCTCGAGCGCGAGGCCAAGGCACAGCGTGACCAGCTCGAATCCTATCTGTCGCGCTACCGCGAGGCGGCGGCGCGCGACGGCGAGAGCGCCACGCCGGCCGATGCCCGCATCGTGTCACGGGCGGTGACCCCGGAGCTGCCGTCCTTCCCGAAGAAGCTGCCGATCATCGGCTTCGCCACGCTGCTGACCCTGATGCTCGCGGCTGGCGGCGTCCTCGCCCGCGCCCTGCTGACTGAATCCGCTCGGAACGCGGCCGAGCGCGACGCCGCTTTCGAAGCGGCGGACGATCATGCGCGGCGGGAGCCGGTCCTGGAGCGCCCCGACTTCGCCTTCCCGGAGGCGATGCCGCTGGCGCGCTGGTCGGGGAAGGCGGACGGCAGCCAGGCTTCCGCCGTGCATCCGAAAGCGCCCGCTCCGCTCGCGGAAGGGTTCGACCTGGCCCCGCTGATCGGGCGGATCACGTCCGGTCCGCGGCGCGAGGAAACGCGCTCCGGGCGCTTGGTGCTGATCATGGAGACCGAGGAGACGCGCGGCGCGCACGGGCTCTCCGATGCTCTGACCCGGGCCTTCGGCGAGGTCGGCAGCCTCGTCGCGGTCGATCTGAATATGCCGGTCGGCGCGGATCCGAAGCTCGGCTTCACCGATCTCGTCGCCGGTGAGGCCGCCTTCCTCGACGTGATCCAGGCGCGCCGCGACAGAGGTCTCCATCGCATCGAGGCCGGTCAACGCGCCATGACGGTGCTCTTCGACGAACCGGACGCCCTGGCGCTGACTTTCGAGGCCATGGCCGAGGCCTATGACTGGGTCGTCTGCCAGCTCCACGCCGCTCCGGGCGCCGTCGATCTGCTGGAGCTCGTGGCCGGCTACATGGACAGTGTGGTCATCGCCTCGAACGCCTCAGCGGAGGATCCGGCTCTGGGGGATCTCTACGCCATCGCCGAGGAGGCCGGCGCCGGGCAGATCCTGGTGGCCCAGGATCGTCCCGCAGTGCCGGAGGTGGCCAACGGGGATCCGCGGTCCGAACTGCGCCTCAACGCCGCCTAGGTGCGGCGGAGCGCGCGCGGGCCGCCTGAGCCGCCGTCGTCAGGCATGAGGCACGCGGGGCGGACAATGTCGAAGGCGAAGCCCTTCCCCAGACATCCACGATCGCGGTTTTCAGGACCGTCGCAGTGACCGCAGACGCTGGACAACCGCATACAGCCGCGGATCGCGCTTGATCCGGCGCTTCGTGCGCGTGAGGCTCCGCCGCGCGGCGGCGTAGGTTCTCCCGACGACGGTGACCGGTATCATCACCTCCATGAGGCTGATCGTCTCGTCGCAGATGCTGGCCTTGTATCGGGCCTCGCCGACGCCGAGATCGAAGCCCTGCCGACCGCGCGCCGTCTGATCGCGCACCAGATGCTGCAGAAGCAGGTCGCCCGGGCTGCATCGGGCAATCTCGGGATCGGCGTCGAACGCGGTCATCATGCCGCTGAATCGCCGCTCGTTCACGGCACCCCCGAAGGTCGCGAGCACCCGGCCGCTCTCGGCCAAGCACAGCGCGTGCATTTCGAGCGCCGGATCCACGCCGGAAGCCGCTGCCTCGAGAAAGGCCTGGATCGACGGGTCGGCGTAGGGATCGGCGATGCCCATTCCAGCGAACCGTGCCGATTTCTGGGCGTAGAACGCCGCCAGAAAGCGAGCCGCCTCCTCGGTCGTCTCGGCACGTCGATACACGATCGCGCCCTTGGTCTCGACGAGGCGTTTCTCCTTCGAGCGCAACTTCTTGCGGGCGTCGGCGCTGAACACGCGGCGGACGGTCCCCTCGGGATCCGGCCCGAGCATCAGCCCGTAGGCGTCGCTGGCCTCCGGCTCTCCCCACAGCGCCAGCGGGTTGGAGACCGCCTCCCACATGCGCGGCTGATGCCGCAGCGCGTAGACATCGATGCCGGCTTGCCGACCGGCTCGGACCAAGGCTCCGACAATCGCGTCGTGCGGGATCGCGGCCGCATCGCGGGTCGCGAACAGCGGCATGTGGTAGTTCGCGTGCGTGTCGCCGATGGTTTGCGCTACGCAGACACCGAGCCTGCGCTGCAATGTCAGCGGCAGCAAGATCCGCGCCCGACCGGCCGCGTCACGCAGGACCGCGACGCGCGCCGTGTCGAGGTGCCCGGTCCCGCGGAGATACGCGCTCGTCCAGTCGAACCGTTGGTAAGGGGTCTGGAGGCTCGCCGGATCGGTTTCGAGGCGGCGCCAGAGCGCCTCGGCCGCTGCCAGATCGGGGACGATCTCGGCGACCAGCGCGCCGCCCGTTCGCGCATCGATCATGCCCGTTCCCGTCGCCTGGACGCCGACCGCCATGGTGCCGATCCCCTGTCGGACCGCGCGCGATCCATTATCGAACACGGACCCTGTCCGGGATGCGCTGAACAGGCCGTGACCTCGTGCCGCCGAAGCCCGCTTCAACAGCTGCAAGCCCCGAATAATCGGCCCTTTGGCTAATAAGTCCTTCCGTCACGGACCGCGGCGCGGCGGTGATTTCAGGTTTCTTTACTGCAACGGGCCAAGGCTTCGCGGATCCGGGCCGCTCCGCCCGATCGGTTCAGGACCATGCTGTCGTCGCGTACCAAGCATCGGGTCTTCGCGACCGGGTTCCGCACCATCCAGGCCCTCGGGGCGGATCGGTGGCTGTCCCCGGCGGCTCGCGGTCTCGGTGTGATCCTGACGTTCCATCATGTCAGCCCCGACCCCGTGCCGGCTTTCGCGCCCAATCGGCTGCTCGGCATCACACCCGATTTCCTCGACCTGACCCTGCGCGAGCTCGACGCGCGCGGCTTCGACGTGATCGGCCTCGACGCCGTGCCGGAGCGTCTCGCCGAGCCTGATTACGGGCCACCCTTCGCTGTGCTGACGTTCGACGACGGTTATCGCGACAATGTCGAGCACGCCCGCCCGGTGCTCGCGCGCCACGGCGCCCCGTGGACCCTGTTCGTGACCAGCGCCTTCGCGGACCAGAGCGGCCGCCTGTGGTGGATCGAGCTCGAGCGCGCCATCGCGCGCCTCGATCACGTGCGCATCGGCATCGGATCGCGCGCGCTGGACCTTCCGGCCCGAAGCCCGGAGGAGAAGGCGCTCGCCTTCGACGCGGTCTACCGCGATCTGCGCCGAGGCAGCGAGGCCGATCTCCTCGAACGGATCGCCGACCTCTGCAGCCGAGCCGGATTTCAGGCGGGTGGCGTGGCGTCCGAGCTGTGCCTGTCCTGGGCGGAATTGCGCGATCTGGCGCAGGATCCGGCGGTCACGATCGGGGCGCACACGGTCACCCACCCGATGCTGGCCAAGCACGAGGCCGAGACGGCCGCGCGGGAAATCGCCGACGGCCGCGCCCGCATCGAGATGGAACTCGAACGGTCCGTGCGGCACCTGTCCTTCCCGGTCGGGGATCCGGGCTCGGCCGGACCGCGGGAATTCGCAATCGCCCAAGACATGGGCTTCGCGACCGCGGTGACCACCCGTCCGGGCCACCTCTTTGCCGCGCATGCCGATCACCTGCACGCCCTGCCGCGGGTCTCGGTGAACGGGCGTCACCAGACGCGGGCGGCGCTGGCGGGTCTGTTGTCGGGTGTGCCGTTCCTGGCCTGGAATCGCGGCCGGCGCCTGAACGTCGCCTGAGGAGAGTCGCTCCCGTTACCGCCGGCGTCGATGCCGGTAGCCCGTGGAGAACGAGGCGTATTGCCGGCCGCGATGCGACCGGTAGCGCCGCCGGCCGGATGTCATCGGCTCGGCTGCCTCGTCGATCTGCGGGATCGGCTCCGCCATCGCGGCAGCGGGTGTGGCTGCGGGTGTCACGGCCGGTGCCGCGGCGAAATCCGCCGAGGCGTAGCCGCCCGCCACGTTCTTGGCCGCCGGGCCGAACATCGCGAGGCACTGGTTGTAGGCGAGGTCGTTCTTCAGCCTCTCGCACTCACCGATCGACCGGGGCGTCCCCTGCGCCAGGGCCGGCAGGGGGGCGAGCAGCACGACGAGGGCAGCCAGAGGCTTGAGGCGCATGGACGAGCGGTACACGGAGGGGGAGGTCTCGGAGGCGGATCGGAAGACCTGTGGCGCCCGAGTGCGGCAAAATCGAGTTGTCCGGCTCAGCGATCCGGCCGCTCCATCCATCGGATCAGCGGCATCAGCGGGAAAATCCAGGCGATCCCCAGGATCGAGTACAGCACGGCCTGAACAACCGCCGGCGTCTCGGCAATCCGGCTGTCGGCCAGCGTCATCGCCAGGGGCCCATAGAGGCAGACGAACGCCAGGATCGCGAGGGTGCCGATCAGGGTACGGGTGCGGCGGCGCATGGCAGGTTCCGGAAGCTCGCGACCGGCGCGGCGGCGCTGTGGCTCGACGGCTACCGTTCCGCGGTTCGGTTGGCAACGCGCCCGCTGCCGCAGGCTGCGGCGCCGCCGACGTTGCTGGCGGGGCGCGCATCCCCTAACCCGGGCGCTGCGGCCGGGGCGTCCCGGTTCCCGCAGAAGGATTTTGGATGGTCATGAGACTCGCGGGCGATCAGCGATCGGGGGCCGTGCGGACCTGGCTCTACATCGTCGCGGCTCTCGTGATCGCCATGGTGGCGGTGGGCGGCGCCACGCGGCTGACCGGGTCGGGCCTGTCGATCACCGAGTGGCGTCCCGTCACGGGCGCCATCCCGCCGCTCTCGGAGGCGGATTGGGCCGCCGAGTTCGCCAAGTACAAGGACACGCCGCAATACAACATCCTCAACCAGGGGATGGGGCTCTCCGCCTTCAAGGTGCTCTACGGCTGGGAATGGGGCCATCGCCTGCTCGGCCGGCTCATCGGCCTCGTGTTCTTCTTGCCGCTGACCGTGTTCTGGTGGCAGGGCCGGATCAGCCGTCGCCTCGGCCTCGGTCTGCTCGGCCTCGGCGTGCTCGGCGGATTGCAGGGGGCGATCGGCTGGATCATGGTTGCGTCCGGTCTCCAGCCCGGCATGACCGCGGTGGCGCCCCTCAAGCTCGCCCTGCATCTGACGACCGCGAGCCTGATCCTGGCCGGCCTCGTCTGGCTCGCGGCTGGCGAGCGCGGCGGCGTCCTGGCGCCGGCCGCGCCGCGCCTCCGCGCCGGCGCCGCGCTGCTGCCGGTCCTGATCCTGCTGCAGATCTTCCTGGGCGGTCTCGTCGCGGGATCGCATGCGGGCCTCGTCTACAACACGTGGCCGACGATGGACGGCGCTCTGGTGCCGCCGATGGACAGCCTGTTCGCCATCCGCCCGTGGATCGAGAACTTCGTCGACAATCACGCGCTGGTGCAGTTCGACCACCGGATGACGGCCTATCTCGTCATCCTGGTCGCGATCGTGCACGCGGTCCATGCCCGGATGGCGGGCCCGGCCGGCGTTGCCCGCCGGGCGACCGGCGTGGCGGTCCTGGCGCTGGCGCAGGCCGGGCTCGGGGTCGCAACGCTCCTGCTCGCGGTGCCGCTCTGGGCGGCGCTCACCCATCAGGTCCTGGCGATGGCGATCCTGACAATGGCGACCGTTCACGCCCGCCTCAGCCGGGGGAGCGGGCGGGTTCAGCCGGCCGCGGCCGGGATGCCGCTCGGATTCGAAGGCCTAGCCGGGCGCGGGATCTAGGCTTTCGTGCGGCGCAGCAGAGACCTTGCGTCGCACGAGACTTTTACCCAAAGGACAGAAACTCTGGGAAAACTCCATCTCCGCATTCCGCGCATGGAACGATCAAGACTTCTCAAGCCTTAAGCTGCACGCGTTGCAGGAGGCTTCAAGATGTCTCTCGCGGAAGATGGTCGGCCACTCTCCCTGACCTGGCACTACACGCCCCGGGAGATCATGGCAGACGGCGTGATACACGGGCTCGGCGTGGTGCTCGGGCTCGCGGGCGCCGTGGCGCTGGTGGCGACGGCGGTCACGGCGCATCTCGGTCTCGGCGAGCGGGCCGCGGTCGTGGTCTACGCCACGGCCCTCGTGCTGATGCTCGGCGTCTCCGCCCTCTACAACCTGTACCCGGTCAGCCCGCGCAAGTGGCTGCTGCGCCGCGCCGACCACGCCCTGATCTACCTGATGATCGCCGGCACCTATACGCCGCTCGTCGCCCTCGTCGGATCGGGACCCCGCGCCTACGCGCTGCTGGCGATGATCTGGGCCGTGGCGCTAGTCGGGATCGTCGTGAAGCTGCTCCTTCCGGGTCGCTTCGACCGCCTCTCGATCGGGCTCTACCTGATGCTCGGCTGGAGCGGCCTGTTCGCCTACGAGTCTGTCATCGCGGCGCTTCAGCCGACGGCACTGTGGCTCCTGGCGATTGGCGGGGCTCTCTACTCGATCGGCGTGCTGTTCCATGTCTGGCGGACGCTGCCATTCCAGAACGCGATCTGGCACGGCTTCGTGCTGGCTGCGACGGCGTGCCATTACGGAACCATCTGGGCCAGCCTGAACGGGATGTCTATGACCTGAATTGACATTCGTCCGGTAGAATTCCGGTTACCGTTCCAAGGGAAAGGTCGAGGCGATCTGCTTTCCTTTAAGTTCCCATCGACATCCGGTGGAGCATCGTTCCAGGGATTGATCTTGCCGGGACCGATATCGTGGACGCCACATCGAACGACGCCCGCAGCGCTCAGCGGTACCGGATCCTGCACGTGTTCCGGGCGCCCGTCGGCGGATTGTTCCGCCACGTCGTGGATCTCGCCCGCCTCCAGGCTGGATCGGGGCACGCCGTCGGCATCGTGTGCGATTCGACCACCGGCGGCGAGCGCGGCGCGCGTGCCCTTGCGGAGCTGATGCCCAGCCTCGAACTCGGCCTGATCCGGATCCCGATGCGGCGCAACCCGCACCTGACGGACTGGGCCTGCCTCCGGACGGTGGGCCAGCGAGCCGCAGAGGTGGGAGCCGATGTCCTGCACGGGCACGGCGCCAAGGGCGGCGCCTATGCACGGCTCGCCGCGGCCGGGTCCACGATCCGTGCCTACACCCCGCATGGCGGCAGCTACAATTACCGGCCGGGCAGCCTGCTCCATCGCCTCTACATGGGCGCCGAAGGAGTGCTCGCCCGGCGCACTGATGCCTTCCTGTTCGAGAGCGAGTACGTCGCCGGCCGGCACAGAGCCTTTGTCGGCGGACCCGAGCGCGTGACGCGAATCGTGCACAACGGCATCTCGGAGGCGGAATTCGCGCCGGTCGAACGGGTCCAGGATCCGTTCGACCTTCTGTATGTCGGCGAGCTGCGGGAGGCCAAGGGCCTGCCCTACCTGCTCGAGGCCCTGGTCCGCTTGCGTTCCGAGGGCCGGGCGCTGCGCCTGCTGCTGGTCGGCTCAGGTCCGGATGCCGAGATCCTGCGCGAGACCGTGGCGCGCCTCGGGCTCGCCGGCGCGGTCTCCTTCGAGCCTCCGCAGGCGATCCGGTCCGTGCTGGCGCGGGGCCGCATCCTCGTGGTCCCGTCGCTCGCGGAGTCGCTGCCCTACGTCGTCCTGGAGGCCGCCGCCGCGGCCCAGCCCCTCGTCGCCACGCGGGTCGGCGGCATCCCGGAAATCTTCGGTCCGGCCGCACACGACCTCGTCCCCGCCCGGGATGCGGAGGCGCTGGCAGCGGGGATCCGAAAGGTGCTGGACGATTCGCCCGAGAGGCTTGCCGCCAAGGTGGGCGGGCTCAGCGCGTCGATCCGGCAGCGCTTCTCGCTGGACCGGATGGGCAGCGAGGTCGTCTCCGGCTACGCGGCGGCATTCCAGGCTCGGGAAGGCCGCCGCAGCGCCGGCCGTCGCGAAATCGCCGGACCGCGGACCGCCTGAGCCCGGTGGCGGGAACGTGATGGCCACCGCCGCACACGCCGCGACAAAGCTGCGGCGGTCGGCTCGCCCTTAAGTCTTCCGACAACGCTCCGTGCCAAGCTGCAGTTGAAGCAACCGCAGGCTGGCGCAGGGGGGAGCCCATCGATGAGCGCGTTCGACATCCGGGATCTTCTCGAAGCGACCGGGCCCTTCGAAGCCCCGCCGGCCGCCATGCGCGCGGAGGCGGTGCCGCTCGCCGAGACCTCCGCGCCGGAGGCGGCGGCGATCTCACCCGTGGTGGTCGCCGGGATCGTTCGGACGCTCGAATGCGCGCTGATCTTCGGCCTCGGCTCGCTGCTGCACCTGATGATGCTGCGCGGACGGGTTCCCTACGGGCTGACCTATGCCGGGGCCATCGGCCTGATCGCCGTGATGACGGTTGCGCTGATCCAGGCCGCGGGCGGCTACCGGATTGCCGCCTTCCGGGCCTTCTTCAAGACCGCGATCCGGCTGATCGCCGCTTGGTCGATGACCTTCCTGATGGTTGCCGCCGGTCTGGTCCTCGCCAAGGTGGCCGACCACTACTCGCGGCTGTGGCTCGGGACCTTCTTCGCCACCGGTCTCGGTGCGCTTCTGGTCGGTCGCTTCGTCCTGTTCCAGATCATCGATGCACAGACCCGCGCCGGCCGTTTCGACCGGCGCACCGCGATCGTGGGCGGCGGCAAGCCGGCCGAGGATCTCATCGCCGCCCTGGAGACGCAGAGCGACAGCGGCATCCGCATCGTCGGGGTGTTCGACGACCGCAACACCGACCGCTCGTCGGACGTGGTGGCCGGTCATCCGAAGCTCGGCAACGTGGACGACCTCGTGGCCTACGCGCGCCATGCCCGCCTGGACCTGATCGTCTTCACCATCCCGATCACGGCCGAAGCGCGCATTCTCCAGATGCTCGCCAAACTCTGGGTTCTGCCGATCGACATCCGCCTGTCGGCGCACGCCGCCAAGCTGCGCCTGCGTCCGCGCAGCTACTCGTATCTCGGCTCGGTGCCGGTGCTCGACGTCTTCGACAGGCCGATCGCCGACTGGGATGTGGTGGTGAAGGCGCTGTTCGATCGCGGCGTCGGCCTGCTGATGCTGCTCGCCCTGTCGCCGATCATGCTGGCCGTTGCGCTCGCCGTCCGCCTGACCTCGCGCGGTCCGGTCCTGTTCCGGCAGAAGCGTCACGGCTTCAACAACGAGCTAATCGAAGTCTACAAGTTCCGCTCGATGTACGTCGATCAGTGCGATGCCGGTGCGGCCAAGATGGTCACCAAGGGTGATCCGCGCGTGACGCCGGTCGGCCGCTTCATCCGCAAGACCTCGCTCGACGAGCTGCCGCAGCTGTTCAACGTGCTGAAGGGCGATCTCTCCCTGGTCGGCCCACGGCCTCACGCCCTGCAGGCGAAGGCGGCCAACACCCTGTACGACCAAGTCGTCGACGGCTATTTCGCCCGCCACAAGGTCAAACCCGGCATCACCGGCTGGGCGCAGATCAACGGCTGGCGCGGCGAGACCGACACGTCCGAGAAGCTGCAACGGCGCGTCGAGCACGATCTCTATTACATCGAGAACTGGTCGGTCCTGCTGGACCTCCAGATCCTGCTGACGACGCCGTTCGCGCTGCTCAAGACCGAGAACGCGTACTGAACGTTCTGGCGGCCGGCGTCCCTGAGACGCCGGCCACCCCGCGCCGCCTACGGCAGGGCGCCGGCCTTCTCCTTGGCCTTCATGATCGTGTCGCGGCAGCCCTGGGCGTCGCCGGACTTGTCCTGCTGACGGGCCTGCGCGACCAGCTTCTTGGCCTCCTCGACGCCCGAGGCGGTCGGCTTCACGTCGGCGTCCGACTTGGTGAGGGCCGGCGGCTTGTCGAGGGCCTTCGGAGAATTCGACGAGGTCGGGCCGCCGGGCGGCGTCGTGCCCGTCACGGAGGCTGCACCGGCACTGTCGAGCCGCCGCTGCAGGGTGTCGACCTCGTCGGAGCACGGGGTCGCCAGGGCCGGTGTGGCTGCGGCGAGGGCCAGGGCTGCGAGGGCGAATCTGATCATCATTGAGGCGTTTCTCCACTGCACCTGAGCACGACCGGCTCCGGTTGCCCGCGACGACGCGGGCCGCCACGTCCGGTTGCGACTACCCTGGAGACGCCGGGCGCATCGGGCCGTTCCTGAGACAGGAGGCCGCACCGCGCCATCAGAAACGAAAGCGGGCGCCCTCGCGCGGCCTGGAAACCGCCGGGATCGCCCGCATCAAGTCGTGCCGTTCGTCAGTACTTGCGGATGATCGGCTCCGGCGACATCGGCACCGGGTCGGCGCCGAACGCGTAGCGGATGCCGGCGTAGATTGAGAACGGCTGTGCCAGGGTCGTGGTCCGCGGATCGCTGATCCGCAGGTTCCCGGCCACCGGGCCCGGCTCCGCGAAGGTGCCGAACGTCGCGTAGCGGTTGTTGGTCAGGTTGGTGATCAGCCCGAAGACCTCGAGGTTCTTCGTCACCTGATACTTCGTCTGCAGGTTCAGCGTGTAGTAGGCGGGAAGTTTGCGGTTCAGGTTCGACTCGTCGCCGCGGAAGTAGGACGAGGAGAAGGCCTGGAGATAGAGGCCGAGCTGCCAGTCGGGTGTGATGAAGTAGTCGAAGCCGGCCTTGATCTGGTGCGCCGGCACCAGCGGCACGATGTTGCCCTTGCGTACCTGGATGGCGCCGTCATCCGCGAGCGGGTTGTTGGGCGACGACAGGGTGTCGTTGAACTGGAAGGTGGCGTCGACCAGCGCGTAGTTGGCGTAGACCCGCAGGTAATCGGCCGTGTACTCGCTGCCGACCTCGATCCCCTGCCGCTGCGTCGAGGGCACGTTGACGAAATAGGCGCGCGCCGTATTGCCGGGCGTGGCGAGCGACAGGATGTCGTTGCTGAGATCCGTGCGGAACGCACCGATCTTGTAGGTGATGACGCCGCCGTCATAGGTGTTCGGCAGCTGGCCCCGGAAGCCGACCTCGTAGGTCCGCGCCGTCACCTGCTTCAGCGGCGGATCGGCAACCAGCGAGTTCGGCAGGAGGCACGGCCGATCCGGGTTGGCGCAAGCCAGTTCCAGCGGTGTCGGGGCACGGTTCGACTCCGAGTAGCTGCCGTAGAGGTTCAGCGCGTCGAAGAAGCGGTAGGTCAGGCCGGCGACCGGGTTGATCTTGTTGAAGTAGTGCGTGCCGGTCACGTCCGGCGAGAAACCGGTGAGATCCTCGCTCTGGATGCGTGCGAAGTTGAGGCGTGCCCCGGCCGTCAACGACAGCCGGTCGGTCACGTCGAGCGTATCGAGGGTGTAAAGGCCCATATAGAGGTTCGAGCCGTTGACCGAGCTCGGCGCGATGCCGAGGGCACCAGCGGTCCGCAATTGCGGCGTGCCGAGCCCCGGGATGTTGCCGTAATAGGGGTTGCTCGGGTTGGTGGTGATCGACAGGTCGGGGTTGATGACCCCAAGAGTGCTGGACGACTTGAACGAGTAGTTCGCGGTGTCGATGCTGCCGCCGACCACGAAGGTGTTGGGCAGGCCGAACACCTGGTCGCGGTTCGAGGCCTGTAGCGAGCCGCCGAAGCCTGTGGCCTGGGTTTGGGTCGTGTCCAGGGTGCCGTAGGGGATGTTGGCCCGGAACGGGATGCGCTGGTTCTGCTGGCCGAGGATCAGGAATTGGTTGCGGAACGCGAGCTGCGACTGGCCGGCCGACGGGCTGAACCCGTCATCCTCGAAGCAGAGATTGCCGCGGAAGCTGGAGCGCGTGCTGCAATTCTCGAAGTTGCCGTCGTTGCCATCCACGTAGGTCTGGCTGAAGCGGCGGAAATAGGCGTTTCCGGCGAGATCCCAGGTCGGCGAGATATCGACACGGCCGGTGAGCTGGAGCGAGCCGACCTCTGTCGTGGTGGTCTGCGGGAAGGTGAAGATCGCCCGCGGGTCGCGATGGGTGAAGTCCACCGGCGTTGCGGCGGCTGCGCCGAAGAAGCTGCGTGCGGCCAAGCCGATCAGGTGGAACTCCGAATCCTGCGAGCGGTAGCCGAGATCGGCGTAGAGCCGGCCGATCGTACTCGGGCTCTCGTAGCGCCAGCCGCGGTCGTTCAGCCCGTCGCCGGTGAAATACACGCTCCAGTTGTCGACCACCTTGCCATATTGCAGGTAGCCGGCGGTGCGGGCATCGGAGCCGCCCCAGGCGGCGATCTCGGTACCCTGCCAGGTGAAGCCGTTCTTCATCTGGATGTTGACCGCGCCACCCAGCGCGTTGAGGCCGAAGACCGGGTTGCCGGTGACGACGTCGATCCGCTGGATCGCCTGCTGCGGGATCAGATCGAAATTGACGACGTCGCCGAAGGCCTCGTTGATGCGCACGCCGTTCTGGTAGACGGCGAGCCCCTGCGGCACGCCCTGCACCGGCGAGGCCGTGAAGCCGCGATAGGTCACGTCCACGCGGTTGTTGTTGCCCTGCGAGTCGGAGATGTTGATGCCGGGCGTGCGCCGGGCCAGCGTCGTGACGAGGTTGCTGCTGGCCTGATCGATGGCGAGGTCGCTCGCCGTAACCGATTCCACCGTGCTGGGAATCTTGTAGAGGGGCTGCTCGCTGCCGCGCAGGCGGGTCAGGCTGGTCGGCGGCACGGATCCGAGCGGCGGCACCGGGCCGGGACCGTTGAAGGTCTGCGCCTGGCTCGAGCTGCCGCCACCGGAGCCCACCGGCGTCGTGGACACCACGCTGATCTCACCCAGTGTCACCGATTGCTGAGCCTGCGCGGTCCCCGAGAGGACCGTTCCAGCGACAATCGACGCAGACGCGACCAAGCTGCTCCGCAACGCGCGAAGTGACATTCCCAACCCCCGTGGCCCAAGACCCATGCCCGTTCTTGACGAGCTTGTGATCCCTCATGCCGAGTGGCGGGGAGGTGCACAATTGTGCTTGAACCGCGATCGCGCTGTTTTCGCCGCATTTCACGCGCCGGGACGTGGATGCCGAACCGACGTGATCAAACCGCAACAGTTTCTTGAGCGCAATCAAGCACTTAAGGAAATTTCGGCAAGCGCCTCGGGATGATGTGGCAAGAGTTTCGCGCGACGCGAGAAGGGACTCAGAGCCGTGCCTGAATCATCCGTGCGATCTCGCCGAGCCGTTGCTCAAGGAGCTGCGGAACCTCGCAGACATAGGTGAGCGACTGGCTGCGCTCCTGAAATATGCGCCGGTCCCAGGCGAACTTCGTCTCCAGCTCCGACTGATCCTTCGGAAGCTCCGTCGCATCGGATGCGCTCGGTGCGTCCTTGACCTGGCTGATCTTGTCGGCCTCGTCGCGGATCCGCTCCGCCATCCGGCGCTGGCCCTGGGCGTAGCGGGCTATGCCGCCGACGACCTTGTCGCGCTCGCCGTTGATCACCTCGAACACGCCCGCATAGACGCGGGTCAGGGCCTTGTCCTTGGCGTCCTTGTCGGTGCCGAACTTGCCGGCGAACTCATCGAGGAGCGGTCCGACCTGCGGAAGATCGGTGCGCCGTGAGGCGATCTTCTGGGCGAGCACCGCAGCATCGTTGTCGCTGCCCCAATCGCCGGCCGCGGCGATGTCCGGGCCCGTCCAGAACTGGCCGGGGCTCAGGGTGGCGACCTTGCGCTGGACACAGGGCCAGTCCGGATCTTGGCGCGGCTGCGCCAGCGCCGGTCCGGCGAGGAGGCTCAGCCCGAGCGCGCTGCCCAGGATGCGGGAGACAAGACGGTTCATCGGAACGGGCTCCATCAGGGGGTCTCGCCGGCCGGGCCACCGCGCCGGGCCATGATGCCGCGGCCGGGATCGTAGGCGACGACGGCGGCGCCGAAGAAGGCGAGCGTCACGCCGACCACGACGGCGCAGGCGACCGGCTCGAACTGGACGTAGAGGGCGTAGCGGACGAGCTGCACCGCGTGGCTGAATGGGTTCAGCTCGCAGATCCAGTACAGCGTCTCCGAGGATTCCCGGATCCGCCACAAGGGGTAGAGGGCCGAGGAGGCGAAGAACATCGGGAAGATCACGAAGTTCATCACGCTGGCGAAGTTCTCGAGCTGGCGCACCAGCGAGGACAGGAACAGCCCGATCGCCCCGAGCATCAGGCCCGAGGCCAGGAATGCCGGCAGCGCCGTCAGGTAGCCGAGCGGTGGGATGTCGGTCTCCCAGAAGTAGGCCACCGCCAGGAACGCATAGGCCTGCACGACGGACACGGCCACGCCCGCGATCAGCTTGGCGAGCAGCAGCAGCCAGCGCGGATAGGGCGAGGTCAGCAGCACCTTCATCGACCCCACCTCGCGGTCGTAGACCATCGAGAGCGACGATTGCATCCCGTTGAAGAGCTGGATCATCACCGCCAGCCCGGGCACCACGTAGACTTCGTAGAGCACGTAGGTCTGGTACGGCGGCTCGATGGAGACACCCAGCGTATTGCGGAAGCCCGCCGCAAAGATGAACAGCCAGACGAGCGGGCGGACCAGCGCCGAGAAGAACCGCTCCTTCTGATTGAAGAAACGCAGCAATTCCCGGCGGACGATCCCGCCGAGGCAGATCAGGTACCCGACCGCGTCGAGCCGCCCGATCCGCTGCTGCGCACCGCGTGCCGTGACGGCGGCAGGGGCGGACGAGACCTGTATCGGCGCGCTCATGCCGCAGCCCTCCCCGGCTCGGCCACGAGGCGGCGGAAGGCATCGGCCAGGGACTCGCCCGGGCTGCCGATGTCCCCGGCCCGGCCGCGGGCGATGATCCGGCCCCGGTGCAGCACGACGGCGTCGTCCTGGGGCGCGATCTCCTCGAAGATATGGGTCGCCCAGAGGACTGACAGCCCCTCCTCCCGCACCAGCGCGCGCACGATCGCCACGATGTCGGCGCGGGATTCGAGGTCGAGCCCGACGGTCGGCTCATCGAGGAGCAGCAGATCCGGGCGATGGATCAGGGAGCGGGCGATCTCGATGCGTCGCGACTGGCCGCCCGACAGGGTGCGGACCTTGTCGTGCCGCCGATCCGCGAGGCCGACCCGGTCGAGCAACGCCCCGACACGCGCCTTCCCGGCGCCGCGGGCAATGCCATGGAGGCTCGCGTGGTACAGCAGATTCTGCTCGACGGTGAGGTCGGTGTCGAGGGTGCGTGCCTGGAACACGACGCCGAGCCGGGCGAGCGCCCGCGAGGGCTCCCGGTCGAGGGCATGGCCGAAGATCGCCACCCGGCCGGTCTGGTTGTTGTAGAGCCGGGTGATCACCGAGAACAACGTCGTCTTGCCGGCGCCGTTCGGTCCGAGCAGGACGGCGAAGTGCCCGCGCCCGACCGTAATCGAGACGTCGTCGAGCGCCGCCCGAGTTCCGAACCGGTGGCCGACATGGTCGACCTGGAGGGCAGCCGCCTCCGCCATGCTCATCGGCCGAGCACCTTTCTGGCGTCGGCGACCGCGTCGAGGCACTCGTCGAACTCGCCCTCCTTCTGCTCCCGCTCGGCGACCCGCAGGGCCTTCTTGAGCTTCGGCACTGCGGATTCGGGCGGATTCAGTGCGAGCGCGTCGCGGATCATCGTGATGCCTTCGGCGCAGGAAGAGGCGTCGTCGGCCGCGAGGACCGGACCGGCGGCGAGCAGGCAGGCGGCGAGCAGGAGGATGCGCATCATTTCACCGTCAGCGTGCCGGTCATGCCCTTGGCTTCCAGGCCGTGCACCGACCACGTGTAGGTGCCGGGCTTGATCGCGACGAACTCGATGGCGATCTCGCCGGGATCGTCGAATTCCAGGTGGTCGGGCGGGCCGCCGCCGTGGATCTCCTTGTGCTCGATCACGATCTGGTTGAACCAGATGTATCGGAAGAACTCCGGCGCGTAGAATTTGTATTCCTGGCGGCCCTTGGCGACGATGCGCAGCCGGTAGGCCTTGCCGGATTCGAGCGTGAGGTCCTTGTTCTCGACGACGAAGTCGTTGCCCTGATCGTCACCCAGGACGAGGTCGGGCAGATTCTCCCGCTTCTTGGTGAGGTCCAGCGCCAGCGCCGGACCGGCCGCGAGCAGCCCCGCCAGGGCGAGGGCTGCCGTTCGAAACATCCGCGTCATGTCGCTTCCTACCCTTGGGCGCCACGCCGGGTGCCCTGTTCGCTTCGGATCCCGAATCCGCGCCGGATCAGTTCGGCGAGATCGCCACGCCCCAGGGCAGCAGGCCGACCGGGATGCTCTTGACCACCTTCTCGGCGGCGACGTCGATCACCGAGACGTCGTTGGAGGTCCCGTTCGTGGTGAAGAGCTGCTTCTGGTCCGGCGTGAAGGCGAGCTGCCAGACGCGCTGGCCGACCGGCAGGTACTTCTCGACCTCGTAGGACTTCGCGTCGATGACCGCGACCCGGTTGGCCGGGCCGAGCGCCACGAAGGCTTTCGTTCCGTCCTTCGTGATCCGGATGCCGACGGGCTGGATCGCCTCGTCGTTCACGCTCGGGATCTTGAAGCTGATCTTCTTGATCACCCGGCGCTGGGCCACATCGATCACGCTTACCGTGCCGCCGACCTCCGCCGACACCCACAGGAACTTGCCGTCGGCGGTGAACTCGGCGAAGCGCGGCCGGGCATCGACCAGCACATTGTCGATGACCTGGAAGGTCTTGGTGTCGATAAAATGGGCCATGTTGGTCGTTTCGGAGGTGTTGACCAGGATCTTCCCGTCCGGCGACAGGCCCATTCCCTCGGGCTCGACGCCGACCGGCACCTCGGCCAGGACCTTGTTTTTCTCGATGTCGATGATGGTGACTTGGCTGTCGTCCTCGTTGGCGACGTAAAGCGGGTTGCCGGACGCATCGAGGATGAACTGCTCCGGATCCGGGCCCGAGCGCAGGGAGCGCACCACCTTGCCGGAACTCGTATCGAGCACGTCGATGCGGTCGTCGTCGCTCGCGCAGACGAACAGCTCCTTGCCGTCCTTCGACACGGTCACGCCCCGCGGGCGGCGGCCGACCTTCCAGGTCGCCGTCACCGCCATCGTGTTCGTGTCGATGGCGCTGACCGAGTTGCCCTTCTCGTTGGTGACGTAGGCGGTGAAGGCGGCGGCCGGCCCGCACAGGGCGAACCACGCTCCGAGGGCGAACACACTCAGACCTGCCTCGACGCGGCGGTTCATACCATTCCCTTCCCTTGCGACTTCCCGGCGTCCTCGAAGGACGTTCTCGGAGGACAATTGTAGTGCGATTTCCGCGCGTTGCGAGAGCGCCGGCCGCTCACCAACGCCGCAGGCGGAGGCCTCACTTGAACTTGCAGGTGGTTTCCGGAAGATCCACCCCGAGCGTGTCGAGCGGGGTGCGCTGATGCAGGAAGCCCTGCTCGGGGGCCACCGAGACCAGCGCCTTCGGCTGCACCACGATGATCGCCTGCCGGAGCTGGTGGTCCCAGGGCCGGAAGCTGAGCGGCACGCCCTTGTAGGCGGGCAGCGTGAAGGCGGGATCGGCGAGATACGGCCCGATCACCGCCGGATCGTTGGTCTTCTTGGCTGTCACGGCCTCGCCGACGGTCCGCACCGCGGCCCAGACCTGGTAGTCCAGCGGGCGCATCAGGCGTCCGGCGAGCCGTCGGAACCGGTTCTGCGCCTGGGCGGCCCCCCAGGTCTCCAGCACGGGCGACCAGGTCGTGGGCGTCAGCGCCTGCGTGCCGCCGACTGGGCGCGGATCGACGGTGCGGTAGGGCACGTAGTCGCCCCAGTCGCCCTCCTCGTCGGCCACGATGGCCAGGTCGTAGTCGAGCCCCCGGGTGAAGACCATCGCCTCGGCCCGGGTCGGGGTATCGCCCCGCGCCTTGGCCAGCGGTCCGAAGGTCCAGGGCTTCTCGGCCGTGATCTTGAGCGCGAACTTCCGGGCCGAGTTGCGAACCGCGTCGGCATAGGCCTTGTCGGCGTCGGTCGGGCCGACGATCAGGAAGATCTTCCGCCAGCGCATGACCGTCAGGTATTGCGCCAGCGCGTCGGTTAGCATCGCCCGCGATGGGAGGATGTGGAACACGTTGGCCCGGCAATCGGCCCCGCGGAGGCGATCGTCCGCGGCCCCGGCGTTCAGCACTACGGCGCCGGTCTCCTTGACGGCATCCGCCACCGCCAGCACCGCGTCGGCGGGCAGAGCCAGAACGAGGTAGCGCGCGCCCTTGGCGACCAGCTCCTTGGCCGCCGCGACGGGATCCGGCTTGTCGTCGGTCAGCGCGATCTCGTCGAGGGCGTACGTCTGCTTGGTGAAGCGGCCGGTCGTGTTGTTGTCGGCGATGCCCATCTTGGCGCCCGCCAAGCCCTCGTCCTCCGGCGCCGCCTCGGCGTCGTAGGAGGACGGCGCGGGCTGCGGCCGATAGATCAGGCCGATATGGGTGTCGATCGATTCTGGGGCGGGTTGCTGGGCCTGCGCCGAGAGCGGCAACAGCGCCAGCGCCGCAAGCCCGGCGCGCAGCCAGACCGGGAACGCCTGACGGAGGACAGCGGTGTCGGGTGCAGGATCTTGCATATGCGCGGCCTCTAACAGCTTCCGCTCCGACCGCTCAACCGCGGCCTGTCGTCCCGACGTTCACGTTCCCGTCGTGGAATACGCAGGCTGCGAAGTACATTGCCAAATTGTCCCTTCGCCCGACCTATGCCGGCAACGATGTCGCCGAACGCGGCGATCGGACCGTCGAGAGGAAGCCTGACGATGCGCCCCCAGTCTCTCCGTGCCGCCACCGCGTGCGCGCTCGTCATCCTGGGGACTGCCCTGCCCGGCGCGGCCCTGGCCGCACAGAAGGCCGCCGTCTTCCCGGTGGAGCTGTTCGATCCCGGCGCCTCCTACGGCGCCCGTGCAAGGCCGGCCGACACCAAGAAGCTCACGCTGGTCACCGACGAGCTGCGCAAGGCTCTCCACGATCAGGCGGGGCTAGAGATGGTCGATACGGCGCCGAAAGCCGATACCGTGGCCAAGGAGGGTCCGCTCTACAAGTGCAACGGTTGCGCGGCGGACATCGGCAAGAGCCTGGGTGCGGACCTCGTCGTGACGGGTTATGTGGAGAAGGGGTCCGGTCAGATCTTCAACCTGAACGTCACCATCGCCGAGGCTGAGACCGGCAAGGTGGTGCGCGGCGGGCATGTGACGATCCGGGCCGACACCGACGATACCTGGGCCCACGCCATGCGGTGGGTGGTGAAGAACCGCCTGCTCGCCGAGCCGCTGCCCGGAAAGTCATGAGGCCTTCCGTAGAGTCCCGAGTCATCCGTGTCCGCGTCTCCTGCCCAAGCCACTCCCCTGCCCCGTCTTCTCGTCAGTGTCCGTGATCCGGCCGAGGCCGAGGCTGCGCGGCTGGCCGGGGCCGACCTCGTCGACGCCAAGGATCCCGAGCGCGGGGCGCTCGGCGCGCTCGACACCCGGACCGTACGGGAGATCGTCGCCCGGGTGTCCGGCGGTGCCGTGACCAGCGCGGTCGCCGAGCCGACGCCGCGCGACGTGGACGCGATGGCGGCGTCGGGGGTGGACTGGGTCAAGACCGGTATCGGCCCGGCACGACGTGGAGATCGGGCTACCCTGGCGGCTCTCGCCGCGGCGGCGCCCGGACGGCTGATCGCCGTGCTGTTCGCCGAGGACGGCCCGGCCGCCACCCTCGTCCCGCACCTCGCCGAAGCCGGATTCGCGGGCGCGATGATCGACACGGCCGGCAAGCGGGGCGCGCGTCTTCCCGATCTCGCGGCGCCGGCGGATCTTGCGGCCTTCACCGCGGCCTGCCGCGACCACGCGCTGATGAGTGGCCTCGCGGGCTCGCTGCGGGTCATCGATATCCCGAGCCTCGGCGCGTACGCACCGGATTATCTGGGTTTCCGTGGCGGCCTGTGCCGCGACTTCGATCGCCGCAACGGCATCGATCCCCTGCGGGTGGCCGAGGCGCTGCGCGCCCTGCGGCCGAGCCGGCGGGACGCCGCGTGACCGCCGTCGTCAAGGTCGGCGGCAGCCTTGAGGCGGACCCCCATCGCCGCCGCGCGCTGCTGACCGCGCTCGCCGACGGCGTGCTCGGGCGCTGCATCGTCGTGCCGGGCGGCGGCACCTTCGCGGGTGCCGTGCGGGCCGCGCAGGCGCGCGAGGGTTTCAGCGACGCCGAAGCCCATCGCCGCGCGCTCGACGCCATGAGCGATGCCGCCGGCATCTTCCGCGGGATCGAGCCGCGCCTGGTGCAGAGCCTGGAGCCCTGGACGGAGGCTGCGCCGGCCCGGGCACGGGTGTGGAACCCGCGCCGTCTGCGCGCGGGTCATCCGGACATACCCGAGACCTGGGACGTCACCTCCGACAGCCTAGCGCTCTGGCTCGCCGCACAGGTCCAGGCCGAACGCTGCGTGATGGTGAAGTCCGTCGATGCGCCCGGCGGTCACGATGCCGCCGCCCTCGCGCGCATCGGCCTGGTGGATGTTGCCTTCCCGGACTTCGCCGCACGGTTCGGCGGCCCGATCGAGATCTGGGGGCCGGCCGAGAAGGTCACGGTCGCCATGAAGGATGCCGCGTGAGCGCGCCCGAGCATATCGTGTTCGTCACCGGCCGCCTCGCGCGGGCGCGGCTGGAGAAGGTCGCGGCCGGCCTGCCGGACCGGTTCCGGTGGAGCATCGCCGATGCCGGCGTGAAGGTCGCCGCGCTGATGACCGAGGAGATCATCCGCCGCCGTGTCACGCTGCCCGAGGGCGCGACCCGGGTGATCCTGCCGGGCCGGTGCCGCGCCAATCCCGAGCACCTCGCCGCGCATTTCGGCGTACCGGTCGAGCGCGGCCCCGACGAGGTCGTGGACCTGCCCGCGTGGCTCGGCCTGTCGGCCCGGAAGGTGGACCTTTCCCGGCACGATCTGCGGATCTTCTCGGAGATTGTCGACGCCTCGAAGATGAGCGTCGACGCGATCCTGACCAAGGGCCTCGACCTCGCCCGGCGAGGCGCCGATGTCATTGATCTGGGCGGGCTGCCCGACACGCCGTTTCCCCACCTCGAGGACGCCGTGAAGGCCATGAAAGACGCCGGCCTCACGGTCAGTGTCGATTCCTTCTCCCGCGAGGAGCTCGCCCGGGGCGCCGGCGCCGGGGCTGACTACCTGCTGAGCCTCAATGAGGAGACCCTCGATCTCGCCTTCGAGACCGACGCGGTGCCGATTCTCGTGCCGCTGCGGCCCGACGACCTGCCGTCCCTCGACCGGGCGATCGAGCGGATGCTGAAGGCCGGGCGGCCGTTCCTGGCCGATCCGATCCTGGAGCCGATTCATCACGGTTTCGTGGATTCGATCGCCCGCTATCGCGAGACCCGCGACCGCTGGCCGGAGATCGAGATGATGATGGGCACCGGCAATCTCACGGAGTTGACCGAGGCCGACTCGCTGGGCGTGACCGCCCTCCTCGTCGGCATGTGCTCGGAGCTTTCGATCCGCAACGTGCTGATCGTGCAGGTCTCCAACCACACCCGCCGCACCGTCGAGGAGCACGACGCCGCCCGCCGGGTCATGTACGCCGCCAAGGCCGATTCCGCGCTGCCCAAGGGGTATGGTCGCGCGCTGCTCGCCCTTCACGACAAGCGCCCCTTCGTGCAGACCGCCGAGGAAGTCGCGCAGGCGGCCGCCGAGGTGCGCGATCCCAACTACCGGATCGCGGTCGCGGAGGACGGGATCCACGTCTACAACCGCGACATCCACAGAGTCGGCACCGACGCGATGGCCTTCTTCCCCGACCTCGATGTCGCCAGCGACGGGGCGCATGCCTTCTATCTCGGGGCGGAACTCGCCAAGGCCGAGACCGCCTGGCGGCTCGGAAAGCGTTACGTGCAGGACGAGCCCCTCGATTGGGGCTGCGCGGCCGACGCCGAGGTGGAGGATGCCACCGCCTTCAAGAAGGCCGGTCACACGCGCCATTCCGGCCCTGACGCGCCGCCGCCCGGCACGCGGGACGCGCGCCTCGTGCGGCCCGAGGCCGACGCGCGCGCGCCCGAGATCATCTCCGAAGCGGGCGCGCGCGCGGAAGCGGCGCCCGAGCAACCGCAAGACCCGAAGGCCAAGCTGGTCTGCGGGCGGCTCGTGCCGGTCGACAGGGCGTGAGCCGATGCCTTTGATCCTCGAGACGATCGTCACGACCCTGTCGCCGGCGGGCGAGCTGCATCTCGTGCCGTTCGGGCTGATCGGCGAGGACGAGGGCTACGTGCTGGCGCCGTTCCGGCCGTCGCCGACCATCGTCAACCTGGAGGCCAGTCCGTACTTCGCGGCGTCGAGCCCCCGCGACATCCGCGTCATCGCGGGCGCGGTGACGGGCCGGCGCGAGTGGCCGACGGAGGCGTGCACGGCGATCCCGGGGCGGCGCCTCGCCGACAGTTTCGGACATGCCGAGTTCGAGGTGGCGGCGGTCGAGCCGCACGCGACGCGCCCGCGCTTTCGCGGGCGGCTGGTCCACAGCGCCGCGCACGCGCCGTTCATCGGCTACAACCGCGCGCAGGCCGCGGTCCTGGAAGCCGCCATTCTTTCAACCCGGCTGCACATGCTTGAGCCGGACAAGGTGTTGACGGAGATGGCCTACCTCGCCATCGCCATCGGCAAGACCGCGGGACCCCGCGAGCGCGAGGCCTGGGGCTGGATCGAGGACAAGGTCGCGGCGGCGCTCGGCCCCGAGGCGCGCGTTCTCGATCGCGACGACCGCTGACGGCGGGAGGAGAAGGACAAGATGAAGAAAATCACCCTGGCCCTGGCGGCCACCGCGGCCCTCGTGGCCGCGACGGCTCAGGCGCACGGCCCGACTCGGCGCAAGATCACGGAGTCGATCGAGATCAACGCGCCGGCCGACAAGGTGTGGGCCGTGGTCGGCGACGTGAAGAACGCCGACTGGGTTCAGAACGTCACCAAGACCGAGTTCACCGGCGATCCGGCGGGCAAGTTCAAGCGCGTGCTGACGCTTAAGAACGGCGATCAGATCCAGGAGACCAGCAACAAGCTGAAGCCCGACGACAAGCTGTTCTCGTACTACATCGACAAGGTCGACGTGAAGGACCTGCCGGCCAACGACTACTCTGCCACGATCACGGTCGAGCCCGCGGGCGACGCCAAGTCGAAGGTCGAGTGGAAGGCGGCCTTCTACCGGGGCTACATGAACAATGACCCGCCGCCCGAGCTGAACGACGAGGCGTCCGAGAAGGGCGTCGGCGACTGGATCAAGGCCAGCCTCGCGAACCTGAAGGCCAAGGTCGAGAAGGGCTCGTGATACCGCACCGGGGTCGCGCGGCGCTCGCTGCCGGCCTCACCCTCCTCGCGTCGGCTGCCTCGGCCAAGCCGGCGCGGGAGGCGATCGTCACGGCTCAGCTGGGCGGCGCGGTCGAGATCATCGACCTTGCCGCCGGCACGGTCCTGCGGCGCGTGCCCGTCGACGGTGCGCCCGCCGGAATCGCGCTGTCGGCCGACCGTAAGCGCGCCTACGTCACGCGGCCCGAGGGACATGGGGTCGCGATCATCGACCTCGACGCCGGGCGCGTCCTGTCGGAGGTCGCGCTGCCCGGCGGTCCGCTTGGCATTGCGACCGACCCGCGCGGCGGCACGGTCTACGTGGCCGACTGGTACGGCCACCGCCTGTTCGTGCTGACCGAGCGCGACGGCACGCTGAGCCCGGACGGCGAGATCGGCGTCGGAGCTTCGCCCTCCGGCATCGCCGTGAGCCCCGACGGGGCGACCCTCTACGTGGCGAACCGCGAAGCCGACACGGTCTCGGTGGTGGATGCCAAAGCCCGCCGCGAGACGACGGTCATTCCGGTGGGGCAGCACCCGTTCGGCATCACCCTGGATGCCGCCGCGGGCCGGGCCTACACGGCCAACGTGACCGGGGACGACGTCTCCGTCCTCGATCTCGCCGCGAGACGCGAGATCGGCCGCGTGCAGACGGGTCGAAGGCCCTACGTGATCGCACTGGTGCAGGGTCGCGGCTTCGTCACCGATCAGTATGCCGGCAGCGTGACCGCGTTCGACCTGGCGACGCTCAAGCCGATCGCCGACATCGACGTCGGTGACCACCCGGAGGGCATCGCGGCCGATGAGGACGGGCGCCTCTACGTCGCGAATTGGGGCGACAACACGCTGAGCGTCCTCGACGCGCGGACGCTGAAGGTGATCAAGACGATCCCCACCGGGAACGGCCCGCGCTCCTTCGGTACCTTTCTGCGCTGACACGGGCCCGGGCGCGGGATCTCTCCGGGGGACCCGGCCTCACCGCTCCGGAGCCGCTTCTGCCCGGGAGCCGTCAGACGGTCCGGCGGACAGGCGCCCGACGGTACGCCACCCGCGCCAGCAACAGGGCTGCGCCGATCTGGAGGAAGCCGCTCTCGCCCAGGTCGGACGGCGTGAGATGGGTCTGGATCAGAACCCGTGTCAGCGCGTTCAGCGCGAGCAAGGTCAGGCAGAAGGCCGCCGCGGCGAGCAGGCTGGCAACGAATTCGGGCATGGCTGGACTTCCCGTGTCGAACGGGAGCAGATTAGCAAGCCTCGCGCCAAGGCCAAGCTGCCCGAACGGCCAAGTCAGTACTCGCCAGATCAGCGCTTGCGCGTGGTGGCCGGCGGAGAACCGGCCTGGACGGCCGGTGCCGGGCGCGGCGTCTCCACCGCGAGCCGCTTCACCGGCCAGCCGTCGCTCCACCGCTCCATGTCGGCGAGCCGCGGATTGTTCTTGAGCGCCGAGGCGTCCGAGCCCGCGAATGCGGCCGCGGCCGCGAGGTCGAACGTCTTCCAGAACCCGAGGTAATCCAGAGCGTCGACGCGCGCGAGGTTGACCTGCGAGACCAGGGTCTGCTGCTCACCCGACAGCGCCATGTCGGCAGACCAACGGAACGGCGGCGGCTTCGGCGCATCCTTCGCCGCGTCCTTCGGTTCGGGGCCGGGTTTGATCGCACCGCCGTCATAGGCCGTATCGAGGCCGGCCGGCGCCGCGAGGGTTGCGGTCAGTGCCGGGAAGCCGTGGTCGTCCGAGAGCGCCCGCACGAAGAGCTTTCGATCCAGCGGCACCGCGCTGGCCTCGCGCAGCAGGCGCTTCGCGGCAAGGTCGGCGGCCCGCGTGTCCTTGTCGCCGACCATGGTCACGATGAGCGTCGCGGGATCGATCCCCGACAATTCGCCGAGCGTGATACCGCGCGATTTCGGACCGCTGGCAATCCCTCCGGGCGTCACGGCGAAGATCAGCTTCGGTGTGGGCAGCCCGTGCGTCTTGGCGTCGGCGGCGAGATCCATCGCGAGCGGAGCGCCGGCGAGATGGCCGATCATCGCAACGCGGCCGAGATCCGGCTTGGCCTCGCCGTCCGCGGACAAATCGGCCAGTGCCGCCTTCACGAGGGTTTCGGCGATGCCCGGCGCGTCGGCCGGGCGCGTCCGGTTCACCTCCTGGAAGCGCGGAAACAGCACGAGCCAACCCTGGCGCGCCAGATGGTCGATCCAGGCGCCGTAGCTCTGCGGGTTCACCACACCCCAACCGTGCAGGAAGATCGCCACAGGCCTGCCGGCCTCCGGGGCAGCGCCGGCGGTGTAGAAGGCGAAGCTGCTGGCGGTCCCGCGCCCGAGCAGGCGCTTGGTGATCGTCATCTTGCGGTCGCCGACACCACCCGGCCCATCGGCAGGCTGCGGCGGCGGCGCGGCGGCCTGCGCGGAGACGAGGCCGGCAAGGGTCATGATCGCGACCGCAGCGAGCGGTCGGCGGATGAGCGTGAGACGCATGAAGGGCTCGACAGAGAGACGCGATGCGTCAGCAGGTCAGGGAGCGCTGAATAGCAGATTCTATCGTCTTGGCGACTCGCCGCAGCAGTCTCCGCGGGCGGCACACAGTTTCAAGGCCAGCACAGCGCGCCGGGAGCGCAACGCTCAGACGGAAGCGCCCTGTCCCGTGTCCGCCCGGTCGAGCCGGCGCACGAGCGCGGTCAGCTCTGCCGGAAGGTCATCGTCCGCCTCGCCGAAGACGCCGCGAAGCTCGTGGCGCACCGTATCCAGCACGGCGGATTCGGCCGTGTTCCATGAGCCGGATCGGCGCAGCGTATCGGCATAGTTGGCGGCGACAATCTGCATGGCCAAGTTCGGGTTCAACTGTATTGCGGGACCCGGGGCGCCATCCGCTCCGGGAGTGGCGTACAACCCGATCCGCGCGTCAGGTTTCCAATCCAGGGCTGATAATTTTTCCGCCCGGTCCGATCACCGCCGGGCCCTTGCCCTCCGACGGGCGTCCCGCGGCTTGCTCCACCCAGGCCAGGATGTCCTCGGCGCGCCAGGGTTTCGGGATGAACGTCGCCGAGACGCGCAGATCGCTCGGCTGGTCGCCGGCATCGCCCGAGGTCAGGAGCACCCGCACCCGCGGCCAGGTCACGCCGATGATCCGAGCCAGTTCGAAACCGCCGATGGGCCCGGGCGTCCGCACGTCCGAGAAGACGACGCTGACTTCGTCAGCCCGGTCGTTGAGGATGGCGAGGGCGCGGTCGGCGGTCTCGGCCTCAATGACCGTGAAGCCGGTGTCTTCCAGCAACGTGGCCGCGAGGAAGCGCTCGTCGGGTTGGTCCTCCACGACGAGGATGACGGGCTTCTGGCCGGGCTGCACCGAATCGCTCATAGGCCAGGACACTCTACAGGGGCTGAACGGCGGCCGCGCCGATCGGTTCAAGGACCGATCGCCGCGGTAGGCCGGACCCGCGCAGGCACAGATCCTCCCTGGATCCTTGCATAATCGGAAAGTTGTGGCCGTGTCTTGAGTAACACAGCCGGTCAGGAACGTCCCGGACAGAAGCAAAACCGGCTGAATCAGCCGACGCCGTTCGCCTTCAGAAAGGCGAGCGCCCGTTTCCACCCGTCCTCGGCGGCTTCCTGGCGATAGCTTGGCCGGTAATCGGCATGGAAGCCGTGCGGCGCGTCCGGGTAAATCATCAATTCGACGATCTTCCCCGCGGCTTTTGCGCGGTCGCGCGCTGCCTCGATGGCAGCAACCGGGATGCCCGTGTCGGCGCCGCCGTAGAGGCCGAGCAGCGGCGCGTGGATCTCCGCAGCGACGTCGCCAGCCGTGCGGGGCTGGATGTCCGTGCGATCGCCGCCGACGGGGCCATACCAGGCGACCGCCGCCTTCAGATCGCGGCGATGCGCCGCGTAGAGCCACACGTCCCGGCCACCACGACACCAGCCCGTGACGCCGAGCCGGCTCGGATCGCCTTTCGCGGCCGATCCGGCCCAGGCCACGGTGGCATCGAGATCGCCGATCCACTGCGCGTCGGGTGTTTTCGAGATAACATCCCGGATGATCAGCTTGGCATCGGTCATCGTCGAGAGATCGCCCTGCCGCGCGTACAGCTCCGGGGCGACCGCACAGTAGCCAGCCTTGGCTAGGCGACGACAGATGTCCTTGATGTAGTCGTGGACGCCGAAGATCTCCTCGATCACCAGCACGATCGGGAAGGGTCCCGCGCCGTCCGGCACCGCCCGGTAGGCCGGCATCGGCCCGTCGGCGGCCGGAATCTTCACCTCACCGGCCTCGATGCCGCTGCTATCCGTGTGGATCACCTGCGCCTCGACCCGGCTCGTCGCCAGGGTCAGGCCACTGATCAGGCTGGTCATCACGAAGCCGCGCCGCGAGAAGGGCGGCGTGATCAGTCCATCGAGCCCCGCCTGATCCTGATCCGCCATGATGATCTCTCCCTCGCTGCGTCGCGAAGGGCTATCCGGGCCAGGTATGCGCGGTCAAATCATCGTCGGATCGTCCGGACGTTACGCCCCCGCGGCAACGAGCGTCCGTGCCGGGCGGGCGAAGGCCCGGCCCGCATCCACGATCTCGCGCGGCTGCAGCATGTCGGCCAGCGTCACGAACGTGTCGGTGGCCGGCGCCACCACGGCGCGGATGCCGTAGCCCAGCGCGAACGAGCGGGTCAGCTCCGCGTCGCGGGCGATGCCGAAGCGCTCGAGAGCGGCCAGGAACGCCTCGCGGAACAGGCTCGGCCGGCACCAGCGCTTCTCAGCCATCTGCAGCGGCCAGTCCCAGAGCCCCTCAGCCCGGCGCGCCGCGAGCATCTCGCGGGCGATGAAGTAGCCGGTGTCGCGATGCTCGATCCCGTCCGGCTGGACGGACCAGTCGTCATTGCCGAACAGCTCGGCCTCGGCCACGTCGCTCATCGGGTCCTCCGCCCTGACCGGCGTCCCGGCGCACCGGAACATTGCCGGAACACTGGCGCGGATCAGGACGGCGGTCAAGAGATTGTTCCTGATGCGTTCGCGGTTGTCGGAGGCGGCTTCAACGTGCCTTGAACAGCGGATGCTCGATGCGGTCGCCCGGCTGGATTCCGAGCTTCGCCGTCGTCCCGGCGTTGAGCTCCAGCACGGCGGAAACGGGGCTTCCCGATGGGATGATCGCGGTCGACAGCGGCTCGGTATCGGCGGCGATCCGGCTGATCGTCCCGTCCGGACGGATGAACACCATATCGAGCGGAAGATAGGTGTTCTTCATCCACATCGTGACGGGCTCTTCGCGCTCGAAGTCGAACAGCATCCCGTGATCGGCCGCCATGTGCCGCCGGAACATGAGGCCGCGGGAGCGACCGGCATCGTCGCGCATCACCTCGACGTTGAATCGCTTCGGCCCCGCCTTGGTGACGATGGTCAGCGGCTCGCCTGCCGCGGCAGCAGCCCTGGCCGGCGCCTGAGCAAGGACGGCGGGAACGGGGGCGGCCATGACCATCAGGCATGCGACGGCGGCGGCCGACACGAAACGGGTCGAGAACATCACAGGCTCGGGCCTTTCAGGGGAACAGGCGCGCCGGTCGGGCTCGCCGCGCAGCCATAGACCAGGATACGGGCCGTGGGAAACCGCGTGCGGAAATGCTCAGGTGCGACAGCGACATAGATGCCGTGCCGCGCCCGGCCGTTCAGTGCGATGCCGGGAGGGCTCCGTCGATCAACCGGATCTCGGCGGCCATGACGCCCTTCGAGCCGTCTCCGTAGCGCACCAGGACCGCCTCGCCCGGCTTCAGCTCCGCGATCCCGTAGCGGCGCAGAGTCTCCATGTGCACGAAGATGTCCGGCGTCCCGTCGCCCCGGGTCAGGAAGCCGAAGCCGCGCAGCCGGTTGAACCATTTCACCACGGCAGTCTCGAGCCCGCTCGTCGGTGTCACGGTCACGTGCGTGCGCGGCAGCGGCATCTCGGAGGGATGGATCGCCGTCGCCTGATCCAGCGAGATCACCCGGAAGGCCTGCCAGCCCCGCGGACGCTCCACCGCCTCCACGACGATGCGCGCACCCTCGCTGGCCGCCTGAAAGCCGTCCCGCCGCAGGCAGGTCACGTGCAGCAGGACGTCTGGCGAGCCGTCATCCGGCACGATGAAGCCGAAGCCCTTCGACACGTCGAACCACTTGATGCGGCCCGCCACCTCGACGAGATCCAGGGCCTCGTCGTCGCGCGGGGCGGTCTCGCCGGTCCGCGGGCCAGCCGCCCGATCGGGGTCCTCAGGCCCGAAGCCGCGTTCGTCAGACATGGCCGAGCAACCTACACCGAATCACGCCGCGCGCTCTCCCGGCAAGATTAACGAAGTCCTGATTCCCGGGAAGCCCATTTCACCGGCAGCCGAGCCCCAGCGAGATGCAATCTTGGCGCTGGGAGGCGCGCCGGCAACAGTCGATTGGTCGCAGTCGGCGGCGAAAGCAGCGTTTAAGCTCCGGGTCCGGCGAGCAGAATTTGCGCGCCGATGATCGGACACGCCGCCGGCCGGGCGGAAGTCGGCAGGTGTCACGTTTGCGAGAGCGCCACGACCCGGCATCGGCCGACGGCGCGGTGCGCTGCCAGCCGGTTGGCATGTCCGGCGCCGGCGTGGTTTGGGTTCGGCATGATCGCCATCGACCTCACACGCGACCGTGCCACCGCTACGCCGGATGCGGCCATTCGGCAGCGGCGCTTCCCGATGATCGACGCGGCGCGCGCGGCCGCACTCGCCGCGATGGCGAGCTATCACACGCTCTGGGATCTCGGGTTCCTGCGGCTGACGGCCGAGAATTACGCGCTGACTCCGGCGGGGCGAATCGCGGCCGAGATGATCGCCGGCAGCTTCCTCGTCCTCGTCGGTATCGGGCTGGTCTTGATGAACGGCGGGGGCGTGCGGCCGAGACCGACACTCCTGCGCCTCGCGCGGATCGGCGGCGCCGCCCTCCTCGTCACCCTCGGAACATGGATCGCGTTTCCGGATGCGTTCGTGTTCTTCGGCGTCCTGCACTGCATCGCAGTGGCGAGCCTGCTGGGCCTCCCGTTCCTGTTCGCGCCGGTCGCCGTCACCGTGCTGACGGCCGCCGCGTTCATCGCCGCGCCGCACCTCGTGCACGCGCCTATCCTCGACGCGCCCGTCCTGTACTTCCTCGGCCTCGGATCGGGGACGCCCCGGACCAACGATTACGTTCCGCTCTTCCCGTGGTTTGGGCTCGTACTGGCCGGGATCGCGGTTGGCAGGATCGGCCTGCCCCGATTCGCGCGCTCGGCGTTGGGCACCTGGGCACCTCGTTCGGCAATCGGCAGGGCCGCAACCTGGGCCGGACGCCACAGCCTGGCGATCTACCTGATCCACCAGCCCGTGCTGCTGGTGCTCCTCACCGGCGTCGTGACGCTCACGGGTGCCAATCCGCGGGCGGGCCTGCGGGCCTTCCGGGCGGATTACGTGACGATCTGCACGCGGACGGGTGGCGAGCGGCCCCTGTGCCGCATCGCGGCGCGCTGCACCTCCGACGCGCTCCTCCGCGAGGATCTCTTCCGCGAGGATGGACGGCCGTTCAGCGGGCCGGAGCGCCTGCGCGCGCAGGCACTCTCACAGCAATGCTACGCAACCCTGGAGCAGGCAGCCCGGACGGAGCGCTGATGCGCTCCGCCACCTGCGGGCGGCTTTCCGAAAATCCGCTCAGTCCTTGGCGCGCTCGACGTAGGACCCATCGGCCGTCATGACGACGACGCGGGTGCCGGCGGCGATGTGGGGCGGCACGGTCGTCCGCACGCCGTTCGAGAGCGTCGCGGGCTTGTAGGAGGACGAGGCCGTCTGACCCTTCAGGACCGGCTCGGTCTCGGCAACCTCCAGCGTGACGCGCTGGGGCAGCTCGATGGTCAGCGGCACGCCATTGTGGACGGAGAGCATGACGGCCATGCCCTCCTGAAGGTAAGGAGCGGCATCGCCGACCACGTCTTCCGGCACGGCGATCTGCTCGTAATTCTCGGGGTTCATGAAGTGGAACCCCTCGCCATCGCTGTACAGGAAGGTGTGCTCGCGATCCTCGACGAAGGCACGCTCGACCTGCTCAGTCGTCCGGTAGCGCTCCGAAACCTTCACGCCGTCGGTGATGCGGCGCATGTCCAGCTGGGTCACAGGCGTGCCCTTGCCGGGGTGGATGTTCTCGGCGAACAGGATCACGTAGAGCTTGCCGTCCTTTTCGACGACGTTGCCCTTACGGAGCGTTGAGGCGATAACCTTCACGGAATAGCGTCCTGCATTGACAAGGGGGACCGCACGCGCCAAGCGCGGGCGCTGCATCTCGGACCCCGGCACTATCGCATCTCCGTTCCGGTTGCCAGCGGGCCGGCAGGAACGGTTGTCCGAGTGTACTCTCTTCCAGATCGCGACGCTCCGTTCTGAAGCCGAGGGCGTAACAGGGCCAGAGGATGCGTGTGCTCCGGAACGAGCTGCCTGTGCGAAGCCGCGCGTGCCGATGCCCGGTGGTGTCGCGTCGGCGTGATCGGCTGGGCCGGCCGTGACGGCACAGGGCACCGCTTGGTGGTCCCCGGAGCGTCACGCCGATCGCAGGCCGGCGCTTCTCATGCGCAACCGGATCCTGTCGGCGTTCCGTGCCTGGTTCAGCGCGCGGGATTTCGTCGAGGCTGACGCGGCCTGCCTCCAGGTCTCTCCGGGCAACGAAGCGCATCTGTCGGCCTTCGCCACCGAGGCCATCGGAGCGAGCGGCGCACGAACGCCCCTGTTTCTGCACACGTCGCCGGAATTCGCCTGCAAGAAGCTGCTGGCGGCCGGCGAGACGAAGCTGTTCAGTGTCGCGCGCGTGTTCCGCAACCGCGAGCGGGGGCCGCTGCATCACCCCGAATTCACGATGTTAGAATGGTACCGCGTCGGCGCACCCTACAGCGTGCTGATGGAGGATTGTGCCGACCTGCTGTCACTTGCGGCCGAGACCGCCGGGATGCGCCGGTTCATCTATCGCGGTCGGGAGACCGACCCGTTCGCCGAACCGGAGCGGCTGACGCTGGCCGAGGCCTTCGACCGCTTCGCCGGCATCGACCTGCTCGCCTCCGTCGCGCGGAGCGGCGAGACGGACCGCGATGGACTTGCCGCCGCCGTGTCGGGCGCGGACCTGCGGGTCGCTTCGGACGATACCTGGGCCGATCTTGTCTCCCGGGTGCTGGTCGCGCGGATCGAGCCGCACCTGGGCGTCGGGCGGCCGACCTTCCTGTGCGAATACCCGGTCAGCGAGGCGGCCCTCGCCCGGCCGGCCCGGCACGATCCCCGTGTCGCCGAGCGCTTCGAGCTCTACGCCTGCGGGGTCGAACTCGCCAATGCCTTCGGTGAACTCACCGATCCGGTCGAACAGCGCCGCCGCTTCGAGGCGGAGATGGCGGAAAAGCTCCGGGTCTACGGTGAGGCGTATCCGATCGACGACGATTTCCTCGCCGCGCTGGCGGTCATGCCGGAAGCCTCCGGCATCGCCCTCGGGTTCGACCGGCTGGCGATGCTGGCCTGCGGCCGGACCCGCGTCGACGACGTGATCTGGACCCCTGTCGCGGAGACGGCGCCGTGAACCGTGTTCTCCGGAGCGCCGAAGATCTGTCGGAAGCAGGCCTGATCTCGGCCGCGGAGGCCGAGGCGCTGCGGGCGGTGCTCGCGCGCTACGCCGTCTCGGTGACGACCGACATGGCCGAGCTCATCGACCCCGCTGATCCCGAAGACCCGATCGCCCGCCAGTTCATCCCGGATCCCCGAGAGTGCGCGACGGCGCCGGAGGAGCGCGCCGACCCGATCGGCGATGCGGCCCACGCGCCGGTGGCCGGCATCGTGCACCGCTATCCCGACCGCGTGCTGCTGAAGCCGCTGCATGTCTGCCCGGTTTACTGCCGCTTCTGCTTCCGCCGCGAGATGGTGGGGCCGGACGGGCTCGGAACCTTGACCGATGCCGAGCTCGAAACGGCCTTCACGTATATCGAGCGGGATCCGCGCATCTGGGAAGTGGTGCTCACCGGCGGTGACCCGTTCGCGCTCTCGAGCCGGCGGCTCGGCGTCATCGCGCAGCGCCTGTCGCGCATCGATCATGTGCGCGTGATGCGGCTTCACACGCGTGTTCCGGTGGTGAAGCCCGAGCTGGTCACCGAGACCGTTGTGCAGGCGCTGCAGCGTTTCGGGGGCGCGGTGTTCGTGGCCCTGCACGCCAATCACCCGCGCGAGTTCACGCCCTCTGCCCGTACCGCCTGTGCCCGGCTGGTCGACGCCGGTATCCCGATGGTCAGCCAATCCGTGCTGCTGCGCGGCATCAACGACGACGCGGCGACGCTCGAGGCCCTGATGCGGACCTTCGTGGAGAACCGGATCAAGCCCTATTACCTGCATCACGGCGACCTCGCGCCCGGCACCGGACACATGCGCACCGCGTTGGCGGAAGGTCAGGACCTGATGCGCGCCCTGCGCGGGCGCCTCTCGGGCCTCGCCCAACCGACCTACGTGCTCGACATCCCGGGCGGCCACGGCAAGGTGCCGGTCGGGCCTAACTACCTGCGCGACACCGAGGCGGGCGCCCGGGTGACGGACCCGAACGGCTGTGAACACCCCTATCCACCGAAGGCGTAAGGGAGATCGTTTGACGATGCGCAGACTTTGGGGACGCCTCACCTCGGTGAACGTGCAGAAGGCGGTCTGGGGACTGGACGAGGCCGGGCTGGATTACGAGCGCGTGGAGGCCGGCGGCGCCCACGGAGTGGTCGACGATCCCGCGTACCGCGCGATGAACCCGAACGGGCTTGTCCCGACCCTGGAGGAGGATGGCTTCGTTCTCTGGGAATCGAACGCGATCCTGCGCTACCTCGCGACCATCGCCCCTGCCCTCGCGCTACCGGCGGATCCGCAGATGCGCGCCTATGTCGAGCAATGGGTCGATTGGCAGGCCACGAGCTTCACGCCCGCGATGCGCGACGCGTTCTGGCAGCTCTTCCGGACCGCCGAGCCCGATCGCGCCGTGATCGCGGCTTCGCTGAAGAAGAGCGAAGCGATGGCCGCGATCCTCGATGCCCATCTCGCCGATCGGACCTACGTGGTCGGCGAGCAATTCGGCATCGCCGACATCGCCCTCGGCTGCGCGGCACATCGCTGGTTGAACCTGCCCGTCGAACGGGTCGAGCGTCCGGCCCTGCGCCGCTGGTACGCGCGCATTGCCGCCCGGCCGGCCGCTGCCCGGGCTCTCGGCGAACCCATCGGCTGAGGTCGCGAGCGCGGGCTTGCCGAAGGGCCCGTGAGATCCACCTTGGCGGAGCGCCGCCGGAACGGGGGCTGCACCCCACGGAGTCCCTGATGGCCATCGACCCGACCCTGCGCGACGCGCTGTCCGCCGTGACGCCGGCGAGTCTCGCCCGCGCCCTGACCCGGGCCGGCGTGAAAGCTCATAGCGTCCAGGGGCTGACCGGACGGGGCGGGAGCGCGATCGGCACGGCCTACACGTTGCGGATGATCCCGGCCCGCGATGATGCCGCGGGCGACCTCGCGGCGGCGATCGACACGATCCCCGAAGGCGCCATCGTGGTGATCGACGCGGCCCGGTCCGGCTTGGCCCTACCGTTCGGGTCCATCCTGGCGGCGCGTCTCGCGCACCGTGGCGTCGCGGGCCTGGTGACCGACGGCGCCCTTCCGGCCGAGGTTGGACTGCCCGTCTGGTCCATGCCGGAAGCCGCGATCGGAACGCTCGCGCTGGTCGGCACGCAGCAGCCGGTCTCCTGCGGAGGCGCCGCGATCCATCCGGGCGACATCGTGGTCTGCGCCGACGGTGGCATCGTCGCGGTACCGGCCGCGCTCGCCGAACGGGTCGCCCTGGAGGCTGTTGAACAGCAGCGCCTCGATCTGTGGATCCAGCGCGAGGTCGAGAAAGGCGAGAGCCTCGCCACCCTGCTGCCGCCGGACGAAGCGGCGCTCGCCCGGTTCGAGGCCGAGACGAAGCCGGCGTGAACGCCGTGTTCTTCCCGCTCTCGAAGGTGGTCTTCTTCGTGATCACCCCCTCGAACTTCTTCATCTTCGCCGTTTTGACGGGCCTGCTGCTCCCGGCGGTCACGCGCCTGCGCCGCACCGGCTTCGGCCTCACCATCATCGGGGGCTTCGGCCTCGCGCTGGGTGGTTTATCGCCGCTGTCGGAGGCGGTCCTGCTTCCCCTGGAGCAGCGCTTCCCGGCCTACCCGTCGGACGGTCCTGCCCCAGCCGGCATCATCGTGCTGGGCGGCGGCATCGAGGCCGGCCTGTCCGAGGCGCGCGAGCAGATCGTCGTCAACGACGCGGGCGAGCGGCCGATCTACCTTGCCGACCTGGCGCGCCGCTTCCCGACCGCGCGGCTTGTGTTCTCCGGCGGCAGTGGGTTCATCCGCGGCGGCATCGCGGAAGCCGACATCCTCAGCCGCCAAGCCGATGTCATCGGCGTTCCGCGCACGCGCCTGATCCTGGAGAACCGCTCCCGCAACACCCAGGAGAACGCGGCCTTCTCGGCATCCCTCGTCCAGCCGAAGCCGGGAGAGCGTTGGCTGCTCGTCACCTCGGCCTGGCACATGCCCCGCGCGGTCGGCTGCTTCCGGCAGGCCGGCTTCACGGTGGATGCGTTCCCGGTTGACTACCGGACGCGCGGCTGGAGCGACCTGACGCGCTTCAACGGTTTCGCCTCGGACGGCTTGTTTCAGCTCGACCTCGCCGTGAAGGAGTGGATCGGGCTCGTGGTGTATCGGTGGTCCGGCTACACGCCGGACTGGCTGCCCGGCCCCGAAGATCCGGCCGGCAGCGCGAGCCGATAGATTCCGCGGAAATCGTCCGGATCCACGGGCTTGCCCTTCCGCAGGATCGCAATCCGGCCGGCATGGGCGAGGCGCACGGCGACCCGGCGCACCGGCTGCATCAGCGGGCCCCAGCCGTCGGGATGCGGTCCACCCAGCGCCCGGGCGACTTCCGACGGACAAACGGTCTTGTCCGCGCCACGCGCGGTCACCAAGCCGAGCATCGTCGTCTCGATGGCCGCGTCATCGGGTTTCGTATCGGTCATGTCCGTGCCTGCTCCGCCGAAGCTCCGAGCGGTCCCTCGTGCGGACCTTCCCCGACTTCAAGCAACGTCTTGCGGATCTCCGAGGCGAACTGACGGCGCCACATGATGACCACGACCGCGGATGTCGAGACGACGAGCACGTAGGGGCTTACGAACCAGCCGAGATAAGCCAGCGCGAAGAAGAAGGCCCGCTGGCCCCGCGCGAAATGCCGGCCTGCGCTGACATTCATCGCGGCGAGGCGACGAACCGCCCGCAGCATCTCGGCTTCGCTCGCACCAGAGCCCTTCGACGGCACGGTGCCCAGCAGGATCGCCGCGTAATTGAACAGCCTGTAGGCCCAGGCGAACTTGAAGAAGGCGTAGACGAAGACCAGCGCCAATCCCGCGACCTTCAGCTCCCAGGTCAGCCGGTTCGCCACGGTCCCGAACGGGAGCGTCGCGAAGAGGTTCAGCACGTCGTCGCCCGAGCGCGACAGGGTCAGCACCGATCCGAGGGCGATCAGGGAGGTCGATGCGAAGAAGGCGGTGCCGTTCTGCAGCGAGGCGTTGATCTGGGTGTCGACGACGCGATTCTCGCGGCTGATCACCTGCCGGGCCCAGTTCGAGCGATGGCCGTTCATGATCTGGCTCAGGGACAGCATGCGCCCGCGCATCCGGCCCACGGAGAGCCCGTATGCGATCCAGGCCACGATGAAGTAGACGAGCGCCCCGAGGTCCAGGGGCGAGAAAGCGGCGCTGCCGGCGGACAGGTCGGGCATGATCTCCGGATCGCGGGCTCGGCGATGAGCCGCGATGCCATACCAGCCTGCATGCCGATGCAGAACCCACCCGGTGCGGTCGTCGGATCCGACGAGACCGCAAAGTCAGCCGCGCAGGATCTCGAAGCTGCTCAGCATCGGGATATCATCGCAGTTCCGAACCGCGACGTCGGTCACGCGGGCGCCGGGCGGCCCTGACAAGCACAGCGTCTCCATCTGTGCCACGGCGTCGCTCGGCCCGCTGAACATTGCCTCCACCGCACCGTCGTCGCGGTTGCGCACGGTGCCGACGAGATTGCGCGCGCGGGCCTCGGACTGTGTCCAGGCCCGGTACGACACGCCCTGCACCCGGCCTGTGATGACGACGGCGATCGTCCGCGTCTCGCTCATCAAGCCTGTACCTGCTGAACGGGGCCCGCGCGGCATGCGCACGGGCCGGTGTGATCCTACTCGGCCGCGATGGGGCGGCGGAGCCCGGCATCGGCCACCGTCCGGGTCGCCCCGGTCCGGACGTGAGTGGAGTAGAGCATCAGGCCGGTGAAGGCGATGCCGCCGACGATGTTTCCGATGAGCGTCGGGATCTCGTTCCAGAGCAGGTAATCCATGACCGTCAGGTGGCCGCCCATGAGGATCGCCGACGGGAACAGGAACATGTTCACCACCGAGTGCTCGAAGGTCATGAAGAAGAACACCGTGATCGGCATCCACATCGCGATCACCTTGCCGGGCACGGAGGTGGACAGCATGGCGCCGATGACGCCGGTCGATACCATCCAGTTGCACAGCATGGCGCGGATGAAGAGCGTCAGCATGCCGGAGGCGCCGTACTTCTCGTAGCCGAGCGTCCGGGCCTCGCCGATCCCGGCGATCAGCTTGCCGACCGCGTTCGGCTCGGTGGCGAAGCCGAAGGTGAACACGATCGACATCATCACGGCCGTCGTCAGCGCGCCCGCGAAGTTGCCGAAGAAGACCAGGACCCAGTTGCGCGCGACCCCCGCCACCGTGACGCCGGGACGCTTGTCGATCAGGGCGAGCGGCGTGAGCACGCAGACGCCGGTGAACAGGTCGTAGCCCAGCAGGTAGAGCATCGAGAATCCGACCGGAAACAGCAGGGCCGCAACCAGCGGCTGGCCGGTGGTCTGGTTGATCGTGACCGCGAAGGCCGCGGCGAGCGCCAGGATCGCGCCGGCCATGTAGGCCCGGATGAACGTGTCCTTGGTAGCCATGAAGACCTTCGCCTCACCGGCATCGACGGCCTTCTTCACGAAATCGGCGGGCGCCAGATACGACATGCACAACTCTCCCTCGCAGGCGGCCGGCAATCGTCGTTGACCGACGGGCGCGCTGCGCAATCACGAATGGCCGGCAGGGCGCGGTGCTGCCCGTCGCCTCCCGGCTCGGTCGTGCCCAAGCATGTCGCGTACCACTTGGCCGTCGATCAGGCCGGCAGGCCGCGCGACCAACTGCTGAGTTCCCGGACATAGGCGGGCGGCAGCTGCGCCGCGCGCGCCGCAGCGACGACGGCTTCCAGGTAGCCCGGCCGCGGGCGGCCCGGTGCGGAGGAGCATCCGAGATAGATCAGCGCGCGCTTCACGCCGCCCGCGGTCCGGACCGGGAGGCTGGCCTTCGTGTACAGGCCGCCCGACACGCCCTCATACCGATCGAGGGCCGGGATGTCGTCGAGGGCCAAGTCCCAGAGCACGCCCCGGACGATGCGGCCGGGGGCGCGCACCACCGAGGCGTATCCCTCGCGCATGATGATGAAGCGGTAGCCTGGGAGATGGCCGCCGCCGATCAGCCGCGAAACCGGGCACCGCAGCGCCATCGCGGCGGCATCCATGTTGGCGCCGTAGGCGAAGTAGAGTGGCACGCAGCCGCGACGAAAACGGTCACTGGCCCGCAGGCGGATCGAGGCGTCGGGCAGCGCGTTCGTTCGCACGCACGTCGGCATAGGCGATCGCCAAGGTGATCGCCGGAATGCCGAACGTGACGAAGAGCCAATCGTGAGTCACGGCTTCATGCTCCGGAGGGCACGCCTTGCGCCGTAATGTAAGGCGCAACCCGTACACAGCCAAACCAGCGTGAACACCGCATTCTCAAATCGCAGGGCCGGGGCGTTCGCGACACCGAAGCTTGCTGTGGTCATCGACGTGACGAAGCCGATGACGACATAGGCGACGGCGACGTTAACAGCGCCGTCGCCAGCAGCTTGGTCTGATCGTTGTGGACTGCGCTCACGCCGAACGCCCGACGGCCTCAGGCGAATTCGAGGATCACCGCGTCCACCGCGAGGCTGTCGCCCTCCTTGGCGTGGATCTTACTGACCGTCGCGTCACGCTCGGCGCGGAGCACGTTCTCCATCTTCATCGCCTCGACGACCGCGATCGGCTCGCCGTTCTTCACCTCCTGGCCCTCGGTGACCAGGATCTGCTTCACCAGGCCCGGCATCGGGCAGAGCACCTGCTTGCCCGAGCCCGCCTGCTCCTTGACCGGCATCAGGGCGGCGAGCTCGGCTTCGCGGCGCGTGTAGACCCGTGCCTCGGCGGCCGCGCCGGCGTGCTGAAGGAACACACCGTTGAGCAGGCTTCGCACCTGGATCGCCACACGCTCCGATCCAATCGTGCCGATCCAGACTGGCTCACCCGGACGCCACGTGCTCGCGACCGTAAGAGCCGTGCCGTCCGGCTGGGTGACCAGCAGGTCCTCGCCCTCCGGCGCCACGGTCACGGAGTAGGATTCGCCGGCCAGGATCACGACGCGGTCGTGCTCGAAGGCGAAGAGGCCCGGCGCGCGCATCTGGCCGGAAATCCCGCGCTTGCGCTGGTTGAGCTTGTGGTCGATCGCGGCCGCAGCAGCCATCATGCGGAGAGCCACAGGTCCGGCCGGCTCGGGCGGCGCGAAGCCGTTCGGGAACTCCTCGGCGATGAAGCCCGTGGAGAGGCGTCCCTCCTGCCAGCGCGGATGCGCCATCAGAGCCGACAGGAACGGGATATTGTGGCGGATTCCGTCGATGGCGAAGGCATCCAGCGCCTCACCCTGCGCGGCGATCGCCTCGGCGCGGGTCGGCGCCCAGGTGACGAGTTTGGCGATCATCGGGTCGTAGTGGATCGCGATCTCGCCGCCCTCCTCCACGCCGGTATCGTTGCGCACGATCGCCTTGCCCTGCTGCCCCTCCTCCGGCGGCCGATAGGTGGTCAGCCGACCGATCGAGGGCAGGAAGTTGCGGGTCGGATCCTCGGCGTAGACGCGGCTCTCCACCGCCCAGCCGTTCAGCTTCACGTCGTCCTGGGTGATCGGCAGCTTCTCGCCGGCCGCGACCCGGATCATCAACTCGACGAGGTCGAGGCCGGTGATCATCTCGGTCACCGGGTGTTCCACCTGCAGGCGGGTGTTCATCTCCAGGAAGTAGAACGACTTGTCCTGGCCGGCGACGAACTCGACCGTGCCGGCCGAATCGTAGTTCACCGCCTTCGCCAGCGCGACGGCTTGCTCGCCCATCTTCCGGCGGGTCTTCTTGTCGAGGAGCGGCGACGGCGCTTCCTCGATCACCTTCTGGTTACGCCGCTGAATCGAGCACTCGCGCTCGCCGAGATACACGACGTTGCCGTGTTTATCGCCGATCAGCTGGATCTCGATGTGCCGCGGATCGGTGATGAACTTCTCGATGAAGACGCGGTCGTCGCCGAAAGAGGACGCCGCCTCCGACTTGGCGCGGGCGAAGCCCTCCGCGACCTCGTCGCCCGAGAAGGCGATTCGCATGCCCTTGCCGCCGCCGCCCGCGGAGGCCTTGATCATCACCGGGTAGCCGATCTCGTCGGCGATCTTCTTGGCGTGCTCGGGCGACTCGATCACGCCGAGGAAGCCCGGCACGGTCGAGACTTCGGCGGCCGCAGCCGCCTTCTTCGATTCGATCTTGTCGCCCATGGCGGCGATGGCGCCCGGATTCGGGCCGATGAAGACGATGCCGGCGGCCTCAAGCGCCTTCGGGAACGCCTCGCGCTCCGACAGGAAGCCGTAGCCGGGATGAACGGCCTGCGCACCGGTCTGCTTGCAGGCGGCGACGATCTTGTCGATGACGAGATAAGACTCGGACGCTGCGGCGGGGCCGATATGGACCGCCTCGTCGGCCATCGCGACGTGGACGGCGTCGCGGTCGGCATCGGAATAGACCGCTACGGTCCTGATGCCCATTCTCCGGGCGGTCTTGATGACCCGGCAGGCGATCTCGCCCCGGTTGGCAATCAGGATCTTGTCGAACATCGCTGGCGCACTGCTTTCGAGATCGCCGGATTGCACACCGGCTTGACTGTCCCGATAGATCAGTTGCGCCGCGGACGGAAGCTGCGCCTTTGTCGGAGACTCAGGCCGCGAGGGCGAAGGTCATCCGGGGAGCCTGGACCGCGTCGCGGATCCACCGGTTGGCCTCGAGGGCGAAGGCCATCAGCGATTCGGCACTGCCCTGCGCCTCACGGACGACTTCCATGGCGATCCGGGCGCCGACCGGGCTCGGGCCGTCGCGGCCGCTGAGCGAAGACGCGAGCCAGGTGGCGACGTCGCGGTCGATGTAGCCCGTCGGGCGGGTGCCCCATACGGCGAAGTCGACGACGGAGGCCACGAGGAAATCCGCGAAGGCGTCGGAGCCGATCACCGCCCGCTCCAGGGCGATCAGCAGGTCGGCATCCTCCCGGCTCATCAGGCCGTCCGGGAGAACCTCGCGCTTCAGGACCAGCAGGTCCTCGTCGCTGATCGTGCCGGCCGAGACCGCATGGTTGCAGAACTGTTGAACGGAAATCATGGTCATGGTCGCCTGCTCCTCCGACCTTTGTTGCGGTCGGTGCTTGTCCCTGTGTGTCTTCAACTTACGGGACGGCTTCCCTGCCAGAAGTTAATGGCCAGATCTGAACGGAAGTTCAGGTAAACACCCCACGAGCAAGCAGGCTTATTGGGACGTTGACCGGTTGCGTTACCGGACGATGACCGTCGCCCCGACCGGGACGCGGTTGTAGAGGTCGACCACGTCGATGTTGCGCATGCGGATGCAGCCCGAGGAGACCGCCTGCCCGATCTTCTCGGGCTCGTTGGTGCCGTGGATCCGGTACAGCGTGTCCTTGCCGTGATCCGACAGGTAGAGCGCGCGGGCACCGAGAGGATTCATCGGGCCGCCCTGCATCGCGTGGACGTGCGGCCAGCGCTTGATCATCTCGGCCGGCGGGTTCCAGGCTGGCCACTCCGCCTTGCGGTCGATCCGGGCCATGCCGGTCCAGCCATAGGCCTCGTCGCCCACGGAGACGCCGTAGCGGATCGCCTTCCCGTCCGGCAGGACGAGATAGAGCTGACGCTCCTTCGTCTCGACCACGATCGTGCCGGGGGGCTCGTGCGTCGGATCGCTCACCTGATAGCGGGCGAAGTGCGGGTCGAATTCGGCGTTCGGGACCAGTGCCATGAATTCCGCGTCGCGCGCCGAAAGCGCCGGATCGGGCACGCCCTTGAAGTTGCAGCCGGTCAGCAGCAGCGCGCAGGCAAGAACCGGTATGATGCGCATGCGCCCGCTCCCCGGGTTCGGTCCGCGAGCCCGGGCGCGCGAAAGGCCCGGCCTCGTCGTTGAGAAGATTCGGTGAACCATAGGGGTGGCGGGCACCCCGCCGTAGTCCGCGCGTTGCGCCCATGGCACATTGCCGGCTCCTGTTGCAGGCGCGCGACAGGAATGGATCCGGGAGCGACCGTCGTGACCACTCTGTACGTGAGCCATCCCGCCAGCTTCGACCACGAGGTTCCGGAGGGGCACCCGGAGCGGCCGGCGCGGATGCGCGCGGTCGAGCGCGCGCTGGAAGACGAGCGTTTCGCTGGTTTGGTGCGCGCCTCGGCACCGCGGGCAGAGCTCGAGACCGCCGCGCTCGCTCATCCGCGCGAATACGTCGACGCCCTCGCCGCGGCGATCCCGGAGAGCGGGATGGTCGGGATCGATTCCGACACGATCCTGTCTCCGGGCAGCCTGGAGGCGACCCTGCGGGCGATCGGCGGGGCTAACCACGCCCTCGACGCCGTCATCGCGGGCGAGTGCCGGAACGCTTTCGTGGCCATGCGGCCACCGGGCCACCATGCCGAGCGGACCCGGTCGATGGGGTTCTGCCTGTTCAACCACGCTGCCGTCGCGGCCCGCTATGCCCAGGAGAAGCACGGGGCGGAGCGCGTGGCCCTCGTGGACTGGGACGTCCACCACGGCAACGGCAGCCAGGACATCTTCTGGGACGATCCGACGGTGCTCTACTGCTCGACGCACCAGATGCCGCTCTTCCCGGGCACGGGGTCCGCCTCCGAGCGGGGCGAGAAGAACACCATCGTCAACGTGCCGCTGCGGCCGAACGACGACGGCGAGGTGTTTCGCGAATCCTTCGAGACCGGCATCCTCTCACGTCTGGAGGCCTTTCGGCCCGACGTGATCGTGATCTCCGCAGGCTTCGATGCCCACCGCCTGGATCCGCTGGCGAACCTGCGGCTCGAGGCCGAGGATTTCGGCTGGGCGACCCGCCGGCTGATGGATCTGGCCGAGCGCTGCGCGCAGGGCCGGATCGTCTCGGTGCTGGAAGGGGGCTACAGTCTCGAAGGCTTGGCAAAGTCGGTGGCCGCGCATGTCGACGCGCTGATGGGTCGGTAGACTCCGTTCCCGGATGGAGCATCGCTGGCGCATGCGCTGAGGCAGTTCCCATCCCCCCTTCATCCTGCGCCCGCCGGCGCGGTCACTCCAGGATGAGGAGGTCGGTTGGGAGGCCCGATGCGCGGGGAGCTGTCGTGTCCCGTGTGGCCTGCCGACGCAAATCGCCTTAGCGTCTGCTCATGGCTGGTTTCTCAATCTTGAAGGCCGTCATCCGCGCGGCGTCTCCCGCGCTGAAGGATGATTTCTCGGACGTCGGGCGGTGACGACAGCCGGTTTCCTGACCTACGCCCTGGCGCTGGGCTTCGCTGCCGCGATCCCGGGCCCCGGCGTCGTGGCGCTCGTCGCCCGGGCGCTGGCTTCGGGCTTTCGGGCCGGCATGGCCTTCGCCGTAGGGTTGATCCTGGGCGACCTGACCTTTCTCGCGGCCGCGGTGTTCGGGCTGACTCGCGTGGCCGAGGCGCTCGGCGACGTTTTCGTCGTGGTCCGGATCGGCGCCGGCCTGAATCTCGGCTACCTCGCAGTCCAGCTCTGGCGCGCCGCGGCACGCGCGCAGCCCGTGGCAGCCCGGAAGGCCGACCGCCCCTTGGCGAGCTTTTTGGCCGGACTTACCGTGACGCTCGCCAACCCCAAGACAATCGTCTTCTATCTCGCGGTGCTGCCGACGCTCCTGGACCTGCGGACCGTAACGCGGGGCGACTTCGCAACGCTCGTCGCCGTGACGACCCTGGTCCTGGTCGCGGTGATGACGCCGTACGCGGCCCTGGCCTCGCGGGCGCGGCATGCCCTGCAGAGTTCGGCGTTCCATCGACGGCTGAACCGCGGCGCCGCCGCGATCATGGCCGGCGCCGCGATCTGGACGGTCGCGCGCCGCGCCTGACCGGGCTGGTCACGCCTCCAGCGGCTCGTCGCCCAGGTGCTCGATGCCGAAGCCCGACAGCCCGACATAGGCCCGCGACGAGGTGGCCAGATTGCGGAAAGACACCACGCCGAGGTCGCGCAGGATCTGGGCGCCCAGCCCGATCTCGCGCCACTGACGGGCGCGCTGCGCCTCGGTGCCCTCCTCGGTGACGCTCTTCATCGGCACGCCGGCCGTACCGTCCCGGAGATAGACCAGCACCCCGCGCCCGGCCGCGGCGAACCGTGAGAGGACGGCATCGATCTGCTTGCCGCCGCCGATCACGTCGGCGACGACATTGGAGCGGTGGAGGCGCACGAGCACATCCCGGCCGTCGCCGATGTCGCCGACCACGAAGGCGAATTGCTGGATCGCCTCGAAAGGCGTCGAGAACACGTAGGCCGTGACGTCGCCGTGCTTCGTCTGGACGGGGAAGTGCCCGACCCGTTCCACAAGCCGGTCGCGGGCCTGCCGGTAGGCGATCAGGTCGGCCACCGAGACCCGCTTGAGATTGTGCGTCTCGGCGAACGCGTCGATCTGCGGCCCCTTCATGACGGTGCCGTCGTCGTTGGCGAGTTCGCAGATCACCCCCACCGGCGGTAGCTCGGCGAGGCGGCAGAGATCCACCGCGGCCTCGGTATGGCCCGAGCGCATGAGCACCCCGCCATCCCGGGCGATTAGCGGGAAGACATGGCCCGGTCGGACGAAATCGCCCGCGCCCATGTTGCCGTTGGCGAGCGCCCGGACCGTGTTGCAGCGCTGCTCCGCGGAGATGCCGGTGGTCAGGCCGTGCTTGACGTCCACTGTCACCGTGAAGGCGGTGCCCAAGGGGGCGTCGTTGGACGCCACCATCGGGTCGAGATGCAGGCGCCGCGCCTCGCTCGAGGTCAGCGGCGCGCAGACGATGCCGCAGGTGTTGCGGATGATGAACGCCATCTTCTCCGGCGTGCAGAGCGAGGCGGCGACAACAAGGTCGCCCTCGTTCTCGCGGTCGTCGTCATCCGTGACGACGACGATCTCACCCTTGGCGAAGGCCGCGATGGCCTCGGAGACGGTGCAGTGGGGCACGGGCATTCTCGAGAGTTGGAGCCGGGGCCGGGATCAGGGCTGATGCCCGACCTGCCCGCGATGGCGCAGATAGTGATCCGCCAGCACGCAAGCCATCATGGCTTCCGCCACAGGCACGGCGCGGATGCCGACGCAGGGGTCGTGGCGGCCCTTGGTGACGAGGTCCACCTCGGTGCCGTCGCGGGTCACCGAACGACGCGGGGTGAGAATCGAGGAGGTCGGCTTCACCGCGAAGCGCACCACGACCGGCTCGCCGTTCGAGATCCCGCCCAGGATGCCGCCCGCATGGTTGGCGAGGAATCGCGGGCGGCCGCCATTGCCGGCGCGCATCTCGTCGGCGTTGTCCTCGCCGCGCAGCGCCGCTGCCGCGAAGCCGTCGCCGATCTCGACGCCCTTGACGGCGTTGATCGACATCATCGCGGCGGCCAGATCCGCGTCGAGCTTGCCGTAGACCGGTGCGCCGAGGCCCGGCGGGACGCCTTCGGCCACGACCTCGATCACGGCGCCCACCGAAGAGCCGTCCTTGCGGATCTCGTCGAGATAGGTCTCGTAGAACGAAGCTGTCTCGGCATCGGGGCAGAAGAACGGGTTGTTGCCGATCTCGGCCCAGTCCCAGCGCGCGCGATCGATGGCATGCGGGCCCATCTGGACGAGGGCCGCCCGGATCGTGACGCCCGGGATCACCTTGCGCGCCACGGCGCCGGCGGCGACGCGCGCCGCGGTCTCTCGGGCGGAGGAGCGTCCGCCGCCGCGATAGTCGCGGATGCCGTACTTGGCGTCGTAGGTGTAGTCGGCGTGTCCGGGGCGGTAGCTGTCGCGGATCTCCGAATAATCCTTCGAGCGCTGATCCGTGTTCTCGATCATCAGCGCGATCGGCGTGCCGGTGGTGAGCTGACGCCCGCCGGTCCGGTCATCGCCGAAGACGCCGGACAGGATCCGAACCTGATCGGGCTCCCGCCGCTGCGTGGTGAAGCGCGACTGGCCGGGCTTGCGCCGGTCGAGCTCCGCCTGAATCTCCTCGGCCTCGAGGGGCAGGCCCGGCGGGCAGCCGTCGACGACGCAGCCGAGCGCGACCCCGTGGCTCTCGCCGAAGGTCGTGACGCGGAACAGGTGGCCGAAGCTGTTGTGGGACATGGCGCCGCTGCCTTAGCGCGGGAGCGCCGGGGGCACAAACGCGGCCGGTGCAGAGCGGAACGGTGGACGCGACCGGGCCGCGTGACCGCGCCGTCCTTCCGAGCGGAGCGAAGCGAAGCCGGGCAATGGAACATCGGTCGGGGTGGCGCTGCTGAATTGCTGCGCTCGCCGACCGACTGAGGAGGGATCCGTGGCATCAGGCGCCCGGACCCGAACCGGGCAGATCGAGCCCGCCCCGCGCCTTCAAAACCCGATACGCCGCAACGGCCGTGGCGAGATCCCGGCGCAGCCGGCGCTCGTCGCCGAGATCAGCCAGCGCGTAGCTGAGCCCGAGGATGTGTGCGGCCTCGTAGCCCTCCGGCAGCTCGCCGGCGCTGCCCAGGGTGATCGTGGCATCCGGCAGGGTCCGGGCGAAATCTGAGAGGCGCGCCCGCAGCGCATCGCCGCTCGCGCGCAGATAGGCTCCGGCGCCCGGCCCATGCTGACGGATCGCCGCGACCGTCCCCTGAGCCAGAGACAGATGAACCGCCTGGCGGTGCGCCGGAAACAGGTAGACGAGATAGTAGCCGCGGGTCGCGCTGGTGGTGATGGCCGGATCGAAGATCGCCACCCACGGAACGGCCGCCCATCTGCTGCCGCGCCCCGGGCTGCCCTTGATCAGGAACGGGCCGTCGATCGGTTCGAGGGCGCCGCGCAGCTCGTCGGGTACGCCCTTGCGGATGATCGCGGCCAGAGGATGCCCGGCCGGCGGATCCAGGCGGGCGAGCGGATAGTCCTCGACGACCCGCCGCAGCGCGTAGCCGAGGCTCACGGGCGGGCCAACACCCCGCCGGTCATGTCGTCCCGCACTCCGGTGGTCGACGGAAAGGTGATCGGCAGGCCCTGAAGCGAGCGCACCGCCAGGTACGCAAAGGCCTGGGCCTCCAGATAGGCCGAGGACCAGCCGATGGCGTCCGCGGTCGTGATCTCGGCCCGCAGGTGGTAGTTCAGCAGCCGTACCAGCTCGCCGTTGCGCGCGCCGCCGCCGGCCACGATCCAGCGGGTCGGGATCTCGGGGGCGTGGTCGAGGGCTCGCGCCACGGCCCGCGCCGTGAAGGCCGTGAGCGTCGCGGCGCCGTCCTCAGTGGAGAGCTGTCCGGCGAGCTTGTGCGAGAACCAGTTCCGGTCGAGCGATTTCGGCGGCTTCCGGAAGAAGAACGGGTGGGTCAGAAGCCAGGCGAGCAGCTGCTCGTCGGGCCGTCCGCGGGCAGCGGTGCGGCCGCCATCGTCGAGATTCTTGCTCTCGCGCTCCTGCATCCACTCGTCGATCAGGGCGTTGCCGGGACCGGTATCGAAGGCGATGACGCCGCCTTTCGAATCGATCAGGGTGGCGTTGGCGACGCCGCCGATGTTGAGGATGCCGAAGGGCCCGTCGAAGCCCGAGGCCTCGGCCAGGGCCTTGTGGAACACCGGCACCAGCGGCGCCCCCTGCCCGCCCGCCTCGATGTCGGCCCGGCGGAGATCGGAGACCACCGGGATACCGAGCCGCGTCGCGAGGGCCTGACCGTCGCCGATCTGGATCGAGATGCGCTGATCCGGCCGGTGGATCACCGTCTGGCCGTGAAAGCCGATGACATCGATCTCGGACGCGCGCAGCCCGTGCTCCTCCAGAAAGCGCTCGACTGCCTCAGCGTGGGCCTGCGTGACGAACGCCTCCGCCTCGGGCAGACGACCCGGCCGGTCGCCGGGATGGAGGACCGATTCGGCGTCCTTCGTGGCCGCACGCAGCAGCGCCTTCTCGTCGTCCGAATAGCCGCGGTAGCCGGTCGGCCCCAGCGGCTCTAGGAAGTTGTTGTGGCCCTTGACCACGTGAACCTGGTCGCCGTTGGTCTCGATCAGGGCGATATCCACGCCGTCCAGCGAGGTGCCGCTCATCAGCCCGATCGCGCGCATCATCGCCATGCCGCCCTGCCCCGTGCCTTTCGGCCAACGCCCTGCTAAGAGCGCGCCGTATCCTGAACCCAGCGCGAGCTAGCACGCCGAGCCTCGGCCTGTCGCGCGACGCCCGCGACCCGAGATGACATCCATGACCGCCGAGAGCTTCGCGCCGAAATCCGACTTCCTGCGGATCCTGACCGAGCGCGGCTATATCCACCAGACCTCGGACCTCGCCGGCATCGACGCGGCGGCTCTGGAGGGGCGGCTGACCACCTATGTCGGCTACGACTGCACGGCGCCCTCGCTGCATGTCGGCCACCTGTTGTCGATCATGATGCTGCACTGGCTGCAGGCCACCGGGGGCAAGCCCATCGCCCTGATGGGCGGCGGCACGACCCGGGTCGGCGACCCGTCGGGGCGCGACGAGACCCGCAAGATCCTGACCGTCGAGCAGATCGACGCCAACAAGGCCGAGATCCGCAAGACCTTCGATCAGTTCCTGCGCTTCGGCGAGGGCACCGGCGACGCCGTGATGGTCGACAACGCCGAGTGGCTGACGAAGCTCAACTACATCGAGATGCTGCGCGACGTCGGCCGGCATTTCTCGGTGAACCGCATGCTGTCGATGGACAGCGTCCGCCTGCGGCTGGAGCGTGACCAGGAACTCTCGTTCCTGGAGTTCAACTACATGATCCTGCAGTCGTACGATTTCGTGGAGCTGAACCGCCGCTTCGGCTGCGTGATGCAGATGGGCGGATCGGATCAGTGGGGCAACATCGTCAACGGCATCGATCTCGGCCGCCGCATGGGCACGCCGCAGCTCTACGCCCTGACCTGCCCGCTGCTCACCACCGCGTCGGGCGCCAAGATGGGCAAGACCGCGGCCGGCGCGGTCTGGCTGAACCCGGACATGCTGAAGCCCTACGATTATTGGCAGTTCTGGCGGAACACCGAGGATGCCGACGTCGCCCGCTTCCTCAAGCTGTTCACGCTGCTGCCGATGACGGAGATCGCCCGTCTGGCGGCTCTGGCCGGCTCCGAGATCAACGCGGCCAAGACGGTGCTGGCGACCGAGGCCACGGCCCTGATGCACGGCCGCGATGCCGCGGAGGCCGCCGCCGAGACCGCGCGCAAGACGTTCGTGGAAGGCACGCTGGCCACGGATCTCCCGAGCGTCACCGTGCCGGCCGCGACCCTGGAGGCCGGTCTCGGTGTCCTCACCGCCTTCGGCCCGGACGTCGCCAAGCTGGTTCCGTCGACCAGCGAGGCCCGGCGCCAGATCAAGGGAGGCGGCCTGCGGGTCAACGACGTGCCGGTCACCGACGAGAAGGCCCTGCTCGGACGGGGGGATCTCAACGGCGACGGGGTGATCAAGCTGTCGTTCGGGAAGAAGAGGCACGTGCTGCTGCGGGCGGAATGAGCTCGTGCTAAGCGACGCCGCCTGTCCCGCAGCCGAGCGGGTCAGGCGGCGGGCTTACCGATGATGGACGACGAGCCGCCAATCCCTCGGCGGCTCCGGATTACGGGTCCAGGCCTTCCTCGACCCGCCGTGCGGCGCGCAGCTTCTCGACACGAGCCACCGAGAAGACGGACGCCTCGTAGAGGAGCAGCATCGGGATCGCCAGCGACAGCTGCGAGATCACGTCCGGCGGCGTCAGCACGGCAGCGGCCACGAAGACCAGGACGATGGCGTAGCGCCGCTTCTCACGCAGGAAGGCGGCGTCGATGATGCCGATCTGGCCGAGCAGGGTCAGGATGACCGGCAGCTGGAACGCGATCCCGAACGCGAAGATCAGCGTCATGATCAGCGAGAGATACTCGTCGACCTTCGGTAGCAGCTTGATCGTCGGCTCTCCGGCCACGCCCACCTGCTGGAGCGACACCGAGAACTTGATCAGCAGCGGCATCGCCAGGAAGAACACCACCAGCGCGCCGAGGATGAAGAAGATCGGCGTGGCCACGAGGTAGGGCAGGAACGCCTTGCGCTCGTTCCGGTAAAGGCCGGGCGCCACGAACGCGTAGATCTGGGTCGCGATCACCGGGAAAGCCAGGAAGGCCGCGCCGAAGACGCTGAGCTTGATGTTGGTGAAGACCTGCTCGAGGAAGTGCGTCGCGATCAGCTCGGCGTTCTGGGCGCCGACGATCGAGACATAAGGATAGACGAGGATGTTGTAGATATCGCGCGAGAAAAAGAAGCAGGCGAAGAACATCAACACGAACGCGATCAACGACTTGATCAATCGTGACCGCAATTCGATCAGATGCTCGAGCAGAGGCGCCCGCGACGCCTCGATTTCGGCCTCGTCCGCCTCGCTGATCATCGGGCCGCCGTGCCGTTCTTCGAGTCCGCGGACTCGTGATGGGAGGCAGGTGGCTCGGGCGAGCCGAACGGATCGTCCACCGAGCCTGGAATTGGGAGCGGGATATCGGCCGCCGCCTGCGGTGCGGGATCCTGCGAGGACCCGGCGGCCGAATGCGGGGTGACCGGCGGCTCGGGCACCGGGGCCGGCGCGACGGCGTCCTGCTCAGCCTTGAGCTGTGCGGTCGCGTCGGCGAGCGAACGGGTCTCCGCCGCGGGCGCCTCCGGGCCCAGCTTCTCGGGCCCGACCTTGGCGCGGCCCTCGACCGCGCCCTTCAGCTCGTCCCGGATCGTCTGCACAGGGTTGAAGGTCGAGCTTGCCGTCCGGACGGTGTTGCGGATGCCGTCGACCTCCCGCCGGACGTCGTCGAGTTCGGCCTCGCGGATCGCCTCGTTGAACTGCATCTGGAACTCGCCGGCCATGCGGCGCAGCTTCGACGTGACCTGCCCGACGGTGCGGAGCGCCTTCGGCAGATCCTTCGGCCCGATGACGATGAGGGCGACGCCGCCGATCAGCATCACCTCGCCCCAGCTCATGTCCAGCATGTCGTCGACGGTCCTGCTGCCCTGAGATCCGCACCTGCGTCCGGATCCCGTCAGGCTCTACACGAGCGCGCGCGCTCTGACAGTCCCCGAGACCATCTTGCCGTCAGACCGGCTTGCGTTCGCCGCCGGGCAGGTGGCTCGCCGGGATCGCGGTCCCGGGGCTGGTCTCGGCGGTGTGCGGGATCGTCCGGACCGGCTCGCTCGGCGGCGCCACGTTCTGGCTCGCCGGAGGCGTCTCGTCCTCGGCCATGCCCTTCTTGAACGCCTTGATGCCCTTGGCCACGTCGCCCATCAGGTCGGAGACCTTACCGCGGCCGAAGAGCAGCATCACGATGACCGCGACGATGACCCAGTGCCAGATACTCATGCTGCCCATGGCAACCTCCTGCGTGCGCCCCCAGCTGCGAGAGCGTGACGCCACGTCCGGTTGAGGATTTCCGGGCGAACCTAGGGATCGCGCTGCCCGAACACAAGCAGAGGCGATGCCACGGCCGGTGGAATGCCGCAGCGACGGCGTGGATTAGGCCGCGGCCAGTGCGGCGGCGAACTGCGCGCGCGCTTCGGGAACATCGAGGCCGTCGCCCGCAGAGTCGAGGCGCGCGAGGGCCGCTCCGGCCCGCTCGGCCGCCCGGCCCGACAGCAGCGGCGCCGCCTCGGCAACGGCGCGCATCTCATCCATGACGCCGTTGCAATGCAGACCGACGTCGATCCCCGCATCGAAGGCGGCTTGCGTGCGGTCGCGGAACGTCCCCGTGAGCGCGTGCATCGACAGATCGTCGGTCATCAACAGACCGTCGAACCCGATCGCGCCCCGGATCACCGTGCGGATGACCTCCCGCGACTGCGTCGCAGGACGCTCGGGATCGATGGCTGTGAAGACCACGTGCGCGCTCATGGCCATCGGCATTTCGGCGAGCGCCCGGAAGGGGCGGAAATCCTGCGCGGCGAGGGAATCCAGGCTCGCCCCGACGATCGGAAGGTCGTGATGGCTGTCGCAGGCCGCGCGGCCATGGCCCGGCATATGTTTCACCACCGGAAGCACGCCGCCTGCCATCAGGCCCTCGGCGACCGCGCGCCCGATCTCGGCGACGGCGTCGGGGTCCGTCCCGTACGCCCGGTCGCCGATGATGTCGTGCGAGCCAGGCGCGGGAACATCGAGCACGGGCGCGCAATCGACGTTGATGCCGACCTCGGCAAGATCGTGCGCGATGAGCCGGGCGCCGAGCCGGGCGATGGTCGCGGCGCTCCCGTTGAGGCGTCCGTATCGGCCGCCCGCCGGATATGCCGGCCAGTGGGGCGGCCCCATCCGCTGAACCCTGCCGCCCTCCTGGTCGATCAGGATGGGCGCCGTGTCTGAGCCGATGCAGCCGCGGAGCGTGTCCGTCAGGGCGCGGACTTCCTCGGGCGTTCCGATGTTGCGCTTGAACAGGATGAAGCCCCAGGGCCGCACGTCGCGGAAGAAAGCGGCCTCTTCGGCGGAGAGCGACTTGCCGGCGCAGCCGAGGATCAGGGCACGGGAGGTCATCGGGACGTCTCGGGGACTTCTTGGTGGCTGCGTGACAGACGAGTCGCGCACTTTAGGCGGTCCGGATCGGTGCCGGCAGAGTCGGGCGGGATCAGGGAGCCCGCAAGACCAAACCGCGGCTCAGAACGTCGGATCGGCAGCATGGCAGTCCGGTGTTGCCGCCGGGGATCTGCCCCCTGCCCGGTCCGTCGCGCGCTACGCCCGGTCGATCCCGCCGGATCGATTGAAACGAGGATCAGGCGGGTGACACCAAGGCCTAGGATCGGCTGCCCGTTAGTTCTTGGCGACGAAGCACTGACCGCCCTGGCCCTGAAGGGCGCTGCAGAGGCTGGCCGCCTCGGTCTTGTCCAGCGGCCCGACGCGGACGCGGTAGATGGTCTTGCCGTTGACCTCCGCCTGCCGGATCAGCTCGGGCTTGCCGGCGAGCTGGGTGTACTTGGCCTGCATCTGCCGGAACGCCACCTTCGCGTCCGCGGCGGAATTGCGCACGCCGAGCTGCACCGAGAAGCCGCTGACGGGGCCGTTGCTGATGGCGGTGTCGTCGGACTGGGTCGTGCTGGCGGTCGTGTCCGGGGCAGCCGGAGCCACGGCAGCCACCCGCTGGGCAGCCTTCGGCGGCGGCTTCACCGCGACGGGCTTCGGCGCCTGCGCATCGGCGGGCGCGGGAGCCGGCGCCGCCTCGACCGGCGCTGGGATGGCCGGCGGCAGGCTGGCTGCGGCCTGCCGGACCGGCTTGGCCTTGGGCGGAGCGGGTTCGTCGCCGGGCAGCACCATGGTGGGGATCGGGGCCGGACCCGCGTCGGCCTGAGCCGCTTCGCGGGCCGGTTGGGCGGGCGGGGCTTCCGGCTTGACCGCGACGGTCCGGACCCGACGCGGCTCGCCGAACGCCTCGAAGGGGCCGTTGCCCGGCGTCGTGCCGCCCTGGCTGTTGCCGGCGAGGGATGGACCCTGAGCGGCCCGCGCGGCCTCGCCGACGTCCAGCGGCTGCTCCTCGCGGTTCACGATCTTGATCTGGCCGTCCTTCTTGCCCTTGGGATCGTAGATCTGGCGGTTCTGATCAGGGATCTCGACACCGTCGGCGACCTTCGGAGCCACCTTGAGCGGCGTCGTGTCGGCCTGAACGACGGGGACGCCGCCGTGCCCGGAGCTGCTCAGACCCTTGTAGGTGAGCGCACCCGTGACCGCGACTGCGACGACGGCAATGCCGGCGCCGACCGAAACCAGACGACGGCGGGGATTCACGCGGCGCAGCGCCCGGCCATCTTCGTAGGCGCCGTCGATCCCGTCCTGCGGCTCCTGGCCGCCCTGCGCGTAGGGGCCGGCCTCCTGGTGCGTGTCCTGGTCGACCGAGGCGAGATACTGGTCGAACGCGTCGGCCGGCGTCGCCTTAGGGGTCTCGGGCGTGAAGCTGGGCTCGACTCGGCCGTTCCAGCCGGGTTGCACCTGGGCATTGGGCTCCGTCCGCATCTCTTCACGGGCGGCGAGAAGCGCGCGGAACGGGTCATCTTGGCCGACGATGCGGGCGAGCTCGGCCAGCGGGTCCGCCTTGCCCGCGGCCTGCGGCGCGCGGGCGCCGTCCTGACGCAGATCGCGCGCGAGGGCGTCGAGATCGACCTGAGCGCGCGAAGCGTTCGTCATGGCAGCATCCTCACATCAGCGCCGGTGACCGGCCCGATGCTCCCGGGCCTATCGCATCTCGTCCGGCGCGGTCACACCGAGAACCGCAAGGCCTGTGGCTAGCGTGCTCCTGAGAGCTTCGACGAGCGCCAGCCGGGCCCAGGTCGACTTTCGGTCGGTTGCATTAACAAACCGTAATTGCGGCAAGTCTTTGCCCTTGTTCCAGAAACTATGAAGCGCGGAGGCAAGTTCATAGAGGTGGAACGCGATTCTGTGCGGCTCGTGCGCCACGGCGGCGGATTCGAGGACCCGCGGGTACTGGGCGATCAGGCGCATCATCTCGATCTCGCCGGAATCGGTCAGGACGCCGAGATCCGCATCCTGCACCAGGGCGCCGGCCGAGAGATCCGCGTCGGGAAACGCCTCTCGGGCCTGCCGCTGGACCGATCGGGCGCGGGCATGAGCGTACTGAACGTAGAAGACCGGGTTGTCCTTGGATTGCTCGACCACCTTGGCGAGATCGAAATCCAGGGTCGCGTCGTTCTTCCGGTAGAGCATCATGAAACGGATCGCGTCGCGGCCGACCTCGTCGATGACGTCGCGCAGGGTCACGAATTCGCCGGCGCGCTTCGACATCTTCACGGGCTCGCCTGCGCGTAACAGCCGCACCAGCTGGCATAGCTTGATGTCCAGCGTCGCCTTTCCGTCGCTGACCGCCTTCACGGCCGCCTGCATGCGCTTCACGTAGCCGCCGTGGTCGGCGCCGAGGACGTCGATCAGCTCGGTGGCCCCTGCGAGGTACTTCGCCCGGTGATAGGCGATGTCCGAGGCGAAATAGGTGTAGGAGCCGTCCGACTTCAGCAGCGGCCGGTCGCTGTCGTCGCCGAATTCCCGGGTGCGGAACAGCGTCTGCTCGCGATCCTCCCAATCCTCCGGCAGCTGCCCCTTGGGCGGCGGAAGACGGCCCTCGTAGACGAGGCCTTTCTCGCGAAGCTCCTGCAGCAGCGCCTTCACGGCGCCGCTCTGCTGCAGCGTCCGCTCGGAGAAGAACACGTCGTGCCGGATCCCGATCGCCTCGAGATCGGCCCGGATCATGTCCATCATCATGCCGAGCGCGATCTCGCGCACCACAGGCAGCCACTCCGCCTCCGGCTGGTCCAGCAGGGCGCGGCCGTGAAGCTCCGCGAGCTTGGCACCCACCGGCTTGAGGTAGTCGCCGGGATAGAGCCCCTCGGCGATGACGAAGGGCTCGCCGAGCGCTTCGCGGTAGCGCTGGAAGGCCGAGCGGGCGAGCACGTCGACCTGGGCGCCGGCATCGTTGATGTAATACTCCCGCGTCACCTGCCGGCCGGCGGCGACCAGAAGGTTGCAGAGCGCATCGCCGAAGACCGCCCCGCGGCCGTGGCCGACATGCATCGGCCCGGTCGGGTTGGCCGACACGTACTCGACATTGATCGGTCCGCCGGACAGCTGCGCACGGCCGAACCTTTCGGGCTCCGTCAGCGCGCTGCGCAGGACCGCCTGGAAGATCTCCGGCACAAGGCGCAGGTTGATGAAGCCGGGGCCGGCGACGCTGATCTCGGCGATCCGCGGATCCGCCCGCAGCTCCGCCGCCAGCGCTTCGCCGAGGGCCTTGGGATTCGTCCGGGCCTCCTTGGCGAGCACCAGGGCCGCGTTGGTCGCAAGGTCGCCGTGCGACGGATCACGGGGCGGCTCGACGACCACGCGGCCGAGGTCGAGACCGTCCGGCAGTTGGCCGGCGCGCGTCAGCGCTTCCACGGCCTCGCGCACACGCGCCTCGAACAGGGCGAAGATGTTCATCGGTCTCGGTCTCGCTCGCGCGGGGATCTCGTCGGCTGGCCTACCCGGCCTGCGCCCGCCCGGGTGCTCTAGCAAGGGGGCGGTGGGGTGTCACGGCATCGGGCAGCCGCGTCCGATGCGCGAACCGAAGGCCTCCTGAACCGAGCGGCGCGCGGCGGCACGTTATCCCGTGCGATGAATACTGATCCCTGTGGGCGTGCCTTGTCCTGACGAAAATCAGGCGGTGTCCTGACAGGTGATCGTAAGATCCTCGATCACGGAGAGACTGATGAAGACCTTGATGATCGCGGGAACGGCGCTCGGCGCCGTGATCCTGGCAGCTCCGAGCGCGGAAGCCCGCGGCTTCCGGTACGGCGGCTTCTACGGCGGCGGTTTCCATGGCGGCGGCTATGGCTATCGGGGATTCGCGGGGCGCGGCTTCTACGGCCGCGGCTACGGGTATGGCCGCGGCTTCGGCTATGGACTTGCCGGCGCCGGCATCGGGCTGGGTCTCGGCCTCGCCGCGGGCAGCCTTTACGGGTCCTACGGCTATGGCGGGTATGGCGGCTACGGTTATGGCTACGGCTATCCGGCCGCCTATGGCGGCTACAGCTACAGCTATCCGGCCGGCTATTACGGCGGTTATGGTTACGGGTACGGCTGCGGCTGCTGACCGCTATGCCCCTCGCCCGGCCTCACGGCTCGGCGAGGGGCAATCCCCGGCTCGGCAATTCCCAGTGCAGGTCCGGCGTCGAATCGTACAGCTTACGGTGGGCCAGCACCGCGTAGGTGTCGGTCATGCCGGCGATGTAGTCCGCGACCCTGCGCGCGATGCGTGCCTCGCCGGCGCCGTCGAGGCCGGTGCTCCACTCCTCGGGCATGCGCGACGGATTCGCGGTGAAGGCGGTGAACAGGTCGCGGACGATGGCGTCGGCCTTTGTGCGCACCGCCACGACGCCCGGATGCCGGTACATCCGCCCCCACAGGAAGCGCATGATGTCGGCGTCGGCTGCCGCGATCTCCGGTGAGAACGCGATGACCGGGGCGTCGGCCCGGCGGATATCCTCGACGCTGCGCGGGTCCAAAGCCGCGATGCGGCGGCCGCCTTCGCGGATCACGTCCTCGACGAAGCGCGTGATCACGCGCCGCGCCAGTTCGTGGATCTTCCGCGACGGTTCGAGACCCGGATGAAGCCGGTCGATCTCGTCGAGGAGGTCGGCCAGGAACGGGACCGCGCGCAGGTCCGGGATCTCGAACAAGCCGGCACGCAGCCCGTCGTCGAGGTCGTGGGCCGCGTAGGCGATATCGTCGGCAAGCGAGGCGGCCTGCGCCTCCGGGCCGGCCTGGCTCCACAGGTCCAGGGGATTCAGAGCATCATATTCGAGGATCGCGGCCGGGACTCCGCGCTCGACGTAGCGCGGGGTCGGCCGACCGTCGGCGCTGAGCAGCGGCCCGTTGTGCTTGACCAGGCCTTCGAGAGTCTCCCAGGCGAGGTTGAGCCCGTCGAAACCGGCGTAGCGCCGCTCCAGGCGCGTGACGATCCGCAAGGCCTGGGCATTGTGGTCGAAACCCCCATGGGGGGTCAAGCAGGCGTCGAGGGCGTCCTCACCGGTATGGCCGAAGCAGGTGTGGCCGAGGTCGTGGCTCAGCGCCAGCGCTTCCGCGAGGTCCTCGTCGAGGCCCAGGGCCCGGGCGAGCGCACGGCCGATCTGGCTGACCTCGAGAGTGTGGGTCAGCCGCGTGCGATAATGATCGCCCTCATGATGCACGAAGACCTGCGTCTTGTGCTTGAGGCGCCGGAAGGCCGTCGAGTGGATGATCCGGTCCCGGTCGCGCTGAAAATCGCTGCGCGTGGGCGAGCCGGCTTCGGGGATGAGCCGGCCACGGGTCCGGGCCGGATCCGTGGCGTAGGGCGCGCGCCAGCGCTCACCGTTCGGTCGCACGATGCCCGCTCGCCTTCGCCCGCAACCTGGTCATGACCCCTCCCCGTCCGGCGCGTTGCAGCGCGGGCCCATGGCTCATATCTTGTGGGTCGAGGCGTCCGCGGCAACACACGCGCGCCGCCGTCCACCGAACGAATGCGTGGCCAGAGACCGATGGCTGATATCACCCTGACCGCCCGCGCGGCCAAGCGCATCAACGAGATCATGGGCTCCGAGCCATCCGGCTCGTCGTTGCGGATCAGCGTCAACGGCGGAGGTTGCTCGGGCTTCTCCTACGCCTTCGACATCGCCCGGGATCGCGAGGCTCAGGACATCGCGATCGAGCGCGACGGCGCCACCGTGATCGTCGATCCGGTCTCGCTGGAATACATGAGCGGCTCGACCATCGACTTCGTGAACGATCTGATCGGCCAGTCCTTCAAGATCGAGAATCCGCTGGCGACCGCCTCCTGCGGCTGCGGCACGTCCTTCTCGCTCTAGGCAGCCCGCCAGCTGGCCGTTGCGCTCTTACGACACCCGGCCCGGCTCGGACGCGTGACCCGGGCTGCGCGATTGCCAGGTTCGGCAAAACGCGGCACCCCTACGGGATCCTGCAGAAGCCCCGGTCCCGAGACGGTCATGATCCATCCGAAGGCCTGCTTCCGCCTCCGGTCGGCCTTGGCGGCGGCCGGTGCGATGGCCCTGCTCGGCCTCGGCGTCCCCTTGGCGCCGGTCGCCGCACAGGAGGGCGCCGCCGCCGTTCAGGACATCACAGTCACCGACGTGGTGCTGCCGCTCGGCGGGACGCTGCTCAAGGCGCCAAAGCTGACTGCGAGTGGCACGCGCCTCTCTAAAGAAGACCTTGCCGGGATCCTCCGGCCGGACTCGTCTGTGCCCTGGGAAACGCGGCTCGCCCAGCTCGATGCCGGGAGCCTCACGGTTCCGGTTCTGACGTCGGAGAATGTCGGGCCCGGCGAAAACCGCCAGATCGTCACGTACCGCGATGTCGTCGCGCGCGATGTCCGGGGCGGCCGCGTCGGCGAGCTGATCGCCGCAGGTGCAACGATCAGCGTCGTCGCGGGGCCGAACCGCAGTTCCGGCACCTACGGCCAGGTGCGGGCGACGGATCTCGATCTCGCGGCGCTCAATCGCCTCTACACCCTCCCGGGCGACGGGAAGGGACCGGTCCAGCGCGTCTACGGCACCGTTCAGGTCTCCGACGTGACGTACTCGGACGCACGCGGGACCACCGTGAAGATCGCGCGCCTGAGCGGGCGCGATCTCGGCGGTCGTCAGGTGCCCGACGGTTGGAACGGGGCCTTCGAGATCGTGGCCGCGGGCTTCCAGGGGGCGAATGACCGGCGTGCCTTCGCCGGCGCGGCCGCCGACCTGATCGAGGCGACCGCCCTGGGAAGCCTGGAGATGCAGGGCCTGAGCGTCAGCGACTCCGATCCGAAGGGTCCGGTCCTGTTCGAGATCGGCCGTGTGGGCTACGCATCCGCGGGATCCGATGCCGGGACGGTTCTGCAGGATCTCTCGTTTTCGCGTGGGAGCCTGCGCGCGCAGATCGGCCGCCTCGCCCTCGCCGGAACGTCGCTGGCACCGACGGTGGCGGCGCTGCGCGGTATCGCCGCCGAACCCGGGGTAGAAGCCGGCCTTTCGGATGTCGAGATGCGCCGTCTGGCGCCGACGCTCGGCAACCTGACCCTGAACGATCTGTCGATCGATCTTCCGTCCGAGGTCGCGCCAGACCCGGCGCCTCCGCGCGACGCCCGGGCCCCCGCGCGCGGCGCCGGTCCCGACGCGAGCCGGCCGGGCATCGGCAAAGCGGCAGATCCCAAGGTTGCGGACCTGAAGGCGGCCGATCCCCTCGCCGTGACGGTGTCGCCCCGCCCCGCGCGCCGGATCGGCCTGCGCAATGCGGTCCTGGCCTTCGGGCCGCCGAGCGACGGCGTGCCGAGCACCAGCCGCCTCAGCCTGAACGGCCTGAGCCTGCCGGCGGATCTGCTCGCCGGCGCGCCGATCCTCGGCATGCTGCCGGTCTACGGCTACCGGGACCTCGACCTCGATGTCGTGGCCGATGCGAGCCTGGAAGAGAAGGCGCGGGATCTGTCGCTGCGCGAGATCGCGGTCGCCGGGCGCGACATCGGGACGGTCCGGTTGTCGGGGACGCTGGGCGGCATCGGGCCGGAGCTGTTCTCCGGGTCCCTGCCGGCGGCGACGATGCTGATGTTCTCCGGGAGCGCCAAGACCCTCGACCTGACGGTGGAGAATGCCGGCCTGTTCGAGCGCTTCCTCACAGCGCAGTCGAAGGACATGAGCCTCAAGCCGGATGAGCTGCGCAAGGAATACGTCACCGCCAGCCTGCTCGGTGTGCCGATCATCCTCGGCAACAGCGCCGCCGCGAAAGGGATCGGCGCCGCCATGGGCCAGTTCGTGATGAAGCCCGGGAAGCTGGTCGTGCACGCCAAGGCCAAGGAGCCGGCGGGGATCGGCTTCATCGATCTCGGCGCCGCGCGCTCGCCGGCCGCGGTGCTCGACCGGCTGGAAGTCGAGGCGAAGGCGAACTGAGCGCGCCGGGGGGCGCTGCGCACCACCGGCGCGTCGGGCGGCCTAGACAGCTATGATGTCGGGGTGGCGAGCCGCGAGCGACGCCCGCGTCGCCTCGGCCCAGGCGCGGTCGCGGGCGCGTCGCGGACGGTCGAGGGGTACATCGCCGATGAGGCTTGCCGGACGCCGCGACACGAGCAGAAGCCGATCCGCGATGCCGATGGCCTCGGCGACGTTGTGGGTCACCATCAGGACGCTCATGCCGGCTCTGTCCACCGTGTCCACCACGAGCCCGCGCAGCTCGGCGGCGGCGGCATCGTCCAGGGAGACGAACGGCTCGTCGAGCACGAGGATCCGCGGTCCGGCGGCGAGGGCCCGGGCGAGCGCGACCCGGCGCTGCATCCCGAGAGAGAGCGCCTTGGGATAGCTCCCGCGCCAAGCCGTCAGCCCGAGCTGCGCGAACAGCTCGTCGAGGTTCTGGTCACGGCGTGCCCGGGGCAGCCCGAGGCGGACATTGTGCTCAATACTTCGCCAAGGCAGCAGCCGGGGCTCCTGGAAGACGATCCCGGCCTTGTCCGCCCCTGAGACGCGTCCCTCGAAATCCGGATCGAGGCCGAGCAGGATCCGCAGGGTCGTGGTCTTTCCCGCGCCCGAGGGACCGATCAGGCAGACGATCTCGCCGGCGCCGACGCCGAACGCGAGGCCGCGGACCGCCTCGACCGGCTCAGCGCCAGGGGGCCGGTACCATTTCGCGTCGATCGCGACCTGGAGGACGGGCTCAGCGCCAGCGGCGGACATGGGTTTCGAGCCGCTGCAGCAGGAGGACATCGATGCCGATCATCACGGCCATGAAGACGAGGCTGTAGCCGATGATCGCGGCCACGTCGGTGCTCTGGACGAAGTAGTAGTTGATCGCGAATCCGACCCCGTCCGGGCGTCCGAGCAGCTCGACCACCAGGACGATTTTCCAGGCGAGCGAGAGGCCCGAGCGAGCTGCGGTGACCATGTAGGGCTGCAGCTGCGGGATCAGCACGTCGCGGATCCAGGCGCGGCGGTCGAGGCGGTAGGCCCTCGCCATCTCGTCGAGGCCTGGATCGAGGTTCCGCGCGCCCTCGCGCACGATCACCGCTACGTTCGGGAGCTTGTTGAGCACCACCGCGAGGATCGCCGCCGTCTCGGTCAGCCCGACCCAGACATAGGCCAGCACCGTGATGACCAGAGCCGGCGTGTTGAGCAGGACGAGGAGCGGCGTGTCGAGGGTCAGGTCGGCGGCCTTCGACCGCCCGAGGGCGACGCCCAGCGCGACCCCGAGCGCCATCGCCACCGTGAACGAGATCGCGACCCGGAGCAGCGTCACACCGACATTGTGGACGAGGTCGCCGCGTTCGGCCTCTTGCACGATGAAGCGCAGCACCGTGAGGGGCGCTGGCAGCAGACGCGACCCGGCCTCCAGCGCGGCAGCCTGCCACGCGGCGACGAGTACGATGAGCGACGCGATGCGGGTCAGTGCGCCCATGCGGTCCCGGCGTTCCGGAAGACCGTCACGGCAGCCGAGCGGAGGGGTGCCTCAGCCATTCCGGCCGGAGTCGTAGTAGAGGTCAGGCGGGAGAGCGTTGCCCTTGCCGACCAGGCGGGTGCCGCCGAGCCGCGCCATCACGGCGTAGAGCTTCTCGGCATCGGCGCGCTCCTCGGCCACCGGCCTGCGCGGGATGCCGGCCAGGAAATCGCGCTTCAGGGCCTCGAAGGTGGCGTCATCCTCGGCAGCCATCAGCGGGCGCACGATCTGCCAGGTGCTCGGATCCTGGGCCAGCATGTCCTTGGCGGCCCGCGACGCCCGGGCGAAGCCGGCCACCGCGTCCGGCTTCTCCTTCACGGTCGTGTCCTGGAACAGGTAGCCGATCAGCGCGACATCGCCCGACACGCCCAGGGCGTGCATGACGTCCTCGGCCCCGACGAGCCGGCGGTACTTCTTGGCCTCAAGCCGCGCGCAGTAGGTCCAGTAAGTAAGCGCCGCGTCGAGAGCGCCCTGCTCCAGCTTCAGCGTGATCAGCGGCGGCGCACCGTAGGCGATCTCGGCTGCGTGCTCGAGGTCGATGCCGGCAGCGTCCTTGGCCTGGGCCTTCAAGAGCAGCCAGTTCTTGTCGAGGGGGCCGCCGGCCACGCCGAGACGTTTGCCGTCGAGGTCCTTCAAGGACTTGATCGCGCTGTCGGCCGGCACCATCACGGCGCCTTCCGAAGTCGAATACGGAATGAAACGGACGGCCTGTCCGTCGTTGCCGAGGCGGGCTGCCCAGAGCAGGTCGCCGATGATCGTGTCGACCTGACCGCCGATGAAGCTGATCCGCGCGGCATCGTTCCCGGCAAGCTTGACCGCGTCGAGCTGGAAGCCGTTCGCGGTATCGAGGCCGCGCGCCTTGATGACGGCCGCCTCCCAGGTCGAAGTGCCGAAGGGCAGGCTGCCCAGGCGGATGACCGGCGCGTCGGCGCGTGCCGCCCGCAGGCCGAGGCCGCCGAGCAGGCTTCCGGCGAGCATCGCGCGCCGTGACAGCATCACGCCTTCTCCCATCGTATTGCGCAGTTTTCAGCAGCCGCAGACTGAGGTGCCGAGTGGTCCGGGCGCCATTGGAAAATGGTCATAGGGCTCGCATGGGCCTGCGTCCACCGCGCACGATGCGCTTGCGCGTGACCGGCCGCGGCGGCACCTTCACCGGGTTCATGCAAAACGGGAGGATTGGGCCATGACCGAGCGACGCGAAGGCGCTCTGGACACCGCGACCGTAGAGGCGCGGCTGAAAGCTGAATTGCCGGCGTGGCGGTTGGAGGATGGGTGGATCCGCCGCACCTACAAGACCGCAGGCTGGAAGAGCACGCTGATGGTCATCAACACCGTGGGCCACCTCGCCGAGGCCGCGTGGCACCATCCCGACATCACGGCGTCTTACGCCTGGGTCGAGGTCCGGCTCATGAACCACGCCGCGAAGGGCATCACCGACAAGGATTTCGCCCTCGCGCGGAAGATCGAGGAAGTGGTCGCGTGGCAGCCGGGCCAGGAAGGCCAGGGCCTCGAAGGCACGCCGACCGATGTCCGCTTCGCCTACATCAAGTACGACAAGTAGCGGCGGGCCGATCGTCACTGCGGGTCCTTCACCCGGCGGCACTCGGTCTTGAGGTAGGCGCTCTTGCCGATCTCGTCGCGCCGCTCGGTGCGGGCGATGATCTCCTGCCACCCGGTGGCGCAGCCGAGCTCGTTGGCGACCCGGACCTTGCGCACTTCCAGCGCCTGTTGGTCGGTGCAGGCGTCCTGGGCGAGGCCGTTGGCGCAGACCAGGACGACGGCGATGAAGGCGTTCATGAAGGTGGAGTTCCCCGTTACGGCTCCACCCTACGCGCCGGCCGGCGCGAAAGTTGCGCCCGTCGTCCTGTCGCAGCATTTCGTGATGGATAGCGCCGGTGATCCCGCCCCGTGCGGACGGACGGCAGCTCCTCGACCATGTGGCGATCCGGACGGGCGTGGTGCGATAGGGCTCGGATGCTGACTCCGGCTTCGCCGTCTTTGCGAGCGGAGCGAAGCAATCCAGCCGGCGCAACGACGACCGATGTCGCGCCGGCCTGTGTCACTTCGCTGCGCTCGTGATGACCGAGAGAGGCATCCTCCAACAAGACCGTCACGGTCGGCCCGCCTGAGGGGGCGAAAAGGCGGGCCGACCGTTTCTCGCAGCGCCAGCAAAGGGCGCCGCGATCTCTTGCCGCCGTTCAGGCGGCGTGCGTCGCCGTGGCGCCGGCAGTGGGCCGGATGCGGTAGCAGCCGACATACAGGGCGGGCAGGAACAGCAGCGTCAGGAACGTCGCTGCCAGGATGCCGCCGATCATCGCGAAGGCCATCGGGCCCCAGAACACCTCGCGGGCGATCGGAATCAGGCCCAGGCTCGCCGCCGCGGCCGTCAGCAGGATCGGCCGCATGCGGTGGTGGGTCGCCTCGAACACGGCGTCCCACGGGGCCATCCCCTCGGCCCGGAACTCCTCGATCTGGCTCACCAGGATCACCGCGTTGCGGATGATGATGCCGATCAGCGCCAGGATGCCCAGGATGGCGACGAAGCCCATGGGCTTGTCGAACAGCAGGAGCGCCGGAACCACGCCGATCAGGCCGAGCGGCGCGACCGTGAACACGAGCAGCATCCGCCCGAAGCTCTGGAGCTGCATCATCAGCAGCAGGGCCATGGCGAGCAGCATGACCGGGACGACGGCCGCGATCGGGCCCTGGCCTTTGGCCGATTCCTCGACTGCGCCGCCGGTCTGGAGCGTGTAACCCTCCGGCAGCGTCTTGATGAAGGCGTCGATCCCGGGTTGCAGGGCGGCCACGATGGTGGCGGGCTGCGTGGCATCGTGGATCGTCGCGCGCACCGTCACCGTCGGCAGCCGGTCCCGACGCCAGACGATCGGCTGTTCGAGGTCGTAGCCGATCCGCGCGAAGGCGAGGAGCGGCACCACCGTTCCGTTGGCGAGACCAACCTGAAGCGACTGGAGGGTGTCCAGCGACGACCGCTCCGCCGCCCGGGCCCGGCCGACGACATTCACCAGGTAGATCGAATCGCGCACCTGGGTGATCGCCTGGCCACCCTCGATCCCGTTGAGAATGCCGGCCAAATCCTGGCTGGTCACGCCGAGCTGGCGCGCCTTGTCCTGCAGGATCTCGACCCGCAGCACCTTGCCGGGCTCGTTCCAGTCGAAGGTCGGGACGTCGAGGCGCTTGTCCGAGGCCACCACGTTCGCGAGGTCGAGGGCGAGGTGGCGCGCGGTCTCCATATTGGGCCCGCTGAGACGATACTGGACCGGCCGGCCGACAGGCGGCCCGAGGCTCAGCGGCTGCACCAGCACGTCGGTGCCGACGAAGTCGCGCTGGGCGATATCCTGAAGTCGCGCCATGACCCGGTCGCGCAGCTCCAGGGATTTCGTGACGATCACGATCTGGCCGTAGAACGCATTCGCGAGCTGCTGGTCGAGGGGCAGGTAGAAGCGCACGGCGCCCTGCCCGACATAGGACGACCAGCTCGTCACGTCCGGATCGTCCTTCAGCTTCGCCTCGAACCGATCCATCTGGGCTTTGGTCTCGGCGATCGTGGCGTTCTGCGGCAGCGTCAGGTCGACCAGCAGCTCGGACCGATCCGAGGACGGAAAGAATTGCTGCTGCACGTGTCCCATCCCGACGATCGCGCTGATCATCAGCGCGAGGGACAGGACCACCGTGGTCCAGCGCCACCGCATGGCGACACGGAGCGCGGCCAGGAATAGGCGGGTGAAGAGACCCCGCTTCTCCGTGTGATGCTTCATGGTCTTCGGCAGGAGCGTGACGCCGATCAGCGGGGCGAACAGCACCGCCACGACCCACGACACCAGCAGCGCGGCGGCGATGACCACGAACAGCGAGTAGGTGTACTCGCCCGCGCCCGACCCGTTGAACCCGATGGGCAGGAATCCGGCTACCGTGACGAGCGTGCCGGTCAGCATCGGGAACGCCGTAGAGGTGTAGGCGAAGGTCGCGGCCTTCCGCAGCGTGTCGCCGCGCTCAAGGCGGGCGACCATCATCTCCACGGTGATCATGGCGTCGTCGACCAGGAGGCCGAGGGCGATGATCAGGGCGCCGAGCGAGATACGCTGCAGCGTCACATCCATGATCTGCATGACCACGAACACGATCGCCAGAACCAGCGGGATCGACACGGACACCACCAGCCCGGCGCGGACACCGAGGCTCACGAAGCTGACGGCGAGCACGATGATCACCGCCTCGACCAGGGCCTCGGTGAAGCCGCCGACCGCGTGCTCCACCTGCTTGGGCTGGTCCGACACGAGATGGACGCCGACGCCCACCGGCAGCTTGGCCTCGATCAGCCGCATGCGCTCCTTCAGGGCTTCGCCGAAATGCAGCAGGTTGGCGCCCGGCCGCATGGCGATGGCGAGGCCGATGGCGGGCTTGCCCTCGAACCGGAACATCGGTGCAGGCGGGTCCTCGTAGCCGCGGCTGATCTCGGCGATGTCGGCGAGGCGGAAGAAGCGATCATTCACCCGCAGGTTGAAGTCCTGGAGCGCCGCCTCTGAGGCGAACGAGCCGCTGACCCGAAGCGAGACCCGTTCCGGACCCGCCTGGACCACACCGGAGGCCGAGACCGCATTCTGCGCCTGCAGCGCCTTGATCAGTGCCTGGAAGTCAATGCCGTAGCCGGCGAGCTTGCGGGTCGAGAAGTCGAGGAAGATCGTCTCGGCCTGAGTGCCGATCAGCTGGGTCTTGCCGATATCGGGGACCCGCAGCACCTCGGTGCGGACGCCCTCCACGTAGTCGCGCAGCTGCCGATAGGTCAGCCCGTCGGCCGTGAACGCGTAGATGTTGCCGTAGACGTCGCCGAACTCGTCGTTGAAGAACGGGCCCTGCACGCCGTCCGGAAACTGGCCCTTGATGTCGCCGAGGCGCTTGCGCACCTGGTAGAAGGCCGGCTGGATCTCGCCCTTCTTCAGCGTGTCGCGGAACTGCACGAAGACCGTGGAGGACCCCGGGGTCGTGTAGCTCCGGACGTAGTCGAGCCCGTTGAGCTGCTGCAGCTCCTTCTCGACCCGGTCAGTGACCTGATCGATCGTATCCTTGATGGTCGCACCCGGCCATGTCGTCTGCACGACCATGGTCTTGATCGTGAACGGCGGATCCTCCTCGCGGCCCAGGCGCGAATAGGCCATCACGCCGGCGACGAGCGAGACGAGCATCAGAAACCAGACGAACGAGCGGTGCCCGAGCGCCCAGTCGGAAAGGTTGAAGTCCTTCACGCAGAAACCCCGTGCGGCCGGCTCAAACGGCGCCGTCGGTCAGGCGCACGGCCTGGCCTTCCTTCAGTGCGTGGACGCCGGCGACGACGACCCGGTCGCCGGGCTGCAACCCGGCGGTGATGGCGATCCGGCCCGTCTCCCCCCGGCCGGGCTGCGGCGCCACCGTCACGTCACGGCGCGCCACCGACTTGGCGTCGGCGGAGACCACCCAGACGGAGCGGCGGCCGTCCTGATCGAGCAGGGCCGATGCGGGCAGCAGGAAGCGCCGCTCGACCTTGCTGGTGAGCGCCACGTTGATGGTCGCACCGAGCCGGAACGCGGGGTTCGGATTCTCGAGCGAAATGCGGATGCGGCGCGAGCGCGTCCCCGCTTCTGCGAGCGGTGCGATCTCGCGTACCCGTCCGCGCGCGGTCAGGTCTGGGGCGCTCTGGAGCGCCACCGTGAAGATGCAGTCGGCCGGCAACGCGCCGACATAGGCTTCCGGAATGTCGACCACCGCCTCGCGGACGTCGGGCCGAGCCACCGTCACGACGCCCTGTCCGGCGCTCAGGACCTGACCGACCTCGGCCAGGCGCTGCGTGACCACGCCGTCGAATTCAGCCTTCAGCTCGGTGTAGCCCATCTGATCGCGGGCCTTTTGAAGGCTGGCCTGCGCCTGCTCGACGCGCGCCCGAGCGGTCTCACGTTTCGCCACGGCCTGGTCGAGGGTGGCTTGCGCGACGCTGTTGCCGGTCATCAGACGGCGCGTCCGCGCCTCGGCGGACTCGGCGTTCTCGGCCTGCGCGCGCGCGTCGGCGAGATCCGCCTCGGCGCGCGTCAGGTCGAAGCGTGAGACGATGATGTCGAGGGCGGCCAGACGTTGCCCCTTCTTGACGATGTCGCCGACCGTCACGTCGCGCGCCACCATCCGGCCGGGAATCTGGAAGCCGAGCTGTGCCTGGTATCGGGGCTCGATCGTTCCCGCGAACGGGCCGAAGGTGATGGTATCGCTCGGTTCGGCGACCTGCGTCAGCACGGGGCGCACGGGCGCCGCCTCGGCGGCGGACTCCCGCGATTTGTCCTCGTGACCGTTGCACCCGCCAAGCACCGCGGCCAGCAGAGTGACGGTGAGGATCGCAGGCGGCCTCATGGACGGGCTCCGACCTCGGCGGCCGCGACCGTCTGGCCGGGCCGAAGGAACTGGATGCCGGCCACCACCACGCGCTCGCCCGGCTCGACGCCGCGCTTCAGCGCGATGATGTCCGGCCCGAAACGATCGATCTCGACAGCGCGCACCGACACGGTCCGCTGGGCCGGATCGTAGATCCACACGGAGGGGCGTCCGTCGTAGCGGTAGAGGGCGGACCAGGGCAGAACCACGGCCTCGTGCGGCGCGAACCGTCCCCGCCCGACCACGACAGCCCCGAGGCCCATCGCGCCCGGCGTCGACTGGAGACCGATCTTGACGCGGACCGTCCCGCTCGAAGCGTCGACCGTGGGCGAGATCTCGCGCACGGTCCCGGTCGCTGTGACGTTCGGATCGGATTGCAGCGCGACGGCCACGGTGTCGCTGGCGGGCGGCTGGGCGGTGAGTGACTCGTACACGTTGAAGACCGCATCCCGCGGCCCGTCCTGCGCGAGCACCAGCACAGTTTGACCGGACTGCACCACCTGTCCGACCTCGAAGCTGCGGCTGGTCACGATGCCGGCGACACCGGCGCGCAGCTCCGTGTAGGAGAACTGCTCCTGCGCGGTGCCGAGTGCGGCCTTGGCGGAATCCACCGCGGCCTGCGTGGTCCTCAGCTCCTGCTCGGCGTTGTCGTAGGCGGTCCGCGTCGTGAAGCCGCCGGCCAGAAGCTGCTTCTGCCGCTCGAACGACATCCTGGCCTGCGTCAGCAGCGCCTCCGACGAGGTGACGGCCGCTTTGGCGTTGTCGAGATTCGCCCGCTGGGTCAGCGGCTCGAGCACAGCGAGGACTTGGTCCGCCGCGACATGGTCACCGATCTCCACCCGTCGCTCGGCGACCTTTCCGTTCGTCCGGAAGGAGACGTTGACCTGCGCCTGGGCTTGGATGTCGCCCGTCAGCACCACGTCGAGAGCCATCGGCGTGCGCTGGGCCTCGACGATCCGCACCCGCGCGGGCGACGGATCGACCGTCGCGACAGGCTCGGCCTGGGCGAAGTTCATGCCGACCGGCGCGATCAATGCGAGCAGAAAGCCGGTTGGACAGAGAGCGGCGAAACGGATCATGCGGTCGACCTTCTCGGCCGGGCTCGTGCAGAGTGCGTGGCGTGGTCCTACTCGATCAGTTACATACCGTCCAGTCGGTTTTTAGTGCAGGTGAGTGATGGAAGCGAAGCGCAGGCGGCTGGCTGAGCGGCCCGAGATCATCCTCGAAGCCGCTGCAGCAGTCCTCCGCAAAAGCGGAGCCCGGGGGCTGACCATCGACGCAGTCGCGGTCGAGGCCGGTCTGAGCAAGGGCGGCGTGCTGCATCACTACGCCTCGAAAGACGCGTTGATCTCGGCCCTCGTGGCCCGAAAGCTGTCGGACCTGCGCGAGGAGATCGCCGCCTGCGAGGCGGAGATCCCGCCCGGCCCGTCGCAACTCTCGCAGGCCATGGTCGCGCATGTCCGCGGGCATTATTGCGACGACGACGAATCGTCCCGCGCGCTGCTGCTGGCTTCGATCGAGTCGCCCGAGGCGCTTGCCGATTACCGGGCTTTCGTGGCGGACCAGCTGGGTCGTCTGGAGCGGATCGAGGGCGCCTGTCCGGGCGAAGGCGCGGTCCTGTTCTTCGCGATCCTGGGGCTGTTCATGGGGCGGGCGCTAGGCTTCCACGCGCTCGGGGACGACGCGCTGCAGCCGATGCTCGATGCGCTGGAGCGCATGGCCAAGCGGCCGGAGCGCTAAGGCCGCCGGTCAGGCTTGGAAGACCAGTACGGCGCGGGTGCCGGGCGATCCGGGAACATAGGACAGCGCCGAGCGCAGGTTCGTCGCCATGGCGCGCACGATGCGCGAGCCAAGCCCGGTACCCTGGATCTCACCCTCCCCCGTCCAGCCGATGCCGTCATCTTCCACAGCGAGTGAGACGGTGTCGGCAGCATCCCGGTCGACCGCGACCCGGATCTCCCCCGAAATACCTTCCGGATAGGCGTACTTGTAGGCGTTGGTCACGAGTTCGGTCACGACGACGCCGACCGAGACGGCCTTGTCGGTCGAGAGCCGCACCGGCGCCGCCCGCAGACGGATCGCGTGATCGCGCCCGCTCGCCCGCATTGCGGCCTGCAATTCCTCGACAAGACTCGCCAGATAGGCGTCCAGTTCGACCGACTCCACGTCCTCCGATGTGTAGAGGCGGCGGTGGATACCGGCGATCGCCGAGATCCGCGCCTGCATCTCGTCGAGCGCGGCCTTGGCGGCCGGATCGGTCACGGCATTGCGCTGCATGTGCGCGAGAGCTGCCACCAGCGCCAGGGAATTGGCCACGCGATGGTTGACCTCGCGCAGCAGCAACTCGGCCCGGTCCCGGGCCTCGCGCATCTCGGCTTCCGCGCGCTCCTTGTCCCGCCGCAAGGCCTCCTGTCGCAAAGCCGTCGCAACGGCCTCACCAAGGAGTTCGCGGAACTGGCCCTGGATGTCCTTCCAGACGTAGTCGACGGCACCTGCCTTCAGGGCGGCCACCGCGACGCGGCTGTCCTCGGAGCCGGTCACGTAGATGACCGGCGGGGCCTGCGGCAGGCTGCGGATCTCGGGCAGGAGGTCGAGCCCCGTCTGACCCGGCATGTGATGGTCGAGCGCCACGGCATCGACGCCACCCCGGGCGAGGCGCGCCAGGCCCTCGGCTCCGCTCGCGCAGAGTTCCACCGCGTAGCCGCGCGCCTCCAGGGAGCGCTTGACCAAGCGGCCGAGGCCAGGATCGTCGTCGATGTAGAGGATGCGCGCCGCCGCGGCGGGGCGATCCACGCCGGCCGTCTCCGCGCTCATGGGTTCGCGGGGACCTCCATGACCGAGAAGAACAGGCCCAGCTGCCGGATCGCGTTGGCGAATCCGTCGTAGTTCACCGGCTTGGTGATGTAGACGTTCGCCCCCAGGTCGTAGCAGCGTTGGATCTCCTGGCTGTCGTCGGTGGTGGTGAGCACCACCACGGGTGAGCGTCGCGTATGCGGGTTCGCCTTGACCTTCTCCAGGATGTCGAGCCCGGTCATGTCCGGCAGGTTGAGGTCGAGCAGGATCAGGAGGTGGCGCCGGGCGCTCGCCAGTCCGGACCCGTCCGGCCCGAACAGGTATTCGAGGGCGGACGTGCCGTTCTGAAACGGCACGATCTCGTTGTTGACGCCCGCCCGCCGGATATTCCGCTCGATCAGGCGCGCGTGACCCTCGTCGTCTTCGATCATCACGATGCTGACGGGATGCACGGCTCGCTCCACGCTCATTCGGCGGCGAGGGGCGCCGGCTCACGGTCTTCGAGATCCGCTGTAGACGCACCGTGCGGCAAGGTCACGTTGAACGTCGTGCCCTCCCCGAGTTTCGAGGTGATGTCGATCCGGCCGCCGAACGAGCGGATCAGCGCCTTGACGTGAGCGAGGCCGATTCCCTCCCCGGGACGGTCCTGGGCGCCCGATCGCCGGAACAGTTCGAAGACACGCCCGTGGTCGCGCTCGGCGATGCCCCGACCATTGTCGGTCACCGAGAAGCAGACCCCGCGTGCGCCGGCCGGCCGGGCCGTGACGGTCACCCGTCCCGGGCGGGCGGGGTCGAGGTACTTGATCGCGTTGTCGAGCAGATTGCCGAAGATCTGCTCCACCGCGAGCCGGTCGGCGACGATCGAGGGCAGATCGTCCGCGATCGTCACGGCCGCGCCGGCCGCCTCGACCTGATGCCGCTGCGCGTCCACGACGCTCCGAAGCAGGACGGTCATGTCGAGCGGTTCCGGCATGAACTGGCGCCGGCCCTCCCGCGACAGCTTCAGGATCGCGGCGATGAGCCCTTCCATCCGGTTCACTGCCGCCTTGATGAAGCCCAGCGCCTCGCCGAAATCCGCGTCGATCCGCTCGGCCTGCGGATGGCCGTCGAGTGCGGCCCGGATCTCGAGCCGCGTCGCCTCCAACTCGCTGGTGAAGCCCATCACGTTGACGAGCGGCGACCGCAGATCGTGGCTGACGATGTAGGCGTAGCGCTGGATTTCCTCGTTCGATTCCCGCAGGTCGGCTTCGGCTTGGCGCTGCTCAGTGATGTCGGTGTGAACGCCGACCCATTCCCGAACCTCGCCCCGGTCGTCGAGCACCGGGACGGCGCGGATCGCGAAATGCCGCCACGTGCCATCGTGGCAGCGCACCCGATGCTCGTGAACGAAGGTGCGCCGCGCGCGGACGGTCTCGTTCCAGCGATCGACGGATTCCTGCTGGTCGTCGGGATGGACCGCATCCGCCCATCCGAAACCCTGGTACGCCTCACGGGCCTGACCGGTGATCGCGCTCCAGCCCGGCTGGTCACCGAGCATCCGGCCCGTGGCGTCGTTGGTCCAGAGCACGCCGCGGACGGCCTGGACGGCGGCGCGGAAGCGCGCCTCGCTCGCCAGCAACTCGCGCTGAACGCGCTGCTGGTCGATGGACGAGGCCAGCATCGCCAGGAACAGGATAAGGAAGGTTGCGCCCGCCACGTAGAGGGCCAGATTCTCCTGCCGCTGGGGAACCAGCCCGGCATGGGCTGCATGGGCGCCGGCCTCCGACGCCGTGATCGTGGCCGCCGCCATGCCGGTGTAATGCATGCCGGCCACGGCGAGGCCCATGATGCTGGCGGCAGCAAGCTTCTGCCGGACTCCGTGCTGGCGGAACGCGAGCCACAGCGCAGCCGTCGCGGCGGTGACGGCAATCGCCACCGAGAGCGCCACCACCGGCACGCTGTAGGCGAGACGTCCTGATGTCTGGAGAGCCGCCATGCCGGTGTAGTGCATGGCGGCGACGCCGAGCCCCATCAGCGGGCCGGCGATGAGCAGGCCCGCGAGCCCCTCCCCTTGGTAGGCCGCCCATAGGAACGCCGCGCCGGTGAACGCGATGGCGATGAGCAGGGAGAGAAGTGTCAGGCCGAGATCGTAGGCGGCCGGCAGGCCCATCTCGAAGGCCAGCATGCCGACAAAGTGCATCGACCAGATGCCGCCGCCCATGGCCAAGGCTGCCCCCGCGACCCACGGCCACCGTGCACCCGGAACCGGTCCACGGATGCGGGCACCCAGATCCAGGGCGGTGTAGGAGGCGAAAATCGAGAGGCCGATCGACAGAGCGACGAGCGCCGGATTGTAGCCGGTGTGGACCATGTGGATTGATCGGCATCCGAAGACCGCGCTTCACGATGTATCCTGTGTCGCGGGACGGCGCTATCGTCTTTGAGAGACAGCCAAATCATCTGAATAGCGAGCGGGCGTGGCAGCCGGTTTCCGATCGCCCTCGTCGCGAGCCGGCTAGGCGGCAGCACGGGACCGGCGAGAGCAAGACCGAGCTTGATCGCAGCACCATAGACCTGCTGTGGGGCTGCCGGTGGCCTCTCGCGGGGCTGGACGGTTGAACCGACGGGAACGCGGTTTCGTTCGTGCGCCTCGATCCCGTCGGGAAAGCGGACGCGAGGCTGCACGAAGAAAAAATACAGGTTTGTCGCGCCGTGCCGGTCTCTTCGATCGCGCCGGCGCGTTGTAGGCTTCGTTGATCGCTCATCGCGAATGCAGGTTCATGAACGAACACGCCGCGACACCGCTGCCCGACCCCCTGCGCATCTCCCTCGCGCGCGCTCTGTACGATTCTGATCGGAGCGAATGCGCCGAACGCCCGTCCTGGGACGATGATGCGCTCGACGAGGCGCATCCGGGCTTGCGCGCACGCTATCTGCAGCGGGCTGAAGCCCTGGCCGCCGGTCCCCTGGAGGATCTGCTAGCCACGGCTGCCGGCAGATCGGCCAACGAGGAGGAGCTGCGGGTGCTCCGCCGCCAGCGGATGGCCCCGGATCGCGAGCGGGAACTGCTGGAGGCCAACAACCGGATGCTGCTCCGTGCCGAGATGGCGGAGGCGGCCAGGGCTGCGTCAGAGGAGGCGCTCGCCCTGGCACGACGCGAACGCGATGTGGCGCGGGAGGCGGAAGCGTTTTGGCAGCGCTTCGCGTTCGACGCGGACGACCTCGCTACCCGCCGGCTGATCGAGCAGACCGACGCGCGGGCCGCGGCCGAGCGGGCGGCGATCCATGAGCGATGCCGCAGGGAGCGCGCCGAGAGCGCTTTGCGTCTTTTTGCGGATCGAGCCGAGGTGATGCCCAAAGAGGGCTGGGCGTCGGAACTCGTCAAGGCGAACCGCGACATCCCGCTCTGGTGGTTCCACGCGGCCCGCGTCGCATTGGAGCCGCCCGTATCGCAGAGCGACCCGCAGGCCGATCCCGCCTGACGCGCCTCAGGCCGCCGCCGGCTGCTTGGCCGAGGCGGGCGGGTTCCGGAATAGAGCGGTACAGCCGGATCCGCGGTGCATGCTCAGGATCGAGGCGCGATCGATCTCCGGGTGTGTCTTCAACACGTTCTGCACGCAGGCGAGAACACGCTCGTACTGTGCCGCGTCAAAGTTCGGCTCGAGCGGACTTACCGCGATGTATGTCTCGACCACCAGCACACGTTCGGCCCGGTCATGACCGACATCCACGGCAATCCAGGAGGACTTGATCAGGCTGGTGCTGGCGAGCATGGGCGTCCCTCGTTCAGCGTTGCATCGTTCTGCTCGCCGCGCAGGCGGGCAATTTTGGCGAAATCATGGACCGGCCCCGCACGAAAGCCAAGGGCCTTTCATCCGCATCGGCCCGCAGGCGAGGAGACGCGGAGACGTGTGTTGAGCCATCCCGATTGTCAGCTTACGGTCGCCGGGATCGCGGACGCGCTGCGCCGACAATGGGCACTCGCCTCCACACAATGGCATGTGGTATACAAATCGCCGGACTCGTCACCCTGGGTCCGAATGACGGTATCGCGATACGACGAAACCGCGTGGTGGGAGGGAGTGCAGATATGATCCATCGAAGGATGGAAGGCGCCGGACCCGGCGTTGCGCGCCCCACGTCGCGAACTCGCACGGGCATCGCACCGGCCACCCAAGCGGCTTGAGCCGCCTCCCCCACATCCCGAAGACCGCCTCCAACTCCGAGACCGATCATGACCAAGGCCCTCGAAGGCGTCCGCATCCTGGACTTCACGCACGTTCAATCCGGCCCGACCTGCACGCAGCTTCTGGCTTGGTTCGGCGCCGACGTCATCAAGGTCGAGCGGCCGGGCGTCGGCGACGCCACGCGCCAGCAGCTCCAGGATATTCCGGATGTGGACAGCCTCTATTTCACGATGCTGAACCACAACAAGCGCTCGATCACGCTGGATTCGAAGAACCCGAAGGGCAAGGAGGTGCTCTGGCGCCTCATCAAGGAATGCGACGTCCTGGTCGAGAACTTCGCGCCCGGCGCACTCGCCCGCATGGGCCTGACCTGGGAGAAGATCCACGAGGCGAACCCGCGCATGATCCTGGCGTCGGTGAAGGGCTTCGGGCCCGGCCGCTATGAGGATTGCAAGGTCTACGAGAACGTCGCGCAATGTGCCGGCGGCTCGGCCTCCACCACCGGCTTCCGCGATGGCATCCCGATGGTGACCGGGGCCCAGATCGGCGATTCCGGCACCGGCCTGCACCTCGCGCTCGGCATCGTCACGGCCCTCTATCACCGGACGCAGAGCGGCCTCGGCCAGAAGGTCGACTGTGCCATGCAGGACGGCGTGCTCAACCTGTGCCGGGTGAAGCTGCGCGACCAGCAGCGCCTCGCGCACGGCCCGCTCCGCGAATACAGCCAGTTCGGCGAGGGCATCCCGTTCGGCGAGGCGACCCCGCGCGCGGGCAACGATTCCGGCGGTGGCCAGCCGGGCCGCATCCTGCGCTGCAAGGGCTGGGAGCAGGATCCGAACGCCTACATCTACGTCATTACCCAGGCGGCGGTCTGGGAGCCGATCTGCGACATCATCGGCGAGCCCGACTGGAAGACCGACCCGAACTACGCCACACCGAAGGGCCGTTTGCCCCACCTCAACGAGATCTTCACGCGAATCGAGGCGTGGACGATGAAGATGTCCAAGTTCGAGGCGATGGACACCCTCAACAAGTACGACATCCCGTGCGGCCCAATCCTGTCGATGAAGGAGATCGCCGAGGATGAGGCTCTGCGGAAGACCGGCACGATCGTCGAGGTCGATCACCCGACTCGCGGCAAGTACCTGACGGTCGGCAACCCCATCAAGCTGTCGGCGAGCCCGAGTGAAGTGGTGCGCTCGCCGCTGCTGGGCGAGCACACCGACGAGATCCTGCGTAGCGTCCTCGGTTACACGGAGGCCGAGGTCGGCGAGATCGCCAATTCGGGCGCGATCGGCACGATCCAGAAGATTGCCGCCGAGTAAGCATCGCCCGACCGTTCGTCGGTATCCGGAACGATATAGCCCGGGACGGTGACGAACCGTCCCGGGCGTATTGATTCATCGATCACGTGAGCGGGTGCGGGCAAGCGATGGCTTGATCTGCGCCCTAGAATATCCGTTCCGGACCGCGAGGGATCCGGATCAAGCCCAGGATATCGCATGCGCATCGCGTTCATCGGTCAGCAGGATTTCGGAAAAGCCGTCCTCGAGGCGTTCCTGAAGCGGGGCGATGACGTGGCGGGCGTGTTCTGCGCGCCGGAGAAGCCGGGCGCGAAGCCGGACGTGCTGAAGACGGCAGCGCAGGAGAAGGGCCTCCAGGTCTTCCAGTTCCCGAGCCTGAAGAGCCCGGAGGCGGAGGCGGCCATGCGCGGCCTGAACGCCGATATCGGCATCATGGCCTACGTGCTGCAGTTCGCTCCACAGAGCTTCGTCAACATCCCTACGCACGGCACGATCCAGTACCACCCGAGCCTGCTGCCGCGTTACCGCGGCCCGTCCTCGATCAACTGGCCGATCGCCCGCGGTGACTCGCAGACGGGCCTCACGATCTTCCGTCCCACCGACGGCCTCGATGAAGGACCGGTGATCCTGCAGAAGACCTGCCCGATCGGCCCCGACGCGACCTTGGGCGACGTCTACTTCGAAAACCTGTTCCCGATGGGGGTCGACGCCATGCTCGAAGCGGCCGATCTGGTCGTCGCCGGGCAGCACATCGAGGTCGACCAGGACGAAGATGCGGCGAGCTACGAGGGGTGGTTCCGGGCTGCCGAGGCCGAGGTCCGCTGGAGCGCTCATGCCGAGCAGATCTACAACCTGATCCGTGCCGCGAACCCGGCGCCCGGCGCCTGGACGACCCTCGACGGCAAAAAGCTTCAGATCTTCGATTCCTGCCTGCACCCGACCCGCCGCCTCTCCGACGTGAAGGGCAAGCCCGGCGAGGTCATCGGTATCGACGAGAACGGATTCAGCGTCTGCGCGCAGGGCGGCCGGATCGAGATCCGCAAGGTCAAGCCGGAGGGCGGCAAGAAGGTGTCGGCCGCCGACTATGCTCGGGAGATCGGGCTCGCCGCGGGGCAGGTGCTGGGCCGATAGAACGGGCCGGTTGGACGCCGTCTGCCGGACGTCAATCCCGCGCGGGCGCGTTGAACCCGTAGCCGCGGAAGCGCTCTACGGTCTCGTGGATCTCGTGGTCCGACAGGATCGCCGGTGCGCCGACCTGGAGCGCGACAGCGTATTGCTGGCAGAGCGTCTCCAGCTCGACGGCGAGCCAGAGCGCCTTCTCCAAGCTCGCGCCGGCCGCGATCATGCCGTGGTTCGCCAGAAGGCAGACGTTGCGGTCGACCAGGGCCGCGAGGGCGAGCTCGGACAGTTCCGCCGTGCCGTAGGCCGCGTAGGGCGCGCAGCGGACGGTGGGCCCCCCGAAGGCCGCGATCATGTAGTGCACCGCCGGAATCTCCCGGCCGCACATCGCGAAGGCCGTGCAGTAGACGGGGTGGGCGTGGACCACGGCGCCGATCTCGGGCCGATGGGCCAGGATGTCTCGGTGGAAGCGCCACTCCGAGGATGGTTTCTGGTCCGGCGGATGCGCACCGTCCAATCCCATCGGGACGATATCTTCGGGACGCATACGGGCGGTCGGTAAGCCCGACGGCGTGATGAGCAGGCCGTCACGGAAGCGGACCGAGACGTTTCCCGACGTCCCGCGGTTCAGCCCCTGGACGTCGAGGTCACGCGCGGCTGCCACGACGCTGTCCCGCGCGCTCCGCTCGTCGGTATCCATGCCCGGTCTCCGGTATCCCCGGTCCCGGGTATGCAGGAAGCCCGGCGCCGTAAAGACGGCGCCGGGCTGTTTCGGGTGATGCGGGTGGCGGCTACTGAGCCAGGACCGGAGCGAGGCCGGCCTCGGGCTTCTTGGTGTAGGCCGCGCGCATCGGCTTCAGGACGAAGAGCGCGAGGAGGGCCGCCAGAATGTTCAGCCCCGCCGCGACCAGGAACACCGTGTGCCAGCTGCCGGTCATGGTCGTCAGCACGCTGGTGTAGGGCACGATCAGAGCCGCGGTCCCCTTGGCGGTGTAGAGCAGACCGGCATTGGTCGCCGCGTATTTCGACCCGAAGGTGTCGCCGCAGGTCGCCGGGAACAGCGAGTAGATCTCACCCCAGGCGAAGAACACGAGGCCGGTCAGCAACACGAAGGCGATCGGGTTCTGGCCGAACTGGCTCAGCGCGTAGATGCCGAGGCCCTCGATCGCGAACGACAGGAACATCGTGTTCTCGCGGCCGATATGATCGGACACCCAGCCGAAGAACGGGCGCGTGACGCCGTTGAGCACCCGGTCCAGCGTCGCCGCGAAGGTCAGCGCCGGCAGCGTGATGCCGAGGAGCGAGACGGGGACGTCGGCGATCTTGAAGTCCTTGGCGATGGGGCCGAGCTGTGCGGTCGCCATCAGACCGCCGGCGGCCATCATGACGAACATGGCGTACATCACCCAGAAGATCGGCGTCCGGACCATCTCGGCGGGCTTGTAGTCCCGCTTCGACTGGCTGACCCGAGCAACCTCCGGGACCTGTCCCTTGGCCGGCGCGCGCAGGAACAGGGCGATCAGCATCACAATGACGCCCTGCCCGATGCCGAAGTAGAAGAACGCGGCCTCGTAACCCTGCGACTTGATCATCGCTTGGATCGGCACAACGGTGAGCGCGGAGCCTGCGCCGAAGCCCATCGCGGTGATACCGGCGGCAAGACCGCGGCGGTCCGGGAACCACTTCAGGGAGTTGCCCACGCAGGTGCCGTAGACGGCGCCAGCGCCCGTACCGCCGATCGCGGCCGCGATGTAGAGCACCGTGAGCGATTCTGCATAGGAGTTGATCACCCAGGCGATACCGCAGAGCAGGCCGCCGAACAGAGTGACGATCCGCGGGCCGTACTTATCGACGAACCAGCCTTCGATCGGAACCAGCCAGGTCTCGGTGACGACGAACAGGGTGAAGGCCACCTGGATCGCGGCCCGATCCCAGCCGTGCCGCTCCTGCATCGGGTTCACGAAGAAAGTCCAGCCGTACTGCATGTTGGCAATCATGCACATGCAGACGACGCCGAAGGCGAGTTGCAGCCATCGGCCGCGCCCCACCGGTTTGTGGATCTCGGACATACGCTTCCCTCCTAGGCAGTATTCTTTATGCCTTATGCGCTCTACGGTTTTATGCCCTGCCTCAGCGCGTCATGGCAGAACAAACCGTCCGTCGTTCTTGGAAAAATTCTTGGCCCGCGGGCAAATTTGTTCGCATTGCCTCCAGCACACGTCATCGACGATAGCATTCGGAGCCGTGTGGTCGACGGTATGCCAGAAAGATGGTGCTGATATCATCCATGCCTGTCAATCGAACATGCAGAAAAATACTGGATTGGGGTGATGGATTAAGTTCGGCTTGCCGAACGTGCCGTTTGCAATCGGTCCGGCCACACCGATCCGGGCTGTCGCACGATCGAGGAAGGCGGCTCTCGTCACAGGTCTGTGGGACCAGGCCGCAATTGACTAGGATCTGGCTAAGGTTTGAGTTAGGTCCGATGAGAGCGCACGACAGAGAATGCGTGTGGGAAATCATATCTGTGAGTTGACTGGACGAGGGATGTCGAACTCCGAACCGTTGAGCGTGAAGCCGATCGTCGCCAGCTCCAGTCTCCGGACCTTGGCCTATGAAGCGCTGAAGAGTGCCATCACCAACATGGACATCTACGGGCGTCCGGACGAGGTGCGGCTCGATGAGCGGAAGCTGTCGCAGGATCTGGGCGTCAGCCGGACTCCGGTGCGCGAGGCGCTGACGGTCCTCGAACAGGAGGGCTTCGTCCGCTCGGAGGCACGGCGCGGCGTCTTCGTCATCAAGAAGAACAAGCGCGAGATCGTCAGCATGATCCACGCGTGGACGGCGCTGGAGAGCATGGCGGCGCGTCTCGCCTGTGCGCGGGCGACCGACGCACAGCTCCGCTCGCTGCGGGAATCCTTCCCGGAATTCTACGAAGGGCAGCCGGCCGAGCACATCGACGAATATTCGGATGCCAACATCCGCTTTCATCAGCGCATCATTGCCCTGGGCCACTGCGACGCGATCGCGGATCTCACCAGTAATCTTCTGATGCATGTCCGCGGCATCCGCAGCACGGCATTGCGGCAGGGTGACCGGGCGGAGCGGTCGATCCGGGAACACGTCGCCATCATCGCCGCGCTCGAAGCCCGGGATGCCGACCTCGCCGAGCGTCTCGTGCGCGAGCACGGCCTCGGCTTGGCGCATCACGTCGACACCTACGGCGATTATCTCGACTAGGACCGGACCGCCGCGACCCGTCGCGCAGCACACACTCTCCGGCGCGTCGCGGACCTCAGCTCTGAGGCCACGGATTAATCTCGGCGCGATGTGGCGGCTCGAGGCAATCGAATCAGCTCGGTAGATCGGGTCTGTCGGCGGTCGAGAAAGTGCTTCTTGCCGGTGTCGAAGCCGTTGCTGATGGCAGTGCTGTGCCATCCGCGTAGGTTTGCCTCCGAGGCGCCTCCGGTGTCATGTTCAGTCCCTAAGACACTGTGTTTCCGATGCCGTCGACCGACTGCACTGCAATATTCGCTTGTGCGCGATCGAGCCGCATCGTTCATCGAGCGGGCCGTTCCGAGCGCATGAGTGGGGCTCAATATCCACCGAAACGGCCATCAATCTGACCTGCATGCATGGTGAGCATGCGCGGTATTCGATATCTGGCATACCAGACAGCTGACGGAGATGGCACTTATCGCATCGCAGCATATGACGCGATGGCGTCGTTCCGGAGAATGTCATGACCGTCAGCTTCATCGTTCTGTTCGCCGCGTTCGCAGCCTGCCAGGCCCTGCTGACCGTGAAGTATGCGGACTTCCTGAGCCCGGCTTCCGATGCTGATCGTTCGGCCGTCGGCCCCGCGCGCGAAGTCGGCAAGGCGAAGCTCGCCTGAAATGCATCTAAACCGACGCCGTCGCGCTGCTGACTGCGTAGGGTTAACGCTTTCCTCAAAGCTTCCCGCTAAGGTCAACACATCGTTGACCATGCGGGCGAGGGAGCGACCGTGTTGGCCGTCGGCCCCCTACCGCGATTCTCTGCGAGCCCCTTCGTCCTGCTGATCTCGGACCGGCCGACCGAGCGAGCGGGGCTGGAGCGGGCGATCGCATTGGTGATGGATTGCCGGGCCATTTCGCCCGGTGCCGCTGTCCCGCACGAGCGGCCGCATCTGATCATTCTGGATCTGCCGCCCGCTCAAGTCGCGCGGATTGAGCCCGCCCTCAGCTATCCCGGGCCGCAGATACCGCGCCTGATGCTCGTCCGCGGGGAGCCGGCGCCCGCAGCCCCGCAGATCCGCCAGCTGCCCGCGGTCGCAGCCCGTCAGGTCGTGCTGGCGAACGCGTTCGCGATGATCGAGGAGGCGACGCGCTCGGCGCAAGTACGGGAGCGGCGGCTCGCCGACCATGTCTCCCAGGCGACCGCACTCGTGGCCGAACTGTTCGACAGCGCTGCCCTCGGCGCGCGGTTCCAGCGGGCCGACATCGACCGCGGCACGGAATTGGTGCTGGCCGCCGTATCGGAAGTGGGCATCGCGGCCTGGCTTGCCGAAGTCTGGCGCCACGATATCGGTGTCTACCAGCACACCCTCGGTGTCGCCGGTCACGCCGCAACGTTCGGCGCGCAGATCGGGTTCGGACGCGCGGATCTCGCGCGGCTGGTGACTTCGTCACTCCTGCACGATATCGGCAAGTCGCGCATTCCGGTCGAGATCCTGAACAAGCCGGGCCCGCTCAATCCCGAAGAGCTGCGCCTGATGCAGCGACATCCCGATATCGGCGCCGATCTGCTGCGGGCGCAGGGCGGTTTCGAGGATGCGGTGATCGACGTGGTCCGCCATCATCACGAGCGCCTTGACGGCAAGGGCTATCCGGACCGGCTGTCCGGCCCCGCGATATCGGACCTCGTCCGCATCGTGACGATCTGCGACGTGTACTCGGCGCTGACGGAACGGCGAACCTATCGGCAGCCTGCCAGTGCCGCGGAGGCCCTGGCTATCATGACTGATAGCAGCGGCCACCTCGATACGGCGCTGCTGCGCGCCTTCGCGCCCGCGATGCTGGGAAGCGCCGCGCTGGCCGCTTAAGGGCTTGCCGGCGTGGCACGGCGGCCACGAGCGTGCGCCGGGAAACCTCCTCTCGTCCGCTGCCGCGCTTTCGCCGCAACCGGGCCGGAGTGAGGCGCGCAGATTTCTCCAACGCGCCAGCCCGACCGTGCCGAACCTGAACCCCGCCTTTGCCCTGACCCTGCTGTTGACGCTGACCGGCTGCGGCGGCCTCTCGTTTGCGCCCGAGCCGACTGCCGAGAACGCGACTCAACCCGCGATCCTCGACGAGGTGTCGGCTGCAGCGGCTATCTCGGCCTATCGCCTCCAGCACGGGCTGAGCCCCGTGGTGGTGGATCCCGCGCTGGTGAAGGCTGCGGCGTTCCAGGCCGGCAACAATGCTCGCCATGGGCAGCTCAGCCACGAGATCGGCGGCAGCTTCACCTCGCGCATGGCATCGGTGGGCCTGGCGAAGTCCTGGGCCGCCGAGAACCTGAGCGCCGGCTCCGAGACCCTGGATCAGGTGCTCGCCCGGTGGAAGGCCAGCCCCGAGCACAACAAGAACATGCTGCTCCCGCAGATCCGCCGTATCGGTATTGCGCGGGTCGACGCGCCGGGCACCCGCTACAAGAGGTTCTGGGCCCTTGTGATGGCAGGTGCTTGAGGGGGCGCTACGGATCAGCCGGCGCAAGGTCGACGATCCGGAGCTGCGCCCGCTCGGCGCCGCGCCAGCGATCGCACGACAGGGTTCCCGCGACGTGCATCTCGCGGCCGATCCCGTTCAGCAGCGCGAGGCCGAGCGGTCGCTCGGCGGCCCGGAAGCAAATCGCCCCGACGGCCTGACCATCGCGGCTGCGCAGGCGTGCCCGGACGTGGCTTGATCCCACGACCCCGGCATCGACCAGCCGATGCCGTCCGAGCGCGAAGATGGGCTCCGGCGCACCTTGGCCGAACGGGCCTGCGCGCTGAATCAACCGGACAGTCTCGGCAGTCGCACCGCCGGCGCTGAGGCCGCCATCGATCAGGAGGGCATCGGCCGCGCGCGCGACGGCGACGCTCGCCCCGAGCAGCGCGGTCAGATGCGTCTCGAACCGCGGAATGTCGTCGGCGCGCACCGTGACGCCGGCCGCCATGGCATGGCCGCCGCCCTTGCTGGCGAGCCCCGCCTCCACGCAGGCCCGAACCGCGAGGCCGAGATCCGCCCCGGGGATCGACCGGCCCGAGCCCGTGGCACTGCCATCCGGGCGCATGGCGAACGCGAAGGCCGGACGATTGAAGCGCTCCTTCAGCCGCGACGCGATCAGCCCGACGACGCCCGGGTGCCACTCGGCGCTCGCCGTGACCAGAACGGCGCGTGCCGGATCGAGGCTGAGCGCGCGCTCCATTTCGGCCTCGGCCTCCATGACGGCCTGCGCCTCGATGGCTTGCCGCTCGCGGTTCAGCCGATCGAGTTCGGCGGCGATCCGAGCGGCCTCGCCCGGGTCGGCCGTGGTCAGAAGCCGGGCGCCGAGGCCCGAATCGCCGATGCGCCCGCCGGCATTGATCCGAGGCCCCAATACGAAACCGAGATGCCAGGATTCCGGCGGTTCGATCAACGAGGCCGCGTCGAGGAGCGCGGCCAGCCCCGTCCGGCTGCGATGACGCATCACCGTCAAACCTTGTGTGACGAAAGCGCGGTTGAGGCCGGTGAGCGGCACCACGTCGGCGACGGTGGCCAGCGCCACGAGGTCAAGGGCATCGGTAAGGGCGGGCTCGGGCCGGCTCGGCCCGAAAAACCCCTCTTGCCGCAGGGCGCGATTGAGGGCGACGAGCGTCAGGAAGACGATTCCGGCGGCGCACAGGTGGCCGAGGCCGGAGAGGTCGTCGAGCCGATTCGGATTCACGACCGCACGCGCCGGCGGCAGGACCTCCGAGGCGGCGTGGTGATCGAGGACGATGACGTCGAGCCCCGACTTCTCGGCTTCCTCCAGCGGTCCGTGTCCGCTCGTTCCGCAATCGACGCAGACGAGCAGGGTCGCGCCCTCAGCTGCCAAAGCGGTGATCGCCGTCACGTTAGGCCCGTAACCCTCGGTGATCCGGTCCGGGATGTGGATGGGTGCTTTCAGGCCGAGGCCGCGCAGGTAACCCGCCAGCAGGGCGGCACTGGCAGCCCCGTCGACGTCGTAGTCGCCAAAGATCGCCACCGTCTCGTTCCGCCGCACGGCGCGGACGAGCCGACGCACCGCGGCATCCATGTCGAGCAGCGTGTCGGGATCCGGCATCAGGTCCCGGAGGCGCGGGGCGAGGTGACGGGCGGATTCCTCCGGCATCACGCCGCGGCTGGCGAGGACGCGGGCCAGCAGCTCGGGCAGCCCGTGGGCCTGCACCATCTTGGCGATGTGGTTCTGGGTGGCCGCGCCGCCGCAGCGCTCCTGCCACCGCCGTCCGGTCACGGAGGCGGCCACACCCAGGAAGGCGGGCTGTTCGGCGAGGAGCGGGGCGCAGGACACGGGCGTCATCCTACACCGCGTTGGTCGCGGATGCGCGGGCGTCGCCGCAACAGCGCAGCCAAACCAAGCGAGGGCCGAAACGACAAAGGGCGGGCATCTCTGCCCGCCCCTGCCGCAAACCCGAGGGTTGAATGATCAGAAGGATTTCAGGATGCTGTCGACGACCTTCTTGGCGTCGCCGAACAGCATCATGGTGTTGTCGCGGAAGAACACCTCGTTCTCGACACCCGCGTAGCCCGAGCCCATGCCGCGCTTGATGAACAGCACGGTCTTGGCCTTCTCCACGTCCAGGATCGGCATGCCGTAGATCGGCGACGCCTTGTCGGTCTTGGCGGCCGGGTTGGTGACGTCGTTGGCGCCGATCACGAAGGCGACGTCCGCCTGCGGGAACTCACCGTTAATGTCCTCGAGCTCGAACACCTCGTCGTAGGGTACGTTCGCCTCGGCGAGCAGCACGTTCATGTGACCCGGCATGCGGCCCGCCACCGGGTGGATGGCGTACTTCACGTCGACGCCCTCCTTCTTCAGCATGTCGGCCATCTCGCGGAGCGAGTGCTGCGCCTGGGCGACGGCCATGCCGTAGCCCGGGACGATGATGACGCGCTCGGCGTTCTTCATGATGTAGGCCGCATCGTCGGCCGAGCCCTGCTTGACCGGGCGCGTCTCGACCTGACCCAATCCAGCCACGGCGGTATCGCCGCCGAACCCGCCCAGGATGACCGAGATGAACGACCGGTTCATCGCGTGGCACATGATGTAGGACAGGATCGCGCCCGACGAGCCGACCAGCGAGCCGGTGATGATCAGCGCGAGGTTGCCGAGGGTGAAGCCGATGCCGGCCGCGGCCCAGCCCGAGTAGGAGTTGAGCATCGACACGACCACCGGCATGTCGGCGCCGCCGATCGGGATGATGATCAGGCCGCCGAGCACCAGCGAGGCGATGACGATCAGCCAGAAGATTGCCTTCGACTCGGTGCCGATGAACAGCGCAAGCAGCAGGACGAGACCGGCGGCCAGCAGCGCGTTGATGAGGTGGCGCTGGGGCAGCATGATCGGCTTGCCGGACATGCGCCCGTCGAGCTTGGCGAACGCGATTACCGAACCGGTGAACGTGATCGCGCCGATGGCGACGCCGAGCCCCATCTCGAACAGCGACTGCTTGTGGAAGTGGCCGTTCTCGATGATGCCGAAGGCCTGCGGAGCGTAGAGCGCACCGGCTGCCACGAACACCGCCGCGAGGCCGACGAGCGAGTGGAAGGCCGCAACGAGCTGCGGCATGGCGGTCATCGGCACGCGCTTGGCGATCACCGCGCCGGCGCCGCCGCCGATGCCGAGGCCGAGGAGCACCAGGATCCAGGCACCGATCCCGGCCGGCGGGTGGCCGACCAGCGTGGTCAGGATGGCCAGCCCCATGCCGACCATGCCGTACAGGTTACCCTGCCGGGAGGTAGTGGGGTGCGAGAGCCCCCGCAGCGCCATGATGAACAGGACGCCGGCGACGATATAGAGAAGGGAGGAGACGTTCTCAGACACCGGCTCAGCCCTTCTTCTTGTACATGCCGAGCATGCGCTGCGTGACGAGGAAGCCCCCGAAGATGTTCACGCTGGCGAGCACGATGCCGATGAAGCCGAAGAACCGGGCAAGCCCGGTGCCCTTCTCGATGAGCGGGACGCCGACCGCGAGGATCGCGCCGACGATGATCACCGAGGAGATCGCGTTGGTCACCGACATCAGCGGCGTGTGGAGCGCCGGGGTCACTGACCAGACCACGTAATAGCCGACGAAGATCGCCAGCACGAAGATCGCCAGCCGAAAGACCGTGGGATCGACGGCGCCGCCCGTCGCGGCGCTGAGTCCGTGGCCCATGCCGTCGGCGATGACCTGGGCCTGATCGGCGGCGTTGCGGGCGACCGCGGCAGCGGCCCGTGCGGCATCAGCCAGCACACGGGCCTGATCGGCTGCCTGATCGGGAGGGACGATGACGGTTGCCATTCTGCTACTCCTCTCGACCGGTCTTCACTGCGCGCCGGAGGCCTTGTTGGCCTCCGACTTGGCGAGCCCCACGGACGCGGCCTCCGAGGCCGGCCCATCGGTCTTGGGCTGGAAGGATGCGTGAACGACGGAGCCGTCGCGGGTGAGGTTCGTGGCCTTCACCAGTTCGTCGTCCCAGTTGATGGCGAGCGCCTTCGACTCCTTGTCGATCAGGGTCTCGGCGAACGCGTAGAGGTTGCGCGCGTAGAGGCTCGACGCCGTCGCGGCGAGACGGCCGGGGACGTTGACGTGGCCGACGATCTTCACGCCGCGATCCGTGGTCACGACCTCGCCGGCCTTGGCTCCGGCGACGTTGCCGCCGCGCTCGACCGCGAGATCCACCAGGACCGAGCCCGGCTTCATGGACGCGACCATCTCCTCGGAGACCAGCTTCGGCGCGGCACGGCCCGGGATCAACGCGGTGGTGATCACGATGTCCTGCTTGGCGATGTGGCCCTTGACCAGCTCCGCCTGCTTCTTCTGGTACTCGGCCGACATCTCCTTGGCGTAGCCGCCTGCGGTCTCAGCCTGTTTGAACTCGTCGTCCTCGACCGCGACGAACTTGGCGCCGAGCGATTCGACCTGCTCCTTGGTGGCGGGGCGCACGTCGGTGGCGGTCACGACCGCTCCGAGGCGTCGCGCCGTGGCGATGGCCTGCAGGCCGGCGACGCCGACACCCATGACGAAGACGCGGGCGGCCGGCACGGTGCCGGCGGCGGTCATCATCATCGGCATGGCCCGGCCGTACTCGGCGGCGCCGTCGACCACCGCGCGGTAGCCCGCGAGGTTCGCCTGCGAGGAGAGAACGTCCATGACCTGCGCGCGGGTGATGCGCGGCATCAGCTCCATGGCGAAGCCTGCGACGCCGGCATCGGCCATCGCCTTCAGGGCAGCCTCGTTGCCGTAGGGATCCATGATCGCGATCACGGTGGCGCCGCGCTTGAGCTGAGGCAGCTCCTCGCCGCTCGGGCGCCGCACCTTCAGGACGAGGTCGGCGTCGCGCGCCGCGTCGGCCGCGCTTCCCGCGACCTCGGCGCCGGCCGCCTCGTACTCGCCGTCCAGAATGCCGGCCTTTCGGCCCGCACCCGACTGCACCACGACATCGGCACCGAGAGACTTGAACTTCTTGACGGTCTCGGGGACCGCGGCCACGCGCGGTTCCGCGGAGTCCGTCTCGGACAGCACAGCAATGCGCATGCGAGGATTCCCCTGGATAAGCTCGGCCCTTCGAATGCGCGAACCCTCGCGGCTTTTCGAGATGCGGACCTGCGGCGCAATGGTGGAACTTGGCCGAATGTAACTTGCGGTCAATCGAATCAACGACCACGCGTCGGCCGCCCGCTCAGAGATCACATGAGCGGGCCGAATGGTGGAGGGCGGACGTTCCGAGGACCGTTCCAGCAGCCTCAGGCGAAGAAGAGGTAGAGCAGCAGCAGGATGGCGACGACCAGCGGTCCGCGCCAGCCGACGGCCGGGGCCAGGGCACCAACCGCGCCCGCCGCGCCCGAGACAATCACGCCGACGATCGCCAGAAGCCACGCTTCGCGAATCCCGCCGACGGCCAGCGCCAGCACCCAGCAGATCACGACGCCGGTGCCGATCTCGACGAAGCGGACGAAGCCGCGATAGGTCTGCTCGTGCGTCCGCGCGTCCATCGCCGGGCTGTAGGTGTGCCCGGCCACCGTGTCACTCTCAGCCATCGTGCGCTCGTTTCCCTAAGACGCGACTTCTTGCGGTCACGGTGGGATGTAGCTCAAGCGTTTACCTGCCGCAATCGGACGCACGCAAGTTGATCGCTCTCTCGATGGGTCGACGGCGGGTATCAGGCCGGGTTCGGAAGCCCGGCCTCGGCCAGCGCCTGTCCCTGGCGTTCGGCCAGCGTGTCCAGCGAGAAATGCTCGATCTCGGCCTCGAACAACCGGTGGTAGTTAAGCTCCGACCGTAGGTGAAGAAACACCGCGCCGAGGCCGACCGCTGCGCGATCCATGAACACGAATTCCTGCGGAACGGTCACCGGGCCGCGCTCCTTCAGGGCCTGATGCACCTCGAAGGCCTGGCGCCGGCCGTACTCGCCGGGCTTCACGCCGTCCGCGACGGTCCGGGTCCGGTCTTCCAGGAGGGGGCCGTAGATGAAACGCGCCCAGATGTTCAGGATCTCGATCTTCTCCCGGTCGAGGTTCTTGAAGCCCCAGACTTCGTAGGCGTGGACGATCCGCGCCTCGTCGCCGGTCAGCAGGCCGCGGTAGAGATCCACGACGCCGCCGACGAAGCGGGGATGGAAGATACGCACACAACCGTAATCCAGCAGATTGATTCCAGCGGCCTCACCGCCTTCCGAGAAGACCGTGTAGTTCCCGAGATGCGGATCGCCGTGGATCACCGCGGCGCGGCTGAACGGGTGCCACCACGCCTTGAACATAGCCTGCGCGATGCGGTTGCGGATCTCGACCGGTTCCTCCGTGAAGCCGAGGATCTTGTCCCCGTCGAGCCAGCCGAGCGTCAGGAGGCGCCTGGTTGACAGGTCCGGATAGACCTTCGGCACGCGCACCGCCGCGATGTCCTTGAGGACCGCGCCGTAGAGGGCGGCATGCTTCGCCTCGCGCTCGTAGTCGAGTTCCTCTCGGACACGCGCACCGATCTCCTTGGCGATCTCGCGCGTGTCCAGCCAGGAATTCATGCGCCGATGCAGCGCGAATGCAAGTTCCAGCTGCTTGAGGTCGGCCTCCACGGCCGATTGCATATCCGGGTATTGAAGCTTGCAGGCGAGTCGCTCGCCATCCTTGGTGGTGGCGCGATGGACTTGGCCGAGCGAGGCCGCGGCCGCCGGCTTCAGGTCGAAGCTGCCGAACCGCGTCTGCCAGCCGGCGCCGAGCTCGGACTGCATGCGGCGGCGGACGAAGGCAGCGCCCATGGGCGGCGCGTCGGCCTGGAGCTTCTGCAATTCGGCCGCGTAGTCGGGCGGCAGAAGGTCCGGCACGGTGGCCAACAATTGGGCCACTTTCATGATCGGCCCCTTCAGGCCGCCGAGCGCCTGGGCCAAGGCCGCGGCGTTGGTGGTGCCCTCCTTGCCGAACAGCCGGGACATCGCCATCCGGGCGGCGACGCCCCCGACATTGGCGCCCACGCTGGCGTAGCGCCCGGCGCGGGCGGAGAAGCGGTTGGCTTCGCGATCGGTCTCGGCCATCTCTCGGTCTGCTTGTCTGCGGCTGACCGGGAGATATGCCGCGGGCGCTCGGACGCCAGGGGCGTGGGTCCCTGCGCCGCGGGGGGAACCCGCGATGACCGGCCTCGCGCGAGGCCGGTCATCGGTTGTCAGCCCTGCCTCTCCATTCCTTCCAGCTCCGCGATCATCCCCTCGATCATCCCGAGGCCGATCTGCCAGAACCCCGGATCCTTCGCGTCCAGGCCGAAGGGCGCCAGCAGCTCGCCGTACGGCTTCGAGCCGCCCGCCGAGAGCAGCGCGAAGTAACGCTCGACGAAGCCCTCCTCCGCCTGCGCGTAGACACCGTAGAGCGAGTTCACGAGGCAGTCGCCAAACGCGTAGGCGTAGACGTAGAACGGCGAGTGGATGAAGTGCGGGATGTAGGCCCAGAACGGCTCGTAGCCAGCATCCAGAGTGATCGCCGGTCCCAGCGACTCGGCCTGCACCGACAGCCACAGCGCGTTGATCTGATCGGTGGTCAGCTCACCCTTGGCGCGGGCCAGATGGACCTTCCGCTCGAACGAGTAGAACGCGATCTGGCGCACCACCGTGTTGATCATGTCCTCGACCTTGGCGGCGAGCATCGCCCGGCGCTGGGTCGTGTCGGTGGTGGCCCCGAGCAGCTTGCGGAACGTCAGCATCTCGCCGAACACGCTGGCGGTCTCGGCCAGCGTCAGGGGCGTCGGCGCCATCAGGGCGCCGTTCGGGCCGGCCAGCACCTGATGGACACCGTGGCCGAGTTCGTGAGCCAGCGTCATCACGTCCCGTGGCTTGCCCTGATAATTCACGAGCACGTACGGATGGACGGACGGCACCGTCGGGTGCGCGAAGGCCCCCGGCGCCTTGCCGGGCCGGGTCGGCGCGTCGATCCAGCTCTCGTCGAAGAAGCGCCGGGCGATGCCCGCCATCTTCGGCGAGAACGCGTCGTAGGCCGACAACACCGTGTCGCGCGCCTCGGACCACGGAATCGTGCGCTGCTCGACCTTCGGCAGCGGCGCGTTGCGGTCCCAATAGGGCAGTGTCTCCTGCCCGAACCACTTGGCCTTCAGCTTGTAATAGCGGTGCGACAGGCGCGGATAGGCAGCCCGGACGGCATCGACCAGGGCCTCAACCACCTCGGGCTCGACCCGGTTGGCGAGGTGACGCGCGTCGGCGACGTCCTTGAAGCCGCGCCAGCGGTCGGAGATCTCCTTGTCTTTGGCCAGCGTGTTGGTGATGAGCGTGAAGACCCGCAGATGGCCGCGCAGCACGTCGCTGACCGCGCCGGCGGCCTCCTTGCGGACGGCACCGTCGGAATCCTGGAGCTTGTTGAGCGTGGGCTCCAGCGGCATCTCTTCGCCCTGCACGGTGAAGCGCAGGGAGGCGATCGTCTCGTTGAACAGGCGGTCCCAGGCCGCGTTCGACGTGACGGACTTCTCAAGGAACAGCTTCTCTGTCCGGTCGTCGAGCTGGTGCGGCTTCTCCCTGCGAAGATCCTCGATCCAGGGCGCGTAGCGGGCGAGCGGACCGTCGGCCATCGCGGCATTCACCGCCGCATCGTCGACCCGGTTCAGCTCCAAGGCGAAGAACAGCAGATCGGACGAGGCGTTCGTCAGCCGCTCGCGCGTGTCGCCGTAGAACTTCGCCCGCGCCTCGTCGGTGGTGTCGCTGGAATAGACCAGCCCGGCGAAGGACATTAGCTTGCCGAGAAGATCCTCGATCCCCTCGTAGGCGCGGACCGCCTCGGCGAGGCGCGCGGACGCGTCGGCGCCGGAGGCGATCTCCGCGATGCGTCCGGCATAGGTTTCGGAGAAGCGCCGGCACTCCTCCTCGGCACGGCTCATGTCGGCGGCGAATTCCGGATCGTCGAGGCCGGCATAGAGATCCGAAAGATCCCATTCTGGGAGATGGCCGAGGTCGGCAGCCTTCGCGGCGGCGCGCGCGGCGCTCACGCCTTCCGGCAGTCGGACGTTCACCGGCAATGCGGTGTGGCTCGGCATCATGTCGCGCGTTCCTCTGAAAAGGGGCTCGGCCCCGTACCTTGATATCGAGTGTGCCGCCACGCGTTCAACGCGGCCGGTTTGCGTGGCCCGGTACGGCGCCTGACGATCCGATGGAAACGTCGTTAAGCGCCACTTTACGTCTCTCCGTCACCTTACGGCTCGAAACGAAACAGTCGCCGAATCGGAGCCTGCGGCCGGGACAAGTCCTGGGCCGCGTCTTTCGATCCGCGCGCCGTTCAGGAGCCGCCATGTCCACAACCGTGCTCATCGTGGACGACGATCCGGTCCAGCGGCGTCTCGCCGAGGCGGCGGTGCGCCGGTTCGGCTTCGAGGCGCGGGTCGCCGAGACGGGCGCGGAAGCCCTCACGCTGCTGAAATCCGAGGGCGCGGACGTGGTGCTCCTCGACCTAGTCATGCCGGAGCTCGACGGCCTCGGCGTGCTGGCGGAGATGCGCAAGAACGGACTCGCCACGCCGGTCATCGTTCAGACGTCCAACGGCTCGATCGATACGGTGGTCACCGCCATGCGGGCCGGCGCCGTCGACTTCGTCGTCAAGCCGGCCGGCGCCGAGCGGCTGCAGGTCTCGATCAAGAACGCCCTGCGGGTCGACACCCTGGAGGAGGAGGTGCGCCGCATGCGCCGCCGCGCCTCCGGCGCGCTGACCTTCAAGGACCTGACCTCCAAGAGCCCCGACATGGAGCGGGTCATCCGCCTCGCCGAGCGGGCCGCCAAATCCAACATCCCGGTGCTCATCGAGGGTGAGTCCGGTGTCGGCAAGGAAGTGCTCGCCCGGGCGATCCAGGGGTCCGGCGACCGGCGCGGCAAGCCGTTCGTGATCGTGAACTGTGGGGCCATCCCCGAGAACCTCGTGGAATCGACCCTCTTCGGCCACGAGAAGGGTGCGTTCACGGGCGCCACCGAGAAGCATGCCGGCAAGTTCGTCGAGGCCTCGGGCGGCACCCTCTTCCTCGACGAGATCGGCGAGCTTCCCCTCGATGCCCAGGTGAAGCTGCTGCGCGCCCTGCAGGAGGGCGAGGTCGACCCGGTCGGAGGTAAGCGCTCGGTGCGGGTCGACATCCGCCTCGTCTCGGCCACCAACCGTTCGCTGCTTGACCTCGTGAAGCAGGGGAAGTTCCGCGAGGACCTGTATTATCGCCTCAACGTCTTCCCGATGACCCTGCCGCCGCTGCGGGCGCGCCGCGAGGACATCCCCGACCTCGTCCGCTCGTTCTGCGCGCGCTTCGCCGCCGAGGAGGGGAAGCGGGTCCGGGCGATCAGCCCGGAGGCCATGGCACTGCTCACCCGCTATCCCTGGCCCGGCAACGTCCGCCAGCTGGAGAACGCCCTGTTCCGCGCCGTCGTCCTCGCCGACGGGGACGAGTTGACGGTCGCCGAGTTTCCGCAGATCGCAGCGCAGGTCGAGGGCTTCGACGTGCGCATCCCGGCGGCACCCACCCAGGCGCAGATGCCGGCATACGTTCCTGAGCCAGTCCGCGAGATCGTGCGCGTCGAGGTTCGCGATCCGCACGCCATGTCCCTCGTCGCCGAGGAGACCGGCGAGATGAAGCCGATGGACGTGCTCGAGGCGGAGATCATTCGTTACGCCCTGCAATTTTACCGTCAGCGGATGTCGGAGGTGTCGCGCCGCCTCGGCATTGGCCGGTCGACGCTCTATCGCAAGCTGAAGGACCTCGGCCTCGAGGACGGGGAGAAGACCGAGGACGCCGCTTGAGCGGGCGGTACGTGCGCTAGCGCACCACCCGTACTGGGCGGTCCTGCCGCTCCGAGAGCTGGACGCTGCTGACCGCTTTCGGTCGATAATAAGTCAGATCAAAAGCTGAGCAGACTAGAAGTCGCGACGGAAGCCGCAGGACCAAAATTCTATTCACGAAGACTGCGGTTGCCCAATGCCACGCTTGCGCGGATAATCACAATCTGAGCGTGCGGCTCTGCCGCCGCACCCTGGGAGATCACGATGCGCGTCCCGCGCTCCAGCCTCATGGCGCTGGCCGCCCTCTTGACCGGCACGCTGGCTTCGGCCGGCGCCTTCGGTGCCGAAACGGCCGCGCTCGACAAGGCGCTCGCTGATACGCCACCGTCGTCGTCGCCCGCGCAATCCGCGCCGTCGGATCCTGTCACGACGGCGATTCCCGATTACAAGCCGGACGCGCCCGCCGCCGAGCCCGCGCCGGCCCCGACGGTCGCGGCGCCGGTCGCGCCCGCTGATCCCCTCGGTGCCGCAATCCTGGCCCGCTTCGGAGACAACGCGCCGCTGCTCCTGCGCCTCACGGGCAAGGATCGCGACGCAATCCGGTCGTTCTACGAGGCCCGCGCCTACAAGCCGCTCTGGATCGCCGACGGTGCCTGGACCGAGGCCGCGAAGGCGGTCGCGGCACGGCTTGCGGCCGCCGGCGAGGACGGGCTCGACGCGCATGCCTACACGGTCCCCAATCTCGCCGAGAAGCCGGACGAGAAGGCCGTGGCGGATGCCGAGCTGCGCCTGTCCGCTGCGGCCGTCCTCTACGCCCGGGACGCGCGTGGCGGCCGGATCAATCTCGCGTCGATCTCGCGGCTGATCACTCCGAAGCTCGATCTGCCCGACGGGAACGCGGTGCTGGCGAAGCTGGCCGATGCCGGCGCGAAGACCGGCGATACGCTTCAAAGCTACAACCCTGCCACCCCGGGCTTTCTGGCCCTGAAGACGCGGCTCGCTTCTCTGCGCGGGCCGGCGCCCGCGGCGGTGAAGCCGCTGCGGCTGCCGTCCGGCCCGGCCCTGCGCGTCGGGATGCACGATCAGCGCGTTCCGCTTCTGCGCGCGCATTTCGGGCTTGAGACCCGGCCCGCCGGCACGTTCGACCGCGGCCCCGGCGAACCGGAGGATTACGATTCCGTCGTCGCCGACGCGGTCGCCAAGTTCCAGCGCGGCCGCGGGCTGCCCGGAAACGGCGTCCTGAACGTCCAAACCGTGCTGGCTCTGGCCGATTCCGGCCGGTCGGCGCGCCCGACGGGCAGCGAGGCCGAGCTGATCGTCAACATGGAACGCTGGCGCTGGCTGCCGGGCGATCTTGGGTCCGACTACATCCTGGTCAACATTCCCGAATACCGCCTGCGCGCCTATCGCGGCGGCACTCTGCGCGACGAGGCGCGCGTCATCGTCGGCAAGCCGGAATCGCGCACGCCCCTGTTCTCGGGACTGATGGAATACGCCGTCGTCAACCCGTCCTGGTACGTGCCGCCGTCCATCCTGAAGACGATGGCGCCGAAGCTCGCCGGCTACGGCGGCAAGACCTGGGGCGGCTACGAAGTCGTCCGCCATGGCGGCCACATCTCGCTGCGCCAGCCGCCGGGCGAGCGCAACGCGCTCGGCTTCATCAAGTTCATGTTCCCGAATCAGCATGCGGTCTATCTGCATGATACGCCGAACCGCTCGCTGTTCTCGGCGTCCAAGCGCGACTTCAGCCACGGTTGCGTGCGCGTGGACGATCCGTTCCGCCTCGCGGACGTGGTCCTGCCGGACTGGTCCGAGGAGCGGCTGAAGAAGCTGATCGGCAAGGGCGAGCGCACGCTCCGGCTGCCGGAGAAGCTGCCGGTGCACCTCGCCTACTTCACCGCCTATGTCGACGATGGCGGCACCTACCGCACGCTGCCCGACCTCTACGGATACGACGCGCCGATGCGTGCAGCCCTCGGGCTGCCCGGCGGCGGGAATCCGGCGATGGCCCGGCTGCCGGACGAGGCGCCGCGGCGCAAGGCCGAGCGTACGCCGACGCCTGCACAGGCGCGCACCGTTCAGCGCCGGGTGACGCACCGTCACGTCGCCGACGAGTGGCCGGACAATCGCTACGAAGAGGTGACCGTGCCCCGCCGTGCGTCGCGCCGCGCCGCGCGGGCCGACAGCGCTCCGGAATTCGGCGAGCCCGGACTCTGGACGCCGGCCCCGCAGCAGCCGGCCCCGCGGAGCTGGTGGTAGCCGAAGGTCTTCGGCAGTCCGCAACTTTCGCGTGCGCGGCCGCACAGCCGGGCACGATTTCGCCACGGTCGAGCCTTAGCCGTTTCAGCCGGGAACCCGGCCTGACACCCGCCGGGCACAAGCGCCGGCAGAGGATCAGGACTATCGTGCCGAGTCTCCTGCGCCCTCTCCGCACCTTCGCCCTGGCCCTGACGGGCGTCGCGCTGGGCCTGGTCGCCGGCACCGCCGAGACCGAGGACGCGGTGGCGAACGGCGACACGCGCACGCTCACGATCTATCACACGCACACGCAGGAGAGCGCGACCATCACGTTCAAGCGCGACGGCCGCTACGACCGCGCCGCCCTCGAGCAGCTGAACTGGCTCCTGCGCGACTGGCGCGTCAACGAGCCCACCAAGATGGATCCGCGCCTGTTCGACACGGTCTGGGAGGCCTACCGGCAGGTCGGCGCCAGCCAGCCGATCCACGTCGTCTCCGCCTACCGTTCGCCCGGCACCAACGCGATGTTGCGCCGCCGCTCCAAGATGGTGGCCGAGTACAGCCAGCACATGCTCGGCAAGGCCATGGACTTCTTCCTTCCGGACGTCTCGATCGATCGCATCCGCGAGGTCGGCCTCCAGATGCAGCGCGGTGGCGTCGGCTGGTACCCGCATGCCGGTACCCCGTTCGTGCACCTCGATGTCGGCTCCGTGCGCATGTGGCCGCGCATGACGCACGATCAGCTCGCCCGCCTCTTCCCCGACGGCAAGACCGTGCTGCTGCCGAGCGACAACCGGCCCTTCCCGCGCTACGAGGAGGCGAAGGCCGAGATTCTAGCCCGAGGCGGCACCGTGGCGGGCCTCACCACCCAGATGGCGAGCGGCGAGGAAGAAGACGGGCCAGGCCTGTTCGGCTTCCTCGCGAGTCTGTTCGGTGGCGGCCGCTCCGCTCCGGACCCGGTGCCGGCGCCGCCGCCCGCCGTCGCGGCGAAGGCCCGCCGGGCACCCGTTGTCGCCGTGGCGAGCGCCGACCCGCAGGACCCGGTCGGCACGCGGACCGCCCTCGCCTACGCGGCGCCCACTACCGACGATTCCCTGCGCAGCTCGCTGGTGCCGCGCGAGCAGGCCAAGGCGCCTGACGGCAAGCCTGCCGACGCCAAGTCGCTGCTGACCGGGGCTCAGCCAGCCGCCGCAGCCGAGGAGGCGGTGCTGTCGGTGGTGGCGCCGCTGCCGCCGCGCCGGCCCTCGGATGTTGCCGCCGTCGTGGCGGCCATCACGATGCCGCTCCCGCCGCCGCGGCCGGTCCAGTTCGCCGCACTGAACGGCGGTATGGCCAACCTCTCGGCCCCGGTCGAAAGCCGGGCCGCGGCCGCGACGCCCGCCAAATCCCGCGCCCTGGTTGCCCCAGACGCCGACGCCAAGATTCAGTTGCGTGCCCTGTTCGACGCAGTGTCAGCCGGTGCCGTGGCGTCGCCGGCGAGCCGTAACGCGCCGGTCCGCGTCGCGGCCACCCGTGTCCGCGATACGGCACCCGACGCCGTGGTCGCGGCAGCGCCGGATCGCGTCGCGACGCAGTTCAGCGCGCGTAGCCCCGGCGATGACCTGACGGCGGCCCGGTTCACCGGCTCAGCGGCCCGCGCCGTTTCAGGGTCGCGCTGAATTCGGTCTACCGTCCGGCAGATCCGGACTCGATCGCTCGTTCAAGCATCGCGTGCACGCGGCTGACGGTTCGATCCCGATCGAGTCAGTCTGCTGGAAAGACCGGTGGGCGCCGTGTCTGGACGAACTCAGCGCAGCGGCTTCGAGAGATTGACCGCCAGGGCCGCCACGAGCGTCGCCGCGTAGCCGTCATCCTGGGTTCCGGCGATCCGTTCGGCCTCGCCGCCGCTGTTGGCCGCAACCGACATCATCAGCATCACGGCCGTCGTCAGGCCGCCCAGGCCCGCGACCAGTGCCAGGTAGGCACGCGCGGCGGCGCTTGGGGCCGCTACGACAGCGTGGGTCTCGCCGACGCACATCGGGCTGGAATCAGGATGGATCATGGCCGATGATTCCGACGGGTGACGCAGGCCCCGGGGCGGATCGACTAGGAACACGCACAACCCGTCGGCTCAAGCAGTCAACGTGCTGTTCTGGAGCGGGTTCGTACTGACGAAAACATTTTCAACCGGTATTTGACCGGTTGGTTGACGAGCCCGATGAGGGCGCCCGCAGGCGCCCTCGGCTAACGTTCAGCCTTCCTTGCCCGAGACCTTGCCGAGAGCGGCCTGGGCGGCCGCGAGCCGGGCGATCGGCACGCGGTAGGGCGAGCAGGAGACGTAATCGAGCCCGACTTCCTGGCAAAATCCCACCGAGGCCGGATCGCCGCCGTGCTCGCCGCAGATGCCGAGCTTGATGTCCGGGCGGGTCTTGCGGCCGCGCTCGACGCCGATGCGCACCAACTCGCCCACACCCTCCTGGTCGATGGTGATGAACGGGTCGGCCGGCAGGATGCCCTTCTGAGTGTAGGGACCGAGGAAGGTCGCCGCGTCGTCGCGGGAGATGCCCAGCGCCGTCTGCGTCAGGTCGTTGGTGCCGAAGGAAAAGAACTCGGCCGTCTCGGCGATCTCGCCGGCCTTGAGGGCAGCCCGCGGCAGCTCGATCATGGTGCCGACCTGATAGTCGAGTGTGGCACCTTTCTCCTCGGCGACCGCCTTCGCCATGGCGTCGATGCGCGCCTTCACGATGTCGAACTCGGCGCGGGTGAAGACCAGCGGCACCATCACCTCGGGCGTGACCGGGCTGCCGGTGTCGGCGGCAGCCTGGACGGCGGCCTCGAAGATCGCCCGAGCCTGCATCTCGGCGATCTCCGGGAAGGCGATCGCCAGACGGCAGCCGCGGAAGCCCAGCATCGGGTTGTGCTCGGACAGCTCCCGCGTCCGGTGCCGGATCTTCTCCTCCGAGACGCCGGTCGCCTTCACGACCTCGGCGACTTCGGCGTCGGTGTGCGGCAGGAACTCGTGCAGCGGCGGATCGAGCAGGCGGATCGTGACCGGCAGGCCGGACATGATCGTGAACAGCTCCAGGAAGTCCTGGCGTTGATAGGGCAGGATCTTGGCGAGCGCCGCGCGGCGGCCCTCGGCATCGTCCGCCAGGATCATCTCGCGCACCGCGATGATGCGGTCACCCTCGAAGAACATGTGCTCGGTGCGGCAGAGACCGATCCCCTCGGCGCCGAAATTGCGCGCGGTCCGGGCATCAGTCGGCGTATCGGCGTTCGCCCGCACCTTCATGGTCCGGATCGCGTCGGCCCATTCCATCAGCGTGGCGAAGTCGCCCGACAGCTCGGGCTCCAGCATCTTCACCTCGCCCTGAATCACCTGCCCGGTCGAGCCGTCGATGGTGATCTTGTCGCCGGCCTTCAGCGTGATGCCGCCGACCGTCAGCGTCTGCGCCTTGTAGTCGATCCGGATCGATCCGACGCCCGAGACGCAGGGCTTGCCCATGCCGCGGGCGACGACGGCCGCGTGGCTGGTCATGCCGCCGCGGGTGGTGAGGATGCCCTCGGCGGCGTGCATGCCGTGGATGTCCTCGGGCGAGGTCTCGATGCGCACCAGGATGCACTTGCGCTCGGCCTTGCGGTGCGCCTCCGCGTCTTCCGAGTTGAAGACGATCTCGCCGGTCGCCGCGCCGGGCGAGGCCGGCAGGCCCGAGGCGATGACCTTGCGGTCCGCCTTCGGGTCGATGGTGGGGTGCAGGAGCTGGTCGAGGGCGCCGGGCTCGACCCGGCCGATCGCCTCGTCACGGGAGATCAGGCCCTCGCCCGCCAGATCCACGGCGATGCGCAGGGCGGCCTTCGCCGTGCGCTTGCCGTTGCGGGTCTGGAGCATCCAGAGCTTCCCCTTCTCAATGGTGAACTCCATGTCCTGCATGTCGCGGTAATGCGATTCCAGGATCTCGTAGATCCGGGTCAGCTCCGCGAAGCTTTCGGGCATGGCCTTCTCCATGGAAGGCTTGTCGCTCTCGGCCTCGATGCGGGCCTTCTCGGTGATATTCTGCGGCGTGCGGATGCCCGCCACCACGTCCTCGCCCTGGGCGTTGATCAGGAACTCGCCGTAGAGCGCTTTCTCACCGGTCGACGGATTGCGGGTGAAGGCGACGCCGGTAGCGGACGTGTCGCCCATGTTGCCGAACACCATGGCCTGCACGTTCACGGCCGTGCCCCAGCTCTCCGGGATGTTGTTCAGCTCCCGATACTTCTTGGCCCGGGGAATCATCCAGGAATTGAATACGGCGCCGATCGCGCCCCAGAGCTGGTCGTCGGCGCCCTGCGGGAAGTCCGAGCCGTGCTCGTCGCGCACGATCTTCTTGTAGATCTGGATCAGAATTTTCCAGTCCTCGGCGCCGAGCTCAGTGTCGAGCTCGAAGCCCTTACTCTCCTTGTAGTGCTCCAGCGCTTCCTCGAAGGCGTGGTGCTCCACGTTCAGCACCACGTTCGAGTACATGGTGATGAAGCGGCGGTAGGAATCGTAGGCGAAGCGCTCGTCATCGGCCTCCTTGGCCAGCGCCAGCACCGTCTCGTCGTTCAGGCCAAGGTTGAGGACCGTGTCCATCATGCCCGGCATGGAGGCCCGGGCGCCGGAGCGGACCGAGACGAGGAGCGGGTTCGCTGCATCGCCGAATTTGCGGCCGGTGAGCGTGCCGACCTGCGCAAGCGCGGCCGCGACCTGATCCTTCAGCTCCGGCGGGTAGGACTTGCCGTGGTCGTAGAAGTAGGTGCAGACCTCGGTGGTGATGGTGAAGCCGGGCGGGACAGGCAGACCGAGGTTCGACATCTCGGCCAGATTGGCACCCTTACCGCCGAGCAGGTCGCGCATCTGCGACTTGCCCTCCGCCTTGCCGTCGCCGAAGGCATAGACCCACTTCGCGCTGCCGGTCGCCATGTCGAACCCGTCCGTATCTGGTGCCCGGCGACGGCCGAGCTGATGGGCGGGGTTGGACTATCCCGCAACGCAACGCAAGATGAACGCGCGATGGCAGTGTGCCTGGGTCGCTGACGGGTCCAGCGGTCTGTCAGGTCCGCCCCCTCGTGCTGCGGGCGCCGCTCAGTGCAGGATCCCCAGACCGATCACGCCGACCACGATCAGGTAGATCGCCACGATGTAGTTGAGCAGCCGCGGCATCACCAGGATCAGGATCCCGGCCAGGATCGCGATCAGCGGCTGCAGGTTGGAGATGGTGATCGTCACGGGCGTCTCTCCTGGCCGAGCTTGGCCGTCGGTATCGACGCCTCTACGTGTTGCATGTTCCCTGTAGCTTGCGTGGAGCGGCCGGGTGGCCCGGCCGCTCCAGAGCCGATCAGGGCTTCGGCGTCGGCTTGTCGGTGCCAGGGATTGGGTCCTTGGCCTCGCCGGTCGGCAGGCTCACCGAGATCGTCGGGTGAGACAGCTCCGGATAGGGTTCGATCACGTTGGCGCCGTTCAGCGGCTTGTTGGCGCCGTTGTGGCAGGTGGCGCAGTTGATCTTCGGCGCGTCACCAAGAACCCCGAGGCGGTTCCGCGGGAAGGTCGAGGTCAGCGGCGTCATGTAATCCTGGTTCAGGTCGCGCACCATGCGGATGCCGTACCAGGCATGGACCCGGTTGGGCGTGCTGGTGTCCCATTGCGCAACCGACCGGGTGTTGTGGCAGAAGGTACAGTTCACGCCCAACGATTGCGACATGCTGATCATGATCGCGAACGTCTTCTCGGCGTCCTGGATCGGCTTGCCCTTGGTCTCCGGTAGCGCCGTGGTGGCGTTGACCCGGACGGCGTCCTCCGACGTCTCCTTGTGCTGGTAGAAGGCCTGATAGACGTCGTAGGGCAGCGAGGTGTTGCCGACTTCCGGCGAGGCCAGGTTCTGGCTGTTGTTGCGCGGTCTGAAGCGTCCCGCGCCCTGGACCGGATGATCGAACCAGATATTGGCCGGCACCGGGTTGCCCCGGTGGCAGGTGTAGCAGGTCACGCCGGCCTGATGGACGTGGTTCTCTTTCCAGGATGAGTTGATGTATTGCGTCATCTGCAGCATGCGCCGGGCGACGCGCTTCTGGTAGAGCTCGTCGGAGGCCATGTTCTCGGTGCTGTGGCAGTACGTGCAGCCCTGCTGCGGCGCGACCCACTCGGTGATCGACACCATCAGACGGTTGAACTGCTCGGCCGAGAGATCGCCGAGCACCTGCACGTTCTCGTAGACGGCCGAGGCCTTCTCGCCCCCCGCATCCGCGGGATCGGCCGGTGCCGGCGCCCGGTTGGCTTCCGACAGCGCCTCGTTACCGGCCCGGGTCCGGATCAGGTCCATGCCGGTGCCGCGGAAGCCGGTCTGCTTGACCGCCATGGGCGGATGGGTCCAGCCCGCGCCGCCGAACATCGCGATGGTGAGGAACAGGGCCAGCGCCCCGCCGACAACCGCCAGAATCGTCTTCATGACGGCCTCCTCACGGCCTCGGGCCAGGTGCGAGATGGGCGGGATCCACGATCGGGCCGTAGACCTGCGGATACGAGGGCGCGACGTGGTGCTTGACCGCCCAGAGGTACCAATTGTCCACCACGGTGCCGGTGAGCAGGATGCCGATGCCGCCGGTCAGCGTGGTCAGGACCGCGAACCACCAGGCCCAGCGATGGACCGATTCCATCGTGGCGTTGAAGCCCATGGTCCAGCGCCAGAACAGGGCGGCGCGCTCGGTGGCCGTGCCGCGGTCGACGATCTGGTCGATCTCGCGCTCGGCGCCGTAGCGCGAGCAGGCCAGGATCGTGCCCCCGTGCATCGCGAACAGCAGCGTCGATCCGTAGAGAAACGTGATCGAGAGCATGTGGAACGGGTTGTAGAAGAGGTTTCCGTACCGGAGCGAGAACGCCGCGGTCCAATCGAGATGCGGGAAGATCCCGAACGGCACGGCTTCCGACCATGAGCCCATCAGCAGCGGACGGATGAAGCCGAGGACCAGGTAGAGCCAGATCGCCGACGCAAAGGCCCACGGCACGTGGAGACCGAGGCCCAGCGCCTTCGCACGCTTGTAGAGGTGGACCCACCAGAGCAGGATCGACGCGGTCAGGAAGAAGCCGGCGATCAGCCACCAGCCGCCCTCGTTGAGCGGCGGCAGGACCTTCAAGCCGTATTTCGGCAGGGGCGGCTCAAGGGCGAGCCACGGCAATTGCCGGACGAACTGTATCGGGTCCCAGTTCACCGACGCCCACATGTTGAGACCGATGATCTCGAAGGCGATAACACCACAAGTGATCGACAAGGCCGCGATGTAGCCGATGTAGATCGGCCCGACCTGACTGTTGCCGATGAGCCCGAACAGGTAGCTGTTGAACGGCCTGCCCACGCGGTCGTCGGCCGCGACGGGAACGCCGTGCTCCGGCACGAGCGGGCGCACCTGAACCTGCGTGAAGATGTTCTGGTAATAGGCCATGGCCTGCCCTCCCCCGGAGTGCCGCGCGCTCGGCGGCGGCTCGCATCACCCGTGTCGTCTCGCCAAGCGTCGGCCAGTCATCGCCAGACCGGCAGGTTGAGCCACCAGCCCCACCATTGCGGCCAGCCCTGCGTCCAGAACGGCCCGCTGATCACGATGCAGACCGCGCTCCAGAACCCCGCCGAGAGAGCAAGGAACAGCCCGAGGCGGTGGATGCCGAGGGTGCCGATCGAGTAGCCGATCGTGTCGCGGAAGAAAGTGTCCTCGTGCTCGGGCGTTTTCACGGTCTCGCCCTTCTTCGGGTTGGTCGCCGAGAGGATCAGGCCGCCGTGCATCGCCAGCGCCAGCGTGGTCGTGAAGAAGAACGTCACGGCGAGCATGTGCGCCGGGTTATAGTGAAAGTGTAGGTACTGATATCCGGTGTTCGATACCCAATCGAGATGGCTGAGGATGCCGTAGGGAAAGCCGTAGCCCCAGGCCCCCATCAGGAACGGGCGGATCACCACGAGGGTGAAATACGCGAAGATCGCCATCCCGAAGGCGACCGGCACGTGGTAGCCGATGCCGAGCTTGCGGCAGATCTCGACCTCGCGCAGAGCCCAGGACACGAACGAGCCGAGCGCGCAGAAGGTTATGATCTGCCAGAGGCCGCCGTCCTTCAGCGGTGCGAGCTTCAGCCCGTAGCTGATGTCGGGCGGCGCGATGTTGATCTGCCAGATGTTCCAGGTCGGCCCGATCGCCGCGCCGTAGATGACGAGCGCGGTGCCGAGCACCGTGAAGAACATTCCGACCACGCCGAAGAAGCCGACGAAGAACGGCCCGACCCAGAAGTCGAACAGGTCGCCGCCGAGCAAGGTGCCGCCGCGGACCCTGTATTTGCGCTCGAAGCTCAGCATCGCCATGGCGGCTGCTCCTCAGTCAGGCCGGAGAAGAGGAAGGATGGGGTGACCGCGGCCCTCGCGCGCCGCGGTCCGGACCGGCGGTCAGGCCGGCATCTGCGGCAGCGCGAGCGTGATGGTGTTCTCGGCGGCCTTGTTGTTGCGCGGACCGTCCAGCCAGTTGAACCGGTCGGTCGAGAGCAGGATGAAGTGGATCAGCAGTGCCAGGATGAAGAGGAAGGTGAACAGAGCCACCAGCGTGCGCCGCGGATCGAACAGCAACCAAACCTTGTGCATCCGATCCTCCTCAGCCGATCATCGTGACGAGGGCGTGGGCCGCGTCGCGAACGCCCTCAAGGGAGGCGTAGCCCTGCGGTCCAGGGAGCCACGGACGCCACAGCCAGACGAGGATGTGGGCGACCACGGCAATCGCCGTGAAGATGAGGAAGCTCGTCAGGAAGATCGCGTGGAACTCCTTGGCTTCCGGTTCCGTCAGCCCGGACAGGCTGCTCGGTCTTTCTGTCGTGATGGGTCCACTCGCCATCGTTCAGACCTCCGTGTGTTGGCCGCACCTCTGGCGAGGCGCGACGGGTTCAGCCGTGATGCCTGGTGGCGGTCACGGCCCGACTTCCCCCGCGTCACCGGACGGAAGTGTCTCACTCAGGGGCGCATCAGCCCATGAAGGCGAAGGGAATCGCCTGAACCGCCATTGCGCGGGCCTCGCCGAACACCGAGCGGTGCGCCGGCGCGAGGCCCGGCCGGGCCGTCTCGCGGGCGGGCCTGAAGCGGTTCAGCGTCGCCGCGGCGAGGAAGAACGGGTAGGTCGCCGTCAGGATCAGCCGGAACTGAAGCGCTTCTTGGTGCTGGCGGCCGGTCGGGACCATCGTTCGCATCGTCAGGTCTCCTCTGGGTGAAACGAAAGGGGCGCTCATGCGGGGATCCCCGCGGCGAGATCGGCCCGGGCCCGCGCCACATGGGCGGGCGCAACGGCGTCGGATTCGGTGTCGCGGGCGGCGCGCTCGGCGGCGTCGCGCAGGCGCTTGGCGGCGGAGATGCGGGCCAGCACCGGCTGTGCTTCGACCAGAGCGTCGAGGGCCTGTCGCGCCGCCTCGTCCCAGGGCAGCTCGGCGTGGCGCCGTGCCGGTGTCGCCTCGACCTTGTCCATGTCGCGGGCGAGCGGCAGGATGTGGAAGAGGGTGTCGAACAGGGCGTTGCAGACCTCCTGGACCAGGTAGGTCGCGCCGGCGTAGCCCATGAACGGCGTGCCGGTGTGCCGCCGGATAATCGCCCCGGGGAACGAGGCCGGGATGTAAGTCGCCCGGGCGCCGCACTCCGCGAGGTACATCCGCTCGTTGAACGAGCCGAACAGGACCAGCGGCGGTTTGGCGGCGATGGCGGCGCGGACGGCGGCATTGTCGGGCTTCAGCCCGGCCGAACGGCCGAAGGCGAAGTGGCAGGGCAAGCCCATCTCGTCTTCGAGGAAGTGGCGCACGCCCCGCGCGTAGGTCTCGGTTGCGACGATGCCGAAGCTCGCGGTGCCGAAGAAATCCTGCGTCACCGACCGCCACAGGTCCCAGACCGGCTTAATCGTGGTGTGGCGCTCGCGCTCGATGAACGGCTCCGGGTCGAGGCCGAGGATTTCGCCGAGCGAGCGCAGGAACTTGGTGGTCGAGATGATGCCGATCGGCGCCTGCAGGTAGGGCCGCTCCAGATCCTCACAGAGCAAGCGGCCAAACTCCCGGTAGAGGCAGATATTGGCGTCTGCGTTGACGAGCTTGGGCACGTCGGCGAGGTGCGCGCCGAGCGGGAAGGTGAGGTTCACCTCTGCGCCGATCCCCTCGACCAGCCGCCGGATCTCGGCGAGGTCGGAGGGCATGTTGAAGGTGCCGTAAGCCGGGCCGATCAGGTTCACCCGCGGCTTCTCGCCGGGCTTCTTCTCCGGTCGGGCCGGGATGCCCTTCTTCGCGAACTTCTTCGCCCCGTATTCCTGCCAGAGCCAGCGCATGGCCCGGTCGGCGGCCTGCCACTGATCCTCGTCGATGGTGCGCGGCAGGAAGCGCTGGAGGCCGGTGCCCTCCGGGGTCACGCCGCCGCCGATCATCTCGGCGATGGAGCCGGTGACCACCACGCTCGGCTGGCCCGGATCGAGGGTGGCGTGGGCGCGCTTCATGGCGCCCTCGGTCCCGTAGCGGCCGAGTTCCTCCTCCGCGAGGCCGGTCACGACGATCGGCAGCTCGTGCGGCGGCAGCGCGTCGGTGTAGTGTAGCACCGAGGTGACCGGCAGGTTCTCGCAGCCGACGGGACCGTCGATGACGACCTGCAGGCCCTTGATCGCCGTGAAGACGTAGACCGCACCCCAGTAGCCGCCGGCCCTGTCGTGATCGAGGATCAGCATCAGGCCATCTCCCCGATCGGCTTCTTCGGGCCCTCGATCTTCGGTCCCTGGCGCTTCTGCGGCACCTCCTGCCACACGCCGGCGGCGTGGCCGGTGCCGACGCCCTCGAAGAAGTCGCGCATGGCGTCGAACCGCGCCCGGTTGCCCAGGGCGGCGTTGATCACCGTGGCAAGCGAGCCGGCGCCGGCCGCACCCATCAGTGGGCGCGCCGAGATCAGGTTCGTGAAATAGAGGGCCGGCGTGCCGCGCTCCTTCGCCCGCTGCACCACCGGCGTCGTGCCGATGGCAAGGTCGGGCTTCAGCGATTCGAGGGCGAACAGGTCATCCTCGAGCGAGGCCCGGTAACGCACCTGCGTGCCGCGGGATTCGAGCCAGTCGCGGTCGGCCTCCGACCAGGGCGTGCGCGGGCAGGCGGTGCCGACATACGGAACCTCGGCGCCGCTCTCGACGAGGAGGCGGGCCACGAGCAATTCCGAGCCTTCGTACCCGGACAGCGTGATCCGGCCCTTGATCGGCATCGCGCCGAGCGCCCCGCGGATGCCGGGCAGGATCCGGTTCTTGGCCGCCTCGACGGTGGCGCGGGCAACCCCGCAGGCTTCGCCGATCCGGTCGAGCCAGTCGGCGGTGCCATCGATGCCGACCGGAGCGGAGCCGACGACCGGGCGGCCCGCCGCCTCGAACTCACGGATCGAGGCCGTGTAGAACGGATGGATTGCCGCCACTGCCGCGCAGTCGAGGGCGGCGTACAGCTCGCGCCATTCGCGGGTTGGCACGACCGGCCCGGCGGCGAGGCCGAGCGGCTCTAGGAGCGATCCGATCACCACCGGGTCGGCGGGAAACACCTCGCCGAGGAGCGCCACGCTCGGCCGCTCGGAGCGGCCGCCGCGAGGTGCTGCCACCGGGCCCTGCTCGGCCTCCGCGCGGGCGACCTTCAGCATGGCGCCGGCCAGCACGTCCTTGGCCTCGGCATGGGTCGGTACGCCGAATCCCGGCACATCGATGCCGATCACCCGGACGCCGTCGATCTCCTTCGGCAGCAGCCGGAGGGGCACGCCGGAGGCGGTCGGGACGCAGAGGTTGATGACGACGACGGCGTCGTAATCTTCCGGCTTCGCGGTGGCGTGGACCGCCTCGCGGATGTCCTCGAACAGCTTGCCGGTGACGAGCGTCTCCGAGTTGAACGGCACGTAGCCGACGCTCCGCTTCGCCCCGTAGAAATGGGACGTGAAGGTCAGGCCGTAGACGCAGCACGCAGAGCCGGAGAGGATCGTGGCGGTGCGGCGCATGCGCAGGCCGACGCGTAGCGAGCCGAAGGCCGGGCACATGCTCTGCGGCTGGTCGTGCGGGCCCTGCGGATAGTCAGCCCGCAGCTGCGCCAGCGTCTCCGACATCCCCGCGGCTTCCGCGGCCGCCACCATCGCGTCCTTCCCGGCATGGCAGCCGAGGCCGTCGCCTTTCGTGGCGGCGAGGTCGCCGTTGGCCGGCGCCTTCCGGGCCCGCAGATCGGCGATGTCGAGGGAGACGGCCATGCGCGTCAGACCTCGTCGTAGACGACTTCGAGGGACGGCTTGGCCACGTGGGCGACGCCGCACATGTCCTCGTGGGTCGCCGGGACCAGCACGACGTCGCGGCCGGTGGTCTCGCTGGAGAACAGGCTGAGCAACCCGTCCTGCGAGAGCGGCGTCGGGCGGTGCGGCGCGGCGTCCGCGACGTTGGCGGCGAGTTCCGCGAACAACGCCCCCCAACGCCCGTCCGGCTTGCCGATGATCTCGTAATTGGCGCTCTTGCGCCGGATATCCTCGTCGGCCGGGATCGAGGCCAGGACCGGGATGCCGGCGGCGTCCGCGAAGGCCTGCGCCTCGCCGGTGCCGTCATCCTTGTTGATCACCAGACCGCCGACGCCGACATTGCCGCCGAGCTTGCGGAAATACTCCACCGCCGAGCAGACGTTGTTGGCGACGTAGAGCGACTGAAGGTCGTTCGAGCCGACGACGATGACCTTCTGGCACATGTCCCGGGCGATCGGCAGGCCGAAGCCGCCGCAGACCACGTCGCCGAGGAAGTCGAGCAGGACGAAGTCGAAGCCCCACTCGTGGAAGCCGAGCTTTTCCAGCAGTTCGAAGCCGTGGATGATGCCGCGCCCGCCGCAGCCGCGCCCGACCTCGGGGCCGCCGAGCTCCATCGCATAGACGCCGTCGCGCTTGAAGCAGACGTCGCCGATCGCGACCACCTCGCCAGCAAGCTTCTTCGTCGTCGAGGTCTCGATGATGGTCGGGCAGGCCTTGCCGCCGAACAGCAGCGAGGTGGTGTCGCTCTTCGGATCGCAGCCGATCAGCAGGACCTTCTTGCCCTGCTGGGCCATCATGTAGCTGAGATTGGCCAGCGTGAACGACTTGCCGATGCCGCCCTTGCCGTAGATCGCGATGATCTGCGTTTCTTTCTTCGCTGGTGCGGTAGCGACTGCATCGGGCTCGATCGCGGCCTCGGCGCGTAGCTGGGTCGCTTGGGACAGGGCGGCCTTGTTGAGCTGAACGTTCACGCGGCGTCCCTCCAGTCGAGGATCATCTTCAGGCAGGCGGGATCGGCAAAGGCGGTGCGGTAGGCACTTTCGGCCTCCGCCGCCGGCGCGCGATGGGTGATCAGCCCGTCAAGCGAGAGCTGGCCGCCGTCGATCAGCATCGTCACGGCGGCGAGATCCTCGGGCCGGAACTCTGCGGAGATCCTGATCCGCGCCTCGCGCATGAAGGCGGGCGGGAAGGCAAAGCTGAGGGGCGCCTCGTAGAACCCGGCGAGCACGATCTCGCCTCCGGGAGCGAGCCGGGCGATCAGGGTATCGAGACCGTCGGCGTTGCCGCTCACGTCGGTGATGACCGCGTAGTCGCGTCGCAGATCGTCCGCCGGCGCCAGGACCGTGTAGCCGAGCGCCCCGGTGCTGCGCGCCGGATTCGTCTCCCAGACGGTCGGCTCGGCGCCCGCAGCCAGGGTAAGCCGGGCCAGCAGCCGGCCGAGCACACCGTGGCCGACGATGAGAGGCGTCGAGCCGGGCCGGATCCCGCCGAGGGCCCGGTAGGCGGTCGCCGCCAGGGCGAGCAGGCAGGCTCGGTCGCCGAGGGCGGCGTCCACCGGTATGAGCCGTCCAGCCGGTGCGACGAGATGCGAGGCGGCGCCGCCAAACAGGCCCCGGACGGAGCCGAAGCAGCGTGCGCCCGGGACGTAGACGGTCTGGCCGACCATAACCGATCCGCCCGCATCAGGCTCGATTACCGTGCCCACGGACTCGTAGCCGGGAACCAGGGGATATCCCATGCCGGGAAACGGCGGCATCCGGCCCGACCAGAGGAGCCGCTCGGTGCCGGTGCTGATCCCGCTCCATGTGACCGCAACGACTGCGTCGGTCTCAGCCGGCGGCGTCAGTGCGACGTGCTTGATCGCGAGATGCTCCGGACTTTCGAGAATGACGGCCAAAGCATCCATGGCTGGGATCTTCCGCCCGACGTTGCGCGAATCTCGCCGATGCGAAGCCGCTGAGTGTCATCCTAGATAGACATATGTAAGCGTCAAGGCATACCTACAGATCAGCGCTCGATTTTTGGGCGATCAGCACGCGGGTGAGCAGCGGGCGCCGGGTTTTGGGCTCGCGGACAGCGGTAAATCCCGCCTCGCGCAACATGGCGCGAAGCTCTTCGACGCGACGGGGCCGTCCTGAACCCATGGCAAGCAGGTAGAAGCCGAAATACGCGTCGCCGACGGGTTCGGCGCCCGGAGTGCCGGCCATGGGCTCCGCAAGGATCAGGATCCCACCGGGCGCCAGAGCGGTGTGCGCCGCCGCGAGCAGAGCCTGGGCAGGGGCGTCGTCGTGATCGTGGACGATCCGGACCAACGAGATCGCGTCAGCTCCGGTCGGCAATCCGCCGTGAAAATCGCCGCCGCAACAGGTGATCCGCTCGCCGAGACTGAGGCGCGCGAGGCGATTCTGAGCGCGGTCCGCCACGGCGGGAAGGTCGAAGAGCGTCAGCCTCTGGGTGGCGTGCCGGCGGGCAATCGCCTGGAGGAACGCGCCCTCGCCGCCGCCGACATCCATCAGGTGTCCGACCCGCGAGAGGTCGCAGACGTCGAGCACGTCCTCGGCGATCATGGCCTGGGAGGCGCCCATGAGGCCGCTGTAGGGCGCGACGCTCTTCGCATCGCCTGCGCCGCCGTTGGCGTAGGGCCAGTAGCCGGAGAGCCGGGTCGGCGGCGTCTGTCTGCGCAGCAGCGCCACCGGATCCGCGAGATCGGCGTAGAGGAGCGCGTGGTGCTCGATCATCGCGGCGACGCCCGGATTTCCGACGAGCGCGGCGCCGAGATCCGCGAGCGCGAACCGATCATCCGACACCGCGCGCACCAGCCCGAGTGATTCGGCGGCCCGTAGCAGGCGGCGCGCGGCGTCCGGTGACAGGTCGATGCGAAGGGCCAGCGTTGCGACCGAGAGCGGCCCTTCGGCGAGGATCCCGAACAGATCGAGCCGGATGCAGGCCGTGAGCACCTGCGCGTAGACGAAGCCGGCGCAGAGATCGAACAGGGCCCGGGTGTTTCGCCGGGCAATCCGACGGGTCAGAGGTAAAGCCCGCCGCCCAGCGCTGGAAGCGCGGGCTCGACACAAGGCGGTTGCGCCACGCCAGCCATCGGTCTCCGAGGGCAGTCGGACGTGGCGCCAAGGCCGTGACCCTTGGGAGCGGGCCGGCGCTCAGGCCACCACCGCCCGCAGGCTCGCCGGCAGGAAAAGCCGCGCCTGCGCCTCGATCTCGGCGGTAAGTGCGGCCGCGCCGGGACAGGCCGGAATCGCCGCCACGGCCTCGCGGGTCAGGCGCGACAGGCGATCCAGCGCTCCGCCGGTACCGAGGAGCGCGGCCGCATTCGGTCGGCCGAGGGTGGCGTCGCGCCCGGCCGGCTTGCCGATCTCCTCCTGGCGGCAGGCGACGTCGCGCAGGTCGTCGGCGACTTGGTAGGCCTCGCCGAGACATTCACCGAGCCTGCGCCACGGCTCCGGCTCGGCTCCGGCGGCTGCGGCGCCCGCCACCGTCGCGGCCGCGAACAGGGCACCGGTCTTCGCCTGCTGATAGTCGCTGAGGCTGACATGCGCCTCCGACTCCCAGGCCTGCCCCGCCGCGATGCCGGACGGCGAGCCTGCCGCACGTCCGAGCAGGCCCACGAGCCGTACGAGCCGCCCTGGGTGAGAGCCGGCGGCGCGCGCCAAGGTCTCGAAGGCCAGCACGATGAGGGCATCGCCAGTCAGCACCGCGATGGGTTCTCCGAAGGCGACGTGGATCGAAGGCTTCTGCCGACGCATCGGCGCGTCGTCGAAGCAGGGAAGGTCGTCGTGGACCAGGGAGGCGCAGTGGAGAAGCTCGATTGCCGCTGCGGCCGCCTCGGAGCCGCCCGGATCGTCGTCGCCGCAAGCCTGGGCCACCGAGAGGCAGAGGCGCGGGCGGATGCGGTGGCCGCCGGGAAAGACCGCGTAGCGGAGAGCTTCCGCGAGGAGCGGCGGCGCACCCGGCGCCTCCGCGTGCGCCACGGCGCGATCCAGGGCGATCTCGATTCGCCGACCCGATTCCATCGCGTTGCCTCCCGTGTTGTATGCGGTTGTCAGCAACAAGTGTCATTTCTTATTGACACTTGCAGCCTCACAGATCAATCCCGATGAGGGCCGGAAGCGAGGCGACCGTGGCGCAGGAGCGCGTCATCGTAATTGGAGCGGGCATCGGCGGCCTCGCCGCCGCGCTGCGGCTCGCCCATGCCGGGCTCGACATCCTCGTGCTCGAGCGCGGTCCGGCGCCCGGAGGCAAGATGCGCGCGGTTCCGGTCGGAACGCGCACCGTCGAGGCGGGACCGACCGTCTTGACGATGCGTTGGGTATTCGAGGCCCTGTTCCACGAATGCGCCGCGGACCTTGCCGACAGAATCGCGCTGACACGGGCCGATCTTCTCGCGCGTCATGCTTGGAGCCGCGACGAGCGGCTGGATCTCTTCGCCGACATCGAGGCTTCGGCCGACGCGATCACGGCCTTCGCGGGCCCGCGGGAGGCCGAAGGGTACCGGCGGTTCTGCGCCCGCTCGGCCGAGGTTTACCGGACGCTGGAAGGTCCGTTCATCCGGGATGGCCGGACCAGTCCGGCCGGCCTCGCCCAGCGGGTTGGGTTCTCGGGTCTCGGCGACCTCTGGCGGATCCAGCCCTTTGCCACTCTATGGTCCGCGCTCGGCACGTTCTTCCGCGATCCCCGGTTGCGGCAGCTGTTCGGCCGTTACGCCACCTATTGCGGCGCCTCGCCGTTCACTGCTCCCGCGACCCTGATGCTCGTCGCCCATGTCGAGCAAGCCGGCATCTGGACCGTGGACGGCGGCCTGAGCGCGCTGGCCCGGGCTGTGGCGGATCTCGCCGTGGAACGGGGCGCCGCATTCCGGTACGGCGCCCATGTCGACCAGATCGTCGTGGAGCGGGGCCGGGCCGCGGGTGTGGTCCTGGCCGACGGCGAGCGGATCCCGGCCGACCGGATCGTCTGCAACGCCGACTGCGCGGCCCTGGGCGCCGGGCTTCTCGGAGTTGGTGCCGTATCCGCCGGCGAGCGCCTCGCACCGGCCGAGCGCTCGCTCTCGGCCGTGACGCTGTGCGCAACCGCAATCCCGACGGGTTTCCCCCTCGCTCACCACACCGTGTTCTTCTCGCGGGACTACCGCGCCGAGTTCGACGCGATCCTGCGCGCGCGCCGGCTGCCCGACGACCCGACGGTCTACATCTGCGCCCAGGACCGAACTGATGCCGGGCCGCGGCCGCCCGGGCCCGAACGCCTGCTCATGCTCGTCAACGCCCCGGCGGATGGCCGGGACCGCCCGCTCACGCCCGTGGAGATCCGGACATGCGAGACGAATCTGTTGCGCCGGCTCGAAGCCTGCGGGCTGACGCTGGAATCGACATCCGATCCGGTCACGACGACGCCGCGGGAGTTCGAGACGCTGTTCCCGGGGACGGGCGGCGCCCTCTACGGGCGGGCGGCCCAGGGCTGGGCGGCGACGTTCAAGCGGGCCGGCGCACGGACGGGCGTTCCGGGCCTCTACTTGGCGGGAGGCTCGATCCATCCCGGCCCGGGCGTTCCGATGGCGGCGCAGTCGGGCCGGCTGGCGGCCACCGCGATCCTGGACGACCTCGCTTCGACGGCGCGGTCGCGCGGGGCGGCTACGCGTGGTGGTATGTCGATGCGGTGAGCGACGATGGCCGGCAGGGCCTGACGATCATCGCGTTCATCGGCAGCGTGTTCTCGCCCTACTACGCGTGGAGCGCCGAGAAGGACCCCTTCGCGCATTGCGCGATGAACGTGGTCCTGTACGGCGACCGGAGCCGCTTTTCCATGACCGAGCGCCGCGCCGCCAGCCTCGATCGCGGCCCGGACCACATCGCGATCGGGCCGAGCGCGATGACCTGGGACGGCACGGCGCTGACGGTCCGGATCGACGAACGCGGCGCACCGCTGCCCTACAGGCTGCGCGGCTCAATCCGGCTGGAGCCGCGGGGCTTCACAGAGGGACCGTTCCACCTCGACCGGGCCGGGCGCCACCGCTGGTGGCCGATGGCACCGTCTTCCCGCGTCGAAGTCGCTTTCGAGCAGCCGGACCTTCGCTGGCGCGGGAGCGGCTACTTCGACACCAACGATGGCGACGAGCCCCTGGAGGCGGCCTTCTCGCGGTGGACGTGGTGCCGGGCCGAGCTGCCGGACGGCGCCACCATCCTGTACGATGTCCAGCACCGTCAGGGCGGCGGTCAGAATCTGTCGCTGCGCTTCGCCACTGACGGCAGCCGCCGCGAGATCCGCCCGCCCGCGCCCGCGGGCCTGCCGGCCACCAAGTTCTGGCGGATGGCGCGGGAGACCCGCAGCGACGACGGCCGCTCGCGGGTGCTCACGACCTTCGAGGACACACCGTTCTACGCGCGCTCGCTGCTGGCCTCGACGCTTGGCGGCGAGCCGGTGCGGGCGATGCACGAGAGCCTGTCGCTGGACCGGTTCCGCAACCCGCTGGTTCGGCTGATGCTGCCGTTCCGGATGCCACGGCCGCTGCCGCGTTAGGCAAACGCGCTCCGACCAGGACTTTCGCTTCCTGTCGCTGTGCTCCGGCAGTCCCGGCGACGCCGGTCGCGCTCGGGCAGATTGCTCAGTGCCCTTCTCCCTATCGGAGAGTATATTCGCTCACCCCGTCATTCCGGGTCCGCGCAGCGGATTCCTGAATCCAGACCCACCGACGCGCCAAAGCTTTACACGGACAGCGGTTCTGGATTGCCCGCCTCCGGCGTGCCCCTCCGGGTCCGGGCTCGACTTCGGCGCCCCGGAAAGACGGCGTGTCTCGCCGCTCGTCAAACGTCTACGTCACATGGATTTCAGAGCGGATTCTCATCCTCGCTGGCGAGTGAGTTGCATTCCGTCACGCGCGTGACCGTCGGCGCGCCAGCCAGCGACCGCGCTGTTTGCCGTGCGGCCCGGCTTGTGCGAGAGGGCGGCGGCTGCGATCCTTGCGCCGTCAAACGGGGCGGTCTCCTTGATGCGAGTGGACGAGGCGTCTCCCGCCCCACGCGTCCTGATCTACAGCCACGACACCTTCGGGCTCGGCCATCTGCGGCGCTCGCGGGCGATCGCCAACGCGATCGTCGCGCGCAACCGGGGGGCGCGGGCGACGATCGTGTCGGGCTCGCCGGTGATCGACCGTTTCGGATTCGCGCCGGGTGTGCGCACGGTCCGGCTGCCGCCGGTGACGAAGTTCCGCGACGGCGGCTATGCGAGCCTCGACGCCGACATCCCCCTCGCTCGGACGGTCGCACAGCGATCGACGACCATCGTGCGGGCCTGCGAAGACTTCAGGCCCGACCTCGTCATCGTCGACAAGGAGCCCGCGGGCTTCCACGGCGAATTGATGCCGGTGCTCGAAGCGGCCGCGAGCCGCGGGATCCGGCTCGTCCTCGGCCTGCGCGACGTGCTCGACGATGCCGACCGCCTCGTTCCCGAATGGGAGCGCAAGGGTGCGGCCGAGACGATGGCGCGCTTCTACGACGAGATCTGGGTCTACGGCCTCAGCCGCATCCACGAGCCGCTGGCGGCTTTGCCGATGGAGGCCGAGATGGCCGCGCGGATCGGCGAGCGCCTGATCTACACCGGCTATCTCCGCCGGGCGCTGCCCGAGCGGCGTGCCGACCGGGATGAGCCGGCCATCGCGGCCGGCCCGTTCATCCTCGTGACACCGGGGGGTGGCGGCGACGGCGCGGCGCTCATCGACTGGGTGATCGGCGCCTACGAGATCGATCCCGGGATCCCCCTCCCCGCCCTCATCGCATTCGGCCCCTTCCTCGATGCGGAGACCCGCGAGCGCTTCAGTGCGCGGATCCGCCGGCTCGCCGGACGGATCTCCGCGATCACCTTCGACAGCGAGATCGAGTTTTTGATGCGCAAGGCGTCCGGCGTGGTGGCGATGGGCGGCTACAACACCTTCTGCGAGATCCTGTCCTTCGACCGGCGCGCCATCCTTGTCCCGCGCACCGAACCGCGGCGGGAACAGGCGATCCGCGCGCAGGCGGCTGAGCGGCTGGGGCTCGTCCGGGTTCTGATGGAAGCTGACGGCCGGGCGCCGGAGCGCATGGCTGCGGCCTTGCGCGCCCTGCCGGATCAGTCCGAGCCGTCGCGGGTCTTGGTTCCGGGCCTGCTCGACGGTCTCGACGCGGTCGCCCGCAGGGTTCGGGCCCTGGCGGGCGCCACTTCGGAGTCCTCCTGCGTGCGGGCGTTCTCGTGAAGCCCGTGCGAGTCGCCGTGGTGCTCAAGGGCTACCCGCGGCTGTCCGAAACCTTCATCGCGCAGGAACTGCTCGCCCTCGAACGGCGCGGCCTGCCCCTGGAGATCTGGTCGTTGCGCCGCCCGACCGATCGGGCGCGGCACCCGATGCACACGCAGATCCAGGCGCCGGTCGCCTACCTTCCCGAATATCTTCGCGACGCGCCGCTGCGCGTGCTCGCCGGCTTGGGCGCCGCGCTTCGGCGACCGCGCTTCCCGGCGCTTCTCACGCTGTTCGCCCGTGACTTCCGGCGCGACCCGACCGCCTCGCGAATCCGGCGGCTCGGGCAGGCCCTGGTCCTCGCGCGGGAACTGCCCGCCGACGTGGCGCATCTCCACGTACATTTCCTTCACACGCCCGCCAGCGTCGCCCGCTATGTCGCGCTTCTGACCGGCCGCGGCTGGAGCTTCTCCGCCCACGCCAAAGACATCTGGACGACCCCGGACTGGGACTTGCGCGAGAAGCTCACCGACGCCGCCTGGGGCGTGACCTGCACCCGCGACGGGCTCGCACGCCTCGATCACCTGGCGCCGGGTCGGACGCTGCTCGCCTATCACGGCCTCGACCTCGGCCGTTTCCCCGTTCCGCCCGCGACGCGCGCACCCCGTGACGGTTCGGATCCCGCGGCGCCGCTCCGGCTCCTCTGCGTCGGCCGACTCGTCGCCAAGAAGGGGCATGACGACCTGATCGACGCCGTGGCCGCCCTGCCCGCGAGCCTCCACTGGTGCCTCGACCTGATCGGCAACGGAGAGACTCGGCGCGCCCTGGAGGCGCAGGTCGAGGCGCGCGGCCTGTCGGGACGGGTGTCGTTCCTCGGGTCCCTGGCGCAGCCCGACGTGATCGCCGCCATGCGCGAGGCGGACCTATTCGTGCTGCCGACCAAGCCCGCGCCCGGCGGAGATCGGGACGGGCTGCCGAACGTGCTCATGGAGGCCGCGAGCCAGGATCTGCCGATCCTCGCGACCGGCTTTGCGGGGACGCCGGAATTCATCACCGACGGGGTGCACGGCGTGCTGGTCCAGCCCGGCGCGCCGGCGGCTCTGGCAGCCGCCCTCGAACGCCTGGCCCGTGAGCCGGCCCTGCGCCGGTGTCTGGGTGAGGCCGCGCGGGCACGGCTCGTGCAGGACTTCTCGGAGGAAGCCGCGATCGACCTGATCGCCGGCCGGCTTCGTGCCTCTGCGGGGCTCGGAGCCGCCGCCTCGGCGAGCGAACGGGAATTGTCCGCGTGCGCGTCCTGATCGCGGTGACGCATCTCCTCGGCGCCGGCCATCTCACCCGCGCCGCCGCCCTCGCCCGCGCCTTCGTCGAGGCCGGGCACGACGCAATGCTGGTGTCCGGCGGTGTCCCAGCCCCGATGGTGCGGCTCGACGGCGTGCGCCTCGTACAATTGCCGCCGCTGCACGTCGCCGGGACGGCTTTCGCGACGCCGCTCGGCCCGGATGGCGAGCCGGCGGATGCGTCGCTGCTGGATTCCCGCCGCGCCCTGATGATCGAGGCCCTGGCGTCATTTCGGCCGGACGCGGTCATCACCGAGTTGTTCCCGTTCGGCCGCCGGGCGCTCGCCGCCGAGTTTCTCGCCCTGGTGGAAGCCGCCCGCGCCTCAAGCCCGCGACCGCTCGTCCTCGCCTCCGTGCGGGACATCCTGGTCGCCTCGTCCAAGCCGGAGCGGATCGCCGAGGCGCATGACCGCGTGGCGGCGCTCTACGATGCCGTCCTGGTCCACGGCGATCCGGCGCTGGTGCCGCTCGACGCGTCCTGGCCGCTCGACGGCCGGACACGCGCGATTATCCGCTACACCGGGTACGTCGACGAGGGCAGCCGCCCGGCCCCGGCCGCCGCGCGCGCGGGTGTGCTTGTGGCCGCGGGGTCGGGGCCGGCCGGGCTGCTCCTGCTGCGCGCGGCCGCGAAGGCCGCCCGGCGGCGGCCCGACCTCGGCTGGCATATCCTGGCCGGGCACGGCGTCCCGGAGCCGGATCTACGCGCGATCGGACGCGCACTGCCGAAGGGCGTTCTCGGCCGCGCCCGGCCCGATTACCGCAGCCTGCTGGCGGCGGCGGCACTCTCGGTGAGTCAGTGCGGCTACAACACCGCCACGGATCTGCTCGCCACCAGGACGCCGGCTGTGCTGGTTCCGTTCGAGGCCGGGGATGAGACCGAGCAGCGACTGCGCGCCGAGCGCTTGGCCGCCCACGGCATCGCCGAGGTCCTGCCGGAGGCGGATCTCACCGCGGACACCCTGCTCCGCGCGGTCGAGGCTCGGAGCGTCGCGCCGGCGCCAGACGCCCATGGCTTCGATCTCGGAGGCGCTCGTCGCTCGGTCGAGATCACGGCGGCGCTGTTCGCCAACCTCCAGCGCATGTCGCGGGGGCCCGCGGCGGGCGCCGGATCGGATCCGTTGGACCGCGCCTTGAACGAGGCCGCGTCGCGCGGCCGGCAGGTCCACTTCTTCTGGCGGGACGACGACGCGGCCACCGCGACGCCGGCCCTCGACCGGCTGCTCGCGCTCGCTGCGGCCCACGCCGCGCCGCTCCTGCTCGCCGCCATACCGGCCGGAATCGAGCCCGCCCTCGGCCGCCGGCTCGCCGTGGCTCAGAACGTGAGCGTTGCGGTTCACGGCCTCGCGCATCGCAATCACGCGCCCAGCGGTGAGAAACCCGCAGAGTTCGGCGCGCACCGGCCGCACGACGAACTCCTGACCGATGCCGTGGCCGGCCTTCGCCTCGCGCGGGAGCGCGTGCCCGGTCCGATCCTGCTGCCGGTTTTCGTGCCCCCTTGGAACCGGCTCGCGCCGACGCTGGCGGCCGCCCTGCCGGATCTCGGCTATCGCGGCCTCTCCGCGGTGCCCGGGGCGTCCGTCCCGGGCCTCTGCCGCATCGACGCGACGCTGGATCCGATCGACTGGCGTGGGTCCCGATCGCTGCGGGATCCAGAGGCGTTGCTGCGCGATCTGGCCGCCGACATCGCTCGCGAACCTGGCCGGCCGGTCGGCCTGCTGACCCACCATCTCGCTCATGACCCGGCGATCTGGGACTTCGTGCAGGCGCTGCTGTTACGTCTCCTCAAGCATCCCGCAATCCGCGCGCTCGATCCGCGCGAGCTTTTCGACGATGCCGCAATGGACACCACAAGTCCGGCGCCGCATTCTTCAGTCCCACAGATCGCGAGGACTGGTTGAGCCCGCTGCTGTCCATCCGCGACCTCGCCGTCGCCTTTCGAACCGAATCCGCACCGTTCGAGGCCCTGCACGGCCTGTCCCTCGATGTCATGCGCGGGCGCACCCTGGCGCTTGTCGGCGAGTCCGGATCGGGAAAGTCCGTGACCGCGCAGGCGATTCTTCGGATCCTGCCGCCTTCTGCGTCCATCACCCGCGGCCAGATCCTGTTCCGCGATGGTACCGCAGAGACCGACATCGCCCGGCTCCCCGCCGAGGGGTCGGCGATGCGGGCGATCCGTGGGCAGCGCATCGCGATGATCTTCCAGGAGCCGATGACCTGCCTGTCGCCGCTGCACACGATCGGCGACCAGATCGGCGAAGCTTTGCGCATCCATACCGGCGTCGACCGGCGGGAGGCCGACGCGCGGACCCAGGAGGCACTGGCCCGGGTCGGCTTCCCGGATCCGCGCCGGGCCCTGAAGACCTACCCGTTCGAGCTGTCCGGCGGCCTGCGCCAGCGCGCCATGATCGCCATGGCGCTGATCCTGAAGCCGGCCCTCCTGGTCGCCGACGAGCCGACCACAGCGCTCGACGTCACCACCCAGGCCCAGATCCTCGCCCTGCTCGCCCGTCTCCAGGAGGAGACCGGGATGGCGATCCTGCTGATCACCCACGATCTCGGCGTCGTCGCCAACATCGCCCACGACGTGGCGGTCCTGTATCGCGGCCGCCTGGTGGAGGCCGGTCCGCGCGACACGGTCATGCGCACGCCGGGCCACGCTTATCTGCGCGCGCTGCTCCACGCGGTTCCCCGGTTCGACATGGCGCCGGGCGAGCGGCTCACGCCGATCCGTCCGGCCCGGGCCGAGATCCCGCCGGTGCAGGCGCGACCGCCGCTCGCAGGTCCGCTCCTGCAGGTCGAGGGCGTCAGCAAGACCTTCACGCTGCGTGCCGGCCGCCTGTGGCAGAAGCCCCGTCTGGTCCATGCGGTCTCCGACGTCTCGCTGAGCCTCGCGGCGGGCCAGACCCTCGGGCTCGTGGGCGAATCCGGTTCCGGCAAGACCACGGTCTCCAAGATGATCATGCGAGCGCTCCAACCAGATTCGGGGCGCATCCTGTTCGACGACGGCACCGGCCCAAGGGACGTCCACACCCTGAGCGGCGATGCTCTGTTCGCCTACCGGCGCACGGTGCAGTTCGTCTTCCAGGACCCCTACGCCTCGCTCGACCCGCGCCTGACGGTCCGGCAGATTCTGTCCGAGCCGATGGAGATCCACGGCGTCCCCGCCGCCGAGCGGCGGGAGCGCTGCCGGGCGCTGATGGCGATGGTCGGCCTCGACGCAGCCGGCCTCGGCCGCTACCCGCACGCCTTTTCGGGCGGCCAGCGCCAGCGCATCGGCATCGCGCGGGCGCTGGCCGCGAAGCCGCGGCTGCTCGTCCTCGACGAGCCTGTCTCGGCCCTTGACGTCTCTGTGCAGGCGCAGATCCTGAATCTGCTCAAGGATCTTCAGGCAGCACTGGGCCTGTCCTACCTCATCGTCTCCCACAACCTGGCAGTGATCGACTACATGGCGGATACGATCAGCGTGATGTGCCGCGGCCGGATCGTCGAGGAGGCCCCTCGCGCCGCCCTGTTCCGCCACCCGGTCCATCCCTACACGCGGGCGCTGCTGGCGGCGGTGCCCGATCCGAGCCTCGACCACCCGCTCGATTTTGCTGCGATCACGGGCGAGCAGAACGATCCCTCGCGTTGGGCCGAGCCCTACCGGCTTGGGGCCGACGAGGCCGGCACCATGCAGGCGATCGAAGCCGGCCACCGCGTCCGCTTCGGTACGGCCCGCGCGGCGGAGGCGGCGTGATGCAGCCGCGGCCGCCCGTCTATCTGGAGCGCCTACGTCGCAAGGTGCTGTCGCCCCTGTTCGACCGCCTGGGCTACGATCTCGTTCCGGCCGCGCCGGACTGGAGCCATCGTCCGACCTCGCCGCGCGAGGTGACGACGCTGCTAGAATCCGCGGCGGCGATCTTGGCGCGCGACCTCGCGGCCGCCGGGATCCCCGCGGGCGGCGACCTTCTCGAGCAGGTGCAGACGTTCTGGGACCTGATCCCGTCCGCCCCGGTCCGCCAGCGCCGCGGCGGCAGCGGCTTCAACGGCGCCCTCCAGCTCTATGTCGCGATGCGGGCGCTGGAGCCGGATTACGTCATCGAATCCGGCGTCTTCCGCGGGCTCACCACCTGGGTGATCCGACAGGCCTGCCCGCACGCCAGGATCTTCTGCCACGACCCGGACCTCTCGGGCCTCCAGTACCGCGACCCGCAGGCCCGCTACAGCACCGCCGACTGGTCCACTGCCGACTGGTCCATGCTCGATCCGGCCGCCACCGTGGCGTTCTTCGACGACCATGTCGCCCAGGGGCGGCGGGTGGTCGAGGCGCAGGCGCGCGGACTGACGCGCCTCCTGTTCGACGACGACGCCGCCGGGCACCGGATCCACGCCCATGGCGGCCCGGCGCATCCGACCATCGCGATGATCACCGGACCCGAGCGCAGCCCGGAGCCGATCCGCTGGACCCGGAACGGCCGCGCGTTCGAGCAGCCGGCCGACGACGCGCTCGTCCCGCAGGCGGCCGGGCTGATCTTACGGTCCCACGCCTTCGACGACCTTCACCGCGCCACCGGCTACTCGCCGGCGCGGCTCACCTCGGTAACGCTGCGGAGTGGCCCGTGAGCGGTCCGGACGCGCGCAAAGGTGCCCCGCCTCGCGGACGGAGCGCCGGCGGCGTGTCCCGCCGCGCCCTCCTGTCCGGTCTCGGCGCCTCCGTTCTGTGGCCCCGGGCGGGCTGGTCTGATGCGGAGGCACCTGCCCCTCCGACCTCCCCGCTGGTTGTCGATCTCACCGCCCATGGGCGACAGCTCGGCACCGCCGGCGGGACGATCCGGACGCTGATCGCAAAGGCGCGGGACGTCCGCTACCTGTCGGTCTACGGTTACACGCGGCTCGTCGGCTACGATGCCGACCTCAATCTCCGGCCCGACCTGCTGGAGCGGGTCGATGTCGAGGGCGGACGCTTCACCTTTACCCTCCGTAAGGGCCACCGCTGGTCGGACGGGCACCCGTTCACCACGGAGGATTTCCGCTACTATTGGGAGGACGTCGCCAACGAGAAGGCGCTGAGCCCGGAAGGACCGCCCGCCTTCTTCTTGGTCGACGGCAAGCCGCCGCAGGTCGAGTTCCTTGATCCGCTCACCGTCCGCTACAGCTGGGACCGACCGAATCCGACCTTCCTCCCGGCGCTCGCCGCGCCGCGCGACCCGCTGATCTACCGCCCGGCCCATTACCTGAAGCCGTACCATGCCCGCTACGTCGGCAAGGACGCGGCCGAGGCGAAGGCCAAGGCGCAGAAGCTGCGCAGCTGGGCGGCGCTGCATAACCGCCTCGACGACAATTACGAGCTGAACAACCCGGACTGTCCGACCCTCCAGGGATGGGTGCCGCGCACCCGGTCGCCGGCGACCCGATTCCGCTTCGAGCGGAACCGCAGCTACCACCGGGTCGACACGGCCGGCACGCAGCTGCCCTATGTCGACACCCTCGTGATGGATGTCGCCTCGCAAGGGCTGCTGGTCGCCAAGACCAATGCCGGCGAGGCCGACCTGATGTTCCGCGGCCTGGCGATGCCCGACATCCCGAGCCTGAAGGAGGGCGAGAAGGCGCACCAGTACCGGACCAACCTGTGGCCCGTGGCCCGCGGATCGGAGATCGCGCTCTACCCGAACCTCACCACGGCAGACCCGGTCTGGCGCGCCCTCAATCGCGACGTCCGCTACCGCCACGCCCTGTCGCTCGCCATCGACCGGCGGACGCTGAACAACACGCTGCTGTTCGGCATCGGCACGGAGGGCAACGATACGATCGTGCCGGAGAGCCCTTTGTTCTCGCCGGAGCTGCGGACCCTGAACGCCGGCTACGATCCCGCGCAGGCCTCGGCGCTGCTCGATGCAATCGGCCTCACCGGCCGCGACGGCTCCGGCACGCGCCTGTTGCCGGACGGCCGCGCCCTCGAGCTCGTCGTGGAGAGCGACGGCGAGGCCGAGATGGTGCTCGACGCGCTGCTGCTGATCACGGAGTTCTGGCGCGAGGTCGGCATCCGCCTGATCACCAAGCCCCAGGAGCGCACGAACCTGCGCCGACGCTCCATCGCCGGCATGACGATCATGGTCGCCGCGCAGGGCCTCGACCTCGCGGTCCCGACCGCGATCATGCCGCCCACGGAGCTGAGCCCGGCCCAGCCGGAGCACTACGCCTGGCCGCTCTGGAGCCTGAACGTCGAGAGTCGCGGCAAGAGCGGGCAACCCTGCGACGTCCCGGACGTGCAGCGGCTGATCCAACTCGACCGCGCGTGGCGCGAGACCGACGATTCCGGGAAGCAGGCCGACATCTGGCGCGAGATGCTGATGAACCACGCGCGCAACACCTGGGTGATCGGCACGGTGGCGGGCGCGCTTCAGCCGGTGGTCGGGGCCGACCGCCTGATCAACCTGCCGAAACGCGCCCTCTATTCCTGGGAGCCCACCGCGATGATCGGTGTTCAGCGCCTCGACGAGCTGTTCTGGGATAAGGGCGCCGACAAGCGCGCGGAGGTCCGGTGATCGTCCAGATCCTCCGGCGCCTTGTGACGATGGCGCTGACGCTCCTCGTCATCTCGGCGCTCGTCTTCGTCATCATCAAGCTGCCGCCGGGGGATTACCTCACCAACCGGATCATGGAGCTGCGCGCCACCGGGGATGCGGGCTCGGTGGCCAAGGCCGAGCTACTCATCAGCCAGTACGGCCTCGATCGGCCGGTCTGGCAGCAATACCTGATGTGGATCGGCGCCATGCCGGGCCCGGCCGGGTTCTCCGGCCTGCTGCAAGGCGACTGGGGCTGGTCGTTCGAGTACGACAAGCCGGTGGCGGAGGTCGTCGGCGATGCGCTCTGGCTGACGCTGCTGATCAACATCACCGCCGTGATCTTCGTGCACGTCGTGGCGATTCCGGCCGCGATCTACTCGGCAACGCATCGGCACACGTTCGGCGACGCGGTCGTGACGCTCCTGGGCTATGTCGGCCTGGCCGTGCCGGGCTTCCTCCTCGCGCTGATCCTGCTGTTCTACACCAACCGATACTTCGGACTCTCGATCGGGGGCCTCTACGATTCGGCCCTGACCAACCAGCCCTGGACCTGGACCAAGGTCCGCTCGCTGCTCGCGCACCTGATCGTGCCGACGCTGGTGATCGGGCTGGGCGGCACCGCGGCGATGATCCGGCGTATGCGCGCCAACCTCCTCGACGAGTTGGCGAAGCCCTACACGGTCACCGCCCGCGCCAAGGGTCTTCCGCCGCTGCGGGCGCTGCTGAAATACCCGTTCCGGATGTCGCTGAACCCGTTCGTGGCCGATATCGGCAACCTGCTGCCGCACCTCGTCTCCGGATCCGTGCTGGTGTCCCTGGTGCTGAGCCTGCCGACCGTGGGTCCGCTGCTCCTCGACGCCCTGCGCAGCCAGGATCAGTTCATGGCCGGGTTCATTCTGATGTTCGTCGCCGCGCTGACGCTGGTCGGCATGTTGATCTCGGACGTGACCCTCGTCTGGCTCGATCCCCGCATCCGCATGGGCTTACGATGACCGACGCGGCCCCCGTAGCCGGCCACTTCGTCGATCCCGCGCCGTTTGAGCCGGAGGCGCGGGCCGAGAGTTCGACCGGCAGCGCATCCGCGTGGCGGCTGATCCTGCGCAAGTTCCTGCGCCACCGCCTGGCGGTTGCGTCGGCGCTAATCCTGCTCGCTCTGTACGCCACAGTGCCGTTCGTGGAGGTGCTGGCCCCCTACGGCCAAGCGCGGCGCAACGGCGACTTCCTCTACGCGCCGCCTCAGGGTGTTCACCTCTTCCACGAAGGGCGGTTCGTCGGCCCGTTCGTGTACCCGTATCGGGCCCATCTCGACCTCGACACGTTCCGCCGGGACTACGTCGTCGACACGCGGACGCCTCAGGCCCTGCGCTTCCTCTGCCGGGGTGACGGCTACGACTGGCTCGGCCTCGTGCGCACCGATCTCCACCTCGTCTGCCCGCCCGAGACCGGAACGCTGTTCCTGCTCGGCACCGACAAGCTCGGGCGCGACCTGTTCTCGCGCTTGATCTACGGGGCCCGGATCTCCCTCACCATCGGCCTCGTCGGCGTCGCGATATCCTTCTCCCTCGGCCTGCTGTTCGGCGGGATCGCGGGCTATTTCGGCGGATTGGTCGATGCCGGGGTGCAGCGGCTCATCGAGGTGGTGCGGTCCCTGCCCGAGCTGCCGCTGTGGCTCGCGCTCTCGGCCGCGCTGCCGCCGAACTGGAGCCCGCTCCTCGTCTTCTTCGGCATCACGGTGATCCTCGGCCTGCTCGACTGGCCGGGCCTCGCCCGGGCCGTGCGCGGCAAGCTCCTCGCGCTGCGCGAGGAGGATTTCGTCCAGGCCGCTGAGCTGATGGGCGCCTCGCCCACCCGCGTGATCGGCCGCCATCTGATCCCGAACTTCATGAGCCACCTGATCGCGTCGGCAACCCTGTCGATCCCGACCATGATCCTCGGCGAGACCGCCCTCTCCTTCCTGGGTCTTGGCCTCCGGCCGCCGGTGACGAGCTGGGGCGTCCTCCTCAATGAGTCGCAGAATTTGGCTGCAGTGCAGCTCTACCCGTGGCTGCTGCTGCCGGTTCTTCCGGTCCTCGTGACGGTGCTGGCCTTCAACTTCCTGGGAGACGGTCTGCGCGACGCCGCCGATCCGTATCACTGAGGCACGCGGTTGGCGGGCTCACCGGACCCGGCTTCGGTCGACAGCAACGCCATGATTGCGAGCGAAGCGAAGCAGGTCAGCGGCGCTCCAATCACCGAACGCGCGCTACCTGGGTCGCTTCGCTGCGCTCGCGATGACGCCGCCTTCGCCGCCTACCCCGCAAGGGGAAGCGGCGCGATCCGAGTCGGGGCGGCGACACTCTTCCGCTCGATCAGGCCCGGCGGCGGCACCGGCGCGTTGATGGTGCAGACCACGCCGCTCGGCTCGTAGGACAAGGTCACCTCGCCGGCCAGCTCCCGGGCGAGACTGCGCTCGATCAGACGCGAGCCGAACCCGGTGCGGGTCGGCTTCTTCACGAGCGGCCCGCCGCTCTCCGCCCAGCGCAGGAACAGGTGCGCCTCCGCCTCGCGGCGCACCGTCCAGGCGATCTCGACGCAGCCGCCCTCGGTCGAGAGCGCCCCGTACTTCACGGCGTTGGTGCCGAGTTCGTGCAGCGCCATGGCGATCGAGAGCGCGAGCCGCGGCGGCAGGCGCAGCGCCGGCCCGATCACGCGGAACCGGGAGGCGTGGCCATCGCCCGCCTCTAGCGGCCGGATCGCGTCCGCCACCACCGCGGAGAGTTCGGCGCCCTCCCAGCTCTCGCGGGTCAGGACGTCATGCACGCGGGCAAGGGCCAGGAGACGCGCCTCGAACGCGGCCCGGGCGGCGTCGGCCTCGGCGCCTTCGAGGCCGCGCAGGGACTGGGCCGCGATCGACTGGACGGTCGCCAGCGTGTTCTTCACCCGGTGATTCAGCTCGTGGATCAGGAGCAGCAGGTGTTCCTCGGCGTTCTTCGCGTCCGAGATGTCGATGTTGCAGCCCGTATAGCCGAGGAAGTTTTGGTCATCGTCGAGGCGCGCGACGCCCTCGCATTGAAGCCAGCGCACAACCCCGTCCTTGTCGATGACCCGGACCTCGATGCGGAACGGCAGGCGTTCGGCAAAGGCCTCGCCGAAGGCTGTCCGGAAGGTCTGAAGATCATCCGGATGCACGATCCGATGCCAGCCGTCGTCTGCAAACTCCGCCGCGGGCAGGCCGAACACGTGCTCGAAATGCAGGTTCGCGAAGCTGACCGCGCCGGTCTCATCGGTCATCCAGATCAGCGCGGGCGCCGAATCGGCCATGTGGCGGAACCGGGCCTCGCTCTCGCTGAGGGCAGTCAGGCCGCGCCGCGTGTCGGCGAGCGCGCGGTCGCGCTCCTCCTCCCGCGTCCGCAACCGCAGCGAGGCATCCGACAGCACCGCGCCGAGCCGCTGGATCTCGTGGACCGGCGAGGGCACGCGCGGGATGGCCTCGCCGCGGGCCAGGGCCGGTCCGGAGGCGGCAAGCAGGCGCAGCGGGCGCGACACCCGCGACCAAAGATTGACCGCGAGCAGCGACGAGGTGGCGAGCACCAGCAGGCCGAAGCCCGCGAAGGCCCAGATCCAGCGCCGGACCCGCGCGTCGACGATGCTTTGCGGGATGCTGGTGGCGACCATCCAGCCGGTCAGCCGCGAGCGCGCCTCGATCACGACCACGGGCTTGTGCTGGCGATCCTGGCCCTCCCACACGCCCGGCGTCGCCGTCTGAACCTGTCGCAGGCTGGCGAGCCGCTGACGGCCGATCACGGCATCGGGATCCGGCAGGCGCGCCATGACGATGCCGGAGCGGTCGCTGATCCCCGTCGTCCAGCCCGGGACGACTTCGCGCGACAGGATGCCCTGGAGCCGCGCGAGCGGCACGGTGAAGCTCAAGATGTAGGCGACCTCCCCGTCCATCATTACGGGCACGCCGACCGCGTAGGATGCCTCTGCGGGGGTCGGGCCCGGCACATAGCCGCTCACCATCGCCCGCTGGGTGCCCCGGGACAGTTCCTGATCGAACGGCAGCGGAACCACCGGCAGCGGCGCGGTGCGCGGGACGCCGGTATTGACCACTTCCTGGCCGTTGGGGCGCCGGAGCAGCACATCCAGGTCGATCGACTCACGCACGAGGCGGGCCTGCGCGTCGAAGGCCTCGAAGTCGCCTTGGCGGATCCGCGGCGAAGTCGCCAGCGTCTGCAGGACGGACACCAGACCGGCCGTGTCGCGGTCGAGGGATAGCCCGATCCCGCGCACGTTCTCGCGGGCGTCCTGCTCGAACCGGGCCCGCTCCGCGGAGGCGTAGCGCATCAGCAGGATGCTGGTGAACAGCAGGCCCGGGCCGATCAGGGCGATCACCAGGGCAACTAGGTAGACCTGCGTCGAGAAGCCGTTGCCGGAGAAGCGGTGGATCCGCCGCGACAGCCAGGATCGGCGCGCGGGAATCACCGCCGGAACGCCGCCGCCCTCGGACTGGTGATCCGGACTCAAGCGGGGCCCGCCCCCGGCCCGCGGTGCCCCGCGGGCTCCTCGCCGTTCCCTCGCCTCATGACCGGTCGATATGGCCGAGATCGCGCTCCGGGTCGAGGTGGTCCCGGACCCGTTGCTTCAGCGCCTTCACGTCGGGGAAGCCGCCATCGCGCACGCGCTCCCACAGCAGCGCACCGCCGAGCTCGATGCGGAACGCGCCGCCTGTCGCGGGGATCAGGGCGACCTCGCCCAGATCGTCGCGGAAGGTCGAGAGCAGCTCCTGCGCCATCCAGGCCGAGCGCAGCAGCCAGTTGCACTGCGTGCAGTAGGTGATCGCGACGCGCGGCCGGGTCACCGGTGCCTGCATCTCGGTGGTCACGTCGCTGTCGGGCTCCGCGCCCGCTGGCCTCTCGTGCATGGCGGAACAGCGCATTGCGGGCCCCGCCTTGTCAACTGCACGGCATCTGGGCGGCCGCACTTCCGGTGCGGGCTCATACATCGCAGTGTCGGATTTCGGACGGCTGCGCCGCTTCAGAGCGCAGGAACGTCGCGCGCCGTGCTTGACGTCCCGGGCTGCCGCGCCCTAGAAGGCCGGCCACCGGGTCGCCGCGCCTACAAGCGCTGGCAACCATAGGGCGTCCGCTGACGGCGGTGCGCCGGTACGGACGGTTAGCACAGCGGTAGTGCGTTCCCTTCACACGGGAAAGGTCGCAGGTTCGATCCCTGCACCGTCCACCATCCCCCTCCCCCGAAAATCTGACAATCGCGTCGGTTTGCCACCCGAAACGCGCGTGCTAAGGGCGCACGATCGGCGAACGCATAAGCTTGGACCCGGCCCGTTCCGGGTTGCGAGTCACGGGCAGGGGAAGGGGCGGAAACGGCCATGAAGGATATCCTCGACAAGCTCGAAGAGCGGCGGGCACAGGCCCGGCTCGGCGGTGGCGAGAAGCGCGTCGAGGCTCAGCACAAGCGCGGCAAGCTGACGGCGCGGGAACGCATCGAGCTCCTCCTCGACCATGGGTCGTTCGAGGAATTCGACATGTTCGTGCAGCATCGCTCCACCGATTTCGGCATGGAGAAGCAGAAGATCCCCGGCGACGGCGTGGTCACCGGCTGGGGCACGATCAACGGCCGGACGGTCTTCCTGTTCTCGAAGGACTTCACGGTGTTCGGTGGATCCCTCTCGGAGGCGCATGCCCAGAAGATCGTGAAGGTCCAGGACATGGCGCTGAAGATGCGCGCCCCGATCATCGGCATCTTCGACGCCGGCGGCGCGCGCATCCAGGAGGGCGTGGCGGCGCTGGGCGGCTACGGCGAGGTGTTCCGCCGCAACGTCATGGCCTCGGGCGTGATCCCGCAGATCTCGGTGATCATGGGCCCGTGCGCGGGTGGCGACGTCTACTCGCCCGCCATGACCGACTTCATCTTCATGGTCCGCGACACGAGCTACATGTTCGTCACCGGTCCCGACGTGGTGAAGACCGTCACCAACGAGGTCGTCACCGCCGAGGAACTCGGCGGTGCCAAGGTGCACACGACCAAGTCGTCCATCGCCGACGGCTCTTTCGAGAACGACGTCGAGGCGATCCTCCAGATCCGCCGCCTGCTCGACTTCCTCCCCGCCAACAACATCGACGGCGTTCCGGAGCTTGAGAGCTTCGACGATGTCGATCGCCTCGACATGTCGCTCGACACGCTGATTCCCGACAATCCCAACAAGCCCTACGATATGGGCGAGGTGATCCGCCGCGTGGCGGACGAGGGCGACTTCTTCGAGATCCAGGCCGCCTACGCGCGCAATATCATCACCGGCTTCGGCCGCATCGAGGGCCGGACCGTCGGCTTCGTCGCCAACCAGCCCCTGGTTCTGGCCGGCGTGCTCGATTCGGATGCGTCACGGAAGGCCGCCCGCTTCGTGCGCTACTGCGACGCGTTCGGAATCCCGATCGTCACCTTCGTGGACGTGCCGGGCTTCCTGCCAGGCACGGCGCAGGAATATGGCGGCCTGATCAAGCACGGCGCCAAGCTGCTCTTCGCCTATTCGCAGGCGACCGTGCCGCTGGTGACGATCATCACCCGCAAGGCCTTCGGCGGCGCCTACGACGTCATGGCGTCGAAGCATGTCGGCGCCGACGTGAACTATGCTTGGCCGACGGCGCAGATCGCCGTGATGGGCGCCAAGGGCGCGGTGGAGATCATCTTCCGCAGCGAGCTCGGCGACCCGGAGAAGATCGCGGCGCGCACGGGCGAGTACGAGGACCGGTTCCTGTCGCCGTTCGTGGCAGCTGAGCGCGGCTACATCGACGAGGTGATCATGCCGCACTCGACCCGGCGCCGGATCGCCCGGGCGCTCGGCATGCTCCGGACCAAGGAGATGGAGCAGCCCTGGAAGAAGCACGACAACATCCCGCTCTGAGGCGGGATCGTGTGCCGGCGGCGCTGGCCGCCGGCCTCAGCTCCGGTTGCTGTTCTCGATCACCGCGCAGAGCGTCAGGGGGCCCTTATCCGGCGAAACCATCGCCGAGCAGGTGACGCGCGCTCCGCCGAGATCAACGTTGCTGTGCCGCAGCTTCGTGGCCGTGGCCTGGGCGCGGTGGGCGGCGTCCGTGATGACCGCGGCATCAATGCCCGTGACCGCATGCCCGGCCTGACCGAACAGATCGTAATAGCTGTCCGGCGGGTTCGCGCCGCGGAATTGAGCGCCGACCGAGGACAGGTCCGCGCCGCCGCAGGCCAGCGTCAGGGTCATGTCCGGCCCGGCCGTGAAGCTCGCGTAGTCGCTGCGACGCTCCGCGGCCTTGGCTGCGGTCTCCGCCGTGACCTTGTCGACAAGCGCGTCGCAGGATTGTGCGTGAACGGAAGCGTGGCTCGTCGCCAGCATCACGAGAGCCAGACAGGGAACGATTGCGCGCATCGGGGCGAGGTAGCGCGGCGAGCCCTGGAAAACGAGCGCCGCGGCGTTCGGGCGCGGGGCTGCTTCAAATATCAGCGCGTCACAGTCGCAGGGGACTGTCCTCGGTCAGGCCCCGGCGATGTCTGGATTCGGCTGGCCGAGTTCGAGGAGGACGATCTCCGGCGGCACGCCGAACCGCATCGGGATGCGACTCATCCCGAATCCGCCCGACACGATCATGTGCCGGCCGTCCTGGACGACGTGGCCGTACGAATAATCGTGGCCATAGATTTTCCGGATCGCAGGCGAGCGACCGAAGATCCGGACCTGCCCGCCATGGGTATGGCCGGCCAGCGTAAGGGAAACGCGGTCGGGGAGGTCCATGAAGATGTCGGGCTCGTGCGCCATCAGGATCACCGGCGCCGAATCGGTGACAGCTGCGAGGGTGCGCGGCACGTCCGCGTAGCTGACGGATGTCCAGACGTCCTCGAACGGCTGCTGGTCGGCGAGGCCGGCAATCCAGAACGGGCGTCCATCCTTGGTCAGGCGCAGCGCCTGGTTTTCCATGACGGGGATGCCGCGCGCATCCAGTAATCCTTTGACCGCGGGCGGCCCGCGACGCGTCTTCTGGACGGCCTTGTCGTCCCACCAATCGTGATTGCCCAGGATCGCGTGCGTTCCGAGCGGCGCCTTCAGATCTTCCATCATCCGGGCGAACTGAGCGAGCGGCAACTTGCGCCACGCGATCTTGCCTGCCGGGTAATCGCCGAGCAGCAGCACGAGATCGGGCTTGAGCGCGTTGGTCGCGTCGACGATCTCCGCGACGCGGTCGAACGGCATGAACGGCTCGCAGACATGGAAATCCGCGAGCACCGCGACCCGCAGGCGCAAGCCCGGATCCCAGTTCGGCAGCGCGGGCGCGTAGGACGTGACGACCAGCCGGTGCATCGGCTCGACGTCGAAGGCGTAGACCCCCGTTGCGGCCGCCAGGCCCGCGCCCGCGCCGAGCCCGGTCAGGAACTGCCGTCGGCTCGGCAGAATCAGCATCGCACCATACCTGTTCGCTCTGGAGGTCGCCGCGATCCGCTAGCTGCGCAGTCCGGCGAAAGCGGGGCGCCGCTGCGCCGGGTCCGGTGGGCCTGACGGCGACTTGTTCAGCACGGTGAAATGAGGCCGCGGAGCGTGGCCTGTCGCCGAGGTCGGTCTATAAGGCACTGTCCCGTCCCGCGAATAGACCCGGAACCAGATGTTGAACCGTCCCCTGCGCATCGGTACCCGCGGCTCGCCGATGGCCCTTGCCCAGACAGGCATGGTGCGCGACCGGATCGTGGCCGCCAATCCGGGCCTGGAGACCGAGCTCGTCGTCGTCACCACGGTGGCCGACAAGATCCTCGACCGGCCGCTCTCCGAAATCGGCGGCAAGGGCCTGTTCACCAAGGAGCTTGAGCAGGCGCTGTTCGCCGACGAGGTGGACGTCGCGGTGCACTCCATGAAGGACGTGGAGACGTGGCTTCCCGACGGACTGACCATCGCCTGCATCCTGGAGCGCGATGACCCGCGCGACGCGTTCCTGTCTCCGCACGCGGACGGGTTGGCGGGCTTGCCGGAGGGCGCGCGGGTGGGGACTTCGTCGCTGCGCCGCGGGGCGCAGGTGCTGATGCACCGGCCGGATCTTCGTGTCGTTCCGCTGCGCGGCAACGCGAACACCCGGATGCGCAAGCTCGAAGCCGGCGAGTGCGATGCGACCCTGCTGGCCCTGGCCGGCCTGCAGCGCCTCGGACTGGAAGGCATGGCGCGCAGCATTCTTCCGGTCAACGAGATGCTGCCGGCGGTGGCGCAGGGCGCTCTGGGGATCGAGTGCCGATCTGGCGACAGAGCGATTCACGAGATCCTCGCGCCGATCGCCTGCGCCCGCACGACCACTGCGATCGCGGCGGAACGGGCGCTTCTGGCGGAGCTGGACGGGTCGTGCCGGACGCCGATCGCCGCTCTGGCGCGGATCGACGGCGAGACGCTGACCCTGGACGGTCTGCTGTTCCTGCCGGACGGCAGCCGTCACTGGGCGGTCACCCGCCAGGGCCCGGCCGTCGACGCGGAGCGCATCGGCCGCGAGGCCGGCGCCGTCCTGAAGGCCGAAGCCGGCGAGACCTACACCCGCCACCTGCAGTGAAGGCCAGCCCATGCCGGACGTGACCCTGGTCGACGTGTTCACCCATGGCGGACGGGGCGGTAACCCCTGCCCCGTCGTCGCGGACGCGCGCGGCCTCGACGCCGAATCCATGCGGGATGTCGCGCGGCGCTACGGCCATGAATCGGGCTTCGCGCTGCCATCGGACGACGGGGCTCACGACCTGCGGTTCCGCTTCTTCGTGCCGAACCACGAGATGGAGATGTGCGCCCACGCGACGATCGGCACGCTCTGGGTTCTGGCTCGGGAGGGGCGGCTGCCGGATTCGACTGTGCGGATCGCCACCGGCAGTGGCGCGGTGACGGGCTTCGTGGCGCCGCGCGGCGACGGGGACTGGACGATCGCGATCACGCAGCCGGCCGGCAGCGTCCGTCCTCTCGCCGGCGAGGTGGAGGACGCGATCCTGACATCCCTGGGGATCGATCGCGGCACCCTGGCGGACCGTCCGATCCACAACGCCGTGACGTCCCGCGTGAAGTCCCTCGTCCCGATGCGTGATGCCGCCACGCTCAATGCCCTGGCGCCGGAATCCGATGCCGTCGAGGCCGCCTGCACGCGGATCGGCTCGACCGGGCTCTACCCTTACGCGGTGCTGGACGGACCGGCGCGGCTGTTCGAGGCGCGGCAGTTCCCGCGGGCCTCGGGCTATCCCGAAGACGCGGCCACCGGGATCGCCGCTGCCGCGCTCGCTTTCGGGTTGCTGGAGGACGGCCTCGTGGCGCCGGACGACCGGCCGATCCGCATCCTTCAGGGCCGGGCGATGGGCCGGCTGTCAGAGATTCGCGTCCGGCTCGGCTTCGCGGACGGACGCGCGATCGGCTGCCTGCTGGAGGGCGATGTCGCGCTCAACGCGACGCCGTGAAGGCAAATCACTCTGATCGTCCATCGCGGTCGCGTCGGATGCTCCGCCGGACCGCGACAAGCTGCCAGACACCGATGCCGAACACGACCAGGAAGACGAGGCCGAGATCGAGGGCGGCGAAGAGCTGGCCGCCCATATCGGGGCTCAGAGCGAGGCGGAGCGGCTGAACGCCTCGCGCTCACGCATGCGCTCGATCAGGTCGAGCACGTGTACGACACGGCCGCCGACATCCCACCACGGCTTGAGCGCGGGGCGCTGGCGGGCAGGCGTCAACGGATGGCGGCGAACTGCCTCGATCAGGAATGCAGCTTCCGGAAGCGCCGCAGCCGTTAGGGATGCGGAGACGGCGGGCTCGCGCATCGCGCGGGCGATCAGCACCGCCTTGCGGGCGCCACCGACCCGGGCGCGACGCGTGACCGAATCGTAGCCGTTCGCCGCAATCCGGCGCCCGATCTCGGCATAGATCAGGCCCGCGGCCCGGATGGCCGGACGGCACTGTGCCGGGAGCACGGTGATCCCGGCTTCGGCCCGCGCATAGAGGCCCTCGGCCTCGAAGAGGAGGCGGGCCACGACTCCGGACAGCGCGGGGCTTGGTTGCGGGTCGGCCATAAACACGTCCGGGTCGAGACCGGCCGCCCGCATCCAGTCGAGTGGAAGGTAGAGCCGACCCATCCGGGCGTCCTCGCCGACATCCCGCGCGATGTTGGTGAGCTGCATCGCGGCACCAAGATCGCAGGCGCGGGCGAGCGCGTCCGGCTCGCGGGCGCCCATGATCAGCGCCATCATGGCCCCGACCGAACCGGCGACCCGGGCGGCGTAGCCGTGAACGGCGGCCAGATCGGCGTAGCGCCGCCCGTCCGCATCCCACGCGAAGCCCTCGATGAGGGCGCGTGGCAGGGTCTCGGGGATCGCGTAGGCGCTGACGATGTCCGAGAACGCGCGATCGGCCGCTGAATCGGCCGGCTGGCCGGCATAGGCGCGGCTGATCCGGCCATCGAGGCGGGTGACCGCGTCGCGCCGGTCGGCCGGGCTCGGCGCCTCGTCGACGAGGTCGTCGGAGAGCCTGCAGAAGGCGTAGAGCCCGTAGGCCGCCTCGCGCACATCTCCGGGAAGCAGCCGCCCGGCCGCGAAGAAGCTCTTCGAGCCTGTGCGGATCGCGGCCCGGCAGGCGGTCCGGTCGGCCGCGGCGGCGAATTCAGGCGGTAACGCGGGCATCGGGCACCACGCTGTCGAGGATACGGGCGGAGGAGAGCACACCGGGCAGACCGGCGCCGGGATGCGTGCCGGCGCCGACGAGGTAGAGATTGCGGACCGCGCCCGACCGGTTGTGCGGTCGGAACCAGGCGGATTGTGTGAGCACCGGCTCCAGTCCGAAGCCTGAGCCGCGGTAGCTCAGAAAATCGTCCTGGAAATCCTTCGGTGTCGTCACCTTCGAGGTCACGAGGGCATCGGACAGGCCAGGAAGGACGCTGGTTTCCAGAATCCTGGCGATCCGCCGTCGGTACGGTTCGGCCAGCGCGTCCCAATCCTGTCCGCCCGCGAGGTTCGGCACCGGTGCGAGCACGTAGAACGCGTCGCACCCGGCGGGCGCCAGACTCGAATCCGTCGCCGTGGGCCGATGCAAGTAGAGGCTCGCATCGTCCGCCAGCCGCTTTCGATCGAAGATGTCGGCGAGCAGCCCACGGTACCGCGGTCCCAGCAGGATCGTGTGGTGATCAACCTCCGGATAGCGGCGGCTCGTGCCGAAGTACCAGACGAACAGGCCCATGGAGGAGCGGGCGCGGCGGAACCGACCCGCGCTCCAGCGCTGCGGCTGCGGAAGGAGCTGCGCGTGCGTCACCGCCGAATCGGCGTTTGAGACCACCACATCGGCTGCGATCGTCTCGCCGCTCCGAAGCTCGACGCCCGTCGCCTCGCCCCGATCCACGCGAATGCGAGCCACATCGACGCCGAGGCGGACGCGGCCGCGTTGGCTGCGGATCAGCCGCACCAGACCGTCGACGAGTTGGCCGGTTCCGCCCATGGCGAAATGGACGCCCCAGCGCCGTTCTAGATCGGCGATTAGGCAGTAGATCGCGCTGGCCCGGAACGGGTTGCCGCCGATCAGCAGCGGATGGAAGCTGAAGACCGTGCGCAGCCGCTCGTCACGGATGAAGCGGGCGACCACGTCGTGGACCGAGCGGTGTCCGGACAGGCGAAGAAGATCCGGGGCGATCCGCAGCATCGCTCCGACCTTGTCGAAGGGCACGTGACCGAGCTGCTCGAAGCCGATCTGGCAGACCGCCCTGCTATGGGCCATGAACCGCTCGTAGCCGGCGACATCGTCCGGCGCGACGCGCGCCACCTCGGCGCGCATCTGCTCCGGGTCGCCGTTATAGGCGAAGGAGGAGCCGTCGGCGAACCGGATCCGGTAGAACGGATCCATCGGCACGAGGGTGACGTCGTCCGACAGCCGGCGCCCGGCGAGGTGCCAGAGTTCCTCGAACAGCTGCGGCGCGGTGACGATGGTTGGTCCGGCATCGAAGGTGAAGCCGTCCTGCCGATGCACCCGTGCGCGGCCGCCGGCCTGCGTGAGACGCTCCAGCACCGTGACTCGATAGCCGCGCGCACCCAATCGAACGGCCGCGGCCAGGCCGCCGAAGCCGGCTCCGATGACCGCGGCATGGGGCCGTCGGTCGATCTCCTGCCTCACCTTCTGGTCAGGTGCGAGTGTCAGCATGAGTTGACACTAGCGCGGCAGTTTCCGGCCATGCAAGCGGGAAAGGTGGCAACTTGCTGCGGTACACGTTCGACTTGCGCCTCAAAGGCAGGCCGGAGTGGGATCATGCCGGGGCGAACAACGACCGGCTGCCGCCCCTCCCACCTGTCGCGAGGCCCTTCGCGCAGAGGCGGATCGCCTCACAAAACACGTGTTTCCCCGGAGATATCCGGCCGCAAAGCGGCTATAGGGCCTCGGCAGGCCAAGCCATTGGCAGGGAAGCGGAAGCGTGATGGACGGTCGAGGTCAGACCATCTTCGTTGCGGGCCATCGTGGGATGGTCGGCTCGGCGATCGTGCGCCGGCTGCGGGAGCTCGGCCACGCGCGCGTCCTGACCGCCGACCGGCAGGCGCTCGATCTGCTCGACCAGGCGGCGGTCCGGCAGTTCTTCGCCGAGCACCGGATCGATCAGGTCTACCTCGCGGCCGCCAAGGTCGGCGGCATCCACGCCAACAACACCTATCCGGCCGAATTCATTCACGACAACCTGCTGATCCAGACCAACGTCATCCATGCCGCCCACATGAGCGGCGTCGACCGGCTGCTGTTCCTCGGATCGTCGTGCATCTACCCGAAGCTCGCCGAGCAGCCGATGCGCGAGGATGCGCTGCTCACCGGGGTACTGGAGCCGACCAACGAGCCCTACGCCATCGCCAAGATCGCCGGCATCAAGATGTGCGAGAGCTACAACCGCCAGTACGGGCGGCGCTATCGCAGCGTGATGCCGACCAATCTGTACGGGCCGAACGACAATTTCCACCCCGAGAACGCCCATGTCCTGCCGGCGCTGATGCGGCGCCTGCACGAGGCGAAGGTTGAGGGCCGCGCGACGGTCACCGTATGGGGGACCGGCCGGGCGATGCGGGAATTTCTCCATGTCGACGACATGGCCCGCGCCAGCGTGTTCGTGATGGAGATGGACGACGCGCTCTACGCGGCGAATACGCGTCCGGACCTGTCGCACATCAATGTCGGTACTGGGGAGGATTGTACCATCCGCCAGTTGGCCGAGGCGCTGGCGCGGGTGATCGGCTACGAAGGCGATCTCGCGTTCGACGTGACGAAACCCGACGGCACGCCGCGCAAGCTGATGGACGTGTCGCGGCTCACCGCCATGGGCTGGCGGCCGCAGATCGGCCTGGAGGATGGATTGCGCCAGACCTACGGCTGGTTCCTGGAGAACCACGCCAGCCTGCGCGGCTGAGCGGCTGACCTTTCGGCCTCGCCCGCGCCTTGGCGCGGGGCTGGGCCCGCCCACGATCATCGCACACACGATCATCCGCTCGGGAAGGAGCCGGATCATGGCCCAGCGGCCGTCTGACGAGACCGAGAATGCGCGGCGGCGCGAATTCCTGAAGAGCTTCCGGAACTTCGACGCGAATATCCGCTTTCCGGCGCCCTATACTCACTTTGCCGGGAAGCCGCTCACGGCGGCGGACAAGGGCTGGCGTTATGACGCCCTGGGCTATCGCAACGACATCCATGCAGATGCGCGGCCGGCTTCCGAGACCCTGCGGGTGTTCGTCGTCGGTGACAGCACCCTGGTCGACGGGGAATCCTTCGCCGATACCGTGCCCGGCCGGCTTGAAACCGGTCTGAAGCGCGCCCACGGCGAGGGAGCACGCGTCTACAATTTCGGCGCCATCTCGGCCTGCCTGAATCAAATGATCGCTCTGATCACGACACGGCTGATGGACCTTCAGCCGGACGTGATCCTGATCGTTGGCGGCGGCACCGATATGCTCCAGCCGTGGAGCTTCGATCCGCGCGCCGGCTATCCCTATAACCACTTCGCCAACGAGTGCCTCTACGATTACGTCTTCGATCCCAGAAAGCAGGATGGGGAGGCGCAGGATCTCACGTTCGACAGCCTGCAGGCGCAGATCTTCCAGCGTCTCGAGAACCTCCGGGCGCTGACGAACTGGCAGTCGGACCTGTGGGAATGGGAAGTGGTGCGGCAGTTCGAGCTGTCGCTGAAGCGGCTCCAACGGCTCGCCCCGGGCATCGGCGCCCCAATGCGCTTCCTGCTCCAGCCGGCTGTGGTCCGTAGAGCCGAACGGGTCGGCGACGAGGCGCGCGCCGCCTCCGGCGAATTCCTGGCCTATCTCGACCGGCAATACACGCGGTGCGAGAGCGTGCTGTCCCGCCTCGACGCGGCGCCGATCCCGAGTGCGGCTTTCGGGGCGCGAGATCTGAGCCGGATCTTCGAGACCGACAGCCGTCCCATCTTCACCGACGTCGTGCATATGACCTTCGATGGCCGGCAGATGATGGCCGAACGGCTCCAAGAGGAGGTCTCCGCTGCGCTCGGCGGCGCGGTGGAGTTGGGCGCGTAGACTTTGGCCGAGCCCGTCGTCTTCATCGGTGACTCGATCACCGAGCTGTGGGGCTTTCACCGGGCCGGCACCTTTGAGGCCTACGACCTTATCCCGCGCGGCGGATCCGGCCAGACGGCGCGCTGGATCACCATGCGCTTCCGCCGGGACCTTGAGGAGACGGGGGCCAAGGGCGTCCATCTCCTCTGCGGCGTCAACGACATCGGCCGTAACGAGGGTTTCTTCGTCCCCGCCGAGGAGATCGCCCGGACTTTGGCCGGCATGCTCGATGAGGCGCGGGCCTTAGGCGTGAAGACCTGGATCGGCTCGATCATGCCGGCGGCGCGGATCCCCTGGAATCCGGAGGTGCAGGATGCGCCGGCCATGATCGCGGCGGTCAATACGTGGTTGCGCGACCACGCCCACGAGCACGGCGCGACCTTCATCGATTACCATGCCGTGCTGGCGACGGAGACGGGCGCGCTGCGCCCGGAATACGGCACGGACGGGCTGCATCTCAGCCCCGCCGGCTATGAGGCGATCGAGCCGCTGATGCTCGCTTCCCTCGGACGCATCCCGCGGCCGGTCCCCGCCATCGAGGCTGTCGCGCCGCCGGCGAAGCCCCGCCTGGGGCGCCTCGCCGGCATCGTGGTGGCGGCTGCGGCCGTATTGGCTGCCGTCGCCCTCGTTCTCAGCGTCCGCTGATCAGACCCGGCGCACCGCGCCGTGCGCCGCGCTGGTCGTCAGCATGGCGTAGGCGCGCAGAGCCGCGCTGACTTTTCGCTTCCGCGGGCTTGCCGGCTGCCAGCCCGCTGCCTCCTGGGCGGCGCGCCGCCGCTCGAGCTCGGCCGGCTCCACCTCCAGACGGATGCTCCGGGCCGGGATGTCGATGGCGATGGGATCGCCGTCGCGCACCAGGCCGATCAGCCCGCCCTCGGCCGCCTCCGGCGAGACGTGGCCGATCGACAGGCCCGAGGAGCCGCCGGAGAACCGCCCGTCGGTGACCAGGGCGCAGGCCTTCCCGAGACCCTTCGATTTCAGGTAGCTCGTCGGGTACAGCATCTCCTGCATGCCGGGGCCGCCGCGCGGACCCTCGTAGCGGATCAGCACCACCTCGCCGGCCTTGACCTTGCCGTTGAGGATGCCGTCGACGGCAGCGTCCTGGCTCTCGAACACCCGGGCCGTTCCGGTGAAGGTCAGGATCGAGGCGTCGACGCCCGCGGTCTTCACGATGCAGCCCTGCTCGGCGAGGTTGCCGAACAGAACGGCAAGCCCGCCATCCTGCGAATAGGCGTGCGCCGCGTCGCGGATGACGCCGGCCTCGCGGTCGAGATCGAGTTCGTCGAACCGGGATTCCTGGCTGAACGCCACCTGGGTCGGCACGCCGCCCGGCGCCGCCCGGTAGAAGGTCTGGACCAAGGCAGACGGTTGACCACGCACGTCCCAGCGGGCGAGCGCCCCGCCCAGCGTACCGGCCGAGACGTTGCCGACGCTGGTGTCGATCAGGCCGGCCCGGTCGAGTTCGCCCAGGATGCCCATGATTCCGCCGGCGCGATGCACGTCCTCCATGTGGACATTGGCCACCGCCGGGGCGACCTTGCACAGCACCGGCACCCGCCGCGACAGCCGGTCGATATCGGCCATGGTGAAGGGCACCTCGCCCTCATGGGCGGCGGCCAGCAGGTGCAGCACCGTGTTGGTCGAGCCGCCCATGGCGATGTCGAGGGTCATGGCGTTCTCGAACGCCTGGAAGCTCGCCACCGCGCGCGGCAGCACGCTGGCGTCGTCCTGCTCGTAGTGGCGGCGGGCGAGATCGACGATCAGGTGGCCGGCCTCGACGAACAGGCGCTTGCGGTCGGCATGGGTGGCGAGCACCGAGCCATTGCCGGGAAGGGCCAGCCCGAGCGCCTCGGTGAGGCAGTTCATCGAGTTCGCCGTGAACATGCCCGAGCACGACCCGCAGGTCGGGCAGGCCGAGCGCTCGATCACCGCGACGTCTTCGTCGGAGATCCGGTCGTCGGCCGCCGCGATCATCGCGTCGACGAGGTCGACCTTCTTGGCGATGCCCGGAAGCTGAACCTTGCCGGCCTCCATCGGTCCGCCGGAGACGAACACGGTCGGGATGTTGAGGCGCAAAGTCGCCATCAGCATGCCGGGGGTGATCTTGTCGCAATTCGAGATGCACACCATCGCGTCGGCGCAGTGCGCGTTGACCATGTACTCGACGGAATCGGCGATCAGCTCGCGGGAGGGGAGCGAGTACAGCATCCCGTCATGGCCCATCGCGATGCCGTCATCGACCGCGATGGTGTTGAACTCCTTGGCGACGCCGCCCGCGGCCTCGATTTCCCGGGCGACCAGCTGGCCGAGATCCTTGAGATGAACGTGGCCCGGCACGAACTGGGTGAAGGAGTTCACCACCGCGATGATCGGCTTGCCGAAATCGGCATCCTTCATGCCGGTGGCGCGCCACAGGCCGCGGGCGCCGGCCATGTTGCGGCCGTGGGTGGTGGTGCGGGAGCGATAGGCGGGCATCGAGAGCTTCGATCGGTTCAAAGGTGAGGGGCTTCTGCGCCCGCACTCGCGCCATCGCAAGCGTCGCCGAAGGCCCTGCACCCGTGGCATGCTCCTGGCGGATGGCAGTGCGGAGGGGATTAAACCGATGACAGAGGTGGAGTTCCTCCGGCGGGCCATCGCGCAGGGTCAGGGCTTAGCCGAGGCCGACCTCGTCTTGAAGGGCGGACGCTTCCTCGACCTCGTGACCGGCGACCTCGTCGCGTCCGACATCGCGATCTGCGGCGATCGCATCGTCGGGACTTTCGGCGCGTATCGCGGCGCGCGGGAGATCGACGTGGCCGGCAGGATCGTCGTGCCGGGCTTCATCGACACGCATTTTCACGTCGAGTCATCGCTGATGCCGCCGCAGGAATTCGAGCGCTGCGTCCTGCCGCACGGCGTCACCACGGGCATCTGCGACCCCCACGAGATGGCCAACGTCCTCGGCACCGAGGCCTTTGCGTGGTTCCTCGCCGCGTCGGAGACCCTGGCGATGGACCTGCGGGTGCAGCTCTCCTCCTGCGTCCCGGCCACCGACCATCTGGAGACCTCGGGCGCGCGGATCGACGCGCAGGACCTCCTGGCCTTCGCCGGCCATCCCAAGGTGATCGGGCTCGCCGAGTTCATGAACTTTCCCGGCGTGCTGGCGGGCGATCCCGGGGTGCTGGACAAGCTCGCGACCTTCCAGGGCCGGCACATCGACGGCCACGCGCCGCTGCTGCGCGGCAAGGGCCTCAACGGCTATATCGCGGCCGGCATCCGCACCGAGCACGAGGCGACCACGCCGGAAGAGGCCCTGGAAAAGCTGTCCAAGGGCCTCACGGTGCTGATCCGTGAAGGCTCGGTCTGCAAGGATCTGCACGCGCTGGCGCCGATCCTGACCGATCAAACGGCGCCGTTCCTGGCCTTCTGCACCGACGACCGGAATCCCCTCGACATCGCCGAGGAGGGGCATCTCGACTTCGTCATCCGCACGGCGATCGCGCTCGGCGTCCCGCCGCTGGCCGCCTACCGGGCGGCGTCCTGGTCGGCGGCGCGGGCCTTCGGGCTGCACGATCGCGGCTTGGTGGCGCCCGGGCAGCGCGCCGATCTGGTCGTGCTCGACGACCTCGCCGCCTGCGCGGTCTCGCAGGTGTTCAGCGCCGGGCGCCCGGTGGATGCGGCGCTGTTCGACGCGCGGACCGCCATCGACCCCATCGGCCGCGGCAGCGTGCGGGCGCGGCGCGTCACCGAAGCGGATTTCGCCGCGCCGGGCTCCGGACCGTCGACGCCGGTGATCGGCGTCGTGCCGGGCAAGATCATCACCCTGCGCCACGACCTGACCCTGCCCTATTCCAGCGGCGAGCGGCGGATCGATCTCGATCAGGACGTCATCAAGGTCGCCGTTGTCGAGCGACACGGCCGGACGCCGCCGGGCGCACGCGGCATCGGGGTCGCGTTCGTGAAAGGGTTCGGCCTGAAGCGCGGCGCCATCGCCTCTTCGGTCGGGCATGACAGCCACAACATCACGGTGGTCGGCGCGGATGACGGCGACATGGCCGTGGCGGTCAACCGCCTTGGCGAGATCGAGGGCGGCTTCGTGGTGGTCGAGGGCGGTCGCGTTCTGGCCGAGATCGCCCTGCCGATCGCCGGCCTGATGAGCCTGATGCCGTTCGATGACATCCGCAGCGCGCTCGTAACCTTGCGTGCCGCGGCGCGAAGCCTCGGCGTGGTCCTGCAGGAGCCGTTCCTGCAGGTGGCATTCCTGCCGCTGCCGGTGATTCCGCACCTGAAGATCACCGACCGCGGGCTTGTCGATGTCGACCGCTTCGCGCTGATTGACCCGTGAATTAGATTGCGCGCAATTTAAATTGAGCCTATGCAGATCCGAGCCGGCGCCTACATGCCGACTCTCGTCCACAAACCGGAGACCGTCATGTCCGTAGACGTGAAGTACCGCACCACCGCCACCGCAACCGGAGGCCGCGACGGCGCCGCCCGGACGGCCGACGGCAGCTTCGAGGTGAAGCTCTCCACGCCGAAGGAACTCGGCGGCGCGGGCGGCCCCGGTGCGAATCCGGAACAGCTCTTCGCGTCCGGCTACTCGGCCTGCTTCCTCGGCGCCATGAAGGCCGTCGCCCCGTCGCTGCATTTGAAGGTGCCGGCTGAGACCACCGTGACCGCCGATGTCGGCATCGGCCCGCGCTCCGAGGGCGGCTTCGGCATCACCGCCGACCTGACGATCAGCCTGCCGGGCCTCGACCGCGCCGAGGCGCAGAAGCTCGTCGATGCCGCGCATCAGGTGTGCCCGTACTCGAACGCCACGCGCGGCAACGTCAACGTCGGGCTGAAGCTCGCCTGATCGCTTCGTCATCCCGCGGCGGCACCGAGCGGCCCGGGATTCAGACACGCCGAGGCGCGCAGGTCAGCACCGACGGAGGCTCTGGATTCCGGGCTCGCCTTTGGGCGCCCCGGAATGAGGATGTGTCACCGGGTTGCCTGATCCGAAGCCCGGATCCAAGAAGCGGGTCGCAAGGATCCCGAGCAGTCTCGCACGATCGCTCCGTCATCTCGGGGCCGCGGAGCGGAGCCCGGGATCCAGACCCGCCGACGCGGGACGGCCTGCACCGACAGCGCGTCTGGTTTCCGGGCTCGCCTGCGGCGCCCCGGAATGACGGCAGATTACCAGGCTACCCGATCGTCGTTCGCGCCCGCATGCAGACGCGGTCGGCCGCATCGAGCGTCACGCCCTCGAAACCTGCCTCTGTCAGCCGGCCGCACACGCGAAAAATCTGGTTCGCCGTCATTGGTGACACGCCGCGATAGCTGAACGTCGGCGGCACGGAGCCCAGCAGGGTCGCGGCGAGGTTCAGGAGCAGGCTCGCCTGCATCGGTCCGTGGACGACCAAATCGGCGTAACCTTCGACCTGCGTCGCGTAGGGCCGATCGTAGTGGAAGCGGTGGCCGTTGAAGGTCATCGCCGAGTAGCGGAACAGCAGGGTCGGCGACGCCGGCACGTCCCAGACCGCCTCATAGGCGTCGGGATCGTCGCGCTCGGGCGCGGCGGCCGTGCCGGTCTGCGCGTTGGCCGCCTCGCGATAGACGATGTCCTGCCGCTCGCGGATCGCGACGCCGCGTTCCGTCGCGACCGCGTGGTCCACGGTGACGAAGGCGAGTCTACCGCTGCGCCCCGCCTTGAACGCCACGTCCCGCACGGTCTCGGTGCGCGTGACGCGATCGCCCACGCGGAGATCGGCCAGCGTCTCGATCTGCCCGCCCGCCCACATCCGCCGCGGCAGCGGAACGGGCGGCAGGAACCCGCCCTTGGCCGCGTGGCCGTCCGGTCCGAGGGAATCGGCGGGTGGGGTCTCCGGGGCGAGGCACCAGTGCAGGGCCGGCGGCGCGATCCCGGCCGCGACCGGGGCGAGATGCGGCGCGAAGGTTGCGTCGAACTCGGCCACTAGGCGCGGGGTGACAAGGTCGGACGCCTCGCGGGTCCGCCCGATCCATGCGGCGAAATCGGTCATGTCAGTAGGATCGCGGCAGGCCGAGCACGTGCTCGGACAGGTAGGCGAGGATCAGGTTCGTGGAGATCGGCGCGACTTGGTAGAGGCGCGTCTCGCGGAACTTGCGCTCGATGTCGTACTCCTCGGCGAAGCCGAAGCCGCCATGAGTCTGGATGCAGGCATTGGCCGCCTCGAAGGAGGCGTCGGCGGCGAGCATCTTGGCCATGTTGGCCTCGGCCCCGGGATTGGCGCCGCCCTCGTAGAGGGTCAGCGCCTCGCGGACCATCAACTCGGCCGCGCGCATGTTCGCGTACGCCCTGGCGATCGGGAACTGCACGCCCTGGTTGGCGCCGATCGGCCGGCCGAACACCGCGCGTTCCCCGGCATAGGCCCTCGCCTTGTCGATGAACCACTTGGCGTCGCCGACGCACTCGGCGGCGATCAGGATGCGCTCGGCGTTCATGCCGGACAGGATGTAGCGGAAGCCCCTGCCCTCCTCGCCGATGAGGTTCTGCGCCGGCACGCGGAGATTGTCGAAGAACACCTCCGTGGTGGCATGGTTCATCATCGTCCGGATCGGCCGGATGGTGAGGCCGTTGCCCTTGGCCTCGCGCATGTCCACCAGGAGCACCGACAAACCGTCCGTGCGCTTCATGCCCTCCGTCCGCGGCGTCGTGCGGGCGAGCAGCAGCATCAGGTCCGAGTGCTCGGCGCGGCTGGTCCAGATCTTCTGGCCGTTGACGACGTAGTGGTCGCCCTCCAGGCGCGCCGTCGTCTTCAGGCTGCCGGTATCGGTGCCGGATGTCGGTTCGGTCACGCCGAAGGCCTGGAGCCGTAATCGACCCTCGGCAATGGCCGGCAGGTACGCGGCCTTCTGCGCCTCCGAGCCGTGCCGCAGCAGCGTGCCCATCGTGTACATCTGCGCGTGACAGGCGCCGCCGTTGCAGCCCGCGCGCTGCACCTCTTCGAGGATCGCGGCGGCCGCGGAGAGCGGCAGGCCGGAGCCGCCAAATTCCTCGGGGATCAGCACCGAGAGGTAGCCGCTCTCGGTCAGCGCGTTCACGAACGCGGTCGGATAGGCCATCTCCCGGTCGAGCTCCCGCCAGTACGGCCCCGGGAACCCGGCGCAGAGCTTGGCGACCGCCTCGCGGATCTCGGTGTAGGCTTCCATCGGGAGCTCCTCAGGCCGTGCGGCCGCCGTCGACGGGCAGATCAACGCCGGTGATGAACGCCGCCTCGTCGGAGGCGAGGAACAAAGCCGCGGCGGCGATGTCGCTCGCCTGCGACAGGCGGCCGAGCGGGATCGTGGCGATGAAGCGGTCGCGATTCTCGGGCGTGTCGAGGACGCCCATGAAATGCTCCAGCAGGCCGGTGGCGCCCATGACCGGGCAAAGGGCGTTCACCCGGATCTTCCAGGGCGCCAGCTCCAGGGCCAGCGACTTCGAGGCGAGGCTCGCCGCACCCTTGGAGGCGTTGTACCACGTGAGCCCCGGTCGCGGCCGCAGCGCCGCCGTCGAGCTGACGTTGAGGATTGCGCCGCCGCCCGCGTCGCGCATCAGCGGGGCGACTTCCCGGACGTAGTGGAAGATCGACTTCACGTTGACTCGGAAGACCCGGTCGAAATCCTCCTCGGTCACCTCCATCAGCGGCTTGTTGCGATGCGTCGTCCCGGCGTTGTTGACGAGGACGTGCGGCACCCCGAAGCGCCGCCGGGTCTCGGCGACGCTGGCCGCAACGTCGGCCGCCACGCCGACATCGGCGGCGATCGCCAGGGCCCTGTCGCCGATCTCCGCGGCGACCCGCTCGGCCGCAGCGCCGTCGATGTCCACGCACGCCACCCTGGCGCCCTCGGCGGCGAAACGCTGGGCGATGCCCGCCCCGAAGCCGCTTCCGGCGCCTGTCACGAGCGCGATCTTGCCGTCGAGCCTCATGGTCTCCTCCTAAAGGTGCGACCCACCGTCGTGGGGCGGCCCTCAATCCAAGCCGGCGAACTCCGCCCGGATCCGCGCACTGTGTTCGCCGATCGCCGGCACCGGACCGAGGGCGCGGACCCGGCCGTCGATCAGCACAGGCGGCGCGACGATGCGGGCCGGACCGGCCGGGGTCTCGACCTCGGCGCGGATCAGGGCCGGATGGCTGGCGAGATCCGACAGGGCGTTGACGAAGCCGTAAGCAGTGCCGGCCGCTTTCAGCCGGGCCGCAGCGGCGTCGCGGCTCAGCCGCACCAGGGCGGCGCCGATCCGCAGATCGACGGCGGCGCGGTTGGCCACGCGGGCGTTGTTGGACGCGAACCCCTCCGCCCGGGCGAGATCCGGCTCGGCGAGCACGCCCGCGCAGAAGCTCGCCCATTCGCGCTCGTTCTGGATCGAGATCAGCACCAGGCTGCCATCCGCGGTCGGAAAGGCGCCGTAGGGGCAGATCGACGGGTGGGCGAGGCCGACCCGCTTGGGCGCTTCTTCGGTGCCCTCGAAGTAGAGCAGTGGCACGTTCATCCAGTCGGCGGCGGCACTGAACAGGCTGACCTCCAGGGTGCAGCCCTGCCCGGAGATCCCACGGGCGATCAGCGCCTCCAGGATTGCGGCATGGGCATCCATCCCGCAGGCCACGTCGCAGACGGAGACGCCGACGCGTCCGGGTCCTGCCGGATGGCCAGTGATCCCGGCGAGCCCGCTCTCGGCCTGGACCAGCAGGTCGTAGGCCTTCATGTCGCTGTAGGCGTTGTCGGCGCCGTAGCCGGAAATGTCGACGGTGATCAGCCGCGGGTGGCGCGCGCGCAGCTCCGCGGCGCCGAAGCCCGCGCGGGCAGCCGCTCCCGGCGCGAGGTTCTGCACGAACACGTCGGTTTGCGCGAGGATCGCGTGCAGGAGGCGGGCGTCCGCGGGATTCTTGATGTCGGCGACGAGGCTCTCCTTGCCGCGATTGAGCCAGACGAAGTAGCTCGCCAGCCCGTTGACCGACGCGTCGTAGCCGCGGGCGAAATCACCTTCGGGGCGCTCGATTTTGATAACGCGCGCGCCGGCATCGGCCAGCCGCGAGGTGCAGTAAGGGGCGGCGACCGCCTGCTCCAGTGCGAGCACGGTCAGCCCTCGCAGCGGCAGGTTCTGGCGCATCCGGATCCTTCGACGTTGTGCGGCCTCGCAGGACCGACGCCGGATGAACTGGAACGGCGAACGGCCCCGCCAAGCAGGCCAGGGTGACAGGACCGCCCGGCCGTCGGCTTCGGAGCGGCTGTCCCGCGGGGCTCAGCGTTCTTTCGAGCGAAACGAAGCAATCCACATGCACCACGCTCGCCGACGTCCCGCGGCCCTGGGTAGCTTCGCTCCGCTCGCAAAGACGGCGGTCGCGATTACTCCGCTGCCCGCAGCGCCGGCGGGCCGCGAACCTCCTCCACCGTCTCCGGATCATCGAGGGCGGTGTCCACCGCCTCCGGCTTGTCCCGGAACGACAGCCGGTGCGCCAGCCGATCGAGGTAGAGGTAGATGACCGGCGTGGTGAAGAGCGTGAGCACCTGGCTCACCGCGAGGCCGCCGACCATGGCGTAGCCCAGGGGCTGCCGGATCTCGGATCCGGTCCCGTGCGCGAACATCAGCGGAATGCCGCCGAGCAGGGCCGCCATCGTGGTCATCAGGATCGGGCGGAACCGCAGGAGGGCGGCCTGCCGGATCGCGACCTCGGGGCTGAGTCCCTCGTCGCGCTCGGCCGCGATGGCGAAGTCGACCAGCATGATGCCATTCTTCTTCACAATGCCGATCAGCAGGATGATGCCGATCAGCGCGATCAGGCTGAAATCGAACCCCGCCCACATCAGCACCGCCAGCGCCCCGACGCCCGCCGACGGCAGGGTCGACAGGATCGTGATCGGGTGGATGAAGCTCTCGTAGAGGATGCCGAGGATCAGGTAGACCACGAACAGGGCGGCCAGGATCAGGAGCGGCACGGTCGACAGCGATTGCTGGAAGGCCTGCGCGGTGCCCTGGAAGCCGCTGACGACCGTCGGCGGCACCTGCAAGTCCCGCATCGCCCGCCCAATCGCCTCCGTCGCCTGTCCGAGAGCCACATCGGGGGCGAGGTTGAAGCTGATCGTCACCGCGGGGAACTGGCCCTGATGGTTGACGGCCAGCGGCGCCACCGGATCGGTCGTCCAGCGGGCGAATGCCGCGAGCGGCACCTGTCCGCCGCCGTTCGGCGCCTTGATGTAGATCTTGTCGAGGCTCTCGACGCTGCCCTGCAGCGCCGGAAGCACCTCCAGCACGACGTGGTAGCTGTTCAGCTGCGTGAAGTACTGCGCGATCTGACGTTGGCCGAACGCGTCGTAGAGCGTGTCGTCGATGAGCTGGGGCGTGATGCCGTACCGCGAGGCCGCGTCACGGTCGATCGACAGCGTCAGGGTCGTGCCCCGGGTCTGCTGGTCGGTGGCGACGTCCCGCAATTCCGGCAGGGTCTTCATCTTGTCGAGGATGCGCGGCGCCCAGGCGTTCAGCTCGGCAAGATCCGGATCCTGCAGGGTGTACTCGAACTGCGTCCGCGAGGTGCGGCCGCCGGTGCGCACGTCCTGGGTCGCCTGGATGAAGGTCCGGACGCCCTCCACGCGCTCGAGCTTCGGGCGCAGCCGGCCGATCACCTGGAAGGCGTTGACGTCGCGCTCGTCGCGGGGCTTAAGCGTGATGTACATGCGCCCGGAATTTAACGCCTGGCCGTTGCCGCCGAGCGACATGCCGACCGTGGCGACCGCCGGATCGGCCTGCACGATCGCGCCGACCTTCTCCTGCAGGGCCTTCATCGCCGAGAAGGAGATGTCCTGGCCCGCCTCGGTGACGCCGATCATGAAGCCGGTGTCCTGCTGCGGGAAGAAGCCCTTCGGGATCGCGACGAACAGGTAGCCGGTCAGCGCCAGCGTGGCGAAGAACACCAGCAGCGTCACGCGGCGGAAGCGCAAGGCGACGTCGAGGGCGCTCTCGTAGACCGCCAGCAGCCAGTCGAACCCGGCCTCGCTCATCCGGTAGAGGCGGCCGTGGCGCTCGGCATCGTGCGGCTTGAGCAGGCGCGAGGCCATCATGGGGGTCAGCGTCAGGGACACAAAGGCCGAGACCGCGATGGTCATCGATAATACGACGGCGAATTCGCGGAACAGCCGGCCTATGATGCCGCCCATCAGCAGGAGCGGGATCAGCACGGCGATCAGCGACACCGAGATCGACACGATGGTGAAGCCGATCTCGCCCGCACCCTTGAACGCGGCCTCCATGGGCCGCATCCCCTCCTCGACGTAGCGGCTGATGTTTTCCAGCACGACGATGGCGTCGTCGACCACGAACCCCACCGAGATGGTCAGGGCCATCAGCGAGAGGTTGTCGAGGGTGTAGCCCGCCATCCACATCAGCGCGCAGGCGCCGAGCAGCGCGAGCGGCACCGTCACGCTGGGAATGACGGTCGCCCAGAAGCTGCGCAGGAAGACGAAGATCACCCCGACCACCAGCACGATGGTGAGTATCAGGGTGAATTGAACATCCTCCACCGAGGCGCGGATCGTCTGGGTGCGGTCGCTCAGGATCCCGATCTTGATGGCGGCCGGGAGCGTGGCGGTCAGGCGCGGCAGCTGCGCCTTGATGCTGTCCACCGTGTCGATCACGTTGGCGCCGGGCTGCTTGAAGACCACGAGGAACACGCCCCGCTTGCCGTTGGTCCAGCCCGCCTGCTTGGTGTCTTCCGGGCCGGCAACCGCCTGACCGATGTCGCGCACCCGCAGGGGCGCGCCGTTCTGGTAGGCGACGATCACGTCGTTCCAGTTCTTCGCGACCGTGAGCTGGTCGTTGGCGTAGATCGTGTAGCTGTGGCTGCCGCCGTCGATGCTGCCCTTCGGGTTGTTGACCGTCGTCAGGGTCAACTGCGTGCGCACGTCCTCCATCGACAGGTTCTTGGCGACGAGCTTGGCCGGATCGAGCTGGATCCGGATCGCGGGCTTCTGCTGGCCGCCGATGAACACCTGCGCGACGCCCGAGATCTGGCTGATCCGCTGGGCGAGCTGCACGTCGACCGCGTCATCCACCTCGATCAGCGGCATGCTGTCCGACGTGGCCGAGAGCAGGAGGATCGGCGAGTCCGCCGGGTTCACCTTCCGGTATGTCGGCGGGGTCGGCAGGTTCTTCGGCAACTGGCCGCTTGCGGCGTTGATCGCCGCCTGGATGTCGCTGGCCGCCCCGTCGATGTTGCGGTTGAGATCGAACTGGACCGTGACGGTGGAGATGCCCAGCGAACTGGTCGAGGTCATCTGCGACACGCCGGGAATCTGCGAGAATTGCCGTTCCAGCGGCTGCGCCACCGAGGACGCCATGGTCTCCGGGCTGCCTCCGGGCAGCTGCGCCGTGACCTGGATCGTCGGGAAATCGACCTGCGGCAGGGGCGCGACGCCCAGCAGCGGATAGGCGACGATCCCGAGGAACAGGATGCCGACCATGATGAGCGTGGTCGCCACCGGGAACCGGATGAACGGTGCGGAGATGCCGCCTTTCATCGCCGGCCCTCGCGCTGTCCTGCCATCGCCGTGTCGGAAGGGCGTCCCATCAGCGCTGGGCCTCGATCTGGCGGCCGCTCGCCTCGGGTCGCTCCGCCTGCGCGGTGTGCGGCTCGGCGACGAGGCTGCCGTCCTGGACCTTGTACTGCCCGGTGACGATCACGAGGTCCCCAGGTTTAAGATCTCCGCTCAGCACCTGCGTGCGCCCCGAATCCGACCGGCCGGCCTTGAGCGCGCGCTGATGCGCGCGGTCTGAGTCGTCCACCGCGAAGGCGAACAGGCCGTCCGGGCCGTGCTGGATCGCGTTGTCCGGCACTGTGGTAGCGAGCGCCACGGTGCCGACCCGCATCTTGGTCGAGACCGACAGGCCCGGCCACAGCGCGTGGTTCTTGTTCTCGTAGACGGCCTTCAGGCGGATCGTCCCGGTCGCCGTGTCCACTTGGTTGTTGAACAGGGCAAGCTTGCCGTCCGCGAGCTTCGTGAGCCCGTCCGAACTCCAGGCCTCGACCGGCACGTCGCCCTTCCGCAAGGCCACGGTGATCGCAGGAAGCTGATCCTCCGGTGCGGTGAACACCACGAAGATCGGCTCGACCTGGGTGATCGTCACGATCGGCGTCTGGCCCGACGCGTTGACGATGTTGCCGATATCGACCTGACGGAAACCCATGACGCCGTCGATCGGCGCCCGGATCGTGGCGTAGCCGACCTGCGTCGCGGCGTTGTCGATCGCGGCCTGATCGGAGGCGACCTGCGCGGTGAGCTGGGCGACCAGAGCGGTCTGCGTCTCGGTCTGCTGGCGCGACGCGTAGGCTCCCAGGCCCGTGTACCGGACGAGATCGGCCTTGGCGTTGTTGAGGTTCGCGGTGTCCTGCTCCTTCTTCGCCTTCGCCTGATCGTAGCTGGCCTGATAGGGGCGCGGATCGACCTGCACGAGGACATCGCCCTTGCGGACGGCCTGGCCCTCCCGGAAGGCGACCTGCTGGATCTCGCCGTCGACCCGCGTGCGCACCTGGACTGTGTTGTAGGCCTGGACCGTGCCGAGGCTGTTCGAGACCAGGGCGAACGGGCCTTGCTCGACCGTGCCGAGGGTCACGGGAACGGGCAGCGGCGCGGCGGCCTTCGACTTCGCCACCGGCTCGTTCAGCCGCGTGTAACCGTAGGCACCCCCGCCCGCAGCGGCCAGCAGCAGAAGAACCAGCACCAGCCCGCGCCCCCGCCGCGGCGCGCGCGCAGCTTGCGTCAGACCATCCCGGCCGTGGTTTGCCGAATTCGTCTCCGGCCGAGATGCAGCGCGATCGTGCTCGTCCCCGCTCAGCATGCGTGCAGTTCCGCCCCGAGGTCCGACCGATCGATGGGTCGGAATAATTTTGCATTCGTTAGCATACAATGCAGGGCGCCGACACCGATGCGATCCACCGATCCGGGTGACAAATGGTCAATGGCGGGTGTCCAACCGCCGAAGTCCGACGGTCGCTGCGGCGTGCCGTGACTGGTCCGCTTGCCGGCGCGCGCGCGTGTCGCCACAGAGGGAGGCAGCCGCCGATCTGCGGCGATTATCGCCGATGCGGCGCCGAGCGGCTGCTGTTTGAGCGACGCGCTGGAGAGACCAGGATTTCGGATGGCCTCGACACTGGAACTGGAAGGCCTGGACGAGTTGCGTTCGGCCCTGATCGAAGAGCGGCAGATCATCGTGGCCTCGGTGCGCCGATTGCGCGAGACGCGCAGGCAGAAAGGCACCTTCGTCTTGGGCGATGGCGCAGAGGCGGGCGCACGCCTCGTCGCCGTGCAAGGACAGATTGATGTGGTGGATGCCATTATCGCCACACTGACGAACGCCCAGTCCTGACCTGCTCGAACCGGGCACCATGCTCAGCTCAGGCGGCGCATCGTGCCCGGTGTCGTGCAGACGCGGTGTGGCACAGTTCAGTGTCCGAGATGTTTCTGCAGGAGGGACGTGCAAACGGCGCCGGCAGATCGACGTGATCGTTGATTGAGATCGCGCCGTCTTGTGAGATGATTGGCGTCTTGATCGACCGAAAACGCCAATCAGTTCTGGCGAATTCACTGCATCAGAACAGATTTACTTGTTCGATGTGCCGCTTTGGCTGTTCCGCTGCAGCTGGCTGGCGCTCGCGATGTGGCGGTGACTGCCCAGCTTGCCCCTGAGCAAGCATTGCTGTCACGGGTGACGATCAGAGCCGGTTGTTCAGGATAAACTGATCGTCGCCTGGACCACGTGATCGAGGCTCTGTTACCGGGCCGCCGCAACTCAAGGCGCGGGACTTTCAAGATGGACGCCTTTGATCACACCGTCTCGAACGGCGACGGGGAGCATAGCGCCGATCCGCAGCACCGAGCCGACGTCGAGGCCCTGTGGCTCGCCCTGGACGCGGACCGGCGTGCGCAGGACGAGCGCTTGGCGCGCCTTCGGGCCATGCGGCTGATCGGCGGCGAAGACGACGCGGCGTGATCAGTCTTCGCGCGCGCCGAGGTCGGGTGAGCGCGCGGCCAGAGCAAAGCCCACCGCCATCGCCATCGCTTCCGCCTGCGCGATCAGCATCGGATCGCCTGCGTCGCGCGCCGCCTGGAGCAGCGCGATCGCGTGCCGTCCGAGCCGCTGCTCCACCTCATCCGTCTCGGGCCAGCGATAGCCTGTGCCCCGGTCGCGTGGACGTCGGTCAGTCATTGGCGTGCGTTCGGCATCGAGAGGGCCGCGATTGGCCTGAAGGGTGAGGACGCGGCGATCCAGGAATGCGTGTCGGTCACGTCCGCGAACGAGCGCATCACTGCGCTGATCGACCGATGGATGTCGGCCGCCGCGATGCCGTCCATGTCATGGCTCGCGGATGCATCGGCGAGGAAAGTGACCTCCTGCCCCCGATGGTAGCCGTCGATGGCGGTGGCGAGGCAGGCTGTCTCGCCGGCAAAGCCCGCGACGACGAGCGGCGGGCAGCCGCGCTCCATCACGTCGGCGAAGGCCGGGCTGGCAAAGCAGGAGGGCCGGTCCCGGTCGAAGATCATGTCGCAGCCGTGCGGCTCGAACCCCTCAATCCATCGGGCGAAGCGCGTACCAGCCTGAAACAGCGGGGCGCCGATCCAGCGCACATAGGCGACCTGGATCCCGCTCTCGCGCGCGTGGTTGAGGGCGAGGCGGCAATTCTCCAGGGCTGGACCGATCTCCGGCAAGGCGAGCGGTCGCCCCGCGACCTCATACTCCTGCTGCATGTCGACCAGCACCAGCACGGGCACGCTGCGCGGACGGCGATAGAGCGCCGGGTTCATCGGACGGATCATCGCGCCGCCGCCTTCTGATCGATTGAGGGCCGGGTGACCGCCCTGGTCCGGGAGCGATCGAGCGCACCGGCCCGATGCCAGCGGCCCTCGGGGCGGATGATCACGTAGGGATCGACGCCGATCCCGATCGCCTGCGGATGCGGCTCGGCCTCCATCAGCATCTCGACGTAGTCGAAATCGGAGAAGACCAGTTCCTGAGCGCCCTCGAACACCCGGAAGCCGAAGCGGCTCCAGAAGCCGACGAGGCGCTTCTGCGCATGTCCGTAGAGGCGCCGATAGCCCTTGACCCGCGCGAGTTCGATGCCGGCCCGGACGAGCGCGAAGGCCATGCGCGTGTTGCGGTGCTCCGCGCGGACGGCGAGACGCTCAATCTTGGCGAAATCGGCGAAGAAGCGGATTCGCAGACAGCCCGCGGGCTCGTCACCGATGTAGCCGATCAGGTGCGTGGCGGAGAGGTCGTTGCCGTCGAACTCCTCCTCGTACGGGCAGGCCTGTTCCGCCATGTACACCGCGGCGCGCAGCGCGATGACGCGAGAGAGATCCTCCATGCTGCGCGCGACCGCGACGCTCGGGCCCGTCCCACCGGGGCGGTGACTGTCGTAGGGCGGCAGCCGCTCGGCGGGTTTCGACCGGCGGAACATGTAGAGCCCGGGTGCGCGCTGGCCGTTCCAGGCAGCGCCCTTGGTGAAACCCATCCCGGAGAGATAATCGGCACCCTCGGCCGTCGCGGCGCGCGCGTAGAGGTCGACCTCGCCGCACAGGGGCGTGGAGATTCGCTGGAGCATCAGGGCAACCGCCGCGGCAAGCCGCCCGCGGGCATGGATCACCCAGAGATAGATGCCGGCCGGCCGCTCGTGCTGCCGGGCGATGAACCGGATATCCGGATCGCTCGCGTCGAACGTGCCTGAGAGGAGCGCGGCCATGCCGGCTTCGTTCAGGGGAAGGATTGCCGTGAGGCCCTCCCCCCGCGGCGACAGCGCGTCGTAGCGCTCGCGCCGGGCGATCGCGAAGACGGTATCGGGGTTGGCGGTCATCACGCGACGGACCACCGAGACGTCCGCGACGCCGGGAAGCGCGACCCGTGTCTCGTCCAGGAGGCGTTCGAGATCCGTCGGCATCGGGGTGAACAGCACGAGATGGCGCGCGAGTCGTGCCGATCTCAAATCGATGATGTCGTGCCGCGTGGCGCGCCCATCATCGAAATGCGGTGCGGTATCGGGCGGGGTCACATGGACGGTCATCGCGTCGGTTTCCGCAGATGATTGCGAGCGACGACCGGCTTCGCATGGCCGAAGACCTGCGTCTGTGCAAAAAATGAAGTATGGGGGTCTCGCAGATGGAACACGTCCCTGTGCTCGATACCGGTATGCCGGACTGGCAGGACCTACGGCTCTTTCTGGAGCTTGACCGGCGGGGCAGCTTCCGCGCTGCGGCCAACGTCGTGGGCCTCTCCATCAACACCCTCCGCCGGAGGATCGAGGATCTGGAGGCCCGGCTCGGCATGACGCTGCTGACCCGGCACGCCGACGGGATCCGGCTGACCGCGGAGGGCGAATCCATCCTCGCGGCGACGCAATCGATGGAGGCCGCGGCTTACTCGGTTCTCAGAGCCCGGGATGCGGTTTCGGCCACGCCGGCCGGCGAAGTGCGCATCGCGGTCACCGAAGGTCTCGGAACATTCTGGCTCGCACCGCGGCTCGTTGAGTTCCAGCGGGCGAATCCGCGGCTCGTTGTGGACCTGCGCTGCACGATGGATCCTGCGGACGTCGCGCGGCTCGAAGCCGAGATCGCGGTTCAGCTGGTCCGGCCGGTCAATCCGGACCTGAAGGTCGTCAAGCTCGGGCGGCTTCACGTCATGGCCTTCGCCGCCCGCAGCTATCTCGACATCTACGGTGTTCCGACCAGCATCGAGGACGCGGCGCGACACCGGATCGTGCTTCAGGTGTCGGGGCAGACGGTGAGCATGGCCGAATATGACCGGCACACGCCCGGCATGCCGCAATCGGGCTACGTGACGCTCAAGACGAACGTCAGCAGCGCCCATTACTGGTCGGTGGCCAACGGCGCCGGGATCGGCTGGCTGCCGACCTATGCATCGGCGATCGGCGCCCGGTTGGTCCCGATCGATGGTCTCGTGCAGCTGGGCTTCGATATCTGGCTGACCTATCACCCGGATGCCGAGCGGATCGATCGGGTGCGTCGGGCGATCGATTGGATCCGCGGCAGCTTCGATCCGGTCCGTTATCCCTGGTTTCGCGATTCCTTCATCCACCCGCGGGATCTCCCGGCGGCGATCAAGGGTGGCGCTGCCGCCGAGCTGTTCGGCGGCTTTGCCGGGATGGAACGGTAACGCGCGGTTTCGGCAACCTTGACCGCGCGGCGCGCATGATCCTTGCTCCCGCGGCCGCAACGACGAGGTTTGCCGTGCTGCTGACGCCCCGCGAAAAGGACAAGCTGCTGATCGCCATGGCGGCACAGGTGGCACGGAATCGCTTGGCGCGCGGCGTCAAGCTCAACCACCCGGAGGCCGTGGCGCTGATCACCGACTATGTGGTCGAGGGCGCGCGGGACGGTCGGACCGTAGCGGAGTTGATGCAGGCGGGTGCCAGCGTGCTCACCGCCGACCAAGTCATGGCGGGCGTTCCCGAGATGATCCACGACATCCAGGTGGAGGCCACTTTCCCGGACGGCACGAAGCTCGTCACCGTCCATCATCCGATCCGCGGGGCGCCGTCGGTCGACGTGCCCGGTGCGGTGACGACCCAGCCCGGCGAGATCGAGTTCAACGTCGGTGCCGAGCGCACCGTGGTCGAAGTCGCTAATGTCGGGGACCGGCCGATTCAGGTCGGCTCGCACTACCATTTCTTCGAGGTCAATCCGGGCCTCGTGTTCCCGCGCGAGCAGGCCCGCGGCAAGCGCCTCGACATCGCGCCGGGCACCGCCGTGCGCTTCGAGCCGGGGTCCACCCGGGAAGTCGCGCTGGTGCCGCTGTCCGGCGGACGCACCGTCTACGGGTTCCGCGGCGACGTGATGGGCAAGCTCTGATCATGGCCAACACGCCGAAGCCCGCGAGCCTGCCGCGCGCCGCCTACGCCGACATGTTCGGTCCCACGGTCGGCGACCGCGTCCGCCTCGCCGATACCAGCCTGGAGATTACGATCGAGCGTGACTTCACCACTTACGGCGAGGAGGTGAAGTTCGGCGGTGGCAAGGTCATCCGCGACGGCATGGGCCAGAGCCAGGCGACGAATGCCGGCGGCGCGGTCGACACGGTGATCACCAACGCCGTGGTCCTCGACCATTGGGGCATCGTGAAATGCGATGTCGGTATCGTCCGCGGACGGATCTTCAGGCTCGGGAAGGCTGGCAACCCGGACGTGCAGCCCGGTGTCGATATCGTGGTCGGGCCGGGTACCGAAGTCATCGCCGGCGAGGGCAAGATCCTGACCGCCGGTGGCTTCGACAGCCACATCCACTTCATCTGCCCGCAGCAGATCGAGGAGGCGCTGTGCTCGGGCGTGACCACGATGCTCGGCGGCGGCACCGGGCCCGCGCACGGCACCTTCGCCACCACCTGCACACCCGGCCCCTGGCACATCGCCCGGATGATCGAGGCGGCGGATTCCTTCCCGATGAACCTGGCCTTCGCGGGGAAGGGCAACGCGTCCCGACCGGAGAGCCTCGTCGAGATGGTCCGGGCCGGCGCCTGCGCGCTGAAGCTGCACGAGGATTGGGGTACGACGCCGGCCGCGATCGACACCTGCCTGTCAGTGGCCGATGCCCACGACATCCAGGTCATGATCCACACCGACACGCTCAACGAGTCGGGTTTCGTCGAGGACACGATCGCGGCCTTCAAGGGCCGGACCATTCACGCCTTCCACACCGAGGGCGCCGGCGGCGGCCACGCGCCCGACATCATCAAGGTGGCCGGGCTGCCGAACGTGCTGCCGTCCTCCACGAATCCGACGCGGCCCTACACGCGCAACACGATCGACGAGCATCTCGACATGCTCATGGTCTGCCATCACCTCGACCCGTCGATCCCGGAAGACCTCGCCTTCGCGGAGAGCCGAATCCGGCGCGAGACGATCGCCGCCGAGGACATCCTCCACGATATCGGCGCGCTCTCGATGATGTCGTCCGACAGCCAGGCCATGGGCCGGGTCGGCGAGGTCGTGATCCGCACCTGGCAGACCGCCGACAAGATGAAGCGCCAGCGCGGCGCGCTGCCTGGCGACACCTCCGGCACCGACAACCTGCGGGCCCGCCGCTACGTCGCCAAGTACACGATCAATCCGGCGATCGCGCACGGCATTTCCCGGCATATCGGCTCGGTGGAGCCCGGCAAGCTCGCCGATCTCGTGCTGTGGACGCCAGCCTTCTTCGGCGTGAAGCCGGACCTGGTGCTCAAGGGCGGCAGCATCGCGGCCGCGCCGATCGGTGACCCGAACGCCTCGATCCCGACGCCGCAGCCGGTGCATTACCGGCCGATGTTCGGCGCCTACGGCCGCGTGCCGTTCGCCACGGCCCTCACCTTCGTGTCGAAAGCCGCCGTCGAGGATGGCCTGCGCGAGCGGCTCGGCGTGCAGAAGGAGCTCGTCGCGGTCGAGAACGTCCGCGGCGGCATCTCGAAGAAGAGCATGGTGCTGAACGATGCGACCCCGGTCATCGAGGTCGATCCCGAGACCTACGATGTCCGCGCCGACGGCGAGCTCTTGGTCTGCGAGCCGGCCGAGGTGCTGCCGATGGCGCAGCGCTACTTCCTGTTCTGAGGACGCGCATCCGATGATCCGCGCCACCCGCATCCTTCGCCGGAACACCCTAACCGGCGGTGAGATCGTCGACCGCGTCGTTCTCGATCACGGCGACCGGCACCGGCGCCGCGTGGCCATGCGGGGCCTCGGCGGCCTCGGCTTCCTCCTCGATCTTCCGGAATCGACGGTCCTGGACGATGGCGACGCCCTCATCCTCGAGGATGGCCGGCTGGTCTGGATCGAGGCGGCACCCGAGCGCCTACTCGAGATCCGGGCGCCGAGCGACCACGCGCTCAAGCGCCTCATCTGGCACATCGGCAACCGGCACATCCCGGCCGAGATCGGCGCGGATGCCGTCTGGATCGCGTACGACCACGTCCTCGCCGAGATGGTCCAGGGCCTCGGCGGCAGCGCCGAGGCGGTGGAGCGCCCGTTCCGGCCGGAAGGCGGCGCCTATTCTGGCGGACATGGCCACGCACACGGCCACGACCACCCGCATGGCGGCCATCACCACCACCATGCCGGCGACTGAGACCCTCGACGCGCTCCGCCTGATGGCGTGGCTGTCGCCGGGCTATCCGGTCGGTGCCTACGCGTACTCGCACGGCCTGGAATGGGCCGTCGAGGCGGGGGACGTCCGAGACGAGGCGAGTCTGCTGGCGTGGCTCGGCGACGTGTGCGAGCGCGGTGCCCTGCGCAATGACCTGATCCTCGCGGCTCAGACCCACCGGGCCGCGCATCGTGGCGTGGCGCAGGCGGTGGTCGACCTCAACGACCTCGCCCTCGCCCTCGCCCCGTCTCGCGAGTTGCATCTCGAGACCAGTCAGCAGGGGCGGAGCTTCCTCGACGCGACGCTCGGCGCATGGCCCGATCCGAACTTGGCGGCCCTGGCGGAGCATCTGCCGGGACCGGTCGCCTATGCGGTTGCCGTCGGGGCAGCGGCCGGCACTCATGGCATGGCACTCCCGCCGGTGCTTGCCGCCTACGGCCTGGCCTTCGTGCAGAACCTCGTGTCGGCGGCCCTGCGGGCGGCGCCCGTCGGTCAGGCGGCCGGGACTCGGGTCATCGCCGCCCTGACACCGCGTGTCGTGGCCCTCGCGGATGAGGCCCGGGACGCGGATCTCGACGCCCTTGGCGCCGCCACCTTCCGGCTCGATCTCGGCTCCTTCCGGCACGAGACCCAGTATTCCCGCATCTTTCGATCCTGAGTGCGCAGCATGACCTCGTCGAACGGCCCTCTTCGCGTCGGGATCGGCGGACCCGTCGGGTCCGGCAAGACCGCCTTGATGGAGCAGCTCTGCAAGCGCTTCCGAGACCGCTATGAGATCTGCGCGATCACCAACGACATCTACACCAAGGAGGATGCCCGCATTCTCACCGTGGCGGGCGCCCTGCCGGAGGAGCGCATCCTCGGCGTCGAGACCGGCGGCTGTCCCCACACCGCGATCCGCGAGGACGCCTCGATCAACCTCGCGGCCGTCGCCGAGATGAACCGTCGCTTCCCGAAGCTCGATCTGGTGCTGATTGAATCCGGCGGCGACAATCTCGCGGCGACCTTCTCGCCGGAACTCGCCGACATCACGCTCTACGTGATCGACGTCGCCGGGGGCGAGAAGATCCCGCGCAAGGGCGGTCCGGGCATCACCCGCTCCGACCTGCTGATCGTCAACAAGACCGACCTAGCGCCGCTGGTCGGCGCGGACCTGTCGGTTATGGAGGCCGATACGCGACGGATGCGCGGCACGCGTCCCTGCGTCTTCGCGTCCCTGCGGGGCGGTGCCGGAGCGGACGACGTGGCGCGCTTCGTCGAAGAGGCGGGTGGCCTCGGACGCTGACGCGGCGAACCGAAACCGCGACGTCGCGCTAGCGGCCGGCCTCGGCCGACCGGGAGCGCACCGACGTCGTCGTGGGCACGCCCATCAGCGCGTCCAGGCGGCTCATGCGGGCGCTGAAATCGTTCATGGCGTTCTGGCGCGCTTTGATCGCGGGATTGCTCTGGATCTTGGCAAGCCGGGTCTTGGCCGGCGCCCGTGTCGAGCGCGCCTCGGCCTGCGCCGCCGGCAGGGCCAGCAGCGCGGCCGCCGCCAGGATGGATAGAGTACGTGTCATGGCGAGGGTCCCTGATGGAGCCGCCGCGTGGTTCGGCGTCCTCTCGAGATTATGTTCGCCTCAAGCTGAGCCGCGTGCGCCAGCGCACAGCGCGGGCCGGCGCGGGTCGTGGCCGCCGGACGCGCCGGCTCGATTGACAGCCGGCACTGACTGATTCAACCCGCGGTATCGGACACCTCTGATCGGTATCGCGCATGCGAAATCTGCGGTGGCTCGCGGCGCTGCCCTTTATCGGCGTGCTGGTCGGCCCCTTCTTCCTGAATCGGGTCGAGCCCTTCGTCCTCGGCCTGCCGCTGCTCCTGGCGTGGCTGGTGTTCTGCGTGCTCGGGACCTCGGCCATCATGGCCCTGATCTATTTTACCGACCCGGAGAACCGCGCCCCAGAGGATCGGCGATGAGCATCGCGCTGATCATCGTCGCGGCCGGCTTCGTCCTGGCGATCGGCCTCGGGCTCTATGCCCGCCTCGGCCGGGAGATGGGCCTGGAGCAGTGGACGGTCGGCGGCCGCGGCTTCGGCACCGCGCTGGTCTTCCTGCTGATGGCGGGCGAGATCTACACCACCTTCACGTTCCTGGGCGGGTCCGGCATCGCCTACGGCAAGGGCGGTCCGGCCTACTACATTCTCTGCTACCTGACGCTCGCCTACATCACGTCGTACTGGATGCTGCCGCCGGTCTGGCGCTACGCCAAGCAGCACAGCCTCTACACGCAGCCGGATTTCTTCGCGCGCAAATACGGGAGCCGGGCCCTCGGCATCCTGGTGGCGCTGGTGGGGATCGTCGCCCTCGTTCCCTACCTGGTCCTTCAGTTCAAGGGCCTGGGCATCATCGTCTCGACCGCCTCCTACGGGGCGCTCTCCTCGACGAGCGCGGTCTGGATCGGCGCCGCGGCCCTGACGGCTTACGTGGTCGTCTCGGGCGTCCACGGTTCGGCCTGGACGGCGGTCATCAAGGACACCAGCATCCTCGCCCTGGTGATCTTCCTCGGGATCTACCTGCCCATTCATTATTACGGCGGCTTCGAGGGCCTGTTCGGAGCGATTGAATCCGCCAAGCCCGGCTTCCTGGCGTTGCCGGCGAAGGGCCAGAGCCCGACCTGGTTCTCGAGCACGGTCCTGCTCACGGCGCTGGGCGGCTACATGTGGCCGCACACCTTCGCGTCGCTCTACACGGCGCGCGAGCCCGCCGCGTTCCGGCGCAACGCCGTGATCCTGCCGATCTATCAACTGATCAACCTGTTCGTGTTCATGATCGGCTTCACCGCCGTGCTGCAGGTGCCCGGCCTGACCGGGCCGGACGTCGACCTGTCCCTGTTCAAGCTCTCGCTCCAGAGCTTTCCGCCCTGGTTCATCGGGGTGATCGGCGCCACCGGCGTGCTCACCGCCCTCGTGCCCGGCTCGATGATCCTGATCGCCGGCGTGACGCTGATCGCCAACAACCTCGTCCGGCCGCTACGGCCGACCATGGACGACGCCGCGACGGCGCGGCTCTGCAAAATCCTCGTGCCGGTACTGGCGCTGGTCTGCGTCGGCTTCACGCTCAGCGGCGGCGACACGATCGTTCAGCTGCTGCTGATGGGCTACAACTTCGTGACCCAGCTGTTCCCCTGTTTCATCACGAGCCTGATGCGCCGCAATCCGCTGGATCGGCGCGCGGCCATGGCCGGGATCGTCGCCGGCGTCGCGACCGTAGCGGTCACCGTCCTCAGCGGATTCAGCCTCGCGAGTCTGCCCTTCCTGGGTCCGCTTCAGGACGTGAATGTCGGCATCGTGGCGCTGGTGGTGAACCTGCTGGTGACCGCAGCGGTGGCGCAGGCGACCCGCGCCAGTCCGACAGCCCGGGCGCGGGCGGCGGAGTGAGACGTCTCCGGGCTGACGCATCCCTCGCCGTCATCACGCGCGCAGCGACGTGACCCAGGGCAGCGCGATCCCTTAATGACCGCGGTGCGACCCTGGATTGCTTCGCTCCGCTCGCAAAGACGGCACCCGCGGGGAGCCCTCGGTTCTGGACCTTCGTCGCTCGAAGGGGCCTCGACCCACTTGCGCGATCTCAGGCTTGTCCGCGTCGGGCCGTCAGCCAGGAGGCCAGGAGCACGGCTGCACTCACGAGTCCGACCAGCAGCGTCGAGGCGGCGTTGATCTCGGGATTCACGCCGAGGCGGACCTGGCTGTAGAGCCGCATCGGCAGCGTCGTCGAGCCCGGGCCCGAGACGAAGCTCGCGATAACGAGGTCGTCGAGGGACAGGGTGAAGGCGAGGAGCGCGCCGGCCGCGACCGCCGGTGCCAGCAACGGCAGGGTCACGGTCGTCAGCACACGGAACGGCGTCGCGCCGAGGTCGGCGGCCGCCTCCTCGAGGGACCGGTCGAGGCCGCGCAGCCGCGCCGCGACAACCACGGCCACGAAGCCGGTGCAGAAGGTCGCGTGCGCGATGACGATCGTCAGGATGCCGCGATCCAGGCCGATGCCGATGAACATCAGCAGCAGCGACAGGCCGATCATCACCTCGGGCATCACGATCGGCCCGAAGACGAGGCCCGTGAACAGGGCGCGCCCACGGAACCGGCCGTGCCGCTCCAGGACCAGCGCTGCCAGCGTGCCGAGGATCGTCGCGACGAGGCTCGACAGGATCGCGACCTTCAACGAGACCCAGGCCGCGGCAAGCAGCGGCGCGTCGGAGAACAGCGCGCCGTACCAGCGGCCGGACAAGCCGCCCCAGACCGTCACGAGGGGCGACGCATTGAACGAGTAGGCGATCAGCACCAGGATCGGGGCGTAGAGGAAGCAGAGCCCGGCCAGGAGGGCGGTGCGCGTGACCCAGGTCATGCCCCCGCGTCCTCGCCTTCGCCCGCGCGCAGGCTGTCGCGGAACAGGATGACCGGTCCGATGACGATGGCCAGGATCAGGACGGCGACCGCCGAGGCGAGCGGCCAGTCGCGGTTCGAGAAGAACTCGCTCCAGAGCACCCGGCCAAGCATCAGGGTCTCGGACCCGCCGAGCAGGTCCGGAATCACGAACTCGCCGACCATCGGGATGAAGCACAGGCCAGCGCCGGCCGCGATGCCAGGAAGGCTGAGCGGCAGGGTCACGCTCCAGAACACCCGCGTCGGCGACGCGCCGAGATCCGCGGCGGCTTCGCGGAGGTTGTGATCGAGGCGGTTCATCACCGCGTAGAGCGGCAGCACCATGAACGGCAGGTAGGCGTAGACGAGGCCGATGATCACCGCCGCGTCCGTGTTGAGGATCGTCAGCGGCCTGGCGATCAGGCCCAGGCGGAGGAGGACGAGATTGAGCAGGCCCTCCGGCTTGAGGATCGCGATCCAGGCGTAGATGCGGATCAGGAAGCTCGTCCAGAACGGCACCACCACCAGAGCGACGAGCAGCGGCTGCCAGCGCGACGGTGCCCGCGCGAGGGCGTAGGCGAGCGGGGTGCCGAGCGCCACGAGGATCAGGCTGGCGAAACCCGCGTAGCTCAGCGACCCGATGGCGGCGTCGCGGTAGAGCGGGTCGAGATAAAGCGTCGCGTAATTGTCGAGGTTGAGACCCTCGAGGAAGATCGACCAGCCTTCGAGGCCGGCCCGCCAGTCGAGCAGCGGCAGGTAGGGCGGAATCGCGGTGGCCGGCTCGGACAGGCTGATTTTCAGCGTGATCGCGAACGGCAGGAGAAAGAACGCCGACAGCCAGACGAGGGGCGGAAGGCGGACAAGCCGGTCGAATACGGTGCGGGGTCTGCCGCTCATGACGGCTGCGCACCGGATGCGGTCGACCGGGATGCGCGGGACCTCTTAAGCCTGAACACCGACGCGCTCATGCGGGCAGGATTACGGCGTCGGCGGCCGCGAATCCGGCGCGCGCCTCCGAACCGACCGAGGCTCCGGCATCTGCGGGTCGCCCGGTGGACCGAAGGGTCGTGCCATCGGGCATACGTAGCGTCCGGCGCAGACGGTCGCCCAGAAAGGTCACGTCCGCGACAACGACCGGCAGCCCCTCCGGGCCGCCGAGAACGATGTCTTCCGGCCGGACGGCAACCACCACCGCGGCGTCGTTCGCGATCGACGCTCCGGCGGTCCCATGCACCGTGCCGTAGGCCGTCTTGACTGCACGGACGCCGTCGAGCCCCTCGGGGCCGAGCGTGCCGGCGATGAGGTTCACGTCGCCGAGCAATCCAGCCACGAAGCGGCTGGCCGGCCGGCGATAGAGTTCCGCGGGCGGCCCGACCTGGACGAGCCGGCCCGCCTCCATGACGCCGATCCGGTCGGCCAGCATCATCGCCTCCTCGGGATCATGGGTCACGACCACGAAGGCGGTGCCCAGGCGTCGCTGCACGGACCGCAACTCGCCCTGGGTCTCCTCACGCAGGCCGCGATCCAGGGCGCCGAGGGGCTCGTCGAGGAGCAGCACCTTGGGCTCGCGGGCAAGCGCCCGCGCCAGGGCGACGCGCTGCCGCTGGCCGCCCGAGAGAGTGTCAGGACGGCGGCTGCCGAAGCCGTCGAGGCGGACGAGGCGCAGCAGGTCCGCAACCCGCATCGCGGCTGCGTCCCGGCCCAGACCCTTCAGACCGTAACCGATATTGGCCGCCACGCTCATGTGCGGGAAGAGCGCGTAGGACTGGAACATCATGTTCACGGGGCGACGATGCGGCGGCAGCCCGGTGAGGTCCTGTTCGCCGAGGCAGATGCGACCGGCCGTCGGCACCTCGAAGCCCGCGATCATGCGCAGGAGGGTGCTCTTCCCGCAGCCGGACGGGCCCAGCAGGCAGAAGAATTCCCCGGGCTCAAGGTCGAGCGTCACCGCGTCGACGGCGCGATGGCCGCCGAAGCGCTTGCTCAGATCCTGAAGCCGCAGGCGCGGCGCCGGCGCACCCGACAAGAGATCAGGAATCCTCGCGCAGCGCCTCGGCGACGCGCGCTTCGAGGAGGTCCGGCCGGCGCAGGACCAGCGCGCCGCGGGTGCGATCGACCAGCCCTTCCGCGGCCATCGCGGTGAACTCCCGGGTGACCTGCTCGCGGCGGCAGCCGATCCGGGCGGCGAGGACATGGTGATAGGGCGGCGGCGAGACGACCCGCTCGCCGGAGGCACCGGTGCGCGGGACCGAGAGGCGCAGCAATTCGGCGTACAGGCGGTGCTTCAGGTCGAGCAGCGCGTGCTCCATCAGCCGGGTGTTCAGCTCGCGGACGCGCTTTGCCAGCAGCCGGAACAGCCGGTCGGCGATCGCTTCCGAGGCGAAGACCATCTGCCGGAACACCGCGGCCGGCACGACGCAGACCTCGCCGCGGGTCAGCGCCGTGACGTTGGCCGAGCGGCCGATCCCGTCGATCGCCGCCAGCTCTCCGAAGAACGCGCCGCCGCGCATCTCGCCGAGGATCACCTCCTTGCCGGACTGGGTCCGGTTCAGGATGCGGACCTCGCCGGTGGCGATGAAATAGACGTCGGTGGAGATGTCGTCGAAATCGACGAGAACCTCGTTCTCGTCGAAACGCCGCCAATGGCAGCGGGCCTCGTAGGTGCTGAGCTCGATGCCCGGATCCTTGAAGAAGGGTATCGTCCCCAACCGCGCCATCGATCGTGTTCCCTCAACTCCGGCCTCCGTCCCTGCCCTGACGGGTGCTGGCCAGCAGATCTGGGGACGGGAACAGCCCGCACAGCGACGCCAGCATCGCAACGACGATGCTCGATCGATTGGGCAATCGTGATCGTGACCGTCGCGCGCAGGCCGGTCAAGCCGCGCGCCGCTGAACAGGAGTTTATTAGCGTGGATCAGGTCGCAGGGCTAAATTCCTGACCCGCTGCCGCGGGCGGATTCGATGCACCAAGACGTCATATGTGAGCACCAGGACCGCGACCCGGTCAGCACGACGGCCCCGCGCCTGCAGGCCACGCTGGCTGTTCCGTTCGAGCGCTCCGGACGCAGCCTGCATTCCGGTCGACACGCGACCGTGCGCGTCAGCCCGGCGCCGGCCGACCACGGCATCGTGTTCCGTCGCCACCTGAAGGATGGGCGTGCCGTCGACGTGCCGGCTCAATGGCATTTCCGCGAGTCGCAGCCGCTCTCCTCGGCGATCCGGCGTGACGGCGTTCTGGTCCGGACGATCGAGCATCTGATGGCTGCGCTGAGCGCGCTGCGCATCGATAACGTCATCGCCGAAATCGATGCGGACGAACTGCCGATCTTCGACGGCAGCGCCACGCCCTGGTGTGAAGCGATCCGCGCCGCGCGACGGAGCGAGCAGGGCCGGCCGTGCCGGGTGATCCGGGTTCAGCGGGCCGTGGCGGTTGAGCACGGCCAAAGACGCCTGGAGATCGGGCCGGGTGCCGGTCTTCACGTGACCGGCCACATCGCGCTCGCGCATTTCGGATCGATCGACTGGTCGGGTGCCATCACGCCGGACTCCTTCGAGCGCGAGATCGCGCCCGCACGCAGCTTCGGCCGGTACGTCCGGGCCATGGCCGGGCGGGCCTATGGCTACATGATGCAAAACGACTTCCTGCAGGGCGTGTCGCCCCGGTCGGCGGCGCTGCTGGTGCGTGGGCGGGTGCTCGGCGGGATGCGCTTGCCGGGAGAGCCGGTCCGGCATCGCATTCTCGACCTTATCGGCGATCTCGCCCTGGCGGGCCACCCGCTCGAGGGACGGATCACCGCGCTCCATACCGGACATGAGCTGAACCACGCCCTGGTTGCGGCCTTGATGCGCGACACCACGGCCTGGGTCCTGGCCTGACCGCCGAAAACGATCGGTGTGCAGTCAGGCCGTGGCGCGAACGGGCGTTTCGCAGGCGACAGCGACAGGGCCGAAGGCGCGCACGAGGTCGGCGTCGAGTTTCGGGCCCATGCGCTCCAGGATCGCGTAAGCCTCGTGCACGGATTTCGGCGCCTTGTAGGGGCGCGCCTCGATGAGCGCCGCGAAGATGTCGCAGATCGTGATCAGCCGCACCAGATCGGGGATGTCCCGACCGCGGAGTCCATCCGGGTAGCCCGAGCCATCGAGGAATTCGTGGTGCGAGCGGACGACCGACAGGATCAGCGGGTCGTAACTCTCACCCCGGAGCATGTCGTGGCCGAGCGCCGGATGGCGGTCCATCTCCAGGCGCTCGTCAGGCGTGAGCGGTGCCGGCTTGTTCAGGATCGCCAGCGAAATCTTGGCCTTGCCGATATCGTGCAGCAGCGCACCCTTCACCAGGTGGCGCGAATCCGAGTCCTTGAGGCCGAGCGTCCCCGCGAAGGCGGCGGCGAGGCCGGCCACGCTCAGGCAGTGCCGATGGGTCACGTCGTCGAAGCTCGCGACGACCCTGAGCCAGTCGCGGATCTTCGCCTCGCGGACCGCCCGGTTCACCAGGGCGGCGCCGGTATCAACGATGGCGGGCGCCGGCGCGCTATCGGCGCGGAACATGAGGGCGAACGCGTCCCGGGCTTCGCCGGCCTGCGCCCGCAACGTGCCCGCCGGCGCGGCGATTCGGCCGCCGGTCATGGTCGCGACCGCGTTCATCAGCATCGCGGCCGCCACGGAGGCCGACAGGACCCGCGTCGCGCCGAGGGCGGTCGCCTGGATTTCGCCGCGGCCGAGATTGCCGTGGACGAGGGCCAGAAAGGGTGTCGCCGGACCGCGCACGGTCGCGAGCGCTTCGCGCAGGCGCCGCACCGATTCCGACGTCAGCGCGCTCACGTCGCTGATGACCAGGGCCGCACCCGCAGGAGGCGCAGCTCCGCCGTACAGATCGTGGAGCGCTACGTCTCCATCTGCGCCGAGATTGCGCGCGAGACGCTCGGCGCGGGCCAGATCGTCGGTCAGGATCAGTGTCCGTCCCAAGACTTCGCTCCCGCCATACGCTCAGACCCGAGCGTAAGAATTTCGCACCTCACAGCCTGCCAGCGCACGGCGCGCAGCGATGCGGTGAACTGAGGCTTATGTCTGCAATCGGACGAACGGAATGACCAGTTCCGCCCGACCACTGATGCGCTGGCGAACAATTGCTTCCGGATCGATGCGATTCCGTTAAGATTGCAGCAGATCATCGGCTTTTCCGGTGCCGTGCGCAGTCGCGACGATGGACGAATGCTTGCGGCGCGCGAAGCGTCGGCGCGCCGTGTAAGCAGCGCTTGCCTCGCCGCGTCCGGGCGGCCAGAAGGCCGCCATGCTGCGCGTCAACGACCTATCCTATCGCATCGGCGACCGCCTGATTCTCGACGCCGCGACGTTCACGATCCCGGAGGGCGCCCGCGTCGGCCTCGTGGGGCGCAACGGCGCCGGCAAGACGACGCTGTTCAAGGCCATTTTGGGCGATCTGCCGGTGGACGCGAAATCCATCTCGCTGCCCAAGGGCATGCGAATCGGCGCCGTCGCGCAGGAGGCGCCCGCTGGCCCGGAGACCCTGCACGCTGTCGTGCTCGCGGCCGACACGGAGCGCGCGCGGCTCATGGCCGAGGCCGAACACGCCGACGGGCTGCGCCGGGCCGAGATCGAAACCCGCTTGGTGGATATCGGTGCGCATTCGGCGCCGGCGCGCGCTGCCGCGATCCTGCACGGGCTGGGGTTCGACGCGGCCGCCCAGGCGCGGCCCTGCTCGGACTTCTCCGGCGGCTGGCGCATGCGGGTGGCCCTCGCCGCAGTCCTGTTCTCGGAGCCGGACTTGCTGCTGCTCGATGAGCCGACCAACTACCTCGACATTGAGGGCACCCTCTGGCTGTACGATTACCTGGAACGCTATCCGCGCACCGCGATCATCATCAGCCACGACCGCGACCTGCTCGACACCAGCGTCGATCACATCCTGCATCTCGACCGGGGAAAGCTGGCGATCTACCGCGGCGGCTACACGAGCTTTGCCAAGCAGCTGTCCGAGAAGCGGGTCCTCCAGGCCAAGGCCAAGGCCAAGCAGGATGCCGAGCGGGCGCATCTCCAGAGCTTCATCGACCGGTTCAAGGCAAAGGCCACCAAGGCTCGGCAGGCCCAGTCGCGCGTGAAGCGCCTCGCCAAGATGGAGCCGATCGCGGCCCTGCTCGAGGACGACGTGCCGGTGATCCACCTGCCGAGTCCCGAGAAGCCGCTCTCGCCGCCGATCGTGGCCATGGAACGCGTCAAGGCCGGCTACGGCGACCGCATCGTGCTCACGGGCCTCGATCTCAGCCTCGCCCCGGACGACCGGGTGGCTCTGCTCGGCGCCAACGGCAACGGCAAGTCGACCTTCTGCAAGCTGATCGGCGGCCGGCTCGGGCCGCTTGCCGGCGAGGTGAAGCGCTCGTCCAAGATGGAGGTCGCCTACTTCGCCCAGCACCAGCTCGACGAGCTACGCCCGGCCGAGAGCGCCTACGCGCATGTCCGGACGCTCATGCCGGACGTGCCGGAAGCCAAGGTCCGCGCCGCGACGGCGCGCCTCGGCTTCGGCGCCAACAAATCCGATACGCCGGTGGAGAAGCTCTCGGGCGGCGAGAAGGCGCGCCTGCTCATGGGGCTCGCGGCGTTCCACGGACCGCACCTGCTCATCCTCGACGAGCCAACAAACCACCTCGACATCGAGAGCCGTCAGGCCCTCGTCGAGGCGATCAACGACTACGAGGGCGCTGTCATTCTCGTCTCCCACGACCGCTTCCTGGTCGAGGCCTGCGCCGACCGGCTGTGGCTGGTCGCGGATGGCACGGTGAAGACCTTCGACGGCGACATGGACGATTACCGTCGGTTCGTCCTGTCGGGGCCGGAGCGGGAAGCGGAGCGCGATCCCGAACCGGCCGGCGGCCAGAAGGCCGAGGCGCGCCGCGCCGGTGTCGAGCGCCGCGCCGCCTTGGCGCCCCTGCGCAAGCGCCTGGAGGCGATCGAGGCGCGCATGGCCAAGCTCACCGCGGCGATCCAGAAGATCGACGCCGCGCTGGAAGATGGCTCGGCTTTCCGGGAGAACGCCACCAAGGCCGGGGAGATCGCCAAGATGCGGTCCGACGCCGCGAGCGCGCTGGCCGCCGCCGAGGAGGAATGGCTGACGGTCAGCGCCGAAATCGAAGCGGCCTGAACCGCGGCGTTCGTTGCGCCTGCGGCGATCACGCGGCTCAGCCTCAGACCGAGCTCTCGATGGCCCGGCTCAGGATGTCGACACCGAGGTCGATCTCCGCATCGCTGGCTGTCAGGGGCGGCGCGATGCGGAAGACGCCGCCCATGCCGGGCAGCTGCACGATGTTCATGCTGAGGCCGAGGTCCAGGCAGCGTCGGGTGATCGCGTCGCCCAATTCCGGGGCCGACCGCTTCGTGTGCCGGTCGGCGACGATCTCCACGCCCTGAAGCAGGCCGCGGCCCCGCACATCGCCGATGCAGGCGAAGCGCTCCTGAAGGGCGCGAAGCCCGGCCGCGAGCCGGGCGCCGGCCTGCTCCGCGCGGGCGACCAGACCGTCGCGCTGGACGATCTCCAGCACCTTGAGGCCGACCGCCGCCGGGAGCGGGTCGGAAACGTGCGTCGTGTAGAACAGGAAGCCGCGTTCGTGGCACAGATCCTCGATCTCCGCTGTGGTCACGACCGCCGCCAGGGGCAAACCGGCGCCGAGTGTCTTCGAGAGGGTGAGGATGTCGGGCACGACGCCGTCCCGCTCGCAGGCGAACATCAGGCCGGTGCGGCCGATACCGGTCTGCGCCTCGTCGAGGATCAGGAGCATCCCCCGTTCCGTGCATTTGCGCTTCAGCGCGGCGAGGTAGCCGGGCGGCAGCGCGATGATCCCCCCGGAACTGAGGATCGGCTCGGCCAGGAACGCGGCGAGATTGCCGGTCGACTGCCGGTCGACCAGCGCGAAGGCGTAATTTAGCTCCGTCTGCCAGTCCGGGATGCCGTCCCGCTCGAAGGTCGGACGATACGCGTTCGGCGCCGGGATCGCGAATGACCCGACCGGGGCCGGGCCGTAACCCTTCCGGCCCGCGCTGTAGGTGGCTGAAGCCGCACCCGCCGTCATGCCGTGCCAGGACTGGGCGAAGCTCACCACCTCCCAGCCGCCGGTGGCAAGCTTTGCCATGCGCAGGGCCGCCTCGTTCGCCTCCGCGCCCGTGGTCAGCAGCATCGACCGTTCGAGGGCACCCGGCGCCAGTCGGGCCAATTCGGAGGCGAGATCGACGACCGGCCGGGTCAGCATCCCGCTGAACAGGTGATCGAGATGGCCGACGTGATGCGCCGCGACGGCGGCGATCTCGGGATGGCCGTGGCCCAGGATCGCGCTCATCTGGCCGGAGGTGAAGTCGAGGATCTTCCGGCCCTCGGCATCGTAGACGAAGCTGCCGGCTGCCCGCTCGATGATGAGCGGGGCGAAGACGCCGCCGTACCGGACAAGATGCCGGCGCGCCCGGTCCCAGAAATCCGCGTCCGCGTTCCGCGTCATGATCGATCCTGCTCGATGGCCCAGCGGCGCCAGGCTAGAACCGGATCGCCCCGCCGTGTAGCTGATAGTGCTGAACCGAGAGTTCAGTTTTTCTGATGTCGCCTGTCTTGGATATCGACCTGCTCCGCAGTTTCGCGGTCGTGGCGGAAACAGGCGCCCTCAGCCGGGCCGCGGAGCGGGTCGGCCGCAGCCAAGCCGCCCTGAGCATGCAGATGAAGCGCCTCGAGGCACTGGTCGATCAGCCGCTTCTGACACGGACAGGGCGCGGCGTGCTGCTGACCGTGCAGGGCGAGCGCCTCCTGGTCCATGCGCGCCGGATCCTGGTCTCCCACGATGACGCCCTGGCCGAACTGTCGGGCCGGAGCCTCACGGGAAGCCTGCGCTTCGGATGCCCGGACGATTACGCGCAAGCCTTTCTGCCGGCGCTCCTGCGTGGCTTCGCGCAACACCACCCCGCTGCGGCGATCGAGGTGGTCTGCGCCGCAACGCCGCGTCTCGTCGAACGTCATGACCGTGGCGGTCTCGACCTGGCGCTGATCTCGATGCCGCTCGCCGCCGAACGGGAGATTCTCAGACGTGAGGACCTTGTCTGGGTCCTAGCGCGGGACGGTCCGTCGCATTGGCCCGACCCGTTGCCGCTTGCGCTCGGCGACCCCGACACGCTCGATCATCAAGCGGCGCTCGCCGCACTCGACCGCGCGCACCAAGCCTACCGGCTCGCCTACGCGAGCGGCAGCCTGTCTGGCCTCCTCGCGGTGGTCCGGTCCGGTCAGGCGGTTGCCGTGCTGACCCGCTCCGCAGTTCCGTCTGACCTGCGGATCCAGCCCCGCACGAGCGGGTTGCCGAGCCTTCCGCAGATCGGCCTGACAATCCGCCTCGACGCGCAGCGTGCCTCGCCTCTCACGCGAGCCTTCGCCGCGCATCTACGGGCTATCCTGCCCGTGCTCTGAGCGGACCAGCCCCAGTCTCGCCGGAAGGCAGAGGCCCGCTCGCGAGACCGCGGGGCGCGTCCTGGATCAGGCCATCGCGCGCACGCGATCCCGGATGGCGGAACCGCGCCTACTCCTCGTCGGGATCGCGCGGCCAGAACAGCAGAATGTCATCGTTGTCGATGTTGATCCAGTTGATGTGCGTATCGGGATGATCTTCGCTGAATCTTCTGAAATGCACGTCGTTGCAGAGCAGATAAATATCCTTCTCGAGCCCATCAAAGCCGCCATCGGCCGCAATCTTGCTGAGCGCGGTCTTGAAGTCGGTGTCCGCAAGCTGGAGGCCACGGAATTTCCGGCCTGCGATGTCCGGGAATGCGGCGCTCCAAGCGGCCATCACGCGCGGATTGTCGTATCGAACGAGCGTGTCCGTACCGACCTTACGGAACGGCGTGTGGTCGAGCCGCACGTCCTCACTCCAATTCCGGTTCGCAGCGGCGGTCGTCTTCGTCGTCTCCGGCGACACGACGGGCGTTGTTGCCACCGTACTGGCCATCACGGCGCCCGTGACCTGCGGTCCGCGGCCATACCGGACATCGAACTCGGCCGCCTCGACCGCCGCTGACTTCGCCTCGGCCAGGGATAGCACGGCGCCGGCAGCCTCGGGCGAAAGCGTGTAGATCGACCGCGGATCGAGGGCGACGGGCACACTCGGTGAGACCTCCTTGGTGAGGGTCAGCGAAGCGGTCTCAGGGTGCTGCGTTTTCAGTGCGGTTCCGGAAAGCGCAGCCGCCGGAAATAAATGGTCCATCTCAAAGTCTCCAGCCATCGGAGCCGATGCGAAAACCGATGCCCTCACCACGACGCAAGCCAAAATCGTGAAATTATTGTATTAAATAAACTGACCTATCAGCTCAGACGCACATGCAAGGTGGCTTCAGCTGAGTCTTAAAGCAGAAGTACAGTCTGGCAGACCAGAAAATACGATGCTTTATAGTGCGCCGATAGCTGTGCACCTTCCGAGTGCAGCCTCTAAGCCTCGTGAGCGCGCTTTGGCCGGCGCAAGCAAGCGCGGTCCTATGCCTGCGGGCACATCAATATTTTGATTGCGAAGGGAAAAGAGCTACGGACGCTTCGAACGTAAGGCAACCAACGGCCATCATGCCCGCGGCTGCTCCAGGTTTGAGCTTCATGCTCTATGGACTCGACAATGCATATCGAAGCACAGATCGTCAACCGGGCGGTTCGATGTATCAACTCAACATTAAAATCACCTACAAAACCCCCAAATGCCGGTGATGAGGCAGCGTCAATCCTGAAGACGCCGTCTCTACGGGTCTGTCCTCAGCTGCTTCTCGTCGGATGCTGGTCTTGTGGACCATCCTACTCGGCATGCGAGGCCGGAGCGAATCGATTCATATCCGGGACGGCTGGGCAGCGGGCGTTCGTCCCCGCCCGAGACCGAGGACAAGCAGGCAGCCGATACCCGAGAGCACGACCAGCGGCAGGAGCCCGAGCGGGTAGCTGCCCGTCGCATCCTTGATCACGCCGAGCAGGTAGGTGCCCACGAAGCCGCCGATATTGCCGATGGCGTTGATCTGCGCGATGCCGGCCGCTGCCGCGCCAGCCGAAAGCCATTCCGTGGAGAGCGCCCAGAACGGGCCCTTGACCGTGTAGGTGGCGGTCACGGCGAGGCACAGGATCAGGATCGTCGGCAGAAGCTGGGTGGTCGCGATCGAGGCGGCCAAGCTCACGGCGAGCAGCCCCAGGGGCAGCGCCGTATGCCAGACCCGCTCGCGGTTCCGGTCGGAGGACCGGCCCCACAGGAGCATCAGGACGGAGGCGACGCCGAACGGGATCGAGTTGAGCAGACCGGTCTGCAGGTTGGTCAGCCCGAACGACTTGATGATCTGCGGCTGCCACAGCGACAGGCACTGGCTGGCGCCCGACGCTCCGGCGTAGATCAGCGAGGCGGCAAGCACGTACCGATTGCGCATCACCTGCCAGACGGACAGATGCCGCGCCGGCGCAGCCTCGCCCGACACCACGGAGGCGCGCTCCGTGGCGAGCCGCTCCTGAAGCCACGCACTCTGCTGGGGTGTGAGCCACCGGGCCGATCCCGGTCCGTCCGGAAGCAGGAGGAAGGCCAGGAGGCCGAGCAGCACCGCGGGCGCGGCCTCCAGGATGAACAGCCATTGCCAGCCGCGCAGACCCAGCATCCCGTCGGTGTTGAGGATCGCCGCCGAGATCGGCGAGCCGAGGAAGCTCGAGATCGGGATCGCCACCATGAAGATGGCCACGATCCGCCCGCGGTAGGCCCGCGGGAACCAGTAGGTGAGATAGAGGATCACGCCGGGAAAAAACCCGGCCTCGGACGCCCCCAGGAGCAGCCGCACGGCGTAGAAGGAGTAGGGCCCGACCACGAACGCCATCGCGGCGGAGACCAGCCCCCAGGTGATCATGATCCGGGCGATCCAGATCCGGGCGCCGAAGCGCTCCATGGCGAGGTTGCTCGGGACCTCGCACAGGACGTAGGACACGTAGAACAGCCCGCCTCCGAGCCCGAACTGCGCGGCTGACAGGCCGAGATCGTGGTTCATCTGCAACGCCGCGAAGCCGGCATTCACCCGGTCAACGAAGGCCACGAAGTAGGCGACCATCAGGAACGGCAGGATGCGCCAGGTGATCCTGCGGAGCGTCGCCCGTTCAATGTCCGGGATCGCTGCCGGCATCTCCGTCGGGGTCATGCCCGTCCTCCTGTTTTAATCCCTCCGCCTTGGCGAAGACATGTCCCGCAAGCCAGACTTCGCGAGAGACAGCCGGTGACATCTGTCATCGAATCGCAACTCCGGCACCGGCCCAGCCGAACGCGTTTGCCCGCCGCCGCCGGACATGCGAGAGAAGCCGCATGTTGACCGTCGATAGCCTTTGGCGCGCGCGGCACCGGCTCGCGCAGTTCGGGAAGAAGCGGACCGGCTCCCCACGGATCCTCGTGATCGGCGTGTGCCAGGCCGGGTCCATCGCGAAGGCGATGCGCTACCTGCTGCCCGACGCGCAGGTGGATTTCGTCTCGGCGTTCTCGGCCGCTCGCCGCTTCCCGCGCCTCGCCGATCTGATGGCGCATGCGGACGGCTACGACTACGTCTTCTCCAGCATCTACCTGCCCCGCTTCAAGGGTGGCGGCACGATCGACACGCTGCGGACGCATCCGAAGGTACGGCTGATCCCGACCATCGTGTTCAGCGCCTATCACCCGGATCTGGTCCATGTCGGCGTGCAGGATCATGTGACTCTGAACGGCCTGATCTCCGGGCCGATGGGCCACTCGCATTCGGCCATCACGCTGTTCGCCTACCTGTCCGGCTTCTCGCAGGCACAGGCGCTCCGGCTCTTCGCCGAGCCGGTCTTCGAGCGCCTCGGCTATTATGACCTCTGGGACGAGTCCGTGTCCTATCTGCGCAGCCTGGGTGTGCAGGCGGGGTACGACCTCGACACGCACCTCACGCGCTGGGCGCGGCGCGGCTGCTTCATGCACTCGATCAACCACACGAAGCTCTACGTCGTCGCCGACCTCGCCCGCGGCCTGCTGACGAAGGCCGGCGTCCCGTTCGAGGAATGCGATCTCGACGCTTTCCTGCCCGACGATCTCGGCGGCCAGGGCAGCTGGCCGGTCTATCCCGAGATCGCGCAGCATTACGGCATTCCTGGCAGCGCCCTGTTCTTCAAGGCTGAGACGCGCCGGTCCGGCCCGGCCCGCACCATGAGCCGGGCCGAGTTCGTGGCGGCCTCGTTCGCGAATTACGATCGACGCGAGCGCAGCCTGCTGATCTCTCAGCGGGTCCAGGGCTGGCGCAACGATCTGCCGACGGTGGAATTCATGCGCGACGCCGCTGGCCGCAACGATGCTTCAGGCCGCGCCTCGGCTCGTGTCCCTGCCGTGAACGCCGGCAGCCTCGCCGGCCACGCGTCCTAGACCCGCGAACGCGCGGGCTTAAATCGGGCACTTCCCCGCATCTTCGGCGTTGTCGCGCACCGCTGCCGCGAGCGGGATCGACGCGAGGTGCCCCATGAGCCTGCAGTCCCGGGACCGGAATCGTGCGGGCCAGTACGCGGCTGCGGCGGGCCTGACCCTGCTCGGCTCGGCCGCCGGCCTCGTCGCCTGGAGCCGGCTTCTGGTCGATCGGCACATGCCGTTGCCCCCCGCCCTGCCCGGTCGGCACGAACGGATCATCAGCCGGCGCGCCGGGGCTCTCTCCCTGTACAGCGCCGGGGAGGCCGAGGGCGTGCCGCTCCTGCTGATCCACTCGATCAATGCGGCAGCCAACGCCTACGAGGTTCGCCCGCTCTACCTCCACTATCGAGGCCGCCGCCCGGTCTACGCCCTCGACCTGCCGGGTTTCGGCTTCTCCGAACGCTCCCGGCGCCGCTACACGCCGCGCCTGATGGTGGCGGCGATCCACGCGGCGGTGGACGAGATCCGGCAACGCCACGGCGACTGTGCGATCGACGCCCTGGCCCTGTCGCTGTCCGCCGCCTTCCTGGCACGCGCCAGCCTGGAGCGTTCCGACGCCTATCGCAGCCTCGCCCTGATCAGCCCGACGGGTTTCGATGCGCAGCTCTCGGGCGAGGGGCCGCCGGACGGGCATCGCGGGCGCGACTGGCTGCGCGATGCCCTCGACCGTCCACCCTTCGGCCGGCCGCTCTTCGATGCCCTGGTCACGCGGCCGAGCATGCGCTTCTTCCTCCAGAAGACCTTCGGATCGCCCGACATCGACGAGGACCTGCTCAACTACGATTACGCTTCGGCCCATCAGCCAGGCGCGGAGCACGCGCCGTGGTGCTTCATCGCCGGACACCTGTTCCCAACCGACGCAACCCGCCTCTACGAGCAGCTGCGCCTGCCGGTGTGGATGGTCCACGGGGTGCGCGGCGACTTCGTCGATTACCGGCTGGTACCCCCCCGCGTCGCCGACCGGCCGAATTGGCGCGTCGAGACCCTGCCGACCGGCGCGTTCCCGCATTTCGAGCAACCGGACGCGGTTACGGCCGGCTATGACGCGTTCCTGGCGCAGCTCGACGCACCGTCGGCGAAGCGACCGGGCTGATCCTGTCGCTCAGTGCGATGATGTCGCCGGAAGAGCATCGAGCCGGTTCGATCCGGTCCGGACATCGGGACGGCCCGGTCTGCGGAGATGATCGTTACCGCGGCGCAGCCAGTGGCGCGTGGTGGACCCACGACACCCCGATCCCGTAAGGAGGTGACCGCCGCAACGTGCGGCGCCTGTACTGGATTCCGATGCTCGATCTAACCCTAGAGGCCGCCCGCACCGTCGTGGATACCGCCCTTCGGGAGGCGCGAGCCCGCAACCTGAAGCCCCTGGCCGTCGTCGTGTACGACGCCCGCGGCGCGCTGAAAGCCGTCTCCGTCGAGGACGGAACCTCCCTGCGCCGGGCCGAGATCGCGTCCGGCAAGGCCAACGGCGCGCTGGCGCTGGGCCTCGGCTCGCGGGCGATCCACGCCCGCGCGGAGGCGCAGCCATATTTCGTGGCGGCCGTAACCCATCTGGCCGGCCCCGCCGCCCTGGTACCGGTTCCGGGCGGCGTCCTGATCCGCTCCGGCGAGGGGCGCCTCCTCGGCGCCATCGGCATCTCCGGCGACACGTCGGACAATGACGAGATCTGCGCGGTGGCAGGGATCGAGGCGGCCGGTCTGGTGCCCGAGACCGGCGCCTGACCGTGCACCTGCGCCGGCGCGACTGGCTGGCCGGCGCGGCCGCCCTGTCGGCGGTGCGGCCCGCCCGCGCGGCCGGCCTGCTGTACCGGCGCGGGAACGATGCGGATCCGGAGACCCTCGATCCCCACCGCTCGTCGACGGTGGCGGAGGCGCATATCCTGCGCGATCTGTGTGACGGCCTTCTCACCTACGACAATCGCGGCGCCATCATCCCGGGTGCGGCCCAGGCCTGGACCGTCTCCCCGGACGGGCTGACCTTCCGGTTCGATCTCCGGCCCGACGGCCTCTGGTCGAACGGCGAGGCCGTCACCGCGTCGGATTTCGTGTACTCGCTCCGCCGCATCCTCGATCCGAGGACGGGGGCGAAATACGCCGAGGTCCTTTTCCCGATCCGGAACGCCGCGGCGGTGAATCGCGGCGAGAAGCCGGCGGACGCGCTGGCGGTCGAGGCGGAAGGGCCGCTCCGCCTCTCGATCGCTCTGGAAGAGCCGACGCCGTATTTTCTGGAGCTGCTGACCCATCAGACCGCCCTGCCCGTCCACCGGGCCTCGGTCGAACGCTACGGTGATAGCTTCACCCGGCCCGGCAACCTCGTGACGAACGGCCCCTACCGGCTCCGCGACCGGGTCCCGGGCGGCGCGATCACGCTCGAGGCCAATCCGCATCATCCCGCAGCCGCGGGCCTGGCGATCCGGCAGGTCGCGTTCCTGCCCACGCCCGACATGGCGGCGGCCGTGCGCCGCTACGCGGCCGGCAAGATCGACTCGCTGGCGGACCTGCCGGTCGACCAGATCGCCGACCTGCGCCGCCGCTTCGGTTCGCAGGTGGTGCTCGGGCCCTCGCTCGGCCTGGCGGCCCTGGTGGTCAACACGCGAAAGGCGCCGTTCTCGGACCGGCGGGTGCGGCAGGCCCTGTCCCTCGTGATCGACCGCGAGTACCTCGCCGACGGGCTCAACGGCGGAACCATGAGCCCCGCCTATTCCCTCTGCCCGCCCGGTCTCGACAATTACCGGACGCCGCCCGAGACCGAAGGACGGCTCGGCCTGCCGATCGATCACGATGCCGAAGCGCGGCGGCTGCTGACCGAGGCGGGTTTTGGCCCGGACACCCCCCTCACCGTGGAGTACCGGTTCAACGTCAGCGACAACAACCGCACCGTCGCGGTTGCGATCGCCGAGATGTGGCGTGACCTCGGGATCAGGACCCGCTTCGTCTACACCGACGCCAAGACGCACTTCGCCTACCTGCGTGATGGCGGCGACTTCGACGTCGCGCGCATGAGTTGGATCGCGGACTATTCCGACGCGCAGAATTTCCTGTTCCTGCTCCAAAGCGGGAACGACGGCATGAATGCCGGCCGCTGGTCGAATGCCGCCTACGACGACCTCATGGCGCGCGCCGCCAGGGAGCGCGACCTCGGCCGCCGCGCCAACCTGCTCCACGACGCGGAGACGATCGCCCTGCGTGAACTGCCCTGGATCCCGCTGATGCACTACCGGTCCAAGGCGCTGATCGCGCCGCGGCTGCACGGCTATCATCCGAACCTGCGCAACGCCGCGCCGACGCGATTCCTGAGGCTCGACGCGTGATCCGCTTCATCCTGCGCCGCCTCGCGCAGGCGGTGCCGACCCTGCTCGCCGTCGTCACCGTCAGCTTCTTCCTGATGCGGCTCGCGCCCGGCGGCCCGTTCGATCTGGAGCGGCCCCTGGCACCGGCCGCCATGGAAAACCTGCGCCGCGTCTACGGCCTCGACCGGCCGCTCATCCTCCAGTTCGGCAGCTATCTGGCGTCGCTGGTGCAGGGGGATCTCGGACCGTCCTTTTCCTTCCGCGACATGAGCGTCCTCGACCTGATCGCCCGAGGCCTTCCGGTCTCGGCGACCCTGGGCGCCCTCGCCCTTGCGCTCGCCACCGCGCTTGGCGTCAGCCTCGGGATCGTTGCCGCGCTTCGACGCGGCGGCGTGATCGACCGTCTCCTCGGCGTCGGCGCGGCGCTGACCCTGTCGCTGCCGAGCTTCGTGGTCGCGCCCCTGCTCCAGATCGGCTTCGGGCTGACGCTGCACTGGCTCCCCCTGGGCGGCTGGAACGACGGCGCCCCGAGCCACCTCGTCCTCCCGGTGATCACCCTGGCGCTTCCCCAAGTCGGGGGCCTGGCGCGGCTGACCCGCGCATCCCTTGGCGAGGTGCTGCGCACGCAGCCCGTCCGCACGATGCGCAGCCTCGGCCTGCCGCCGGCTCGGGTCACGCGGCACGCCCTGCGGGGGGCCTTGCTGCCGGTGGTGGCCTATCTCGGTCCGCTCGCGGCGGCCCTGCTCACGGGATCGGTGGTGGTCGAGACCATCTTCGGCCTGCCGGGGATCGGCCGCTACTTCGTGGAGGGCGCGCTCAACCGCGACTATACGCTGGTGATGGGCACGGTGCTGCTGGTCGCCGGGCTGGTGATCGCCCTCAACCTCGCGGCCGACCTCGCCTGCGCGTGGCTCGACCCGCGCCTGCGTGTCGGGGCGTGAGCGCCGTGCCGATCCTCGCGAGGCCCGCCCGCCGAACACTGGGCCGCGTCGCCCGGGAGCGCACCGCGATGGCGGCTCTGGCCGTGCTGGTCCTGATCGCCTTGGCCTGCCTGATCGGACCGGCACTGACGGGGCACGATCCCGAGCGTGCCTATCCGGATCTTCGGCAACTCCCGGCCGGGCTGACGGCACAGCCGGATGCGGCGCATCTCGGCCCGGCCCTGGAACGCCTCACCTTCCGGATGCGCGCCCGGCTCGACTCGGTGGCGCGGGACCGCGATGCCGTACGCCTGTCGCTGAGCTCCGACGCGGGCTTCGACCGTCGCAGCCTCGTCTACATGCCGCGCTCGGGGCTGTTCGGTGCACCCGAGGTCGTGGAGGAGCGGGATTCGGGCCGCAGCCTCGTCGTGGCCGTGCCGCTCCGGCGCTTGCACTTCCCGCTTGGCACCGACATCCAGGGCCGCGATCTCCTCACCCGCTGCCTCGTGGCGGGCCGGATCTCGCTGGCGATCGGCCTCATGGCGAGCCTCGCGGCGCTGCTCATCGGCGTTCTCTACGGGGCCACCGCGGGGTTTCTGGGCGGCGCCATCGATGCGGTGATGATGCGCTTCGTCGACGTGCTCTACGCCCTGCCCTTCGTGTTCTTCGTGATCCTTCTGCTGGTGTTCTTTCGGCCGAGCGTCCTGCTGATGCTGGTGGCGATCGCGGCCGTCGAGTGGCTCGATATGGCGCGCGTGGTGCGCGCCCAGACCCTGTCGCTGCGCACGCGCGACTTCGTGCGCGCGGCGCAGGCCCTCGGGCTCGATGCGCGGCGCATCATCCTGCGCCACATCATCCCCAACACGCTCGGGCCGGTGGCGGTGACCGCAACGCTGCTCGTCCCGCAGGTAATTCTGCTCGAGAGCTTCCTGTCGTTCCTCGGCCTCGGCGTGCAGGAGCCGCAGACGAGCTGGGGCGTGCTGATCGCCGAGGGCGCGCGATCGATCGAAGCGGCGCCCCATCTGCTCGCCGCCCCGGCGGCCTTCCTGATCGCCACGCTGGTGACGCTCAACCTGCTGGGCGACGGCTTGGCCGACGCCCTCGATCCGCGTTCGGATTAGCGTCAGGCGAGCGTCCGGATCGGGGATCCGGCGAGCCACGCCTCGATGTCCTCGACCGCCTGGGTAAAGAAGGTTCGGTAGTTGTTGCGCGAGACGTAGCCGAGATGCGGCAGCGCCAGCACGTTCGGCAAGCTGCGGAACGGGCTGTCCGGCGGCAGAGGCTCGGTTTGGAATACGTCGAGGCCGGCACCGGCGATCCATTGCTCCGTGAGCGCGCGCACCAAGGCCGCTTGATCGACGATCGGCGCCCGGGACGTGTTCACCAGGATCGCATCGCGCCGCATCCGGCGCAGCTCGGCTTCGCCGAGAAGCCCGCGCGTCCGATCCCCCAGGACGAGGTGGATCGTGACGACGTCGCTCGCCTCCAGCAGCGCCTCCTTGGAGCCCGCCCGTTCGACACCGGCCGCCGCGGCGCGGCCGTCATCGAGGTTCGGGCTCCAGGCGATCACCCGCATGCCGAAGGCGCGCCCGATCTCGGCGACCCGGCTGCCGATCTTGCCAAGCCCGAGCACGCCCAGGGTCGCGCCGGCCAAATCGGTCCCGACCGTGCTCTGCCAGGGTCCGCCGGTGCGGAGGTTCTGGTGTTCCAGCGGAAGCTGACGGGCCAGTCCGAGGATCAGCGCCCAGGTCAGCTCGGTCGGCGGCGTCGGGCTCGATTCCGTGCCGCAGACCGTGACCCCGCGGGCGTTCGCCGCCGCGATGTCGATGGCGAGATTGCGCATGCCGCTGGTGACGAGGAGTTCGAGGCGGGGCAGCCGCTCCAGCAGCGCCGCCGGAAACGGCGTCCGCTCGCGCATGATCACGAGAATCTCGGCCTGATCGATGCGCGCGATCAGGGCCTCGCGATCCGCGATGTGATCGGAGAGTGCCGAGACGGCGACCCGCTCGGAGAGGCGTCCCCAATCGGCGAGCGTCAGCGCCGCCTGCTGGTAATCATCGAGGATCAGGCAGGTTCGCATGGCGAAGACTCCCGGCGCCGGGCCGCTCCTCGCGGCGCGGTGGCGTAGGCCGCGCTCAACCGCGGGTCAAACCGGGCCCGTTCACCGGGTCGCGGACGCAGGCTGCAGCGGACCGCGATGCTGGGCCAGGAACGCGAGCACCGCCGCGTTGAACGCATCCGGGTTGTCCCGGTTCATCGCGTGGGCCGCGTTCGGGATCACGATAGCGGCCGGGATCGACGGGTTGCAGGTCCGGGCAGCCGCGAAGCCTTCCAGATAGCGTTTGGGACTGCGCTCGCCCGTGAGCGTGAGGATCGGGAAGCTGAACTTGGCGATGTCGGCGCAGGTGATGTGCCCGCGCTCGCCGCTGTCGACGCCGGTGCCGAGGTTGTCGAGCAGGATCTCCTTCTGAAGAGCCGAGCGCTTCGCCCAGGTGCCGGGCCCGTTCAGACCGTCGGTGAATTCCTGCCCGGCCTTCTCCTTGTCGCCGGCGGCCAAGTTCACCCGCAACCGCGCGACCAGCCCCTTCACCTCGCCGGCCATCGCCTTCGTCTCGGGCGTCTCGGGGAGCAGCCCTTCCATCCCGCTGGCATCCTCCAGGATGAGGGTCTTGATCAGTTCCGGGTGCTCCTTGGCCACCGTCAGCACCACGGCGCCGCCGCGGGAATGGCCGAGCAGGTGGACCGGACCGAGGTTAAGTTGCTGGATCAGGGCCGCAACGTCGGCGGCGTGCTGGGCGATGGAGAAGTCGTCCCCGACGCCGTTCCAGCGCTCCGGATAATAGTGGCGCAGGCTGAGCGACAGGACACGGTAATCCTTTGAGTAGGACGGCGCCTGGGCGTACCAGATCCGGTAATCGCCGAGCGAGCCGTGCACGAGGACGATCGGCTCGCCGGATCCGGTCTCCCGGTACGCGAGGGGGTATCCGCCCACCGACACGGTCTTCACGTCATCGGGAATCGCCCATTGCGCGCGGGCGCCGGTCGGCACGCCGAACAAGACACCGAGCGCAAGAGCCGCCATCGTCAGCCGCATCATCAAATCTCCCCGTCCTCGTCGATCGTCAGGGCGTTTTCTCCGCGCTGGCGAGGGCCGCGAAGGCCGCGGCTACGCCGGCGGCGCCCGGGTCCTGCACGCCCGCGAGATCGCCCGCGGCCAGGTAGCTGGACCGGCCGGCGCCGGCGCGCTCCATGCGGGCGGTGGCGGTGGCGCCCTCGCGCGCCGCCTCGGCAGCTCTTTGGAGATCGCCGGTCTTCAGGGCCTCGACAGCCGGGATCAGCGCGTCGAGGAGGGTCCGGTCGCCCAGATTGGCACCGCCGTAGCCCTGGACCCGGGCTACCCCTTCGGCCAGGGCGTCCGGCCACGCCGCGCCGTCCGACAAAGCGGAGGCGGCGGCCGCGAAGAAGATCGATCCGAGCACGCCGCTCGACCCGCCCACGGCCCGGCCGATCCGTTCCGCCAGAGCCCGGCACAGGGCGGCAGGATCTGCCTGCGGCAACCGGTCGAGATCGGCCTCTACCGCGCGCGCCGCACCCGCGAAGGTCGTGCCGGCATCGCCGTCGCCGACCTTGGCGTCGAGGGCGTTCAACGCCGTCTCGGCCGCGATCAGCGCCTCCGCGACGGCGGCGATCCGGCCGGCCGTCACGGGATCGTGCGACGGGGCGAAGGTTTCGCCGGCAAGGCCGTCGGGCACCGGGCGCAGGACCGGCGCGGCGACCCGCACGGCGCCGGGCCAGGCCGGGACAGGCACGGGCGCGAGCAGCGCCGCTTCGAGTTCGTCGTCGAGCGGGAGGACGGACAGCGAGGCGCCGTGCATATCGAGCGCCGTCATCAGGGGGGCGGGCCCGAGAAGCAGGTGCACGCGCGACCCGAGCTCGGTGGCGAGCACGGCCCGCGTCAGGACCTGCATCTCCAGCGCAGAGGCGGAGCCCAGATTGTTGACGAGCAGCGCCAACCGGTCGGCGCCCGCGAGGGCCGCGGAGAGGCGCTCGCCCATCATCCGGGCGAGGTCGCTCGCCTTCGGCAGTGTGATCCGCTCCACCCCGGGCTCGCCATGAATGCCGAGGCCGAGCTCGGCCTGGCCCTCGGCCAGACGCTCGCTGCGCGGCGAGCCGGGGATGGTGCAGGTCGAGACCGCGATCCCCAGCGATTTCGCCGCGGCCGCCGCCCGGCGCGCGCGCGCCGCCACCGCCTCGAGCGGCTGGCCGGCCTCAGCCGCGTGACCCGCCACCTTGTGAGCGAACAGGGTGCCGGCGACGCCGCGGGGCTGCTTGGCGTCCGGGAGCGCGATGTCGTCCGAGACGATGACCGTTTCGACCTTGTGGCCGAGGGCCCGGGCGCGCTCGGCGGCGAGCCCGAAGTTCAGGCGGTCGCCCGCATAGTTCTTGATGACGAGCAGACACCCGGCCGAGCCGGCCACCGCCAGGATGCCGGCCAGAACCGCGTCGACGCTCGGCGAGGCGAAGACGTCGCCGCAGACGGCCGCGCTCAGCAGGCCCGGGCCCACGAACCCGGCATGGGCCGGCTCGTGACCGGAGCCGCCACCCGAGACCACCGCGACCTTGCCGGGATCCAATTCGGCGCGGAGCACGACGCGGATGCCGGGATCGCCGTCGAGCCGGGCGAGGCGGCCGCCGCTGGCGGCCAGCAGGCCGTCTATGGCGTCGTTGACCAGGGAGGCGCGGGCATCGATGAAATGGGCCATGGCGTGACCTTCGCGAGTTCCCGTCCGCGATTCTTCGTCAGCGGCGTCGGTGCATTGTCCACGCAGCCCAATGCCGCCGGCAACAGCGACCGTCTTTGAGAGCGCAGCGAAGCGATCCAGGCCGCACCACGCCGGCCGATGTCCCGCTGCCCTGGGTCGCTTCTCTGCGCTCGCGATGACGGAGAGCGCAACGGGTCTGCATCACTCCTTCACGGCGCCGGTGAGCGCGGAGACGTAATACTCCACGAAGAAGGAGTAGAGGATCACCAGCGGCAGGGAGCCGAGCAGCGCGCCGGCCATCAGCGAGCCCCACTTGTAGACGTCGCCGTCCACGAACTCGCTGACGACAGCGATCGGCACCGTCTTGTTCTGCGTCGAGGACAGGAAGGTCAGCGCGTAGATGAACTCGTTCCAGCACAGGGTCAGCGAGAAGATGCCGGCCGAAATCAGGCCCGGGAAGGCGAGTGGCAGGATGATCTTCGTCAGGATCTGCCATCGGCTGGCGCCGTCCATCAGGGCGCATTCCTCCAACTCGTAGGGGATGGTCTTGAAGTAGCCCATCAGAAGCCAGGTCGAGAACGGGATCAGGATCGTCGGATAGGCCAGAATCAGGGCGATCGGTGAGTCGAACAGGCCGTAGGCCTGCACGATGGTGGCCAGCGGGATGAACAGGATCGAGGGCGGCACGAGATAGGCGAGGAAGATCGCCGCGCCGACCCAGCCGGCGCCCCGGTAGCGGACGCGCACGCAGGCATAGGCGGCCAGCACGCTCGCGAACAGCGACAGCGCCGTGGCCGCCACCGACACGTACATCGTGTTCCAGAGCCAGCGCGGATATTGCGTCTCGAACAGCAGCTTGTGGATGTGCTTGAACGTCGGATCCACGACCCAGAACGGGTTGAACCGCTCCATGTCGATCAGCTGCTCGTCCGGTTTGATGGCCGTCAGGGCCATCCAGTAGAACGGAAACAGCAGCACGACGAGGATGACGAGGAGCGGCAGGTAGGTCGTCACCAGCCGCCGAGGCAGCCGCTCGAGGTAGGCCATCCCCTCCGAGTTGTCGGTGATCCCGGCCGGCCGCGCCTCCATCAGGGGCGAGAGGTGCGGGTCGGCGTGGGCGGGCGGTGCGGGCGCGCTCATCGTTCGGACTCCCCGGCCTGCCAGGCCCGGCGCTGCAAGCCGAACCACGAGATCCCGATGGCGGCGAGCAGGAACGGCACCATGGCGGTGGCGATGGCCGCGCCCTCGCCGAGCGTCCCGGACAGGATGCCCCGCTGGTACGACAGCGTCGCCATCAGGTGCGTGGCGTTGACCGGACCGCCACGGGTCATGGCCCAGATCAGCTGGAAGTCCGTGAAGGTGAACAGGACCGAGAAGGTCATCACCACGGCGATGATCGGGGTGAGCAACGGCAGGGTGATCCGCGAGAAGATCTGCCAGTTCGAGGCGCCGTCGAGCGTCGCCGCCTCGTAGAGGGAGGGCGAGACCGTCTGCAGGCCGGCCAGCAGCGTGATGGCGATGAACGGCACGCCGCGCCAGATATTGGCGAAGATCACGCAGGCCCGGGCCATGGCCGGCTCACCGAGGAAGTCGATGTTGCCGTCGATGATCCCGAGATGGCGCAGCGACCACGAGATGATCGAGAACTGGCTGTCGAAGATCCACCAGAATGCGATGGCCGAGAGCACCGTCGGCACGACGAACGGGATCAGCACGATCGAGCGGATGATCGCCTTGAACGGCATGTTCTTGTTGAGCAGCAGCGCGAGATACAGGCCGATCCCGAACTTCACGACCGAGGCGACCGCCGTGTAGAGGCAGGTGTTGAACACCGAGAGCCAGAACACGTCGTCGTCCCAGAGCCACTCGTAGTTCTCCAGGCCGATGAACACGCCGTCGCGGCCGATCCGGGCATTCGTGAAGGACAGCCAGATGCCCTTCAGGAGCGGGTAGGCCAGGAACAGGCCGAGGATCAGCGCGGTGGGCAGCATGAACCAGAAGCCCGCCCAGCCGCGGCTCGCGCGCAGGCGCGCCCAGGCCGAGCGGGTCGGAACCGCCATCGGGACGGGCTGTGTCAGGGCCGTGTGCGCCATGATCTCGGCTCTGCTCCCGGCTCAGGTGTTCCGGAAGATGCGCGTGGCCGCGCGCTCGGCGTTCTTGATCGCGCCCTTCACGTCCTCGCGGCCCGTGCAGTGGCTCGCGAACATGTCGACGATCACGAAGTCGGCAAGCACCGCGGCGATGCGCTCGCTCACCGGCGCGAGTCCGCCGGCGGCGAGAGAGCGCCGTCCCGCCTCGGCGAAGACCGCATTCTTCGGGTCGCTCGTCCAGATCGGGTTCTTCGGATAGTTCGACAGTGGCTCGCACAGGTAGCCCTGCGCAGCTTCGAGCCACGGATTGTAGTTCGACGCCTCCATCATGAAGGCGATGAAGGCCTTACAGGCATTGGGCGCCTTCGAGTACTTGAAGGCCAGGATCGGATAGGCAAGCTGGAACTCTGTCGGCTTGCCGACGGGGCCGACCGGCCAGACCGCATGGTCCATGTCCTCGGCGAGCTTCGGGTTGTCCTTCTTGGCCGCCGCGTAGATCGAGATGCCGTTGTTGGTGAGGTACAGGTCGCCGGCCAGGAACGCCTTGTTGTTGGAGGAATCGTTCCACGAGACCGTGCCGGGTACGAAGGTCTCGTACAAAGACTTCACATATTCGAGCGCCTTGGCGGTCTCCGGCGAGTTGATGACGATCTTCTCGTTGGCGTCGACGAGATTGCCGCCATGGGACCAGAGCGCCCAGTGGCACCACGTGTTGCCGTCGCCGGTGGCGTGGCCCAGGGCGAAGCCGGCCGGCGTGTTGTTCTTCTTCAGGCCCCGGCACAGTTCGAGGAAGCCGGCCGTGTCAGTCGGGAACTTGTCGAAGCCCGCCTTCTTCATCGCCGAGATGCGGTAGTTCGGGTAGCCGCCGTTGAACGAGACGGGGATCGCGATCCAGTTGCCCTTGACCTTGCCGTAGGCTTCCGCGGACGGGAACCAGGGTCCGTATTTCTTAGCGAGCGAAGCCGCGACATCTTCCAGCGGCACGCACTTGTCGGGAAATAGCGCCGGGAACGAGAACAGGCCCCAGACCATGTCGGGGCCTTGCCCAGTATTGGCCGCGACGGACGCCTTCGGCTGGATGTCGTCGTAGGATTCGTTGCTGACCGTGATCTTGACGCCCGTCGCCTGGGTGAAGGCGTCGACCATCTTCAGGAAGGCCTCCTCCTCGCTCGGCACGAAGCGCTTCCAACGCAGGAGCGACAGGCTGGCGCCGGGCTCCGGCTTCCACTCGGCGGTCTGCGCCCAGGCCTTAGCGAAGCCCAGCAGGTCACCGCCGACGGCGAGACCTGCAGCGGCGGCGCCGGTGAGGAGGGAACGGCGATCGAGACCAGACATCGGGTGCTACTCCCTCGAGGATCGAGTACCGCGGAGGCGCGAAGCCTCCGCCTGCTGGTGCGGTATGGCGAGGTCAGTCCGGCAGACGGCGGCCGGTCTCGGCGTCGAAAACGTGTACCCGGTTCGGACGCACGAACACGGTCTCGCCGGGTCGCTCGCTGACGCGCTCGCGCAGGACGCAGGTGAGGTCCTGGCCCGCGGCTCGCACCGCCAGCATGGTCTCCGAGCCGGTCGGCTCGACCACCACCACCTCGGCGGCGATGCCTTCCGGCGCGAGGTCGAAATGCTCGGGCCGGATGCCCAGGATGAGCGGCCGCCCATCCACCCCTGCCGGCGCCGCATCCAAGGGGATCGTCAAGCCCGTATCGCTGACGAAGACCAGATGGCCGTTCCGGCGAATCGTCCCAGATATGAAGTTCATCGCCGGCGACCCGATGAAGCCCGCGACGAACAGGTTGTCGGGTCGGTCGTAGAGATCCAGCGGCGGACCAATCTGCTCGACCACGCCGTCGTGCATCACCACGATCCGGTCGGCCATTGTCATGGCCTCGATCTGGTCGTGGGTGACGTAGATGGTCGTCGTCTTCAGCCGCTGGTGCAGCTCCTTGATCTCGGTGCGCATGGCCACGCGCAGCTTGGCATCGAGGTTCGAGAGTGGCTCGTCGAAGAGGAACACCTGCGGATCGCGCACGATGGCGCGGCCCATGGCGACGCGCTGCCGCTGGCCACCGGAGAGCTGCCGCGGGTAGCGGTCGAGCAGGTGTGAGAGTCCGAGGATCTGCGCGGCCTTGTTGACCCGGAGGTCGATCTCCGAGGCGGCCGCCTTCCGAATGCGCATCGAGAACGCCATGTTCTCGCGCACTGTGAGATGTGGATAGAGCGCGTAGTTCTGGAACACCATGGCGATGTCCCGCTCCTTCGGCGGAACATCGTTCACGACGCGCTCCCCGATACGGATCTCACCTCCGGAGATATTCTCGAGGCCGGCAATCATCCGCAGCAGGGTCGATTTCCCGCAGCCCGACGGGCCGACCAGGATCACGAATTCGCCGTCCCGGATATCCACGGACACACCGTGCAGGACATTCGTCGATCCGAAAGCCTTGCGAACCTCGCGGATTCCCACCGAGGCCATGCTTCCTCCCGATATCGGCCACTCTGACGGCGGCTCTAGAGCTTCAGTACAAATGAGGGTTCGAAGGAAAGCAAGCGGGTGCCACGGCAAAGCTGCAGATAATCTTCGATCTGTCAGGCTATGCGCTGGGAGCGGGTGACGAGGCCGTCGCGGTGAAACACGCGATGGGATGACGGACGACGTGAAATGCTATGGATCGCCGCGCCGGCCTCAATGCCGGAGAGACGGTTCCGGAGCGTCGCGCGTGGCCGCCCGAGCGGCACCCCGGCCTCCGGACTCGGGCGCGCCGCGGGCAAACATTCAGGGGAATGAAGCGCATGACGTCATCGGGTCTGACCGCGCAGGCGATTCTGCCCGCCGATGGATGCCGGGGAGCCCTCGTGGGCCGCGTATGGCGGCCGGACGTCTCGGGCCCGAGTGTCGTGGCAATCCGCGCCGATGCGGCGGGTGAGGCGCGGGTCATCGACGTTACTGCCACCTTCCCGACCATCAGCGACCTGTGCGAGGCCCGCGATCCCGGCGCTGCCTTACGGGCGACCGAGGGTGCGGATCTCGGCAGCCTCGACGCGGTCCTGGCCAACACCCCGCCCGATGGGCGCGACCCGGCCCGACCCTGGCTCCTCGCGCCGGTGGACCTGCAGGCCCTGAAAGCCGCGGGCGTGACCTTCGCCACATCCATGCTGGAGCGGGTGATCGAGGAGCGCGCCCGCGGCGACCTCGCCGCCGCCGCGGCGATCCGCGCCGAGGTCGAGCGCTTGGTCGGCCGCGACCTGCGCCGGCTGAAGCCAGGCTCGCCGGAAGCCATGGCGCTCAAGGACGTGCTGGTCGCGCAGGGCGCGTGGAGCCAGTATCTGGAAGTCGGCATCGGCCCGGATGCCGAGATCTTCACCAAGGCCCAGCCGCTCTCGGCGGTGGGCTGCGGCGCGGATGCGGGTCTCCACCCGGACTCGCACTGGAACAACCCGGAGCCGGAAGTGGCTCTGGCCGTGACGTCCGACCAGCGTATCGTCGGCGCGACGCTCGCCAACGACGTCAACCTGCGCGACTTCGAGGGCCGGTCGGCGCTGCTCCTCGGCAAGGCCAAGGACAACAACGCCTCCTGCGCTCTCGGGCCGTTCCTGCGGCTGTTCGACGACACGTTCGGGCTCGACGACGTGCGCCGCACCACGGTCACCCTGGAAGTCGTCGGCACGGACGGGTTCCGGCTGGAGGGAACCTCGCCGCTTTCCGAGATCAGCCGTGACCCGGAGGAGCTGGCGGAGGCGCTCATGGGCCGCACGCACAATTACCCGGACGGCGCCCTCCTCCTCCTGGGCACGATGTTCGCGCCGATCCAGGACCGGCACGGGCCGGGCCTGGGCTTCACCCACGCCGAGGGCGACCGGGTCGTGGTGGCGAGCCCAGAACTCGGCAGCTTGGTCAACCGCATGCGCCCGTGCGACGCCTGCGAGCCCTGGACGTTCGGCGCCCGCGCGCTGATGCGCAACCTCGCGGCGCGCGGGATACTGTGACAGAGCGTCGGCCGCCGTGCCGCCCGAGACCGAACCCGATCCCGCCGAGATGATGCCGATGACCGATGCCCGCCTCCTCGACCGCCTCGCCGCGATCGTCGGATCGTCCGGCCTCGTCACCGGCGACGAGCTGCGCGGACGCTCGGCCAACTGGACGCGGCCGACCGAGCCCTGCGCGGCCCTCGCGCTGGTCCGTCCGCGCGACACCGCCGAGACCAGCGCGGTCCTGGCGGCCTGCCACGCGGCGGGCGTTTCCGTGGTGCCGCGGGGTGGTGCTACCGGTCTCGTCGACGGCACGCTCTGCGCGCCCGACGAGATCACACTCTCGACCGAACGCATGACCGGGATCGAGCCGGTCGACACACTTGGCATGACGGTTGTGGTCGGCACCGGCGCCACCATCGAGAGCGTGCAGGATGCCGCCGCTTCGAGCGGCCTGTTCTTCCCCCTTGACCTCGGCGCCCGCGGCTCGGCGACAATCGGCGGCGCGATCTCCACCAATGCCGGCGGCCTGCGGGTGCTGCGCTACGGCATGATGCGCGAGATGATTCTGGGCCTGGAAGCGGTGCTCGCCGACGGCACGGTGGTGTCGTCCATGCGCCCGCTGATCAAGAACAATACCGGCCTCGACCTGAAGCAGCTCTTCGTCGGCACCGAGGGCACGTTGGGCATCGTCACGCGTGCGGTGCTGCGGCTGCGTCCGGAACCGGCGGGCTACGCAACCGCGCTGATCGCCTGCCCGGGCGTGGACGACGGGGCGCGGGTGCTGCGGGCGGCCCAGAGCACCTTCCAGGGACGCGTCTCCTCCTTCGAGGGGCTGTGGCCCGACTTCTACCGGCTGATGACGGCGCCCGGGCGCGCGACGCCGCCCCTCGGCCACGATTACCCGTTTTACGCGATCATCGAGGTCGAGTGCGTCTCCGAGGAAGCCGACCGGTTCCTCGGGTTGCTCGAGGGCCTGATGGGCGAGGGTACGATCCTCGACGCGGCGATCGCTTCTTCGGAGGAGCAGCGCCGGGGCATGTGGCGCATCCGCGACCGCGTGGAGCACCTCAACGCCGACGGGATCGAGCGCGCCTTCGACGTCAGCGTGCCCCTGGCGAAGATGGACGGCTACGTCCGCTGGGCGCTCGACCGGCTCGCCACGATCCCGGGCTGCCGGGCCGTCGTCTACGGGCATATTGGCGACAACAACCTGCACTGGAACACGACCCGCCTCGACGCCGCCGGCAACGCGGCCATCGACGCGGCGATCTACGAGCCTCTGGCGGCGCTGAACGGCTCCGTCTCGGCGGAGCACGGGATCGGCCTCGAGAAGCGGGCCAAGCTGAAGCTGTCGCGCTCCCCCGAGGAGATCGCCGTCATGCGGCTCGTGAAGCGGGCGCTCGACCCGGACAACCGCCTGAACCCCGGGAAAATCTTCTGAGACGTGTGCGGTGGCGATCCGGCTGGCGGTGCGCCTCACGCCGCGCGGTGGCCGCGATGCCGCGGAGGGTTGGGCCCGCGACGAGACGGGCCAAGCCTACCTGAAGGCCCGGGTCACGGCCCCGCCGGTGGACGGGGCCGCGAACGTGGCGCTCGTGGCCCTGATCGCCAAGGCGCTGAAGGTCAGCCGCGGCTCGGTCCGCATCGTCACCGGCGACCAGAGCCGTCTGAAGATCCTGGAGATCGACGGCCTCGCGCAGGCAGATCTGGACAGGGTGTTCGGTCGACCGTGAGAAAGCGTGACCGCCCTTAGAATGCGACCTTGTCGCCGCCTTTCAGCGACAGGATCTCGCGCGCCTCGTCGGGCGAGGCGACGGCGAGGCCCAAGCCCTCGATGATCGAGCGCACGCGGCGGACCTGCGCGGCGTTGGTCTCGGCGAGCTTGCCCGGCCCGTCCCAGAGGCTGTCCTCCAGGCCGACCCGGACGTTGCCGCCCATCGCGGCTGCCATGGCGGCGATGTTCATCTGGTTGCGGCCCGCTCCCAGCACCGACCAGCGATACTGGTCACCGAAGAGCCGGTCGGCGGTGCGCTTCATGTGCATCACGTCGTCCGGATGCGCCCCGATGCCCCCCTGGAGGCCGAACACCGTCTGAATGAACAGCGGCGCCTGCACGAGGCCGCGGTCGAAGAAGTATTTGAGATTGTAGAGATGCGCGGTGTCGTAGCACTCGAATTCGAACTTCGTCCCGTTCGGTCCGCAGGTCGTCAGGATGTGCTCGATCTGGCCGAACGTATTGCGGAAGATGATGTCCTTGTTGCCGAGATAGTCCCGCTCCCACTGATGCTTCAGGTCCTTGAAGCGGTCGAGCATGCCGAACAGGCCGAAATTCATCGAGCCGAGATTCAGCGAGGCGACTTCCGGCTGGAAGGTCGCGGCCGGGCGGACGCGTTCCTCGATCGACATGGTCGGCGCGCCGCCGGTGGTGATGTTCACCACGCAGTTCGAGCGCTGCTTGATCACCGGCAGGAACTTGGCGAAGGCCTCGGGCGTCTGGTCGGGCTGGCCGTTCTCCGGGTTGCGGGCGTGCAGGTGCACGATGGCCGCGCCTGCCTCGGCAGCGCCGATGGCGGCGTCGGCGATCTCCTCGGGTGTCACCGGCAGGTGCGGCGACATGCTGGGCGTATGGATCGCGCCCGTCACCGCGCAGGTGATGATGACTTTCCGCTGTGAGGCCATGCTCAGTCCTTCTGTGAAGCCTTGTGGGCCCGCAGGGCTGCGAGCCGCACATCGCGACGGTTCATGCGGGCGGGCAAGTCGGCAGGCGCCTGCCAGTTCGCCAGGATCGCCTCGGTGGCCGGCGCCTCGTAAACGCTCGGCGGTGCCGGATCGGCGGCGAGGTTCTTGTAGAAGCCGGTATAGCGCTCGCAGTAATCGGCGATACCGCCGGGCGCGTTCAGCTCGATGGTCTCGAACGGTCCCATGAAGCTCCAGCGCAGGCCCAGGCCGTCCGAGACGGTCTTATCGAGATCCTGCGGGGTCACGTAGCCCTCCGAGGCAAGGCGGAACGCCTCCGCCAGGAGGGCGCCCTGGAGGCGATTGAGGATGAAGCCCTCGATCTCCTTCAGCACGGTGATCGGCACTTGGCCAATGGCTTCGTACGTGGTCCGGGCCCGGTCCAGCACCGCCGCGTCCGTCCACGGCGCCCCGGAAATCTCGACCAGCGGGATCAGGTGCGGCGGGTTCACCGGATGGCCGATCAGGCAGCGCGACCGGCCGGCTAGACCCTCGGTGAACAGCGAGCAGCGGATCGCCGACGACGAGGAGGCGATAACCGCGTCAGGCGGCGCCAGAGCATCGAGCTCGGCGAACAGGCTCTGCTTCACGTCGAGCCGCTCTGGGCCGTTCTCCTGTACGAACGCGACCCCGTCGAGGGCGTCGGCGAGGTTCCCGGCGGCGCGAATGCGTCGCGCGGCACCTTCCGGGTCGGGGCAGAGGCCGTTCGCCGCCAGGGTCCGCAGGCCCTCGGCGCAGAGCGGCACCGCGGCCTCGGCGACGCCTGCGGCGGCATCGAACAGACGCACGTCCCACCCGGCGCGGGCGAAGATCATCGCCCAGGCCCGGCCGATCAGGCCGGCGCCGACGATCGCGACGGATTCGGTCATGGCTGGATCCTTCTGTGCTGACCGGACGGTTCGACCCTCGTCCACATCCTGAGGTGGGTCGATCGAAGGTGCCGAGTGCGACGGTAATATCTGGTCACAGCCACAACACCTTCCGCCGCAACTCCTGATCTTCGCGCAGGAGGCGCGATTCGCCGGTCCACTGCACGCTACCGCGCTCCAGCGCGACGGTGCGGTCGGAGAGCGCGAGGGCGAGGTCGAGGTGATGGTCCACCAGGATGATCGCGATCTCGCGGCGCAGGCGGTCGAAGGCTTCGAACAGCTCCTCGGTCACGGCCGGCGACAGGCCCTCGAAGGGCTCGTCGAGAAGGAGGAGCCGCGTATCGCCCGAGAGCGCGCGCGCCACCGCCACCATCTGCTGCTCGCCCCCGGACAAGCGCGCGGCGTCCACGGTCCAGCGCTCCTTCAGTCGGGGGAAGAACTCCAGCACCTTGTCCTCGTCCCAGTGTATCCCGGCGCCGGTGAGCCGCCGAAGCCGGCCAAGACCGAGATTCTCGGCGACGCTCATCCCGGCGAACAGCGCCCGGCCCTGCGGCACGTAGCCGATGCCGAGCCGGGCGATCCGGTCGGGCGACAGGCCGGCGATGTCCTTGCCGCCGAGCACGATGCGGCCGGCGGCCGGCGGCGCGGTGCCGATCAGCGTCTTGAGCAGCGTCGATTTGCCGGCGCCGTTGCGTCCGAGCAGGGCCACGACCTCACCCCGGCGCACCGCGAGGTTCACGCCGTTGAGGATGTGCGACTTGCCATAGAAGGTGTCGACGCCCTCCATGGCCAGCAGCGTCTCGGCCTCGGCCGCGCTGGCGCGCGGCTTCGCGGCGATCGCCGCCGTCCCCGAACCGAGATAGACGGCCTGCACGCGCGCGTCGTCGCGCGCATCCGCCACCGAGCCGTCGACCAGCACGGCGCCGTCGGCCATCACGGTGACGCGGTCGGCGAGGCGGAACACGCGGTCGATGTCGTGCTCGACCAGCAGCACCGGGATGTCGGCCGAGAGCGCCTTGATCAGGTCGCCGACCCGCTCGCGCTCGGCCGCCGCGAGTCCGGCGAGCGGCTCGTCGAGGAGCAGGACGCGGGGCCGCGTGGCCAGAGCCAGACCCATGTCAAGCAGGCGCTGACCGCCGTAGGACAGGCTGCCGGCCTCCGCCCGCTCGATGCCGGAGAGACCGGTCCAGCGCAGCAGCTCGGCCGTGTCGTCGGCAATCTCGCGGATCGCCAGCGCATCACGCCAGGGGCTGAAATGCGCGTTGTGCCGCGCCTGGACGGCGAGGCGGACATTCTCCTCCACCGACAGGCCGGGGAACAGGTTGGTGATCTGGAACGAGCGGCCGAGGCCGGCCCGGGTGATCGCATGCGGCTCCAGCCCGGCGATCTCGTGGCCGTCGAGGCGGATGCTGCCCGCGCTCGGCCGGAACATGCCGGAGAGCAGGTTGAAGGCCGTGGTCTTGCCGGCCCCGTTCGGGCCGATCAGGGCGTGGAGCGTCCGATCGGCCACCGCGAACGACACGCCCCGCACCGCCGCGACTGGGCCGAAGTTCTTCTTGATGGCGTCGGCGATCAGCACCGGCCCGTCGGTGCGACCCTCCGCGATGAACCGGGCCGGAACCCGGCCCGAGGCGCCGGCGCGGCGGGCCGACATGGCCGCGCCCTCGGCGGGCACGCGCCGGAACGGCTTCAGCAGCCGCGCCGCGATGCCGACGAGCCCGTCCGGCGAGAACACGATGAAGGCGACGAACAGCAGGCCGAAATACAGCAGCCAGTCGGCGGTGTAGATCGACAGGAACTCGCGGAACAGGATGTAGAACAGGGCGCCGAGCGCCGGCCCGAGGAAGGAGCGCATCCCGCCGATCACCACCATGGCGAGCAGCTCGCCCGAGAAGGCGATGGAGATCGGGTCGGCCGAGGTGAAGCGGTGGCTGTAGGCCGAGAGCGCCCCGGCAAGGCCGGTGATCGTTGCCGAGATCACGAAGGCCGCGAGCTTGTAGCGGTTGGTGGCGTAGCCGAGAAAGCCGGCGCGCTGCTCGTTCTCGCGGATCGCCACCAGGACGGACCCCATCGGCGAGCGGCGGAAGCGCCAGAGCGCGATAAGCACCATGAAGGCGATCCCCGACACCGCGGCGTAATAGGCTCCGGGCTCCTGCAGCGCCTCCCAGCGGTGCAGGTTGCCGATGCCGTTCTCGCCGCCGGTGAGGTCCGTCCAGCGGAACGCGATGGCGTAGAGCATCGCCGTGAAGGCGAGCGTGAGGAGCGAGAAGTAGACCCCGCGCCGCCGCAGGATCAGGCCGCCGGCCACCAGGGCGGCCAGCCCGGTGATCGCCAGCGCACCCAGCAGCGGCAGTGCCATGTCGCCGGGGAACAGCCGCGTCTGGAGGATCGCCACCGCGTAGGCGCCGATCCCGAACCACGCCCCGTGGCCGAAGGAGGTGAGCCCGGTCCAGCCGACCAGGATGTTGAGCCCGAGCACCGCCAGGGCGAAGATCACCACGTCGGTGGCGGTGATCAGGGTCAGGCCGATCGCGTCCAGGGCGAAGGGCAGGACGATCAGGGCGGCGAGCGCCGCCCAGAGCTGGCGGCTCTCGCGCAGGATCAGGCCGCGCTGCGGCAGGGCGAGCGGCAGCGGCTCGGCGGTTCCGGACATGGGACGCTCTCCGCTCACTCGAACCGGGCGATGTGCTCGCCGAACAGACCGCGCGGGCGCAGCAGCAGGACCAGCACCATGAGACCGTAGACGGCGGCCTCGGTGGCCGGCGGGTAGGCGTAGGCGGTCAGGCCCCGGACCACGCCGACGATCAGGGCGGCGAGCACCACCCCCCAGAACGACCCGAGGCCGCCGATCACCACCACCACGAAGGCGAAGGTGAGGATCTCGGCGCCCATGGCCGGATGGACGCCGGTGACCGGGGCCATCATGGTCCCGGCCAGCGCCGCGAGCCCGACCGCGATCGTCACGACCGCGGTCATGTACGGACGGAGCGAGATGCCCAGCGCCGCGACCATGTCGGGGTTCTGCACGCCCGCCCGGACCACCCGCCCGAAGCTGGTCCGCGTGAGGAGGAGCCACAGGCCGGCGACGCAGGCGAGGGCCACCACGAGGATCGAGAGCCGGTAGCGCGAGTAGATCAGGTCGCCGATGAAGACCTGCCCGCGCAGCCATGTCGGGATCCCGAACGGCACCGGCGCCGCCCCGAACGCCATGCGCAGGGCCTGCTCGGCCACCATGGCGAGCCCGAAGGTGAGGAGCAGGCCGAGCGTCGGGTCGCCCCGGTAGAAGCGCCGGAGCAGGAAGCGTTCGATCAGGAGGCCGAGCACGCCGACGACCAACGGCGAGGCGACGAGGGCGCCGCCGAAGCCGATCGTCGGCGTCAGCAGCACGGTCAGGTAGGCGCCGATGGCGTAGAAGGCGCCATGGGCGAGGTTCACGATCCCGCCGAGGCTGAAGATCAGCGACAGGCCGAGCGCGATCAGCAGGTATTGCACGCCGATCAGCAGGCCGTTGAGCACCTGCTCCAGGATGAAGACGAGCTGCATGGACGCCTCACGCCGGGAAGGTGCAGGCGTTCTCGTCGCGGGTCGTGGCGAGCACTTCCAGGCTCTCGCCCGGCCCCGGCAGCGGACCGGTCGAGGAGAAGATGTCGTAGGGGTTCTTGACCTGATCCGCCGGCAGGGCGGTGATCGCGAACATCTCCTGCATCAGCTCGTGGTCCCAGGGGCGGAAATAACCCTCGCGAACCTTGGCGATGTCGAACTTGGCGCCCGATTCGAGGTGCTCCACGACCTTGATCGACTCGGTCGATTTCAGCTCGTTCATCGACTGGGCGACGATCTTCATCGCCGTGTAGTCGCCCCAGCCCTGGTTCTCCGGAGGCTTCTTGTACTTGGCCTTGAAGGCCGCCACGAATTTCTTGGCCGAGGGCGAGTCGATCTGGTGATGCCAGATCACCGGCCACGTGCCGAGGAAGTTGCCGGGCCCGGCGCCCCAGGCGAGTGCGGTGTCGAAACCGAAGCCGGCGACCGGGAACGGGAGGCCGAACTCGCTGTACTGCTTCAGGAAGTTGGTGATCTGCGCGCCCGCGAGGTTGCAGATCACGAGGTCCGGTTTTGCCTGACGGAGCTTCAGCAGGAAGGGCGAGAAGTCGGTCAGCTCGGTGGGGATCAGGTCCTCGCCGACGACGTTCGCGTCGTGGGCGGCAAAGTACTTCTTGGCCTGCTTCAGCAGATCGTGCCCGAAGGCGTAGTCGGCGGTGAGCGCGTAGACCTTCCGGCCCTTGATCAGCCCCCGGTCGAGGAGCGCGCGGCCGCAGGCGCGCACCATCATGGTGTTCTGCGATTCGACGTGGAACATGAAGCGCTTGCAGTCGGAGCCGCGCAGCGCGTCCGAGTTGGCGCCGGTGTTGATGAACAGGATCTTCTCGCGCTGGGCCACCTGGCTGATCGCCAGCGCCGAGGCGGAGTTGATCTCGCCGACGAGGCACGCAACGCGGTCGCGCTGGACCATGCGCTCGGCCTTGGCCGATGCGGTCTGCGGATTGACGCTGTCCTCCGAGAGCAGCTCGACCTTCCGGCCGGCGATGCCGCCCGCGGCGTTGATCTCCTCGACCGCCAGCTGGGCGGCCTGAACGGCGAACTCGCCGAGCGGTCCGAGGAAGCCGGTGCGCGGCGTCAGGTGGCCTATGCGGATGACGTCGGATTGGCCCTGGGACAGCGCCGGGCTCGCAAGGGCCGGCGCGAGGAGAGCAGCGCCACCAGCTCTGAGAAGGCTGCGGCGAGAAAGGGAATCCCCGAACCGGTCCGTCATCGTTCCGCTCCCGTACGTTTCCTCCAGCCGGGCTTTTTCGATGGGCTCTGCCGGCCCTCACCCAAACTGTGATCACAGATCACTAGCGCGATAGTGCCGGTTCCGTCTAGTGTCGGCACATGAGTTCCATTTCGGCACTGGCCGAACTTCCACAGCTCGAGCGGCGGACCCTGTCCGACACGGTCTACGAGGCGCTCTCGGACCTGCTCGCCTCCGGTCGACTGGCGCCGGGCGAGCGGCTGTCCCTGCGCCAGAGCGCGGCGGCGCTTGGGGTCTCGGTGATGCCGGTGCGCGAGGCGGTGAGCCGTCTGGCGGCCGACGGCGTGCTGGAGGTGGCGCCGAACCGGGTGATCCGGGTGCCGGTCATGAGCGCCGCGGCTTTCCGGGCGCTGGCCGAGACACGCATCGCGGTCGAGGGCATTGCCGTGGCGCGCGCCGCGGAGCGGCGCTCGGCCGGTGATCTCGCGGCGATCCGGCAGGCCGAGGCGGCGTTCCGGATGGAGGCCGAGGCCGCGCATCCGGACCGAACCCGCGCTGTCCAGCTCAACCGCGTCCTGCACTTCGCGATCTACGGTGCCTGCGGCCTCGCACCGCTGCAGGAGATCATCGCCCGGCTCTGGCTGAAGGCCGGCCCGGTGATCAACCTGGATCTGCGTGCCCATCCGGAACGGCTGCTCCAGGGCTTCGCGCTCCGGCGGCACGCCGAGGCTCTGGCGGCTATCGAGATTCGCGACAGCGCCGCGGCCGCAGCCGCCATCGCGGCGGATATCCGCGAGGCCGCCGACTTCATCCTGTCACGCGGCGGATTGCGAGACCATCAGGGAGAGGAGTGATCATGGATCTGGGGATTGCCGGCCTGCGCGTCCTGGTGACGGCGGGCGCTGCCGGGATCGGGCGCGGGATCGTCGACGCCTTCCAGGAGGAAGGCGCACGCGTCTTCGCGTGCGACATCGACGCGGAGGCCCTGAACAGCCTGCCGGACGCGGTCGGCCGCACGCGGACCGACGTGGCCGATCGCGACGCGGTGGCCGCGATGATGGATCAAGCCGTCGACTTCCTCGGCGGCCTCGACGTGCTGGTCAACAATGCCGGCATCGCCGGGCCGACCGGACGGGTCGAAGAGATTGCTCCCGAGGAATGGGACCGGTGCCTGACGGTCTGCCTGACGAGCCAGTTCAACTGCGCGCGCCTCGCGGTGCCGCATCTCCGGCAGAGCGCGAACGCCTCGATCGTCAACCTGTCCTCGGCCGCGGGAAAATTCGGCTTCGCCCTGCGTAGCCCGTACGCGGCGGCCAAGTGGGGCGTCATCGGCTTCACCAAATCGCTCGCGATCGAGCTCGGCAGCTCCGGAATCCGGGTGAACGCGATCCTGCCCGGGCTCGTCGCCGGCGACCGCCAGCGGCGGGTGCTCGAATCGAAGGCGCAGCAGCAGGGCACGAGCTTCGACGAGATGGAGGCGCGCGCCTTCTCGTTCGTGTCCGTCAAGGAATACGTCACCGCGCGGCAACTCGCCGACCAGACCTTGCTGCTCTGCTCACCCCGCGGCCGGACCATCTCGGGTCAGGCGATCTCGATCGACGGTGACACGCGGATGCTGTCCTGAAATCAACCCAGCCGGGACGGTGCTGCGAAGTTCGTCGCGGCAGAGTAGATATCCTCGAAACTGAGACGGCGAAGGCTGCGGCGCGTTTGGGTGACCGGAGCCTCTCTGCCGGCGACACCCGCCGATGCGAGGGACTGACCATGAGCGACAAACGCCGGATCACGCCCGCCGACCTGCGCTCGAAGGCGTGGTTCGACAATCCGCACAATCCGGGCATGACCGCGCTCTATCTGGAGCGCTACCTGAACTACGGGCTGACGCCGGAAGAACTCCGCTCCGGCAAGCCGCTGATCGGGATTGCCCAGACCGGCTCGGACCTGTCCCCGTGCAACCGTCACCACATCGAACTCGCCAAGCGGGTGCGGGAGGGCATCACGGCGGCGGGCGGCGTCGCCTTCGAGTTCCCCTGCCACCCGATCCAGGAGACCGGGAAGCGGCCGACCGCATCCCTCGACCGCAACCTCGCCTACCTGTCGCTGGTCGAGGTCCTGTACGGCTATCCCCTCGACGGCGTCGTGCTGCTCACCGGCTGCGACAAGACCATGCCGGCCTGCCTGATGGCCGCCGCTACCGTGAATATCCCGGCGATCTCGCTCAATGTCGGGCCGATGCTCAACGGCTACTTCCACAAGGAGCTGACCGGCTCGGGCACCATCGTCTGGAAGGCCCGGGAGCGCCACGCGGCCGGGGACATCGACTTCCAGCAATTCATGGACATCGTCGGCTCGTCGGCGCCCTCCACCGGCCATTGCAACACGATGGGCACGGCTTCGACCATGAATGCGCTGGCCGAAGCGCTCGGTCTCGCCCTGCCGGGCTCCGCCGCGATCCCGGCGCCGTACCGGGAGCGCGGCCAGGCGGCCTACGCCACCGGCCAGAGGATCGTCGAGATGGTCTGGGAGGACCTGAAGCCCTCCGACATCCTGACCCGGGAGGCGTTCGAGAACGCCATCGTGGCCAATGCCGCGATCGGCGGCTCGACCAACGCGCCGATCCACATCAACGCCATTGCCAAGCATATCGGCGTGCCGCTGACTTGCGACGACTGGGAGCAGATCGGCTTCGAGATCCCGCTGCTCGTCGACATGCAGCCGGCCGGTCGCTGGCTCGGCGAGGAGTACTTCCGCGCGGGTGGCCTGCCTGCCGTGTTCGCCGAGTTGATCGAGGCCGGGAAGGTCCACGAGGGTGCCCTGACCTGCAACGGCCGCACCGTCGCCGAGAACTATCGCGGCCGGCACAGCTGGAACCGCGACGTGATCCGCGCCTACGGCGAGCCGCTGATGGAACGCGCCGGCTTCCTCAACCTCAAGGGCAGCCTTTTCGACTCGGCGATCATGAAGACCTGCGTGATCTCCGAGGAATTCGCCGCCCGCTATCTGCGCAATCCCGCCGACCCGATGGCGTTCGAAGGCCGGGTGGTCGTGTTCGACGGGCCTGAGGACTACCACACCCGCATCGACGATCCCGCCCTCGACATCGACGAGAACACCATCCTGATCATGCGGGGCGCCGGGCCGATCGGCTATCCGGGTGCCGCCGAGGTGGTGAACATGCAGCCGCCCGGCTCACTGATCCGGCGCGGCGTAACCTCGCTGCCGTGCATCGGCGACGGGCGCCAATCCGGCACCTCCGGCACGCCCGCCATCCTCAACGCCTCGCCGGAGGCCGCGGCCGGCGGTGGGCTGGCGTTGCTGCAGAGCGGTGACCGCATCCGGGTGGATCTCAATCGGCGCAGCGCCGACATCCTGCTCCCGCCCGAGGAACTGGAGCGGCGGCGGGCGGACTTGGCTGGGCGCGGCGGCTTCCCCTATCCGGCCACCCAGACACCCTGGCAGGAGATCTACCGCGATCAGGTGGATCAGCTCGATCAAGGCATGGTGCTCAAGGGCGCGGTCAAATTTCAAAAGGTCGCGCAGGCCTCCGGCGTGCCGCGGGACAACCACTGATCCGGCCCCGTCCCGCGCCGGAAGCGCGCAGCGCACGCGAGGCGACTTCCGAACCTGTGAATTTTGAATACAATCCCCCTTCGGTGGTCCCGGACCACCGCGGGAGGATTGGGACGTGAACGGATCAGGGGCGCAGATCGCCACGGCGCCGCGGGCAGCAGCGCGCCTGGATGCCGGCCTAGCGCGCAGGCTTGCGGAGCAGCTGCAGGGGGAGGCGCGCTTCGACGCCTTCACGCGCGGGCGCTACAGCACCGACGCGTCGATCTACCAGATCATGCCGGCCGGCGTGGTGCTGCCCCGCTCGGCCGCGGACATTGCCGCCACCCTGCGGATCGCCGCCGAGCACGGCGCACCGGTCATCATGCGCGGCGGGGGCACGTCGCAGAATGGCCAGCCGATCGGCTCGGGGCTGGTGGTCGATTGCTCGCGCCACTTCAACGGCGTGCTGGCCTACGATCCGGAGGCCGGCACCATCACGGTCGAACCCGGCATGGTGCTGGAGCGGCTCAACGCCCGGGTGAAGGCCGATGGCTGGTTCTTCCCCGTGGAGCCGTCCACGGCGACCCGCTGCACCATCGGCGGCATGGCGGGCAACAATTCCTGCGGCGCCCGCTCCCTGCGCTACGGCAAGATGAGCGACAACGTCCTGAGCCTGGAGGCGCTGTTCCACGACGGCGAGGCCTTCGGCTTCGGGCTGACCGGCAACGCGGTCTCGGGCGTCACCGGCTCCGGTCGGGCCGAGGCGATCGCCGAGCGCATGCTCGGCCTTGCCCAGACCCATCGCGACGAGATCGCGGCGCGCTACCCGAAGGTCCAGCGCCGCGTGGGCGGCTACAACCTCGACGCGCTGATCGAGGCACGGCCCAACCTCGCGCATCTGCTGGTCGGGTCCGAAGGCACGCTCGCCGCCACCACCGCGGTGACCCTGAAGCTGTCGCGCCTGCCGACGCACCGGGTTATGGGGGTCTGCCATTTCCCGTCCTTCCGCGACGCCATGGAGACCACCCGCCACATCGTGGCGCTGGACCCGGTGGCGGTCGAACTCGTGGACAACAACGTCCTGGTGCTCGGCGCCGACATCCCCCTGTTCCGGACCACGCTCGCCGACATCACCCGCGGCAAGCCGAACTGCCTGCTGCTCACGGAATTCGCCGGCGACGACCTCGCCGCCTTGAAGCGCGACCTGAAGCGCCTCGAGGCCTGCATGGCCGACCACGGCTTCCCCGACGCCGTCGTGGAGGTCGTGGAGCCCGCCCGCCAGAGATCGGTCTGGGAGGTCCGGGAGGCGTGCCTCAACATCATGATGTCGATGAAGGGCGACGCGAAGCCGGTCTCGTTCATCGAGGATTGCGCGGTGCCGCTGGAGCACCTCGCCGACTACACCGACGCGGTCACCGAGGTGTTCACCAAGCACGGCACCCGCGGCACGTGGTACGCGCACGCCTCGGTGGGCTGCCTCCACGTCCGGCCGATCCTGGACATGAAGCAGGGGGGCGACGTCGCGAAGATGCGGGCGATCGCCGAGGAGACCTCCGAACTCGTGCGCCGCCACAAGGGCTCGTATTCCGGCGAGCACGGCGACGGCATCTCGCGCTCCGAATACATCGCGCCGCTGTTCGGCCCGATCCTGACCCGCGCTTTCGAGACTGTGAAGGACGACTTCGACCCTGAGAACCAGCTCAATCCCGGCAAGATCGTCCGTCCGCTGACGATGGACGACCGGTCTCTATTCCGGTTCAAGCCGGACTACGCGGTGACGCAGCCGATGAAGACGGCCCTCGACTGGTCGGATTGGGGCGGCTTCGGCGCGGCGGTCGAGATGTGCAACAACAACGGCACCTGCCGGAAGCTCGCCGGCGGCGCCATGTGTCCGTCTTACCGGGCGACCCGCGAAGAGCAGCACCTGACCCGCGGCCGCGCCAATTCCCTGCGGCTCGCCATCTCGGGCCAGCTCGGTGCCGACGCGTTCACCAGCCCGGAGATGAAGCGGACCCTCGACCTCTGCGTCTCCTGCAAGGCCTGTCGCCGGGAGTGCCCGACCGGCGTCGATATGGCCAAGATGAAGATCGAGTTCCTGCACCACTACCACGCCCGGCACGGCCTGCCGCTCCGGGAGCGGCTGATCGCCCTAATGCCGGTTTATGCGGGAGTCGCGGCGAAGCTCGCGCCGCTCCTGAACCTGCGGGACAAGCACCCGGCGCTGGCGGCCCTGTCGGAGAAGTTCGCCGGCCTCTCGGCCAAGCGCTCCCTGCCCCGCTGGCGCCGGCCCTGGAGCGAGCAGGGTGAACCGGCCCATCCTGGCGACGTCGCGGGCGATTTCCGCGACGTCATTCTGTTCGGCGACACCTTCAACCGCGCCTTCGAGCGCGAGAACCTAGAGGCCGCAGAGCGCGTGCTGCAGGCGGCCGGCTACCGGCTCCACCGCGTGTATCCGGCGCGCGGCCGCCGCCCGCTCTGCTGCGGCCGGACCTGGCTCGCGTCCGGCCAGACCGACCGGGCGCGTGCCGAAGCGCGCCGGACCCTCGACACGCTTCTGCCGTTCATCCGGGCCGGCGCGCGAGTAGTCGGACTGGAACCGTCCTGCCTGCTCACCTTCCGGGACGAGTTCGGGGCCCTGCTGCCCGGCGCGGACGCAGCCCTGCTGGGCCGCCAATCCGTCCTGTTCGAGGAGCTGCTGGCCACCGATCTCGCCGCCGGACGGATCGAGCTTCCGCTCGCGCATCTGGGCGGCCGCGTCGCCCACCTGCACGGGCACTGCCACCAGAAATCCTTCGGTCTGATGGGTTCGGTGGAGACCGTCCTTCGGGCCGTGCCGGGCCTCGACGTGCGGGTGATTGAATCGAGCTGCTGCGGCATGGCGGGCGCCTTCGGCTATCGGCCGGAATCGATCGACACCTCCTTCGCCATGGCGGAGCTGTCGCTGTTCCCGGCCCTGCGCGCCGCCGCGCCCGGCGACCTTGTGGTGGCCGACGGCACGAGCTGCCGACATCAGATCCATGACGGGCTGGGCCTTCAGGCGGAACATGTGGCTCGCGTTCTTGATCAAGCGCTCGTGCCTCGACACTGAATTGCCGGGCACCTACACATGTCCGAGAGGTCGTTTCGACCTGCGTGTGTCGGGGGACCATGAACAAGATCGAGCCCGGGATCGGTATCAGCCGTCGCTATCTTCACGACGAGGTGGCGGAGCGGATGCGCGAGCTTATCCGCTCCGGCGAGATGGAGCCGAAGGCGCGCATCAACGAGGGCGAGCTGACCGAACGCTTCGGGATCTCGCGCACACCACTCCGGGAAGCGATCAAGATCCTGGCCACCGAAGGTCTGCTCGAGCTTCTTCCGAACCGCGGAGCGCGTGTCGCCAGCATCTCGGACACCGAGCTCGAGGAGATGATGGAGGTCATTGCCGGTCTCGAGGCAACGGCGGGGGACTTGGCCTGCCGGACAATCAGCGAGTCCGAGATCGACGCCATCGCGCATGACCACGCGGCGATGGTGGAGGCCTGGAAAGCGGCCGACGAGGCCGGCTATTTCAGCCACAACCGCCGGATCCACGAAGCCATTATGGCGGCCAGCCACAACACAATCCTGGCGAACATCTACGAGAGCCTGTCCGGCCGTATCCAGCGATCCCGCTACAGCGCCCACCAGACTCCGGATCAGTGGGCCCGCGCCGTGGCCGAGCACGAGCGGATGATCGAGCTGCTGCGCGCCCGCGACGGCGCAGCCCTCGCCACGCTGATGCGCGAGCATATCCGCGGAAAGAAGTCCGTGATCGCGGCCAATTACGGGGCGGTCGAGACCGCCTGACCGGCCGCTCGCGGTCTCAGGCGGCGCTCGGTGCCCGCAGACCGGCGACCAAATCGGTGAAGCGGTCACCCTGCACAATCACATGGCTGCGCAGCACCTCCGAGGCGCGCGACTCGTCGCCCGCGACGATGGCAGCCACGATCGCTTCATGCTCCGCGAGCGATTGCGGCAGGCGCTGACGCACGCGCAGCTGCAGACGGCGATACGGTGCCAGCCGGCGATGAAGGGACAGCGCCTGATCCGCCAGGAAGGCGTTATGGCTCGCCCGGTAGACCACCGTGTGGAAGACGTAGTTCTCGGCGTAGTAGGCCTCGGTATCGTCGGTGGCCAGGGCCGCGCGGCACCCGTCCAGGGCCGCGCCCAACGCGACGGCATCCTCGGGAACGAGGCGCCGGGCGGCCAGTCGGCCGCAGGCGGCCTCGATCTCCGCCATGGTCTCGAACATGGCGAGCAGAAGATGCGGCTCGGGCGCGCTGACGATCGCCCCGCGCCGAGGCTTCGTCTGAATCAGGCCGGTCACCGCCAATTGCAGCAGCGCTTCGCGGATCGGCGTGCGTGAGACACCGAAGCGGGCCGCCAGCTGGTTCTCGTCGAGCCGTGAGCCAAGCGCGAGTTCGCCGGAGACGATCTCGTCCTCGATTCGCTGCCGCAGCCGCTGAGCGTGGCTCATCCTCCGATCCTCTCCTCCCGGATCCGCTTGGCGACGGCGGACGTCTTGTGCACGAGGACTATGCGCAAGCATTGACAAAATATACAAGGCCGTCCTTCATGCATACAAAGAGGCGCCGTAATATTGCGTCGCACAATTGTTAGCCGCCTTGTTTGCGGTGCGGGAGAGTATAATGACGCCCACTCGTCGATCCCTCGTCGCCGCCACGCTCGCGGCGCCGGTCGTCTTGAAGTTCGGTCTCGGTGCCGCGCAGGCCGCGACGACCCTGAAGCTGTCGCACCAGTTTCCGGGCGGCACCATCGAGGAGGGCGATTTCCGCGACCGCATGTGCCGGAAGTTCGCCAAGATGGTCGGCGAGCGCTCGAAGGGCGCCCTGGACGTGCAGGTCTATCCCGGCTCCTCGCTGATGAAGACCAACGCCCAGTTCGGCGCGATGCGGAAGGGCGCGCTCGACATGTCGCTCTACCCGAGCCCCTATGCCGGCGGCGAGGTGCCAGAGCTCAACATCGGGCTCATGCCCGCCCTGGTGACCTCCTACGCCCAGGCAGTGGCCTGGAAGGGTGCACCGGTTGGAAAGAAGCTCGCCGAGATCCTCGACGCGAAGGGGATCATCCTGGTGTCGTGGGTCTGGCAGGCCGGGGGCGTCGCCAGCCGCGAGCGGCCGCTGGTCTCTCCGTCCGACGCCAAGGGCCAGAAGGTCCGCGGCGGCTCCCGTGAGATGGACATGATGATGAAGGAGGCCGGCGCCGCGACGCTGTCGATTCCGTCGAACGAATCCTACGCGGCGATGCAGACCGGGGCCTGCGACGCGGTGATCACCTCCTCGACCAGCCTGATCTCGTTCCGCCTTGAGGAGCTGTCGAAGGCCCTGACCTCGGGGCGGGAGCGGTCCTACTGGTTCATGCTCGAGCCGATCATGATGTCGAAGATCGTGTTCTCCGGGCTGCCGAAGGATCAGCAGGACCTGATCATGGCCGTCGGGACGGAGCTCGAATCTTTCGGGCAGGCCGGCGCCAAGGAGGATGACAGCCGCGTCGAGGAGATCTTCTCCAAGGCCGGCGCCAAGGTCTCGCAGCTTGACGAGAAGGCGCTGGGCGAGTGGCGCGAGCTGGCCCGGAACACCGCCTGGAAGGATTACGCCGGCAAGAATGCCAACTGCGCGGAGTTGCTGAAGCTCGCGGAGCAGGTCGCGTGAGCCACGGCTTCGACGCGGCCACCGCCGGGCCGGAGGCCGGCGCGGCGGACGAGCCGCGCCTTCCCGGCGTTCTCGGCGTCCTCGACCGGGCGATGCGCCTGCTGAACCGGGTGATCCTCGCCCTGGGCGGCCTCTGCCTCGTGGCGGCCTGCCTGGTCCTGACCCACAGCGTCGTCGTTCGCTATCTCCTGAAGCAGCCGACGGAGTGGCAGGACGAGATGGCGGTGTTCCTGATCGTCGGGGCCACATTCCTCTCCGCGGCCGGTGTCCAGGCCAAGCGCGGACATGTCGCCATCGAGGCGGTCACCGGCCTGTTGTCCCCCGCCGTCAACCGGGCGCGGCTGCTGCTGGCGGACGTCATCAGCCTCACCTTCTGCCTGTTCTTCGCCTGGAAGAGCTGGTCGCTGGACCATGAGGCCTGGGTCGACGGCCAGATCTCGCAATCGACCTGGGGGCCGCCGCTCTGGATCCCCTACACGCTGATGTCCGTCGGCATGAGCCTGCTCTGCCTGCAATTCGCGTTGCAGATCGCCGAAGGTCTCGTCTACGGCCCGCGTGCGGCCGGTTGGGCCAAGCCCAAGATCGGCCTCGGCGCCGACCTGAACACGGATCTGCGCGGCGCCCCGGAGCTCACGCCAAGGGGTCCGGATCCGCTCGGCCAGACCATGACCGCGAAGGGCAAGCGATGAGCACGGCCGCGATCGGCTTCCTGTACGCGGGTGCCACCCTCGGGGCGATGCTGTCCGGCATCCCCATCGCCTTCGCGCTGGGCTTCGTCGCCCTGGCCTTCATGGTGGCGTTCATGCCGGGCGCGTCGCTCGATACGGTGGCGCAGAACGTTTACGAGGAGATGGCCTCCATCACCCTGCTGTCGATTCCGCTCTTCATCCTGAAGGGCGCGGCGATCGGACGGTCCCGGGCGGGCCAGGATCTCTACTCGGCCATGCACGCCTGGATGCACCGGATCCCCGGTGGGCTCGGCATCGCCAACGTCTTCGCCTGCGCGCTGTTCGCCGCCATGGCGGGCTCGAGCCCGGCCACCTGCTCGGCGATCGGGTCGGCCGGCATCCCGGAGATGCGCAAGCGCGGCTACTCGCCGGGTTTCGCGGCGGGGATCATCGCGGCCGGAGGGACCCTCGGAATCCTTCTGCCGCCTTCCATCACGATGATCCTGTACGCGGTCGCCGCCGAGCAGTCGCTGGGGCGCCTGTTCCTGGCGGGCATCGGCCCGGGGCTGCTGCTCGTCGGGCTGTTCGCCGCCTGGTCGATGATCCGCTTTCGGTCGGAATACGCGACCGCGAAGGCGGCGCTGGAGCGCGGCGGCCCGGCCTCGCCGATCCTGACGGATGATCAGTACACGATGGCGCAGCGCTTCTCGACGCTGCCGCGGGTGCTGCCCTTCGTGGTGCTGCTTACCGGCGTGATGGTGGCGCTCTACGGCGGCTACGCGACGCCGTCGGAGACCGCCGGCCTCGGCGGGCTGCTGGCGCTCGCGCTGATCGCCGCGATTTACGGCGTCTGGCGCTTCCGGGACGTCACCCCGATCCTGACCGCGACGCTGCGGGAATCGACCATGCTGATGCTGATCATCGGCATGTCGCTGCTCTACGCCTACGTGATGAGCTATCTGCACATCTCGCAATCGGCGGCGGCCGCAATTGTCGCGATGCAGCTCTCGCCCTGGGTGCTGCTGGTGACGATCCTCGCCCTGGTGATCGTGCTCGGGTTCTTCCTGCCGCCGGTCTCAATCATCCTGATGACGGCGCCGATCATCCTGCCGCCGCTCAAGGCGGCGGGGTTCGACCTCGTGTGGTTCGGTGTGGTCATGACCATCACCATGGAGATGGGCCTGATCCATCCGCCGGTGGGCCTCAACATCTTCGTCATCAAGAACATCGCCCCCGACATCCCGCTGTCGGACATCATCTGGGGCACCCTGCCCTTCGTCCTGCTGATGGCGGTCGCGATCCTGATCCTGTGCCTCGTGCCGGGCATCGCGATGTGGCTGCCGGATCTGCTGCTGGCGACGACGCGGTAGGCGCACCCGTTCATCGGCAACCCTAGGCGGGCCCCTCTCCTCAGGAAGCGGGGCCTGTCGCATGCCGGGTGGGGCGATAACACGAGCATCCCGCCCGGCGCGCGGGCGGCCCGCGCCCACGCAATGGCGGGCTCTGCGGCAGACGCTTATGGCGTGTCGCGGTCGCGGCGCCGGTGGGCTCGCCTCACCGGCACGCCTCCGGACTCGCCATCGTCCAAGCTTCGTAGGGATCCATGAGCCTCGAATCCGTGCGCGCCTTCTTCGCCGAGAAGGCACCCGACATCGCGGTCATCGAGCTCGCGACCAGCACGGCGACCGTGGCAGAGGCGGCGGACGGACACGGGGTCGCGCCCGGCCAGATCGCCAAGACCCTCTCGATCCGCGTCGGCGATCAGGTCGCCCTCGTCGTGACCCGTGGCGATGCGCGGTTGGACAACAAGAAAGCCAAGGCGTTCTTCGGCGGCAAGGTGCGGATGCTCGATCTCGCTGAGGTCGAGGCGCTCACCGGCCACCCGGTCGGCGGCGTCTGCCCCTTCGGCCTGCGGGCACCCCTGCCCGTCTATTGCGACCTCTCGCTGAAGGCCTTCAACGAGGTGGTGCCGGCCGCCGGCAGCACGCACAGCTCGGTGCGCATCGCGCCGAGCCGCATGGCCGAACTGACGGACGCGGCCTGGATCGATGTCTGCGCGGTGCCGGCCTGAGCGCGGCGCTCAGCGCCCGCTCCACTCCGGCGTCCGCTTGCCTAGGAACGCTTCCATACCCTCGCGGAAATCCTGGCTCATGTAGCACATGAGGATCAGATCATCGCCGGGATGCGGCTGGCCCTCGGCCGGCGCCTCGTCCTCGGCCAGGCGCCGCAGGCCCTCCTTGGTCGCCTGCATGGTCAGCGGCGCGTGACCGGCGAGCAGCCGCGCCAGGGTGTCGACCCGCTCGGTCAGGGCCGCGCGGTCCGCCACGACCTCGCCGACGAGACCGATGGCCAGAGCCTCCTCGGCCCCGACGAGGCGGGCGGTGAAGATGATGTCCTTGACCCGCGCCGGCCCGATCAGGCCGGAGAGGCGCTTCAGATTGCCCTGGCTCAGGCAGTTCCCGAGCGTCCGGGCGATGGGGAAGCCGAAGCGCGCGTCCTGCGTCGCGACCCGCAGGTCGCAGGCCGCCGCGATGGCCGCGCCGCCGCCCGTGCAGGCCCCGGCGATCGCCGCGATGGTCGGCACCCGCAGCCGTTCCAGCGATCCAAGCACCCGGTCCATGAAGCGCTCGTAGCCGAGGGCGTCCTCGGCCGTGTTGAAGCTGCGGAACTGCGCGATGTCGGTGCCAGCCGCGAAGGCCTTGTCGCCGGCCCCGGTGATGATCAGCGCCTTGACGGTGGGGTTCTCGGTGATCGCCTCGCAACAGGTGATCAGGCCCTGGTACATCGCGAAGGTCATCGCGTTGCGAGCCTGGGGCCGGTTCAGGACGATGCGGGCGATGCCGGCCTCGTCGGTGGTGAACAGCAGCTCGTCGGTCGCGGGCTGGGCACTCATCGCAGCGTCTCCGGATGTCAGGCTCAGGCCAGGGTCTCGCGGACCACGCCTCGCGCGATCAGACCATCGATCTCGGCAGCCGAATAGCCGGCCTCCGCCAGGATCGCGCGGGAATGCTCGCCGAGCAACGGTGCGGGCCCGTGGACCCGGCCGGGCGTCTCCGAGAACTTCACCGGCAGACCCAGCGTCTTCATCGGTCCGACCCGCGGGTGATCGACCTCCACCACCATCTCGCGGGCGAGCGTCTGCGGATCCCGGTGCATCGCGTTGACGTCGAGCACCGGCCCGGCCGGCACGCCGCCGGCCTCCAGACGCGCGAGCCACTCGGCCGAGGTCTGCGCGCGGAAGATCGGCGCCAGGGTGGCGGCGAGTTCGTGTCGGTTCGCCATCCGGTCGCGGTTGTGGGCGAAGCGCTGATCCTCGGCGAGGGCCTCCGCCCCGATCGTCTTCAGCAGCCGGAGCCAGTTGGTCTGGTTGGCCGCCCCGATGGTGATCCAGCCGTCGGCGGTCTCGAAGGCCTCGTAGGGCGCGTTCAGCGGATGCGCCGAGCCCATCGGCCCGGGCGCGACGCCAGTCGCCATGGCGATGGCCGACTGCCAGTAGGTGTGGGTGATCCCGGCCTCGAACAGCGAGGTGTCGACGGCCTGCCCCCTGCCGGTCCTGAGCCGGTTGCTGTAGGCCGCCAGGACGCCCATCGCCGCCAGGATGCCGGCGGTGATGTCGGTCACGGGCGGTCCGCACTTCATCGGCGGTCGTCCGGGGCCCTCCCCGGTGACCGACATGAGCCCGCTCATGCCCTGTGCAACGAGGTCGAACCCCGCCCGGTCGGCGTAGGGCCCGGTGCGGCCGAATCCCGAGAGCGAGCAGTAGACGAGTTCGGGAAACTCCTCGCGCAAGGTCTCGTAGCCGATCCCGAGGCGCTCCATGGTGCCGCCGCGGTAATTCTCGATCAGGGCGTCGGCGCCTTTCAGCAGCCGGCGCAGCACCGCGATGCCGTCCGGGTCCTTGAGGTCGAGGCTGATGCCGCGCTTGCCGCGGTTCATCATCATGTAGGCGGCGCTCTCACCCTCGAGCGCGGGCGGAACCGTGCGACGCGTGTCGTCGCCGTCCATCTTCTCGACCTTGATCACCTCCGCGCCCATGTCGGCGAGCATCAGCCCGCAGACCGGCCCGGCCATGATGTGTGCGAGCTCGATCACCCGCATGCCGGCGAGCGGACCGGATCGTCCTGTGGCTCCCACCATCAACCGCTACTCCCCGGCCGGGACCGTGGCCGCCGGACCGACCGATGGCACGGCGGGCTCCACGAATTCCCGCTCGGGATGCATGGTGAAGGCCAGGCCGGCACCCAGCAAGCACAGCCCGATCGAGCCGACGAACGGCAGGGTCCAGCTGCCCGTCAGGTCGACGATCAGCCCGAAGACGATCGGCGAGACGATGGCCGCGAGGGCCGAGCCGGTGTTCATCAGTCCGCTGGCCGTGCCCGCATATTTCGGCGCGATGTCCATCGGCACGGACCAGATCGGCCCGATCACCAGCTCGGCGAAGAAGAAGCCGGAGGACAGGAGCAGGGCGACGAGGGTCAGGTCGCGCGTCATGAACACGCCCGCGAGGCTTGCCGCGGCGCCCAGGAAGCCGACCACGATGACCGAGAGCCGGGCGAGCTTCACGTTGCCGGTGCGGTGCAGGATCGAGTCGCTCAGCATGCCGCCGACCGTGTCGCCGACGACGCCGGCAAAGAACACACCCGAGGCGAACAGCGCCGAGTTCTTGAGATCGAGGCTGTAATTCTCCTTGAAGAAGCTCGGCAGCCAGCCGAGGAACAGCCACAGGGTCCAGCCGTAGCAGAAATACGTGATGGACACCGGCAGCATGCGCCGGGTCAGGGCGCCCCACGGCACCGTCTGCTTCGCGCCGACCTTGCGGGGCGCAGGCAGCGTCTCGAGCTCGGCCTTCGTGATCGCCGGATGGTCCGACGGATCGTCACGGAAGTAGAGATACCAGATCGCGACCCAGACGAAGCTGACCGCGCCGAGGATCACGAAGCTGGTGCGCCAGCCGAAATGGTACATCAGGAAGGCGACGATCGGCGGCGCAACCGCATTGCCGAGCCGCGCGAAGGCGTGGGTGATGCCCTGCGCGAAGCCGCGCTTGCCCGGCGCCGTCCAGTTCTGCATCGCCCGCGTCGCGGTCGGGAAGGTCGCGCCCTCACCGAAGCCGAGAAGGACCCGGGCGAGGAACAGGCTGATCAAGCCCCCGACCATCCCGGTCAGGATCGTGGCCATCGCCCAGATCATGCCGCAGGCCAGCAACGTGCGGCGGGCGCCGAACTTGTCGCCGACCGAGCCGCCGATCACCTGGAAGATCGCGTAGGGATAGGCGAACGCCGAGAGGATCAGGCCGAAATCCGTCTTCGACATGCCGAATTCGCGCATGATCTCGGCGCCGGCGGTCGCGATGTTCACCCGGTCCAGATAGGTGATGAAGTACATCACGCAGAGCAGGCCGAGCACGCCGTTCGTGGCGCTCAAGCGCTTCGCCATCGACCATTCCTCCACTCAGGGGCGCCGCCTCTCGCGGTCGCCGGGCGCCTCGATCCTTGGATCGGGCACTCTCTCGTAATGCATTATTCAAACGCTTCGCGCGCCGGAACGCAACTGCGGAAGTACGTCCTACACGCGAATCGCATCCGTGGGCTTCAACGAGAAACGGAGGCCGCGAAGGCCTCCGTCTCAAGATACACCGGATCTGCAGCCTTGCGCAGCCGGTCAGGCGGTCACCGGCCGGAGTGCCTGCGCCTCGGCCTCGGCGGCCGTCCCAAGGGCCTTGCCGCGCGGGCCGACCCAGCTGCCGACCCATTTGCGCTGCCAGAGGGCGAGGCAGCCCAGCACGATCGCGGTGAAGGCCGCGTAGCCGATGAACCCCATCGAGAACGAGCCGGTATACTGCTTCGACAGGCCCATGACGTTCGGCAGGATCGCGCCGCCGAGAGCACCGATCTCGCCGATCATCGACCCGGCCACCGCCGTATTGTTCGGCCAGCGCAGGGGCACGAGCTGGAAGAGCGCGCCGTTGCCGGCCCCGAGCGCCGCGAAGCACAGCATGAACAGGAGCGTGGTCAGCGCCAGCGACGGCGTGGCGGTCAGCGACAGGAAGGTGGCGATCGCCGCCAGGAGGACCACCGACAGGACCGCGATGCCGCCCATCCGGTCGGCGAAATAGCCGCCGACGATCCGGATGCCCGAGCCCATGAAGGCCGCCAGCATGGTCAGCCGGCCGGCCTCGACCTTCGTCACAGCGAACTGCTCGTAGAAGAAGGTCGGCAGGAAGTTGGACAGGCCCACGAACCCGCCGAAGGTGATCACGTAGATCAGCGAGAAGGCCCAGCCGTCCTTCGTGAACAGGCAGGAGATGTGCTCCTTGAACGACTGGTGCTCGCAATCCGGCGGCTCCTTGGCCAGCACGATCATGACCACGAGCGGCAGGAGCATGACCACGCCCGCGAAGGCGTAGGTGGTCTGCCAGCCGTAGGCCTGCGCCAGCGGCGGCGCGAACAGCACGGCCAGCACGGTTCCGGAATTGCCGGCGCCAGCGATGCCCATCGCCAGGCCCTTGTGCTCCGGCGGGAACCAGCCCGAGCCCAGCGACAGGGCCACGCCGAAGGACGCGCCGGCGATGCCGAGCAGGACGCCCATGGCGAGCACGTCGTTGTAGGACGAGACGAACAGGTAGCCGTAGGCCATCGCCAGCATGATCACGCTCATCTCGGTGATCGCGGCGTTCTTGCGGCCGATATACTGCGCCAGGATCCCGAGCGGGAAGCGCATCAGCGCGCCGGCGAGGATCGGAAGCGAGATCATGAATCCGGTCTGGGCCGGCGTTAGCTTGTAGGTCTCGGTGATGAACGGGCCCATTGCGCCGTTCAGAACCCAGATCGCGAAACAGAAATCGAAGTAGAGGAACGCCGCGAACAGCGTCGGGGGGTGACCCGACTTCATCACCGTCTTGAAGCTGGCCATAGCTGGTGCTCGTCTGTAGTGGGCGAACCGTCACGCGGTCGCTCATGCCGGGGATCCGGACTCACACCGTCCGCTGTTTGGAGCGCCGTTGCTCCAATGCCGCGGCGAGCGCGGCCCTCGTATCAAGCAGCAAGCGTGCCACGCCCGCGGCACCGCGGATGGACCGACAGAAGCTCAGGTCAAGGCAGCCGTGCGCGGCCGGTTTCGACGGGCGCGCTGCCGTCGATCCGGGCAGGCCTGCCGAGCAAACGGGCGGGCTGGCGCGGCTCTCACGCATCCGTGAGGGGTGGTGACATGGTCATTGCTGCACGAAGGCAACACAGGACCGCAGAAAGGCGCTCGGACACCCTGTAAGTTGCTCGCACGTACGGCCGGCAACTTGGCGATAAAGCGCAATCTTTGCTAAGCCCCGGACTGAGCTGAGCCGCGCGCTCGTGCAGGCCTGCTCGAATGCGCACCGCGGCGAGCCCGGGTGTCGCCCCCCGAGGAAATTCGAACCATGTCCGCCCCGATCCGTCGCCTCTTCCTGGCCGGCTTCACCGTCCTCGCTCTCGCCTCAGCTGCGCACGCCCAGAGCCGCGGGCCGGTCGGCGAGTCCGGCATTGATGGATTCGGGGACGACGGCCAGCTCTATCAGGACCAGAACGGCGCTTACTACGTGCGCCGCGGCGGCCGCTACCTGCCCTACACCGGCCGCACCGACTTCATCCGCCGCGCTCCGTCGGCGCCCGCAGCGGCTGCGCCTGTACAAGCCGCACCGCCCGCGCCGGCCGCCGCTCTGGACACGGATCCGACCGTCCCCGCTCGTCCGGGCGCCGTGCCGCCGGCCGAGGGGCTCTCGCCTCTGGAGGCCGCCAAGGCCAAGGCCGTGCTCCGGGCCCCCGACAACGAGCCGATCGACTACGCCAAGGCCTACGGGCCGGTCACCGACGACGTGTTCCCGATCCAGGCCTTCAACTACAAGAAGATGAACCCGGCGTTCCTCCGCCAGGAGATCGCCTATAACGGCCCCTACGAGCCCGGAACGATCATCGTCGATCCGCGGGCGCATCAGCTCACCCTGGTCGAGTCCAACGGACGGGCACGCCGCTACGGCGTGGGCGTCGGCAAGCAGGGCTTCTCGTGGTCGGGCAGCGCGACGGTCAATTCCAAGCAGGCCTGGCCGGACTGGTACCCGCCCAAGGAGATGATCGCCCGCAGCCCGAAGCTCGCCAGCGAGGTCGATAAGCTCCAGAGCGGCCTCGGCGTGGCGGGCGGCCTGCGCAATCCTCTCGGCGCCCGGGCGATGTACCTCTGGCAGGGCAACAAGGACACGCTGTTCCGCATCCACGGCACGCTGGAGCCGTTCTCGATCGGCAAGAGCGTGTCGTCGGGCTGCATCCGGATGATCAACCAGGATGCGATCGACCTGTTCAGCCGCGTCAATGTCGGCACCAAGGTCGTCGTCCTGAACTGACCCGGCCGGGCTCTAGCGGCGCTGCGGCGGCGGATCAGGTCAGGCCGCGGCGGTGCTCGCCGAGGATGCGGCGCACCGTGCCCGCCTCGGAGCGATAGACCAGCGTCTCGGTCTGGATCCGATCCGGCTTGAACCGGACGCCGCGCAGGAGCGCACCGTCGGTCACCCCGGTGGCGGCGACGATCACGTCGCCGCTCACGAGATCCGTGAGATCGTACTTCCGGTCGAGATCTTCGATCCCCATCTCGGCCGCCCGCCGTCGTCGCTCCGGCGTATCGAGGATCAGGCGCCCCTGCATCTGGCCGCCGATGCACCGCATGGCCGCGGCGGCGAGCACGCCCTCGGGAGCCGCGCCGGTCCCGAGATACAGATCGATGCCCGTCTCCTCCGGACTGGCGGTGAAGATGATGCCGGCGATGTCGCCATCCGAGATCAGGCGGACGGCCGCACCGGCCGCCCGGACCTCGGTGATCAGCGCCGCGTGGCGGGGACGGTCCAGGATCAGCGCGGTGATCTGGTGCGGCTCGACGCCCTTGGCCCGCGCCAAGGCCGCGATGTTCTCGGTGGGGCTCGCGTCCAGATCGACGAGGCCGGCCGGATAGCCGGGACCGACCGCGATCTTCTGCATGTAGACGTCCGGCGCGGCGAGCAGCGAGCCGCGCTCCGCCATTGCCATCACCGCGATGGCGCCGGGCATGTCCTTCGCACAGAGCGTCGTGCCCTCCAGCGGATCGACCGCGATGTCGACCTCCGGCCCGTCGCCGCGGCCGAGTTGCTCGCCGATGAACAGCATCGGCGCCTGATCGCGTTCGCCCTCGCCGATCACCACCGTGCCGCGGATCGGGAGGGCGTTGAGCTCGTCCCGCATGGCGTCGACGGCCGCCTGATCGGCCGCCTTCTCGTCGCCCTTGCCGCGCAAACGCGCGGCCGCGATGGCGGCGCGCTCCGTCACGCGGGCCAGCTCGAGGGCGAGCGTGCGCGGGACGCCGCGGGGAGCGGGGTTGGAAGCGTCAGCCATCGGTTCCTGCCTTTATCCGAGCCCGATCTTGAAGTCGGATCTCGGTTGAACGCCGTCGAAGGGCGGTCGTTCAGCCTACGCCGTCAGCAGCGCTGCCCAATATCCTGCATTAAGGCGTGGCCGTCCGGTGCCCAAGATGGATTCTTGTGCACAGACGGTTACTCGCGCTCGATCCGGATGACCTGTGGGGGTTCGGCGAGCAGGCCGTCGTTGCCGATCGCGTCGAGCGCCGCCCGGATGCTCCCCTCCGTCGCCGCGTAGGTGATCAGCACCAGTGGCACCGGCCGGCCCGACCGCCCGCGCGGATCCGTGTCGGCGCTCTCGATGCGGCGCTGGAGGATGCTCTCGAGGGAGATCTCGCGCTCGGCCATGCGCTGGGCGACGCCCGCCGCGACGCCCGGGCGATCATGGACCGTCAGCCGGATGTAGTAGCCGCCCTCATGGCGCTGCATCTCGACCCGCTCGCTCGGCCGCATCGCGCTGGCCGGCACGCCGAAGGTCGGACGGACGATCCCGCGGGCGAGGTCGGCGATGTCGGACAGGACTGCGGAGGCCGTGGCCTCGCCGCCGGCGCCGGGACCGATCAGGGTGAGTTCGCCAACCGCGTCCGCGTCGATGGTGACGGCGTTCGTCACGCCCATCACCTGCGCGATCGCCGAGGATTTCGGCACCATCGTCGGGTGAACCCGCTGCTCGATGCCGGCCTCGGCGGCCTGCGCGACGCCGAGCAGCTTGATCCGGTAGCCCAGCTCGTCCGCCATCCGCAGATCGAGGGGCTGCACCCGCGAGATACCCTCGACCGATACGCCCTCCGCGTCGATCGCGGTGCCGAAGGCGAGGCTGGTCAGGATGGCGAGCTTGTGGGCCGTGTCGAAGCCCTCGACATCGAAGGTCGGGTCCGCCTCGGCGTAGCCGAGCGCCTGGGCGTCCTTCAGGCAGGCCTCGAAGGTCAGGCCCTCCCGCTCCATGCGGCTGAGGATGTAGTTGCAGGTGCCGTTGAGGATCCCGTAGACGCGGGAGATCGCGTTGCCCGGCAGACCCTCGCGCAGGGTCTTGATCACCGGGATCCCGCCGGCCACCGCCGCCTCGAAGGCGAGCGCCACGCCGTTCTGCTCGGCGAGGGTGGCGAGGGCGGCACCATGGCGGGCGAGGAGCGCCTTGTTGGCCGTGACGACCGGCTTCCCACCCCCGAACGCCGCTTCGACGACGGCCTTGGCGGCGCCTTCCGCGCCGCCGATCAGTTCGACCACGCAGTCGACATCGTCCGAGCGCGCCAGCGCGACGGGATCATCGAACCACGCGATTTCGGAGAGGTCGAGACCGCGGTCGCGGCTCCGGTCGCGCGACGAGACCGCCGTGACGCGGATATCGAGACCCGCGGCCGTCAGCGCCGCCCGTCGGCGCTCGACCATCCGGACCACGGACGCACCGACGGTGCCGAGACCGGCGATCCCGAGGCGAAAGCTCACTGTCATGATCCCTTCTGTGCCCGAGCGACCGCCACCGGTCGGGCGCCCGACGCCGCGCACTTCTGCAAGAATTCCGCTTGAGCCGCAAGGAAACCGCCAGACGGCCGCGGGCCCGTCAGCCGGTCGCCTCGCGGTGCCGCACGGCTGTCGCGACAAGGGCGTAGAGCACGGCGGCGTTCAGGACATGCCAGAGCGGATGCGTGCCGAACGGCAGCACCGCGCAGGCCGCTTGGTCAGCGGTGCGCGCCGCAAGGGAGATGAGGAACAGCACGCCGATGCCGGCAAGCCGGCGCCCGGTGCCGATGAACCGTTCCTGGGCCGATCCCATGGTGGCCCAGGCGACGCCGAACAGGGCGAGCAGCGCCGGCAGGTAATCGATCGACCCGTTGGTCAGGCTCGACACCCCCGCGCCGGTCAGGCCGTCCAGCATCGGTGAGAGCGCGAAGTTGAACAGGGCGAACCCGGCCGTGGCGGCGGTGACGCGCGCCGGAGCAAGGCGCAGGTAGCGGTGCAGCGCCAGCGCAAGATAGGCGTAGATGAAGACCGCGATCGGGATCACGTCGGCGAGCATCGCCCAGTAGACCGCCAAGGTGTGGAACAGGAACGAGCCGATCCCGACGACGGCGATCAGCGCCGCCAGGCCGAGACCGGCGCGGTCCGGCGGCTCCGCTGCACGGGCGCGGTAGGCTGCGGCTGCGGCCGCGAGCAGAAAGACGCCATTGGAGAGAGCGTTGGCGGGCTCGCCCCAGAATCCCGGCCCGCTGCGCTCGCAATAGGCCCTGACCGGCTCGAACCAATCCATCCGTCGATCCTAGATCCCCGACCTTGCGCGAGGATGGCCTTGTCAGCGCGACACGAAGTGCGGATGACGGGCTGGCGGCGATCGGATGCGAGGCAATGCGGATAACGACCTGGAACGTGAACTCGATCAAGCAGCGGCTGCCGCACCTGCTCGCCTTCCTGGACGAGGCCCGGCCCGACGTCGTCTGCCTGCAGGAGCTGAAATGCCAGGACGAGGCGTTTCCGCGCGCGGAGATCGAGGAGGCGGGCTACGCGGTCGAGGCGCTCGGGCAGAAGGCCTATAACGGCGTCGCGCTGCTGGTCCGGAAGCCGCTGGCGATCGCGCCGGACTCGGTCCGGCGTGGCCTTCCGGGCGACCCGGCCGATGAGCAGGCCCGTTACATCGAGGCCCTGATCTCGGGTGACACGGAACAACCCGTGCGGGTTGCGTCGATCTACCTGCCAAACGGCAACCCGGTGGACAGCCCGAAATACCCCTACAAACTCGCCTTCATGGAGCGGCTGCGGCTGCACGCCCGCGCCCTGATGGACGACGAGATCCCCGTGGTGCTCGCCGGCGATTACAACGTCATTCCCGAGCTCGCCGATGCGGCCGATCCGGAGGCTTGGCGCTCCGATGCGCTGTTCCTTCCGGCGAGCCGGGCGGCATTCCGCGCCATCTTGGCCGAGGGCTACACCGACGGCCTGCGCGCCTGCGACCCGCGGGACGGGCTCTACACGTTCTGGGACTATCAGGCCGGAAGCTGGCAGCGGAATTTCGGCATCCGCATCGATCATCTGCTGCTCTCGCCGCAGGCCTGCGACCGGCTGGTCTCGGCCTCGGTGCAGAAGCACCTGCGCGGCCTCGACAAGCCGTCGGATCACGTGCCCGTGACGGTGGAGCTATCGCCGGGTTGAGAAATTATGCTCCTGGCGAGTGGGCCGGCTCGGCAGGCCCAGACTCGTTTCCCAAAACAGGAGCCCTCTTTGATCGTCTACGGCACCGGCTATTCGCCCTATGTCCGCAAGGTCCTGGTTGCGCTCACCGAGAAGGGTGTGACCTTCGAGCACAGGCCCGTGATGTTCCACGCGCCGGATCCGGATTTTCGGGCCGCCAGCCCTCTCGGGAAGATCCCTGCCATCGAGGATGGCGCGTTCCGGCTCGCCGATTCCTCGGCAATCCTTTGGTATGTCGAGCGCAAGCATCCGACGCCGGCCCTGGTCCCTTCGGAGCCGGAGGCGTTAGGTCGCGCCGTCTGGTTCGACAAGTTCGGCGACACCGAACTCTTCTCCAAGCTCATCGTCCCGTTCGTCGAACGCGTGCTGAAGCCTAACATGATGGGGCAGCCCACCGACGAGGCCGCGGTGGCCAAGGCGCTCGACAAGGATCTGCCGCCGCTCTTCGACTATCTGGAACGGGAGATCTCGGGCCCGTACTTGGCGGGCGATGCCTTCAGCATCGCCGACATCTCCATCGCGACCGGCTTCTTCAACTTCAAGCTGGCGAAGGCCCAGATCGACGCCGAGCGCTGGCCGAGGCTGGCCGGCTATGTCGCCGCGACGCTGGCGCGACCCTCCTTCGTGGCCGCGCAGGAATCACGGAAGGGCTGAAAACCGGGGTCCGGCCCGGCGGCGGTCAGCGCCGCCGCCGGATCGAGCCGACCGTCTGAAGCTGCGACTGCGCCTCGGCCCGGTCGTCCTCGTTCGCGGCCGCCCAGTTCTTGTCGTAGAGCGCGACGATCCAGTCGTCCTTGCGGTTCTCAGCGCCTTCCCGCGCGAGGGAGAGCCACATCAAGCCCTTCACCCGCTGGATCGGCACGCCGCCGAGGCCGTTGATCAGCATGTCGCCGAGCAGCGCCTGGGCCGGATGGTGTCCCTTCTCGGCCGCGAGGTTGAACCAGCGCGCCGCCTGCCGTGGATCGGCCTCGACGCCGGTACCGTCGAGGTAGAGCCGGGCGAGATTGTACTGGGCGTTGGGGTCGCCGTAATACGACGCCGCGTAGTTGAACATGTCGTAGGCGCGCTCGGGGTTCGGGCGCACGTAGGTGCCCTTGATCCCCTCCAGGAAGTAGGTGCCGAGCGCCGTGAAGGCGCTCCCCAGCACAGCCGAGTTCTGCGGGTCAGGCCCGTCATCGGTGCTGGCATCGGCGATCCGGGAGAAGAACTCGAACGCCTTCAGGTCGTCGTGCGGCACGCCGTCCCCGTCGGCATACATGCGGCCGAGCTTCCACAGGGCCAGGGCATGACCCTGGCCGGCCGCGTATTCCAGCGCCCGGGCGGCGCCCTGCTTGTCGCCGGCATTGTACTCGCGCATGCCGGCGCGCAGCGCATCCTTGGCCGACCGGTAGCTTCGGTCGGCGACCGGGACCTGAACGGGCGTGCGCACATTGGCGTCGAGGGCGCGCGGCGCGTCCGTCGGCACGGCCAGCAGGACGAGAGCCCAGGCCGCGACGGCGATCCTGCCGGCAGACCGGAACCGACCGGGATCGGCCCCGGCCGGCGCCCTGCGCCAGCTGAGGTCAGTCCTAGACGTCCGCATAGCTCTGCGTCTCCTTGGCACCCCCCGGGTGCGTGACCGCGCCGTAGAGCGCCGGGCCGACGCCCTGCGCGTATTTCCAGAGGTAGCCGGAGGTCGCGGTGTTGGCCCGCGGCGTCCAGGATTTGCGGCGCTCGGCCAGTTCGTCGTCCGACAGGGCGACGTTCAGCGTGCCCTGGATCGCGTCGAGGGTGATCATGTCGCCGTCGCGGATCAGGCCGATCGGGCCGCCCACCGCCGCCTCGGGGCCGACATGGCCGACGCAGAAGCCGCGGGTCGCGCCCGAGAAGCGCCCGTCCGTGATCAGCGCGACCTTGTCGCCCATGCCCTGGCCGTAGAGGGCTGCGGTGGTGGACAGCATCTCGCGCATCCCGGGGCCGCCGCGCGGGCCCTCGTAGCGGATGACCAGAACCTCGCCTTCCTTGTAGGTGCGCGACTGCACGGCCTCGAAGCAGGCCTCCTCGCCGTCGAACACGCGGGCCGGACCGGTGAAGACCTGCTTGTCCGCCGGCATGCCGGCGACTTTCACGATCGCGCCCTCGGGCGCGAGATTGCCCTTGAGGCCGACCACGCCGCCGGTCGGGGTGATCGGCTTGTTGGCCGGGTGGACCACGTCCTGATCCGGGTTCCAGGTCACCCGGTCCATGTTCTCCGCGATGGTGCGGCCGGTGACCGTCATGCAGTCGCCGTGCATGAAGCCATGGTCGAGGAGGGTCTTCATGAGGAGCGGGATACCGCCGACCTCGAACATGTCCTTGGCGACGTAGCGCCCGCCCGGCTTCAGGTCGGCGATGTAGGGCGTGCGCCGGAAAATCTCGGCGACGTCGAACAGCGTGAACTCGATGCCGCATTCATGCGCGATCGCCGGTAGGTGCAGGGCCGCATTGGTCGAGCCACCGGAGGCGGCGACCACGGTCGCGGCATTCTCCAGCGCCTTGCGGGTGACGATGTCACGCGGGCGAATCTGCTTCGCCAGCAGCTCCATGACCTTCTCGCCCGCCGTGGCGCAGAACTTGTCGCGGATCTCGTAAGGGGCCGGGGCGCCGGCCGAGTACGGCAGCGCAAGGCCGATCGCCTCGGAGACGGTCGCCATCGTGTTGGCGGTAAATTGCGCACCACAGGCGCCGGCCGACGGGCAGGCGACCTGCTCCAGCTCGTCGAGATCCTCGAGGCTCATGTCGCCGACCGCGACCTTGCCGACCGCCTCGAATAGGTCCTGCACGGTCACGGGCTTGCCGCGGAACGAGCCCGGCAGGATCGAGCCGCCGTAGATGAAGATCGACGGTACGTTGAGGCGGACCATCGCCATCATCATGCCGGGCAGCGACTTGTCGCAGCCGGCCAGGCCCACCAGAGCGTCGTAGGCGTGGCCGCGCATGGTCAGCTCGACCGAATCGGCGATGACCTCGCGCGACGGCAGCGAAGCGCGCATGCCGCCATGGCCCATGGCGATGCCGTCGGTGACCGTGATGGTGCAGAACTCGCGCGGCGTGCCGCTCGCCGCGGCGACACCCTTCTTCACCGCCTGGGCCTGACGCATCAGCGAGATGTTGCAGGGCGCGGCCTCGTTCCAGCAGGACGCGACGCCGACCAGCGGCTGATGGATCTGCTCGCGGGTCAGACCCATGGCGTAGAGGTAGGAGCGATGCGGCGCGCGGTCGGGCCCCTCCGTGACGTGGCGGCTCGGCAGCTTCGACTTGTCGTTCAACACCGTCACCATGACTTCAGACCAAGCCTTCGCACAGCCGTTCCCGAGGGTGCGAGCCACCGCGGCGCATCGCCGTTCGCGATGTGCCGGAGGGGCCGTCCGCGTGCTCGGGAAGTCCTCGTTTCTGAACGGTAAATCGTTGTCGAAATTGCCGTTTACCGCCGATCCTGAGGTGGGCCCGGACTATGGCGGGATCGCGGCGTTTACAGGCAGGTCTCGGGGCGGAGCCGGGATCGTTTTACGGTGTTGCGACCTCGCCACAGCTACGCTTGCCCGCCGCGCGCAAATCGACGCAGAATTAAGGATAATCCTTCCTGGATCGCGATAACCGACATCGTCTGAAGACTTACCGTCCCTGGCGTCCACGCGGAGGGCCGGTGGCCTCGGCGGACGGCCTGTGTTGTCGTATGGGAGATCTTGAGCACGGCGTCGCAACGCGGGTTGCAGGCACGTTGAAGACTTGGGCGGAACCCGCGCTGCATTCACGTGTGCGGCACAGATCCGGACCGCTGCTTGACGGCTAGTCGGCGTTATCGGGTCGGTCGGACGCTCCGCCGACTGAGTGATCCCTCTTTCTCATCCTCCAAGTCAGGTGCGGGCACGCAGCGGCCACTGCGAGGGCGGCGCCCCGTCCCCCCATCCTGAGGTGACCGCGCCAGCGGGCCTCGAAGGAGGCCTCCAGAATTGCGCGGCGGACTGGAGCCCTCCTTCGAGGCGGTCGCTCCGCGCCCGCACTTCAGGATGAGGTCGCGGAGCGGATGATCCAAGCCGAGGCAACGGCTTGTGATCTGCCGTCGGCCCTCCGAACGTGTTTGGGGCTGACCCTGGACCTCAGGCGTCAGGCTGGCTTGGCAGGGCAGCGGCTTGTGCCGCACCGATCAGGATCTGATCGCTCTCGTCTTTCAGCGCCACGCCGGTGAGACCCAGCTTGAGCGCCCGCGTCAGCAGCCAGTCGAGCTTGAACGCGGCGAGGTCGTGGGTGAGACCCGCTGACCGCACGTTGGAGATGCAGTTCCGCTCGGCATCCGAGCGGCCGAGCCGAGGGCCAAAGGTCAGGTAGATCCCGAGGCTGTCGGGGGATGAGAGGCCGGGCCGCTCGCCGATCAGCACGGCGACGGCGCGGGCGGCCAGGGCACCGCCGATCTCGTCGCCCAGTGCCACGCGGGCCTGCCGGGCGAGGACGATCGGTGCGACAGTCCATCCCGCCTTCTCAGCATGAGGCTTGAACGCTGCGAGGAACGGGACGACATTCTCGTGCACCGCCCGGGCCGACAAGCCGTCGGCGACGACGAGCGCGAGATCGGCCTGCGCAGCCTCGGCCTGGAGCGCGGTGCGGTCCTCTGGTGCGAGCCGGCGGCCGAGATCCGGCCGGCGCAGGTACGTCGCCCGGTCGGGCGCCCGGGAGCTGACCGCGCGCGTGGCGAAGCCGAGATCTTCAATGCCGTGCGCCACCGTCTCCGCGTCCAGCGGCGCGTGAACGGCATCGCGGGCCTGGGCGTGGTCAAGGCCGAAGCGCAGCACCTCTCGGGTGGGCAAACCGCTGCCCGCGCGGCCGAGACCGATCCGGGCCGGGGTCAGGCCGGCGAGGCGCCTCCAGATCTCGGCCGGATCGCTCATGCGGCGAGATCCGGTGCCGCGGTCAGAAGCGGCGTCTCCGCACCCGGGATCAGGACACCCGCCGCGTCGGTCATCCCAATCCCGTGCAGCCAAGCCTCGAATTCCGGGGCGCGCTTGAGGCCCAGAACCTCGCGCAGGTAGAGGGAATCGTGGAACGACGTGGATTGGTAGTTCAGCATCACGTCATCGGCTCCCGGCACGCCCATGATGTAGGTGCAGCCGGCCGCCCCGAGGAGCGTCAGCAGCGTGTCCATGTCGTCCTGATCGGCCTCGGCGTGATTGGTGTAGCAGACGTCGACGCCGAGCGGCACGCCCATCAGCTTGCCGCAGAAGTGGTCTTCCAGACCGGCTCGGATGATCTCCTTGCCGTCATACAGATATTCGGGGCCGATGAAGCCGACCACGGTGTTGACTAGGAGCGGCCGAAACACCCGCGCCACGGCGTAGGCGCGCGCCTCCAGGGTCTGCTGGTCGATCCCGTGATGCGCGTCCGCCGAGAGCGCCGAGCCCTGACCGGTCTCGAAGTACATGCAATTGTCGCCGACGGTGCCGCGCTTCAGCGCCAGTGCGGCCTCGTGGGCCTCCGTGAGGAGCGACAGCGTCACGCCGAAGCTGGCATTGGCCCTCTCGGTGCCGGCGATTGACTGGAAGGCGAGATCCACCGGAAGGCCGCGTTCCATGGCGGCGAGCGTCGTGGTCACGTGCGTGAGCACGCAGGCCTGCGTGGGGATGCCGTGGCGGCGGATCAGGGCGTCGAGGAGTTGGAGCAGGTCGCCGAGCGCCTGGACGGAATCGGAGGCGGGGTTGATGCCGATCACCGCGTCGCCGCAGCCAAGGGCCAGCCCGTCGAGGATCGCGGCCGTGATGCCCTTCGCGTCGTCCGTCGGATGGTTCGGCTGGAGGCGGACGGCCAGAGTGCCCGGCAGGCCGATCGTGTTGCGAAAGCGCGTGACCACCCGCGCCTTCCGGGCCACCGAGATCAGATCCTGGTTGCGCATGATTTTCGAGACCGCGGCGGCGATCTCGGGCGTGACCGCGGGGGCGATGCGGGTCAGCGTCTCCGGCGGCGCGGTGAGCAGGAACTCCCGGAAATCGCCGACCGTCAGGTGGCCGATCTCGGCGAAGGCCGCCGCATTGTGCGTGTCGAGGATCAGCCGGGTGACGTCGTCTTGCTCATAGGGGATCAGCGGCCGCGCCAGGATATCGGCGAGCGGTACCTCGGCGAGGCACCATCGGGCGGCGGCATTCTCCTCCGCGGATTCGGCGGCGATGCCGGCGAGTCGGTCGCCCGAGCGGACCGGCGTCGCCTTCGCCATCAGGGTCGCGAGGTCGGCGAAGACGTGGGTGCGTGGGCCGACGACGTGACGGTAGGCCATGCGGACTCCCCCGGGTACACTTACCCGATCACACGATAGGGCGATCCGGCGCGGATGTCCGCTCAGGCCGCACCGGCATGGGGCGCGGGGATCTCGGTCGAGATCGCGTCGATCGTGCGCGGCATCGGGCTGCCCTGCCCGTCCGAGCGCTGGATACGCACCTGCTGGTTGACGGGCTGCATGTTGCCGAAGGGCGTCGAGAACGCGATCTCGGCGGCGTCCCGGCCGACACCGATGCGCACCAGCCCGTCGAGGTCGGCTTGCCGGGTGGCGTCGAACAGCCACCAGCGTCCGTCGAGATAGGCCTCGAACACAGCGTGAAAGTCGCTCGGCACGAGGCCGTGGGCGTAGCAGCTCACGAACCGGGCCGGAATGCCGAGCGCCCGGCAGAAGGCAGCGCCGATATGCGCGAAGTCGCGGCATACCCCGGCTCGCTTGAGCAGGGATTCATCGGCGGTCGTCTCGCCGTCGCTCGTGCCGGGCTGATAGGCGATGTGGTCGTGGATCCAGTTGCAGATCTGATTCACGCGGGCGTGGCCCTTGGGCAGCGCGCCGAACTCGGCCAGCGCGAAGGGCGTCAGGCGGTCCGAGGATACGAACCGGCTGGGCAGCAGGAACGGCAGGATGTCGAGGGGCAGCTGCCCGATCGGCGTCTCGTTGATGGTGGCGGGATCGGCCCGATGCACCGTCAGGTCCACCTCGGCATTGTATTCCAGCGCGAATTGGCCGGTCGGCACGTTGACCGCAAGGTAGCGGTTGAGGAGGTCGGGGGTGGTGTAGAGGTCGCGCTTTAGGTTCGGCGTCAGAACCAAGCTTTCGCTGAGGATCTCGACGCTCTTCAGCTTCGCCACCTCCAAGTTGAAGATGAAGGTGGTGTCCGAGAGGATGTTGTAGGACAGGCTGCAACCAAGCGTGTAGCGCATCGGATCTCCTTGCCGGAAGACGGCCTCTCTGTCGCCGAAGCAAGGGTCGCGCCCGACCGCCGGTTCCAGATCAATCGTCGTTCGACTGGGGAGACGCAGACGACACGTTGGTGCCGGGTTGAGCGGGCGGATCCACCGTCATCGCGAGCGCAGCGAAGCGACCCAGCGCAGCGCGACATCGCCGGGCGTGGCGCATCCCTGGATTGATTCGCTGCGCCCGCACGGACGGCGGTCGAGGCGATGGGCGGGTCTCAGCCGCGGTCTGCAGCGCCTCTCGGGAGCATCACCACGGTCAGCGAGCGCACGCCCTGTGCCCCGTGGATCAGGACGCCCTCGATGTCGGCGGTAGCGGACGGGCCGGTGTGGAGCACCGCATAGGCCGAGCGGCCGAATTCCGGGCGCCGATAGGCCGCCTGGACGTTGGGCAGGATGTCGGCCGGGTCGAGCAGCACGACGAGGTGCTGCGCGAGATAGGCGACCGCATTGACGATCAGCTGGTCCTGCGTGAACAGCACCGAGCCGGTCTCGGCGATGCCGAACACCGCGCGGACCACCGCCACATCGACATCCTCGACCTCCTGCGGATAGCGCACGCTCCGCAGGTCGCGGTTGCCGGTGAGTTCCGGAACCGCCGAGGCGATGACCTTCGCGGCGTCGAGACGCTCGCGGACGCTCGCGAAAACGTCGGCCGGGCCGGGTTCGGCGACCCGGCCGCCCATGCGCTTCAGCCGCTCGCCGAACTCCGCCACGAGGTCGTCGCCGATGAGCGGCGTGAACAGCGGCACGTCCGGCAGCGGGAAGTCGCCGGCCGGCCGGTTCCGGCGGATGTCGGCCAGGATGCTGTCGCGCGCGCTCACCGCTGCGTGTCCTTCATCCGGTTCTGCTTATACCAAGCGTGGAAGGTCTGGCGCGGCGCGTCCGGCATCTCGCGCTTCTTCCCCCAGGTGTTGAGCGGGTTGTAGACCGCGAAGCGCGGCAGGACCTTCAAGGCAGAATCCGCCGCGCCGATCGCCGCCCGATAGGCCGCCGGGCGCGACAGGACCGCGCCGGCGGCCTTCATCATGCCCTGCTTGAGCGCCGGGATCTGGTGTTCCTCGACCAGCACCTTGCGCCACGCGAAGATCTGCTCGTGGATGTTGATCTTCACCGGGCAGACGTTGGTGCAGGAGCCGTTCATCGTCGAGGAGAACGGCAGCGTCGAGTACTTCCGCTTGTTGAAGGTCGGATCGATGATCAGCCCGATCGGCCCGGAATAGGTCGCCCCGTAGGAGAGGCCGCCTGAGCGGCGGTAGACCGGGCAGGTGTTCATGCAGGCGCCGCAGCGGATGCATTTCAGGGACGTCCAGAACTCCTCCATGCCGAGGCGCTCCGAGCGGCCGTTATCGACCAGCACCATGTGCATCTCGGTGCCCTTGCGGGGCGCGCGGAAATGCGAGGTGTACTGGGTGATCGGCGAGCCCAGAGCCGAGCGCGAGAGCAGGCGGATGAAGACGCCGAGATGCTCGACCTTCGGGACGATCTTCTCGATGCCGATGGAATGGATCTGCAGCGGCGGCACGTTCCCGGAGAGATCGGCGTTGCCCTCATTGGTGCATGTGACGACCGAGCCGGTCTCCGCGATGGCGAAGTTGCAACCGGTCATGCCGGCATCGGCCTTGAGGATGTAGGGCCGGGTCGTCTCGCGCTGGCTCTCGGCGAGGTAATGCGCGTCGTCATTGTCCGGGTCGGTGCCAAGCGTCTTGGCGAAGACCTCGGCCACGTCCATGCGGGTCTTGTGGACCGCCGGCGCCACGACGTGGCTCGGCTCCTCGTTGTCGAGCTGCTGGATCCGCTCGCCGAGATCGGTCTCGATGATCTCGATGCCGTTCGCCGCCATGTGGTGGCGGAAGCCGCATTCCTCGGTGAGCATCGACTTCGATTTCACCAGGGTCTTGGCGCCGTGGCTGCGCAAGATCTCCAGCACGATCCGGTTGTGGTCGGCCCCGTCCTTCGCCCAGTGAACGTGGACGCCGTTGGCCTTGGCGGCCGCCTCGAACTGTTCGAGGTAGCGGTCGAGGTGGCTCAGCGTATGGGTCTTGATCTGCGAGGCGAGCTCGCGCAGCTCCTCCCATTCCGGGATGCCGTGCGCGGAGGCGTCGCGCTTCTTGCGCAGGTCCCAGAGACGCTCGTCGTGGGCCGCCTGGTGCAGCGGCGCGGCGAGGAAGCGCTCGGCGGCCTCGGCCTGGTCGATCGGCCGGTCGCCGCGGATCTTTGCGCCGCGGGGCTGCGGCTCGCGGACCTGCGGGGCGCGGATCGGCTTCGAGGCGGCCTCGGCGTGCTGAAGACGGCCGCCATCCTGGCTGCGCTCGCTCTCGTCGCTCCGGGCACGGACCTCCGGGTGGATGACGCCCTCGCGTTCGCGGGGATTGAGATCCTCGACGCTCATGCGGCAGCTCCGTTCAGCACCTGCGCGATGTGGATGTACTTGAGCGGCAGGCCCAGACGCTCGGCGCAACCCTTCTGGTGCATCAGGCAGGAGGAATCCGCCGAGACGACGTAGGCGGCGCCGGCCTGGTTCTGATCGGCGACCTTGTCGTAGCCCATCTTGGCCGAGACGGCCGGTTCGAACACCGAGAAGGTCCCGCCGAAGCCGCAGCATTCGTCCGGCCGGGCGAGATCGACCAGCTCGACCCCGTTGACGAGGCGCAGCAGGTCGAGGGGCTTCGAGAAGTACGGCTTCACCAGCTCCGAGGGCCGCGCATGGTGGATGCCGCGCAGCGCGTTGCAATTGCCGTGATAGGCGACCTTGTGGGGGAAGTTCGCCCAGGGCAGCGCCTCGACCTTGAGCACGTCGTGCAGGAACTCCACCAGCTCGTAGGTGCTGGCGCGGACGTGGCGGACCTCGTCGGTCTGCGGGATCGCCGTCAGGTGCTCGCGGACCTGATGCACGCAGGAGCCCGACGGAGCGACCACGTAGTCGAACCCGGAGAAGTTCTTGACGAACAAAGCCTCGGTCGCGGCGGCCTCAGCATGGCAGCCGGTGTTGGTCATCGGCTGGCCGCAGCAGGTCTGATCGAACGGATACTCCACCGTACAGCCGAACCGCTCCAGCAGCTCGAGGGTGGCGATCCCGACCTCGGGCTCGAAGGCATCGACGTAGCACGGCACGAACAGGCCGACCCGCATGGTCCGGCAACTCCCTGGATCGCCGCCCCGCTGGTCTGGAACGGTTCGAGATTGATAGAGAGGATCTACCGGATGAGGTTGGTCTTGGCGAGGTCGAGAACCGCGTCACCGCGTCCATCCATCACTGCGCGCAGAACATAGAGGCTGAAGCCCTTCATCTGCTGGCCGTCGATCTTGGGCGGCATCGAGAGCTCGTTGCGGGCGGTGCGCACGTCGAGGAGCGCGGGACCATCGAAAGCCAGGACTTCGCGGATGGCACCGGGCAGTTCGGCGGGATCCTCGACCCGTATGGCGAAGATGCCGGCCGCCCGCGACATCGCGGCGAAGTCCGGATTGTCGAGAGCGACGCCGGTCTCGAGATAGCCGGCGGCCTTCATCTCCAGCTCGACGAAGCCGAGCGTCCCGTTGTTGAAGACCACGACCTTCAGCGGCAGGCGGTGCTGCCGCAGGGTCAGGAAGTCGCCCATCAGCATGGCGAACCCGCCGTCGCCGCAGAGTGCGATCACCTGCCGATCCGGCTGGCTCGCCTGGGCGCCGATGCCCTGCGACAGGGCGTTGGCCATGGAGCCGTGGACCCAGGAGCCGAGGAGCCGCCGCCGGCCGTTCATCTGAAGGTAGCGTGCCGCCCAGATCGTCGGCGTGCCGACATCGGCCGTGAAGATGGCGTCATCGGAGGCTGCCTCGCTGAGCGCGCGGGCGAGGTACTGCGGATGCAGAGGGCCGCCTGGCTTGCCGGTGGCGAGATCGTCGAGGCCTGCGCGCGCCTTGGCGTAGTGCTTCAGGCTTGCATCGAGGAAGGACCGGTCGGCCTTCGGCTTCAGCCGCGGCAGGAGCGCCCGGATCGTGGCGCCGACATCGCCTACCAAGCCCAGCTCGATGCGGCAGCGCCGGCCGAGCTCGGACGGGCGCAGGTCGACCTGCGCCACCCTGGCTTCCTGCGGGTAGAATTGCTTGTACGGGAATCCGGTGCCGAGCATCAGCAGCGTGTCGCACGCCATCATGGCCGCGTAGCCTGACGAGAAGCCGATCAGGCCGGTCATGCCGACGTCGTAGGGATTGTCGAACTCGACGAACTCCTTGCCGCCCAGCGCGTGCACGATCGGGCTCTTCAGCGCCTCGGCGAGTTGCAGCAGATCGGCATGGGCGCTGGCGCAGCCGCGCCCGCAGAGGAGCGTCACCCGCTTGCCGGCGTTGAGCATGGCCGCCAGGGCATCGAGCTCGGCATCGGCCGGCTGCACCACCGGCTTGGCGGGGATCAGCCCGGCCCGTGGCGCCAGCGGGCGCTTGGGGGCCTCGCGGAGGGCGACGTCACCCGGCAGGACGATCACCGCGACGCCCCGCTCCCCCACGGCGGCGCGGATCGCGTTCTCCAGGACGAAGGGCATCTGGGCCGGGTCGGAGATCAGCTCGCAATAGTGGCTGCAGTCGCGGAACAACTCCGTGGGTTTCGTCTCCTGGAAGTAGCCCGAGCCGATCTCCGGGGACGGGATATGGGCGGCGATCGCGAGGACCGGCGTCCGGCTCCGGTGTGCGTCGTACAGGCCGTTGATCAGGTGGAGGTTCCCCGGTCCGCAGGAGCCAGCGCAGACCGCGAGCTGGTTCGTGATCTGCGCCTCGCCGGCGGCCGCGAAGGCCGCAGCCTCCTCGTGGCGCGTGTGGATCCATGCGATCCGACCCCGCGCCCGGAGGGCCTCGGTGATGCCGTTCAGGCTGTCGCCGACCACCCCGTAGACGCGGGCGACACCGGCTTCCTGAAGGGTCTCGGCGACGACATCGGCGACGTTGTTGATACGCATGGTCCGGCTCCGCAATCGGGCAAGATGCGGGGACGCGGAATCTCTTGTCCCGAGATCATCATGCGCCACCGAGAACGGGGCAGGCCGCCTGTATGAGCGTCGCGGCAGCACGCCCCGCGAGCCGAACCGCTTAGTTCACGCCGATGTTCCAACGGCCGGCAGGCTTCGCGCTGATCGGTTGTGAAACCGGCTAGGCCTAGCGCTTGGTCAGGCCGCCGAGAACGTTGCGCAGGATCGCGTTGCCGACCTCGCGCCCGACGCTGCGCGCCATCGAGCGGGCAGCGTTGGATACGACCTGTTCGGCGAGGCTCTGCGGCGGTCGCCGACCACCCTTCCCTCTTGCGGGCGTGCCGAAGACGCTGCCGAAGATCCCGCCGAGCATGCCCCCGAGCCCGCCCTCGGAGGCGGCTGCCTCCGGCGCCGCATCGAGATTCTTGCGCTTGGCCAGCATCTCGTAGGCGCTCTCGTTGTCGACGCTCGACTCGTATCTGCCCCGCAGCGGGCTCTGCGCGATCAGCGCCGCCCGCTCCTGCGAGGTGAGCGGGCCGACGCGTCCCTGAGGCGGCGCGATCAGGGCCCGCTCCACCAGCGAGGGCGTGCCCTTCGGCTCCAGAAAGCTCACCAGCGCCTCGCCGACGCCGAGTTCGGTGATCGCCGTCGCGACGTCGAAGGCGGGGTTCTGCCGGAACGTCTCGGCGGCGGCCCGCACGGCACGCTGATCGCGCGGCGTGAAGGCCCGTAGCGCGTGCTGAACGCGGTTGCCGAGCTGCCCGAGCACGGTCTCGGGCACGTCGAGCGGGTTCTGCGTCACGAAGTAGACGCCGACGCCCTTGGAGCGGATCAGGCGCACCACCTGCTCCACCGCGTCCAGGAGCGACTTGGGCGCATCGTTGAACAGCAGATGCGCCTCGTCGAAGAAGAATACCAGCTTCGGCTTGTCGAGGTCGCTAACCTCGGGAAGCTGCTCGAACAGCTCGGACAGCATCCAGAGCAGGAACGAGGCGTAGAGCTTCGGCCGCTGCATCAGCTTGTCGGCGGCCAGGATGTTGACGAAGCCGCGCCCGTCGCGATCCGTGCGCATGAAATCGGTCAGGTCCAGCGCGGGCTCACCGAAGAACTTGTCCGCGCCCTGGTTTTCCAGCACCAGCAGCTGGCGCTGGATCGCGCCCACCGAGGCCGAAGAGACGTTCCCGTACTGGCCGGAGATCGCCTTCAGGTTCTCCGAGCAGAAGGTCAGGAGGGCGCGTAGGTCCTTCAGGTCGATGACCGGCCACTGGTTCTCGTCCGCGACGCGGAAGGCGATGTTGAGCACGCCCTCCTGCGTGTCGTTGAGTTCGAGGAGGCGACCGAGCAGCAGCGGCCCCATCTCGGTGACGGTGCAGCGGATCGGATGCCCCTGATCGCCGAACAGGTCCCAGAACACCGTGGGAAACCGGTCCGGCTCGTAGGTCACGCCGAGTTCCTCGGCACGCTTCACGAAAGCCGGCTTGGCCTCTCCGGAGGCCGCGATGCCGGAGAGATCCCCCTTGATATCGACGGCGAAGACCGGGACGCCGGCGTTGGAGAACCCTTCGGCCAGCACCTGCAGGGTTACGGTCTTGCCGGTACCCGTGGCGCCGGCCACCAGACCGTGCCGGTTGGCGAGCCGAAGGGCCAGAGCTTCCGGCTTGCCCGGCCCGTCCGCCCGGACGCTCTTGCCGACCAGGATCGTGCCGTCGCCCATCGTTCCTGCCCCCGGACCGCCTCCGTGTGGTTATGGACAAGGCGCCGGGAGTTTTCCAGTGAAGCTCCGTCCCGCGCTTGATTTCCGGCGCCTCAGAGTCGAAGGACGTCTGGAAACGTTCCGAAGAGATCGAAGAGATCATCGCCATGGAAGAATTGCTCGCCCGCGTCACCGCCCGCACCGGGCTCGACGCCGCGACGGCACAGACGGCCATCGGTCACATCCTCGCCTTCCTGCAGAAGGAGGGGCCGGAGGCGGAGGTCGGCCAGCTGATGGGAGCCCTTCCGGGCTCCGAAGCGCTGGTCGCGGAATCGAATGCCGGAGAGGGCGGCGGTGGCGGCTTGATGGGCATGCTCGGCGGCATGATGGGCGGCGGCGGCGTGATGGCGCTCGGCCAGAAGCTGATGGCGGCCGGCGTGCCGATGGGTCAGATGCAGCCGCTCGGCCAGGAGCTGTTCGCCTTCGGTCGCGAGAAAGTCGGCGAGGACGCGATGGGCCCGATCATCGGCTCGATCCCAGGGCTCAATCAGTTCGTCTGACGCCGCGACAAGCGTGCGGCACCGCACCGCGTTGGGGCCGCACATCGAGGAACGTGAAAAACAGGTTACGGGGCGAAAGCTTGACGGAACCTGTCCACGCGATCCTCGTTGTTAGAGGTGCGCTCCGGAAGACTGCCCTCGGCAGTATCCGCGACAGCATCCAAGCAGGCCGGCGATGCCCGTCTTCGAAGCCAAACATCTGGACAGCGCATTCGAGGGGCAGGCGCTCCTCGCTGCCATTCTGCATCCGACCCGGGCGGCTCAGACCCGCGCCTTGCGGCACGGTCGACGCCGGGCCGAGCGCGCTGCGGCCCTCGCCGATCCGATGACGCTCGAACCGCGCTTTCCGATCGTGAACGGCGATCTTGCGCCGTCCGACTGCTCGACGCGCTGAACCGGTCAGGCTCCCAGCACAGCCTCTACCACGGCTGCGGCGTGACGAGCCCCTGACGGGTCACCACCACCCATTCGCGGCCGTGGCGCTCGACACCTTCGACGCGGCCGACGCCCGGCAGTATGTCGCCCGGCGCGACCTCGACGAGGCGCCGACGGCGGTTCTCCAGAATAGCGGTTCCGTCGTAGACATCGCGCAGCGCCCAGCCGTCGATCACCGGCGGCTTCTCCGGTGCAGCGGTCTTCATCTTCGGCTCGACCGGCTTGGCGTCGGCGAGCTTCGCTTCGGTCACTTTGGGCTCCGCGGGCTTGGCGTCCGCGCTGCGCGGCGCTTCCGCGATGCTGCCCGTCTGGGTCGGCTCGGCTTTCGCCGCGGCTGCCGCGGGCGCGGCTGCGCGGCGGTCCAGCTGTGCGGTGAGGCTGGCGATTCGCGCGTTCTGCTCGCGCTCGATCTGCTCGAAGCGTTCGCCGAGCGCGGTCGTCTTGGCGTTGAGGCTTTTGTCGAGCTGCGCCAGGCGCTCGCCGAGGACGCCGCTGCGGTTAGCCGCTTCCTTGCGGGACGTGTCGGTTGAGGCTCGCAGGTCGGCCAGGACAGCGTGGAGCTGCGCGATGTCGCTGGCGAGACGCGCCGTCTCAGTCCGGCCGGCATCCAGCGTGGTGCTGAGCGCCATCACGGTGTCGTTGGGCACGCCGGGAGACCGGGTCATGGCGATGACGCCGCCGCCCAGAAGAGCACCGACCGCCAGCGCCGCGCCCGGCACGGCGAGGCGGCGCGGATCGAGCTGCGGCAGGGATGGAAACGTCAGGCGCTTTGCCAGAGCCACCTTCGGCGCTGCGGCCTCGTCCTTCGGGGGCGAGGCCGGCTGCGCCTCGGGCTTGCCGGTCACCACGGCCTTAAGCAGGTCGGCCGGCGACACGGCCCGCTTGGCTTCGATCTTCGTCATCGCCCCGAACTCCGCGCGCAGGCAATCGCTGCAAGCGTTCGTTAAGGACGTTTGTTTACGAAACCCTTACCACGGCCGCGCGGCTTAGGCCGCGAGTCCCCGCTTCTTCAGCAGCGGCTCGATGCTCGGCATCCGCCCACGGAAGGCCGTATACGCCTCGCGCGGGTCCCGCAGGTTACCGGCGCCGTACACGAAGGTGCGCAGACGCTTCGCCGTTTCCGGGTCGAAGATGTCGCCCGCCTCGCGGAAGGCGTCGAACGCGTCGGCGTCGAGCACCTCGGACCAGAGATAGCTGTAGTAGCCGGCCGCGTAGCCGTCGCCCGAGAAGATATGGGCGAAATGCGGCGTCCGATGCCGCATGCTGATCTCGTCCGGCATGCTGATCCGGCGCAGCGCCTCGGCCTCGAAGGCCGGCACGTCCAGACCGGCCTCGCCCTCGGCCGAGAGATGCAGCGTAATGTCGACGATGGCCGAGGCCGTGTACTCCACGGTGGCGAAGCCCTGGTTGAAGGTCCGGGCGGCGAGCAGCTTCTGCAACAGGGCGTCCGGCATCGGTTCGCCGGTCCGGTGGTGACGGGCATGGGCCCGCAGAACCTGCGGCTGCTCCAGCCAGTGCTCGTAGAGCTGCGAGGGCAGCTCGACGAAATCGCGCGAGACGGCGGTGCCGGAGAGCAACGGGTAGGTGACGTCAGACAGGAGGCCGTGCAGGGCATGGCCGAATTCGTGGAACAGCGTCCGCGCATCGTCGAAGGACAGGAGCGTGCTCTCGCCGTCAGGCGCCTTCGCGAAGTTCATTACGTTGACGATGATCGGGGTGATCGTGCCGTTCAGGCGCTCCTGCGAGCGGAAGGCGCTCATCCAGGCACCCGACCGCTTCGACGCGCGGGCGAAGTAGTCGCCCAGGAATAGGCCCACCTCTGAGCCGTCGGGATTGCCGACACGCCAGACGCGAACATCCGGGTGGTAGCGCGGAACGTCGGACAGCTCCGCGAAGGTCAGGCCGAACAGGCGTGAGGCCGTGTCGAAGGCGGCCTGGATCATCCGCTCCAGCGGCAGGTACGCCTTGATCTCGCTCTCGTCGAGGTCGTGCTCGGCACGCCGCACCTTCTCCGCGTAGTGACGCCAATCGTGCGCCTGGAGGGCGAAGTTGTGGCCCTCCTCCTGGATCGTCGCCTGGAGGCGGTCGCGCTCGGCGGTCGCCCGGGTCCGAGCCGGCGTCCAGACGTCGCGGAGCAGGCCCGTGGCGGCATCGGGGCTCGCCGCCATCGTGTCGTCGAGGGCGAAATGCGCGAAGCTCTCGAAGCCGAGGAGCCGCGCCCGCTCGGCGCGCAGGCGGATGATTTCCGCGATGATCGCGCGGTTGTCAGTCGTGCCGCCATTCTCGCCGCGGTGCGTCCAGGCTGCGTAGGCGCGCTCGCGCAGGTCGCGGCGGGTCGAGAAGACCAGGAACGGCTCGATCAGCGAGCGGGACAGGGTGATGATATGCCCGTCGAGCCCCCGCTCCTTGGCGGCGCTCTCGGCCGCCGCGCGCAGGAACGGCGGCAGGCCGGCCAGATCGTCCTCACCCGTCAGCGGCAGGGTGAAGCTGCTCTCGTCGGCGAGCAGGTTCTGGCTGAACTGCGTCCCTAGCTCCGACATGCGCGCGGCGATCTCCGCGATGCGAACCTTGTCGTCCGGTCCGAGATCGGCCCCGGCGCGCCGGAAGCGGATACGGTAGCGATCGAGGACACGGCGCTCCTCAGGCCCCAGCCCCTCGGCCTCGACCGCCGAGATGCGCGCCCAGAGCTGGGCGTTGAGGTAGATCGCGCTCCCGTGCCGGGCGAGCTTCGGGCCGATCACCCGCTCGATCGCCTGCAATTCCGGATTCGTGTGACTGCCGGTCAGATTGTAGAAGACGCCGGCGACCCGCTCGAGGGCCTGCCCTGCCCGCTCCATGGCGCCGACCGTGTTGTCGAAGGTCGCCGCCGCCGGATCGGCCGCGATCGCCTCGATCTCGGCGGCGTGAGCAGCGAGCGAAGCCTCGAACGCCGGGACGTAGTGCTCCGGCCGGATCCGCTCGAACGGCGGCAGGCCGTGCGGCGTCGTCCAGTGCGCCTCCCGGAACGGGTTGTCCTGCGGCAGGCTCGAGAGTCCGGCGTCAGCTGGATGCGGCATGCATTCCTCAAGGTGCGTCCTGGCGACCGACGGATCAGCCGCGTCAATCCGACGAGGTGGGGTCCGCTGCCGCGATCCGGAAGACAGTGGCCGGTTCGGCGCGCGCGTCAACAGGCCGAGCGATCCGAATGGCGTCTCGCTCGTTACCACCGGGCCATGCCTAAGCTTCGAGGCCTCATGCCAGGACGTCCGCCGCCGATCCGCCATTCCGCGAGCCCGCTCGCCCGTGGCCTCCTCGCTCTCGGGCTCGCCGCGATGCCGATCTCAGCGGGGCGCGCTGCCGAGGCTCCGACGGCCGCCGTGCCGGTGCCGCCGCCGATGCCGCCCGAGCGGCCGGATACGCTGAAGCCGCCCGCGCCTGCGCCCGCTGAGGCGATGCCTCCCGTGCCGCCGCCCCGTCCCGCGGAGCTGACGCCCTCTGCCGCGGCCCCGCCCAAGGACGTCGCCAAGGACGCAGCCAAGGACGCAGCCAAGGACGCAGCCAAGCCCGTGAGTGGCACGGACAGCGCCAAGCCCGAGATCCCGACGCCACCACCCACACCGCCCGGTCGGCCGCCGGAGCTGTCCGGCCAGGCGGCCCTGGCGCTCAAGGTGTCACCGCCTGACGACACCGCCTGCCGGACACGCCTCAAGCGTCTCGGCGTCGATTTCGAACCATTGCCGCCGATCGCCGAGGGCCAGTGTACCGCCCCGCTGCCGCTGAAGGTCACCCGCTTCGCTGACGGCGTGGCCTTGCCACAGGGCGCGACGCTGACCTGCCGGACGGCCGAGGCGCTGGCGCGCTGGGCCACGGAGGTTCAGGCGGAGGCCGACCGGATTCTCAAGCATCCGCTGACCGGTCTCGAGCTTGGCGGATCGTATGTGTGCCGGGGCCAGAACCACGATCTGGACGCCAAGCTCAGCGAGCACGCCTTCGCGAACGCGGCCGACATCATGGGCTTCACCTTCGCAGGGCGCGCCAGCATCCCGGTCAAGACGATGGCGGAGGGTTCGGACGACGCGCAGTTCCTCGCCGCCGTTCGCGGCAAGGCCTGCAGGTTCTTCCGGACGGTCCTGGGACCCGGCACGAACGCGGCCCACGCCAACCACTTCCACCTCGACGAGCGCGAGCGAAACGGGGGCCACCGGCTCTGTGAGTAAGGATTCGTGGAACGTTCCCGCCGGCTCAGCGCTTTTGCGACCGGAGCGCACCCGCTCCCGGAGAATGCGACGTCGATGATCCCGACACCTTGGCGGCCGGTCTGCGCGGCGCTCCTGGCGAGCTGCCTCGTCGTGCAGGTGGCGGATGCCCGGCCGGGCAAGAAAGCCCCCAAGGAGGATCAGGCCCCTGCCCTGACCGCGGATGCGATCAACACCGCGACCCTGGCGCCGCAAGGCGGCAGCCAGGCCGACGGGGGCAAAGCCGCGGCGAAGAAGTCCGGCACGGCGCGCAAGTCCAAGGCGACCGACGACAAGGCCGACCCCCTGATCGTGAAGGCACAGGTGCTGTTGGACCGGGCCCGTTTCTATCCCGGCGCGATCGACGGCCGGAAGGGCGAGAATTACCAGCACGCGCTCTCGGCCTTCGCCGTGGCGCAGGGTCTTCCCGCCACTCAGGATCTGACGCCGGAGGTCTGGGACAAGCTTCAGGCCACAAGCGACAAGCCGGCGGCGACCGATTACACGCTGACCGATGCCGACGCCGCGGGACCCTACGTCGACAAGATCCCGCCGAAGATGGAAGAGCAGGCCGATCTTAAGGAACTCGGCTACACCAACCCGCGCGAGATGCTGGCGGAGCGCTTCCACATGAGCCGTGATCTCGTCAGCGCGCTCAACCCCGGCAAGCCCCTCGACAAGGCCGGAACGAGCATCGTGGTGGCAGCGGTCGACCCGATGAGCCTGGATAAGCCCAAGGGCAAGGACCTTCCGCAGGAGCCCAAGGTCGAGCGGATCGAGGTGGACAAGACCAATCGGGATGTCCGCGCGCTTGGGGCGGATGGTAAGCTGCTCGCCTACTATCCCGCCTCGATCGGCAGCACGGAAAAGCCTGCCCCGAGCGGCGACACCAAGGTGAAGGGCGTCGCGTTCGATCCCGATTACACCTACAACCCGAAATACGCGTTCAAGGGTGTGAAAGCGCAGCACAAATTCACGATCCAATCGGGGCCGAACAACCCGGTTGGGGTCGTGTGGATCGATCTCGCAATTCCGAGCTACGGCATTCACGGGACGCCGGAGCCCGAGAAGGTCGGCAAGACCGAATCCCACGGCTGCATCCGGCTCACGAACTGGAACGCCCGCGACCTCGCAGCGCACGTCGCACGGGGCGCGAAGGTGACGTTCAAGGACGATTGAGCATCGGTCTTCATCCGTGGAACGGGATCGTTTCAGGTCGATGCGGTCAAAAATGTATCATCGGTTAACATAGGTTCCCCGAAAGGCCTCGGTAGGGCGTACGGGCGCTTGACACATTACGCATTACGGGCGACGCCACAGGCTACCTCGTGGATCGTCTCGTCGAAGCTGCATCGGTCTCATCCGGCGCAGCACAGGCGGTGCGCCGGCGAGTTCAACCGCACGGTAAGACTCCCGGCGACGGGGGCGTTCGAAGGGAAGACGGCCCGGCGTGAGTGCTGACTCCAACGATGACGTTCTGAACGGCATTCGCGTCCTCGTCGTCGAGGATGAAGCGGCGATCTCGATGCTGCTCGAGGACATGCTCCTCGATTTCGGCTGCGCCGTCGTCGGCCCTGCGGCACGACTGTCGTCCGCGCTGGAGATGGCGTCCCAGGAGACCTTCGAGGTCGCCATCCTCGACGTGAACGTGGCGGGTGAGCCGATCTACCCGGTGGCCGAGGCGATCGCGAAGCGCGACCTCCCGCTCGTCTTCTCCACGGGCTATGGCGGCGCCGGTATCCGCGAGCCCTTCCGCGACCGGCCGGTCGTACAGAAGCCCTTCAGCCAGGCCGACCTGAAGCGCACGCTGATCGGCGCGATCCGGGCTGCGCGCGCCTGACGGGTCGGCCATCATCCGTTTCGGTTCGTCTTTCCTGAGCCGCCGAAGCGAAGGTCGGAAGTGAGAGGCGCAAACGCGCCAGGATCTCGCCCCGGCCGTCGCCTGCTGAAGCGTCCGCTTCCGCGCCCGTGCGTCACAGACCTTCGATCGTGAAAGCATCGGCGACATGCGCCGGCCATTCCCGCGCGCCGACGAACACGGCATCGGCCCGGAAGGTCATCCCCGCACACCACGTGTTCCGGCCGATCCAGGCGCGGACAGCGCGCGAGAAGCGGCGCCGCTTGGCCGCATCGATTGCTTCTCGGGCGTCATCGCGCCGAGACCGCGCCTTCACTTCCACGAACGCGATGGTATTCCAGCGTTGGACGATCAGGTCGATCTCGCCCCCTGCGAAGCTGACGCGCCGGCCGATCGGCCGGTACCCTTTGAGCATCAGGGCCGCCAGCGCGATCCATTCGGCGCGATGGCCGCGCCGGTACGCGGCGCGGCGCCGGTCGGCGTGGTCGGGCAGAACCCCTTTCATCCCTCGCCTCGTGCGAGCGCCAGCGCCCGGTTATAGATCTGCCGCCGCGGCTGCCCGGTTTCGTCGGCCACCAAGCTCGCCGCATCCTTGATCGAGTGGCGCTCGAGTGCCGTCCTCAGCAGCGCATCCAGCGCGGCATCGCCCTCGATCGTCCGCTCCGGCGTGGTCGCGGCGCCGATGATGACGACGATCTCACCCTTCGGAGGACCATCCTGGGCGAAGCGGTCGCTCAGCGAGCCGAGCGTGTCGCGCCGGACGGTCTCGTAGAGCTTCGTCAACTCGCGGGTGACCGCCGCCGGGCGGTCCGCCCCGAGGACCGCAGCGGCATCGGCCAGCATCTCGGGCAGGCGGTGCGGCGACTCGAACAGGACCAGCGTCCCCGGCACCTGGACCAGCGCCTCCAACCGGTTGCGACGTGCCCCGGCCTTCTGAGGCAGGAAGCCCTCGAAGAAGAAGCGGTCGGTCGGCAGGCCCGCCGCCACGAGGGCCGTCATCACCGCCGACGGCCCCGGCACGGGCGTGATCGGGATGCTGGCCTCGATCGCGGCCTGAACCAGCTTGTAGCCGGGATCCGAGACCAGGGGCGTGCCCGCATCGGACACGAGGGCGAGCGCTTCCCCCGCCTTGAGGCGGGCGACCATCCGCTCGCGCACCGCGTCGTTCGAATGCTCGTGGTAGGCCAGGAGCGGCGTGGTGATGCCGTAATGGGCAAGCAGCGTGCGGGTTACGCGCGTGTCCTCGGCGAGCACGGCATTCGCGGCCGCAAGGGTGGCCAGGGCGCGGATCGTGATGTCGCGCAGGTTGCCGATCGGGGTCGCCACGATGTGCAGGCCCGGCGACAGCTGTTCGGCCTCGCTCGCCAGGCCGAACGCCGTGAAGGTGTTGGTGCGTGGACGATCGGTCCCGGGCTTCTGCAAAGGGGTTCTCGTCGGGGCGGCGGGCCCCGGGGCATCGAATCGGCGGGTCATCATCGGCGATCTTGTCACACTGCCTGCTTCTCGTCGCGGCAGGACGACGGGATCGGGGGCAAGTCTTCGTCCGTGCGTTTACATTTTCAGGGCCGGCCTTCAGATTTCCGACGCCTGCCCTGAGGAGTCCGCGCCATGGCGCGTCCGACACGCGCGCGGGACCGTCTCGTGCGTGTCACCGCTCTGACCGCTGCGCTGTGCGCCGCCCTGCTGCCGCTCGGCGGTTGTCTCGGGACCGACACGGTCCGTCGCCAGCCGATTCCGCAGGCCGACTTGTCGCCGCCCGCCGATCTGCCTCAGGCGCCTTCTGCGGTCGCGCCGGCCACGCCGGCCGCCTTCGCGGGACAGCGGATCGGCACCGGCACCGTCAAGGTCGCGCTGGTCCTGCCGCTCAACGGTCAGGGCGCTTCTGTGGGCAACGCCCTGCGCAACGCGGCGCAGCTCGCCTACGAAGAGGCGCAGCAGCCGGACCTGACCATCCTGGTCGGGGACGACCGGGGCACGCCGGACGGCGCCCGCGACGCGACGCAGGACGCGCTGCGGCAGGGCGCCGAGATCGTGCTGGGCCCGCTCTTCGCCGGCAGCGTGCAGGCCGCCGCCAACGTGGCGAAGACGGCCGGAAAGCCGGTGATTGGCTTCTCGACGGACGCGACGGTGGCGACCCGGGGCGTCTACCTCCTGAGCTTCCTCCCGCAGCCGGAGGTCGATCGCGTCGTCGAGGACTCGGTCGCGGGCGGAAAACGCTCCTTCGCGGCCCTGATCCCCGAAACCGCCTACGGCAACGCCGTCGAGGCCGAGTTCCGGGAGGTCGTCGCCCGCCGGGGCGCCCGTGTCGCCGCGGTCGAACGCTATCCGGCCGGAGCGCCCGGCCCCGCAGTCGAGCGGCTAGCGCGGGTGATCACGGGCCCCGCCGCCACCGCGGACGCGCTGTTCATTCCCGAAACCGCCGAGGCCATGCCGGCCGTCGCGGCCGCCCTCACGAAGGCGGGCTTCTCGCCGGGTCGGGTCCGTCCGATCGGAACGGCCCTCTGGAACGAGCCGGGCCTGTTCGCTCTGCCGGCTCTCCAGGGCGGGCGCTTCGCCTCGCCGGACCGCAGCGGGTTCTCGAGTTTCAGCGGCCGCTATCAGGCGCGCTTCGGCAGCGTTCCGCCGCGCGTTGCCTCGCTCGCCTACGACGCGGTGACGCTCGCCGCCGCCCTGGCGCGCCAGTACGGCTCGCAGCGCTTCGCCGAGACGACGCTCACCAGCGGATCCGGCTTCGCCGGGGTCGACGGCACGTTCCGCTTCCGCCCGGACGGTCAGAGCGAGCGCGCGCTGGCGGTCTACGAGATCCGCAACAACGCCGCGCCTGTCGTGAGCCCGGCGCCGCGCGTGCTGGCCAAGCCGGGGATCTGATCAGGTCGCGAGTTCCGCCACCAGGGCGTTGAGCACGGGCGCACCGCGGGCGGTCGCGGCGATGCGGCCGCCGGGCCGCCATTCCAGCAACCCGTCGCCCATCAGCATCCCGATCCGGTTGCCGTTGAGCGGACGGCCCTTCAGCGCGGCGTAGCGGGCGGGGTCGATCCCCTCGGCGAGCCGCAGACCCATCACTAGGAACTCGTCGGCCTGATCTTCAAACGACAGCGTCTCGGTTTCGACAACACCGTGGCCGTCGCGCTCAACCTTCGCGCGCCACGCCTCCGGCGACCGCTCGGTGACGGTGCCGATCCGCCCGTGCTCCGTGACCAGCCGCCCGTGGGCGCCCGGTCCGATGCCGGCATATTCGCCGTAGCGCCAGTAAAGCAGGTTGTGGCGCGATTCCGCGCCCAGCCGGGCATGGTTCGAGATCTCGTAAGCCGGCAGGCCGGCTTTGGCGCAGAGATCCTGCGTCACGTCGTAGAGGGCGCGGCCGGTCTCGTCGTCCGGGGTCACCAGCTTGCCGGCGGCCGCGAGACCGTGGAACGGCGTGCCCGGCTCGATCGTCAGCTGATAGAGGCTCAGATGCTCGGCCGCCCGCGCCAGAGCTTCGCCCAGCTCGGACCGCCACGCGGCCGGCGTCTGGCCGGGGCGGGCGTAGATCAGGTCGAAGGACATGCGCGTGAAGACCGCCTGGGCGACCTCGATCGCCGCCAGCGCCTGCGCCGCGTCGTGGAGGCGGCCGAGCGTCCGCAGGGACGCGTCGTCCAGCGCCTGTACGCCGAGCGAGACGCGGTTGATGCCGGCCGCGCGGTAGCCGCGGAAGCGGCCGGCCTCGACGCTCGACGGGTTCGCCTCCAGGGTGATCTCGGCGTCGGGCGCCACGCTCCAGTGGCCCGCCACGGCCTCGAGCAGGCCGGCGACCGTCGCGGGCTGCATCAGCGAAGGCGTCCCGCCGCCCAGGAAGATGCTGGTGACTTTGCGCCCAGGCGTGCGCGCGGCGTTGTGGGCGATCTCGGCGCGGAACGCGTCGAGAAAGCGCGGCTCGTCCACGCCCGCGTGGCGGACATGGCTGTTGAAGTCGCAATACGGGCACTTCGCCGCGCAGAAGGGCCAGTGCAGGTAGATCCCGAAGCCCGCGTCGCGGGTCGGGTGGTCCGGGCCGGTCGGTGTCATGATCGCCGGGATGTGAGCGCGCGCGGCCCGTTTGGCAATCAGGACGCGGGCGCGAGGCACGCCCGGCTGAGATCGACGAAAGCCCGCGCCCGGTGCGAGAGCCCCGCGCCCTTCTGCCAATCGACGCCGTGCTTCTCGTCCGCGGTCATCTCGCCGAACGTGCGCTCATGCCCGTCGGGCCGGAAGATCGGGTCGTAGCCGAACCCGGCCGAGCCTCGCGCCGCGACGAGCTCGCCGAACACCCGGCCCTCGAACAGCTCCGCGTGGCCATCCGGCCAGGCGAGCACCAGCGCCGAGACGAAATGCGCCCGGCGCTCCGCCGCGCCGCGCCGGTCTAGCTCGGCGAAGATCCGCGCCATGGCGCCGGTGAAGTCCTTGGTCGGTCCGGCCCAGCGGGCCGAGAAGATGCCCGGCGCCCCGTCAAGGGCATCCACACACAGGCCGGAATCGTCCGCGAAGGCCGGCAGCCCGGTGGCGTCGGCGGCAGCCTTCGCCTTGATGGCGGCGTTCTCGGCGAACATCGTGCCGGTCTCTTCCGGCTCCGGCAGGCCGAGCTCACCGGCCGAGACGGCCTCGATTCCGAAAGGCGCCAGCAGCTCGCGCATCTCGGCGAGCTTGCCGGCATTGTGGGTGGCGATCACCACCTTGCCCGTCAGTCGCCGGCTCACGCGATCGCCTCCTTCTGAAGCGCGACCAGCCGGTCGGTGCCGGCGCGGGCGAGCCGCAGCAGCTCGAGGAGCTGATCCTGCGAGAACGGCTCCATCTCGGCGGTGCCCTGCACCTCGACGATGCCGCCCCGGCCGGTGAGCACGAAGTTGGCGTCGGTCTCGGCCGCCGAATCCTCGGCGTAGTCGAGGTCGAGGACCGGCGTGCCCTTGTACAGGCCGCACGATACGGCGGCGACGTGGTCGCGCAGCGGATCGACCGAGATGATCGAGCGCGCCCGCATCCAGGCGAAGCAATCGTGCAACGCCACCCAGGCGCCGGTGATGGCGGCGGTCCGGGTGCCGCCATCGGCCTGGATCACGTCGCAATCGACCGTGACTTGGCGCTCGCCGAGCGCCGGCAGGTTGGTCACGGCGCGCAGCGACCGGCCGATCAGGCGCTGGATCTCCTGCGTCCGGCCCGACGGCTTGCCGGAACCGACCTCGCGGCGGGTGCGTTCGTGGGTCGCACGCGGGAGCATGGCGTATTCGGCCGTGACCCAGCCCTTGCCTGAGCCGCGCAGCCACGGGGGCCCACGCTCCTCCAGAGAGGCGGTGCAGAGCACCCGGGTGTTGCCGAAGCTGACGAGGCAGGAGCCCTCGGCGTAGCGCGACACAGCGCGCTCCAGGCTCACGGGCCGCAATTCGTCGGCGGCACGCTTGGAAGGCCGCATCGCAGGCCCCTTCTATGGTGAGAAGTCGAGGGCCGGGCTCTTAGGCCGCCGCGCCACCGCGAGCAAGCATCGCCGTGTGGATTGATCCGCGCGTGTTGGACGGACATGATCGGACCACAGGATGACCGCGTGACAGACCCCCACCCCCGATTTCCGAACAGCCAGCCCATGCAGGCGCTTGCCGCACTCAACGAGCGGGCGCGCGAGATCTTCCGGCAGATCGTCGAGAGCTACCTCACGACGGGCGAGCCGGTGGGATCGCGCAATCTCGCCCGTATCCTGCCGATGGCCCTGTCGCCGGCTTCAATTCGCAACGTGATGGCGGATCTGGAGCATTCCGGCCTGATCTTCGCGCCTCACACCTCGGCCGGGCGCCTGCCGACCGAGTTGGGCTTGCGGTTCTTCGTCGACGCGATGCTCGAACTCGGCGATGTCAGTCAGGACGAGCAGCGGCGCATCGAGGCGCAGATGCGGGCTGCCGCCTCGGGCCACACCTTCGAGTCGGCACTGGCCGAAGCCTCGACCATGCTGTCAGGCGTTTCGCGCGGGGCCGGCGTGGTGCTGACCACAAAGGCCAACGTCAACCTGAAGCATATCGAATTCGTCCGCCTCGATCCGGCCCGCGCCCTCGTCATCCTGGTCTCGGATGACGGCTCGGTGGAGAACCGGCTGGTGGATCTGCCCCCCGGACTGCCGGCGGGCGCGCTCCAGGAGGCCACCAACTACCTCAACGCGCGGCTGCAGGGCCGGACCCTCGGATCGCTGCGCGCCGAGATCGAGACCGGACGGAAGGCGATGAAGCGGGAGCTCGACGCGCTGACGGAGCGCCTGGTCGATGCCGGGCTCGCCACGCCGGTCGGCCCGACGGAGGCGCGTCAGCTCATCGTGCGCGGACAGGCCAACCTGCTCGACGACCTGCGCGCGGCTGAGGATCTCGAGCGTATCCGCCTGCTGTTCAACGATCTGGAGACCCAGAAGGACGTCATCGATCTTCTGGCCCGGGCCGAGGGCGGCGAGGGCGTGCGCATCTTCATCGGCTCCGAGAATAAGCTGTTCTCGCTCTCCGGGTCGTCGCTGATCGCGGCGCCATTCCGCGACGGGTCGCAGCAGATCGTCGGAGTCGTCGGCGTCATCGGCCCGACGCGGCTGAACTACGCGCGCATCGTGCCGATGGTCGACTACACCGCGCGGGTCGTTTCCAAGCTGCTCGACGGGGGGCGGTGAGAGGCACCGGGCAGGCTAAGACCCGCCCGGCGCCCATCACGCGAACGGTGCCGACGTTCAGGCCGGGATCACGTCCACGATCTCGTAGGTGTCGGGATCAATGATGACGATGTCGTCGCGCACGAGGATGAACTCGTAGCCCTCGTATTCCGGGACGAGCGAGACGATCGCCGGCGGAAGCCGGTGAAGGGTGACCGACCGCGGGATAGCAGTGCCCACCGCGAGGCCGAACGCGACGTCGCGCAGCGGCGAGACACCGAGGCGGGTGATCGAGCTCCGGAACTCCGTGCGCTGCCGCGTGTCGAGGCGGCCCACCGCGCCGCGGGCCGACCCACCGCCGCGGACACCCTCACGGGCGCCCTCGCGGCCGCCGCGCTCGCCGGCCGCGCCCCGACCGCCCTGGTTGGGACCGGCCGCATCGCGATTGCCGCGCTCACCCGCGGGACCGGTGTCGCGACCGCCGCGCTCCGCGGCGCCCAGGGCACCGCCGGGCCCGGTGCGGTCCCCGGCCCCGTTACGCTCGGCCGCGCCGCCTTGACGCCCCGGCCCCTCGGCACCGCGGCCACCCGGCTCAGCACCGCGCGGGCCGCTCTCGGCTCCACCGCGCGCCCCGCCTTCGGCCCCACCGCGCGGGCCGCTCTCGGCCCCGCCGGCGCCGCCGCGAACGCCCCCGCCGCCTGCACTGCCGGCACCGCCGCCTGGTCCGGCGCCGCCCGCACCGCCACCGCCCGCCGCGGGGCCGCCAGCCGCGCCACCGGCTCCGCCACCGCCGGGACCGCCACCCGCGCCGCCGCCCCCGGGACCACCCTGTGCGAACGCGGTGGCCGCTCCGGCGACGACGATCACGGCCGCTACCGTGTCTCTCAGAATCCGCTTCATGGCCTCTCCTCCTGGCGATGACGGAGCGCCCTCGACGCGCCGCGCCGGCCCGCAACGAGCCCCCAGGCCAAACCGTTCCGCCGCGTCCTCGACGTCGGGACCGCCGCTGGCGGCGATCTCGTCCGTCCCGTCATCCCGGAGCCGAGCAGCGGAGCGCGCAATCCCATCCTTTGGGCGCCGCACGAGAATCTCGGAAGATGCAGGCGCCTTTCTCTGGGACAGCCGCAAGACGATGACACTGCCTGCAACGGGTCGTGGCTAAGTCCCCTCACGGACTTGCGATCACGGTCATCACCTGTAACGTCGCGTCCTACGAAGAAGAGCCCGGCTTGTTGCCGGCTGAAAAAGTGATCGACGGAGACGCCATGTCCGCCTCGAGAGACGATACGATCGGTATCGCACCGGGCGCCCACGACGACGCAGCCGACCGGAAGCGTCGCATCTGGGCGATCGTCGGCTCGTCGTCGGGCAACCTCGTCGAGTGGTACGACTTCTACTGCTACGCGTTCTTCGCCCTCTACTTCGCGCCGGCCTTCTTCCCGAAGGGCGACTCCACGAGCCAGCTGCTCCAGACCGCCGGCATCTTCGCGGTCGGCTTCTTCATGCGGCCGATCGGCGGCTGGCTGTTCGGCCGCATCGCCGACCGGGTCGGGCGCCGGACCTCGATGGTCATCTCGGTTCTGATGATGTGCTTCGGCTCGCTCCTGATCGGCATCCTGCCGACCTACGAGCACGTCGGCACCCTCGCGCCCGTGCTGCTGCTGCTCGCCCGCATGCTGCAGGGCCTGTCGGTCGGCGGCGAGTACGGCACGTCGGCGACCTACATGAGCGAGGTCGCCATCAAGGGACAACGCGGCTTCTTCGCCTCGTTCCAGTACGTGACGCTGATCGGCGGCCAGCTCCTCGCCTCGCTGGTGCTGGTCCTGCTCCAGACGGTCATGACCGGGCCCGAACTCACCGCATGGGGCTGGCGCATCCCGTTCTTCATCGGCGCGGGCCTCGCGGTCGTGGCGCTCTATCTGCGGCGCTCGCTGGCGGAGACCAAGGACAGCAGCGACAAGGAGACGGCCGGCACCTTCGCCGAGCTGTTCAAGCATTGGCGGGCGTTCCTGGTCGTCGTGGCCTACACGGCCGGCGGCTCCCTGAGCTTCTACACCTTCACGACCTACATGCAGAAGTACCTGGTCAACACCGCCGGCATGCCGAAGACCTCGGCCTCGCAGGTGATGACCGTGGTTCTGTTCGTCTACATGGCGATCCAGCCGATCTTCGGTGCGCTGTCCGACAGGATCGGCCGCAAGGCGAACATGCTGCTGTACAGTGGACTCGGCACGCTGATGGTCGTGCCGCTGATGACCGCTCTCGGGACCAACAAGGATCCCTACCTCGCCTTCGCGCTCATCACCCTCGGGCTCGCGGTGGTGTCGTTCTACACGGGCATCAGCGGCATCGTGAAAGCGGAGCTGTTCCCGACCAACGTGCGCGCGCTCGGCGTCGGCCTGTCCTACGCGGTGGCCAACGCCACCTTCGGCGGCACCGCCGAGTTCGTGGCGCTGTGGTTCAAGGACAACGGCATGGAGAGCACGTTCTTCTGGTACGTGACCGTGCTGATGGCGATCGCCTTCGTGGCCTCGCTGATCATGCCGAACCCGAAGGTGCACGGCTATCTCGACGGCGCCGGCACCGTCGAGGAGGCCCTCGGCAAGAAGCCGCGCTTCGCCCACGCCTGACCGCGTGCAGGATCCGGCTGGACCAGCCGGATCTTTCCCGCTGATATGCCCCCCGCCGGGCGCACCAGACGCCCGCGGGAGGAAACCATGCGCAAGACCGCCCTTGCCGGCGCCCTGATCCTCATGTGCCTCGCTTCAGGCGCGCCGGCTCAAGCAGCCGAGCCGTTCAAGCCTGCGCCGGGCGCCGGCTACTTCTTCGTCGGCGGCCACTATGAGACCGCCAAGGACAAGACCACCGCCTCCGGCCAGATGTTCGTGACCTACCGCGTGCCGGAGCGGGTCACGCAGCGCTATCCGATCGTGATGGTGCACGGTACCGCTCAGACCGGGACCAACTTTCTCGGCACGCCCGACGGCCGGCCGGGTTGGGCCGACCACTTCGCCGCCAAAGGCTTTGCCGTCTACGTGGTCGATCAGGTCGGGCGCGGACGCTCGGGCGGCGATCCGGAGACCTACGGCCCCTACGCGCGCCTCCCGGTCGAGGATCTAGAGACGGTGTTCACCGGGCAGGAGCGGTTCGCGCTCTACCCGCAGGCCAAGCTGCACACGCAATGGCCGGGCGGTCCGGGCGTGCGCGGCAACGCGGCCTTCGATCAATTCTACCTGTCGCAGGTGCCCTACATCGCCAGCGCCCTCAAGAGCGAGGAGCTGGTCGATCCGGCGCTGATCGCGCTGCTGGAGAAGATCGGACCCGCGATCCTCCTGACGCACTCGCAGGCCGGCGTGTTCGGCTGGGCGGTCTCCGATCAGCGGCCCGACCTCGTGAAGGCCCACGTCGCCGTGGAGCCGAACGGGCCGACCTTCTACGACATCCGCTTCAAGGGCGGCGACAGCTGGTACGAGCGCGTGGGCGACTCGCGGGCCCGGCCCTACGGCATCACGCGGGTGCCGCTCCATTTCGAGCCGCCGGTGAGTGGGCCAGCCGATCTCACCGTAGTCCAGGCCGAGACCGCCGCCGCGCCCGACAAGATCCGGTGCTGGCTCCAGGCCGAGCCGGCGCGGACCCTGCCGAACCTCACCAAGGTGCCGGCCGTGATCGTGACCTCGGAAGCCTCGTTCCGCGCCACCATGGACGATTGCACCGGCGCCTTCCTGGAACAGGCCGGCGCGAAACCCGACCGGCTGCGGCTCGCCGAGCAGGGGATCCACGGCAACGGCCACATGATGATGCTGGAATCGAACAGCGACGCGGTGGCCGACGCGATCATCGGCTGGATCACGTCCCGGACCGACGCCCCGGACGGAAAGCCCCGCCCTTAACCTGCCGCTTACCCTGTGGCGGCGAGGGTGGCCCGGTCATCCGATGAGGGAACGCATGACCGACATGACCGACACCGTGGGCGTCGCGGGCGACCGCATTCGCTCGATCATCGAGCGCGTGGAACGGCTGGAGGAAGAGATCAAGGACCTGATGGAAGCCAAGAAGGAAGTCTTCGCCGAGGCCAAGGGTGAGGGCCTGGACGTGAAGGTGCTCAAGGAGATCCTGAAGATCCGCAAGCAGGACAAGGATGAGCGCGACGAGCAGGAGACCCTGCTCGACGTGTATCTTCGCGCCATGGACGCGCCCTCCCCGGCGCCGATCGCGCAGGCCGCCTGAGGCCTGCGGCACGGAGCGGCGCCCAGGGCGCCGTTCCCCCTCGAAACTACGCGGCCATGCCGAGATAGGCGGCGAGATTGCCGCGGATGCGCGCCAGCGGCTCCTCGGCCGGGTCGGGCAGCACGAAGCGCGCGCCCGTGATCGTCTCGTAGGCCCGAATGTAGACCGCGGCGGTCTCCAGCACGACTTCGGCGGGGATCTCGGGGATCGGGTCCTTGTACGGGTCGCAGCGGGCCACGACCCAGTTGCGGACAAAATCCTTGTCGAAGCTCTCGGGCGCCGTACCCGCGGCGAAGCGCTCAGGGTAGCTGGCGGCGAACCAGTAGCGGCTGCTGTCCGGCGTGTGGATCTCGTCGGCCAGGACGATGCGGCCCTCCCGATCGGTGCCGAACTCGTACTTCGTGTCGGCCAGGATCAGGCCGCGCTCGGCCGCCAGAGCCTGGCCCCGCGCGAACAGCGCCAGCGCCGCCTCCGATACCGTCCGCCACTGCTCCGGCGTCAGGAGCTTCCGCTCCAGGATCTCACCTTCGGTCAGGGGCTCGTCGTGTCCGCCGTCGAAGGCTTTCGTGGTCGGCGTGATGATCGCTTCCGGCAAACGCTCGTTCGGCCGCATACCGTCGGGAAAGTTGTGGCCGTACATGTTGCGCTCGCCCGCCCGGTAGCGCGTCAGGATCGAGGTTGAGGTCGTGCCGGCGAGGTAGCCGCGCACGACGACCTCGACAGGCAGGATCTCCAGCCGGCGGCCGACCACGACGTTCGGATCGGGATAGGCCAGCACGTGGTTCGGGCAGATGTCGGCCGTGTGCTCGAACCAGTAGCGGGCGGTCTGCGTCAGAACCTGTCCCTTGAACGGGATCGCCGCGAGGGCCCGGTCGAACGCGCTGATCCGGTCAGAGGTGATCAGGATGCGCCGACCGTCGGGGAGGTCGTAATTGTCCCGGACCTTGCCGCGGTAATGGTTCGGCAGATCCGGCAAGGTCGCGTCGCGCAGGACTTGATGCGCGTGCGGAGCGAGATCTGCCGTGTTCATCGGGATGGTCCGTGAGGCTGCACGGCGATCGCGCCGCAGTGCCTGTGTGCGCGGACGGGCCGAAGAATTCCAGCCCCGAACACCGGGCGACGCCGGCGGTGCGCAGGAAGCGGCCGACCGCGTCACCGCGCAAGCCGCAGGGCCCGATTCTCCCGCGGCATCGCTCGACGCGTCATTCTCTCAGCCGCGCTGCGGAACAGCCATCCATTTCGGACGGATGATATTGATGTGCCGTTCGCCCTCCGGGACTTCGTGCTCTGGTCCGGGTCCCGGCGGAGCCCTATCCTATCCGAGGGCGGCATTGGATGCGGCTGCTCGTGGTCGTCGGTCGATTGCCGACGCCTTACCGCCGCGGAGCAGTGACAGCACAGATGCAGCAGGCGAACAGGCATCCGTTCCTGCGCAAGATCGACAGCATCGTCCTGTTCAAGCCGAGCGAGGCCGAGATGGCTGCATTGTCGGCCATGCCGGTGCAGGTGGCGCAGATCGACGCCTACCAGGACATCGTGCGTGAGGGCGACCGGCCGGCCCGGAGCTTCGCCGTGCTGGACGGCATCGCCTGCACCTACAAGTCGACACGCGCCGGTAAGCGGCAGGTCATGGGATACCATGTGCCGGGCGACATGCCGGATTTTCAGAGTCTCTACCTCGAGGTCCTCGATATTAGCATCGCTTCGGTCAGCCCGTGCCGGGTCGGTTTCGTGCAGCACGAGGCCGTGCGGGCGCTGCTGCGCCAGCATCCGCGGCTGAACGAAGTCTTCTGGCGCGCGACCCTGATCGATGCCGCCCTGGTTCGGGAATGGATGCTCAACACGGGACGGCGCGACGCCTACGCGCGCATGGCGCATCTCTTCTGCGAGTTGATCACGCGTCTCGGTGCCGTCGGGCTGGCGCCGGATCGAACCTTCGAGATGCCGATGACCCAGCCGGAACTCGCCGATGCCCTCGGCATCACACCCGTTCACGTGAACCGCACGATCCGGGATTTGAAGACCGCCGGCCTGATCACGCTGCGGAGCCGCCGTCTGACCGTGCATGATTGGGACGGGTTGATGTCGGCCGCCGAGTTCGATCCGACCTACTTGCACTTGCGCGACCAGGATGCCTCCTGATCCGGGCGCGCGCAGTTCCGCGCCGGATGGATTCGATCAGTTCATTTCCTTGCGCCGCGCCGCGTGTTCCTGGGCGGCGAGCTTGCGACCGATGTCGAACAGGAGCGCCTCGGCGCGCGCCTTGAGACCCGGATCGGGCACGGCATCGATGGCACGGTAGGCCATCATCGCAGCGGCAGCGGCACGTTCGAGCGGCGGCTCTCCGGTCAGGAACACCGCCTCGGATCGGGCGAAGGCGAGGTCACCATCGTTCGTCCGCAGGTCCGTGATGTCCACCACGATCCCGCACCCGCCCACCGGCCGGCCCATGTGATTGCGCGAGAATCGGCCGCGCGCGAGGACCCAGCGCAGCACACCGTCCGACGAGCAGACGCGGAACTCGGTGACATACGGCCAGCCGTTGCGCGCTGCCTCGCGGAAGGTCGTCCGGAGACGCGACCGATCTGCAGCATGGACCCCGGCGGCGTAGGCGGACAGCGGCAGACCCGCCTCGGCTTCCTCCGGATCGACACCGAATAGACGTGCCACGAGCCTGTCCGAGCGTGCCCCGTCCGATGCCGCATCCCAGGACCAGTTGCCGATCACGTCCAGAGCGTCAGTCACGCCCTGGATTGCAGACGCGGAAATCCACCCGTCGAGAGACTTCCACTTCGGCATCGTATCGCGCCACCCTGATTGAAAGCTGATCCATGTTAGACTGCTTTCATTCGACATCAAGGAGTCTTGTCTGGAAAGAAACCGTCAACCGCACTCGACCAAATGTATAGTTTTTGACAGTACGCACGTCCGCTGTCGCAGCGTGGCACAAAACGGCTGCTCGGCAGCCGTCTGGGTCAGATATACCTGCACGACGGAACAGTGACCCCGCACAGAAAAGCTGGATGCTGGCTTCCGTTATAAATGTATGGTTCTCACGGAATGCTGTCGCGCTATCAAATCTTCGGCATTGGTGGTCCGCCATCCATGATCCAGCAATACTCGTGAACGCAGCAACATCAGCGCGATCACGCTGAAGCCGTTGTTTCGTTAACCGGATCGCGGCGGCGTCGCCGCCTATCGAAGACGCTCCGGCCGCGCAGTTCGTCGAGGATCAGGATACCGCGGCGAGTTCAGCGACTCAGGCCCCGCATACGTACTCACGATCTCTGGGCCGAAAACCTCAACACTCGAGGCAGCAGAGCTCGCGATCACGGTCACGCGCCCAAATGCGCGGATCCCGCCGAGTCTTTAGAAGTGTTCAGAAAGCTGATGGTGCCCAGGGGCGGAATCGAACCACCGACACTGCGATTTTCAGTCGCATGCTCTACCAACTGAGCTACCTGGGCGTCGTCCGCGCCGGTCTCGGTCTCGGACGCCGCGGGGTATAGTCAGTGCCGGACGGCGTGTCCAGCCTTGCCGTGACACCGGCGTGACGGAAAGGCCGAAAAAAGTTTCAGCGCTCCGGATCCGGCTCCGGCGGCGGCTCGTCCGAGTCGAGCTCCTCCGGAATCGCGTAGCGCTCGTTGAGCCAACGCCCGAGGTCGACATCGGCGCAGCGCTGGGAGCAGAACGGCCTAAAGTCCGGTGCCGCCGGCCGTCGGCAGATCGGGCAAGCCTCCCGCGGTTCCCGGCTCACGCGAGGCTGCCCCAGCCGGCACGGACAGGATAGCCTTCGCCTTCGAGCAGGCTCAACGTTTCGTAGAGCGGCAATCCGACCACGGCGCTGTAGGAGCCAACGAGCTTCACCACGAAAGCGCCGGCGAGACCCTGGATCGCGTAGCCGCCGGCCTTTCCGCGCCATTCGCCCGAGGCGACGTAGCCCTGAATGTCCCGACCCGACAGGCGCTTGAAGCGCACGCGGCTCTCAACGATCCGCTCGCGCCGTCCGCGCGGCGAGAGCACACAGATCGCCGTGAACACCCGGTGCTGGCGGCCGGAGAGAAGGCGCAGGCAGTCGGCCGCCTCGTCCGGCACCTCGGCCTTCGGCAGAACCCGTCGACCGACCGCAACGACGGTGTCGGCGGACAGAAGCCATGTCGGCGTCTTCGTGTCCTCGAGATGGAGCGCAGCCTCGGCCGTGGCCAGCTTGGTGCGGGCGAGGCGGCGCGCGAGCTCACGAGGCGGCTCAGCCTTGCGCGGGGTCTCATCGATCTCGGCAGGCAACAGCGCATCCGGCTCAATGCCGATCTGCTGCAGGAGCGCGAGGCGGCGCGGCGACGCGGAGGCCAGCACGAGCCGGGCCGTCGGCCCCTGCGTCGCACCGATCGCTTCAGGTGTGGCGTCCATGGTGTTCCGTTCGCACAATCGGCCGGGAGCGACAGCGGGGTCGGCCAGGTGGCGTCCTCATAGTGCGGGATCGCCTCAGTCGCCTGCGTGATAAGGGATGGGGTCGGGCTTGTGAACCGAGATGCCTGCTCAGGCAGACGGCCAACCCCGCCGGAACACGCGCCGCCGGACTTCGGCAAGACGAACCCGCCAGAATCAAACGAAGACAGTCACGCTGTCTTTCTGTCTGGCTAATCCATCGCGATAATCAAGATTTCAATCATTAGTGCAGGAATTTTAAGTCAAACCCAAATGCTCGCGGCCGGCTGTAACTGCCTATTAACCATGAGCGCTGGAGAATGCCGGCGTCGGAAAGAGGCCGGACCCGATGTTGAACGCTGATCCGCTCCTGCAGCGCCCGAAGCTCGTGAACCTCGCCACGCTGGCGCGCGCCCTCGACGGCTTGCGGCCGAACGCGAACTCGCCGGTCGAGATGTGGCGGATGCTCACCGACCAGTACGTCGTCGATCTTGACGCCGTCGCGGCCCTCCTGCCGGCGGGCGAGCCGGAAACGCACTGGCTCCCCGCACGCGACTGACCCGGGATCAGGGTCGGCGACTGGCACATCCCGTGCTTAAGGGAGGCGACAAGCGGAGGAAGCACCCAGGCAACGACAACGCGGCGGCTCGCACGCCAGAGCACCCCGCGGACCTTTCGATCGCTCGAAGCCGAGGTCCGTCATGTCGGAATTGCTCTCCGTTGCCCTGGTCTGTGCCGGCACGTTGCTCGCACAGGATTGCTCTCGCGACACCGCACTCGACGTCATCGTGGCTCCGGCACACACGCCGATGGAGTGCCTGATGCACGCGCAGACCATGGCGGCGCAGGCCGGGCTGCCCGGCGGCAGCGACCGCTACCTCAAGATCGCCTGCGAGCACCGTCACACCGAAAACGGGCCCGGGCCTGTGATCCGCCGGGCGTCGTAGGGCGGTCGCCAGGCACGATTCCTGGCACGCCCGCTCTCCGTCGCGGCCACCTGTGCGCAGCCGGTTGCACGATCCTGCCTCCGCGGCCCCGGCCGCTGGAGAACGAATTGATGCATCAAAGCCACGTCAGGATGATTCTTATCTCCCGCCCCCTTTCGGACGGTTGCCGGGCTCGGCCGCGAGAACCATCCTGCAGGGCCATGCTGATGCAGATTGATCCCGGCATCAACCACGTTGCCGCCCAGATCGCCCGCGTGCCGGGCGGGGCTCCTGCGAGTGCCCGCCCGATGCTGTACGACGCGTTCGACCTGCAGACCGACCTCGCCGCGCAAACCCGCGCTTGGGGTCAGGTGCTGGACACGTTGTGGTCCCCCTGGGCCGGGCTCGGCGAGCCGGTCTCCTGGATGTCCGCGGGCGCCCGGATGATGATGCGTGCCGGCCTGACCTTTGCCCGGCCGGCCTACGGGATCGACAGCGTGATGGTCGGCAACCGCAGCGTCCCGGTCGCCGAGGAGCCGGTCGCGGTGACGCCGTTCGGGACCCTGCTGCACTTCAGGAAGGACATCCACACCGAGCAACCCAAGGTGCTGATGGTGGCGCCGATGTCCGGGCATTTCGCGACGTTGCTGCGCGCCACCCTGCGCACAATGCTGCCGGATCACGATGTCTACATCACGGATTGGCACAATGCCCGCGACGTGCCGCTCTCGGAGGGCCGGTTCGGGTTCGACGATTATGTCGGGCACCTGATCCAGTTCCTGCAGACGATGGGCGAGGGCTCGCACATGGTCGCGGTGTGCCAGCCGGCGGTCCAGGCCCTGGTCGCGGCGGCCGCGATGGCGCAGGCGAAGGACCCGGCCGCCCCGCGCAGCATGACCCTGATGGCCGGGCCGGTTGATTGCCGGATCAACCCGACCGGGGTGAACGAGCTCGCGACCTCGAAGCCGATCGCGTGGTTCGAGCAGAACCTGATCGCGACGGTGCCCAGGCGGCACAAGGGCGCCGGCCGCAAGGTCTACCCGGGCTTCGTCCAGGTCTCCGCCTTCATGGCGATGAACGCCAAACGCCACGTCCAAGGCCATACCGACCTGTTCTGGCACATGGCCAAGGGCGAGGCCGACAAGGCCGAGGCGATCGAGACCTTCTACGACGAGTATTTCGCCGTGCTGGACCTCGCGGCCGAGTTCTACCTGGAGACGGTCAAGACGGTGTTCCAGGATTACACTCTCGCCAAGAACGAGGCGACCTATCGCGGCGCGCCGATCGACCTGCGGGCGATCCGCCGGACGGCCCTCATGACCGTCGAGGGCGAGCGGGACGACATCTGTGCCGTCGGCCAGACCATGGCGGCGCACGATCTCTGCACCGACCTGCCGCCCTATATGCGCGCCCACCATCTCCAGGCCGGCGTCGGCCATTACGGTGTCTTCGCGGGCCGGCGCTGGGACTCGCAGATCTACCCGCAGGTGCGCAACTTCATCCAGGCGCACAACTGAGGACCCGGCACGCCCTGTCGCGCGGATTTGACCCGCCGACCGCCGCAGCCCACCATGATAGCCTCAAGCGATTGGGGTCCGGATCCGTCCGGCAGCCCCGGCCCATCCTTTGGCGTGAGGCGGAACGGTCGGCGTGATCGACAGGGACGGCTTCGGCAGCAAGACCGGCAGGAACGGACCCGAGCCGGGTCGCACGACCGCGAACGCGCGGCTCGACAGGCTCGTCGCGCAGGCACGGGCAGCCGCCGTGTGGGAGCAGGCCTGGCCGGTGCTCTGGCGCGGGCTGGGCGTCGGGCTCCTCTTCCTGATCCTGTCATGGTCGGGCCTATGGCTCGACGTGACGCCGCTCTGGCGCCAGATCGGCCTCGGGATCCTGGCCGTGCTTCTGGTCGTCGCGCTCCTGCCCCTCGCCCATCTGGGCCGGCCGGGCCGGCGCGCGGCCCTCGCCCGCCTGGACCGCGATGCGGCCGCCCGCGATCCGGCCCTGCGGCACGGCCCGGCTTCGGCGGCTCAGGACACCCTGGCGGTGGGCGCCGCGGATGCGGGCAGTCAGGTCCTCTGGGCCCTGCACCAGCGCCGCGCCGCGCAGGCCGTGGCCGCCCTGCGCGTCGGTCTGCCGCGGCCGGGCATGACCCGGCGCGATCCCTTCGCGCTCCGGGCCGGCCTGACGGTCGCGGCCATCGCCAGCCTGTTTGCCGCCGGGCCCGAGTGGCGCGAGCGCATCGGCGCCGCCTTCGACTGGCATGAACCGGCCGCGCCGGGACCGAACTTCCGCGTCGATGGCTGGATCGATCCGCCCATCTACACCCGCCTGCCGCCGCTCCTGATCGCCATGGACGGCACGGACCAGCACCTGCGGGCGCCGGTCAACGCGCAGCTGATCGTGCGGATCGCCGGCCAGGGCAAGGCGGCCGCGGACACGACCCTGACGCCCAATGCGGGCCTCGTCCCCGTCCCCGGCCAGGAGGCGCGCCCCGACCTGCGGGAGGAGCGCTACCGCATCGTCGGCGGCGCGGAGCTGGTGATCGCCACGCCGGCCGGCCGCCAGCGCCTGACCGTGGACGCGATCCCCGATCGGCCGCCGGAGGTGACCGCAATCGGCGGCCCGGAGGTCAACGGGCGCGGCACCTTCAACCTCACCTACAAGGCCAAGGACGATTACGGGATCAGCTCCGCCGAGGCGGTGATCGCGCCGCTGAAATCCGGCCGCGCGCTGGTCCCGCTGCCGCATATCGGTCTCGCCCTGCCGGCCGATGCCAGCGGCGATTCCGAGACCAAGACCCTCGTCGACCTGACCGACAGCCCGTGGTCGGGCGCTCGGGTGCGCTATCACATCGTGGTGAAGGATGAGGCGGGCCAGGAAGGCAAGACGCCCGACACCGAGATCACCCTGCCGGCGCGCCCGTTCCGCGACCCGCTCGCCCGGGCGCTTGCCGAGGAGCGGCGCCGCCTGATCACGGCGCCGGACACGGACCGCCGCTGGGTGCAGGGCGCCCTGGACGCGCTCCTCGTCGCCCCCGACACGTTCACGCCGCAGCCCGCGATCTTCCTCGGCCTGCGGACGGCCACCGAGCGCCTGCGCCGGGCGCGCTCGGATGCCGATTTGGTCGATGTCGCCGACCTGCTCTGGGAAATGGCGCTCAAAATCGAGGACGGGGACCTGTCCGACGCCGAGAAGCAACTGCGGCAGGCCCAGGATCGCCTCAAGGAGGCGATCGAGCGCAATGCGCCCGACGACGAGATCAAGCGCCTGACCCAGGACCTGAAGCAGGCGCTCGACAAGTTCCTGTCCGAGATGGCTCAGAAGCAGGGCCGCGAGAACCGCGACCAGAGCGACCGGGGGCAGAGCAACCCCCAATCCAAAACCGTGACGCCCCAGGATCTCGACAAGATGATCCAGGACATGGCCGAGGCCATGAAGCGCGGGGACACCGCCGAGGCCCAGCGGCTCATGGAGCAGCTGCGCAACATCCTGGAGAACCTCCAGACCGCCGAGCGCGGCAGCCGCTCGGATCAGGCCTCGCGCGAGATGCAGAAGCAGATGCGCGACCTCGACGACATGGCCAAGGAGCAGCAGGGCCTGCGCGACGAGACCTTCAAGGATGGTCAGCAGCCGCGCAGCGGCCATCGGCAGCAGGATCGCGGGCAGCAGCAGGGCCAGCGCGGGCAGCAGGGCAGCCAGGGCCAGCAAGGCCAGCGGCAACAGGGACAACAAGGCCAGCAGGGGCAAAGCCAGCAGGGACAGCAGGGACAGGGCCAGCAGGGCAATGTCGGCGAGCGTCAGCAGGCCCTCCGCCAGCGCCTCGAGGAGCTGGAGAAGCGCATGAAGGAGAACGGCATGCGCGGCGAGCAGGGGCTCTCCGATGCCGAGGATGCCATGCGCGAGGCCGAGAACGCCCTGAAGCAAGGTGATTCCGGCGAGGCGGTCGATGCCCAGGGCCGCGCCCTCGACGGCCTGAAGCGCGGTGCCGAGGGCATGGCGCAGCAGATGCAGGAGATGGCCGAGGGCCAGGGCGAGGGTCAGCAGGACGGCGGCCAGCAGCCCGGGCAGCAGGGTCAGGCCGGCGCCCGCGACGACGATCCGCTCGGCCGCCCCACCCGCGGACGCGACATGAGCGACGGCCGGGTGCGCGTGCCGACAGCCGATGAATCGGCCGTCCAGCGGGCGCGACGCATCATGGAAGAGCTGCGGCGCAAGCTCGGCGACCCGACCCGGCCGCGCGAGGAACTCGACTATTTCGAGCGCCTGCTCCGTCGCAACTGAACCTCCCTCATCTCACGCAGCGTCGCCGGGCCGATAGGCGGCCCTGCGTCCGGCACGGATCCCCGTCAGCATGTCGTCGAACACCCTCGTCCTTCTCGCGTGCCTCGCCGTTGCGGTGGTGCTGTTCCTCGGCCTGGCCAACATGATGCGGGGCGGCAGCGCCAATGTCTCGCAGAAGCTGATGCGCCTGCGCGTGCTGCTGCAGTTCGTGGCCATCCTGGTCATCATGGGCGTGGTCTGGTGGCGCTCGGCCTGAGGAGCCCTGATCGCTTCATCGCGTCCGTCCGGCCCGCACTGTCGCTCCGGCCTTCGCAGGTGAGCCCGGACCCGCAGGGCGCACGTGAGCCCGGCAACGCAAGGGTGTGACCACGCCGCCGCACATCGCGGGTTTCGCGCAGGCAGCGGATGAATTCGGCGCCTGAGCGCGCAGGCCTCTGCTAGGTTCGGCCGAGCTACCCGCCAAGCCTACCCGGCCGAGACCGCATGACCGCCCCTTCCCGTCTCTGTTTGATCGGCCTCATGACCGGCGCGGCGATCCTGCCCGTCTCGGCCGCCGACCTGCCGCCGGCGCTCCCGGCAGCCTACGCGGCGCCGGCCCAGCCGCTGAGCATCGTGTCGGAGGTCCGGATCGGCGGCTCGGTGCAGGATCCGGGCAGCGCCGAGGGCAAGCTCCCGGGATTCAGCAAGGCGAACGTCAACGGCGAGATTCTGTTCGCCAAGCCGCAGATCAGCGCCGATCCGTTCTGGCAGGCCTTCGTGCCGCGGCCGACGGTGGGCGGCAGCTACAACACCGGCGGACGGACCAGCTACGCCTATCTCGGCGCCACCTGGACGCTCGAGATCTTCCCCGAGACATTCAACCGCCGCATCTTCCTCGACGGCTTCTTCGGCGGTGTCGCCCATAACGGCTACACCGGCCCGAAGGCGCAGACGCCCTACGGCTTCAACACGCTCGGCTGCTCGCCCATGTTCCGGGAGGCCGCGGCTCTGGGCTATCGCCTGACCGAGCACTGGAGCATCATGGCCACCGTCGAGCACATGTCGAACGCCGGCCTCTGCGCGAACAACCGGGGGCTGACCAATTTCGGCGGCAAGATCGGCTACACGTTCTGAGGCGCCCTACTCCTTGGTCAAGCTCAACCGCATCTACACACGTACCGGCGACAAGGGCACCACGGCCCTGGCGGATGGGCAGCGCCGCTCGAAGGCGGACCTGCGGATCGAGACTTACGGCACGGTCGACGAGACCAACGCCTGCATCGGGATGGCGCGCCTGCACAGCCAGGGGTCCCTCGACGCCATGCTGGGGGCGATCCAGAACGACCTGTTCGACCTCGGCGCCGACCTCGCGACGCCGCCGACCCCGGAGCCCCTCCCCTACGAGCCGCTGCGGATCGTCGCGAGCCAGGTCGAGCGCCTGGAGCGCGACATTGACGCGCTCAACGCCGCGATCCCGCCGCTGAAATCCTTCGTCCTGCCGGGCGGCTCGCCGGCCGCCGCCGCGCTGCACCTCGCCCGCACCGTATGCCGGCGGGCCGAGCGCCTCGCCGTGAGCCTCGCGGCCCGCGAGGACGAGACCGTCTCGCCCGAGGCTTTGCGCTACCTGAACCGGCTCTCGGATTTCCTGTTCGTGGCGAGCCGCGCGGCCAATTCCGACGGCGCGGACGACGTCCTGTGGGTGCCCGGCGCCAACCGCTGATCGCGGGTTCGCGATTTCGAAGAGCCGACCTCGGGCTGATCTCGATCCGCGCCCGAGCGCATTGCGGCCCCTCATCCTGAGGTGCTGGAGCGTAGCGGAGGCCTCGAAGGAGGGCTCCAGTAGTCGCGCGGCTGGCTGGAGCCCTCCTTCGAGGCCCGCTTCGCGGTCACCTCAGGATGAGAGGAAGGATTGGACGGCCGTTCTCTGCGGGGGGCCTGCTGCTTGGCGCAACGCGCTCTGGCACAGCTCTAGGCAGACCACCGGATCCGGATCGGCCGTGAAGCCGAACCGCCGTCCTTCCAATGCGTCGTAAGCGAGTCCGAAATCCAGGGCCGCCGTGGCCCTCTGCCGGCCCTCGGGCCCTGATCGAATTCGCGGCCTCCTCCTCACAGCTGGAATGACGCGGTCATTGACCTCGGGCGCCCCACGCTTCCGTTTACTTACGCCCGGCACCTGAGGGCCGCCGCCGCGCCGCGTTGACAAGGCGGAAATGTGGCCGTTACGGTCCGCGCGCTTTGCGTGCCCTCGCCACGCCGCGCCCTCTGGCGCCGGTCGGCGAGTCTTGCACGACGAAAAGAATCCTCCGGGGAAGGATCGTGACCGCCATGAAGGTGCTGGTGCCCGTCAAGCGGGTGGTGGACTACAACGTCAAGATCCGCGTGAAAGCCGACGGCTCCGGGGTCGAACTCGCCAACGTCAAGATGTCGATGAACCCCTTCGACGAGATCGCCGTCGAGGAGGCGATCCGCCTGAAGGAGAAGGGCAAGGTCACCGAGATCGTGGCCGTCTCGATCGGCCCGCAACAGGCCCAGGAGACGCTCCGCACCGCGCTCGCCATGGGCGCCGACCGCGCCATTCTGGTGAAGACCGACGTCAACTGCGAGCCGCTTGCGGTCGCCAAGCTCCTGAAGGCCGTGGTCGAGAAGGAGAGCCCGGAACTGGTGATCCTGGGCAAGCAGGCGATCGATGACGACTCCAACCAGACCGGCCAGATGCTCGGCGCGCTGCTCGGATGGCCGCAGGGCACCTTTGCCTACAAGATCGAGGCCGGCGACGGCAGCCTGGACGTGACCCGCGAGGTCGATGGCGGCCTGCAGACGGTGAGCCTGAAGCTGCCTGCGATCGTCACCACGGACCTGCGCCTCAACGAACCGCGCTACGCGTCGCTGCCGAACATCATGAAGGCCAAGAAGAAGCCCCTCGAGGAGTTGGCGCCCGACGCGCTGGGCGTCGACGTGACCCCGAAGCTCAAGGTGCTGAAGACCGCCGAGCCGCCGGGCCGCTCCGCGGGCGTCAAGGTCGGCTCCGCGGCCGAGCTCGTTCAGAAGCTCAAGGTCGAAGCCGGCGTTATCTGATTCACATCGCGGGGCTCCCGGCCGCCGGTCGAGCCTCGCGTCACCCCACTCGAAGGCTCTCGGACGGTCATGACGACACTCCTCTTCGTCGAGCACGGCAACGGACAGATCAAGGACGGAACGCTGAAGGCGCTCACCGCCGCCAAGCAGATCGGCGCGCCGATCCACGCCCTCGTGCTCGGCAGCGGCGCCAAGGCCGTGGCCGAGGCGGCGGCCAAGCTCGACGGCGTCGAGAAGGTGCTGGTTGCCGAGGACGGTGCCTACGACCACGACCTCGCCGAGCCCGTCGGGGCGCTGATCGCGTCGATCGCCGGCCCGTACGACGTGATCATCGCGTCGGCTTCCACGACCGGCAAGAACGTGCTGCCGCGCGTGGCCGCCCTGCTCGACGTCGTGCAGATCTCCGACATCATCAAGGTGGTCTCGCCCGACACGTTCGAGCGGCCGATCTACGCCGGCAACGCCATCCAGACCGTGCAGACGCCCGGCGGCAAGACCGTGATCACCGTGCGCACGGCGGCGTTCAAGGCCGCGGAAGAGGGCGGCGCCGCCGCTCCCGTCGAGGCCGTCTCGGCGGCCGCGCCCGAGGCCGGCGGCTCGACCTTCAAGGGCGAGGAGATCGCCAAGTCGGACCGGCCGGAGCTGGCCTCGGCCCGGATCATCGTGTCGGGCGGACGCTCGCTCGGCTCGTCGGAGAAGTTCCACGAGCTGATCGAGCCGCTGGCGGATACGCTCGGGGCGGCGGTGGGCGCCTCGCGTGCCGCGGTCGACGCGGGCTACGCGCCGAACGACTGGCAGGTCGGCCAGACCGGCAAGGTGGTGGCGCCGGACCTCTACGTGGCGGTCGGCATCTCCGGGGCGATCCAGCATCTCGCCGGGATGAAGGATTCCAAGGTCATCGTCGCGATCAACAAGGACGAGGACGCGCCGATCTTCCAGGTGGCGGATTACGGGCTTGTCGGCGACCTTTTCCAGGTTGTTCCGGAGCTGCAATCCGAGATCGGCAAGGCCAAGGGCCAGTAGCGGCGGGGTTTTCGCCTCGTCGACGCGGCATGGGCATTGTTGCCGCGTGCGACGTCGCGGGTTTCTTCCGCGCCGGTGATTGGTCTAGAAGACGGCGAGCGCGGGACCTCGCCGTCGCGGCGGCGCAGTTCGTTGAACGGGCGGCCGTGCATCGGCATCCGCATTAGGGGCACAGGTCGGCAGATGGACATGGAGATCAAGCGGGTCGGCATCATCGGCGCGGGCCAGATGGGCAGTGGCATCGCGCAGGTCTGCGCCGCGGCCGGTCTCGACGTCCTGCTGAACGACCGCGATCCGAACCGCCTTGAGAACGGCCTCGGCGTGATCGAGGGCAGCCTCGCCCGCCTCGTCTCCAAGGGTAGCCTGACGGAAGGCGACAGCCGCGAGGCCCGCGCCCGCATTCAACCGGCGCGGGATTTCGATGCGCTGGGTCCGTGCGATCTGGTGATCGAGGCCGCGACCGAGAACGAGGCGACGAAGCGCGAGATCTTCAGCACGCTGTGTTCGTCGCTGCGGCCGGAGACGCTGGTCGCGACCAACACCTCGTCCATCTCGATCACCCGGCTGGCCGCAGCCACCGACCGGCCCGAGAAGTTCATCGGGATCCACTTCATGAATCCGGTGCCGGTGATGCAGCTCGTCGAGCTGATCCGCGGCATCGCCACCGAGGATACGACCTACGAGGCGGCCAAGGTCTTCATCGCCAAGCTCGGCAAGACCTCGACCATGTCGGAGGATTTTCCGGCCTTCATCGTCAACCGCATCCTGCTGCCGATGATCAACGAGGCGATCTACACGCTCTACGAGGGCGTCGGGTCGGTCGAGTCGATCGACACGGCCATGAAGCTCGGTGCGAACCACCCGATGGGCCCGCTGCAGCTCGCGGATTTCATCGGCCTCGATACCTGCCTGTCTGTGATGCAGGTGCTCTACGAGGGCCTGGCGGATTCAAAGTACCGCCCCTGCCCGCTCCTCGTGAAGTACGTCGAGGCCGGCTGGCTCGGACGCAAGGCCAAGCGCGGCTTCTACGATTACCGCGGCCCGACGCCGATCCCGACCCGCTGAAACCCGCGTTGAGGCGGCGCGCGCGCCGCCTCGGATACACGCCTTACTTCGCAGCGCCGCCATTCGCGCCCGGCTGAGCCGGCTGCGGGTACGACGGGTTTCCGCCCGGAACCCCGGTGCTGTTCGACGGCGACGCGCCGTTCGACTGACCGTTGACCGAGCCGGTCACCTCGCGCCGCGACGCATCCTGGCTCTGGCTGGCGTAGTCCTTGGGCGAATTCGATCCGTTCCAGGTCAGCAGCCCGACCGTGGCGATCGCCAGGAGGACGAGGCTCGCCACCAGCACCCAGAGCACGGGCTTGCCGCGCTCACCCTGCCGGCTCTCCTGCTGGTTCAATTTCTCGACCATCTGCACAATCCTCGTCAGCAGGACGCAACACGCCGGACGGCGGTCTGCGACACGTTTCCGTTACCGGCCGCCAACGCGGTGCCGACGAGGCGGGTTCCTGTGGTCGGCCGTCAGCGACCTGTCGTCAGCAGGATCTTGCCGAGATGCGCGCTCGATTCCATCAGCTCATGCGCCTGCCGGGCCTGTTCCAGCGGGAAGGTCGCGTGCGTGACGGAGCGGATGCGGCCGGCATCGAGCTCCGGCCAGACGTCCTTGCGCAGGCCTTCGGCGATGGCGGCCTTGTCGGCCTTGGGGCGCGGGCGCAGGGTCGAGCCGGTGAAGGTCAGGCGGTTGCGCATGATCGGCGTGATGTTCAAGCCATCGACCTTGTAGCCGCCCATGAGAGCGATCATCACCAAGCGGCCATCCGGCGCGAGGGATTTCAGGTTCCGGGGCAGATAGCTCGCCCCGATCATATCGAGGATGACGTCGACGCCGCGCCCATCGGTGAGGCGCTTCACCTCCTCGGCAAAGTCCGCCTGCTTGTAGTCGATGGCGGCATCCGCCCCGAGTTCCTCGCAGAACCGACACTTCTCCGCCGAGCCCGCGGTGGCGAAGACCCGGGCCCCGACATGCTTGGCGATCTGAATCGCGGTGGCACCGATGCCGCTCGAGCCGCCATGGACCAGGAAGCTCTCGCCCCGGGCGAGGCGACCGCGCTGCACGACGTTCGAGTACACCGTGAAGAAGGTCTCCGGCAGGCCGCCGGAATCGACCAGCGAGACCGCCTTCGGGCGCGGCAGGCAGTGGCTCGCTTCCGCCACCGCAAATTCCGCGTAGCCGCCGCTGATGACGAGGGCGCAGACTTCGTCGCCCGGTGCCAGGCCGGTGACGCCTTCCCCGAGCGCGATCACGCGGCCGGCGACTTCCAGGCCGGGGGTCTCGGTTGCGCCCGGAGGCGGTGGGTAGACCCCGGACCGCTGGGCAACGTCGGGCCGGTTCACTCCGGCGGCGACGACCTCGATCAGCACCTGGCCCGCCCCCGGGCGCGGCACCGGGGCGGTCTCGACGGCGATCACCTCCGGCCCGCCGGAACCGGTGAAGCGGATCTGGCGCATGGTCTCGGGCAGGTCGGGGCTGGCCATCGATGGATCCTCTCCGGCGCGGAATCTCGGGCCGGGTCCACGGCACCGCGCTCGGGCTCTAGTTGCGGCAACGACCGCGCTTTGCAAGGACTGCGCTTGGCAAGCGGCGGCGCCAACCGGCTCCGCCGCGAGACCCGGTGCCTACCGGGCGGCAGCCTTCACGGCGGCCGGGATCACGATCTGTCCCTGCGCGAGGCTCTTCGGCCAGATCGCCACCTGCTTGCCGTCCTGCCACTGCGCGATCAAACCGGTGATGAAGCCCTGGCCGTACCGGATCGAGTGGGTGAACGGGTCGTCCTTGCCGTAGAACTGCGTGCGCCCGACAGTGCCGACCCAGTCGGTCGTCTCCAGAGCCTCGACGAGCTTGTCGGCCTCCGTGGTGCCCGCGCGCTTCACGGCGTCGGCCGCGTAGTAGACCTGATCGTAGGCCATGTAGCCGGCGTAGGACGGATCGCTTCCGAAACGCTTCTTGAACGCGTCGCTGAACGCCAGCGACTTGTCGGTGATCGCCGCCCCCGGCACCGCAATGCTCTGGAAGATCACGCCCTGGGTGGCGCCGTTGGTGTTGGCCCAGAAGGTCGAGGAAGTCGCCTGCGAGTTCATGCCGGTCATGGCCAGCGGCACCTGCTGGTTCTGCCACTGCACGGTCGGCTGGACCCCGACATGCGAGATGCCGGTGACGATCAGGTCGGGCTTGGCCGCCTCGATCTTGTTGTAGATCGGCGTGAAGTCGCCCGTGTCCGGCGAGAAGCGAATGTGGTCGACGACCTTCACGCCGATCTCGGGCAGGCATTTCTCGTAGCCGACATCGAGCGGCCGGGTCCACGCCGCATCCTCGCTCATGATCGCGGCGGTCTTCACCTTCATCAGATCAATCAGCATGTCCTTGGTGGAGTCGCAGATCGACTGCGCCAGGGCTGCCGAAGTCAGGTAGCCGTGGAAGGTGTACTTGTTGCGGGCGTAGTCCTTATGGACCGCAAGGCTGATCTCGTTCGAGGCCGCGCCCGGCGTGATCATCGGCGTCTTGAGCCGGGCCGCCCAGGGCATCAGGGCCAGCACGACCTCCGAGATGTAGCTGGCGATGACGAGGTTGACCTTGTCCTCGGAGACCGCCCGCTGGAAGGCGCGGACCGCGTCGGAGGCGGAGGACTTGTCGTCGTAGGTGACGACCTGGATCTGACGACCGTCGATGCCGCCCTTGGCGTTGATCTCGTCGGCGGCGAGTTGCACCGCCTGCGGGATCGAGGCCCCGACCACGGATTGCGCCTCGGCGATCACCCCGATCCGGATCGGATCGGCGGCCCGGGCCGGCTCCGTTGTCACCAGCCCGGCCACTGCAAGCAGGGCCAGCGCCCGGCGGGATACGCTCCGATCGATCGCCATGGATTTCCTCCTGCGCACCGTGCGGCTTTTGCCGCCGCATCGGCCTGACGATCGGAGTGTGCAACACCTCGCCGGATGAATACAATGTGCAGCTGTGATCAATGGACGGCGAATGTTGGTCAATTGCCGGGCTCGGCGGGGTGTAGCCGCGGACGAGACGGAATTCGGAAGCGGCGCCGGCGCCCAGACCTGGCATGTCGACGGACCCGCAGGTCCGCATTCCGCTCCGCATGCCCGGGACGACGTGGCTCGCACTCTCAGCCGGTCGCGCCGGCACGGATCACCGGCGGTCGCCGGCCAAGATCGAAGCGGTGGGATCGTAGCGGCCGCGTATTGCGCTTGGGATGCCGTTGCCATACCGCATCCGGGGTGATCTCGGCCCGTCTTGCCAGCTCTCCGAGCCGCCCCGCCGCGGATTGTAACCTGCCGCCTGGGGGGGGGGACGGCGCCGCAGGGCCCTTTCGAGCCTCTGCCTTCGACAGAGACGTTCGGGACACCGATCATCGTGACTGACCAGATAGCTGCCCCGAAGATGCTGACGGCCCTCGCCAAGTCGCCCACCGGCATCGCGGGTTTCGACGATCTGACCTTTGGCGGCCTTCCGGCGGGCCGCCCGTCCCTGATCTGCGGCGCCGCGGGCTGCGGCAAGACCCTGTTCGCCACCACGTTCCTGGTCAACGGCGCGACCCTGTTCGACGAGCCGGGCGTGTTCATGAGCTTCGAGGAGCGGGCGGAGGATCTGGCCGCCAACGTCGCCTCCCTCGGCTACGATCTCGACGGGCTCGTCGCCGCAAGCAAGCTCGCCATCGACCACGTGCGCGTCGAGCGCAGCGAGATCGAGGAGACCGGCGAGTACGACCTGGAAGGCCTGTTCATCCGCCTCGGCTTCGCGGTGGACAGCATCGGCGCCAAGCGCGTCGTGCTCGACACGATCGAGACCCTGTTTGCGGGTTTCACCGACCCATCGCTGCTGCGCGCGGAGCTGCGACGCCTGTTCGGCTGGATCAAGGATCGCGGCCTGACGGCGATTATCACCGGCGAGCGGGGCGAAGGGCAGCTCACCCGGCAGGGGCTGGAAGAGTACGTCTCGGATTGTGTGGTGCTGCTCGACAACCGCATCGAGGACCAGATCACCACACGCCGTCTCCGGGTGGTCAAATATCGCGGTTCGGCGCATGGCACCAACGAATACCCGTTCCTGATCGACCACGCGGGCATCAGCGTCCTGCCGGTCACGTCGGCCGAGCTCGACTACGAGGTGCCGGGCGGGATCATCTCGTCGGGAATCGCCGGATTGGATGCCATGCTCGGCCCGGGCGGATTCTATCGCGGCTCCAGCATCCTGATCTCGGGTGAGGCCGGCACGGGCAAGACCATGCTGACGGCCTCGGTCATCGATGCGGCCTGCCGGCGTGGCGAGCGCTGCATGGCCTTCGCGTTCGAGGAGAGCAGCGCGCAGATCGTGCGCAACGCGCGCTCGATCGGGCTCGATCTCGCCGGGCACATCGCGAGCGGGCTCCTGCGCTTCGAGGCCGCACGCCCGAGCCTGTTCGGACTGGAGACGCACCTCGCCCGGATGCATCGCGACCTCGACCAGTTCCGCCCGGACGTGGTCGTGATCGATCCGATCTCCGCCCTGCGCGGCTCGACGAGCGAATTACAGGCGACGCTCCTCCGGATGATCGACCTGATCAAGACCCGGGGCATCACGGCGGTGTTCACCACCCTGCGCGGCGACGGTTCCCTCGTGAAGGAGGACGATCTCGGCGTGTCCTCGCTGATGGATGCCTGGGTCAAGCTCCAGAACATGGAAGCCAACGGCGAACGGACACGCACGCTCTATGTCATAAAAGCGCGCGGCATGAGCCACTCGAACCAAGTTCGGGAGTTCCTCATGTCATCGAACGGGATCCGGCTGGTCGATGCCTATATCGGCCCGGCGGGCGTCCTGACCGGCACGGCCCGGATGGTGCAAGAGGCGCGTGAGATGGCGGAGACGCAGCGGCGCCTGCATGAGACCGAGCGAAAAATCCGCGAGGTCGCGCGTCGACGATCGGCGATCGAGCGGCAGATGGAGGAACTCCGCGCCAGTCTGGAAGCCACTGAGGATGAGGAGGAACGTCTTCGTGTGGAGGACGGGTTGCGCGAGGCGGACCGCGCGAGGGAACGGCAGGAACTGACCGCACGACGGAGTGCCGCGGAATGAACGACACGACCTCGGAAGATCCGGTTCCGGAGACCGATCCCGACCGCGATCCGAACCATTATCATCTGCGCCTCTACGTCGCCGGGCAGACGACGAAGTCGCTTGCCGCGATGACCAATCTCAAGCGCTTCTGCGAGGAGCATCTGGCGGGCCGCTACGACATCGAGGTCGTCGACCTCATGAAGAATCCGCAGCTCGCCGCGGGCGATCAGATTCTCGCGATCCCGACCTTGGTGCGCCGGCTGCCCTCTCCGCTGAAGCGGATCATCGGCGACCTGTCGAACACCGAGAAGGTTCTGGTCGGTCTGGACATCCGGCCGAGGGCGGACCAGCCTTGATCGGCGGCATCGCGCCTTCAGGCGCCCAGGACCGCTACAGCCTGAGGCTGTTCGTGGCCGGGACCGCGCCGCGATCCCTGCGCGCCGTCGAGTTCCTGCGCCGGGTCTGCGAGACCCACATCCCGAACCGGTATGAGCTGGAGATCGTCGACATTTACCAGCAGCCCGATCTGGCCGAGCGCGACGGGATTCTGGCTGCCCCGACGCTGCTGAAGGTCGCTCCGTTGCCCGAGCGCCGCATCTCGGGGGATCTCCTGGACGAGGACCGCCTTCTGCGCGTGCTCGAGATCGATCCCGCTATGGAGGCGCGGTGATGGGCGTCGACGCGCTGCTGCCCGGAGACGAGCCGGGCCCGGAAGCTTATCGAACCCATATCCGCGAGCTCGAAGCGCGGCTCGAGGAGAGCGAGGAGACGCTCGCGGCGATCCGCCGGGGCGATTTCGACGCGGTGGTGGTCGAGGGACCGAACCACGAGCGTCTGGTCTACACCCTGGAGAATGCCGACCGCCCGTACCGCGTGCTGATCGAGCAGATTCAGGAGGGTGCCTTCACCCTCGGGCTGGACGGCACCGTGCTCTATTGCAACCGCCGATTGGCCGACATGCTTGCCGAGCCGCAGGAGCGGCTGATCGGTCGGTCGTTGCGCGATTTCGTGCGCACCGATACCGACCTCGATCAACTGGTCCAGCGGGCCGTTGCGAGCCCGGTTCGCGAGGAGATCGCGCTCAAGGCGTCGGCGGGCGCGGAGAGCGCGACGTTCCTGTCGTTGAGCCGCTTCGAGCGCCAGGGCGACAAGCCCCTCCTGTGCGGGATCCTGACCGACCTGACCGAGCAGCGGCGGCACATGCGTGCCCTGGCGGAGGCGCATGACCGCCTGCAATCCGAGAGCGTGGAGCGCGAGCGCGTCGAGGAAGCCCTGCGGCAGTCGCAGAAGCTGGAGGCGGTGGGCCAGCTCACCGGCGGCGTAGCCCACGACTTCAACAACCTGCTGACCGTGATCAAGTCGTCCACCGACCTGCTCAAGCGGCCGGACCTGCCGGAGGAGCGGCGGCGCCGCTACGTCGAGGCGATCTCCGACACGGTGGACCGGGCCGCCAAGCTCACCGGTCAGCTCCTCGCCTTCGCGCGCCGGCAGGCCCTCCGCCCCGAGGTCTTCGAGGTCGGCGCCTCGCTGCGCGCCGTCGCCGAGATGCTCGATTCCGTCACGGGCGCGCGGATCACCGTCGAGGCCCGGATCCCCGACGAGCCCTGCTACATTCGGGCGGATCTCAGCCAGTTCGAAACCGCGCTGATCAACATGGCGGTCAACGCCCGCGATGCGATGAGCGGCGAAGGCACGCTGACCCTCCGGTTGGTCGGCGGGCGGCCGATGCCGGCGATCCGCGGCCACGCCGGATCGCGGAGCACCTTCGCGGCCGTGTCGCTCTCCGATACCGGTCTCGGGATCGCCCCCGACGTGCTGCCGCGGATCTTCGAGCCGTTCTTCACCACCAAGGACATCGGCAAGGGCACCGGCCTCGGGCTCTCCCAGGTCTTCGGCTTCGCGAAGCAGTCCGGGGGCGACGTCGACGTCGCGAGCCGGCCCGGGGAAGGCACGACCTTCACCCTGTACCTACCGCAGGTCGAAGGGGCGCCCGAGAAGGCCGATGAGGACCCGCTCGACGAGCGCAGCATCGAGGGCGCAAGCCTGTGCATCCTCGTGGTCGAGGACAACGTCGAGGTCGGCCGCTTTGCCACGCAGATCCTTGAAGATCTCGGCCACCGGACGGTCTGGGCGACGAACGCCGAGGAGGCGCTTCAGGAAATCGAGCGGATCCCGTTCCGCTTCGACGCCGTGTTCTCGGACGTGGTGATGCCCGGAATGGGCGGGATCGCCCTCGCCCGGGAGCTGGAACGGCGTCTGCCCGACCTGCCTGTCGTCCTCACCTCCGGCTACAGCCACGTGCTCGCGCAGGAAGGGGTCCACGGCTTCGACCTGATCCAGAAGCCCTATTCGGTGGAGGAACTCTCCCGCGTGCTGCGCAAGGTCGTCGGCAAGGGCCGTGCCCGCTCCTTCAGTTCGCGGCCGTAGCGGTTCAAAGCCAACGCTCGATGCTTCGGCGCAGGGCCGCGGGCGTTCAGCGCGTCCCGTACATTCGGTCGCCGGCGTCGCCGAGGCCCGGCACGATGTAGCCGTGATCGTTCAGGTGGCTGTCGATGGCGGCGGTCCAGACCGGCACGTCGGGATGCGCGGCCTGGAACTTGGCGAGGCCCTCCGGCGCCGCCAGCAGGCAGACGAACCGCAGGTCCGACGCGCCCCGCGCCTTCAACCGATCCAGGGCCGCGATGGCCGAATTCGCTGTGGCCAGCATCGGGTCGAGGACCAGGACAGTCCGGTCGGCGAGATCCGAGGGCGCCTTGAAGTAATACTCCACCGCCTCGAGCGTGTCCGGATCCCGGTAGAGTCCGACATGGGCAACCCGCGCCGATGGGACGAGCGACAGCATGCCGTCGAGGAAGCCGACCCCTGCCCGCAGGATCGGCGCCAGGACCAGCTTCTTGCCCTGGATCTGTCGGCCCTCCATCGGCTGAAGCGGCGTCTCGATGGTCACCGCCTCGAGCGGAAGATCCCGCGTGACCTCGTAGGCGAGGAGCATGCCGATCTCGTTGAGAAGCTGGCGGAATCCTTTGGTCGAGCGGTTCTTGTCCCGCAGGTACGTCAGCTTGTGCTGCACGAGCGGGTGATCAACCACCGTGACCCGAGCTGTCGGCATCGCCTGAACCCCTCCGCTTCGGCTGCCGGAGCAATGCCGGACCCTCGGCCGGGGCGCAACTTCCGGAGCGGGGACGCGAGCCGTCGGCAACCCGCTTGGCGATCGTTCGCGGGCGCCCCTCGAAACGAGGAGCCCGCCACTCGTAGCCCTCTAACCAAATCCGACCCCGAGCGCCGATGTGCGGGCCCGCGCCGGGCGCGGACGAGGCGGCGTATCCGAAGGCTTGCGCCCCATGGCCGCTGGAACTTGGCACGGGCGGGCACGAGGCCGTCGGACAGCCCATCCTGGATCCGTGCCGTTCGTCGCTCCACCTGTGATCGAGATGAACAAATGCTTAACGCAATGAAAGAAGTTCAACAATCACTGAGTCAAAACTTACATCTGAAAATCAATATACTCGACAATTTAAATATATCCACACTTTAGATACTGGCATTTATAGCGACAGATAATGCTCATTCGATAGCTCGACGACTTACTGCAGAGTCTTGCCGACGTCGATTTTCGATCTACATTAGAGAGAGTCAAACTTCTTGCCTGAGCCGAAACTCAGGTGCAACGACATGCGAAACGTTTCATGCGCTTGAACCTATCACTCAAATCGTTACTCGCCATCCTCTTCGGATTTCTAGCCCTCATTTCGGCCATCCAGGGCGGTCTCTCGGTCCGGGAACTGGCCGCTATCCGCGAATCCGCGACGGCTCTCGCCACCAATTTGCTGCCCTCCGTCGAAACGATAAGCGCCGTGGAGGTCGCCGCCTCGGAAGTGCGGATCAAGCAATACCGGCTCCTCATGCTGTCGGTCACCGCGGAGCGACGCGCAGCCAACGAGAACAATCTCGCGGCGACCTTTGCCAAACTGCGCGAAGCCAGGAACAGCTACGAGCCGCTGATCAGCAGCTCGGAAGAACGTAGCCTCTACGAGAGCTTCGCGGCGTCCTGGGCCAAGTTCGAACGGGCGGACAGCGAGGTGCGCCGCCTCGTTGCGGGCGGTCAACAAGCTGAGGCCATTGCGCTTCTGACGCATCCCGACGTCGTCGCTCTGTACGATGGGGCGCGTGCGACCCTTGCGCAGCTCGTCTCCTTGAACGAGCGTGAGGCCGCCCACGATGCCGACATCGCGATGACGCGGGCCAACACAGCCACCGCCACCGCCTATGTGGGAATCGGGCTCGCTGTGGCCTCAGCCCTGGCTGCGGCGATCTTCGGCTTGGCACGGATCTCCCGACCGATCCAGGTGATGACCCGCATCATGTCGGTCCTGGCAGCCGGCGATACCGACGCGGAGGTGCCCTACCAGTCCCGCCGCAACGAGATCGGCGCGATGGCTGCGGCCGTTCAGGTGTTCAAGGATAACCTGATCCGTAACCGGCAATTGGAGGAGCAGGCGGCCGAGGCCCGGCTCGCCGCCGAGGCGCAACGCAAGGCCGGGATCCGTCAGATGGCCGACCAATTCGCCAGGGCAGTCGGCGGCATTATCGGTCAGGTCTCCGCCTCAGCGAGCGAGTTGCAGGCGACTGCACAGGTCATGACGGCGACGGCGCGCCAGACTGCCGACCAATCCACGACTGTTGCAGCGGCGGCCGAGCAGGCGGCGAGCAACGTCAGCACGGTCGCAGCCGCCGCCGAGGAGCTGGGCTCGTCCGTGCAGGAGATCGGCCGGCAGGTCGATGGCTCCGCCAAGCTCGCGCAAGTCGCGGTCCGGGAGGCCGACCAGACCGGCACCCTCGTTCAGGAACTCAGCGCGGCCGTCGCGCGCATCGGCGACGTCGCGGGTTTGATCGCCTCGATTGCCAGCCAGACCAACCTGCTGGCCCTGAACGCGACGATCGAGGCGGCCCGCGCCGGGGCGGCGGGCCGAGGCTTCGCGGTGGTGGCCTCGGAGGTGAAGGCTCTGGCCGAACAGACCGCGCGGGCGACGGATGAGATCTCGGCCCAGATCGCGCAGGTTCAGACTTCGACCGGACAGGCGGTCACGGCGATCGGTGCGACCACGGCTCGGATTCGCGAGATCAACGGGGTTGCCAGCTCCATCGCGGCCGCGGTGGAGCAGCAGGGTGCGGCCACGCAGGAGATCGTCCGGAATGTCGGGCAAGCGGCAGCGGGAACCGGTGAGGTCACGAACAACATCGTGAGCGTCGCGGGCGCGGCCGAAGAGACCGGGCTCGCAGCCACCCAGGTGCTGGCCGAAGCGTCCCGGCTCTCGGAGCAATCCGAGCACCTGACAGCCGAAGTCGACCGGTTCCTCGAAACGGTCCGCGCTGCCTGACCGGCCCGCCGGACGTTACGCTGTCGCGCGAGAGGCGCCGCGTGGCGCGGCTTCCGCGACCGGAGCCGCCCTCTTCGCCGACGCGCTCCGGCGTTCCTGAGGCTATGGTCGCACCGAACCTGGGCCGATCGGCCCGGGCCCGGTGAACCGTCTTGATCAGACTGAGCGCGGCTCGCCGCCCTCGCTGCGGCGCTTAGCCATGAAAGCGTCGAACTGCTCGCGATCCTTGGCCCGCTTCAGTTCCTCGACGAACTCGGCGAAGGCCCGGCTCTCCTCGGCGAGGGCGCGGCGCTGCGCTTCCAGCCGGTCCAGCTCGGCGCGGCGGTAATCGTCGAACGCCGCATTGCCGGTGCTGTCGCGCCGGCTCGCGGCCTCGAATGCACGGGCGAACCGAGAGGCGGGGCGAGCGCCCTCGAAATCCGAGAACGTCCGACGCGCGCTGTCGCGGAGTTCTGTGAAGGCCGGATAGCCGGCCAGCTTCCAGGCGACCAACGCGAGACCCACAGGCCACCAGTAAATGAAGCCGACGACGATGGCACCGATCTCCAGGGAACGGCGCGGGAACGGGCCGGACCGGCAGAGCCGGCCGGTCGCCCAAGGTGAGGAAGATTGAGAGGTCACGGCTGTGCTCCGCTGTTCATGTGAACGCGGTTAACATGCGGGTGCCGGGAACGCCTTTCAAGGGCGTCAGACGCGGGGTTCGGGTCCTCTGCTCCGTGCGGCCCCGTGGACGAGAGCGAGGACCCCGGCCCGCAGCAGCTCGTATTTGTCCGGAAATCCGGGGCCGCGCGGCAGGTGCCCGGCAGCCGAGAGGGTCGCCAACCCGTGGGCCAGCGCCCAGACCTCCAGGGCTATGAAGCGCGGCGCGACGCCTCCGAATCCGTCCGCGAATGTTGCCTGAAGCGCTTCGACCAGCAGATCGAACGGACTCGGACGCGCGGCGGCATCGCTCGGATTCGGCCCAGCGTCGGGATCCGTCGCGCCGGCCGGAAGCCCCCGGGTCTCGAAGATCGCCGCGTAGTAGGCCGGCTCCTCCTCGGCGAAGGTCAGATAGGTTTCGCCCATACGGGTGAACCGCTCCAGCGGCGTACCGCGCGAGGTCAGCGCTCGTGCCAGACGCTCGGCGAGTTCCGCGAAGCCGCGCCCTGCGAGTTCCTCCAGCAGGGCCTCACGGCCGCGGAAATGGCGATACAGCGCAGCCGGCGTCACGCCGACGAGGCGTGCGGCGTCCACCAGGGTGAAGCCGCCGATCCCCCGCTCCGCGATGAACCGACGCGCGGCCTCGATGAGCGCCTCCTTCAGATTACCGTGATGGTAACTCCGCCGGTCGCTCGGTCTGTCCCGCCAGGGTCGCAAGATCACACATCCTCTGCGCGCGCCAGGACACCTCACAGAAGGTCCACCGCGCTGTCGAGTCGAGACACAAGCGGAGATCGGAGATTCGTGAAGCGTCCGTTGGCATTACGGTCGAGGGCCGGGTTTGTTTCGCGCCGCGTCACCGCAGCCGCGCTTGACCGGCTGGCAGGGCCGCAACACTATTACATTCTTGCGTGCGACCGACCGCTGCGCGGGGGTCGATGAGGCATGGTGACCTCTCTGAGGGAAGTGCATTCGGCATGGCGTTCGTGAGCCTCAAGGCGTGGCGAGCCCGCTCGGCAGAGCGTGCCGAGATCGCCGCGCGGTTGAAGCAGGACCTGATCGCCGCGCTGGGGCTCGGCCAGGGCGACGCGCTCGCGGTCAACGAGATCGCCTGCGCCGATCCCGGCTGCCCCGACCTGGAGACGATCGTGCTGGTGATGCGTGCGGGCGCCCCGATCCGCGCCTTGCGCATCCAGCGCACCATGGATGCCGTGGACGGAGACGACATCGCCGCGCTCGTGGCCGAGGACCGGCTCGGTGAGCCATCTCGATGATGTGACGCGCCCGGCGTCAACTTTCATGCGCGGCGACATCAAACGCTGCATCCTTCGCGTGGGCGTCGTGTACCCTGTTGGCGGAGCCGGCACCCTGGAACAGATGCTGGTCGGGGGAAACGCATCATGCAGAGCCGTCGCGCCGTCCTCACGCTGGCCGGTCTCCTATTGGCCGCCAGTCTCGCGCCCGCCGCGGCCGGGGAGACGAGGCCGTTCTCGGATCCCGCATTCGAGGCCGCGCAGAAGAGCGGCAAGCCGATCCTGGTCGAAGTCAGCGCCCCGTGGTGCCCGATCTGCAAGACGCAGAAGCCGATCCTCGCGAAGCTCGCGTCCGAGCCGCGCTTCAAGGATCTGCAGATCTTCGACATCGACTTCGACAGCCAGAAGGAGCTGCTCCGGCGGCTGAACGTGCGCATGCAAAGCACGCTGATCGCCTACAAGGGCGCGACGGAGGTCGGCCGATCCGTCGGCGAGACCCAGCCGGAATGGATCGAGGGCCTTCTGGAGAAGGCGCTCTGATCGGCAGGGGCGCCCTTCCGGTTCCGTTCATTCACCGCCCGGCATATCCCTCTCAGCCCCCGCGATCTGACGGGGCCGATGGAGAGATCCGGTGACACGCGCCCGACCCCTTGCGGACCAGAGCCCCGACGCGATCGTGGCCGTGCCCGTGCGCAACGAGGAGGAGCGCATCGCGGCCTGCCTGCGCGCCATCGACGCTCAGACCGGTCTCGCCCCGGGCAGTCTCGGCTTGGTGTTGTTCCTGAACAATTGCACGGATCGCACGGAGGCCATCGTCGCCGATCTGGTGCCGACCTTGTCGATCCCGGTCCGGGTTCTTGTCGAGACGTTCTCGGGGGCGCATGCCGGCTGGGCCCGGCGCCGGGCGATGGACGCCGCCGCGGCGTGGCTCGGGGAATCGGGGAATGCGGGGATCATCCTGTCCACCGACGCGGACAGCCGGGTGCCGGCGAACTGGGTTGCCCGCAATGTCGCGGCGATCCGGGCGGGCGCCGATGCCGTCGCCGGCCGAGTCGAACTCGATCCCACCGAGGCGGCCTTGCTGCCGCCGTCTCTGCCCGCCCGCGGCAAGCTGGAGGATCGCTACGACGCCCTGATCACCGAAGCGGAGGCGCGTCTCGACCCCGATCCGCACGATCCGTGGCCGTGCCACCGCACGGCGATCGGTGCCACCCTGGCGGTGACGCGCGCGGCCTATCTCCAGGTCGGCGGCATGCCGGAGATACCGCTCGGGGAGGATGGCGCCTTCATCGCCAAACTCCTGGAGCACGGCCTGCGGGTTCGGCACGCCACCGACGTATGCGTGACCATCTCGGCCCGGCTCGCCGGCCGCGCCCCCGGCGGCGTCGCCGATACGATCCGCTCCCGCTGCGAAGAGCCAGACGCGCTGTGCGACGCCCGGATGGAGGCTTTTCCGAGAGCGGTCCTTCGGTATGTCTGGCGGCGGCGGTTCCGGCGGCTGCACGATCGCGGCCTGCTCGGCCGCAACCTGGCCTGGGCCCAGGCCATCGGGATCGGTCCGGCCGCGGCGGAACGGATCGCCGCCCTCCCCCTCGGCCAAGCGATCGCCGAGGCCGAGCGCGCGAGCCCGCGCCTCGTCTACCGTCCCATCGGTCCGCGCCAATTGCCCGGTCAGATCCGGCTCGCGCGGGTCGGCGTGGCGGCAATCCGTCTTGGCTTGGCGATCTTGAGCCTCGTCCAGAGAACGTGGCGGGCCGTTGCTCCCGGACGCGGGATCACCGACGCGCGCGGCAGCCGGATCTGACCCGGTCAGACACAGCGCGGCGGGACGCGTCAGGCCGACGGCCGGACTGACCGCAGAGGCCGGTGCCGTTCAATCGTGCCGCCACCCGGATCGTTCGCCGACAGGTCTCAATCGGCACGATCGGGCATGAGGCCGCTCGCTTGTAGCGGTCCGCGATCGTCTCAACTTTTCGAGACGACAGACGCGCGGCCCTGACCTGGGATCCGCGCCACTTGGAACGCCTCAGTGGTCGGCCGCCGCAACCCGCGGCTCGGCGCCCGCCACGCGGGCGTCGGCGAAGCGCAGAACGACCGCTCGCCCTTCCGTCGGCGGCATCGGGAGACTCGCGCGGAACCGCGCCGTCTCAGCCGAGCCGAGGACCGTCCGGGGTGCCGGGACCGAGAAGGTTCGGATCGGGCGCCCGCCGGCATCCCGAATCTCGACGGCAAGCGGCGCGACCGGCGAGTCGGACCGCGCGACGCCCACGAGGTCGCCCTCAACCACCAGTTCCGGCGGCCGGCCGTCCTCGCCGGGGTTGCTGAACGCCACGACGTCGCGGATCTCGATGCCGCGCAGGTTCACCGGAAGCCCGACCCGCGCAAACAGCGCGGCGGTCTGCGGGACAACCCGGACGACGCTCGTGCGAGCAAGGCAGACCAGGGGTAGCGCCGCCAGAAGCGTCAGGCCGAAGGCGAGGGAGAACGACATCCCAGACATGCCGCGACGGGCCCTCCCGCCCCAAGACGCAGGCCGGGCGGCCGGTTTCACCACCGGGGTCGGGATGTTGGTGGCCGCCCGGACCGAGGCGGTCGCCTCCTCCCAGGCCTCAGCCGCGATTGGATCATCGCTTGCCTCGGCACTGTCGGCGAGCTCGGCCTCGTGGCCCGCGAGGACATCGGCCGGGGTGAGGAACCAGGTCTCGCGGCAGGCCGCGCAGCGGACGGAACGGCCCTCCATGCCGACCCTGTCGGCATCGATCCGGTACTCGCTCGCGCAGCTCGGGCAGGCGATCAACATACGTGTCGGACTCGCAACGCGCGGCCGCAGTGGGCCGGATTACAGATTCGCTGAGAAAGTGTGGCTGAACAGGGTTAAGCGCGCGTGAAATTACGCAGGCCTTGAAAACGCCCGCCCATAAGGCGATTCCCAGGCGATGCGTGGACGGAATACGGCACGGCCTTGAACCTACAGGCGAACATGAAGAGCCTGCTGCCCGGTGCGGAGCGTCCGGTGGTGCAGTTCGAGAACGTCGGCATGCGCTACGGCCTCGGGCCGGAGGTGCTGTCGGACGTGAGCTTTCGCATCGCGCCGCGCTCCTTCCAGTTTCTGACCGGACCTTCGGGCGCCGGCAAAACGACGCTGCTGCGCCTGATCCTGCTGTCGGTGCGCCCAACCCGCGGCCTCGTGTCGATCTTCGGCGACGAGGTCAGCGGCATCTCCGCCAAGGCGCTCACCGGGCTGCGGCGCCGCATGGGCGTGGTGTTCCAGGATTTCCGCCTACTCGACCATCTCACAACCTACGAGAACGTCGCGCTGCCGCTTCGCGTCCAGGGGCGGGCCGAGACGAGCTACCGGGCCGAGGTGGTGGAGCTGCTGCGCTGGGTGGGTCTCGGCGAGCGCATGCACGCCCTGCCACCGCTTCTGTCGGGTGGGGAGAAGCAGCGCGCCGCCATCGCCCGCGCCTTGATCGCCCGACCGGACCTGCTGCTGGCCGACGAGCCCACCGGCAACGTCGATCCGGGGCTCGGCCGCCGGCTGCTGCGCCTCTTCCTCGAGCTCAACAAGCTGGGGACTTCGGTCATCATCGCCACCCACGATTTCGGCATCATGGACGCCGTCGACGCCCGCCGGATGGTGCTCGGCGAAGGCCGGCTTCGGATCGAGGAATGAGCACACAGGCCATCTCGCGGGCGCGGCCCGATGCGTCCGGTCCCGCGGACCCGGCGGTACCGGCCAACCTGCGCCGCAACGCGCCGCTGGTTCCCACCGACACGGCAGCCGGGCGCTCGCTGGCGGCGGTGATCGCGATCCTGACCTTCCTGGCGGGACTCTGCGCGGGCGCGGCCGAGATGGTCGCGGCGAACGCGTCCCAGTGGCAGGGCGACGTGGCCCAGGAGGTCACGATCCAGATACGGCCCGGGCCTGGCCGCGACGTCGATGCCGATGTCGCCCGCGCCGCCGGAATCGCCAAGGCGGAGCCCGGCATCGCCGAGACGCGGGTCTTCTCCAAGGCCGAGGCCGAGCGCCTGTTGGAGCCGTGGCTCGGCAGCGGCCTCGATCTCTCGGACCTCCCGGTGCCGCGGCTGATCGCCTTGAGGCTCGCCGGTGGCCAGGGCGCCGACCTGAAACGCCTCCGGTCGCGGCTCCTCGAAGCGCTCCCGGGCGTGGCCAGCCTCGACGACCACGCCCTCTGGCTGCAGCGGCTCTCGACGGCCGCCAACGCCTTCGTGGGGATCGGGATCGGGATGGTCCTGCTCGTCCTGATCGCGACCGGTCTCGCCGTCACCTTCGCCACGCGCGGCGCCATGGCGGGCAACCGAGAGGTCGTCGAGGTGCTGCACTTCGTCGGGGCCGACGACGATTACATCGCCAAGGCGTTCCAGCGGCGCTTCTTCGGTCTGGGCCTGCGCGGCGGCGCGATCGGCGCCGGGCTGGCCATCCTCGCCTTCGTCATCACCGGGCTCCTTGCCCGGGCCGCCCGTTCCGGTCCGGCCGGCCAGGAGGTCGAGGCCCTCTTCGGAGCCTTCCACGTGGGCCTGCGGGGCTACGCGAGCGTCATCCTGATCGGCGTGATCGCGTCACTCGTGACGGGCATCGTCTCGCGCATCACGGTGCGTCGCTTCCTCGCCTGAACCGGGAGCGCGCTGCGGAGCAGGTGAGAAGGCGCAGCCCCGTCATACGTTAACGAATGGGAAACCTTATCGACGCGGTGTGGACGGGGCCGATGGCGGTGCCTCCGGGCCGCCGCAATCGGCGCAGATCCTCCGGAGGATGACCACGCGTATGCTGCGCGCATCGGATCCGCCCTCGACTGACGTCGTCGGCTGGGCATGGCACGAGTGGGCTCGCCCGCGTCGTCCGGTGATGCCCGCCAAGCCGCACAATCGGCGCGCGGTCGCGCTCTGGAGCTGCGGCGTAGGCGCCGGCCTGTCCGCGCTGGCCCTTCTGGCCGGTTTCCTGGTCTTCGTGAACGCGCTGGCGCGGCATGAGCGGATTCCCGCGGACCGGGCGGACGGGATCGTGGCGCTGACCGGCGGCGCACAGCGGATCGGCGATGCGATCGACCTGCTCGCCAGCGGCTACGGTCGTCGCCTGCTGATCACCGGCGTCAACGAACGCACCAGCCGCGACGAGATCGCCCGGCTGAATCCGACCCAGCGCGCGCTGATCGCCTGCTGCGTCGATCTCGACTATCGGGCGCGGAACACGATCGGCAACGCCATCGAGACCCGGCGCTGGATGCGGGCGCACCGGTTCAGCACCGTCGCGGTGGTGACCTCCAACTACCACATGCCGCGGACCTTGATCGAACTCGACCATGCCCTGCAGGACAGCGACCGCGTCCTGCCGCATCCGGTGGTCACCGAAGGATTCGATGCCGACCGCTGGTGGCAGAGCCCGCCAGCCGCCAAGCTCGTCGCCTCCGAATACGTGAAGTTCCTGGCGAGCTGGGTGCGCACCCGGTTCGAAGCGGATCCCGAGCGCTCCCGGGCGGCGATCCTGATCGGCCGTGGCAAGCCGGTGAAGATGGTGGCGGAGCCGCTGATGCTGCGCGGGGTGGATTAGGGGCGATTGGCCCACGCCCGTCCCAAAAGGGTGAACGTGCGGCCTTTCCGGACATTCCGCGCGGGTCGTGCGGAGCGGACCACGCTGCCCTGATCGGCTGCGGCGTATCGAAGCCTCAAAGCTGGAGCGGCAGCGTCTCCGGTGCGATCAGCGCCCGTTGCACCGTGCCTTGATGGCTTCCGAGAACTCGCGGTCCGAGCCTTGGACCTGGGCGAGACGCTCGGACCGGTCTGAACCGGATAGGCAGCGCCCGTAGACGCTGGCCACCCGACGCATGGTCTCGACGTGGCGACGCCAGATCCGGCAGTTCTTGGCGTCTTCACCGTCCGCCTGCTCCAACTGATCGATGGCCTGCCGCTGCATCGATTGCGCGACCAGGAGATCGCGCGCGCAGGTGGTCTCGCTCTGGGCCGGTGCGGGTCCGGTCCAGCCGGCGGCCAGGACGAACAGAGCGGCAGCTCGGATCCGCGTCATCAGGCGGCCTGCGGTGCCGTGGAGCGTGTCAGGAGCGCGTAGAGGGCGCCGGCATCGCGGGCCGCGCGAATGTGCGCGAGCATTCCGGGCTCGCGCAGGACGCGGGCAACCTGGGCCAAGGCTTTCAGGTGATCGGCCCCCGCGCCTTCGGGGGCGAGCAGCAGGAAGGCGATATCCACCGGCTGGCCGTCGAGCGCCTCGAAATCCACCGGCCTGTCGAACCGGGCGAACAGACCGAACAGCCGATCGAGGCCTGGAAGCTTTCCATGCGGGATCGCAACGCCCTCCCCGATCCCGGTCGACCCGAGCCGCTCCCGCTGAAGAAGCGTATCGAAGACGGGGCGCTCACCCAAGGCCGGCAGGCGCCGCGCAGCCTGAGCGGCGAGGTCCTGAAGCACCTGCTTCTTGGCCCGCGCGCGCAGCGATGGGACGACCGACTCGGGGTCGAGAAATTCCAGAACTGGCATCGAACGACCGTTGCCCCGTCACCCGTCCGCATCGGACCGGGCCTCGTCGCAGGTGCGCCGCCGATCAACCCGGTCGCGCCCCTGCCAGTCAATCGGCCGGGGAACGAGCCGGTTCCGGCTCCGTTCCTCTCGACCCGCGGCGTCAGTCGACGGTGTTCGGCGGGTCCACCCAACCGATCGCGCCGTCGCTGCGCCGATATACGACGTTGACGCGGCCGGTACCAGCATGGACGAAGACAACGACTGGGGACCCTGTCATGTCGAGGGCGGTGACCGCCTCGCCGATGGTGCGGCGCTGCAAGGTCCGGGTGCTCTCGGCGACGATGGGCGGGTGGGTGTCGCCCTCCCCGGCATCGTCATCCTCGTCATCCGGAGCGGCGAGCACCGCGTAAGCGGCCTCGACAGCTGCGTCGTCGCCCCGCCCCGCAGCATGCTGCTTCAGTCGGTGCTTGTAGCGGCGCAGCCGCGTTTCCAAACGCTCGGCGGTCTGCTCGAAGCTCGATCGCGCATCGTGGGCGAAGCCGTTCGCCTCGATCGTCAGTCCGGATACGAGATGCAGCACGCAGTCCGTCCGGAACGCCGTTCCGTCCCGTCGAAGCGTGACGTGACCGGAGCAGGAGCCATTCATGTGCGAGTCGAGATATTTGGATTGGATCGCGGACATCCGTTCCTCGACGCGGCCGCGCAGACTCTCGCCGAGATCCACGCCGTGGCCCGTGACTCGCAACGACCCCATGCTGCCTCCCCCGTTTCGAACCGTTCCCTCGAATTAGAGAGCCGGCTCGCGTGAAGTCAACGGAGCCGGATCGGTTCGACCCTCCGTTTAAGCCTGGGTTCAGCCGGGCAGCCTGTATAGAGACACAAGCAGACACATGAGACCGAACCCCGCATGACACTCGCCGACGGACCGCCCGCCGCACCGTCCCGCCGCTCCGTGCTGGCCGGGGCGCTGGCTGCTGCCGCGGGCTCGCTGCCGGCTGTCGCGCACGCGGCGGACCCGGACAAGGCACCGGCTCTCCCGGGAGCCGGAGAAGCCTTCGAGGCGAATACACTCGTTGATCTGGCGCGCGCCCGGGCCGCTGCGCCTTACGTCGGTCCGAAGAGCGGCGATGTGCCGGCCGTCCTGAAAAGCTTGTCGCGGGAAGCCTATGCGGCGATCCATCCCGCCGAGGGTCGCACGGTCTGGGCTGATCGAGACTTCGGCTACACGCTGGAGCCGCTCCTGCGCGGCGCGATCTTCGAGACGCCGGTCTCGCTGTATGTCGTGCAGAATGGGCTCGTGCAGCCGATCGCCTACGACAAGACGGCGTACGTGGCCCCGGGGCTGGCCCTGCCGGACCTCACGGCCGAAACCGCCTTCTCGGGCTTCCGCATGCGGGCACGGTTCGGCGACAGCGACCCACTTTCGGATTTCGCGCTGTTCCAGGGGGCCTCCTTCTTCCGCCTGGTCGCGCAGGGACAGGATTTCGGCATCAATGCGCGGGCGCTCGCCCTGCGGCCCGCCGATGCCCGTGGCGAGGAATTCCCGCTGTTCCGCGCCCTGTTCATCGAGACACCGACGCTTGGGCAACCGGTCGTGGTTCACGCCCTGGCGGAATCGGAATCGGCGACAGCGGCGTTCAAACTGACCCTCACGCCCGGCCGCGAGGTCTCGACGGCCGCGATCGACGGCACCGTCTTCGCCCGGGCCGAACTCGATCATATCGGGCTCGGGGGCATGCAGGGCAGCTACCTGTTCGGATCGCTCGACCGGAACCGCGTCGATGACCTGCGCGCGGCGGCCTTCTCGGTGGAGGGCCTGGCGATCCACAACGGCTACGGCGAGCCGATCTGGCGGCCGGTGCACAACCCCGAAGCGCTCCAGGTCTCAGCCTTCCTCGACCGGGGGCCGAAGGGTTTCGGGCTGATGCAGCGCGCCCGCGCCTACGATGACTTCCAGGACGATGCGCGACACTGGGAGCAGCGCCCCTCCCTGTGGCTGGAGCCGCAGGACAACTGGAACGAGGGCGCCGTGACGCTGCTCGAGATCCCGAGCGATTCCGAGCTGAACGAGAATGTCTTCGCCTACTGGCGGCCGAAGGCGAAGCTGGCCAAGGGCGCCGAGATGCGCTTCCTGTGCCGCCAGCACTGGTCGAAGGGCTGGCCTGACCCGCTGCCGCCTGAGATCGCGCGGGTCCGCGACAGCCGCTGCGGCCACGGCGCCTCCGGAACCCGTCGCCTGTTCGCCGTGGATTTCGAGGGCGCCGCGCTGTTCGAGCCCGGGGAGATCGACGTCAATCTCGGTGCCTCGGCCGGTGCGATCACGCGGCAGGAGCGATACCGCTATCCGGAGCGCAAGACCCTGCGGATCCTGTTCGAGCTCGATCCCGGCAGCGAGCGGGCCAGCGAGCTGCGCCTGGCGCTCCGCCGCGGACAGGATCGGATCAGCGAAACGTGGCTCTACCGCTGGACCCCGTAACCGTCCGTCTTCTCCAACTCGAGGATCAGCCTCCACCGTGCCACTGGACGAGACACTCATTCCGACCGAGCGCCCGGCTGCCGCAGCAGAGCCCGGCTCGGCCGCAGCCTCAGCAGGGTTCGGCCTGCCGCCGGAGGCGCCCCTGGCCATGCCGATCCAGGATCTGGCGCGTTGGGATCCCGGATCCGCCCGGAGGGCGTCGCGCCGCGTGCGGGCGCCGTGGCTGGCGCGTCTCGCGGTCTTCGGCGGCGCGCTGGCTCTGACGGCCTACGGTGGATGGCAGATGCTGGAGACGGTGTCGGTCTCGGGCAGCCCGACCGGCCTGCAGCTCGTCCTCGTGGTCCTGTTTTGCCTGACCTTCTCGTGGATTGCGCTCGCTTTCACCAGCGGGCTGCTCGGCTTCGCGATGCTCATGCGGCGCGAGCGGACCCTCGATCGTCCGACCGCGCTGCGGACCCGGACCGCCGTCCTGATGCCGGTCTACAACGAAGCGACAGCCCGAACCTTCGCGGGTATCGAGGCGATGCGGGAGGCCGTCGAGGCGACAGGACTCGGCCGGCATTTCGATTGGTTCGTGCTCTCCGATTCGACGCAGGCCGACGCCTGGATCGCCGAGGAACGCGCCTTCCTCGACCTGCGCGAACGCCTCGGGCCGGAGGCCCGCCTCTACTACCGGCATCGCCCGAAGAACCACCACCGCAAGGCCGGCAACATCGGCGACTTCGTCACCCGCTGGGGCGGGCATTACGACCACATGCTCGTTCTCGACGCCGACAGCCTGATGAGCGGCTCCGCGGTCGTGGCGCTCGCCGCTGCGATGGAGGCCGATCCCGATGCCGGCATCATCCAGACGCTGCCGCTGATCATCAACCGCAACACGCTGTTCGCCCGGCTTCAGCAGTTCGCCGCCCGCATCTACGGGCCGGTGATCGCGGCCGGGCTCAGTGCCTGGTCGGGCCGCGACGGGAATTACTGGGGCCACAACGCCATCATCCGCACCCGCGCCTTCGCGGAATCCTGCGGCCTGCCGGACCTGCCCGGCGCGCCCCCCTTCGGCGGCCATATCCTGTCCCACGACTTCGTCGAGGCGGCGCTGATCCGCCGGGCCGGCTGGGCGGTCTACATGCTTCACCGGCTGCCCGGCTCCTACGAGGAGAGCCCGCCCTCGCTCATCGACGTCGCGATCCGCGACCGTCGCTGGGCACAGGGCAATCTCCAGCACGCGCGTGTGATCGGCGCCGCCGGGCTGCATCCGGCGACGCGGCAGCATTTCGCCACCGGGATCGCCGGGTATCTCGCCTCGCCGCTGTGGCTCCTGCAACTGCTCGTCGGTATCCTGCTGGTCCTCCAGACCGCCACCGAGCGGCCGGACTATTTCGCCGGCGCCGGATTCTCACCGGTCTTCCCGCGGTTCGACCCCGTCCGCGCGCTCCAGCTGTTCGGGCTGACCATGGCGGTCCTGCTCGCTCCGAAGTTTCTGGGCCTGATCCTGGCACTCCTCGATGGGCCGGTGCGGCGCGCTTGCGGGGGCGCCGGTCGGCTGGTGCTGTCCAGCCTCGTTGAAATCCTGCTCTCGGCGCTCGTCGCGCCCGTGGCGATGGTGATCCAGTCCGGCTCGGTCGTGAGCATCCTGCTCGGGCGCGACACGGGCTGGAACCCGCAGCGTCGCGACGACGGCTCGATCCCCCTGCGCGACATCATCGCCCGGCACCGCTGGCACATGGCGCTCGGCCTGGTGGCGGGGATCGCGGCGTTCGCGATCGCCACGTCGCTGTTCCTCTGGATGAGCCCCACGATCCTCGGCCTCGTCCTGGCGATTCCGATCTCCTGGGCGAGCGGCCAGGTGGGCCTCGGCCTCGCACTCAAGGACCGACGCCTTCTCGCTACCCCTGAAGAGGCGACACCTCCGGAGATCGCCGTGCGTGCCGGCGCGCTGACCGCGCGCAACGCCGCACGGGGGTATGACGAGGCCGACGCGTTGGCAGCCATCCATGCCGATCCCGATCTCGCGACCGCGCACGCTCGGATGCTGCCGGTCGGCCGACCGCGACCGCGCGGCTCGATCGACCCGGACCAGACGCTGGCCACCGCGAAGATCTGCGAGGCGGAGACGGTGGGCGAGGCGCAGGCTTGGTTGTCGCCGAAGGAGCGCATGGCGCTGCTGCACGACCGCGCGCTCGTCGACCGGCTGATCCGCCTGACGTAGCGGGCGGTCCTCGTTCGATCCTATCGGCCGGCATCGGGCGAAAGGCTCGGCGGTCGCCCACAGGTCCGAGACCGGCGGCGTGAGCGTCCGCCATGCGCCGGTTCTTGACGGTCGGCTTCTGCTGCCGCCACCCCTCTTCCCGGGATCCGGCTGGATTGACGCCCGGATCAAGGCGACACGCGCGGAGGCCCTCGGACGAGCCGCCGCGAAGGCCGTCAGAAGCGATTAACCATTCGCATCCTAGGCTCGGCCCGCCTAACCGGCTCCCGCCGATCGGACCCCCGCCATGACCCTGCTGTTCGCATTTTTGCTCGTGCCGCTCGCGGCCGCGATCGTCCTGGCCCGCGGCGAGCCGATCCGCACCATCAGCTGCCTCGGTGCGATGGGTGTCGGCTGCGTGATCGCTTGCTGGAGCGTGATGAGCCTGATCCGCCAGCGGGCCTGAACGGCACTGTTCGCAGATTGCGCCTGCGGTCAGAGAGGAATCCGACTTGGCGCGTCCCGCCCGCCAGCGTGCGCCCGGCCCGGGCGACGAGTTGGGAAAAGGCCAGCGCGGCCGCCGTGGCCTGCGCACGCGATGGAAAGCTCCGCCGCGAGACGAGTACGGTTTCCGCGGTCTCGTTCACGAGAACCCAGGACCATACCGACCGGCCGCTCTCGCGAATCTCAAACTGCACGGGACGCCTGCCTTGACGCGACATGCAAGATGCGAACTTTGCGTCAGTTGGTGACATCACGATGACATGATCGAAGGACGGTCAAGGCTTAGCCTGATCGCCCGAGATCTAAAGGAAAAGACTGGCGTCTTCCCCGAAACACGCGCAGTCATCTTATTGACGACTGTGGTTACGGATCTGAACCGCGTTTCGTAGGCCCTGCCGGTGTGAAAACGCGGGCTGGACCGGCAGCGGCATGGGCTGATTGTCCACAAGATCCCGGGGCATGCGAGATGATCGTGAAGGCGGCCGAGGTTCTGCGCGAAGGTCGGGAGCCTGGTTGACGCGACCGCCTTGTTTCCGACGGCTTGCCGGCACAGGCAGAGCCTCGATCCAGCCGCCGCAGCCTATTCCGGAGACCGCATGAAGCCCGTGAACGCGCGCATCGCCGAGGAACTCGGCGTCCGGGAAGCGCAGGTCGCCGCCGCAGTGGCGCTTCTCGATGGCGGAGCAACCGTCCCGTTCATCGCGCGCTATCGCAAGGAGAATACGGGCGGCCTCGACGACACGCAGCTGCGCGGCCTTGAGGAGCGGCTGTCCTATCTGCGCGACCTGACCGACCGGCGCCGGGTGATCGTCGAGAGCATCACGGCTCAGGGCAAGATGAACCCGGCGCTTGCCGCAGCCCTCGAGGCCGCCGATACGAAGGCGCGGCTGGAAGATCTCTATCTACCCTTCCGCCCGAAACGCCGATCGAAGGCTCAGACGGCCCGGGAGGCCGGGCTGGAGCCGCTGGCGCAGACCCTGCTGACACGGTCCGACAGGGCACCCGAGCAGGAGGCCCGGCCGTTCGTCTCGCTCGAGCGCGGCGTACCAGAAGTCGAAGCGGCGCTGGAGGGCGCCCGCGCGATCCTCGTGGAACGCTTCGCCGAGGATGCCGACCTGATCGGCCGCCTGCGTACGGATTACTGGCGCGGCGGCCAGCTCGTCTCGAAGGTGCGCAAGGGCAAAGCGGCGGACGGCGCGAAATTCGCGGATTACTTCGACTGGAGCGAGCGGATCGAGCGGATGCCCTCGCACCGGATCCTGGCGCTCTTTCGCGGCGAGCGCGAGGAGGTGCTCGATATCGCATTCGCGGCCGAGGGCGAGGATTCGCCGCAGGGCGCACCCGGCCCCTTCGAGAGGGCGATCTGCCACCGCTTCGGCATCGCCGCACGGGGCCGTCCCGGCGACGCTTGGCTCCTCGAAACGGTGCGAACCGCGTGGCGGACCAAGATCCGGACAGGGATCAAGCAGGACCTGCGCACCCGCCTGTTCGAACGCGCCGAGGACGAGGCCGTGACGGTGTTCGCCAGCAATCTGCGGGATCTGCTCCTGGCTGCGCCGGCCGGCGGTCGCGCCACGCTGGGGCTGGATCCGGGCTATCGGAACGGCGTGAAGGTCGCGGTGGCGGACCCGACGGGCCGGATCGTCGCCGTCGAGACCACCTACCCGCACGAGCCGCAGCGCCGCTGGCGCGAAGCCGTCACGACGCTCGGGCGGCTGTGTCGCCTCCACAAGGTCGAGCTGCTCGCCATCGGGAACGGCACGGCCTCGCGCGAGACCGAGCGGCTCGCCGCGGAGATTATCGCCGAGAATCCCGATCTCAAGCTGGCCAAGGTCTCGGTGTCCGAGGCCGGCGCCTCCGTCTACTCGGCCTCCGAGATCGCCGCCCGCGAATTGCCCGGTCTCGACGTGTCCCATCGTGGCGCCGCATCGATCGCCCGACGCCTTCAGGACCCCCTTGCCGAGTTGGTGAAGATCGACCCGAAATCGATCGGCGTCGGCCAGTATCAGCACGATGTGAGCGAGACGAAGCTGTCGCGCTCCCTCTCGGCGGTCGTGGAAGATGCCGTGAACGCGGTCGGCGTCGACGTGAACACGGCCTCCCCTGCCCTGCTGACCCAGGTGTCGGGCCTCGGCTCGACTCTGGCCGCGCGGATCATCACGCACCGCGACGCCAACGGCCCGTTCCGGACCCGAGCGGCGCTGAAATCCGTACCGGGCCTGGGCCCGAAGACCTTCGAGCTGGCGGCGGGCTTCCTACGGATTCAGGGCGGCGACGACCCACTCGACGCGTCCGGCGTCCACCCCGAGGCCTATCCGGTCGTGCGCCGCATCCTGCAGGCGACGAAGAGCGACATCCGTGTCCTGCTCGGCAACACCGCGGCGCTCGGCAGCCTCAACCCCGAGACCTTCGTGGACGCGCGCTTCGGCCTTCCCACCGTGCGCGACATCTTCGCCGAGTTGGAGAAGCCCGGGCGCGATCCGCGCCCCGCGTTCCGCACGGCCAGTTTCCAGGAGGGCGTCGAGACGATCGGCGATCTTAAGCCGGGCATGCAGCTCGAAGGCGTGGTCACCAACGTGGCTGCGTTCGGCGCCTTCGTAGATGTCGGAGTCCACCAGGACGGTCTGGTCCACATCTCGGCCATGGCGCGCCGCCGGATCGCATCGCCATCCGAGGTCGTCCGGGTCGGTGATGTTATCCGGGTCCTCGTGCTCGGCGTCGATGTCCCGCGCAAGCGCATCGCGCTGTCGATGCGGCTCGACGATCCCATCGAGCCGGCTGCGGGAGCCCCCCGCCCGAGGGAGGACCGCCCCGATCCGCGGCGGGATCGGCCGGACGGGCGTGCGAACGCGGCGCCGAATGGACCGCTCGCCGACGCGCTGCGACGGGCCGCCACCGCGCCGACGCGGCGCCGGTGAAGGCTGCAAGATAGAGCGCAAAAGGAAACGGCCGGGGCGATGCCCCGGCCGTTTTTGTTGTCGACGAGCCGCTCTTAGCGGAGCAGCTGCAGGATGCCCTGCTGCGCCTGGTTGGCCAGCGACAGGGCCGAGATGCCCAGCGATTGCCGGGTCGACAGCGCCTGCGAGTTGGCCGCCTCCTGGTTGAGATCGGCCGCGGTGAGGTTGGACGAGCCGGTATCCAGGATGTTGATCAGGTTCTTGCTGAAGTCCTGACGGTTCTGCACCACCGAGAGGTTCGAACCGAAGGTCGAGGCATCGGTGCGCAGCTGGCTGGAGGCAGAGGTCAAGCTGTTCAGGGTCGTGTTGATGTCATCGTTCAGCAGGAAGTTGCCCTGTCCGGCCGTCGTCGTGCCGGCCGACTTGTTGGTGATGGCATTCAGCTTCAGACCGGCCGAGGTCTCGTCGGTCGCGAGGACCTGCAGGTTCGAGTTGCCCTTCGGGTTGAAGTTGATCGTCAGGTTCTTGTTGTCGCCCTTGCCAGAGATGAGGTTCGTGCCGTTGAAGCTCGAGTCACTGGCCAGCTGATCGATCTGGGTCAGCAGGCTGTTGTACTGCGTCGCAAGCGTTGCGCGGGCCGACACGCCCGACACCGTCAGATCCGTGCTCTGGCTGGCGGCGGTCGTGGTGTCATAGGTCACGCCGGACGCGTTCGTCCCGCCCTTGAAGCCGAGCGCCGTCTGATCAGCCGAGGTCTTGAACTCGACGTCGGCCGACGCGTTCATGACGATCTTGGTGCCATCCGTGCTCTTCGAGAAGCTGCCGGCACCGACAGCCGAATTGAGAGAGCTGATCGCGTCGTCGATCGTTCCGGTCGAGGTGAGCGCGGCGGTCGTCGCGACACCGTTGACGAACAGGTTCAGGGTGGTGTCGGCCGCCGGAGCCGAATACTTCGTCGATGCGTTGCCGGTGGTGGTGATCTGCGTCGACAGCGCCTGGTTGGCGACCGACTTCGCCTGATCGACCAGCTTCTGGATCGACGTGATGCCTTGGTTGGCCGCCTGGATCGCCTGGACGCCGTTGGAGATGCCGTCGAGCAGGTTGCCCAAGTCGCCGGAGCGCTGGCTCAGCGACTGGGAGGTGAAGAAGCTGACCGGGTTGTCGAGGGCCGAGGAAACCTTTAGGCCGGTGGAGAGCCGGTTCTGGGTGGTCGCGGTCAGCGATGCCGTATCCTGCAGGGAGAGCAGGTTCTGACGGGTGGCAGCAGTGAGGGTAACACCAGACATGGAAGCGATCCTTTTGATCGGGGAGCCGTCTTATTGGCGGCCCATGTGGTTTATCCAGCTCGGCTTGCCGAGATCTTAATGCGATGCTCGAACGTCCAGTCGCCGAAGAACAAAATTAACAAATGCTTTCAGGAAATACTTAGATGCTGCTCAGGCGTTGACGAGGTCCGACCGGAAACGGATCGTCGCGCTCATGCGACTGCCTCGCGCGGCCTCCGCACGCGCGCACCGTGTGGGCTGGCGCTTCCGGACAAGCCCGCACGGTGCCGGAGGCAACGCCCAGACCGACATCTTCCAACGCACCGGATCCTCGTCGCGCGACGCAACGGTCTCCGCGCGAGCCCGCGGCTCCGCCCCTCAGACGCCGCTCTCCGAGAGCCAAGTCCGCCACATGCCCCGGAAAGCGTCGCCGACGTCCCGGGCAAGGCCGCGATGATCCATCAGCGGGCTCGAGCGCATGCGCTCGCGCAGACCGTGCCGGATCGATCTCAGGCGGTCGAGGTCGCGGCACAGATCCTGCGCGATCGCCACATAGGAATCGGCATCGTCGGCGATGAGGTCCGGAAGGCCGATCGCCGTCAGAACCAGCACACCGTGGCGCGCGACGGCGTGCCGACCGCGCAAGGCCACGATGGGCACACCCATCGACAACGTGTCGAAGCTCGTGGTGCCTCCGTTGTACGGGTATGGATCCAGCGCGACGTCTACGCGGTGATAGAGATCGTAGTAGCCGCTGTTCACGCGCCCCTGATAGATAATCCGATCCAGCGGCATACCTGCCGCCGCAAGGCGGTCATCGACGGCTCGGCGGACATCGGGATTGTCGATATCGCCGACAACCATGAACAGCCGCGCATCGGGCACGGCCGACATGATGCGTGCCCAGGTCTGCAGCGCCTCATCGCTGATTTTGGTCAGCCGATTGAAGCAGCCGAACGTCACGTATCCGGCGTCCTCGAACGGCGCCCGGCCGCGCACCGGCGGAAGATCATCGGGACCCTCGTAGGTCACCCAAACCTTCGGCAACCGCCAAAGGCGCTCCGAATGCAGCGCCTCGGTGAGACCCGGCGGATCGGTGATGGGATCGGAAAAGCGGTAGTCGATGGCGGTGAGACCGGTCGTGGCCGGGTGCCCGATCCAGGACACCTGGATCGGTGCCGGTTTCCTCGCGAAGACGAAAAGGCGGTTGCCCGCGCTGTGACCCGACAGATCGACGAGGATGTCGATCCGGTCACGCTCGATCAGGTCGGCGGCCTCATCATCATCGAGCCCGGAGATGTTGTGCCAAGCGTGGAACAACGGACGCAGTCGGTCCGACACGGAATCCTCGCTCGCATGCGTCATGTAGGCGAAGGCCGTGAAGTGTTCCTGCTCGACCGCACGCAGGTAGGGCTCGAAGAATCGGACCAGTGCGTGATTGCAGAGATCCCCCGAGACGAAGCCGACGCGCAGGGGACGATCCGGGTCGCGATCGTTGGCGAAGGGCCGGCGGCGCAGGAGCGGGTCCGCGAAGCGGCGGCCATAGGCCAGCGCGTCCGCGGTATAATCCTCTGGCGGGGTGTCAGCGGAGTAGAGCTTGGCGAACAAGCGATTCGAGGCAACGAACAGCTTTGACGGGTCGAGGGCGAGCGCCCGGTCGAAGGCGTCCACGGCCTCACCCAGACGGCCGAGTGCCAGAAGTGCGCTGCCACGGTTGCTGTACGCCCCGGCATTGTTCGCATCGAGGGCAATGGCTCGCTCGGCGTGCCGCAGCGCTTCGCCGAAGCGGAAACGGCGCTGGTAGACCCCCGAGATGTTGGCATGGGCCATCGCCAGATCGCCGTCGATCGCCAGCGCTTTCTCCAGAGCGGAGATGGCGCCGTCGTGATCCCCGCGATGGGTCAGCACGGTGCTGAGGCCGGTGAAGAAAAGCGCGTTCTGCGGCTCACGCAGGAGCGCGATGCTGATCAGATTGAAGGCGAGTTCGAGCCTGTTCGTCCGGGCGGCGACGGCACCCGCGAGGTAGGTGGCGTGGCTATGCTGATCATCGAGGAGGATGATGAGATCGAGCAGCGCCTCCGCATCCTTCCATTTCGCAAGATCGTAGCGGCCCTGCGCCGCCGTGAGGGTGCGGTCGATGAAGGCCTTGGTCAGCGCCCGCGACTCGGGGCCGAAATTCTGCGCCTTGTAGCGGTCTAGGATCGCGCGCGCGTCAAGCAGCCGCTCGGCGGCGAGCAAAGCCGAAGCCAGCGCGATCCAGTGAGCCGGCTTCTCGGGCGCCCCGCGAAGAGCCGTGACAAAGTGCGTGATGGCCTTCTCGGGCGCGGTGGCCGCGAGGAGCTGGCCCAACTCGTAATGCGCCTCGGGGTGATTCGGCTCTGCGCCCAGCACGCGGCTCAGGCTGGCCTGGGCCCGCTCGGAGCGACCGGCCGCCCGGTGATCGCGGGCTTTCGCGAGACAACGCTGGGCTAGACCGGATGAGGCCGACCGGACCGCCCGCCCATTGTGATGATCGAGCATGACCTGAGCCCTCCAGTGCTCAGGACCGTCGCAAAACCAGGGTTAAAGCCGCGTAAAAATGGCCGTAACTCTCATTTCAACGGAGCGGTTTCGATCCTGCCATCGTGCATTCAAAGCGCTTGTAATTGCCGCGATGGGGTCGATCCGTGATGTCGGACGGTCAAGACGCAGCCCATCGTCCGCGCGGTCGCGCGCAGATGCTGCGCGGCATTGAAGGCGGCGATCCACCGCCCGCATGACCCGAGCCTCGCCATTATCCCGGCCAGAAGCGCGGACACATCCGTTGCCAGACCCGGACCAATGTTACTCCACGGCCTCACCGCGGGCGGCGCCGCGCGCCTCCAGCCGCGCGCTGGCCAGGATCCGCTGCCGGGCCTGAGGCTCGGTGATGGTGTTCCATAGGCGAAGCAGCTCACACGTCATGCCGGCTTCGTGAGCCTCGCTGTCGGGCAAGTAGAACACTTCGACGCGGCAGCCCATCACGGCCGCGATCTCGCTCAGACGTCTGACAGCGCGATCATCGACAGCCATAGGCAGATCAAATCCTGTTCGACGGCGGGCGCCGGCACTAACATCCGGCGGCCACCACAAACAAGTGATCGTTTTATACCAAAGCTGATCATTTTATATCATAATCCGAACGCGTCGCAGCTGTCGGAAGCTGAAATCGAAGCATTTCCTAGCTTGCTTCGGTCCAGTCACCGCATCTCGTCGAGCGACAGAAGATTGCCTGAGCCGCACCGCGGCAGGCGTGGCTCATCACACCAGCCCGCCGCGCAAGCCGATCAGCATCGCGGCACACGGAAACGTCACCCGGACTGGCCGCCGGCGCACGTGAGGCGTGAACGAAGGTAATGACTCACAGCAGAGTCTTATTTCGGCCCGGATCTTAACACTGAAGCTGGCGCCAAATTTGGCTGTTAACCGCTCGTTAACGCCTGCGCCCTAGCGAGAGTCAGGCAGCCATCGATCGAATGGGCTGCACAGGTCGGGTGCACCTCCGATGTTCGTTTTAATAGCCGTTGGCATCAGCAGCGGCCTCCTTGCGGCGGCCGTGCTGGCGCCCGTCAGTTTCCTGGCTGCGCTGATCATCGCCCCGCTTGTCTCGAGTGCCGCTGCAATCCTCGCCTGTTTCCTGATCGCGTGGCGCAACACCGCGGAGACTGGGACACGTTTACAGCTCGATGCGCAGACCGACGCGATGGTTTTCGCGCTTCGCGACGTCGCCCAGAAAGCGACGGCCGTGTCACCCGCACCGCGGGTCGGATCGAGCCGCCGCAGCGCCGTCAAGGCGGGGTGAAACTGGTGGTGTGCCGGAACGCGTCGGACAACGCGATCCCCTGAGAGACCGGGACGGTGCGCACGGCCGAAATCCGCCCCCTCAGGGACACAGCAGGACCGATCGGCTACCGCCATCGCTCCTTCGTGCAGGCCAGTAGATAGACGGTGCGCATGCAGCGCTCCTGATCACCCTGCGAGCGCGCGCTCTTCATGCAGACATCCATCCCGGAGGTCAGCAACAGGCGGTCGATGTCCCTCTTCGACTCGCAGGTGAAGATCGGCTGGAAACCTTCGAACTGGCTCACCTGCCAGAAGATGGCGACGAAGGCCAAGAGACAGAACGCGCAGACCAACACCTTGCTGTCGTAAAACCAGTGGCGGCGCTCGGCCGCTATGACGGCGCGGGGGCTCACGGCTTGCCCGGTCCCACGATTGGGACCGGGACGCTGAGCCCCGCGTCGCATCTCCGGCCCTCCCGCCGGCCTGGACAGGGCTTGCCGGCATCAGGACGCGCCCGCGGCCGCCGGCGAAGACCAAAGACTGTGCGGGCCGCGACCATCGATTCCTGCTCGCTCATGGCCGGTGAACGACCCATCGACGGACATCCTCACGCTTGATCCGGGCGCATTTGCGGAACACGCCGGATTGACCGTCCGCCGGCCCGAGCAGCGCGCGAGAACGCGCTGCACGCCGAGCCCCGTTCGGTTGCGGCACCACGATGTAGCACCGAATCCCGGTTCCGTTCAGTCATCCTCCGAGGGTTGCCGGTGAGGCTTCGGACCGGCACAGACGGCCGGCGGAGAGATGGCCCCCTCCGGGCCTCGCGCCGTCGACCAACGATCGCGCGCATAACGCACCCGAGACCGCGAGCCGAGAAGGCGCACCGTGAAGCTTAGACCCGTCGTTGCACTCGGCACCGCCCTTGCGCTCGCAGGTCCCCTGTCGGCGCGCGCCGCCTGGACGGCGTCCGAGGGCCGTCCGCTCTTCACCAACGAGGCGAATCCGCGCGGCTACAACTATGCCCCGAGCCTGATCACGGAGAACGGGACCACCGACATCTGGTGGTGCGGCCAGGGCAAGACCGACGTGATCTACCACCGGTCCTACAATGCGCAGACAGGCTTCTCGCCGGCTCAGGTCGTGTTCCAGCCGACCCCGGGCTCATGGAACCGCCAGTACGTCTGCGACCCCAGCGTGATCAAGGGGAGTTTCACCAACCCGGCCGACGGGCAGCATTACGCCTACGCGATGTACTATTCGGGCGCCGACAATCTGCCGGGCAACAACAACCAGACGGGCCTAGCGTTCTCCAACGACAAGGTGACCTGGATCGACTACCCGTCGCCGGTGATCGCGCCTCTCAACCCGGTCGTTGCCCAGACCAACTACGGGGCCGGGCAGCCGGCGAGCTTCGCCGTCGGCGGCCAGCCGGGCCATTATGTCTTCGTCACGGACCTGACCGGGCCGCAGGGCGTGCCGGGCTTCGGCGACCTCTATGTGCGGCACACGGCCGACGGCGTGCATTTCGATGCGCCCGCCCGGGTGCCGAACCTCGCCACCGATGGCGCGTCGATCAATCCGAATTCCGATTTCGGATACGACGCGTCGTCGGGCGAGGTTTACGTGATCACCGGCCTGCCGGGGCGGGTGTGCGCGCAGGTGGCCTGCAAGGATCCGGCGCGCAATCCCGACCGCGAGACCTATCAGCTCGGCCTCTTCAAGATGCCGCTCAAGGCGCTGCTGAGCGGGAAGCCCGTACGTTGGACGCCGTCCGGCTACCTGAACTCGGACGTCACCGGCTTCTACCTCAATCACAGCCCCGGTTTTCAGCGCGATCCGCACGGCAGCCTCACGCCGTTCCTGCCGGCGATCACGGTCTTCTACGCGGGCGGCGATCCCTATCCCGGCACGTGGCGGATCGCGACGGCGACGCAATCGGTCGCGAACGATCGCGCGCCGCTCAAGCGGTATCTCGGGCCAGGCGGGCATTGGGTCACCACCGGCTATGCGGCACCGGATTTCGCGCTGGAATCCGTTCTTGGATCGCTGTTCCTCCTCCCGCGGCCCGGAACCGCCAAGCTCATGAGCTGCGTCGCCGGGACCGATCATTTCCTCAGCCGGGACGCACAATGCGAGGGGCAGACGCCCCTCGGCCAGACCGGCTACATCTCCGAGGCGCCGCAGCCGGGCAGTCACGCGCTGTTCCGCTGCAGGGCGGGCGCGCACGATCACTTCGTGTCGCGCGACAAGAGCTGCGAGGGCCAGACGAATGAGGGCCTGCTGGGCTACGCCCTCGACTAGGCCATCGACCGCCTCACGGCATCACCGGCGGGTGATAGGTCAGTGTGAAGGCGAGCGCCCAGAGCAGGAATAGCACCAGCGGCAGGTGCACGAGAAGCTGCAGGAAGCTGAAGCCGACGATGTCGCGCGCCTTCAGGCCGAGGATGCCGACCAGCGGCAGCATCCAGAACGGGTTGATCAGGTTCGGCAGCGCCTCGGCGGCGTTGTAGATCATCACCGCCCAGCCGAGATGGACCTTCAGCTCGTTGGCCGCCTGCAGGACATAGGGCGCCTCCAGGAGCCACTTGCCGCCGCCCGAGGGCACGAAGAAGCCGAGGATCGCCGAGTAGACGCCCATGGTCAGCGGGAAGCTGCCGGTGGTGTTGAGGCTGACGAAGGCGTGGGTGATGGCATCCGAGGCAGAGGTTCCGGCGGCGTTCTTCGGCCCGGTGAGCATGCCGCTGATCGCCGCGTAGAGCGGGTACTGGATCAGGATGCCGGCCGTGGCGGGCACCGACTTCGCGACCGCCAGGAGGAAGCGCTTCGGCCGCCAATGGAGCAGCAGGCCGAGCGTGATGAACAGGAGGTTGTACGTGTTGAGGTTCGAGATCGCGACGATCCAGGACTGGCGCGCGAATTCCTGCACGATCCAGCCGCCGGCGATCAGCACGAGCAGGAGGGTCAGGATCGGCGAATGTTCGAGCCACTCGCCGGGCTGGCGGGCCGGGGGAAGGTCGTTCGTCTCGCGGGCCACGTCGACGCCGAGGCTCTCGGCGGTGACCGCCGTCTCGCGGCGGGGCGCCGAGGCGTAGGCGATCAACACCGAGACGACGAACAGCACCGCGGCGACCAGCATCGACTGCCACAGGAAGATCGTCTCGCTGAACGGGATGACGCCCGAGATGGCGAGCAGGTTCTTGGTCAGGCTCGCCGGATTGGCCTGGAGCTGCGCCGCCGAGGAGCTGAGACCCAGCGCCCAGGTCGCGCCGAGGCCGAGATAGGCCGCCGCGCCCGCGGCCCGGTAATCCATGCGCAGATCGGTGCGGCGCGCCAGTGCCCGGACCAGCAATCCGCCGAAGATCAGGCTGAGGCCCCAGCTGAGGAACGACGAGATCATGGTCGCGCCGGCCACAAAGCCGACCGCGCCGCGCCCGGTGCGCGGGATTTGGGCCATGCGCTCGATCAGCGCCTGCACGGGCGGCGACACGGCCACGACGTAGCCGCCGATCGTGACGAAGGCCATCTGCATCGTGAACGGGATCAGGCTCCAGAAACCGTCCCCGAAGCTCTTGGCGACGGCCGGCGCGGAGGCGCCGTTCGCCAGCGCCCCGAGCGCCACGATCACCACGGCGATCGCCACGAAGATGAACGCGTCCGGGAACCACCGTTCGGCCCAGTTGGTGAAACGGACGCCGAGCCGTTCCAGGGCACCGGTCTCCGGGGCGGTGTCCGGACCGGCCGGCCGCGCGGCTCGTGTTCGATCGATCGGCGCGACGGCCATGGGCATCCTCCGGGTTCGGCTCCCTCGGCCGCAGACCCGTCCGGTTAGCACATGGCTCCGTCGCTCCACGGCGGCGGATCATCCGGAGCATGACAAAGGACATGAAGCGTGGCGGCAGGAGCACAACCGCTGCGCGAGCCGTTCCTCGGGGTGCATGCGGCGAACGCCACCGCACCGTCGTCATCCCGGGGCCGCGCAGCGGCGCCCCGGAATGACGGTGACATCATCACGCCTCGAACAGCGCGTCTGCAGGCCCTCCTCAGCCTCCGGAGGTGACCCGGGTGCGCCCGCATCTAGCGCACGAGGCAGGGGCGCTTGTTGTCGAAGGTCCAGCCCGGGATCAGGGCCTGCATGGCCTGCGCGTCGTCGCGGGCGCCGAGGCCGTGCTTCTGGTAGAGCGCGTGAGCGGCGTCGACCTGCGGCCAGTCGATCTCGATGCCGAGTCCCGGACGCTCGGGCACCCGGACGAGCCCGCCCCGGATCGCGAGCGGCTCCTTGGTCAGGCGCTGGCCGTCCTGCCAGATCCAGTGCGTGTCGATCGCCGTCACGCGGCCGGGCGCGGCGGCGGCGGCGTGGGTGAACATGGCGAGCGACACGTCGAAGTGGTTGTTCGAGTGCGAGCCCCAGGTCAGGTCGTGGTCGCGGCACAGCTGCGCCACGCGGACCGCACCCGCCAGGGTCCAGAAATGCGGGTCGGCCAGCGGGATGTCGACCGATCCCAACTGGATCGCGTGCCGCATCTGCCGCCAGTCGGTGGCGATCATGTTGGTGGCGGTCGGCAGACCTGTGGCCCGCCGGAACTCGGCCATGATCTCGCGGCCGGAGAAGCCCTCCTCGGCACCGCACGGGTCCTCGGCATAGGCGAGCACGTCCCCCTTGCCCTTGCACAGACGGATCGCCTCGGCCAAGCGCCAAGCGCCGTTCGGGTCGAGGGTCACGCGGGCCTGCGGGAAGCGCTTGGCGATCGCCGTGACGGCCTCGATTTCCTGCTCGCCGGCCAGCACGCCGCCCTTCAGCTTGAAGTCGTTGAAGCCGTAGCGGTCATGAGCCGCCTCGGCCAGCCGGACGACCGCCTCCGGGGTCAGGGCCTCCTCGTCGCGCAGGCGCAGCCAGCCGTCGCCGGCCTCCGGCGCGCGGTACGGCAGATCGGTGCGGCGGCGGTCGCCGACGTAGAACAGGTAGCCGAGCATCTCGACCGCATCCCGCTGCTGGCCTTCGCCGAGCAGCGCCGCAACCGGCACGTCGAGGAACTGTCCGAGCAGGTCGAGCAGCGCCGATTCGACGGCCGTCACCGCGTGGATCGTGATGCGCAAGTCGAAGGTCTGGAGGCCGCGGCCCGCGGCGTCGCGGTCGGAGAAGGTCGAGCGCATCGTGTTCAGGACCGCGTTCCAGGCGCCGAGCGGCTGGCCGACCACGAGGGCGCGCGCCTCCTCGAGCACCCCGCGGATGCCCTCGCCGCCGGGCACTTCGCCGAGACCGGTGGCGCCGGTCGAGTCGGTCAGGATGACGAGGTTGCGGGTGAAGAACGGCCCGTGCGCGCCGCTGAGGTTCAACAGCATGCTGTCGCGCCCGGCGACCGGGACCACCTTCATCTCGGTGACCACGGGGGTCTGCCGCTTGGCGTGAGGGGTGGCGGCGTGATCCGTCTGCATGGTTCCTCCTGCGTGTCTGAGGCGGGCCCGTCTTCGCGCGCGGGCTGCGCCGGATAGGTGGTTCCGGGACCCGGACGCGGCCGGCCCGCCGGACGTCAATGCGGGTCCAGATGGACCCGGCGGATTTCGCCGACCACGACGAGGTAGCAGAGCACCGCGATCAACGCGTTGGCGCCGACGAACACTAGGGCGCCCGAGAACGAACCGGTCTGCTGGACGATGTAGCCGATGGCGATCGGCGTGGTGATGCCGGCTGTGTTGCCGAAGGTGTTGAACAGGCCGCCCGACAAACCGCCGCTCTCCCGCGGCGAGGTGTCGGCCACCACCGCCCAGCCGAGGGCGCCGATGCCCTTCCCGAAGAAGGCGAGCGCCATCAGCCCGACCACCACGGCGTCGGCCTGGACGTAGTTGCAGCCGATGATCGACATGGACAGCAGCATGCCTCCGACGATCGGGATCTTCCGGGCGGCGGTCAGGGAGAAGCCGCGCTTCAGGAGCATGTCGGAGATGAAGCCGCCGAGGAGACCGCCGGCGAAGCCGCAGAGCGCCGGAAGCACGGCGGCGAAGCCGGCCTGGAGGATCGACAGGCCGCGCTCCTTGACGAGGTAGACCGGAAACCACGTGAGGAAGAAGTACGTCAGCACGGTGATGCAGTACTGCGCGATGTAGATGCCGACCAGCATGCGGTTCGACAGGAGCTGCCTGATGGTGCGGCCCGCGTGGGACGTCGCGTTCAGGCTGCCGCCGTCCATGTCGACGAGCGCACCCCCGGCCTCGATGTAGTCGCGCTCGGCCCGGTTCACGGACGGATGGTCCTTCGGGCCGTAGATGGTCTTCACCCAGACGAACGCGAAGGCGATCCCGAGGGCGCCCATCACGGTGAACACGTGGTGCCAACCGAAGGTGTGGACGATCCACGCCATCAGCGGCGTGAACAGCACGGTGGCGAAGTACTGCGCAGAGTTGAAGAACGCGGAGGCGAGCCCGCGCTCCGCGGCCGGGAACCACGCCGCGACGATGCGGGCATTGGCCGGGAAGATCGGGGCCTCGGTGAGGCCGACCGCGAGGCGCAGGGCGAACAGCAGGATCACCGCGGTCAGGCCGGTGAAGAAGCCGATGCCGCCCTGAACCAGCGTAAAGGCGGACCAGAGGAAGATCGCGGCGGCATAGACCCACTTCACGCTGAAGCGGTCGAGAAGCCAGCCGCCCGGGATCTGCGCCAGCACGTAGGACCAGGACAGCGCCGAGAAGACGTAGCCCATCTGGACCGGCGTCAGGCCGAGATCCTTGGCCATGTCCGGACCGGCGATCGAGATGGTCGCGCGGTCGGCGTAGTTGATGGTCGTCGCGATGAACAGCATCAGGACGATGAGGAGGCGGACGCGGCTGCGTCTCTCGGCGATGACGCCGAGCGCAGGGCTCGTAGCACCGGTCATGAACGTTCTCCCTGAGAGGCGCCGCCCGGTCCGCCCGGACGGCTGCTGGTCCCGCCGTTGGTTCGGCTTGTTTTCTGGACCTTTGGCGCGGCGCTTAGCGCCGGTCGCCGATGAGCGCCGTCAGCTCAGCCAGCTCGGTGGCGTCGAGATCGGTGAGCGGCGGCCGGACCGGGCCGGCCGGCCGGCCGACCGCATTCATGCCGGCCTTGACGATCGAGACCGCGTAGCCGCGCTTGCGGTTGCGGAGGGCGATGTAGGGCAGGACGAAGGCGCGCAGCTCGGCATAGACCGCGTCGCGGTCGCGCCGGCGCACGGCCTCGTAGAACGACAGTGCCCAGTCCGGCAGGAAGTTGAAGATCGCCGAGGAGTAGGTGGTGACACCCATCTCCAGGTAGGGCAGCGCGAAGGTCTCGGCGGTGGGCAGGCCGCCGATATAGGTGAGGCGGTCGCCGAGGCCGGCATAAACCCGCGTCATCAGCTCGACGTCGCCGACACCATCCTTGAAGCCGACAAGGTTCGGGCAGCGCTCGCACAGACGTGCCAGGGTCTGTTCGTTCAGCTGCGCATTGGCGCGATTGTAGACGATGATTCCGAGCTTCGTGGCGCGGCAGACGGCCTCGACATGGGCGGCCAGGCCATCCTGTTCCGATCCCACCAGATAAGGTGGCAGCAGCAGCAGGCCGTCGGCTCCGGCGCTCTCGGCGGCCTTGGCCAGCTCGACCGCGATGGCCGTGCCGTGGCCGGCCGGCGCGATGACCGGCACCCGGCCGGCGGTCTCCTCGACTGCGGCGCGGAGCACGCGGTCGACCTCGGCGGGCGTAAGCGAGAAGAACTCGCCGGTGCCGCCCGCGGCGAACAGGCCGGCGACCTTGTGTTCGGCGAGCCGCGCGAGATTCCGGCGATACCCCCCCTCATCAAAGGCGAGATCGTCGCGGAAATGCGTGACGGGAAAGGACAGAAGGCCGGAACCCAGGGCCTGCGCCATCTCGGCGGGCGTCATCTTGGACATTGCGCGGTCCTCCCGAGCAGGCGTGCGCCTTGCTGATGCTGGCGGCGTCTCTATGGCTCTCCGATTTGTGCGTCCAATGTTGATTTTGGCTGATTTATCCCGGATCCTGCAACAATGTTCGATCTGGGCCACGTCCGCAGCTTCGTCGCCGTCGCCGAAGAGATGCATTTCGGCCGTGCCGCCGCGCGGCTGAACCTCTCGCAATCGCCGCTATCCCGGCAAATCCAGGCCCTGGAGCAATCTCTCGGGGTGACCCTTCTGGAGCGGACGACGCGCGCCGTCCGCCTGACGCCCGTCGGGCGCACCTTCCTGGCCGAGGCTTACCGGGTCCTGGCGGCGGCCGAGGGGGCCGCCCAGATCACCCGTCGGGCCGCCCAGGGCGAGAGCGGGCTGGTCCGCCTCGGCTTCACCGCGGCTTCGGCCTTCCGCGCCCTGCCCCGCCTGGTGGCGCAGGTCCGCGCGACCCTGCCGGACATCGACCTCGTCCTGGAGGAGATGGTCTCGGAGGAGCAGATGCAGGCGCTCAACGGCAAGCGGATCGACTTCGCATTGCTGCGCCCCTCCCCCGCATTGCTGAGTGAGGACGGTCCGATCGCAACGGCCCTCCTGCTGCGCGAACGCCTCGTCCTGGCGGTGCCGAGCGGCCGGCCGCTGGCATCGGCCCGGCAGCTCGGAATCCAGGCCCTCGACGGTCAGGCGCTGGTCACGTGGTCGCCGCGCGGCGGCCGCTACTTCGTCGAGCTGCTCGACCGCCTGTTCGAGGCGGCGAAGGTGCGCCCGCGGATCGTGCAGCGGGTCAACCAAGCGCATACCATGCTGGCGCTGGTCGGCGCCGGGCTCGGCGTCGCGCTGCTGCCGGAGAGCGTCCGCAGCATCCGCATGACCGGCGTGGTCCTGCGCCCGATCCGGCTGCCGACCTCCGCGCAGCCAGAGCTGATGCTCGCGTGGCGCCGCGACAACGAGAATCCCTGCCTTCCGACGGTCCGCAACGCGGCCCTCGGCCATGCTCGATCATCCGTCGCGACTCCGTGATCGGCGGCGCCTCTCGGGCAGGATCGCTCCGACGACGATCGGCCAAGCGACGCTTGCGTCCACGCTTAGGGACAGGCAGGCCTACACCAGGGGTTGCATCGGCTCGGCATCCTTTCCGGCGTCTCGCCGGTGTGCAGCGCAGGCAACCCCTCTCGGTCCGGCAAAACACGATCTCGGTCCGGACATCACGAATGCCGGGTGCTTTGCCATGAACACAGCGGCATCCGAGAGGAGCGTAACCGCACCTTCCGGTGCGATCGATTTTCATTCACCACCGAATCGAGTTTCTGGAAACGAAGACGTCATGGATCGCACGGAAGAACAAACTAAGTTCCGATTCGTCGTATTCTCATCGATTGTCGTGATCGCGATGATCAACTACATTGACCGCGGTGCGATCTCCTACGCGGCGGCCGACATCACGGCCGAGTACAACCTGGATCGTGCGGCCTGGGGCGCCGTGCTCGGCTATTTCGGATACGGCTACATGTTCGGCGCCCTGATCGGCGGCGCCCTGGGCGATCGCTTCGGCGCCAAGCTGGTCTGGCTGATCGCAGGCGTCGCCTGGTCGGTGTTCGAAATCGCGACGGCTTACGCGGGCGATTTCGGGGTGGCCGCTTTGGGTGGTTCGGCCCTCGCGGGCTTCGCGGTCGTGCGCGTCCTGTTCGGGTTCTCGGAAGGACCCGCCTATTCCATCATCAACAAGACGGTCGGGAACTGGGCCACGCCACGCGAGCGCGGCTTCGCGGTCTCGATCGGGCTGCTCAGCACGCCCCTCGGCGCGCTGCTGACGGCACCGATGTCGGTCGGCCTGCTCCTGCTGACCGGCAGCTGGCGCGCCATGTTCTGGATCCTCGGCATCACCGGGCTGGTCGCGCTGCTCGCGTTCATGCGGATCTTCACCAATCGGCCGGAGGAAAACCCGCGGGTCAGCGCGGCGGAACTCGCCGAGATCCGTCGCGGCACCTCTGCCTCGGACGCTTCGTCGACATCGACAGGGTGGCAAGACTCTGATGTCCCGTGGTGGCTGTTCTTCACCAGTCGCACGATGGTCTTCAACACGATTGGCTATTTCGCATTCATCTACGTCAACTTCATGCTTCTCACCTGGACGCCGAAGTACCTGCAGGATCAATTCCACTTCAACCTGGCTTCGCTCTGGTATCTCGGCATGATCCCGTGGACCGGCCCCTGCCTGACGGTCCTGTTGGGTGGCCGCTTCTCCGATTGGCTTCTCAAGCGGACCGGAAACCTGCGCATTGCGCGCAGCTGGATTGCCGCGCTCACGCTGCTTCTGACGACGCTCGTCTTTCTCGGAGTCTCACAAGCTACGAGCCCTGCCGCGGTGATCGCCCTGATGACCCTGGGCAACAGCCTCAACGCGCTCGTGAACACCGTGTACTGGACTGTGGTCATCGACACCGCCCCCCGCGAGCACCTCGGGACCTGGAGCGGCTTCATGCACTTCTTCGCCAATATCGGCTCGGTGCTCGCGCCGACGCTGGCGGGGATCCTGGCGAGCACCTACGGCTATCAGGCGATGTTCATCGCGACGGCGGTTGCGACCGGGATCGGCATGGCCGCGATGCTGCTGGTCAGTCCTGGCGTATTGCCGGTTCGTCGCGGCGCGGTCCCGCGCTGAGGAAGAGCGCGGGCGCGAGCCGAGGCGATGCATCACGGATGAGAGAACCGTGGGGCGCCGCGGTACGTCCGATTGAGGCTTGCCGGCTATCCGGCACCGGCTTCGAGGCCTCAGCCATGCTCCGCACGATCGTGCGCCGCTTCTATCGGACGCCGCCCAGCCCCGTCGCGGCGGCGTCCGTCGGCCGGTCCGCTTCACTCTGCAGACGATGCGCGGCAACGAACGAGAAGCGGCGCCGCAAGCCGAGGATCGGCCGTTCGATCAGGTGCCAGGACACCATCGCGAACAGGACGATGCAGGGCAGCGCCAACAGGACTTGCTGAGCCGTATTCCGCACCGGCACCAGGGCAACCAGGGCCTGCTGGATCGGCCAGCCGTACAGGTAGATCCCGTAGGAATAGTCGCCGCGCTTGAGCAGGGCCGGAACCCAGAGATCCGTCACGCCCAAGCAGACGGTCAGATAGATCAGCGACGGCAGGACCACGAGGTTCAGGAACGGATGGACCGGCACCGCGGTGACGGCCGTTAAATCGAAGGCGCCGGCGGCGAACACGATGGCTGCCGCAAGCCCGATCAAGCGCAGGTCGTAAGGGAGCCTGTAGCGATACAGGTAGGCTGCAATGCCCAACAGGAACGCCACGTAGAGGCGCGATGCCTTATCGACGAACAACTTGTCGGCCAGCCGAGCCGGCAAGGTGACGGGGTCGCCCAGGGCGCCGAGACCGACGACGAAGCCGAGCCCGATCACAGCGCCGGCCGCGCCGAGTACGAGAGCCGGACGCCGCAGCAGGCCGGTCAGAACGCAGGCCGACATCAGCCCATAGCAGACGATCTCGTGCGGGATGGTCCAGAGCGAGCCGTTGACGACATCGGTGGGGTTATGGGCGAATACGCCCGGCAGGGTGTAGATGATCAGGCCGAGGATATTGGCGAGATAGCGGTAGGTCTGCGGATCGGTGGCGTAGTGCGACAAGGGCAGGTCGGTGAACAGCGGCCCGAGAACCACCGCGCTGAGCACGATCTCGACGGCAAGGGCGGGAATGATCCTGAGCGCTCTGTTGAGCAGGAAGTCGCGGAGCCGGAGGCGCAGGGCGCTTCCGGTAATCAGGAAGCCCGAGAGCCCGAAGAAGGCTGCGATGATGCCGTAGCTGCCGAGTTCGAAGAAGCCGTCGACGCGGGTGATCTCGTTGTTCACGATCGCGCGCCCGTGCCAGACCACAACGGACACAGCCAAAACGATCCGCAACAGATCGAAGCCGGGGGCGAGGCCGCTGCGGCGGTCGAGAACAGATCCGACGGTTTGCATCCGCGCGTCCGGCCCCTGTGCTGTTGCCGCGCAGCCCTAGCACGCGAGACCTTGCCAAAATGCGCTGCCGACCCCGATGCGGCGTCGGGCACGAGGAGGACCGCGGGACTGGCCGCCGACGCGACGGTGCCGCCTCGATCGAGGAACGGCAAACCGCGCTAGATCATCTGGAATGCGCCCGTCGCTTTCCAGCGCAGAAAAGCGTCGATCGTGAGCGCCACGCTGGGCAAGACGTCCGGCAGCGCGTCGGGCCTGAACCAAGCGACCCTCAGGTTCTCACCACCGTCGCTCGCCGGGGCGCCCGAGAACGTCTGCGTCGTGAACATCATGCTGAAGTAGTGGCAGACGTGTCCGTTCGGATACGTCCACACCTCGGTCTCGGGGCCGGACGCGAATCCGAACGGGGCGAGATCTGAAATCCGGAGCCCGGTTTCCTCGAAGGTCTCGCGCACCGCGCAGGCGACGATATCCTCGCGCTCGTCCGGCACGCCGCCCGGCAGCCCCCAGAGATTGAAATCCGCGCGCAGTTCCAGGAGCACGCGACCCTGAGTGTCGGCGACAACGACGCGCGCGCCCGGCACGAGCAGCAGCCGCGAACCGACGGATGTGCGCAGGCGGCCGAGATAGGAGGTGGCGAAGTCGCTCACGTGGCGTTCAGCCCATTACCTTGTTCATCGGACAGTCGTGATGGCGATTTCGTTGCGGATCGAGGCCATTACGCCGGTCCTCCGTGCCCAAAGCCGCCCGTTCGTGCACAACAATGGTCGCGGCGAGATCGAGGATTCGCCTCTGCGCGAGCCCGCGCGATCCGGCCGCGCGGTAGGTCCACACCGTCTCCCCCGCCGCGAACAAGACGAAGGTGATCCCTCTGATCGCCCGCGATTCCCGTGGATGGTGCTGCAGGTCGCCGACCGGCGGGACTGGTTCGTTTGCATGCGATGCCCGCTGGCGGAAGGGGTGGGATTCGAACCCACGGTGGAGTTGCCCCCACGGCGGTTTTCAAGACCGCTGCCTTAAACCACTCGGCCACCCTTCCTGGCGGCTTCCGCGACTGCACGGTTACGGCCCCGGCAGAGGGTGCGTCAACCAGAGAACAAGCGGTTGACCTCCCGGAACATTCCGCCTATCTCACCGCCCACGCCTGAAGCCGCTGAATGCAGCACGGGCGGCGCCCAGCCGTCCGCGTGCCAGACGGGCCGGGCCTAAAGCCGATTGGGGGATAGTTTAACGGTAGAACGGTGGACTCTGACTCCTCTAGTCCTGGTTCGAATCCAGGTCCCCCAGCCACCACGTCAGCCCGCCCGATCAGCGATCCGGCGGGTTTTTTCTTGTCCCGGGCTCACCGGATCCCGTTCGGCATCCCTGCAGGGATCAAGCGGGCTCAAGTCTGCGCCCGGGCCGCCGGCCGAGGCCGAGTCTTTCCATTTCGCGCAGGAAACACCTCATCCTCAAGTTGACGCACCTCGCCGACGCCGCCTAGATCAAGCCATGCGCTGGCGCCTGCACCAGACTGTTCGGAGCCGCGCGGCCATAGGATTGCTCGCGCTCTACGCGCTGCTGCTTCAGGCGTTCCTCGGTTACGCCACGCCCGCCGAAGCCATCGTGGGGACCGGTGCGGTTATCTGCGCCGAACACCCGGCCGACGCTTCGGGCGGCGGAACGGTCAACAAACACATCCATCCCTGTTGCACCGTGGTCCAGGCTGGGGCCTTGGCGTTGCCGAGCCTCGAACCGGCCGCGTCGGCATGGCCTTCCGCACCGATGGTCCGCCTCGCCTGGCGTCCCGAAGCCGAGCTTCCGAAAACCGGACCACCGCAGTGCGACGGCACCGCACGAGGTCCCCCCGAAGCTTGACGATCCCGTTCGCTGATCGCTCAAGCTCGGATAGCCTTTTCCATGTCGATCCTTCTGCACGGCAGCGCCCCCGCATACGGGGCGCGCGCCGCATTGCGATTCTCGCGCGACGCCGTCTATCGGGCGGTCTGGCGCTGGCACTTCTATGCCGGCCTGCTGTGCCTGCCGTTCCTGATCAGCCTGTCGGCGACCGGCGCGCTCTACCTGTTCAAGGACGAGATCAACGGCAGCCTGTTCGCCTACCGTACCCGGGTCGTCCCGCAGGCGGTGCCCGCTCTCGGGCCGGACCGGCTGATCTTCAACGCCCTGCAGGCCGTGCCGGATGCGGCGCCCGTCTCCTACAGCGACCCCGCGACGCCCGATGGCAGCGCGGTGGTGACGCTGGCCTCGGGCGCGCGCCGGATCCTGGTCTACTTGGATCCCTATACCGGCGACGTGCTCGACCGCGTCGCACGCGATGCGGAGTTCATGAATGTGATGCGCGGGCTGCACAGCCTCGCCTATCTCGGAGCGTTCGCGAACGCCGTGATCGAGGTGGTCGCGGGCTTCGCCGTCATCCTGGCGGTGACCGGGGCTTACCTGTGGTGGCCGCGCGGTCGGGGCGACGGCGTGGTCAGCGTACGCGGCACGCCGCGGCACCGCGTGTGGTGGCGCGACCTCCACGCGGTGACCGGCCTCGTGGCCGGCGCGGGCCTGCTGTTCCTGGCGCTCACCGGATTGCCGTGGTCAATTTGGTGGGGCCAGCAGCTGCGCACGTGGTCGAACGCCGCCGGGCTCGGCCAACCCGCCGCGCTCAGGTCGAATCGGCCGGTCTCGACGGTGCCGCTGCGCGATCGCCTGTCGGAACCCGGCTGGACGCTACAGGACGCGCCAGTGCCGCGCTCAGGAGCCGCGCCCGCGGCGGCCGCCACCATCGGGATCGATGAAGCCGCCGCGACCCTCATCCGGCTCGGCATGGCCCGCGGCTACGAATTAACGCTGCCGGTCGGAGCGGATGGGGTCTACGCGGCGTCGGTCTATCCGCATGACGTCACCCGCCAGCGGGTGATCGCGCTCGATCAGTATACCGGCGCACCGCTGCTCGACGTCCATTTCGCCGATCTGGGCCCGGTCGGCCGGGCCATCCAGTACGGGATCGGCATCCACAAAGGCGAGCACTGGGGCCGGGCGAACCAGCTCGCCATGCTGGCGTTCTGCCTCGCCACGATCCTGCTTGCCGTGACCGCCGGGACGATGTGGTGGAAGCGCCGCCCTAACGGCGGCCTCGGCGTGCCGCCCTGGCCGCGGGACCGGCGCGTCGCCATTACCGTGACCGCCCTGGTCGCCGTTCTCGGAGCCCTGTTCCCGCTCACCGGCCTGGCAATCGTCGCCATGCTCGGACTCGACCTCGCCGCGCAGCGGGTCCGCAAGCGGCCCCGCGCCTGATCGCGACGCCCTTCCGCGGCGTCAGAGCCGCGCCATCGATCAGACGAGACCAGATCATGTCCACCCGACACGCTGCCCTGTGCGGCGGCCCCCTCGCGCTGCTGCTCGCCGGCACCCCGGCGGCCCTGGCGCAGACCTCGATCACGCTGGACGAACTCTCCGTCGAGGGTGAGGCATCGCCGGCCAAGGGCCGGGACGCGACCGCTCCTTTCGGCGTGGCCGCGCCTCCGGGCTCGGCGCCCTCGGTGATCGAGCATCCGGTCGGCGAGATCGTCACCAGCATCGGTCGGACCAACACCATCGCGGACCGCCCGGCGACCAGCATCGGCGCGGTGCTGGCGAACAGCCCGGGCGTCACGGTGCGGCAGGGCAATGGCGGCCGCGACGTGATCATCTCGATCCGGGGCAACAATGCCCGCTCGACCGGGGTGATCAAGAACACCGTCGTGCTGGAGGACGGCTTCATTCTCACGCAGCCGGACGGCGCGGCCCGGTTCGACCTGACGGATCCCCGCGCCTACAGCCGCATCGACGTGTTCCGCGGGCCGCAATCGCCGCTCTTCGGCAATTACGCGACCGGGGGCGCGATCGCGTTCCGGACCCGCACCGGACGCGAGATCGACGGCTACGAGATCGGCGTCGATGCCGGCAGCTTCGGCTACCTGAGCAATTACTTCACCGTCGGCGGCGTCAGCGGGCCGTTCGAGATCAGCCTGTTCGCCAGCGACGTGCGGGCCAACGGCTATCAGGACCACGCGAGCTACGACACGCAGACCATCAACCTTCTGGCGAGCTACACCCCGACGCCGGACAACCGCTTCACCCTGAAGGTGATCAACAGCACCCTCGACACCAATCTTCCGGCACGCGCGTCCCTGGCCCAGTACCGGATCAACCCCTACCAGCGGGGCTGCGCCGCGACAGCGAGCGCGGCGCCGGGCTGCGCGACCTTCAACCTGTTCAGCAACGGCGCCTTCGGCGCCACCGTCCCGGTCACCGCTGACGAGGGCGGCTTCGGGCGCAACGACCGCCGGACCATCGTGGCGGCGCGCTGGGAGCACGATCTCGACGCCTTCACCACGTGGCGCACGCAGCTCGGCTTCGACGAGCGCAACTTCAACCAACCGTTCTACACGACCTCCTCGCGCGGCTCGTATCCGTCCTGGAACTTCCTTACGGATGTGACACGGCGCGGCGACCTCTTCGGGCTGCCGGCGACGGGCTACGTGGCCCTCGCCTACAACACGATCGACAATCACATCACTACCTTCAACCGCGCCCCCTATAGCGGGCCCCGCCTCGGGGCGCTAATCGGCGATCAGGGCGCCGTGCAGTCCAATCTCGGCGGCCGGGCTCGGCTCGAACTCGCCCTGTCGGACCAGTGGACCGGGATCGTCGGCCTCAGCGCCGAGGGCACGGCGATCACGGGCCGCAATCTCGCCTTCAGCTACGCGGCGAGCGGCACGGCGCGGAGCTTCGCGGACGTCGATCGGAGCTTCCTCAACGTGGCCCCGGAGCTGGCGCTGGTCTACCGGCCGGACGAAGCCTGGGCCCTGCGCGGCCGGGTCGCCACCGGCTACACCACGCCGGCGGCGAGCAACCTGTTCATCACGCCGGCCGGCCTTCCCGGCAACAACACGCAGCTCCAGACGCAGCAGAACGTGGGCTTCGATCTCGGCGCGGAGTGGAGCCCCGTCGAGACCCTGCGGCTCAGCGTGACCGGATTCTACGAGTTCTTCCGCAACGAGTTGGTCTCTCAGTCACCGGGGGCCGGCCTCCTCGCCTACACGTTCAACGCGCCGGCTTCCGAACATCGGGGCCTGGAGGTCGGCGCGGAATGGGCCTTCGCGCCGGGCTGGCGTGGGGTTCTGGCCTACACCTTCGACGACCAGATCTACACGCGCTACACGGAGCAGCTGAGCGCCGGCAGCCTGACGCGCCGCTTCGACCGGGCCGGCAACCAGATCCCCGGCGTTCCGGCCCACCAGCTCCTCGCGCGTCTCGGCTACGACGTGCCGAGCGGCCCGCTCGCCGGGTTGGGCGGCTTTGTCGAGACCGTGGTGCAGGGCGACTTCTATCTCGACAACGCCAACCTGCTGAAGGCGCCCGGATATGCGGTCGTCAACGCCAACGTGCATTACGCGACCGAGCTGACCGGCGGGTACGCAAAGCGGCTGAGCGTCTATCTCGAGGTCCGCAACGTCTTCGACACCACCTATGTCGCCTCGGCCCAGAATCTGGCCAACACGATCAGCGGAACGACCGGTCTGCAGAACAATGCGGCTACTCTGGCGACGACCACGGGATCAGTCTTCGCGGGTGCGCCGCGGAACATCGTGGGCGGCATGCGGCTGGCATTTTGATAACCGCACTTGGGCCTGCGCGTGGTGCGCGGTCCGGGCTTGCACTAAGGTCCGCGCTGGATCGCCAGGGCGGCTCCCGTGGCCGCGCGGCCGAGCCCGCGCGGCGCGGGCCGATGCTGGTGAGGCTGGCGCGGTGTGCGGATGAGGCGGCGGAGCGTAATCGCTGGATTGCCCTTAGCGCTGGCAGCGTGGCCCCTCGGCGCGCGCGCGCAGGCGCAACCGGCGCACGTGACGGCGCTCTGGCCGTTCGCAGCCGACGATGCCGAAGGTCTGGCCCTCTCGGCGGCATTCCACGCGGCCCTTCGTGACCACGGCCGAGGCACCTTGCGGGTTGAGGACCAGTGGGGCGGGGCCGACCGCGAGCGCACGCGCCTGCTCGCAGCCGATCTGGTCGCCAAAGAACCGCAGGTCATCTTCACGTATCTGAGCGCCCAGCTCACGGCCGTGTCCGCGCTGACCCGCAAGATCCCGATTGTGTTCGTCGGGGCGTCCGACCCGGTCGGCTTCGGCTACGTCGCGAGCCTGCAGCGTCCGGGGGGCAACATCACGGGCTTCACCCTGTACGAGTCATCGCTCGGCGGGAAATGGCTGGCCGCCCTCAAGGAGGCGGTTCCGACGCTCCGGCGCGTCACGCTCCTGGCAAACCCGAGCAGCGAGATACGGGGCAACAACTTCTACGCGGATCCCTTCAGAAGCGCGGCCACCGCCCTGGGAATCGAACCCGACGTTGTGATGGTCCAGAGAAGTACCGACATCGACCCCGTCATCGCCGACCTCGGACGGCAGGGCGATGCCGGGCTCATCGTGGCTCCCGGCACCTTCAGCGAAGCGAACGGGGACCGCATCGTCGCGCTGACGGCGGATCACCGGATCCCGACCGTGTTCGCCATCCGGCGTTTCGCCAACCGCGGCGGTCTGATGTCGTACGGTCCCGACACCACCGAGGCGGTCCGGCGCGCGGCCGCCTATGTCGACCGTATCCTGCACGGCGACAATCCCGCGACCCTGCCGGTTCAGGCCCCCACGAAGTTCGATCTCGTGGTGAACCTGAAGACCGCGCGCAGCCTCGGTCTGGATGTCCCGTCGGCGCTGCTCGCTCAGGCTGATGAGATCGTCGAATGACGAGCCTTCGCGCGCTCGGCGCGGCTCCCGATCTACTCGGCGCACCGAAGCGGTTCCGCCTCCCGCTTTCCGGAAAGTTCGCGGTGGCCTTCGTCGGCCTCGTGACCCTCGTGCTGCTCATCAACGGCGTCGTCGACCTGTCCCTGAACTTCGAGGATGCCAAGCGGACGGCGATCGAGGTGCAGCGCGAGAAGGCGCGCGGAGCTGCGGAACGCGTCGAAGCCTTCCTCTCCGAGATCGAGAGCCAGATCGGCTGGACGACACGGGCGGAGTGGCGCCGGGTTCCCCTGGAGCAACAGCGCTACGACTTCATCCGGCTGCTGCGTCAGGCGCCCGCCATCACCGAGGTCGCCTATCTCGATCCCAGCGGCAAGGAACAGCTGCGGGTCTCGCGCCTTGAGCCGGACGTCGTCGCCAGCGGCAAGGATTTCTCCACCGCGCCGCGCTTCACCCAGGCGCTCAAGGACAAGACCTGGTTCGGGCCGGTCTACTTTCGGCGCGGATCCGAGCCGTACATGACGGTTTCGGTCGCGCATGCCGGGCGCGACCCGGGCGTGACCGTCGCGGAGGTCAACCTGAAGCTGATCTGGGACGTGGTCAGCGCGATCCGCAATGGCACGAGCGGCTACGCCTTCGTGACCACCGCGACCGGACGCCTGATCGCCCATCCGGACCTGAGCCTCGTCCTGCGCGACACCGACCTGTCCGGCCTGCCGGAGGTCGCCGGAGCGTTGTCCGGAAAGGCTGCCGCGAAGGATTACGAGATCACCAGCGGGCTCGGCGGCGGGCTCGTGCTCGCCGCGCACGCCGTGGTCCCGCGCGTCGACTGGATCGTGTTCGTGCAGCTGTCGCTGCGGGAGGCGATGGAACCACTCACAGAATCGATCATCCAGACCGTGTCGCTGATGGGGCTTGGCGTCCTCATGGCGGGTGTGGCCGGGACCTTCCTGGCCCGACGCATGGTGATCCCGATCCGTAAGCTCGAGGACGGTGCGGAGCGCTTCGGCGCCGGTGACCTGTCGGAGCGCATCGTGATCCGCACCGGCGACGAGATCGAGACCCTCGCCCACCGGTTCAACTCCATGGCCCGCCGCGTCCAGGAATCCTATGAAACCCTGGAAGCCAAGGTCGAGGAGCGGACCCGCGACCTGAACCAGTCCCTCGACGACCTGCAGAGGGCGCAGAGCCGCCTCGTGCAGTCCGAGAAGCTCGCTTCGCTAGGGCAGCTCACCGCAGGCATCGCCCACGAGATCAAGAACCCTTTGAACTTCGTGAACAACTTCGCGTCGCTCTCGAAAGAACTGGTGGACGAGCTTCGGGACGCGCTCAAGCCCGCAGCACTCGACCCCGACATCCGGGACGAGGTCGACGAGATCGCCGGACTTCTGAAGGGCAACCTCGATAAGGTGGTCCAGCACGGCCGGCGCGCCGACTCGATCGTCAAGAACATGCTGCTGCACTCGCGCACGGGTTCCGGCGAGCACCGCCCGGTCGAGATCAACGCCCTCGTGGAGGAAAGCCTGAACTTGGCCTATCACGGCGCCCGCGCAGCCAAACCCAGCTTCAACGTGACCCTCGCCCGCGACTACGACCCGGCGGCCGGAATTGCCGACATCTATCCGCAGGAGATCACGCGCGTCCTGTTGAACCTGATGTCGAACGGCTTCTACGCCACCGAAAAGAGAGCCGAGGGCGTCGTGCCGGGCTACGCGCCGACCCTGTCCGTCGTGACACGGGATCGCGGCGGCAGCGTCGAGATCCGTGTGCGCGACAACGGCACCGGGATACCCGAGAGCGTCAAAGCCAAGATGTTCGACCCGTTCTTCACCACCAAGCCGGCCGGTGAGGGCACCGGGCTCGGCCTGTCCCTGAGCCACGACATCGTGGTGAAGCAGCATGGTGGCACGGTCGACGTCGCGACGGAGCCCGGCGCATTCACCGAGTTCACGATCGTGCTGCCCCGGCAGGGGGCGGATGTGGCTGAGCCCGTGACCGCACCCACACCCGCCTTCGCGGTCGAGCCCAAGAGCCAGCCATGAACGTCCTGATCCTCGTGGTCGATGACGAACCCGACGTGACCGACCTGTTCCGCCAGCAGTTTCGCCGCGAGCTCCGGGCCGGGCGTTTCGAGATGGCGTTCGCCCATTCGGCACCGGAGGCGCTGTCGCGCATCACCGCCTCGGACGGCCCGAGCCTGATCCTGATGTTCTCCGACATCAACATGCCGGGAATGACCGGGCTGGAACTCCTCCCGCTGGTGCGGGCCGCGCGGCCCGACGTGCCGGTGATCATGATCACCGCCTACGGCGATGCCGCGACGCGCAAGGCCGTCGAGGCCGCCGGAGCGGTCGGGCTGATCACCAAGCCCATCGACTTCGCGCTGCTGAAGGCGGAGGTCGACCGCAGGCTCGCCACGATCGGGGAGACGGAATGAGTTCGGGCCTGCCCAGCGCCAAGATCCTGGTGGTCGACGACGAGCCGGACCTCGAGGCGCTGATCACCCAGAAATTCCGCCGTCAGATCCGCCAGGGTTTGGTCACGTTCCTGTTCGCACACGATGGGCAGGAGGCGCTGGAGAGCCTGTCCGAGAACCGCGACATCGACCTCGTGGTGTCGGACATCAACATGCCGCGCATGGACGGGCTGACGCTGCTCGCCAAGCTGGAGGAACTCGCCGACCGGCCGACGACCATCATCGTCTCGGCCTATGGGGATATGGCGAATATCCGCACCGCGATGAACCGGGGCGCCTTCGACTTCCTGACGAAGCCGATCGACTTCACGGATCTGGAGACAACGATCGAGCGGACGCTGCGGCACGTCGAGGCTTTGCGCGAGGGGCGGCGGCGGCAATCGCTCGCCGAGCGCGCGCACGCGTCGCTCGCGCGCTACTTCTCGCCGAATCTCGCCGAGCAGCTCGCCGGGGACGCGTCGGGCCTGGAACTTGGCGGCCACCGTCGGGACGTGGCGTCGCTGTTCACGGACATCGCGGGCTTCACCAGCCTGGTCGAGAGTCTCGACCCAACCCAGCTGGCCGAGATCCTCAACGGCTACTTCGCCGAGCTGACCGACCTCGTCTTCGCCCACGAGGGGACCGTGGCCAAGATCGTCGGCGACGCGCTCCACGTCTTGTTCGGGGCGCCGGGAGACCAGCCGGACCACGCGGCCCGCGCGGTCGGCTGCGCGCTGGCCCTCGATGAGGCCGCCGAAGGCTTCCGGGCCCGCTGGCGCGAGCGCGGCATCGAGATCGGCGTGACGCGGATCGGCGTGCATGCCGGGCCGGCCATCGTGGGGAATTTCGGCGGCGGCCGCTATTTCGACTACACGGCCTACGGCGACACCATCAACACGGCGGCCCGCCTGGAGAATGCCAACAAGGCGTTCGGGACGCGGATCTGCGTAAGCGAGAGCGTGGTCATCCGCGCCGGCCAGTTCCGCGGCCGGCCGCTCGGCGACCTGCTCCTGCGCGGCAAACAGGAAGCTCTGCGTGCCTTTGAACCCCTCACCGAGGTCGTCTACGACGCGGCCTCGTTGACCCGCTACCAGGAAGCCTTCGCCAAGCTGGAGGCCGGCGAAGCCGCGGCGCTCCCCGCTTTCGCGGCCCTGGTCGGGCTGCGCCCCGACGACGGCGTAGCCGCCTACCACCTGAAGCGTCTGCTCAACGGATCGAATGGGACCCGCATCGAGATCCGCTGACGGCGCGGCGGGGCGCGCCCGCGAACCGGGGCCGGCCGGAGTGCCGGCATGAGACGGCGTGACCTGATCCTGGGCCTGGGCGGTGCCGCGGCCTGGCCCGCATCCGGCCTGGCCCAGTCCGGCGGGCAGCGCCGGCTGGGGATCCTCCTCGTCTATGGAGAGACCCATCCCGACAGTCCGGTGATCGTCGATACGCTGAAGGAATCCCTGCAGCGGGCCGGATGGATCTGGGGCCAGAACCTCGCGGTCGATCTCCGCTATGGCAACGGCGATGCCGAGACGCTGCGCCGGCAGACGAACGAGATCCTCACGCAGAAACCCGATGTCGTCCTGGCGCAGGGCGTCGTCGGGGCGACCGCGCTACAGCGGGCGACGACGACCGTCCCGGTCGTGTTCATGATGCTGCAGGATCCGATCGGAGCCGGCTTCGTGACCAGCCTGTCGCGGCCCGGCGGAAATCTCACGGGCTTCACGAACTTCGACTTCACCCTGGTGGGCAAGTGGCTGCAGCTCCTTAAGGAACTCGACCCGGACGTCACCCGCGCGCTCGCCCTGGTCAATCCCGATTATCCCGCCCGCCTGGCGGCCTATACGGCCGAACTCGCGCGGGTCGGCCCCGGGCTGGGCATCGAGGCGCGGATTGCCGGCATCCACAATTCCGAAGAGATCGCGCAGGCGATCACCCCCTTTGCCGGGGAGCCCGGGGGTGGGCTGATCGCGCTGCCCGACGCGGTGACCGGGGTCTACGGTCAGCGGATCATCGATCTGGCGGCAGCCTATCGCCTCCCCGCGGTCTACGCCTACGCGGCGCAGGTGCGGATGGGCGGTCTCGCGGCCTATACGACCAGCGTTGTGCAGGACGTGCAGCGGGCGGCCGGCTACATCGACCGGATCCTGCGCGGCGCCGTCGTCGGCGACCTGCCCGTTCAGGCCAGCGAGCGCTTCCTGACCGTGATCAATCTCCGGACGGCCGCCGCCCTCGGTCTGACGATCGCGCCCTCGCTGATGGCGAAGGCCGACGAGCTGATCGAGTAGCGGCGTCTCCAGACGAAGCCGTGCGCCGTCCCGGCGTGAGAACGCGACGCGCAGCCGGAGCCGTCGCGGCAACATTCGTCACCACGACGGCCGCTGCGGTGCGGCTCAGCCGAGCGCCGGCAGGCGCCCGTCCGGCGAGTAGCGGTCGATCGCCGAGGGCAGGTCCCGCGAGAGACGGGCCAGCACCTCGCTCTTGCTGAGGCCGGTCTGCTGCTCCAGGGCCGCCAGGGTCTCCGGGCCGATGGCGCGCTCGAGGTCGGCGGCCGGGATGTCGCGGTTGGGCCCGTGATTGATCCAGGATTGTGCGGTGTCCGCGTGACCACCCTTGGTGAAGTGCTCGATCAGTTCGCCCAGGCCGCTCGCGATCAGGCCGCCGACACCGGCGGAGCCGACGCCGCCAAGCACGCGCTCCAGGTTCGCCGGGATCGTCGAGCTGGACCCGGCGGTCGAGCCCGGAACCGGCGGGACCGGGGAGCGGCCGGTTTCCTTGCCGTGGCCGCCGAGCCATTCGGAAATCTTGTCTCGGTTCTGAAAGCCGGCCACCGCCAGAAGACCCAGCAGCGCGGTCATGGAGGGGTATCCCTTGCTCATCGCGTCGTCCTTCCTTCGATCAGGCTCATCGGCCCGGATGTTGCAGCGGTCAGCCGCTGCAATTGGTTCACTCCGCCGCGGCGGAGGTTGGCCCAGCCATGTCCTCGGACAGAGCAGCGGTCGCGTTTCCTGTCCGACCCGTCGCGATCGCGCGCTTGATCGTGGAGCGGGCCGCGTCGATGGCGATCAACGCGGCGGACAGGGTTCTGGCCTCGGTCGGACGCTCGAGCGCATGCTTGGCGATCTCGCCGGCGAGGTCGTCGATCTCCCGCGCAAGGGCCTGGAGACGCGCCGCGTCGGAGGTGTCCTGTGCCTCCCGCCGGATCTCGAGGAGCCGATCGGTCGCCTCCTCGACGCGCTCGCGGCGCAACCGAGACAGGCGTTGCCCGACCCAGGCGGCGGCAGAGCCGATGCCGCCGCTCAGGAACGCGATCAGGTAGATCCAGGTCTCGTAGCGCTCGATGAAGCTCTGCTGCTCGCGCTCGAAATAATCGACCGCCCCCGGATGGATCGGCAGACGCGCGCTCGTCGCGCCCACCGTGCTGTCGTAGGCGGGCGCCTGGACGTAATCGGCAGCCGGCGTGACATTCGCCATGCCGCTGCGCAGCTCGAAGAGGTGCTGGGTCACGTCCGCCGCCACCGAGCGCGGGAGGCTCGACCGGGCCATGAGGCGGTAGGAAGCTCCGACCGTGTGGACGTCCTCGGCCGGCACCTTGGGGCTACCGCCGAAGGTCTCGGCCGGCATTGTCACGACCTGAAGTCGCGGCATGCGCGCGACGAGCGCATCGGCGTTCTCGACATCGACGAACGACACCTTCTGTGTCCGGCTCGCTTTCTGAACGATGTCGACGATGCGCTGCGCGGTCGGCGCGGTCGGCGCGATCACCGAGATGACCGCATCGGCGCGCTTGCGGGCGATGGCGTCGGCCAGGTCCGCCTCGGCAATCTCCACCAGGGCGACATGGCGCGGCGGCACGGCGCCCTGCGGTTCGGTCGTGATCAGCGTCAGGCCGTAATGGCCGAGCAGAGCGCGGATCAGCGCCTCGTCGGCGTCGCGGTGGGCCAGGATGGCGAGACGCTTGCGGTCGAGATCGGGAAACCGGGAGATCCCGGAGCCCTCCGGCGCCGCGATGATCATGGCCTGATCCCGCAGGATCGCGATGGTTAGGCCGTTGTCGGGCAGATCGACATCCGGCCGGACGACCGCCAGGTCGGCACGGCCGTCACGCAGAGCCTCGGCGCTGTCACGCACATCATCAAAAGCCAAGATTCTGAGGCGAATCTCCTTACGCTGCTTGGCCAAGGCATCCGCGTAGGCCTGGATCAGGGCCGGCTCGGTTCCGTCGCGGGGCGCGACTGCCACGGTCAGCACCGTGGCGCGCGACGCCCAGTAGGCTGCGACCGCGGCCGCGCCCAGAAGGACCGCCAGCGCCAGGAAGATGAATTCCCGGCGCAGGAAGATCGTCGCGAGCCCTCTCATCCGCGGCAAATGCCGTCTCCGGGATGTCGCTAGAAGGTCCGTCCGGGTCCGCCGCGGCGCCCGGCGCGGCCACCGTAGCGACGGCCGAGATAGGCAATGATCTTCGGCACGATGAACGCGGTCAGGATTTTGCGCAGCATGGTTCAGAACTCCTTGATCAGCGGGTGCGGCGAGTGAGCCAGCCGGCCGCGAAGGCCAGCGCGCCCAGCCCGAGAAGCGTGTTAGTGCGGTTCCGGCCGATCGTGTCCACGGCGCGGCGGCCGTAGATCTCGCCGCGACGGCTGAGGTCCCGCGCGGTCTCCCGAGCCCGTTGGCGACCGTCGTCGATCGGGCGATCGGCCCGCGCGCGCGCGACCTCGGCAAGGTGGCGCCCGTCTTCGGCGAGATCCTCAGCCCGGTCTCGAGCACGCCCGTAGGCATACTGCGCGCCGCCGGCAACTTGGTTCACGGCGCCGCGGACCTGCCGGGCCGGATCGCCGGTGATGCCGCCGATGGCCGTCTGGGCGCGACCCTTGAGGTGACGGGACGCGCCACGGATCTGGTCGCGGTTCATGCGGAACTCCTGTCTCTGGACCGAGTGTCGAAATAAGTCGTCTGCCTCGCCGGTATGGATGACGCCGGACCTGCCGGCGCCATCCTTGAGATCACCGCTTGCCGGTGACCTTGTCGGCGAGGTTCTTGGCGCCGTCCTTGACGTCGCCGACCGTCTTCTGCGCCTCGCCCTTCAGCTCCTGAGCCTTGCCCTCGGCCACGAGCTTGTCGTTGCCGGTGGCCTTGCCGGCCGCCTGCTTGACGTTGCCGACGGCCTCGTTGGCCAGGCCCTTGATCTTGTCGGTGGTGCTGCTCATCGCGTGCTCTCCTTCAGGTAGGTTGGCCGGCCTCGCGCCGGTATGAGCGGCTCCCGCGCTCCTGCGGGAGCCGATGGGGATCAGAGGCGGCGGGTCTCGTAGCCGCCGAGCAGGGTCGCGGGCTTCGGGGCGCCGAGGCGGCCGCCGAAGAAGGCGGCGAGCGCCCCGAGGACCAGCGCCAGCGCGGCGTAGAACGCGCCCTGCGTGGCCGCCGACTTCGCCGTCACGGCCGCCGCTTCGGCCTTCTGCTTGGCCGTGGCCACCGCCTGGTCGTACTGCTTCTCGTAATCCTGCACCTGCTGGCGGGCCTGATCGACCGGGATGTTCTGCGCCTTCGCCAGGGCGTCGGCCGCGCGGGTCTCAGCCTGCTGCTTCTGGTTCGCGTCGCCGGTGAACAGCGCCTTGATGGCTGCGACCGCCGCGTCGCGGGCCGCCTGAGGATCCTGACCGGAGGCCTGCTCGCGGACCTTCTGCTCGATGCCGTCCAGCGGGTTCGAGATCTTGGACAGCGACGGGGCCGCAGCCTGCGCGGCGGTCTGCACGGTGCCGCCCACGAGGTTGCCCGCACCGCCCAGCGCGCCAGACACCGTGCTGAGCGTGCCGCCGATCAGGCCGCTGGCCGCCGAAGTCAGCAAATAGAGTACCACCAGGGTCGTCACCGCCCAGGACACCAGACCGTGCAGAGCGGCCGCGCCCGGCAGCGGCTTGCCCGAGAGCCGGCCCGCAATGGCGCCGCCGGCCAGCGAGGCGACGATGCCGGAGGCGACGAACCAGATGCCCGCGCCCAGCGAGACGCTGGAGGCAGCCGGGTTGTCGGCGCTGTTGGTGCCCACCGAGGCCAGCCCGACGCCGACGCCGACGAGATTGACGACGACCTGGGTCACCAGCGCGGTCACGGCGCCGGCGAAAATGGCGCCCCAGGAGACCTGGTTCAGCAGGACGGCACGCGTATCAGCGTGTGCCTCGGTGCCTAGGGGCGTTGCAACGGTCTGTATGGTGGTCACGCTCTTACTCCGGGTCTTGAGTCGTTGAAGGTTGAGAGAAGCTGGCGGCTCAGTCGCGGGATGCGCTGACGAGGAGGCCGAGGCCGAAACCGGCCAAGCCGGCGATCAACAGGGAGGCCAGCGGGTACTCAGCCACCTGATGGCTGACCTCACGGCTGCCGCGGCGCAGGTAATGGCCGCCGCGCTCATAAGCGTCCTCGGCATAGTCGTAGGCCTCGTCGGCGGCGCGGCGCACGCCCCGCTCGGCCCGAACGTACTGATCCTCGACGGCGCCCTGGGCACGGCGAACGCGGGTCTCGACATCGTCCGATCCCAGGCGGTCATCGACGGCATCGCGAAGCTTGCCACCGAGGTCGCGGGCGGTGTCGGCGACGTGCTCGGCAGCGCCGCGGATCGTGTCCTTCGCCTGACCGTAGACCCCCTCGGCTTGGCCCGCTGCCTCGCGGGCGCGGCCCTCAAGGGAGTCCCGCTTCGAGCCGGTCAGGTCGCCAACGGCGCCGTGTACTTTGCCGCCAAACTCCCGGGCTGCGCCCGTGATCCGATCCGTGTCGACCATGTCGTTCTCCTCTCTGGTGGTGTTCGGTTGGGCGGCGCCCTGCCACGGGGCGCCGGATGGCTTCGGCCTAGCGTTGATCCGAGCCGGTGGGCTTGGATCGTCCGGGCGCGGCTCCGTCGGCGTCGGCCGTGCGAACGCCGCGCCCCCTGCGCCGACCCTCGGCTTCGACCCGGCTCTCGCCGGTCAGCTTGCCAATGGCTTCCGTGACGGACGCCTTGAGGTGATCGGCGGAAGTCGAATTCCTGTCTTGGGTCATGGGCGCTTCGTCGTCCGCGAGACTACCGGGGCTCGACCGGAAGATGTGCGCCCACCCGTCTCGATCAATGATGCAGATGTACCGGTAGCGTGATCTTCATCTGCCGGTATGCTCAGCGGAAAACCGTTCTCTCGTCCCCAGACGACCGCTTCGCTGCGCTTGTGGATCCCGAGCTTGCGGTACAGCGCAGCGCCGTGATTCCGGACGGTGTTGCGCGACAGGCTGAGCTTTCGGGCGATCGCGTCGTCGTCGAGCCCGGAACAGATCAGGTTCAGGATCTGGCGTTCCCGCACCGTGAGGTTGGGCGCCGAGCCATCCGCGCCTTCACGGTCGGGCCGGCGCAGGTTGGCCAGCTTCTCGATCAGCCCCCGGCTGAACCACGAGGTATCGGCCATCACGGTCTCGATCGCGTCGAACAGCTCACGCTCGGTGTGCTTGCGCTCCGTGATGTCCTGGACGACCAGGAGCACGAATCCGGCCTCGTTGATGGCGACGCGCTCGGCGGAGACGAGACAGTCGAGATTGGTGCCGCTCTCGTGCTTCAGGCACACCTCGGCGCCGCGCACGGAGCCGTGACGATCCAGCGACGCCTCAACCTGTAGGCGCTGAGCCTCGCTCACCCACAGACCGGCCTCGGTCAGGCTGCGGCCGACGATCCGGTCCTCGCCCAAGCCGAAGACGCGCCCGAAGGCTTCGTTGACGCCGGTGACCTGGAAATCCTCAGCGCGCGCAAGGACCGTAGGTACGGGGGTGAGCCGGAATGCCTTGGCGAAGCGCTCTTCGCTCTGCCGCAGGGCGGCCTCGGCCTTCCGGCGCAGATCGAGATCCGCGAAGGTGAACAGCATGCAGGGCTCGTCGCCCATTTCGATCGGCTGACCCGCGACGATGACGAAGCGCGAGCCGCCGTCGGGCAAGTCCAGGCAGGCCTCCATCTGCGGGATGGTGGCGCCCTCGTTCAGGCGCGCGACGGCGAGGTCCCGGTTCCGCGAGCCCGCCAACACGTCGACCTCGTAGACGCTGCGGCCGATCACGGCGTCGCGGGTGTGGCCGGTCATCTCGAGGAAGCCGTGATTGACCTTGACGTGGCGCAGGTCCGACAAGCGCGTGATCACCGCGGGCGCCGGATTGGCGTTGAAGGCCGCCTCGAAGCGCGCCTCGGCCTCGAACTGGTCGGACACGTCCTTCAGAATCAGCGCCAGGCAGCTCGGATTGCCGTCGCGGTCGGTGGCGACGAGGCTGCGCAGTGAATGGACGAAGTCCATGTCGGGCTTGTCCGCGCGCTTCACCTCGACGATCACATCGTGGAAGCGCTCCCCCGCGACCACGCGCTCGATCGGGTAATGGTTCGGCGTGAGATTGTTGCGGTAGCGCAGGGCGAAGCGCTGCCGGTATGCGTCGATGGTCGATCCGAGCTCATCGAGGCTCTCGGCGCCGTGCATCGCGAGCGCGGCCTCATTGGCGTACGCGATGGTCTGGTCGGGCTCGACCAGGATCACTCCCTCGCTGAGGCCGGCGATGATCTGCCGGAGTTCATGCCTGTCGACGCCAACCGTCACGGCTCGTTTCACCCGTCATGTCTGCCACTGCCCAGTTGGCAGCGGGGCACAAACGGGTTGTGCGCAAGACGGTTCCGTCACCCATGTTATTTTCCTGGTATACACGCATCATTGACGTGGACGATTTCAGTTAGGGATAAATAAGAGGCCCTCATGCGGGCCTCATCACCCGCCGACCAGGCGACCTCTCCCAATCGACACGAGTGCTCCCCGTGCAGCCCGCCGACGAACAGCGGGAACCGGCCGATGCGTCCGGCTCCGACATTTCCCAACTGCCTGCCCAGCTCGGCGACCGGCTGCGGCAATACTATTCAGAAGTTGTAGAGATCGATCCAGGCTCTCGCCTAGGTGGGGTCCTGGAACGCCTCTCGGCGGCGCTCGACGCAGCCGAGTCCGACCGGCAGGTTCCGAGCGCCTTCAAGGACGACCTGATCGGCATGGTGCCGCGCCTGCGCCGGTATGCCATGTCGCTGGCCTCCGACAGCAGCGAGGCCGACGACCTCGTGCAGCTCACCCTGCTCAAGGCCTGGGAGCATCGCGAGCGGTTCCAGGCGGGCACCAGCCTCGTTGCCTGGCTGTTCACGATCCTGCGCAACGGCTTCATCAACGGGCGGCGCAAGCGTCGGTATGAGGTGCCGGATCCCAACGGCCTTCACGCCGCGGCCATGACGGAGCCAGCCGGACAGGATCACGCGCTGCGCCTGCAGGAGGTGCAGGCCGCTCTCGACGGCCTCGAGCCGCCGCATCGCGAGGCGCTGATGCTGGTCGCGATCGAGGGCCTACCCTACGAGGCCGCCGCGGCCGTGCTCGGCTGCCCGCCCGGCACCGTCAAGAGCCGCGTGAGCCGGGCGCGCGATCGGCTGACCCGCGCACTGGGCGAGGCCTGACCCAAAAAGGCCCCGCGCGGCGAGGCCGGCGGGGCTGAAGGAAGAGGGCGCTCGGTGCGTTACGCCGAGCACCTCCTGGAAGTCTAACAAAGCCGCGCGCCATAAAAAGCGCCCGCGGTGACAAACTCTCGCATCTATTACGTCAGCGTAAATTCGTTCACGCTCAGTACTTCCGAAATCGAGATCGAGCAGTTTGCGCAATGCAATAGCCGACACGAGCACATCTGCCCGTGCCGATATTTCGCCTGCGCTTGGCTCAGGACTGCGTCTTGAGGTAGGCGATCACGTCGTTGATCTTCTTGTCGTCGGGGTAGCCCTGGAAGATCATCTTGTTACCCGGCACCTTCGCCTTTGGGTTCTTCAGCCACTCGTGAAGCGTGGCCTCGTCCCAGGTCAGGCCGGAGTTCTTCAGCGCGGCGGAGTAGTTGTAGCCCTCATAGGTGCCCGCCTTGCGGCCAACGACGCCCTTCAGGTCCGGACCCACGCCGTTCTTCTGGAAGTTGTGGCACGCCTTGCACGGGGCGAACGCCTTCTCGCCGGCGGCTGCGTCGCCGGCCTCCTGGGCCTGAGCCGAAAGTGGGATCAGGGCGGCAAGGACGGCGCCGAGAACGAGTGAACGCATGAACTTCCTCTTGAGCCAAGCGGGTCCGATCGCGATGAGAACCCTGGCGTTGCGAGAGGTAGACGTCCGTTGTTCCGGCTTAATCCGGCCCGCTGCCGGCGCGACGGCCTTTTTTCGCGCGGGGCCGGCGGGACCGGCAGAAGCGAAGCGACGAGCACGCTTCGCCGAAGCGCATCCGAAAGGCTTCAAGGAATCCTAACGCGCCAAGAACGCGGGCACGCGGATCAGGGCATCCTCGCGCGCGGCCGGATCGGTGCCGACATGTGCCACCCCGTCGCCGGCCACCGTGTGGGCCAAGCCCCGCCGCTCGCGGATCGGCAGGGCCGGATGATCGAAGTCGTGGTAGGCGCCGGGGTACACCGTGATCGCGACCGGCTCTCCGCGGGCTTGGGCGGCTGCGGCAAGATTCTGACAGGCGGCGGCGCCCGTCCAGTCATCCGCACCGCCAACCAGGATCTGCAACGGCACGCGATCGTGCCAGCCGCGCTCGGCCAGTGCGCGACATCCAGGATAGAACGCCACAGCTCGGGCGAACGGCGGCCGACCGTCGGCAACACGTGCACCGGCGGCATAGAGCACGGTCGACCCTCCGTTCGACCATCCGAGCAGCGAAACGGCCGTGGGCCTCACGTCGGGCCGAGCCTGCAGATAGGCCTTGGCTGCCTCGGCATCCGCGGCGCGCTCGCGGCCGGGCCGGATCGCCCGACCGATCGTGCTGCACTGGGAGCCGAGCCCCCTTGACCCGAAGCTGTCGGGGAAGAGGACGAGAAATCCCTGTGCGGCGAGACGTTCGCCCCAATCCGCGTGCCGGGCGTTGAGGACGCCGCTGCGATCGTAGAGCCCGCCGCAGCCATGCAGGGCGACGACGGCAGGGAATGGTCCTGCGCCACCGGGCCGGTATTGGACGCCGTGTAGCTCCACGCCCTGCGGCCCATGAAATGTGACGTCGGTGGCCTGCGCCCAGGCGCTGCTGGACAGCAGCGCCCACATCCCAAGGAAGCTGGGCAACCAACGCAACAGGCTCGTCGCCGCTCTCATGGTCGCCCTGCCCATCTCTGCGCCCGAGACCAGAGCCCCACCGGTCCCGGACATGACCTTCAGGCCGGCAACCGGCAGTCCATACGCCAGCGGCTTCCTGCGGAGCATCTGGTCTCCCGGATCGCGGGAGACGGCAAGCCTTGTCGAGGGTTGGCTTCGAAATCGATCTGGGGCGTGGCATGCCCCCGGCCGCCGCATCGCTCAAGCCCTGACCTGCGCAAGTCAGCCGAGTCCGTCTTGACAAGCGCGCCGCCAGATGCAGCGCGCTCACGGCCGTGACGGATTATCCGATGCCGGAGAAAGTCGAACACGACATCCGGGAAGCGCAGCGCGCGGGGAACGACCGCGCCCGGGAACGCTTCGCAAAGGGGCAGCATGGCCCCACCGCGGAAGCGATATTGATCGCACTTCCGCGATGTCGTTGTCGGATTTGCAGAAATGCGCCGGTGGCGCTCCCAAGGGGACCGCGCCGAGCCTGAAAGATCAATAACTTAGACCCGAGTGGGACCCGAAAACCGTCCACGGAATCATTGGGCTTTTTGCCCCTGAGGTCCCACCGGTTGGCGCCCTCCCCTGCCCGCGGTAGCCTCGCCTTATGAGCGATGCCACAGACCTGATTCCTGAAGCCGTCGCGTCGCTGATCGCGGCTGGCTACATGGTCGAGCCCTTTGCCGAAGACCCCTCGCTGTGGCGCATCAACGGAGAGGTGATGACCGGCGCCGAGGTGCTCGACGAGGCAACGCGAATGGGGCTCATGGACGGCTGAGATCTGCTGCGATAGCTCTCTGCCATGGCCAAAGAGATCCCCAGCGTCGGCGACCTGCGCCGGAAGTCCGAGGTAACGGACGACGAGATCGAGGCGGCCACCGCTGCCTACCTGAAGGACGAGAACGCCAAGCCGTTCGTCTTCAAGTCGGGGCACACCATCGACGTGGCCAAGGCGATCGAGATGCACCCGCAGGCCAAGAAGCTGCTCGCCGACAAGGCCACCACGCCCGGACTGCGCTGCACGATGGTGATGACCGCCGTCATCATGGGCTTTCCGGTTCAGGGATGAGCGGTTCCGTTCCCTGTCGGCCGCCGCTGAGATCCGCCATTCGGATCCGCCCTACGATCATAGCCGCTGCTTTTGTCGCGTAGGGATAGGTTGATTGCTCGGAGAAAAGTCCATCCGAGGACGACACGATCCAACGGAAGCACCCAGGGTACGAAGGACAGGGCACTGCCACGAGCCTGTAGCTGCGGGACAAGGCTTCGGCCTCATTGATCAGGCACAGCGGTTGATGGTTGAAGGGCTCCTGCTAGAGCCCTTCTGACCTCGGCGGTGAGCGCCTCACATGCGGTGCATCATCCGCTTCTTCATCATGTGACGGCGCATCATCCGCTTATGCATCATCCGCTTCTTCATCATCATGCGGTCGCCGTGCATCCAGCGAACCTGAGTAACGCCGGATTGACCAGCTTGGAGACCGCGGACGAACATCGGGGCAGCTGACACTGAACCAGCACTGAGGGCAATGCCTCCAACCAGGGTGGCGGCGGCGAGCGCAAACGTCATCTTCTTCATGTGAGAACTCCTTTGGGGCGCAGACTGAGCGCCCGCATGGCTCACAAAAGCCTATAACTCTCGCCAAAGTTCCTCAGTGAATTCGACATTTGCGCCGTACCCATCAAATGATGGGTTTGCATAATCTGCTATTACGGACAGACACGTGAGAGAGTTTCGCGTTCGGGTATCGTGAACCTACTGCCAAACCCTTTTTTGACTGGATCGCTGCCGAAACAATTTTTGAAACGATTTAGTCAAAGCCTCAGTTCTCTGGTGGAGCGTGGTCAGCACCGGCGACGCGACCGTTGGAGCTATCTGTGGCACGCACCTCTCTTATGATCCTAGCCGCCGGCCTGACTGTAGGCGCTCTCAGCCCAGTTGATGCCGCGACGAAGAAGGTGCGTGTGCCGGACCAGTTCGACGGCTCCTGGACCATCGTCGCCACGACGGAAGAAGGGCCTTGCTCAGCGAGCACGAACTACCACGTGCAGATCAAAGATAGCGACGCCTCGATCCCCGGAGAGGAGGTCGACATAGATGGCGGTGTGTCGGCGGGTGGTGTCGTGCAGGCTACGATCACCCAGGGCTCAAACAAGGTGCCAATTGCCGGCAGCCTGACTTCGAAGGGCAGCGGCAGCGGCACATGGCGCACGGCTGGAGGTCTGGTCGAGTGCCGCGGCAGTTGGAGTGCGAAGCGGGCGGGCTGATGAGCGATGATCCGGAAGCCCCGCACGAGCGCGCCGCGATCCAGCACATGATGCGACGCTTGCATGGATTCGCGGGCGGGCTCGGTCTTGACGAGAGAGCCACGCGGCACATCGCCGAGGGGGTAGCCGCTGATATGCCCATTCGGACCGACGAAGAACGGGTCGTGGAGGCTCAGACTCGGCTGGCTGCGGCATTGATGGCGTCGCGCCTGGGCGACGAAACTGATCCGGTCCACAAGGCCGTCGCGGCCCTGAAAGCCGCCGGCATCGCCGTCGCGCCGGTTGGAGAGGAGATGGACCGGTGGCGTATCGGAGACCTGCTGTTCAGCGATGCGGAGCTCGTGAGGATCGCCATGAGCCGGGGGCTGATGGAGGAGTAGGATGCCTGACGCGCCGCTAGCCCCTTCGGTCTGACCCTCCCGCTGCGGATCGTGCAGCTGGAGGAAGCCGTGAAGGTGATGGATTCGGGTGACGTGGTCGCGGCCTACATCTACGTGGCGGCCGGGCGGGAGCGTCAGACCCAGACGAGGCGGGTCTCGCCGGCCGAGGGGCTCGCGGCGGCGAAGGTGATCGCACGCGCTCTGACGGATGCGATCGAGCGCAGCTCTACCTCGTGACCGACGAGCAGAAGGGCTACCTTCAGGCGCTCTCCGACTTGCGTGCGCTGGTGCGCGTGGAAGACGAATGGCCCGCCTCCAAGCGAGACCCGCCGGAACCAAACGCAACTGCGCGACCCCGCTCCATGCCTCGAAGATGATACTATTTAAGCTGTCATCTTTGCGACCACAGTCTTAACAAGGTAAAGTCCAATCGAAATTGCCGATAAGGCGAACAATATTATGTACATACGATCAATATCAAGACCTGAATAGGGGTAGTATGCGGATCTCATCCATTCAGCTAGCTGAAGAACCGGATTGTACTTCAGCCACATGTAGATATTGTCCGGAAGGAAGCTCGGCATGAAAATGACGCCGCTTGAAATATAGAGCACGATACTTAATAAGGCGTAGCCTAAGAGCCATCCCGGGAAGAAACCAATGATGGCGACGTTGATGGTCCCTATACCAATCCCAAGAAGAATTGCCGACGCGTAGGCGCACATTGCCTCGTAAGGGTTGGCTGGCACCGGATTCTCACCCATGCAAAGGAGAACGGTAAAGACGACTATGAGGGCTAGAAACCCGGTCACGATCTCCACTAAAATCCGTGCAAAAATAACATCAAACAGCTTAACTTGCGGATAATAAGTAAGTGGTCTGTTCGAAATGACCGCCTTCATTACTTCGCGCGAGATGTATTGAAATACAAGTACTGGAACCGCCCCGCTCGCGAAGAATATCGCTCTACTGTCGCCGAGAGGTGATGGAATCTTCTGGAACGAATAAATCGCGATCAGCATGAAGACATGCACACAAGGCCACAGCACCACCACGCCATAGCCCCACAGGGAAGCTCCAAAGCGCGTGCGCATATCGCGCAGCATCAGGGCGTGCAGCACGTGGAGATAAGACTCGCCCGGGCTTTTCAGCGCCGCAGTGCTAGGTAAGGTCGACATCGAGCACAGTTCCCTGCCGGTCCTTGTGGCTGTTCCACAAACAATCCGGCTAAAGTTGGTTATAGGCACGTTTGTTAGGCTCAGCCCCGCAATAGGGTGATGAGCACCTCTCGCGCCGATGGGGCGCGGCTTGGTCTAGTTTTTGCGACGGGAGCAGCACGTGACCCGGGATAAGCGGGAGCGTCAGCGGGCCCGCGCCGCGAACTCCCAGGCCAGCGGCCCCCCAGGTCTGACCCGGCTTCGTTCGGTAGCCACTGAACCGCTCGAACTTGATGCGGTCCGGCTCGACGCCGGTTGCCGAGCTATCGTGACGATCAGCGCGCCGGCTTATTCCACGATTGGGGAGCCATGCTCGAGTGACGAGATTTGCCAGTGACGAGAGTGGCTTACCTATAGTGGGTGTTCGACAGGGCCTGCAAACCTCCGGTTGTGCACCCGCGCGAATCCGGTTAGGGAGGCGAACCACGATTAGCTAGATGTGAGATAATCATGGACGTCAAAAACCGAGATAGATATGAGGATATCGCCCTAGAATATCGCAAGAAGCTTGATCAAAGCGATCCCTCTGTTCGCGGAATGACTTCTAATCAATCGAGATGGCCGCTACCGAGCGAAATCATTAGTGGAAATACCGAAAGTGATTATACCTACACGATGGGGTTTATAGATTATATAGATCAGTTCCACAGAGATATTACGACATGTCCGCTTGGCCGTAATAATGTCCCCTTCCAGATTGACTATGGAATTAATGGATTTTTACAACGCGACGAGGCCCTTAAGCTTTATGAAATGGCGTACTATGCCGCTTTCAGGGGGCATAACATTCTGGAATTAGGCACGAACGAGGGCCTGTCATCATTTTTGATGGCAACTGCTCTGAAGAACCACTCCAACCCTGAGTGGCGGAAAGTACATATCGACACGGTCGATATCTCACCCGAATGGAGCGCCAGCGCGCAGAAGACCATGCGCGACAGAGAGCTTTCCGATTACGTGAACTTTCATGTTGGCGACGCAACAGAATTTCTTGATCAGCGTATCGCTGAGGGATCGCAATACGGAGTTGCGTTTATCGACCACTGGCATGGTTACGACACAACGTTCGAGGCGGCATCCAGGCTCGCAGACGTCTTAGTACCCGGTGGCTTCGCGTTATTCCACGACTTCTCTGACCCGAACAACTTTGTGCCTGATCACCCCTATGCCGTCTACCAGGGTGTTTGCGACACAATCCTGAAAGACGACCGATACCAATTCTTTGGTCTATTTGGCAGCATCGCGCTATTCCGAGTTAGGCCTCATTGATTACCTAATGCGCCAATCTTTGTGAGATTGCAGTAAGTGGTAGGCACTGAAGTATCGAACTGCTCCGGCTTCGTAGCTGACCTACAGGGCGCAGGGCATAAATCTATCAGCGTTAGCACCGCAGTCAAATATAGAGTGGTTATTTGCGCCTAACGTTGATGTGCAATTGCCAGCCAACAGGCTTGGCCACCCGTAACGATGCGATGCGAAGGTGATATAATGGAAAACCGGATAAGCCCAATCAACGATAAAATCGACGTAAATTGGTATGATGCAACTTATCGCGCTTTCATTCCCAATGGAATGACGGCATCTCAACATTATAGGGAGCATGGAGAGAGAATGGGGTTCTATAAGAATCCCCAGCAGGCACTTGCTTCCGATCTGTTTGATCGATTTGATCCAGCTTGGTATCTTTCGACTTATAAAGATGTTGCCGAAAGCGGTAAGAGTCCCTGGTATCACTATTTCGTATACGGCTATCGTGAAGGCAGACGGGCAAACGAAGTAGAAGGTAGAAATTCCAAATACCAAATCGATAATTTCGATCCGCACTGGTATGCACAGAAATATGCAGATGTATCAGCCGCGGGCGTTGATCCGATTGAGCATTACCTTCTCTATGGACGTGGAGAGGGGCGCGCACCCAACGCACAAGAGGCTGAGCGCCTGAAGAATAAGGTGCACAAGCCGAATATCGAATTGGCCTTCACTCGCATCATTGGCCGTAGCGCTGAGCCCGACGAGCTTGAGTACTGGTCCGAGCAGATGTTGCACGGCTTGGCATTTGAAAAGTTCTTTAACAAGCTTGCGGCATCTTGATCAGCTATCCAGACCGCAAGATCTACCAAAAGGCCAGCGCGTTTACCCAACTCGCTGGCAGGAGATACCAGCACGGTGAGGCGTGCTCGGACAGGCGCTCGATCTGGTCGCGCCAGGTGGCGACGAGGGGCGGGAGGTTTGACATGATGGCCCGGGTATCGCAGCCAGGTTAACGAGCAGCCATTAGAACAGCCGGCACCATCGTCGTGGAGAGATTCGCGCGAGAGTTGGCGGGCTGCTCTGCAGAGCGCCAGCTGACCGTCCGCCGATTTGCTTATCGGAGCACAAGTTGAATCGAAAGCAACGTTTGCTACGCGACAATCCTTTTTGTTGTTTCTGCGGTGGAGCATCGCCCTCTACTAGTGAGGATCATATACCTCCGCGAGCATGTTTCCCTCCCGGATATCATCCCGAGGGCATGGAACTACCGGCGTGCGACCCATGCAATCAATCTACTAGGCCATACGACGCCATATTTGGCTTCTATGCGATGGCCCTGGATTTCAATCCTGAAAATCTTGATGCCGCCTCTTTCGGATCTCGGGCGCAAGGAATTTGCAATAACTACCCGGACGCCTTTCCCGATAAAAATCTTTCGGCAAACCAGATACGTCGCAAGCTCAAGAGCATGGGCATAAAGCGGCCAGCAGGGCAACTTCTGAAAGATCTTGGGGTTGTTACGGCGCCGAAGTCTACAAGGACAGCGGTCTTTGTCGCTCTTCGCAAGCTGGCCTGTGCCCTGTATTTCAAAGAAACAGGCCGCATCTTGACACCGGCGCATCGGATTGCCGGCATGTGGCAGCAGATCCAAGATGCGCAGCGAGCACCCATCGCAAATTATTTGAACGACCTGTTACCTGAGTACCGGAACATAAAGCGCTCCAACATGCGGAATTATGGTAAGCGATTTTGCTATAAATTCGGATATATGAGCGAAGACGATTTTTTTATATTTACTTCACAGATTGGCGAAGGCTTGATGCTGAGCGGAATGGCAATTCCACCAGAGATGACGCTACCGAGCCCGATGGTGATGCCGATCTGGAGAGTAGATGATCCCTGGGATTCGTCGGGCGAAGATCTCAGCCTATTACTCCCTCAAGTCTCTTCCTAGCATGTTGATGAGGGCCGTCCCGGGATGCGCTTCGTAACGGGCAGGCAGAGACACGTTGTGCCGCCCGCTCGGCCCCGCCCCGATCTGCTCACGGGGCGGGGGAGCGTCCGATCTCACCAGCGTGAGCCGAGCCGATACGCAACTTGGCTCGGGGACAGGATGGCCGAGGGCGATTGCCGAACCGTGTGGGCGTCGGGTACGCGTGAGTCTGAGGGCGGGACCGTGGCGGCGAGCGCCGCACGGCTGCCAGGGCGTCAGCGATGGATGACGAGGACTGCGAGTTCGAGCACTCTCCGCTCTCGGGCGCCTTCACGCGCGACGGCGAGACGATCGAGGTCGAGATCTTCCGGCTGGCAGACACGCAGGACCGCTGGCACCTGGAGGTGATCCACTTCTCCGGCTGCACTCGGTGGCAGGACACGTTCGTGACGGATGCGGAGGCGCACGCCGCTTTTACCGAGATGGTCGAGGCGGCGGGGATGGCAGCCTTCACGGGGGTCGTTCCGCCCGTGCAGAATTAGCCGCATCGCCCACTTCGTGGAACAGGCGCTGAGGGTGGCACATAAGATAAGTATTTTGTAAGCTTAGGCCTTCTCAGATTAGGTCGGTGCGCCACGTCACACCAGAGCGAATAATTTTAGCTGGTACGCCGCCCGCCATAACATTGGATGGAAAAGTCCCGCGGACAAGCGAATGCGCAGCGATGATAGACCCGTCGCCGATTGTCGTGCCCTTTAACACGGTCGATCTTGCGCCGATCCAAACGCGGTGGCCAATCATGATCGGCCGAGCGGGATTGGTTCGCGCGCCAGTTTCTAAGTCGATGACCGAATGCATGTCGCTGACGGAAACCGTCACCTCGTCAGCGATGAGGCAATTATGTCCAAACGTGATCTCCGCCGCCTCATGCGCTAATACTGATGCATGCCCAACAAAGGCTGAAAATTCTGCGACAATCGCTTTAGTTGGCGCCACAATATGTAGTCGCGCCTTGGCCAAACGCACGTGATCGCCGATGTGGATCGCCGCATTCGCGCCGCAATGAAGATAGACATCATCACTGTTAGTATTCTTTCCGATTATTATATGGCTATTGCTATGTTCAAAAAATATGGTGCCGTTTTGGCGTTCTAGGAAATCGTCCGACGTATCGATTTGATTATTGCGACCGAGGTCAACGATCTGGATTGGCATGCTCGTTCTATCTCATTCTATATAATTGAGTGCAGCAGCAGCGGCGATGTTGTCCTGGCGTATGGCCGCGGACGTCATGGTATGACCCGCAAATATCGCATCGCCCACCAAGCTTTGTCCATGCGGTGGCTCTTCGTCTTGCCCTGGTCCGGCAGCCTCGGCTATGCCTTCGCTCCCGATGAAATCAGCCTCACGCCACCTAGATAGCGGTTGTGTTTAGGCCGTGTGCGCGGCATCGCGCACGAAAAAGCCCGCACCGGCGGGCCGGGCGGGCTTTGCCAGGCGTGAGATTAGTGGGGGCAAAAATCCCAGACCCGCGTGGATCCTACATCTAATTCCGGTTGCAAACACCCCGCATGCCACCGTCTGCGCAACATGGTTACCATCGCTTAACCGATGCCCTGCAGCTTCAGCGTGTCCACCACGGGAAGGTACATGCCGAAGCACATCACACTCGCAATACCTCACGATCTCGGAGCCGAAGAAGTACGGCGGCGGCTTGATCGTCAGACCGACTGGGCGCTGCGGCGTCTGGAGAAGGAGAACATCTCCGTTGCCATGACGGATTGGTCACACGGCGGCCGGACCTTCACAGCTCGCGCTCTCGGGCAGGACGTCAGCGGCAACGTCGTCGTTGCAGATGACAGCCTGTGGCTCGAAGCAAAGATGCCCTGGACCATCGGCGTGTTCGCGCCTGCAATTGAGGCGGTAGCCAAGCATTATGCAGCGCGCCTACTGGCGCCGGAAAGCGTCGCCTAAGCACAAAAAACCCCGCCCGGCAGTGCCAGCGGGGTTTAATAGGGCTCGCTGAAGAGCGTGATCAGCCTGTGATCAGACCTTTCAAGCCTGCCAGCCCTTATGTCGGCAAAGAGCGACATACGCCCCGAAGGTGATCAGGTCAGCGTCGAGGAGGTCCAGGGCCTGTTGGCGGGTCTCGATCAGCTCAGCGTTCATGGCAGCCTCGTGAGAGATGGATTGAGGCGATAACGAGGACGCTGCATGCCCGTTCCCAGGCATTGCTGCAGAGACTAGGGCTCTGCGGTGGCTCCGGTGCAACAGCGTCGCAACCTTCGGTCGCCTATACGACTCGTCTGACAACGCAGGAGCGCAGGCGATGAGCACAGCGACTGGACAGGCCGGCGGACGGGACGCGAAGCCCACTCCGCGTGAGACGCAGGCGGACCTCTACGATCCGCACTTCCCAGGCCGCCAGCGAGCGAAAGACGCGCCTGATCGCGTGCGCACCGAGAACTTCGACCCGCACTTCCCGGCGCGCCAGCGGCACTGATTGATAAAAATCTGGGAAGAGGAGCATTCGCTCTGGTTTGTTTTCGGCCAACAGGGAGTCAGCTGTGGCCGAAATCCGCATATCCGAAGACACGGACGGGGTCTGGACGATCTACGTCCCAGGGCTTGTGGTCACTGATCTGACCCGTGAGGCAGCCGAGGCGTTCGCGGCAAGCTACCGACGTATCACCGCATCCTGACCGAAAAAGCCCGCGTCGGCGAACCGGGCGGGCCTTCCCAGATCCGAGCCTCCGGGGGGAGCACGAGCGGATCCGCCGATGAAGCTACCGAACTGCGGCGCAAAAGAAAGCCCGCCGCGGCGGACCGGGCGGGCTCACGAGACCCAAGCTGAGGGGGGCACACCCAGGTCTGGAACTGGATCTAGGTAGGCCTTGGGCAAAGGAAAGCCCCGCGCGGCGGTGCCGGCGGGGCTGAAGTCTGGAGGAGCTCGGCCGTCGCAAGCGGTGGGCCACCCCGGCCATCGGCACGAAAAAACCGCCTCGGCCGGAGCCGGGCGGTTCGAGGTGGTTGCGTTCACGGGATGTAGACGGCGGAGGGGCGCGGCTTAATCCGTCAGATGCGGGGCTCGCGGTCCAGCCACGGGCGCAGCTTCTCGACTAGCCAGCGCAAATCCGGCTGGGTCAGGGCCAGCACCAGCACGAGGCTGAGCGCGATCACCCACTTGCTGCCGAGCAGGATGCGCTCCTTGGGCGGCACGCCCTCGCCGAACAGGTTGGGCGCGCTCACCATCAGCATGAAGCCAACGCCGGCCAGCGTGATGAAGTAGTAGTTCACCGCGTTGTTGACGACGAAGTTCTGAAACCCTCCGAACCGCCAGAGACCGCCGAAGATCCCCGTCCCGACCGAACCGATCGCGAGCAGGAAGACCCCCATTACGCCACGGTTTGATGGGTCTGGCCACCGCCGGCCGGCGATCGCCCGCATGGCGTTCGGCCAGTAGGTCACCAAGGCGATGGCCGCCGCGGAGAGGATGAAGACCCGAACGCATTCGCCGAGATCGTCCGGTGGCGTCGCGTGGGCAACGAGCCCGAATCCGATCGTCAGCAGGACGAAGAGCCAGAAGAACCGGCTGAACAGGACGTCCCTAGTCCACTGCATCGTGCGCCCTGTCCATCTTCCTGAGCATGTCGGACATCGTCGCCTGGATCCGGGTCTCGGCCGACATTGCTTGGCCCGAGGTGAGCACGAGCCCCAGGGCGGCGCGGTCGTTGGCTAGACGTGCCTTGCTGACTGAGGCTGTTCCCGCCTCGACAGGCGCGACTGGCGGCGGACCGCCCCTGCGCGTCGGGCGGTCTGACTTCGGCGTGGTCAGCCACTGCTGGAGCATCTTGAGCGCCCCCATCACGGCGGCCCCGGAAGGCTTGGGGCCTTGCCGCTGAGGGACCAAGCGATGCGTTCGATCCCGCTCTTCTGTTCGCCGTTGAGGCGCTCCAGATTAGCGACGTGCTGGACGAGCTCGCCGAGCTTTGCGGCCAAGCGCTCCATCGAGGCCGTCCTGTCAGCCTGCGTTTGCGAGATGACGTTGAGCGCGCCCGTGTTGTTGTTGAGCGCCGTCATCACCTCGCGGATTTCGGCGATCCGCTGGTCCGAGATGGCGCGATGCCGCTCGTCCCACGCGTCGCGGTCCTCTTCGTGTTCCTGCTGCTGCTTTTCGAGGGCGGCCTTGTGCTGCTTCGGCTGCCACCAGACGACGATCCAGGCGAGGATCGCGATCGCCGCAAGGGCAAGAACCAGAAGGGCGCCGGTAACGCCGCCCTCGGCGACGATTTTGGAAGCCGCGTCGTTGACCGCGGGGGGGATGCCAGTCGGAATCCCGGTCGGGACATCGGCCGCGGCGAGGAGGATGTACTCCACGGCTCAGCGCTTCGGCGCGATCGCTGGCGCGGCGGTACCCTTCACCTTGTCGTAGGAACGCAGCCCCGCGATCCCGAGCATGCCGGTGAGCACGGTCATCAGCACCTCCGACGGCGGCACCGGCGGCATGGGGATGCCGATGGAGAGCGCGGCGTTCATGATGCCCGTCAGCCACGCGAGGAGCGGCTGCACAAGGGCCACGTAAAGCAGGCCGACGCCGCAGCCCCAGCCGACGAACGGGCGCCAGCCGCCCACGAACAGCGACGGATTCTGCGCCTCGGCCGTGTTGGTCTCGGCCTGAGCTTTGGCGATTTCGGCGGCGGACTGCGCCACCGCGGCCTCGCGATCAGCGACGAGCTTCTGCATCTCGATCGCGGCCTGCGCCTGCTGCCCTGGATCCGGGATAAAGCGGCCGATGATGTTGGTGATGCCCTCGATTACCGCGGGGGCAGCGGTGAGAGCTCCGATGATTCCGGCGGCCATAGCGTCAGTCCTTCTTCGCGGGCGGCATGTTGGTTCGGAGATTGGCGAGGAGTCGGCTGAACAGGCCGGGCTTCTTCGGGGCCGGCGCGGGAGCGGGCGCAGCTACCGGCGGAACGGCGGCACGGCATGGTGCAGGGGTGACGAGCGGAGGCACCGGAGCGACGGTGACCGGCACGACAGGCGCAGACGCAACGACACCGCCCGGGACGTGGCCCGCAGCTTTCAGCGCCTTCACGAACGCGTCGTAGTAGGCGGCGATCGTCGACGCCTTGTCGGTGCCGTTGATGATCCGGCGCGCGTTCACCGGATCGGGCAGCTTGCCGGGCCCGAAATAGTCTCCGAGCTTCTTGCCCGTAAACCAGCCCTCGGCCATGCCCAGGAACATGACCGGCGCCGCGACGTCCGGCGTCATCGCCATGTCGGGCGCGGCGGTCAGATCCAGGGTGTGATCCAGATAGCCGCGGTTCTGCAGTTCGCCCGTGGCCCGGCGGTAGTTCGCCCGGCCGGTGAGCTGCACGTAGCCGCGCCCGCAGAACTTGGCGCCGTCGCCCGGGACCGTGTTGCCCAGCGTCTTCGCCGTCGCGGGCCGGTCGCCCTGCGGATCGTACATCCGCCGGAAGTAGGCCTCTCCGCCCATCTCCTTGATTGGGAGCATGGTGCGGGCCGTCTCGTGGAAGGCGGTCGCGAGGCAGTAGGCCAGTTCCTGCGTCCCGAGATCCGGCGGGCAGGCGTCGAGGATCGCGGACATGCCCGAGACCTGCCCCTGCGTGAGGGCCATCGGGAACGGGTTCTTGCGCGCAGCCGCGAAGAACGCGCTGCGGTCGAGGCTCGCGGCCATGGTGGTCTCTCAGGCTGTGGGGAAGGAGTTCAGCGCCGAAGTGGCGGCCGAGTGCAGATCCAGACAGTCCCCGCGCCCTTGATGGACCCCGGGACGACGTGTGAGCAGCAGCGGGGCCGGACGCCGAGGACCGCGAGCGACAAGATCTCGTAGGCGAACGCCAGCGCCGCAAAAAACGAGCGGAACATCAGGACCTGATGCCCTGAAGGGATTGGCCTGACGGCAGAACGATGCTGCTATCTGGAGCGGGATGGCAGGAAGCCGAGAGATGAACCCTGGCGACATCGCCGATGCCGAAGGTCGGATCTGGCTTGCCGACATGGGCGGCAAAGCCGGGTCCGGGCAGATCATCGTCACGCCGGCCCAGGCGGAGAGGGCACGATTGTTTGGTTGGGTGCGCAGTTCGGCGGCCGAGGTCGACGGTCTGCTCGTGATCGAGCGGTCGGAGGGCTTAGCTACGGCCGAACGGCCAGCACCCGCGCCGCTATCGAGTAGGAGGCGTTGATGATCATGGCCGGTGCGTAGACCGGGACATCAAGGACGCCGGCACGCGCGGTTGGCAGACCGAGCAGATATCCTGCGGGCGGGGTCGTAGTCGGCTGTAGGATGACGTTCTCGCTGGCCAGCAGCCCCGCCACGTTGACGGAAATCGTGCGGATGCCGGCGGCGATGGCGAGGGTCGCGGTCTGCCCGATCGCAACCGTGCCGAGGACGACGAGTGACCCCGGCCCCTTGATGTTGCCGATCTTGGCCCAGGCCACCGCTCACCTCACGACAGAACGTAGATATCGCCGGTGGACAGGTCGAGGTAGAGGTCGCCCGCGATCGAGCCGGCGGTGTTGGCCGAGGTGGGCGCGCCGGTGCCGGTGAACCACGTGACGCCGCGCGGGCCCTTCAGGTTGCCTTGCTTGGTCCAGGCCATGTCAGGTCTCCTTGGTGAAGAGGTTGCCGGTCGCGGCGTCGAGGTAGAGATCGCCGGCCATGCCGAAGGCGGCATCTGGGTCGCCGGAGCCGGAGAAGATGCCGGGGCCGCGCGGTCCCGGGACGACGGCCGGTTCCCGGGAGAACTCGCCGTTGAGGTAGGCGACCACGGCCGGCCCATCGCCGATGGCGGTGCCGTCGCAGTCCACGAAGGTCGAGGCGTCCGCCATCGCCAGAAGGCCTCCACCGACGATCCGGCGCACCGAGATCATGCGGCCGGCCTCGATCGCGGCGACCAGGGTTGCCGGCGCATAGGGCTGTAGCTGGCCGCCGACGGTCATCCAGACCTGACCGCTGGCCGGATCGTAGAAGGCTTGGTTCACGGCGGGCTCGGGTAGATGCTCTCGGGCGCGACCCAGACGGTTTCGCTGAGCACCAGGATCGGAACGGTGGAGGTCAGGTAGAGGGCCGCGCCGTTCGCCAGCAGGCTGTCGAGCGTGCGAATCCGGAGCGGCAGCGTCACCCGCTCCTGATCGTTGGGCGCGTTGAACAGCACCTCGGACGTGGAGGCGATCGGCCCGAGTACCGAGCCGACATCGGCATCGAGCCGGACCTGGCCGCCCGCCTGCTGCGACGTGACGATGAGGTTCACCTGCACGGCCAGCCGATCGAACTTGGCACGACCGACGATCCTGTTCTCGACCCAGAATTCGTGGGCGTCGAAGGGCGGCGCGAGCTGCCGCTGCGTCAGCGCCGGGTCCGGGGTGAAGGTCAGGCGCTGCCGGACGTTGGCCGGGAAGGTGTCCTCCGGGCCGACTGAGCGCTCGGTGTACGTCACGTCGCCGTAGCCGAACGGGCCTGGAGCGCCGCGCGCGCCGGCCGGTCCAGGCGGACCCTGGAACGGCGCCAGCATCGCCGGCCCGAGACCAAGGCAATAGCGACAGGTCACGGCAGGGCCACCAGTACAAGCGCGCCGTTCACGACCCGCACGCCGTAGGTCTTGCCCGCGTCTGCCACCGGATCGTAGCCGACCGGAAGCGTGATGCCGGGGCCCTGCGGTCCGATCTGCAGCGCGGGCAGCAGCACGCCGCCCTCGGGCTGACGGTTGATCAAGATCGGTTGAGCGCCTCCGCCCGCGATTACGAGCTCGGAATCCGAGGCCGGCAGCACGAGCGCTGACGTCCGGCCCAGCCATTCATCGGCGGTCGAGCCGGTGACGGAGCGATGCACGTCGACGACGACCGTGACCGGCGCGGCCACGCCGCCCGGGCCGGCCGCTCTCCAGTCGCCGCGGGCCGCCTTCGGCACGATCACGATGAGCGCGGTGGTCAGCCCGTTCGCGTCCGCGATCCAAGAGATCGAGCCGTCGTCGCTATTGATCTCGGCCGCGGGCTCGCCGCCGAACGACGCCGTCATCTTCCCCCAGAGCCGCGACCCCGAGAGGTTGAGCGGGCACTTCATCGGGACGATCAGGCGCCAGTCGGCGGTGTCGATGACGGCGGTGCGGCCGAGGCAGGCGGACATGCGTCAGGCTCCCGGTGCCGGCGCAAGGAACAGGGGCATCACAGCTCGCTCGCCGCGCTGTAGGGGGCGACTACCGCCACCGAGCCCGCCGCCGTGGCGCCCGCGAAATAGCGGAACCCGTCGATCGTGACGTTGTCGATCGTCCCGCTGGCCGCGTTTGCCGAGATAGATGCGGTGCCGGACGTGACCGTTGCTCCCGTCGCGCGCTTCGGCACATGGAACACGATGTACTGACCCACCGGGCCACCGGCGCCGCTGGCGTAGCCGAGCGCGGCGAGGGTGCCGGTCTCATAGTAGCGCTGGGCGCGACGGATCTCGTCGTCGCGGCGCTCGAACGCCGTCGCCTGCGTGCCCGGCTCGAGTTGAACGCTGGTGAGGGTGCCGCCCTGGCACTCCAGCGTTCCGTTGGTCCCGGCCGTCCAGCCGGTGATCGCCAGCGGCGACGCCGCGTAGGGGCCGGTTGCGGTGCCCTGGTAGGCGCGGCAGGTCGCGGTTCCGGACCACGAGGCGACATAGGCGCCGCCCTCCGGCAGATAGAGCGCGCCCTCAACAATCTGGAGAAGCGAGCCCGCCGTGAGCGAGGCAGTCACGTCGCCGTTCGCGCTCGCGCTGAAGCTCGCCGTGACGCCGCTCGCACCGGCCTTCCAGCGATCCCACGTGTACACGCCGGCCCCGTAGGCCGTGGAGGCAGTCGCGGTCCCGCGCTGGTTGACCGTGAAGGCGCCGTTGATGATCCGGTTGCGGAAGGCGACCGCACCCGTCGCGTTCAGACCGAGGCTCGCGCGTGCCGCCGAGGCCGAGCCGCCTCCCGTACCGCCCTGCGTGACGCTGAGCGGGGTGGTCAGGCCCGACAGGCTCGTGATGTCGGAGTTCGCCCCCGACGCCGCGCTCGCGATGTTGCTGCGCGCCTGGGCCTGCTGGCCCGACGTGAGCCCCTGGGCGGCGTCGTAGCGGACCGACCCGGTGCCCGGCGAAGTCGCGGAGCACACCGTGTCCGTGCCGTTGAACTGGAACGTGCAGCCCGTCATCGATGGCGTGAGGCCGCCCCAGGTCGAGGCGCCGCGTACCGCGATGGTCGCGCGCGACGAGCCGAGGCCGGCATCAAGGATCCCGGACAGGTTCACGAGCGAGGTGACATCGGCGTTGGCGCCGGCAGCCGCTGCGCCGATGTTCTGGCGCCCCCGGAGTTGTTGGCCGGAAGCAAGGCCCTGGCTGATATCGAAGCGGACCGCCGCGCCGTTCAGCGTATTCAGCCGCTGATAAAGATCAGCGTCGTTATGATTGAGCTTTCCGAACGCGTTGGAAAGTGTATCGCCCTGGCCTGAATTAGGCGCGCCGATCGTAACCGGCTGCTGCTGTGCCGCCACGGGACATGTAAGCAGCAACAGCGCGGCGAGCTTGAGAAAGATCCGGTTCATACTGCGCCTCGATCCGAGATCAGTGCCGTTCGGGTTTCGTGGAATCAGGGCGCTAAGCCGACCTTCGCCGCGGCGGCTTCGGCCTGGGCGCGCAGAGCCTCGAAGGCCGCGTCGAGCTTCTCGGGCGTGTCCAGGCTGGTGGAGAGCAGCCCCTCGGCGGCGACCCGCAGGATCTGACCCGCCTCCACGATGGCCTCGAAGACCTGCGCCTTGGCCTGGACGACGAGGGCGAACGGCTCGATGTCCATGCCGCGCGCAGCCGCGAGTTTCGTTAGGATAGCGTCAGGCGGAAGCGTACCGCCGGCCAGCACCGCATCGGCCTGCGTGCGCTGAAGCGGCCACGTGCGAGCCTCGACATCCGAATAGGCCGCCAACACGGTTGCGGTAAGACCGTTGCCGTAGGCCATAGCCTTCGCGAAGGCTCTATCGCGCAGGAATGCCATGTCGATCAGCGGATCAGCAGTGCTGGCGGCCATGACAGCGTCCTCGACTTAGGAATGAAGCAGCGGCGATCAGATGTACTGGCCGCCGGAGGCTACAGAGCCCGCGGTGGTGCCAGGGAAAGCCGTGCTGAGGCCGCCCGTATCGATCACGCCGTTGGCGAGAACGAGATAACGCTGGCCGGTCGGAGAGCCGGTAAGACTGAATGCAGCGCCTTGCCCAAACCGGAACGCGCCCTGGCGACAGTAGGCGAAGGCCGTCGTGCTGTTCGGGCTGCCGAGCACCGACAAGGCGCCACTGAGGATCAGAGCGCCATAGTCGGCATACAGGACCGACCCGACAGTCACACACGAGACGCTGCACCCAGCCTGGATCGACGTGTTGCCGCCCGAGAACGAGAAGAACGGCGAGTACGTCGAGGTGACCGTCATCACCACAGCGACGTTCTGGGTGGTCATCGACCCACCCTGAACGGAGCCAACCGAATGGTTGAGTGCGCCAGTATTTTGAACCGTGACGTTGCTCAGAGTGATCTGGCTTCCGGGCCCGGCGAGCACGAGCGCCGAATTGCCTGAAGCTGGCCCAGCGCCACCGATAACGTAGTTATTGGCCGTAGCATCGCCGCCCATGATGGTGACGTTGCCAGCCCCGTTGATCTGCCCCGGCGGGGCATACGGGTTCGAGGCCGTGTTCGCGAGACCAAGCTTGATGATGAGCGAGAAGCCCGCGAAGACGTAGCGCGAGAGCCCGTACTTGATCGCGGCCGCAATCGTCTGAAAGGCCTTGCCCGCGGTGTTGGCTGACCCATCGTTGGCGTCGTTGCCATCGGTCCGAACCCACAACGTTACAGTCGCCTGTGCGATCGTGGGCGAATTGGCAGCGGCGATCTTCGCGATCGCGCTCACGAGTTGATTCACCGCCGTCTCGTCCGGGACGATGTTCGCGGTATCCAGCACCGTGTTCAGTTCGGAGAGCGTGCTCGACAGCGTGAAGAACAGCTCGTTGAGCAGCTTCTGATCAAAGGGGCCGCAGGGCAGCCCGTTGGCCAGAACAGAGGCGCTCGGGTCCGAACGCAAGGCGGCGTTCAGCGCGAACAGCGAGCCGAAATCATCTCTCATGGGTAGTCCTCGGAAGGCTGGACGAAGGGCCTAGGGGCAGGCCGCGAAGACCGCATCGTCGTCGCCGAGACCCGCGACTACTGGGTCGGTGTCCGACCCCTCGATGCCGTAGAAGAGCTTCGACGGTGGATCGCCGCACGAATACGGGTCCACGACCGTTGGGCAGAGGAGATCGCTGCCGCACGCACCGCCCCAGCCCGCGCCGATGCCGGCGATGGGGGCTGTGCCGTAGTGGACCGCGATTTCCATGGTCGGGGCGATGGGAAGCGCACGAAGCGTGATGCTGAAGCGCCGCTGCTCGGCATCGGTCAGGACACGGCCCGGGGCGATCACAACCTGTCCGCGCCGCGCGAGCGGCACCCACGCCGTCGCTCCCCAGACGGCCCTCAGCGACGCTCCCAGGCTCTCGATGTCGTAGAGGCCGAGCATCTGATAGCGGCGTGCGACGAGGTGGGCGCGGTAGGCCTCATCGTCGTACAGGCAGTAGGACGAAGAGCCGCCGCATCCACGGAAGACCGCCTCGTCGCACAGACCGGCGATCGGTGGCCCTGGCACTGGATCGTCGCAGGCGATGCCGTAGACCGGGGTCGCATCGCAGACGCAGTGACAGCGCGGGAACCCGAGGCGCTTGCCGATAAACGTGAGCTGCTCGCCCTGCGCCGTGTCGATGTCGAAGAAGTCCGGGATCCGCTCGATCGCCTTCGCCGCGGCGTCCACCTGGGACAATACGGCGGTGAGGTAGGCCAGGAACCGCTCGGCCTCGCGGTAGGGCGTCGTGACCTTGCCCAGCAGGTCCAGCACGCGCGAGCCGCCCGCCGCATCGGCCAGACCGGAATCGACCGTGAGGCTGCTGTCGGCTGTGAGCGTCGCGTCGAAGTCGATGGCCACGGGTCAGACCACCGCCACGGTCACGTCGCCGGGATCGACTGCCGCCATCTCAAGGAACAGGATGTTGTAGGGCAACGGCACCGGCAGCCCGTTCGATGTCAGCGATGCCGTGCCCGACACGATCTCGACGTTCGGATAGGTCGAGGCGACGATGGTCCGCAGGAGGTGCAGCGACACGTCCTGACCGTTCACCGGCCTGTTCGGGCCCGAGAACCCGGCGGCCACGGTCTCGGCGATCGCCACGGTCGACGGCGGCGGGCAGCCCTGCCGGTCGGGAAGCAGCCGCACGTTCAGCGCGAGGGCCAGCTGCTGCATCTCCGGGCGGACGATCTGGTAATTCCGGCAGTAGCCGTCGACGACGAGGTCGACCGAGGTGTTCCCGTAGAGATCGATTCCCGGAACCACGTAGGGCCGGACCGCAGCCGCGATATCGGCATCAGCACCACCAATCGCGGCGATCGCGACGGACCGCGAGGGCAGACCCTGCACGGTCGAGCAGCGGCCCGCCACGTAGGCCTTGCACCACGACACGTCCGGCACGCCGGCGGCGGCCCGCTCGATGTCGGCCATGTCGAGGCGGGCGCGGTCGACGTTCGTGATGGCCGCGCGGAACTGCGGATCCTGCTCCCCGGCGAGCCTTCAACGCCTCGCCGGTCTTGGCCCGGGCCAGTTCCCGGATATCACCGTGCTCGCGGCGCCGACCCGCTGGGTTGCCGCTCTGGCCTTTCACGAAGGGCATTGCATCTCGCTTGCTGGCAGGACGCCTCAGCGCCGCAGCAGACCCCGCACCCGCAGCGCCTCGGCTGCCTTGTCGCCGACAGCCTGGGCCGCGATTCCAGCTTGCGTTACTGCCTCCGAGACCCGGCCCCGCGCAGCCGCCTTGATCGTGTGCACGACAGCCTGCCGTGCCTGCTGACAGGAGGCACAGGCCATGTTCGCGTCCATTCTGAGGGCGGGCAGATTCGTAGCAAAGAGGGGGTCCAAAACCTCCCTCCGGGCCGCCTGCTCATCCTTCAACCCGAAATCGGGGAGTACAAGGGGCGGTCGTCCGGCACCGCGTGGTGCGGGGCCATAGATTCAGACCCGATTCCCGGAGTCAAACCGGGTCTGTGGAAAACGTCATTGCCGCTCGATCTGCCGCAGGTCGAGCTCAACCGGCGTCGGTCGGCCGAAGATTGAGACCGAGACCTGCACCTTGCCCGTGCTGGCGTCGAACGCGTCGACAACGCCTGGGAACGAAGCGAATGGGCCGTCGGCCACCCGGATCTGCTCGCCGATCTTGACGGGCTCGTCGACCTCGAACATGGGACGCGAGCCGATCAACACCTCGGCGAACTCTCGCATCTCGGCGTCGGGAATGGTGCGGGCCAGGATCACCGGATTACCGTAATCGTCTTGTCCCACCTCGCGGCGCTCGACCCGCTCGACGTCCCAGGTCCACTCTCGGTCCTGGCGCATGCCCGGGATCGGCCCGTAGACCCGCCGCTCCATCAGCCAGGGATACGCGGCCGCAAGCTCCTCGAGCTGCTCCCGATCTTTCAGCCCGACGAACACGGTCCGGTCGAACAGCGCCACCTGGACTCGGCGGACACGCCCTGAGTGCAGGACCTGCTCGATCTCGTCCCGGGGCCGGAAGAACGGGATCTCGGCCTTGCGCAGCTTCTCGCACATGCGGCCCGGCAAGGAGCGCCGTGAGCCGTGGATTCGCAGGAAGCAGGAGGCGTCCCATGGCTAAGGAGCCCGCCTACCCCACCGCGCGCTGGTTCCGCGGCCTGGGCCCGTGCGCCTCATGCCGGAAAGCCCGCGACCGGCGACCTGATGAGCTTCCGCAACGACCGGATCGGCTCGTTCTGCCAGCCGTGCGCGAACCGCGCGCTGAAGGCTGTCGACGACGCTGCGAAGAAGGAGGCGTCCCATGGGTGAGCAGAAGCGCCGCGCCGAGCGGATGACGCCTCACGATCAGGCCGTGCAGGAGGTGACGCGCAAGCTCACCGACGAGGGCAAGCTGATCGAGGCGGGCTGGGCGGGGTTGGCCGCGATGTGGCTGCCGGCCGACGCGCCGCCGCAGCAGGTCGCTGACCTGCGCAAGGCTTTCATGGCGGGCGCCCAGCACACCTGGGGCAGCCTCATGACGATGCTGGAGCCCGGGGCGGATCCGACAACCGCCGACATGTCCCGCATGGACAAGATCCAGTCCGAGCTCGACGCGTTCGGCGCCGAACTCGCGCGCGACCACTACCCGACGAAGGGGAGCGCCTGACCATGCACATCGGACGTGTGGCGGGCGCGACCCGCAACCTCGGAGCGCCGGCCGACTGGGACCCGGCGAAGGACGGCATCTGCGGCGGCCTGCCGATCCGCGACGAGCCGCACAGCCCGGGCGTGAATCGCATGGTCTCGGCCTGGCTGCCGACGCCGGAGGAGATCGCGCTCATCGCGGCCGGCGCGCCGATCTACCTCGGCGTGCTCGGCGTCGCGCACCCGCCCGTGTCGATGTTCGTCGGCAACCCGTCGGCCGAGGACACCGCTCAGCCGGAGCCCCGCCCATGACCCGCGTCAACCAGAACACCGCGGCAACCGACGGAAGGTCGCTTCCGAAGACGGGCAAGAAGTTGCCCGATGCGCCGAACGGAGGCGGAACGGCCGGGCGGGACAGGTCGCTCCGGACCTCCGACCAGTCTCAGTCGTCGATGAGCGCGACGCCGAGCTCGGTCTCCTTGCGCCACGCAACGCGTGCCGGCCGCCGCTCCGTTTCAGCTCCGTATGAGAGCACGAACTCGTCAGGTATGCCGATCACGCTGACGACGCGCAGGCATGCGCCCCCGCTGGAGAGATTGCGGATCGTACAGTCGATCGCGCCACCGCCGGAAAGCTCGATGTGGCCCTCAAGCAGCGTTCGTCTGCGAGGTGCTGTGCGTCTGTCATGCATCCTTATGCCCTCCGAGAGGGGGGCTGGATCGTGCACCAAGTTCGTAAAGGCTTGGTTGGTCCGAAGCCTGAACGCTTGGCTCTCGGACAACGCCTTCGCCCGATGGCAGCCGCCCGCCCCGGCCGACGCGCTAGACATCGCGGGGGCGGAGGTCTGAGCCATGGGCGAGCGCAACGTTCAGGTGCTAAATCGCAGCCGGATTTGCCTGCCCTCGCGTGAGATCACCTCGCATCGCTTGTTCAGCGCCATGGCTGCCGACATCAGCCGCAGCCTTTCGGGAATTGGCGCATCCGAAGTGACTTCGATGAGTGCCTCGCTCGGACTGCGGCACCAAATGAGACACGCGCGGCGCTCTTCGGGGTCGCCGAAGTACACTTGTCCAGTTTTAAGGCGCGACCTGAAAAGGTCAAAGCTCTCGATTTTTGCCAAGAAAACCTCCACAAAGTTTGAGAGGTATCCACGCAACACTAAAGAGATCTTATCTTATGATGACAGATCATCTCATGTGATCAGCATCGGGCGCGGCATTCGCACGACCGCCCTATACCCTCCGCCACCTGTCTGGATCGTCGTATCCGACCAGTCGTGGCACCCAACCGACCTCTTGGCCGTCGTTGGGGGGCATCCTCCGCTAGTCCGGGGGGCATGCACCGCGTGTGCCACGCGAGCATTGCGGACAACTACTGAGCCGATCTGTACGGCATCAGACGGTGAGGCGTTTGGCGGAGGAGCGCCATGAGCGCGATCGCCCTCGCCACCCTCGACCTGTTCGGCGTGCCGTTCGCCGACACGATCGCCCGCTCGGCCAACCTGTCACGCTGCGGCGCCTACCGCTTCACGCTCACCCGCACCTGGTCGAGCGAGGGCGGTCACGTCTGCTTCATCGGGCTCAACCCGAGCACGGCCGACCACCGGCAGGACGACCCGATGGTGCGCCGCTGGATCCACTTCGCCCGGTCCTGGGGCTACGGCGGGTTCACCGCGGTCAACCTATACCCGCTGCGCACCTCGTCGCCGGCCGAGTGCCGCGCCTGGGCGCAGTACATGCTCAACGGCCCGGACTGGTACGCGCGGGACCGCATCCACTTCGACAACCTGCCGGTGCTGGTGCGCGAGGCGAAGGCTGCCGGGCTAGTGGTGGCTTGCTGGGGCGCCGGAGTGTGTGACCCCGAGTTCGTCGACCAGGTGCTCGAGGAGATCACCACCGGCGAGGAGCCTTGGCCCGACGTGCACTGCTTCGGGCTGACGGCGGACGGCTCGCCGATGCACCCGATGGCGCGAGGCCGCTCGCGCATCCCTGATCACACTCAGCCGGTGCTGTGGAAGGCCGGAACGCCAGGAGGGAGCAGTGCCGCGTAGCCATCAGGAAGCGACCGCCGTGCTGCCGGCCTCGCGGATTGAGGTGAGCCCGCGCCGCGGCCTACGTCGCGAGGAATCGGCCCGCTACGTCGGCGTCAGCCCGTCGAAATTCGACGAGATGGTCCGCGACGGCCGCATGCCGAAGCCGAAGCGGATCGACGGGTGCGTGGTCTGGGATCTGCGCCGCCTCGACTTGGCGTGGGATGCGCTGGGCGGCGATGATGCGGCGTCGAATCCCTGGGACTGAGCACCGTGGTTCTCATCGATCTGCCGTTCGTCATCGCCGACAAGGATCGGCACGGCAACGTCCGCTACTATTTCCGGCGGCGCCCGGAGAAGAAGGTGCGCCTCCAGGGCAAGCCCGGCTCGGCTGAGTTTCAGAAGGCCTACGAGGCAGCTCGCGACCGCTCCCCGACTTCTCTGCCCGCCAAAGGCGCGCGCCCGGCCGCAGGCTCGTTCATCGACGTATCTCAGCGCTACATCGCGAGCACGCCGTTCAAGAAGCTCGATGTCTCAACGCAGGGCTGGCAAAAGCGCGCGCTGAACGAGATCGCTACGAGCGACAAGGGCGCGGCGCCGCTCGCCATGATGCAGCCGCGTCACGTGCGGCGCCTGCGAGATGAGAAGGCCGACACGCCGGCCGCCGCCAACACGATGCTCAAGGCGCTCCGGGCCATGTTCCAGTGGGCCATGGAGGAGGACATCGTCGATGCGGATCCGACGCGCGACGTGAAGCGCGCTCAGTACGTCACCAAGGGTCACCACACCTGGACATTGGACGAGGTGGACCAATTCGAGCGCCAGCACCCGATTGGCTCGAAGCCGCGCCTCGCCTTCGCCATCCTGCTCTACACGGCCTGCCGTCGCGAGGACGCGACGCGCCTCGGCCCCCAGCACATCCGCGACGGTCGCCTACGCTACGTCCAAGCCAAGAACGAACACCGGAAGCCGATCTCGGTCGATGTGCCGGTGTTCCCGGATCTCGCCGAAGCGATCGCCGCCCTGCCCTCCTCACACCTGACCTTCCTCGTCACGGAATACGGCAAGCCGTTTTCGACGGCGGGCTTCGGCAATCGCTTCCGGGAGTGGTGTGACCAAGCTGGGCTACCGCATTGCTCAGCCCACGGTCTGCGCAAGGCGACCGCCGCGCGCCTCGCCGAACGCGGCTGCACGCCGCACGAAATTATGGCCGTGACGGGCCATCAGACGCTGGAGGAGGTCGAAAGGTATACCCGGGAAGCGCAGCGTGCGGGGCTCGCCGACAGCGCCTGGGAACGCTTCGCCGCGGGGCGGCGTGGTCCCACCTCGGAGGCGGGTTCGGGTCCCACTTCCGCTAAGGGGCTGCCAAAGCTCAAGAAAAATGCGCCGGTGGCGCTCCCAAGGGGAATCGAACCCCTGTTTTCGCCGTGAGAGGGCGACGTCCTAGACCGCTAGACGATGGGAGCTTTCCGGCGGCGCGGGGGTGCTATAGCCACGACCCGCCGAGGGAGCAAGAGCCTTCCTCAGGAAATCCGCGTCGGCGGATCGAATCGGGTGCGGACGGATCGTGGTGGACAACGTCGTTGAAGAACGGGTCGGCATGGTTGCGGAGGGCGGTGTACGGCTCGACCGGGCGTTGGTAGCCCTGTTCCCGGACTTGTCGCGGGCCCGGTTGCAGGACCTCATCCGGGAGGGTCAGGTGCGCCGGGATGGCACCCCGGTGCGCGATCCCGCCGCGAAGGTCGGTGCCGGCGCGCAGCTCGCGCTGACGGTGCCGCAGCCCAAGGCCGCCGAGCCGGTGGCGGAGGCCGTCGACCTGCCGATCGTGTACGAGGACGACGACCTGATCGTGATCGACAAGCCGGCCGGGCTCGTCGTTCATCCGGCGCCCGGTCACGAGAGCGGGACACTGGTCAACGCCCTGATCGCCCATTGCGGCGCGAGCCTCTCGGGGATCGGCGGCGTGCGCCGGCCCGGCATCGTCCATCGGCTCGACAAGGATACGAGCGGCCTGATCGTGGTCGCGAAGAACGATGCCGCCCATCAGGGGCTGACCAGCCAATTTGCCGACCATGGCCGGACCGGCCCCCTGGAACGGGCCTACGCGGCCGTGGTCTGGGGGCTGCCGCAACCGCGCACCGGCACCATCCGGGCGAGTCTGGCGCGCTCCCGCTACCATCGCGAGAAGATCGCGGTCGTCTCCGATGAGGCCGGCCGCCACGCGGTGACGCATTACGCGGTGGCCGAAGCCTACGCGGAGGCCGCCCTGGTCCGCTGCCAGCTCGAGACCGGGCGGACGCATCAGATCCGCGTGCACCTCGCACATCGCGGCCACCCGCTCCTCGGGGACGGTGTCTACGGCGGCGCCTTCCGCACGAAGGCCGCGCGTCTTTTGCCGGACGCGCGCGACGCCCTTACGGCCCTGGGTCGGCAGGCACTTCACGCGGAGTTGCTCGGATTCAGCCATCCGCGCACGGGTCAGACCCTCCGTTTCGAGAGCCGGCTGCCGCCGGATCTCACCGCGCTCGTGACGGCGCTGCGGGCGGAAGCCGAGGGTCCTGCGTGCTTGTAACCGGGGCCGGGCAACGTGCGAAAGGTCACCCCGTACCGCGTCACTTCGTGACATGGTACGACCCATTCGGCCGATGGCGCGTTGATGACGACGTGAGTGTCTTCAACCGCGACCGGCTCCCCGGCAGCCCGTATGAGATGGGTGGCCGGCAGGGTCGGCTCAAGAGCGGCCCGAGTAGACGGCACTGTTGCCCGTCGCGTCCGCCCTTAAGGGGGACATAGGTTCAGGAGAATGCCATGGCCGGTACGCTACCCGTGCTCGCCAACGAAGGTGGCCTGTCGCGCTACCTCGATGAGATCCGCAAGTTCCCGATGCTGGAGCCGACGGAGGAGTTCACGCTGGCCAAGAGCTGGCGCGATGCCGGCGACCGTGAAGCTGCTCACAGGCTCGTGACCTCGCATCTGCGTCTCGTCGCGAAGATCGCCATGGGCTATCGCGGCTATGGGCTGCCGATCGGCGAGGTGGTCTCCGAGGGGAATGTCGGTCTCATGCAGGCCGTCAAGCGGTTCGACCCCGACAAGGGCTTCCGGCTGGCCACCTACGCCATGTGGTGGATCAAGGCGGCGATCCAGGAATACATCCTTCGGTCCTGGTCGCTCGTGAAGATGGGCACCACGGCGAACCAGAAGAAGCTGTTCTTCAACCTGCGCAAGGCGAAGGGCAAGATCTCGGCGCTGGACGAGGGCGACCTCAAGCCCGACCAGGTGAAGCAGATCGCCACCCGCCTCGGCGTTCCCGAGCAGGACGTGATCGACATGAACCGGCGCCTGTCCGGTGACACGTCGCTCAACGCACCCCTGCGCGAGGAGGGCGAGGGCGAGTGGCAGGACTGGCTCGTCGACAACGCGCCCAGCCAGGAGACCGTCCTGGCCCGCGAGCAGGAGGGGCAAAACCGCCTCTCGGCTCTGCGCGATGCGCTCAGCGTCCTCAACCCGCGCGAGCGCCGCATCTTCGAGGCCCGGCGGCTCGCCGAGGACCCGATCACCCTGGAGGATCTTTCGGGCGAGTTCGGCGTGTCGCGCGAGCGGGTTCGTCAGATCGAGGTGCGCGCCTTCGAGAAGGTTCAGGAAGCGGTCAAGCGCAACATCGCCAGCCGCGAATCGCCCCGGGCCGGCATCGAGGCGCACTGACCGATCGGCCCGGCGCGCGGCTGCGCGCGCCGGCATCTGCTACCAGTGATTCACTGCCAGGACTCGAAGGCGCTCTGCATCACCTGCGCGCCGGCCGATCCCTTCTCGAACGTCAGGACCGCGCGCTTGCCGGAAGTGTAGCGCAGAGCCAAATCGAACCAGTTGCGGTGAAGCAGCAGATCGGTGTTGCGCTCGATGTCGTTCGGCAGCGACGACAGGCCGATCAGGAACAGGTTGTCACGGACACGCACCGGCAGACCCGAGACCGGCGATCCGCGGGCATTCTGCTCGTCCTTGGCCTGCAGGAGGCCGACATCCTGTACGGTGCGGGCCGGCCCGTTCCCGGACTGGCTGAAGGACAAGCTGACCGTGTGCGAGGCCGGCAAGGTCGTGTCGAGATTGCGCTGGATCGTCATCACCAAGGTCAGCCCCGCATCGGGGATCGTGACCGTGGCCACGACCGCATTCTGAAGCGGCTGCCCCTGCTCACCGTTGACCGTGTCGAGCCGCCACGTCACCCGGCCGGGTGTAGATGTCGGCTGCGCGTTCTCGGCTCCGGACGCTTCCTCGATCAGCTCGGCCCGCTGCGCCACCGCGACGGTCGCCTCGGTCGGAGCCGTGGCCGGGCGCGGCGCCGCGCCGCCCTCCGGGCGGGCAGCGATCTTCGGCGCTGGCGCCGCGTCGCCGCCGACACGATCGCCGAACTTGGTCTCGCCCTCGGGCTGCTGCGTATCCGCCGTCTCGGCGCCGTTCGGCCGGAGTGTCTGCGGACGGTCGCGCAGGAGGAACGCCGCCACGGCGATGAGCCCGATCACCACCGCCAGCACGGAGCCGACGAAGACGTTGCGCAGCACCCGGGAACGACCGGCGCGCGGCGGTACCACCTCGATACGCGGCCGCTGACGCCCGCTTCCGCCATCGCCAGCGGTGGACAGGTCGGGTTCCTCCGCGCCCGTCGGGATCGCTGAAGCCGGCGGCTCCGGCGGCTCCGGCGTCTCGGGCGCGGCGGGTTGGACGGAGCCGGGGCGTGGCGGCGCGATCGGGATCGGAGCTTCGCGGGGCTGCTCGGGCTCCGTCTTGGGCTCAGGGGCGAGAACCGGCGCCGCGAAGGCGACCGGCGCGGCCGGCGGCAGAACGGGCTCCGGCGGCGTGATCGCCGGTGGCGGCGACGGCTCCGGGATGTCGGGCTTCCGGTCAGCCGGCTCCGCGATGGCCGGCTGAGCCTGTCCCGATACCTGCGCGGCGTCATTGGCCGGAGCGGGCAGACCACCGTGGTCGATCTCGAGCCGCTCGATCGCGGCATCGAGGGCCCGGCGCTCGAGGTCGATGTCGCTCTCGGACAGGGGCGGATCGAGCGAGCGGAGCTGACTGATCAGGGCGTTGCGCGCGCGGTCGTAGACCGCCTTACGCAAGGCGGGTGTTCGATCCGGCAGCGCGTCGAGGGCGCGCGCCAGAAGCGGATAGTAATCGGCCATGGTGCCCTGGTCCGCCCCCTTCGGCCACCGTCCGGCAGCACCGGTCGAGGGCCGGGGACCGAGGGCCGCTCCCGCCCGTCAGGGTCGGTCACGGCCCGTCGGCCGGTTATGTCGTGATCCGCCGCGCGGAACCGCGTCCGCGCCTCGGTTACCGAGATGGTGGCAGGGCGGCCATCAGGATGGCCGCCCGCCCGCGCGCCCGTTCTAGATCAAGCGGGCACGGGCTGGATACAGTCGGGGTGTTCAAAAACTTGCGTCGTCAACGGGATAGCGCGCGATGCGTCAATCCTCGAACGGGTTGTGCATCAGGATCGTGTCGTCGCGCTCCGGCGAGGTCGACAGCAGGGCCACCGGCGCGCCGATCAGTTCCTCGATGCGGCGGACATACTTGATCGCCTGCGCCGGCAGATCCGCCCAGGAGCGGGCACCTGCCGTGGTCTCGGACCAGCCGGGGATCACCTCGTAGACCGGCTCGACCCGCGCTTGCGCAGCCTGGCTCGCGGGCAGGTGGTCGATCGGCTGACCGTCCAGCATGTAGCCGGTGCAGACGCGGATCTCCTCGAAGCCGTCGAGGATATCGAGCTTGGTCAGCGCGATGCCGTGGATGCCGGAGGTGCGCACGGTCTGGCGCACCAGCACGGCATCGAACCAGCCGCAGCGGCGCTTGCGCCCGGTATTCACGCCGAACTCGCGGCCACGGCTGCCGATGGTCTCGCCGATCTCGTCGAACAGCTCGGTCGGGAACGGCCCCTCGCCCACGCGGGTGGTGTAGGCCTTGGCGATGCCCAGCACGTAACCGATCGCGCCCGGGCCGAGGCCCGAACCCGTCGCCGCCTGCGCGGCCACGATGTTGGAAGAGGTCACGAACGGATAGGTGCCGTGATCGACGTCGAGCAAAGCGCCCTGCGCGCCCTCGAACAGGATGCGCTTGCCGGCCCGGCGCTCCTCGTCGAGCAACGCCCAGACAGTGTCGGCGAAGGGCAGGATCTTCGGGGCGATGGCCTTCAGTTCGGCGAGCAACGCCTCGGCATTGACCTCGTCAATGCCGAGGCCGCGTCGCAGGGCGTTGTGATGGGTCAGCACGCGCTCGATCTTGGCCGGGAGCGCGTCGGGGTCGGCGAGGTCGACGACGCGGATCGCCCGGCGCCCGACCTTGTCCTCGTAGGCCGGCCCGATGCCGCGCTTGGTGGTGCCGATCTTCAGACCGGCATTCGCGGTCTCGCGGAAATGGTCCAGCTCGCGGTGGAGCGGCAGGATCAGCGTGGCGTTGTCGGCGATCCGGAGGGAGGTAGGCGAGACCTCCACCCCTTGCGCCTTGATCCGCTCGATTTCGTCGACGAGGTGCCAGGGATCAACCACGACGCCGTTGCCGATCACCGAAAGCTTGCCGCCGCGGACCACGCCCGACGGCAGCAGCGCCAGCTTGTACGTCACGCCGTCGATGACGAGCGTATGGCCGGCATTATGCCCGCCCTGGAACCGGACGACGATGTCGGCCTGCTCGGAGAGCCAGTCGACGATCTTGCCCTTGCCCTCGTCGCCCCACTGGGCGCCCACAACGACGACGTTGGCCATGCCTGCCTGCTTACCCGCGACGGAAACCGGGACGCCGCCGCCCGCGGGTGCGGGCGCCGTACGTCGTGAGCCGTTTCCGCGATCCGGGCAGCGAAATCAAGCAAGTCGCCGCATGGCAGCCGGTATAGCTGCCGTGCGGATGTCTACTTCGCCTCGGTCCCGGGAGCGCGGCCGGGCAGTTCATTGGGCTTGATCACCGGCATCGAGCCGGACTGGTCGGGCTTGACCACGGTTCCCCTCGTCCCCGCCTCCGGCGGCTTGATGACGCCGTCGTTCTGCTGAAGCTTGTCGCTGAGCGACTGGTCCTTGGGCGGCGCGTCCGCGCTCGGACGGACGCGATCCGGCGGCGTCTGCGTCCCGGACGGGACGGCCGGATCCGAATCGCGCCCCTTCAGCGGCGCATCGGGGTTCTGGGCATAGGCAGGCAGCGCGACCAGGGTCGCCGCCATCGCTGCGAGCAGGAACGTCTTCGGCACGATCGGCCTCCCCTCTCAGGACACGAATTCGGGGAGGAACAGTCGGGGGCGGCATCCGTTCCTGCCCCCTGCCGAAGCGGATCGCCTCGCGGCCCGGATCCGGACCGGCGCCGCCCGTGAGTGGACGCTCCGGCTCAGCCCTGGCGCGCCGTCTCGATGTACAGCTCGCGCAGGCGCCGGGTCAGCGGGCCGGGCCGACCCTCGCCGATCCGCTTCCCGTCGATCTCGACCACCGGCATCACGAAAGCCGAGGCGCTGGTGTAAAACGCCTCCTGAGCCTCGTAGGCCTCGGCGACCGGGATCAGGCGCTCCTCGATCCGCAGGTCGGCCTCCTGAGCGAGCCGCAGCACCGAAGCCCGTGTGATGCCGGGCAGCAGGGCCGTGGACAGCGGCCGTGTCACGAGAACCCGATCGCGGCTGACGATGAAGGCTGTGGAGGACGAGCCCTCCGTTACCGCCCCGTCCTCGACCATCCAGGCCTCGGCGACGCCGGCCTCGGCCGCCTGCTGCTTGGCGAGCACCTGCGCCAGCAGGGCCACGGACTTGATGTCCCGACGCTTCCAGCGCAGGTCCTCGACGGTGATGACCCGGGCGCCGCTTTCGGCGAGCGGGTTGGCCAGCACGGTCTTGGCCTGCGTGAACATCATCACGGTCGGCGCGACATCGCCTTTCGGGAAGGCGAAGTCGCGCTCGGCGACGCCGCGCGTCACCTGCATGTAGACCAGCCCTTCGGTGACGCCGTTGCGGGCGACCAGCTCGGTCTGCAGGCGCTCCCAGCCCGCGGCGTCGTGCGGGTTGCGGATGCCGATCTCACCCAGGGAGCGATCGAGGCGCGCGAGATGCGCGGCGTTGTCGACGAGCTTGCCGTCGATGATCGCGGAGACCTCGTAGATGCCGTCCGCGAACAGGAAGCCGCGGTCCATGATCGGCACACGGGCCTCCTCGAAGGGGAGGAATGCGCCGTTGAGGTAGACGATGCGGGGTGAGGTCACGGATTGCCTTCCTGTGTTCGTCACGGGCCCAAGCAGGAATCGTGCGGCGCTCAGGCCGCGCCGAACACCCGCGCAAAGATCGTGTCCACGTGCTTGAAGTGGTAGCCGAGATCGAAGCACTCCTCGATCTGCTCCGGCGAGAGCGCCGCGGTGACTTCGGGATCGGCCTTGAGGAGCGCCAGGAAGTCGCCCTCCCCGCGCCAGACCGGCATCGCATTGCGCTGGACCAAGCGGTAGGCATCCTCGCGCGACACGCCGGCCTGCGTGAGCGCCAGCAGGACCCGCTGCGAGTGGACGAGGCCGCCGAGCCGGTCGAGGTTCTTCTGCATGTTGGCCGGGTAGATCAGCAGCTTCTCGATCACGCCGGTCATGCGGGCGAGCGCGAAGTCCAAGGTCACGGTCGCGTCGGGGCCGATCATCCGCTCGACCGACGAGTGCGAGATGTCGCGCTCGTGCCAGAGCGCCACGTTCTCGAGCGCGGGCGTGACGTAGCCGCGGACCATGCGGGCGAGGCCGGTGATGTTCTCGGTGAGCACCGGGTTGCGCTTGTGCGGCATGGCCGAGGATCCCTTCTGACCCTCGGAAAAGAACTCCTCGGCCTCCAGTACCTCGGTGCGCTGGAGGTGGCGGATCTCGATGGCCAGGCGCTCCAGCGACGAGGCGACGACGCCCAGCGTGGCGAAGAACATCGCGTGCCGGTCGCGCGGGATGACCTGGGTCGAGACCGGTTCGGCAGTCAGACCCATCTTCTCGGCGACGTACTGCTCAACGCGCGGATCGATGTTGGCAAAGGTGCCGACCGCTCCGGAGATCGCGCAGGTGGCGACCTCCTCGCGGGCCGCCACGAGCCGGCTCCGGTTGCGCTCGAACTCGGTATAGGCCTGGGCGAGCTTCAGCCCGAAGGTCACCGGCTCGGCATGGATGCCGTGCGAGCGCCCGATGGTCGGCGTGAGCTTGTGCTCGACGGCCCGCGCCTTCAGGGCGGACAGCAGCGCGTCAACGTCGGCGATGAGGATGTCGGCCGCGCGCACGAGCTGCACGTTGAGGCAGGTGTCGAGCACGTCCGAGGAGGTCATGCCCTGGTGGACGAAGCGCGCCTCGGGACCGACGATCTCGGCGAGATGCGTGAGGAACGCGATCACGTCGTGCTTCGTCACCGCCTCGATCGCGTCGATCCGGGCCACGTCGAAGACGGCGTCCTTGCCCTTCGCCCAGACGGTCTCGGCGGCCTCCTTCGGCACCACCCCGATCTCGGCCAGCGCCGTCGTGGCGTGAGCCTCGATCTCGAACCAGATCCGGAACCGGCTCTCGGGCGACCAGATCGCGGTCATCGCGGGGCGGCTATAGCGGGGGATCATGGAGGCCTCGGCACGGTCCGGATTGCGTGCGAGGCCGGTAGCATGCGGCGGGCCGGCCGCTCAATGCATACGGATCATGCCCGTGGGACACGGGATGTGGAGAGACCTCACTCGGTCCGCACCCAGCCCTGTCCCATCAGCCGCTCCTGGGGCCGGAAGCGGGACTTGTAGTCCATCTTGCGCGAGCCCTCGACCCAGTAACCGAGATACAGATACGGCAGGCCGAGCTGGCGGGCCCGGCGGATGTGGTCGAGGATCATGAAGGTCCCCGGCGAGCGCCCGGCCTCCGTGGGATCGTAGAACGAGTAGACCATCGACAGCCCGTCGGCGAGGACATCCGTCAGGCAGAACGCCAGCGGCGGGCCCGAGCCGCGCCCGGTGATTGCCGTGTCGGGGCCGCGCCGTCGGTACGACACCAAGTGCGTGTCGACGTGGCTGTCCTCGACCATCATGGCGTAGTCGAGGACGGTCATGTCGACCATGCCGCCGTCGCCATGGCGCGCGTCGAGGTAGCGGCGGAACAGGGCGTACTGCTCCGAGGCCGGCCGGTTCGGCTCCGGGGTGCCGACCCAATCGGTGTTGCGGGCCAGGATGCGTCGCTGGCTGGCGCTCGGCACGAACTCGTCCACGACGACGCGCACGGAGACGCAGGCACGGCAGGTCTCGCAGGCCGGGCGATAGGCGATAGTCTGCGAGCGGCGAAACCCGCCCTGGGTCAGGATCTCGTTGAGGTCGCGGGCTCGGCGCCCAACCAAATGGGTGAACACCTTCCGCTCCTCCTGGCCCGGCAGGTAGGGGCACGGCGAAGGCGCGGTGAGATAAAATTGCGGCGTATCGCGGGGATGGCTGGTCACGCTTCTTCTGGACCCTGCGCCGGATGCATCCTCTCGGCGCCGGCTTACCAGTTTACAGGTGGCGTGGCCGGGCTCAATGCCCCCGGCCAGCCGGCCCGCGGGTTTTTCGTCGCGTCAGAACGTCCTCAGCGCGCGTGGACGACCGCGAGGCCGAGCAGCAGATCGTGGGCGAGCCGCCGGTCGGACCGCATCAAACCGAAGGCGATGTCGACGCACCACAGCAGGAAGGTCGAGATCGCCACGTAGAAGAGCAGCGCGTGGACGGCCGCCGTGATGATGTCGACCCGCGCTCCGCTCTCGGGCGCGATCGTCCGCAAACCCATCAGCCTCTGGCCGATCGTGCTCTGCTTCGCGCCGCCCACCGTGATCGCGCTGTAGATGATCCCGCTCGCCGGCAGGACGGCGAAGAGCGTCCAGCCTAGGCCAAAGGTCACGACACCGACGACGGTGATCAGCAGCGTCAGCAGGACCGTGAACGCGAAGATGAACAGGATATCGAGGAGATACGCCACCGTCCGACCGCCGAGGCTGGCCCGCACGAAGGGCACGGGCAGCGAGGTCGCGTAGCCGGGTGCATCGAAACGCTGCGCGTAGCCGGGTTGAGGGTTCTGCATGGTGTCGCGTCCTGCAAGCGAGGCTGCAGCCGGAGAGGTGGGTGCGCTCCGCAGAAGCCGCAAGGGCACAGGATTCTGCGTCACCGTTCGGCCGGGTCGCCGGCCTCAGCGTCGGGCGTGTCGAGATAGAAGCGCTTGAGCATGTAGAGCGAGGGGCCCGACAGGCTCGTGCTCTCGGTGGCGAGAGCCACGAGGGTCGACCCGGCGTCAAAACGGCAGGTGAGCCAGTGCTGCCGGTTGCCGTCAGCGTAATCGACCCGCACCGTGTTGGCGGCCGGGCCGGTGGCGGCCCGCAGCAGGCGGATCCCGGCCTGGGGCGCAATCGCCGGAAGGGCGCGGCGGCAGGTGGCGACCCGCTCGCGCCGCAGGGTGTCCTGACAGGCGGCGAGCCCTCCGAGAAAGCCCGCCACCACCGCGGCCCCGAGGAGCCAGCGGTGCAGGCGCCTCACGGCTGGCTGCGCAGACGTTCGGCGACGCGGGGGGCGTGATAGGTGAGGACCCCGTCGGCCCCGGCCCGCTTGAAGGCGAGCAGCGCCTCGACCATCGCGCGGTCGCCGTCGAGCCAGCCGTTCCGGGCGGCGGCCTCGATCATCGCGTACTCGCCGGATACCTGATAGGCGAAGGTCGGCACCTGGAACTCGTCCCGGACGCGGCGGATGATGTCGAGGTAGGGCAGGCCCGGCTTCACCATCACCGAGTCGGCCCCTTCGTCGAGGTCCAGCCGGACCTCGCGCAGGGCCTCGGCCGAGTTGCCCGGATCCATCTGGTAGGTGCGCTTGTCGCCGATCAGCGCCGCCTTGGTGCCGATCGCGTCGCGGAACGGTCCGTAGAAGGCGCTGGCATACTTGGCCGCGTAGGCCATGATCTGCACGTCGAGGAACCCGGCCTTGTCGAGGCCGGCTCGGATCGCGCCGACGCGCCCGTCCATCATGTCGGAGGGCGCGATGATGTCGGTACCGGCCTCGGCCTGGATCAGGCTCTGTTCCACCAAGATCGCCACGGTTTCGTCGTTCAGGATCGCGCCGTCCTTCATCAACCCGTCGTGACCGTGGCTGGTGTAGGGGTCCAGGGCGACGTCGGTCATGATCCCGACTTCCGGGACGGCGCGCTTCACGGCGCGCACCGCCCGGCAGACGAGGTTATTGGCGTTGAGCGCCTCCGAGCCCGTCGGATCACGCAGTTCGACCTCGGTGAACGGGAAGAAGGCCACCGCCGGGATGCCGAGCCGCGCCGCGCGTTCCGCTTCACGGACGATCTCATCCACCGAGAGCCGTTCGACACCCGGCATGGAGGCGATCGGCTCGCGCCGCCCCTCGCCCTCGATGACGAACATCGGCCAGATCAGGTCATCGACCGTGAGCGTGTGCTCGCGGACCAGACGGCGCGACCAATCCGCCTTGCGGTTGCGGCGTGGCCGCTGGGTGATCTTCAGGCCCTCGACACGGGCACCCTCGCGGGCGGCCTCCACGGCGATGGGACGCGGCTCTGGCAATGTGTCTGACATGCGGCTTCGCTACGGTTCGCGCGGGCAATGCCGCGGACGGCCGGCGCACCGGCGCCGAAGGCGTGGGACTAGCATAGGGGGCGGACAGGGCGAAACCCGACCGTTGACGCAGCGCGACGGAACCGCTTCAACCCGGCGCATCCCTCACCGACCGACCAGGATCTTGTCCCAGAACATGAACCGGCTCTCCGCACCCGCGAGCGCGTCCTAATGCCCGGCTACCTTCCGATCCGGCGCAAGGCGCCCCGGCCCGGCGAGATCCCGACCGACCGGATCGAGCGCGCTCAGGGGCCGGCGCCCGGCACGTGGGACACCGTGCTCATCTGGTTCATGCGCATCACGGCCCTCGCATGGCTTCTGAAAAGCATCCTGGCCTGGGCAACGATCCTCGACGTGCTTCCCGGCGCGCGGCCGTTCGAGGTCGAGCCCTTCGGCCGGCAGGCGGCGATCGTCTATTTCGCGGTGGTCGACGCCGCGGCGGCGATCGGGCTGTGGCTCACCAGCGCCTGGGGCGGCGTGATCTGGCTGCTCGCCGTGACGTCGGCCATGACGCTGGCGGTTCTGACGCCGCAACTTCTGCCGCTACCGGTCCCCCTGCTCGTATTCGGGGCCAGCGTGGTGACGTTGTACTTCCTGCTCTCCTGGCTCGCCGCCCAGGAAGCACGGTGAACGAAATGTTCTGATCTTCGCTTCAGTTTGTCTTTACCTCGAAGAGTAAATCGCGAATTCATCCTGTCGCTTAAATCGCCTTTCATTCCCGCGCCCTAGCTTCACCAACATCAGCCGCCCCGCATTGTACGGAGTGGCAGCATCAGATGGCGAGGCAGAGATGAAGACCCAGAGCGCCCGAGTCGCGAAGATCGAGGCCCCGGAAGAGGCGTCGTCCGCGAAAGGCTCCTACCTGGAGGCACTCCACCTCGTGGAGCGGCTTCACCGTCGGCTGCTCGACGTGATCAAGGACGAGTTCGAGCGCCGCGGCCGCGAGGACGTCAACAGCGTCCAGGCGCTGCTCCTCTACAACATCGGCGACAAGGAGCTGACCGCGAGCGAGCTGCGGACCAAGGGCTACTATCTGGGCTCGAACGTCTCCTACAACGTCAAGAAGCTCGTCGAGGCCGGCTACCTGCACCACGCCCGCTCGAAGACCGATCGCCGCTCGGTCCGGATCAGCCTGACCGACAAGGGCCGTCAGGTTCACGAAATCATCCAGGGGCTCTACGACAAGCACGCCCGCACGATCGCGCCGATCGGCGGCATCTCGGACGACGATTTCGGCCGGCTGAACCAGGCGCTGGGCCGCCTCGAGCGCTTCTGGACCGACCAGATCCGCTACCGCCTCTGACGGACCGTCAGAGGTTGAGGAGACCGAGGATCCCTGCGATCACCGCGTAGGCGAACCCAGCGTTGATGGCGACTCCGAACAGGCCGATCACGAGGCCGCCCATGACCACGACCCCGTCGCGCTCGACGAGGCCGAGACCGACGAGGCAGACGGCGAGACCCAGCGGGATCTGTCCCACGATGGGCGCGGCCACGATCAGCGCCAGCGCCAGGGCCAGCAGGACGATCCCCATGCCGCGCATGCCGAGCGCGGTCTCGAAGACGCTCACGCGCGGCCGTGACCAGCGCTCCAGCCGCCGAAGGATTGGCACCGCCCGGGTGACCGCGCGCCGCACGTCGGCGAGGGCGATGGAGCGGCCGAGCAGCATGCGCGGCAGCCAGGGTGCCGACATGCCGGCCGCGATCTGAATCGCAACGAGCAGCAGAAGCAGGCCGCAGATCAGCGGGATCGGCGGCGGCATCGGCAGGCAGTTCGGCAGGCCGAGCAGCACGACCAGCAGCGCGAAGGCGCGATCCCGCAGGACCGCAACGATGTCGCCCACGGTGAGGCGCTCGCCCTCCTGGCTTGCCAGCACCGTGAGAACGTCCGACGTGCGTGCACCGGAGGTCAAGGATCCGCCAACCTTCGCTTTCCAGCCGGGGGCTCTAGCCGAGAACATCTGGCACGCCAAGCACGGCAGATTCGCGACAGCGCGCCGGCTCTCGCCTGGACGGCGGCGACCCACCTCAGGATGCCGATATACCTCTATGTAAATCACAAGTAATCTCAAGCACCGCGTTCGGCATCTGCAACGTTTGCCTCAGATCCTGTGCAGACGCGCGATGTTTGCAGGGGATCTCTCGAAACAAGGCCTGCCGATAATCGCGGCATCATCTTAGCTTTCTGCCTCGAAGCCTGGGGGCAGAGTCGTTCGATGCCGCGCAATCCGACCATAGGACGTAAGTTTGCCGGCATTTCCGTCATGGTTGCTCTGGGTTTTGCTGCGCATCCACGCGCGACTTCCGCTGGGGAGATCGACACCCTCCTGTTCGGCAGCCTCGATGCGAGCGCGGCGACCTTCCTGACCCTCGGGGCAAAGGCGGCGTGGGGCGCGCGCGATCAGGACGGTTTCGTCGCGCTCGCAAGTCTCGGCGGCGGGCATCGCGACGAGCGCGGATCCACCGAGGCCCGCCAGCGCTATACGGCGAGCGCCGCCTTTCTCGTCGGCTATCAGTGGTTCTTCGATTGGGGCGTCGTTGCTGCCTACGCGGGTCCTGAGGGCGTTCGGGAGATGCTGCTCGATGGTCGCGGCCTCTCCGCGTTGGAACCGCATCTTGGTCTTCGCCTGCAGGGTGAGATCTGGGCACGGCCGACGGCGGCCACGCTCGTGCAGGCGAATGCGGTGGTTGGCTCGGCACGCGACAGCGTGTGGGCCCGCCTCGCCTGGGGCTACCGGCTCTGGGACACGTATCTTGGCCCGGAGGTTGCCGCCTATACGGACGCCACGGGCTATCGAAAATGGAATCTTGGCCTGCACGGCACGGATTTCACGCTGGGCCGCTACAGCTTCCGGGTTTCGGCGGGCCTGCAATCCGAGACCGGCCGGCGCGGACCCGGTCCTTATGTGGCACTCGCCGTGTGGTCGCCCTGGTGAAGCGCGGCGGGCTCGCTGCTCAAGGCCTTCAGGAAAGAGGCCGCGTCGCGCCGGATCTCCGCGCGGCGCTTGTCGCCCAGACCGCGCAGGGTTCGATACGGCATGGTCATCCGCTGATTGCCGGCCAACCGCTCCTCGTTCTCGATCAGGAAGTTCCAGTACAGATAGTTGAACGGGCAGGCGTCCGGTCCGGACTTTACCTTCACGTCGTACGCGCAGGCCGCACAATAGTCTGACATCCGGTCGATATAGGCGCCCGAAGCCGCGTAGGGCTTCGAGCCCATCACGCCGCCGTCGGCCCAGAGCACCATGCCGTGCACGTTGGGCAGCTCGACCCATTCATAGGCGTCGGCGAAAACGATCAGGTACCACGCCTCAACCTGCGCCGGATCGAGCCCGGCGATCAGGGCGAAGTTGCCGGTGACCATGAGGCGCTGGATATGGTGCGCGTAGGCGTGGGCGCGAGTGTCCGAGACGACCTGCGCGATGCAGTTGAGCTTGGTCTCGCCCGACCAGTAGAACCACGGCAGGGCGCGGCCGGCGTGAAGCGCGTTGGTCTCACGGTAACCGGGCATCCGCGCCCAGTAGACGCCGCGCACATATTCGCGCCAGCCGAGGATCTGCCGGATGAAGCCCTCGACGCAGTTCAACGGTGCGACCCCCTCGCGATAGGCCCGCTCGGCGGCCCAGCAGATCTCCTCCGCGGTGAGCAGACCGGCGTTGAGGGCCGGCGACAGCAGCGCGTGATAGAGGAAGGGTGCGCCGGTCTTCATCGCGTCCTGGTAGTCGCCGAAGGTCGGCAGGCACGCGGCGATGAAATGCCTGAGCGCGGCGAGCGCGTCGGTTCGCGTGACCGGCCAGGAGAAGCCGTCCAGGTCGCCGAAATGGTCGCCGAACTCCTGCTCCACGAGAGCGATGACGTCGCGCGTCAGCGAATCCGGCTGAAAGCCGATCCGGTCCGGCGGACGATGCGTCTTCGGCAGGCGCTTCCGGTTGTCGGGATCGAAGTTCCAGCGGCCGCCGGCGGGTTCGGCACCATCCATGAGCAGGCCGGTCCGGCGCCGCATGCCGCGGTAGAAGGTCTCCATGCGCAGGTGGTGCCGGTCCTCGGCCCAGCGGGCGAAATCCTCGCGCGGGCACAGGAAGCGGTTGTCGGGCCGGATCTCCAGCGGCACCGGCAGGGTTTCGCGCCAGTCCTGCATCATCTCCCAGACGCGCCACTCGCCGGGCTCAGTGACCACGACCCGCTGCGGGCGATGCCGCGGGACGGCGCGCTCGAGCTCGCCGGTGAAGCTGCCGGAATTGCCGGCCTCGGTCAGCCGCACGTAATCGACCGTGATCCCCTCGGCCTCGAGTTCGGCCGCGAAGTGGCGCATGGCGGCGAACAGGAAGGCGATCTTCTGCTTGTGATGGCGGACGTAGGTCGCCTCGTCCCGCACCTCGACCATCAGGACGACGTCGTGCTCGGGGTCGATATCCACGAGACTGGACACGCGCCGGGTGAGCTGGTCGCCGAGGACGAGGCGCAGCGTCGTCCGGGCCGGGCGCGGCGGGTCCGCTCTTACCGGCATCGCCTCAGACCTTCGCACTGAACGGCGGGTCGCCGCGTTCAGCGGCGTTCGACTGGCGGCTGGAATCCCGGGCGGCCAGAGGCAGGGCGTGTCCGCGAGCCCGCAGAACGCGCCCCGCGGCGAGGCCGGTCCCGCCGAAGATCATCACCCGCCGCACGCGGTGCCCCCTGCTACCCATTCCGTTGCGATCAAGGTAAGGCCGATGGCGCCCTCGGGCAGGCGGCCGGGACCGCGCCCTCCACGTGCACAAGGTCGCAGGCGGGAAGCATGAAGTTCGCGTTTGCCGGTATCGACTTCCTGGGCGGCGTCTTCGAGGGCTTCTTGGATGCCGGCTGGACGCCCGTGAAGCTGTTCACGCGGCCCTGCGACGGAATCTACGACCACAACGAGGTGATCGTCGCCCGCGCCCGATCGCTGCGCCTGCCGATCCAGCTCTCGCGCATCCGCGAGACCGACATCGCGGCGCTTCAGGCCGAGCACGGCAAGGATTGCGCGCTCGTCGTCGCCGGCTATCCCTGGCTGGTGCGGGGTTGGCGCGGCCGCCTCGGCTACGGCCTCAACTTCCATCCCTCGCCCTTGCCGACCGGGCGCGGTCCCTACCCGCTCTTCCGGGCCGTGCTCGACCAGTACGAGACCTGGGGCGTCACGGCGCATGTGCTCGCCGACGGTTTCGACACCGGCGATATTCTGGCTCAGGAGATCTTCCCGTTGAGCCGGCAGGAGAACCACGAGACCTTGCTGGCGAAATGCCAGATGGCGGCCCGGCGCCTCGCCGCCGGACCTCTCGGACGCGATCTCCCCAATCGCTGGCGCCGGGCCGAGCCGCAGGGCGATGGTTCCTACTGGCCCCGTGCCACGGATGCCGACCGCACGCTCGATTTCCGCCAGGAGGTGGATGCCGTCCTTCGGCGCGTGCGCGCGTTCGGCACCGTCGAGACCATAGCGCGCCTCGGCGATGCGCGCGTGTTCGTCGCCGAAGCCCATGGCTGGCGCGAGCGTCACGGGCATACGCCCGGCTCGGTCGTCCACCGCCACCGCCGGCACGTGGTTGTGGCGGCACTCGACGGCTACGTGCAGATCACCCGCTGGTCGCCGGTCGCCCTGGCGGAGGCCGGCCAGATCGGCCGCTGACCGGGACAGTTCCGGGAACCGATCGGTGGCCGCGTGGGTTTCCGGCTGCCTCGAAGGTCACGGAGACCGCCATGTCCACACGTGCAAGCCTCGCCGCGTCCCTCGGCTTCGCCGCCCTGTTCACCGGCTCGGCCTTCGCCCAGGCCGTGATCGTGGCACCCGACGATTTCGGGCCGGACGACGACGTCATCGTCCGCGATTACATCGTGCGCCGCCCGGTCGGGCCCGGGCCGATCGTCGGCTCGATTCCACTGCGACCCGGTAGCATCGTGCCGGCCGATGTCGAACTCGCACCCTTCACGGACGCTCCGAATCCGCGCCTGCGCCGCTTCGGCTACTTCGTGGCGCCGGGCGACAAGATCGTGGTGGTCGATCCCGCCACCCGCGCCGTGGTGCGCATCCTCGACCGCTGACGTCCCCGCGCCCCTACCAGTCGCTGAGCGTCGCCCGCTTCCAGCGGTTCGGGGCGACGCAGCGATATTCGTAGGTCGCGTCCCAGGCGTGTTCGCCGGGGTTGCAGGGCGCGCTGCTGCTCTGCGGCGGCCGCGGCATCGCCTCGCGAACGCTCGCCGCCTCGACCTGTCCGGTGTCGCTGACCCGGAACACCGGCGCGCCGCCCAGGCCGTAGACGAGATCGCGGCCGTCGAAGCCGAGGCTGCGCGAGAAGCCACCGTCACGGTTCCCGTCGAGGCCGATCGACTGGCCGGAGCCGAGCAGAATCGCCGGGCCGGAGAAACGACCCGCGGCGGCGTCGATGCCGATGCCGTAGGTGCCCTCGCCCTGGAACGAGAAGCCCCGGTCGGTCACCGAGCCGGTGAGATTGCCCATCAAGATCCCGTACCCGGTATGGGCACCCGGCACCCCGCCGGTCGAGATCTGCAGACCGACGCGCTGGCGATTGCGGTCGGTGGTCGGCGACTGTGCCGAGACGTCGACCTCGGCGCCGATGCAGGAGGCAACCGGATCAGGCTCGTCGGTCATATCCACGCAGTTGAAGTTGCCGGCCCAGGATGGCCCCACCGGCCCCAGCCCGTTCGCCTCCTTGAAGATCGTCCCGTTCACCGCGACGTTCTGCGCGCCCGTACTGGCGAGGGCGCGATTGTGCAGCTCTCCTGTGATCGTCCACTCGTAGCCGGCATTGTTGGGACCTGACGAGCCGAGCGCCCAGATCGCCTTGTAGGTGTGGGTTGCCTCACCGGATCCCTCCGGCACGTGCCGGTCGACCCGCAGGGTGGACACCGGATCGAAGCCCTGCGGCCGATTCCACAGGAAGACGTGGCCACCGTCGATCCCGGGCAGACCGGTCCCCTGGACGTTGCGGGAGAAGTTCGGCGGCCACGCCGGCGCTGCAGCCGGTGTCAGCGGCTGACCGGGCATCTCGGCGACCGCCGAGCCCTGCGGAGCCATCAGGGTGCCGGCCAGAACCAGCGAGAGGAGAGCAGCACCGGAGCAATTGCGCATGATCGGATCCGATCTTCGTTTGGCGCCCCTCTGGATCGAACCGGCGAAGGTGCCCGCGTCCAGATAGGCAGCGTCCTGCCCTCGGCCATGGCCAAGGCCAGGGACATCGCCGGATCTCGAAGCCTGTCCCGATGGTGCCCGGTCATCCGCGCGGAACGAAGTCCGGAAGGTCTGCGGATCTCGATCCAGATTGATCGTCAATGATTTCTTAGCGAAATCAGAAGAATATTCCGGATATTACCATCTCGGCCCACCTGCGCAGGGACATCGCCGATGTACCGGACTGCAAAGCCGAGCCAAAATTACGTGGAGCGGCGCGCGACCGAGCGGAAGCCGACCGCCCTGCTGGCCTTCGTCCAGCATCCCGACGGTTCGCGATCCGCCTGCCAGGTCAAGAACATCTCGGACGACGGCGCGATGCTCGAGTTCCTGGGCGCGCAGGCCGTCGTGCTGGCGCCCACCTTCGATCTCGTGCTGACTGGCGCCGAGATGCGCTACGCGGTCACGTTGGTCTGGCGCGAAGGACAGAGCGCGGGCGTCCGGTTCTGACTCGGACAGGTCTGACGGACGATGCAGCCGACCTCAGGCTGCCAAGGCGGCCATCAGCGTGAGCCCGGCGGCAGGCAGCGTAAGGGCGAGAACCGCGAAGGTGTCGAGGGGCGCGGGATGGCTGGCGGCGAGCCAGCGGCGCTCGGCGAATTTCTCCGCCGCGAAACCCGCAAGCACGAGGCTGCAGCCGACAAAAGTCACAAGCGCGGACATCGGCCGCCGCCTCTTCCAAACGCCGCGCAGAACGTTGCGCCTGATCGAAGTACCCCGAAGCAGCCCATAAGGTTTCACCGTACGGCGGCGGCGCGGGCGAAAAACATCGCGGGCAGTCTCTGCCCGGCCTCCGGCACCGGCGGGCTTGCAATCCGGCCCGGTTCCGTCGAGGCGGGTGCGCGAATTGTCCGGCGGGGGCATTGCCGGCACGACAGGAGGGGCGGACCTTTCATGAAGAGCGGCAACGGCGTCGCCGTCGGGCATGAGGGCTGGCTGTACTGGGTCGGGCGCGCTCGTGAGGTCGAGACCTTCTACGGCGACACAGCGGCGTCGCGTCGGATCCTCGGGCGCTGGGCACGCCTCATCGCCCGGCGCGCACGCCGTCTGGACGAGCTCGGCATCCGCCACGTCCACACGGTCGTGCCTGACAAGCTCGCCGTCTATCCCGACCGGCTCGGCCGCCCGTTTCCCGGTCTCGGCGATCCACCGAGCGTCCGCCTCGGCCGCCTAGTTGCGCGAGACAGTGCGGCCACGATGGTAGACCTGCTGACCCCCTTGTCCGCGGCGCGCGCCGAGGAGCCGGTCTATCTTCGGACGGATACGCACTGGACCTACCGCGGCTATCTCACCGCCTATCGCGCTCTCTGCGAGGCGCTCGACGCACCGGTCGCCGAGCACGTGTTCGCGGGTTCGAGCCAGCAGGAGCGCTTCACGTTCGATCTCGGCGAGAAGCTGACGCCGCCGGTCGCCGAGGATTACGTCGCCTACGACTTCCCGCGCCGCGCGGAACGGACCGAAGCGAACGCACTGGTCCGGGTCCGCGAGACGGGTCAGGCTGTCCGGCTGCGCGGCTTGTTCGTCGGATCACGCGTGGTGCTGACCAACCCTCAAGCGCCCGATCCGCGTCGCGTCGTCCTGTTCGGCGACTCGTACATCTACAGCCCGGGCGCGCGCCTGACCGCGATGCTGGCGGAGACCTTCGCGGAGGTCCACGCGATCTGGTCGGCCAATATCGACTGGGCCTATGTCGAGGCGGTCCGGCCGGACGTGCTGATCTTCGAGATCGCGGAGCGGTTCCTGCGGCAGGTCCCGACGGATCGGATCCGCATCGATGCCTTCGCGGCGGCACGCGCGCGCCGGGCGGTGCGGCCGACCCTGCGCGCGCGGATCCGAGGCTGGTTGCGCTAGGCCATCCGTCCCGTCGAGACCGCGTGGGGCTGCCCGCGAAACGAAGGACCCCCGCCGCGCAGGCGCGGCAGGGGTCCGGAAATTCCGCAGCCGTGAGGCTCCTCAGTAGCCCCGGCCGTAATAGCCCGGACCGCCGCGGTCGTAGGCTCCTGCGGCGGCCGCACCAGCCGCCGCGCCCGCGATACCGAGGCCGATCGCGGCACCCGTCGAAAGGCCGCGGTGACGCCGGTAGCCGTAGTCGCGATGGCCGCCATAGCCGCGGTCGTAGCCCCGGCCGTATCCACCATGATGGCCGCCGTAGCCGCCGTAACCATAACCCTGCGCCTGGGCGCCGGTGGCGCCGATCGCTCCGACCGACAGAGCCAGGGCGGAGATGAGAGCGAGCTTCCGCATCGATGTCTCCTTCGCTGTTGCGTTGGACGACCAATGCCAAACGTGTTGATGGGTTCCGATCTTTCGGGGATGGCTCCGGCGCCTGCGCCATTTGGCGCGCTCGCGTCAACGGATCCGAGTCAGGGCTGCATCCGCCGGCCGTACTGGTCGCCACTGTCCGCTTGCGACCAGATACGGGACGACCGCTTCCCATCCGGAGCAGCTCGTCAGGGAGACCGCCCGAATTGGCCGCGGCTTGCCAAAAGGGCGGACCGTCCGGTGTCCGCGCGGCGAACGCATGGCGCAAGATTGGGCTCGAGTCGGCGACCAGGCGTCACCGCACCCGACCGCGTCCACTATCCTCGGCTCGACCGCAGGCGTGCAACCTCGCTCGGCCCGATCTCCAGGTAGAGGCGGATGGCATCCTCGACGAGGGCGTCGGGCGTGACACCCGCCGCCTTCGCGGCCCGCGCGACCTGAAGGCCGAGCGCAAGATCGATGCGCAGGTCGGCTTTCTGGCTCGGCGACGCTGGCGCCGCGGCAGGCGCAGGGAGGGACGCGGCACTGTTGCGCGACTCGAGCTTGCCGAGCTTGGCTTCGCGACGGCCCCGGTGGACGAGAGCGTCGGCGCGCTCATTCAGACGGTCGCCGGCATGCCCCCGGACCCAGGTCCATTTCACGTCGCGCGCAGCATTGAGTTCGTCGAGGCGCTTCATGAGGTCGATGTTCTTCACCTCACCCGTCGTCGTGCGCCAGCCTTTCGCCTTCCAGCCGCGCATCCATTCGGTCACCGATTTGACGACGTACTGGCTGTCGCACCGCATCTCGATGGCGGCCCCGGCCGGGAAATGCTCGAGGCCCTTGATCGCGGCCGTCAGCTCCATGCGGTTGTTGGTCGTGGTGCCGGGCTCCCCGCCGCACAGTTCGACCGTGCCATCCGGGGCCGCAATGACGACCCCCCAACCGCCTGGACCGGGGTTCGGGTCGCAACCTCCATCGGCATAAACGATCGTTCGCATCGTGGCGTCGGCCCTTCCGTGTGGGGTGGTCGATGGGAGGCCGCCATCGATGCCCGAAATTGGCTGACAGATGGTATCCCTAACCGCGGCGCGGTGCCGCTGGAGGGCGGCGCGCCGCGCAGCCTATCGATCGCCGATGACACGCAGCAGGCATGGGGCGGGTCGGCGAAATCGCGGGTGTCGCCAATCTGCTGCTCCTGACCGTGCGGCTCCCCGCAGGGCTTGGGTCGAAACCCGGACGGCGAGGCAATGCGTGGCGCTGTCTCCCCTCCCCCCGCACCGGGGAGGTGTCCGCTTCCGGCTCGGTCGATCGAGTGACAGCGAATGCCTGGTGCGGATGATTTTGCGACGGTGGGTCAGGGAGTTTTCCGAAGGGCGCTTCGAGCGCGGATCTTCGCACCAGCGCGCGGCATGCCGAGTCCGGAGTCTTTGGTAAGCGGAAGCACTCCTCAGCGCGCCTCGGCGCCGAATACCCCTGAGCCAACCCTCCATTTGATGAGGACAGCGGCCAAGCGGGCTGTTGTTAAGTCGCCTCGCCAGCGCCAATCCGCAGCTCTCAGGAGTCGGCGGCCTCAGTCAGTGCGCGTCTGAGCCGGGGCGTACCGGCAGGATGGAAAGAGGATCGGGATGGATCAACTTGTCTCCAGCAGTCACCTGGAGATCCGCAAGCGGCCGCACTTGGCCATTGTCTTAGGATCGATTGTCGTTGCGGTAGGGATTTGGTTTGTCATTTATAAGATTAGCGGCCGAGTGATTTGGCTCTGGTAGCGAAGAGAAGAGCCGCGATCATGTGCGAGGCTCGCTTCGGTCCGGATCGGACAGCCCTCGGAAGGTGAAACGAGTGCAGCGTCGGCTGCGTACCATTTGTTGGAGCACCTTTTGCCTTCGGCCTGGCACCGATTGCCGGCTACCGCGCCGTTTCAGGCCTGCGCTGAAAATCTGCTACACGCACGGGCAACGACCAATCGTCGTGCATGGATTGCTCCATCGGCACGCGCGAAGCCCGGGTGCGCAACAGGCAGATGTCAAATCCTTTCATCCGGAAATTGGCATCGCGAGCGCATCTCGATGTCGACGACGTGTCGGCTCTGCGACAGGCCTTATGCAGCGTCTCTCAGGTGGAAGCCGGTCAGGATCTGATCCTAGAAGGCGAGTGTCCGGACGCCGCCTACGTCATTCTCGACGGGTTCGCCTGCCGCTACAAACTCGTGCCTGACGGCGGCCGTTCGATCGTGGCTTACCTGGTACCCGGGGACGGCTGCGATCTGCACGCTTCGATTCTCAATCGTGCGATCCACTCGGTCGCTACGCTGACTCCCTGCTCGATCGCCACACTGCCTTACCAGAAGATCAAAGAACTTGCCGCCACGCGGCCGAATATCTATCGCGCCCTGTGGCGTTCGATCCTTGTCGATGAAGCGGTTTTACAAGAATGGCTTGTTGGGATCGGGCGTCGGTCCGCAGACAAGCAGGTTGCCCACATCATCTGCGAACTTCTCGCCCGGTTGCGTGCGGTAGGGCTCGGTTTCGAGCCGAATTATCATCTGCCTCTGACACAGCCTGAACTGGCGGATACAGCCGGGCTCTCGAACGTTCACATCTACCGCGTTCTCGCGGACCTTCGGAAAGACGGCTTAATCGAGAGCGGCCGACGATATATAAGCGTTCCGGACGTCAAGCGATTGGAGAACTTCGCTAGGTTTGATGCCAGCTACCTTCTTCTTTCTGGCCCGGATGAAAACCCCGCACCGGTTGGAAAACTGCCGGACATGACGGGCCAGGTCAGGCGATGAACCCGATAAGGCGCGGCGACCATCTCCGATACCATCCGAGGACATTGTAGAGTGCCGGCGTAATCTCAGTTGTCAGGATTGGTCAAATACGAGCCCACAAGATATCCGGATTGGTGAGCTGACAAGTACGCCACCGTAATCAGAGCTTGCTCCACACCCATGCCATGCGTCAACGAGAATATTACAACACATAACATCAAGATAAAAACCGAAGAAACCACGAGGTGCTTTGCACGCAGCGTATAAGCGATATATAATCCAGAGATAAACAGCAATATCGCAATAAGCATTGGATACCCGACGGGCCTTCAGCACCGATATTGCGCGAGCCGGATCACTGTTCCGGACGACGCCTGGCCCAGCAGCTAGGCCGCGTCCTGCAATTTGCAAACCATTCTTCATCCTAGTTACAGCAGAATGTCGGCATTGTTAGCGATGAAAGATGATGGAGCGTCCTTTTGAAGCTCCCTCGGAGCCGTTCGGCAGACGGGCGCTCCCTGCGGGCGCGCCTAAACCTCTGCTCCTGGCAACTCTGGCAGAGCGGGGGCGTCCACACGCGGGAGATCCACAAGACGCCCATCGCCGACCTCGACCATCCCATCGCGACGAGGAAGCAGCACGCGGCCGAGCGTCCGCGGGCCGTGGCGGCGGACGCCCATCTCGGCACGCACCGGATTGGATCTAGCTTCGTCCGGCAACCGGAGAAGCAGTCCAACACGATCCGGCGCAGCTCGACGGCGATCATCCTCAGAGCGCCGGCATAGTCCACACGCAGGAAGCCGCGCTGCGAGTGAGTCCAGAACGGCTGTGGCACCGTCCGGTCGAGCCGGCGCGCCTCGGCGCCGGACGGGTTGATGAAGGCGAGCGCGCTCGCCCGCCGCGCCGACCATTTCGCTGGCAGGGCGAGGCGTGCTCCGAAAGGCGTTCGATATGACCGCGCCAAGTGGTGACAGCGGCAGGAAGGACATCGCAGGTTGCGCCGACGGCACGCCCAGCGAGCTAGGGCTGAATGGTTGCCGAAATCGGAAAAAATCGGCTCAGTGGACCGCGGGCGGCGATCGAGTCGTCACCAAGATGTTCTGGGGGTCGTTGCATGACGAGATCGGCAGATGAGATCAACGAGCGCGCCGACCGCGAGCACGCGAAGGAACACCGAAGTTACGTCGAAGGCGTTCAGCTCGGAAATGAAGCCATACTAAAGGCTCTTCTCTCATCTGTGATCGCCATCTATGAGCCTGAAACTGCCATAGAGGAGTCTAAGATAATCAATCAAATTAAATTTTGGGCGCTTCGCTCGCTTCCGCCAGTGAAATCTACGGTCAACAGCGGAGATGATTTGGAAAACCTGGTGGCAAGATCGGTCATTCGAACCGTATTTGAGCGCTAGCGCATCGAATCAGCTTGACCGAGCGCTTCGGCGCGGCTTGCAGTGTGGACAGCGAGGCTTACAGGGCATGCGCGCTTGAGACCGATCGCGACCGAGCGTCGAAGCTGTCCGGTCTGCAACAAGGTGAGCGGCACTTAGATAAAAGCGCTCACGCAAGAGGAATTGGTAAGCAACCGGAGCGCTTCGATTGCCCAGAAGATTGGCGCCGACATGGCACTCGCGTCATCGGTGGAGGTTCCTTGGCTCGGAAAAGCGCGTGTGGCGACGCATTGCTCGTCGCGGCCTCAGTTCCGTCGAGGCACGACCGGCGTCGACCGCACCAGATGCGCAAAGCCTGGCGGCACCACGGCAGAGGTGCGGATACTGCTATCCATGATGCGCCAGTCAAAGTACGGGCGCTCGTCCGGCTTGCCGGTCGCGGCCCGCCAAGCCGCGAAATAGGCCGCGGGGTCGGGTATGCCGCCACTCGCCGGGTTCACCACAATCGGGGTGGCCAGAGGGCCGAGGTTGCCGTCGTAGACAAGGCTGGCGGGCGCCTGACCCCGCAGCACAACAACTCCGGAATCGGGGCGCGCGGTCGGGCCGGCGTAACACCACGAGTCCCGGATGGTGATGCCGCCGCCACGGGCGTAGCCGCCCGTATCGACCTGCCCGGTCGTGTTCGAGTTTGCGGCAGTGAAGTGATAGGCGATCGGGATGCCGCCACCCTCCCCGCCGAAGCGCACGCTCTGGGCACTGAACGTGCCGCGGACATCGGCCCAGCGTGAGCCGGCCACGAAAGCGTTCGGGCCGCCTGATCCCCGCCAAAGCACGGGTACGCCACACCAGCCGGCCCCGAGATTGAGTATCTGGAAGTAGCGCACAGCGTGGTTCATGCAGAACACGGCGCGGTCGGGTGAGAAATTATCGAAGTGTGGTTCGGACCATCCACCCGTAACATTGGTAACGTCGGTCTCGGTGCGGATGTCGCCGTTGCAGCGGACGAAGTGGCAGCGGACCACGTCGAGGACCGTGGAGTAGGCACCGGTGACATCGACGGCGTAGTCGGCGGTGTCGCCGATCGAGAGACGATTGAGCTCGATCAGGCCGTCGTCGATGTTGGCGTTTCCGACGGCAAGCGCGTGAAGGCCACCTTGCAAGGTCAGATCTTCAAGGATCAAGCGCGTGAAGCCGAAGCGCCCGGGATCGCCGGACGGGCGGCCGTCGAGCAGCACGATTGCCTTATCCGGGGTCCAGATCCGAGCGCGCCCGGCTCCGCGCATGCAGTGGGTCGGCAGGATCGGCGCCGTGACTTTGATGTTGCCGCTCAACTGCAGGGCGGGAAACAGCCATGACCGGCTCGATCCATCCGGCGCCTGCGCCAGCGCCTTGATCGTCGAGCAGGCGTTCTGAAGCGCGACGGTATCGTCCTTCTGCCCGTCGCCGACAACGCCGAACATGTGGGCGTGATAGCCGCCCAGGCGGATCTGCTCGGGAAGCGTCGCGATCGCGGGCGCCCCCAGCGCGGCACCGCTGCCGCTTGCAACGATCCGGCTCGCGAGCGCGCCGCCGAGCATACCCCCAGCGGCGCAAGCTGACGCGAGGAGCAATTGCCGGCGTGTCGAATCGGTACTCATAGGCCTTTGTATCGCGGTCGTCCGCCGCCATGCCAACCTGCGACCCGGCTGCTTCCAGCAGCGGGGTGACGCGGCGGTCGCCAAAGCGCGGGTACTCCGACACCAGGGCGACGAGGGCAGGGTCAGCCCGTTCGCATCGGCGGGCGGCGTGGGCATGGCGCGCTGCGTGCCCCCAAAGGCTGGCCGATGATCCGGCGAGAAGCTCGTTGGGACGGATCTGGACAATGGAAAAACCCGCCGAGTCCTCGACCGGGCGGGTGACGTCAATCGACAGCGCGCTGGGGCTCGAACCGAGGACTTACAGATTAAAATTTCGTTTGTGCCTGTTTCAACGCCGACCAAGGCGAGAAGTTGCATAGGGTGAAGTTGCGCCCACCGTGTCGCCCGTCAGGACTGACCTGACCGGCTGGCTTTGGACCGGGCTGATTGAGCGGATCAGCCAGGACCAGAGGAGTCGGACATGCGGCGAGGTCAGAAGACGAGCGCGGAGCAGGTGGTGCTGAAGCTGCGCCAGATCGAGGTGCAGACGGCCCAAGGCAAGAGTTTAGCCCTGGCGTGCAAAGAGGCGGAGATCTCCGAGCAGAGTTATTACCGCTGGCGCAGGGAGTACGGCGGCCTCCAGGTCGACCAAGCCAGGAAGATGAAGGACCTGGAGCGCGAGAACGCGCGGCTACGGGGGCTGGTAGCTGACCTGTCCTTGGTGGGTCAGGTGTTGGCGGACGTCGCCTCGGGAACCTTGTAGCCCCCGAGCGACGCCGGCAGGCAGTGGTCGGCATCCGGGAGACGTACGGTCTCTCGGAACGTCACGCCTGCCGGATCGTCGGTCAGCACCGCGGCACGCAACGCACCGTGCCGACCGTGCCGGCCGATGAGGATGCACTGACCCAGGCCATCATCGCCCTGGCGTCCGAGTACGGGCGCTACGGCTACCGCCGCGTCACCGTGCTGCTGCAGGCAGATGGCTGGCAGGTGGGCAAGGACCGGGTTCAGCGCTTCTGGCGTCGCGAGGGGTTGAAGGTCCCGCAGAAACACAGGCCGCGTAGCCGACTTTGGCTCAACGACGGTTCTTGCATGCGGCTGCGCCCAGTCTACCGCAATCACGTCTGGAGCTTCGACTTTGTGCAGGGACAGACCCACGACGGCCGGAGCCTGCGCATCCTGACGCTGATCGACGAGCACAGCCGGGCCTGCCTCTCCTTGAAGGTGGCGCGGCGCATCAACAGCGTCGGCGTGATCGAAGCGCTGGCTGACGCGATGAGCCTGCACGGCATCCCGGCGCACATCCGCTGCGACAATGGCCCTGAACCGAAGGACCGCGCAGCGAGATGGTCTCGCAGGCACTGCGCCAATGGGACGCCAAGACGGGGGCGCAGATCCAGTCCATCGCACCCGCCTCTCCGTGGGAGAACCGATACTGTGAGAGCTTCAACGGAAAACTGCGCGACGAGTGCCTGCGCCAGGAGATCTTCTACTCGCTCAAGGAGGCGCCGATCGTGATCGGTCTATGGCAGAACACATACAACCGCGCCCGACCGCATTCGTCGCTGGGCTATCGACCGCCCGCGCCCGTCAGCGACCCGGATCTGGCCTTCCGGCTACCCATGGCAGCGGCCATGCAGTAGCCTCTCACTCAGCCCGGTCCAAAATACCGGTCAGGTCAGGATGTCTCGCGGCTGCGCGTGCGCTTCACCAATCCTTGCACCGCTCGCGTGCGTGTATCCACGACCCCGATCATAAGAGAGCATTGTCGGCTCCCGAGCGTGTCCGAAGATCTACCGACGTCCATGACCCGGTTAAGTCCAATGGCTGCGTGCCATGACGTAGTCGGATTCTTTCCAATCCAGCGCCAGGTGAGTATCGGACCTCGCGGCCCGCGCTCAGCACCCGTTACAGACCCCGTCATCGTTCAGCAGCTTCTCGTCGATGCGGTGGGCACGCAGATCCATCTGTCCGATCTGGGCGGCCTGATTTCCCGGGAGTGCGCCCTCGCTCACGTCGAGCGGAGGCGTCGTGATCGCCTGCTGTTCCATGCGGTTGATCTGGGCGTTTGTGGGGATGGTGACCTCGCTCTGCGCGATACGGGCGGGCGGGTCTGCCAGGACGGGTCCTCCGAAAGTCCCGAACGACAGCGCGAGTGTCATCGTGACGAGCAGCATGCGTGGGATCTTCATCGACGGCTCCCGAACGATACGCACCAACGCCGTTGCCAGCATGAACCAGGCTCGGCTGCTCGGCTTGATCGGATGGGACAAGAGCGGGAGGTCTCAGAACAGAGCCTTCCATGGAATGCCTCCGCTCACGGCATTCTCCCTTTGCATGGGACGGCGAAGAAGGAGCTTATTGAGCTGCTCTTAGTTGAGTGTTGCAGGAAAAATTTGCCGCCCACCCGGCTCATCCATGTTTGCCGATGATTTAATGTTCCAGCGCCATCCAGAACTATGCATTGAGACTTCTTAATAAGAACGACACCGCAAGGAGCTGAAAAGCTGAATTGTGAAGACGCGATCGCAATCTGATCTCGCGCCGAGAGGTATCTTGACATCTATGTAGGCCAGTCGCGCTAAGCGAACGATATGTCCCATTCAGTCAAGCATTCTTGTCCGCAAGCGGACATTCTGCGACCGAATGTTGATTCGGCCTCGTCAGAGTCGTCGGTCCATCTTTCTGGTCGGCAATCACCGCGGTGCTCTCGGGATCCTTTCTGCACGTGATCGCCAGCGCGCAGTCTGCACGCGTCCCCTGCCTTTGGTCTGACGCGCGCCCGAATGGAAACTCGCGACCCAGCCGAGATGAACCGCTATCGGACGGCGACCCCAGCATGGCAAATTCAGGCAAAATCCCGAGTGCGGACAGGTTCGAGGTGAAAGTCACGGCGGACAGCCATTTTGCTTGGCTCCGCACCCGCCTAAGCCTTGAACGCACGATGATGTCATGGCTCCGAACGGCAGTTTCGCTGATCGGCTTCGGCTTCGCAATCGTTCAGTTTTTCGAGCATCTGCAGCAGATGCCGGGAGTTCGACCCGCTAATCGACCAGAAGAAGCGCTGTATTTAGGTCTTGCGCTGATTATATGCGGCGTACTGGCCCTTGTTGTCTCTATGTGGCAATATTGGTGGACCGTCCACTACCTGTGGGACGGAGCATTCACCAAACTCGCTGGGATGACCCGAGACGGTATGCGATCGCCAGTTCTCGCGATTGCCGCCCTCCTGATCTGCATCGGTGTGTTCGCGTTCTTTGCCGTGCTGCTGCGCCTCGCCTAACCCCTCGTATCGCGCTGCAGGGAATGATGTGACGCTCCGAAGTCGCCGGACCAATACAAGGAGATCGCGATGGCCAAAGCAGGCAAGCCGAACATCCTCATCCTCTGGGGCGACGACATCGGCTGGTGGAACATCAGCTATAACAGCCGAGGACAGATGGGTTACCGAACACCCAATATTGATCGGATCGGCAACGAAGGCGTCGCTTTTACCGACTATTACGGCCAGCAGAGCTGCACAGCCGGCCGTGCAGCTTTCATCACGGGCCAAAATCCAATTCGCACCGGCTTGACCAAGGTCGGCATGCCAGGAGCGGATGTTGGTATCAGGGCGGAAGATCCTACCATCGCAGCCCTGCTGAAACCGTTGGGATATGCCACCGGCCAGTTCGGCAAGAACCATCTTGGGGACAAGGACGAGTGCCTCCCAACGATGCATGGTTTCGACGAGTTCTTCGGCAATCTCTACCATCTCAATGCCGAGGAGGAACCGGAAGACTCGGACTATCCGAAAGATCCAGCATTCAAGCAGCGATTTGGGCCCAGAGGAGTCCTGCACTGCTGGTCAGACGGTCGTGGTGGACAGAAGATCGAGGACACGGGCCCGCTCAACAAGAAGCGCATGGAAACGATCGATGAGGAGACCACCTCGCATGCGCTCAGGTTCATTGATGAATGCCACAAGGAAGGCAAGCCCTTCTTTGTTTGGTACAACACGACCGCCATGCATTTTCGGACCCACTGCGCCGAGAAGCATAAGGGCAAGAGCGGAGGCCAGGGCGACTACAACGATGTGATGGTGGCCCATGACGAAAACATTGGCCTCATGCTCGCCAAGCTCGATGAACTGGGCATCGCCGACGACACCATCGTCATGTACTCGACGGACAACGGTCCACATTACAACAGCTGGCCTGATGCCGGGATCACTCCGTTCCGCAGCGAGAAGAATACCAATTGGGACGGCGGCTGGCGTGTACCTGTCTTCGTACGCTGGCCTGGCAAGATAAAGGCGGGCTCGGTTTTGAATGACATTGTGAGTCATCAGGACTGGCTTTCGACGTTTCTCGCTGCCGCCGGAGAGACCAATATCAATGAAAAACTTCTTGAAGGTTACAAGGTTGGTGCGCGGACGTACAAAGTCCACATCGACGGCTACAATCTGCTGCCGTACTTGACAGGCGAGGCAAACGAAAGTCCTCGAAATTCCTTTTTTTATATCAGCGACGATGGTGACATATTAGCAATCCGCCTGAAGGATTGGAAGTTGGTCCTGATGGAACAGCGCGCCAAACAGCTTATGTGCTGGTTCGAGCCGTTCGTGAAATTGAGGGCACCGAAGATTTTCAACTTGCGCCGTGATCCTTTCGAACGCGCCGATGAAAATTCGAACACTTATTGGGACTGGGTAATATCTCACGCTTATCTGATTTATGGGATGCAGGCTGTTGTGGCGCAGCAGCTCGCTGCATTCGAGCGATTTCCACCGCGTCAGAAACCGGCAGCCTTCAACCTCGACGCTGTACTTCGTCAGCTGGAAGAAGCGTCCAGTAGCAGCCATCATTAACTCGCTGTCGTACAGTCCAGATGATAGGCGGGTGCTGTCACAACCAACACCCTTAGCTCGGCACAGCCGTAGCCTCGCAGAAGGTCCGACATCAGCGGGAACCCAACGGCCTCAAGTCAGGATGGCCTGAACATTTACGACCTGCTTCCTGCGCACATGTCGCAGGTATCTGCACTTTCAGTGGAACAGGAGAGCCTTATGCTGCTCAGGTTCGTGCGCTCCTTCGTGGCGACTCTCCAGCTGTCTGCGTTTTGCGTGACGGCGCAGGCGGCACCCTACTTTGCTTGGTATCTGCCATCGCCGACGCCGCTCTTCCCGCTTCTCGTGATAAATCCGGATGACAAGCCGCACCACAGATGCGCGCTTCAGCTTTTCCGGACCTACTACAAGCGGGATGGCTCGCAGGGCTTCGATCTGAAAAACTACTTCTTTTCTATCCCGCGGTACTCCCTGATATCTCCCGGCATTTGGAATTCACAGGAGCACGGCGGCAACGAGATTACCTCGACGAATGTTTACTGCCTGTCACGACGATGATGTTTGGGGCCGCACGGCGGGGCGACGAAACGGCGGAAACCATTCGTAGGTACGGACTGCAGCTGACCGTCCGGATAGACTGAATGTTTTGGACGCGGAGTCGAAAATCACAGCATCGGTATGACGTTGATATGGGGTTGCGCGGCTGAATTTACGTTGCGGTCCAAGGTTCGATAGCGAGCGCCTTGCTCACAGCCCGCCGATAACACTCAGCGTCCGCCACATCTTCAGGCCAAAGACAGGATGGACTTGCAGCGCGAACGCCGCCCCGACCTGAGTCGCTCGTGAGGGAGTGCAAGACAGCGCTGGCGTAGGCGGATAATGTCCGTACCCGTCCCGGGGGACAGGTTAACCTGTGAGGATCACCATGTCCGATGCAGCAGCCTCACACACCACGTCCCAGTCAGCATCGGCGCAGAAAGGTCCCGGTGCACCGAAGCGTCCGCTCGCACACCGTGTGGTCGATGAAGCGCGGCGCTATCTCGCCTTCGCTGCCTATCTCGTGGTCGTTTTCGGGACGCTCATATTGTTCAGCCTCAATATATACACCCGCCTGGACCAGGAGACGCAGCACTACTCAAGCTACCATTTCTATGCGCTGGGCCTCATCAACGCCCTCGTGCTGGCCAAATTCATGCTGGTTATCGAGGCAACCAGATTGGGCTCCCTCTCCTTCGGCCGTCGTCTGCAACAGGGGCCGCTCGTGTACGAGATCCTGTACCGCGCCGTGCTGTTCGCAGCCGTTCTGACGGCGGCGTACGTGTCGGAAGAGGTGCTGGTGGGCGTCTGGCATGGGCGAAGCGTAGGCGAAGTCCTGCCCGACGTTGCCGGTGGCCCTCGCGGATTGGTCACCTTCGCATGGGTGATGGTCGTAGCACTGATCCCCTATTTCTCGCTCCGCGCGATCGAGCGCGCTCTGGGCGAGGCGAAATTGCGGGCTCTGCTGCTAGGCACGCCTGTGGAGACCTAAGCGCCTGGGCGCTGATGCCCAGCATTGACCATAGAGGTCGAAAGTCGATGGATAAGCGGCTCTTCCGCTGGCTCTCACGATGGCCGCTTTGGAGTAGGTCTGCCGCAAAAGCGGACGGCCTTCTACTGACCCATGTCGGTCGTCAATCGACCTGCTCAGCCCGCTTGGAAGCGGACGTCGATGCGCTCGGCTGAAAGATGATCCGCTTCGAGCGAGAACGCAGCATCGCATGTCACACCCGGGTCGCTCGGCTCGTCATGGCTTTGAACGTCGATCTCTGGCGCTCCGAGCACAAGGAAAAGACATGAGCGAGAACAAGCGACTGGTCTGGAACGAGGTGGCCCCGCAGGGTGCCAAGGCGCTTTATGGCATCCACCACTACATCAACACTGGCACCGATCTACCCCCTGAGCTTATCCACCTCATCTTCCTGCGGGTGTCTCAGATCAATGGCTGCGCGCACTGCATCGACCTACACACCAGAGACCTCCTCAAGACGATGCCACTCGAGAAGGTCGTCCTGGTTTCTGTCTGGGCCGAGGTGCCCCACCTGTTTTCCGAACAGTACCGCGCCGCTCTCGCCTGGGCGGAGGAAGTCTCGCTGATCAGCGAGACGCACGCCTCCGATGGGGCCTATGCCGCCGCGAGCGCTGTCTTTACGGCCAAGGATCTCGTCGACCTGACGATCGCCATCGCGGCGATGAACGCGTTCAACCGCCTCGGCGCACCCTTCCGCCTCCCGGTCCAGGCGAAGGCCTAGTCGGCTCTGCCGCTCCGTCCGGGGCGGCACCAGCGCCGTCCCATTATCGCCGATGTCCGATCGATCCCTGACCGCAGTTCCGCGTCTCACCGCGCTGATTTTTCCTGGGGCATGTCACATCGAGCCCACGCGTCTCGTCCCTTGTTCGACGGGCGCCTGAAAGCGGCAAGGAGCTGCCCCGTCCGTTCTCGAACAAGGAAACGGGTACCATGAAGATCGTGGTGATTGGCGGAAGCGGCCTCATCGGGCGTCACCTGACGGCCGGACTCTCGCGACAGGGACATGAGGCTATCGCTGCCTCGCCGAGCAGCGGAGTGAACGCGCTGACGGGCGAAGGCTTGGCCGGGGTTCTTGTCGGAGCCGACATCGTCGTCGACGTTTCGAACTCTCCGTCCTTCGATGACGCGGCGGTGCTCGACTTCTTCGAGCGCTCTGGCCGCAACCTTCTCGCCGCAGAGCGCGAGGCGGGTGTGAAACATCACGTCGCCCTATCCATCGTCGGCACGGACCGCCTGAAGGGGAACGGCTACTTTCGGGCTAAGGTGGTGCAGGAACGGCTCGTCAAAGCCTCCGGCATTCCCTTCACCATCGTGCGGGCGACCCAATTCTTCGAGTTCGTCGCCACCATCGCCGAAGGATCGGTCGACGGCGCCCGCCTCGTCGTGCCTGACGCGGACTTTCAGCCCATCGCCGCCGCCGATGTCGCCGCAGCGCTCGCCGATGTCGCGCTCGCTCCGCCGCGCAACGGGACGATCGAGATCGCCGGGCCAGACCGCCTTCCGTTCCGCGACGTCGTCGCCCGCTGGATCGCAGCCATCGGCGACCGTCGGGAGGTGCGGATCGACAAGGCGGCGCGCTACTTCGGCGCCGAGCTCGAAACCGGGTCGCTTGTTCCCGAGCATGCGGAAGCGGCGCGGCTCGGACCGACGCGGTTCGAGAGCTGGCTCGCTGCCGCCTGAACCGCTGCGCTCCTCCCATCCACGAAGAAAGACCCCTTCCATGTTCAGAACATTCTTGCTGGGAGCCCTCTTTGCCGTCTTCGCCGTCCCTGCGGTGGCGGCCGAAGTTGCGAGGGGCGAGGCCCGCGTCACGACGATCTTCGACCATCCGCTGCCTTCGGTTCCCGGCAAGAGCCTGCGCGGAGTCCTCGTCGAGTACGGCCCGAGCGGCTCCTCGCCGTCCCACACCCACGCCGCATCTGCCTTCATCACGGCAACCGTGATCGAGGGCGCGGTGCGGAGTCGGATCAACGATGGCCCGGAGAAGGTCTTCCGTGTCGGCGAGAGCTTTGTCGAAATGCCCGGTGATCATCACAGAGTCAGCGCCAATGCCAGCGACGTCGAGCCCTCGAAGCTCCTCGCCATCTTCGTCGTGGACACGGCCGACCGAATATTGACGACGCCGGACCGGCCGTAGCAGCGGCGGCGCGGGAACGCATCTGTTCAAGGCGGCACGGATACCTATGGTCGTCCACATTCGCTCAAGCGACATTGTTTTCGAGGAAAGGCCCATGTCGCAGGCCGAAATCGCCACGGCGACCTTCGAGACCCATCGCGCGCGGCTTCTGCGCATCGCCTACCGCATGCTTGGCTCGCGCAGCGAAGCGGAGGATGTCGTGCAGAATGCCTGGCTGCGCTGGGTGGCGGTGGACCAGACGAAGGTCGCTGCGCCCTATCCGTTTCTCGCGCGCATCGTCACGCGCCTCTGCCTCGACGAGATGAAGTCGGCCCGTGCCCGCCGGGAGACCTACGTCGGCGCTTGGCTGCCCGAGCCACGCGTCGAAGACGAGGATGATGGGGTGGACAAAGATGACCTGACGCTCACGCTGATGATGGCGCTGGAGCGCCTGTCGCCTCTCGAGCGGGCGGCATTCCTCCTCCACGACGTCTTCGGCATGCCGCTCGGCGAGGTAGCGGACACGCTCGACCGGAAGACGGCGGCCGTGCGCCAACTCGCCGTCCGGGCACGGCGGAACGTGCAGGCTGCGCGTCCTCGCTTCCCCGTAGAGCGCGAAGAGGGCGAGCGGATCGCACGGGCCTTCTTCGCGGCGTCCAACAGCGGCGACACCGTAGCGCTGCGAACCATTCTCGCCAGAAACGCGGTGCTGCACTCGGATGGCGGCGGCAAGGTTCTGGCCTTCATCAATCCGATCACGGGATCGGACCGCCTCCTGCGCATGTTCGAGGGTGTGCGGCGCAAATGGGGGCAAGGCTGGGCGCAGATGCTCGAACCCGTCTGGATCGACGGCTTGCCCGGCTATGTCAGCCGCGAACGCGGCGACGTTCTCCAAACCACTGCGCTCGCCATTGAGGACGGCCGGATCACTGCGATCTACATCACCCGCAATCCCGACAAGCTCCGCCATGTCGCGCAGGCTCTCGCGCTGGGACCGAACCCAACTTCGCAAACGCAGTGATCAGGCAGCGCGTATCCCTGAATCGCTTCACCCGACATTGAGCCTCGCAAAGCGCTTGATGCTTCCACCCGGCGCGCCGGCTCACGGAGCACATCAGCATGACACAGCAAACGCCCATCGGCCCCGGCTTCGGCGCTGCCAGCACCGCTTTGGAGGTCGTCTCCGGGATCGATCTCATGCGAAAGCTCGCCATCACTCCCGCGGAAGAAAACAACTACGTGTTTAGTCATGTCATGACCGTAGATGACCGCCTTCATGTCTGCGCCTCGTGAAAGCGGACGATCTCCTTTTCACCCATCTGAGACGTTCACGTGGGCGCTGAGCGGTGACCCGGGTGGGCCGCTTGCGGCCCGTCTGCTTTGAGGTTGGGGGAGCGGACAAGCGGACATTCGCCGCGGCTGAGCTGAGGGCCTGGAAGGTATTCCAAGCAGACCCCGCAGAGATCAACATATCAGAAATACAGTTTAAAACTCAGCTAACGCTGCCGGAAACTATCAGATAATTTCATAATGTCTCGATATTACCAGCAAAATCTGCATCTTATCAGCTTCATCTATATTCCGCTTTCTGCACGATTATAGGAATGATGCTGATGGGCACCGCAAGAATGAAGGATGCGGGATATCAGCGCCAATCATCGTGCGAGTTCATGACAAGGCAGCCGAGGCAAGGGCGGCAGGATCGCGTACGACAACGCGATTGCGGTGGAGGTCGATCATGCCTTGGCGACGCCAACACTGGAGTTGCCTGTTGACCGTCTCGCGGGTCGTGCCCGCGAAGTCAGCGATGTCGTCCTGCGAGATATGGATTTCGCTGCCGAAATCCTCCGCCAAGCCTAGCAGGCGTCGCGCGATCCGCGCGGGCAAAGGCATCAGCACCGTCTCTTCGAGACGCGCGGTGGCGAAGCGCAGGCGCTCGCACAAGAGTTCGATGACCCGCATCGACAAGTCGGCGTGCCGGCCGACGAGGTTCAGCATGTCGCGGCGGCGGACCGCGAACAACTCCGACGGCTCGGCCGCGACGGCGTCCGCGCTCCGCGACCGACCATCGAAGAGCGCGACCTCGCCGAAAATGTCGCCCGGACCGAGCACGTTGAGCGTCATGCGCCGGCCCGCGCCGGTGCCGGCCGTGATCCGGATCTCGCCGCGGCGGATCGCGTAGAACGCGTCCGCTGGGTCGTCCTTCAGGAACAGGGTCTCGCCGCGAGCGAGGCTGTGTGTGACGCAGAGGTCGGCGACGGCCCGCCGCGTGTCGGATTCAAGGCGGCCGAAGAAAGGGCTGGCGGACAGCAAACGCTCGAACTGCGCCGGATCGCCCACAGAAATGGCTCCTGTTGGAGCTGCGGACCCGAGCGGACCATGAGGCCGGACGGCGGTCTATTCATACCAGAGTGCTCGCGAACCCGCCATCCGCCCGGAAGGGCGGCGCAGCGCCGGAGACGTGCTGGCTGCACCGCGGCCGGCCGCGGCGGCTATCGTGCGGCCCTGAAGGCGGCGGCACGCGTCACATCGGACCTGACGAGACCGAGATCAGCGAGGTCGCGCTCGCTGAACAAGGCGAGTTCGCGCTGTGTACGGCGGCAGTCGAGCCACAGTCTGAAAACAGAGAACGCAGCGGCCACCTGATCCTCCTCGGCTGAGGAGGCCGGCATGCCCCGGGCGCCGCTCCGCGTCCGTGACGGCGATCACGGACGGAGGTGGGCGGTTGGCCGGATGAAGGTTCGGGCCGCGAGGGACCGGGTCGTGACCGGACCTCGGAGCACGGCCGATCACGCTCTTGCCACTGGAGATCTTCCATGTCGCACGCTGCCCGCCTGACCTACGCCTTGATCTGCTACGCGGTCTTCCTGCTGGCCTTCCTCTACGCAGTCGGCTTCCTCGGACACGTTGTCGTTCCGAAGACTGTCGACGACGGGTTGATCGTCGATCCGGGACTGGCCGTCGCCGTTAACGTCTCCCTGCTTACCCTCTTCGCGCTCCAGCACAGCGTGATGGCACGCCCGCGCTTCAAAGTCTGGTGGACCCGCGTCGTCCCGCAGCCCATCGAGCGCAGCACCTACGTCCTCCTGGCGAGCCTCGCGCTGCTGCTGCTGTTCTGGCAATGGCGCCCACTCCCGGCGATCGTTTGGTCGGTCTCGGAACCGGTCGCGGCGGGCCTTCTGATGGGCCTCTTTTGGATCGGCTGGCTCGTGGTTCTCGCCAGCACCTTCATGATCAGCCATCTCGACCTCTTCGGGCTCAAACAGGCCATCCAGGGCTGGCGCTCGACCAAGCCGGGTGAGGCCGCGTTCACGACACCCCTCCTCTACAGGTACGTCCGGCACCCGATTTATCTCGGCTTCGTCATCGCGTTCTGGGCGACGCCGACGATGACGGCCGGCCACCTGCTGTTCGCGGCAGTCGCGACCGCCTACATCCTCGTCGGCATCCAATTGGAGGAGCGCGACCTCGTTGCCTTCTTCGGTGATCGCTATCGTCGCTATTGGCGCGAGGTCGGCATGCTCCTGCCGCGCCTTCGCGGTGCACGCTGATGGCGTTGTCGCCAACGAGCCCGCGGATGTCGGATCGCTACTCGATCACCACGTCCGCGCTGCTCAAGATCGAGGGCGGCAAGGTCACGCCAAGACGTGTGGCCGCCCCGACATTGGCGAACAGTTCAACCTTCGTGACGAGCTGTACCGGCAGGTCGCGGGGCTTCTCGCCCCGGAGCAGACGGCCGGCATAGAGGCCGGCTTGGCGATGCGTCTGCGTGAAGTCGCCTCCGTAGCTCAGCAGCCCGCCGGCCTCGGGAAAGTCGCGGGATTGGGTGATCGCGGGAAGGCCGTGGCGGCTTGCGAGGATCGCAAGAAGCGCACTGCGATAGGCGAAGAAGGGGTCGGAGGTGAAGACAAGGCCGGGCACCCCGAGCCGGCGCGGCGCCGTGGAAAGCGTCTCGAACTCATCCTCGCGGCTGGCCTTGAGCACATGGAGTTGCAGGCCAAGGCTGCCCGCCGTCGCCTCGAGTCCGGCCACCTGCGAGCTGGCCGTGGGACTGGTCGGATTGACCGCGACGGCGAGGGCAGCGGTTGTCGGAAACAGCTCCCGCATCAACTCGAGCCGCTTGTTCGAGACCTCGACGCTCAGGCTCGACACGCCCGTCAGATTGCCGCGCGGCCGCGCGAGATCGTCCACCACGCCGAGGACGACCGGATCGCCGCCCATCTCGAAGACGATCGGGATCGTCTCCGTCGCCGCCCGCGCCGCAAGCACCACGGGCGCTCCACCGGGGGCAACCAGGACTGTGATCCCGCTACCGGCCAGCTCCTTCGCGAGCGCGGGCAGCCGCTCATAGCGACCGTCTGCCCAGCGAAAGGCGATCGCGACGTCGCGACCCTCGACAAAACCAGCATCGGCGAGCCCCCCGCGAAAAGCCTCCAGCCGGCTGGCAGCACGCTCGGGCGTCTCAGAGCCGAGATATCCGATCACCGGAAGCGTCGGCGCTCGCGCCCGCACCGCGCGGGGTAAGACGCCGCCGATCAGAGCAGTGACCGGCCCGATGAGAATGGCGCGTCGCCTCATCCCGTCGCCCCTCGCCAAGCGCAAAGCCTCACGCCGCCGCACCCGGCGTTGGCCGGGCGTCGGTCGCCTGACAAGCGGCCACGGCAAAGACGGCAACCGGATCGTCGAAGCCCTTCAGGCGGCGCGTCCCGAGCGAAACGAGGGGAACGCCGCTCCCGATCGCCTCGGCCGCCGTGCGATCGACGAGGATCTGGCCGTCCTGGGCCGAGGCGCACAGGCGCGATGCGAGGTTCGTCACCGTGCCGATGGCCGTGTAGTCCATCCGGCTGTCGGAGCCGATGCGCCCGACCGTGGCGGGTCCCATCGCCAGGCCGATCCCGAAGCCGAGCGCATGGCCGCGCGCCCGCCAGGTCGTGGCCAGGGCCTGCACCGTGGCCTGCATCTCGATGACCATGCGAGCGGCCCGCAACGCCGGCTCGGGGCAGGCCACGGGCGCGTTCACCAGGATCATGACGCCGTCGCCGGCGAGGCTCACGAGTGTCGCGCCATGCCGGTCCACGGTCGCACCGACCGCCGCATGGTATTCGCTCAGGACATCCATGATCACGATCGGCTCGGATCGGGCGGAGAACGGGGTGAAGCCGCGCAGGTCGCCGAAGACGACGACGACTTCAACGCGCTGTCCATCGAGGACGCTGCCATCGCCGGCCCGGTCCACGAGCTCGGCGACCTGCGGTGCGAGGAAGCGTTTGAGCCGGTCGATGCGCTCCGAGCGCTCCCGTGAGATCGCGACCTCGCGTGCCATCTGATTGAAGCGGGTCGCGAGCCGACCAAGCTCGTCGCCTCGCGCGATGTCGATGCGGTGATCGAACTGGCCGGCCCCGATCCGGGCCGCGCCGTCCTCGAGCAAGCGGATCGGCCCGGTCATTCGGCCGGCGAGCCAATAGGCGAGCGCGGCGGCGAAGCCTGTGCCGGCGAGCAGCAGACTGAGCAGGCGCCAGAAGGCGGCGCGGATCGGTCCGAACGCTTCGGCGGCCGGCTGGTGGACGATCACGCTCCAATCCGGTCCCTGGACCGGCGCCAGGGCGGCGACGACGGCGCGCCCCGCCGGGTCCGAACCGGCGACCGCGCGACCATCTTGCGCGAGGATTGCAGCCCGCAGCGCTTGGAGGTTCTCGGCCGTCCGGTCCGCGGCGCCGCGTAGGACGAGGCTGATGTCGGGATGCGCGATGAGCCGGCCCGGCCGGTCGAGCACGAAGGCTTGACCGGTCTCGCCGATCCGGATCCCCACGATGACGTCGAGGATCAGCTTGAGATTGATCTCGGCGATCGCAATGCCCGCTGCGGCTCGGTTTCCCGCCACGGCCACGGTCATGTACGGTTCGGAGTTGCGGTAATAGGTGACGGGGCCGAACCAAGCTTGCCCGGTCCGGGCCCCCAACACTGCTGGATCCCCCGACGCGTCCTCGCCGCTCTCGATGCGGTTGAGGCCGATTCGCGATACAGAGAGCCGCTCCTTCGCGGCGCCGTCGATCAGCCTGAGAGTCGTCACGGCGGGGGCGTGGCGCAGGAGCCGCAGGGCATCGATGCGCCGCCGCTCGTCGGCTCGCTCCGTCCAGGGCAAGTGGACCATCCAGGCGAGCTGGTTTCCGATCCCTTCAATGAAAATTGCGATCCGCGCAGCCGCAGTCCGGGCCTCGGCCCCGAGAAGGTCGTTCAGGTGCGCCCTCTGGTCCTTGTACCCGAACCATGCCTGACTGATGCCGGCGGCGAGCAACGGAACGACCACGGCGGCGAACAGGACAAAGAAATATTGCCGGAACAGCGATCCCCGCGCGGGGATCGGGAAGCGAGCCATCGCCGGATTTATTCCAAGGCGCATCGATCTGCTCCGGGATTACCCGGACATACCCCCTGAAGTGCCTACGAAACGCACCGGGGATTGCCCGAGCTCGCCGATCAGCGCGCGATTATGTTCCGGACCTGACTTCAACGCCAGTCTTCCGGGCGCGTCGCCGACCGGGCCAGGGTTCGGACAGGCATCGAGAGAAGCCGCGTCGCGGCGACGTCTGCTTCGGAGAGGCAGCCCGAATCGGCTGAGCGACCGAAATGCGCGCGAAGCCGAAAGGCCCTATCGGCCGTCGAGCCGAAGCCTGGAAATGGCGGACAGCAGCGTCTCTGGTCGCGCGTCACCGAGTGGGGCAAACCGGATCCGGTATGTCTCGCTCATGGACTGCTATGACGTCCCTTTCGATAAACCAAGCTGAAATTGTTGGCCGGCATCGGAATGCGCTCGACAAGGCTCAAACCCTGAACCAAGCCAACTTCGGAAATCGCCTCGACATCCCGGACGCCCCAAGCGGGGTCCCGCGCACGCAAGTTCACATCGAAGGTCGCGTTGCTCTCAGCCGTGTGCGCACCGGCTACCGTGAACGGTCCGTACAGGTAGAGCAGGCCGCCGTCAGGAAGGAGGCGGCCAGCGCCTGCCATCAATCCCTCCGTCGCCGACCACGGTGCGATGTGGATCATGTTGATCGCAAGCACCGCATCGGCGCGCGGCACGGGCCAGGGCTGTGCCCGAACATCAAGCGGCCGGGGGGCGAGGATATTGGCCAAGCCAGCGGTTTGCGTATGCGCCGCGATGCTTCTCAGGGCTTTTGGATCGGCATCACTGGGTTGCCAGGACAAGCTGGGCAACGCGGACGCAAAATGAACGATGTGCTCGCCCGACCCACTGGCCACCTCCAAGACCAAGCCGGAGGCCGGGAGCAGGTGGCGCAGGACAGCGAGGATCGCCTCTCTGTTCCTGAGCACGGCTGGCGCAAACAGGGCGTCGCCCGCTGAGATGCCTTGGCTCAAGAGTGCGTCCGATTCCAGCATGGCTGACCTCACGATGAGCATGAGCTCTCACGAGGTAAAGCGTCCCCGAACCGTGGCCTGCGCCGACCGGCAGCATGGAAGCCCGGTCGGCCTACCGGGACCGCCACCGTCTGCAAGCCTGCCCGCCGTACGTCGGGCCGTCATCGGCCGATTGCTCGTGGGGTCATCCTGCCCGTGCGATGCCCGCGCGGCGGATGCTGCTTCCAGTTGCCGTCCGATCTCACGCCCAGGTGGTGTTAGAACGTCGAGCGGGCCTCGATGCTGGAGTAGTAGCCGGAACCCTGAACCCGATCTTGGACGTAGCCGGCGGCGACGGACATCTGGACTGGTCCGAACCGCACGCCGGTCAGATGCGCACCGATGCGATATTGCCGGAAGAAATCGTCGCCCAGGAACAACACTTCCGGCCCGACATAGACGCCGTCAGCGAGCATGTAGCCGACCCGCAGGCGGGAATAGTAAGCATTGAATTTGGTCGAGTATGAGCCGTAGGCGGAGACCATGGTCCGGTCTGTCGGCGTCGCGTAGAAGTTGCCCGCGACCTTCAATCCGACGCCCGTGCCCACCACCGGGTTGCCTGGATCTGGGACGGACAGCTGATTGCTGCGGACATTGAATCCGATGAAACCGGCGAGGGCGGCGTCCTTCCAGACCCACTCATAACCCGCCTGTAAAGCGCCCTCTTGCTGGTAGCCGGTCACCCGCGTCGCAACGGACCGGCCGGGATACGAGTAGGTTCCACCGATGGCGTCGACGCGCACGCGCAATCCGTCCTGCGTGGGCGAACCGTTGGGCGCGGCCGTCACCGTCACGGCGCCGAAGGCCGAGCTGTTCGATGTGACGCTGGTCGAGCCGTCGACGGCGACGGCCCAGCTGTCATCGACCGCCTGCTGCGAGGCGCCGGTGTACCAGTCCACGCCCGCGGCCCTGGTCGGAAGGTCGGCGGCTGCAGCGCTTGTGGCGGACGCCGCGGCGCAGGCGCACGAGAGGGCCAGAGCAGTGGTGAACGGAGCGAAAGGACGTCGGGCAGTCGGTTCTGCGGTCCCGCCCATATTCAACGGCTCCGTTAAGGTACGATTTACGCTTTAATCAACACTCAACGACAATGATTAACATTCGATTTTGGATGGACTGGCGTTCGACCAGGATGTAGCCGCCAAGATCGGGCCACCGGGCGCGCTTATGGCGGCTGCACGGTGGGCGGAACAAGACGCAATCAGGCGGCGCGGGCGCGCTTCACCGCGATGTCGAGGACGACCTGCAGGTCCTCGTTGCGGAAGGGCTTGTCGATGCGCAGGAAGGCGTCGGCGGATTGCGGCAATTGGCCGTGCGGGCTGGCGAGGATGATCCGAATCTCCGGATACCGCTCGACCACCGTGGCGGCGAGTTGGAGGCCGGCCATCACCGGCATGGATTGATCGACGATCATCGCGTCGAAGGCAGCGTCGCGGGCAAGAACCTCGAGGGCGTGCGCCCCGGAGGCGGCCTGCACCACGGCGTGGCCGAGATCCGCAAGCACCTCGGCGACACTCGCTCGCACGAGGCCGTCGCTCTCCACGAGTAGGATCTTCAGGCCAGCCAAGCGGGCTGGCGGGAGCTTGGCGGTGATGCGGGGTGCGGCGGGCAGCCAGAATTCGGCCAGGAAGGGCTCGGCGCCGATCCCGTCGCGGATGAGGCGCCAGAAGCCGCCGCTCTCGGTGACCAGCGCGGCGGCCGTCGCCAGGGTCGGTCCCGTACTGGCCGGCAGCGGCGCGGCCGCGGGGCGGCGACCGCTGCTGACGAGCACCCGGACGTAGGCCGACGACGCTGCCGCGGTGCTCGCATCCTCGGGAATCCCCTCGACGGCCGCGATGGCGAAGCCGGCGAGGCCGGCGTCGCGGATATGGAAGGCCAGGTTGAGGAGCAGCAGTTCCAGCACGCGCTCGCTGCACAGGATGGGCGGCAACCCCGCGGGGATGCGATTGAGGACCGGCATCTCTCCAAGGGCATTTGCGGCCAGGAACGGCAGGTAACCCTCGAAGGTGGTGGCAAGGTCGGTCTCGGCGAGGGTGATGCCGGTCTCGTCGCCGCGCACGAGGTGCAGCATCCGGCGCGTGAGCGCCGCCCCCCGGCGCGCGCCGGCCGTGGCCCGCCCGACCAACCGTTCCTGGTCGTCCCCGAGGGCGTGCCGACGCGTGAGCAGCGTGAGATTTGTCAGCACGACGGTGAGGACGTCGTTGAACTCGTGGACGATGCCATCGGTCACCCGTCGCAGGACGAGGTTGCGGCGCGGCTCGACCTGCGGCGGCAGGGTCGCGGCCTCGCCGCCCGGCAGCTTCCGCATCAGGGCGAAGAGCCGCCGGTCGCCACTGGCATCGGCGAGGCAGTGCAGCCTCACCTGAACCTGCTGCTCCGGCCAGTCGTGCAGGTGCAGGACCACGTCGGCCGGACCGTCGGCCGCGAGGGCGGCGGAGCGCGCCCGATCGAGAACGGGCCGGTCGTCGGCGACGAAGCAGGCGGCGAACGGGGCGCCGTCGGGTCCGCCCGCGGTCCGGGAATCCAGCAAGGTGCGGCCGGTGTCGGGATCGATTTCGCAACAGGCCCAGCCGGAAATCGATTCGAAAGTGGTCAGTCGCGCCTTGAGCCGCGCGAAATCGGACCCGGCGCCGGCCATCATCAGCCCGGCGCTGCGGCGATGGCCCGCGAAGACGTCCGAGAGCGCCGCGAACTCGCCGATCCACATGTGGGGCGCAGTGGATTCGGCATCGGTCTCGCCCTCCCCCTTCAGGAGGCGGCGCAGCGGTCGCGTCAGCCGCTCTCCCGCGACGAAGCCGAGGGCGGCCGCGCAGGCCACGAGGGCGAGGCCGATGCCGAGCATCCGCCAGTCCGGCGCCGCAGCGAGCGACTCGCCGGAGGGAACGGCCTGCGCCGTCACCAGCCATCCCGGGGAACCGATCTCGGCCGCGACGCGCATCGGCGTCGTGGCCGAGACGCTTATCGTCCGGAAGGCGTCCGGGGTCCCGGCGAGGACCCGGCTGTCCGGGGTGGCGACGAGGAACCCAAGTGTCTCGGGCAGCGCCGCGGCGCGGCGCACGTCCTCCTCGACCTTGGTGAAGTAGCTTGGGTTGGCGTCGAGGCGCAGCAGGCCGTCCTGCCCACGCTCACCCAGCGCGACGGCGGCCCCGAACGGCGAGTCGGCCTCCGCCCCGTCGGTGACGACGATCACGCCGGCCGCACGGCTGCGCAGGAACCAGGACTGCCGCGCGACGCTGCTGCCGATGCGGCGCTCGTCCTGGGCTGCCAGCACGGTGCCGTCCGGCGCGATGAGCGCGGCGTCCCGGTAGACCGGGTTCAGGTCGAGCCACGCGCGCAGGCGTGCGGCGCGCTGGTCGGGAGAGAGCAGGCGCTCATCGTCGCGGAGCGTCAGGGCGGCGTTGCGCGCATCACCAACGGTCTGCCGCAGCCGCGCCGCGATGGCGGCGACGTAGGCGCGCGAGGCCGAGCCGACCATCTCCTGCGGGGACGACGCAGTGCCGCGCTGAGCGGCCGGAGCGACGATCAGCACGGCGGCCGCGAACCCCGCCGCGGCGGCGATCGCCACCTGCAGTGCGTTCAGCAATCCGAGGGATATCTGCAGCGGCTTCGCGGTCATCCGTACGCCCGAGGGGTCGGTACCGAGCGAGGCTCGATTTTCGTTAAGGGTCGATTAAGGCCCGCGGCGCATCCAGGCGGCGGCACCTGTTCCGGACGCGGTCCGCCGGGTGCGCCGCGCATTTCATCATGACTATCCGTGGCGCTCTTCGTCGCATCCGCCGCGCCGTCGCCGATCATCACGACGCTCGGGAACGAATGGTTAATGTATTCAACGCGACTGCGCGTCTCAGTTCTGCTCTTGCAGACAGATCGACTTCACGGCGCCGTCCGTCGTCTGGGCAGCCCACATTCCTAAGTTAACCGTAATTTCCGATCAAGTGAAACGGCTCGGATATTACGAAGGGATTTGTTCATTGACCATCATCGCTGTACAAACCCGGTCGTAGAGCCGTTGCACCTCGATCCGAGGGATTTTTGGCCCGGGAGGCTGTAGCGTGAGGCAGGCGTTGCGTTGGCTGGCCTGGGTTGGGGCGACAGTTGCCAGCCTCGCCCTGCTCAGCCAGCCGGTCGGGACGCAGGCCCAGCTCGCCATGAGCCTCGCCGCCATGGCGGTGATGATCGTGCTGTGGGCCGTGTTCGACGGGCCCCGGACGCGGTTCGTCTTCATGGCGCTCGGCAGCCTCGTGGTGCTGCGCTACATCCTGTGGCGGCTCACCAACACCCTGCCCTCGCCGGGCGATCCGGTCAGCTTCGGGTTCGGCCTGATCCTGCTGGTGGCGGAGCTCTACTGCGTCTTCATCCTGTTCGTCAGCCTGATCATCAACGCGGACCCGCTGCGGCGTGACCCGCCACCGGCCGCCCCGGCCGCCGACCTGCCCGCAGTCGACGTGTTCGTGCCGAGCTACAACGAGGACGCCACGATCCTCGCCATGACCCTGGCGGCGGCGCGGCAGCTGAACTACCCGCCCGACAAGCTCACCGTGTGGTTGCTCGACGACGGCGGCACCGACCAGAAATGCAGCGATGCCGACTCCGCCAAGGCCGCGGCGGCGCGCGCCCGCCGGAGCGAGCTGAAGGCGCTGTGCGACGAGCTCGGCGCCCGCTATCTCACCCGCGCCCGCAACGAGCACGCGAAGGCAGGCAACCTCAACAACGGCCTCGCCCATGCCCGGGGCGACCTCGTGGCGGTGCTCGACGCCGACCACGTCCCGTTCCGCTCGTTCCTGACCGAGACCGTCGGCTATTTCGCGCAGGACCCGCGCCTGTTCCTCGTGCAGACGCCGCACGCGTTCCTCAACCCAGACCCGGTCGAGCGCAACCTGCGAACCTTCGAGCGCATGCCCTCCGAGAACGAGATGTTCTATGCGGTGACGCAGCGCGGCCTCGACAAGTGGAACGGCTCGTTTTTCTGCGGCTCGGCGGCCCTGCTGCGCCGCACCGCCCTCGACGAGGCCGGCGGCTTCTCGGGCATCACCATCACGGAGGATTGCGAGACCGCCTTCGAGCTGCACTCGCGCAACTGGACCAGCGCCTACGTCGACAAGCCGCTGATCGCCGGCCTGCAGCCGGACACGCTGACGGACTTCATCGGCCAGCGTTCCCGCTGGTGCCAGGGGATGTTCCAGATCCTGCTGCTGAAGAACCCGATCTTCCAGAGGGGCCTCAAGCCGATCCAGAAGATCGCCTACCTCTCCAGCATGGCCTTCTGGTTCTTCCCGGTTCCGCGGCTGATCTTCATGTTCGCGCCGCTGCTGCACATCTTCTTCGATCTGAAGATCTTCGTGGCCAGCGTGGACGAGTCGATCGCCTATACGCTGACCTATATCATCATTAATCTGATGATCCAGAACTACGTCTACGGCAAGTTCCGCTGGCCGTTCGTGTCCGAGCTCTACGAGTACATCCAGGGCGTCTACTTGGTTAAGGCGATCGTCTCGGTCATCGCTTCGCCGCGCAAGCCGACCTTCAACGTCACCAACAAGGGCGCGACTCTCGACCACGACCATATCTCGTCGCTCGCCCTGCCGTTCTTCCTGATTTATCTGCTCCTGATGCTCGGCTGCGCCGTCGCGGCGTGGCGCTACCTGTATGAGCCCGGCGTGACCAACCTGATGCTGGTCGTCGGGCTGTGGAACTTCTTCAACCTGCTGACCGCAGGCGCCTCCCTCGGGGTCTGCGCCGAGCGGCGCCAGCTCGAACGCACGCCATCGCTGGCGATCGACCGCCGCGGCGTCCTCACTCTCTCCGGGCACAGCGTCGACGTCTCGATCGAGCGCGTCTCCGCCGAGGGCTGCACCCTGCGCCTCCTCAGCGGCGCCCTCGATCAGGGACTCACCCGCCCGTCCCTGCAGGGAACGCTCAGCGTCGAGCCGACGGCCGGCGCACGCCGGACCGCGCCGCTGCCGGTCCATCTGGACCAGGCGACGCGCGACGGCCGGGAACTCGTCATGCGGGTGAACTTCGGCACGCTGGCCATCCGCGACTACACGGCGCTCGCAGGCCTCATGTACGCCGACGCCGAGGCGATGCGGCGATTCCAGCTGCGGCGGCGGCGGCACAAGGACATCCCAACCGGCACGCTGCAATTCGCGTGGTGGGGCCTGGTCGAGCCGTTCCGCGCCCTGCGCTACCTCCTCGCCAGCCGACAGCCGCGGCCGGTCGAGATCGAGGAGGCACCGGTCTACGACGCGCCGATCGGGGTGTTCGCCCCGGCGCCGTCTGTCCCGGGCCCGGCGACGACCGGTGCGGCGCCATCCCTTTCCATGGCCGCCAAACCCTCCGACGCGGAGAGCGGGGACGACTGGGTCCGCCTGATGATGGACTACGAAAACGAGCGCACCCTGGCCGAGCTTCGCGGCCGGCGCACGAGCGCGGCGTGACGGCGATGGGCGCCCGGCTGCACCTCCCCGTGCTGGGGCTGTTGCTCGGTCTCGCGAGCGTCCCGGCGCTGGCCCAGAGCTTCCTGGGCTCGGGCCCGGCAGAGCGGCTGACGGTCCCGCCCAGCGGCAACGCCCTGCGTGCGCCGTCCGAGGATGGGGCAAGACCCGCGCGCCGGCCGGACGCGGCGGCGGCGGAGCAGAGATCGACGCCGCGACCGCCCGAGCCGCCGCGGGCCGCCGCGCCGCAGACGGTGCCACGCGCGGTGATCCAGTCGACCATCGCGCCGGCGCGCCGGCTTCCGTCCGGCCCGCGCGGCTTCCGCCTGACCGGGGAAGAGGATTCCCTGCGCTACCCGGTCTACCTCACCGAGGCGCAGACGCGGGGACCGGCACGGCTGCGCCTCTCGTATCTGTCGGCCATCTCGGTGGCGCCGGAGACTTCCGAACTCGACGCCTTCGTGAACGGCACGAAGGTCGGCTGGACCCGTATCCAGGCGCCCGGCGCCGTGAAGGTGGTGGAGTTCGCCATTGCCGACGGTGTGCTGAAGCCCGGCTACAATGCCGTGACCTTCACCGCCAGCCAACGCCACCGCGTCGACTGCTCGGTCGGCGCGACCTACGAATTGTGGACGCAGATCGACCCGTCGCGATCCGGTCTCGTGGTCGGAACGGCCACCGACATGGACGTCCGGTCCCTCGCTGCCGCAGAGCCCGACGAGAGCGGCGCCCTGCCGATCCAGGTCATCCTGAACGAGCGCCCGAACCTGGCGCGGCTGGAGCGGATGATCGGGGCCGTGCAGGCCCTCTCACTCGTGGGGCGGGTCGCCCGGCCGACCGTGACGTTCGGCCCCCTCCTGCAGGGCCGCAACGGCATCAACCTCGTCGTCGGCACCGCCTCCGAGATCGCAGGTGTCGAAGGGGTCTCCGAGCTCGGCCCGACCACTGGGCCCCGCCTCGCCATGCTGCCGACGCGGCCGAACACGCCGCCGACCCTGGTGGTCACCGGGGCTCGCGATGAGGACGTCCGTCAGGCGATCACCAACCTCGCCGTTCCGGCCGACACGGGGACGCCGGACGGACTCAAGGCTGTTCAGCTCTTCCGCGGCTACATGGTGCATGGCGGCGAGAGCCTGACGCTCGACCGCCTCGGCGCGGCGTCCCGCGAATTCTCGGGCCGCCTGCTCCATGTCGGCTTCGACCTCCGCTTCCCCGGGGATTTCGTCCCGGCCGATTACGGCAAGGTCATGCTGCACTTGGCCGGGGCTTACGTCGCCGGACTCTCGCCGGACGCCCGCATCGTCATCGATATCAACGGACGCAATGCGGCGAGCGTCCCGCTCCCCGACGGGCGCGGTGAGGTGTTCGACGACAGCGCGATTCCCCTGCCCTTCAGCCTGTGGCGTCCGGGGGTGAATCACGTCGAGATCTCGGCGCAGCTGCCGAACGCCGCCGACCAGACCTGCGACACGCTGAGCCCGGCGGCGAAGCAGGCGCGCTTCCTGTTCCTCGACCGCTCGCGGATCGAGATCCCGCATTTCGCCCGGGCGGCGCGCAGTCCCGACCTCGCGGCGATCAAAGGCGGCGCCGTCCCGTTTGTCGTCCCGGCGCAGCGTCCGCGTCTCGTGCTGCCGACTCCGGACCGCGACAGCGCCGATGCTGCCGCGACCCTGGCCGCCCGTCTGGCGATGGCATCCGAGCGGGTCATAGATTTCGAGGTGGTGACCCAGCAACAGGTGGCTTCCGATGCGAGCCAACTCGTGGTCGCGCCCGCCCGCGCCCTCGATCCGGCGCTCCTGGAATCGGTCGGCTTCGATCCGCAGCAGATCCAGCGGGTCTGGGAGGGCCGCGCCGACATGGTCGCCACCCCGGGCCAGTTCGGCCCCGAGGGCGTGCTCACCCTCGATCGCCTGAGACGCAACCTGCCGATGCGCTGCGCCCTGCCGACCCTGGTCCCGCAGGTGCGCCCGGCGCAGCCCGTCCAGCCCCAGCAGGCGCAGGCGTCCCAGAACGAGGCGAGCGCCGCGCCCTCCCCGCCATCGGCCCCGGCCACCGCTCCGGGTTCCTCGTCGGACCGTGAGCTCATCGACCGCTGGGAGGCATCGACGCGCGGCTCGCGCCAGATCTGGGCCGCCCTGGACTCAGTCTGGAACGAGATGACCAACACGGTGCGATCCCTGCGCCAGACAGTGTCGGCGCAAGTGAAGTCGGACGCGACGGTCGACGTCCCCGCCACGGCCTCGCTGCTGATCGCCGAGGGGCAGCCGGTTCAGTCGAGCAACACCGTGATCGTCACCGCGCCGAACACGTCGCTGCTGAAGGCGTCCGTCTCCTGCCTCGTCGATCCCGTGGTCTGGGCGAAGCTCGGCGGCAGCGCCGCCTTCCTCGACGCGTCGAACGGGACGCTCATGACGTCCCGGCCCGAGCGGATCGAGATCGTCGAGACGCAGCCGCGATCCCTGGCGAACCTGCGCCTCGTGTCCGCGGCGTGGCTGTCGGTCAACACGGGGTACTACGTCGGCATGACCCTCGCGATGGCCCTCTGCCTCGGCCTCGCCACCACGAGCCTCGTGCGCAACGTCGGCAGGAGGAACTCATGAGCCGCCGCGACCGCGCTTCCCTCGCCGCCGCCCTCGTTGTCGCGATGATGCTGCCCGCGGCGGCCTCCGCCCAGGACGAGCCCGTCGTACCACCGAGCACGGCGCAACCCGGCACGCAGCCCGCTCAGGCCGGCAAGGCGGCGAGCCCTGGCCTCGTCGGCAAGCTCGGCAACGATACCGCGTGGCGGGCCTACCGCTCCCGGTTCATCACCGATCAGGGCCGTGTGGTGGACACGGCCAACGGTCAGATCAGCCACAGCGAGGGCCAAGGATACGGTATGCTGCTCGCCGTGGCGGCGGGCGACAGAATCAGCTTCGAGCGGATTTGGGGCTGGACCCGGGCCAACCTGATGGTCCGCGGCGACGAATTGCTGGCGTGGCGCTGGTCTCCCGACAAGCGGCCGGCGGTGGGCGACATGAACAACGCCACCGACGGCGACATCCTTGTCGCCTGGGCGCTCACCGAGGCGGCCGAGGCCTGGAACGAGCCGAGCTACCGCACCGCAGCCCGCCGGATCGCCATCGAGTTCGGGCGCAAGACCATCCTGTTCCGCGACCCGCACGGGGCACTGCTGCTCCCCGCGGTCTCGGGCTTCTCGGCCCGGGAGCGCCCGGACGGTCCGCTGATCAATCTCTCCTACTGGATCTTCCCCGCCTTCCCGCGCCTCGCCCTCGTGGCGCCGGAATACGACTGGGCGGCCCTGACGCGCAGCGGCCTCGCGCTGCTGCGGCAGTCCCGCTTCGGTCCGAGCAACCTGCCCACCGAGTGGATCTCCGCGAAGGACGCTCCGCATCCTGCGACCGGCTTCCCGCCTCTGTTCTCCTACAACGCCATCCGCATCCCGCTCTACCTCGTCTGGGCGGGACTGGTGCGTCCCGACGACCTCGCACCGTTCCAGGCCCTGTGGTCGGGCTCCGACCGGGAACGGCTGCCGATCGTCGACACCGGCGACGGGCGGAAGGTCGAATGGCTCACCGAGGCCGGCTACTTGGGGCTCTCGGCCCTGGTGGCCTGTGCCCTCGACGGCACGCCCTTTCCGGAAGATGCACGGGGCGATATCGGCAACCAGAACTATTATCCAGCGACCCTGAGCCTCCTTGCCCTGACTGCGGCCCGCATGCGCTACCCGTCATGCCTGAAGTCCTGACTGGTCCTCCGCCGGCTCGACTCCGATCGGCCGCCCCCTGTCTCCTGGTGCTGGCGCTCGCCGCCTCGCCCGCCGCCGCGCAGGTCGACGCGCGATCCGGCCTCCCGCCGCAGAGTTCCGCTGCGCCGACGCGGGCCGAGCCGCGCATCGTCTACGGCGACGGCCCGCGCGCGCCGGCGATCCTGGCCGACCCGGCCACGTCCCGCACGAACGACATGGTCGACGAGAGCGCTCTGCGCTACTACGCGGCCCAGAAGCAGACGGCGCGGATGAAGGCCGAGATCGCCCGTCTCAAGCGGCTCTATCCGGGCTGGAACGAGCCGCCGGATCTCGACGCGTTGCAGCCGAGCCCGCCCGAGGAGGCGCCCCTCTGGGACCTCTTCACCGCGGGGCGCTTCGACGACCTGCGCGCGGCGATCGCCGCGCGGCGTTCGATCGATCCTGCGTGGCAGCCCTCCGAGGAGTTGGCCCGCAAGCTCCGCCGAGCCGAGTTCCGGTCCCGGATCACGGCGCTCACCGGCAAGGATGCCGCCGCAGTCATCGATCTCTACCGGACCGACCCCGGCGCCCTCGATCCGCTCGACGTGCAGAGCATCTGGACGGTCGCCGACGCCCTGGGCGATTCCGGTTCGGGCGACGAGGCGTTCGAGCTCTACAAGTCGATTCTCGACGGCAGCGCCGATGCCGGCGTGCGCCTCGCCACCATCCAGAAGGCAATGGCGCATCTGCGCATGGCACAGGCGGAGCGCCTGATCGAGATGGGTCACCGCAGCGCGAACGGGACCTCGGAGTTCGACGCGATCCGCCTCGACATCACGCGCGCGCGGATCGCCGCGTTCCTGCATGAGGAGAGCGCCGAGACCCCGACCCCCGCCGATTTCGCGGCGTTCCAGACCGTTGCCCGCAAGAGCGGCGATCCCAGCCAGACCAGCCTGCTCGGCTGGTACGCCTACAAGCGCCGTCAATTCCGCGAAGCGCTCGAATGGTTCAAGCAGGCAATCGCCCGGAACGGTGACGCCATGGTCGCCCACGGGCTCGCCCTGACCCTGCGCCAGCTCGACATGGCGCGCGAGGCCGAGGAGGTCGCCTACGCGTGGCGCGACCGGTTCGTTGGCAACGAGTTGCTCTACATCGACATCCTCGAGCAGAAGTTGACGCTGCCCCGTCCGCCCGCGATCGAGCCCGCGCGCATCGCCCGCTATGCCCAGGTCGTGACGGCCTCCACCTCGGGCGAAGGCGCCCAGGGGCTCGCGTGGTACGCCTACAATTCCTGCCAGTTCGACACGGCCCTGGAATGGTTTCAGCGGGCCGTCGCCTGGATGCCGAGTGAGGGCACCGTCTTCGGCTACGCCCTCACGCTCCAGCGGCTGAAGCGGCAGCGGCCGTTCCTGGAGGTTGTGAACCGTTACGACGGACTTTTCCCCAAGGTGGTCGACCTGGTGTTCCGCGAGACGACCGGCGGATCGCCGCTGCCCTGCGACCCCGCGCCCCCCACGCCTGGGCCCGGGCGCCCTGGGGCTCCCGCGGCGCGGGCCGAGACTCCTCCGGCCAACCGGGTGCCCCGGCCGGACCTGCCGCCGGCCGCCGCGGATGCGAAACCCCTCGCCGTCCAGCGCAACGAGTTCCCTCTGGCGGTTTCCATGGAGAACGCGCTGCGCTACCCCCCGCCGGGACTCGCGCGGGCGCTGGCCGAGCCCGTTCCCGCGGGGACCTATATGAAGGAGCCCGCGACCCAGGCGCCGCCCCTGGTGGCGCGACGCGTGCCCGGCGCGGGTCCAATGCCCTACGAGCGGTTCGGCTACGCCCTGCTGCCGGATTATCGCGGCGTGGATAAGCCGGAACTCCTGACGCCGCCCGCTGTCGGAACCTTATGGCAGGACCAGCAGGCGGAGCGTCAACGGCCCGAGAATTCGGAGGCCAAGCGGTTCCAGTTGCCGGCGCGCTCGGCCTACGACACCTCCGCCTCGACCGAGCGGACCACGCCGTGAGGCGCGCGGCGACCTACGTGGCCCGGTACTGCGCCCTGGCGGGGCTCCTCCTGCCCGCCGCAGTGCATGCGCAGACGGTCCCGGTCTTGTCGATGCCGGGCGCCGGGGCCCTCACCGCGGTGATCGAGACGCGGGAGCGCGACGGTTTCGACCAGCGGCTGCGCTATGCCGGCGGCGACGGTCGCAACCATGCCGAGATCGCCTTGCGCCAGGAGACCGCCGACCTGCTCCTCGCCTTCCCGCCGCGACTGGCCAAGCCCAGCGCGTTCGGGATCTCGGGGGAGATTGCCGTCCGGTTTCCGGGACAGGCGATGACCGTGCGGCCACCGCTTCGAAACGCCTACGGCCCGGTGGGAATCGCGCTGGGTGCCGACTGCCTCTACGCCTGGCAATGGATTGAGGGCGGCCGCAGCGACGTCGCCGGCGCGCAGCCACCCGCGCTGTTCCAGGCGCAGCCGCTGGCGCGTCGTGCGATCTCCCTGCGGATCAGGCTGTGCCGCACCGCCGAGGCGAGCCTCGGTGACCTCATGCGCGCCGTGGAGGGCCTCCGGATCACCCTGCCAGGCACTCGCCCCCCGCCGGCTGTCGTGCGCGGGCGACCGCCTCGGACCACGCCCAAGACGGCCGCCCGCCGCCCGAGCCGGCCGGCTGCCGCCGAGGCGCAGAAAGCCAAGAATCCGCCGCCACAGACGCCCGTCGTGGAACGACCGCAGACGCCTGTCGCGCCGCCTGTCGCGCCTCCGCCAAGTGCCCCGAGCGTGGCGACCGATCAGAAGCGCTACATCGTAACGCCGACCCCGCAGGCCCCTGCGCCCGTCCTGCCAGAGCCGGGGAGCCAACGCTACATCACGGAAGGAAGCGGTAGCGGGATCGCGCCCAAGCCGGCTCCAGGTCAGGCGCCCGGCGAAACCTTCTTCCGCGACCTGCCTCCCGAAGCCTATCGGCCACCCAATTGATGCGCGGCAGCGGCCGCCTCTTCGGACCTATCGCGCGCTGCCTCCAATATGTGCCGCTGATCGGGACACGAGCAGGTTGAAGGCCAGCGTGCCCTTTATCGGGCCGGTCATGCGGCCTCTTCGGTGGCGCGAATCTAAGAACACATCATGCGACCGGTCGGCTTCAGCCAGTCGCGGCAGCTTAGGGGTGTCGTTACAGGCAGCTGGACGAATGCCTGGGACGCATTCTGGTCATAGAAGTTGATGGCATTGCGAAGCCTCATGACGGCCAATTTGCACGCGCGTGGCTCCGACTGGTTCAGGGCTTAGATTGACGCGGCGTTAGCGTCACCTGCCCTGTACTCGGCCCCTTTTCTCTCCTCATCACCAGATCCTTTTGCCCTGGCTGATCCTTCACTTCAGGGCGGTTCGAAGCCGACCGATCGGGTCGGCATGGCTCGCCCGAGGATCCATATCCCTCATTCGGATGATGCCGTTACTAATTTTGGACTGATATTGGTCCTAATCGGGAGAAGCCACCACTTTAAAGACGAGGCAGAACGGTGCTCGAATCGCTCATCGACCGAATCTATGAGGCTGCGGGCTCACCAAGGCTCTGGGTCGATGCCATTCAATGGCTCTGCAATTATGCCGAGTCCGATCGAAGCTCGCTGATCGTGCTGCCACAAGTCGGCACCGCTCGTTGGGTCGCTTCAACGGCCCCGAAATGCCAGTCCAACTCCGCTCTTGCTCCGCCTACCCTTCGTAATACAGGGCGAAACCCGCGCCTGCATATGCTCGCGCATACGAAATTCATACAGGACGTCGATAGCGCGTTCATCTGCTGCGGCGGCAGCGATATGTGCAGCAGCAACGAACACCCGTGGCGGGCCGGCACGGCCATTCAAGTTCCCAATGGCGATCTCGCGATCGTCACCGCGGAACGCCGAGCTGAACGCGGCCCCTACGGAACAGGCCTTCTCGCCCGACTGGACGCCCTGAGGCCGCATCTGGTTCGCGCCTGTCACCTGAGCGCACAATATGGCTACGAGCGCGCGCGGGTCGCCACGACGACGCTGGACCATATCGGACTTCCAGCCGCCATTTTGACGGCATCTGGCCGAATCCTGATCACCAACGAATGCCTACAGGCGAGCCACGGAAGGATTGCGTCTGGTCAGAACACCGAATCGCTATTCAGGAATTTCTCAAACAGCAAATTGCTGCACGAAGCGATTAGCGGGGTTGCCGATGGCCGCAGCGTCGCATGTACGTTACCGGTGCGCGCGATCTCCGATCATCGCGCCTTCGTCGCTCACGTCCATCGCATCGCCAAGCCGGATGACGACGTCTTTGATGCATCCGCGATGCAGTTGATCTTGAAAAAGATCGGCGCACCGCCGGCGCCGGATAACGATCTGCTGCATGTCCTGTTCGATCTGACCCCCGCTGAAGCGCGGCTGCTCCGAGCACTCGCCGGTGGATTACGGTTGCAGATCTATGCTGAGAATACCGGCGTTCAGGCCAGCACCGTGCGAAGCCAGCTCAGATCGATTTTCGTCAAGACGGGGACCAACCGCCAGTCAGAACTGTTGAGCATCGTTGCATCGATCTCGACGTTCGCTGGCTCTTCGGCGAGCCGTTGACAGGCGGCCGAAACATGTCGCGTCATTGCTCAAAGGTATTCTGGTCAATGAAGGCTGCGAGCGAGAGCTCTGTCGGGAAACTGTTGAAAGCGCCGAATTGTAGCGTGGTGAGTGCGCCGCACGCTGCAGCGCTGCGCAGCGCCTCGATGAGCGGCTTGCCTGCGAGCAGTCCTGAGATCAGGCCGGCTGCGAACGCGTCACCTGCTCCGACGGTGTCGACCGCAGCCACTTCGAAGGCCGGTTGATGAAGGGGTGGACCATGCGATCGGAACGCGACCGCACCGCGATGCCCCAGGGTGACGATGAGAAGATCCACGCCGTCAGCGAGGAGCCTGTCGATTGCGGGTGTTGGCTGTAATGCCTCAGCGCTGAGGCCAGGAATGCTGATGCCAAGTGCCGTCGCTTCCACCGCGTTGACGACGAGAATTGATGTATTGGCCAGAATGGATGGCGCGATCGGGCGAAAGGGCGATGGATTAAGCAGTGTTGTTATACCACGCGCTCGGGCGAGCGCGAACGCTTCATCGATGGGCGCGTCGGGCGTTTCGAACGTTGCAGCGACGAGGTTCGAGCGAAGCAGGCGCGGAGCGAAGCTGCGGATATCGTCGGCCGTAAGCGCGAGGTTGGCTCCGAGACACACGGCGAGACAATTTTCTCCGGCCGGATCAACGAAGGCGACGCCTGCGCCTGTCGAGCCCTCGCGACACACGAGCATCTCAGATGAAAAACCGAGTTGCGCGAAGGTGGACGATATAACGGATGAAAACATATCTTCTCCCACGGAGAAGATGCCGTCGACTCCGATGCCGAGCCGGCTCACCGCGAGCGCGAGGTTGAACCCCTTGCCGCCGGGCTCCGCCAAGAAGGTTGATCCACTGAGAGACTCACCTGCGAGCGGCAGCCGTGTTACTTTGACGGAGCAGGCGACGACGACGCTACCAACGACAAAGATCTTCATGTCGCGCTCGGATCCAGGTCAGCGTAGGTTATAGTACCGGAGCGCGGCAGGAAGTGCGATTCGGAAATCAGATGACAGATGGCGATGTGAGGCCTCAAGCCGCAATCGGTGATCGCCCCTCGGTGCTGTCCCTCGTGCGACTGCGCGATGACACGGCCATGCCGCTTTATCGGCAGATCGAAGAGCAGCTGCGTGATTTGATCCTGTCGGGCTCGTTGCCGCCCGGCGTCATCTTGCCGGCCGAGCGTCAGTTTGCCGATAGTCTCGGCGTCAGCCGGGTCACGGTTCAGCGCGCCTATGCCGAACTGCGCGACGACGAGCTTCTCGTCCCACGCGGACGCTCGGGCTTTCTCGTCCGGCGTCGGCCAGAGCCCGTCCGTCCCGGGATGGACCGTCTCAAGGGCTTCACAGAGGAAATGCGCGAGCTAGGAAAAATCCCGTCCTCCCGCATCCTTGAGCGAGTGGTCACTGAAGATCGGTCGATCGCTTCGATTTTTGGGCTGCCTTCGACATCGCCGTTTTTGCGACTCATCCGGGTGCGTTCTGGCGACGGAGTACCGATGTCACGTGAGATTGCTTGGTACAACATCAGGGCGGTGCCTGACCTTGAGAGCGGTGACTTGTCCGGTTCAGTGTACGCGTTTCTCGCGCAACATGAGGGGGGCCGCCTCCTACGCTGCGAGCAGACGGTTGAGGCAACAATGCCGACGACTGAGGAATGCGAGATTTTTGGCTTCGGCTCGCCGATGCCGTGCTTGTTGATAAAGCGGCACAGCTACAATCAGCATTCGGTGATGATTGAATATGTTGAAGGTCTATTTCGAGGTGATGTCTATCGATATAGACTAAATCTGGCTGTTTAGGTTTTCCTACAGCCTCGTCAACGATCCAGCCTCTTTATATAACAAATAATTATTGAATGGTTTTCATTTAGTAACAATAGCATTCATCAAACAATTAAATCATCGGGAGCTAAGGACACAATAAAATCCGGCAGAGCTCTGGTAGTTCGCAGTCTCACGAGAAAGGGTTACGGCCGACGAAGAATGCTAGGGTCTGTCGTCGCCTGAACCATCTGGCGCAGCACGCGTTTTGTGTTTCCGCTCTGAGGAGGGACGATGCTGAGCGACGCGCAATGGGCTGTTCTGGAGCCACTGGTCGAGGCTTGTCGGCCGAAGGCGAAGACACCGCCGCAAGACCTGCGGCGCACGCTTTCGGCGATCCTGTGGCGCCATCAGAACGGCGCCAAGTGGCGCGCGATCCCGCAAGACCTGGGGCCGTGGTGGCGGGCCGCACAGATCTTCATCCGGTGGTCGCGCGGCGGGGTGTGGGAGCGTCTACTTGCTCTCGTGCAGGAGCGCGGCGTTCAGCTGGGCATGGTGTTCCTCGATGGCACCAATATGCGTGCGCATCAGAAGGCGGCTGGAGCCGCCAAAAGGGGGGATCTGCAGCCGAGCGAGACGATCGTGAAGCTGTTGGCCGATCACGTGGCGGCTATGGGACCAAGGCTTGCGTGATCGCTGACGGCGCAGGCCGCGCGATCGCCTTTCGGATCGCACCGGGGCAGGCCCATGAACTACCCCACGCGCTGCCCTTGCTCGGTCGCTTGCCGGGCATTCCCCAATGGGTCGTGGCGGATCGGGGCTACTCCAGCCAACGCTTCCGGCAGCAGTTGCGAGAGGTCGGGGCAACACCTGCTATCCCGTCCAAGAGTAACGAGGCTCCCGAGCGCTGCCCGGACTGGATCTACACCAACCGCAACGTCGTCGAGCGGCTCTGGGCACGGCTCAAGGAGTGGCGAGCGGTTGCCACGCGCTATGAGAAAACCGCCTCCAGCTTCACCGGAGGCCTCTGCCTCGCCGCAGCCCTCGATCACCTCAGGTGACGACAGGCTCCAGACGTCTCCTTTGGGAACTTTATCCAGCGGCGTTGAATGACCGAGGAGGACGCAAAGCAGAATGTCGGCTTCCGGCGACTGCTCAATGTAGCTTAATACCTCGTCTCGTCTTTAACGGCGCGCGATATGTGACCGATTTTGGGAGGCAACGGCGATCTTCGGCATGCCCGACAAGATTCGGAGACAAAACGTCCTGTGTAGATGGCTCCCGCGTTGCAAGGGGAGTTGTGATGGGCGGGCGTTTCGATCGGGCGAAGTCTTGTGTTCGGTCTGTATGCGTGGCCATCGGCCGCTGGCCCTTATGGTTTCCGCAGATAAGGACACATTCTGATCCGCGGCTTTCTCGCCTGCGGCATCGGCAGCATCCATGTCGCCTTCGACGCCCCGAGAACCTCAGCGCGCAGGTCATAGCGCGCCTGCACGCGAACCCATCGAGAACGAGGATCTGATCACCCGAGCCGACGAGCACCTCGGCGCCCCAGCAGCGACCCCTGGTGAGATGAAGGATTACCTGGAGGTGTAATATCGGCGCATCAGTTCGACAAAGCCGCGCCGGTCCGGCCCGAACTGCGCCCGAAGTTTATCCGCAGTTTTTGGGGCGCGGCGTCTCGCTCCGCCTTCGTCTCCCATCACCTACGGATATGGCTTGGCAGTTCGGACCTAAGCGCTCTCGTCAATCAGCGGTCGGGAACGGAGATAATTTGCTTCGAGGGTCGACGGTGGCAACAGGGGCGCACCATCACAGCGGCTCTCTTCTGGTTCGGAGGCGAAAGCTATTGTTACCCTGAGCGGCCACGCTCGTCGCGGCCGCACCGGATAAGTACCTGTAAGTTATGGTGAGCGCGCCAGGACTCGAACCCAAAACCTACAGATTAAAAGTTCTTTGTTCGCCTCGAAAAACCCAGTTATGTCAGCGAGTGCTGTGTCCAACCCTCAAGCTCGCAATGAGCGAAATCATGGACTGACTCGGATGAGTTTGGACACACCTCAGCGGCCGCTTATCAGTGCGCACCCCCACCTCCAAACAAGTTGGCCCGCGTCTCCTTCCAGCATTCCTCGAGCTTGCGCATTCCGTTGATCGCGAGCCGGCGCTTGTTCACGTCACGGCTGTAGTGGCGCACCATCTGCTCCGACATCTCGACGATGGCCGACACCTCGGCCTCCGTGTTTCCGGCCTCCAGAAGCATGTTCACGGCGTTCTTGCGCAGGCCGTGGAACACGAAGGCGCCGTCGCGCAGCGTCTTCATCGCCGCGGCCTTCGCCGCCGTCACGGGCGCCGCCGTGCCCTTGCTGGCCTTCGACGTGACCTCGCGCTGCCACGCGGTCCGGTAGGCGGCGAGCGTCCAGGGCTGGCCATCCTCCCGCAAATGCAGCGCGGGATGGTCGATGTGGGCGCGGGTGAGGATCTCGCGGTACTCCGAGTGGATCGGCACAAAGACCTGAGCGCCGGTCTTCCTCGCGGTCAGCTCGATGGCATTGGCGGCAGGTGCCGGCCGCAGCATCGGCACCACGTCGACCGAGCGCTGGCCGGTGTAGAGGGCGGAGTAGACGGGCAAATGCAACCCGGGCCGCGCGTGCTCGAAGAACGCCTCAAAGGCCCGGTCTGACCACGGCTTATGTGGCTCGACCTCGTGCTCGACCTTCTCGGCTATGCGCGCGACATTAGCTGTGCAGTAGCCACGCGCCCCGCCGAACGAGAGCAATTTGGATAGGACGGCCCGGAAGTAGCGGGCGCCCGACGGCGTACCGGACCGGAGGTCGATCGCCGCTTGGGCAGCCGGCGATGTGAGCGCGGCCACAGGCTCGCTGCCCCAGGCCTCGCTGATGGCCTTCAGGTGCCGGTCGTAGTCGCGCTTGGTGAGCGCGGCGAGCTTCTTGTAGGCGGGATGCGACTTGTAGGCGTCGATCAGTGCGTCGAACGTCTTCCGGGTCTGGCCGTCGTCGGTTCGGTCGCGGATCTCGGCGGCGTCCACGGCCGCCCAGAAGGCCACCGGACCACCCTCCCCTCGCGGCTGCGGCAGCGGCAGCGGATATGCCCGCCCCGAAGAGCCCGTCCAAGCCCAGGCCCAGTCTGCGCCGGTCGGCTCGGCGATCAAGGCTTCGAACTGCCGGCAACGGCGCCAGAAAGCATCGTCCTGCGGCGCGTCGAGAAGCGGCACGACCGGCCATGCGCGCGGCGTGCCGCGATAACGCTCGAAGCTGAAGTACATCCGGCCCGACGGGTTCGGCCGGCCGCGCACGTGGCGCGGTAGATCGACCATTCCGGCGCCACTCCGGGGCCTGCCGCCTGTAGGCTTCACGGGCCATCGCTCCGAGATCCTTCTCCGGAGCCGGAGATGACACCGCCGAATCGGCGCCCGCCAATTCTGGAAACTGGCTTGGATGCCGGTGCAGGCGCCAGCGGTCGATCGCCTCCAGGCAGTACATGCCGGTGTCGGGATCCGGCCGCGGAAAGCCGCGCATGAAAAGGCGCGTCTTGCAGGCCTCGAATTGTGAGAGCGTGAGATGCAGACGGCGGCCCACCTTCTCTGCCGGGATGTCGGCAGGGTCGATTGAGAACCGCACGGTGGGCGCGCGAGGTACGCTACGCGGCACTGCCCCCTCCCTGCTCCTTCAGCCCGGCGTCGCGGGCACTCCCGGGTGATCGGTCAAGCAGCCGCTGAAGCCCGGCATCCTTCAGCGCCGTCCGGGCGGCTGTGATGGCCGGGTGCCATCCGCTCAGCCGCACGCCTTCCGGCGGAGCCATCGCGTGCATGCGGGCGAAGGCGGCCAGGGCTGAGCCGATGCGCTCCATGGTGATCGCGTCGGCCATGCGCGCGTCCATGGCATCGGCGTATTCGCTGCTGTCCCTTTCGGCCGTGGCCAGCGCGACCGCGGCGTTCCGGTAGAGGGCAATGAGCAGGTCCGCGCTCTCGACCCAGACGGCGCCCTTCGGCCCGAGCGTCTTGGCGTGGGCCGCCATGCGGGCGAGCTTGTCGGCGGCCATCAGCAGGTCGGCGTGCAACTGCCGGGTGTCGCCAGTGTAGACCGCGCCGCCGACGCGGCTCGCCGCCTCCACCCGCGCCCAGATCGCCTTCACCGCCGGCGTCAGGCTGTTCCACGGGTCGAACTCGCGCGGGCCATGGTCGGCGACGCGGGCTTCGTAGGCCGTGCGGCCGAGATCGGGGCCTTCAGCCATGCGCAGCCTCCTCATGCTCCCGGTTCCACTCCGCAGCCATGCGGTCCCAGACGGCGCCGTCCTCGCCTATCTGCCGGGCAAGATCCGCCATTCGCTCGACGTGCGCCTCCGGCGTCATGCCGACGACGGCCAGCGCTTCGACCCACTCAGAGTCGCTGATTCCGACCGGCCTCTCGCTCCACCACACGACGTCCTGAAGGATGCCGGCGGTGGTCCGCTCGTCCCACTCGGGCTCGTAATAGCCAGACATGGCGCCGATCATCGGTGTGCCGGGCAGAACGCTTGAGCAGCGCAAGCACCATTCCTTTGACCGACCCGGGCAGTCGCACCAAATCCGCAGGCCATGTGGGCTGTCGCCCTCGGACAGGAACACCTCACCGTAGATGTTCTCGGGCCAGTGCTTCTGCAGGACGGCCAACGCACGCTCCGACCAGGCCTTCAGATCAGCCAGCGTCGGCAACCGACGCGGGATTGCCGGCACGGGCGCGGCGGGAGCGCTTGCTCCCGCCGGCAGCCCAGCAACGACAGCGACTGCACTGGCAGCCAAGAGAAAGGCCCTGCGGCTGACCGCGCTCATGCCGCCCCCGCGATGTCGAGCGCGTCGGCCGGGGCGAGCGGTTGCCAACGAATGAGGTTGCAGAATTCGCGGATTAAGGCGTCGGCCGCTCGCATAGGTTCGATATGGCGCGCAGAGGTCCATATTTTTCTTAGGCGAATGTCGGCGCCAGCAAAATAAATTTTATATTTTGGGGTTCGTTCTGCCTCGCACACCCGTTGTCTAGGAAACAGATTGTTTTGGGATGGGGCTAGAACACGCTGAGGATTGCCATGTCGATCGTCGGTTACCCAGGCTGGCCGCCAGTCATCGATGCGAACACGCGAGAGCATGTTCGTTTTGCGATGTCGGACGGTCGTCGGCTTCTCCCGTGTCGAATTCCGATCAATACCCTGCGGGACTGGTTTAAAGAAGAAGACTCCGATCCGCTCGATCTCTTTGAAGATTACCAGGATGAAATCGAGGATGCGGCCGGTCGAAGGTATGCCCGAGATGGCATCGCTAACGGAGTTATAAATCTTGGTGATCAGGACTTTGCCTGATCGATGAGATCGTCGTCGCGCCCCCCCCTTGCGGAGGAACTCCAAATGTACTCTCTTTATAGATTCACTACTTTGGCTGCCCTGGCCATAAGCATGCCTGCAGCCGCCCAAACTGTAGCTGATCCGCCGATCGGCTCGCAGGATGGTACGTCGAATATGCCGAAATCGACTGCTACGATCCCTGACCGCGTTAGAACGCCGGATACCAACTCTTGGGATGGCGTTCGCGTGCGCAGCGACCTCGCAGACAAGCCGGGGATGCCGCCCGCAGCCGTAACACCTAAGGAGCCTTTCTGAGACGTACAGGAAGCTCTGTCGCGCTCGGATCATTCCGCCGCCATCAATGACACGCTGAAACAAACGGAGACAGGAGCGGGTGTTTACCCGACGGTTTACCAACCTATGCAGATCTTCGCCTCGCCTGCTGCTCTGACAATTTTGTTTCTTGCGGGTTGTTATGTGCTGTTCGCAACGCGCAAGCATCAAAATACCGTCACAGTAGCCCTGGTCATTACTGCTGTAACGCTGTGTATCACAGTCATAGGCTCCATGATGACGTGGCCGGATGGCCCGTGAGCGATTGCGGGCCGAGCGAGGCTCGACGGCGGTTGTGTCAGCTTGGATGTACTCACCCATGGCGCACCTCCGGCAGCTTGCGCCGTTCGCGGAACGGCCGGACGACCCGGCTCCCGTTCTCGCGCTCGATCAGGACGTTATGCGGCGCGTTGCGACGGCCTCAGTAAAAGCCGGCTAGTTTGCCGATCGGCGCGTTGGGTGCGGCGCCGGTCCGGCCTCAGCGGATCAGGATGCGGACGGGCGAGCCTGCTTCGAGGTAGGTGCGGCCGATCATCGGCGCACCTCATCAGATCCCGGCTCCCGCAGCACGGTGGCTTCATTCGGATCGCCGTAGAGGCGCAGCGCCCGAGCAGCGTCGCGTCGCCGGGAGTTCTTCAGCTCGCGCAGCCACTCGCGGTGTGTCTCGTCCCTTGCCTCTGCCACCAACTCGCAGTCGGCGATGAGGGCTCGCCCGACCGGCGGCCAGCCGAGCCAGGACAGGTAGCCGGTCTCCGGGGCGGTCAAGGCGCAGGCCCAGGTCTCGCCGGACGGCCTGTGCAAGATACCGTCGCCGGTGCGGAACGGTGCCGTTCTGCCTCCGTTCGGCGCATCCGGAGCGGAGGTAACCTGTGTTGGACACCCTTCGCGGTTTGTGCGCGCGGTGTTCTGGTTGACGGGGCTCATGACCGCACCTCCGTCATGCCGCTTTCGAGGTCAGCTCGCCACCTCAAGAGCGCATGATCATCGATCTGACAAAGATCAAAACTGAAGGCTCGACACGCTGTATTCTTTCCGCAGGTCAGCAGAACATCCCGCGACCTATCGGGAGCCATTACTTGGCACCTATGAGGGAGATGAGCGGTAATGAGCGGCAGCGTCAACGGGCTTCCATTTGCCGTGGCGGTCCGCGTGAAGCGGCAGAATGGAGTGGGTCCGGCGACTTTTGCCGAGCCTGCGCTTCGGCTCCCTAGGCTTCCGCCTAGCGAGATTGCAGCGGCTGTCGGGCTCGCTGCGGTTCGCCGTGCGCTCGAACAGATGCTGGCCGAGGAAGGTCTGACCGCCTGATCCAAGGCGGGCTGCTCCTGCTTGCTGCGGGCCACCGCGGCAACTTGTGGTGGATGTGGGCGTTGTGTGCTCGCCAGGAGCGCCCGATGCCCGTCATTCTCGTCGTCCCGGTCGCGCTGCTCGCGGTGCTCGCGTTGGGGGCATTCACACTCCGTCATACTGAGGGGCACGCTGCGGAACTGCGCGAAGCCTTGCTCCTGCTGCTGATACTCGCCGTCGTGTCGGCTGGCGTCGGGTTGGTGACGCTCTGCCCCAGCAGCGCCTCGAGCGAGATCATCCAGTTAACGGCGGGCAGCGTCTCGGCCTGAAATCGTGCGCGGTGAGCGAGCGCTGGCGCATCGAGGCATGATCGACGCCCGCAGACCGCTGAAAGGCGTTCCGTCGACCTCATCGGCGCGGAGATTCGTCGTCCGTGTCGAGTGCAGCCGATGATGGTGATGTCGGACCCGACGCTGCCGCTGATCTCGGCCGCCACGTTCGTCGGCGTCGGTTGGCTGATTTTCCATGCCGGACGGCTGTATGACGACGCGATCCGGCACACGCTGACCGTCTTCGCTCTGGTGATCGGGCTGCTGGTGCTGATCGGCGTGACCGCGAAGCTGCGATCCATGATGGGCGTCAGCAGGATGCCCCACCGGATCGAGGCACGTTCGCTTGTGGAGCGTGCTGATCCTGCGCGGCCCGTGCGAAAGACGGGTGGCGGCACAGCTCAGTGAAGTGTTCAGGGAACGAGCAGCACTATCAATCGCTTGATTCTCAATGGATCGGGCGGCGCTGCAGCCGTCCGCTGACGGCCGGTCGCCACGACAAGGTTTCGATCGTCCGCCCCCAGGAGAAAATGGGAGAGCGCGATGACTGACGGCGAAAAGAACGGCGTTGCTCCGTCCCTCGAAGACGTTACGGCAGCTGAAAAAGCCAGCAGGGAGAAGTTCATCGAGGATGGTGGCCCTCAGCAGCAGCTTCCGGATGGGAAGATGTCCGGCGAGGATCGGCCAATCGGCGTTATCGATAGGGGCTGAGGCGTTCATGCCGCCTCTGCCGTGCCGACCGTCAGAAGGCGCGACACGCGCGCCTCGACCTCGCCGAGGAAGGCTTTTACCGCGGCCTCGTCCCAAGCGATCTGCGCGTCATCCCGGTGCAGGCGCTTCACCCACAAGCGGAGGTGGGCCGGGACGCCCGGGTGCCAGGTGGCGAAGTCGCACCACGCCCGGCCGGTGCAGGCGAGCTGCCATCGCATCTGCGGCAAGTACTGCTCCGGGATCTCGCCCGTGAGCAGCGTGTCGAGGTGCGTGCGCAGCCTCGGGCACTTGATCTCGACGAGGCCGACGTCGCCGACGAGTCGGTCCGGACTGGCCCCGGCCATGGCGATGCTCGGGTGCTCGACGAACCCGACCTTCACGGTGTCGAGGCCGTACAGGAACTCGTAGGCGTCGCAGGCCTGCGGCTCCCGTTCCGAACCCTCCAGCATCGTGGCGGTGAGGTAGTGCTGCGTCGTGCGGCCTGTCAGGCGCTCGCCCACGAGCTCCATCAGGTATCGCTCGCGCTCCGCGGTCGGCTTGCCGTCGCGCTTCACCGCCAGCACGTCGGCGATGCGCGAGGCCGTGGCCTTGCCGCAGCGCGCGTCCAGCCATTCGGGGCTGCCCTGGACCATATCGGCCATGTCAGCGGCCCTCCTGCTGGCGAGCGCGGTTGGCCACTGTGGTCTTTATCGAGGCGAGCACCTCGTTGAATCGGGCCGCCGGTAGATCCGGCACGCTCTCGACACCGAAGAACCGCAGCAGGCCTGTTCGCCTCGCGCCTGCGCGGGCAGGTGGACGAGGCGAACCGGGTCACCGAGGCGCTGGAGAAGCAGCTGGAGGTCATCGAGCGCCGAAACGCCACCCTGGCGCGGACGCCGCTCGACACCGTCGCGGGCCCCGACAGCGCGTCCGGGCCACGGCGAGCGAAGGACCGGAGCCATGGCGAACCATCTGCCCAATGGATCGGGCGCCTGATCGAGCGGGTCGAGGCGACCGGCCGTCAGATGGATGCGCTGGGCGGCAAGCTCGACCGGATGGACGAGAAGCTCGAGGGCGTGGCCTACCGGCGCGACATCGAGCTGTTCGTGGCCCGCGACGAGATCGAGCGCCGGATCGACAAGGCGGTGGACGGCGCGAAGGCGGAAGCCGCGAAGGGGCTCGCCGAAGTGGCCGGACAGGTGCTGGACCTACGCAAGATCGGCTGGGGACTGGCCTCGGCGGCGCTGCTGGCCTTCGGAGCAATCGTGCTGGCGAAGGTCGGGCTGGCGGGACGGTGAGCGGGTGTTCGAAGCCGAGATAAGTCAGAGGGTACCCTGCATCCGGCTCGGCCGCGCCCCGTTGCATTGTTTGGATGAACGGAATCGCGGAGCCGTCTGCGGCAAGTTCGGATCTCGATATTCCCAAAGTCAGATCAGCTCGGATAGTCCGGCGCAGATCGGGGCGGGACCGAGCGGCCAGCACGCGGAGGAGTTCGATCTCGACGTGGGCCGGCTCGCCGACATGGGCTTGTACGGACAGATCGAGGTGATGGGGCTCCGCAGGGCTGGCCTACGGGCCACGTGGCTGAAGATCCGCGGCCACGGCGGGATCGCCGAACAGGGCGTGACTGAGCCTGGAGTGGAGGAGGATCTGTCCGACTGGAGTTGAAGGGCCATTGCGGGTTTTGAAAACCAGAAGTTAGCCTAGTAAAGATCGATATCTGGCGCGTTCGGCCGAAAATTTGCAGACATCACTTGACTAACGCTCGAATCGGCTTCGTTCGTTTTGCGCGCACCCAAGGAGATGCAAATGGACGAGAACACGCAAGTTTCAGGACCGGATTAGCTCGATTTCGTCCAACTCACCGCCGACATCGCCGCCGCCTATGTCTCGAACAACTCCGTGCGGCCTGCCGACCTCCCGGCTCTTCTGACCGAAGTTCACGCTGCGGTCGCTGGGCTCAATAGCGCCCCTGCTTCCGCCGAGCCGAAAGCGGAGAAGCTGACGGCTGCGCAGATCCGGAAGTCGATCACGCCGGACGCGCTGATCAGCTTCATCGACGGCAAGCCGTACAAGACGCTGAAGCGGCACCTCAGCGGCAACGGGCTGACAATCGAGGAGTACCGCCAGCGCTACGGCCTGCCGCGCGACTACCCGACTGTAGCGGCTAGCTACTCCGAGCAGCGCTCCAAGCTTGCGCTGGCGCTCGGCCTCGGTAACCAGAATAGAAAAGCTTCGGCGAAAGCTACAGCTGCCGACGAGACTATCGCTGAGGCTCCGAAGGCCCGCGGCCGGAAGAAGGCTGCTGAACCCGCAGCTGCGCCGGCTGAGAAGCCCGCTAGGGCTCGTAAGTCGAAGAAGGCCGCGGCTTAGTAAGCTGCTGAAACCCACCAGCCCCACCAGCCCCACCAGCCCCGCCGGCACCGCCGCGCGGGGCTTTTCCGTTCTGGTGTCGTGCAGTACGAGCTATTCGGATCCAGCCTCTATACCCCCCTCGGGGCTGGATCTGCGGGAGCCCGCTCGGCATAGCGCCGCGGCGGGCTAATTTTTGTCGGACGTTCTGCTAGGACCTTCTCCGGGTTGCTCGTGCTTTGGCGAGGCGGGCTATCTCACAACCTCAGCCCGCCCGGTCCGCCAGGCGGCCTTTTTCGTGCGCCCGCCTCGCGGTCAGTTCAGTGCTTACGGTCGCCGACCTACGAAGGGCGCCAAGCCCGAGGTTTCGACCCTTTCTAACATTGTTAGTATCGCGTCCTGCCTTGCCATGCCAACCTGCTGGCAATCGCGCACCCTAACCTAGGCATGTGCACGAGTGAGGGCGCCGCCCCCGCCTTTCAACGGCGGGAGAACCACGTGCCGCGCTACCACTTCAATGTCTATGACGGCGTCGTCCTTCTGGACAAAAAGGGCGTCGAGTTGCCGGACACCATATTCGCGCGACGAGAAGCTATCCGGTATGCGGGCGTGCTTCTTGAAGAAGGTGCGAGACTGGAGAGCCTTGGCCAGGAATGGCGAATGGAAGTCACAGATGGGAAAGAACTGATACTGTTCAGGCTCGATTTCTTCGTGACGCTCTCTCCAGCTGTTAGCTCGCTGGACAGGCCGATGTAGCCAAATTCAACCGTTCGCTGCACCGCATGATCCGTAGGGATCCGACCTCTGCGATAGTCGATGCCTGGATCTAGAAAGCCCAACCGGTTTGCCGGCCCGGGCATTTATTTGCGGCGGTCTGAATTAATGCAAACAGCTGCTCAGCCTCGACAGGGCATCCGGTGCGAGATGGAGAACAGTCCGATTGGCACGTGCGCGACCGTCAATCCCGTCTCATCCCGCACGATCAGCGTCCACGAGTTATTGAGATCGGCGGCGCTCAGATCGTCCGCCATCTCGCTGATGACGTCATATGCGTCGGCCAGCGCTTGCTTCAGGTCCTCGGCCTGGACGCCTTCCTCGTCGCGGATTGCCTCCTGGTCGTTGCCCACGTCGAAATAGAACCGTCTGAGCATTTCTGCCCCCGACTAGCGCTCTCCCCTCTGGCAAACATAGATCAATCGTGGGAAGCCGCATAGGGATGGGGATGGAAATAGAGCTACGAACGTCCATAGATTGCGATCATAAGTATTGCAGATCATCCCTAGTTTCCGAAGGATTCCGTAATGACCGTCGTCGCTGAAGATGAAGAAAAAGTTAATTACGAACTTTCGAATAGGCTCAAGATACGAGCGCATATCCGCGTCATGCTATTGCGAGCACAAAATGAGTTTTTGAAGACTAAGGACGAACGAGTGAGCGCTCGAGCTTCTTCCGATTAGCCGCCTGACTGGGCGCTTCGGAGATCCTTCTGGCGCATCGATGAAATGTCCGGAGAAGGTCGCACGCATCGCTCGCGTGGCCTCAGATAGCCGTCGCCGACTATCCTGCTCCCGAGCCGCATTGCGTCACGGGTCGGTTCATGTCGGCCCATCAGATCTGTCGCTTGGTACTTTCGCGCTCGGCCTGGAAAAATGGGCGAACAGGCCGTGGCATTCTCAACGCGGACATTCCCGCAGAAGCCGGTCTACGACGTGCCCGAGAGCGAATGTTCGTCAGTCTTGCGTCGCTTGAGGTGGAGGTACTTCGGATTGAACTCCGCAAAGGCCATCAGCCGCTCTACGTTCGGGATGTAAAGGCGCCTGCTCTTCCATTCCATCAGTCCCTGGGAACGCAGGTCTTGGAGAACCCGGTTCACGTGCACGCCGCTTATACCCAGTGTGTCTGCGAGATCATCCTGGGTGATCGGGAATACGAAGCGACCGTTGCTTACGAGGCCAACCATTCGCAGGCGCACGAGCAACTCGCAGACGAGATGCGCCATCTGCCGGTCGGCATCGCGTTGCCCCATGTTGACGAGCCACGCACGCAACGTGCCCTCGTCGACCAGGGTGGCCCACCACAGCGCTCGCGTGATGCGGGGATGGTGGGCTGTGAGATCCTCAATCGCGGAGCGCGGGATGTCTACGATGGTGCAGCCCCAGCCGGTGCCGATGCTGTGGTCCATCTCGCCAAGGATGGCGACATGCAGGTCGCAGAAATCGCCCGGCACCAGGAAAGCCATGATCTGGCGCCGTCCATCGGCAAGGGTCTTGTAGCGGCAGGCGAAGCCTTCCATGACGAGGTGCACGTTCTCGGGCCGCTCGCCTTCGGTGCTGATGTCCGAACGCCGTGGGACACGGCGGGTCTTTCTGGTGAGGTCCTGGAGGACGGCACGGTCGTTGTCTGTCAGACGCGCCCCGTATTCCAGCTTCATGATCAGCGGATTGGACATTTGCTCCCCTCGCGGCTCGGCCATGCTGAGGCCGAGGAACCGTGAGGCTTCCTCCCGCCATCAGCCGATCGTCGCTCCGATACCGCTCTTCTGTACGCGCGGGGCAAAACCCCAATCCAAAACAAGTTCCGCTTTGTTACATATGTGAGGCGTTTAAGCTTCTATCAGCAGTTGTGGCGCGCGGCTTCAATTAACTCAGCTCTCGCAGCCACGTAACGTGCAATTCAAACGTGCGTTATAGCGCTCTTCGGTTGCATGTGGCACAGGAAGGAACTGTCGGCCGATTGATCGTAGGCGCTGGCGGCTGGGAGAGGCGCGTGCTCCCGCCTGCGGCGCGGAGGGCCTAATGCCTCGCTTTTTCATCGACACGTTCGACAGCATCGTCGCCATAGATGACGTCGGCCACGAATTGCCGGACGAGGCTGCCGTGTGGGCGGTTGTCCGCAAGACTTTGGCCGACATGCTCAGGTTCGAGCACAAGGGGCGGCCCGCTGCCCAGTACCGGGCTGAAGTTCGCGACGCAGCCGGTAAGAGCATCCTGAGCGGCTCTGTGCTCATCGTCATTGAGAAGGCGCCGGAGAGGAAAGCCAACGAGGCGATCGAGTAGCACCGTTTCTCAGCGAAGGTTTCCGACCTCCGCAATGGGTCGCGAGCAGCCGCCGAGCCAAGTTGCGTATCGGCTCGGCTCACTCGCTGGTGAGATCGGACGCTCCCCCGCCTGACCTAACCACGGTGGGCTTCCTTGTGCGGCTTACCAGATCCAGATGACGCGACCGGACACCGCGTAGATGACGAGCCAGAGCCCCACAGCCAGGATCACGGACGCTATGACACGGGCCAGATGATGCTTCTTGCGGGCGCGGTGGGTACGAGCGCGAACGAGCTGATTCATAAGCGTGGCGGGCGGCGACAACGCGGTCTCACGACCAAAGTTCGCCGTCGGTGTCGGCATGAAATGATGATTAACTCGGCGACGTCGGACGCTCCCCCGCCCTGTGAGCAGAGCAAGGAGGCGGCTCGGCCTTGGCGCCATTGAGCACCCGTGGCATGACGCGGCCATGAGCCAGAGCGAGACGAACATCCATCCCTACTCGGTGGAGGTCATCCCTCCGAAGGAAGAAGGCGGGGCCTACAACTGGGCGATCCGCAAGCACGACAAGCTCGCCCAGCGTTCGGACCGCAGCTACCCGACCGCGGAGAAGGCTCGGGCCGCCGGCATGACCACGGTCGAGAAGCTGCTGAGCGGCTCGGATCGGTGACGCCTTCCCCCGCCCCGTGAGCAGATCGGGGCGGGGCCGAGCGGCCATAATGATGCTGTCCGCTCCTCGGTGCTGTCGCCTGCAGCGGCTCTCCTGCACACCCTGGGGGTCTTGGCATCTGGGGGTGACCCCAATCCGTCCCCGTGGCCGCAACCGGCGGCTTCGCTCGCATTCCGGACGCCGATGGTATGGTTGTTGCCGCTGCGGCTCGATCGCCTCTCGAAGAGGATGCCGCTGTGCCAGCCACTACGAGCCGGGACCCGGCCGAGTACAGCACGCTAGCCGAACGCTGCTCGATAGCGATCGCCGACGCGCACTGGTTTCGGAATATGGCCAATCGAGCCCTGCGGGACGGGAAGCCCGGAGCCAAGAAGCGAGCAGCTAACGCTCGGACAGCGGCGCGGATTATCCTGGCGAGGGCCAAGCAGGACGCAGCGATGCACCGTGCGATCGTTGAGGCGGCGAGATGAGCCATCGCCTAGCGAGCGATGCCGTTAGAAACCTCCGGCCCTGGCGCGGAACATCACGAACGGGTCCGCCCGGCATCAAAGCCCTTCAGCGGAACGCCGGTCCTGAAACGATTGTACTTGCGGCCAAGGGCATCGAGGTAGGCGCCGCCATTACCTTAGCGGCGGCGCGATCCTTGTCGGCCACGACCCGCAGTAGCCGCTCTCGGAAGCAGGCGTCGGATTCTGGATTGCTCATCTCTGGCAGTCCCACGCCTGCGGATGCTTGTTCACTGTCGTATAGAGGCATGGGCTCGTCGCATAGCGCTTGAGACCGCTCAGCGGCTACCGGACGAAGCCGGGTCAGACCTGCGGGCCGCCGGTCTGGGAGTTCGCAGCCCGCGCGCGCTGAGGCGCCAATCGCACATGGCTCGCTCCGCAGCGCTTAACTCTGTCTGAAAATCGACCGAACTACGGTCTTGGGCTGGGGTTTGCCGATGATGGAGCCAGGATGGAGGCGCGGGTGCCGCGTTACTTCTTCAACGTCCACGATGGTCGCAGCGAGATTGACACCGAGGGCACAGAACTGGCCGATCAGAACGCTGCGCGACTTATGGGTGTCCAGCTCGCTGGCGAGATCCTGAAGGACGAAGGGCATCGCCAGATGCTCGGTGATACGTGGCATCTAGAGCCGGTCCCGCGCCGCTTGAGACAGGTTAGCAGGTGGCGCGTTGACGGGTGAAGGAGCATTCCGATGCCTTCACCTCTGTCTGTGGATCTGCGCGAGCGTGTCGTGGCGGCCGTGGCGGCCGGTGCCTCCTGCCATCGCGCCGCGAGGCGCTTCGGGGTCAGCGTGTCGAGCGCCAGCCGCTGGTCGCAGCGCTCGCACCAAGAGGGCCATGTCGCGCCCAAACCTATGGGCGGCGATCACACCTCGAAGCGTATTGAGGCGCATGCCGCACTGATCCTGGCGACTTCCAAGCAGGAGCCGCGCCTCTTCCTGCGCGAGTTGCGCGACCGACTGGCTGAGCAAGGCGTCCAGACCAGCACGAGCGGTCTATCGCGCTTCTTCCAGCGGCACGGGATCAGCTGGAAAAAGGGGCGACGTACGCAGCTGAGCAGGAGCGTGAAGACGTAAGAGCGGCCCGCGAGGCGTGGTTCGAGGCCCAGCCCGAGCTCGACCCGGACCGCTTGGTGTTCCTGGATGAGACGGCGGCCGCCACCAACATGGCGCGGCGCTCCGGTTGGGCCCCACGCGGCGAGCGCTGCCGGCTTGCGGCTCCGTTTGGCCACTACAAGACCACGACCATCACGGCCGCCTTGCGCACGAGCGGGCTGTGCCCGACCGCGCTGTTGGACGGCCCCACGAACGGCACGCGCTTTTGCAGCTATGTCACCGAGACCTTGGTCCCGGTGCTGCACCCTGGCGATATCGTCGTCATGGACAACCTGCCAGCCCACAAGGTCGCGGGTGTGCAGGATGCGATCGAGGCCGTAGGGGCTCGGCTGCTCTACCTCCCGTCCTACAGCCCTGACTTCAACCCGATTGAACAGGCCTTCGCAAAGCTGAAGGCGCTGTTGCGCAGCGCGGCCGCCCGCACGATCCCGGATCTCTGGGCGGCGATCCGCCAGGCATTCACCCGCTTCACCCCGCAGGGGTGCCGCAACTACGTCGCTGCAGCCGGCTACGATGACGACTTGGCCGTCGCTACCTGACCGGGAACAGCTCTAGGCGTGCCGATCCCCGTGTTGATCCTGATCTGGTTCTTCTTCCTGCGAGGACGATAGGAAAGCGATCAGCATCATGTCCGAGCATGACAAGCCTGCGGGCGAAAGCGTCCAGCCGCCCACTGTACCGATCCGGGGTGTCAACATTCCGGATCCAACGACCGGTAGCGAGCCCGAGAGCGAGGATCTCGTCGAGGACGCTAAGCGCAAGCCTGACGATCCGGACAGGGCAGCCAAAGATGGCTTGGCCTAGGTAGCATCCGGCCGGCGACACGGCATCTCTCCGGCCGCGATCAGCGCACCGGCGATCGCCACCATCCGCCGCCCTTGATGTCGGGCGGCATCGAGGTCCTCCGACCGTGGCGGCTGGTTCTCCTTACCGACGATCGTGGATGCACCGTAGGGTGAGCCCGCCTCCAGCATCGCCTCGTCGGTGTAGCCGGTCGGCAGGATTACCATGCCCAGATGCGACATCGGAGCGTACAACGACAGCGTGACGACCTCAGAGCCACCGTGCGGCCAGGATGCCGCCGCGAAGGCTCCCCCGACTTTGCCGGCCAGAGCACCCCGCTTCCACTGTGGGCCGAGTTGGTCGAGGAAGTTCTTCACCTCGGTCGCCATCGCCCCGAAGTAGCTCGGCGTGCCGAACAGGATGGCGTCCGCCCATTCAGCATCGTCGTGCGTGGGCGCTTCGTACAGAGCGTTCTGCCGAGCCGCACTCTCGGTCCAGCCATCGACCTTGGCCATGGCTGCCGCATCGACGACCTCTCGCGCTCTGCGCACGCGCACATCGGCGCCGGCCTCTCGTGCAGCCGCGGCAGCGGCGGTCGCAAGCTTTTCGACGCTGCCACTGCGCGAGTAATAGACAATCAGCAGGCGTGTCGGATCGGATGTGCGGTCAGCCATTGCGCGCCCTACGGATTAGCGCTGCGTGCCGCAGGCTGCGGATAAGACGGGTTGCCACCCGGAACAGCGGTGCTGTTGGACGACGACGTCGCGCTGCCCTGACCGCTCTCAGTTTCCGTGATCTGCTTGCGTGAAGCGCCTTGGCTCTGGCTCGCATAGTCCGGCGGCGAGCTCGCACCCTGCCACATCATGAGCCCGGCCAGCGCTGCCAGCATCAAACCCACGCTGACGATCAGGACGTAGAGCGCCGGCCTGCCGCGCTTGCCTTGGCGACCGTCTTGCCCGGAGAGTTGTTCTGCCACCGATGAACCTCGCTCGCTCGATCATGCGAGCGCGTAGGTGCAACGGGCTGTTGGTATGAAAGGTCCGGCCCTGTGGCGCTATGGCCGTGGGCTCGATTGCGAGCACGTGCCGTGTGCCCCGCGAATTTGTCCGCGGGGCAGTCGGCTTACTTGCCGCTTGGGGCCGCGCCGCTCCCAGTGGCGCCAATGCCCGTGCCGCTGCCGGCAGGTGCGCCAGGCGTGCTGACGGGTGGCCGCCCGTGAGTGGGCCGCCTGGCTGCGTCTGCGGCTGCTCCGCGCGAACCCCGCTGGTTTCGAAGAGGGTGGGGGCAGAACTGCGGGTCCCACGGCTACCAGGGAGTTTCGGACGTCATCCTCAAGCCACTCACAGGCTGAGTATAGGCCCACTGCACCACAGAATCGCACCACCAGGCCTGCGGTGCGCGCTGCACGCGCCTAGCCCGGCCGCTGCGGTCGCATGGACGGCGAGCGGCCGGCCCAGGCTCCTAAGGGTGGGTCGGAAATCTGCAGCCGCTGCGGCCAGCGGAACCGGAGAAGGCTGTCGGGGGGCAGTGGGTTGCCCTAACCGCGAGAGCGGACGGTTAGATTCACGGTTGGCAAAATCGCTAGCAGCACATTCGAGATCTGAGGGCTCCGCGCTGGAACCCTAAGGTGGATCTGCAATTAACATACGGCAAAAACCCTGGAGGAACGTCTGATGAAGGTTTCACGCTTAGCCGGCGCAATCGCGCTTTTTGCTTTCACTGCAGGCTCGGCTATTGCAGCTCCGTGCAACACCGGCGCAACGAAGGCCAAGTCGCCGGACCAGCAGGCATCGAATCCGAAGAGCTCCGATGTCGATAAGTCGAGCCAAAACTTGGCCGGTGGGCAGCAGCCTGCTTCGCCCGGCACCGTCGGCGCTATGAACAACGTGGGCGCAAACCAGAGCGCGGGCCAGCAGGCATCGAACACGCCCGCCAAGTCGAACGATACCGATCCGGCGGCCAAGAACCTCGCTGGCGGCCAGCAGCCAGCCTCGCCTGGAACGGTCGGAGCGATGAACAACGCCGCGTCGGCTTCACAGACGACGGGCAAGAGCGGCGACGACTGCTGATCTTTGTTATTGCTGCCTCTGACTTGGAAAGCCCGCCCAGCCCTGCTGAGGCGGGCTTTCTCATGCCCGCAGCTCTCCCAGCGCGAGAAAGCCGGCCAATGCGGCAGGTGGATGAACCACCGGGTACATTGACCGGCTCCCTGAAAACGTTCTGGAGAACGGAGCCCGTGGGCTCGAAGGGGGAACAGCTCGCCGTGCGGAAGGTTCAGCTGCCTCGTAGCTGGCAGTAACAGTATCGGCACATCGTCGCGTGCAGCAGCTGCTTATTGCGGCGCACCCTATATGCGTCGCAGCGCGCAATGGCTTTGGGCTGTGCTGTACGGAGTACCCCATGTCCACCATCAAAGACCGCGCTGCCGCGCGCGTTGCACTCGTGCCTGCAGCTGCTGCACCCGGTTATGCCGGGGCGATGGCGCGGCTGCCGCGTATGCAGATTACCAAGCTCCGCCCGACAGCAGACCGTGATCTGCCAGCGGTTGGTTCATTCAGTTGAGCAGCGGGCTTGCCTTAACGAGCAGGTCCAATCCCGCCGTCGCCGCCGCTTTTTTTCCAATGGGCAATTTGGGAGCCTGTGCCACGCAGCGGTTTAGCCGGACAGGAACATCGCTTGTCCCCAATTCGTTTCCAACGTGAGCGAGCAGGATTGTCGACTGTCGCCGCGAAATACTGACCGACCAATCTTTAGGAGGAAGCCATGGGATTATTTACTTCAGATATCAAAACCCTTGACGACTTATTCGTACACCAGCTGCAAGACATTTACTACGCCGAGCAGCAGATCACGAAGGCCCTGCCGAAGATGATCAGCAAGGCTACTGATTCTCAGCTCAAGCAAGGCTTTGAGACGCATCTGCATGAGACCGAAGAGCAGATCAAACGTCTGGAGCGGGTGTTCGAGATGCACGGCCACAAACCGAAGGCGGTCGATTGTCCGGCCATCGACGGCATCATTAAGGAGGCGAACGAGACAGCCGGCGAGATTGGCGACAAGGAGGTGCTGGACGCCGCACTGCTGGCTTCCGCACAGGCGGTCGAGCACTACGAGATCACCCGTTACGGCACCCTGATCGCCTGGGCGAAGCGGCTCGGCCGGGACGATTGCGCCAACGTGCTGCAGCAGACGTTGGACGAGGAGAAGGCCACGGACCAGAAGCTCACCGCCATGGCCGAGAGCAAGATCAACCAAAAAGCTGCCTGACAGCTCTGATCGGGGGGCGGCTCATGAAGCCGCCCTGCCGGGCTTGCTCTTCGCCATCCGGAGGCCGGCCTTGCGGCGGCAGATCCGCAGCCCCAGCACGGCCAGCTTTGGCCCCAGACCGGCCAGGGCCTCGCGCAAAGCTTCTTCATCGTGCCAGCCACCCGCACCCACCAGCACCGCCGGCAGGTGCCTGCCACCGGCAGCCAACGGCTCCAACGTGCGCACCATCCGCTCCGCGCTGCCGATGCCGCCCATGGGCCCGCGCAACAGCAGCGCACCCGCATCCACGGCAAACAGTCGGTCCGCCGGCGCTCGCAACCCGGGCTGTAGCTGCCGGGCCAACGCCGAGGCAGCGGCAGCGTTGCGCGCCTCGGCCTCTGTTTTCTCGTGCAATCTGGCGATCGTGCGGGATGAAGGTGGCCGCTTCATCGGAGGCGCATTCGGATCCGGCGGCCGGATTACGGCTGTGATAATCCACGGTGCAGTTTCAATGTTTGCAGTCGCCATCAAGAAATCTCCAATGAACGAATATGTGAACGCCGGACTTATTTTACGAGCCCAATCAGGGATTAACTGAGGAAACGCCTATGCGCATGAAGATTTACGGTCTCGCGACCACTCTCGCTTTTGCTCTGACCGGCACGGCCTACGCTCAGCAACCGGCCGGCGGCGGCAGCGCGACCGGGAACATGAACAACCCGGGCAGCGTGAAGAGTGAAGGCCAGAAGGCGACCGAAGAGACAACTGGCACAAGCACCCGCTCACCGGCAGCTGGCGCCGCCGCGGTACCGGGCACCGGCACCGCGCGCCCTGGCGTGGGTGCCGGTGGGAGCACTACTGCGCCGGCGCGCTAACATCCGTGGGCGCACCCGCACAACATGATCTGCGGGTTCTCGGCCGGGACCGCCTGCAAGGCGGCCCGGCCTACCGCTGGTCGTCATGCTGCGGCTGCTGGCATCAGTTCAGCGCCACAGGGATCGCCAGGCCGTCATCTGCCAGGAGGTGCCCCAACGCGACCACGACGCCCGGTTCCAGCGCCGCGGTCTCGGCCATCATCGGAGGCATCTGCTTTCGACCCCGAGCCGAAGTTGCTGGAGGGCTGACGAACGGCTGCTTTGAAGAAGCGCCAACGGCGCTCCGAACGACCGGGTTGGGTCGGAGGCGGAACGTCCGCTTCAGGAAGAGGGGTTAGGGTCCACTTCCCACCCATCTGGGACATTCGGACGAGCGGGGCGTCGCGGCAGATGCTGGCCGTAAGCGGAATGGCTGCTTCGGAGTTTAGGCAGTAGGTAACCGGACCTCGACCCCGCGGCTTTGAGCGTTCGGTTAGACGCAAACGGCACCTCTCCGGTCGGTCAAGCTACCTTGCTTATGGCAACGCCGAACTCGCCGTGAACCCGGCGATCAAGATCACCAACATCATCGCCCCACTGCTACTCGTCGTAGTGGTGGCTGGTGGGTGACCGGGCGTGGACCGAGCAAAGCCTCCACGCCGGCCTACTTGCTGCAGCATCACTCCCCGTTCGAGGCAACCTAATTCCGGGGGCGGAGGATCATCCGTGCTTCCGAAGCGATTGATCCTGGACTGGCGTCGACCGGTGGAAGGCTCTTCCATCCAGTGGTTCGGCGCCACTGGAGAGAATGACACGCATGAAGGCGCTGACTTGGCAAAGCAGGGGCAAGATCTCCTGCGAGACCGTTCCCGACCCGAAGATCGAACATGGCCGTGACGTCATCATTAAGGTGACTGCCTGCGCGATCTGCGGATCCGACCTCCACCTCATGGGCGGGTTCATGCCGACGATGGAGTGTGGCGACGTCCTTGGGCACGAGACGATGGGCGAGGTCATCGAGGTCGGGCGCGACAACCGGAAGCTCAAGGTCGGCGACCGCATCGTGGTGCCCTTCACCATCTGCTGCGGCGAGTGCCGGCAGTGCAAGTGGGGCAACTGGAGTTGCTGCGAGCGCACCAACCCGAACGGCAAGCTCCAAGCCGAGACCTACGGCTACCCCCTGGCCGGCCTGTTCGGCTTCTCGCACATCACCGGGGGGCTCGCCGGCGGCCAGGCCGAGTACCTGCGGGTGCCCTACGCCGACGTCGGCCCCATCGTGGTCCCCGAGGGTCTCAGTGACGAGCAGGTTCTGTTCCTCAGCGACATCTTCCCGACGGCCTACCAGGCCGCCGAGCACTGCGACATCGGCCCGGAGGACACCGTCGCCATCTGGGGCTGCGGCCCGGTCGGCGTGCTCGCGGTGAAGTGCTGCCTGATGCTGGGCGCAAAGCGCGTCATCGCCATCGACAGCGTCCCCGAGCGCCTCGCCCTGGCCCGCGAGGCCGGCGCCGAGACCATCGACCTGTCGACCGAGAACGTCCAAGACACGCTGATGGAGATGACCCATGGCCTGGGTCCGGATTCGGTCATCGAGGCGGTCGGCATGGAGTCGCACGGGGCCGACACCACCCTCCAGAAGGTGTCCTCCGCCATCATGGAGCACACCGTCAGCCTGGAGCGTCCCTTCGCCCTGAACCAGGCAATCCTGGCCTGCCGTCCGGGCGGAAACGTCTCGATGCCGGGCGTCTTCGCGGGGCCGGTCGGTCCCGTCGCCCTCGGCGTCCTGATGAACAAGGGCCTGACCCTGAAGACCGGCCAGACCCACATGGTCCGATACATGAAGCCGCTGATGGAGCGCATCCAGAACGGCGACATCGACCCGTCCTTCATCATCAGCCACCGCTCCACCAACCTGGAGGATGGCCCGGCGCTGTACGACATGTTCCGGGACAAGAAGGACAACTGCACCAAGGTCGTGTTCAAGCCGCACGGCTGAACACCCCCGACGGGGCCGGAGCACGTGCGCCAAGCACATCCGGCCCCAGACAACAATAATAAATGGGAGACAGCCGATGCCGAACTATGCTTTCGATGAGGGAAACATCACCTGGCGGACGCTGGACTGGCTCCCGCACATCGCGTTCTTCGTCTACAAGGTCGACGAGGAGAACCGCATCGTCGACGTCGTGTTCAAGTTCGCGGCCAACCAGAAGGTGATGCTCCATCGGCACAAGTGCCCCTACGTCACCCTGGTGATGCAGGGCGAGCTTCGGTTCTACCGCGAGAACGGGGAGATGAAGGAGGTCCGTCCGACCGGAAGCTACGTCTCCGGTGCTGCCAACGGCGAGCCTCACATGGAGGGCGGCGATGAGGACGCCATCGTGTTTTTTAGCAACCGCAACATCGAGGACGCGCTCTATGAGTTCCTCGACGACAGCGGAAACCCGGTGCAGGTCCTCGGCATCGTGGACTTCAAGGCACAACTCGCCGAGCAGGTATCCTCCGGGACCTATGCCAGGGTCGAGGGAAGACCCGCCTGAGCGACTAAAACCGCTCTCCGGGCGCTGGATCGCACGTGCGAGACTCCTATCGCGCTGAGCTTATAGGAAGGCCAACTGCAGGCGAGGCCCTACGCCTGCCTGCGTTGGTCGTTGAACGGCGGCTGCACGTACTGCGTGGACGGGGTCTGCATCCTGAGACGCGGATCGGAGGCGTCGGTCTTAGGGCTGCCCTGTCGCACCGATTTCCAACGTAAGAGCGTGTTCAACGCGCTCCTCGCGCGATGGTGTCCGAGAGCGTCGGAGGTCAGCCTCGGATCTTCCGGTGCCTGCGGCCATACGGATGCTCCCGAGGCTTCCTGCCGACCCCCGGCGGCCGTTACGCCTGGAGGCCCTCAGGTCGTAGGTCCGCCGTCGCCGAGATCCCGATGTCGGACCTGGCTGGATCTGCCCGTCCGGTTCAGAGTGCACGGCGCCGGCTTGACGGCGGTGCGTCGGGATCAAGACCGCCACGGAAGCCTGGCGGATCACCTGTGGGCTTCAAGCGAGGCCACCGCGTCGCCGTTCCAGACGATGCCGAACCCGGCATCCGCGACGGCCTCGGTGGCGACCGCCTTCCAGTCCGAGAGCGGGCGGTCTTCCGCCCGGGCGAAGACGCGCTCGCAGATCTGGCTGACGCTGCCGACCGAGGCGGCGCCGCGCTCGGCCCAGTGCCGGTTCAGGGGGATCAGGGCGGCATCGTAAAGCCGTGCCCGCTCGTTCATGGCTAGAAGATCCAGCCGCATGTCATCGATCTCGGCAGGTCCGATCATGTCCGGGCTTCCCTATGCTGGTGTCGGCAGGTCCATGCGTCTGAACGCGTGCCTATGGCAGGGCGCCGATCATGCCCTTGGCCTCGGTCATCGTGTTCTCGCAGGCGCGCTGGTCTCCACGCCGGTCCTCCTCGCCCGCCCGCAGGATCAGGGTCCGCGCGCCGACGACATGGTCGGCCGTCGAGACCGTAGCGGGGTCGCTGGGCGTGTCTTTGCGGGCGGCGGTCACCCCGCGCGGCGAGCCCGTCCGCAACGAGTGCCCGGCCTGCAGGCCAGCGACCTGCACCGCACCTGCACTGTCGAGGCGGCGCTCGATGGTGCCGATCTGCTCGGCGCAGGAGGACGCCAGGGCCGGAAGCGGCGAGATTGTGAGGCCGAGGGTTGCCAGGAGGGGTGCGAAGCGCATCGGGGTGCTTTCGGTGGGTGGCAGCATCGCAGTTGCGCTCGACGAGCGATTAACTCGATGCCGTCCCTCACGCGGCACTGCGAGGGTAGCGTCGGTACAACGGCGAAGAACGCGTGTTGTTGCACTGCAATATCAGACGCGGGACTAGATTGCGTTTTGGCATGGCGCCGAGCCGGACGACCCGTCGGCGAGCCCGGTTCGCTGTCGACTGGTTCACCCGGTCCATCGGCGTTCGGCAGTATGCCGTTGATCGACCATTAATGAGGGGGGCACGAGGAAACGGCCTTTTGCCACGCGCGGTCAGGCCGTGGGACGGGGAAGGGTCAGGTCCAGCTGGGCGCTTTCCGTGTCCCGTCCCATCCTGCGGTCGAGGGCGCGCAGCACCGGCGTAACCGTGACGCCGTGTAGGAGGATGGAGATCAGGACGGTGAGGCCGGCCGTCGACCACAGAAGATCCGTTCCCTCGAAGGACGCGTGACCCGTCGCGAACGCCAAGTAGTAGACCGTCCCCAGCCCGCGGATGCCGAAGAAGCTGACGACGGCACGGTCCTCCGTGGACCGACCGCTACCGATTAGGCCGATCCAGCAGCTAAGGGGCCGGACGATCAGGAGGGCGACCAGCGCGAAGGCGACGGCGGGCCAAGTTAGGTCGTTTAGCAGTCCCCCGCCGATGAGCACCGCCCCGAACCCGACGAGCAGAACCATCATCAGGAGACGTTCGAGCTCCTCGGCGTAGTCATGCATCTTGCGATGGTAGTCATGCCCGCGGCTGGAAGAGCGCAGCGCGACGGCCGACGCGAACACGCCAACGAAGCCGTAGCCGTCGACGACCTGGACGCATCCGTAGGCGATGCAGGTCACGCCGAGCGCCACGAAGCCGTCGCCGGTGCGGGAGAGCTTCGACAGGTTGGGCAGGTGGAACATCAGCCATCCCAGCGCCCGCCCTATCGCCGCCCCGAGGATGGCGCCGACGGCGATCTTCCAGACCACGTCGACGGCAAACCAGTGAGACCACGAAAGACCGGTCAGGCCGCCGGTACCAGCCAGAGCGATGGCGAAGTTCACGAACGGGAAGGCGAGACCGTCATTGAGACCCGCCTCGGAGGTCAGGGCGAACCGCGGCTCGTCCTCGTGGTCCTCGTCGGGGTGGCCGACCTGGACATCGGATGCCAGAACCGGGTCCGTCGGGGCCAGGGACGACCCTAGGAGAAGGGCCGAGGCAAGACCGAGCCCGAGAAGGGCCGACCCCAGCGCGGTCAGCGCGAGAATGGTCAGGGGCATGCCGATGCCGAGGAGGCGCCACGTCACCGACCAGCTCCGCCAACCAAAGAGGCGGTCGATCTTGAGGCCGGCCCCCATCAGCGAGATCACGACCACGGCCTCGGTGGCATGCTCGATGAGCTTGGCATGGGAGCCGGGATGGGGCGTGAGCTCACCGATGGCGGGGATGACCGACAGGGCTGCGCCGATCCCGACGCAACAGATGGGAAGCGACAGGGGCAGAGCCCGAAGCACCATCGGCAACCAAGCCGTCAGAAGCACCAGGACACCGAACCCGGCGACGACGACGACATAGGTTTCCATGTGGACTCAAGCGATTTCGGAAACCTCGGTTCAATGAATCGAAACATCCGCGACGATGGCGACGGGTCCGTGCCGGCCGAGCCGGTCGGACAAGTCCGATGGAATGCCCACGGACCGTGGATGTCGCCATGTCCAGTTCCACCGGTCCCCCTCCTACTTCCGTGGCTTTCCATCGTCGTCCAGGGCGACGTAGGTGAAGACCCCTTCGGTGACCTTCTCAGGATCGCCGCCTGTCCTATCCCTGACCCAGACCTCGACCTTCACGCCCAACGACGTCTCGCCGACCTGCTGCAGGGCGCAGTAGCAACTCACCTCGTCGCCGACCACAATCGGCCGTAGGAAGCGCATCGCGTCGATGCTGACGGTCGCGACGCGTCCCCTGGTGCGCTGGGCAGCGAAGGTTCCGCCCGCCAGGTCCATCTGGGACACCGTCCAGCCGCCGAAGATGGCGCCGGCCGCGTTGGTGTCGCGTGGCATGGCGATGGTGCGCAGGTGTGGGCCATCGGAGACGTTCGGGACCGTGTCGCTCATATCGTATGCCTCGCCCCTAGTTTCGGTCGGGTCGAAAAACGGACAATCGGCGTGGAAAAGTTCATGTCCGAGCGCCGTTCCCTGATCGCACCGGGGCCGCCGCGGCCGGGGCACCCTTCGGAGCGTCCTGGCCGGATGGGGGGCAGACCGCCCCCGCCGGCATGACGCAGGCGCCGGCCCGTTCGAGTTGTCCGGTGACCGAGGCGATGAGCTCGTCCCAGCTCGCCTCGAACGAGGCTACGGCCTTGGCCTCCAGGGTGGTGGCGACGTCCGCCATGTCGATGCCGAGCCGCTCCAGTTCGTCGAGGATGGCCTGGGCCGCGCCGGCGGGCGCATGGATCGTGTCCAGCCGGATACGGCCATGGTCCGCCACAGCACGAAGCGTCGGCTGCGCCATGGTGTTGACCGTCTCGGGCCCGGCGAGCTCGACGACGTAACGGGTGTCGTCGAGGGCCTTGTCCTTCACCCCGGTGGATGCCCACAAAAGGCGTTGGGGCAGTGCTCCCTTCAGGGCGTGCCAGCGCGCGGAGGCGACGCTGTCCTCCCACACCCCGTACGCGAGGCGGGCGTTGGCGATGGCCGCCTGGCCACGGACGCGGTCGCGTTCGACCGCATTGCCTGCCCCCTCCGCCAGCCGGCGGTCCACCTCGATGTCGACGCGGCTGAGGAAGAACGAGGCGACGCTCTCCACCCCAGCGAGGCTTTCGCCGGCGGCCGCCCGACGTTCGAGTCCCATGAGGAACGCGTCGAGCACCGCCTCGTAGCGAGCCACCGAGAAAATCAGGGTCACGTTGACCGAGATGCCCTCCGCCAGGCAGGTCGAGATGGCGGGCAGCCCGGCATCTGTCGCGGGGATCTTGATGTAGAGGTTCGGTCTGTCGACCAGCCACTACAGGCCGCGCGCCTCGGCCACAGTGCGCTCGGTATCGCCCGAGATGCGCGGATCGACCTCGATGGATACCCGGCCGTCGCGGCCGCCGGTACGGTCGTAGACCGGACGGAGGACGTCGCAGGCGGTCCGGACGTCCCAGGCGGTCAGCAGCCGAACCGTCTCGCCGATGGCGGTCCCACGCAGCGCCAGGTCGCGCACGTGGCCGTCGTAGCCCTCGCCGGCCCCGATGGCCTTGGCGAAAATGGTCGGGTTGGTGGTGATGCCGATGACACCATCGCGCTCGACCGCTTCCGCAAGGGCGCCGGACTCGATCATGGGCCGGCTGAGGTCATCCAACCAAATGGCGACGCCGGCCGCTGCGAGGTCATGGAGGGGATCGGTCATCAGTTCTTTCCGTCAGGGCGGATGGGTGGGAGCCGTCCCCCGTGGGCCGGCGTCGGCCGTGCCGACGAACCCCCGTGGGTGACCGTCGGGTGCCGGTTCAGCCGCCGACGTCACCGTGGAAGGTCGCGAAGGACGACAGCACCTTCTCGGCGATGGCGTCGTCGACCACGACGGAAACCCTGACCTTGCCGGCCAGCGCGGGTTCGCCCTCATTCCCGGCCTTCAGGTGCCCGTCCTCGACATCCGCCCGCGCCGCCTCGGTCCCAGCCGTGTTCTCGTCCGAGGCAGGGCCGACCTGGACCGCATTCCGATCAAGGCCGTGATCCTGCACGATGTGCTCGACGGCCATCTCCGCATCCCGGCGGGATTTGAAATCGGCTGAGATCGTCCTGGACATGTCGCCTCCGGTTTATTGTCGATGGGTCCGGAAGGACCTCGAAAGAACATTCGGGATCGACTTCCATCGTCTTGGGCAAAGGGCCGGCGCGCGGGACCGTTCCGGCGGCGAACCGTGAATACGGACGCGAGGGTGGAATTCACAATGCAATCCGAAGCTGCATTGACCACCGCGGTTCAGATCGCAGCAAGCACCCACCCTGGGCGTCTGTGACGCCCCGTCCGGAAATCCGCCGGTCAGAGCGCTTCTTCCCTATCCCGCCGATCTGCAGCCCCCTGTCCGTTCCCTGCCCGGCGAAAAAACGGGCCCAGCCTCAGATGAGGCTGGGCTCATCCTGGTTCAGCCCCCTTCGACCCCCGTCCCGCGGGATTCATTCGGACTTGGGAGCGATGGCAGGCGCTTGCGGCTGGGATGGGCCGGGATGCACCGTCATGGCAGGAGGCTGGTCCGATAGCTGCTGACGTGCTTCGGCGAGCTTAGCCTGGGCCGCGGCAAGCTCCTGACGGGTCGTTCCCAGTCGGTCCTCAAGGGCAGCCATCTCCTTGTTGCGGGAGGCCAGCGTCTCGGTCAGGGTCGCCAACTGCGCCTGGGCGTCGGCCTGCCGCTTCTGCAGCGCCTCCACCGCCGAGGTCGCGCCGTCGCGGTCGGAAGCCAGCTTCTGGACAGCCTGCTCAGCCTGGCTCCGTTCCGAGATCACACTGTCCCGCTCGGACTGCGCCTTGGCGAGTTCCTTCTGCGTCGAAGCCAACCCATTCTTGGCTTGCTGCACCTGCTGGCCAGCCTGCGAGACGTCGCTCGCCAGCTTTTCACGATTGGCGGTCAGACCGTCGACGGCCCGCTCCAGTTCGGCCTTCTGCCTCGTCGCCTGCTCAGTCGCGGCGCGGGCATCGGCCAGCTCCTTCTGAGCGGCAGCCGAGCCCTCGCGCGCCTTCTGCTGGCTCTCCTCGGCCTTGGCGAGGTCGGCAGTCTTGGCGGTCGCCTCCTGGGACATGGCGGCGATATCGGACCGCAGCTTTGCCTCCTGCTGGCGCGTCTCCTCCAGCCGGCGCCCAACGTCGGACAGTTCCTTGGTCCTGGCGGTCGCCGCCTGCTCGGCTGCCGTGGTGGCCTCCTTCATAGGGGCGAGCTTCTGCTCAGCCTGGGTGACCTGGGCCTGCAGCCCGGTGAGCTTGGTCGTCTCGGCCTCGGCGGTGGCCTTGGCCTCGCCGGCCTTGCGCTCGGCCTCCTTCTGTTCCGTCGCCAGGCTCGCCGCCTTCGTCTTGGCCTGTTCTCCGGCCAGAGTGATATCCCGCTCCTGCTGCTGGGCCGATGCGATCCTCGCCTGGAGCCCGTCGAGGGTACCCGCCGCCGCCCGCTGCTGATCGAGGTCCGATTGCAGGGAGACCTGCCGCGTCTCCAGGTCCTGGATGCGATGGTCCCGGGCGGTCCTCTGCCGTGCGCCCGCAATGGAGGCAACGACGAGCCAGACCAGGAGCACCACCGCCACGACGGCGAGGCTGAACGGAAGGGGCCTGCGAAGTTCGGAACGGTAGTCGATGGCCATGGCGTTCTCGCGGGCGTTGGAGGGAACGGATCAGATCGACGAGGCAGCCTCGCCAGGCGTCGGTTCGGCACCGGCGGCCCCCGGCTCGGGGGTGGAAACACTCGATGCGAGACCGCCATGTCCCGCCCCGACCAGGGAGCCGATCATGACGAGGAGAGCGCGGTGCTCGGGGGATCCGTTCGCCGAGGCGAGGAAATCCGCGATCTCGATGCGTGACGGCCTCCCGCCGGATGGCCCGTTCGGTTCATGGAAGACGTACACGTCGGCAGGGTCGCCGCCGCGGCATAGGTACCAGCGGTCGTCGTTCGACCCGTCATGGATCAGCGTGCGCATGGGTGGCATCGGAGGGTCCGCCATGTCTTGTCCCCGTCCGAGGACCGCTCTCGTCGGAAGCGTAGCCGTGGGCGACGACCGTTCAGCGACGGCCGTGAACGACCATCGCGAGCAGGTACCCGATGGCTCCGGCCATGGCCGCCAGCACCAGCGGGGACTCCTTCGCATACTGTGCGATGGCATCGCCACCCTGCCGGTAGGCACGCTCGGCCTCGGGGAAGGCGTCGCGGCTCCGGTTGATCGCCTTGTCGGCGAGGTCGCTCGCCTGTCCGGCAACGTCGCGCACGGCGTCCTTGGCCTGTCCGACGAGGTTCTCGGCGGCACCCTTGACCTCGTTAGCCGTACCCTTGGCCTGGGTCTCCCGGTCGCCCGTGACGTCGCCGACGGCGCCCTGAACCTTGCCGCCGAGTTCCTTCTCGGCGCCGGTGATGCGGTTCTCGTCCACTGGTCAATCTCCGTTTGGTTCAAAGTTGAACCGGCCCGAAGCAAAACACGCTTCGAGCCGATGCGAGGCGCTGACTAATTCTTCGACGCGGCCTTCCTGGGTCGCGCCTTGATCGAGCTTTGGTTGGCCTTCTTCGCCCGGTCGTCGGCCTTCGAAGGGTGCTTGACGGCCTTCTTCTCGTTGCCGTCGTCGAGGTGGCGAGCGGCCTTCTGGTGTGACTTGGCCGCCGCCTCGTGGTGTTCGGCGGCCTTGGCGTGCGCGCTTCCGGACATCTGTCCCTCCCGTGACGGGGATTTACGTGCCCCGGTGCAAACGTGTGGCCGGTCGGTTCTGCGGCTTCGATACCAGCGGGATCGACCGGGTGGCTTCTCAGGCGGGCATGCCAGCGACCGCGGACGGAAGCCTGCCGTCGGGGGTGTAGCGGTCCACCGCGGACGGCAGTTCGCGCGAGAGCCTGGACAGAAGGTCGTCGTGCGAGAGGCCGGTCTGCCTCGACAGCGTATCGAGGACGTCAGGACCGATGGCCGATCTCAAAAGATCGGGCTTCATCTCGGCGTTCGGCCCGTGGTTAACCCAGGAGTCGGCCGCCTCGCCGTGGCCGTTCTCGCGAAAGCGGTCAACGAGTTGGCCAAGGCCGCCGCTGAGCAGGACACCGGCACCAGCACCCCCAAGGGCGCCTCCGAGATTACCGAGCAGGCCGCCGAGACCATCCTGTCCCGCGATCCCGCCCTGTCCGGCGGGCGTACCTGCGGTTGCGGGACCACCGTGGCCAGATCCGCCGAGCATCTCTTGGATCTTGTCCCGGTTCTGGAAGCCCGCCACGGCCAACAGACCGAGCAGCGCGGTCATCGAGGGAAAGCCGTCACTCATCGGGTGTCTCCGTTCCGTTTCGATGAAGCCTTTGGGCCGATCAGCAATCGTCGTCGCCGGGCTTCACGACCTTGCCCTCGGGCGGCTTGGCCTCGTTGGTGGCGGGCGTCGCGTTCGAGCCGACGTTGTTCATCGCGCCGACCGTCCCGGGGGATTCTGCCTTGGCACCGGGCGAGACCTTCGCGGTCGTGTCACCGTCGACCTTCGAGGAAGCGTCGGCCGAGCCCACCTGGCCGGTGCTGTTCGTGGTCGTTCCGACCGCACATGGCTTGGCCGAGGCGATGCCGGCGCCAAGGAGCGTTATCGCCGCCGCTACGGACATGGTGTTGAGGATCTTCATGGGGTTTCCTTCGGGTTGGGATGGAACGCGGACCGGGCAGGCGAGCGACCGCTACCGCGAGGGGGCGGACTGTTCGGAGGCTGTCACGACGTAGTCGGCAATGGCCGCCCGGCAGCCAGGCGAGACCTCCCGGGCGTTCTTGCGGAAGCAGGCGACGACCTCGGGTCCGTTCAGGTCGAGGCCGTTGCAGAAACGGGCGTAGTCGGCCGAACAGAACGGCTTCAGCGATGCCCTTGAACCGGTCTTCTCAAGAGCCTGCGCGCCGAGCGGGACGCATGACGATGCGAGGGCCGCGAATACGACGAGGTGGCGGAGCTTGGTCACGGCGACGGGGCTTTCGCGATAGGTGGACATGGAATCGTACGGAGCCGGGACCGGCTCGAACCGGTCCCGGACTTGAGCGCTTCAGAGCGGCTTGCGCGGGGTGGTTTCCGTGGAGGTGCCGGTACGGCTGACCGTCCCGCGACCGTCCTCGACCTCGACCTCGGTGTGGCGGACCTTGTCGGTCACGGTCTCCACCCGCTGGGCCGCATCCTTGCGGATGCCGACCTCACCAACGACGCGGGCGTTCTTCGACACCACCGCCTGCTCGCGCATCTCCGTCGCCTCGATGACCTTGTCCTCGAACAGCGCCATGTCGCCCGGGGTGACGGCGCGGTCGACGACGCGACGGTCGACGTTCACCGTCTCGTCGTGGAGGGTGACGTTCTCGCTGACATCCTTCTCGACGGCGTAGGACCGAACCCGGACCCGGCCGGCATCGACCATGCGCTTGCCGACGTTGAGGCGCTCCTCGACCACGGGGATGTAATCGGTGCCTGTGGCGGTACCGTGGGCGGCGACGGCCTCGGACGGTGCGGCGGCGTGCAGGCCGGTGTCGCGGGTCGTGGCGGCGTGGTCGGACGACATCGCACCCTCACCTAGCGCTGCGGCGGCAACCGGCGCGGTCCCGGTGGTGGAACCGGTCGCACGACCGTCCCAGCCTTCCTTGCGCCAGGCAGCCTCGCGCTCGTCGAGATCGACCGAACCGTGCTCCTCCAGGATATCGGAGGCGACGTGGACGTGCGCGTCGTCAACCTCGGCGCTCAGCATCGTGCCGCCGCGGTGCAGGCCCTCGCCGTAGGCGTGACGGTCCTCCTCCGGCATGAAGAAGTCCTTGATCGATCCCCACATGCCTTCGTCGGCCTTGGTCGCGGTTCCGGCCGCGCCGGCCTGGGTGCCGGAGATGAGCTTGATGGCACCGGCGGGAATGCCGAGGCCGACGAGCTTGCCCTGGGCGGCGACCGCCTCGGGATGAGTGTCGTACATGGCGGTGATGGTCTGGGTCATGTTGTCGGCTCCTGTGATGGGTGCGTGGCGGCCTGTTCCGTGACGTGCCCCTCGGGGGACACGCGTTCGATCACGGCGTGCTGCCTGCGCAGCGTCACCGGCATCTCGACGTCCTCGCCCGCCGTGGTCCGGCGGATGTGCACCTCCTCCTTCAGGACGAGGCGCTTCTCGACGACGAGGATCTCTTCCAGCACCGGGATGATGGTCACCCCAGCCTCCGTCCTGACCACCGGGGGTGCCTCGCCCTCGGCGAGGGTCCGGTTGATGGGCACCCGGGTCACCCCGACCATGTCGCTGCGCAGGGTCTCGCGCAGAACCTGGTCGACGGCGTCGGTTCGCGTGCTGACACGGACCCGTTCGGTCTCCACCGCACGCTTCTCGATGCGCGCGGTCTCCTCGATCAGCGAGAGGATCGCCTCCTCGCCGATGGCGACCTCCGCCGCGGTACCGAAGGGCGTCCCGAGCCCGTGGGGCTCGGTCGCGGCGCGGTCGCCGACGCTCATGCCCGGCGCGGCGTCAGGGTATTCGGGGCGGTGCGGGTGACGGTCGGATCGACGGCCGAACCACGGCCGGCGAAGAAGGATGCGAGCGCCCCGAAGATCAGCGCGAGGGCTCCGAACAGCGCGCCCTGGGAGACACGGCGCGCGGTGGCGTCAGCAATCTGCTTGGACTGCTCCTTGGCCGAGGTGACGGTCTCCTTGAACTGCTGAATGTACTGCGCGACCTGGGTCCGGGCCTGCTCGACCGAGATGTTCTGCGCCTTGGAAAGGGCCACGGCGGCCTTCTCCTGGGCAGCGGCCTGCTGTGCTCCGTCACCTGAGACGGCGGCGCGCATGGCAGTCACCGCGGTGTCCTTCAGCGCGGCCGGATCGGACCCGGCGCCGTTGCGGACATTGGCCTCGATGTTCGAGAACGGGTCGGTGACCTTGGTCAGCGACGGGGCGGCCGCCTGCGCCAGGGTCGAGGCGGAGCCGCCCATCGCGTTGCCGACCCCGCCGATGGCCGAGGAGGCGGTGCCGAGGGCGCCGCTGACGATGCCGCTGGCAGCCGACGACAGCATGTACAGCACCACGAGCGTCGAGACCGCCCAGGCGAGGAGGCCGTGATAGCCCGCCGTCGAGGTCGACGGCTTGCCGGACAGGCGTCCGGCGAAGTAGCCGCCGGCTACGGCCGCCAGCACGCCGGAGACGACGAACCACAGGCCGGCACCGATGCCGAGCGAACTCGCCGCCGGGCTGCCGTCGCCCATCGGATCGACCGTCGAGAGGCCGATGCCGAGCCCCAGCATATTCAGGATGACCTGCGAGATCAGCGCGACCGTGGCTCCGGCGAGGACCGCACCCCAAGAGACGGAATGCAACATCATCGTGCGCATGTCCTCGGCCGGAGTGACCATGGTGGTCTGCGGCAGGTCGCGGTCGACGACGGTGCGATCCGTGATCGGACGACTGGGGGATACGGGGGTGGGCTCGGTAACGGTGGCCATGGTGGTATTCCTGAGTTGTGAGGTCGGTAAGCTGGACGGGCGCGGTGGGTCAGACGACCCGGCGGCGGCCCATGACGATGTGGTAGAGCCACAGCACGATCACGGCGCCGACGATGGCGACGAGCAGGCTGTAGAGGTTGACCCCCGACACGCCGGGCTCGCCGAACTGGTTGAACAGGAACCCGCCGACGACCGCGCCGACGACGCCGAGCAGGATGTCGACGAGCAGGCCCTGGCCGGTGTTGTTGACGATCTTGCTGCCGATGAAGCCGGCGATCAGGCCGAGGACGATCCAGGCGAGGAGGGACATGACGGGCTCCGGTTTTCGGCGTGCGGAAGGGTCCCGACGCAGGGCCTGCGCGGGCTGGAGCATGGGTCTCGATGGCCTACGGGGCCGGGGCTAGGTGCGCGCGGGGCGCCGGGGTCGGGTTGGCTTGTCCGTGGTGTGCCGCGCTTCAATCGTAGCGATCTCGATCGTGGCCTCCGCCTCGACCTTGGTGTCCCCGAAGATCATGCCGATGGCCTGCTTGATCAGGGCACGGGCGTGATCGCTCGACAGAACCTTGCGGCTCTTGCCCATTCGCGGCACCTCTCTGTCCGGCTTAGCCGTCGTCGAGATGCCCGGAACGAGCAGAGCTACACTCACCGAATACTTCTATCGAAGCAATGTTCCGCCGATTTACATAAAAGTATTTCAGCTTAGGCCGCTTAGTGTTTTCGACCTGGTTTTCGCGTTGTATTTTTGCCGTAATGCTCAAATGGTGTTTTCTCGCCTATGCCGCGTTCCCTGGCCCAGACGACCACGGCGCTTCGTCGGTTGACGCCGATCTTGCGGTAAAGGCTGGCGACGTGGTTGCGCACGGTGCTCAGCGAGACGCCGAGCGCCTTGGAGATCTCCTCGTCCGTGTCGCCGCGGCAAATGCCCTCCAGCATGTCACCCTCGCGGGTCGTGAGCTTCTCAGCCACCGCCTGCGGCTTGCCCGGCCTGGGCGGGTTGCGCAGCAAGGCGAGCTTCTCGATCACGCCGTGGCTGAACCACGACGCGTCAGCCATGACGGATTCGATGGCCGAGATGAGTTCGGTCTCGGTCCGCTTTCGGGACGAGATGTCCTGCACGGCACAGAGGAGGCCCTCGCCGCCGCCGACGGTGACCTTCTCGGCGGAGACGAGGCAGTCGAGGACGTCGCCGTCGCGCGTGCGCAGGCGCCCCTCGAAGGCGCGCACCCTGCCGTAGCGCTGGAGTTCCCGTTTGAAGCGCGTCCGCTCCGCCTCCTCCACCCAGGGCATCGCGGAAGCGCTTTCGGCATCGCCGAAGGTGGAGGCGTAGGCGTCGTTGACGCTGGTCGGCAGGTCGGTGGCCGAGCTGAGGAGGACCGTCGGGATCGGGCTGAGCTCGAACGCCTTAACGAAGCGCTCCTCGCTGAGACGGAGCTCGGCCTCCGCCTTCCGCCGGTCCTCCAGGTCGGCGAACGTGAACAGCATGCAGCGTTCGCCGCCCGGCATCTCGATGGGATGGCCGGCGACGATGACGTATTTCTCGGCATCGGACGGGACCGAAAGGCACGCCTCCCGCTGCCTGATGGTCGTGCCGGCATGGAGGTGCTCGACCGCGGAGGCGCGATGCTCGCCCTGTCCGAGAAGGTCGACTTCGGTGAATGTCCGGCCGATGACCTGATCGCGTACGTATCCGGTGAGCTCGACGAAACCCTGGTTGACCTTGACGTAGCGCAGGTCGGAGAGCCGGCAGACCACGGCCGGGGCCGGGTTCGCCCGGAACATGCACTCGAACCGCTCCTCCGCCTCGTAAAGGTCGCTGGCGTCCTGCATCAGAAGCGCGAGGCCGGTCGGTGCACCGGCATCGTTCGTCGTGACCAGTCCCCGCATCCGATGTGTCCATATCCTCGCGGGATCCCGGAAATTGTGGACCTCGACCACTGCGTCGCGAAACGCCTCGCCGGCCAGGATGCGCTCGACCGGATGCTGCAGGGGGCCGACCTCGCGGTGGTTGCGGTAGCGCAGGACGAAGTTGGCCCGGTACTCGGCGACAGTGACTCCGAGGTCGCCGATCTCGGCGACTCCATGCATCGCGAGGGCGGCGTCGTTGGCGTAGGCGATGGTGTGATCCGGCTCGATCAGGATCACGCCCTCGGCGAGGCCGGCGACGACCTGTGCCAGTTGCCGCTGCTCGAACTGGGTCATTGATGGCTCGGCTCGTTCGAAGGGCATCAGTGGCCGCCTCGCAACCACGCATGGGTGCCAACGTCTCAAACGATGGGTCGGGCAGTACCCCGGACATTGCCGGCCGACATCCTTGCCTTCGTCGGGAAGGTCGTCGCCTCGGCCTGACACGCGTTTCCGGACTTGGACACCCCTGTGATCCGACCCTCGGCTCTCGACCACTTCGGGCTCGGGCATGACGAACGGCCTGACCGCATCCGCCAGGTCCGATAGGAAGAATCCGCCCTTCCGAATGACCCGGTCGGCTTTCCGGGCCAGGCGTCGGTGGTCGTCGGCGGTGTACTCGGACGCCAGAGCGACGATGGCGCGGGTCAGCCCATCCTCGTCGGCCAGCACGGTCGGCACAGAGCGTTGCGTGCCCCGATGCTGGCCGAGGATCCGGCAGGCGTGACGTTCCGAGAGGCCCTACTTCTCTCGGATGCCAGCCACCGCCTGCCGGCGTCGTTCGGGGGCTATAAGTTTTCCCGAGGCGACGTCCGCCAGCACCTACTTTTCCAAAGACAGGTCCAACACGAGCCGCCGCAACCGAGCGTTCTCGCGCTCGAGCTCCTTCATCTTCCGCGCCTGATCGACTTGGAGCCCGTCGTACTCCTTGCGCGAGCGGTAGTAGCTCTGCTCGGAGATCTCCGCCTCCTTGCACGCCAGGGCCAAGCTCTTGCCCTGGGCCGTCTGCACCTCAATCTGGCGCAACTTAAGCACGACCTGCTCCGCACTCGTCTTCTGTCCTCGCCCCATGTCCAAGTCCTCCGGTCCTGGCCGATCCTCTCAATCAGCCCGGTCCAAAGCCAGCCGGTCAGGTTAATCCGGCATCTTCATCTCAGAGCGGAAAGCACGCTTCCACGCCGCGGCCAAAACTGAACATTATGGCCTCAACTCATTTGAGTCGTTGGCATGGGGTAATCGCTTCGTCGGAAGTGAGGCAACAACGAGCTTAATCTGCATTCCCACATCAGTGGGCGACTTGACGAGATTGAGGATGCCCACGAACATCAAAACTGCATCGTACCTTGGCATAACTTCTTGCCTTTGCCCCGTGCCGATGAGGTGATCGGATGCATCGAACGTGCATGTCCCAAGAGCGGGAGAACGGTCGCGACGGGAGCAGGCGCTGGGCCATCCTGACATTGCTCAGCATGGCGCCGCTAGTTGCGACAAACGCGTCGTCTCAGACGCGGACCGTTCGAAAAATTGGCGTTCTCTGGCACGCGGCGACCCCTGAAGACGAAGCGATCTACGCCGCGCCACTGAGGAAGGGCTTTTCGGATTTGGGTTACGTCGAGAACCGCGATTTCCAGCTAATCGAAACTTATGCAGCAGAAAGATACGAGCGGTTCACTGCCAACGCGAGATTGTTGTTGGATCGAACGGTCGATGTCATCATAGCGGTGACCGGACCTGCGGCAGCGGCTGCCCAGAGTGTTACCTCTACCACGCCGATTGTCTTTCTGGTCGTGCCCGATCCGGTCGGCCGCAAATTCGCGCAAAGTCTTTCACGCCCCGGCGGAAATCTCACAGGGCTATCGACTGTCGCCATTGATCTCAGTTCAAAGCGTCTTGACCAATTGAAAGTCGCGGTACCGGGTCTGTCACGCATCAGCTTGTTTGTGAACGCTAAGGACGTGCCGACCAGCCGCTCGGTCGAAGCGCAGACTCGGTCTGCCGCAGCCAAGCTAAACATCGATGTTGAGGTCGATCAAATCAACGCACCGGATGAACTTGATGGCGCATTCTCCAGCGTTCGGCGGCGTGGGATACCGGCTGTGATGCTCATGCAAGATCCCCTGTTCTTCAACGAGCGCCAGCAAGTCGCCAAGCTCGGTCTCTTCAACCGCGTCGCCACGATGGTGGCGAACGGAATTATGGTCCAGGACGGATGTCTGATGTCCTACGGCCCGAACTTCCCGGCGCAGTTTCGACGGGCCGCAGCCTTCGTCGACAAGATCCTTAAGGGCCAACGCCCAGCCGATATACCTATAGAAGAACCCGCGCGACTTGAACTCGTAGTGAACATGAGGACAGCCGATGCACTCGGACTGACCATCCCTGCCGCCCTACTAACGCAGGCGAACGAGATAATCGAGTAAGACCATCCTCACTAATGTTTGTATCTGCTTTCAGCGAACTTTGGTAATCGCGATCGAGGGCTGCAGGCGGCGGAAATCAACCTCGAGCGGCCATGCCGCTCTCGACCCAACCCAGTCGCCTGGGTCGCCGTGGGCACGTCCCATAAGCAGTCATTCGTAGGCCGTCCGGCAACTTCGGCTCGGGGTGGTGAACGGAAGTTGCCTTGACGCCTGGGGCCGGACCTTCGGCTCTACGCGTTACGAGCCTCGAAGCCGAGACTGGGTCGGCCGGTTCAAGCCGCCACTCACGCCGGCAGGGTGATGCCTGAGAGCTCCTCGCAGGCGGCGAGCAGTGCCTCTTGCACAGTCCGGTCGCGCGAGGCCGGGTCCGGCTCGCGCTGGCGAAGGTGGTAGAAGTAGCCGCCGGTGACCCGCGCCGCCGCGTCGTCACTCGCCGCGAGCCACGCCTGCGTGCGGTGAGCTTGGTCCATGTCGTCGGGCGCGCCCGGACCGCCCACGCGCGTCGGCACCCAGCCCGGTTCGAGCGCGTTCGACAGCACGCCCGGCCAGCGCCGCGCGACCGCGAAGGCCAGCACCGTGTCGTAGAGCTTGCTCTCGGCGTAGGCCTGTGCGCCGGCCCAGGGCCGCTTGGTCCAGGTCAGGTCGTCCAGAGCCGGGCGCACGCCGTGGTGCATGCCGGAGGAGAGGTAGACGAGGCGCCGCGGCCGCTCGATCAGCGCGGTTAGCACGTAGGGCGCCAGCACGTTGATCGCGAAGACGTGCGGAAGACCGTCTGCCGTCTCGATCCGCTTCGGCTCGCGATAGCCGATGCCGACGTTGTGGATGACGGCGTCGAAGTGGCCGAGTCGGTTAGCCCCGTCCGCGACCGCGCGCATGCCGGCGAGCGTCGCAACGTTGCCTTCGACGACCGCTTTCGCCTCGGGCAATCCGCGGCGCGCGTCCTCTGCGCGTGCCGCGTTGCGGGCGTGGAGCACGACCTCGTGCCCCTGTTCGGCCAGGAGCCGGCCGGCCATGAGCCCGAGCCCCTCGGACGAACCGGTGATGAGGACGCACGACATCGGTGTTCTCCGGATGACGTCGGGCCGTTCCATCGGCCCTGGTGCGGACGGGGCGGCGCCTGACGCGATCAGCGCGCGCCGGGTCTGGAAGGTCGTTCTCGAAGCCATAAGCGTCAGACCGAAAGGTTCAACCGCGCTCGACGATGTGGCGCAGCACCGCCTCGAAGGCGACCGTGCCGGTGCGATGCTCGGCACCCTCATGCGCGAAGTCGATCCAGCCCTCGTTGAAGCCGTCGAGCATGGCGATGCGCGCTTCCGGATGCCGCATGCCCTCGGCGCGGAAACGTGCCTCCCAGCCCTCGCGCTCGACCGCGAGCGCCTCGACAGGTCGCCCGAGCGCGGCGGCGAAGCCCGCAGCCTCGTCGTTCGGGCTGTACTTGCGGGGCCCCGACAGCTCGACGATGCGGGTCCCGGTCCAGTCCTCGCGTAGGAGATCGGCGGCCGTCCGTCCGACGTCGTGCGTGCTCACCATCTCGATGGCGCGGTCGAGGGGCTGAAGGTAGCTCGCGATGCGGCCCTCGCGCGCCGCAGGTAGGTCCCAGGCGGCGTTCTCCATGAACCACGCCGCCCGCAGCAGCGCGACGGGGAGGCCCGTGTCGGCGAGCGCCGTCTCGAAGAACCCCGCCCAGTTCAGCAGGTTGAACGCTGTGGCCTGGGCGCCGACCGTCGAGAGTAGCACGACCCGGCCTGGCCCTGCCTCGGCGACCGCCCGCGCGGCCGCCGCGGCGGCGCGGCGGCTGTCCGTGAGATCAGGCGCCGGATCGTAGTTCGGCGGGTTCATCAGGAAGACACCCGCCGCGCCCGCGAAGGCGATTGCGAGCGCCTGGGCGTCCGTGGCGTCGGGCACGACTGCGACCGCGCATCCGCGTGCCTTCCAGGCCGCGCCCTTGTCCGCGTCGCGCACGACCGCCCGCACCGGCAACCCGGCATCCAACAGCGTCCCGGTGACGGCCCCACCGACCTTCCCGGTGCTCCCCGTGACGACGAACATGCTTGACCTCACCTGTTCGGCGACCGGTGCTCGGCCGCCGCGATGCCAAGGTGGCCCGAACGCCATCTGTGCGTTAGTGGCGTGTCGCGCACTTCATTCGTGCTGAAAATCACGGAATTCACGTCATGGCCCCGGACGGACGGCTCCTTGCCGGCATGAGCGTGCTGGCGGCTGTGGTCGAGGGTGGCAGCTTCATCCGCGCTGCGGAGGTGCTGGGCCTCTCGGCGTCCGGCGTGAGCCGGGCCGTCGCGCGGCTGGAGCGGCGGATCGGAGTGCGGTTGCTCGACCGGACGACGCGCTCGCTGAGCCTCACAAGCGAGGGCGCGCGGCTCTACGAGCTCGCCGCCCCGCACTTGGAGGGGATCGAGGCCGCGGCGAACCTTGCATCGGGAACGGCCGGTAGCGTCCGCGGCTTGCTGCGGGCGAGCGTCAATCCGATCTTCTCGCGCCATGTGCTGGCACCGCGGCTGCCCGAGTTCGTCGCGCGCTTCCCCGACCTGACGACCATCGTCGTCCAGCAGCCCGACGCGGGCGATCTCGTCGCCGAGGGTATAGACGTGGCTATCCGCTTCGGACCGCAACCGCCGTCCAGCCTATCCTCACGATTGCTCCTGCGCACGCGCGTCCTCACCGTGGCGGCGCCGGCCTACCTCGAACGGCACGGGCGGCCATCGGCCCCGGCCGCGCTCGCCGGACACGACTGCATCCAATTCCTCGACCCCCAGCGGCGACGTCCATTTGCCTGGGAGTTCCTGCGCGACGGGGAGACGCTGCCGGTCGCGACCAAGGGGTCGCTGACCTTCGCCGACATCAATACGATGATCGCTGCCTGTGTTTCGGGCGCGGGGGTCGCGCAGGTCCTCGCGCTCGGAGTCGAAGGACTGCTCAAGACGGGCGCGTTAGTGGAGCTATTCCCAGACTGGCCGGGTGAGACCTTCCCGCTCCACGCGGTGCGGCCGTCGCGACGGCTGTCGCCAGCGAAGGTCGAAGCCTTCCTCGACTTCTGCGAGGCGATTGCGCGGCCCTACGGGTGCTGAAGCGGCCAGGCACGCCGCGTATCCGGGAAGCGGACCACATGAGGGTCCGGAGAAGGGTCGTGAGCGGGCGGGACGGCAGTGTCCGCTTCTGCCAAATCCCGCTCGTAAGTGGACCGGCGCAAAACCCTTCAACCCCGTTGTGGGGCGCTCAGACGGGTCTCGACCCACAGCAGTCGTTCACGCGCGGCCGTGCGGCTCCCGAAAGCGGACGTATGTCACGGGGCCGTCCTCAGCTCGATGGGAAGGGGATGCGACCAGCGCGGGGCCGGCTGGATGGCTCAGGAAAGATGGTCGCCGCCGTCGCCGCGCAGTACGGTCCCAGTGATTTACGGGTTCGTCATCAGCGCGAGCGCCGCCTCCGCCAGATCTTCCCGCTGACCGTCACGCGGTGCCGGGCGTCAGGGGATCAGTTTGCGCCGGCGCATGTCGTTCAGATGCGCCAGCAGCACGTCGTCCGACCGCTCGTCCATCGCGAGACCCGCGCGTCGGGCCTTGGTCACGTCGAAGATCGCGTCCGCCTCGACATTGAAGATGAAGTCGCCGAACGCGCCCGGGGCGAGGCGGTCGATGTCTGCTTCCGCCAGATTGTTCTTCTCGGCGAGATCGCGCCACACCGGCCGCATCGCGTGCAGCCGCTGTTCCAGCGAGATCGGCTGTGGCTCGCCCACCTCCAGGTCGAACCATGCCGCGAGCCTCGGCCAGACGTGCGACCAGCGGAAGATGTCGCCGTTGGTGATGTTGAAGGCGCCGTCCGCCTCCGTCTCGACCGACCAGAGTGCCGCGCGGCGCAGCACGTCCGCGCCGGTGACGTTCACCAGCGTATCGCGATAGGCGGTTTCGGTCCCGGGGAACTGGAACGCCGTTCCCGTCGCACGGCAAAGCGTGCCGTAGACGCCGATGAGGTTGCCGAGGTTCATCGCCGATCCGAGCGAGTGGCCGATCACGATGTCCGGGCGCAAAGCCGTCCAGCGGATGCCGTCCTTCTCCAGTGACCGGGCGAAGTCCTCGTGCCGGAAATAGAGGTTGGGCGGGAAATGGCGGCTGTCGTCCTCGCGCGCCGGCGTCCTGTAGACGCCGAGCTGCGCGCCGTAGACCTTGCCGCCCTGGATGAAGGTGATCCGCTCCAGGGATGCCCCCGAGCCGCGCAGTGCGGCGACGAGGTTCTCCAGCATCGCGGCGTTCTCGTCGGCCTCCACGCCGGGATCGGCGTTGGGCTTGAGCGCCGCGTAGAACAGGTGCGTGACGCCTCTGAGCGCGTCCGCTGCGGATTCGAGGCTCGCCGGATCGAGCAGGTCCGCCTGGATGTGGCGCCCCTTCGCCAGCGCGGTGCCGTCGCGGTTGAGCGTGGTGACGTTCCAGCCCGCCCCCTCGAACGCGTCGATGGCGGTACGTCCTACGACGCCGGCGCCGCCCGCGACCAAGACATGCTTATCGGCCATGATGTTTCACTCCTGTGATGATCCAAGGTTTTCGCGGGAACGGACGGTCAGGCGACCCGGCCGCCGCCGTCGACGTTCACCACCGTCCCGTTGATGAAGCCGTTCTCCAGGACGGCGAGGGCGGCATGGGCCTCGTCTTCCACTTCGCCGACGCGGCCGACCGGAAGGCCGGCGGCGATCTGTTCGAAGAAGCCGGCGCGGTCGTCCTCGCTCATGCCCGACCAGGTTGCCGAGTTCACGACGCCGGGTGAGATGACGTTCACGCGCTTGGGCTTCATCTCGATTGCGAGCGCGGCTGCAAGGCTTTCCAGCGCCATGTTCACTGCGCCGACGATCGACGAGCCCGGACCCTGGCGGTAGGCCGCGAGGCCGGAGAAGAAGAGAAGGCTGCCTTGCAGGGCGAGATGGGTCTCCGCGGCCCGGCCCAGGTTGATCGGCCCCCAGAACTTCGAGGCCAGCATCCCTTCGATCTGCGCGTCGGTCAGGCCGGCGAAGGGACCGAAGGTGAGGTCCGCCGCCGTCGTCACGATGTGGTCGTAGAGGCCATGCTCCGCGAGCGCCGCCTCGACCTGTGCCCGGTCCGTGACGTCGAGGACGTAGCAGCCTAGCACCGCACCGCCCAACGTCGCGGCGGTCGCGTTCAGCTTTTCCTGGCTGCGTCCGGCGAGCGCGACCTTGGCGCCGCGCGCGGCTGCCATCGTCGCTATCGCCCGTCCGACACCCGATCCCCCGCCGACGATGAAGACCTTCGCGTTGATGAGGGCCCCGAGCCCGTCGCCGCCGCGGGTCGCCTGAGAAGTCGTGTTCGCCATGGGTCCTACTCCAACCTTCCCTCTGATCGGAACATAGCCATTGCTAGGGCTTGAATAATTAGTGCATGCAATAAGGCATCTTTCGTCTGGATCGAATAATGGATCAGTTCAATGCGCTCCGCCTCTATGTGGCCGTCGCCGAGTCCGGCAGCCTGTCGGCGGTTGCGCGCGCGCAGGCGCTCTCGCCATCGACCGTGACGCTTTCCCTGCAGCGGCTTGAGGAACGGGTAGGCGCCCGCCTCGTCACGCGGACGACGCGGCGGCTGTCGCTCACACCGGAAGGGGAACGCTTCCTATTGGACTGCCGCCGCATCCTTGCCGACCTAGATGAGGCGATGGCCGCCGTTGCCGACCAGGGACCGCTACGGGGCGACATCCGCGTGACCGCGACCAACGATCTGGGTCGCAACACCCTCGCACCCCTCCTCCACGACTTCATGGAGGCAAACTCGGGCGTGCAGGTCACGTTGATGCTGAGCGACGGGGTCATCGACCTCGTGGACGACAGCTATGACCTCGCGCTGAGAATGGGGCAGCTCCCCGACTCGGGTCTGACCGCTCGGCTCCTGATGCACGGCTCTCGCAGAGTTTGTGCCGCCCCTTCCTATTGGCGCCGGCATGGCAATCCCGGACACCCGCGCGACCTTGCGGATCACAACTGCATGGTCCTCGCTCGACCGGGTGCGCCGCAGAGCACTTGGCAATTCCAGCAGGATGGCCGCGTATTCGGTGTCCGCGTCCAGGGCGACCGCACGGCGAACGATGGCAGTACGCTGCGCCACTGGGCCATTGCAGGTGCAGGCGTCGTCCTGAAATCCGACCTGGACATCGAAGGGGATCTGGCAGCCGGCCGGCTAGAAACCGTGCTCGACGGCTTCAGACACGGCGACGTGAACCTCTATGCGGTACACCCTGCCGGCCGCCGCCCTTCGCGTCGTGTCGCTGCGCTGATCGATTTCCTGGCAAGTCGCCTCAAAAACCGAAGACATAGCTGAAGATGATATCGTCGCGGTTCTGACTAAATCCGTACTCTAATTCTATGCAGGTAGACGATCCGCCAGGGTTGCCGATCTCGCTACGCTACCTCTCGGCATCTGTAAAAGCGGAGCCGTCACTTCGGGAGGCGTTCAAGAATGGCTGCGTCAGGTCATGAGCGGGAGCGAAAATGACGTCCGCTTCCATGCTTCGGCGCCCCGAAGCGGGCCGGCGGAAATCTACCCTAAGCGGCCATTCCGCAACCGACCCACGATAGGCGCCTATTCAGTCGGTGCGCATCCCCGAAACGCGTCATTAAAACGACCCGCAGCCCTCGTCACCCGCTGCTCACCTGTCCGTTGTCTTCGTGTCCACCACGCGCGTGGCCAGCCCACGCGGTAGGAGCAAGTACCCGCGCAGCCGCTCAGCGCCCTCTTCGGCGCTCAGTCGGGGTCAGCCACCGTGCGTTTGGAGCCACCCTGCGATCTCGCCCACCACCTCCTGTTCAATGCCGTAGTAGCCGTGAGGCGAGAGTGAACCGCAGGCTCTGTCCGAACGCTGCATGCCGCCGCTGACAGCGAGAACGCGAACGCTCGGCGAACGCGTCATGGTCGCGGCGATGCGTGGGGCCATCTCGGGCGGAGCCACGTCGCAGGCATCGTCGCGGTTGACCACGACCAACACCGGAACGCGCACGCCCCCCGGATCAGCGTCGAAGATCGTCTCGGCGCTCCGTCGTCCGGGCACGGACACGGACTCGGTCAACACCAAGCCCGCGATGAGGCCCGACCGGGCGTGCGCAGCCCCGTTCATTGCCGCTATGGTCCCCTGGCTAGTGCCAACCAAGAAGACGGGCGCAGGGGCCTGATCTCGGGCGTAGGCCGCCAGATCGTTCACTAGCCGACCGTAGGCCGGGGAGCTTCGCACGCCCCGCAGGTTCGCCTGATCGACCGTGTCGGGGATGAGTACGGCGTAACCCCTCGCTACCCAGTTCGCTCGCGTGCGGACGACGAAATTGTCCTCGCGGCGCAGGTCGCCGTCGCGCCGAACGCCGATGTCGCCGGAGCCGCCTGGCAGCATGACGAGCGTTGCCCGAGGGTGAGGCGGCGCGTCGTAGAGGACGCGCTGGTCCACGCCGTCCCCGAACGGGAGATCCACCACACGTTCGCCCGCAACGAGGGCCTGCCTAGCCGGTCCGGTCTGGGCGATGACTGGGGCGCCGAGCAGGTTGATGGCGAGGAGCGAGAGGGTGAATCTACCCAGCATCACAGATCCCCTAGACAGACCGACAGGAATGCCCTGATCGATGCATAAAGACTGCACCTGCATTCCTGCAAGTTGTCTGAACAGAATGGTTGAGGGCATCGCTTTACAGTGATGTTACCGACTACAACATTCGTCGTTCGAGAGAGGGGCCTCCTCGCTGTTTTGCGGATCGGTCTCGGGCCGTCGCTCGCGCCATCGGGCTTCTCCGTCTTGCCAATCTTCAAGCACTCTCGCTCGACTGCAGTACGTGGCGGGTAGCCCAACCACCAACTCGCAAGCTTTCGAAGTTCAAAATGATTGGCAAGTGGCCTCAAGGGCGGCGTCTGCTTTTTACGCTTCGCGCTCAGAAGCAGACCGTCACAAAACCACCCATCTGAGACGTTCGTCCGGGCACTGGGCGGCGGCAGATGCTGGCCGAAACCTGCTCTTCCGCTCCAGAATGCCGCCGCCCGAAATGCGGACATTCTTCTTCCAACGCGACGGCGGCCCACTGACACGCCTAGGGTCATACGAGAACGTAGCCCGTAGGCAAAAAGCAGCTTCGAAGCTGCTGTCCGGATAGGTCGTATTTCCTGCGGTCGACCTGATCACACCAACGCTAAAGATGGCTGCGGCTGAGACTGCGTCGGAAGTCCTCCATCAGCTCCGCGTCCATGCAGCATGCACGGCCCCAGTCGCCGTATCCGGCTTCGCCGCTCCGATGAAGATCACGACCGGGCCATGAGAGTCGCGCCGGGGATCATAGAAATCGAGCAGGCCGGGATGGAGGCGCTGGATGAAATGCGGTTGCCGGCCGCTCCGGCGCAGCAGGTGGTCGATGACGACCTGATCGCCGTGCACCGCATTTGGCACGGGACCGCAGGACCCCGGCCTCATCCAGTGGTCTGGGTCGGCCGCGAACGTCTTGTAGAGCGACGTGAGTCCGTCGCCGCACCAGCGCAGCAGCGCGCTGGAGAGACGCCCCGTGTGGAAATAGTCCTCCATCGCGGCGAGGCCGGGCTCTGCCAAAGCGTCGGCCGGGCCGGTCAGCACCGTATCGAGGTCGCACAGGAGTGTCGGACCCGTGCTGAGACCGGGCCGGAACGCCTCCATCTTCGCCCACCATGCGGGCCAAGCGTGCCAGAGCGGGATCGTCTCAACGCCCTGAACGGCCACGGGCAGGTCCGTAAGACAGACGATCCGTTCGAAAGCCGGGGCATGGCGGCGGATGCCGCCTGCGAGACGGGCGACCCAGGTGGCGTCGTAGCGCCCGCCGCCCTTCAGGACGGTGATCAGCGTGGTCATGACGTTATTGCTCGGTCGGAGAGGGGCGGATGCACACGGATGCGTCCGGCCGCCTCGGCGTCGGCGAACCATGCGCGCTCGGCCGCCCAGGGATGACCGGGCCAGCCGTCGAACCCGAAGCCAAAGGCCTGCGCCGGTCTGGCACTCGCCGGGCGGCCAAGTAGCAGCGCGAGCGTCACGAGGAAGCCGGTGCTCGGGTTCGGGCATCCCGCCGTGCGGGGGGTGAGCTGGGTGTGAGCCTGCTGCTGCAGCGTCTCGGAAAGGAGGAGAACCGGGCGGCCCAGCGGTTGCAGTAGCGCTAGAAGCTCGCGGGTCCAGCAGATCGGCTCAGGGACGTTGTGCTCCGCCGGCAGCCTCGGGAAGGGCAGGATGAAGGCCTGCGCGGCGCGGACCACCGGACGCTCGAGGAAGTTCCGGTCCGCCAGCCATTCCCGCGTCTGGCCGCCACGGTTGACCAGTGCGAGATGCGTGATGCGGTGGCCGGCGGCGGCTCCGAAACCGGGCGCATTGTTGAAGCGGACCACGCTGTCCGCCGCATCGATCGCGGGTCCCCATGCACCCGTCCCGGGCGCGTTGCCCACGATGGCGAGGGACCCGTCGGCGGGCAGGCCGGCGCGTCCGGCGGAAAGGGGGTCGACGTCTGGGAGCACGTGCGGCAGGGGTTATGGGAACCGCGAAGGTAAGGCGCGGGCCGGACGCATCCAGGCCTCCCCTGCCTGATCACGGGCGCGGGAGAGGGGATCATGCGGCGGTGTTTCGTCTGTGCGGCCGCCACGATCGGGCCGAGTGACCGGACCCTGTCCTATCCGGATGGTGAGCGCCGCGCCTTCCCGCTGGCCTGCAACGCTTGCGGGGTCCTGCTCGTGGAGAATGGGGATACGGAGGCGTGCCGCGCGCATCTGGCCCGAAGCCTCGCCGGTCCGGTCTTCGCGCCGGACCGGGAAGCGCCCTACGGCCTCGACCTCTACACCCTGCGTAGCGCCGCGACCCTTCGGCGGCTCGGCGCCTGTCCCCGCGACGAGGCCGGCCGCGCGGAACTCCGGCACCCCCACGGTACCCGGGCGGCCGAAGCTGAGCTGTTCGCCCTTGAAGCCGCCGACGGACGCCCGGTGTCCCTTGGCCTCATCTGCCGTCCGGCGGACCGGGACGCGGTCCTGGCCTCGCTGCCGGTGCAGGCTGACTGGACGGACGACGTCGTGATCCTGATCGACGGGCCGGCGCGGGCGGCGGAGTCGGTCATGGTCGCGGGCTTCGCCGCGGGGGCGGTGCGCGTGGCCGGCCGACCCCTGAACGGGGATTTCGCCGCGCAGCGCAATGCCCTCCAGGGCTTCGCCCGCCACGGCTGGATGCTGCAGCTCGACGCCGACGAGTCCCTCGAGCCGGCGACCGGCCGCTTGCTGCCCCCCTTGGCGGCCCTCGCCGAGGCGGAAGGCGTGGTCTCCGTTGGCCTCGCCCGGGCGAACCGGGTCGACGGTGTCCTCTCGGACGTCTTCCCGGATGTCCAGTATCGGTTGAATCGCACCAGTCTGCTGTACGCCGGTCGCGTCCACGAGCGCCCTGTTCTCGACGGCGGCTGGCCGGGGAGTCTCATCGCCCTGCACGGTTGGATCGAGCACCGCCTCAGTTCGGCCCATGTGCGGGCACGTTCGCGACGCTACGAGGCGCTCGATCCCGGTCGCGGACGTCTGGAGGAGGAGGCCGCGCTGCTGCGTCCCTACACAGACTGACGGGTCGGAGCAGGCCGGATCCGCGGCGGCTGCACGATTAGCCGCCGCGCGCCGCCGCGATCGCCCGTTCGTAGAGCGCCAGGGTCTCGCGCCCGAGGCTCGCCCGGCTGAAGCGCCCGGCCGCCGCCAGGGCGCGGGCGCGATAGGCGCGGCGCAGGTCCGGATCGGTGAGGAGCGGGCGCAGGGCATCGGCGAGGGCCGGTCCGGTCGCTGCCGAGGCCAAGGGACCGGCGCCGGGCGCGCCGACGAAGGCGCGGGCGCTCGCATCCTCGGCGCAGGCCACGACCGGTCGGCCGTAGGCGAGCGCCTCCTGGTAGACGAGTCCGAAGCTCTCGTAGCGCGAGGGCGCGAGCACCGCATGGGCCTCGGCATAGGCCTCTGACAGCGATAGGCCGTCGATCCGACCCCTAGCCTGTATGTGCCGCCGCGCAGCCTCGGGCAGATCGGCCGGGAGATCGTCCGGCGGGACCCCGACGAGGTCGAGCCGAAAGGCGGGCAGCGCGCCCTGCGCATGCTCGGCACCGAGGATCACGGCTGCGTCGAGAAGGGCGCCGAACCCTTTCCGCGCCTCCGCCCGCCCGACGAAGAGCAGGCGGACCGGTTCCGCCGCCTGGGGATAGGCGGCGCCGCGAGCGGCAGCGTCGACTTCGGGGGGAAGGCTGAGACCGATCACCGCTTCGGGCTGCCGTCCGGTCAGCCCATAGGCCGGAGCGATCACCGCCCCGTGCGCCGCGGTGTTGGCGATGAGCCCGGCGCTTCCCGCGGCCTGTCGGCGCTCTAGGCCGTCGGCCATCCAGCCATCGAGGCGGTTCCGCAAGCTGGCGGCCGGGTCGCGTGTGAAGGCGGCCGGCGTCGAGCTGCGGGTCACCAGCGGGAGGTCTCGACGGCCGGCCAGCAACGCGGCCGGCGCGTACCAGTTCGTCGCCTCGACGACGTCGAACGGCGCCTCGTCGTGGGCGGCGAGGACGGCGAGCCGGAAGGCGAGCGGCGCGGCGAGATGACCGGCCGAGCCCCAGAGGCGCAGGCGCGCCAGGGGACTTCCGGGCGTCAAGGCGAGGCCCGATACCGCGACGCCGCCCGTCCGTTCATGTCCGGTCCGGTCGAGGGTGAAGACCGTCACCTCTGCGCCGGCCTCCGCAAGGCTCTCGGCGATCTCCCGGGCCGCGGTCGACAGGCCGCTCGGGGATGGTGGGTAGTCCCAGGTCAAAAGGGCTGTGCGCATCAGGCGGCGAGCAGGCGCTGGTAGAGGGCCAGGTAATCCCGCGCCATGCGCTCGGCGGTGAACCGTTCCTCGAATCGGCGGCGGACTGTTGCGCGGTCGAGCTGCCCGATCCGGGCGAGGGCTACGACCGCCTCGGCCTCGCTGGAGACGATGAAGCCCGTGACCCCGTCCTCGACGATCTCGGGAACCGAGCCGCGGTCCCAGGCGACCACGGGGGTCCCGCAGGCCATCGCCTCAATCATCACGAGTCCGAAGGGCTCGGGCCAGTCGATCGGGAAGAGGAGCGCCCGGGCGCCGCCCAGAAGCTCGCCCTTCTGATGGTCGTCCACGGGTCCGAGATAGGTCGCGTCGGCGCTCAGCAGGGGGCGTACGCAGCGGTCGAAATAATCCGGGTTGCCGACATCGATCGTGCCGCCGAGCCGGATCGGCAGGCCGGCGGCGCGGGCGACGCGGATCGCCACGTCGGGCCGCTTCTGGTCGGTCATGCGACCTACGAAGGCCACATGGTCGTCGGGCACGGCGCACAACTCGTAGCGCGTTCGGTCGATGCCGTGATGCACGATGCCGGCCCGGTTCGCAGCCGGAACACCAGCCGCCTGCGCGGCCGAAATCGCCGCCACGGGAAGGTCGGGGAAGCCCTGAAAGAAAAGCGCCCGGTCGAGTTCGTCCACCCGCCAGTGGATGGTGGTCAGGCTGTGCGGGCGACGCGCGCCCAGGAGAGCCGCATGCGCGAATTCGCCATGGCAATGAACGATGTCGAACGCGTCCAGCCGCCGGCGAAGGGCCTCCAGCTGCAGGGCGTCCAGGGCGGCCGGTACCCCGGGTGCGACGCGCCCGTATTGCCGTTCCAGAGCCGCGAGGCTCGGATAGTCGCCGACGCGCGGCAAGTCTGTCGCACTGTCCGAAGAAGCAAACAATGTTAGTTCCACGCCCAAGCTTCGTAGCGCCGTGCTGAGATCGTGCACAACCCGCTCGGTGCCGCCGTGATGGCCTGGGGGAACGGGAAATATGTTCGGAGCGACCTGCGCGACGCGAAGCACGGCAACCTCTTTACATATGTTAAGCCGGGGCGCGGCAATCGCTTTACATAAGTTAAATATCCAGGGCCGCTCGAGAGCCGCAGCGTACGCCTGATGTTCGTCCTGCATATCGCCCTGCAGGGCTGCCTGCGCGGCGACGGCGTCATCTACGGGCTCACCGCCGACACCGGCGGCCATATCCGCTACCTGCTCGATCTGGTTTCAGCCTCGGTGCAGGACCGCGATCTCACTCGGATCGTGGTGGCGACCCGTCTGTTTCGCGGCTCCCTCGGCGCCGCCTACGCCGTGCCCGAAGAGCCGATCGCCGACAAGGTCACGCTCGTGCGGCTCGCGAGCGCGTCCCCGGACTACCGCGCCAAGGAGGCGATGCACGCCGAGGTCGCGTCCTTCGCCGAAAATCTCATCGGCTGGATCGCCGCCCAGGACCGGCCGCCGGATCTCATTCACGCGCATTACGTGGACGCGGCGACGGTGGCCGCCCTGGTGGAGGATCGCCTTGGCATCCCTTTCCTGTTCACGGCCCATTCCCTCGGACGCGTGAAGGCGACGATGCTGGGCGCGATCCCCGTCCAGCCCGATCTCGCGCGCCGAATCGCCGCCGAGGAGGAGGCGCTGGCGCGGGCCCAGCTCGTGATCGCCTCCTCGCGGGACGAGGCCGAGGTGCAGTACGCCGGCTATGCGGCCTACGATCCCGGGCGCGTCCGCGTCCTACCGCCGGGAAGCGACCTCGCGCGCTTCGCCGCGGCCAAGCCGCATCCCCGGGTCGACGCCGCGATCGACCGCTTCCTGAACGATCCGGACAAGCCGGCGATCCTGGCACTCGCCCGGCCGGTGGCGCGCAAGAATCTCGCGGCGCTGGTGCGCGCCTACGGCGAGAGTCGTGCGCTCCAGGCCCGCGCCAATCTCGTGATCGTCGCCGGGACTCGCGACGACATCGATACCCTCGACGGCGACATGGCCACGACCATGCGCGACCTCCTCGTCCTGATCGATCGCTACGACCTCTACGGGCGCGTCGCCTACCCGAAGACGCACCGTCCGGAGGACGTGCCGGCGATCTACGCCCATGCTCGGGCCCGGGGCGGCCTGTTCGTCAACCCGGCCCTCAACGAGCCCTTCGGCCTGACGCTGCTGGAGGCTTCGGCCGCCGGCCTGCCGCTGGTCGCCACCGACAGCGGCGGCCCCAACGACATCGTCGAGACCTGCGGCAACGGGCTCTTGGTCGATCCACGCGCCCACGGGGCGATCGCGGAAGCGTGCCTGCGGATCCTGGGCGATCCAGCCCTCTACGCACGCTGCGTTGCTGGCGGCGCCCGGGCGGCTGCGGCCTACGATTGGGACCGGCACGCCGCGCGCTATCACGTCCTGCTGCGCGCGCTGCTGGCCGCGGAGCCGTCCACCCAAACACCCCGGCAACTGCTCGTCTGCGACATCGACAACACACTGGTCGGCTGCGATGCAGCCATGGGGATCTTCCGCCGGTGGCGCAGCCGGCAGGCGGGGCTGGCCTTCGGCGTCGCAACCGGCCGGTCCTTCCACAGCGCGATAGCTGTGCTGGAGCAACAGGACAGCCCCCGGCCGCAGGTGATGATCACCTCGGTGGGGTCCGAAATCTACCACCTCGACGCCAACGGCGTGACCTACACGGCGGACGCCGCGTGGCGCCAGATTATCGCGCCCGGCTGGGATCGGCCCGCCGTGCGGGCGGCGCTCGACGGGCTCGACGGGCTGATCCCCCAGGGTCCTCTGGAGCAGCGGGTCCTGAAGCTGAGCTATTTCGGTGATACCGCGGCCGAACGGCGCGTCCGCGCGCGCTTGGCAGAGGCCGGTATCGCCGCGCGTGTGATCCACAGTCATGGACGGTATCTCGACGTCCTGCCCGAGGCGGCCTCGAAGGGTACTGCCGTCGACCACGTCCGGGCCCTGTACGACCTGCCGGAGCACGCCGTGTTCGTGGCCGGCGATTCCGGCAACGACATCGAGATGCTGGGCGCCCGGGTGCAGGCGATCATCGTGGCGAACTATTCTGACGACCTCGCAAGCCATGCCGCCCTGAAGCACTCCTACGTGTCCCGCCGGACCCACGCCCGGGGCATCATCGAAGGGGTCTCGCACTTCCGCCGGATGCTCGCCGATGTCGGCTGAGCACGGGGGTGGGCCGGCTCCCAGCGTCCTGACCCTGGTCCGCGGCCGGACCGACCGCCTGCGCAACCTGATGCAGGGTCTCGCCCGCCAGACGCTGCCCCCGCGCGAACTCGTCATCGCCTGGATGCAGTCGGAGCGTGCGCCGGACCTGCCCGATCCGGGCTGCCCGGTTCGGCACCTCCACGTGCCGGGCGAGCCGATGCCGCTGGCCGCCGCGCGCAACCGGGCCGCCGAGGCAGCGCGCGCTGAACTCCTCATCTTCCTCGACGTGGATTGCATCCCGTCGCCGACTCTGACGGTCGCCTATGCGCGGGCCGGCGCCACGGTGCGGGGGCTGTTCCTCGGCGAGGTTTTCTACCTTCCGCCGGGGGCGGGCGCCGGCGACTCCGAGCCGACGGTGCTGGACCGCCTCGGCCGGGCCCATCCCGCCCGGCCCGCCCTGCCCGAAACCGGCCTGCGGCCGGAGCCGGATGCCGGCCAGCTCTGGGGCCTGTCCTTCGCCCTGCCGGCCGCGGCTTGGGGCGCAGCCGGCGGCATGGACGAGGCCTTCGTGGGCTATGGCGGTGAGGAGACGGACCTTGCCGCCCGGCTCGCCGCCTCCGGGCTGCCAACCTTCTGGGTCGCGGGCGCCCGCGCCTATCACCAACACCACCCGGTCCACGTCCCGCCGCTGCAGCATTTCGCGCCGATCCTCGCCAACGCGACGCGCTTCCGGGCACGACACGGGCGCTGGTGCATGACCTACTGGCTCGGCCAGTTCCGCGAGGCCGGGCTGATCGACTGGGACGCCGACGCACCCGCGATCCGCCTGATCCGCCGGCCGACCGGACCCGAGATCGCCGCGGCCCTGCGGCCCGACGCCCTGTTCTCTTGAGATCGAGCCCGACCCCACCGCCATGAAGAAGCCGATCGCGTTCTTCGTTCATCACCAGGGCCGCGGCCATGCCAACCGCACGATGGCTGTAGCCGCCGAGTTTGCCCGTGACCGGGCCGTCTCGGTGCTGACCGCCGATCCGCACCTGTTCGACGGCTTCGGCCGCGACATCGAGATCGTGGCGCTGCCCAACATGATCGGCGCCGCCGTGCCGACGGCGCGCCTCTACGCCGAGCCGACGCCCCAGGTGATGCACTGCGTCCCCCTGGGTCTCGACGCGATGCGCCGGACCATGCGGGCTATTCTCGACCATCTCGACGAGCGCGGAATCGGCCTGTTCGTGGTCGATGTTTCGGCGGAGATCGCGCTGCTCGCGCGCATCGCCAGCGTGCCGGCGGTGCAGATCCGCATGCACGGCGACCGTTCCGATATCGGCCATGTCGGTGCCTACGAGGCCTGCGTCGGGATGCTCGCCCCCTTCGACGAGCGCTTGGAGCAAGACGAGTACCCGGCGCACCTGCGCGCCAAGACCTTCTACAGTGGCGGCCTGTGCACCAGCGTCGACCGGGTGCCGGAGCGCGCAGAGGCCCGCGCCAAGCTTGGCCTCGACCCTCAGCGCGAGATCGTCGTGGCGGTGACCGGCGGCGGCGGCAGCGGCACGCCCTATGCGCCGCTCACGGTCGCAGCCCGCGCCGAACCCGATGCCCTGTGGCTCACGCTCGGGCCGACCCATCGCGAGGGCCACGAGACCGATTTCTCCAATCTGCGCGAACTCGGCTGGGTGCCGTCTGTGACGGACTACCTCGCCGCCGCCGACATCGTGATCGCCTCGGCGGGCGACAATACGGTCCATGAAGTGGCCCGCGTCGGCGGTCGCCTGATCGTCATGCCGGAATGGCGCTACTTCGCCGAGCAGACCCGCAAGGCCGAGGCGCTGGTCCGCCTCGGGGCCGCCGTGCAAGCCCCCATCTGGCCCGGCGATCTCCAGGGTTGGCGCGACCTCCTCGCCCGAGCCCGCGCCCTGGATGGGACCGCCCTGCGCGGCCTCTATGCCCCCGAAGCCGCCGCCCGCGCCGCCGGCTGGCTCGAAGAGCTGACCGACGCGCTCTGGGACCTTGGACCCGCCGGGGTCGAACCCAGCCCGCTTCAGGACATCGCGGCCGAATGAACGCCTCCCTCCCCCCGCGTCGACCGGAGCCCGCCCCCCGCATGTCCACCGTCTCCGTCGTGACCCTCGCGAAGGGCCGGCCGGTCCATCTGCGCAACGTGCTCCTTGGCCTGGAGCGCCAGACGCAGGCCCCCGTCGAGTTCATCGTCGCGGTGATGCAGGACACGCCCTACGACCTGCCCGCGGTCGATTTCCCCGTGCGCCAGATCCTCGTTCCGGGCCGTGAGCTGCCGCTGGCGGCCGCGCGCAACTGCGGCGTGGCGGCGGCATCCGGCGATGCTGTGGTCTTCCTCGACGTCGATTGCATCCCGGCGCCCGAACTCGTCGCCGATTACGCGGGGGGACTCTCCGAGCTCGACGGGCTGCTGATGGGCGAGGTGCTGCACCTGCCCGAGCGCGCCACGACGGGCGCCTGGGACTACGACGGGCTCGAGTCCGTGGCCGAGAAGCATTCCGACCGCCGGGGCCCTCCGGCTTCCGGCATCGAGATCTGTAACGATTACCGCTGCTTCTGGTCGCTCAACTTCGCGATCCGGCGGGCCACCTTCCTGGCGACCGGCGGCTTCGACGAGCGCTACACCGGCTATGGCGGCGAGGACACCGACTTCGGCAAGCTCCTCGACCGGAGCGGCATCCCGATCGCCTGGATGAAGGGCGCGCGCGCCTATCACCAGTACCACCCGCACCACATGCCGCCGGTCCATCACCTCGAGAGCGTGGTGCGCAACGCCGAGCTGTTCGAGGCCAAGTGGGGCTACCGCACGATGGGCCACTGGCTCTACGCCTTCAAGGTGATGGGCCTGATCGACGACACGCCCGACCGGCCGATCCGCATCCTGCGCCGGCCCGACGCCGCCGATCTTGCGCTGACCGGCCAGCAGGGCCACCAGCCCTACACCAACTCAGCTTCGGTGATCCGTGCCATCGAGGCCCGGGCGGGCGAGCCCGCGCCGGTGACGGCGTGAGGATCGCGCTCCTCGCTCATCTCCGCCACCCGATCGCCCCGCCCTTCGCGGGTGGCCTTGAGGCCTACACCTGGAGCCTCGCGGACGGCCTCGCCGCCCGCGGCCACGCGGTCACGCTGTTCGCTTCCGGCGACAGCGACGCGCGCTTCGCCCTGGATCCTGTGATCCCGGTCCATCACGAACGGAGCCATGCCGGCCTGGAGCACCGGGGCGATGTGGGGCTGAAGAGTCATCTCGACGGCGGCTACGCCGCCGCCTGCGACCGGATCGCGGCCGGAGGCTTCGACGTGCTCCACAACAACAGCCTGAGCCGATTGCCCCTGGAGAAGCGGCGTACCGCCGCGACGCCGACCGTCACGTCGCTGCACGTGCCGCCCTACGATGCCCTCCGCTGGTTCGTGCAGGCGAGCCCCGCCCCGGGACACCGGATCACCGCGACGTCCCGGGCGCAGCTGGATGCGTGGTGGCCGGACGGAGTGCCCCCGGAGGCATCGGTGCTCCACAACGGCATCGATCCTGCCGCCTGGCCCTACCGACCGCGCGGCGACGGCAGCGCCGTCTGGTGCGCGCGCCTCACAGCGGTCAAAGGCGCGCATCACGCGATCGCGGCGGCGCGTCGGGCCGGGCTACCGCTGACCCTGTTCGGCCCGATCGAGGAGCCCGGATATTGGGAGGGGCAGGTCGCACCGTTGCTCGGAGGATCGATCCGCTACGGCGGTCAACTCAGCGGCGCGGATCTGGCTGCGGAGGTCGGCCGCGCCTCCGTGTTCCTGGCCACCCCGTGCTGGGACGAGCCGTTCGGGCTGGCGGCGATTGAGGCGATGGCCTGTGGCCTGCCGGTCGCCGGCTTCGCCCGGGGCGCCGTCCCGGAGGTCGTTGGCGAAGCTGGATCCCTCGCTGCGCCCGGGGACGAGGAGAGTCTTGCCCGCGCTATCGGCGAGGCGATCGCGATCCCGCGGCCGGTCCCGCGCGGGCGTGTCCTGCGCCTGTTCACCCGCGCACGGTGGCTCGACCGATGCGAGGCGCTCTACGCGCAGGCCTGCGCCGTCGGGTGACCCCACCGCTCTTCCCGCATGGCTGCCCCTCTTGCGCCCTTCCAACACCCTCAAGTCAGAGTGACATGACCCGTCAGGACCTGATCGCCGCCCTGTGGCACGGCCGCGACCCCTTCGCGGATCCCCCGACGGACCTACGCGCCGGCGACCTTCAAGGCTGGCGCAGCATCCATCCCTACCTCGAGGAGGCGGTGATCGAGTTCCGGCCACGCGTGGTCGTCGAAATTGGGACTTGGAAGGGAGCCAGCGCGCTCTTTCTTGCGCGATCCATGGCCGAGCACAACGTCGCCGGCACCGTGATCGCGGTCGATACGTGGCTCGGAGCCGTCGATCATTGGGCGGACGAGACGCTTTTCGCGGAACTCGCCACCGAGCATGGCTATCCGAGCCTCTACCGAACCTTCCTGGCCAATGTGCTGCGCGAAGGCATGACGGACCACATCGTGCCGTTACCGCTCGACTCGGTGAATGCCGCGGAACTTCTGCGTCTGCGCGGCGTGACCGCCGATGTCATTCATCTCGATGCCGGGCACGAGGAGGCGTCCGTCGCGGCGGACCTGCGCGCCTGGTGGCCGGTCCTGCGACCTGGAGGCCTCCTGATCGCCGACGATTACGACCGCCTGGGCGGCCGCTTCCCGGGTGTGACCCGGGCGGTCGATACGTTCTGCGCCGAGGCCGGGGCGCGGGGACCGTGGTCACTGCGGGGCAAGTGCAAGTTCATCAAGCCGGATTAGGGTTAATCAAGTGCTTTGCCTGTAGGCCAGCGCCTCCGTCTGCGGTAGGCCTCCCTCGACTTGGCGGCAGAGAAACCAGTCCAGAGTTGATGTCTGCTTTCGAGATGTCGGCGGCACGACCTCTTCGTCAGGATTGGGCGCAAAGCCGAACGGCCGGTTTTGCGCGGGTTGGCGATCCGGCATGGCATATTTTGGCCGAAGGCAGTCGGTCCGCTTCGAGCTGTCAGCATGGTGAAGCGGCCGTGTGATCAAAGGCGATGGTGCGTCGCAAAACCGACCCGCACGTCGCTGTCGCAGCTCTCGAGGACCTTTCGAAATCTCGGATCTACCGCCTCGGGCGGTTCCCCAGGACAGCGGCGCGGATACGGCAGACGAGCCATTCCCGATTTGTCCTGAACGTCGGGCAGTCGAAGCGCGACGCGACGGCGGGCGTTTGCTGACGTTCTCGATAAATAGCCCCGTTGAGTGTCTGACTGATCGCGCAGGTCGCCTCACGCGGCGTAGCGGTCGAAGGCCAGATCGTCGCTCGCGACCTCGGGGGCCCGGCCGGACACGAGATCGGCGAGCAGGCGGCCCGAGCCGCAGGCCATCGTCCAGCCCAGCGTGCCGTGGCCGGTATTGGTGAACAGGTTCCCGACCCGCGTGCCCCCGACGATCGGGGTGCCGTCCGGCGTCATCGGCCGCAGGCCGGTCCAGAATGAAGCCCGGTCGAGATCGCCGCCCGCGGGGAACAGGTCCTGCACCGAGCGCGCGAGGGTCTCGCGGCGTGGCCTGCGCAGGGCGCTGCTGAAGCCGGCCAGCTCGGCGGTGCCGCCGACCCGGATCCGATCGCCGAGCCGGGTGATCGCGACCTTGTAGGTTTCGTCCATCACCGTCGAGACCGGCGCGGCCTCCGCGTCGGTGATCGGCAGCGTCAGGGAGTAGCCCTTCACCGGGTAGACCGGCAGCGCGATCCCGAGGGGGCGCAGGAGGGCCGGCGTGTAGCTGCCCAGCGCCGCCACGTAGGCATCCGCCCGCAGGAGGTCGCCGTCGGCGGTCTCGACCGCCGTCACCCGGTCCCCGGCGTGGTGCAGGCGCGCGATCGCTGTGCGGTAGCTGAAGGTGACGCCGAGGCCCTCGCAGAGCGCGGCGAGGCGCTGCGTGAACAGGTGCGCGTCGCCGGTCTCGTCGCCCGGCAGCCGCAGGCCGCCGACGAAGACGTCACGCACGTCGGCGAGCGCCGGCTCGGCACTGACGCAGCCGGCCGGGTCCAGCACCGTGTAGGGCACGCCGTAGGCGTCGAGGACGCGGGTGTCGTCGCCGACGTGGTCGAGCTGCTTGCGCGTCCGGAAGAGCTGAAGCGTGCCCTTCTCCCGGTGGTCGTAGGCGATGCCGGTCTCGGTGCGCAGGTCGCGCAGCGCGTCGCGGCTGTACTCGGCGAGCCGGACCATGCGGCCCTTGTTCCGCTGGTAGGCCTCCTCGGTGCAGTTCGCGAGCATGCGCGTGAGCCACGCGTAGAGGCGGGGCTCGAGCCGCGGCCACATCACCAGGGAGCGGTGCCGCATCATCAGCCACTTGAGCGCCTTCACGGGGATCCCGGGCGCCGCCCAGGGGGCCGAGTAGCCGGGCGAGACCTGCCCGGCATTGGCGAAGCTGGTCTCCAGGCCGGAGCCCGGCTGGCGCTCCAGCACGGTGACCTGATGGCCGGCCCGGGCGAGGTAGTAGGCCGAGGTGACGCCGACGACGCCGCCGCCGAGGATGAGGACGTGCATGGCGGGCCTCAGGCTCCGAGATAGATGCGGTGGAAGCGGTGGCCGAGGCTGGTCAGGACTTCGTAGCCGATCGTGCCGGCGGCGGACGCAACGGCGTCGACGTCGCGCTCTGGCCCGATGATGTCGACGAGCGCCCCCGGCCCGAGGGTGCCGGGCGCCACGTCGGTGACGTCGAGGACGAGGCTGTCCATCGAGACGCGCCCGACCACGGGCAGCCGGGCGCCGCCAAACCACGCCGCCCCGCCCGCCGTGCTGCGGAAGAACCCATCCGCGTAGCCGATCGCGACCGTGGCGAGGCGGCTGTCCCGGGCGATCGCGGCCGTGTGCCCATAGCCGACCGGCGTCCCCGCCGGGACACTGCGCGTCTGCATCACCCGCGCCCGCAGCCCGATCACCGGCCGCATCGGGTTCGCCGCGCCCTCCTGCGGGGCGATCCCGTAGAGGGCGGCGCCGGGGCGCACCAGGTCGAAGTGGAAGTCCGGACCGAGGAAGATCCCCGACGAGGCCGCGAGGCTCGCCGGCACCGTCGGCAGGCGCTGCCGAACGGCCCGGAAGACGGACAGTTGCGCCGCGTTGACCGGGCTGTCCGGCTCGCCCGCGCAGGCGAGGTGGCTCATCACCAGCCGCAGGTCGAGGCCCGCGAGGGCGTCCGGCCGGTCGAGGAGCGCCCCGACTTCCTCCGGCGCGAAGCCGAAGCGGGCCATGCCGCTGTCGACTTGGAGGATCGCGGGCAGGCGCCGCGCGCGCCGCCGGGCCAGGACCTGCCAGCCGTCGCGCTGGGAAAGGTCGTTGAGGACGGGTACGAGGTCATGGTCCGCGCAAGTCGCCTCGCTGCCCGGGGCGGCGCCGTTGAGCACGGCGATCGCCGCGCCCGGCCCGAGGATGGACCGGAGGGCGACGCCCTCGCCGACCTGGGCGACGAAAAAGTGCCGGCAGCCCGCGGCGGCCAGGACCGGCGCGACCCGGTCGGCGCCGAGGCCGTAGGCGTCCGCCTTCACGACGGCCGCGCAGGTCGCGCTCCCCGCCCGGGCGGCGAGCAGGCGGTAATTCTCCGCGATGGCCGCGAGATCGATCGTGAGGAGTGTGGAGGCCGTCCCGGCCGGGCCCGCATCGGGCCGGAGATCGCGATCGATCATGCTCATGGCGACCCTTGGGACGGCGCTCGGGACGGCGCTCGGATGCGATGCCGGGAGGCTACACGAAGGATCGTCGAACAAGCGTCGATTTTGGCGAAGAGATTTGAGTTTCAAGCTCGGCCGTGCAAGTTTCCACGGCCTATTCGAAATTCCTGCGAGTTGTGTTCTGGACGCGATCGACCGCCGCATCATCCAGGCCCTGCGGGGCGACGGCCGGATCAGCAACGCGGATCTCGCCGCGGCGGTCGGCCTGTCGGCGTCCGCCTGCCATCGCCGCGTGCGGCTGCTGGAGGAATCCGGCGTCATCCGGGGCTACACGGCGCTGATCGGCGGCGCGGTCGACGGGCCAGGGCTCGTGGTCCTCACCCAGTTCACCCTGGATCGCCAGACCGAGGACTATCTCAACCGGTTCGAGGCGGCCGTCCGGCGCTGTCCCGAGGTGCAGGATTGCTATCTGATGACCGGGACGGCCGATTACCTCGTGAAGCTCAAGGTGATCGACGCGGCCGACTACGAGCGGCTGCACAAGGATGTCCTGTCGCGGCTGCCGGGGGTCGCCCGGCTGCAATCGAGCTTCGCGATCCGGACCGTCGTGGCCGCCGGCCGGCCGCTCTGAAGGAAGCCCCGCCATGACGCCGAGCACCGAACCGCGCGGGGACGCCCCCTGCGACCTGCGCCTCCACGACGCCGGGCTCGCCGAGGGAAGTCGGGCGACGATCGACATCCGGGGCGACCGCGTGGCGGCGCTGCGGGATCCCGGCGCGCCGCTCCCGCCCGCCGGCCGCACGATCGATCTCGGCGGCGCCCTGGTCCTGCCCGGCCTGTCGGACGGGCACGTCCACCTCGACAAGTGCCTGCTCGGCCTCCCGTGGCGCCCGCACGCGGCGCGGGAGGGTCCGTCCGCGCGATCATCGACGACGAGAAGGCGTTCCGCCGGGGCACGCGGATCCCGCTCGCCGAGCAGGGCGCCGAGGCGCTGCTCGAACGCATGCTCCGCGGCGGCACGACGAGCCTGCGGACCCATGTCGACATCGACGACGTGACGCGGCTCGACCACCTCGCCCAGATCCTCGACCTGCGGGCGCGCTGGGCCGACCGCTTGCAGATCCAGATCGTCGCCTTCCCGCAGAGCGGGATCCTGGGCTGCCCGCCGGTCGTCGACGACCTAGACGCGGCCCTGCGGATGGGCGCGGACCTCGTCGGCGGACTCGATCCCGTCGGCATCGACGGCAACCGCGACGGTCACCTGGACATCGTCTTCGCCCTGGCCGAGCGGCACGGAAGGGGCATCGACATCCATCTCCACGACGGCGGCGCGGCCGGCCTCGACACGATCGCGGCGATCGCGGCCCGGACCGCGGCGGCCGGGCTCGGCGGGCAGGTCACGATCAGCCACGCTTTCGCGCTGGCGGAGGCCGACGACCGGGAGCTCGGCCGGATCGCCGAGGCCCTGAACCGGGCCGGCGTCGCGATCCTCAGCAGCGTGCCCGGCGGGGCCCGATGCCCGCCGATCCCGCGGCTGCGGGCGCTCGGCGTCGCGGTCTGCTTCGGCACCGACAACGTCCGCGACTGCTGGAACCCCACCACCGTCACCGGCATGATTGCCCGCGCCCAACTCGCTGCCTACCGGTTCGACCTGCGCAGTGACGCGGACCTCGCGGCGTTGCTGACGCCGATCACCGCCGTCCCGGCGCGGGTGCTGGACCTCGGCCCGGGCACGGTGGCGCCCGGCGCGCGGGCCGACCTGATCGCCTTCGCGGCCGGCGACGTGCCGCAGGTGATCGTGGAGCGCCAGGAGCCTGTGCTGGTCGTGGCGCGGGGCGCCGTCGCGGTCGACCGGCGCGGCGCCATCGGGGACCCGCCGCCGTGAACGACCGCGCGCTGCGCTACCTGCTGGCCGTCGTGCGCGCGGGCTCGGTCCGGGCTGCCGCCGAGGTCCTGAACGTCGCCGCCTCGGCGGTGAGCCGGCAGATCATCGAGCTGGAGGCGCAGGTCGGCGAGACCCTGCTCGAGCGCCTGCCCCGGGGCGTGGTCCCCACCGAGGCCGGGCGTCTCGTCGCCGCGCACGCGCAGCGGCAGGCCGACGAGGCGGCGCTGCTGGAGGACCAGCTGAAGCGCCTGCGCGGGGTGCAGCGGGGCACGGTCAGCCTGCGCTGCGGCGCCGGCTTCCTGATCGACCTCCTCGACAACGCCCTGGCCGGCTTCGCCCAGGACCATCCGGGCATCGCCTATCAGGTCGAGATCGGAACGACCGACGGGATCCTCGCGGCGATCGCCCGGGGGGACGCGGATATCGGCCTCGTCTACAACCCGCCGGCGCACCCGGACGTCCGCGGGATCGTCTCCGCCCGGCAGCCGCTCCTCGCCGTCCTGCCGATGGGGCATCCCCTCGCCGACGGGGCGGCCCCGGTCCCGCTGCGCAGCTTCGCCACCGAGCCCGCCGCCCTTCTGCCGCCCGACCACGGGGTGCGCCAGCTGATCGGCCGCGTCGAGGCCGACGGCGGCTTCCGGCTGGTGCCGCGGCTGGAGACGGCGTCCTTCGAGCTTCATCGCCGCTTCGTGATGGCCGCCATGGGCGTCGCGTTCCTGCCCCGCTTCGTGGTCGCGGCCGAGCTGCGCGACGGCCTCCTGGCGGCGGTGCCGCTGCGCGACGCGATCCTGTCGGAGGCGAGCGCCCATCTGGTCATCCGGGCCGGGCGGCGGCTGCCCGAGGGCGCGGCGCGGCTGCTCGGCTGGCTGGCCGACCACATGGTGGCGTTCCGGCCGCCGCCGGCCTGACACTAGCGTGCGGAATTTCCGCACGAAATGTGCAGAAATCGGTTGTTGTCGCAACGCTCGTTTGCCGGAACGATTGGGCCGCTTCGTGAGGACGGATCGGCATGACCATCGCAACGGTAGGGGTCGTCGGGCTCGGCAATATGGGTCTGGGCATGGCCGCGACCCTGGCCCGCAAGGGCTTCGCGGTCCTGGGCTACGACATCGACGCGGGCCGGCGCCCCGCCGCCGAGGCGGCCGGCGTGACCGTCCTCGACGCCCTGAACGACGTGCTCCGCCGGGCCGACGCCCTGGTGTTCTCGCTGCCGCTGGCGCGGGACGTGGAAGCGGTGGTTACCGCGGAGGGCGGCCTCCTGTCCCGGACCGACCGGAAGGTCGTGGTGATCGACACCTCGACCTCGGATCCCGGCACGACCCGGCGCCTCGCGGAGCGCCTCGCCGCGGCCGGTCACGCGCTCCTCGACGCTCCGGTGAGCGGCGGCCCCTCCGGCGCCGCCGAGGGTACCCTGACCATGATGATCGGCGGGGCCGCAGCGGATTACGAGCTGGCCCGGCCGGTCCTGGAGGCCATGTCGGCCCGCGCGCCGCATGTCGGGCCGTCGGGCGCCGGCAACATTGTCAAGCTCGTCAACAACCTGCTGGTCGCGGCCCATCTGGTGACCACCGGCGAGGCCCTGCGCCTCTCCGAGGCCGCGGGCCTCTCGGCCGAGGAGGCCGTCAAGGTCGTGAACACCGCGACCGGCCGCAGCGCGATCAGCGAGGTCATGGTCCCGCGCTGGGTCCAGTCCGGCACCTTCGACAGCGGCTTCTCGGCCGGCCTGATGCGCAAGGACGTGCGCCTCGCCCTCGAACTCGCCGCCGAATGCGGCATCGACCTGCCGCTCTCCGCCGAGGTCAAGCGCATCTGGCAGGCGACGCAGGCCGCCATCCCCGACACGGCCGACTTCACCCGCATGGCCGATTACCGCGATCCCAAGGGAGCCCGCTGATGTCCGGCACGTCCCACGCGCCCGCCGCCGACCGGGTCGCCGCCCTCCTGGCCGACCTGCTGCCGGGCGGCCGCATCGGCAGCGTCGTGGCCGGCGAGATCCTCGCCGGGACTGGCGCCTCCCTCGATCTCACCAACCCCGCCGACGGCGGCGTGCTCGCGACCTTCGCCGATGCCGGGCCGTCGGTCGTCGAGGCCGCCATGGCGGCGGCCCGCGACGCCCAGCGCGCGTGGTGGGGCATGAGCGCCGCCGCCCGCGGCCGCGCGCTATGGGCGGTCGCCGGCCTGGTCCGGCAGCACGCCGCGGCGCTCGCCGAGCTGGAGACCCTCTCGGCCGGCAAGCCGATCCGCGACACGCGCGGCGAGGTCGCCAAGGTCGCCGAGATGTTCGAGTACTACGCTGGCTGGTGCGACAAGCTGCACGGCGATGTCATCCCGGTCCCGACCTCGCATCTGAACTACACCCGCCACGAGCCCTTCGGCACCGTGGTGCAGATCACCCCCTGGAACGCCCCGATCTTCACGGCGGGCTGGCAGATCGCGCCGGCGATCTGCGCCGGCAACGCCGTGGTGCTGAAGCCCTCCGAGCTGACGCCCCTGACCTCGCTGGCGCTGGGCCTGCTCTGCGACCGGGCCGAGGGGATGCCGCGCGGCCTCGTCTCGGTGCTGGCGGGCGCCGGCCCGACCACCGGCGCCGCGGCGGTCGCCCATCCCGAGACCCGGCTCGTCGTGTTCGTCGGCTCGGCCGAGGCGGGCGCGCAGATCGCCGCCGCGGCGGCCCGCGCCATCGTGCCGAGCGTGCTGGAGCTCGGCGGCAAGTCGGCCAACATCGTGTTCGCCGACGCCGACCTCGACCGGGCGCTGATCGGCGCGCAGGCCGCGATCTTCGGCGGCGCCGGCCAGAGCTGCGTGGCGGGCTCCCGGCTCCTCGTGCACCGCTCGATCCACGCGTCCTTCGTCGAGCGCCTGTCGCGCGCCGCCGCGCGCATCCCGGTCGGCGCGCCGACCGACCTCGCGACGCAGATCGGCCCGATCAACAACAGGCGCCAGCGGGACAAGATCGCCGCCATGGTCGAGGCCGCCGCGGCGGCAGGCGCCACGATCGCGGCGGGCGGGGCCTGCCCCGCCGCCCTGCGGGACACGGGGGGCTTCTACTACGGCCCGACCATCGTGGACGGCGTCGCGCCGGACGCGGCGATCGCCCGGGAGGAGGTGTTCGGCCCAGTCCTGACGGTCCTGCCGTTCGACGGCGAGGACGAGGCGGTCGCGCTCGCCAACGGCACGCCCTACGGCCTCGCAGGCGCGGTCTGGACCGGCGACGGCGGGCGCGGCCACCGCGTCGCGGCGGCTTTGCGGGCCGGTACCGTCTGGGTCAACGGCTACAAGACCATCAACGTGGCCTCGCCGTTCGGCGGCTTCGGCCGCTCGGGCTTCGGCCGCTCCTCGGGCCGCGAGGCGCTGATGGCCTACACGCAGACCAAGAGCGTCTGGGTCGAGACCGCCGCCGCGCCGGCCGTGACCTTCGGCTACGTGGGCTAGGCCGGGCTCGCGACGAGAACGGGCGATCGACCAGGGACGGCATCGGAGGAAGCGTCCAGCTGACTACGGTGGACGACCCTCATCCCAACCCGACACCCTCATCCTGAGGTGACCGCGTCAGCGGGCCTCGAAGGAGGATTCTAGGGATCGCTGCGGCCTATGAAGGGCTCCTTCGAGGCCTGCGCTGCGCTCCGGCGCCTCAGGATGAGGGAGTGGGTTGGAGGGCTGGTCAGAAACTGACCGGTGAGTGCGCCCCGCGAGCCGGGCCGACCAAGTGGATCAACGACAAGACCGGCGGTCAGGGCCGGCAGGCGGAGCAACAGGCGGCCCCGAGGGGGGCAAGGAGGCTGACGATGGCGGGGGAACTGTTTGCGACGAACACGCGGCCGGTCGCGCCGCCCGTCTCGGGCGGGGGTAAGCTGACGCTGTTCCTGCTCGCCCTCGTCATCGTCGTCATCGCGGAGGCGATCGGCAACGTCAGCATCCCGGTGGGCGCCGGCAAGACCGTGCTGCTCCCGCTGCTCTGGGCCCTGCTGCTGGGCGGCGCGCTGGGGCTGATGAGCCCGCGCCTGCCCGCGCCGCTGCGGCTGTCGGGCGCCCTGCAGAACGCGGCCGGCGCCTACCTGCAGCCGGCGCTCCTGATCTTCATCGCCAAGCTCGGCCTGCTCGTCGGCGGGTCGCTGCCGAAGATCCTCGCCTCGGGCTGGGCCCTGGCCTTCCAGGAATTCGGCCACTTCTTCGGCACGATGGTGTTCGGCCTGCCGGTGGCGCTCCTGCTCGGCATCAAGCGCGAGGCGATCGGCGCGACCTTCTCGGTCGGTCGCGAGCCCAGCCTCGCCATCATCGGCGAGCGCTACGGCATGGACTCGCCGGAGGGACGCGGCGTGCTGGCCGAGTACCTGACCGGCACGGTGTTCGGCGCGGTGTTCATCGCCCTGCTGGCCGGGTTGATCACCAGCCTCGGCATCTTCAACCCGCTGGCGCTGGCGATGGGGGCCGGGGTCGGCTCCGGCAGCATGATGGCCGCGGCCTCGGGGGCGATCGCGGCCCAGCAGACGCCCGAAATCGCCAAGGACGTCGCCACCTTCGCGGCGGCCAGCAACCTCGTCACCACCACGATCGGCACGTACTTCACCCTGTTCCTGTCGCTTCCCTTCACGATCTGGGCCTACGGCAAGCTGGAGCCGATCCTCGGCCGCAACCGGCCGAACGCCGCCCGCGCGGCGACCGCCGAGCCGCAGGGCGCCGCGCCGGTCCATCAGGAAGTGCGGATCGGCCTCGGCGAGACCGTGCTCGCCTGGATCCTGATCGGCGCCTACGGGCTGATCGGCAACTGGCTGACCTACGGCGTCGTGCCCGACGCGCAGGTCGTCGCCGGGATGGCGATCATCATCGGCACCGTGCTCGCCGGCTGGGGCCTCTACCTGCTCCTCGGCCGGCGCCTGCCAGCCGTCCTCTGGGTCTCGATCATCGGCATGGCGCTGGCCTATCCCGGCACGCCCTACGCCGCCGAGATTGCCGCCCTGACCGGCAAGCTCAACTTCCTGGCGCTGGCCACGCCGATCCTGACCTTCGCGGGGCTCTCGGTCGCCGAGGACGTGCCCGCGTTCCGCCGCCTCGGCTGGCGGATCGTCGTGGTCTCATTCATGGCCAATGCCGGGACGTTCCTCGGCGCGGTCCTCATCGCCCAATTCTTCATGCACCCGCCACTGGGGTGAACCGCCGTGCCGAACGGCGTAGGGTCCGGGCGGGGGATCGAGGCGCTCCGGCAGCCTCCGGCATCAGAGTGAGGTCGCATGCGCATCGAGGCGGAGACCGTGGAGCGGATGGTCGCGTGGCGGCGCGACCTGCACGCCCATCCCGAGCTGGCCTTCCAGGAGGTCCGCACGGCGGATCTGGTCGCCCGGGAACTGGCCGCCTGCGGCCTGTCGGTGAAGACTGGGCTCGGGCGCACCGGCGTGGTCGGGACCCTGAGCCGGGGCGACGGCCCGACCGTCGGCCTGCGGGCCGACATGGACGCCCTGCCAATCCAGGAGGCGACGGGCGCGAGTTACGCCTCCCGGACGCCCGGCCTGATGCATGCCTGCGGCCATGACGGCCACGTGGCGATGCTGCTCGGCGCGGCGCGGCACCTCGCGTCGCGCACCGACCTGTCCGGGACGGTGCACTTAATCTTCCAGCCGGCGGAAGAGTGCGAGGGCGGCGGGCGCGCCATGATCGAGGACGGCCTGTTCCGGCTGTTCCCGTGCGACTCGGTCTACGGCCTGCACAACTGGCCGGGCCTGCCGCTGGGGACCTTCGCGACCCGGGTCGGCGCCATCATGGCCTCCCTTGACACGTTCGAGATCACGGTCGCCGGGTTCGGCACCCACGCGGCCATGCCGGAACGCGGCACCGACACGCTGGTGGTCGCCTCCGAGATCGTCCTCGCCCTGCAGACCATCGTGAGCCGCCGGATCGCGCCCACGGACCCGGTCGTGCTCAGCGTCACGCAGATCCACGGCGGCGACGCCTACAACGTCATCCCCGAGCGCGCTTTCATCCGCGGCACGGTCCGCTGCCTGGACGAGGCCGTGCGCAAGCGGGTCGCGGAGCTCGTCGAGGCCATCGCCGGCGGGACGGCCGGCACGCACGGCGCCCGCGCAGAGGTGGCCTACCGGTTCGGATACCCCGCCACCGTCAACACCGCCGACGCCGTCGGCGTCGCCCTGGAGGCGGCCGGGACCGTTCCTGAGCTCTCCGCGCGCCACGGCGAGGTCGTGCCCTCCATGGCATCCGAGGATTTCGCCTACATGCTCGAAGCCTGCCCCGGCGCCTATGCGTGGATCGGGACGGATGGGGCCGAGCGCGGCCCTCCACTTCACAATCCGGCCTACGATTTCAACGACGAGGCCCTGTCGATCGGAGCAGCCTATTGGGCCGCCGTCAGTACGCGCATGCTGGGCGCACGGTAGCTGATCCGCCGGAAGCCACGATCGACCTTCGCGGGTGCGTGCCGCAAGGTCCCGACGTTTCGATCCCGCGCGACCTGGGAGAGCTACGGTGTATTGGCCTGAGAAGACCCGAGCACATTGACCCAGAGCACGATTGTCCGGTCTTTCGTCCCGGGATTGCCGAAGCGATGCGGCCGACGGCTCTCGAAGCGGAAGCTGTCGCCTTCCGCCAGCTGGAGCGTGCGCGCCTCGACGACCAGGGTCAGGCGGCCTTCGAGGACTAGACCGGCTTCCTCGCCGTCGTGACTGAACAGCTCGTCCCCCGTGCTGGCGCCTGGCTTCAACACCATGTGGAACAGGCTCATGCCCTGTGTGCCCCCGGGCGGGGTCAGCAACTGCTTGGTGATGCCGGTCCGCCAGAGCTGCAGTTCCGGTCGATCCTTCCGGAACACCACGATCGGATCCGGATCCGGCGCCTCCGGGCCGGGCTCGAACAGGCCGCCGATCCCGATCTGCAGCGTGTCCGCGAGGAGGGCCAGCACGCGGAGCGAGGGCGATGACAGGCCCCGTTCGACCTGACTGATGAAACCGATCGACAGGCCCGTGCTGGAGGCAACTGCCTCCAGCGACAGCCCCCGCGCCCGCCGAAGGCTGCGCAGGCGCTGACCCACGGCACGGTCGACCGGTTCCGGACTTATCGTCTCGCCTCGGGGGATGCTCACCGTCACACCAGCCTGACTTTCGCGCGTACTTTCATGCACGTGAAAGACGCTTGCGTCGATACCGAAAACATGCGGTATTCTTCACGAAGATGAAATCTGGCGCCGACGAACGTCGCGTGCTGCGATCACTGCATGGGAGCGGCAAGATGAGAAGACGGTTGGCCAAACTGTGCCTGACGTCGGCGCTGTTCGTCGGATGCCTCTGTGGTGCGGTCACCGCCCAACCGTTGAAGGTCGGTGCAACGCCCACCGGGCTGCCCTTCACGTTCCTCGACACGAAGACCAACACCATTCAGGGCGTCATGGTCGACCTCGTCAACGCGGTCGGCAAGGAGGCGGGTTTCACGGTGGCGGTTGAGCCGCTCCAGTTCTCGACGCTGATACCGGCACTCACCGCCTCGAAAATCGACATCATCTCCGCGGCGATGTTCATCACGCTTCAGCGCAAGGAGGTCGTGGCCTTCTCGGCGCCGGTCTACAGCTACGGTGAAGGCCTGATCGTCCCGAAGGGCGACACCAAGGACTACACTTCCTTCGCCGATTTGAAGGGCGAGACCGTGGGCGCCCAAGTCGGCACCGCCTTCGTCGAGCCGCTGAAGAAGTCCGGTCTCTTCAGCGAAGTGAAGATCTACGACACGATCCCCGACATCATCCGCGACGTGAATTCCGGCCGGTTGAAGGCCGGCTTCGCCGACGCGCCGATCCTTGCCTACTACGTCAAGCAGGGGACGTTCCCCGGCGTCCGGCTGGTCGAAACCTTCAAGCCCACCGTCGTTGCCTCGGTGGGCCTCAGCGTCCGCAAGACCGATGCGGCGCTCCTGGCGAAGATTGATGCGGCGCTGGTCAAGCTCAAGGCGGACGGGACGCTCCAGGCGATCCTGACCAAATGGGGCTTGCCGCCCTCGGCCGACCGGTCCTGAGCGCCGTGCGCGAGTTCCTCGCCGACGCGCAGGACTACCTGCCGATCCTGCTCCAGGGCGTGCAGCTCACCGTCCTGATCACCCTGGCCTCGCTGGTGGTCTCGACGCTGCTCGGTCTGGTCTGGGCGGTGCTGCGGGTCTCCGGCATTGCCGTGCTGGCGGGTTTCAGCGCGGTGATGATCAACATCCTGCGCGGCATCCCGATCATCGTGCAGCTGTTCTACATCTACTTCGTGATGCCCGATTTCGGGCTGTCGCTCACGGCCGTCCAGGCGGCGATCATCGGGCTCGGCATCGCCTATTCAGCTTATCAGGCCGAGAACTTCCGCGCAGGCATCGAGGCGGTCGACCGCGGGCAGGTCGAGGCCGCGCTGTCGATCGGTATGGGCTGGGGCATGACCATGCGGCGGGTGATCCTGCCGCAGGCGATCCGGATCGCGCTGCCGCCCTACGGCAACATCATGATCATGATGCTCAAGGACTCGTCCCAGGCCTCGACCATCACGGTCGCGGAACTCGCCCTCCAGGGCAAGCTCATCGCGTCCTCCACCTTCAAGAACACCAGCGTCTACACGATGGTGGCGCTCATGTACCTGGCGCTCAGCCTGCCGCTGATCCTCCTGGTCCGGCATTTCGAGGCCAAGGGTCGGCACCGATGATCGTCCTCGAGGATGTCCGGAAGCATTACGGCGCGCTGGAGGTGATCAAAGGCGTGTCCGCTGAAGTCGCCAAGGGCGAGGTGGTCTGCATCATCGGGCCGTCGGGCTCCGGAAAGTCGACCCTGCTCCGCTGCATCAACGGTCTCGAAGCCTATGACGGCGGCGAGATCCGCGTCGGTGGTCAGCGGGTCGATCGGGATGCGCGCAGCATCAAGGCGATCCGCGCCCGGGTCGCCATGGTGTTCCAGCGCTTCAACCTGTTCGCCAACCGCACCGCCCTGGAGAACGTCGTCGAAGGGCCGATCCACGTGAAGGGCGAGCCCCGTGCCGAGGCGGAAGCGCGCGCTGGCGCGCTTCTCGCCCGGGTCGGCCTCTCGGGGAAGGAACACGCCCGGCCGGACCAGCTCTCCGGCGGTCAGCAGCAGCGCGTGGCCATCGCCCGGGCGCTCGCCATGCGGCCGGACGCGATCCTGTTCGACGAGCCGACTTCGGCGCTCGACCCCGAGCTCGTCGGCGACGTGCTGCAGGTGATGCGGGGGCTCGCCGACGAGGGCATGACGATGATCGTCGTGACCCACGAGATCGGCTTCGCCCGGGAGGTCGCCGACCGGGTCCTGTTCCTCGACGGAGGGCGTCTCGTCGAGCAGGGGCCGGCCGCCGAGGTTCTGAACCGTCCGCAGAACCCCCGGACCCAGGATTTCCTGCAGCGCGTGCTGCATCCGCTGTAGGTGACGTCGTGGCCGAACCCTTCCCGCTCGCCCCTTCGCTCTGGGCCACCACGGCGGCGCCCGCACCGGAGTCGCCGCCGCTCGCGGAATCCGGCCGGGCCGACGTGGTGATCGTCGGCGGCGGCTTCTGCGGCCTGTCCACCGCCCTGCATCTCGCCGAGCGGGGGATCCGGCCGGTCGTGCTGGAGGCGCGCGAGATCGGCTTCGGCGGCTCCGGGCGCAACGGTGGTCAGGTCATCCCGGGGTTGAAGTACGATCCCGCCGATCTCGTCGCGCGGTTCGGGCGCGAGCGCGGCGAACGGCTCGCCCGCTTCGCCGGCGGCACCGCCGACGTGGTTTTCGATCTGATTGATCGGCATGCGATGGACGTGCCGCACCGGCGCGAGGGCTGGATCCAGGGCGCCCACACGGAGGCAGGACTGGAGGAGGTCGCGCGGCGGGCGAGACAGTGGGCGGACCTCGGCGCCCCGGCCCGCGTCCTCGACAAGGACGAGACCGACCGGCTGCTCGGCACAGACCGGTACCTCGGCGGCTGGCTCGATGGTCGCGGCGGCGCGATCCAGCCGCTGAGCTACGCCCGGGGCCTCGCCCGGGCCGCCCTCAAGGCCGGCGCCGCGATCCACGGCGGGTCACCCGTGACCAAGCTCGCCCGGACGGGATCGGGCTGGACCGTCACCACGGCGCAGGGAGCCCGCCTTGCAACCGAGCGGGTCGTTCTCTGCACTAACGGCTACACCGGCAAGCTCTGGCCCGGCCTAGCCCGGACGGTGATCGCGGCCAACTCCTTCCAAGTCGCCACGGTACCGCTCTCCGATAACCTGCGGCGCTCGATCCTGCCCGAGGGGCAGGTCTCCTCGGACACGCGCAAGCTGTTGCTCTATTTCCGGCTCGACCATACGGGCCGGCTGCTGATGGGCGGCCGCGGCTCTTTCCGGGAGCCGCGCAGCCCGCACGACTGGGTCCATCTGGAACGGATCGTCGGCAAGCTCTTTCCGCAGCTCGACGGCATCGCTTTCGATCACCGCTGGTGTGGCCGCGTGGCGATCACCCGGGATTATTTACCCCATCTTCACGAGCCGGCGCCTGGGCTGCTCATCGACATCGGCTGCCAGGGCCGCGGCGTAGGTCTTCAGTCGGCGATGGGCCAAGCGATCGCCGCCTACATCGCGACCGGCGATGCCGACAGCCTACCTCTGTCACCCACGCCGATAACGCCCCTGCCGCTTCACACGCTCCACCGCCTGTACGTCTCTGCAATCATCGCTTGGTATCGCCTGAGCGACGGCGGTATTCGCTGACGAAGAGACATCTCAGAAGCGCTAGACAGGCAGGGATGCGGCAACGTCCGCTTCTGGGATCCCACCAAGTACGACTGGGCGGCGGCAATGGGCGCAAAGCCGAATGGCCGATTCTGCGCGCTGGCGATTCGGCGTGACGTAGTCTGGCCGTAAGCGGAATGGTTGCTCCAGAGCAGACGCGCCGAAAGATCGGATGGCCTCCTACCGACCCATGCCAACCGTCAGGACAGCTATCGATGCTTCCCGATAGCCGCGCTTCGTTGAGGGCTCGGAAAATTCAGCGCGGATGAGAACCTTGGCCGACGCTCAGTAATGGACCTCATGCGGGCGCTCAGCGCCGGAGTGATGCAGCGATAATCCGGCGCTCCGGGATTCAGGCCACGATCGGCATGATCGACACGTGGGCGGACACCACCTTCCAGCCAAGGTCGGGCAAGCGCATCCAGGTCTGGCTCTGACGCCCGATGCCGGGCTTGCCGCGCGGCTTGAATTCCAGATTGACCGTAGCGAAGTCGCTCCCGAGCGTCAGGACCTCCAGCCGGATCCGCGCCTCCTTGGTCCCGCCCGGCGGCGGATCGTTTGCGACGCGTGCGGCGTGGACCTCGGCAAAGCCGTAACAGTTCTCATGGAGGGCGAAGCGGATCGTGTGCGGACTATCCCAGAAGGTCTCGTCGAGCACGGCGACATCCTTCTCGACGAGCGCCCGCTCGTAGCGCTCGAACAGGGCGGTAATCTCGGCCACGACCTCGGGGCGGTTCACAGTCACGTCCATTCAGGCCTCCAGGGCGACCGCGGTACGGATCAGGTCAAGGTCGGTCCCACGCGCACCGAGGATCGACAGGCCGACCGGAGCGCCGTCGACCCGTGCGCCCGGTAGATTGACCTGCGGGACGCCGGTGAGGCCGCCGTGGCTCGTCAGGCAGGCGATGCGCTCCCGCAGGGGGTGCAGCGCGTCGAGCGGCAGCCCGCGCAACGGCGCCGGGAACGGCGTGGTCGGAAGGCACAGGATCGTGCCGGGGGGCAGAAGCCGGGCGAGGCGAGCCCGGGCCTCGATCCGCATCAGGCTCGCGGCGCTGCGCTCGGCATCGGTCATCATCGAGCCCTGAATCAGCGAGCGTGCGACCGAGAAGGCCAGGCGTGGATTGCAGGCATCGAGCCAGGGCTCGAAGGTCTGCCACGCCTCGCTGCTCTGCAGGACGCGCTGCGCCCGCTGCCACACGGACAGGCCCTGCGGCGCCAGGGTCACGTCGCGCCGGTTGCCAACCAGGGCGGCCAAGCGGTCGATCTGCGGGGCCAGCGCCTCCTGGACCGCCGCGTCGGCGAAGCCGAGCGCGTCCGCTGCTACGAGGAGCGTGCGCGGCAGGTGATCCGGCACGGCTTGGCCGAACAGCACCTCGCCCACCCGCGCGAAGGTTACCGCGTCCCGGGCGAACCAGCCGCAGGTATCCGAGCTCGGCGCCTGGACGCAGATCCCGGCGAAGTCGATGCGGCCGTGCGTCGGCCGGATGCCGTAGAGCCCGCAGAAGCTCGCTGGCACCCGAACGGAGCCGCCCGTATCCGTTCCCAGGGCGAAGTCGCAGGCGCCCGCGGCCACCGCGGAGGCCGAGCCGCTCGACGAGCCGCCGGGCACTCGATCGGGCGCCGCGGGATTGAGCGGCGTGCCGTCATGGGCGTTCTCGCCGAGGATCCCCAGCGAGACCTCATCGGTCACGGTCTTGCCGACGATTGAGGCGCCCACATCGAGCAGCGTCTGCACTACCTGGGCATGGCGGGTCGGCGTCGGGTAGACGCGCGGCCAGTCCGGGTTGCCGCCCCCCGTGGGGCTATCCGCGACGTCGATCAGGTCCTTGACGGCGAAGGCGAGGCCGGCGAGCGGCCCCATCGCGGATCCGGCGACGCGCACGCGCGGCCCGGGCAGGAACGGGTCCGTCGAGAGGGGCTGTGCGGCTGTCATGCGGGGATCGGTTCCTGCCATTGGGCGCCGGGCACGGCGGCGAACAGCGCCTTGGTGTAGGGATGCTTCGGCGCGAAGAAGATCTCGGAGGTCGGCGCGACCTCGACCACCTGACCGGACCGCATCACGGCGATCCGGTCGCAGACCTGCAGCGCGACCCGGAGATCGTGGGTCACGAACAGCATGCTGAGGTGCAGCCGCGCCTTGATGTCGGCGAGCAGCGCCAGGACCTGCGCCTGCACGGAGACGTCCAGGGCCGAGACCGGCTCGTCGGCCACCAGGATCTCGGGCTTCATGGCGAGCGCCCGGGCGATGCCGATTCGCTGGCGCTGGCCGCCGCTGAACTCATGTGGGAAGCGCTGCGCCGCCGCAGGGTCGAGGCCGACCAGCGCCAGCATCTCGCACGCCTGGACCCGCGCGATGCCGGGTTCGGTGCCGTGGATGATCGGCCCCTCGGCGACGATGTCGACCACGCGCTGGCGCGGATCGAGGGAGCCGTAGGGGTCCTGGAACACCATCTGCACGCGCCGGCGATGCGGGCGCATCTGGCGGCGGCTCAGGTCGGCGACGCTGTGCCCGGCCAGCAGGATCTCGCCGCCGTCGACCGGCATCAGGCGGGTGATCGCCCGCGCCAGCGTGCTCTTGCCCGAGCCGCTCTCGCCGACGAGACCCAGGGTCTCGCCCCGCCGCAGCAGGATGTCCACGCCGTCGAGGGCCCGGGTGACGCGGCCCCCGAACAGGCCGCGGGCGCCGTAGGTCTTCTCGACCCGCTTGGCCTCCACCACCAGGGGGGCGGTGCTGGGCGTGCGCCGCGGCGGCGGGACGAGCTTCGGCACGGCGGCGATGAGCGCGCGCGTGTAGGGATGCTTCGGCGCCCCGAGGACCGAGGCCGCCGGCCCCTGCTCGACCAGGACACCCTTCTGCAGCACCGCGACCGTGTCGGCGATGTCGGCCACCACGCCGAAATCGTGCGTGATGAACAGGACGCTCGTGCCGTGCTCGCGCTGCAGGTCGCGGATCAGGGAGAGGATCTGCGCCTGCGTGGTGACGTCGAGCGCCGTGGTCGGCTCGTCGGCGATGAGCAGCCGCGGGTTCAGCGCCAGCGCCATGGCGATCATCGCCCGCTGGCGCTGGCCGCCCGAGAGCTGGTGCGGGTAGGAGCGCAGCAGCCGGGCCGGGTCCGGGAGGTGGACGCTCGCCAGCAGCGCGAGGATGCGCGCCCGGCGGTCCGCGCGCCCGAGCGTCGTGTGGATGCGCAGGACCTCGTCGATCTGCCGCCCGATCGTGTGGAGCGGGTTCAGGGCCGTCATCGGCTCCTGGAAGATCATCGCGATGCGGGCACCCCGGACTTTGCGCATCTGACGCGGGGTGATCGCGGCGAGATCCGCGCCCTCGAACTGGATGCGCCCTCCGGCCACGCGCACGCGCGGTCCCGGGAGCAGGCCGAGGATCGCGCGGGCCACCATCGACTTGCCCGATCCGCTCTCGCCGATCAGGCAGGTGACCGCGCCGGGGCGCAGGACGAGATTCAGGTCGGTGACGGCGTTCGGACGGTCCGCGCCGGGCGGGAGCGTGATTGTCAGGTTCTCGATCTCGAGGACGGCGTCGCTCATCGCTCTCGGAGCCTCGGGTTCAGGACCTCGTTCAGGCCATCACCGACGAGGTTGATGGCGAGGACGGTCAGCAGGATCGCCAGCCCGGGGAACGTGCAGATCCACCAGGCCGACCGGAGGACCGCGCGGCCCGAACTGATGATCAGGCCCCAGCTCATCACGTTGGGATCGCTCAAGCCCAGGAAGGCGAGCCCCGCCTCGATCAGGACCGCGGTGCCGATCAGCAGCGTGCCGACCGCGATGATCGCCGCGGTGCAGTTCGGCAGCATGTGTCGGAAGACGATGCGGGCGTCGCCCGCCCCCAGGCCGTCGCAGGCCAGCACGAACTCGCGGCCGCCGAGCGCCACGAACTCGCCCCGGACGAGGCGGGCGATGCCCGGCCAGGAGACGGCCACGATCGCCACGACTTCGCTGAAGAGCGACGGCGACAGGATCGCCACGATCAGGATCGCCAGCACGAAGGCGGGGATGGTCTGGAAGAACTCCGTGAGCCGCATCAGCGCGACCTCGACGCCGCCCCGGTAGTAGCCGGCCAGGCCGCCGACCAGGGTCCCGAGCAGGATCGCAGCCCCGGTCGCGCTGAGGCCGATGATCAGGGAGGTGCGGGCGCCGTACGCGATCTCGGCGGCCACGTCCCGGCCCAGCGTGTCGGTCCCGAGCAGAAACGGGCCGCCCGGCGGCTGGAGGGCCGGGCCGACAAGCGCGAACGGATCGCCGGGATAGAGGAGCGGCGTGAGCGCCACGAGGACGACCAGCCCGAGGAGAACCGCCGCCCCCGCGAGGGCGAGGCGGTTGCGCGCGAACCGCGCCAAGCCCGTGCGCATCGCTAGAGCTCCAACCGCGGATCGAGGCAGACGTAGACGAGGTCGACGGCGAGGTTGATCACGACCACGAGGCAGGCCGAGACGAAGAAGATGCCGAGGAGCAGGTTGAGGTCGCGCGACTGGAGCGCGTTGAAGGCCAGCGTGCCGACCCCCGGCCAGCCGAACACCGTCTCGACCACGATCGAGCCGCCGATCAGGTTGCCGGCCTGCACGCCCGCCATGGTGACCACCGGCAGCAGCGCGTTGCGCAGGACGTGCCCGGTCATCACCCGCGCCTCGGTCTGGCCCTTGGCGCGCGCGGTGGTGACGTAGTCCATGCCGACCTGCTCCAGCACGGAGGCGCGCATCACCCGGGCGTAGACCGCAAGGTAGAACAGCGCGAGCGCCACCGCCGGCATGACGAGGTGGCGGCCGACGTCCCAGACCTCGTCCCAGCCCTCGTTGTCGGCGCCGACCGTGTCGTAGCCGCTGGTGGGCAGCCAGCCGAGGCGGATCGCGAAGACCACGATCATCATCAGCCCGAGCCAGAAGCCCGGGGTCGCGTAGGCAATGAGGCTGACCAGGGAGATGACCGCGTCGCGCCAGGAATTGCGCCCGGTCGCCGCCACGAGGCCCAGCAGCGTGCCGATCAGCAACGCGGCCGCGAAGGCGGTCAGCATCAGCAGCCCGGTCGGCCAGAGCCGGTCGACGATCAGGCTTCCCACCGGGCTGTCGTTGCGGAACGAGTAGCCGAGATCGAGGTGGAGCATGTTCAGCAGGTAGACGCCGAACTGCGTGGCGAGCGGCTGGTCGAGGCCGAACTTGTGCCGCAGCTGCTCCATGTATTCGGGGCTCGCCGCGCCGCTCTCGCCCGCCAGCACGGAGGCCGCGTCGCCGGGGGCGAGGTGGATCAGGAAGAAGTTGAGCACGACGATGCCAAGCACCACCGGGATCGCCAGCAGCAGCCGGTAACCGAGGAAACGCGCGAGCCGCACGGGATTACTTGTCCATCCAGGCCCGTTCGAAGGCTTGCTGGGTTCCGAGGGGGCCGGTCGTGTGGTCCTTGAGGCGTCGGTTGAAGACGCTGACGTACTGCACGTCGATGAGCCAGATCATCGGGCTGTCCTCCGCCAGGACCTGCTGGACCTTCTTGTAGAGCGCGGCGCGCTTCTCCGCGTCCGGCTCGCGCGCCCCCTCGCCGAGCATGCGGTCGACCTCGGGATTGCTGTAGAAGGTGTCGTTGACGAAGGTCACGCCCTTGCGGATCTGGCTGGTGAGGAACTGCTTGTTCAACCCGTAGACCGGGTCGACGCCCTGGCTCAGGAACGGCTCGTTCAGGTCGTAATCGTAGTTGGTGTAGACGCGCCGCAGCCAGGTCGCGGTGTCCTCCGAGCGCAGCGTCACGGCGATGCCCACGACGGCGAGCGCCTGCTTCAGGTACTCGGCCTGCCGCAGCCACTGCTCGCCGAAGGAATTCACCTCCAGGTGCAGGGCGAAGCGGGTCCCGTCCGCGCCGCGCGGGGCGCCGGCCTCGTCGAGCAGCCGGTTGGCGATGTCCAGCCGGTCCGGCACGTCGTACTGGCGCACGTCGTCGGTGTAGAGGCCGGCGGTCTTGAACTTGCGGCTGAGCGGACCGGTGGCGGGCAGGCCGTAGCCGAACATCACGTCCTTGAGGATGACCTTGCGGTCGATGGCGTAGGCGATTGCCTGGCGCACCTCCTTCTTCTGGAGATGCGGGTGACGGCCGTTCAGCTCGAGGACGCTCTGGGCAGGCGTCATCTCGTAGCCCTTGGTCGTGAGATCGAGGATCGGGTTGGTCTTCATCCGTTCGAGGTCGGCGTAGTTCACCGCGCTGTAGCCGGCGAAATGTGCCTCGCCCGCCTCCATCGCCGCCGAGCGCGTGGCCGCATCCGGGATGAACCGGGCAACGATCCGGTTGAGATACGGCAGGCCCGGCTTCCAGTAGTTTTCGTTGCGGTCCAGGCGCACAGACTGGCCCCGCTCCCAGCTCACGAACTTGAACGGACCGGTCCCGATCGGCTTGTTGGCACTGGGGTTCTGGAGGACGTCCGTACCCTCGAAGACCGAGCGGCACAGGATCGGCAGGTCGCGCCCGGAGAGCGCCTTCATGATGTAGGGCGCCGGATTGGCCAGCCGCAGGATTGCGGTCATCGGATCCGGCGTGTCGACGGCGGCCAGTTCCGCGAGCATGACCGGCGCGATCGGATTGTACTTCTTAAGGATCTCCATGAAGGAGTACTGCACGTCGGCGCTGGTGAACGGCTTGCCGTTGTGGAAGGTCACGCCGTCCTGAAGCTTGAACGTGATGGTCTTGCCGTCGGGCGCGACCTCCCACGACTTCGCGAGGTTCGGCTGCGGGTTCTGGTCCCAGTCGTAGGTGCACAGCCCCTCGTAGACCTGCGTGGCGATCGGCGGGATATTGCCCGCCGACACCGCGTAATGCGCCAGGGTCGAGGGCTCCGGATGGACGATCATGACCATCGTACCCCCGCGCTTCGCCTCGGCAGCCTGGGCGCCCGTTGCGGCTGCAGCGAGACCGAGGGGAAGCGCCAGAACCGTGCGGCGGGAGAGGTCGGTCACATGGGATCTGCGGGACAAGCCAAGAAACTCCTAAAGCTTCCCACCGCACAGCAAGGCACATGCCACTCAAGCGAGGCAGCTGACCGCATCTTCACAGCTATTGGTTGAGGCATCTCATCCAGGAACGTAATTGCACTCGGATGCCCTTGAGGCCTCGCGCGCGCACCTTTGTCGGGTCTGCGCGCGAGAGAAGAATCACCTGTTCTGCGCAGTACTTTCAGCAACTTGCCTGCTCATTCGCGCCGGCACGGTTTTCTTTTGAAGACGGTCAACGGGAAGACGTGACCCTGGGCTTGCCTTTTGCGGATGTGACCACCCCATTTCAGCAAACACTAACATCAGTGCGCTGGCGCTTGCTCAAGAAGACGCCGGTCCGCGAGAGCCCATGGCGTCGATCAATGTCGAAAGATGAACCGTCGAGCCCGGTCGGACTGAGGATCAGTGAAGAAATCCGTCGGCGCCGCAACTTCTCGGATGCGGCCCCCGTCCATGAAGACGATTGTGTCGGCGACGTCACGCGCGAAGCTCATCTCATGGGTCACGATCACCATGGTCAGCCCCTCCCGCGCAAGCTCGCGGATGACGCCCAGCACCTCTCCGACCATCTCGGGATCGAGGGCGCTGGTCGGCTCATCGAAGAGGATGACCTTCGGCCTCATGGCGAGTGCGCGACTGATCGCGACGCGCTGCTTTTGGCCGCCGGACAGCGTGTGCGGGTAGACGTCGGCCTTCTCGGTGAGGCCGACGCGCGCCAGGATCGCGCGGCCCTCCTCCTCAGCCTCTCGCTTGGGACGGCCGAGGACCTGGACTGGCGCCTCGGTCACGTTGCCGAGCACGGTCAGATGCGGCCAGAGTGCGAAGTGCTGGAACACCATGGCGATGCTGGTTCGCGTGGCGGCCAGTTCGCGCCGTGCCATCGGCTTCGCGGCCCTGCCATCCCCGCTCCGGCCGATGGGCTTGCCATCGATGCGGATGGAGCCCGCGCTCGGCTGCTCAAGCCAGTTGAGACAGCGCAGAAAGGTCGACTTGCCCGAGCCGCTCGGCCCCAGGATGCAGGTCGTCGTGCCGGGCGCGAGGTCGAGGTCGATGTCACGCAGGACCTCGAACCCATCGAAAGCCTTGCACAAACCCCGCACCGAGATCGCGGCGTCGGTCTCAGCCATAGCGTACCTTCCTCACCCGCTCCATGCGGCGCACGCTCGCCTCGACTACGAGCGACATGAGCAGGTAGAGGCCGACCGCGGCGGCGAACGGTGCGAACGGCGTGAAGTGGTTCGCACTGACGAAGTTCGCCGCGAAGGTCAGTTCCTGTACCGTGATGATCATGAGGAGCGCGCTGTCCCGGATGGTCGTGATCACCTGATTCCCGATCACCGGGGCAGCGGTGATGGCGACCTGAGGCAGGATGATGCGCCTGTAGATCAGGCTGCGGGACAGGCCGAAGGCATGCGCCGCCTCGATGTTGTCCGGGGCGACCGCGAGGAACGCCGCTCGGAAGATCTCCGCGAGGTAGGCCGTCGTGTAGACGGTCAGCGACAGCAGTCCGGCCCACCAAGGATCGAGTCTGAGGCCGAGCTCGGGCAGGCCGTAGTAGACGACGTAGGCGAGCAGCAGGAACGGCACGCACCGCAGGAGATCGACGGCCTCAGCGAACGGGCGGCGCAGCGAAGCCGGCGCCTCTGTGAGTACGACGGCGCCGAGGATGCCGAACGGTAGGCTGAGCAGGAGGCACCCCAGCACGAGCGACAGGGTGTTGGCCGCACCCCAGAGGAAGACGTCCCGACTCTCCCAGATGACCAGAAGTCCGTTCACGGGCGCACCAAACCGAAGCGCCGGGCGATCCTGCGCTCGACGACGCGCTGGCCTCGCACGAGCGTCGCGATCAGCGCGGTGTAGATGAACGTCGCCACGAGGAAGGGAGGAAGCGGCTCGTAGGTCTCTGCGCCGATCCGGCCGGCCGCGCGGGTGATCTCGACCACCCCGATGACGGCCACGGCCGGGGTGCACTTCAGGAGGATCGTGACCTCGCTGACCAGGGGCCCGAGATTTGCCCGCCAGATCTGCGGGAAGACGATGCGGATGAAGGTGGTTCGCCCCGACATGCCGAAGGCGGCGGCCGCCTCGAGTTGATCCCGGGGAAACGTTAGGAGTGCCGAGCGCCAGATCTCGCTGCTGAACGCCGCCGTATTCAGCGTGAGCGCGACGATGGCGGCCGGAACCGGTTCAAGCTCCAATCCGGCCGCCGGCAGGACGAAGTAGACGAACAGGACGAGCGTCACGAACGGTGTCGCCCGGACGAGGCTGACGACAGCGGCGAGAAGACCCGGGACCGCGGGGATACGACCTTCGCGCAGGAGCGCGAGGAGGAGGCCCAGAGGTAGGCTCAGCAGAATACTGACTGCTGCCAGCGCGGCGGTGACCACCGCGCCGTCGAGGATGGTGCGTATCGCTGGCCAGGTCATGGCCGTCACTCTCCGCGTCCGGGTCCGTCGCCCCGCGCTCCCAGGCTACTTGGTCGGCGCCGACGGCATGTCCTTGAAGGTGCGGCCGAGCCACTTCTCCTGCAGGGCATAGAGTTCTCCGCTCGCCCGCACCTTCGCCATGAACTGGTCGAGGTAGGCCAGGAGGCTGTCGTTCCCCTTGGCGACGGCCCAGGCCGCATAGGTTGGCGCGCCGACAGCCTCGCCCATCCTGAAGCGCTTCGGCTGGTCCTTCGTCAGGCTGACGAGGTTGACGACGCCATTAATCACGTAGTCGAGCCGGCCATTGGCAAGGTCCTGATACGCCTCCGGCAGCGAGGTGTACTGCACCACCTTGCCGAGCTTGCCGCCAGTCTTCGCCAGCGTCGGTTCGAGATCGGCCAGGGCCGCGTAGGACGCGCCGCCGGACTGCACGCCGACCGTCTTGCCGGCCAAGTCGGGGACGCCCTTGATCCGGGTCTCGTCGGCGCGGACCACGTAGTATTGCGTCGCCTCGGCGATCGGCATCGTGAAGGCGAGGCTCTGGACGCGATCGGGGGTGATGACGGCCGCCGTCAGGGCCACGTCGTACTTCCCGGTTGCGACGCCGGCCAGAAGCCCCGTCCAGGGTATGATCTGCTGGTCGATTTTGAACGGCGCCTCCTTGCGCAGCAGCGCGAGGAGGTCGTGGTCGAGGCCCATCGGCTTGCCGTTCTCGACGTATTCGAACGGCTTGTAGCTGTCCTCGGTCGCGGCGACCATGGACCCGTTGGTTTTGATCTCGTCGAGGCTCGCCGCAAAGGACGGTGACGCGCCGAAGCTCAAGTTCAGCGTCGCCGCGACGGCGATGCCGAGGATCCTGTCCCGAACGAAAGCCATGGCTCAGTCCTTCTGCGCGCTCGACGAAAGGGATGGCGCATCGCCGCGACGGGCGATCAGGTCGATCTCGACCAAGGCGTCGTAGGCGAGCCCTGTCGTGCCCACGCATGTCCGCGCGGGCAGGCGGTCGTGCGGGAAGAAGGACTGGTACGTGGCGTTGAACGCCGCGTAGTCGCGCTTGAACTCCGTCAGGAAGGCCCGCGCGACGACCACGTGCTCCAGCCCCAGGCCGAGCCCGGCCAGCACCGTTTCGAGGTTGGCCATCACGTTGCGGGTCTGCGCCTCGATGCCGTCCGGCAGGATGCCCGGATTGCCGGGCGTGTCCGGCATCTGCCCTGTGACGAAGACGAAGCCGTCGGCCTCGACCGCGTGGCTGAAGGGAGCAACCGGCTGCGGCCCACCGGAGACCATGTGGAACAGCATGGCCGACGGGGCTGATTGTGTCTTCGGCACCGCGATCTCCGTTCCGCAGGCTTGACCCGCGTAATGTCCCAGACCCAGGTTCAGGGCCGTATTGTCATGATCAAGCTAGGCGACATTGTCGGAGCTGGCTCGCGGATATCGGCGGCATCGCGCCCGAATTTCGGTCGCAGCTCCGGTCGGACCGAGACAATGTGTGGGACAATCGGTGCAAGGATGAGTCGACCCGAATGGACCCATGCCGTCGAGCGGACGGCCGGCGCCCGCTATTTGGCCATCGTCGGCGCGGTCGAGATCGCGCTGCGGACCGGCGCCCTGCGACCGGGCGATCGGCTGCCGCCGCAGCGCGACTTGGCCGCGTGGCTGTCGCTCAACATCGGGACGGTCAGCCGGGCCTATGCCGAGATGCAGCGGCTGGGCCTTGTCAGAGGCGAGATCGGCCGCGGCACCTTCCTCAACCACGCGCAGGATCCGGACGGACCGCCATCCCTTCGGGCGCCGGTCCCGCGTCAGACCTTCGTCGACCTGTCGCACAACTTCCCGGCGCATGCGATGCATCACCCTGCGCTGGCACTGATCCGCCGCGAACTCGACGGCGCTGTCGAGTTCGCGGCTCTGCTCGCGAGCCAGGTCGACGTCGGTCTTCACAGGCATCGGGCCATCGCCGCGCGATGGCTGGATCGCTTCGGGATCGAGGCCGAGGCCGACGAGGTGCTTGTCACCTGCGGCGGCCAGCACGGCCTGCTGCTCTCCCTGATGGCGCTGACGCATCCGGGCGATGTCGTCTTGGCAGAAGAGCTGAGCTTCTACGGCCTGAAATCAGCGGCCGGCATGCTGGGTCGCTCGCTGGTCGGGGTCCGCATGGATCGCGAAGGCATCGTGCCTGAATACCTCGACGTGGTCTGCCGCCGAACCGGAGCGAAAGTCCTCGTTTGCACGCCGACGCTGCACAATCCGACCACCGCAACGATGTCGGACGAGCGGCGTCGGGAGGTGATCGAAGTCTGTGTTCGCCACGATGTCCTGATCGTCGAGGATGATGTCTATGGCTTCTTGCCCGACCCAGTGCTGAGACCACTGGCTGCATTAGCGCCTGACCGGGTCGTGCATATCTCAAGCTTGTCGAAGCTTGCAGGCCCGGGATTGCGTGTCGGCTTCCTGCGTGTGCCGCGGCATCTGGTTTCTGCTTTCGGGATCGCGCTGCGTGCGACCACGCTGATGGCATCGCCGTTCAACGCGGAATGGGCGACGCGCCTTTTGGAGTCGCAGCGGATCGATCAAGTGATCGCCGCGATGCGCGCGGAAACGCAAGCGCGGCAGACTCTCGTTGCTGGCCTTCTGCCTCGGCAAGCCGTCCTCACCCAAGCAAACGCGTATTATTTCTGCCTGAAGTTGGGGAACGGCTGGTCAGCGGAAGCCTATTCGCAGGCCGCGGAGGAGGCTGGCGTTGGGGTTACGCCGATCAGCCTGTTCGAGGTGTCGTCTTTGCACCAAAGCGATACCGTGCGCGTCTGCGTCAACGCGGCGCCTGATCGAGAAACGCTTCGAGAGGCACTGGAGACATTGGCAGGCCTGCTTGAGGCAGGTGCACCGCCCACCCTTCGATTCAGGGCCGCGGTGTGAGGCGTGGTTCCATCGCTTTGACCCTATGACGACGGGTCGCCAGGCGTTGACATTCCGCCGCAGCGAGCGCGTGCCCCTTCGGGTTCCTTGGATATCCGCCGACGAGCATGCCACCGAAGTGGTGCTCTGGCCCGCCCTGACCCGTGCTCTGTCTGACTCGACGCCGCTCCGGGGACGTTGTCCATCGGCTTCGAACAATTGGTACCGACGGATTTTGTTGAAAAACGCGAAGGCAGCGCCTCAAGCGCAGTCCAAGGTAGCGTACGGGAGATGGTTGGTCTCTCGTAAACGGTGCGACCCCATTCCCGCAGCGGATTCAGAGCGTTTTACGAGTAGAATTTTCTCTAGCTGACGCCCTGAGCGGTACTGCATTAACCGGGTCCCGGGTTTTTCAACATAAACGGCGTTAAGCCGAACGTCTGCTCCCGCGCACTTGTGATCCGGCATAACGTAGTCTGGCGGATAGCAGAATGGCGGCTTTCCGCGCCTGAGCCACCGAAGCAGACACACGGAATCCTCTTCTCGTCCAGCCGCTGACTGGCCCGGCGGCAATCGACCGAAAACAGGAAGCCCTTCTAAACCAAGACCATTTCAGGCCGAGAAGGCGTAACGGTACCTTCAGTACGCTGTGGGACGCTCCTGCATCAGTTGAATGAGTGACCCACCATGTCGCAGAAATTCCGCCTCGTGACGCGTAGTGATTTCGATGGGCTCGTCTGCGGCATGCTGCTGCGCGAACTCGACCTGATCGACGAGATCAAGTTCGTCCACCCCAAGGACATGCAGGACGGCATCGTACCGATTGGGGGTCGCGACATCATCACCAACCTGCCATACGTCGAGGGCTGTCACCTCGCTTTTGACCATCACGCGAGCGAGATGACGCGTCATGCCGGGCGGACCTTCTCGAACCATGTGATCGATCCGACGGCGCCGTCCGCGGCTCGCGTCGTACATCGGCATTTCGGCGCCGCAGCCTTCCCGCGGATCAGCGCCGAACTGATGGCCGCCGTGGACAAGGCCGACTCGGCGCAGTTCACCCGCGCGGAGATCCTCGACCCGCAGGGTTGGGTGCTGCTGAACTTCCTCATGGATTCGCGCACCGGGCTCGGACGCTTTCGCGATTTCCGGATCTCGAACTACGACCTCATGATGCAGCTCATCGAGCATTGCCGCGACCACAGCATCGCAGAGATCCTGGCGCTCCCGGACGTCAGGGAGCGCGTCGACCTCTACAACGCGCATCGCGAGTCCTTCGTAGACCAGCTCCGCCGCTGCACCTCTGTCCACGGCAAGCTGGCGGTGATCGACCTGCGCGACGAGGAGGTCATCTACGCGGGCAACCGCTTCACCGTGTACGCTCTCTTTCCCAATAGCGACGTCTCGGCCCACGTGATGTGGGGCTTGAAGAAGCAGAACACCGTCTTCGCCATCGGAAAATCGATCCTCGATCGCGGCTCACTGGTCGATGTCGGTGCGCTATGCCTTGACTATGGTGGCGGCGGGCACCGAGCTGCCGGGACGTGCCAGATCGCCAACGCGCGCGCCGAAGCTGTCAAGGCCGAGCTCATCGCCGCGCTGTCAGGTGACTCTCGCAAGGCTGCGGCCTGAGACGACCTGGAACCGCAGCGAGTTTGACCCGCACGCCACGAAGCGCATCAGCTAAATCGGCTCGACCAACCGGACTCGATCAATCGAAGTTCAGCGCGCGATCACCGCGCGTCCGGGCCGACCTGTGGCCGGCGATCTTAGCCGGAAGCTTCTGTCTGCCGATGGTCAGCCGCTACGGGCTGGGTGAGGCGCCGGTCGCGCTCGCCCGCTTGAGGAAGAACGAGCATCTCGGAAAGGTCGTTCTGGGCGTTTGACGCCCAGTCCCGAGCGGCGGCCACGAACAAGCCGGCCCGGCGCCGACCGGCCGCTTCTCGACTGGATCGCGGCGTTTCGCCGGGAGATCCCAAGCGCCCCGATGCCTCGACGGCAGGATGCGGCGGCCGCCGCGCGCTGATTGGAACAGGGCGCGGCGGCCTTCACGGGCGTATTGTGCGAACGGGATCGAGCGTCGAACAGCGCGCCGCGTGAGGATCCACAATCCCGGCCGGCGGGCGCCCGTGGATCAACGCGTAGCCAGAATAGACGGCCGCGTATTCCGGGTTATCGCGTTCGGCTGGGCGGCAGGATCATCGCGGTGTCCGGGTCGGAAACGTCGCCCTCCTGCTGCTGATCGAGGGTGAGCTTGGCCGCGAGGTCCGGCACCTGCCCGTTTGCCAATTGCTGCGCGGCCGCGACTTCCTTATCCCGTGCCTGCTCCGCCGTGAGCTCGCCGCGCACCACCGCCCGGGCTAGGTTCAGGCTCAGGACGTTCTCGGCCTCGCTGGCGCCGTAGGCGGTCAGCGTGCCCCGCGTCCGGTCCGGGATGACGCTGCCGTTGAAGGTCGCGACGGCGCTGAAGAGGTTGAGCGGGACCTTGTAGGGCAGGCTCTGCTCCAGCACGTCGCTGTGCTTGGCAGGGAAATCGTGCTCGGCTCCGACCTTGTGCACCACCGTCCGGATCCACGGACCGTTGCGGTGCCAGATCAGCAGCGTCGCCGTCTGCTCCTGCGGTGCGCCGTACTTGTCAGCCACGGCCTCAGCGGCCCTGCGGGATGCCTCGGGCCAGTCCTGCGCGAGGCGCTCGGCGGCACCTGCAGAGCCCGCGGACAGCGCGAGGACGACAGCGAGGATGCATCGGCTGCGGTTCTGCGAAGGCATGCACTTCCCTGACGGCGCCGGGGGGCCAGCACGGCCCCGTGCAGCGAATGGGTTTCGCTGTCACGCCGCCGCGTTGCTCCGGATCTACGCCAGGTATAGGCCGAGCACCCCAGAATGGTTCCAGGGAGATGCTCGATGGCGCAGCCGATGTCGCTAGACGTGAACGGGCGCGTGGCGCCCGTGAGCGTGGTCGACCCCGATACGCCGCTCCTCTACGTCCTGCGCGACGATCTGGGCCTCCACGGGCCGCGCTTCGGCTGCGGGCTGGGCCAGTGCGGCGCCTGCACGGTGCATGTCGATGGGCAGGCGGTGCGCTCCTGCATCACTCCGGTCTCGAGCCTGAAGGCGGGGGCCAAGATCGTGACGCTCGAAGGGCTCGGCAGCCTGGACAAGCCGCACCCGGTGCAGGCGGCCTTCATCGCCGAGCAGGCGGCGCAATGCGGCTACTGCATCAACGGCATGATCATGCAGTCGGCCGCCCTGCTCAGCGAAACGCCGAAGCCCGACGAAACCGCGATCCGGCAAGCGCTCGCCCAGAATCTCTGCCGGTGCGGCACCCATCAGCGGATCGTGCGCGCCGTCCAGCGCGCGGCCGGCACGCTCTGACAGAGGTTGTTGCCATGACCGCACCCGCCCTCTCCCGCCGCAGCCTGCTCCTCCAGGGCGGCGCTCTCGTGGTCGGCTTCTCGCTGTCCGGCCGCGGCGCCAGCGCCCAGACCTTCGCGCCGGTCGCCACCAATGGCTTCGCGAAGCCCGTCGCCCCGGACCGCGTCGACAGTTTTCTGACGCTCGGCGCCGACGGTCGCGTAACGATCTTCTCCGGCAAGGTCGATCTCGGCACCGGCGTCGAGACCGCCCTGACGCAGATCGCGGCCGAGGAGCTCGACCTGCCGCTCGACCGCGTGACCATCGTCCAGGGCGATACGGCACTGACGCCGGATCAGGGGCCGACCTACGGAAGCCTCTCGATCCAGAAGGGCGGCGTCGAGATCCGGCAGGCGGCGGCGACGGCCCGCGCGCGCCTCGTGCAGATGGCCAGCGAGCGCCTTGGCGTACCGGCCGACGCGCTGATGAGTGAGAACGGCACCGTCCGCCCGAAAGCTGGCGGCCAGGGCCTCTCCTACGCCGACCTCGTGAAGGATGGGCGCCTCGACCTCAAGGTCGATCCGGCGGTCAAGACGAAAGACCCGGCGCAGTTCGCCCTCGTCGGCAAGTCGGTGGCGCGAGTCGACATCCCCGAGAAGATGACCGGCCGCTTCACCTACATGCAGGATTACCGCGTGCCCGGCATGGTGCATGCCCGGGTGGTCCGTCCCCCGACCATCGGGGCGGATCTGCATGGGGTGGACGAGGCCTCGGTCGCGGACATCCCGGGACTGATCAAGGTCGTGCGCCAGGGTAACTTCCTGGCCGTCGTCACCGAGAAGGAGTGGGCGGCCGTGAAGGCCGCCAAGCAGCTGAAGGCGACGTGGTCGAAATGGGAGGGCCTGCCCGAGCAGGACAAGCTCTGGCAGCACGTGCGCGCCACGAAGGTGACGAAGGATGACGTCACGAGCAGCACGGGCGATGCCGAGGCGGCACTCGGCCAGGCGGCCCGGAGGCTCGAAGCCACCTATGACTTCGCCATCCACACCCACGGGTCGATCGGTCCGTCCTGCGCCATCGCGGAGCTGAAGGACGGGTTCCTGACCTGCTGGACGGCCTCGCAGATGACGCACGCCCTGCGCAAGCAACTCGCGGCCATGACCGGCCTCGCGCCGGAGGTGGTCCGGTGCATCTACGTGGAGGGTTCAGGCTGCTATGGCCGCAACGGTCACGAGGACGCGGCCGGCGATGCGGCCCTCCTCGCCCGCGCAACCGGACGGCCGGTGCGGGTCCAGTGGTCGCGCGCGGACGAGCATGGCTGGGATCCGAAAGGACCGCCGACCCTGATCGACCTGAAGGCCGGCCTTGATCCTCAGGGCAACGTCACCGCTTGGTCCTCCCAGTTCCATATTCCGGAAGGGGCGGCCGGCAACGTGCCGCTGGTGGCAGCCTCACTGGCCGACCTGCCGCACGAAACCACGATGGCGCCCGGCAACATCATCGGTAACTCGGCCCTGCCCTACGCCTTCCCGAACGTACATACGGTCTGTCATCGTCTGGCCTCGACGCCGTTCCGGCCCTCCTGGATCCGCACCCCCGGGCGGATGCAGAACACCTACGCCAACGAGGCCTTCCTCGACGAGTGCGCGGCGGCAGCCGGCGCCGACCCTCTGGATTACCGCTTGCGCGCGCTGAAGGATCCGCGCGGTATCGAGGTGCTGAAGCGGGTTGGCGATCTTGCCAAGTGGCAGGCGCGCCCCTCGCCGGTGAAGGACGTCGCGGGCGACGTCCTGCGCGGCCGCGGGATCTCCTACGTGAAGTACGAGCTCAACCGCACCTACGTGGCCGGTGTGGCCGAGGTCGAAGTCAATCGCAACACCGGGCAGGTGCGGGTGCCGCGCTTCTTCGTGGTCCAGGATTGCGGCCAGATCATCAACCCGGACGGCGTGCGCAACCAGCTCGACGGCAACGTCATCCAGACCGTCAGCCGGGTGCTGCTGGAGGAGGTCACCTTCGATCGCGGCGCCGTGACGAGCCTCGACTGGTCGAGCTACCCGATCCTCACCTTCCCGGACGTGCCGGAGGTCGTGATCGACCTGATAGATCGGCCGAGCGAAAAGCCGTGGGGAGCCGGCGAGCCCTCCGCCGCCATCGTGCCGGCGGCGGTCTCGAACGCGATCTTCGACGCGACCGGCGTGCGCGTGCGGTCCGTGCCGTTCACCGCGGCCAAGGTGAAGGCAGCCCTGCAGGGGGCCTGAGTCGCGAACTGGCAGGATCGTCGCTCCGGTGGCGCGGCGCGGGACGGGATCGTCGGTCCGCAGGGCACCGCGGACATCGGGCGTGCGTCGGCCGTCGGGATCGATGCGGCTTGATCGAGGCGGTCGGCATGGGCGCGCCCGTGCCAGGGTTCGCTCCGGAATCCGCTGACCGCACCGCGGCAGCGCTCGAGCATTCGCTGCTCGGCGCTCACGTCCGTCGGATTGCCCCTCGGCCGGCTCAGTCCACTGCGCGCTGGTCAGGTCACCGCTGGAGGAAATCCAAGGTCTCTCGGGCGAACATCTCCGGGGCTTGAAGCTGCGGGACGTGCGCGCAGTCCGGCAGCATCACGAACCGGGCATCCGCCAGCCCGGCCGCGAGCTCACGCGCCATAGCCGGCGGCGTCGCTTCATCGTGCTCGCCGACGAGCACCAGGGCCGACGCGCGCAGCTCCGCCAGCCGGGGGCGCAGATCAAGGCCCGCGAGGGCCGCGCAGGCATTCTGAAACACGCCGATGTCGGTTTGCAGGAAGGCGGCCCGCCGCTCGGCCATCAAGGCCGGATGGGCGGCCTGGAACGCAGGTGAGAACAGCCGGCGCATCGCCGTCTCGGCCAGGGCCGGAAGCCCCTTCTCGCCCGCCACGCGCGCCATGCCGCGAAAGGCCTCGCGGCCCGGCTCGGAGAAGCAGGCGCCGCAATCCGCGAAGATGAGGCGGTCGAACAATTCCGGGTGGCGCAGGGCGCAGAGCAGCAGCACGAAGCCGCCGTAGCCGTTGCCGAGCCCGGCCGCCGGCCTGCCGCCTGTCGCCGCGCGCACGGCTTCGCCGACCCGGTCGGCGACCGCCTCGAGACCGCCCGGAACAGGCGCGGAACCGCCGAAGCCCGGCAGGTCCACGACGAGGACCCGGAAGTCACGGCTGAGCGCCGGGACCACCGGGTCGAAGCTGGTGGCGTCGGCGAGCAGCGAGTGCAGCAGGACCAGGGGCGGCCCCGCGCCGAACTCCCGAACCGCAACGTTTTCGTCCGCGAACAACGCCTGCATCCAAGACCTCCTCACCGCCCCTGCCGGCGCCTTCAGCCCGCTGTCGCATCCGACGCGCGCAGTCGCAATACAGTTGACGTGATATTTCACGAATGGCAGCATGTGTCGATCGAATGAGGCCGTCGTGCTGCTCCGTGACAACATCTATGCGGCAATCCGCGCCGACATCCTGGCCTGCATCCTCCGTCCCGGTGCGGAGGTCCGCGAGCAGGAACTGGCCAAGCGCTACGCCGTCAGCCGCCAGCCTGTCCGCGAGGCGCTGCTGCGCCTGGAGCGCGAGCGGCTCGTGACCGTTCACGCGCGTCAGGGATATCAGATCAACGCCATTTCGGTTGCCGACGCGCGGGATCTGCTGCGCATGCGCCTCGCGCTCGAGCCGGCCTGCGCGGCGGAGGCCGCGGCCAACGCGCCCGATGCCGTCCTCAGCGCGCTCGACGCGTTCCGCGCCGTGGCCGAGGGCGCCGATTTCATCGCGGAGAACCGCGCCTTCCACATCGCGCTGGCCGAGGCGTCGGGGAACCGCCGCATGGCCGCGACGGTGCGCGACCTCGTCGAGCAGGCGGACCGGCTGGTGCGCGTGAGCCTCGACGGTATTCGCGGGCGCGATCCGGCGCAGCTGGTGGCCGAGCATGCCGGTATCATCGACGCGCTCCAGCGCCGCGACGGCCGCGGCGCGCGGCGCCTCGTGCGCGAGCATGTCGGCCAGGCCGAGCGACGCATCCTGACCGCACTGGAGCGCAGCGCGATCGTCCTCTGAGCAGCGCCGCCTCAGGCGCGAAGCCCAGGACGCGGTTCGAAACGATACGGGAGAGACGCCATGACCCTGCACGCGCCGGCACCCTCGATCGAGACACGGGGCAACTTCATCGACGGCCGCGAGGTCGAGGCCGGCGACGGCACGCTGATCGACGTGCGCAATCCCGCGACCGGCGCGGTGATCGCCCGGATTCCCAATTCAGGTCCCGCAGATGTCGACAGGGCCATGCGCGCGGCCCGGTCCGCCTTCGAGGGCAAGGAATGGGGTGGCATGGATCTCCGGGCGCGCGCCCTGCTGGTCAATCGCCTGGCCGATGCGTTCGAGGCCAACCTCGACACGCTCTACCGGCTGGAGACCACCAACAACGGCCGGCCGGTCAACGAGACGCGGGCGCAACTCTCGCGGCTGCCGGACTTCTTCCGCTACTTCGCGGGCGTGGCGCTGGCGCGCCGCGACGACGTAATCCCGGTGGAGGGCAACTACCTCAACTACACCCGCCGCACCCCGATCGGGGTGGTGGCCAATTGCACACCGTTCAACCACCCGCTGATGATCCTGTGCAAGTCCCTGGCCGTCGTGCTGGCCACCGGCTGCACCACGGTGGTCAAGCCGTCCGAGTACACGCCGCTCACGACGCTCAAGCTCGCGCAGATCTTCACCGAGGCCGGCTTGCCGCCGGGGGTGTTCAACATCGTGCTCGGGCTGGGCGCCTCGACCGGCAAAGCCCTCGCCGAGCACCGCGACATCAACAAGCTCGTGCTCACCGGCGGCACCGAGGCCGGCCGGATCGCGGGATCGGCCGCCGCCAAGGTCTTCGCCCACCAGACCATGGAACTCGGCGGCAAGACGCCCGTGATGGTGTTCGAGGATTTCGACATCGAGCGGGCAGTGAACTACGCGGCCTTCGGCGCCTTCATCGGCGCCGGCCAGACCTGCGTGTGCGGCAGCCGCCACCTCGTCCAGGCCTCAATCTACGACGAGTTCGTGGAGCGGCTCGCCGCCAAGACCGCCTCGATCCGCCTGGGCGACCCCTTCGACGTCGCGACCCAGCTCGGTCCGGTGATCTCCGAGCGCCAGCGCGAGCGGGTCCTGGCCTATGCCGGCTACGGCCGCGACGAGGGCGCCCGCGCAGTGGCGGGCGGGCGGGCCGCGCAGGTGCCGGGCTTCGAGGGCGGCTACTTCGTCGAGCCCACAGTCTTCGCCGACGTGCGTGCCGACATGCGCATCTTCCAAGAGGAGGTGTTCGGGCCCTTCACCAGCGTCACGCGTTTCGAGGACGAGGCCGACGCGCTCCGGCTCGCCAACGACTCGCCCTTCGGCCTCGCCGCGGCCGTGCGCACCCGCGACGTCGCCCGCGCCCACCGGGTGGCGCACGCGGTCAAGGCCGGCATCGTCTGGATCAACGACCACCACCGCCTCGACCCGGCCTCGCCCTGGGGCGGGGTGGGGGACAGCGGGCTCGGCCGCGAATGCGGCATCGAGAGCTTCAACGACCATTTCGACGTGAAGAGCGTGATGGTCGCCACCGGCGACGGGCCCTTCGACTGGTACCGCGACACGGCTGGCCAGCGCCGCCTGAACTGACGATGACGGCGCGGGAGGATGCGAGGTCCGCGCCAGACGGACCCCTTCCGCGCCGGCTCCCCTCCCCCGGAAGGAAACGCCCATGCCCGCGTCCGTGAACCCGGCGGTCAACGCCGGAGGCCGCCTCGACCGCCTGCCGATCGGCCCATTCCATCGCCGCATCATGTGGCTGATCGGGGTCGGCATGTTCTTCGACGGCTTCGACATCTACATCGCCGCGACCGTGCTGGGCTCGACCCTGAAGAGCGGCTTCTCGACCCTGCCGCAGAACGCGTGGTTCGTCTCGGCGACCTTCGTGGGGATGATGGCGGGCTCGTTCCTCACGGGCTTCTTCGGGGACCGCTACGGACGGCGCTTCACCTATCAGGCCAACCTGCTGGTTTTCGGACTCGCCGCCATCGGCGCGGCCTTCGCGCCGAACATGACGGTCCTGATCATCCTGCGCTTCATCATGGGCGTCGGCCTGGGGGCCGAGAACGTGGTCGGTTACTCGACCATGACCGAGTTCGTGCCGGCGCGGGCGCGCGGGCGCTTCCTCGGCCTGATGGCGGTGTTCGTGGTCACCGGCCTGCCGGCGGCGTCCCTGGTCGGATACCTCGTGATCCCGGCTTTCGGCTGGCGGGCGATGTTCGCGCTGGGCGGCGTCGGGGCTTTGGCCGTCTGGTACGCCCGCAAGAGCCTGCCGGAATCGCCGCGCTGGCTTGAGGCGGTGGGGCGGCACGCCGAGGCCGAGGCGCTGATGCGTACGATCGAGGCCGAGGCGAGCCGAGGCGCGCCCCTGCCGGCCGCCGCCGCGATGGCGCCCGTGCCGCAGCTCGGGCTCGCCGCCCTGTTCCGGCCGCCGCTGCTGTCGCGGCTGCTGCTGGGCTGCCTGTGCCTCGTGGTGATTAACACGCTGCTCTACGGCTTCGTAACATGGCTGCCGACCTTCTTCATCCGGCAGGGCCTCTCGGTGGCGACCTCCTTCGGCTACGCGCTGTTGATGGGCCTCGGGGCGCCGGTGGGGAGCGCCATCGGCGCGCTGACCGCCGACCGCTGGGGCCGCAAGCCGACGATCATCGGCGCCTCGGCGGCCGCCATCTTGTTCGGGATTCTCTACCCGATGACCCAGGATCCGGTCCTGCTGCCGCTCGTCGGCTTCGGGTTGACCGTGCCGATCTACGTGCTGGTGGCGCTCTTGTTCGGGATCTACATTCCCGAGCTGTTCCCCACCGAGGTGCGGCTGCGGGCCTCCGGCCTGTGCAACACGGTCGGGCGCGGGGCGACGATTGTGACGCCGTTCCTGGTCGTGAGCCTCTTCGAGGCCTATGGCATCGCGGGCGTGACGGGCCTGATGATCGGGCTTCTGGCCCTGCAGATCGTGGCGGTCGCCGTCTCCGGCGTCGAGCCGCGCCGTCAGAGCCTGGAGAGCCTCGAGCCCGGCCCCACGCCGACCGAGGCCGGCGCGGCCTCCGGGGCACGCAGCGCGGTGCCACGCCCGATCGCCTGAGCGCACATCACGTCCCCGTGCCATCCCGGAGCCGCACCCGGCGCTCCGGAATGGCGGCGGATTTCGGCCTGCGGGAAGCATCAACACCTTCGAAGGCGAGACGCGGATGCGCGCACCACACCGCAGGCCCCTGAGATGAGCCCTGGCCGCCGCCCTGCTGGCCGCCGGCCTGTCGCCATCCGCCGCGCACGGTCCGAACGCGCCGCCGCACCGCCTGGAGCCGCTCGGCGACCTGCCGCTGGAAACGGGCGAGACGATCCGGGACTTCGCGATCTCCTACGTCACCCACGGGACGCTGAACGCCGACAAGTCGAACGCGATCCTGATGACCACCGCGATCGGCGGCAACCATCATCGGATCGACTTCCTCATCGGCCCCGGCAAGGCCCTCGACACGGACCGGTACTTCGTCGTCGCCACCGATGCGATCGGCAACGGGCTGACCACGAGCCCGAGCAACAGCGTCGGCCAACACGGCACTGCTTTCCCGCACTTCACCATCCGCGACATGGTCGAGAGCCAGAAGCGCCTCCTGGACCGGCTCGGGATCACCCACCTCGTGGCCGTAGCGGGCGCCTCCATGGGCGGCATGCAGGCGCTGCAATGGGGCGTGAGCCATCCCGGCTTTATGGACGCCCTGGTGGCGCTGACCCCGATGGCGCGCACCGCGCCGTGGTCGATCGCCGTCAACGAGGGCACCCGCAAAGCGCTGATGCTCGATCCTGCGTTCAAGGACGGTGCCTACGAAAGGCAGCCCGAGCAGGGCTGGCGGCTGCGCGCCGACATCCTGCAGGCGCTGGCTGCCCGGACGCCGGAGGCCCTGCGCGGGATCGCCCCGCAGCCCCTCGACATCCTGCCCTGGATGCGCGCGCAAGAGGAGGCGGTGCTCAAGGCCGGCTTCGACGCCAACGACTGGATCGCCCAGACCTGGGCCTACGACCGCCACGACATCGGCCAGACCCCCGGTTTCGGCGGCGATGTCCGGAAGGCGCTCGCCGCGATCAAAGCCCGAACGCTGATCCTCACCGGCGGCAACCTCGACCTCTACAATCCGGTCGAGGAGGCGCGCGAGGCCGGTGCCTACATCCCGCAGGCGAGCGTCGTCGCCGTGCCGTCCGTGCAGGGCCATACGACGGCCACGGCGACCAAGGCCGCGGACGTGGATTTCATGAATCGGGCCGTCCGGGATTTCCTGGACGCGGCTGCGCCGCGCGGCCGTTGAGACAGTGAGGGGTCAGGCAATGATCGGACAGACGGCGATCGCGATCGGCGCGGCTCTGGCGGCGCTCGCCGCCGGCCCCGCCGCAGCGCAGCAGCAGGGCGCCCCGCTGCACGTGCCGGCCAAGTCGGTGCCGGTGCCCACCGACGTCAGCCCGCAGATGGGCAAGATCATCGGCCTGCCGCTGCGGACGAACTGGGACATCCACCCGAAGGACGGCGCGGCCTGGAAGCCCGTCGCCGAGGCCGGCGCGGAGGCGCTCAGGAAACTCGTGCCCGGCATGATCGAGCGCCTGCACGTGAAGGTCGAGCGCACGACCATCGACGGCGTGCGGGCCTTCATCGTGACCCCGGACGTCGTCCCGCCGGAGAACCGCGACCGGGTCCTCGTCCACGTTCACGGCGGCTGCTACGTGCTAAATCCTGGCGAGGCCGGGCTGCCAGAGGCGCTGTTCATGGCCGGATTCGGCCACTTCAAGGTGATCTCGGTCGACTACCGCATGCCGCCGGAGGCCGTCTATCCGGCCGCCCACGACGACGCCATGACAATCTGGAAGGCCGTGACGCGAACAACAGATCCGCGCAAGACCGCGATCTTCGGCACTTCTGCCGGCGGCGCGCTGACCCTGGCCATGGTGCTGCGGGCGAAACAGGAGGGTCTGCCCTTGCCGGCCGCCATCGCGCCTGGCACGCCGATGTCGGATACCACCAAGGTCGGCGACAGCTTTGTGACCAACGCCATGCTCGACAACGTGCTGGTCTCGCCGGACGGCTTCTGCGACGACGGTGCCAAGGTCTACGCGGACGGTCACGACCTCAAGGATTCGATGCTCTCGCCCGTCTACGGTGACTTCACGGGTTTCCCGCCCACCATCCTCACCACCGGCACGCGAGACCTGCTGCTCTCGAACACGGTGCGTGTGCATCGCAAGCTGCGCGAGGCCGGCGTGGAAGCCTTCCTCCAAGTCGGGGAAGGCCAATCTCACGCTCAATACATAAGGGACGACACCGCGCCGGAAACCAGGGCGGTGTTCGAGGAGATCGCGCATTTCTTCGACACGCATCTCGCTCATTAGGGCCAAGCCAGGTGCAACTGGCAGCGTCCGCTTACGAGACGGTTCAACAAGCGGCTCAATGGCCGGGTTGGGCGCACTGCAGCCGGGCTGGTTTCGAAGCCCCTCGACACTGAAGCCGAGGGGCCGAACGCTCAAATCTCGGTTCCTCGGCAAGCGCCAGAGCATCCTCGACGTCTACACCGAGGTACCTGACCGTGCTCTCGATCTTGGTATGGCCGAGCAGGATCTGAACCGCCCGCAGGTTGCCGGTCCGCTTGTAGATCAACGACGCCTTCGTGCGACGGAGGGAATGGGTTCCGTAGTCCTCGCTTCGCAGCCCGATGCCCGCCACCCACTCGTCGACCAGACGCGCATACTGCCGGGTGCTGATATGCGTGACGCCGTCAAGCATGCTCGGGAAGGCATAATCGTCGAGCGTTCCACCCCTGGCCTGCAACCATGCCAGGATGCTGGTACGGGCAGGTTCGAGCAACTCGAACTGCACCGGTCGGCGGGTTTTGCGCTGGATGACGATGGCCCTGCTACGAACGCGACCACCACTGACCAAGTCGCCGATCTTGAGCTTGACGATGTCGCAGCCGCGCAGTTTGCTGTCGATGGCGAGGTCAAACATCGCGCGGTCGCGCACCCGCCGTTCGCCGTCGAGCCAGAACCGGATGGCCCAGACTTGCTGAGGTTTGAGGGCTCGTTTGGCCCCGAGCTTACGGCCAGCGTTCCAGGCCGGTCGCCCTTTCGTGGCCGGATCGTATGCGGAGTGTCCCATGGTCTGTCTCCTCGCCGGCCCATGCCGACGAGGCGAGAGGACGCCCGAACCGATGCTCCTGAGATGAGGGTAGGCATATGCAGACGTTCCGCTGGCGACCCAACCCAGCCGCCCAGAGTGCCGTCGGTTTTCCCCGAGAGCGGCCGCTCGTCAATCCTCCAGGAGCTTTGCGCTCTCGACGGCCGCCTCGAAAGCGGGCGTGTGGACGACGAGCTCGTGCGCGACGTCGGCCGCCTGCGCGACCGGCACCGGAAGCTGGGACATCGTCAGCGATCTGCGTTGGGTCGATGATTGCACGATCGTGCTCAAGCCATTGCCGCGCTGGCACCACCGCAGACTAGGTCTCTAGATGCCACTATTAGGCATTCTGGTCGCGACTAATTCACCAATTCTGGAGGCTGTTCGAAGCCGTTGAGGCCTCGTTAGTGCACATCGCGCATTGTACCCAAGTTCTGCCCGGGGCATGCGATGCGTCTACTGATGTGCGTTCTCATCGGCGGCGGCATGATGGCCGCGGGCGCGATCGGAAAGACCTTCACGCACGGTGGCGTGACCAATCCAGTCGAAGCGAAGGCAAGACGGGATGAAGTTGTGCAGGTCGTTAAGGACGATCCAGCAATGCTTGCTGCCTACCAGCGCGGCCGCGAAACCCTAAGTGGCTTCCTCGCCGTCAACGAGAACCGGCCGCCCAACTCACGCGCTTTTGCGGTGAAAATCCCAGTACGGGATGGAAACATGGTTGAGTGGTTCTGGGTCAACAACTTCGTGAGAGACGGAGACCAATTCAGGGGCGCGATCAACAACGTGCCGCGCTCGGTCCGGACGGTGCGTGAAGGTCAGGACGTCCGTTTCACGCGCAGCGACATCGTCGATTGGATGTACATGCATGATGGCCGGCTGAAAGGCGGCTTCACGTCCTGCGCGCTCCTCAACAAAGACCCAAACGTGCAAGCGCGGACCGCTCTGATCCGTAAGCTCGGCATGGACTGTGATGTCTAACGACGGCCGACGCACAGCTTCTGCTGAGAAGCCTGGGCGGGCAGGACCGCAGCCTCGGCGCTGACGCTTTTGCCAGCGCGAAGCGGACCGGCAGAACTCCACTCATTACGGACGGCGCCAAGCGTTAGACTTGGCCTACTCGTTGTCGCGTTGAGGAAGACGTTCCTCTAGATGGGACGCCGCATCCGCGTACAACTCGAAGCGTCGCAGCAGGACAGCACGCTTTTCTGACTTCCGCGCCCCTTCCATCTTCGCCTTGGCCTTATCAGCGCGCTCGCGCATCTTCTTGGCGAGTTTCCCGAACGCCTCGTCGATTTTGGCGCCGACCTTCTCAGCCTCAGCTTTCGCGGCGTCCTTGTGCTCCAGCATGGAGCCGGGAAACGCGCTCTTTTTATCTTTGGTCATCGTTAGTCTCCGGCAATCTGGCCGCCACCCCTTAAGCCATGAAGTACGACGATGCGATCACGGCCGCCTCTCACCTTTCATTAGGCAGGCGGTAAGGGCGCCTTGTCCTGCCTGAGAAGCTCCAGTTCCTCGGCGCTCCGGTCCTCGATCCCGATCAGGCGCTCGTCCGTGTCGGCCACAGCACGGATGAGTTCATCGAGCTTGATTTGGATGGCCGCGGTGTCCCGTGCCCCGGCCACCAGGATGACACCCGCCAGGAGCATGGCAGCGATGGATAGGAACAGGTTGAAGACCAGTGCCCAGTGATCGTTGAAGCTGAGAAGCGCTCCCGATCCCAGGCCCGCGGCAACGGTGAAGCAGGTCGCCAGGAAGCCGATCGGCTTCGAGAGCCACACGGCGAGGGAAACGATGGGTCTGTCGAGCATCGGGCACCAAGCTTTGCCATGCCGCTTGAGCGATACCGCCCTGGCGACGAATTGCGAACTGCACCGCTCGTGCTCGGAGACGTCTGCCTCGCCGCAGCCCTCGACCACCTCAGGTAACAGCAGACCCTGAATTTACGGACCCTTCCGCTCCCCGCCAGAGCCGCAAGGGCATAACCACCGTTACCCCCTTCGACACGACCATTGCGCAAGGGAGTAGCGATCTGCGACCCCGTTTGCCTGCCGCTCTGTAGATGCGTCGCCAAGCTGTCCGCACGAACGCCTGTTACATGATGCCTCACGTTCTCGTGGGGAGCTTTTTAGGCTTTTAGCCAGCTCAACTCATAGAAACAAATAGAAATACATTGTCTGTGTTTGTTGCCTTCCGGCAACGTCATATAATGACGTGTATCGAACGGAAATATTCCGATTGCTTATTGGGCGGGCTCAGACGCAATAGCCTTCAGCCGGCGCCGCAAGCCGTTGGCGCATAAGCTCGCCGCTAGATGCGGGCAGAAACAAAGACAAAGCGGCGAGATCCGGACAATCGGGCGCTGCCGCATCGTATGGTCTCGAAGCTTTGGGGTTATCGATGAGGTTCTTGAAGAGTTCTCTACTCGCGTCCGCGTTCGCGGCCGTGGGTGCCGCGCACGCCGCCGACCTGCCGGTCAAGAAGGCGGTTCCGATCGAGTACGTCCGCGTCTGCACCGCCTACGGCGCCGGCTTCTTCTATATTCCTGGCACCGATACCTGCCTGCGCGTCTCGGGCCGCGCCCGGTTCGAGGGCGGCTACCAGACCAGCTACTCGCGCCAGTATGGTCCGAACGTCGGCGACACGTCGGGCTACCAGGGCCGGATGCGCATCAACCTCGATGCCCGCACCCAGACCGCCTACGGCACGCTCCGCGCCTTCGTCCGCTTGGACGCTGGTGCCCGCACCGGCTACTCCGGCGTCGGCCAGTCCGGCACCCAGCAGCGCATCGGCCAGGCCTATGCCGGTATCGGTACCGACAGCTTCGGCCGCGACTCGCAGTACGTGAACGTCGACAAGGCGTTCATCCAGTTCGCCGGCCTCACCGCCGGTCGCGCCTCCTCGTTCTTCGACTTCTACGCCCACGACTTCGAGATCGCCGGTGCCACCGCGGGCTCGGACGTGTTCTCGACCAACCTGCTCGCCTACACGGCCACGATCGGCAACGGCCTGACCGCCACGATCTCGATCGAAGATCCGGTCTTCCGCCGTACCCCGATCTTCTCGCCGTTCGGCGTTTCGGCCATGGTCAGCTCGGGCAGCGTATCCAACTTCGGCGTGACCGCCCAGCCGACCCCGATCTTCGTTGGGCCGGGCCGCTATGGACTGGTGGACAGCATCGAGAAGTCGCGCATGCCCGACTTCGTCGGCGTCGTGCGCCTCGACCAGGCCTGGGGTTCGGCCCAGATCTCGGCCGCCACCCACGAGCTGAACGTCGGCAACCTGTCCACCGCCGCCAGCACCGGCACAGGCCCGACCGTCGTTCCGGCTCACACCAGCAACGTCCAAGGTTGGGCGGTTCAGGGCGGCCTGAAGATCAACACCCCGTTCATCGCCCCGGGCGACGCCCTCTACCTGCAGGGCGCCTATGGCGACGGCGCTCAGCTCTACACCGGCTACTCTCAGTACACCGGCTCGTACACGCAGAGCACGACCACGATCCAGGGCCAGAAGTTCGCTCAGTACTTCTCGGACGCGACGATCAACCCGTTCACTGGCCAGCTAGAGACATCGACCAGCTTCACCGCTGTCGCCTCATACCTGCACTACTGGACACCGGAGTGGCGCTCGGCCTTCTTCGGCTCCTACGGCGAGCAGAGCTTCTCGCAGAGCGCGCGTGCGGCTCAGGGCGCGATCTACAACCTCGTGAGCGGCATCAGCGGCAGCAACCCGTTCGGCTCCAACGCCGTCGGCACGCCCGGCACCCGGTTCTACCAGCTCAGCCAGGCCTTGCGCGACACCTACCAGTTCGTGGCGGGTGCCAGCATCATCTGGTCGCCGGTCAAGGACCTCGATATCGGTGTGGAGGGCTTCTACACGCAGATCGGCCTGAAGAATGGCCGCGCGATCGACCTGGACAAGAGCCCGACCGCCTACGCCAACGTCGCCGGCATCAACAACGGCACCTTCGCGGTCCGGACCGCGACGCAGGACTCGGTCTCGCAGGTCCGCTTCCGCGTCCAGCGCGACTTCTAGTTTCCCAGATCGAGACCGGTTGTTCTCCAAAGCTACCTGGTCTTGATGTCCCCGTGCAACGGGACCTCACTAGCCCGGCCGAAAGGCCGGGCTTTTTTGTGCCGGCCTGCGCGCCCTTGGAACCGAAAAACTCGGCCTTTGTTGGCGGACCTAGCACCCGCCAGCAGAAGGAAGATTTATGGTCTTGATTGAGCAACTGGCCGCCACGTTGCAGGGTCTTGCCGGGCCGGGGATCAAGCGCAAGGAGCTGATCGCCGCGGTCCGCGAGAAGCACCCGAAGGCATCCAAGAAGGACATCGTGCGAGCCGCATTCTACGCGCTCACGAGCGCCGTTGATGGCGATGTCGAGCGGGCGCAGCGGCTGCACGACTTCGCACTAAACGAGCGGACCGCTGAAGAGGCCGAGCCGATCCCGACGAAACGCCGGAAGAAGGACAGGCGCAAGGACGCGCAGCGAAGCCAACGGCATGTTCACTGAGTAGGCAAAACGGCCAAGGTCATTCCAGTGTCGTGCCGGAGACATAGGGGGCGCAGTCTCCCCCTCATGCCGGCCCCGACGTGACCCCGTGACAGATTGGTTTGATGATCCTGAAGACGTTCAGTCCTCGTGGACGGCCGACGAGAGTTGGATGCGGTTGTACATCGTCGTGGGGCTGTTCGGCATCGAAGCGCTTGGGATGATCGGCGGGATGCTGCACGTCCTCCAAGCGTGACCTCCACCAAGTTGGATCTGTCGGATGAGCGAAGCCCAGCAGCCTCAGCCTTTCACGTTCGAACTCGTCCCGTCGCAGCGCGAGGCTGGCGGCTACCACTGGGCGATCCGCAAGCACGGAAAACTGGTCCAGCGCTCCGACAGCCCGCTCTCAACCGAGGCCAAGGCACGCATTCAGGCGCAGGCCATGATCGAGCGGCTGCGCATCGGACAAGTGAACTGGTAATTGACGCTGACCCACAGGTGCTCAGGGCAACCAAAAGCCCGCCGCGGCTAGGCCGGGCGGGTTGAGTGACGGCATAGGGTCTGGGAGGTTCGCCGTAGATGGCGGCGCTACCATCCCGTATGCGACAGCGGCGTGACGCGTCGCTCAGATCCGCCTTAAGTTCGCAGATCGCTTCAGATCCGTTCCGGCACTGCTAACAGGAGCGCAGGCCTCGCGATGGCGCTTCGCCGTCGCGGCTCCAGCTCCGGCTTCAGCAGGCCAAGGCCAGAGAACTGACGCTTGACGGCGCGACCAAGCTTCCGCTTCCGAGCCATGTCAGCCGTACCCACAGTTATCGGCTCTTCCCGGAAGCGGTCATCGCCTCGCTTTGGCAATCTCAAAACACACCCCTCAATCGCACACGCGTTCCACAAGCGACAATAAGCACCCGGGTCGCGCTGTATGGATGTTTACGAAACTAGTGCGCAGGTCAGTAAGAGCACGTTGGAGAGGATCGCCGACATCGTCACCTGGACAAACGTGTCCCAGATCGTAGAGGCATTGATGGTCTGCATCATACGCTCTTACTGAAACAAGTGGGTTCGCTTGCACGATGGGGGCAACTTCGTTGATCGCCTCGTGACGGGAGCAATCTGTCTCATGAAGAAAAATCGGGCTGGGTGCCCAATAAATGCCAAGCGGTTGAGGTAAATTGTAGGATCCAAGCAGCATAGTCTCTCCGGGACGAGCGATTTGTAGGCAATGCCTGCATGGAAACCCGTCACTGGCTGATGCGACGACCCTACGAACTCGATTGCCTCGGTCATCTGTTCCACTGCTTCGAAAGCGATCGGCCGTCTCTGTCGCAATCGCAACACATCGAAACGTAGTCATGTGCGCACCTCCGGACCGCGTCTATAAAGCTCGGCGTGGTGTGTCGCATCCCGCTTCTTGCTATCCAATCGCAGCAACCATTCGCGCTCTTAATGGCCGCTACGTATCGGAAGCGAGCGAAGCGCCAACGTCCGCTTGCATGCGATTCCACTCAGAAATGGACCGGCAGAAATCCACCCGGCTCAGACGTAGGTGCGTATCCGGCAGCCGGGGTGCGCTGTGGCGTCGATGCATCGTTGCACAACTTCCAGCATGTCCTTTGAGGCAGCTCCTGCATCCGGCGTCGCACCCGCGCAATCCAGTACACGCGGATGTGGATGCAGCCGTGTCGCGGTGATGATGCGGCCCGGGGCGGTACGCTCGAAGTCAGATGCCACAGCAATCGCCAGAAGGGCTTTTAGGCAGCGACCCTCGACGAGGTCGCCTCTGCCGAAGCCAGTCTGAGGCATGCTTCCACGGCCTCCCTCAGTGACGACACGTAGGCGTCGGCGCCGACCTCGCGTCCCACGACGGCGTCAGTGAGCACCCTCTCGCCCACCGGCCAAAGCCCGACGAGAACCGGTATGCCCAGAGCACGCCGCTTCAAGCGCTCCAGCAGGTAGCGCAGGTGCGCCGGGTTACCGGTGATGTCGAGGTAGGAGATGCACACCATCGCCACGCCCGTCAGGTCGAGGTCGCGGATGCGCTCACGCGATACCTCACCATGAGACACAACCCGTGCGCCGAGGCCGTGCTTGCGTAGCAACTGGGCCAGCATCGCGGATGAGGCCTCATCGAGAGGTCCGCGTCCCGCCACGCACAGTACGGGCGTCTCGCTGCGCCACGCCTCCGGGAGGGCCTCGCGCGGCGGCGCTTGGCCGGGCACGGCCTCGTTCTTCGGGTGGGCGCGCTCGGCGAGCGTCGGGGTTTCACCCGGATTGACCGCCTTGCTGTCACCCGCAGGCTCAACGTCAGGATGGTCTTCGAAGTCTTCGACCAGTGACCTTGCAGACGCGCGGATGTTTTCCAGCTGCACGGGTGTCACCACGCCGCGTGCAAAGTCGTTGGCGGCAAGCTGCAGGCCCTTCAGCGCGACCTCGTCGTAGTACGAGGACAGCGAGCGCTCCTTGAGCATCGCTTCCCCGAGATCTCGGGCCTCGTCGGGGTCGCCGGCGAGCATGCGCTGGTAGAAGTTCTCCACCGGCGTCAGCGGAGGTCGGTCGCCGAGCAGGATGTCGAGGAACTCCAGGCTGTCGACGTGGCGGCCGAGGACCACCAGACAGACCGTGAAAGGGGTTGCCAGGATCAGACCGATTGGCCCCCAAAGAAAGCCCCAGAACAGCGTTGAGACGATGACGGCAAACGGGGACAGCCCGGTCGAGTGCCCATAGAGGAGCGGCTCGATGACCTGCCCGAACAGCGGCTCGGCAATCAGGAACAGGGCCGCGGTGGCGATGACCATCGACCAGCCTGGATCGACGGCTGCGGCCAGGGCAAGAGGCAGGATGCCGGAGATGAAGGCGCCAATGTAGGGCACGAAGCGCATCAGCGCGGAGAATACACCCCATAACAGGGGATTGGGTACGCCGATGAACCAGAGACCTACGCCGATGATGACGCCGAACACGGCGTTCATGCCGAGCTGGGCCAAGAAGTAGGTGCCGAGGCGTCCCGCCGCGTCATCCATGGCGACGGTGGTTCGGTGCAGGTCGCTCGATCCGAACAGGCGGATCATGCGGTTGCGCAGGTCCTCGCGCTGAAGAAGCAGAAACACGACGACGACGAGGACGATGCCGACCGTGGTCAGAGGCTCGAAGATGGGCCCGAGCACCTTCTCGGCCAGCGCAAGGGGCGAAATCTCGGGTTCCTGAACCCGAACGAGCTGAGCCTTCGGCGTGTCGCCGCCCTGACCAGTCGCAGCGGTGGTGCCGGCGGCATCGGCCTTCTGGGTGGCGTCGTGGACTTGGTGGCTGAACTTCTGCAGGACGCGATTGGCGTCTCCGAGCCAGCCCTGCTGCAGGCTGGTGAACTTCTTCTGCACGGTGGCCTGGTACTGGGGCAGGTTGCCGGCAAGCCCGGCGACCTGCGTGCCGATAAGGGCACCGATGCCGCCGATGACGGCCAGGGCGAGCACGACGGCGACGATGACGGACGGGACCCGTCCGAGCTTGATCCGCCGCAACAGGTTGACCACCGGCGCCAGCACGAAGCTGAGGAGCACCGCCAGCACGAGTGGGATGAACACCTCGCGCCCGAAGTAGAGCGCGGTGATGAGCACCACCGCGACGGCGAGTGTCAGCAGGCCACGAAGCCCAGGCACGAGTGGCGGGGGAACTTGGGCGGGTGGTCGAACGGCAACGGCATCGTCGGTCGGCATGCGAAGAACCCCCAGGACTTGGCGTCCGGCTTCCCGACGCAGGCCCTCAACGCGCCTGGACCCGTTTCGGACCCGTCTTCGACGCCGCCGACGACATCGCGGGCGTAACCTCGGCAGTCTGTTGGCCGGCACCGTCATAGCTTGGCGCGAGCAGTCCTGCAGCACCGCCCGGGCGCACTTCTCCTGCTCACGATCATCATCCCGGGCTTCGGGCTGACGTGGCGGTCGCTCCCTTGACCGGCAGATCTCGCTGCCCGCCGCATCCAGCTAGTCCGATGGCGGCCTCATCACCCCGGCAATATGCCTCTCCACGAGTTCGGCCAGCCAGCGGTCCGATATCGTGAATACCGGTATGACATTGCAGCAACGAACCGTTGAAGCGGACGTTGTTTCGTCGGCCGAGCCTTCCGCTTAGGCACCACCAGAAGGCCGGCCCATGACGAGTGTTACCAAGGCACCTCCGGGTGGCTCGTCCTCCGCGGCGACATCCATGGCGTGGACGATCTTCCTCGGGACCGCGCTCCTCGGAGTGGTGGCACTCCCGCGCCGCGGCGCCGCGCCACCGAGGACGAAGGGTGCCGGGCGTCTGGGTGCCGAGGACGGGCCGGCGGCGCATGAAGGTCAGGCGGCTGAGCGTGTCGCCGACAACGAGGTGGACCGGGGCCGCAAGGCCGAGAGCCCGACCGAGATCCCAGCCAAGGGGTGGTGGGACATCGGCCGGCGCGTGCTGCAGGAGTTCGGTAACGACCGGGTCCTGCTGGTCGCGGCCGGCGTCACCTTCTACGCCATCCTCGCCCTGTTCCCTGCCATCGGCGCCCTGGTCTCGATCTACGGCCTCATCGCCGACCCCGGGACCATCAACGACCAGCTTGCCAGCCTTCAGGGTATCATGCCCAGCGGCGCGCTCGACATCGTCGGCGAGCAGGTCAAGCGCATCGCGGCCAAGGGCGGCGGCACCCTCGGCTTCACGGCCGCCTTCGGCATCCTTCTCTCGATCTGGAGCGCGAACGGCGGCATGAAGGCGATCTTCGACGCGCTCAACATCGTCTACGACGAGAAGGAGAAGCGGAACTTCGTTTGGCTGAACCTACGCTCGCTGAGCTTCACAGGCGGCGCGCTTCTCTTCGTCGTTCTGGCCCTCGTCGGCATCGTGGTGGTTCCGGCGGCCCTGGCGTTCCTGAACCTGGGCTCGATGGAGTGGGTCATCGCGCTTGCCCGCTGGCCGATCCTGTTGCTGGTGGTTCTGGGAAGCCTAGCGCTGCTCTACCGCTACGGTCCGAGCCGGAACACCGCACAGTGGCGCTGGGTGACGTCCGGGAGCGCCGTGGCGGCCTTCCTCTGGATCGCCGTCTCGGCGCTGTTCTCTTGGTACGTGTCGAGCTTCGGCAAGTACAACGAGACCTACGGTTCGCTCGGAGCCGTCATTGGCTTCATGACCTGGATCTGGATCTCGACGACTATCGTGCTTCTTGGCGCCGAACTGAATGCCGAGATGGAGCACCAGACGGCCGAAGACACCACCACCGGTGCGCCCGAGCCACTCGGCACCCGCAGGGCCGAGGTGGCCGATACCGTGGCGGCATCAGCCTGACAGGGTTCAGGGGCTGAGTTCGTTAGTCCCCTGGTGATTTCCAACCTGACGAGCTCCTGCCGTTTCTGGAAGAAAAGACACCGGGATAACCGTCGAGACGGCTATCTCGCATGTCGAGTGCAGCCCAGGTCTAAGACATCCGTCCAAGTGGTCGAATTCTGACAGTTGGTTTCCACTCATGAGGTCTGCAACGGGTGGGAGCCGGTCTTTGGCTTTCGATCAGGACGTGGATGTTCCGCATACAAGCCATGTCAGCCGTACCCACAGTTACCGGCTCTTCCCGGAAGCGGTCATCGCCTCGCATTGGCAATCTCAAAACACACCCCTCAATCGCACACGCGTTCCACAAGCGACAATAAGCACCCGGGTCGCGCTGTATGGATGTTTACGAAACTAGTGCGCAGGTCAGTAAGAGCACGTTGGAGAGGATCGCCGACATCGTCACCTGGACAAACGTGTCCCAGATCGTAGAGGCATTGATGGTCTGCATCATACGCTCTTACTGAAACAAGTGGGTTCGCTTGCACGATGGGGGCAACTTCGTTGATCGCCTCGTGACGGGAGCAATCTGTCTCATGAAGAAAAATCGGGCTGGGTGCCCAATAAATGCCAAGCGGTTGAGGTAAATTGTAGGATCCAAGCAGCATAGTCTCTCCGGGACGAGCGATTTGTAGGCAATGCCTGCATGGAAACCCGTCACTGGCTGATGCGACGACCCTACGAACTCGATTGCCTCGGTCATCTGTTCCACTGCTTCGAAAGCGATCGGCCGTCTCTGTCGCAATCGCAACACATCGAAACGTAGTCATGTGCGCACCTCCGGACCGTGCCTATAAAGCTCGGCGTGGTGTGTCGCATCCCGCTTCTTGCTATCCAATCGCAGCAACCATTCGCGCTCTTAATGGCCGCTACGTATCGGAAGCGAGCGAAGCGCCAACGTCCGCTTGCATGCGATTCCACTCAGAAATGGACCGGCAGAAATCCACCCATCTGGGACATTCGGACGAGCGGGGCGTCGCGGCAGATGCTGGCCGAAAGCCGCCGGTCCGCTTTGGAGAAGGTCGGCCTGAAATGCTGACGGCGCGGTAGCGAACCTTCCGGATGTTCGGAAGGACAGCTTGCAGAAACGGGGTGTACGCGGCGAACCTGCTGGATAGGAAAGCCCTGAGGCGGACAGGTCTCGCGCCGCCAATTCGGCCGATTCCCCACTTGGCACGCTTCTTGGTTCGTATTGACCAGCGCAGCGTCGCCCCGGCGGCAGCTAGAGGTTGGCGTGCCGTCGATGTGGTGAGGTGCCGGGCGACCGGATCTCCGCGACTGCTTTGAACCTGTCCCGAGTTCTGATCCCTCCATTGCAGGACCGGCACGCGCCGTCCGGCGGATCGTCCGATCCGCCCTCTGAGGAGAGTCGATATGTGCGACCGTCACGGCAATTATCGCGTCCCGGATCTCACGCGGTTCAAGCCCAGCCGCAGGCGCTTCCTCGGCGGCACCGCCGCCGCGCTAACGCTGGCGGTGGGTCCGGGACTGTCGAGCCCGGCCGCGGCCGCCACCGGCATCCGGGCGACCCATGGGACCGGGTTCTGCAACCTGAACTTCTTCCTGGCCGAGGCGATGCAACTCGCCAAGGACGACGGGCTGACCATCGACTTCGTCAACACGCCGACCTTCTCCGATCAGGTCACCTTCCTCGGGATGGGCCAGGTCGATGCCGGCGTGATGCCCTATACGAGCTTCATGGCCCTCTACGACGCGGGCGCCGCGGTGACGATCGTGGCCGGCGGCGGCATCGAGGGCTGTGTGCTCGTGGCTCAGCCAGGCCTCGACAGCCCCGAGAAGCTTAAGGGCAAGACGCTCGGCACCTTCCAGCTCGATACGCTGGAAGTGCTGCCCTACGACTGGCTGAAGAAGAACGGCGTCGCCTTCAAGGACATCACGGTCCGTTACATGGGCTCGACCCCGGAGGCCGTGGAGGCGTTCCGCGCGGGCGCCCTCGACATCATCTCGACGATCGAACCCTACGGCACGGCGCTGCTCACCGACGTGAAGGGTGCGGTCAAACTCTCCGACGGCACCGACATCTACGGCAAGGGCTACACCGACTGCGTGCTGGCGGTCCGCAACGAGCTGATCGCCAAGAACCCGGCGGCCGTGAAGGCCCTGATCAAGGGCATGATGAAGGCCCAGGCCCTAGCCGAGGGTGACCCCCAGGCCGCCCTGAACAAGCTCGTCGGCTCCTACTACAAGACCTCGATGAGCAACGCCCAGCTCGCCATGGGCCGGCAGCCCTCGGTGGTGGACGCCCGCAACCAGACGCAGTTCATCCTCGACCGGACCGATTCCGTCGCCGAGATGGGCTACATCAAGAAGAAGCCCGGCCGCGACGCGATCGACTGGACCCTGCTGGAACAGGTCATCGCCGAAAACCCGGATCTCTACGGCAAGCTCAAGCTGAAGTCGGCCTGAGCGGATGGCCGTCGATCTCGCCCGCGCCGCCGTCCCGCACATCCGGCCGCGCCTCCCGTTCGGTCAGCGCCTCGCGCTCCCCGACGGATTCGTCCCCCTCCTGCAACGGACCGGCTGGATGCTGGTCTCGGTCGGCTGCTTCGCCGGCCTCTGGGAGCTGCTCTGGGCGTTCGGCATCGCCGACGCCAAGCTGCTGCCGCCGCCACACATCTTCCTCGGCAACCTCGCCGAGCAGGCGCGCTTCTTCAACACCGCGCAGCGCTGGCAGATCGGCACCGGGATGAATGCCGGCCCGAGTCCGGCCATGGCGGTGCTGATCACGGTCCTCGCCTCCACGGGCCGGGTGCTGGCGGGTCTCGCCCTGGCGGCGACCCTGTCGATCCTCGTCGGCGTCGCGATCCGCTACGTCGTGCTGTTCGAGCGGCTGACGCTTCCGACCATCACGCTGCTCGCCCCGGTCTCGCCGATCGCGTGGCTGCCGGTGGCGATCTTCATGTTCGGGATCGGCAACGCCCCGGCGATCTTCATGGTGTTCATCGCCCTGTTCTTCACGATGGTCCTCTCGACCATCCACCAGATCGACGGGGTCAACCGCAACTACATCAACGTCGCCCGCACCATGGGCGCGTCGAAGCGCCAGATCTACGCACGGGTGATCGTGCCGGCGATCCTACCGGGCCTGCTCGCGGTGCTGCGCCTCAACCTGTTCGGCGCCTGGATGGTGGTGCTCGTCGCGGAGGCGACCGGCGTGGGCTACGGGCTCGGCCAGGTGATCATGCTGGCGCGCAACACGTTCAACCCGTCGCTCGTGTTCTTCACCATCACGCTGATCGGCCTGCTCGGCTTCGCCTTCGACCTGCTGTTCCGGCTGGTCCAGAGGCGGATGCTCTACTGGCTGCCACGCGACGCGGGGTCTTCCCTTGGCCTCTGATCCCCTCTCCCAGGACGCCGTCTCGTGCCGCGGCGTCGCCAAAATCTGGGCGGCCGGCACCGCCCGCGCCCACGAGGCCCTGCGCGACATCGACCTCACCGTGCGGCCCGGCGAGTTCGTGGTGTTCCTCGGGCCCTCGGGCTGCGGGAAGAGCACCCTGCTCTACCTGATCGCCGGTCTGGAGGCCGCCTCCGGGGGTGAGCTCCTGGCCTTCGGCGAGGCCTTCACCGGACCGTCGCCGGAGCGCAGCCTGATCTTCCAGGAAACCTCGCTGCTGCCCTGGCTCAGCGTCTGGCAGAACGTCAGCTTCGGCCTGTCGCTGAAGGGCGTGCCGGAGGCCGAGCGCCGGAGCGTCGCCCGTGCCGCGCTCCAGCGCGTCGGCCTTGCCGAAGCCTTCGACAAGCGGCCGGACGAATTGTCCGGCGGCATGCGCCAGCGGGTGGCGGTGGCCCGGGCGCTCGCCATGCGCCCGAAGGTGCTCCTGATGGACGAGCCTTTCGCGGCGCTCGACGTCCAGACCCGCCAGAAGATGCAGGACTTCCTGCTCGACGTCTGGCGGGACAGCGGCGCCTCGGTGCTGTTCGTGACCCACCACATCGACGAGGCGGTGGCGCTCGCCGACCGGGTGGTGGTGTTCACCGCCCGCCCCGGGCGGATCAAGACGATCGTCCGCAACGACCTCGCCCGCCCGCGCGACCCATTCTCGCCCGAGGCCGAGGCGCTGCGGCGGCACCTCACCGAGCTCCTGCGCGACGAGGTCGACCGGGCCTTCGCCGAGCAGGAAGCGCTCGTCTGACCCTTTCCCGATCAAGACGGACCCAACCATGGCCACATCGCTGATCCGCAGCCGGCGGATGATCACCCGCACCCTCGACCACGACCGTTGGGAGGAGATCGCCGACGGCGCGGTGCTGCAGACGGACGGGATCATCGCAGCGGTCGGCACCTACGCAGACCTGCATGCCCGCTACCCCGACGCCCCCGTGATCGGCTCCGGCCGTGAGATCCTGCTGCCGGGCTTCGTCAACGGCCACCACCATGTCGGCCTGACGCCGGTACAGCTCGGCTCGCCCGACATGCCGCTGGAGCTGTGGTTCGTCACCCGCATGGTGGCGCGCAACCTGAACCTCTACCTCGACACCCTGTATTCGGCCTTCGAGATGGTCGGCTCCGGGATCACCACGGTCCAGCATATCCACGGCTGGATGCCCGGCAGCCTGGAGGAGGTCGAGGCGCGCTCCAACGAGGTGCTGCGTGCCTATCGCGACATCGGCATGCGGGTTTCGTACTGCTTCGCGGTCCGCGACCAGAACCGCCTCGTCTACCAGGCCGACATGGACTTCGTGGCGAGCCTGCCGACCCCGCTGCAGGACCCGATGAAACGCTGGTTCGAGCGCTTCCAGATGTCCCTGGAGGACAATTTCTCCCTGTTCCGCAGCCTGCATAGCGGACAGGCCGGGGCCTCGCGGGCCAAGGTCCAGCTCGCGCCTGCCAACCTGCACTGGTGTTCGGACGCGGCCCTCGAAGGCTTGGCGGGGCTCTCCGAATCCTACGACGTGCCGATGCACATGCACCTCGTCGAGACCGCCTACCAGAAGGCCTACGCGGAGAAGCGCGGCGGCGGGACCGCCCTCGAGTACCTCGACCGGTTCGGCATGCTCGGGCCCCGCCTGACGCTCGGCCACGGCGTCTGGCTCAACGAATCCGACATCGAGCAGGTGGCGGCGACCGGCACCTGCATCTGCCACAACTGCTCGTCGAACTTCCGGCTGCGTTCCGGGGTGGCGGCGCTGAACCGCTTCGAGGCCAAGGGCATCAACACCGCGATCGGCCTCGACGAGGCCGGCATCAACGACGACCGCGATATGCTGCAGGAGATGCGCCTCGTGCTGCGCGCCCACCGGGTGCCCGGCATGGACGAGGCCGACGTGCCGAGCATGGCGCAGGTGCTGCGCATGGCGACCGTCGGCGGCGCCCGCACCACCCCCTACGGCGACAGCCTCGGCACGATCGAAGTTGGTAAGGGCGCCGACCTCGTCCTGATCGATTGGGACCAGATCGCCTACCCGTATCTCGACCCGGAGACGCCGCTCCTCGACGCGGTGATCCAGCGGGCCAAGACCGGCGGCGTCACCACGGTGCTGTGCGAGGGCGAGGTGCTCTACGCCGATGGGCGCTTCACCCGGGTCGACAAGGACGCCGCCCTGAAGGCGCTTCACGACGACCTGTCGCGGGCGCTGTCGGACGACGAGGTCGAGCGGCGCCAACTCTCCAAAGCCTTGCTGCCGCACGCGAAACGCTTCTACGCCGACTACATCGACCCATCGCGGCACGAACCGTTCTACCGCCCCAGCTCGCGCGTCTGACGGCGTGCGGCTCCTTCTCGTCAACCCGAACACCTCGGTCGCCATGACGGCCCGGATGGAGCGGGCCGCCGCAGCCGCACTCGCCCCGGACGTCACGCTCACCACGCTGACGGCCGCCCGGGGCCTGCCCTACATCGCGAGTCGCGCGGAGGCACAGCTCGCGGGGGCCGCGGTTCTGGAGAGTCTGGCCGAGCATCAAGCCGGCTTCGACGCCGCCGTCATCGCGGCCTTCGGCGATCCCGGGCTGATCGCGGCGCGGGAGCTGTTCGATCTGCCCATCGTCGGTATGGCCGAGGCGGCGATGCTCACCGCCTGCCTGCTCGGCCAGCGCTTCGGCATCGTGACCTTCTCGGGCACGCTGCTGCCCTGGTACGAGGATGCGGTTGCCCTCTCGGGGCTGTCGGCCCGCTGCGCCTGCGTCCGATCGGTCTCGGCGGCCTTCCGCTCGGTCACGGAGGTGCAGCATGAGCTGGAGGCGGAGATCGTAACCCTCGCCAACCGGGCCGCCGCCGAGGACGGGGCCGACGCGGTGATCCTCGCCGGCGCCCCGCTGACCGGCCTCGCCGCGCGGATCGGCGAGGCGGTGCCGGTGCCGCTGGTCGATCCGCTGGCGGCCGCGCTCGGTCAGGCGCAGGGGCTGGTCCGGCTCGGCGCGCGTCCGCCGCTGACGGGCCGCTTCGCCCGGCCCCCCGCCAAGCCCGCCACCGGCCTGGCACCGGCCCTGCGGCGCTGGATCGAGCGCGACGACGCCTGAGACAGGCCTATCAGGCCGGCGCGAACACGCTGCCCCACCCGGTGATCGCAGCTGTATCCAGCCCGGCGAGATCCATCGCCTTCCAGAGACTGACCGTCACGGAATCGTAGACCGGGATCTCGAGCTCCGCTTCGAGGGCGGGCGCGAGGGCGGCGCCCGCAAGGTTGGTACACACGATGGCGGCCGCCTCGGCACCCTCGGCCGCCACGGCACGGACCATCCCGGCGATCTCGGCTTCCTCCGCCTCCGCGAAGGCAAAGTTCTCCGACAGGCCGAGGTGCCGCTCGGCCGAGCAATCGAGTCCGTCGGCCTGCCAGTTCGCCTGGATCCGCGCCTGGACATCCCCCGTGTAGGGCGTGACCAGCCCGACGCGCCCGATCCCGCGCCGCTGGAACAGGTCGCGGAAGGCGAGCGCCGAGGTCGAAGCCGGCACGCCGGTCCGCCGCGTGATCGCCTTGGACAAGGCCATATCGTTCGCGAAGCCGAGCCAGGCGCCCGCCGTGCCGTTCCACAGGATCGCGGCGACCCGGGCATCCGCGAGCAGCTCGGAGGCGGCTAGCATCGGCGCCTGATCGAACTGATCGAGCGCCGCCGTCGACAGGCCGATCTGCGTCACCCGCAGGCGCGCGAAATGGGCCGTGATCCCGGGCTGCCCCGCCAGCAGGCGCGCCGTCATCGGTTCGAGGATGCTGTTCGAGGACGGCGTCAGCATTCCGAGCCTGGCCGTCGGCCGCGTGTCCACCATTTTGGCTGTCTCCCCTGCGCCTTGTGCGAGCCCGGCCCTCGCCGGTGGCAAGGATCGTTCCGGTGGGGCGGCACGAAGTGGCAGGGTGTCGCCGTCGAGGTCCGCTCCGGACCCGCACACCGGGAGCAGTGGGATGGACACAGTATCGGCGATCGGCGGGTGGCCCTCGACATCTGCGGCGTGGCGCGGAAGGCGCCGTCCATGCCGTAGAGGGTGTCGAAGACCATGTAGCCGTGTTGCGGGTGAAGTAAGCGAAGGTCGTCAGGAACGAGGCCGCGATCCAATCCTGGAAGGAGAGGCCTCAGAATTTGGCTGATCTGACCGCATCAGGGACCAGTGCCCTCGGGGTGACGGTCTGGGCTGGATCGACACAGAATGTCCGTTCCTGGGATGGTACTGCGGTCACTTGCACGACCGGAATGGGCGCATTGCGGATCGTTCGCATACGCTAGGCGCTCAACTTCCGCAGCCGACCCAGCTCAGGCTCCTGCGACGTCGGCTTCAGGGTAGTCTGATCAGTGGCGCGAGCTACTGATGGTGGGCGATAGCTGCCGCATACCGCACTGATCCGGGACGCACGGAGCAAAGCTCGCGGTTACCGTCGACGGATGCGCCGGGCGCTTCACGGGCTGTTCCCCGGCGACAATCGGGACTCATTGCAACAGCGATCGCAAAGACATGGCGCGTGCTCTCGCGTTGGTCTGGCCGTTGCTATGCTCACGCATCTCGCTGAGGGCCACAATGAAGCGACGCACATTCCTCGCCGCAGGTGCCTCGACACTGGCAGCGCCGCTCGTCGGCCGAGCGCAGGACGCCCGGGTGCTGCGCATGGTGCCCCAGGCGAACGTGACGTCCATCGACCCGATCTGGACAACCGCGATCGTGACGCGCAATCACGCCTATATCGTCTACGATACTCTGTTCGGCCTCGATGCCGACCTGCAGCCCCAGCCCCAGATGGCGGCCGGCTACCGGATCGAGCAGGATGGGCGGAAGGTGACGATCGCCCTCCGCGAGGGGCTGCGCTTTCATGACGGCACCCCTGTTCTTGCGCGGGATTGCGTCGCCAGCATCAGGCGCTGGGCCGCGCGGAACGGGTTCGGCCAGACGTTGATGGCCGCGACGGACGAGATCGTGCACGACGGTGACGCGAACATCGTCTTTCGTTTGAAGGCGCCTTTCCCGCTGCTGCCGAACGCGCTGGCGAGCGTCAGCCAACCCGCCTTCATCATGCCGGAGCGGATCGCGCAGACTGATCCGTTCAAGCAGATCACGGACGCCACCGGCTCCGGGCCGTTTCGCTGGAAGGCGGACGAGTTCAACTCGGGCAGCTTGATGGTCTACGAGCGGCACGCGGGATACGTGCCCGCTCCCGGTGCCCCGAGCCTGACCGCTGGCGGCAAAGTCGCCCATTTCGACAGGGTCGAGTGGCAGATCATCGCCGACGGCGCCACTGCGGCGGCCGCGCTGCAGAACGGCGAGATCGACTGGTACGAGCAGCCGCCGCCGGAACTCCAGCAGCTCCTCGCTCGCAATCGCAACATCGTCGTGGAAGGGCTCGACCGCTTCACCAATCCAGCCATCCTGCGCATGAACCACCTGCAGCCGCCGTTCGACGATGTCGAGGTGCGCCGGGCGGTGCTGCCGGCCATCGTCCAGAGCGACTTCATGGCAGCTGTGGCCGGTGATGATCCCGCCAACTATGACGACCGGTGCGGGATCTTTACGCCGGGAACGCCGATGGCGTCGGATGCCGGCATGGAGGTGCTCACGGGGCCGCGTAGCCTCGAGACGGCGCGGGCGGCGCTGAGAGCGGCGGGCTATAGCGGCGCGAAGGTCCGGCTGATCGGTCCGACGGACATTCTGGCGCCCTCGGCGATCACACAGGTCGCGGCCGATCTGCTGCCCCGTATCGGCTTCAACGTGGATCTGGCCCTGAGCGACTGGGGTACGGTCATCCAGCGCCGCGTCTCACGCGAGCCCGTCGACAAGGGCGGCTGGTCCGTGCTGCTGACCACGTTCTCGTCGTTCGACAATGCTGATCCGGCCGCGCTTCAACCGCTCAGGGCCAACGGCGCCGGTGCCTGGTTCGGCTGGCCGTCGATTCCGAAGCTGGAGGAACTCCGCACGGCCTGGTTCGCTGCTCCGGATACGCATGCGCGCAAGGCGCTCTGCGCGGAGATGCAGCGGATCGCGCTCGACCAAGTGGTCTACATACCGGTCGGCTCCTATCGATCCATGACCTCTTACAGGCGCAATCTGACGGGCCGGGTCCTCGGGTTTCCCATCCTCTGGAACATCAGAAAGACCTGAGCGAAACTCCGGTCATCGGTGGAGGCCGGGGAGGTAATCGTTGGACCCTGACGGGCCGCATCGGACGGCCGGATCAGACGTCTTATGCCAAGGCAAGTTCATGATGCGCATCCTCGGCCGCTCGACCTCGATCAACGTCCGCAAGGTTCTTTGGGCCGCGGCCGAGGCCGGGTTGAGCTTCGAGCACGAAAACGACTGGGCTCTGACCAAAGACACGCAAGGTCCAGAGTTCAGATCCCTCAACCCGAATGGGCTCGTTCCCGTTCTCGTGTGCGCGGAGGGTGTCCTCTGGGAGAGCAATACGATCTGCAGATATCTGGTTGCGAAATCAGGCCGGCATGATCTCCTGCCCGATACGCCGTTCGCGCGTGCGACCGTGGAAAAGTGGATGGACTGGCAGGCCGCCGATCTGAATTGTGCTTGGCAGGCGGCTTTCCTGGGCTTGGTCAGAAAGAATCCTGTTTACAGGCATGATCAAGTTGCGATTGCACGGAGCGTTGAACGATGGAATGACTTGATGCTCATCTTAGAGCAGCACTTGTCCGAGACCGGTGGTTATGTTGTCGGTGACACCTTCACCCTGGCCGACGTGGTGGTCGGCCTTTCGCTTCAACGATGGCTCCTGACGCCCATCACGCGACCATCGACGCCGACGCTCATCGCGTACCGGCAGCGCCTGCAATCCCGGCCAGCCGTACAGGCGTGGATTGCCGCCGACGTACCCTGAAACGAAGGGTCACGAACGTTTGCTTTCGGCTCCGCGCAGGCGGTCTATGGGAGCGGCGACGCGAGGTATCCAGAAAGAGGCGCCGCGAGCTGGATTTTCGGGTTCAGCCGGAACTGCCGAGCTGAGTGGGCTTCCAAAATCCATATTCGTGCCTGAGAGGCGTCCGAATCAGCCCGAATGACCGGGAGGGGCGCGAAGCAGAGCGTCCCTACCGGTCGGCGAGTCGAGGTACGGAACTGGCGCACAACAGCGTCTCTGGTCGCGCGTCACCGGGTGCAGCAAACCGGATCAGGTATGCCTTGCCCATGGACTGCAATGACGTCCCTTTCGAAAAACTAAGCTGAAGTTGTTGGCCGGCATCGGAATGCGCTCGACAAGGCTCAAACCCTGAACCAAGCCCGCTTCGGAAATCGCCTCGACATCCCGGACGCCCCAAGCAGGGTCCCGCGCACGCAAGTTCACATCGAAGCTCGCGTTGCTCTCAGCCGTGTGCGCACCGGCCACCTTGAACGGTCCGTACCGGTAGAGCAGGCCGCCGTCAGGAAGGATGCCGCCAGCGCCTGCCATCAATCCTTCCGTCGCCGACCACGGTGCGATGTGGATCATGTTGATCGCAAGCACCGCATCGGCGCGCGGCACGGACCAGGGCTGTGCACGCACATCAAGCGGCAGGGGAGCGAGGATATTGGCCAAGCCAGCGGTTTGCATATGCGCCGCGATGCTTCTCAGGGCTTTTGGATCGGCATCACCGGGTTGCCAGGACAAGCTGGGCAACGCGGACGCGAAATGAATGATGTGCTCGCCCGACCCACTGGCCACCTCCAAGACCAAGCCGGAGGCGGGGAGCAGATGGCGCAGGACAGCGAGGATCGCCTCTCTGTTCCTGAGGACGGCTGGCGCAAACAAGGCGTCGCCCGCTGAGATGCCTTGGCTCAAGACTGCGTCCCATTTCAGCATCACTCACCTCACAACGAGCATGAGCTCTCACGAGGTAAAGCGGTCCCGAACCGTGGCCAGTACGTTGAGGCAGCTGGCAATCGGTCTGCTGAGGGGCTCCGAGCTCCCAGCGCGCCATGGTCCTGCAATCCGGCTGAACCGAGATCCGCTTCGGAGACACCGGCGGAGGCCACCGAATAATCGACATGCGCGAAGCAGTAGGTCTGCTTCAAGCAACGATGCAGACCTGTAGCAAAGAATTTCTCCGCTTGGCCGGTGGCGGCTGATGGCGGATGCCCGTCAGCTGGCGAAGCGCGCGAGGTTGCCGATGGGCGCACCAAGGACTGTGTCGTCGTGCATGACCAGGTGGCCGCGCACGATGGTGGCGATCGGCCAGCCGACGACGTCGGTGCCGGCGAACGGCGTCCAGCCGCAGGGCGAGACAATCCAAGACTCCTCGATCCTGCGGTGGGTCTTCAGGTCCACGAGGGTGAAGTCGGCGTCGTACCCGGCGGCGATCCGACCTTTGCCGGCGAGTCCGTAGACGCGGGCCGGCCCGGTAGCCATCAGGTCGACCAAGCGCGCCAACGACAGCCGCCCGGCCGCCACGTGGTCGAGCATGATCGGCACCAGTGTCTGGACCCCGGTGAGGCCTGCCGGACAGTCCGGCCAAGGCCGCTCTTTGGCAGCCCGCGCGTGGGGCGCGTGATCGCTGCCGATCGTGTCGACGGTGCCGTCACGCACGGCCGCCCAGGCTGCCGCCCGGTGCCGCTCGTCGCGGATCGGCGGGTTCATCACGCCGAAGCCGCCGAGGGTGTCGTAGCAGTCCGGGGCCACCTGGGTGAGGTGATTAACCAGCACCTCGACGGTGGCAACGTCGCGGAAATCGCGCAGATAGGCGAGCTCCTCGGCCGTCGAGACGTGCAGGATGTGGGTCGCCCGGCCGGTCTTCTGGGCGAGCGCCATGAGGCGCCGCGTACCCAGGAAGGCGCATTCCTCGTCGCGCCACTCCATGTGGGTCCGATAGGGCTGGCCCCGGCTGAATAGGTTCTTGCGGGCCTGGAGCCGGTCCTCGTCCTCGCTGTGGAAGGCCATACGCCGGTGGCCGGCGCGCATGGCGAGCTCGAGATGCGCGTCGTCCTCGATCATCAGCGCCGCCGTGGAGCTGCCGGCGAAGACCTTGACGGCGCAGACACCCGGCGCACGCTCCAGCTCGGCGAGGGCGTCGATATTGGCCTTCGTGCCGGCCACGTAGAGGCCGATGTCGCACCAGCTCCGGCCTGCCACGTAGTCGCGCTTCCAGGCGAGGCGCTCGATATCGGCGATCGGCGGGACGGTGTTGGGCATGTCGAACAGGGTGGCAATCCCGCCCAGCACCGCGGCCCGCGTTCCGGTCTCGATCGTCTCCACCGCCGGGTCGCCGGGATCGCGCAGGTGGACGTGGCTGTCGATGAGGCCGGGCAGGACGTGCAGGCCCGCCGCGTCGATCACCGTTTCCGCGGTGGCGTGGGCCGGCGTCGCGAGGTCGGCGATGCGCCCGTCGCGGATGCCGAGATCGATCCGCTCGGTTCCCCAGGGGGTGACGCAGGTGCCGCCGCGGATCAGCAGGTCGTAATGCATCGCCGGGTCCTTCCTAGGTGGCCCTGTGGAGCAGGACCGCACCGAGGGCGGCCGCCACCGCCTGCTGACAGGGCTCGACGACCGGGCACCCGATCGCCTGCTCGATCGTGGACCTGTGTGGCGCCATGCCGGCGCAGCCGAGTACGATGGCGTCGGCGCCGTCTCGCTCGACCAGGATCCGCGCCGCTGCGATCAGACGATCGCGGATGGCCGCGCCCGCGGTCTCGTCCGCCCGCGCCTCAACGGGCCGGCTGCCGGCGTAGCGTTCGCCGACGCCCATCTGGCGGACCATCCGGCGCTGGCGCCTCACGCTGCCTTCCGACAGAGCGACGATGCCGAAACGCTCGCCCAGGGTGAGCGACCGGAGGATGCCCCACTCGGCGATGCCCATCACGTGCCGACAGCCGGCGACCTCGCGGGCGGTGTGCAGACCCGGGTCGCTGAAGCAGGCGATGACGAAGGCGTCCGCCGCATCGGACGCGATGCGGCGGGCGAGCGGTATGACCACAGAATCGGCGTCCTGCTGGGACGCGATGCTTGCCGGCCCCTCAGGCAGGTCCGTCACCACGATGGCGGGGCCGCCGGCCAGACGCAGCGGATCCAGCGCCGTGTCGATGGCGGCGGTCACGCTTGGAGAGGAGTTCGGGTTGATGACTAGGATGCGCGCGGACCTGACGGCGCCGGGATCTTGCATGCCGCCTCCTGCGGAGCCAACGCGATAGCCTGCCGCTCACGACAGAGGATTCCGCGAAGCGAAACCCGGGCCGCGCAACCATCGGTGTAACTCAGGAGGCACCGATCTTGCCCATCCACTCGACCCAAGGAAGAGGTGATCGATGCACGGTGAAGCTGCGGACGGGACGACGAGCGTCACGCGGGTGACGGGGGCCCGGTGGGTCGTCGCCTGGGACCCCGAGAACAGCGGACACGTCTACCAGACCGGCGCGGACGTGGTGTTCGCTGACGGCGTTCTCACCCATGTCGGTCCGGGCTACGCGGGGCCGCCGCCCGCCCGGACCATCGACGCCGCCGGCTGCCTGATCATGCCGGGGCTCGTCGACATCCACACCCATCTGTTCTCGGAACCGATGAACAAGGGCATGTGGGACGAGGTCGGCAGCCCGCGCCTCTACAACACGTCGCTCTACGAGTACCTGCCGATCCTGCGGCCCGACGCGGATGGCACCCGCGCCGCCTACGGAGTGGCGCTCGCCGAGCTGGCGCTCTCGGGCGTCACCACCGTCTGCGATCTCGCGTTACCGAGCGAAGGCTGGCTCGACCTCCTCGGTGCCTCGGGCCTGCGGGTCTGCATCGCCCCGATGTTCCGTTCCGGGCGCTGGCTGACCCGGAACGGCCACAGCGTCGAGTACGAGTGGGACGCGGCGGCGGGCCGGCGCGGCCTGGAGCAGGCGCTCGCCGAGATCGAGGCGGCGCAGCGCCATCCGAGCGGGCGTCTGTCCGGCATGCTGTGCCCGGCGCAGGTCGACACCTGCACGGCGGAGCTGCTGCAGGACGCCCACGCCGAGGCGGTGACGCGCGACCTGCGCTTCCACACCCATGCGGCGCAGTCCCTGTCAGAATTCCACGAGATCACCCGCCGCACCGGGATGACGCCGATCGAGTGGCTCGACGATCTCGGCGTGCTCACCGAGCGCACGATCGTGGGCCACGGGATCTTTCTCGACGACCATCCCTGGACCCACTGGCATAGCCCGGGCTCGGACATGCGCCGCCTGGCCGAGCTCGGCGCGACGGTTGCCCATTGCCCGACGGTCTTCGCCCGCCGCGGCATCGCGCTCAACCATTTTGGCCGCTACGTCCAGGCGGGGGTCAACATGGGCATCGGCACCGATGTCTACCCGCACAACATGCTCGACGAGATGCGCCTCGTCTCATACCTCGCCCGGGTCGTGGCCGAGAATCCCCGCGACACCCGCGCGGCGGACGTGTTCCAAGCCGCCACGGTGGGCGGTGCCAAGGCGCTCGGGCGCACCGACATCGGCCGGCTCGCGCCGGGCTGCAAGGCCGACTTCGTCCTGGTCGACTGCGCGCATCCCGCCATGCGGCCGTGCCGCGATCCCGTGCAGTCGCTGATCTACTCGGCCGGCGACCGCGCGGTCCGGCAGGTCTTCGTCGGGGGCCGCGAGATCGTGCGCGACGGCCGCGCTCTGACGGTCGACTACGCGGCGGCGGCCGCGGCCCTGGAGGAGGCGCAGGGCCGCGCGCTGGCGCAGATCCGGCAGCTCGACTGGGCTGGGCGTGGCCCCGACGCCATCGCGCCACCGACCTTCCCGGGGCTGTGAGACCCCGGGCTTCTCAGGCGGGCCGGACGTTCCAGAAGGTCGGAAACCCATCGAGGATTCCGGTGAGGCCGGAGCGGTAGGCGGTCGGCTGCAGGTACTGCCCGAGGGGATAGTAGGGCACGTCCTGCATCGCCTGAAGCTGGATGTCCCGGCAGAGGGCGGCGCGGGCCGCCTCGTCGGGGGCCGTGAACCACGCGTCGCGCAGGGCCTCGATCCGCGGGGTCGTGGCCCAGCCGGCATAGCCGCTCTCGCCGGTGCCGCGCAGGGCGATGTAGCCGGCGGGGTTGAGCCAATCCATGCCGGACCAGTTGGTGACGAAGGCGCTCCAGCCGCCCTCGGAGACCGGCCCCTTGCGATTGCGCCGCTGCAGCATCGCGTTGAACTCGACCGCGTAGACCTCGACGTTCATGCCGACGCGCTGGAGCAGGTCGGCCGCGACCTGGCCGAGCGCCAGGAGCGGGGCCGAGTTCGACGGCACCATCAGCAGCACGGTCTCGCCGGCATAGCCGGCCGCCTTCAGGTCGGCCCGCACCTTGGCCGGATCCCTCGGTGTGGTGAGGGGCCCGAGCCCGTCCGTCGAGGCCATCGGCGTACCCGGACAGAAGAAGCCGAGGGGCACGTGGAACAGGCGGGGATCGTCGGCGCCCACCACGCCCTGCATGCAGGACGTCTGGTCGATCGCCCCCCAGAGCGCCCGCCGGATCGCCGGGTTGTTGAAGGGCGGCTGCAGGTGATTGACCCGCAGCATCGTCACGAAGCCCGTCGGGTCGAGAGTGCGGGTGGTCACGCCCTTGGCGGCCTTCAGCAGATCCAGCTGGTCGTGCGAGGCGTATTCCTGCCAATCTGCCTCGCCGGCGACCAACGCCGAGGTGGCCGTCGACGTATCGCCGATGACGCGCCACTCGACCCGGTCGTAGTGGACGACCTTCGGACCCGAGGTCCAGGTGGGTGCGCCGTCCTTGCGGGGCACGTAGCCTTCGAAGCGGGTATAGACCGCGCGGTCGCCGGGCACGCGCTCGTCCGCCTTGAAGCGGAACGGCCCCGAACCGATGAGTTCCGGCACCTGCTGGAACGGGTCCGTGACGGCGAGGCGCTCGGGCATCATAGCGCAGACCGGCACCGAGGCCTTGCCCAGCGCGATCGGCAGGAGCGGGAACGGGCGCTTAAGGCGGAACCGGATCGTCCGATCGTCGGGCGCCGACAGCTCGTCGGTGGCCTCCATCAGGGAGCCGCCGAACGGGTCGCGCTTGGCCCAGCGGCGCAGGGAGGCGACGCAGTCCCGGGCGAGGACAGGCGTGCCATCGTGGAAGCGCAGGTTCTCGCGCAGGGTCAGGTCCCAGCGGCGCCCGTCCTCCTCGATCCTGTGGCCCTCGACCATCTGCGGCGTAGCGCGGAAGGCGCCGTCCATGCCGTAGAGAGTGTCGAAGACCATGTAGCCGTGGTTGCGGGTGATGTACGCGAAGGTCGTCACCGGATCGAGCGTGACGAGATCCTGCTGCGGGATGAAGCGCAAGGTCGCGGCAGCCTCCGCGCGGACCAGGGATGGTGCCGCGACAGCGCTGGCTACGAAGGCCCCAGCTCCCTGCAACAGTGTACGCCGCTTCATCAGTCAACTCCCGCTCTGCTCGGGCGACTACCGTACATGCACTCGCAGTAATCCGGTCACCAAACCCGGCAATCCGCTGGCTTGCAGGAACGAGGCCGCGGCCCAGCCCTAGAGAGATCGCCCTCGCATTCCGGTTGGTCCGGATGCATCGGCGGCTAGGGATCCAGTGCGAACTGACCGAACTGGGGCGACGCAAATGGTCCGGTCGTGGGATGCCGCTGCAGTTGGCCGTATGACCGAAATGGGCGCAAAGTCGAAGGTCCGCTCTTGGCGCGAGGCCAGCCTTGTTTCGGCACAGCGCCCTTGTCTAAGCCGGGCTAAATCGAGATCTCGGCCGCCTTCACCGACAGGCGGCGGGATGTCCCATTGAAGCGGGCGATGTTGCGCGTGGCGAACAGGATCAGCGCTGCGAGGACCAGCATCGCGCCGTCGAAGGCGAGAAAGACCGGATCGACATGTGCCTCGCCATTGAGCTGGAGCGCGGCGCTACGCCCAAGGTCCGCAAATGCGACAGCTCCGAACAGCCCGGCCGCCACCGTCAGCGTCTCGGTCCAAACGCGGCGGTGTGGGCGCAGGAAGCCCGACAGGGCGACGAGGAGCCACACTGCGAAGAACGCCCGGATCTCCCACTCGGCCCGGTCCGGCAGCGCGGCGGGCAGGAGCCGGTTGGCCAGGAAGTACCCTGCGAGCGCCGCCGGCAGCCCGGCAATCGTCGCGACGTTCAGGCCCTGAACCAGCCGCAGGCCGAGGTTCCGGGATTCGTCTCCCTTCGGCAGGCGCGCCACCGACCACAGCAGCAGCCCCGTAGCGACCATGGCGCTGCCGGCGAGGCCGCACAGGAAGAACAGGACCCGCAGCGCCGGGCCGGCGAAATGCGCCTCGTGCAGGCCGACCATCGTGGCAAACGTCTTGGTCGCCGGTTGCAGGCCGCCCGCGCGGACCTCCAGGACGTCGCCCTTCACTCCGTCGAAGGCGATCTGCGGGTGCTCGTGGGAGAGCCCGTGCGGCTCCTCGAACACCGCCACCACCGTGGCCTGCGCGTCCTTCGGGTTGACGATGGTGATCCGCTCCAGGGGCTCCGAGGTCATCTCCAGAGCGCGCGCCACCAACGGCCCGATGGAGACCAGCGTGCCGGGCCGGCCGGCGGGCGGACGTGGGGCGGTGATCTGGCCGGACTCGGCGAAGTAGCGCTGGCTGTCGCCGCGATAGGCCGTGCTCACGCCCCAGGGCACGTACATCACCATGAGCGTGGCAAGCCCGGTATAGGTGATCATCAGGTGGAACGGCAGGGCGAGGACACCCGTGACGTTGTGCGCGTCGAGCCATCCCCGCTGAGCGGACTTGTCCGGGCGGAAGGTGAAGAAGTCGACGAAGATGCGCCGGTGCGTGACGACGCCAGAGATCAGCGCCACCAGCAGGATCATCGCGCAGGCGCCGACGATCCACCGGCCCCAGAGCGGCGGCAGGTTTAGCTCGAAGTGGAAGCGGTAGAGGAAGTCACCGCCGCGTGTCGCGCGCATGATGGCCGGCGCGCCGGTATCGGGATCCAGCAGGACGTGCCCGGGCGGGCGGCCCGGCCCCGTCCGCCAGAACAGCTCCAGCACCGGCCTCTCGGTTCGAGGCAGGGTGATGAACCACGTTCGCGCGCCGCCCGCCTGCGCCTGCAGGTAAGCGGTGCCGCGCTCGGCCGCCGCCGCGAGATCCGCCGACCTGAACGTCCGGTCGTAACGGAGTTCGGGCCGCATCCACTGCGATATCTCGGTCCGGTAGTAGCTCGCCGTGCCCGTCACGAAGACCGCGAACAAGACCCAGCCGACGACGAGGCCGGTCCAGGCATGAAGCCACGCCATCGACTGCCGGAAGGTCCTGCCCACGGCGCGCACCTCACCAGCGGTAGCGCAGGGTCGCGTAGACCGTGCGCGGCAGGCCGTAGTAGCAGCCGGAATAGGTCAGGCAGCCGGTCACGTAGCGCTCATCGAGCAGGTTCTGCACGTTGAGCTGCGCGGTGAGGCCAGCCAGCCGCGGATCGAGGTACTTCATGTCGTAGGAGGCAACGGCGTCGACCAGCACGCTCTCGGGCACCTGGAAGGTGTTGGCCGGATCGCCCCAGGACGGCCCGAGATACCGAACGCCGCCGCCGAGACCGAGGCCGAGCAGCGGGCCCTCGGTGAAGCGGTAGTCGACGAACAGCGAGGCCGTCGTGTCCGGTACCTGCACCGGGCGAAGGCCCTGAAGCGGCACTGGCCGGCGGGTCAGGTCGTTCGTGGTGAAGCCGGTATCGCGGACGTTGCGAATATCGAGAAGCGAGAAGCCGCCGATCAGGTTGAGGCCCTCGGCGATGTTGGCCCGCGCCTCGAACTCGACGCCTTGCACGCCGACTTCTCCGGTCTGCACGACGAAGCCCGGATTGACCGGGTCGGTGGTGGTCGCGTTCGAGCGGCGGATGTCGAAGAACGCGGTGGTCAGCAGGATGTCGGTGCCGGGGGGCTGGTACTTGATACCGGCCTCGTACTGGTTGCTGGCGATCGGGTCCGGGATGCGGCCGGCCGAGCCGAGAGCCCGGTCGAAGATGCGGCCGTTGACGATCGGCTCGAAGGCCTCGCTGTAGGAGACGTATGGGGCGACGCCGCTGTCGAACAGGTAGAGCAGGCTGGCGCGGCCGGTGAAGGCCTCGGCCGGCACGTCCTGGATGGCCAGGCTGTTCGTCGGCGAGAAGGTGCGGGTCGGGCCGGTCTGCCGGGCGGTGTCGTAGCGGCCGCCGAGCGTCAGGATGAAGCCGTCGAACTTCGCCTGATCCTGGAAGTAGACGCCGGTCTGCTGCGCGTCGATCCGCGAGGTCGCCGTGAAGGCCGGGAAGTTGATCGGTAGGTCATGATCGGGCGCGAGGGCGTTCAGGCTCGCCGTCGCCGGGAACGGCCCGGTGACGGACCGCGTGCTGAAGGTCCGGTGATCCACGCCGAGCAGCGCCGTGTGGGCGATCGGGCCGGTGTCGAAGTTGGCGATGAGATTGTTGTCCATCGTGTAGGCTTCGATGTCGACCTGGGTGCCGCCGACCGAGCGGCCGATAGTCGGCCCGCTCGTGTACGGGCCGTTGACGTCGCCGAAGGTCGTGAACACGCTACGGTAGTCGCCCTTCGAGCGCAGGTATCGGCCAGCCGAGTGGAAGCGCAGGTTCTCGGTGATACGGTGGTCGAACAGGTACTCAATGGAGGCCTGTGTGCGGTCGGAGCGCTCGATGTTGCGGTCGCCGTCATAGAAGTTCACCGGCAGCCGTCCGAAGATGCCGTTGCCGAAGTTGCGCGGGAACACCGTGCCGACGGCGGGGAAGCCGCCGTAGAAGCCCGAGAACGGATCGCGCTGGTAGTTGGCGATGATCGTGAGCGAGGTGTCGGTGGACGGCCGCCATGTGATGCTCGGGTTGATGAAGGCGCGCTCGATCTTCGTGGTTACGGCTGGCCCGTCGCCGTTCCAGCCGAGGCCGATGACCCGGTAGGCGAACTGGTCGGCGACCCCTGGGATGTCGGCCTCGATCGGGCCGCCGACGTCGAAGCCGCCGCGCACCTCGCTAAAGCCGCCGCCCTGGACGAAGATCTCGCCGTGGCGGACGAATTGCGGGACCTTCGAGACGAGGTTGACGATGCCGCCCGGACCGGACTGCCCGTACAAGACCGAGGCCGGCCCCTTGATGATGTCGACGCGCTCGAGACGGTAGGGATCGACCGTGGGGAAGGCGTCGCGGCTGGTCGGCAGCGCCATGTTGTCGAGGAAGATCGGGGCGGTGAAGCCGCGGATGGAGAACTGCTCCAGGCGCGTCGAGCCGGCGCCGCCCCGCTGCTCGGTGGTGACGCTCGGTGTGAAGCGCAGCGCCTGGTTGATGGTCAGCGCGTTCTGATCCTCAATCTGCTTGCGCCCGATGACGGAGACCGACTGTGCGGTCTCTAGGATCGGTGTGTCGGTCTTCGTGCCGACCGTGCTGCGGCTGGCGACATATCCAGGCACCGGTCCATTCGGGCCGCCGCGCCCATAGAGATCGTTGTTCAGGGTGCGCCCACTCGCCTCTCCCATGACGCTGAGTTCGGAAAGTTCAACGTCCGTAGCGGGGGCGGTTTGAGCGAAGGACGGCGAGCAAATAGCGAGAACAGACGTTGCTGATAATAGACCAGCGGACGATGAATTCCGCAAGAAGTACGCCGCGCGGCGGATCACTGTCGCAGCACTATAGTTCGACATTACACCGACTCTAAACCAGGATCGTCCTACGCGATCGCGAGCACGACTCAGCTATCACGGATCCGTGATCGGTGTGTGCTACATGAGACACATTATTTCGGAATGTACTTTGGCATTTCTCTAATGAGAATGAGGGTTTCAGATCATCGGCGTCGGGTGCTTCAACGCACCGATCCAGCACCGTGCGTCTGGAACCTGGTAGTTGTAGAGATGACGATGAGGGAGCCCGGCGTGGGTTGGATGCCCGGGCTCAGCCGGACCTGCCGAGCTGAGTAGGCTCTTCCCCATCGCGTAGAAGCGCCTTGTTCAAAGGGAACAGCCGATCAAACGACAAGCTCAATGTCTGCTCTTGGAAAGCGCCCGAGGTGGCTTGAATGGCTGAAATGGGCGCTAAGCCGAACGTCCGGTCCTACTCGCGATCGCGATCCGGCGTGACAAATGCTGGCCGAAACCAGCTGGTCCGCTTCGGAGAAAAGCTGCCAGAAAAGCGGACGAGCTCCTACCGACCCAACCCGGTCGTTGGAAGCGCTGTCGGCGCTTCCCGGAAACGGACATCCGTCAACCATCTGGCATCGTCCGTTCGGGGTGGGAAGCGGACTTGAGAGGCTGCAAACCTCAAGCTGCGCTCAGCCGCTTAGGAGATGCGCGCTGTATGATGCCCCAGATGTGACCGAATGGGTCGAACACTGCGGCCGCACGCTCGCCCGACAACGCGGTTTGTAGGCTGTCGCGTAGGGTGGGACCCGCTTCGATGGCGGCTTTGAGAGTCCGTTCTGCGTCGCCGACTTCGAGGCGCAGAAGTGCGCTCACGTTTCCTACGGCGGTCGGAGCGAAGGGGCCCCCACTTAACGGTTTTGCGGCTCTGTTCGGGTTTGCACCGGCAACTGTGAACTCTTGCTCTCCGATGAGCAGATCGACCCCATAAAGCTTGCCGCCGAGCATGTGCTCGGTTCGCTGCGATGCTCCAAAGGCGGTCTCGTAGAAGGAAGCGGCCTCGTTTTCTCGCCCGTGGTCGACGAAGATCGTAGCGGTCAGGCGGGCAGTCTGTTCCGAGCGCCCCGCGAGGACGTTCCAGTTCGCATGCCCGCATTGACGAGCGACACTTTCTAGGCACGCGCTATGCGGCAGTTCAATGTGCTGCTCGCGCAAAGCCTTGCGGAGCGCCTTCGCCATCGCCTTGGGGTCGTTCGCCTTCATGATCCATCCCACTCTGCGGCGAAGAGATGTCAGTGCTCGCGTTGCTGACGTTCGCCCGTGGGGGAGAATTCAGGTTGTCGCGCATTCACCTTCCAATGGGAGCGAGCGGCTGGCTGCGCGAAGCCAGGGCTGAAGTTAGCTGCCGGTCGGCGTCGGTCAAGTAGGTCCGCTTAGGTGGGGAGCGGAAGCCAGCCACCGACCTTGAAGCGGGCATTCCGCTACCGACCCTTGTCGGACGTACCAACAGCCATCGATGCTTCCTGAAAGCAGCCATTCGTCGGCCGACCGCCAACTTTGGCTCAGGATGCTTCACCGATGTTTTTAGCGCTTTGACCGTTGCCAGCGCCAACTATGCATTAACACACCATTGACAACAAGCATGCCCAACAAAATCAGCTCGCCATATAAATCAGGCACTCCGAGTGTTAAAAATAGGCATACTATGACAATCGCAACGACGATATTGATCAACATTCGGCGGAATAAAACGACATAGGTCGGGACATCTTCGAACCACTCACTCAAGAAGAACCAACTGCTCATCTTCAAACCATGTTGCCGCGCCCAAAAATACTAAGTCGATCGGGACTCAAGAGCACGATATTAGATGCGTCTTGACCGTCCACTAGGCGCCGTGAGCGGCGCGGCGGCCACGTCAATAGCGCAGCGAATATCTTGTAGTAGGGACGCCGTTTCGAGAAGGAATGGGTTTTTTCGGAAAAAATAAAAGCGACAATACTTTCATTATAGCCACTATGACGGCAATTTTACGTATTATATTTCTTTTGCTGTATATCCATTTAACAGATTTGGTATTTTCAATGTAATCAACATTACTAAAAATCAGATGAAATAGGCTTGCTATGAAAATAAAGATGCTCATGAGCATTGCAACAATCAAATATCCCTCATAGTGGTCGTGTTTAGGATGCTCCCTTGAGAAAAATAGGAACATAGACATTGCGACGGGCAACAATAAAATTGTAGCGATTAGATTGCCAAGCCTCATTTTTATTTCTCTGGATCTAAGCTATGTCTCATGTGATTGTTATAGAATAGCCGATAACGACGTAGACGGAAGGCTTACGCCTGCTTCTATCCAAAGACCGCGCACGACAAGGACAGCCAGCAGGCCAGACGGCAATGTCCGTTTCGATGCTTTATCGGCCAAAAGCGGACTGGCAGGCATCCACCCGTAGCGGACCCTGCCGGTGGGTACCAAGCGTCGGATTTCGATCACTAGCGGGCGCTCAATGACGTCGGCCACGCCCGCCGTTCCGCCTCATCCTCGGCCGCGTGCTGCTTCTTCGTAGCGATCAGGAGGTCGAGGTAGGCGATGGCATCCTCGTGGGCCTGCATGGTCCGGACGTCGCCGAGGCTCTGCCCGATCTGCCAGCGGTGCCAGGAGCGCAGGTCGAACAGCGCCTGCAGGTAGGCCTTCTGCTCGTCGGTCACGATGGGAGCCGCGCTCAATGGCCTCGGTCAGAGCCCGCGCGATCACCTTCGCTGCCTCGACGCCCTCGGCCGGTGACACCCGCCTCGTTTAGGTCTGCCGTTCCCGCCCGGCCGCCACGTAGATGTAGGCCGCCACCACGTCACCCGAATCCATCACCTTCACAGCTTCCTCCAGTTGCACGATCCGCAGCGGGAGGGTCCGGCCGAAGGGGTTGGACGCATCGTCAGGCATCCTTATCCTCCATCAGCCCCCGGCTCATGGCGATCCTCACCAGTTCCGCATCGCTGAACAGCAGGTCGCCTATACGCCACCGGTCCATCTCCTCCCCAACCGGCTCGACAGTGATGCCAGCCGCTCGAAGCGCTTCGACGGCCTCCAGAACCGGGTCGGCGGCGTCGCTCATGCGCGACGCCATCAAGGCCGCAGCCAGCCGAGTCTGAGCCTCCAAGACTCGTTCTTCGTCGGTCCGAATGGGCATATCAGCGGCTACCCCCTCGGCGATGCGCCGCGTGACTCTCTCGTCCAGACCGAGCCCGCCCGCGAATCCATGCAAGCGCCGCATCATGTGCTGGATCGCGGCGCGCTCGTGCGGGGCTTCGGGATCGTCGTTCATTCTCGGGCCCTCAGAGCGAGAACCGCCCGCCTGTCCGATGCGCCAACCGATTCAGCAGGTCTACAAGGTCGTCGGCGTCCGCGATGTCGAGACCGGTCTGCGACACGCCTTTGACCCGGGCAGGCTCGTCCGTGCGCACGTTGTAGACCGTCCAGCCCTCATCGTCCTGGCGCATGTCGAAGCGCTCGGGCTCAAGGTTGCTGTTCGCGGGATCGGGCATCGCGCATCGCTCCCGGCCTACTGCAGCTTGGTCGTCGTCGGGTTCATGAGCCCGAGCCGGATGGCCAGCGCCAGGAGCTCGCCGTCCGTCATGCTCCTCCCGTCGACCAGCCAGAACAAGCCGCCGCCCCAGGTCTCGACCTCGTGGCGGCTGGCCTTCAGCGCCTCAACGGCTTCGAGGATCGGTCCGGGAAGGTCGCTCATTCCTGGACCGGGAAGCCCATAACCACGGCGGTCATCACCATCGTGCGGCGCAAGCCGGGCGAGGTGGCCTTCTCGGCGAGCAGCTTCTTGGCCTGCGGGTGCATCTCGATCGCCTTAGCCACGTCGATGGTGTGCCCCGACTTGAAGGCGAACGGCTTGGCGTTCTCGTCCTCCAAGTAGGCGTCCGTGGCAGCCGCGATCTCGTCGTCCGTAACCTCCGACTTTCGGCGCAAGTCGCCGACGCTGGGGATCTCTTTGGCCATGGGTTTGGACACAGCCCCGCTAAACTTGGACACACACCCTGAATGGCCACAGATGCCATCCGAGCTAATATGCTGGCGGGATTGGGTAATTTGGTGAGCGCGCTGGGACTCGAACCCAGGACCTACAGATTAAAAGTCCGTTGCTCTACCAGCTGAGCTACGCGCTCGCGTCCTGGGCCCGCCTGTGGCGACCCGTCAGGGACGGCGCGTTCGCAATAGGTGAGCGAAACCGGAGGGTCAACACGAGGGCCGTAAACAACGCTCAGGACGCGTCGCCGCGCGCACGCTCCACGATCCCGCGAGCCTCGTCGAAGGCCGCGTCGGCGTCGAGTTCCGTGGTGTCGAGGCGGACCGCGTCATCGGCCATACGCAGGGGAGCTGCGCTCCGGGAGGCGTCGCGGGCGTCGCGGGCCTCGATATCGGCCAGGATTGCCGCGAAGGTCGCGCTCTCGCCGCGGCCGGCGAGCTCACGGTGCCGGCGGCGAGCCCGCTCCTCCGAGGAGGCGGTGATGAACAGCTTCACGGCCGCGTCCGGGCAAACCACCGTGCCGATGTCGCGCCCGTCCAAGACCGCGCCCTGAGGATCCGCGGCGAAGCGGCGCTGCCAGGCGAGCAGGCCGGCGCGGACCTCCGGCACGGCCGAGACGCGCGACGCCGCCTCGCCCATCGCCCGGTCGCGCAGGCGTGGGTCGTCGAGCATCCCGGCGTCGAGCGCCTGGGCGGCCCGGGCAGCGGCCGCATGGTCGTCGAGGTTCAGGCCGGCATCGATCAGCGCCAGCGCGACGGCGCGGTAGAGCAAACCGGTGTCGAGATGCGGCAGGCCGTAATGGTCGGCCAGCCGCTTCGCCAGCGTGCCCTTGCCGGAGGCGGCCGGACCGTCGATCGCGATGATGAGCGCCATCCGGTTCACGCTCCGATCCGGCCGCCGAGGGCCTGCATGGTGGGCAGGAAGCTCGGAAAGCTGGTGGCGATCATCGCGCCGTCATCGACCGTCACCGGGTTCCGCGTGGCCAAGCCCATGACCAGGAAGGCCATGGCAATGCGGTGATCGAGATGGGTCGCCACCGTACCGCCCCCCGGGGCCGCGGTGCCGTCGCCCTCGACCACAAGGTCGTCGCCCTCGACGGCATGGCGGACACCGTTGGCCGCCAGCCCGGCCGCCACGGCGGCGAGGCGGTCCGACTCCTTGACCCGCAGCTCGTGCAGGCCGTTCATCCGCGTGCGACCTTCGGCGAAGGCCGCCGCAACCGCCAGCACCGGGTACTCGTCGATCATCGCGGGCGCGCGCTCGGCCGGGACGTCGACGCCCTTGAGCCGGCTCGCGCGGACGCGGAGATCGGCCACGGTCTCGCCACCCTCCTCGCGCTCGGCCACGCGCTCGATCTGGGCGCCCATCTCCATCAGCGTGGTGATGAGGCCGATGCGCAGCGGGTTCATCATCACGCCCTCGATCACCACGTCGGAGCCGGGGACGATCAGCGCCGCGACCAGCGGGAACGCCGCCGAGGACGGATCGGCCGGCACTCTCACGTCGGTGCCGCGCAGGGTCGGCTGGCCGGTGAGCGCGACCGTGCGGCCATGGCCGCCCGGGCCGTGCGGCGTCACGCGGATTTCGGCGCCGAACAGGCGCAGCATCCGCTCGGTGTGGTCGCGGGTCGCGGCCGACTCGATCACCGTGGTGACGCCGGGCGCGTTGAGGCCGGCGAGCAGAACCGCGGACTTGATCTGCGCGGACGCCGCCGGGGTCTCGTAGGTGATGGGGATCGCCTCCCTGGGTCCGCGCAGCGTCAGCGGCACGCGTCCGCCCGGCGCCTCGTCGAGGATCTGGGTGCCCATGCGGGCGAGCGGGTCCAGGATGCGGCGCATCGGCCGCGAGCGCAGCGAGGCGTCACCGTCGAAGGTCGCGGTGACCGGCTGGCCGCCGACCACGCCCATCATCAGGCGCGAGCCGGTGCCGGCATTGCCGAAATCCAGCACCGCGGCCGGGTCGCTCAGGCCGCCGATCCCGACGCCCCGCACCCGCCAGCGCCCCTCGCCGAGGCGCTCGATTCCGGCGCCGAGCGCCTTCGCGGCGGCGGCCGTGCGCAGGACGTCGTCGCCCTCCAGAAGCCCCTCGACCCGGGTCTCGCCCTCACTCAGGAGACCGAGGATCATCGCCCGGTGGGAGATCGATTTGTCGCCCGGCGGCCGCAGGCGCCCTGTCAGGGGTGCACCCGGCGCGGCGGTGAGGGGCTGGGGAGGCGAATCGTGCGACACGGGAGGTCCGTTCGGGCTCTCGAGGTGGGCCAGGATCCGGCGCGTCGCGCGGCAGGGCCGCGGTGCTGCAATCGGACCGTGAAATCGCCGCGCGGTTAACACGCGCACTGCCCGGCGTCATCCTGCGTGCCCCTTGAGGTCGCACCTGTTGAGAACCGCGCGATCAGGTTCGATTGACAGGGATCGCGCCCGCGACTAACGGGGCCCCTCCCCCGAGACAGTAGTAGACGACGAGGTGTCCCCCCGTGGCCCGACCGGAACTTGGCTTGAAGCGCCAGTGCATGAGCTGCGGCGCGAAGTTCTACGACCTCGCCCGCGATCCCGCCGTCTGCCCGAAATGCGGCGCGGTCTATCAGGCGGTCGCCACCTCGAGCCGCGCGGCGCCCCCGGCGCTGTCGCGCGCCTCGAACACCAACGATGACGAGGACGAGACGGACGACAAGGGTCCGGAGCTGGTCTCGCTCGATGAGGTCGAGGCCGCCGAGGACGAGGCGGATCCGACGCCCGATGACGAGACGGCCGATGACGGAGACTCGACAGAGGACGACACCTTCCTCGAGGAGGAGGACACCGGCGACGACGATGTCTCCGACCTGATCGACGGCGATATCGAGAACGACGAGGAGAGCTGAGGCGGTCTCCGCCTCACCTTTGGCACCCCCCTCACGAGCGTGAAAAAAGGGGTTGAGTCCGCGGTGCGAGCCGCCTATAGAACCGGCCTCGCCGGACGCAAGTCGGACGGCGAGACCCCGCGGGACCCAAACCGCGGTGGATGTTAAAGTGGGGCCTTAGCTCAGCTGGGAGAGCGCTTCCATGGCATGGAAGAGGTCATCGGTTCGATCCCGTTAGGCTCCACCATCCCACTCTCGCGTGTCGTGTCCCTGTCCGGGATGCGAACCGCCGTTAAAACAATTGGGGCCTTAGCTCAGCTGGGAGAGCGCTTCCATGGCATGGAAGAGGTCATCGGTTCGATCCCGTTAGGCTCCACCATCTCTCTCCAGCGCGACGCGGACATCCTGGCCTTCTGCGCCGTAAAGCAGGTTCCCACAGCACCGTCCTAGTGAGCGGAGCGACGCAATCCAGTCGGCGCGTTGACTGATATCGCGCGGCCCTGGGCACTTCGCGTTGCTCGGGACGACGGAGAGGACACCACCCGAGAGTTTCTGGCGGACACCGTCTTGGCCGTTCAGGCTCCCAGCCGGACCCATTGCTGTATGGCCCCGGCTCAGCGGGTCAGATGCCCCAGCGGCAGCGCCGTCGTGTACTTCACCTGTCCCAGGGCAAAGCTGGAGCGGATGTTGGCCACGCCGGGGATGCGCGTGAGGTGATCGAGGACGAGCTTCTGGTACTGGCCCAGATCCTCCACCACCACCCGCAGCATGTAGTCGGCCTCGCCGCTCATCAGGTAGCACTCCACGACCTCCGGGCGGTTGCGCACCGCCTCGTCGAAGGCCTGGAGCGCCGCCTGGGTCTGCTTCTCCAGCGACACGTGGACGAACACGTTGACGGCGAGTCCCAAGCTCAGCGGGTCGACCACCGCCACGCAGCCGCGGATCACCCCCGCCTCTTTCAGATCGTTGACGCGGCGCCAGCACGGCGAGGTCGACAGGCCCACGCGCTCGGCGAGGTCCGCGATGCTGATCTCGCTGTCCTGCTGCAGGCATTCGAGGATGCGCAGGCTCGCGGCGTCGAGGGGAGCCGGTCGCGTGGGCATGAGATCGGTCTCCGGTTGCAGTGGCCAGCAATGTCCGCCGCCTGAAGCCCGCGGGCGGGCGTCAGCCCCCTCCCAGTGGCATGATTTGCCACTTAGCGTCGAATTTCGGAACGAACAATCCGGATATGACGTCGACAGAGCAAATATTCGGCATGTCCGCCCGCGGCGAAGCTCGTATGATCGGGTCAGCCACAGAGGCCGCGCCGATGAACGCCATACCGCCGAAAGCCACCATCGCGCGGTCCGCTGAGGTCGATCACGACCCGGCCGAGACCCAGGACTGGCTCGCCGCGCTGGAATCGGTCTTCCGCACCGAGGGCGCGGCCCGAGCCCGCTTCATCCTCGACCGCCTGGAGCGGCGCTCGAAGGAAATCGGCATCCTCGACGAGGCCCTGCCCTACTCGCCCTACCGGAACACGATCGCGCTGGAGAAGCAGCCGCGCTACCCGGGCGACCTCGACATCGAGGAGCGCCTGACGTCGATCATGCGCTGGAACGCGCTCGCCATGGTGGTGCGCGCCAACATGGCCTACGGCGAGCTCGGCGGCCACGTGGCGAGCTACGCCTCGGCGGCGGAGCTGTTCGAGGTCGGGTTCAACCACTTCTTCAAGGGCGGCGCCGACGGTGACCTCGTCTATTTCCAGCCGCATTCGGCGCCCGGCGTCTACGCCCGGGCCTTCCTCGAGGGCCGGCTCTCCGAGGAGCAGCTGAAGCACTACCGCCAGGAGATCGCCGGCGACGGCCTGTGCTCATACCCGCATCCGTGGCTGATGCCGGATTTCTGGCAGGTCCCCACCGGCTCCATGGGCATCGGGCCGATCCACGCGGTCTACCAGGCGCGGTTCATGCGCTACCTCGGCGACCGCGGCCTCGCCGACACCACCGGGCGGCATGTCTGGGGCGTGTTCGGCGACGGCGAGATGGACGAGCCCGAGTCGATTGGCGGCCTCGCGCTTGCGGCGCGCGAGAATCTCGACAACCTGACCTTCGTCATCAACTGCAACCTGCAGCGGCTGGACGGCCCGGTGCGCGGCAACGGCCAGATCATCCAGGAGTTGGAGAGCCTGTTCCGCGGCGCCGGCTGGAACGTCATCAAGGTTTTGTGGGGCTCGGAGTGGGACGGGATCTTCGCCCGCGACACCAACCACGCCCTGCTGCGGCGCTTCGCCGAGACGGTCGACGGCAAGTACCAGACGCTGGGCGCCAAGGACGGCGCCTACAACCTCGCCCACTTCTTCGGCGAGGATCCGGAGGTGCGCGAGCTCGTCGCCCACATGTCGGACGCCGATGTCGACCGGCTGAAGCGCGGCGGCCACGACTTCCGCAAGCTCTACGCGGCCTTCGCGGCCGCCAAGGCGACCAAGGGCCGGCCCACGGTGATCTTGGCCAAGACCAAGAAGGGCTACGGCATGGGCGGCGCGGGTGAATCGCGCATGACCGCCCACCAAGCCAAGAAGCTCGATGTCGATGCGCTGCGCGCCTTCCGCGACCGGTTTGCCCTTCCGCTGACGGATGCCCAGGTGGAGAGCTTGGCTTTCTACAAGCCGGCCGAGGACGGCGCTGAGATGCGCTACCTGCGCGAGCGCCGCGAGATGCTCGGCGGCGTCCTGCCGGCCCGCCGCCGCACCGCGCCGACCGTCGCGGTTCCGGCGCTCTCGACCTACGCGGGCTTCGCGCTCGAAGCCGGCGGCAAGGAGATGTCGACCACGACGGCGGTGGTGCGCCTGTTCGGCAATCTCCTGAAGCACAAGGATCTCGGGCCGCGCATCGTGCCGATCGTCGCCGACGAGGCGCGGACCTTCGGCATGGCCAACCTGTTCCGGCAGGTCGGGATCTACGCGCCGCAGGGGCAGCTCTACGAGCCGGAAGACGCCGGCTCGATGCTCTACTACCGCGAGGCCCGCGACGGGCAGCTTCTGGAGGAAGGCATCACCGAGGCCGGGGCGATTTCGTCCTGGACGGCGGCGGCCACGTCCTACAGCGTCCACGGCCTGTCGATGTTGCCGTTCTACATCTACTACTCGATGTTCGGCTTCCAGCGGGTCGGCGACCTGATCTGGGCGGCGGCCGACCAGCGGGCCCGCGGCTTCCTGATCGGCGCCACGGCCGGCCGGACGACGCTCGGCGGCGAGGGCCTGCAGCACCAGGACGGGTCGAGCCACATGCAGGCGGCCGCGATCCCGAACTGCCGGGCCTACGACCCGGCCTTCGCGTACGAGATGGCGGTGATCGTCGACCGGGGCGCCCGGGCAATGATGGAGGAGGGCGAGGACGCCTTCTACTATCTCACGGCGATGAACGAGAACTACGCCCAGCCCTCCATGCCGCAGGGGGCGGAGGCCGGCATCCTGAAGGGCATGTACCGCCTGTCGGGGCCGGAGGCCGGTGTGGGGGCCGTGCGGCTCCTGGGTTCCGGGGCGATCCTGCCGGAGGTGATCGCGGCGGCGGCGATGCTCGCGCAGGATTTCGGCGTCGCGGCCGAGGTGTTCAGCGTGACGAGCTTCAGCGAGCTGGCCCGCGACGCCCGCGCGGCCGAGCGGCAGGCGATGCTCAACCCGGAGGCCGAGGCGCCTCTCAGCCACGTGGCGGCGCTGCTGCCGGGCACGGCGCCTATCGTCGCGGCGAGCGACTACGTCCGGGCCTACCCGCAGCTGATCGCCTCCTATGTCGGCGCGCGCTTCGTCGCCCTCGGCACCGACGGGTTCGGGCGCAGCGACACCCGCAACGCGCTCCGCCGCTTCTTCGAGGTCGACCGGCAGCACGTAGTAATCGCCGCCCTGCACGCCCTGGCGGAGACCGGCACGGTACCGCGCACCACGGTGGCGGACGCGATCCGCCTCTACGGGATCGATGCGGACGCGCCCGCGCCCTGGACGGTCTAGTCCTTGGTCATGTGCCGACACGGGCGTCGCTCAAACACGACACATCGTCATTCCGGGGTTCGCCGCAGGCGAGAGCCCGGAATGAGGGGATTGGCTATCAGACCGTCACGTCCGGGTTGCCGAGGCGAAGACGCGTCAGGGCCGGCATTCTAAGGGTCCGGCAGAGGACCTCCGCCACGCGAACCCGCTTCGCCATCCACTGGCCCAATCACGGAACTCCGCCCGCATGAGCGCCGCGCTGCAGATCGCCCTCCCGGACATCGGCGACTACCGGGACGTGCCGGTCATCGAGCTTCTGGTAAAGCCGGGCGACCGCCTCGCCGTGGACGACCTGATCCTCAGCATCGAATCCGATAAGGCGACCATGGAGGTCCCCTCCCCGGTCGCCGGAATCGTGCGCGAATTGCTGGTCTCGGTGGGGTCGAAGGTATCCGAAGGGACGCCGATCCTGACGGTCGAGCCTGCCGAGGACGGTGGGGCCGCACCTTCGGTGGGAGCGCCTGCCGCGGCCCCGATGCCGACGGGTTCCGAGCAGGGCGCTGGTTCCCTCTCCCGAGCGGGAGAGGGACAGGGTGAGGGCGGAGAACCATCCGTAGTGGGCGCAGCCCTCACCCCAACCCTCTCCCGCTCGGGAGAGGGTGCCGGTCGCGCCTCACCGGAGCCGGTACAGGCCGATCCGATCCAAGCGATCCGCGGCGACGTGCATGCCAGCCCGTCCGTCCGCCAGCTCGCCCGCGAACTCGGCGTGCGCCTCGACGGCGTGCCGGCCACCGGCCCCAAGGGGCGGATCCTGCGCGAGGACGTGCACGCCTTCGTCAAGGCAGCCCTCAGCGCGCCGGCCCAGGCGCCCGCCGCCGCGTCCGGGATCGGCGCCGGACTTCCGCCCTGGCCGGAGGTCGACTTCGCCAAGTACGGCCCGGTCCGTCGTGAGCCGCTGTCGCGGATCCAGACGCTGTCGGGGGCCAATCTCAGCCGCAACTGGCTGACGATCCCGCACGTCACCAACTTCGACCATGCGGACGTCACCGAGATCGAGGCATTCCGGGTCGGCCTCAACAAGGAGACGCGGACGCCGCCTGCCCGGGTCACCATGGTGGCCTTCCTGATCAAGGCGGCGGCCCTGGCCTTGCGCGCCCACCCGCGGTTCAACACGTCCCTTGAGGGCAGCGAACTCGTCTTCAAAGACTACGTCCATATCGGCTTCGCAGTGGACACGCCAAAGGGCCTGATGGTGCCGGTGGTGCGCGATTGCGATCGCAAGGGCCTGATCGAGATCGCCACCGAGATGGCCGCGATGGCCGAGAAGGCCCGGGCCGGAACACTCGCGGGTTCCGACATGCAGGGCGGCTGCTTTTCCGTGTCGTCCCTCGGCGGCATCGGCGGCGACGGCTTCACCCCGATCATCAACGCCCCCGAGGTCGCGATCCTGGGGGCGGCGCGCTCGCGGACCGAAGCGGTCTGGGACGGGCGGGCCTTCCAGCCGCGCCTGATCCTCCCCTTGAGCCTGTCCTGGGACCACCGCGTCGTCGACGGCGTCGCCGCCGCCCGCTTCCTCGGCCACGTGGCGTCGGTCCTGTCCGACCTGCGCCGCGCCCTCCTGTGACCGTCGCCATGCCCGACATGCTCGACATCCGCGTCCCCGACCTCGGTGACTACGCCGACGTCCCCGTGATCGAGATCCCGGTCGCTCCGGGGCAGCCGGTCGCCAAGGATCAGACTCTCCTGATCGTCGAATCCGACAAGGCGACGCTGGACATCCCCTCCCCGGCGGAGGGTCACCTCATCGAGATGCTGGTCGGCCTCGGCGACACGGTTTCGGCCGGCACCCTGGTCGCGCGCCTCGCGGTCGCGCCGACGCGCGCGGCTGAGGCGCCAGGTCCCGCCTCGCCGCAGAACCCCAGCGCCGACGCGGGCTGTGATGTCTTGGTGATCGGCGGCGGTCCCGGCGGCTATTCGGCCGCTTTCCGGGCTGCCGATCTCGGGCAGCGGGTGATCCTGGTGGAGCGCGACGCGACTCTGGGCGGTGTCTGCCTGAACGTCGGCTGCATCCCCTCCAAGGCGCTGCTGCACGTGGCGGCGGTCACCGAGGAGGCCGTCCGGCTCGCCGCGCACGGGATCCACTTCGGCGCCCCGACGGTCGACCTCGAGAAGCTCCGGACCTTCAAGGCCGGCACCGTCCGCCGCCTCACCGACGGGCTCGCCCAGATGGCGCGGCAGCGGAAGGTCGAGGTGGTGCGCGGCATCGGGCGCTTTACCGGACCAAACTCGGCCACGGTAGCCCTGCACGACGGCGGCACGCGCGACGTCACCTTCGCCAGCGCCATCGTGGCGGCAGGTTCCTCGCCCGTGGCGCTGCCGATGCTGCCGAACGACCCGCGCGTCGTGAATTCGACAGGTGCGCTGGAGCTGCCGGTCGTGCCCCGCCGGCTGCTGGTGATCGGCGGCGGCATCATCGGCTTGGAGATGGCGACCGTCTACAGCGCCCTCGGCGCCCGCGTCGACCTGGTCGAGCGCCTGCCGAACCTGCTGGAGGGCGTCGACCGCGACCTCGTGGCGGTCTGGACGAAGCGCAACGCCCATCGGTTCGACCGGATCTGCACGGGGGCCGAGGTCACCGCCGCGAACGCCACACCGGACGGCATCGCCGTCACGCTCGCCGGCGAGGCAGAGGCCCAGACCTACGACCTCGTGCTCCAGGCGGCCGGACGTCGCCCGAACGGCGCGACCTTGGGGCTCGACGCGGCTGGCGTGGCCCTGGACGGCGGCTTCGTGCCGGTCGACGCCCAGATGCGCACGAACGTGCCGCACATCCTGGCCATCGGTGACTGCGTCGGCCAGCCGATGCTCGCCCACAAGGCGGTCCATCAGGGCCACGTCGCCGCCGAGGCGGCCGCAGGCCACAAGGCCGGGTTCGACGCCGCGGTCATCCCGTCCGTGGCCTATACGGACCCGGAAATTGCCTGGGTCGGCCTCACCGAGACGGCGGCCAAGACGGCCGGCCGGTCCGTGGAGGTCGCGCGTTTCCCCTGGGCCGCCTCCGGCCGGGCCATCGCCAACGGCGCTGATTACGGACTGACGAAGCTCCTGTTCGATGGGGAGACGAAGCGCATCGTCGGCGGCGCCATCGTGGGACCGAGCGCGGGCGACATGATCGGCGAGGTCGCCCTGGCGATCGAGATGGGGGCGGACGCCACAGATATCGGGCGTACGATCCATCCGCATCCGACCCTCGGCGAGACGATCGGCCTCGCGGCGGAAGCGGGACTCGGCCTCTGCACCGATCTGCCGCCGGTGGTGCGGCGCTGAGGGTCAGTTCGGTGCTCGATGCCGGCCCGCGCCGTGGAGCCGGTATCCGATGCGGTGGGCGGCTACCGGCCACGCGTGGGGCCGCCCAGCACACATTGAGGGGACGGTCCAACCGGCCGGAAAAGATCGGCACCTGTGCCGAGAATGGGACGGACCGGACACGCGAGTAACGCTAAGGTTATCCAGAACCTCAACCAGATGCACTGCCGTGAGCTTCGTACCCCGGTCCCTCTTCACGACCGACGCTCTGCCCGAGCGAGACCGTTTCGAGGCCTGGCGCGCCCTGTTCTCCGCCCATGACCTCGACGCCGATCCGCACGGCTTCGCCGGCAGGATCGAGACCACCCTGGTCGGATCGATGGCGCTGCGCGTCATGAACGCGGCACCGCAGGCGCCGGCCCGGACCAGATCCCAGATTCGGCGCGACGGCCAGGACGGCTTCGTGCTGCATCTGAGCCGGCACCCGTTTCACGTCGAAACGGACCGGGGCGAGGTTGCAGTCCCAGCGGGCGCGATCAGCCTCAACGACCTGTCGCAGCCCTATCGCCGCAGCCGGGTGCCGGAGACGGATTCGCTGATCCTGGCGTTTCCCCGTTCGTCCGTCGCCGCCGTCCTTCCGGACGAGGACGCGTTGCACGGGCTGATCCTGAACGGCGGTGCGGGGCGTCTCCTCGCCGACCATATGCGGAGCTTGGCCGCGCACAGCGACGCGATCGCCACGATTGATGCCGCCCATATCGCCCAGGCCACGCTCCACATGGTTGCGGCCTGTGCCCGTCCGAGCCTGGAGGGAGCCGCACGCGCCGCGGCGCCCCTCGATGCCGCCCGACTCAGGGCAGCGAAGCGGCTCATGCGCGGGAATCTCTGCACGCCGCTCCGAATCGACACCGTCGCGCGGGAACTGGGCCTGTCGCGCTCGCACCTCTATCGCCTATTTGAGCCGGAAGGCGGGGTGGCGCGCTACCTCGCGCGGCAACGGCTGGCCGCCGTCCGCGCGGCGCTCGACGATCCGCTCGAGCGGCGATCGATCGGCGAGATCGGCGAGGCCTACGGCTTTGGGAGCAGCGCTCTCCTCAGTCGTGCGTTTCGGCAGGCCTACGGCCTCAGCCCGCGCGACTACCGGGCCTTCGCCCGCGGAACATGAAGCGACCAAAATCGCTGCCGCTCGCTCATTCAGCGGGATCGGGAGCGGCGTAACTCGACGGATCTGCCGATCGTATATATCCCGTCGCGGGGCCGGCCAGCGGCCGGTCTGGTTCGTAGATCCTGCCGGTCTCGACGGTCGGCATGCGAGAACGATCGGGCGTTCATCTGGGAGGACAAGCCCCGAGATGCTGAGGCTTACCGGAAAGTTCTCTCGCCATGCCGCTCCGATCTCGTTATTCCTGCATCGGCCTGGCACTTTGCTGTCGCGCTACGAGCAAGGCCCGTCCGGATCGGCGTCCGGACGATGGGCCATCCGCCTGGTTCTGGCAGCATGGGGTGCAGGTCTGTTGACCGGGTCCCCGGGCTGGGCGCTCGACGGCATGGCGCAGACGGGGTCCGCTGTCGCCCTGGCGCCGACCGACGATTCCCAGGCACTGATCGCCGCGTTGAGAAGCCGGATTCTGGCCGCGCACAGTGCGACGCTGGCACTCGAGGGCTGGTGCGCCGATTACAAGCTTGCGGGAGATCCACATCTGGTCGCCGAGCGCGTACCCGGGGCCGACAAGCCCCTGACGGCGGCTCAGCGTGCGCGTCTGGCGATCGGTCCGGACGAGCCGGTGCGTTACCGCCGGGTCCGCCTCGCCTGCGGGGATCGGGTTCTGTCGGAGGCGGACAACTGGTACGTCCCCGCCCGTCTCACGCCGGAGATGAACGCCACGCTCGATGGCACCCGCACCCCGTTCGGCCGGGTCGTCCGCCCGCTGGCCCCGGTGCGTCACACCGTCGAAGTTCGCGCGCCTGTGCCGCACGCAAATCCCGGTCTCGACGATCCGCTGTTCGAGGTCGACGCCGTGCTGTCGACAGGAGCCGGTCAGCCCTTCTGCGAGGTCGTCGAAACCTATCTGGGCGGTGCACTGCCCCGAGCTTCGCGGTAAGACCCCGTCCGAACAGGGGATGGGAGGACCAGAATGCATTCGAGGCTACGTCGTAGGGTTTGGGCTCTGGTGGCGATGGGCGCGCTCGGCGGTCCGGCCTGGGCGGCCGACCCGTCCGGGATCTGGCTGACTGAAACCGGGAGTTCCCGCGTCCGCATCGCGCCGTGCGGCGGCGGCTTCTGCGGGACGATCGTCAGCGCACCCGGCAAGGGCCTCGACGTGAAGAACCCCGATCCGGCCCTGCAGAATCGTAGCGTGGTGGGGGTGCAGATCCTGGATGCGCGCCAGCCCGACGGCACCGGCTTCTCGGGCTCACTGTACAACCCGAACGACGGGAAGACCTATTCCGGATCGCTAAAGCTGACCGGACCCAACACTCTCGAGGTAGCGGGCTGCGTCATGAGCGTGTTCTGCAAGCGGCAAACCTGGACGCGCGTCAAATAAGCCGCGGCGCGTATCGGCGGCTTCGCCTGGCGCATATTCTTGTGCCGCGTCGCAACATCGCAGGATCGATAGTGCGCGATCGAAGTTGCCTGGGTCTGCAACCAACAAGGATTGTCATGACCCGGACACTTCTCGCGAACCTTCTGACCCTGGCCACCCTCGTACCCGCCGCCGCTCAGGTGGTCGACCGGCCTGTCGCGCCCGCGCCGAGTTCACCGGGCGTGGTCAGCCAGCAGAGCGACAGCACCGGCGGCAATGCGGCGGTGACGTACTCGCCGACCGGCCAGCCGGCCGACACGATCTCCAACAACTCGTCGGCCGCCGGGAATGCGAACCAGCCGTCGCGGGTCGCGCCCCAGGGTGGCGCGGGTGGCGGCAACAAGTAAGCCCATCTCCCGGATCAGGCCGATCCGTCGCCTGATCCGGGGCCGCACCGGCGACGGTGCGGCCCTCGCGTAGGTTGAGAGACCTCAGGCGGCTTCGGTGAGGGCCTGCGCGACGGCGTCGAGGGCGGCCTCCGCCCCGGCCCCGTTCGGGCCGCCGGCCTGCGCCATGTCGCGCCGCCCGCCGCCGCCCTTGCCGCCGAGCGCGCCGGCGCCGGCCCGAACCAGCCCGACCGCGTCGTAGCGTTCGGTCAGGTCGTCGGTGACGCCGACCACCAGCCCCGCCTTGCCGTCGGCGGCGACGCCGACCACGGCCACGATGCCGGAGCCCAGGCGCTTCTTCTCCTCGTCGACGATCGGCTTGAGATCGCGCATGTCGAGCCCCGCGACCACCGAGCGGCGGAACGCCACGCCGCCGATCTCGGTCTGCTGCGCGCCTGAGCCCGGTCCGCCCTCGCCGCCCATGGCGAGCTTGCGCCGGGTCTCGGCCAGCTCACGCTCCAGGCGCCGCCGATCCTCCATCAGAGCGGTGAGACGATCGGGCACCTCCGAGACCGGGGCCTTGAGGATGCCGGCCAGCGCCGCGAGCGTCCGGGCCTCCTCGGCGCGGTGGTGACGCGCGGCGTCGGCCGTCAGCGCCTCGATCCGCCGAACGCCGGCGCCCACGGCGCTTTCCGCCACGACGGTGATCGCCCCGATGTCGCCGGTGCGCGCGGCGTGGGTGCCGCCGCAGAGCTCGACGGAGAAGTTCTTCGGCTTCCCCTGGGCTGCCGCGTCATCGACCGGCAAGCCCATGGAGACCACCCGGACCTCGTCGCCGTACTTCTCGCCGAACAGCGCGCGGGCGCCCGACGCGATGGCGTCGTCCACCGCCATCAGCTTGGTCACGACCGGCGCGTTCTGGAGCAGCACCGCGTTGGCGATGTCCTCGACCCGGGCGAGTTCCTCCGCCTCGATCGGCTTCGGATGGCTGATGTCGAAGCGCAGACGCTCGGGGCTGACCAGCGAGCCCTTCTGGGCGACATGGTCGCCGAGCACCTGCCGCAGCGCCTCGTGCAGCAGGTGGGTGGCCGAGTGATTGGCCCGGATCGCCTTGCGACGGGCATGGTCGACCTTCAGCTCCACCGGCTGGTCGAGGCTGAGGCTCCCCTCCTCCACGGTCACGTGGTGGACGACGACGTCGCCGAGCTTCTTCTGGGTGTCGGTGACCCGCGCGCGGACGCCCGGCGTCAGGATCAGACCGGTATCGCCGACCTGCCCGCCCGACTCGCCGTAGAACGGCGTCTGGTTCACGAGGACGAGGCCGGTCTGGCCGGGCTCCAGGCTCCGCACCTCGGCGCCGTCGCGCAACAGTGCGGTGATGATACCTTCGGCGGTCTCGGTCTCGTAGCCCAGGAATTCGGTGGCCCCGACGCGCTCGCGCAGGCCGAACCAGACGGTCTCTGTGGCCGCCTCGCCCGAGCCCTTCCAGGCCTCGCGGGCCGCCTGCTTCTGGCGCTGCATCGCGGCCGCGAAGGCGTCGGTGTCCACGCCGATGCCGCGGGCCTTGAGGGCGTCCTGCGTCAGGTCGAGGGGGAAGCCGTAGGTGTCGTAGAGGGTGAAGGCGGTCTCGCCGGAGAGCTTGTCGCCATCCTTGAGGTCACGGCTCTCGGCATCGAGGATCGACAGGCCGCGCTCCAGGGTCCGGCGAAAGCGGGTCTCCTCCAGCTTCAGGGTCTCGGCGATCAGACTCTCGGCCCGCATCAGTTCCGGATAGGCCTGGCCCATCTCGCGCACCAGCGTCGGTACGAGGCGGAACATGGTGGGCTCGCGGGCGCCGAGGATCTCGGCGTGGCGCATGGCCCGGCGCATGATCCTGCGCAGCACGTAGCCGCGGCCCTCATTACCCGGCAGAACGCCGTCGGCCACCAGGAAGGACGCGGCGCGCAGGTGATCGGCGATCACCCGGTAAGACGCCATCGTCGCCGGCTCGGGCGCTCGCGAGACCGCGTGCGCGACGGCGTCGATGAGCGCCCGGAACAGGTCGGTGTCGTAGTTCGAGTGCACGCCCTGGAGGATCGCCGCCATGCGCTCCAGGCCCATGCCGGTGTCGATCGATGGCCGCGGCAGCGGGTTGCGGACGCCCGGCTCCAGCTGCTCGTACTGCATGAACACGAGGTTCCAGAACTCGAGGAAGCGGTCGCCGTCCTCGTCCGGAGAGCCGGGCGGGCCGCCTTGAAGCGCCGGGCCCTGGTCGATGAAGATCTCCGAGCAGGGGCCGCACGGGCCGGTATCGCCCATCTGCCAGAAATTGTCCGAGGTCCCGATCCGGATGATCTTGTCATCGGAGAAGCCGGCGATCTTCTTCCACAGGCCGGCGGCCTCGTCGTCATCGGCGTAGACGGTGACGAGGAGCTTGTCCGGCTTGAGGCCGAACTCCTTTGTGATCAGCGTCCAGGCCAGCTCGATCGCCCGGTCCTTGAAGTAGTCGCCGAACGAGAAGTTGCCGAGCATCTCGAAGAATGTGTGGTGGCGCGCCGTGTACCCGACATTGTCGAGGTCGTTGTGCTTGCCACCGGCCCGCACGCATTTCTGCGCGGTCGTCGCCCGATCGTAGGCGCGCCTCTCCATCCCGGTGAAGACGTTCTTGAACTGCACCATGCCGGCGTTCGTGAACATCAGCGTCGGATCGTTCTTCGGCACGAGGCTGGACGAGGACACCACCTCGTGCCCAGCCTTGGCGAAGTAGTCGAGGAAGGTCGACCGGATCTCGTTGACGCCGCTCATCGGGGCTGACTCTGGCAGGACAGACAGGGAAAGGGCGGCCGCGCGTCCTCCGCGCGGCGCCCGCATGGCGCCCTCTTAAGGAGGGATCCCGCGCGAGTCACGGGCGGCCTGCCGTGAATTCGCCCTGGGACGCCGCAACTCGGCCACAAGCACGGCCGTGTTGTCGCCACATCTGTCAAGCGATGGTGAGTCCGTAGCGCCGTCGCGGCGTGTGGAGAGTCGGGATAACGATGCAGGGCCGCACGGTCGGATCGCCGAGGACCATCACCGGCAAGCAGGGCCATTTCGGCGCCGGCAGCGCCGACGTGATCGCCGCCCAGCCCATGCTGGGCCGCGCCCATGGCAGCCGCCCCGCGCTGTTCCGCTCGCTGTTGACCGTGTCACTGATCGCCGGCGGCCTCAGCGCGGCTCTGATCGGTTCGGGTGTCGACCTCGGCAAGGTCGGCCTTTCCCCGGCGGTCTCGACCGCGGAGGCGGCGACCGAGTTGCCGATGCCGCGGCCGCGGATCCACACCGTTGCCCTGAACGACACGCTCGAGCAGACTCCGTTGCGCGCCGCAGCCAGCTTCGCGCCCGTGCACGATCTCGACACCGATATCGGCTCCAACACGGTGGACCGGGTCTCCTACGACTTCCTGCTTTCGGAAAGCTCGGGCGGCGACCCGAACGACATCCTTGAATTCGGGCCGATGAAGATCCGGCGCCACCTTGTGCAGACGATCGTGCGCGCCGCCCAGGCCGTTCAGACCGACCCGGTCCTGCTCATGGCGGTGGCCGACAAGGAGTCGAGCTTCGTCACCGCGGTCCAGGCCAAGACCTCCTCGGCCACTGGGCTCTACCAGTTCATCGAGCGCACCTGGCTCGGCGTGGTGCGCGATTTCGGCGCCAAGTACGGGCTGGAGAAGGAGGCGGCGCTGATCGCGTCGGACGCCAACGATCGGCCGGTGATCACCGATCCGGCCGAGCGTGTTCGGGTGCTGGAAATGCGCCGCGACCCCTATCTGTCGGCCCTGATGGCCGGCGAGATGCTCAAGCGCGACGCGGCCCGCATCGCCCTGCGCATCGGACGCGAACTCACGCTCGGCGAGGTCTACCTTGCCCACTTCTTGGGACCGGACGACGCGGGGGAGTTCCTCGCCAACGTCGTGAACAAGCCGGCCGCCGCCGCCGCTGCCCTGCTCCCGGGGCCGGCCCGCGCCAACCGCTCGATCTTCTTCGCCGCCGGCCGCTTCGTCGGGCGCGGCCGTCACCGCAAGCCGCTGAGCCTGTCGGTGGCGCAGGTCCACGAGAAGTTCGAGGCGATGATGAGCACCCGCGGATCGCGCTACCAGAACGTCCGCGCCGTCTCGGGCATCATGGCCTACGCCGATGCCGAGGCCGGGACCGCGACGCAGTAACGCCTCTGTGAGGCCGCGGCCCGTTTCGGGCGCTGGCGCGCAACCAGCGGCGGATTGCCGACTTTCCTCCCTGTGCGCCGCATGTCCGCCGGGCGCAAAGGATGACTTCGGGGGGAGTCCTTGAAAAAGCAAAAGACGAGCGGGCTCCTACCGCTCACCGATACGCTGTCTCCGGGTATCCCGCTCGATCAGATCGGGCAGACACTCGCCTCGTTCTATGACGAGTTGGTCTCCGAAGGTATCCCGGAGCACCTCGCCGCCTTGGTGCGCCGCGTCCGCCAGACGGAGAATGCCACCACCGCGCAAGAGGCCTCGGGCGCGGCGACGGCCCCGGCAAGCGAAGTGCCGCGTGTCGCCCTGGTCGTGGAGGACGATCCCGAGGTTCGCGCCTTGGCAGAAACCCTGCTCGAAGAGACGGAACTCGAGGTGGTGGGCTGCGACAGCGCCGAGGCGGCCCTGTCGGTCCTTCAGGCGCGGGGCGGAGACGTCGCCCTGGTCTTCGCCGATATCCGGCTGGCCGGTGAGATGGACGGACTTCAACTCGCCCGAGCGGTGGCGACCCTGTGGCCGAGAGCCCGGCTGGTGGTCACGTCCGGACACGGCCTGGGACGTCCTGAGCTACCATCCGAGGCGGTCTTCATCGCCAAGCCCTGGCGTGCGCTCGACGTGCTGGTCGAGGCCGAGCGCGCGGCCGCGGAGCCGGCGCCGCCGGTCCTCTGACGGACGAGGCGCACAGCCGAAACTCGCTCGGCGACGTCGCGCTGTAGGTCCGGGATCGAGAAGCTAGCGCGGTATCTGGAGGCCCAGAGTATGGGCGCGGACCGTGCGCCAGCGGCGGGCCATCACCGCGATCGGCGCGGCCATGCATCGAAGGCGCATGGCGCTGGGCCCGGCCCTTGCATGGCCGAAATCCGCATCGGTGCGAGCCCGGAGTCTGCGAAGGTGCCGATCCTCTCCGTCCGCCACCGAACGGTCTACCGTTATCGGCGTCCGGTCGCGTTCGGCGAGCACCGGATCATGTTTCGGCCCCGCGACAGCTACGACCAGCGGCTGATCGAGGCGACCCTCGATATAGATCCCGAGCCGTCCTCGCTCCGCTGGATGTTCGATGTCTTCGGGAATTGCGTGGCGGTGGCGGCCTTCGACACCCGCGCGGAGGCACTCACCTTCGCCTGCGGCATCACCCTCGAACACACGCCCGAGCACGCGCCGATCTTCCCCCTCGCCCCGCACGCGACCCATTACCCGTTCGGCTACGGCGCCGAGGACATGCCGGACCTGTCCCGCTCCATCGAGCGGCAATGGCCGGACGCGCGTCACGAAATCGATGCCTGGGCGCGCGGCTTCCTACCGGCGGACGGGCGGATCCCCACGCAGGAGTTGCTGGCTGCGATGACGCGCAGCGTGCGCGCGAACTTCACCTATCTCGCCCGCTCCGAAAAGGGCGTGCAGGATCCGCTCACCACGCTGCGCAGCAAGCGCGGCTCATGCCGTGATTTCGCAGTTCTGATGATGGAGGGCGTGCGGGCGCTCGGCATGGCCGCGCGGTTCGTGTCCGGCTACCTCTACAATCCCCGCAACGACCGGGCCCGCCACGTCGGCGGCGGCTCCACCCATGCGTGGCTTCAGGTCTACCTGCCGGGCGCTGGATGGGTCGAGTTCGATCCGACCAACGGCATCGTCGGCAACCGCGACCTGATCCGCGTGGCCGTCACCCGCGACCCGGCGCAGGCGGTCCCCCTGCACGGCTCCTTCTTCGGACTGGCGAGCGACGATCTCGGCATGCAGGTCGAGGTCGACGTGATCGAGCTGCCCGTCGACGCGGCGACGACACGCACATTTCAAGGTTCGCCGCTGCCTCTGGCGCGTTGAGCTCCCGGACCCAGTACGAGCGTGCGTGGCGATCCCGCGCGAATGGCGACACGACGAGATGGCCGAGATGAAGATCAGGACAGGTTTCGACATCGGCTTCACGCTGTCTCAGCCGACCCCGATGATCCTGATGCTGAGCATCCATCCCAGCAGGCTGGCCGATCTCCTGAGCCCACAGGCGATCGCCTTCGATCCGCCGCTCACCGCACACGAATACCGGGACTCGTTCGACAACATCTGCCACCGCATCGTCGCGCCGCCGGGGCAGCTGCTCATCTCGGCGGACTTCACCGTCCAGGACACCGGAGAGCCCGACCTCGTCGTGCCCGAGGCCCAGCAGATCCCGGTGCAGGACCTGCCCGATGACGTGATGGTCTACCTGCTGGGCTCGCGCTACTGCGATACCGACAAGCTCTCGCAGACGGCGTGGTCTCTGTTCAGCGCCGCACCGGAAGGCTGGGGGCGGGTTCAGGCGATCGTCGATTACACGCACGAGCGCATCCGCTTCGACTATCAGCGCGCCGACGCGACACGGACGGCGCATGATGGCTTCATGCAACGCGAGGGCGTGTGCCGGGACTTCGCGCATCTCGCAATCGCCTTCTGCCGCTGCATGAACATCCCGGCGCGCTACGCCACCGGCTATCTCGGCGATATCGGCGTGCCGAAGGATCCCGCCCCGATGGACTTCTCGGCGTGGTTCGAAGTCTATCTCGACGGTCCGGATGGCCCGCGCTGGTACACGTTCGACGCGCGCCACAATCGGCCGCGGATCGGTCGCATCGTCATGGCCCGCGGACGGGACGCAACCGATTGCGCGATCGCGACGAATTTCGGCTTCGCCCATCTCGCGCGGTTCGACGTCCACACCGACGAGGTGGCCTGAGCGGCCGCCCGTCGCACGGGTCAGCCCCCATACGTATTCCGCCGTCCATCAAAATGTCGGCGCGTGCGTGGAACTGCTTGGCTATGCTCACGCTTGTAATGGCAAAGGTTATTGCACAGGCAGGCCATCCATGAAGACCTCGCTCACCGCACTCGGCGCGCTCCTCGGCGTGGCTGTTCTTGCCGCGACTCCGGCACTCGCCGCTTCGTCGTACGATCCCTTCGGCACCGACAATGCCGACGAGTACTACTCGGACCAGGGACAGTACGGTTACCAGGGCACGTACGCGCCGGGATACGGCCAGGGCGTGCAGGCCGCACCGCAGGCACAGGTCCAGCCGATCCCCCGTGAGGTCGTGGCGTTTAACGCCCCTTATGCGCCGGGCACGATCGTGGTCTCCACCGCCGAGCGCCGCCTGTACTACGTGCTCGGAAATGGCCAGGCGCTCCGCTACGGCGTCGGCGTCGGCCGCCCGGGCTTCAGCTGGAGCGGCACCAACACCATCACGGCCAAGCGCGAGTGGCCGTCGTGGACGCCGCCGAAGGCCATGATCGCCCGTCGTCCCGATCTGCCGCGCTACATGGCCGGCGGCATCGAGAACCCGCTCGGCGCCCGCGCCATGTATATCGGCCACACCGAATACCGCATCCACGGCTCCAACGAGCCGGACACGATCGGCCAGGCCGTGTCGTCGGGCTGCATCCGGATGACCAACGACGACGTGACCGATCTCTACGAGCGCGTGAAGGTCGGCGCCAAAGTCGTCGTGCTGAACTGATCGGATCCGACCGGGCCCGTATAGCCCGGCAGGAAGTACAGCGGCCGCGTCGTCCGGATCGGATGGCGCGGCCGCCTGCGTTCGCGCTCAGATCACGGCACGACCCGGCCGACGGCGGTCTGCGCCGGGCTGAAGGAGGCGATCGGCAGGTCGCAGAAGCAGCGCACGCCGAGGGGACGCGGGCCGGGCAGAGGACACGAGAACGGCTTCGGCCCGGTGAGCCCCTGCTGCACGGCATCGCAGTTGAAGCCGACCGGCGCACGCTCCGCCCGGCGGGGCGGCCGGCGGTAGCCGCGCTCGTAGCCCGGATCCTCGTAGCCCGCGGGCGGCCCACCGTAGCCGGGGCCCTCGACATACTGGGCGCGGGCACCCGGCCCGGGCAGGACAGCCGCGAGCGCCAGCGCGGCGATCGTCAAACGGACAGGACCACGCAGGCCGGATCGGCCGGAGACAGTAAGGCGCATGCCTGAACCCTTCGCTCGACGCGGACCCATCGCGTCCGCCCGGCGGCTCTCGGCGGCAATACGGGCGAAAACGAGACGGCCCGCCCCCGGGGTCGAGGGCGGGCCGCGGCCCCGTTCGGTGACGGGATGCTCAGTGCGTCGCGCGGTCGGCGGCGTCCTGAGCGTTCTGGGCGGTCTGCTTGGTGGCGTCCTGGCCCTGCTCCATGGCCTTGCGCGCCTCGTCGGCACCCTGCTGCATGGCCGACTTCGCGCGCTCGGCCCCCTGCTGCATCGCACTCTGGGCGAGGCCGCTGAACTCTTTGGCCTGTGCCTGAATGGCGGCGAACTGGCTGCGGACGAACTCGGCCTGATGCTGCATGGCCTCCTGCATGTCCTTCGCCCGGACCAGCTTCTGCGCGAGGTCGAACGCGGCGTTCACGTTCTGCTCAGCGTATTCGAAGCCGCGCGACGAGGCGTCGAGAGCGTTGCTCCGCGCCAGCTCGGCCGAACCCTGCACCGTGTCGGCCGTGCGGCGGGCAGCACCGATGAAGCTGTCGAACGCCTTGCGGGCCTGCTCGACACTCTTCTCGGCGAAATCGCGCATTTCGGTCGGGACTTCGTAGTTCGGAGGGTTGCTCATCTTTCGTCTCCTCTCGTTTTCGTCTGTGGATGGCGCTTTGTGCAGTGCAAAATATCTGATTCGCCACCATATGCCACCCGAGCCACCGGCGTTAAGGTTGACATGACGTAAACGTGTGACGGTCGCGCCGAGAATCCAGCGTCGCGGCGCGAAGGAGTTTACAATAGGGCTTCGATCGCGGGCGTTTCTCGGGCAAACGGGGTCGGGGAACAGGGACGGGCGTGTGAGTTCGAGGTCGCGGGCTTTGGAGACGACACTGATACCGACTGCCGGATCAGCCGAGCCTCAGCTCGCCGCCGCCTTCGCGGCCTGGCAGGGCATGCCGACCCTGGCCGCGGCCCTTGGCGCGCGGGATCCGGTTCATCTGGTGATCGATGCCGCAGCCGGGCGGATCGTGCACGCCTCCCCGAACGCCCTCCTCCTGGCGGACGCCCTCGGCGACGCCAGCGTGGCAGGATTGATCCGGCAGATCGTGGCAACGGCGCCGACGGATACCGCGCCGCGACTCGTCCGCCTGCGCCTCGATCCACGCCGGATCGCGCCCCCCGTGCTCTGCTGGCTGGCCCGCCACGATCACGGGTCCAGCGACTCCGTGATCCTGGTCGCCGCGACAGCGCCGGTTGCGGTGCCTCGGATTCGTTCGGCTCAGCCGGAGGCGGAACCGGCGCCGCAACGGCCGCCTGCCGCTGCGGCGCCCGAGCCAGCGCTCCCGCGGGACGACCGCTTCCTGTGGCGGATGGATGAATCGGGTACGCTGACCGCGCTCAACGGTCCTGAGGTCCTGGCGGGCCTCGTCGGCCGAAAGTGGCACGAGCTCGCCGCGGCCGGCCGCGTCTCCGGTGCCGAGGGGATGCTCACGGCTCTGCATGAGCGGCGCACCTTCCGCGGCGAGTCGGCCGTCCTCGAGACCGCCGGCGGCCCTGTCCGGGTCGAGCTCTCGGGCGCCCCGCTCGGGCGCGGCGATGCGGCGTTCTCGGGCTTCGGCGGATTCGGCCTGATCCGAGCCTTTCCTCAGCAAGCCTCAAGCCCAACTCCGCAGGACACGGCTGCGGAGATCGCGAGGCGGGTCGAGGTCGCGCCGACCACACCGGTTCCGGCGCCTCCAGCCTCTGAGCCCGAGACTGCGGACATCGCCGATCCGGCCCCCGTGCCGGCTCCGCTGTCGACGGACGAGCATGCCGCGTTTCGGGAGATCGCCCGGGCGCTGGGCGCGCGTTACGCGGGCGATGAAGCGGAGCCTGATACGGAAGCTCGGAAGCCGGAAAGCGGCGCCGTCATGCCATTTCCCGGAGCGCAGCCCGGCCTCGCGGAACCGCGCGACGCCGCGACCGCGCCGGTGCCCGGCACCGAGATTCTCACCGGCCTCCCCCTTCCGGCGCTCATCCATCGCGCCGACACGATCCTGGCGGCGAACGGCAGGTTCCTCGCGCTGACGGGATACGCCAATCTGGCAGCCCTGGTTGCGACCAGTCTCGGCGCGCTGCTGCCGGGCTACGCGCAGGCGGAGGAGCCAACCGCACGCCGGACAGCGGTCACGACGGCCGAGGGAGGCACTCAGCCGGTCGAGGCGCTGAGCGGCGCCTGCGCGTGGGCCGGCGCGCCGGCGACCTGCCTGATCGTGCGGCCGCTCGAAGAAGCCGATGTGGCGGGCGCGCTCGCGGCCGAGCGCCTGGCGCGCGCGGCGCAGGCGGAGCGCACGGCGAGCGCCGAGGCGGCGCTCGACGCACTCACGTCGGGGATCGTCACGCTCGACGGAGCGGGCCGCGTCGTCGCGGTCAACCGCGCGGCCGCCGCCATGCTCGGCTGCGATCCCCGCGAGGTGGTCGGAGGCAGCTTCGTGGCCCTGTTCGACCGGGACAGCGTGTTGGCCGTTGCCGATCTTCTGCGCGGCGGGTCCGAGGGGTTGCGTCCAGTCTCCCTCGCCGGCGCGACCCTGATCCTCGACATCAAAGCGATGCGGGACGATGGCTGTCGGGTCGCAATCCTGGAACCGGCGCCCGCGCCATCGTCTCACCCTCCGCCTGCTCCGCCGCCGGTCGCGGAGGATCGGGCCGCCGCGCTCGGCGGAAACCGGGGCGCCGCCCTGACCCGCCTGGATCAAGCGTTCCGCGAACCCCTGACCGGCATGCTCGACCTCGCCGACGCGATGCTGAAGGAGCCGTTCGGTCCGCTCGGGGACGCGCGCTATCGCGGCTGCCTCGCGGAGATCAAGGCGTCCGGCGAGGCCATGCTGCAGCGGGTCGGCAAGCTTCTCGACCTCGCCGCCGTCGAGGCCGGATCCCTGCAGCTCGAGCCGCGTCCGCTCGACCTCAACGACGTCGCGGCCGGGTGCGTCGCGCGGCTCCAAGGCCAGGCCGCCCGCGGGCGCATCGTCGTGCGAACGAGCTTCTCCTCCGACCTGGAGGATCTGGAGGCCGACGAGCGCTCCGTCAGCCGTGCGGCCTCCCTGGTGATCGAGCACGCCATCCGGCGCTCGACCGCGGGAGGCCAGATCATCGTCTCCACCGGCGCCGCGGAGCGGACAGCCGTGGCCCTTCGGGTCCGCGACACCGGCGCCGCGTCGGCAAGGACCGCGGATCCCGAAGGGGATGTCGAGGAAGGGCTCGCCCTGCCCCGCGCCCTCGTGGAGGCCAATGGCGGTCGCCTTCAGCTGTCGGCCCGGCCCGAGGACGGCACGCTGGTGGAGATCATCATGCCGATCCGCCGGGCGGCGAATGGCTGAGGCCGGGCACCGGGGGAGGTCATCGCGCCGAGCCCGTTGCCAGGCGTGGAAAACACGCGGCGGCCGATCGCATCACGACCCTTCAACTCGGCTTGACAGGGCATCGTCGAAGCTTCAATCAGCCCCTTACATTGCGCCCAATTTATTCAGCAAAACCGACGTCCGCGCGAGCGGAAAGACGATGATACCGTCATCGTAGAATGTAGGCTACGTTACTTTGGAAGTCCTGGCTGCGCGGCACTCACCGCGATACGATCGGGCACCAAAACAGGGATGGAACGCCATGGAAGGCAGGGTCATCGAGGTGCAGGCTGCGTGGCGTGAGGGCGCTCACGTCGACGATGCCAAGTATCGGCAGATGTATGAGGCGTCGGTTTCCGATCCGGACACCTTCTGGAGCGAGCACGGCAAGCGCATCGACTGGATGACGCCGTACACGCGCGTCAAGAATACCAGCTTCGAGCCGGGCAAAGTCTCGATCAAGTGGTTCGAGGACGGCACGACCAACGTCGCCTATAACTGCATCGACCGCCACTTGGAGAGCCGCGGCGATCAGACGGCGATCATCTGGGAAGGCGACAATCCCGACGAGTCCAAGCACATCAGCTATCGCGAGCTGCACGCGCAGGTCTGCCGGATGGCCAACGTCCTGCGCAACCGCGGCGTCGGCAAGGGTGACCGGGTCACGCTCTATCTGCCGATGATCCCGGAGGCCGCCTACGCGATGCTCGCTTGCGCGCGGCTCGGCGCGATCCACGCGATCGTGTTCGGCGGCTTCTCGCCGGATTCCCTCGCCTCGCGCATCCAGGGCTGCGGCTCGAAGTTGGTGATCACGGCCGACGAGGGCCTGCGCGGCGGCCGCAAGGTGCCGCTCAAGGCCAATGTCGACGAGGCGATCAAGCGCATCGGCACCGACCTCGTCGACCACGTGGTTGTGGTCCGGCGCACCGGCGGCAGCGTCGCCATGGAGGCGGGCCGGGACGTCTACTATGACGAGGCCGCCGAGCAGGTGACCGACGAGTGCCCGGCCACGGCCGTGGAGGCCGAGCACCCGCTGTTCATCCTCTACACCTCGGGCTCGACCGGCCAGCCGAAGGGCGTGGTCCACACCACGGGCGGTTATCTGGTCTACACTTCGATGACGCACGAATACGTCTTCGATTATCGCGAAGGCGACGTGTACTGGTGCACGGCCGATGTCGGCTGGGTCACCGGCCACAGCTACATCGTCTATGGCCCCCTCGCGAACGGCGCCACGACGCTGATGTTCGAGGGGATCCCGACCTATCCGTCGACCTCCCGGTTCTGGGAGGTAATCGACAAGCATAAAGTTAACATCTTCTACACGGCTCCGACCGCCATCCGCTCGCTGATGGGCGGCGGCGAGGGACCGGTGAAGAAGACCTCGCGGCAGTCGCTGCGTGTGCTGGGCTCGGTCGGCGAGCCGATCAACCCGGAAGCCTGGGAGTGGTACTACAACGTGGTCGGCGACAAGCGCTGCTCGATCGTCGACACGTGGTGGCAGACCGAGACCGGCGGCATCCTGATCACCCCGCTGCCGGGAGCGACCGCGCTCAAGCCCGGCTCGGCAACCCGGCCGTTCTTCGGCGTGACGCCCGAGATGGTCGACGCCGAGGGCAAGGTCCTGCAAGGCGCCTGCGAAGGCAACCTGTGCATCGCGGATTCCTGGCCGGGCCAGATGCGCACGGTCTACGGCGATCACGAGCGCTTCGAGCAGACCTACTTCTCGACCTATCCGGGCAAGTACTTCACCGGCGACGGCGCGCGGCGCGATGCCGACGGCTATTACTGGATCACGGGCCGGGTCGACGACGTCATCAACGTCTCGGGCCACCGCATGGGCACCGCCGAGGTCGAATCCTCGCTGGTCGCCCACCCGAAGGTCGCCGAGGCGGCCGTCGTCGGCTACCCGCACAACGTGAAGGGCCAGGGCATCTACGCCTACGTCACCCTCAACGACGGTGAGGAGGGTGACGACGCCCTGCGCAAGGAGCTCGTGACCTGGGTCCGCAAGGATATCGGGCCGATCGCCTCCCCCGACCTGATCCAGTTCGCCCCGGGCCTGCCCAAGACCCGGTCGGGTAAGATCATGCGCCGCATCCTGCGCAAGATCGCCGAGGACGATTTCAGCTCGCTCGGTGACACCTCGACCCTGGCGGAGCCCGCCGTGGTCGACGACCTGATCGAGAACCGGCAGAACCGGGCCTGATCGCATCCGCGCCGCCGGACCGGCGGAGCGGGTTCAAACCGAGGCGGATGCCGGTCCGGCGCCCGCCTCCAACAAGAACCACAAACCATCAACGCGATGCACCGGAGGGCCAGAGAGCGCCCTCGCGGGAGGAACAGCCATGAGCGGCACGACACTCGACCTGCGAGGGCGCACGGCGCCCCCAGGAGCACGACCACTCGGGACCGACGTCGATCCGCAGGTCGAGCGGATCGCCCGGACCCCGGAATTCCAGCAGCTCGTCGGCGAGCGCACCCGGTTCGCCTGGATCCTGACCGGCCTGATGCTGGTGGTCTATTTCGGCTTCATCGGCTTGATCGCCTTCGACAAGTCGCTGCTCGCCGTGAAGGTCGGCGGTACCGCATCCCTCGGGCTGTTCGCGGGCGTGTTCGTGATCCTGTTCGCCTTCGCGCTCACGGGCGTCTACGTGGCCAGGGCCAACACCCGGTTCGACGCGCTGAGCGACGCCCTGAAGCGGAGCGTCGCCCGATGAGCCGCCTCTTCCTCGGCCTGACGCTCGCCGTGATCGCGGCGAGCGCCGCCTACGCCGCCGGCCCGGATCTCGGCGCCGTGGCGCAATCGGCCACGAACTGGCCGGCCATCCTGATGTTCCTGTTCTTCGTGCTGCTGACGCTCGGCATCACCTACAAGGCGGCCAAGGGCACCAAATCGGCCGCCGACTTCTACGCGGCCGGCGGCGGCATCTCGGCCGGCACGAACTCGCTGGCGATCGCCGGCGACTACATGTCGGCGGCCTCGTTCCTCGGCATCTCGGGCCTCGTCTACACCTCGGGCTTCGACGGGCTGATCTACTCCACGGGCTTCCTGGTCGGCTGGCCGATCGTGCTGTTCCTGATCGCCGAGCGCCTGCGCAACCTCGGCAAGTTCACCTTCGCCGACGTGGCGAGCTTCCGCCTCGACCAGACCTCGATCCGCATCATCTCGGCGGTGGGTACGCTGGTGGTGGTGGCCTTCTACCTGATCGCCCAGATGGTCGGCGCGGGGAAGCTGATCCAGCTCCTGTTCGGACTGCCCTACCTGTACGCGGTGATCATCGTCGGCGTCCTGATGATCGTCTACGTCGCCTTCGGCGGCATGAAGGCGACCACCTGGGTGCAGGTGATCAAGGCCTGCCTGCTCCTGGGCGGCGCGACCTTCATGGCCGGCGCGGTGCTGCTGAAGTACGGCTTCAACCCGGAGGTGCTGTTCGCCAGCGCCGTGCAGGTCCATCCGAAGGGCGACGCCATCATGGCACCGGGCGGTCTCGTGTCGAACCCGGTCGAGGCGATCTCGCTCGGCGTCGGCCTGATGTTCGGCACCGCCGGCCTTCCGCACATCCTGATGCGATTCTTCACGGTCTCGGACGCCCAGGCGGCGCGCAAGTCGGTGTTCTACGCCACCGGCCTGATCGGCTACTTCTACATCCTGACCTTCATCATCGGCTTCGGCGGCATCGCCCTGCTGATGTCGGATCCGAGCTACTTCAAGCTCGGCGCGGCCGGGACCTTCGACAAGCTGAAGGACATGATCGGCGGCACCAACATGGTGGCGGTGAACCTCGCCAACGCGGTCGGCGGCCCCTACTTCCTCGGGTTCATCTCGGCCGTTGCCTTCGCGACCATCCTGGCGGTGGTGGCGGGCCTGACGCTGGCCGGCGCCTCGGCGATCAGCCACGACCTCTACGCCCAGGTGATCGCCCGCGGGCGCACCACCGAGAAGCACGAGGTCAACCTCTCGAAAATCTCGGCGGTGGTGATCGGCATCGTGGCGATCTACCTCGGCTACGTGTTCGAGAACCAGAACGTCGCCTTCATGGTCGGCCTCGCCTTCGCGGTGGCGGCGAGCTGCAACTTCCCGGTGCTGGCCATGTCGATCCTGTGGCGCGGCACCACGACCTGGGGCGCGCTCGCCGGCGGTCTCGTCGGCCTGCTCGCCGCCGTGATCATGGTGGTGCTGTCGAAGGCCGTGTGGGTGACGACGCTGGGCAACCCGGCGCCGCTGTTCCCCTACGACAACCCGGCGCTGTTCTCGATGCCGCTGGCCTTCGCGACGATCTGGGTCGTGTCGCTGATGGACAAGTCCCGCCGGGCCCACCGCGAGCGGGCCGCGTTCGAGGCGCAGTATGTGCGCTCCGAGACCGGTATCGGGGCTTCGGGCGCGCACGCACACTGACCCAGAGTCGAAGCATCAAACAGGTGGAGGGCGCGGCGTGAGCCGCGCCCTTCGTCGTTTCCGGCACACCCGCGTAAGCGCCCGTGTTGATAGGGTTCTTCACGATCGCTTTACCGGTTGACCTGTCCCGCCCTTGCGATAACGCATATGTGATCTGCGCTGTGCGCAGAGCCGCCCGCGAAACCGGGCGGTGAAGGGGCGGCCCGGGTCCCGGTGCGCCCGTATGCGTCTGGGAGGACCTGTTTCATGGCTGTGGCAACCGCGATCCCGCGGACCGGAGACGCCGCGAGGCCGATGACGTCGGCCGAGAAGCGGGTGATCTTCGCATCCTCGCTCGGCACCGTGTTCGAGTGGTACGATTTCTATCTCTACGGGTCCCTTGCGGCGATCATCGGCGCGCAGTTCTTCTCGGCCTACCCGCCGGCGACGCGCGACATCTTCGCATTGCTGGCCTTCGCGGCCGGCTTCATCGTCCGGCCATTCGGCGCCCTAGTCTTCGGACGCGTCGGTGATCTCGTCGGACGCAAATACACCTTCCTCATTACGATCCTAATCATGGGCCTGTCGACCTTCATCGTCGGCATCCTGCCCAACGCGGCGACCATCGGCATCGCGGCGCCGATCATCCTGATCGTCCTGCGCCTCGCGCAGGGCCTCGCCCTCGGCGGCGAGTATGGCGGCGCCGCCACCTACGTGGCCGAGCACGCCCCCAATGGCCGGCGCGGCTTCTACACGAGCTGGATCCAGACGACCGCGACGCTGGGTCTGTTCCTGTCCCTCCTCGTCATCCTCGCGACCCGGACCTTCACGGGCGAGGCCGCGTTCGCCGAGTGGGGCTGGCGCATTCCGTTCCTGGTCTCGGTGCTTCTGCTCGGCATCTCGGTCTGGATTCGCCTCCAGCTCTCCGAGTCCCCGGCCTTCCAGAAGATGAAGGAGGAGGGCAAGACATCGAAGGCGCCGCTCACGGAGGCCTTCGGTCAGTGGCGGAACGCGAAGTTCGCCATCATCGCCCTGTTCGGTCTCGTCGCGGGCCAGGGCGTGGTCTGGTACACGGGCCAGTTCTACGCGCTGTTCTTCCTGCAATCGATCCTCAAGGTCGATGGTTACACGGCGAACCTGCTGATCGCGTGGTCGCTGCTCCTCGGCACCGGCTTCTTCGTGGTGTTCGGCTGGCTGTCCGACAAGATCGGCCGCAAGGTCATCATCCTGGCGGGCTGCGCGATCGCGGCGGCGACGTTCTTCCCGATCTTCAAGGGCATCACTTCGACCGCCAACCCGAAGCTCGAGGCGGCGATCGAGAGCGTGAAGGTCACGGTGACGGCCGATCCGGCCGCCTGCGGAACCCTGTTCAACCCGGTCGGGACCCGGGTGTTCACCGCGCCCTGCGACCTTGCCCGTGACTTCCTGTCGAAGTCCTCGGTGCGCTACGCGACGGCGCCCGGTGCCGCCGGACAGCCCACGACGATCCGGGTCAACGACACCGAGATCCCCTATCCGCAGGGCGGCAATGTCGAAGCCAACAAGGCCACGACCGCGGCGCTCCAGGCCGCCGGTTACCCGAAGGCCGGCGACCCCGAGATCGTCAAGATGTCGAACCCGTTCGACATCTTCCGGCCGCAGGTCGCGCAGGTGATCGGCCTGCTGTTCATCCTCGTGCTCTTCGTCACGATGGTCTACGGCCCGATCGCCGCCATGCTGGTGGAGCTGTTCCCGACCCGGATCCGCTACACCTCGATGTCGCTACCCTACCACATCGGCAACGGCTGGTTCGGCGGCCTCCTGCCGGCGACGGCCTTCGCCATGGTGGCTCAGACCGGCGACATCTATTACGGCCTCTGGTACCCGATCGTCATCGCGGTCGCGACGGTTGTCATCGGCGTGCTGTTCGTGCCCGAGACCAAGGACCGGGACATCTTCGCCGATACTTGAGCCACGGCTCTGCCCGATCGACGCCCAGGCCGCCCGCGGCCTGGGCGTTGTCATGTCGGCCCTGCCGGAGCCCGCCTAGCCCAGCAATCCGGACGGCTGTGCTGTCATGCCGCGTGCGCTGGACCACGCCGTTCGGAGTGGTCGACCGTTATAGCCGTAGCGCCATCTGCCGTGGAAACACAGCAATACAATACTAACTTGAATTATAGATACCCTTGCTCATCAGAATATCTGTCTCTATTGAGACGTCAGGGCAAATATTATCAGGTTTTCGATATTATCGAAAACAAAATCGATATGCAAAAAGACATTTCTAATTCAGGTGTGGATCCGCGGTCATAGCCGGGCCGATGGAACCATAATCCGTACATTCCCGTATAGATTGGCCCGAAGCCAAAGACCGGAAACCAGCGGACGTGACCGACCTGAAAACGAGACCCGTGCGTGAATCGGGCAAGAGGCCACCACTTCTACTTGTAGTTAGCTGGTGCCTGGTAACATTAGCGATCTGGGTTGTCGTGAACAATCAGGCCGGCCGGTGGGTCTGGTGGTGGTGATGGCGGCCGTCGGCGTCAGCTGTGCTCCTCGTAGCCGCCCCAATAGGCGCCGAGCAGATATCCGGATTGGTGCGCGGTGAGATAGCCGAGCGTGATCAGTACGTGCAGAAGGTCGATCCCGTAGACGGCCGTGAAGATGGTCATCGCCGTGAACAGGATGACGCACGAGGTCGTCACCAACACAATCACGCCGAACAGACGGCCGATCAGCCACCCGACCAAGAACAACATCGCGGCGACGAGCATCGGACCACCCAGACCAGATCGCGTTCAGACATTGCGCGACGCAATCAGCGCGAACACTTCTGAATCATCATGGCGATCCGGGGGTACGATATCAAGTCGCGTTCGGTTTTTACCTCTGGTGGGCTATTTCTTAAAATTTTCGATTACAAAAAACGCTAGATTGGCATAGTCAAACGTCGCAGCGCCGAATTTTTACAGAAAGCCAGTCCATAAACACTATTGTGAGCGTTGCGCCAACGCGCGCTCAAGACCGGAAAATCGGTCCCGGGCGCGCATTCGCGACAGAGCGTTAACGGCAGCCCAGGACCAGGCTAGGTCCGCCGGACTCGACCACGCCTCAGTGACGGAAGTGGCGATGTCCCGTCAGGACCATCGCGAGGCCGGCCTCGTCGGCCGCCGCGATCACGTCCGAGTCGCGCATCGAGCCACCCGGCTGGATCACCGCCGTCGCACCCGCCTCGGCCGCGGCCAGCAGACCGTCGGCGAATGGGAAGAAGGCATCCGACGCCACGACCGAACCGACCGCGAGGCTCTCCGACAGGTTGAGGCGCTTGGCGCCCTCGGCGGCCTTCCAGGCGGCGATGCGCGAGGAATCGACCCGCGACATCTGACCCGCGCCGATCCCCACGGTGGCGCCGGCCTTGGCGTACACGATGGCGTTCGACTTCACGTGCTTGGCGACCCGGTAGGCGAACCGGAGGTCGGCGAGTTCCGCCTCGGTCGGCGCACGCCGGGTGACGACCTGAAGCGGCATGTCGTCCACGACGGCCGCGTCGCGGCCCTGGACCAGCAGGCCGCCGGAGAGGGAGCGCACGGTCTCGCCGGCGGCCCGGGGATCGGGCAGGCCGCCGGCCAGGAGGAGCCGCAGGTTCTTCTTGGCCGCGACGATTGCCGCCGCCTCGGGCGTGGCATCCGGGGCGATGATCACCTCCGTGAAGATCTCGACGATCCTGCGGGCCGCCTCTTCGTCCAGCGTCCGGTTCAGCGCCACGATACCGCCGAAGGCCGAGGTCGGGTCGCAGCTCAGCGCCCGCTCATAGGCCTCCACCAGGCTCGCGCCCTCAGCGACGCCGCACGGGTTGGCGTGCTTGATGATCGCCACCGCGGCCGAACGCGCCGGGTCGAACTCGGCGACGCATTCGTAGGCCGCATCCGTGTCGTTGAAGTTGTTGTAGGACAGTTCCTTGCCCTGGAGCTGGCGGACCGTGGCGACGCCGGCGCGCGGCTTGCCGGGAGCCCGGTAGAAGGCGGCGCTCTGGTGCGGGTTCTCGCCGTAGCGCAGCCCTTGCGCGAGGGTGCCGCCGAAGGCGCGGAACAGGGCCGGCTCGTCGGAACCGAAGCGGCCCGCCATCCAGTTGGCGATCGCCGCGTCGTAGGCGGCAGTGCGGGCAAACGCCTTCTGCGCCAGGCGCCGCCGCAGCTCCGCCCCGGTGGCGCCGTCGTTGGCTTCGAGCGCGGCCAGCACGGCCGGATAGTCCGAGGCGTCGGTGACGACGGCAACGTCCGCGTGGTTCTTGGCCGCCGCGCGGATCATGGCCGGCCCGCCGACATCGATGTTCTCGATGCAGTCGGCATCCGGCTTGTCGGCCGCGATGGTCGCCTCGAACGGGTAGAGGTTCACCACCAGCAGGTCGATCGCGCCGATCCCGTGCGCGGCGAGCGCGGCTTGGTGCTCGGGGTTGTCGCGGATGGCGAGCAGGCCGCCATGCACCGCCGGATGAAGCGTCTTCACCCGGCCATCCATCATCTCGGGGAAGCCGGTCAGGTCGGCGACCTCGGTCACCGGCAGGCCGGATTCCTGCAGCGCCCGGTGGGTGCCCCCTGTCGAGACCAATGCGACGCCGCGCTCGTGCAGCGCCCGGGCGAAGTCGACGAGGCCGGTCTTGTCGGAGACCGAGAGGAGCGCGCGGGAGACCCGCACCTGATCGTGCGCCATAGCTTCGTGCCGGGGTTCGAGATTTCGGCGCGCGGTAGCATGGAAACGGGCAGCCGGGCCAGCCGCCCTGTCAAGATGGCGCAATGCCCCTGAGCGGCGCCGAGGCCAGGCGCTCGAAGCTCCAGCGCACCTCGACATCCTCGGCGACCCGCAGGTGGAGCACGATCTGGTCGGTGCGGCGCGGTCCGGTCAGTCCGGAGAAGTAGACGCTCTCCTCGAGGGCGATCTCGGCGTTCTCCGCGCGGAAGGTCCAGATCTCGCCGAGCGCCGAGGCGAGTTCGAGGCCTTCCGGAACGCCCCGCACGGCTATGCCGGGATGCAGGTGGAAGCGGATGGCGACGTTCTGGCCGCGCTGGCGCGCTCGGCTGGAGGCCTTGCCCTGGCGCAGGAAGGCGTCCCGGCCCTCCAGGCGCGCGTTCGCGGCGAAGAGCTGCCAGCGCCGCTCGTGCACGATTCCGAAATCTCGCCCGTAACCGTCGTGCCGGGCCGCGAGGGTGACGCTGTCGTCATCCTCGGCCCGCTCGGCCGCCACCTCGGACGGGCCGCCCAGCACCACGGGACCGCGCCGCCGGATCAGCCAGTCGGCCAGCCAGCGATCACCCCACCAGCCGGTGCGGGTGAGGAACCGGCACGAGGACGCGTCGCCGACCGAGGCGGTGGAGTGCGCAGGCGTCGAGCGGGCGAGGAGGCGCAGATCCGGCCCACTCGCCGGCAGGCCGCAATTGACGATGATCCGTTGGGGGCCACTCGACATTTCGAAGGCGAGGCAGCCGGCCCCGGCATTGACCGAATAGGGCAGCGGCGGGCTCGCGCCGACATCGGCCACGATGACGACCCGGCCACCCTCCAGGCGCTCGTAGCCGGAGTTCGGCGCATGCATCAGCGGCCGGGCGAGCGCGCCGTCGTAGACCAGAAGCGTCGCGAGATGGTCCGCATCGGTCGCGCCCATGCCGTTGAAATGGCTGAGCGAGGCGTCCGGGTGCCGCAGCAACCGCAGGAGCGGCAGCATTCGGTCGACGGCGCGCAGCAACGCGAGCGGCGGCTCGACGCTGCGGCTGAGATAGCTCTGCCGCAGGGGCAGCAGGTCGAGCAGCAGCTCCATGGCGAAGCGCGGGTCGCGGGAGCGGTGGCCTCCGTCGGTGAGGATCTGCCGGTCGAGCTCCCGCGAGAGAATCCGGGTCGCCCGGCGCAGGATCGGCTGGATGCCGTCGCAGCACAGGCCGGCATAGCAGAGCGCCACCGCGGCGTTGAGGCGCCATTGCGGCGGCACGCCGCGCCGGATGTCGCGCTCGAGCTGCTGCGCGTTGCGGGCGATCGCCTTGAGAAAGTTCTGGTAGAAGCCGTGGTCGGCACCCTCCAGAACGAGCGGGGATTGGCACAGGAACGAGATCAGCCGCCGGGCCGCCACCGGCGTCTGCCGGGCGAGCGCCGCGTCGCCCCGTCCGGCGATGAAATCGGCCACGAAGGCACGGGCATTGGCCCGGGCGAGCGCGGTGTCGGCGGCGCGCAGGTGCCGCAGCCAGCCGAAGCCGTAGAGCTCGTCGGCCCACTCCGGCGAGGGCGGGGCATAATCGAAGGGCGAGCCGCCGCTCGCAGCCAGGGAGCGGCCCGCGAAGACGAACAGGCCGGCGTAGATGTCGTCCGCGAAGGTCGCGTCGGAGGTACGCAGATCCTGGGGGGCGATCACCAGCCCGGTTACCCGCATCCGGGCGAGGATGTCGGGCGGAGCGGTGACGCTGGCGCTGGCCGCGCGGACTGCGCGCGCGGCCTCGCGCGCGACGAGCCGATAGAAGCGCCAGCGGTCAGGCCCCCAAGCCACGCGATCTCCGAGCTGCGCGTTTTCACAAGGCCCCAAGGCCTTGAGCCCTCGTCGACGAGGATCGGCTGGCACCCGTTTCGTAAGGCTAGTGGGGGCGTCTTAACCGCCGGTTTACGCTATGTCATGTCCGACGCGGTGAAGGCGAACCACGGCGAGGCCTCGAGATGTACCCGCGCGGCCGAAGCTTCACCCGTCATCCCGGGACCGCGCAGCGGAGCCCGGGATCCAGAGCCGCCGATGCGCTAGGATATCGCGCGACAGCACTTCCGGATTGCCCGCCTCCGGCGTGCCCCTTCGGGTCCGGGCTCGCCTTCGGCGCCCCAGAATGACGCGTCCGATCGACTGACGCGAGACCTCGATGCGGCCGGCAATCGTCCCATGCGTGGCACTTAAGCCCGCACGGGGATTGAAGCTCACGCCCACCTGATCGCCAGCGGCGCTAGCCCGGCATCAACGCGGCGTCGAAGGCCTGCACGTTCGATCGCATCAGGTCGAGATAGGTCGCGGCCGGGCCGTCCGGTGCCGAGAGCGCGTCGGAATAGACCTTGCCGCCGATCCGGGCACCGCCCTCGCGGGCGATCTGCGCCATCTGGCGCGGATCGCTGATGTTCTCGAGGAAGACCGCAGGGACGCGCTCCTTGCGGATCTGCCGGATGATCGCCGCGATATCCCGCGGGCTCGCTTCGCTGTCGGTGGACACACCTTGCGGTGCGATGAAGCGCAGGCCGTAGGCCGCCGCAAAATAGCCGAAGGCGTCGTGGGTCGTGATGATGCGCCGCCGCTCCGGCGGGATGCGGGCGATCGTCGTCCGGACGTCCCGCTCCAGCACGTCGAGCTTGACGAGGAAGGCGGTCGCAGCCTCCCGATAGGCGTCCGCATGGGCCGGATCGACCTTGGCGAGCCAGTCCCGGATATTCGCCACGTAGATCCGTACGTTGGCGACATCCTGCCAGGCATGCGGGTCCACGGCGTGATCCCCGTGTCCGTGGTCGCGGTCACCTAGGCCGTCCCCATGGGCATGTTCGTCCTGCGCGGCGATCGGCGTGATCCCCGTGGAGGCGACCACCACCGGTGCGCGGGTGCCGGAGGCGCGGATCAGCCGGTCGAGCCATCCCTCCAGTCCCAGGCCGTTGACGAAGACGATGTCGGCCTCGGCGACCTTGCGTGCGTCGCCCGGCGAGGGGCTGAACCCGTGCGCGTCGGAGTCGGGGCCGACGAGCGGCGACACCGTCACGTGCGCGCCGCCCACCTCCCGCACCAGATCGGCCAGGATCGAGAAGCTCGCGACCGCACGGACCGGACGCTCCCCGGATCCTGCTGCGGCCGGCCCGCCGAGGCCGAAACACAGGGCCAGAACCGCGAGCCACGCCATCCCGATCGTTGCCGTCGCCCGCCGCACCATGACCGCCTCCGCCAACCACATGGCACCGGACGTAATGTAACATTGTTACATACACAAGCGGGATACAAGCCCGGCGCTCGATGCGCGGCGTTGGGCCCTGCCGCCGACCGCCGGTCAGCACGGCCCCAAGAGCGTCAAGACGGAGGTGTTCATGTCCCGACGTTTGAGAGCGGCCATCCTGATCACCGGTGCCCTCGGGCTGGGGCTTGCCGGCGCGGCCGTCGCGCGCGACCACGGCCCCGAGGGTTTTCGCGGGCACGGGCGGTGGAGCGCGCTCAGCCCCGAGGACCGTGCGGCCTTCACGGATGCCCGCATTGCGGCCCTGCATGCCGGCTTGAAGCTCAATCCCGACCAGGAAAAGCTGTGGCCACCGGTGGAAGCCGCGATCCGCGACATGGCGAAATTGCGCCAGCAGCGCCGCGAGGCGATGCGCGACCGGCCCAAATTCGGCGACGACGCCCCCGCGGCCCTTCGGGCGATGGCAGATTCCGCGACTGCCCGCGGCGACGCCCTGCGCAAACTCGCCGACGCCTCGCAGCCGCTCTACGCCAGCCTGGACCAGGATCAAAAGCGGCGCGCCATGATCCTCGCGCGTCCCATGGGCGGACCGCGTCACGGCGGCTGGCATCACGGCCATGACGACAATCGCGGGCCGCGCGACGACGACCGCTGACCAAAAGCCTTGATCCGCGGCGGCGGCGGCGGCAAACCGCTGCCGCCGCGCATCCTGTCCGGCGGCGGCATTGACCCGACCCGGTAGGTTTCATGGCGCGCCTTCCCGGCGACACGGCCCCCCTCCTCGCCCGGCTCTGGCGCATCTGGCTGTACCCGCACCGGGCCACCCTCGCGGTCGTGCTGGTGCTGATCGCGCTGGTGGGCGCCTCGACCGGGCTGTACCCGGCGTTGATCAAGGCCGCGTTCGACGCCTTCGACCGCAAGGACGCCGCGGCGATCGCCTACGGGCCGCTGGTGGTGATCCTGGTCACGGCCACGCGCGGATTTGCGCTCTACGGGCAGACGGTGCTGACCAACCGCGTCGTGACCCGGGTCGAGGCCGACATGCAGGCGGCGCTCTACGGGCACCTGATCGACTCGGATCTCGCACAGCTCGGCCGCGAGAGCCCTGCGGCGCTGACCCAGCGCTTCACCACAGACTTCGCCTTCATCAAGGAGGCGCTGACCCGCATCTCGACCGTGCTGCTCCGCGACATCGCCATGTTGATCGGCTTGGTGGCGGCGCTGATCTGGATGGATCCGGTGCTGACATTGGTGGCCGGCGTCACGGTCCCGTTCGTGGCCGGGCCGATCGGCCGGATTGGCAAGAAGCTCCGGCGGGTCTCGACCTCGACGCAGGAGCAGATGGGCGCCACCGCCAGCCTGATCTCCGAGAGCCTGCAGGGCGCCCGCGTCGCCAAGACCTACGCGATGGAACCCTACCTTAAGGGCCGCGCCGCAGCGGCGCTCGACGAGGTGCGCCGCCTCAAGATGAAGGCCGCCAATGCCCGCGGTCGCCTCGACCCGCTCCTCGAGATCGGCGGCGGCATCGCGGTAGCGGGCGTGCTGGTGCTGGTCGGGCAGCGCGTCCTGGCGGGCGAGAAGACGGTCGGCGACTTCACCGGCTACGTCGCAGCCTTGTTGCTGGCCGCGCAGCCGGCCCGGGCGCTGGGCAATCTCAACGCCATCCTGCAGGAGGCGGCGGCCGCGCTGCGGCGCTACTTCGACGTGATGGACGAGGCGCCTGCCATCCGCGAGGCGCCGGGTGCCCGGCCGTTGACGGTGACCGCCGGCGCAATCCGCTTCGCGGAGGTCCGCTTCCGCTACCGGCCGGACGCGCCGGCGCTGGAAGGCATCGACCTCGTGGCCGCGGCCGGCTCGGTGACGGCCCTGGTCGGGCGCTCCGGATCCGGGAAATCCTCGCTGCTCAACCTCGTCCCGCGCCTCTACGACGTCACCGGAGGCGCCGTGACCATCGACGGCCAGGACGTCCGTGCCGTGACCCTGGCGTCCCTGCGCGCCGCGGTGGCGGTGGTCTCGCAGGAGGTCGTCCTATTCGACGACACGATCGCCGCCAATATCGGCTTCGGCCGTCCGGAGGCGACCCGCGCGGAGATCGAGGCGGCAGCCCGCGCCGCGGCGGCTCACGGCTTCGTCACCGCCCTGCCGGAGGGTTACGAATTCCGCGTCGGCCCCGGCGGCGGCCGGCTATCCGGCGGCGAACGGCAGCGCGTGGCCCTTGCCCGCGCCTTCCTCAAGGATGCGCCGATCCTGCTCCTCGACGAGGCGACCTCGGCCCTCGATTCCGAATCGGAGCGCCTAGTCCAGGATGCGCTGACCCGACTGATGCGCGGCCGGACCACCCTGGTGATCGCCCATCGCCTGTCGACCGTGCGCGACGCCGATCAGATCGCCGTGATGGACGCCGGCCGCGTGATCGAAACTGGACGCCACGACGACCTGCTCGCGGCCGGCGGCGCCTATGCGCGCCTGCACCGGCTGCAGCTGTCGGAGCCCGCGACCGCGGAATGACTCGCATGTGCGGCGACGCCGTCATGCGCCGGCTCCGTAGATTCGCGCGCCGGAGCGCGCCATAAGGGCCTCAGCCGATGAGGACCACACCGTGAGCGACCTGACGTTCGAGATCCAAAGTCATCCCGCCCCGCGGACCGCCGAGGAGCGGGCCGCGCTGATGGCGAATCCCGGCTTCGGCAAGGTGTTCACCGACCACATGGTGGTGGCGCGCTACGAGGCCGGTCGCGGCTGGCACGACGCCCGGATCCAGGCGCGCCAGGCGATCCCCCTCGATCCCGCCTCCGCGGTGCTGCACTACGCGCAGGAAATCTTCGAGGGCCTCAAGGCCTATCGCACCGCCGACGGCGGCGCCGCCCTGTTCAGGCCGGACGCCAACGCCCGCCGCTTCCGCCACTCGGCCGAGCGCCTAGCGATCGCGCCGTTTCCGGAGGACGCGTTCGTCGAGGCGATGCACAAGCTGGTCGAGATCGACCGCGCCTGGATCCCCAACACGCCGGACGGGAGCCTCTATCTGCGCCCGTTCATGATCGCCACGGAGGCGTTCCTCGGCGTCAGGCCGGCCTCCGAGTACCTGTTTATCACCATCGCGTCGGCGGTGGGCTCGTACTTCAAGGACCCGAATAACGCCGTCTCGGTCTGGGTCTCGGAGCATTACACGCGAGCGGCACCGGGCGGCACCGGCGCGGCCAAGTGCGGCGGCAATTACGCGGCGAGCCTCGCGGCGCAATCAGAGGCGGTCGCGCAGGGCTGCGAGCAGGTCGTGTTCCTCGACGCGGTCGAGCGCCGCTACATTGAGGAACTCGGCGGCATGAACGTGTTCTTCGTGTTCGAGGACGGGACGCTGGTCACGCCGCCGCTGTCGGACAGCATTCTGCACGGGATCACCCGCGATTCGGTTCTCACGCTGGCGCGGGAGGCCGGGCTGACCGTGAAGGAAGAGCCCTACACGATCGACGCGTGGCGCACCGACGTGCGAGAGGGCCGCCTGACCGAGGCCTTCGCCTGCGGCACGGCGGCGGTGATCACGCCGATCGGCACCGTGAAGGGACGGGAGGAGAGCTTCACCATCGGGAACGGCAAGGCCGGGCCGGTGGCCCAGCGGCTGCGAAGCCTGCTGGTGGACATCCAGCGGGGCAACACCAATGACGCCCATGGCTGGTTCCAGAAGGTCTTTTAGGGTCTTCGGAGGGCAGGTTGAGGTTTCACGGCTCGCCCTCCCGATCTGACACGCGCCCACCCACCCGCCTCTGCGGGGGCGGGAAGGAGAAGCGCGGATGACCGACGCGCCGGCCACCGCCCCGGAAGCGGCCATCGGCCCCTGGAACCCGGGCGTCCGGTCCGATCTGCCGTCCGCCTTTCTGCCGCTGGTCACCGTCTACCGGTCCGAGCACGTCGAGACGCCGCTTCGCGACGCCCTGGATCTGAGTGACCTCTGCGGGCTGCCTGCCCGGCAGCTCACCCGGTTCCGGGCCGGCCGCCTCGTCGTCCACGAGGTCCTCATCCGGGTCATGTCGGACTTGTCCGTGCCGGTGGGCGCGGTCTACGCCGACCTCGGCGTGAACTTCCGGGCCATCGTCGCCACGATCCTGCGCGAGGGCATCGAGCCCCGCCTCGGCGAGGTCGAGGCCGTCCTTGCCGGGATCCGCTCCGAGGCCGACGCGGTGCTCGACCGCGAGATCGCCGCCATCCTGAACGACCCGCCGGCCCCGCCTCCGCCGGAGCCGCGCTGGCTCGACCGGCTCCTCGGGCGCCGCCCTCCGACCATCGAGGCCCCGCGCGAGGATCTCCCGACCCGGGCCCTCCGCCATCTCGAAACTTGGCAGCGGCGCGCCGCCGAGGCCGGAGACGGCCTGGAAATCGCCGCCTGCGAGGCCCTGCGCACCGTGGTGTCGGGCCTCATCGCCCGCCAAAACGCCGTCATCCGCGACGCGGCCCTGCTGCGGACCATCGCGGGAACGCTGGTGTCGAACGGCTACGGCAGCCGCCGCATCGGCGAACTGATCGAACCCTGGATCGGCGCGGTGGTGGAAGCGCGCGGCTACCGCCGTCTGGTGCCGCAGGACCACCCGGTGGTGATGAACGTCAAGGGTGCCTCGGCCTCCGGCAAGAGCACGATCCGCCCCTACCAGCTCGGGCTTGCCAAGCGCCTCGGCATGGCGTGGTCGGATTTCGCGGTCATCACCCCGGACGTGTGGCGCAAGTACCTCCTCGACTACGACAGCCTGGGGCCGGCCTCTCGCTACGCTGGGACGCTGACGGGCTACGAGGTCGAGATCATCGACATGAAGCTCGACCGCTACGTCACCCGCAAGGCGGCCGAGCGGCGGATCTCGAACCTCCTGATCGACCGATTCCGGTTCGACAGCTTCCAGGCCGAGGCGGGCTCGGATGGTGGTGGCCAGCTGCTCACGCGGTTCGGCGACCGGGTCTACATGCAGTTCATGGTCACGCCTCCGGCCGACACCGTCGAGCGGGCCTGGAAGCGCGGCGAGCTGTTCGGCCGCTACAAGGCGGTGGAGGACCTGCTGGCCCACAACGTCGAAGCCTATACCGGGATGCCGCGCCTGTTCTTCAACTGGGCGCTGTCGCGGGACAAGCAGGTGGTCTGCGAGTTCCTCGACAACAGCGTGCCGCTCGGCGAGCGCCCGCGCACGATCGCGTTCTGGGCGGACGGGATCCTCAACATCCTCGACGTGAAGGGGCTGATCGACATCGACCGCTTCCGGAAGGTCGATATCTTCGCCCGCGGCCCCGAGGCGGTGTTCAAAGGCGCCGACCTCTCGGCATCCGCCAACACCGCCTTCCTGCGCGAGTGCCTTCGCCGGATGGCAGTCGTCCGCTTCGTTCAGGCCGAGACCGGGCGGGCCATCCTGCGCCTCGATCGCGGGCGGATCACCGCGCTGGATCCAAGCGCCCTGGCGGCGGTCAAGGAGGGGTCGGAATGGGCGGCCGCCTGCGCGCTCATCGGATTTCCCGACGATCCGACCCCAATTCCCGCCCTCGATGAGTCGCTGAACCCGACCGACGCGCCGACGCTCGGTGCCTGGGGGCCTCGTACTGCCACAGAGGAGCGATAGCGACGCCGGGTGGCGCTCTCGGGGGGTCGCGACGCCGGAAACCGGGCCGCCAACCTGGGTTGCTTCGCTCCGCCCGCACAGACGGGGGGATGCCACCACCGCAAGCGGGAAGATCGCCCGTCGGTGCACTGTGCCGGCCGATTCCACCCGGGGGCGAAACGGAATAATATCGCCGTCCTGACAGTTCATCCCGTCCGTCTCACGCTGGTATATTGCATACCTGGAACGGATGTGCATGATCATCGGCGTACGAGAGACGCCGCCAATGCAAGGCCGCGCCGCCCAAGAGAGAGGCTCAGGGATGGAACGCCAGGATTCGCCGTCGGCGAAATGGTGGCAGCTCGCCTTCGGCGTGATCTGCATGGCCATGATCGCCAACCTTCAATACGGTTGGACGTTGTTCGTCGATCCGATCGACCAGCGCTATCACTGGGGCCGCGCGGCCATCCAGCTCGCCTTCACGCTGTTTGTCGCCACCGAGACCTGGCTTGTGCCGGTCGAGGCCTGGTTCGTCGACCGCTACGGTCCGAAGATCGTGGTCGCCTTCGGCGGCGTGATGATCGCCCTGGCCTGGACGATCAACGCCTACGCCGACAGCCTCGCCATGCTGTATCTCGGAGCCGTAATCGCCGGCATCGGCGCGGGCTCGGTTTACGGCACCTGCGTGGGCAACGCCCTTAAGTGGTTCCCGCATCGCCGCGGCCTCGCCGCCGGTGCCACGGCCGCCGGATTCGGCGCAGGTGCGGCGATCACGGTGGTGCCGATCGCCCGCATGATCGCTTCGAGCGGCTACCAGGACGCCTTCCTGTATTTCGGTCTCGGCCAGGGTGCCGTGGTGCTGGCCCTCGCCTTCCTACTGCGCAAGCCGTCGACCAACACGCCGGTCCAGCGCAAGAGCACGCGCCTGCCGCAGACCAAGGTCGACCGCAGCCCCCGCGAGGCGGTGCGCACGCCGGTCTTCTGGGTCATGTACGTGATGTTCGTGATGGTGGCGTCGGGCGGCCTGATGGCGGCGGCGCAAATCGCCCCGATCGCTCACGACTTCCAGGTGGCGAATGTCCCGGTGAGCCTGTTCGGCCTCCAGATGGCCGCGCTGACGCTGGCGATCTCCCTCGACCGCATCTTCGACGGGTTTGGGCGACCGTTCTTCGGCTTCGTCTCCGACCATATCGGCCGCGAGAACACGATGTTCATCGCCTTCTCCACGGCGGCGCTGGCGGTGATCGTGCTGCTGACCTACGGCCACATCCCGATGGTGTTCGTGCTGGCCACTGCGGTGTATTTCGGGGTGTTCGGTGAGATCTACTCGCTGTTCCCGGCGACCTGCGGCGACACGTTCGGCTCCAAATACGCCGCCAGCAATGCCGGCCTGCTCTACACCGCCAAGGGCACCGCAGCCTTCCTGGTCCCGTTCGCCAGCCTGCTCTCGGCGGCATACGGCTGGTCGGCGGTGTTCACGCTGATCATCATCCTCAACGTGACCGCGGCGGCGCTCGCCATGTTCGTGCTGCGCCCGATGCGGGCCCGCTACCTCGCCGAGACCGAGCACGCCCCCGCGCTCGCCGCCCGACCAGTCCGGACGGCCTGAACGGCCTTCGATCTCACGACTTCAATCAACCGACACACAGACGCCACGGACCACCCACCCTCCCCCTCATCCTGAGGTGACGACGCGAAACGGAGGCCTTCATGGAGGCCTCCGGAGATCGCAGAGGCCTTCAAGAGCTCCTTCGAGGCCCGCCACTTGCGGGCACCTGAGGATGAGGGCGGAGGGTGGGAGATCCTCCAGCCAGCCGGCGCCGAGAGCCGCCCCTATCGACACAGATCCTCCGGGAGACATCGTGATGACCGCACTCGCCAAGATCGTCCACACCAACCCCGAAGTCGACGCCGAGCCGGAGCTGACCGACGGCTTCCACCTCGTCATCGACGCGCTCAAGCTCAACGGCATCGAGACGATCTACGGCGTCCCGGGCATCCCGATCACCGATCTCGGCCGCATGGCTCAGGCCGAGGGGATGCGGGTGATCTCCTTCCGCCACGAGCAGCATGCCGGCAATGCCGCGGCGATCGCGGGCTTCCTGACCCAGAAGCCGGGCATCTGCCTCACCGTCTCGGCCCCGGGCTTCCTCAACGGCCTGACGGCGCTCGCCAACGCCACCACCAACTGCTTCCCGATGATCCTGATCTCGGGCTCCTCCGAGCGCGAGATCGTCGACCTGCAGCAGGGCGACTACGAGGAGATGGACCAGCTCGCCATCGCCAAGCCCCTGTGCAAGGCGGCCTTCCGGGTGCTGCACGCGGCCGACATCGGCATCGGCGTCGCCCGCGCCATCCGCGCCGCCTGCTCGGGCCGTCCGGGCGGCGTTTACCTCGACCTGCCCGCCAAGCTGTTCTCACAGGTAATTGACGCCGAGGCCGGCCAGAAGTCGCTGGTCAAGGTGATCGATCCGGCGCCCGCCCAGCACCCCGCCCCCGAGGCGATCGCGCGCGCGCTCGAGGTTCTGAAATCCGCCAAGCGGCCGCTGATCGTGCTCGGCAAGGGCGCCGCCTACGCACAGGCCGACGACGCCATCCGTTCGCTGGTCGAGACCAGCGGCATTCCGTACGTGCCGATGAGCATGGCCAAGGGCCTCCTGCCCGACACCCACCCGCTCTCGGCCGGCGCGGCCCGCTCGACGGCGCTGAAGGACTCGGACGTGGTGCTGCTGGTCGGCGCCCGGCTGAACTGGCTGCTGTCGCACGGCAAGGGCAAGAGCTGGGGCGAGCCGGGCTCGACCAAGTTCATCCAGATCGACATCGAGCCCCGCGAGATGGACTCGAACGTCGAGATCGTGGCGCCCGTCGTCGGCGACATCGCCTCCTGCGTGCAGGCGCTCCTCGACGGCATGGGCCAGGGCTGGCAGCAGCCCCCGTCCGATTGGATCGAGACGCTCAAGACCAAGCGTGAGGCGAACATCGCCAAGATGGCGCCGAAGCTCATGAGCAACGCCTCGCCCATGAACTTCCACGCCGCGCTCGGGGCGCTGCGCACCATCGTTAAGGAGCGGCCCGACGCGATCCTGGTCAACGAGGGCGCCAACACCCTCGACCTCGCCCGGGGCATCATTGACATGTACCAGCCGCGCAAGCGCCTGGATGTCGGCACCTGGGGCATCATGGGCATCGGCATGGGCTTCGCCGTCGCGGCAGCCGTCGAGACCGGCAAGCCGGTCCTCTGCGTCGAGGGCGACAGCGCCTTCGGCTTCTCCGGCATGGAAGTCGAGACGATCTGCCGGTACGGCCTGCCGGTCTGCATCGTGGTGTTCAACAACAACGGCATCTACCGCGGCACCGACACGGATCCGACCGGCCGCGACCCGGCCACCACGGTGTTCGTGCCGGATTCCCGCTACGACAAGATGATGGAGGCCTTCGGCGGTGTCGGCTACCACGTCACCACGCCGGACGAGCTGACCCGCGCGGTCAACGAGGCGATGAACTCGGGCCGTCCGGCCCTGGTCAACGCCGTGATCGACCCGGCCGCCGGCAGCGAGAGCGGCAATATCGGCAGCCTCAACCCGCAGAGCGGCATCAAGAAGAAGAAGTGAGGTCGCAACTCTCGCGCGATCTCTGATCCGAGACCATCAAGGCCGGGCTCACGTGTCGAGCCCGGCCTCTTGCCTTGATGAGAACGCGCATTGCGGGTCCGTGCGGGATGGCGTTCCGCTGAAGCTCCTGGCCACTCGGAGATCTTCACCCGCACCGTCGTCACGAGCGAAGCGAAGTGCCCCAGGGCAGCGCGGCCGCGATCCGCGTGAAGCCACTGGATTGCTGCGCTGCGCCCGCGAAGACGGCGCCGGATCCGTCATCCGTTCGGTGACGGTGCATCCATGATCGATCCAGACCTTGCCGGCCGCCTGCATTTCCGGCACCGGCTGCCCACGAACGAGCCTCTCCCCCCAGGGCGGCACGCGCTCGGCCTCTTCGCCGAGCGCGATGCGGTGCTGGTGGTCCCCGAGGGCCTCGATCCACGCCGGCCCTGCCCGCTCGTCGTGCTGTTCCACGGCGGCGGCGGCAGCGCTGAGCGCATCCTGCCGATGCTGGAGGCGCACGCCCGCGCCGAGCGCTTCCTGCTCCTCGTTCCGCAATCTCTGTTTCCGACCTGGGACATCGTCATCGCCGGCCACGGGCCGGACCGGGAGCGGGTCGCGGCGGCGCTCAACGCAGTGGCCGACCGCTTCCTGCTCGATCCGGGGCGAATCTGCTTCGCCGGCCACTCGGATGGCGGCAGCTACACCCTCTCCCTCGGACTCGCGAACGGCGACGTCGCCAGCCACCTCATCGTCTCGTCGGCCGGGTTTCTGTCGGTGCACGCGCAGGTCGGCGCGCCGCGGATCTTCCTGTCACACGGCACGCAGGATGCGCAGATCCCGATCGCGCGGAGCGCGCGCGTCCACCTACCCAAGCTTCGGGAAGCCGGCTACGACGTGACCTATGTCGAGTATGACGGCCCCCACGCGCATCAGCCGCCTGTCGTGGCGCAGGCCGTGGCGTTCTTCGTTTCAGGCAGAACGAGAGCGGCTTAGAGCTGTTCCCGATCGCGTTGGGGCTCAGGAGACGACCGCGTCCTGGGCCGCGGTGACCCATCCCTCCCCTCATCCTGAGGTGCCGGAGCGCAGCGGAGCCCTCGAAGGAGGCTCCGGGGATCGCGCGTCTGGCTGGAGCCCTCCTTCGAGGCGGCTCACGCCGCACCTCAGGATGAGGGGAATGGGTTGGACGAGCGTTCTTCTCTGCGCCATCGCGAACTCAGCGGGTGAATTTGGAAATTCACCGCCCCTTCGTCTTTGCGAGCGAAGCGAAGCAATCCAGGGCAGCGCGACATCGCCGAGCGTGGCACTCCTGGGTTGCTTCGCTCCGCTCGCAACGTCGGGCTGGATCTCGCAGCAGCGTGTCAAAGGCGGATCACGGCACCCTGCCCTACCGCCACCGATCGATGGCCTGCATGCGAAACTGTTTCGCGTCCTGACATGAAAAAGGACGGCGCCGCTGGGCGCCGTCCTGTCTTGGTATCGCGAAGACGGCGGTCGATCAGACCGCGCGGGCCTCGTGCATCGCCCGGATCTGCTCCGGCGTGTAGCCCAGGTCCGCGAGGACCTCGTCGGTGTGCTCGCCGAGCAGCGGCGAGGCCTTCACCTCGACCTTCAGGTCGGAGAACTTGATCGGGCTACCGACGGTCAGGTACTTGCCGAGCTTCGGATGCGCCACCTCGACGACGGTGCCGCTCTCGCGCAGCGACTTGTCCTCGGCGATCTCCTTCATCGACAGCACCGGCGCGCAGGGAATGTCGTAGGTGCGCAGGATGTCGACCGCCTCGAACTTGGTCTTGTCGGCGAGCCACTCCTCGATCGTCTTGAAGATATCGAAGATCTTGTCCTGGCGGGCCCGCGGGGTGTTGTAGCCCGGATCCGTGATCCACTCCTCCTTGCCGAGCGCCTTGCAGATCGGCGCCCAGGCGTGGCCCTGGATCGTGAAGTAGATGTAGGCGTTCGGGTCGGTCTCCCAGCCCTTGCACTTCAGCACCCAGCCCGGCTGGCCGCCGCCGCCCGCATTGCCGCCGCGCGGCACCACGTCGGAGAACTCGCCGTGGGGGTATTGCGGGTACTCCTCGAGGTAGCCAAGCGCGTCGAGGCGCTGCTGATCGCGCAGCTTCACCCGGCAGAGGTTGATCACCGAGTCCTGCATCGACACGGCGACCTTCTGGCCCTTGCCGGTCTTGTTCTTCTGGTGGAGCGCCGTGAGGATGCCGATCGCGAGGTGCATGCCGGTGTTGGAGTCACCGAGCGCCGCGGCGCTGACAGTGGGCGGCCCGTCCCAGAAGCCCGTGGTCGAGGCGGCACCGCCAGCGCACTGGGCGACGTTCTCGTAGACCTTCAGGTCCTCGTAGTGGTGGCCGTCCGAGAAGCCCTTCACCGAGGCGAGGATCATGCCGGGGTTCAGCTCCTGGATGCGCGCCCAGGAGAAGCCCATCCGGTCGAGCGCGCCGGGGCCGAAATTCTCGACCATGACGTCGGAATCCTTGATCAGCTTCTCAAGGACTTCCTTGCCGGCCTGGGTCTTGGTGTCGAGGGTCAGCGAGCGCTTGTTCGAGTTCAGCATCGTGAAGTAGAGCGCGTCCGCATCCTCGACGTGGCGCAGCTGGGTGCGGGTCACGTCGCCGGCGCCGGGGCGCTCGACCTTGATCACGTCGGCACCGAACCACGCGAGCAGCTGCGTGCAGGCCGGCCCGGCCTGAACGTGCGTGAAGTCGATGATCTTGATCCCTTCCAACGGCTGGCTCATTGGGCGTTCTCCCTGTGCGGTTTGGTGATCGGGACCTTCGGATCGTCTGGCGGGCTCAAGGTGCCCGGTACGACGGATCCGAGGAGGCTTCGAGTTCGGCCACGCGCTGGCGCAGGCGCTTCTCCTCGGCCCAGCGCTCGGTCTCGTCGCGGATCACCGCGACGATCCCGGTCACTCGGTCGGAGGCGTCCCGCACCATCCCCACCGTGAAGGCGATGGAGAGCTGGCGGCCGTCCTTGTGGATCGCCGGCACCCGCAGGGTCTGTGCCCCGTACCGGGTGACGCCGGTGTGCATGGTCTTCGCGTAGCCATCCCAGTGGCGGCGCCGGTGCCGCTCGGGGGTGATCAGGTCGAGGGTCTCTCCGAGCGCCTCCGCGGCGGTGAAGCCGAAGATCCGCTCGGCAGCGGGGTTCCAGACCGTGATCGCACCCTCGGGATCGGCGACCACCACGGCGTCGCCGATCGCCTCCGCGAGGCCGACGGGCTCGCGATCGGATACGGCGGCCGTGCAGGTCGCTGCCTCTGTCATGCGCGGCCTTTCTCCCCACCACTGGAGCTAAAGTTCCGACTTTCCAGCGCCGTATCCCCTGGATGCGCTCCGTCGGTTGGTATTTGGTATGCCATATGCCGCAACACGTCAACGGCGGAGCCGAAGACTGCACTTTCATGCCGGACCAAGTGTAGCGCGCCGGGAGAGTCGCAGCGTGTCTCGCCCGGTGCGGGCCGGGTGCTATCGCCTTCTCAGATTTGCCGCTTTCGGCGCGCAGGTACCCGCAAGCCCCGAGGCGCCGGCCAGCGGCTCGGCCGTCCTGGAGACCATTTCGGTGATCCGTTTCGAGAAAGTCAGCAAAGTCTACCGCACGGAAGGCCATCGGCGGACCATCCTCGAACAGGCCTCCTTCAGCCTGAAGCCGGGCATCTCCTACGGCATCCTCGGCATCAACGGCGCCGGCAAATCCACCACGATGCGGCTGATCGCGGGGACGGAAGACCCGACGCGCGGGAAGATCCACCGCGGGGTGCGGGTCTCCTGGCCCCTCGGCTTCGCCGGCGGCTTCCACCCCAGGATGACCGGCCGCGACAACGTCACCTTCGTGGCCCGGATCTACGGTGAGGATCCGCGACGTGTCCTCGACTTCGTGGAGGATTTCTCGGAACTCGGCAGCTACCTGGACGTCCCGATCTACACCTACTCATCCGGCATGGGCGCGCGGCTCGCCTTCGGCATGAGCATGGCGATCCCGTTCGACTGCTATCTGATCGACGAGATCACCTCGGTGGGCGATGCCCGCTTCTCCAAGCGCTGCGACGAAGTCTTCTCTCAGCGGCGCAAGCATGCCGACATCATCATGGTCTCGCACTCCATGGAGACGATTCGGCAATGGTGCTCGCAGGGCCTCGTGCTGCTCAACGGGCGTGCGATCGTCTACGAGGATGTCGACGACGCCATCGAGGTCTACCGGCGCCTCAACGCCTGACGCGTCCCGGGTCGCGGCCGTAAAGACATGCTTTTGCCGTCTCGGCGTGCGACGGATTTCGGACGCGCGCGCCGCCGTGGGACCGGGTGCCCGGTGATGGGTCGACCTTCATGGCCGGAGAGGCCGGGAATCAAGCCATGAACATGGAGATCCGGAAGGCCGAGGGGCAGCCGGTGACGACCGCGGATCGCCAGCAGGCGATCACCGAATCGTTGCGGCAGATCGCCCGCATGTCGCGCTTCGTCGACCGCAAGAAGGGGATCCGGTCCTTCCAGACCAGCGCCAAGAGCGATCCCTGGATCCCGATCCTGTTCGTGCTCTGCTTCGTGCTGCCGACGCTGGTCGGGGCGGTCTATTTCGGGCTGATTGCTTCGGACCGCTACGTGACCGAGGCGCGCTTTGCCATCCGGCAGGCGATCGGTGCGTCCGAGAAGTCCTCAGGTGGATCGGACACGAGCAGCTCCGACGGTGCAGGACAGATGGTCTCGCAGGACCGGCTGATCACGCGCGAATACATCCTGAGCCGTCCGATGTTGGAGACGCTCGAAGCCCAGCTGCCGCTGCGCGCGTGGTTCAGCAGCGACAGCATCGACTATTTCTCGCGGTTCGATGCGGAAAAGCCGATCGAGAAATTTCTCCGCTACTGGAAACGCAGGGTCAGCATCTCCGCCGAACCTTCGTCCGGGATCATGTCGGTCTCCGTCGAGGCCTTTGATCCCGATCAGTCTCTCGCCATCGCCCAGGCTGTGATGAAGGAAGCCGAGCGGATGGTGAATGATCTCACCGCGAAGGCGCGCGCGGAAGCGGTCGCGGAAAGCACGCGGGAGCTGGCGCTTGCCGGGGAGCAGATGAGCAAGATCCGCATCGCGATGCGGGATCTTCGGAACCGCCAGGGAGTCGTCGACGCGCATAAGGCCAACGACGTCAATCTCAAGATCATCGCGGAGCTGCGCGCCTCCCGCATCACTCTGGCCAGCCAGCTTGCGATCGGCCAACGCGATCTCGGCCCGGAGTCCCGGCGGATCTTGGACTTCAAGCAGCAGATCAAGGAACTCGACGACAACATCGCGCGGATTGAACGGCAATCCGCCGGCTCGGATCCGGAGCAGAAGCAGCTCCTCTCAGACGCACTGATCCGTTTCGAGGCGCTGGAGAACGATCGCAAGAATGCCGAGAAGTATTACCAGCAGGTGCTGATGGCCTCAGAGCGCGCCCGCATCATCGCGGCACGGCAGATCGAGTTCTTCAGCCCGATCGTGCAGCCCGTGAGAGCGGAATCCGCTCTCGAGCCGCGGCGGATGCTGATGATCTCCCTGATCACCCTCGGTTCGGGGATCCTGTTCGGTGCGGCGATGTTCGCCCGCAAGATGATGGCCTGAGGCCGGGCTCCGGCGGCGAACGTGACGCTCAGCGGTCCGTGCCGACCGGTGCGCGCGATCCCTCGGCCGTCGGTCCGACCGTTCCGCCGGTCCAGCCTTGCGCCCGCCAGCCTTCCACGCGCTCGTCGAGATCGATCGAGCCCCCCTGGTCGAGCAAGGTCAGCACGCTCTCGGCCCGGCTCTCGTCGGCCCGCACCGTCACCAGCGTGCCGCCGCGCCGGACGCCCTCGGCGTAGGTCTCGGCCTCCCCTTCGCTGAGCCCCGCGCCGGTGAGGCCCCCGATCAGCCCGCCAGCCGCGGCACCGACCCCGGCGCCGGTCGCCGCCGCGACCAGCCAGCCCGCGGCGACCACGGGGCCGAGACCCGGGATCGCCAGGAGCCCGAGGCCGGCAAGCAGGCCCGCACCGCCCCCCAGCACCGTGCCGACCGTCGCGCCGGTGCCGGCGCCGTCCGCGGCATCGGCGGGATGACGTGCGGCCCCGCCCGCCACAGGGGCGGCCGCGTCGGATCCGGGCCGATTCGCGATGATGCTGATATCGGCATGCGAGATGCCGGCCGCTTCGAGGTCGTCGACCACCCGCGCTGCGGCCTCGTACTCGTCGAACAGGGCGGTCAGGACGCGGACGGTCATAGCGGTCTCCCGAAGCCTCGGGCCTGTGCCCGCATGCATGGCGACAACGCGCACCGGGACGCGCGTGCCGGCCCGGCACGGTGCGGCTGCCGACCGGTCAAGCGGCGGGGCCGGGCGCGGTTCCCTCCGGCGACTCGGCCTTTCTTAACGCGCCGCTAACCTTCTGCCCGGCAGATCTTGCCGAGTGCGCGCGTGGAGTGCCTTCCCGGCGGACGGCAACGGATGGCAGTGATGGCGGAGACGGCGAGCGCGCCGGCACGGATTGGAGCGGCCGCGGCGCTCGGACAGTTCACGCTGCCGACGCGCGGCGACATCCAGGCGCTGTCGAAACGGTCGGACCTGCTGTTCGCCACCGGCGTCATGGGCATCCTGGCGGTCCTCATCTTCCCGCTGCCGGCGATCCTGCTCGACCTGCTCCTGGCCGTGTCGATCATCCTGTCCGTGCTGATCATGATGACCGGCCTGTCGATCGACAACCCGCTCGAATTCACCGTCTTCCCGACGCTGCTGCTCATCGCCACGATGCTGCGGCTCGCACTCAACCTCGCCTCGACCCGGCTGATCCTCGGCCACGGTCACGAGGGCACGGCGGCGGCCGGCCACGTGATCGAGGCCTTCGGCCATTTCGTGATGGGTGGCAATTTCGTCATCGGGATCATCGTGTTCGCGATCCTGATCATCGTGAACTTCGTGGTCATCACGAAGGGTTCGGGCCGCATCGCCGAGGTCGCGGCCCGCTTCACCCTCGACGCCATGCCGGGCAAGCAGATGGCGATCGATGCCGATCTCTCGGCGGGCCTGATCGACGAGAAGGCCGCCAAGGCCCGGCGCGCGGCGCTCGAGGAGGAATCGTCTTTCTTCGGCGCGATGGACGGCGCCTCGAAGTTCGTGCGCGGCGACGCGGTGGCGGCCCTGCTGATCACCTTCATCAACGTGGTCGGCGGAATCATCATCGGCGTGGCGCAGCAGGGCCTGAGCTTCGGCGAAGCGGCCAAGAGCTACACGCTGCTCACCATCGGCGACGGGCTGGCGAGCCAAGTGCCGGCGCTGATCGTCTCGACGGCCGCGGGCCTGCTGGTCTCGAAGGCCGGCGTGCGGGGTGCGGCCGACAAGGCGCTCGGCAAGCAGCTCGCGCATTATCCGAAGGCGCTCGGCATGTCGGCGGCCGTCATGCTGCTGATCGCGCTGCTGCCGGGCATGCCGATGCTGCCATTCCTGCTGCTGGGCGGCGGCGCGGGCTACGCCGCATGGCGCATCAACAAGAATGCCAAGGAGGCCCCTCCCCTCGACGCGCAGGGCGTCCCGATGGACGCGACCGCGGTGGCGGCCGCCGCCGCCGCCAAGGAAGAGACGGTCTCGGACCTCCTGAAGCTCGACGACCTCAAGCTCGAGATGGGCTACGCGCTCCTCGCGCTGGTCAACGGCGAGGGTCAGGACCGGCTCACCGACCAGATCAAGGCCCTGCGCCGGCAGCTCGCGGCGGAGCTCGGCTTCGTGATGCCGTCCGTGCGCATCCTCGACAACGTCCAACTCGACGCCAACAGCTACGTGGTCCGGGTCAAGGAGATCGAGGCCGGTACCGGCCGGATCTTCCCCGGCCAGTTCATGGCGATGGACCCGATGGGCGGTCAGGTCCAGCTGCCCGGTCAGCACATGCTGGAGCCGACCTTCGGCCTGCCGGCGACCTGGATCGACGCGGCGCTTCGCGATCAGGCGCAGCTCAAGGGCTACACGGTTGTCGACGCCGCCACCGTGGTCTCGACCCACCTCACCGAGGTCATCAAGGCGCACGTCTCGGAACTCCTCAACCACGTCGAGGTCTCGAAGCTGCTGCGCGAGCTGCCCAAGGAGCACGCCGAGCTGCTCAAGGAGATCGTGCCCTCGCAGATCTCCACGACCGGCATCCAGCGAGTGTTGCAGTTCCTCCTGGCCGAGCGCGTCTCGATCCGCGACCTCGGGGCGATCGTGGAGGCGGTCGCGGAGGTCGCGGGCGGTGTGAAGAACCCGCGCGATGTGGTCGAGCATGTCCGCGCCCGCCTCGGACGGCAGATCTGCGCGCAGTATCAGGATCAGAACGGCACCCTGCCGATCATCACGCTGTCACCGGCCTGGGAGCAGGCCTTCATGGAGTCGATCGTCGGCGAGCGCGAGGAGCGCTACCTCGCGATGCAGCCGTCGAAACTCAGCGAGTTCGTCAACGCCGTGCGCGACCGCTTCGAGTCGGCGGCCCGCCAGGGCGAGATGCCGGTGCTCGTCACCTCGGCCCAGACCCGGCCGTTCGTGCGCTCGATCATCGAGCGCTTCCGCCGCGAGACACCGGTGATGAGCCAGGCCGAGATCCATCCGCGGGCGCGGCTCCGGACGGTGAGCTCGATCTGAGCGCGCCGAATCACGGCCTAGAGTGATCGAAGCACGGATGGTTCGCGGCTGCGCCCTGAGACGTTAGCCCCGACCCTGAATGCCTGCCAGTCATTCCGGGGCCGCGCAGCGGAGCCCGGAATCCAGACACGCAGGTCGATCAGGATCAGGGGCGTCGGCGGCTCTGGATTGCCCGCCTCCCGGCGTGCCGCTCCGGGTCCGGGCTCGCCAACGGTGCCCCGGAAAAACGAGTCGGCTTAGCTTACAAAAGGCTCAGTGACAGCGCCGGCCGCCTCACACCGCCTTCTGCTTGAGCTCCCGCTCCAGCTCGTGCGCGTTGAGACCCGGCACGATCACCGGCGGCTCCGGCACGGCGGACGCCTTCGATTCGTGGGCGGCCGAGCCGATCGCGGCGGCCAGCCGAGACCGCTCGAAGGCGATCACGACCGCCACCGAGACGAGGGCGGGAATCCAGAAATAGAAGATCCGGAAGATGATCACCGCCGCGATGATCGCGTCCTTCTGGGCCTCGTCGGTGATGTGCATCGCGGTGATGAACACGATCTCGAACACGCCGAGGCCGCCCGGGGCGTGCGAGGCCAGCGCGACCGAGAACGAGGCGAGGAAGATCGCCAGGACCGGGATGAAGCCCGGGTTCATCGCCTCCGGCAGGGCGAAGTAGATGATGCCGGCGGCGCCCAGCAGTTCCAGAGGCGCAGCCAGAAGCTGACGGCCCATGATGGCCGGCCGGGGATACTCGAGCTTGAACGAGCGGATGTGCAGCGGACGCAGATGCAGGATCGAGCCGACCACGTAGAGGCCGACGAAGCCCAGCATGCCGATGCCGACGATCAGCGCGGTCTTGGGATCGGTCAGGAAGCCCGGCAGCCGGCCTTCGAGGCGGGTCAGCAGGTGCGGATCGACCACCAGCGTGAAGCCGCCGAGCAGGATCGTGCCGAGAAAGAAGGTGAACGAGCAGAGGGCCACCAGCACGGCCACCTGCGCGGCCGTCAATCCTTTGGCGGTGTAGGCCCGATAGCGCACCAGGGCGCCGGAGAAGACCGAGGCGCCGATATTGTGCGAGAGCGCGTAGGTGGTGAAGGAGCAGAGCGAGACGAACAGCCACGAGATGTGGCGGATGCCCAGATGCAGCAGGGCGATCCGGTCGTACCAGGCGAGCGCCCCGTAGGCGACCAGGGTCGAGAACGCCGCAAGCAGGATCCGGTGCGGCGGGATCGCCAGGATTGCGGCCCAGATCGCGGACAGCGAGGTCGTCTTGAGTTCCTGGTAGAGGAAGTAGCCCGACACGACGACGGCCGCGAGGCCGATCAAAGGCCAGATGAACTCGCTGATCTTCTTCATGAACACCGACGCCCCGGGGAAGAGCCCCCTGATGCGCCGGCACGCGACGCGCTGCAAGCGGCCTGAATACCACCCCGATCCCCCTTGTCAGGTGATCGTGACGGTTTCGTGCCGCGCGGCGCTCAAGCCGGGCGGCCCGATCGCCGCGCGGCCGGTCTCCCGGCGTCAGCCCCGGGCGCGATTGAGGCCGATGCCGTCCATCGCGGCCTGATCCCGGGCCGATTCGGCGGCCCGCTCGGCCGTCCGCTCGCGGTCGTTCAGGATCTCGACCTTCTTCAGTTCCTCGAAGGCCTCGCCCAGCTCCGCCTTCGCCTCGGCGAGCTGGCCCTCCAGCGCCTGCGCCGACTGGAGCATGTTCTCCCGCCGGGTGGCCGCCGCGCGGGCGTAGGTCGGGTAGGCGAAATGACCGACGTCGGTGATGCCGGCGCGCGCCTCCTCGACGGCGACCTCGCGGGCGAGCTCCACCGCCATGCGCTGGAAGTCGGCCATCATCATCTCGATCTGGGTCACGCGCCGGCGCTTCTCGTCGACCTGGAAGCGGCGCAGGCGTATCAGCGTGTCACGCGATTTCATCAGGACGCTCACTCCACGCAACGCTTGAGCCCGCGCCTCGGATCATGCCCGGGCCGTGCCCTTAGGCCCCGCCGACAATCTGGCCGAGCCGTGCGTAACCATCGCCGATGGACGTTGCTTCTTCCTTACCCTGCCCCAGAAAAGCCTCAAGCTGGGGCATGAGCGCCACGGCCTCGTCGACCTCCTGGGACGAGCCCGCCCGGTAGGCGCCCAGCCGGATCAGCTCCTCCATGTCGGCGTAGGTCGAGAGAACCCGCCGGGCCCGGCGGACCACCGGCAGGTAGGCCGGATCGCAGGAGCGGGGCATGGTCCGGGACACCGAGCGCAGCACGTTGATCGCCGGATAGCGCCCGCGCTCCGCGATAGCCCGCTCCATGACGATGTGGCCGTCGAGAATGCCGCGCACCGCGTCGGCCACCGGCTCGTTGTGGTCGTCGCCCTCGACCAGCACGGTGAACAGGGCCGAGATCGTCCCCTGCCCCACGCCCGGCCCCGCGCGCTCCAGCAGGCGCGGCAGCTCGGAGAACACGGTCGGGGTGTAGCCCTTGGCGGTCGGCGGCTCGCCTGCGGCGAGGCCGATGTCGCGCTGGGCCATGGCGAAGCGCGTGATCGAATCGATCATGCACAGCACCTTCGCGCCCTGGTCGCGGAAATGCTCGGCGACCGACAGGGTCACGTAGGCGGCGTTGCGGCGCATGAGCGCCGGCTCGTCCGAGGTCGCCACCACGACCACGGAGCGGGCGAGCCCGGCGGCGCCGAGGTCGTCCTGCAGGAATTCCTGGACCTCGCGGCCGCGCTCGCCCACGAGCCCGATCACCGCCACGTCGGCCGCCGTGTACCGGGCCAGCATGGAGAGCAGCACCGACTTTCCGACGCCCGAGCCCGCGAAGATCCCCATCCGCTGGCCGGCGCACATGGTCAGGAAGGTGTTGATGCACCGGACACCGAGATCGAGCGGGCCGCCGACCCGGGTCCGGGCATGGGCGGGCGGCGGATCGGCCCGGAGCGAATAGACATCCGGCCCCTGCGGCAGCGGCCCGAGCCCGTCGACCGGACGGCCCAGGGCGTCGACCACCCGTCCCAGCCAGCCGGCGGACGGACGGATCGCGCCGGCTGATTCATCGCGCACGTAGGCCGGGCAGCCGCGCCGCACGCCGTCCAGGGACCCGAACGGCATGGCCAGCGCCCGGTCCCCCTGGAAGCCGATGATCTCGCACGGCACCAGCCCGAGGCCGTTCGCACCCTCGACGTCGATCCGTCCGCCCAGCCGCATCGCCGCCACGGGGCCGGCGACCTCCACCAGCAGGCCGCGGATCGCCACGACACGGCCGAACGTCTCGAGCACCTCGACGCGCTCCAGGGCCGCCCGCGCGGCGGCGAGGGACGCAATGGATCTTGCCGAATCCTGTGTCATCGGCCTCGCTCTCAACGCTTCGTTTACCGGCCTCCTTAACACTGCGCTTCACGGGCTCGTAGCGGCTCGATCCGGGGCTCGACGACAGCCGAGCTCAACGAAACCGTGCGCTGTGTCCGAAGGACCACAGCGGGGATCGAATCGTTACGGAACAAGTACTTACGCCGGAGGTTGCAGGCGGCCTGGACGCGAGCGGATTGGAATCACGAGCCGGAGCAGGAGGGGAGAAACGCAGTTTCTCCTGTCAAGCTCGCGGAAGTGCGAACAAGACGCTTGCGGGTGGGAATCAGGTTTTGTTAACGATTAATCCATAGCGTTCCACGTCAAGAGCGGCGGAGCGCCCGTCCACAGGCCGGTGGCGGGCGAGCGATAGGGACGTGTCTGCGCGCTGATGCGGCCGGCGGGGCTGGGGACCGACGATGCGGGTACTTTTGATCGAGGACGACAGCGCGACCGCGCAGAGCATCGAGCTGATGCTCAAGTCCGAGAACTTCAACACCTACACCACCGACCTCGGGGAAGAGGGTGTCGATCTCGGTAAGCTCTACGATTACGACATCATCCTCCTCGATCTGAACCTGCCCGACATGTCGGGCTACGAGGTGCTGCGCTCGCTGCGCGTGGCCAAGGTGAAAACCCCGATCCTGATCCTGTCCGGCATGGCCGGCATCGAGGACAAGGTGAAGGGCCTCGGCTTCGGTGCCGACGACTACCTGACCAAGCCGTTCCACAAGGACGAGCTGGTGGCGCGGATCCACGCCATCGTGCGCCGCTCGAAGGGCCACGCCCAGTCGGTGATCACCACCGGCGACCTGATCGTGAACCTCGACCAGAAGACCGTCGAGGTCGGCGGCGCCCGGGTGCACCTCACGGGCAAGGAGTACCAGATGCTGGAACTCCTCTCGCTGCGGAAGGGCACGACGCTCACCAAGGAGATGTTCCTCAACCATCTCTACGGCGGCATGGACGAGCCCGAGCTGAAGATCATCGACGTGTTCATCTGCAAGCTGCGCAAGAAGCTGGCGAATGCCAGTCAGGGCAAGAACTACATCGAGACCGTCTGGGGCCGCGGCTACGTGCTGCGCGAGCCGATGGACGGCGAGGAGCGGATGGCGGTCTGATCCGCCCTCCAGTTCCGGTTCTGAAAAACCCCGTGCGGCCCGGCCGCGCGGGGTTTTCGCGTTTCCGGGGGCGCGCCCGTCAGCGCGCGATGCGGCGTATCCCGACAGATCCCCTCATCCTGAAGTGCGAGCGCAGCGAGCCTCGAAGGAGGGCTCCAGCCAGCCGCGCGATCCCTGGAGGTCTCCTTCGAGGTCTCCGCTGCGCTCCGGCACCTCAGGATGAGGGGATCGTTTGGAACGGCCGAAGCTTCACCGCTGGCTGGAAAAGACCTGCGCCGCGGGGGCGATCACCACGTAGGCGCCGCAGGGCGCCGCCCGGCTGATCACCGCGCTGGCGACGCCCCAGACATAGGCGCCGCCGCGATCCTGCGCGACGACCGGACCGCCGGAATCGCCGAAGCAGATCCGGGCGCCGTTCGCCCGGGCGATCGTCAGGCCGGTGCTGCTGGCCGCCACCGGCGTCAGCGTCGCGGTGCGCAGCCGCCCGACCATGCGTCCGGACAGCCCGGCCCCGGCGATCCGCAGGCTCTTCGGGACCCGCCGCGGATCGGCGGCCAGGGGCACGGGGCGCCGGCCTTTCACCGGCTCGGACAGGCGCAGCACCGCGAGATCGAGGGAGAGATCCGAGAGGCTGACGCCGGACGCGTCGTTCGGCAGCATCTCGCCCGGATCCGGGCTGTAGCGCGCCGCGACGCGCGCACCGTAGACCGGCCGCGCCGGCTCGGTGCCGCGGAAGAACACCACCAGCGCGCCGAGGGGATCGCCGTTCACGCAATGCGCCGCCGTGAGCACGAGGTCGGGGGCGATCAGGACGCCGGAGCAACGGGTGAGCTGCAGCGCCTCCTCGGGCCGGGTGATCGTGCCGATGGCGACGGTGGCCTGGGCCAGCGCATCGCGGCCCGCGGGCGCGCCGCCATCGATCGCCAGCGCCGGCCCGGCCAGCCCCAAACCGAGCGCCAAGGCCAATAAGGCGCCGGCGCGACGTGCTCCGATGGTCCCGAAGATGCTCACGTGCTGGTCTCTCCCGGCGAACGGCCCCCGCCGTGACAGATGCGCCCCGCGAAGCGTGGCGCAAGCGGGCGCGAGGACGCGGAGACCGTCACGTCCGCGTCATCGAAACCGATCCGGTGCTCAGCGCGCCACCGTCCAGGTGGTCGTGCCATCCTTGTTGTCCTTCACGGCGACGCCCATCGCGGCGAGCGCATCGCGCGCGCGGTCGGAGGCGGCCCAGTCCTTGGCGGCCCGGGCCGCACGGCGCTCGGCGATCAGCGCCTCGACCGCCCCGACGTCGACCCCGGAGGCCGCGACCTGTGCCTGCTCGCGGTCGCTGCGCGTGCGCGTCAGCAAGCCGAGCAGGTTGGCGCCGGCCCGCAGGGCACCGGGCTGCGCCTCGGGACCGCCGCTCAGGCGGTGCAGCTCGTTGATCGCCGCCGGCGTGTTGAGATCGTCGCAGAGCGCCTCGACCACCCCGTCGGGGACGTCGCGCGCGACGGCCGCGTCGCCGGCGGCGTTGTACCAGCGGTCGAGCACGCGGCTCGATTCCTCCAGGCCCCGCAGGGTCCAGTCGATCGGCTGCCGGTACTGCGTCTTGAGCATGGTCAGCCGCACGACCTCGCCCGGCCAGTCCTTGAGCACGTCGCGGATGGTGATGAAGTTGCCGAGCGACTTCGACATCTTCTCGCCCTCCACCTGGAGGAAGCCGTTGTGCAGCCAGACATTGGCCATCACCGGCGTGCCGAAGCAGCAGCGGGACTGCGCCACCTCGTTCTCGTGGTGGGGGAAGATCAGGTCGATGCCGCCCGCGTGGATGTCGAAGGTCCTGCCCAGGTGCTTCGCCGACATGGCCGAGCACTCGATGTGCCAGCCCGGGCGCCCGGGCGCCGCGATGCCGGCGGGCGACGGCCAGGACGGCTCGCCGGGCTTGGCGGGCTTCCACAGCACGAAGTCGAGGGGTGACCGCTTGTAGGGCGCGACCTCGACCCGGGCGCCGGCCTCCATCTCGTCCAGCGGCCGCTTGGACAGGCCGCCGTAATCGGGCATCGACGGCACGTCGAACAGGACATGGTCCGCTGCCACGTAGGCGTGGCCGGACCGGACCAGCGCGTCGATCATCGCCACCATCTCGGCGATGTGGTCGGTGGCCCGGGGCTCGACGAAGCGGGGGCGCTCGCCAGCGACGTTGACGTCGTCGGGCATGAGCACGCCGAGGTCGCGCACATCCGTGTGAAACTGCGCCAGCGTCCCGTCGGTGAGTTCGCGGATGGTGATGCCGCGCTCGGCGGCCCGGGCGTTGATCTTGTCGTCGACGTCCGTGACGTTGCGGGCGTAGGTGACGTGCGCCGGCCCGTAGAGGTGGCGCAGCAGCCGGAACAGCAGGTCGAAGACGATGATCGGCCGGGCGTTGCCGATATGGGCCGCATCGTAGACCGTCGGGCCGCAGGCGTAGATCCGGACATGGTCGGGATCGATCGGCGCGAAGCTCTCCTTGGCGCCGGTCAGCGTGTTGTAGAGCCGCAACATCGGCGCCATGAAACCCATCCCCCTCCCGGCGCCGCGGACGACGTCCGGCTTGGCGCCGTGGCCGGAAAACCGGCCCTGCCTTCAACAACCTGCGGGCCCCGCGCGGCGAAGAACGGCCGAAACGTGGCACCGCCTCCGGTCCCGGCCCAGCATCCTGTTGCATTGCCGCGACGGCGCGGCCCGCCCGATGGGGCTAACCCAAAAGCGTGAGGAATTCGAGAAGGTCTTCGCGCCGCCCGGGTAAGGCTTCCTTAACCGCGCCGTCGGACCGTTCGGACAGCGATCCTCACGCCACAGATCCTGTGCTTAGGGACATTTCATGCCACGCTCGGCCGCCGGTTATTTCGTCCTCGCCACCGCACTCGCCTGCGCGGGCCTGACGCATGTCGCGCTGGCCGGCACGGACGGCGAGACGCCCGCGAAGGCGCCGGCCCATGTCGAGAAGACCTTCCTGATCCCGTCGAGCGACGGCTACGGCGTCGGCGAATGCCTGACGACGCCCGGCAGCGACTGCGGCCAGGTCGTGGCCAACGCGTGGTGCGAGGCCCAGGGCTACGCGGCCGCCAATTCCTACGGCGTCGCCGCCGCCGACGAGTATACCGGCGCCATCAGCCAGGCTGTCCCGACCCCGTCCGAGCGCCCGATCCGCATCACCTGCCAGGACTGAGCCTGGCAGGGCTGAGCCCGCCAGGATCCCGAGCGCCGGGCGCGCCCTATTTCACGGCGTCCGCGCATTTCGGCGCCGGCTCCGTGCCCCAGGGGGCCAGCGGCACCGCCGAGGTGGAGTTCTTCGGCGAGCCCTGAATGACCTTGTCCGAGTAGACCATGTAGATCAGCGCGTTGCGCTTCACGTCGCAGCCGCGCACGATCTGCATCGACTTGAAGATCAGCGAGCGGCGCTCGCTGAACACCACCTCGCCCTGGTTGAGCTTGCCCTTGAAGGCGATCGGCCCGGTCTGGCGGCAGGCCAGCGAGATGTCCGACACGTCCTCGGCAAGCCCCAGCGTGCCCTTGATCCCGCCCTTCTCGGGCTGGGTATACCAGCATGCCACCCCCGCGACCGCCGGATCATCGACTCCGTAAACGACCAGCTTGTCGTTGGGCGTCAGCGGGCGCCAGACGGTCGACTTGTCGAAGATCCGGTCCGGCTCCTGGGCCGCCGCGGGTCCGGCCGCAGCCAGACCGAGCGCCACGAGGCCAACATAGGTGAGACTCTGAAACCACATCGCCGGCCAATTCCCCCTCAAGCTTGCCGGCGGGATGTAGGAGGGGTGTCGTGGTCTTGCGAGGGGGCATAGAATGGCTCCGCTTCGGCCCCGAAGCGCGGATGCGCGCACGCCTAGAATTTTTCGGAGCGCCGCGCACCCGATCAACGCGATGCTGCCAATGCCTCACCGTCCGATCGTCCGTTCGCTCGGCCGCCTCATCCTGAGCGCGGCCCTCGCCCTCGGACTGTCCAGCACGCTCCTGCAGACCGCCGGCGCGCAGGAAGGCCCAGCCGCGGCGCCCGCCGCCGAGGTGAAGCCTGCGCCGCAGCTGCCGTCGCCCCAGTGCCGCCGCTACCGGGCCGAGCTCGCCGCGCTCCAGAGCGGCGCCAGCACGACGCGCGCGCTCAACGACGAGATCGGCCGGCTCGAGGCCTATTTCCGCGGCCTCAACTGCGAGGGCGGCAAGTTCCTGTTCTTCGATACCCGGCCGCCGCAATGCGGGGCCGTGGAGCAGCGCATCCGCGCCCTGAAGGCCACTTATGGCGGCGCGGTGATGGACGACAGCGGCATCCGCCGGCGCGAGCTGCAGGGGCTCGTGGCCTCCACCTGCCCGGCGCGGGAGACCTATGCCGGCACGGGCGAATCCTACGCCAAGGGCGGTCCGCAGATGGTCTGCGTGCGGACCTGCGACGGCGGCTTCTTCCCCATGAAGAACCTGCCCGAGGGGCGCGGCGGTGCCGACGAGATGTGCCAGGCGCTCTGCCCCGGGACCGAGGCGCAGGCCTATTCCATGCCGTACGGCGACGAGGCCCTGAAGCACGCCGCCTCGGTGAAGGGCAGCCGCGCCTACGCGAGCCTCGCCAACGCCTTCAAGTTCCGCAAGGAATTCGTCCCGAACTGCTCCTGCAAGCCTGCCAATCAGACCTGGGCGCAGTCGCTGGTCAAAGCCGAGAGCATGCTGGTCCGGCACAAGGGCGACATCTTCGTGACGCCGATGCAGGCCGAGGCGCTGTCCCGGCCGAAGGTCCGCCTGACCCTGGTCGGCCGGGCCGACCGGACCGCGGCGGAGCTCGCCGCCGACGCCGCCGGCCGCGCGGGAGTCGACACGAAGGCCGGCCTGACACCGGACGATGCCGGGAAGGGCGAGGCGGCGAAAGTCGAGGCGGCCAAGACCGATCACGTTGCCGTGCGCATCATCGCGCCGGACGTCGTCGCGGTGCCGCAGCGCCTCACGCCCTGAGGCCGCCCCCGCGGGTCCGCGGGGGAACCAAACGGCGTGTCCGGGGTTCGGCTCGTCCTGAACCGACTTGGGACCGCGATGCGCCTGCTCCGCCTGATCCTCCTCACCGGCACGGTGCTGCCGGGCCTCTCGCTCGTGCAGCCCGTCGGCGCGTCGCCGGACCGGATTAACCTGGCGCAGGGCGGACCGGAGGAGCGCGGCCCCCACGGCGGCGGCGGCGAGCCCCCGCATGGCGGCCCGCGCCCGGAGCGTCCGCCGCAGGAGCGCCCCGGCCCGCAGCCGGGCCCGCCGGCCGCACGCGAGCGGCCCGAGCCGCGGCCGGAGCGCGCCGCACCGCCTCCGCCGCCCCGCGAACGACCCGAACCGCCCGCCCAGCGCCAGCCGCAGGCTGAGCCGCCGCAGCGGGAGCGCGCGCCCGAGCGCCGCCCGGAGCCCCCGGCCGCGCGTCCCCCGGCCCAGGAGCGGCCGGACCGCCCGCAGGAGCGGCAACAGGACCGGCGGGACCGGCAGCCGGATCGTCAGGACCGGGATCCCCAGGACCGTCCGGCACCGGGACGGCCCGGATCCGAGCGGCAGCAGGCACCGGAGCGGGATCAGGCCCCCGCCCCCCCGCCGCGCTCCAATCCCGAGCGGCCGCCGGCGCCGCCGCAGCAGCGCCCGGCACCGGATCGGGATCGCCCGGGTCCGGACACCCAGCCGAACCGTCCCGCGCAACGCGATGCCGCTCCGGACCGGACCACGCCGGACCGCGGGCCGCCCGGCCAGCGCCCCGGTGGACCGGGTACGCCCGGCGACCGCCCACAGACGCCCGACGCGGCGCCGGGCGGTCAAGGCCGGCCGGTCCAGCGTCCGGACACACAGCCCGAGAACCGCCAGTTTCAGAACCGCCCGCAGCCGAGCGCCGGCTCCGGTGCCGAGCCCGGACGACCCGTGCCGCCCAACATGGCGCCGGGGGTTCCGGGCCGGCCGGTCCAGCCGCAGAATGTGCAGCCCGACGGGCGGCCGCAGGTCCCGCAGAACGGGGCCCCCGGCGCCGAGCCCGGGCGGCCGCTCCCGCCCAACATGGCACCCGGCGTCCCGGGGCGGCCGTTCGTGCCGCCGGGTCAGGCGCCTACCCCCGGTCAGGCTCCGCCGCCCGGCGGCGTGCAGCCGGGACAGCCGCCGGCGGGCGGCCCCGGCGCCTTCAACCGCCCGGGCCAGCCGGGCTATGTCCCCGGCGGCTTCCGCCAGAACGACAATGTGCGCGACTTCGAGCAGGTCCGCACCGACCGCCGCGAGTTCCGGGAGGACGGCCGCACCTACTACCGCGAGCCCGGCCGGATCATCGTGCAGGATCGCGACAGCTACCTGATCCGCCACGACGAGAACGAGCGCTTCCGCGATCTCGACCCGCGCGGCTACCGGTTCGAGCGGCGGGGCGCCGACTTCTACAGCACCGTCGACCGGCCCGGCGGCGAGCAGATCATCACCGTGACGGACGACGACGGGCGGCTGCTGCGCCGCTACCGCCGCTATCGCGACGGCCGCGAGATCGTGCTGATCGACAACAGCTATGCCGGGCCGCTCCGTCCGGTCTACGAGGACGTGGTGGTTCTGCCGCCGCCGGACATCCGGATCCCGCGGGAGCGCTACATCGTCGATTACGCGCAGGCCGACGAGGCGGAGGTCTACGAGGCGCTGACGGCGCCCCCGGTCGTCGCCGTCGACCGCCGCTACACCCTCGACCAGATCCGCTACAGTCCGGACCTCCGGGCCCGGCTGCGCGCGGTCGACATCAACACCATCACCTTCGACACCGGGTCGTTCACCGTCACGCCGGATCAAGCCGCCAAGCTGTCGGCAATCGCCGCCGCAATGAACCGCGCCATCCAGGCGAACCCGCAGGAGGTCTTCCTCATTGAGGGCTTCACCGATGCGGTCGGCTCCGCCATCGACAATCTGTCCCTGTCGGACCGGCGCGCCCAATCGGTGGCCACCGTGCTCACGCAGCAATTCCGGGTGCCGCCCGAGAACCTGACCACCCAGGGCTACGGCGAGCAGTACCTCAAGGTGAACACGCAGGGCCCGTCGCGGGAGAACCGCCGCGTCGTGGTTCAGCGGATCACTCCGTTGCTGCAGCAGGGTCAGGGACAGGCGGCGCCGCCTCCGCCGCCGCGCTAAGCCGGTCGCCGCGCAGCCATGCCCTGCGCGGCAGTTGACGGCTCGGCCCTGGCATCTCACCACCGGTTGAGGACAGCGGCGCGGGACGGTGATGGACAGCGAAGCGGACGGGGGACTGATCCGGTCGGGCACACCGGTCTTCCGCCGCACGGCCCTGGCGCTCGCGGCCGCGGGGTTCTCGACCTTCGCAGTGCTCTACGCCGTCCAGCCGCTCCTGCCGATCTACGCCGACGATTTCGGCGTCTCGCCGGCCGAGAGCAGCCTCGCCCTGTCGCTGCCCTGCGCGCTGCTCGCGGTGGCGCTTCTCGTGGTCAGCCCGCTGTCGGAGATCTGGGGCCGCAAGCGCGTGATGCTCGCCTCCCTGTTCGCCTCGGCGCTGCTCACGATCGTGGCCGCGCTGGTCCCGGGCTGGCACGGCTTCCTCGTGCTCCGCGCGCTCACCGGCCTCACGGCGAGCGGGCTCCCGGCCGTCGCCATGGCCTATCTCGCCGAGGAGATGGACGTGCAGGCCATCGGCCTGTCGATGGGCCTCCTCGTCGGCGGGAATGCGCTCGGCGGCATGTCGGGGCGCCTGATCAGCGGCGTCATGGCCGACCACATGAACTGGCGCATCGGTCTCGCCACGATCGGAGCGCTCGCGCTCGGGGCGGCCCTGGCGTTCTGGCGCTGGCTGCCGCCCTCGCGCCGCTTCGTGCCGCGCCGCCTGGCGTGGCGCGAGGTCCCGGGCACGTTCGGCCACCATTTCCGCGATGCCGGCCTGCCGTGGCTGTTCGCCGAGGCGTTCCTGCTGATGGGCGGCTTCGTCTGCATCTACAACTACATCGGCTTCCGCCTGCTCGATCCGCCGTTCTCGCTGAGCCAGACGGTGATCGGGCTGATCTTCTCGGTCTATGTCGCCGGGATGGTGAGCAGCCCGGTGACGGGGGAGCTCGCGAGCCGCTTCGGCCGGCGGCGCGTCCTGTGGGTCGCCACGGCGATCGGCCTGGCCGGCATCCTGATGACCCTGTCGGACCACATCCTGCTGATCATCGCGGGCGTCGTGGTGGCGACGGTGGGTTTCTTCGGCGCGCACTCGGTGGCCAGCAGCTGGGTCGGCCGGCGCGCGCTGCGCGACCGGGCGCAGGCCTCCTCGGTCTATCTCGGCCTGTACTATCTGGGCTCGTCGGTGCTCGGCACGGCGGGCGGCTGGTTCTTCGCCCATTCCGGATGGAACGGCGTGGTGCTGTTCGTCGGCGGCCTGTACGGTCTGGCGCTTATCATCGCTCTGCGGCTGTCGCGCCTCGCGCCGCTGGCGGCCTGAGCGGGAGGTAACCTCATGAACGCGCGCAGCCATGTCAGCCACGTCGTCGACCAGTTCGGCAGCCAGGCCGCGGCCTACGTGACCAGTGCCGTGCATGCCGCGGGTGCCGATCTCGACCGGATCGGTGCGCTGGTCCGCGGGATGCCGGGCGCGCGGGTGCTCGATCTCGGTTGCGGCGGCGGTCACGTCGCCTTCGCGGCCGCCGCGGCCGGCGCCGCGGTCACCGCCTACGACCTCTCGGACGCCATGCTGGCGGCGGTGGCCGCCGAGGCGGCCCGGCGCGGCCTGGAGCGCATCGAGACCCGGCAGGGTGCCGCCGAGACCCTGCCCTTTCCGGAGGCGAACTTCGACGCGGTGCTGACCCGCTACAGCGCCCATCACTGGCGCGACGTCCCAGCCGCCCTGGCGCAGGCGCGGCGGGTGCTGAAGCCGGGCGGGCTGCTGGTCGTCTGCGATATCGTCTCGCCCGAGGAGCCGCTCCTCGACACGCATCTGCAGGCGGTGGAACTCCTGCGCGATCCCTCGCATGTGCGCGACTACCGGGTCTCGGAATGGCGCGCGATGCTGGAGGCGGCAGGCTTCGCTCCCGGCCAGCCCTTGGCGAGCCGGCCGCGCATGGAGTTCGCGAGCTGGATCGCCCGGATGCGCACGCCGCCGGCCAACGTTGCGGCGATCCGGGCGCTGCAGGCCTCGGCCCCCGAGGAGGTGGCGGCCCATTTCGCGATCGAGCCCGATGGCAGCTTCCTGCTCGACTCCGTGCTGATCGAGGCCCGCCCGTACGGCGAGGCTCCGTAATCGGGGATCGACCCTTGGCCTCATCGCCGTTCAAGCGTTCCGAAACCGGCCCACCGATATCCGCCGTCATCCCGGGGCCGCGCAGCGGAGCCCGGGATCCAGACCCACCGTCGCGCACGGTTCTGCACTGACGTGCATCTGGATTCCGGGCTCGCCTGCGGCGCCTCGGAATGACGGGGAGTCGATGACGGACTTGCCACGCCGGATCGGTCTCGACGGCACAATCGATGCGTAGGCCGGATGAGGCTTGGCCGTTGAAGCGTCTACACCCTGCACCCATCTTGGATGCCCGCGCCACCAGAGGAAGCCGGTCCCGCTCGCCGGGCACGCGGCTCAATGATCCGGCCTGATCGAGCTTTTCGTCGTCGTCCTGCTGATCGCGCTGAACGGCGTCTTCTCCCTCTCGGAGCTGGCCGTCGTCTCGGCGCGCAAGAGCCGGCTACGCGCCCTCGCGGCCGACCGCCGCCCCGGCGCCAAGGCGGCGCTCGCGCTCGCCGAGGAGCCGGGCCGCTTCCTGTCCACCGTGCAGATCGGCATCACGCTGATCGGCATCCTGTCGGGCGTGGTGTCGGGCGCAGCGCTCGGCGACCGGCTCGCGGTGACGCTGATCGATCTCGGCCTGCCGAAGGCCTGGGCCGACACGCTCGGCTACACGCTGGTGATCGGCGTGATCACCTACCTGTCGGTGATCATCGGCGAGCTGGTGCCCAAGCACCTCGCCCTGCGCAACCCGGAGCGGATCGCCTGCGCGGTGGCGCCCGGCATGCGCGTGGTCTCCCGAGCGGCCCTGCCGGCCGTCTGGCTCCTCGATGCCTCGACTCGGGCGGTGTTCCGCCTGATTGGCCAGGAGACCGAGAGCGCCAGCGCGGTGACCGAGGAGGAGATCCGCAGCCTCGTGGCGGAGGCGGAGACGGCCGGCGTCATCGAGGGCGACGAGCGCGCGATGATCTCCGGCGTGCTCCGCCTCGGCGACCGGCTGGTGCGCGGCGTCATGACCCCGCGCACCGACGTGGTCTGGATTGACCTCACCGACAATCCCGACAGCGTCCGGGCGCAGATCCTGGCGAGCCCCCACGCTCGCCTGCCCGTGGCCGATGGCGGTCCCGACGCGATGATCGGGATCCTGCAGGTGCGCGACCTGCTCGGCCCCGTGTCGCGCGGCGAGCCCCTCGATCCGCGCGCCCATGTCCGCCCGGCCCCGGTCCTGCCCGACACCCTCGATGCCCTCGACGCCCTCGAGACCCTGCGCAAGGCGCCCGTGCCGATCGCGCTGGTTCACGACGAGTACGGGCATTTCGATGGGCTCGTGACGCCCGCCGACATCCTCGACGCGATCGCGGGGGCATTCCGGTCGGAGAATGTCGAGCCGGATGCGGTGCGCCGATCCGACGGCTCCTGGCTGATCGCCGGCTCGATGCCGGCCGACGAACTGGCCGACCAGCTCGGCCTGCGGCTGCCGCCGTCCCGCGACTACGCGACGGCGGCGGGCCTCGTGATCGCGGCGCTCCAGCACCTGCCGGAGACCGGGGAGATCTGCGAGATCGCCGGCTGGCGCTTCGAGGTGGTGGATCTCGACGGGCGCCGCGTCGACAAGCTGCTGGCGACCCGGCTGGAAGAGGTCGAGGCGGAGTAGCTCAGGCGGTCTCGCCGGCAAGCCGCCGCGCGGCGCGGTCGCGCCCGATCAGCGGCAGCAGGCCCGACAAGTCCGGCCCGTGCTCGAGCCCGGTCAGCGCGAGGCGCAGTGGCATGAACAGGCCCCGACCCTTGGCGCCGGTGCGCGCCTTGATCTCGGCCGTCCAGGCCTTCCAGGTCTCAGGCCCGAAGGGCTCCGGCGGCAGGCTGTCCCGGGCCGCCGCGATCACCGCCGGCTCGGTGATCACCGGCTCCAGCGGCCCGGTCGTCACCCGCCACCACGCGGCCGCCTCCGGAACCCGGTCGAGATTGGCCCGGACCGCGAGCCAGAACGCCTCGGCGCCGTCGGCGGGGATCCCGAGAGCGGCCAGCCTGTCGGCGACCTCGGCATACGGCATGGCGTGGACGAGGCGGGCGTTGAGGCCGTCGAGTTCCGACGGATCGAACCGAGCCGGCGCCCGCGAGATCTCGCCGAGATCGATCAGCCCGGCGAGCGTGTCGAGGTCGGGCACGGCCCGCACCGATTCGGCCGAGCCGGTGAGCACGGCGAGCGAGCGTACCGCGGCGGGCTCGTAGCCGGCCTCGCGCAGGCCGCGCAGCGACAGGTGGCCGAGCCGCTTCGACAGCCCCTCCCCGTCCGCGGTCGTCAGCAGGTTGTGGTGGCCGAAGACCGGCACGGCGGCGCCGAGCGCCTCGAAGATCTGCACCTGAACGCCAGTATTGGTGACGTGGTCCTCGCCGCGGATCACGTGGGTTATGCCGAGATCGGCGTCGTCCACCACCGAGGGGAGCGTGTAGAGGTAGGTGCCGTCGGCCCGGATCAGCACAGGGTCGGAGAGCGACGCGCAATCGACATGGGCCGGGCCGCGGACGAGGTCGTCCCACGCCACCGTCCGGGCCTCCAGCAGGAAGCGCCAATGCGGCCGGCGGCCCTCGGCCTCCAGGGCAGCGCGCTCCTCGGCGGTGAGCCGAAGCGCCGCCCGGTCGTAGATCGGCGGCTGGCCGCGCCCGAGCTGGCGCTTGCGGCGGCGCTCCAGCTCCTCCTGCGTCTCGTAACAGGGATAGAGCCGGCCCGCCGCACGCAGACGATCGGCGGCGGCATCGTGCTGAGCCGTGCGCGCGCTCTGGCGGGCGAACAGGTCGGGCACGATACCGAGCCAGGCCAGATCCTCCTCGATCGCCGCGGCGAACACCTCGGTGGAGCGCTCCGCGTCGGTGTCGTCGAGGCGCAGCAGGAACCGGCCGCCGGTCCTGCGGGCGAACAGGGCGTTGAGCAGGGCCGGCCGGGCGTTGCCGATATGGAGGTAGCCGGTCGGCGACGGCGCGAAGCGGACGAGAGTCATGATCCGCTCTGTAGCCGATCTCGCAGCAAATTGGTGCCTGCGTACGTGACAGCGCCTCCCTGCCCGGACGCGCTACCCAGAGCCGCGAAAACCGGTCAGAACACCGCGCTTGGTGCGGTGCAGGATGTGGCGGCATGGCGACGGACGAGACGGCCGACATCGTGGTGGTCGGCGGCGGGATGGTCGGACTTGCCAGCGCCATCGCGCTGAAGGACCGCGGCCTCGACGTCGTCCTGTGCGATCCGGGCGAGGCCCGGGCCCGGACTTCCTACGGCAATGCCGGCGTGGTCAGCCGCGGCTCCATCCTGCCGATGGCGAGCCCCGCCTTCTGGGGCAAGATCCCGGCCTATCTCCGCAACGCCGACCGCGGCCTGCGTCTCAACCACGCGCATCTCCCGCAGGTCGTCGCCTACGGCGCGCATTTCATGGCCGCCGCACGGGCCGCGCGCTGGCGCCGGGCCGCGGCGGCGCTGCTGCCGCTGACGAGCGCCGCCTACCCGGCGCATGAGCGCCTGGCGGCCCGGGCCGGCACCACCGACCGGCTCCAGCGCACCGGCTGGCTGAAAGCCTACCGCACCGAGGCCGCGTTCGCGTCCGCCGCGCTGGAGCGCGAGATCCTGGCCGAGCACGGCGTCGCCTTCGAGATCCTGGATACGGCAGGCCTGCGCGATCTCGAGCCGGCCCTGGTGCGGTCCTATGCGCGGGCTATGCTGCTCACCGAGACCGGCTCCGTCCGCGAACCGGGCCGCCTCATCGAGGCCTGCGAGACGCTGTTCGCCGGCCTTGGCGGTCGGCGGCTGCGCGGCAGCGTCGGGCGGCTGGCGCCGGAAGCGGGCGGTTGGGCAATCGCCCACGAATCCGGCACGGTGCGGGCCCGGCAGGTCGTGCTGGCGGCCGGCGCCGCGTCGGGCAAGATCGCCGGGACGCTCGGATACCGTTTCGCGGTGGCGGCCGAGCGCGGCTATCACCGCCACTACGCCCTGCACCCCGAGAGCCCGCCCCTGACGCGGCCGGTGCTCGACACGGGCGCCGGCTCCATCCTGTCGCCGATGGGCGACCATCGCGTGCGGGTCTTGTCCGGGGTGGAACTCAACGCCCGCGACGCGGCGCCGGACTACACGCAGATCGAGGCCGCCTCCCAGGAGGCCGCCGGGACGCTGCGGCTCGGAGGCCCGCTCGACAACGAGCCGTGGCTCGGCTCGCGCCCGTCGACGCCCGACGGCCTGCCGGTGATCGGCCGGGCGCCCCGGCACGAGGGGCTGCTGTTCGCCTTCGGCCACGGCCATATCGGGCTCTCGACCGGGCCGATCACCGGCGAGGTCGTCGCCGATCTCGCCACCGGCCGGACTCCGGCCGTTCCGGTCGCCCCCTTCGCGCCCGAGCGGCTGCTGCGCTGGCCGCGCCTGTTCTGAGCGTCAGCGCCAATCGTAGGGGTTGTAGGGGTCCAGCGCCGCCTGAACTTTGCGCAGGACGTCCGGCTGGCGCTGGAGGTCGGCCTCCCGGGCGAGCGCCCGCAGGAAAGCGCGCGGTCCGTGCTCCAGGTCGCGGGTCAGGCCGTTGTAGCGGTCCGACGGCTCGGCATGGGGTGGATTGACGGCGACGCGGTATTCGAGGCCGCAGGTGGGCGGATCGATGCCCAGGCGATAGCAGATCCGCACGCGGGCGAAGGGCGCATCCGGGCGGTAATCGACCCGGTAGCCTCCGAACCGGAAGGCGCCCCCGGTCACGCGTTCGGCATAGGCCAGGGTCCGGGCCACCGTCGTGAAGGCGGCGGTGCGCCGTTCGCGCACGAGATCGATGGCCGCGCGCTCGGAGGGAACGAACGGCTGCGCGCAGGCCGCGGTGGAGACGAGCGCGCCGAGGAGGGCGGGAGCGAGGGCTCTCATGGCTTCTTCATGCAGACTGCGACCGGTTGTGCATCCTTGGCAGCCTTCGCGGTCATGTCGAGGCAGCCGACCGTGGACACGCCGTCCGTCACGGTCACGGAGGGGACAACCGCCATGCCCCGGCAATAGGCGCCGATTAATTCCTCATCCCGGTGGCAGGCCACGTCGAGCCGGATCAGGCTGTTCATGGCCGGGCCCGGCGGACCCGCTGGTCCGGCGGCGCCCCGCTCGCCCACGGGGCCGCGCTCGCCCGTCGCCCCGTTCAGGCCCGCGGGCCCCTGAGGCCCCGGCGGCCCCTGATCGCCTTTCGGACCAGGCGGCCCGGCCGGTCCCGGCTTCGGCGCCTCGCAGCCGGCGAGCGCGAGCGCCGCGACCGCACTGGCGACGATCGCGATCAGGGGGGATCTCATGCGCTTCTCCGGCCACGCTGGCTGGCGACGAAGTGGCGCGAGGGGTTTCCGCGTCAACTGCGTCAGACCCGGCCGACGCACGTGGTCTCAGGGCCAGGCCCACGGTCGATGAAAGCGCTGGCGACGAAGACTCAGCCGTCGAAAACAGGGCGGAGATCACTATCGACCGCCCTGGAGCGACCTCTCAGGAGGCCGCGCCGACGTGACGGGCCTCCGGAATCCGCGCGCGACGACCCGAGATCAGTCGTCGCGATAGACCCGCTCGCGCCGCTCGTGCCGCTCCTGAGCCTCGAGCGAGAGCGTCGCGATCGGCCGCGCGTCGAGCCGGCGCAGCGAGATCGGCTCGCCGGTCTCCTCGCAGAAGCCGTAGGAGCCATCCTCAATACGGGCGAGCGCCGCATCGATCTTGCCGGTGAGCTTGCGCTGGCGGTCCCGCGCCCGCAGCTCGATCGCCCGGTCCGTCTCGGACGAGGCGCGATCCGCGAGATCGGGATGGTTCTCGTTCTCGCTCTGCAGCGCCACGAGGGTATCCTGCGCCTCGCGCAGGATGTCGCTCTTCCAGCTCAGCAGCTTGCGCCGAAAATATTCGCGCTGCCGGTCGTTCATGAAGGGCTCGTCGTCGGACGGGACGTAGCCGTCCTCCAGCGTCACCTTCGCCATGCGTCACCCTCGCTGGATTCTAACCGCCCACCAGGGGATGGCCGGTGCGCGGCGATAACGTGAGGTGCCGTATAGTCGAGGCGATCTAGCGCGACAACGCGCCGTGAGGCAGGGCTTGTATCCGACTGTCACTGCAGCGCCGCGTGCGGCAAACCGGCCACGGTACAGATCTTTTACTCTGTCATATGCGTCCGCAACCGTACGATCGCGGCGGCGATCTCTGTCGTCAGGCTGCGTGCCAGGGGCAGCCTGTAATGCGTCTGGTCGAAGAACAGGTCCGGATTCGCCGCCTCGGGCCGGCCGTCACGCCAATTCACGACCGCACTCAGCCCGTGGGTTGCCAGGACGGTGCGCACCTGCGCGCGGCAGGCCGCTTCCGCGGCGCCCCGCGGACTGCCGGGCGCAGGCTCGGCGCGGGCGTAGACGGGCGGGAAGACCAGCACGACCGGGGTCTGCGCGGGGATGCGCGCGAGTTCGGCGCGCAGCCGTTCGGCAATGGGGAACGGGCCGCCGTGATGCGGCTCGGGTTCGGGCCCGACCGGCCTCTCCAGCGCCGCCTTCTTCGCGGGATCGATGCCGAACCCCTGGCTGAGATAATTGTGCTCGTAGTCCCACCAGCCGTCGGCGGCGGCCGTCCTGTGGCGGCGGTTCAGGAGCCAGCCGACCCGGTTGACCGTCTCCTGAGCGGCCGTGAAGCGCAGGAGGCCGCGCAGGTAGGCCGGCCAATCGCCCAGCAGCCAGTACGGAAACCCGTGCTCGCTCGGAAAGGAAGGATCGTCCGCGCACCAGAAGGCGTCGGCCGAGAGCACGATCGCCCCGGGCCGGGCATGGTGCTGCAGGTACCAGCCGAGCAGCGCGAACTGCTCCGACGGCCCGGTGGCCGGAACCGAGAGCTGGACGAAGGGGATGCCGGTGAGCCGGCTCAGCGCCGCCGGCTCGATGAGCTGGATGTGCGAGTTGCCGATCACGGCGCCGGAATAGGCCGAATCGCGGCCGCGGACGGCCGACGCGGTGCGCGGTCCCTGCGGGCGAACGGCACCCTGCGACAGCAGGGTCGAGCGCCCGGTGTCGTAGGGATCGACCAGGGTAGCGAGGCCGAGATAGGCCGCGAACAGCGCGACCATCGACAGGAACAGGGTACCGGCGAAACGCTGCCACGCCCGGTCGGTGGTGAGCTGGGGGGCCGCCATGCTCAGAACTGGAAGTAGATGAACTCGTAGTTCGCATCGTCGCCGATCTTGAGCAGGACGAGCACGAACAGGAGTGCGAAGCCGAAGGCGAGAAGGCGCCGCGGCGGCAGGCGGTGGACGGCCGCCCAGGCCGTCGGCCCGATCGTCGCCACGAGGGCCGCCACCGCGATGGTGCGCCACTTGAAGCCCGAACCCTTGGGCGCGAGCCCGAACAGGCCCTTGAAGATCGCCAGCGCCGCCTCGAAGCTGGTCGCCCGGAACAGCACCCAGGTCAGCACCACGAACAGGCTGGTGAGTGCCCAGCCGAGCGGCGCTGGGATCGCGATCCGCGCGCGGCGCGTCAGCACCCCGGCGCCGAGGCCGAGCCCGTGCAGGGCGCCCCAGGTCAGGAAGGTCAGGCCGGCCCCGTGCCAGAGCCCGCCCAGCGTCATGGTGGCGGCGAGCGCGCCGACCTGGCGCGGCAGGCCGCGGCGGTTTCCACCCATCGGGATGTAGAGGTAGTCGCGCAGGAAGCGTGACAGCGTCATGTGCCAGCGCCGCCAGAAATCACTCAGCGAGGTGGCGCGGTACGGCACGTCGAAATTCTGCGGCAGGACGAGGCCGAACAGCAGGGCGATGCCGAGCGCCATGTCGGTGTAGCCGGAGAAGTCGAAATAGATCTGGAAGGTGAAGCCCAGCGTCGCCTGCCAGGCCTCGACGACCGTGACCGCCTTTCCCGCGGCGGCCGCCTGGAACACCGGATTCACGTATTCGGCGAGCGGATCGCCGAGGAACACCTTCTTGGCCAAGCCCACCGTGAGCAGCATCAGGCCGCGGGCGAAGCGCTCGGCGGCGTCGGGCCGCGCGTAGGGACGCTCGTCGAACTGGTGCATGATCTCGCTCCAGCGCACGAGCGGGCCGGCGAGAACCTGCGGGAAGAAGGCGATGTAGAGGGCGTATTTCACCAGCCCGAAGGCCGGCGCCCGACCGGCCCGCAGGTCGGCGAGGTACATGATGTGGTGGAAGGTGAAGAACGAGATGCCCAACGGCAAGGCCAGGCCGAGCCGCGGCGCCCCGAGCCCGGGGATCAGGTTGGCGAGATCGGCGAAGAAGTCGAGGTACTTGAAGACGCCGAGGAGCGCGAGGTTGGCGGCGATGGCGGCTGGGATCAGCCATCGGCCGGGATACCGGCGATAGACGCGGGCCACGCACCAATTCGCCAGGATCGAGCCGGCGAGCAGCGGCACGAAGCGCACATCCCACCAGCCATAGAATACGAAGGACAGGCCGACGAGGAGCGGCAGGCGCCACGCGGGCGCGGCGCGCGCCACCAGCCCGTGCAGGATCAGGGCGGCTGGCAGGAAGGCGAGGAGGAAAACGAAGGAGTTGAACAGCATCGGGCGAGGCGGCGCGGAGGAGCCCGGATGGGCCGCCGTTGTCTCCGAGCGGAAGGGACCGCCTTGTCGGGGATCAGGGCCGGCCCGTCAATCGCCGGCCGACGCGCGTCACGCGGTCGTGCCCTATGCCTCGCCGCGACCGGAGATCAGGCCGGCCGCGGCGGATCCTGCGCATCGCTGCTGAGGCGGAGCGCTCACGTCGGCGCCGGGACCGGTGTCGCCAGCGGCTTGCCCTTTTGCACCGTGAAGGTGACGAACAGCTTGCTCGGCTGCGATCCGTTCTTCAGCGTGTGCGGGGTTTCCGCCGGGGTCACCCAGGAGGCGCCGGGCTTGATCTGCTGCGTTCCCGCGTCCTTGACGCGCAACTCGCCGACGCCTTCCAGCACGTAGCCCGCCTCGGTACCGGGATGGGTGTGCCAATCGATGAGGAAGTTCGGCTCGACATCGACGATGACTTGAAGCGTCTCGTAACCCTGCATCGGGCCATCGATACGAGATGTAATCGTCCGTTTTATTCCGCTCGGCGCCTGTGCCGATACGTCTTCCGCCACGAGGCCGATCGCTGCGCAGAGCGCACAACCGGTGAACATCCGCCTGCTCAACATGCGCTTTCTCCCCTCGTGCCCGACACGGACCTCTTGGACCCGGTCAGGTCGCCAGATCATCAATCATAAACCTCGCATGCTCTTCGACTGCATTCACTCCAATCCGATTTCATCTCGTTCGACAGTCTATCGACTGAATGTACAGTTGTAAGAGCAATCGTTCGTCCTGACAATGCAGGTGATCATCGCAAATCGAGCCCCGTTGCGGGCGCCGGATCAGCCGGCGCTGCGGCTCACGCGCCGCGTCGGTCCGCCTCGATGGTCAGTCCGAGCCCCACCGAACCGAACGTGTCGCCCTCGACGACGCGCGCGGCCGGCAGGGCGCCGGTCAGCGCGGCGCGCAGGTGCGGCAGACCGGTGGAGCCTCCGGTGAGGAACAGGGCGTCGATCCGCTCCCGCGACAGCTCGGCCTGGGACAGGCATCGGTCGATGCGCGCCGCCACGGCGCCGGCGAGGTCTCCGGTCTGCGCCGACAAGGTCGCACGATCGACCGGCGCGGCCAGACCGCGCTCCACGAAATCGAGATCGAGCATCGTCGCGTCGCGCTCAGAGGCCGCGATCTTCGCGCCCTCGACCAGGCCCGCGAGGGCATGCCCGCGCTCGCCCTCGACCACCTCGCGCAGCCGCCCGACGAGGTCGGGCCTCGCGCAGTCGCGGATCACCTCGTCGATCTCGCGCGCCGTCTTGGCATTGTAGAGGCGGTTGATCGCCGACCACGTGGCGAGGTCGTGGTAGTAGGCGTTCGGCACGGCGAGATCGCCCCGGCGCATCGGGCTGCCGAGGCCGAGCAGCGGCATGACCGTTCCGAGGCTGAGCTGCCGGTCGAAGTCGGTGCCGCCGATGCGCACGCCGTCATTGGCCAAGATGTCGCCGGCCCTGTCCGGGCGCCCCCGCCGCTCGGGCGACAGGCGAACGATCGAGAAGTCCGAGGTGCCGCCGCCGATATCGGCCACCAGCGCGATCTCCTCGGACCGAACCTGCCGCTCGTAATCGAGGGCCGCGGCGATCGGCTCGTACTGGAACGAGACCTCGCGGAAGCCGACGTCGCGGGCAATCTCGCGGAGCGTGTCCTCGGCGCGCCGGTCGGCCTCCGGGTCGCCGTCGACGAAATGGACCGGCCGTCCGTGGACCACGCTGTCGAGGACCTCGCCGCAGGCCGCCTCGGCCCGGGCCTTCACCGCCGTGAGATAGCGGGCGATCACGTCGCGCAGGCGCAGGCGCTGCCGGCCGACCGGCGTCGCCTCTTCCATCAGCGGCGTGCCGAGCACCGATTTCAGCCCGCGCATCAGCCGTCCCGACCGGCCCTCGACATAGGCCGCCGTGGCGGCCCGGCCGATCACCGGGTCGCGGCCGAGTTCGAAGAAGATCGCGCTCGGTATCGTCCGGTGCGCCTCCTCAAGGGGCAGCAGGGTCGGTCCATCCGGACCGGTGTGACCGAGCGTGGTGTTCGACGTGCCGAAATCGAGGCCGCAGGCCGCCATCGTGTCGTGGGTCCGGATTTTCGCAGGGAGGGGCGTGGCCCTACAGGGCGGGGGCGCCCGGGTCCAGGCCGGCAGAGCGTGGCAGGTATGGCGGGAAGCGTGGACAGCTGTCCGGCGGGCCACCCGGAACCGTCGCCGGCATGCTATGAGGCGCCATGCGTTCCGACATCGATCTCGGCCTGACCGGCGAGCGCCCCGCGCTCCTCGACCTCACCGAACTGCTCGCCACGCGGCTCCTGGTCCAGGGCAATTCGGGCTCCGGCAAGTCGCACCTGCTGCGGCGCCTTCTGGAGCAGAGCGCCGGGCTCGTGCAGCAGGCGATCATCGATCCGGAGGGCGATTTCGCGAGCCTCGCCGATCGCTACGGGCACGTGGTCGTGGAGGCCGACGGCGACGACGTGGCCCTGCAGCGGATCGCCGCGCGGGTGCGGACCCATCGGGTCTCGGTGGTGCTGTCGCTGGAGAATCTGGACGCCGACGGGCAGATGCGGGCGGCCGCCGCTTTCCTGGGCGGCCTGTTCGATGCCGACCGCGACCATTGGTATCCGATGTTGGTGGCCGTCGACGAGGCGCAGCTCTTCGCGCCCGCGGCCGCCGGCGAGGTCTCGGACGAGGCGCGGCGCCTGTCGCTCGGCGCCATGACCAACCTGATGTGCCGCGGCCGCAAGCGCGGGCTGGCCGGGATCATCGCGACCCAGCGGCTCGCCAAGCTCGCCAAGAACGTCGCGGCCGAGGCGTCGAACTTCCTGATGGGCCGGACCTTTCTCGACATCGACATGGCCCGCGCCGCCGACCTCCTGGGCCTCGAGCGCCGTCAGGCCGAGACGTTCCGCGATCTGCCGCGCGGACATTTCGTGGCGCTCGGGCCGGCGCTGTCGCGACGACCCCTCACCATCGCGGTCGGCCCGACACAGACCGTAAGCCGAAGCTCCTCGCCGGTTCTGGTTCCCCTCCCCGATCCGACCGAGGACGCCCGCGCGCTCATCCTCACGGCAAGCCCGGCGGAGATCGCGGTCCCGCTGGTGCCCCGGCCGAAGCCGCGGCCGACGCCGGCTCCGGACGTGCTGGTGCAGCTCGCGAATTACCGGCCGCCGGCGCCCGTGGAGGAGCCGGAGGAGGAGCCGATGGATCCGGAGGCGCGCGAGGCGGCGCTGGCCGAGGTGCTTGCCTCGGTCCTGGCGGATGCCGACGCGGCCGCCTGCACGCCCGCCACCCTCTACCAGGACTTTACGGTCCGCTGCCGCATCCGGCGCCTGCGCGGCGACACGATGGGGCTGCCCGAGTTCAAGCGGCGGCTCGCGGTAGCGCGGGCCGAGGCCGGAGGGGCGGTGACGGACAATTCCGGCTGGGAGCGGGCGCAGGAGATCGCCGCGGGCCTGCCGGACGATCTCGCCGGGCTGTTCCTGGTGGTGGCCCGGGCGGCAATCGAGGGTGCCCCTTGCCCGACCGACGCGATGCTGGCCGAGGCCTATGGCACCAGCTCCGGCGGCCGCGCCCGGCGGATGCTCGCCTATCTGGAGGAGCGCGGCGCGATCATCACGCGGAAGGACCTGCGCGGCGCGCCGATCATCGCCGTGCCGGATCTCGGCGTGGAGACGGGGCCGGGTGAGCCGCAGATGCTGCCGACCGGCCCGAAACGCCGGGCGGTGTAGCGCGCGGCTAATCGGTCCGTCATCGCGAGCGGAGCGAAGCGACCCAGGGCGGCGCGCGGCCGGTCGGCGTGGCGCTTCCCTGGATTGCTTCGCTGCGCTCGCAAAGGCGCGAGCGGCGAGCGGTCAGGCGCCCCGGGCGACTTCCAGCTTGGCAAGCTCCACCGCTGCCCGGAGTTCGATTTCGGCCATCAGCCCGTCGAGGCGCGGATCGCCTGAGAGGCCCGCGCGCTCGTTGAGCCGGCCCGCGATGGATCGGAGTTCATGAGTGGCAACCCGGCCGCCGAGGATGGCGGCCTTCAGCCGGTCGAGGCCGTCGAGGAGGTCCTGGCCGCGCTTGGCCGAGCGACGGCGCCGCTCCTGCGGAGTCTCGCTCTCGGCCTGGAGGAGCAGGACCGCGTCGAGCCCCGCCAGCGTGGCCGCTGCCGCGGGGGCGTTGGCGCTCGCGGCGGAACCGGGCGCGGCGCCGAGGCTGAAGCCTCCTCCGCCCTCGGGCCGCCGGGGGGCCGCGACGCCGCCCGCGCTCTGGATCGGCTGGCGAGTCTCGACGCGCATGATCCTGTTCGCGTTGCTCCAAGCGCCCCTGCGCAGGACCAGTAAGTCGGCCCGCAGGGTTAAGCGCTGGTAAACGGGCCGGCAGAAGCTGCCGGGTCGGCAGCTTCCGTGCCTGTGCCGCAGGACGACCCACGCGCGCCGCGTCTGGTTAAAGCAAGGTCCCTCAAGGGCTTGCCGATACGGCCCGCTTGGCACGGCCCTGGCAGGATGGCGGCAGGTCCGTTCACCCTCGATTAGCCGGCATGCGCCCGAGTCCCGCGTTCAGTCTCCTTCGGTCCCTGCTCGGCGCCCTGACCGGTGCGCTGCTCCTCGTCGCGCTGGCCGGCCCGGCGCTCGCCCTGTCGCGGGTCAAGGATCTCGCCTCCATCGAGGGCGTGCGCCAGAACCAGCTCGTCGGCTACGGGATCGTGGTCGGCCTCAACGGCACCGGCGACACGCTGAACAACATCCCGTTCACCAAGCAGTCGCTCCAGGCGATGCTGGAGCGCCTCGGCGTCAACACGCGCGGGGCGACGATGCGCACGCAGAACCTCGCCGCCGTGATGGTGACGGCCAATCTCCCGCCTTTCGCCGCGCAGGGCTCGCGCATCGACGTGACGGTCTCGTCGCTGGGCGACGCGAAGTCCCTCCAGGGCGGCACGCTCCTGGTGACCCCGCTGCTCGGCGCCGACGGCGAGGTCTACGCCCTGGCCCAGGGCTCGGTGGCGATCGCCGGTTTCTCGGCGGAGGGCGACGCCGCCAAGATCACCCGAGGCGTGCCGACCAACGGCCGGATCTCCAACGGCGCCAATATCGAGCGCGAAATCGCGTTCAAGCTGAACGATGCCCGCTCGCTGCGCCTGTCCCTGCGCAATCCCGACTTCACCACCTCGAAGCGGATCGCCGCCGCGATCAACGACTTCATGGGCGCCGATACCGCCGAGCCCACGGATCCGGCGACCGTCACGATCCAGATCCCGCCCCGCTACACCGGCAACATGATCCGGCTGATCACCGAGGTGGAGCAGCTCAAGGTCGAGCCCGATCAGACGGCCCGGGTCATCGTCGACGAGCGCTCCGGCATCATCGTGATGGGCCGCGACGTGCGCGTCTCCACGGTCGCCATCGCGCAGGGCAATCTCACGGTCACCATTACCGAGCAGCCGCAGGTCAGCCAGCCGGCGCCCCTGTCCAACGGCCGCACCGTCGTGGTGCCGCGCACCGGCCTGAAGGTCGATACCGGCGACGGCAACAAGCTCGCCCTCGTCAAGGAAGGCGTCAGCCTGCGCGAGCTGGTGGACGGCCTCAACGCGCTGGGCGTCGGCCCGCGGGACCTGATCTCGATCCTCCAGGCGATCAAGACGGCGGGCGCCCTGCAGGCCGATATCGAACTGATGTGATCAGACGGAACGGGAGGGTCGAACCATGCTGCAGCTAGCCACTCTCGCGGCCAAGGCCGCCGCCGGCGTCGGGACCGCGGCGGCCGGCAGCGCGGTCGACGGCATCATCAAGACCGCCAACAAGGCCAAGGCCTGGAAGACCGCGACCGAATTCGAATCGATGTTCCTCGAGAGCAGCCTCGACCGGCTTACCCAGTCGGAAGGGACCGACGGTCCTCTCGGCGAGAACGGCACCGGCGGTGGCGTCTACCGCTCGATGTTGACCAAGGAATACGCGGGACAGATCGTGAAGAGCGGCGGCGTCGGCATCGCCGATTCGATCTTCCGTGAGATCCTGAAGCTGCAGGGTGCGGCGAGCGAGGGAGCGAGCAATGCAAAGGGCTGAACCGCTGCGCGTCGCGGATCGCGTGACCGCCGAGGCGCTCGTCGCGGGCGTGCTCGGCAACATGGCCGCGCTAGAGACCGTTCTGGCCGACGAGGCGGCCCATGTCCGGGCCGGGCGTCTGCGGGAGAGCACCGTGGCGGCCGAACCGAAGGCGGCGCTCGCCGCCGCCTACATGCAGGGGCTGGAAGCCGCCAAGGCGAACGCCGTCGCACTGAAGCGCTTCCACCCCGAGGGGGTCGAGATGCTGCGGTCGGCGCATCGCCGCTTCACCGCGGCTGTGGAGGCGAACCAGGCGGTCCTGGCCAGCGCCAAAACCGTCTCGGAGGGCCTGATCAAGTCGCTCGCCGAGGAGATCGGGCGCGCGCAGATGCCGGTGGGCTACGGCCGCCAGGCTCCGGCGCCCTCGCCGTACGGCCGCGGCGTGCGCAGCGGCCCGCTGGTCCTGTCGCGGAGCCTCTAGGCACCGCCTCAGCGGTGACCGTTGCCGATCCGCACGTAGGTCCGCACCTCGCCGAGATCCGTGTCGGCCCGGTTGTCGATGGCGAGGCGGCCCGCGACGACCGGAGCTGCCGCGACCCCGTGCCCGGCGCGCATGTCCATCCCGGCGGTGACGCGCCCGGAGATGCGGACGCAGCTGTCGCTGCCCGGCATGCGGACGAAGCCCTGCCCTTTCGACGGACACGGCACCAGTCCCAGCGTGACCGGCGCCTTCTGCAGATCGACGGCCAGGGCAGGACCCACGAGTACCAGCGCCACGGCGGCCGCTATCGGCAGAACCAGCCTGGCCATCTCAGGCCGCCCGCCGGGCAAGATCCCGATGGAGCAGATCGATGTAGGTCTCGACCTCGCCGATGAACCGGTCCAGGACGGCCTCCTGGACGCGCAGCCGCGCGAGATCGCGCAGGAGAATGTCCAGCGCGATGGTGCGGTCATCGGGATGGCTGTAGCCGGCGAGGTACGTGTCGACGGCCTGCTCGGCCATGACGATCGCGCCGATCCGCGGCGCAAAGCCGAGACGGCGGACGAGTTCGACGGGCTCGGACAGCGACACGCGGACCTCTCCTCGTTGGACCGACGGCACGGATGCGCGTCCGCACGCCTCGGTTCAATACGCGAAAACGGCAAGACTATGATCGGGGCGGTCGATCCGGACCTGGTCCACGACAGGCGGATATGCGTCGTCTCGCGACGCCCAAGCGGTCTCGGACAGCCGGCGCTGACTCGAGCCGGGAGCGGCCGACCTCAGCTGATGTAATTGACCAGCGACAGCTTGGAGAGCGAAGCCGTGACCTGGTAGCTCGCCTGAAGTCGGTTCTGCACGTCCAGCAGCTTGGCGACGACTTCCTCGGTGGGCGCCTGCTCGATGCCGTCGAGCGTGTTCTGAAGCGTGTTCTGGGAAGCCTTGTTCGTCGTCGCCGCGTTCGACAAGCGCGTCGATGCCAGGCTGAGCTGTGTCACCGTGTCCTGCACGCTCGGGAGCGCACCGGTCGAGGACGTGCCGGGGCTGGTATCGGCCGACGAGAGAAGGGGCTGCGCCTTGCCGCTGATCGCGCTGTAGATCGCGGCCGCGTTCGGATCCGACGAACTCGGCATGCCGAGAGCCACGGTCGCGAGGCCCGCGAGCACGTTGCTGATCGCCGGCTGGTTGGCCCGGACACCGATCTGAACGCTGCTCCCCGCGCTGACCTGCACCGATTGGGTGCTCAGCGGGTCCGACGACCCATTCTCGCCCTGGTACCAGACGACGGTGTTCGCGGCGGTGGTTGTCGGGTTCGGCGCGGAGAAGAAGGTGCTCGCCGCGCGGGCGGTCGAGTTCGCCATCAGCGTGCTGCCGGCGGATGCCGACAGGGCGCTGGTCAAGGCGTCGTTGAGGTTCTTCGCCGTCTCCGCTTGGTTCGCGCCGATCGCGAAGCCCGTGTTCGAGAACGCGGGCGTGGTGCCGCTGGCCGCGGCAGTCAGCGTCAACTTGGTCTGCGTGCCGTCGGGCAGTTGCAGGCTCAGCGTCAGGCTATCGCCTGCGGCGGGCTGCTGATTGACATCGATCGTAACAGTGGCCGACGTCCCGGTCGGATTGAGCGCGGAGGATGCAGCGATGCCTCCTGGGGTCGGCACCGGGGAAGCGCCGGTGATCTTGTAACCGGAGGCCGGATCCGCACGGGAACTCGGGTCATCAGAGAGTGTGATCTTGGTCGAGATCGGTACGTTGCTGGAATCCAACCCCGGATAGGTTTGGCTCAGCCGCCCGTTGCCTTTCGGACCGAGGTCGGCCGCGACTTGGTTCGAAACAAATTTCGTGAGGCCAATCTGGGTACCGTTTCCGTTCAGGATCGTATCCGCGTCAAGGACCGGCTGCGTCGTGCTGTTTTCGCCGCCGAACAGGTAGTTGCCGGCCACCGACTGGTTCAATGTATCCAGGGCCGCCTGAAGGTTATTCAACGCGTTGGCCTTCGCGGCAGTCGCGTTCACCGGCGTGCTCTGCAGACCGTTGTTCAACGTGTTACGCGCATCGATGCCCAACGTCGCCACTTGCGTTAGGCTCGTCACCGCGACGTTCGTCCGGGTCTGCGCGGCGGTGATGCCGGCGGCGTAGCCGGTGAGTGCGCTGAGGGTCGCCTGGGCGCTCAGGGCCGTGGACCGCCCGGAGCCCAGGCCGCCATAGGTCTGCGCGGTCAGCCCGCTCGAAAGCTGGGTCGACAGATCACTGAGCTGGCTCTTCAGCGTCGTCAGCTGCGAAGCCGTTCGGTTCGTGAGGTAGGAACCGGCCGCAAAGGGCTTGATCGTCGTCATGATCAGATCTGCAGCAGTTGGTTGAGCATGTCGCGGGCCGCGGTCAGCACCCGGGCATTGGCACCGTAGGCGGTTTGGAGCGCGATCAGGTTCGACATCTCCTGGTCGATGTTGACCCCGGCTCCGGCCGCAAACCGGCCTTGCGCTGTGGAGAGCGCGGTCTGCTGCGTGTCGTCGAGCGCTGTCGCATTCGCCGACGCGGCGCCCTGCGACGCGATGATGTCCTGGGCGAACCCGACGACGGTGGCACTGTAGGGTGCGGAGACGCCGCCGATCCCGCTCGACGACGAGAAGGTCTGTGGCGTTGAGGTCAGCAGGTCGAACAGCTTCTGCGCGCGCGTGCCGGACGCGCCCGCATTCCCACTGCCCGTCGCCGTGGAAGGCGCAGTCAGCGCCGCCGTGTCGCCGCTCAGCTTCGTGTTGACGGCGATGCGCTGCGCGAAGCCCGTGAGCTGCGAGCCGTTATCGAAGGATCCCGTGTAGAGCGAGTTGTTCGTCCCGTCGACGAACAGGGCGAGTGACGGATTTCCGGCGTACAGGTCTGTGGCGGAAGCAACCGTGATGTTGGCTGTCGCCGCGGCGGCGACCTTCCCACCCGCCGTCAGCGTCAGGGTCGCGCTCGTCGCGGTCGAGGACCCAGGTGTCACACCGAGAGTCGGAAGCTTGTAGGCGGCCCCTGTGGCGTTAAACGCCGTGAAGGCTGCCTGTATCTTCGCCGCGTAGGTGGTCGGGTCGCCGCTGGCATCGAACGTCAGAGTCAGGCCGTTCGCGTCTGTCGTCTGCCCAGCGGGAACGATCGTGCCGCCCGGCTTCGCCGAGGCCACCAAGGTCACGTTGCGAACGGCACCGGTACTGTCAGTGACAGGAAATGTGATCGTGTTGCCGGGCTGCATCGCCGAGACGGTGATTTGCGTGTCACCGCTGCTGCCGAGTGTGCCGGTCGTGCCGGTGTTGGTCAGCGAGCTCGCCAGCCCCGCGGCGAGATCGTCGAGCTGGCGCTGCGCCTGCGGCAGCGTCTGATCGCGCAGCTCGATCTGGGCCGCCAAACTGCCCGAGCGCAGCACGCCGGGCTCGCCGAGGTCGATCTTGCCACCGCCGGGCAGCGTGGCGGTGATCGTGCCGACCGTGCGCGGCGTGGCCGAATAGGACGAGTTCGCGCTCAGCGTCCCGCGGCCATCGAAGCTCAGCGATGCGGCGTTGCCGCGATCCACCAGCGTCGCCCCCGACTGGGTCAGGACCGTCACGGTCCCATCGCTTTGCGCGGTCGTTTTGACATCCATGTAGCTCGACAGGTTGTTGATCGCCTGATCGCGCTGGTCCTGGAGGTCGGCCAGGGACGTGCTGTCCGTGGTATTCTGGATCTTCTTGTTCAGGTCCGCGATGCTGGACAGGAGCGAGCTGGCCGATTGCGTATCGGCACCGAGCTGCGCCTCGATCCCGGTGCGCAGATTCTGCACCGAATTCGCGGCTCCGTTGATCTGGCTGGCGAGCGCCGAGGCGTTGCTCAGCACCGTCGTTCGGGCAGCCGCCGAGGTCGGATTGGCGGCGAGTTCCTGGAGCGACTCGGTGAACGTGTTCAGCGTGCCGTCGAGCGCCGTGGAGCTGCCGGGCGTCCCGTACAGAGCATCGAGCTGGGAGATGATCCCGGATTTGGTGCTCGTGTAGGCGGCGCCCGAGGTTTCCAGCCGAAGCTGCTTCAGGGCCGCCGCATCGAAGCTGCGTGTGACCGCCCCGGAGGCGACGCCCAGGTTGTTGGTGCCGGTGGCGACGGACGTGAGCGTCCGCTTGACGTAGCCGGCCGTCCCCGCATTGGCGACATTCTGCGAGACGACGTTGATCGCCGCCTGAGTTGCGGCGAGCCCGGCGGTCGCGTTGGACAGTGCGTTCAGCGACACTTCACAGCCTCCTCAGCGACCTCCGGAAGACAGATTATCGAATCACGTTGAGCAGGTCCGACATCATGGTCTGGGCGGTCGACATGACGCGCGTGTTCGCAGAGTAGGCCTGCTGGGTTACGATCATCTTAGAGAATTCGGTCGCAATATCCGTGTTGGACTGCTCGAGGCTCGCTCCCGTGATGGTGCTGCCATTGAGGCCCGCGATCGGCGGACCGGAATCGGCCGTCTGAAGATAGTTGCCGTTCGAATCGGCCTTCAAACCGTCCGGATCGGCGAATTGCACGACCCCGGCGGTGGCGAGCGCGACCACCGACCCGTTCGAGAACGTGCCGTTGATTTTGCCGTCGGTGCCAACCGCAACACTCGTCAATGTGGCGGAGGTATTGCCGTTCTGGCTCAGCGTGCTGGTCGTTGCCGCGCCGGTGGCGTCGGCATATTGCGTCAGCCCGCCGGTCACATCCAGTTTGAGGTTACTGAAGGTATAACCGGCGATCGATTTACCGCTCAGATCAACGGTGGTCGTGCTGGGCGTGGTCGCGCTCGGGCTCGGCGAGGTCAATTTTCCCGTCGCGTCGAATGTGAACGGCGTGCCCGAGTCGGTCCAATTGGGTGTACCTGCGGCGTTGCTGTTGTACATCAAGCTCCAGGTCGAGGAAGACCCGTTGCTGCCGGCGGTCGTCTGAACCCAGCGCGTGTTGATCGTCACGGGCGCACCCGACGATGTATAAGCCGTTAGCGATGGGCCGGCGATGCTGCCCGCCGGATCGGCCGAGGGGCTCACCGTCGGCGTCGCCGGCAGGTTGGCCGAGTAGGTGATGAGTGTCGTCTCTTTGGCCGGCAGCACGGGGTTCCCGATGACGATCGGACCCGCGCTGGTGACCTGACCGGTCACGGGGTCCAGATTGTTGCCGGTGAGGTACCCGCCCGCACCGTTCATCAAGTGACCGTCGGCGGTCGGAGCGAAGTCGCCGCGACGCGTATAGGCATTGGTCCCGCTGAAGGTCGCGGCCCCGTTGGCGTCTCCGGTCTTCTGCACCACCGTGAAGAAGCCGCTCCCGCTGATCGACATGTTGGTCGGCACGCTCGACGCGACGACGTTGCCGGCGATGGTGTTGGTCAGCTGCGATTGCGCCAGAACCGAGCCGGCGACCTCCCGCTTCTGCGTCGTCTCCGCCATCATGTCGATGAAGCTGGTGTCGACGCGCTTGTAGCCGGTCGTCTGAGAGTTCGCGATGTTCCCGGAGATGTTGCTGATGGCATAGGACTGCGCCTGCAATCCGGAGACTGAGGTCTGAAGGGCGCTGAATAGATCCATGGCAGGCAATCCCGTTGCGCGCCCTGACGGCCCGCAGGCCAGGGCAGCCGCAACCGCCATGCCAGGGCTAAGCCACTGACGAATCAGGACGCCCGCCACCAGCGCCCGGCAGGCTTGACCGGTTGGAGACCTGGACTCGGCAGATCTTGCCCGGCAGGGCCCGTCCCGGTTCCGGCAAGCGCCGCCCGGTCGTTTACGGGGTGTTATCCGGCGCGCGCGAGGATGCGCCCGGGCTCAGGATCGGGCGCAAAGCGACCTGCCCGGAAGTGCTGAATGGTTACGGATTTCGGATCTCAGGGTCATGCGGGCGAAACGGACGAGCCTCGTCCACATCATATACTTCTCGCGCCTGAACCTGTCGTCGGACCCCGCGAAGCGGTCCGAGCAGATCGGCGAGATCGGCCGCACGGCTCAGAAGAAGAATGAGTTCGCCGTGATCACGAGCTTCCTGGTCATCGAGGGCAGTTTCGCCTGCCAAGTGATCGAGGGCGAACGCTCCTCGGTGCACGAAACCTTCGACCGGGTCAGTGCCGACAGCCGCCATCGGGATGTTCAGATCAGCGAATGGCGCGAGATCGCCAAGCGTGAATTCGTCCATTCGTTCAAGAGCGCCCAGCGGACCGCCAACAACGAAACCCTGTTCGCCAAGGCCAACCTGCTGCCCATGCTTCAGCGCGGGACGCCGAAGGCCTCGGCGATCCACGGCCTGTGCCTGGCGCTCCAATCCGACACGATGTCCCGCCAGGGCATCGATCATCTCTTCGTCTGAGGCGAGCGATGTCCGACAGCGAGACGCACCCGATCCTCATCGTCGACGACCAGGAGAAGCTTCTCCGCCTCATCGTGATGCTGATGACCCGCATCGGATTCCCCGATGTCGAGGGCGTCACCAGCGCGCCGGAGGCCCTGGAGCGGCTCAGGCAGCGCCGCTACGCGCTCGTGATCTCCGACCTCGACATGGAGCCGATGGACGGGCTCAGCCTGCTCCGCGAGATCCGCGCCGACGACGCGCTGATGAACACGCCGTTCATGCTGACCGAATCATCCTTCGACTTCGAGGACATCAACCTGGCGCACCAGGCGGGCGCGGATGCCTTCATCCTCAAGCCGTTCGACATGGCGGTGCTGAAGACGAAGCTGAAGCAGGTGCTCAATCGCAAGCCGCGCAAGCGCGAGGCGCCGATCGCCGCGGAGTCGAGCCTGAGCGTGGAGTTTCCCATGCTCGGGAAGTTCTGAGGCAACGCCGTCATCGCGAGCACAGCGAAGCGACCCAGGGCTCCGGGACTATTCCGCACGGAAGCGATCCCTCGGATTGCTTCGCTGCGCTCGCATAGACGCGTGGGCGTCACCCAAGCGGCATCTCGGACAGCTCAGGCTGCCCGCTTCTGGTAGTCCTTGATGTCGGTGAAGCGCACGGCCGGGTAGCGCTCCTCCTCGTACCGGAGCGAGAACGCGGTCGTCGCCATGAAGACCGGGGCTCCGTCGAGGTCCTTGGCCATGGCCGAGCCGTGCGTGTCGATGAACTTGTCGAGTTCGGCTTCCGAATCGGACGACACCCAGCGGCAGACCGAGAAGCGCGAGGTCTCGTAATCCACCGGCAGGCCGTACTCGGCCTGGAGCCGCTCCTTCAGCACGTCGAGCTGAAGCGCACCGACCACGCCGACGATCGCCTGGCTGCCGTCCTGCGGCACGAAGACCTGGACGACGCCCTCCTCGCCCATCTGCTGGAGCGCCTCGCGCAGCTTCTTGGCCTTCATGGCGTCAGTGAGCTTGATCCGGCGCAGGATCTCCGGCGCGAAGCTCGGCACGCCGCGGAACACGATGTCCTCACCCTCGGTGAGCGTGTCGCCAATCCGCAGCGTCCCGTGGTTCGGGATGCCGACCACGTCGCCGGCATAGGCCTCGTCGGCGATGGCCCGGTCCTGGGCGAAGAAGAATTGCGGCGCCGAGAGCGAGATCGGCTTGCCCGTGCGCACCAGCCGGGCCTTCATGCCCCGGTTGAGCTTGCCCGAGCAGACCCGCATGAACGCGATCCGGTCCCGGTGGTTCGGGTCCATGTTCGCCTGGATCTTGAACACGAAGCCGGTCATCCGCGGCTCGGTCGGTTCGACGAGGCGCTTGTCGGCATCCTGGCCCCGCGGCGGCGGCGCCACCTTGGCCAAGCCGTCGATGAGGTCGCGCACGCCGAAATTCCGCAAGGCCGAGCCGAAGAAGACCGGCGTCAGGTGGCCCTCGCGGAACGCGTCGAGGTCGAACGGCTTCAGCCCGCCCTCGGCGAGCTCCACCTCCTCGCGCCAGGCTTTGGCGGCGCCATTCTCGGTGAGCAGTTCGTCGAACAGCGGATCGTCCGGGCCGGACACTGCGACCATCCCGGCATCCTCGGCCGCGTCGAGGCGGCGGACGCGATTGCCACCGAGCTCGTAGGTCCCGGAGAAGTTGCGGCCGGTGCCGATCGGCCAGGTGACCGGGGCGACGTCGAGGGCCAGCGTCTTCTCGATCTCGTCCAAGAGCTCGAACGGGTCGCGGGCCTCGCGGTCGAGCTTGTTAATGAAGGTGACGATCGGGATGTCGCGCAGGCGGCAGACCTCAAACAGCTTGCGCGTGCGCGCCTCGATGCCCTTGGCGGCGTCGATCACCATCACGGCCGAATCGACCGCCGTCAGCGTCCGGTAGGTGTCCTCCGAGAAGTCCTCGTGGCCGGGCGTGTCGAGCAGGTTGAAGACGCAGTCGCCGTACTCGAAGGTCATCACCGAGGTGACGACCGAGATGCCGCGCTCCTTCTCGATCCCCATCCAGTCGGAGCGGGTCGAGACGCGGTTGCGCTTGGCCTTGACCTCGCCGGCGAGCTGGATCGCGCCCCCGAACAGTAGCAGCTTTTCGGTGAGCGTGGTCTTGCCCGCATCCGGGTGGGAGATGATCGCGAAGGTGCGCCGCCGCGACACCGGATCGGCCGGCCTCGCCTCGGTCTTGGTCTGCATCAGCATGGAGCGAACGCTCTGATCGGCGGAATATGGTGGTGCGCGGCGCGGCACTCGCGCGGTCTCGGGATCGTGTAGCGGCAAGCCCCGATATTGGCAAAGACGCGGGCAGAATGGAGCTGCCTTTCAGGCACAGTACATGGGAGCGGCATCACGCTTCCCCGGCCGATCCACGCTTCGCGAGGCCCCGATGTCGCGCGCCGCAACACGCTGCTGTCTGGTCACCGTCCTGCTGCTCGCCGCGGCGGGCCCCGGTCCCCGCGCGGACGCGGCGCCGCAGCGGGCCGCGGCGGCCGATGCCGCTTTCCTCGATGCCCTGACCTGGGGCGCCACGCCCTCGACCTTCGCGCAGCTCACCGCGGAAGGGCGGGCGCGCTGGCTGCATGCCCAGCTCCATCCGCCGGCCGAATCGCGCCTGCCGCCCGCCGCTCAGGCGCAGGTCGACGCGCTGACACCACCGGGTAGCCTGTTCGAGCGGGCCCAGGCGCTGGACGCACAGGCCAAGGCCGCCAAGGAGATTGCAGATCCGGAGGCCCGAAAGGCTGCGCAGCAGGCCTTCCGAGGCGCGCTCAACACGGCCGCGCGGAACGCCGCCTCCGCGTGGGTGCTGCGGGCGCTCTACAGCCCCGACCAGCTGCGCGAGCGGCTGACGTGGTTCTGGTTCAACCGGCTCAACGTCCATCAGGGGAAGTCGACCCTGCGCGCCGCCGTGGGCGACTACCTCGACACGGCGATCCGCCCGCACGTGCTCGGTCGCTTCCGCGACCTGCTTATGGCGAGCCTGCGCCACCCGGCGATGCTGCGCTACCTCGACAACGACGCCAATGCGGCCGGTCGCCCGAACGAGAACTACGCGCGGGAGATCATGGAGCTGCACACGATGGGCGTCGGCTCCGGCTACACGCAGGGCGACGTCGAGGCACTGGCGCGGATCTTGAGCGGGGTCGGCATCGCCATGAAGCCCGAGACCCCGAAGCTCCGCCCCGAGCACGCCGCGGATTACCGCCGGGACGGCCTGTTCGAATTCAACCCGAATCGGCACGATTACGGCGACAAGGTCTTCCTCGGCGCGCGCATCCGGGGCCGCGGCTGGCCCGAGGTCGAGGAGGCGGTCGACCTGATCGCCCGCCACCCCGCCACCACCACCAGCGTCTCCCGGGCGCTCGCCACCTACTTTCTCGGCCGGCCGCCCGACGACGCCCTGGTGGCGCGGCTCGCCGCTGTCTTCGGCCGCACCGACGGCGACATCGCCGCGGTGATGGCGGCGCTGGTGCGCGAGCCGGTTTTCACGGCCGAGCGCGGCGCCTTCAAGGACCCGGTGCGCTACGTCTTCTCGGCCCTGCGCATGGCCTACGACGCGCGCGTGATCCGCAACGCCGGCCCGGTGCTCGGCTGGCTGAACCGGCTCGGCGAAGGCCTGTTCAACCGCTCGACGCCGGACGGCTACCCCCTCGACGCCGCGTCCTGGAGCGGGCCCGGGCAGCTCGCGACGCGGTTCGAGATCGCCCGGCAGATCGGGTCCGGCTCGGCCGGCCTGTTCAAGCCGTCGCTGCCCGATCAGGCCGAGGAGCCGGCCTTCCCGGTGCTCGCGAACGGGCTCTACTTCGCGGCTTTGTCCGGCACCCTGTCGACGGCGACGCGGGCGGCCCTCGCCCAGGCGGTCTCGCCGCAGGACTGGAACACCCTCTACCTCGCCTCGCCGGAGTTCATGCGATGAACCGTCGCGACCTGATCCGCGCCTCGGCGGCGCTCGGCCTGTCCACGGTGGCCGGCCGCGTCTGGGCCGCCCCGAAGGCCGACGCGCGCCTCCTCGTGGTGTTCCTGCGCGGCGCCTACGACGCCGCCAACGTGGTGATTCCGACCGGCAGTGACTTCTACTACCGGTCGCGGCCGACCCTCGCGATCCCCAGGCCGGACGCCGCCGACCCGAAGGCCGCTTTGGTGCTCGACGGCGACTGGAGCCTGCACCCGGCTCTGCGCGAGACGCTCCTGCCGCTCTACGCCAAGGGCCAGGCCGCCTTCGTGCCGTTCGCCGGGACCGACGATCTGACCCGGAGCCATTTCGAGACGCAGGACACGATCGAGATGGGCCAGACGGTCGGAGCCGCCCGCGACTACAATTCCGGTTTCATGGCCCGGCTCGCCGCCGAGCTGACCCGGGTCCGGCCGATCGCCTTCACGGACCAGATGCCGCTGATCTTCCGGGGCGGCGAGACGGTGCCCAACATCGCCATCACCGGCGTCGGCAAGCCCGGCATCGACGACCGGCAGGCGCGCCTCATCGCGGCGATGTACAGCGACACCAAGCTGGCCGCCGCCGTGACCGAGGGGTTCCGCGTGCGCGACGCGGTCTACCACACGATCTCCGACCATGCCGGGCAGGCCGACCGCGGGGCGGTCTCGCCCAAGGGCTTCGAGCTGTCCGCCCGGCGGATCGGCCGCCTGATGCGCGAGACCTTCAACCTCGGCTTCGTGGATGTCGGCGGCTGGGACACGCACGTGAACCAGGGCGCGGGCAGCGGCTACCTCGCCGACCGGCTCGGCGAGTTGGGGCGCGGCCTTGCGGGCTTCGTCGAGGAGATCGGGCCGGGCTGGTCCGACACGGTGGTGGTCGTGCTGTCGGAGTTCGGGCGCACCTTCCGGGAGAACGGCAGCCGCGGCACCGACCACGGCCACGGGAGCGTCTACTGGATCCTCGGCGGCGGGGTGCGCGGCGGCCGGATCGCGGGGCCGCAGGTGCGGGCCGACGAGGCGCACCTGTTCCAGAACCGGGACTATCCGGTGCTCACCGATTATCGCGGCCTGCTCGGCGGCCTGTTCCGGCGGCTCTACGGACTCGAACAGGCGAGCCTGCGGCGGATCTTCCCCAGCGCGGATCCGGCGGATCTCGCGCTGCTGTAGCGGCGGCGCGCGGTCAGGACGCGACGCGGTGTAGGCGGCGCGATACCTGCCGTTCCCAGCAATCCCTCTCATCCTGAGTTGCCCGCCTCAGCGGATCTCGAAGGAGGCTTCCAGCATCACAGCGCCTTCTGGAGGTCTCCTTCGAGGCCTCCGCTACGCTTCGGCACCTCGGGATGAGGTGGAGAATGGAACCGGCGAGGCGGAGCGATAGGGCGCGTGCCGAAGGTTCGGACCGCACGCGTCCAGATCGTCCGCCCGGTCAGGCCGCGGCGGCCGCCAGCGTGCGCAGGTCACCGACCAGCTCGTCGACCCGCTCCGTCTGGGCATCCCAGGCGAACATGAAGCGCGCCCCGCCGCCGATGAAGGTGTAGAACCGCCAGCCCCGAGCGCGCAGGCCATCCATGGTGGCCACGGGCATCGTCAGAAACACCGCGTTCGCCTCGACGGGAAACAGCGCGCGCACCCCCGGCAGCCCAGCGACGGCTTCGGCGAAGCGACGGGCGCAGGCATTGCCGTGGGTAGCGTTCTTCAGCCACGCGCCGCTTTCCAGCATGCCGACCCAGGGTGCGGCGAGGAAGCGCATCTTCGACGCCAGCTGTCCGGCCTGCTTGCAACGGTAGCCGAAATCCTCGGCGAGCTTGGCGTCGAAGAACACCACCGCCTCGCCGGCATGCATGCCGTTCTTGGTCCCGCCGAAGCACAGGACATCGATGCCCGACCGCCACGTCATGTCGGCCGGGCTGCAGTTCAGGCTCGCGCAGGCATTGGCGAAGCGCGACCCGTCCATGTGCAGGGCGAGGCCCAGCTCGCGGCAGGTCGCCGACAGCGCCCGCAGCTCGGCGAGGCTGTAGACCTGCCCCGTCTCGGTCGGCTGGGTGATCGTCACCACCCGCGGCCGCGGGAAGTGGATGTCGCTGCGGTTCTGGGCGAGGCCCCGGATCAGATCCGGCGTGAGCTTGCCGCCCTCCGTCCGGACGGTCAGGAGCTTCGAACCGTTGGAGAAGAATTCCGGCGCACCGCACTCGTCGGTCTCGACATGGGCCGAGTCGGCGCAGATCACGCTGTGGTAGGACTGGCACAGCGCGGCCAGCGCCAGGGCGTTGGCGGCGGTGCCATTGAAGGCGAAGAACACTTCGCACGGCGTCTCAAACAGTGCGCGGAAGGCATCCGCGGCGCGCTTCGTCCAGGCATCCTCGCCGTAGGCCGGCGCGTGACCGCGATTGGCCACCTCCATGGCCGCCCAGGCTTCCGGACAGATGCCGGAATAGTTGTCGCTGGCGAATTGCTGCGAGTCGTCCTGTCTCATCCGCGCAACCTAGCACGGCTCCGGCACAGATCGATCGCCCGGACAGGTTGGAACTGGTGCGCGCTTGGTGTAATAGCCCCGTCAAGGCGTGGGCTCCACGCCGATTCGGAAACCGACGTTCCCGTCCCTCCCGGGTTCTTCCCGGGCGAGGGACGTTGTCGGTTTCCAGATCGGCGGCGGGCCGCGTGAGCCCGAAAATCCAGGTCCAGAGGATCAAGTCCGTTGCAGGTACTCGTTCGCGACAACAACGTCGATCAAGCGCTCCGCGTCCTCAAGAAGAAGATGCAGCGTGAGGGCATCTTCCGCGAGATGAAGCAGCGCAAGGCTTATGAGAAGCCGTCCGTGCGCAAGGCGCGCGAGAAGGCCGAGGCTGTCCGCCGCGCCCGCAAGCAGGCCCGCAAGACCGCGATCCGCGAGGGCCTGATCGCCGCGCCGAAGCCGAAGCCGCGCTTCCCCGCCGGCGGCCGCCGTCCCGGCTTCCCGTCCCCCTCGGCCGCGCAGGGCCAGGGCGGCAACGCCTCGGGTCAGACCCCGGTCAGCCCGGCTTCCGTCGCCTGAGCGACCGTACAACGGTTTCGAGAAAGCCCGGCCTGCGCGAGCAGCCGGGCTTTTTTCTTTGCGCGGTTTCAGACGGACTCCGAAGCCGATCAAGCCGCGCAGGTACCCTGCCGTCTTTGCGTACGGAGCGAAGCAATCCAGCGGCACGACATTCAGGAATGTCGCGCCGCCCTAAGTTGCGTCGCTGTGCTCGCGATGACGGTTCGGAACGGCGGCTCTAGCTCACGCCGCCTTCGCGGCGATCGTGGCCCGTTCAGCCTGGACCAGCACGTCGAGCGCCCGCCACGGCTTCTGCATGTAGACCGCCTGATCGGGCAGGCGCGCATCCCGGCTCGCTCCGGAGGTGACGACCACGCGCACGTCCGGCCAGCGGCGGCCGACCGCCTGGGCGAGGGAGATGCCGTCCATGGCTCCTGGCAGGCGCACGTCGGCGAAGAGCAGCGCCACCGTGACATCGGAGCGTTCGAGCACCGAAAGGGCCGCCTCCGCGCTCTCGCAGGCGATCACGCCCAGATCCGTCTCTTCCAGAACCGCGGTGGCGAGATCGCGCACCGCCGCATCGTCCTCGACGACGAGCGCCACGGGGCTGGAACTATCGGGCGTTGCGCGATCCATGAAAATCTCCTGATGACGGTGCGTTGCCCCTCGACGGGTCACGGTCCACTAAGCGGACTTCTGATTCCCCGATTCGGCCATGCTGGCCTGTCAGGAGCCGGCTCACAAGAGTCCGAGCGAATCGGCGGACGTATGCCTGCGTTGCAGTCAAGCCGCGCCAGTTTCGTGCGAAACGCCCGAAATTGGCGCAGTGGGGAGTCGGTTAAGAAACTGTTCACCGAAGCGGACTGACTGTTAACCTGCTGCGACAACGCGGACCCAACCCGGCGGGGCGTTCCCATCGGATCCAACGCGAACCAGAGCTGAAGGATCAACGTCCGTCATGTGCCGTTTCCTCGCCTACAGCGGTGAGCCGGTCTTCCTCTCCGACCTCGTCTGCGCGCCGACCCACTCGCTGGTGCATCAGTCGCTGCACGCCGACGAGGGTAAAACCGAGACCAACGGAGATGGGTTCGGTATCGGTTGGTACGCGGAGCGGCCGGAACCGGGGGTCTATCGGGACATCTCTCCCGCTTGGTCGGACGAGAACCTTGTGAACCTGTGCGGACAGGTGCGGGCGCGGACGTTCTTCGCGCATGTCCGCGCCTCGACCGGCACCGCCACCGCCCGGGCCAACTGCCACCCGTTCGTCTTCGGCCGGCACCTGTTCATGCACAACGGGCAGATCGGCGGCTACCATCGGATCAAGCGCCGGCTCGAGGCCCTGATCCCGGACGCATTCTACGATCATCGGCGCGGCAGCACCGATTCCGAGGCGCTGTTCCTGCTGGCCCTGGCCAATGGTCTCGAGGAGGATCCCGTCGGCGCGATGGCGCGCACGCTGCGGACGGTCCGTGAGTTGATGGCGGCCGCCAATGTCTGCGAACCGCTGCGCTTCACCGCGCTGCTGACCGACGGCGAAACGCTCACCGCTTATCGCTGGGCCTGCGACGGTCGTCCGCCGAGCCTGTATTTCCGCGATGGCCCCGGCGGCATCGTCGTGGTTTCGGAGCCGATCGACGGGTGCCGCGACGGCTGGCAGGTCGTGCCCAAGGGCGGCACCCTCCGCGCCCGCCGAGGAGGGCCGACCGTCGTCGAAGTCCCCGAGCGCGCCAGGGCCGCCGCCTGAATACAATCCGGCCCAGCCATGCCGGAAAGGGCATTGCCCGTGGGCGCCCTATGACCAAAATCCGCCGACGGCCGAGCATGCGGCCTGGCGGGAACTGACCGATGTATCCGGATACCGAGCTTCACATCGCGGGACGCTGGCGGGCGGGCGCTGACCGGCAGACCCTGGGGGTCCTGAATCCGGCGACCGGCGAGACGATCGGCCGATGCGCCGTTGCCACCCAGGGCGACCTCGACGAGGCTCTGGCGGCGGCCTCACGGGCCTTTCCGCATTGGCGCAAGGTGGCGCCGTTCGAGCGCGCCAAGGTGATGCGAAAGGCCGCCGACCTCCTGCGCGCCCGGGTCGACGAGATCGCCCGCGTCATGACCCTCGAGCAGGGCAAACCGCTGGCCGAGTCGCGGGTCGAGACCCTGGCGGCGGCCGACATCATCGACTGGTTCGCCGAGGAGGGTAAGCGCGCCTACGGCCGCGTGATTCCGGGCCGGGCCGACGGCGTGCTGCAGGCGGTCGTGCGCGAGGCGGTCGGTCCGGTGGCCTGCTTCACGCCCTGGAACTTCCCGATCAACCAGGCCGTCCGGAAGATCTCTGCGGCGCTCTGCACCGGCTGCACGGTGATCCTGAAAGGCCCCGAGGACACCCCGGCGAGCTGCGCCGCGCTGGTCCGCGCCTTCCTGGATGCCGGCATCCCGGGCGACGCGCTGTCACTGGTCTACGGCGACCCGGAGACGATCTCCGCCTACCTGATCCCGCACCCGGTAATTCGGAAGATCTCCTTCACCGGATCCACCGTGATCGGCAAGAAGCTCGCGGCGCTCGCGGGCGAACACATGAAGCGCGCCACGATGGAGCTCGGCGGCCACGCCCCGGCGATCGTATTCGGTGACGCGGACGTAGAGAAGGCCATCGCCGTCCTCGCGCCCTCCAAGTTCCGCAATGCCGGCCAGGTCTGCGTGTCGCCGACCCGCTTCCTCGTGCATGATTCGGTGTTCGACCGCTTCGTCGAAGGGTTTACCGACTTCGCCAAGACCCTGAAGGTCGGTGACGGCCTCGATCCCGAAACCAAGATGGGCCCGCTGGTCCACGGGAGGCGTCTCGACGCCATTGCGGCCCTGACGGCGGATGCCGAGGCGAGCGGCGCGAGCCTGCGCACCGGTGGCAAGCGGATCGGCAACCAGGGCAACTTCTTCGAGCCGACCGTCTTCACCGAGGTGCCGCTGACCGCCCGGATCATGAACGAGGAGCCCTTCGGCCCCCTGGCGATGATCAATCGGTTCTCCGACGACGACGAGGCGCTCACCGAGGCCAACCGCCTGCCCTACGGGCTCGCAGCCTACGCCTACACTCGCTCGGCGGAGCGGGCCGCCCGGGTGTCGAACACGGTCGAGAGCGGCATGATCTCGATCAACCATCACGGTCTTGCCCTGCCGGAGACGCCGTTCGGCGGCGTCAAGGACTCAGGCTATGGCAGCGAGGGCGGCGCTGAGGCACTGGACGCGTATCTGGTGACCAAGTTCGTCACGCAGGCCAATTTCTGATCGCGCGGCCGGCGGGTCTCACGGGGCCGCCGGCCGAAAGTATCAGTAATGAGGCGGCGGCGGCTCGGGTCCGCGCTGGCCGGTTCGTGCCGTCGCCTCCTCCACCTGCTCCCGCAGGGCTTCGATCTTCCGCGTGAGCCGGTCGATGACCTGCCATTGCTTGGTCACCGTCCGGTTCAGATCGTCAATCGTCGCTTCCTGCTCGGTGAGACGCATTTCCAGGCGGTCGATCCGGCTCGGGGCGTTCATGTCCGATCTCCAATCGGGACAGGTGATGAGTCGATCACGGCCGCCACCCGACCGTGCGGCTCTGTCCGCCCGCCCCTCCTAACCGAAGCGGCACCCGGGCAGCGACACCGATCCTCGCGGAAACGAACGGCAAGACACCATCGGTGGGCGAGCGAGCCAGGAAGCTCGGTCCGCGGCGAGCCGGCGCACATGCCACCTCAGGTTGCTGTTAAAAAGAGCGAGCGCCGTGAAATCAGTTTCTGAGCCGCGCATGCTTCGTTCGCGTGTAAACAGGACATCGGCTTTGGCCTCGCCGGTTATGTAAATTGTGACTTTTTAAACGTTCCGATTTTACAGGACGTCAATCGAATTGACAGAGTGGGCCGGGACGACGAATGGCGATGTTCGGTATGCGCGCTGACGCGCTGGTCTCGGCCATCGACCGGACCATGAGCCGGGTCGAATTCGATCTGGACGGCACGATCACGGACGCCAACCCCGCCTTCCTCCACCTCGTCGGCTACACGCTGGAGGAGGTGCGCGGGCGTCACCACAGCCTCTTCGTCTCGGAAGCCGAGCGCGCCAAACCGGACTATGCGACGTTCTGGGCGCGACTGGGCGCCGGGCACCACGAGGCGCGGGAATTCGCCCGGGTGACCAAGTCCGGACAGGTCATCTGGATCAGGGGCTCGTACAACCCGATCCTGGACCGCCGGGGCAAAGTCGTTAAAGTCGTGAAGTTCGCCACCGACGTCACCGAGGAGCGCGCGCGCAACGCGCTGTTCGCCGGACAGATCGCGGCGCTCGACCGCTCGCAGGCCGTGATCTGCTTCACGCTGGACGGCACCATCACGGATGCGAATGCGAACTTCCTGTCGACGATGGGCTACACCCTTGAGGAGGTCCGCGGGCGCCATCACAGGATGTTCATGCCGTCGGCCGAGGCGGCCGGCACGGCGTACACGACATTCTGGGCGAACCTTGCCGCCGGTCGCCATCAATCCGGCGAGTTCCGCCGTGTGGGCAAGGATGGCCGCACCGTCTGGATCTTCGGCGCCTACAATCCGATCCTGGATGCGGCGGGCGCGCCCTGCGCCGTCGTCAAGTTCGCCACCGACGTCACCCGGCAGGTCGAGGACCGGGAGCGCCGGGCCGCGGGTCAGCGCACCATCGATGCGGACATCGCGGCAATCCGCGACTCGATGAGCCGTGTGGTCCAGCAGGCCGACGAGACCTCGGAGGCCTCGAACCAGACCGCGCACAACGTCCAGGCCGTCGCCGCGGGCTCGGAGGAGTTCGCCTCCTCGATCGAGGAGCTGAGCCGCCATGCCCTGCTGGCGAAATCCTCGGTCGACAAGGTGGTCACGCGCGCCGAGGAAGCGGGTGCGATCGTCGTCGGTCTGACCGGCGCCGCCGACCGGATCGGCGCTGCCGTCAGCCTGATCCGCTCGATCGCCGACCAGACGAACCTGCTCGCGCTCAACGCGACGATCGAGGCCGCCCGGGCAGGCGCCGCGGGCAAGGGCTTCGCGGTCGTGGCGGCCGAGGTGAAGGCGCTGGCCGAGCAGACGGCCCGGGCGACCGGGGAGATCGGCACCCAGATCACGGCCGTGCAGACGGAAACCGCCCGCGCGGTGGCCGCGATCGACGGGATCGGCACCACCATCGAGCAGCTCAGCGAGATCACGCTCAGCGTATCCTCCGCCGTCACCGAGCAGGCGGCGGTAACCCGCGATCTGACCGAGAACATGCAATCGGCCGCTCAGAGCGTCGAGACCGCGCGCGCCGCGATGGCGGACATCGCCGCTTCCGCGGCCTCTGTGGATGCCTCGGTGCGCAAGGTCTCGGAGGCCGCGCGCGCCCTCGCCTGAGCGCCCGGGTGCCGCGAGCCTGACCTCAGGCCGCCCGTGCGGCCGCCATATCGGCCACGGCGACCCGGTCGCGGCCGCCGTGCTTGGCAGTGTAGAGCGCGGCGTCAGCCCGCAGCATCAACGTCTCGAACCCGACGCCATCGCGGGCCTGCGCAATCCCGATGCTGACGCTCACGCGCAGGTCGGGCAGTTCGGGCACCAAGAGCTGCGCGAAGGTGTGGCGCAGCCCCTCGGCCCGGGCCAGTGCCTCGGCGGGGGAGACCTCCGGCAGGAAGCAGGCGAATTCCTCGCCGCCCAGGCGCCCCAGCAGCGCCCCCCGCGGCAGCAGGGAGGCAGTCATGGCGCAGAACCCCACCAGCACCGCGTCGCCGACCGCATGCCCGTGGACATCGTTGACGGCCTTGAACCGGTCGAGGTCGAACAGCAGGAGCGCCCCGCCTTGCTTGATCATTGCCGCCTGGGCGGCCTCCGCGAAGGCCCGGCGGTTGCGCACGCCCGTGAGCGCGTCCGTGGACGCGGCAATGCGCTGCTTCCGCTCGGCCCGCTCCTTCACCAAAGCCATGAAGGTGAAGGCGGAGGCGATCGAGAAGAGCAGGGTTACGAAGCACAGGATGGCCACCCACGGCGATGCGAGCGGGTTCAGACCGGGCCGCGGCGGCGCCAGAAAGGTCGAGGGGATCCGCACGAGATAGAACAGCCCGTGCAGTCCGAGAACGGCGGCAGCCGTGATCCGGGAGGCCAGGCGCTCGTCACGGCCGCGCCAGATCTCGACGGTCGCCGCGCCGCAGTAGAGCGTCGCCGCCGCGGAGGCGTACAGGATCCGCAGCACGATCGAGTCGTAGAAGGCGGGGACAAAGCAGAGCGCGCACCAGACGAGCGCACCGGCCGTGGCCCAGCCCACACGAGGATTCAGGCCTTCGAACGATCGCACGCCGCTCCAGATCAGGCCATAGGCGGCGAGGACGATCGCGTTCGCCACGCCGATGGAGATGAGATCGGGGATCTGCCCACGCAAAGCCAACCCGGCTGAGCCGACCGCGCCGACGAGGTGCGCGGCGCCCCAGAACGCGAGCGAGCGCGATTCGGGTGCCTGTCGCCACGAAGCCAGGAACAACGCGCCGACCAGCAGCGTCGTCGCCGCACTGACGATCAGCAGGGTGGCGGGATCAAGCTGCACGACCGTCCATCGATCTCCAACCAGATGCGCTGCCGAGGCCGCCCCCGAGCACGCGCCGCTGAGGCCGTTCGAAGACGAATCGCTTGATACAAACATCAGTACAGTACGTTTATCTATATGACAATATACCTACCCTCAGAACGGATAATGATCGGCGGCAACACACGGAATGGTCAGCCGACAACATAGCGCTGTCAGGCGAAGTCAGGCCGGGTAGATGCGGGAGTTCGGTGCCAACGACTGTTCAGGGTCCGTCCGTTCATTCCATTCTGGATCGCTGATCTCAGCAGCGCCGTCCTTGCGAGCGGAGCGAAGCAATCCAGGCGGCGCCACGACGGCTGATGTCGCGTGGCTCTGGGTTACCTCGCTGCGCGCGTGATGACGATGCGGGACGCGTTGACCGAACCGCTCAACGCGCCATCGTATCAGGTGGCATGGATCACCGGGACCGCCGGTGCGCCTTCCCACTCGGTGTTGGCCGGAATCGACTCGCCCTTCATCACGATGGTGAGAGGGCGCAGCCGCGCGAAGTCACCGACCTTCGTGTCGTAAAGCACCGTCGAGAAGGCGCCCACGGAGACGCCGCGCCCGACCACGACGCGGCCGATCTTCATGATCCGGTCCTCGTAGAGGTGGGTCTGGAGCGCGGAGACACGGTTGATCGTGGCGTAGTCGCCGATCGTAACGCAGTCGAATTCCGTGATGTCGGTGGTGAGCATGCACACGCCCTGGCCGACTTTCACGCCGAACAGGCGCAGCACCCAGGGCAGGAACGGCGTGCCCTGGAGGTGCTCCAGCAGCACCTTGCCGGCCAGCCCCCAGTAAGCCACCGCGATGGCCTCGGTGCGCATCGCCCACCAGGACCACATCGGCTGCATGCCGGGCTTGTAGACGCCCATCAGCAGCCACTTCATGGCGATGACGGCCGACGACTGGATCAGCGCGATGGCGACGCTCGCCGCCACGAAGCTGACGGCCAGCCCCGTCCAATCCTGCTCCAGGATGGCGGGATAGAAGTACCAGTCGATCACGGTGATCGCGAGCGTGATGTAGAGCATCGGCGAGAACGAGGTCGCGAACGCCTCGAAGATGCCGCGTCGCACCTTCGGCCAGATCCCGGGCTCGTAGGTTTGCGCGGTCGAGCCGAGATCGACCTTCTGCCGGGCCGGCAGCCGGATCGGCGGCGAGCCGAACCACGTCTCCCCGGGGCTCATGGCCTCGTTCGCCGGCGGCTTCGACTTGATGCCGATCAGCACGTCGTCCGGGATCACGGCGCCCGGCGGCACGACGGCGTCGTTGCCGACGAACACGCGCGCTCCGGTGCGGGTCGGCTCCAGGTGCATCCAGCCGCGTCGGATCTCCTCCTCGCCGTACACCACCTCGTCGGCGATGAAGTTCTTCGCGCCGACCTCGGCGAGGTCGTAGCGTCCGGAGAGGTTGGTCGAGATCTCCGCGCCGTGGCCCATATTGGCGCCCATCAGCCGGTACCAGGCCCGCATGTAGACCGTGGCGAACAGCGACGAGAGCGTCTCCAGCGTCACCTCGACGGCGAGGGCCAGCGACCATTTCCGCAGGTAGAACAGCGAGTGGACCGAGTAGGTACCGGAGCGCGTCCGCGGCAGCACGATCCAGCGGATGCCGGCGATCAGCAGCACGGTGCCGGCGGTCATCAGCATGGCGGTGGGCCAGGTGAGGATCGGCAGGTACCAGTGGTAGTCGACGTCGGTGATGTCGGACAGCGAGTCCGAGATCTGGTCGAAGATGAAGAAGGCCGGGAAGATCGGCAGCAGGCCGACGGCCGGGATCGCGCCGAGCAGCACCACATAGGCCGCCATGAAGCCGGCCCGACGCCGCCATGAGGCCTCGGCCGGTGCGGGCAGCTCTGTCGGCTCGGCCATGCCGACCTTGCGGCCGGGTGAGCCGTCCCAGCGCTCGGCGGCGCCGACCCGCGTTCCGGCCGGGATCGTGGTGAGGTCGCCGATCTCGGCCTGCGGGCCGACCACCGTGTCGTGGCTGAGCACGCAGGAGGTCCCGACCGCCGTGTCGGCGCCGATCTCGACCCGGCCGATCACCAGCTCGTTTCCGACGATCTCGGCATTGGCGATGACCAGCCGGCCGCCGAGCGAGGCTCCGTCGCCGATCGTCAGGAGGTCGGGCGCGCCGACCTCGATATCGGAGATCAGGGTGTCGCGGCCGATCTTGGCGCCCATCAGACGGAGATAGATCGCGATGGCCGGAGAACCCTGCAGCCACTTGACGTGGACGAGCGGCGCGAGCCGCTGCGCCAGCCACCAGCGGTAATAATAGGCGCCCCAGAGCGGATACCGGCCGGGCTTGGTCTTCCCGAGGATCAGCCACTTGCCGGCGACCGCCGCCACGGCCGTGACGCCGTTGATCGCCACGTAGACGAGGAGCAGCACCCCGAGTTCGGCGAAGAAGCTGAGGCCGCCGCCGGTGAGCAGCAGGTAAGTGACGAACATGCCGAGCCACTGCGCGGTCGCGAGCGCGATCACGAAGGGCAGCGCCACCAGTTGCGCGAGGCCGCACAGGGCCCGGCGCAGCAGCGGGGGCGGGTCGAAGCTGAGGTCGCGGATTGCCGCCGAGGCGCCCATCCCGCCGGTGCGCGCGATCAGCGCGTCGGCCATCGCCCGCACCGTGCGCAGGGCGTAGACGTCCGGCAGGGTGATGCCGGCGAGGGCCGGCGTCTCGCGCACAGCCGAGACGAAGCGGGCTGCGAGCAGCGAGTGGCCGCCGAGGTCGGCGAAGAAGTCGCCTTCCAGCGGGATCGGCTGGTTGCCGAAGATCTGCTTGGCGGCTGCGACGAGGGCCGCCTCCGTCTCGTTCACCGGGGGCTCCTGCTCGCCGTCGGCCGAGACCACGGTGAGCGGGGCGATCTTGAGGGCCTTGCGGTCGACCTTGCCGGAGGTCAGGCGCGGCAGCGTCTCGGCTACCTCGAAGTGGCCGGGCACCATGTAGGGCGGCATCTGCCCGGCCAGCGTCCGCCGGAGCGCCGCGGTATCGATGGCGCGGCCACGCTCCGGGATCAGGAACGCCACGAGGCGATCGACCCCGTCATCCTGCCGCAGCACCACGGCAGCCTGATTGATCTCGGGTACGCTGCGGATCCGCGCCTCGATCTCGCCGAGCTCCACCCGGAAGCCGCGGATCTTGACCTGATCGTCGATGCGGCCGTGGAACACGATCCGGCCGGCGGCATCGAGCGAGACCGCGTCGCCCGAGCGGTACAGGACCGGGTCGGTCCCGTCCGACGCGAAGGGGTTGGCGATGAATTTTTCCGCCGTCAGCTCCGGCCGGGCAAGGTAGCCCCGCGCCACGCCGGGGCCGCCGATCAGCAGCTCGCCCTGCTGGTCGCGGCCGAGCAGGCTCAGATCCTCGCCCGCCACATAGACGGAGTAGTTCGGGATCGGACCGCCGATGGTGACCGGCTCGCCGGGCCGCATCTCGGCGGCGGTGGCCACGACCGTGGCCTCGGTCGGCCCGTAGGTGTTGAACAACTGGCGTGAGCCCGTCGCCCAGCGGGCGACCAGCGGCTCGGGGAGCGCCTCGCCGCCGAGCAGGACGAGGCGCACGGTCGGCAGATCGCCCGAGATCATCGCCAGCAGGGTCGGCACGGTGTCCAGCACCGTGATCCGCTCCGCCTCGAGGATGCCCGGCAGCGATTCCACGTCGCCCATCATGGCAGGGCTCGCCACGAACAAGGTCGCGCCCACGAGGTACGGGACCCAGATCTCTTCCATGGAGAGATCGAAGGCGACCGAAGCTCCCTGGAACACCACGTCGTCGGCGCGCATCCCGTAGAGCGCGTTTCCCGAGCGCAGGAAGTGGCAGATGTTGGCGTGACTGATGACGATGCCCTTGGGCACGCCGGTCGAGCCCGAGGTGTAGATCAGATAGGCGGGGTGCTCGGGCGTCAGGCCGGCGGCGCGGGCGGCGGGGACCGGTGCGTCGGCGGGGGTCGCGGCATCGAGATCGGCCGGCGTCAGGGCGGGTGCCGCGTCCGGTGCGGAAGGCTTGAGCGCCGGAGAGACCAGCAGCGCCTTGGCGGCCGCGTCCGTCAGGCAGACCCCGACCCGGTCGGCCGGCGCCTCAGCGTCGAAGGGCAGCCACGCGGCGCCCGAGAGCGTGATGCCGATCTGCGCCACGAGCAGGTCCGGGCCCCGGGCCATCCACAGGCCGACCACATCGCCGGGACCGATGCCGCGGTGGGCGAGCCCGGCCGCGATCCGGCCTGCGCGGGCGGCAACTGCGGCGTAGGTCAGGCGTGGGTGGACGCCGCCCGCCTCGACGCGCGCGCCGTCGATCAGGCACGGATGGTCAGGACGGCTGCGGGCCGAATCCAAAAAAATCTCGGCCAGCACCTCGTCGCGGATCAGGTCCGGACGGTGCGCGCCGCGCAGGACGGCGGCCCCCTCGCCGGGACGCTCGCGCTCCCCGGCCGCCAATCCGGGCCGGGTCTTCTCGGCGACGTCGCTCATCCGCTGCTCCGCTGGCCGCCCGCCCGGGCCGGCACTTCCGTGGCGGCCGCCCTATAGCCTGCCGATCATGCCGTTATCGAGGCGGCTTTGCACTGCGCCCGCGCACGGGATCAACCCCAGCGCCAGCCGTCAGGCTCGAGGACCAGAACCTCCCCCTGGCGAATGCCGAGCCGCGGCGCGGCGTAGATATCGAGGTGACCGAGCGCGACCAGGGCCGCGCGCGCCACCCCGCCATGGGCGACGACGACCGTGTCCCGTTGCAGCCCGGCGAGCATCGGGCCGACCCGCTGCACGAGTGCGGCATAGCTCTCGCCGCCATGGCCCGGTGGGCGGTGATGCCAGCGGTCGCGGTCGCGCCCGGCGGCGCCGGCCGGGTCGCGGCGGCGGATCTCCGCCCAGGTCGAGCCCTCCCAGTTGCCGAAACCGATCTCCCGCAGCCTCGGGTCAGTCCCGTACCCGTCGGCGCTGAGCCCGAGCGTCGTGCGCAGGATCTCCATGGTCCGTCGGGTGCGCTTGAGCGGACTCGCGACGAACTGCGCCTCAGCGAGCGTCGAGCCGGCCAGCTTGGCGAGGCGCTCCGCAACCGCGACCGCCTGCGCCTCCCCTTGCGCGTTCAGGTCGGTGTCGCGACCGCCTTGAAGGCGTCCCTCGGCGTTCCAATCGGTCTGGCCGTGGCGGATGAAGTAGATCGTAACCAACCGTCTCACATCCCGTCCTGCGCAGGCGTTCGGAACGGCCAGGAGTGCCGGCCGTTCTCGCCGTCGGTCGGCAACGTCCGGAAACAGGTCCTGCCCTATGTCGAAGAAGAACGGCAAGCATCATCGCGGCCAGAAGCGCGACCAGCGCATGACAGACGGGGACGACCTGCACGGGACAGCCCATGCGAAGCGCCCCTCGACGGCCCGATGGGCCAGCACGATCGACGCAAACGCCGAGAGCATCCCGGCCGCCCTGGGAGCGCATCGGGAGGTCCCGATCCCTGCCGCAGCGGGCATCACGGTGGTCGAGCCCGGCACGCGGATCGACCTCGGCGCGGTGGATGCCGACGCCGACGGCGGCCTCGACAAGGACTGGGCGAAGGAGGCTCTGGGCCGCGAGCGCGAGCGGATCATCGCGCTGCAGGAGCGCCTCTATGCCGAGCGGGCTCGCAGCCTCCTGCTGGTGTTCCAGGCCATCGACACCGGCGGCAAGGATGGGACGATCCGGGCGGTGCTGAAGGGCGTGAACCCGCAGGGTTGCACCGTCGCCTCGTTCAAGGTGCCCTCCAGCGACGAACGCGATCACGATTTCCTGTGGCGCTACCACGCCCGAACGCCGGGGCGCGGCATGATCGGCGTCTTCAACCGCAGCCACTACGAGGACGTGCTCGTTGTGCGGGTGAAAGGCCTGGTCCCGGACGCGGTCTGGCAGAGCCGCTACGGCCGGATCAACGACTTCGAGCAGCTGCTCACGGAATCGGGCACGACCATCCTGAAATTCTTCCTGCACATCTCAAAGGCGGAGCAGAAGAAGCGCCTGGAGGCGCGGATCGCCGATCCGGAAAAGCACTGGAAGTTCGACCCTGCCGACCTCGTCGAGCGGAAATCCTGGGATGCCTATCAGCAGGCCTTCGCGGACGCGCTCTCGCGCTGCTCGACCCCCCGTGCCCCGTGGCTGGTGGTGCCGGCCAATCACAAATGGTTCCGCAACTACGTGATCGCCAAGACCGTGGCGGATACGCTGGAGGCGATGGATCCGCGATTCCCCGAGGCTGCCAAGGGCATCGCCGATCTGACCGTTCCGGATTGAAGCGGGAGGCTCGGCATGCTGGCGGTACGCGAGGTCGCGGTCTCGGGTTACCGCTCGCTCCGGCGGATCAGCTTCCCGGTCGAAGACCTGTCGGTCTTTGTCGGCGGCAACGGGACGGGCAAGACCAACCTCTACCGGGCCCTGGAGCTGCTGCAGGCGGCGGCCCTGGGCACGCTGACCCGCGACCTCGCTGCGGAAGGCGGCATGGATTCGGTGCTCTGGGCCGGCCGACGCCGCCAGGGCGAGCCCGCCCGGCTCTGCCTGTCCGTCAGCCTGAGCGATGACGAGACCGGGCAGGTTTTCGCCTACACGGCGGAGATCGGGCTGGTGCCGCAGGCCGGCGCCGAGATCTACGGCGCGGCCTTCCGGCACGAGCCGCAGGTGAAGGCCGAGCGTCTGACCGTGTGCAATGGTGGCCGGACGGCCGTGATCCTCGACCGGGACGGCCGCAGCGGCTTCGTGCGCGACGCCGACGGGCGCAAGCAAAGCCTCGGGATCGATCTGCTCGCCACCGAGACCGCGCTTGGCAGTGCCCTGATCGCAACCGGCCAGCCGGAGATCGCCCTGGTGCGGCTGGCCATGGCGGCGTGGCGATTCCACCACGGCTTCCGGACCGACGCCGATTCACCCCTGCGGCGGCCGTGCCTCGCGGTGACCACACCGACCCTGGCCTCGGACGGCTCCGATCTCGCCGCGGTCTTCGCGACGCTCGCCCATATCTGCCAGGACACAACGGACCTCGATGAGGCCATCGACGGCGCCTTTCCGGGGGCGCGCCTGATCGTGCCGGAACCGGCGCGGGAGGCGAGCTTCGGCGTGACCTTCCCCGACTTCGCTAAGCGGATCTTCGACGCGTCGGAGCTGTCGGACGGGACCTTGCGCTTCCTCGCCCTGGCCGGTGCCCTGCTCGGATACCGGCTGCCGCCGTTCATCGCCCTGAACGAGCCGGAGACCAGCCTGCATCCCGACCTGATGGAGCCGCTGGCCCGGCTGATCGCCCGGGCGGCGGAGCGCACGCAGGTCTGGCTGGTCACCCATTCCGATCGCCTGGCCGATGCCATCGCGGCCTCCGGCGGTCCGCGTCCGCGGACCGTCCTCAAGCGCGACGGCGAGACCTGGATCGAGGGTTTGCGCCTCTCGGGCACGTTCGCCGAAGCCGACGCGGATTGATCCCGTTGCCGGCCGTGCGGCGAAGCAGGTCGAGCTGGATCCTAATCCTTGTCGAGGGTCAGGTCCGGCGCGTCGGGGTTCTTCATGCCGACGACGTGGTAGCCTGCATCCACGTGCAGGATCTCGCCGGTCATGCCGGCCGCCATGTCGGAGACGAGATAGGCGGCGGTCTCGCCGACCTCGCCGATCGTCACGGTCCGCCTGAGCGGCGCGTTGTACTCGTTCCACTTCAGGATGTAGCGGAAATCGCCGATTCCCGAGGCCGCGAGCGTCTTGATCGGGCCCGCCGATATCGCGTTGACGCGGATGTTCTTCGGGCCGAGATCGGCCGCGAGATACCGGACCGAGGCTTCGAGCGCCGCCTTGGCGACGCCCATGACGTTGTAATGCGGCATCCACTTCTCGGCGCCGTAATAGGTCAGCGTCACGAGCGAACCGCCCGGGCGCATGATCTTCTCGGCCCGCTGCGCCACCGCGGTGAAGGAGTAGCACGAGACCAGGAGCGACTTGGTGAAGTTGTCCTCCGAGGTCTCGATGTAGCGGCCGGTCAGCTCGTCCTTGTCGGAGAAGGCGACGCAGTGGACCACGAAGTCGATGCCGTCGGGAAAGACCCTGGCCGCCTCCGCGAACACCGCGTCGATCGTGGCCGAATCGGTCACATCGCAATGGCCGATGACGTGGGCGTCGAGTTCCTTGGCGAGCGGCTCGACCCGCTTGCGCAGCGCGTCGCCCTGATAGGTGAAGGCGAGCTCGGCTCCGTGGGCACGGGCGCTGCGGGCGATACCCCAGGCGATCGAGCGGTTGTTGGCGACCCCGAGGACGATGCCCCGCTTGCCCGCCAGAAGGCCCTGCCCGTGTTCCGCCATGATCGATCCCGAAGCCTTGCGGCACCTCGCGGCGCCGGGGCGCCTCCTTAGCGGAGGTGGCCCGGAGACGGAAGTCCGGGCTGCCTCCACGCACTTTCAGGCTGGCGCCACTTTCTCAGGCCGCCTCGCTCAGGCAGCCTTGGCGGCGCGGCGGCCGCGGGCGAACTCCATCAGGGCCGCGTCCTCATCCCGCGGCAGGACGATCGCGGTCGTGGCGAACAGGTCACCCTGCGTCCCGTCCTTCTTCGGCAGGCCCTTGCCGCGCAGGCGGAAGGTGCGGCCGGAACTGGTCATCGCCGGGATCTTCATCTCGACGGCACCGGTGAGCGTCGGGACGCGGATCGTTCCCCCGAGGACGGCATCCTCCAGCGGCACCTCGACGGTGGTTCGCAGATCGGCGCCCTCGACCGTGAAGCCGGGATGGGGCCGGAGCTTGATGGTCAGCAGCGCATCGCCCGCCTCGCCGCGCGGGCCGCCGCTCTGGCCGAGGCCGCGGAGCCGGATGGTCTGGCCATCCACCACGCCGCGCGGGATGACCACGTCGACCTCGCGCCCGGTGGGCAGGTACAGGCGCAGCTTCTCCTCGCTGGCGACCTGCTCCAGCGTCACCGACAGCTCGGCGGCCACGTCGTCGCCCTTGGCAGTCTGACGCGCGCCTGGGCCGGCTCCGCCCGCGCGGAAAGCCTCGCCGAAGATGTGCGAGAAGATATCCTCGCCCATCCCGCCGCCCATGCCACCCTGCCGGCTGCGGGCCATGTTCTCGAAGTCGAACCCGCCGCCTCGTCCGCCGCCGAAGCCCTCGAAGCCGGTCGCGCGCGGCTTGCCCTCGGCGTCAATTTCGCCGCGGTCGAACTGCTTGCGCTTCTCGGCGTCGCCCAGAATCTCGTAGGCGGCATTCGCCTCGGCGAACCGGTCCTTCGCCTTCACGTCGTTCTTGTTGCGGTCGGGGTGGAAGTCCTTGGCGAGCTTGCGATAGGCCTTCTTGATCTCGGCCTCGCTCGCCCCCTTGGCCACGCCCAGCACGTCGTAGGGATTGCGCATGGAACTCTTGGCTGTGCGGTGTGGGGTTTCGACCCCGATGTGGGAAGGATGTTGCATCCCTGCAACGGTCCTGCCGCCGAAAGTCTGCGGGTTCGGGCGTGGCGTCAAGCGGCGGCTCTCGCCCCGACGGGCGGCGAGGCATACTTGTGCCGTCAGCCGGGTGCGCGCTGCCTCAGCCGCCCTTTGCCGACGCTGAAACCGCGACAGACCGGAGACCCGATGCAATACGCCTGCGATCACGTCCATCTGCGCAGCCGCGACGCGGTCAAGGCCGGGGCGTTCTACGTCGAGACCTTCGGGGCTCGCGAGGTGAAGCGCGTCGGCGACGACCCGGTGCAGCGCGTCGTCCTGGATCTCGGCGGACTCACCGTGTTCATCGAGCAGGCGCCGGCCGAGACGACCCCCGCGGCACCGACACCCTGCCTCGGCCTCGAGCATATCGGGTTGCGCGTCGCCGATATCGAGGCGGCGATGGCCGATCTCACCGCCCGCGGCGTGCCGGTCCGAACCGGCATCACCCAGCGCGCGCCCGATCTCCGGATCGCCTTCGTGGAGGGTCCGGACGGGGCGCTGATCGAGATCCTGGAGCGCAAGGCCGCGTGATGCGCGGGTTCGCCCTCGGCCGCGGCGAAGCGCTCGCCTGCGCGCTGGGTCTGCTCCTGGCGTCATCGGGCGGAACGCTGGCGCGTCCGTTCACGGATGCGGCCGGCCGAACCGTCGAGCTTCCCGACCGGATCGAGCGGGTGCTCCCGGCCGGCCCACCGGCGGCGGTGCTGCTCTACAGCTTGGCCCCGGACAGGATGACCGGCTGGGTGAGCGCCCCGCGTCCCGAGGCGCTGCCTTTCCTCGAGCCCCGGACCCGGACGCTTCCCGCCTACGGGCGCCTCACCGGTCGCGGCGGCACCGCCAATGTCGAGGGCGTGCTGGCCGCCAAGCCCGACGTGATCGTCGATTCCGGCAGTCTCGGACCGACCTACGCGTCCCTCGCCGACAAGGTCCAGGCACAGACCGGCATTCCCTACATCCTGCTCGACGGCAGCTTCGCGAGCACGCCCAATACCTACCGGCAGCTCGGCGCGGCGCTCGGCCTGCAGGCGGAGGCGGATGCGCTGGCCGGCCAGGCGCAGGATCTGATCGATGGCGTGGCGAAGGCGATCGGATCGACGCCGCAGGATCAGCGGCCCCGGGTGTACTACGCCCGCGGACCGCGCGGACTGGAGACGGGCTTCGCCGGGTCGATCAACACCGAGTTGCTGGAGCTGGCCGGCGGCCGCAACGTCGCGGAAGGCGGCGACGGGCGCCTTGGCAGCGTCTCTCCGGAGCAGGTCCTGGCCTGGAACCCGGACGTGATCGTCACGCTCGACCCGGCCTTCGCGACCGCGATCCGCACCGATCCGCTCTGGCGTGACATCAGGGCGATCCAGTCGGGTCGGGTGTATGTGGTCCCGCAGCAGCCATTCCCGTGGTTCGACGCGCCGCCCGGGATCAACCGGCTGATCGGCCTGCGCTGGCTGGCCGGACTGCTTCATCCGGACCTGTTTCCGGCGCCGATGCCGGACGTCGTGCGCCGCTTCTATCAGCGCTTCTACCATGTCGGCCTCGATCCGGAGCAGGCAGCCGCACTGCTGAGATCCACGGTGCCGGACACGGCGCGATGAGCCGAACCGTGCTCGAGGCGGTCGGCGCGGCGCGGGGGCACCGGGGCTTCCGGGTCTCGGCGACGCTGCTCTCGGGCTTCGTCCTCCTGGCCCTGGCCCTGCTTGCGCTGGCCACCGGCAAGTACCCGGTCTCCCTTGCCGATGTCGCGGACGTCCTCGGCCATCGCCTGCTCGGACTGCCCGCCCGGGCGCCGGCGACGATCGATACCGTGATCATGCAGGTACGCCTGCCCCGGGTCGTGGCCGCCCTCGTGGTGGGCGCGGCCCTGTCGGCGGCCGGAGCGACCTACCAGGGCTTGTTCCGTAACCCGCTGGTCTCGCCCGACATCCTCGGCGTCTCCGCCGGTGCCGGACTCGGGGCCGTGCTGGGGATCTATCTCGGCCTGCCGGTGGCCCCCATTCAGGGCCTGGCCTTCCTGGGCGGCCTCGGGGCGGTGGCCGTCGTCTACGGGATCGGGCTTGCGGTCCGGCGGCAGGATCCGGTCCTCACCCTGGTTCTGGCGGGTGTGGCGGTCGGCGCCGTGCTCGGGGCCGGCATCTCGCTCCTGAAGGTCCTGGCCGATCCCTACAATCAGTTGCCGGCGATCACGTTCTGGCTGCTCGGCAGCCTGTCGTCGGTGAGCCTGGGCGATGTCGGCGCGATCCTGCCGATGATGCTTCTGGGGCTCGCACCGTTGGTGCTGCTGCGCTGGCGCATGAACCTGATGAGCCTCGGGGACGAGGAGGCCCGGGCGCTCGGCGTGGAGACCCGGGTGCTGCGCCCGCTCCTGATCGCAGGTGCGACGCTGATCACCGCGGCGGCCGTCTCCATGACCGGCGTCATCGGCTGGATCGGGTTGATCGTGCCGCACGTCGCCCGGCTGCTGGTCGGGCCGGATTACCGCCGCCTGCTGCCCGCCTCCCTAGCGCTCGGCGCCGGCTACCTGCTGGCCGTCGACCTGATCGCCCGGACGGCGGCGACCATCGAGGTGCCGCTCGGGATTCTGACGGCCCTGGTCGGAGCCCCCTTCTTCCTGTGGCTGCTGGCAGCCGGGCGCCGCAGGATCGCGTGATGCTGCTCCGAGTCCAAAATCTCGCCTTCGGCTACGGCGACCGGGCCATCGGGCGGGACGTGTCGTTCAACCTCGGCGCGGGCGAGGTGCTGTGCCTCCTCGGGCCGAACGGCGGCGGCAAGACGACCCTGCTCAAGACGCTGCTCGGCCTGCTTCCGTCACAGGCCGGCCGCATTGCCCTCAAGGATGCCGACCTATTCCGGCTGTCACGCGCGGCGATCGCCCGCGTAATCGCGTCCGTGCCGCAGGCGCATTCCGCCTTCTTCCCGTTCACGGTGCGCGATGTCGTGGTGATGGGGCGCGCCAGCCGCCTCGGCCCGTTCGCCGCGCCCGGACCGTCCGATGACGCTGCGGCCGAGCAGGCGCTCGCCACGCTCGGCATCAGCCATCTGGCGGAGAAGATCTATACCGAGATCAGCGGTGGCGAACGGCAGCTCGTCCTGATCGCGCGCGCCCTGAGCGGGGAGCCCGATCTCCTGATCATGGACGAGCCGACCGCCAGCCTCGACTTCGGCAATCAGGCGCGTGTGCTCGGACAGGTCCGGCGCCTGGCGCGCGACGGCATCGGCGTGATGTTCTCGACCCACGATCCCGACCACGCCCTGCTGTGCGCGGATCGCATCGTGGCGCTGCATGGCGGCCAGCTCGTCGCAGACGGGCCGCCGTCGACGACAATCACCCCGGCCCTGCTGCGCCTGCTCTACGGGATCGACGTGGTGATGGCGTCCGTGCCGGGCCTTGCCGTACCGGTCTGCATGCCGGTCATCGACTGAACAGGAACGGCCCTGGGTCAGTGCGCGTCGGCCTAGCCGGCGGCAGCCGCGAGCCGTGCGGTCCGGTCGAGGTTCTCCGTTCCGTACACGTCACCGAGCACCGCCTCGCAATGCAGCCGCACACGAGCGTGGCACTCGCAGGCTGCCGCCGAGACCGCGCGCCGGTCGAGGATGGTGATCCGTCCGCGGCCGACCTGAATGAGCCCCTGCTCCTGAAGCACGCGCAGGATCCGCGTCAGATAGGTGCGCTGGACGCCGAGCATCGACGCCAGCAGTTCATGGGTGATCGGCAGCGTGTCGTCCTGAATGCGATCCTGGAGCGCCATGAGCCAGCGGAGACAGCGTTGCTCGATGGGATGCAGGGCGTTGCAGGCAGCGGTCTGAAGCAGCTGAGCCAATAGGCAATCGGCGTAGCGCGCGAAATGGTCTCGCAGCGAGGCGGACCGGCGGACAGCCTCCTGGAGCCGCTCCACCTCCAGGCGCAGCATCGGCCCACCCATCTGCACCAGCGCGTTGGCGGAGGCCGGCAAGCGCCCCTGACTCACGATCCCGCCGACGGCGCCCTCGTGGCCGATGGTGGCGGTCTCGGCAGTTCGCCCGTCCCGGGTGGAGACGACCAGCGCGACCACGGCGTGATTGCAGGGGAACGTGATGTGCGTGACGTCGTCGCCCGCCTCGAAGATCGTCTGGCCCTTGGCGTGGGAGATCGCTTCCAGATCAGGCGCGATCAGTGCGCGGTCTGAGGCGGGAAGCGCATCGAGAAGCAGGTTGCCCGTCGGGGCGGCATTGTCGATTGGCATCACGAACGGAGCAGTGCGGGACAGAAGGCTCCCGACAAGCTCCTCTCGGACCCGCCCGTCGGCGGCCGGACCCCACACGCATACTCCGCGGCCCGCGCCCCTGAACTAATGTAGGTTTCTTTCCAACGTGGGCATCTACTTGTCCGTGCAAAGCCCCTGCTCCGAGAGCCGCTTGTGCTCGCGCGGATCGCAATCCGTCGACAGGAAGGATGCCCAATCAGAAGGTGTGCCGTAGAACGCGTTTCGGTCGACGTCCCCCCGGACTCCGGGGACCCGGCCCGTGGATGTGAACTGCCAAAGCATCCACTTGCGGTTGACGAAGCGCTGCTCCGGCTCCGCCGCTGTCGAGCGCAACCAGTGCGGGTAATCCGGCAATTCGCCTTCCAGCACGTCCTTATGGAAGGTGATGTCGGTGTAGATGATCGGGCGCTTGCCGGTGTAGCGCTCCATCTCCTCCAACATCTCCGAGACCATCGCCAAGGCTTGCGCCTTCGGCAGCTTCTTCGGGCAGGTCTGCGAGTGCCCGTTCCACTCGACGTCGAGCACGGGCGGGAGCGCGCTCGGATCGTTGGGGACGTTCCTCTTGAACCAGTCCATCTGCTCCTTGGCCGAGCGGCACCAGAAGACGAAGTGGTAGGCCCCCCGAGGCACGCCCGCCCGCGCCGCACCGTCCCAGTTGGTCCGGAAGCGCTCATCGACGTGGTCGCCCCCCTCCGTCGCCTTGATGAAGGCGAACTGGGTGCCGGCCGCCCGGACCGAGGCCCAGTCGACGTTGCCCTGCCACTTGGAGATGTCGATCCCCTGGATCGGGTGGAGCTTCGCCTTGGCCACGCCGGGATGCGGCTTCGCGTCACCCTTGGTCGGGTAGAAGTCGGAATTCGATGCGCAGGCCGCGAGGCCAGCCAGGGTCGCCGCGGCGGCGAACCGCGCGGCGAGTCGCCGGACGGCGCCGAAGCGGCCGCTCAGGCCCCGGCTCAGATCCTCGGAAAGCGACCGCGAAAGCGTGTAGATCCGCGTCATCAGTGCTCAGCCCGCCACCGAAAGAGCGCCACAGACAGGCGTATTCGATGGCCCCGGCGCGGTTAACGGAGCTTTGCGATCATTGCGGCGGAATTCCGAGATGCGTTGCAACGCCGCGACATACGCGGGGCATCCCCGGCTGTTGCACAGGATGTCATCCGGCTAAGTGCCGGCCCCGAAACACAAGTCTGGTCACGCCGCCGTGAGCAAGCAACTGTTTACCATAGGCTACGAAGGCCTCGATTCGGAGCGGCTCGGCAGCGTCCTGCGCTCGGCCGGGATCGCCGCGCTCGTCGACGTCCGAGCAGTCGCGAACTCCCGCAAGCGCGGGTTCTCGAAAGGGGCACTCAGCGCCTCCCTTCAGGAGGCGGGGGTCGGCTACACGCACCTGCGCAGCCTGGGAACGCCGAAATCCGGGCGGCAGGCGGCGCGGGCCGGCGATGCGGCGCTGATGCGGCGGATCTACTGCGAGGATGTTCTCGACACGGCCGGCGGACAGGCGGCGCTCGACGAGCTCGCCCAGATGGCCGAAGCCGCGCCGATCTGCCTGCTCTGTTTCGAGCGGGATCCGGCGCTGTGCCACCGGCGCGTGCTGGCGGAACGCCTTGCGACCAGGGGCTTCGCCGTCAGCGATCTCTACGGCTGAACGCGTCGGCTCACGAGCCGAGCAGCGGCTGCACGCGCGCACCCAGAACCCCGGCGAGCCGCCGGACTGGGTAGAGCGCGGCGCTCAGGCGCTGCGAGGGAGCCCTGCCCGGCGGGCGTGGCCGCCGGCGGTCCGGATCGGCCACGGGCTCGACCGGCATGTAGAGTGCGTCGCGGAAGGAGAGTTCCAGGAGCGTCGCGCCGTCATCGTCACCGATCACCATGGTGGCGTCCAGCAGCCGCGGATCGCCGCCGTGCTGACGCATGAGCCGCTGGACGATCGTGCGCGCGACCGATCGGGCGGCCTCGATGTCGTCGACCGACTGGGCCGCCGACGCGGGCAGCGAGTTGCCGCCGAGGCGAATGGTGAAGTGGGCGCGGATCATGGAGCGCTCCTCGTGAGCCGGCGGCGTGCGTCAGGCGGCCTGCGCGTCGTCGACGGCTTCCGCCTTCTCCGTGGCCGATGTCGGATCGAACGCGTCGGCCAGCAGGGAGAGGCGCCGCGCCATGTCCCGCACCTCGTTGAGGGCGATCGACTTCTGTCCCTCCTTCACAGCCCGCGTGATGTCGCTGACCTGCGTGGTGGCGATCCGCTTCAGTTCGTCGGCGAGTTGCTGGCTGGTCATCATCGCATCCGGACCCGGGATCAGTGGGAGCGAGGACCGTGGAGCGCCGGCGCTTACCAAGGGGTTTCGCCGGACCGGAACACCTGTGGACAAGGTGGGGATTCCGGCCAGCTCAATCCTGCAGGTGCCGCGCGGCGATGATCGAGGCGGCGGTGCGATTCTCGACACCGAGCTTGGCGTAGATGCCCTCGAGGTGCTTCGTCACCGTCCGGTGGCTCAGCCCCAGGATCTCGCCGATGTCGCGGCTCGACTTGCCCCGTGACAGCCAGAGCAGAACCTCGGCCTCACGGCCGGTGACGGGGAGCTTCGCGCGCAGCCGCTCGATCCCGGAGGCCGGCTCCTCCCGGGACAGGCGGAGCAGGATCTCGTCCGGGGTGCCTCCGATGAAGCTCAGGGCGTAGGCCGCGCCGTCGGGATCGGTCAGGGTCAGGGTGGTGCCGACCGCCCCGGCCAGATGCGCGCCCAGCCAGTCGCGGGCGCGCGCCGGCAATTCGAGCGTGCCCGAGCGCTGGGCGCCGAGGCTGCTCAGTAGCCGGCCGGCCTGCGGCGTCGACCACAGCACCCGCCCCTCCGCCGAGACGGCAAACAGGGTCCGGCCGGCGGTATCGAGGGCAGCCCGGGCACTCTGTGCGGCGCGGGCGCTCGCGAGGTGCACGCGGATCCGGGCCAGGATCTCGTCGGGGGCGATCGGCTTCGTGACGTAGTCGATCCCGCCGGCGGAGAGCCCCTTCACGATGTGCTCGGTCTCGCTGAGCCCGGTCATGAAGATCACCGGCACGCCGGCGAGGTGCGGCTTGGCCTTGAGCCGCCGGCAGGTCTCGAATCCGTCGAGGCCGGGCATCACCGCGTCGAGCAGGATCACGTCGGGGGTGATCTCGTCCACCAGGGTCAGGGCGAGGTCGCCGCCGACCGCGACCAGCACGGTCGCGCCGGACTGCTCGATCGCCTCGGTGAGGAAGCTTAGCGTGTCGGGCGAATCGTCGATCACCAGGACGATGTCCCGGTGCGGCTGGACCTTCGGCGCCTCAGCCATGGCGGGCGAGTTCCTGCAGGACCGAGAGATAGCGGCGAAGGTCGTACCCTTCGACCAGCCCGCGCATCCGGGCGACGAAGGCGGGCGGCACGGTCGCGTCCGCCTCCATCTGGGTCAGCTTGGCCTCGATGGCGCGGATATGGCCGATCCGGCCGAGGCGCAGGAGCTCGCCGACATGCTCGGGCCCGGGCCCCGGGAGGTCCGCCGCGGCCGGGACGGGCTCCGACCGCGCCGGCGCGGCGCCCTCGGTCCATTCGAGGTGCAGGAGCTTGCCGATCCGCTCCATCACGTCGCGCAGGTCGAAGGGCTTGGCGAAGATCGCGTCGTGGGGGGCGTCGTCGCCGCGGGTCGGGCTGATCTCGTGGACGTTGGCGGACATCATGGCGATCGGGCCGGTATGCCCGGCCTGCCGCAGGGCCGCCGCCGCCGCCCAGCCGCTCATCCCTGGCATCGCAATGTCGAGGAGGACGAGGTCGACCCCGCCCTGCGCGACCAGCGCGAGGCACTCGGGTCCGGAGCCGGCCTCCCGCACGGAGATGCCCTGCGGCTCCAGGATCGCCCGCATCAGGGCGCGGTGGGCGCTGTCGTCGTCGGCCACCAGGACGGTGCGGCGCGCCCCCGCATAGGCCCGCTCCGGGGCCGCCGCCGGCGCGGGCGCGACGATCGGCGCGGGCTGGGCCACGGAGGCCAGCATCAGGCGCAGCCGCGCCTGCGTGCCGCCGCCAGGGGCGGCGGTGACGGTGATCTCGCCGCCCAGCAGCTGCGCCAGCAGGTTGGCGATGGTGAGCCCGAGCCCCGTCCCCGGCGTGCTCCGGGCGGCCGGGGTCGAGCCGCGTTCGAAGGGCTCGAAGACCCGCGCGAGGTCCGCCTCCGGGATGCCGGGGCCGGTGTCGCGGATCGTAAACACCGCGATCTGGCTCCGGTAGCTGAGGTCCAGCGACACGGTGCCGGCTTCCGTGAACTTGATGGCGTTCGACAGCAGGTTGAGCAGCACCTGCCGCAGGCGCTTCTCGTCGGTGGCGACCACCGCCGGCAGGATCTCGGGCCTTGAGAACCGGAACTCCAGTCCGGCCTCCCGCGCCTGGAGGCGGACCATGTCCACCAGCTGGTCGAGGAAATCGGTCAGCCGGACCTCGTCGCGGTGGATCTGGAGGCGCCCGGCCTCCATGCGCGAGATGTCGAGGAGGCCGTCGATCAGTCCCGACAGGTGCTGGGCGCTGCGCCGGATCACCCGCAGGCCGTTGAGGCGATGCGCCGGGATCGCGGGGTCGGATTCGAGAAGCTGGGCGTAGCCGAGCACGGTCGAGAGCGGCGTGCGCAGCTCGTGGCTGATCCCGACCACGTATCGGCTCTTGGCCTGGTTGGCGGCCTCGGCCCGCTCCTTGGCCTCCTGCAGCTTGGCGTCGGTGATCTTATGGGCGGCGATCTCGGCCTGGTAGAGCGCGGTCTGGCGCATCGTCTCGGCCTGGGCGACGCGCCGGCTCTCCTGGGCGAGCACGAACAGCCACGCCACCACGCCCAGGATCACCACCAGGGTGTAGAACACGCTGGTCAGCGCGGTGCGCAGGAACGCGCGATTCTCCGGGTGGGCGATCGTCGCGCCGGCGTGCACGATGCCCAGGATCAAGCCGATCACCGCGCAGAGCGTCAGCATTACCGCGAGGTAGCGGCCCAGCGGCGCGCCGATCCAGGCGGCGGTGCGGCCCGGCAGAATCCGCGCGACGGCGGCCTGCGCCTGCACGTCCAGGCGCCCGTGGGGCTTGCACAGGTCGCCGCAGCGGGCGTCCAGCGAGCAGCAGAGCGAGCAGATCGGCGCGTCGTAGGCCGGGCAATGGGCCATGTCCTCGCCCTCGAAGGGCAGTTCGCAGACCCGGCAGACCACCTCGGCCGCGCCCCAATCCTGCTTCGGGACCCGCGCCAGATACCAGCGCCCCGCCGTCGCCCAGGCGATCGCCGGGGCGGCGCAGAACGCGATCGCCAGGGTCAGCAGCGGCGCGAAGGGCTGCAAGGTCGCGCCGAGCCAGCCGACATAGGCCGCGCCCCCGGCCGCGAGGGCCAACACCATGGCGCCGGTCCCCACCGGGTTCACCGCGTAGAGATGGGCGCGCTTGAACTCGATGCCCGGGGGCGAGAGGCCGAGCGGCTTGTTGACCGCGAGGTCGGCGGCCAGCGCCCCGACCCAGGCCGAGACCACGGAGGCGTAGAGCGGCAGCGTGCTCTCGATGGTCTTGTCGATGCCGAGCTCCATCAGGAGCACCGCGATGGCGACGTTGAACACGAGCCAGACCACCCGCCCCGGATGGCTGTGGGTCAGGCGCGAGAAGAAGTTCGACCACGCGATCGAGCCGGCATAGGCGTTGGTCAGGTTGATCTTGAGCTGCGACACGAGGACGAACAGCCCGGTGAGCAGCAGGGCCGCCCGGCTCCCCTCCCCCGTCAGGTAGCCGAACGCCACCGCGTACATGCGGGTCGGCTCGGCGGCGTGCTCGACCGGGACGCCGTGGCCCAGCGCCAGGACCGCCAGCGCGGCCCCGAGCAGGATCTTCAGCATCCCGGGCAGGATCCAGCCGGCGCCTCCCGACAGGACCGCCAGCCACCAGCGGCGGTCGCGCGGGCCCTGCGGCTCCGGCACGAAGCGCAGGAAGTCAACCTGCTCGCCGACCTGGGCGAGCAGCGCCAGCAGGACGCCGGTGGCGAGGCCGAACCGGGCGAGATCGAAGCCGGCCCCGCCGCCGTCGAGGCCGGGGAAGCCGGCGAGCGCCCGCAATGGCCCCGCACCCTGTGCCGCCACGAAGATCAGCGGCAGCAGGCTCAAGGCGATCCAGATCGGCTGCGTCCAGATCTGGAACCGGCTGATCAGCCGGATCCCGTAGACGACGAGGGGAATCACCGCCCCGGCACAGAGCAGATAGCCGATGCCCAGCGGCAGCCCGAAACAGAGCTGCAGCGCCAGCGCCATGATCGCCGCCTCGATGGCGAAGAACAGGAAGGTGAAGCTCGCGTAGATGAGCGACGTCACGGTCGAGCCGAGATAGCCGAACCCCGCGCCGCGGGTGAGGAGGTCCATGTCGACGCCGTACCGGGCGGCGTAGACCGTGATCGGCGCCGCCGTGGCGAAGATGATCAGACCGACGACCAGCACCGCCGCGATCGTGTTGGGAAAGCCCGCCGTCAGCGCCAGCGTCCCGCCGATCGCCTCCAGCGCCAGGAACGAGATCGAGCCGAGGGCGGTCTGCGCCACTTCGAGGCTCGACCAGCGCCGCGCCTTCTTGGCGGTGAAGCGGAGGGCGTAATCCTCCAGCGTCTCGTCGGCGACGAAGCGGTTGTAGTCCCGGCGGATGGGGATGATGCGCTGCGGACCGCTCATCGAGCCACGGCCGGGGCGATCCGGCCGCCGCGCCCGGGCAGCGACACGCACAGGCGGCAGCGCGACGCGCGCGCGCGCGAAAAAACGGGCACCGGAGCGGTGCTCCCACTCTTCGCGCTCTCAGCCACCCCGACCTCGAAGTATTCCGTCGCGATGGTGCAGCGCATGCAAGAGCACGGCCATACGCAAAATCGCGTATAGGCCGCACCGCAACCCAGGACCTAGCCTGCGCTCATCGATCCGGGCCGCCTCTCAAGGCCCGGACGCGAACAGGGGCAGGCATATGGCAGACGACACCGAGACCGGCGCCGATCACGGCTTGCGCTCCCCGCTGCGGCGCCGGCTGCTCATGGGGCTGGCGGGCGCCCCGGCGCTGGCGCTGATGCCGCGCACCGCCTGGGCCGCGCCGCCGACCGCTTCGGTGAACACCACCGGCCTCGCGGTGACGGACACGGAGGTGACGGTCGGCATCCTGCACTCGATCACCGGCACGATGGCGATCTCCGAGACGGGCGCGCAGGAAGCGGAAAAACTCGCGATCCAGCAGATCAACGATGCCGGCGGCGTGCTCGGCCGTAAGATCAAGATCATCCAGGAGGACGGCGCCTCCGACTGGCCGACCTTCGCCGAGAAGGCCAAGAAGCTCCTCGTCAACGACCATTGCGCCGCCGTGATGGGCTGCTGGACCTCGGCCTCGCGCAAGGCGGTATTGCCGGTCTTCGAGCAGTACAACGGCCTGCTCTACTACCCGACCTTCTACGAGGGCCTGGAGCAATCGAAGAACGTCTTCTACACCGGCCAGGAGGCGACCCAGCAGATCCTCGCCGGCCTCGACTGGGTCCACAAGGAGAAGGGCGGCGACAGCTTCTACTTCATCGGCTCCGACTACATCTGGCCGCGCACCTCCAACAAGATTGCCCGCAAGCACGTGGAGAACGTGCTCAAGGGCAAGGTCGTCGGCGAGGAGTACTTCCCGCTCGGCCACACCCAGTTCAACTCGGTGATCAACAAGATCAAGCTGACCAAGCCGAAGGTGATCTTCGCCGACGTGGTCGGCGGCTCGAACGTGGCGTTCTACAAGCAGCTCAAGGCGGCGGGCATCGACCTGTCGAAGCAGGTGCTGATGACGATCTCGGTCACCGAGGACGAGATCGACGGCATCGGCGGCGAGAACATCGCCGGGGCCTATGCCTGCATGAAGTACTTCCAGTCGATCGATAACGAGAACAACAAGGCCTTCGTCGCCGCCTTCAAGAAGATGTGGGGCGAGAAGACCGTCATCGGCGACGTGACGCAGGCGGCCTATCTCGGCCCGTTCCTGTGGAAGATGGCCTGCGAGAAGGCCGGCTCGTTCGACGTCGACAAGGTGGTGGCCGCCTCGCCGGGGCTTGAGTTCAAGGGTGCGCCGGAGGGCTACGTCCGGATCGACGAGAACCATCACCTCTGGTCGAAGACGCGAGTCGGCAAGGCCAAGCCCGATGGCCAGTTCGAGATCGTCTACACGAGTCCGGAACTGATCAAGCCGGATCCGTTCCCGAAGGGATATCAGTAATCGCGCTAGTCCTCCCCTCCCCCTTTGCGGGGGAGGGAGAGTGGCGCGGGCTTCAACGGGCATCCTCCATCGCAGAAGGCCGAAAGACATGCTCGGCGACTATTCCCTCGGCGACCTCGGCGCGATCTTCGCCATGCAGGGCTTCGCCGGCCTGATCCTGTTCTCCGTCTATCTGCTGATGGCGCTGGGGCTCGCGATCATCTTCGGCCAGATGGGCGTGATCAACATGGCGCACGGGGAGTTCATGATCCTCGGCGCCTACGTCACCTACCTCTGCTCGACCTTCTTCCAGACCTACCTGCCGGCGCTCTTCCCGATCTACTTCTTCATCGCGATGGGCCTGGCGTTCCTCGCCTCCGGGGCCCTCGGCATGCTGGTAGAATGGGGCCTGATCCGGTTCCTCTACAAGCGCCCGCTCGATACGCTCCTCGCCACCTGGGGCCTGTCGCTGATCCTCCAACAGGCCTACCGATCGATCTTCGGCGCCCGCGAGGTCGGTGTCGAGCTGCCGTCCTGGCTGATCGGCTCGGTGCAGGTCACCGACACGATCGAGATCCCGATCAACGGCCTGTTCGTCATGGCCGTCACCATCCTGATCACCGTCAGCGTCGCGCTTCTGATCTTCCGCTCGCGCTTCGGCCAGCAAGTCCGCGCCGTGATGTCGAACCGCGCCATGGCGGGGGCGGTCGGCATCGATACCGAGAAGGTCGACCGCTACACGTTCGGCCTCGGCTGCGGCATCGCGGGCATCGCCGGCTCGGCCTTCACCATGATCGGCTCGACCGGGCCGACCTCCGGCCAGCTCTACATCGTCGACACCTTCCTGATCGTCGTGTTCGGCGGGGCCGCGAGCCTCTTGGGCACGATCGCGTCGGCCTTCTCGATCTCCCAGACGCAGTCGACCCTGGAGTTCTTCCTCTCCGGCTCGACGGCCAAGGTCATCACCCTGCTCGCGGTGGTCGGCATCCTGATGCTGAGGCCCCAGGGCCTCTTCACCCTCAAGGTCCGGCGCTGAGGATGTTTTCCCGATGACGAACCCGGTCCAGACCCTCACCAAATCCGTCACCGTCAACGACAACCCGTTCATGAAGCCGGTGGAGTGGCTGAGCCTGCTCCTCCTGGCCGGGGTGATCCTGGTCGTCCTGCCGCTGATGCTCGACGGCTTCCGCCTCAACCTCGTCGGCAAGTACCTCACCTACGCGTTCGTCGCCCTCGGACTGGTGATCTGCTGGGGCTACGCGGGGATCCTGTCGCTGGGACAGGGTGTGTTCTTCGGCCTCGGCGGCTACTGCATGGCGATGTACTTGAAGCTCGAGGCTTCGAGCGTCGAGAACACCAAGATCCAGTCCACGCCCGGCATCCCGGACTTCATGGACTGGAACCAGATCACCGCCCTCCCCTGGTTCTGGCAGCCGTTCAAGAGCCTGCCGCTGACGCTGATCCTGGCGGTCGCCGTCCCGGTCCTGTTCGCGATGCTGATCTCCTTCGCGATGTTCAAGCGCCGGGTCGGCGGCACCTACTTCGCGATCATCACTCAGGCGATCGCCGCGATCCTGACGATCCTGATCGTCGGCCAGCAGGGCTATACCGGCGGCATCAACGGCATCACCGACCTGCGCACCCTCCACGGCTGGGACATCCGCACCGACCACGCGAAGGTCATCCTGTACTTCGTCAACGGCGGCCTGCTGATCGCCTGCATCCTGGCGGCGCAGTACGTGAAGAAGTCGAAGCTCGGCCGCATCCTCGTCGCCATGCGCGACAAGGAGGACCGGGTCCGCTTCTCCGGCTACTCGGTGGCGGGGTTCAAGGTCTTCGCCTTCTGCTTCGCCGCCGGGTTGGCGGCCATCGGCGGCGCGATGTTCACCCTGCAGGTCGGGTTCATGTCGCCATCCTTCGTGGGCATCGTCCCCTCGATCGAGATGGTGATCTACGCCGCGGTCGGCGGGCGCCTGTCCCTGTTCGGCGCCGTCTGGGGCACGCTCCTGGTCAACTGGGCCAAGACCAGCTTCTCCGAGAGCTTCCCCGACCTCTGGCTGTTCGGCCTCGGCGCCCTGTTCATCGCGGTGGTGCTGGCCTTCCCGAACGGTCTCGCTGGGATCTGGCGCGAGCATATCGAGCCCCGTCTCACCCGCCGGGTGAAGGGGCTGCGCGCCCCGCCGCCCGCGATCGTCCCGCCCCACGGCACTCCGGCCGAGTGAGTCCCGCCATGAACGCCGCGATCCTTTCCTCCCCCGTGGTCGGCGCCGAGGCCGCCCCGCCCGATTACCTCCTCGCCGTCGAGGCGCTCACGGTCTCGTTCGACGGGTTCAAGGCGGTGAACGACGTGTCGTTCTACGTCGATCCGGACGAGATCCGGGTGATCATCGGGCCGAACGGCGCCGGCAAGACCACGGTCCTCGACCTGATCTGCGGGCGCACCAAGGCCAGCACCGGCTCGATCAAGTACAAGGGCCAGGAACTGACCAAGCTCTCCGAGAGCGCCATCGTGCAGGCCGGCGTCGGCCGCAAGTTCCAGACGCCATCGATCTACGACGACCTCACGGTGTTCGAGAACCTGGAGATCTCGTTCCCCCGCGGGCGCTCGGTCTTCGGCGCCCTCACGTTCAAGCGGGACGCGGAGGTCCGCGACCGCATCCACGCCATCGCCGAGACGATCTTCCTTAAGGACCAGCTCAAGGAGCGGGCCGAGTTCCTGAGCCACGGCCAGAAGCAGTGGCTGGAGATCGGCATGCTGCTGATCCAGGACCCGGAGCTGCTGATGCTCGACGAGCCGGTGGCCGGCATGAGCGTCGGCGAGCGGATCAAGACCGCCGAACTTCTCAATCAGATCATCAAGGGCCGCTCGGTGCTGGTGATCGAGCACGACATGAAGTTCGTCGAGGACATCGCCCACCGGGTGACGGTCCTGCACCAGGGCAAGGTGCTGTCTGAGGGTTCGATGGAGCGGGTAAAGAACGACCCGAAGGTCATCGAAGTGTATTTAGGACATTGACGATGGCGTCGCTCCAGACTGCGCACACGCCGGGCGTCCAGGCGCCCCCGCTCGCCGCAATCCCGTCCGCCACGCCGGCGCTCGCCGTCGAGGACCTGCACGCCGCCTATGGCCAGAGCGAGGTCCTGCACGGGCTGACCTTCTCGGTGGCGCCCGGCGAGATCGTCGCCGTGATGGGCCGCAACGGCATGGGCAAGACCACGCTCATGAAGACCCTGATGGGCCTCGTGCCGGTCAAGGCCGGCGCGATCCAGGTCGAGGGCACGGACGTCGCCGGGCTCAAGAGCCACGCCCGGGTCGCCAAGGGCCTCGCCTACGTGCCGCAGGGCCGCATGATCTTCTCGACCATGACGGTCCAGGAGAACATCGAGACCGGCCTCACGGTCACCGGCACCCGCAAGGTGCCGCAGGACCTCTACGACATGTTTCCGGTCCTGCTGGAGATGAAGGGGCGGCGCGGCGGCAACCTCTCGGGCGGCCAGCAGCAGCAGCTCGCCATCGCCCGGGCGCTGGCGAGCCGGCCGAAGGTCCTGCTTCTCGACGAACCCACCGAGGGCATCCAGCCCTCGATCATCCGCGAGATGGGCCGGACGCTGAAAGCGATCCGTGACGCGCGCGGACTCTCCATCGTCGTGTCCGAGCAGGTCCTGAGCTTCGCCCTCGACGTCGCCGACCGGGTGATCGTGCTGGAGAACGGCGCCATCGTCCACGAGGCCCCGCGCGAAGGGATAGACGAGGCCGCCGTCGCCCGGTTCCTGTCGGTCTAGGGGCACAGCATGGCCGATTACGAGATCTTCGAACTCGGCGACTTCGTGCTCCAGTGCGGCAAGACGCTGCGCGCGGCCAAACTCGCCTTCAAGACCTTCGGCACGCTGAGCCCGGCCAAGGACAACGCCATCGTCTACCCGACCTGGTACTCGGGCCAGCACACCGAGAACGAGTGGCTGATCGGACCCGGCAAGGCGCTCGACCCGGACAAGTACTTCATCATCATCCCCAACATGTTCGGCAACGGGCTCTCGTCCTCGCCGAGCAACACGCCCGCGCCCTGGAACGGGCCGCGCTTCCCCAACGTCACCGCCTACGACAACGTCCGCGCCCAGCACCGCCTCGTCACCGAGTATTTCGGCATCGAGACGCTGGTCCTCGTCACCGGCTGGTCGATGGGCGCGCTCCAGACCTACCACTGGGCGTCGATGTACCCCGACATGGTGCCGAAGATCCTGCCGTTTCAGGGCTCGGCCAAGTGCTCGCGGCACAACTACGTCTTCCTGGAGGGCGCCAAGGCCGCGCTCCAGGCCGACGCCGCCTGGGCGGAGGGCTGGTACACGAGCCCGCCGACCCGGGGCCTGCGCGCCTTCGGCCGGGTCTACGCGGGCTGGGGCCTGTCGCAGACCTTCTACCGCCTTGAGGCCGACATCACCCACATGGGCTACGCGTCCCTGGAGGACTTCCTGATCGGGTTCTGGGAAGGCCTGTTCTACGAGCGCGACGCCAACAACCTGCTCGCCATGCTGTGGACGTGGCAACACGGCGACATCAGCGCCAACGACACCTTCAAGGGCGACTTCAAGGCCGCGCTCGGCGCCATCCGCGCCAGGGCGATCCTGATGCCCGCCTCGACCGACCTGTATTTCCCGCCCGAGGACAACGCCATCGAGGCGGCCGCCATGCCGAACGCGGAGCTTCGCGTGATCGACACGTGGTGGGGCCACTTCGCGGGCGGGCCGGGCACAAGCCCGGACGACATCAAGGTCCTCGACGACGCGCTGAAAGAGCTGCTCGCGAGCGGGTGAGAGACGCGCAGCGGCGCGCGGACGGGGCCTGCCCCGGAGTTTCAGGGAGCTGGAGACACGAGATGCCCGAGACGCTGATCAAGGTCGATCTCACGCAGTCGGCCTACGACAACGACATGGTGCACAACCGCTGGCACCCCGACATCCCGATGGTCGCGTATGTGAAACCCGGCGCGGACTTCATCGTCGAGACCTACGACTGGACCGGCGGCTTCATCAAGAACAACGATTCCGCCGACGACGTGCGCGACATCGACCTGTCGATCGTGCACTTCCTCTCGGGTCCGATCGGCGTCGAGGGCGCCGAGCCCGGCGACCTGCTGGTGGTCGACCTCCTCGACATCGGCGCCAAGCCCGAGAGCCAGTGGGGCTTCAACGGCTTCTTCTCCAAGAAGAACGGCGGCGGCTTCCTCACCGAGCACTTCCCGCAGGCCCAGAAGTCGATCTGGGACTTCGAGGGGATGTTCACCAAGTCGCGCCACGTCCCGGGCGTGCGCTTCCCCGGCCTGATCCATCCCGGCCTGATCGGCTGCTTGCCCGATCCCAAGATGCTGGAGACCTGGAACACCCGCGAGAAGGCGCTCTACGACACCGACCCGGAGCGCGTGCCGGCGCTCGCCACCCTGCCGTTCGGGCCGACGGCCCATATGGGCCGCCTGAAGGGCGACGCGAAGGACGCGGCGGCCGCCACCGGCGCCCGCACGGTCCCGCCCCGCGAGCACGGCGGCAATTGCGACATCAAGGACCTGTCGCGCGGCTCGAAGATCTACTTCCCGGTCTACGTCCCCGGCGCCGGGCTCTCGATGGGCGACCTGCATTTCAGCCAGGGCGACGGCGAGATCACCTTCTGCGGCGCCATCGAGATGGCCGGCTGGGTGCATCTGAAGGTCGAGCTGATCAAGGACGGCATGGCCAAGTACGGGATCAAGAACCCGATCTTCAAGCCGTCGCCGATCACGCCGAAATACGACGATCACCTGATCTTCGAGGGCATCTCGGTCGACGAGAGCGGCGGCCAGCATTACCTCGACGTCCACATCGCCTACCGGCAGGCCTGCCTGAACGCGATCGAGTACCTCAAGAAGTTCGGCTACTCGGGCGCGCAGGCCTACTCGATCCTCGGCACGGCGCCGGTCCAGGGCCACATCTCGGGCGTCGTCGACATCCCGAACGCCTGCGCGACGCTCTGGATACCGACCAAGATCTTCGAGTTCGACATCAACCCGGGCGCCGACGGACCGACCAAGTTCCTCGACGGCTCGATCCAGATGCCGCTCTCGCCGGATCTGTGAGCCGCCGCAGGACACGGACGCGACCTGCCTCCCTCTCCCGTGCGGGAGAGGGACCCCGCGCTTCACCTGACGACACCGCAATTCGGCCCCTCTTCTGGGAGCACCCCATGCCCGTCTACGACTACGCCTGCGAGGCCTGCGGGCCCTTCACGGTGATGCGGCCGATGGCGGAGTTCCGCGAGCCGCATGATTGCCCGGATTGCGGGACCACGAGCCAGCGGGCCTTTCTCACCGCGCCGCGCATCGCCGGCATGGATGCGGGGCTGCGGGCCGCCCACGCCACCAACGAGCGCAGCCGCCACGCGCCGCGGCGTTCGGGCAGTCACGGGGCCGGCTGCGGCTGCTGCTCACCCAAGAAGGCGACCGCCGCCCCGGCCGCCGCCAAAAGCTTCCCGAAGGCGCGGCCCTGGATGATCAGCCACTGAGCCGCGCACATCCGGGGGACAAACACGGTCAGGAGGACATCACGCCATGATGCACGGAGACATCTCGTCCAGCCAGGACAGCGTCGGCGTCGCCGTCGTGAACTATAAGATGCCGCGCCTGCACACCCGCGCGGAGGTGCTGGAGAACGCCAAGGCGATCGGCAAGATGATCGTCGGGATGAAGACCGGACTGCCCGGCCTCGACCTCGTGATCTTCCCCGAATACTCGACCCACGGCATCATGTACGACGCCGCCGAGATGTACGAGACCGCCTCGACGGTCCCGGGCGCGGAGACAGAGGTGTTCGCCGCCGCCTGCCGGGAGGCCAAGGTCTGGGGCGTGTTCTCGCTCACGGGCGAGCGCCACGAGGAGCACCCCAACAAGGCGCCCTACAACACCCTGATCCTGATGAACGACCAGGGCGAGATCGTCCAGAAGTACCGCAAGATCATGCCCTGGACGCCGATCGAGGGCTGGTATCCGGGCGACCGCACCTACGTGTCGGACGGGCCGAAGGGGCTGAAGATCAGCCTGATCATCTGCGACGACGGCAACTATCCCGAGATCTGGCGCGACTGCGCCATGCGGGGCGCCGAGCTGATCATCCGCTGCCAGGGCTACATGTATCCGGCCAAGGAACAGCAGGTCGTCATCTCGAAGGCGATGGCCTTCGCCAACAACGTCTACGTCGCGGTATCCAACGCGGCGGGCTTCGACGGCGTCTACACGTATTTCGGCCACTCGGCGATCATCGGCTTCGACGGCCGCACCCTCGGCGAGTGCGGCGAGGAGGAGATGGGCATCCAGTACGCTGCCCTGTCGAAGTTCCTGATCCGGGACTTCCGCGCCCACGGCCAGTCGGAGAACCACCTCTTCAAGCTCCTGCACCGCGGCTACACGGGCATGATCAACTCGAAGGAGAACCGGCACGGGATGTCGGAATGCCCCTACGAATTCTACCGGCGCTGGATCGAGGATCCCGACGGAACCCGCGACGCCGTCCGGGCCATTACTCGTCAGAGCGTCGGCACGGAGGAATGCCCGATCGAGGGCATCCCGTTCGTGGGCAAGGGTCAGGGTGCGCCCGACCCGGCGCGCTGATCGCCTGGCAGGCGCCGCGGGGGGCGGCCCTGGGCAGGACATTCGACCAGGAGAACCATGGACACGACTCCCCTCGGCCCCACCGCTTTCCGGGCCCCCGCGGTGCTGCTTTCCGGCCCCGTCGATTACGACATGTACAAGGACTTCCGCCGCCAGCTCGGCGCGGCGGGAGACCGCGAGATCGTCGTGGTCGAGCTGACGACGCTCGGCGGCGATCCGGAGGTCGCCCGGATGATGGGCGAGGACATCCGCTTCAACAGCGCGATGGATCCGGACCGGCGGTTCGTGTTCCTCGGAAAGGCGGCGATCTACTCGGCCGGCACGACCTTCATGAGCTTCTTCGCCCGGCAGAACCGCTACCTGACCTGCGGCACGCGCCTGATGATCCACGAGCGCAAGATGAACAAGCAGCTCCAGGTTCAGGGGCCGCTCACCACCTGCATCGCCTCCGTGAAGGCGACGCTGAACGAGATCCTGTGCTCGATCGAGATCCAGAACGAGGGATTTGCCAACCTCGTTGCGGGCTCGGACGTCACGCTCGACGAGGTGCTCGAGAAGGCGCCGGCCAACTGGTACCTGGAGGCGGAGGAGGCCAAGCGGCGGGGCCTGATCGAGGCGGTCATCTGAGCCGCGTCCTTGCGAACGCAGTTATGCAACCCCGGGCAGCGCGACACCGCCGAGCGTGGCGCTGCTGGATTGTTTCGCCTTGCTCGCAAAGACGGCGAGCCCTCACGCCTCCGGGTAATCGGCCCCAAGGCTGGTCTCGCGCCATGCCTCGATCTCGGCGAGACGCTGCTTCAGCCGGGTCGTGACTGCGTCGTACCCCCAGGCGCCGAGGACGAGGTGGCGCGGCGGGTTCTCCATCTCGGTCACCCGGATCATCGCCTCGCCGGCCCGCACCGGATCGCCGGCCTGGGTGCCGCTCTTCTCCGACGTGGCCTTGAGCCGCGCGCCGGCGGTCTCGGCGTAGTCGGCAATCGCGTTCGGCGTCTGGATCAGGGAGCGCCCGGCCCAGTCGGTGCGGAACGGGCCCGGCTCGATGCAGGTCACGCGGATCCCGAGCGGTGCCACCTCGGCGGCGAGGGAATCCGAGAACCCTTCGACGGCGTGCTTGGTCGCCGCGTAGTAACCCGAGGCCGGGAAGCCGACGAAGCCCGCCACCGAGGTGATATTGAGGATGCGACCGGAGCGCTGCGCCCGCAGGACCGGCAGCACGGCGCGGGTCAGCGCGAACAGGCCGAAGACGTTGGCGTCGAACTGGGCGCGGATCTTGTCCTCCTCGCCCTCCTCGATGGAGGATTGATATCCATAGCCGGCGTTGTTCACCAGCACGTCGACCCGGCCGAACCTGTCCTGCGCAGCGCGGAGGGACGCGGCGATCTGATCGGCTTCGGTCACGTCGAGGGAGAGGGCCAGAACCCGGTCCTCGGCGCCCTCAGCCAGGTCGGCAACCTTGGCGCGGTCGCGGGCCGTCACGACCGCCCGCCAACCGCGCCCGATGACAAGCCGGGCGAGCTCCCGGCCGAAGCCGGTGGAGCAGCCGGTGATGAACCAGACCGGATTGCTGTTCTGCGTCATGAGAGATCCTGAACTCGCGCGGCGGGGTCAGGGCGTCGCGGCCGGCTCGGTCAGGCGATCGACCGAGAGCAGGTAGGCGATCAGCGCCGTCTGCTCCTCCGGGGAGACGCCCGAGCCCGCATCCGCCCAAAAGGCGTGCCCTCTGCCGGTAACGCGGGCGGTGCGCGCTGTATCCGAGGCCGCGTTGGCGGCGATGACCTTCGCCCGCAGGTCCCGGTCGACAAGGGCGCGCAGGCTGTTGGCAGGATCCGGTGCGATGCCCTTGTACAGGGTGCCGGGCACGCCGAGCTGCGTATCCGCGTCGCGACCGACCGCCACGCCGGAATCGTGCAGATACGGTGCCGTCCAGGCGAGGCCCACGAGGTTCGGCACCTTGTAGCCGCCCTCCGTGCCGCCCTGTCCCCAGGCGAGTTGCACCTGCGCGAGGGCGTCGCCCGCGAGCGGCACCGGGACGATCACCGGATCGGTCGGCATCGGGAACGGGGTGTCGGTGGCGAATATCGTCGGTGGCGACAGGCGCGCCTCCATCTTGGCGCCCGCCCGCGCCCGGGTTGGCTCGGTGCCGATCTCGGCCTCCGGGACGACCCGATGGTTGGTGAGCGCCGGCCCGGAATGGCAGGTGCCGCAACCGGCCTTCTCGAACACCGCACGCCCGGCTGTCGCCCTGTAGGCATCCTGCCCGGCCGCAGGCGGGTGCAGCAGGTTCTGAAAAGCCGACATGGCGTTGTTGGCGTGGTTGACCGGCTCGCCGGGGACCGAGGTGAACAGGCCGTTGTCGGTGACGTAGTTGGTCGCCGGGTAGGTCGGCAGGACCGCGTAGCTGTTGAGGCCCGGCGAGGCCGGCGTCGGATCGACGCTGTCCAGCACTGCGGACGGGCTCCGGCCGCCATCCGGCTTGTAGCGGAACGCCTCCGTGGCCGCACCGCGCAGGACGATGCCGAGATACGTTTCCGGATCCATGCCGAACAGCCACGGCGCAGCGGCGGCGAGCTGGGTCGTGTCGGAATTGGCGGCGTGGACGTTGTTGTTGAGGGAGGACAGGCCAGCGAAGGGCCCGATCGCCTCGCGCCCGCTCCAGCTGTAGGGCTCGCCGTGGGCGGAAAAGCTCGACGGGATCGAGGTCGGGTTGGTGACGCGGTCGGCCGACGAGTCGAAGCTGCCCGGCGGCCAGCTCGCCACCTGCACCTTGGTGGCCGCCTCGACGGAAGCGGCGTCCGGCAGGGCCGGTCCCGTGGTGGTCGAACCGGTGTGCTGCGGGTCGGCGGAGGGCCGGGCATCGGCCTCGGGCACACTGGCGTGCATGAAGTAGGCCGACGAATTTTTGGCGAGGGCCAGCAGCAGCCCGGCATTGAGGTCGGTGTTCGGCGCGCCTTCCACGACCTTGCCGGTGCCGGGATCGACCGCGGCGTGGCACAGGGCGCAGGTGATCCCCATACGCAGATGGCCGCGGTCGGAGAAGGTCTTGATCCCGATGATGAAGGATCCGCCCTTCGGCACATCGAGCCCGGTCGAGACCAGCTCGCCCGTCCGGTAGACGCGATCGCCGACGCGCACATCCTTGGCCATGGCGACCTGCAGGTTGCCGGTGCCCTGCCCGCCGAGTTTCGCCACCGCCAGGGCCACCGCTGTGGGCGTGAGCCCCCCATCGAGCATGCCCATCACGTCGGTCAGGAAGATCTCGTTGCCGAACGTCTCCTGGTAGAAGGCCTGCCGGCCGCGCTCGACCATGGCGGGATCGATCGCCACGCTGCCGCTGGTCGGTGCGAGCGCCTTTCGCCCGGCCTCGGTGCTGTTCAGTCGTTCGACCTCCGCGCGCGAGACCCGGCGGCCGAGGACGTCGAAGGCGGTCTGGATCGGGTAGCGGTCCGGGTTGAGCAGGTCCGCCCGGTCGGGCATCGGCGCGTAGCTGAAGTGGCCGAGGCTCAGGGTCACGCCCGCCGCGACGGTCACGAACCCGGCGGCGATCAGGATGCGGCGCGGCCAACCCATGAACCCTGATCGTCCTTCCCGGCGCCGGCCCGCGGATATGCGGGGGTCGAGGGCCGGGCCTTTAACCGCCGGATACGGCCAGGGTTCATGCTGGCGGCCGGGACGGGGTGTCGCGTCCCGCCCGGCCGGACTTCAACCGTCAGATCTGGATCTGGCCGCCATCGGCGAACAATTCGACGCCGTTGACGAAGCTCGCCGCGTCCGAGGCCAGGAACAGCACCGCCTCGGCGATCTCCTCCGGCTGGCCGACGCGCCCGGCCGGGATCTGGCCGGCGAGGTAGTCCTTGGTGGCCGCCGCCTGATCACCGCCGCCGAACAGTTCGTTGAGACCGGCGGTCTCGGTCACGCCCGGGCTGATCGTGTTGACCCGGATGCGGCGATCCTTGAGGTCGAGGATCCAGTTCCGCGCGAAGCTCCGTATCGCCGCCTTGGTGGCTCCGTAGACGCTGAAGGCGGGCGTGCCCGAGCTGCCGGCAGTCGATCCGGTGAGCACGATCGCGGCCCCGTCGCGCAGGAGAGGCAGGGCCTTCTGGACGGTGAACAGCACGCCCTTCACGTTGGTATCGAAGGTGCTCTGGTAGTGGGCTTCCGAGATCGCGCCGAGCGGTGCGAATTCACCGACGCCGGCATTGGCGTAGACCACGTCGATCTGTGCGTGCTTCTGCTGGACCGCATCGTAGAGGCGGTCGATGTCGGCGAGGTTCGCCATGTCACCCCGCACGCCGGTGATCCGGCCGCCGATCTGCCTCACCGCTGCGTCGAGCGCCTCCTGTCGGCGCCCGGTGATGAACACCGAGGCGCCCTCGGTGGCGAAGGCCTTGGCGGCAGCGAGCCCGATACCGCTGGTGCCGCCGGTCACCACCACGACCTTGTCCTGAAATCTGCCGGTCATCGTCTTTCCCCATCGCACGGCTTCGTGCGCCGCTGACGAGAGAGATGCCGATGGAACGATGGTGCCGGTAGACGGCAATTTTGGTACTCAGCGTTCCGTTGGAGGAACGATAATCCGCGCCGACCTCAACGACTACGTCTATTTCGCCGAGGTCGTCGCCCATGGCGGCTTCGCTCCTGCGGGCCGCGCACTCCGTGAGCCCAAATCCAAGCTCAGCCGGCGGGTCGCCGGACTGGAATCACGTCTCGGCGTCCGCTTGATCGAGCGGTCGAGCCGGCGCTTCCGGGTCACAGAGGTCGGCCAGAGCTTCTATGAGCGCTGCCGTGCGATCATGCTGGAGGCGGAGCCGGCCGAGGTACTCGTCGCGGAGGTCAAGACCGACCCGCACGGGCTGATCCGCATGAGCTGCCCGACTGGTCTGACCGAGGTCGTCGCCGCGACCGTCCGGAGCTTCCTCGCCCGCTATCCGAAGGTGCGGCTGCAGCTGCTGGCCACCGATCGGCCTGTGGACCTGATCGAGGAGCGGGTCGACGTGGCGCTGCGGGTCCGGCGGGAATTGACGAGCGACGCCTCCCTGACCATGCGCTCGCTCGGCCTGTCGCGCTGGATCCTGGTGGCGAGTCCGGCAGTCGCGAGCCGGATCGGGCCGGACATCGACGGGCTCGCCGGCGTCCCGACGCTCAGCACGCGCGACGATCCGGGCCCGGTGGAATGGCGGCTCGAACGGGACGACGGGGCGACCTACTCGCTCCGTCACGAGCCGCGCCTGACCTGCAGCGATTTCGCGGTGCTCTGCGATGCGGCGGCCGTCGGTCTCGGTGTCGGCTTCCTGCCCGACCACGCCTGCGCCGATCACATCGCATCCGGGCGGCTGGTCCCCGTCTATCCCGATTGGCGCGGTCAGGCCGGCATCGTCCATCTCGTGTTCACGACGCGGCGCGGCCTGCCGCCGGCGGTGCGCGTCCTGATCGACCACCTCGCGGCGGCCTTTCCGAAGCTATGACCCCGATGCCGGGCGTCCGGCCTAGTAGCCCCGCGCCGCGTCGACTCCGCTGGGCGGCCGTCCAGTCCGGCGATACGCCCGGATATTGGCCGCGACGGTGGCGGCGGCCGAGTCCATGTCGGTCGGGCCGGACACGTGCGGGAGCACGGTCACCCCAGAATGCCTCCACAGAGCGGACTCCGCCGGCAGCGGCTCGACGTCGAACACGTCGAGCACCGCGTGCGCGAGCTGGCCGCTGTCGAGCGCCGCGATCAGGTCCTCGGTCACGACGATCGGCCCGCGGGCGAAATTGATCAGCGCCGCACCGGGCTTCAGCGCCGCGAGCCGCGCGGCGTTCATGAGGCCGCGCGTCTCGGTCGTCAGGGGCACGAGGCAGACGAGGATATCGGACTGGCCCAGCATCGCCGTGAGCCCGTCCGCCCCGTGGACCGTGTCGAGGCCCGCGACCGCCTTCGGCGTCCGGCTCCAGCCGACGACCCGGAAACCCGCGCCGACGAGCCTGTCGGCCGCCGCGGTGCCGAGCGCTCCGAGCCCGAGCAGGCCCACCGTCGTTTCGGACGGCTTGCGATAGGCGTGCGGGCGCCAGACGCGGTCGCGCTGCTGACGCGCATAGGCCGGCATGTCGCGCTGGAGATAGTAGGTCCAGGCGAGGACCGCCTCCGCCATGGTCCGCGCCATTTCCCGGTCGACGAGGCGGACGATCGGCAGCGGCCGGTCGAAGGCGCCGACAAGCTTCTCGACACCGGCCCACAGGCTCTGCACCCAGACCAGGCCCGGCAGCGCCGCAACCTCGGCGGGGTCGGGATTCGCCACCACGGCGATCCGCGCGGCCGTCCGCTCCGCGGGTCCCATCGTCCGGAAGGGCGCGAGGCGTTCCTCGGGCATCGCCGCCGACAGGATGTGCAGATATTCCGCCTCCTGCGCCGGGCTCTTGCACCCGACAAGGGCGATCGTTTCCGACATCCGCGAACTCCGTACCGACCTCGAGCCTATCATTGGCGCGGGACGAAGCAGGCGCTGTGCCTCAAGGGCTCGGAATCGCCAAGCCTGAAACGCCGCTCGGTCAGCGCGCCTCGAGCAACGCCGGGTAGACGAGGCGAACGTTGCGGCGCTCCGCCGGGATGGCGGTCTCGGCACGCTTGCGGATGCTGCCCGTCGTGCTCGCGAGTGCCGGCTCGGTCGGCCGGAGGCGCCACCGATCGGCGCCCGGCATCTGCACGCGGGGCTTCGGCCGTTCGAGGTGGACATCCGCCCCCTCCGTCGGGACGATCGCCAGCCCCGCGAACGTCATCGTCGCGAGCATGGCGAGGCGGATCAGGGATGGCGGGCGGAAACGGGCAGGTCGGGAGGGCATGAGATGGCACCGCGTGAACGCCCCCCGTTCTGCGCGTCGCAAGTGAAGACCGGATCGAACCGAATCGATTCCCAAGTCGTTGCCAACACCTGCCTGCAGTCGCGGTAAATGGCGGCTGTTCAGGTACGGTAAACGACAGTTCGGGAGGGTTTGCGCGGATGGCGAGCAAGGTCGAGGGAGGCTCCGGGACCCCGGAGCGGGCGGAGATCGGCCGGGTGATCGACACCGACATCTCCGCTCGGCTCGATCGGCTACCCTGGGGCCGCTTCCATGTCCTCGTCATCGTGGCGCTCGGCATCACCTGGGTGCTCGACGGCCTGGAAGTGACGCTGGCGGGCTCGCTCGTCGGCGCCCTACGCAAGCCGCCGATGTCGTTCTCCGAGTTCGATGTGGGGCTGGCCGCCTCCTGCTACCTCGTGGGCGCCGTCACCGGGGCGCTCGGCTTCGGCTGGCTCACCGACCGGATCGGCCGCAAGAAGCTGTTCTTCATCACGCTGGCCCTCTACCTGGTCGCCACGGCGGCCACCGGCCTGTCCTGGAACGTCTGGAGCTTCTGCCTCTTCCGCTTCTTCACCGGCGCGGGAATCGGCGGCGAGTACACGGCGATCAACTCCACCATCCAGGAACTCGTCCCGGCCCGGGTCCGGGGCTGGACCAACTTGGTCATCAACGGCTCGTTCTGGATCGGCGCCGCGCTCGGCTCGTTCATGTCGATCGTGCTGCTGAAACCCGAGGTGATCGATCCGGCCTGGGGCTGGCGCGTGGCCTTCTTCACGGGCGGTGCCATCGGCCTCGTGATCCTGCTCCTGCGCACTTGGATCCCCGAGAGCCCGCGCTGGCTCGCCACCCACGGCTACGCCGCGGAAGCCGACCGGGTGGTCACCGGCATCGAGAAGCGCTTCAAGGACGAGGGTGTCACGCTGCCGCCCGTGGACGAGAGCAAGCGCATGAAGGTGCGCACCCGCGATCACACCCCCCTTTCGGAGGTGTTCAAGGCGCTGTTTGTCACGAGCCGCAAGGAGACCATGGTCGGCCTCGCGCTGATGATCGCGCAGGCGTTCTTCTACAACGCGCTGTTCTTCACCTATGCGCTGGTGCTGGAGCGCTTCTACGAGGTGCCGGGCAACCATGTCGGCTGGTACCTGCTGCCCTTCGCGCTCGGCTCATTCCTCGGGCCGCTGCTGCTCGGGCGCCTGTTCGACACGATCGGCCGGCGCAAGATGATCGCCTTCACCTACGGGATCTCGGCGCTGCTGCTCGCCGGCGTCGGCCTGCTGTTCCGCCTCGACGTGCTCGGGCCGGTCGGCCAGACGGGGGCCTGGATGGTGGTGTTCTTCTTCGCCTCGGCGGCGGCGAGCTCGGCCTACCTGACCGTCTCCGAAACCTTCCCGCTGGAGATCCGGGCGCTCGCGATCGCGGCCTTCTACGCGGTCGGCACCGGCATCGGCGGCGTCTCGGGCCCGCTCCTGTTCGGCACCCTGGTGGAGACCGGCTCCCGGGACTGGGTGCTGTTCGGCTACGGGATCGGGGCCGTGCTGATGCTGGTCGCCGCGGTGGTCGGCGGCATCTGGGGCACGGCTGCGGAGGGCAAGTCGCTGGAAGAAGTATCGAAGCCCCTGGCGGCGGCCTGAGCGCCTGTCCGCATCAGCCTTCGTCTTTGCGAGCGGAGCGAAACAATCCAGAGCGCGTTACGCCGGTCGGCGTTGCGCTGCCCCGGGTTGCTTCACCGCGCGCCGCGACGGGCAAGAGGCGGTCACGCTCCCTTCCGCCACACCTGCCCATGATAGACGAACTTGCCGCCCTCATTCGCCAGGGCGGCAAGGCCCCGGAAGGCCGGATCCTGGACGGTGATCACGCTCGTCGGGATCTTGCGCATCATCTCGGCAAACGGAGCCTTCCGCTCGAACGCCGTGCGGAACCCGCTTTCCTGCAGCACCTTGAGGATCCGGGGCGCAATGCCGCCGCCGATATAGACGCCGCTCGTCGCCAGGAAGGTCAGCGCGAGGTCGCCGCAGACGCGGCCGAGCAGCCGGCCGAAAAGTTCCAGGGTCTCGGCGGCGTGCGGGTCGGATGCGTTGAGACCTGCCTCGGTCACGGCCGCAGGATCGATCTTCTCGTGCGGCTTGCCGGTGCGAACATGGGCCACGGCCGCGTGGAGCCGCGCCAGACCCGGCCCCGACAGGACCGTCTCCACGGTGATGCGATCTTCGACCCGCTCGAGGACGTGCCAGACCTTCTCCTCGAATTCGTCGGCGGGGCCGAAATCGGTGTGGCCGATCTCGGTCGAGACGATCGCGAGATGGGCGGCGTAAGGCACCAGGGCGGCAGCGCCGAAGCCGGTCCCGGGCCCCAGCACCACACGGGCGCCCCCCGGCACCGGGGGACAGGGTCCGACCGGGGAGAGATCGTGCGGCTCGATGTCGGCGGCGCCGGCCGCGACCGGCACGTAATCGTTCACCACGACCGCGGAGGAGAGCCCAAAAGCCTCGGCGATGCGCTGACCGGCGATCTTCCAATGGGCGTTGGTCAGCTGGATCTCCGGCCCGTCGACCCGGCCGGCGATGGCGAGGATCGCCGAACGCGGTCGGGGTGCGCGGTCCCCATCCTTGGCCAAGGATGCCTTGATGGCGCTCGACGGATCGGCGTGGTCGGCGGTGGCCTCATGCGAGAGAGGCCGGGGCTGATCACCCTTCGTCTCGATGAGGCCGAAGCGGGCATTCGTGCCGCCGATGTCGCCGACCAGAACCGGAAACTCGAACATCGAAAGGCTACCTCTCGTTTCTGGCCCGCCCCAGGCAGGATACGAGCCTGCCGATAGCGTGGATGACTCCATCCGACGCTCGGGTCCAGGCGCTCAGGCCCGGTGCGAGGACGGCCGCACCCATCAGGATGTCGTCACGTTCTCACGGCTCCGGCCGAACGCGCCAAGATGCGTATCGCCGAAACCGCTTCCGTATTTAAGGCCGTAGCCGAGCATGCGGTCCAGACCGATATGTGCGAGCCAGATTAGCGCCACGCCCGCGAGGCCCGGTTGATGCAGGCTTGCCGCCGAGCCCAGGGCGATCAGCGGCCCGGCGAGCGTATGGACCGCATTGTACAGCACGGCGCCGGAGCGGGCGCCGGCGACGTAACCGAGCATGCTGAGATCGGGCGCGAGGATCAGCACGGCGAACATCCACCAGGGCTGCCCGAGCCAGGCATACGCCCCGACGGCACTGCCGAGGATGCCGGCGCCCTCGATCCGCAGCAGCACGCGCGGGACGCCGCGCACAAAACCGTCCGGCATCGTGATCCTCGTCGAATGCCCGGGGCGAAGCGCGGGCCAGCCGTCCTCACGCGCATGCCGAGAGGCCTCGCCTGGACTCGGCACATCACGGACTTGGCAAATACGGGGCCGCTCCTGCCTCAGGCCGGCGGCAGCGCCGCCGGATCGATGGTGCCGCCCTCGGCCCAGTCCCGCAGCAGCGCGCGGACGGCGGCCGGATCCGGCAGGCGCCGGCCCGCCACGGTGTCGCCGTCGCCGACCCGGACCGCGATGCCGCCATCCTCGTTCACCGACGCGAAGGCGATCTCGTCGGTGCGGTCGTCGCCGAAGAAGACCGGCCTGCGCCCCGCGTAGGGCGCCTGCTCCAGGAAGGCGCGGATCGCGTGCGCCTTGGTGGCCTGCGCCGGGACGATCTCGCCCACCGCCTTGCCGAGCTGAAGCCTGTAAGCGCCGCCCAGGGCGTCCGCGGCCGCCTTGACCAGGGCTTCGGCCCGGGCGGCATCCTCGGGGTCGGCGAGGCGCCAGTGCACCGCCACCGAGGCGCCCTTGTCCTCGATCAGCACGTTGGCCAGCGCCGCGCTCTCCGCTTGGAGGCGCTCGACCTGCCGGCGCAGATCCGGGTGGTCCTCCGCCCGTCCGCCCGCGAGGCGCCCGTCGACGCGGCGCTCGACCCCATGGAGTCCGGCCGCATCGAGGCGGGCCGGCGTCAGGAAATCGTCGATCACCGAGACCGGGCGCCCGGTCACGATCGCGAGGGCGCCGCCGAGGCGCTCCCGCAGCCGTTCCAGAGTGTCCACCAAGCCGGGCGCGACCTGCACGGCGTCGGGCCGCGGCGCGATCTCGGCGAGGGTGCCGTCGAAGTCGAGGAAGAGGGCGATGTCCATCGCGGGCGATCCCGGGTCTTGAGCGTCGGCCCCGGGGCTAGCACGGCCCGGCCCACCGACAAATGACGGCAGCAATGCCCTATGTGTGTCCACGAGCGATTGGCACGAGGTCCCCATGAGAGGCTCCCCATGACTGGCCCGGCGAGGCGACCCGTTCCGGACCCGGTTGGGCCGGGCGCGGAAAGCGTCTGGGACTACCCGCGCCCGCCGCGGCTCGAGCCGGTGCGGGAACGGCTGCGCGTGGTGCTCGGCGGCGCCGTGATCGCCGAGACCGAGGCGGGCTTTCGCGTCCTCGAGACCTCGCACCCGCCGACCTACTACCTGCCGCCGGACGCCATCGTGGCCGGGGCGCTCGCGAACCCGCGGCGCGCCGGGATCTGCGAATGGAAGGGGCAGGCGCGGCTGTTCGACGTGCGCGGCGGCGACCGCGTCGCGCCGGGCGCCGCCTGGACCTATCCCGCCCCGACCCCGGACTTCACCCGGATCGCCGGCTACGTCGCCTTCTACGCCGGGCCGATGGATGCCTGTTTCGTCGGCACGGAGCGGGCGACGCCGCAGCCCGGCAGCTTCTACGGCGGCTGGATCACACCCGGGATCGTCGGCCCGTTCAAGGGCGGCCCCGGCACGATGGGCTGGTGATTTTCCGGGTCCCGGCCCTTACGACGTCGGACAGACCAGGCGAGGACGACCGCATGAGCGCGCTGACCGAGACCGATCCGCAGGGGGCCGGCTTCAGCCCGGAGGGGCTCGCCCGGATCGCGCCGTGGATGGACCGTCTCGTCGCCGAGGGGCGGCTCGCCGGCCTGTCGGTGACGGTCAACCGGCGCGGCCGCACCGCCTTCGCGCGCGCCTGCGGGCAGGCCGACCTCGCCCGCGCGACGCCGTTCACCCTCGACACGGTGACGCGGATCTACTCGATGACCAAGCCGCTCACCTCGGTCGCAGTGATGCAGCTCTACGAGCAGGGCCTATTCCAGCTCGACGATCCGGTGTCCCGGGTCCTGCCCGAATTCGCCGCGATGCGCGTCGCGGTCGGCGGCAACCGGGCGAAGCTCGAGACCGAGCCGGCGCGCCGGCCGATCACGGTGCGCGACCTCCTCACCCACACGGCGGGGCTGACCTACGGCTTCATGGAGGCGACGCTGGTCGATGCGCAGTACCGCGAGCGCGGCGTCGATTTCCTGGCCCGGGAAGGGTCCCTCGCGGAGATGACCGCCCGCGTGGCGGCCCTGCCGCTGCTGGCGCAGCCCGGCACTGCCTGGAACTACAGCGTCGCCACCGACGTGCTCGGCCAGTACGTGGCGACACTCAGCGGCCGTCCCTTCGCCGATTACCTGCGGGACGAAGTCATCGGTCCGCTCGGCATGATCGATACCGACTTCCATGTCCGGCCCGACCTGATGCCGCGCTTCTGCGCGACCTACGCGTATGACCGCGAGCGCCGGCTCAGGCCGTTCGACGATTCGGTGGACACGGTCTTCGCGAACCCGCCCGCGATCGCGTCGGGCGGCGGCGGCCTCGTCTCGACGGCCGCCGATTACCAGCGCTTCTGCCGAATGATCCTCAATTGCGGCACGCTGGACGGCCGGCGGCTGCTCGGTCGCAAGACCGTCGATCTGATGCTGGCGAACCACCTGTCCGGCGACCTCGCCGCGATGGGCACGCCGCGCTTCGCCGAGACCTCCTACACGGGGATCGGCTTCGGCCTCGGCTTCTCGGTGATGCTCGACCCGGCCCGCGCCCAGATCCTCGGCACGCCCGGCGAAGTCGCCTGGGGCGGCCTCGCCTCGACGGCGTTCTGGATCGACCCGGTCGAGGATCTCTCGGTCGTGCTCATGACGCAGCTCGTGCCGTCCTCGGCGCTGCCGATCCGGCGGGAGCTGCGCGTCCTGACCTACGCGGCGCTGGACAGCTGAGGCGCAGCGCGCCTCACTCCTGCGCGGGCGCGCCGGCAGGGGCGGTTTTCGCCGCCGGCTTCGGAGCTGCCTTGGCCGTCGGCTTGGCGGCGCCGGCGTATTCGGGGTCGCTGCGCGGGCCGTTCGGGCCGTTGGTCGGGCCGGGGAGCTGGCCGGGGGCGAGGTCGGTGACCTTGTTCCAGGTCTGCGACTTGCACAGGAACGCGATCAGGCAGCCGCGCACCGTCAGCTCGCCGGGTGCGTCCGTCCAGATCGTGACGTCGTACGACTTGCCGTCCTCCGAATTGTAGATCTTGCCCTCGTAATGGGCATCGGCATTCGGCTTCAGGCCCATGATCAACTGGTGGCCCAGGGACGGACGCGCCTGCTTCTTGGGATCGGGGTTCTTGAAGTCGACCCGCGGCTCGCCCTTGTCGTTGAGCGGAACCTTCAGCCAGACCACGTAGCCGCACAGCCGATCGTTGGCGGCCCCGCACTTCTCGAGGCGCACGCGGGCGCGACCATCCTCGGTGAGATAGGTGCCGCTCGGATCGGTCGGGGTCGCCGCATGCGCTTGGCCCGCCAGCGCCGAGAGCGCCAGGATCGCGAGCGGCGCGATCCGGCGGCTGATCGAAGTAAACCTCATACCCGAACTCCCATACCTCGCGAGCCGTGTCGAAGACCCGACCGCCCACGCGTAAACCGCTTGCGCGCGCGGAAAGCCCCCTTCCCTCGCGACATCGCGCTCTCGCCGGGCCGAGCCCCGGGCGGCACGCGCTTCCTGCCCGCCCTGTCCCGCGCGAAGTTGTCCGCATCATGACAACGCAGCTTAGGGCTGAAGATGCAGGCCTGCTCCCGTGCGGCGCGAATCCGGGTTCATACGCGGGTCGGCGGCGTCGTCCGGGCGGCGGCGAGCGGGCGCTGCATCAGGGTGACGTCGAGCCAGCGCCCGTGCTTGTAGCCAACCCCGGCCAGGGTCCCGACCGGCGTGAAGCCGAGCCCGGCATGCAGCGCGACGGAAGCGGGAGAGCCGCTCTCGGCGATGACGGCGACCATCGTCCGGCAGTCGATCCGCTCGCATTCCGTGATCAGGGCCCCGAGCAGGCGGCGGCCGATCCCGCCGCCGCGGCAGGCCTGCGCGACGTAGATCGAGTCCTCGACCGTCGAGCGGTAGGCGGCGCGGTGATGGTAGGGGCCAGCATAGGCATAGCCGGCGACCGAACCGTCCCGCACGGCCACCAGATAGGGGAGGCCGCCCGCGCGCAGGATTGTGAAGCGCCGCGTCATCTCATCGAGGCTCGGCGGCTCCGTCTCGAAGCTGGCCGTGCTGGTGCTGACGGCGTTCCCGTAGATCGCCGTGATGGCCGTCAGATCGGCCTCGGTGGCCGGGCGTATTCCGTCTGTCACGACGGCAGAATAAGCGCGCGATGGCGAGGCCGGCAACGGCCTTGCGCATGCAGCTATGTCGTCAGAGGCGCGGCGCACGCGGGGCGCCGCGCGATGATGCGCGGGGCGGCGCCGGGCACCACACCCATAGGGCGCTCCGGAAAGGCCGCTTACTCGGCCGCCGACATCTCTGCGGTGAAGTGGCCGCACCAATCCTTGGACGCGACTACAGGCCAGAGGCCCTTGGACTCCGGGGCGGGCTGGCTGACCGGCGGATTGAACCGGCAGAGCCCCTCGTCGCCCTGCGCACTGGCGCCGTTGAGCTTGTGATCGTCGAAGAAGCGGCAGCTCTCGCAAGCGGCGTTCGCGGTACCGGCCATCGGGTCTCTCCATCGTGAGTCGCGGTGGCGCGACCAAGTTCGCGGCGCGCCCTGCACAGTTCTTAATTAGAACAGGTATAAAGAGCGGTCAACGTTGCGGCTTGGCTGAGGCTTGCGATCGGGGGCTTTCCGGAGGCCATTCCGAACGGGGCCGGCGCGCGGTCATCTGCACGGGATCGGGCGCTTGCGGCGCGACCGACTTGGTCCGCAAACGCAGAGAAGCCGGACCCTGGATCAGGGCCCGGCTTCGGAGCGGTCGCGCGGTCGATCCGGATCCCGCACGCGCAGAACCCGGTCTGTTTCAGGTGCGAATCGGCTCAGCCCTGCTTGGCCTTCTTGTTGGCGTTGTGGTGCCCGATGGCGCAGCCCGCGGCCGCCCCCATCTTGCCGTGGCCGGCCACGTGACCGGCGACGCCGCCGACCACCGCACCTTTGAGGCAGCCCTTCGCCTCGGCCGGCGCGCCGGCGAGGAGAGCGCCAATAGCCAGGGCGGAGGCGAGCGCGATACGATTCGTCATCAGAGGGTCTCCAGTCGTCGAGGTTCGTCTTGTCGTCCCCTGTCAAACGGTGCCGCGGGCTGACCCGTTCCGCGATCCGGGCCGGATGCCCGGCGCGGCGGCTGGTCAGCGCGCGAGACCGGCGACCAGCCGGACGAGGTCCGACTGTCGCGTCGCGCCGGTCTTGGCGAAGATCGCCTTCAGCTGCGAGCGGGCAGTCGCGGCCGTGATTGCGAAGCGGGCCGCCGCTTCCGCCAGCGAAGCGCCTCCGGAGACGGCCTGCGCCAGACGCGCCTCCGCAGGCGTGAGCCGGTAGGCGGCCTGAAGGATGGCGGAGGCCGGCACCGGCGCGGCCTCGGGGACGCTTCCCAGGAGCAAGGTGCATCCGCCCGCGAACAGGCCGCGGCTGGGCCCGACGAGCGGGACGACGTGGATCACGACCGGCGACGCGTCCTCGCGGGCCACAACCACGGCGGAGATCGGCGCCCGGCCGGCCGGGCGTCCTAGAGCCTCCAATTGCCGGGCGGCCTCGGGCTCCGCGGCGGTGAGGCGTCCGCCCACGAGCTTCAGGTCGCGGCCGAGCAGCGCGCCGAAGGCGGCGTTCCAGCACACCGCGCGTCCCGCGGAATCGAGGATCAGCGCCGCGCGCTCGATGACGTCGAAGGCCTGATTCATCCCGGCCAGCCGAGCCTTCTCAACCATCGCGGTGAGCAGGCCGGCCCGTCGGAGAAGGGGCGACAGGGCAGCCAGGCGCGTCTGCTCGTGCGGCTCGTAGGGCCCCTGCGCGATCGTCCGCTGCAGCGACAGGCACCAGAGCCGGCCCTTCACCTCGAACCCGATCCCCGCAAACCAGCGCAGGCCACGGGAGGCGAGCAGGTCCTGGTAGAACGGAAGCCGCGCGAATTCCTCGGGCGAGGTGAAGTCCTGATCGACCGCGATGCCGCGCTGGCGCATCAGCGGAATGCCGCGCAGCCGGTGGTCTTCGCGGTGCCAGCCCTCATCGAAGTAGCGGCGCGAGGCATCCGCCAGGGACGGCGTGCAGAGCGCATCGAGCGCGGTGCGATCCGAACGCAGGAGCAGGGCGCCTTCGCTGCCGGACGCCCGCGAGGCCCGGTCGATCAGGTCGGGCCAGCGTGCGGCGTCGATCACCGCCTCCTCGAGATCCTCCCGGAAACGGGCCTCAAGGTCGTCCTGCAGGCGGATCCAGGGATCATGGCTCACGCCAGCCATCGGACCCGTCCGCAGAGACCAGGGCGTATCGATTCAGTCCTGAGCTGTTCGAACGTCATCCCGATGGCACACATCAGCCAAGTGACCATAATTCGGCCCGGCGCCGCAAGGCCATCGCTCGAATGTTTACAGTTTTGAATGCGGAGCGCTGACCGAACAATTGACCTTCGCGGTTATCGAACCAGCCAACCGCGCCGGCATGGCCGTATCCGCTGATTTCGACTCACGCGGCACGCCCGAACAATTGCGCCCGATTCGAACGGACGCAACCAGCCCCTCTCCCGTGCGGGGATGTTCGGCGAACTATGAGCCGCGCCGTCAGACCCGGGCCGCGCAGCGAAGCCCGGACCCGGAGGGGCACGCCGGAGGCGGGCGATCCAGATCCGCTGTCACTACAGGATCCTGGCGCGTCGGCGGCTCTGGATTCCGGGCTCCCCTGCGGCGACCCGGAATGACGGGGTCGAGGGTTTGCGATGCGTCGCTAGATGAAAGGATCGAGCGGTCCGCGCGACGGCGCAATTGGAAACGCCTCCGTCGTCGCGGCTTCGGATGATGATCTCGGCCCACCGTCTCTGCGAGCCGAGCTGGGCAATCCAGCCGGCGCCACGATCTGAGAAGTCGCGCCGCCCTGGGTCACTTCGCTGTGCTCGTGATGACGGAGAGGGACACCTCACTCCCCCTGCCGCAGTTCATCCGGCCGCGTGCAGGCCACCCACGAGCGGGCCTGACGGAGCCTCGTCGACGATCGGATCCTGGATCAGCGTCCAGTAGCCGAGGGCCGCGATCAGCGCGATCACCGCACCCGTGATGAACGCCATCGAGAAATGCCCCGTCCCGCCGACGATGAAGCCGGTCACGGTCGGGGCCAGGGCGCCGCCGATATAGCCGCCGAAATTCTGCATGGCGCCGAGCGAGGCCGTGCAATTGGCAGGCGCCGCCACGGAAGCCATCGCCCAGGCGGAGGACGAGCTCAGATAGACCAGGAACAGCGAGGCCGAGATGCACGCGATGGCCAGCGTGTCGCTCGGCGTCAGGGCCGCCACCACGGTGAAACCCGCGGTCGCCACCAGGGAGACGACCATCGGGATCTTGCGGCTGCGGATCGGATCGACGCCGCGCCGGACCAGCATGTCCACGACCCGGCCGCCCAAAATACCGCCCATCACCCCGAAGGCGAAGGGGATCGAGCCGATGAGGCCGGTCTTCTGCAGGGTGAAGTGCCGCTCGATCTCCAGGTAGCTCGGCAGCCACGCGGTGTAGAGCCACGTCATGTAAATGCAGCCGAAATAGCCGACGATCATGCCCCAGCTGGTGCGGAAGCCGAACAGCCGCCGCCATGCGCTCCAAGTCACCGGGCGGCTGGCATTCGGCGCGTCGCCCTCTTCCAGGAAGGCGCGCTCCGCCGGGGTCAAATCGGTCTCGCGCGGGTTGCGGAACACGAGGTAGACGATGGCGGCGAGCACCAGCCCGGCCGCCCCCATGATCACGAACATCGCGCGCCAGCCGAAGCTCACCATCAGAAAGGTGAGCAGCGGCAGGGCCAGGAAGGTGCCGAGGGAGGAGGCGCAGTTCCAGATGCCTGTGGCGGTGCCGCGCTGGCGGATGTTGAACCAGTCGCGGGAGACGCGGGCGCAGGTGGGAAAATGCGGTGCCTCGCCGATACCGAGGACGATGCGCGCACTCACGAACTGCCAGAACGACGTCACGGCGCCGCCCAGCATCTGGCCGAGGGACCAGCAGGACAGGCCGAGGGTGAGCGTCAGCCGCGGCCCGAGCCGGTCAGCCAGCGCACCGGCCGGAAGCTGGGCGAAGGCGTAGGCCCAGAGGAACGCCGAGAGCAGCAGGCCCATGTCGGGGATGGAGAGGCCGAGATCCTCTCGGATCAGCGGATTGGCCACCGCCAGGGTGGCGCGGTCGACGTAGTTGACGACGCCCGCGGTCACGAGGAGGGCGAGTGAGATCGTCTGGATGCGCCTCACGCGCGGCGTTGCGGCCAGGGCCATCGGCTTCTCCTCCCGGGATGACGGGCACCGTTGGGGTGCTCCGGGTCCGACCGGCCGTTGCTCGACTCGTGACGTCCCGCCCGCATTCTGCACCGATTGCGGGCGACGGGAAGAGCCCGCCGCCCCTCGCCTCCCGGCGCCCGACGTCGTAGACCGCCCTCCTCCCTCACCCTCCGAGACCGCTCCGCGTGCGCCTGACCCAGATCACCCACCACGACCTCGACGGCTACGGTGCCTCCACGGTGGCCGCCGCCTGCGCGACGGTCGAGCGCGTCGTCCACGTGCCGCGCTACAGCGATGTCGGTCCGGTCTTCGAGGACGAGATCAAGCGCCTCGGCCGCGCTGCCGAGAGCGAGATCCTCCTGATGACCGACCTCGGCCTGGAGGAGCAGACCATCGCCGGGCTGAAGAAGTTCGCCGCGATGAACCGCCGCCGCGACGACGGCCGGACGCACCGCCTCGTGGTTCTCGACCACCACGCCTCGTCCCTCGACCAGTTGCGCCGCCTCGGGCTGGAGCCGACCGCGGATCCGGAGCGGCCCGGCCTGAACCGGATCGATCTCGGCGATCCCGGGATCGCCGTGCTGATCGAGGAGGATCTCTGCGCCACGCGGATGACCTTCGATCATCGCGCCCTGTTCGCCAGCCACGAGCCCGAGACCGACCTGTCGAGCCTGCTCGCCGCGGTCGACGCCCTCGACCTCTGGCGCAAGGAGAGCCCCGCCTTCCGGGGCGGCCTGGCACTGGACGAGCTGTTCTGGGAAGTGGTGTCGAGCTTCGTGCCGGTCGGGCATCCCTGGCACGACCGGTTCGTGTCCGACATCCTGCTCGGCGCCGCCGCGGCGCTGCGGGACGGCGCGAGCCCGGCGGAGCTGGAACAGCGCGCGGTCGCCATCCGAGGCGACGTGGTCGACGCCCTGCTGCGCGACGCGCCGGACGACGATCCGGCGCTCACCACGCGGATGCGGCTTGCCCGGGCGCTCGCCCGCTCGGACGCCCTGTTCCGACCGCTGAAGGACGGCACGCTCCTGTCCTTCGCCCTCGACTCAGGCACATTCCAGCGGGTCTCGGACCTGATCATGGATGCGGGCCGGGCGAGGCGCGTCGTCAACGTCCAGCGGATGGGGAACCTGTCGTTCCGCTCCAACGACGGCACGGCCCTCGACGGCGCCCGCTTGTTCCGCGGCGGCGGCCATCGGGACGCGGCCGGCGGCCGGCTTCAGAGCGGCTCCGCCTTCTCGATGGTGGACGCGATCGCCCAGGTGGAGCCGGTGCTGAACCCCGAGAAGCCCGCGGGCTCGGACAGCCCGTTCGCGGCGCTGAAGAACTGGAAGGGGTGAGGCTCAGCGCATCGCGCCAGCAGGGTTGGGGCGCACTGCGAGCTACGCCGCGTGAGGGTGGTCCAGCGCGGCCCCGGGCGCCACCTGCTTGCTGGCGTCGAGGATCTCGACCCCGACGATACGGCCGTCTGCATCGAGATCCACAATGAAACCGGGGCGGAGCTCCTCGCTCTCAACGATGCGCGACTCGGCGAGGCGGATGTAGAGCGCGTCCACGACGGGATCGTACTCGGATTTCAACGTGACCTCCTCCAGTTGCGCGTACGACCTCGATCGAGCAGCGCCGTGACGACCAAGGCCTCCGCGCCGTCCTGTAGCGGCTCGTATACCACGCGCAGCACACGACCGTCGCATTCAGGCACGCGTGCGAAGGCGCGGAAACGCCCGGGGTGATCAGGATCCGCCTCGACGAGTTCCGGACATGCCAGGACTCGTTCGACCCAGAGCGGTTCGATCGCGCGCAGCCGCATGCGTCCGAGAGCGTGATCACTCCACCGGATGCGGAACGATTCCACGGCCTTTCCTCAAACCACGGACACGGTTCCGTGCCCCTCCGACATTCTCCTGTCGCGGACCGGAACAGACGGATCAACAGCCGTCACCGACCGCACAAGCATCAGCCTCTCATCGGCTCGGCGATGACCCATATCATCGGCTGGAGCAGCGTCGGCCCGGAGCCGTGGCGTTCCTCAGAGTTTGAAATCCTCACCCAGATACAGCCGCCGCGCCTCGGGGTTCGCCACGATCTCCTCCGGCGTGCCCTCGGTGAGAATGCGGCCGGAATGGGCGATGTAGGCGCGGTCGATCAGGCCCAGCGTCTCGCGGACGTTGTGGTCGGTGATCAGCACGCCGATGCCGCGCTGCTTCAGGTGCTTCACCAGATCCTGGATGTCGCCCACCGCGATCGGGTCGATGCCCGCGAAGGGCTCGTCGAGGAGCATGAAGGTCGGCGAGGATGCGAGCGCCCGGGCGATCTCGCAGCGCCGCCGCTCACCGCCCGAGAGGGCGATCGAGGGCGACTTGCGCAGGCGCGCGATGTCGAACTCCTCCAGCAGCGAATCGAGCTTGTGGGCGCGGGCCTTGCGGTCGGGCTCGACCACCTCCAGCACCGCGCGGATGTTGTCCTCGACGCTCAGCCCCCGGAAGATCGAGGCCTCCTGCGGCAGGTAGCCGATCCCCAGCCGCGCCCGCTGGTACATGGGCAGATGTGTGATCGGCAGGCCGTCGAGGGTGATATGGCCGCGGTCGGCCGCCACCAGCCCGGTGATCATGTAGAAGATCGTGGTCTTGCCGGCGCCGTTCGGCCCGAGCAGCCCCACGGCCTCACCGGTGCGGACCGTCAGCCCAGCCTCGTGCACGACCGTGCGGGCTCCGTAGCTCTTGCGCAGGCCGCGCACGCTGAGGATGCCGAGACCGCCCTCCTCAGCCGCGGACCAGCCGTCGGACCCGGCAGCCTCCGGCGGCCGCGCGCGCCGGCCGAACAGCCGGCCGAGCCAGCCCGTATGGCCCGGCGCGTCCTGCGGGCCAGCCTGAAATGCCACGGCGCCGCTCAATCGACCTGCGCCTTCGGCTTGGGCGGCGGCTGCGTGCAGCCCTTCGCCTTGCCGTCCTTGGCGTCCGACTTGTCACCGGGGACGAACAGGGCCGAGACCCGGCCGCCCGCCACCGGGTCCATGTTGGCCCGGCCGGTATTCATGTCGTAGACCAGCCGCTGCCCGCGGGTGACGTTCTGGCACTGGCTTAGCACCACGTTGCCGGTGAGCACGATCCGCTTGGCATCTTGATCGAACACCGCGTGGTCGCCGGTGGCGACCTGATCCTTCTGCACCACCGTGACCGGGCCGGCGCAATCGACCTTCTGGATGCCGTTCTCGGCGGGGTTGCGGGGCGCCGCCTCGGCGCCTTCGTCCTTCGGCTCGGCCTTGGCACCCTTGGCGGGCGCGTCCTTGCCGCGCTTGTAGGTGACCGTCATGGTCGAGCACCGGATGGTGCTGTCGCCCTGCACGGCCACGACGTTGCCGGCGAAGACCGCCTTGTTCTCCCGGTCGAACACGTCGAGCCGGTCGGCGTCGATCTTGATCGGGTCCTTGCCGCTGCCGCCGATATTGCCGAAGGGCGAATCCTTGCGCGCCCCGGGCTTCTCGGCCAGCGCCGGACCGGCCAGGAGCAGCCCGGCCGCCAAGGCGGCGCAGAGGAGGCGAGCGGACCTCATCGGCCGACGCCCCCGGCCTCGGCATCCGAGGTCAGGATGCGGGCAGGCGGCTTCTCGGCCTGATCCTCGTTGACGATGACCACGTGGACGTTGCCCACGAAGGAGATCCGCTTGCCGCTCTCCACGACGTCGAGGGTGTCGGCGTTCACCGTGGCCCGCGGGCTCATTACGGTGACAGGCTCCTGCGAGCTGATCGCCCCGGTCTTGAACGTCACCGCGGCCGAGCGCAGGCGCGCCTCCTCGCCCTTGTCGGTCCAGATCCGGATGTCGTCCTTCAGATCGAGGGCTTCGCGGGCGGTGTCGAACAGGCCAGAGGCCGCCGAGAGCCGGGCGACGCCGCCTTGGTCGTCGGTGGCGATGTGGCCGCGCATCTGCTGCAGCTCGATCTGGCTGGGCTTGCGCACGTCCTGCAGGGCGGCGTCCGCCGTCACCTCGTAGCCGCGCGTGCCCTGGCGGAACCCCGAGAGCCGGGGGTTCTCCATGCGAACCTTTGAGCCCGCCAGCGTCACCGGACCGACCGACACGCCCGGGAGCTTGGCGGCGAACGGATTGAACAGGTAGGCGAGCAGCAGCGCCACCGAGCCGCCGGCCGCCACGGGGATCAGGCGGCGCATCGTGCGCACGCGGTCGCTATGGCGGTAAGCCCGGGCGTGGGCCCGAGTCCGCGCTGCCGCGACCGCCTGTCCGTTGCCGGCTTCAGCCTCGACCGGGTTCATGCAGCGTCCGTGAGGCGCGTGTGAAGCGCGCGCGAGAGGGATCGGCTCAGACGCCTGCGGCCCCCACCGCGCCCGCGCCATCGGCCGGGCAATGATCCCGACCGGTGGCGAAGTTATGGCTTGACCATTTCCGAATGATCAACCGAACCCGCAAATGTCGGGAACGAATGTGTGTGGAGACACACGCCGCGCGCAGCCTCACGGCGGCGCGGGGCGTGTGTCTCCGTAGTTTTACGCGCCGCGCGCCGCGGCCAGGGCCGCCGCCACCGTCCGCGCGAACGCGGCCGGGTCACGGGGGCTGTCGCCGTCCTGGATCCGGGCGAGGTCGAGGAGCGTGCCGGCAGCCTGCGGCACCTCGGATTCGGGCGACGCGGCGAGCGCCCGGATCAGCGGGTGACGCGGATTGATCTCCAGCACCGGCTGGCCTCCGCCCGCCCGTCCGGCGCGGCGCATGAGACGCTGCATCTGGAGGTCGGGGCCACCGCTGCCGGCCGAGAGCACCACAGCCGAATCGACCAGCCGGTCGGTGGTGCGGACGTCGGAGACCTCGGTGCCGAGCGCCGACTTCACGGCGGTCACGAAGGCGTCGATGTCCTCAGGCGCTTCGGCCTGCTCACCGTCGAGGGCGAACTTCGACAGGTCGAGGCCGCCCTTGGTGATCGAGCGCAGCGGCTTCTCCTCGAACGTGCCGAGCTGGTCCGGCCAGAAGGCATCGACGTGGTCGGAGAGGAGCAGAACCTCGAGGCCGCGGGCCTTGAAGCCCTCGAGCTGGGGCGACGATTTCAGCGCCTCGGCATCGTCGGCGACGAGATAGTAGATCGCATCCTGCCCGTCCTTCATCCGGGATACGTAGTCGGGCAGCGAGGTCCATCCGTCGACCGCCGAGGACCGGAACCGCAGCAGCGGCGCGATCTCGCCCCGGCGCTCGAAATCCTCGTAGATGCCCTCCTTGAGGACGGGGCCGAAATTCTCCCAGAACGCCGTGTAGCTCTCCGCGTCCTTGGCGCGCGTCGTCAGCTCGGACACGACCCGGCCGGTCACGGCGCGGCGGATCCGCGCCAGGGCCGGCGTCGATTGGAGCATCTCGCGGGAGACGTTGAGCGGCAGGTCCTCGGTGTCGACGACGCCCTGGACGAAACGCAGCCACGGCGGCAGCAACTCGGCCTCGTCGGTGATGAACATCCGCCGCACGTGCAGACGGACCTTGCTCTGCCGCTCGTTGTCGAGGGCCTGGAACGGCTTCGAGCCCGGCACGAACAGCAGCGCCGAGAATTCGAGCTGCCCCTCGGCGCGCCAGTGCAGCGTCGCCCAGGGCTTGTCGAAGTTCATGCCGATGGAGCGGTAGAATTCCTCGTACTGCTCCTCGGTGACCTCCGACTTCGGTTTGCGCCAGAGCGCGGTGCCCTGGTTGGCCGATTCATCCTTGCCGTCGCGCACGACGGCGATCGGCACGGTGATGAAGTCGGCCCATTTCCGCACGAGATGGTCGAGGCGGTAGGGCTCGAGGTACTCGTCGGCGTCCTCCTTGAGGTGCAAGACGATGTCGGTGCCGGGCTCGCCACGCGTGGCCGGCTCCAGCGTGTAGCTGCCCTGCCCCTCCGAGGCCCAGGTCCAGGCCTCGTCGCTGCCGGCGCGGCGCGACGTGACGGTGACCCGGTCAGCGACCATGAAGGCCGAGTAGAAGCCGACGCCGAACTGGCCGATCAGGCTCGGCCGGTCCTCGGCCTTGGCGGATTCCAGCGTCTGCGAGAAGGCCCGCGTGCCGGAGCGCGCGATGGTGCCGAGGTTGGTGGCGAGATCCTCCTTGGTCATGCCGATACCGGCATCCGAGACGGTCAGGGTGCGCGCCTCCTTGTCGGGCGCGATGCGGACCTTGGCGTCCGGCGGCAGGGCGCTCGCCGCCGAGGTCAGCGCCTCGAACCGCCGCCGGTCCATGGCGTCGGCGGCGTTGGCGACGAGTTCGCGCAGGAAGATCTCGCGGTCGGAGTAGAGCGCGTGCACGACGAGGTCGAGGAGGCGTCCCACCTCCGCCCCGAATTCGTGCCGCTCGATCGTCTCGCTCACGGGTGATGCCTCCGCTGTGGGGGAAAAATTCGCGGTGGCGATATGCTTGCGAACGCGGCCGTTTTCAATGCGCATGCCGGCCGGCTTCGGCCTCCGATGCGCGGCTCGCGGGCGCCACGGCCGGTCAGATCTCGATCTCGGTCCCCACCTCCACGATCTGCCGGGTCGGCAGGCCGAAATGGGCGCCGGTCCGCTCGGCGTTGCGCTTCATGAAGGCGAACAGGCCCTCCCGCCAGGGCGCCATGCCGGGATGGGTCGGCGACGGGATCACCACCTCGTGGCCGACGAAGTAGGTCATGTCCTCCAGATATTCCGGCGGCAGCAGTCCGCTCGCCACGGCGCATTGCAGCCCCTCGGGAATCGAGGCGGTCTGCATGAAGCCGTAGTGCAGGACCACGCGCTCCATGCCGGGCGTGTACTTGGAAATGGCCTTGCGGATGCCCTGGGCCACGAGCGTCACCTCCGCCCGCTCGGTGGCGGGAACGACCGGCTCCTCCTCGTAGATCACGGTGATCAGGAGGAGCCGCTCGTGCAGGCAGCGGCTGCGCTCCAGCAGACGGCCGAGCGCCATCGGGATGCCCTCCGTGGCGGCCGTCAGGAAGGCTGCGGTGCCCGGCAGCGTCACCGGCGGGTGCGAGGCGAGGCGGGCGAGGAAGGTCGCCTCGGACATGCGCATGGTCTGGCGGACGGATTCGAGGACGTGGTTGCCCTTCATCCAGGTCAGCATCAGGAATGCGACCGCGGCCGCCAGCAGCAGCGGAAACCAGCCGCCTTCCAGGAGCTTCACGCTGTTGGCGGCGAAGAAGACGCTGTCGATGGCGAGGAAGAAGCCGTTCACCGCAACGACCAGGATCGGGTTGTAGCCCCACCGGAGCGCGATCAGGGCCGCCAGCAGCGTGGTGATGCCCATCAGCGCGGAAACCGCGATCCCGTAGGCGCCAGCGAGCGCGTCGGACGAGCCGAACACCACGACGGCGGTGAGCGTCGCGACGGCGAGCATCCAGTTCACCCCGGGCACGTAGATCTGCCCGCGCTCGTCCCGGTCGGTGTGCACGACGCGCATCGCCGGGAGGAAGCCGAGCTGGATGGATTGCTGGGTCAGCGAATAGACGCCCGAGATCACCGCCTGCGAGGCGATGACCGTCGCCATCGTGGCCAGGGCGACCAGCGGATAATGCGCCCAGTCGGGAGCCAGCAGGTAGAACGGGTTCTCGATCGCCTCGTGATTCGCGAGGATGAGGGCTCCCTGGCCGCAATAATGAATCAGCAGGGCGGGCAGGACGAGGACGAACCACGCTGCGCGGATGGCCGGGGCGCCGAAATGGCCGAGGTCGGCGTACATCGCCTCGCCGCCGGTCACCGCCAGGAAGGCCGCGCCGAGCATCAGGAAGCTGACGTGCCAGCCCGCATGGATCAGGAAGTCTAGGGCCCGCCAGGGATTGGCCGCGGCCAGGATCTCCGGGGCCCGGAGGATGCTCGGGACCGCGAGCAGGACCAGCACGACGAACCAGACCAGCATGACGGGCCCGAACACCCGGCCGATGGCGGCCACGCCCTTGTGCTGGACCAGGAACAGCCCGACCAGGATCACCAGCGTGATCGGCACCACGAACGGCCCGAGCGCGGGCGCGTCGACCTTCAGGCCCTCGATCGCCGACAGCACCGAGATCGCCGGCGTGATCGCCCCGTCGCCGTAGAGCAAAGCCGCGCCCACGAGCCCGACCACCAGAAGCAGCGCCTTCCAAGTCCCCGGCCGCGCCTGCCGCGCGCCCAGCAGCGCCAGCATGGCGACGATGCCGCCCTCGCCGCGGTTGTCGGCGCGCAGGATCAGCACCGCGTATTTCAGCGACACGATCAGGATCAGCGACCACAGGATCAGCGACACCGCACCCGTGGCCGCCGCCGGCACCGAGGCGCCGCCGGCCGTCGCCGCCTTCACCGCCTCCTTGAACGCGTAGAGCGGGCTCGTGCCGATGTCGCCGTAGACCACACCCAGAGCGCCGAGCATCAGCGCCGGCCCGGGACCGTGCCGGACGGCGCCGGGCTTGCGCACGACCGGTGCGTTGGGGAGACCGACTGCCGGTGCTGCCGCGGGGTTGAGGGCTTGGCTCACGGGCAGATCCGGTCGATGGCGTCGCTATCGGCGCGACCTTATCAAGTCGAGGGCGCTGCGGAAGACTGTCGGATAGCCCGAAGGGACTACGACGATGACTTGTCACCGTCCGTGATGACGATCGCGTGAAACCGGCGCGTCAGAGCACGGCCTCACGGCCCCGCCGCAGTTCCGCGACGAAGGCCACCGACGCGTAGACTTGTCCGATGGGGACCCGCCCGCACCGCGTCAGCGCGCCTGCGGTTTGCTGAGGACCACGACGGACTGACCGAGCATGGTGCCCGACGGCCAAGGGGCGGCGGGCCCGTCGACGAACTGCGCGATTTCGAACCCGAGATGACCGGCCCAGATCTCCCAGACGCTCCGCTCGATGAACGTGTTGAGGTGAGGCACCGAACTGGTGCGTTGCTCGCCCACGGTCGTCGTGAAGATGCCCCAATGCGAAGGGGTGCTGAATTCGAGAAAGGACGCAACGACGCGCCCGCCCGGACGCAGCGCACGATACATCTCCTCGAGATAGATGTAGCACTCGGTGTGCAGCAGATGCGTGAAAATGCTGAAGGCCGCAAACAGATCGACGCTGTCGTCGGCCACAGGCAAGGACAGCTGATCGTTCTTCACGAAACGATAGCTGTTCGGACATTTGGTTTTCGCGTAATTCAGCAGATCCTGGACGACGTCGAGACCGAGATAAGTGATCCGGGCTTCTTTCGCGAGATTGACCGCCAGGCGGCCGGACCCGCACCCGAAATCGACGACCGTATCCCCGTCCTTCAGTCCGAAATGCTTCAGGATCTCGCACTCGACCGCGCCGATGCGATCATAGTCGCCGCCGACGGCCCGGCTCATGGCCTCGTCGAGGGGCAAGTCGCGCATCAGCTGGCGGACGAACTTCTCGTAGTCTTCGACGAAGTGGAACTTCGCCATCCGGGCCACCTCGATCGATGGGTTAGTGACGAGGCTCCGGCTTTCTGGCCCCGCGTTCGGTCGGGGAAAGCCTGCAGCGACGCGGACGTCGTTGTGTCAGCTTTCCCGCGGTCGCGATAGCAGCAGCACCGAGGCGCGGGATGAGACGCCCGGGGAGCCGGTGTGCTGCCCCGGCTCCAGCTCCGCAGGTCGGGACAGCGCCGCCTCAAGCGGCGTCGAGGCCAAGGTCGATGATCGCGGCCGAGTGGGTGATCCAGCCGCAGGAGATCAGGTCGACCCCCGACGCCGCGACCGCGCCCACCGTCTCGCGGGTGATCCGGCCCGACGCCTCGGAGAGCGCCCGGCCGTCGATCATCGCCACCGCGCGGGTGAGCTGGTCGGGGCTCATGTTGTCGAGGAGCACGGCGTCGACCCCGATCGAGAGCGCCTCCTCCAGCTGCTCCAGGCTGTCGACCTCGCACTCGATCTTCACGAGGTGACCGGCCCGGGACCGGGCGCGCTCGATCGCCGGAACAATGCCGCCGGCCACCGCCACGTGGTTGTCCTTGATCAGCACCGCATCGTCGAGGCCGAAGCGGTGGTTCGAGCCGCCGCCGGCCCGGACCGCGTGCTTCTCCAGGGCGCGCAGGCCCGGCGTGGTCTTGCGGGTGCAGACGATCGACGCCTTGCCGTGCGGGCGCGCTGCCTCGACAAGGCCATGTGTGGCGGTCGCGACGCCCGACATGCGGCAGAGCAGGTTGAGGGCGACGCGCTCGGCGGTGAGGATCGCCCGCGCCGGCCCGTCCAGGCGCAGGACCACGTCGCCCGGCGCGACGCGGGTGCCGTCGCCGCGCTCGACCGTGACGGTCACGGCCGGGTCGACCAGCGCGAACGCGATGGCGGCGGCGTCGGTGCCGGAGATCACGCCATCCTGGCGGGAGGCGATCACGCCGCGCATCCGCTCGCCCGGGGGCACGATGGCGTCGGTGGTGATGTCGCCGGCCCGGCCGAGATCCTCCAGCAAGGCGGCGCGCACCACCGGCTCGACCAGGAGCCGCGGCAGGGGCAGGATCTCCTCGGAGAGCACCGATCGGGTCATGGCGTCAGGGCCTCTTTGGCGGCCTCACGACCGCTCTGCGCCGCCCGGAGTTCGGCCAGCGAGGTCTCGGTGTGAACCGGGGCTGCGAGATGCGGATAGTCGCTCCGCCAGTGGGCGCCACGGCTCTCCTGGCGTTCCAGCGCGCCGCGGGCGATCAGAAGCGCCACCAGTGCCGCGTCGCAGGATTCCGCCTCGGGCGTCAGGGCGGCCACCGCCCCCGCGAGACCGGCGGCGTCGCGCACGACCCCGACCTGGCGGTCCATCAGGGTGCGGATCGCCGGCAGGTCGCCGGAGGCCCGGACGGTCACGGCTTGCGGCACGATGGCCGCCGGCGGCGGCGCGTCGAGCCCGTCGGCGATGAAGCGCGCATAGGCGAGCCCCTCCAGCAGCGAGTTGCTGGCGAGCCGGTTGGCGCCGTGCAGGCCCGTGGAGGAGACCTCGCCACAGGCATAGAGGCCCGGCACCGAGGTGGCGCCGTGCGCGTCCACCTTCACGCCGCCCATGTGGTAGTGCGCCGCCGGGCGGACCGGGATCGGCTGCACGGCCGGATCGATGCCGGCGCCGGCGCAGAGGCCCGCCACCGTCGGAAAGCGCGTCGGCATTGCGGCGCCGAGCGTTCCGCGGGCGTCGAGATAGACCGTGCGGCCCCGCTGCAGCGCCTGAAAGATGCCGCGGGCGACCACGTCGCGGGGGGCGAGATCGCCGCCCGCGATGCCGGCCATCACGGGAGCGCCGGTCTCATCGATCAGGCGAGCGCCCTCACCGCGCAGAGCCTCGGTGGCGAGCGGCATCGGATCGGAACCGGTCGCGATGGCGGTCGGGTGGAACTGCACGAATTCCATATCGCGCATCACCGCTCCGGCGCGGGCGGCGAGCGCCAGCCCGCGTCCAACCGCGCCCGGCGGGTTGGTGGTGGCCGCGTACAGGGCTCCGACGCCGCCGGTGGCCAGCACCACGGCGCGGGCCGGGATGCGGAACAGGGCGCCGTCGCGCTCGGCGACGATCCCGGCCACGGCCCCGTTCGTGTCCCGGAGCAGGTCGCAGGCGCGCGCCGTGACGACCTCGATGGAGGGTGCCGCCAGCACGGCCCGGACAAGTCCTTCGAGGACGCGCGCGCCGGTGGCATCGCCGCCGGAGCGGACGATGCGCCGGCGGCCGTGCGCGGCCTCCAGCCCGAGGGCGAGCGCCCCATCGCCGGTCCGGTCGAACGGAACGCCGATCCGCACCAGCCAGTCGATCAGTGCCGGCCCTTCCTGCGCGACGCGGAGCGCGACGTCGGGCTCGGTCAGCCCGGCGCCGGCCGCTTCCGTGTCGGCGGCGTGCAGCGCGGCCGCATCGTCGGCGCCGACCGCGGCGGCGATGCCGCCCTGCGCCCAGCCTGTGGCGGTGCCGAGACCGAGGGGCGAGGCGCTGAGAAGCGTCACCGGGCGGGGCGCGAGGCGCAGCGCGACGCTCAGCCCCGCGACGCCGCCGCCGACCACGACGACGCGGTCGGCGGCGTTGGGCGAGATCGCGTTCATCGCGTGCGCACCTGGAGCATGCGCTCCACCGCCGCCCGGGCGCGGTCGGCCAGCGCCGGATCGACCGTGACCTCGTGGGTCATGGTCTCAAGCGACCGGCGGATGTTCGCCAAGCTCATCCGCTTCATGTGCGGGCACATGTTGCAGGGCTTGATGAACTCGATGTCCGGGTTCGCGGCCGCGATGTTGTCGGCCATCGAGCACTCGGTGACGAGCACCACCTGCTTCGGCCGCTTCTCGACGACGAAGTCCATCATCATCGCGGTCGAGCCGGAAAAGTCCGACTCGGCCACCACCTCCGGCGGGCATTCCGGGTGCGCGATGACGGTGACGCCGGGATAGCTGTCGCGGACGTCGCGGATGTCGGCCGGCGTGAAGCGCTCGTGCACCTCGCAATGGCCGGCCCAGGTCAGGATCTCGACCTCGGGGATCTCGGCCTGGACGTTCTGCGCCAGGAACTCGTCCGGGATCATCAGAACCCGCGGGGCGTTCAGCGACTTCACCACCGCCACGGCGTTGCCGGAGGTGCAGCACAGGTCCGACTCGGCCTTCACGGCCGCCGAGGTGTTCACGTAGGTGACGATCGGAACGCCCGGGTACTTGGCGCGCAGGCCGCGCACATCCGCGGCGGTGATCGAATCGGCCAGCGAGCAGCCCGCACCCATGTCGGGGATCAGCACGGTCTTGCTCGGGTTCAGGAGCTTGGCCGTCTCGGCCATGAAGTGGACGCCCGCCAGCACGATCACGTCGGCGTCGACGTTCACCGCCTCGCGGGCCAGCGCGAGGCTGTCGCCGACGATGTCGGCCACCGTGTGGAAGATCTCAGGCGCTTGATAGTTGTGCGCCAGGATCACGGCGTTGCGCTCGCGCTTCAGGCGCAGAATCGCCTCGATGTCCGGAGCCAGCGCCGGCCACTCGATCGCCGGAACGTGCCGGCTGACACGGGCGTAGAGATCCGGGAGCGGCAGGCCCGGGATGGGCGTGCGGGAGACGGGTGCAACGGTCGCCGCCATGGCGTCCTCCATTATGCTCAGTTTGAGCATTGTGCCGTCTAACTTATGGGGGCCGGAGGCGCCTGTCCAGATATGCTAGCTGTGAGCATAAATCTTTTGCGGCGCGATGTTATGCTGCGCCGCCGAAGGCCGACCGGTCAGCAGAAGGTGGCGGGGTCGGGTCCGATCCGGCCGTCGGGCCGATCCACGGCCGCGATCTTCTCCATCTCGTCGGCCGCAAGTTCGAAATCGAACAGCGCGATGTTCTCGAGGATGCGCTCGGGCCGGGCGGTCTTCGGGATGGCCACGCAGCCGATCTGAATTTGCCAGCGCAGCACCACCTGGGCGGGGCTCTTCCCGTGGGCTTTCGCGATCGCCACGATGACCGGGTCGTTCAGCTCCTTGCCCTGTCCCAGCGGGCTCCAGGATTCGGTCACGATCCCGCGACTGGCATCGTCGGCCCGCGGCGCCTTGCGCTGGAAGCGCGGGTGCAGCTCGATCTGATTCACCGCGGGCGCGACGCCCGTCTCGCCGATCAGGGTGGCGATGTGCTCGGGCGTGAAGTTCGAGACGCCAATCGACTTCGCGCGCCCCTCCTCACGGAGCTGGATCAGGGTCTTCCACGTCTCGACGAACAGGCGCCGCTGCGGGCACGGCCAGTGGATCAGATAGAGATCGACATAGGACAGGCCGAGGCGCTGCAGGCTCTCGTCGAAGGCACGCCGCGTCTCGTCGCGACCCTGGCGGTCGTTCCAGAGCTTGGTGGTCAGGACGATCTCGTCCCGGGGCACTTGCGCGTCGCGGACGGCGCGGCCGACGCCGGCCTCGTTGCCGTAGATGGCGGCGGTGTCGATCAGGCGATAGCCGGCCTGGAGCGCCCGGCCGACGAGGTCCGGCGCCTGTGCGTCCGAGAGCTGCCAGCAGCCGTAGCCGATCTGCGGGATGCGGCGCCCGTCGTTGAGCGGCAGGGTCGGGACGGCCATGGGGCGAGATTCCGGTGTCGTTGTCCGATCAACCCAAACGCTCGCAGCGGGACGCGTTCCAAGGCGCCACCGTCTTTGCGAGCAACGCGAAGCAATCCGGCGGCGCCACGGTCACCGATGTCGCCCTGCCCTGGGACGCTTCGCTGTGCTCGCGAGGACGAACTGCCGGAGTCCAGCAGGCGACCCCGCGCAGCCGCGATGAACGGGCGCAGTCTGGACCGGATCTAATCCGGCGAGCTGGGCGTTGGCACACCGGATTCCAGACTGCGTCGCGCCGTGATGCGTTGCGCACGGGCGGGATAACAGCATGACAGACGCGACTTCGAAGAAGCCGTTCGCCTTGACGCGGCGGGCCGTGGTGGAGGGCTGCGCCGCGGCCGGGGCGCTCGGCGCCCTCGGTCTCCGGCCTGCCCCCGCAGCGGCGGCACCGGGCGATCCAGCCCCGCAGACGATGCCGGTGCGGCTCACGATCAACGGTCAGCCGCAGGACCTCGTCCTCGACACCCGCACGACGCTGCTCGATGCTCTGCGCGAGCATCTGGCGCTCACCGGCACCAAGAAGGGCTGCGACCACGGCCAGTGCGGCGCCTGCACGGTGCTGGTGGACGGAAGGCGGATCAATTCCTGCTTGACCCTCGCGGCGATGCACGAGGGCGATCAGATCACCACGATCGAGGGGCTCGCCACCGGCGACCAGCTCCACCCGATGCAGGCGGCCTTCCTGGAGCATGATGGCTTCCAGTGCGGCTACTGCACGCCGGGCCAGATCTGCTCGTCGGTCGGCATGCTGAGCGAGGCCAAGGCCGGCTGGCCGAGCCACGTCACCGAGGACGTCGCGTCAACGCCGACGCTCAGCGATGCCGAGATCCGCGAGCGCATGAGCGGCAACATCTGCCGCTGCAGCGCCTACCCGAACATCGTCGCGGCGATCCGCGACACCGCCGCCAGCAACCTCTGAGGGGGCGGACATGAAGGCTTTCACGTACGAGCGTCCGGCCACGGTTCAGGACGCCGCGAAGCTCGCGGCCGAGCGGCCGAACGCCAAGTTCATCGCAGGCGGCACCAACCTCCTCGACCTGATGAAACTCCAGATCGAGACCCCGGCGACCCTGATCGACGTCAACCGGCTGCCGCTCGACAAGGTCGAGGCCACGCAGGAGGGCGGCCTGCGCGTCGGCGCGCTGGTGCGCAACTCCGACCTCGCCGCCGACCCACGGGTGCGGAAGGACTACGCCGTGCTGGCGAAGGCGCTGCTGGCCGGCGCGTCGGGGCAGCTGCGCAACAAGGCGACCACCGCCGGCAACCTGCTCCAGCGGACGCGCTGCTACTATTTCTACGACACAGCCATGCCCTGCAATAAGCGGGAGCCCGGCTCCGGTTGCTCGGCGATCGGCGGCTTCAACCGGATCATGGCGGTGGTCGGGGCGAGCGAGGCCTGCATCGCCACCAACCCATCCGACATGGCGGTGGCCATGCGGGCGCTGGACGCCACCGTCGAGATGATGAATCCGGACGGGCAATCGCGAAAGATCCCGATCGCCGACTTCCACAAGCTGCCCGGCGACACCCCGCAGATCGAGACCGAGCTGCGCAAGGGCGAGATCATCACCGCCGTAACGCTGCCGAAGCCTGTGGCGGGCACGCACATCTACCGCAAGGTCCGCGACCGGGCGTCCTACGCGTTCGCCACCGTGTCGGTGGCCGCGGTGATCGCCGGCGAAGGCGGCAAGCCGACAGCCGCGCGCCTCGCCTTCGGCGGGCTGGCGCACAAGCCCTGGCGGGTCGCCGAGGCCGAGACCGCCCTGGTCCAGACCGGCTCGGCCGACGCCGCCGCCGACGCGGTGCTCAAGGGCGCCCGCGGCTACGGCAGCAACGACTTCAAGATTCCGCTGACCCGGCGGACCCTGCGCGCCGTCGTGGCGCAGGCGACCCGCGCGTAGAATCCCGGCAAGGACCGTTCCCATGGAGATGAACCAGCCGATCGGCCGGACGCCCCTCGACGACCGGCCCGACGGGCTTGTCGGCAAGCCGCTGAACCGGGTCGAAGGCAAGCTCAAGGTCACGGGCCGCGCGCCCTACGCCTACGAGACGCGGGCGCTCGAGAACCCCGCCTACGGCTTCATTGTGCCAGCGACGATCGCCTCCGGCACGATCCGCTCGATCGACGCGGAGGCCGCCCGCAAGGCGCCGGGCACGATCCTGGTCCTGACCCATGAGAACGTGCCCGAGCAGGGCGAGAAGAAGGAGCAGGTCTGGCCGCAGCTCCAGGGAACCGAGGTCAGGTTCTACGGGCAACCCGTCGCCTTCGTGGTGGCCGAGACCTTCGAGCAGGCCCGCGCCGCAGCGATGCTGGTCAAGGTCCGGTACGACGCGGCCAAGCCCAAGGGGCTGCTCAAGGACAGCCTTGCGGCGGCCTACGAGCCGAAGCCGGTCAACTCGCCGCCCGATTCCAAGCTCGGTGATTTCGACGCGGCTTTCGCAGCCGCACCGGTGAAGCTCGACGTGGAATACGTCACGCCGAACCAGATCCACGCGCAGATGGAGCCGCACGCCACCATCGCCGCCTGGGACGGCGACGGCGTCGTGCTGCACACGTCGAACCAGATGCCGAACCGGGGCCAGAAGGCGCTCGGCTCGGTGCTGAAGCTGCCGCCCGAGAAGGTGCGGATCGTCAGCCCCTATATCGGCGGCGGCTTCGGCGCGAAGCTCCAGGTCCAGCCGGAGGCGACGCTCGCAATCCTGGCCTCGAAGGTCATCCAGCGGCCCGTGAAGGTCGCGCTGACCCGCCAGCAGGAATTCCACGTCGCCACCCACCGCACCGACACGATCCAGCGGATCCGGCTCGGTGCCGACGCGGAGGGGCGCCTCTCGGCGATCAGCCACGAATCTTGGTCCGACACCGCCGAGGGTGACGGCTTCTTCGAGACCTCCGCCAACGTCACCCGCTCGCTCTACGCGGCGCAGAACCGCGTGACGCGTCACCGGCTCGTGAACCTCAACATGCCCATCGCCTCGTCGATGCGTGCCCCCGGCGAGGCCGTGGGCCAGCTCGCCTTCGAGTGCGCCATGGACGAGCTGGCCGAGCAGCTGAAGGTCGATCCAATCGAGCTGCGGGTGCGCAACGAGCCGGCCGAGGATCCCGAGAAGAAGGTGCCGTTCTCCACGCGCCAGCTCGTGCCCTGCATGCGCGAGGGCGCCCGCCTGTTCGGCTGGGACAAGCGGCAGGCGGCGGGCAGCCGGCGCGAGGGCAACTGGCTCGTCGGCATGGGCATGTCGGCTGCCGCCCGCCTCAACCCGCTGATGCCGTCCGCCGCCAAGGTGCGGCTCGGGCCGGACGGCGTGCTGGTGATGCGGATGGCCATGACCGATCCCGGCACCGGCACCTACACGATCCTCACCCAGATCGCCGGCGAGATGCTGGGGCTGCCGCCCGAGCGTGTGCGGGTCGAGATGGGAGATACCGACTTTCCCTTCGCCTCCGGGTCCGGCGGCTCGTTCGGCGCCGCCTCGGCCGGCTCGGCCCTGTACGTGGCCTGCGACAACCTCCGGCAGGCTCTGCTCAAGGCCGGGGACCTCAACCCGGACGGGGCGACGTTCCGCGACGGCGCGGTCACGTCGGGCAACCGCACGGAGTCGCTCACCGACCTCGCCGGCTCGGGGCTGGAAGCGGCGGGCGAGATCAAGCCCGGCGAGATGAAGCAGAAGTTCTCGCAGTATTCCTACGGCGCCCACTTCGCCGAGGCCGGTGTCGATGTCGACACCGGCGAGATCCGGCTGCGGCGGATGCTCGGCGTCTTCACCGGCGGCCGCATCCTCAACGCCAAGACCGCGCGCAGCCAGGCGATCGGCGGCATGACCTTCGGGGTCGGCGCGGCGCTGATGGAGGATGCGGTGGTCGATCCGCGCTACAGCTACTTCGTCAACCACGACATGGCCGAGTACCACGTGCCCGTGCACGCCGATCTGCCGGAGATCGACGCGGTGTTCCTGCCCGAGCTCGACGACAAGGCGAACCCGCTGAAGAGCAAGGGCCTCGGCGAACTCGGCATCTGCGGCGCCGGCGCCTCGCTCGCCAACGCCATCTACAACGCCACCGGGATCCGGGTTCGCGAGTACCCGCTGACGCTCGACAAGATGCTCAAGGGCTTCGAGGAGCAGGAGGGGCAGGCGCAGCGGCGGACATGATCCGGAGCTGCTGCGCGCGGCACCCCGCCGAAGGTTGACGGACAGGCGCCCAGGCAGGACACCCGGCCAAAAGCCCGAATGCGGGGGAGCGCCCGGTGCCCGAGAGCCTGTCCAACGACCGCCAGCCACCCGCGCGGTTCAACGCCGCGCGGTACTGCCTCGCTGAGAACGCGCGCCTGCGCGCCGACAAGACCGCCCTCGTTCTGGTCGGGGATGGGACGGCCGACCGCCTCAGCTTCGGCGCGGTCGAGCATTCGGCACGCGCGATCGCGGCGGGCCTCCTTGGTCTGGGGCTCAAGCCCGGCGACCGGGTGATGATCCGGATGGGCAACGAGGCCGATTACGTCCTCGTCTATTTCGGCGCGCTGGCGGCCGGCCTCGTCGCCCTGCCCTCCTCGCCGCAGCTCGCCGAGGCCGAGGCGGCGTTCCTGATGGAGAATTCCGGCGCCGCCGCGGTGGTGGTCGGCAGCGGCTGCACGGTCGCGCCCGAAGCGCTGGGTGACCGCATCCTGCTCGACGCCGCCGCCGTCGCACGCATGAAGGCGGGGCCGCCCCTGCCCGACTACGCCGACACCGCCGCCGACGATCCGGCGATGCTGATCTACACCTCCGGCACCACCAGCCGGCCCAAGGGCGTGCTCCATGCCCACCGCGCCGCCTACGGCCGCCGGCCGATGCTCGACCACTGGCTCGGGCTGACCGAAACCGACGTGATGCTGCATGCCGGCACCATGAACTGGACCTACACGCTGGGCGTGGGCCTGAGCGATCCGTGGTCGGTGGGCGCCACCGCGGTGCTCTACAACGGACCGCGCGATCCCGCGGTCTGGCCGCGCCTGATCGCCCAGTACGGCGCCACCCTGTTCGCCGCCGTCCCGACGCTCTACCGGCAGATCCTCAAGTACGGCGATCTCGGCGCGCATGACCTGTCGAGCCTGCGCCATGGCTGCACGGCGGGCGAGCCGCTCCCGGTCGAGTTGCTCGACGCCTGGACGCGCGCGACGGGCAAGCCCCTCTACGAGGCGCTCGGGATGAGCGAGATCTCGACCTACATCTCCAGCGGCCCGACGATCCCGGTGCGGCCCGGCTCGCCCGGCAAGCCGCAACCCGGCCGGCGGGTGGCGATCCTCCCAACGGAGGGCGACGCCGTTCCCCTGCCAGCAGGCGAGACCGGCCTGCTCGCCGTCCACCGGTCCGAGCCGGCGCTGATGCTGGGCTACTGGAACCGACCCGAGGAGGAGGCCGAGGTGATGCGCGGCGACTGGTTCGTCGGCGGCGACCTCGCGCGGCTCGATGCGGACGGCTACCTCTGGTTCGAGGGCCGCAACAACGACCTGATGAAGGCGATGGGCTACCGGGTCTCGCCCAACGAGGTCGAGGTGGTGCTCTCCGCCCATCCCGCGGTGGCCGAGGTCGGCGTGGCCGAGTTGCCGGTGCGGGCCGACGTCTCGGTGATCTGCGGCTTCGTGGTGCTCCAGCCCGATGCCGAGCCCGACGCGGACGCCCTGCTCGCGTGGTGCGCCGAGCGGCTCGCCGCGTACAAGCGCCCGCGCGAGATCCGCTTCCTCGACGCCCTGCCGCGCACGGCGAACGGCAAGGTGCAGCGGAAGCGGCTGGCCGAGGCGGTAGCGGGGTGAGGGGTCCGGCGCGGGTCCGATCTGCGTCCCCGCAGCGTCGCAAAGCCGCCGTTCCATCCCGCCATTCCGGGGCCGCGCAGCGGAGCCCGGAATCCAGACGCACCGACGCGCCAGGATCCTGCAGAGACAGCGGTTCTGGGTTCCGGGCTCGCCTGCGGCGCCCCGGAACGACGGCGGGGATCACCGGCCGCAGAGGGGCCGCGCTCGGCGCAGAAGCACCCTACAGCAATGTCCCGCGCAGGATCAGCAGCGCCACCGAGAAGTAGATGACGAGCCCGGTCACATCGACCAGGGTCGCTACGAACGGTGCCGAGGCGGTGGCCGGATCGAAGCCGATCCGCTGGAGCAGGAACGGCAGCATCGAGCCGGACAGCGACCCGAACGTCACAATCCCGACCAGCGCCGCGCCGACCGTGGCGGCAACCAGCGGCCAGTGCTCGCCGTAATCGTAGAGGCCGAGCTTCTGCCAGGCCACGATCCGGATCACCGCGATGATGCCGAGGATCGTTCCGAGGAAGATCCCGGTCGGCAATTCGCGCAAGGCCACCCGCCACCAGTCGCGCAGGCGGATCTGGTGCAGCGCCAGCGCCCGGATCAGCAGCGAGGTTGCCTGCGAGCCGGAATTGCCGCCCGAGCTCATGATCAGCGGGATGAACAGCGTCAGGACGATCGCCTTCTCCAGTTCGCCCTCGAAGCCCTGCATGGCCGAGGCGGTGAGCATCTCCGAGAGGAACAGCGCGCACAGCCAGCCGGCGCGCTTTCGGATCATCGTGAAGAAGCCGATATCCATGTAGGGCTCGGGCAGCGCCTCCATGCCGCCGAAGCGCTGCACGTCCTGCGTCTGCTTCTCGATCATCGCGTCGATCATGTCGTCGACCGTGACGATGCCGATCACGTGGCCGACGGCATCGACCACCGGCAGCGCCAGCAGGTCGTATTTGGAGATCAGCCGGGCCGCCTCCTCGCGGCTCGCCGTCGGCGACACGGCGAGCGGCCGCCGCCCCGGCGCGACGCTGAGCACGTTGTCGTTGGGATCCCCCGAGATCAGCCGGCGCAGCGGCACCGCCTTGGTGAGGGCGCGGGTCCGAGGGTCGAGCACGAAGATCGCGTAGATGGTCTCGCGGGTCTTCTCGACGTGGCGGATGTGCTCCAGGGTCTGGCCGACCGTCCAGGTGCCCGGCACGGTGACGAACTCGGTGGTCATCAGCGAGCCGACCGTCTCCTCGCCATAGGCCGAGAGCCGGTCCACGGCGCCCCGGGTCTCGGCATCGAGGCGGGCGCGCAGGTCGGAGCGGCCCGGCTCCTCGATCTCGCGGAACACGTCGGTCACCCGGTCGGCCGACATGCCCGACAGGTAGCCCGCGACCCGGTCGCGCGGCAGCATCTCGATGATGTCGGCGACGCAGTCGAGCTCCGGCTGGTCGAGCACCTCGATCGCCCGCTCCATCGGCAGGCCTAGCAGGATGGCGGCGGCGACCTCGGGAGCCTCGTCGTTGAGCTTCTCGACGATGTCGGGGGCGCGCTCGTCCGAGAGCCGCGCGGCCAGCACGGACGGGTCGACGCGCGTATCGAAGAGGGCGATCTCGTTCATGGCCTCGCCTCGTGGGTTACGAGACGACGCGTCGCCGGTCATCCTGGGTCAGGGCCGTGGCCGGCAGCCGCGCCGGTCGCCCCGCGGCCAGGCCTCTCAGCGGCTCAGGCGGGACGACGGCACGGGGCCGGGCACGGCAGGCACGATCGGTCGGGCACGTCGCTTCGCGGGTCGCTGCTGAATGGGAGCGCGACGTCGCCGGAGACGATGTCGCGCGGCTGCGTCGTGCGCCCGCGCGGAAAGCCCGTCAAGCCGAAACCGTTCCCGATTCCGCGCCTTCCGACCGTCCAGCACACTCCGCGCGCGGGTGTCACACAGCGGCACCAGCGTGCGCCCCGATCAGAGTGGCGTCCCTATGAGAAATATAAGTGTTGCGCTCGCTTGTATTGCGTCCAAGATATTGCCTATATGCCTCTCAGCAACAGCGAGGAGAAACGCCATGGCCTGGTCCGCCCCGATCGTGTCCGAGATCTGCGTCGGCATGGAAGTCACCAGCTACGAGTCGGCTGAGATCGACACCTTCAACTAAGTCTCTGCGGTCCGAGGCGGATCGTGCCTCGGACATCGCAGTCGCCAACTAAAATTCCCGAATCTTGTCAGGAGGAAAACATGGCCTGGTCTGCCCCGATCGTTTCCGAGATCTGCGTCGGCATGGAAGTCACCAGCTACGAGTCGGCTGAGATCGACACCTTCAACTAAGTCGACGACAGGACGGTTTGGGCGCCGCTTCATTCGAAGCGGCGCTTTTCGTTTGTGCAGTGTCATGACCGGTGCACCCGGCGCGTCAGACCTCCCGGCAACAGATCGAAGGTGCCGCGAACTGAGGATTGTCGTGCCGGCTGCGCCTTCCGGCCGGCCTAAGAGACGCCCAGCCGAACTGGAACGATTGTCGGATGCCGGCCCAAGGACGCCGTGGCCGAATCAGCTCACGAAGAGCCCCGCGATGGCGGCGCTCGTCAGATTCGAGAGGGACCCCGCCAGGATCGCCCGGAGCCCGTAGCGGGCGACCTCGGAGCGACGCTCGGGGACGAGGCTGGAGAAGCTCGCGAGCTGGATCGCGATCGACGCGAAATTCGCGAAGCCGCACAGGGCGAAGCAGACGATCGCCTGCGAGCGCGGATCGAGCGTGCCGGCCTTCAGGGTCGGTGACAGGTTGGCGTAAGCGAAGAACTCGTTGAAGGCGAGCTTCTGGCCGATCGCGCCGCCGACCAGCGTCGCGTGCTCCCACGGAACACCGAGAAGCCACGCCAGGGGGCTCAGCACCCAACCGAGCACGCCCTCGAACGAGGCGCCGGGATAGCCGAACCAGTTCCCCGCTGTGCCGAGAAGCCCGTCTGCCAGCGCGATCAGCCCTACGAAGGCGATCAGCATGGCGCCGACCGAGACGGCCACCGCCAGCCCCCTCTGTGTGCCGTCCGCCGCCGCCTCGATGATGTTGGCGGCACGGGTCTCGCCGAACTCCACCCGGGTGGTCGCGATCCGGGTCGGCTCGGTGGAGGGCATGAGGATCTTGGCGTAGAGCAGGCCGCCGGGGATCGCCATCACCGAGGCGGCGAGCAGGTAGGTCATCGGGACGCCGAGGGCGGCATAGCCGGCCAGGATCGAGCCTGCCGTGGACGAGGCGCCGCTCGACATGACCGCGAACAGCTCGGCCCCGGTCAGGAGCGCGAGGAACGGGCGCAGAGCCACCGCGATCTCGCTCTGGCCGATGGCGATCGTGATGACGGCGGCGAAGGACTCGATCGGCGCGGTGCCGAGGATCCGCTGGAGCATCGCACCGAGGCCGCGGGCCAGGGCCTGCATCAGGCCGATATGATAAAGCACCGCGATCAGGGCCGAGACGTACAGGATCTGCGGCAGCACCCGCAGTGCCAGGATGAAGCCCGAGCCCCCGAACAGCTCGAACATCTTCGGCTCGACGAGGCCGCCGAACAGGAAGGCCGTGCCGCGGTCCCCGTAGGACAGCACCGTCACCACCACGTCGGCGGCCGCCACCAGAGCGGCCTGTCCGGCGGGCAGGAACAGGACCAGCGCCCCGAGCCCCACCTGCAGCGCGAGGGCCGTCAGCACGACCCGCGGGCGGATCGCCCTGCGGTTCGTGGACAACAGGGCCGCGACGGCGAGCAGCAGCAGGAGGCTGAGGCCGGCATGGGTCAGGCGGTCGAGCATCGCGTCCTTCGGGTCCGAGCTTGGCCGGCGCTTATGGAAGGTTCGGGCCAGCGACCGTTAATCCGGGCAATCCGGCGCGAGATAGGGGGTGAACAGGTCGCGGACCTGCGCGAAGCCCCAGTCGAGATCGGCCTCGGTCAGAGCGGTACCACCCTGGGGACGATGGCTCATCCAGTGGCTGGACACGATCCAGGCATTGTCGATGAGGCGCCCGAGGGCGTCGGGGCCGATCCGGAGGCGCCCGGCCCGCGCCGCCGACTCGAAGACGCCGCGGGCCAGTTCCTGGGTCCGCGCCCGCAGCGCATGGACGCGCGGGCGCAGGGCCGGCGCGATCTCCACCATGGCGATCCCGTCCCGGTAGACGCAGCGGTAGCGCCAGATCAGGTCGAACCACGCCCGCTGGTAGGCAAGCAGCGCTTCCGGTTCCGCGGGATCCGCCGGCATCCGGCCGGCGACCGCCACGGCCTCCGCCTCAAAGCCCGCGAACATCGCCTCCACGAGCCCACTCTTGCGGGGGAAATAATACTGCAGGTTACCCTCACGGATCCCCGTTGCCGCGGCGATCTCCGCCGTCGTCACCCGGCCCAGGCCGCGGGCGTTGAACAGCGCCAGACTTACCGCCAGGATCCGGTCGCGCGTGCTCGGCACGGCTTGGGCCGCCGCCCGCTCGTCCGTCAGTGATGCTCGGCCCCGCGCCATCGTCCATCGTCTCGTCTAGGGTGTTCACCCTAGACAATCTCCGGAGCGGAGGCTATCCCTCGCTCAAGGCCCGGACCAACCGGCACGACGGGAGGCACAGCTTGGCTCAGCGGTTTCAGCTCGCAGGCGCGGTCGCGCTGATCACCGGCGCGGCGAGCGGCATCGGAGCCGCCCTGGCGGCGGGTCTGGCCGCCAAGGGCTGCAGCCTGCTGCTGGTGGACCGGGATCCGGTCGGCCTCGAGGACGTCGCCGGGCAGATCCGGGCGCGCGGCGCCACGGTCGAGACCCGGATCGTCGATCTCGTGGATGCGGACGCGATCCGCGCGCTGCCAGACTGGGCACAGGACCGGTTCGGGCGCCTCGACATCCTGATCAACAATGCCGGCGTGGCGCTCGGCGGCCGGTTCGACGAGACGCATCTCGAAGATTTCGAGTGGCTGATGGACATCAATCTGCGCGCGGTCGTGCGGATGTGCCACGCCTTCCTGCCGATGCTGCGCGCCCGGCCGGCGGCGCAGATCGTCAACCTGTCGAGCCTGTTCGGGCTGATCGCGCCGCCGGGCCAAGTCGCCTACTGCACCAGCAAGTTCGGGGTCCGGGGTTTCTCCGAGGCCCTGCGCCACGAATACGAGGGCACCGGGCTCGGGATCACGGTCGTCCATCCGGGCGGCGTCGCCACCGCCATCTCCCGCAACGCCCGCGGCCGGCGGCCGCCCTCCGATCCCGAGGCGGCCAAGCGCGCGGCGGTCGAGGACGAGAAGGGGCGTGAGGCCTTCGGCAAGCTCCTGACGCTTCCCCCCGCCGACGCCGCGAACGCGATCATCCGCGGCATCGAGGCCCGGGCGCCGCGCATCGTCATCGGCAAGGATGCGCGGAACGCGGCGCTGATCCAGCGGCTGATGCCAGTCGGCTACTGGAAGACGATCGTGCGACTGTCGGGCGGGAACCTCTGAGATGGCGAGCCTGCGCGCCTATATCGGTGCTTACATGATCCGCAGCCGGATGCGCGGGCCGCTGGGCCGGGCGCGGGACGCCGCCGCCTTCCGCCGCATCTTCGAGGCGCCCGCCTTCCCCGATCCCAAGGGCGTGACCTACGAGCCCGGGGCCGTCGGCGGCGTCCGGGGCGAGTGGGTACGGCCGAGATCCGGGTCCGGTCAGCGGATGCTCTACATCCATGGCGGCGGCTTCATCGCCTGCTCGCCGCGCACGCACCGCCCCGTGACCGGCGCGCTGGCGCTGCGCGGCTTCACGATCTTCGCTCCGGATTACCGCCTCGCCCCCGAGCATCCGTTTCCCGCCGCCGTCGAGGACGTCGTGGCGGTGTGGCGGGCCTTCAGCGCCGAGGGCGCGGCCTGCGTGGCCGGCGAATCGGCCGGCGGCAACCTCGCCCTGGTCCTGATGGGCGAGGCCCGCGACCATGGCCTGTCGATGCCCTGGGCCGCCGCCCTGTTCTCCCCCGCCACCGACTTCGTCTCCGAGGACGGCTCGCGCGTGACGAATGCCTGGCGCGACGCGATGTTCGACCCGCAGGCGCTCGCGGCGATCCGGCCGATGTATCTCGGCAAGGCCGACCCCGCCGACCCGCGGATCTCGCCGATCTACGGCGACCCGGCCGGCTTCCCGCCGCTGCTGTTCCACGTGGGCGACCGCGAGATCCTGCGCGACGATTCCGTGCGCATGGCGGAGCGGACCCGGGCTGCCGGGGTCGAGACGGAGCTGACGGTCTTCCCCGTCGTCTCCCATGCCTGGCAGTTCGCCGCCCATATCCTGCCGGAGGCGCGGATCTCCCTCGATGCGGCCGCCGCCTTCCTGAAGGCCCACGCGCCGAAAGCCCACGCCAGCTCCGGGAGCCTCGTGCCATGACCGATCCCGCGCGCGAAACCGCCCCTGAACCGCTGGCGGTTCTCATCGTCGGCGCCGGCTTCTCCGGGCTTGCCATGGCGATCCGCTGCCGGCAGGCGAGGATCGGGCCGCTGCGGGTGATCGAGAAAAGCGACGGCCTCGGCGGCACGTGGCACGACAACACCTATCCGGGCGCGGCCTGCGACGTGCCCTCGCATCTCTACTCCCTCTCCTTCGCCCCGAAGGCCGACTGGAGCCGGATGTACGCCCCGCAGCCGGAGATCCTCGCCTATCTGCGCGAGACAGCCGAGCGCCACGGGCTGATGCCGCTGATCCAGCTCCGGACCACCTTCCAGGGCGCGACCTGGGACGAGGCACGCGCCCTCTGGCACGTCGAGACAGACCGGGGGCCGGTCACCGCGCGGGCGATCGTCTCCGGCATGGGCGGCCTGCACCACCCGGCCTATCCGGACATTCCCGGCCGCGAGTCCTTCGCTGGCTCCGCCTTCCACACGGCGGCGTGGGATCATGCCGTCGACCTCGCCGGAAAGCGCGTTGGGGTGATCGGCACGGGGGCGAGCGCGGTCCAAGTTGTGCCGGAACTCGCCGCAATCGCCAGCCACTTGACCCTGTTCCAGCGCACGCCGCCCTGGATCATGCCCAAGAACGACCATGCCATCGCGGAGCGCGCCAAGGACCGGTACCGGAAGATCCCGTTCGCCCGGCAGCTGGAGCGGGCGCGGCTGTTCTGGCTCCACGAGGTCCGCGCCCTTTTGGGCTTCACCAAGGTCTCGAAGCTGACCGGCCAGGCCGAAGGCCTGGCGCGCCGGCACCTCGCCAAGGCGATCCGGGACCCGGACCTGCGCGCGAAGCTGACGCCCAACTATCGGCTCGGCTGCAAGCGGGTGCTGATCTCCGACGATTACTACCCGGCCCTCCAGCGCCCGAACGTCACCCTGGAAACGGGATTGATCGCGCGGATGACGCCGACCGGCCTCGTCACGGAAGACGGCCACACGCACGACCTCGACGTGATCGTCTATGCCACGGGCTTCGACGTCACCGCGACCTTCGCGCGGATGAACCTCGTGGGGCGCGGCGGCCTGCGGCTGACCGAGGCCTGGGCGGGCGGCATGGGCGCCTATCAGGGAATCACCGTCGCGGGCTTTCCCAACTACTTCATGCTGCTCGGGCCGAATACCGGGCTCGGGCACAACTCGGTCGTGTCGATGATCGAGGTCCAGGTGCAGCACGTGCTCGACTGCCTGAAGGCCCTGGGCCGGGGCGCCAGGGCCATCGAGGTCCGCCCGGAGGCGCAGGCGCGCTTCCTCGACCGGATCCGCACCCGGATGGCCGACAGCATCTGGCAGGCCGGCGGCTGCAAGAGCTGGTATCTCGACGCGCAGGGTCGGAACACGACCCTGTGGCCGGATTCGGTGATGGCCTACCGCCGCAGCGCCCGCCGGGCCCGGATGGTCGATTACCGGCTAGGCTGAGGCCCGGTCAGGCGCTCAGAACGCGAAGCCGGCTTCTTCCGCGAAGGCGTCGAGGCCGGGGAGCGAGGCGTCGAACAGCGGGCGCGCCCCGAAGGCGTCGCCGGCACGGACGAACAGCGTCACCTTCGCGTTGCGGTGCGGGCCCATCACGCAGACCAGGCGGCCGTCGTCCTTCAGCTGCTCCAGCAGCGCCTGCGGCCGCACCTCGACGCGGCCGTTGATCAGGATCACGTCGAACGGCGCCTGCTTGGGCGCGCCGGCGCCGATCGAGCCCTCCACCACCTGGACGGCGGTGCCGAGCCGGCTGCGCGCCTCGGCGGCGAGTTCGGGAACCGATTCCAGCGCGGTGACCTGGGCGCCGAGATGCGCCATGACCGCCGCGGCGTAGCCGTAGCCGCTGGCGACATCGAGAGCGGTGACGCCCGGCCGGATCCGCAGAGCCTGGATCATCCGCGCCAGCACCATCGGCGCCGGCATGCAGCGGCTCTCACCGCCAGCCGGACCGATATGCAGAGTCTGGTCGATATACGCGAAGGGTTCGCGGTCCTTGGGAACGAAGGTCTCGCGCGCCACGGTGTCGAACGCGTCGAGCACCGTGTTTTCGTTCACGTCGAAGGTCCGCAACTGGCAGTCGACCATCATCCGCCGCGCCTGCGCGTAATCGATCATCGAACCCTGTCCTCGAACCGGATCGGAACGCCACTTCGGCCGGGCTCCGGCAGCCGGCCGGTCCCCCGGCCAAGCCTAAGCTTTCCGGACGGGGGCGTTTTCGGAGATCGTTGCCCAAAACGCAAGGTGAGCGCGCGCGCAGCCGTCCGCGCGTCGCTCGAACTCCTTCGTCTGGTCGCAGACGCAAATTTGTAACGCTGGCGTTTAGAATGCTGTCGACATGGAGCGCTCGGACACCGCTAAATCCGCCTCAGGGCCCTGGTGGCCTCAGAACGATAAGGCATTCGGGGGGTCGAGGCATGTGTATCCGCGCCGTGCGCTTGCGTGCCTGCGTCGCTGCCCTCTGCCTCGCGGTGCCGGCCGCCACGCCGGCCACGGCCCGGATCGTGGGCCTCGACATCACCGCCGTCGAGCCGTTTGCAGGCGGTGCGAGCTTCGGAGAGACCGGCGCCTACGAGCGGGTGACAGGCTTCGCCCGCGGCGAGATCGACCCGGCGGATCCCGCCAATGCCGGCATTGCCGACATCGCGCTGGCGCCGCGCAACGCCCGCGGTCTCGTCGAGTACCGCACGGACCTGTTCATCCTCCGCCCCAAGGACCCGGCACGCGGCAGCGGCACGCTGCTCTACGAGGTGCTCAATCGCGGCCGGAAGTTCCTGTTCAACTGGGTTCTCGACGCGCCCGCCCAGGCCGCACAGGCGGTCAATGACCCGCGCGAAGCCCGGGATGCGGGCACGGCCCTGGTCCTGAACCGCGGCGACACGATCGTCTGGTCGGGCTGGGAGGCGGACGCCCTGCGCCAGAATGGCGGCATGGCGATCGACGTGCCGGTGGCCACCCGCGACGGCAAGCCGATCGTCGGCACCGTGCGCGACGAGCTGGTGAGCGGAACGCGCGGCCCGACGGAGGCGCCGTTCTACCTGACCTTCGCGGCTGCCGGCACCGACCAGCCCGGCGCAACCCTGACGGTCCGGCGCCGGGAAGCCGACCCGCCTCTGCCGGTGCCGCGCGAGGCCTGGACCTTCGCGGGGCCGCGCCAGCTCATGCTGCTGCCCGCGGGCACGAAGCCCCAGCCCGGCTCGCTCTACGAGTTCACCTACGAGGCCGTCGGCCCGAAGGTGCTGGGTCTCGGCTTGGCGGCGACGCGGGATGTGGTCGCCTATCTGCGCGGGGGCACCGCGGACAACCCGGCCGGCGGCAAGATGCAGCGCGCCTTGGCGCTCGGCATCTCGCAGAGCGGCCGTTTCCTGCGGGACTTCGTCCATCTCGGCTTCAACCGGGACGAGGCCGGCGCCCGCGTGTTCGACGGGGTGCTGGCCCATATCTCCGGGGTCGGCGGCGTCTTCCTCAACGCGCGCTTCGCCCAGCCCTCGCGGACCAACACCCAGCACGAGGATCACCTCTACCCCGAGAACGCCTTCCCGTTCTCGCCGGCCGTCCAGCACGACCCGGTGACGGGGCAGCGCGGGGCGCTCCTGCGCGGCGACGGCTTCGACCCGCTCTGGATGGAGGTGAACACCGAGACCGAGTACTGGCAGAAAGGGGCCTCCCTCCTGACCACGGATCCCCTCGGCCGCGCCGACGTGGATCTGCCGGACACGGCGCGGGCCTACCTGATCGCGGGCGGCTTCCACTATGGCCGCTCGGGCCTCGTCTCGGACAAGGGGCCGTGCGCCAATCCGCGCAACACGCTCAATCCCGGCCCGGCGCTGCGCGCGCTGCTGGTCGATCTCGAGGAATGGGTGCGCGACGGCCGGGCGCCGCCGGCGAGCCGGGTGCCGCGCCGATCGGACGGGACCCTGGTCGAGCCGACCGCCACAGGCTTCCCGTACGTGCCGGGTCTCGCCGTCGCGACATTCACCAACGCCATCGCGCGGTTTCCGACCTACGTCGATCCGCATCTCGAAGCGGGACCGCAATACCGGCCCCTGGTTCCGCGGGTCGATGCAGACGGGCAGGCCATCGCGGGTATCCGCCTGCCTGAGGTCGCCGTGCCGCGCGGCACCTATACCGGTTGGAACCTCTACGCCGAGCCGTTTCCGGCCGGCGCGCTGTGCGATCGTGAGGGCAGCCTGCTGCCCTTCGCGGCGACGAAGGCCGAGCGCGACGCCAAGGGTGACCCGCGGCTCTCGCTCGCCGAGCGCTACCCGGATCAGGCCGCCTATGCTGACGCCGTCGCGCGCGCCGTCGACGGGCTCGTTGCGGAACGGCTGCTCCTGCGAGAGGATGGCGATCGGTACGTGGAACGTGCCCGCACGGGCGCGCAGCGCCCCTAATCCGGGCGGGAGTTACGTCGGCATCGCGCTGTCGCGCCCAGGCTTGCCCGGCGGGTCGCGTCGTCGGACAGTTCGTTGAATAATGAGTGCAGAACAAGCGGGCCGGCCAGAGCGCCGGCCGCATCGGGAGACACCATGACGCCGAACCGCAAGCCGCTCCTCACCCGCTCCCTCGCTGCCGCCCTCACCTGCCTGGGCGCCATCGGCTCCCAAGCCGCGCGCGCGCAGGAGACGCCCGCCTCCGCAGCCCCACCGGCGAGCGTGAAGGCCGTCGAACGCGGTGATGCGCTGTACGGTCGGCCTGAGGGCGGCGCGGCCGCGAAGCTCGCCCCCGTCGCGGGGCCGCCGCTCGCCACCCCGGTCGCCAAGCTGCCTCTGGACCAGTTGAAGGTGCCGGACGGCTTCAAGGTCGAGGTCTACGCGAGCGGCCTCGCCAATGCCCGCGAGATGACCCAGGCTCCGGACGGCACCCTGTTCGTCGGCACCCGCACGGTCGGAAAGGTCTACGCCGTGCTGCCGCAGGCGGGCCAGGACGGGAAGCGCGAGGTCAAGACCATCGCGTCGGGCCTGCACCGGCCGAACGGCGTCGCGTATCACGACGGCGCGCTCTACGTCGCCGAACTCTCGAAGATCTGGCGCTACGACGACATCGCGCAGCATCTCGACGGCGCGGCCAAGCCCACCCTCGTCTACGACGACCTGCCGAAGGACGAGGCGCATGGCTGGAAGTTCATCGCCATCGGCCCGGACAACAAGCTCTACGTGCCGATCGGCGCGCCGGGCAACATCCTGATGCCGCCGGACACGCACGCGCAGATCCGCCGGATCGATCTCGACGGCAAGAACGCCGAGGTCATCGCCCGCGGCGTGCGCAACACGGTTGGCTTTGACTGGAACCCGAAGACCAAGCAGCTCTGGTTCACCGATAACGGCCGCGACTGGGTGTCGGAGGACATCCCGAACGACGAGCTGAATGTCATTTCCGAGCCGGGCAAGCAGCATTTCGGCTACCCGTTCTGCCATCAGGGCACGTTCACCGATCCCGAATACGGCTGGGGTCATTCCTGCTCGGAATTCACCGCGCCGGCCGCCCTGCTCGGGCCGCACACGGCCTCGCTCGGCATGCGGTTCTACACCGGGACGCAGTTCCCCGAAGCGTATCGCGATGCGATCTTCATCGCCCGCCACGGCTCCTGGAACCGCACCAAGAAGCTCGGCGGCGACGTGGTGATGGCCAAGGCCGGCGCCGACGGCAAGATCACCGCGGTGGAGCCGTTCCTGACCGGCTTCCTGCAAGACAACAAGTATGTCGGACGTCCGGCCGATGTCCTCGTCGCGAAGGACGGTTCGCTTCTCGTCGCGGACGATTACAACGGCGCGATCTACCGCGTCAGCTACGGCAAGTGATGGCGCCTGTGACGCGGATGCGCATCCTCCGAGGGCTGGGATCGGCCCTCGGCGCGATGCTGGCCGGCGCGGCACTCGCGGCGCCGGATGCCCCGATGCAGGAGCGCCTCGCGCCCTGCATCGGCTGCCACGGGGCGGGCACCTCGGAGACCGAGGGGGTGCCCTCGCTCGGCGGGCAGCTCCCGGACTACGTGGTCACGCAGCTGTTCCAGTTCCGGGAGAAGCAGCGCGAGGCGCCGCCCATGAACGACGTCGCCGCCGGGTTCTCCGACGACGACCTGCGCGCATATGCCGACGCGGTGGCGACCCTGCCGCTGCCAAGCCGGTCCGGCCTGCCCGCCGACCCGGCCCTGACGGAGCGGGGGCAGGCCCTCGTCGCCAAGCACCAGTGCAATTCCTGCCACGGCGCCGACCTCGCTGGCCGCGACGCGATCCCGCGGATCCGGGCTCAGCGGGAAGATTACTTGGCCAAGGCACTGACCGGCTACAAGTCGAACAGCCGGCCCGGCTACGATCCCGCGATGAACGAGGTCGCCCAGGGCCTGAGCGAGGCCGAGATCAAGGATCTGGCCGCCTACGTGTCGCGCCTCTGAGGGCGGCCTCGGCGGCCGCTCCAATTCAAACCCTCATCCTGAGGCGCCCGCGTCAGAGGGCCTCGAAGGAGGGCTCCAGGGATCGCACGGCTGGCTGGAACCCTCCTTCGAGGCGGCCGCTGCGCGGCCGCATCTCAGGATGAGGGATTGAGCTGGACGGGCTTCTCCGTCAGCCCACCGGCCGCAGCGCGTCGCCCTTCGCGAGCGCCCCGCCGGCGATCACCTCGGCGTAGACGCCGAGGTCGCGGTGGCCGAGCCGCGCGTCGAGAGTCCACGGGATGTCGCAATCGCGGATGCCGCTCGCCGGATCGACATTGGTGGCCGCGCAGCGCACCGTCCGCTTGGTGATCTTGAGGCGCAGCCCGCTCGGCGCCTCGATCACCCGGCCGACCATCTCCAGCTCGGCGAAGGGCGCGAGCCCGTCGACCAGCAGGTTGCCGCGGAAGCGGAGGGGATCGACCGGCGCACCGATGTAATCCTCCACCGCCGCCACGCTCGTGCGGTTGATCAGCGATACGTAGCCGGTCGGCGAATCCGTGAAGCGGTACTGCGGCGGGGCGGCGAGCACCTTCGGCTCGCCCCGCAGGCTCTCGGGGATGAAGCGGCGCATCAGGTCGGCGAGCCCGTCCCGGCCGGCTTCGGTGTCGAGGCGGAAAGCCTGCGGCTCGCCGCAGCCCTCCACGGTGAGCGTGGCCGTCGCGTCGTCGTAGCGGGTGCGCAGGCGGGCGAGCGCCTCGTCGCGCATCAGCATCAGGTACTTGGTCTTGGGCTGATGCCGGGGCGCGACTGCGTTGAAGCCCGAGGGGCCGTTCTCGATAGCGTAGAGCCGGTCGCCGGGGAAAAATCCGCTGGTCTCGAGGTCGGCCCGCTCGACGGGTTCGGGGCTCAGGCCCTTCACGGGGTAGCGGTAGAGGGCGGTGACATGGATCGCGTCGGTCATGCGCGCAGCGTGGCCCTGAAATGATCCGGCACGCAAGAGCTTCGCCGCCCCTTGTGGTGCTCAATTGCAACACCACATCCGGACTACCGGCGGCCACCAAGGCGCCGGGGCCCTCGCGCGGCGGATCGCCGGAGGGCGACGTTTCGGTGGCGCCGCGCCTCTCATCGGGCGGCGGATGCCGGTACGGGAGGGTTGTGCATGAACTTTGAAAAATACACCGAGCGCGCCCGCGGCTTCGTGCAGGCGGCTCAGAACCTCGCGATGCGCGAGGGACATCCCCAGCTTCAGCCGGGTCACCTGCTCAAGGTCCTGCTCGACGATCCGGAAGGCCTGTGCGCCGGCCTGATCGACCGCGCGGGCGGCCAGTCGCGCGTGGCGCTGGCCCAGACCGAGCAGTGGCTCGCCAAGCAGCCGAAGGTCTCCGGCAACGCGTCCGCCCCGCAGGCGACGCGCGAGCTGATGCGCCTGTTCGACACCGCCGAGAAGGCCGCCGAGAAGGCGGGCGATTCCTACGTCACGGTCGAGCGGCTTCTCCTCGCCCTGGCGGTGGAGAAGGATTCCGAGGCCGGCCGCGCGCTCCAGGCGGCGGGCGTCACCCCCGCCTCGCTGAACGCCGCGATCAACGCGCTGCGCAAGGGCCGCACCGCCGACAACGCCTCGGCCGAGAACGCCTACGACGCGCTGAAGAAGTATGCCCGCGACCTCACCGAGGCCGCCCGGGACGGCAAGCTCGACCCGGTGATCGGCCGCGACGAGGAGATCCGGCGGACCATCCAGGTCCTGTCCCGGCGCACCAAGAACAACCCGGTCCTCATCGGCGAGCCCGGCGTCGGCAAGACCGCGATCGTCGAGGGTCTGGCCCTGCGCATCGTCAACGGCGACGTGCCCGAGTCCCTGCGGGACAAGAGCCTCCTCGCCCTCGACATGGGTGCGCTGATCGCCGGCGCGAAGTATCGCGGCGAATTCGAGGAGCGGCTGAAGGGCGTGCTCTCCGAGGTCACGGCGGCCGAGGGCGGCATCATCCTGTTCATCGACGAGATGCACACGCTGGTCGGCGCCGGGAAGGCGGACGGGGCGATGGACGCCTCGAACCTGCTCAAGCCCGCGCTCGCCCGCGGCGAGTTGCACTGCGTCGGCGCGACCACCCTCGACGAGTACCGCAAGCACGTCGAGAAGGACGCGGCGCTCGCCCGGCGCTTCCAGCCGGTCTTCGTGTCGGAGCCGACCGTGGAGGACACGGTCTCGATCCTGCGTGGCCTGAAGGAGAAGTACGAGCAGCACCACGGCGTGCGCATCCAGGATTCCGCCCTGGTCGCGGCCGCGACGCTGTCGAACCGCTACATCACCGACCGCTTCCTGCCCGACAAGGCGATCGACCTCGTCGACGAGGCCGGCTCGCGCCTGCGCATGCAGGTCGATTCGAAGCCCGAGGAGCTCGACAACATCGACCGCGAGATCGTCCGGCTGAAGATCGAGGGCGAGGCACTCAAGAAGGAGACCGATTCCGCCTCCCGCGACCGGCTGGTCCGGCTGGAGAAGGAGCTCGGCGATCTCGAAGAGCGCTCGGCGGCGATCACGGCCCGCTGGAAGGCCGAGAAGGACAAGCTCGGCACGGCCGCCGGCCTCAAGAAGAAGCTCGACGAGGCCCGCAACGAGCTGGCCGCGGCGCAGCGCCAGGGCCAGTACCAGCGCGCGGGCGAGCTGGCTTACGGGGTGATCCCCGGGCTGGAGAAGCAGCTCGCCGAGATCGAGGCGAAGGCGGAGAACGGCCGCGACGCGATGATGGAGGAGGCGGTCACGCCCGCCCACGTCGCCGGGGTCGTCTCCCGTTGGACCGGCGTGCCGGTGGACAAGATGCTGGAGGGCGAGCGCGAGAAGCTGCTGGCCATGGAGGAGGCGCTGGCGAAGCGCATCGTCGGTCAGCGCGAGGCGGTGGAGGCGGTCTCGACCGCGGTCCGGCGCGCCCGCGCCGGGCTGCAGGATCCGAATCGGCCGATCGGCTCGTTCATGTTCCTGGGCCCGACGGGTGTCGGCAAGACCGAGCTGACCAAGGCTCTGGCCGGCTTCCTGTTCGACGACGACACGGCGCTCGTGCGCATCGACATGTCCGAGTACATGGAGAAGCATGCGGTCGCCCGGCTGATCGGCGCGCCTCCGGGCTATGTCGGCTACGAGGAGGGCGGCGCCCTCACCGAGGCGGTGCGGCGCCGGCCCTACCAGGTCGTGCTGTTCGACGAGGTCGAGAAGGCGCATCCGGACGTGTTCAACGTCCTGCTGCAGGTTCTCGACGACGGGCGGCTCACCGACGGTCAGGGACGGACGGTCGACTTCCGCAACACGCTCTTGATCATGACCTCGAATCTCGGGGCCGAGTATCTGGTGAACCAGCCCGCGGGCCAGGACACCGACGCGGTCCGCGAGGAGGTGATGGGCGTGGTGCGGGGCCACTTCCGGCCGGAATTCCTGAACCGGGTCGACGAGATCATCCTGTTCCACCGTCTCGCGCGGTCGGAGATGGGGGCGATCGTGGAGATCCAGCTCGGACGCCTGCAGAAGCTGCTGGACGATCGCAAGATCACCCTGGAGGTCGACGAGGATGCCAAGAACTGGCTGGCCGACAAGGGCTACGACCCGGCCTACGGGGCGCGGCCGCTGAAGCGGGTGATCCAGAAGAACGTCCAGGATCCGCTGGCCGAGCTGGTGCTCTCCGGCAAGGTCCACGACGGCGAGACGGTGCCGGTGCGGCTCGGCCCGATGGGGCTGATGATCGGCGACGTCACGGTCGGCACCGAGCGCCGGCCGGTTCACGCGACGCTGAACTGATCGACCGGCACGGAAAAGGGGCGGTGCACCACAACGGGGTGCGCCGCCCTTTTTGCAAGTTCGGCGTGCGCGGCTGCCGGTGGAGCCCCCCGGCTGCGGAGGCCCGAAATCATCACGCGCGAAGCGACGTGACCCAGGGCAGCGCGATCTCGGGAGCGTGGCGCACCCGGATTGCTTCGCTCCGCTCTTAAAGACGGTGGCGGCCATCATGGCGCACCAGCGCCGCGATGAATGGGACGGTGAGACCTCGGCCTAGCCGCCTTCAGCCGAGCCGGTCACCGGCCCGGTGGATCGCCTGCGCCAGGTCGGCCGCCTGATCCCGGTTGCGGCAGACCATCCAGAGGTCGTCGTGGGCCGACAGGCCCGCATCGAACAGATCGACGAAGGCGGCCGGCGGCGGCTTGAGATCGGGCCAGTGGAACAGGCCGAAGCCCAGCGCCTCGAACAGCGGCAGGATCGGCGCCAGATCCCACAGCCGGTTGTTGCTGAGCGTCGCGTCGAGGCGCCCGGTCGCCAGGAGCGCGGCGTCGGAGATCGTGCCGCCCTCGCTCCAGGGAAACCAGCCGCGCCCGTAATCCAGGGTGAATTTCTGGGCGGTCACCGAGAGCCAGCCGATGTGGCCGGTGCGGCGCCCGGGCCGCTCCAGCGGCCGCAGGGGCTCGGCCCGCATTCCGCCCTGTGTGGGCGCCCAGAACGCCTGGCCGTCGCAGGCCACGAGCAGGATGCCGCGCGCCGCCTCCGCCGGATCGATGCGGGCCGGGCCGGCGCGGTCTTCCGCCCAGACGGGCAGGTTCATCACGCAGGCGCGGGGCCAGCCCGCGCGGCAGGCGGCCACCATCACGCCCCAGCCCGTCAGGCCGCCCGCGAAGGGACGCGTCCCGTCGATCGGATCGCCCACGAAGGTCCAGGCGTCCCGGGCGAGCAGTGCCGCCGCGGCCGCGTGGCTCAGGTCGTCCGCCGTCTCCTCCTCGATCAGGTCGGGGCCGAACCGGGCGTGCAGGAGCCGGCTCACCGCGAGATCGGCCTCGGTGAGGGCCTGCCCCAGATCCGGGCCCTTGTTGGTCATGTCCAGCCCGGCCGCGCGCATCCGCAGGGCGAGCGGGGCCGCCTCCTCGGCGAAGGCGAGCATCCGGGCGAGGACATCCTGCGCGGGCGCGTCGGGCGGAAAAGTCATGCGGCGAACAACTCGGGTCTGCGGAGCATCAGCGCCTGGACGAGCACCAGGGTCTTGAGGTCGGGAAGCCGGCCCGAGCGGGCCGCTTCCGCCAGCGTCGCGAGGGGCACCTCAAAGGGAACCACGTGCTCGCCCTCCGCGTGCAGCCCGCCGCCGGCGGCGACCTTGTCGGCCTCACTGTATGGCGCAAGGTAAAGCCAGAGGCGCTCCGACGACACGCTCGGCATGCTGTAGGCGTGCGCCACGCAGTCGAGCTGCCGGAGACGGACGCCCGCCTCCTCCATGGCCTCGCGGATCGCGGTCGCCTCCGGCTCGCCGCCGTCGAGGCCCCCCGCCGGCGCCTCGTCGAGGTCGGCCGGCTCGCCCCAGAAAGCCGGCCCGACCCGGGCCTGCCGGACGAGCAGCGCCACGCGCCGCTCGGGATCGTAGGGCAGGACGCAGGCGGCTTGGCCGTGGTCCTCCAGGGCCCGCGGCACGGTGCTGCCGTCCGGCAGCGTCAGCGTGGCGATTCCGAAGGTGTTCCACCCGCGATGGAGCACCTTCAGCGGCAGCGCGGCCGGCATCCCGCTCATCGCGACGGATCAGCGCTTGGTGCTGGCGGCCGTCTGGCCGAACATCACCTTCTTGGCGTCCTCGCTCATGGTCTTCCCGAAATCCGGGTTGACCTCCGGGGCCCGGGCGTAGGCCGCCTTCGTGGCGGGCCGCTCCGCAATCGCCGTGAACCAGCGCTTCAGATTCGGGTGCTCGTCGAGGTTCTGGCCCTGCTTCTCCCATGGCACGATCCAGGGATAGCAGGCCATGTCGGCGATGGAGTAGTCCGCTCCGGCGACGAAGGCGCGGTCGGCCAAGCGCCGATCAAGCACGCCGTAGAGCCGGTTGGTCTCGTTGACGTAGCGCTTGATCGCGTAGTCGATCTTCTCGGGCGCGTATTGCGAGAAATGGTGGTTCTGGCCGAGCATCGGGCCGAGGCCGCCCATCTGCCAGAACAGCCATTGCAGCACCTCGGCGCGGCCGCGCAGGTCGCCCGCGATGAAGCGGCCGGTCTTCTCGGCGAGGTAGAGGAGAATCGCGCCCGACTCGAACAGCGAGACCGGCGCGCCGCCACCCGCCGGCTCGTCGTCGACGATCGCCGGCATGCGGTTGTTGGGAGCAATCTGCAGAAAGTCCGGATTGAATTGCTCACCCTTACCAATATTGACCGCGTGAATGCGGTATGGAATGCCTGCTTCTTCGAGGAACATCGTGATCTTATGGCCGTTCGGCGTCGGCCAGTAGTAGAGATCGATCATCGGCTGGTGTCCCGCTATGCCCCCGGCGGACGGGAAGTGGGTCGGCACCGCGCTCCGGTCAAGCACGGCTCCAGATCCGTGCCGCACCGCGGTGGAAGGCTCATCCCCCGGCGCAACCCTGCACGTCGACATAGAGGGCGTAGAGGGACTGGCTCGCGGCCATGAACAGCCGATTGCGGTGCCGCCCACCGAAGCAGAGGTTGGCGCAGCGCTCCGGCAGACGGATCCGGCCGATCAGCCGGCCGTCGGGGTTGAACACCATCACGCCGTCCAGGGCATCGTCGCCCATGCCCCACCCGCACCAGAGATTGCCGTCAACGTCGCAGCGGATGCCGTCGGGCGTCCCCGGCCCGGCATCGATCAGCACCCGCCTGTCGCGCAGAGCGCGGCCGCCGACTACGTCGAAGGCGACGATCCGCCGGGTCGGCTGTCCGCGGGACTCCACCAGGTAGAGCAGGCTTTCGTCAGGGGAGAAGCACAGGCCGTTGGGACCGGCGATGCCGCTCGCCACCACCTCCAGCACGCCCGTCTCCGAATCGATCCTGTAGACGTTCTGGGACAATTCGGGCTCGGCCCGCTCGCCCTCGTAGAAACCCGCGATCCCGAAGGGTGGATCGGTGAACCAGACCGCCCCGTCAGAGGCCACGACGACATCGTTCGGGGAATTCAGCCGCTTGCCGTCGAACGCGTCGGCCAGCACCGTGATCGTCCCGTCATATTCCGTCCGGGTGACCCGACGTCCGCCATGCTCGCAGGTGACGAGGCGCCCCTGCCGGTCGCGCGTGTTGCCGTTGGCGAAACGCGACGGTTTGCGGAAGGTGCCGATCGCCCCGCTCTCCTCGTCCCAGCGCAGGATGCGATCGTTGGGGATGTCGCTCCACAGGAGGTACCGCCCGTCTCCGAACCAGACCGGCCCCTCGCACCAGCGGAAGCCGGTGGCGAGGCGCTCGACCGCAGCGCTGAACACCCGATAACGGGCGAAGGCGGCATCGATGATCTCGATCGCCGGGTCGGGGTAGCGCGTGCTCGGTGTCCACACGGTTTCGATCTTCTCGCGTCCGGACCACCGTTACGGTTTCCGGGTCGCGGAGCAAGACGCGAGAGCGCGAGCGGAGCCTTTCCAGGCTCGGACCTTCAGCCGAGGGGTCGGTCAACGTGCGGCGTGTGGCACCCGGGGCGACGGCCTGCGCCGGCGCTCCAGCGCGATCCAGGCCTCATACAGGACGAGCGACAGCACAGCCGCGCCGAGCACGAGCCCGGCGACGAGGCACAACACGGCGATATTGAGCGCCTCCCACACGGACATGTCGGCAAAACGGTCCCGCTTGCCAAAGCTCGGGAGAAAGTCAGCGGCCTCGTGGGTCTTCATGAGGATTGACTCCGCATTGCCCCAGGCTTGTCGATGTCCGGGCGGTGTTATCCCGGGATGCAGCACAACAGCCGCCGAAGCGGCGGCGTCCACCCGTCGCGCCGGGCGATTCCGGTCCGATTGCCACCGGTTCGCCCACGTCCTAGCGAATCGTCAGCAGACCCCGTCGGCGCAGGCGAAGTCCTTGAGGTCGGCCAGCCGCTCGATCAGCACGATGTCGCGTCCGACCGTCCTGATGTGTCCCGCCTTCTTGAGCTTGGCGAGGGAGCGGCAGACGGTCTCGACGGTCAGACCCAGGTAGTCCGCGATGTCGAGGCGCGACATCGGCATCCGGACCTCGACCTTGCCGGCCGACTTGCGTTCGCCCCTGGGGACCAACTCCAGGATAAAGCTCGCGACGCGCTCCTCGGCGCTCTTCTGGCTCAGGTTCAGGACGAGCGACTGCGTCCTCGACACTTCGGCGCAGAGTTCGGAGATGAACTCCTCCCGCAGCACCAAGCTGTCGGCGAGCAGCGTATTCAGCTTCTCCCGCGGCAGAGCGTATATATAGCAGTTCGTGACGGCTTCAGCTGAGTAGATGTGTCTCGTACGCGCCGATAGCCCCATGATGTCTCCAGGAAAGACAAATCCTATGACACCACGCCGGCCATCCATGAGGAACCGAGAGATCCTCAAGACACCGTCAGCCACGAGAAAGATGGAGTTAGCCTGATCGTCCTCCCAGAAAATGCGCTGTCCCGCAGGATACAGGATGGTAGGCCGATGAGAAAATTCTGATCTCAAGCTCGCTGTACGAAAGTTTTTATCGGCCAACGCCGTCCGGATCGGAGAACGTGAGGTGAGCGAAGCGAGGCATTCCACGGCAGGCACCTCTAGACTGTTAAAAAATCCTTAACAGCTTAGGCAGGCGATGCCACACACGTATAACTGCTGTGTCCCCAATTGTCACGAAAATCTGCATTCGGTTACAGAATATCGATAGATTGTAACAACGCCGCTTTTCCGATCCAATCCTTGCATATTCCAGAGGCGAAATATGCATCCATCTTCATCGAACACCGTATTTTCAGCGTGTTTTCGGCGTGCTAGCGTGTGACACGTCGTCCTCACATCACACCTCTGTCATGGCACGCATTCTGTGGACAACGGGAACAGCCACTCCGGCAAAAAATTGATATTTCCAAAAATTATACCGCGCAACATGTGTTAAGCAATCTTCACATCAGCATCGGAGCGCGGCATGAAACCTGTGTTGTTGACCGGAGCGGCGGGCTTCATCGGATACCACGTTGCCAAGCGCTATCTGGACGCCGGTCGCAGCGTTCTCGGTATCGACGACCTCAATGACTACTACGAGGTTGCGCTCAAAGAGAGCCGCCTCAGCAATCTCTCCGCACACAGCAACTTCGCGTTTAGGAAGATCGATCTGGCCGATCGTTCGGCCATGGACGAGATCTTCAGAGCCCAGGCCTTCGAGACCGTGATTCATCTCGGCGCCCAGGCGGGCGTGCGCTACTCGCTGGAAAACCCGCACGTCTACGTGAAAAGCAACGTCGAAGGATTCCTCCATGTCCTCGAGGGCTGCCGGCACAATCCGGTGGCGCATCTCCTCTACGCGTCATCCAGTTCCGTCTACGGCGCGGTGACGCAGATGCCCTTCTCCGTCCATCAGAATGTCGATCATCCGGTCAGCCTGTACGCGGCCACCAAGAAGTCGAACGAGCTGCTCGCTCACTGCTACAGCCATCTCTATCGGATCCCGTGCAGCGGCCTGCGCTTCTTCACGGTCTACGGGCCGTGGGGACGGCCCGACATGGCGCTGTTCCTGTTCACGCGGGCGATCCTGGCGGGCGAGCCGATCAAGGTCTTCGCCAACGGTCAGATGATGCGCGATTTCACCTATATCGACGACGTGGTCGAGGGCATCGTGCGGCTTGCCGAGCAGCCGGCCCGGAGCAACCCGGGCTGGGATTCGGATCTGCCCGATCCGGGCACCAGCAACGCGCCCTACCGGGTCTACAATATCGGCAACCACCAGCCGGTGCAGCTGCTGCACCTGATCGAGGTGCTGGAGACCTGTCTGGGCCGCAAGGCGCAGAAGGAGTTCCTGCCGCTCCAACCCGGCGATGTGCCGGCCACGTACGCGGATGTCGAAGACCTCTCGGCAGCCACCGGCTACGCGCCGAGCACGCCCATCGAGGTCGGCGTGGAGCGTTTCGTGCGCTGGTACCGGGACTATTATCGCGTCTGATGTCGCTGCCGGCGGTCGCGTATCGCCGGCTCCTCGATCGCGCGCCCGCTCGGATCGTCACGCGTCGGGCGCAAGGCCCGGCGCAGCAAGCCTCACCGCTGGTGACCGAGATAGATGTCCTGCGGGTGCAGATTGGTGGTCGAGGCAGGGACCTGGGCCGGCTTGCGTCCCAGAAAATAGACGCCGTTCGCGCTGTCGACCTGTCGCGCCTCGGGAAGACCGTGGTCGAGGAAGGCCAGCGGCAGGAACGGCAGGGAGAGCAGCCCCCCGAGCTTCCGGGAGCGGGTCAGATCCCGCATCAGCGCGCGGATCGCCCAGTAGGCGGACAGGCCCGTGCCGCCGAGGGACCCCCGCGCCATGGGCTCGAAGGCGCGGAACAGCAGGCGGTGCCCGCTCTCCGTGAACCGCCAGAAATCGTACGGCCCCTCATGCACGTGCTGCAGGAACGGCGTCTCGGCGTAGACGTGCCCGCCGGGCTTGAGCACCCGCTCGATCTCCCCGACGATCCGGGCCGGATCGACGACGTGCTCCAGCACCGCCTGCACCACCACCGCGTCCACCGAGGCGTCCGCGAGGGGAATGGCGTGTCCATCGGCGATGAAGGAAAGGTCCGTGCTCGGGTAGACGTCGAAGGCGATGACCTTCAGGCCCGGATCTGCGTAGAGGTCGCGTGAGCCTTCCCCCCGCGTCCCGCCGCCCACAACGACCACGATCGGATCGTCGGCCGAGGCCTTGGCGGCCGCGATCAGGGCGCTGAAATTGGCGCGGCTGCGCTTGGTCGAGGGAAACAGCGCCTTGGCGATCTGGCGCAGGCCGGAATGCGGCTTGCGGTCGATGAGCGGCGCGAGCCCCTCCTCCCCGAGATCGGCGCGCCGGACGACGCTGCGCTCGAAATCGATGAGCACCGGCTGACCGTGCACCACAGGAAAGGCGGAGAGCGCGGAGGCGGCGCGGACCGCGCCGACCTTGCCCGGTGTGACCACCACGTGCTCGTCGGGCCGGCCCGGATGGCGCAACAGACCTGCGTAATCTTCGAAGCTTGCCAGCATACCAGGAACTCCACGTTCGGGGCCGATCCGGCCGATGCTCGATCAGGACGCGCTCAGACGATCAGCCCCCGCACCGGCGGCAGGTGCTCGGTCCCCGGGAACACGTCCCGCGAGAGGACGGCGTCGGAGGCGCCCAGCAGATCCATCGCGACGCCCTTCAGGACGGCCCGCAGGTCCAGGGTCGGCATCAGATCGCGCCGCTCGTAGAGCTGGTTCTCGCGCAGGCCTGGCCAGTCGGTGATCATCCGACCGCCGGCGATCGCGCCGCCCGCCAGCAGCGCGATGGTCCCGTTGCCGTGATCGGTGCCGAGGGTGCCGTTGAGCCGGGCGGCCCGCCCGAACTCTGTGGTGACGACGATGGCCGTGTCCCGCCAGACCGGCGCGAGCTCGACCTCGAAGGCCTGCAAGGCCGCGTCCAGGGCCTGCAGCAGATCCGCCAGCCGGCCGGACGCGCCGCCGGTATGGGCATGCGTGTCGAAGCCGTCGAACGACAGGGCCGCGACCCGGGGGCCGTCCGGTCGGACGAGGAACCGCGCGGCTCCGGTCGCGATGGAGCGCGCGGCCTGCACGTGGGGCTGGGTGCGGGTGTTGAGGTTTGCGCCGATCCCGGCCTCGGACGCCATCCGGTCGGTCTCGATGGCGCGGTCGAGGGCCTGTGCGAGCTTCGGATCGGTATGGGCGTAGATCTGCTCCATCCGGTCGAACAGCGTCGCGGTGGCCGCCGGCAGATCCGACGGGTACCACGCGAGCACCGGAGCCGGCCCGCGGAGGATCAGAGGCGTCGAGGCCCCGATGGCGAGACCGCCCGCGCCCGGATTGCCCGGCTGACCCTCGCCGCGCCCGAGTGCGCGCCCGGCCGGCAAGTGTGCGGCGAGCCGGTTCAGCCAGCCGGTCCGGGACGCGCCCGGCCGCGGCGTCCCGCTCTCGAGCACGTCCTGTCCGTCGAAATGCGAGCGGTCGCGATAGGGTGTGGCGACCGCATGGACCACCGACAGCTTGCGCTCGCGGAACAGGCGCGCCGTCTCCCGCATGGCCGGGTGCAGGTAGAAGAAGCCGTCGAGCGGCAGGGCCGGGTTCGCGCCGCCGGCCTCCAGCGCGATCGATTCGCGCAGGCTGCGATAGGCCGGGTCGCCGATCGGAGCGACGGCCGACAATCCGTCGAGGGCACCGCGCAGGATCACCACCAGCAGGCGGGGGTCGCGGCCGGTGGTCGCCTGCGCGAAGCGGGGCGCGTGGGCCCAGGCGTAGAGCGCCCCGGCTCCGAAGGCCAGGCTCCGGCGGGTCGGCCCGGCCCCATGTCCGCACGCCATGGTCATCTCCGCTGGAATTCGGGTGACAGGAGCAGGACGGCGATGGCTTCCCGTCGGTTCGGGGCGGCACGCAGGCCCTCGCTCGTCTCGCGGGTCAAAGCGGGGCCGAGGATCGCGGCCGCGAGCTCCCCGACATCCCGATCCGTCCGCTCGTGCTCGGCCACCACGGAGGCGGCCTCGAACCGGGCCCGGAAGTTGGCGGGCGAGAGCCAGGCGGCCTCCGTATCGGGGAAACCGTTCGGGCCCGGCACGTCCCAGACCCTCTGGGCGAGGCTGCGCAGGATCAGGGTGAAGCCCTCCGCCGAGAGCGGCACGCCGGTGGCGCGCAGGGCCGCCGCCAGGAATTCCTGGGGCGTGCGCAGCTTCACCCGCTCGCCCCAGGCGAGATCGGACTCCACCAGCGCGCGCGTGACGGCGCCGAGATCCCCGTCGGTCCGCCGGTAGGTTTCGGCGAGCGCCTGGACGAGGGCCTCCGGCGGCTGGTCGGCGACGAAATGACGGCAGAGCTTGAACGCGACGAAGCGGGCAGTCGCGGGCTTGCGGGCCAGTTCGTCGAGGGCGTCCAGCGCCTCCTGCGCGCCGGCTTCGGGGTAGGTGCGACCCAGCAGCACCTTGGCGCCGGGCTCGTGCGCGGCGGCGTTGAACACGAAGCTGCCGGCAACGGCTCCCTTGCGGGTATCGCCGGTCGTCCAGCCGGTGAGCATGCGCGCGAGGTTCTCGACATCGCGCTGCCCGTAGCCGCCGTCCACGCCCAGCGTGTGCAGCTCCAGGATCTCACGGGCGAGGTTCTCGTTGAGACCTGCCCGGCCTGCGCCGGACGGCGAGCGCCCGGCTGGGGAATTGGGGCCGATCGAATTGCTGTTGTCGAGATAGGTCAACATCGCGAAGTGCCGGGTCGAGGCCTTCAGCATGTCGGCGAAGCGACCCAGTACGTGCGGTCGCACCACCTCCCGCTCGAAGGCCCCCGCGGTGATGCGCTGCCAGCCGCTCTTGGCGACGCCCACCGCGAAGTGGTTCGACCAGAACCAGACGAGCCGTTCGGTCAGGCCGATGGTCGGTTTCGGCAGGATCGCGAGGCGTGCCTCGACCTCCTTGTCGTAGAAGCGCCCCTCCGGAAGGCGGAAGACGCCGGGCGGCAATTCGGGCGGTGATGGAGGCGCGGCGTTCGCACGTCCGTTGAGGGCCATGCCGGACGCCGGCATTTCGGCCATGGCCATGGCGGGCCGGCGCGCGGTTGTGGAGGCGAGGTATTGCTCCCAGCGCATCTTGTGGGTGACGAGTTCGGCGAGGCTGGGCATGCCCTCAGGCATCGCGGCGCCACCGGCGAGCTCGGCCGCCACCCGGGCCCGCGGGTCGTCGGCGATCGCGTCGAGGTCGCCCGGACGGGCGCCGAGCCCGAACCGATGCAGCGCGATGCAGGCGGCCTGCGCGCGGGCGGTCATCGGCCAACAGGCGCCGGGACGCCGGCCTCGGCGCTGCCGATGTCGCGGCCGCGTGCAGGAGGCGCCCTGTTCAACTGGTCATCGGCCATCTCGCGATAGAGGCGCAGATATGCCTCGGCCACGACATTGATCGCGTGCTTCTCGCACACGCGCTGTCGCGCCTCGGCGCTCATGGCAGCCCACTGCGCCGCATCGAGGGCGCCGGCGGTCACGAGTCCCTCCAGGATCGCGTCGCGGGTGTTGTCCGCCAGCATCACACCCGACTGCCTGGGGACGACGAGGTCTCCGACGCCGCTGACATCGGTGATGACCGGCACGGCACCGTACGCCATGGCTTCGAGCAGGGTGTTCGACATGCCCTCGGAATCGGAAGGCAGGATCATGAAGGCCGCGCCCCCGTAGATGGCGTCGCGATCGTCGGTGACGCCCATGAAGCGCACCGAGGGAAGACCGGCGGCCTGCTCGATCAGACGGTTCTTCTCCGGGCCGCTCCCGAAGATGCGCAGGGTCGCGGGGCGGTCGGCGGAGAAGATCCGGAAGGCCTCGATCAGCCGATCGACGCGCTTCTCCTGCGCGAGCCGGCCGGCATAGACGAACACGCATGCGCCATCCGGAGCGCGGTAGGCCGCCCCCGGCTCCATCGGGCACTCGACCCCGTTCGGCACCCGCGCCACCCGGTCAGCGGGTATCCCGAGAGCGGCGAGGTCCCCCGCGATGTCACTGCTGTTGGCCACGAAGATGAGCCGCGAGCGGCGCGCGAGGGCGACCACGAGCTTGCCGAAGGGCAGCTTCTGCGCCGGCAGCCGGCGCAACTCCATATGTTCGCCCCCGCGCCCGAGCTTGGCCGAGAGCAGCTTCCCGAACAGTCGTCCGGCAACCAAGCCCGGCCACGCATGCAGGCGCAGGTGCTGGATCGCGATGACGTCGTAGGAGCGGCGATGGCGGGCGAGCCAGAGGAAGGCGCGAAACCAGAAATGCAGCATCGAGAAGACGTAACGACCGCCCAGGGAAGGATCGCTGCGCATCGGAAGGCGGACCACCCGACCCTCGGGTTGGTCGTCGGTTCCGGCCGCCTGCGCCTGGAGGGTTGGTGTGAGGATCGTGATCGCCGCGCCGCGGTCGCGTAGGGAGCGGGCGAGGATGCGCGTCTGACGCTCGGCACCGCCGAAGCTGTCCGGGTAGTAGGTCGGCATCAGGAATACGATGCGCATGGAGCGGTTCGTCCCTTTCGCGATGGAGGGCGCACAGACGGTTCGCTGGCTCCGTGGGACGAAATTAGATCGGCCGCGAGGCCCTATGCTTGACAAAGGTCAAGGCGCGGGGCTGCAACACCTGAAAAGCAGCGTACAATCGTGACCGATATTGAGGCCGCCCATTTTGGCGCACGAGCGCAGACGCGTCGCCACCTTGGACTTAATTTGCTATGTGACCGGCTTTTTCTCCAAACATCGCACCGGAAAGACGGAACACTTCTTTCTCATTCACTGCGATGACCGATCCTTGGACAGCTCGCGCGCAGGCAATGTCGTGCAGAACTGAATTTGTGCCAAATTCCTGGCTGGCATGACTGTTGCAAGGCATCTACTTACGTAGCGCCTCGGGGGAGGTCAGGCAGTGACGGTGTTCAACCTGTCAGATGCCGATGGCGCGTGCCTGCGGCGGGAGGTTGATGTCTGCATCGTCGGCGGCGGGATGGCCGGGCTTGCCGCCGCCCATCGCCTGGGTGCGGTCCCCGGGCTCCGGGCCTGTGTGCTGGAGAGTGGCGGCCACGCCCGGGACGAGCACCTGGAAGCCCTCAACGACGTCGAGGATCCGAAAGGCCGCTATGCCGGGGCGCGGGCGAGCCGTGTCCGCCTGATCGGAGGCGCCTCGACGCTCTGGGGCGGCCGGCTCCTGCCCCTGACCGCACACGACCTCGGCGCCCGCGATTACGCCTCGATCGAGCCGTGGCCGATCAATCCCGAGGAACTGGATGCCCATACGTCCTCGGTCGAAACGCTGTTCGATCTCGATCACCACCCGTTCGAATCGACGGACCTGGCGCGGGTCTGGCCGAAGTTCGGCCTCTATCCGCGGCATGCGGGCGTGAGCTGTCGATTCGCGAAGTTTCCGACCTTCCGCAACCGGAACATCGCCACGGCTCTACGGCGCTCGGTCCTGGCCGGAGCACGGGTCACCGTCTACCTCAACGCCACCGTCCACGATTTCGGCCTGGATGCTGAGGCCGGACGGCTCCGCGAGGTCGTTGCCCGGGCTCCCAACGGGGCGAGCCTGCGGGTCGCGGCCCGGTATTTCATCTTCGCGGCAGGCACCATCGAGACGACCCGGCTCGCTCTCCTGCTGGACCGGGTCTCGCACCAGCGCGCCTTCGCAGGATGCGGGGCGCTCGGCCATTACTTCAACGATCATCTCAAGGTGGCGGTCGGCCGAGTCTTTCCGATCGACGCCTGCGCGACCAATCGGCTTCTCGGCTACCACGTCGTCGGAGCGACCCGGCGGAACCTTCATTTCGAGCTGAGCGCGCAGGCGCAGCGCCAGCACGCGATCCCGAGCGCCTATATCGACTTCCGGCTCGCGATGCCCGAGCGGTCGATCTACAGCGCTCTGCGCGACCTGGGTCGGCGCATCCAGGGCAAGGCGCCGCCTCATCGCGACCGGCAGCTCCTGCGGGAGGCACTGGACGTCGAGACTCTGTACCGGCTCCTGTTCTGGCGCCTGCGGCACCGCCAGCTCTATCTGTCGGACACGATCAGCATCACGGCCGAGATGCGGATCGAGCAGGCCCCGAGCGCGGCGCACCGGGTGACCCTGTCGGACCGCCGCGATGCGTTCGGCACACCCCAGGTGCGGCTGGACTGGTCTCCGACGGAAGCCGATCGCCGGACGTTCCTCGCGGCCTTGCGGCATTTCAAGGCGTTCTGGTCGCAATCCGGGCTGACGGCGGTGAGCCCGATTGCGTGGGAGCCGGACGACGAGGCATCGGGCGACCGATTCCTGAACAGGGCGCAGGATGCCTCGCATCCCGCCGGCTCGACCCGGATGGGGCTCGACCCGACACGCTCGGTGGTCGACCCCGCGCTGCGCTGTCACGGGGTCCCGAATCTGTTCCTCGTCAGCGCCTCGGTGTTCCCCGGTGCGGGTAGCGCGAACCCGACCCTGACCATCCTGCAGCTCGCCCACCGCTGCGCCGACCGGATCGCCGGCGAGATCCGTCCGGCCTGACGTCACCATCCGTTTGCAGGATGTGTTCGGCCGGATCTCAAGGCATAGATCGACGAGAATTTGCCATCGTATTCAGAGCTAAAAAGCATAGATTGTATGACTAAAATCAACTGTCCGTGAGTCATCCAGCCTAGCCTGCCGCCATCTTGTTCCGATCTGGTGGGAGCGGCCGATGGTCGAGACTGGTCTGAAGATCGCCCATGTCATCACGCGCATGATTCGCGGCGGTGCAGACGAGAATACGATGCTCTCCTGCAACGCTTTCGCCGAGCGGGGCCACGACGTGACCCTCCTGTGCGGCGGCGAGATTGAGGAGGAGATGCTGGCCCGGGCCCATCCGCGCGTGACCACGATCCGCATTCCGAGCCTGATCCGGCCCATCCATCCGATCGCCGACGCTGCGGCCCTGATCGCCCTGCGCCGTCACCTCCAGGCACTGCGCCCGGACATCATCCACACCCACACCAGCAAGGCCGGCATCCTCGGGCGCGCAGCGGCGGTCCGGATGCGATCCAGCGCGGTGATCCACGGCATCCATATCCTGCCCTTCGTGAATGTCGGCGCCGCCCAGCGCACCATCTATCTCGGGCTGGAGCGCGCCCTCGCCCGGGCCACCGACCAGTTCGTCAGCGTCAGCGCGGGCATGCGCGACATCGCCGTCGCCCACGGGCTCGGCGGCGCCGACCGGCACCACGTGGTGGCCAGCGGCATGGACATCGCCGCGTTCCAGAGATTGGCGGCCCGTGGTCAAGCCCCCGCCCCCGGCAACGACAACCGAGCGTTCAAGGTGCTCTACCTCGCGAATTACGAGGCGCGGAAGCAGCATGCCCGCCTCATCGACGAGATCGCCGCGCAGGCGGCACGCTTTCCCGATACGACCTTCCTCCTCGCCGGGCAGGGCCGCGAGCAGAGTGCGCTGCAGGACATGGTCCAGCGCCGCGGCCTCTCGCAGAAGGTCAAGATCCTGGGCTACGTGGAGGCGACCAGCGAGCTGATCGCCTCGGCCGACCTGTGCCTCTACTGCTCCGAGCGCGAGGGACTTCCGCGGGCCGTCGTGCAGTACTGCGCCACGGGCCGTCCAGTCGTGGCCTTTCACTTGCCCGGGATCGAGGCCGTGATCCGGCACGGCCATAACGGCTATCTCTGTCCGCAGGGCGATTTCATCGACCTCTTCGCCCGGATCCGCGGCCTGCTCGACGACGCGACGGCGCGGGCGCGCATGGCGGAAAACGCAGCCGCTATCGACCTCAGCGAATGGGGCGCCGAGCGGATGTACCACCGGCTGAACGAGATCTACCGCAGCGCGCTCCGTGCCAAGCGCAACGCGGCCAGCGTCACGGTCCTGCCGACCGGCCTCGACGTCCGGAGCGCTTCGTGAACGCCGCCGGTCCCGGCAGCGTCGCCGTCATCCTGACTTGCTACAACGAGGGCGCCTGGATCGAGCAGGCGGTCTCGAGCGTGCTCGCGCAGACCGCCGCCGACGCAATCCGCGAAATCGTCGTCGCGGATGACGGATCGGACGCCGCCACCGTCGCGGTGCTGGAGCGCCTCCGCGGGCTCGATGCCCGCATCACGGTGCTGCGTCACGGGGGGTACGGAACCTCTCGCAACCGCAACGCCGCGGTCCGCCACTGCAGCGCCCCTCTGATCGCCTTCCTCGACGCCGACGACCTCTGGATGCCGGGCAAGCTCGCCGCGCAGCTTCAAGCGCTCGCGGAGCACCCCGAAACCGGGCTCGTCTACACGGGCTTCTGCCTGTTCCAGAACCATGCCCCGGACGCGCTCACGCCCGTGCGCGTTCTCGATCACACGAATTCGCGTGATCTCGCGCTCAGCTACTTCTTGAGCGATCCGCCGGTGATTCCCTCATCGGTCCTCCTCAGGCGCTCCGTCTTCGAACTCGCCGGCGGCTTCGATGAGAGCCTGCGCGTGTTCGAGGATACCGAGTTCTTCGGCCGCCTCGCCCGCATCACGCGGTATCGCGCCCTCGTCGATCCACACCACGTCCACAAGCGGAATCACGGCTCGAGCATCACCAATAAGCGCCAGGACCTGATGATGCATCACGCCTTCGTGGCGTTCTATTTGGCCCGGGCCGAACCGCGGCTGCTGGCCCACATCCCGCGTCGCCTCTCCGAGCGCGCGCGCAAGCTCGGGAACCTGGAGGCGCGGGACGGGCGCCCAGACAGCGCGAGCCGCTTCTACGGGCTCGCCCTCGCCTTGCGGCCCGTCTCGGCCCTGGCCTGGATCAGCCTGGCCATGCTGAAGCTGCGCGTGACCGGCCTTGTCTATCACCTGCGCACGTCCATGGGCTCAACCAAGGTGTAGGACGATGTCGCCGTGCCGTGTTCTGTACGTCATCAACGGGTTCAACAAGGGCGGCGCCGAGATCGGCCTTCAGACCATGCTGGAGCATGGCTTTCTCAGAGGCTGCGACGTCCGCGTCATCGGTCTGCATGAGGGCGCGCCCGAGCTGCGGGCGGCGATCGGGCGACTCGTCGGGCCGGAAAACCTCGTCGTCGCCTCGTACGGACCCAAACTGACGCTCGCCGGCCTCTGGCGCGGCTTCCGGACCCTGCGGGCGACGCTTCGTACCTTCCGGCCGCACACCGTGGTGCTGTCGCTCCGGCAGACCAACATCGTCGGGCGCCTCGCGCTCCTCGACCACCGCGCGATCCGCTGTATCGCCTTCGAGCACATCGCGAAGCTGGAGGCCGGACGGCTGACGACCCTCTACGCGGCCCTGCTGTGGCTGCTCTCCCCGCGCGTCGATGAGGTCTGGGCCGATTGCCGCGTCACCCTGGAGGGGGCGCGGCGCTATCATCGCGGTCGCCCCCGGGAGCGGGTGGTGCCCTTGTTCGTCGCGGATCCGCAGGCACCGCGCAAGACGGATTACCGGCTCGGCACGCCCGCGCGGATCGTGACCGCCGGGCGGCTCATTCCGCGCAAGCGGGTGGACGTGCTGCTGCAAGCCCTGACCCGGCTCCGCCGGGACGGCCACGACTGCACCCTGACGATCTTCGGCGACGGTCCGGACCGTCCGCGGCTGATGCAGCTGGCGGAGTCGCTCGGCCTCGGCGCGAGCGTCACCTTCACGGGCTTCCGACCCCGCTGGTACGATACGGCGCGGGAGCACGATCTGTGTGTGCATCTGAGCGATGAGGAAGGGTTCTGCATCGTCGTGGCCGAAGCGATGATGGTCGGGCTGCCGGTCATCGCGAGTCCCGTCGGCGGCGTGCTCGAATATGCCCGCGACGGCCTCGACGCGATCCACGCGCCGGCGCCGCCGAAGCCGGACGATGTCGCCCGGCAGATCTCGGGCCTGCTCGCGGATGCCAGGCGGCGCCGCGCGCTGGGCGACGCGGCGGCCGAGCGGATCGCCGATACCTACGGCACGGTGGCGGCCGTCGCCGTCTACGACTCGCTCACGCGCACGCTCGCGCAGAGCGCGGCCGGGCCCACCGCGTCCGGGCTGTTCGGGGGACACCATGGCCGAGCCTGAGCCCCGATCCGCGACGGGGCCCGCCGCACGGTCCTTCGTCCATGCCGGCGTGTCGTCACGCGGCGTCCTGCGCGGAGTGGGCTGGCTCGCCGCCGCGCGCCTGCTCGGCATGATGCTGTCCCTCGTATCGACGGCGGTCCTCGCGCGGATCCTGTCGCCAGCGGATTTCGGTGTGATGATTCTCGTCGCGGTCATCGCCAACCTCGCCGCGCAGGTGGTCGAGGGCGGCGTCGCGGTGCCACTCGTGCAGCGGTCCCAGATCTCGACGGCCCACGTCCATATGGCCCTCCTCCTGGCGACCGGCGTCGCCCTCATCCTCTCCGCGGGCCTCGTGGCGATCGCGCAGGTCGGGCAGGCGCTGGCGGGCCGAGAGATCATCCCCGCCATGGTGGTGGTCTTCGCCTCGCTCACGATGCCGTTCCGCGCCTGGATCTCGGTCCTGTCAGCGATCCTCCAGCGCGAGGGACGATTCCGCGTCAACACGATCATCGCCCTTCAGAGCAACCTGTTCGGCAACGTGCTGCCCGCCCTCGCCCTGGCCTGGGCCGGCTTCCAGATCCAGGCCCTGCTGGTCGGACTCCTCGCGGCGAGCATCCTGGAAGCGGCCCTGACGGCGCGCGCCGCCCGTATCCCCAGGTTTCGTCGGCCTCCGCTCGCGGCCGCCCGGGACCTGGCGAAGGCGAGCTACGCCGGCACGGTCATGCAGGTCATCAACTGGGCGGCCCTGAGCAGTCCCAACTTTCTCGTCGGGACACTGTTCGGCGCGCATGCGCTCGGTCTGTTCTCGCGCGGCGCCACCCTGGTCAATCTCGCCAAGGACGTGCTCGGATCGAGTCTGTCCCGCGTGCTCCTCCCGACGTTCGCGGCGATGGCCGACGAGCCCAACCGCCAGGTCGAGGCCTTCTCGCGCGCGATGGCCGCGAGCCTGCCGGTCTTCGCAATCGCCAGCGTCGCCCTCGTCCTCCACGCCGAGGCGGCCGTCCGGATCCTCCTGGGACCGGACTGGGGGCAATCGATCCCGGTGCTTCAGCTTCTCGCCCTGGGGCTGCTCCCGCGGATCAGCTACAAGATTTCGGATTCCCTGCTGATGGCGAAAGGCGAATTCTGGCCCGTCGCCGGACGGCAGCTCTTCTACCTGATGAGCATCGTCGGACTATCCCTGTGCGTCACAACGCTCGGCCTCAACGGTGTGGCCGGGGCGGTGACTGCGGCGACAACGCTTTACTACTGTCTGTCGCTAAGGGCTGTTTCAAGCCGTCTGCACCTGTCCGGACCTCAGATCTTGCGGATGCATGCGACGGCTGCAGCCTGGGCAAGCTCGGCCGCGGGCCTCGACATGCTGCTGAGCTGGGCCACGCGTCCACTTGGCTTCTGGCCGTCGCAGGTCACAGGAGGTGCGGGATTGGCTCTCGCCTGCATCATCCTGTTCTTCGCAACGCCGCGTCGGGCCCTCGGGACCGACATGGCAGCCCTGCGGACGCGGGTGTGCGACCACCTCGCGTCGAAGCTCCGTTCCGTCCGCCAGCGGCCGATGCCGTCGGCGGGCTGAGGAGGACTACGGGTCTGGAACCGGCACGTTGGGGGACGTCAAATCAATCCAGCGGTTTCCAGAATTGAAACAAACGCCGTGGCGACAGAGCCCGTCAGCGCATTGATTGACATCTTGCAGACGGAATCTCACATATGATGCTATTAACCGACGAATACACGTGCTATTTAGACTCCCATAGCGAGATGTGCCTCGCCTGCGTCGGGAGACGTTGGTTGCTGCGAAGCGTGTTGCCTGGAGCACACCGCGTGCTGATCGTCGATCCCGACGAGGAGAGTCGCTCGGCTCTGGCGCGGCAACTCGCGCTGGAGGGGTTCAGCGTCCGAGACACGAGCGGGGCGGCCGGCATGCACCAGTGCCTGGCCCATGACGGGATCGACCTCATCCTCCTCGACCTCGTACTGCCCGACATCGACGGATTGCAGCTCGCACGCGAGGTCAGAAGCCTGTCCTGGAAGGTCGGGCTGATCATGATGGCAAGCCGCACGGACGTCATCGACCGCATCGTCGGACTGGAGATCGGTGCGGACGACTACATCCTGAAGCCATTCCATATCCGTGAGCTCGTCGCCCGGATGAAGAGCATCCTGCGACGCATTCAGCCCACGATGCCCGCCAGCAGCACGGGCGAGCAGGTCTTCTCCTTCGATGGGTGGCAGTTTAATCCGAGTCGGCGCAAGCTCACCTCGCCCCTGGGCCATGACATCGTCCTGACCTCCGGCGAGTATGAGCTGCTGAAAGTCTTCGTCGAGCATCCAGGGCAAGTCCTGACCCGCAATCAGCTTATGGATCTCACGCGCGGGCGCGAGTGGAACGGTCTCGACCGGGTTGTGGATGCTCAGATCGTCCGACTGCGCAAGAAGATTGAGATCGATCCGAAGAACCCGCAGCTGATCAAATCAGTCCGAGGCGCGGGCTATGTCTTCGCCTCCCGTCTCTCCTACGCGAGCGCGCGCACCTGTGCCGTGCCGGCCATGGAAAGAGACCATATCCTCTACCGGCAGACCGAAAAGTCACAGCCGTGCTGAGTCGGGCGATCCTGGCGGCGTGTTCTGCCAGGTCGGATCCGCATTCCCTTCTCCGCGCCGCCGGTCTGGCGAGGGCCGCAGCACCGAACCTTGGCGCGATTCTTCGACCCATCGAAACGGTCAGCGCGAAGCGCGATCAATCCAGCCCTCGAGCCGACCTCGGATGATCTGAGATTGGCTTGCGGCTCCGTCCTGTCGTTCGTCCGCGCCCGTCCGCTCCGATCGACAGTCTTCCCGACGACTGGGGCTCAGGGGGCCGCCGAGGGCGATGCGTCTGGTCGTTTACCTCCTGATCGTGCTCCTCGGCGGCGGGATCGTGGGCGCCGTCCTCCTGGCCGATCCCGCCCAGGTCGAGATCGCGCCCGAACCTGCCTCGCCCGAGCAGCCGGAACCCAACCCGTCGACCTGTGAGGCGGCCCGTGGACCGTCCATCCAGCCATCCGACGTCGGCGAGTTCGATATCGGGGGCCTCAAGCTCGGCATGAGCTTGGAGGACACGCAGCACATCATGGAGTGCGCCCACGCCACGGAGCGCAACGTCTCCTTGAAGGAATGCGCCGCCGACGTGATCGCCTACGAGCAACAATGGCGGGAAGCGCGCAAACGGGGGGTGGTCAACACACGGGCGGTGGAGCGGAATTGCATCGGCTCGCTCAACTGGCGCGAGCAGGAACGCCGCGTCAATGTCAACTTCGTCGAAGATCTTCCCGATCATCCGGGGCGGATGCTCATCTACCAAGTGTCTACCGAGCAGGATGGGGCGGTCAACGACGCCTCCCTGCAGATTTTCCGGAAGGCCCTGATCGGCAAGTACGGCCCACCGACATCGGACAGCAAGACCGATCTAGTCTGGGGGAAATATCCGGATCCGCAGCTGCGATTCTTTCCTTATGCGCAGTACTACCTGGATCTGGTACATAGAGGCGCCAAGGTGGAGCGCGACCGCATCATGCTCAAATTCGTGAGCGATTCAGCGCCGACGGTTGAGCCGCGGCTCTGACCTTCGAAGCCCGAAGCCAAGCTTCAGCATGGATCAATGCCAACGCCGCTGGAGGCTCGCAATAGCTTGAGATTTGTCAATCCATCGATCTAAATTCGCCCTAAACTTCTGTCGAGAGTTGATGAGATAGGTCTAAAACACCTTATGTCACTGCTCGATCAAGATTTTTGCCGCTGAGGGGATCGCGTCGGTCATCGGACCGGCCGTGCCTCGGCGCCTTCGGCCTGTCGCGCGCAGACCCGCGTTCCTGCCTTCGGCGAGAGGAATTCGCCGACGGCGCGAGCGCGGCCATGGCGCCTGCTCCGCGCGACTGCAGCGCAATCTCTCCCGGGGGCGTCGTGCGACGTCCCTATCAAGGATCGATCTCGATCGCCGTTGGAGACGCTTATGGCGAGCCTGCAGGCCGAAACGACATTCCCGAGGACCGGACTCGCCGGCGCGGCTCTTCCAGGAGCGGGGCTTGGCAGCCGTACGGCCGAGGGCCTCACGACGGCCGCCGCCAAAGCGCGGATCCCGCGCCTTCGCCTTCTGTCGAAGGACCTCCTCGTCATCCTGGCAGCCATCGACCTCCTGCTGGTCAGCGGCAGCGCCTTTCTGGGCGCGATCGGCTATCAGTTCGCGCTGGCGGGTCAGTTGCGCGACATCGAGATCTATATCGCCGTGTCGCTCGGCCTCGCGGCCGCGACCGTCGTGGCAATGGTCTTCGACGGGGGCTACAGCGTCGAGCAGCAGGGCGACGAGGGCAAGCTCACCCGCAAGGCCTTCTTCAGCTTCAACAGCGCCTTCTCGGTCGTCGTCTGCCTCCTCTTCCTGACGCACGTCACCGATTTCTACTCGCGTGGCAGCTTGTTCACGCAATATGCTGCCGGCTGCGGCGGGTTGCTCCTCGGACGAGCCGCGGCCGCACGGCTGATCGAGGCCGCCGTCCGGACCGGCTACCTGGAGGCCCAGCGCATCGGCCTGATCGGCACCGCTCAGGCGATCGCCGCTTTCAGGATCAAGCAGCCCGATCGGATGGCCGTCCGGTTCACGGCCTTCGAGTTGCCCGACTGGGCGGTCTGCCCATCCGGCGTCGCAGACGAGGATGAACTGCGCGGCATCGTCGTGGACAGGATCGCCGCCCTGCGCGGGGCCGCCGTCGAAGAAGTGGTCATCCTCTTGCCGGAACAGGCACGCGACCTGATCCACCACATCGTGCGCGGCTGTACCCATCTGCCGGTGGGGCTCAATCTCCTCCTTGATCAGGAACTCTACGATCCGCAGACGATCGAAGTCCGGCGGTTCGGCTGGAACAGCGCGGTCAAGCTCTGTCGACCGCCGCTTTCCGCCTTGGATCAGGTGGCGAAGCGCATGTTCGACATCGTCACCGCTCTCGCCGGCCTCGTGACCCTCGCGCCGCTGATGATCCTCGTCGCCGTGGCCATCAAGATGGACACCAAAGGTCCGGTGTTCTTCCGGCAGAAGCGCCACGGGTACAATCAGCGGCCGTTCCGGATCACCAAGTTCCGCACCATGAACACCTTGGACGATGGGCCGGTCATCCGTCAGGCCACGGTCAACGACAGTCGCATCACCAGGGTGGGCGCGATCCTGCGTCGGACGAACCTCGACGAGTTACCGCAATTGTTCGATGTGCTGCGCGGAGACATGTCCCTGGTGGGGCCTCGTCCACACGCCCTGGCCCACGACTGGGAATACGAGAGCAAGATCCCGGCCTATGCGCGCCGCCACAACATCAAGCCGGGCCTCACAGGATGGGCCCAGATCCACGGACTTCGCGGCGAGACGGACACCGACGACAAGATGCGGGCGCGCGTCGAGCACGATCTATACTACATCGATCATTGGTCGTTACTTCTCGATGTCCGCATCATCCTGACGACCGTCTTCTCGTCGCGCGCCTACCGGAATGCGCGCTAGGTCCGCGGCCGTTCGGATTGCGACACGCTGTGCGAGCGAGGTGCGTGCTGGCGAACGGCGACGGCGAGCGTCTGTCCCATCCCTGGCCTCATCCTGAGGCGCCGGAGCACAGCAGAGGCCTCGAAGGCGGGCTCCAGAAATCGCGCGACTGGCTGGAGGGCGCCCTCGAGGCGGCTTCGCCGTATCTCAGGACGAGGATGCGGAGGGGATGATCCGGTCCCACCGAGATCCTACCACGCGCACGCTTCGCGACTGCCTGCCCAAGCAGGTCCGGTTCTCCGGCTGACGGTCGATCTCCGGATCCTGACGCACGCGACCGCGCCGGTGCGCGTCTCGACCTCTTGCGCATCGGCTGGACATCCCGCCTCCACCAGCCACCCGCGCCGGCACGCGCAACCGCTGGTCGAGCCCACGGGAACCCACAACGGACGCTGCGCATCCGCCTGCGTCATTGTCACCGCATCGTGTAAATCTTCCGGCGCAGGCTTGACTGTATCTTCCATCCGCCCGGTGACTGATAGACCGTCCAGAGTGGCGGCTCGGCCGACGGTTTCATGCACCGTCCGGTCACCCTGATGAGGTCGGATGATGAGAGAAGCGACGTTTCGCGAGATGGCAGACTGGATCAGCGCCCTCGAAGCGAATGACGAGCGCCGCCTCCAGCCGATCGTGCACATGGCCAGCGGCAAGACCTTCGCCTGCGCCCGTCTCGGGCTCAGCGGACATCGCGTCACGCTCCACCTTGCAGATGGAAAGCGGATCCGCGCCGACGTGGAATCCGTCGAAGCCATCGAGGTCCCACACGTCGATTAGGTGGACGCGGCGCGCTGAGCCCGCGGCCGGATGCACTGCTGCGTCAGGACGGCGTTCCGCGTCCCTCTCGGTTCATTGAGTGGAAGGCGGCGCCCGCTTCGCTGAGCGTCGGGCCAAACCTCACTTTGGTTGCTTCAGATCGGCGCGCCCGACGCGGTGCTCCTCAATGTCGGTTTGAAAACGAAATATCCGTCGAGAATGAATTTGGTTGTATACCCACAAATCAACACCAGAGTACCTGTAACGTAGTAAAGCGCGCATTCGCCGTACTTATAATATACAAGACCCTGCGACGTCAGATACAGGCCCGTCATGAGCACGCTGGTCCCCAGATAAAGGGCCATGACCCAGATCTCCTGCGCCGCACCGGCCGAGGTGTGATAGAAGATGTAGTTCCGGTCGAGCAGGTACTTTGCGCCGAATCCCGCCCCCGTTCCGGCGATCAGCGCCACATAGATGGCCCCGGCTCCCGGCACCGTCCGGAGCATGCAGAATTGCATCAGCCAGTTGATCGCGATCGAGAGCAGCGCGAACCCCGCGTAGCGCAGCATCAGGGATATGCGATCGAGGGGCATCTGCATTTCCTCTCCGGCTCTCAAGGTGCGCGGCGCGTCCGAACTCCGCGGGCGCTGGCGGCGTCCGGCATCAGGGCGAGACGAGCCGGATGCCCGATCACAGGTAGGAGCGGGCATCTTCAGCGCGCCGAGGGCGGCCATGGCCGACAAAGGCGGTCAGGCGCCGCGACCGCGGCATCCGAAAAGCCCAGGCGTCGAACCGCTTCTGCCAGGGTCGCTCCACGAAGTGATACGTCCCGGTGGCGACGCCGATGACGGCGGCGATGTAACAGAGCGCGACGAGATCACCCATCCAGAGTGGCCCGACGGCCAGCACGTCGACGGGACGACCCGCGACGTCCATGCCGATGCGCAACTTTCGATGCAGAATTTGTTCAAGGACCCGCGATCCACCGTTGATGCCGGTGATGATCACGAAATGAACCAGGTAGATCGAGTAGGAAATCTTCCCGAGGTATTGGAAGCCCCCCGTGCAGAGCACGCGCGAGACCTGGCCCTCTTCGAAGGCGAAGACGATGATGGTGCCGGCAAACAGCATGGGAAGAACGATGACCAGTTCGTGCAGCCACGCAAACTCGAAGGCGAGACCGATCAGGAGGAGCGCGACGATCTCGAGATAGGCCCAGGGCAGGCGGACACGGCTCCGAATGTAACGGAACGCGCCGTACGCGGCGACGCCGAGGAAGAAGTTGCAGACGCAGATCGGAAAGGCGGCCCGCAGCCACGCGGCGCCCTGCACCTGCAGGAGGAAGGCCGCGACCCCACCGGCGGTCAGCGCGATGGCGAGAGCCACAAGGCTCAGGCGGCCGTAGACCCGGAAGCAGATCCAGCCGAACAGCAGATACGTGAAGAACTCGGCGCTGATGCTCCAGCTCGGCACATTCCAGGTTGGCATCGGGAAGGTGCCAAGACCGTGGAGCAGGAACGTGTTCAGGATCAGCGCGTGCAATCCGGTTTCGCCGACGAAGGCGCCTGCACCGGCGCGCAGATCGGCGAAGCGCAGCGCCGACCATTTGATGACCTCGTAGGCGACGAGGAGGCCCAGCGTGAACGCGTGGAGGGGCCAGAGGCGACCGACGCGCCGGACGATGAATGCCGCCAGCGAGATCCGGTCACGGAGCGAGCCTGCATAGGCGTGCGCGAGCACGAAGCCGCTGAGCACGAAGAAGAACTCAACGAAATATCCCCCGTTTCGAACAAGCGAGACGTCGTAGAACGTGCCGAGGACGCTCAGGTGATACAGGCAGACCACGAGGGCGGCCGTGCCTCTCCAGCCGTCCAGGGCCGCGAAACGCAGATCGGCACCCGCGTCGACACGTTGATCCGGACGAGGCGCGGTGAGACCGTCCTGCGCGCCGGGCTGTCGTGTGGCGGCCTCTCGCTGGCCGGCGCCCGGGTCGTCAGACCATGTTTGCGTCACGCGCCGGGCCTCCCGTCGCCGAGCGCGGCTGGGCGTGCGCGTCCGCTCTCGCCCAGCCGCATGAGGCCGCCATAGGCGCCGATGAGCAGCACGATCACGAAGTGTCGAACGAGTCCCTGTGTCAGCACCATCGGAATGAGGAGCACGCCGCACAAAGCGAGGAACGAGAGCGCGCCGGGGCGGCGCAGCTCGGTCCGGCCGGCGGCGAACATGCCGACGAGCCCCAGGGCGACCAACACCGCGTAGGCCGCACGATCGACGCCGGCGGAGACCAAGCACCCGTAGCGGCCATCATCCAGGCAGGCGTCGCCGGACAGCAGACCGACGACGCGCTCGCCCAGGCGCTTGAGCGCGCCCGCCGGGTCCGCCCGGATCTCGTCGAGGGCAATCGCCTTGAAGATCCGACGCTTGTTCTCGTCGTGCAGCCACTGCTCGTAGCGGTTGTCGGGCACCACGCGCGGCTTCGGATAGGCGACCCGGTCCCCGGCGGCGTACCGGCGCTCCATCTCGGCGAAGAGCAGGTCGTCGGCGACCCCGCGGGGATGGCTGTTCAGGTACGGATTGTTGTTGCGGGCGAGATTCTCCTCGGCGGTCGTGGCGAACAACACCACGCCGGTGTGCAGGCTGTTCTGGACGACGAAATAGGGCCCCGCGACGGTCAGGAAGGCGGCGACGAACACCCAGCGCCGGCGGAGATCGAGGAATGCGAGCACCGACAGGTACGCGGCACAGAGCGCGAAGACGGCGTGTGTGAGGCAGGTCAGACCGGTGATCGCACCGAGTGCCGCGTAGCGCAGCGGCGGCGCCGGATCGGGCCTGGCGGAATCGAACAGGCGCCCGCGCACGAGTGTGTGGCACGCGAGGCCGACCAGAAGGATCGCCAGGTTCTCCGGCCGGATCTGGAAATAGGTCGTGGTCCCCACCAGGAAGCAGGCCGGCACGACGAGCGAGAGCAGCCGCAAGCGCAGATCGTCGATGCTCCGCGTGAAGAATGCGAAGCCCGAGAACACCAAGGCGACGTTGACCAGCCGCAGCCCGGGCACGCCGAGGCCGGTCACAGCCTCGAGGGCGCCCATCAGGGCCGGGTAGAGCGGCGGCCAGATGCCGCCGCCATAGGCGGAGGCAATCAGGTCGGAGCCCAATTCGCCCCGCCAGATCCGGGCGAAGATCATCGTCCGGCGCAGATGCTCGGTCTCGTCCGAGTAGGTCACCACGCTCGACAGGATCCCGTCCCGTGCGAGGAGCGCGAGGGCGGCCGAGAAGATCAGCCCGAGCAGGACCAAGTCCGCCTCGCGCCATCCACGCCCGGCGCGGGCCATTTCGGGGACCGGAAGCGTCGACGAGGTGCCCATCAGAACTTCAGCCGCATGAAGAGGGGTTCGGGCAGCAGGCGGATCGGCAGCATGATCCAGCGCCAGCGGCCGAGGGTGTAGATCACCGAGCGGCGACCGAGATGGGCGCGGACGATCTCCTGGGCGACCTGCGCGGGCGAGGCCGTGAGCACCGCTGGCAGCTTCATGCCGCTCGTCATCCGGGTATCGACGAAGCCCGGCTTCACCGTCAGCACGTGGATGCCGCGCGCCCGCAGCCGGGCGCGCAGGCCCGACAGGAACGCGCTGAACCCGGCCTTGGCCGAGCCGTACAGGTAGTTGGAGGCGCGCCCGCGATCCCCGGCGACGGAGCTGACGCCGATGATCGTGCCGGATCCCCGCCCCAGCATCCGGTTGGCCAGGGCCGAGAGGATGAGCGCCGGGGCCACGTAATTCGTCGTCATCACGGCCTCGGCGAGCGCCGCGTCGCTCTCCGAGCGCTCCTGCTCGCCGAGCAGCCCCGCCACCGAGATCACGGTCGCGGGCACGACCGGCAGCGCGTCGAGGAACCGCGCGCGGCTGTCTGCGTCCAGGAGATCGAGGGCGATGGATCGCGCGCTCACGCCGTAGCGGTTCTGAAGATCGAGGAGGTCGGCGTCGAGCCGGTCGGGCTGGCGCGCCGCCAGGATCAGGGCCGCGCCGCGCTTGGCGTATTCGTGCGCCAGGGCGAGACCGATATCGGAGGTCGCGCCGACGATCAGGACCGGGGACAGGTCCGCGCTCATGCCGGTGCTCCCGGATGCTGGCGTTGAGACCCGGTATCGGGCGGAGCAAGGTCGGCGATCATCGGTGTCATAGCCCGAGCCTCTCTGACTGAACGGATCGAAACCGCCGCCGTGGGTCGTAGCGGTCGCGCGTGCGGGAGAATTCATCGAGGCGCGGGTAGCCGTCGCGCAGGAGCCCGGCCCCGCCGCGGGCGTCCTTGGCCAGGTAGAGGCGCCCGCCATGGGCCGCCACGACCTCGTCGAGCTCGGTAAGCAGGCTGAAATTGCCGGCCGTCGCCTGGAAATCCAGCGCCAGGGTGTAGCCCCGGAGCGGGAACGAGAGCGGCCCGCGCGCCTCCTCCCCGCACAACTTCAGCACCGCCAGGAACGAGCCGGTGCCGCGGGCGGCGATCATCGTGAGCAGTTCGCGCAGGGCCTCGGTGCAGGAGGCCAGAGGCAGCACGCATTGGTGCTGCACGAACCCCTGCCGCCCGTAGATCCGGTTCCAGTGCAGGAGCGCGTCGAGCGGGTAGAAGAACGTCTGGTACGAGACCAGGGCTTGGCCCGTCTTCGTGCGCCGGTAGTAGACCGCATTGAGCGCGCCCATGCTGTAGCGGTTCAGGGCGAAGCTCGGCGGTGAGGCCGGGACTGTCCGGCTCCGGACGGGCGCCGTGCCGTAGGCGCGGCCGCCGCGATCCGGTGGCAGGTCGCCCAGGGTGGCGTGCTCGCCCCGGTAGACAACGCCGCGGCCGAGGGCAGGCCCGCGAGCGAGGCAGTCGATCCAGGCGACCGAGTAGGTTGACTCGGAGGCGTCTTCCAGCGCGTGCAGTGTCTCCGACAGGTTTTGCGTCCGTGTCGTGTCCTGGACGACGAGGTCGGTCTCCACCGGCCGGAGCCGGAAGGTGGCGCGCAGGATCACGCCGGTGAGGCCCATGCCCCCTTGCGTCGCGGCGAAGAGGTCGGGGTTCTCGTTGTCGCTGCAGCGCACCACCGAGCCGTCGGCCAGGGCGAGGTCGATGGAGATCACGTGACGGCCAAAAGTCCCGTCGCAGTGATGATTCTTGCCGTGAACGTCGCTGGCGATGGCGCCTCCCACGGTGACGAAGCGCGTGCCGGGCGTGACCCAGGGGAACCAGCCTCGGGGCAGGAACACCTCGATCAGCTCGTCCAGCGTCGTGCCGGCCTCGCAGGTGACCACGCCGGAACTCGGATCGAAGGAGGCGATGCGGTTCAGCCGCGTGACCACCACGGTGGCGGCGCGGTTGAGCGCGGCGTCGCCGTAGGACCGGCCCGCGCCGCGGGCGATCAGGGTCGAGCGCGCGCCGATCGTGTCCATGACCTGTTCGGTATCCCGAGGACGCAGGACGGCGCAGTCCACGCGCGGGTAGTTGCCCCAGCCGGACAGCATCATCACAAGGGTCCCTGACCTGCTTCGGGCTCGGTCGTCGCACGGATCCGCATGGGGCTCAGATGCTCGCCGCGATGATCACCGCGCAGGCGACGCCCGTCACCAAGCTGACCCTGTCCTTCAGGGCGAACACGATCGGGTCGTCGTCCATCTCGCCCCGGCGCGTCTTCAGGATCATCCGGCTCACCCAGAACAGGAGCGCGAGGCAGATCAGCCACATGCGCTCGGGGTGGCGGTACAGCGCCGAGACGGCGTCGCTGTTGAGGTAGAGGGCCATGACCAGGGCGGTGAGGTAACCGCTCGCCGCGGCCATCGATTCGAGGGAGGGCAGATCATCCAGCTTGTAGCCGCGGCCCGCCGGGTCGCCCTTGCCGGCCTGCACGCGATCGACCAGCTCCGCGCAGCGCTTCACGAGAGCGAGGCACAGGAACAGGAAGATCGACAGCGCCTGGAGCCAATGCGACAGCGTCAGACCGACGGCGGCGGCGCCACCGACCAGGCGACAGGCGTAGAGGACCGCCAGGGCGACGACATCCGCCACCATCTTCCGCTTGAGGTAGAGGGAGTAGACCGTCGTCAGCATGAAGTAGCCGCCGAGGACCAGCAGGAACTCCGGCGGCAGCGCCGCCGCCAGCAGGACGGAGGCCGTCAGGAGCGCCGGGATCATGGCGGCCCCGTGGACGAGGGGGACGCGCCCGGAGGCGAACGGGCGACGGCACTTCCGGGGATGCGCCCGATCCGACCGCAGATCGAGGAGGTCGTTCAGGACATAGACGGCGGAGGCGCAGAAGCTGAAGCTCCAGAACGCCAGCACGCAGAGCATCAGCGTGGGCCATCCGGCATGGGCGGCCAGCGCGGGGGCGAAGACGAGGATGTTCTTGAGCCACTGGTGCGGGCGCAGGGCGCGCAAATAATCGCGCCACGGCGTCGTACCCGCGTCTAGGGACACGGCATCCGGGCTGAGCATCTTCAGCTTGCGGAACAGCCGGTCGGTCCCCCCGGCCATCAGAGCCTTCCGGCACCGGCCCCAGACGTGGAGATCGACGCTCGAGCCTCCGATGTAGTCGAAGCGCCGCTCACCGAAGCGGCGACACAGGGCATCGGCCTTGGCGCGCCCCGAAAGGTTCACGCCTCCCGAAGACCCGAGCACGCCGTCGAACAGCCCGACCCGGGCGCTCATCGCCTCGACGAGGCGGATGTCCGAGGCGGAGGCGAGATAGATCTGTCGGCCCGCGGCCTTCTCCGCGCGGATCCGCGCGACCACGGCCTCGTTCAGGGGAATGCCCCCGATGTCGAGCCGCAACTCGTCGACGAGGCGTGCTTTGAGGGCACCCTTGCCGCTGCGCAGGCTCAGGAGCGCGGAGGCCGCCCGCAGCGGCCGGCTCGCCGCAAGGGCGAGGAAGGACTCGACGAGCAGATCCGAGTGGATCAGGGTTCCGTCGAGATCGACCACGAGAGGGATCTCGGTCGGGGCGACGCCGGAAAAAGCCGCGCTGTCGGCGGCCGCGGCGGGCCCGCGCGGGAGCTCGATGATGGCATCGACGTCGTCGAGCAGTGAGGGCAAACTACTCACGTTGCCGGATCTCCACGCTACGATGCTGACAAGAAGAGGAAAAACAGCCTCTCGACTGCTTTGAGCCATCTCTTCCGTCACTGAATAGCTGGGCCTCGGCGTCGCCACATGACTTTTGTCAACACGCCACCGCACTGCACAGCCTAACTTGCAAACGTGCACTTCCGAGCCGCGGAATGTTCGCGCCCCGCTCCTTAAAGCGGTGTTCCACGAGCAAGCGTGCCCAGAGAATCCTGATGGCTATGCACGTAGAGCCGGTTGAACTCTCAGCCCGGCAGTTCAACCTGCTCGAACTGTCCCGGATTCTTCGGCGACACTGGCGAGTTCTCGCGCTGGCCATCATCGTCTGCACGGGCGCCGGTGCCGCCTACGCCTTGCTTGCCGCGCCGGTCTACCAATCCACCGCGCGGATGCTCATCGACACGCGGCGGGCGCAGCTGTTCTCGCCGCAGCAATCGGTCGTCTCAAGCGACACTTTCGACGCCGCCTCGGTGGAGAGCCAAGTCGAGGTGATCCGCTCCGAGAACTTGGCGCGATCGGTGATCCGCGATCTCAAGCTCCTCGACGATCCCGACTTCATGCCGAAATCCTCGGGTCTCGGCAGCATGATCACGGCGCGACTCGCGCGCCTGCTCGGCAAGGATTCGACTCCCACCCCGGAGGATCGCGTCCGCGAAGCCCTGAGCCGCTTCGGGAACAACCTGAAGATCAACCGCCTCGGCATCACCTACGTCATCGAGATCAGCTTCTCCGCGCGGACGCCGCAGCTCGCGGCGCGCATCGCCAACGGCGTGGCGGCCGGCTACATCGCGGGCGAGCTCGACGCCAAGCGCGAGACGACGCGGCGAGCCACCGTCTGGCTCCAGGATCGCATCTCGGAACTGCGCGAGCAGACCTTCGCGGCGGACCGGGCGGTCCAGTCGTTCAAGGCGGACAACAATCTGGTCACGATCGGGCGCAGCCTGATCAGCGATCAGCAGCTCGCCGAACTCAGCACGCAGCTCACCACCGCGCGCGGTCTGACCGCCGAGACGCATGTGCGGCTCGAATGGGCGCAACGGGCGCTCAAGGACGGGATGCCCGACGCCACGACGATCGACAGCCTGAAGAGCGATGTCCTCGGCCGCCTGCGCCAGCAGATCGTCGACCTGACGGCGCGCGAGCAGGATTGGTCCCGGCGCTTCGGCCGCGACAATTCCGCGTCCGAGAGCCTGCGCACGTCGCTCAAGCAGGCCCAGCGCGCCTTCGAGGACGAGCTCCGGCGGCTCGCCGAGGTCTATCGCGGCGAGTTCGAGGTGGCGAAGGCGCGCGAGGAGGCGATCCAGACCAATCTCGGCCACATGCTCAAGGTGTCGGCCGACACGGACCTCAAGGCGGTGGGGTTGCGGGAGCTAGAGAGCTCGGCCCAGAGCTACAAGGGCCTCTACGACAGCATGCTGACGAAGTTCATGGAGGCCAGCCAGCAGGCGCTGCTGCCGACCACGGACGCCCGGATCATCACGGCCGCCTTTCCCCCCTCCGGCAAATCCGAGCCGCGGACCATGATCGTCCTGGCCGTGTCCGGCGTGCTCGGCCTGATGGCCGGTCTTGGCGTCGCCTTCCTGCGGGAGGCCACGGACCGGGTGGTCCGCCGTCCGGATCAGATCGAGGCCGCCACCGGGGCCGAGTGCCTCGGCCTGCTGACCGAAATCCCGGCCGGGAAGACCCTGCCCCTGCCGGCGGTCACCTGCACGGGCGAGCGCCAGATCCGCTGCACCACGCTGATCGAGCGCTACTCGGTGATCGAGCCGACCTCGCTGTTCACCGAGACGCTGCGCTCGATCCGTGTCGCGATCGACGTGGAATCCGGCGACCAGGCACAGATCATCGGCATTACCTCCACGCTCCCCGGCGAGGGCAAGAGCACGATCGCGCTCAACCTCGCGCGGCTGATCGCCCATGGCGGACATCGCGTCCTGCTGATCGACGGCGATCTGCGCCGCCGTGCGCTCACCCTCGGGGTCAGCGAGGCCGGCGCCCCGGCCCTGGTCGAGGTGCTCCGCGGCGAGGTGCCCGTCTCGGACGTGCTCTGGCAGTGCCCCGACACGGGGATGCATTTCCTTCCGGTCGGCGCCTACGAGGGCGGCCGGCACATGGCCGAGCTGATCCCGGCCTCGGGCCTGGCGCAGGTGCTGTCCTGGACGCGCGAGGCGTTCGACTACGTCCTGATCGACCTTCCGCCGCTCGTGCCGGTGGTCGACGTGCGCGCGGCCAACCGGCTGATCGATCGGTTCGTCCTCGTCGCGGAATGGGGGCAGACGACACAGGACGTGATCCGCACCGAACTCGCCGCGAATCGCGTCATCCGCGACAAGCTCCTGGGTGTCGTCCTCAACCGCATCGACCCCCGCTTCCTCAAGCAGATCGACGCGAATCGCGGCAGCCGATACGGCACCTACCTGCAGCCTTCCCAGGCTGAGCTTGCGGCCCAGGCCGTCCCGACATGGCGCAACGCGATCCCGCGGATGCTCGCCTCGCTGCGCCACGGCCGGTCGGCGCCGCGGCGTCGCGAGCAGCGCGGCGGTGCCGGACAGGCCCCGCCCGCGCAGGCCAGTTCCACCCGGCACGGCGGCGAGGCCTCATGACCCCGTCGCCCGTCTCACAGCGTCCGGCGGCCAGCCCATACGGCGACCGGTCGTCCGATGCAGCGCGGCTCGACGCCTTCAAGGGTCTTTTCATCGCGCTCATCGTGGCCGGGCACAACCATACCTTCGAGGCCGTCGCCGGCGAGGCGCGGGGCGGCCTCTACCTGGTTCACGTGGCGATGTTCCTGCTGCTGCCGTTCCTCCGGCCGCGGAGCGAATGGAGCCGCCTCGGCTGGGCCGACGGCCTGGTCCGCTACGGCTGGCCGATGGTGGTCTTCTGCACCCTCTACGCGGGCCTGTTCGCCCTCTTCAGCGGCCGAAGCCCGGGCGAGGCCGTCCTCGCCGTCCCCTACGCCGCCTTGGCGATGAGCGCGCCGGCGTTCGAGCAGGTCACCGGCCTGCAGATCCTCTGGTTCCTGCCGGCCCTGATCGGCTTGCGCTTCGCCCTGAAGCTTCTCGGCGCCGCGGCGATGCCGTCCCTGCGCCTGCTGCTTGTCCTGGCGTTCGCCGCGCACCTGTGCGTCGGGCTGCTGCCCCAGGCCTGGCTCCAGGTCACGCCGCTCGGCTGGCCGATCGTCGCCTATATGCTCTTTCCCGGTCTCGTCGCGCACGCGCTTCAGAGCGGCGGGTTCCGCATACCCCTCCGGCAGGTCGGGCCGGCGCTGCTCGTCGCGATCCTCCTCGCCGTGCTCTACCGCCATGCCGGAGCCGTCTTCGGCGCGTCGCCCTCGGCGCCGCTGTTCTCGCTGGGCAAGCTGGAAGTCCCCTCGATCGCCGAACCGGTCCGGCTGCTCGCGGCGGATGCCGCGCAGCTGATCGTCCTGTTCTCGGGCCTGACCCTGTGCGGGCTCGCGGCGATGCAGGTCATCTTCTCGGATCTCGGCCGGCACTCCCTCGAGATCTACCTGTTCCACCAGCCGATCTACATCGGGCTGCTCGCCGTGAGCCGGAAGCTCGGGATTGCCGCCGGCGATATCGGCATGGGGCTGGTGCTGTTCGCGCTCACCCTGGCGCTCGCCTTCGCGATGGCCCGCCTCCTGGCCGGCTTCCCCCGGCTGCGGCGCCTGCTGTTTCCGCAGGGCGCCCCGGACCTGCGGCGGCTGTCCGCGCCGCAGGTCGGCGAGGCCGTGCCGATCCGCGCCCGCACGTCCGACACGCCGGCCGGTCGATGAGAGCGACGATGCCCGGACACATCGCGGCGGACGCCGCACTCCAGACGAGGACAGCAAGCATGCGACAGCGCAGTGCGAGACGGCTCGGCCTGATGGTTGTGCTCGCGACCCTGTTGGTTTCCGGGCAGAGCGCGGCCGACCCCGCGGTCGCGCCGACGCGGCCGGGCGTCAACGCGGCGGCCCACCGGATGGAGCCCGGTGACGTTCTGGAGATCAACGTCGTCGGCACGGCCGACCTGAAACAACGCGTGGTGGTCGGGCTCGACGGCGACATCCAGCTCAATCTGGCGGGATCAGTCCCGGCGGCTGGCCTGACCCTGCAGGAGCTGCGCGGGCAGATCTGCACGGCGCTGTCGCGGAAGGTGCTCAAGCAGCGCACGCTCGACGGACGGGACACGGTGCAGACGATTGAGCCTGACGATGTGACTGTCACGATCGCGGAGTATCGCCCGATCTACATCAGCGGCGACGTGGCGCGTCCCGGCGAGATTCCGTTCCGCCCGGGCATCCTGGTGGGCCAGGCCATCACCCTGGCCGGCGGCTACGACATCATGCGGTTCCGGCTCAGCAATCCGTTCCTCGATACCGCCGACATGAAGAGCGACTACGACACGCTCTGGATGGATCTGGTGCGCGAGCAGAGCCGCATCGCGCGCCTGGAGGCCGAGTTGAAGGGGCAGGCCGATCTGGGCAGTTTCGACGTCCGCGGCACCCCGCTGCGTCCCGCAGCCGTGCAGCAGATCATCCGCCTCGAGGCGGACCAGATGAAGGCCCGCAACGCCGACTACCAGAAGGAGCGCGACTTCTTCGAGCGCGCCATCGCGCAGTCCGACAACAACCTCGCGGTCCTGACGGAGCAGCAGAAGAACGAGAAGGAGGGAGCGGACCTCGACGCCTCGGATTACGAGCGGATCCGCGAGCTGTTCCAGCGCGGAGCGGTGCCGATCACCCGGCTGACCGATGCACGGCGCTCCATGCTGCTCTCCTCCACGCGCTCACTCCAGACGCAAAACCAGATCGAGCAGGTGAAGAAGGACCGCGAGGACGCCCGGCGCAACCTCCAGCGGACGTCCGACAAGCGCCAGATCGAACTGACCCAGGATCTCCAGAACGCGGTCTCCAAGATCGCGGCTCTGCGCAACAAGCTGGAGGCCGTCGGGGACAAGCTGGTCTATACCGGCCTCGTCAAGTCGCAGCTCGTCCGCGGCAAGGGCGGGGAGCCCGATCTCAAGATCTCGCGGCGCAGTGCGACGGGGCGGGTGCGCCGCCCGGCCCGGGACGATACCGAACTCCTGCCCGGCGATGTGCTGGAGGTGACGCTGGAAGCCGAGCTGGTCCCGCCCCTTCCCCCTCAGACGAACTTCTCCAATGACAAGCCGACTTCGCAGGCCGATCAGCCCGCGGCGGTCGTCGACCAAAGGGACGGCACGCGCGGCGCCACCGTGGCCGTCAACGAACCGGGCCGGTCGCCCGTCCGGGCGAGCCCGGACCGCAAGCCGGCGGGCGAGCGCGGCGCCGGCAGCGGAGCCGCCCGGTGACGGCACCGTCCCTGACGGAGCGCGCCGTGGCGGCCGGTCTCGTGCTGGCGCTCGCCGGGCTTTTCAGCGGGCTCACGGCCAACACGCCGCTGGGCAGCCTGAAGCCGTTCGACATCCTGATCATGCTGATCACGGTGCCCTGCCTCGCGAGCAAGAGCCTGGCGGACTTCAAGATCAGCACGGGCCTGCTCCTGATGATCGTCTTCTATCTTGTCTGCACGGTGCCGAGCTGCCTGGAGAACGACTTCCTCTATGGCCTGCGCCGGGCGATCCAGGTCATGATCCTCGTGTCGTTCGGGGTCGTGCTGCTGAACGTGAACCCCGCCGCGCTCACGCGCCGGCACTACGTCCTCGCCCTCGCCGTCATGGCCTGCATCGTCGCCGTCAACGTCGTGTGGCACGTGGCGAACGGCTATCTGACCGATTGGAAGCGGCTCGGGGACCCGAAGTCACTGTTCATCTTCCTGCCGGCCTGCGTCGGCGTCGGGATCGTGCTCAAGGTTCTCCCGCGCAACGCGCTCACGGCCGCGATCTGGGCGCTCCTGTGCGTGCTCATCCTGATGTCGGGCGAGCGCAAGGCGCTTCCGGCCTTCTTCCTGATCAGCCTGGCCGTCTACCTCGACCTGAACAGCCTGCGCGGCTTCGCGCTGGCGGTCGTCGCCGGCCTCGTCGTCGTCATCGCCGGCGATATCGTCCTCGACGGCTACGTCTTCCGCCGCATCGAGAGCATCTTCGCGGGCTCGGATCCGCGCAACGATCCGCTCTACATCCTCCAGGGCGGGATCCCCGCCTCCCTGAGCGATGCCCAGCGGAAGCTCGGCATCCAGGTCGCGACCCAGCTGTTCCACGACAATCCGATCTTCGGCTCCGGGATGGAATCGACTGTGAATTATGCGCGAAGCCATTTCTCGAACTATCCGAAGTTCCTCACCGGTGTGGCGCACAACGAATTCTGGAGAGTACTGGCCGAGCACGGCATCTTCGGCATGACATTTATGCTGATACCGATGCTGAGAACACTCTACCTGACGGCGATGGACAGTATCACCCTGTACCGCCTGAACGGGCAGACCACCTACCCGCGCTGCATGCTCATCATCCTGGTCCCGATCGCGGCCTACATGTGGTCCGAAGGGTCGGGCGTCGAAATGTTCACGCTGATCATGCTCGTCGCGCTCCTGCCCGACCTCATGCCGGGGATCGCGGCGCGGGCCCAGGCGCACACCCGGCCGGTATCCCGTCGCGCGCTCGTCGCCTTGCCCGCCTGATCGGATCAAGACGCCGCGCCGCCAACCCGTCGCCCAGACCCGGTTTCAACCAAGGAGATCCAGATGAAGATCACGATCGTCGGCTCAGGCTATGTCGGGCTCGTCTCCGGCGCGTGCTTTGCGGATTTCGGCCATAGCGTCGTCTGCGTCGACAAGGATGCCGACAAGATCGCCGCGCTCAAGGCTGGCCGCATGCCGATCTACGAGCCGGGCCTCGACGCGCTGGTCGCCGAGAACGTGCGGCAGGAGCGGCTGATCTTCACCACCGACCTGGCCGCCGCGGCCTCCGACGCCGATGCGGTGTTCATCGCGGTGGGCACGCCGTCGCGGCGCGGCGACGGCTTCGCCGACCTGAGCTTCGTCCACGCGGTCGCCCGGGAAATCGCCCCGGCGCTGCGCGGCTATACGGTGGTCTGCACCAAGTCGACGGTTCCGGTGGGCACGGGCGACGAGGTCGAGCGGATCATCAGGGAGGCCAACCCGGCCGCGGAGGTCTCGGTGGCGTCCAACCCCGAGTTCCTGCGCGAGGGCGCGGCGATTGCCGACTTCAAGCGGCCCGACCGGATCGTGGTCGGCACCCAGGACGCCCGCGCCGAGGCGGTGATGCGCGAGGTCTACCGGCCGCTCTACCTCAACCAGGCGCCGATCCTGGTCACCGACCGGCGCACCGCCGAGCTGACCAAGTACGCCGCCAACGCGTTCCTGGCCGCCAAGATCACCTTCATCAACGAGGTCGCCGACCTGTGCGAGGCGGTCGGCGCCGACGTCCAGCAGGTCGCGCGCGGCATCGGCCTCGACAAGCGCATCGGCCCGAAGTTCCTGCATGCCGGGCCGGGCTACGGCGGCTCGTGCTTTCCCAAGGACACGCTGGCGCTGGTCAAGACCGCCCAGGATGCCGGCACGCCGCTGCGGCTGGTCGAGACCGTGGTGGCGGTCAACGACCAGAGGAAGCGCGCCATGGCCCGCAAGGTGATCAAGGCCTGCGGCGGCTCGGTGCGGGGCAAGACGGTGGCGCTGCTCGGGCTGACGTTCAAGCCCGACACCGACGACATGCGCGACGCGCCCTCGCTGGCGATCGTGGCCGGGCTGCAGGATGCCGGCGCGCGGATCGTGGCCTACGATCCGGAAGGCATGGCCCACGCCCGCACGCTGATGCCGGAGGTAACCTACGCCGAGGATGCGTATGCCTGCGCCGAGGGCGCCGACGCCCTGGTCATCGTCACCGAGTGGAACGCCTTCCGAGCGCTGGATCTCGGTCGCCTCGCCCGGATCATGAACGCGCCGGTCATGGTCGATCTGCGCAACATCTACCGCTCTCAGGATGTCCGCGCGAAGGGCTTCTCCTACCGGGGCATCGGGACCGATCCCGGCCTGTCCCAGGCGGACAAGGCGTAGGACCGTGCCGGAGCCGGCCGCGACGGTCGTCGAGGGGCGGACCGCCCGGGCGCAGCGCCGCGCCCGGTGGACGGGATGGCGCGATGCCGCAGGCGTCCCGCCGACCGGCGCGGCGCTGCGGCGCGGGGTGGCCGGCTGGCTCTTCCTCATCGGCGTCGCGCTCATCGTGATCGGCATGGCGCTGGCCCGCTGGGACGTGCGGCCGGGACTCGAGGGCGTTCGGCGTCTGCCCGGCAATCAAGGGCCGGGTCTGCTCGATCGGGTCGCGGCGTGGCCTCCACCTCCGGAGCGGCGGCCCGGTTGACGCGCCGGACCGTCTTGGCCGCCTTGCGGGCCGGCGGCCGAGACGCTAGGGATCTGAACCCCTCGCCGGGGTGTCGGGGTGTGGCGCAGTCTGGTAGCGCACCTGGTTTGGGACCAGGGGGTCGTAGGTTCGAATCCTATCGCCCCGACCATTCGTTCAGGAGCATGTCGCGTCAGATGCCGAGCGCCCGGATCTTCCGTCCATCTCGGGATGCCACGCAGTCGGGCCTCGCCCGGACCAAGCAGTGGATCCTGGAGTTCGACCGGACCAGCCCGCGCGAGATCGACCCGCTCATGGGTTGGAACGGGTCCTCCGACATGATGCAGCAGGTGCGGCTGGAGTTCGACACCGAGGAGGAGGCCGTGGCCTACGCGAAGCGCGAGGGCATCGCCTACCGGGTCGAGCAGCCGGCAAAGCCGGCCCTGCGCAAGGGCCTGTCCTACTCCGACAACTTCAAATTCAACCGCACGGCGCCCTGGACGCACTGACGCGTCAGGTTTCCCGGCGCGCCCGCCACGCGGCATAGGGCGCGTCGCCGGCCGGTCGGATCTGGCTCAGCCGCATCGGCTGCGCATCGAGGGGCTGGCACAGTTCGGCGTAGATCGTGGCGCTGCCGGCTCCGTATTGCTCGGCCTCCTCGGCCGAGAAGGCGAAATAGCCCTGCTTGAAGCCGGCGAGCCGCATCGCGGCATGGCACATCGGGCACGGGCGGCCGCTCGCGTACATCACGCAATCGGACAGGTCGCGACGGCCCAGGATCTGGCTCGCCTCGCGCAACGCCACCATCTCGGCATGGGCGCTCGGGTCGTTGGTCGCGTGCACGGTGTTGGCCGCGCGCACGAGCACGGCACCGTCGCGCACGATCACCGCCCCGTAGGGTGAGCCCCCGGCCGCGACATTCGACTCGGCGAGCGCCACCGCCTCGCGGATATAGGCCTCGTGCGTGGACATGGATCCGAACTCCTTCGCCGGCGCTCCAACGCCGCGCGCGGCCCCGGAGTTCAGAACGCGTAGCGCACCGTGCAGTACGGCATGGTCTCGGCGAGCAGGGCCTTGAACCGGGCGAGCCATTGGCCCTTCCAGCCGGCCCGGTAGCGCAGGTTCGTGCCGCCGCCCTCGGAGACCTTCGGCTCCTGGATATCCGGCCGCCAGAGCAGATCCTCGGCGCGGGGATGCCAGCCCAGGTTCACGGCGTGTAGATCCGCGTTGTGGGTCAGCATGATGATCTCGCATTTGAGCTGCGCCTTGGCGGCGTCCGACAGCGTTGCGTCGATCTCGGCGAACAGCGCCCGCCAGTCGGCCTCCCAGCCCTCGTAAAGGATCACGGGCGAGAAATTGGCATGGACCTCGTAGCCGGCGGCGACGAAGTCATCGATGGCGGCGATCCGCTCCGGGATGGGGGCGGTGCGCACGTCGACGATCTTGGCGATCTTCGCCGGCATGAGCGAGAAGCGGATCCGCGTCTTGCCTTGCGGATCGTAGTCCAGAAGCTCGCGATTCACCGCCTTGGTGGCGAACGAGGCTTTCGCGTTCGGCAGGGCGCGGAACAGCTCGACCATGCTGCGCACGCCGCTGCTGACGGCGGCGTCGACCGAGAGGTCGCCGTTCTCGCCGATGTCGTAGACCCAGTACTCCGGATCGATCGCGTCGGGCTCAGGCAGGGGACCCTGCCGCTTGGCATGCCGGGTGATCGCCGCGCAGGCCTGCTCGACGTTCACGAACAGGGAGATCGGGTTCGAGAAGCCCTTGCGGCGCGGCACGTAGCAATACGCGCAGGCCATGGCGCAGCCGTTGGAGGTGGAGGGCGCGATGAAATGGGCGCTGCGTCCGTTCGGGCGCATCGTCAGGCTCTTCTTCACGCCGAGCACGAGCGTCGAGCGCTTGATGCGAACCCAATCCTCCACGGACCCGGCATTGCCGTGCAGGTCCGGGATGTTCCAGTGGGACGGCACCACGATGCGCTCCGCCGCGGGATAGCGCGCGAGGATCTGCTGCCCGACGGGAAACGCATCGACCGCGGGCTCGTGGTAGATCGTCCGGATGTCGAGGAGATCGCGGGTCAGTGCCATGACGGGTCCGGGAGCCAGAAATGGCCCGTGGATCGATATGGTGTTCGGCAGCCGGACTGAAATGGCTTGCGGCCTGACGCCTCAATCAACCGCAAGACCGGTGCAGATCAGGAAGATCTCTGTTTCTCGGCCGATCTTCAACGATATCTTACGATTCCCTGGCGATCCTCACGCGCCTCTCAGTGGACGTGCGATGATCGTTCAGGACCAGAAGAGATCCGGTCCGGAGACATCCGGCCCCGGCGAGGGCGTCGGACCTGCGGGATGGATGCGCGACGTGCTGATCCGTCGGGACCAGCTCGAAGCCATGCGCGGCAGCGTCCTGACGGCGATCCCCGTCAACATGCTGCTCGGGCTGGCGAGCCTGCTGGTCGCGTACCGAAGCGATCACGGCTCTGCCGGAGCCCTCTGGTATGCGGCCTCGACCGGGGTCAACCTGCTACGCATCGCGCTCTGCCGTGCGCCCTGCCTCGGTTTGTCCCTGACGGCCGACATGCCGCCACGGATGACCGAGGCGGCCGCGCACTCGATCGATCGGCATCTGCGCGCCAACATCGCCGCGGCGTTCCTGTCCGGCTCGGTCTGGGCCTGCCAGCCCCTGCTCTGCGAGGGCTACACCTCCGCGCAGGCGCTGTTCTATCTCGGCGTGACCTGCGGCGTCACGGCCGGGGCCGTGACCCACGGGACGGCTTTCGCCCGCATCCCGGTCAGCTTCATCCTGCTCCCGCTGCTGTCGGTGACCGGCTGCCTCCTTCTCGCCGGGGGGTTCGACCGGACCTGCCTGGCGGCCTGCGTGCTGCTGTATTTCCTCGCCCTGACCCACACCGCCTTCCGCAGCGAGGCCGGGTTCCGCGCGGCGAGCCGGCTCAAGAACGAGGCCACCGCGCTGGCGCGCTCGCGCGCCGAGGCCCATGCGAGCGCGAGCGCCCTCGTCGATGAGATGCGCTGGCGCGCCACCCACGACGACCTCACCGGCCTGCTGAACCGGGCGGGCTTCATCCAGCAGGCGGAAGACCGGCTCGCGGCCGGCGCGCAGAGCCTGCTGCTGCTCGACCTCGACGGCTTCAAGTTCGTCAACGACGTCTACGGGCACAAGTCCGGCGACCATGTGCTGATCGAGGTCGCCCGTCGGTTGCGCGCCGCAGCGCCGGAAACAGCCCTCGCCGCCCGCCTCGGCGGCGACGAGTTCGCGGTGCTGTACGATCACGCCGCGTCCGGGACGTCCCACGACGTGCTGGCGGAGCGCCTCATCGCGGCGGTCGGCCTGCCGTTTGCCGGCTTCGATGCGGGCCGGCTCGGGGTCAGCATCGGCATCCATGCCGGACCCGAGCCGAGCCTGACGGAGATGCTGAGCTGCGCCGACGAGGCGCTGTATGCCGCGAAGGCGTCCGGTCAGAGCCAGTTCCGCACCTTCGATGCCGGCTTGCGCGACCGCCTGCAGATGCGACGCGACTTGGAGCGCGACCTCTCTCAGGCGCTGGCCGAGAACGCCCTGGAGGTGTGGTTCCAGCCGATCTACGCCCTGGACGCTCGTACGCTCGTGGGGTTGGAAGCCCTGGTGCGCTGGCAGCATCCCCGGCTCGGCTGGATCGCGCCGCCGGACCTGATCGCCGCGGCCGCGTCGGTCGGCCTGACCGAATCGCTGCTCCGCGCCATCCTCGAGCAGGTCTGCGCGATGATGCAGATCCTGCGCAGCCGGGGACTGGGCACCGTCCGCGTGGCGATGAACGTCTCACCCCGGGAGATGGCGCAGGTTCCGGTGGACGAGATCGTCATCGGCCGGCTGAGCCTGCTCGACCTGCCGCCCGCCATGCTGGAGATCGAGATTACCGAGGAGACGGCGCTCGATATCGGGGCGGTCCAGGGCAAGCTGCAGGCCCTGTCACGGGCCGGTATCCGGGTGGCCCTGGACGATTTCGGCATCGGCTACTCGTCGCTCTCGTCCCTGCGCCAGCTCCGGGCCGACCGGATCAAGATCGACCGGAGCTTCGTCACCGGGCTCGGGACCTGCGAGGACAAGCACGGCCTGGTGCTCGCCGTGCTCGGCCTCGGCCGGCTGCTCGGGCTCGAGGTCGTCGCCGAGGGCGTCGAATCGGCCGAGGAGCTGCACATCCTGCAGGCGATGGGTTGCCCGTTCCTCCAGGGCTATCACCTCGGCCGACCGATGCCGGTGCACGCCCTGGAGAACACGCTGCTCATCGCACAGACAGAGGCGGCCTGAACGCCGCCCGATCGCGCCGAGGCTGATCGGGACCAGGCCGAGGGCCGGGTTGGCCGCCTGTCCCGTCCGTCGGCATCGCGGCGGCGTTGCCATCCGCGCCTCGGGCGTGCGGCATACACCCTCGATGTGTTCGCATCATGAATAGGGCTAATCGCCCAGCCGAATATCGAATATGTATCTATAAGCCGCGAGATGCGCTTTTTTCACATTGCATTTCGTCCGCAAGGGACTGCTTAATCAAGCCCGACGGTAGTGCGACTGCCGGACCGATTGCAGGACTCGTCATGCGCGCCTTGCGCACGCGCCGCGCCCTTTATTCCCTGATGATCGCATCGGCCGCCTGTCCTGTCCCAGCGCAGGCCGAGATGCGCATCGAAGCCGCGAAGATTACCGGTGGGGACCTCTGGATCATCGGGTATGCCGACGATCCCGACACAGAGATTACTCTGGACGACGGGTTTCCGCAGCGAACAGACAGCCGCGGCTACTTCGAGTTCCGAATCGTCTACCATCCGGCCACTTGCATCGCGACGCTGCGCACCCCGCGGCAGTCCCGCGGCGTCGTCGTCGCCGGCTGTGGCCAGATGGGGCCGCAGGCGGCCGGCCTCGTCGGCCCGGCGGGGCCGCGCGGGGAGCGAGGAGAGGCCGGCCCCAAAGGCGAGCCGGGCGCCATGGGTCCTCCCGGACCGCCCGGGGCCGAGGGTGCGCGCGGCGATCCCGGACCGGCGGGCCCTGCCGGGGGGATCGGTCCGGCGGGTCCGGCGGGTCCGGCAGGCGCCCCCGGCCCGGTCGGCGCGGTCGGTCCGGCGGGTCCGTCCGGCGATCCCGGACCGGCGGGCGAGATCGGCCCGGCGGGTCCGGCAGGCGCGCCCGGTGCCCGCGGCCCGCAAGGGCCGCAAGGGCCGCCAGGGCCGCACGGACCGCCGGGACCGCCGGGACCGCCCGGAAAGATGGGACCGCCCGGGACGATCGCGAAGCCGAAGGTGCCCCCGACGCCGGCGCGGGCGGCGAGACCCCGCCCGGCGCGCGAATCTGCGCGCCCGAGCGAAGCTCCCGAGGCCGAGCCGGGCGCCGGGGTGCCCGCCGAGGATCGCTATTGAGCCGCGCATCGATGCCGCTTGCGGATTCGTGCGGGTGCCGGAGCGTGGCGCATCCGAATGCGCGCCAACCCCGTCCGCCATCGCACGGCGCAGCCTGTGACGCCGCGCGTCGCCACCGAAAAGGCGTTTTCGTGGGGTCGCTCGCTGCCGCAAAAGGGCGGCGTGGCGCCCCGTCGGGGACCTGTCACCTTAATGCCCCAACCGCACACTTTCCGAGGCCATGGGGCAGCCGACGCGAGCCAAGACGCTCGATTTGCGTTAAGCGTGACGGTGGGGTGGGCTTAATCGGATCCCAACGGAACGCCATACCTTGGCTGTTTTCGTCGCAGACATCCGGATCGGAAGAGGCCGGAAGGGCTTGTTCATCGTGAAACGACGTCCGCCAGCGAGTCGCCCACCATTCCGCGGGGTCGGAATGGTGGCGTCCGGGCTCGCGATCTTGGCAACGGCTCCGGCCACCGCCGAGACGTTGGAGAGCGCACTCGCGAAGGCCTATCAGGGCAACCCGAGCCTCAACGCGAGCCGTGCCGGCGTGCGCGCGATCGACGAGAACGTCGCGATCGCGCAGTCCGGCTACCGGCCGCAGGTCAATGTCGGCGCCTCGATCGGCGTTCAGTACCTGCAGACCACCAGCGCCAGCGCCGTCTCCTCGGCCGGCGGCTCGGCGACGGCCGCGGCAACGGCAGCGGGGACGTCCAGCGCCGGATCGCTTCTGGGGGGCACGGCCGGGGCTGGCTCCACCCTCGGCACCACGACCGGGCTCGGCTCCGGGCTGGGGACCAGCACGGGGGTCGGCGCCGGCGGTGCCGGTGCGGGCCTGACCTCCGGCGCGACGTCGAATGCAGCCAGTCAGCCCGGTCAGTCGATCGGATCGACTGCCTCGACCGAGGCGGTCGCCCAGACCATCACGTCGCGGCGGACGGTCGGTCAGACCTATCTCCCGGCCAGCGCGGGCCTGACCGTCTCGCAGACTCTGTTCAACGGCTTCCAGACCGACAACCAGACGCGGCGCGCCGAGTCGACCGTCTACAGCCAGCGCGAGATCCTGCGCTTCACGGAGCTGACGGTCCTCTACAACGCCGTTCAGTCCTACATGAACGTGCTGAGCAACACGGCCACGCTGGAGCTCAATCGGAACAACGTCGAGGTTCTGGAAGAGCAGCTTCGCCAGACCCGCGACCGGTTCAACGTGGGCGAAGTCACGCGGACCGACGTCGCGCAGGCGGAGGCCCGCCTCGCCGGCGCGCGCTCGCAGGTCAGCGCCGCCGAATCAGCCCTGCGCACCAGCATCGGCATCTATCGGCAGAACATCGGTGTGGAGCCGCGCCAGCTGGCACCGGGCCGGCCGCTCGACAGGTTCGTCCCGCCAAGTCTGGACGCGGCCATCGCCATCGGCCTGCGTGATCATCCGCAGATCGTGTCGGCGATCCACGCCGTCGATGCGGCCGAGGCACAGGTCAAGGTGCTGGAGGGGCAGCTCGCGCCGAGCGTCAGCCTGCAGGGCTCGCTGACCCAGAGCTACGATCAGAGCGGCCCGAACCAGAGCTTCTTCATCGGATTCGTGGGCGGGCGGGTGAATATCCCGATCTACGAGGGCGGCCAGGTCTACGCCTCGATCCGCCAGGCCAAGGAGACGGTCGGCCAGAACCGCATTCAGGTCGACCAGGCGCGCGACCAGGTCCGGGCGCAGATCGTCGATTTCTGGGGCCGGCTCGAGGCCGCGAAGGCGCAGGTCATCGCGGCGCAGGCCCAGGTCCAGGCCAACGAGGTGGCGCTGAACGGCGTGCGCGAGGAAGCACGCGTCGGCCAGCGGACGACCCTCGACGTGCTCAACGCGCAGCAGGAGCTCCTCACCTCGCGCGTGAACCTGATCGTCGCCCAGCGCGATCGCGTGATCTTCTCCTACGGGGTGGTTCAGGCGATCGGACAGCTCACGGCCCGGTTCACCGCCCTGCCGGTCGAGTACTACAGCGCCAAGGTCCACTACGATCAGGTCAAGGATCTGTGGTTCGGCCTGCGCACGCCGGATGGGCGCTGAGGTCTTTTCCACGGGGAGTGTGGTGCTGGCGCGCTTGCCGCAACGAAATGGCATGGAATACTGATTGAACACCGGCCCGTTCGGGCCGCTTTCCAGTCTCCCATGCCCGAGTGCGCCTGCCGATGAGTGCAGCAAGCCCCAAGATCCCGGACACGAATTTCCAGGACAAGGCTGCCGACAAGGCGCACGAGCCTTCGATGGAAGAGATCCTGGCGTCGATCCGGAGGATCATCGCCGACGATCAGGCGACCAAGCCGGCCGAGGTCGCCCCGGCGCCCGAGCCCGACGACGTACTCGATCTCGCGGAGGTCGCTGAACCGGTCGTCCGTCCGCGCGCCGTCGCGCCGGAGCCCGAACCGGCGATGATCGATTTCGACGAGATCGATTTCGACGAGCCGGTGGCCCCGGAGCCGGAGCCGATCCCGGAGCCCCCGGCACCCCCGCCGCCGCCGCAGCCGGTGTTCCAGGCGGCACGGCCGGAGCCGGAGCCCGAGGCCCTCGTCTCGCCGGCCACCGACGCCAGCGTCAGCGGCGCGTTCAACCTGCTGGCCCACACGGTGCTGACGCAGAACGCCCGGACGCTGGAGGATCTCGTCAAGGAGATGCTCCGGCCGATGCTGAAATCCTGGCTCGACGACAACCTGCCGGCCGTGGTCGAGCGTCTCGTGCGGGCCGAGATCGAGCGGGTCTCGCGCGGTCGCTGAGTCTCACACCGCGATTGCGGGGCGGGATCGGCTAGCACCTGAGCCGATCGGCCGACCGAAATCGCCTCCCCACCGTCATCCCGGGTCCGCATGGGGGAGCCCGGGATCGAGAGCCGCCGAGGCGCCAAGCACGGGCACCCGATGAGGGTCTGGGTTCCGGGCCCTGCTGCGCAGTCCCGGAACGACGGGCTCGTCGTCGGGAGCGCGACACATCCTCGATGCCACACGCGTCGCCGAGCCCAGGGGCGGCCGGGCCGCGTGTTGACGGGAGCGGCGTGACGGTCGAAAGCGGGTCCAACCCCGTTTGGACAAGCGCCCGCCCGTACCCGCGATGATGGACAAGACCTTCGAGCCCGCCTCCGTCGAGGCGCGGATCTCCGCAGCCTGGGTCGAGGCGGACGCCTTCCGCGCCGGCCGGCCCGAGCGCGCCGGAGCCCCGCCGTACTGCATCGTGATCCCGCCGCCGAACGTGACGGGCTCGCTGCACATGGGCCATGCCCTCAACAACACCCTGCAGGACGTGCTCTGCCGCTTCGAGCGCATGCGCGGCAAGGACGTGCTGTGGCAGCCCGGGACCGATCACGCCGGGATCGCGACGCAGATGGTGGTCGAGCGGCGCATGGCCGAGGCCCGGGAGCCCGGCCGCCGCGAGATCGGCCGCGCGGCCTTCGTCGAGAAGGTCTGGGCCTGGAAGGCGGAATCCGGCGGCGCCATCGTCAACCAGCTCAAGCGTCTCGGTGCCTCCTGCGACTGGTCGCGGGAACGCTTCACCATGGACGAGGGCCTGAGCCGGGCCGTGGTCAAGACCTTCGTCGACCTGCACCGGCAGGGCCTGATCTACCGCGACAAGCGGCTGGTGAACTGGGACCCGAAATTCCAGACCGCGATCTCGGACCTGGAGGTCCAGCAGATCGAGACCAAGGGCCATCTCTGGCACTTCGACTACCCGGTCGTGGACGAGGCCGGCCGTGAGACCGGCGAGATCATCACGGTGGCGACGACCCGCCCCGAGACGATGCTGGGCGATACCGGCATCGCGGTCCATCCCGAGGACGAGCGCTACCGGGCGCTCGTCGGCAAGCGCGTGCGCCTACCCCTGGTCGGCCGTCTGATCCCGATCGTCGCCGATGAGTATTCCGATCCCGAGAAGGGCACCGGCGCGGTCAAGATCACCCCGGCCCACGACTTCAACGACTTCGAGGTCGGGCGGCGCCACGGGCTCGGCCTGATCAACGTGCTCGATCCCGAGGGCCGGATGCTGCTCGACGGCAACGCGGCCTTCCTCGACGGGACCTCGCCCGAGCCGGAGGCCCTGGCGCTCCACGGCCTCGACCGGGCGCAGGCGCGCAAGGAGGTCGTCGCCCTGATGGAGGCGCGCGAGCGCCTCCGCATGATCGAGCCGAACACCCATGCGGTCCCGCACGGCGACCGCTCGGGCGTCGTCATCGAGCCGTACCTGACCGACCAATGGTACGTGAACGTCAAGCCGCTGGCCGAACGCGCTCTGCAGGCGGTGCGCGACGGACAGACCAAGTTCGTCCCCGAGAATTACGAGAAGACGTTCTTCCAGTGGCTCACCAACATCGAGCCCTGGTGCGTCTCGCGCCAGCTCTGGTGGGGCCACCAGATCCCGGTCTGGTACGACGAAGAGGGCGGCATCTTCGTCGCCGAGAGCGAGGCCGAGGCGCTGGCCGCGGCCGCGGCCAAGCACGGCCGATCCGTGGCGCTGACCCGCGACGAGGACGTCCTCGACACGTGGTTCTCGTCGGCCCTCTGGCCGTTCTCGACGCTCGGCTGGCCGGATTCGACCCCGGAGCTGACGCGCTTCTACCCGACCAACACCCTGGTGACCGGCAAGGACATCCTGTTCTTCTGGGTCGCCCGGATGATGATGATGGGCCTGCACCTCACCGACCGGGCGCCGTTCGACACGGTCTACCTGCACACCCTCGTGCGGGATGCGTCGGGCGCGAAGATGTCGAAGTCGAAGGGCAACGTCGTCGATCCCCTGCAGCTGATCGATCAGGTCGGCGCCGACGTCCTGCGCTTCACCCTCTGCGCGCTGGCGGTCCAGGGCCGCGACATCAAGCTGTCCACCGACCGGGTCCAGAGCTACCGCAACTTCGCGACCAAGCTCTGGAACGCCGCCCGCTTCGCCGAGCTGAACGGCTGCGGCCTGGATCCGGCCTTCGACCCGCGCTCCGCCACCGGTGCGATCAACCGCTGGGCGCTGACCGAGGCCGCCCGCGCGGTCGATGAGGTGACGGCGGCGCTGGACGCCTTCCGCTTCAACGACGCGGCGGGCGCCGCGTACCGCTTCGTCTGGAACATCTTCTGCGACTGGTACCTCGAACTCGCCAAGCCCGTGCTCCAGGGCGAGAATGTCGATCCCGCGATCCGGGTCGAGACGCAGGCGAGCGTGGCGTTCCTGATCGATCAGGTCGCCAAGCTCCTGCACCCGTTCATGCCGTTCCTCACCGAGGAGCTGTGGGCGATCAAGGGTGCCGCCCTGCCGGAGCGCGGCCTCCTGACCCTGTCGTCCTGGCCGGACCTCGGCGGCCTCGCCGATGCGGCCGCGGAGGCTGAGGTCGGCTTCGTGGTCGATCTCGTCAGCCAGATCCGCTCGGCCCGGTCCGAGACCAATGTGCCGGCCGGCGCGCAGATCCCACTCGTGATGGTCGGCGCCGCCCCGGAGATCCGGGCGCGGGTCGAGGCCTGGCGCGACACGCTGCTGCGCCTCGCCCGCCTGTCGGAGATCACCTTCGCGGACACGCCGCCGAAGAACTCGGTTCAGCTTCTGGTGCGCGGCAGCGTCGCCGCCCTGCCGCTGGAAGGCGTCGTCGATCTCGCCGCCGAGGTCGCGCGCCTGAAGAAGGAGCAGGGCAAGGCGGAGGGCGAGATCAAGAAGATCGACGCCAAGCTCGGCAACGCCGACTTCGTCGCCCGCGCACCGGAGGAGATCATCGAGGAGAACCGCGAGCGCCGGGAGAGCGAGGCGGCGCGGCTCGTGAAGATCGAGGAGGCGCTGGCGCGTCTGAGCGGGGACTGAGCGTTACCGGCGGGTGCCGAGGGCGCCGGTGAACGCCTTCGGCGCCCCCCAACTGCCGGACGACATGGCGCTGGGTCTCCGGAAGTCATTCTGTGACGCAACACGTGAATGCGTGGTGTAGTCCGGCGGAACATACCCGCCGGCCTGATTCCAGTACCCGGGCTTCAGGTTGGCTGACGTCCGGGCGTCACGACCCGCATCGTGGCGGCGCGGATCGACGCCGTCGGTCGTCTTGGCATTGCTGCGCGCGACCGGCACCGCGAAGGCGGGTGTGCCGTCGAAAGAGTCGCGGTAATCCGTGTACGACTCGACAGCCATCGCTCCGACAGTCGATCCGAAGAACACGGCGGCCGCGAACAGCGTCCCCATGATTGTATCCCTCCGGCTGTACGCTGGCATCCCGCGGATCCGAAAGTATCGGCCGCTGCCGAACGCGGTGGAATTATGGATCGACGCTGAGGAGCGCGGTGACAAGCGGCACAAGCCAGGGGCGTTTCCCGCGCCGCACGGCGTCGTGGCGAGCCGCCTCCGCACCTGTCGAAACCGTAATGTGACCGCCACGCCCGGGTCAGGGGCCGCCCTCTACACAGATCCCATCGACCGCCGCGCCAGCCGGCGTCGTCCCGATCAGTCCCGAGAGGTTTCAGACCCCCATGACCGAGACCCGTCCTTCCGGCCGCACCTCGCGCCGCGCCCTCGCCTCCGTGGCCGCCGCCGCTCTGATCGCCGGCGGCGCCCTCGGCAGCGGCTACCTGCCGTCCGCCACCCCGGCCTACGCGCAGGCCCTTCCGAAATCGCCGATCGAGGCCCCCGAGCACCCGCCGGGCTCCTTCGCCGGCATCGTCAACAAGGTGAAGCCGGGCGTCGTCTCGGTGAAGGTGAAGCTCGACGATTCGGCGAGCAGCGACGACGATGACGGTCCGGGCCAGGGCCGCAACCTCCAGAACGTGCCGCCGCAGCTGCGCGAGTTCTTCAAGCGCTTCGGCCAGAACGGTCCAGGCGGGATGCAGCCGCAGCACCAGGGCCCACGCGGCGCGGTCGGCTCCGGCTTCATCATCTCGGCCGACGGCTACGTGGTGACCAACAACCACGTGGTCGACCATGCCAAGACCGTGCAGGTGACCCTGGACGACGGCCGGACGCTCGACGCGAAGGTCATCGGCAAGGATTCGAAGACCGACGTCGCGCTGCTGAAGATCAACGAGGGCTCGAACTTCCCCTACGTGCAGTTCGGCAAGACCGCGCCGCAGGTCGGCGACTGGGTCGTGGCGATCGGCAACCCGTTCGGCCTCGGCGGCACCGTCACCGCCGGCATCGTCTCGGCCCGCGGCCGCGACATCGGCGCCGGCCCCTACGACGACTTCCTGCAGATCGACGCCCCGATCAACAAGGGCAATTCCGGCGGCCCGACCTTCAACGTCAACGGCGAGGTGGTCGGCGTGAACACCGCGATCGCGTCTCCGTCGGGCGGCAGCGTCGGCCTCGCCTTCGCGATCCCGGCCGAGACCGTGCAGGCGGTGGTCGAGCAGCTCCGCACCGACGGCAAGGTCGCCCGCGGCTATCTCGGCGTCCAGATCCAGCCGGTGACGCAGGACATCGCCGAGGGTCTCGGCCTCGACAAGGCCAAGGGCGCCCTGGTCGACCACGCCGAGAGCGGAACCCCGGCGGCGAAGGCCGGCCTCAAGTCGGGCGACGTGATCGAGAAGGTCAACGGCGACGCGGTGGACAGCGCCCGCGAGCTGTCGCGCAAGATCGCCGGCATGAAGCCCGGCGCCAAGGTCGAGCTCAGCTACCTGCGCGGCGGCAAGTCGGATGTCGCCACGGTGACGCTGGGCACCATGCCGACCGACGGCACCAAGGTCGCGAGTCGCGATGACGATACCGGTAACGGCCAGCCCCGGCTCGGTCTCCAGCTCGCGCCGGCCGGCGAGGTCGGCCTGTCCGACCAGGGCGTCGCGGTGGTGCAGGTCGATCCGGACGGGCCGGCGGCCGCCAAGGGCATCGAGACCGGCGACGTGATCCTCGACGTCGGCGGCCAGAGCGTGTCCCGTCCGGCGGACGTGGCCGCGCAGATCCGGGCGGCGGAATCCAGCGGGCGCAAGGCCGTGCTGATGCGGGTGAAGAGCGGCAAGGGGCAGACCCGGTTCGTCGCGGTCTCGCTCAGCAAGAACGCCGGCTGAGGCCGGTCTGTCCCGGCGCGGGGGCCCTCCCCCGCGCCGTCTCGTGGTGACCTCCGACTGGCGCCGGCCGAGCAGGCCGGCGCCGTTTTCGTCGGTCCGGGTTTGCAGCGCGACGCCGGAGAGACACTATCGCGCGGTCGCGGCGTCCCGGCAGGGGCGGATCGAGTCCGGCTTCGGGCGCGCGTCCGGTGCGGGTGCCGCGAAGACGGCGAGATAGGCGCCGCCCTTCAAGGGCTGGAAGCCGGTCTCCCGGTAGCCGGCCGCGGCCAGCTCGCAGCGCAGGAGGGCCGGCGGGGTGCCGTGCCGGGAGGGAATGTCGTCCGCGTCAACGATGCCGACGCGCCCGCCCGGACGCATCGCCGGAGCGAGGTTGTACAGCAGGCCGAAGGGCTGGGTGATCTCGTGGTACATGTGCACGAGGATCGCCGCGTCCACGGATTCCGGGGGCAGGCGCGGATCATGCGGCTCGCCCCGCACCACGGTGACGTTGCCGAGCCCGCGCACGCGCTTTTCCAAGGCTGCCAGGTAATCCGGGGTCACGTCCTCGGCCAGCACCCGGCCGCCTGGACCGACAAGCGGGCTCAGGCGGACCACGTAGTAGCCGCTGCCGGCGCCGATATCGGCCACGGTTTCGCCGGGCGCGATGCCCATGCCCTTGGCGACCTCGGCGAACTCGCCGGCCTTGTCGCGCTCTGCCTCCGAGGACCAGCGCGGCGCGACGATCTCGGCCACGGGCCGGTCGGGCTTGGGGAAGGCGCTCGCGGGAGCGCCCGCGGGTGCCAGCGGCTCGGCGGCGAGCGCCGGCCCGGTCAGGGCGACGGAGAGGAGGGCCAAGCGGAGGGCCGAGGTGCGGATCATGGCCGACAACACGCGGAGCGCCTCGGTGGTGCCGCGGACGTTGACCGTGCCGCACCCTGCGCGCCATCAAGCGCCATGACGCGCGCGGACACGCCCTGGCGGGCCACGATCCTGACCCTCTACCCGGAGATGTTCCCGGGCCCGCTCGGCGTGTCGCTCTCGGGCGACGCTCTGGCGCGGGGCGACTGGAGCCTGGAGGCGCGCAACATTCGCGAGCACGGCCTCGGCCGCCATCGCTCCGTGGACGACACGCCGGCGGGCGGTGGCGCTGGAATGGTGCTGCGCTGTGACGTGCTCGGCGCCGCCATCGACGCCGCGACCGGGACGGACGATCCGCGCCCGCGCCTGCTGATGTCGCCGCGCGGACGGCCGCTCACCCAGGCGCGGGTGCGGGCGCTCGCCGCAGGTCCGGGGGCGCTGATCGTCTGCGGACGCTTCGAGGGGGTCGACGAGCGGGTGATCGCCGGGCGCGGCCTGGAGGAGGTCTCGATTGGCGACTACGTGCTCTCCGGCGGCGAGATCGCCGCCCTGGTGGTGCTCGATGCCTGCGTGCGGCTGCTGCCCGGCGTGATGGGCAAGAGCGAGTCGGGCGACGAAGAGAGCTTCGAGGGCGGTCTCCTCGAATACCCGCACTACACGCGGCCGCGCGACTGGGAGGGTCGCGCGATCCCCGATGTGCTCTCCGGCGGCAATCACGCGGCCATCGCCCGCTGGCGGCGGGCAGAGGCCGAGCGCATCACGGCCGAACGCCGCCCGGATCTGCCTGGGTCAGGCGCCCGCACCCGGTCCTGATCAGGCCGCCTCCAGGTCGATCACCGGGCCGTCGCTCTCGTAATCCATCGGGTCGAGGCGCAGCGGCTGCGCCATGGGCCGCCGGAGACGGCTCGGGAGCGCGACATGGGCCGTTAAGGCCCCAATAACCACAAGCAGAACAGACCAGACCGCCAATATCGCGGCGCTGTGGATAGACATCAGCGTACCTCAAACGCAACGCGGCACAGCATTAAGGCTAACGGCCCAGGATTAATCGACGGTTCCGCCGCCCCGAGCAGGCTGTCCCGGGCGGGGCCAGACGGCGAAGACTGCTTGCCGGACAGGCGCTTGCAAGCCGGCCGGTTTCGGCGCATGCGCGGGATCGGGAACGCTTCCCCGCCGAGGCGCGCCCCTCTGCAAGGATGGATTCGTCATGACCAGCCGCCCCGCGCAGCGACCGCGCGTGCCCCATTTCTCCTCCGGCCCCTGCGCCAAGCGTCCGGGCTGGACCCCGGCCGCCCTGGCCGATGCCGCTCTGGGTCGGTCGCACCGCTCCCCCATCGGCAAGGCCAAGCTCGGCCGGGCGATCGACCTGACGCGGACGGTCCTGCAGGTGCCCGCCGATTATCGGATCGGCATCGTGCCCGCCTCCGATACCGGAGCCGTCGAGATGGCGATGTGGACGATGCTGGGGCCGAAGCCGGTCGAGGTCGCCGCCTGGGAGGCGTTCGGCAAGGAGTGGGTCACGGACGCGCTGAAGCAGCTCAAGATCGCGCCCCGCATCCACCAGACGCCCTACGGAACCCTGCCGGACCTCGGGGCGATCGACACGAAGAACAGCGACGTGGTCTTCACCTGGAACGGGACAGCGGCCGGCGTGAAGGTGCCGAACGACGATTGGATCGCGGCGGACCGCGCGGGTCTGACGATCTGCGACGCCACCTCGGCCGCTTTCGCGCAGCCCCTGCCCTGGGACAAGCTCGATGTCGTGACCTTCTCCTGGCAGAAGGTGATGGGCGGCGAGGCGGCGCACGGCATGCTGATCCTCTCGCCCCGCGCCGTGGCGCGGCTGGAGAGCCACACGCCGTCCTGGCCGCTGCCGAAGGTCTTCCGCCTCACCAAGGACGGCACGCTGATCGAGGGCATCTTCAAGGGCGACACGATCAACACGCCCTCGATGCTGGCGGTGGAGGATTACCTCGACACGTTGGGCTGGGCCGAGCGAATCGGCGGCCTGACGGCGCTCCACGCGCGGGCGGATGCGAATGCCAAGGTGATCTACGACTGGGTCGCACGGACGCCCTGGATCGCGCCCCTCGCGGTCGATCCCGCCACCTACTCGAACACCGGCGTCTGCCTCGTGGTCGCCGATCCGGACGTGCTCGCCCGGGGCGACGCGGCGGTCTCGGCCTTCGCGGCGGGGATCGTCGAGCGCCTCGAGCGAGAGGGTGTGGCCCTCGACATCGGCGCCTACCGCGACGCCCCGGCGGGCCTGCGGATCTGGTGCGGCGCCACGGTCGAGACCTCGGATCTGGAAGCGCTGACGCCCTGGCTCGACTGGGCTTTTGCCGAGGAGAAGGCGGCGCTGACGCAGGCGGCGTAAACGCTTTGCGGGCGATGCCCGGTCGCCGCCCCGTATCGTCATCGCGAGCGGAGCAAAGCGATGACGGCCTGACGTAAAAACCCCGGCCCTTTCGGAGCCGGGGTTTTCCTTTGCATGGACGCGACCCCGCGGGGCCGCGCCGCCCGTCTCAGTAATTGTAGGCGCGCTCGCCGTGATCGGCGATGTCGAGACCCTCGCGCTCCTCCTCCTGCGTCACCCGCAGGCCGATCGTTACATCGACGAGCTTGTAGAGGATCGCCGAGCCGATGCCCGACCACAGGAGCGTCAGGCCGACCGCCTCCGCCTGGATGATGAGCTGGCTCATCATGTCGTAGGCACCGACCGCCAGCTCGCCCGGCTTCGAGGTGTAGTCGGGGATGCCGACACCGCCGAGGTTCGGGTCGACCAGGATGCCGGTCGCCAGCGCGCCCAGGATGCCGCCGATGCAGTGGACGCCGAACACGTCCAGCGAGTCGTCGTAGCCCAGCGCGTTCTTCACGGTGGAGCACATCACGAAGCAGACCACGCCGGCGACGAGGCCGAGCACGATCGAGCCCATCGGGCCGGCGAAGCCGGAGGCCGGGGTGACGGCGACGAGGCCGGCAACCGCGCCCGACAGCATGCCGAGCAGCGACGGCTTGCCCTTGAGAGCCCACTCGGCGAACAGCCACGCCACCGCGGCCCCGCAGGTCGCCACGAAGGTGTTGAGCATGGCGAGGGCGGCGGTGCCGTTGGACTCGAGGTTCGAGCCGGCGTTGAAGCCGAACCAGCCGACCCAGAGCAGCGAGGCGCCGATCATCGTCATGGTCAGGGAGTGCGGGGCGAGCAGGTCGCGGCCGTAGCCGATGCGCTTGCCCATGATCAGGCAGCCGACGAAGCCGGCGATGCCCGCGTTGATATGGACCACGGTGCCGCCGGCGAAGTCGAGGGCGCCCTTCTGGAAGAGGAAGCCGGCATCCTTGTTGACCGCATCGAGGGCCGCCTGGGCGGTCGCCTTCGAGGCGTCGTCGGTGGCGGCGGCCAGCGCCTTGGCGGCGTTGCCGACGGCGTCCGGGCCGCCCCAGTACCAGACCATGTGGGCCATCGGGAAGTAGATGACCGTGACCCAGAGGATCGTGAACACCACCAGAGCCGAGAACTTCATCCGCTCGGCGAAGGCGCCGACGATCAGCGCGGGGGTGATCATCGCGAACGTCATCTGGAAGCACAGATAGGCGTATTCGGGGATCACGACGCCGTTCGAGAAGGTCGCCACGGTGGAGTTGGCGTCGATGCCCTTCAGGAAGGCCTTCGAGAATCCGCCGACGAAGTCGTTGAGGCCGCCGCCGTTGGTGAAGGCGAGGCTGTAGCCGTAGAACACCCAGAGCAGGCCGACGATCGACACGATCGCGAAGACCTGGGTCAGCACCGACAGCATGTTCTTGGTGCGGACGAGGCCGCCGTAGAACAGCGCGAGGCCCGGGACCGACATCATCAGCACCAGGGCCGACGAGATCATCATCCAGGCCGTGTCGCCCTTGTTGGGGATCGGGGACGGCGGCGGCGAGGCCGCCTCCGGCGTCGGCGTCTGCGCGAGAGACGGCTCGATCAGGAGGGCGGCGATCGCCGCCCCTCCCAAGCCGAGCATGAGGGCATGACGAAGTTTCATGGGCACGTGGCTCCCGGTCGGAATTCGCGTTGTGTCAGAAAGGCATGAAGCTCTGCGGGCCCGGCGCGCCGGGCGTGGACTCGGACGGCGTCCGGTCAGAGGGCGTCGGCGTCGGTCTCGCCGGTCCGGATGCGCACCGCCTTCTCCAGCGGCATCACGAAGATCTTGCCGTCACCGATCTGGCCGGTCCGGGCCGCGCCCGCGATGGCGTCGATCACGCTCGACGTCAGGTCGGAGGCGACGGCAACCTCGATCTTCAGCTTGGGCAGGAAGCTCACCGCGTACTCGGCGCCGCGGTAGATCTCGGTATGGCCCTTCTGCCGGCCGTAACCCTTCACCTCCGTCACCGTCAGGCCGTGCACGCCGATACCGGTCAGCGCATCGCGGACCTCCTCGAGCTTGAACGGCTTGATGATGGCCATCACGATTTTCATGGGCGACGCCCCCTTCGCAATCCTTGGGAACCGTTGCCGTCGCCCGACTTGCAGGACGACCCGGCCCGGATCGTCCGCAGGCTCGGGATGGCCCGCGGTCGAAGGCCGCTATTCAAGGACTATGCCAGAGGGGCTGGACCGGGAACATTTTCCCGGATCGCGCTTCTGCCCACGGATTAGCCCGCAACGGCCAGATCCGAGGCAACGTGGCGGGAGATGCCGCTCAGCCGATGGGCAAACTGCTCAAATCGATGCACCGAGCCGCGTTGCAGGCCAGCAACACACGCGTCAGAACGTGTTTTAATCCCCGATTCGGCGGACGAGTCCCTCCTGCGCGACCGAGGCCACGAGGTTGCCGGCCCGGTCGAAGATCTGCCCGCGGGCGAAGCCGCGGGCGCCCCCGGCAACCGGGCTGTCCTGCGCGTAGAGGAGCCACTCGTCGATCTTCACGGGTCGGTGGAACCAGAGCGCGTGGTCGAGGCTCGCCGCCTGGATGGCGGGGTCGAACACCGAGCGCCCGTGCGGGATCAGCGAGACGTCGAGCAGGGTCATATCGGAGGCGTAGGCCAGCACCGCCCGGTGCAGGGCCGGATCGTCCGGAAGCGCCGAGGCTGCGCGCAGCCAGACATTGAAGACCGGCTCGGGAGGCCGTCCGCCCGCCTGAGCGGGGATGTAGCGGTTGAGGTCGACCGGGCGCAGGTCGATCGGGCGCTCGCGGCCGAAATAGGCGGCGATCGCCTCCGGCATGCCGGTCCCGCCCGCCTCCGCCAGCGCCTTGCCGTCGAGGAGACCCTCCGGCCCCGCCACCGCCGGCATCGCGGGCTGGTGCGTGAGGCCCTCCTCGGCGACCTGGTAGGAGACCGTCGTGGCGAAGATCGCACGCCCGTGCTGGATCGCCTTGACCCGGCGCGTGGTGAAGCTCCGGCCGTCCCGGATACGCTCGACCTCGTAGACGATGGGGGTCCGGGGATCGCCCGGGAGCATGAAATACGCGTGCAGCGAGTGGGCCGGGCGGTCGTCCGGCACCGTCCGGGTCGCGGCGACCAGGGCCTGCGCGACGACCTGACCGCCGAAGACCCGGCGCCAGCCGGTCTTGGGGTTCTGACCCCGGAAGAGATCGACCTCCAGCCGCTCCAGGTCGAGGATGGCGATCAGCTCGGCGACGGCGTCCGTCATCGCGTCGGTATTGGCGTCCGTCATGACCCGCGGGGTTTCCGTTCGTTGCCCGCGTGCGACATAGGCTTTTCGGACGAACCAATCCACGCGTCCCGCACGCGCGCGACACACCGGAGATCTGCCCCATGACGGCCGAGATGCCCCGCCCCGGCAGCCGCAGCCTCCTGATCGCCGGCGGCGGCCTGCCGAGCCTCGCCTTGGCGCTGGCCCTCAAGCAGGCCCACGGCCCGGCGCTCGCCGTGACGGTGATCGACCCGGGCGCCGCGGATCCCGCGCGGCACCGCGGCCGCGCCTACGCCGTCGCGGCCGGCGGGCGCCGGATGCTGGGGCAGCTCGGTCTGTGGCCCCGCGTCGCGGAGGCGTCCGAGCCGATCACCGAGATGGTGATCAGTGACAGCCGTCTCGCCGATCCGGTCCGGCCCGTCTTCCTCACCTTCGGGCGCGAGGACGAGGAGCCCCGCGCGGCCGACGAACCCTTCGCCCACATGGTCGAGGCCGAACCCCTGGCTGCGGCGCTGGTGGAGGCCTGCCGGGCGGCGGGCGTGTCCTTCGTGACGGCGGGTGTGGTGCGGGCCGCGCCGGAGGGCGCCACGATCCGCGCGGTGCTGACGACCGGCGACAGCCTGCGCGGCGACCTGCTGGTGGCCGCCGACGGCGCGCGCTCGCGCCTGCGCGAGGCCGCGCGCATCGGCTGGGTCGGCTGGTCCTATCCGCAGGTCGGGATCGTGGCGACCATCGGCCATGCCCGGCCGCATGCGGGCCGCGCCTTCGAGCATTTCCTGCCTGCCGGCCCCTTCGCGATCCTGCCGCTGCGCGACGGCGGCGCCCTGGGCCATCGCTCCTCCATCGTCTGGACCGAGCGGTCGGACACGGCCGAGGCCCTGCTCTCCGGGGCGCCCGACGAGGTGCTGGCCGAAATCGAGCGCCGGTTCACCCTGGACCTTGGCGCCCTCGCGCTGGAACATGGCCCGAGCCGGCACAAGCTGGCCTTCGGCATCGCGCGGGCGTTCCGCGCCGAGCGGCTCGCTTTGCTGGGGGATGCCGCCCACGTCATCCACCCGATCGCCGGCCAGGGCCTCAATCTCGGCCTCGCCGACGCGGCAGCCTTGGCCGAGGCGATGACGGGCGCGCTGCGCCTCGGCCTCGACCCGGGCAGCCCGGACGTTCTGCGCGCCTACGAGCGTGCGCGCCGGTTCGACAGCTTCGCCATGGCGGCGGCGACGGACGGGCTGAACCGTCTGTTCTCGAACGACGCCCTGCCGCTCCGGCTCGCCCGCGACCTGGGCCTCGGGATCGTGGACCGGCTGCCCGGCCTCAAGCGCTTCTTCATCGGCGAGGCGGCCGCCTCGCGGGGGTCGCGGCCGCGGCTGATGCGGGGGGAGGCGCTGTAGGGCCTCCCGGATCAGCGCATCATCGCACCACGACGGCTGCGGGCAGATCCGCTCAGGCTCTCAGCCGGCGACGAGGGCGCGGGCCCGGCGCATCCAGCGCATCGAGGCCTCGACCAAAGTGGGGCTCTGGTGCTTGAGGATCGCCGACTTCAGGAGGTTCTTGGGGACCTCCCAGAGCTGGACGGACCCGATCGGGAAATGCGCCACATCGCCCGCTGTGAGATGCCGGCGCTCGCCATCCGCGCCGGTGATGAAGACGTCACCATCGAGGATGGTGATGATCTCGTCGGCGTGGTGGGTCCAGCGGAACGCGCTCGCGGTGGTGCGCCAGAGATAGACATGCGCGCTCCCGTCGTGGGTCTGCGAGACCTCTGCCACTTCGGTGACGGGACTACCTGAGACGACCCAGTCGGCCGGGATCGGCGCAGGGCTGAAGGCGGCGATCCCGGGCTTGATCGTGGTCCCGGAGACGGGACGCCCCTGCTCGTGGAGCCGGATCTCCGCATAGGCACCGGCCGCCAGCAGGAGGACGGCGACGAGGGCGATCTTCTTCACGGTCAGCTCCGGCACGCCGCGCTCAAGACATCCTTGAACGATGACAGCAGTGTCCGTGCTTCATCTCCCATCGAATAGTGGCCGGACAGCCTGAAACGGCGCATCCATGCAATCTTTGTGTGTTTGCCTTAATTCCACCTCCCGACGATCGCGCTCGTTCAGACCTCGCGATGCTCCGGATGTCCGCGAGCGTTCGCAGCCTCCGTTGCGCACTGGCGGATCCCATCGCCGGCGCGAGCGGGTCAGCGCCCGGCGGCCGCTCCGGTCCCGCGCTCCGTGATCCAGCGGGTTGCGTCGGCCCGCGGGGCGACCACGTCGGTGTCGGTGCGCAGCTGCGGGCTGTAGGAGGGATCTTCCGCCAGCACATCGTGCCAGCGGCGCAGGAAGCGCGCTGTCTGCGAGCCAGGGGCGAAGTTGGTCGTCCGCGACGCGCTCTCATGGTGCGCCATCTCGGCGAACGGCGTGTAGACGATGCGATAGCCGAGCAGGCGCAGCTTCAGGCAGAGATCGACGTCGTTGAAGTCGAGGGCGAAGCCCTCGTCGAAGCCGTTGACGGCCTCCAGCACGGCCTTGCGGGTGGCGAACAGCGCCCCGGTCACGGCCGAGCAGTCGCGCTGGGTGAGCGCCCAGTCCGCGTAGGTCCGCTCCGCCGCCGGCCGCTTGTACCAGGGATGAGCGAAGACGCCGAAGATGCCGCCGGTCATGCCGGCGTGCTGGATCGTCCCGTCCGGGAACAGCAGCCGTCCGCCGACCCCGCCGACGCCCTGGTCCATAGCGAAGGTCAGCAAGGCCTCGATCCATCCGCGGCGGCGGACGACGAGGTCGTCGTTCATCAGGATGATCAGGTCGGTTTCGGCGGCGCGCCACAGCCGGTTCATCTTGGCGGCATAGTTGAACGGCTCGCCCGCGGGACGACGCGTGTCGATGCGCTTGACCGTGAAACGGTCGGCGCGTCCCCGATAGATCGCGTCGTCCTCGCGGTCGTCGCCGATCAGCACGGTGATCCGGTTGGCCGGGTAGGTGCTGCGCGCGAGGCTGTCCAGGAGCTGGACGATGTGCGGCCGGTCGTTGGGAACGCCGTCGCCGTCCTTGGGCCGGCTCTGAGCGGTCGGGATCACCAGAGTCACCGGAGGCGGATCGCTGAGCGTTCGCCGGACCTCCAGCGTGTCCGGCGTGAGCCCGGCCGCCGTCTTGAGCGGCTGGCCGGCGGCGCGGAACCACCGCTCCAGGACACGGGCGCGGGCCTTGCGCCCGGCCTTCGGGCGAGCGAGGGGCGAGGCGAGCAGCGTGTGCGGGATGCGGTCGAGGCCGATCCCGGCCGAGAGCGCGTCCAGGCAAAAGGCGAACCACGCGGCGTTCCCTTCGCGCCGGCCGAAGGTGGGCGTCACGGCGGCGAGCACCGAGGCGCGGATGATCAGGGGGAAGCCGACATAGTCGTCCGCCATCAGCAGGCCCGGATTGAAGGCCGGCTTGCAGTGGACGCTCGTCACCAAGCCCTCGGCGTCGATGACGGCGTCATCGCCGTAGAAGATGCCGATGTCGGGCCGCGCAGACAGAGCCGCGCGGATCCGCTCGAGCACATCCGGGCAGGGCGTGGCGGTCGCCGGCGCGACCAGGAACACCGCGCCGTCCGTCCGCTCGATCGAGTCCGCGGCGAGCGGGCGCGTGTCGAAAGGCTGAAGGTCCGCGTCGAGGAGGATCGGCACGACCGGCGTGTTCGCGTTGGGCCCGGCCGCCTTGGGGTCGGCGGGCGCCCCCCAGGCGATCGCCTCCCAGGCTGGCGAGGGGGCCGAATGGCTGCGCATCGTGATCGGTCTCAGCGAGGGGGCCGGATGTCCGGCGGTCATTCGGCCAGGAGGCGGGCGAGGCTCGCCTCCATTGCGGCGGCAACGGCGGCGGCCGACAGGCGCTCCCGGATCCGAGCCTTGGCCGCCGCGCCGATCCGCTGCGCCTCGCCGCTCGTCACCGCAGCCGCAGCGGCGTTCAGGGCACGCGCGAGATCGTCCTCATCGACGCGTCCCCAGGTCGAGCCTTTGAGATAGGGGCCGTACGAATCCTCAAGGGCGACGATGTCGGCCCGGACCGGGAAACCGCAGGTCGCGTCGAGGAAGTCGCGGCTGCCGCCGAAATCGGTGGCGACCACGACCTTGCCCATCTCCATGGCCTCCGCGATCGTCAGGCCGAAGCCCTCCGAGGAATGCGAGGAGGCATAGACGTCACAGGTCTCGAACAGGATCGCGAGCTCCCGCGCCGAGAGCGGCTGATCGATCACGACCACATCTCCGCCCGTGCCCACGAGCTCGAGGAGCCGCTTGCCTTCGCCGGGAAGGTCGAAGACGTGTTTGGTCTTGAGCACGAGCTGCCAGCCGCTCTTCGAGAGCCCGGCGGCGCGGAAGGCCCGGATCAGCGCGTGCGGGTTCTTGCGGGCGAGATAGCTCGAGCCGTCGAAGGCGTAGAGGATCAGCCGCTTGGCCGGGTCGATCGAGAAGCTCGCCCGCAGGCGGGCCTTGGCCACAGCGCTCGCGGGCTCCCCGGGCTCGTTCTCGACGACGTGCGGCACGATCTCGACCGGGATGTCGGTGATCGACCGGAAGATGTCGGCGCAGAACTCGGTCGGGGTCCAGATCGCGTCGAGGCCGTCGACGGTCCGAAGCCAGTCCTCCGGGACGTAGGAGGTCTCCCAGACGAACAGCCCAACCTTCCGGCGCGCCTGCGCGACGATCGCCTGCTGGCGCGGGCTCATCAGCGAGGTCCAGGTTTCGCCGTTGAGATGGACCACGGCCACGTCGGCCGGTCCCGCGAAGGTCTCGGCCTGCCAGCCCGGCGCGACGCGCGCGTGGACGTGGAACGGCACTTCGAGCGGGTGCAGGTTCACCTGCCAGGGCGTCCGGTGGATCGCCCGGGCGTAGCCGCGGCCCGCCACACCGAGACCGTTGGCGTAGTTGGTCGGGCTCACGAAGGTCACGCGGGGCGGTCCGGCGGCGCGCGTCGGCCGCGCCAGGTCTGCCCAGACCCTGGCGCCCGGGGTTGCGTAGGTCGGCTCCAGGCGGTCGAGGTCGAACCCCGACTCCTCGAGCGCCTTCCGCAACGGCTTTCCGCCGAGCGCCGCGTGCTCGCCGAGAAGCGAGCGCTTCACGAACGGGAAGCCCTGCCCCAGCAGGTTCTCCCAGTCGAACAGAGCGCGGTTGTTGCGCGGATCGTTCACCAGGGTCGTGTGCCGGTTGCGGGTGGAGAACAGGGCCCGCGTGTTCATGCCCGCCGCGCGCATCCGGGCCGAGAAGGTCAACTCGTACTCGGTGATGACGACGTTCTTGTCCGGCCAGCTCCGGATCGCCTGCATGTACTGGTTGAAGCCGTAGCATGACAGGCAGCGCCGCTTCAGCGCCAGGAAGAAGCTCTGCAGGTGGTCACTGTAGTAGAAGTTGTCGAGCAGGCCGACGACCTCCTCCGAGCAGCCATCGATCCGGGCCAGGATGCCGGCGAAGGCGTCGCGGTCGAGGGGACCGACGAGGCTGTCGTTGACCAGGTAGAGCGTGTCCGCGTCCAGCAGCTCGCCGTCCTCGGCCAGCACATGCGCCCAGGCGGCGAAGTCGAAGCCGCCGTTCTCGCGCACGTAGACCGAGGCGCACAGGTCGATCAGCGCCTGCGGCACGACCGTCTTGCGCTGGTCGGCTGCGACGATCAGCACCACGTCGGCGTCGTTCTCGATGAAGGCGCGCAGGTACGGCTCGACATGGCCCTTGATGCGGCCGTTGCCGGAATGCGTGATGAACAGGGCGGTGCGGGCATGCCGGCGCGGTCCGCGCTTCAGGCAGACGAGCGGCGCCTGGGCCGGATCCCCGGATCCCGCGGTGCCCGCGACGCAGCGGGTCCGCTTCCCCTGGCCGATGCCGTACTGGATGTAGTGAACCAGCGGGTTCAGTCCGCGCGCCGCGGCCTCCGGGTATTCCGTGAGGTACCAGGGCGCGTCGAAGCGGGGCGACGGGCTGGTGGTGCGGCCGCCATCCGCGAGGAAATGGGCGAGCGGGTTCGTCGCCGCATCGTCGGCGAGGTAGGCCGCGCGGTACCAGCGCGTGTCGAACCACGGGCCCGGATCGTGCCCGTCGGCGGCACCGTGCTCCAGGAAATGGACCAGCGGATTGAGGCTCTCCGGTACGATCTCGGGCGCCTGGGCGGCGTACCAGTCCGGATCGAACAGCGGGTGCGGTGCGTGACGGCGGTAGCCGCCGGCCATCACGTAATGCTCCAGCGGCTCGAGGCCGCTGGTCTCGGCCTCGGGACAGCGATCGCGGTAATACGCGGCGTCGAACAGCCCGGATCGCCAGATCAGCTCGACGTGGCGGGATAGGCTGGCGAGTTCCTCGGCATTGCGCAGGTAGCCCTGCTGCTTCCCGACCGTGATGTAGTGGACGAGGGCGTTGATCGGCTCGCGCCGGGCATCGGGATAGCGGGCACGGTACCACGCCGTGTCGAAGGCGGGCGACGGGTCGGTCTCACCGCTCTCCAGGAAATGGAACAGGGCGCGCGCGCGCGCCGCCCGGCCGCCGAGATACCGCTCGGCGTACCAGTCGGGATCGAACAGCGGGTTCGGCGCCTGCCCGGCCGCCGCGCCGCGCTCGACGTAGTGCAGGAGCGGGTTGATGCCCTCGGCGCGCAGGGTCGGGTTCGCCGCGAGGTACCGGTCGCCGTGGAACAGCGGGTGCGGCCAGCGGCCTTCGCGTCCGCCGTGGACGGCGTAATGGGTCGCGGGATCGATCCCCTCGGTGGCGACATCCGGGTAGCGCCGCGCGTACCAGGCCGCGTCGAACAGGCCCGATTCCTTCACGGCCCGGACGAGGTCGGCCTGCCGCGGCCCGCTGCGGCGGTCCCGCTTCAGGCGACGGGTGAGCGGCCGTGCGAGGGATTGCGCGGCCCTGGCGAGGCCGGCCTTCTCGGACGACCCGGCAGCGAACACATCTCGAAGGCGCATGACATGGTCCGGATACGCGGGAAGCCCGCAAAGCTGCCCACGCCGCGATCCGCGAGAGACATCAAGGGGTTCGGCCGGCAGTCGCGGGCACGACCGGCGCCGGCTCAGGCGCCTTCCTAATGGTCCAGCCCGCCCGCGCCAAGACCCGGGCGCTGCGCCGGGCCGAGGCCGGAGGCGCGGCACGGTCCCGGGAAAATCCGCGCGTCGCCTATCCGCGCGGCCTCGCGTTCGTATACGAGGCGCGCTCACGGCAACGCAGCGCGACTGCACAGCGTGCCTGCAAGCAGAGCAGCCCGGTGGCTGATCTCACCCCCGGGGACGGGCTGCCCGCCGGGACGCCGCCGGACACGCCCTCCCCTTCGTGCCGCAACCGATGGAGCCTACCGTCATGAGTGAACGCATCATCCTCCGCGCCGGCGAAGCCCTGGTGGCGGGCGGGCCGCCCAACACGGCGTCCGAGCCGGAAGTCATCATCGGCGAGCTCGACGGGCCGGTCGGAACGGCCCTGGCGACGCTGACCGGCGATCAGGTGGTGGGCCACAGCCGCGTCTTCGCGCTGCTGAACACCGACATCATGGTCCGCCCGGTGACCCTGTGCGTCTCCAAGGTCAGCGTGACCGAGAGCAAGTACACGTCGATCCTGATGGGCACGGTGCAGTTCGCCATCGCCAACGGCGTGCTCGACGCCGTGCGGGCGGGCTACATCCCGAAGGAGAAGGCCAACGATCTCGGCATCATCTGCTCGGTCTGGCTGAGCCCCGGCGTAATCGAGGCCCAGACTGTCGACCACAAGGCGCTGTTCGAGATCCAGCGCAAGGGCATGACCGAGGCGATCCGCAAGGCGATGACCAACGAGCCGTCGATCGACTGGCTCTTGGAGAACCAGGAGAAGATCGTCCACAAGTACTACACGATGGGCCTCGAAGGGAAAATCTGAGCGCTTTCCCGGCCCGTGCCGGAGCGGGATCCGCGCCTACGGCCCGACCCTGCTCCGGCCGGCCGGGCTGGCGCGCGCCTGTCCGGTGTCCGAACACCCGAGCGGGGCGCGGACCTGGGCGCGCCCACGGGACGCGGCCGTTCCGGTGCGCCGGGATCTCGGCCGCGTGAGGCTTTGCGAAGGGAGACGCCGTGACCGTATCCAGCGAGGATGATCTGGCCGGACTGAAGCGGATCGGGCGCATCGTCGCCGAGGCGCTGGAGATCATGGGCAAGGCCATCGAGCCCGGCATCACCGAGCGCGAGCTCGACCGGATCGGACGCGCATACATGGAGGCCGCCGGAGCCCGCCCGGCGCCCGAGATGGTCTACGGCTTCCCCGGCGCGACCTGCATCAGCATCAACGAGCGGATCGCGCACGGCATCCCGGGCGACCGCCGGATCGAGCCGGGCGACCTGGTCAACATCGATGTCTCCGCCGAGAAGGACGGCTACTTCGCCGATACGGGCGCGTCCTTCTCCGTTCCGCCGGTGACCCGCAGGGTCGAGCGGCTCTGCCGGGACGGGCGCCGGGCGATGTGGGCGGGCCTGCGCCAGGTCGGCACCGGCAAGCCGCTGGCGGGGATCGGCCAGGCAGTCGGCGACTTCGCGCGCAAGAACGGCTACACGCTGGTGCGCAACCTCGCCAGCCACGGCGTCGGCCTGTCGCTCCACGAGGAGCCGACGGAGATCGCGACCTGGCCCGACGCCTCCGAGCGCCGGATCATGACGGAGGGGCTGGTGTTCACCGTCGAGCCGTTCCTGTCTCTGGGCGCCGAGTTCGCCGAGGACGGCGACGATCCCTGGACCCTCTACAGCCGGCCGAAGGCGCCGACGGTCCAGTACGAGCACACCGTCGTCGCCACGCGCAGCGGTCCGCTGGTCCTGACGATGCCGGGACAATAGGGGCCCGGCCGGTCCCGAGGTGGCGCCGTCGATCGTCGAGCCACGGAGCAGCGGGCGAGGCGCCCCGCGCCCGGCCTCATCGCCGTCGCCGGTGAGCGGCGCGGTCCGGAACAGGGCCGCGGCGCCGTGCGCCAGCTCCGGCCGCGATTCGGCGTGCGGCGATCCCGACCTTGCCAGCCCGGTATCAGAAGCCCCACACTTGTCGGAATGACCGGCGGGGTCCCGCGGGGCCCCGGGCAGGAGATGGATGACGGCATGACGCAGGGGATCAGCCCGGCCACCACCCTCGACGACGGCATCGTGGCCACCGCGGAGAGCTGTCTCGCCGCCGTCGGCGCGGCGCGGGAGGCGATCCACGGGGTGATCTTCGGGCAGGAGAAGGTCGTCGATCTCGCCCTTGTGACCATCCTGGCGGGCGGCCACGGCCTGCTGGTCGGCCTGCCGGGCCTCGCCAAGACCAAGCTCGTGGAGACGCTCGGCACCGTGCTCGGCCTCGACGCGCGGCGCGTGCAGTTCACACCGGACCTGATGCCGTCCGACATCCTCGGCACAGAGATCCTGGAGGAGGATGCCGACCGCCGCCGCGCCTTCCGGTTCGTGCAGGGACCGGTCTTCACCCAGCTCCTGATGGCCGACGAGATCAACCGGGCGAGCCCGCGCACGCAGTCGGCCCTGCTCCAGGCCATGCAGGAGGGCCACGTCTCGGTGGCGGGCGCCCGCCACGACCTGCCCCGGCCGTTCCACGTCCTGGCGACCCAGAACCCGATCGAGCAGGAGGGCACCTACCCGCTGCCCGAGGCGCAGCTCGACCGCTTCCTCCTGGAGATCGACGTCGGCTACCCCGACCGCGCCGCCGAGCGCCGGATCCTGATCGAGACCACCGGTGTCGACGAGGCGCGCCCGCGCGCGGTGATGTCCACCGAGCAGTTGCTCACCGCCCAGCGCCTCGTGCGCCGGCTGCCGGTGGGCGAGGCCGTGGTCGAGGCGATCCTCGACCTCGTCCGTGCGGCGAGACCCGACAGCGGCGACGCGATCGTGAAGGACAAGCTCCTCTGGGGCCCCGGCCCCCGCGCCAGCCAGGCGCTCACGCTCGCCGCCCGCGCCCGGGCGCTGATCGAGGGCCGGGTCGCGCCGTCCGTGGCCGACGTGAAGGCGCTGGCCGAGCCGGTGCTCAAGCACCGCATGGCGCTGAGCTACACCGCCCGGGCCGACGGCGAGACAATCGAGAGCCTGATCGCCAAGCTCGCGGAGAAGCTCTGATCTTGGTCGAGACGAACGCCCTCGACGCCGGCAGGCGCATCCCCGGCCGGCGCGAGAGCGAGGGCGCGACCGCCCTCTCCGACAAGATGCCCCGCCTCGTCCTGGAGGCGCGCCGCGTGTCGAGCCTACTGGCCCACGGCCTGCACGGCCGCCGCCGCGCCGGGCCGGGCGAGAGCTTCTGGCAGTTCCGACCCTTCGTCACCGGCGAGGCCGCCGCCCGGGTCGACTGGCGCCGCTCGGCCCGGGACGACCGGCTCTACGTGCGCGAACGCGAATGGGAGGCCGCTCACAACATCTGGCTGTGGATCGACCGCTCGGCCTCCATGGGCTTCTCCTCGGACCTGGCATCGGCACCGAAGGTCGAGCGCGCGCTCATCCTGGGGCTGGGGCTCGCCGACGCGTTCGTGGACGGCGGCGAGCGCGTGGGCCTTCTCGGGCTGACCCGAGCGACCGCGTCCCGCGGGATCGTCGAGCGGCTGGCGCAGGCGCTGGTGGCGGACAAAGCCGGCCTGACCGAGGACCTGCCGCCCCGGGCGAGCCCCGCCCGCTTCGACGAGGTGGTGCTGATCGGCGACTTCCTGACCGCGCCGGACCGGATCGCCGGCTCCGTGCAGAGCCTCGCCGGCCGCGGCAGCCGCGGCCATCTCCTGGTGATCGTCGATCCGATCGAGGAGACCTTCCCGTTCACCGGACAGGCCGTGCTGCACGACCTTGAAGGCAGCCTCAGCCTCGATATCGGCGACGCCGACGCCTGGGGCGTGCGCTACCGCGCCCGGATCGCCGAGCATCGGGCCGCGTTGGCCGCCATCACCCGCAGCCAGGGCTGGACGCTGACGATCCACCGCACCGACCGGCCGGCGAGCGAGGCGGCCCTCCGGCTCGCCACGCTGATCGCCGCCCGCGGCACGGAGTGAGGCCGGCATGCTGGGTCTGACCTTCGCGGCGCCTCTGGCGCTCGCCGCCCTGATCGGCCTTCCCGCCCTGTGGTTCCTGCTGCGGGTGACCCCGCCGCGCCCGCGGCGGATCAACTTCCCGCCGCTCAAGCTCGTCGCAGACCTGATCCCGCAGCGGCAGACGCCGGCCCGGACGCCGCCCTGGCTGCTGATCCTCCGGTTGCTGATCGCCGCCGCCCTGATCCTGGCGGTCGCCGGCCCGGTCTGGAACGCCGGGGGCGTCGGGGCCGGGGGCGGCCGCACGGCCCTCCTCGTGCTCCTCGACAACGGCTTTCCCGCCGCCCACGACTGGCGCGACCGGCTGCGCGTCGCCACCGACGCCGTGGAGGGCGCCGCCCGCGACGGCCGGCCCGTGGCGGTGATCGGGCTGGCGGATGCGCCCGCAGCCTTCGAGGCGAAGACGCCGGCCGCCGCGCTTGAGCGGCTGCGCGCCCTCGCGCCGCGTCCGATCCTGCCCGCCCGGGACGCGCATCTCGCGACCATCGGCGCCTTCCTGGAGAAGAACCAGGGGGCCGGACTCGTCTGGATCAGCGACGGTGTCGCCGGCGCCAGCGACGAGCGCTTCGCCAAGGGCCTCGCCGACCTCGTCGGCGGCAGCGGCGCCGCGCTCACCATCCTGCGCGCCGACAGGCCGCCGGCTTTGGCCCTCACCGCCACCGCCACCGAGAATGCCGGCAAGCTCGTCACCCACGCCCTGCGGGCCGTGCCGAACGGGCGCGACTCCGGCGTGATCCGGGCGCTGGACCAGAAGGGCCTGCCGCTCGCCGAGCGCGACTTCGCCTTCGCGGCCGATGCCACCGAAGCGGACGCGACCTTCGAGATGCCCGTTGAGCTGCGCAACAGCATCAGCCGGCTGGAGATCGCGGGCGAGCGCTCGGCCGGCGCCGTGGTGCTGCAGGACGAGCGCGGCAAGCGGCGCCGGGTCGGCCTGGTCTTCGGCGGCACCCTCGACCAGGCCCAGCCCCTGCTGGCGCCGACCTACTACCTCGCCCGCGCGCTCCAGCCCTTCGCGGACGTGCAGGAGCCGCGCGGCGCCACGGGCACGGCGGACTCGATCAACCAGCTCCTCGACAATCAGGTCTCGGTTCTGGTGCTGGCCGATGTCGGCGCGCTGGACGAGAAGACCACCGCCCGGATCGAGAGCTTCGTGAAGGAGGGCGGCCTGCTTCTGCGCTTCGCCGGCCCGCGGCTCGCCGCCGGCAACGATCCGCTGGTGCCGGTGCGCCTGCGCCGCGGCGGCCGGACGCTCGGCGGGACGCTCTCCTGGGACAGTCCCAAGACCCTGGCCCCCTTCCCGCCCGAGAGCCCGTTCGCGGGCCTGACGCCGCCGGCCGATATCGGCGTGCGCCGGCAGATCCTGGCCGAGCCGGATGGCGACCTGCCGAACCGGACCTGGGCATCGCTCCAGGACGGCACCCCGATCGTGACCGCGCAGAAGCGCGGCCAGGGCACGATCGTGCTGTTCCACGTCACCGCCGACACGACGTGGTCGAACCTGCCGCTCTCCGGGCTGTTCATCGACATGCTCCGGCGCGTCGTGGCGCTGGCCGGCGCCTCGGCGCCGGTCCAGGGAGAGGCCGCGCGAGCGGCCGCCCCGGTCCTCGCCCCGCGGGTGACGCTGGACGGGTTCGGGGCGCTCGGCTCGCCCCCCGCCTCGGCCACCGCGGTGGCGGCCGACTACGCCGACCGGGCCAATTCCGAACACCCGCCGGGCTTCTACGGGCCGCCGGACGGAGGCATCAGCGTGAACGCCCTGAAACCGGACGACCGGCTGAAGCCCCTGGACACGGCCGCTCTCGCGAGCGCCCGCACCGGATCGCTCGCCGGGGCCGAGGCCCTGGACCTGCGTCCGAGCCTGTTCACCCTCGCACTGCTTCTGCTCGCCCTCGACACCCTGGCGGGCCTGTGGCTCGGCGGCTTCCTGCGCCGTGCTGGGCTGGCGGCCCGCCTGCGCGGGCGGCCCGCGGTCGTGGCACTGGCGGGCCTGCTGGTATTCGCGGCGCTGCCCGGACAGCCGGTGCGCGCCGAGGAACCGCCGGCCAACCGGCCGAACGGCATCGAGTCGGCGCTGGTCACGCGCCTCGCCTACGTGATCACGGGCGATGCCGCCGTGGACGAGGCGAGCCGGACCGGGCTCACCGGCCTGACCCAGATGCTGGCCTCCCGCACCGCCCTGGAGCCCGGCGAGCCGGCCGGGATCGACCCGGCCAAGGACGAGCTGGCGTTCTATCCGCTGATCTACTGGCCGATCGCCCCCGGCCGGCCGCAACCCTCGGAAGCCGCGATCCGCAAGATCGACGCGTTCATGCGCAACGGCGGCACGGTCCTGTTCGACACCCGCGACGCGCTCACCGCCCGCCCGGGCGGGCCGCCCTCACCGGAGGCCGCCTATCTGCGCAAGATGCTGGCGACGCTTGAGGTGCCGGAGCTGGAGCCGGTGCCCCTCGACCACGTGCTGACCAAGGCGTTCTACCTCGTGGACAGCTTCCCGGGCCGCTACGCCACCGGCCAGACCTGGGTGGAAGCCCTGCCGCCCGCCGCCGAGGGCGCCGAGCGCCGCCCGGCCCGCGCGGGCGACGGCGTCAGCCCGATCATCATCACCAGCAACGATCTCGCCGCCGCCTGGGCGGTGGGCCGCCGGGGCGAGCCGCTCTACCCGGTTGTCGGCGGCGACCAGCGCCAGCGCGAGATGGCGTTCCGCGGCGGCGTCAACATCGTGATGTACACGCTGACCGGCAACTACAAGGCGGATCAGGTCCACGTGCCCGCGCTGCTGGAGCGGCTGGGGCAGTGATGGGTTTGAACCGCGCCCGCCGGGAACACGTGGTCCCGTCAGCCGGCCTCATCCTGAGGTGCGGAAGTGCAGCGGGAGCCTGGAAGGGGCTATCCAGAGGACGCCGCGCTGCCTGGAGCCCGCCTTCGCGGCCGCTGGCGCGGCCCCTCAGGATGCGGGGATCTGATCGGCCCACGGCCGCTCGGAATGCACAGGTCCCGGAGGCCGGATCGTCATGCTGAGCCTCAGCTTCACCCCCCTCCTGCCCTGGCCGGCCATCGCCGTCCTCGGCGCCATCGTCGCCGTCCTGGCGGTGTTCGCCGTGCTGGCGCGCGGCCGGACCGCGCTGCTGCGAGTCCTGGTCCTCGCGCTGGTCCTGGCGGCCCTCACCAACCCGGCCCTGGTGCGCGAGGACCGCGAGCCCGTGAAGGACGTGGCGGCCATCGTGGTCGACCGGTCTGGATCCCAGCAGCTCGGCGACCGCCCGCAGATGACCGACACGGTCCGCGCCGAGCTGCAGCGCCGCTTCGGCGCCCTCGCCAATATCGAGCCGCGCTTCATCGACGTGCCCGACGCCAAGGACGGCGATGACGGCACCAAGCTGTTCACCGCTCTGGGCCAGGCGCTCGCCGATGTGCCGCCGGAGCGTCTCGCCGGGATCGTGATGCTCACGGACGGCGTGGTCCACGACGTCCCGGCGTCGCTCGCCCAGCTCGGCATCAAGGCGCCGCTCCACGTCCTCGTCACCGGCCATCCGGACGAGCGTGACCGTCAGATCAAGCTCCTGGAAGCGCCCCGCTTCGGCATCGTCGGCAAGGACCTGACGATCCGCGCCGAGGTGATGGAGCGCGGCGGCACCGGCCACGCGGTCGTGACGGTGCGCCGCGACGGCGAGGAGATCGGCCGGCGGGATGTGGCGACCGACAAGCCGTTCGCGCTGACCACCCGCATCGAGCATGGCGGCCCGAACGTGGTGGAGATCGAGGTCGAGCCGCTGCCGGGCGAGCTCACGACGGTCAACAACCGCGCGGTTCTGCCGATCGAGGGCATCCGCGAGAAGCTCCGGGTGCTGCTGGTCTCCGGCGAGCCCCACCAGGGCGAGCGGACGTGGCGCAACCTGCTGAAGTCCGACGCCAACGTCGATCTCGTCCACTTCACCATCCTGCGCCCGCCGGAGAAGCAGGACGGCACGCCGATCTCGGAACTCTCCCTGATCGCCTTCCCGACGCGCGAGCTGTTCGTCCAGAAGATCAAGGATTTCGACCTGATCATCTTCGACCGCTACGCCAACCAGAGCGTGCTGCCGCAGGCCTATTTCGACAACATCGTCCGCTATGTCCGCGAGGGCGGCGCCCTGCTGATCGCGGCCGGCCCCGAATTCGCCGGCCCCGCGAGCCTCGCCCGCACGCGCCTCGCCGGCATCCTGCCCGGCGATCCAGACGGGCGCGTCGTCGAGAAGCCCTACAAGGCGGCACCGACCCAGGTCGGCCAGCGGCATCCGGTCACCCGGGCCCTGCCGGGCTCTGACGCGAACCCGCCCGCCTGGGGCGACTGGCTGCGCATCATCGAGGCCCGGACCCGCCCCGGCATCCAGCCGATCCTGTCGGGCGCCGAGGGGCTGCCGCTGCTCGCCCTGTCGCGCGAGGACAAGGGCCGGGTCGCCCTGCTCCTGTCCGATCATGCCTGGCTCTGGGCCCGGGGCTACCAGGAAGGCGGCCCCTATCTCGACCTGCTGCGCCGCCTCGGCCACTGGCTGATGAAGGAGCCGGCCCTGGAGGAGGAGGCCCTGCGCGCTCAGACCACCGGCCGCGGTCGCGAGGTGCGGGTCGAGCGGCAGACCATGGCGGACCAGACCGAGCCCGTCACCGTCACCGGACCGACCGGCAAGGTGACGACGCTGACGCTGAAGCCCGGCGAGCCTGGCCTGTTCACCGCCACCTTCGACGCCGAGACGCTGGGGCTGCACACCCTGCGCTCGGGCAATCTCGTCGCCTTCGTCAGCGTCGGCCCCGCCAATCCCCGCGAACTCGCCGACGTCTTCAGCGACACCGAGCGTCTGAAGGCCGTGGCCGACGGGTCGGGCGGCTCGGTCCGCCGGATCGCCGAGGCCGGCGGCGGCATCCAGGTGCCGCGTCTCGCGGTGGTGCGCGGCGGCCGCCTGGCCGGCGGCGACTGGATCGGCTTTCGGCCGAGCGACAGCGCCAATATCCGCGGCGTCGAGGTTTACCCGCTGGCGCTGGGTCTGGCGGCGCTCGCCGCGCTCGCCGCGGCCCTGCTCGCCATGTGGCTGGTCGAGGGCCGACGAGGCCGGGCGGCGTGAGGACATCCGTTCGCGCACGGCGCGCCTGGCTCGGCGCCATGGCGTGTGTGTGAGCGCGCTCGACGCCCGGGGCACGCCCGGCCTATGACCCTGACTGAACGCCCGCGCCCCGCGCGGGCTCGACGCAACGGAGACAGCCTGCCCGTGACAGCGCAGACCGCGACCGGACGCCTTCTCGCCGCGACGCTCCTCGTCGCCTGCCTCCAGCTCGCCCCGGCGCACGCGCAGGAACCGGCCGCGATGCCGTCGACGCCGGCCACCCTGCCCGCCGCGAACGGCCAGTGGACCCACGCGATCACGCTGATGGGCCAGCCGAAATACGGCCCCGACTTCAAGCATTTCGACTACGCCGACCCGGCCGCCCCCAAGGGCGGCATGGTCCGCTTCGGCGCGCAGGGCGGGTTCGACAACTTCAACATCGTCGTCGCCGGCCTGAAGGGCGATCTCGAAGGCGGCGTCCAGCAGATCTACGATCCGCTGATGACCGAGTCGTCGGACGAGCCGTTCACCTCCTACGGCCTGCTCGCCGAGGCGGTCCGGATCGCCCCCGATCTCGGCTCGGTCTCGTACCGGCTGCGCGAGAACGCCCGCTGGCACGACGGCAAGCCGATCACCCCCGAGGACGTGGTCTGGTCCTTCGACGTGCTGAAGGCCAACAGCCCGTTCTACGGCGCCTATTACCAGACGGTCGCGAAGGCCGAGGCGACCGGGCCGCGCGAGGTGACGTTTACCTTCACCGAGACCGGCAACCGCGAGCTGCCGCAGGTGATCGGGCAGCTGCGCGTCCTGCCCAAGCACTGGTGGACCGCTAAGAACGCCAACGGCAAGCAACGCAGCGTCACCGAGACCACCCTGGAGCCGCCGCTCGGTTCCGGCCCGTACCGGCTCGCGAAGTTCGAGCCCGGCCGGACCGCGACCTACACCCGCGTGCCCGACTATTGGGGCAAGGACCTGCCGGTGAATGCCGGGCGCTACAACTTCGACACGGAACGCTACGAGTATTTCCGCGACGGCACCGTGCTGGTCGAGGCGCTGAAGGGCGACCTCTACGACTTCCGCGTCGAGAACATCGCCCGGAACTGGGCCACGGCCTACGACGATTTCCCGGCCGTGAAGGAAGGGCGCCTGATCAAGGAGGCGTTCCCCGACCGCGGCATGGGCATCATGCAGGCCTTCGTGTTCAACACCCGCAAGGACAAGTTCAAGGACCCGCGCGTGCGCCGGGCCTTCAACCTCGCGTTGAACTACGAGGAGATGAACAAGGCCCTGTTCTACGGCCTCTACAACAGGATCAACTCCTACTTCTTCGGCTCGGAGCTGGCCTCCTCGGGCCTGCCGGAGGGCGACGAGAAGGCGGTCCTCGAGAGCGTCAAGGACAAGGTCCCTCCATCCGTCTTCACCACGCCGTACACCAATCCGGTCAACGACAGCCCCGAGGCCGTGCGCAAGAACCTGCGCGAGGCCGTCGGCCTCCTGCGCGAGGCGGGCTACGAGCTGCGCGGCGGCAAGATGGTCAACAAGGCCACGGGCGAGCCGCTGACCGTCGAGTTCCTGGAGTTCCAGAACACCTTCGAGCGGGTGATCCTCCCGTTCTCGGCGCAGCTGAAGCTCATCGGCATCGACGCGACGCTGCGGGTGATCGATCAGGCCCAGTACCAGAACCGCATCCGCAACTTCGACTTCGACGTCACCACGTCGAACTGGGGCGAGTCGCTCTCGCCGGGCAATGAGCAACGCGAGTACTGGGGCTCGGCGGCCGCCGACAAGCCGGGCTCGCGCAACCTGATCGGCATCAAGGATCCCGGCATCGACGCACTGATCGAGAAGGTGATCTTCGCCAAGGACCGGCCCGCCGTCATCGCGGCCACCCGCGCCCTCGACCGGGTGCTGCTCGCCCACGATTACGTCGTGCCGCAATGGTCCTCGAACCAGCAGAGGACCCTGCGCTGGAACCGGTTCGGCCATCCGGCGATCCTGCCGCTCTACGCCAGCTCCGGCTTCCCGACGACGTGGTGGTACGACGAGGCGCGGGCCGCGAAGACCGGGGCCCCGCGTTGACGGGCGCCCCGTGGACGCCGACCCGCCGGAGCCTGGTCCTGGGAGCCGGTGCCCTGGCGGCGATCCGGCCGTCGAGCAGGACCTGGGCGGCCGACGCGGAGCGCCACGGCCTTTCCAGTTTCGGCGAACTGAAATACGGCCCGGACTTCGAGCACTTCGCCTACGTGAACCCGATGGCGCCGCGGGGCGGCCGCTTCTCGGGCCAGCTCTCCTCGTCGACCGGAAACCAGGCGCTCAACACCTTCAACACGCTCAACATCTACGTGCTGCGCGGCGAGGGTGCCGCCGGGATGAACCTGACCTTCGACAGCCTGATGGTCCGCGCCCTCGACGAGCCGGACGCGGTCTACGGGCTGCTGGCCCGCTCCGTCGCGGTCAGTCCGGACGGGCTGACCTACACGTTCTCGCTGCGCCCGCAGGCGCGGTTCCACGACGGTTCGCGGCTCACCGCGCAGGACGCCGCCTTCAGCCTGAAGCTCCTGCGCGACAAGGGCCATCCCGAGATCGCCGAGGTCATCCGCGCCATGAGCGACGCGCGGGCCGAGGGTGAGGATCGGCTCGTCATTACCTTCGCGCCGGATCGCGCGCGCGACCTGCCGCTGTTCGTGGCGCAGCTGCCGATCTTCTCGGCGGCCTATTACGGCGGCCGCGACTTCGAGGCCTCGACCCTGGAACCACCTCTGGGTTCCGGCCCCTACCGGGTCGGCGCGGTCGATCCCGGCCGTTCGATCGGGCTGGAGCGGGTGCCGGATTACTGGGCGGCCGACCTGCCGGTGAATGTCGGCCAGAACAACTTCGACATGATCCGCTACGAGTATTTCCGCGACCGGACCGTGGCGTTCGAGGCGTTCAAGAGCGGCGCCTTCACGTTCCGGGAGGAATTCACCGCCCGGGTCTGGGCCACCGGCTACGACTTTCCGGCCCTGGCCGAGGGGCGCGTCGTCCGCGAGACGGTGCCGGATGCGCGGCCGAGCGGCACCCAGGGCTGGTGGATCAACACCCGCCGGGCGGCCTTCCGCGATCCCCGGGTGCGCGAGGCGATCGGCCTGTGCTTCGACTTCGAGTGGTCGAACCGCAACCTGATGTACGGCGCCTACACGCGCACCGCCTCGTTCTTCGAGAATTCCGATCTCAAGGCGACCGGCAAGCCCTCGGCCGAGGAACTCGCCCTGCTGGAGCCGCTCAAGGATCTGCCGCCGGAGGTGTTCGGCGAGGCCTGGACGCCGCCGGTCTCGGACGGGTCCGGCCAGGACCGGGCCCTGCTCAAGCGCGCCGACGCGCTGCTGCGGGAGGCCGGCTGCACGCGGCAGGGGGGAAGCCTTCTGCTGCCCGGCGGGCAGCCGCTGACCCTCGAATTCCTGGACGAGGACCCGGTCTTCCAGGCGGTCACGCAGCCCTTCATCCGCAATCTTGGACTCCTGGGGATCAAGGCGAGCCTCCGCACCGTCGATCCCGCGCAGTACCAAGCCCGGCTCAAGGACTTCGATTTCGATCTCACCGCCCGCCGTTATGCCAGCGGCATGACGCCAGGCGCGGAGCTGCGCGAGACTTACGGCTCCCGGGCGGCCAGAACCGCGGGATCGAACAACCTGTCGGGGATCGCGGATCCGGCGATCGATACGCTTCTGACCGCGATCGCCGACGCCAAGTCGCGGGCGGAGCTCACGACGGCCTGCCGGGCCCTCGACCGGGTGCTCCGGGCCGGGCGCTACTGGGTGCCGATGTGGTACGGCTCGACCCACCGCCTCGCGCTGTGGGACATCTACGGCCGCCCGGCCAATCCGCCGAAATACGATCTCGGCGCCCCCGGCACGTGGTGGTTCGACGCCGATAAGGCCAAGCGGATCGGGCGGGAGTAACGCCATGCTCGCCTACATCCTGCGCCGCATCGGCCTGATGATCCCGACCCTGCTGGGGATCATGCTGATCACCTTCACCATCGTGCAGTTCGCCCCCGGCGGGCCGGTGGAGCGGGTGCTGTCCCAGCTCCAGGGCCAGCGCGACGGCGCGATGTCGCGCGTGACCGGCGGCTCCGGCGATCTCGGCGGCGCCGCACGACCCTCCGGTGGCAGCGGCGAGGCGAGTTCCCGCTACCGCGGCGCGCAAGGGTTAAGCCCGGAATTCATCGCCAAGCTGGAGAAGCAGTTCGGCTTCGACAGGCCGGCGCCGGAGCGCTTCGCCAAGATGCTCTGGGACTACGTCCGCTTCGATTTCGGCCGCAGCTACTTCCGCGACGTCACCGTCATCCAGCTGATCAAGGAGCGCCTTCCGGTCTCGATCTCGCTGGGCCTGTGGATGACGCTCCTGTCCTACGCGATCTCGATCCCGCTCGGCATCCGCAAGGCCGTGAAGGACGGCGAGCGCTTCGACCGCTGGACCTCCTTCGTGGTGATCATCGGCTACGCGATTCCGGGCTTCATGTTCGGGCTGATGCTGATCATCCTGTTCGCCGGCGGCTCGTTCTACCAGTGGTTCCCGCTGCGCGGCCTGACCAGCGACGGCTGGGAGGGATTCTCCACTTGGCACAAGGTCACCGACTACGCGTGGCACATGGTGCTGCCGCTGACCGCGCTCGTCATCGGCGCCTTCGCGACCTCGACCCTGCTCACCAAGAACTCGTTCCTCGACGAGATCCGCAAGCAGTACGTGCTGACCGCCCGGATGAAGGGCCTGTCCGAGCGGCGCGTGCTCTACGGCCACGTCTTCCGCAACGCCATGCTGATCGTGATCGCGGGCTTTCCCGGGGCCTTCATCTCGGCCTTCTTCACCGGTTCTCTGCTGATCGAGACGATCTTCTCCCTCGACGGCCTCGGGGAACTGTCGTTCCGGGCGATCGTCGGCCGGGATTACCCGGTGGTGTTCGCTACCCTCTACATCTTCTCGCTGCTCGGGCTCGCGGTGAACCTGCTCTCCGACCTGATCTACGTCTGGATCGACCCGCGGATCGACTTTTCCGCGCGAGCAACCTGAGGCCGGAGATCACGACAGCGGCGAGCCCGCATCTGGCAGCGCGATGCTCGAGGTCGCCTCCGCGATCTGGTCCGGTCCGCCTTTCGGCGGCCAGACGCCGGAGGCGTAGGCGGCCGCGCGCAGGGTCGCGCGCTCCTCAAGGCTGGAGAAGGCCCAGATGTGCGTGATCCGCGGAGGGCCGTCGAGGGCGTAGAGGTTGGTGACGAGGTGTTCGGTATAGGTCCGGGCCGGCGCGATCGCCGCCTCCCAGGCCGCCAGCGTCGGCGCCAAGCCGCCGGGCTTCAGCCGGTAGGTGCGAACCTCGTAGACGCCGCCGCGCGATCCGGTCCGCAGCGGCGGCAGGAACGGGAACGGCGCGTAGCTGTCTAGGGTCAGCGCCGTCAGCAGATCGCCGGCGTTGAACGGCGCCGCGCTCATCAGGGCGCGCCGCCGCTCTGCCGTCATCGCCTCGGGCGTGTCGAAGCCGCGCAGGACGTGAACCTGCCCGAGGGTGCCGATCTCGGCCCGCCAGCAGCCGAGCAGCGTTCCGGCCTCCGCCTCGGCGACCCAGGCCCGCGACCGTTCGCAGACAGCTCCGGCGGCGAGAAGCGGACAGGACAGGGTCGCGAGTTCGTAGAGCATGGACTGATTCCGCCTTCTATGGGCGTCCGCTCCGTCACGACGCGCGAAGCGACGTCACCCAGGGCGGCGCGACATCGGGAGACGTGGCGCGGCCGTGGGTTGCTTCGCTTCGCTCGCAAAGACAGCGCCGGGGCTTCGACGGCCAAGATCGTAACATCTGACGGACGAAGCGAGGTCACATCACGTGCCGGGCCCATCCAGAACCCGCGCCACCGTCAGGCGCAGGGTCTGGGCGCTCCGGTAGCCCACCGCCGCCGCCACGGCCCGTGGCGAGCGCCCCTCGGCCTCCAGCGCCAGGGCGCGGATCACCCGGGCGCGCGCCCGCCAGTCGCCGAAGCTCAGGCCCGTCTCCGCCCGGAAGCCGCGGGTCAGCGTGCGCCGGCTCGCCCCGGCGCGGTCCGCCCAGGCGTCGAGATCCGCCTCCGAGGCCGGATCCTCGATCAGCCCGAAGCAGACCCGGCGCAGGCGCGGATCGCGGGGCAGCGGCAGGACGAGTGTCGTCGCGGGCGCCCGGCCGATCTCGTCGAGCACCAGGGCGGCGAGATGGCCGCCGCGCCCGTCCTCCTCGTACAGCACCGGCTCCGCCGCCAAAGCCGTCAGCGCCGCGGCCAGGAGCGGCGAGACCGCGATCACCCGGCAGCCTGCCGGAAAGCCCGTGACGGCGGCCGGATCGAGATAGGCCGAGCACATCGCCACCGCGCCGTGGGTCGCCACCGCGTGCGGCAGGCGCGGCGGGATCCACAGGGCATGCCCCTCGGGCACGACCCAGGTGCCGTCCTCGGCCGACGCCATCATCAGGCCGGCGGTGGCGTAGAGGAGCTGCGCGCGCTGGTGGAAGTGGCGATCGAGGACCATCCCGGCCGCGTAGGCCTTGGGCATCACCGCGACCGCGCGCGGCACGTCCTGATAGTCAGCCGCGTTCGTGGACCGCGTTGGCCGCGCGGCGTCACCCGGCGAAAATGGCCCGTTCGCATACATACTAGGCCCGACACCTCCATCGGGTCAGGCTATCAGGGTCAGATCCCGGAGGATACGCCGCGATGGATTCGGACACGCTGTCTCGCCGCACGCTGCGCTTCGTCAACGTCGCGCACGCCCTCGATCACTTCGTGCTGCTGATCTACCCGACCGCGGTCATCGCCATCGCGGCCCAGACCGGGCTCGGCTACGGCGAGCTGATCGGGCTCGCGACCGGCGCTTTCGTGGCCTTCGGCCTGTGCTCCCTGCCGATGGGCTCGCTGGCCGACCGGTTCGGGCGCCGCAACATGCTGGCGGTGTTCTTCTTCGGCTACGGCCTATCCTGCCTCGGCGTGGCGAGCGCCTCGACGCCGCTCGGCTTCGCCCTCTGGCTCTGCGTGCTCGGCCTGGCCTCGGCGATCTACCACCCGGTCGGCTCGGCCATGCTGGTGACCCATGCCCGCCGGCTCGGGCGCGATCTCGGCATCAACGGCGTCTGGGGCAATTTCGGCGCGGCCTCGGCCTCCGGCCTCACCGCGCTGCTCGCCGCCACCATCAGTTGGCGCGCGGCCTTCGTGGTCCCGGGCCTCGTCTGCCTCGCCTGCGGGGCCGCCTTCCTGGCGCTGGTGCCGGGCGACGGCGAGGCTTCGGGCAAGAAGGCCGGCGGCGCCGCGGTGATCCCGGTGACTCGGCCCTGGGCGTTGATGGCGATGTTCGGCCTGTCGATCTTCGCGGGCGGCCTGACCTTCAACCTGACGACGATCAGCCTGCCCAAGGTGATCGACGAGGGCGTCGGCCACGCGCTGCCCCTGGCGCTGACCGGCTCGCTCGCCACCGGCGTGTTCCTGTTCGGCGCCCTGATGCAACTCGCCATGGGCCGTCTGATCGACCGCTACAGCCTGCCCGCCCTGTTCGTGGCGCTCTCGGTGCTGCAGCCGCTGGGCCTCGGGATCGCGGCCCTGAGCACCGGTGTGCCCCTGCTCGTCGGCCTCGTGCTGGCCATGACGGCGATCTACGGACAGGTGGTGATCAACGACGCGATGATCGCCCGCTACGTGCCCCCCGCCTACCGCGCCCGGGCCTACAGCGTGCGCTATTTCGTGGGCTTCACGGCGAGCGGGTTCGTGGTCCCGGCCATCGCGCTGCTGCATGACCGCGGCGGCTTCGGGCTGGTGCTCGGTGTCGCCTCCGCTTGCGGCGCGGTGATCTGGCTCTCGGCGATCGGCTTCCTCAGGCTGACCCAGGGCGGCGCGCGGCCCGCGCTCGCCGCAGCGGAGTAGCGGGACCGTTTGCGGCCCTGGGCGGACGCTGCTACGCGGCCCTCGTCCGACCCGCGAGCCCCTTGTGACCCCGCCGTGACCCCTCTGTCCCTCGTCATCCGGCCCGAGCGGCCGGAAGATGCTTCCGCCATCGAGAGGCTCCAGGCCCGGGCCTTCGGCCCCGGCCGGTTTGCCCGCACCGCGTACCGCCTGCGCGAGGGCGCGGCCGAGCGGATCGACCTCGGCGTCACCGCCTCCGTGGGCAGCTTCCTCGTCGGCTCGGTGCGGATGGGGCCGGTACGGACCGGAACGACGCCGTTCGTGATGCTCGGACCGCTCGCCGTCGACCCGAGCTTCGAGGGCCGCGGGATCGGCGGCACCCTGACCCGCGCGGCGATCGAGGCGGCGCGGGAGGCGGGCGAAGGGCTCGTGATCCTGGTGGGCGATGCCCCCTACTACGCCCGCTTCGGGTTCACCCCCGTGCCTCCGGGGAAGATCACCCTGCCGGGACCGGTCGATCCGACGCGGCTCCTGTGGCTGGAGCTGGCGGCGGGTTTTCGCGACCGGGTCGCCGGTCTGGTGGAAGCGGTCCCGGCGTCGGACGTGTAGGGTCCGCCCGGCCGAAGAGGTCGGGCGGCGTTGAAGCGTGATCCTGTCAGCGGTGGGTGCCGGTTCCGCTGGTGCCGGACGTCCCGGAGGTCCCGGTGGCCGAACCGCCCGTGCGGGAGGTCGAGCCGGTCGTGTCCGAGGTGCCGGACTTCATCTCATGACCGGGTGCGTAACCGGAGGCGCCGGGGCTTCCGGCCTTGCTGCCGCGATCCTGCATCTCGTGACCGGGCGTCCGGGACGAGGCCCCCTGCTCTGCCGCGAAGGCGGTGCCGCCGAGGGCCAGGGTGGCCAGGACGATGATGGGCAAGCGCTGCATGGCGTGTCTCCTGCTGTTGGGGCCTCGTAATGCCGGACCCGCCCGGACCGTTCCGAAACAGCCGGCCGGGCCTCACGCCCGTCGGAGGGCCAGCCCGGCGATCACCCCGGCCGAGAGGAGTGCCAGCGCGACGGGCGTCGCCGAGGTGGCGGGCCAGGCGGATGCCGCGGCCGTGAACAGCGCCCCGAAGGTCATCTGGGTGAAGCCGTAGAGGCTGGAGGCCGAGCCGGCCGCGTGCGGATCGACGTTCATCAGGCCGGCCACCGCGTTCGGGCTGAGCAGGCCGACGCCGACCGCGTAGGCGAACAGCGGCACGATCAGGCTGACGACGCCGAGCATCCCGGTCCGGTCGACCACCAGCAACGACAGCGCCGCCGCGATGCAGAGAAGATTGCCGCTCCGCGCGGCCTTGCGGATCGGCACGCGGGCGGCGAGGCGGCTCGCCAGGACCGCACCGCCGACCATGCCGAACACCACGATCAGGCAATCGAACCCGACCTCCTGCGACGAGCGCCCGAGCCGGTCCACGAGCAGGAACGGCGCCACCGCCAGGAAGGCGTAGAGACTGGTGCCACCGCAGGCGCCGGCAACCAGGTAGGCCCGGAACACCGGAATCCGCACGAGCCGCAGATAGCCGGCGAGCACGGCGACGAAGCCCGGCAGCGCCACCTTGTGGCGGTTGGTCTCGGGCAGGGTGAACACCACCAGGGCGCCCAGCACGGCCACGAGGCCAGCGAGCACCACGAACACGGAGCGCCAGCCGAAAGCCTCGTTCACCACGCCCCCGATCGCCGGCGCCAGCGCCGGCGTGAGCGTCATCGCGGTCGTCAGGATCGCGAGCTTGCGGGCCGCATCCTCGCGGGTCGAGACGTCCCGCACCATGGCGCGGCCGATCACCAGGGAGCCGCAGGCGCCGAGCGATTGCAGGACGCGGGCGACGAGCAGGGTTCCGATGTTCGGCGCCGGGATCGCGAGCAGCAGCCCGACGAGATAGAGGCCGAGCCCGCCGATCAGGATCGGCCGCCTTCCGTACCGGTCCGAGAGTGGGCCGTAGAGCAGCTGACCGCCCGCGAGGCCGATCAGGTAGACGGTGATGGTGAGTTGCGCGCCGGCCGCGTTGGTGCCGAGATCCGCGGCCGCCGCCGCGAGGGCCGGCACGAAGATGTGCAGGGCCACCGTTCCGGTCATGGTCACGGCGACCAGCAGCGGCAGGGAAGCGCGTCGCTCCCCCGCATCGGGACTTCGCACGGGCAAGACAGTTCCTTCGCGGTTGCCGACCCGGACAGATGCCGGGTCGCGGCCGCTTTAAGGCAAAGGCCGGGCCCGGAGCCATGCCATCGGAACGCGCCTGACGCGCAGGGTGTCCGACCGACGCCGGATCCGGGCCGCGTGGCGGCCCGGTCGGCCCTATTGCTGCTTGGGCAGGGGCTGCGGCGTGGGCAGCGGCGCGTTCTGGTCCTTGGTCGGACCGCCGACCTCGAGGTCCTTCGCCCGCTCGACCGCCTCGGGATTAGCCTGGGCCGGGGGCTCCTTGGCGGCCGGGGACGCGGGCGCCGTGGGCTCGGCGGGGATCACGCTCGACGGCGTTCCCTGCTGGTCGCCGTCATGGGCGCTGGCCGGGGGCGACGGCGCGTTCCTGTCGCTCGACTCGCTCGGCGCGCGCGGGCTGCCGGACGATTTCTCCTCGACCGGCTTGGCCGTGCTGGTGTCGGCCGGCTTGGCCGGGCTCTCCTTGCCCTCGGAAGGCTTCGACGCCGCCGGCTTCGCGGCGGACGGCTTGTCGGCGGAAGGCTTCTCGGCAGCCGGCTTGTCCTCGGACTTCGCCGCCGCCGGCTCGGCCGCAGGCGCCGCGTCGCTCTTCTCGACGGCGGGCAGCGGCTTGGGATCGTCCGCGTTGGACCGCAGGTAGGCGATCACGTTCGCCCGCTCCTGCGGCGAGGCGATGCCGGCGAAGGCCATCTTGGTGCCCTTCGCGTAGCCCTTTGGATTGGTGAGGAAGGCGTCGAGATCCGCGTAGGTCCAGGTGCCGCCCTTTTCCTTCAGGGCCGCCGAGTACTCGAAGCCGGGATGGCCGCCCTTCGGCCGCTCGACGACGCCGTAAAGATCCGGGCCGACCTTGTTGGGACCGCCCTTCTCGAAGTTGTGGCAGGCGTGGCAGGCCTTCGTGCCGGCCTCGCCCTTCTCGGCGTTGGCGCTCGCGAGCCGGACCGCGATCGGCTCGACCTTGGCCTCGGGCGCCGCGGCGGCAGCCTGCGGCTCCGGCTCGGGCAGGTCGTAGCCGGCTTTGCCCGCCGGCTTCGGATGATAGATCAATTCGGCGACGAAACCCGATCCGGCCGCGAACAGCAGGGCGCCCAGGACGGCCCCCAGGACTTTGTTCACCTCGAACGAGTTCATGCTCTTCTCGCGACTCGGCCCGGACCGATCGCGCGCCTGACACGGGCGAGCAGGCTCGGACACCGGACATTGGAAGATTTCGAGGTTGCCTTAGCCGTTCCGGACGGCTCCTGACAATGCCGCCGGGCCCATCCGCGGCGCTGCGGCGCAGGATTGTTCCACCGAATTGTCCAGCTTGTCACCCCGCGGCCGCTTTGCGGCATCTTTTCTCCACGTGCCCCGCCCGCCGGCCGCGGGGGACGACAACCGGGAGCGGGCCTGTTAAGCAGCCGGCCGTTTCCCGGCGCGGCCGCCACGTTGCCGTGCCCAGGTCCGATTTCTCATGTCCGATCCCCTGGTCCTGATCCCGGCCCGCCTCGCGGCGACTCGCCTGCCGAACAAGCCGCTGGCCGACATCGCCGGCGAGGCCATGATCGTCCATGTCTGGCGCCGGGCCGTCGAGGCTGGGATCGGCCCCGTGGTGGTGGCCACCGACACGGCCGAGATCGCCAGGACCGTGGAGGCGGCGGGCGGCCTCGCGGTGATGACCCGGGCCGACCACCCGTCCGGCTCGGACCGGCTCGCGGAGGCGCTGGAGATCGTCGATCCGGAGGGGCGCCACGACGTGGTCGTCAACGTGCAGGGCGACCTGCCGACCATCGATCCGGCGATCATCGGCGCGGCCGTCATGCCGCTCGCCGACCGGACGGTGGACATCGTCACGCTCTGCGCCCCGATCACCGATCCGCACGAGGCCGACAACCCGAACGTGGTCAAGCTGGTGGGACACGCCGTCGGCCCCGGCCGCCTGCGCGCCCTCTACTTCACCCGCGCCCGCGCCCCCTGGGGCGACGGACCGCTCTGGCACCATATCGGCCTCTACGCCTACCGGCGCACCGCCCTGACCCGCTTCGTCGCCCTGCCTCCGGGCGAGCTGGAGGTCCGCGAGAAGCTGGAGCAGCTGCGGGCGCTCGAGGCCGGCATGCGCATCGACGCCGCCATCGTCGACGATCTGCCGCTCGGCGTCGACACCCCCGCCGACCTGGAGCGCGCCCGCGCCCTGCTCCAGGCCCGGCGCCTCAACTGAACGCGCGCCCGAAACCTCGCCGCCATGACAGACCGCACGATCGCCTACCAGGGTGAGCCCGGAGCCAACTCGCACATCATCTGCGCGGAAGCCTTTCCGGACTGGACGTACCTGCCCTGCGCCACCTTCGAGGATGCGTTCGCGGCCGTCACGGAAGGACGGGCGCAGCGGGCGATGATCCCGATCGAGAACTCGATCGCCGGCCGTGTCGCCGACATTCACCACCTGATCCCAACCTCGCCGCTGCACATCGTGGCCGAGCACTTCCTGCCGATCCACTTCCAGCTCATGGTCCTTCCGGGCACGTCGATCGAGACGATCCGGACGGTTCACAGCCACGTCCACGCGCTGGGCCAGTGCCGCCGGGTCGTCCGTCGCCTGGGCGTCAAGGCCGTTGTGGCCGGCGACACCGCCGGGGCTGCGCGCGAGATCGCCGAGATCGGCGATCCGAGCCGGGCGGCCCTGGCGCCGGCGCTCGCCGCCGCGGTCTACGGGCTCGACATCCTGGAGCGCGACGTCGAAGACGAGGCCCACAACACGACCCGCTTCGTGGTGTTCTCCCCCGAGCCCGAGCCGGTCGCGCCCGGGACCGAGCCCTGCGTGACGAGCTTCGTGTTCCGTGTCCGCAACATCCCAGCCGCCCTCTACAAGGCCCTCGGCGGCTTCGCGACGAACGGCGTCAACATGTCGAAGCTCGAGAGCTACATGATGGACGGCGAGTTCACCGCCACGCAGTTCTACGCGGAGGTGGACGGTCATCCGGAGGATCCGGGCCTCGCCCGAGCCCTCGACGAGCTCGGCTTCTTCTCGCGCGAGCTGCGGGTGATCGGCACCTACCCGGCCCACCCGTTCCGCGAGGCAGCGCGACCGGCGGCGGAGTAGCGCTGCGCCTATTCCCGCCGCAGCACCCGGTCCGCGGCCAGATCCGACCAGAAACCCGGCCGGAAGTCGCGCTTGAGCGCCTCCGGGTCGTAGACGGTCTCGACCCAGGTCAGGAAGTCCATCCCCCTGGCCTCGCCCTCTAGGCGGTAGCGGGCGAAGAACGCGTCCAGGATGCCGGTCTTGGCGAAGCGGAGATGGCCGTAGCGGGCCGAGAGCTGCCGGGCCGCCTCGGCGACAGGCCGGCCCTCGTGCAGGATCAGGTACAGGGCCGAGGCGAGGCCGGCCCGGTCGGCGCCCGACTTGCAGTGCATCACCGCCGGGTACGCGACGCTCGCGAAGAAGTCCTTGGCAGCCAGGATGGTCTCCCGGTCCGGCGCCTCCCGGGAGCGCAGCACGAATTCCCGCAGGATCAGGCCGTGGCGCTCGCAGGCCTCGCGCTGCAGCGGCCAGGACCCGTGCTCGCGGCCGCCGCGCAGGGAGATGACCGTGCGCACGCCCTCGGCCCGGAAGCGGGCAAGATGGTGCGGTCCGGGCTGGGCCGAGCGCCAGAGCGCACCGGTGCCGACCCGATGGCGGTTGAGATAGGCGAGCCGGAACACGCCGTGGTCCATCAGCAGCATGTTGGCCCAGGCCCTCAGCCGGTCGCCCGGTCCGGCGATCGGCCGCTCGAAGCGGGCGATCCGGGCCATGCGCCGCGCGTAGCGCGTCTCGGGCTTGAGGAAGCGGTTGAACAAGGCCGTGCTGCCGGAGGGAACGAGCGCGGGCTCTACCAGCCGCCCGAGGGGCCGGCAATTCGCGTCGCCTACAGCCGTCGCGGCCGATCGTCGGAAACCGGCGCCGTTCTTGCCTTCACTCCGCCCGGATCGGCATCGAACCTGCGGCGACCGCGCGGGTTATCCGCCGGTCGGACGAGGGGAGGCCGGAATCCCATGAGCACGCGCACCACGAGCATCCGCCGGGCCCGCGAGGCCGATCTCGGCGGCTTGTCCAAGGTGTTCGATGCCTCGTGGCGTGAGGCCTATCGCGGGATCATTCCGGGGCTGCCCCTGGAGCGCCTGATTTCCAGCCGCGACCGGACATGGTGGCGCGGAGCCCTGCGCCGCGGCCGGCCGATCGCCGTCGTCGAGACCGGGGATCGGGTGGTCGGCTACGCCGCCTACGGCCGCACCCGCAGCCGCGCCCTCGGCACGGAAGCCGAGATCGACGAGCTCTATCTCCTGCCGGAATACCAGGGCGTCGGCCTCGGCCGCCGCCTGTTCCGCGCGGTCCGCAACGATCTTGCGGATCATGGCCTGACCCAGCTCGGGGTTTGGAGCTTGGAGGACAACGAACGGGCCGGCGCCTTCTACGAGGGGCTCGGCGGCAAGGCCGGCCCGCGCGTGCTGGACCGCGTGGCGGGCGTCCCCCTGCCGAAGGTCGGCTACCTGTTCGGCTGACGTTTTCCAGTGCCCGTTGCCCCGCCGCAACCCTTCCAGATTTGCATTGGCGATCCGCGTCTCTAAGAGGTCTGGGACGCGAAGCAGACCGCATTCCGGAAGCGAAACGCCATGAAGATCGACGCCATCCCGCTGGGCAAGAAGCCGCCGCACGACGTCAACGTGATCGTCGAGGTGCCGCTGGGCGGCGAGCCGATCAAGTACGAGATGGACAAGGAATCCGGCGCGCTGGTCGTCGATCGGTTCCTCTACACGCCGATGTTCTACCCGGGCAATTACGGCTTCATCCCCCACACCCTGTCGGGCGACGGCGACCCCTGCGACGTGCTGGTGGCCAATACCCGCGCGGTGCTGCCGGGCGCGATCATCAGCGCGCGCCCCGTGGGCGTGATGGTGATGCAGGACGAGGGCGGCGAGGACGAGAAGATCATCGCGGTCCCGTCGCGCCACCTGACCAAGCGTTACGACCGGGTCGAGAACTACACCGACCTGCCCGAGATCACGATCCACCAGATCCAACACTTCTTCGAGCACTACAAGGATCTGGAGCCCGGCAAGTGGGTCAAGTTCGTCCGCTGGGGCGACAAGGAGGAGGCCCACCGCCTGATCGAGGAGGCGATCGAGCGGGGCAAGACCAAGAAGTAGCGGTTCCGGCGGCCGCGCCCGCGCAGGGCGCGGCCGTTGTCGTTCAACCGTCGATGCGGCGCAGCCCGGCCCGGTAGCGCCGGGCATTCTCCACGTAGCGCAGGGCGGCCTGCCGCAGACCTTCTATGGCCGCCTCGTCGAGGGTGCGGACGGCCTTGGCCGGCGCGCCGACGATCAGGCTATGATCCGGGAAGGTCTTGCCCTCGGTCACCAGCGCGTTGGCGCCGACCAGACACCCCCGGCCGATGACGGCGCCGTTCAGGACCGTGGCGCCCATACCGATCAGGCTGCCGTCCCCGATCGTGCAGCCGTGAACGATGGCCCCGTGGCCGACCGTGACGTCGGTCCCGATGCTGAGCGGAAAGCCGGGATCGACGTGCATGATCACGCCTTCCTGGACGTTGGTGCGATCGCCGAGGCGGATCGGCTCATTGTCGCCGCGCAGGGCCGCCCCGAACCAGATCCCGACATCGAGACCGAGATGGACCCGGCCGATCACCTGCGCGTCGGGGGCGATCCAGACCCTGTCAGGATCGGCGAGGTCCGGCACGTGATCGTCGAGGGCGTAGAGGGGCATGGCGGCCTTTCACCGAGGCATGGTCCGCGGAACAGTGCTCACCGGCGGCCGGCACGGCCTGTGACCGGAGACGATTGTTGTCTGTCGCGGGAATGGCACGGTCCGAACGGGCTGCCAATGCTAGTCAGGGCGCGCAGGCAGGCGAGACGCGGATTGGGCTCACGGATGGCGCGGATCTCGGCATGGATCGGGCTTGTGGGGCTCCTCGCGATCCAGGGCGCGTCGGCGGCGGATCTGCATCAGGCCGCACCACGGACCGGGTTTGTGGCGACATGCGAGGATCTCGGGACGTTCTGCTTCGCCGACGCCTGCGGTCCCGATCAGATCGCGGCGGCCCAGAGATGCCGGGCCCGCTGCCCGAGTGCCGCGATCATGAGCGTCGTTCCGGCAGCCTGCCCGGGCCGCGACGTGAATCCGATGATCGTTCTTCGGCGCCGCGGCTGAGATCGCAGCGTGGCTCAAAGCACACGGGCCGGTTCTTCAGTTCTCCCCAGCAAAGATTCCTACGGGCCGCGGCAACAAAACGCGGCACGCGGGATTGAGTCTTCGCGAAGTGCCGAACGACAAAAACGAGGACGCGGATAGATGCCCGCAAATGCGCGCCAGATCCGCAAGCAGACCCTGCTCGCAAGTGATCTTCATCCACCCCGGTCCGGGTTGAGGGCCGATCCCGTCCTGTACGGCGTCGCCGCAGGGCTGGAAACGCTGTTCCCACCTGTGACGGCGCACGGGCGAGCGGCGAACGAGGCGACGAGGTCCGGGACCGTGGCGGACGCGCGCGGCCGGAACGGGTCGGAATAACCAGCTTCGGCCGCCCGGAATCGCGCGGCTCAGCTCGCGAGGCGGACGATCAAAAGCAAGGTCGCCAGCGTCGGAATGGCGGCAGCGAGCCAAAGGGCACCGAGGTGGAAGCTCTCTGGCCCGGTGAAGCGCAGGGTGCGCGTCGTGCCGGAGCGCGGCCCCTCTCCGCGCCCGACACCGATTCCCACTGGCATCCGTGGTCTCCTCCGATACCGGAGGAGTTAGGGCCGCCGCCTCTCAAGGCCTTCTGAATCGGCGGGCCTCTTCGCGCGGCGTGGTGAACCGGCCGTTAAAGGGCGCGGTCAAACTTCAGTTCACCGTTCGGGCTCTTCAGCACCAGCTGCGAGCCGACCAAGTCCCACACCGCCGAGGTGCGCAGAGCGACGAAGTAAGCCTGCTCGGAGGCGGCAAGACCCTTGTCGCAGCTCTTCTTGGTCAGCGCGAGCGGCCCGACCGCGATGTGCTGCTCCTTGAGCGGGAAGGCGGTGGCCGCGAAGGTGTTGCAGCCGCCATAGCCGCGGGCTCGGTACTGCTTGTCGATGATGAAGCTCGGGCGGTCGCCACCGGTGAACGGCTTGCCGTTGAGGCTCACCGCGGTCCAGGTCGAATCGAGCGGGAAGATCTTCTCGCTGGCCTTGGCCCCCGGCACGTACTGGGGCTTCTTCTCGTCTTCGCCGCCGGGACGGCGGTTGCCCTTGCCGAAGCCGGTTGGGGATCCGCCGCCCATCTGGGCCTGCGCCTGCGTTGCCGCAGACAGGTCTATGGCCAGCACCGCGCAGGCCAAGGTCGCGATCAGCACCCCTCTCATCGTCCAGTCCCCATCTCGCGCGCTCCGCGCTCAGGTCATTCCGGATCCGGAGAACGCGGCGTCTGCCGCGCGGGCCAACCCCCGGAAGGGCCGCTCCGAATCTATGCGCCTTGCCGGATGCGACAGGATTTCAGCACAATTATGGTCGTGCTTCATCACGCGCCCGGAAACGATCGGTGACGGTCGCCGTTGTTGATCATCGCACCGCGGGAGAGTGACGTTGGCCGGATCGGACGAAGGGGCACAGAGCGGCACCCGAACGCAGGTGATGAGCCCGGCGCAGTCGCGGGCTGCCCGGGGCCTGCTCGGCTGGTCGGAAGCCGATCTCGCCGCCAAGGTCGGCCTCGACGCGCGGCTCGTCCAGGATTTCGAGGGTGGCTACGGCGATCCGCCGAGCGGACAGATCGAGGCCCTGCGGAGCGCGCTCTGTACGGCCGGGGCGGTCTTCACCGACGCGCCGACGCAGGGCGTCCACCTCGCAGACCGACCCAACCCCGACGAAGGCACGCGCCCAGACGCGCTCACGACCGAGAACGACCGGTAGCGGCACGTCCGGATCCCGAACGCGTCGCTCATGGCGCGTTCAGACGCCCGGGACGATAGCGGGGAAGCCTCCGCTCAACGACCCTGGAGCGATCTGTGACCGATCTGATCCGCCACCCGTCCCGGACCTGCGCGTGTCGCGCGTCGTTCGCAAGCTCGGCGGCGATCCGCTGATGCGCGCCGACGCGTTCCTGGCCGCTGCCGACGCCTTGCCCCTCGCGAGCCTCGACGCTCTTGTCGGGACGGGCGGCCTCGTGGTCGTTGCCCCCCATCCCGACGACGAGAGCCTGGGCTGCGGCGGCCTGATCGCCGCCTCACGGGCCGCGGGACGGCGCGTGCACCTCGTGGTGATCAGCGACGGATGCGGCTCGCACACCCATTCAGAACTGTATCCGCCCGAGAAGCTGCGTACCCTGCGCGAGGCCGAGACCGTGCGGGCCGTGACTTTACTCGGGCTCACCGCGGACGACGTGACGTTCCTGCGCCTACCCGACGCCCATGTCCCCAGCGACGGACCGGACGCCGAAGCCGCGGCGCGCGCCGTGGAGCGGACGGCGACGGCCTGCGGCGCCAGCGCGGCCTTCGTGACCTGGCGTCACGACCCGCATTGCGACCACAAGGCGGCCGCCGCGATCGTCGCCCTGGCCCAGCCCGGGATGCCGGGCGTGCGGGTCTACGAGTATCCGGTCTGGGGCTGGACCCTGCCGCCCGACACCGAGGTCGGCCCGGAGCCGACCGGCCTGCGCCTCGACGTCTCCGCCTACCGGGCGATCAAGGCCCGCGCCGTGGCCGCCCACGAATCGCAGACGACCGACCTGATCTCGGACGATCCCGGAGGTTTCCGGCTGGAGCCGGCGATGATCGAGCGGTTGTGCGGTCCCTTCGAACGCTTCGTCGCGGTCCCGGCATGACCCGGCGGACGCAGACGCTTCCGGACGCGTATTTCGTCGGCATCTACGCCGACAACCCGGACCCCTGGGGCTTCACGTCGTCGGCCTATGAGCGCGACAAGTACGGGGCGACGCTCGCGAGCCTGCCGCGGGAGCGCTACCGGTCGGCCTTCGAGCCGGCCTGCTCGATCGGGGTCTTCACCCGCGCCCTGTCCGAGCGCTGCGACAGGCTGGTCGCGATGGATCTAGTCCCCGCCGCCGTGGAGACCGCACGCGCCCGTTGCGCCGACCGGCCCCACATCGAGATCCGGGAGGGCGCAATGCCGGGCGACTGGCCCGGCGGTCGGTTCGACCTGATCGTCCTGTCCGAGTTCCTGTACTTCCTGGCGCCGGCGGATTTCGCAGAGCTGGTGCGTCGCGCCGGCGAGACGATCGAACCCGGGGGCGACATCGTGCTGGTGCACTGGCTCGGCGAGACGGACTATCCGCTCTCGGGCGACGCCGCCGCCGAGGGGTTCATCCGGTCCGCCGCGCCGTTCGCCAAGGTCCTCCACCAGTCCCGGGCGGCGGAGTACCGGATCGATGTCCTGCGGGCCGGGATCGACGCGTGAGCACGGCGGTCATCACCCTCAACAAGGGACGGCGCCCGCACCTGACCCGACTGCTTGAGGGTCTCGCGCGCGGGACTGGGCCGGATGCCTGCATCGTCGTGGAGATCGGCGGCGACGAGGCCCCCTTCCCGCCCCTGCCTTTCCCGGTGGAGCGGGTTCCGTTCCCCCGCGCCGGCCTGCCGCTCGCGGCGGCGCGCAATGCCGGCCGCCGGGCGGCCCGGGCCGACACGCTGATCTTCCTCGACGTGGACTGCATCCCCTCGGCGGGGCTCGTCGCCGGCCTGTCGCGGGCGGTGGCCGAGCACGACGGCCTGGTCTGCTGCGAGATCGGCTACCTGCCGGCCGGGGTTGTCGGGGATCACTGGGACGCGACCGATCTGGAGCGGCTCGGGCAGCCGCACCCGGCGCGGGCTTTCCCACCCGCCGGCGTGGTGGCGCCGGCACCGCAGCCCGGCCTGTTCTGGTCCCTGGCCTTCGCGGTCCGCGCCGCGACCTACGACCGGCTCGGCGGCTTCGACGAGGCGTTCTCCGGCTACGGGGCGGAGGACACTGACCTCGCCTTCCGGGCCGACCGGGCCGGCGTGCCGATCCTGTTCCTCGGCGGGCCGCGGGCCTACCATCAGCACCACGCGGCCTATGACCCGCCGCTGCAGCACTTTCGCGATATCGTCGCCAACGCCGCCCGGTTCCACGGCCGTCACGGGCTCTGGCCGATGGACGGCTGGCTCGATGGGTTCGCGCGTCTCGGGCTGATCGCGGCGGACCGGTCGAAGGGCATCGTGATCCACCGCGATCCGACGCCGGACGAGATGGCGGCCGCGCGGCTCCCGGACGATCGGCCGTTCTGAGCGCATCAGCGCCGCTGGCCGTTTCGACAGGGCTGCAGTTCGAAAAGACAATCCCGTCGTTCCGGGACTGCGCAGTAGGGCCCGGTATCCAGATCCGCGACGCCTGCGCGGCCTGACACCGTCGGCGATTCTGGTCTGCCTGCCTCCCGCGTGCCCCTCCGGGTCCGGGCTCGCCTGCGGCGCCCCAAAAAGACGGCGGCTGATAAATTAGCCGAGGGTATTCAGAAGCGACGCCGACGGATCCCGGGGCAGCCCCGAGACCCGCCGACGTTGAGCCCTCGCTTACGCCTTCATGGCGTTCGCCTTCTCAATCAGCGCCTCGGCCATGCGGATCGAGGCGATGTCGATGAGGCGGCCGTCCAGGGAGACGGCGCCACGGCCGGCCTTGGCGGCCTCTTCCATGGCCTCCAAGATGCGGCGGGCCTTGGTGACCTCGGCCTCCGACGGGGTGAACACCTCGTTGGCGAGATCGATCTGGCTCGGGTGGATCGCCCACTTGCCCTCGAAGCCGAGGGCGGCGCAGCGCCGGGCCGCCGAGCGGTAGCCGTCCGGATCCGAGAAGTCGCCGAACGGCCCGTCGATCGGGCGCAGGCCGTAGGCCCGGCAGGCCACCAGCATGCGGTTCTGGGCGAACAGCCACGGATCCTGCCAGTGGGTCTGGCGGCTGCCGGACTCGTCCTTGTCGGTGAGCACCGAGAAGTCGGGGTTCACGCCGCCGATCACCGTCGAGCGGGCGCGGGTCGAGGCCGCGTAGTCGGCGACGCCGAACGACATCGCCTCCAGGCGCTTCGATGACTGGGCGATCGCCTCGACATTGGCCATGCCGAGCGCCGTCTCGATCAGCACCTCGAAGCCGATCTGCTTCTCGCGCTTCTTGGCCTGCTCGATCTGGGTGACCAGCACGTCGATGGCGTAGACGTCGGCCGGCACACCGACCTTGGGGATCAGCACCATGTCGAGCCGCGGGCAGGCTTCGACGATGTCGACCACGTCGCGGTACATGTAGTGGGTGTCGAGACCGTTGATGCGGATCATCATGGTCTTGTTGCCCCAATCCAGGTCGTTGAGCGCCTGGATGATGTTGGTGCGGGCCTTCTCCTTGTCGTCCGGGGCGACCGCGTCCTCAAGGTCGAGGAAGATCACGTCGGCCGCCGAGGAGGCCGACTTCTCCATGAAGGTCGGGTTGGAGCCGGGGACGGCGAGTTCGGAGCGGTGCAGGCGCGGCTTGGCCTGCTGGATCAGCGTGAAGCTCATGGGTGTTCCTCTCTCTTGATGACGGTTCTGATGCCGTTGCGGGGGTAAGACCCGCCTGGCGGTGAAGATGGCGCTCGTCAGGCTCGGCGACAGCGCGCGACGGTGCGTTTCAGGCGGCTCCTCGGCTCACGACATTCGCGCGCTGCCCCGTTCCCGCTCTGCGGGAGAGAGAGGGCGTCCGCGGCGCCCTCACCCCGTCGCCCCGAAGCCGACCGCGATGCAGTTGATCGACAGGAGCAGGGCGGACTTCACCGCCTCGCGCCGGTCCTCGTCGGTCTCGGCGCGATAGCGGGCGAGCAGCTCGACCTGCTCGCGTCCGACCTGATTGATGGTCGGCAGCCGCCCCTTCAGGCGGTCGCGGAACAGCGGGAAGCGCTCGGCCAGGTCCGATCCGCCGCTCACCCGCAGGACCATCTCGCGGGTCAGCGCGTATTCGGCCTCGATCATCGCGAAGATCCGGTCGCGGATGCCCGCATCGGGGACGAGGCCCGCATAGGCGCGGGCGATGTCGAGATCGACCATCATCAGCGTCTTCTCGACCTCGTCGAGGACGAGGCGCAGGACGCGGGATTCCTGGAACAGGCGCTTGAGGGTTGCCTCGCCGTCGCGGCCGCGCACGTCGAGGAAGCTCGCGAGACCCGAGCCGACCCCGTACCAGCCGGTGATGACGTGCCGGTTCTGCGACCACGCGAACACCCACGGAATCGCCCGCAGATCCGAGAGCGAGCGGGCCCCGAACCGGCGGGCCGGGCGCGAGCCGATGTTGAGGAGCGAAATCTCGTCCAGCGGGCTCGCCGCCTGGAAATAGTCGACGAGGCCGTCGGTCTGGAGCAGCTGCACGTAGGCCGCCCGCGACGCGCCGGCCAGAGCCTCCAGCGCGTCGTCGTGGCCCGGTCCCGCCCGCTCGCCCTCGCCGGCCAGCGCGTGCTCGAACACGGAAGCCGCCAGCAGCTCCATCTGGTAGGCGGCGGTGCCGCGGTTGGCGTACTTGAACGAGACCACCTCGCCCTGCTCGGTGGTGCGGAACCGGCCGCGGATCGAGCCCGGCGGCTGGGCCATGATGCCCCGGTGGGTCGGCACGCCGCCGCGGCTCACCGAGCCGCCGCGCCCGTGGAAGAACGCGATGCCGACGCCGAGTTCCTCGCCGAGCCGGGTCAGCTTGCTCTGGGCCTTGTAGAGTTCCCAGTTGGCGGCGACGAAGCCGCCGTCCTTGTTCGAATCGGAGTAGCCGATCATCACCTCCTGCACGCCGCCCTGCCAGCGGGTGGAGCGGCGCACCACCGGCACGTTGAGCAGGGCCCGCATGATCGCCGGGCCGGCGCGCAGGTCGTCGATGGTCTCGAACAGGGGCACGATCGGCAGCGGGCAGATCTCGGTGCCGGCCGCGTCAAGGAACACCCCCGCCTCCTTGGCGAGCAGGTAGGCGCCGAGCACGTCCTCCACCGAGCGGGTCATCGACAGCACGAAGGCGCCGAACGCCTCGCGGTCGAGGGCCTCGCGCATCTCGGCGACGAGAGCGAAGGTGGCGAGCGTCTCCCGGGCCGCGTCGGGCAGGTCCTCGAAGGACCGTTCGGGATCGCGCGGCCGGGCGAGCTCCGTGTCGAGCCATTGGCGCCAGGCGGCCGAGCCGAGGGCGGGCGGCTCGCCCTCGCCGTTGCGCTGGCGCCAGAGGGCCTGGAGCGTGTCGGTGGTCCGGGTGGTGTTCTCGCGCAGGTCCAGACGGACCGTCGAAAACCGGAAGATCTCGACCATGCGCCGGACCGGGCGGACGAGGTCCCGCGCCAGCGCCGGGCACTTGGCGTCGGTCAGTCCGCGCTCGAGAACGCGCAGGTCCTCGATCAGCCCGTCCGCGCTGGCATAATCGGGACCGGACGGGTGCTCGCCTTCGTTGCGGGCGATGGTCGCGTCGATCTTGCGCGAGACGCAGGAGAGATACTGGCGATAGGGCTCGCCGGGATTGCGGCGGGTGATCGCCCGGGCCTGGCCGCTCTCGGCGAGGTGCCGGTCGAGCTCCGCGCGGAAGCTCGCGGGCAGCGGCAGCGACCGCTCGGTCAGCGACAGGGTCCGCCCCAGCTCGCGCACGCCGTCGCGGTAGCGGGTCAGCGAGGCCAGCGCGTTGCGGTGCAGGGTCTGCCGGGTGACGGCGGCCGTGACGTAGGGGTTGCCGTCCCGGTCGCCGCCGATCCACGAGCCGAACTGGAAGAACGGCGGCACCTTGAATTCGGTCCCCGGATAGGTCTCGGCGAGCGTCTCCTCCAGGGTCTCTAGGGTCTCGGGCAGCATCTCGAACAGGGTCTCATCGAAGAAGTGCAGCCCCCAGGCCACTTCCCGCTCGACCGTGGCCTTCTCCAGGTGCAGCTCGCCGGTCATCCAGACCAGCTCGATCTGGTCGCGCAGCTCGTTCATGAGCCCGTTGCGCTCGCGATCGGTCCAGCGCGGCATCTCCAGCTCGCGCAGGACGAGGTAGATCCGGCGGAATTTCTCCAGCACCGTGACCCGCTTGCCCTCGGTGGGGTGGGCGGTCAGCGTCGGGCGGATGCGCAGGTCGCTGAGCAGCGCCTGGATCTTCTCCGGGGGCACCCCCTGCTTGCGCGCGTCGGAGAAGACCTTGGCGAAGGAACCGCCGAGCGCGGCCCGTCCCTCCGTGCGCTCCACGTGGCGGCGGCGGCGCATCGCAGCGTTCTGCTCGGCGATGGAGATCAGCTGGAACCAGATGCCCTGAACCTGGAGGGCGCGCGCCAGCATCTGCGGCGAGAAGCGCGAGATGTCGGCCGTGCCGTGCAGGACCGCCTCGAGGTCGGGGTCGTGCCGGCGGGCGACGTCGAGCAGCGCCTGGAACAGGATGTCCAGCGCCTGCTCCGACGAGGTGCCGGTGATCACCGGCGGCGCGAAGGCGGTGGCGTCGACGAGGCCGGGGGTTGCGTGAAGGGTACGGGTCATGGGGCCACCTCGTGGCGCACTTTCTTGAAGGACGAGGCGCGACGCGCCCCCTCACCCTCTGCAGGGGCGGGTCGGGACGAAGTCCCGCAAGGGGGAGCGACGGTGAGGACGAGGCTGCGGCCGTCTTGAGGGTCGCGCGATTTCCTGCGGCCGGGCTCCCCCCTTGCGGGACTTCGTCCTGGCCCGCTTCGCGGGCCACCCTCCCCCGCAGAGTGGGAGGGAGCGCGGCACGCTTCTGGATTCCGGCGCGCTACGCCGCCCGGGCCAGCACGTCGGCCACGGTCTGCCCGAACGACCCCGGATCCGGCGCCACGGTCAGCCCGTAGGAGCGCATGATCTCGGCCTTCTCGGCGGCGCTGTCGCCGGCCGCCGAGATGATCGCGCCGGCATGGCCCATGCGGCGCCCCTTCGGCGCGGTCAGCCCGGCCACGAACCCGATCACCGGCTTCGACATGTTCTCGCGGATCCAGGCCGAGGCCTCGGCCTCCTGCGGGCCGCCGATCTCACCGATCATCAGCACCGCGTCGGTGTCCGGGTCGGTCTCGAACAGGGCGAGGTGGTCGAGGAAGGACGAGCCGTTGATCGGGTCGCCGCCGATGCCCACCGAGGTCGAGATGCCGAGCCCCAGCTCCTTGAGCTGCGAGGCGGCCTCGTAGCCCAGCGTCCCGGAGCGGGAGATCACCCCGACATTGCCCGGAAGGTAGATGTGGCCGGGCATGATGCCGAGCATCGCCTTGCCGGGCGAGATGATGCCCGCGCAGTTCGGGCCGACCACCATGGTCCGCTTTTCCTTGGGGTAGCGGTACAGGTAGCGCTTTACCCGCATCATGTCCTGGGCGGGGATGCCGTCGGTGATCGAGCAGACCAGCCGCAGCCCGGCATCGGCTGCCTCCATGATGGCGTCCGCCGCGAAGGGCGGCGCCACGAAGGTGATCGAGGTCGTGGCGCCGGTCGCCGCCACCGCTTCCTTGACGGTGTTGAACACCGGCAGGCCGAGATGGGTGCGCCCGCCCTTGCCCGGCGTGACGCCGCCCACGACGTTCGTGCCGTAGTCCAGCATCTCCTTGGCGTGGAAGGTGCCCTTGTCGCCCGTGATGCCCTGGACGATGATCGGGGTGGTCTCGTCGATGAGGATGCTCATGGCGCGGTCTCCCCTCAGTGCTTCGTCTTGGCCGCCGCGCAGGCGTCGACCGCCTTCTTGGCCGCTTCAGCCAGCGTGTCGGCGGTGATCAGGTCGAGGCCGCTCTCGGCCAGGATCTTCTTGCCGGCCTCCACGTTCGTGCCGGCCAGCCGCACCACCAGCGGCACGTCGATCTTCACCTCGCGGGCGGCCTGCACGACGCCCTCGGCGACCCAGTCGCAGCGGTTGATGCCGGCGAAGATGTTGACGAGGATCGCCTTCACGTTGCGGTCCGAGAGCACGAGCCGGAAGGCCGTCGCGACGCGTTCCGGAGAAGCACCACCACCGACATCCAAGAAATTCGCCGGCTCGCCGCCCGCGTGCTTGATCATGTCCATGGTGGCCATGGCGAGGCCGGCGCCGTTGACGATGCAGCCGATCTCGCCCTCGAGGCCGATGTAGCTGAGGTTGTGCTCGGCGGCCTGGGCCTCGCGGGGGTCGCCCTGGGACGGGTCGTGCATGTCGGCGATGCCCGGCCGGCGGAACAGGGCGTTGTCGTCGAAACTCATCTTGGCATCGAGCGCCCAGCACCCGGTCGTCCTTGGTGACGACGAGCGGGTTGATCTCCAGCATGGTGCCGTCGCAGTCGCGGAACGCCCGGTAGGCGTTCATGATCGTCTTCACCGCGGCCGAGACCTGCTTGATGTTGAGGCCGAGCTGGAAGGCGATCTCCCGGGCCTGGAACTGCTGCAGGCCGACCGCCGGCTCGACCACCACCTGGATCAGCGAGTCCGGCTCCTTGGCGGCGATCTCCTCGATATCCATGCCGCCGCGCTGACTGGCGATGACCCGGACGCGCTCGGCCTTCCGGTCCAGCACGTAGCCGAGATAGAGCTCGCGCTCGAACGGGTCGGCGGTCTCGACGTAGACGCGCTGCACCGGCTTGCCCTCGGGGCCGGTCTGGTGGGTGACGAGGCGCTTGCCGAGGAGGTCCTTGGCGGCGTCGCGGACCTCGTTGTAGGTCCGGCACAGCTTGATGCCGCCGGCCTTGCCGCGGGCGCCGGCGTGGATCTGCGCCTTGACGGCCCAGAACGAGCCGCCGAGCTCGGTGGCCGCGTAGACCGCCTGGTCCGGACTGAACGCGATGGCCCCTTTCGGGACGGCCACGCCGAAGCTCGCAAGCAGCTCCTTGGCCTGATACTCGTGGACGTCCATTCGGCGCCTCCTCCGCGGTTCGTTGCCGCCGTTGACGCCCTTCACTTTAGTTGAGTCGAAAGATTACGCCCGTCAAATTTTTTAAGCGGCTGATTGACCGAGACTTTTTCGCGGCCGCAGCACGGATCGTATTCGATGCTGCACTGCGACATACAGAAAAACAACGAGGCCGGGGGCACGATGCACCCGGCCTCGACTGTAGATCTGCAAGCGTATCCGCCTCTCGCCGTCATCCCGGGGCCGCGCAGCGGAGCCCGAGATCCAGAGCCGCCGACGCGCCAAGATCTTGCATCAGCAGCGGTTGTGGGTTGGCCGCCCCCGGCGTGCCCCTCCGGGTCCGGGCTCGCCCTGCGCGCCCCGGAACAACGGGGAAGGTCGTCGCGGCCGAAGCGAGTTCGGTCGCGAGAACCGTAAGCCCGTCTCAGTTCACCTTGGCTTTCACGACCGCGTAGATCTTCTCGGTGAGCGCGCCGGCCTCCGAGAGCAGATCCTCCAGCTCCTTCAACCGTTCGTCGGCGAACTCGCGGTCCTCGAGACCCTTCGCGTTGACGTAGACGTTGAGGGCCGCGCTGCGCAGGCCGGCATAGGCGGAGAGCACCGCCACGCCGGCGTCCGACACGACGTTGAGGTTGCCCTTGTCGGCTGTGATCGCCGCGAGGTCGATCACGGCGCGGCAGGCCCGGCAGCAGGCGAGCGGCACGTCGCAGGCGGTCTTGAGGGCGGCCTGGATCTTCTCGGTCCGGGCCGCCTTCTCCTCGTCGGTAGCCTTGGGCAGGCCGTAGGCGCCCATCACGGCGTCGAAGGCCTGCACGTCCTCGCCGATCATGCCGGTGAGCACGACCCGCAGGCCCTCGGACTTGGCCAGGACCTCCTTCAGCTCGGCCTCGACCTCGACGTACTTCTTCTTGCCGATGGTGAGGTTGCAGACCATCGACACCAGGGCCGCGCCCATGGCTCCGGAGATCGCCGCCGCGCCACCGCCCCCGGGGGTCGGGGCGGCACTCGCCAGCTCCGTCAGGAACGTCTCGATGCTGTCGGTCTCGGGGCGATGCGTCTCAGTCACCGGCGCCTCCTCAGGCCATGGTCTTGGCGAGGGCGTAGATCTCCTCGGCGTCGAGCACCTTGTCGGTGCTCTCGAAGAGCTGGCCGACGCAGGCCCGGTGAAGCTTGAGCTTCAGGCCGCCGATGCCCAGCGCGCCGAAGGCCTGCTTGCCGTTGCGCTCCTTGCCCTTGTCCATCACGTCGATGCCGCCGATGCCGGTCGGGGGCTGGGCGTTGTAGTCGGCGACGAACTCGATCGACGATTCCTGCGCCCAGGCCGCTTCCGGCAGCAGCTCGACGCCGATGGCGCCGGCGGTGAACACGAGGTTCGTGCCCTTCACCAGGGCGACGCGGGAGGCCTCGTCGGGGGTCGCGGCGGCCTTCACGTTGACCTTGAAGCGCTTGTTGATCTGGTCCGCGGCGGCCTGGGTCTTGTCGAGGGCGCGGCCCGCGATGGTGACCTCGGCGCCCTCCCCGGCGAGCAAAGCGGCTGAGCGCATACCGACCGGGCCGGTGCCCGCCAGCACGACGGCCTTCTTGCCCTGGAGCGAGCCGGCAGCCTTGGCCACCAGCGCGACGCCCGCGGCGGCCGTGGTGTTGGAGCCGTTGGAATCGAGCATCACCGAGACCCGGAACGGGCCGAAGAACCGCTTCTTGACCGCGGTGAACAGCTCTTCGCCCGCCGCCATGCTGCCGCCGCCGACGAAGATCGCCGTCGACTTCTTCTCGGAGCCGCCGCGGGTGTAGATCGTACCGTCGACCAGCGCGCCGACATTGTCGGGATTGACGCCGCCGTAGCCGGTGATGTGGTCGGCGCCGCCGTCGTAGCCGACCACCGTGTCGAACACGTTCGGCACGGCATCGGTGTCGAACAGGAACAGCAGCTTCTTGGTCATGTCTCAACCTCGGCCCAGGATGGGCATCATAACGTCAGGGACATCCACCCCGTCATTCCGGGGCCGCGGAGCGGAGCCCGGAATCCAGACGCACGGGTGGTTCTCGGCCGACACCGTCGGCGCAACTGGGTTCCGGGCTCGCCTGCGGCGCCCCGGAATGACGGAGAGCGGGTCCGCGCCGCCTCAGCTCTCGACCACGTTCTGCGGCTTGCCCGCCACGAACGCCTCGACGTTGTCGACGAGCTGATCGGCCAGGATCTGCATCGCCTCCTTGCTGGCCCAGGCCACGTGCGGCGTGACGATCAGGTTCGGCAGGTCGGCGTCGCACAGGATGTTGCCGTCCTTGGGCGGCTCCTGCGCCACCACGTCGAACCCGGCGCCCGCGATCGTGCCGTCCTTGAGCGCCTCGAGCAGGGCCGCCTCGTCCACCAGCCCGCCCCGGGCCGTGTTGATGAGGATGGCGCTCTTCTTCATCTTCTTGAGCTCGGCGGCGCCGATCATCCCCTTGGTGTCGGGGGTCAGCGGCACGTGCAGCGTGATCACGTCGGACTGCGCGAGGATCGTCTCGAAATCCACGAGTCCATCCTGCGGGAAGACGTCGTAGGCGAGGACCTTCATGCCGAGCGCCTCGGCGCGCTTGGCGATCGACTTGCCGAGCGCCCCGTAGCCGACGATGCCGAGCGTCGAGCCGGCGATGTCGTAGATCGGGTAGTCGAAGTAGCAGAACTGCTTGGACTTCGCCCAATCGCCGCGCCGAACCGAGTTGGCGTAGGGCACGATCGCCCGGCGCAGGGCGAACATCAGACCGACCACGTGCTCCGGCACGGTGTTGAACGCGTAGTTGCGGATGTTGACGACGGTAATGCCCTGCTGTTTGGCCTGGGCCTTGTCGACCACGTCGGTGCCGGTGGCGGCCACCGCGATCAGCTTCAGGTCGGGCAGCTGCTTCAGCGTCTCGGCCCGCATCGGGACCTTGTTGATCAGCGCGATCTCCGCCCCCTGGAGGCGGGACACGATCTCTTCCGGCGTCCAGGTCGACTCGTGCTCGACGTATTCGTGGGGGAAGTTGAACGGTCGGACCCTGGCATCGAGGGATTCACGATCCAGGAACACGATCTTCTTGGTCATAGGACCCCTCTCGGACGACGGGCGGTTTCCTCGATAGTCTTGGTCTTACTTGCGCGTCGGGGCGGGCCCGGCAACCCGGTCCCGCCCCGATCGCGTGCGCCGATCACGCCTTATGCAGCGGATTCTCGCGCAGGTAGCTGGAGGCGGCGGCGACGCCCGAACCCGGCGTGACCTTGATGCCGCAATCGAGCATGGCCATCTCGGCGCCCGCGATGGCGCCCAGCAGCGACAGCTCGTTCAGGTCGCCCAGGTGGCCGATGCGGAACACCTTGCCGGCGACTTTCGACAGGCCGGCGCCCAGCGAGAGGTTGTAGCGCTCGTAGGCGTGGGTGATCACCTTGGCGGCGTCGGCACCCTCCGGCACCACGATCGCCGTGACCGTGTCGGAGTTCCACTTCGGCTCCTTGGCGCAGGGCTTGAGCCCCCAGGCCGCCACGGCCTGACGGGTCGCCTCGCCGAGCACGTGATGGCGGTGGTAGACGTTCTCCAGCCCCTCCTCCTTCACGATCGCCAGGGCCTCGCGCAGGCCGTAGAGCAGCGGCAGGACGGGGGTGTAGGGGAAGTAGCCGGTGGCGTTGGCGGCCAGTTGGTCCTTCCAGGCGAAGTAGGCGTGGCCGAGCCGGTCGTTGCGGCCGGTGCCGCCCTCGGCGATCTTGAGCGCCTTCGGGCTGATGCAGATCAGGCCGAGGCCGGCCGGCAGCATGAAGCCCTTCTGCGAGCCCGCGATGGCGCAATCGACCTTCCAGTCGTCCATGTAGAACGGCAGCGAGCCGATCGACGAGATGCCGTCCACGAACAGCAGCGCCGGGTGGCCGGCGGCGTCGATCGCCTTGCGGACCGCGCCGATATCGCTGGTGACGCCCGTGGCCGTCTCGTTGTGGACGACCATCACGGCCTTGATGGCGTGATCCTTGTCGGCCCGGAGCGCCTCCTCGATCTTCTGCGGATCGGCGCCGGCGCCCCACTCCTCGTCCTGGACGATGACGTCGAGGCCGAGGCGCTGGGCCATGTCGACCCACAGGTGGCTGAACTGGCCGTAGCGGGCGGTGAGCACCTTGTCGCCGCGGCAGAGGGTGTTGGACAGGGCCGATTCCCAGATGCCGGTGCCCGAGGACGGGAACAGGATGACCGTCCCGTTGGTCGAGCCGAACACCATCTTGGAGTCCTGCAGGAGCGGCTTCACCAGCTCGGGAAAGCTCGGCGAGCGGTGATCCTCGGACTGCACGTGCATGGCGCGCAGGACGCGCTCCGGGATGTTGGTGGGACCCGGGATGAAGAGGTGGTTGCGACCGGGGCGCCGGGTTGCGGCCATGATGTTTCCTCCGAAAAGTCCATTGTGGGCGAGCGTGAACCCGCGCCGGGTTGTTCAAGCGTCCTCAGGGAGTCGGTCCGGCGCCGTCGAAAGCGGCTCGCGCCGCACCCCCTCGAACGCCATCCTCTGCCGTGATCGGGGGGCCTCAGCGGAGCGGCAGGCGGCCTCACGCCGCTCGCGTCGCGGCACGCCCCCGCGCACCGGTCGCCTCCGAAATGCCGTCCCGTCCAACGGCCTCAGGGCCGTCCTCGCCGCCTTCCTGTCAAGGTCCGGCCGAGCTCGTGCCGAGCCGCCGGTTCTTGGCATTATGAGGCGGTGGGGCCGGAAAGGAAAACCGGAAAAACTTCCGGAACTTGGCAAAAAAATTTTTTGTGCGGCGCAACGAAGGCGATCTCGGGTTGAGAGGCTTCGCCGCGCCGTATCCGATCCGTCTCCGCGGCCCAGGACCCGCGTCATCAAACTGAGATGCGATCGCGCTCTGGATCCCGGCACCGTACAGCCGCCGGGAGAGGGTGCCGTGGCCGAGGTTGAGGAGATGCCGGTCCGGGTTCGGACGCTGTTCCTGTCCGACCTGCATCTCGGCACGCGCGGCTGCCAGGCCGGGCTGCTGCTGTCGTTCCTGAAGGATTACGACGCCGATACGATCTACCTCGTCGGCGACATCGTGGATGGCTGGCAGCTGCGCTCCGGATGGTACTGGCCGCAGGAGCACAACGACGTCGTGCAGAAGCTGCTGCGCAAGGTCCGCAAGGGGACCCGCATCGTCTACCTGCCGGGCAACCACGACGAGTTCCTGCGCGACTATGTCGGCACCAATTTCGGCGGGATCGAGCTGGCGGAGACCGCGATCCACGAGGCGGCCGACGGCCGGCGCTACCTCGTGATCCACGGCGACCAGTTCGACATGGTGGTGCGCCACTCGCGCTGGCTCGCCCATCTCGGCGACGGCGCCTACACGCTGGCTTTGTCCCTCAACACCGTGATCAACAAGGCGCGGCGGCGACTCGGCCTGTCCTACTGGTCGCTCTCCGCCTGGGCGAAGCTGCGCGTGAAGAACGCCGTCAGCTTCATCGGCCGCTTCGAGACGATCCTGGCCGACGAGGCGCGTCGGCAGGGCGCCGACGGCGTGATCTGCGGCCACATCCACCATGCGGCCGACCGGCCGATCGGCGATCTGCGCTACCTCAACACCGGCGACTGGGTCGAATCCTGCACCGGCCTGGTCGAGCACTATGACGGCCGCATCGAGGTGCTGCACTATCCGAGCGTCCTGCGGGCCCGCAGGGCCGAGAGCGTCCCGGACACGCTGCCGGGCCGGCGCGCGGTGGCGTGAGGTCACCGCCCGTGAAGCTCCTCATCGCCAGCGATGCCTGGCACCCGCAGGTGAACGGCGTGGTGCGCTCCCTGGAGCAGATGGTGTGGCGCGCGCCGGAGCACGGCTTCGAGACCGCCTTGCTGACGGTGGCGGATTTCCGCTCGCTGCCCCTGCCGGGCTATCCGGAGATCCGCCTCGCCTATGCCGGGCGGGAGCGGGTGGCCGCGCGCTGGAACGCGGAGCGGCCGACCCACGTCCACATCGCGACCGAAGGCCCCGTGGGCCTGGCGGCGCGGCGCTACTGCCTCGCCCATGCGCTGCCCTTCACCACGAGCTACCACACGCGCTTCCCCGAGTACCTTGCAGCCCGGGCCCCCGTGCCGGAGGCTTGGTCCTACGCCTATCTGCGCCGCTTCCACGGCGCCGCCCGGGGCACGATGGTCAGCACCGCCTCGCTGCAGGGCGAGCTGGCGGCCCGGGGCTTCGGCCGGCTGATGCGCTGGACCCGCGGCGTCGATACCGCGCGATTCCGGCCCGCCGAGCCCGGCGCGACGCTGCCGGCGGACCTCGTCGGACTGCCCCGGCCGCTGTTCCTCTATGTCGGGCGGCTCGCTGTGGAGAAGAACGTCGCGGCCTTCCTGAGTCTCGATCTGCCGGGCACCAAGGTCGTCGTGGGCGACGGCCCAGACCGGGCGCGGCTCCGGGCGCTGGCGCCCGGAGCACGGTTCCTCGGCACCCGGACCGGCGCGGATCTCTCGGCGGTCTACGCGGCCTGCGACGTCTTCGTCTTCCCGAGCCTCACCGACACGTTCGGCATCGTGCTTCTCGAGGCCCTGGCCAGCGGGCTGCCGGTGGCGGCCTTCCCGGTGCCGGGCCCGAACGACGTCGTCGGCGGCACCCGCGTCGGGGTGCTCGACCGGGACCTGCGGGCCGCCGCGCTCGCGGCCCTCGACCTGTCGCGCGCCGAATGCCGGGCCGAGGCCCTGCGCTGCGGCTGGGACGAGAGCGCCCGTCAGTTCTTCGGCAACATCGTCGAGGCGCATGGCGGTGTGCAGGGGACCCGGGACGCCGCCTGACCGGTGACGGCGCCCGCGCGGGATGGCAGGAGAAGGCCATGCCGCCTCCCCGGAAGTCCCCTGCCCGGAAGTCCCCTGCCCGGAAGTCCCCTGCCCGGAAGTCCCCTGCCCGGAAGTCCCCTGCCCGGAAGCCGCCCGCCACGACGATGCCGTTCGATCCGGCCCGCGCGGCCGAGTACCCCGCCGTCATCGGTTGCGACGAGGTCGGGCGCGGCGCGCTGTGCGGGCCCGTGGTGGTGGCGGCGGTCTGGTTCGATCCCGTGGCGCTCCCACCGGATCTGCTCGCCGCCCTGGACGACAGCAAGCGCGTGCCCGAGCCCGTCCGTGCGCGGCTGGCGCCGCTGATCCGCGCCCATGGGCGCGTCGCGGTGGCGGCGGGCTCCCGCGCGCTGATCGACCGGATCAACATCCGCGCCGCCACCCTCGACGCGATGGCGCGTGCCGTGGCCCGCCTCGGGCTCGATGCGCCGGTCCTGGTCGACGGGCGCGATGCCCTGCCGGGTCTGCCGGGCCAGGCGGTGGTCGGCGGCGACAGGCTGGTCCCGCAGATCGCCGCCGCCTCGATCGTCGCCAAGGTGTTTCGCGACGACCTGATGCGGCGCTTGGCCGAGCGTCATCCCGGCTACGGCTGGGAGCGCAACGTCGGCTACGGCACGGCCGTCCACCGCGTCGGCCTGACGAGGCTCGGCCGGAGCCCGCATCACCGGCTCAGCTTCACCCGGGGGTTCGGACCGGCCTGACGGGTCGGGTCACGCGGCCCGGACGCTCGCCAGGAACCGATCGACCTCGGCCTCGAGCTGCTCGGACTGGTGCGACAACGCGGTCGCCGCGGCGAGCACGTGATCGGCCGCGCGGCCCGTCTGGTCGGCCGCGTTCGCCACGCCGGTGATGTTGCCGCTGACCTCCTGCGTCCCCGCATTGGCCTGGGCGATGTTGCGGACGATCTCCTGCGTGGCCGCTCCCTGCTGCTCCACCGCGGCCGCGATCGCCGCCGCCACGGCGCTGATCTCCCCGATCCGGCCGGTGATCGTGCCGATCGCATCCACCGCCTGGCCGGTCACGCTACGGATTTCGCCGATCTGCCGGCCGATCTCCTCGGTGGCCTGGCCGGTCTGGGCGGCGAGCGCCTTCACCTCGGTGGCGACCACCGCGAAACCCCGTCCCGCCTCGCCGGCCCGCGCCGCCTCGATCGTCGCATTGAGCGCCAGGAGATTCGTTTGCGCGGCGATGCCGGCGATCAGCTCGATCACGGCCCCGACCCGGGCGGCCGCCGCGTTGAGCGCGGCCACGAGCGTGGCGGTCTGATCGGCCTCGCCGACCGCGATCCGGGCCAGCTCGGATGAGCCCTGGACCTGACGCCCAATCTCCTGGACGGACGTCCCGAGTTCCTCGACGGCGGCCGCCACCGTCCTGACGCCCGCGGACGCCTCCTCGGCGGCGGCGGCCACGGCGTTGGACTGGCTGGCGGTCTGCTGGGCGGTCGTGGTCATCTGCCAGGCGGTGGTCTGCAGCTCGGCCGCGGAGCCGGAGACTTGCGCGACGATGCCGGACACCGCCTGCTCGAAGCTCTGCGCCAGCGCATCGGTGGCCGACCGGCGCTGCGCCTCCACGGCGAGACGGGCCGCATCGGCCTCCGCTTCCAGCACCCGGGTGCGGATCAGGTTGTCCTTGAACACCTGGACGGCCGCCGCGATCGCGCCGATCTCGTCCCGCCGATTCTGGGCTGGGATGGAGACAGTGGCGTCGCCGGCCGCGAGAGCCCGCATAGCCTGGATCATGGCCTGGATCGGCCGAAGCACGCGCCGAAAGACGATCCCCGTTCCGCCGATGGCCAGCACCAGAGAACCGGCGAGAAGCAGGAGGGCGAGCAGGAGCGACCGCTGCGTGGCGGCGGCGAGAGCCTCGACGCGCTGGATCATCGCATCGAGGGCGGCGTTGGCCAGATCGACGAGGGCGGCTCCGTCGGCGATGTTGCGTGCCCGCAGCGCCTTCACCCCGATGCCGGGTGGCCTGCCCGCGCTCAGCGCCTCAGTCAGGGCAACGCGCCGTGCGGCCGCCTCACCCTCGAAATTCCGGGCCCGAGCCTCCTGATAGGCGAGCGTGATCGTGTCGGGCAGGTCGGCGCCGATCGCGTCGACGACCTCGGACCATGCCGCGAAGAGCCGCGCCCGCTCCTCGGCGGCCGCGACGATCTCGGCTTGAGACCAGCCCGTCGCGGCCGCTACCGCTGTCTCGATCCGGACCCAGGATACCCCGAACGCGATTCGGGTGGCCCAGGCGGCCCGCTTGATCTCGAGATAGCGGTCGACGGCCGCATCCTGCCGCGGAAGGGCGGTATCCACCGCCTTGTTGGTTGCCGCCAGGGCCTGGAGGAGCGCGGCGCTGACCGTCTCCACATTCTGCCGGATCGTGGCGTTGCGCTGGGGCTTCGGCACCGCTGCAGCCGCCTCGACCTGCGGCCACAGGGCTGCCAGAGCCTCCTGCGCGCGCCGCAGCGGCTCCAGCGTGACCTGCACCGCCGGCATGTCGAGGGCGCGAACGCGTGCCCAGAGCGCGGTCTCACCGTCGATTCTGGCGCGGTGATCCGATTGGAAGGCGGTGTTGTCGGCCTCGGAGATCGGGTTCTCGTCGGCCAGCAGCCTCAGGGCCGTGCCGCGCTCCGTCCGTGTCGCGACAATCGAGCGGAGCAGGGCGCGGCTCGCCTGCGACAGGGCGACGACCTGCTGACTGCGCAGCGTCTCCTCGTGGGCCTCCAGCAACGTGGTGGCACGCGCCACGAGCAACAGGGCGCTCATCGCAAACAGGATCGCCCCAAACGTCACGCCGATAGATAAATGACCGATCCTGAACACCAGAACATCCTTTATAGATGCAAACGATCCGCCGCCGCTATGTGAGCTTCTATCTTACAAGTTGTCATCTTAATCTCAACTTTGTGCAGTAGAAACCTGAAAACAGCCTATGTCAACCTTGTGTTATTCATGCACTTTGAAGACATGGACTCATAAATTCAGTTGTTGCATCTCATGCCTCGACCAGCACCGCGGATCTTTATCGCGGACAAAATCTTTTCAATGCACGGCTTCGCGCATTCGAGACAGGTTGCTCGAAGGCTGTGGCCGGGCCGGCCGGTCGTCCACCCGTCGAAGGCTCGACCTCACGAGGCCGGCCCCGACGGACCGGGCGAGCCGGCCGAAACCGATCTGCCGACCGTCAGAACAGCGCCAGCTGCGCCCCCGGCTTGCGGAAGGCATCACGGTCCAGCGCCATCCGGCCGAAGGCGAAGCCGAGCCGTGTTCCCGCGAGCCGCACCCGTTGGCCGATCATCGCCGCGTAGGCGCCCTCGCCGCGGAAGCGGTGGCCGAAACGCGGATCGTTCTCGCGGCCGCCCCGGGCCTGTGTCAGCAGCCCGAAGGTCCGGTCCTTCCGCTCGGGGTAATGTGCGGCGAACCAGTCGGCCACGAGGTCGGCGACCTCGCCCGGAAGCCGGAGCAGCGCGTGGCCGATCCGGCTCGCGCCGTTCTCCCGGGCCCGGGCGAGGATCGTCTCGATCTCGGGATCAGTGAGCCCCGGGATGATCGGCGAGACGTTGACCATCACGGGCACGCCCGCCGCGCTTAAGGCGCGCATCGCGGCGAGCCGCTTCTCCGGCCGCGGCGCGCGGGGATCGAGGCGTCGGGCGAGGTCCGGATCGAGGGTCGGCAACGATAGGGCGACGAGGATCAGGTTCTGCGCGGCCATCTCGGCCAGGATGTCGAGGTCGCGCAGGATGAGGTCGGATTTCGTCGTGATGCTGACCGGGTGCCGGGTCTCCCGCAGTACCTCCAAGACCGCGCGGGTGATGCGGTGCTCGCGTTCCAGCGGCTGGTAGGGATCGGTGGCCGTTCCGAGGGCGATGGTCTCGGGGCGATAGCCCGGCGCCGCCAACTCCCGGGCAAGGAGCCGGGCGGCGTCGGGCTTGGTGACGATCCGCGATTCGAAATCGAGCCCCGGCGACAGACCGAGCCAGGCGTGGGTCGGCCGCGCGTAACAGTAGATGCAGCCGTGCTCGCAGCCGCGATAGGGATTGATCGATCGATCAAACGGGATGTCGGGCGACGTGTTGCGGGCAATGATGCGGGCGGAACGCTCCGGCGTGACCTGCGTGCGCACGGGAGCCGGCGCGTCGGCTTCCCAGTCGGGATCGTGAAACACCTCACGCCAGGCCGCCGCGAAACGGCTCGTGGGATTGGCGGTGGCGCCGCGACCGCGCCGGGCGCTCTCGGGCGGCGTGCTGAGCCCGAGACGGAGCGCGGCCCCGCGTGTGGATTTACCTCCGCTGTGTCCCATGCCGAGTCGCCCCCGTGTTTCACGTGGAACATACCGCGAACACCCGGCGGTCCAGCGCCTCATTTTCAGGCAAATCCCCAGGCAACGCGTCGCACGGTCGCGCTCGCGCCTTCGGGAGGCGGATCAATGGTTTACGGCGGCGGAAAATCGTCTAAGGGCGCGCTCATGCTCTCTGCGGTGACCTTCCTGGCCGACCCGGCCGCTCCGGACGCGATCGATCGGCTGGCCGATACGCTCAGCGTGCTCGTCTCGGGTGTCGCCGGCGGCCTGATCGGCGACGCGGTGATCGTCACCGGGAGCGACAGCGAGGCCGTGGCGGCCGTCGCGGAGGCGACGGGCGCGACGCTGGTCCTGCACCGGGACGGCAATCCCTACGCGGCGGGCGCAGCCGCTGCCCGCCGGGACTGGATCCTGTGCCTTGAAGCCGGGGATGTCCCGGCCGAAGGCTGGATCCGGACCCTCGATCGCTTCGTCGGGACCGCCCGGCCCGAGACCGGGCTCGGACGCCTGCAGCGCCCGGCGGCCGGTTGGCCCGCGCGCCTGATCGGCCGGATCGAGCTCGTGGCCGGCGCCCGGCAGGCCCGGGCCGGGGACGTCGTCCGGCGGGAGGCCCTGCGCGCCGGGGCGGTGTTCGCGCCGCGCCTCAAGGTCCGGCCGCTGATCGCGCGGATCAACCGGGCCTGACCGGAAGAATCTTGCGCGACGCCACGTTGTTGTCGGTCACGCCTCCTCTACAACACCCTGACCGGGGTGGAAGATTTGCCGTCTCTGCACCGCGCGAGAACGCTGACCCGCTTCCGCCCTGAAAGGATGGTGCCATGGATTCGTCAGGCCTGATGGGGCGCAAATCGGTCGACGACATCCTCGAGAGTGGCGAGGGCGAGCAGCAGCTCTCGAAATCGCTGGGCGCCCTCTCGATCACCGCGATGGGCATCGGCGCGATCATCGGCGCCGGCATCTTCGTCCTCACCGGCACGGCCGCCGCGCAATATGCCGGGCCGGGGATCATGCTCTCCTTCGTGCTCGGCGGCATCGCCTGCGCCTTCGTGGGCCTGTGCTACTCCGAGATGGCGGCGCTGATCCCGGTGGCCGGGTCGAGCTACACCTACACCTACGCGACGCTGGGCGAGTTCTTCGCGTGGCTGATCGGCTGGGACCTGATCCTCGAATACGCCATGGGGGCGGCGACCGTGGCGGTCGGCTGGTCGGGCTACGTGACCAGCATCCTCAAGGATGTCGGGATCGTGATCCCGGCGCAGTTCGCCCACGCCCCCGGCACGCCGATCGACGGCGGTGGCACCGCCCTGTTCAACCTGCCGGCGGTGCTGATCGTGGCGCTGATCACGATCCTGCTGATGCGCGGCACCAAGGAATCGGCGCGCTTCAACAACATCATGGTGGCGGTGAAGCTGACCGTCGTGGTGGCCTTCATCGCGCTGGGCTGGGGTCAGGTGAACACGGCGAACTGGCGCCCGCTGATGCCGGACAACAACGGCACCTTCGGGCATTTCGGCGCCAGCGGCATCCTGCGCGGTGCGGGTGTCGTGTTCTTCGCCTTCATCGGCTTCGACGCGGTCTCGACCGCCGCACAGGAGGCGCGCCGGCCCCAGAAGGACATGCCGATCGGCATCCTGGGCTCGCTCGCCGTCTGCACCATCCTGTACGTGCTGGTGGCGGCCGTGCTCACCGGGCTCGTGCCCTACAAGGACCTGAACGTCCCCGACCCGATCGCCAAGGGGGTCGACGTGATCGGCATCGGCTGGTTCGCGATCCTGATCAAGCTCGGGGCGCTGACCGGCCTGACCACGGTAATCCTGGTCCTGCTCTACGGCCAAAGCCGGATCTTCTTCACCATGGCCCAGGACGGCCTGCTGCCGAAGATGTTCTCCCACGTGCACCCGACCTACCAGACGCCCTATCGCAGCCAGGCGCTGATCGGGGCCATGGTCGCGCTGGTGGCCGCCCTGGTGCCGATCAACATCCTGGGCGAGATGGTCAGCATCGGGACGCTCGCCGCCTTCATTCTGGTCTGCGGCTCGGTGATCTACCTGCGGCGGACGGACCGCCACATGAAGCGCCCGTTCCGGGCGCCCGCGGTGCCGGTGGTGCCGATCCTCGGCATCCTGTTCTGCCTGCTCCTGATGATCGGCCTGCCGCTCGACACGTGGCTGCGGCTCGTGATCTGGATGGCGATCGGGCTCGTGATCTACTTCTTCTACGGCCGGAAGCACTCGGTGCTGCGCCGCAAGGAGGGGAACGCGGCGTAGCGCGCCGGGCTGGTTCCGCAGCACAGCCCCGTCGTTCCGGGATGCCAATGGCGAGCGCGGAATCCGGAACCACCGAGCGTGAAGGTTCTGGCAGGGTGCGGCACTGGCTTCCGGGCTCCGCTGCACGGCCTCGGACAGACGGTTCGGGTCACACGGTGATGCTCGCCCCGCGCCGCAGGTGCTCGTCGAGCCGCGGCATGATCTCTACGAAGTTGCAGGGCCGGTGGCGGTAGTCGAGCTGCTGGGCCAGGATCCCGTCCCAGGCATCCCGGCAGGCGCCCGGCGAGCCCGGCAGGACGAAGACGTAGGTCGCCTGCGCGACCCCGGCCGTCGCCCGGGATTGCAGGGTCGAGGTGCCGATCTTGTCATAAGAGATCCGGTGGAACACCGCCGAGAAGCCGTCCATCCGCTTCTCGAACAGCGGCTCCAGCGCCTCCGGGGTCACGTCGCGGCCGGTGAAGCCGGTGCCGCCCGTGCTGATCACCACGTCGATTCCCGGGTCGCGCAGCCAGCACTCCACCTGCCCGCGGATCGCCGGGATCTCGTCGGGCACGATGGCGCGGTCGGCCAGCCGGTGACCCGCCTCCGTGAGGCGTTGGGTCAGCGTGTCGCCCGAGCGGTCGTCCTCAGGCCGGCGCGTGTCCGAGACGGTGAGCACCGCGATGTTGAGCGGGATGAAGCGGCGGGCGTCGGGCTGGTCGGCCATGGCGGGGTCTCTCCGGGACAGGCATCCGATATGGGCTGGCCCGATCCGGTTGTCGCCCCCGACCCGCCCGTCCCGGGTCTTGCCGCGGGGCGAAAACTCGGCTGTGCTCTTCCGGCCTCGTCGGAGATCCTGTCCCCATGCACATGTACGGCAACTGGCGCTCCGCCGCCGCCTTCCGGGTGCGGATCGCGCTCAAGCTGAAGGGCATCGCCTACGAGGAGACCTTCATTGATCTCGACGCGGGCGACCAGCACAAGCCGGAATTCCGGGCGATCAACCCGCAGGGGGCGGTGCCGGCCCTGTTCGACGGCGACGGTCCGCCCCTCACCCAGTCGCTCGCGATCCTCGACTACCTGGAGGAGACGAAGGGCGGCGTGCGGCTCCTGCCCGAGGAGCCGCGGGCCCGGGCGCGGGCGCGCTCCCTGGCGCAGGTCGTCGCCTGCGATACCCACCCCCTCTACGTGCCGCGGGTGCGCACCTTCCTGATGGAGCATTACGGCCTGCCCCGGGAGCGGATGCTCGACTTCCTGCGCAACGCTTTCGAGACCGGCCTCAGGACGCTGGAGACGCGTCTCGGCACCGAGCCGTGGACCGGCCGCTTCTGCCAGGGCGACGCGGTGAGCCACGCCGATCTCTGCCTCGTCAGCCTCTGGGTCGGGACCGGCATCTTCGGCATCGACACGGCGCCCTACCCGACCGTGGCGCGGATCGCCGAGGCCTGCCTCGCCCTTCCGGAGGTCGCGGCGGCACATCCCCTGCGTCAGCCCGGCGCGCCCGGCGCGTGATCCGCCACGCGCGCACTGGTCACGTGGGCGGGCGGCAGGCAGATGTGGCAATCCGTTACCCAGGACGTGTAAGCAGGCCGGCGTTTTAATCCCGGTTCGGGGGAAGAAAGAGTGTCGATGGCATCCGTCGAGAACGAGTCCGGCCTGCATCGCATCGTCGTCGTGGGCGGCGGCGCGGCTGGATTGCAGCTTGTGACGAAGCTCGGCGACAAGCTCGGGCGCGGCAAGCGCGCCCATGTCACCCTCGTCGACCGCGCCCGCACGCATATCTGGAAGCCGCTGCTCCACGAAGTCGCGGCGGGCAGCCTCGATGTCGGCCATCATGCGGTGGATTACCTGCATCATGCCCACATGCACGGGTTCCGCTACCGGATCGGCCGCATGACCGGGCTCGACCGGGAGGCGCGCACGATCCAGCTCGCGGCGAGCTACGATTCCGAGGGGCGCGAGGTCACGCCGGAGCGCGCGGTCCCGTACGATACCCTCGTGATGGCGGTGGGCTCCACGACCAACGACTTCGGCACGCCCGGGGTCGCCGAGCACGCCATCGCCCTCGACACGCAGGACCAGGCGGTGCGCTTCCACCAGCGCCTCGTGAACGCGTCCCTGCGGGCGCACACGCAGGTCGGTCCAGTCCGCCCCGGCCAGCTTCACGTGACGGTGATCGGCGCCGGCGCCACCGGGACCGAGCTCGCCGCCGAGCTGCACCGGACCCTGCGCCACGTGGTCTCCACGGGCCTCGACAGGATCGACCCGGGCAAGGACATCCGCATCACCCTCGTCGAGGCCGCCGACCGGATCCTGCCGGCGGTGCCCCAGCGCCTCTCGGCGGAGGTGATGCAGCTCCTCAACAAGATCGGCGTCGACGTCCGCGTGAAGGCGCGCGTCACCGAGGTGCGGGCCGACGGCGTGCAGCTCGCCGATGGCACCTTCATCCCGTCGGAGCTGGTGGTCTGGGCGGCCGGCGTGAAGGCTCCGCCCTTCCTGCAGGGCATCGGCGGGCTGGAGACAACGCGGACCAACCAGCTGGTGGTCACCCCGACGCTGCAGACCACCCGCGACCCCGACATCTTCGCGCTCGGCGATTGCGCCTACCTGGTGGAGGTCGGCTCGGACACGCCGGTGCCGCCGCGGGCCCAGGCGGCGCACCAGCAGGCGAGCCATCTCGTCGGCCAGATCCAGGCCAAGATCGACGGCAAGCCGCTGAAAGCCTTCAAGTACAAGGATTTCGGATCGCTGGTGTCGCTCGGCGAGTACTCGACCGTCGGCAGCCTGATGGGCTTCGTCCGCGGCAAGAACATGCTGATCGCCGGCCTGTTCGCCCGGATGATGTACCGCTCGCTCTACAAGATGCACGAGCGGGCGCTCCACGGCACTGCCAAGACGGCGCTCGACACCATGGCCCGCGCGCTCACCCGCCGCACCGAGCCGCGCGTGAAGCTGCACTAGCTTGAGCTGCGAGCCCGGGAGATCCGGGCCGTTTCCACAGGGAGGATGGACCCGATGATCCTGGTCAGCGTGATGTACCCGGCCGGCCCGAGCTTCGACATGGGCTACTATCTCGGCCACCACATGCCGTTGGTGCGCGAGCGCTGGTCGTCGCTCGGCCTCCACGAGGCGAAGGTGGTCAAGGGCGCCGGCACGCCGGACGGCGGCACCGCGCCGTTCCAGGTCATGGCTTTGCTGACCTTCGAGTCGGTGGAGGCGTTCAAGAAGGCCGTGGCCGCCCATGGCGAGGAGATCTTCGCCGACATCCCGAACTTCACCCCGGCGCAGGCCCAGGTGCAGATCAACGACTTCGCGGAGAGCCCGTGATCGACATCGTCAAGGCGGTGCAGGAGGCCGATCCGAGCCTCGGCACCTATGTCATCGTGCTGCGGAGCGACTCGCGGGCCCTCGACGGGCCGGAGCGCTTCACGCCGGACGCGCAGGCCTGGCTCGCCGCCAATGCCCCCGGCGGCCGCCTCGCCCGGGTGACGATCCAGCTCGCCCCCTACCCGGGGGCGGCGCCGGCCGAGCGCGCCGTGACGGTGGCGGCCTTCGCGGAGGCCCGGGAACTCGCCGCCTTCGCTACGACCTGGACCGGCGATCCGCTGCCGGAGGAGACGGACGACCCGGCCTGAGCCGGATCGCCGGGTCTCGTTGTCTCGCGATCATCACCAGCGCAGAGACGTGACCCAGGACGGCGCGCCCTCAGCGAGCGTCGCGCGTCCCCGGGCTGCTCCACTCCGCTCGCACAGACGGCAGCGCTAAACGCGGCGACCCGAACCGGTCAGCTCTGGGCCGCCGGGATCCCGAGGGCCGGCCCGAGGCGCGCCCGGCACTGGCCGAGCGCCGCGAAGGCGGCGTTCGAGTCGCGGGCGAGCCGCATCAGGTCTCCCAGACGCGCCCGGCCGCGGGCGAAGGCGAAGAACACCGCGGCGATGTCGGGCTCACCATCCGCCGTGAGCGCCTGCGCGGCGAAGGCCGGCAGCGCCTGGCCGGCCGGATCGCAGATCACCCGCAGGACCGCGAAGGGCAGGCCGTGCCGCCCCGCGAAGGCCGCGGCCACGTGCGATTCCATGTCGACGGCCGCCGCGCCGGTCGCGGCGCGAAGCTCGGTCTTGCCGTCGACCGACAGGACGGCCGTGTCGACGCCGGCGAGATCCGCCGGGATCACCCGGGGCCCGACATCCGACAGGGCGTTGAGGAGCACGGCCGACAGGTCGAGATCGGCGGCGCGCCGCCCGTCCTCACCGACGACGCCGGTGCCGACCACCACGTCGCCCGGCTTCAGCGAGGGATCGAGGCCGCCCGCGATCCCGAAGCTCACCACGGCCCGGCAGCCGGGCGGCACGCGGGCATCGAGGAGCTGGCGCAGCCGGTGCGGATTGCCGCCGGCCCCCACGGCCTCGACCCCCTCCCCGGCCGCCATACGGCGCTCGCGAGCGAGGCCGGTGACGGCCAGGACGGGTGCGGTCGGGTCGATCATGGTCCGCTGGTGGACCAGTCCGGCAAGGTCTGCAAGCAGGCGCGAGCGCCGCGGGGCCCCAGAGGGTTGATCCGGTACGGGGCGGGATTCACCCTGTCCCGCGGGATCGCTGTCAGAAGGGGCCACGTGTCGGATACCGGGGCTCGCGGGTCGATCACCAGGACGGTCGAACGCGCCGCGATCCGGCTCGGGTGGAGCCGACCCGTCGGGCCGGCCCCATCACATCACATGCCGAACTGGACGCGCCGGCTGTTGCCACGCTTCAGGTTGCGGAAGCGCGCCATCGCCCAGAGCGGGAAGAACTTCGGGTAACCATGATACCGCAGGTAGAACACCCGCGGGAAGCCCGTGGCGGTGTAGCGCTCCTCCTTCCAGAACCCGTCCGCGCCCTGCGTGCGGGTGAGAAAGTTGATGCCCCGGGTCACGGCCGGGTCGTCGACTGCGCCCGCGGCCATCAGGGCGAGCAGCGCCCAGGCGGTCTGCGAGGCCGTGGACGAGCCGGGCTCGAAGGCCGGATCGATCTTGTACGAGGAGGCGTCCTCGCCCCAGCCGCCATCCGGGTTCTGGATGCGGATCAGCCACGAGACCGCCCGCTGGATCCGCGGATCGGCCGGATCGACCCCGGCGGCGTTGAGGGCGCAGAGCACCGACCACGTGCCGTAGATGAAGTTCATGCCCCAGCGGCCGTACCAGGAGCCGTCCTCCTCCTGGTCATTCAGGAGGTAGTTCACGCCGCGATCGAGCGCCCGGGAGGTCTCGCGGGTCTCGCCGAGCTGCGCCAGCATCCCGACCACGCGGGCGGTCACGTCCGCGGTCGGCGGATCGAGCAGCGCGCCATGATCCGAGAACGGGATGTGGTTGAGGTACATGTGGTTGTTGTCGGCGTCGAACGCCGCCCAGCCGCCATCCTCGGACTGCAGCCCCTCGACCCATTCGCGGGCGCGGGCGATGGAGGCCTTGTAGTCCGGCATGCCGGCGACGAGGCCGTGCTGGTGCATGGCCCGGTCCATGGCCATCACCACCACGGCGGTGTCGTCGAGGTCGGGGTAGTGGGCGTTGGCGTACTGGAACGCCCAGCCGCCGGGCCGGACCTTCGGCTTGCGCGCCGCCCAGTCGCCGACGATGTCGAGCACCTGCCGGGGCTTCAGCCAGTCGAGGCCGGCGCGGGCCTGGGCCTCGGCCTCGGGGCCGCCGGCCTCCAGAAGGGCATGGCTCGCCAGCGCCGTGTCCCAGACCGGCGAGACGCAGGGCTGGACATAGGCCTCGTCGGCCTTCTCGACGACGAGCTTCTCGATGGCGTCGCAGGCGACGCGGACCTGCGGGTGATCGGGGCGGTAGCCCATCACCTCGTACATCAGCACCGAGTTGACCATGGCGGGGAAGATCGCCCCCAGGCCGTCCTCGCCGTTCAGGCGCTCGCTGACCCAGGCACGGGCCTTCTCCATGGCCCGCTGCCGGCTCTTGCGCGGCAGGTGATTCTCGACCCGCTGCAGCACCCGGTCGATGAAGCCGAAGATCGGCGTCCACGGCCACGTGGCGTGCGGGGAGCCCGGCCAGGTGCGCACGCTCTCGGGCGGCGTCACGAACAGCTCCTGCACGCTGATCCCGCGCGGGTTCCGGGCCCGCGGCTTGGTCGCCTGGAGAACGAACAGCGGCACCACGGTGGTGCGGGCCCAGTAGCTGATCTTGTCGAGGTGGAACGGGAACCACTTCGGCAGGAACATCACCTCGACCGGCATCACCGGCACGGCGCGCCACGGCACCTCGCCGTAGAGCGCCAGCATGAAGCGGGTGAACACGTTGGCGTTGGCGGCGCCGCCGCGGGACAGGATGCCCTCGCGCGCCCGGCGCATGTGCGGCGCCTCGATGTCGTCGCCGATCATCTTGAGGGCGAAATACGCCTTGACCGTGCAGCTCATGTCGAACGGCCCCTCGTGGACGAGGGCCCAACCGCCATGCCGGCCTTGCGTGCGGCGCAGGTAGTTGCCGATCTTGGCCTCGAGGCCGTCGGCGACCTGCGTGCCACGGAAATGGTGGAACAGCACGTACTCGGACGGGATCGTCGCATCCGCCTCGAGCTCGAAGCAGATATGCCCGTCGTCATGCGCCAGGGCGGTCAGTGCGCGCGTCGCATGCGCCACGCCGCGCTCGACATCGTCGAGCGAGATCCCCTGCGTCTTCGAGCGCTGCAGCGCCTCGACTTTGCTTACGGCCTCTCTCATAATCCTCGCCTCGAACGGCCGCCTTCCGGCGGACGCGCATGCCTCAAGCTGCGCCGCGCATACCATTTCCGGCACGCATGACAGAACCCGCGCGCAGCACACGCGCGGCAGTCTTGCCCGAGCGAATCGCTCCCTCGATCGTCGACGGCAGGCCGGTGGCTGTCCAATCGCCTGCCAGGACGAGATTGTCGTAGGCGGTTTCGGCCCCCGAGCGCCGCGCGGCTTCCGCCGGCGTCGCCGCGAAGGTCGCACGCTTCTCTTTTACGATCTGCCAGCTGGGCAGTTCCGGTGCAAGATTGCACAAGTGTGCGATCTCGGCCCAGATCTGGCGCGCGAGGTCTTCCCGGGGCACGTCGAGCAGCCGGTCGGCACCGCTGATCGTCACCGAATAGCGGTCCGGATAAGCGAAAAGCCACTCTGTGAGCGCGTTCACCACGCCGAGAACGAGCGGGCTGCCGGGCTTCGGCGCGAGCGCGAAATGCGCGTTCACGATGGAGCGGAATTCCACCGGGGCGAGGAGACCGGGCAACACCTCGCGGGCCACCCAGGGCGGCAGCGCGAGCACGATCCCGTCCTCCGGTCCGATCGCCTCGGCGCCGTCCGAGAACTGGAGCTGCGCGACGCGGCCGTCGGCAACGTCGAGCCCGCGCAGGCGCCGGCCCAGGCGCATCTGGCAGCCGCGGGCCGAGAGGTAGCGCACGGCCGGATCGACGAACGCGTAAGACAGGCCCTCCACCGCCACCAGGGGACGGCACGCCTTGCCCCCCGCACCGAGGGTCTCGCGCAGGATGCGGGCGGCCAGCCCGACATCGCTGTCCCGCGGCTCGGTGTTGAGCGCCGCGAGCAGCACCGGATGCCACAGCCGGCGATAGAGGTCGCCCTCGCAAGCCATGTGGGCGCCGATCGTGCCGCCCGCGCCGTCCGGCTTGCCGGAGGCGGCACGCAGGATCCCGAGCGGGGCGAGGTAGTCGCGAGCCCGGGTTCCGGGCACGCGGCGCGACGGGCTCATCACCCACCAGGGCAGCCGCCCGGCATTGGGGCGCAGGCGCCAGCGCTCACCGGTCTTCAGGTCGGCGAAGTCGAACTCCGCCGCGTCCGGGCCGACGAGGGCGTCGGCGGGCGCGCCGACGGTCTTGAGGAGACCCAGGGCGTCGGCATTGCCGGAGAGCAGCAGGTGGTTGCCGTTGTCGATCGTCAGGCCCAGCGCCGGATCGTAATAGGAGCGGCAGCGCCCGCCCGCCTGCTTGGCGGCCTCGTGCAGCACGACCTGGGCGCCGGATTCGGCCAGCGCGACAGCGGCGGACAGGCCGGCCAGACCGGCGCCGACGACGTGGACGGTTCCCATCAGATCAGGCCATGCCGGAGGACGACGCCGAGGAGCGCCAGCTTGCCGGGCTTGACCCTGGCGCGGGGCATCGCCCAGCCGCGTTCGAGGACCGCCTTGAGATAGAGGTGGTAGGCCGCCGCCATCAGGCGCGCGGCCTTGGTCGCCTTGCGCGGGCTGCGCCGGATGATCTCCCAGGTGGCCTGATAATGCTCCTCGGCCTCGCGCGCGAGGGAGAGGCAGACCTCGCCGATGCGCGGGTGGCTGATCGCCTCGACCGGGGACGGTTCGTTGAGCCCGATCGCCTGGAGCTTCTCGCGGGGCAGGTAGAGGCGGCCGCGCTCGGCATCCTCGTCGATGTCGCGGAGGATGTTGGTGAGCTGCAGCGCCCGGCCCTGGTGCCAGGCCAGCCGGATGCCGTCCGCCTCCGGCATGCCGAAGATCCGCACCGACAGCCGGCCGACCGCGCTCGCGACCCGGTCGCAATAGAGGTCGAGGGTGTCGGCGTCTGGGGCGACGATATCCTTCACTGCATCCATGGCCATGCCGTCGATGACCGCCTGGAAATCCTCGCGCTTCAGGCCGAAGCGGCGCACCGGCTCGACGAGGTCGCGGACCCGCGGCGCCGGACGGCCGGCGTAGAGCGCGTCGATGTCGGCGCGCCAGCGGTCGAGCTCGGCCTGTCGGACCGCGCGGGTGCCGCCATCGTCGGCGACGTCGTCGACGGCGCGGCAGAAGGCGTAGACGGCGTACATCGCCTCCCGCCGCTCCTTCGGCAGCAGGCGCATGGCCGTGTAGAAGGAGGAGCCGGCGGCCGGAAGCGCCGGGGCGGTGCCCTGCTCGGCGGGCGCGGGGGTCGCGGTGGCGCTCACGAACGGCTTCCTTGAGCGGCGGCCCGGACGGTCCGACCCCGGAAGGGCCGGCGGGCCAGAGTGGCGGCGACGGCGCCGAGCGCCGTCAGGGCGAAGGCGGCCTTGCCGTGATGGACCTTCTCGGAAAGCGGATCGCGCTCGGTCAGGCCCTTGGCGAGCACGACGGCGAGCCGATGAATCGCGGCGATCTCCAGGGACAGGCGCACATCATCGATCAGGTCCGGCAGGACCGCGCCCTCGTCGAGGAGGTCCAGGCATTTCTGCGCCAGCTCGCGGATCACGGCCCGAAGCTGCGGCGGCGCCTTGGCCTCGCCGAGCATCGCCACGTTGGCGTCGTGGCGGTCGAGGGCGTCCTGCGGGATGTAGACCCGGTCGAGACCGGCGAAATCCTTCCCGCAATCCTGCAGGTGATTGATGATCTGGAGGGCCGCGCAGATCGCGTCGGACGGCCCCCAGACCCGGGCCGGATCCTCGCCATGCACGTCGAGGACGAAGCGTCCCACCGGCATGGCCGAGTAGCGGCAATAGTGGATCAGCTCGTCCCAGTTCGCGTAGCGGTTCTTGCGCGCGTCCATCCGGAACGCGTCGAGCAGCTCCAGGGCATGGCGCGGCGGCAGCGCCCGCGCGGCGAGCTCGCGCTTCAGCGGCTCCGCCTCCAGGTCGGACGGGCCGGCACCGGTCAGCGAATCGGCCAGGCGATCGAGGAGCTCGATCTTGCGCTCGGGCGACAGCGCGGCATGATCGGCGACGTCGTCGCCGGCGCGGACGAAGTTGTAGAACGCCAGGATCGCACCCCGATGGCGGGGATGGATCAGGTGCGAGGCGACGGGGAAGTTCTCGTCACGGTGGCCCTTGCCGGAGCGCGTCGCGGTGGCGGAATCGAGGCTGCTCATGCGAGGTACCCCGCTTCGCGGAACCACGTGATCGCGTCGGACAGTCCCTCGCGATAGGGCCGGGCCGTGTAGCCCAGCTCGGCGCGCGCTTTCCTGTCCGAGAAGAACATCCGGTAGCGCGACATGCGGATCCCGTCGATCGTCGCGAAGGGCTGCTTGCCGGTGACCCGGGCGGCGAGCTGCGCGAAGAACGCCACCGGGTAGACCGCCGCCCGCGGCAGGTTCACGGTCGGCGGCTTGCGGCCGACCATGCCGGCGATGTCGGCGAGCATCTGCGACAGGAACACATCCTCGCCGCCGAGGATGTAGCGCTCGCCGATCCGCCCCTTGCGAAGCGCCAGCAGGTGACCCTGGGCCACGTCGTCGACATGGGCGAGGTTGAGCCCGGTATCGACGAAGGCCGGCATCTTGCCGAGCGCCGCCTCCTGGATGATCCGGCCAGTGGGCGTCGGCTTGACATCTCGGGGGCCGATCGGCGTCGACGGGTTGACGATCACCGCCTTCAGCCCGTCCCGGGCGACCATCTCCTCGACCACGCGCTCGGCCACGACCTTGCTGCGCTTGTAGGCGCCGATGGCGGTCTCGGGCGTCAGCGGCATGGTCTCGTCGGAGGGCGTGACGCCGTCGGCCGGCGGCCTGATCGTCGCGACGCTCGACGTGTAGACGACCCGCTCGACGCCGGCCTCGAGGGCCGCGCGCATCATCAGGCGCGTGCCGTCGCGGTTGGTGCGGACGATCTCCTCCATGTCCGGCGCCCAGAGCCGGTAATCGGCCGCGGCGTGGATCAGGTACCGCTGGCCGCGCATCGCCGCCGCCACGGCAGCCGGGTCGCGCATGTCGCCCTCGGCGATCTCCACGTCGGTCCAAGTGAGGTTCCGGCGCGGGCTGGAGGCGCGCACGAGGATGCGCACCGGGAAGCCGGCCCGGCGGAACACGTCGACCAAGGCGGATCCGAGAAAGCCGCTCGCGCCGGTGATCAGCACGGGTCCGATCTCGGAAGAGCCGGGGGTTGTGGCCTCTGCCATCACGGATCTGGAGGGTTACCGAAAACCAGCGCGGCCGGGGATCCCCAGCCGCGCCGCGCTTGTGTCATCGAACCGTCGAGGCGGCAAGCGACGCGGCGGCATGCCCGTACCGCGTGGCGAACGCCGGGTTTCAGGCCAGCCGCAGGCGCGAACGGCCTTCCTTGCGCTCCGGCAGGGTGTCGAGGGCGGTTTTGACGATGGTGGCGGCGTCCAGGCCGGCCTCGGCGTACATCTTCTCCGGGCTGTCGTGGTCCTGGTAGCTGTCCGGCAGCGTCATCGTCCGCACCCGGACCCGCCCGGCATCCAGAGCCCCCCGCTCCGCCAGGAGATGCAGCACCATCGCGCCGAACCCGCCCCGCGAGCCCTCCTCGATCGTGATCAGAACCTCGTGGTCCCGCGCAAGCTCCCGGATCAGCGCCTCGTCCAGCGGCTTGGCAAAGCGCGCATCCGCCACCGTCACCGCCACACCCTGATCGGACAGCGTGTCGGCCGCCTTCAGCGCCTCCGACAGACGCGTGCCCAGGCTCAGGATCGCCACCCGCGCCTCCGCGTCCCGGCGCACCACCCGGCCCTTGCCGATCGCCAGTGCCTCGCCCCGCTCCGGAAGCTCCACACCGACACCCTCGCCGCGCGGGTAGCGCAGCGCGATCGGGCCCGCGTCATGGGCGTGGGCGGTCGCCACCATGTGCACCAGCTCGGCTTCGTCGGACGCCGCCATCACGGTCATGTTCGGCAGGCAGCACAGATACGCCAGGTCGAACGCACCCGCATGCGTCGCCCCGTCCGCGCCGACCAGGCCCGCCCGGTCCATGCAGAACCGCACCGGCAGGTTCTGCAGCGCCACGTCATGCACGACCTGATCGTAGGCCCGCTGCAGGAAGGTCGAGTAGATCGCCACGAACGGCCGGTAGCCCTCGGTGGCCAGCCCGCCCGCGAACGTCACCGCGTGCTGCTCGGCGATGCCGACGTCGAAGGTCTTGTCCGGATGCGCCTTGCCGAACAGGTCGATGCCGGTGCCGCCCGGCATCGCCGCGGTGATCGCCACCACCTTGTCGTCGGCGTCGGCTGCCTTGATCAGGCTCTCGCCGAACACCCGCGTGTAGGCCGGCGCGTTCGGCTTGGCCTTGGCCTGCACGCCTGAGACCACGTCGAACTTGACCACCCCGTGGTAGCGGTCGGCGCTGGCCTCGGCGGGTGCGTAGCCCTTGCCCTTGCGGGTGACCACGTGCAGCAGGATCGGGCCGTGCTCGGCGTCGCGGACGTTCTTGAGCACCGGCAGCAGGTGGTCGAGGTTGTGCCCGTCGACGGGGCCGACGTAGTGGAAGCCCATCTCCTCGAACATGGTGCCGCCGCCCACCACCAGCGAGCGGGCGTATTCCTCGGCCGCGGCGGCGCGCTGGTAGAGGGCCTTCGGCAGGAGCTTGCCGAGCTGCTTGGCGGTCTCGCGCAGGGACTGGTAGGCGCCGCCCGAGGCGAGCCTGGCGAGGTAGGCCGACATGGCGCCCACAGGCGGCGCGATCGACATGTCGTTGTCGTTGAGGATGACGATCAGGCGCGAGTGCAGGGCGCCGGCGTTGTTGAGCGCCTCGTAGGCCATGCCGGCCGACATCGAGCCGTCGCCGATCACCGCGATGGCGTTGCGGCGCTTCTGCGCGCCGCCCGTCTGCTTGGCGGTGGCGTTGTCGAGGTCGCGGGCGACCGCCATGCCCAGCGCGGCCGAGATCGACGTGGAGGAGTGGGCGGCGCCGAAGGGATCGTAGACGCTCTCGCTCCGCTTGGTGAAGCCCGACAGGCCGCCGCCCTGGCGCAGCGTGCGGATGCGGTCGCGACGCTCGGTGAGGATCTTGTGCGGGTAGCACTGGTGGCCGACGTCCCAGACGATGCGGTCGTCGGGGGTGTCGAACACGTGGTGCAGGGCGACGGTGAGTTCGACGACGCCGAGCCCCGAGCCGAGATGGCCGCCGGTGATCGACACCGCGTCGATCATCTCGGCGCGCACCGCGTCCGCCACCGCCTGCAGCTCCGATTCCGGAAGCCCGCGCAACGCCGCAGGATTCGGGACACGATCCAGCAACGCCGATTGCTCAGGTGATATTGCCAATGGTCGCATCCGCTCGTTCGAGTGTGGCGACGGCCCCGTCGCGAGCCCGAGGCCACCGCGACGCCAGCACGCGGGGGTACGCGTTCATGCTAGAACCCGCCCGTCCGTCGCTGTCATGATAGTGCCAGTTACGGATGATCGGCGGCGCGATCAATGTCGGGCCGGCGTTTTTTTCCGCTCACGTGCCCTAACCGCCACAAGAGGTCCGCTTTTGAGCCCGGCTCGTCTGTGCACAATCCTGCTCACGCTCGCGATTACCGGAAGCGGCCAAGCTTACGCCGAGCCGCGCCCCCCGGACGGCAATCTCGACTTCCTCTGCAACTTCCTGGGCGATTGTCCAACGCGGGCGGTCCCCGGAGGGCCGGACCGCGATGCGCGACCCTTCGTCGGCAATCTGGGTCGCCCCTGCGCGTGGCGGGATCGCCCGACCCCTGAAGGCCCGCGCCGGGTGCGGGTATGCTGGTGAGGCGACGCCGAAAGTTTTGGGCCGCAATCCTGGCTTTGGCAGTCCTCGCCGCGCCGGCCCGCGCCGATGAGGCCTGTCCGGCGCTGTTCGCGGACGGCCGCGCGCCCGTCCTCACCAATCCCAAGCTCGCCGCGCGGACCGTGCCGCTGTGCTTCGAGGCCTTCGCGGTGCTCCATTCCGGAACGGCGCGCACGCCGCTCTACGCGGCCGAGCATCTGACCCGCGCGAGCGTCGCCGACGCGCGGACGGTGGCGCGGGACGATTCCTTCCACGAGGAGGCGCGGCTGCCGGAGGACCAGCGCGCGTCGCTGGAGGATTACGTCCGCAGCGGCTTCGACCGGGGCCATCTGGCGCCGGCGGGCGACATGCCGACGCTGCAAGCCCAGGCCGAATCGTTCAGCCTCGCCAACATCGTGCCCCAGAACCGGGTGCTGAACCGCGGCCTCTGGGCCGACATCGAGGAGAGCGTCCGGCGCCTGGCGAGCCGGCGCGGGTCGATCTTCGTGGTCACCGGCGTGATCTTCTCCGGCGACGCGGTGCAGCAGATCCGGGGCGGCGTGCTGGTTCCGACCCGGCTGTTCAAGGCGCTCTATGATCCGGCGAGCGGGCAGGCCGGCGCCTACCTTGCGCCCAACGACGATTCGAAGGATTGGCGGGCGGTCTCGATCGACGAGTTGACCCGCGTCTCGGGGATCGACGTGTTCCCGGGCCTTCCGGCCGCGGCCCGGAATGCCGCGATGACCCTGCCCGATCCGCACGCCAGTGCGCGCTCGGACGAGCACCGCCCGCGCCGGGAGGAGACGTGGCAGGACTGGCTCCGGCGCGAGGGGTATCGCGTGCTGCGCAAGGTCGTGCACGATCTCCTGCGTTCGATCTTCTGAGGGGAGCGACCATGGCCCAGGACAGGCACGGCAGCCGGCCCGAACACGGCGACGACGGCCAGGACAGGTTCGAGCCCTTCGCCGACGACGCCACCGTGCGCAGCGTCGGCGCCCTGTCGTTCGAGAACGGCACCGACCGAATCGCCGTGCACGGCTCCCTCGACCTGACGCGGGACAAGGCGGGCCTCGCGCAGGCCAAGCGCCTCAGGGAGACCCTGGCGGCGATCGTGAAGGCCCTGGAGGCCGGCGACCTGCCGGAGGTGGTTGCGGACATGCCCGACGCGGCGCCGACCGCGGTCCGCAATCCGTTCGCCTGACCACCGCGCCTGCCTGCCCCTCAAGCGGCAACCTTGCCGCTTCCCGGCGGGGCTGATACTCGGACAGCGTCATTCTATATCTTGGAGAACGCGCGTACAGGACGGGTGCAGACGCCCCGCACCTGGCCCGTGCCGCTGGCACGCACTGCGCATTCCCGCACACCACGCCGAGGACTGTCCGCGATGGCTCGCGAATTCATCTACCACATGCGGGGCCTGACCAAGGCCTATACCGGCGGCAAGAAGGTCCTGGATAGCGTCAACCTGTCGTTCTACCCCGATGCCAAGATCGGCGTCCTCGGCATCAACGGTTCGGGCAAGTCGACGCTGCTCAAGATCATGGCCGGCATCGACAAGGACTTCACCGGCGACGGCTGGGTCGCGCAGGGCGCGCGCGTCGGCTACCTGCCGCAGGAGCCCCAGCTCGATCCGAACAAGTCCGTCCGCGAGAACGTGATGGAGGGCGTCGCCGAGAAGCAGGCCATGCTCGACCGCTACAACGAGCTCGCCATGAACTACTCGGAGGAGACCGCCGACGAGATGACCGAGCTCCAGGATCGGATCGAGTCGCTGGGTCTCTGGGAGCTCGATTCGAAGGTCGATCAGGCCATGGAGGCCCTGGGCTGCCCGAGCGACGAGCAGCCGGTCGCCACCCTCTCGGGCGGCGAGCGGCGCCGCATCGCCCTGTGCCGGCTGCTCCTGTGGGAGCCGGAGCTGCTGCTCCTCGACGAGCCGACCAACCACCTCGACGCGGAGACGGTGAACTGGCTGGAAGGCCATCTCCGCCAGTATCCGGGCGCGATCCTGATCGTGACCCACGACCGCTACTTCCTCGACAACGTCACGAGCTGGATCCTGGAGCTCGATCGCGGCAAGGGCATCCCGTACGAGGGCAACTACTCGGCGTGGCTGGTGCAGAAGCAGAAGCGCCTAGAGCAGGAGGGCCGCGAGGACATGGTCCGGCAGCGCTCCATCGCCCGCGAGCAGGAGTGGATCGCCGCCTCGCCGAAGGCGCGCCAGTCCAAGTCGAAGGCGCGCATCACCCGCTACGAGGAGCTTGTCGCCAAGCAGGCGCAGAAGGTCGACGCCTCCGCGCAGATCGTCATCCCGATCGACGAGCGGCTCGGCAACAACGTCATCGAATTCGAGCACCTCAGCAAGGCGTTCGGCGACCGGCTGCTGATCGAGGATCTGTCGTTCAAGCTGCCGCCGGGCGGGATCGTCGGGGTGATCGGCCCCAACGGCGCCGGCAAGACCACCCTGTTCAAGATGATCACCGGCCAGGAGAAGCCCGACAGCGGCAAGATCGAGGTCGGCGAGACGGTCAAGCTCGGCTACGTCGACCAGTCGCGCGACGCCCTCGATCCGAACGCCACGGTCTGGCAGGAGGTCTCTGGCGGCAACGACATCATCTATTTCAACAAGCGCGAGATCAATTCGCGCGCCTATTGCGCGGCCTTCGCGTTCAAGGGACCCGACCAGCAGAAGAAGGTCGGCACCCTCTCGGGCGGCGAGCGCAACCGGGTGCACCTCGCCCGGACCCTGAAGGGCGGCGCCAATGTGCTGCTCCTCGACGAGCCGACCAACGACCTCGACATGGAGACCCTGCGCGCCCTCGAGGACGCGCTGGAGGATTACGCCGGCTGCGCGGTGATCATCAGCCACGATCGCTGGTTCCTGAACCGCATCGCCACCCACATCCTCGCCTTCGAGGGCGACAGCCACGTCGAGTGGTTCGAGGGCAATTTCTCCGACTACGAGGCCGACAAGGTCCGCCGCCTCGGGGCGGATTCGATCATGCCGAAGAAGATCAAGTACAAGCGCTTCTCGCGCTGAGCGCCGCTGGAACCCGCTCCCGCCCGCAGGGTGGGCTGGGAGCGGCCCGCACGGTTTGCTTCAGCCGGGCGTGATCAGTCGAGGCGTGCCCGTGCTTCGTCCAGGATCACCGCCAGGCTGCGTGTGAGCGGAACGGCGGGCTGCCATCCGGTGGCCTCCGCGAACGCCGCCGGGTCGCAGCCCTCGCTGCGCACACCCTGCGGCCTGACCCGGTCGGGCGTGGCCCGGACCGTGAAGGTCGCCTCCGTCATCGTCCGGAGCGCGTCGAGGATCTCCGCGACCGACGTGACCACCCCGGATCCGACGTTGAAGATGGCGCCGTCGGGCAGAGCGTCGATCCGCTCGATGACGCGCAGGCACGCCGCGGTGAAGTCGGCGACGTCGAAGAAGTCGCGCGCCGCCGAGAGGTCGCCCACGTCCAGGCTCGCCGCCGCCAGCCCCCGCTCGATGCGGGCGATCTGGGCCGCGAAGGAGGCCACCACGAAGGTCTCACTCTGACCGGGGCCGATGTAGTTCGACGGCCGCAGCACGAGGTGCTTCACGCCGGCATGGGCCAGCACGTCGCGCAGGATGTACTCGCAGGCGTTCTTGGTCCGCCCGGAGATGGTGTCGGGCCTTGGCGTCACGCTTTCGTCCGGGCGCGGACGATCCCGGAACGCCTCCCCGTAGACCACGGTCGAGCTCAGGAACACGAGGGCGGCGCGCGTCTTCGCCACCGCCTCGGCGAGGGTCAAGGTTCCGAGCAGATCCGCCCGCCAGGCATAGGACGGCGTCTCGCTCGATTGCGCCACCGAGGCCAGGGCCGCGAGATGGAAGACGATGTCCGGATCGAAGGCCGCGACCGCCTGGGCAAGCGTGCCGGCCTCGAACGGATCGACCTCGCGGAAAGTCACGCCGTCGAGGGGCGGCTGTGCCGTCCGGTCGATGCCGAGGATGTGGCTGCCGGCCGGCAGCCCCAGCCGCAGCGCTTCGAGCAGGCGGCGGCCGAGGTAATCTCCGGCTCCGGTGACGAGGACGCGCATGGATCCGGCCTCTCGGCAGCATGGACGACCCGAGCCGGATCGATCCGCCGCCTCTATAGCGGGTGCGGGCGCGATGCGAGAGCGGATGCGTTCGGCGGTTGATCACGCTGCTCAGCTTCGCGGGATGTCCCGCTGCATCGATCGCCTGGGCAGTACCCTCGACAGGCCGGGCTGTTGTCCATACCGGAACAAAGACGCGTGATCGGCGCGGTCTCGTGCAGCGGCTGCGCACCACCGCACTATGTTGCAGTGCGGCCGGCATCGTTCGATCCGGCTGGCGAACGGCGCGATGACGGGCTGCGTGGCAACCACCGAGGATCTTGCGCGGCCAGCAGCCGCCGACCGGCCCAAGGCCGGGCCGAAACCCGCCAAGCCGATCCGCGACGCGCGGGTTGACGTGGTGCGGGGCTTCGCGCTGCTGACGATCTTCGTGGACCACATCCCGCGCAACGCGCCGGCCCTGTTCACGCTGCACAATTTCGGCTTCTCGGACGCCGCCGAGATCTTCGTGCTCCTGGCCGGCTACTCCTCGATGATCGCCTATGGCGGGCTGTTCCGCCGCGCCGGCATCCGGACGGCGGTCGCGCGCATCCTGCGGCGCTGCCTGCGCATCTACCTGTTCCAGGCGGGGCTCCTGCTCGCGACGCTCGTGATCGTCCGGATCTGGATGGACCTCACCGGCCTGACGCCGCGCTTCGGCGTCGCGCCGCTGCTTCAGATGGGGCTCCTGCCGGGCCTGCTGCGCGGCCTCATGCTGAACGCGCTGCCGAACTACCTCGACATCCTTCCGCTCTACATCCTGCTGCTGGCGCTGTTCCCGCTGATCTATCTCGGCATGCGGCGCGGCGTCTGGGGTGTCCTGGCCCTGTCGGGCACCCTGTGGCTCGCCGCCAACCTCGATCACCAGCTGAACCTGCCGAATGCCACGGCGGATGACGGGTGGTATTTCAACCCGTTCGCGTGGCAGTTCCTGTTCGTGATCGGGGCTGCCCTGGCCCTCGCTGTCCGCGCCCATGACGGCCTTCTGCCCTGGCGGGGCTGGGCCGCGGCCGCAGCCGCGGCCTATCTGATCTTCGCCCTGTTCCAGGGGGGATCGTGGACCGATTGGGGCCTGCCGGACCTGCGGCCGCTGGCGATCGACGTGCCGGACAAGAGCCATGTCGGCCCCTTGCGCCTGCTCAACATCCTGGCGCTGAGCTACCTGCTGTTCAGCGCTCCTGCCGTGCTGCGCGTCAGCCGGTGGCGCCAATTCCGGCGGATCGATGCCTGCGGCCGGCATTCGCTGGAGGTCTTCGGGGCCGGCTGCCTGGCGGCGCTCATCGGCCGCATCCTCTACCGCACCTTCGACGCCACATGGCCGCTGCAGGTCGCCGTCAATCTCGGCGGGCTGGCACTCATGCTGGGCTTGGCAAGCCTCCTGGATGCCCGCCTCCGGGGATCGGCGGACCCGAAGCCGGCCAGCCGGTGATGGCCGGCCGGACCGAGGTTCGGAGGAGGAACGATGCCGCCAATGCGCCGCAAGGGCGACCTTCCGGAAAAGGTCTGCGCGCAGTGCGGTCGGCCGTTCGCGTGGCGCAAGAAGTGGGAGCGCGTCTGGGACGAGGTCCGCTACTGCTCCGACCGGTGCCGGGCCGAGGCCAAGACGGCGCGCAAGCGCAACGCGGCCGAGGGCTGACCGGTCAGGCCGGACTGCCCTGCAGGACGGCGAGACCCGACGGCGTGTCGATGTCGAGGGCGGTGCCTGGATCGCCCGGGATCTCCAGCACGTCCGCCCGTCCCTTCAGGAGCGGCCCGGCGCCATGGTCGCCGTCGAGGCGGGCGATCTCGGGACCGAGGCGGCGGAGGTTGAGGAGCACCGGATTGCCGCGCCGTCCGTCCTGCACCGGGACCACGGCGGCCGGCTCGACTCGCGCGCCCGCGAAGGCCGCCGCGAGGCGGTCGATATGGGCGGCGGTGACGCGCGGCATGTCGCCCAGCACCACCACGGCGGCCGAGCAGGTCTCCGGCAAAGCCGCGAGCCCGGCCCGCAGCGAGGTGGCGAGACCGGCGCGGTAATCCGGGTTGTCGATGCCGATCAGGTCGAGCCCGTCGAGGGCGGCCCGCACGGCCTGCGCATGCGCACCCAGCACGGCGACCACCGGGCGCGGACGGGCGCCCAGGGCAGCCTCGGCCGCGTGGCGCACCAGCGGCTTGCCGTCGAGGGGCGCGAGCAGCTTCGGCGCCGGGCCGAAGCGGCTGCCGAGACCCGCGGCGAGCAAGACCGTACCGATCTCAGCGCCGATCTCAGCCATGCGCGTCCGGATCCGGTTCCGTCTCGTCCCCCGCGGTCTCGCCGCCAGCGCGCGGCTGCGGGCGCGAGACGATCTCCATCAGCAGCCCGCCAACCCCCAACGCGACGATGTCGGCGCGGCTGACGGGCAGATCGGCCAGCAGGCGGTGCAGGATCCAGTCGAAGCCGTTCTCCTTGGGCGAGCGCGCGCAGCCCGGCGCGCCGATCACCGGCACGTCGCTCCGGGTGCCGATCAGCAGCAGGTTGCCGGGATCGACCGGCATCCCGAGATGCTCGACCCGGCCACCCGCCGCCGCGATCCCGGCCGGGATGACGTCGCGCCGGTCGGCGATGGCCGAGGCGCCGAACACCACCACGAGGTCGGCCCCGGCCCGGTCGGTCGCGTCGACGAGTGCCGCGGCGACCGCCTCGGCCGCGTGCGGCACCCGGGTCTCGGCGACAATCTCGGCGCCTGCCGGGACGAGGCGCTCGGCCAGCACCCGGAGGGTCTTGTCGATGGTCGTCTCCTTGAGGCTGGGCAGGCGGGTCGAGACCACGCCCACGCGCCGCCGGCGATAGGGTGCGACCGCCAGCGCGCTGCCCGCAGCCGCCGCGTCGGCGCGATCCAGCACCGTACCCGACACCGCGTAGGGAATGATCTTCACGGTCGCGACCATCTCGCCGGCGACGACTGGCTTGAAGCGCGGCAGCGTCGCCACCGTCACGGCCTCGTCCACCGCGTTCACGGCGTCGATCTGCGCGGGATCCAGGGTCAGGACCCCGGCCGTCTCTGCGAAGAGGTTGCAGCGGCCAGTAAAGGGCGGCTCGACGCGCAGATTCGGACCCGCAAGATGCGTGGCCAGACGAGCAGCGGCCGCGTCTTCCCCGACATCACCCGGCTCCAGGGTCGCCGCGACGATCTCCGACAGGCCGGCGCGCGCCAGGGACGCCGCCGTGTCGGAGGCGATCACCGCCCCCTTGCGAAGGGTGATGCCGTCGCGCCGGACGGAATGGGCGCTGATCAGCCCGGCCGCCTCGGCGACCGGGACGGGACCGAACCTCACGCGACCTCCGGACGGGGCGCGCGGCGCAGGGCCGCCACGATCTCGGCCAGCACGGCGAGCGCGATCTCGGCGGGGCTCACCGCCCCGAGGGGGAGGCCGATCGGCGCCCGGATCCGGCCGATCTGCTCGGGCGAGAACCCGGCCTCGGTGAGCCGCGCGACGCGGGCCGCATGGGTCTTCCGCGAGCCGAGGGCGCCCACGTAGAAGCACCCGGCCGTCAGCGCCGCCTTCAGGGCCGGATCGTCGATCTTGGGGTCGTGGGTCAGGGCCGCGAGCGCGCTGTACCGGTCGAGCGGCGGCACGCTCTGCCCGAGCGCGGCGTCCGGCCACTCGGCCACGAGCTCGATCCCCGGGAAGCGCTCGGGCGTCGCGAAGGCCGTGCGCGGGTCGATCACCGTGAGTGCGAGGTCGAGCCCCGCCGCCATCGGCGCCATCGCCTGCGAGATGTGGACGGCGCCGACCACCACGAGCCGCACCGGCGGAACCTGCACGGTGAGGAACAGCGTCCGGCCGTCGACCTCGACGAGGCCGCTCTTCCCGGACGCGAGATGCTTGGCCAGCACCGCCCCGAGCGGATCAGCGGCGATCTCCGCCTCGCGCACGAGGCGCTGATTCCCGTCGGCGATGTCGGTGACGAGGATCGCGGCCCGGCGCGCCGCCCGCTCGGCGTTGAGTTCGGTCAGAAGGTCGGCGCGCATCAGTCGACCCGCTCGACGAAGACCCGGATCCGGCCGCCGCAGGACAAACCGGCCCGCCACGCGGTCTCGTCGGCGACGCCGAATTCGAGGACGCGTGGGGCACCGGCCTCGATCACCTCGATCGCCTCGGTGATCACCGCGCCCTCGACGCAGCCGCCCGAGACGGAGCCGAGGAAATTGCCCTCACCGTCGACCACGAGATGGCTGCCCACGGGCCGCGGGGCCGAGCCCCAGGTCTCGATGACGGTGGCCAGCGCCACGGCGCGGCCGTCGCGCCGCCAGGACTCGGCGGCGGTGAGGATGTCGGTATCGGTGCTGAGCATGGCCTCGAAGACCTTCGGCCGGCGGGCGCCCCCCGCACCCCTCAGGTATGGCCCGGGCGCCGCCGTGCAAGAAGCCTTCGCGGCTGAAGCGCGTGTCAGAGAACGATGGCGGAACGCGGCGTGCGGCCATACTCTGTCCGGACAACCTTTCGCGCAGGCGGTATCCCGAGACGTGTTCGGCCCATCCAACACAAGCCCTCATCCTGAGGTGCAGGAGCGAAGCGGAGGCCTCGAAGGAGGGCTCCAGGGATCGCGCGGCTGGGTGGAGCCCTCCTTCGAGGCGGCTGCGCCGCACCTCAGGATGCGGGCGTGGGGTGGAATTTTCGCTGAAACCGATGCCTTGTCCTCCCGATGGGCCCGGCCCCGGCGCCCAGCCCCATGAACGCCCCCGATCCCGCCCTCGCGCGCGCTCTGCGAAAAGATCCGCCGCGCTCTGGCCCGCACCGGCTCTGGAAGCGCCTCAGCCGGGCGATCGGCGACGTGCTGCCGAAGGGACTTTACGCCCGCTCGCTGATCATCATCATCGCGCCCGTCGTCCTGCTCCAGTCGGTGATCGCCTACACCTTCATGGAGCGGCACTGGCAGCTGGTGACCAAGCGCCTGTCCGCGGCCGTGACCGCGGACGTCGCCGCACTGATCGACATCTACGAGAGCTACCCGCAGGACAAGGATGCCGACACCCTCTCGCGGATCGCGGGCGAGCGGCTGAATCTCGACCTCGACATCCTCAAGGGCGCCAAGCTGCCGCCGCCGGGCCCGCGACCGTTCTTCTCGATCCTGGACGAGGCGCTGTCCGACGAGATCAAGCGTCAGATCCGGCGCCCGTTCTGGATCGACACCGTCGGCCGCTCGAACCTGATCGAGATCCGGGTGGCGATCCCCGACGGGGTGATGCGCATCACGGCCCGGCGCAGCCAGGCCTACGCGTCGAACTCGCACATCTTTTTGGTCTGGATGATCGGCTCCTCGCTGGTCCTGCTCGGCGTGGCGATCCTGTTCCTGCGCAACCAGATCAAGCCGATCCTGCGGCTCGCCGCCGTGGCGGAGGGCTTCGGCAAGGGCCGGGAGATCGAGTTCCGGCCGCGCGGCGCCCGCGAGGTGCGGCAGGCCGGCCACGCCTTCATCGAGATGAAGCGGCGCATTGAGCGGGCGATGGAGCAGCGCACCACGATGCTCAACGGCGTCAGTCACGACCTGCGCACCATCCTGACGCGGTTCCGCCTCTCCCTGGCGCTGGTCGAGCAGACCAGCGAGATCGAGGATCTCAGCCGCGACGTCGACGAGATGAGCCGGATGCTGGAGGGCTACCTCGCCTTCGCGCGCGGCGATTCGGCCGAACCCGCGACGCCCACGGACATGCGCGCCCTGCTGGAGGATTTGCGGAGCGACGTGGAGCGCCTCGGCGCGCACGTCTCGACGGTGGACCTCGTCGGCGCGCCGGAGATCACCGTGCGGCCGGGCGCCTTCCGGCGCTGCCTGTTCAACCTCGCGGCCAACGCGGCCCGCTATGCCGAGACGGTGGCGATCTCCGGACGCCTGGAGGCCCGCGCCTTCTTCGTCTCGATCGACGATGACGGGCCGGGCATCCCGCCCGAGAGCCGCGAGGCGGTGTTCAAGCCGTTCGTTCGGCTCGACGATGCCCGCCAGGATGCCGGTGGGTCCGGCCTCGGGCTGGCCATCGCCCGGGACATCGCCCGGGCTCACGGCGGCGACATCACCCTGCAGGACAGCCCGCTGGGCGGCCTGCGCGCCACCGTCCGGGTCCCGGCGTGAGCCGGCTCAGCGCTCGGTTGGCTGACGCAGGCGCTGACACTCGGCTTGCACGTTCCGGAGGAGGTGGTCGAGGCTCGCCTGATCGAGGGCGGCGTGGCGAAGACGCTCGCGCAGGGCCGCCTCGCCGTTCCAGTCGTAGCCGGACCCGTGCGGCAGATGGCGCAGCAGCAGCGGACTGACGATGCTCGCGCGCCGGTAGGCAGGATGACGCAGGAGCTTGCCGATATGGAGGGCGAGAAGGTCAACCGGGGACGCTTCGCGCCCCATCCCATTTGAAGTAACCGACGTCCGAGCCATACGGTTTTGTCCTCTCGCAGAGGCAATATCGGGCTAAATGCTTGCGTATCTGTTTGCGTCCAGCCGGTCCGGAGAAAAACTGCAGCCTGTGGGGTCCCAAGCTGCGCGGCGGGGTGATATGCAGGCGCGCTGCCTATGAGCCGCGGATGACCGCGTGCCGGATCTGAGTGTCGAACATGAACCCGCTCGTCCCCCTCTTCATCCTGCTGTCCCTGCCGCTCGCCGCGATCGGCCTCGTGCTCTACACGGATGAGGGCATCAATCCGGACCTGTTCTACGCGTCGGTGAAGACCTTCGTGATCCTGGGCGCGATCGCGGTGGCGATGTCGTTCGGCGCGATGAAGCTGTCCGAGCGCGCCAAGCACTGATCTGACTCGGCCCGGAGGGCGCGATGCTGCACGTGGTCCCGGCCTTCTCGCGCATCGGCGAGGAGAATGCCTTCGCGGTGCTCGCCCGCGCCCAGGCCCTGGCGTCCCAGGGCCGCGACGTGATCAATCTCGGCATCGGCCAGCCGGACATGCCGACCCCCGCCCACGTGGTCGAGGCCGGCATCAAGGCCCTGCGCGACGGTCACCACGGCTACACGCCGGCGGTGGGCATCCCGGGCTTGCGCGAGGCCGTAGCCCGCGACATCCACCGCCGCCACGGCGTCGAGGTCTCGCCGGATTCCGTGATGATCGTGCCGGGCGGCAAGGTCACCATGTTCATGGCGATCCTGATGTTCGGCGCGCCGGGGACCGAGATCCTGTATCCGGATCCCGGATTCCCGATCTACCGCTCGATGATCGAGTTCACCGGCGCGACGCCGGTCCCGGTGCCGATCCGCGAGGAGAACGGCTTCGCCTTCTCGGCGGCCGAGACCCTGGCGCTGATCACGCCGAAGACCCGCTTGCTGATCGTCAACTCGCCCGCCAACCCCACGGGCGGCGTGACCCCGAAGGCCGAGATCGACGCCCTGGTGAAGGGTCTGGCCGAGCACCCCGACGTGGCGGTGCTGTCGGACGAGATCTACGGCACGATGACCTATGACGGCGAGCACCACCACTCGCTTCTGAAATATCCCGAGATCCGCGACCGGCTGGTCTATCTCGACGGCGCGTCGAAGACCTACGCGATGACCGGCTGGCGGCTCGGCTGGTCGGTCTGGCCGAAGCCGCTCTACGACGCCGCGCGCAAGCTCGCGGTCAACGCGCATTCCTGCGTGAACGCGGCGACGCAATGGGCCGGGATCGCCGCGCTCGATGGCCCGCAGGATTGCGTGGCCGAGATGGTCGCCGAGTTCGACCGGCGCCGGGCGATCGTGGTCGACGGCCTGAACGGCCTGCCGGACGTGTCGTGCATCGCCCCGAAGGGCGCGTTCTACGCCTTCCCGAACATCTCGCGGACCGGCTGGAAGGCGAAGGCCCTGGCCTCGACCCTGCTGGAGGAGGCGGGCGTCGCGGTGATCGGCGGCCCGGATTTCGGCATCCACGGCGAGGGCTATATCCGCCTGTCCTACGCCAACTCGGCGGAGAACATCCGCCGCGCGCTGGAGCGGATGGGCACGTTCCTCAGCGAGCGCAGGCCGGGCTGAGCGTTCCGGGCAGAGAGATAGTCCCTCCGCGTCCTCATCCCGAGGCGCCGGAGCGAAGCAAAGGCCTCGAAGGAGCCCTTCAGATCCCGCAGCGATTCCCGGAGCCCTCCTTCGAGGCCCGCTGACGCGGGCACCTCGAGATGAGGTTACGGGTGGGAACTCAACCGGATACCGGACCCCTCGGCCTCACGACTTGCCCGGCGCGCGCTTGTCGATCCAGCCGGACAGCCAGTCGGCGATGTCCAGGCTGTTCTTGTCCTGCATCAGCATGTGCGAATTGCCGTGGATGCCGATCTCCGGCAGCAGGATCAGCTCGGCCCGGCCACCGGCCGCGTTCGCCGCAGCCACGAAGCCGCGGCACTGCTTGAGCCGGGGCGCCCAGCGGGGCGAGGCATCGACGTAGTCGCCGAACAGCACGAGGATCGGCAGGTCCTTGTAGGGGGCCAAGTCGTCCTTGGCCGGGTCCGGGCACGCCGCAGGCTCGATGGCCACGAGGGCGCGGATCCCGGAGCGGTCGAGGGCGGCGGTCTGGAACGGGTAGATTCCCGACTGCGAGTGCGAGATCAGCACCGCGCCCTTGAGGCGCTTGGCGAGTTCCGAGAGGGCCGGAATGGTCGGGTTCGGCACCGGCAGCGCCGCCGACCAATCGGGAACCATCTGCTTCCAGAACTCGCCCTGGGCCTCCAGGGGGAATTGCATGTCCGGGAACACCTTCGGGTATTCCGGACCGAACCGGAAGATCGCCCAAGCCGGCTCGCGCCCGGCCGAGAAGACGGTGGGCAGGGCGTTCGGATCGGCCCGGCCGGTCTTCACAGCGTTGATCTGCGCCGGGCTCGCCGCCGAGCGCCCGCGCCACGCCTGATCGATCACGTAGGTCGGAAAACCATGCCGGACGAAGAACTCGTCCCAGCCCATGCGCCCGTCCGGCGTCGTCTCCCAGGTCTTGCCGGTGAGGCAGCAGCCATGGATCAGGACCAGCGGCGGCCGGCCGGCGCTCACCGGGATCTGATAGCGGACATAGATCTGATCGACGCTGATCGTCCCCGAGGGCGCGTAGGCCGGCAGCGTCGAGAGCGTGTCCGACTGGACGTCGCGGCCGCCGACGAAGAAGCTGCCCTGCTCGGCGATCGTGAGCGGCCCCGGAGCGGGATCGGCCGCGGAGGCGGGTCCACCCGCGATCAGCATGGCGGCGACCAGCGCACCGGCGATCCGCCGGGCGCGCCCCAGCGCGGGCACTGACAGAGTCGGCATGAAATGTCCCGTCTCCCCGCGAATGATCCGCCCGAACCGCATGACGCTATGCATGCCTAGCACAGAGCCCGGTCGCCATGGGAGAGCGGCCGGCGCGACGGCCTGCCGTCAGGCCGCGATGTCGCGCTCGACCCGGGCGGTGGCCTCTGCGGGAAGGTCCAGGGCCTCAGCGAGCATCTTCAGGAACTGTCGCTCCTGGATCGTGTCGGGATCGATCGCGAGCCGGGCCGCCGCGTAGATCCGCGCCGCCGCATCCGGTCCCGCGACGCGGTCGGCGATCTCGTCGAGATCGGCCGGGCTCGCGAGCTCGCGCTCCAGCCATGATCGACCGTCGGCATCGAGGCCCGCCTCGGCCACGGCGGCGTCGAGACGCTTGCGCTCCGCGGCGTCGACCATGCCGTCCGCCGTGGTCGCCGCCACCATGGCCCGCAGCATCAGCCGGGCCTCGTCCTCATCGACACTCGTGAAATCAGGCCCGCCGGTCTCGGGCGGCGCCGTCCCGCGCAGGGCCCGGAAGGCGAGGCCGCCGATCAGCGCGAGGCCGCCGAGCGCCGCGCCCGTAGCCAGCCCGCCGCGCCGCGCGCGCACCAGCGCGTCGACGATCCGCCTGCTGTCAGCCATGCCGTCCTCCCGGTCGTGATGTCCAAATCCGATCGGAAACCACCCGGGAGGCTCTTGGGTTCAGCCGCGCTCAGGCGTCGGCTTCGTCCTCGTCTTCGTCCTCATCGATATCCACCAGGAAGACGATGTCGGCCTCGTCCTCGTCGTCCGAAGCGGCGTCGGCGTGGCGGGCGTCGTCGGTGAACTCTCCCTCCCCGTCATCCTCCGCCAGGGCGTCCTCGAAGATCTCGATCTCGTCCTCGGTGGCGGCCCGGACCTTGAGCGCGGAGGTGCCGTTCCAGAGCGGCTTGCCCTCGCTCGTCATGGTCCGGATGTCCTCCTTGAAACCCTCACAGGTGAACAGGTCCTTGGCGGACGCCTCGTCGCTGTTGATCACCGCAACGGCGGTGCCGTCGATCTCGAGCGTGAACATGACCGGCATCCCTCTCGTAACCGTCCTCAGGCGCGCCCGGTCGACGGGATCGCGCGGGTGCGACGCCGAGCCCCGGGCGAAAACCCGTGGGTTTCGACCGGCGGTCCTGGGCGCCGCGCCGGGATGCTGTAGGGGTGAAGCGGCCGGGCGCCAAGCCCGCCACCGCGGTGGCGGCACGATTCGGCGCCGCACGTCCGGCCAGGACGGCCAGCATCGGACAATGGAAGGAATTCCCGCCCATGCGGATCAGGCTCGGCTGCGAGATGCGCTACGCCTTTCCCTATCCGGTGCCCATGGTGGTGATGCTCAACGTGCATCCCTCCCGGGCCGGTGCCCTCGAGGAACCCGACGCGCTCCGCACCGAGCCGCCCGTGCCCGTGGAGATCTATCGGGACGGCTTCGGCAATCTGTGCGGCCGCCTGACCGCGCCGGCCGGCAGCTTCACCATCGGCACCGATGCGGTGATCCGTGATGACGGGAAGCCCGATCCGGCGCATCCGGACGCCGAGCAGCACGCCGTCGAGGCTCTGCCGCCGGAGACCATCGTGTTCCTGCTGCCCAGCCGCTACTGCGAATCGGACCTTCTGGCCGACACGGCGTGGCAGCTGTTCGGCGGGATCACGCCGGGCTGGGAACGTGTGCAGGCGGTCTGCGACTTCGTCCATGGCCACATCGCGTTCGGCTACGAGTTCGCGCACCGGGACCGGACGGCCGTCGACGCCTATGCAGGCGGGCGCGGCGTCTGCCGGGACTTCACGCATCTCGCGGTGGCGTTCTGCCGCGCCCTCAACATCCCGACGCGCTACTGCACCGGCTATGTCAGCTTCCTCGGCGAGCCCGAGCCGCATCCGGCCGGCGACTTCGCCGCCTGGATGGAGGTCTATCTCGGTGGCCGATGGCACGTGTTCGACCCGCGCAACAACAGCCCGCGGGTCGGGCGGGTGATGGTGGCCTACGGCCGCGACGCCGCGGACGTCCCGCTGACACACACGTTCGGACCCAATCCGCTCGTCGGCTTCCGCGTCTGGGCCGACCAGGTCGACCAGACCGAAAGGTCCGCGGTCGCAACCCTCCCGCCCGAGGAGCCGCTTCCGCCACAGAGTATGGCAACCCGAATGAGCTGAGCGTCCTGCGGGACCTCAGACGCCGGCGCCCCGGGCAATGGCACGCTTGACCACGCCCTGAACCTCCGGATTCGAGAGGAACAGGTCGTGGTTGATCAGGCCGCCGCCGTAATCGGACGCGTCCGCGACGCGCACGCCGAGCGCCTCCAGCTTGGCACGGTCGACAGCGCCGGCCCGAACGCCGCCCGCGATCGCGGCCGAGAGCTCGAGGGCGCGATCGTTGGTGGCGGAGATCACGGTGATCTTCGAGACGTCGGGTCCCAGCCGGGCGACGCCGTTGGAGAAGAGGTCGAAATCGATGTCGGGCGCGGCGAGCACGACCGCGCCGATGCGCGTCATCGCCGCCTCGCCGGCCTCGGCGCGCAGCATGCGCAGGGTCTCCAGGGTCAGGAGCGTGCCCATCGAGTGCGCGACGATGTTGATCCGGCCGCCGCTCGGCGAGGCGGCCAGGGCCTTGAGCAGGTCCTCGAAGGCGTCGCGCGACCACAGGGCGCTCTCGCGGTCGTAATTGTAATCGAGGGTCGCGGCCGCCGACGGCCACGTGAACAGGCCCGAGACGCCGCGGAACCGGATCCCGTCGGAGAGCCGGGCGGCGCTGACAGCAGCCGATTCGAACGATTCGCGGTAGCCGTGGACGTAGATCAGCACGTCGCGGCCCAGGGCGGCCTGCGCGAAGGCTTCGGCGGCGGCCGGGCCCGTCTCGGTCTTCGGCACCGCCCCGATGGTCCAGTCGCCGGTGATGACGGCCGAGACCTTCCCCAGCAAGGAGCGGTCGGGGGGCGACAGGCGCACTTCGGCGAAGCTCAGGCCGCGTCCGCGATCACTGCTGAAATACGGCGGGCGCGGTGGGTTGCCCACGGGCTTGCGGGTGGTCGCCACCAGCAGCACCGGCATGACGTCGAGCGCCGATTGCTTTTCGGGCAGCCCGGCTCCGGTTCCGAGATCATCGGTGACGCAGGCGCCGAGCGACGGCGCGAGACCCGCGGCGCCCGCGAGGGCGCCGAACCGGAGAAGAATGCGGCGTGAGACGATATGGCTCGGCATGATCCGGGTGCGCTCGGGCGGGGCGTTCTCCGTCGCCCAGGATCGTGACCATGGCGGGGCATGATCGCCCCACAGCGGTGTGAACAGCGGGTAAGGCCGCGCTTGTGGCGTGTGGACCACAGCCGATCCGTCCCCCGCCCCGACGGCACGCCCTCTCGACGGGGGCCGCCGGCGCCGCCATGAAGAGACCATGACGCCGTCCATCGACATCGAGAGCCTGCGCGAGCGCCTGCTGCGCGGTGACCGCGCCGCCCTGGCCCGGGCGATCACGCTGGCCGAGTCGAAGCGCGCCGATCACCGGGCGCTCGCGTCGGACCTGATCGACTCCGTTCTGCCGGAGACCGGGCGGGCGATCCGGGTCGGGATCACCGGCGTGCCCGGCGTCGGCAAATCGACCACCATCGATGCCCTCGGCTCGAATCTCACGGAGGCCGGCCACAAGGTGGCGGTGCTGGCGGTCGATCCGTCCTCCTCGCGCACCGGCGGCTCGATCCTGGGCGACAAGACCCGGATGGCACGGCTCGCGCATGATCCGCGCGCGTTCATCCGTCCCTCCCCGTCATCCGGCACCCTGGGCGGCGTCGCGGCGAAGACCCGCGAGACGATGCTGCTCTGCGAGGCTGCGGGGTTCGACGTGATCCTGGTCGAGACGGTGGGCGTCGGCCAGTCGGAGACGGCGGTCGCCGACCTGACGGACTTCTTCCTCGTGCTGATGCTGCCCGGGGCCGGCGACGAGCTGCAGGGCATCAAGAAGGGCATTCTGGAACTCGCCGACATGATCGCGGTCAACAAGGCCGACAGCGGCGAGGCCGAGCAACGGGCCAACGCCGCCGCCTCGGAATACCGGGCGGCCCTGCACATCCTGACGCCGGCCTCCGCGACCTGGTCGCCGCCGGTGGTAACGATCTCGGGCTTCCACAACCTGCGGCTCGATGCCCTGTGGGCGAAGATCGTCGATCACCGGGAGAAGCTCACCGCCACCGGCGAGATCCAGGCGAAGCGCCGGACGCAGGATGTGAAGTGGATGTGGGCGCTGGTGGACGAGCGCCTGCACCAGCGCCTCGTCGGCTCGCCCGAGATCCGGCGCCGGACCGCCGAGGCGGAGGCGGGCGTCGCCCGGGGCGAGACCTCCCCGGCCGCGGGCGCGGCCGCCATCGCCGAGCTGATCGGCCTCTGACGGGTTTCGCGGCACGTCTCCTCCGTGGCGCCGGTTCGAGGCGCACAAATTCGCATCGGCCGGGGGGCACAAACGCCATCTCGCGCGTTCGGTGGACGACGGCGTAACGAGCGGCGCCCCTGTCGCGGCGCCGTGCTCACGTCCAGGAGAGTGCCATGGTGGATACGGATCGGATCGTCGGCGGCGCCAAGGAGGCTGCCGGCAAGGTTCAGGGGGCGGCCGGCGATTTCGTGGGCTCGAATCGCGACTCGGTCGAGGGGCGCTTCCGCGAGGCTCAGGGTCAAGCCCAAAATGTCTACGGGCAGGTGAAGGATAAGGCGCGCGACCTCGCCGACCGGGCGAGCGACTACGCGAGCGATGCCTATGACCGCGCCGGCGACGTGGCGGGCGACGCCTACGGCCGAAGCGGCTCCTACCTGCGTGACGGGCGCGCCGCCGTCGGCGCCCGGGTGGAGGAGAATCCTCTGGTCGCGCTGCTGATCGCGGGTGCCGTCGGCTACGGCCTGGCCTTGCTGGTCCACGGCCGCCGCTGAAGATGGATGGCCCCGCCCGTCACCGGGCGGGGCTGCTCCAGGACGTCTCGCGACCGCGCCCCTATGGGTCGGATCGAACCCAGATAACCGGCTACTGCGCCGTCCAGCCGCCATCCATGCTGATGTTGGCGCCGGTGATCTGGCTCGCTGCGTCGGAAGACAGGAACACCGCGAGGGCGGCGACCTGATCGACTGTGACGAATTCCTTGGTCGGCTGCGCCTTCAGCAGCACGTCCTCGATCACCTGCTCCTTGGTCAGGCCGCGGGCCTTCATGGTGTCGGGGATCTGCGCCTCCACGAGCGGCGTCCACACGTAGCCCGGCGAGATGCAGTTCACGGTGATCTTGTAAGGCGCGAGTTCCAGTGCCGCCGCCTTGCTGAGGCCCGCGATCCCGTGCTTGGCCGCCACATAGGCCGACTTGAACGGCGAGGCGACCAGCGAGTGCGCCGAGGCCGTGTTGATGATCCGGCCCCAGCCGCGCGCTTTCATCCCGGGAATGGCCGCGTGCATCGCGTGGAACGCCGAGGACAGGTTGATCGCGATGATCTGTTCCCACTTCTCCGCCGGAAACTCCTCGATCGGCGAGACGAACTGGATGCCGGCGTTGTTGACCAGCACGTCGACGGATCCGAACGCCTCTTCCGCCTCCCGCACCATGGCGGTGATCGCCGCCGGCTTGCTCATATCGGCAGCCGAGTAGTGGGCCTTGACCCCGTAGGCGCTCTCGATCCCCGCGCGCGCGTCCTCGATGGCGTTTGCGTCTCCGAAGCCGTTCAGCACGACGTTCGCACCCTCCGCCGCGAGCGCGCGGGCGATGGCGAGGCCGATCCCGCTGGTGGAGCCGGTGACGAGGGCGGTCTTGGTCTTGAGGGTCATGGAGCCTCCTGGGACGCACGGCCGATCAGGTGCGGCGGCCGCGGCAAGCCGGGTCGAAGACCTACCTAGCGCGTGAGGGCGCCGCCGGCACAGGGCCGTCCGATGGCGGTGCGTGCCCGATGTCACCGGTCTCGCCGCCCGCCCCCGTCTCGGCCGGGAAGCTGATCTCCACCCGCAGACCCGGCGCGTTGTCTGCGAGGCGCAGCGTCCCCTGGTGCAGGCGGACAACGGCGTTGACGAGGCTGAGGCCGAGCCCGAATCCGGGTCGCGTGCGGGCGTCCTCCAGCCGCACGAAGCGATCGAGCACGCGGGCGCGCTCCGCCTCTGGGATACCCGGCCCGGGGTCGGAGACAGCGAGGCGGACGGTCTCGCCCGCACGCCACGCTTCGAGGGTGACACACGCCGCCGTGCCGTCCGAGGCGGCTCCGTATTTCAGGGCGTTGTCGACGAGATTGGCCAGAGCCTGCCCGATCAGCTCGCGGTTGCCGGCGATCGTCAGGCCCTCCTCCGTGCGCACGTCGAGGACGAGCCCCTGGTCCTCGGCGAGCGCCTCGTACAAGTCGCCGACGCCCCGCACCGCCTGCCCGAGATCCAGCGGCACCAGAATTTCCCGGGCGCTGCCGGCCTCCAGCCGGGCGATCATCAGGAGGGCGTTGAACACCCGAATCAGGCCGTCGCCCTCCTCGATGACGGCCTCGAGCGCCGTGCGCAGCTCCTCCGGCGATGAGGCGCGGCGCAGGGCCTCGTCGGCCCGGTTGCGCAGGCGGGTCAGCGGCGTCTTCAGATCGTGGGCGATGTTGTCGGACACCTCGCGCATACCGCGCATCAGCTCGCCGATGCGCTCCAGCATCTGGTTGAGGCTCGAGGCGAGGCGGTCGAGCTCGTCGCCGTTACCGGCTACGTGGAGCCGGCCGTCCAGATCGCCCGCCATGATCGCCCGGGTGGTCTGAGTCATGGCATCGACCCGGCGCAGGACCCGGCTGGCTGCGAGCCAGCCGCCGATCACCCCGAGGAACACCACGGCGGCGAGCGATGTGACGAAGGCGCGCCCCGACCACCGCGCGCAGCCGGTCGCGCTCCTCGGTGTCGCGCCCGACGAGGAGCCGGAATCCGCCCGGCAGGGTGAAGACCCGCACGATCGCCCGATGCGCCTCGGCATCCGAATCGTTGCGGCCGTAGCGCGTCTCGCTCTGGCCCGGCGTCGCCAGTACGGCGGCGGGGACGTAGCCGACATTGCCGACGACGTGGTCACCGCCGGCCGTGGTCACGAGGTAGAGGGAGGCGCCCGGCTCGCGCGAGCGCCGCTCCACCACGGAGATCAACCGGCGTAGGCCGCCGGCATTGTACTGTTCCGACAGGCCGTTGATCTCGGCATCAATGGTCGAGACGATCTGGTCGTCGAGCACGGCCCGGGCATTCCACGCGACGTAGCCGAGCGCCAGGAAGGCGCAGAGCGCGAAGATCGCGAGGTAGGCGAGCGACAGCTTGAACGCGGTCGTGCGGAACAGCTTCTGGAAGCGCGCGCCGCTGGTCTCGGGCGCGAGGGGCTCGCCGGCCGGGTACCCGGTCACCCGGGGCCGCCATCGTCGACGCGCAGCACGTAGCCGGCCCCCCGCACCGTGTGGATGATCGGCGACGGGAAACCCTTGTCGAGCTTGCCGCGCAGGCGCGAAACGTGGACGTCGATCACGTTGGTCTGCGGGTCGAAGTGGTAGTCCCAGACGTGTTCGAGCAGCATCGTGCGCGTCACCACCTGGCCGGCATGCCGCATTAGATATTCGAGAAGCCTGAATTCCCGGGGCTGCAACGGGATCTCGCGGCCCGCGCGAGTCACGCGATGCGACAGCCGGTCGAGTTCCAGATCGCCGATCCGGTAGCGCGTCTCTTCAGCGGCGCCCGAGCCGACCTGCCGCCGGGCCAGGGCCTCGGTCCGGGCGAGCAGCTCGGAGAACGCATAGGGTTTCGGCAGGTAATCGTCGCCGCCGGCGCGCAGGCCCTTCACTCGGTCGTCGACCTGCCCCAGCGCCGACAGGATCAGGGCGGGCGTCGCCACCTTCTGCTCGCGGAGCGAGCGGATCAGCGAGAGACCGTCGAGTTTCGGCAGCATCCGGTCGACGATGAGCACGTCATAGTCGCCTTCGCGCGCCAGCGCGTATCCGTCGAGACCGTCATGCGCGCTGTCGGCGACGTGCCCGGTCTCGCGGAACGCCTTCACCAGATAGGCGGCCGCCTCCCGGTCGTCCTCGATGATGAGCAGTCGCATGGAACCGGTCCATAGCGCGGCGCGCGAGTCGGGGGAACGTGCCTCGGTCAACATGGTCAAGCCACTCCCCTCCCCTGTCGCCGCCTGAACGGGCCGGGGCCGCGGGGCGGGGCTCCCGGCCCGTTCCGAAGCGACGCCTCAGGATCCTCGGAGGGCGCAAGGTCCGCCGGCGGCTTCTTCCACGCGACCCGGCGCTCGGATCGTTGGCATAGGGACGATCACCCACTGCCGATTACAGGAGGCTCGCAGCCGCATGACTTCGCGGTAAGGCGCGCGGCGCGCAGCCGAACGCGCAAACGCAAACAGGCCGCCCCGGTAAGGAGCGGCCTGTTTGCGTCATGT
>NZ_JBGMUV010000002.1:0-224397 GCF_041806315.1 Methylobacterium sp. OAE515
CGCCAATGTGCTGGCAACTTCAACATCCGATTTTTGCAATTTCATCCTGCAATTAATTCCGAATTGTGCGTCCTATGGACGGGCTTGCCGCAAACGCGATCACGCCGACCTTCACGGGCCGTTGGACCTATCTGCTTGGCTTGCTGCTCCATCCTCATTGCCGATCCGTGATCCTCGGGGCGTCTGCCCTGAAGCCGAAGCCGGAGGCTTCTAGCATCTTCCGGGACCGGTGATGAGCCTCCGCCAGTCGGTCCAAGCGTTCGCAGCTGGGCAATATGGTGAGATCCTGTTCTTCCGCGCTCTACACCAGCTCCTCCGACGGTTACTGATCGATGACGCGCATTGCGAGCAGCCCGAGTTCCTCATCCATGCAGCCCTCAAGAAGGGCCAAGCTCATCTTTCTGCCTCTGATCAGGACCACCAGTCTGGCTACGGCACCTCGCAGAGATCTCGCGTTCTCCAAGTCCAATTCCTCTCGATCGGTACCTCGGATGACGCCGTCGTCAGTTGATCGACATGAGGTTGGCAGTGCCACTTGCTGCCGTGCTGGTAGGGACGGTGCGCTCCTCCGATAGATGGTTGAACGGAAAGGATGCGACCCTCCCGCGTGGCGACTGCTCGGTTGATCGTGATGAGCGCGTCTTGCCCGTCTTCGAGGGGATATCGTTTAATAGGAATCGCGATCTGGGGAGATTAGCGGCGTTGTACCATTCAGCTGAATGCAAACGACGTTGCTGCCAATGAGCGAGCATCAACGAGAAGGAATTGAATTAATGTCCGGCGAAGGCTTGGCAATATTTCTCTGTATTAAGCAGGAAAGCGCGTTTAATTGCCATGGTCGAGGCATTATGTCAGCAATTGGAATTGTTGTTAGCTCCTCCGACCTCATGGCGTCAGACGCTGTCACTGAGAGAATGATGGGTCGGCGCGAGAGTGCACTCGCTACTCGAGCAAACTCAAGGCCGGAGCAATTTTGCAAGTGACTCTCTACGATCAGCAGATCGAAGCGCGTCGGCTCGGACCGCAGGGCTGCTAGAGCCGCAGCTGGGTCTTCGTACCCTACTGGCTCATAGCCCAAGGCGGCGAGGGTCTCTTCATCCTCCTCTACCGAAGAGTGCAAACGTCCGATGAGCATCACGGTACCGCCGCTGAACGTGATGTCGGGAGTTGATTGCCAGCGCACAGGCAACCATACTTCAAAGACGCTACCCACGCCTAATTCGCTGTGCACGTCGAAAGCGCCAGCCTGTTCTTGGACGAACTCGTAAGCCGTGGCGAGCCCAAGTCCGGTCCCAGCCGGACGTGTTGTGAAAAATGGCTCGAAGATCCGCGTGAGCGTGGCCTCGTCCATGCCGCAGCCGGCATCGGCCACACGGATTTTGACATACGCACCGGGCCTCAACGTGCCGTGGGTCATGGTCCGGTGCTCGGTCGATCGGACGCTTTCGAGCTGCACTTCGATCGCTCTACCCGGGCTGGATGCCTGAACGGCGTTTCGGATCAGGTTATGGACTACCTGCTGCAGTTGCGCAGGCTCACCTCCGACGGTTACACCCCCTGCGTTCCCGTTCAGGCGGATAGCTGTTGGTAAGGTCGTCGAGGCGTGGAATTGAGCAACTGTCTCAGCAACAATCGCGTCGACGGCGCTCATATGATGCGTTGTGCTGCTGCGCCGCCCGTAATCGAGGATCTGCCCTGCAATTTCCCGCGCCCGGCCGCCGGCCTGGGCCAACAGTTCGATATGCAAGGCTACCCGCCGCAAATCGGCCGGTAGGGCGTCGGCTGCGATCTCGGCATGGCCAAGCATAACATTTAGCACGTTGTTAATGTTGTGTGCCACGCCGCTGGCGAAAGTTCCGATCGCTTCGAGGCGTTGTGCGCGCCGCAGGGCCGCCTCGATGTTGCGTCGCTCAGCGAAAACGTGCTGACGCTCTAGTGCTGCTCCAAAACTGTCCGCAACGACCTGCAGGAGCCTCCGTGAATGACTTAGCCAAAGTGGTAATTCGCTGGTGCTGCGCTCGAAACAAAGCAATGCAATGATCTGTTCCCCTCGACGTAGGCGTACACACGCCCACGATCTAACGCCTCGTTCAGACAAGGCGATTGAGAGATTTTGAGAACCGATATGTTCGTTCGGCTTAACGAAAATGAGATCGTTAAGCTCTGCGCTGATGGACGGGATCAGAGCTTGATGTGCTTGAGGCCAACCAGGAGGTGAGTCTAGACCTGAACGGTTCCACAGGTATGTTGTCCCACTGTCATCAAGCATGAGAATGTAGCTATGGTCCGTACTCATGGCACTGCCAACCGTCGCCAATACTTCGCCGATACAGGAGAAAATCGCATCTGGCTGGCTGGCGAGGAAGCGATTGGCTGCCTGAGCCACGACAGTTTGGAAGGCGATCGTACGGTGCAGGTTGAGGGTTCCCACCCGCATAAGCAGGCCCACGCGGACAACTAGAACTAATAGCGCTAGAGCTGCCGCGTAAAGTGCAAGCTGGTAGCCATCCGCGCGGACCTGCCGCTGGTCTCTCAAAGCGCGGCGGGCCTCCAGGAGAGCCTGACGCGCCGGCTCGCTCGACGAGGCCGGCAGGGAGCGGGTGACGGTGTCGACCTGCGGCAGCAGCTCGAGGAGCTGGCGCCCGTGCAGGACGATGGCGGCGATGTCCGCTCCCCGACCCGCCGGATGGCTGACCGCCGCCAGGGCGTCGAGCCGGGCGCGGATGTCGTCGAGGCGCCTCGGGCTGGACTCCCGGGCGAGTTCCGAGACCCGGATCTGCAGGGCGGCGACCGCCCGGGCGAGCCAGGGATCGATGTCCGGCTCGGACAGGCGGTCGCTGAGGGAATCGAAATAGGCGATCGAGTTCTGCACGAGGGCGTTGCCGGTCTTGAAGCGCTCGACCATCTGCGCCTCGCGGTTCATCGCCTCGGCGAGGGCGCGCACCTCGCGATCGTCCGGCCCGCTCGACGCCCGTATCGCGGCGAGCGCCGCCTGCATCTCCCGGAGATGGGTGACGATCGGATCGTAGTTGCGCAGGAGCCCGGTCCGTGCCCGGAGCACGTCGTGCTGCATCCGGGATTCGGCGAGCGCGAGGGCGTCGATCGTGCGCTGGGTCTGCACGTAGGCGGCGTCCATCTCGCCCTTGCCGTTGACCATCAGCCACGTGAGCAGCCCGGCCAGAAGCACCCCGAGCACGGCGGCCTGCGCGGTCAGCCTCATGGTAACGCGCCGTCCGGTCTTTGGGCGTGCGATATCGGCGCCAAAACCTTACACAAGCTTGGCGGGCCCTGGAAACGAGTGATCGATAAGTCGAAGGTACTCACACGTCCACACGGAATGATGTTGATTCTTGTCGTCTTTATTTTTCATTCATCAGGCAGCAGTAACGATCAGCAAAAATATTGCACGCCTTAGGGTCATAGGGCCGGCCGGGATCTCCCGGCCGACAAAATTTCAAAGTACTTCGTTGCTGCGATGCAGGGATGCGTAACTTAAGAACACATAACAATCAAAGTAGATCGCTCCATTCCACGATTGTGGCTGCAGAACGTTTGATCATCGTTTTTCATAAGCGGTGACCATCTTTATCAGAGAGTCGTATCTCTTAAGTTTCGGCGCCTGATTTGGTGGAGCCGCCCTGTTGGATAATGCAAGAATCCACGCAGACGAACGTGAGCTCTCTAGAACTGTAAAGGAGTATTTGGATCAGCCGTGCTGGCCGCAGCCGCAGCCCGCCGCATGCGCGCCGCCGGGCCAGCGGGAGGCGCGGATCACGCTGCAGAAATTCCCCTTGCGGAAGCCCGGCTCCTTGTCGGCGATGACATCGGCCTTCACGTTGCCGAAGGTGGTGTCCGGCTTGTGCCGGATGCCGTCGTAGAAGGCTTGGATGATGTCCTCCTTGAAATCCGCCGTGCGGGGAAAGGCGGAGACGACCGCCTCCCGCTCGGCATCGGAATACTGGCTGTAGGTCAGCCCCAGCACATCCATCTCGACGCCCGCCGTGACCAGGGCGACCACCGGATGCATGTGAACCGGAATGCCGGGCGTGGTGTGGAGCGCGATGGCCGTCCAGACGGTGTAGACCTCCGCCTCGGGCACGCCGTGCGCCTTCAGGAAGTCGCGCGCGGCGTTGGCCCCATCGACCTCGAAGCGTTCCTCGGCGCTGCTGTGCTCGGGCATCAGACCGAGATCGTGGAACATGGCGCCCGCGTAGAGCAGCTCGCGGTCGAAGGTCAGGCCGCGATGCGCGCCGGCGAGCGCGCCGAACTGATAGACGCGGCTCGAATGGTTGAAGAGCAGCTCGGTCTCGCTGTCGCGGACGAATTCGGTGATCGCCCGAGCGAGGGTGCTGTCGGGGATGACGGCCTCGGAACGGATGCTCATGGAGGGATTCCTTTGCGCTGGCGGTCCTCATGCGCTACGAAGCTTCGGACATGACATCAATCACCGTGTCACGATGATTTCTGCCAAACTGCCTGCATCCCCGGCCACGGAGCCCGCATGGCGCCCCGATCGATCGCCCTCCTCGCCGTGCCCGACGTCCAGCTCCTCGACGTGGCCGGTCCGCTCGACGTCTTCGCCGAGGCGAATGCGCAGAGCGGCCGTGACGCCTACAGCCTGTCGCTCATCGGGACGGAGCCGGGCCCGATCACGACCTCGTCGGGCCGGCGCCTGATCGCCGACCTCGTGGCCCCCGCCGAAGCCGGCGCAGCCTTCGACACGCTCCTCGTCGCCGGAGCGCCCCGGATCCACGAGGCCGCAATCGCGGCCGATCTCCTCGCCTGGCTCGCCGACGCGGCGGCACGGAGCCGGCGCTACGGCTCGGTCTGCAGCGGCGCCTTCCTGCTCGGGCAGGCCGGTCTCCTCGACGGCCGGCGGGTGACGACACACTGGGCCGTGGCGGAGATGCTGGCCGCGCGCTACCCCGGCGCGCGGATCGAGCCCGACGCGATCTGCCTGTTCGACGGGCCACTCCGGACCGCGGCCGGCGTCACGGCGGGGCTCGACCTCGCCCTGGCGCTCGTGGAGGAGGATCTGGGTGTCGAGATCGCCCGCCGGGTGGCGGCTCAGCTCGTCATGTTCTTCAAGCGCGGCGGCGGCCAGATGCAGTTCAGCCGCCGCGGCGTCAGCGCGCCCAGCGGCCGCTCCGCCCTTCAGGAGGTACAGCGCTGGGTCGCCGCCCACCCGGCGGAGGACCACGGCGTCGAGCGGCTCGCCGCCAGGACCGGGATGAGCCCGCGCCATTTCGCGCGCGTGTTCCGCACCGAGACGGGCCTGACCCCGGCCGCCTACGTCGAGACCGTGCGGATCGAGGCGGTGCGCCGCCTCCTCGAGACCCGAGACATCGCCCTGAAGCAGGTCGCGGGCGCCTGCGGGTTCCGGGATGCCGACACGCTCCGGCGCGCCTTCACCCGGCGGGTCGGCACGAGTCCGGCCGAGTACCGGCGGCGGCACGGACGTTCTTGATGCATATGGGTCTAGAGATTACACGTGTCGCCTCTTATCGGTAAATATTTAGAAGCAAAATCTGCCGGCAGCTGTATAAATATACCTAATTCGTGAGACTTATTATTATATACTTGTATGACAATAACTTATAATCGTGTTTGCAAAAATCGACAATAAATAACATATAACAGTTGATCATTTTAGTACGAATATAATTGTAACTTAGAGCGTGTTATGAACCTGTGCTCTGGTAAGCCGTTGATCCAATTGACGCCTAGAGCCAGCTAGTTTCATCCGCACGACGGTTTTCTTCATGAACGAAGCATCCGGTCCTGGGCGCCAAGCCATTCAGAGACTAGGCAGGGCATCTGTATTAGATGCGCGTCAGCTGGCGTAAGTGATCCTCGCTGGAGGGTCCATAACACGCTCTAGATGAATTACCACATCCTTGCAGAGAGTCGGTGTTGCTGGTCCCTATGACATGAGGTGCCGCGAACTGGAACGGCTGAGCAGCGAGGAGTTGATCGAACTGGTGCTGCGGCTGCAGCGGCTTGAGAGAATTTCCCGCACCTCGTCCAGGCCGCCCGCGACAGATCGAAAAGAGCAACGCGCCAGTCCAATTCCGGCGTCACCAAGCTCGATCATGAGAGCCAGCGCTGGGTGATGAGCGATAATCCTGATACGATCGTTGAGCATCGTCCGGAGACTTGCGCGTTCGATTACAGATCTGTGACAGATACAGAAGGAATATTCTGATCAATAAAAACTTTAGACTTGTATTTACCTAGGACATTTCCGGATTTGCTGCGAAATCATCTCTCCACGACCAACAAACGCCGGAACCAGCCATTTTGGCCGCTGGGAGCCGGCATTTAAAGCGCCAATCATTTCAACTGAAGCGCGAATGACATCGATTTGTAAGGCGGGGCTTATATCTCGATTCGAGTCCTGCCGTTCTGAATGATATCCAAAAAAATATTCCATAGTGGCGGTTGCTGAAAAATCGTCGTCGCGTCGCACAAGACGTACATCTGGAGCATGCTTCTACCAAGGATGGATCTATTCTATGATCGAAAAGCTTTCAGAATCCATGATATACATTGCTTTCGCTCTCCTCTTAGCCGCTGTAACAATAATAATCTATCAGTTTCCAGTCCATTCTGCGCCATCACATGTAGAATATATCAAGTATCACGATACTGACGCCGATTTTCAATAGATATTATCTACTACTAATTCATTGATGATTTTCGAATTTCAGCTCGGTGCTGCTGGAATGTCTGAACATCTCTGGAATTCATGAGATTTTAATTCTACGAAGTTCGCCCCGTTCGATACAGAGAGCGGGGCGCCTGAAAAGGTTCTCTCGTCGACTAACTGCACTCTATTCCTGTGTGGCTCATTGCCGTTGTTACTAGAATGAGGTGATCATCTCGATGTGTTCGACGCAGGGTAGACCGCTCTCACTCGCCAAACGGCCGGTCACGGGCTGCACCGTTGCGCAAAGCTCCCAACTCCAGCGTGCTCATCCACCCTGCGAGTCCACTCCCGGCTAAGCTGCCTACTCACTGTAGCCACGGTGCTTGTCGCTTGTATTCTGAGCGAAATGGAAGGTGCACGCGGGCCCGCAGAACAAGCTCAAGCTTTGCCGGTGGTGCGAGCTGTTCGCCAGACTAGGTGCACATAACAGTTGAATTTCTTGATCAGCAATGCACGTAAGACTATCGCGGCCCATTGATTCGAAAATTGCTACAGAATTTTAGCATTATCTACATATGCGATCCAAATATTTTTGGACGACATGACTTCATTACAGATGTAATCCGAAATGACCGAATAATCCATCTAAAATGCTTGAAACAATGCAAGGAAGGCGATAGGTGCTCATAATCTTTGGAACAGGAAGCGTGATGTAGCATAAACCAATAGATATAATGTGGTCCATCCTACGTCTGGCAAATTCGAGTTTTGACATAAGAGGATATTTGCATGCGTCCAGAGTTTACATGTCCCATATTCTGCTTTGCATTGTGCATGTTTATAAGTGCGTCCGCTGCAAATGACGTCGGGAATTCCAAAGAGCAGCCTCTCTCAATAGTGTCTCTTCAATCGACGAAAAACTTTACGATAAATGATTTGCTTGCGAGGAGTGATGTTACAGATATAAAAATCGAAGGAGATGTCTATCACGGTGAGATCAAGTACCGTGCAGTGCCTCTCCTATCTTTGTTAGATTTACGAACAAGTTCGAATCATTCGGTGCTAGAAGTAAGGGCTCGTGATGGGTTCATCGGTGAAATACCACTATCTTTAGTGGAAGACAGTCTTGATGGCGGATCTACAGCTTATATAGCAGTTGAGGAGCCCAAGAATCTTTGGCCTCCACTGCCTCATCAGACCGTTTCCGCTGGTCCATTCTATATTGTTTGGATGCACCCCGAGGTTTCAGGTGTCAGCCACGAACAAGCCCCTTACCAAGTGGTCAGCATCACTCTTGTAGATGAAGCAATCCGTCGGTGGCCGCAGTTATTGCCGTCAAACCATCTGCCAAATGACAGCCCTCTAAGATATGGCGAGAAAGTTTTCGAGGATTACTGCTTTCCTTGTCATCAGATGAAAAGAGCTGGAGTAAGCCACTTGGGACTCGACTTGGGTTTGTTGCCCGGCAAATCTACCCTCGGCTCTGGAGAGCTGCGTTCGATCATACGAAATCCGCGCGGGGGAGGGCGGTCGATTAGTATACAAATGCCTGCATTTGACGAGAAATCATTGTTGCCGAATCAGTTGGATGCTCTCTTGTTGTATCTTGACTCCATGCGCAGCGAAGCCTCAGTAAGGTCGCATCAATGATCGTTTGTCTGGATGCGAGACCCGCTTGGCGCGTGCGACTACTTTGAGGGCTTTCGGGAGTGCATCCGGGTCCGGCGGTTTGGTGACGGGCTTGGCGAGCTCAGGCTTCGCCTCAGCCGCTCGCGCAGGATCCTGTCGGGTGAGCGGCCTTTCAGAACGCGCTGACGGCGGCTGTTGTAGGCGACATTGAGGCGCGGTCGATGGCGACGTACAGGTAGCGCTTGCGCAGGACGCGGTCGCGATCCTCCGGCTTGGGCAAGTGCTTCACATCGACGTGGATGAAGCCGACTTCGTCGTCCCTGAAGCTGCCGTGCGGTTTGCGCGTGCGCCGAGCGGGCAGCAGCCGGTTGAGGCCCTCGGCCTTGAGGATGCGGTAGACCGTATCCCGGTTCAGATGCGGCAGGAAGTGCGTGAGGATGAAGGTGAGATCGTCGAGGGGAAAGCCTGTGCTGCGGCGGAGCGCGCACACGATGGCACGCTCCTCATCGCTGGCTTTCCACGGCAGCTTATGAGGTCGAGCGGAGCGGTCCTGGCAGTCGCCTGGACCGCGCTTGCGCCACTTGCGGATGGTCTCGGTGGAGACGCCGCAGCGCTTGGCCAGCACGCCGGAGCTCTCATGCGAGCCGGCGATCTCGGCTCGAACGGCAGTGAGCGCTCGCCGAAGATGACGGCGAACTGCGCCTTGGCCATGACCCACTCACGCGGGCCCATCTTCCACGCCTTCTCGGAGCGGTTCAAGACCAGGTAGAGCAGCTTCAGCGCGGCCTCGTCGGTCGGGAAGTGACCGCGGGCGTGCACGGCCCGGCGCAGCGTGGCGTTCAGGGCCTCTATGGCGTTCGTCGTGTACAGGATCCGGCGAACCTCGCCGGGGAAGCCGTAGAACGGGATCACCTCGCCCCAGGCCCGTCGCCAGCTCTGGGCGATGGCCGGGTAGCGCCGACCCCATTCACCCGCCTCTAAGGCTGCTAGCGCCGCCTCGCCAGCCGCGGCATCGAGCGCGCGGTAGATGTCCTTCAGCGCTCCCGCCACGAGCTTGCGGTCCTTGTAGGAGACGAAGTCGAGGCTGTGGCGCAGGAGGTGGACGATGCAGGTCTGGACCAGCGCCTCGGGGAACACCGCCCGGATCGCGTCGGGGAAGCCCTTCAGGCCGTCGACCACGGCCAGCAGCACGTCCTCGACGCCGCGGTGCCTCAGCTCGTTCAATGACCCGCAACCAGAACTTGGCCCCCTCGTTCTGCTCCAGCCAGAGCCCGAGGATCTCCTTGGAGCCGTCGGCGCGCACGCCCAGCGCGATGTGGACGGCCTTGTTGCGGACCACGCCCTCGTCGCGCACCTTGATCCGCAGGGCGTCGAAAAACACGATCGGATAGACCGGCTCCAGCGGCCGGGCCTGCCAGGCGGCGACCTCCTCCAGGACTGCGTCGGTCACCGCGCTGATCAGGTCGGGGGAGACCTCGATGCCGTAGAGCTCGCGCAGGTGCGCGACGATCTCCCGGGTGCTCATGCCGCGGGCGTACAGCGACACGATCTTATCGTCGAAGCCGGGAAAGCGGCGCTGATACCGGGCGATCAGCTGCGGATCGAACGTCGCCTGCCGGTCGCGCGGGATCGCCAACTCGATCCGGCCTGTCTCGGTGGTGACCGTCTTGCGGCCATAGCCGTTGCGCGTGTTGCCGGCGTCCTCGCCCTCCAGCGGTGGTCCATCTCGGCGTTGAGCGCCCGCTCGGCCAGGGCCTTCTTCAACTCGTCCAGCAGGCCATCGGCCTCGAAGGCCGTCTTCGGATCGGCCCCGGCCAGGAGCTGGTCCAGGATCGCGCCTGGGATACGGGGTGCTTTTCGTCGTGCCATCGGGAACCTCCTTCGGGTCCACTATGGCCGCCCCCACACGAAATTCCTGACGGTCCCCAGGGGTGGTACGAGCTTGGGGGTGGATGGCAGGCATCAGCGGGCCCTCCGGCGGGAGCCGCGGCAGCCGTCAAAGCGCCAAGAAAGCGCCAAGCATGCTCCTCGATTGCCTAACGCACCCGGTCCCAACGACGTTCCACTACCAAACAACTAGCGAGGTAAACTCGAACTGCTAGGTGTTTGATCCCGCGGTGTGGTGGTACTGTTGACCATCATTCTGCGAGGGATGCGCTATGGGCCAAGTTCTCCACGGCAGCGCCCGCACGACGGAGGCGGTCCGTCGCGCAATACAGCTACGTCAAGAAAGTGTGAGAGCGGCGGCCATCCCGATCGGGTTGAAGTCGGGCGAGTAGGCCGGGAGGTAGAGCAGCCGGGCTCCCACCGCCTCGATCCGCTCGCGGACGCCGCTGACCTTGTGAGCCGGCAGGTTGTCCATGACGACCGTGTCGCCGGGCTGGAGCGTTGGAGCGAGCACGTCGGCCACGTAGGTGCGGAAGGCCTGTCCGTTCATGGCACCGTCCAGCAGCCAGGGTGCGGTGATGCCGCTGGTGCGCAGACCCGCCGTGACGGTGGTTGTTTTCCAATGGCCCTGCGGCACGCTCATCCGGCAGCGTTCGCCCCGTGGAGCGCGCCCGTAGCGCCGGGCCATGGCGGTGTTGACTGCGGTCTCGTCGATGAACACGAGGCGATCCGGGTCGAGGTCGAGTTGGCCCTCGAACCACGCCTCGCGCGCAGCTCTCACGTCCTCCCGGTCCTGCTCGGCCGCGTGGCCTGTCGTTTTTTTCGCGAGATGCCGTGGCGCTTGAAGAAGCGCGAGAGGCTACTCTGAGCCACGCAGATGCCGTGCTCGGCCAGAGCCGCATGGAGTTCGTGCAGGTAGATGCCGGGCTGCGCCTCGTAGAGGGAGACGATCAGGTCCGCCTGGGCCTCGATCTGGTGCGAGCGCTGATCGCCGCCCATCGGCTTGGGCGCGACGTGGCCCTCACGGGTGAAGCGCTCACACCACCGACTGGCGCTCGCCAGGCTGACCCCAAAGCGTTCGGCAGCTTTGTGCCGGGAGGCGCCGGCCGCGATGGCACCGACCACGCGCTGACGCAGATCGACGGACAGGGCTGAGGACATCGGCGCTCTCCTTCGCCGACCAACCCTTCACCTCGCCAGGCGTTTCATCACGCTCGGACGGTGCTCTAGGCGGCTCTCGTCGAATGTCTGCCGTTGGATGAGGCCCGGCTGATCAGTAGTCTCTATAGCAGTTTCGACAACCAGCCCACTGTCAGGAGCGTGCGTGCCGGCGACGGTATTCCGCTGGTGTCGTGCCGACCCGCCGCATGAATGCGCGTCGGAGCGTGTCGGCGTCGCGAAACCCGCAGGCACCTGCAATCTGCTTCAGCGCGACGGAATCTGTCTCAAGAAGGCGGCGAACGGCTTCGATCCGGATAGTCTCGACATAGACGGCCGGTGTCAGATCCATTTCAGCTCGGAACAGCCGCGCGAAATGACGCGGGCTCATCCCCGCCCGCTCGGCGAGGTGTCTGACGCCGTGATCCTCGGCCGGATGACTGGCGACCCAGCGCTGCACCTCCTGCAGAGCCGAACGGCCGACCGGAGCACTTGTCCCTCGGCGGCTCAGCTGTATTTGGCTACCACCGCGCTTGAAAAACATGACCAATTGCGCTGCGACCCGCTGAGCGATGTCCAAGCCTAGATCCTCGCCGACCAGTGCAAGAGCAAGGTCGAGCCCAGCTGTGGCCCCTGCCGCGGTGCGCAGGGGCCCGTCGAACAGACAGATCGCATCGGGCTCAACGAAGGTCTTGTGAAACCGTTCGGCTAGTGCCTTCGCCATGGCCCAGTGTGTCGTCACCCGATAGCCGTCGAGCAGGCCGACTTGCCCGAGGAGAAAGGCTCCGCTGCAGACTGAGCCGTAGCGCCTGCAGTGCGCTACAGTTCGTCCCAGCCACTCCAACAGGTCGGCTCCTACCTTCGCTTCGAGAACCCGAGGCGCGCCGGCCACCAAAAGAGTGTCAAAGTGCGTCGGCGCAGTTTCTGGTGCAACGAAATCCGAAACGAGACTTCGCCCAGACGAGGTCATTATATGACCGGGCTCGGTCCCGACGACCGCCAGATTATAGACGTCTCGGCCGCTCTGAATATTCGCTTCCGCAAAGACGTCGAGCGGACCGGCCACATCGAGAAGTTGGGCGCCTGGAAGCACCAAGATTGCGATGGATCGGGGTGCCATGCAGGGTCCGTAACTGATAATGCGCGTACAATGACAAAAAGGATGGGAAGGAGACGATTTGTGCTGTCCGAACAAGCTCCGGGCTGGTGGAGCGCTCCAGCGCGAAGGACTACTGTTCGCTAGCTTTCGTTATGAGGTCGTCATCTTTGGCAGCACGCTCGCTCGAACAACCGCCGAATTCATGTGCTCAGCGAGACTGCGCTTCAAGAGTTTGAACCTCGATTTTTTATCCCCAACAGTGAAACTGGCGTGGTTCTGATCAAAGGACTTCATGGGACTCCTCATCAGAATTTTCGCAGCAGAAGGAAGCATGTCGACGTTGTCTCTTCAGATTAAGAGGGTATTGGCCTGTAAGCATCGCATAGTGCAGAATAGTCCTAGGAGATGCGTGGCAGGCCCGCATTTTCTTGCGGAAATGCTTTTGTCTGTAAATAGATTTACTCCGTCGACATCTGGCAATCAAGCATCTTCGAGCAATTTTGTTCAGTCTTATTTTATAATGGGGCACGCATAAAGCCATAAGTCCGTGCTTATATATCAGGCTTCCGCGCGTGTAGATTCCGATGTATGGAAATCCGACCTCACCAGCGGAGTAGCCCCCTGACCGGTTCCGATCTGTTCACCTCCGAGCGCATCAACATGGTGCGAACGTTGGCGCGATCCGGCAGCGTTTCGAACGCGGCTTATGAGCTTGGCGTCAGTCAACCAGCAATCAGTCAGCAGCTTGGTAAGCTGGAGCAAGAGCTTGGACACAAACTTTTCAATCGAGCCGCGCGGCGATTCACTCTGACTCCCGAGGGGGAAGCCTTTTTGATTTTTGCGCACGGTATTAGGCATATCGATGTTGAAGCGAGGCGCCATTTTTCTCAGCTACAAACACACAGCACACTTCATCTTGGGCTAGTGGAAGAATTCATTAGGATACGTTTGGCGCATATTTTGGCGCTGTTCGTAAAGGAATTCGCGAATGCGCAGGTTGTAATTAGCGCCAATTTGACCGAACGCTTGGTTTCCGACTTTGATGGAGGGCAATATGATTTTGTTATAGCAAACGCGATCAGGTCCACCCGTGGGAGTTTGTTGCGTCAGTTTGAGGTGGTGTGGATCGGCCGCGAAAATGTACTAGCCAGCGCCGTACCCCTGCCCCTTATCCTAGCTCCTCAGCCTGCGCCGTTTCGCGAGGTTGCCCTGGAAACTCTGCGTGCTCAGGGGCGCCCCTGGCGTATAGTGTTTGAGAGCGCGAGCCTCAGCGCTCGGGAGGCTGCTGTGCTTGCAGGAATCGGGGTATCAATAACGTCGCGACTAATCGTGCCGAAAGGTGCAATTATTTTAGACGAAGCTTCAGGATTGCCTACCTTGCCTTCGCTTGATCTGTTTATGTTGGAGCGTCAACCCAGAAATACGGATGACGAGGTGGTTCCTGCGATGCGTGAAGTCATACGATCCGTCTTTGAGACGTTAGGTAAGCTAGGTCCGTCTATGGATCAGTAGTGATTATAGCATGGCTCGTTCCGTTCTGAGAAGATGGGATATTTCAGGGCATATAAGAAAACCGTATTTGATTAGGACTTAATAAGTAGTTAGTATAAAGTATTTACCCGCGAAAATTATCCCAGTTCTGTTGATCCTGGTGTGGTAGGCAGCTGTTGCTGGCAGATTCACCTAATAGGCGTTCCGTCATCATCGGAGTTATTTTCAAGGGCCCCCTAGATAGGATCGCGATGTTTGCCGTCATGCCGGCCATCAACACAATAGGGCAGGGTACATTATCGAGGTCGATCCGGATCGGCACCCGTTGCGCTAGCCGGACCCAGGTGAAAATCGGATTGACCGACGGCAACCCCTGAACCCCTGGCGCGGCGTCCGCGACGCTGATACCGCGGCCGAAACCCGTCACATGACCCCAAATGGCCAGATTGGGCCACGCCATCAGCGAAACCCGCGCGGCATCACCCTCGGCAATGCGTGGTAGCTGTGTTTCCTCGAAATAGCCCTCGATCCAGAAGCTGTCACCGTCGACCAGGGTCAGAGCCGGCTGTCCCGTGGCGGCGAACCCGCCCTCCCGTAAGAGCAGGTTAGTAATCCAGCCGTTCACGGTGGCCCGCAGGGTCGTGCGCTCCAGGTTGAGCCGCGCCTGCGCCAGCGCGCCTTCCGCTTGGACCACGTTGGCCTGGGCGGCTTCCGCTTGTCCGCTGGTCGTCTGCTTCTGCTGCGGGGTGGTGGCGAGATCGTCGAGATCAGCCGTGCGGCGCGCGATCCCTGCGAGGTACCCGGCTTGCGCCCGAGCGCTGGCGAGAGCGCCCTCAGCCTGGGTCACGGCGTTCCTGAACGTGCCAGGGTCGATCTCGAACAGAACGTCGCCCTTGCGGACGAACTGGTTGTCGTGGACGCGGACCGCCACCACCGTTCCGGAGACCTCGGGCGCCACTTGCACGGTGTAGACGCGCACGCGCCCGTCCCGGGTCCAGGGCGTGTAGGCGTAGTAGAGGAAGGCGAGATAGGCGAGGCCCGTAGCAGCCGCGAGGGCCAGCAGGGTGGCGGCGACGTTGTAGGCGGGCGGCGGCTGCCAGTCGCGCAGGGATGATCGCGGCTTCGCGGCCATGTCACGGACCCTGGACGCGCAGCGATAGGATCAGCAGGGCCGTCACGGCGGTCAGGAGGCTGAAGTCGAACAGGGCGCGGTTCCAGACAAGATGGTTGATGCCGATCCAGTCCAGGATCCAGCGTAGGCCCCAGGTGATCGCCAAGGCGGTCAGCAGGCAGATCACACCCGGCTCGACGAAGAGCCCCAGAACGTCGACCGCCCGCAATCCGATCACGCCCGCACTCCCGGATCGAGGGTTGGCCAGCCCGCACGGTCGAGATCCGACACGAGGCTGGCCAACGCCCTGATGCGCTCCGCCTGGAGCGACAGGGTCGCCCGATCGGCGAGATCGCGCAACGGATCCGGTGCCGTCATCGGCCCCGCCGGGCAGGACGCGGCGAGCCGCGCCCAGACCGCCCGGCCGGCGCGGCGGCCCTCACAATCATCCGTCTCTCGCAAGGCCAGCAGCAGGAGCCCGATGACGAGCAGGCGCTCGCCGCTCCGGGCTGCCGCGTCGTCCGCGCCGATGATGGCGAGCCGGCCGAAGCCGCGGCTGAGATAGCGGTCGAGCGGCGGCAGCAGGATCGCCGGGTCGAAGGCGGCGCCGCGCACCGATCGGACCAGCCGGCGGCGAGCCCGCAGCTGCAGGATCGCGGCGCTCACAGGCGGCGGCAGGGCGGCGAACGCGATCGTCGCCGCCCCCATCCCGAGCAGCTCGGCCAACACGGTGTTGAGCGAGTCTGCGAGGTCGTAGGTCATCGGGTTTTTGGGATCGAGCACGCCGAAGACGAAGAAGCCGAAACCGATGCCGTAGATCGCGCGCTTGTCGGCGCGACCGACCACCGCCAGCATCGCGACCGGCAGCAGCACCGCGGCCAGCAGCGCGAAGCTCCCGGTGGTAGTCAGCAGGGTGTAGCGCAGGGTGAGCCCGACCACGGCCGCGAGCAGTGCACCGACCAAAAAAGCGCGGGCTTCCGCTCGCGGGTCGGCGTGGGCGGCCAAAAGGACGCAGAGGAGGCTCGCCCAGGTCGCGGCGCCGGCCCCGTTCGACCAACCGGCAACGTACCAGAAGCCGTTCACGAGTAGGACGGCGGCCGCAGTGCGCAGACCGTTGTCGACGGCGTGCCAGCCATCCCAGTCCAGGTCGTTCCAGAGGACCAGGTGCGGGCGGTACGGCACCCGCCGCCGTCCCATGCGGCGCCCCGCCCGCAGGAGCCGCGCCGAGATCCGGACGCGCCCGATCTGCCGAACGGCGATCGCGCCGCCGGCGCCGATGAGGTCGGTCGAGCGCGATCCCGGCCGGTCCGGTAGAAGCGCCCGCAGCAGGCCGGCGGCGAGCACGCGCCGCAGCCGGGGGGCGGCGTTGCGGATGCTCCCGCCCCCGGAGCGGAGGGAGGGCTGCTCGGTGAATGTGTCGGTGACATCCTCGCCCAGCGTCATCACGGCGCCAATCGGCATTGGGCCGGGCCGCTCGCCCCGCCGCAGGGCAGCCATCCAGGCGTCGCAGGCTTCGGCGGCCGCCTCGAGCCGCGCCGCCAGGGCGCGGCTGACCGCGGGGACGCCCGGAGCCACGAACACATTCGACGCGTAGGCACAGCCGATCCCGAGCAGGATCGTTGAGCAGCGATCGACACCGGTGTTGAAGACAGCCTCTGGATGCTGCACATCGGCCAGCGCAATGATCGGTACCGTAAAGCCCATCAGCGCAAAGCCATAGGCACGCTGGCCACTCTCTACGCTGGAGGCCGCGGTGAGCAGGCCCATCCACAGAGCGAGGGCGAGGTTGAAGGCCAGGGTCGCTTGCGCCAAATTGGCCACCAGGACCATCGCGACGGTGACGCCCACGAGCGTGCTGCCAGCCCGCCACAAACTCTTGCGGAGGGAGGCCGCTCGGGTGGCGAGCGTGACCGAGATAACCGTCCAGCCGGCCCAGTGCGGTAGCGTCAGTTCGAGCGACATGGCGAGCCAGATCGCCGCAATGACGGTGAGGGAGATCCGCACCGCCTCTGCGGCCTCCCGCGGCCACCACCAAAGGCGGTGCCTGAAGCTATCGATGGCCGTAGATCGGACTTCCGGTGCGGCATCACTAGCCATGGCGCACCCCTACCGGCCAGTGCAGGGCTGGGAACTCGGTAGCGAGTTCAATCATGATGTGCGGCGACGTCAACCTTACCCTTGAACACCCGGTAGACCACCAGTGTGTAAATCAGCGTGATCGGCAGGACCACGACGCCTGCACCCCAGAACATGAAAGACAGGCTCGCCTCCGGCGCCGCCGCTTCGTTCACAGTGATTGCGAACGGCACCATGTAGGGCAGGAACGAGGCGGCCAATGTCGCGAAGGCGGCGGCGAAGATCAGCGTCACAAGCGGGAAGGGTAGGGCGTCGATCCGGCGTCGCACCGCGAACAAGAGACCCGCACAGGCGGCAGCGCCCAGGAGCGGCAGGATCAGCATCTCCGGTCGTTCGATCCAGCGGTGGAGCACCCGTAGGTTCATCGCCAATGCGTATGCGAAGGCGATACCCAAGAAGACCAGTACGCCGAGCAGGAATCGCGGCAGCAGCCGGAAGCCGAGGTCGCGCACGTCAGCCTCGGTCTTGTTGCACAGCCACGCCGCGCCTAGCAGCGCGTAGCCCAGGCACAGGCCGAGACCGCAGAGCAGTGCAAAGGGCGACAGCCACGTAAACGGTCCGCCGGCATACTGCCCGTCCCGCACCGGCAGTTCCTGCACTAGTGCCCCCACCGTCACGCCCTGCACGAAGCTGGCGCAGAATGAGCCGCCTACGAATCCCGCATCCCAGATCCATCGCAGCCGCCGCGACTTGTAGCGGAACTCGAAGGCGACGCCGCGTAGGATCAGCGCCGCGAGCATGAGAAGGAGTGGCAAGTAGAAGGCCGAGAGCAGCAGGGCATAGACCGTCGGGAAGGCGCCGAACAGGATCGTGGCGGCAAGGACCAGCCAGGTCTCGTTGCCGTCCCAGACCGGGGCGATCGCCTGCATCATGTGGCGGCGCGCCGTCTCGTCCGGGGCTATCCCGAACAGCATGCCGACACCGAGGTCGAATCCGTCGAGCAGCACGTAGAGCATGAGGGTGAGGGCGAGGGCGGCGGCCCAGAACTCGATCATGGTCGCTCACTCCGCCGGTGCGCCGCTGGGGGTGCCGGGGCTGCCGCCCGGAACGGCGAGTGGCCGCTTGGGATTGGCGGCGGCGCCGGCGTGCTCCGGCGTCGGCAGGATGCCGGCCCTGAGCATACGGTAGATGTAGACGGTGCCGGCCGCGAAGATCAGCGCGTAGATCGCGCTGAACACGGCGAGCGAGGTGGCGACCTGCGGGGAGGTCAGGAACGGGGTTGCCGCGTCGGCGGTGCGCAGCTGGCCGTAGACTGTCCAGGGCTGGCGACCGACCTCGGCGGTGAACCAGCCGGTCAGCGTCGCGACGAAGCCCAGCGGGAACGACAGGAAGATGCCCCATTGCAGCCAGCGCGCCCGTTCGAGCCGGCCAGTGGCGTAGTAGGCCATCCCGCCCCAGGCCAGCGCCAGCATCAGCAGCCCGCAGCCAACCATGATCCGGAACGTAAAGAATGGGATCAGCACCGGCGGCCGGTCGGCCTTCGGGATGTCCTTCAGGCCGATTACTTTGCCGGTGAGGGTGCCGTCGTCGATCAGGCTGCCGATCGGGGCGGGCAGCGCGATGACAAAGTGGTTCTTCTCCTGCGCCTCGTCGGGCCAGGCGATGATGATCTCGCCCGCAGGGGCATGGCTCTCCCAATGACCTTCGATGGCGGCAATCTTCGAGGGCTGGTGCCGGACGACATAGTCGCCCGTCAGATGGCCGAAGAAGAGCTGGATCGGGACGAGCAGGCAGGCCAAGCCGAGCCCCATCCGAACCATGGCACGGGCTTCGATCCGGTCATTGCCACGCAGCAGGTACCACGCTCCGGTCGCTGCCACGCAGAAGCTGGTGGTGACGTAGGCGGCGAGGACCATGTGGGGAAAGCGGACCCAGACGACCGCGTTGAAGATGATCGCCCACCAGTCGGTCGGCTCGAACACCCCGTCGGACCGCATGGTGAAACCGGTCGGGTACTGCATCCACGAGTTGTTCACGAGGATCCAGAACGACGACAGGCTAGTGCCGAGGCAGACCATCAAGCAGGCAAACAGGTAGAACCAGCGCGGCACCCGCCTGCGGCCGAACATCAGCACGCCGAAGAACGAGGCCTCCAACGCGAAGGCCGTGAAGCTCTCGTAGCCGAGGAGCGGCCCCTGGATCGAGCCGGTGCGGCGGGACAGCTCGCTCCAGTTGGTCCCGAACTGGAACGCCATGACGATGCCGGAGACGACGCCGAGCCCGAAGGCGACCGCGAAGGTCTTGAGCCAGAAGTCGAACAGGCGATCGTAGACCGGCTCGCCCGAGATCATCGCCCGCGCCTGGAGAAAGGCGAGCCAGGCCGCCAGCCCGACCGTGAAGGCCGGGAAGATGATGTGGAACGAGACCGTGAAGGCGAACTGGATGCGTGACAGCATCAGGGCAGAAATGTCCATCGATCCTCACTTCAGGGCATGGACGTACGTTCTGCAGCCCGGAGAGGGTGCAATGGTCCGTCAGATGAGCGGCGAGGCGGCCGGGAGAACTGCCTCGCGGAAGTGTCAGACGTTCTCGATTTGTAGGACCGGCGCGGTCTCAGCCCGACTGCGCCGGCAGGCCTCGGCGTCCCGCTTGAGGTCGATGCCGTAGGTCGGGATCACGGCCTTCAGCCGGGGCAGCCAGCCGTCCGGCGTCAGCCGGTCGGCGAAGCACTTCTCCAGCACCTCGACCGCGATGAACGCCGCCGTCGAGGCGCCGGGCGAGGCGCCGAGCAGCGCACAGATCGAGTTGTCTTGCGCGGCCACCAGCTCGGTGCCGAACTCAAGGCGGCCTTGCTTTAGCGGGTTGGTTTCGCCGGTCGGCTTGATCGTCTGCACCCGCTGGTCGGCGACCGCCTTGGTCCAGTCTTTCCTCAAGGCCTTGGGGAAGAACTGCTTGAGGGTCGCAAACTGGTGTTCGGAACTCTGGAGCACCTGGCCCACGAGGTACTCGGTGAGCGCGACGTTGTCCTTGGCGACGTCGAGCAGCGGCACGATGTTGTGCGGCTTCAGCGCGGTGAACAGGTCGGTGAGCGACCCGTGCTTGAGGAAGCGCGACGAGAAGCCCGCGTAGGGCCCGAACAGCAGCGAGCGCTGGCCGCCGACGATGCGGGTGTCGAGGTGGGGCACCGACATCGGCGGAGAGCCGGACGGGGCCTTGCCATAGACCTTGGCGTGGTGGCGCGTGCTGACCGCATCGACGTCGCAGCGCAGCCAGATCCCCGAGACCGGGAAGCCGCCATAGCCGCGCCCCTCAGGGATCTTGGAAGCCTGCAGCAGCGGCAGCGAGCCGCCGCCCGCGCCGATGAACACGAACTTCGCCGTCACGGTCTGGCGGGTGCCGTCGTAGGTGTCCTCGACGGTCACGGCCCAGCGGTCGTCGTCGACCCGGTCGAGGGCGACGACCTTGCGGTTGTAGTGGACGGCGAAGCCGGGCTGCGCGGAGAGCTGCTTGACCAGCAGATGCGTGAGGGCGCCGTAGTCGACATCCGTTCCCGTGACGATCCGGGTGGCGGCGATCGGCTCGTCGAGATTGCGGCCCTCCATGATCAGCGGCGCCCAGCCGGCGATGACCTGCGGGTCCTCGCTGTATTCCATGCCGTGGTAGCAGTGGTGCGCCGACATCGCGGCGTAGCGCGCCTTGAGGAAGGCGACGTTCTCGGCCCCCCAGACGAAGCTCATGTGCGGGCAGGGATGGATGAAGGCGCGGGGATCGGGGATCACGCCCTTCTTCACCAGATGCGCCCAGAGCTGGCGGGAGATGTCGAACTCGGTGTTGACCTCCAGGGCTTTGGCGATGTCGACGCTGCCATCGGGGCGCTGGGGCGTGTAGTTCAGCTCGCAATTGGCCGCGTGGCCGGTGCCGGCGTTGTTCCAACCTTGCGAACTCTCCAGACCACAATCGTGCAGCGTCTCGAACATCGCGATCCTGAGCGATGGCTCCAACTCCTTCAGCAGCGTGCCGAAGGTCGCGCTCATGATCCCGGCGCCGATCAGGACCACGTCGGGATTGTCGTCGTAGATCATGCCGGTCATTGCGGGACTCCTCACACCGCGCTCTGGGGATTTCACTTGCCGTCCCGAACGAAGGGCAGCCGGGCCTCGGAGCCGGGGGCGAGGATCACGTAGGCCCGGCACCAGGGCTCGTCGTTGACGAGGCGCCAGGAGTGGCCGGAGCCGGCCGTGTCCTCGGCGATAAGGATGTCGCCGGGGCGGATGGTGAAGTGCGCGCCGGCTTTCGTCTGGAAGTCGAGGGTGCCGCGCAGGGTGATGACGAACTGCTTGGTCGGAGCGGGGTGCCACGCGTAGGTGCCGCCGGGCTGCGTCTCCCGGAAGGAGATCGAGACCACGTCGGTCCTGCCGCTGAGAATGTCGCCGCGCTCGCCGTGAGGCAGGTCGATGACGCCCTCCTCGAAGTGGGAATTGTCGTCGTCACCGGTCCAGATGCGTACGCAGCGAATCATTGGGCAGAACTCCGGCTTCGGAAGGGCGCTTCAGCGCCACAGGTTGGTCTTGGCGAGGTCGATGATCTCGGTCCCGCGCCCGTCGATCACCGCCTTGGCGAGCCACAACCCGAAACCCACTACCTGCTCGGCCCCGATTTCCGGCGGCATCGCTAGTTCCTGGCGGGCCGAGACGACGTCGAGGAGGGCTGGGCCGTCGTGGTCAAGCATCGCGCGCATCGCGTCCGGCAGCGCGGCCGGATCCTCGACGCGCTGGGCGTGGATCCCGGCCCCGCGGGCCATGGCGGCGAAGTCCGGGTTCACCAGCTCGACGCCGGTCTCGAGGAAGCCCGCGGCCTTCATCTCCAGCTCGACGAAACCGAGGGTGCCGTTGTTCAGCACTACGATCTTCACCGGCAGCCTGTGCTGGTTGAGGGTCAGCAGGTCGCCCATCAGCATGGCGAAGCCGCCGTCGCCGGAGAACGAGATGATCTGCCGCCCGGGATAGGCCGCCTGCGCGCCGATCGCCTGCGGAAGGGCGTTGGCCATGGAGCCGTGGTTGAGCGAGCCGATCAGCCGGCGTTTGCCGTTCATCGCGAGGTAGCGCGCCGCCCAGATCGTCGGCGTGCCGACGTCGAAGGTGAAGACCGCGTCCTCGGAGGCCGCCTCGCTGAGCGTTTGGGCGACGTATTGCGGGTGGATCTTGCCGCCGGGCTTGCCGACCGCCAGGGCGTCGAGCCCGGCGCGGGCCTTGCGGTAATGGGCAAGGCTGTCGTTGAGATGCGCCCGGTCGGTCTTCGCCCGCAGCTTCGGGAGCAGCGCCGCGATCGTCTCGCCGACATCGCCGATCAGGCCGAGATCGATCCGGCAATGGCGCCCGAGGCTCTCGGCCCGCAGGTCGACCTGCGCGACCTTGGCGTCCTCCGGGTAGAACTGGCGGTAGGGGAAGCCGGTGCCGAGCAGCAGCAGGGTGTCGCAGTCGAGCATCGCCCGGTAGCCCGACGAGAAGCCGATCAGGCCGGTCATGCCGACGTCGTAGGGATTGTCCCACTCGACGTGCTCCTTGCCGCCGAGCGCGTGGACGACCGGCGCCTTCAGCGCCTCGGCGAGCTGCAGCAGCTCCGCGTGGGCGCCGGCGCAGCCGCGTCCGCAGAACAGGGTCACGCGCCCGGCCGCGTTGAGCATCCCGGCGAGCGCGTCGAGGTCGGCGTCGTGCGGGCGTACCATGGCCGGGGGCGGCACCAAGGCGGCGGACAGCTCGGGCGCCCCGCCCGGCATGGCCATGAGGCCGACATCGCCCGGGATCACCACCACGGCGACCCCGCGCTCGGCGATGGCGACGCGGATCGCGGTCTCGATCACGCCGGGCAGCTGGGCCGGCGAGGAGACCAGCTCGCAGTAGTGGCTGCATTCCTGGAACAGGTTCTGCGGATGCGTCTCCTGAAAGTAGCCCCGGCCGATCTCCGCCGAGGGGATCTGGGCCGCGATGGCCAGAACGGGCACGCGGGAGCGGTGCGCGTCGAACAGGCCGTTGATCAGGTGCAGGTTGCCCGGCCCGCAGGAGCCGGCGCAGACCGCGAGTTCGCCGGTCATGTGCGCCTCGGCGCCGGCCGCGAAGGCGGCGCTCTCCTCGTGGCGGGTGTGGATCCAGGCGATCGAGCCGTCCTGGCGCAGAGACTCGGTGAGACCGTTCAGGCTGTCGCCGACCACGCCGTAGATGCGCCTAACCCCAGCCTGCGCCAGCGCCCGGACGAACAGGTCCGCCACTTTAGTAGCCATCGTTCTCTCTCCAATATGCGCTGACGCCGATCCGTCTAGGTCACTTCGGTTCGCAACCGATGCAGATGCTGTCGTCGATCCGGTCCATCGCGCGTTCCTCGCGTGTGGGACGGTCGGGGTGCTCGGTCGCTGTCGGACTTGCTGCGCGGTCAGGCGGCATCGTCGTGCCGGTCGTCGTCGTGTTCGGGGCCGTTTCGGTCGAGAGCGGACCGCCGCCCGTCCCGGTCCGGTCCGTCTGAGCTTGAGCCTCGATGGCGGTCAGAAGGAGAGCAACGACTAGAAGGACGCGCATTTCGCAGCCTCACATCAACAGATCAGTGGAACAGACGAGGAGTGGAGCACTTAGGCACCGGCCAGCCCATGACCGATCATCGCCTTCGGATCGCAGACCGCGTCGAAGCGCTCGGCCGGAACGCCTTCGGCCAGGGCGGCCTCGCGCAGCGTCGTACCTTCATCGCTGGCACGGTGGGCAATCTTGGAGGCGAGGTCGTAGCCGATCACCGGCGACAGGGCGGTCACCAGCATCAGCGACTGGTTCACGGTCTCGTCGATGCGCTTCCGATTGAGTTCGGTGCCCTCGACCGAGAAGGTCCGGAACTTCTCACAGGCATCGCCCAGCACGCGGATCGAATGCAGCGTGTTGTTGATGATGATCGGGCGCATCGCGTTCAGCTCGAAGTTGCCCTGCGAACCCGCGAAGGCGACCGCGTTGTCCTCGCCGATCACCTGGATGCAGACCATCACCAGGGCCTCACACTGGGTCGGGTTGACCTTGCCGGGCATGATCGAGGAGCCCGGCTCGTTGGCGGGCAGAAGCAGCTCGCCGAGGCCGCAGCGCGGGCCCGAGGCGAGCCAGCGCATGTCGTTGGCGATCTTCATCAGCGCGACCGCGAGCCCGCGCACCGCCGCCATGGCGGCGACCATGGCGTCCAGCGACCCTTGCGCGGCGAACTTGTTCGGCGCCGTGACGAACGGCCTGCCGGTGAGTTCGGCGATCTTGGCGGCGATCTCGGCGCTGAAGCCCTCCGGCGCGTTGAGGCCGGTGCCGACCGCGGTGCCGCCGGCCGCGAGCTTGTACAGCCCAGCGCGCGACGCCTCGACCAGGGCCAGCGCGTCGCGCATCTGCGCCACGTAGCCCGACCATTCCTGGCCGACCGTCAGCGGGGTCGCGTCCTGGAGGTGGGTCCGGCCGATCTTGACCACGTCCATCCAAGCCTGTGCCTTGGCGTCGATTGCGTCGGCGAGCGCGTGCGCCTGCGGGAGGAGGACCTCGTCGAGCTCCAGGACCGTGGCGATGTGCATCGCGGTCGGGAAGGTGTCGTTCGACGACTGGCCCATGTTGACGTGGTCGTTCGGGTGGACCGGGCTCTTGGAACCGAGCTCACCGCCGAGGAGCTGGATCGCGCGGTTCGACAGCACCTCGTTGACGTTCATGTTGGACTGGGTCCCGGAGCCGGTCTGCCAGACGTAGAGCGGGAAGTTCGCGTCGAGCTTGCCCGCGATCGCCTCGTCGGCGGCCTGGACGATGGCCTGCGCGCGCCAGTCCTCCAGGCGCCCGGCGGCGGCGTTGACCAGGGCGGCGGCCTTCTTAACGTAGCCGTAGGCGTGGTAGACCCGCTTGGGCATGCGATCGTTGCCGATCGCGAAATGCTGGAGCGAGCGCTGGGTCTGCGCTCCCCAGTAGCGGTCTGCCGGAACGTCGATCCCGCCCATCGAATCCGTCTCGCGACGCATTCCCGCCGCAGAAAGACCAATCGGGGTTTTAGCGGAGAGCGGATGCATTGAGTGATTTGGCCGCATAGCTGACCTCTCAGTTTTACCGATTAAAAGGAGTTTTTCGGTCCTGGCCAAATAAAACTAGGCTTCGATCTAAAATATGAATTCCGAAATCTCCACTTTTAGCGTCTCGCAATCATTCAAAAACTGATTTCGAAGACTGTATTCACTGGGAATATGAGATGATAATGTAACAATTATGCCATAACATGATCAATAATATAATTTCAAATTAATTTCATCGTAAATTTGAAAGCGCATATGCGCAAACGCGCACATTTTTGATGAATTATGGATGGAATGAGCGGCGGTATTATGTCTTGTTGGAGTGTTGTTTGCATACGCCGTCTGCCATGTATAGTATGTGTCAGCTGAATATTCTTGCCGTCACTCGCGCAAGTCCTGAAAATGATTGAGATGTAAGAAAGGAAAAAAGGTGCGTGTATTTGCCCTACGGCCTCATGAATTGACGTAGGCTTCACGCACCTTTGTCCGTGTCTCCTGCATTAGGATAATGGAGACACAACTGCTAAGTCGAACTCGACAGTGCGCCCCTTATTGCGCGGCGCGTTCAATCAGTGCGGCGATTTCTGCAGGGTGTGATACCGGCGACGCGTGACTCGACTGCACTGTAATGATTTGTGCGTTCATGCGGTGAGCGAACATGCTCTCTGCCTGAGGCGACAGCATCTGGTCGTCAGCAGAAATCGCGTAAAACGTTGGTTTGTCGTGCCAGGCCGCGACCTGCGCTTTAGACTTGAATACGGCTCCGTTAAGCGGCAGCTGGTGCGCCACTAAGGTCTTGCCTTCGCTCTTTGGCAGGTCGCCCGCGAACACAGCCGGCAATGCGTCGGGATCTATTGATAGGTAACCGCGCGCATCTGGTCGCAGCGCTTTTTGACCTGGTGTCGCAGGTGCATCCTTAGATAGATCTTGTAAGCTTTCGCCTCGATCAGGCGCGTAGGCGGCCACATAAACGAGTGCGGAGACTTTGGAGTCGTTTCCGGCCTCCCCGATGACAACACCCCCCCAGCTGTGCCCTACCAGCACAGTCGGGCCATCCTGAGCTGCGATTGCCTTACGGGTCGCGGCGACGTCATCTTCCAAAGAGGTAAGAGGATCGGAGACTAGGGTGACGTGGTAGCCCTTCTGACGCAGCAGCCCAGCGACTTTGTTCCAACTAGTCTCGTCGGTAAAGGCGCCATGCACCAGTACCACATTTCGAGCGGGTGCAGCATGGGCAGAGCATACTGCGGCGAACGTTGCAGCGGCCATGCTCAGCTTAATGATCGTATTTTTCACAGCTGGTTCCTTTTACATAGATCGCGTTGCCGAACATCTGGACGGCTCGGCTCAAATCCTCCCCTTTTTGTGCCCCGATCAAGTTCGAGGATCTATATTTGATTAGCTAAATAGGTGTTGTCAAAATTTTGGCAAGGAGGTTTACTAAGCCGCTCTGTATCATAACGTGGTGTATCATACAGAGCTAGTGGAGCATGGTCGCAAAGCCGATGCCTCGGCTACGCTTCCATGAATAAATTCGATGAACGTACAGAGCGGCATCTCGCCGTGATGACGCATCCGAAACAAAGTTGCTCCGCCGACGCGGCCTTTAGCTACGCTTCCTCAGTAGAGGCATCAACCAAAGAATCGCGGCTAAATCTGCCAATTTCACCGCATAGTCGGCCATGTATCGCCGCTTTTGCGCACACTCGCATCGTTGGGAAGGGTCGAGAGCAAGTGAGCGCAGATGAATGGTCGCAACATCGGGATCGTACCTCAGTTCGTAGGGCGCCATCCTGCTTGGCAGCTTGAGCCGGCCAGAAATCTCGAATGGCTGCGTTAAGGTTCAACTTAACCCAGCCGTTCAGTATTAGGTTGACTAAATAAGTCTGGATCTTATTCTTGGTTGTCGGTATGGGAAAACGATGCAGATAGTTTTCATTGGACTCGGCGCGTCTGTCGGTGCATCCGGGGCGCATAGTTGCGGGCAAAGCTTTTGAGCCATATGAACGTAGAAGCGCTGTTAGAAAGAGAGCAAGTTCATCTCCTGACAACCGTCATTGAGACAGGCAGTTTCTCGGCAGCAGCCGACAAGCTCGGAGTCACGAAGTCGTCGATTAGTCAGCAGATCAAACGGTTGGAAGGGCTGGCGGGACTTAGTCTCTTCCGGCGGAATAGGCGCGGGGTTGAGCCAACTAGCGAGTGCGAAATCGTTATCAAGTACGCTATGGCGATGAAGGCTATCGCCGAGGATTTTAAAAGCCATTTCGGAGTGACCGGAAATACGCGCAAGATTTGCGTCGGCATGGGCGAGGATTTCTGCCGGACTGCTCTCCCATCGTTTCTCGGGCTGCTCTCTGCCGGATTGCCGAGGGTCGAGCTCCGCGTGCTTGCCGGAAGCTATGACATGCTCGCTGAAGCGATCGACAACCGCGCTGCGGACTTAGTTGTCATGCGCCAGTGGGACCGTTACCCCGATGCGCGAAAGCTCTGGCGCGATGAGCAGGTCTGGTATGGCCATCCCCGCTTCGCCTCGGCTGTCATGGACCCAGTGCCGCTTGTGGTCCCTATTTCGCCAAATCCACTCCGGCCTGCAATCCTCGACCTGCTGCGCGCGAACGGCCGCACATGGCGAATTAGGTTCGAAGGCGTTGGCCTTGCTGGCATCGAGGCTGCGCTACAGAGCGGTTTGGGTCTATGCATTGGACCGCGTTCGATGCCGATGTGCGGCGTGAAGGAGATCGGGCCAGAAAGCGGTCTTCCCCCGTCGCCGGCCGCTGACTTCGTCATGGCCGGCCCCTGGGATCCGGCGGACAGTGTCGTTCAAGCCGTGGCCGAACTGTTGCAACGACTGGCTGATGGGGGCTTCCGAACCGGCGGTGCGAGTTCTGGGGAGCACCGGTCCGATGTCTGAGACGAAAGGGATCGTCGATCGTCGTAATCAAGATGCGTCGTCGAGGAATGACGTGACGGAGGACGTTCAACACGATTGTGCCACGAGAGATGGTGAGAAGCAGGTGTTCCGGCTGCCGCATAATGATGATGTGCAGGGTTCAGGCGGCTCAAGTGACCGTGGAGTTGATCAGAGTAACAAAGCCAATCAACGTTCAGAAAAGAGCACCGAAAATGAGTCGCGGACTGATTTCACCACCCGCCGCTGGCCGCTGATCGCAGCGGCTTTGATTGTCGCTATCAGCATAGGCGCTATTCTGTTTCTAATCTTCCGGCCCAAACCGGATGTATGGACCGACGACGCATACATTCGTGTGCACTATGCAACGGTAGCCCCCCGTGTGTCCGGACAGGTAATGCTGGTCTCGGTAGACGACGATGATTACGTTGTTGAGGGGGCCCTCCTCGCCCAGCTCGATCCGCGCGACTACGAGACCGCAGTTGCAGCAGCCGAGGCTCAGCTGGAACGCGACCAAGCTCAATCTGCGGATGTAGCGGCTAACATCGATCGACAGCCAGCGCTCATCGACCAGGCTGCGGCCGAAATAGATGCGGCGCGGGCGCGCCTCGGCTTCGCCGAACTCGACGCGCGCCGGTATGAAAATCTTGCTGTGACAGGAGCTGGGACTGGCCAGCAGCGTCAGCAAACCGGCGCAGCGCTTAAAGCTAGCCAAGCAGCCCTTCGCGCGGCGCAGGCGCAGTTCGAAGCCAATCGCCGTCAGCTGGAGGTGCTCAGGAGGCAGAAATCTGCCTTCGATGCGACGATCAAAGCGGATCAAGCTCGTCTGAAGCAGGCTCAGCTCAACCTCAGCTACACACGCATCCTCGCCCCCATCGACGGTATGGTGGCCGAACGCTCCGTCCAACTTGGAAATGTTGTGTCACCCGGTTCAACGATAATGACGTTGGTGCCGCTTCAACAGGTCTACGTCAATGCCAACTACCGGGAAGTCGAGCTTAAGCACGTCCGTACCGGACAAATCGCTACCATCCACGTTGATGCCTACAACATTACCTTGCGCGGACGGGTCAACGCAATACCGGCGGCAAGCGGGGCGGCTTTCTCTCCTATCCCGCCCAACAATGCTACTGGCAACTTTACCAAGATCGTCCAGCGCCTCCCAGTCCGCATCGACATCGACCCAGGCCAGCCGTTAGCCAAGCTTCTGCGCGTGGGATTTTCTGTCGAGGCCACGATTCACACCGGCCTAGAGGATGTCACCGGCGAGCAGACGCGTTCTGTCCGTGGGGTGACGGATCGATGAGTCTTCCCGTTGGCTGCATATTGGGACATGACTCCCTTGCTCCCCTTAGGGCTACTGCGATCAGCCTGTTTGCCGCGTTCGGGCCTATGGGCTGTGTCGTCGGTCCGGCCTACCAGCCGCCTGTTATTGTCGCCCCCGAGCGTTGGGGACCGGAGACGAAAGTCCTGCGGCCGATCCGCCAGGGCGACGAGGCAGTCGATTTGCGCTGGTGGCGTAGCTTCCGTGATCCCATGCTCGCCGACCTAGCCGAGCGCGTCGCTACGGACAACCTCGACGTGCGCTCTGCCTACGAGCGCATTCTCCAGAGCGCGGCGCAGACTCAGGTGGTCGCCGCGCAGGCCTTACCGCGGACCGCTGGCGCGTCCCAAGAGTCGTATCTGCGGCTGAGCCCCGACGGCCTAGTCAAGCTGCTCCAGCCCGCTCCGGGCTCCAAGCCCGACTTCACGCTCTACAACGAGGGGCTCTCGGCTTCGTGGGAGCTCGATTTCTTCGGCCGCATCCGCCAAGCGGTTGAGGCCGCCGACGCGCAGACTTTGGCGTCGGTCGAGGCGCGGCACGGGATCACGCTGGCCGCGCTGGCAGAACTCACGCAGTGCTACCTTCAGCTGCGTGGTGCCCAGGTCCGATTGGCCATCGCCCGTCGTAATCTTGGAGTCGCCGAACAGAACATCGCGCTGGTGCAGACCCGCTTTGCAAACGGCGCGGCCAACACCCTCGACCTCGCCCAGGCCCGTGCGCAGCAAGCAACTATCGCTGCCAGCCTGCCGCCGCTGCTTACTCAAGAAGCGTCCCTCATCAACGCGGTTGGGTTACTGCTCGGCGAGGCACCCCGCGCGTTGCAGGCGCAGCTCAAGCCGCCGCGACTGGTACCGCGCGTGCCACGTGTCGTGCCTATCGGTCTGCCGGTTGAACTCGTGGCGCGGCGTCCTGACGTACGAGAGGCGGAAGCGAGGCTACGAGTAGCGGTCGCGCAGACCGGCGTCGCCGTTGCGAGCTTCTACCCCAGCGTATCGCTTACGGGCATGGTCGACGTGCAGTCCTTGACTCTCGGTCGCCTGTTTACCCTCGCTTCTAGTGCTTGGCAGATTGGCCCCTCGGTGACGATCCCGCTTTTCGAGGGCGGCCGTCTGAAGGGCACGTTGGCTTTGCGCGAGTCCGAACAGCGTGAGGCGGCGGTACGTTTCCAGCAAACGGTACTCGCCGCTTGGCAGCAGGTAGACGACGCACGTACGGCCTACACGCAGGCCCAGCACCGCCGCTCCGAGCTCGCCCGGGCGGTTGCGCAGAACGCGATCGCCGTGGCGGCCGCGCGCCAGCGCTACGTCGAGGGGGCGGCCGACTTCCTCAACGTCAATACGACGCTGGCGCAACTACTGCAGAGCCAGAACGACCTTGCAGAGGCGGACGTACTTATCACGACGGATTTGGTGCGGCTGTACCGAGTGCTTGGCGGCGGCTGGGACGTCGCAGACACGCCTAATGCGACCCCACGGCCGCCACCCGTCGTCGGACCGCCACTCGCGCCCGCGACGCTGCTCGATGGGATAGCGCCCGGACCAGCTCTATGATCGCCGCCTTGCCTACGTGGAATGGGCGGGATCGGACCTCAAGACGTTTCACCTGGCGAGCGGCGGACGGCCCATGAGCACCCGACCACTATTCGGCTTGGCAGGTGTGCTACTCTCTGTCTTGATCAGCGATACTAACGACGTCGTCACCGCTGTAGCACTGCCCGAGTTGCAAGGCGCACTGGGCATCGGCCACGACGCTGGAACGTGGATCGAGAGCCTTTACCTCTCCGCCCAGCCGTTGGGCATGGCCATCTCTGCATGGTTCATTCCCACCCTAACGGTCCGCCGTTGGGCGCTCATCGTTATCGCGTTTGTCGGTGCGACCAGCGCGCTTCTGCCGTTCAGCCCGAACGTCGAAGCGTTCTACGCTCTGCGTGTACTGCAGGGTTTCGCAGGCGGCCTCATGACGCCGATCCTCTTAAGCGTTTCACTGGCCCTGCTCCCACCAACCCAACGCATTTACGGACTGGCTCTCTACGCTTTGACGGCGACCTTCGTCCCCTATCTGGCCGCCAGCGTGGTCGCCTTCTGGCAGGACGTGCTAGCCTGGGATTTCGTGTTCTATCAAGCCGTTCCGGGCTGTGCCGTAGGGTTCTTGCTGGCCTGGTACGGCTTCCCGCCGGACGAACCGCAATACGGACGTTTCGAACAATTCGATTGGCGCGCGGTCGTGCTGATCGCCGTCGGGGGCGGCTCGCTGATCACGATGCTCTACCAAGGCGACCGATTCGACTGGTTCAACTCCCCTACCATATGCGTGCTCGCCCTTGTGAGTGCGGTTTGCCTGCCGCTGCTCGTGGTGAACGAGTGGCACCATCCCCTACCTTTCCTGAAAATCCAGCTGCTTGGCCGTCGAAATTTTTGCTACGGCCTCGTGGCGCTATTTCTATTCATCGTGACCACGCAGGCGGCTGGGCCCGTGCCCGTCAACTTCCTCATACAGGTCCAGGGCTTCCGGCCGCTGCAGGCCCATCTTGTGACCCTAGAGGTGGCAGCCCTCCAGCTGCTTTGGCTGCCCCTGCTAGCGCTGCTACTGGACCGAGAGGAAGTCGACGCGCGCCTCGTCACCGTGCTGGGTGTCGGTTGCATCGTCCTTGGCTGCGTCGGCGCATCTAATGTCGACGGCATGTGGTACGCGGCGCAGTTTTACCCGTGGCAGGTTCTTCAGTCTGCAGGTCAGGCGATGGTTGTCATGCCGCTGCTTCTGCTGGCCACAAACACGGTCAAGAAGAAGGAGGAGGGGCCGTTCGCTTCGGCGAACTTCAATTTCGTTCGGTCAATTGGCGAAGGGGTGGGGATCTGGCTTATCGGCCTTATCCAGCGGTGGCGTGGCAATTTGCATTACAATCGCATCGCCGATCAGGCAGGGCTCGACCGATGGCGCACCGCTCAGGCGGCCGAGGTGCTGCGCCGGGAGCCGCCGGTGCTGACTGACGACATGGTACGAACGTCGGGTGGCCTCGCGAGGTTTGCGCGAGCAGTTCAGCAGCAGGCCGACATCATGACTTACAGCGATAAGTACCTCATCTTGGCTGCGATAGTTGGTGCGCTCGCCGTAATCGTCGCATTACTACCAAAGCGCACGATGCCACCACGGATCGAGCTAAGCCAATGAACAGTTGTCGGCGGCCCCTGCCGCACTGCAGATTGGAAAATACAAGCCATTATCGATATCGGCGCCTCGGCAACGAACCAAGACTGCTGTGAGGCATGCCGGCATGACAGCCGCCCAACCCTCCGTGAGGATGCCGGGCGCCCCAATTTCTGTCGCCTTTGTACCGGCCACGATAGCAAATGAGCTGCCTGGCACCAGAGTTTTGCCCAGAAGACCACATAGCATCGTTTGTAGGCTTCGGGATGACGACCGCAGGAACTGCCGGGGAAGGTGCCGGGATCCTTCCGCGGCTCGCTACGTCCCGAAGATAACCAAGGCATGTCGCGGCTGGCAGCGCTTCACCGGCGCCCGACCAGTAGGCCGAGCATGTTGAACGAAGGATGCCCCGACGCACGTCGCTTCGATCCCGACGCAGCATCCCGGCGTCGTCACGTCCGCGGCCCACACTGGCGGGCGAGCGGTCGCGGTTGTAACCTTCGAGGATCAGCCCGCCTGGAAGCGAATATGGCTCAGGCCGCAATCCTGTTGGGCTGCCCGTGAATTGATGCGCATGATCAGAGCAGCAAATAGCAACATCAAACCCGATCGGCCTGAAGTGCAGCGCATGATGTGTCGTCTTGCCCAATTCGCCCGTGAGCGTGGCCTAAATGGATGGGTGACAAGACTTATCGTGGAAGCAGTGGCTACTGACATGCGGATGCGTACCGAGGATGAGCGAATGGCTGAGGCGCGTGCCTGGATAGTCGCTGCTTCGGGGAAGCGATGAGCATGGAGCCAGATCGCGCGAAAGGCCGCTCACCGGACATAGTCCTGCGCGAGCGGCTGAAGGCGAAGCCTGAGCTCGCCAAGCCCGTCACCAAACCGCCGGACCCGGAGGCAATCCCGAAAGCCCTCAAGGTGGCCGCAGGCGCCAAGGAGGTCTCGCATCCAGACAGGGATCAAGGCTTGCGTGATCGCTGACGGCGCAGGCCACGCGATCGCCTTTCGGATTGCGCCGGGGCAGGCCCATGAACTGCCGCACGCGCGACCCTTGCTCGATCACCAGCCGGGCGTTCCGGGATGGATCGTGGCTGATCGGGGCAACCAGCCACCGCTTCCGGTAGCACGTCCGAGACACCAAGGCGGAACCCGCCAACCCGTCCAAGTGCATCGAAGCTCCCGCGCGATACCCGGACTGGATCTACACCAACCGCAACATCGTCGAGCGGCTCGGGGCACGGCTTAAGGAATGGCGCGCGGTTGCCACGCGCTATGAGAAGACTGCCGCCAGTTTCGCCCGCGTTCTCTGCCTCGCCGCCGTAATCATGACTTCAGGTGATGACAGCCCCTACGGTCGATGCGCATCTTGCGGTGGTAGTCTCTATACGAAAACTTCTATCGCCGGTTCAAAGGTGCGGATCGAGGTTACAGTTGAAACAAATCACAATGCAACCGGTAATTTCGGCGTAACATGGGTGTCTTCTTGTAGACGCGTCGCCAAGGCCCGCCTCAACTGGCCCTGCGGCAGGCGGCCTGGGGACCTCGTGCAAACGTTGCCCAGGCCGCCGTTAGAGCCGTTGCCGGTCATGTTGGGTCGAAGGCATCGTATCCGGCAGCGGCGACGTAGTTTCGGCATTCGTGCGGGCGGAAGGCCTTGAAGGCTTCTCGGATGGCGGCCCAGAGGTCTGGCACCGTGCGCGCGGCGGGCGTTCGCAGGAGCGCCTTCAGCTTGGCAAAGGCTTGCTCGATCGGGTTGAAATCCGGGCTGTAGGCCGGGAGGTAGAGCAGACGCGCACCGGCCGCCTCGATGGCCTTCCGCACGCCGGCCACCTTGTGGACGTTCAGGTTGTCGAGAATGACCGTGTCGCCGCGCTTCAGCACCGGGACCAGGGTATCGGTGACGTAAGCCAGGAAGCGCCCGCCGTTCGTCGCTCCGTCGAACAAGGTGGTGGCGACGAGGCCGCTCGTGCGCAGGGCGGCGGTGACGGTGGTGGTCTTGTAGTGCCCGTGCGGAGCGGAGATGCGGCAGCGCTCGCCCCGTAGGGATCGGCCATAGGGCCGCACCAAGTTGGTGGCGGCAGCGGTCTCGTCGATGAAGACGAGGCTGTCCGGATCGAGATCGAGTTGGCCGTCGAGCCAAGCGTCCCGGGCCGCCCTCACGTCCTCGCGCTGCTGCTCGTCTGCATGAAGAGCCCCTTTTTACGGGTGATGCCGTGGCGACCGAAGAACCGCCACAGCCCGCTTGTGCTGGTTCGGGCACCCTGCTGGGCCAGCCTGTCGCGTAGTTCCCGCAGGAAAATCTGCGGATGCTCGCGGCAGATCTCTAGGATCGTCTCGGCATGAGCCTCGATGGCGGGCGGCGACCGGTCGCTGCCCACGGGCTTGGGGGCGATCTCACGCGCGTCCCGGCAGCGCGCGTGCCACCGGATCGCGCTGGCCTTCCCGACACCGAAGCGCTCGGCCGCTTGCCGGCGCGACGATCCCGCTTCGACCGCTTCGACCGCTTCGATGACACGCTCGTGAACCGCTCCGGGTTTCCCGGAGGCCGTTTGGTTTGGGTCAGGCGGCCAAGACTTGGAGCTTGGCCTGGGCATAGTAGCGCGCTTCCGCCTTGCCGGGAGGGGCTTTGCCGATCGGTACGAGCAACCGCCGGTTATTGAACCAATCTACCCATTCGAGCTTGGCGTACTCGATGGCCTGGAACGAGCGCCATGGCCCGCGTCGATGGATCGTCTCCGCCTTGAACAGGCCGATGATCGTCTCGGCGAGAGCATTGTCGTAGAAATCCTCGGCGCGGACGAGGGAGGGTTCGATGCCGGCCTCGGTGAGGCGCTTGGTGTAGCGGATGCTGACGTTTTGCGATCCGCGATCCGAGTGGCAGGCGAGCCCGCCGTCGGCGATGGGGCGGCGCTCGTGCAGAGCCTGCTCCAGAGCATCGACCACGAAGTCTGCCCGAGCCGAGCGTGAGACACGCCAGCCCACAATCCGACGGGCGAAGACGTCGATCACGAAGGCCGCATAGACGAACTCCACCCAGGTCGCCACGTGAGTGAAGTCCGCCAACCGATCTCGGCCGCGACCTACTGGATCGCGGACCATTGCGAACCGTGCTCGCTCTCGTGCTCCCGAACCAGGCCCGCAATCGTGCTGATCGCGACGAGCGACAGCGTGGCAACGAGGAAGGCGATCATCGCGTCAGCCACCGGGTGCCGAACAGCCTGGAGGGCCGGGTCACGAGAAGCAGAGCCGTCACCTCAAAACCGACGACGGTGCGTGATGTCACGCGGCGGTTCTTCTGTGCTCAGCGACGGGCAAATCTGCATCTCGCGCCTTGGCATACCAGGTGACTCTAGCATATGTTGTGGTCCTCTCTTCCCAAGAGACTCACTTCGCCCCGCCGGTGCTGCCGCGCGGGGCTTTTTCGTCTCCAACTTAAAAAGTTACAGCTGTAGTCCTTTTTTCATATGCTCGAAACTAATCGGTGCCAAAGGCCATATATGGATTGGTCGAGAGGCTATATTCCGCGGTCTCTGTTGGAGTAAATTTGTGATGAAAATTCCAATTTACGCGGCTAGTCTGTTTGGAGTCGCCCTACTTATGCATCCGCATTCGGCTTCAGCTATGCAGATTGGTATCGGAGCTGTTCCGAAGGCCGCTACAGCGGTCGAGAATGTCTGGTACAGCCACCGCTACGGGGGCTATGGCTACGGACGTTACGTCGGTAGGCGTTTTCATAGATGGGGTTATGGCTATGGCGGCTGGCACCGTCACGGCTACGGATTTTGGCATCGCCGTTGGCATGCACACTGGAGCTAATTGAGACGATTTCAAAACTTCAACTGCGTATCGCTTTCACTGAGCTGCTGAGTCTCCGCCTGCTCGGCCGTCTTGTGAAGACTTATCCGAAAGCAAAAGTCGCACACCACACTTGCGGCAACAGTTTCTTAGCCGTTTTGCTACATTGCCGAACGCAATCGGCCAATGGTCGAGCGACGTAAGAGCTGCACCGGGTCCGTTTTTGACGGTCCGTCACGGTGCGGTCTCGCTGACGCAGTGGCTCAAAGCCCGCCCAGGACCACCTCTGGGCGGGCTTTTTCGTGCGTTGCTGATGTGCTCGGTGCTTCGTCATTGGTCGGCGGCAACGGGGGCTTCATGCTATTGCTCTGACGCCGACAAAGCATACACTAGCCAGCATAGATTCCGAAGCGGGGGCAGTAAGTTAGCAGACAAGCACGTGGTGCGTTCGTCGGCGTCTGTGCACTAGGTAGGGGCCTCATTCAGGTCCATGCGATGACACAGGAAACGAGCGCGACGGCGGCCAGATAGTTGCAGGCTAAGCGATCGTAGCGGGTCGCGACGCGCCGCCAGTTCTTGAGGTGACCAAACAGCCGCTCGATCCGATTGCGCCGCCAGTAGGCGATCTGGCTGTGCTTATAGGGTACCGTCCGGGTGGCCGTGGACGGGATGGTGGCGATCACCCGGTGGCTCTTGAGCCAATCCCTCAAGCTCTGCGCATCGTAGGCCTTGTCGGCGATCAGACGCTTGGGCGGCACCTTAGCGCACAGCAGGGGCAGCGCCATGGTGATGTCGGCCACGTTGCCGGGCGTCAGGGCGAACGCGACCGGTCGGCCACGATCATCGGCCAAGCAATGGATTTTACTCGTGAACCCGCCCCGCGAGCGGCCGATCGCCTGGCTCCAGGCCCCCCTTTTCCGCCTGATGCCGAGCGGTGGGCCTTCACGTGGGACGCGTCGAGCATCAACTCATCTGGCACGGGACCCGTGGCCGCGATCTTGGCGAACAGCCGCTGCCAGATCCCGCGCTGAGACCACCTGTTGTAGCGGTTGTAGACCGTCGTGTGCGGACCGTAAGTGGAGGGCGTGTCCTGCCAGCGGCAGCCGACCTTCAGCACGTGCAGAATGCCGCTGATCACCCGCCTGTCGTCGACCCGGGGCTTGCCCGGTTGGCCGTGCGGTAGGTGCGGCTCGATCCGCCCCCAGGCTTCATCGGAGAGCCAGAACAACCGTGCCATCGCGATCCTCCTGCGCTGGAAACCCTGTTTGATCCCGCGGTGTGGTGGTACGGTTGACCACCATGCTGCGAGGGATGCGCTATGGGCCAGGTTCTTCATGGAAGCGCCACCACGACGGAGGCAGTCCGTCGCGCGATCCAGCTACGTGAAGAGAGCGTAAGAGCGCTGGCCAAGCGCTACGGCGTCAGCCCGACGACGGTGCAGAAGTGGCGCAAACGGACGAGCACAGCGGATGCCCGGATGGGCCCCAAGGAACCGCGCTCCACCGTGCTCACCGTCGAGGAGGAAGCGATCATTGTCGCCTTCCGCCGGCATACCCTGCTGCCGCTTGACGACTGCCTCTATGGCTTGCAGCCGACGATCCCGCACCTGACGCGATCCTCGCTGCATCGCTGCCTGGAACGACACTGCATCAGCCGATGATCCTCCCTCGGCTTCGCGGACACCTCTGATACGCTCATGCTGAGTGGGGAAGGTGTCGGATGGCGAAGACGAGACGAGAGTTCACGCCCGAGTTCAAACGCGAAGCGGTCGCCCTTCTGGAGAGCAGCGGCCGGCCGCAGATGCAGGTCGCGGCCGAGCTCGGGATCCAGCCCTCGATGCTGAGGCAGTGGCGCGCCACGCTGAACGGGGCCTCACCCGGGCCGCGGTCTGCTGGATCGACGGGCGCCTCGCCACCAAGCCCGATCGCATCGCCGTCCGATCAGGCCGCCGAGATCGCCCGGCTGCGGCGTGAGCTCGACCGCACGCGCATGGAGCGCGACGTGCTAAAAAAAGCCATCGGCATCTTCGCGGAGATGCCCAAGTGACCTTCGCCTTCATCGAGCAGCATGCGCGGACCTGGCCGGTGCGTCTCATGTGCCGCGTGCTCGGAGTCTCACCCAGCGGCTTCTACGGCTGGCGGTCGCGGCCTGAGAGCGCCCGCTCGGCCTCCAACCGCCAGCTCCTGGACGACGTCCAGCGCATCCATGCCGCCCATCATCGGCGCTACGGTGCGCCGCGCGTGCATGCCGCCCTGCGGGCCGAGGGCCGGACTGTCAGCCGCGGGCGGGTGGAGCGCCTCATGCGCCAACACGGCATTCGTGCGCTGGCGGGGCGTCGGTTCCGGCCCTGCACGACCGACAGCCGCCACGATCTCCCGATCGCCCCAAACCTCCTGAAGCAGGACTTCTCGGCCGCGCGGCCAAATACGGTCTGGTTGGCCGACATCACCTACCTGCCAACCGGCGAGGGCTGGCTGTACCTGGCCGCCGTCCTCGATCTGGCCACGCGCAAGATCGTCGGCTGGTCGATGCGCGATCATATGCGGGCCGAGCTGAGCGTGGCTGCGCTGATGATGGCCGCCCAGCGGCAGCGGCCGGCCGCTGGGTTGATCTGCCACTCGGATCGCGGCAGCCAGTACGCGGCCGAGGCCTACCGGAAGCAGCTCGCCGGTATGGGGGCGAAGCCGTCGATGAGCCGCACAGCTTGCTGCTACGACAACGCCCCGATGGAGAGCTTCTTCCACACGCTCAAGGTCGAGCTCGTCCATCAGCGACGATGGGCGACCCGGGATGAAGCGCGGCGCGATCTGTTCGCTTACATCGAGGGCTACTACAATCGGCAACGCATCCATTCGGCACTCGGCTATCTCACGCCCGAGCAGGCCGAACGGACCGCGAGCTAATCTCCCCGTGTCCGCGAAATCAGGGGAGGATCAAACCTCGCCTGTGCCGCCCGGATCTCGGCCAGCAGGCGAACGGGATCGAGATCGGTGCGCAGAGCCTCAACGCGACCGTGAACCTCGGAGCTCGTGCGTGGATCGGCGACCAGTCGGTCGCAAAGCGTCGCCGGAGCATAATAGCGCTTGCGCACCGGTGCGCCCTCCCGCTCCCTGTCCATCAGCTTGAAGGAGGGCCGGAAGGCGTTCACGAACAGCCGCGTCCTCGCGCAGAGCTGGGCGAGTTCGTGCGCGGCCGTCATGCCTTCGAAGCGGCGATAGCCCACGATCTGGCGCACGACCGAGCCATTCTTCTGTTCGATATAGGCCTGTTCGTTCTTGCAGTAGGGCCGGCAGCGGGTGAGGACGATGCCCTCGTCCCGGCAGTAATCTCGCACGCCCTCGTTCAGCGACGAGGATGATGCTTGTGCTTCAAGCTGATCCAAATCCGCTCTAAGCAATCCGGGGCCGAACCGGCGGAGATCCATTTATCTGAGATGCTCACGCGAATTTTGGTGAAAGCCGCGCCGATCATGAGCGGCCGGTTTGCTCCATATCAAATGCGAGCCGCTTGCGCTCGTTGCGCGCTCAGCAGCCTCATCGAGTGCACGATGTGAGCAGAACAGTTGCGACAACGACTTATCATTGAATATCTGCTGGCTGGACACCAGTACGTTCGAGATCGTGTAGGCGGTAGAACAGCCAGGATAGTAGCCAAGCCGCCGCGAATAGGCTTACGATCCCCAATCCAAGGGTGGCGATGTTGTCGTTGACCGTGTCGATCCACGTCCAAAACGGGCCCTTGAGAGCTAGCTTGCCGCCAATGAGGTCGAGTGCCTCCATCGTGCCGATCGCCAGCGCAAGAGAAACCGACAGCAAAGTGATGGTTAGGTTGTAGAATAGCCTGCGCATCGGTTGGACGTACGCCCAGCTGTAGGCACCGAGCATAAGTACGCCGTCGGTCGCGTCCACCAGCGTCATGCCGGCAGTGAAAAGGGCCGGTAAGACGAGGATCATCCATAGATCCGCTCCGTGCCCGGCCTGCGTGGCTGAGAGACCGAACAGGCTCACCTCTGTAGCGGTGTCGAAGCCGAGTGCGAATAGGAGGCCGAGTGGGTACATGTGCCACGAGCGCGTCACGAGCCGATACAGCGGTTGCAACAAGCGCGCGAGAAAGCCGTGGTGCGCGAGCAGCATGCCGAGATCCTCCTCGACATAGCGACCCGTGCGGCGAACTTCACGGAATGTGCGCCAAACGCCGGCGAGCATGACAAGGTTGATCAACCCGATTAAGATGAGGAACGCAGCCGAAACACTCGTGCTTATGAGGCCGCCCAAACCACGATAATCTTCGGAGCATATTAGGAAGCTTTTCGTCGCAAATATGACTATGAAAGCCGCTGCCACAACGACGGTCGAGTGGCCAAGCGCAAACCAGAAGCCCACGGTGACAGGCCGTTGACCGTCCTGCATGAGCTTGCGCGTGACGTTGTCGATCGCGGCAATGTGGTCTGGGTCGACCGCGTGGCGCAGACCGAGGACGTAGGCTAGGAGCGCGCCCGAGAGCATCTCGGGTTGACCTGAGAAGAGGTCGTATGCCCAAAGCCAAGCCGAGACATTACTGACGATTAAGACGAGATAAATTAGACCCACCTTGCGCCATACTGAGTCTGAAGTTCCCCTGTTAGGCAAAACGTTCAATATCACAGCCTTACTCCAGCCATCCGCACGCTCAGAACTTCGCCATTTCTGATTGTTCCTACTCCAGAAGTTGTCCGATCATTAGAGCTTCGATGCGGCAGTAACGCGTGTGCGTGTCCTGTCTCTTATGCAAAAGTTTAATTCGAAACTATCTTGTTTGTCGAGCAGAAGATTATACTTGATGGCGTTAGCGATAAGCGCAATCGACCAATTTTCGCCTATGGACAGGATTTGATAGTGCTAATTTGCTGCTGTGAAGGTCGGAAATTCGAATGTAAATATACGCTTATATTTCCGTTCTCCGGTGGTCAGGTATAACGCGCGCCAGCAGCACGCGTTCGAGAGCGTTCAGCCAGCACTCGTAGTAGTCCCAACCCGGGTCGTCGCGGGAATGGGACGCCTCCCAGGCCGCGATCTCCGCGATCAACGCCTGCCTGAAGTCCTCCCATTCGAAGTGGCCGTCCCGGGCAAGGGCCACGGCTAAACCGAACGCCTGCCGTTCCCAGGGCTGATGGAAGCAGAGGCTGCCGTTGGCACGGGGCGGCGTGTCGGGCTGGCCCATCATGCTCGCGACGGCGAAGTGCTCGAAGCTCGTCTGCACGACGGATGCCCTCACGCCGCTTCAGCTTGGGCGACGGCCACGCCCATCATCGCCTCCGGCGTGACCAGCTTCGCGAGGTCGTCCTCGCTCATACCCTGGGTCCCATCCGGCCGCTCCGGAACGACGAACCAGCGGATCTGGGCCGAGCTGTCCCAGGTGCGAATCTCCTTCGCGGGATCGACGTCCAGGCCGAACTCCTTGAGCACCGCCCGCGGCTCCCTGGCCGCGCGGGCACGGAAGGACGGGTCCTTGTACCAGTAGGGCGGCAGTCCCAGCACCGGCCAGGGATAGCAGGAGCACAGCGTGCAGATGATGAGGTTATGGACCTGCGGCGTGTTCGCGACGGCGCGCATGTGCTCGCCTTCCGCGCCAGCCGCCCCCGTGGGAAGGCCGAGCTGGGCGACAGCCGCCATCGTGTCGGTCACGAGAAGCGCCTTGAAGGCGTCATCGGTCCAGGCTCTCGCCACGAGCTTGGCGCCATTGAACGGCCCCATCTCGGTGGCGAAGGTCTGCATGACCTTGTCGACGGTCTGATCGGTGATCACGCCCTTCTCGATCAGCAGGGCCTCGAGCGCCCGCACGCGCGCCGCGTTGCGCGCTTCACGGTCCTGGGGATAGGCGAAGCGGTCGGTCATCGGTGATCCCTCACGCGGCGGCCCGGTCCTGGACCGGGCGTACGTAGGCGTCGAACAAGTCGGCGTAGATGAAGAAGCCGGGCTCGGCGTTGCCGGGCCAGAGGTGCTGCGGGTCGAACTTCACGCAGTAGACCGGCATGGCCGGGCCGATGCCGTCGGGTCCGGTCGAGCACAGGTAGCTGAACGCGTCGTCGTAGACGGTCTCGACGACCCCGACCTTGTTGCGCAGGTAGCCGGGCAGGCGGGTGTGCTCGACCGTTTGCGGGTCGGCGACCAGCACCGTGTCGCCCACGGAGAAGCGCGGCTTGTCCGCCCATTGGTGCCAGGGCGAGTCGCCGTCCATCAGGTACTTGTGGATGCGGTCGTCGACCTCCGGCGTACCGCCCGACGGCAGCGGCTTGGCCGGATCGGCGAGGTACTCGTCCGTGCGTGCGTCGAGCTCGGCCTGGGTGATGTATCCGTTGGCGACGAAGTAGCCCGAGATGCCGCCCAGCCATTTCTCGTAGTAGCGGTACTTGAAGTAGTCGAACGGGTTCATGGCCTCGGCGCCCTTGCGCAGGTCGGCCCAGGTCCAGACCGTGCGGAAGGTACTGGAGGTCTGCGGCAGGTTGAGCTGCGGGCTGAGCGCCATCATGGCGGTGTGGATGCCGAAGATCCGCTCCTCCCAGGGCTCGACGAAGACGCGCAGTTCGGGCTGGATGGGGTCGAGGCCTTCGAGGCCGCCGAGGGTGTGCTGGAGCTTCATGGAGCCTCCTTTCAACGGGCCGGCGCGGGGGCGCGGGGTCGTTCGGTCAGCATCTTCGCCAACATCTCGGAGACGATGCCGAAGAGGGCGCCGACCAGCATTGAGAACCCGGCCACGAGGGTTGGGTGTGTGAGCGCAGCGTCGAGCACGCCACGGCCGGTCGCCTGGGTCGTGCCCACCAGCGAGGCGAAGCCGAACACGATGGCCGGAGGATAGCCGAGGAAGCCGGCCGAGGCGGCGAGGATCATGAGGCCGCTGCCGAGCGCGGTGCCACCGCGATAGCAAGCAGGTACAGCCTGACAGTCACGACGCCGATCCAGTTCGCGCCCTTCTCCTCGGCCAGCTCTGGTACCCCGCACCGAAGGTGAAGAACAGTGCTCAGGCAATAGAGGTCACCTGGAGCGGACTCGTGAGCAGCGTGGCGGCCAAGCTGAGATTGATGACCCCCAGAACAGCGATGCCGGTAACCAGGGCGAGCACTGGTAGCAACATGTGATCATCTCCCGCTCGTTAGGCGGCCTGAGCCACGCCGCATTGCGCGATGCCGCGTTCGATCTCTCCGGTATCGAGATTGCGGCCGATGAATACGATCTCGCCACACCTCGGTTCGCCAGCGCGCCAGGGACGACCGGGTCGGCCATCGAGCGTCATGTGCACGCCGTGGAACACATAGCGGCGTGCCTCACCAACGAAGGGAACGACGCCTTTGATCCGCAGGATGTCAGCTCCCTTGCCCTGCACGAAGCGGTTCAGCCAGCGGAAGAACGTGGTTGGATCGAGATCCCCTTTCGGGCGAAGCGCGAAGCTCGTAATCGCATCGTCGTGCTCGTGATCCACATCCGACAGAAGTTCCGGCTCGATGGCAAGCGCGTTCTTGAGGTCAAAAGCGCCGATGCCGAGCACCTCGTTAGCCGGCACTGATCCGTCACGCATGCGACGGATGCGAGCCAGTGGGTTGAGGCGGCGCAACTCGGTCTCGCAGGCCAGGAGTTCCGACTCGTCGACCAGATCAATCTTATTCAAAAGGAGGAGATCAGCGAAAGCGATCTGTTCCTTTACGACGTTTTCTCCGCCTATTGCCTCAGCCCTCTCGCCCATGGACAACCAAAACGGGTTATGACGGGCATCGACCACAGTGACGAACGCGTCGAGTTCCGTCGATGCACGGAGCCCCTCATCGAGCATAAAGCTCTGGATGATAGGCGCCGGGTCGGCGAGGCCCGTGGTCTCGATGAGAATGCGCTGGACGGGCTTTGATCGCGAGAGAAGGCGCTCGACTGTTGTGACGAGATCGGCTCGGACCGTACAGCAGATGCAGCCGTTGTTGATTTCGATAACGTCCTCGTCGACGCCTACGACCAACTGGCCGTCGATGCCGACCGCGCCGAACTCGTTGACGATGACGGCTGTGCCCTCAGCGTTTTCCTGAGAGAGGAGGTGATTGAGGAGGGTGGTCTTGCCTGAGCCCAAAAAGCCCGTGAGCACCGTGACGGGAATCTTTCCTGTCATGATCGCCATGCGCCCCCTTGGTCGTGAAGTGCTTCGATGCCGCAAAGGTTAGGACACACTCTTCCTCCTCGTACAGTTCGAGTTCGCGACGAAATCTGCCATTCGAGACGCAAATTCGGACATCCTGGCGGTTTTGCGCCTCGAATAGGTATCTGCCGCTTGCATTTGCGCTGAGAGATGATCATCCGGTAGGGGCGATGGAAGAATTGATCTGCTTCATTGATCTCGTTCCTCGTTCGGACGCGGGCCCCCTGTCCAAAGTAACGGTCAATGACCGTCACTGTCGGCCGCCATAGAGACAGCGGGCGTAGGGAACCGTCAGGGATCATAGCATGGAGGTGTCTTAAGACGGCGCTGGAGCGCGCACCGCATTGTGTCAGTGGAATCGAAGCCGCAGTGGTGAGTCATTTGTGGCAAGATCATGAGCCCAGGCACTATGAGGCCGACTGCAGCTTCCATGCGATATTCCTCGACGAACCTTGTGGAGGCGATTTGGAATGAGAATAGAGAGTGGCTTATGCCGCAAAAAGCCCACATTTATACTAACTTATGACATCTGATTGCCGATGTCTGATCTTTCTCGAGCTTAACAATTAAACTTGGGAGTAGCTATGGTGAGTATCATAAAAAGATTTAACCACGGAGCAAAAAGCTGCACAGTTCTAATCGACAGTATTTAAAAAGGCATTGTGATCAACTTTGCGACAGCTTGGTCCACGATGCATAACCCGAAATTGTTCGCATGACAGAAGCGCGAAAAACAAATTTGGAAGTTGCCAGCGCCCTTGGGCTTGCTGCGCGAAACGCCAAAGCCGAAGCATTCGTCAGCAGCATCCTACCGGTCATTGCCCGCATTCGTGCCAGCGGGCTTGCGACAAACGCCGACATCGCAGCTGAGCTAAACGCTCGCCAAGTCCGCACCCCACGTGGCGGTCAGTGGAGTGCAATCAAGGTTCAACAAGTGCTGGCGCGGGCCGTCTGAGGCAGCCCCCCCCCCGACGATCGGAAAGGATCTCACGCTTATGAAAGCGTGTGCCTGCGGCTGCCTCTAGGGTGAGCTCAAACCACCTGCACCGCGCCGAGCGCGTCGAGCTGATTACCGCGATCGAAGTAGCCCCCGAAATGACCGGACAGGGGCTCATGCTTGTGGAAGTGTGTGCCTATGACCGACCATATGGTGAGTTCTAACGTAAGCGCTCGTTGGCAGGCGCCTTGCGGGATAAGATCCTGGACCTGGATACAGTGCTGTCGCGAAGGCCTGTATCCGCCCTATGTCTGGACCTACGATCTCGCCCCATATCGTCGTAGCCGGCACGCGTCGCTCGTGGACGCGTGAGGAAAAGCGAGCGATCCTCGATGAGGCAGAGAGCACCACCGCGTCGATCTCGTCCGTGGCACGCCGCCATGGCCTGACGCCATCGCTGCTCTTTCGCTGGCGACGCGAGGCCTGGGATGAGGAGCGGGCGGCGGCCCTGCCGGTTCCGCCTCCCTTCGTTCCGCTCGCACTGCCGGCACCGGTGGGGCTGCCGACCCGTGACCAGGGTGCGCCGGGTGGCGCCATCGAGGTGGAACTGGTCGGCGGGCATCGGCTCCGTGCCGAGGCCGGTGCCGATCCCGCCTTGGTGCGGGATCTTCTCGCGGCGCTGCTGGATCGATGATCCCCGTTCCCTCGGGCTCGCGCGTGTGGCTGGCCACCGGCCACACGGACATGAGGAAGGGCTTCGACGGGCTCGCCGCGCTGGTGCAGGACCACCTGCACCATGATCCGTTCTCCGGTCAGGCCTTCGTCTTCCGCGGCCGTGCGGGGCGGCTGATCAAGGTCCTGTGGTGGGACGGCCAGGGCCTGTGCCTGTTCTCGAAGCGGCTGGAGAAGGGCCGTTTCGTCTGGCCGGGGACTGCAGGGGCCGCGGCGGCGCTCACACCGGCTCAGCTGGCGATGCTGCTGGAGGGGATTGACTGGCGGGCGCCCGAGCGCACGGACCGGCCGCGCATCGCGGGCTGAGGGCGGCCGCGCCCGAAGGAGCTGGCGAAGCCATCGTGGACAAGCTAAGCTATTGGTATGGCTCTCGATCCTGCCTCGTTGCCGGATGATGTGGATGCGCTCAAACGCATGATCATCGGCATGGCGAAGGACGCCGTTCATGCCAACACGCTGATCGAGAAGCTGCGCAGCGAACTCGCCAGGTTGAAGCGGGCGCAGTTCGGTGTCTCGTCCGAGAAGTTGCAAGCCCGCGTCGAGCAGCTCGAACTCGCCATCGAGGCCCTGGAGGTCGACGAGGCCGAGCGTCTTGCAGCGGCTCCGGTCGTCGCCGAGGCGGTCGAGGCGGCAAGCCGGAGGCCAGCACGCCGCCCCCTGCCGGATCATCTGCCGCGCGAGACCGTCGCTCATCCCGGCCCCTGCGCCTGCCCAGCGTGCGGCGGTGGCCTACGCCGGATTGGCGAGGACGTGACGGAGAGCCTCGACTACGTGCCGGGCCGCTTCAAGGTGGTGCGGCACCTGCGCGAGGCCTTCTCCTGCCGGTCCTGCGAGAGCGTGGTGCAGACCCCCGCGCCCTACCACGCCATCGCGCGCGGCCGTGCAGGCCCCGGGCTGCTCGCGCACATCGCCGTGGCCAAGTTCGATGATCACCTGCCTCTGTATCGTCAGGCGGAGATCTATGCGCGGGACGGCGTCACGTTGCAGACCTCGACCCTATCCGACTGGATGGGCGCGACTGCCGCCGCGCTGGCCCCTCTGGTCGATCAGCTTCGCGAGGAGGTGATTGCCGGCTCGGACGTCCTGCACGGCGACGATACGACGGTGCCGATCCTGGCGCCCGGCGCGGGCAAGACGAAAACCGGTCGGCTTTGGGCGTATGTGCGTGACGAGCGTCCTCATGGCGGGGTGCGTCCGCCGGCGGCCGTGTTCTTCGCCTCGCCGGACCGGAAGGGGGAGCGCCCGCTCACGCATCTGGCGGCGTTCTCCGGCGTGCTTCAGGCGGATGGCTACGCTGGCTTCAACGGGCTCTACGAGGCCCGTCGCCCGGGCGGCGCGTTGATCGAGGCGGCGTGCTGGGCTCACACGCGGCGCAAGTTCTTCGACGTTCATGCCAGGACCGGTTCGGCGGTCGCCTTCGAGGCTCTGGAACGGATCGGCGTGATCTACGAGGTCGAGCGATCCGTCAGCGGCAAGCCTCCCGACGAGCGCTTGCGGCAGCGCCAAGCTCGATCACGACCGCTCGCAGCGGCCTTGAAGTCCTGGGCTGAGACGATCCTGCCGCAGCTCTCCGGCGGCTCCGATCTCGCCAAGGCGTTCCGTTACATGCTGGTGCGCTGGACGGCGCTGACCCGCGTCTTCGACGACGGCCGGATCGCGCTCGACAACAACCCGGCCGAGCGGGCGCTGCGGTCCGTCGCGATCGGGCGCAAGAACTACCTGTTCGCCGGCTCGGCGCGCGGCGCCGAGCGAGCCGCGGCGTTCTACACCCTGATCGAGACGGCCAAGCTCAACGCGCTCGACCCGGAGGCCTATCTGCACGACGTGCTCACCCGCCTCGCCGATCATCCAGCCAAACGCCTGGCCGAACTCCTGCCCTGGAACTGGTCGCCGGTCGCCGCTGGTGCTCAGGCCGCCTGATCAACCGGGCCCCTCGCCGAGCGCTTACGTTCTAACGACCCGCCCCGCGCCGAAGGCGTCGAGGTAATCACCTCGGTCCAGCGGCGGCGGCACTGGACCACGCAGGAGAAGGTGCGCCTCGTCGAGCAGACCTATCTGCTCGGCCGATCCGTCTCGCTCGTCGCCCGCCGCTACGGGCTTCTGCGGGCAGGCCGCGCGGGATGGGCGGCCTGCGCCGAACGCCAAGGGGGTTTACCGGGTCATGAAGGTGCACGCCCTCCTGCTCCAGCGACATGCGGAGGGAGCCGAGACGCGCCGTCACGAGGGCAAGGTGGCGGTGGCCGTGCGCAACACACGCTGGTGCTCAGACGGGCTGGAAAACCCTCTCAGCAGAGCCGTGAGGGCGTGAGAGCCACGACCCTGTAGACAATACTCGGGTCTCCTGCCTGGATCGACATTTCGTGTTGAGGACGGTGAAGATTAGGGTGGCACGTGCATCGGCTGGATCCTGTGGCAGCTCAGGCCGAGAGTTCTTCCGGATCGGTAGGAGCCGCCTGGATCGACGTCGACGACAAGCACACCGCGGGCGCATGTTCGCGGACGGAGACCTGTTGCCTAGCCAGCCATCCTTCCTCGCTACGTAGGACGTTGTCCACCCGTAGGCTTATCGGCTGACCTCGGAGCTTCACCGGTGCGTCCAGGGCCTCGGTCACTTGGAAGGCGCGGACGTCGGCTCTCGGTATAGCGAGAGCGCCTCTCGCGTATGGCAATCGACCACCGTCAGGGCCCGGAACGGACGTCCGTCGAACAGGCGATCGGACATGCAGTCCACGGCCCAAACCTCGTTTGGACCGCCGATCGCGGGCCGCCCTTTCGGGTAGTGCTAAGCCCGGTTGCGCTTGGGTTGCTTGGGCCGGATCGACGGTCCCTCGTCCCGGTAGGTGCGCTTGTGGTTCTGGCTGCGCCAGGACGCGCTGCCCTCTTGGCAGCGACGCCGCACCGTGCCGACAATCCTCGACCCCTACCGCGATCATCTCGAGGCGCGCTGGCAGGCTGGCTGCCGCAACGCCGCCGAATTCGCCCGCGGGCTGATCCGCGCGGGGGCCGACATCCGTCCGCGGGTGGTGCGGAATTGGGCGATGAGGCGGCGTCGCGCGAGCACAGACGTGCTGGACGCCACGCCCGGCTCGATGAGCCCGCCGCCCTGGCGGCCCCCGTCGATCAACCGGACGGCGCGGCTTCTGCAGGCGGACCCGAGCACACTCGTTTCGGGCGATCGCCACTTCCTCGACCGCCTGCCGGTGGAGGCACCCGATCTGGCGAAGAGCGTCGCCGTCGCGACGCGCTTTGCCGACGTTGCGCAACGGCGCTCGGGCGAGAGTCCGGAGGCTTGGCTCACGGCGGCGGCCGCGACATCGCTGGCGAAGTTCGCCGTGGGCCTCGAGCGCGACAGGGACGCGTTACACGGCACGATCACGACGCCCTGGTCGACGAGCCCGGTGGAGGGGCTGATTGGCAGGCTGAAGATGCTCAAACGCACGGTGTTCGGCCGCGCGGGATTCGTGCTCTTGCGCCAGCGCGCCCTCACCGCGATCTGACCTCGCGTCTCGCGCCACATGAAGTGCGGAAGAACCTGAATACTCCCTGATTGTGGGCATCGGAAATCCCTGGTCGGCACCCGGGCCAGAGAACTCGCAGGGCACCCCGCACTCTCAGGCTTATTCATCCTGCGCCACCATGCCTGCCAATATGTATCGGCCGGGAGCGACGAGAATGATCCTGCGGGGAGAACCCCTCATGATTCGCGACCTGCTCCACCGGGGTCTGTCGATCACCGCCATTGCCAGCTAGAACGGGCGTGACCCATAGACCGTCCGCGGATACACGGATACAATCATTCGCTTTTCTTCTGGAACGTAAGTGAATCCCGGAGCGCAAGAAAGATCGTGCCTGGAATTGCCGCGGCCACCAATATAATCATGAGTAATATAAGTAGTAAGCTCGGAGTTTCTGCCCAAGTATCGAGTCGGTCCTGATCCCAGATCAAACTTCGAGTTCGTTCACTTGACATATCATTTAACGATACTGGCGATTCATTGCGGCCATCGCTAGTATTCGGGGGCTTGACGTTTCGGGGGACTAAATCAGCGTTGTGCACACGTCACCTCTGCAATCATCAACGTTTGAGTGGGAAGATCGCGAAACCGTTTCTACTGTTGTGCGGAAGAATATCATTCATAACACAATCTACATACTGAATTAATTCAGAACAGCCCGGGTGCTTTTTAGTTGTAATAGTTCCACCTGGAATAACTCAACAATGATTTTACGGACAAGATTTTAGATACGATAGTATACGATCAGCTTTTTGATAGTCCGATCTCATATACGACAATTGTCTGGCGACACTGAAACAGGTCCAATACATATTTATAAAAACAATCAAGTGCTTATAAGCTACCACAACGCATATTTAAAGACCGAAAACATACAACTGGTTTACGATGTACTTAATTATTGGATAGCGCGTTTAATTGAACTCGTGCTTCACGATTCTAATCCGAACGTTCGCTGATATCACCTGGGAGACCCACAAGGCTTTTAGCATCTGAATGGCTGCAATTTGGCTTCTATTCCCGGTTCAATCGTCAGAATAAAATAATTAATTTCGATCATCGCTGTTAATTGTCACTGCTTCGACAGGCTATCTGATGTAGTCGTTTATTATCTAGCAAGGCCATACTTGAATTTATACACAATAATATTGAAATGATACATTGAAGGTTGTGGCTGTAATTTATAATTCTGCAAATGCCTTTTGCGCGACGGTATAGAAGACCGAGAATTTGCCATGAGTAACTTGGCTATCAATCCAAAATAGAGTGTAAAAAATTGATCGTAAATTTAGATCTGCGTTATTTCGCAAATACGGTAAACGTTAATTCGTTGAGGGTAGCAGTTGATTTTGACATGCGATCACGAGCCATCTTTTAGATCTGATTCAGAGGTAGATTGTGCTTCGTCTACCAACGCAACACGATATCAGCGCCGAGCTACAGGCTTGTTTCACTTTTCTGCCCAATCAGTTACAGTTGAAACAAAAAAGGTGTCGACATTGATCGCGGCAAAACCGGCGTCAAATAGATAGACGTCGAATTATTATTCATTGTGCAAAGTAAAATTATCCCGACCGGAGGTGTGCCTTAGGGATGCAGATGATCTTCACATTTTCGGCCGGTCGAAGAGCTTCAGGTGATCCCCTATCAAACCGAGCAATTGGTGCTTGTGATGCCCCCGGATTCTTAGCCAATTTGGCCGGTGATCTCTGCATACCAAAGCATTCAGGCTTACGCTTGCGCGCCTTGCCAAAAGTTTCATCCTTAAGCCCCTGGTCTACCGGCGCTCTCCACGAGCCACACGAAGGCAAATTTGCTGGTTCGATCAATGGCTACGAACAGCCTGAACTTGCCTTTAGCCGTGCTCACTGCATGGCGCAGGAAAGAGACCCTTCTGACCTCTGTTCCTGGTGTTGGGCTGACGATCGCACGAACCCTGATCGCGGATCTGCCCGAGCTTGGAAGCCTCAACGGAAAGCAAGTCGCCGCACTGGTCGGCCTGGCCCCCTGGACGCGGCAATCCGGTCAGTGGCACGGGAGAAGCTTTATCGCGGGCGGTCGCGCGCCTGTCCGCACGGCGCTGTTCATGGGTGCTCTGGTGGCCAGCCGTCACAACGCCACGCTGAAAACCTTCCGTGACCGGCTCATCGCGGCCAGTAAGCCCAAGCTCGTCGCCCTGATCGCCATCGCTTGAAAGCTGATCACGATCCTCAACGCCATCTTGAGAGACGGAAAGCTATGGCAAACCGCTTGACCGACAAGACAGTCGCTCAATCGGCTCGGTCCAAAATACCGGTCAGGTCACTACACCACGTCGAGCAAAGGGCGACCTGGGATCCACTATCTCAGCCGCGCGGGTAGAGCATCATCCAAATAGGGGGAGTGTTCCGGAGCACGTCGCGATGTGATGTGTGGTGCTTAACCATGTCTCGCACCGTCACTGCCGATGAGATTATGCGGCGTAGGTGCTGGAGGGTTTTCACCATGTTGACTCGCACCATCGTCAACCATGCCGCCATAGTCTTCCTGATTGCCGCCTGGGCCGCTCCGTCCTTAGCACAGCCCGCCGCCAATGGCGGGCCCAAGATCTTGATCCACGGCAACTACTGCGGTCCGGGCAACAATGCTCCCTTGCCGCCGATCGACGCTCTTGATGCAGCTTGTGCTCACCACGACGCCTGCACGCCGGATGTCGGACTGCCCTCGAAGGCCTGCAACCTTCGGCTGGAACGCGAGGCGGAGGCGGTTGCTCGTGATCCGCGTCAACCGGATGACGTCCGCTCCCTAGCCGGCTTCGTAGCCTCCTTTGCCGCCTCCAATCCATCGAGTGTGGCTCCGCCAGTTCGTACGGCGAGGTTCGGTCGATAAAAAGCTGACGGTCAACTGACCTGACCGGTATTTTGGACCGAGCCGAGTGAGAGGCTACTGCATGGCCGCTGCCATGGGTAGCCGGAAGGCCAGATCCGGGAAGCTGACAGGCGCGGGCGGCCGATTGCCAAGCAACGAATGCGGTCGGACGCGGTTGTAGGTAGATTGCCATAGACCAATCACGATCTGCGCCTCCTTCAGCGAGTAGAAGATCTCTTGGCGTAGGCACTCGTCGCGCAGCTTGCCGTTGAAGCTCTCACAGTACCCGTTCTCCCACGGCGAGCCGGGTGCGATGTACTGGATCTGCGGCCCCGTCTTGGCGACCCATTTGCGCAGCGCCTTCGAGATCATCTCGGGGCCGTTATCGCAGCGGATCTGCTCCGGGATGCCGTGCAGGCACATGGCGTCGGCCAGCGCCTCGATCACACCGACGCTGTTGATCCGCCGCGCCACCTTCAGCGCCAGGCATGTCCGGCTGTGCTCGTCGATCAGCGTCAGGATGCGCAGGCTCCGCCCGTCGTATGTCTGCGCCTGCACGAAGTCGAAGCTCCACACATGGTTGCGGCGGAGCGGCCGTAGTCGCACGCATGAGCCGTCGTTCAGCCAGAGACGGCTGCGCGGCCGGTGCTTCTGGGGGACCTTCAGCCCCTCGCGACGCCAGATGCGCTGAACCCGATCCTTGCCCACCTGCCAGCCGTCTGCCTGCAGCAGAGCCGTGACGCGGCGATAGCCATAGCGCCCGTACTCGGACGCCAGGGCGATGATGGCCTGGGTCAGCGCATCCTCGTCGGCCGGCAGTATGGGCACGTAGCGCTGCGTGCCGCGGTGCTGACCGACGATCCGGCAGGCGTGACGTTCCGAGAGGCCGTACTTCTCCCGGATGCCATCGACCGCCTGCCGGCGCCGCTCGGGGGCTACAAGTTTCCCGAGGCGACGTCCGCCAGTACCTGCTTTTCCAACGACAGGTCCGCCACGAGCCGCCGCAACCGAGCGTTCTCGCGCTCCAGGTCCTTCATCTTCCTGGCCTGGTCGACTTGGAGGCCGCCGTACTCCTTGCGCCAGCGGTAATAGCTCTGCTCGGAGATCTCCGCCTCCTTGCACGCCAGCGCCAAGCTCTTGCCTTGGGCCGTCTGCACCTCGATCTGGCGCAGCTTCAGCACCACCTGCTCCGCGCTCGTCTTCTGACCTCGCCGCATGTCCGACTCCTCTGGTCCTGGCTGATCCTCTCAATCAGCTCGGTCCGAAGCCAGCCGGTCAGGTCACGTCTCGTCTTTGCCATCCGACACCTTCCCCACTCAGCATGAGCGTATCAGAGGTGTCCGCGAAGCCGAGGGAGGATCAGTCGCAGCGACTCTCGCGGTCGCGGACAACGCGCCGATGCGCTGCTTGGTCTGCCGCGCCGTCGTCGACCGGAGCAGCAGTGCCGATTTGAGCGAGGCTGAGAACATCACGCTCTGCCATCCGGGGTCTCTTACATAGGATCTTCAGTCTTCAACTGAAATCATAACCAGACAGAGATTTAAATTGCGTCAAACAGCAGCGCATCCATGTCGTAAACAATCGTTTTAGGTGTCAAGTACAAGTTGCTTGCGGGCACTGTGATCTAGGATCCAAATTTTAGCTATCGGCTATATGATGTCTGGTCGTCAGTCATTGCGATTAACTCCTTCAGGCTCGCGGACAAAAAGGTCTAATGCTAAATCCACCCCGAGTGTCGTGGCATATTTATCGAAGTTTCTGAGTCCAGCCGCACGCAAAACATCCTCGTCGATGAAGAAATTTCCGGTGCAAGCGCGGGCAGGTTGAACGAGCACTGCGTGAGCGGCGTCGGCCATGATTTCAGGCCAACGACAGGCCGATTGTGGCATGCCTAATAACCGGCTCGCAGCCGTCTCAATCATCGTCTGCGGCCAGAGCGCATTCACGGCAACGCCATCGCCGTGGAACTCCTCGGCGAAACCAAGCACTGTCATGCTCATAGCGTATTTCGATACCGTGTAGGCGCAATGCTCGCCGAACCAAGTCGGAACCAAATCAAGCGGCGGCGACATTGTCAGAATGTGCGGGTTGGCGGACCGCCTCAGGTGTGGCAAGCACGCGCGAGTGACCGCAAAAGTACCCCGGACGTTGATGTCAAACATCAAATCGAATCGCGACATAGGTAAATTGAGGGTTGTAGAAAGATCGAGTGCGCTCGCGTTATTGATGACGATGTCGATGCCGCCAAAACGCTCCACCGTGTCCCGAACCGCTTTTGCGATCTCGTCGTCCCGGCGGATATCGACGGGGATCGGTAGGGCTTCGCCACCGGCATCGACTATCTCACTTGCGACGGTGTGGATCGTGCCGGGGAGTGTCGGATGTGGTTTATCTGTCTTGGCTACAATCGCAATGCGCGCTCCGTCGGCGGCCGCGCGAAGCGCGATGGCACGGCCGATACCGCGGCTTGCACCAGTTATGAACAGCGTCTTGTTAACGAGGGTCTTCATCTGCTTTCCAGCCCTCCTCAAGGTAGCTTTCCCGGAGAATAAACTTCTGAACCTTCCCAGAAGCTGTTAACGGAAGGTCATCGACAAAGCGCCAGATGCGTGGGACCTTGTAGCCAGCAAGACGCGCCCGGCAGAATGCCTGGAGCGCAGTTTGGTCCGCCTTAGACTCAGATGCGGATCGGATAAAAGCTACAACAACTTCGCCCCAGTCAGAGTCGGGCACGCCTATCACGGCCACGTCGGCCACGGATGGATGCTCGAACAATACGTCCTCGATTTCGCGCGGGTAGATATTCTCGCCTCCACGTATGATCATGTCCTTGAGGCGGCCTTGCACCCGGCAGTAGCCATACGCATCGAGACTGCCAAGGTCGCCGGTATGAAGCCAGCCCTCCGAATCGATCGCTTTTCTTGTGGCATCTGGCTGATTAAAGTAGTCTTTCATGACCGAGTAACCGCGGGCGCAAATTTCGCCTATTTCACCAATCCGTAGCAAAGCACCATCGCTTGGTCGAATGATCTTTATCTCAGTTCCGGCCATCGGTGGTCCGACAGTCGAACTCCAATCAGGGTGTGGATCATCAGGGACAGTGTGCGTCAGATAAGGAGAGGCTTCTGTCTGCCCAAAGCCAATGGCCACTTTGATGCCAAGTGATTCCGCTCGTCGGATGAGTTCGGGTGCCACCGGAGCTCCGCCGAGCGTGGATAGGCGCCACGACGAAAGATCGCGCGGCGCCTCGCCTTGCCGATCAAGAACACGGCCGAGCATCGTGGGCACGCTGAGCATTACGGTCCCATGCTCTCGTTCGAAGAGATCTAGGACAAGGTCGGCGTCAAAGATGCGGGCTAATACCAGACGACCGCCAGTCTGGAGTGCGCCGAGCGTTGCCAATCCACATCCAGCGGTGTGGAACAGCGGCATCGGATTAATCCATGTGTCATCGGAATTTGCGCCAATAGTTCCAGCGTAGATGTGCGCGTTGTTGACGAGATTTCGATGCGTGAGACGGGCCCCTTTTGGGGAGCCGGTTGTGCCAGACGTGTACTGAATTTGTGCAACATTGTTCGATGTTACTGTGGGTAATTCGTTATCGGCAGCTTCTGACAAAAATTCTGACCATTTGGATAGCGGAATGACATGCTTTAACAAAGGAATTTGCGCGCGTATGCGCTCAATAGCGCTTCGAAGATTTCTGTTGCGGAAGACATCCTGAACAAAAACGCCTTTGGTTCGACTATTATTGAGAACAAAAGCTAGTTCTTCGTCGAGGTTGGCGGGATTAATAGTGACGAGCGTTAGACCTGCCAAGGCAGCGCCGAATTCGAGAAATATCCACTCTGGTCGGTTGGCGGCCCAGACCGCGACGTGGTCGCCGGGCGCAAATCGGGCGAGTAGTGCGCGAGCTGTACGTTCAGCGTGTTCCAGTAAAGTAGCGAATGTCCATTGTTGACCGGCGCTGTCGGACGGACCTCCGTCGATGAGTGCCACGCGGTTCGGCCAGCTTCTGGCCGCATTTTGAAGTGCTTCACCTATCGTATGATCAATCGCGGCTTCGATCGGCCCACGGGCATAGGCTTCTTCGGTCCTGGGCGAAACCCGCGCTTTCATGCGTTAGACCCCCATGGCGCAGCGTGTGTTTGAAAGTGCCTGAACGATCTCAGACGGCCGCCGCCTTCAGTCCTAAACATACGGTCCGATTCGAACTATGTCTCTTGACGAATCCGTGAACGCGCTCGGCACCGAGCTTCGTCGCAGTCCTGTCTCGTGCCTCGTCCTCGGCCTAGCATTACAGTTGCAGGCGTTGGCTCCCATCTGAGAGGTTTCGGATCGGAGAGCGCGATGTCCTCAGCCTCGCTCGAGTCCACGCTGGAGCTCTGGTCCACGACGCTGCGGCAGGCCAAGCAGCGCATCCGCCCGCTGTTTGCCGCCCCGAGTGTCGCCGCCTCCGCCAACGCCTTCTTGGACGGCCTGCTCGGCGGTGAGCGGCGCAAGACCGGCTGGATGCGCGCCGAGGCTGCCCGCGATCCGGGTCCCTGGCGCCAGCAGGCCATCCTCGGTCGCACGCACTGGGATGCGGAGGCGCTGCGCGACGTGGTGCGCGACGATGTCCTCGAGACGTTCGCCTCGCCCGACGCGGTTCTCGTGGTCGACGAGACCGGTTTTCTCAAACAGGGCAAAGCCTCGTGCGGTGTGGGCCGGCAGTACACGGGCTCGGCCGGTAAGATCACCAACTGCCAGATCGGGGTGTTGGCCGCCTACGTCTCGGATCAGGGCCACGCCTTCATCGACCGTAACCTGTACTTGCCCAAAGCCTGGACCGGCGATCAGGCCCGAAGGCAAGCGGCGCATGTGCCCGAGGCGATCACGTTTGCCACCAAGCCGCAGCTGGCGCTGACCATGATCGAGCGGGCCATCCAGGCAGAGGTGCCGTTCGCGTGGGTAGCCGCCGACAGCATCTACGGCGTGGGTGAGATCAAGATGGCGCTGCGGCGGGCCTATAAGGGCTACGTGCTCGGCGTCACCGGTCAGCATCGTGTCTGGTCTTGGGACGCACACCTAGACGTCGCGGGCACTGCCGAGGAGATCGCCAAGGGCATCCCCGACCAGGACTGGCTGCGCCTCTCGGCCGGAGCCGGCACCAAGGGACCGCGCCTGTTCGACTGGGCCTATCTACCGCTGGCCACGCTCCGGGCCGACACGCTCGACGCCGCGCTCGATCAGAGCTTGTGGACACGTGGCCTGCTGGTGCGGCGCAGCCTGTCGGATGGGGCGCTCGCGTATTTCACCACCTGGTGCCCGGCCGGCACGCCGGTCGAGACGCTGGTGATAGTAGAGGGCCGCCGATGGGCGATCGAGGACGCGTTCGAGACTGCCAAGACGGAACTCGGGCTGGCCCACAACGAGAGCCGCTCGTGGCACGGCTGGCACCGGCATGTCAGCTTGGTGATGCTGGCCTTCGCGATGCTGGCGCGGGTGCGCCGGCTGGCCAACGGGCCGCCCCCAAAACGACGCTCATCGCCAAGCTCGCAGGTGCCGTGGCCATCCAAGAGATCCGGCGCGTGGCGATGCGGTTGGCGCAGCGGCGCATTGAACCTGCCTTCGTGCTCGCCTGGTCAGCTTGGCGACGTGCCCATCAAGCTACCGCTGGACAGGCCCATCTCAGAAGAAAGATGCAACTGTAACGCTACGTGTCTGGATGTGAGACCTCCTTGGCGTCTTCAACGATGCGGAGGGCGCGTTTGATGAGATTAGGACTGGGTGGTCTGTAGGTTGGGTTGGCCAATGCGGGATCAGCTTCGAGGCGCTGACGCAGCACCATTTCGGGCGAGAGCCCGTTCAGCACGCGCTGCCGGCGGCCGTTGTAGGCGGCGTTGAAGCCGCGCAGCACGATCTCCAGGTCAGCGTGGCTATAGAGCGTGATGCCGAGCACCTCCCTTTGCACCCGGCCGTTGAAGCGCTCGACCATGCCGTTGGTCTTGGGCGTGTAGGGGCGGGTCTTGCGATGCTGCACACCGTGCCGCTCGCAGGCGGCCTCGAACGCGTCGGCCGTGAAGCAGGAGCCGCGGTCAGTCAGCACGTGCGTGACCTTGAACGGAAAGGCCCCGAGCGCGTCCGTGAGGAAGACCACCGCCGAGGCGGTGGTCTCGTCGTCCTTGACGGCGAGATGCACGTAGCGCGAGGCCCGGTCGATGGCGACGTACAGGTAGCGTTTGCGCGAGACGCGGTCGCGATCCTGCAACTTGGGCAGGTGCTTCACGTCGACGTGGATGAAGCCGACCTCGTAGTCCTTGAAGCTGCCGTGCGGTCTGCGGGCCTTCTCGGCGGGCGGCAGCCGATTGAGGCCTTCCGCCTTGAGGATGCGGTAGACCGTATCCCGGTTCAGATGTGGCAAGAAGTGGCTGACGACGAAGGTCAGCGCGTCGAGGGGAAAGCCGGTGGAGCGGCGGAGCGCGCACACGATGGCGCGCTCCTCATCGCTGGCTTTCCACGGCAGCTTATGAGGTCGAGCGGAGCGGTCCTGGCAGTCGCCTGGACCGCGCTTGCGCCACTTGCGGATGGTCTCGGTCGAGACGCCGTAGCGCTTGGCCAGCACGCCGGAGCTCTCGTGCGAGCGGGCGATCTCGGCGCGCACGGCCGGGGTCGTGCGCGCCTGGGGATGGATGGCGAGCATCAGCGCTCCCTCTTGGCAGAATGGCGGCGCACACCGTCGAACCGCCGCGCATAGGCTTCGATCGCCCAACGCGCCGCATCCCAACGACGTTCCGCAACTAAACAGCACGCCTACATCTTTGGCGCGATCTGCTCCGAGAAGGGCAAGGGCGCCGGTCTCATCCTGCCCCGCTGCGAAAGCGAGGCGATGAACCTGCATCTGGCCAAGATCAGCCGCACCGTCGCTCCCCGCGCCCATGCCGTGCTGATCCTGGACGGCGCCGGCTGGCACGGCGCCCATGATCTGGCCGTGCCCGACAACATCACCCTGCTGCCGCTGCCACCCTGCGCGCCCGAACTCAACCCGGTCGAGAACGTCTGGCAGTTCATCCGTGACAAATGGCTCGGCGACCGGATCTTCACCTCCTACGACGACATCGTCGACGGCTGCTGCGACGCTTGGAACAGGCTCATCGCGCAGCCGTGGAAGATCATGTCTCTCGGCCTGCGAGACTGGGCCTATCGGTTATGATCAGTGCCGATTGGTATTAGAGCGTCGTTTTGTTAAGGGGCCGTTGTCTGGTGGCCTGACCATTCGTAGTGGCTACGTGCGACTGTGGCCGTGCTTCGCGGCCATCAGGGTCTCTTTGGGGCCAAGGCGGCTCTGAAATCACGCTGTAACAAGGCGCTGTTCTTGTGCGGCCGTCACAGGCTTCTTCTGCCGCCTCACGTGGCGTGGGGCCAAGTATCCGGTGCCTGTTTAAAGAGCTGCTTTGTACATGCGTATTAGCTCGAAGGCTCGATCGCGATTGACCGCCTTCGTCACCTCCAGCTTCGCAGCCTACGTTGTCCTCTGTAGCTCAACTTGGGCCGCCTCGGGGCCGGCCGTCGAGGCCGAGAACGGGATGGTGGTCTCGTCCCAGCGCCTCGCCTCGCAGGTGGGCGCCGACATCCTGAAGGCCGGTGGCAACGCCGTCGACGCCGCGGTGGCGGTGGCCTACGCCGAGGCGGTGGTGAACCCGTGCTGCGGCAATCTCGGCGGCGGCGGCTTCCTGGTGCTCCACAGCGCCGACGGGCGCAGCCGCTTCGTCAATTTCCGCGAGACCGCCCCGGCGGCCGCCACCCGGGACATGTATCTCGACGCCGCCGGCACCGTCGTGAAGGGCGCGAGCCTGCGCGGCTGGAAGGCGGCCGGCGTGCCCGGGACGGTGCTCGGCCTCAACACCGCGCTCGCCGCGTACGGGACCCTGCCGCTGGCCCGGGTGATGGCGCCGGCGATCGCGCTCGCCCGGGACGGGTTCGTGCTGACCCGGGGCGACACCGACATTCTCGAATCCGGCACCAAGCTGTTCGCGGGCCAAGCGAACGTCGCCCGGATCTTCCTGCGCCCGGACGGCAGCCCGTGGCGGCCCGGGGACCGGCTGGTCCAGGCCGACCTCGCCCGCACCCTCCAGGCCATCGCCGAGCACGGCGCGGACGCGTTCTACAGGGGCGCGATCCCGGAGGCCGTGGAGGCGGCCTCCCGGGCGGGCGGCGGCCTGCTGACGGCATCCGACTTCGCCGCCTACACGGTGACGCAGTCCGAGCCGCTGACCTGCCGCTACCGAGGCGCGACGATCCTGTCGGCGCCCCCGCCCTCGTCCGGCGGGACCACGCTCTGCGAGATCCTCAACATCCTCGACGGCTACGACCTGCGGGCCGCCGGGTTCAACTCGGCCCGGACCGTGCACCTGATGGTCGAGGCGATGCGGCGCGCCTACGCGGACCGCAACCTGCTGCTCGGCGACCCGGCCTTCGTGGAGAACCCGGTCGACCGTCTCCTGTCGCCGGCCTACGCGGAGACGCTCCGGGCCTCGATCCGCCCGGACCGGGCGACCCCGTCGGCGGAGATCCGGCCGGATCCCGGCCCGGAGACGCGGGAACGGCCCGAGACCACCCACATCTCGGTGATGGACAGGGCCGGCAACGCGGTCTCGCTGACCTACACGATCAACGGCTATTTCGGCGCCGGGGTGATTGCCGGCGACACGGGGTTCTTCCTCAACGACGAGATGGACGACTTCACGGTCAAGATCGGGGTGCCGAACCTGTTCGGCCTCGTGCAGGGGACGAGGAACGCGATCCAGCCGGGCAAGCGCCCGCTCTCGTCGATGGCGCCGACGATCGTGCTGCGCGGCGGTCAGGTCGCGATGGTGGCGGGCTCGCCGGGCGGCTCGCGGATCATCACGATCAACGCGCAGACGCTGATCAACATGCTCGATTTCGGCATGGAGCCGCAGGAGGCGGTGGATGCCCCGCGCATCCACCACCAGTGGCTGCCCGACACGGTCTACGCCGAGCCCTTCGCGCTCTCGGCGGACACGCAGGGGCTCCTGCGGGGCATGGGCCACACGATCGTCGAGCAGAAGCCCTGGGGCGCACAGGAACTCATCGCGGTCCGCGCCGCGGCGCCCGTGCTTCCGGAGGCCGCGTCGTCCGGCAACGACGCCTCGCGCACGGGGCGGATGCGGCCGGGCCTGCTCTACGGCGCCAACGACAACCGCAGGCCGGCCGGTGCCGCAATTGGTTCATCAGAAGAAACTCTTCGTGGGCGGTAGCGTCAACAGCCCGCAAGCGGGCTGGTGGCCTCTTTGCATCGAGATTTGCGCCGTCCGAGATCTTGAACCCGTATCCTGGTGCGTTGGCAAACCCAGCGTCCAAATACATCAAGACGATCACATAGTTTAAAATAATGAACGACTCTGTGTCATGACACCTCTTCGTTCCACCTCCTCGCTTTGGCCATCGGTAAGCGAGACGAGCGCTATATCCCGTAACTCGAGTACTAGAGCCGGTCCCGCGCCGCTTGAGACGGGTTTGCGGGTCGCGCGTTGGTGGGTGAAGGAGTTTGCTCATGCCTTCACCCCTGTCTGTGGACCTGCGCGAGCGTGTCGTGGCTGCCGTGGTGGCGGGTGTCTCCTGCCATCGCGCCGCAGCCCGCTTCGGGGTCAGCGTGTCGAGTGCCAGCCGCTGGTCGGAGCGCTTTCGCCACGAGGGCCAACTCGCCTCCAAGCCGATGGGTGGCGATCACACCTCGCAGCGCATCGAGGCGCATGCCGCGCTGATCCTGAGGATCTCCAAGCAGGAGCCGCGTCTTTTCCTGCGCGAGGTGCGCGACCGGCTGGCTGAGCAGGGCGTCCAGACCAGCACAAGCGGCCTGTCGCGCTTCTACTACCGACACGGGATCACCTGGAAAAGGGGCGACGCACGCAGCCCAGCAGGAGCGTGCGGACGTAAGAGCGGCCCGCGAGGCCTGGTTCGAGGCACAGCCCGAACTCGACCCGGACCGGCTCGTGTTCCTGGACGAGACAGCGGCTGCCACCAACATGGCGCGCCGCTATGGTTGGGCTCCGCGCGGTGAGCGCTGCCGGCTCGCAGCCCCGTTGGGCCACTATAAAACCACCACCATCACCGCCGCCCTGCGCACCAGTGCGCTGTGCGCCACCGCGCTGTTGGACGGTCCCACGAACGGCAGGCGCTTTTGCAGCTACGTCACCGACACCTTGGTCCCGGTGCTGCAGCCGGGCGACATCGTTGTCATGGATGACCTGCCTGCCCACAAGGTCGCCGGCGTGCAGGATGCGATCGAGGCCGCAGGAGCGCGGCTGCTCTACCTCCCATCCTAAAGCCCTGACTTCAACCCGATTGAGCAAGTGTTCGCAAAGCTCAAGGCGCTGTTGCGAAGTGCGGCCGCCCAGACAATTCCGGATCTCTGGGCGGCGATCCGCCAGGCATTCACCCGCTTCACCCCGCAGGAGTGCCGCAACTACCTCGTCGCAGCCGGCTACGAGAACGACTTGGCTGTCGCTACCTGACTGGGAACAGCTCTAATTCGTCAAGTCTGCGGTGGAGGGGGCAGTGTTGATATGGATGGTGGCTGTATTAATCCAAGTGTCAAATAAAACCGACAATCTTGCATGGATGAAATTTGAACAGTGCCATGTGATGTAGTTGCTGATTTTGCATGTCAGCGATAATGAAGCCATAGTCTGTTAAAAGCTCTGATTGATGGCATAAATTTCAGGTGATACCAATGCCGTCAGCACCATGGGAGCTGTTTATAGTTCGGATAAGCAGCTGTCCAAAAGCTTTAGAAAAATATCTCTACAGTCTATTACCGGAATGATGTGTTTGTCAAACTGCATTAAGCTATATCCCATGACTGCAACGATTGGTCAGCACATAACCTTGCTAGCTCACATCTGTTTGCAGACATAGCCAAGCTTTCCTCGCGCTGTCGGACGATATTTCAATCGTAACGATCGGACGTGGTTTCTGAAATCGTTCCGAAATCCGGCCGGAGTACGTCTGTCGCGGTGAACGACGTCGAAGCGCTATCCGAACGAATGTCGGCGGGATCGATGTGAAGCTCCGTCTCAGCCTGATCCAAGGTGGATGTGGCTTCAAATTCGATACGTCGGTTCATTGTCACGAAGGCGTCCCGCTCAGCAACGAACGATTTGCGAGATTTGATTTGAAGATCCTTATGGCATCGACCCCCGCTGTCGGGCATCTTAACCCACTTTTGGCGATTGCACGCCTTCTTCACTCCAAGGGCGATGACGTCATTCTCACCACAGCCACGTCGCTCGCGTCTCGTGTGACCAATGCCGGAGTGCGCTTTAAGCCGCTCGAGCTGGAGGCCAATATCGATCTCCGCCAAATCCATAAAATCTTGCCGGATTTGGAACAATTCCCACCGGGCCCGCTCAGGGAGGGCTACGTGTTCAAGCGGGTATTCCTCGACACGATGCCCGCTCAGGCGCGCACGCTTCAAGCGTTGATCGACAGCGAGAAGCCTGATGTGGTCATCGTGGATCAGATCTTTTGCGGCTCAACACCGCTCTTCCTCGACACCCGGCACCCGCGGCCGCCTCTTATTACGGTAGGAGTGAGCTTCCTGCCTCTGAATCGTCCTGATGGTGCCCCGCTTTGGTTGGGCCTGCCTCCCGCCAGCGACGCAGACACCCGACATCGCTATGCCGAACTCTCTGCTCAGGTGGATGCCTCGTTCGAGCCGGTCCTATCCTATACGAACGATCTTCTCCGTACGATGGGCGTTCCGGTCATACAAGAAGCGCTGATGCAGGCGCGCGTTATGCACTGCGACGCCTACTTGATGCCGACAGCACCGGCCTTTGAGTACGACTTCTATGCTCTGCCAAAGCATGTCCATTTTATCGGCGCTTTGCCACCTCCGCCAACGACCGTTCCATTCCCGGACTGGTGGGCGGATCTGGACGACGATCGGCGGATTGTGCTGGTCACACAGGGAACGGTCGCAAACACTGACTTAAGCCAGCTCATTGAGCCAACCCTGACGGCTCTCGCGAACCGAGATGATCTGCTTGTGGTGGTGACCACAGGAGGGCGCTCGGTGGAGGACATTGCCGTCGATGTTCCTAGAAACGCTCGGCTCGCAAGCTTCCTACCGTTTGATGCCCTGCTGCCAAAAGTTGACGTTCTGGTGACAAACGGCGGCTATGGCACGGTATCGATGGCGCTTGCACAGGGAATTCCAGTTGTGGTTTCGGGCCTGACTGAGGACAAGGCGGAGGTCGGCGCCCGAGTCGCCTGGTTTGGAGTTGGTATAAACTTAGCCTCCAATAGCCCAACAGCGGAGGCGCTGAATGCAGCAGTTGCTGAGGTTCTCGATACAGATCGATTTCGAACTAAAACCCGCCTGATGTCTGAAAACTTTAGGACGACTGATTTCTATGAAAATATATCGACCATTATAGCTGACCTTGTTCCGAACTAGACCGGCTTTATGTCAGCGGAAAAACTAAAAATCCTTCCGTTCTGCTACAGCATCAAGTTGGAGATTTCGTTTTCATTTGCCGTACGGTAAGATTCATGGGCCTGCACAAGTATGCCTAAGTCAAGGCTCTAAAGAACGTTTTCGGCACAACCTTATACTCCTCTTGTGCTAGCCGCAGCTGGAAGGCAGCAGCAGTTTCGGCAGAACGGCTTATTGCAGGTCGCTGATCCCGTCGTTTTGTTTCTCGTCGTTAAAGAACCGAATAGGGCCACTTGGTTAGATTGCGGGCAATGGGGCTTGCAATGCGGCGTGTGAGGACTTCTTAGATATAGATGCCTCAGCTCGACTTTGGCCAATCGGACCGGTCGTCGAGTATGTGAGGTGACGAAGCGGGCGTGACGGATAGGCCGGTGGCGTCCCCGCCAAGAGAGCCCGCCATGTTGCCCCTGCCCATCCGCTTCGCCGGGCTCATCCTGGCGTTGTCGCCGCTGTTCATCCACCGCTCCTGGCGGTATGCCCAGCTGTTGCTGGTCGGCGCGATCCTGACGCCGGGCCGCCGCACGGTGACGAGCGTCCTGCGCATCATCGGCCGCGCGGAGGAGCGGCGGTTCGCGAACGTCCACCGCATCCTCAACCGCGCTGCGTGGTGCCCGCGCTCCGGCAGCCGTATCTTGCTCGGGCTCCTCGTCGATGCGTTCGCGCAACGCGTCCCCGTGGTCCTGTGACTGGACGACACGATTGAGCGCCGCCGCGGCAAACGGATCAATGCCAAGGGCATCTACCGTGATCCGGTTCGCTCCGCTCTTGTAGCCTGGCGTCGCCGTCGAGCTTCGCCCGGACGAACTCCAGGTTCCCGAGGATGACCTGCAGCAGGTTGTTGAAATCGTGCGCGATCCCTCCGGTCAGTTGCCCGACCGCCTGCATCTTCTGCGCCTCGCGCAGCACGGCTTCGGCCTGGGCGCGCTTGGTCATGTCCGAGATCGTCAGGACGAAGCCGCCGTCCGGCATCGGCGTCCGGCGGATCTCCAAGTGATGGCCGTCGGCGCGCTCGCGCTCGTAGGTGACCGCCTCGCGGGGGTTCCGGCTGCCGTGCCGGACCTGATCCTCGCTCTCCAAGGCGGGGCGACCGGGCTCGCCGGTATGCTCGGCGAAGGTGCCGTAGCCGGTGCCCGACCGGAGCATGCCCTTCGGCAGGTCGAGCAGTGACGTCCCCCCATCGCTTTGGTCCGGCGTGAGTGCGAGTTTTCCGGTTGTGTGAGACCCTGATGGGAGGAGCAGAGCCGTGAAGAAGGGCAGGTTCACCGAGGAGCAAATCGCCTTCGCGCTGAAGCAGGCGGAGACCGGGACACCGGTCGCGGAGGTGCTGCGCCGGATGGGCATCTCCGAACAGACATTCTACCGTTGGAAGAAGCTCTACGGTGGCTTGGGCACAGGCGAGCTGCGGCGGCTGAAGCAGCTTGAGGACGAGAATCGCAAGCTCAAGCAGCTCGTTGCCGATCTGAGCCTCGACAAGCACATCCTGCAGGACGTGCTCGCAAAAAAGCTCTGACGCCTGATCGGCGACGCGCGCTCGTGCACCAGGTTCAGGCGGCACACGGGGTGAGCGAGCGGCGCGGCTGCGCCGCGCTCGGCGTCGGCCGGTCGGGCGTCCGCTACCGCTCGACCAAGCCCGATCAGGCACCGCTGCGGATGCGCATCTGTGATCTGGCCAAGAGCCGGGTGCGCTATGGGTACTTCCGGATCTACATCCTGCTGCGCCGGGAGGGCTGGCGGGTAAATCACAAGAGGGTCCACCGTCTCTACCGGGACGAGGGGCTCAGCCTGCGGCTCAAGCGACCGCGCCGGCACGTCAGCGCGGCACACCGCGAGCGTCAGCCTGCTGCGCTCCGGCCGAACGAACGCTGGTCGATGGACTTCGTCTCCGACGCGCTGTTCGACGGCCGCCGGCTGAGGGCCCTGACGGTCGTCGATGCGTTCACGCGCGAGGCTCTGGCGATCGAGGTCGACCAGGGCATCAAAGGCGAACAGGTCGTGGCTGTCGTCGGCCGCTTGGCGCTGCTGCGCGGAGCACCGTGCGCGATTCAGGTCGATAACGGGCCTGAGTTCGTCTCGAAAGCCCTCGACCGCTGGGCCTACGAGAACGGCGTCACGTTGGACTTCTCACGGCCTGGCAAGCCGACCGACAACGCGCTGGTCGAGTCGTTCAACGGCCGTCTGCGCGACGAGTGCCTGAACGCGAACTGGTTCTTGTCGTTGGCCGACGCGAGGAGCAAGATCGAGACGTGGCGGCGGCACTACAACGAGAGCCGTCCTCACACCGCCCTGGGGTGGCGGACGCCCCAGGAATTCGCCCTGGCGGCGGCCATCCAGGCCGCCGAATGAGATCCGGAGGCTCACCTTTCGGCCGGACCAAGATCCGGGGGACCCTCAGGCTGAAGCACGCGTCTCGTGCAGGGCGTCAGCAGGTCGTTGAACCGGCTCATGGGGAGCACCTCTCGAGCGATCTGGGGCTCTGACCAGAACGGTACAAGTGATAACCCTTCCTTATCACCTGCTGGGTCAGATCGGCTGCATCGCAGCCGCCTAGGATCGGACCGTGACCCAGCTCCCCGTCGTCTCGCTCGCGGACACGTACGCTCGCCAGGCGCTGTCGAAGGCCACTGCGAGGGCCTATCGCGCAGATTGGAACCACTTTCTCGACTGGTGCGACTCGCGTGGCGTTTCCGGACTGCCGGCCTCGGTCCAGACGGTGTGCGACTATCTCGCCTCAATGGCGGAGACCCACGCTCGGGCCACCATCGAGCGCCGTCTCGTGACGATCGCTCAGGCCCACAAGATCAAGGGACTGCCATGGACCTCAGGTCACCCGCAGATCCGAGCGACGCTGCGCGGCATGTTCCGGCTGCACGGCAGACCGCAGGTGAAGGCGGCAGCAATCGAGTTGGATGAGATCCGTGCGATACTGGCCGTCATGCCGAGATCTACAGTGGGTCTTCGCGACCGGGCAATCGTCCTGCTGACCTTTGCAGGCGCGATGCGGCGATCCGAGATTGCACGGCTGCAGCGCCAGGACGTAGCGATCGGCAAAGACGGCTTACGCATTCTTTTGGTCCGTTCAAAATCCGACCAGACTGGTGAGGGCCAGGTTCTCGGCATTCCACGCGGGACCAATAAAGAAACATGCCCCGTCGAGGCGCTTGTTCGGTGGCTGCAGGCGGCACCTGCGGACGGCGCGATTTTTCGTAGTATTCGCGCGGATGGAACCGTTCTCGAGTCGCCTCTTCACCCGAACTCATTAGGCGAAATCGTGAAGAAACGTGCTTCGCTCGCCGGTGTCACGACAGCAAGCCCGAACGAGCGGATTTCGGCTCACGGATTGCGGGCAGGCTGCATCACATCCCTCTATCGAAAAGGGGTTTCTGACGAAGCCATCATGGGGCACTCGCGCCATCGGGATTTGAAAACGATGCGCGGCTACGTCCGCCGCAGCAAACTAATGACCGAGAGTCCAGTACGCCAATTGGGATTGTAGGCAAACGTAATCTACTGGCCTCCTGGAGCCCGCCTCCGAGTGAATCCTTTACTGTGCGCCACCGCCCGCTAAGTCATTGACGTATTGATTTCTCAGGATAATCGAGCGTGGATCGGTACACAAAGCCGGGGCACAGCCGACCATGGTCCTGAGAATGGCGAGACACGCTAAGCGCAGCGACTCCACACAGCATCAGTTCAGACACAGAATGCCAGCGGACGTTGTTGAGCGCGTCCGCTCGCAACTCCTCGTGATCGATCTACCCGCAGTCGGGAACGTTCGCGCTCAGCGTCTGACGGCTACGATCGGCGACGTGAAATTCTCCCTCCGGACGAGAGACGGCGAAGTTGCGACTGTGCACCCTCCCGTTACTCACCGACCTGTGATCGTTTCAGCCCGTCGGGAAACGCCTTGCCGATTTCCGTAGTGTTCGCCGGGGATCAGCTGAGTTTTCAGCCGATGTGATCGATACTTCGGACTAGGGTCTGCCTATGGCTGTGCGCTTCCGCACGTCGGTTCGAGGATCCAAACCCTATCGGTGGCTACCCCACTCCGGACCGGAAACACTCCGGCCACAACCAGACGGCACTACCCTCACATGATCCTACCTCTCGCCCAAGCACTCGGCCTCGCGGTCTGCGCTATGGTCGCGTGCGCGATCTATTTGACTTCGCTTGTGCAAGCGCGTCGCTGCTCGCCCCCCGAGCCGATCGCTGCGGCCATCCTGGCACGGCATGGTTAACGATCCGTCACCGAGATCCCGCTCTGTTCACGGGCACGCGTAACAAGCAACTCATCCGCTCGCCGCATTCGCTTTCTGTTCTAGGGTTTGGCCTCGATCAGCACCAGAAGGCGATGACGGCAGCCAGGGCGACGGCAGAGGCGTAGTTGCGGGCGAGCTTGTCGTACCGGGTGGCGATGCGGCGGAAGTCCTTGAGGCGGTTGAACGTCGCCTCGATGCGCCAGCGCTCCCGGTAGCGCCGCTTGTCGTGACGGATCCTTCTCTTGCGGCCGCGCTTGCCCGGGATGATCGGCATGATGCCGCTTCTGCGTAGGTCAGCGCGCAGCCAATCGGCGTCGTAGCCCTTGTCGGCGCTCAGGCGGCGGATCCGGCCCGGCGCCTCGGCCAGGACGGCCGGAGCGGCGGTGACATCGCTGGCGTTGCCGGGCGTCAACAGGAGCACGCCGGGCCGGCCGAGGACATCGGTGAGGGCATGGACCTTGGTCGTCTGGCCGCCGCGCGACGGGCCGATGGCCTGGGCCTGCGCCCCCCTTTCCCACCGTGCGCCGAGCGATGTGCTCGCACGTAGGTGCTGTCGATGGCAGCCGCCTCGCCCGACCAGCCGGCCTTGGCCAGGGCCGCTAACATCGCCGTCCAGAAGCCACGCCGGGACCAGCGGTTGAAGCGGTTGTAGACGGTCGTGCGAGGCCCGTACGCGGCGGGGCAGTCACGCCAGCGGTCGTCCGAGGTGAGCACGTGCAAGATGCCGGAGATGATCTGCCGGTCGTCCTTCCGCTCCGGTCCGGGCTGATCCTTGGGGATGAACGAGGCCATCACCGCCCACTGCTCGTCCGAGAGCCAGAACAGGTCCGCCATCGCCGCCTCCACGGTGTAAAAGGCGGCCCTGAATCATAAAACGACAAACCCTGCAATGGCTTGGTTCGGTTCACACCCTAATGCAATCCCGATTGAAGCGCTTCTGCGGGTTGCTCGCTTCGATGCGGCTACGCCCGGCGAGCGGGAGGATTTGCACGGCGCTATGTGTCAGGCCCACCATGGCGACTGGCCGCCTACCAATTAGTAGGTTTATTGCGGAACGCAAAAAACCCATTCAAGCCGTCATTCGAGGCAGACGCACCCAAAATGACCTGCGCTGGCTCGAAGCTCTGCAACAATTGAGTGCGCTCGGACCAGGAACTTACAGGATTCATAAAGGCCTGAATGAATATAGGACGCAGCTACATCAGGTGATCCACGCTCTAATTCCCCCTTGGATACGTAGCATCGTCCGTATCGTTCACCACGGCATTCAGAGCGGCGCACAGCACGTCGTTAACTTCACCCTCAATGGTCGAAGCATCGGAATTTCCGTCAATTATTGACGCCTTGCCATCATCCGGCAAATCCTCGGGCGGCTGATTCAAGTTTACCTTCTGACGATATTCCAGCCAATATGTTAACAGTCCAAGTCTCAAAGTTGTTAAATGCTCATGTAGGACCGGAGTTTCACCTCCCTCGCGATATAGCGCGCGCCCTTTGCGAATACCCATCAACGAATGTGTTGTTGATAAGCGCTTGTTGCTTCGGATCATAAGGTCGCTACAGATATTTTCGAGTTTCAGCTCTGCTTCCGCGGAGATGCCTGGCAAGCCATTCTCTCTCCCCGACGCGCGTCGGACCAGTCTTTGACTGTAAATTTCCCCTGCGAGACGGTAGGCACCAAAAATCTGCGAGAGTGACGCCGTCGCTCTTAGATCGCCATCAGCGGACGCCTCAGCGGACATATCCCGAACGCGCTCAGCCTGTTGTGCGGCGGTATTTATGTTGAGCCTAAGTATCCCAATCATCTCTGAATTGATATGCGAATTAAGAGCGGCAATTTTCTCGCTGAACCTGATTGTCAGCGAATTCTGTCGAACAAACCCGGGCAATATGACATCTCGTTTAAATACATTCGTGTAGCGAGAGCGGTAAGCGGTGGCGGAATCGGATACCTGATCTTTGTTAATCACTGCGCCGGCTACAGCGCATAGTAGAGCACTTCGACTTAAATCGTTCGGCGATATTGACGAAGGCGCTTGGTCAAAATTGTACAAATCCAAATTCAGCAATTTAAAGAATTTTGCCACGAGCTCAGAGCAAAAGGAACCCGTAACGAGATTGATATCGGCACGATCTTGAAACCGCAAAAACAGCTCGAGCGCCTTTCTTACCGTAGGAACAAATTTTGTTGCTTCCAATAGACGATGCAGCTCGGAATATGCCTTGTAGAACTCAGACTCCTTAAGACTGCGGGTGGCTGAAATTATCTCTTCCTGAGAAACCAAATGAATGTTCTTATGCCTTAATAGTAAGGCAGATTTGGTTCCTGGAGCCGTGCAGTAACATAACTGCCGGTGAAATATTTCTCCTTCCAGATATAATCTTTCTGGATAGGACTCGCCGACGCCGTGATCGTCAGACTCTATCAGATGGAGCGATTGGCCGACTATCTTCCCGTCCTCATCTTCTAGCCTAAACGGAAGCCAGATTGCTGCGTGAGAATAAAGACCGCCGGTTGCCGCGGCAATCAAGGCTGATTCATGCCCTGGTCCTCTGGTTAGTAGAATATCTCCAGCCTGAACTGCCGCACTGACGATCAAGGGGCAGCGGTCACGTATGGCGGATGCACTCAGATACCTCTCGTCCGGAGATGATATATCTGGTTCAACAGCAACACTAGACGCTTTTTCCATGGCAGATTCACCTTCAGCTGATTGCATACTAGAAGCGGGCTTGTTGACTTTGCACGCGCGCAACTTTTATCAACCTAACTGTGCCGTCGATAGCTGAGTAAAGTTGTAGCGGACCTTTACCGAGGTGGAAGATGAGCAGTTATGCTGCGGGTAAGTGAAAGTTAACTTCAACGTCCTCATTCCTGGCCATTGACCTGCATCAGCATGTGATCTAGCCCGACGGCGACAACCTCGACACAGACGGCTCCCTCAGTGATGATCGACACCTTCACTTTGGCACAGAAATGCCGTCGGGGGACGCCTCCCATCAGATTCGATCATTAAGCGGCCCTTCGTCCAGAATGGGCAGGCACAACCATCTTGGCACGCGATACACGACCGTGATACAAATCGGCGAACGGCGGCTCACCCGTCTCAAAGATTACAATGACTTAGCGGCAGGCAAGCCGAGTCCTTTCCTGGGCACCAATCGCTGGAATTATCCTTGATTTCATTGCGATTTCTCTGCTGAAAGTCCCACCGGCTCGCTTAGCCTCTAAAAGTGGGACACTACCTGAGCCCAAGCAATCCAGGTCAATGAGATGCATGGCACCGCCGGCGAGCCGCTTCTGCTCCGCCTTGCGGGTGTAGTGCTCGGCCAACTTGGACGTCCGCCCCCCGAACATCGCCATCACCTGCCGATCGGTCGCGCCGTTCTCGGCCGCGAGCGTAGCCCCGGTCTTCCGGAGGCCGTGAGCTGAGCAGTAGGGCAGGGTGGCTTCCCGGCACCGATCCTTGAACCAACTACCGAATCCGTTCGACGTGAGTGGCTGGCCGCGCTCGGTCACCAGGAACGTAAGGTTCTAATTCGGGCAGGCCACGATCACGGCACGCAGGACCGGCAGCACCGGCACTTCCAGCGTCATACTTCACGGTATTGCCACGGACGTAGGCGTGGGCCGACTTGGCCATCTTCTGAATCCGCTGCCGCTCCAAGACAATCGCACGGTCGTCAGCTCCGAAGTTTCGGGTTTCGGACATTGCGTCCACCTACGTACGCTCGGCGGCCAACATTCCAGGCCGCTCCATCCAACGCGTCGGACCGGACGGTGGTCGCGCGTCGTATCGTCTCCGCTGTGGATTATCAGGACAGCGAAATCGCGTGGGTCTCGCCGAATGCCAATGTTGGTCCGACGTCGGCGGTTCAGGTCGCCGGCACCCACGAGGCGATCAGAGGTGCGGCGCGTCAACCCCGTACAGCCACTTGGGGCAGACGAGCGTCTCGACGTAGCTCTCGCCTGAGCAGCGACCGATGCTCTCGCGACCCTCCTCCCGAGCTTCGAGTGGCCCGCTCTCGGCCACCAGGAACCGCAAAGCGGAATTGGAAGGATGCACGCTTGTCGTCTCCTGCCATCGTTCGGGTACTCGGTTGGGAACGTGTCGCCCCCTCCTTCGCCAGCAGGTGCCTCGCAGCAGCGCGACCTCAGAGGGCCGAATCGCTTGAACTGAGCATCGAACTTGCCGCTGGGATCTGCGGCAGGACGTTGGCCCGCGTCACGGCTTCGAGAGCGTTCAGCCAGCACTCGTAGTAGTCCCAACCCGGGTCGTCGCGGGAATGGGACGCCTCCCAGGCCGCGATCTCCGCGATCAACGCCTGCCTGAAGTCCTCCCATTCGAAGTGGCCGTCCCGGGCAAGGGCCACGGCTAAACCGAACGCCTGCCGTTCCCAGGGCTGATGGAAGCAGAGGCTGCCGTTGGCACGGGGCGGCGTGTCGGGCTGGCCCATCATGCTCGCGACGGCGAAGTGCTCGAAGCTCGTCTGCACGACGGATGCCCTCACGCCGCTTCAGCTTGGGCGACGGCCACGCCCATCATCGCCTCCGGCGTGACCAGCTTCGCGAGGTCGTCCTCGCTCATACCCTGGGTCCCATCCGGCCGCTCCGGAACGACGAACCAGCGGATCTGGGCCGAGCTGTCCCAGGTGCGAATCTCCTTCGCGGGATCGACGTCCAGGCCGAACTCCTTGAGCACCGCCCGCGGCTCCCTGGCCGCGCGGGCACGGAAGGACGGGTCCTTGTACCAGTAGGGCGGCAGTCCCAGCACCGGCCAGGGATAGCAGGAGCACAGCGTGCAGATGATGAGGTTATGGACCTGCGGCGTGTTCGCGACGGCGCGCATGTGCTCGCCTTCCGCGCCAGCCGCCCCCGTGGGAAGGCCGAGCTGGGCGACAGCCGCCATCGTGTCGGTCACGAGAAGCGCCTTGAAGGCGTCATCGGTCCAGGCTCTCGCCACGAGCTTGGCGCCATTGAACGGCCCCATCTCGGTGGCGAAGGTCTGCATGACCTTGTCGACGGTCTGATCGGTGATCACGCCCTTCTCGATCAGCAGGGCCTCGAGCGCCCGCACGCGCGCCGCGTTGCGCGCTTCACGGTCCTGGGGATAGGCGAAGCGGTCGGTCATCGGTGATCCCTCACGCGGCGGCCCGGTCCTGGACCGGGCGTACGTAGGCGTCGAACAAGTCGGCGTAGATGAAGAAGCCGGGCTCGGCGTTGCCGGGCCAGAGGTGCTGCGGGTCGAACTTCACGCAGTAGACCGGCATGGCCGGGCCGATGCCGTCGGGTCCGGTCGAGCACAGGTAGCTGAACGCGTCGTCGTAGACGGTCTCGACGACCCCGACCTTGTTGCGCAGGTAGCCGGGCAGGCGGGTGTGCTCGACCGTTTGCGGGTCGGCGACCAGCACCGTGTCGCCCACGGAGAAGCGCGGCTTGTCCGCCCATTGGTGCCAGGGCGAGTCGCCGTCCATCAGGTACTTGTGGATGCGGTCGTCGACCTCCGGCGTACCGCCCGACGGCAGCGGCTTGGCCGGATCGGCGAGGTACTCGTCCGTGCGTGCGTCGAGCTCGGCCTGGGTGATGTATCCGTTGGCGACGAAGTAGCCCGAGATGCCGCCCAGCCATTTCTCGTAGTAGCGGTACTTGAAGTAGTCGAACGGGTTCATGGCCTCGGCGCCCTTGCGCAGGTCGGCCCAGGTCCAGACCGTGCGGAAGGTACTGGAGGTCTGCGGCAGGTTGAGCTGCGGGCTGAGCGCCATCATGGCGGTGTGGATGCCGAAGATCCGCTCCTCCCAGGGCTCGACGAAGACGCGCAGTTCGGGCTGGATGGGGTCGAGGCCTTCGAGGCCGCCGAGGGTGTGCTGGAGCTTCATGGAGCCTCCTTTCAACGGGCCGGCGCGGGGGCGCGGGGTCGTTCGGTCAGCATCTTCGCCAACATCTCGGAGACGATGCCGAAGAGGGCGCCGACCAGCATTGAGAACCCGGCCACGAGGGTTGGGTGTGTGAGCGCAGCGTCGAGCACGCCACGGCCGGTCGCCTGGGTCGTGCCCACCAGCGAGGCGAAGCCGAACACGATGGCCGGAGGATAGCCGAGGAAGCCGGCCGAGGCGGCGAGGATCATGAGGCCGCTGCCGAGCCCGACCGATATGGCCGCGAGGGTCGGCGAGCCTGGTGCCGTCGCGATGGCCAGCAGGCACAGGCTGGCGATCACGATGCCGACCCAATTCGACGTGACCGACTTGACGAAGCCCGCCAAGCCGCCGCCGCAGGCGAAGAACGAGGCCCAGGCGATGAACGTCACCCAGACCGGGATCGGCAGGACCGTGGCGGTCAGGAAGGTATCGAGACCGCCCAGGACGGCGATGCTGGAGGCAAATGCGAGGGTCGGTGGCATGGCTGGTCGTCTCCCATCTCGTGAGGCCTCTCAGGCCGCTTGCGCCGCTCGGCATTGAGCCAGGCCGGCCGCGATCTCCCGGGCATCGAGATTGCGGCCGATGAATACGACATCGCCGCGACGTGGCTCGCCGGGACGCCAGGGCTTGCCGGGCCGGCCGTCGAGGGTCATGTGCACGCCGTGAAAAACGTAGCGCCGCGCCTCGCCGACGAGAGCGACGATGCCCTTTACACGCAGGATGTCGGGCCCCTTGGCCTGCACGAAGCGATTCAGCCACCGGAAGAACGTCCTCGGATCGAGGTCTCCCTCTGGGCGAAGCGAGACGCTCGCGATGGTTTCGTCGTGCTCGTGCTCCACCTCCGACAGAAGTTCCGGCTCGATGGCAAGCGCGTTCTTGAGGTCAAAAGCGCCGATGCCGAGCACCTCGTTAGCCGGCACCGATCCGTCTCGCATGCGCCGGATGTGGGCGAGCGGATTGATGCGGCGGAGCTCGGTCTCACAGGCATCCAGGGCAGCCTCGTCCACGAGGTCGGTCTTGTTGAGGAGGAGGAGGTCGGCGAAGGCGATCTGCTCCCGCGCGACGTTCTCCCCGCCCGCGGCCTCGACCTCCTCGCCCATAGACAGCCAGAGCGGGTTGTGACGGGCATCGACGACGGTCACGAGCGCATCGAGCTCGGTTCGTGCCCGGAGATGCTCGTCGAGCATGAAGCTCTGGATGATGGGGGCCGGATCGGCGAAGCCCGTAGTCTCGATCAGGATGCGTCGCACCGGCTTCGGCCGAGCGAGCAGGCGCCCGATGGTTGTGACGAGGTCGGCGCGGACGGTGCAGCAGATGCAGCCATTGTTGAGCTCGATTACGTCTTCGTCGACGCCTACCACCAGTTGGCCGTCGATGCCGACCTCGCCGAACTCGTTGACGATGACCGCTGTCCCCTCGGCCTCGCCCCGTGCGAGCAGTTGGTTAAGGAGAGTGGTCTTCCCAGATCCCAGGAAGCCCGTGAGCACCGTGACAGGCACTCTTGCTACCGTCGCCGCCATGCGTCACCTCGACCGTGTTCCGCTTCGGTGCCGCGAAGATTAGTTGGGCTGTCTTCCAGGCGTACAGTTTGGCGTTACGACAGATCCCGCCAGATCGAACGCAGTTTCGGACGCGCCGGGTGGCATGCGCGTTGATTGAGCAACCAATGCCGAGCGCGTTCGCACTTCATTTTGCTCGATGGCACAGGCTCGGGACGGAAGCCTGCTTGCCTCACTACTCATCACAAGCTCGGGTCTCGGGTCATGCTGGCCACGACCGGGACTTGGAAACGTCGGCGGTAGTCGCCCGGGGCAGTCTGAAGATGCCGCAGGAAGGCGCGCCGCATGGTGTCGGTCGATCCGAAGCCGCAGCGGAAGGCGATCTGCTGGATGGTCAGCTGCCCTGCTTCGAGGAGGCCGCGTGCGGCCTCCACCCGTGCCACCTCGACGAAGCGAGCCGGGCTGGTACGGAGCTCGTCGTGAAACAGGCGGGTCAAACTTCTCTCGCTGACGCCCGCATGGCGCGCCAGCTGCGGGACCGAGAGGTCGGCCGACAAGTTGTCTAAGACGAAATCCAGAACCTGACCGAGTTGCGCGTGCTCGGCCAGCTGTGCCTGCAGGTGCACGCTGAACTGCGACTGTCCGCCTGGCCGGCGCAGGAACACGACTAACGCGCGCGCCACGGCCAGCGAGATGGCGGCGCCGCAATCCTGCTCGATCAAGGCCAGGACAAGATCGATCCCCGCCGTCACGCCGGCCGAGCTGTAGAGGTTGCCGTCCCGGACGAAGATCTGGTCCGGCTCGATGTGGACCCTCGGGTACATCTCCGAGAGCTGCTTGGCGAACTGCCAGTGAGTGGTCGCTCGCCGTCCGTCGAGCAGGCCAGCGGCCGCGAGCACGAAGGCACCGTTGCAGATCGAACCGATGCGACGGGTCCTCGGCGCAATCCCGGCGAGCCATCGCAGGAGCTCCGGATCCCTGCTCCCCTCCTCGAAATCTGGGCTGCCGGCGACTAGTAAGGTGTCGAATGGCTCCTTCACCTCGCCGATGAGGCAGTCGGGCAGCATGCGTATCCCGGAGGCGGTGGTGATGGGTCCGGGCTCCGTTCCAAGGAGTGTGACCTTGTACGCGACGCGTGCGCCGCGGATCTGACCGGCCTGCGCGAACGCGTCGGCAGGTCCGACGACGTCCAACGCCTGGGATCTGCGGGGGGCTACGAGCCCCACGGTGATGGCCTTCGCGTCCATCGTCATCCCCTTCGAGCCCGGCTCCCTGCGCAGTCGGCACAGGCCGTTGCCCCGTCTGCCGCGATGGGCCGAATGATCTTGCCCACGTGGGGACAGCCGGGACGGGCGCCGTCAGGCGGGACGGCGCTTTTCGTCGCGTGCAGACACCGTGCCGTGCGGCCTGGCGGCCGTTCCGAACGGTCGGCAGATAAACCTCAGCCGTGCTGGCCGCAGCCTACCGCGTGCGCGCATCCGGGCCAGTAGGAGGCCCGTATTACGCTGCAGAAGTTCCCCTTGCGGCGGCCCTGCTCCCTGTCGGCGATCACGTAGGCCGCGGAGTTGCGGAAGGTGTTGTCCGGCTTGTGCTGGATGCTGTCGTAGAAAGCTTGGATGATGTCTTCCTTGTAGCCCGGGATGCGGGGATAAGCCGTGACGACCGTCTCGCGCTCGGCATCGGAATACTGGCTTTCGATCAGGCCCAGAACGTCCATCTCGGCGCTGGCCGCGACCAGCGCGGCAACCGGATGCGCGTGGATCGGTATTGCTGGGCGTGAAGTGGGGCGCTATGGCAGTTAAGACCAAGTATAAGTCCGCCGCAGTGTGTATTTAAGATTGATATCCGCTATGCAATAATTCTACATGGTACCGGTAATATAGGTCAGAGGCGGTCTTCAGCATTACCTGAAGGCTCGGGCGATGCCGCCGGATCTTTGGTCTACATCGTCACCCGAATGAAGCTCATCGGTGTGGGCCCCTGCGCCCACGCCGTCCGAACGCCGGGTTGCTTTTGGAAACGGCACAGCTTGGTCTCCGCACCGAGTTTGCCCTATGCCCCACTCCCATGATGACCAAGATCGCACGCCTCACGGCAGGGACCCCGGTGCCTTTCGGCGGCGACCGCGTGGCCGTGATCACGCAGGAACTGGCGGAGGCCTTCCAGCCCGGCGATCATCTGCTGATCCTGCAGGAGACTGGGGACCTCCTCCACATCCCGGCGGCACAGATCGCAGTAGCGGCCGCCGCGGTGGACCGAGCGCACAATTCCTTCTTGGCAATGTCGGCCATATCGGATCAGGCCATCGACCGGTTCTTCGACTGTTTCGCCGCGCTTCTGGAAGACGCTTCGGCTTGGCATGCCATCGCGGAGGCGAACCGGCAGGATGTCGAGCGCGCCCAGAGCAGTGGCCGTTCGACTACCCGCCTGGTCGCAACGGACCGGATGCGGAAGGACATGATTGCGGGCTTGCGGGCGTGGCGTGACAGCGAGACACCGCGCGGTCGCGTCGTCGAACGCATCGTCCATACCGGCTGGACCATCGAGCAGGTGGCGGCACCGCTCGGGGTGGTCGGCTTCGTCTTCGAGGGTCGCCCGAACGTGCTGGCCGATGCAGCGGGCGTCCTGCGCAGCGGTAACACGGCCGTCTTCCGCATCGGCAGCGACGCACTCGCCACCGCACAGGCCATCATGCGGCACGCCCTGGTGCCGGCGCTCGATGAGGCCGGCCTGCCGCCCGGGGCCATCTCGCTCGTCGAGAGCCCGGAACGGTCGACTGGCTGGGCGCTCTTCGCGGACCGCCGGCTCTCGCTGGCGGTGGCGCGAGGCTCGGGTCGGGCGGTGGCCCAGCTCGGAAGCGTCGCCCGGCAGGCCGGCACGGCAGTTAGCCTGCACGGAACCGGAGGCGCTTGGATGGTTGCCGACCGGGACGCGGATGCGGGGCGCTTCTCCGCAACTGTCGAAGCCTCCTTGGACCGGAAGGTGTGCAATACGCTGAACGTGTGCTGCATCCATCGCGCCCGGGTGCCGGACCTAGTGCCGGCCTTCCTGGCGGCCCTGGAGGCCGCCGGCCGAGCGCGCGGCTTCGGATGCAAGCTTCACGTGGTCGTGGGCGACGAGACCGTTCTGCCGGAGGCCTGGCGTACCGCCACCGTCCGGGTCCGGCGCGCCGAGGGCGAACGCACCGAGCCGCTGACGGAGATCCAATCGGAGGGTGATCTCGGCCACGAGTGGGAGTGGGAGGACACGCCCGAGGTCAGCCTGAAGATCGTGGACGATCTCGATCACGCGGTCACGCTGTTCAATCGCCACAGCCCGCGTTTCGCCGCATCGTTGATCAGCCGGGATCCGGAAGCGCATCGGCGCTTCTACGACACGGTGAACGCGCCCTTCGTGGGCGACGGGTTCACCCGGTGGGTCGACGGGCAATATGCCCTGAACCAGCCCGAACTTGGGCTGTCCAACTGGCAGAGCGGCCGTCTCCTCGCCCGGAGCGGCATCCTGTCTGGAGGCGGCGTCTACACGCTGCGCAGCCGCGTCACGCAGGACGACGCACGACTGAGGCGGTGAAAGACCGGAAGGCCGCGGGATCCACGCGGCTGCTGTCGGCCTGGACTTCGGCATAGCCCGTGTCGCCCGACGCGGCCATGAAGGGCCGCGGGCGGGAGGCGCCCCGGACGCTCTGCGGGCGCAGCGCAATCCTTCGGTCACCGGATCGCTCGAGGCTCAACGCCACGACGCCCTCGATGCGACCCTCGGCCCCGCCGGTCAGATCGACGGCTGATGTTTGATCCCGGGGTTTTATGGTGCACTCTTCACGTTGGAGTGGAGGGACGCGCTATGGGCCAGGTTCTTCACGTCAGCGCCACAACGACGGAGGTGAGCATCAGACCCTGTCTGGATGTGAGACCTCCTTGGCGTCTTCAACGATGCGGAGGGCGCGTTTGATGAGATTAGGACTGGGTGGTCTGTAGGTTGGGTTGGCCAATGCGGGATCAGCTTCGAGGCGCTGACGCAGCACCATTTCGGGCGAGAGCCCGTTCAGCACGCGCTGCCGGCGGCCGTTGTAGGCGGCGTTGAAGCCGCGCAGCACGATCTCCAGGTCAGCGTGGCTATAGAGCGTGATGCCGAGCACCTCCCTTTGCACCCGGCCGTTGAAGCGCTCGACCATGCCGTTGGTCTTGGGCGTGTAGGGGCGGGTCTTGCGATGCTGCACACCGTGCCGCTCGCAGGCGGCCTCGAACGCGTCGGCCGTGAAGCAGGAGCCGCGGTCAGTCAGCACGTGCGTGACCTTGAACGGAAAGGCCCCGAGCGCGTCCGTGAGGAAGACCACCGCCGAGGCGGTGGTCTCGTCGTCCTTGACGGCGAGATGCACGTAGCGCGAGGCCCGGTCGATGGCGACGTACAGGTAGCGTTTGCGCGAGACGCGGTCGCGATCCTGCAACTTGGGCAGGTGCTTCACGTCGACGTGGATGAAGCCGACCTCGTAGTCCTTGAAGCTGCCGTGCGGTCTGCGGGCCTTCTCGGCGGGCGGCAGCCGATTGAGGCCTTCCGCCTTGAGGATGCGGTAGACCGTATCCCGGTTCAGATGTGGCAAGAAGTGGCTGACGACGAAGGTCAGCGCGTCGAGGGGAAAGCCGGTGGAGCGGCGGAGCGCGCACACGATGGCGCGCTCCTCATCGCTGGCTTTCCACGGCAGCTTATGAGGTCGAGCGGAGCGGTCCTGGCAGTCGCCTGGACCGCGCTTGCGCCACTTGCGGATGGTCTCGGTCGAGACGCCGTAGCGCTTGGCCAGCACGCCGGAGCTCTCGTGCGAGCGGGCGATCTCGGCGCGCACGGCCGGGGTCGTGCGCGCCTGGGGATGGATGGCGAGCATCAGCGCTCCCTCTTGGCAGAATGGCGGCGCACACCGTCGAACCGCCGCGCATAGGCTTCGATCGCCCAACGCGCCGCATCCCAACGACGTTCCGCAACTAAACAGCTAGTCGGAGGCAGGTCCATCGCGCCCGCGCTCGTCCGGCGGGACAGGCTTTGATCTCAAACTGCTGCCGGGAATCCGACGGCCGGCTCCGCCTTAGGTCCCATTTATTGCGTTTTTTACCGAGCGCGGTAAATTACCGATCGACGGGTGAAACTTGGTAACATTACCATGGCTGCGGCATCGCCGTTCGTGTTCGCGCGGCCCGAAGTGGCTTCGCGGGTCGCGCAGTGGGCTCTGGGGGAGGATCCATTCTCCCCTGGCGAGGTCAGCGTGTTCCTCGCCGCACCCCGCCGAACTGGCAAAAGCACCTTCCTCGTGCACGATCTGCTGCCGGAGCTGACGTCGCGCGGTGCCACCCCCGTGTACGTCGATCTGTGGTCGCAGAAGTCCGGAGATCCGGGCGATCTGATCAACGAAGCTGTCCGGAAGGCCTTGGACAAGCAGGGCAGAGGCGTACTCGACCGCATCCGAGGCGCCGGGGTGACGAAGGCCGGGCTTGGATCCTGGTTGAGCTTCGACCTGGAGAAGCTAGGCGTACCCGGCGGCGCGACGCTCGCGGAAGGTCTGGCGGCGCTCGTGCGGAAGGGTGGAGGCCCGGTCGTGGTGGTCGTCGACGAAGCTCAGCAGGCGCTGAAGTCGGAAGCAGGGCGGGATGCCATGTTCGCCCTGAAGTCGGCGCGGGATACGATCAACCTGGATCCGACGCTGACCGCCGGCCGACCGGCGGCGCTGGGCCTGGTTTTCACCGGATCGCATCGCGACAAGCTGGCTTCCCTCGTGACGGGACGAGACCAGCCCTTCTTCGGATCCAGGATCAGGGATTTCCCACTGCTCGGACGCGACTACACCGAGGCGTACGGACGACATGTCAACGGACTCCTGCCGCCGGATCGCCGGATCGATCCGGCGGAAATCGAGAAGGCCTTCGACATCGTCGGACGACGCCCCCAGTACCTCCACGCCGCCGTCACACGATACGCGACCGGCGACCTGGGCGGCGAACGAGAATTCGATTCCCTCCTTCAGCTCGCACGGGACGAGCGGGAAACCCATTGGGACTCTTATAGGCGTCAATGGTCGAACCTGAATGCCCTGCAACAAGCCGTCCTCAAGCGGATCATCGGCGAAGGAGAGCGTTTCAGACCGTTCGATGGCGAAAGTCTCGCCGCGTATTCAGACGCCCTGGGCGAACCGATCGCAGCCAAGGATGTCCAGCAGGCACTCGACGGCCTGCGGGAGCAGGAGCTCGTCGTCCGACTGGAGCGCGGCAGGTACTCGCTTGAGGACCCCTCCATCGCCGATTGGCTTCGGGCGGAAGCCGCATCACCCGAAAAGGACGCGGCGAAGCCGGGGTCTCGCCCCTGAGTATCCGCTTTACTTGTTTATCGAATAGGTTCCGGTGCCGCCTGGAGATCTACAGCTTCGACATGCCCGAGTAGTCAATCGCACCTGCGTGCGTGCAATATTATAGGTTAGGCGACGTCCACAACTTCCGCACACTAGCTGTTTGGTAGTGGGACATCGTTGGGACCGGGTGCGTTGGGCCATCGATGTGCATGCCTGGCGCTTTGACGGTTGCCATGGTCGTGGCCCCCGCCGGGGGGCCCGGTGATGCTCGCCATCCATCCTCAGGCTCGGACCACCCCGGCCGTCCGCGCTGAGATCGCCCGCTCCCCTGAGAGCTCCGGCGTGCTGGCCAAGCGCTACGGCGTCTCGACCGAGACCATCCGCAAGTGGCGCAAGCGCGGTCCAGGCGACTGCCAGGACCGCTCCGCCCGACCTCATAAGCTGCCGTGGAAAGCCAGCGATGAGGAGCGCGCCATCGTGTGCGCGCTCCGCCGCGCGACTTCCTTTTCGCTCGACGATCTCACCTTCATCATCACGCACTTCCTGCCGCATCTGAACCGGGACGCGGTCTACCGCATCCTCAAGGCCGAGGGCCTCAACCGCCTGCCGCCCGCCCAGCGCACGCGCAAACCGCACGGCAGCTTCAAGGACTACGACGTCGGCTTCGTGCATATGGGCGTGAAGCACCTGCCCAAGCTACAGACTGGCTTCAACGTCGCCTACAACGGCCGCCGTCAGCGCGTTCTGAAAGGCCGCTCAACCGACATAGTCCTGCGCGAGCGGCTGAAGGCGAAGCCTAAGCTCGCCAAGCCGGTCACCAAACCGCCGGACCCGGAGGCACTCCCGAAAGCCCTCAAAGTAGTCGCACGCGCCAAGGAGGTCTCGCATCCAGACATCGAAATGAAGGCGATACGTCATTCGTTCGCGGTGACTTCCACCCCTTCCGCCTGATACATAGGCCGAGAGCGCGAGGATGCCTGCGTATTCCGACGAAGCCGGTTGGGGTTTCTGATTTGAAGCCGGCCCTCATTCCGAGGCGAAGCCGGCCACCGGACCGATCTGAAGCCGGCCAGTGACGAGGCACTCCCGCGAGTCTGGGGTGAGGATCACGAGGTCAGTCGGACAGGTCAAGCGGCGGGCTCGCCCGCCTTGCGTTTGCGCAGGCTCTCGCCGGCGAGTTCAATGCGGTGAGCGTTGTGCAGCAGCCGGTCGAGGACGGCATCGGCGAGCGTGGGGATGCCGATGATCTCGTACCAGCGATCCACCGGCACCTGGCTGGTGATCAGGGTCGAACCGGCGTCGTAGCGGTCCTCGATGATCTCCAGAAGATCGCGCGCCTGTTCGGGCAGGAGCGGCTCGGGGCCCCAATCGTCGAGGATCAGCAGATTCGCCTTCGCGGTCTGGCGCAGCAGCCGCCCGTAGCGGCCATCGCCACGCGCGAGGCTGAGCGCCGCAAACAGGCGTGGGACCCGGTAGTACAGGACGGAGAGGTCGTCCCGGCAGGCCTTGTGCCCGCGTGCGCAGGCCAGCCAGCTCTTGCCCACGCCGCAGGGACCGGTAGTCATGAGGTTGCGCCGGGTCCGGATCCAGTCGCCGGTGGCGAGCTTCAGGAATAGCCCTCGGTCCAGGCCGCGATGGCTGCGGTAATCGACGTTCTCGATACTGGCGGGATAGCGCAGCCGTGCGGCGCGGGCGCTCGAAGCGCTTCTGCCGCCGAGCCGTGGCCTCGTGGTCGAGGAGCAATCCGAGTCACTCGGCGTGGCCGAGGGCGCGGGCCTCCGGGTTGGCGTCCAGCGCCTTGAAGCCCGAGGCCATGCCGCTCACAGCTGATCCTCTCAATCAGCCCGGTCCAAAGCCAGCCGATCAGGTCACTCACGCCGGAAAATATGTCGTCAAGGGGAAATTTGGTCGGTGTGATTGGCATTTTGTTGCGGCGCTCGAAAAAGAGAGTGGGTCGTTGGACCAATCGCATTTTTGAGATAGGAATTCTTAGAAGCCAAATAACGCACTAAGTAATTGAAAAAGCTTGTTTTTCTATTTGTTTCTGACCCCTTGGCGGAAATCAATTAGTTTGTGGAACTGTCACATGCAAGCAGACAACTGGAGTTGCCGCCATCAAACCGGACACCGGGCTGGTTGCATCTGAGCTCGGATGAACCCACGCGGCGAGCGCATGCCGAGCGCACGATGGGAATGATGTTCATTGTAGTCGGTGATCCAGGCGCCGATCCGCGCCAGGGCGGTGTCGGCGTCGGACCGGGGTTGGACGCTGGCATAGTCGCGCTTGAGCGTTTTGACGAACGCCTCGCTCACCCCGTTGCTCTCGGACGAGCGCACCGTGAAAAAGGGCGGGAGGTTCAGGGCTGCGGCGAAGGACAGCGTCTCGGCGGCCGTGTAGCGCCTGTGGTGCATTGACCAGCAGCGTTTTGAGCGTGACCATCGCCTGGGTTCGCGCCTTGAGCGCGGTGTCGCGAGCAATCTTGAGGTGACGGATCATCTCGACGGCGCCATCGCCGAGCTTGGGCTCGTCGGTAGCCTCACCGGCCAAAACAGCCCGTGCCGCCGACTCTGCATCGACGGTATCGGTCTTGCCCTGGCGGCGACGGAGCTGCCAGTTGACCCGACCAACTTCGATGACACGCAAGCCCATGGCAGTCAGGGCCCGCGTGAGGCCGGCACCGTAGGAGCCGGTTCCCTCGATGCCGAAGGCATGCACCACACCGTGCTCGGCCGCCCAGGCGGCCACCTCGCGATACCCCGCGCTGGTCACCGGGAATGATGCGGCGGCAAGGCGTGCGCCCAGTCCGTTGATCGCGACGGCGACGTGGACATCCTTGTACTTCTATCAGGTCACGTCTCGTGACGCCCCGGGTGCAGCCTGGAGGGCTGACAGATCAATGCCATGACACGCAGTCAATCGTAAGGACTGGTCAGGCCCCACAGGCTGCACGCACCTTCTCACAGCGGTAAGGTCTACATCGCAAGACCGAAGCGCGGCATTCGCGGCCACATAGGATGCAGCGCCGCCGTGCAACACGCGATGCGCCACCTTAAGGAAGATTACCGCATGGGGCGAAACTACCCAAACGGCCCCAACAGAGACGCCGCAAACGATGTCCACGCTGTGATTTGCTACAACTTTGCGCGTAGTGCGGGCCACCCCATTCTCGTAAGTGTTTGCGGAGATTTGCGCTGTAGAGTTTCTACAATCTCTTCCAATACTGAGGTGCCACGGTCATTCTTGGCGGTCATGCATTGAAGCATGTAATACGCTGCCCTTCCGTTTCCATACCTTTTCGGCACTTGTGGCCAAGGCACTCCAACCGAAAGCACGAAGAATACACCGTTGATGATCTTCCGATGCCTCCGCTTCTGAAGCGGCGTGAGCAGATCAGCGACAATCGACCATTCGTGCGTGGTTAGATCCTTCCACTCTTCGACGGATATCCTTCGGACGTCGCCCGACAAGTTCCAGGCGCGCTGCGAAGAGGTTAACGGCTGTTGCTCCGTCTCGATGTCTACCTGCCTGTTGAGACGCCGCGACTGTCTTCTCATGTTGTGCATCGGGGTAAGGTCGATGCCCGCGAGCACGCTCGGTGCGTCGCGTTGCCAAATTTGGCAGATTTTATCCCATGTTCCCCAGTAAACAAGACGTTTTTTAGCGTACAAAAAGTCGTCGAGATTGTATTCCCCCAGTGGCATTCGTTCCCATGAGCAGCGGACGCGTAGCTTAAGCATTATCAATTCTAACAATTCGCGCGCTGGTATCGCGCAGATCTTGCCGCTTTTGGGCCGCTCAATATTGGGATGAATCGTGCAGCGAACCATTTCCCAGTGCTCGTCTGCGATACGATGCCGTCCGGACCCGATACAATCGGCGGCGGCGAGGTGTGGCCTAAGGAGGACGCGAGGTTCGGCGACCAGATACGCCGCCCGCGGCAGGCCGGCGATGATTTTGACATCCCACTGGGACACAAATTCGGGATACATTGGTTCGAGTATAACCCGGAGGGTCTCAGCACCACCGGCATAGACAAACCTTTTGATGCCATAGTAAATTTCATTTCTGTCTCCAAAGGCAATAGGCAATTTTTTCAATGGAGTTTTCGTCGACAAGGAGAAAACCAACGCGTTTACAATAACTCTTGTTATTGTATCGGTAGCTCTGCCACCATCCGTAAATTCCATCTCGGGTAAATAATTAACGACGGTCGACCACTGCGCGTCTGTCAGATTATAGCGACCTTCTTCCGCGAGTTTTTGCATCGATAACTGCGCCGCTTCATTGTAAAAATATTCGATATTCAGTATGGTTGTGCGTTCCAAGAATATCGGCGTTGTTTCGGCGATCGCATTCTGATCATCCGTCAAAAGGGCCTCCCATGCGACCTTTATGACGATGTTCGCCTCGCCGACTGGACGTCCATGACGTTCGATCCGCACTTCCGGAACAAGCTTCCTAAACATGTTTAGAAAGTCGCTGTCTGCTTCTGTGAGGACGCAGAACGGTAGTCTAGCCCGCAGTTCGGAAAATCCGCGTACTATGTCCGCCGAACGTCCAGATCTTTCGGAAAGTTCAATTTGCCGCTTGCTAATATTTTGGATCATGTCCTTAAGATGATTTATGCGGCTTGCGATTTTGTTTCGATTCTCGACGAGCAAATCATTTGCCCATCCTTTCATCAACTCTTTATCGAAGGTTCTCTGCCGCATGAACAGTTCGATCTCGAGTTCGCTTTCAAGCGCGGACGTCTTTTCCGCATAGAAATTCAATCGCTCGGCAATCCTTTCCTCGTAGTGGCAGGCGAATCCCTCATGAATTTGATCAATCCTTAATTCATCCGCCAATGCATCTACGATAGCCGTTTCGATCGAACTGAGATCCACCCTCATAGAACGTGCGGCACAGGATGAAGTATCAACACCGTGCTTGCAAATGAGGCGCCCACCCTGGCTGCTATCGTGCAGAAATTTTTGGCCGACGACATGTGAACAGTCGCAGGATGCCGCACCGAACAACCTTTTGGGGTGATCGCTCGGCTTGTAATTTTTAGGCCGGCCCTTCTTTACGCGCGTCCGGTTGGCCGCCCTGAAAAGATCATCCGATACAATCCGAAAGCTCGGATTATAACTCGACTCAATTTTTTGTCTGATGTTATGCAGCATTTCCTTCTTAAGAGTCCTCCTGTCTTTAACGGAAATTTTACGTCTATAAAATATTCTTCCGGTGTATATCGGCCGCCTTAATACAACCTGGACCGTACCTGAAGTCCAATTTAATTGTTTGGTGGGCGAGAAGTCTCCGTCGGCATTTAGTATGCGGGCGATGCGCCCGTAAGGGATGCGTTCTGCGGCCAGTCTCATTATTTTCAAGACGACGCCGGATTGTTGTAGGTTTATATTAGGAAAGCCGGGACGCCCGCTGTTTTGATAGCCAAAGCAGGCCCCAGTTGGAATGCCTCCGCTCTGCACGAGTTGCGTGATCCCCGCCTGAGTAAGGTTCCGTCGTCTGATTCGGTCCCGCTCGGAACGGATGGCGGCTTGCCCAATATCCTCCTTGGAGAGATGCCTTTCGTCGATTGCAGAATGGAGTTCCACCCCCTCTTTCTCGAGGCGTTCAGCGATCTCGATTGCGTCGTAGAGCTCTCGACTAAACCTATCGAAATCTTCTATGACAATTGCATCAAATTCGTGGAGTCTTCCCAAAAGGTCCAGTAATCCACTCCGACCTGCAGCTGTCGCGCCGCTCTTACCTTGATCGTCAAAGTAATCAGCTATGCACCCACCAACCATATTAACATAATATTCACATATGTTCCTTTGTCGAGCTATGCTCGTCTGCTTCTGTTTTGATGTCGAGAATCGAGAATATACGGCGAAGCGCTTCGTTCCCGCGACGATGCGTCGATCGATGACCCTTTTTCCTCCAGTGTCGGTATTAAAGAGGTACAGTTCCAGCCATTCATCTGTGCCGGCCCGCCTCCCATCCAGCGCATCTGCCAGGGACAGGACGTCCTCCTCGTCGTCATCAGAGGATATTTGCGTGTTCTTCGAGTCGAAGGCCATTGTTCGATCCGTTTGAGCTACTGCTCTGCGCGATGAGCAACTATCATCACAATCTTTGTCCAATCATAGCCGACCATAACAAACGACCGATTAACATGAAGATTTCTTTGGCGAAGTTGACGAATGACTTTTAATCGTGACGATCGTAATCCTGCGCGGCCTGCATATCCGCATCGGCTAGTACACGTGCGAGGGCACGCAGGAATATCTCGGCGGGTGTCTTAAGCACATTCATCACCGTTGCATCTCGATGTGGTCGTGGTCGTTCAAGGAGCTGCGATGTCAGAGGCGGCGGGCGTCCGCTCGTTCGCCGCCGCCCACTGGTGCCCGGTAGCGGATTGCGAGAGATCGTCAGCTTCCGCGCCATGCCCGACTCCTTAATTCACCGCGTCCCCCGCTTGCTGCCGGTGATCGTCCGAACCACCGAGCAAGTGGATCACATCCGGTGCGGCCAGCGCTCGATGTTCGAGCAGTGCTCCCGCCAACTTCTCGACGTCAACTCGCCTATGCAGCTCGATCTCGCCGGCGATCCACAAGGGGGATCGAACTTCGCATTCGACGAGGTTGAAGGCGACTGAGGCCGCTGCATCCCGGACTGCAAGCTAGCGGCCCATGCCCAAGCGGAAATGGGGATTGTGCGCTAGCGGCTTGGCGGTCGCGAGGTCGGGCTTTGCGCTGGCGGACGGGCTGCGGCAGATCACGATTTCGGCCGAGAGACCGGCGAACAACGCGCCGAGCATGTCCGGAGTGCTGTTGTGAGTGGGGGTGCCCGGCGCCTTGGCGTAGCCGCCGCAGACGGGCGAACGTAGCGCGATGTCGTCGGCTTTCATGCCGAGCGCGTGCGCTACTGACCTGACCGCCTGACTTTAGAGCGGGCTGGTTGAAAGGTTCAGCCGGGACCGAAGGAGTGGGAAATGCGGCTTGGTTCGATGACGACCGCGGAGCAGGCGAAAGCAGCATGGTCTCGCGAGCCAGCATATTCGCCGTCGCTCGGGCCCCGGCATAAGCCATCTCTCGCGTTGAACACGTCATCCGCTGCGGATCGACCCAGCGAGGTAAGATCGAACTCCGGGTCGCGATCGGCGCCCTCACCGAAATCACGTTGTCCATAATGCCTGGCGTCGCGAGACCGGCGAGCATTCTCATGTCCTCAAGGATGCCGTCGGCAGCGACTGAGTCGTAGATGCTCGCCGTGGCTCTCTCGGGATCGTCGCCGACGAGTCTGCCGATCCTTTCGGCAGACAGGAGTTCGTCGGCGAGACGCCGCTGAAGGCAGAGACGCACAGTGTCGGACATGACACGGGGGCAGGGCCAGCAGATGAGTTCGTAGACCCAGTCCAGCCTCGGGTCGGACGCATGGGACGCGAGCCGCTCCCGCTTCATCTCGCCTTCGCGGATGAGGGCAGGGGCCTTCCCGGCGGAATCGTTGTCGACGCCGACGAGACAGTAGACACCCTGTGCCAGCACGTCGGCAAGTTCCAGAAGCTCGTCGAAGTGCCAGAAAGGTACGGCGTGCATCGCAATGGCCGAACCGTTTAGTTCGAGGCTGACTAAACGGTCGCGCGGCGTACCCCGTAGCAACACCGTCGGCAGTCCGGTCGTCACGACGAGGCTCCCGTGCATGGCTCGGCTTCCCAGTCCGGGCCCAAGTCGGCAATATTGGGATCCGTCGTCCGCGGATCCTGGTCCGACCTATCCGACGACGGCGGCGAGGCTTGCGCCTTCGCGACGATCGCGAGAACGTCCGGACCTGCAAGGTAGCCTGCGGCTTCGAGCGAGGCGGCGACGGCTTCAACCGACGCCCAGCTCCTTTCAAGCAGGATCCGGGCGTGGGCTTCAGCCGCCCGTAGGCGTTCCGAAACGGCCTCAAGCAGACCGCGGACCATTACCAGATCGCCATCGTAGGGCTCAATTTGAACGAGCCCGGTCAGTCCGTTGCCGAAGCGCAGTTCGAGATCTCGGGCGAGCGCAGTCGCCTTGGTAAGGTCGGATGCACCGCCGAGCGACACCGCCCCGAGGCCAATCTCCTCGGCGAGGCGTCCGGCCAGGAGAACGCTGAGATATGCTTCGACGCGGTCGTACGTCGCATCTCCTGCGAGATTGACTGTTACGAACGCCTCCCCCCCGCCATCGTGAAGGACCAGGTCGACTTCCGGGCCAAGCTTCAATTCGAGATACACGATCACGTGGCCGGCCTCGTGAAGGGCGATCCGGCGGCGGACGTCGACGGGGAGGGGAGGGCGGCCCGCCCGAATCTCGGTGAGGATGTCGTCTAGGAGGATACCGCGTCCGGCCCGGCGGGCGACTCCTCGAGCCCGGCGCACCCAGGCTTCGACGTCGGCCCCGGTGCGACCGTGCGCGGCCAGGGCAAGCGGCGTGAGCGACACGTCCGACGGCAGCTCGTTCGCGATGTACTGTCGGAAAATTGCGGACAAGCTCGCCATTCCGGGCAGACCGATCGCGATCTCGCGGTCGAGACGACCCGCGCGTCTAATGGCGGCGTCGATCCGGTCCGGGAAGTTCGTCGCGGCAACGACGACGACTCCTTCCAGCTCATCGCCTGCCGAAAGCAGCTCGAGGATGAGATTCACGACCTGTGACCAATACTGGACGTACTGTCCTCGAAACTCGGCCCTATCTGAGATGCCATCGAGTTCGTCGATGAAAAGGATGCACGGCGCACGCGATCTGGCTGATGCGAATACCTCGCGGATGCATCTGAGCGTACCGGAGAGATACTCCGACTGATGCCAGTCGGCGACCGACGTAGCGACCAGCGGCAGCGAACACTCTCTGGCTACGATTCCGACAAAGCTGCTTTTTCCTACGCCGGGCGGGCCCGTGAGAAGCGCGCGGGTATCCAGATCGCGCCATGCAATGGCACCGGAACGAAACAGCTTGAGATCGTGTGCGAGGGCAAGGCCCCACTCCCGGGCCTCGCCGTAGCCCTGAAGTTCCCGAAGCGTCGGACCTTCATGAACGTGCTCGTTCTTCGCGGAGAGGATTCGGGCGATTGCATCGAGTGCAGCTTCGGGATCGACGGCGCATCGGAGGGCGACCGTAAGATCGGCGACCTCGATGGTCGAGAGGAGGGCGTGGTCGAATACTCGCGTCGGACGGCTGCCGACGACGGCTTCGACGACGAGCGCGAGTGCGCTGGGATCTAAGGATGGAAGAGCGATAGCGGCATCTGCCGCGCGTACGAGATCCCGGGGAAGTTCCCGTCTGGGGTCGGGCGCAACTCCGATAAAAGGGACGCGCGCGTGCAGCATCGCGGCGACGACGTCGTTCCCAATTTCGTTCGCGTCGCGCTTGTCGGCGCCGTCCCACACGATCAGCGCGGCATCCCCCTTCCTTGCGCCGATCGAGCTGCCGCGGCTCGGCTCCACAACCATCCTCCCATCGCCGAAGACGCATCGCTGGACAATTCTACGAACGAGGGCACCGACGCCTCCGACATGGGTCGCGATCGTGACCACCGGCGCGTCGTGCCTCAGCCGGCGAAGCAGGCCGGGCTCGGCTTCAATGGCGCGGGCAACGAGTACGGCCACGGCCGCGAGATCCGCACGGATTAGAACACGATCACCTCTTGGCGCGCTGTCAATCGCACGGACGCGGCGGGTCACACCGTCGTCGCCGTCCAGGATATCGTGCCGGAATCGATCCCGCTGGAGCATGTCCTTGCGTTCGATCCGCTTCAGAGAGCGGAGAAAGGCGCGCGCGAGCACGTCCCTCTTCAAGGCCTTATCGGGCCCAATCTTTGCGGCATTCATAGGCTGCTCCCGTCGAGCATGTCGGTGAGGGTGGCTGCGGCGACGACGAAGGCGGTCAGCGCACCAGTGTCGAGATCCGGTCCGTGGACGGGCTGGGTTGTCGCGATGCGGCCCAGCCAGCGGGCATTTCCATACGACGCGATCCGCCGACCAATCTCGGCCGACATAGCCCGCCGAGCTCTCGGTCGAAGTGCCCCTGTCCAGAAGAGAAGGAGCATCCTCTCGGCGAAGGCGTAAGACGGCATTGTGCACAGGCGTAGAACCGCGGATTTCCAGTCGGCTGTCGCGATCGTCGCGAAGGCTGCGGCACCGTCGAGATCGCGACCGCTGAACAGGATAACGGCGGGTCCGGATGGAAAACCGGCTTCGGCGATCCTATCCCGGCACCAAATCGGCGCCGAGGCGACTGAGATGCCGAGTTCACCAGTGAATACGAGATGTAGACAGAAATCGTGGGGTTGGCGGCCCGCCAGCGCACCCGTCAGGTCGCCGGTGAAGCCGCGGCTGCCACGTCGCGACGCCGGTGTAATAGCGCGCCTTCGTCGAAAGGGGACGATGTTCGTCATGCCGGGACCGATCGGTCGAAGCCGGAGGGCCCTGCGGATCGCTGACGTTCGATCGTACGTAGAAGGCCGCGTTCGGTAACGAGGACGACGCGCTGTCCCAGCTTGGCGGCGCGGCACCTGATCGCGAGTAGGCTTCGCTTCAAGGGCCGCTTCCGCCAGACCCGACGGGTCCCCGCCAAGATAATGACGCGGCTGCCGTCATTACGGATCGTGAAAGCGTGGGCGAGGCCTTCTGCTTCCAGCTGTCGGTAGAATTGCATGCAGGTGAGGCCGCGGGACATTACCGTCCGGATGTCGTCGCGTCCCATCAACGCGATCTCAAGAAGAGTCTCGAGACGGGCGCGGCTTGCGGCGAGCCTGATGCGACGGCATTCGGCATCGCTGTTCCGCGCCTCGGAACCTGAAGGAATGGGCATGGCGCAAAGGTTCCCGGTCCGCCGATGAGTCGGCAAGCGATCGATGGAATGATCAGGAATTCCGTCGCGTCCGAGCGGTCGACTGCATCGGCATCGCGCGTCGTCTTCGACATGTATCGAAGGAACGGCCACGAAGGTGCGGCGATATCCTCAATCCTATGGCTTGCAGGCCATCGAAGGATCGGGCCAACTAGCAGCGGCACCTTCCGCGCTTCGCGTTCAGGTCTGCCGTACAGCGATTCGCACGATGCAAAAATTTTGGAGCCGCGTCAAGTGAAACTACTCGCTAAAATCGATATCGCTCAGCTGCGCGCGGCTCGCGCGTGGCTGGGCTGGTCCCAGCAGGAATTGGCAGATCGTGCTGGAGTTTCGCCGCGAACGGTCGCGGCCATCGAACTGGCGACGGTCAAACCGAAACCCGAGACGATTCGGCAACTCGCGGAGTGTCTGCAGGAAGCCGGAGTCAAGTTCAGCCGAACCCGAGATTTCTGGCCGCAGATCGCGTTGAGGCCGTCGACGGTCGACATCGGTGCGGCCGCCGCTCCTCCCGCAGATGGCAGTGCTTGAGTTGGTCTCCTACGAACGGATCGCGTGCGGCTGCTCGGACCGCAGCCCCATGTTCAACCGTGCTGCCACGATCTGCTCGAATGAGATCGGTCGGTACTCCCACGCGTCCACGCCTACGTCGCAGGAGCGGCCTGCCGGCGGAAGTCGACCGTGACCTTGTCCGTGTAGGTTCCACGCCCCGTATCTGCTTCGGCTCCAATCTCGAAGAGCATAGTGGAATAGGATGATCGGTATTTTGTCGATCATGATCTCCGCATAGGGACGCGTGGACGTCCAAGGCAACTGCAAGGTGTGCCGACGGTCGTGATGACCAGTAATCAGATGCTTCGTACGGCCGTGCAGACGGTCGAAGAGACAAGCGATCCTGTGGGGATCGCAGCGGTAGGCGAAGTCGCCGAGATGCCAGACCTCGTCTTCGTGGCCAACGACCTCGTTCCATCGCGAAACGAGCGCCTCGTCCATCGCGAAGCTGTCGGCAAATGGCCGCCTGCAGAAGCCGATTATGTTGCCATGGCCGAAATGATGGTCGGCGGTGAACCAGACTTTCATGACGGCCTCGCGGAGGGTCCCGAATCAGAAGGCGCCGCGACGCTATCAGAAATTTCGAATTTTGAAATTTCTGAACTTCAAAACTTATCGATACCTGGCGGGTCGGCTTTTTTCGAACCGTCGGCAGATGCGTAAGACTCTTCGAAGCGCCCGGCATAGGGTGATGATCGACAGCTTGGTGGCATACCGCCTGCGCGCGGGAATGACGCAACTCGAACTGTCGAGACGCATCGACCGATATCCATCCGTCATCTCGAATCTCGAGGCGGGAGGACGTAGGATCGATCTCGTCGAACTCGTCGAGCTTTCGGAGGTTATTGGCTTCGACATCCACGAACTAGTCGATCTGGTGGTAGCTGCGGATACATTGAGCAATCGTGCAGGCGAGCCCGCAGCCAAAATCGAACCGAAACGCCGCTCGAAGCGGCTTTCCAAGTAGCATGCCGCTACGACCTGCCGATCAGCATCGCCTCATCAAACCGATAACGACACTCGGGCGGACCGCGAGGGCCGGCGGGTGGTCGATCGCGCTCACCGACCGCAACAGCTTCGCAGACCTAGCGCGTACTGGGATCGCGGTTGCTGGGTAGCTCGTGACTGGATGTCTGATCCTCCCTCGGCTTCGCGGACACCTCTGATACGCTCATGCTGAGTGGGGAAGGTGTCGGATGGCAAAGACGAGACGAGAGTTCACGCCCGAGTTCAAACGCGAAGCGGTCGCCCTTCTGGAGAGCAGCGGCCGGCCGCAGATGCAGGTCGCGGCCGAGCTCGGGATCCAGCCCTCCATGTTGCGGCACTGGTTCTACATTCGAAGTCGCAAGAGAGCGGAAAAAGCGCAATCGTCACAGTACCTTACGCCGCCGCGGGGCGGCGTTTTCTTTGGATAGGGGCCGAAACACGAGCTGCCACCTAACCCATTGATATCAAACGACCTGAGAAAGCCTGACGGCTTCTCGACGCGACAAAAAACGCGACAAGGAGGTAGCCGATGGATGTTTCGGATGAAGAACTTGGATCGCGCGACCTCCTGTACGGCATGCCTGCTATCGCGGGTCATCTCGGCCTGAAGGTCCCGCAGGCGCGGCATCTCGCGGACAAGAGGACGATCCCGACGTTCAAGGTCGGCAAGCTCACCTGCGCCCGCCGCTCGACCCTGAACGCGTGGCTGGCCGAGCGCGAGGCGGCGGCGCGGGCGGCCCGGCCGTGAGCCAGGATCGCGCCTCCGTCATGGCGGCGTTCCTGCTCACGCCTCGGGGCCGGCAGCTCCGCGAGCCCGGCGCGCGGCGGCTGGCCTGCGCTCGGCACTGCCCCGGCATCACGGCCGGCGAGATCGCGCGCGGCATCGAGATCGCGGCCGAGACCGTCCGCGCCGAGGCCGCGACACAGCAGGGCGGAACCGGCCAGTCCGATACCCCACCGATTCGATCGCGGAGCACGCGCCATGGTTGACCTCGCCGAGGCCGTCGAGGCGTTCGCGCTCTCGGACGAAGGCCGCGCGTACCGGGACGCCGATAGCCTCCTGGCCGCGTGCCTCGACCGCTGGCCGGACCTCACGCAAGCCGCCTTTGATCGCGAGTTCGGCACGGCTCTCGCCGCCATGCGGGCCGAGCTGTGCCCACCGAATGCCCGGCAGGCCGGCAAATCTAGCCGCTGACGGCGATCAGGGCGTCGAGGGCGGCAAAACCATGCCCCGAACGGTCTCGCGCGGCTCCTGAGCCAAATTTGAAGGCCAGGGCGGTTCACCCTCGCGTGGGCTTCGGCTTGGCGGTGATCGCGTCGAGGATGCCGGTGGCTCGCGTGGGTGCCGCGGGGGCAGCCGGCTTGGCCGCGGGCTGCGGTTTCGCCGCGGTGGCGGCCGTTGCGACGTGCGGACCCACCAGCCGCGCGCGGCGGTAGGGCGTCAGCACCGCGCTCTCCCGGAAGAACTTGCCCGGGTCGGCCGCTTCGGCCTTCGTCTCGGCGTCCTTCACCGCGTTGATCGCGGCCTGCTCGCTCGGAAATGGGAGTTCGGCTTCCTCGAATCGCTGGCCGAGCAGCTGGTGAAGGGCCGCAGCCTCTCCGCGAAGCAGGCCGGGGTGCTGGACGGCATCGTCGAGAAGGTCTGGCGGGCCGCATAGGCGGACCCGACCGCATCCCACGGGCGGCGTCAGCGCGCGCCTGTCTCCGAACCGGCGTGCACCCGCGCCTCGCCTTTATCGCAAGGATCTCCCGCATGTTCGTGGACTGGACCACGGCCGAGCGCCCCATGCTCGACGCCGCGATCTCGCGCGCGCCGGCGCACCTCCGGCCGGCTTTCCTCGCGGTGCGCGATCACGGCTGCGCCTTCGTGTTCGTGGCGCAGGGATGCGTGGCCTTCACTGTCCCGCGGGACCGGCCGGCGGTGGTGCTGATCGGCGACGATCTAGCTACCTCGTTCGGCCCGCGCGGCTTCGATCGCGCCTCGCTTCGCCGGCACCTGTCGACCTGCCGGGCGGCGGCGGTGTGCGCGAGCGAGCCCGTCGTCTCGATCTACGCCGAGGCGGTGAACTGAGCGGTGCGCAACCGCGAAAACGTCGTCATCGTCGAGACGCACCCCGCGCATGAGGCGGTGTGGCTGTCCGAGATCCGCAAGCGAGCCCCGGCCGATATCGCGCTGGCTCTCGCGACGACGGCGGAGGCGGCCGGATCATGCTGAATCTCCGCCAGATGGCGCACGCGCTGGGCGGCGAAGTGGCGGGCGGCCAGGTGCTGTGCCCCGGCCCCGGCCATTCGGCGCGGGATCGCAGCGTGGTCGTCCGGCCGGATCCCGGCTCGCCCGGCGGTGTGCTCGTGCACAGTCATGCCGGCGACGACTGGCGCGCGGTCAAGGATCACGTGCTCGGCCGGCTCGGCATCTCGCCGGAGCGGTCCACACATGCTGCCCGCTCGGCGCCGCCCAGCGACCGGCCGGCCCCGGTGGCGGCTGACGATCTGGAGCGCCGCCGCCGCGCCCTGGCGGTGTGGCACGCCGCGGGCGATCCGACCGATACGGTGGTCGAGCGCTATCTCGCCGGCCGCGGGATCACGCTGCCCAATGATCCTGGCGCAGTGCTTCGATTCCACGCGGCCTGCGCCTTCGGGGAGGAGCGCTTGCCCGTCATGGTCGCCGCCATGCGGTGCGTGCTCTCGGATCGACTGCAGGCCGTGCATCGAACCGCGCTGATGGCCGACGGCGCGAAGGTCGGGCGTAAGATGCTGGGCCCGGTCGGCGGCGCGGCGGTGAAGCTGGACCCCGACGACGCGGTGACGACCGGCCTCGCGATCGGCGAGGGCATCGAGACGTGTCTCGCGGCGCGGCAGCTCGGCATCCGGCCAGCATGGGCCCTGGGTTCGGTCGGCGCGATCCGCGTCTTTCCCGTGCTCGCTGGCATAGAGGTCCTGACGATCCTCGTGGAGAGCGGCGATGGCGGGGCGAGCGAGGCGGCCGCGCGGGTGTGCGGCGAGCGCTGGCACGCGGCCGGGCGTGAGGTGGTGCTGGCCCGCCCGCGCGTCGGCGGTGACATGAACGATGCGGTCCGGGAGGCTCGACGCTGATGGCGCAACCGGAGCATCTGAACGCCGAGGATCACGTCGAGTTCACGGCCTTCGAACCGGATACGGACGGCGCCGGAGATGGCGGCAAGCCCCGCAAGGCGATAAAGGCCACGCCGTTCAGATGGCGGGACCCGTCCAAGATCCCGCCGCGGGAATGGCTGTACGGCCGGCATCTGATCCGGCGATTCCTGTCGAAGACGGTGGCTCCCGGCGCGGTCGGCAAGTCCAGCCTCGCGCTGGTCGAGGCAATAGCCATGGTGACGGGTCGCGCCTTGCTCGGCGTCGCGCCGCCGCGCTGCCTGCGGGTCTGGTACATCGCGCTTGAGGATCCGCTCGAGGAGATCGAGCGCCGTGTCGCCGCGATCTGCCTGCGCTACGGCGTCGAGCCTGCCGAGCTGGAGGGCCGGCTGTTCCTCGACAGCGGGCGCACCTCCGAGATCGTCATCGCCTCGACGACGAAGGATGGCACGAAGGTCGCCGAGCCGGTGGTCGAGGACCTGGTGAAGACCATCGTCGCCAACCGGATCGACGTGGCGATGGTCGACCCTTTCGTGTCGTCGCACCGGGTGAGCGAGAACGACAACGCCGCGATCAATCTGGTGGCTAAGGCCTGGAATCGAGTGGCCGAGACCGGGCGGGCCGCCGTCGAGCTGATCCACCACGTGCGGAAGGGGCAGAGCGGCGGCGTCGAGTTCACCGTCGAGGATGGGCGCGGTGCCGGCGCGCTGTTGGCCGCGGCCCGATCGGCCCGCGTGCTGAACCCTATGACGAAGGACCAGGCCGAGAAGGCCGGCCTCGTCACGCCTCGCGGCTACTTCCGGGCCGACAACGGCAAGGCGAACCTAGCGCCTCCCCCGGATCGCACCGATTGGTTCCGGCTCGCCTCGGTGCCGCTGGGCAACGGACCGGACGGTGGCGACCACGTCGCGGCGGTCGAGCCCTGGTGTTGGCCCGACATGCTGGAGGGCGTCACGGTCGAGGATCTGCGCAAAGCGCAGCGGGCGATCGGCGCGGGCCGGTGGCGCGAGAACGCGCAGGCCAAGGATTGGGCCGGCCTCGCCATCGCCGAGGCGCTGGCGATCGAGCTCGATGTCGCCGGCAAGGCGCGGGTCAAGGCGATGCTCAAGACGTGGATCGGCACGGGCATGCTTGTGGTGGTCGAGGGCCTGTACGAGAAGCGCAACAAGCGGAGCTTCATCGAGGTCGGCGAAGGCGCGTCCGACTAGAGGTCGGCAAGCATGCGCTCCGACAGGCGCATCGGAGAAAGGTTCAACTGTCGGTACGAGCAGACGAGATCGCTTCCGCCTTCATCGGTGAAAAGGTCGGCGTAGGCGGCTCCGTCCGCCGCCTCGGTGATTTGCGGCGGGTCGAGGCCGCGCTCGGCTTGGATGGTGGCCAACAGTTCGACCTGCTTGGCCCGATCCTCACCGTACCTGCCGATCAAAAACGTGATCCTGCGATCTGCCGCCATCGTCTGCCCCACCTCATTTTCGGCCCGCGACGCCGCTGCCCCACCTGCCACACCCCCCTAAAGGGGGTGGGGGTGGTGAGGCAGTGAGGTAGGCATCCTAGCGCCACACCGCCACACCACACCTTTTCGAGGTGAGGCAAACCGTTGGTCTGCCGGTCGCCGGTCCCGATAGGTCGAGAACGACACGGCGGCGCGGACAGATGGTTCAGCGAGCCGTGTCGGTGGCATCGTGGCGGCCGGTGATGACCGCGCCGATGGGAGGGCGGGTCGAAAGTCGCAGGCCGGGGGAGCACAGACCGGATGGGGAGCCACCCGCAGAATTAGTTTCGCGCGAGAGTTTTGCGGTCGGGCAGGATTGGTACGTTTTCACAGGCACTTGACGCCGATCGAAGCCCGCACGGAAGGCGCGTCGAACGTGCACGCGGCCCGACTATCGACCTGTATCCGGGCGCCGCCTGAGTCAGATCACGACCCCTGACCGCGACGCCCCGCTGCACGGTATCCTACCGCCGCCGGGCTTCCCGACGGGCCCGCTCCACGCTGCGCGCAAGCATATCCTCATCCACCGGCGGCGCGTACTTGCCGGCGTGCAGCTCCAGGGCCTTCGTGAACGCCTCGATGAACGCCTCAATGTCGATCCACGTCTTGTCGGCCATCTGAAGCGGCCAATCGTAGAAGGTCTCGCCTGAGCGGGCGGTGGTCTCGCTCAGACGCTTGGCCTCGAACCAGTACTCGGGCGCAGGATCGACGGATTCCACCCCGTCTTCATCCACTCGCCACTGGCGGTTCTCGAACAGGACTTCGCGGGCTTCGGTGTCCACGGAGTCTCACCCAGTGGCTTCTACGGCTGGCGGTCACGGCCTGAGAGCGCCCGCTCGGCCTCCAACCGCCCGCTCCTGGACGACGTCCAGCGCATCCATGCCGCCCATCATCGGCGCTACGGTGCGCCGCGCGTGCATGCGGGCCGAGGGCCGGACTGTCAGCCGCGGGCGGGTGGAGCGCCTCATGCGCCAACACGGCATTCGTGCGCTGGCGGGGCGTCGGTTCCGGCCCTGCACGACCGACAGCCGCCACGATCTCCCGATCGCCCCAAACCTCCTGAAGCAGGACTTCTCGGCCGCGCGGCCAAATACGGTCTGGTTGGCCGACATCACCTACCTGCCAACCGGCGAGGGCTGGCTGTACCTGGCCGCCGTCCTCGATCTGGCCACGCGCAAGATCGTCGGCTGGTCGATGCGCGATCATATGCGGGCCGAGCTGAGCGTGGCTGCGCTGATGATGGCCGCCCAGCGGCAGCGGCCGGCCGCTGGGTTGATCTGCCACTCGGATCGCGGCAGCCAGTACGCGGCCGAGGCCTACCGGAAGCAGCTCGCCGGTATGGGGGTCAAGCCGTCCATGAGTCGGACAGGATGCTGCTACGACAACGCCCCGATGGAGAGCTTCTTCCACACGCTCAAGGTCGAGCTCGTCCATCAGCGACGATGGGCGACCCGGGATGAAGCGCGGCGCGATCTGTTCGCTTACATCGAGGGCTACTACAATCGGCAACGCATCCATTCGGCACTCGGCTATCTCACGCCCGAGCAGGCCGAACGGACCGCGAGCTAATCTCCCCGTGTCCGCGAAATCAGGGGAGGATCACCTCGTATCCGACATTCACGTCCGCACTCAGCTGTGCCTGCCGGCGACCCCGTGCGTCTTGAAGCGCCTAATCGCCCGCCATGCCGCGGAGTGGGCCACGAAGGTGGAGCGGTAAGTCTTCGCCGGCATCGCGCAGGCTCTGCGCGAGTCCGCTTTGGTGTCGGACGACCTGACGTTTACGCGCCTGGATCGTCAGTTAAACGATCTAATCGCAACGGCATTGCGCAACGAGTTCGCAGTAAGCTTTCTGGAGAGTATGGCGGGCTTGTCACGGCGCTTCTGGTACCAGCACTACAAGCAGGCGGCTGATCTGCCTCCGGAAGAGCCGACCATACTGTGATGCCGAGCGTGTCAATTCCGTTGGTGCGTCGCAAGTGTCGGTCGCCCACTGGGCATGTTGTCGTCGCCTTCACGATCGACCTGCGCCAAAGCCGTGAGAAGATTGATGCCGGATGTCTGCTTCCGGGAAGCTGTCGGGCACGACGCAACCTTTGCGGCTACATCTTCGGCGACGGCGTTCGGCCCTTGAGGCCACCTTTAAGATCCGCTGCTGGTTCGGAGGTAAGCGCACAGTGACGCTACATCGGACCACGCGAGGCCTTCGTGAAAGTCGAGACCGTATAATGACCGCTATAACGGGCACAATGGCCTTTTATGACCATTTTAGCGGTCAAAAAACTTTGATCCGCCGGGAGCTTCGCTTACAGTCATGGAAGCTTAGCCAGCCCGCGGTGGTTGAAGAGATCGATGTGTCCGTACGCGTGCGAACTGGCGACCTGCTCCAGCAGGTGCTGCCTGATGTGATCTCGCGCTGAAGAGGATCTGACCCTGACCCAGCGAACCGGTCCGCGTCGAGCACACGTTTCTCGGGCATCCTAACTTGACCGGGGAGGGGCTCGAGCGGGGAGGGGATCCGGACTGCCCTCTCCCCCAACCCAACACCTGCGCTGTTCGGGTTCACCACATAGCCGCCTATGACAATCCGAAACCATCACGGTTCGTGAACGGCGCTCCTTCACAACCATTTTACGGCGCCTTGTCGGGAGGAGTGCTGAGCCAGTCCCATTTTATGGCTCGCGCCAGTGTGAGATTAGACGGGGCCCGACGGTCACAAGATCAAGTCGTTCAACATGCAAAATTCGCATAAGGCATCTTTTGACAAGAATTCCATGACGCGGGCGTGTCGAAGGATAGGCCCCGTCCATGCAGAGCGTGATCGTTTCTTCGGCTAGCCTTCGATTTCGACCCACGCGAGGTTGGTGCCGCGTGCTGCTTTGATCGAGGCCTCAGGCAACTTGAGATCATAGCGCTGCGGGTGCGCCTTCTCAAGCTCGCAGACGTATTCCAGGGCTTCGGTCAGCGAGGTGGAGACGCCGTAATCCTCCTCAGCCAGGTGCATGCGATGGAGGTCGCCCTCCCCATCGATGCGAACCGACCGGGTCACTGCACCATCACCGGACCGGGGCAGGGTGCTCGACCGCCCTGCCCCGGTCCGAGCGACGGCGCGAACCATCGGGCACCCGGGGGTCATCCGACCCACCACGACGCGAAGCTTCGATCCTGAAGTCATAGATCGCAGAATATCGACGGCGCCGGTCGGCGCAAACCGGGCCCCCTCCCCTTGCTCACGGCGCATTCGGCTGCCGATCGTACCCGGTCCGACATGCCGACGTTGACGGAATCCTCATTGGATCGAGCCAGCCTGGCCTGATGCACCACCCGACGACGTCCGCGCATCTCATCGAAGAGTGGCTCGAGGCTTCCGCTGCGGAGCGCGGGACCGCGAACAGTTCGCTGGAAGTGTACCGCAACAGCGCGCGGTGCTGGGCGGACTTCCTGGCCGGTCGCGGCAAGACGATCGTACAGGCTTCCCGGGCCGATTTCACCGACTATCTCGGACACCTCGACGCAAAAAATCTCTCCGAAGCGACCATTGGCCATCGTAGGACGGTGGTGCGATCGCTCCACCGCTTCCTGTTGGCCGAGGAACTGGTCGAGATCGACCCTACGAGCCTCGTCGCGCCCATGAAACGCCCGAGGCGCCTGCCGCTCGTGCTGTCGATGTCCGAGGTCGACAGGCTCGTCGAGACCGCACACGCGCAGGCGCGCGACGAGACCGTCGGTCTATACCGGCAGGCGGGCTACGCGCGGCGGGCCGCTCTCTTCGAAATCCTTTACGCCTCCGGAATGCGCGTGTCGGAGGCCGTGAATCTGCCCGCGAAGGCGATCGCATCCGGCACCCGCTCGATGATCGTTACCGGCAAGGGCGGCAAGGACAGGCTGGTGCCGCTTCACGACAGGGCGATTGAGGCGGTCGCCTTCTGGTGGCGCCTCGCGGCCGCGTATGGCTCGCGGTCGGAGAAGTGGGTGTTCCACTCTGTCCGCAACGGCGCGACCGCCCTCAGCCGGCAGAGCGCGCTCGCCGAGATCAAAGAGGCGGCCGTTGCTGCGGGCATTCCGAACCCGGACCGCGTGTCGCCCCATAAGCTGCGGCACGCCTTCGCGTCGCACCTCCTGTCGAACGGTGCGAACCTGCGGGAGATCCAGGAGATGCTCGGTCACGCCGATCTCGGGACGACCGAGATCTACCTGCACACAGACATGTCGCGGACAGCCGCGATGGTCCGCGATCTGCACCCGCTCAACGACCGGCCCCCGGAGGCTATTTAGGGCTAGGTGTTTGATCCCGCGGTGTGGTGGTACGGTTGACCACCATGCTGCGAGGGATGCGCTATGGGCCAGGTTCTTCATGGAAGCGCCACCACGACGGAGGCAGTCCGTCGCGCGATCCAGCTACGTGAAGAGAGCGTAAGAGCGCTGGCCAAGCGCTACGGCGTCAGCCCGACGACGGTGCAGAAGTGGCGCAAACGGACGAGCACAGCGGATGCCCGGATGGGCCCCAAGGAACCGCGCTCCACCGTGCTCACCGTCGAGGAGGAAGCGATCATTGTCGCCTTCCGCCGGCATACCCTGCTGCCGCTTGACGACTGCCTCTATGGCTTGCAGCCGACGATCCCGCACCTGACGCGATCCTCGCTGCATCGCTGCCTGGAACGGCACTGCATCAGCCGACTACCCGAGATCGAAGGCGACAAACCCAAGAAGCAGCGCTTTGCGACCTACGCCATTGGCTACGTCCACATCGACATCGCCGAGGTGAGCACGGCCGAAGGTAAGCTCAGGCTGTTCGTAGCCATCGATCGAACCAGCAAATTTGCCTTCGTGCGGCTCGTGGAGAGCGCCGGCAAGATGGAGGCCGCCCAGTTTCTGCGCGACTTCATTGAGGCGGTGCCTTACCGCATCCACACCGTGCTCACAGATAACGGCGTTCAGTTCACATCACGTCGACAGGACATCTACGATAGTAAGCACATCTTCGACCGCGTCTGCGACGAGCACAACATCGAGCATCGGCTGACCAAGGTGAACCATCCTTGGACCAACGGGCAGGTCGAGCGGATGAACCGCACCATCAAGGATGCGACGGTCAAGCGCTACCACTACGACAGCCACGACCAGCTTCGAACGCATCTGCACCTGTTCGTCGATGCCTACAATCACGCTCGTCGGCTCAAGACCCTGCGGGGCCTGACACCCACCGAGTTCATCCTGAACGCCTGGACGAAAGAGCCCAATCGCTTCAGGATCGACCCGTCACACCTCATCCCGGGACCATACACCTAGCTCGAACCGGATCAAACGTCGCAGACGCACGCCCATGCAGGAGGGTTACAGCTGTAACTCAGGGAAAATTCTTCGAAATGATACTGTAACAAAGACCGACAATATTTCAATTCTGAAGGCGCAATATCAATCAATTTGTGGATCGTTGTGGCCACAGGGCAACCAGAATATCGCATGCGAAGACGCTCGATGACGGCGAATATTACTCCGGATTACGGCCGAGCGTGCACACGAACACGCGTTTCCGCCCAGCCGCGGGAGAGTACCTGACATGACCGGCGCATTGTCGTCGTTGCTGCTGCTCGATTCGCCTCTTGGCGACGACCGGCAACTCTACCAGTCGGGAACGCTGCACGCCGTCGCGATGACGGCGCGTGAGCGGATCAGTGCACCTTATGAGATAGACGTGGAGGCGGTGTCGGCCGAGCAGGCGATCGATCCGGACAGGCTTCTATACAGATCTGTGGGGCTGACTGTACGCCGCAAGGACGGCATCGACCGCCGCTTTCACGGGATAGTCCGTCGCTTTACTTCCGTCGGCATCGAGCGACGCGGCCGCTGGGTGTACCGGCTCGAGATCGTTCCACGACTATGGTTTCTCGCCCAGTCCGTCGATTGCCGAATATTCCAACATAAGTCCGCAAAAGACATCCTTTCTGAAATATTTAGAGAGCACGACATCACGGATGTCGAGTTTAGAATTTTTGGATCCGACGAGGTGCGCCCATATACCACGCAATTTGACGAATCGTATTTACAGTTCGTGCAAAGGATTATGCAGGAGAGCGGATTATATTATTTTTTTGAGTTCGAACAGGCCAACCATAAGCTTGTCATTACCAACCGGAATCAATCATTCCGACAGCAGTCTGGCCCCCTGCATCGTGTCGTCGGGCAGGGCGACAACGTCGATATTTTCAACGAGTGGAGCGAGAGCCTCGCTACGACAACGGGTGCCGTGCAGATCCAGGATTACGATCCGGAGAAGCCGCGCCGGCTGGTGGACGGGCAGCAACGCACGCGGCTCGAAACCGCCGGCGCCGTCAAACGCAACGTATACCGCTGGCCGGCCATGACAGTGGATAGGAACGTCGCCGACAAACGCGCTCAGTATCGACAAGAAGCTGCCGAAGCAGCAGCTGCGCTGTGTCGCGGTCACGGCTTCGACCCTCGCTTGTCCGCCGGGCTTCGCTTCACCCTGGAGAAGGATCCTATCGATCGCGAGGCCGACGTCGACTTCGTCGTGCAGAGTGTTACGCATCGGGCGAGCGACGAGACGTGGCTGGGGGGGACCGCACCACCCACCTTCGAGTGCGAGTTCGCCTGCTTTCGGCAATCGGTGACTTGGCGCGACGAACTGACGATCCCGCGGCCGGTTATGGCCGGAATTTTCTCCGGGATCGTCCTAGGCGAAGCCGGACAGGAGATCCACGCCGACAGCCTCGCACGCATCAAAGTGCAGCCGCTGTTCGAGCATCGCAAGGAGACGACCGCCGCAGGCGCGATCTTTATCCGGGTGCTGCACGCCTGGGCCGGCAACCGCTGGGGATGGCAGCACTTGCCACGGGTCGGCACCGAGGTCGGGATTTCCTTCATGAACGGGGATCCCGATAATCCGGTCGTGGTCGGCTGCTTTTACCATCAGGACGACCCGCCGGTGTTTCCCGTCCCGGGCGAGCAGACTAAGCAGGGATTCCGAAGCCGCTCGACCGTGAAAGGCGGCACGAAAGACTTCAACGAGTTGTCCTTCGACGACGCGAAGGATAACGAGCTTCTTTACCTGCACGCGCAAAAAGATCAAACCACCGAGGTCGAGAACGATCAGTTGACCGTGGTAGATCGCGACCGAAGCGTAGTTGTCAAGCGAGACAAAACTATCACAATTGGACGCGATGGAAAAATCCTAAGCCAACGCGGAGATATCTCTATTACCGCTAATTTTGGCACTATTACGCTTAGATCAGGCCCCAGCCAAATTGAGATCTCTGAGGGGGGAATAGTTATCAAAGGTCCGCTCATCCGGATAAATTAGAACGCCATAGATCTAGCTATCTGCCGCATATTATGAATATAATTAAGTTCAAAAATTCATGGCCATACAATTTACGGATTGCAACATAACAAACAGAGCTCATCATTATAGACTGGATTTCTGAGGAAGGGCAGAAGTATGGCCGGATTTCCTGCAGCGAGAATCTCTGACGAGCATGTTTGCCCCTCCTCGACGGGGCCGATTCCACATGTGGGCGGCCCCATCGTTCAGGGGTGCGAGACGGTCCTAATCGCCAACCTTCCGGCAGCTCGCCAGGGCGACGCCGCCACCTGCGTCGGCCCAACTGATCGCATTGTGCTCGGCTCCCTCACGGTGTTCATCGGCGGCAAGCGTGCAGCCCGCGTGAACGATCCTTGTCAGCACGGGGGTAAAGTCGTGCAGGGCTGTCCGACAGTCCTCATCGGATGAAGATGCGATGCATGCTGGGGCTGTCCGGTTGCCCTCCCATCTGGGGCGGCTGAGATGAGCGTGACGCTAACAGTGATACGTTCTCCCGACGGCGTCGTGCGGGAACAGCGGGACATCTCCAACGGCGACCTGACGATCGGGCGCGGAAGCGGTTGCGACTGGGTTCTCCCGGATCCGGACAAGGTCCTCTCCAAGCAACATTGCCGGATCGAGGCGCGCGGCGACACATGGCTCGTGACCGATACCAGCGCGAACGGAACTCTGCTGAATGGCCGCGCGATCGAGAACCGGCTGCCTTTTCCTCTGCGCGCCGGGGACCGGCTTACCTTGGGCGGCTACGAGATCGAGTTCCGGCTTGAGCCGACTGCGTCCGGCGATGCCGCCGACGCGCCGACACGATTGGCCATGCCGCCCGATCCTGATGGGAATCTGTCGAGCGAGGAGCGTCTGACGAGTGATCCATTTCCGCTCGACGACGATGATCCGTTGGAAGTCGCAAATCCGTCAGTTGTGTTGCCGCTCGATCTGGACACCCTTCTGGAAGACGGAGACCGGATCCCCGAACGCCCCTTTCCCGAAGCCGATCAGACTTCGGATCTCGAATCGCACTTCAGGCCTCCCCGTCCGAGCGTCGACCTGCTGCCGGAGGACTGGGATGTCGACGACGCCGTCGCCGTCCCGTCCGCGCACGACGGCTCCGCGCCGGCATTGCCGACGCGGCCGGCGGGCGGACCGTCGTACATCCTCTCCGCCGACGCGGACGCGACGGCCGTTGAACCGTCCGAGGCGGGCTTCGCCGCGTTCCTGGCGGGTGCACGCGTTCGCTCGGAAGTCCCCGCGGACCCGGACGCGGCCTTGCACCGACTCGGTGCCGCCTTCCGGGTGGTGGTGAGCGGCCTACGCCAGAGCATGATTGCCCGGGCCGCTGTGAAAAGCGAGTTCCGCATCGGTCAGACGATGATCCGCCCGGCCGGCAACAACCCGCTGAAGTTCTCCGCGGACGACGACGATGCTCTCGCCGCACTTCTGGGTCTCGGCCGTCAGAGTTCCGTGACGGCGGCTGCCGCGCTGGCCGAGGCACTGCGCGACATCCGGCTCCACGAGCTGGCGACGGCAGCCGCCCTGCAGAGCGCCGTGCGCGACCTGCTCGCCCAGATATCGCCCGAGCGACTGATGCGCGGCGTGCGGCCACGCCCCTTGGACGACCTGCTCAAACGGCGAAAGCAGGCGGCCTGGGACACCTACGTCGTCCGTCATGCCGAGGTGACGCAGGCGCTGGGCGACGACTTTGACAGCGTGTTCGGCCGCGCCTTCGCGCGTGCGTACGAAGCCGCCCTCGACACTATCGCGACGCGCGAGACCGACCCCGGGGACGTCGCCGATGCCGTCGACATGGCACAGCCCGGGAAGACGCGATGACCTGGCAGAGCCGAGTTCTATGGCAGGAGGGCATGTTCCTTCGAGCCCAGCATTTCCAGCAGCAGGACCGGTGGGCCGCAGCGGAGCTGCGGCGGAGCGTTACCGGGTTGCGGCCGTTCCCCTACGGATTTACGACCTTATCGATCTCCCGTGACCTGCTCGGCACCGGGCGTTTCGCATTGACTGCGGCAGCCGGGCTGTTCGTGGACGGGACGCCTTTCGCGACGCCGGACGAGGCGGCGCTGCCGTCACCCCTGACGGTCCCCGAGACGGCCCGCAACGTTGTCGTCTTCCTCGCCATTCCCTTCCAACAGCCAGGTGCTGCCGAGGTCACCGGCGAGGGGCGCATCGGACGTTACGAGGCCGAGGAGTTCGAAGCCTTCGATACGCATTCGGGTGCGCCCGACAGCGCACAACTCCAGCTCGGCCGCCTCAGCTTGCGCTTCCTCCTGGAGACCGACGATCGTGAGGGCTACGTCTGCCTGCCCGTCGCGCGGATCGTCGAGGTCGGCGCGGATCGGCGAGTCACGCTCGACGATGGCTTCATCCCGACGGTGCTGACCTGCGTCGCGGCCCCGCAGCTCGCCGGTCTCCTCGTCGAGCTCTCAGGTCTGTTGAACCAGCGCGGCGAGGCGATCGCGGCCCGGCTCACCGCGGTTGCGGGCAAGAGCAGCGCCGAAGTCGCCGACTTCCTTCTGCTGCAGTCCGTGAATGGCTGGCAGACCATGTTCTCCCACCTTGCGGATACCGGGAGCATCCACCCCGAAGCCCTGTTCCTCACGCTCCTCCAGGTCGCGGGGGAACTTGCGACCTTCACGGACTCGCGGCGGCGCCCCGGCCGCTTCGAGTCGTACAGGCACGAGGACCTCCAGCGCACCTTCGCTCCGGTGGTGGCCGACATCCGTCGCTCGCTCTCGACGGTGCTGGAGCAGACTGCGATCCAGATCGCGCTGCAGGAGCGCCGCCATGGAGTCAGGGTCGGACCGATCCTCGATCGCACCCTCCTGACCGGCACGAGGCTCGTCCTGGTCGCGAAGGCCGACATGTCGGGCGAGACCCTCCGGCGCCTGTTCCCGAGCACCGTCAAGATCGGCGCCGTCGAGCACATACGCGAACTCGTGAACGTAGCGATCCCTGGCATCCAGCTGCAGGCGCTGCCTGTGGCGCCGCGGCAGATGCGCTTCATCCCGGAGGCCCAGTACTTCGAACTCGACCGCAACTCGCCGCACTGGCCGCAGATGCAGAACTCGGGTGGCTTCGCCATCCACGTTTCGGGCGACTTCCCGAACCTCGGCCTGGAACTCTGGGCGATCCGCGCGTGAGACGAGTACCTTGACCGAGAATCCGTTCGTCGAGCCCGGTGACGACGATCGCACGTTCGTCGTGCCAAGATCAGGCCGTCGCGCCGCGGCGCCGCCACGCGCGCCCGATCCCTGGCTCGGCAGCTTCACGGATCTGCCTGTCGGCAACGGCTCGCCGGTGATCGCGGCCGCCACCCCGTTGCTGTCGCTGCTGGCGCGCCTGCGCAACGTCGCGTCAGTTCCGGACGCCTCGAGTCTGCGCGAGCGGACCGTGATCGAGGTGCGCCGCTACGAACAAGCGCTCCGGGCCGCGAAGGTCCCGGTCGATCTCCTACGCACGAGCCACTACGCTCTTTGCGCAAGCCTCGACGACGTCGTGCAAAACACACCATGGGGCAGCCGCGGCTCGTGGGCCGACGCCTCCCTGGTATCGACCTTCCACCAGGAGGTTCGCGCCGGCGAGCGCTTCTTCGACCTGCTCAAGCGCATCTGTCAGACGCCGGGCAGGTTTCTGCCGGCGATCGAGCTCATGTATCTGTGCATGTCGCTCGGCATGCAGGGCCGCTATCGCGTTTCACCCCGGGGCGCCGCCGAGCTCGACCGCGTACGCGAGGAAACCTACCTCGTAATCCTGCGGCAGCGCGGGATCGCCGAGCCCGCGCTCTCGCCTCACTGGCACGGGATCTCGGCACCATATCGGCCGTTGCGGCCCGAGTTGCCGGTCTGGCTCGCGGGCCTCGCGGCTCTCGGTCTCCTCGGCCTCGCCTACGCCTTCGTTCTGTTCGGCCTCAGCAGGAGCTCGGACCTGCTATTCGATGCCGCGCTCGCCGTACCTCCGGGCGCGATGCCGACCATCGCCCGCGACGGACCGCCGAAGAGGATGCCGCCGACACCGCAACAGGTCGAAGGGGACGGGTTCGCACGCTTTCTGGAGCCCGAGATCAAGGCGGGGGTGGTGAGCCTGACCGGAACCGCCGCGGCGCCGATCATCCGGGTCCGGAGCGTCGGCATGTTCGCCTCTGCAAGCGCGACGCTCCAGCCGCGGTTCAGACCGATCCTCGAGCGGATCGCGGCGGCGCTGAAGAGCCGACCGGGTTCGATCCTCATTGTGGGCTACACGGACGACGCACCGATCCGCACGATCGCGTTCCCGTCGAACTACGAACTTTCACGGGCCCGGGCCCGAGCGGCCGAGGCCGTCCTCTCCCGGACGCTCGGCAGCGGCCGCGTCCGATCCGAAGGTCGCGCGGACGCGGATCCCATAGCGGACAACGGCACGCCGGAGGGACGCCAGCAGAACCGCCGCATCGAGATCGTGACCGAACCGGAGAGCCGTCCCCGATGAACGCCGTCTCGTCACTGCTGATGCAGCTCGCGGGTCGATGGGGCGCCGGCCTGGCGGGCTGGACCATCCTGAGCGCATTGGTCTGGTCCGTGTTTCCGGTCGTTCCGATGTTGGAAGCGCCGGCCGTGCGGCTCTCCGCCATCGCCGCGCTGCTCGTGGTCTACCTCGCCGTGAACGGCGCGATCTCGTGGCGCGGTCGCCGCCGCCGGAATGCGCTCGCCGCCGGCATGGCGGACGAGGCTGGCGCCCGCGCGGCAGCGGAAGCCGAGGCCGAGGCCGAAGCGGCCGAGGAAGTCGCGCAGCTTCGCGAACACATGAAGCGGACCTTGGCTCGGCTGCAGCGGCGTGGTTGGCGCAAGGGGCAGCTCTACGACCAGCCGTGGTTCGTGCTGATCGGACCGCCGGGATCGGGCAAGACCACGGCGCTCATGAACTCCGGCCTCCACCTGCCGCTCGGGGAGGACGGCGGGAAGCCGTCCCTGCCGGGCGTAGGCGGCACGAGACTCTGCGACTGGTGGTTTGCCGACGAGGCGGTGCTGATCGACACCGCCGGACGCTACACGACCCAGGATTCGTCCGCCGAAATCGATGCTGCGGGCTGGAGGAGCTTCCTCGACCTCCTGCTGCGCACCCGCCCGAGGCAGCCCATCAACGGCGTCGTGGTCGTGCTGTCGCTGCCCGATCTCCTAACCGCCACGCCGGCCGAACGGGACGCCCACGCGAGGGCGGTGCGCCTGCGCATCAACGAGATCACCGAGCGCCTGCGCCTGCGCGTGCCCGTATACCTGGTGCTGAGCAAGGCCGACCGGTTGTGCGGATTCGATGCCTACTTCGATGATCTCGATGCGGAAGGGCGCGGCCAGGTATGGGGCATGACGTTTCCGCTCGACGGCGGTGCAGATCGTTTTGTACCCGAGTTCCGCCTGCTCCTCGGGCGGCTTGAGGATCGTCAGGTCGAACGTCTCCAGGCGGAGCGGGCCGGCGAGCGTCGGGCCCTGATCGGGCAGTTCGCCCTTCAGGTCGCGAGCCTCGAGCAGCCTCTCCTCGCCTTTCTGAATCTCGCTTTCTCCGGAGGGCGCCTCGACCCGGCTCCATTCCTGCGCGGCGTCTACCTCACGTCGGCGACGCAACAGGGAACGCCGATCGACAGGCTGACCGGGATGCTGGCCGCATCCTTCGGCATCGATCAGACGGGCGTCCCGGCGCTACGCCCGGTGAGCGGACGCAGCTACTTCGTCACTCGGCTCGTCCGAGAGGTCATCCTGGGCGAGGCGCTGCTGATCACCCGCGGGAGCGGCCGCTGGCGGCGGCACGCACTGCGGATCGCCGGCTTCGCCTTGGTCGCGGCCAGCCTGCTGGCCGGCGGGAGCCTGATCTTTCGAGCGGACGCGAAGGATCGGCAGGCGGTCGATCAGGCCCGCGAGGCGCTCGCCACGTATCGGCAGCGCTTGTCGAGCCTGCCGCTCGATCCGGTCACGGACGACGACCTCGTGAAGGTCGCGCCGGTCCTCGACGCTGCGGCGGAGCTGTCGCGCGAGGTGGATGCCGACCCGCTGATGCTCGGGCTCTCGCAGCGCAACAAGCTGGCCGAGGCTAACCGGCAGGTCTACCGTCATGCGCTTCAGCGCATCCTTCTTCCCCGCCTCGTTTGGCGCTTGGAGCATCAGATGCGGGCGGAGTTCGGAAATCCGGCACGTCTCTACGACACCACGCGAATCTATCTCATGCTCGGCAGTCAGGGCCCCCTCGAGCCCGATGCGGTGCGGGCGCGGATGCGTGCGGATTGGGACGTGCGCTTCCCGACCAATCTGGACGCGCCGCTGCGTACGTCCCTGTCCCGCCACCTCGACGTGCTGCTTGCCGAACGCCTGCCGGAGATCCAGCTCGACGGAGCGCTCGTCGATTCCGCCCGCGCCGCCTTCAGCCGCGTCACCCTGGCGGAACGCGTCTACGGACGGCTGCGTACGAGCGCCGCTGCCCTGTCGCTCCCCGAATGGACGGCCGCTGCGGCCCTCGGTGCCGATGGACGGCGTCTGTTCACGCGGCTCTCCCGGCGACCGCTTGGCGAGGGCATCCCGGGCCTCTACAGCGGGCGCGGGTACCGTGACGTGCTGCAGCCCACTCTTCCGGGCGTGGCGCGGGCGGCGGCGGCCGAGAGTTGGGTCCTCGGCCGGGCCGAGCAGGTGCCGACCGAGGAGCCGCAGATCTCAGCGTTGGAGGAGGCCGTCCTCTCGCTCTACGCCGCCGACTACAAAGCTCACTGGGACGCGCTCCTCGGCGACCTGGCCCTGGAGCACCTCAACGGTCAGGAAAAGGCCGTGCGCGACCTGTACGTGCTGTCTTCGCCGCAATCTCCGATCCGAGATCTCCTGACGGCGATCAGCCAGGAGCTGCGCATCCCGGACGGAGCCACGGACCGATCCGTTGCGCCGCCCGACCGGCCCTCCTCGACGTCTGGCGGAACTCCTGTCTCGGCGCCGATCTCGCCCGCGCTGCGGAGCGTGGAGGGACACTACAGAGCGCTTGCCGACCTGGTGAATAAGGGAGAGGCGTCGCCACTCACCAACATCCTGCGACTGATCAACGATCTCCAGCAGGTTCTGGCAGCCGCCGCTCCGGGCGGTGCGCCCTTGCAGGACAATCTCCAGCGGAGCGGCGACCCTGCCCAGCTCCTGACGGCCGAAGCCGATCGGCAGCCCATACCCCTGTCGAACTGGCTACGCGAGATTGCGACCTCGGGCAGCCAGATCCTCGGCACATCGACGCGTGCCTCCGCGGCCGGTGCCTACGCAGCGGCGGACGGCCCTCTCGCCCTCTGCCACGCCGTCGTCGACGGACACTATCCGTTCGACGCGAACTCCCGCCTCGACGCTCCCATCGACGATTTCTCGCGCCTGTTCGCGCCCGGCGGCCAATTCGATACCTACTTCCAGAGGCAGATCCGTGGCTTCGTAGATACCCGAGGTCCTACATGGCAGGTACGGACGTTGGGTGGCATCGCTCCGCCGCTCGACGCTGCCGCAGCCGCCGCCTTCCAGCAGGCGGCCGCGATACGAGCCGTCTTCTTCCCCGCAGGGAACTCGCCGCAGCTCAGCTTCTCCCTGGTTCCGGCCTCGAACAACGATCCCGCCGCAAGCTTGACGATCGGTGCCACGACCGTCAGCAAGGACCCGAACCAGGCGGCGACTTTCACGTGGCCGAGCGGGGGGCTAAGTGCCGCCTCCTTGACCTTCGATGATCAACCCGCCCCGGACCCCGGCGTCTTCGGGGGACTCGCGATCGCGACGAGCGATCCGCGGCCGACGCCCGCAAGCCTCCAGTTCACTGGCACCTGGGCGCTTTTCAAGCTGCTGGACCACGCGCGCGCGACCCCGGGACGGTCCTCGACCGCCTTCGATCTGACGATCGTCGCGGGTGGCCGGCGGGCCGCCTATGTGCTGCAGGCCGGCTCGGCCCTGAATCCATTCTCCCGGAACCCGCTTCGGGGGTTTCGCTGCCCTACAATCCGATGATCTCGGTACGGGCCGGGTTCTACGGCAAGCTGCCGGCCCGCGGCGACTTCCTGAGGCAGGGACTGCCGAGGAAAGTCGCACAGGCTTGGGACGGCTGGGTCGAGCGGGTTCTCCCGGTGGCCCGATGCGAGCTGGACGGCGACTGGTACGGGAACTGGGAGGCTTTGCGGCCTTGGCGCTTCCTCCTTGCGCCCGGGCTCTGCGGCGAAGCCCTCCTGAGCGGCGTCTGGTTCGCGAGTTCCGACAGCGTCGGACGCCCCTTCCCGCTCCTTCTGGCCGCTCAAGGCGTGCTGCTGACGGACGGCTTCCTGGACGCGGCAGAAGCGGTTGCCGCGGATGCGATCCGCGGTGACGTCTCGCCGGACGACCTGATCGCCGCCCTGGGCAGCCATGCGGAACCTCGCGTGATCCCGGATCGGATCACCGTTCCAGCTCGGGACAGGCAGGCTCGGTGGTGGCGTGGAGATCGGCTGGCCTCGAACGAGGATCTGGAGACACCCGGCTGGCCCGATGCGACAGCGTTCATGGAGATGGTCAGGTCTTGATGGGTACGCAACGACACTGGGCGATCACGCATCCCGGAACCCGACGCACCAGTAACGAGGACGCCTTCCTCTGCCGCCCCGAGATAGGTCTGTTCGCCGTCGCGGACGGAGTCGGGGGTCATGGCGGGGGCGCGTTTGCAGCCACCGAAGTCGTGAAGGCTCTCGAGCAGATCCCCGACTCCATCGGTCCCGCCGAGATCCTCGCCGCGGTACGGGATCAGCTTCAGTCGGTGCACAAACGCTTACGTACCATCTCGGGTGGCGGTAGGCGGAATTCTCCCGCGAGCACCGTCGTCGTTCTCCTGTTCAGCGGTAGCCATCTCGCCTGCGTCTGGGCCGGCGACTCTCGCGCGTACCTTTTCCGCAACGGCGAGCTTTTGAGACTGACCAGCGACCACAGCATGGTCGGAGAACTGGTGCGGGCCGGCAGGCTGACCGATGCCGAGGCCGAACGCCATCCTGACGCCAACATCATTACACGGGCGCTCGGGGTGGGGCCCGACAACGCTCCCCTCGACAAGGTCGTCGCGGCGGCGGAGCCGGGCGACCGATTCCTGCTCTGCAGCGATGGATTGCCCAAAGCGCTGTCGTCGCAGGACATCGAAAGTCACATGGACGAGGATGATCCAGCTGCCGCGCTCCTCGAAGCGGCGCTCGGTGCCGGGGTCAAGGACAACGTAACCGTCATAGTTGCGCAGGCTTGCGGCGGCGATCATAAGGCTGCTCCCACTCCGCCGTCGCCTGGTAATCAGGGGAACGAAAAAGGGGAGTTCATCTAAGATTCCGTAGGGCGGCCGGACAATTACGGACGCCTACACCGTTCCCGATCGGGAGCGCCCAAACGTCCTACGCACCCGCGAGATCCAATGCTCGGGGAAGGCGCGACCCGGTCCATGAAGGCGCTTGCGCCCAGGAATAAGGGGCGCGGACCGGCAACCATCCCGACAATGTCTCCGCCGTGGACGCATCAGAACGCGCTGCCGCGTTCTGTTCTACGCGCCGCTGCGGGACACGGTGGCCGTCGGCGAGAAGCCGCACCCAACTCGAGAAGCGCGGGGATGTGCCCTCGGGATATCGCGGCGCGTCGAGCGGCGCACCCCGCCGGCGGCACCGACGGATGGGGCCCGCCGCGACGAGGCCGTCGGGTGTCTACTCGGTCTGCGCGGTGGCCAGATTGTAGGTCGTCGTGGCAGGTGAACCTTGCGTCCCGTCGTCCTTCTGGTCGGTATCGGTGATCGCGATCTTGGTGAAATTCAGCGTGATCACCTCGACGGGGCGATCGGAGCCGGCCGCCTGGTTGGACAGGCTACTAATGATGGCTTCGGTCAGCACGAGCTTGCGGAACGTGGCTTCCTGGCCCTTGTCTACGCGGGTGAACTCGATCGTGGCATCCTTCGCGGTCCCTACGAAGGCGAGACTCGCCACGCCCTTGCTGGCGCTATCGACGTACTTCGTGACCATCACCTCGCTCACATACGCGGAGGAGGACTCGCGGTTGTTGCCCACGCCCACCGCGCTCCGGATCGTGCGCGACATGTTCCAGCGCACGTCGAGCAACTCGATCCACTTCTTGTGACCGGACTCCGTAACGTCGCCTTCCGCTCCTTGAATTTTCAAGTAGATAGCCATCGGTAATTTCCCGTCCTATTTCGGCCCGCGACTGCGGATATCCAAGTATTTAGTCCAAAAGTTGCGGAATTGTTGCCGAATATACGAATGTTATTGCAGGCGTAACCTGCGCCCATGCTCTGGATCAACGGGCAAAAAGATCGGTAATGTTGCCGGACATTACTACGCCACGATGCAAGCCAGCGCATGTGCCGGATCGGAAGCGGGATCGACATCGATCCGGACCTCGGCGATCGGCTGCCCCTCCGCCATACGGGCGAGGAACCGTGCGGAAAGGTCAGGCAAAAGGCTTCTTGCAAGGTATGCCTCGATGCCGCGGGCGCCGGCTCCAGCAACGTCGGCGCGCGAACGGATCGCCGCCCGGGCCGCGTCGCTGACCGTGAAGTCGGCTCCGTAACGTTCCGCGACTCGGTCGGCGACGCGCCGGAGTTGCAGGTCGACGATCCGGTCGAGGGTGTCGGGGCCGAGCGGCAGGTAGGGTACGAGGCTGACGCGACCCAGGAACGCGGGCTTGAAATGCTTCGTCATCTCGGTCCGCAGCGCGTCGCCGAGTCCTTCGGGATCCGGGGCGCTCACGGGGTCGGCGAAGAGACTGTCGATCAGCGCCGTGCCGGCGTTCGAAGTCATGATGATGATCGTGTTGCGGAAATCGATGTCGCGTCCCTCGCCGTCCTTCATCGTGCCCTTGTCGAACACCTGAAAGAAAACGTCCTGGACGCCGGGGTGCGCCTTTTCGATCTCGTCGAGGAGCAGCACGGAGTGCGGACGCCGCCGGACCGCCTCCGTCAGGATACCGCCTTCGCCATACCCGATGTACCCCGGCGGGCTGCCCATCAGGAGGGAGACCTTATGCTCCTCCTTGAACTCGCTCATATTGATCGTCGTCATGGTCTGTTCGCCGCCGTAAAGAGCCTCGGCCAGCGCCAGCGCGGTCTCGGTTTTGCCCACTCCGGACGTTCCGACCATCAGGAAGACGCCGACCGGCTTGCGCGGGTCGGTGAGGCCGGCACGGGAAGTGCGGATCGCCTGGGAAACGGCCTCGAGGGCATGGTCCTGTCCGACCACTCGGCGGGCCAGCATCTCGCGCAGGGAGAGCACCGACGCGATCTCGTCGCCGCGCATCCGGCCAGCCGGGATTCCCGTCCAATCCGCGACGATCTCGGCTACGGCCTGGGCGTCCACCACCGGAAACACCATGGGGCGCTCGCCTTGGATCGCGCGCAGCGCCTTCGCGGAGGCCGCCAGCTCCATGCGCAGGTCGGCCGATCCGGGGGTCAGCTCCGCCTGTTCGCGGAGACGCGCGAGCTCGGCCACCAGGCGCCGCTCCTCCTTCCAACGCGCCTCAAGTTCGAGAAGCTCGGCACATAGAGCTTCGTCCTCCTCGGCGGACGCAGCCAGCCGGACGGCGTGGTCGGCGCCGGAGACCTCCTCGCGTTCGAGCACGCGAACCTGGTTCCGCAACGCCGCAGCCCGTCGCCGGCGATCCTCGATCACCGGAGGCGTCGCGGCTTGGCTCATCCCGACGCGGGCACAGGCCGTATCGACGAGGCTGATGGCCTTGTCGGGTAGCTGGCGGCCTTGAATGTAACGCGTCGAGAGGCGGACGGCCGCCTGCGCCGCCTCATCCAGGATGCGCACGCGGTGATGCCCTTCCAAGGTCGCCAAGAGGCCCCGCACCATATCGATGGCCGTTGCCTCGTCGGGTTCCCCCACTTTCACAGGCTGGAATCGGCGTGTCAGCGCCGCATCCTTCTCGAAATATCGTTTGTACTCGGACCAGGTCGTGGCCGCGACGACCCGCAGTTCGCCGCGCGCGAGTGGCGGCTTTAGCAGGTTGGCGGCATCACCCTGGCCGGGCGCCCCCCCTGCGCCGATCAGCGTGTGGGCCTCGTCGATGAACAGGATCACCGGCTTGGCGCTCGCCTGCGTCTCGTCGATTACGCCGCGCAGACGGTTTTCGAACTCGCCTTTCACGCCGGCTCCTGCCTGCAGGAGCCCGAGATCGAGCGTCCGCAAGGCCACGTCGGCCAACGGCGGTGGCACGTCGCCAGCAGCGATCCGAGCCGCCAAACCCTCGACCACCGCAGTCTTGCCGACGCCGGCCTCACCGGTAAGGATTGGATTGTTCTGACGGCGGCGGGTCAGGACGTCGATGACTTGACGGATCTCCGCGTCGCGGCCGAGGATCGGGTCGATCCGTCCGGCGCGGGCCCGAGCGGTGAGATCCGTGGTGAACCGGTCCAGCGCCGGGGTCGCACTCAGGCTCGTGGACCCACCTGCCGCTCCGCCACCCTCACCCGCGGTCGCGTCCGGCGGGGCGGTCCGACCGCCTTCCGCGCTGCGCGCCACGAGAGCCGCGAAGCCCTGACGCACCGCATCGGGACCGATGCGGCGCAGGTCGGGTGCGGCCGAGACCAACCGCGCCGCCACGGTCTCATCCGACAGCGCCGCCCACAGCAGATGCCCGGAGCGGAATGCAGGCGTGCCATGCTCCACGGATGCGAAAAGCCAAGCCTCCTTCATCACACGGACGACATCCGGCGCGAGGCTCGGCGTCCGGCCGCTACCCGTGGCGATACGATCCAAAGCGCTCGTCAGGCCGGCCATGACGCGATCGGGATCGGCTTCGAGCCCGCGCAGGATCGCGGTCACATCGAGTTCCGGCCGGTCGAGCAGCTGAACCAGCCAATGCTCGATCTCGACGTTGTAGTTCGAGCGCGAGCTCGCGCTTCCGGCGGCCGCCTCAAGGGTGCGTCGCGCGCCTTCGCTCAAGCGTCCCACTAGCTTGGACAGATCGATGGTCGCCAAATCCGGTGGTCTCCGTACGGTAAACCCATGGAGAAGCGTAGGCAAAATGCCGGGAGCATGTCTACAAGCGTTCGGTTTCATCTGTAACGCAGCAAGTTCAGGCTGAAATACTCTTGTAATCATCCGAAACAACATTGGCGGATGTTGTCGAATCTTCCTCGTTGACGACGCTAGATTACTGGCGGAATGAGTGATCCAGACATGGACGGCTCCCTTGCGCCACTCCTCGATCCGTTCGAGGAGCCGCAACCGGCCGGCGAAGACGTCCGAAGCGACGCCTCGCCGCAATCGCTGTACTATCGGCTGCGCGATGCCCGATCCGAAGCCCGCGCGGCGGAACGTGCCGCCGACGACGATCCGGAGTTCGGCGGCGCTCTGCCCTCGCAGTGGGCGCAGGTGCAGGCCCTCGCGACGGAGATCCTAAGAACACGCGGCAAGGACGTCGAGGTCGGCTGCTGGCTGACCGAAAGCTTGACCCGCCTCGGCGGCCTCGCCGGGCTTGCGGACGGCGCCGAACTGCTGGCCGGCCTGATCGACGGATTCTGGTCCCAGGGGCTTTTCCCGGTGGACGAAGAAGACGATCCGGAGGCACGCTTAGCGGCCATAACCGGGCTCAGCGGGCAGGATCGCGACGGATCGCTGCTCCAGCAACTGCGCAAGACCGTGCTGTTCGAGCGGCCGGACGGCATGCCGGTCACGCTATGGGACTACGAGCGCTCGGCCAGCCTCTCGGCCAGCGGAACCGCGCCCGACACCAAGTCGGCCGCCGCCGTCGTGCCTTTTTCGGAAATCGAGGCCGAGGCGCGCGGCTCCGGGCTTGCTGCCCTGCGTGTCTTGGATGGCGAGATCGCCCGTGCGGCGTCGGGCTGGGGACGTCTCGAGGATGCGATCGCCCGAGTCGTGCCGACGCAGGCACAGCCTTCGACGGGCCGCGTCCGGAGCGTGCTGGACGCGCTTCGGCGCACGACGGCCCGCTACGTGCCCGAAGAAGCCCCGCATCGTCCGGGCCTGGCGGAGACCGCTTCCTCCGACGTCGAGCCCGACGGTTCTCACAGCCAAGCACCGGCGGCGCGGCCGGATGCCGGGCAGTCGGCGGAGGCCGGTCGCGACGTCCTGCTCGACCAGATCCTGCGGATCGCCGCCCTATTCCGGGTCAACGAGCCAAACTCGCCGATCGGCTTCACCTTGGAGGAGGCGGTGCGGCGCGCCCGGCTCGCGTGGCCCGATCTGCTGCGCGAACTCGTCCCGGATCCGGCAGCCCGGTCCGTCGTGACGACATCCGTCGGCATGAGGCTGACAGAGCCGAGTTCGGCCGCCAGCCCGGAGTAGTGGGATCGGTTCCGAAGACGGAGATAGGAACATCATGCCGAGCATTCACGAGAAGCTGGCCAGGGTGCGACGGCCACGCGTTCACATCACCTATGAGGTCGAGACCGAGGGAGCCGAGATCGTCCGAGAGCTTCCGTTCGTCGTCGGCGTCGTCGGTGACTTCTCCGGCGACCCGACCAAGCCCTTGCGTCCGTTCGCGGACCGCAAGTTCGTTCAGATCGATCGGGACAACTTCGACGAGGTCATGCAACGTCTCTCGCCAGGGCTCAAGCTGACCGTCGAGAACACCTTGGCCGGCGACGGAAGCACCATGGCGGTCGACTTGGCCTTCAACAGCATCGACGACTTCTCGCCGGGACGCGTGCTGGATCAGGTGCCGTCCCTCAGGCTCCTGCTCGAGACCCGCAATCGCCTGCGCGATCTCATGAGCAAGGCCGACCGCTCCGAGAACCTGGAGCTGCTCCTGGAGCGGATCCTGAAGAATGAATCCGACCTGGAAGCGATCTCGGGCGAACTTGGCGTCGGATCGAACGAGAAGGAGGACTGAGATGTCCGACGTACGACCAGCCGACGCCATACCCGCTCCGGAGACGCAAGCCCAGGGTGCCGAGCGCCCAGGCCTGCTCGATCAGGTGGTCTCGGCCACCCGGCAGACCGAGCCGGGACGGGCGCAGGATCTCGTGCGCACGCTGATCGAGGAGGCGAACCGCGGCACGGTCCGTTTCGATCGCAACCTCAGCCGGACCATCGAGAATGCGATCTCGCGGATCGACGCCGCGCTCTCGATCCAACTCAACGCGATCGTGCATGACGAACGCTTCACGAAGTTGGAAGGCAGCTGGCGAGGTCTGCACTACCTCGTCATGAACACGGAGACGAGCACCAACCTCAAGATCAGAGTCGTGAACGCGTCCAAACGCGAGCTGCACCGAGATCTAACCCGATCGGTGGAGTTCGATCAAAGCCTGCTGTTCCGCAAGATATACGAGAACGAGTTCGGGACGCCGGGCGGCGAACCATTCGGTGCGCTCATCGGCGATTACGAATGGACCAACCACGCCGAAGACATCGAGGCGTTGCGGTTGATCTCCAACGTCAGCGCCGCGGCCTTCGCGCCGTTCATCTCGGCCGCCGGAGCGTCTCTCATGGGCTTCGAGCGCTGGAGCGACCTGTCGCGCCCGCGCGACCTCGCCAAAATCTTCGACACGGTCGAGTACACGAAGTGGCGCGGCTTCCGAGACAGCGAGGACAGCCGTTTCGTCTCGTTGGTGATGCCCCGGGTCCTTGCCCGTCTTCCCTACGGCGACCGCACGCGCCCGATCGACGAGTTCGGCTACGAGGAGGCGCCTTTCGACGCGAGCGGAGCACCGATGCAGATGGAGCACGACCATTACTGCTGGATGAACGCCGCCTACGTCATGGGAGCGCGGCTGACCGAGGCTTTCGCGAAGCACGGGTTCTGTACCGCGATCAGGGGAGCCGAGGGCGGGGGCAAGGTCGAGGACCTGCCGACCCACATCTTCCGGTCGGATGACGGCGACCTCGATGCCAAGTGCCCGACGGAGATCGGCATCACAGACAGACGCGAGTACGAACTGTCGGGTCTCGGGTTCCTGCCCTTGTGCCACTACAAGAATCAGGACCACGCCGTGTTCTTCGGCGCCCAGACGACGCAGAAATCCAAGGAGTACGATCGGCCCGAGGCCACCGCGAACGCCCGGATTTCGGCACGCCTCCCCTACATTCTCGCGACAAGCCGATTTGCTCACTACCTGAAGGTGATGGCGCGCGACAAGATCGGCTCGTTCATGGAGGTCGACGATTGCGAGCGCTGGCTGAATCGCTGGATTCAGAACTACGTCAACACCAATGAGAACGCAGGGCCGGAGAACAAGGCTCGCTTCCCGCTACGCGAGGCGCGGGTGGAGGTGCGCGAGATCCCAGGCCGACCCGGCGCCTACAACGCCGTTGCCTACATGCGGCCGTGGCTCCAGCTCGAGGAGTTGACCACCAGCATGCGGATGGTCGCCCGCATCCCGGAGCGGGTGTGAGCGACACCGTCGCGACGGGCCACGACTGGGCCGGACGAGGGAAACCTCCCCGGCCGCCCGATCGGGCGGCGGCAATGCCGGGTGGTTTGCGTGCCGCGCTGCTGGCTGGTCGTCGCGGCTCGGCGGAACAGGGCGGCTTCGGCGGCGCGCTCGCCGATTTCATGGAGACGGACGCGGGCTCGCTCGACCTTTGGTTCGGATCCGACGCGGCGGCGACGCTGCGCCGGCATCCGGAGCGACTGCGGGGATTGATCGAACGGGACGTCGTCGTCATCGATCGCCTGCTCTCGACCCAGCTCGACGCCGTGCTTCACCAGCCGCGCCTCCAGAGGCTCGAAGGCTCATGGAGAGGCCTCGCCTGGCTCGTCGCGCGCTTCGCTCCCGACGCGCCGCTGAAGGTCAGGCTCCTGACCGCGACCTGGCGGGAGTTGGAGCGCGACGTGACGCGCACGACCGAATTCGATCAGTCGCAGCTCTTCCGGAAGATCTACGAGAACGAGTTCGGTCAGGCGGGTGGCGAGCCATTCGGGCTCCTGCTCGTCGACCACGAGGTCAGACACCGACCCGAGCGCCGGGCGCCAGGCGCGGCGGCCCCGGTGGACGACCTGATCGTGGTGAGCGCGCTCGCGGAGATAGCCGCGGCCGCCTTCGTGCCGACCGTGCTGGCGGCCTCGCCGGCACTTCTCGGAGTGGACCGCTTCGAGGATCTTGCGTTGTCGCAGGACGTCACGGCCGCCCTGGATGGCCACGATCACGCGCGCTGGCGAGCCATGACGCGGCGGGAAGAGGCGCGTTTCCTCTGCGCGACGCTGCCTCGGATCCTGGCACGTCCGCCGTGGTCGCGCGAACTCGGCAGCGTCTTCTACACCGAGGACACGCCCAGGTCGGCCGAGCGGGTTTGGTTCGTCGCGGGCTACGCCTTCGCGGCGACGGTCGGACGCGCCTTCCTGTCCCACGGTTGGCCCGCCGACGTGCGGGGCGTCGGCACCGATCGGGTCGGTGGCGGACTCGTCCTCGATCTTCCCGACGAGCACTTCGTCTTCGGCGCCGAGACCCGCTGGGCACGCGCGTCCATCGATCTCGCCCTAACCGACCGGCAGGAGCGTGACCTCGTGGCTGCCGGGCTCATGCCGCTGAACACCCTACCCTACGGCGATGCAGCCTTCGCGTCGGTCCGCAGCATACAAGCGAACGCGAGCGAGGCTCCGGGCCGCGACCCGACCCCCTTCCAGGCGAACAGGCGCATTTCCGCGCACGTCAATGCCATGCTGTGCGTGTCGCGCTTCGCTCACTACGTGAAGGTCCTGGGTCGGGAACTGACCGGCTCTTTGACGGATGCCACCGCCATCGAGCGGAGGCTCGGGCAGTGGCTCGCCGGGTACACGAACCTGACTGCGGCCTCCTCCGCCGACAGCCGCGCCCGTTACCCGCTCGTGTCCAGCGACGTTCATGTCCGTGAAATGCCGGGTCGTCCGGGTGCCTACGGCTGCGTCATCCACCTCCAGCCATACCATCAACTGGACGACGTCTCGACGACCTTTCGGCTCGTGACCGGCATCGGCAGCTCCGGCACTGCGGCCTGAGGCTTCGCCTTTCTCAGAAGGGACTTTCGTGAATGGTTGGGACGGAAATCGGCGATCTTTTCCGACACGGCCGTCTCGCCGAGGCAATCGCGGCCGCAGGGCTTGCGGTGCGGCAGGCGCCGACGGACGTGGCCGCCCGCATGCTTTTGGCTGAGTTCCTCTTGTTCGCGGCCGACTTCGAGCGGGCGGATGCGGTCGTCGCCGCGGCCGAGACGCTCGATCCAAATACCGCGCTCACGGTGGCCGAGTTCCGGCAGTTGCTCCGGGCCGAAGCGGCACGCCGCCAGCTGTTCGAGGAAGGGCGGCTGCCCGATTTCGTGGGCGGCCCGACGCCCGACCAGGAGGCCGCGCTGGCGAGCCTGGTCGCTCAGCGAGCGGACGATGGGGGCGGAGCCCGTGTCGCCGCCGAGACCGCGGAGTCGATCCGTCCGGTCGTGGCTTGCGCGGTCAACGGACGGGAAGTCGACGATTTCCGCGACGCGGACGACCTTATCGGCGGCAGTCTCGAAGTCCTGGCGACCACGGGGAGGTACTTCTGGATTCCGCTCGCGCGCATCGTCAGCTTGGAGTGCCACGCACCCAGGCGCCCACGCGATCTGTACTGGCGCCGCTGCACGATGGTCGTACGAGACGGGCCGCAGGGTGACGTCTATCTGCCGACTCTCTACGAGGCGCTCGGTACTGACGACGGCCTCCGTCTCGGACGTCGGACCGAGTGGAGCGACGGGGCGCCGGTCAGAGGCCTCGGGCTGCGTATGTTCCTGGCGGGGGACGAGGGCGTAGCCATCACGGAACTCCGATCGGTCGAGTTTGCATGAGCACCCGGCGCGGCGAAAGCCTCCCGAAGGCGAGGGCCTCGGTGCTCGATCGGCTGCTCGACGATCGTCCCGACCGGCCGCGGGACCCGCCGTGCAGCGCATCGGAAACCGTCGCCCAGGCTCGCCATGCAGTCCATCGGGACATCGAGAACTTGCTGAACGCGCGGCGTCCGTGGCGCTCTCTGCCCTGGCCGACCCTGGCGAACTCGCCGCTGGGCTACGGCATCTCGGATTTCACGGCCGGCACCTTCAACGATGCGGCGGAGCAGGAGCGACTGCGCCGCGACGTGGAGGAGACGATTCGCCGGTTCGAACCGCGGCTGGCGCAGGTGCAGGTTCGCCTCGCGGAGGTGCCAACCGCGCTTCGGGCAGTGCTGCGCCTGCGTATCGACGCCTTGCTGTTGATCGATCCAATGCCCGAGCCGATCGGCTTCGACACCCTCATCGATACGTCGGCGGCCGACGTCGTGCTGCGGCCGACTCACGTGGGCTGAACGGGACCGTGTGCGAGTGATCATGGACGAGGGACTTCTTGGGACCTACAACCGCGAACTCGACGCTCTGCGTAAGCTGTCGCAGAGTTTCGCCGAGGCACATCCGAAGGTCGCGGGTCGCTTGCGATTGAGCGGCGAGGCGGTCGACGATCCGCACGTCGAACGGCTTCTCGAGGGCGTCGCGTTCCTCACGGCCCGCGTCCAGCGACGGCTCGACGACGAACTGCCGGAGATCGCCGACGCGCTGCTCGGCGTCCTCTACCCGCACTACCTCGCGCCGCTGCCCTCGTCGGCGATCGTTCAGTTTGCCTGCAGGCCCGACCTTCGCGTCCCGGTGACGGTCCCCTCCGGAACGATGCTGGAGAGCGAGCCCGTCAACGGCGACCCCGTCCGGTTCCGCACCGCATACGCGACTACGTTATGGCCGATTGAGATCGAGGCGATCCGGCTGAGCGGTCTTCCATTAACGGCGCCGGTCAATCCACGGGCTCGAAGCGCGCGCGCCAGCCTGAGGGCAACCTTGCGACTAGCCGATCCCGAGGCGACGTTCGCAGAGCTGGAGCCGGGAACGCTGCGGATGTTTCTCCGCGGTCCGCTCGAACAGGCGCTGACGCTCTACGAGCTGCTATGCGGTCACGTCGTGGGTGTCGCCCTCGCCGATGGTCCGAACGACGAACGGCCGACTCTCCTGCCGGCGGATTGCATCCGGCCGGTCGGCTTCGCCGCGGAGGAGGCGCTCTATCCATGGTCGGCGCGGTCGTTCTCCGGCTTCCGTCTGCTGACGGAGTACTTCGCGCTCCCTGAGAAGTTTTTGTTCCTCGACCTCGTCGGCCTGGAAGCTCGGACGTTGATACAGCAGTCGAACAAACTCGATCTGTTCGTCTATTTCGACCAGGCAGCACCCGAGCTGGAGCGACGTCTGCGGTCCGATTGTCTCGCACTCGGCTGCACACCGATGGTGAACCTGTTTCCGCGGCAATGCGAACCGATCGCCCTCGACGGTACGCGCACCGAATACCCGATCGTACCCGACTACCGACGGTCCGAAGCCTACGAGGTGTGGAGTGTGGAGGCGGTGCGCGAGATCGGCGAGGATGGGGCAAGCCGGCCGTGGCAACCCTTCTATCGTCGCCCGGCAGCCCTGGATCCCGGCGAGCCCACGGCAGGCTACTACGCCACCGTCCGTCGCGATGCCTCGGAGGCTCTCGGCGGCAGCGAGGTCCTGATCGCACCGTTCGATCCCGATCTGCGGGCCGACGAGCCGTCGGACCGGGTTCTGTCGATAGACGCGCTGTGCATCAGCCGCGACCTGCCGGCGCGATTGCCGTTCGGCGTCGATCAGCCACGCCTTTTTCCGGCAGAGGGCCTGAGCGCCCTGGCTCGGATCACCTGCCTGACCGCGCCGACTGCGAGTTGGCGCCCACAGCTACGCACGCGCCGGAACTGGCGCTTGATCTCCCAACTCTCGCTCGGACATCTGTCGATCGTCGGAGGTCCCGATGCTGCAGCAGCCCTGCGCGACGTGCTGCAACTCTACGACGTCCGCGATACGCCCGACACCCGTGCGGCCATCGGAGCCCTGCTCGAGGTAACGTCGAGGGAGGCGACCGCAAGAGTACCGGGCGCGCGGCTCGGAAGCTTCTGCCGGGGGTTGGACATCGCGCTCACCTTCGACCGCAGCGCCTGGACAAGCGGCGGCCTCTATCTGCTGGCGAGCGTGCTGGAGCACTTTCTCGCCCTGCACGCGACGGTCAACTCCTTCACCCGGACCGAGGCGTTGCTGGCCGGACGGCCCGAGGCGGTCGCGCGCTTCGCTCCCCGGGCCGGAGCCCAGGTGCTGCTTTGAGGAACCCGACCTTCGCTCCTGTCATACCGCTCGAGGACGCGGAAGCCGAGCCGGAGCAGGGGCCCGCCGCTGCTGCCGCACCGAACGCGCCGCCCGTCGGTAGGGACCAGCGACTTCCTGCCCGGCTCTCCCTGCGCGACAGCCTGATGGCAAGCCCTGCACGCTTCAGCTTCGATGCGGCGGTGGCTGTCATGATGCGCGCGAGCGGACAGAGCGATCCCGGAGCCGCGGTGCGGTTCGAAGCGGCCTTGGGACTCGGCTACGTGCCCGGAGACTTCGGAGCGATCCGCGCCACGGAGGCCGGAGGCTTCAAGGCCGAGACCGGGGTTTTGGGGCTGACCGGCCCGGGCGGGGTACTGCCTCGACCCTACACCGCCACGGCCATCGCTCAAGCTCGCCAACGCTCGGACGCCTTCCCGCGATTCCTCAACCTTTTGGCGCAGCGGCCGCTTGCCCAGTTCGCGCAGGCAGGGATCAAGTATCGTCCGCACCGCGCGGCCGATGCTGCGGCCATCGCGGAAGGAACGACAATTGACGGGGCGGCCGCCGTGCCCCGGCACGGCATGCGCGACGTACTCCTCGCTCTGATCGGCTACGCCGATCCGAACCTGAGTGCACGCCTTGAGACCGGTCCGGATCCGCTCCTGTACTACGCCGGTCTGTTCGCGTCGCGGCCGCGGTCGGCGGAGCGGCTCGCAGGGATGCTCGGCGAATGGCTCGGCCGCCCGGTCGAGGCGGAACAGTTCGCCGGTATGTGGCTCGAACTCGGCCGTGATCAGATGACGAGGCTGCCCAGGCACGGCGTTGGGCGTTTCAACCAACTCGGGATTGACGCGAGCGCGGGCGTGCGGGCATGGAACATCGGTTCGCGCATCGTGCTCAGGATCGGTCCCCTCGACGAGAGACAGTTCAGGGCGCTTTTACCAGGTGGTCCACTGCTGACGCAGGTCGGCGCCCTCGCGCGGGCCTATCTAGGCGGCGAAACCGCCGTCGTGCTCAGGCCCGTTCTGGCAGCCGCCGCCGTGCCGCCGCCGCGCCTCGGCGGCGCATCGTCCTGTCTTCTCGGATGGACAAGTTGGCTCCCGGTGGCGGAGGGCAGAAAGGTCGATGCGGAAGACGCTTCCTTTCACCTGTAGAGTCCGATGCCATCGTCGGATGCCGGACCGTGGAGATCACGGAAGTGGCGTTCGGGTATAACTCGCCCTGCACGAAGCCCGATCCTGTTGAGGCGGTCCGAGCCACCGACACGGGATCTCGCACGGTGCCGACCGTCGCCCATCAGCGTCGGCTCTCACGGCGGAGATTCTAGACCTCAACCGATCGGTCGCGGTCGTTCGACCTCAGCGTGGGGCGGCGAGTCGGCGACGGTGTTCGAGCCGCGCCTTTCGCGATCGGCCGATCTCGGCGAGCGACGTCTCGCCCGCGCCACCGAGATGGCGTGAGAGTGCCGCCGCAAGTAGCCGCGGGGACCACGGCCGGTGGACGACGTCGGCCAGGGACGAACCCGCGGCGGTCTCGTAGCCTTCATGGGAGGCAACGGACAGGATGATCGGCTTGTTGGCGAGTTCGTTCGCCTGACGCGCGAATTCCAGTCCCGTCATGGTTGTCAGCCAACTCTCGACGAGAACCAAGTCGAACCGGTCCGGCGTCGTGCACAAAGCCGCCAGGGCCGTCTGCGGATTCACGAAGCCGACCGGCTCGAAGCCGAGAGCAGCCAGCATCTCCTCGTCCTCCAGAACCGCGGCCTGATTGCGCCCGACGAGCATCAGCACTCCTTGAGCCGCTGGGCCGCCGGAGACGGCTTCGGACGGCGCGACCACGGGAAGCCAAGCCTCGAAGGTGCTGCCTTCGCCCGGCGCGCTGCGGACGTCGAAGGCGCCGCCCTGCTCCTCTACGAATTCGAATGCGGTGGCGAGGCCCAGCCCGGTGCCAGCCGGGCGCGTCGTGAAGAAAGGTTCGAAGATCCGCGCGTGCGTCTCCTCGTCCATGCCGCAGCCGGCATCTACGACGGTCAGGCATACGTAAGGTCCCGGGCGCAAGACACCGTGCGAGAGCCGGCGGGCGCCCGTCACACCGACGATGGTCACACGAAGGCCGACCACCGCGCCGGGCTCCGAGGCTTGAGCGGCATTGCGAATGAGATTGAAGATCACCTGCTGCAGTTGCGCCGGTTCCCCGCCGACCAAGGCTCCCCCGGTCGAGCCTTCGAAACGGATTGCAATGGGCTCGGCCGTGGAGCTGCGCAGCTGCTCCAGAGTTTCAGCCACGACCGCATCGATCGGATTGGGGTGGCGTGTCCAACGTCCCCGCCGGCCGAACTCGAGAATCTGATCGGTGATCTGGCGCGCGCGTTCACCGGCCTGAACGAGCAACTCGATCTGACGGGTGGCCCGCGAGCCCGGCGGCAGCACCTCGGCTGCGATCTCGGCATGCCCGACGATGACGTTGAGCACGTTGTTGATGTTGTGCGCGACGCCGCTCGCGAAAGTGCCGACCGCCTCCAGGCGTTGCGCCTGCCGCAACTCGGCCTCGGTCTCGCGATGACGCTCCCACGCGAAACGGCGTTCGAGCGCGGCTGCGAAGATGCTGCCGATGCCAAGAAGCGTGTCTCGGGCTTCATGCAGCCACGGAGGGACGGGACGGGTCGCGTACTCGAAGCATAGCAGGGCGACGATCCGATCCTCACGACGCAGACGCAGGCATCTCAAGGAGACCAGCCCCCGAGTGGAAAGGCTTCGCGGGATCTCGACCACGGAGCCGGCCGCGCTCGCATCGAACGAGACCAGATCCTCGGGCGAGTCCAGAACTTCGGGGACCACCGCGCGCTGCGCTTCGGGCCATCCGGACGGCAACGAGAGGCCGGGCCGCGACCAGACGTAGGCGTCGCCGGTCGCGCCGAGCTCGAGGACGTATCCATGGTCGGCCCCGACCGCATCGCCGACGGTCGCCAGAACGTCGGGCAGGTAGTCCGATACTCTGTCGGGTCGGCTGCCCAGGACGAGATTGGTTGCCGCCGCCATCATGCCCTGAAGGCGCACGGTCCGGTGCAGGCTGACGACGAGAGATCGGATCCTCAGCGCCAGCACGAGGAGGAAGGACAGGAAGGCAAGGTCCAGGACCGGGCCGCATACACCGGCGAGTAGGTCGCTGCGGGTTCGGGAGGCGTGTTTCGCCGATGTCGGGCCGAGGCGGCGCATCGCCCCGGACGCAACCGGCTCGACGCGGGCGGAAGCGTCGATCCGCCCGTGCGCGCGTTCGAGGACGTCGCCGGCCGGCCCGCCGCCCGGAATATCGGCAGCGGTCGCCGCAAGCAGCTCGCAGGCGTGGGCTGCCTCGGTCTCCGAAGACAGGGCCACCTCGCCGATGTTGCGCGCACCTATTTCGGGCGTCTCGTGGTGGACAATCCGAACTCCCGCACCCCGACCGCGTCCCGCTGAACACCCCGCGTCCAGAGATGCGTCGACCCCAGAACGGAGATACGGGAGTTCCCGCCGACCTTGAAATTCCCGCGTTGCGAGCAAACCCCGCACCGCATGGCCAGGGATGCCCGGACCGAGCCCGCCGCCATAGACCGCCGAATCGCCGGGACCGCTCATCGTCAGCCATGACAGTATGGCGACTGGAAGAGCGTTGAAGGCCATCCGACGGCGGAGGCATCTCTTCGGATGCGCGCGGCTCCCCGCCCGAGGCTCCGCATCCGCTCTCTCCAGTAGGCGAGAGCCAACCGAGCCACGACTCGCCCACGGAATCGGGAACATCGATCAGAACTCGTGAAACCCGGCGAGGTCATGGATGCAGGTGCCGGCAAGCGCCGGCTGATGGGCAACCGCTCGTCCGCCCGGTCGCCGGCACGGCTCAGTACGGAAAAGACTCTGCCTCGTCCGGCGCCTTGGATGGCGCACCCCGGCCATGGATGTCGGCATTCCGTACTACCTTGCGATCGGGACGAGCCATGGTCCGCTACCAGGGAACGATGCCGGTCCGGATCATCGGGCTGGCACTGGGCTCGACGCTGCCCGCGTCGTGACGAGGCTCGCACCTCCATGAGGCAGGACGAGCCCGGTGCGGCGGCACCCGCGCCGCGAGACAGGAAGCAATATCGCTGGTCGTCGACGGATGCGGCACTCCGCCGACCCTTTCGGTGCGAGACCTCGCTTTACTCGGTCACGAGACTGCTTCCCGAAGCCGCCACCTCCGCGGGGGCGGACGCGCCCGCACGCTTGACGCTGTTTAGGTCCTATCGGTTTGATTGTCTATTTAGCATCAGTTACAATCGTAACACTCTACACATCAAATTGTAATCATGAAGTCCGAATGATACAGCATGAAAGTACGCACTCGGGTCTCAGAAGACATGAAGCAGTGCCTTGATGCTTTGCTTTCAGCTCGCCTCAGAATGCCTGCGCCGACCGGCCGATCCGGGAGAATATCGGCCCAAGTCCCGGGCCGCTCTGCTTCTACAGGAGCATCCCGGTCGGTTCGGCTCAGGCGTGTACGGCAGCCCGTCGTCCGCCCGGGGCCGGAGCGCGTGCCGGCAACCGATCCGACAGCGCGGTGGAACTTCCTGCGAAGCCTCCACGTGCTCGCTTTCGCGATCGGCCCGACCGGCGTCTATGCGGCGGCTACCGGCGAAGGGCGCCCGCGACCTTCGGCCGGCTTCCAGGTGGCGAAGGGGATCTATCTCTCCGCCTCGGTCGCGTTGACGCTACGTCCCGACGAAGGCTTCCGGATCCAGGAACTGGGTGGAAGCCGGATTGCGGAAGGGCGGTATGCTCTGGGTGCAGGCTCGATCACGTTCACGTCCGCACGAGGCGATGTTGGCCGGACGCGCTTTCCGCTCGTATGCCGCGTGAGCGGCATCTTCGGCGGATTCCAAGTTAACTCGGGTCAACCAGCCTGCAGGGCGTTCGAGGGGCTCTCATTCAGGAGAGCCAATTGACGGATTTCCACGAGACGGCCGGGGGGCGAACGAGGGGTGCGTCGGGAGACGCATCGCAGCGCGCCTTTCAGGTGACTTCCGCGACGCCTCGAAAGCCTCAGGACCAGGCGTCGGCGAAGACTGTCGCGAGCGGGTCCGGAGAACTTGGTGGTCCGTCGGACGGCGCGGAGGATCATGCCGCTGCCCTTCTGCAAGGTACGATGCTGTTCGAGTACAGGATCGATGCAGTTCTAGGTTTCGGTGGCTTCGGCATCACCTATCTCGCCCACGACACGCTCCTCGACGAAGTCGTGGCGATCAAGGAGTTCTTCCCGAGCTTCACCGCGGTACGCACCGCCGATCAGTCGGCCCGCGCCCGCTCCACCCGGGAGGCGGCGGCCTTCAAGCAAGGCGTCGACTCGTTCCTCAACGAGGCGCGCATCATCGCGCGCTTCCGGCACCCCAACATCATGCAGGTGCGCCGCTTCTTCGAGGCGCACGGCACCGGATACATGGTCCTGGAGTTCGTGCACGGCCGATCCCTGGAAGCGGCGCTCGTCAATGCACCGCTTCCCGAGCCTGAGGTTCGGCAGATCCTCGAGGGTATCGTCGACGGACTGTCGGTGCTGCACGACCAAGCCATTCTGCACCGGGACCTGAAGCCGAGGAACGTCATCCTCCGCCCCGACGGCAACCCCGTGCTCATCGACTTCGGAGCGGCCCGCGATTTCGGCTTTCGGCATAGCGCCACGGTTACGCAGATCGTATCCCCGAACTACTCTTCGCCCGAGCAGTACGGGGTCGGTAGCCAGCAGGGTCCTTGGTCCGACTTCTACGCGCTCGGCGCCGTTCTATACCGCGCAGTGACTGGGAGCATACCGGTCGACGCACTGCGTCGGCTGAGATCAGATCCTCTAGAGGCGGCGAGCCACGCGAGTGCCGGCCGCTACGATCCCGTTCTCCTGAAGCTGATCGACACGTTGATGGCGATCGATCCCGAGGGCCGACCCGGTTCGGTCGACGCCATCCGGGAGGTGCTGGGATCCTCGTTCGATCCGGCCGACCGAATTGCGCCGACGGAACGACCAGGCCGACATGTCAGGATCGCAAGCTCCGGGACATCCGCCAGCAGTTCCACCATGCCGGTGCGCTCCCGGCGGGTTTGGGCCATCGCTTTTGGAGTTTCAGTCCTGGCGGTGGCTGGCGGTGCAGGCCTGTGGCTAGTGCCGCGTGGCTCCGGGCCGGAAAAGACAGTCGAGGCACCGGACGCTCTGCCGCCCACCGAGCATCGACAAACGGCCGCCCCCACCGCCGCTCCCGCCGAGGAGCCAAGGGATCGGCTGGCGAGCGCACAGCCTTCGCGGCCTGCCGACCCACGACCGGGGACGACCTTCAAGGACTGCCCGACATGTCCACCTGTGGTCGTGATCCCTGCCGGCTCGTTCCGGATGGGCTCGGTCGACGGGCGCCCTGATGAGCGGCCGGTTCACGATGTCACGTTCGCCGCCCCGTTTGCCATCGGCCAACGGGAAGTCACGGAGGCGGAATGGGCAGTCTGCGTGTCGGCCGGCTTCTGCAACCCGCGCAAGGCTCGCGCCACGAGAGGCGAAGATCCGGCCACCAACCTGAGTTGGCTAGACGTGCAGACATACCTGACCTGGCTCTCGGGGGCGACCGGGCGGCGCTACCGACTGCCGAGCGAAGCGGAATGGGAATACGCCGCGCGCGGGGGCACTAGCGCCGCCTATTGGTGGGGTGGCGCCGGCGGTTCGGATCACGCGAACTGCGCGGATTGTTCCAACAAGCCCAACGATGCCGTGACGCGCGCAGGCAGCTATCCTTCCAACCCGTTCGGCCTCTACGACACTGCCGGCAACGCTGCCGAATGGGTCCAGGATTGCTGGACGCCCGATTACGGATCCGCGCCGAGCGACGGAAGCGCGAAGGAAATTTTTGGCTGTTCCCAGCGGGTCCTGCGCGGAGGCAGCTTCGTCAACGACGCCCGCTACCTGAGGTCCGCCTCCCGATACCATTACGAGGCGGCCACCCCGTACTACGCACATGGCTTCCGTGTCGCGACCGATGTGAGGCCTAGATGATGGGGGAAAGCATTGAGACATGGTGGAGGACACCTGCGCAGGGCGACTGTGTCCTCGCGACAAGGCGGTCTTCGCGAGACTGGATGCCGGGACTCGTCTTGATCGGCCTCGCAATGCTGCAGCCGGTCCTGTCTGCGAAAGCACAGGATGTGGAGCGCAGGAACTACGTCCTTTCGTCAGATCTTCGACGCGACCTCGATGCGCATCAGTTCGACGTCGGGCAATACGAGGGAACGGTCAACGGCATCGCGGAGGGGCTCGCTTCGGGGAATCTCGCGCAGGTGCTCGATCGAGCCCTGCCGACGATCCGCGTGACGGACGAAGGCAAGAACACTTTGATCGCGAAGGGGAAACTCGGTGCGCTCGGCCAGAAGCTCCTGAACGTCCCCGGGTTGCACGACGACGTCATGGACGACCAACAGACCATCGTACGCGGAGACGAGATAGGTCTGGCGCGGGGGACCTTCTGGATCAGCCAAGCCTGCGTCGATCAGGCCTGCACGCAAAAAAAAATTTCGTTGGTGACCATCAATCTGCCGTGACGGCTGCGGGCCGCGGGGACGCCGAGTCGACTCATCCTACGACGCCTTCCACGGGCAACGCCGACGATTTGACCGATCGGCTCAAGAACCTGCTGATCTTCGAAGAGGGGCGCGTGGTGCGCAACGGACTTCACGTCGCCTACCGGGACAGCAAGGGGATCGCGACGATCGGCTATGGCTTCAACCTGGAGGCCGGTGCGTACGGCGTCCTGCGCAGCGTCACGACGAAATCCGCGTCGGACTTGATCGCCAAGTCGGCCTTCCTGACGGAAGCCGAGGCTCAATCCCTGCTTCTGCTCTCTGAATACGTTGCTTTGAAAGGTGTTCGAACGTTCTTTCGTCGCTTCGATACAGTGGATCTGCCGCGAAAGGTCGTCCTAACATCCATGGTCTATCAGATGGGACAGTCCAGCTTCGGAAAATTTCACCGCCTGATCGAAGCAGTTAAAGTGCAGGACTGGAACGGGGCTGTCGTATCGATGGAAAACTCCAAATGGAGCCGGATCGACTCGCCGTTGAGAGCGCGCCGCATGACCGTCGCGATGCGAAGCGGGCTGTTCCCCGCGTCCGCCGTGCCCAGCCCGCCGGGCCAGCGCTTCGCCGTGCCCGGCATGAAGGGCGTGAGCGGCGGTTCGGACCAGCCAACCCCCGCTCCAGCCGGACCACGCAAGCCGTGGCCGTTCGACAACGAGTGACTGCTATGGATTTCGATCTGACGGCTCGCCGTTCCGCACCGACGACGTTCCCGCCCAGCGCCGCGGCGCGGCCGGTTCGGCGAACTCGAGCCGGTCGGCTGGCCCTGCTACCACTTGCAGCGCACGCGTTCGCCATTCTGCTTTCCGCCACTTTGGTCGGGCGAGCCGCGGCGGCCGAAGGACAGACCGTCGAAAGCGCCGACCCAGGCGCGCAGAACCTTGCCGGATCCGCTCCACCGGCTGGCGCACGGGTCTACTTCATCGATCTCAAAGACGGCGCGCGCGTTCCATTGAAGCTCCTGGTCCGCATCGGGCTTTCCAACATGGGCGTTGCGCCAGCCGGCATCCTCGTCACGACGGGGGCCCATCAGATGGCGCCGAACACCGGCCATCATCATATTATCATCGATGCGCCGCTGCCGCGCGTCGACAGACCGATCCCTGCGGACGACAACCACATCCATCTCGGCGGTGGTCAGACGGAAGCCGAGGTCACCCTCACCCCGGGCCCGCACACGCTTCAGTTGCTCGTTGGGGACGCAAACCACGTCCCCAACGATCCGCCCGTGGCATCGCAACGCATCACCGTCGTGGCCGTGGAACCGCGCAACGTCCCGCCTACGGGCGCGTCGGTATCCCTGATCGGGTTGCGGGACGGGATGATCTTACCCGGTACGGTTCGTCTGTACTTCGGAGTCCAGGGCATGGGCGTTGCACCGGCACAGAGCGAGGTGCCCAACACCGGGTATTTCCACGTCGCGATCGACTCCGACGCGCCTGATCCCGCTCTCCCCTTCCCAAAAGACGACCGGCACAGGAGCTTCCCCGATGGCACCACCCAGACGGATCTGAGGTTGGAGCCTGGGGCGCACACGCTGCAGCTCTTCTTTACCGACCCTCAGGGTCGCAGCTTCGATCCACCTCTCTTGTCGAGGAGGATAGCGATCAAGGTCCGCCGCAGCCGATGAAGTCCTTTTCGATCGGTCGCTCCGGAACCTGCGATATCGTGCTGCCCGACCCCACCGTGTCGCGCCGGCACGCCGTGCTCTTTGCGTCTGAGAACGGCACCTACCGATTCGTCGACACCAGCAGCCTCTCGGGGAGCTTCCTTTTCGCGGCCGACGGCTGGCGGCCGTTGACGGAAGCCGAAGTTCACAAAGCCGACCGGCTCCGACTCGGAAACGTCGTGACCACGGTATCCGATCTGCTTCTACGTGCGGCCTCGGACCAAAGGCGCGCTCACGGCTTGGAAGCCGAGAGAGCTGCGTCGGAGGACGCGGCGTGGGCCGGTTCGTCTCGCCCGGACTCGGCCTCCGTGACGACTCGGTCCGATGCGGCCTATGTGGCTGACTCCGCGGAGCGAGCCGAGCCGCGGCCACAGGAGGCGCTGGCCGAAACGACCGGGTCGGGTCGAAACCGTACACTGGTGGAGCGCGATCCCGCGACGGGGCGGATCGTGGTACGCCGATCATGATCGCCCCGGTCCCGGCAGGAGTTCCCGAGAGCAATCTGAATGCCGCCGGGCCGGCGCCCGGCCGAACGCGTGGTTGTTTCCGCCGGAAGTCGCTGGTGGAGAACCGGGCCGCGGTCGCGCTCATGGCCGGCCTATCGGGTGCCGGCCTCTGCGCCGGGCTCGCTTTCGCGCTTCCCGATCAAGCGGCCAAGGTCCTCGTGGACCGCGGAGGCCTGCTCTACCCGTTCTCCGTGCAGAACTGCATGTGGGTGGCTTTCAGCGTCGCCGCGGGCGAACTGGCGCTGCGAATGCGCTCGGCCTCGCGCGAGATGCGGCAACTCCGCCAGGGGTACCTGCCGGAGGACCCCAGGGTGGTTCTTCAAGCCGAAGATCTCGGGCCGATCTTCCAGCGGGTACGAGACGGCGGGATGGCAGATCGCTGTTTTCTGCCGCGCCTGATCTCCCGCTGCATCCTACAGTTCCAGATCAGCGCCTCGGTCGAGCAATGTACGACCTTGATGAACGTCACCCTTGACATGCTCGCACACGAAGTCGAGCTCCGTTACGCCCCTCTACGCTACGTGACCTGGCTGATACCCTCGCTGGGTTTCATCGGCACCGTGACCGGCATCGGCAACGCGCTGTCCTATGCTGGCGAGCCTGGCCGCTACCAACAGCCGAGCCTCCTCACCGAGGTGACAGCGCGGCTCGCCGTATCGTTCGACGGCACCCTGGTCGCGCTTGTGTTGGCGGCGATACTAATGCTCTGGCAAAATATTGTCGAGACAAAGGAAGAAAAATCCCTAAATCTCTCGGCACAGTACTGCCTCGATCATCTAATCAACCGGCTCTACGTTCCAAAAACGGCCCACCCGACATGAAAGCGAAATCTTGCCTTTTGCCCTCCTGCTCGGATTTTTTCGCTACGTTCGCACCCGCATCGCACTCCTGGTCCCGAGAGGCAGCCCCGGCGCTTCCGGCCGGGATCTGCTCGAACGTCCCGCCGACCCGTTGCACCGTTCGACAGGAGGTCAAGGGGCGGTCGCGCGGACAAACCCGATCCCGCCGACACGGGAAGCTACTGCCGCCTTGTCGTGGCCGGCGCGCGACGTCAGTCGTACGCGACACGAAGCTTGGTCGCGAGGCGGACCGGCACCCTCCTCCCCGGCCCGCGACGACGACCCGGACGCGACCGTCGTCGTGCCACGCCAGTAGTCGCGAAGCAGGCTGCCGTCGGCCGCCCGTCCTCGCCACGTCACCCGCCGCCATGTGCTGAGCAGCCTCGATGCGCAGGAGACGCAGGCGGCAGGTGGAGATCTTCAGCATCTCGGCGCTTGATCTATTCGCGTCGGCGCTCGGAGCATTCATTCTCGTGACGATGATCCTGTTTCCCTATTACGGAAGAGGGCGAGCGGCGGCAGATCCGGCCTCGGCCATGCAAGCCTCTCCGGGGGAGACTCGGGCGAGAGCCGATCAACCCTCCATTGCCGGGCCTTCGTTCCTTCTCGTCCAGATCAGATGGCTCGTGCCCGGTGCCGACATCGACCTACACGTCACGGATCCGGCCGGCCGTGAATTCTACTGGTACAAGGCCAACCGCGGCGGAGGCGACTACGCCGGCTCGGAGGCCACGCTGAGCTACGACATGACGAGCGGCCCGGCCGTCGAGTTGTGGCAATCTACGACGCCGGAGCCCGGCACCTACCAAATCGAATACGTCGCCAACGCCCTGCCCGACGGTGTCGGCGTTGAGGTTGTCGGGACCGTGTTCGAGCCGAAGGGCCGACACGATCTCGCGGTGCGAAAGCTGAACGACGTCAAGCGGCGCGTACTTGTGGCGACGATCCAGGTTGATCAGGGTGGCCATGTCGCCCTTCGCTGAATTTGGACGACGCGCCCGTTCGAGCAGCCTGCACGGCGTGCTTGCTCTCGCCGTAGGGACCGGCGCGACGGCGGTTCCCGCCCGTGCCGACCTAGCCGACCGAGGCTATTGGCTGGCGTTCGGCACGCCTGCGCAGTTCTGTGCGCACGCGCGCGCGCAGGTTCCTATCAAAAGTCTCGGAGCATCCTGGGGGATGAGGGCCAGCGGCGTCGTAATGTGCCGAGATGCCGGACGATCGTACACGTTCTCCGTGGCGTACATGAACGTCCGGATCGACCCGCTCGAACGCGCGAAGCTCGCCGCGGAGGAGGCCCACTTCGATTGGCTCGGCCTCGCCCTTTATCGTTCCGATGGACATGGCGGCACCGATTGGTTGTTCGACGTCGCGCGCCCCGTAAGCGGCCGGTTGCGTCGCGACGACACCGAGCGGATCGTATTCGGCCGGATATCGTTTCGGGTGCCAAAGACCCGATCGCGTCTTGCGACCAATATGTTGTTCTATTTGGCCTTCGGGCAGAAATTGATAGCCATACGCGTTCTGTGAGGCAATTCTGTCCGCACTTATCGGATGTCCGAAATGCTACAGATATTTGTCCATCTTCTTGATGGCCACCATCCCGTCGACGACCGCCCCGTCGGCCGTCGCCGCGGAACCGTCCAAGACGGCATCGGGCGAGAATCGAAGCTTCGATTTCGAACCTCCTTGGCCCGGTGAAGTGATCGCCAATCCCTCCGCCGCGAGCGGCCCGCCTCCGTCGCTTGCGCAATTCGCACCGGCTCGACACGCTCCGATCATCGGCCGGCTCCAGCCAATGGGTTCGATCCCGGCTTCCCCGCCCACTCCGGGAGCCGGTCTCGCTCCCTCCTGGAGAGCATTCGCGGGTCCGGCGTCCTCGCCTCGGATCCCGATCAATATGGGACAGGCCCAGTTGGCCGATCGCATCGTACGCCTCGGGATAGCAGGCGCGCTCGCCCCCGCCGATCATGGCGGACGCGACGAAATGACCGCGCCGCGAGACTCCCTTCGCAGAAGCCTGAACGGTGTCCAGTTCATCTACGGCACCCCTGAGCGCCTCCGGTTGCCGCAAGCTGGCCAGACCGTCCAATTCAGAGTGAAGTGATGATGCGCGGATCAAGGTGGGAGACGAACATGGGAGCGATGCTCCTCCTCATGATCGGCAGTCTCTACTCGACCGGCAGCGCGCGTGGAGGGGAGCTCCTTGAAGAATTATTGGCAGCTCCGCTAGCCTGCAGCTTCCAGGCGGTCTCGATCGGGCAATTCCGGGAGCTGGATTACGCTCCGGGCGTTCCGAGCGGTACGACCGTGGTCATGATCGCGGCGAGTCCCGAAGATCTTCACCAGGGCAAAGCCGCGTTGATCGAACGGGAACGGGCCGCGATCGCCCAGATCGTCCTCACAAGCAAGCTGGCCTTGTTCGTCGGTGCCGTGCAGCAGGGCGACATCGTCGCATTGACGCTATTCGTTTCTGCACGAAGCCGATCCGGTCTGCCGGCCTCTCTGACCCGCCAGAGCATGGTCGGCAACGTGCCCATCCTCGCGCAGAGCACGGGACTCTGCCACCCCGGAATAAACATTTCTCGGTAGTGAAGCCATATAGCAAGTCTTTAAACGCGCGATAAAACGGTTGTGCCGCGTTGTGGGAGGATGATAAGGCCGCGTCGCCCCAACGGCCTGTGGACCGTGATCGCACCGTTGCTGCCGGATGAGCCGGCCAAGCCGAAAGGCGGTCGCTTACGCCCATCAGACTTCGCGGAATCGACGGGCATCTTCTTCGTGCCGCGCTCGGGCACGTCCTGGGAGTTGCTTCCGCATATGATGGGATGCGGCTCGAGCATGACCTGCAGGCGCCGCTTACGCGACCGGCAGAAGGCCGGGGCGTAGGACGCCCAAAGCAGGAGTTGCACAACCGGCTCGCCCGTCGGAATGGGATCGACGTCATTCACGATTTGTTCGGAAGCGCGACGTTCGACTCTAAAGAGGGAGCCGGCGGGACCGCATTCAACCGATCGCTGCAGACCGGGTACGAAGCGCCACGGCCCCACCGATGCGAAGGGCATAACCCTCGCGCTGGAGCTGACGGATGCCAACCTGCACGACTACCAGATGCTCGAGGCGATCATCGTTGCCGTCCTGCCGATCCGCCCGTGCTGCGAAGGGCCGCGCAAACGCCCCACTCGGCTGCATGCCGTTAAGGGCTACGATCAAAGCCGCTGTCGTCAGGCGCTCTCCCGCTGTTATGCGAATACCGCATCGCGCCCCGCGGCATCGAGAGCAGCCGACGACCGGGACGGCGCAGGTCAGTCGTCAAGTGGACGCTGGCTTGGTTTGCTCAGTACCGCCGCTTCGCCATCCACCACGAGCGACGGGCAGACATCGCTCTCGCCTTCTCGGTGCTGGCCGCAGCGTTTATCGTCCCGCGCTTCATCGAACGATGATTCTGCTAGGTGTATGGTCCCGGGATGAGGTGTGACGGGTCGATCCTGAAACGATCAGGCTCTTTCGTCCAGGCGTTCAGGATGAACTCCGCGGGTGTCAGGCCCCGCAGGGTCTTGAGCCGACGAGCGTGATTGTAGGCATCGACGAACAGGTGCAGATGCGTTCGAAGCTGGTCGTGGCTGTCGTAGTGGTAGCGCTTGACCTTCGCATCCTTGATGGTGCGGTTCATCCGCTCGGCCTGCCCGTTGGTCCAAGGATGGTTCACCTTGGTCAGCCGATGCTCGATGTCGTGCTCGTCGCAGACGCGGTCGAAGATGTGCTGGCTATCGTAAGTGTCTTGCCGGCGTGATGTGAACTGGACGCCGTTGTCTGTGAGCACGGTGTGGATGCGGTAAGACACCGCCTCGATGAAGTCGCGCAGAAACTGAGCAGCCTCCATCTTCCCGGCGCTCTCCACGAGCCGCACGAAGGCGAACCTGCTAGTTCGGTCAATAGCCACGAACAGCCTGAGCTTGCCCTCAGCCGTGCTCACCTCGGCGATGTCTATATGGACGAAGCCGATGGCGTAGCTCGCAAAGCGCTGCTTCTTGGGCTTGTCGCCGTCGATCTCGGGTAGTCGGCTGATGCCTGCCGTTCCAGGCAGCGATGCAGCGAGGAGCGCGTCAGGTGCGGGATCGTTGGCTGCAAGCCGTAGAGGCAGTCGTCAAGCGGAAGCAGGGTGTGACGGCGGAAGGCGACGATGATCGCTTCCTCCTCGACGGTGAGCACGGTGGAGCGCGGCTCCTTGGGGGCCATCCGGGCATCCGCTGTGCTCGTCCGTTTGCGCCACTTCTGCACCGTCGTCGGGCTGACGCCGTAGCGCTTGGCCAGCGCTCTTACGCTCTCTTCACGGAGCTGAATCGCGCGACGGACTGCCTCCGTCGTGGTGGCGCTTCCATGGAGAACCTGGCCCATAGCGCATCCCTCGCAGCGCGGTGGTCAACCGTACCACCACACTGCGGGATCAGACACCGGACGCTTTAAGTGGAGTCGGCCTTGCCGGCACCGCTGCCAGGTGTTTCCATGCTGGCATTCCTTAGACAAAGCGCCATGTCGTTACAGCTGCAACACGATAAAAGGGGACGTCCATAAAGACACGCTGTACAATTGCTCTTGCGATGCACATTACTGTGCTGCATATCCGAAGACATTTTGGCGGGGCCGCCTGGATGCCAATAAGTTTTGTGACAGGCGCAACCTTATCGTCAGGCCGCATTCCGGCTCTCGCCTCTGCCGGCGGCTCCAATGCAGCCAACGGCCATCGCATCCATATGGGAGGTCCATACTTCACCGGCCTTTGCGGCGATGGGTTCGGCGGTGCTTGCTAAAGCCGGATCTCTCTGTCCGATTACGGCAGTACGGGCACCAGCAAAGATTCCAGCAAATCCGTGCGCAACATTTATTACCGATAGCCTAACCCAAAAATTCCTTGCCGGTCGAGCGGAGCAGCTCAAACTTGAGCACATTCATCGCTATCATAGAATAAAATTTTAAACCATTATAAATTTCTATATTAATATGCGACAATAAAAAAAGTCGCATATAGCCTATTCGACTCGGCAGATAGGAACTAAAGCGCGTATCACCGATCTATGCGAAGCATCGTAGTATTTTTACTCATAAAGGGTGGTGGTCATGCCGAGAGTTACGTCCGTCAGCTTTAGCGAAGGCTTTCAAAAGCGGCATCTTTACCTTGATGGTTCGAGCAAGCCTTTTGAAAAACACGCACGATGGATTGAGACCATGCGCCACGAAAGAGGCACGCATATTCGAGGCACTATCACGGGCACTGGAAAGGAATGGAATTCCGAAAATCCGATAGGCCGAATAAATCCAGCGAATCCAAGTACGGTTATTAGAGCCGACAATGCGGAAAACATGAAAGACTTAGAGAATGCAATAATCAACGAAATGGATTCGGCTTCCAAAAAAGTATATCTTGCAGCCGGCCAAACTGTTAGCTTCTCGCTAAATCTGCCTGATCACCAAAATATACACTATAATAACTTTCAAGGAGCAAAATACAAAAGCCACAAGAACGTTCCCGTGCACGGCTCTACCCACGTCCGGCTTGGCGGTAAACTGACCTCCACTGCGAACGGTGAGCTGAACATTTGTGTAAATCATCTTGATTCCACCTCAGATGGCTATACATACGAACCGGTTAAGCGTGAAAAGATGCACGACGATAGTTAAATGTTCGATCTCCGCATTTAATATCAAAAATTGGGCTTAAAGCGTTCAGGCTCGTCCGTCCTGGTTGATAGATGGACTTTCAGGGCGTCGGGCCACGCAGGAGTTCGAGCCGGCGGCCGCGGTTGTGAGCCTCCACGATAGGTGCAAGTTCTGTTGACCTGACCTGACCGGCTGGATTTGGGAAGCGAGGACAGAAGACGAGCGCGGAGCAGGTCGTGCTCAAGCTGAGCCAGATTGAGGTGCAGACAGCCCAGGGCAAGAGTTTGGCTTTGGCCTGCAAGGAAGCAGAGATCTCTGAGCAAACCTACTATCGCTGGCGCAAGGAGTACGGCGGCCTCCGGCTTGATCAGGCCAGGAAGATGAAGGATTGGATGAGGGTCCCCCGGATCTTGGTCCGGCCGAAAGGTGAGCCTCCGGATCTCATTCGGCGGCCTGGATGGCCGCCGCCAGGGCGAATTCCTGGGGCGTCCGCCACCCCAGGGCGGTGTGAGGACGGCTCTCGTTGTAGTGCCGCCGCCACGTCTCGATCTTGCTCCTCGCGTCGGCCAACGACAAGAACCAGTTCGCGTTCAGGCACTCGTCGCGCAGACGGCCGTTGAACGACTCGACCAGCGCGTTGTCGGTCGGCTTGCCAGGCCGTGAGAAGTCCAACGTGACGCCGTTCTCGTAGGCCCAGCGGTCGAGGGCTTTCGAGACGAACTCAGGCCCGTTATCGACCTGAATCGCGCACGGTGCTCCGCGCAGCAGCGCCAAGCGGCCGACGACAGCCACGACCTGTTCGCCTTTGATGCCCTGGTCGACCTCGATCGCCAGAGCCTCGCGCGTGAACGCATCGACGACCGTCAGGGCCCTCAGCCGGCGGCCGTCGAACAGCGCGTCGGAGACGAAGTCCATCGACCAGCGTTCGTTCGGCCGGAGCGCAGCAGGCTGACGCTCGCGGTGTGCCGCGCTGACGTGCCGGCGCGGTCGCTTGAGCCGCAGGCTGAGCCCCTCGTCCCGGTAGAGACGGTGGACCCTCTTGTGATTTACCCGCCAGCCCTCCCGGCGCAGCAGGATGTAGATCCGGAAGTACCCATAGCGCACCCGGCTCTTGGCCAGATCACAGATGCGCATCCGCAGCGGTGCCTGATCGGGCTTGGTCGAGCGGTAGCGGACGCCCGACCGGCCGACGCCGAGCGCGGCGCAGCCGCGCCGCTCGCTCACCCCGTGTGCCGCCTGAACCTGGTGCACGAGCGCGCGTCGCCGATCAGGCGTCAGAGCTTTTTTGCGAGCACGTCCTGCAGGATGTGCTTGTCGAGGCTCAGATCGGCAACGAGCTGCTTGAGCTTGCGATTCTCGTCCTCAAGCTGCTTCAGCCGCCGCAGCTCGCCTGTGCCCAAGCCACCGTAGAGCTTCTTCCAACGGTAGAATGTCTGTTCGGAGATGCCCATCCGGCGCAGCACCTCCGCGACCGGTGTCCCGGTCTCCGCCTGCTTCAGCGCGAAGGCGATTTGCTCCTCGGTGAACCTGCCCTTCTTCACGGCTCTGCTCCTCCCATCAGGGTCTCACACAACCGGAAAACTCGCACTCACGCCGGACCAAAGCGATGGGGGACGTCAGTGAGGTAGCGTTCCCGATTCTTGCGCTGAGACAAGATGGCGGATTCCGCTTCAGCCTCTGCGAAATGCGGCCAGCTGTAATGGCAGCAGGAGTTCCGACCGGCCTCGACCTATTGGGCGCGCCGGATTGTCCGGGCTTTCGCGCAGGTGACCGTAGTAGAAAAGAAGTAAAATCCCGACGACGCAATGCAATGTGCTACGCATTGCTAACTTAATACAGTATTAGAAGCTAGCCGCCACCCACTCGATGCTGGCGTGTAAGGCCGACGGCGTGCTGTACGAGTTGAAGAAGGCCTTCGGCGAGTGCGCCCTTAGCACTGAGATCGATCATAATCTGGCTAGCGACGATGGCAGCCGCCGCAATGGCTACGGCCGCAAGAACGTGACGTTCGAGACTGCTCGGATCGATTGGCCGATCCCGTGCGACCGGCAGCTGATCGCCCGCTACCAGCGCTGGCTTTGAAGCCCCTCCCCTGAGCGTATCAACCGGCGAAAACGACCGGGTGTCGATGTACGCTCGCGGCATGAGATCCCGGGAGATCGCCAGGCATCTGCGTGATCTCTACAACATGACGTCTTCTTCAACCCAATCAGCGCGATGAGCTGCGTGAAACTGGAGGAGATTGGCGCCAAGCAGGCTCAGCCGCTTAAGCCTGCCTATTCGATCGAAACCCGCTACACTTCGCGGACGGAAACGCGCGACGAGGGCGTAATCCGGAACGCGAAGGGCCAAATCGCGGTCGGCCCGTGCGCCATCTGACCTTTAACAAACCATCAATCCCCGTGTGAATCTGGGCTCCATCTGGACTCGGTCCCCAGAATCAGCCGACTACTCGTAACGCTACGAGTCGTGGGAGGTATGCCCGATGCCCGACATGCAGTCTCAGGCCCGCGTGAAGCGCTTGCGCGATGCGCGCAAGGCCTCAGGTGAGGTTGAGACGAATGTCTGGGTGCCGGCGCCGGTGCGTGAGGCGATCGACCAAGCCGTGAGGGCCGGTCGGTTTCCGAACCGTCGTACTGCTATCGTCCACGCGCTCAAGGCAGCATTCACGGAGACCAACTCGATGTAACCCCGGCAAAGCAAAAGGCCCCACGGCTGGGGAGCCGTAGGGCCTTTGGATCTCTCATCGCTAGGTGGGGACCCAGGTCAGAAAGTGATTCGCACCCCTTTCTAACCTTCCTGGGCACCGCCCGTCAATGACACCCTCGCGGGTGAACGATCTCGCTTTGCCTCCTGAAGGAGGTGAAAGGTGGAGACGGTTCATTCCGGTGGTCGGCCGCTGACGCGCGCCGCCCTTGCCGGTCGGAGACGTGTGCTCGAAGAGGGGCGGACGATCTCGCGCAAAGAGCTCTCGGCTGCGGGCCGGGACGCTGCGAAGGCTCTGCGCCTGCGCCCTGCCCTACGGTCGATCCTGTCGGCGCTTTGCGCTGTCTGGGGAGAGCAAGAATGGGACCGTCTGGTCGTCTGGCCGTCTAACGAGCACCTGTGTGGGATGACCGGGCTGTCCGAGCGGGCGCTCCGCTACGGCCTGCGCGACTTAGTGGCCCTAGAAGTTATTACGCCCCGCGATAGTGCCAACGGCAAGCGCTTCGCGGTACGAGCGCCGGGCGGCGCGATCATCGAAGCATACGGCTTCGATCTCACCCCGATCGTGGCGCGAAAGGGCGAGTGGGTTAGCGCGATTTTGGAGGCGACCTCGAGAGAAGCCCATAGGCGGCGTTCGTTCGATCTTTTGACCGTTCGACGCCGCGCCGTATCGGAAGCTCTCAATGCTCTCCTAACGCGATTTCCGCTAATTGAGGCGTCCGACCTGCTCGCCGCTCGCGAATCTCTCGAGCGCGATACACCCCGTAGGCGAGATGCCACCGCCGATCCAGACCAAATTCTTGAGGCGTGGGGAGAGCTTCAGGCCATGGCAGAACAACGGTTCTTCCAAGCCGCCTCTGCCGGCAATTCTGGCCGTCACATAGAACAAAACACCGGATCTCCTACCGATCCTTGTACAACCGGCTCTCGAAACGAGCCTGGGCCAGACCGTCTGCCCGACCCTGATCTCGTCGCGGCCGCCTGTCCTGTCGCGGCCGAATTCGGCGCACCCCTCAAAACCAAGGAGAATATCATCGAGATTGGTCGCCTGATGCGAGGTTCTATCGGAGCACATCCATCGGCCTGGGACGAAGCCTGCGAAACTCTCGGCGCGTTCCGCGCCTCCGTGCTGATTCTGATCATCGCGCAAATTCATGACGATGAGGCACGACGCGGCGACATCCGAATCAAAAATCCCGGCGGTTACTTCCGGCAGATCACACGTCTGTGCGCCGCGGGTCGCTACGGAATCGAGGCCGAGTTGATGGCAATGCGAAGAAGAAAAATGACGTGAATGGGAGGTGCCCGCTTCTCGGAAATCATTATATACACCTAAAACTAAAATACCATGAGATGAATTAATAATGGAGAACCGGATTTATCGCATGACGTAACGTTGGCTTTCGAAGATGAAACCAGACAAAATCACTGAGTGAACGTTGTAACCTGCCCTCTCTCATTGGGTTTATCGGATTGCATCAGCGTACGTTAGCAGCCGAGTTGGGATCACTTAAATTGTCCGAAGTATAACAATGGAATTGGAAATGAATCCGTGGCCAATACCGTCTGCAATGACAGCACACTCATTGGCAGTCCGCCCTCCCCCCTCAATGCTCGCCGCAGCTCACGAGCTATATCGCGCGTGGCACGACTGCCTCTTTACATGCATATCTGCTAGTCGCTTGAATTCGCTTTTTTAGCAGATCAACGAGACGGTGCGATCTGCTATCCGCCAGCATTTCTTGGTGGAGGAAAGATTGGATTTTAACTATGCACATTTTCGGCGGAGTCGAGGGCATCTGAAATTCAGACAACCAATTAGCTAGGAATGTGACCGGCGCGCCTGCCGCTCATACCGTTGCTCTGGCGATCTCATCAGCGGTTGACCGCGGTCAACTACCGACAACCGCCATCTGGGGCTTCTCAGAAAAACCATAGCGGTCGTGGCAAAGCACGATGCGTCAAGCGGTCGTTAACCATGTACATGCTCTTCTCACGGAAAGCCGGCGCTGGTAACGGTTGAAAACGTGACAGGAGATTGGAACCGTGGCCAGCACCGCAGCCTCTGACGCTACGCCCTCTGCCAGGTCAACCACCGCCATACATGACCTCATTGCCGGCGACGCGCAGGCCTTATCTGCGAAGCTGCAATCACATCGACAACGCCTTTTCCCACCTAAAGCTCGTAAACATCTACGGCGATTCTCCTCGGGAGAAGCCGCAAGGCTGATCGGGGTTGACGACGGCTATCTGCGTCGTTTGTCACTCGATGGAAAGGGCCCTACTCCCGAGGTGGGACCGTCCGGTCGGCGTTCATACTCTAGCGAGGATATTCGGGCGCTGCGGATCGTACTCGACGAAGGCGCCAAGACCGGTCGTCGATACCAAAAAGAGCGACGTGCTCACGAGCATCTTCAGGTCATCGCTGCTGTGAATTTTAAGGGCGGATCCGGAAAGACGACGACAGCCGCTCATCTTGCTCAACACCTTGCCTTGCACGGCTATCGCGTGCTGGCCGTAGACCTCGACCCACAAGCTAGTTTGTCAGCTCTTCACGGCATTCAGCCCGAGTTCGACGTTCACGACAACGAAACTCTCTACGCAGCCATTCGGTACGATCAAGCACGACGTCCGTTGAGCGACGTGATCCAGCAGACATATTTTCCGGGTCTTGATCTTGTGCCAGGCAATCTTGAACTCATGGAGTTCGAGCATGAGACGCCACGGGCTCTGCTCGAACGTACCAATAACGCAGATGGGTTATTCTTTACCCGTTTTGCGGAGGCCCTTAGCCCGGTTGCCGACCGCTACGATGTGGTAGTGGTCGATTGCCCTCCTCAACTTGGCTATCTCACACTCTCAGCGCTTTGTGCGGCAACAAGTGTGCTGGTGACAGTACACCCCCAGATGCTCGACGTGATGTCGATGTGTCAGTTCCTATTAATGACATCAGAGATGCTTGGTGTTGTAGCTAAGGCCGGTGGCGACATGAACTACGACTGGATGCGCTACCTCGTCACTCGCTACGAACCTACTGATGGTCCGCAGACGCAAATGGTCGCATTCATGCGCACGTTGTTTGGAGATCGTGTCCTCACAAATGCTATGCTTAAGAGTACTGCGGTTTCTGATGCTGGAATAACCAAACAAACGTTGTTTGAGGTCAGTCGCGACCAATTCACGCGCGCGACTTATGATCGGGCAATCGAAAGCTTGGATGCCGTTAACGGTGAAATCGAAACGCTCATTCGGTCAGCATGGGGGCGGTAAGTCGATGGCACGCAAAAATCTCCTCGCCGGCCTGCTCGATCCAACCGAACAGTCAGAGTTGACCGCGGTCAACTCTGAGGTGTCTGAGGCGAGCTCTGCTCGAACCGCGCAGGCGCCCTCGCTAGTTGGTCATAGCTTCGCTGGACGCGGCGCCGTGGGTGCGATGAGCCGATCGCTCGAGCGCTTGACAGCAGAGGCCGCTTCTGCGCGGACCGCGGAAGTGCAGCTCAGAGCTGGTGTAGTTGCTGTCGAACTCGATCCAGCACTCATTGATCCGTCTCCAGCCCCGGACAGATTGCCGGTGACTGATGTACAGAGCGAAAACACCTTTATCGAGATCATCAGAGCACAGGGGCAGCAGACGCCCATCCTCGTTCGTCCACATCCCAAAGACAGTGGTCGTTACCAAGTTGCATTCGGGCACAGGCGCTTGCGCGCCGCCGTGGCGTTAGGCCGGCCGGTCCGAGCTATGGTGAAGCCGCTATCGGACGCTGAGTTGGTGGTGGCTCAAGGACAGGAAAACAATGCACGGGAGGATCTTAGCTTCATAGAGCGCGCTTCTTTCGCACTGACACTTGAAGGATTGGGGCATACCCGCGAAGTTATAATGGCCGCACTGCTAGTCGATAAAACGGAGTTGTCGCGCCTGCTCTCGGTGCGGCGCACGGTACCTGATTTTGTGGTAGCTGCCATAGGACCTGCCCGAAAAGCTGGACGTCGCCGCTGGATGAGTTTGGCAGACCGTTTGGCAAGCCCAGATATGCGGGCGGCAGCTGAAAATATGATCGCGGAAGATACCTTTAAGTTCCTTTCTTCCGACTCACGCTTTTTACGCCTGTTCGAGGCCGTAAGACCTTTGCCAGTAGCAGCACCGGCGGTTACGGCGGATGTCAGATTGAACGGCGAACTCAACCACCTCGTGAAGGTCGAACGCACGGATACGACATTAGGTCTGCTAATCGATGAAACAGTTCACCCAAAATTTGGTGATTATCTCCTAGATCGACTTCCAGAGCTGTTTGCTGCGTTTCATCGAGAGCAGGAGCGTAAGAAGAGTTCGCCGGCGTAGCGTTGCCTCTTTGCGGCAAAGGGCAGAGGATGTTTGCAAGAAGGTTGTGTCAGGAAATAAGAAACTTATAGCAGAAGCATTTATGTATAGAACTCGTTGCGACTACTTCCACCAATGTTAATGCTCCAATAAGGTGCTGCCACTTCAATTGTGGGCAACTTTCGTTGCCCCATCGCGGCTCGACTTAAGCGAGTCTGTCTGCAGCGCCGGAGCTCGGAGTGTTGAACGTTCGCATAGAGGCGAAACCCACGGTATTCCCTCTTGTGGCGTCTACGTCGGTCATCGCGCGACAGGCTTCGAACCAGCGTGAGGTCAGTCGCGGTACGTCAACGAGACGGAACATCTAAGGAGGGGGTTGATAGCGCCGACGAGCATGCACGGAGATAAGGCTCGGTCGGTCGAGATGGCTGCTATCTGCAAGGCGTGGATGCAAACTCTCGGCCGGCCCGTCCAACATCGGCCCACGCCGGCCGCCCGGACGTCTGTCAGCGCATCTCGAATAATCATGAGCCGGTCGATATTCATCGTTGGGCTGAAGCCGGACGCAGTCGCTACTCCGGTCGAGTCTGTCCCAGGTGCTCCGCAGGGCGCACGAGGAGTCGTCAGGGACTGGAACGAGGGACTCTCGCTGGGTTTGCTCGACCGACTCCGTCCGATACGAAACCTCGATCGGTTCCTCGAATAGCGACCCTTACGCAGGAAGGATCGGGCTTAGCATTACAGTTGCATCCTTCTTCTGAGATGCGCCTGTCGGGCGGCAGCTTGGTGGGCGCGCCGCCAAGCTGACCAGGCGAGCACGAAGGCGGGCTCAATGCGGCGCTGCGCCAGCCGCATCGCCACGCGCCGGATCTCTTGGATGGCCACGGCACCTGCGAGCTTGGCGATGAGCGTCGTTTTTGGGGGCGGCCCGTTGGCCAAGTGGCGCGCCCGCGCCAGCATCGCGAAAGCCAGCATCACCAAGCTGACGTGCCGGTGCCAGCCGTGCCATGAGCGGCTCTCGTTGTGGGCCACTCCGAGTTCCGTCTTGGCGGTCTCGAATGCGTCCTCGATCGCGAGAGCGGCGGCCTTCCACCATCACCAGCTTCTCGACCGGCGTGCCGGCCGGGCACCAGGTGGTGAAGTAGGCGAGCGCCCCATCCGACAGGCCGCGCCGCACCAGCAGGCCGCGCGTCCACAAGCTCTGGTCGAGCGCGTCGGCCCGGAGCGTGGCCAGCGGTAGATAGGCCCAGTCGTACAGGCGCGGTCCTTTCGTGCCGGCTCCGGCCGAGAGGCGCAGCCAATCCTGATCAGGGATGCCCTTGGCGATCTCCGCGGCGGTGCCCGCAACGTCGAGGTGTGCGTCCCAGGACCAGAAGTGATGCTGACCGGTGACTGTCCGTCGTCAGATGATTTGAGACGGTTTGCGGTGCTCAGGAACGGAGGCTCTGGTCCTTCTGGGTTGAGAGGTTAGGCAGCCCGCGCGTGGTGGCGTAAGCGGCGGTCCACGAGGGTCTGACGCTTGATCCGCGCCCGTTCCTGCAGGATGGCCTCGCCGCGGCCGAAGTAGACGTCGGCAGGGGTGAGGTTGCCCAGGCTCTCGTGAGCCCGAGTGTGGTTGTAGTGCTCGACAAAGGCGGCCTTACGCGCCTCGAGTTCGCCGGGCAGGTAGGCGTGTTCGAGTAGAATGCGGTTCTTGAGCGTCTGGTGCCAGCGCTCGATTTTGCCCTGCGTCTGCGTCTGCGGGTGGCGCGGGGCACGGCGGATGTGGGTCATACCCCGGCTGCCGAACCAGTTGGCCAGATCACCCGCGACATAGCTCGATCCGTTGTCGGTGAGCAGCCGTGGCCGATGCATCACCTGCACCTGATCGAGGCCAGCGGCGGTCAGCGCAAGGTCGAGCGTGGCGGTGACGTCGCCGACCTGCATCGTCGTGCACAGCTTCCACGCCACGATGTAGCGCGAGAAGTCGTCGAGCACGGACGAGATGTAATACCAGCCCCAGCCGACCACCTTCAGGTAGGTGAAGTCCGTCTGCCAGAGCTGGTTAGGCGCGGTCGTCTTGTCGTGGAACTCATCGGAGGCTTTGACCACGATGTAAGCCGGGCTGGTGATCAGGTCCTGGGCTTTGAGCAAGCGGTAGACGGTGGCCTCCGATACGAAGTAGCGCCGCTCGTCGGTGAAGCGCACCGCCAACTCGCGTGGGCTGAGCTCTGGCTCCTCCAGCGCGAGGGCGACGATCTGATCGCGAACCTCGGCGGGCAACCGGTTCCAGACCCGGCTGGGACGGGAGGGGCGATCCGCCAGAGCCTCGGGGCCGCCGCGCTGGAAGGCGTCGTACCAGCGGTAGAAAGTGGCGCGCGGGATGGCGAGCTTCTCCAGGGTAGCGCGCACCGGCAGGTGGGATTGCTGGACCAGCTGGATAATCTCCAGCTTCTCAGAGGCCGGGTACCTCATGCCTCGTCGCCCCCAGCCCCGGTCATGCTTTTTTTCAGCAAGCGGTTCTCCAGAACGAGATCGGCCACGACCTCCTTCAGCGCACCCGCCTCGCGACGCAGCTCCTTGACCTCGTCGGCGGTGGCGGCCCGAGCCGTGTCGCCGGCCAGCCGCTTCTTGCCGGCCTCTAAGAACTCCTTGGACCAACCGTAGTACATCGAGCTGGCGATGCCCTCACGCCGGCACAGCTCGGCGATGCTGTCCTCATCGCGCAGCCCTTCCAAGACGATGCGGATCTTCTCCTCGGCCGAGAACTGCCGGCGCGTGGCGCGTCGGATGTCCTTGATCACGGCTTCTGCCGGCTTCCGCGCCGGCCCGGATGACTGTTTCATCTTCGCTCCTGGGGGCTACGATGAACCAGCCATCCTCTGTTCGTGAAGACCCTCGATCTGTCTCAGGAGTGCTGACGGCGGACAGCGTCATGCGGCCGTTGTGCCTATGGCAGCAGGGCAACGAGGAAGGCGACTTGCTTCGCTGGGACGAAGTGTTCTTAAAACCGGCAAGCCGAGTGGGCGAACGCGCTTTCGAATTGGTGCGCCAGCATCTGGAAGCGGTACAGCCCATTCCGATCGCCTTAGTCGAAGCCGGCGATACGCTCGTCATCGACAACTGGCGGATGCTTCATTCGCGTCCGCCCATCGTGCCTGGCCGCGAAAATCGCGAGCTCGCCCGAGTGTACCTCGAGAGGCTTCATTGAAACAAGCGATCAAGCCCGGCCCCCTGGCGGCCGCGTGGGACGCGCAAGCGCTCTACGACAAAGCTGTTCGGTACATGCAGCAGACGGAAGGCCTTGGTCGAGACGACTGGGACTATGGCCTCTGGTCGAGCCTCGCTCTAGGTGTTTGATCCCGCGATGTGGTGGTACTGTTGACCACCATGCGGCGAGGGATGCGCTATGGGCCAAGTTCTCCACGGCAGCGCCCGCACGACGGAGGCGGTCCGTCGCGCAATACAGCTACGTCAAGAGAGTGTGAGAGCGGCGGCCAAGCGCTACGGCGTCAGCCCGACCACGATACAGAAATGGCGCGGACGGCAGTCGACGGCCGATGCCGCCATGGGGCCAAAAGAAGCTCGGTCGACGGTCCTGACACTGGAGGACGAGGCGATCATCGTCGCCTTCCGCCGGCATACCCTATTGCCGCTGGACGACTGCCTATACGGCCTGCAGCCCACGATCTCGCACCTGACCCGCTCGTCGCTGCACCGTTGCCTTGAAGGGCACGGCATCAGCCGCCTGCCCGAGATGTATGGCGACAAGCCCAAGAAGAAGCGCTTTGCCGATTACCCCATCGGCTACGTCCACATCGACATCGCCGAGGTCAGGACGGAGGAAGGCAAGCTCTACGTGTTTGTGGCGATCGACTGAACCTCGAAGTTAGCTTTCGCCAAGCTGGAGACGGAGGCCAACCGCTACACCGCATCGGACTTCCTCCGAGCACTGGTCGCGTTCGTGCCGTACAAGATCCACACGGTGCTGACCGACAATGGGGTGCAATTCTGCCATGCCCCGCGCAACCGCTCAGGCCCGACAGCCCTCTACAGCCGGCACATGTTCGATCGCGTCTGCCACGAGCACGGCATCGAGCATCGCCTGACCAAACCCAACCATCCCTGGACCAACGGTCAGGTCGAGCGGATGAACCGCACCATCAAGGACGCCACGGTCAAGCGCTACCACTACGAAACCCACGAACAGCTCCGGGCGCACCTGCAGCTGTTCGTCGACGCCTACAACCATGCCCGTCGGCTGAAGACCCTGCGCGGCCTCACGCCCTACGAGGATGTCCTGCAGGTCTGGACGAAAGAGCCCAAACGCTTCAGGATCGATCCGTCACACCACATCCCGGGATCATACACCTAGAGCTGCTTGCTCGCGCGGCGCTAGCGAACATCCATCCGGCTTTGCTGGCAGAACATGATAGGACCGGATCGCACTTGGTGAGCGCTCTTGGCTTCGAGCCTATCGAGAAGAAGTACTCGCCGAAATCGATACAGCTGTCGGAAATCTTTCGGCGGCTTGGAGCCATGCTGCCCGACTTCCACCCGAGCGCGAAAGCTTCGGCGCTCAGCATACCGCCCGCCGCAACGCCGAATTGCATTCAGGCGAGCTGGGCTTTGACGGCGTGAAGGGTTCGTCCTGGCAGCCACGGTTCTATCAGACATGTGCCGTACTGCTGGAGTCGATGGGGCTGACACTGGAAGAATTCGTCGGTGAGGACGAGGCGAAGGCTGCAAAAATCATCATGGCTGCGGCGGCCGACGAAAGCGCGAAGGCGGTGAAAGGCGAAGTCGAAGCGCATCAAAAGGTATGGAAAGCGAAATCGGCGGAGGATCGAACCACCCTCGGTACTCAGGCGCAGGTATGGGCAACGCGCCAAACGGGCCATCGTGTCAAATGCCCGGCTTGTGGATCGGACGCGCTCGTTGTGGGCAGCCCCGTCTTGGCATGGACACGAAAACTCGAAAAGGGTGAGATAATCGAGAAGCAGGAGTATCTGCCGAACCAGTTCGAGTGCATCGCGTGCGGTCTCAAGATTACTGGCTTGTCACGGCTGGCTGCGGTCGATCTTGCCGACCGTTACGTTAAAACCCAGACCTACGATGCCGTTGAGTTCTATGCTCCGGATGAGGATGAGTTTACGGGATATGAAGAGGATAATAACGAGCGCTGAATGTTTTTGACTCGAACGGCGCCAACGGCGAGGTGAGGGGAGGGAGCGGCCACAACATCATACACTGGCGATGTGACCCCACCAAGCTCGATGATGCGGCGATATGACGAAACGCTGCGTTCATGGATCGTGCTGAGCGTCTTTCGTGGAAAGACGCGACGAGACGGGGACTCGCTTGCCTCCACGGTCGCTCAGCCCATGTAGCGCAAAATGACCTCAGAAAATGCCAAGCCGCGCTCCGTTCCAAAGCGGCATCACTTCGTGCCTGAGATGGTCCTCCGCAGGTTCACGCTCGATGGCGAAAACCTGCAACTGTTCAGCAAGCTGGACAGGAAACCGGCTATTCGCTCCAGCAAGATCGCCAACGCCTTCGTTGTCGGACACGGCTACTCGAAGGTCGATAGGGACGGAGCAAAGACGGTCGAGTTGGAAGAGCGCTTCAGCCAAAAGGAAGGGGTGTGGTCGCCTGCGCTCGACGCGTGCATTACAGCCGCGCAAACGGGCGATATGTCAGCCGTCCAAAATTACCGGGATACGGTCGTCGAGTTCTTCTACTACCAGTGGATAAGGACACCTGGCTTCAATCAAAATCTGGAGGGGTACAAAGAGTTCGAGGCGATGCTTGAAACGCGCGTGAAAGAGTGGGTTGATGCGTATCGCCCTCTAACCGAAACGGAGCAGGGCGCGTTGGTCGGGCTCGAAGCCGCTGAGCGGATGCGCCAGAACACCATCGTCGACGCGATGGGCAGTCCGATGGGATCGGAGCTGGCGAAAGTTTTATCGGAATGCCGGTTCGACCTTGTCATCCTGACAGATAATCAGAAGCCCTTCATCATCGGCAGTCAGCCGGTCACCACCGTAAACCGCCCGGGATCTCCATTTTTGCTGACGAAGCCCGGCGCCGATCTTTGGCTTCCCGTCGCGTCCCGCGCCGCGCTTAAGGTCGTGCCGCATTCTCGTGGGCTCGGGGTTGACAGCGCTACAGATCGCGAGGTGCAGGCTGTCAACGATGCCTTGGCCACGGAATGCGACACGATCGGCGCAGAGTCGCGGGAGGTGCTCGAGGATGTTCTTGGAAGGCAAGGCAGTCCGGAGCGGAACTCGACAGCAACTCTACACACGCCAACTCGGGCTCGATGACCGCGGCAGCTTCTCCTCGATGAGGTGAATGGGGCCGATCGTTTTGGTAAGGGGAAGCCCGAGCAGCGGGCGCACGAACGTCGCTCCGAGGCCGAGCGCCGAGGCCGGCAGATACGCGCTGAGCCACCACCTTCCTGCGCCGCGGTTGAGTGGTATGCCTTCAAAAGGCGTACCAGCGCGGGGTGATTCACATGTTCTAGTGCAAGGAAATGAACGAGCTTTCCGCCGCCGAAGGTGAAGCTACGGAGCGCGTCGCCAGCAACATGATCACCAGCACAGTCGAAGGAGTGGCCGTAGGCGCAATCGCCGGTTCGTTTATTCCTGTGATCGGCACGCTGGCGGGTGGCATCGTGGGTGGCAGCATCGGCTGGATTGCCGGCCTGATGCGTCAGACGGAAGCCCCAGCCGCCGCGAAGAGCGCGGCGCCGAAGCCCGAGCCGCAGGAGGCCGCGCCGCCTGAGCCGATCGTCATCGTCAGTGCCGAAGCGCCGGACGTGACTGAAGAGCCGGCTGACGCCTCGCCCGTCGAGACCGCTCCTCGCAACGACCGCTACCGCGAGGCGCGCGAGATCGCTAAACGCATGCGGCTCCGGCCAGCGGCAAGCCCGACCCACCACTGAGGCCCATCGCGCCATTGCCGGCAACGCTTCGGCCCCCATGTAGGCATCACAGGTTGCGCCACGGCCGAAGGCTGGGCGGGCAGGGGGCCGTGCATGTCGATTGCCGGGATCACCGAGGACGAGTTCCGCGAGATCATCGCGACCAACCTGACGCCGTCCGAAGAGATCAAAACCCCCGAGCGCCTCTTCGGCCGGCAAAAGAACCTGACCGCTATCGACCGCGCCCTGAATTCACCCGGCCGCCAGATCTTCGTCTATGGCGATCGAGGAGTGGGAAAGTCGAGCCTTGCCGTCACCGCTGCCCATGTTCACACCGGCAGCGAGAACATCCCGATCTATGTCCCGTGCGGCCGCCTCAGCGGGTTCAGCGACGTCATCCAGGCGGTCGGCAACAAGACGATCAGCATCGTCGAGCGGTTCGAGAAGCCCGCCACGGGACGGGGGTTCAACTTCGGGGTGGCGCCTTGGGCCAGTGTCGGGGTCAACGCCGGCACGCCCGGCAGCTCGGCAATCCCGGCGCCGACAACGATCGACGAGGCGCTCGACGTCATCCGTTACGTCGCCGAGAAGCGGAAGGGCAAGCTCGTCGTGGTGATCGACGAGATGGAACGGATCGAGAAGGTCGAGGAGCGCGACAAGTTCGCGGAGTTCATCAAGAACATTCCGACCCTCGGCAACGAAGTTCGCTTCATCTTCTGCGGCATCGCCTCGGACGTCGAGGAGCTTATCAACGCCCACCAATCGGCGGGGCGCATCCTTGAGACGATCAAGCTCGAGCGTCTTCGCCACGACGCGCTCTGGAAAATCATCACGACGGTTTCCGAGATGGTCGGCATCTCGATCGCCCATGAGATGCTCGTCCGCATCAGCCAGATCAGCGACGGCTTCCCGCATTTCGTCCACCTGATCGGCGATACGATGTTCTGGAATGTATTCGACGATCCAGACCCAGTGACGACGGTCGAGCGGCGGCATTTCCGGGCCGGGATCAAGGGTGCGCTTGAGCGAAGCGACGTCGTGCTGCGGTCCCAGTACCAGAAGGCCGTTCAGAAGACGCGCAACACGCTCGATTATGAAGAGGCGCTTTGGGCGCTGGCCGACAGCACGTCGGACCGGCGCCAGGTCACCGACATACATGACGCGAGCTACCGGCGGATCATGGACTCGCGGGGCGATCGGCGCTTCCTGCCACGAGACGCTTTCAACCAGCGCCTGCTCTCGCTTCGGAAAGAAGGGCATGGCCGCGTCGTAATCGGGCACGGCTCAGGATGGTTCGGGTTCCGCGAGAACCTGATGCGCGGCTATGTCCGGCTACGCGCCGAGGATCAGGGCATCACGCTCGGGCGGGATATCTGAATTCGCCCCGTCAAAATAAATGATCGTCAGTGGTTTTTCGCTCTATGCCACCGCGACTACATTGATCCAATCGGCGAAGCCAGCCGCCGCACACGACCCCTGCCGTCGACGAGGGCTTCGTGGAGGCTGGTGAGGAGCGGGTTATGTCGGACCCTTTTAGAGACGATCAGATCCGGCGCGAGCAGCAGGACGGGGAGCGTCGTCGTGCGGACGATCAGCGTTGCGCGGACGAGCGGCGCCAGGAGCAAGAGCGCGAGAGCATCCGTCGCGAGCATTATCGCAACCTCGACGAGATCCATAAGAGCTTGCATGGAGGAAGCTGGCAGCACGGACAGGGAGCGACGCCATCAAGTGGCGGCGCGGTCGCCTACGGACATGGTGCCGGTCGAGCCCGCGCGCCCGGCTTTTTCGACCTCTCGTTTTCCGAGCGGCTGGTCCGCGTGTTCGCCTTCCTCGGCAGTGTCTACATCTTTTTCTGGGTAAGTGCCCGGCCCGATTTGCAGCATGATGAAGGCTTCTTGATCGGCGCCGGGATTGTCTGCGTCGCCATCTACTTCGCCTGGCGCTCGATTTTCGAATGGATGAACGAGCACCCGACGGTGTTTTTCTTTTTGGCGGTCGCCGCGTTCTTCGTGTTCGCAAAACATTGAGCGTAGTACGACCGGTAGTCTCTATCGCACGTCATTTCCCCGTCGGCTTCGCCGGCGGCTTGACGAGGCCCATCCGCCGCTTCTCGCCGAAGGTGAGGCGCGGTGCCTTTCCTGCTGCGGCTTCAGACCCAAGGAACTGATCGATCTCGCGTTCACGGAGCCGGATGCCCGCATAATGAAAGCGGTTTAGGTTCACGCCCGGCGGCCTGGTGGTAAATGGTCTGTGGTCGCTCAGCTCGAGGAACACGACATGCGTCGGGTACTGGACCAGCCAGAGCAGCTCATTGGTCGACCAGTCGCCAAGGTGCAGGTGCATGATGCCGTAGGTCGACAGCATGTAATCGCGCACCGCGCCGGCACCCTTGCTGTAGAATTTCGAGGGCAGCGGCGTTCCGTTGATGATGCAGGTACGGATGCGATCGACCGCGTGGGCAAAATCATCGTCGTCGGACAGGTTCGCCGGGTCGCGGAACGTCGGCGAGGCGATGACGCGCTTTCGCTTCGGCTCAAGATGCGGCAGCTTCAGCCGGGCCGGCATGTTCGCTGCCGGCGGTTATCGGCTGCGGAGGAAGGCGATGAAGTCCTCTGAGGACATATCGGTCACGTCGGTCCCGCCGCCGGCGTCGGCCGCCTTCGCGCCTGCGACCAAGCGCTTCGTCAGCTCTATGCCCTTGCGTACCTCGCGGAGCCGCTTCGGCGTCGGCTGGACGAACTTCGCCTTCCGCTCCTGCGGGGCAGGGCGGGGCTTTGTCTGATCCTGTCGGGCGGTGGAGCGTTGCATGGCCATGGTCATAACATGGGGCGGCTTCGCCCTCAATTCGAGGAGACCTCCGCTATGAGCTTGTACCGGGCGCTTCTCGTTGCCGGCGGGCGATCTCGTCGGCGAGCGCGGCCGAAACCATTCCGCCGGTCCGCGCGACCGATCCGTGCACCCGGGCCATAACCTTGCTTGTGCGATCGGCCGTCCATAAGGACGGCGGCAATGTCGTCCAGGCGCTCGCCGACGCGACGGCGGCCGTTTGCGCCCAGCCCGATGACGATCTCTTTTGGGCTAGACGCATCGGTGTTCGGCGTGCTGCCGGCGACAAGCGCGGGGCGACCGAGGACATCAAGACCGGCGCCGACTCGGCACGGCGATCGGCCTGGCTCAATCGCGTGTGCGGGACGCTCTAAGCAGGCTTTCACAACATCGCCGCTTCGTCGTATCGCCAGCGCTTCGATTGGAGATGCGGCGAGATGGCGAAGGCACCCCCAGTTTCATACGGCGCCCTATCGCTGAAGCCGTCCGAGCAGCCGGCAGAGGCTGAGCGGGCGAAGTCAATCGCCGCCGAGGACGCGCCGCGTCCGAAGCGGCCGGTCGAGACCAAGGCTGATCCGACGCTCGTTTATATGAGTCCGGAGGCGAAGCTGGCGCTCAAGCATTTCGCCCTGGCGCGAGGGCCAAAGGTCAAGGTGCATGATCTTCTGATCGAGGCTCTTGAGGAGTGGAGCGGGCGGAAGGGGGTGCGCGACCAGGCTGGGCGGCCGGTCGAGTGGCGCGTGCCGAGCAATCGGGTGCGGAGATCGTCGTAGTGCCGCTTTGCCGTATCAAGATAGGTTCAAGACAGGTACAGCACTGAACAGATTGAACCTAACTGGGCTCACAGCCCGAGCAGCTTGACCGGGCTGTCCTGCAGCAGCTTCGCCCGGCGCACGTAGCCCCGCATCGTGTTCAGGTTCCGGTGGCGCGTGTGGTTCATGATCTGCTCGTCGCGGGCGCCGGCCTTGTAGGCCTCCGTCACGAACCCGGCCCCGAAGCCGTGCGGTGATAGCCGCTTGCTGCGCGCCACCTCGAGACCGGCTTCCTCGGCGCGCTTGCGGAGGATGTAGCGGACTGAGGCTGGGTGCAGCGCCTCGTCCATGATCGTCCCTTCGGCTCGCACCTTTCGAAAGATCGGTCCGGCGACGCAGCCCGACGCCTCGATCCAGCGACGGAGCGCGCGGACCGGGCAGGTCTGAGGATCGTTACCATTCGGAATGCCGATCTCGGCCCCCTCGCCTTCCTAATCCGTCTTGGATCTCGGCAGGGTGATCCGCATACCCTCAGGCCGGAACACAACGTCCTCCCGGCACCTGGCGGCGAGCTCGGATCGGCGGAGCGCGCCAGCGAAGGCTACAAGGAACAGCGCGCGATCGCGATTCGCGACGATGCTCCCCTCGCAGACATCGAGCAGCGCGCCTACTTCCGACCGGCCAAGCGCGGCCGCCTTCCGGGGCGGCTTGCCGTGACGGCGGAACATGCCGCGGAGCGTGTTGCGGATCGCCGGGTGCGGACGGCCACCAGTCGAAGCCGGACAGCTTGTGCGCCTGTCCGATCGAGACGAGGCGGCGTTCGACGGTCGATCGCGCATGCGTCTGGGCCATCGTCGCGAGATAGGCAGCGACCGTAGCCGGTTCGGCCGACTGCGGGGAGAGATCCACCGATCGGCACCAATCGACGAAGGTCACCCAGTCGGTCCGGTAAGCGGCGAGTGTCGCGGGCGAAAGCGACTGCCGGGCGAATTCCTCGGCCGCGTCGAAGGCGGTCTGGGCGAGCGGGGCGGGAAGGTTGGCCGACATGCGGGCATCCGAGAGCGAGCGGGGTCGCCTCTATATCCCGTCTTACCATAAGCGAAATTTCCATAACAAGCTCGCCGCTGAGCGCTGGAAGGGCGATGGAGGCCATGCTTCCAGCTTCTCGGCGATCGGTGAGGCGGGACGCCGTCACAGCTTCGGGACGGTGTATTTCGCCATTGCCGGGGTAAGCAGATCCGCGTGCGGTGGCAGCGCTGCCGTAAGGACGCCGCCTTGCTGTGCTCCCAACAGGCCTCCAGAAGAGATCGCGAGCTTGGTCGACCCGAGCTTGTTCGTCGACATGACGAGATCTTCGCCCGCAAGCGCGATGGTGATGACGATGCCAGCCAGCTTCGGATCCAGATCGATAGATGGGATTTCTTCTCCGAACGATAATGCGCCGAAGTTCAAAGGTGCGCTCACGAGCTTCTCGCCCTGAAGGGAGAATGTCCCGTTGGCGCAACTCACGCTCACCTCACCATCGCCATCCTGCGATGCGTTGCTGACGGTCGCGAAGAACGAGACGAAATGCTGGCCTTGGCCCGCCGCGGTGCCGCTTTGCAGGTGCTTGATGAATTGCTGAATGTAGTTGCGCGGGGAAATCGTTGGGGGGGTTACTGCGCCTTCGGGCGGCGTCTTCGGGCCTCCGATCGGTCCTGAAACATTCCCCGGCAGCTTGACCATTCTCGCCTCCCCGACATGCGTCGTCATCGATCGGCAAACAAGCGGCGTTGCCAATGCAGATTGCGCTAATTTGTTCGAATACTGTCGATCATGCTACGCGATGGCCATCGGATACAGTGAAATGCAGAGACGATCAAGTGCCCGACGGGGACGAGCGCCCCGTGGACGTGATGGATGATCCTGTGGAACGGCGCTCGGGAAGCACCTTCGACCACGACGAACACCGGCCCAGAAACAGGGAAGGGGAATTTGCATGATGAAGATGGAAGTCAAGATTTAGTGCGGATTACAACCCTTCGTATCGTATCCTATAGCACATGTTTGTAGAGATTTTTTCTCTATAGTCAGCTTATCGAACATGGATATATTTCGATGAGCGTCCTGACCTTCCACCGGGACGAGGTCGTCGCCTGCCACGAGACCGGCGTGCGCATCGAGGGCTCAAACGCCAATCATTGGCTGTTCCACTCGGCCGACGCGGTGGTGCACGCGGCCTCGCCGACACGCGGCGCTGTCGTGGTGCGCGAGATGATGGACGGGCATCGAACTGCGGTGTGGGTCTCGGACCGCTACACCGCTCAACAAGGTCATGCCGCCGAGCACCAGACCTGCCGGGGGCATCTGGCGCGCGACGTCGCCTACGCCGTCGAGGTCAGCGACGATCCCGTACCCTGGCGCCTACAACTCTGGTTGCAGCGCGTGTTCGCACTGGCCGAGCGGGTCACCGATCTCGCCGCCGCGACGCTCTCGGCCAAGCGACGGAGCCTGGATCGGCAACTCGGCGCCATCCTGGCCACGCCGAGCCGCTGTGACCTGACCCGCGAGCTGCAGGCCACGCACTCGCCATTTTGACGATACGGCAATATCATGCGGTGACGCTATCGCAGAAGACTGCCATGTCGCCCGGAAGCTCCCACGGCGACCGCCTGATCGGCCAGCGGCCCCAGCACGTTCACATCATCCGCGCGAAGGACAGCACCAGCCGCCTGGCGATCTACTTTTTCTACGTTGAGCCGCAGCGAGAGAGGGCCTTCCTCGATGCGCTGAAAGGCGGTGTAACGCTGGAGCTGGAAGACCACGGCCGGGTCCCCGCCTGTTGCTATGGCGAGAAGGCCACCCAGGAGGTGAAGGACCTGCTCTTGGAATGATATGGCCTGAAGGCCTAGGTGTTTGATCCCGCGGTGTGGTGGTACTGCTGACCATCATGCTGCGAGGGATGCGCTATGGGCCAAATTCTCCACGGCAGCGCCCGCACGACGGAGGCGGTCCGTCGCGCAATACAGCTACGTCAAGAGAGTGTGAGAGCGGCGGCCAAGCGCTACGGCGTCAGCCCGACCACGTTACAGCAATGGCGCGCGCGGCAGTCGACGGCAGATGCTGCCATGGGGCCGAAAGAACCCCGCTCGACCGTCCTGACGCCAGAGGAGGAGGCGGTCATCGTCGCCTTCCGGCGCCATACGCTTCTACCGCTGGACGACTGCCTCTACGGCTTGCAGCCCACGATCCCGCACCTGACCCGCTCGTCACTCCACCGCTGCCTGGAGCGGCACGGCATCAGTCGCCTGCCAGAGATGGAAGGCGACAAGCCCAAGAAGAAGCGCTTTGCCGATTACCCCATCGGCTACATGCACATCGACATCGCCGAGGTCAGGACAGAAGAAGGCAAGCTTTACCTATTTGTGGCTATCGACCGAACCTCGAAGCTGGCTTTCGCCAAGCTGGAGACGGAGGCCAACCGCTACACCGCATCGGACTTCCTCCGCGCGCTGGTCGCGTTCGTGCCGTACAAGATCCACACGACCCTTCGGTCGTAACGCTCGTGCCAGTCCGCCGGAACGATAGAGTTCAGCCAGGCCGGCACCTCGCTCGCCACGGCGTTCAAGGCCGCCCGCAGCGTCTCGGCAAGCAACTCGAGCCGGTTCAGCGTGCGGATGGCGGCCAGCACGTGCGTGCTGTCCGTGCGCTGCCGACCGCGGGCCTTCAGGAGCCCACCGTCACGGGCCACGTCCAAGAGACGGGTGAGCAGGCGCTCGCCCGCCTTGTGTTCGAGCAGGCGGGCCCGGAACTCGCACAGGACCGAAAAGTCGAAGCCGGCATCCGCCAGATCGAGGGCGAGCAGGTACTTCCAGTTAATCCGCCCTCGCACCGCCTCGGCGGCGCGCCGGTCGCTCAGTCCTTCCCGGAACTGCATCAGCGTGACGAGAGCGAGGCGCCAGGGCGCGTAGGCTGGCTGACCAAGCGTCGGGTAGAGGTCGGCAAAGTCGGCATCGGCGAACAGGGCGCCGAGCCGGTCGCGCAGGAGCATGTAGGGGTTACCGCGCCGGAACGCGGCCTGCGCGATTCGAGCGGTGTCTTCAGGGACAGGCGGCAGAGGTTGCGAACGGAGCGACATGGGCGGCCTCCGGACTGGAAACCTTCTCAACGCCTTACAGGCCGGCCACGCTCACTTCGCCAACAGTGTCCTTCCCTTATGCGAACGGAACTTGACGGGAAAACGGCCGGACACTGTTGGCGAAGTCGATGGCTATGTGGCGAGAGCGCTGAAGCGTGAGGTATGCGCCGAAGCCAGCGATCTGTGCCCGAACCAAGCGGCAAGACGATCGAGATTGAGGGCAGCGGTCGTGGCCACCCCTTGGAAGGTCGTCTTCGCCAGTCCGCGGTAGCGGGCTCGGCGCAGGCCGAAGCTGCGCACGCCCTGCGAGATCGTGCCCTCGATGCCGTGCCGTTGCCCGTACATGGGCGAGTAGCACGAGATCCTCGTGCTGCCGCGTCGAGGCCGGACGGTTTTTCCAGGCAAAGTAGCCGCTCGGACTGACATCGAGGACCTTGCACAGGCGCGCGACCGGGAAGTCCTTCTTCGCCGCATCGACGAGGCGGAACCTCATCGACTTCCCTCTTTGGCGAAAAAAGCGGTGGCCCGCTTCAGGATCTCCCGCTCCTAGCGTAGCACCTCGTACTCGCGGCGCGGACACTTGAGCTTGGCGGCCATATCCTCCTGCCGGTCGGCTGGTGGGTTGTCCATCTCCCGCTCACGTCGACCGTCGATCCAGTTGCGCAGCGTCGAGAGCCCGACACCGAGATCGGCGGCGACCTCGCGGCGGGACCGCCCGCTCGTCTGCGCCAATCGCACCGCCTCAGCACGAAACTCAGGGGTAAAGGTTTGCTTCCGGTCTGCCATCGGAACCCTCCTCCTTCAGGAAAAGAGCTCTCCACTTTTGCGGAGCAAGTCCACTCGGCGCGGGAAGCGGCTGGCATCGCCGGAGCCGCCGCTTGGCGTGCCGGCGCTCCGGGAACCCATGGACATGCCGTCCTCGTTCGCAAAGAGGGCGCTGCGGTCTGGACGGTGGCTCAGGTCTCGATCGGCAGCGGCTGGCTCATCGACGTCGACGATGCGACCGGTACGGCGGGGCCGCTCCTGCGCTGGGGCCTTCGCTGACGCGGGCCGCGTATCGTCCATAATTCGAGACCGCCGCAAAACGCATGTTCGACCCGGCCACATCGATGGGATCGTCAGCATAGATGCGTCAGCTCGCGTTGCATATTCGAGCGCGCTGGACCGTCCAACGAAGTCCGCGCACGGACTGTGAGGAACAGCGTTCGGGCAGGATTGAGCGCTGCGCGCAGGAAGGCCGCGCGACCGTGTCGATAGGATGCCTCGCCCACGACCGGGATGAACTCGCGCGCTACGCCCTCGGCATAATCGTCATAGGTCGCGGGCTCGGCGCCGAGTATCGCCATGTCCATGTCGAGGAAGCCGGCGATGTCCTCGGCCTGCGTTGACGGAAGAGCGTCCGGGACGGTGTGGTGCTCAGTCGCCCGGACCATCGTCTCGGCCAATGCCAGTGTCGGCGCCGAGACCAGACCATCCAGCCGTCGCCGCAGCAGGTCGGCGCTGCGCGCCTCGTTGTCCCGGGCCCCTGGAACGTAGACCGCATCGTGGAACCAGATCGCCAGCTCGACGGCATCGGGCACGTGGAAGGCGTCGCGGCCGGCGCGGAAATCATTGAGCAGCGCGTCGACATGCGCCTGACCGTGGTAGACGCGCTGCGGCTCGGCCAACCGCGCACGCAGATCGGCCAGGACAAGGGGATGACCGTCGAGCATCTCGGACTTGCTCCGGGGCCGAACAGCGGCATTCGGCCAGACTACACCACACCAGCTCGCCATCGCGCGCGAAACCGGATGTTCGGACTTGCGCCCGATCCTGTCATTGAGAAGGCGTCGAACGCTGCTCCACAGCGGACGTTGGGTATGACGGCGGCGATGCCGAACCGTTTGCGCACGGACGGCATGCCGAATATCGCGCAGCCTCGCCGTGAGATGCGATCGCCGTCCCGTCGTGCGAACGGGTCACCGGCCCCAGCGGAGCACCAGCGCGTCGTTCCGGCGGGCGAGTTCGATCAGGCCGGCGCGTGTGTCGGGGTGCAGCGGCTGAACCGGCAGCCGCGCGGTCTCGTGGGCGATCACGCCGCCCTCCTTCATCAGCGCCTTGCAGGCCAGAAGCCCGCATTGCCGGTTCTCGTAGTTGATCAGCGGCAGCCAGCGCGCGTAGGCGTCCATGGCCGCCTCCCGCCGGCCGGCCGCGTAGGCGTCGGTGATCTGCCGGATCCCGTCCGGATAGCCGCCGCCGGTCATCGCCCCCGTGGCGCCGGCCTCGAGGTCGGCCATCAGGGTGATCGCCTCCTCGCCGTCCCAGGGGCCGACCACTGCGTCGCCGCCCAGCGCGATCAGCTCGCGGAGCTTGGCCGCGGCGCCCGCGGTCTCGATCTTGAAATACGCGACGTTTTCGATCTCCCGGGCCATACGCGCGAGGAACGCCGCCGAGAGCGGCGTGCCCGCCACCGGCGCGTCCTGGATCATGATCGGGATGGAGATCGCGTCCGACACCGCGCGGAAGAACTCGTAGACGCCGAGTTCCGGCACCCGGATCGTGGCGCCGTGATAGGGCGGCATGATCATCACCATCGCGGCTCCGGCGGCCTGCGCCCGGCGCGCGCGCTCGGCGCAGACCTGCGTGGCGAAGTGGGTGGTCGTCACGATCACCGGCACGCGCCCGGCGACGTGCTCCAGCACGGCGTGCATCACGGTCTCGCGCTCGTCGTCGGTGAGGACGAACTGCTCCGAGAAATTGGCGAGGATGCACAGACCTTCGCTGCCGGCCGCGATCATGAAGTCGATCGCCCGGCGCTGACTGTCGAGATCGAGGGCGCCGGACGCGTCGAACACCGTGGGGGCGACCGGGAAGACGCCCCGGTAGGGGCCGGCGAGGTTTGTCATGCGCATAATACTCGGGAAGAAGAAGTCCTAACGTCGACGAAGGGCCGCAGACCCGTCGGCGGTGCGTTGTAGCAACACCGCGACGGCTGCGGGACTTCGCCCTGCTCCCAATCGAGACATGATCTCTCTGGAAGTTAGTCGAAGCAAGGATTGCTTCAGTTCGTCATCTCTGGCGGAAGTGACTGACCGAAATACTTCTGGTAGATGCCGTTGAGCTGGCCGTTCTTCAGGTTGGTTTCGACCCAGCCGTCAACCCAGGCCTTCAGCTCCGGGTCCTTCTTCCGCAGGCCCACCGCCATCGGATAGGCGTTCATGGTGATCTTGATCGCCAGCTTCTTGCCCGGATTGGCGTCGCGCACGCTGTTGGCGGTGGAGAGCGCCGCCGCGAGGATCGACTGCTGGCCGGTGGCGACCGCCGTGTTGGTGGTGGCCTCATCCTCGTAGCGCACGATGGATGCGCCTGAGACCGACTTGAGCGCCTTGGTCAATTCGATATCGGCTGTGGTGCCCCGGGCGACCGCGATCGTCTTGCCGGCGAGATCCTCCGGCTTCGCGATGGCTTCGCTCTCGGGTGCGGCGATCACCACCGGGATCACGCCGTAGGGCTTGGAATAGTCTACGACGCGCTTGCGCTCCTCAGTGATCGAGAAGGAGGCGATCACGATGTCGGCCTTCCCGGAAAGCAGGAACGGCACCCGGTTGGCCCCGGAGACGGGGACGATCTCCAGGCCGACGCCAAGACCCTTGGCCAGGAGGCGGGCGGTGTCGACGTCGGAACCCGTTTCCTGCGCCTTGCCATCGAGCATGCCGTAGGGCGGATGGCTCACGTCGATCGCCACGAGGATCTTGCCCCGCTGGCGGATCGTGTCGAGGGTATCGGCAGCCTGCGCCGCAACGGGCACCAGCGCGCTGAGACCGAGAGCGAAGGTGAGGCGACGGGTGGTGCGCGTCCTGAACATGGGATGTCCTCCGGAATGTGATGTGCGGCCGCCTCGGCGCGGCTCTCGTTCGGGATTGCAGGCCAGGCTCAGAGGCCGTTGCCGACGAACTGGCGGAGTTCGGGGGTGGCGGGGTCGCGCAGGATCTCGCGCGAGCCCTTTTCCCACACGGTGCCCTTGTGCATGAACACCAGCTGGTCGGCCACGGAGCGGGCGAAGCCCATCTCGTGGGTGACGAGGACCATGGTCATGCCGGCTTTCGCCAAGCCTTCGATGACCCGCAGAACCTCGCCGGTCAGCTCGGGGTCGAGGGCCGAGGTCACCTCGTCGAACAGGATCAGGCGCGGGTGCATGGCGAGCGAGCGGGCGATGGCGACCCGCTGCTGCTGCCCCCCGGACAGCTGCTCGGGGTAAGCCTCCGCCTTGTCGGCGAGGCCAACTTTGTCCAGCACCTCCCGGGCGAGCTCCCGCGCCTCGCCGATCCCGATGCGCTTCACCTTGCGCGGGGCAAGCATCACATTTTGCGCCACCGTGAGATGCGGGAACAGGTTGTAGCTCTGAAAGACGATGCCGACATCCTGGCGCAGGGCCCGCAGGTCGATGCCAGGCTCGTGGAGCCTGCGTCCGCAGACGGTGAGCCGTCCGCCGTTGATCATCTCCAGGCCGTTGATGCAGCGCAGCGCCGTGCTCTTGCCCGAGCCCGAGCGGCCGATCAGCACGGTCACGTCACCCCGGTGCACGTCGAGGGTAATGCCCCGCAGCACCTCGACAGCTCCGAACGCCTTCCGCACATCCTCGAAGCTGACCATCGTCTCCCGGTCCGCCCGGGCGGCCGGGGCATCCAGGCGCGGGTCGGCGATTGCCATGGCATCCATCCGCTGGTCTCCCGTCAGGCCCGACGCATCCGCGCCTCGAAGCGCCGGCTCAGCACCGACATCGGGTAGCAAATAACGAAGTATATCAACGCCGCGATAGTGAAGACCTGAAACGGCTTGTACGTGGCGTTGTTGATGACCTTCGCCGAATAGGTCAGATCGAAGAACCCGATCACGACCGAGTACGATGTATTCTTGACGATCTGCACCAGGAAGCCGACGGTCGGCGGGACCGCGACCCGCACGGCCTGGGGGAGGATGACGTGGGCGAAGCGCTGGGCCGGTGTGAGTGCGAGGCACTCGGCCGCTTCCCATTGCGTCCGCGGCACCGCCTGAATGCAGCCCCGCCAGATCTCTCCGAGGTAGGCTGCCGACCACAGGGTCATGGCGATTCCCGCCGCGACGAGGGCCGGCACCTCGAACCCGCCGATGCTGACCCCAAAATAGACGACGAACATGATCACCGGCAGGGGTATGCCCTGGACGAGCGTGACGTAGACGCCCGCCCCATGCCGCAGCAGCCGCGAGCCTGCTCCCTTCTTCCGCGCGGCCCGGGCCAGCGCCACCGGCAGGCCGATCAACGTGCCGCCGATGAAGCCGAGCAGGGAGAGGACCAGGGTCCAGCCGGCGCCGCGCAAGATGAAAAGGAGCTGATCCCAGGTGATGCCGAGGAGGGTCGTTTCGGTCATGCCGGCCGCCTCACAGGGGGGTGCCGAGGCGGCGGCGCCGCGGAAAGGCCACGGTGGCGCAGCCGAGCAGGACGAGGCGCAGAGCGGCGGCCATCACAACGTAGATCCCCGCGATGACGAGGTAGACTTCGAAGCCCCGGAAGGTGAACGCCTGGATCTGATAGGCAGCGCCGGTCAGTTCCTCAGCCGAGATCTGCGACATGATCGAGGTGGCGAGCATCATCAGCACGAACTGGCTCACCAGCGCCGGATAGACCCGCTCCACCGCCTGGGGAAATTGTACGCCCCAGATCACCTGCCTCCGGGTCAGCGCGAGGCACGACGCCGCCTCGACTTGCCCCTTCGGGATCGTCTCGAAGCCGGCGCGCATGATCTCGGCGGTGTAGGCGCCGACGTTGATGACGAGGGCGATCACCGCCGCCGGGAAGGCGCCGATCCGAACCTGCAGCACGGCAAGACCGAAGAACAGCCAGAAGACCTGGATCACCAGCGGCGTGTTGCGGATTGCCTCGACGTAGATGATCGCGGCTCGCCGCAGACAGGGTGGCCCGTAGAGGCGCCCGACTGCGCAGAGGGTACCCAGCACGAAGCCCGGAAGGATCGAGGCCGCGGTCATGCCGAGCGTCAGCCAGACGCCGCGCACGAGATCTGGGCCGTATTCGTTCAGGAACGCGAAGTCGAGATCATACGACATACGCGCAGCTCGTGCGTGAACAGCAAAAACGCATCGTCTTCCCCCAGGCGATGCTGCGCATCGTCGCGGTGAAATGCTGGTTTGTGCCGATGGATGGCGTTCGCCTGCCGACATCGCGGCAGAACGATTTTGTTTCCTCGGACGGTGACGCCTGCGGGCGCTCTTGACTTCGTGACGGCTACCATGATGGTACATTGCACGCAATAGCCAAATACCCGCCGCGCATCCCCCGGGCTTCGTCCTGGCCGCTGCGGTCCGGAGGATCCCATGACGATCGCCCTCGATGGCCCCGCGCCCGCCATCCGCCTGAACCCCGCCGACAACGTCGCCGTCGCCCGCACGCGCCTGGATCCGGGCGCCGACACGGGATTCGGGGTCGAGGCGCGGGGCGAAGGCGTCCCGCGTGGTCACAAGGTGGCGGTGGCGCCCATCCCTGTCGGAGCGCCGGTCACGAAGTACGGTCAGCTCATCGGATATGCCCGCCAGGACATCGCCTCCGGCGAGCACGTTCATCTTCACAACATGGAGATGCGCGACGGCGCCGTCGCTCACGATTTCTGCGCCGATGCCCGGCCGACGCCGCTGCTCCCCGAAGCCGAGCGGCGCACCTTCCAGGGCTACCGCCGGCCGAACGGCGAAATCGGCACGCGCAATTACATCGGCATTCTGACCTCCGTGAATTGCTCGGCCACCGTCGCCAAGGCGGCCGCCGACCTCATGAACCGCACCGGTCTCGCCGGCCACCCGAACGTCGACGGGGTCGTGGCGCTCACCCATGGTGGCGGCTGCGCCATCAACACGGCCACCGAGGGCTACCGGTTCCTGGCGCGCACCCTCTCCGGCTACGCCCGTAACCCGAACTTCGGGGGCATCCTGATAATCGGCCTCGGCTGCGAGACGAACCATATCGGCAAGCTGATGGAGGAGTCGCGCCTGTCGGAGGGGCCGTTCCTGCGCACCATGACGATCCAGGGGATAGGCGGCACCCGCAAGACGGTGGAGGCGGCGGCCGAGGCGATCCGCGGAATGCTCGACGCGGTGAACGCGGTCGAGCGCGAGACCGTGCCGGTGTCGGGAATCAAGCTCGCCCTCCAGTGCGGCGGCTCGGACGGCTACTCGGGCATTTCGGCGAACCCCGCACTCGGCCACGCCGCGGACCTGCTGGTGCGGCACGGCGGCACGGCGGTGCTGTCGGAGACGCCGGAGATCTACGGTGCCGAGCACCTCCTTACTCGCCGCGCCGTCGACCGGGCGGTGGCCGAGAAACTCGTTGCCCGGATCGCGTGGTGGCGCGACTACACCGAGCGGCACGGGGCGGAGCTGAATAACAATCCCTCTCACGGCAACAAGGCCGGGGGGCTCACCACGATCTTGGAAAAGTCCCTCGGGGCGGTGGCCAAGGGCGGGACTATGCCGCTCACGGCGGTCTACGAGTACGCCGAGCCTATCGACCGCAGCGGGTTCGTCTTCATGGATACGCCCGGCTACGATCCCGTCGCGGTGACGGGCCAGGTCGCAGGCGGCTGCAACGTCATCTGTTTCACCACCGGCCGGGGTTCCGTCTCGGGTTTCAAGCCGGCACCTTGCATCAAGATCGCCACCAACTCCGAGATGTACGCCCACATGGAGGAGGACATGGACATCGACTGCGGCGGCATCGTCACCGGGCAGGATACGATCGAGGCGGCGGGGGAGCGGATCTTCGAGCGGATCATCGCGGTCGCCTCGGGCGAGCGCTCGCTGAGCGAAGGCTACGACTACGGCGACAACGAGTTCGTGCCCTGGCCGCTCGGCGCCGTGACGTGAGCGAGGCAGGCAGCGTCCGCGGGCGCGGATCCCGGACCCGCACCGCACGGCCGGGGCGGGTCGTGGCTGCGCGCCGCCGTCCAGCCTATGCGCTGATCGGCGACGCGTTGCGCGGCGCCATCGAGGCTGGCCGGCTGGCCCCAGGCTGCGTGCTGGTGGAGAGCGCAATCGCCGGGATGTTCAAGGCGAGTCGCTCGCCCGTCCGACAGGCCTTCGCGGCCCTGGAGGAAGCGGGCCTTGTCCACCGCTTCGACGGCCGAGGTGTCGCCGTCGGCGGTGCCGCTCCGGACCGGCGCCTCGCCGTCACGCCGGACCTGATCGAGCTCGACGGGGAACTCGGCCCGGGCGAGGGCTGGGAGCCGTTCTATTACGCGCTCGAGCGCGACGTAATCCTCGCCTCCCTCCTCGGTCGCTTCCGCGTCAACGAGCTGGCGCTCGCCCGACATCTCAGCGTGGGCCGCACCGTCGCCCGTAACCTGCTCCTGCGTGCGCAGGGCGTCGGGCTCGTGACGAAGGAGGGGAATGGTCAATGGCAGGTCATTCCCCTCGACAGCACGCGAGTCGAGCATCTCTACGACCTGCGCCTCATCCTCGAACCGCCGCTGCTCCGCGCCGCGATCGGGCGCATCCCCGCTTTGGCCGTCGCCGCGATGGAAGCGCGTCTCGTCGAAGCGGCCCGCGCGATGCCTGACCCCGACATCGCCGGGCTCGACGTCCTCGAGAACGACCTGCACGTCGCCTGTCTTGCCCACAGCCCGAACACGGAGATGGCCGAGGCCCTGCGCCGGACGCGATGCCTCCTCGTCGTCGGCAAGCACATCCAGAATGCCTTACCCGATAGACCAGGCATCGACCCATTCATGGACGAGCATCTCCACGTGCTCAATGCCGTCCGGGCGGGGGATCACGAGACCGCCTGCCGCGCCCTGAGCGAACACCTCGTCTCGTCCAAGGCGAAGGCGCTCAAGCGCCTGAAGGTCTTCCAGCTCGGACAGCCTGACGTGAAGTCTCCGTATATCATCCCTGGCTCGTCGTATTCGTCCGGCCATCTTCGGAATGATGGCACGCCCGTAGATCGATAGGACCACGTGCCGCGCGCCTATCCGAGGATCTGGGATGACCGAGCGATATACGAATCCGGACGCGATCGCTCGCCGGCCGAGCCATGCCGGCCGCGGGATCGGTCGGGCGATCGTGGAGGGCTTCGGCCGGCGCGCGGCCCTGGTCGGCGTCGCCGACGTGAACCCGGAGGACGTCGCGGCCACGGTCGCAGCCATCGAGGCCGCGGGCGGTCGCGCCGTGCCGTTGCAGTTCGATGTCGCCGATTACCCGGCGACCGAGGCGGCCCTGTCCGAGGCCGCCGCGGCGCTGGGCGGCCCGTTCGACACGGTGATCAACAATGCCGGCATCTCCCCCAAGCACGATGGGGCGGCCCACCGCGTCTGGGAGATGGATCCAGCCGAGTGGAACCGCGTCGTCGCGGTCAATCTGACGGGCTCGTTCAACACCGTTCGGGCGCTGTCGCCGGCGATGTGCGCGGCCGGGCGCGGCTGGATCGTCAACCTGTCGTCGGTGGCGGGAAAGACCTACTCGCCGATCGTCGCCTGCCACTACGCGGCGTCGAAGGCCGGGCTGATCGGCCTCACCAAGCACCTCGCCGCCGAGCTCGGGCCGTTCGGCATCCGCGTCAACGCGATCGCCCCGGGCCGGATCGAGACCCCGATGGGCCGCCTCGGCGCTGCCGAGGAGGTCGCGGATCTCGCCTTCTACCTGACCTCCGCCGAAGCCAGCTTCGTCACCGGCCAGACCGTCGACGTCGCCGGCGGCCTCTACATGACGTGAAGCCGGAGCCGGTCAGGACAACAGATGGACGGAAGGACGGCCATGAACAGCGCACGCACCGCGGTCGGGATCACCGGGCGGACCCGGGTCTACGGAATCCTGGCAGACCCGATCTACCACGTGAAGGCCCCCGAGGTGATGGGCGCGCTGTTCGCCCGCCACAGGATCGACGGCGTGCTCGTCCCGCTTCACGTGCCGGCGGACGGCTTGGCCACGGTGATGGACGGGCTGAGGCACCTGCGCAATTTCGGCGGCTTCATCGCCACGGTCCCGCACAAGACGGCAATGACGGGCCTGTGCGACGCGCTCACTCGCGAGGCCGAGCAGATCGGGGCGGTCAACTGCGTACGGCGGGAGGCCGACGGGCGCATGGTCGGCACGATGCTGGACGGGGTCGGGTTCGTCGAGGCGCTGCGCGCCTCGGGCCTGGAGCCCCGCGGCCGGAGCGCGGCGCTGAAGGGGGCCGGCGGCGCAGCGAGCGCCATCGCCTTCGCGCTTGCCGAGGCGGGCGTCGCGCGCCTGACGATCCTGAACCGCACCGCCGACCGCGCCCGGGCGCTGGCGGAGCGCCTGCGCGCTGCCTATCCCACGCTGGCGGTCGCCGCCGAGGGCGCCCAGGCGGAGCACGACCTCCTCGTCAACGGCACGTCGCTCGGGATGCGTCCGCAGGACGCCGCGCCCTTCGATCTCAGCGCCCTCCACGACGGCCAGTTCGTCGCCGAAGCGATCATGGATCCGGAGACGACGCCCCTGCTCGCCGCGGCGCTGGCCGCGGGCTGCCGCATCCAGAAGGGCCTGCCGATGCTGGAGTGCCAGATCGCCCTGATGGCCCGCCACATGGGCGCACTCTGAGGCCGGATCTTGGGGCGAACCGTGGCGCAGACCTTGGAACCGATCGATACCGACGCCGTCGCGGCGGGTGACTTCGACTACGTGATCGTCGGCGGCGGCACGGCGGGCTGCGTCCTGGCCAACCGGCTGACCGAGTCCGGGACGCGCCGGGTGCTGCTCCTCGAAGCGGGGGGACGGGCGCGCAGCCCCTGGGTCGCGATCCCGGCCGGGTTCAGCCGCCTGCTCCAGCACCCGTCCTACAACTGGCGCTTCCGGACCGAACCCGAGGAGGCAACCGGCGGCCGGGTGATTGCGGTTCCGCGGGGGAAGGGCCTCGGCGGGTCGACGCTGATCAACGGCATGATCTACGTGCGCGGGCAGCCGCAGGACTACGATGCGTGGGCTCAGTCCGGGTGCCGCGGCTGGGGCTTCGCCGACGTGCTGCCCTACTTCCGCAGGCTTGAGGATTACGACGGGGCGGCCGATCCGCTGCGCGCCCGCGGCGGCCCGCTGCCGCTCACCGAAGTCGCCGAGCGGCCGGCCATCGCGGACGCCTTTATCGCCGCCGCGCAAGCGGCCGGGCATCCGCGCAATCCCGATTACAACGCGGAGAGCCAGGACGGCTTCGGCTACTACCAGGTCAACCAGCGGCACGGGCGGCGGGTCAGCGCCGCCGACGCCTACCTGAGGCCGGCGCTCGGACGCGCCAACCTCGCCGTCGTGACGGACGCGCACGTCCTGCGGCTGACCTTCGATCGGGAGCGGGCGAGCGGCGTCGCCGCGTTGGTCGGCGGGCGCGAGCGGCTGTTCCGCTGCCGCGGGGAGGTGATCCTCGCAGCGGGCGCGGCTCAGACACCGCAGATCCTGGAACTGTCCGGCCTCGGCGATCCGGCGATCCTCGCCGGGCTGGGCGTGACGGTGCGGTGCGCGCTCCCCGGGATTGGAGCCAACTACATGGACCATTACTGCACGCGCATGAACTGGCGCGTGCGCCTGCCGGTGACGCTGAACGAGCAGACCCGCGGCCTGCGCCTTGGGTTCGCGGCGGCGCGCTATCTCGCTACCCGGCAGGGCATCCTGTCGCTCGGGACCGGCCTCGCCCACGGCTTCGTGCGCACGCGGCCGGGGCTTGACGGGCCCGACGTGCAGTACTTCTTCATGCACGCGAGCTACGCCAACGCCGCCGAGCGCAAGCTTGATCGCCTGCCGGGCATGACGATCGGCGTCACGCAGTTGCGGCCGGAATCGCGCGGCACGATCCACGCCGCCTCGCCCGATCCGCTGAAGCCTCCCGCCATCCGCCCGAACTTCCTCGCCACCGAGGCGGATCGCCGGGCCATGGTCGAGGGCATGAGGATCGCGCGGACCATCGTCGAGCAGGCACCGATGGACCGCTTTCGCGGGGCCGAACTCAACCCGGGCCCGGACTGCCGGACGGATGCGGACTGGCTCGATTTCGCCCGCCGCGACGGCCAGACGATCTACCATATCTGCGGAACGTGCCGCATGGGCGGCGATCCCGGGTCGGTCACGGATCCGAACCTGCAAGTGCGCGGCGTGACCGGCCTGCGCTTGGCGGACGCCTCGATCATGCCGCGCATCGTCTCCGGGAACACCCAGGCGGCCGTGTTCATGATCGCCGAGAAGGCGGCCGACCTGATCCGCGCCGATGCCTGAGGAAAGCCCTCCATCGCGGGTCCACCGGGAAGACACAGCACAGCGCGCGTCCGCGACGGCACCGCGGTGTCTCCGATCCGGTCTCGTCTTCAGCCGGCCCCGGGCACGGCAGACCATCTCACGTCAGAAAGTTTACACTCGCCCGCAGTACAGGATCGATGTCATGCTCTACATGGTCCACATGCAGGTCAATCTTCCGGCCACTCTGCCAAAGGCGGAGGCGGATCGCCTCAAGGCCGAGGAAAAGGCCTACGCGCAGACGCTGCAGCATGAGGGCAAGTGGCGGCACCTATGGCGCGTCGCCGGACAATACGCCAACTACAGCGTGTTCGATGTTGGCGGCAACGACGAGCTTCACGACAGCCTGAGTTCGCTGCCGCTCTACCCGTACATGTCGCTGAGCGTCACGCCGCTCGCACAGCATCCCTCCGCCATCGCAGCCAACTGACAGGCTAAATCCCATGCCGTACATGATCGAGACCTCCGACAAGGCTGGAAGCTTGGACATCCGCAAGGCGAATCGTGCGGAGCATCTCGTCTACCTCGACCGGATCAAGGACCGGCTCCTGGCCTGCGGCGCGAAGCTGAACGACGACGGAAGCGACGCCGGCGGCGGCCTGTACGTCGTCGATGTCGACACCCGCGCGGACGCCGAGGCGCTCATCCAGGCGGACCCATTCTTCAAGGTCGGCCTGTTCGAGCGCGTCGAGATCAGGCGCTGGCGCAGGGCCTACCTCGACGGCCGAAGCTATCTCTGAGGGCGAGAGAGGCCGTCCACCGCCTGGGCGATGGCGACCGGTGGCAGCACTGCGCCGCCGGTCGGCGCCACGCGGGGGCGTCGCTCACGCTCGCCGGCCGGCGCGGAGAACGCGCAGCGCAAGCAATTAGGGCAGGGAGGAAAGAATGATCCGTCGTATCCTAGTGGCGGCCGCCGCGCTTGCCGCCGCCCTCTCCATCGTGCCGGCCTCGGCCCAATATGCCGACGGCGGCATCAAGATCGGCATTCTGACCGACATGTCCGGCGGCTACTCGGATCTTGCGGGTCGAGGATCCGTGACAGCTGCGCAACTCGCGGTCGAGGATTTCGGCCGGCCGATCAACGGCCGACAGGTCGAGCTGATCTTCGCGGATCACCAGAACAAGGCGGACATCGCCTCGTCGATCGCGCGCCGCTGGTTCGATACCGAAGGCGTCGACGCGATCTTCGACACGAACTCCTCGGTCGCCGGCCTGGCCGTGCGCGAGGTCGCGCGCAGCAAGGGGAAGATCGACATCAACTCCGGTGCCGGGTCCCTGGCGCTGACCAGCGCCGCCTGTTCGCCCACGGGCGCCCACTGGACCTGGGATACCTATTCCCTCGCGGCCGGGACGGCTTCCGCTCTGGCCGACGATCCGAAGAATACGTGTTTCTTCATAACGGCCGACTACACCTTCGGGCACGACCTGGAGGCGCAGGTCACCCGCGTCGTCAAGGCCAAGGGCGGCACGGTGCTCGGGTCGGTCAAGCACCCGTTCCCCAATCCCGACTTCTCATCCTACCTGCTGCAGGCCCAGGCCTCGGGCGCGAAGATCATCGGCATGGCCAATGCCGGCGCGGATACGATCAACACTATCAAGCAGGCGAGCGAGTTCGGGATTCTGCAGGGCGGGTAGAGGCTGGGTGGTCTCAACATCTTCCTGACCGACATCTACTCCGTCGGTCTGCCGGCGGCTCAGGGCATGATCCTGACGACAGGTTTCTACTGAGACATGGACGAGCAGACGCGCGCCTTCGCCCGGCGCTTCGGCGAGCAGACGGGCGGCCGGATGCCGACCATGGTACAGGCCGGAGACTATTCGGCCGTGCTCCACTTCCTGAAGGCCGCAGAAGCCGCAGGGACCGACGACGGCCTGCGGGTCATGGCCAAGATGCGCGAATTGCCGATCCAGGACTTCTTCGCGCGAAACGCCAAGCTGCGCCCAGACGGACGCATGGTGCACGACATGTACCTCGCCCAAGTGAAGGCGCCGGCGGAATCGAAAGGACCGTGGGATTTCTACAGAATCCTGAAGACCATTCCCGGTGAGCAAGCGTTCCAGCCCCTTTCCGAAAGCACCTGCAAGTTGGTGGAGGAGTGATGCGCATCCTCAAGAAGACATGGGTTGAGCCGCGATCAATTTGATCGGTTTCTCCAATCCCGGTGTTCGCATTTGTTCGTCTGCATTGCCGTAAGATCTATTATTATTCTGTGTTACTCTACGCGCAATGGAGTCGCAGGCCCTCGTTCGGGTCAATCAAGCAAACATCCGCTCGTCCTTCGTAGGCCGCTAAAATCCACACGAGAGGGGAGGGCGAGCAGTACGTACGCGGCGGAGCTGGGTGCGGCCGTGTGGCTTCGGCGATGAGCAGCACTTCGGCGCCGCCTGTCATCGGCTGCGATAACGGCCCCGGAATGATCTCGAGGGCGCTGCGCAAATGGGTTCCCATGGCCGCCACCATGCAGTAGCCTCTCAATCGGCTCGGTCCGAAATACCGGTCAGGTCAAGGAAACTAGACACCCCACTCCTCAACAAGGAAGGGAAACTTGGCTTTAATCTCGGCGTCGAAGTCGCCCGAGATGTAGACTTTGCCCTGACTCACATCGACGACAGTAATCCGGTCCTTCTCTTTGCTTATACCACATCTATCAACGAGTCTCTTCGTAAAATCCAAAGCTCGTTCGGGAGTTTGTACAAAGAACGTCGTACCGTTGGAGCTGATCTGCTCAGGTCGTCGACCTTTTTCAATCTCTTTTGTGAGCACACTTTGTCGAGATTTGTGCGATTTAACATCGGAGCGGTTCAAGTCGCAGTGTACGACTAATATAGCCATGTTTATCAGTTTCTCGCTAGCCAATATAATTCACAAGGGATAATTTCGAAAGCGAGGAGGTGATCTGATAGCTAGCTTGCAGGCGATTCTGAACGTCCAATAATTTGGCGACGACTTCCTCGGTGGGCGCCTGCTCGATGCCGTCGAGTGTGTTCTGAAGCGTGTTCTGGGTGGCCTTGTTGGTCGTCGCCGCGTTCGACAAGCGCGTCGATGCCAGGCTGAGCTGTGTCACCGTGTCCTGCACGCTCGGAAGCGCGCCGCTCGGGGTCGTGCCGGGACTGGTATCGGCCGACGAGAGAAGGGGCTGCGCTTGGCTGCTGATTAAGCTGTATATCGCGGCCGCGTTCGGATCCGATGAGTTCGGCATACCGAGAGCTACGGTCGCGAGGCCCGTGAGCACGTTGCTGATCGCCGGCTGGTTGGCGCGGACACCGATTTGAACGCTGCTTCCCGCGCTGACCTGCACCGATTGGGTGTCGAGCGGGTTCTTCGACCCATTCTCGCCCTGGTACCAGACGACGGTATTCGCGGCAGTGGTTGTTGTATTCGGAGCGGAGAAGAAGGTGCTCGCCGCTTGAGCGGTGGAGTACGCCGGCAGCGTGCTGCTGGCGGATGCCGACAGGGCGCTCTTCAGGGCCTCGTTGAGATTGTTTGCCGTCTCAGCCTTGTCCGCGCCGATCGCGAAGCCCGTGTTCGAGAACGCGGGCGTGGTGCCGCTGGCCGCCGCCGTCAGTGTCACTTTGGTCTGCGTTCCGTCGGGCAATTGCAGGGTCAGCGTCAAGCTGTCGCCTGCGGCGGGCTGCTGATTGACATCGATCGTGACGGTGGCCGATGTCCCGGTCGAATCAAGCGCGCGGGTTGCAGCGATGCCGCCCGGGGTCGGCACCGCGGAAACGCTGGTGATCGCGAACCCGGATTGCGGCTTCGCCCGGGAACTCGGGTCATCTGCAAGTGTGATCTCGGTCGGATTTGATGCGAGGTAGGTTTGGGTCAATCGACCGTTACCATTCGCACCGAGGTCAGCCTTGACTTGGCTCGACACAAACTCCGTCAGGCCCATCTGGTCGGTGGAGCCGTCAGGGTTCTTCGTCCCGTTCAGGATCGTATTCGCGTCGAGGACCGGCTGCGTCGAGCTGTCTTCGCCGCCGAACAAGTAATTGCCCGCCACCGACTGATTCAGGGTATCGAGAGCCGCCTGAAGGTTGTTCAACGCGTTGGCCTTCGCGGCAGTCGCGTTCACCGGCGTGCTCTGCAGGCCGTTGTTCAACGTGTTGCGCGCATCGATGCCCAGCGTCGCCACCTGCGTTAGGCTCGTCACCGCGACGTTCGTCCGGGTCTGCGCGGCGGTGATGCCGGCGGCGTAGCCGGTGAGTGCGCTGAGGGTCGCCTGGGCCGCGAGCGCCGTGGACCGCCCGGAGCCCAGGCCGCCATAGGTCTGCGCGGTCAGCCCGCTCGAGAGCTGGGTCGACAGATCGTTGAGCTGGCTCTTCAGCGTCGTCAGCTGCGAGGTGGTTCGGTTTGTGAGGTAGGAACCGGCAGCAAAGGGCTTGATCGTCGTCATGATCAGATCTGCAGCAGTTGGTTGAGCATGTCGCGGGCCGCGGTCAGCACCCGGGCGTTGGCGCCGTATGCGTTCTGCAGGGCGATCAGGTTCGACATCTCCTGGTCGATGTTGACCCCGGCCCCGGCCGCGAACCGGCCCTGCGCTGTGGAGAGCGCGGTCTGCTGCATGTCGTCGAGCGCTGTCGCATTCGCCGAGGCGGCCCCCTGCGTCGAGATGATGTCCTGCGCGAAGCCGATCACTGTGGTGCTATGCGGAGCCGAGACGCCGCCGATACCGCTTGCCGCCGAGAAGGTCTGCTGGGTAGAGGTAAGCGCAGAGAATAGCTGCTGAGCCCGCGCACCGGATGCCGTCATATCGGTGGCGCTCGTTGCCGTCAGCGCCGCTGGCTTTCCCGATAGATTTCCGTTGACGGTGATGCGTTGCGCGAAGCCGGTGAGCTGCGAGCCGGGGTCGAGGGAGCCGGTGTAGAGGGCATTGCCCGCGCTATCGACGAACAGGGGGATCTGGGGATAGCCCGATGTGGGATCCGCCGAAGTTGGGACGGTGATGCGCGCTGTCGCCGCGACCGGAGGCACGCCGGCCGTGCTTGTGATGATTAGACTCGCGCCGCTACCGCTCGCCGAGAGGTTTGGGTCAATAAGTTTGAGAGCCTTGTCGATCTGCGTCTGATCCACTGGGAGTTGGATCTTCGCCACGAGTGCATTGGGATCGACAGTCTGGCTGGCTGTGATGGGCGACGTGTTGTTGGACGCCACCAGGATGATGTTCCGGCCGGTGCTGTTCGCGTTGGCCGGGATTGTCAGGGTGTTGCCGGCCTGAAAACCTGTGAGGTCGATTGTGGCGGTCTCGGTGCCCGTGTTCTGCGTCGCCTGCGTCGCGGTGACCTGCTTGTCGGTCAGCGAACTCGCGAGCCCCGCGGCGAGGTCGTCGAGCTGTTGCTGCGCCTGGGGCAGCGTCTGATCGCGCAGCTCGATCTGGGCCGCCAAACTGCCCGAGCGCAGCACGCCGGGCTCGCCGAGGTCGATCTTGCCACCTCCCGGCAGCGTGGCCGTGATCGTGCCGACCGAGCGCGGGTTGGCCGAGTAGGAGGACGTCGCGCTCAGTGTCCCCTTTCCGTCGAAGCTCAGCGATGCGGCATTGCCGCGATCCACCAGCGTCGCCCCCGACTGGGTCAGGACCGTCACGGTCCCATCGCTTTGCGCGGTCGTCTTGACATCCATGTAGCTCGACAGGTTGTTGATCGCCTGATCGCGCTGGTCCTGGAGGTCGGCCAGGGACGTGCTGTCCGTGGTATTCTGGATCTTCTTGTTCAGGTCCGCGATGCTGGACAGGAGCGAGCTGGCCGATTGCGTATCGGCACCGAGCTGCGCCTCGATCCCGGTGCGTAGATTCTGCACCGAATTGGCGGCTCCGTTGATCTGGCTGGCGAGCGCCGAAGCGTTGCTCAGCACCGTTGTCCGGGCAGCCGCCGAGGTCGGATTGGCGGCGAGTTCCTGGAGCGACTCGGTGAACGTGTTCAGCGTGCCGTCGAGCGCCGTGGAGCTGCCGGGCGTCCCGTACAGAGCATCGAGCTGGGAGATGATCCCGGATTTGGTGCTCGTGTAGGCGGCGCCCGAGGTTTCCAGCCGAAGCTGCTTCAGGGCCGCCGCATCGAAGCTGCGGGTGACCGCCCCGGAGGCGACGCCCAGGTTGTTGGTGCCGGTGGCGACGGACGTGAGCGTCCGCTTGACGTAGCCAGCCGTCCCCGCATTGGCGACGTTCTGCGAGACGACGTTGATCGCCGCCTGAGTTGCGGCGAGCCCGGCGGTCGCGTTGGACAGTGCGTTCAGCGACACTTCACAGCCTCCTCAGCGACCTCCGGAAGACAGATTATCGAATCACGTTGAGCAGGTCCGACATCATGGTCTGGGCGGTCGACATGACGCGCGTGTTCGCAGAGTAGGCCTGCTGGGTTACGATCATCTTAGAGAATTCGGTCGCGATATCCGTGTTGGACTGCTCGAGGCTCGCTCCCGTGATGGTGCTGCCATTGAGGCCCGCGATCGGCGGACCGGAATCGGCCGTCTGAAGATAGTTGCCGTTCGAATCGGCCTTCAAACCGTCCGGATCGGCGAATTGCACGACCCCGGCGGTGGCGAGCGCGACCACCGACCCGTTCGAGAACGTGCCGTTGATTTTGCCGTCGGTGCCGACCGCAACACTCGTCAACGTGGCGGAGGTATTGCCATCTTGGCTCAGCGTACTCGTCGTCGCAGCACCGGTGGCGTCGGCATATTGTGTCAAGCCGCCTGATATATCCAATGTGAGATTGTTAAACGTGTATCCGGATATTTTTGCAGGACTGAGTGTCACCGTAGTCTTGCTGGGTGTCGTCGCGCTGGGTGACGGTGACGTCAATTTACCCGTCGCATCGAATGCGAATGTCGTGCCAGAATCGGTCCATGTCGGCGTGGCCGTGGCGCTACTGTTGTAGACAAGGCTCCAGGACGTGCTCGTCGCGCCTGCGGCTGGCGGCGTCTGAATCCAACGCGTGTTGACGGTAACAGGCGCACCGGACGACGTGTACGCTGTCAGCGATGGGCCGGCGATGCTGCCAGCTGGATCGGCCGAGGGGCTTACTGTCGGCGTCGCTGGGAGATTGCCTGAGTAGGTGATGGTCGTTGTCTCTTTAGCCGGCAGGACAGGATTGCCGATCACGATCGGCCCTGAATTGACGACCTGACCGGTCACAGGGTCGAGATTGTTGCCGGTGAGGTACCCGCCCGCACCGTTCTTAAGGTGACCGTCGACAGTCGGGGCGAAGTCGCCGCGACGCGTATAGGCATTGGTCCCGCTGAAGGTCGCGGCCCCGTTGGCGTCGCCGGTCTTCTGCGCCACCGTGAAGAAACCGGTCCCATCGATCGACATGTTGGTCGGCACGCTCGACGCGACGACGTTGCCGGCGATGGTGTTGGTCAGCTGCGATTGCGCCAGAACCGAGCCGGCGACCTCCCGCTTCTGCGTCGTCTCCGCCATCATGTCGATGAAGCTTGTGTCGACGCGCTTGTAGCCGGTCGTCTGGGAGTTCGCGATGTTCCCAGAGATGTTGCTGATGGCATAGGACTGCGCCTGCAGTCCGGAGACAGATGTTTGAAGGGCGGTGAAAAGATCCATGGCGATACTCGACCAACGTTCCTCCAGCATCAAGCACACATCGGGCCAGAAAATAACTTAATCTTCTGAATAAGATAGCAAGTGGTGGCCGGGCGTTCGTGCCAGTTGCAGGGAATAAATTTCCCAGTCTAGGCAGTTTCTGCAGTGCTTGCCCTGAAAGTGCGAGCGGTCTCAAATTTACGCGACTCTCGATTGCTCCTGCTTCCGCTCCAAGATCTCACGCCTTGATGGACCAGGCGCTTGACCTCTTTGAGCGCTCTATGTCTTTGGTTTTCGTCAAGAACCGCGGCGTTTCGCGGCCTCATTCGAGAGAGGTCGTGGTCAGGGGAACGCGTCGACGGACGAGATCGCGATCCTGCACTCGGGGTTGCTCCAGGACGTCGTCAGCGCCTCCCGAACTGCCGTCCCGTTCTGCGCCAAGCCAGCCGCGAAGGTCTCTAACGCCGCGACGCCGCAGGTGCGCGCCTCTTAAAGCGCCTAACGGAACGGGCACGGATTGCGTGGGCGGGCGTTGGTGGTGATGGCTCGTCCGCTTCTGCCCGATGATCTCTGGACCGAGATTGCGCCGCTTCTGCCGCCGCCCCGCCCACGTCCGAAAGGTGGCCGACGGCCGATCGAGAACCGAGCTGCGTTGACCGGCATTCTGTTCGTGCTGCGCTCAGGCGTTCCGTGGGAGATGCTGCCTGCGGAGATGGGCTGCGGCTGCGGGATGAGTTGCTGGCGCCGCTTACGGGACTGGCAGGCGGCCGGCGTGTGGGCGCGCCTGCATCAAGTGCTCTTGGAGCGCCTGCACGGGGCGGGTCAGATCGACTGGAGCCGAGCGAGCCTGGACAGCGCCTCTGTCCCGGCCAAAAAAGGGGCTCTGCCACCGGCCCGAACCCGACGGACCGGGGCAAGGCGGGCCAGACGCGCCACCTCGTCACCGACGCGCGCGGTACGCCGCTCGGCGTCTGCCTGAGTGGGGCCAACCGGCACGACAGCGTGATGATGGCACCGACCCTCGATGCCATCCCACCCGTGCGCAACGGTCGGCGGGGCCGGCCGCGACACCGCCCGGACAAACTGCACGCCGACAAAGCCTACGACGCTCGACCGCGCCGACACGAGTGCCGGGCACGCGGGATTGTACCGCGCATCGCACGCCGCAGCATCGAGAGCAGCGAGAGACTGGGCCGGCACCGATGGGTGGTGGAGCGCACGCACGCTTGGTTCAATCGCTTTCGTCGGCTGCCGGTGCGCTACGAGCGACGTGCAGACATCTACGAGGCCTTCACCAGCCTCGCTGCCAGCCTCATCACACTCAACCAGATCAAACGGTTCTGTTAGGCGCTCTTAGAGCCGTCTGTCGAGTTCGCCGATCGCATCCGCCGGTCGGTCGCCATCGGACTTGCGCCGTATAAGGTGGAGAGCTCATTTCCTGAAGGAGGAGGGTTCCGATGGCAGACCGGAAGCAGACCTTTACCCCTGAGTTTCGCGCTGAGGCGGTGCGATTAGCGCAGACAGGCGGGCGGTCCCGCCGCGCGGTCGTCGCCGATCTCGGTGTCGGGCTTCACAGCCGCATCCGACCAAATACAGCCCTTCCGAGAGTCTTGCCTCTGGAGCAGCCGATCTGGCCGGTACGGTTTGGATATGTTTGTAAGAGACTGACCGGTGTATCTGTTAGCGAGCTAAAGCCGTCACCGTGCATAGATCAGGACCTCTGCACGGACCTTTGGCCGTTCAACATGAAGTGCTTGCTGCTCACTCGGCTGCTTGCGCCACGGGCTTCTACACCAGTCTCTCGCCCGGGAAGATTAGTGCCCCGACTACGACCAGCACGCAGAGCACGCCGAAGGTTTGCAGCATCAAGGTGAAGCCGCCCTTGTCGTGTAGCCAAGCCACAAGACCCACCGAGACGCCGGCCGCCGTGAAGCCGAGGCAGTAGCGAGCTGCGAAGGCCCGCGCCCGCCACTCGTCGCTTGTGTACTTGCCCACCATGGCATCGTTGATCGTTACCTGCCCGAAGGTGCCGATGAAGATGCCGATGGACACGAGGATCAGCCGCCAACTGCCGAGCTGCGCTCCGAAGAACAATAGCGGCGCGAGCAGCACAGACAAGGGCAGGAACACCGCTTTGAGGGAGTGCCGGTCGAGTAAGCGGCCGATGACGTACTGGGCCAGTGCCCCGAACACGTAAGTGCCCGCCGCGATGACGCCAATCAGCGCCGGGCTGGTGGTCAGGTCGGACAGGCGCTCGGCGAACAGCTTGGGTAGCGCCACGGTGATTGCGTTGAAGGTGGTCGAGGACGCGATGATGGTCACCACGAGCGCGACAATCACACGCCGCATCGCCCCCTTGGCGATCCGCGCCGAGCCGCCACCCTTGGCACCGCTGCGTACCTCATGCTGCACACGGCTCATGAACATGACCCCGAGCGCGATCGTGGCCGCCCCGGGGAGGAAGAAAGCCCAGCGCCAGCCGAGATACTGGCAGACGAGGCCGGTGACGAGGGCCGACGAAGCGACACCGAGGTTGCCCCACACGCCGTTGATGCCGATCTCTCGGCCGAGCTTGTCTGCGTACGAGACTAGCATGGCGGTTCCGACCGGATGGTAGATCGCTGCGAACAGGCCGACCGCGAGCAGGGCAGCTCCAAGCTGCACGGGCGTCTGCGTCAGGGCTACGGCGATGAGCGATGCCCCGATGCCGAAGAAGAAGATCACCATCATGTGGCGGCGGCTCCAGCGGTCGCCGAGCCAACCAGTGGCGAGCGAGCCCGCGCCAAAGGCGACGAAGCCGGGCGTGGCGTATGGCAGCAGCTCCGAGTAGCCCATGCTGTAGATGGGCGCCAGGACGATGACCGCCGCCGCGAAGATCAGCATAGCGTAGTGATCAATGAAGTGGGCTGCGTTGATGTAACCGATTACAGTTCGCGATTTATTCATGAGTTCACGTCCGATTAGAAATCTTTAAATCCATCGTCCGGGCCACCAAAGCGGTACTTGGCTCCGCCCGACGAGCCCAAGCCCGTTCCGTCGTAGTGCGTGGCGGGTGCCGGACTAGCGGCCTCCGTCGTGGCGGCGGCCGGCTAGGCGGTCGTCCTGTGATGCAGTGTCTCGTCGATCATTGTGACGGCCAGGAGGGCGGCTGTGGCGAGTAGGATGTTCGGCATGACAAGGCTCCACGCGGTCCGGCATGATGCGAAGGGTTTACCAGGCCGAGCCGACAAGCTAGCGTGGCTGCTCATCGGTGTGAGGCCAACGATCATCGCCAAGGCGCCAAAAGCTACCACCCATTTCTTTTCTCCGACGAGCAGCGGTGGCACACTTGGCGTGCTGGCGCGGTCCTACCCGCGCGGCAAGCGGATCGGCGAGCACATGCACCGCGAGGCGCAACTGCTGTTTGCCGCGCAGGGCGTCATGCAGGTGACGACACCCACGGGCCGTTGGTTGGTCCCGCCTACGCGGGCGGTGTGGCTGCCGCCACGCCTGGAGCATGCCGTCGATGCTCTGAGCGACATCGAAATGCGGGCTCTGCTCATCGACCCGGCGCAATTCGACGGCCACGCGGATGCGCTGCGGCTGAGCCGCGCGTTCGTGGTGATCGTGCGGCCCCTTCTGCGCGAGGTGATCCTGGCCTCATTCGACGCAGCTCTGGATACGCCTCGGCGGGCGCTGCTACAGGACTTAGCGCTCTACGAGTTGGCTGAGGCGGAAGACGCCGCGACGTTCATCCCGATGCCGACGGAGCCGCGCGCGCGGCGGGTGGCCGAACTTGTGCTGGCTGATCCGGCAGGCCGACAGTCACTCGATGATCTAGCCCGAACGGCCGGCACGTCCCTACGCACGGTCTCGCGGCTGTTTCCGGCTGAAACGGACTTGACCTTCAAGGAGTGGCGCCAGCGCGCCCGCATCCTGGCGGGGGTCGAAGCGCTAGGCGGGGGGCGCTTGACGGTCAAGCAGGTGGCGGTTCAGCTTGGCTTTTCCAGCGTGGCCGCATTTGGGCATGCCTTCCGGCAAGTTATGGGAATCACGCCGAGCGCTCTCGTGAAGGGATCACTAGACTGATCAACAGTGCGACGTGCAGAAACTGGGATTTTCGCACATGCCTAGCCGGATTGACTAGCACTACCTGGGCACCTTGAGGTCAGATGGTAGCCTGAAGCAGCTCTGACAGTGCGGACATCGGACGGGCGGGATTAGAGCGGCAAATAGCTGTCCGAGAATGGCCTGCCGCACGGCGGGCAGGCTCGGTGGCGGCGGCGGACCCGGCAAGCGGGCCGTCATTTTTTTCCCCGCTCCGTCCGACGATGCTCGGACAGACGCAGGTGCTGCAGGTAGGCGTAGGCGATGCACGTCATCAGCGCGTGCCGATGCAGCCCCGTCCAGGAGCGGCCCTCGAAATGGTCGAGGCCGAGTTCCTCCTTCATCTGCTGGTGGGCCTGCTCGCACACCCAGCGTGCCTTGATCGTGCCGGCCAGCGCCCGCCGGGTCGTCCGGGGCGGCAGGTTGGACAGGTAGTACTTGCGGTCGCCTGACGTGCGCCACTCCCCCACGAGCCAGACCTCCGCGCCCGGCAGATGGCGGTTGTTGCCCCAGACCGGACCATCGCCCACCCGCACCCGGATCATGGCGAACCGAGCCGTGAGCTTGCCTCTCGTGCCCTGGCGCCAGGGCACGCGCCGCCAAGCGAGATCTGCCAGAACCGCCTCGGCGTCCTGCGGCTCCTGGTCCGGCACAGGCTTGCGCGCCCGACTCGTTGGCGAGCGGGAGCGACTCTAGCCATCCAGGATGATCGCGACCTAAACGAAGCCGCCCGTCGCTGCGACGTGGGTCATCCACTGTTCGTGACAGCCAACATTCTGTCTTAGGAGTGCCGCCTGCGGACATAGCGCAGAATTATTACAGCCGTAATCAAATCGCCGCTTTCCGACATAGACCCGAAATATCATCTACCTAACGATCGATACGAACATGCAATACATCAACCTCGGGCTAGATGTGCGCATTTTACGGCTTACACAAAACAGAAGCCGCGCCAACTAAAGACTCGAAAAAATAATACGGATGAGTGAACGATGTAGCTGAAAAGGAAACAAAAACCTCGTCCAACTCTAATGCCGATAATACGGCAACCTGCGTGGATAGAGAAATCTAATCCGCTCCGACAAAAAAATCTCGAAAAGGACGCGCGAGAGTGAAATTTATCCACACCCAATGTTCATCATGCGGACTAGATTTCACAATCGTCGCCACAGATTATCAGAGAACAGTTCAGGTGACGAAGTCCACGTGGCGGGAATGCTGCCTAAATGCTGCTACCCAGCATCATGCAAAGTTATGTCACGACCTAAATTTCGCAGCCTCAAATGCTTTAGCACCAACCGACAGCTCAGAGTGTGTCGATTCCCTACTATAGAGCAGTCGCAACGATCAAAAATAGAATCAGACCCACTTTTTGAGAGTCAAGAACATTGTCCAATGAGCCCCCCTTCAATACCAAGCCTCTCCTGAATGCTTTGCATGCTTATATCGGACGCTAAACCTCTCTGGTCCGACCGAGAGCAAACTTGACTGGATGATTTAGAAGAAAGTTGATCTGTATTGATCTCCGCGCGATAGAACGGTTCTCCATATATCCGGAACCGGCATAAATTGCTTTAGATCGTATTCACAAAGCTCCACCCGAGTATATATCGATCCAGGAACCCAAATCATGAAGGCATCCACCTATCATCGGCCCAAAAGCATAGCTGCTGCATTGGATCTAATGTCTTGCACTCAAACTAAAGTTGTGGCCGGAGGTACAGCCATCAATGCTGGAAGAATCGGGCATATTGAAAATAAACAACTGGTTGACATAAGCGGTCTGCTAGATTCCCGTTTGATCACTAGAACCTCGCAGGGATGGCGAATCCCGATGTTGACGACATGGTCGGATGTGCTCGCAGCCAGGCACCTACCTCAGCATATGTATGGATTGAAAAGCGCGGCGGAACGGGTCGGCAGTCCACAGATCAGAAATAGGGGAACGGTAATCGGCAATCTCTGCGAAGCCTCCGCAGCTGCAGACGGTACTCCGAACCATCTCACACTAAATACCCTTGTCGAACTACAATCAAGTGAAGAGACCCGGACCGTAACCGTTGTGGATTTTCTGAAAGGAGAAGGTAGAACCACGAGACGTGCGACTGAGTTAGTCACTGCGCTAATCATTCCCGATCCTACTCATCCAACGCGCAGCGGATTTATGCGTTTTGCACTACGTAAGTCCTTCAGCCAGTCGCTAATCAACGCCGCCGCAGTTCTAGAATTCCAACCGAATTCAATCGTTCACTCAGCCCGCATTGCAATTGGCGGCATTGGATCGCAACCATTTAGATTAAATAAATTAGAAGACAGCATCCGCGGTCTCCGTATTGGCACACAAATCAGAGAGCAATTGATGAAATTTGATTTCGATCTTGTCAAGTCTGACAGGAAGTACCCGCAAATGCCACGAGAACAAAATGGTGTTCTTAAGACCCTCCTGACCCGATTGCTCACGAGTCTATAATGATGGACCATTCAATCTCGTTCGTCGTAAATGGCGAGTCTGTGACCTTCAATTGTCCTCCTGAGAAGCGCCTAACCGACGCGCTTAGAGACGAACTTGGCTTGATTGGTACCAAGATTGGGTGCGGCGACGGTCAATGTGGCGCATGTACGATATCTTTTAATGGAAATACAGTTTATTCGTGTCTCATGTGTCTCGGCCAAGCCGCCGAAGGTGAAATTGTGACAGTCGAGGGATTAAATAATTACGCTGGGGATAAAGTTATCCTAACCAGACTACAACAAGCATTTCATGATTACGGAGCTGTCCAGTGCGGATTTTGTACGCCCGGCATGCTCATTGCCGCTCAAGATTTGCTGAACCGGTGTTCTCGGCCGACTGAGCAACAAATTCGCGGCGCTCTAAGTGGCGTATTGTGCAGGTGTACGGGCTACAGAAAAATTATCGAAGCAATTCAGTCGCTTAACGGCTCCTCTCCGGCACAATCGGACCAAAAAAGCTGCGCAGTTAACGTGGGGTCACGAAGCCCTAACGTCGATGGGATCCGAAAAATTTCGGGAAGTGAATTATACGCGGCCGATGTGCACCCGAGCGGCGGTTTGTTCTTAAGAGCCATTCGGTCAACTTATCATCACGCCCGTTTCACCATCGACGATTTGTCTGGTCTCTACAAACGCTATCCCGGCCTAAGCCTTGTTTTAACGGCAGCCGACATCCCGGGACAAAATGCGTTTGGAGTATATCCGACAGGAAAAGATCAACCTGTTTTCGCCGACGGCTATGTTCGCTTTCGCGGGGAAGCCATCTGCGCAATTGTGGGAGACGAAGCTACAATCGCGCGCATCAAAGATACCGAAATTCCAATATCCTGGATCGAACTTACCGCGATTCACGGCGTAGAAGCTGGTATTTCGCCCGACATGCCGCAACTCCATTCAAATTCTCCAAACAATATACTGGTGGAAGGTTGCGTTTCGACCGGTAACGTGGACGAGGCACTGGCTACTTCCGAGGAACGATATTCGAATCTATTTACGACCTCCTTCGTCGAGCATGCTTATCTTGAGACAGAAGCCGGATTTGCGGTTAGGAGACAAGATCGTCTTGAAATCTTTGCGACGACACAAAGTCCGTATATGGATCGAGATGAGATCGCTTTAATAATGGGACTTCCTCCCGAGAAAATCAGGATCATTCCAAGTGCTGTAGGCGGCGGCTTTGGTGGGAAGGTCGATCTATCTGTTCAACCGATGATTGCAGTAGCCGCATGGCGTCTAAATCGACCAGTGCGATGCACGTACACTAGAAAAGAGACATTTACGTCAACCACTAAGCGTCACCCAGCTAAAATGGAAGTTTCTGTAGGATCGACGCGGAATGGTATACTTACTGCAGTAAAATTCTTTGGCGACTTTAACACCGGTGCCTACGCGTCATGGGGACCTACAGTCGCCGGACGCGTTCCGATTCACGCAATGGGTCCATATCGCGTTCCAGTCGTGGATTGTACAGCCCGGGCGGTTTACACGAACGATACACCTGCTGGTGCCTTCCGCGGATTCGGCGTACCACAAGCAGCAGTCGCTCTAGAGTCCGCAATGGATGAATTAGCACTCCAGCTGAATCTTTGTCCCTTCGAATTTCGATATCGAAATGTTCTCGAAGCGGGGTGCCAAACCTCAACGGGGCAGACGTTGACGGCTAGTGTTGGCATTCGTTCGTGTCTCGACGTATTACGTTCATTTTGGGAAAAATCAACATCTGAGGTGAAGATTTTCAACAGCGAGAACGTTCGCCATCGTCGAGGGATTGGAATCGCATGCGGTTGGTATGGGATTGGGAATACCGCTCAATCTAATCCGTCCACAATGCGTATTGGCGTTAACGATGCGGGTGAGGTAACATTGTATAGCGGGGCATTAGAGATCGGACAAGGCTCGAATACTGTTCTTTCTCAGATCTGCGCAGACGCACTTCATCTTCCTCTTTCATCAATCCGATTGGTAACGGGAGACACTGACTTGACCGCAGATGCCGGAAAAACATCTGCTTCGCGACAAACGTTCATTTCTGGGACTGCAGTTTCTCTGGCGGCCGAGGATCTGCTTAGACAAGTATTTCGTCTAGTGAATGCAAGTAATTCGTCTGCCTTCATGATTAAAAATAAAAAGATAATTATTGAAGACGACGACGTCATGCACTTGATCGATCTCTCGCAATTGCCGCGCGTAAATTCAAATGGCGACGTCCTTCTAGGAGAAGGCACATTTGATCCACCAACAACTCCGCTGGACGACAACGGGAAAGGCGATCCTTATGCAACCTATAGCTTTTCGGCGCAGATCGCTGTTGTTGAGGTAGACCTTGATCTCGGCACCACGAATGTTGTGCACATCGCAGCTGCGGCAGACGTTGGACGAGCGGTAAATCCTATGATGGTTGAAGGTCAAATCCACGGAGGCGTAGCGCAGGGTCTAGGCATGGCACTGATGGAAAAATTCATTCCGGGAGAAACGGAGAGCTTTGCTGACTACCTCATACCTACCATTGAGGACGTGCCGCCTATCGACGTTTATATCGTCGAGGATAGGGAGCCATTAAGTTCGGTCGGTGCGAAAGGTGTCGGCGAGCCGGCGCTCATACCAACCGCTCCGGCGATCCTCAATGCCATACGCGATGCGACAGGTGTGAGGGTGACTGAGCTTCCAGTCTCTCCAGCCTTTTTACGAAATAATATCAAGGCCAACATTTTGAAGTGCGATGAGAAATTTCAGGAATTTTAGAGCAACGCGATATCCGAGCGGACCTGTACTGTCATCGACTTGAATACCATACGTCTCCCCTCAGAGATGCGGCTGTCGCAGCCGGCTAGATGATTGGACCGTCGAAGGCGGCAAAATCGTACAATGCGGCTCATTAGCTGAAAGAGGAACGCTTTAGTGAAGACGGGATCAAAAACCTATTCGAGTTTCTCTCGCAAAGAAACGATTTTATACTACCGGATATTATGGCGATTGATACCATTTCTAGGGATATGCTATCTATTTGCCTACCTGGACAGGATCAACATCGGCTTCGCTAAGTTGCAAATGTCCTCGGATCTCAACCTGAGCGAGGAGGCCTACGGCTTGGGCGCGGGGCTCTTTTTTATTGGCTACATCTTGATCGAAGTTCCCAGCAACGTCCTTCTTGAACGTCTAGGAGCGAAGATCTGGATTGCGAGGATAATGATTAGTTGGGGCTTTCTTTCGGGTGCGACAGCTTTTGTAACAGACAAATGGCAGTTTTATGCAGTGCGTGTTTTGCTTGGCGCCGCCGAGGCGGGCTTCCTTCCTGGAATTCTCTTCTACCTCACTGGATGGTTCCCTTCGAACTGGAGATCGCGAGCATTCAGCTTGTTCATGATCGGTGTTCCCCTCTCAAGTATCGTCGGCGGACCGCTATCCGGTTGGATCATCGAGCATTTTCATAATTTCGGCGGACTTCACGGCTGGCAGTGGCTATTCCTTCTGGAAGGTGTTCCGACACTAATTCTTGGCATAGCCGTCGTCGTCGTTCTTCCCGATTCACCGCACGTTGCGGCATGGCTTACAGATGATGAAAAGCTTCTTCTTTCTCGGTCGTTGCAGTCGGACAAGGAAGAACTGGAATCGATGAAGTCGAATATTTTCGATGGCATCCTTGATTTAAGAGTTTGGATGCTTGGCGGCGTAGATTTTTCCCTGCTGTTATGCACTTACGCAATCGCTTTCTGGCTGCCCACGTTCATCCGAAATGCCGGTGTCGTGAGTCCCGTTGAGATCGGCCTTCTCGTCGCTATTCCGAGCGTCGCCACATTAGCGGGGATGATCATCATCGGAAGTAGCTCCGACTATATGGAAGAACGTAGGTGGCATATCATCATTCCTTTCATGTTTGGCGGCTTTGCTTTATTATTGAGCACTTTTTTCGCAGGCAATGTCGTGATGCTTGTGATAACTTTTAGCGTTGCCTCCGCTCTGATCACGGGAGCAGTCCCGGTGGTATTTAGCTTACCGTCCACCTTTCTTCGAGGCGCCGCAGCGGCCTCTGGCTTCGCAGTAGCTTGCTCCGTTGCGAACATAGCGGGATTGATCGGTAGCTCACTGATTGGTTTAGCCCTTCAGTGGACAGGCAGTAGCAGCGCCGCTATCTGGTTGTTCGCGGGCTGCCTTTTCTTGAGTGCCGGCCTTGTTTTTGCTTTTCCGTCGAAACCTGCGAATAGATGAAAGGCAATAGTCCGGTAGTTTTTTACTAGCTGGTCTGCATCTAAATGACAGATCATGATTGTCTTGTTAGCCTAGGACATATTGGATAAACCTGATCGAGGGCGATTGTTTTGCGATCTGTCACGCAGGTGCGCTGCCTTCAACGATCCGCATGAGGCAAAATTCCTTTGTGAGATCTTGCTGCATGACGCTCTGCTGCGTTCCAAAGTTGCGGACGAGCTAAGCTTCAATGACCGGATCGGTACTTGGACCGATTGGATTGAGCGTCTGTCTTGTCGGTCGATCGGTTTGCCATAGCGTTCCGGCCCTCAGAATGACATTGTGATCGTGATCAGCTTTTGAGCGGCGGCGATCAGGGCGACGCGCTTAGCATCACTGTTGCATTCTACTTCTGCGATGCGCTTGTTGAGCGGCAGCTTGGTGGGCGCGCCGCCAAGCTGACCAGGCGAGCACGAAGGCGGGCTCAATGCGGCGCTGCGCCAGCCGCATCGCCACCCGTTGGATCTCCTGAATGGACCACGGCACCTGCGAGCTTGGCGATGAGCGTCGTTTTGGGGGCGGCCCGTTGGCCAGCCGGCGCACCCGCGCCAGCATCGCGAAGGCCAGCATCACCAAGCTGACATGCCGGTGCCAGCCGTGCCACGAGCGGCTCTCGTTGTGGGCCAATCCGAGTTCCGTCTTGGCGGTCTCGTACGCGTCCTCGATCGCGAGAGCGCCGGCCTTCCACCATCGCCAGCTTCTCGACCAGCGTGCCGGCCGGGCACCCGGTGGTGAAGTACGCGAGCGCCCCGTCCGACAGGCTGCGCCGCACCAGCAGGCCGCGCGTCCACAAGCTCTGGTCGAGCGCGGCGTCGAGCGCGTCGGCCCGGAGTGTGGCCAGCGGCAGATAGGCCCAGTCGAACAGGCGCGCTCCCTTGCTGCCGGCTCCAGCCGAGAGGCGCAGCCAGTTCTGGTCGGGGATGCTCTTAGCGATGTCCGCGGCGGTGCCCGCAACGTCGAGGTTTGCGTCCCAGGACCAGAAGCGATGCTGACCGGTGACGCCGAGCACGTAGCCCTTATAGGCCCGCCGCAGCGCCATCTCGATCTCACCCACGCCGTAGATGCTGTCGGCCGCCACCCAGGCAAACGGCACCTCTGCCTGGATGGCCCGCTCGATCATGGCCAGCGCCAGCTGCGGCTTGGTGGCAAACGTGATCGCCTCGGGCACATGCGCCGCTTGCCTTCGGGCCGGATCCCCGGTCCAGGCCTTGGGTAGGTACAGGCGGCGATCGATGAAGGCGTGGCCTTGAGCCGAGACGTAGGCGGCAAACACTCCGATCTGGCAGTTGGTGATCTTGCCGGCTGAGCCCGTGTACTGCCGGCCCACACCGCACGAGGCTTTGCCCTGTTTGAGAAAACCGGTCTCGTCGACCACGAGAACCGCGTCGGGTGAGGCGAGCGTCTCGACGACCTCGTCGCGCACCACGTCGCGCAGCGCTTCCGCATCCCAGTGCGTGCGACCGAGGATGGCCTGCTGGCGCCAGGGACCCGGGTCTCCGGCAGCCTCGGCGCGCATCCAGCCGGTCTTGCGCCGCTCACCGCCGAGCAGGCCGTCCAAGAAGGCGTTGGCCGAGGCAGCGACACTCGGGGCGGCAAACAGCGGGCGGATGCGCTGCTTGGCCTGCCGCAGCGTCATGGACCAGAGCTCCAGCGTGGACTCGAGCGAGGCTGAGGACATCGCGCTCTCCGATCCGAAACCTCTCAGATAGGAGCGTCACTCTGCAACTGTAATGCTAATAGTGAATGGCAGTCGGTCCAGGCCCAAGTTGGACGGACCGACATCCGCTATCGTTCTACATCCTGGCCGTTTGACCGGGAGCGGCAGCATGTTGCTTGAGCAGCAGATTGCCGGGGTGCTCAAGGGGGGCCTGTCGCAAGCCGTGCCGTAGGCCGCACGACAAGCGAGGAACGTCTCGGCTTCAGATTTCGTTAACCTTTTGAAGTCCGAAGCAGACCCCGAGCAGCCGGTTCTGCTCGCACACGGTCCACGTGCCTGAGAAGCCGAAGCCCTTGCGCAGCCAGAGCATCGCTTCGAAGCCGCAGATCGTGCGGCGCGCCGTGTGGAACGAGCGGAAGCCACCCACCCTTGGCATTGCCCGCTTCACCCGGAAGTGGTCGCTCTCGATGCCCTGCAGCAGGTGCTTGGTGACGTGGTGCACCGGCGTGCGGGGTAGCAGACCTGCCTCGCGGCTCTGGGCGATGGCCGATGGGTAGGGACCGGCGCCATCCGTGCCGATCCGATCTGGGGCGAGCAGCGGCTCGGCCGAGAGCACCTTGCGAAAGAACCGCTTGGCGGCGTCGAGATCGCGCTGGGCGGTGAGCTGGAAGTCGACCGCCTCGCCGTGCTTGTCGATGGCCCGATACAGATACCGCCACGCGCCGCGGACCTTGATGTAAGTCTCGTCGATGCGGATCGAGCCGCTGTGCGGCTTGCGGAATTGGCGTAGCCGCTTCTCGATCAACGGCGCGTAGGCCAGCACCCACCGGTTGATGGTGGAGTGGTCGACCTCCAAGCCACGTTCCAGGAACAGCTCCTCGATGTCGCGGTAGCTCAGCGGGTAGCGCAGGTACCAGGAGACCGCTTGGACGATGAGCGTTGCCTCGAAGTGCCAGCCCTGGAAGTCAGCCTTGGCGCGCTGCTTCAGCTTGGCGGCGATCGTGGACAGGATCATGGGCAGCCTCCGAAACGGGAGGCGCCTTGCGGGTCATATAGTCAATGCAGGGTAAACACCGGCGCGATCGCGTTTGCGACAGGCCCGTTTTGAGACGGTCCGCTCCCGGGTGGGAGGGCTTCGAAGCTGACATTGCAGCCTTGGCCTGATCAAGCCAAATCGCGAGAGCCCAGAACGCCAACTTTGTTTTTTGAGGCTACATCAAAATGAATTATACCTTGTTCCAATGCAACGATCAGATCTTGGCTTGCGGACGACCTTCCCTGTCGTATAAGTGCGCGAAATCAAAACCGGATGCGGTAGAACCTTCGTCTGCTAACGTTTCCAGCAGACGAACGCCTTCAGACCAAGTCGGAAAGGCCTCTTCTGAAACCCACCAAAGCACGTAACCCGGCCACTGTGAGTGCTCGAACCACTCTGATCGACGCTTCAGAGCCGCACGATGTAATCCGCCGTAGGAAAAACTGTGAGCCGATTTTAGATCCCGCCAAAGTGATAGTGTCTGGATTATGCTGGCGCCGCTTGTTCTCCTCGCCTGATCAAAGAAGCGTGGTGTCGTATAGGGGCCCCAGGGGCCATAATCTTCTCCAACCTCTGCTGCTCCACGCAGGTCAGGCCGCGCCTGACCTGCGTGAGCAATAAATCCTTCAGACACTGCTAGGGTCGCTAAGATCGAAGATACAGATCCCGAAAAATCCCTCAGCGCATCCGAATGATATAGGTCCCTCAAGACACCAAAGGTATATAACGCCAATTTTGCCATAGCTCATTTAATTCTAAGTGGCCCAGCATCAGCGCAGCTTCTGTGCATCAAATGCTTCAGGCCAACACTGTGCCAACTACGTTGCCGATCTATTTCGGCGAACGACCATTCGCGTTACAATCGAAATGGGATCGCAGTCGCACCTTTGAATTTCGGCTAGATCATGTAGGCGACCCTATCGTTATGAGCCGCACACCTGAAGCTGATTGCCGCTCGCGCCGATTTCCAGCAGCAATTTCCATATGTCCGCTTGTGAGAAGCTCACGCGATCTTCGAGATGCCCGAAATGGGTCGAGAGCGGTCCCCACGGCCGTGTCCGCTTCGATGCCTTGGCCGCCCGGAAGCGGACCGGCCGTTTCCCACCCTTCTCGGACGTTCGTCCTATCGCGCTGTATGTCTGGAAATCAATCGGTTTCCCGACAGCGCCGAGGATGCTCCGACGCGTGGGCTAAAACAGCCTCGTTTTTGTCGGAGAAATGTGTCGGCTTTTCTATTGCCGATAAAACCTACTTTTGGCACTGTCCGGACATGCTCGTCGGATATGCCCGCGTCTCAACCCAGGACCAGAACCTCGACCTCCAGCGCGACGCGCTGACCAAGGCTGGTTGTGAGCGCCTGTTCGAGGAAAAGAAGTCCGGCAAGGCCGGCACCAAGCGCCCCGCCTTCGAGGCGGCGCTCGCCTTCCTCCGCCCAGAGGACGTGCTCGTCGTCTGGAAGCTCGACCGCCTCGGCCGCTCGCTGGTGGAGATGATGCGCACCATCGATGGCCTGCGCGTGAAGGAGGTGCACTTCCGCTCCCTCACCGAGCAGTTCGACTCTGCCACCGCCCACGGCCGCTTCGCCCTGCAGATGCATGGCGCCATGGCCGAGTACTTCCTCGACCTCAACCGCGAGCGCACGATGGAAGGCCTGAAGGCCGCGCTCGCCCGCGGTCGCAAAGGCGGCCGGCCCAGGAAGCTGAAGGAGGCGGACCTGGAGGCGGCCCGGGCGATGCTGGCGGCCGGCACGATCAGCGTCGCTGAGATCGCCAAGCGGCTCGGCGTCAATCGTGACACCTTCTACAGCTACTTCCCCCGTGCCCGTTCCAACAGCGTGGCCGCAAAGAGCTGAGCACCCGGCCTGTCGGAGCCCGCCATCCTGCTTCTGCTGACAGGGTCAGCTGGCAGCCCGCAGGCGCCTCTGCCTGACCCTAAGCCTGATAGCCGGAGCACCATGCCGATCAGCCCCCGTCAGCTCACCGCCTCCTTGCTTGCCGCCGACCACATCGCCGATCGGCATTTGATCGCCGCCTTCGTCGACCAGGCCGCAACGCAGCCGGCGCCGAACCCATTTCCGGAAACCAGCGTCGGCACCGTCTCTCAGGTCTGGCGACAGCGGGCCGTGGAGTTCCAGTCGTTTGCCGTGGAGGTGGCGGGCCTTACCTGCCTGCTCGCGACCTTGTCCGACCTTAGCCTCGACGAGCCGCTGATGCAGGAGATCCTGCGGGCGGGGCCGCATACGGTGAACGTGTTCCACCGCGGCGATGGGTGCCGGATTGTCGGGGCGGTGCTGTACGGCAAGCCGGGCGTCGCCCTGCCTGTTCTGCCGATACTGCGAGCGAAGGCCTCTGGCTCGGCACCGCGCTCACGTGGTCGCGTCGTGCCTGGTCAGCTCGAGCTATTCACGCAAACCGGCACCTGATGGTCGACCCGGAGCGTGACCGTTCCAGCCGCTACCGTTCCGTTAGAGCAAGCCCTATTGGACCGACCCCGCCGTTGCACCGGATGCATGAGCTACGAGCAACCGGATCCGAGGCGGGCGCGATGGCGGCTATGGGTGGAAACTGACCTGACCGGTATTTTGGACCGGGCCAGTTGCGAGGTTACTGCATGGTTGCGCCCATGGGTAGCCGGAAGGCCAGATCCGGGAAGCTGACAGGCGCGGGTGGTCGGTAGCCCAGCGACGAATGCGGCCGGACGCGGTTGTACGTGTTCTGCCAGAGGCCGACCACGATCTGTGCCTCCTTGAGTGAGTAGAAGATCTCCTGCCTCAGGCACTCGTCGCGCAGCTTGCCGTTGAAGCTCTCACAGTACCCGTTCTCCCACGGCGAGCCGGGTGCGATGTACTGGATCTGCGAGCCGGCCTTAGTGACCCACTTGCGCAGCGCCTTCGAGATCATTTCGCTGCGTGGTCCTTCGGTTCAGGGCCGTTGTCGCAGCGGATATTCTCCGGGATGCCGTGCAGGCACATCGCCTCTGCTAGGGCCTCGATCACACCCAGGCTGTTGATGCGCTGCGCCACCTTCAAGGCGAGGCACGCCCGGCTGTGCTCATCGATCAGCGTCAGGATGCGCAGGCTCCGGCCGTCGTGCGTCTGGGCCTGCACGAAGTCGAAGCTCCAGACGTGGTTGCGGTGGAGTGGCCGCAGCCGCACGCACGAGCCGTCGTTCAGCCATAGGCGGCTGCGGGGTTTATGTCGGCTGGGGACCTTCAGCCCCTCGCGACGCCAGATCCGCTGAACCCGGTCCTTGCCCAACCGCCAGCCGTCTGTCTGCAGCAGCGCGGTGACGCGTCGGTAGCCATAGCGCCCATACTCGGAGGCCAAGGCAACGATGGCTCGGGTCAGCCCATCCTCGTCGGCCGGCACGGTGGGCACGGTGCGCTGCGTGCCGCGGTGCTGGCCGACGATCCGGCAGGCGTGACGTTCCGAGAGGCCGTACTTCTCCCGAATGCCGTCGACCGCGTGCCGGCGTCGCTCGGGGGCTACAAGTTTCCCGAGGCGACGTCCTGATCCTCCCCTGATTTCGCGGACACGGGGAGATTAGCTCGCGGTCCGTTCGGCCTGCTCGGGCGTGAGATAGCCGAGTGCCGAATGGATGCGTTGCCGATTGTAGTAGCCCTCGATGTAAGCGAACAGATCGCGCCGCGCTTCATCCCGGGTCGCCCATCGTCGCTGATGGACGAGCTCGACCTTGAGCGTGTGGAAGAAGCTCTCCATCGGGGCGTTGTCGTAGCAGCAAGCTGTGCGGCTCATCGACGGCTTCGCCCCCATACCGGCGAGCTGCTTCCGGTAGGCCTCGGCCGCGTACTGGCTGCCGCGATCCGAGTGGCAGATCAACCCAGCGGCCGGCCGCTGCCGCTGGGCGGCCATCATCAGCGCAGCCACGCTCAGCTCGGCCCGCATATGATCGCGCATCGACCAGCCGACGATCTTGCGCGTGGCCAGATCGAGGACGGCGGCCAGGTACAGCCAGCCCTCGCCGGTTGGCAGGTAGGTGATGTCGGCCAACCAGACCGTATTTGGCCGCGCGGCCGAGAAGTCCTGCTTCAGGAGGTTTGGGGCGATCGGGAGATCGTGGCGGCTGTCGGTCGTGCAGGGCCGGAACCGACGCCCCGCCAGCGCACGAATGCCGTGTTGGCGCATGAGGCGCTCCACCCGCCCGCGGCTGACAGTCCGGCCCTCGGCCCGCAGGGCGGCATGCACGCGCGGCGCACCGTAGCGCCGATGATGGGCGGCATGGATGCGCTGGACGTCGTCCAGGAGCTGGCGGTTGGAGGCCGAGCGGGCGCTCTCAGGCCGCGACCGCCAGCCGTAGAAGCCGCTGGGTGAGACTCCGAGCACGCGGCACATGAGACGCACCGGCCAGGTCCGCGCATGCTGCTCGATGAAGGCGAAGGTCACTTGGGCATCTCCGCGAAGATGCCGATGGCTTTTTTTAGCACGTCGCGCTCCATGCGCGTGCGGTCGAGCTCACGCCGCAGCCGGGCGATCTCGGCGGCCTGATCGGACGGCGATGCGATCGGGCTTGGTGGCGAGGCGCCCGTCGATCCAGCAGACCGCGGCCCGGGTGAGGCCCCGTTCAGCGTGGCGCGCCACTGCCTCAGCATCGAGGGCTGGATCCCGAGCTCGGCCGCGACCTGCATCTGCGGCCGGCCGCTGCTCTCCAGAAGGGCGACCGCTTCGCGTTTGAACTCGGGCGTGAACTCTCGTCTCGTCTTCGCCATCCGACACCTTCCCCACTCAGCATGAGCGTATCAGAGGTGTCCGCGAAGCCGAGGGAGGATCAGTCCGCCAGGACCTGCTTCTCTGACGATAGATCAGCCACAAGCCGACGAAGCCGAGCGTTCTCGCGCTCCAGATCTTTCATCTTCTTAGCCTGATCAACCTTCAGGCCGCCGTACTCCTTACGCCAGCGTGAGTCACTCTGCTCGGAGACGTCCGCTTCTTTGCAGGCGACTGCGATGCTTTTGCCTTGTGCCGTCTGCACCTCGATCTGGCGCAGCATCAGCACGACCTGTTCCGCGCTCGGCCTCTGTCCTCGCTTCATCCCCAACTCCTCTGGTCCAGGCTGATCCTCTCAATCAGCCCGGTCCAAGACCAGCCGGTCAGGTCACTGCCTTCAGCCCCACTCGCTGAGTTTCTTCAGCCCCACGATCACGGCTGGGTCAACGTCAGTCAGGGCTGCTTTCGGGAAGCCCTTACGTCTCTCCGTATGCCCGGCATGGGTCGGAAACGGCTGCGGCTGCGAGTGCGTGCTAGAGATCAGCGGTATAGTCCCTCCGCCTGGAGGCGCCTGAGCAGCGCACGTGCCTGCTCCTGGGCTGCAACTCCGTCCTCTTGCTCCTCAAAGCCATGCTCACACATCGGCATTAGTTTCCGCGTCGCCTGATCCATCGCCGAGCCCTCCCACAAGATCAGAACCTCACGATCGGTGAGATCCTTGAGGAAGCACCAGAGCATCAGCATGAGGTTCAGTGCCGGACGCTCGTGCCAGTCTACGATCACGACCCGCTTGAGGCGCTCAAGGCGGCGTATGAGCGCCTGCCTTTTGGAAGGCGGCAGGTCCGCAAACGGCTCCAGGCAGGCAGTCCGTAGGTTGGCGCGCAGTTCAGCGATATCCGCCTCGGCTCTCGCGACGAGGTCCGGATCAGCTGGAACGAACACGTCCGGCGCCCCCGTGAGGGCGTAGAGGAGGTAGGCGGGAACTGCGAGTTCGATCCTTTGACGGTCGGTCAGGACAGGCATCAGGGCATCTACCGCCCCTGTCAGCACCGGAAAAGCCCAGACTGGCTCGGCAACACGAGCATAGCTCTTAGCGGCGGCGGGGATTTCTGCGAAGTACCTCAGGCGACCGGCATCGCCGATGCTGACATGTTAGCGCCCCCTCTCGGATCTTGCGAGTATCCTCTTCGAGCTTGTCTGATCTTGCAGGCGCGGATGATTAGGGGGCAACATCTGAACCTGCTCCCTCTGACCTCGATGCCCAAATCCTATGGTCTTGGGGATGGTGTGCGCCTCCGGGGGCAGACCTGACCAGCAGAATAACTTGCAATCGACATTTCGCAGCCAAATCTTGCAAGCAATCTCACGTCTCCTACATGTGCATAAAATCGACCCATCCCTGTATCTATTAGGACCCAATCGTCATTGTTGAAATGTTCTCCGGAAATGTAATCCGGTTCCAAATATTTTATGACATTTCCAGAAATTCCTGGGTATTTTATATCAACAAAATTCAGATCTAACGTATCGCATATATTTCCTTTTCTGACGATGGCCGGATAATTTATACTTTCAAATGTCCCCGCTTTGGCTGGCATTGGAGACACCGAGACTGAGAGGCTTGCAAGCAAGCCGTAAAGCGTCATAGCGAAAAATGCAATTTGCGGCTCGCTGTCGTCTTCGGCATCGCGACGATCCGACCTCATAGCCCCTCATCACTTTGATCGAGCATCATGCGATAGGCTAGGCTCTGCAACGGGTTGAATGCAGGATGGCGGTCCAGGGTCGAAAGTGGGATGGCCGCTTGGGGTAGAAACGGACCTCAATTCGTAGACACCGCGATCCGGCACAGCGGTACCTTGAACGGATCGATGAGGATGTGCGCGCCATCGTCCTTGAACACCTCCAACTCGTGCAGCCGGCCGCCGACGACGTGCAGCAGGAGGTTGACTCCCGGCCCACCTGGGTCGGCGCCGTCCCGGTAGCGGCCTTCGACCGGGACACGCCCAGTGACCGCGGCGGGTGCGCCCTCAACCTGGAACCGCAGGCTGCCCTCGTCGTCGATTCGGCGAACCAAGGCGGTCCGAACCTGCTCGGCGAGCCCATCCCGGCCTGGAAAGTCGATGGCGAGCAGCCGGTCGAGCACAGCCTGCTCCTGCGGCTCCGGCGTGCGCCAACCGACGATTGCATCCCACGGCAGGGCGACAGACGCGGAGGCCGCGAGATCACTCTCGCGCAGCCAGGCAATCACGGAGTGCGCCTCCCGGCCAGCGGCTTCAGTCGTATCGAACAGTCCGGATTGGCCCTGGCCCGCATCATCCCACCGCGACCACGGGCCATTCTCGTCGTCCTCATGTCGAAGAATGCCCTCCCCATAGGTGTACAGACCGCCGGGGGTCTCCAAGACCCAGGCGCAGCGCAGGCCATCCGGACTGCACCATTGCTCGACAAGCCTGCCGGCCCGACGCAGGTGCGCATCGCGCAGGCCGAGGAGAGCGCGGGCAGCCCGCGTCCGCTTGGCTGGAGGGAGCGACAGACGCATCATCTCGACCTCGATCTGTTCGAGGTGCGCGACGAGCTCGTCCTCGAACACGGCGGTGTTGCGCGTCAGGGCTATGAGATCGGGCACGTAGGCATCGTACTCGTCCGCCGGTCCGCGAGGGCCCAGGCCGACCGGGTCCCACACGCTGCGCAGCACGCGCCCGACGTGCAACGCCAGCCCGTCATCGTCGGCCGCGTCAAGCATCGCGCCCGCCCGGCCCGCCGGCCTCGAAGGTGATCGCGACCGAGCGGGCGCGGATCAGCCCGTCGAGCCCATAGCAGGGCACGAGTTCGATCTCGATGTCTTCCGGGGCGGGGTCGAGCGCGAGGTGGTATCGTCGCTCCGGCCGATCGAGCGCACGACGCAGGATCAGGCCGCCGATGATGTTCTGACGGCTGAAGCCGTCGAGGCGCAGGTCCATGACGCCGCGCAGGGTGAAGGTCACGACGGCGTGGCGTTTGAGCGCGAGTGCGCCGTCTAGCCCGACCCCACCCGTGTTGATCCAACCGTGGACGCGCAGCGTGCTCGGGCCGTCGCGGTCGAGGCGCAGGCCGAGGATCTCGCCGTCGTGGAAGCTCGGCACCCGCCCGAAATGCCTGACGAGTTCGGGGCCGCCCGGCACCTCGGCGTAGATGTTCGCGTCCCCTTGTGCCCAGGTAGGCGACCATGGGCGGCCGTCCCAGTGGCGCATCTCCAGCGTCTCCCCCTCGGCGAGCGCCTCCACCTCGAATGCGGGGTGATCCATGATCCGGGCGTCCACGATCGCGCCGCCCTTGCGCCGGACCCCGACGACGGCGACACCGCGCAGCAGACGGCCGATGTACGCCATCATGGCGGCCTCGTCGGTGGCCCCGTCTTCGCGGTCCAGCAGGCTCGGGTAAGTGTGCCACTCGCCTCCCTCGAACCCGAGCAGGATCACACCGTCATCAAGACGCTCGACGACGAAGGTCAGCACGCTGTCCGGGCTGACGTGGCGCTCGACGATCATGGCGTGGCAATCCTCGTACCGTCCGGTCCGACGCGGATAGGGGACGCGCCGCGCTCGGCGAGCAGAAGCCGGACCTCGCTATACCTTGGCAGGGCCGGGTCCCCGCGAACCTCCAGAACACCGAGCACAACGAGCCTCGCGAGGCACGCGAGGACAGCCTCAAGAAGGGCGTCCGGGCCGCCATCGCCCATATCGCCATGTAAGCGCACTGATCGCGACCTGTGGCCGATCGCCTCCAGGGCTGCCTGGGCGACGCGCGCCACCTTCAGGAACCGCGGCCCGCACTCGGCCAGGACGATGCGGTCCAGCAGATCGTCGCGATCCGGTCGGTCCAGGAGCTGAGCGCGGAGATGGTCAGCGCCGGTCTGACCGAGGTGCAGAGCATCTGCAGCGGGCCAGTCGATCCAGGTGGAGGCAGTTGTCTGCGACGGCAACAGTTCGCTGTCCCTCCTGATCGCTGCTTCGGCGCGCACGGTTCGATCAGCAAGAGCCATCGCCAGTAGAAGCGCCCGCAACCCATCGAGCCCGTAGGCCCGCAACCGCGCTTCAAAGTCGGGCCAGCGCAGCCGGTACTCGCAGCACCACAGCTCGCTGCCAATCTGCGACGGGCGGAGAAAGGACGCCTCGACCGTTAGTTCGGGCAGTATGCTGAAGCGCTGCACCATCATCACTTCGCCGCGCGCGGCGAGGCCAGTGAACGCCTCTTGGCGAGTATCAGGGTCGGGATCGGTTAGGCGTGCGGCGAGTGCGGCGCGGATGGCGGGGGTGTCGCGGTCGATCTGCTGAGCCAGGCCGAACGTTGCCCAGTCTCGCACCTGCGCCTCGGCGTCAGCCGACAGCGCCATGAGGGTAGTGACCGCCTCGTCGCTATCGTAGCCTGACAAGCTAAGCGCGACTGCGAAGCGCACGTCCGGCTCCGGATGCGCACGCAGCGCGGCGACGGACGAGATGACGCGCGGGTCGTGCAGGTGACCGAGCGCGATGCAGGCGGCGGCCAGCACGCGCGTGTCGAACGGACCAGTGACTTCGGCCAAGAGCAAGGTGTGCAGAGCCCGGAAGTGCTCCTCGCGAAACACGGTGCTCGCCTGCCGATCGCGCATCCCCAACTGGCCGAGCACGGCCGCGGCCACCCGCCGTTCGCGCGGGTCAGGGCTGGCGCAGCGCGCCGCGCACATTTCGAGCACCGCTCGGCTGCCGGTGCGCTGGAGCTTGCCGATAGCGTCTGAGGCCGGTTCGTCGTGCGGCTCGCCGACCGCGGACGTGTCCACTTTGTCGAGGGTAGCGACGGCGCGCGCGAACAGCGCGTCTGGGTCGTCGATCTCCGTCTGCCTCACAGGCTGAGCCTCCATGTGCGCACGACCCGTGCGATGGTAGGCCAATATGACCGACTGGATCGAGCATTTCCGCGCGGCGGCTTGTGGGCTGACCATCGCGCATGTCTGGCGCGGGCACGGCTCGGTGCTATTCATCGAGCTTGGCGCACTCACGCCGACGACGCGCCGCAACGGCTACCCCGGCGAGCCGAGGGGAGAGATCGGCCTGATGGTCGAGTGGAGTTGGCGGATTGAGGACGGGCGGTCTGAACCGCCCCGAGTTTTCCGGAGGCCGTTTGGTTTGGGTCAAGCGGCCAAGGCTTGGACCTCGGCCTGGGCATAGTAGCGCGCTTCTGCCTCGGCGGGAGGCACGTTACCGATCGGTTCGAGCAGCCGACGGTAGTTGAACCAGTCGACCCATTCGAGGGTGGCGTACTCGACAGCCTCGAACGAGCGCCACGGCCCGCGCCGATGGATCACCTCCGCTTTGAACAAGCCGATCACCGTCTCGGCGAGGGCATTATCGTAGCTGTCGCCGACGCTGCCGACGGAGGGCTCGATGCCCGCCTCGGCGAGGCGCTCGGTGTACCGGATACTCACGTATTGCGACCCTCGGTCGGAATGGCAGACCAAGCCGCTGCCGGCGGAGGGGTGGCGCTCGTGCAGGGCCTGCTCCAGAGCATCGAGCACAAAGTCCGCCCGGGCCGATCGGGACACGCGCCAGCCCACGATCCTGCGGGCGAACACGTCGATCACGAAGGCCACGTAGACGAATCCGCCCCATGTGGCGACGTAGGTAAAATCCGCGACCCATAGCCGGTTCGGGCATTCGGCCTTGAACTGCCGATTGACCCGATCGAGCGGGCAAGCCGCCGCCGGATCGGGAGCGGTCGTACGGACCCTGCGCCCCCGGACGACGCCGGCCAAGCCCATCGCTCGCATCAGTCGGGCTACCGTGCAGCGTGCCACTGCGATCCCCTCGCGGGCGAGCTGCCGCCAGACTTTCCGGACCCCGTAGACGCCGAAATTGGCCGCGTGCACACGCCGGATCTCGGCCGCGAGCGTTGCGTCCCGCTTGGCCCGAGCCGGCAGCCTTCCGGAATCGAGCCGCCGCGCGGCATGGGCGTGGTACGTCGACGGGGCGATCGGCAGCACCCTGCAGATCGGCTCGACCCCGTAGAGCGCGCGGTGATCGTCGATGAAGGCGATCACGGCTTGAACCGGCGGTCGAGCTCCGCCTGGGCAAAATACGCCGATGCCTTCCTCAGGATCTCATTGGCCTGCCGCAGTTCGCGAACCTCCCACTCCAGCACCTTGATCCGCTCGCGCTCTTCGCTCGTGGGGCCGGGCCGCACACCTCGGTTCCGCTCGGCCTGCCGGATCCAGTTGCGCAGCGTCTCACCCGAGCAGCCGATCTTGGCGGCAATCGACTGGATCGCAGACCATTGCGAGCCGTGCTCGCTCTCGTGCTCCCGCACCAGCCGGACCGCGCGCTCGCGGACCTCGGGGGAGAAGGGTGGGGTATGCTTCGTCATGGCTCCAGTCTCTCAAGAGTTGGAGCCTCCTGAAAACCCGGGGCGGTTCAGTCGATCGCCTGCGGCAGTTGGAGTGACGAGGATCTGTGGCCCCCGGCCTTTGCCCGTCTCGCCGGCCGAACGGTCGAAGATCTCTCGACGTTCGGCCGCCCACCGGAGGTGGTGCTATAGCTGGGAGGCGACCTGCGCGTGGCGTCGTTCATGACGGCGGAGGGCGATCCGGCGTGGACACTGTTCGACCGGCACGGTTCTCGAACGATCACCGTGTGCTATCGGGCGGGTATGATCAGTGTCGAATGATGTCTGCTTGGACACGTGGGCGGGCGCGGCAACGTCCGCTCTTGTTGCCGCCTGAAAGCGGACTGGCGGAAATCTACCTGTCCAGGTGATAGACCTCTGCCGCATCGACGACTTGGAAGGAGGCCTGCCCAGGGCGCTCTGGGCCACTCCGTAACCTGCCCTTATGCGAAGAGTGACGAACCGACGGCTTTCTGAAAGCTGTCTGGTTTCTTTTAGCTTGCTATTTGATGCCCAACAGGTTTTGGCGAGATCACCCCTTCTTGCGGATCTCCTCATAAGCATCCAGTGCCCTTTCAAGCAGCTCGCCGAGCACCAAACGCTGCTCGTCGGCGAGGCGAGTGAAGCGTTGGGCGGTCTCTTCCGTCACCTTGAGGCTGAGCTGTTTGTTGCGGCCGGTGCGGTAGCGGCGCTGTTCGACCTTGGCCGGTGTCGCCTTCACCTTTTCGCGTGGGGCGGACTGACGGCTGGGGAAGCCCTCCGCTTCAGAGACGGCACGGATTGCCTCGACTGGCGGCTTTGGCTGCTGGGCTGCGCGCGGTGTGGGCCTGAAGTCGTCCAGTCCGCCGAGGTCGAGCTTTCCGAGCGGATCGGTGCGTTCCGGCTTGGTCTGGCTGGGCATCAAGCAACCTCCTTGGCCTGCTCGCGCCTGTCGCGCAGGCACTGCACCACCTCCGCGGCAAACTCCGCCGCGTTGTTGATTGCTACGGTCGTGTTGGCGACTCCCTTACTTGCTAGGCCCTGCAGCGTGCCACCATAAGAGCCCGTCCGATAAGGGTCTGAGGCGGGGTTGAGTGGCCGGGATGGCGATGATTCCAGGCGGGTGCTGAAGCCTGACCTTGGAAGCGCCATGTGGACCCCGACCACCCGGCGGCAGCATAGCCGCACGGGCCTTCGCTATGAAACCGACCTGACCGACGCCGAGTGGGCGGTGATCGCGCCACTGATGCCGAGGCCGGCGCCCTGTGGTCGGCCTCCGCTCTGGACGACACGGAAGGTCCTGAACGCCATCTTCTGCGTTCTGAGAGGTGGGATCTCCTGGCGGTTGATCCCCAAGGATCTGCCGCCGCGTTCGACGACGTTCGGCTACTTCAGCCGCTGGCGCGACACCGGCTTGTTCTGCCGGATCAACCACCACCTCGTCATGGCTGATCGCGAGCGTGTCGGACGGGAAGCCTCGCCGTCTGCAGCAGTGCTCGACAGCCAGACCGTCAAAACGATGGATAGCGGCGGGCCGCGCGGCTACGACGCTGGCAAGAAGGTCAAAGGCCGCAAGCGCCAGGCGCTGGTCGACACGGACGGGCGTGCGCTCGTCCTCGATCCGCAGCCTGCCGACGTACAGGACCGGGACGGAGCCGTTCCGGTCCTGCGCCTGTCGCGCCGGACCTTCCCGTTCATCGCCAAGGCCTTCGCCGACGCCGGCTATGCCGGCGACAAGCCAGCGAGCGCGACGAACATCGCCGTCGACATCGTGCGCAAGCCGCCGGATCAGGTTGGCTTTGCTGTTCATCCACGCCGGTGGGTCGTTGAGAGGTTCTTCGCCTGGATCAGCCGCAACCGACGCCTCTGGAAGGATCCGGAAGCGACACTCGCCTCCGCACGAGCCTTCCTCTACGCCGCAGCCGTCATGATCCTCGTCCGACGCCTCGCCCGATCAACCTGACTTCTCGGACGGACTCTAAGAGAACATGGCCCTATAGGCCTCGCGGTCGCACAAACGGGTTTTCAGTACCGGGATCGCGCGCTCGTCAAAGCTCTGCAAGATATGCTTGAGGGTGTGGGGCATGATCGCGGGGTTCGTGCGTGAGATCAACACCGTGTAGGGAATGGCCTTCCCCCCGCGCTTCTCCGTGCGCTTTATAAGCCCAATCTGACGAGCAGCCTGCGAGGCATCGAACTGCGAGCCCTGCACGGGGATTACTACTAGATCAGACATCGAAATTGCGTGGCTGACCATGAGGCTAGCTAAGCCCTCCAGATCTACGATCACGAATGCGGTGATGCTGGCCGCCTCCTCAATTTTATCCATGATTGTCTCTTCCGTCGCGCCGCCCACAACCTGAAGGCTGGCGGGCAGACCCGGCAGCTGCGCCCACTCCTGAACGAACTGATTGGGATCGGCGTCGATGATGGTGACGGTCGCCCCCTGCTCCGCCAGCATGCCTGCGAGGATGCAGGCAGCTGAACCGCACCCCGTTTTGACCGGACAGGCAGCATAGCTCACGAAGGCATAGGCGTTGGCCTATGGGTAAGGCTATGTCATCCGATCCGACCACCCCGCCGGTGCACGGCGAGATCCTGACCGGCGTTCAGCGTCGCCGTCGCTGGTCCACCACCGAGAAGATCCGCCTCGTTGAGGAGAGTCAGCAGCCCGGCTCGTCCGTGTCGTTCGTCGCCCGCCGCTATGGCATTTCGCCCAGCCTGCTGTTCTCGTGGAAGCGGCGCATGCTGGAGGGCGGCCATCAGGCCGTGCACGCCGACGAGGAGGTCGTCGGAACCAGCCGGGTTCGCGAGCTGGAGCGGCGCGTGCGCGACCTCGAACGCCTGCTCGGGCGCAAGACAATGGAGGTCGAGATCCTGAAGGAGGCGCTCGACCTCGCGCGCGCAAAAAAACCGACCTCGCCGCTCACCTCCTGGAGCGGTTCGACGGGCGGTTCGCGGTGAAGGCGGTCGCCGACACGCTCGGTGTGGCCCGCTCCCACCTGGCCGAGCGCCTAAGCCGCCCCGCCCAGCCGCGCGGTCCCTACCGCAAGCCCGAGGATGCGCTGCTGTTGCCGACGATCCGCACGGTCGTCGATGCCCGCCCGAGTTACGGCTATCGCCGCGTCACCGCGCTGGTGAACCGTGTGCTGCACTCGCGCGGCGAGGCGAGCGTCAATGCCAAGCGGGTGCTGCGCATCCTGCGGGCGAATGGGCTCACCCTCGCGCCACACACCGCCCGCCGTCCCGGCCGAACCCATGACGGCATCGTAGTGGCGTTGCGCTCGAACGTGCGCTGGTGCTCGGACCACCTCGAACTGCGCTGCCGGGACGGTGCGATCGTCCGCGTGCTGTTCGCCATCGACGCTTGCGACCGCGAGATCATGGCATGGTCCGCGATCACGGCAGGCGTCTCGGCCGAGATGGTCTGCAACCTGATGATCGCCTGCTGCGAGCGCCGGTTCGGCGCGACGAAGACCCCGCACCCGGTCGAGTGGCTGTCCGACAACGGCGCCGCTTACATCGCCAAGGAGACAGCGCAGACGGCCGCCGCGCTTGGTCTACGGCTGCTGTTCACCCCGGTGCGCTCGCCGCAGAGCAACGGCATCGCGGAGGCGTTCGTGAAGACGCTCAAGCGCGACTATGCCCGCTTGGCGATCTTGGCCGACGCCGAGACCGTGATGCGGCTTCTGCCGGCTTGGTTCGAGGACTACAACACGATCCACCCGCACTCCAGCCTGCGCATGCTCTCACCCCGAGAGTTCCTCAGCCGGACTGCCTAAACCCACCCCGCTGCCTGTCCGGGCAAACAGGGTGCACTCCAGCAGCTGTAGTTTTGCCGGCACCCCCCTTGGGCGATGAGAATGTGATGACAGGCGTAGACACCTCGTTGGAAGCTGTCTGGCTTCGGGAAGCTACCGGACGGCTGTTAGGTGCCGGGAAGCTGTCGGAAAGCTATCCGGTTCCGGGAAGCTGCCAGCTAAGCGGTAAGCATCACGTTAACCTAGCAACGCCTGTTTGGCACCAGAAAGCTGTCGGATAGCTGATGGCTTTCGGAAAGCTGTCTGACCCCTCTGGTGTGTTTGGCTGAACACCAATCGGAGGGCTGCCCAAGGTTCGACTACGGGAACCAGACAGCTGTCAGGAAGCTGTCTGGTTCCTAGGAAGCGTCAAAAATCTTGGCCGTCCGTTCTATAAGGTGAACGAGGCCTGTCCCTCGGCTCAATCGGGGGGAGCTTTTGGCGGAGACGCTATGCACCAACTCCAAGGCCGTCGTGGCATTAGTCCCCACTAGCCGCATATCCTCGTCTTGCAGAGCGGCATGCGCGGTACGTTCATCGAACGACGTGAGGCGGCTGTCAAAATATGGGGTGGCTCGGGACGGCAAGAAGAACGTCATCAGCCACCCGCAACTTTGACTTAGCCGTGTCGCCCGGCCGACATGGGTAGTCCCAGCCATGCTCGCCTCGGCGAGTCGTGAGCCGGCCATTCAGGAGAGCAACCGCCGCAGTAGGACCCTGAAAAGCCAACGGGCCCCCCGTCGCCAAACGAGGAGCCCGTCGAAAATCGAAATGGCCTGTGAGGCCGCTGACACTCCCTCACAAGCCATGAAGACGCCCCTGGCGTCAAGCGGGAACGCCAATTCCCGCGACGATACCGGCTTGTCTTGAACGGAGCGCACAGCCTGCGCCGCCGAACGTCCCCCTGTGGCCCTGTGGATAAGGGCCGAGACACGTGTTTGCAGAGGAGATCCGCCGCGCGATCGAAGCGGCCACCCAACTCACCTTGCCCCAGGTGACGGCGCTGCTCTGGCGCGCTTATGGGGAGGGGAGGGTCACTGAGGCCGAGGCCGAGGTGCTGTCTGGCCTGATCGAGACACGCACCGAGGCGCCAACTGCTCGGCGGCTTACTCTGGCCGCGCCAGGAACCTCTAAGTCGGGCGATATCCAAGCCGCTCAGGATAACACAGCATCTGCCAGGCCGCTGTCGTCAGGCGCTGACCCGCCGTCGCATCCAGCACCGCATCGCCCGGCGCGGGATCGAGAGCAGCCAGCGGCTGGGACGGCACAGATGGGTCGTCGATCGGACCCTGGCGTGGTTCGCCCAGTTCCGTCGCCTCGCCATTCGCTACGAGCGACGGGCCGACATCCATCTCGCCTTCTCGACGCTGGCCGCAGCCCTCATCATCTGGCGCTTCATCGAACGATGGCTTTGTTAGGCGCTCTAAGAGGCTGAAAGGTTGTCTGCGCGGCACGGTGGCGCGGACCATCCGGGGCCTCCGGGCGTCACACGGCAGAGCACGAACTCCTTCGCGCCGACGGATTAGAGAGCCTATCTAGCTGCTGCTGGCTGCAACGCAGTCTGATTGGATGCCGCTCTGGATGCACGGTAGTCGCGCAGGGGCAGACCGCCTTGCCCAAGGTCCCCGATCTCGTGCTCGTGGAAGATGACGGTCGTATCCTCGCGCGGCTTGCCCATTACGTCAAAAAGCAAGTCCGCGATGCCCTTGTAGACGGCGGCTTTCTGCTCATCTGTGGTGCGGTCTGCGCCCGGACTGGTCCCTTCGCGGGTCACGAGAACATTCACGATTGGCATGTGGCTCTCCAAGACAAACGGGGGGGCGCCAGGTGCGCTCCCCCTGCATGGATCAGCGGCCGGCGATCAGACCGCCGTCGACGTGGAGGATCTCGCCGGTGGTGAAGGCAGCGTCCTCAAGATAGAGCACGGCGCGAACGATGTCCTCAATCGCGCCCACCTTGTTCATGGGATGGAAGGCGGCCAAGGCATCGTAGTTCTCCGGCGAGTGCATCGGCGTCATGATGACACCGGGTGCGACCGCGTTCACGCGGATGCCGCGCTTGACATACTCGATGGCCAAGCTCTTCGTGGCCGAGTTCATCCCGCCCTTGGTCAGCATGGCGATGAAAGCGGGCGAAAGCGAACTGGCGAATTCAGCCGTTGACGCCGTGATCTGCACGACGTGGCCGCTGCCCTGCTGGAGCATCACCGGGATGACCTGCTGGGTCGTGAAGAAGAAGCCGTCGAGGTTGGTTCTCAGCTTCAGCCGGTAGTCCTCCTCGGTGTACTCGGTGAACGGCTTGCCGATGAAGATGCCTGCGTTGTTCACCAGGGTGTCCACGCGGCCGAACCTCTCCAGCGCCGCCGCAACCAGCCGCTTGCCCGTCTCGGGGTCGCCGATGTCGCCGGCGACCGTCACCAGGTCCGGCTCGGTCGAGGGCTGGATCGAGCGCGACGTCGCGACGACGCCGTAACCGCGAGCCCGGAAGCCCTGCACGATGCCCTCGCCGAGCCCCTGCGAGGCCCCGGTGACGATGGCAACCTTCTTGACGTCCGACATGGCTGTATTTCCTCGGTGGCCGAGTGCGGGGCCGCCTTGCCCGCCAGCATGTACGGCGCTGACGTCAGCCAAAGAATTCGCTATTTTCGATCAATGGCTGATAAAAAACGCACAGAACTCGATTGGCAAGACGTGCGAGTTTTCCTGGCGCTCGCGCGGCATGGCAGCTTGTCCGCGGCGGCCCGAACGCTCTGCGTGAACCACGGGACGGTTTCACGGAGGCTCCGCTCCCTCGAAGAGAGCCTGGGCGAGAAGCTCGTCGAGCGACGGTCCGAGGGGTATGTCCTGACGCCGGTGGGTACGCACGCGCTTGAAGCGGCCAGCGACATGGAACAGGCGGCCGAGATCCTCGCTCGCGGCGCCGTGGATGGAGGCCTGAGCGGTCTGGTGCGGATCAACGCATCGCCTGCGATGTCGAACGGCTTCCTCGCCCCGCGCCTCGCTACGTTGGCCTCCCGCTATCCCAGGCTCAATATCGACCTGGCGGCCAACCATCGCTCCGTCAGCCTGGAGCGCCATCAGGCGGACCTCGCGGTCCGCTTCGGACGACCAGTCGATGGCGACGTGGTCGCGCGTCCCCTCACGACCGTCGGCTACGGCTTCTACGGCACGGAGGAAGCCTGCCGTTTGGTCGAGACGGGCCGCAATCCGGTTTTCATCGGGTTCGATGAGGCAGATGCGTATTTGCCCGAGGCGGCCTGGATGACGCACCATTTCCCACGCGCGCGTATAGCCTTCCGAGCGCACGATCAATTCGCACAATCAATCGCCGCGCGCTCGGGTGCCGGGCTTGTGCTTCTTCCCCACTACATCGGGCGTAACGACCCGCTCTTGCGCATCACCGCGTTCGGGCCTGTACCGCCGAGCAAGGATGTCTTCCTGCTCACGCGCAGTCGCGACAGAAAGGACCCGCGGATCCGCACCGTCGGCGATGAATTAACCAATATGTTTGAGCAAGATCGTAGTCTGTTTCTATGAACCCCTCTTGAAGCCTCGACGCGTAGGCACGGACTAGTCGCTAAACAATAACGGCTGGCATAGTTGAGCCGCGATATCTTTAGGACTCTGAGCAGGAAGGTCTTGATGGTGCGATTTGATTTGACAAATGCGGCGTGAGCGGCGATCGAACCGCTTCTGCCGACTAATGTGTGCGGCAACATGCGCGTGGACGACCTGTGGGAGCTGAATGGCACGGACCTTCCCGTTCATCATCAAAGCTTTCGCCAACGCGGGCTATGCCCGCGACAAGCCAGCAATTGCGATGGTCAACGCCGTCGAGATCGTACGTAAACCGCCGGATCAGGTCCGCTATGCTGTTCATCCCGGCCGTTGAGTCGTTGAACGGTTCTTTGGATAGATCAGCCGCAACCGACGCCTCTAGAAGGATCCGAAAGCGACCCTCGCCTCCGCCAATGCTTTCCTCCATGCCGCAACCGTCATGATCCTTGTCAGACGCCTCGCCTAATCCACCTGACTTCTCGGACGGACTCTCCGGCTTTTTCCAATGCGAATAAACTTTTTTGAAACTCTATTTATCGCGATTCGTGAGTGACCGCCAATAAGAAAATATATCCGGCGCCCCATTCAGTCTTGATAACATTTGTACTACTTGAAAACAGCTGAAACTTGCGTCTGAGCCTTAGGACTGTTACATCAATACTGCGGTCAGATACATCCTCGTGAACGCGGGTCCACTGAATCAGAGTTTCTCGACTAAGAGGCCGCTGCGGCGCATCTAGAAAGGCCAGAAGAAGAGTATATTCTCTGCTACTCAAAGAAACTTCATTGCCGGTAGATCCGATCACGCGGCGCCTGAGTCGATCTAACTTCCATTCCCCGAAATAGCTGTATCGCCGTTTTTTGTTATCTGCTGTAATTGCAGTATTAAGATCGTATTTCGCGCTTGCAGATCGCCGGAGAATGACGCGAATGCGCGCCAATAATTCTCTTGGACTGTATGGTTTTATTATAAAGTCGTCAGCTCCAGCCTCCAGAGTCGAAATCTTTTCGTCTTCATCAACATGGTAGCGATTGGTCACTATGACCGGAAGCTTGAAATCCCGCAGAGTTTTAATTACCACATCGAGTTTGCAACGAGACGCTGAAGTAAGATCCAAAACTATTAAATCTAGCACAAGTCCTGATGACACTCTGCGGGCGGTGGCTGTGTCCGCTACTGCAACCAAATCGACATCGTAATCAGCAAAATGCTTTGCCACTTGTTGCCGGATGTCGAGATCTTCATCAATGAGCAAAAGCTTCATGGTCCTTCCAGGAATTTGTTGGGTCGTTTGCCGTACCACGCATCAAAACTCAGGCTGGGTTCAGTTCTGTGTCAAATCTAAAAAAATAGGACTTATACTGATTGAATTTCGGCCAAAATATCGCGTTAATTGAAAGCTAAATCATTCTGAAGGTCTTTACTCATTGGGGACTAATTATTGAGTGTCCGCTTATATTAAATCTGACTATTTTGGCTGCGAAACCGCGGATCTGGTAGTTAAGTTTCTTTCATGCAGGGAATTGGGATCGCGCTCACACTAAAAATCGAAAGGAAGCGCCGATTTATTCTTCTGGGTTGACTGAATTTGCGGGAATAAGAATAAGATCTCCTAGCTCTGCGCCGAACATGAGGAAGATACACTCAGGTCCATAGGCTGCCCAATGGCGACGTGGTCGCCCGGCGCAAATCGGGCGAGCAGCGCACGGCTTGTTCCGGTAAATCGGCGAACTTCAATCGCTGGCTGGCGCTTTCGGAAGGGCTCACGTCGATAAGCGCTCGGCAATCTGGCCAAAATTCAGCTGCTGCTCGAGGTGCTTCACCTACCGTTCGGTCGAGGACGGCTTCGATCGGTCGACCGGTGTAGGCTATGGCCGTGGTTGGCCAAACCCGCGTTTTCATGTGCTAAACCCTTGTAGCGCAGCGTCCGTTGAATGGCTTCTGCCATGTCTAGCCAGCCTCGCCCTTAGATCCGAAACATACGGTCTGATTCGAACTATGTCTGCTGACGAATCCGTGAACAAAGTTGGCGTCGAGCTGCGCCTTGGTCCCGTCTCATGCCTCGTGCTTGGGATGATCGGCCTGCGGGGCCCTTCGACCCCATACGATCTGAAAAAAGCGGCGGAACGCTCAGTCAGCTACTTCTGGCCGTTTCCGCATTCGCAGCTTTATGGAGAGCCGGAACGGCTGGCAAAAGCTGGGCTGCTTTCACGGGAAGACGAATATGGCGGACGTCGCCGGAAACGCTACGCATTGACAGAAGCTGGACGAAAAACGCTCGTGACTTGGTTGCAGGTGCCGCCGGACGATATTTTTGAAATGCACGATATGGCAGTGTTACAGCTCTTCTTCGGTGAGTTCATGACGGAGCAAGAATTGTCGGCGCTTGCGCGTAAGCAGGCGAATTTATATCGCAGCCGTTTAGAAACTTACGCCTCAATCGAGGTCGCGAACGGTAAGCGTATTGACCGGACACGTCGGATGGCACCTCTGCGGCTCGGGATAAGACTGGCTGAGGCATGCCGGGACTTCTGGGATGAAATTGCCGACGACCCGCCTCCGTGAATGCCCAAGTCTTAGCGCGGCGGATTGGTATCAGACGGCGGCCCGAGTGACCTTGCCATTTGTAACGGTCATTGGCGAGCAAAGCCGGCCGTCGTGGCTTCCAAACGCTCTTAGAGCCGCTCCCGATCGGGTCGGGACGGGGCGATGGACATATCGGTGCCCGAGGAGGCGCAAGTCCCCTTTCTGATGCGGAAAAGGTGTGCTCTCGCAGTGAGCCGTTCGTTCGTGCATTGCTCATGGTGACACGTGCAGATGGGGCTAGCCTCGCGCCGGAGCGGCGCACGTTGACGAGGGTCCTTCGCATCACGGGCCGCATGCAGGAGTGGCGGTTCGGGAACATTCGCGGTATCTTCGAAGAGCCGCGAGGTGCCCACGCAATGGCCGCCATATCTTGCTACGGCTTCGCATCGGCTCCGCATCGACGCATTCGCGCAACGCGGACCCGTGGTCTTGGGACTGGAAGACACGAACAGGCAGATCAACCGCGACGTTTTCCGGACTTAGAGCACCATCCGAGCGTGATGAAACGCCTGGCGAGGTGAAGGGTTGGTCGGCGAAGGAGAGCGCCGATGTCCTCAGCCCTGTCCGTCGATCTGCGTCAGCGCGTGGTCGGTGCCATCGCGGCCGGCGCCTCCCGGCACAAAGCTGCCGAACGCTTTGGGGTCAGCCTGGCGAGCGCCAGTCGGTGGTGTGAGCGCTTCACCCGTGAGGGCCACGTCGCGCCCAAGCCGATGGGCGGCGATCAGCGCTCGCACCAGATCGAGGCCCAGGCGGACCTGATCGTCTCCCTCTACGAGGCGCAGCCCGGCATCTACCTGCACGAACTCCATGCGGCTCTGGCCGAGCACGGCATCTGCGTGGCTCAGAGTAGCCTCTCGCGCTTCTTCAAGCGCCACGGCATCTCGCGAAAAAAACGACAGGCCACGCGGCCGAGCAGGACCGGGAGGACGTGAGAGCTGCGCGCGAGGCGTGGTTCGAGGGCCAACTCGACCTCGACCCGGATCGCCTCGTGTTCATCGACGAGACCGCAGTCAACACCGCCATGGCCCGGCGCTACGGGCGCGCTCCACGGGGCGAACGCTGCCGGATGAGCGTGCCGCAGGGCCATTGGAAAACAACCACCGTCACGGCGGGTCTGCGCACCAGCGGCATCACCGCACCCTGGCTGCTGGACGGTGCCATGAACGGACAGGCCTTCCGCACCTACGTGGCCGACGTGCTCGCTCCAACGCTCCAGCCCGGCGACACGGTCGTCATGGACAACCTGCCGGCTCACAAGGTCAGCGGCGTCCGCGAGCGGATCGAGGCGGTGGGAGCCCGGCTGCTCTACCTCCCGGCCTACTCGCCCGACTTCAACCTGATCGAGATGGCCTTTGCGAAGCTGAAGGCGTTGCTGCGCTGCGCCGCGGCGCGAACCATCCCAGACCTCTGGGACACCATACACCGCAGCCTAACCCGCTTAGCGCCAGCTGAATGTCGAGCCTACCTTGCCGCTGCAGGATACGATGCAATCTGATCGGATGCCGCTCTAGGTCGAGAGCGCGCTCGTGCCCGAACTCGCTTCCAGCGCGTTGTCGTCATAGACGGCCTTGGCGGCCACAAACCGTCGGCCGTGCGTGCGGCCATCGAGGCAGCCGGCGCCCGGGCTGCTCTTCCTTCCGCCCTCCTCGTCCGACTTCAAGCCGATCGAGATGGCCTTCTCAAAGCTCTAGGCGCTCCTGCGCAAGGCAGCCGAGCGTACCATCGAGGGATTGTGAGCAGCCATCGGTCGGCTCGTCGACACCATCACGTCAGATGATAGTGCCAATTTCTTTGCGGTCGCAGAATACGATCTCGATCAAATCGAAAATGGTCTTGACGAATAAATTTTGGAAGCAGAACCGTAAACGTCCTTTTGTGGCTTTCATTTAGGTTTGCCAGGATTTTACCTTGCTTACCAATAGAGTTGTAGTCGGAATTCAGCAATGTTCGCCTTGATGTTTCTGTGACTAGCGGGCGGCGAGCCGTCGACCTTCGCAAGGATGTAGTCGGCCATGAGACGGATGTTCCTGTCTGGATACCAATTCAAGCCGGCGGTCCAGTCATGCTCGACCCCGCCCCTTACGCTGCCGTCACTGAGGTTCAGCATGCTATAGCGGGCTGCCAGTTCGAACACGCCCACGCCGCCTCGAGTCACCCGTTCCGCTTCGCCGACTTGAACGCCCTTGAAGATCGCCAGATCTGCGCCGTAATTGGTATTAACTGTGTATCGGCGCCCCTTTCCATTGATGATCCAGGCGCCCTCGAGGTAGCCACTCCCGAAGCTTGCCCTCGCGAGGCCGTCGCTCCGCCCGACGTCGGCTCGGATGTACTCTCCTTGAATGCGGAGTGGCCCATTTTGATAAGCCACCTCGGCCCCAAGTCGCGCTAGATTGGCCGCATCACGGATTGTGCTCGTATTGATGAGCGAGCTTTGGAAAACGAAGGCCTCGGGCTTAGTGGAGAAAGAGAGACCGCGGCCGGTTTCATCGTAGGAGCGGAAGCTACCGGCGACACCGAAGTGCAAGACTTCAGTGTCGTTCAAAATTGGTGCATAGGTTGCCCGCATAGTTCCAGCAACGCCGCCGAGTTCAATCCCAGTGTTTATGTTACCCGCGAACACCCCCCCGGTCAGTGTCCAGCGATCACCGTAGGTTGCGATAGCGAAGCCTGTGTTGCGAGCCGGGACAAGTGCGTCAGGCAGGGCACGCTCAACAAAGGTCGTATTGTTGTCGCTGATCAGCTGCTGAAGGCTGAACGGCTCCTTGAAATTACCTAGCGAAATCACCAGCCCATCAATGCCGTGATAGGCGATAGCTGCATCGTTGATCGGTGTGCGGTCGGTGTTGAGGTCGTATTGAAAGGCGAGATCGATAACGTTGTTGGCGGAGAGGTAAGTCTCAACCCAAGCGCGCCGGACTTCGATGTTGGAGCCGAACCCATTGGCTAAGCGCGGTCTGGTACCGCCGATAGCGGGATCGAGCTGCAGCCGCCCGCCGACGCGGAGCCGAACTGCATCGTCCGGCGACGTCACCGTGATACCTCTCTCGTCGAGAGTCACGCCCGATATGCCAAGATCGACCTGTGCGAAGTGCGGCAGCGAAGGGGCAGGTGCTTCAATCTCCGCCGCCAATCCAGGATGGACGGAGCCTACCAACCCAGCAAGGCCGATCGTTGCAGGGGTCAACCGGCTGCAGTTGCTAAGAAATATATAGTACATGTTAATATTCGACCAGGGAAGCGTGTGACGGACTATCTAGCTTCGCATCCGCGAAGTCATCTCTCATCAGTCGTGTAGCTGCTTTGCCCGGCTCGCGGTGGCTTGAAAGTAACAGTCCACGTACAGATCAAGGGCAAAGGCGTCGAGGTTCGTGAGCGGACTTCCTGTCTGAGCGGCAGGCCGGGCTATCGTGGCTAACGAGCCGTGAGCCTTGTAGAATTGGCTTTTTGCGAAACGCATTGACTTGCTCGGCAGTGTTGAAAGAGGGGCTCGTTCGCTAGCACGGCCGATCCTCGCAATACGGGACGGACCGCCCTAGCACTTGCCGAGCCTTGATTGCGCTACATCGAATGCCGCGAGAGGTGCAGACATGGCCAACATGCAACTCAGCTGCGATGTAATCGTTTATTTCCTGTCCGCGGACCTGAATGTTTGCAACGACCATGAGCATGCTGCGGACGATGGCATCGGCTTTGGCCCGTGCAGCGGCGAA